>NZ_BMSX01000001.1 GCF_014649375.1 Streptomyces aurantiogriseus
AGCCTCACCCGACGGCTGGAGTCAACGCATAGAGCCTCCACCGATCCCGGAGCGGTTCACAGTCGACAACTTCCGCCGTTCTGGCCATGATTGGCCAATGCCCGAGTTCAGTTGGCCGGACCGCTCCCAGATGCCGACCTCGGATGCCGTAGACCGGAGCTGGCCAGCAACCGTTTCTGCACTGCCCCTCGGGTCTCATGTCAGCGGACTGGTCATCGGCCGACAGCAGTTCGGCGTCTTCCTTCTCCTCGATGGCGTACCGAATGCAGTCGGCCTCGCCGAGATCACCGCCATGCCTCACCACATGGAACTGCCCGCCGTGGGCTCCACCGTCACCGGTGAGGTGATCTGGCACGCAGACCACAACCGCCAGGTGAAGATCAAACTCGATGAATGGAACGTGCCCGGCTGATCACCTCCCGGGCACGACAACACTGCACCACAAGCGCACCAGACAGGGCGGGGAACCACGGGGAATCACGGTGAAGGCAGCCGAGCCCGGCCAGGTCCGGGCCCAGCTATTCGTCCAGGTCGGCGCCCCCCCAAGTGACCGCAGCTTCCCAAGTTGAGAGCTCGGATGTCAGTGCCAGGTGCTAGCTTCCGCCGTCCAAGGGAAACAAGCACATACGCCAGGGGAGACCGGGGTATGGACACAGCCACGCCGCGTGGTTCAGGTGGATGCTCCCTCTTCGGTGTCGCGGTGGCCGCCGCTGCCTTCGTCACCGTGTGGTGGGGGTGCACCGCGCTGATCACCGAGAATTTCGGGAATGACTGTCTCTTCTACTTCGGCGTTACCGGACCACAGGCCGAGCACTGTTACCGGGTGAACGACCGAGCGGAGGCATGGCTGCCCTGGCTGGTGTCCGCCGCATGGATCAGCACGCTTTTGAACCTCCTCCTGCCCCGATGGTTTCTTCTGGGGCGGCGCACGGCCGCCGGCATCGCCGTCGCCAGCCTGATCCTCGCCGTAGTGCTCGGAGCCCATGCCATAGCTGTCTCTGGGCCCTGAGCGGCCACCAGCACGTGCGTGAGTGATCAGCCAGCCGTACAGCAGCGAAGTACAGCAACCGCCATGGCCCCGGCCGACCGCCCATAACCCTCAGCAGCCAACCGACCAGCCCACCAGACCTCAATGACCACCCAGCCGAGAGTTCGGGGCGAAGAGGTCGTGGGTTCAAATCCCGCCACCCGGACAGGGAAGTACCAGGTCAGGGGCCTAATCCGCTTAGCGGGTCGGGCCCGTGAAGTGGTTCCTGGAGATCGCTTGCGAGAAATCTGGGAGAAGATCTCGGTCGAGGTCTCCCAAGGCGTGACCGTTGAGGCTGTGTGCACTCCCACGGCTGAGGGCACCCGGACCTGCGCGTTCGCGAATCCAGCTCCGTAGCTGACCAGGAACACCGTGCCCAGCTGCCAGGCAACGGGCAGACCGCCCAGCTCGAACGGATAGGCCGCGACGATCCACTCGGCCCCACGCAGCCCGTCCCGGCTCACGTAGAGAAGGGTGTGACGGGAGGTGGGCCACATGCGCCAGCTGAGGTCGGACAGGGTGTCGTCGATCCGCTCGGCGAGCACACCGTCGTCACCGGCCAGAGACGCGGGGTGACCCAGTACACCGGATCCGGCAAGTTTGGTCGGGAGCGGTCGCTGGAGTGGTGCGGAAGCAGGGGCGCCTCCATGGGCTCGCAGGGTGGAACACTGGCTCCAGGATCACTGGCATCACCTCGTTGACCAGGTCCTCCGGCAAGGTGTTGCAGGTTGACATAGCTGCGCAGCTGCTCACCAGTCGTGTCGGGATCTTTCCTGTCTGCCTGCGGCGAACTGGTGGATAGATGGACATGTAGGGTCTCAAGTTTCGCGTCGGAATCTCACGCCTGGTGCCGGGTGGAAGTCGGATCCGACCTGGCGCTGAGACGTGCAGCCGCGCCGGGAACAGCGGGTCCGGCCGGCACTGTTGCATCGACCGAGGGACCGGCGCTGCACGGGCGGGGAACTCGGAAACCACAAGATCGTCTGCCCCGACAGGATCCGGGCCCGAGGATCGCGGTACGCCCGCCGCGCACTCGGACCAAGACGTATTTCTGCAGGAGGACTGCTTGATGACTGACCGGCCCCTGACGCTCATGGCGGTGCACGCCCACCCCGACGACGAGGCCACCGGAACCGGAGGGGTCCTCGCGCGGTACGCGGCGGAAGGCATCCGCACGGTTCTCGTGACGTGTACCGACGGCGGTTGCGGTGACGGACCGGGAGGTGTCAAGCCGGGCGATCCCGGGCACGATCCGGCCGCTATCGCCTTGATGCGCCGCCAAGAACTCAAGGCGAGCTGTGACGTCCTGAAGGTCAGCGATCTGGAGATGCTGGATTATGCCGACTCCGGGATGATGGGCTGGCCGAGCAACGACGCACCCGGGTCCTTCTGGCAGACCCCCGTGGAGGAAGGCGCTGCCCGACTCGCGGAACTCATGCGGCACTACCGACCTGATGTGGTCGTCACCTATGACGAGAACGGCTTCTACGGCCATCCCGACCACATCCAGGCCCACCGCATCACGATGGCGGCGCTGGAGATGACCGCGCTGACACCGAAGGTGTACTGGACCACGATGCCCCGCTCGGGGATGCAGCGGTTCGGGGAGATCATGCGCGAGTTTCATCCGGACATGCCGGAGCCGGATCCTGCCGAGGCCGCCGCGATGGCCGAGATCGGCCTCCCCGACGATGAGATCACCACGTGGGTGGACACCACCACGTTCAGCGGCCAGAAGTTCGACGCGCTGGCCGCGCACGCCAGTCAGGGCGAGAACATCTTCTTCCTCAAGATGGGCAAGGAGAGGTTCGGCGAGTTGATGGGCATGGAGACCTTCGTACGTGTCCAGGACACCACCGGCGCGGCCGTACCCGAGAACGACCTCTTCGCCGGACTGCGCTGATCCACTCATCCGGAGCGGAGCCCTGGAGAGCTCAGCTGGCACCAGCCAGTGCGGAATCAGCCCGGCGGATTCGGGCTGAACCGCAGGCGTTGAGCCGTAGAATTCGGCAGCCAACGCCGACGAGGTCCGGCCGTTGCGCGCGCTCGCGGGGGAGGAGATCGGATGCAGGACCCTTCGGACTCGATGGAGATCGCCGAGCCTGAGGAGAACGGCCGGGGCAATACCGCCGACTCACCTGTTGTGGACGATACGACGTCCGACTCGGACATCGACTCGACGACGGCGTCGACGGTCCTGGTGGAGGTGCTTCCAGGGGTGGCCGTCGTCGCCGGTGAGGTCCCGCCGGAGCTGAAGCCCGATCTGATCGACTTCGGGATCGTGCCGGCTGCCGACCGCAAGCAGATCTCAGCGATCCTCGCCTCGATCGGGAACGCAGCGACCGTGGTCGGCAATCTCGGAAACGCGTTCGCCGGCGTGCAGGGGCTGTACAGGATCGGCGACACGGCACAGGCCCTGCTGAACAGCGGCGCGACGCTCGCCATCAAGGACGGCGGGAACCTCGGAGCGGTGATGGTTCCTGGCCGCATCCTGCATCAGGCCCGCTTCCACTCCGTGAATGCGGTGAGCAAGGCGCAGACCGCGGCCTCGATCGGGCCGGCGCTGGCCATGGTCGGCCTTCAGATGATGCTGAGTGAGGTCTCGGGCCTCGTGAGGACCAACCTCGCGGTGACAAGTCAGGTCCTCACCGCCATCCGCAAGGATCAGTGGGCCGAACTGACGGGGCTCGTCGCCGCCATCGATCGCGCGGTCGACCAGGCACGAGAGATCGAATCGGTCCCGACGTCCTTGTGGGAGGACGTCGCGGGCAGTGGAGCGCTGCTGCAGAAGCAGCTTGAGCTCTACCAAGGGAACGTCCGCGACCACGTCAGGCAGACCGGTCGGCCCGACGCACGCAGCCACCGTGAGTATCTGCAGACGAACGCCGAGGCGATCGCCTTCGATGCCTACGCCCTCCTGTCCTCCCTCAAGGCATGGACCGGGTATCACGCGCTCCGGGCCGCAAGGGCGAGAGCCGCTGGACGCGAAGACGCCGCCGAGGCGCAATACGCCGAGGTCATCGCGCGCGACACCCGCGCGGAGTTCGACTCCGCTCTCGCCGAGTCGACGAGCCTCGTCGACGCGCTGACGCGGGAGCTGCGGATCACCGCCGAACTCCCCGGACCCGACGCATGGCCGCTGCCGGGGAAGCGGAAGGACGTGAAGGCGGCCCGCGAAACCTCTGCCCGTCTTCTGGAGGCGATCGAGCCTCTTGCCGACGCTCTCCATCCGCCGGCCCCTCCGCTCGAGGCTCCGGGCGTCGTCTGCGCACCCGAATCGCTGGATCGCGAGCCGTACCTTCGCATTCTGCGATGGCTCCTCGAGGACGGTGAGGCCCTACGTGTCCTCGGCTTCCCCGACCAGCTCGATGCCCTCGGTCCCATTTCTGCGATCGTCGGCGGAGCGAAGGAGAAGTTGGCGGCAGCGAGGGACAAGGCTGCGGCAAAGACACTGGTCGCCGTCACGGATCGCCGCATCATCACGGCCAAGACGAACGCATTCCTCGAGCAAGCCGAGATCCGTCAAGTCATCCCGATCGACCAGGTGCGATACGTCCGAGCAACGACCACACAGGACAGAAACGCGCGCTTGGCGATCGACCTCATCACGCGCGACGAGAACATCCGGTGGCTCTTCCACGCTGACATCGACAACACTCAAGTGGACGCGCTCGCCGCCGTGCTTGCCGAGTCGATGACGATCCCGGACGCTGAACGCGATGAGCTTCAACGGCGGCGCTACGCCCCCATTGAGGCGGGCGAGAAGAGCGAGAGTGCTGGCACGGGGTCTACCGAACCGACTGGATCCGAGGCCACGACCTGCGATGCCGAGTAGGCCCCGAGCCGATTGACCAGTTCGTGGCCGGGGCCGATCGGGAAGCAGCCACCGCGTGATCATCAGAGGTTGCGTGGACTTCTGAAGATGGTGCCGTGGCCGTGGGCCAGCGCGCCTTGCGGAAGCTGGTGCACCCCATGGCGCAGACGCGCCCTTGACCAAGGTCTACGAGGGCTGTTCCGTTAGGGAAGTTGGGGAGTTCTACTCGGGGGTTGCCTTCGTGACCAGGTCGGTTGGCAGTGCGTGGTGTCTCATCAGCGGCACCAGGGGGGAATCGGCCGCTCCCCTGGCTGCTAGGGCCTCCGTATGAGACTCCGGCGCGGGATCGCGATCGCCGTCGTCGCCGGAGGCGGCGCTGTGACCACCATGCTGACGCAGACCGCCCCCCAGCAGCCGCTGAAAGTCGTCCACCCACTTGGTGGCGAGGTTCGCCGGGCACACGATGATCGCCCGCTTGATCAGGCCGAGCCTCTGCATCTCACGCAGATACAGACCCGCCATGATCGTTTTTCCGGTACCCGGCTCGTCGGCCAGGAGGAAACGCAGTAGGGGCTGGGGAAGCATCGCTCCGTAGACGGCCGTCGTCTGGTGCGCGTACGGCTTCAGCGGTGTGGCTGCCATCGCGCTGGACTCGGCGTTGGTCGCCGCGGCGTTCATCCACTGTGTCCACATGGCCGCCAGCACACGTGCGGAGTCAGCCTTCCCGTCGCTGACGAGAGGCCGCACGGTCTCCGTGTCTCCAGCTGCCAGATTCACTTCGTGACGACGGTCTTCGTCGTCGACCAGGATGAGGTCCCATGACCCAGGTTGATCTCCGGGCAAGGCGAACCTGAGTGTGGCGAACTCCGGTACGCCAGCGGCCTGAACCCTTACTCTCTGACCACGCTCAAACGTGCCTTGGGACTGCATGCTTATGCGTCAGCCTCAAGGCTCGCCGGAACCCAGCTGAGACTGGCCGGAAGCCAACCCACTGGACGTGGACAAGCCATGACCTGGTCCCTCCCCCTCGGCCAGACGCGGTTCCCCAACCTGCGACTTACTAATGGACTGTCAAATTACAGTATCTAGTTGCTACTTCCAATATGACGAGCATGAAGGGGGTGCAGGGGCCGCCGGCTCGGGTCGAAGAACCTCGCCGGACCTGGCCAAGCAGCTCAGCGGCGCCCGCAAGGACGACTGGACGAGCCTCCACACCCTGCTGGGTGCCTTCCCATCCGGACGGTGGACGACGTACGGCGACGTGACGACCGTTATAGGCAGCCACGCCGTTCCGGTCGGCACCCGCCTGGCCACCTTCAGCCGATGCCCCAACACCTGGCGGGTCCTCACCGCTACGGAGGGTGCCGGCTTCCGATGGGCCGACCCGACACGCACTCTGGAGGAAAACCTGCCCCTCTGGCCAGCACTCGGATCGCTGCAGGGAGAATGGAGTCCGGTGGCGGTATTCACGAGGTGACAACGGCATGGACTCTTTCGAGTTGGGGCGGTTGACGGACCATGACTTCGAGGTGGTCTGCCGTGACCTGTTCAGCGATGTCCTCGGTATCCCTCTGGAGATCTTTCCTCGCGGCCGGGACCGAGGCATCGACCTGCGGCACACCGGCCCCTCGGGGACGACCGTTGTGCAGTGCAAGCACTGGCCGCGCGCGACCCAGGCGACGCTGATCAGGCGCCTGATCAAGGATGAACTGCCCAAGGTCCGCGCGCTGGCACCCGACCGTTACATCGTCGCCACGACGGTCGGTCTGACCGTCGACGGCAAAGAAGAGCTCTGCGGTGCCTTCGCCCCGTACGTGCGCGACACCGGCGGCCTGTACGGCGTGGATGAGATCGTCGCCGAGCTGCTACGCCGTCCGGACCTGGTCCGTCGGCACTTCCGGCTCTGGCTGAGCAGCACCTCCGTCCTTCAGACCGTGCTGAACCAGGACCGGTACCTGCGCTCGTCGTGGCTTCAGAAGCGGCTACCGGGCATCGCCGACACCTTCGTCCCGCACGAGGGCTTCGAGCGAGCCAAGCAGCTTCTGGACACCCAGCAGGTCTGTGTCATCGCTGGCATCCCCGGGGTGGGCAAGACGACGGTGGCGCTGATGCTCGCGGCCTGGCTGATGGGCAACAACTACGAGGTCCACGAGATCTCCCAGGACGTCGACGAGATCGGCACCCTTTGGCGCGACGGCACGCGGCAAGTGTTCCTATACGACGACTTCCTGGGAAGTACGACCCTTGATACGCCGTTGAACAAGAACGAGGACAATCGCCTGCTGTCAGTGATCCGGGAGATCCAGGAGACGCCCGGCAAGGCGCTGGTGATGACGACCCGCGACTACCTGCTGGAGCACGCCCGTCTTCGGCACGACCGGCTGGCGGAGCCGGACGTGTCGGACGCGGTCAGTGTGATCCGGCTGACCGACCTGGATCTGCAGGTACGGGGCCAGATCCTCTATAACCACGTCCACCACTCTTCCCTGCCGCAGAATGACAAGCGCCGGTTCGCCGATCCGGCGGTCTGGCGTCCGGTGGTCCAGCACAGGAACTTCAATCCGCGTCTGGTCGAGGAGACCCTCCGGTTGTCCGCGCGCCGGGGTCAGGACGTCGGCGCAGCGATGCTGGAGAACCTGGACGATCCGCGCCGCGTCTGGGAGCGCATCGTGGAGAACGAGCTGTCGGACGAGGCCGTACACATGCTGGAGGTGCTGTTCACCTTCGGGTCCGCACCGTTGGAGGACCTTGAGGAGTCCTGGCACTGGTACCGCGAGGAGATGGACCAAGCGGCGGACGGCCGGACGTTCCGCAGGGCGCTGCAACTGCTGGACGGCACGATGGTCACTATCGAACAGGGACGGGTCGCGTTCCACAACCCATCGATCGAGGACTACGTTCGCTTTCACCTCAACGCCGACCGAGCCCATTTCCTGGAGCTGATCAGGGCCATCGTCCAGGGAGAACAGTTGCGCCGACTGGTCGCGGCGGCACGCATGGCCGACGGCGCAGGGATACTGGCCAGACTCAGGGAGCACGAGCTGGCCGTGACCGCTGCCGCCCGTCAGGTGGAAGACGACCTGGAGATGGGGCTGTTTGATGAGGACGAGAGCCTGTCAACCCATCTGGAGTGGACCCTAGGGGCAGCCGAGTTGCTGGACTCGGCGTCACTGGCCGCGTACGTGACCAAGGAAACGCTCCCCTCGTTTACGCACTTTTCCCCCATCTCCCACTTGGTGAGCCTGGCCAACTCGCTGAGCGCAAGCCCGCTGGTGCCGCAGGAACACGCGGAGCGGTTCGTCGAAGAACTGACCGACCGGATCCAAGCCGAACTGCTGGAGAGCGCCGAAGTCGGCGACTGGTACCGGTCCAGCACTCTGTACGACCAGCTGCAGTCGATACCGTCGGCGTCGGACCGTGAGCCGGTGACCCCAGTCCTCGTGCGGTGCGCCTTGCAGGAGCTGCGCCGATTGGCCGCCGAGCCGGAGCAGGAACCGCATGCCGCGAACCTGGACCTGATGACAGAGCTGTTGGACTTCCTCTGGGAGCAGGAAGCCGAGGATGAGCTGCCGGAGGAGTTCGCCGTCGTACAGGACCGTGCCGAGCGTGTGAGAACAGCCCGGGATGCCGAGCGAAACGAGAGGCTCCGGCAGTATCAGGCCCAGCGGGAACCGGCCGAGCGTTCCGATAAAGCACGTGATCGCGCGCTGGTCACCGAGCTGATGCGCAAGCTCGAGGACACGCCCTGACTCATTCCCGCTGGGAGCCATCTGGGAGCCGCCCCCACGCCCCAAGCCCCTTCCAGACCACCCGACACCACCGCATTCCAACGCCCTGACCAGGCAAGACAGCAAACAGGCCGGTGATGATCATGCCCGAACCTCATTCGGGACGAAGAGGTCGTGGTTTCAAATCCCGCTACCCCGAGGCCGGTCAGAGGCCGCATACGGATTTCCGTATGCGGCCTCTGTCGTGTCCGGGGGGGCCAACCAGGGGGCCGAAACGGAGTTGATCAGGCCGCCGTTGCCTTCCTTCGCGTCTGAGTAGCGTCCGCCGCCGTTTCTGAGTAGCGCAACGCATGCCGTGTCCCCTGCGTCCCAGAGATCGTGGTGACCGGCTCCTCGGGCACAGCGCTTGGGAAGGGTCCAGCCTCTGTCAACAGATCGGATAACGCCGTGAGTTCCTCTCGTCGCAGCCGCGCCGTGCTTACCCTGGCCGTCAACAACTGGGTGTCGCGTGGCTATCTGGCCGCAGTGGTGCTCACGGGCGGATTTGCGCTCTACGAAGACGTTTTCGTGAGTCACGCCGACGCTTCCATGGCGTATGTCGTGCCCATGCTGCTGACCGCCCCGCTGAACATGCTGTTCACCGTCGCGCTCGGCTGGATACCCACGGACGCCCCCTTCTACCTGGGCATCGCGGTCGGGGCGCTCGTGAACGCCGTCATCCTGGGTGGGATCGTCCGCGCGGTCAGCAGGCGCCAGGGGTCGTCTGTGCGTCCCGCCACCATGGCCTGAACTCGTCATCACGAGCGCCTCGCCTCACCGCCCGGCCACTCATCACCCCTCCGAACGGCGACCGTCGCCTCGGCATGGCCGTCTCGCCGTCGTCCTCACCGGCAGCTCCCCCGGCACTGTCAGGCGGTGGGCGGCGGTCGGGCCCGAACGGGACTACCCCGGCTTGGCTACGCTTGGGATTAAGATCCCATTGCGGGGCAAAGTCGGACAGATTGGTGAGGGACCGGAGATGGTTCTCGGTGCCGGCCTTCCAGCCGTGATGCACGGGTCCCTCGCCCGCGCGTCTGCGGCGATCACGGTTGCCGCCGGTCTGGTCCTGGCCGGGGCTTGCGGCGAGGACGGTGGGGATGGTGGGGACGGTGATGACAGCCTCGCCGTCGGTGTGCTGCTCCCGGGTGGTGGGGCCTCTCGCTTCGGGCAGTTCGACAGGCCGCTGATCGAGAAGCGGCTGAAGCAGGTGTGCCCGGACTGTCCGGCGGCGACCGTCGCCGCCACGCCCGAGCCGGCGGTTCAGCGGCAGCAGCTCGAGGCGATGATCACCAGGGGTGTCGATGTCCTGATCCTCGCCGCCGTCGATCCCCAGCTGCTGCGTTCGTCGGTCGAGGCCGCGCACCGGGCCGGTATCCCGGTCGTCGCCTATGACCGGCTCGCGCAAGGACCGATCTCCGGTTACATCACCTTCGACGGTGCGCAGGTCGGCAGGCTTCAGGGCGAGGCGCTCCTGAAGGCCATGGGCACGAAGGCCCGCGGTGGCCAGATCGTCATGATGAACGGTTCCACCACCGATCCCAATGCCGGCTGGTTCAAGCGGGGATCGCTCTCCGTGCTCGAGGGCAAGGTGGAGATCGGCAAGTCCTACGACACCGTCGGCTGGCGGCCGGAGAACGCCTACGTCAACATGACCGGCGCCATCGCCGCCCTGGGCGCGGGCAACATCGACGGCGTTCTGGCCGCCAATGACAGCCTCGCCGGCGCCGTGGTCTCCGCCCTCAACGCCGCCGAGGTCAGACCGCTGCCCCCGATAACCGGCCAGGACGCCGATCTCGCGGCCGTGCGTCGCATCGTCAGAGGCGACCAGTACATGACCATCTACAAGCCCTTCAAGCCGGCGGCCGACGCCGCCGCCGAGATGGCCGTCGCCCTGGGGCGCGGCGGCACGGTCGGGTCCATCGCCACCGGCACCGTCGACAACGCCACCACGAAGGACATCCCGGCGGTCCTGCTCCCGTCCGTCTCGGTGACTGTCGGCAACATCAGGAACACCCTGGTAAAGGACGGTATGTACACCGTCGAGCAGATCTGCACTCCGAAGCTCCGGTCCGCCTGCGCCAAGGCCGGACTCACCTGAGGAGCATTCCTCGAAGGCGGAAGGAGGTGGCCCTGTGCCGGTTCAGCCCCTGCTGACGCTGCGCGGCGTCTCCAAGCGATTCGCTGCCGTCCAGGCGCTGGTGGACGTCAATCTGGAGATCAGGGCCGGGGAGGTGGTCGCCCTCGTGGGTGAGAACGCCGCCGGCAAGTCCACCCTGGTCAAGGTGATCTCGGGGGTCGGTCCCGCCGACAAGGGCGTCATCGAGTGGCAGGGCGAAGCCGTGCAGATCAAGCGTCCCCAGGACGCCCAGGTCCTGGGGATCGCGACCGTCTACCAGGACCTCGCGATGTGCGGCAACCTCGATGTCGTCGGCAATCTCTTCCTCGGCCGGGAGATCCACCGACTCGGCATCCTCGACGAAGTGGAGATGGAGCGCCGCACCCGCGAGCTGCTGCACACCCTGTCCATCCGCATCCCCGACGTGCGGGTGCCGCTCGCCGCTCTGTCCGGCGGCCAGCGGCAGGTCGTCGCGATCACCCGCTCGTTCCTCGGCTCGCCCAGGCTGCTCCTGCTCGACGAGCCCACCGCCTCCCTGGGCCTGGAGCAGACCAGTCAGCTCCTCGATCTCATCGAGGAGCTGCGCGACCGGGGTCTCGGGGTGCTCCTCATCAGCCACAACATGGGGGACATCAAGGCGGTCGCCGACCGGATCGCCGTCCTGCGTCTCGGCCGCAACAACGGCCTCTTCGACGTGAACACCACCTCCCAGGAACAGATCATCTCCTCCATCACCGGTGCGGCGGACAATGCCGTCGCCCAGCGCCCGGCCCGCTCTGAGGAGGCACGGCCGTGAGGTGGAGGCGGAACCGGGCGCGCGCCACCGATGCCGTGCCTGTCGCCGCCGACCCGCGCCGCGACGAACGCAGGCGGTACACCGGACGGATCGGCGCATACGCCGGCGCGGTGCGCCGCAGACTGCACGAAAGTCAACTCGGCCCGGCCCCGGCCCTGCTCGCTCTCGTCGTGACCTGGGTGGTCTTCCAGAGCCTCAACGACAACTTCCTCTCGCCGCGCAACCTGTCCGTCCTCAGCGTGGACATCGTCGGGACCGGCATCATCGCCGTCGGCATCGTCTTCGTGCTGCTGATCGGCGAGATCGACCTGTCGGTGGGCTCGCTCGCCGGCCTGGCGGGCGCCGTGTTCGCGGCGCTGCATGTGAACCTCGGAATGCCGGAATGGCTCGCTGTGATCATCGCGGTGCTCTGCGGTGCGGCCGCCGGGGCAATCCACGGGTTCTCCTTCGCCAGGATCGGCGTACCCGCGTTCGTCGTCACCCTCGCGGGCCTGCTGGCCTGGAACGGCCTGATGCTCTACCTGCTGGGGCCGGAGAGCACCATCCACTTCAGCGAGGACGGGTTGGTCGCCATGCTGACCAGCCGCTACTTCAGCGCCGCGGTCGCCACCTACGGCCTGGCGGCGCTCGGCACGGCCGCGTACCTCCTCGTCTCCTACCACGACCGCAGGCGCCGCAGCGCCGCCGGGATGCCGTACCGGCCGGTGGGCGAGATCTGGGCGCGTACGGCCCTCCTCGCGGTGGTCGCGTTCACCGCCGTCCATGTGCTGGGCCGGTTCGAAGGCCTGCCGCTGGCGCTCCTGATCTTCCTCGCCGTCATCGTCGTCTCGGACCTCTTCCTGCGCCGCACTCCCTACGGCCGGCAGGTCCTCGCCCTGGGCGGCGGTGTGGAGGCGGCCCGGCGAGCCGGCGTCGATGTGGCGCGCGTACGGATCCTGGTGTTCACGGCGTCGGGGGCCCTGGCCGCGGTCGGCGGCCTGTTCGTCGCGTCGCGGCTCACCTCGGCGAGCCAGGTCCCGGGCTCCGGCATGCTGCTGATCAGCGCCATCGCCGCTGCCGTCATCGGCGGCACCAGCCTGTTCGGCGGACGGGGCTCGACCTGGTCCGCGCTGCTGGGGGTGCTCATCATCCAGTCGATCGCCTCGGGCATGGCGCTGCTGGGAGTCGAACCCCCGATCCAGTTCATGATCACTGGCGGGGTGCTGTTCACCGCGGTGGTCTTCGACTCGCTGGCCCGGCGCGCCGCGGAGGCGCGCTGGCGGACCTGAGAGACGCCGGGACACCGGCGCACCGGGCCGGCCTCTCTGATCGGTTCCAGAACCCCGCCGACCGCCGAGTCCCAGGTCTCCCAGGCCCGATCCCTCACCGCAGGTCGAGCCGCATCAGGATCCGCGGATGCCCCGCCAGCACCGACGTCGTGTCCGCGGCGTGGGTGAAGCCCGCCCGTTCGAAGTTCTTGCGGAGGCCGGCGTACGCCATCGTCAGGTCGACCTTGGCGTCGCCGTTGTCGAGGGGATAGGCCTCGATGGCGGGGGCGCCGTGGGTGCGGGCGAAGTCGACGGCGCCGGCGATGAGGGCGTGGGAGATTCCCTGCTTGCGGTGTCCGGGGCGGACGCGGACGCACCAGAGGGACCAGACCGGGAGGTCGTCGACGTGGGGGATCTTGCGGTTGCGGGCGAAGGAGGTGTCGGCGCGGGGGGCCACGGCGGCCCAGCCGACCGGGTCGTCGCCGTCGTAGGCGAGCACGCCCGGTGCGGGTCGGGTGCGGCAGAGCTCGGCGACGTACTCGCCGCGGGCCGGTCCGCGAAGTTCGTTGTTGAGCTTGGAGGGGATGCGATAGCTCAGGCACCAGCAGACGTTGGCTCCGGGTGACTTCGGGCCGAGCACGGTGCGGACGTCCTCGAAGACCGACGCCGGGCGCACTTCGATGGTCATGTCATCACGATGTCACGGTGTCCGCGGCCCCGCCGCGGCAGCGCTCCCCCTGCACGCCGCACCGTTCGGCACCGGTCCCTCCCCTCGTGCGGACCGCTGCCGAACGGTGCGGGTGGCGTCGATCCGCGCCGGTTCGGGGCGGATCGAGGATTGGCTGGAACAGTGGCCGGCGCAACGGCGGTCGCACGGTGCCGGGCCGCGGATCTCCCGAGCTCACGCGGGGTCGGCCGAGCGGCGTCCGGCGTTGCGCTCGTACCTCGGGATCCTGCCAGTTGTGGCTCGAACCGAGGAGTCTCCGGTGTCCGGTCACCGACTTAACCGCAGGTCAGCTGTATAAAGTGACTTTTCCGGTCCGGATACCAGACGGCGAGGGAGTGAGGGGTGGAGACCTTGGGTTCCGGCTCAGGGGCACGCACAGCCTTCGCGGAACGTCTCGCACTGCTGTACAAGGAGGCCGGCAACCCTCCGCTCAAACGCGTGTCCGAGGCGGTCGCCCGGCTTCAGCGGATCGACGAGCGAGGGCGGCCCGTGCGGGTGTCCGCTCAGCGGATCAGTGACTGGCGGCGGGCCAGGAACGTACCCGCCCAGTTCACCGCGCTGGCGGCGGTGCTGCAGGTGCTGATTCCCGACGCGCGGCGGTTGCGGCCCACGCCGGTCTCTCCGGGTCTGTACGACCTCGTCCAGTGGCAGCGTCTGTGGGAGCGCGCCGTCGCCGACCCGGTCGGGGACGGTCCGGCGCCGTCCGAGGAGGACAAGCCCTCGGGTGAGACCCCGGCCGTTCCCGGTGGGGTGTGCCCGTATCGGGGGCTCGCCTCGTACCGCCGGGAGGACGCCCGGTGGTTCTTCGGGCGGGAGCGCAGTACGGAGGCCCTGGTCGCGCAGTTGCGTGCGGCGGAGGAGACCGGGGGCCTGGTCATGCTCGTCGGCGCCTCGGGGGCCGGGAAGTCCTCCCTGCTGAGCGCCGGTCTCGTGCCCGCGCTGCAGAACAGCGGCACGACGGGTGCGACGGGTGCTCCGGGTGACGCGGACAGCCACGGCCGGAAGGTGCTGCAGCTCGTCCCCGGTGGTGATCCGCTCGCCGAGCTGACCCGCTCGATCCCCGAGCTCGGTCAGGTCGTCTCCGCCGACGAGGAGGCGCCGCAGCCCGGTGCTCCGGGCTTCGCCCAGGCCGTGCGGGACGCCGTCACCGCCTGGGCGCACGGCGATGCCACCGACTCGGCCCGGCCCGTCCTCATCGTCGACCAGTTCGAAGAGACGTTCACCCTCTGCCCCGACGAGGGGACCCGGCGCACCTTCGTCCAGCTCCTCCACGCCGCCTGCACACCCGCCGGCCCGGACACCCCGGCGCCCGTGCTCGTCATCCTCGGCATCCGCGCCGACTTCTACGAGCGGTGCCTCAGCCATCCCGAACTGGCCGACGCGCTGCAGCACCGGCACATGGTGCTCGGGCCGCTCACCACCGCGGAGCTGCGGGAAGCGGTGACCGGGCCGGCCAAGGCCGTGGGGCTGGAGCTGGAGCCGGGGCTGGCCGAACTGATCGTCCGGGAGGTGAGCGCCGACGGTCCGCGCGGGGCGCACGACGCCGGTGTGCTGCCGCTGCTCTCCCACGCCCTGCTCGCGACCTGGCAGCGGCGCAAGGCGGGGAAGCTGACGCTGGCGGGCTACCGGGCGGCCGGCGGGATCCAGGGCGCGGTGGCGGCGACCGCCGAGCGGGCCTGGTCCGGCCTCGATCCGGCGGCGCGGACGGCCGCGCGGCTGCTGCTGCTCCGGCTGGTGCGGCTGGGGGAGGACACCCAGGCCACGCGCAGGCGGGGGACGCGGCGCCAGCTGGCGGCGGAGTCGACGGATCCGGGCAAGACGGAGGAGTCGCTCGAGGCACTGGTGCGCGCCCGGCTGGTGACGCTCGACGCGGAGACCGTGGAGATCACCCATGAGGCGCTGCTGCACGCCTGGCCGCGGCTGCGCGACTGGATCGACGAGGACCGCAACGGCAACCTGCTGCGCCAGCGGCTGGAGGAGGACGGCAGGGCCTGGGAGGGCTCGAACCGCGACGCGTCGCTGCTCTACCGGGGCTCCCGGCTGGAGCAGGCCCGCGAGTGGGCGAAGACGGCGGGCGACACGTATCTGACCCGGAGCGCGGTGGACTTCCTGGCGGCGTCCGTCAGGCTGCGCAAGCGCACGGTGTGGATCAGCCGTGCCGCGGTGTCGGCGCTGGTCGTCCTGGCGATGGTGGCCGTCGGCGCGGCGGTCGTCGCGTGGCAGCAGCGCAACGACGCCGTGTTCGAGCAGGTGGTCGCGGAGGCCGACCGCGTCCAGTACACGGACCCCTCCCTCTCCGCCCAACTCGACCTGGTGGCGCACCAGCTGCGGCCGGACGACGCGGGCACCAACAACCGGCTGATCTCGATCGTGAACGCCCCGCTGGCCACGCCCCTGCTCGGCCACACCGGCGCCGTCTACCTCACCACGTTCAGCCCGAACGGGCAGCTCCTGGCCACCGCCAGCTACGACCGGACCGTACGGCTGTGGGACGTGCGCGACCCGACGCGGCCGAAGGCGCTGGGCCAGCCCCTCACCGGTCACGCGAGCTGGGTGAGCAGCGCGGTCTTCAGCCCGGACGGCCGCACCCTCGCCAGCGCCGGGGACGACGGCACGATCCGGCTGTGGGACGTACGGGACCCCGGCCGGCCGAAGCAGATCGGCGCGTCCCTGACCGGGCACGAGGGCACGATCTATCTGCTCGCGTTCAGCCCGGACGGACGGACGCTGGCCTCCGCCGGCGAGGACCGCACCGTACGTCTGTGGAACATGGCCGATCCGGGGCGGCCGAAGGCGCTCGGTCCCCTGACCGGCCACACCGCCGCCGTGCGGTCCGTGGCGTTCAGTCCGGACGGGCGGACACTGGCGTCCGGTGGCGACGACGACACGATCCGGCTGTGGGACGTGGCCGATCCGGGCCGGCCGAAGGCGCTCGACACGTTGACCGGCCACACGGATCTGGTGCACTCCGTGGCCTTCAGTCCCGGCGGCCACCTTCTGGCCAGCGGCAGCGCGGACGACACGATCCGGCTCTGGGACGTGTCCGACCGCCGTCATGCCACCCAGCTCGGAGCGCCGCTCACCGGCCACACGGGTCCCATCTGGTCGGTGGCCTTCCATCCCGACGGCACCATGCTCGCCGCGGCCAGTGCCGACAGCACGGCGAGCCTGTGGAACGTCAGCGATCCGGCGTACGCCGCGCAGGTCGGCGAGCCCCTGGCCGGAAGCAGCGGCGAGATGTACGCCCTGGGCTTCAGCCCCGACGGCCGGACCCTCGCGACCGGGAGCGGCGACAGCAAGGTCCGGCTGTGGTCGATACCGACGTCGGACATGGTCGGCCGCAGCGGTGCGTTCCGCCCGGACGGGCGGGTGCTCGCCACGGCCGCGCGCGACGGCAGCGTGCGGCTGTGGAACGTGGAGACGCCCGACCGGCCCGTGTTGCTGAACGAGCCGTTCATGCCCGGGGACGGTGGCCAGCGCTCCCTGGTGTTCTCCCCCGACGGCCGCACCCTCGCGGTGCTGACGGGCAGCCGGGCGGTGCATCTGTGGAACGTCACCGACCCGGCCCGGCCGGTCTCCTACGGGCCGCCCCTCGTCCTGGTGACCCGGTTCATGGGCCCCGAGGCGCTGGCGTTCAGCCCCGACGGCCGCACGCTGGCGACCGCCTACGACGACCGTACGCTCCAGCTGTGGAACGTGGCCGACCCGTCCCGCCCCCGGCCGTTCGGCGCCCCGCTCACCGGCCACAAGGGCTACGTCAACGCCCTCGTCTTCGCCCCGGACGGCCGCACCCTCGCCAGTGGCAGCGCGGACGGCACCATCCGTCTGTGGAAGGTGACCGACCCACGCCGTGCCACTCCCCTCGGCGCCCCTCCCCAGCGCCACCTCGGACCGGTCAACACCCTGGCCTACAGCCCGGACGGCCATACGCTGGCCAGCGGCAGCGACGACGACACGGTCCAGCTCTGGAACGTCGCCGACCCCCTCGACGCCGCCCCGCTGGACCGGCCCCTCACCGGCCACACCGAGGCGGTCGTGTCCCTGACGTTCAGCGAGGACGGCGACACCCTGGCGAGCGGCGGCAACGACAACACGGTGCGGCTCTGGAACGTCAGCGATCCGTCCGACGCGTCCCCCATCGGCCAGTCGATGAGCCCGAACGCCAAGACCGGCAACTTCCTGTCGTTCAGCCCCGCGAGCCACATGCTCGGGGTGTCGAGCGGCACGGACACCGTCCGGCTGTGGAACCTCGACGTCGACGAGGCGATCGAGCACATCTGCTCGACCACGCGGGGCGTACTGACGCAGGACAAGTGGCAGGAGTACCTGCCGCGCCTCTCCTACGAGCCGCCGTGCGAGGAGTGACGGATGAGCGACAAGGGAGTGATCCGTGTCACATCAGCTCGATGCAGCCGAGCAGTCCACTCCCACCGGTCAACCAGCCTTGTTAGCCTTGGCCACAGCTCGGCCGCTGGTGCATCCCCCGTCGCCAGCGGCCGGGCGTGAACGTGAGAGAGGCCGTCCTCCGGTCGGAGGGCGGCCTCTTCTGTGCGCCGTAGGCTGGGCCGGTGCCAGACGAGCAGAACGGGAACGACGGCGACGTCGTCCGACGCCCCCGCAGGCCGGCGGTCCGCGACAACCTGCGGCACCAGTGGGAGAAGGACCGGGCGCGGGCACCGCGGGACGAGCGGGCCGGAACCGGGGCGACGGAGCGCGACACCGGCCTGGAGTCCCAGGACCTCGTCTTCCACGCGACGTACCGCGAGATCGAGGCACCCCGGCACCTCGCGGAGGCGTTCGGCGTCCCGGAGGGCACCGTGCTCCTCGAACGCACCTACCGGACCCGGTACGCGGCCGAGAGCGCGCCCTTCGACCTCGTGACCTCCTACCTCGTCCGCGACCTGATCGCGGCGAACCCCTGCCTCCTCGACGAGACCGAGGAGCCGTGGCCCGGAGGCACGCAGAGCCAGCTCTTCACCGTGGGCATCGAGGTGGACCGCGTCGAGGAACGCCTCACCGCCCGCCCGCCCACACCGCGGGAGACACGAGAGCTGGACCTGCCGGCCGGGGCCTCGGTGATCCTGCTCCGCAAGACGTCCTACGACATCGACGACCGCGTGGTGGACATCGCCGACGTCACGCTGCCCGGCGACCGCACGGAGCTGCTCTTCACCACGCGCCTGGAAAGGTGGTGAGTGCCGCCGTGCACCGGCGCGTCGCCGTCATCACGGCTGTCCACGCCCCGTCGGCCCCCTACCTGCCGGAGGCCTACGCGTCGCTGTGCGACCAGGACCTGCCCGACGGCTGGGAGTGGCACTGGGTGATCCAGGAGGACGGCACGACGGACGCCGTCGGTCCGTACGTCCCGGACGACCCGCGCGTGACCTTCCGTCAGGGACGTCCGGGCGGGCCGGGTGTCGCCCGTACCATCGCGCTCGCCCACGCCGAGGGCGAGTACGTGAAGGTCCTGGACGCGGACGACCGGCTCACGCCCGGCGCCCTGGACCGCGACCTGGCCGCCCTCGAAGCCGACCCGGCCCTCGGCTGGGCGACCTCCCGCGCCCTGGACCTCCTCCCCGACGGGTCCACGGTCGGCTTCCCGGGAGATCCCCTCAACGGCCCGATCGAGCGGGGGGACGTACTCGACCGCTGGAAGGCGAACGGCTTCCGGGCACCGGTGCACCCGGCGACGCTGTGCGTACGACGGGACCTGCTGCTCGCCCTCGGCGGGTGGATGGCGCTGCCCGCGTCCGAGGACACCGGGCTGCTGCTCGCGCTCGACTCGGTGAGCCGCGGATGGTTCTCGGCGGAGGTGGGGCTGCTGTACCGCAAGTGGGAGGGGCAGGTCACGGGACAGGCGGCGCACGTCGATCCCGCCGAGCGCGACGCGCGGATGGCCGTCGTGGAGGCGCGGGCGAGGGCGTTGGCGCGCTTCGGGTGGCGCCGGCCGACGGCCGGCTGACGGCCGGGGGCGGCTACCCGATGGTGATCGCCTGGGACGGGCACCTCTCCGCCATCGCCCGGACCTCCGGGTCGTCGCCCGTCTCCTCGCGGCCCGGTATGACGGCTCCGAAGCCGTCGACCGTGGTGAAGACGGACGGTATCCGGTAGACGCACTCGCCGGAGCCGTAGCAGAGGCCGGGGTCCACGGAGATCTTCATGTGCCCTCCTGTCACCGACATGTCCCTGGAGACCATCAGGGCGTGACTGCCCTGCGCGGAGCAGGCTCAACCGGGCGAGCCGGCGGCTACCGCCCGGAACCGGCCACGGCCATCCAGTGGGCGACCCGGCGCAGCGTCGTCTCGTCCAGCCGGTCCACCAGGGTCTGCACGGCCGTCACGTCGTCGGGGGTGAGGTCGTAGAGGCCGGCCTTGCTCAGGCCCGCCATGAGCACCTGGTGCCGACGGTCCTGCATGCGTTCCGCGAGTTTGCCGGAGGCGGGCCGCACGGCGTCCTCGGAGGGGGGAGGCTGGGGTGCCGCGTCGGCGGCGGAGGCGTCGAAGCGCCGCCAGGCACCGTCCTGCGGCCCCCACAGCGCGACGGTCACCTCGTCGCCCCGCGCCCGCTTGACCTGGGCCATCTCGCCGATCGCGTACAGCACGGGCGTACGGTCGGGCGACTCGGCGCCCAGGCGCCAGGACGCCGAGGCCGGGTCGTAGAACATCGCGGCCCAGCGGGGAGCCCCCGGTGGCTGCGGGCTCTGGGGACGGGTCTCCATCGCGCTCACCCCTTCCGAAGCGGTACGGCAGGGAGACCATATCTGACGGACCGTCAGCTATCCAGAGCCCCGGCGAGGCGGCCGGCCCGGGACGGCCACGGCCGGCGCGCCCCCCGGCACTGTTGAATGGGCTTCTCGGCAGCGGAGACCCGTCCTTCCGGACGGCACCGGCCTCCCGATTGCCGTTGACTGGCACTGTGTCCCCAGGCACCGAACCGGGAAGGACCGTCGACATGATCATCTTTGGCACCAAGGGGTACCTCTACCAGCTCGCGATACTGACGCTGGTCTGCGGCCGCTGCGGCAACCCCGCCGCGCACACGCTCAGGAAGCGGGTCACGAAGTTCACCCTGTTCTTCGTGCCGCTGTTCCCGATCTCGACGAAGTACATGACGCAGTGCACCTTCTGCGGCGCCGAGCAGAAGGTGACCAAGGAGCAGGCGGAGCAGCTGCAGACGCAGGGCGCGGGCGGTTACGGCGGCCAGGCCCACGGACAGCCGCAGCAGCAGCCGTACCAGTCCTGAGCAGGGACTTTTCCGGAGGCGACGGGCCCCCTAGGTGTTCCAGGTCTCGTCGTACGGGTCCCGGGGCGCAGGAACCGGCTTGGCCTCCGTCACCTCGATCCAGGGGATCGGCCCGTCGTTGACCGGGTCGCGGGTCACACGAGGGGTGTAGGTGCCGGTGACCTCGAGCCAGGTGTCCGGCTGGAGGACCGGAGGGATCCGCCCGGCCAGCCCGACCTTGACCGGCTGGGCGTCCGCCGCACAGCAGTTGAGGGCCATCCGGACCAGGTACGGCGTGCCGTCGTGGTCGAGGGCCACGAAGCCGGTGACGGCGATACGGCGGCCGGTGAGACCCCGGCCGTGGTCGTACACCGCGCGGCCCGCGTAGTCGGCCACGCCCAGCCGGAGGGTGCCGGTGGACGGCAGCGCGGGATAGGCGACGGGCTCCTGCAGGGCCGTACCGGTGCGGGTCGCGCTGTATGAGCCGAGGGCCGGCGGGGCGACGAGGATCAGGGCGAGGAGGGGGAGGACCAGGAGCCAGGAGACGCGGGGCTCGCGGTGCTGGTGCTGGTGCTGGTGCCGCTCCTGTTGCTGGTGCTGTTGCTCTGGCTCATGGAGGGTCCTGGATCTCCGCCACTCGTACCAGGCCGTCGCCAGCGCCGTAGCGATCAGGACGGCGCCGGAGGCCAGGAGGAGCGGTTGCAGGCCTGCCTTGACGTACCGGAGGTAGAGGTCGGTGGTCCCGGCGTGCAGGAGGGAGGCGCCGAGGAGGAACAGGACCGCCGCCTGGGCCTGGCGGTTCACAGCAGCACCGCCCCGGTCAGGACCGCCCCCGCGACGGCGAGGACGAAGGTGGCGGGGGCGAAGCGCAGGGCGAAGGCGCGGCCGAAGGTGCCCGCCTGCATCGCGAACAGCTTCAGGTCGACCATCGGGCCGACCACCAGGAAGGCGAGCCGGGCCGTCAGCGAGAACTGGGTCAGGGACGCCGCGACGAACGCGTCCGCCTCCGAGCAGATGGACAGGACCACGGCGAGAACGGCCAACGCCAGCACCGCCACGACCGGGTTGTCGGCGGCCGCACGCAGCCAGCTCTCCGGCGCGACGGCCTTCAGCGTCGCCGCCGCCATGGCGCCCACGACCAGGAAACCGCCCGCGTGCATCACATCGTGGCGCACCGAGTCCCAGAAGGCCGCCCCCTTGCTCTGCCCCTCGTGCGGCGCGTGCGTCGGCGGGCGCAGCCAGTCCGTACGCCCCAGGCGGTGCCACAGCCACCCCATCGCGCAGGCCACGAGCAGGCTCGCGACGAAACGGGCCAGGACCATTTCGGGGTCACGGGGAAAGGCGACGGCCGTGGCCGTCAGCACGATCGGGTTGATGGCCGGGGCGGAGAGGAGGAAGGCGAGGGCGGCGGCGGGGGTGACACCCCGGCGGACCAGCGCGCCGGCGACGGGAACGGACGCGCACTCGCACCCCGGCAGCACCGCACCCGCGGCCCCCGCCACCGGGACCGCCAGCGCGGGGCGGCGGGGCAGGGCGCGGGCGAAGAAGGACGGCGGGACGTAGACCGCGATCGCCGCCGACAGCAGGACGCCCAGGACGAGGAACGGCAGGGCCTGCACGACCACCGCCACGAAGACGGTCGTCCAGCTCTGCATCACGGGTGCGGAGAGAGCACGGCGGAGGGGGCCCTGCAGCAGCACCATGAGGAGCAGGAGGAGGGTCAGGGCGAGGGAGGACGTGAGACGCCGGGGCTCCCGGGCCTCGTCTTCCCGGCTGCCCTTCTCGTCCGGGGGCGCCTTGGTGATGGCCACGCGGGGCACCTCCGGGTTCCGTGTGCGTCCTCTCCCTGCCACTGCCTCCCCTCTCGTACGGACGGACGGCCCCCCGCGTTCACCGCACTTCTGGACTTCTGGAACCACCCGTCCCGGTGAGGCAGTCTTTTCCCTCGTGGGGAGCGTTCCGAATCAGGGTGCGCCGGCGGGCGACGCCGGGGCGCACATGGTGGTGTGCGGCGACGACGGTCTGGCGCACCGGCTGGCCGCCGAGCTGCGGCATGTGTACGAGGAGCAGGTCACGCTGGTCGTACCGCCCTCCGAGCGCACGGTACGGCCGCCGGTCGTGGGGCGCGCCCGGGCCGTGTCGGCGGCGTTGCTGGACCGGGTGGTGAGCGCGGCCGTCAACCGGGCGGCGGGCAACGGCAGTAACGGTTCGGCGGGTGCCGGTGGCGGTTCCGGTTCCGGTTCCGGTGAGACCGGAGGCACGGGGCGGGTGTTGGAGGCCGCCGAGCCCACCGAGGCCGTGCTCGCCGAGGCCGGGGTGGAACGAGCCGCCGCCCTGGCGCTCGTGTACGACGACGACGAGACGAACATCCGCGCCGCCCTCACCGCCCGTCGGCTCAACCCCCGGCTGCGGCTCGTCCTGCGGCTGTACAACCGGCGGTTGGGGCAGCACATCGAGGAACTCCTCGATCAGGCGGCCGCGTTGGCGGTGGGCGGTGGGGCGGGGGACGCCGTCGTGGGTGACGCGTCGACGACCGTGCTGTCCGACGCCGACACCGCCGCGCCCGCGCTGGCCGCGACCGCCGTCGCCGGCACGACCAAGGTCGTCCAGACGGACGGGCTGCTGCTGCGGGCCGTCGAACGCCCGCCGCCCGGCCCCGGCCGGACCGCCGACCCGGGGCTGGCCACCCTCGCGCTTCTCTCCGCGACGAGCAACGACCCCGCCTTCGCGGACGGTTCCGAGAACAGCGGGGAGCAGGGGCCGCGGCTGCTGCCGGACGCGGCGACGGTGGCCGCCGCGAGCGGGCGGGGCAGTGTCGTCCTGGAACAGGTGTCGTACGCGGCCGGCCCCGCCCTGCCGGCGGGGCGCGGGGTCGGCGGGGTCCTGGCGCCGTTCGCCTCGTTGTTCTCGCGCCGGTTGCGGTGGTCGCTGGCCGGGCTGGTGGGGTGTGTGGTCGCGCTGGCGGTGGCGTTGTGGCTGGTGACCGGGATACATCCGCTCGGGGCGGTGTATCTGACGCTGCTGGACCTGTTCGCGATCAACGACCCGGCGGTCGGCGCGTCGACGGAGCGGCAGGTGCTGCAACTGCTGTCCGGGTTGGTCGGGTTGCTGTTGCTGCCGGTGCTGCTGGCGGCGGTGCTGGAGGCGTTGGGGACCTTCCGCGGCGCGGGGGCGTTGCGCAAGCCGCCTCGGGGGCTGGGCGGGCATGTCGTGCTGCTCGGGCTGGGGAAGATCGGCACGCGGGTGCTGACGCGGTTGCGGGAGCTGGACATTCCGGTGGTGTGCGTCGAGGCCACGCCCGAGGCGCGCGGGGTCGCGGTGGCGCGGCGGCTGCGGGTGCCGGTCGTGCTGGGGGACGTCACGCAGGAGGGGGTTCTCGAGGCCGCCAAGATCGGGCGGGCGCATGCCTTGCTCGCGGTGACCAGTTCCGACACGACGAACCTCGAGGCCTCGCTGTACGCGCGGTCCCTGCGGCCCGATCTGCGGGTGGTGCTGCGGCTGTACGACGACGACTTCGCGACCGCCGTGTACCGCACCCTGCGGGCCGCGCATCCGCACGCGCTCACCCGGAGCCGGAGTGTGTCGCATCTGGCGGCGCCCTCGTTCGCCGGGGCGATGATGGGACGGCAGATCCTGGGGGCGATTCCGGTGGAGCGGCGGGTGTTGTTGTTCGCCGCGCTGGAGGTGGGCGGGTACGCGCAGTTGGCCGGGAAGACGGTCGGGGAGGCGTTTCGGGCGGGGTACTGGCGGGTGTTGGCGCTGGATACGGGTGCTGGTGTCGGTGCCGTCCAGCGGGAGGCGGGTGGGGATGTGCTGGTGGAGGAGGCGCGGGTGAGCGGGGGGTCGGGGCTGGTGTGGGATCTGCCCGACACGTATGTCCTGCGGAGCGAGGATCGGGTGGTGCTGGCGGCGACGCGGAGGGGGTTGGCGGAGCTGCTGGGGCGGCGGCGGAGGGCGCCGGGACCGTAACCCGGGCTTCTCGCCCCCGACGGGACAACCCACCCGTCCGACGGCGTCATCCGGCCCCGCCCCAGGCCACATCAGCCCGCCGGTGTTCGAGGACAAGGCCCCTTCAGGGCCGACAGCGGGCGTCTGGGGGCGGGAGCCCCCAGCGGCGGGCGTGCCTGCGCCAGGTGAGGAAACGCCCGCCTACTTGCCCACGTACCTCTCCGCGAAGTCCAGCTCCAACCTCACCTGCTTGATCCGCTCGTCCACCACCAGCGAACCGTGCCCCGCGTCGTAGCGGTACACCTCGTGGAGGGCGCCGCGGGACTCCAGGCGTTTCACGTAGTTGTCGATCTGGCGGATGGGGCAGCGGGGGTCGTTCACACCGGCCGAGATGTACACCGGGGCCTTGACCTCGTCCACGTACGTCAGGGGCGAGGACGCCTCGAAGCGTTCCGGGACCTCCTCCGGGGTGCCGCCCAGCAGGGTGCGGTCCATCGCCTTCAGGGCCTCCATCTCGTCGTGGTAGGCCGTGACGTAGTCGGCGACGGGCACCGCCGCGATGCCCACCGTCCAAGCCTCCGGCTGGGTGCCGAGGCCGAGGAGGGTGAGGTAGCCGCCCCAGGAGCCGCCGGTGAGGATCAGGCGGGAGGGGTCGGCCAGGCCCGAGGACACCGCCCATTCCCGTACCGCCGCGATGTCCTCCAGCTCGATCAGACCCACCCGGTGCTTCAGCGCGTCCGTCCAGGCGCGGCCGTAGCCCGTGGAGCCCCGGTAGTTCACGCGGATCACCGCGTACCCGTGGTCCACCCAGGCGGCCGGCCCCGCCGCGAAGGAGTCGCTGTCGTGCCAGGTGGGGCCGCCGTGGATGTCGAAGACCGTCGGCAGGGGGCCACTGGCGCCCTCCGGCTTCTGGACCAGTGCGTGGATGCGGCCGCCGGGGCCCTCCACCCACACGTCCTCCACCGGGACCGAGCCGGGGGACTTCATGCCGGGCGGGTCCAGGACCACTTCGCCCGTCGTCGAGCGGACCGCCGGCGGCCGGGCGGCGGAGGACCACAGGTACTCCACGCTGCCGTCGGGGCGGGCCGTCGCCCCGGACACCGTGCCCGGCGGGGTCGGCACCTTCACCAGCTCGCGGGTCGTCAGGTCGTAGCGGAACAGCTCGCTGCGGGCCTCGAAGCTGTGGGCGACCAGGAGGCCCGAGCCGTCCGGGTACCACTCGGCGCTGACGTCACCCGGCAGTTCCAGCGCCAGGTCCGTCTCCTCGCCGGTCGCCACGTCCCACACCAGCGGCTCCCAGCGGCCCCGGCGCTGATGGCCGATCAGCAGCCGGGTGTCACCGTCGACGGGGGCGAAGCCCAGCACCTCCAGGCCCAGCTCCTCGGTGCCGCCCTTGGTGTCGTCCAGCTCGGCGACCGTCGTACCGTCGGGGCGCAGGACGCGCAGCGCGGAGTGCATCGCGTCGCCGTGCTCGGTGTGCTCGACGGCGATGAGGGAGCCGTCGTGGGACAGGTCACCCACCCCCGCCGACTCGCGGTGGCGGTACAGCTCGAAGGGGGGCTCGCCCACCCGGGCCACGTGGATCGTCGTGCCCTCCTCGTCCGTGGAGCGGCCCACCACCGCCGTACGGCCGTCTCTGCCCAGGGCCAGGCCCGCCGGGTACGACGGGTCCAGGCCCGGCGTGGCCAGTTCGTCCTCGCCGCCCTCGAACGGCTGGCGGCGCCACACACCGAACTCGTCGCCGTCCTTGTCGTCGAACCACCAGATCCACGCGCCGTCCGGGGAGAGCACGCCGTCCGTCGTGCCGTTCGCCCGGTTCGTCACCTGGCGCTGCTCGCCCGTGGACCGGTCCCAGGCGTACAGCTCGTACGTCCCCGTCGCGTTCGACACGAACAGGGAGCGGTCGGGGGCGTCCTCCGCCCAGTCGGGCAGCGACACCCGGGGCGCCCTGAAGCGCTTCTCCCAGTCCGGCATCTCCTCGTACCGCTGCGGGGCGGCGGACCCGTTGCTCTCAGTCATGGGCCCATACTGCCCGCCTTGGCCGACAATGCAGCACCACGGCCCTCAGCCTGTGGATAAGTACAAGAGCGCGGACATCACGCCGCCCACGCATACCCCGCAAACCACTCCCCCATCCCCGCCCCGTACCGTTGAGGGCGTGTACCGGTTTCTGCTGACGCCCCGCTGGTGGGGGATCAACGTCTTCGTGCTGCTGGCCATCCCCTTCTGCATCTTCATGGGGTCCTGGCAGCTGAGCCGGTTCGAGTCGCGGGTCGACGACCACCGCACCGCTCAGGAGCAGGTCTCCTCGGAGCACACGGAGGCGGCGCGCCCGCTGACCGAGATGCTGCCCGTGGACAAGGCCACGTCCGGCAGACGCGTCACGGCGAGCGGACAGTACGGCAAGCAGCTGCTGGTCCCCGATCGCGAGCTCGACGGCAAGCGGGGCTTCTACGTCCTGACCCTGCTGCGGACGGACACCGGCAAGGCCCTCCCCGTCGTCCGCGGCTGGCTGCCCGGTGCGGCCGACGCCGCGAAGGCCCCGGCCCCGCCCGCCGGCGAGGTCACCGTCACCGGCGCCCTCCAGGCGTCCGAGACGCCCGGCGACAACGGCGTGAGCGCCCAGGGCGGCCTGCCGGCCGGGCAGACCGCCGCGATCAGCGCGGCCTCGCTGGTCAACCTGGTGTCCGACGACCTCTACGACGCCTGGGTCACCCTCGACACCGCCGACTCGGGGATGACGGCGGTGCCCGCGAGCGCGCCGACCGGCACGGGGCTGGATCTGAAGGCGTTCCAGAATCTCGGCTACACCGGTGAGTGGTTCGTCTTCGCCGGGTTCGTGGTGTTCATGTGGTTCCGGCTGCTGCGTCGCGAGGTGGAGTTCGCGCGGGACGCGGAGCTGGGGATCGCCCCCGACGAGGAGCCGGAGACCGGCTCCTCACGGGAACAGGCTCACGAGGACGCCAGCACACCCGTCCGGTAGATCACTCCCGCGCAGGCGTTCGACACGGTCGCGGTGACGGTCGGGTCACCGCCCTCGGCGGCGTACGTCACCAGGACGCTTCCGTCGGCCGTGCCGTCCTCGACGAGCATCTGGGTGGAGGTGCCGTCGGTGCCGGTGGTGGTGGTGCCGCCGGTCGTGCCGGTCTGCTCGCTGGGGCTGGGGTCGGGGGAGGCCGAGCCGCCGCTGTCGCCGCCGCCGGGCCCGCCGGTGGTGGGGCACGTCTCGGAGGGCACCCAGGCGAACTTGACGTCGTACGCCGAGCCCGGGGCGAGGGAGAGCTGGGAGACGTAGAGGGAGGGGTCGGGCAGGCCGGCCGCCGCGTCGCCGGAGGTGTGCTCCACGACGGTGATCTTCGTGGGGTCGGCGGCGCCCTGGGCGGTGGGGGTCACGGAGACGTTCCCGCCGACGACACAGCCGCTGTCGGAGACGTTGACGACGCGGAAGGTGCCGTAGACGACGCCGGCCGAGTCGGGGACCTCGACGTTGGCGGTGGACTCGCCGAGCTGGGACGCCGTGCAGGCGGGGAGGGCCGACGCGGAGGGGGAGGCCTCGCCGCTGCCGCTGGAGGAGCCGGTGGTGCCGCCGAGGTCCTTGCCGGGACCGGTGCTCTTGGTGGTGTCCTCGCCCTGCGCGCCGGTCTGGCCCGCAGAGCCGCCGGCCTTGCCGGAGGAGCCGCCGTCGGGGACCTTGCCCTCGCCGGCACCGCCCTGGGCCTGCGAGGCCTGGCCGGCCATGGCGGGGTTGGCCTCGGAGCCGCCGGCGCCCGAGACGTGCCAGAGGGCGGGGAGCGCGGTGCCGACGAAGAGCGCGGCGGCCGCCATGCCGACGGCGGCCTGCCGCTTGCGGGCCCGGCGGGCCGGGACGGCGCGCCGGAGGTGGTCCAGCGTCCCGTCGCGCGGCTCCATCTCCTGGACCGCCTCGTGCAGCATCCGGCGCAGTGCCAGCTCGTCCGAGTCGAGCCCGTCGGGGCCCTGGTCGTCGAGGTGGTGGTTCACGGTTCCGTTCCCAGCGTGCGATTGCTTCGGCTCTTGCTTGTGCGGCGCCCTCGTCGGCTCGTGCAGCGGAGCGCCGCCGGCGCCCGGCTCGTGCCGCTCACGCCCGTCCCCTCCCTCGGCCCGCCCGCTCACGCCCGCGCCTCCATGGCGACGCGCAGGGCGGCGATGCCGCGTGAGCCGTAGGCCTTGACCGAGCCGAGGGAGATGCCGAGGGTCTCGGCGACCTGGGCCTCGGTCATGTCGGCGAAGTAGCGCAGGACGAGGACCTCGCGCTGGCGGCGCTGCAGGCCCTTCATCGCCTTGATGAGGGAGTCGCGCTCCAGCTGGTCGTAGGCGCCCTCCTCCGCGCTGGCCATGTCCGGCATCGGCTTGGACAGCAGCTTCAGTCCGAGGATGCGGCGGCGCAGGGCGGAGCGGGAGAGGTTGACGACCGTCTGGCGCAGGTAGGCGAGGGTCTTCTCCGGGTCGCGGACGCGCTTGCGCGCGGAGTGGACACGGATGAAGGCCTCCTGGACGACGTCCTCGCAGGAGGCGGTGTCGTCGAGGAGGAGTGCGGCGAGACCGAGCAGTGAGCGGTAGTGGGCCCGGTAGGTCTCGGTGAGGTGGTCGACGGTGGTACCGGCCACCACCACGTCTTCAGCGCCGTCACGCTGGCTGGGTATGCGGGCGGGCCGCGCTGCGGGCATGGGCGCGATCACCGGCATGCCACCGGGCGCCCCGGCCAGGCGGGGTCGGAGGGCGGCGCGGGGCGGCCGCAGGGCCGTACCGCGGGTTGCCGCGCTGAATTCGAGTACCTCTGCCACGCCAGTTGGACACGCTTCCCCCCGTGGGGGTTGTACGCGCCGGACGTCACTTTCGCGCAGCACGGCGAGACGGACGCCTGTCTCGCTCCCCACACCCCACCGGACGCCCGTCTCGTACCGGCCGGCAGCAGCACTGACGGCGTCTCACATGCCCTCATGTGTCCCGCTCTTCCCTTATATCCCATATGAACGGGCGTCCCCACGCCCCGATCACGGCGTCCCCTATGCGCCGGGATCACACCTCACACGCACCCCGAAGGGTGACGGCAAAGACGCTCCCCGCACTCCGCACGGTTGCGGAGAGCGGGGAGGAATCTTCGGATGCCCATCTTCAGCGCAAAAGGTGCCCAATACAAGCGGTCCGGATCATCGACCGGCTCACACTTGGTCCACAGATCCTATGAACACCCCAAGCTCTGGCCAGGAATTTTCCGGCCAAGTGCCCTCTTCTCACCAAGCGTTGCGCCGACCCGGGACGTCACACCAGCTCCGCCGCCACCAGCTCCGCGATCTGCGCGGTGTTGAGGGCGGCCCCCTTGCGCAGGTTGTCCCCGCACACGAAGAGCTCCAGCGCCGTGGGGTCGTCCAGCGCGCGGCGCACCCGGCCGACCCAGGTGGGGTCGGTGCCGACGACGTCGGCGGGCGTGGGGAACTCCCCGGCGGCCGGGTCGTCGCACAGCACGACACCGGGGGCGGTGGCGAGGATCTCGCGGGCCTTGTCGACGGTGACCTCGTCCTGGAAGCGGGCGTGGACGGTGAGGGAGTGCACGGTGATCACCGGCACCCGTACACAGGTCACGGCGACGGGCAGCTTCGGCAGTCCGAGGATCTTGCGGGACTCGTCCCGCACCTTCATCTCCTCCGACGACCAGCCGTCCTCGCGCAGCGACCCGGCCCACGGCACGACGTTCAGCGCCACCGGCTCCGGGAACGGCCCGGTGTGGTCGCCCACGGCCCGCCGTACGTCACCGGGGGTGGTCCCCAGCTCCGTACCGGCCACCAGGGACAGCTGCTGCCGCAGGGTCTCCACACCGGCCCGGCCCGCCCCGCTGACGGCCTGGTACGACGACACCACCAGCTCGCGCAGGCCGAACTCGGCGTGCAGCGCGCCCAGGGCGACGATCATCGACAGGGTCGTGCAGTTCGGGTTGGAGACGATCCCGCGCGGACGCGTCCGCACCGCGTGGGGATTGACCTCGGGGACGACCAGGGGCACATCCGGGTCCATCCGGAAGGCGCCCGAGTTGTCCACGACCACCGCGCCCTTGGCGGCGGCGACGGGCGCCCACCGCTCGGCGACCTCGTCCGGCACGTCGAACATCGCGATGTCGACGCCGTCGAAGGCCTCCTCGGTGAGCGCCACCACCTCGACCTGTTCGCCGCGCACGGCCAGCTTGCGGCCGGCCGAGCGCGGCGAGGCGATCAGCCGGATCTCGCCCCAGACGTCGGCACGCTGGGACAGGATCTGCAGCATGACCATGCCGACCGCTCCGGTCGCTCCCACGACCGCGAGCGTCGGACGCACGGTCGTCCGAGGGCCCGTCATCAGCGCCCGGTGCCTCCGTAGACGACGGCCTCGTCGCTGTCCGAGTCGAGACCGAAGGCGGTGTGCACGGCGCGCACGGCCTCCGGCACGTCGTCGGCACGGGTGACGACCGAGATACGGATCTCGGAGGTCGAGATCAGCTCGATGTTGACGCCCGCGTCGGACAGGGCCGTGAAGAAGTCGGCCGTGACGCCCGGGTTGGTCTTCATGCCGGCGCCGACCAGGGAGATCTTGCCGATCTGGTCGTCGTAGCGCAGCGAGTCGAAGCCGATGCCGCCCTTGTTCTTCTCCAGGGCGTCGATGGCCTTGCGGCCCTCGGCCTTGGGCAGCGTGAAGGAGATGTCCGTCAGGCCCGTGGAGGCGGCGGACACGTTCTGCACGATCATGTCGATGTTGATCTCGGCGTCGGAGACCGTGCGGAAGATCGCGGCGGCCTCGCCCGGCTTGTCCGGCACGCCGACGACCGTGATCTTGGCCTCGGAGGTGTCGTGCGCGACACCGGAGATGATGGCCTGCTCCACCTGCTTGTCCCCTTGCTGCTGTGTCTTTCGAACGACTGGCTCGCTGCTGACCCACGTGCCCTGCAGCCCGCTGAAGGAGCTGCGGACGTGGATCGGGATGTTGTACCGGCGGGCGTACTCCACGCAGCGGTGGAGCAGCACCTTCGACCCGGACGAGGCCAGCTCCAGCATGTCCTCGAAGGAGATCCAGTCGATCTTCCGGGCCTTCGTCACCACCCGCGGGTCGGCGGTGAACACACCGTCGACGTCGGTGTAGATCTCGCACACCTCGGCGTCGAGCGCGGCGGCCAGCGCGACGGCGGTCGTGTCCGAGCCGCCACGGCCGAGCGTGGTGATGTCCTTGGTGTCCTGGCTGACGCCCTGGAACCCGGCGACGATGGCGATGTTGCCCTCGTCCAGCGAGTCACGGATCCGGCCCGGCGTCACGTCGATGATCCGGGCTTTGTTGTGGACCGAGTCGGTGATGACACCTGCCTGGCTGCCGGTGAAGCTCTGGGCCGAGTGGCCCAGGTTTTTGATCGCCATGGCCAGCAGGGCCATGGAGATCCGCTCTCCGGCGGTCAGCAGCATGTCGAGCTCGCGCCCGGCAGGGATCGGGGAAACCTGCTCGGCGAGATCGATCAGCTCGTCCGTCGTGTCGCCCATCGCGGAAACCACGGCGACCACCTGGTGGCCGTTCTTCTTGGCTTCCACGATCCGCTTGGCGACGCGCTTGATGCCCTCGGCATCGGCTACGGAGGAGCCTCCGTACTTCTGCACGACAAGGCCCACGTGCGCTCCTCGCTCAGTTTGTCTCTTTCCGCACATACGCCCTTGTACTGCGGGTCGGCTCAGTCTATCGAGCGCCCGAATTCCGCCCCCGAGGTATCGCATGGTGAGACCGCCTCGGAATCGGGTCCGGCCGCCCGTCCAGGACATTCCCTGCCCACTTCGACCGGACTGATAGCTGTGAATTAAATTTCAAGCACTATCGTGCGACCGTGCACGTACTCCTGGTGGAAGACGACGAACCGGTCGCCGAGTCACTCAGACGCGGCCTGAAGCGCTACGGCTTCGAGGTCGACTGGGTCACCACGGGCGCGGCCGCCCTCGCCCACACGGGCCCCTGCGACGTCGTCCTCCTCGATCTCGGCCTCCCCGACACCGACGGCCTCGACGTCTGCAAGGCGCTGCGCGAGCGCGGCGACGTCCCGATCATCGTGATCAGCGCACGCAGCGACGAGACGGACCGCGTGGTCGGCCTGGAGCTGGGCGCCGACGACTACGTCTCCAAGCCGTTCGGGGTCCGCGAGGTCATCGCGCGGATACGGGCCGTGATGCGCCGCGTCCAGCCCCGTACGGCCGAGGAGAGCGCCGCCGGCGGCCCCGACCGCTACGGCACGCGCCTGACGATCGACCGCAAGGCGGCCCGCGTCCACGTGAACGGCGAGGAGGTCGCCCTCGCGCCGAAGGAGTACGACCTGCTCGCCTTCCTCACCGAGGAGCCGGGCGCGCTGATGTCGCGCGAGCAGATCATGGAAGCGGTCTGGGACGCGAACTGGTTCGGCCCGACGAAGACGCTGGACGTGCACGTGGCGGCGCTACGGCGGAAGTTCGCCGGGGTGATCACGATCGAGGCGGTACGGGGGGTCGGCTTCCGGCTGGAGATCGTCGGAGGCACTCAGGAGTCCGGTACGGCCTCATGATCAAGCAGCTCATCCGCAGCTATGTGCTGCTGGTCGCCGTCGCCATCGGCCTGTTCACCGTGCCGGTGGCCTTCACGCTCACCGCCCAGCTGCGCGGCGACACCGAGGTGTCCATCCAGCGCGAGGCGACCACCATGGCGCTGCTGCTGGGCAACGGTGACACCGCGTCCTGCCAGGCGCTGGAGAAGATGGCCGACGCGTACGCGGCGGAGACGAAGGACGACGTCCAGGTCACGGCCACCGGCGAGTGCAGGGCGGACCTGCCGCGCCCCCGGCGGGACGCCGACCTGACGAAGGTCCTGGAGCAGGGGGATCCGACGATCGACTGGGGGTCGGACTTCATCTGGGGCCGCAACCTGGTGATCACGGTCCCCGCGAAGGACGGCGGCCAGGTCGTCGGCGCCGTACGGATCGTGTACTCGACGTCCGGTCTCACCCACAGGCTGTGGACCATCTGGGGCTTCCGGGCGGGCCTCGCGGTGGCCGTGCTCGGGGTGGCCGCCGTGATCGGCGCGGCGGTGGCCCGCCGGCTCACCGCCCCGCTGCGCCAGCTCAACGACATGGCGAGCAAGCTCAGCGACGGCGACCTGACGGCCCGTGCCCCTGTCACGGGCCCCCAGGAGACCCAGACGCTGGCCCGCACCCTCAACCAGGCCGGCGAGCGCCTCGACACGCTGATCGCCTCGCAGCGGATCTTCGTGGCGGACGCGTCGCATCAGCTCCGTACGCCCCTGACGGCGTTGCGCCTGTCGTTGGACAACATCGCCGACGGCGTCGACGACGAGTTCGTCCGGGAGGACGTGGAGCAGGCGACCGCCGAGGTGGTGCGGATGAGCCGGCTGGTCAACGGGCTGCTGGTCCTGGCGCGGGCCGAGGCCAAGGTGACGGCGGCGGAACCGCTGTCCCTGCACGACATCGTGGCCGAGCGTCTGTCGGTGTGGAGACCGGCCGCCGACGAGCGCGGAGTCACCATCACGCTCAGGGGAAGTGCCGACGACCGGCCGCTGGTGCTGACCAGCCCCGGTCATCTGGACCAGGTGCTGGACAACGTGCTCTCGAACGCCCTGGAGGTGTCACCGGACGGCGGGACGATCACCGTCCGGTTCGAGGCCCGCGGCACCGGGGTGGTGCTGGAGGTCCTCGACGAGGGTCCGGGCATGTCGGACGCGGAGAAGTCCCGCGCCTTCGACCGCTTCTGGCGCGGCCAGGGCCTCACCGGGCGCTCCGGCTCCGGCCTCGGCCTCGCCGTCGTCAAGCAGCTGGTGACGGACGACGGCGGGACGGTGACGCTGGCGGACGCTCCCGGGGGCGGGTTGTGCGTACGGATCGCCCTGCGGGCGGCGCAGCGCACCGGCTGACGGTCAGCCTTCCGGCATCGCGGACGAGTGGTGGTTGACGATCTTCCACTTCCCGTTCCGCTTCTCGTACTCGTACGTGTAGCGAGCCTCGACGACGCGCTTCTCACCGGTCTCGTGGTCGGTGAGCGTGAACTCGTACACGCCGGCGTCGATGGCGGAGTTGTCGTCGAGGACGTTGACGATCGTCTGGATCTTCTTGCCGACCGGCTTGTTCGCCAGGAAGTGCTCGAAGTAGTCGACGATGCCGGCGCGGTCGGACCGCACCTTGTTGGAGACGGTGGGCAGGAGCACGGCGTCCTTGGCGTACAGGTCGGCGACCTTCTCCGCGTCACCGGTCTGCAGCGCGGCGTTCCAGGTGTCGAACAGGCCGGCGATCTGCTTCTTGCTGGGCTTCGACGCCTTCTCGGAACCGGCCGCACTGACCCCGACCGTCACCGTGGCGGCAGTGACGAGGGCGGTGGCGGTGACGAGGGCGGCGCGTATGCGGGTCTTGCGGGTCATCGCAACTCCTGTGCGGCTTGGGCCTGTTGGGATGACTCAAGACTCGCCTCACGCCGGTTAGGGACCGTGCAGCCGTCGTACAGCGGACGTACAAGACCCCTCCAATTCTCAGGAGGCGCGACGCTCAGGAGGCGCGCCGGGCGCCCGCCTCCTTCCCCCGGTCACGCATCAGGCTGACGCCCGCGCCGAGCGAGACGACGCCCATACCGACGGCGGTCATCACCCCTTGCGTCCCGTCGACCACGAAGGGCGCGACGGCGGCGACGGCCAGGTTGAAGAGGAAGAGGAACCACAGGACGGGGCGGGAGGAGAGCAGGGACTTCATGGCGGGGCTTCCTTGGGAGGAGTGGGGATCGTTGGCTTGCGGGTCTCGCTCGCGGGTTCCGCTTGCGGGTTCCGCTCGCGGGTTCCGCTTGCGAGATCAACGATTCCCTCTCCGACCTGCGGAAAGGAGGGAGCGCACTCCCGAAGCGATGGTGTAGGCAGTTACACCATGACAGGTGGAGCGGGCCCGGCCGACGCACTGCTGGCGGGGATCGTGCTGCTCGGCTCGTGCGTGCAGTGGCTGACCGGCATGGGCTTCGCCCTGGTCGCCGTCCCCGCGCTGATCCTGCTGCTGGGCCCCGCCGAGGGCGTCGTCCTGGCGAACTGCGCGGCCGGCGCGATCAGCGTCGTGGGCCTGGCGGGCGGCTGGCGCCGCGTCCGCCTCCGGGCGATGGTCCCCCTGTGCGTCGCCGCGGCCTGCACGGTACCGGCGGGCACCTGGCTGACCCGCCGACTCCCCGAGCCCCTGCTGCTGTTGGTGATGGGCAGCCTGGTGACGGTCGCCGTCCTGCTGGTCATGCGCGGCGCCCGCGTCCCCGCCCTGCACGGCACCCGAGGCGCGGTCGTGGCCGGCGCGGCAGGCGGGTTCATGAACTCCGCGGCCGGCGTCGGCGGCCCCCCGGTTTCCCTGTACGCCGTCAACGCGGGCTGGACGGTACGGGAGTTCGTCCCCAACGCGCAGTTCTACGGCGTCGTCGTGAACGCCTTCTCGGTGGGGACGAACGGCGTGCCCGAGTTGGAGGCCGCGCAGTGGGCGTCGGTGATCGTCGCCATGACGGTCGGCGCGGCCGTCGGCAGGGGGCTCGCGGGGCGGATACCGGAGGAGCGAGCCCGGCTGCTGGTGCTGGGGTTGGCGCTGGCGGGCGGGGCGTCGGCGGTGGGGAAGGGGGTGTGGGGGCTGTGAGCGGTCCACGAAGATGCCGAGCTCGTGGGCGAGCTCGTCCATCGCACTCTTCTACTTGACCCGTCCCAGGCCCAGCTGACCGGCGATCTCCTCCGCCATGACCTTCCCCGCCTCGAGCTCCAGGGTCTCGTCGCCCATGGCCTGGTCGGTGTCGAGGCCGTCCAGTTCCTCCAGGGGCTGGTTGAGGCGGACGTGGGCCAGGACCGAGTGGAGGGCGCGGAGGGTCGCCGAGGCTGTGGAGCCCCAGTTGGAGAAGTAGGAGAACTGCCACCACCACAGGGCCTCCGAGGTGCGGCCGGCCCGGTAGTGGGCCATGCCGTGGCGGAGGTCGGTGATGACGTCGGTGAGGTCGTCGGAGATACGGGCGGGAACAGGCGCCTTGCGGGGCTCGTAGGGGTCGAAGACCTCCGAGTAGACGTCGACCGGCTCCAGGAGGCGGGCAAGGTTCTCGCGGAGGTCGTCCACGTCCGGTTCCGGGCCGGGGTCGGGCTCGTAGCGCTCGTCGGGGACGATGTCCTCGTGGGCGCCGAGGCGGCCGCCGGCCAGCAGGAGCTGGGAGACCTCCAGGAGGAGGAAGGGGACGGCCGAGTCCGGCTCGTCGCCCTTGGCGACCTCGGTGACGGCGACCAGGAAACTCTCGATCTGGTCCGCGATCTGGACCGCGAAGTCGTCCGGGTTCTGGTCGCTCGCGTGCAGCGTGGCGTCAGACATCTAGGAGTCGTCTCCCCTCGAAGGCGCGGCCGAGCGTGACCTCGTCCGCGTATTCCAGGTCGCCACCCACCGGGAGGCCGCTGGCCAGGCGGGTGACCTTCAGGCCCATGGGCTTGATCATGCGGGCGAGGTACGTGGCCGTCGCCTCGCCTTCGAGATTCGGGTCCGTGGCGAGGATCAGTTCGGTGACCGTGCCGTCCGCGAGCCTCGCGAGCAGTTCTCTTATACGGAGGTCGTCCGGGCCCACACCCTCGATCGGGCTGATCGCTCCGCCCAGAACGTGGTAGCGGCCCCGGAACTCGCGGGTCCGCTCGATCGCCACCACGTCCTTCGGTTCCTCCACCACGCAGATGACGGAAGGATCGCGGCGCGGGTCTCGGCAGATCCCGCAGTTCTCCTCCTGCGCCACGTTCCCGCAGGTCGCGCAGAAGCGGACCTTCGCCTTGACCTCCATCAGGGCCTGCGCGAGGCGCCGTACGTCGGCCGGCTCCGCCTGGAGGATGTGGAAGGCGATCCGCTGCGCGCTCTTGGGACCGACGCCGGGCAGCCGCCCCAGCTCGTCGATGAGGTCCTGGACCACGCCTTCGTACAACGGACTGCCGTCCTTCCTCGGGTTCCTTGCAGTACGTACGGTAGTTGGCCGCCACCCGTCCTAGGAAGGCGGTTCGGAAACGGTCAGAAGGGCAGACCCGGGATACCGCCGCCGCCCAGGCCCTGGGCCAGCGGGCCCAGCTTCTGCTGCTGGAGGGTCTGCGCGTTCTCGTTGGCCGCGTGGACGGCCGCGACGATCAGGTCGGCGAGGGTCTCGGTGTCCTCCGGGTCCACCGCCTTCGGATCGATCTGCAGCGCGCGCAGCTCACCGGCGCCGGTCACCGTCGCCTTCACCAGGCCGCCACCGGCCTGGCCGTCGACCTCCGTGTTCGCCAGCTCCTCCTGCGCGCGGGCCAGGTCCTGCTGCATCTTCTGGGCCTGCTGGAGCAGCTGCTGCATGTTGGGCTGGCCACCACCGGGAATCACGATCAGCTCCTGTGTCCGTACGGCTGTCGGGCGGGGGTCTCCCCCCGCTGCGTCGGGCGGGCTTTCCCGCTCGGCACGAGCCTACGTGGTCTGTGCGGGTGTCGCCCCGGCACTCTTTCGAGTGAGTCTGGTGCGAGGTCTATACCTGATCAAGGCCCCCCTTACGGGCGTAAAGGCGGTGAAACCTTCCTCTCGGCCACCCATTGGGAGGTAGGAAAGGTGCGGCGCATCAGCATCGGCGTCTGCGGGCGGCTGCGGCGCCTTTGCCTTGGGTATCTGCAGCGTCTTCAGGCGTCACGCAACGTGATCGGTCGCGATCAGTAGGGAGTGCCGGGTGGGTCAGCAGCCGGAGATGCAGCCCGGGGGTCCGCCTCAGGACGGGCGGGGCGAGGGTGCGGCCGGGCTGCGGCCGGGCGATCTGACCGGGCGGGAGTTTCCGCTCGGGGACTGGGGTGAGCCGGCGGAGCGGCTCAACGAGCTGTACCGGTGGGTGGAGCGGGGAGCGATGGAGACCGCGGCCTGGTACCTCGCGGATCGGGTGGGGAAGCGGCGGGCGGCTCGGGTGTTGCGGGGTGGGGCCACGGCGGGGGCGGTGCTGGGGGCCGCGTTGCCGTTGCTGGATCTCACCGGGGTGGTGGGTGGGGTGGCTCCGTGGGGGTATCTCGCGTTGTTGTGCGCGGTGGCGTGTGTGGCTGCGGACCGGTTCTTCGGGGTGACGTCGGGGTGGATAAGGGACGTGGCGACCGCGCAGGCGGTGCAGCGGCGGTTGCAGGTGTTGCAGTTCGACTGGGCGTCGGAGAGTGTGCGGGAGGTGCTGGGGCCGGCGGAGGGGACGGCGAGTGAGGCTGCTGAGCGGTGTCTGGGGGTGCTTCGGCGGTTCTCGGAGGATGTGACGGAGTTGGTGCGGGTGGAGACGGCGGACTGGATGGTGGAGTTCCGGACGGGGGCCGGGCCGCTGGGGATGCAGGGGGCGGGGGCCTCCGGTGGGGGGCGGGGGGAGGTGGGGGGCTCGTCCGGACGGTTTTCCTTGCCGCCGGGGGCGGGGGCTCGGCCGAACATGCCTCGGCAGCGGCCGCCTGAGCCGCGGTGAGGTGAGGTGAGGTGGTCGCCGGGTTGTCTTCGCCCCCGCCGCCCCTACCCTTCCCGACCTCCAGGGGCTCCGCCCCTTCGACCCCACCAGGGGGCTCCGCCCTCTGAACCCCCGAGGCTGCGCCCCCTGGACCCCAGGCAGGGCTCCGCCCTGCACCCCCGGCGGGACTGCCGCACCCTGGAGCCCCGGCGGGACTGCGCCCCTGCACCCCACGCGGGGCTGCCGCCCCGCACCCCGCTTCGGCCCTGAACGGGCCTCGTCCTCAAACGCCGGACGGGCTGGATTGCCGTGCCCGGTGCTTGCCAGGTGCCCTCGGGCGGGCTGGATTGCGCTGACCCAGCGCGCGCCAGGTACCCCGCGCGGGCTGGATTGCCCTGCCCAGGCAATCCCCAGGCGCCCCCGGACGGGCTGAAATGCCCTGAACCAGCGCGCGCCAGGTGCCCCGGGCGGGCTGGGTTGCGCTGATCGGCGCTTGTCAGGTGGCGCCGGGTGGGTTGAGCGTGAGGCCCGCCTCTTGTCCGAGCGAGTCGGGTGGTGGGTGGGCATAGGCCGGGGGGCCAGGGGGCGGAGCCCCCTGGAGGGGACTGGAGGGGGCTCGGCTTCGAACGCCGGGCGAGCTGGACGGTGCCTTGTTTTCCCTTGCGCACAGGCGCAGGCCCTCTGATGTCCAGCACGGCAGGTGGCCGTGGGTGCGGATGACGTCCTGGCCGTTGCCGCGGGTGAGGTAGGTCAGGAAGCTCGAGGCCAGGGAGTCGGCCGGGGGGCGGCCGTAGGTGTAGGCGTACTCGATCTCGCGGTACGGGTAGTCGCTCGTGCCGTCCTCGATGGCGTCGACGGAGGGCGGGTCGCCGTCGAGGTTCAGGGGGTGGAGGCCCTTCGCGCGGTCGGCGACGTTGAGTTCGCTGTAGCCGATCGCGCCGGGGGTGGCGGCGACGGTGGCCAGGACCTGGTCCGTGGAATCGAGTTCGCAGCGGGCCACGGAGGCCGTGGGGTCGTCCTTGTGGAGGCAGTCGACGGAGGAGTTGGCGATCTCGCCCCGGCCCAGGACCCGGCGCTGGAACACCTGCCGGGTGCCGGAGTTGGCGTCCCGGCTGACCAGGATCACCGGCAGGTCCGGGCCGCCGAGCTCCCGCCAGTTGGGGATCTGCCCGAGGTAGAGGCGGCGGACGTCCGCCGTGGTGAGGTTCTTCAGGCGGACGTCGTCGTTGACGACGAGGGCGAAGACGGACACCGCCACACGGTTCTCGCGGAGTTCCTCCAGGCCGGCCGGCTTGGGGCCGTCGGAGAGGGCGACCATGGGCGGAGAGCCCTTCTTGCTCTTCACGCCCGCCGCGGTGAGTTCGCGGATGCCGGCCGTCGAGCCGTGCGGGTCGACGGTGAGGTGCGCGCCCTCGCAGTCGCGTTCGTACTTGCGGGCCACCTCGCGGATCACCGGGGCGAAGGCCGTGGAGCCGGTGAGCGTGAGGGTGCCGCGCTCACAGCCGATCGGGGGCGGGGCGTCGTCCCCGACGACGACCATCGTGGCGAGGGTGATCACACAGACGGTCAGGAGGATCGAGATCAGCCGGGCCGCGCGGCTGAACAGCGGCGGGGTGTCGTCCGGGGTCGCGCTGCGGTTGGGGTGCACCTCACCGTCGCGGATGCCGCCGTAGAGGCGTATGCCGTGGCCCACGTCGCCGCCCGAGAGGAGGACGAGGAGTTTGAAGTGCTCTCGGGGGTTGAGGGGGACGCGCGGGATGCGCAGGGTGTTGTCCTCGTAGTCGAAGCCGCGGTCCGCGGTGAAGTGGTCCATGAGGTGGTCGGTGTCGGTCGGCTGGGTGACCGACACTCCGCGGATGGTGCGGTCGGTGAAGACCGCGGTCAGGCCGTGGCGTTCGGGGCCCGTGTAGTCGTCGCGGGCGATGCCCTGGGAGCCGTCGTTCTCGATGCGCAGGAGGACGAGGGTGGCGTTGTCCATGCCGGGGGCCTCGTCGAACAGGCCCAGGCGGCGGTTGGGGCGGCCGGATCTGACGTCGTCGCCGATGGGGTTGTCCATCTGCACGCGGTAGCCGATGCGCTTGCGGCGCGGCACCCGGCGCTCGTACCAGACCATGACGCCGGACGCGACGATGCCGAGGAAGGCCGTCCCCACCGCCACGAGGTTCTCAGCGTTCAGCCAGTCCACTGTGGGTGCCCCCGCCACTCCCGCCAGCCGGATGTAGGGGTCACCGTACGTCCGCCCGGGGGGACATTCCGGACCGGTCGGCGGAAGTTCGCCGTACGTTCACCGCCGGGTGTAGGTGAGCTTCTCTCCGGTGGTGGGGTTGAGCCGTTGCAGCCTGCCGTCGGACAGGAGGGTGACCTCGGTGGCGGCGCCCGGGCTGCAGGAGGAGAGGGGCTCGCCGGTGGTGACCGTGGAGGGGCCTATCTCCAACGGGCCCTTGCCGGCCGGCACTTGGACCAGTTCGGCCTTGAACTCGCAGTGGTACGAGTCCCCGTCGGCGACGAGCCTGAGGACCGTGTCGCCCACCTCGCCCTGGGCGAGGGTGAGTTGACGCGTGTTCGTGCCGCTCGCGTTGTCGATGGTGGTCGTCCAGGTGCCGAGGTACGTCTGCGGGATCGCGCCGGCCGCCTCGCTGGGGGACGGGGAGGGCGTCGTCGGTTCCTCGGACCCGGTGGGGGTGGCGGCCCCGGTGCCGGTGGCGGTGGTGCTCGGCGTCGGGCCGGGGCGTGCTTCCGTGTCGGTCTCGCCGCCGTTCATCACCGCGTACACCGAGCCGCCCGCGGCGAGCGCGACGACCGCGGCGATCGCGACGAGCAGCGCGGTGGAGCGGCGGCTGCGGCGGGGCGGTTCCTGGGGGTCGTCCTCGTAGGGGGCGTACGGGGGGTGCGGCGAGGTCGCGCCGGGGCCGCCCGCCGCGTAGGGGTTGTACGGCACCGGCTGCTGTTGCGGCTGCGGCTGCTGGGCCGGCGGCTGCGGGTAGCCGTAGGGAGAAGGTGCGGGCTGCGGGTGCTGCTGCGGGTAGCCGTAGGCGGGGTGGGCCGGGGCGGCCGTACCGCCTCCCGGCACCGGCGGGATTCCCGCGACCAGCGTGGAGACGTGGTCCGGGGACGGCCCCTCGCCGCGTGGGCCGGTGTGCTCCGGGGCGGCCCCCTCCGGGTCCTCCGTCTCCAGCAGCCGTACCGCGTGCCGGCCCAGCTGGGCGACCAGGGTGCTCGGCAGCCAGGGGTCACGGGAGCGGCCCTCGGCGACGGTGTCCTCCGCGCCGGTGTGCTCCAGGATCCACTCCAGCGACGGGCGGTCGGCCGGGTCCTTGCGCAGGCAGGCGCGGACCAGGTCGGCGATGCCCTCGGGGAGGCCCGTCAGGTCGGGCTCCTCCTCGGCGATGCGGAACATCAGGGCGTGCACACCGCTGTCGGCGGAGCCGAAGGGGAGGGTGCCGGTGGCGGCGTAGGCGAGGACGGAGCCGAGGCAGAACACGTCGCAGGCGGGGGTGATGCGCTCGCCGCGCACCTGCTCGGGGGCCATGAAGCCGGGCGAGCCGATCACCGCGCCGGTGCGGGTCAGGCCGCTGTCGCCGGTCCGGGTCGGGCCGCCGTCGCCGGTCACGGTCTCCAGCGCCCGTGCGACACCGAAGTCGATGACGCGGGGGCCTTCGATGGTGACCATCACGTTGGACGGCTTGAGGTCGCGGTGGACGATCCCGGCCGCGTGGATGTTGGTGAGGGCGTGGGCGAGCCCGGCGGCGAGGATGCGCACCGACCGCTCGGGCAGCGGGCCGTGGTCCTGGCTCACGACCTGCTGGAGGCTCGGCCCGGCGACATAGCCGGTGGCGACCCAGGGCACGGCGGCCTCGGTGTCGGCGTCGAGGACGGGCGCCGTCCAGAATCCGCCGACCCGCTGGGCGTTGCGCACCTCCTGCCGGAACCGCGCCCGGAACTCCTCGCGCGCCGCCAGCTCCGGCCGGACCAGCTTCACGGCGACGGTCCGCCCCCGGTCCGAGCGGGCGAGATAGACCTGCCCCATGCCGCCCGCGCCGAGCCGCGCGAGCAGCCGGTAGCCGCCGATGCGCTGCGGATCCCCGGGGCCCAGCTTCTCCATCGCAGCGCCGCCTTTCCCCCACAGGTGTGATCGAGCCGAGAATAATCCGGCCATTCAGGGAGTCGAGCGGCGCGGTGTCTACGGTTCCATAACGGGCGCTTCCAGCTCGTCCAGCACCTTGGACAGCCGTTCCAGGACCTGGACGGCCTCGGCGAGCTCCGCCTCCCCGTACGCCTCGGCCAGCCGGTCCGCGAAGGCCGCGTGCCCGGGGTGGACGCGGGCGATCGCGGCGCGCCCCTCCTCCGTGGGCGCCAGCAGTTTGGCGCGCCGGTGCGCCGGGTTGGGCCGGTACTCGGCGAGCCGCTTGTCGACCAGCAGGTCGGCGACGCGCTGCACGCTCTGCCGGGTGATGCCCATCGCGCGGGCGATGCCCGACACCGGCAGGGGCTCGGTCAGCACCGCCCCGAGCACCTGCCACCAGGCGGCGGTGAGTCCGGCCGGCCGAGCCAGCTCCTCGGCCACGGCGAGGAACTGGCCGTTCAGCCGGAAGGCGCCGAGCGCGCTGCGGCTGAGCAGGTCCTGACGCTCACGGCTCACTGCGCGGCCGCCTTCTCCAGCACGGCGTACGCCTCGGCGTCCGAGTCGTGGAACAGCCGGTACCAGGCGTCCAGCACCTCCCCCTCGTACACGCCGAGCATCCGGAGGATCTCCCGGGCGAAGGCCACGGGCTCGGTGGGACCGGCCGTGATCAGGTTGCCGTCGGTGACGGCGTCGGCGTCGACGTACCGGTCACCGCCCGCGTACCCGGTGGCGGCGAGGTAGAAGGAGACCGCGCTGGTGTGGGCCCGGTCGTCGAGCAGGCCCTCGCGGGCGAGCCCGGCGGTGGCGCCGCAGATCGCGGCGACGGGCGTGCCGGCGTCCAGGAAGGCGCGGGCGGTGCGGGCGAAGGGGGCGAGGTCGTCGGACGTGTCCCAGAGGTCCGCGCCCGGGAGGATCAGCAGGGCGCCGTCCTCGGGGCGTACGTCGGCCAGGGCCAGGTCGGGCTGGATGCGGAGGCCGCCGACGCTGGTCACCGGGTCCGTCGACGCGCCGACGGTCCGGACCTCGTGGCCGGCGCGGGCGAGGTGGGCGGTCGCGTGCCCCGTCTCCCAGTCAGCGAGGGTGTCGTAGACGGCGAGGTACACGGGCTTGCGGGTGATGGCGCTCATGGCTCCTCCTCGGACCGTGAAGCTTTGACAGCATCCTGCCTTTTCGGCAGCTTGCTGTCAAGATTCTCCGCGCCCGCCCTACGCCCGACAACCTGTCGCGGAAACCCCTCATCCGCAGACAGGACGCCGATATCGCTTCCGCATCGCGGACACTTACCGTCACCGCATGACCCCTCAGCCCCACTCCCAGGCCGGCGCCGCCGTGAAGGCCGCCGACCGCGCGCATGTCTTCCACTCCTGGTCCGCGCAGGAGCTCATCGACCCGCTCGCCGTGGCCGGCGCGGAGGGGTCGTACTTCTGGGACTACGACGGCAGGCGTTACCTCGACCTCACGAGCGGGCTCGTCTACACGAACATCGGCTACCAGCACCCGAAGGTCGTCGCCGCGATACAGGAGCAGGCCGCACGCCTGACCACCTTCGCGCCCGCCTTCGCCGTCGAGGCCCGCTCCGAGGCGGCCCGGCTGATCGCCGAGCGCACCCCCGGCGACCTCGACAAGATCTTCTTCACCAACGGCGGCGCCGACGCGGTGGAGCACGCGGTGCGCATGGCGCGCCTGCACACCGGGCGGGCCAAGGTGCTCTCGGCGTACCGCTCGTACCACGGCGGCACCCAGCAGGCCGTGAACATCACCGGCGACCCGCGCCGCTGGGCCTCCGACAGCGCCTCGGCCGGGGTCGTGCACTTCTGGGCGCCGTTCCTGTACCGCTCGCGCTTCTACGCGCAGACCGAGGAGCAGGAGTGCGCGCGGGCGCTCGAGCACCTGGAGACGACCATAGCCTTCGAGGGGCCGGGGACGATCGCCGCGATCATCCTGGAGACCATTCCGGGGACCGCCGGGATCATGGTCCCGCCGCCCGGCTACCTGGCCGGCGTGCGCGAGCTCTGCGACAAGTACGGGATCGTCTTCGTCCTGGACGAGGTCATGGCCGGGTTCGGACGCACCGGTGAGTGGTTCGCGGCCGATCTGTTCGACGTCGTCCCCGACCTGATGACCTTCGCCAAGGGCGTGAACTCCGGATATGTGCCGCTGGGCGGTGTCGCCATCTCCGGGAAGATCGCGGAGACGTTCGGACAGCGGCCCTACCCGGGCGGTCTGACGTACTCCGGGCACCCGCTGGCCTGTGCGGCCGCCGTCGCCACGATCAACGTGATGGCGGAGGAGGGCGTCGTCGAGAACGCGCGGAACCTGGGCGCGTCCGTCGTCGAGCCGGGGCTGCGGGAGCTGGCGGAGCGCCACAGAAGCGTCGGTGACGTGCGCGGTGTCGGCATGTTCTGGGCCGTCGAGCTGGTGAAGAACCGCGAGACGCGCGAGCCGCTGGTGCCGTACAACGCGGCCGGTGAGGCGAACGCGCCGATGGCCGCCTTCGGTGCCGCCGCCAAGCAGGCCGGTGTGTGGCCGTTCATCAACATGAACCGCACCCACTTCGTGCCGCCCTGCAACGCCGGCGAGTCCGAGGTGAAGGAGGGCCTGGCGGCGCTGGACGCGGCGCTGTCGGTGGCCGACGCGTACACCGAGTAGACGCGGCGCCGCCGGGCGCGGTGCACGGACGTTCTGTGCGGAGGGCCTTGAATTCCTCGAACGCGTAAGGTGGCGTGCTCGTACATATCGACGAGTACGTGTCGACGAGTACGTGTCGACGCGTACGTGCCGACGAGCACGCCACCTGTTCGAAAGCGACGAGGGAGACGCCCCGACCATGCCCCGCAGCAGCGGCAACGGCGCCGTGACCCGCAGCACCCTGCGGCAGCAGATCGCCGACGCGCTTCGCGACGAGGTGCTGGCCGGACGGCTCCAGCCGGGTCAGGAGTTCACGGTGAAGGAGATCGCCGAGCAGTACGGCGTCTCCGCGACCCCCGTCCGCGAGGCCCTGGTCGATCTGTCGGCGCAGGGGCTGCTGGAAGCCGACCAGCACCGGGGCTTCCGCGTCCACGAGTACTCCGTCGAGGACTTCCGGGACATGATGGAAGCGCGCGCCCTGATCATCGAGGGCATGTTCCTCGCCCTGGACGAGGGCCGCCAGCGCTCCGAGAACCCGGAGGACCCGCGGATCGCCGCCGCCGTCGCGGGTGTGCGCCGGCGCGGGGAGGAGGCCCAGCGGGCGGCCACCGCCGGCGACCTCACCGTCCTCATCGGCTACGACCTGCGGTTCTGGCGCGAGCTGAGCGCGCTGTTCGGCAACCCCTACCTCGCCGACTTCCTGCACCGGCTGCGGGTGCAGTCCTGGGTGTGCCTGGTGCAGCATCTGCGCCGGCTGAGCGAGCTGCGCGGCCACCTATGGTCCGGCCACACCGAACTGGTCGACGCCCTGTATCGGCGCGACACCGCCACGGCGCGTTCGATCCTCGACGCGTACAACGCGCACTCCATCGCGCTGATCGAGCGGCTGGCGGCGGGATGAGGCTGCAGGCCACCGAGGCGACGGTCGTCGACCTCTCCGTCGTCATCCCCGCGTACAACGAGGAACGGCGTCTCGGCCCCACCCTCGACACGGTCATCCGCTATCTCCACGAGAGCGAGGACCGCTGGGGCACCTGGGAGATCGTGATCGCCGACGACGGCTCCACGGACGCCACCCGGGAGATCGTCACTCTGCGCCACGACCCCCGGCTGCGGCTGATCACCAGCCCCGGCAACCGCGGCAAGGGCCACGCCCTGCGCCTCGGGGTCGCCGCCAGCCGGGGACGCCGCGTCCTGGTCACCGACGCCGATCTCGCCGCGCCCGTGGACGAGTTGGAGCAGCTGGACAAGGCGCTCGCGGAGGGCCACGCGGCGGCGGTCGGCTCGCGAGCGGTACCGGGGTCGACGCTCGGCGACCGCCAGCACCGGGTACGCGAACTGCTCGGCACCGCGGGGAACTTACTCATACGCGGGACGACCGTGCGCGGGATACGCGACACCCAGTGCGGGTTCAAGCTGTTCGACGGCGAGAAGGTCCGTACCGCCTTCGCCGCGTCCCGGGTGGACGGGTGGGCCATCGACGTGGAGGTGCTGCGCCACTTCCAGCGGGCCGGCTGGCCGGTCGCCGAAGTGCCCGTGCACTGGTCGCACCAGGGCGGCTCGAAGGTCCGTCCGCTGGACTACCTGCGGTTCCTGCGCGACCTGGTCCGCCTCCGCATCCCGGTGCTGAGACCCGCCGACGCCGTCGTCACCGCCCTGTTCCTCACGATGGCCGTCGCGCTCTACTCCGGCCGCCTCTTCGACCCGGCCCACCGCTACCTCACCGACTCCCTCCAGGACCAGAACCAGTGGGAGTGGTTCTTCGCGGTGACCGCCGACAACGTCGCCCATCTGCGCAACCCCCTCTTCAGCGACCTCCAGGGCGTCCCCGACGGCGTGAACCTCATGGCGAACACGGCCATGCTGGGCCTGTCCGTGCCGCTCACGCCGGTCACGCTCCTGTTCGGCCCGGCCGTCACCCTGAACCTGGTGATGACGCTGGGCCTGGCCGCCACCGCCGCCGCCTGGTACTGGCTGATCGTGCGCCGGCTCGTGCCGCAGCGCGGGGCGGCCTTCGCCGGCGCCACGCTGGCCGCCTTCGCGCCGCCCATGGTCAGCCATGCCAACGCCCACCCGAACTTCGTCGTCCTGTTCATGATCCCGCTGATCGTCGACCGGGCCCTGCGCCTGTGCGCCGGACCCCGGAACACCCGGGCCACCCGAGACGCTGTGATCCTGGGCCTGATGGCGGCCTACCAGCTCTTCCTCGGCGAGGAGGCCCTGCTGCTGGCCGCCCTCGGCATGCTCCTCTTCGCCGCCGCCTACGGAGCCGTACGCCCCCGGGTGGCCCGCGAGGCCGTACGCCCGCTCCTGCGTGGCCTCGCGATCGCCGCGGCCGTCTGCCTGCCCCTGGTCGTCTACCCGCTGGCCTGGCAGTTCTCCGGCCCGCAGAGCTACACGCACATCGACCACGGCCCCGGCACCGCCAACACCGTGCGCGCCCTGCTCACCTTCGCCGAACGCTCCCTGCTCGCGGGCGACGCCGACCGCGCGAACGCCCTCTCCCTCAACCCCACCGAGCAGAACGCCTTCTACGGCTGGCCCCTGCTCCTCCTCGCCCTCGCGATCACCGTACGGCTGTGGCGGCAGCCGGCCGTCAGGGCGCTGGCGTTCACCGCGGCCGGCGCGGCCGTGCTCTCCCTGGGCGCACGCGTCCACGTCCCGCTCACCGGTACGGAGGTCCCGGGCCCGTGGGCCCTCCTCGCCGGCCTCCCGCTGCTGGAGTCGGTGATCGAGAGCCGGGTCGCGATGATCTGCGCCCCCGCCCTGGGCATGCTGCTCGCCCTCGCGATCGGCCGGCTGGCCACGGCCCGCTCCCTGGGCACCCAGTACGCCGGCCTGCTGGCCATCGGCCTCGCCCTGCTCCCCCTCGTCCCGGCCCCGCTGAAGTCCGAGCCGCGCGCCGAGGTGCCCGCCTTCTTCGCCGCCGGCACCTGGAAGGCGTACGTCCGCCCCGGCGAGTCCCTCGTGCCGGTACCGCTGCCCGAGCCCACCGCCGCGGAGGCCCTGCACTGGCAGACCGCCGCCGACCTCGGCTTCCCGATGCCCGGCGGCTACTTCAACGGCCCGTACGGCGACGGCGACCGCAGCGGCGTCTACGGCGTCCCGCTGCGCTTCACGGCGAGCCTGCTGCAGGACGTGCGGGAGACGGGCGTCGCCGCGGTGATCGACGACCGCGCCCGCGCCGAGACCCGCGAGGACCTGGCGTACTGGAGGGCGGGCGCGCTGGTGCTCGCCCCGCAGCCGCGGGACGGCGTGCTGCGGGCGACCGTGGAGAAGCTGGTGGGCCGCCCCGGTAAGTGGGTGGACGGCGTGTGGGTATGGGACCTGCACGAGGGGAGCTGACGCGTGCCGCACCGACTACCCTTCCCAGACCGGCAACGGACGACAACGACCACGTGACCGACCGCGCAATCGCCTCCGCGATCGACTACGCACCGCGCTGAGTGAGGAGCTCTCTTTGGCCTGTGACCTGTGGCTGGTACCGCTCGTCGACGTGTTGTGCCACACCCCCGACAACCCGTTCGCCGAGGAACTCGCGCAGTACAACAAGGTGCTGGCCGAGTCGGGACTCCCGCCCGTGCCGGTGTACCAGTACATGCCGGGCCTGTCCGGAGACGTGGCCCCCGTGGCCGGCTTCGACTACGACGCGCTGCACTTCCTGCGCCGCGCGTACCTGTTGCAGGTGTGCGGTCTTCCGGTGACCCCGGTCGACGAACTCGGCGGCGACTACGAGCAGCTTCTGGAGATGTTCGAGGCGACGGCCCAGCAGTCCCATCTGGTCTGGCACTACGACCACGCGGGCGCGTACGTCCCCGTCGACTTCCCGCAGCCGCTGTCCAGCGACGAACTCCTCGCCGGCGGCGGCCCGTTGGGCTCCTCTCAGGCCCTGCTGCGGGAGCTCGAGTACGTCGCCCCGTCGATCGGCATCGACCCGACGAACCCCCCGGCAGCCCCCCAGCCCCCCATCGCCCCCACGGAGTTGGAGGAACCGGCGGTCCCGGCGCCGTACGATCCCAGCCCCTTCGCCCGGGAGCGGCACGTGTGGCTGGGACTGCACGCGGCGGCGACGCGGAGTCTGGCGCAGGGGTCGATGATCGTCTTCAGCTGAGGGCGTCCTGGAGACCCGTCCGGCCACCATCGAGCACCTGGTGCGGGAGAGCGCGGCCGCCGGCCTCCGCGGACGGACCTGACCGACCGGGAAGTGAACGCGCCGAGGACGCCCCTGCGACAGGGGCGCCCTCGCCACCGCTGGACGAACGGGCCGGTCCCGATCAGAGGAACGAGTTGATCTCGATCGTCTCGTCCCGGCCCGGACCCACGCCGATCGCTGAGATCGGGGCGCCGGACATCTCCTCCAGCGCCTTGACGTAGTTCTGGGCGTTCTTCGGCAGGTCGGAGAACGACTTCGCCTTGGTGATGTCCTCGGACCAGCCCGGGAGGGTCTCGTAGACCGGCTTCGCGTGGTGGAAGTCGGACTGGGAGTACGGGAGCTCCTCGACGCGCTTGCCGTCGATCTCGTAGGCGACGCAGACCGGGATCTCCTCCCAGCCGGTCAGGACGTCCAGCTTGGTGAGGAAGAAGTCCGTCAGGCCGTTGACCCGGGTCGCGTACCGCGCGATCACCGCGTCGAACCAGCCGCAGCGGCGGTCACGGCCGGTGGTGACGCCCCGCTCGCCGCCGATGCGGCGCAGCGCCTCGCCGTCCTCGTCGAAGAGCTCGGTGGGGAAGGGGCCGGCCCCGACTCGGGTCGTGTAGGCCTTGAGGATGCCGATGACTCGGCTGATCTTCGTCGGGCCGACGCCGGCGCCGGTGCAGGCGCCGCCCGCGGTCGGGTTGCTGGAGGTGACGAAGGGGTACGTGCCGTGGTCGATGTCGAGCAGCGTGCCCTGACCGCCCTCGAAGAGGACGACCTTGTTCTCCTCCAGGGCCTGGTTGAGGACCAGGACCGTGTCGGCGACGTACGGCTGAAGCTTGTCGGCGTAACCGAGCAGCTCCTCCACCACCTGGTCGACGGCGATCGCGCGGCGGTTGTACAGCTTGGTGAGCAGCTGGTTCTTGACGTCGAGCGCCGCCTCGACCTTCTGCTGCAGAATCGACTCGTCGTACAGGTCCTGGACGCGGATGCCGACCCGGTTGATCTTGTCCGCGTAGGTCGGGCCGATGCCGCGGCCGGTGGTGCCGATCTTCCGCTTTCCGAGGAAGCGTTCCGTCACCTTGTCGACAGTCACGTTGTAGGGCGTGATGATGTGCGCGTTGCCGCTGATGAGCAGCTTCGACGTGTCGACGCCGCGCTCGTTCAGACCGCTCAGCTCGGAGAGCAGGACCGACGGGTCGACGACGACGCCGTTTCCGATGACGGGTGTACATCCGGGCGAGAGGATTCCGGAAGGGAGGAGGTGGAGTGCGTACTTCTGGTCGCCCACGACGACCGTGTGGCCGGCGTTGTTGCCGCCCTGGTAGCGCACTACGTAGTCCACCGAGCCGCCGAGCAGGTCGGTGGCCTTCCCCTTGCCTTCGTCACCCCACTGAGCACCGAGCAGCACAAGTGCGGGCACGCGCGTACACCCCTTCCGGGTGGGGCATGTCCAGGGTCAGGGGCGTGCGCGGAGGGTCTTGCCGCCGCGTGCACCGCGACCGTCGTTGGCCGCACCGCGACCGTCATCGGCCGCGAACCGTCGGACCCGGATGCCCCGGAATAGACGAAGCCCCTGGCGCAATAGCGCAAGGGGCTCTTGCACAAAGATGCTACCCGAGGAAGCGAGGCAGGACCGAGGTGGCGACTTTCGCGACGCCGGACCAGCTGCTGGTGATCATCGATCCGGTCGCCCGGAGGACGGACGGGGAGTCCGTACGGATCGCGAAAGACGTGCTCAGCGCGGGTGCGGCCGCGAAAGTGTGCCTGCCGGAGGGGCCGGAGGAATTCGCCCGGGTGCTGGCGCGGCGCGGCTCGCGGCGGCCGGTCGTCGTCGGCGACGACCGTGCGCTGACGCGGGCCGTGGCCCTGCTGCACCAGCAGCGGGAGCTGGCCGAATGCGTGCTGTCGATGGTGCCGGTGGGCAGCGCCCTGGGCGTCGCGCACGCCCTGGGGGTGCCCACGGGGGCCGTGGCGGCCGCACGGGCGGTCCTCGACGGCTCCGAACGGCGACTGGACGTCCTGGTCGACGACAGCGACGGCGTGGTGCTGGGCGCGCTGCGGATCCCGCCGGTGCCGCTCACTCCGCAGGAAGCGGCCGTCGCCGGGGGCGTACGGCCCTGGCTGCGCACCTGCCAGTCCCTCGTCCGCACCCTGGTGCCCTCCCGGCCGTCCCGTACGACCCGTACGTCCCGGGTGGCCCCCGCCCCTCCCCCGCCGGGGCCCGCGCGGCTGCGCGTCGAGGTCGACGGCGTGACCCTGGTCGACCTCGACCAGCCGGTCGAGGCGGTGTCGGTGACCCCGGACACGGCCGGCGCGGCCGTGGTGGAGGTCCGCCCGCTGTCCCTGGGCGCGGAGGCGTCGCCCCTGCAGGCACGGGGGCGGACGGTGACGGTCTCGGGAGCGGACTTCCGCTATCGGGCGGACGCGGTGGTGGCGGGACCGGTCCGGAGGCGGACATGGGTGGTGCGGGAGGGGGCGTTGGGGTTGGTGCTGCCGGAGCGGTGAGCGGGAATTCCAGCGGCGCCGGCGAGGCGGACCGCCCCGCTAGGCCTCCGGCTCTCCTGACGAGCCCACCTCGTCCTCTGCGTCGGGGGCCTGGAAGCCGGTGGTGTCCAGGGTGCAGCCGAAGGGGTCGGGGATGTAGAGCTTCTCGCCGAACGGCTTGCTGAAGCGGACCTCGTATCCCTTCGGGGACGGGGAGCCGTACACGATGGCCTGCTCCTCCTGCATGTCGAGGACCAGGTAGAGGGGGACGCCGGCCTTGCCGTACGTCTCGACCTTGTCGGTGAGGTCCTCGTCCCGGGTGGAGATCGAGGTCAGTTCGGCGACGAAGGACAGGCCTTCTCCGTCCAAGTGGTTGCTGCTTGTCTCGTACGTCCGCTCGTGCGCGGCGTGGATGTCCGGCCCGTAAGCCCGCTCGACCCCTGGGAAGACAAACAGCTGGGGAGTCCGCTCGATGATGTGGCCTGCGGGAAGGTGGGGCTCGATCTGGTTGCAGACCAGCTTCATGACGCGGGTGTAGTACCCCTTCGACCACGGCGACACGACGATGCTCCCCCTGATGATCTCGGCCTTGTAGCCGTCGGGCACGCGCAGCTCGTCGAGAAGGTCCAGAAGCTCCTCGAAGCCGCTGCGAGGCTTGGTGCCGCTCATCACCGGTCGCTCTGCCATGAGTGTCATGATGCGCCCTCCCCCCTGATACGGACCAGCCGCAACACAGAGTAGCGGACTGTGTACGTTCAGAGAGCCGGTCGGGCCATAGGGGTTCGCTGGGGGTTCGCTGGGGTCACTCCCGGAAGACCTGCTCGCGGTGCGCCCGCCACCGCTCCATCATGGCCGCGACCTCGCCCTCGATGAACTCGAAGAAGGCGAGCGTCTCGGCCATGCGGCGTCCCGCGGGGGTCGTTGCGCCGAGGCTGGCGACGCCCTCGCGCAGGGCGCCCTCCCAGCGTTTGATGAGGGCCTCGCGGTTGGTGAGGGCCTCGTACCACTGGTCGCTGTGCACCCGGTAGCGCTCCCGCCGGGAGCCGGGCTCGCGCTCCCGGGACACCAGGTGCACCTGCGCGAGGTAGCGCACCGCGCCCGAGACGGCGGCCGGGCTGATCTGCAGCTGTTCACCGAGCTCGGCCGAGGTCAGGGCGCCGGCGTCGGAGGCGAGCAGCGCGGCGAAGACCCGGGCCGGCATGCGCGGCACACCCGCCTCGACGAGCTGTGCCGCGAAGGACTCGACGAACCTCGACACGGCCTCCGCGTCCCGCACGCCACCGGCTGTTTCGCTCATGACCTCATCGTAACGGGGTTCACGCACTTCCTAACTTCACAAATTTCTGAAAGAAGCGTACGTTCGGAGGCATGACGAAGGCCATCACGGTGTCCGGACTGCACAAGTCCTTCGGCCGCACGCATGCGCTCGACGGTCTCGACCTGGAGGTAGAGGCGGGCGAGGTACACGGCTTCCTCGGTCCCAACGGCGCCGGCAAGTCCACCGCCATCCGCGTCCTGCTCGGCCTGCTGCGCGCCGACTCCGGCGCCGCCCAGATCCTCGGCCGTGACCCGTGGAAGGACGCGGTGGAGGTGCACCGCCGGATCGCGTACGTCCCCGGGGACGTGACCCTCTGGCGGAACCTGTCCGGCGGTGAGGTCATCGACCTCCTCGGCCGGCTGCGCGGAGGACTGGACGCCCGGCGCCGCGCGGAGCTGGTCGAACGCTTCGAGCTGGACCCCACCAAGAAGGGCCGCACCTACTCCAAGGGCAACCGGCAGAAGGTCGCCCTGGTCGCCGCGTTCGCCTCGGACGTCGACCTGCTCATCCTGGACGAGCCGACCTCGGGACTGGACCCCCTCATGGAGGAGGTCTTCCAGCGGTGTGTGCGTGAGGAGCGCGAGCGGGGCCGTACGGTCCTGCTGTCCTCGCACATCCTGAGCGAGGTCGAGGAGCTCTGCGACCGGGTCAGCATCATCCGCAAGGGCCGCACCGTCGAGACGGGCTCGCTGGCCGACCTGCGCCACCTCACGCGCACCAGCGTCACCGCGGAACTCGCGGGCGCCCCCAACGGGTTGGCGGACCTGCCCGGCGTCCACGACCTGGACGTGCAGGGCAGGAGGGTCCGCCTGCAGGTCGACACCGACAGACTCGACGCCGTCCTGCGGTCGCTCGGCGAGTCGGGCGTCCGGTCGCTGACGTCGACGCCGCCGACCCTGGAGGAGCTGTTCCTGCGCCACTACCAGGACGAGACGGCCGAGGTGGCGGCACGATGACGACACTGGCACCGCACCTCGCGGGGACCGGCACACTGTTGCGTTTCGCGCTGCGCCGCGACCGGGCGATGATCCCGATCTGGGTGGGCGTCAACGCCCTGATGATCCTCTCCATGCCGAACACCCTGAAGGGCCTGTACGGCACGGCCGCCGAACGCGCCGACCTGATGCGGCAGCTGACGACCAACTCCTCCCTGCGTGCCCTGGTCGGCCCGGCCTTCGACGACTCCCTCGGCGCCCTCACCGCCTGGCGCGTCGGCGTCTACGCGGGCGCGCTCGCGGCGGTGACGAGCCTGCTGATCGTCGTACGGCACACCCGCGACGAGGAGGAGAGCGGACGCCAGGAGCTCATCGCCTCCGGCATGGTGGGCCGCCGTGCCTCCCTGACCTCGGCGCTGCTGACGGCGGCCGTCGCCAACGCGGCGCTGGCGCTGCTGGTCACGGCCGGACTGGCCGGGCAGGGGGCCGTCGGCGCACTCGCTTTCGGGCTCGGCCTCGCCGCCGTCGGGATGCTCTTCGCCACGATGGCGGCGATCGTCGCACAGCTCACGGAGAGCGCGCGTCTCGCCCGGGGTCTGACCTCGGCCGTCCTGGGCGCCGCGTTCGTGCTGCGCGCGGCGGGCGACTCGGCGACGGACGACGGCTCGTCGGTGCTGACCTGGCTGTCGCCGCTCGGCTGGCTGGAGAACCTGCGGGCCTTCGCGGGCGAACGCTGGTGGGTGCTGCTGCTGTTCGCGGCGGCGATCGTCGTGCAGGGCGCGGTGGCGTACGAGCTGGCGGGCCGTCGGGACGTCGGCATGAGCTTCCTGCCCACCCTCCCGGGACCGGCCGCCGGCCGCCTCGGCACCGCCGGGGCGCTGGCCTGGCGGCTGCAGCGCGGCAGTGTGCTCGGCTGGGGCATCGGCTTCTTCCTCGCCGGGGTCGTCTACGGCGGGATGACGGAGGGCGCGGCCGAGCTGGTCGGCGACAACGAGCGGGCCCGCGAGATCTTCGAGCGGATGGGCGGCCAGTCGGGCATCACGGACGCGTTCCTCGCGTCGATGGTCGGCATGCTGGGGCTGATCGCGGCCCTCTACATCGTCGCGTCCGTCCTCCGCCTGCACGGCGAGGAGACCTCCGGCCGGGCGGAACCGGTCCTCGCGGGCGCGGTCGGCCGGCTGCGCTGGGCCGTCGGCCACCTCGTCATCGCCTTCGGCGGCGCCGCCCTGATCATGCTGCTGGCGGCGGTGGGCTTCGCGGTGGGCTACGGCAAGGACCTCGGCCCCCTCGTGGCCGCCGCCCTGGTCCAGCTCCCGGCGGTATGGGTCGTCGGCGGCCTGGCGGTCCTGCTGTACGGAGTGGCCCCTCGGCTCGCCCCCGCCGCGTGGGGAGCGGCGGGCGCGGTCCTGCTCATCGGCTGGATCGGCCCGGCGCTGGACGTCCCGCAGACAGTGCTGGACATCTCCCCCTTCGGTCACCTGCCGAAGTTGCCGGGCGGGGAGATGGAGTGGGGGCCGGTGCTGGTGCTGGTGGCTCTCGCGGCGGTGCTGGTGACCGGGGGGCTGGCGGCTCTGCGCCGGCGTGACATGACCACGTGACGTCGCGGGGAACCTCCCGTCGGTCCGCACACGTCTCTCCCGGACATGGGACAACGTACGCAGGCCGCCGCCGGATGCCTGACCGTGGCCCTCGGGGCGGGCGCGGGACTCGCGGTGTGGGCCGTCGATGTCCGCGCCCGGCTCTGGCGCTTCGAACAGGCCCCCGACTGGAGCGTCCTCTACGCGGAACTGCCGCTGGCGCTGCTCGGCGGAACGGCGGCGAGCCTGGTCCTGTGGGCGGTGGTCAGCCGCATCAGAGGGTGACGCCGAGCCCCTCCAGTCCCCTGATCACGAAGTTCGGCTTCCGTTGCGGCTCCGCCGCCGGGCTCAGGGTCGGGGCCCGCTCCAGGAGGGCTGTCATCGAGGCGGCCAGCTCGATGCGGGCCAGCGGGGCGCCGATGCAGTAGTGGATGCCCGCGCTGAAGGAGATGTGCGGGTTCTCGGAGCGGGTGAGGTCCAGACGGTCCGGGGCGGTGAAGACCGCCGGGTCGTGGTTGGCGGAGCCGAACAGCATCGCGATCTCCGCTCCCCTCGGGATCACCGTGCCGTCGACCTCGATCTCGTCCAGCACCCACCGCTCGAAGAGCTGCAGCGGGGTGTCGTAGCGCATCAGCTCCTCCACGGCGGAGGGGACGAGGGAGTGGTCGGCGCGCAGGGCGGCCAGCTGGTCGGGGTTGCGGAACAGCGCCCACCAGCCGTTGACCGTGGCGTTCACCGTGGCCTCGTGGCCGGCGTTCAGCAGGAGGACCGCCGTCGAGATCATCTCCTGCTCGGTCAGCCGGTCCCCCTCGTCGTGCGCCGCGATCAGCCCGGAGATCAGGTCGTCCCCGGGCTCCTTGCGGCGGGCGGCGATCAGCTCGCGCAGGTAGTCGGAGAACTCGACCGACGCCCGCACCGCCTTGCGTGCCGTCTCCTGCGACGGGTTCAGCTCGTACATCCCGCAGATGTCCGCCGACCAGGGCCGCAACTGCGCCCGGTCCGCCTCCGGAATGCCCAGCATCTCCGCGATCACCGCGACCGGCAGCGGCTCGGCGACGTCCGTCAGCAGATCCCCGCCGCCCGCCGCCACCAGCCCGTCCACCAGCTCACCGGCCAACCGCTCCACGTACGGCTTCAGCCGCTCCACCGTGCGCGGTGTGAACGCCTTCGACACCAGTCGCCGGATCCGCGTGTGGTCCGGCGGTTCCAGGTCGAGCATCCCGTGGTCGTTGAGCGTGTGGAACGGCTCGTGCTCCTCCGGCGGCGCCGTACGCCCGAAGTCCTCGTGCGTGAAGCGGTGCTGGTACGTCCGGCCGAGCCGCCGGTCCCGCAGCAGCGCCGAGACGTCGGCGTGGTGCGGGACGAGCCACTGGTCGGTGGGCTCGTAGTAGATCACCCGCCCCCGCTCCCGCAGCTCGGCATAGGCCGGGTACGGATCGGCCACGAACGCCGGATCCCAGGGGTCGAACACAAGGTCGGAAACAGCTGCCATGAACGGACGCTAGCCCGCCGGGGCCCCCGCTGACCAGGGGGTCTCCCCGGCCGGAGCCCGATCGGCGACGGATTCTTCGGAACATCCCGCATCCAGTCTTCAGCGGACGACATCGAATACGTTCTTCTGCAGCCCGTTGGCGTATGCCTCGTGCTCGACCAGCTTCAGCTTCTGGGTGTCCTTGTCCGTGTCACTGAACAGACGCTTGCCCGCGCCGAGAACGGCCGGTGCACGCTTCGATCAACTCGCGGCCGTGGCGCACCAAGCAGGATCTCTGACTGTGGATCACGGAGAAACTCATCGGCGTCGCCCAGCCTCGCTATCCCGGCGTCACCAGCCGCGCCTCATACGCGAACACCGCCGCCTGAGTGCGGTCCCTTAGGCCCAGTTTGACCAGGATTCTACTGACATGCGTCTTGATGGTGGACTCGGCGACCACCAGGCGCTCGGCGATCTCCGCGTTGGACAGGCCCTGGGCGATGAGGACCAGTACCTCCGTTTCTCGTTCGGTCAGGTCGCCGTAGGCGGCCTGGGCGGTGCGGGAGAAGCGGGGGCCGTCGGTCAGTTTGGAGAACTCGGTGATCAGGCGTCTGGTGACGGAGGGGGCGAGGAGGGCCTCGCCGGCGGCCACCACCCGTACTCCGTCGGCCAGCTGGCGGGCCGAGGCGTCCTTCAGGAGGAAGCCGGAGGCTCCCGCGCGGAGGGCCTGGTAGACGTATTCGTCCAGGTCGAAGGTGGTGAGGACCAGCACCTTCGCCGTGCCGTCCGCCGCGACGATCTCCCTCGTCGCCTCGATGCCGTTCAGCTCCGGCATGCGGATGTCCATCAGGACGACGTCCGGAACCAGTTCACGGACGCGTTCCACCGCCTCGCGGCCGTTGACCGCCTCGCCGACGACCTCGATGTCCGGCATCGCGTTCAGCAGGACGGAGAAGCCCTCGCGGACCATCATCTGGTCGTCCGCGATCAGTACCCGGATGGTCATGCTTCCCCTTCGCCCGCGGGGGCCATCGGCACCGGAAGGAACACCGTCACCTCGTAGCCGCCGTCCGGCGTCGGGTCCGCCGTCATCTCGCCGTTCAGCATGGTCACCCGCTCCCGCATGCCCGTGATGCCGTGCCCGGCGCCGGGTGAGGGCTTCACCAGGGCGGGGTGCGGCGGCGGGCCGTTGACTATACGCAGACCCAGGCCGCCCAGGACATAGCCGATCTCGACGCGGGCGCTCGCCCCGGGCGCGTGCCGCAGGGTGTTGCTGAGGGCCTCCTGCACGATGCGGTACGCCGACAGCTCCACCCCCTGCGGGAGTTCGCGCACCGCGCCGGTCACCACCTTCTCCACCTCCAGGCCGGCCTCCCGCACGTTGGCGATCAGCGCGTCCAGCTCGGCGAGCGTCGGCTGCGGGGCGTCCGGGGCCTGGTAGTCCTCGGCGCGGACCACGCCGAGGACCCGGCGCAGCTCCGTGAGGGCCGCGACCGCGTTCTCCCGGATCGTGGCGAACGCCTTCTCCAGTTCCGGCGGCGGGTTCTCCACCCGGTAGGGCGCGGCCTCCGCCTGGATGGCGACCACCGACATGTGGTGGGCCACCACGTCGTGCAGCTCGCGGGCGATCGTGGTGCGCTCCTCCAGCAGCGTGCGCCGGGAGCGCTCGTGCGCGGTCACCGTCTGCTGGGCCGTCACCTCCTGCTCGGCCTGCCGGCGTATCTGCCACACGGTGACGGCGAGCAGGGCGAGCGCGGAGAACACCAGCATGGGTGCGACGTTGGTGCTGTAGTGGCCCCAGCTGAAGGCCGTTTCGGCGACGAAGCCGTAGGCCGCCGTCAGCAGCCACATCCAGGCCGCCGTGCGCGGGCGGGTGCGTAGGGCGACGACCACCAGCACCATCAGGTGGGAGATGAAACTGCCCGGCAGCCACGGCCAGTTGCCGTAGGTCGTGCCGATGGCGGCGACGAGCGTCGTCGACACCAGCGACAGCCAGAACGCGCCGACCGGGCGGACCAGCGTCAGCAGCACCGGCACCAGGGCGAGCAGCCCGCACACGAGGCCCTGCACGCCACCGCTCTCGTCCACCCCCTGGACCAGCAGCGCCAGCGCACCGACGGCCACGACCAGCGCGTGCCGTCGCCACGCCGCGTACTCCCGCTTGCGGCCCGTCAGTCGGCGGGTGAGGGGCCCGTCGGGCTCCTTGCGGGGCAGCGGACGGTAGGCGAAGGCGTCCTGGAACAGGTCCTCGCGCAGCCCGCGCAGGGCGTCCACGGCCGCCCGGAACTCCGGGCTGCGCGGCCGGTAGGCGCCGTACGGGTTCTCCGGGGGCGTCGTGTGCGTCTGCGTCGTCTCGGTCACATGGAAAACGGTAGGCGGGAGCGGGGTCGCGGTCGTCACCAGTGAGGGGGGTTCTGCGGGATCCGTCTCAGGTACTACGGGTCGCCGTGGGGTGGGGACGGACCGCTCCGCGATCCCTCTCAGTAGCCGGACGGTCTCACCAGACCCGACTCGTACGCGAACACCGCCGCCTGGGTGCGGTCCCGGAGGCCCAGCTTCACCAGGATGCGGCCCACGTGCGTCTTCACGGTCTGTTCGGCGACGACGAGGTGGCGGGCGATCTCCGCGTTGGACAGGCCCTGCGCGATGAGCGTGAGGACCTCCGTCTCCCGTTCGGTGAGGTCGCCGACGCGCTCCTTGAGCGGGGCGCGAGGGGTGTCGTTCAGGCGGGAGAACTCGGCGATCAGCTTGCGGGTGATGCCGGGCGCGAGCAGGGCGTCGCCGGCCGCGACCACCCGGACCGCCTCCGCGAGCTGGTCGGCGGAGGCGTCCTTCAGCAGGAACCCCGACGCCCCGGCACGCAGCGCCTCGTACACGTACTCGTCGAGGTCGAAGGTGGTGAGGACGAGGACCTTGATGTGCGGGGTCGCTGCGGTGATGCGGCGGGTGGCCTCGATGCCGCCGAGTTCGGGCATGCGGATGTCCATCAGGACGACGTCCGGGGAGAGTTCGGCGACCTTCTCGACGGCGTCGAGGCCGTCGACCGCCTGCCCGATCACCTCGATGCCCGGGTGGGCGTTGAGCAGCACGGTGAAGCCCTGCCGGACCATCTGCTGGTCGTCGGCGATCAGAACGCGGATGGTCCCGCTCGTCATGGAGTTCCTTCTTCGGTCGGGGGCGCTGTGCCCTTCGTGCTTCTCCCCTTGGTCGGGGGCGGGTCGTCCGGGAAGATCAGCTCGAGGCCCTCGGGGGTGCCGGGGGTGTCGGCGGGAGGGGGCGCGGCACTGTCCTTCGGGAGGAACGCCGAGACCGTGAAGCCGCCGTGCAACGTCGGGTGCGCGGTGACGTGGCCACCCAGCATCGCGGCCCGCTCCCGCATGCCCAGCAGGCCGTGCCCCGCGCCCGGGGAGGGCCGCACGGGCCCGGGGCGGGAGTTGGTGACCTCCAGGTGCACCCCGCGCGGATCGTGGGTGATGCCGACGCGGACGCTGGAGCCCGGCGCGTGCCGCAGGGCGTTGCTGAGCGCCTCCTGGACTATGCGGTACGCCGACAGCTGCACGCCCGGCGGATACCCGCGCGCCTCACCGTGGACCTCGGCGACGACCTGCAGTCCGGCGGCGCGCGTGTTGTCGATGAGGGCGTCGAGGCGGTCGAGCGTGGGTTGCGGGGTGTCCGGGGCGGTGCCGGTGCCGGCCGCGCCGAGGCCGTAGGGGTCCTCGGGGTTCTCCGAACGCAGCACGCCGAGGACCCGGCGCAGTTCGGTCAGCGCCTCCAGGGCGTTCTCGCGGATGCCGGCGAGGTTCTCCTTCAGCTCCTCGGACGGGTTGTCCACCAGGTGGGGGGCCACCTGGGCCTGGATGGAGATCACCGACATGTGGTGCGCGACCACGTCGTGCAGCTCGCGCGCGATGCGGTTGCGCTCCTCCAGCAGCGTGCGCCGGGCGCGCTCCTCGGCGGTGATCGTCTCCTGTTCGACGAGCTGGGTGCGGGCCTCGCCCAGGCCTCGGAAAGCGGCGCCGACGATGACGACGGCCGCGAAGACCGCGACGGACCCGAGCCCCGTCGAGGTGTAGGTCGCCCCGCCGATCAGGCCTTGGATCACCCAGGTCGTCACGGCCGTGCCGACGAGGACCGCGAAGGACACGCGGGTGCGCACCCGGAGCGCCAGGAGCAGGAACACGATGGCGTGCGCCGTGACTTCGGTGATGTTCCAGGGCCAGGCGGGGCCCGGGAGCGGATGCCCCTGCAGGGTCGGCCGGGCGGCCACCGCGGCGACGACGGTGCCGGCCAGGGACAGCGCCCACGCGGGGACCGGCCGCCACAGGGCGAGGACGACGGCCGCGCCCTGTGCGAACCCGGTCAGCACTTCCAGGTCCGTGCCCAGGTTGTAGCGACCCATGTGGTCCGTGTTCGCCAGTGCGATGGCGAGGGCGATCCAGCACACCACCACATACCCCGGCACGCGCAGCCAGCGCAGACCGCGCCACCGCGGTGAGGTCCGGGAACGGGTCGCCTCGAGTGCTGGGCGCAGGCGCTGAAAGCGGGCGGGAGGCGGGGGTGCCGGGGCGGCACGGTCGCGTGGGTCTCTGCTCTCCTCGCCGGTCACGGGCTCAACCCTAGGCACCGCGGGCCGCCTTCGCTTCCGCCGGCTGGGAACGGTGGTGGACACGGATCACACGGGACCGGCGGCCTCCCTCACGGCGGATCCCCTGTTCGAAACCGTGGAACGCCGCCCAGCACACCCCGAGGACAAGACCGAACACAGGCAGCCACAGCAGACGGGCCGCCACCCACTCCAGCCCGTCGGGGACCGTGTGCAGGCCGGGCAGGCGGCCCGCGAGGAGACCTGTGGCGGTCGTCGCCATCAGGGCCGTCTGATGCCACAGGAAGACCGTCATCGCGGAGAGGTTCACCAGCGCCACCGCCGCCCAGGCCACCGGCCGCCGCATCGCCGCGCGCAACCGGTCGCGCAGCAACAGGGCCGCACCGCACTGCGCCAGGCCGAAGGTGACGGCCGCCAGCGTGGGTGGGTTGAGGTTGGACACGGTCGCCCCGGGCACGCCCACCATCGATGCCGGATAGCCGGCCCAGCCGATGAGCACCGCCGTCGTCACGGCCCCGCCGGTCAGCAGGATCCAGCCCGCGCGCGGGCGCTCCAGCTCACCGCGCGTCCAGGCCGCGCCCAGGGTGTACGGCACCAGCCAGCCCGCCGCCAGGTTCACCCAGCCGAGCCAGGACGGGCCGCCCAGGCCGAAGCGGACCAGGTCCACGTGGAGGACGACGGCCAGCGGCCACAGCGGACTGAGGCGGGCCAGTAGCGGAGTCGCCGCTGTCAGCGCCGCGAAGACCAGGAGGAACCACAGCGGGGACAGTGCCAGTTTCAACAGGGTGTGGACGGTGGTGAGGGACGCACCGCCGAGCAGGAGGCAGAGTGTGGCTGCCGTCCACAGGGTCAGTACCGCCACCACCGGGCGGAACAGTCTGGAGAGGCGGGCGTGGAGCCATGCCCCGTACGTGCCGCCCCGGGCGCGGGCCGAGGCGTGGCTTCTTGTCGCCACATGGCCGCCCACCATGAAGAACACCGCGAGTGTCTGAAACGTCCAGGACACCGGGGCCAACCAGGGCATGTGGCTCAAGGGACTTGCGGTGTACAGGGTGCCGCCGTCCGCGACGAGCGCGGTCACCAGCCAGTGACCGAGGACGACACCGAGGATCGCCAGGGCGCGCAGGGCGTCGACGGCGCGGTCGCGCTGCGGGGGCGTGGCGGCGTCGATCCGGGCCGCTGCTCGCCGTATGCCCGGCAACGGCCGCCGTGTCGCGGGTGTCTCAAGCACGGGTCACCTCCGTGGTGTCGCCGAGGACGATCCGGGAGAGGTTGGCCAGGGAGACCGAGCCCGGGGCGAAGTAGTCGCTGTGGCCGCCGGTACCGGCGGAGAAGACGCGGGCGCCGAAGGACGGGGAGACCGGGTCCGTGCCGAAGCCGACCGTCGTGCCGAACAGGTCGGCGCTGATGTGCGGGACGTCCGCCACCCAGTCGTCGGCGCCTCGGGCCGCCCAGACGCGCGCGCGGGTGTGCAGGGCCGCTGCCGCGTCCGCGCCCGTGCCGGGGCTGCCGAGGAGGGCGATGTCGTCCACGTCCAGGCGGGGAGCCGCGCGGCCGCACACGACCGAGCCGTACGAGTGGCACAGGAGGGCGACATGGACCTCGGGGCCACTGACGGCGCGCAGCTCGCGCACGAAGTCCTGCAGTTCCGGGGCCGCTTCGTCGGCGCGGGCCGGGGTGATCGCGGTGGTGCTGACCGTGCCCGGTGTGGTGTAGCCGAGCCAGGCCACCACGGCGGTCCGGGTGCCGGCCGGGGCCTGCGAGGTGAGCCGGTGGTGCAGTGCGGCCGCTCCCGCGCGGAAGCGCCCGTAGGTGTCGAGCGAGGTGTCGGAGCCCGGTACGAGGACGGCGACGCGGTCGGCGTGGGCGAGGTCCCCGAACACCTCCGTCGCGCGGCCGGTGCCCCGGCCGTCGAAGGCGAGCAGTCTGCGGGAGGGAGCGGCCAGCTCCCGGTCCGCCGCCGCGCGGTGACGGTCGCCGTGGGCGGCGGCCATCCGGGACGCCAGAGCGGCGTTGGCCCGGTTGGCGGCGTACGCCTCCTCCAGCGTCTTTCCCGTCAGCGGGGCGAGGTCGGCGGGCGCCGGGGCGGGGATGCGGGGCCGGGCAGCGGCAGTGAGGGGGACCACCACGGCGGCGGTGACGAGGGCGGCCAGGAGGACGCGCGTCCAGCGGATCCAGCGGATCCCACGCCGACCACGCGCACTTCCCTCCCGACCCCGCCGCCGTCCACGAAAACGACCTCCGTCGGCCCCGGCCATCCCGCCCCTCCCCCGCCAGTCCGCCCGCCCATCGGGCTGTCCTGGCTTGGAAGTTACGGATCGCCGCTCGTCGCTCGCGTCCCGCCGGGGAGCTCTTCTCCGACGTAGCTCTCAGGTATTACGGGTACGACAACCAAGGGAACGAGGACGACGCGGACGGCCGCACATCCCTCACCGCGCCGGCCGTGCGGTTCCTCACCACTGCGGGCCGCACGGTTCCTCACCGCTGCGGCCGCGCGGCTCCTCACCGCTGCGGGCCGCACGGTTCCTCACCACTGCGGCCGTGCGGCTCCTCACCACTGCGGGCCGCACGACTCCCCACTCCTCCAGTCGCGCGACTCCTCACACCCCGGCCGTGCGGCTCCTCATGCTCCGGCCGTGCGGCCCCTCACCCCTCCGGTCATGCGACCCCTCGCCCCTCCGGTCATGCGACTACTGACCCTCCGGCGTACGACCATCACCACGCCAGCTGCGCGATCTCCTCCGCCACCACCGCACATGCGTCCGCCGCCGGATCGATCAGCGGGAAGTGGCCGACGTCCTCCAGCAGCGTCAGCCCCACCATCTCCCCCGCCTTCGCCGCTGCCTCCGCGTACGACTCGGCGACCGCCTGCGGGACGACCAGGTCGGTCCGGCCCTGGACCAGCGTGGTGGCGATGCCGGTCGGCAGCAGGAGCGCGGGGTCGGCGTACGGCCGTCGCTCGACGAAGTACTCGTCTCCGCCCAGGAGTTGGAGTGACGCGCTCCCACAGACCTCCAGTTTCTCCGCGATCTCGAGGTCCGCGATCGGGGCGAGCGCGACCACACCCCGCAGCGGGGCGGGGCCGCCGGTGCGCCAGGGGGCGTCGGCGGGCAGCACATGGCGTGCCGCGGCCCACAGGGCGAGGTGACCGCCGGCCGAGTGCCCGGTGAGCACCGTGCGGCGCGGGTCGGCCTGCGGCAGGGCCTCCCGGACGAGGGCGGGGAGCGCGTCCAGCGCGGCGGCGACGTCGTCGAAGGTGTCGGGCCAGCGGCCCGCGACCGGGGACGGCCCGGAGGGCTCGCCCTCCGGGCCCCGCCGGTACTCCACATTGGCCACGGCGAAGCCGTGCCGCGCCAGGAAGTCCGCGAACGGTGTGATGTGCCGCCGGTCGTACGGCGCCCGCCACGCACCGCCGTGCAGGACCACGACCAGCGGGGCGGAGCCGCCGCCCGGGGTCCCCGCTCCCCTGGGTGCGTAGAAGTCGATCACCTGGTCGGGGTGGTCACCATAGGCGGCGGTGGTGTCGGGGTCGACCGCCGGGTGCGAGAAGACCGACTCCTCTTCGGCGGCGGCCCGGGCTGCGAGGACGTCGTCCGGCATGCTCCAACCTCTCAGCAACAAAACGTATTTGGACGGAACGGGGGTGGCGGACCAGGTGGGAAATCGGCCGTTGGCGGGGACGGTACCAGGCGCGTGACGTGCGCGGACACGTGGATGTCACGCTCGGTGAGGGTTGCGCGGTCTGTCGGTACGGTGCGTTCCGGTGGGGGTACGTGGCGTGTCCGTGCGGCTGCCCTGCGGGCGGCTGGGGACGGGCGGGGGGCGCCGAGTGGGCGCTGTGCGTGAACGGGGTCACCAGCCGCACGTCGGTTCGCAGTTCCCGTGCGCCGGGGTGACCGTCGGAGTGGGAACGCTCACCCGCGCCGCCGAGGTGCCGCTCTCTGGGGGACGGGCGCCGCCCCAGCGGCACGACTGCCCGCGGCTACGCGGGCTGAGCGGCCCGGCGGCCTGCTCGGGCCGCCTGCGCCGCTGCCGGGGCGGGGCCGCGGCGAGCGGCAGCGGCCCAGCCGGCCGTCAGACCGCGAGCCCGCCGACCACCGCGCCCAGCGCGTGCGGCCGCCGGGCCGCGGCGACCAGCTCGCACAGTCCCCGAGCCGTCAGGCCGCCAGGCCGCCAGGCCGCCAGGCCATCAGCCATCAGGCATCAGCCATCAGGCTGCCACCACCTCCCCCAGCACCCGCGCCGCCCGTTCCACATCCGTGAAGCTGACGTACAGCGGGGTGAAGCCGAAGCGGAGTATGTCGGGGTGGCGGAAGTCGCCTACGACGTTCTGGTCGATCAGTCGCTTCATGACCTCGCCGGCGTCGTCGCAGCGCAGGGCGACCTGGCTGCCGCGGTGCTCGTGGGCGGCGGGGGTCAGGGACTCCACGCGGTCCTGCGGGACGTACTCCGCCACGCACTCCAGGAAGAAGTCCGTCAGGGCGAGCGACTTGGTGCGGACCGCCTCGATCGAGACGCCGTCCCAGACGTCGAGTGCCGCCTCCAGGGCCAGCATGGACAGGATGTCCGGGGTGCCGACCCGGCCCCGCAGCGCGCCCGGCGCCGGGGCGTACTCGGTGCGCATGCCGAAGGGCTCGGCGTGCGAGTTCCAGCCGGGCAGCGGGGAGTCGAAGCGGTCCTGGAGGTCGCGGCGGACGTAGAGGTACGCCGGTGACCCCGGGCCGCCGTTCAGGTACTTGTAGGTGCAGCCGACCGCGAGGTCCACGCCGTGTTCGTCGAGGCCCACCGGGAGGGCGCCCGCGCTGTGGCAGAGGTCCCAGACGGCGAGCGCGCCGGCCGCGTGGACGGCGGAGGTCAGGCCGGGGAGGTCGTGGAGGCGGCCGGTGCGGTAGTCGACGTGGTTCAGGAGCACCGCGGCCGTACGGTCCGACAGGGCCGACGGCACCTCCGCCGGGGTCACCGGCCGCAGCGTGCGCCCGGTCAGCCGGGCGGCCGACTCGGCTATGTAGCCGTCCGTGGGGAAGGTGGTCGCGTCGACGAGGATCTCGTCCCGGCCCTCCCCCGCCAGCCGCACGGCGCCGACAAGTGCCTTGAAGACGTTGACACTTGTGGAGTCACCGACCACGATCTGCCCGGCTTCCGCCCCCACCAGCGGGGCGATCCGGTCACCGATCCGCTCCGGCGCCGTCCACCAGCCGCTCTCCTCCCAGGAGCGGATGCGCAGCTCGCCCCACTGGCGGCGGACGACGTCCTCGACGCGGCCGGGGACGGAGACCGGCAGCGCGCCCAGCGAGTTGCCGTCGAGGTAGACGACCTCGTCGAGCACGAACTCCGCGCGCTTGGGAGCCAGTTCGTCACCGGAGTCCAGCTCCCGCGCCTTGAAGGCGAACTCAGACATGGGACCTCGCCGTCCACAGCTCGGGGAACACGTTCTTCTGCGCGCGCTTCTCCAGCCAGGCCACGCCGGCCGAGCCGCCCGTGCCCGCCTTCGCGCCCATCGCGCGGCGGGTGGCGACGAGGTGGTCGTTGCGCCAGCGCCACACCAACTCGGCGACATCGGTCAACGCCTCGCCGAGACGGGCGAGTTCGTCGCTCTCGTCACCGGAGTAGAGGGCGGTCCACACCGCCTCGACCTCCGGGGACGGCTCGTAGCGAAGCGCCACGTCACGCGTCAGCACGGCCTCCGGGATCGCGTGCCCGCGCCGGGCCAGCAGGCGCAGGACCTCGTCGTACAGGCTCGGCTCGTGCAGCGCCTTCTCCAGCTCGGCGTGGACACGGGGCGCGCCCCGGTGCGGGACCAGCATGGACGCGGACTTCTCGCCGAGCAGGAACTCCATCCGCCGGTACATCGCCGACTGGAAGCCGGAGCCCTCGCCGAGGGCGGAGCGGTACGCGTTGAACTGGGCCGGGGTGAGCTGTCCGAGCGGCTTCCAGGAGGCGTTCAGCGCCTCCAGCTCCCGTACCGAACGCTTCAGCGCGGCGATCGCCACCGGCACCCGGTCCTCGCGCAGGGCCTGCGCCGCCGTCTCCCACTCGTGGACGATGACCGTGAACCACAGCTCCATCACCTGGGTCGTGACCAGGAAGACCATCTCTCCGGGATCGTCGGAGAGGGTGTGCTGGAGGTGGGTGAGCACGTCCGCCCGGACGTAGTCCTCGTACGGCGTCGTGCCTGCGAAGTCGAGATGCGGGGTCTCGGGCTCGTGAGCCTCATGAGCCTCATGGGACATCGCTGTCTCCTGTTGTGTACTCCGGGTAGCGGTCCGCCCCTGCCGTTACCGACACGGGGGCCCCGGTCCCCACCGGCATCCTCCGCAATCGTCGCCCGAAAGTGCAAGGCCCGCCTGATCACACAGGCGGGCCCGTACGTCGAAAGGCTCTGCCGTCGAGCTAGCCCAGCGTCTGGGCCGCCGTCGGCGAGGAATCCTTCAGGAACTGCGTGCAGCGCTCGTACTCCTCCTGCTCGCCGATGGTGCCCGCGGCGCGGGCGAGGGCGTGCAGGGCGCGCAGGAAGCCGCGGTTCGGCTCGTGCTCCCAGGGGACCGGGCCGTGGCCCTTCCAGCCGTTGCGGCGCAGGGCGTCCAGACCGCGGTGGTAGCCCGTACGGGCGTACGCGTACGACTCGACGACACTGCCCCGCTCGAACGCCTCGTCCGCGAGCTGGGCCCAGGCGAGGGAAGAGGTGGGGTGCTTCGCGGCGACATCGGCGGGGGCCGTGCCGCTCGCGAGGAGCTGGCGGGGCTCGGGGTCGTCGGGGAGGTGGGTCGGGGGCGGCCCCCCGAGAAGGTTTTCGTGAATGGACATGGGTCCAGTCTGGGGGATCCGTGAGGGGTACGGGGGTGTGGGTCGGGGTTGGTCGCAGGGCACGCCGTGCTGCGGCTGGTGGTGGGCCGCGCGGCCCGGCGCCCACAGGGTCCCGCCGCGCCCGCCCGCGCCGCGAACACGGCGCCCCAGGCTGCGTCGACCGCATCGCACCCGCTGCTGCCGCCCGGGAGTCGGTGACGCGGCCCAGCGCCCACGGGGTGCCGCCTTCTGTGGGACGGCGGGCCGCCGGGGCTGCCGCCTTCTGTGGGACGGCGGGCCGCCCCACGCGGCACTCATGCCCGTGGCTTACGCGGCCGGGCCGGCTGTACCTTCCTCGGTCGACAGCCTCCGCCTCACCCGCTCCCCCTCCAACGGCGGCGCCGTGACGCTCCCGTGCGTCCTGCACTCCGGGTGCTTGCACTCCGGCCCCGGCTTCCGCACCGTCGCGAGGGCGACCGCCGCTCCCACCACCAACAGCCCCGCACACACCGCCATCGCCCGCCCGAACGCTTCGTCGAAGGCGTCCGCCGACCGGTACGCCTCCGCCCCCATCCCCGTCACCAGCGGCAGTGCGGCCACCGCGATCAGGCCGGCCGCTCGGGCCGCCGCGTTGTTGATGCCGCTGGCCAGTCCGGCGCGGGCGACGTCCACGGAGGCGAGGACGGTCGCGGTCAGCGGGGCGACCAGGGTGACGAGGCCGAGGCCGAGGACCAGGACGGCGGGCAGGACGTCGGCGAGGTAGGAGGCGTCCTGGCCGACCCTCAGCATCAGCAGCATCCCCGCGGCGCACAGCAGGGGGCCGACCGTGAGGGGGATGCGCGGGCCGATCCTGTCGGCCAGCTCTCCCGACCTGGCCGACAGCAGGAGCATCAGCACGGTCGTCGGCAGGAGCGCCGTACCGGCGCCGAGGGCGGAGTAGCCGGCGACGACCTGGAGCTGGACCGCCGAGAGGAAGAAGAAGCCGCCGAGGGCCGCGTACACGCACAGGGTGACCAGATTGACGGCCGTGAACTGGCGGGACGCGAAGATGTCCAGCGGCATCATCGGGTCCGGGCGGCGCCGCTCGACGAGGACGAAGGCCACGCCGGCGGCGACCCCGGCCACCGCCGTCACCGTGACGACCACGGTTCCTGCCCCCGCCTCGATCAGCGCGTACGTCACCAGGCCGAGCGCCGCGGCGCCCAGCACCGCCCCCAGCACGTCGAACCCGCCGTGGACCCGCTCGTCACCCGACTCGGGGACATGCCGCAGGGCCACCGGCACGCACAGCAGCGCCAGTGGCACGTTCAGCAGGAACACCCATCGCCAGCCCGGCCCGTCCACCAGCCAGCCGCCCAGGAACGGGCCCACCGCCGCCCCGACGCCCCCGAAGCCGGACCACAGGCCCACGGCCCGGCCCCGGTCGTCGGGGTGGAAGGACGCCTGGATGAGGGCGAGGGAGCCGGGGGTGAGGAGTGCGCCGCCGATGCCCTGCAAGGCCCGGGCGGCGATCAGGACCCCCGCGTTCGGGGCGATCCCGCACAGCAGTGAGGCGACGGCGAACCACACCACTCCCACCACGAAGATCTTCCGCCGGCCGTAGCGGTCCCCCAGTGAGCCGCCCAGCAGGATCAGGCCGGCCAGCGTGACCATGTACGCGTTGACCGTCCACTGGAGGGCGGCCAGGTCCGCGTCCAGGTCACGGCCGATGCGCGGGAGGGCGACGTTGACGACGGTCGAGTCCAGCATGGCCATGCTGGAGCCGAGGACGGTGGTGAGCAGGATCCATTTGCCCTGCGGTGAGGCCAGCCGGACGTCGGGCATGCTCCCAGGTATACAGCGAGCCCGGCGCCATGGGCAGACGCCGGGCTCACACGACCCCGGAGGGTTACTTGATCTTCGTGCCCGCCGACCGCAGGTTCTGCGTCGCCTCGACGACGCGCGCGGCCATGCTCGCCTCGGCCAGCTTGCCCCAGGTCCGCGGGTCGTAGGTCTTCTTGGAGCCGACCTCGCCGTCGACCTTGAGGACACCGTCGTAGTTCTTGAACATGTGGTCGGCGACGGGACGCGTGAAGGCGTACTGCGTGTCCGTGTCGATGTTCATCTTGACGACGCCGTTCTCCAGCGCGGTCGCGATCTCCTCCTCCGTGGAGCCGGAGCCGCCGTGGAAGACGAAGTCGAACGGCTGGGAGCCGGCCGGCTTGCCGTACTTCGCGGCGACGCCCTCGTTGAGCTCCTTCAGCAGCTCGGGACGGAGGACGACGTTGCCCGGCTTGTACACGCCGTGGACGTTGCCGAAGGACGCGGCCAGCAGGTAGCGGCCCTTGTCGCCGAGGCCGAGCGCCTCGACCGTACGCACCGCGTCGTCGACGGTCGTGTACAGGGAGTCGTTGATCTCGTGGGAGACGCCGTCCTCCTCACCGCCGGTCGGGGTGATCTCGACCTCGAGGATGATCTTCGCGGCGGCGGCGCGGGCGAGCAGCTCCTGCGCGATCTCCAGGTTGTCGGCGAGGGTCTCGGCGGAGCCGTCCCACATGTGCGACTGGAACAGCGGGTTGCGGCCGGCCTTGACGCGCTCCTCAGAGATCGCGAGCAGCGGGCGTACGTACCCGTCGAGCTTGTCCTTCGGGCAGTGGTCGGTGTGCAGGGCGACCGTGACGGGGTACTTCTCGGCGACGATGTGCGCGAACTCGGCGAGGGCGACCGCGCCCGCCACCATGTCCTTGCTGTACTGGCCGCCCAGGAACTCGGCGCCGCCCGTCGAGATCTGGATGATGCCGTCGCTCTCCGCCTCCGCGAAGCCGCGCAGAGCCGCGTGCAGGGTCTGGGTCGAGGTGACGTTGATGGCCGGGTAGGCGAACTTGCCTGCCTTCGCCCGGTCGAGCATCTCGTTGTAGACCTCGGGGGTTGCGATGGGCATTCGTCCGCTCCTTGAGTGTGCGGGTTGGCGTACTGCGTGATTACGGCCCTGACCTAGACCTTGGGTGCGACGTCATCGTCGTCCCCATCTTTCCAGAGATGCGCGGATGGTCCATGCCTGGTCCACGGCCGGTCCACGCGCCGGTCAAGTCCAGGTCAAAGTGGGTTGTCAGTCCAGACCCAGTTCATCCTTCGAGAAGGCGAACAGGTACGGCACCCCCGCGCCCTCCTGGATCTTCTCGGCGGCGCCCGTCGCCCGGTCCACGATGGTCGCGACGGCCACGACCTCGGCGCCCGCCTCGCGCACCGCCTCCACGGCGGTCAGCGGCGAGCCGCCGGTGGTGGAGGTGTCCTCGACGACCAGGACCCGACGGCCCTTGATCTCCGGGCCCTCGACCCGCCGCTGCAGCCCGTGCGCCTTCGCCGCCTTGCGTACGACGAAGGCGTCCAGCCTGCGGCCGCGCGCGGCGGCGGCGTGCAGCATCGCGGCCGCGACCGGGTCGGCACCCATGGTCAGCCCGCCCACCGCGTCGAAGTCCAGCTCGGCGGTCAGGTCCAGCAGCACCTGGCCGACCAGCGGAGCGGCCTCGCCGTCGAGGGTGATGCGGCGCAGGTCGACGTAGTAGTCGGCCTCCAGACCCGACGACAGGGTCACCTTGCCGTGCACCACGGCCTTGTCCTTGATCTGCTGCAGCAGCTCGCCACGTACGTCCGTCATGCCGAACAGCTTAGAGGCGCCCCCTACAGGCGGCTCCAGCGCCAGGTCGTCGTCGCCTCCAGGGGCTCCAGCGGGGTGACCAGGCGCGGGAGGGTGTTGAGCCCGTTCGGCGGGCCGGTCTGCGGCTCCACGCACACGGCCGCCTCCTGCTCGTCGTAGACGACGACCCACCGCTCCGGGCTGGTCACCTCGAGCCGGAGCTGCCCCGGCCAGGTGAGGGCGACGGCGACGCCGTCCGGCATGCCGAAGCAGTCGTCCCAGGGGCTGGGCTTCGGATCGACGCGGTTGCCGGTCGGCAGGTGGTCGTCGCCGCGCTCCTCCTGCCAGGCCGGGTCGAAGGAGAGCTGCACGCCCTCGCTCCCTCCCAGGTTCCGGTTGAACCACGGGTGCCAGCCGATCTGCGCCGGGAACGACGAGCCGTACGTCTCCACCGACATCGTCAGCGTCAGCGCGTCCTCGCTCAGTGCGACGATCTGCGTGACCCGGCCGGGGTAGGGCCACGGCTCCACCAGGTCGTACGTCAGGACCGCCTCGTCCGCCGAACTGCGGGCCACCCGCCAGGCGCCGTCGCGGACGGTGCCGTGGATGGCGTGCGGCGGGGAGTTGAGGGGCATCTGGTGGACGGTCGCCCCGTCCCGGAAGCGGCCGTCCCGGACCCGCCCGCACCAGGGGACCATCGGGAAGCAGCCGAACCGTTCCCCCTGGCGCAGCAGCTCCACACCGCCGACGCGCAGCCCTCCGACCCGTCCGCCGTTGCCCGGCTGCACGGTCACCTCCGCGTCGCCCGCGGTCAGCGTGATGTCTTCGTCACTCACGGGACGACCCTACCGAGGCGATCAAGAGGGCGTGGGTGTCACCGGCGGCGCCGCAGCACCCTGCCCACGACGATCGCCGACGCCACGACGAACGCGGCCGCCGGGGCCGCCCAGCGCAGGGTGTTCGTCGGGGCGACGGTCTGCGGGGCCGGGACCGGCGCGTACCGGCCGCGCGGCGGCGCGTGGTCCACCTCCTCCGCGCTGCGGCCGATCATCGTGCGGCGCGCGTGCGCGGCTTCGGCGGGGGGTTCGGCGGCGGAGGGGAAGTCGTCCACGCCGGCTCCTTCGTCCACGTCGTCCACCTCATCCACGTCATTCACCTCGTCCACGTCGTCCACGCCGTCCAGTTCGTCGAGGCCGGACGGGGGAATCTCGGCCTGGAAGACGGGGGTGGGGGGTTCCTCGTCGGGCTCCGGCTCAGGCTCCGGCTCCGGCTCCGGGGCTTCCCGTACGGGCTCCTGCTCGGCCGCGAGTGTCCCCAGGTTCTCCGCGAAACGGTTCAGCAGGCGTACGACCGCCGCGTCCACCGCCTCCGGCGGGAGTTCCGCGATCCGGCCGTCCGCGGAGGCCGTGCCCTCGACGTGGAGGGTGGTGCCGTCGCCGGACTCCCGCAGCCCCAGGGTGAGGGCGAGTTTGACCGTGCCCGTTCCGCGCGCCTCGGTCGCGTCGCCCTCCACGGCGTACGTGTCGTCCGCACGGGTGGTGACGCGCAGGGTGCCCCGGTAGGTGATGGTGTGACCGCCGACGCGTAGCTTCAACCGGCCCGCGACGGGGTCGGTGCCGGCGTCCTGCTGGAGTCCGGGGACCGCCCGGGCCACCTGCGCGGGGTCGACGAGGGCTGCCCGCGCCTGCTCGACCGGAACCGGAACGAACACCTCATGCTCCATACCTGCGGAGCCTACCGAGGAGCGCGGGGGTATACGCCCCCTCTGCCGCAACTCGCCCCGGCGTTGAAGCGGGCCTCCGTCAGGGCTCCGCCCCCGGACCCCCGCCACTGGCCCTGAACGGGCCTCGTCCTCAAACGTTGGACGGGCCGGCTTCCCCCGACCGGCGCCCGGAAGCCCGCCCCTCGGATCGGCGTCACCGGCGCTGCGACACGCCCCCTAGTACCGCGGATGCATCAACGTCGAAGCCCGCACCCCCTCCACCGGTGCTCCCAGTGGCCGCTCCTCGTGGTCCAGGGGCAGGGGTGGGCGGGTGTCTGCGGCGGCCAGGACGAAGCCCCAGTCGCGGGGGGCGCGGGAGGTGTCCGCGGTGCGGTCGGGGCCTGTGGTGATGCCGGTGTCGTCGCCGGCGACGCGGTAGGGGGAGGTGCGCAGGCCCGCCGCGCGGATCGTCGTCTCCACCGTCCAGAAGACGCGGGGGCGGGCGGCGACCGGGCCGGCGTGGACCACGAGGCGGCCGCCGGGGCGCAGGGCGCGGCGGGCGAGGCCGTAGAACTCCTGGGAGTACAGCTTCGTGCTGGCCGTGATGCCGGGGTCGGGGAGGTCCGCGATCACCACGTCGTACCGGCCCGCCGGCATCTCGCGCAGGCGGCGGAAGGCGTCGGCGATGGTGACGTGGACGCGGGGGTCGTCGTAGGCGTGGCTGTTCAGGCCGGAGAGGGGCCGGTCGGTGCGGGCCAGGCGGACGAGGTCGGGGTCGAGCTCGACGACGTCGACACGGTGGGTGCCGGGGTGGGTGAGGACCTCGCGGGCGGCCAGTCCGTCGCCGCCGCCGAGGATCAGTACGCGTGTGTGGGGGCCGTTCATCGCGGGGTGGACCAGGGCCTCGTGGTAGCGGCGCTCGTCGTGGCCGCAGACGCGGAGCCTGCCGTCGAGGTAGAGGCCCAGGGGGCGGCCTCCCGTGCCGCCGGTGAGGACGACCTCCTGGACGCCGGTCCGCAGGGCCACGCGGACGTCGTCGCCGTACACCGCGTGGCGTGCGGCTCGTTCGAAGTCGTCCACCAGGACGGCGGCCGAGGCCAGGACGCCGAGCACGGTGACCGTGGCCGTCAGCAGGAGACAGCGGGCCCGGCAGGTCAGGTCTCGGCGGAACAGGCCCAGGACCAGGGCGCCGCCCGCGATCACGTTCACCGCGCCCGTGAGGAGAGAGCTGGTCAGCTGGCCGAGGAAGGGGAGCAGGAGGAAGGGGAAGGCCAGGCCTCCCACCAGCGCGCCCACGTAGTCCGCGGCGAACAGGTCCGCCACCGCGCCACCCGCGTCCTGGCGGCGGATGCGCTGGATCAGCTCCATCAGCAGGGGAACCTCGGCGCCGATCAGCAGGCCGATCGCCAGGGAGAAGGCGACCAGCAGGACACGCGGACCGTTCGCCCACAGGCCACCCCAGTCGCCCGTCCACGCGAACACCGCGTACAACGCCATCGCACTGCAGCCCCCGACCAGGGCGAGTGTCACCTCGACCGCCGCGAAGCCGGCCGCCCCCAGACGGCGCAGCCGTTTCGCGGCCAGCGAGCCGATGCCCATCGCGAAGACCATGACCGACAGCACGACGGAGGCCTGGGTGACCGAATCACCCATCAAGTACGAGGCCAGGGCCACCAGTTCGAGTTCGTAGACCAGACCGCAGGCCGCGCAGACGAAGACGCACCCGAGGACCAGGAGCCGCCCGGTGTCCGGCCGGACGGGGAGCCGCGCGGGGCCGCGCCAGGCGGGTGGGGCACCGGGCGGGGCGGGGGCGTGCGGTTCGATCACGAGTGGGACGTTACGTGACGAATACGGCGAGCTTCGTCACCCACACGTGTGGAACTCCGGGTAGTTGAGGCCCCGTACGTTTGAGCCTCGGCTGATGCCGCCCCCGGCCCCCGTCAACTCACCGGCACCCGCGCCCCCACCCTCGTCCTGGTCGCCACCAGCTGCCCGTCCTGCGGGTACGCGTGCCACGTCCGCCAGTGCACATGCCCCTCGTGGCGCTGGGCCAGCAGGGCCGTGAAGGCGTGGGGGCTGCCGGGGAAGACGCCGGCCAGGCCGTGGGGGTGGTCGGAGACCAGGGCGAGCAACTCCTGGGCACGGCCCGCGAACTGGCCCGGTGTCAGGACTTCCACACGGGCGGCGAACTCGTACTCCCAGTCTCCCACCCGCTTGGACACGCCCAGCGGGAGCGGGGTGCTGCTCCCGGGGATACAGGCCACCGTCTCGGAACAGGAGCCTTTCTCCTCCTCCAGCAGCACCTGGTGGGACGCGCCGAGGAGTCTCAACTGAAGCTTGGTACCGAGCAGTTCGAGGTCGAGTGTGGCCAGGGCGGGCAGCGGCTCGCGCCCCAGGGCCCAGGCGAGGTCGGCCGCGCGCGTGTCGGTGTAGGAGGTGTTCAGGGTCGTGAGCATGACTCGGCTCCGCTGGAACAAAAGAAGAGGAAAGGTCCGGCGCACCCCGGTCGACACCGGGGGTCGGGCCCCGGTCGACCCGGGTCTGGTCAGGGCGTCCGCGCGGGACGTCCGAGGGGGCCGAGGGGCTGCGTTGGCGATGTAGAGGGAATCATGAACGGTGGCGCCGCCACAGCGTTTTTACCCAACTTCGTGGGGTTTCCATCCCTCAGAGGGCTCCACAGCTCAACTGTTCAATCACAGCGCGCGCCGTGCGGCCGGGCGCACCTGCGCGCGCCCCCGCGCCGGACATGGTGCGACCGCGGGGCGCCCTGGTCAGGGGCGGACCCCGCGGTCCGGATGCGGCTCCCCCTCGGGGAGCTCAGCTGCCCCGTGTCAGCTGCCTCCGCCGCATCCGCCGCCTCCGCCCCCGCAGGACGAACCGCCGCCGCAGGAGTGTCCGCCGGACGAGCCGCTGTCCCCGCCGCCCGCCCACCAGCTGCTGCTGCCGCCGCCGCTGTCGCTGTGCCGGCTCGTGGACCGCTGCGGCCGGCCGCCCCGGTACGTGCGCGCGTTGCTGGTCCGGCGTGCGCCCGCGAGGACCGCCCCCACGAGCACGACTGCGATCACCGCCAGGATGATGCCGACGACCATGGCGTCACCCTCCCTTCGTATCCCCCGAAGCGGCCCCCCGTGGGCGCCTCGCGCACCGTGTGACCGGCGCGTGAACGGGGGATGCCCGCCCCTCGCACGGGCCAAAGCACACTTGAGGAAGTCCAGAGCTTCGGCGCAGGATGACCGGCATGACCTCCACCGCACGCCCCTTCCTCAACCGTCGTCTCGCCGCTTTCGGGACGACGATCTTCGCCGAGATGTCCGCCCTCGCGGTGCGGACCGGGGCCATCAATCTCGGGCAGGGGTTCCCGGACACGGACGGGCCCGAGGAGGTGCGGGAGGCGGCCGTGCGGGCGCTGCGGGACGGCCGCGGCAACCAGTACCCGCCGGGGCCCGGCATCCCCGAGCTGCGCACGGCGGTCGCCGAGCACCAGCGCCGGCGGTACGGGCTGTCCTTCGACCCGGACACGGAGGTCCTGGTCACCGCGGGCGCCACGGAGGCCGTCGCGGCCACGCTGCTGGCGCTGCTGGAGCCCGGTGACGAGGTCGTGGCCCTGGAGCCGTACTACGACTCCTACGCGGCCTGCATCGCGATGGCGGGCGGCACACGCGTGCCGGTGACGCTGCGGCCGGACGCCGAGCAGGCCCGTTTCCGTCTCGACCTGGACGAGCTGCGGGACGCGGTCACCGACCGCACCCGGCTGCTGCTGATCAACACCCCGCACAACCCGACCGGCACCGTCCTCACCCGTGCCGAGCTGACCGCGATCGCCGAGCTGGCCGTGGAGCGGGACCTGCTGGTCGTCACCGACGAGGTGTACGAGCACCTGGTCTTCGACGAGGCCGAGCATGTGCCGCTGGCGACGCTGCCGGGCATGCGTGAGCGGACGGTGACGATCGGGAGTGCCGGCAAGACCTTCTCGTTCACCGGGTGGAAGGTCGGGTGGGTGACGGCGGCGCCCGGGCTGGTCACGGCGGTGCGGTCGGCCAAGCAGTTCCTGACGTACGTCTCCTCCGGGCCGTTCCAGTACGCGGTCGCCGAGGCGCTCGCGCTGCCGGACGCGTACTTCGACGCCTTCCGCGCGGACATGCTGGCCAAGCGGGACCTGCTGGCGGCGGGGCTGGCGGAGGCCGGCTTCTCCGTCTTCCGTCCCGCCGGCACCTACTTCATCACCACCGACATCCGCCCCCTCGGCGAGAGCGACGGCTTCGCCTTCTGCCGCTCACTGCCGGAGCGGGCGGGCGTGGTGGCCATCCCGAACGCCGTGTTCTACGACCACCGTGAGGCGGGCGCGCCGTTCGTGCGGTTCGCGTTCTGCAAGCAGGTGAGCGTGCTGGAGGAGGCCGTGAAGCGGCTGAAGACACTGGCCGGCTGACCGACGACCGTCAGCTTCCGTCCCACCCGCTCGGCCGGTCCTGGGACTCCCAGCGGTATCCGGAGATCGCCGCGCACGGCGCTGGAGCGGGCGGTCACCGCGCTGAGCCCGCTCGGCGGAGGCTCCGGTGCGAACGGCCGGAGCCCGGCCCTGGCACGCGGCCGTGGTGGTCGCGGCCCTGGCCGGGCTCTCGTTCGCTTACGGCGCTTACACGCCGCTGTAGATCTGGGGACTTACTCGTCGCCCTCTTCGGGCTTCTCCGCTTCGTTGACCTCCTGCTCGAGGCCCAGCTGCTCCACGAGCCACTTGTCGAACTCGATGGCGGCACGGACCCAGCTCACCGTCGAGGAGACGAAGAGCTCGATGTTCACCCCGGCGCCGATCAGCATCTGCGCCTCGCCGATGAGGCGGACGGTGCCGTCGTCGTGGGTGTGGGTGTAGACCTTGGGCCACAAGGTGCGGCGGTTCCAGTCGTCGATGGACTCCAGGAGCTGCGCCTTTTCGTCGATCTTGTGGGGCCGGTCGTAGAACGTCCGCACCGAGTAGACCGCCTGGTCGCCCTCGCCACGGAACATGAAGTACGTACGGAATTCCTCCCACGGCGCCGCGAGGTCACCCTCGTCGTCGACGACGTACTTCAGCTCCATCTGGTCGAGGAGCTGCTTCACGAGGTCCTGATCCGGAACGACGGGGCCCGCCGGTCCCTGGGGCTGCGGCTCGGGCTGGCCCCCGAAGTTCGGAATCGAGGACGGGTCGATGCTCACCGTGATTTTCCCTTCGTACGGATCCCGCCATCCTCCCCCAGAGGGGGCGGGGGATGGCAACCCCGACTCGGTGTGTAAGCCGAGGGCTGACAGGATCCGGCCGTCCAGTCCTGTGATGCGGCGCTCGATCTTGCGGCGGGAGTCCGGCGGGCAGGCGTCGAAGCAGTGAACGTGCGGGGAAGCGTGCAGGTCGGGGGGCCGTGAGGTGGGCGCGCGGGGTCCAGGGGGGCGCCCCCGCCCCCCTGGACCCCCGGCCTATGCCCACCCACCACCCGACTCGGTCGGACAAGAGGCGGGCCTCACGCTCAACCCGCCCGAGGGCACCCGGCAAGCGCCGGGCAGGGCAACCCAGCCCGTCCGGCGATTGAGGACGAGGCCCGTTCAGGGCCGAAGCGGGGTGCGGGGCGGCAGCCCCGCGAGGGGTGCAGGGCGCAGCCCCGCCGGGGTTCACGGGGCGCAGCCCCGGCGGGGTCGAAGGGGCGGAGCCCCTGGAGGTCGGGCGAGGCAAGCCCCCGCGCCGGTCAGAGCGTCTTGCCCGTCGCCGGGCCCACGATCAGCCCGTCCCCGAACGCGTCCACCCGGACCGTGTCGCCGTCCTTGACCTCGCCGGCCAGGATCTCCTTGGCGAGGCGGTCGCCGATGGCCGTCTGGACCAGGCGGCGCAGCGGGCGGGCACCGTACGCCGGATCCATGCCCTCGTCGGCGAGCCAGGTCAGCGCGGCATCCGTGATCTCCAGGCTGAGCCGCCGCTCGGCCAGCCGCCTGGCCAGCCGGTCGATCTGGAGCCGCGCGATCCGGCTCAGCTCGTCCTTGGACAGAGCCGAGAAGACGACCAGATCGTCGAGCCGGTTGAGGAACTCGGGCTTGAAGGAGGTCCGCACCACCTCCAGCACCTGCTCCTTCTTCTCCGCCTCCGTCGAGACCGGATCGACCAGGAACTGGCTGCCCAGATTGGACGTCAGCACCAGGATCGTGTTGCGGAAGTCGACCGTCCGGCCCTGGCCGTCCGTCAGACGGCCGTCGTCCAGCACCTGGAGCAGGATGTCGAAGACCTCGGGATGCGCCTTCTCGACCTCGTCGAGCAGCACCACGCTGTACGGCCGCCGCCGCACCGCCTCCGTCAGCTGACCGCCCTCCTCGTAACCGACGTACCCGGGCGGGGCGCCGACCAGCCGGGCGACGCTGTGCTTCTCGCTGTACTCCGACATGTCGATGCGGACCATGGCCCGCTCGTCGTCGAAGAGGAAGTCGGCGAGTGCCTTGGCGAGTTCGGTCTTGCCGACACCGGTCGGGCCGAGGAAGAGGAAGGAACCGGTGGGGCGGTCGGGGTCGGCGATACCGGCCCGCGATCGCCGTACGGCGTCCGACACGGCCCGTACGGCCTCGGTCTGGCCGATGAGCCGCTTGCCCAGCTCGTCCTCCATGCGCAGCAGCTTCTGCGTCTCGCCCTCCAGCAGACGGCCGGCGGGGATGCCGGTCCAGGAGGCGACGACGTCGGCGATGTCGTCGGAGCCGACCTCCTCCTTGACCATGGTGTCCTTCGCGGCCTCCTCCTCGGCGGCGGACGCGGCCTCCAGGTCGCGCTCGACGGCCGGGATCTCGCCGTACAGCAGCTTGCTCGCGGTGTCGAAGTCGCCGTCGCGCTGGGCGCGTTCGGCCTGGCCGCGCAGTTCGTCGAGCTTCTCCTTCAGCTCGCCGACCCGGTTGAGGGACTGCTTCTCCTTCTCCCAGCGGGCGTTGAGGCCGCGCAGCTCCTCCTCCTTGTCGGCGAGGTCGCGGCGCAGCTTCTCCAGACGCTCACGGGAGGCGGGGTCGGTCTCCTTGCCGAGCGCCAGCTCCTCCATCTTCAACCGGTCGACCGCACGCTGGAGTTCGTCGATCTCGACGGGGGACGAGTCGATCTCCATGCGGAGGCGCGAGGCGGCCTCGTCGACGAGGTCGATGGCCTTGTCGGGGAGGAAGCGGGAGGTGATGTACCGGTCCGAGAGGGTGGCGGCGGCGACCAGCGCGGCGTCGGCGATCTGCACCTTGTGGTGGGCCTCGTACCGCCCCTTCAGCCCGCGCAGGATCGCGATGGTGTCCTCGACGGTCGGCTCGGCGACCAGCACCTGCTGGAACCGCCGCTCCAGGGCCGGGTCCTTCTCGATCCGCTCGCGGTACTCGTCGAGGGTCGTCGCACCGACCATGCGCAGCTCACCGCGCGCGAGCATGGGCTTGAGCATGTTGCCGGCGTCCATGGCGGAGTCCCCGCCGGCGCCGGCGCCCACGACGGTGTGCAGCTCGTCGATGAAGGTGATGATCTGCCCGTCGGAGTCCTTGATCTCGGCGAGGACGGTCTTCAGCCGCTCCTCGAACTCGCCCCGGTACTTCGCCCCGGCCACCATCGCGCCGAGGTCGAGCGCCACCAGCCGCTTGTCCTTCAGCGACTCCGGCACGTCCCCCTTCACGATCCGCTGGGCGAGCCCCTCGACGACGGCGGTCTTGCCGACGCCGGGCTCACCGATGAGAACGGGGTTGTTCTTGGTACGACGGGACAGGACCTGCACGACCCGCCGGATCTCCTGGTCCCGCCCGATGACGGGGTCGAGCTTGCCGTCCCGCGCGGCGGCGGTGAAGTCCGTGCCGAACTTCTCCAGGGCCTTGTACTGCCCCTCGGGGTCGGCGGTGGTCACCCGGCGCCCGCCGCGGGCCTTCTGGAAGGCGTCGGCCAGCTTCTTCGCGGTCACCCCCTGCTGGGTGAGGACGTCACCGGCCTGCCCGCCCTTGGCGGCGATCCCGATGAGCAGATGCTCGGTGGACAGGTACTCGTCGCCCAGTTCCCTGGCCCGTGCCTGCGCGTCGGCGATCACGGCGAGCATCTCGCGGTTGGGCTGCGGGGGTGCGACGGTGGACCCGGTCACGCTGGGCAGCGAGCCGAGCACCTTCTCCGCGCCGGCCCGCACGGCGGCCTGGTCGGCGTCGACGGCGGCGAGCAGATCGACGATGTTCTCGTTGTCCTGCCCCTGGAGCAGCGCGAGCAGCAGATGGGCAGGGGTGAGGTCGGGGTGTCCCTCGGACACGGCCCGGTTGCCGGCCGCCTGGATCGCGTCCCGGCTCCGGTTGGTCAGCTCGGCGTCCACGTTCGCTGTCTCCTCCTTGTGTCAGCCGTCTCCCGTCACTGACTCAGTCAGCGTACACAAAGTTGAGTCTATTCCACTCAAGGTGTCCGCACCGGGTTCGGTGCGGGTTCCGGGAGCGGCTAGATTCCGGGCGTATGACCGCCTACCCCCAGGATCCCGACGCCCGACTCGACACGGCGTACCTCGCGTTCTGGCGCGAAAGACACCTGTGCACCCTGACGACACCACGCCCGGACGGCAGCCCGCACGTCGTTCCCGTCGGAGTGACATACGACCCGGAGCGCCGACTGGCTCGGGTCATCACCGACAAGGCGAGCACGAAGGTGCGCAACGTCCTGGCGGCGGGCCCCGACGGCGCCCGGGTCGCGGCCTGCCAGGTCGACGGCCGCCGCTGGGCCACGCTGGAGGGACGGGCGCACGTCCGCACGGAACCGGAGCGGGTCGCTGAGGCGGAGCGGCGCTACGAGGAGCGGTACGGGCGGACGCCGCGGGTGAACCCGACGCGGGTGGTCATCGAGATCGAGGTGGAGCGAGTCATGGGCCACGGGTGACACGAGCCGACGGGGCCCGGGTGACCCAAACGCACCTTCGGCGTTTTCCGGCCACCCGGCCGACCCGCACATACCCCGAAATATCCCCACAAACTGCAGCGGCGTCACCGTGTTCAGGTCACGGTGACGCCGCTGCGGGGGGAAGCACCTGAGGCGATCTTTTACGACGGGGGAATCGCGTCAGGCACTGCGGGGGGTGGCTGAAATGGTCCTGGGAGCGACGGAGCTCGCCGACTCCGCCAGCTGATGGTCGCGCTGATCGAGGTTCACGAAGATCATTCCGTACCGGATGGCACACCGAACGGGCTGTGGCGCGCCCCGAGGCCGCCGCAGGCACCGATAGGCCCTTACGTCCCCGTCCTCGTCCCGCGTGACGACCACCGGCTCTCCGAACACGGTCACCATCAACGAGTCACCGCTGTGGGGGATGGCGGTGACCAGATCGATGAAGTGCCAGCCGGAGCGGTAGGCGGTGGCCATTTCGCGGCGGAAGGAACGGTCGTCAGGCGGTGTGGTCATCTCAATCAGTCCCACCTGGTGTCATAGGGGACGGCCGGCGTGTCCTCGATGACAGCCGCGGCGACCACGGCCTGAGCACCACTCGTCTTGTGCGCGTCGCTCTTCGCTTCGGAGAGGCCGACCAGTGTTCCGACGGCCACAACGGCGGAGAAGGCGGCGACAAGCACCGAGCGAAGCATTCTCTTACGCATAGTCGGCTTCGTCCTCACTTGAAGGTCCCCTCTTCCCCCGTCGAGTAAGACGATGGCTCATTCAGGCACGTCATGGCCACACGATCGGTGCATCATGTTCCTGCATGTTCAGGACCCTGGGGGGTGGAGATTTGGCAACAAATGGGACTAAGGCGACACATCCCCATGCGGTGACCGAGCTCTGTGAGGAGGGAAGCCGCCTCTATGCGCACGCCCTGCGCACCGGCCGCATCCAGCGGGCGGATGTCGAGTCCGCTCCCTGCCTGATGGAGTTCGCCCTCCTCCACCCCGACCCCGACGACGCGAACTGGCTGCGCCCGGTTCCACCGTCCGTCGCGCTGGCCCAGCGGCTGCACCCCATCGAGCGCGAGATCACCGAGAGCCGGCGCCACTCGATCGCGCTCACCGAGGTCTTCGAGCCCTTCATGGCCCTCAGTGCCCGGGAGACCGCCCCCACCCACTCGATCACCGTGCTGGAGGGCCTCGACCGCATCAACGCGGCACTCGACCTGGCCACCTCCCAGTGCCGGACCGAGGTCCTCGCGGTCCAGCCCGGCGGCCACCGCAGCCCCGAGAACCGCCTCCTGGAGGCACTGGAGCGCGACCGCCCGCTGATCGAGCGCGGAGTGCGCATCCGCACCCTCTACCAGCACACGGCCCGCTACGTCCCCGACCGACTGGCCTACGTCGACCAGTTCACCGACGGCAAGGTCGAGTACCGCACCATCGACGAACTCGTGGAGCGCCTGATCATCTGCGACGAGACCGTCGCCTTCATCCCCATCCGCGACGACCGCCAGGTCGCCCTCGAACTGCGGCACCCGGGCCTCGTCCGCTACCTGATCAAGGTCTTCGAGTTCATGTGGAACCGCGCGGTACCGCTCAGAGCGGGCACCCCCTACGAGACCGACCCGGACGGCATCACCGACATCCAGCACTCCATCGCCAAGCTGCTCGTCGAGGGCCACGTCGACGAGGCCATCGCCCGCCGGCTGGGTATGAACGTCCGTACCTGCCGCGCCCACATCGCCAAGCTCGCCACCGCCCTGGGCAGCGGCAGCCGCGCCCAACTCGGCTACCTCATCGCCCAGTCGGGGATCCTGGAGCGCGAGCACTGAACCCGAAGGAGCCACGCGTGACCGCGGCAGCGCACGACCACGGAACGGAGGAGCCCTGCGAGGCGGGCCTGGAGCTCTACGCGCGCGCCCTGCGCTCGGGCCCCGTCCCGGCGGACGAGGCGGCGCCGTACCCCTGCCTGGTCGACACCGGGCTCCTGCGCCCGGACGGTCGCGACCCGGAGCGGCTGCACCCGCTGGCCCCGGCCGTCGCCCTGCCCCGGCTGCTGCGCACCATCGCCGACGACATCGCCCGCCGCCGCCGGCAGGAGACCTGGCTGGCCGAGGCGTTCGAACCGCTCCTCGCGCTCGCCGTCCCCAGCGCCGAACCGGCCGACGCCGCCGAGCTCCGCCTGATCAGCGGCCTCGACCGGATCAACCAGGTCCTCACCCGGACCATGACCCAGGCCTCCGGCGAGGTGCTCGCCATCCAGCCGCACGCCGGCCATGTGGGCCCGGCGCCGGAGGCCCAGGCCGCGGCCCTCGACCGCGACCAGGCCTTCCTCGACCGCGGCGGCCGTATCCGCACCCTCTACCAGCACACCACCCGCCACATGCCCTCGGTCCAGGTCCGCTACGAACGGCTGCGGGGCGACGTGGAGGCCCGCACCCTCGACGAGATCACCGACCGTCTCCTCATCGTCGACCGCGTGGTCGCCTTCATCCCCGCCAGCAAGGACCGCACACTGGCCCTGGAGGTCCGCAACCCGGCCCTGATCGACTACTTCGCCACCACCTTCGACCGCCTCTGGCGCCTGGCGACGCCGATGTACCCCGAAGCCGTCAACCAGCCCACCCTCAACGGCGTCACGCCCCGCCAGCGCGCCATCGCCGCCCTGCTCGTCGAGGGCCACACCGACACCGTCATCGCCGACCGCCTCGGCATGAACGTCCGCACCGCCCGCGTCCACATCGCCAAACTGGCCGCCACCCTCGGCAGCGAGAGCCGCGCCCAACTCGGCTATCTCATCGGGCGGTCGGGGATCCTTGACCGGGAAGGATGACGGGAGCGCCCACCTCGGGCAGCGGCCCGTGCAGCCCCACCTGGGCGATCCGCACCCCCAACTGCGTACGGCTCGCCGCGCCCAGCGTCTCCGACAGGCGGGCGATGTGCGCCCGGCAGGTACGGACGCTGATGCCCAGGCGTTCCGCGATCACCGCGTCCTGGTGGCCCTCCGCCAGCAGCGCCGCGATGGACTGCTCGCGGTGCGAGATGCCCTCGATACGGGTGTCCGGGAGCGGCGCGGTCAGCGGGATCGCCAGCCGCCACAGCCGTTCGAACACCGTGACCAGGTAGGCGATCAGGGCCGGGTGGCGCAGCTCCAGCGCCATCGTGCGGTCGGTGTTCGCGGGGATGAAGGCGACCGTGCGGTCGAAGAGGATCAGCCGGTCGATGACCTCGTCGAGGGTCCGCGCCTCGACCGCGTTTCCCATCAGCTCCAGGTAGTTGAGCAGACCCTGGCCGTGCCGGGCCACGTGGTTGTACAGGTCCCGCATGCGCACGCCCCGCCCGCGCAGCGCGAGCGCCCGGTGCAGGCCCTCCGACAGCTCGTGCTCGCGCCGGATGCCGCCGGGCTGGACCGTCAGCACCTCCGTCGTACACGCCTCCGTCGCCGCGTCCAGGGCCCCCTGGATGCGTGAGTCACCGTCGAGAACGCGGATCGCGGCACCCTCCCCGGCACCGGCCGGCGCCGGCCCGCCCAGGCGCGCGTACCACTCGAAGGCGGCCACCGCCGAACCCATCCGCCGCTGGCTCGCGCTGACGTCGTCGTACAGTCCGCGCAGCAGCCGGGTCATGACCTCCTGCGGGGAGGTCGGCACCAGCCAGTCCATGTCGTCGGGGTCCGGGTGGAGCAGGGCGAGCTCCAGCAGACAGGGCACCGGCTCGGCGTCCCGGCGCGGTACACGGCCCCGCCGTACGGCCCGGGAATACACGCGATCCCCGGCCTCGCACAGTCGGTCAGCACCGTGAGGATGCTCCTCCGTCCCGTGCCCGGCCATCGACCATCCCACCCCCGCTGTCCGCCTCTTCCGCAGCGCAACTATGCGCGGCCCCGGACCGGCTCCGCAACACGGCTCCACGGGGCGGCACCGGGGAAAAGCACCCATACACACGGGTTTCTCCCGGCCTCCGCCCCTCGCACTGCAACAAGCTGGGGGTGGCCGCCGCCTGGCCGGGGACACCCTCGCACGCCCGTGCGCTCCCGGAAAACGAACCGTGATCGTCGTGTTACGTGCCGCACTTAACGTCAGGCCATGGCGGACATATTCGACGCGTACGCGTTGGCCGATGCGTGGGACGAGATGTTCGAGCGGCCGGGTGAGGTCAGGACCGCCTATGAGCCGGTACTGGCGGCACTTCAGCCGATCGAACCGGGTGAACTGCGCTTCCGGGCCGACCAGATGGCCCGTGCGTTCACCGACCGGGGCGTGACGTACGCCTTCGCGGGCGAGGAGCGGCCGTGGCCGCTGGACCTCGTGCCCAGGATCCTCGACGCACTCGAATGGGATTTCATACAACGGGGCGTCAGCCAGAGAGTCAGGGCCCTCGAGGCCTACCTCGCCGACGCCTACGGCTCCTGCCGTGCCTTCGAGGACGGTGTGGTCCCCTGGCGGCTGCTCCTCGGCTCCCCGCACTTCCACCGCGCGGCCCACGGGGTCGAACCACCCGGCGGAGTGCGCATCCACGTCGCCGGCATCGACCTCGTCCGGGACGAGGGCGGGGACTTCCGGGTGCTGGAGGACAACGTCCGGGTGCCGAGCGGTGTCTCGTACGTCATCGAGAACCGGCGGGCGATGACCCGGGTGTTCCCCTCCCTGTTCGACGGCCAGCACGTCCTGCCCGTCGACGGCTACGCCCAGCGACTGCTCGCCGCCCTGCGCGCCGCCGCCCCCGAGGGCGCCGCGGACCCGAGGGTCGTCGTCCTCACCCCCGGCCCCAGCAACGCCGCCTACTTCGAACACGCGCTGCTGGCCCGGCTGATGGGCGTGCAACTGGTCGAGGGCCACGACCTGGTCTGCCGCGGCAACCGGGTGTGGATGCGCACGACTCGCGGCGAGGTCCCCGTCCACGTCGTCTACCGGCGCCTGGACGACGACTTCCTCGACCCCCTCCACTTCCGCCCCGACTCGGTGATCGGCTGCCCGGGCATCATGAGCGCGGCCGTGGCCGGAAACGTCACCCTCGCCAACGCGGTGGGCAACGGGATCGCCGACGACAAGCTCCTCTACACGTACGTCCCGGACCTGATCCGGTACTACCTCTCCGAAGAACCGATTCTCCCCAATGTGGAGTCGTTCCGCCCGGACGAACCGGGCCAGTTGGAGGCGGTCCTGGACCAGATCGGGAGCCTGGTCATCAAGCCGGTGGACGGCGCCGGCGGCCAGGGCATCGTCATCGGCCCCAAGGCGGACGCCGAGACCCTGGAGCGGACGCGGAAGGCGGTCGCCGCCGACCCCCGCGGCTTCATCGCCCAGCGCCCGGTCGCCCTGTCCACCTCCCCCACCCTCGTCGGCGAACGCATGGCACCTCGCCACATAGACCTGCGGCCCTTCGCCGTCAACGACGGCAACGATGTCTGGGTGCTGCCCGGCGGCCTCACCCGCGTCGCCCTCCAGGAGGGCAACCTGATCGTCAACTCCAGCCAGGGCGGCGGTTCCAAGGACACCTGGGTACTCGCCGAGGGGCCCGCGGAAGGGCCCGCCCCGCAGCCGTCCGACGACGCACTCCCGGCCGTGGCCCCCCGCCAGCTCGGCCCCGACGGCACCCCCACCGGCGTACAGGAAGGGGCACAACAGCAGTGAACGACGTCATCCTCTCCCGGATCGCGGAGGCACTGACCTGGACCGGCCGCTATGTCGAACGGGCCGACGCCACCGCACGCATCCTCGACGCCTACCTCCACCGCATGCTGGAGGACCCCTGGCGCGACGAGGACGCCGCCTGCCGGTCGCTGTACGCGATCCTCGGCATGGACGCGGGCGGCGAACCGGTCGACATGCAGCAGGTCCTCGACCAGCTCGCCTTCGACGCCCGCTCGACCGGCTCCATCGAGGGCGCGCTGGGCGCGGCCCGCCTGAACGCGAGAAGCGCCCGCGAGGCCGTGTCCTCGGCGATGTGGGAGTGCCTCAACGCGACCTGGCACGCGCTCGCCGAACAGCGCCGGGCGGCCCGCCGCACGGGCCCGTACGCCTACCTGGAGCTGGTCCGCAGCCGGGCGGCCCTCTTCTTCGGCCTCGCCGACTCGACGATGAGCCGGGACGACAGCTGGCGTTTCGTGGTCCTGGGCCGGAGCCTGGAACGGGTCGACATGACCGTCCGTCTCCTGTCGGTCCGCGTCCTGGACGCGGCCCACGCGCCGGACTGGCCGACGCTGCTGAGCGCGTCCGGCGCCGACGAGGCGTACGCGCGCGTGTACAGCGGCTTCGGCGACACGCCGAGGGTGGCTGAATTCCTCCTCCTGGACCGGGACTTCCCGCGCTCGGCACTGCACGCCCTGACGACGGCGGAGGAGTGCCTGAGCGAGCTGGGCCGACCCCGCCAGGACCCGGCCCGCCGCCCGATCGGCCGCCTGCGCACCCGCCTCGAATACCTGGACTCACCGAGCATGGAAGACCAGCTCCCGGCCTTGCTCCGCGACTTGCAGACGGCCTGCATGGCTTCCGCCGAGGCGGTGGCGGAGCGGTTCTTCCCGTACCAGGGCCCCGTCGAGTGGGCCCAGGAAGGAGCGTGAGCGCCATGACCCGCAGGCTCCGCATCCGCCACACCACCCGCGTCTCCTACGCCCAGGCAGCGGTCTCGTCCCACAACGAGGTCCGCATGACCCCCCTGACCCTGCCGGGCCAGACCACCCTGGACTCCAGGGTGACCATCCGCCCGGCGGCCACGACCTGGTCGTACTGGGACTACTGGGGCACCCAGGTCACCGCCTTCGAGCTGATGGACCCCCACGCGGACCTCACCATCACGGCGTCGAGCCTGGTGGAGACGGCCCCGCCGGGCGAGCTCCCGGAGGCCCCGGCCTGGGGGGAGGTGGCCGAGAAGACGGCCACCTCCCGCCTGCTGGAGTTCGCGAACCCGACACCCCGTACGACGGTCCCCCCGAAGCTGGTGAAGAAGGCGAGGAAGGCGGCAGCGGGCCTCGACCCGCACGAGACGGCGGTGGCGGTGTCGTCCCTGGTCGCCGACCGGGTCGCGTACCTCCCCGGCGTCACCGGCGTGAACACCTCCGCCACCGAGGCCTGGGACCAGGGCGCGGGCGTCTGCCAGGACATCGCCCACCTCACCATCGCCCTCCTCCGCGGCCTCGGCCTCCCCACCCGCTACGTCTCCGGCTACCTCCACCCCGAACGCGAGGCGGAACTCCACCGCCCCGTCGCCGGCCAGAGCCACGCCTGGATCGAGTACTGGGCAGGCGACTGGCACGGCTACGACCCGACGAACCGGACGAGGGCCGACGAGTCCCATGTGGTGGTCGGCCGGGGCCGGGACTATGACGACGTGACCCCGCACAAGGGGGTGTACCGGGGGGTGGCCGGGGGGCCGCCGGAGGTGACGGTGGAGTTCACCCGGGTGGGGTGAGGAGGACGACCCGGGTGCAGAAAACGTAAAGGCCGCAACCGCCCTCACCGCCGGGCCGCTCTACAGGAGCATGCCCGAGATCGAGGACCGTGCCGGAACAGTCGTCCGGCAGTTGGCGCAGTTCGCCTGGCTCCAGGCGCGCTCCTGCGCCTTCGCGGTCGCGCTGTTCGCCGGGATGGCGGTCTCGACGCTGCTCCCGCCCCTGCCGGTGGCCCGCTACGACCTGCTGCTCGCCTACGGTGTGCTCCTCACCGGCGTCGGTTACCTGCTGGGGTGGGAGACCCGGCGGGAGGTGGCGGTGGTGGCCGCCTGCCATGTTCTCGGGCTCGCCTTCGAGATGGTGAAAGTGCACGTCGGCGCGTGGAGCTATCCCGAGCCGGCCCTGGCCGAGATCGCCGGCGTGCCGCTGTACGGGGGCTTCATGTACGCGGCGGTCGGCAGCTACGTCTGCCGGTCCTGGCGGCTGTTCGACCTGACCCTGACCGGCTACCGCGCCCGCGGCACCGCCCTGCTGGCCGCGGGCCTGTACGTCAACTTCCTGAGCCACCACTGGCTGCCGGACCTGCGCTGGGCGCTCGGCGCCCTGCTGCTGGCCGTGACCACGGGGACCTGGGTGCACTTCACGATCGGCGACCGACGCCACCGGATGCCGCTGGCGCTCTCCTTCGCCCTGATCGGCTTCTTCCTCTGGCTGGCCGAGAACATCGCCACCTACCTGGGCGCCTGGAGCTACCCGCACCAACTCCACGGCTGGGAACCGGTCTCGGTGTCCAAGTGGATCTCCTGGGCCCTCCTGATCAGCGTCACCTTCGTCATCTGCGGCTCCCGTCGGCACACGAGGCGGGGAGCGTGGACGTGAACATGCGCGTGGTCAAAGTCAACGTGTCGCTCGCCGCGCTCCTGCTCCTGTTCGTCTCCGTGGTGGCCTTGCGCGCGGTGATCGGACTGTTCACGGCTTCCGCAACGCGCTTTCGGCGGTGGCGAAGTGGGCGATGAGCGCCGTCGCGACCGGCTCGACCACCTCCGGCGCGATCATGTGGCCCATGTCCTGGACCATCAGCAGCCGGGCCCCGGCGATCGCCTCCGCGATCAGCTGTCCGTGTCCGGGCTTGGCCGGTTCGCGGGTGCCCTCGACGACCAGGGTGGGCGCCTGCACCTTGACCAGCGCGTCGACCGGTTCGACCTCGAGGTCGGCCATTCCGGCGAGCCGGTGGTTGGCCGTGGTACGCGGGTCCCGGGCGCGGTCGAACAGCAGCTCCTCCAGGCGTCGTTGGGCGTCCTCGTCGAACGGCAGCGCCGTTCCGTTCATCACCCTGGCCGTCGCGATCTGGAAGTCGACGGCCTCGGCGCGGGTGCTGGGTGGCGCGGCCGCCAGGGCGGCCCGGAAGAACTCGACGAACTCCGGCCGCGGCTCCGGCAGGCTGCCCGGCGGCTGCGGTTCGCCGAGCAGGGCACGGGTCAGCACCTGTCCCTCGCGGGCGCCGAGCGGCGAGGAGCCGATCACCGTGAGGGTGGCCACCCGCTCGGGGTGGTCCGCGGCGATCCACTGGGCGAGCAAGCCGCCCGCTGAGTGGCCGACCACGTGCGCCCGGTCGATGCCGAGGGCGTCCAGCAGGCCGAGCGCGTCGTCCTTGAGCGCCGCCCAGGTGTAGGGGTGGGTCTCGAAGTCCCGGGCCGTGGACCGGCCGACGTCCCGGTGGTCGTAGCGGATGACCCGGTAGCCGGCGGCCGCGAGGCGGCCCACGAACTCGTCGGGCCACAGCAGGCCCTGGGTCATCGAGCCCATGATGAGCAGCACCGGCGGGTGGGAGGGGTCGCCGAACTCCTCCGTCCACAGCTCGATGTCGCCGACCGTGACCAGCTGTCCTTCTGCCGTCATCTGTGTCTCGCTTCTCTCGTTGCCCCGAGGTGTTCTCGTTGACGGGGACAACTCTGCTGGGACGGGCTGTCGGAGCCATCCGTAGGACTACTGGTGGCGACTACTGGCCGCGACCACTGGTGGCGACTACCGAAGCAGCCGGGTCAGCTCCGCGCGCGAGCTGATGCCCAGCTTCGGGTAGACCTTGTACAGGTGGTACTCCACGGTGCGGGGACTGAGGAACAGCTGGGCCGCGACCTCGCGGTTGGACGCGCCCTGGGCCACCAGCCGGGCGATCCGCAGCTCCTGCGGGGTGAGCGCGGCGAGCGCGTCCGGCGCCGGGCGGTCGACGCTCTCCCCCGCGGCCCGCAGCTCGCCCCGCGCGCGCCGCTCCCACGGTTCGGCCGCCAGCCGCTGGAAGACCTCCATGGCCTGGCGCAGGTGCCCTCTCGCCTCGCCGACCCGGCGGGCGCGGCGCAGCCGTTCGCCCAGCAGCAGCGCGGTACGGGCCTGGTCGTAGGCGGCGCCGCTGTCGCCGGCGAGGTGCCCGAGCGCCTCGTGCAGCAGGGACACGGCCGTGTCGTCCTCGGCGACCAGCGCGCGGCAGCGGGCCAGCAGCGCCCGGGAGCGCGCCGAGTCCGCGTGCGCCGACCACCGCTCCAGGAAGGCCACGGCGGTGCGGGCGGCCGCTTCGTCCCCGACGGCCACGGCGGCCTCGACCCGGTCGGCGACCGATCCCCACACGACCACGGGGTGCCCGGCGCCCGGGCCCGCGTCGGCCAGCGCGGTCAGCCGCTCGTGCGCCTGGGCGAACCGGCCGAGGCCGAGGTCGAGGACGCCCAGGGCGTAGGAGGCCACGCCGACGCGCAGTCCCAGCCGGTGCGGAATGGCGATGGCCAGGGCCTGCCGGGCGTGGGTGCGGCAGGCGTCCTCCTGGCCGCGCACCGCGGCGCAGACCGCGAGATTGGCCAGGTGCGCGGCCGCGGAGTTGCTGATGCCCGCTTCCCGGGCAAGCGCCAGCCCCTCCGTCGACAGGGCGGCGCTCAGGGCGAACCGGCTGTTCATCCGCTCGGCGGTGGCGGCGTTCTCCAGGACGACGGGCAGCGTGCCCGCCATTCCGGACACCCGGGCGACCGCGCCGGCCCGTGCCCCGTACGCGGCCGCGGCGTCCCCTTCGCCGAGCAGGCTGGCGGCGGCGGCCGCCCACAGCAGGGTGGCGGCCTCGCCCGCGTCGTCCGGGACGGCCGCCAGGGCCCGTCTGAGCAGCGGCACCCCGCGTTCGGGGTCCCCGCCCTGCAGGGCACCGGACCCGGCCAGGACGTCCCGCACGAACGCGTCGGCGGAACCCGGCGGTTGCGGCTCGGACAGGGCCTCGGCACGGCGGCCGACGCGCACGGTGGCGTCGGTGTCGCCCACGTAGGCGGCGGCCTCGGCGGCGTCCGCGAGCAGCTCGAGCCGGTCGGGTGCCTGGTCCGCCGCGGCGAGGAGGATGCGCAGCGCCTCGGCCGCGTCCCCCGAGTTGAGCGCGAAGCGGCCGCGCAGCTGAGCGAGTTCGGCCAGCAGGCCGGGGTCCGTGGCGGTCTCGCCGGCCGCCGCGAGCGCGCTGTGCGCCTGGCCCGGGCGCCCGCCGAGCCAGGCCGCCACGGCCGCGTCGGTCAGTCGGCGGGCCCGGGCGGCGGGGTCGGGCGTCAGCTGTGCCGCGCGGGTCAGGGCGTCGGCGGCGTCCGCGTGGCCGCCCCGGGCGCGGGCCCGGTCGGCCGCGGCGGCCAGGGCTGCGGCGATCTCCTCGTCGGGGCCGATGGCCGCGGCGGCCAGGTGCCCTGCCCGGCGGTCCGCGTCGCCGGCCGCCCCGAGGACCGCGGCCAGCGCCTCGTGGGCGGCGCGCCGGTCCGCCGGGCTCGCGGCGGCGTGCACCGCCGAGCGGATCAGCGGGTGCCGGAAAGTGATCGCGGCGGGCCCGGCCGCCACCAGCCCGGCGGCCTCGGCCGGCTCCAGGGCGTGCTCCGGGGCCCCGAGCCGGGCGGCGGCGGCCAGCACCACCCGGGGGTCGCCGCGCCCGTCGAGCGCGGCGGCCAGCAGCACCCGGCGGGTACCGGTGGGCAGTGCGGCGAGCCGGCCACCGTAGACGGCGGTGACTCCCTCGCCCAGCGGCAGCGGGTCGGGCAGCGGCTCGTGACCCGTCAGCTGGCCGGCCGTCAGCAGTTCGGCGATCTCCCGCAGGGCGAGCGGGTTGCCGCCGGTGGCCTCGGCGATCAGGGCCGCGACCCGCGGCGAGGGCTCCACGGCCGCCCAGGCGGCGAGGGCCCCGGCCGCGTCGGCGACGTCCAGCCCGGTCAGCCGCCGCTCCGGCAGGTCGCGCAGCGCGTACCGGGTGTCGGGGGTGTCGCGGGTGGCGATCAGCAGCCCCACGCCGTCGGTGTCCAGACGGCGCGCGGCGAACAGCAGGGCGTCGGCGGAGGCCCGGTCGACCCAGTGGAAATCGTCGATGACGCACAGCAGCCCGTGCGGCCGCCCGGCCTCGGCCAGCAGCGACAGCACCCCCGCGGCCACCAGGAACCGGTCCTGTACGGCGGGCGGCGCGGCCAGCCCCAGCGCCCCGCGCACGGCGTCCCGCTGCGGACCGGGTAAGGCGTCGGTGAGCCCGGCGACCGGCCGCAGCAACTGGTGCAGGGCGGCGAAGGCGAGGTTCGTCTCGGGTTCGGCGCCGGTGGCGCGCAGGACCTTGGCGGGGGCGGCGTGCTGGGCGGCGTGCCGCAGCAGCGCGGACTTGCCGACGCCGGGCTCGCCGCGCAGTGCCAGGACCCGCCCGGCGCCGGACCGGATGCCGTCGAGCAGATCGGTGAGCTCCGCGCGTTCGGCGGCGCGTCCGGCAAGTCGGCCCCCTGGCATGCGCGTATCCCCCTGTCCTCGTCAGCGCGGCGGGTCCGGCCGCGCGTCGGGGGCGACTGTACCGGCCCGGCGATCACGGTCCCCGGTCCGCTCCGCCGGGACGCAGGGCCTCCTCGTGCGGCAGCCCGAGCGCCCGGGGTCCGGGCATCCGCCATCGGCGGCCTTCTTCCCGGCGGCGGGCGCGACCGGCCCGTCAGCGGCCTTCTTCCCGGCGGCGGGCCCGATCGGATCGCCCACGCCTCTGCCGCGGCTTCCTCTGTGCGGCCCGGCATCGCCGGCACGCGGCGGCGGTACTCCGGCGCCGTCTGCCGGTCACCCGAGCCGGCACGACAGCCCGGTCCTCCCTCCGTTCGGCCGACGGTCGCCGCGGAAGCGGAACAGCCGCTGCGCCTCCCGCATGAGACCGCCGCTCCCATGACGGACCGTCACTTCCCAACAAGCGCCCGGCGGCCCGCCGTTCTCAGCTTGTGGAAACGTTCACGCCAAAGTCCAAATTTCACCTATCCTCAACATCGCACGCGCAACTCCCCCACCAGCCCCACCTGCCCGCGCGCCCACCGCTCTCCCCTCCCTCCCCCCATGCCAACCACCGACGTTCCATGGGCCGAAAGGGCTGCCATCAAGTGACCGAGGGTTCCTCCGCCGTCCCCCGCAGACCGATTCTGCGGACGACGGCCATCGCCACCGTGCTCGCCGCCGCCGCGAGCGGCGCCGTGTTCACCCTTCCCGCCCAGGCCGCGACCAGCTGCGCCTCCCCCGTGTACACGCGGCAGTTCTTCGCGAACACCACCTTCTCCGGGACGCCGAAGCAGACCGGCTGCGACGCCGCGATCAGCGAGAACTGGGGTGCCAAGGCCCCGATTTCGAGCCTGCCGACGAACAACTTCGGTGTCCGCTGGTCCGTGACACGGGACTTCGGCTCCGGCGGTCCCTTCACCTTCACCGCCGCCGCGCAGGACGGCATCCGCGTCTACGTCGACGGCGTCCGCAAGGTCGACCTGTGGAAGAACGTGTCGACGACGGTGAAGAAGACCGTCGACCTGACCATCGCGCCCGGCAAGCACACCCTTCGTGTGGACTACGTGAACTGGACGGGCAACGCCAACGTCGGCTTCACGTACACACCCCGCACCTCCGCCGCCGTCGACAAGGTCAAGCCGCTGACCCCGACAGGTCTCGCGGTCGCGTACGACACCGCCACCGGCAGGGCGAAGCTCACCTGGGCGGCGAACAAGGAGATGGACCTCGCGGGTTACCGCGTCTACCGGCGCGACCTCGCCACGAACGTCGAGACGCTGCTGGCCACCACCACCGCCACCACCCACACCGACGCCACCCTCCCGGTTACCGGTGCCGCCTACGCCTACCGGGTGTTCGCGTACGACAAGGCCGGCAACCAGTCGGCCGGTACGGCGGAGAAGTCCGTCACCACCGCCGACCGCACCGCCCCCGCCCTCCCCTACGACCTGAAGGTCACCGACGCCGCCGACGGCAACAAGCTGGTCTGGTCGGGCGTCGAGGAGGCGGAGAGCTACCTGGTCTACCGGGCCACGGCCGTCGACGGCACGTACGTGAAGATCGGCTCCTCGACCGGCACCTCCTTCTACGACGACACCGCCGCCGAGAAGTCGACGTACTTCTACGCCGTCGCCTCCGCCGACGCGGCAGGAAACGTTTCTGCGAAGACCGCGCCGGTCACCTCCACCCGCGCCGACCGCACCCCGCCCACCGTCCCGGCCGGCCTGGCCGCCACGGGCACCGTCGACGGCATCGACCTCACCTGGACGGCCAACTCCGACGACACGACCGCCTACCAGGTGTGGGTGCGCCGGCCGGGCTCGGAGGACTTCGTCTACCTCAACACCGTCCAGGGCGCCACGACCTACCTCGACACCGCCGCCGAACCGGGTACGGGGTCGCAGTACCTGCTCCGGGCCGTGGACGACACCGGCAACCTCTCCGGCGAGTCCGAGGTCGCCTACGCCCTCCGCCCGCACAAGGTCCAGCCGGTGCCCGGCGCGGACGCGGTGGTGGACGCCGAGGGCGACGGCGACCACACCAGCGTGCAGGCGGCCCTGGACGCCCTCGGCGCGGGCACCTCCGCCAACCCGGTGATCATCCAGGTCAACCCGGGGACCTACAAGGAACTCGTCGACGTCTCCAAGCCGTACGTCCAGCTGATCGGCGCGGGTGACGACCCGTCCGAGACGGTCATCACCTACGACAACGCGGCCGGCACCCCCGCCGCCGGGGGCGGCACGCTCGGCACGCAGAACAGCCGGACGATGTACGTGCGCGGCTCGGACTTCCTCGCCCGCAACCTCACCGTCGAGAACTCCTACGACGAGGCCGCCGGCACCTACGCCAACGAGCAGGCCGTCGCCCTGCTCACCCAGGCCGACCGGCTCGTCTTCGACAACGTCCGCTTCCTCGGCAACCAGGACACCCTGTTCCTGAAGTCGACGACGACCACGACCCCCAACCGGGTCTACTTCACGAACTCCTACGTCGAGGGCGACGTGGACTTCGTCTGCGGCTACGCCACGGCCGTCTTCGACAAGTCGACGCTGAAGCTGCTCAGCCGCGGAGACGACAAGAACAACGGCTACCTGGCGGCGCCCTCCACGGACGCGTCCACGCAGTACGGCTTCCTGGTCACCGACTCCACGCTGGTGAGCGACGCGCCCGCCAACACCTTCCACCTGGGCCGGCCGTGGGTGACCGCGTTCGCCGGCGCCAAGGGCAGCCTGGTGGTCCGGGACTCGGTGCTGCCGGCGGCCGTGAAGGCGGCGCCGTACACGGACTGGACCTCCGGCGGGACGGCGTACTCCTGGAAGGACTCCTTCTTCCGTGAGTACAACAACAGCGGCCCCGGCTCGGTCGCCGCGGCCACCGCGGACCGGCCGCAGCTGACGGCCGAGGAGGCGGCGGCCTTCGAGACCGCCGACTACCTGCGCGGCTGGACGCCGCCGGTCGGCTGAGACACGAAGGAGGGGGGTACGCGGTCGCGCGTACCCCCCTCTTCGTCGTTCCGGCTCACTTGAGGCCGATGGCCTCGCACGCCGCCTTGTACTTGGCGGTGCAGATGTCGGACACCTTGTGGATGCCGTCCGCGATGACCGTCTCCTGGATGTTGCTCTTCGTCAGCGCGACCACGGTCACCAGGTTGGCCCGGATGCCCTTGTTCGTGGGGCTGTCGACCTTGTCACGGGTGAGGGCGTCGAACTGGATGTCCCGGCCCTGGACCTTGGCGACGGCCATCTCCGCGGCGGCCTCGGCCATCGTCGGGTAGGGCTTGTACACGCTCATGTACTGCTCGCCGCTGATGATCCGCTGCACCGCCGGCAGCTCCGCGTCCTGGCCGGTGATCGGGGGCAGGTCGCTGTCGCTGACGCCCGCGGCCTTCAGGGCCTTGATGATGCCGCCGGCCATGGCGTCGTTCGCGGAGTAGACGGCCGCGATGTTGTCCTTGCCGATCTTGCTGATCGCCTCGGTCATCTCGGACTGGGCGACCTCCGGGCTCCACTTCTTGGTGTCGTAGGACGCGGAGATCGTGACCCGGCCGTTGAGCTCCGACATCGCGCCGTCCTTGAACTGCTTGGCGTTCGGGTCGGTGGGCGAGCCGTTGATCATGACGATCTTGTCGGAGGTGTCGGCCGTGCCGAGCGCCTCCACCAGGGTGCGGCCCTGCACCTCGCCGACCAGCTCGTTGTCGAAGGAGACGTACGCGTCGATCGGGCCCTGGGCCAGGCGGTCGTAGGCGATGACGGGGATACCCGCGTCCTTGGCCTTCTGCACCGTGTCCGCGATGGTCTTGGAGTCGACGGCGTCCAGCAGGATGATGTCGACCTTCTCCTCGATCATCCGCTCCATCTGGCTCACCTGGGTGTCCGGGTCGGCGTCCGCGTTGGCGTACTCCGTCTTGCCCTTGTTCTGGGTGAGGGAGGCGATCTTCGCCTTGATGATGGGGTAGTCGAACTGCTCGTACCGGGTGTTCGTCTTCTCCGGCATCAGCACGCCCACCGTGATGTCGTTGGTCTTGGTCGGTGTCGCTTCGCCGGCGTCCTCTGTCGCGCCCAGCATGCCGCATCCGGCAAGCGAGAAGGAGAGCGTGGAGGAGGCCACGGCTATGGCGATACGACGACGCATTCGGGGGCTCACTTCAGGTGCGTTTCCGGACATGGGTGCTGACTTTCGACCCAGTTCTAAAAGCCAACGCGGCGTCGGCCACCGCAGTCAAGCGCTACTACTTAACGAAGTAGCAACATCACCCTCCGCTTAGCGTGTGAAGACACATGGAGACGGGACGGAGACAGCGCGAAGAGAAAGCGGAATCCCATCCAAACACCCTTTACGGGCCCTCCACCCAAGCCGACTTCAGGAGACGGCAAAGAACCGCACAACCAACTCCGTTGCTCGCGAGTCGTGATCACGGCGGGTGTTTCTGTCGTCCCGCTGTCCCGATCCAGAGCAGAGGACCGCATGGACCGCATGCCCACAGCCAGACTCGCGACGGCCGTCGTGCTCGCCACGACCGGCGGTCTGCTCAGCACGGCCACCCCATCCGCCTCGGCCGCGACGAGCTGCGCCTCACTGGTCTACAAACGGCAGATCTTCGCCAACACCACCTTCTCCGGCACCCCGAAGCAGACCGGCTGCGACGCCGCGATCAACGAGAACTGGGGCACCGGCGCCCCCGCCTCCGGAGTCCCCGCCAACAACTTCTCCGTCCGCTGGACGGTGACGAGGGACTTCGGCTCCGGCGGCCCCTTCACCTTCACGGCCGCCGCGCAGGACGGCATCCGCGTCTACGTCGACGGCGTCCGCAAGATCGACCTGTGGAAAAACGTCTCCTCCACGGTGGCGAGGACGCTCAACCTCACCATCCCCTCCGGCAAGCACACCCTCCGCGTCGACTACGCGAACTGGACGGGCAGTGCGAACGTCAAGTTCACCTACGCCCCCCGCACTTCGGCGACCGTCGACAAGGTGAGGCCGCTCGCCCCGACCGAGGTGGGCGTCGGCTACACCCTCGACACCAACAAGGCCAAGTTCACCTGGGCGAAGAACAAGGAGATGGACCTCGCCGGGTACCGGGTCTACCGCCGCGTGGCCGGCTCGTCCACCTGGACGAAGCTCGCCACCACCACGTCGAACACGTACACCGACTCCCCGCCGATGGACGGCCGGACCTACTACTACGAGATCCGCGCCTTCGACAAGGCGGGCAACGTCTCGGCCGGTTCGGCGGACCGGGGCATCACCAGTGTCGACCGCGTGGCCCCCGCCGCCCCGGTCGGCGTCACCGCCAAGTCCACGAAGACGGCCAACACCCTGTCCTGGACCGCGGTGCCGACCGCGGTCCAGTACGAGATCGTCCGCGCGAACACGGCCGACGGCCCGTACACGAGCGTCGGGCGGGTCCTGACCACGTCGTACTCCGATGCCCTCGCCCCGGCCGATGTGCCGGTCTTCTACAAGGTGCGGGCCCTGGACGCGTCCGCGAACCCGTCGCCGTACTCGAAGGTGGTCACCGCCACGCGCGACACCGTGCCACCGGGCGCTCCACAGGACCTGAAGGTCGTCTCCCAGGATGTCGGCGGCGTGACCCTGACCTGGCTGAAGGGCGGCTCGGACGCGGCCGGTTACGTCGTCTACCGCTCGACCACCAACACCGGCGGCCAGATCAGGATCGGCACGACCTCCACCCTCACCTACCGGGACACCACGGGCGAACCGGGTCGGCCGTACAAGTACTACGTGACCGCCGTGGACGCGGCCGGCAACGAGTCGGCGGCGCTGGAGGCGTACGCCACCCGCACGGTCGACCAGAACACCGCGCCCAACACCCCGACCTGGGGCACCGCCAAGATCATCGGTGACCAGCTCATCCTCGACTGGGGCCAGGACGGCTACGTCAAGGTCGGCGGCTACCTCATCTACCGCTCCCGCTCGGCCACCGTGGACACGTCCGCGACGGCGACGCCGTACGCCTCCGTCGACGGCGCGTTCTCCCAGTACCAGGCCACGATCCCCGCCACCGAACGCGACTACTACTACGCCGTCGTCGCCACCTCGGCCGGCTACGGCGTCCGCTCGGCCGCCTCGAGCGCGGTGCTGCCGTCCGTGAGCGCGACGCCGCCGCCCCAGCCCACCCAGGTGGACGAGGTCACGGCCGGCGACGGCTGGGTGAAGCTGACCTGGGGGACCGCGCCGGACCTCCCGGGCGACTCCCGCATCACCGGTTACCGCGTCTACCGCTCGACCACCCCGGGCGTCACCAAGGAGAACGCCGAGGCGGTCTTCACCACCACGGCGTCCGACCACACCGACACCGGCCTGACCAACGGCACGACGTACTACTACGCCGTCACCACGGTCAACGCGGCCGGCCTGGAGTCGGCCCTGTCGCCGGAGGTCTCGGCGACCCCCGCCGCCCCCCAGAGCTGAAGGAGCCCATGAACTCCGCCGTCCGGGCCACGGCGGTCGTGCTCGCCACGACCGCCGGCCTGCTCACCGCCGTCACGGCCACCCCCGCGTCGGCCGTGACGACCTGCACCTCCCCGGTCTACAAGCGCCAGCTCTTCGCGAACACCACCTTCTCCGGCACCCCGAAGCAGACCGGCTGCGACGCCGCGATCAGCGAGAACTGGGGCGCCAAGGCCCCCGCCTCCGGCCTGCCGACGAACAACTTCGGCGTCCGCTGGACGGTCACCCGTGACTTCGGCTCCGGCGGTCCCTTCGCGCTGAACGTCGCCGTCCAGGACGGCCTCCGCGTGTACGTCGACGGCGTCCGCAAGGTCGACGTCTGGAAGAACGTGTCGACGACGGTGAAGAAGACCGTCAACGTCACGATCCCGGCCGGCAAGCACACCCTCCGCGTCGACTACGTGAACTGGACGGGCAACGCCAACGTCGGCTTCACGTACACACCCCGCACCACCGCCACCGTCGACAAGGTCAAGCCGCTGACCCCGACGGGTCTCGCGGTCGCGTACGACACCGCCACCGGCCGGGCGAAGCTCGCCTGGGCGGCGAACAAGGAGATGGACCTCGGGGGCTACCGGGTCTACCGGCGCCCCGCCGACGGCGCCTCCTGGACTCGGCTGGTCTCCACCGTCTCCACCACGTACACCGACACCACACTCCCGGTGACCGGTGCGGCCTACGCCTACGAGCTGCGCGCCTATGACAAGGCGGGGAACGAGTCGGCGGGCACCGCCGTCAGGACCGTCACCACTGCCGACCGGACCGCCCCCGCCGTGCCGGCCGGACTGCCCACCGCCAGCAAGCCGGAGGGGCTCCAGTTCGCCTGGGGCGAGGTCGCGGGGGCGGCGTCGTACCGCGTGTACCGGGCGGCGAGCCTGAGCGGCACCTACACCCGGATCGGCACCACCGACCAGACCTCGTACCTGGACTCCACCGCCGTGGAGGGCACCACGTACTACTACCGCGTGACCGCGCTGGACGCGGCGGGCAACGAGTCCGCGCAGTCCGGCGCCGTGGTCGGCACGCGCCGGGACGTCACCCCGCCGTCCGCCGTCACCGGCGTGACGGTCACGCCGACCGAGTACGGCTTCGAGGTGCGCTGGGACGCCAACCCGACCGCCGACCTGGAGAGTTACACGGTCCGCCGGGGTGAGCTCTGGGGCGAGGAGGGGGACGAGCAGGTGTGCTCCCTGTACCCGGGCTACTACGTGTCGGCCGACACCACCTCGTACGCGTACACCGCCCTCCCCGACGGTGAGGAATCCTGCTTCATCGTCGACGCCGTCGACGACGCCGGGAACTCCTCGTTCCGGTGGACCGGCGAGGCGCAGATCGTGACCGTGACCGAGCTCGACATGACGCCGAGCGTGGCCACGCCCGAGGGATCGCCGCTGACCCTGACGGTGGAGGCGGCCGAGGGCGACGAGGGCAACCGGCTGACCTGGCACGGGCTTGCCGAATCGGCTCCGGAGCAGGCCGGCGGCTACCGCGTCCACCGCTGGAACCCGGAGACCTCCTCCTACGAGAGGATCGCCGACCTGCCGAGCGGGGCCTTCGAGTTCTTCGACACCGGAGTGCCGCGCGGGACCACCTCCTTCTACTGGGTCACCGCGGTGACGGAGGACGGTTCCGAGTCCCTGCCGGCGGGCGACTGGGCAGTCACCGCGCCGTAGCGCGGAAGCGGCCGTGATACGGCCGTGACCTGCGGAATTACCGCTTCCGGCGCCGTTGCGAAGTGGTGACGAAGCGGCAGTTGATCACAATTGAAGACTGGGTGAAGATGGGTGCACCGCGGGCCGCCGGGGGGACAGCAGGACCGGCCGGCACGCGGGCGCCTCTCTCGTCTCCGTGCGTTTCCCAGAACCGGTTGACCGCTTCCCGTAACTCGTGCGCACCGGTTCCCTTTCCGTCTCACTCCCTGGGGGGAAGTCCACCATGACCGCGTCCGTCGCGTCCGCTCGTCCCGTCGCCGCCCGCCGTATCCGCATCCTGGCCGCGACCACCGTCGTCGCCGCCGTCGCCGGCACCGCCTCCGTCCCGGTGACCGCCTTCGCGGCCGACCAGGCGCAGGCGAGTGGCAAGCCGCTGACGATGACGCTGGGCGCGCCCACCCCGGGGAACCCGCTGAAGCGGGGCGGGGCGACGGAGTCGATGACCCTGAAGGTCACCAACTCCTCCGACAAGGCACAGGAGTTCTCGTCCTGGCTGCTGGGCGAGGCGGACGGTCCGAGCCCGCTGCTGAAGGACTCCGTGGTCTTCGACGTCACCGCGCTCGACGCGCCCGCCACCAAGTCCCGGATCGGGCGGCAGGGCGGCGCCTGGCAGGGCCTGTTCTTCCCGGCCACCGGTGACGCCTCCGACAGCTTCTCGATCCCCGCGAAGACCGAGTTCACCTGGAAGGTCACCGTCGGCCTCGGCGCCAACTACCCGACCAACGACGGCAACTTCACGCTGATCGCGGACGCGCTGGAGGGTGACGTCGACGCCGACCGGGCCCGCAACACCGTCGTCTTCAAGACGGACCCGCAGATCACGCCGGGCAAGCTGAACCTGGGCTGGGAGCGGGACGACAACGTCGTCGCCCGCCCGGGCCAGCGCACCGGCCTGACGCTGAACGCGACCGCCACCGGCCCCGGCGAGTTCCCGGCCGAGCTGAGCCGCACGGTCTCCGCGCAGGGCTTCCGTGAGGCCGCCGGTCACCCGGACTTCCTCCTGGAGGCCGAGGTCGGCGGCAAGATCGTGAAGCTGAAGGAGATCAACGAGAGCGAGTGGGAGCTGCCCGCCATCCCGAAGGGCTTCAGCGCGGCCTCCGGCAAGAACAGCATCAAGCTGTACCTCTCCGTGGGCAAGAACACCGACATCAAGGAGGACGCCAAGGTGCCGCTGGAGGCCCTGTTCTCCATGGAAGACGCCTGGGGCTTCAACGGCGCCAGGACCGAGGTGACGGCCGGCCCCGCGAAGCCGGCCTCGAGCTCCCCCTCGGCCTCCCCGTCTCCTTCCGCTTCCACGTCGCCCTCCCCGTCCGCCTCCGCCTCCACCTCCGCGACCCCGTCGCCGTCCACCTCCACGACCCCGGCCGCCACCACGACGACGACCACGACCACGGACAACACGACCACCACCGGCTCCCTGGCCAACACCGGCTCCAGCGCGAACAAGTACGCGGCCCTCGCCACCGCCCTGGTGACCCTGGGCGCAGTGGCCACCTGGCTCGGCACCCGCCGCCGCCGCGAGACGCGCGCCTGACGGTCGATCACCGACGCGAAGGGCCCGGAGGACGCGGTTAGTCCTCCGGGCCCTTCGGCGTGAGATCCGCCCGACTCACCCGCTCCCGCCCCCGTCAGCCCCGCTTCGGCCCCGTGATCGCCTCACCGATCACGAAACCCTTGGCGGGGCCTTCGGGGACGGTGACATCGGTGCCGTAGGGGACACGGTGGATGTCCTCCCAGTCGGCCTTGTCGGGACGAGGCCCGGTGAAGAGAGTGACAGCACGCTGCCCGTCGTAGTCGTCGATGAGGACGTACACGGAGATCCCGGCGCGGGCGTACTCGCGGCGCTTGCGGATGCGGTCGCGGTCCTGGTTGCTCTTGCCGGGGGAGACGACCTCGACGACCATCGAGACTGCGGAAGCCTTGATCCCGAGGCCGTCCTCATCTTCGATCAGCTCGGCTTCCCGAGGTGCGACGAGCCCGTCCGGAATCCACGCCCTACGCGCGTGGAGTACGTTCGTGTCGTTCCAAGCGCCGTACTCGCCGTCCTTCAGAAAGATCGCCAGGGCATCCCGGAGGCGGTTGACGACTTGGGCATGTGCAAAGCGGCCGGTAGGCGACACCTCGATGGCTCCCTCAATGATCTCAGCGCGGTAGCCCTCGGGGAGTTCCATGGCCTTCCATACCTGCCACAAGCCCTCGTCCGGGTCGGATGCGTTCAGGAATTCAGCGTCGGCCTCAGACATGATCTCGGGCCTCTCATGTGCGAGAGCGGTCAAGGTGGCATCCTCCTCAAGTGTGGGCTGGGTGTGCTCGGGGCACAAGCAACGCGATCACGGTAGGTACGGGGATGGGGCTGACCAGGGGATACGCCCCCAGTTCACCCGTTCGAGCGAGCACGGAACAATCCACCGCCCCCGCCCAGCTCGAACCACACACCCTTCGCATACCGCCCCGCTCTCTCGTCGGCGACACCCCACAGATCCGCCATCTCCTCCACAAGCGCGAGCCCCCTCCCCCAGCAGGCGACGGCCCCGGCTGCCGGGTACGCGACGACGTGCGGTGCGAGGTGACATCGACGGGGGTGAAGAGGCTGTATGCGTGGGTGAGTTGGGTGGGGCGGTGCGCGGCGGGGCGGGCTGGGTTCATGCGGGACGGCTCCTTCAGCACGTCAAGGACCTGCCGTACAACCAATCCCGGTCTTGACCGGTCCATTTCACCGGCGGCCAGTCTTCGCCGTCACCGGAATGGACCGAAGGACCGAATGAACCGAGCCCGACGCACGACCGCCGCCGCAGCGACCACGGTCGTGCTCGCCACCACCGGCGGTCTGCTCGCCGTGACCGCCGCGCCCGCCTCCGCGGCCGTCACCTGCACCGCGCCCGTCTTCAAGCGGCAGCTCTTCGCGAACACCACCTTCTCGGGTACGCCGAAGAAGACCGACTGCGACGCCGCAATCAGTGAGAACTGGGGCACGAGCGCCCCGGCCTCCGGCCTGCCCGCCAACAACTTCGGCGTCCGCTGGACCGTGACCCGTGACTTCGGCTCCGGCGGCCCCTTCGCCCTCTCCGCTTCCGGGCTGGACGGCATCCGGGTCTACCTCGACGGCGTCCGCAAGATCGACCTGTGGAAGAACACCTCCACGACCGTCTCCAGGACCGTCAACGTCACCGTCCCGTCCGGCAAGCACACCCTCCGCGTCGACTACGCCAACTGGACCGGCAGCGCCAAGGTCAATTTCGGCTACGCCCCGCGCACCTCCGCCACCGTCGACAAGGTCAAGCCCCTCACCCCGACGGGCACTTCGGTCGCGTACGACACGGCGACGGGCAAGGCCAGGCTCAGCTGGGCGAAGAACAAGGAGATGGACCTCGCGGGCTACCGCGTCTACCGGCGTCTCAAGGGCAGCTCCTTCGGCAGCACGCCGCTGGCGACGACCACCTCCACGTCGTACACCGACGCCCTCCTCCCGAAGGGGGGCGGCGAGACCTTCTACTACGAGGTCCGCGCCTACGACAAGGCGGGCAACGCGTCCAGCGGTACCGCCGACCTGGGCATCACCACGGTGGACCTGATGGCGCCGACCGTCCGTGATCTGACCGTCCTCGGCGAGAGCTCCCTGGAGGGGGTGTCCCTCTGGTGGATGTCCGACGAGGGGGCACTGAAGACTCAGCTGCTGAGGTCCAGCAAGCCCGGCGGGCCGTTCACGGTGGCCGAGAGCCATCTGGGCAACTCGGCGACCGATGACACCGCCCCGTACGGGGAGACCTCCTACTACAAGGTCGCGGCGACCGACGCGGCGGGCAACACCGGGTACTCGTCGGTGGTGTCGTTCGCCCGGCCGCTCGCCGTGCCCTACTTCAACGGCGCGAGGAACCGGCCGGAGGACGGTGGCGGCGTCGACCTGTCCTGGCAGATGTCGCCCTACGCGCCGACCGAGTTCCGGGTCCACCGCGAGGAGCGCCGCTTCGACAACGCGACCGGCACGTTCGCCACCGTCGACTCCCGGGTGGTGCCCTGCACCCCGAAGCTCACCGACACCGCCTACGGCACCCGCCACACCTACGCCTGCACCGACACCACGGTCGTGCCGAGCCCTCACGACGGGTTCTACGTGTACTGGGTGACCAGCGTCGACGCGCTCGGGCGGGAGTCGGGGCCGTCCCAGGTGAACCTGCACTCCTACCGTGACGCCACCGCCCCGCCGGCCGTCACCGGGTTCACGGCCACCGCCACCGAGTACGGCACGGTCCTGGACTGGGAGGACAGCCCGGCCGCCGACCTGGACCACTACAACGTCTTCCGGCTCAGCACGGCGAACGACGGCACCGAGACCACGCACGTGGGCCGGGTCGAGGCGGGAAGCAGCCGGCTCGTCGATGCGGAGAACCTCCAGGACGGCGAGACCCACACGTACTTCGTGGACGCGGTGGACACGTCGGGCAACTCCCTTCACACGACGGCCGGTGACCCCTACGAGGTGGCGCACACCACCGTCACCGAGTACGACCTGCGGCCCACCGTGGAGACCCCCGCGGACTGGCTGGTCAGCGTGAGCGCCCAGGTCGCCGACGGTGCGACCGCGGTCGATCTCAGCTGGGAACTGTCCAGCGCGTACCACGGGACGGACATCACCGGATACCGGGTGTACCGGTGGAACCCGGCCACCGCCGCGTACGAGCCACTGACCGCCGACCCGGTCACCGGCACGTCGTACACCGACACCACGGCCGCCCCCGGCACCACGCACTTCTACTGGGTGACCGCCCTCCACGCCGACGGCACCGAATCCGCCCCCGGCGACGCCTGGGCGGCCCTGGCCCCGCAGGCCGAGTAGGGTCCAACGGACAGCGAAGGGGCCCGGAGAATCATCTCCGGGCCCCTTTCCGCACCTGTGTGTGTCCGTCAGTCCGAGGACTGCTGCCGCTTCGGCCGCCACACCACCAGCGCGCTGGTCTGCTGGACCTCCTGGTACGGCACCAGGTCGCGCCGGTAGGAGGCGTGTACGGCCGCCTCGCGCTGCTGCATCGCCGCCGCCGCGCCTTCCAGGGCGTCCTGGAGCTCGGCCACCCGGGACTGCAGCGCCGCGACCTGGTTCTCCAGTTCGATGATGCGCTTGATCCCGGCCAGGTTGATGCCCTCGTCCTGGGACAACTGCTGGACGGTGCGCAGCAGTTCGATGTCCCGGGCCGAGTAGCGGCGGCCCCGGCCGGCCGTGCGGTCCGGAGACACCAGGCCCAGGCGGTCGTACTGGCGCAGCGTCTGCGGGTGCAGGCCGGAGAGCTGGGCCGCCACCGAGATGACGTAGACCGGGGTCTCCTCGGTCAGTTCATACGGGTTGCGTCGACGGCCGTCCATCTGATCAAGCTCCCTTCGCGGCCTGGAACAGCTCCGCCCGCGGGTCCTCGCCCGCGGTCGCCTCGCGATACGCCTCCAGTGCGTCACGAGCCTTCCCCGTCAGGTCCTTCGGGACACTCACCTCGACGGTGACCAACAGGTCGCCGCGGGTGCCGTCCTTGCGGACCGCGCCCTTGCCCCGCGCGCGCATGGTGCGCCCGTTGGGGGTGCCGGGTGGCAGCTTCAGCGTGAGCGCCGGGCCGCCGAGGGTGGGGACGCGGACCTCGCCGCCGAGGGCCGCCTCCGCGAAGGTCACCGGCACCGTCACCGTGAGGTTGTCGTCCTTGCGGCCGAAGACCGGGTGCGGGTCGACGTGGACGACGACGTACAGGTCGCCGGCCGGGCCACCGCGCTCGCCGGGGGCGCCCTTGCCGCGCAGCCGGATGCGCTGCCCGTCGGTGACGCCCGCGGGGATGCGGACCTGCATCGTGCGGGACGACTTGGCCCGGCCGCTGCCCTTGCACTCCAGGCAGGGATGCTCGGCCATCAGGCCGCGGCCCTTGCAGTCCGGGCAGGGGTCGGTGAGGGAGAACCCTCCGCCGGATCCCCTCGCCACCTGGCCGGTGCCGACACAGGTCGGGCACACGCGCGGTGTGCCGTTCTTGTCGCCGGTGCCGGAGCAGGCCTTGCACGGGGACTGCGAGGACATGCGCAGCGGAACCGTCGCGCCCTCGATGGCCTCCGTGAAGCTCAGCGTGACCTCGGACTCGATGTCCTGGCCGCGCCGCGGCTGGGTGCGGGCGCCCGTCGTCGTGCCGCCGCGGTTGAACAGTCCCCCGAAGACGTCACCGAGCCCGCCGCCGAAGCCGCCGGCGCCCCCGCCCTGGGCGCCGCCTCCGAAGAGGTCGCCCAGGTCGAAGTTGAAGGAGCCGCCGCCCGCGCCCGGCCCCGGGCGGAAGCCGCCGTTGCCGAAGAGGGCACGTGCCTCGTCGTACTCCTTGCGCTTCTTGGGGTCGCCGAGGACGTCGTTCGCCTCGGAGATCTCCTTGAAGCGCTCCTCGGCCTTGGCGTTGCCCTTGTTGGCGTCCGGGTGGTACTCGCGGGCGAGCTTCCGGTACGCCTTCTTGATCTCGGCCTCGGTGGCGTCCTTGGGGACGCCGAGGACCTTGTAGTAGTCCTTCTCGATGAAGTCCTTGGTGCTCATCCTCGACGTCCCTCCTCTCTCATCGATTCAAGCTCAGCCCTCGTCCGGGCCACCGCTCTCCTTGTCGTCGGCCGCCGCGTCGGTCTCCTCGGCCGGCTTGACCGTCTGGGCCCCCGGCTGGGGTTCGGCCACCGCCACCCGCGCGGGGCGGATGGTGCGCTCGCCGATCCGGTACCCGGGCTGCAGAATCGCCACGCACGTCGTCTCGGTGACGTCCGGCGCGTAGCTGTGCATCAGGGCCTCGTGGATCGTCGGGTCGAAGGGCTCGCCCTCCTTGCCGAACTGCTGCAGACCCATCTTCGCCGCGACGGTCTCCAGCGACTCGGCGACGGACTTGAAGCCGCCGAGGAGTTCGCCGTGTTCCCGCGCGCGGCCGATGTCGTCGAGCACGGGCAGGAGCTCGGTCAGGAGGTTCGCGATGGCGATCTCCTTGACCGCTATCCGGTCACGCTCGACCCGGCGGCGGTAGTTCTGGTACTCGGCCTGGAGGCGCTGGAGGTCCGCGGTGCGCTCGCCGAGCGCGGTGCGCACTTGGTCCAGCTGGGCCACCAGCCCGGCTGTCTGGTTCGCGTCCCCGGCCGGGGCCGCCCCCTCCGCCGCAGCGGAGGTGTCGGCCTTCGGCTCGGCGTCGTCGGGGGTGGCGCCGGAGGGGACGTCGGGCTTCTCCTCGAAGCCCGGGGTCTCCTCCGTCACGCGGCACCGTCCTTGCGCTCGTCGTCCACGATCTCGGCGTCCACGACGTCGTCGTCGGCGGCCTTGGCACCGCCGGCGGTGGCGCCCTCGGGGCCGCCCGCGGCCTGGGCGTCGGCGTACATGGCCTGGCCCAGCTTCTGCGAGACGGCGGCGACCTTCTCGGTGGCGGTGCGGATCTCGGCGGTGTCCTCGCCCTTGAGCTTCTCCTTCAGCTCGGCGACGGCGGCCTCGACCTCGGTCTTGATCTCGCCCGGGACCTTGTCCTCGTTGTCCTTGAGGAACTTCTCGGTCTGGTAGACCAGCTGCTCGCCCTGGTTGCGGGCCTCGGCGGCCTCGCGGCGGCGGTGGTCCTCCTCCGCGTACTGCTCGGCCTCCTGGCGCATGCGGTCGACCTCGTCCTTCGGCAGCGAGGAGCCGCCGGTGACGGTCATCTTCTGCTCCTTGCCCGTGCCGAGGTCCTTCGCGGTCACGTGCATGATGCCGTTGGCGTCGATGTCGAAGGACACCTCGATCTGCGGGACACCGCGCGGCGCGGGCGGCAGACCGGTCAGCTCGAACATGCCGAGCTTCTTGTTGTACGCCGCGATCTCGCGCTCGCCCTGGTAGACCTGGATCTGCACCGACGGCTGGTTGTCCTCGGCCGTCGTGAAGATCTCCGAACGCTTCGTCGGGATCGTGGTGTTGCGCTCGATGAGCTTGGTCATGATGCCGCCCTTGGTCTCGATACCGAGGGACAGCGGGGTCACGTCGAGGAGCAGGACGTCCTTGACCTCACCCTTGAGGACACCGGCCTGGAGCGAGGCGCCGATGGCGACGACCTCGTCCGGGTTCACGCCCTTGTTGGCCTCCTTGCCGCCGGTCAGCTCCTTGACGAGCTCGGCGACGGCGGGCATACGGGTGGAGCCACCGACGAGGACGACGTGGTCGATCTCGCCGAGCTGGATGCCGGCGTCCTTGATGACGTTGTGGAACGGCGTCTTGCAGCGCTCCAGCAGGTCCGCGGTCAGCTGCTGGAACTGGGCGCGGGTGAGCTTCTCGTCCAGGTGCAGCGGGCCCTCGGCGGACGCGGTGATGTAGGGCAGGTTGATCGAGGTCTCGGTGGACGAGGACAGCTCGATCTTCGCCTTCTCGGCAGCCTCACGCAGACGCTGCAGCGCCATCTTGTCCTTGGCGAGGTCCACGCCGTGGCCGGACTTGAACTGCTGCACCAGGTAGTCGACGACGCGCTGGTCCCAGTCGTCACCACCGAGGTGGTTGTCACCGTTGGTGGCCTTCACCTCGACGACGCCGTCACCGATCTCCAGGAGGGACACGTCGAAGGTGCCGCCACCGAGGTCGAAGACGAGGATCGTCTGGTCGTCCTTGTCGAGGCCGTACGCGAGCGCGGCCGCGGTGGGCTCGTTGACGATACGAAGGACGTTGAGACCGGCGATCTCACCGGCTTCCTTCGTCGCCTGGCGCTCGGAGTCGTTGAAGTAGGCCGGGACGGTGATGACCGCGTCGGTCACCTTCTCGCCCAGGTAGGCCTCGGCGTCCCGCTTCAGCTTCTGCAGGATGAACGCGGAGATCTGCTGCGGGTTGAAGGGCTTCCCGTCGAGCTCGATCTTCCAGTCGGTGCCCATGTGACGCTTCACGGAGCGGATGGTCCGGTCCACGTTGGTGACCGCCTGGCGCTTGGCGACCTCGCCGACGAGCACCTCGCCGTTCTTGGCGAAGGCGACGACGGACGGCGTGGTCCTGGCACCCTCGGCGTTGGTGATGACGGTGGGCTCGCCGCCCTCCAGAACGCTGACGACGGAGTTAGTCGTGCCCAGGTCGATGCCGACCGCACGTGCCATGGTGATCTTCCTCCAGCTGACTTGAGTGGAACGGACTCAAGTGTGCACGAGGCTCGCCACTGGGTCAACGGACCTGAGTCGGGCGGACTCAACTCTTATCCGTTCCTTACACGCAAGGGCCCGCTGACCTGCGAGGAAGACAGACGGCGTGGTGCCCGCAAGGGTGATTCCACCGACCGCCGAGGGGGTTGCACCGAGGACACAGGTTGACGTCGGGAACGGGCACGCGCGCGTACGGCGCCCTCACCCGGACGCCCGTACACCGGCACCCGCCACAGCCCGAGGACGACGACCGGAACGCCGCCCGCCACCCACAGCACCGCCTGCGCGCTCAGCCACCCGAGGTGCACCAGTGTCCCGACGAGTACCCCCGCGAAGGCCGCGACACCGATGAGGACGGTCACCCCCTGCGGGGTGAGCCCGAGCCGCCGCAGCCGGTGGGCGAGATGGTCGGGGGCGCGGCGCAGCAGCGGGCGTCCGGCGGTGCGCCGGGCCAGCAGCACGAGGAGGGCGTCGACGGCGGCGATCGCGGTGAGCGCGAGCAGCACGCCCGCGCCGGTCACCGCGTCGTGCCCCGCGCGCGCGGTGACGGCCGCCGCGGCGAGCAGGAAGCCGGCGAACAGCGCACCGCAGCCGCCGAGCGCCACGCGCGCGGGAGGCCAGTTGTGCATGAGGAACCCGGTCAGCGCGGCGGCGAGCACACTCAGCAGCACCGCGAGCCCGTCCATCACCTCGGCCGCCGCGCACGCCCCCACCCCGAAGGCGGTGACGACCCCGACGGTGCCGGCCACCCCGTCGGCGTGATCCAGCGCCCGGAAGGCGAGCGCCACACAGGTGACCCACCCGACGGCGACGACCCCCGCGACGACACCGGTGTCGCCGTACGGCACGACGAAGGCCGCCGCGACGGCCGTACCGACCACCAGGAACCGTGTCTTCAGCCGCCACGCGTCGGCGACCAGCCCGAGCGCGGCGACTCCGCCGCCCGCGGCGAGCAGCACCCCCACCCCCTCCCCGAGCGGGGCGAACCCCGTCCAGTCCCCGGCGCCCGCGACAAGACAGGTGGCGAGCACGACGGCCGCTCCGCCGGACAGCGGCACCCGCCGCTGCCGCTGCCGCCGGTCGACCAGCCCGAGGCGCAGGGCGGGCGCGCGCAGCAGTGCGGCGAGGACGGCGGTGAGGAGCAGGGCGGTGGTGGCGGCGGCGATCCCGTAGAGCACGAACATAAATTAGCGGTGAATGTACCAATTTGGTACGAATAACACGGTCGGATTGCACGGTTTCCGGAGCGGCCCCCACCTGCGCTCCTGAGGCAACCCTCAGCGATCCAGATCACCCCGCACCCGGCTACAGTGCGACGGAAGATAGGGGTAGTCTCAAACGGACTGCATAAGTTACCGCTTAGTAATTTCGGGGAACCCGTCGTGGAGTACGACGAGCCCCGACGAAACCCCGAAGACCCTCGCAGGCCCGAGGAGCCCCCATGCAACTCGCCGCGATCATCGTGTCGCTGGCCCTGACCGTGGTCGGCGTCGCCCTGCTCGCCCGCGCCATCGGCCAGTTCGTCCGGTACTTCAAGCTGGGCCAGCCGGTTCCGGCGGGCACCCGGACCGACAACCCCTACCAGCGCAGCGTGACGCTCGTACGCGAGTTCCTCGGCCACACGCGCATGAACCGATGGGGCATCGTCGGTATCGCCCACTGGTTCGTGGCCATCGGCTTCCTGACGCTGCCGCCGACGATCATCACCGCGTACGGCCAGCTCTTCCAGGCCGACTGGACGCTGCCGGTCATCGGCGGCTTCCTGCCGTACGAGCTGTACATCGAGTTCATCGCCGCGATGACCACCCTCGGCATCGTCACGCTGATGGTCATCCGCCTGCTGAACCTGCCCTCGCGCCCCGGCCGCAAGTCCCGCTTCGCCGGCTCGAAGATGGGCCAGGCGTACTTCGTCGAGTACGTCATCTTCACCATCGGCCTGGCCATCTACGTCCTGCGCGGCCTCGAGGGCGCGCTGCACCACGTGGAGCACTACGAGGCCGCGTACTTCGCGTCGTACCCGCTGATCCTGGCCTTCAAGGGCCTGAGCGTGACCGCGCTGCAGAACCTGGTCTACGTCTTCGCGATGATCAAGCTGGGCACGACCATGATCTGGATGATCACGGTCAGCCTGAACACCAACATGGGTGTCGCCTGGCACCGCTTCCTGGCCTTCCCGAACATCTGGTTCAAGCGCGAGGCGACCGGCGGGACGGCCCTCGGCGCGCTCCAGCCGATGACCTCCGGCGGCAAGCCGATCGACTTCACCGACCCCGGTGACGACGACGTCTTCGGCGTCTCCCAGGTCGAGCAGTTCTCCTGGAAGGGCCTGCTGGACTTCTCCACCTGCACCGAGTGCGGCCGCTGCCAGTCGCAGTGCCCCGCCTGGAACACCGGCAAGCCGCTCTCTCCCAAGCTGCTGATCATGTCGCTGCGCGACCACGCCCACGCCAAGGCGCCCTACCTGCTGGCCGGCGGCGGCAAGACGATGGAGGGCGAGGAGAAGGCGTCCGAGGAGCAGCTGAAGGACGTGCCGGCCGCCGCCCTGGCCGAGGCCGAGCGCCCGCTGATCGGCACCGCCGAGGAGAACGGCGTCATCGACCCGGACGTCCTGTGGTCCTGCACCACCTGCGGCGCCTGCGTCGAGCAGTGCCCCGTGGACATCGAGCACGTCGACCACATCGTCGACATGCGCCGCTACCAGGTCATGATCGAGTCCAGCTTCCCCTCCGAGGCGGGCACGATGCTCAAGAACCTGGAGAAGAAGGGCAACCCCTGGGGCCTGGCCAAGAAACAGCGCCTGGAGTGGACGAAGGAAGTCGACTTCGAGGTGCCGGTCGTCGGCAAGGACATCGAGGACCTGTCCGAGGTCGAGTACCTGTACTGGGTCGGCTGCGCGGGCGCCCTCGAGGACCGCGCCAAGAAGACCACGAAGGCCTTCGCCGAACTGCTCCACATCGCGGGCGTCAAGTTCGCGATCATGGGCGGCGACGAGAAGTGCACGGGCGACTCGGCCCGTCGTCTCGGCAACGAGCCCCTGTTCCAGGAGCTCGGCATGGAGAACGTCATGGCCCTGAACATGGCGTTCGGCGAGGAGATGGACGACGACGGCAAGGTGACGGAGGAGTCCCGCAAGCCCAAGTCGGCCAAGAAGATCGTCGCCACCTGCCCGCACTGCCTCAACACGATCGGCAACGAGTACCCGCAGCTCGGCGGCGACTACGAGGTCATCCACCACACCCAGCTGCTCCAGCACCTGGTGGACGAGGGCAAGCTGATCCCGGTCACCCCGGTCGAGGGCATCATCACGTACCACGACCCCTGCTACCTGGGCCGCCACAACAAGATCTACACGCCTCCGCGCGAGATCATCGCCAACGTCCCGGGCCTCCGGAACGAGGAGATGCACCGCCACAAGGAGCGCGGCTTCTGCTGCGGCGCCGGTGGTGCGCGCATGTGGATGGAGGAGCGGATCGGCAAGCGCATCAACAACGAGCGCGTCGACGAGGCCCTGTCGCTGAACCCCGACATCGTCTCGACCGCCTGCCCGTTCTGCCTGGTGATGCTCACGGACTCGGTCAACGGCAAGAAGAACGAGGGCAAGGCCAAGGAGTCCATCCAGGTCGTCGACGTCGCCCAGCTCCTGCTGGAGTCGGTCAAGACCCCGGTCGAGGACGAGCCCCCGGCCGGAACGTCGGAGACGGAGAGCGAGCCGGAGCCGCAGCCCGTGAAGTGACCGGAGGTCAGCCGGTGAAGTGACCGGCGCCGGCGGTGACTTGAGACGCCCCCCTGTCCCACGCGGACAGGGGGGCGTCGGCGTACGGACGTCCCCCAGGAGTCGTACGGGTCTGCCCTTAAGGGATGTCACAGCTCGGCCGCAAAGCCGTGCGCGAACGCCCCGGCCCCGCCCGTCACTCTTCGGGACCAGGTACGTTCGATGACGTGGCTGGATTCAGGATCGGACGCGGCGGCCGGGACGGCCGCGCCCCGCAGACGCGACCCCAAGACCCTCCGTACGGGCAGCAGGCGCCCCAGGGGCCGTCGCACGGCTACCCGCCGGCGCAGCACCCGTACCCGCAGCAGCGGCCGCAGTACCCCGGCGGCCGGCAGCCCCCGTACGGCGGCGGCAGCGGGCAGTGGCCCCCGGCGAACGGCGGCGGCCAGGGCGGCGGCTACGGCCGTCAGGGCGACGAACCGGAGTACTTCGGCGGCGACGACCCGTACGCCCCCGGACCGGGCGCCCATGACCCGTACGCCGCGAACAACCCGGGGCACACACAGGCGTTCTCGATCGACGACCACCAGCAGTACAACCAGGGCGGGACCTACCACGCCGGCTCCGCGGCCCCGTCGGGCCCGATCGGCCCGCGTCTGCACTGGAAGGAGCTGCTGAAGGGCGTCGTCCTGTCCCCCAAGCAGACCTTCCTCCAGATGCGGGACTACACGATGTGGGGCCCCGCCCTCATCGTCACCTTCCTCTACGGCCTGCTCGCGGTCTTCGGCTTCGACGACACGCGCACGGACGCGATAAACGCCACGCTGTCCAACGCGATCCCGATCGTCCTGACGACGGCCGTCGCGATGGTGCTGAGCTCCTTCATCCTCGGCGTCGTCACCCACACCCTCGCCCGCCAGCTCGGCGGCGACGGCGCCTGGCAGCCCACGGTCGGCCTCTCCATGCTGATCATGTCCCTCACGGACGCCCCCCGCCTGATCGTCGCCATGTTCCTCGGCGGCGACGCCTCCTTCGTCCAGGTCCTCGGCTGGGCCACCTGGGTCGCCGCCGGCGCCCTCCTCACCCTCATGGTCAGCCGCTCCCACGACCTGCCGTGGCCGAAGGCACTGGGAGCGTCGGCGATCCAGCTGATCGCGCTGCTGTCGATCGTGAAGCTGGGGACGTTCTAGGGGCAGGTTGTTCCAGGGGCAGGTTCCAGGGCAGTAAGCGTCGTCGTCCACGACGAGAAGGGCTCCCGGTGTCAGCCGGGAGCCCTTGGTTGTGCCGGGAAGGTCACCTGTGAAGGTCACCTGTGAAGGTCCCTTCGTCCGTCGCTGCCCGGCTGACCGTCGGTTCGGCTTCCATCGAGTGAATCCGGCTGTTCCGTGAGGAGCGGCCGACGCGTCAGCGGGAAGGCCATTCTGCAAACCGGACAAGCGACGGGCAGGAAGCATCCCATGCCGAAGTTCCTCATCCAGGCCACCTACACGCCCGAGGGCACCAAGGGGCTGCTCAAGGAGGGCGCGAGTGGCCGCCGCGCCGCCGTCGACCAGGTCGTCACCGACCTCGGCGGGCAGGTCGAGGCCATGTACTTCGCCTTCGGGGAGGACGACATCGTGCTCATCGTCGACTTCCCCGACCCGGTCTCCATGGCCGCCGTCAGCCTCACCGTCAAGGCCAGCGGAGCCCTCCGCACCCGGGCCACGCCCCTCCTCACCCTCGACGAGATCGACGAGGCCACCCGCCGGCAGGTCACATTCCGCGCCCCCGGCAGGTGAACCCGGGAGCCGGGGGCACATCTGCTCCCCGGAGCACCTTGCCCTCCGGAGTCAGAGCGCTTCCCTGTTCGGCTTGGCCGGCTCTCCCGACCTGCTCACCGGAGGCAGGACGCTCCACGGGAAGTTGATCCAGTCGTCGGTGCGCTTCCACACGTACTCGCACTTCACGAGCGAGTGGGACTTCTCATAGATGACGGCGCTGCGGACCTCGGCGACCGTGTCGAGGCAGAAGTCGCGGACCAGCTTGAGCGTCCTGCCGGTGTCGGCGACGTCGTCGGTGATCAGGACCTTCTTGTCGGAGAAGTCGATGAGGTTGGGAACGGGGGCGAGCATGACGGGCATCTCGAGGGTGGTGCCGACGCCGGTATAGAACTCGACGTTGACCAGATGAAGGTTCTTGCAGTCGAGGGCGTAGGCGAGCCCGCCGGCGATGAAGACGCCGCCGCGGGCGATGGAGAGCACGATGTCGGGCTCGTAGCCGTCGTCGGCGATGGTCTGCGCGAGTTCGCGCACGGCGACGCCGAACCGCTCGTAGGTGAGGTTCTCCCGTATGTCGCTCATGCCGGCGTCACTCGTCCCCGTGCTCACACCTGCGTCCGATGGAAGTTGAGGAAGGACCGGGAGGCGGTCGGCCCCCGCTGGCCCTGATACCGGGAGCCGTACCGCTCGCTGCCGTAGGAGTACTCGGCGGGCGAGCTCAGCCGGAACATGCACAGCTGGCCGATCTTCATACCGGGCCAGAGCTTGATCGGCAGGGTGGCGAGGTTGGAGAGCTCCAGGGTGACGTGCCCGGAGAAGCCGGGGTCGATGAACCCGGCGGTGGAGTGGGTGACGAGCCCGAGCCGCCCGAGCGAGCTCTTGCCCTCGAGCCGCGAGGCAAGATCGTCGGGGAGGGTGATGACCTCGTAGGTGGAGGCGAGGACGAACTCCCCGGGGTGGAGGATGAACGGCTCGTCCCCCTCCGGCTCCACGAGCCGGGTCAGATCCGCCTGCTCGATGGAAGGGTCGATATGGGGATAACGGTGATTCTCGAACACCCGGAAGAAGCGGTCGAGACGCACGTCGATGCTCGACGGCTGCACCATGGATTCGTCGTAGGGATCGATCCGCACCCGCCCGGCGTCGATCTCGGCCCGGATGTCCTTGTCAGAGAGAAGCACGCCCCGAGGATACGCAAGGCGCGCGGACCCGCCACAATCAGGACGACTCCGCGCGCCAGGCCGTTTCTCTCCTCGCCGCTACCGCTTCTCGAGCACCACCGGCACCGCACTGCGGAGCCGGGCACACCGAGGACACCGGACGAGCCGCCCGGGGCCGAGTCGCTCGGCCTGCTGCATCGGGAACGAAGCGGTGCTGAACACGTGCCCATCGGCACAACGGACGACGGTGCGCTCCATCAAGTCCTAGAGTCCCTTCCCCAAGAGCCGCGTCACGTCTGACTGGGATGCGTGACGACAAACGCCACATTACGGGACGAGCGGGACGGCCCTCCAGGCGGCACTCCGTCCCCTCCCGGAGCCTCTCCCACCCCTCCACCGTACGCCCCAACTCCGGCCCCCCGCAGCCGGATCCCACCCCCCGAAACAGACTCAGACCCCACGGCTTCAGCGCCGGGGGTCTGGGATGGGGTAGAGTTACGGGGCGATCAGACACCGGTCGGAATCAGCTTCCAACTGGCGTCTTACGCGGGTGTAGTTTAATGGTAGAACATCAGCTTCCCAAGCTGAGAGCGCGAGTTCGATTCTCGTCACCCGCTCCAGAGAGAAACCCCAGGTCAGCGGCCTGGGGTTTGTTAGTTGTCTAGACCATTTTGGAGGCTTCGTGCCCTCCGTGTGCCCTAAGTCGAGGTCAAATGACCACTTCGGGGGTATCTGCGGGCCTCTTTGAGTGACTCAACCCTCAAGCGTCTCAAATGGCGAGACGCATTTTGTGTGACCTGCGCCACTGCCGCATGGCGTTCCTGCGAAGTCGCTTACGCAAAGGGGCAGTTCACAATGAGGCGTGCGCGGCGCTCCGCCAGCGGCTCCCCCGAACACCGCCTGGTCGCCAGGCTGCGGCGCGGGGAGGCGCACAGCCGTAGCAGGTGTCACGTGCTGGGGTCCACGCCGAGGCCGGCGAGAAGGCCGCAGATGCGATCCTCGATCTCACCGGTCGGCATGTCAGCGGACCACGGACAGCTGCGGCCGTTTGTGCCCACCGCCGTGCCGTTGCGCCTCCCCCTCCTGCGCGGTGACAACGAGCCCGAAGATCAGGTCATTGAGATCGGCGGGCCGGAGATGAAGCTCGCGGGCCACGTCGGCAGGCCGCGTCCCTTCGGTGCGCAGGGCAGTGAACACCTTGCCCAGCACCTGGGAGGTCTCTCGGGCGACTCCGCTCCGAGGCTCCGACTTGCGGTAGCCGAGACGGCCGAGTTCCACGCAGTGGGTGCGGTACTGCCATTCGGTGGTCAGGCCCAGTTCGTGCAGCCGGTGCGCGAGCGCCATGGCGGCGACCTTCCAACGGCGCTTGGCCTGGAGGACCCAACTCGTGCTCGCGCCATGCGGCGCGTGGGCGAGGACGTCCGCCCGCGGCATGAGGAATGCGGCTGCGAACCGGTGTGCTTCCGCCTCGGCCTGTGGGCCGTGCGGCATCTGCTCCTCGCCGTGCAGGACGAGGTGTCCGAGTTCGTGGGCGGCGTCGAAGCGCCCGCGTTCCGCGGTCTTCTCGGTGCTCAGCAGGACGAATGGGATCCCCCGGTCCCAGAAGGAGAATGCGTCGACCTCGGGACAGTCCCTGGAGAGGGAGAAGATGCGCACGCCGTGCGCCTCCAACAGGTGCACCACGTTCGGGATCGGTGCGTTCCCGAGTCCCCAGCGGGCGCGCACCAGGGAGGCAGCTTCCTCCGCTGGGACATCCGTGCCTGCCGCCTCCCCTGGATGGGGAATCTCGTCCTCATCCGAGCCCAGGCGGCTGAACGAGGTGAGCGACGGGATGTCGGGGGCGGGCAGGCGGAAGTGCGCACCCATCCAGTCCTGCAGCGCACGCGCCAACCGTCCGGAGCTGAGGGCGATGTCCCGCTGGGAGGCGGTCATCTTGCTCAGGGCACGGAAGCTGACCGAGTCAACGGTCAGCTCGGCGACCTCCTCGGCGTTGAAGAAGGAAGGGGGGAACTCCAGCGCTGTCGCGATCGCCTCAAGCGACGGAGGGCTGGGAGTGGCACGTCCGTTCTCGAAGTCGGACAGCCTGCGTGACGTCAGGCCGGCCATCTGGGCGAGTCGGGTGACGGTCAGCCCTCGGCGCTTGCGCGCCAGGACTAGCCGGGATGCGGTGGTCATGGGAGGAGCCAAGTGGGGAGGTCGGGGGCAGGGCGATCAGGACAGACGCTCGATCGGGATGTCGATGCCGCCGTCGCCGTCATCATCGTCATCGTCGGCGAACGGAGTGAAGCCGCCCTCGAAGTCGATCCAGGGGAGGATGATCCGCTCGTACCAACTGCTGATCTTGCCACGACTGCCGGTGTCGTTCGGAAACGACAGTTCCGCGTGGAGTCGTGTGCCCTGATCGGTCTTCGAGTGGTGGTAGAGCAGAAACCAGGTCGGGATGCCGTCTCCGGCGTCCTGCCGCTCAGGCTCCGCCTCAGCCTCGCCGAACAGCAACAACTGCCGGTTCGCCTCCACTCGCTTCATCACCGCGTTGCCCTTCGCGTAGCGGGTGGAGGGCGTGAGTGCCGCGTATCCGGTCTCCGGGCTGCCGCTGGAAGCCGTGATCGCGAATTCGCCGGAGGGCGCGACGAGCAGTGGAACGTTGCTGGGGCTGGCGCTGGTCCACCCATACGGGATGTACGTCTCCCTCAGGAAGCGGATCGTGCGGCCCCAGAAGATGTTGCCGGGCAGGGACACCGGGTCCAGCGGCGTGCAGAAGTTGCGCTCCGACTCGGCTCGGCGCAGGGCATCCTCTATCCGCTCGACGGACAGCCCCAGCTCGGCGAGCCGATCACGGGCCGGGAGGCCCTCCGCGTGCACGACAGTCATGGCCAGCCTCTCGACGCACCCCACTCGACTTCCGGAAATCCTCCCTCATATGAGGGAGGAAATCAAGAAATAATGCTGGTCAGTGGCATCGCCATCCATGTTCCTGGCATGCGACGGGCCTCGTGCTCCCGGAAACCGCCAGCTCAGGCAACACGGGATCCGGCCGAGTCGGCCGGATCCCGTGCGTGGGCAGCAGCGACTTACGCTTCGCGGGCACTCTGCTGTGCCGCCGCTTCATGGAGCTGTGCGCGCACCTCAGCATCGATGCCCTGGGCCAGCTTCCGCTGGTGCTTCGCCGTCGAGTGCTGGTAGATCAGCTGGGCCCGCTCCGAGGACTGGCCGGCGCGGACCATGAGGTCCTTCAGCTTGGCGCCGGTGTCGGCGGCCAAGGTGTTGCCGGTGTGGCGGAGGTCGTAGAAGCGGAAGTTGTCCGGCATGCCGACCTTGGTCCTGGCCTTGCGCCACTTGCGGCCGAAGGTCGAGCGGCGGAAGGGCGCTCCCTTCTCGCCCACGAACAGGAGGCCGTCCAGCTCCTTCTCGGCGAACCACTGCAGGTGGCGGCGCAGCTCGGGCTTCAGGAAGTCCGGCAGGTATACGGTGCGCTTGCCCGCCCGAGTCTTGGGATCGCCAGTGACGCGCCTGCCGTTGGTCAGCTCCGGGGAAGCCTGTGTGACGCGCAGGGAGCATTCGTCGAGATCGACACTGCGACGCCGCAGTTCGGCCAGCTCCTCGGGGCGGAGGGAGGCGAAAGCGCCGAGCAGGACCATCAGGCGCCAGCGCGGGCCCATGGCGTCGGCGAGGTCGAAGACCTGCTCGACGGTGGCGGTGGGACGTTCGTCAGCCTCCTCCTTGCCTGCGCCCTTGATGCGGCACGGGTTGTTGGGCAGCAGGTCGTCGTCGACCGCCGTCTGCAGGATGGCCTTCAGCAGACGGTACGACTTGGCGACCGTGGTGGCACCGGTCGCCCTCAGGCGCTCGGCCCGCCATGTGCGGATGGAGGGCGGGGTGATCTCGTCCAGGTCCTTGCCGCCGAAGGTCGGCAGGATGTGCAGGCGCAGCAGGCCGTCGTAGCGGTCGACGGTGGTCGGGGCCAGGCCACGCTCCTCCATCCAACGCAGCGCGTACTTCTCGAAGTTCACCGCGCCGGCGTCCGGGTCGCGCCAGTGGTTACGTTCGATGTCGGCGCGGGTGAGGTTGAGCCATTCCTGCGCGTCGCTCTTGGTGTCGAACGTCTCCGGCGCGGTGTACCGCTGCCCGTCCGGACCCAGGTAGCGGGCCTGCCATCGACCGGAAGGGAGCTTGCGTGTTGTGCCGAACTCGCGCCGCCGCTGCGGCTTGCGTCGCGCCATCAGGCCGCCTTCCCGTAGCGGGCACGGATACGGCGAACCGGCTCCACGGTGCGAGCCTCGACGTACTCGGCGACGGCGCTTTCGGGGATACGGACCGGGCGCCCGAGCTTGACGAAGCGGATGCGGCGTTCGGCGACCAGGCGGCGGACGAAGCGCTCGCCCGTGCCGAGTTGCTCGGCGGCCTCGGCCACCGTCAGGAGGCGGTCAGCCATTCGCTATCACCTCCTTCGGGCCGGGGCGCTGGGTCCGAGCAGGGGCAGGGGCAGGGGATATTGCGGGTCGACGCAAGGGCGGTGGGTCCTCACTCTGGAGCGGTAGGGGATACGAGCCTCGGTGTGGCGGGCGGTTCGGCGTTCAGGCCGCGGGCCCGCCGCGCAGGAGCACGAGGGCTGAAACGTGAAGCGCCTCGGCGATCGCGATGAGGTCGTCAACGTCGCATCGGCGCTGGGCGCGTTCGATGCGGGACAGCATGGTGTTGGACATCGGGTGGCCGAGCGCGGTCACGCGGCCGGCGAGCTGGCGTTGCGACAAGCCGCGTTGGGTGCGGAGGATTTCGATGGTGCGGGCCGCCCGTATTCCTGCGGGCCCGATTTCCAATGAGCGTGCGGGCATGACTCCAGTTGTAGCTTGCATTCGCCGGTTTGGTTAACCGGCGATCGTCGGCTATGTTGCGCCCTGCTCGGACGGCGGGCAGGGCGGTATTTCCATCCCCCATATCCAGGGCGCGCGCCCTTCGCGCGCATCTGGATGCGCCTCTGACGTGGGGTGTTGTGTTGTAGCTTGCCCGTCGCCAGCAGGTCAACGGCTTCCCGATGTGATGCTTCTGGCTCGGTCGGCAGGACAACTATTTGGTCAACCGGCGATCGTGCCCTACGGTTTTGCTCCCGCTCGCCATCCAACGTGATTTCCTGCGGCCTTTCTGCCGTGAGAGATAGCGCCGGATCGAGCTGGACTTGCGTGGCCTCGGTGTGGCTATGTTGACGACACCCCCCGGAAAACGCGATCGGTCTTCAGCGCGCCCGCGCCGAAGACCGGCAACTCCCCCTGCTCCTCAGCCCTTACCGCCCCAACCGACGGTGAGCCATGGGTGCCCGCCCATCGGCCACCGAGTGAGGAATGCCCCGCTCTTGGCACGAATCCGCACCATCAAGCCGGAAGCCTTCGTCTCCGAGTCCCTGGCCGCCGTCTCCCTGACCGCCGAGCGCACCTTCTTCGGCCTGCTCACCCAGGCCGACGACCAGGGCCGCCATCGCGACCACGCCGCGATCATCGCCGGGCAGCTGTGGGTCCTGCGCCCGGAACACACCCCAACCGATGTCGAGACGGACCTCGCCCAGCTCGCCGACGCCGGGCTGATCTGCCGCTACAGGGGACCCGACGACAAGCGGTACCTGCATGTCGTCACCTGGCGCCGGCATCAGAAGATCAACCGGGCGAGCAAGAGCCGTCTCCCCGACTGTCCGATCCACGACACCCGGGCTGGCACTGCGCACAGTGCGGAGGCGGTCGGCGTCACTGAGGCGGTGATACCGGCATCGCGCCCAGCCCTCCGGGAGGAAGCACGGAGCCCTCACGGAGGAGGCGGTGAGGATGCGCGGCAACCGCACGAGCCCGCACTGAATCCGGACCGCGACGAAAAAACTACAGGTCAGGACCGGTTCCGGGAGTCATCAGGGAAGACTCACGGAAGTGTGCGTGAGCCTGCGGTGACGTCTCACGGTACGGATCTAGGACCTAGGACCATGGATCTAGGAGATACCCCTTCGGGGGGCGCAAGCGCCCCCGCACCCGACACCGTCTCGGCTCAACAGCTCATCGCCGAGTACGCCGCCGCCTGTGCCCACCGCCCGCCCAAGGACGTCCTGGGCCATCTCGGCCGGGAGGTGCACAAGCTGCTCGGCGAGGGCATCGACCCCGCCCACATCCGAGCCGGGCTCGAACGGCACCGGGCCAAGGGACTGCACCCCAGCACCCTGCCGAGCCTCGTGCACGAGGCCATGAACGCCACACCCACGGCGGCGGTTGTCCACAGGCCGTGGACGAACCCCACCGATGTCGACGCCGCCTACGGAGGTGACCTCTGACCGCCACCCTCACCCGCGAGCCCCACCACGTCGGCCCGCTTGCCAACCGGCTCAACACCATCCTGGCCAGCCGCGGTATCGACCCCGGTGTCACAGCCGAGGAACCGCCGGCGGAGCCCGTCACGGCACTGGAGCTTGCGGACGCCCGTATACCCGCCCGCTACCGCCGCGCCCTGGCCGACCACCCTCAGATCACCGACTGGGCCGACCACATCGCCGGAGCAGGACGCCCCGGGCCCGGAGGTCCGGGCATCGCCGAGGGCCCGTCGCTACTGATCGTCGGCCCCACCGGCACCGGCAAGACCCACCAGGCGTACGGCGCCGTCCGTGCCCTGCTCACCAGAGGCGTCCGCCTGCGCTGGGAAGCCACCACCTCCGCAGACCTGCACGCTCGGCTCCGCCCCCGCGCCGGTCACGACGGCGAACGGGAGCTCCAGACACTCGCCCGATGCCCGCTGCTGCTCCTGGACGACCTCGGCGCGGCCAAAACCAGCGAGTGGACCGAGGAGCTCACCTACCGGCTGATCAACCACCGGTACGAGCACATGCTCCCCACCCTCATCACCACCAACCTGCCCACCGCCGAGCTGCGCACCGCGCTCGGCGACCGTGTCGCCTCCCGCCTCGCCGAGATGACCGAACGCGTCATCCTCACCGGGCCGGATCGGCGCCGTACCGCGCCCGCCGTCTGACCGGCCAGCGCTCCCTTCCCCACCGTCTCGCATCGCCCGCCCGCGCTTCCGCCTGCCCTCAAATGTGCGGGCCCCTTGGAGAGCCTCTGCATGACACCTGGCACCACCACGCTCATCGGCGCCGTCGACATCGGCACACCCGTCCTGCCGCCGTGGATCGCCGCGCCTGCGGCCATCGCGGTCCTGCTCCTCGTCGCCGCGCTGTCCGTCGCCTGGCGCCGACGCCGACGAAAGCCGGGAGCCGAACGGCTCCGTGACACCGCCGCCATCCCGATCGCCGCCGTCGCCGCGATCGGCTGCACCGCCTACAGCGCGGACACCAGCTGGCGCTTCGCCGCCGACTACCTCGACATGGGCGGCACCGTCGAGCGCGCCGCGATGTTCGCCGCCGCCGAGCTCGCCCTGTTCGCCACCGCCCTGCTCGCCCGGACGAACCTCAACGGCCCGAAGCAGGCGCCCGGCCTGCCCGGCACCCTCACCTGGGTGATCACCGGCGTGCAGATCGTGCCCGCCTACGCCGAGTCCGGGCTGGTCGGCGGAACCGTGCGGGCCTTCGTCGGCCCGGTCCTGGCGGCGATGCTGTGGCACCTGGCCATGGGCATCGAACTGCGCAACCGCAGCCCGCACGCCGACTCCCGCAGCCTGGCCGCCGTCCTCGCCCGGCAGATACGCGAGCGGCTGCTGGCACGGCTCGGCATCGCTGACCGGGACGCGGATGCCGCCCGGATCATCCGCGAGCGTGCCCTCGACCGGGCCGTCACCCTGATCCTCCGGGCAGAAGCCATGAAGCCCGAGAAGCGCACCAAGTGGCGAGGCCGTCGCCTCACCCGCCGCCTGCACCAGGCACTGGAGCAGGCCGACGTCGACCGCGACGAGCGTCAGGACGAGCTGCTGCTGCGCAAGCTCGCCACTCGCCAGCAAGCCCTCGCCCTGGCCGCCATCACCCTGCCCACGCGCTGGCCCGCCCCTACCGCCGGCACCTTGGCCGACGCCACGCTCGCCCGTCCGCAGAGCACGGGAGCGGGACGGGCAGACAAGCCGAGCCGCCAAGTCCGCCAAGAAAGACCGGACGGCGCTACCGCCGCACCTTCCGCCAGGGCCGACGTACTTGAGCCGGGGGCGAAGACCGCCATCGCCCCGCCGCCACTGACCAAGGCGAATCCCAAGCCGGGCGGGCGCAAGACCACCGTTCCCGACGAGGTGCTGTGGGCAATGGCCCGCGCCATCGGCGCCGAACTCGGCACGGTCCCCCGCACCACCCTGGAGGACAAGGTCAGGGCCCAGGGCTACACGATCCAGAAGGACCGCGCCAAGGAAGTCGCCACGGCCGCCACGGCGGAACTCGAATCCGCCAACAACACCGCCACTGCCCGATGAACGCCATGGCGGAACGCCCGGCGTTGGCGGAATGCCCGACGCCGATGTCGGGCGCTCCGCCAGATGAAGTTCGCCGCCGCTCTCGTACCACACTGCGAGCTCAACTCGGGTACGCCAACAGCCCAGTCATCCACGCCGAGGCGCCTCCTCACCGCTCCTTCCGGGCGATGAACATCGCTGCTTCCTGGGCTCTACGACCACATACCGCACAACGCCATGGAGATACGTTCCTTGCACGACCAGCACGACGACCAACCCACCAAGCACCAGAGCCACACCGACACCATCAGCCCCACAGGGCCAGCAAGTTGTACCGGGAGCAATGCTCCCGGTGTCCCCGCCCCGGGGGTGGCGGGAACGGACCGGTGCCAGGGGGCACCGGACCGTCAGGCTACGACCGAGGGCGGACCGCAGCCGGGAGGGAAGCAGGCCGAATCCCTCGCGAAGAAACGTCAGCGTGCGCGTCAGCCAAAAGAGCGCAAGCGCTTGAAGCAGCCCAGCTGCCGCATGAACGACGACGAGTTCAAACGCCTGACCGACGCCGCCGCCCACTGCGACATGCCCATCGCCGCCTTCCTCGCCTACGCCGCGGACAAAGCCGCTCGTGACCTGACTCGCACCGCCGCCGAGATCGCCACCGAACGGGAAGTCATCAACGAGCTGTTCGCCGCCCGCCGCCACCTGGGCCGCATCCACGGCCTGTTCAACCAGGTCGCCAAGGCCCTCAACTCCGGCGCCGACGCACCCCACCTGGAGGCCGTGGCCAAGGCCGTCGGCAACGCCGCCCGCCGCATGGAGGACGCCGCCGATGCCCTGCTCGCCCACCGCGACGGCGGTGCCCCTGAGTGATCCCCAGCATCCACGATCGCGGCAGCGAGACGATCGGGCTGATCCGCTACCTCTACGGCCCCGGCACCGAAGAGGAGCACATCGACCCGCACCTGGTGGCCGCCTTCGACCCGCTCACCCCCGACCCCGGCCGCGACCCGAAGGCCACCTACGAGCAGCTGCAGCGCCTGCTCGACCAGCCCGTCAACGCCCTGCCCGCCGGCAAGCGCCCCGAGAAGCACGTGTGGCATCTGTCCGTGCGGGCCGCCCCGGAGGACCCGATCCTGTCCGACGAGGACTGGGCGGCCATCGCCCGCCGCATGGTCGCCGCCACCGGCATCGCCCCCGACGGCGACGATCAGGCATGCCGTTGGGCGGCCGTCCGCCACGCCGACGACCACATCCACATCATCGCCACCCTGGTCCGCGACGACGGCCGCCGGCCCCGCCTGCACAACGAGGCCCGCCGCGCCCAGACCGAATGCCGCCGCATCGAAGCCGACTACAACCTGCGCCGAGTCGCGCCCGGGGACGGCACCGCCGCCAAGCGCCCCACAAGCGCCGAACGCCACAAGGCGGACCGCCAGGGCCGCGACCGCCCCGCGCGCGAAGAGCTGCACGAGACCGTCCGCCAAGCGGTGGCCGGCGCCGCGAGCGAGGCGGAGTTCTTCGCCCGGCTCAAGGCCGCCGGGCTCCTGATCCACCAGCGCGTCGCGCCGTCCGGGGATCTGCTCGGCTACAAGGTCGCCCTGCCCGGCGACGTGAACGACGACGGCGAGCCCATCTACTACGCAGGCTCCACGCTCGCCCCCGACCTCTCCCTGCCCCGCATCCGCGAACGCTTCCCCACCACCCACGACGCCCACGGGGACGAGCAGGAAACGGCTACACGTCGGTCGGCCGCCCGCTCGCGTGGAGCTGTGTCGGCTCCGGCCGCCGCCCGGCGCTCGGCCACCCGCGCCGCCTGGACCGTCCTGGTCACCTTCGACCAGGACGGCGACGGCGCCGCGGCGGCCCGCATCGCCGCCGCCGGTGAGATGCTGGACACGCTCGCCCAGACCAGCGCAGCTCACACCCGCCAGCAACTGCGTGACGCGGCCTGGGCGTTCGAGCGGGCCACGCGCTCTCACACCCGTGCCGAGTACCGGCATGCCCAGGCCCTGCGCCGAGCCGCTCGCGACCTCCGTTACAGCGGCCCAGCGCTGGGCCGAGGGGAGGACGGCGCGACCACGGCGATGCTGATCGACACCCTGTTCTTCCTCGCCACCGCCGCCGCTCACTGGCACGCCCAGCGTCACCACGCGCAGCAGGCTGAGGCTGCCCGCCAGGCCGCCGCCCACCTGCGCGCCGCCTACGCTGCTGCCGCCGAGGAGCCCATAGCCCGCCTGCGCAACCAGGGTCTGAGCCTGGTCGACCCCGTACGCGACTGGGCCGCCGCCCTCCTCCGCGCCACAACGCCCGAGATCGCCGAGGCGGTGGTGAGCGAACCGGGCTGGCCCGCCTTGGCCGCCACCCTGACCCACGTCTACCAGGCCGGCCACAACCCACAGGAGCTGCTGACCGAGGCCGTCGCCCACCGCGAACTGGACACCGCCGGGTCGGTCAGCGACGTCCTTGTCTGGCGCCTGCGCCGCATCGCCGACCTGCCCGCCGACGCGGCCGAAACACCGTCCACTCGGCCCGCGCGCCACAGCCCGCCGGCCTCGTCTCCGGGCGCCGCTCGGCTTCCCGGTCAAGGCGGCGCACCGCAGGGACACCGCAGGTAACCCGCTGCACGGAGGCGTTTCGGTCAATGTTCGACCCGGGCGCCTCCGTGCGCGGCTTGTACGGGTTTGCGGTATGGCGGTGATCCCTGTGCCCGACGACGATGCCCCTCTGTGTCCGCCGCTGATCATCGTGGCCGACCGCCAGGAGACACGGGGGTGGGAACTTGTCATACGCGGAGCACCAGTCGGTGTTCTCGGCGCCCGCGGTGCCCTTGGGGACGGCGGGCGCCGCCCGGGAGGTGATCAGGCATGGGGTCTACACCGAAGGCGTCACCCGTCGGTTGAGCGCCGCCGCTTTCGCCCGTCCCGTTTCCTGAGTGAACAGCTGGGAATCTCGCGGTCAACGTAAGGAAGGCAGACAGCGCTACGCTTCCTTGGCGTACTCGACGAATGCCGCCCAGCTGCCTCGCTGGACGGCCAGCATTCCCCGCCCGCGCACCTTCGTGTCCCGAACCAGCACGTGCTCAGGGTCGCTGTCGGCCACTTCAACGCAGTTCTGCGTCTCTGTGTAAGAGCTGGTTCGCCAGTTGGGGGTCATCGGCTGCACGGGGCGCTCTCCTAGTCGTTCGGGATCTGGTCGTAGTGCTGGATCGCCGTGAAGATGAGGTCTCGGACGGCGGTGCCGTAGACCGCTGACTGCTTCAGGAGGGCGAACGCCTTGGTGTACAGCTCGATTTCGCGGGGCTGGGAGACGGAGAACTCCGCCGAGTAGGTCTCGACGAGGACGAGTCGGCTGTCGAACATCGAGAACGCGTTGCCCGGCCATATGAAGGTGGGGGCGGACTTGGGGACGATGCCCAGGCTGAGGCGCGGCAGCCTCATCACCGCCAGCAGACGGTCGAGCTGCCCCTTCATCACCTCCGGGCCGCCGAAGTTGGTGTAGAGGGCCTGTTCGCCGAGGAGGACGTTGAAGATGCGTTCGCCCTGGTACAGGTACTGCTGGCGTTCGAGTCTCTTCGCCACGGCCGCTTCGGTGTCGTTGGGTATCTCGTAGTAGCTGACGCCCTGTTGGAAGACCTCGGCGGCGTAGTCTGCGGTCTGGAGCGTTCCCCAGATGAGTGTGGGGTGCCAGATGCGGAAGACCTTGGTCTTGGCATAGACCGGGATGGCTTGGCGCTGTCGTTTCTCGACGCCGGTCTGGAGTTGCCGACGCCATTCGAGCCACAGCTCGTCGACATGGCGGACGATCGCGACCAGATCGCCGAGCTGGTCGCCTTGGCCGGTCGTCTCGCACCAGACGCGGATGTCGTCCTCGCTGGGGCGCTGCTTGCCGTTCTCGATGCGGGAGACCTTCGACTCCTGCCACGCAGTGGCACGCGCGAATGCCCGGCCGCTGGCGAAACCGGCATCCTTGCGGAAGCCGCGCAGCCGGGCACCGAGCGCTTGCAGTGCCTCTTGTACTTGGGTGCTCACGGGTCGGTCAGGGCTTGTACTCGGGGTGCGGGATGGCGGCGGACCACAGCAGGTCCCGTAGGCGTACGCACTCGGCCACGGTGTCCGGGTCCTCGATCAGTTCCGACCCGAGCACATGGCCGTCGGAGTCGAAGTGGCCCACGGCGAGCAGGCGGTCGTCGTACAGCCACCAGTCGTTGCCTCCCACGGGGAATGTGACGTCCTCCGACAGGCGGTGCCGGGGCAGCCAGCGGATCTCCTCGCCGGCCTCCTCGTTCAGAGCGGTGGTGGCGTGCTCCCACTGGATGTAGGGGGTGTGCGGCTCGGTGACCACTCGGACGCGTCGGACGGTTTTCCCTTCACCCGTGACGCGCCTGATGAGCCGCGTCCAGGGGTCCATGTAGGAGTAGTCGACGGTCTCGCCGCTGAGCCAGCTCGTGAACGGGCTGTCCTCGTCGGGGACGGAGTAGTCGTCCCTCAGCTCCAGATGGAATGCGTCCTGCGCGAAGCTCTCAAAGAGCTGGTTGCGCTTGGCGCTGGAGATCAGCTCCACGCGGTTCCTCCAGTAGGGCGGTGATCGCGGCCTTGGGGACCTCGACCACGGTCTCGTAATCCGGAATCTCCATCTGGGCCAGCGCCTCGGGGGCGGTCACCTCGCGGCCCTGGACTACGAACGTACCGCTCGGCGTCAGGATCATGATCGGATCCTCGACGCGCCTGATCTCCCCGGCCGCCAGGCCGTCCTTGGTGAGGTGCTCGAACAGCTCTGTGGGCACCTCCACCGCCGTCTCCCCCTCCGGGATCTCAAGCTGCATCAGCAGGTCGTTCGCGAAGATCTTCCAGCCCTGGACGAGGTAGGTGTCCCGGTCCGTGGCGTACAGGGTCGGACAGTCGCCGACCGTGGAGTTCTTACCAAGGAACCGTAGCTTCATGGTCGTTCTCCTGTCTGCTGCCTTGCTTGGGTTTGCGCGACATGACGATGGTCGATGGGCCGTTGTGGGCCGTCAATCAGCTTGCTGCAAACTCGCGCAATCTTCTTGGGGCTTGGGGTACCGCCGCTCTACGTTCGTCTCCGAACCCGAGCAACCGAGGCAGTCGCTGCAGGTTGCGGTACCGAGGGGAGATGCGTGGTGAGCACCGTGACGGACAGACGCAAGGCTCCAGCCGTCGACAAGCAGCCCATCGACACGGAGCTGATCGCGGACAGCACCGACGCCGCCCTGAGGATGAAGCTGGGCACCTCCACCCGCGAGAGCATCGACATCAGGACCACGGCCGTCATCGAGCAGCTGAACCGGCTTCTCGGCGTGGACCTGGGCGCGGACGAGGACCCCGACATTAGGAGTCTGGTCAGCCGGGCGAACAAGCTGCTGGAGCTGTCAGCGCGTCCTACGAAGGAGACGCCGGCCTTCAGCGCCTTCTTCTATATGCGCGACGTCGCCAGTCTTACCCGTCGGCTGCTGTGGGTCTGCCCGGAGGCAGGCAGCCATGCGCCCTGATCACCCCGTGCTCCTTCACGTCTCTCCCACGCCGGCACGCGCCGTCTGCGAGCCTGAGTCCGGGTTCTGGTGCGAGTGGCGTCACGCGGACGGGCGGCGCATCAGCTGTGCCGCACAGCCGACCGCCGCCTCGGCTGTCCGATGGGCACGCATTCAAGTCCGTGTCATCGCCTCGGCCGCTGAGCCGGCCTTCATCGACCTTCTCGTGGACCGACGTGCCCAGAGCTGGCGGGACGCTGCCTCAGCTCTTCAACAGGGTTTGGATTTCACGCTGCCGCTCGCAGCGGGGCCGTACTCCTTCGTGTGGCATGCGCGCCCCGTCGCCTTTCTGCCCCTCGTCGGCGGCAACCCGATGCCCCATCTCCATCTCCCGGGAGGAGGCCCGCCATGGGGGTGAGGCCAGGAGAGTTGTGGAGCCGTTTCGACTGGGCGAACGGCAGCTGCTTCAGGTGCGAGCAGACGAACGTCCCCGTGGCCGAGGTCGGCGAGATCACGGTGGCGGGCACGGTGCTTCCCCTCTGCGCCTGCCAGTGGTGCGTCTTCAGGCTCGAACAGCTCCACTGGACGATGAGCGAGCGCGCCGCCCGCCAGCGGAATGCCCCGGCTCCCGCACAGCCCATCCCCCTCAGCCAGTGGCCCACCAAGGTGCCACTCAACAGACCGCCCGCCCACGTCGCGTAGGAGAACGGCCGCGTCCTGGGTGGGCCTTCAACCCCGCTCCCGCTGTTCGAGCTGGAGGTATCCCCGACCTCAGAAGGACAGGTCACAGCGGGAACGGGCAGCACCGCCACAAGAAGAGAGAGCCGCCTTGGCTACCGAGGAACCAGACGACGACACGTTGTTCGACCTGATCGGCGCTGTCGGCGCCGGAATCAATGCCAGTAAGGACGAGCGCCTTCCCCTTGACGTGCGCGAACTCGCCGCTGACCTGGCCGACAACACCGCAGACAGGCTGGCCCAGTTCAAGAAGACGACGTAGTGCCGAGAAGGAGAATGCTTGTGAATGACACTCCCGCCCCAACGTCCGAGAAGCACAACGCCCCCGCATCCGAACAGCAGATGCGCGATGCCATGGTGGAGCGGCTGATCGAACTGGGGGCCGCGCGCAGTGGCCGCGTCGTGGCCGCGTTCCGTTCGGTACCCCGGCACCTAGCCACCCCCGAAGTGGACATGGCCAAGACCTACGAGGCCGAGTTCGCCCCGGTCACGAAGACGGATGCGACGGGCGTGAACATCAGCTCGGTGTCCGCCCCGCGCATCCAGGCCATGCAGATCGAGCAGGCGGACATCCAGCCGGGGATGAACGTCCTGGAGATCGGCTCCGGCGGGGTGAACGCGGCCTACCTGGCCGAGATGGTGGGCAAGCAGGGCCGCGTCGTCACGATGGACATCGACCACGACGTCACCCAGCGTGCCGAGGAGTTCCTCAAGGCAACCGGCTACGACCGGATCGTTACCGTGATCACAGCCGACGGCGAGCATGGCGTAGCCGGCCACGCCCCGTACGACCGCATCGTCGTCACCGTGCAGGCCGCCGACATCCCGCCCGCCTGGGTCCACCAGCTGAAGGAGGGTGGTCGGCTCGTGGTGCCGCTGCGGATGCGCGGCATGACCCGCACGGTGGCGTTCGTCCGCGACAGGGAGCGGCTCGTCAGTGACGGGTTCGAGCTGTGCGGGTTCGTGCCGATGCAGGGCGTTGGGGAGAACCGTGTGCGCCTGGTATTGCTCCACGACGTGGAAGAGGAGGAGATCGCCCTCCGCCTCGACGGACATCCCGAGCCCGACGCCGCGTCCCTGCGGGTGGCCTTGGGCATGCCCCGTGTCGAGGCATGGTCGGGCGTCACCGTGGCCGGCGACGAGTCCACCGAGCACCTGGACCTGTGGCTGACCACCGCCCTCGACAACCTCCCCTTGATGGCTGCCAAGATCGGCGCACGGAAGCGTGGTCTGGTCGGCTCCGCGTCGCCGATCGGCGTCCCCACGCTGGTGGGCGGAGACAGCTTCGCCTACCGCACCGCGCGCCCCACCGACGACCCCGACCGGTACGAGCTCGGGGCGATCGGCCACGGGCCGCAGGGACAGAAGGTCGCGGACCGTCTGGTGGAGGAGATCCAGATCTGGCACAGCGACCACCGGACCCACCGTGCGCACATCGAGGTCCACCCGGCGGGTACGCCGGACGACCGGCTTCCCGCAGGCCGGCTCGTCGACCGGCCCCACACCAGGGTCACGATCACCTGGCCGTGACGCCGTCGGCGGCGCCACGGCCAGGCCAGCACAGCACATCCCACCCGCCTTTCCCGTGAGGAGTACGTGATGGCACCGCAGAACCCCACGTCAACGTTGAAGGCCGCGACCGACTACAGCACCAACACCAGGTCGGACTTCGACCTCAACATCGAGACCCTCGCATCCGCCCCGGTCATCGGCTCGCTGCTGAACGACACCAGCGACAACTGCACCTCCACCTGCCAGTCCGCCTGCACCAACAGCACCTGCATCGGCGGCTGACCCACCAGGGGCCGGGCGACATCCGATGCGCCCGGCCCCGCGCACCACCGTGACGAAGAAGGAGGCACAGCGATGTACCACGCAATCGACGCAAGCATGATCCGCGCATCAGTCTTCCCGCTGGCAGCGACGCTTCCTCCTTGGCCCGACCTGGATGGGGAAGCCCCCGCCGACGTCGAACGCCGGCGCGACTGGATCTCCCAGGTCTGGGCGGACGACACCCGGGCTGGCGCCATCGAGTTCGCCGCGCCGCTCCTCGCCGCCGCCATCCGCGACGTGCTCAACGGAGAGCGGCAACGGCCGCGCACCGTCCGGCGCACCGCAGCCTCGCTCGCCCGCTACCTGCTGCGCATGCAGCACCGCGCCACACCGTTCGGGCTGTTCGCCGGCCCCGCCCCCGTGAACATCGGCGGTACGGCTCGGGTGACATGGGGGAAGGAGCACGGTGCTTTCGCCCGGGCCGATGCCGAGTGGTTGAACGCCGCCATCACCACCCTGGAAGGCAACCGGGAGGTGCTGCGACGCCTGCCCGTGATGGCAGATCCGACCTGCACGGTACGGGGCAATCGGGTGGCAGTACCGCACCAGTCCGGCACGAATGGCCCCACCGACACCACACTGCGACGAACCCGAGCCGTGGAAACGGTGCTCACCTTGGCCCGTACGCCGATCACGGTCGGCGACCTCGTGGCCAAACTCCACGGCGACTACCCGGATACGCCGACTGCGGTGATCGAGGACATGGTGTCCAGCCTCGTCGCCCATCGCGTCCTGCTGACGAGCCTCCACGCCCCCATGACGTGCGACGACGCGCTCGGACATCTCATCGCGCAGCTGGACGCCACAGGTGCCACCGCCACATCAGGTAAGGCGGAGACAGCCGAGAAGCTGCGAAAGATCCACCAGCTCCTCACCCTCCACGACATCGCTGCCCAGGATGAGCAGCAGGCCCTACGCATCCAGGCAGCTGCGCGGATGAACACCCTCACCGACGCCACCACCCACACCCTGGTCGTGAACGTGCGCCCCGACTGCGACATCGTCCTGCCAACAGCGGTCACGCGCGAGGCAGAGCGTGCCCTGGAGGTCATCTCCCGCATTTCGCCGTACCCGAACGGCTCTCCGGCATGGCAGGACTACCGCGCGCGGTTCCTGGAGCGCTACAGCATGGGCTTGATCGTCCCCCTGCGCGACCTCACCGACCCGGACACCGGCCTCGGCTTCCCCGTCGGCTACCGGGGCACGGTCCTGAAGCGGCCGGTGCTGGCCACTTCCCGCCGCGACGACCACCTCCTCGCCCTCGCCCAGTCGGCGGCCCTCAACGATCGGCGCGAAGTCGTCCTCACCGAGGAGGACATCGAGGCCATGTCACTCGGGGAACCCACTCAGCTGCCCGCGCACGTCGAACTGTGCTTCACCGTGCTGTCCCCCTCACTGGAGGACCTGGAGCACGGCCGGTTCGACCTGGTCACCGCCGGGCTGTCCCTCGCGGCCGGCACGACGACGGGCCGTTTCCTGACGATGCTGGACCAGCCGGACCGCGAGCGGATGACCGCCGAGTACGCCGCCCTGCCAACGCTGGCCGCCGGAGCCGTACGCGGGCAGGTGTCCAGCCCACCCCTGCGCATCCCGACCCGCAACGTCGGCCGCGCCCCGGCCGTCGTCCCGCACGTCCTCTCGGTCGGCGAGCACAACCCGGACGCCACCCTCGACCTGGACGACCTCGGCATCGTCGCCGACTCCCGACGCCTCTACCTGCTCTCCCGCTCCACCGGTCAGCTCGTCGAGCCCTCGGTCATGAACGCCGTGGAACTAAGCAGCGCCACCCATCCCCTCGTCCGCTTCGTCACCGAACTGCACCGCTCCCACACCGCCATCCTCACCCCCTTCGCCTGGGGTGCGGCGGCCCGGCTGCCGTTCCTGCCCGAAGTCCGCGTCGGCCGCACCATCCTGTCCGCCGCCTGCTGGCGGCTGAACGCACGCGACCTCTCCGACGACAGTCGCGACTGGATGTTCCGTTTCACCGACTGGCGCATCCGCTACGGCGTGCCCCGCACCGTGTACGTCGGCGGCAACGACCAACGGCTCCGCCTCGACCTCGACATCAGCGCCCACCGGCAACTCCTGCGCGCCGAACTGGACCGCCACGGAACGGTGACCGTGCACGAAGCGCCCGACGAGGCGGCGTTCGGCTGGGTCGGCCGCGCCCACGAAATCACCGTGTCCTTCGCTTCCGACCAACCGCTTTCCCCTGCGCCGATCAACCGCACTGCAACCGTCGTCCGCCATGACTCCAGCCGCCTGCCCGGCGCTGGCGAGTGGGCCTACCTGAAGCTGTACGGCAACGCCGACCGTGCACCCGAACTGCTGACCGCGCACCTCCCGCGCCTCCTCCACGGCAGGGGCGCCGACGCACCGACCTGGTGGTTCACCCGCTACAACGACCCCGACAGCCACCTCCGGCTGCGACTCCGCCTCCCGAACCCGAACGCCTTCCGTGACGTGGCGCAGCAAGTCGCCGCCTGGGCAGGTGAGCTGCGCGCGGAGGGCCTGCTCCAACGCGTCCAGTGGGACACCGACGAGCCGGAAACCGGCCGCTACGGCGCCGGCCCCGCCCTCACCGCAGCCGAACAGGTCTTCGCCGCAGACTCCGCCGCCGCCCTCGCACAGATGGCCCTCCCCATCCCCGACAGCCTCCGGCCCGCCGTCACCGCCAGCAGCTTCGTCGACATCGCCGACGCCTTCCTCGGCTCCCCAGCGGACGGACAAGCATGGCTTACGACGAACCTCTTGAAGAACGACGGCGAAGCCACCACCCGCGACGTACTCTCCGCCGCCGTCCGCTTCTCTGCCCCAGGCCCCGACCGCGGGGCCCTGCGAGCCTTGCCCAACAGTGAGCACTTGGTCATGACGTGGGCCCGGCGTCGCACCGCCCTGACTGCCTACCGCCAGGCTCTCGAAGCGCATGGTGCCGACTCCACCGCGGTTCTTCCGTCCCTCCTGCACATGCACCACAACCGGGTCGCCGGCATCGCCCCCGACGCCGAAGCCATCTGCCGCCGCCTGGCCCGCGCCGCTGCCCTTTCCTGGACCGCAAGAGAAGAAGGAGCCCTGCGGTGACCACCGCTCCGCCCGCCCTGGACACGGACGCCATCCTCCGGCAGTCCCTCGCCCGAGGCTCCCTCGGTATTGCACTGCTCCATGTCGAACGCGCTCGCCAGGGCACCGGATCCTGGCAGACCGCCCACCGGCAACTCGTTTCTGTCGGCGCCTTGTTGGACGGCGACGAGACGGGCCTGTTCCTCGGCGCACCCGCGATGGCGTACGTGCTGCACTGGACCGCCGACGGCAGCAACCGGTACTTCGGCGCCCTGCAGACCCTCGACCGGATCATCGCCGCTCACACCCGACGCCGACTGGCAGCAGCTCACGCCCGCATCGACCGCGGCGAGCCGACCACCTTCGCCGAGTACGACCTCCTGCGCGGCCTGACCGGCCTCGGCGCCCTCCTCCTGCGCCGCGCCCCCGAGGGCGACGAACTGAAGGGCGTACTGGAGTACCTGGTACGCCTGACCGAGCCACTCCCCACCGCCGACGGGCGCACCCGCCTGGGCTGGTGGGTGAGCCACAGTCCCGTCAATCTCAGTGCTCCCACCCCTGGCGGCCACGCCAATGCCGGCCTCGCCCACGGCATCACCGGCCCTCTCGCCCTGCTCGCACTCGCCAAGCTCCGCGGCATCACCGTGCCCGGCCACGAGAAGGCGATGCTGCGGATCTGCCGCTGGCTGGACCGGATACGAGTGAACGACCACCGAGGCACCCGCTGGCCACGCTGGATCACCGGCACCACCAGCGTGCCCCCGCACCTGGCCGCCCCCTCCTGGTGCTACGGCACCCCCGGCCTGGCCCGCGCCCAACAACTCGCCGCTCTCGCCCTGAACGACCCCGACCGCAAACGCATGGCCGAACGAGCACTCCTCTACTGCCTTGCCGATCCCACCCAGCTCAACCAACTCACCAGCCGCGGCCTGTGCCACGGCCTCGGCGGCCTGCTCCGCCTCGTCCAACGCGTCACTCAGGACGCCGACGAACCACGAGCCTTCGTCCACTACCTGCCACAGCTCACCGAACGCTTCCTCACCACCGAACCTCCAGCCGAGACCGGCTTCCTCAACGGCTCGGTCGGCGCAACCCTCGCCTTCCAGAACATCCAAGAAGGCACCCTCCCCACCAGCGACTGGGACGCCTGCCTCCTCCTCATCTGACCCCGCCACCTGAAGGATCCGGATGAACCTGACCGACAGCAACACCATCGAGCAGGCCATCCTGGCCGTCCTCACCGGCACCCCGCTCACGGAGGCCGCTGGACGAGCGCAGACGTCGCCCGAGCGTCTCGCCGAGGCCACCGAGCGCTACCGCGCCGCCGGGCGAGCGGCACTCGATCTGCAACCCGCTGGCTGGTACCAGGTGAACATCGAGTTCACCGACTACCCCACGGCGGAACGAACCTTCAGCGCCTATCTCCTGCCCGCCTTGCGCAACGGGCTGATCGGAGCATGGTGGTTCGTGCGCAAGTACCCCTGCTGGCGCCTACGCGTCCAGCCGGGCCCAGGTACACAGATGGAGGACGCTATCGCGCACCTCACCGAAGTACTCGACAGGGCCCTGTCCTTGGGCGTCGCCAAACGGTGGTGGCCCTTCCTGTACGAGCCGGAAACCATCGCCTTCGGCGGCCCGTACGGCATGACGCTCGCCCACACCCTGTTCCACACCGACAGCGTCGGAGTCCTCGACTACCACCAACACGTGACCGAAGGCACCAGCGGGCTCCCCGGCCCCAAAGAGACCTCCCTCCTCGTCACCACTCTGCTGCTGCGTGCCGCCGGGCTGGAGTGGGGCGAACAGGGAGACGTATGGGGGCAGGTCGAAGCACGACGCCCACTGCCCGTCGACGTGCACCACGACCAGGTCAGCAGCATAGTGGCCTCGGTACAGCGACTCTTGACGCTCGACGCTGGCCCCGCACTCACCGACGGCCCACTCGCGCCGCTCGGGAACTGGGCGACCGGACTGGAACACTGCGGCCAAGCCCTCGCAGACGCAGCACGCGCGGGCAACCTTCAGCTCGGCCTGCGCGGCATCCTGACCCGGCCCATCCTGTTCCACTGGAACCGGATGGGCTTCACCACCCGCCAACAGGCCGTCTGGGCACGCGCAGCCCGGGAAGCAATCCTCGGAAGTTGAACGTGGTCGGCGTCATGCAGTGGCCGATTGTCATGAGGCTGGTGGGGTGCAACCAGCCGCACTCATTCTGGTGTGTTCCCCGGCAGCAGGAAGAGAGGACAACGGACTTTGCCACACCGCCTACCCCGCCCCTGTTCCGCCCACCGTCCTACCACGGCCCGGCTACCTGGATCGGTGGCGGGCCCTCTACGCCGCTGCCGCCGAGGAGCGCATCGTCAGAGCTCAGAATGCGGCCACCGAGCTCCGGCACAGGCCCCGACCTGGGGTTTGCTGGTTGTCTAGACCATTCTCGGACCGGCCCTACTCCAGCCCCTTCTTGCCCGGCGCCCAGAACGGCTTGGTGAGCACGGACCGACGGTCCCAGCCCAACTCTCGTACCAGCAGCTGCCGTACGGCCTGGACGGTGCGTGCCTCCCCTGCGACGTACGCGACCCCGCCCGGCTCGGGAGCGAGGCGTCGTATCCCGTCGGGGAGTGACGTACCGCCTCGGGTCAGCCAGTCGAGTCGGTCGGAGTGGCGCATCGGGAGCCGGTCCGCGGCCGTGTCCGTCTCCACGCACCCGGAGATCCGAGCCCCCTCCGGCAGCGCGTCCAGTATCGCCCCGAAGGCGACGGACGCCGTCTCCTCCCCGGCGAAGACGTGGTGGGCGGCGTCGGGGCGGAGCGTGAACGTGCCCTCCGGCTTGCGGAGCCGCACCTGCTCGCCGACCCGGACGCTTCGCCCCCACTCGGCCCCCGGGCCGCCTTCAGGGTGGTCCAGCACACACAACTCGACGGCGCCGGCGGGGTCGTAGCGCCACACGGAGTACGTCCGCGGGGTCAGCCCGCCGACCAGGACGCGCACCTGCTGTCCGGGCCGGACGTCGAGACCGGCGAGTTTGTCGGCCTCGACGCGCAAGCGGCGCATACGGGCCGTGATCGGTTCGGCCCTGGTCACGGTGGAGCGGATGAACAGGAGGTCGAGCACGGGGTTCAGCACAGCGGTGGCGGGCATGGGTGGCTCCTCAGCTCATGGGGGAACAGGGGTAGGTGAGGTGTGCGGGAACGGCGGGAGCAGGTCGGCTTGGCCGAAGCGCGGTCGGCGGGCTCGCGATGGCAGTTCGGCACCGTGGGACGGTCGGCTGGGCGATTCCGACCAGGGAGGCGCCCTGCGTTCACCTCATCGCTGCGTCCAGCGCCGACTGGAGGGACTGCTGGTAGCCCTGGCTCGTGTACGTGGCCCCGGACACCACGTCGATGTCCGCGCTCTGCGCGGTCAGCGTTTCCTGGTTCAGCTGCTGGACGGCGTATTCGTTGAGCTGCTCCTCCAGCGGATCGGCCTTGGGGTACGTCACGGCGTCGGCCTCGGTGATCTTGCCGTCCTGCACGGTGATCCGGACCTGGACCGGGCCCCATATCGTGTCGACCGCGTCACCGGTGACGGTCTTCGTGCCGGTCTCGGTCGATCCGCTGCCCGGGCTGGTGGGCACGCCGGAATCGGATGAGGCTCCGGGCCCGGACGACGCCTCGCCCGTGCCGGCCGGGACGGGCGCGGCCACGGTGATCCCGGGCGGCGAGTGCGGCTTGAGCGACAGCAGGAGCACCATTCCGGAGACGGTGGCGGCGCTCGCCAGCACGATCCGGCGCAGTGGGCTGGTCCTTTTCAACGGGTGCATAAGGGCCTCACAGCTCGAAAGACTCGTGGTGGATACGGCGGTCCGGGACCCCGGCCGCGCGCAGTGCCTCGTACATGTCCTCGGCGAACCCGGAGGGTCCGCACAGGTACACGTCGTGGTCGGCGAGTTCGGGCACCATGCCGTGCAGTACGCCGGGGCTGAGGCGGGGCCGTGAGCCGTCCGCGGCGTTGAGGGCGTAGAGCACCTTGGCGCCGCGCGCCCGGGCTATGGACTCCAGCTCTCCGGCGAGCGCCAGGTCCTCGGCCGAGTGCGCCCGGTACAGCAGCGTCACCTCGCCCGGCAGCGTCTCGAACAGGGCGCGCAGCGGGGTGATGCCCGCCCCGGCCGCGATCAGCAGCGTCTGCCCGGTGGTCCGGCGGTCGGCGGTCAGCGCCCCGTACGGGCCTTCCGCCCACACCCGTGTGCCCGGCCGCAGACGTGGCACCGACGTGCTGTGGTCCCCGAGCGCCTTGACCGTGATGCGCAGTCGGGCGCTGTCAGGCGGTGCGGACAGCGAGTACGGCGTGGACGTCCACCACATGCCGCTCGTGAGGAACCGCCACCGGAAGAACCGCCCGGGCTCGGCGCCCAGCTTCTCCAGGCGTCGGCCCCGTATGACGACGGACCACACACCCGGCGCTTCCCGGTGAACCGACCCCACCCGCAGCCGGTGGCGCAGGTTGAGCCACATCGGGGTGAGGACCCGGAACCACACCACCAGCGCCAGGACGCTCAGGTACAGGGCGAACCAGGCGGCCTTGGCGACCGGGTTCCCGGCGAGCTCCGCGCCGAGCACGATCTGATGGCCGAAGGAGAGGAACACCGCCGCGTACGTCAGCAGGTGCAGGTAGTACCAGAACTCGTAACTGACCCTACGGCGGACCACCCGCGCGGAGATGAGCCCGACAGCGAACAGGACGATCGTCCCGAGGGCTGCGGGGAGCACCCTCGGGGAGTGGAAGACGACGGTGTTCGCCTCTTCCCAGAACGAGACCTGGGCCAGGGCGGCGTACCCGGCGATGATCAGCACGACGTGCGCGACCAGCAGACAGATCGTGTACCGCCCGGCCATCGCATGCCAGCGGGCCACCCGGTCCGAGCCGATCCGGCGTTCGAGCAACGGCACCCGGGCCATCAGACCGACGAGCACCGCGCAGGAGTACCCGCACAGCAGGCCCGAGATCCGCCCCGCAGCGGTCAGCCAGCCCGCGGTGCCCACCACCGATCCGGTGTTCTGCCACCACAGGGCGACCACGGCGGCCACACCGGCCCACAGCAGAACCAGCAGCAATGGCGCCGGCGGGCGACGCCGCACGGACGGCGGGGACGGGGGAGCCTGCTCCCGGTGCACCGTGGTCATGACCTCTTCCTTTCGGGCGTGGGGACACCGCGGGGCAGCGGAAGACGCCGGCTCAGTCGATGCCGACCATGGCCGCGCTCTCGCGCCACAGCCAATCCCGGGCGTCCCGGCTGCGTGCCAGTGCGGAGGGGTCGGGGAAGGTCGGTTGCCCCTTGACGAGGGAGACGTAGATCCGGCCGGGCGGCGGTGTGACGTTCCCCAGGGCGACTTCGGCCAGCAGTTCGCCCGAGCGTTCGGCGGTGCTCATGACGTACTCGGGCTTGAAGAAGCCGACCACGCGGAAGACCGTGCGCATCAGGAAAGTGAGGAACGCGCGCCGGGCACGGGAGTTGTCGCGGCCCAGCGAGGTGCCGCCGGTGAGACCGGGGTTGAAGGCGATCACTGAGATCCGGCCAGCCATGACCTCGTCCCGCGCGGCGAGCGACTGCGCGGTCAGCAGATTGCCCAGCTTGGAGGCCGCGTAGGCGCGCACGCCGCTGCCGAAGCCGCTCTCGCTCGGGTGCGCCAGCGTCCGCGGTTCCATGGTCTTGGGCGCGATCGGAGTGTTGGCGGGATCGTGCGTGGAGCTGGTGGTGATCACCAGGCGGCCGTGGTCCGCCATGTACGGCAGCAACAGCCGGGCCAGCAGGTAGTGGGCGAGGTGGTTGACCGCGAACGTCAGCTCGTAGCCGTCCGTGCTGCGCTTGTCGGTGGCGGCGCTCTGCACGCCGGCGTTGAGGACAAGGACGTCGATACGGGCATCGCCCAGTTGGCGTGCCACCGCGTCGGCGAAGGCGCGGACGCCGGCCAGTGAGGCCAGGTCGAGCGGGATGATCTCGGCGCCGGGCGGCACGGTGCCGCTTCCCCGGGCGCCGATGATGACCTGTGTACCGGGCTGGACGGCGATGCGCCGCACCGCGTGTGCGCCGAGCCCGGCGGTGGCGCCGGTCATCACGACGACACGCTGCGGTTCGATGGAATCCATGGTGGGGTTTCCTGTCCTGATCAGCGGGAGGTCAGGGGCGCGGTCCTGGAGCGCGCCCACGGTGAGAGTCACTGCCGGTTGCCGACACGACGCCGCCGTGAGATCGTCATTAAAGTAACCTCCGGGACATTATCAATTGATAAGGAACCAGTTGTCAACATCGACCCCTGACCCAAGCGCACCCGACCGGACACACGGGTCCGTGACGGGCCACCAACTGCTCGCCGCATTCACGAATCTGGGTAAAGGTCTGAGGCGGTGGATGCAGGCGACCATGCCCACGGGCGGCGGTATGACGGTGCCGCGCGCCAGCCTGCTTCTCGGCCTGACCCTCAAGAGGGAGCCGACCGGCATGAGCGAACTCGGCGAGTCCCTCGGCATGTCCCCCAGGAACATGACTGTCCTGGTGGACGGCCTCGAGGCGGAGGGCCTGGTCCGACGCGTCAGCCACCGGCACGACCGCCGGATCAAGCTCGTCGAACTCACCCCGGCCGGCAAAGAGGTGGCACAGCGGGAACTCGGACCGTCGCAAGCGGCGGCGGCAGCGCTGTTCGACGACCTCACGCCCGAAGAGCGGGATGAGCTGCTCGGACTGCTGGAGAAGGTGGGCGACATTCTGCGTGCCCGCGGGATCGAGATGCCCTCCCGCGATCAAAGGTGATCTTCGAATCCGCCGGGGTCGGGGCCCGTTGGTCGCCTTGTTCTCAGGCCACGTACAGCCGGCGTGCGTGCCAGGACAGCTCGGACTGCGGCGACTTGTCTCGCTGACCGGCCTCACAGACCGCATGTGCCGGACAACACCAGCGCCCCGGTCATGCCGACAGCGACGCCGGTCACCTCGGCCATGCCGACCTGCCCAGGCTGCTCAACCAGGGCATCCCCGCGGCGCACCGAACCGCCGGCGCCCGGATCGGTCGGTCGGCCCTGCCGACCGGCCGCCGGGGCGTTCTCGCGGCGCGGCCGCGGGGGTCAGTTGCCGCTGCCGACGGCAGCCGCGGTGACCCGCAGAGCGTCGGCGGTCCGGGCGAGGCTTGGGTGGGTCAGCCGCCCCTCGGACTTCACGACCTGTCCGGCGACGAGGACCGTGTCCACGTTCTGGGGGTGGGCAGCGGTGACCACGGCCGCGATGGGGTCGCGGTCGGCGGTGAGGACGTTGAGGTCGTCCAGGCGGAGCAGGATGACGTCGGCCTGCTTGCCGGGGCGCAGCGAGCCGATCCGGTCGGCCAGCCCGAGGGCGGCGGCACCGTCGAGCGTGGCCATCCGCAGCACGTCTTTGACGCTCAACCGAGCTGCACCGTCGGCGACTTGACTGGCGATCAGCGCTGCCCGCATGAGGGAGAACATGTCGCCGGGCGTGGACGTCACAGCATCGACGCCCAGGCCGGTGGTGACTCCGGCACGGCGGTAGCGGCCCGCGACGGGTCGGCCGATGCCCAACATCGCCTCCGTGCCCGGCGTGACCGAGGCGGTGCCGCCCGAGTCGGCGATCAGCTCCAGCTCGTCGTCGTCGAGCGAGTTGCCGTGGACGTACAGCGCCTTGACGTCCAGCAGACCGTGCTCCCGCAGGGTGGAGACCGGACGCATCGCAAGGGGGCCGGCGCTGACGTGGAACGTCACGGGCAGATCCAGTTCGGCCGCCAGCCGCCAGTCGTCGGTCACCACCTCGATCGGCGTGTACGACGGGCCGAGCGGGGCGAGCGCCATGGTGACCAGCGCGTCGTCGTTCCGCAGCCGCTCCGCGCGGATCCGGCGGACGTCGTCGTGGTTCCCGAAGCCGGTGAGGGGGAAGCCGTAGCCGAACACCGCGCGCAGCCCTGCCGCCTGCAAGGCGTCCACGGCGGCGTCGGCGTGCTCGGGGGTGTGCAGTGCGTGTGAGAAGTCCATCAGGGTGGTGATGCCGGAGTCGAGGCCCTCCAGCGCGCCGGCCAGGGTCGCGGTGTGGATGTCCTGCGGCCCGAGCCGCGGGCCGAGCCGCCCCAGGACCAGACCGAGGTAAGCGGTGAGGTCGACATCCACGGCCGCGCCGCGCAGCGCCGACTGCCACACGTGTCGGTGGGTGTCGACGAAACCGGGGAGCACGATCCGGTCGGTGGCGTCGACGACGGTGGCGCCCTCTGCCGGGAGGTCGGGGCCTACGGCGGTGATCCGACCGCCCTCGATCAGGACATCCGTCTTCGGGTGGGCGACCGGCTCGGGCTCGGTGTCGATGACGTGACCGTTGCGGAGCAGGATGCGGGTGTCGGTCATGGTGCTGCCAATCTCTTGGGCTCTGGAACCGGGGCTGAACACCGACGTCGAGCCAGGTTCCTCGACGTGGCGGAGCCAAGCGGACTGCTGTCCGCACCCATCCAACGTAGCGGACATCTGTCCGCTACGCATCACCGTCACTTGCTGACCGGACATCTGTCCGGTACTTTTCCAAGAGGCGGACAACTGTCCGCTTACGTCTCAGTGGAAGGTTCCACCATGAATCTGCTCATCCTCGGTGCGACCGGCCCCACCGGTCGCCACGTCGTCGACCTGGCCCTTCAGTCCGGCGACCGGGTCACCGTCCTGGCACGCAGGCCGGAGGCGCTGGAAGATCTGGCGGACCGCATCACCGTCGTCGCCGGCGACGCCACCTCGCAGCACGACGTCGCGAAGGCCATGGCCGGACAGGACGCCGTCATCTCGGCCCTGGGCAGGAGCACATCCGTGCGGGCCGACGACCTGTTCACCCGCGCCTCGGCGGCCGTGATCGGCGCGGCCCGGGAAATGGGGGTCTCCCGCCTGGTCTGGCTGTCCTCGTTCGGCGTGGGTGACACCTTCCGGTCGGCGAGCGCCGTGCAGAAGGTCATGTACCGCACGTTCCTGCGGAACATCTACGCGAACAAGGAGATCTCCGAGAAGGCGATCCGCTCCAGCGGCCTGGACTGGACGCTGGTCTACCCGACCATGCTGACCAAGGACCCCGCCAAGGGTACCTATCTCGTGGGCGAGCGTCTGCCGATGAAAGGCAACCCGACGATCAGCCGCGCGGACGTCGCCGACTTCCTGCACAAGGCGGCCCACAGCCCCGAGTGGATCCACCGCGACGCCGTCATCACGGACTGACCAGTCAGCCCTGACGGCCCGCCCACGCACACCCCCCGCCCCGCGGCCGACCCCCGAACGGACCGACCATGAGTCCTGACTTTTCCACCTCCCACGACTTCCTGCTTGGCGGCGACCTGCCGATCAACCGCATCGGCTTCGGAGCCATGCGGCTGTCCGCCAACGGCTTCACCGGCCCGGCCCGCGACCCCGAAACCGGTCGCGCCGTCCTGCGCCGCGCCGTCGAACTCGGCGTCAACCACATCGACACCGCCTCGTTCTACCGCAGCAATGACGGCACCGTCAGCGCCAACGCCCTGATCCGCGAGGCCCTCCACCCCTACCCGGACACCTTGGTTCTCGCCACCAAGGTCGGCCCGTGGGACACCCCCGACGGCGGACTGCGGCAGACCGACGACCCGGCCGCCCTGCGGCCGATGATCGAGACGAACCTCGAAACCCTCGGCGTGGACCGCCTCGACCTCGTCTATCTGCGCGTCGGCGCGATGGAACCACCCCACGGCCAGTCCATCGCCGCGCAGTTCGAAACGCTCGCCGCGATGCGCGAGGAGGGCCTGATCCGCCACCTCGGCCTCAGCAACGTCGACATCGGCCACCTGGCCGAGGCCCGTGCGATCGCGCCCGTCGCCGCCGTGCAGAACCACTTCCACGCCGGCAAGCGCGACGACGCCGAGCTCTTGGCAGCCTGCGTGGCAGCCGGCATCGCCTTCGTACCGTTCTTCCCCCTCGGCGGCGGCGCCAGCGACCTCTCCGCGGACCGCCTGGCCAAGGTCGCGGAACGGCATGGCGCCACGGTCCCCCAGATCGCCCTGGCCTGGCTGCTCGCCTCCGCCCCCGTCACCCTCGCCATCCCCGGCACCGGGTCCCCCACCCACCTGGCGGAGAATATGGCCGCCGGGTCGATCACCCTCACACCGGAGGACCTCTCCGACCTCGCATGACGCGGGGACCACTCCACTCACCGTCGCCCCGTCCCTCCGCCGAAGACATCATCGGGCGGCTCTCCACGCTCGGCGCGCCCGTCGTCGACACGGTAGGGCCCACCACGTAGCTCAAGACGAACAGCATGCTGGAGGCAATCGTCCCGTACGGCCCTCGCGCAGCGGTACGGGGCGGCTACGTCGGCACGCTCAGCGAAGCCGTGGTCGGCACACCGATCGAGCGTCTGGCCGACGTGCCGCGACGCGCGGTTCGACGCATGGGCGGACGCGACGACATCCGCCCTGCACCCGTACACGCTTCCCCATGCCTGCACCAACCGCACCCAGGACCGAGGCGAGGCGTGGCGCCGCGGCGTGTTCGGCAGCGAGGCCAAGTACCGCCGGCTCGCCGAGGTCAAGGCCGTATGGGATCCGCGGAACCTGCTCCGTGCCCTCCTTGGCCGGGCCGCTGGTCAGCCTGGCCAAGCGGCCCTTCTCACCCCCGTCCGGGTGCCCCCGCACGCAGCCCGTCCATGATGATCTCCAGGAGCCGGGCGCTCTGGGTCTGCCAGTCCCCTCGGGCATCGATCTGCCAGATGCCCGCGACGGCCAGGATGAAGTCGTCGGACGTCAGCCCCGGCCGGAGGGCGCCGGCCTCGTGATTGGCCGCGAGCAGCGCCTCGATCGCCTTGATCACCAGCGCGTATCCGGGCTGGGCCGGGCCGTCCGTCGTACCGACGATCTGACGCATCGCATCCGCCAGGCCGGCCTTGGCGACGGCGAAGCGGGCGAGCTGGTCCATCCATGCGCGCAGGGCCTGTTCGGGTGACCGGGTTTCGAGCAGTTCCGACGCGGCGTCGGCGAGCTGTTGCGCCTCGTGGCGGTAGACCTCCAGGACGAGCGCTTCGCGGTTGGGGAAGTTGCGGTAGAACGTCCCCTGTCCCACTCCCGCCTTCTTGGCGATCAGGTTCAGCGGGACATCCACGGCACGCGACAGCTCGGCCAGCGCCACCTCCAGGATCCGCTCCCGATTGCGCTGTGCGTCCGAACGCTGGGGCCCGTCGTTTCTGGACTCCACGCCCCCTCCCTCCGGGCTCACGCCCACACCTCATGCTCAGCCGGGCAGGCGTCCGCGCCCGCCGCACCCCGATAGCGGACACCCGTCCGCTTGGCTCCACCATAGCGCCAGCCACGGCGAAGGCGAGCAGCCCACCGCCGTTTCAGCTCTTGGGCCGGGCGAGTCCGAGATCGTAGGCGAAGATCACGGCCTGGATGCGGTCGCGGGCGCCGATCTTGGCCAGGATGCTTCGGACATGGCTCTTGACGGTGGACTCGGCCACCACGAAGTGGGCGGCGATCTCACCGTTGGTCCAGCCCTTGCCGATGGCCACGAGGATCTCGCGCTCCCGGTCAGTGAGAGCCTTCAGTCTTGCTTCCTGGGCCGGGACATCATCAGCGGGTTGCGGAACGTGCTGGGCGTATTCGTCCAGCAGGCGGCGGGTGAGTGCGGGAGCGATCACGGCGTCGCCGGCGGCGACTGCACGGATACCGGCGAGGAGTTCCTCGGGACGCACGTCCTTCAGCAGGAATCCGCTGGCCCCCGCCCTGAGGGCGGCGTGCACGTACTCGTCGAGGTCGAAGGTCGTCAGCACGAGAACGCGGGAGCGGTCGCCTGCGGCGACGATGCGACGAGTGGCCTCGATGCCGTCCATGCCCGGCATGCGGACGTCCATGAGAACGACGTCGGGGCGCAGTTCCGCCGCGAGGCGGACGGCTTCGCCGCCGTGCGCGGCCTCACCGAGCACGGTGGTCTCGGGGGCGGATTCCAGCAGGAGGCGGAAGGCGTAGCGCTGGAGCGGCTGGTCGTCCACGATGAGCACGGTGGTCATCGGTCACCGTCCTGGGGAGTGAGGTCGAGGGTGACGTCCACGCGCCAGCCTCCGCGGGCCGCGGGTCCGGCGGTGACGATCCCGCCGTAGAGTGCCGCTCGTTCACGCATGCCCACCAGGCCGTGTCCTTCCTCGTCGGGTGGTTCGGCCGGGCCCGGCGCGCCGGTGTCCTGGACCCGGATCTCCAGCCGGTCGTCCTCGGCGACGAGCGACAGGTTCACCCGGGTGCCGGCACCGGCGTGCTTGAGGGTGTTGGTGAGGGCTTCCTGGACGATGCGGTACGCCGTCAGCTGCACCCCTGAGTCCAGGGTGTCCATGTCTCCGGCCGTGCGGTAGACGACCTCCGGGCCGGCCGCTCGCACGCCGGCGCACAACGTCTCGATGTCCATGATGCCGGGCTGAGGGCTGAGCAGCGGCCCGGACGACGGATCGTCCTTGTCCGCCGCCTCGCGCAGCACGCCGAGCACCCTGCGCAGCTCGCCCAGTGCCTGGCGGCCGGTGTCGCCGATCAGGTTCAGGGCTTCCTTGCCGCGTTCCGGAGCCACGTCCGTGGCGTACGCACCGGCGTGGGCGAGGCTGATGATGACGGCCAGATTGTGTCCGACGATGTCGTGCATCTCCCGCGCCACCCGGGCTCGTTCGGTGGCGACCGCCAGCCTGCTGCGCTGGTCACGCTCGATCTCCAACCGTGCCGCCCGCTCCCGCAGCCCGGCGAGCTGGGCCCGGCGAAACCTGATCACCAGGCCGAGCGCGAGTGCCGCGGTCGCCGTGCTCAGCAGGAAGAACAGCGCGTCCCAGGCGGACACGGACGGAGATACCCGGAGTGCGACCAGCACCATGGCACCGGCCATGACGGCACCGGCCCATGGCAGCTGCCGAAGCCTCCCGTGCAGGGCCAGGCTGTACAGGGCGACGAAGAGGGCGATGTCCGCGCGCAGTACGGCACCGAGTGACCACTGGAGGAGGAATACGGCCGCGATGACGCCGAAGGCCACCAGCGGTTTGCGCCGCCGCCACAGCAGGGGGAGTACGAGCCCTGCCTGCAGCGCCAGCGTCGCCGTCGTCGGCAGCTCGGTGAGCTGCAGACGCAGCCTGGGCGGACCGTCCGCCCTGCCCTCAGGCAGCAGATCCGGCAGACAGAACATCACGACGGCCACCACGACCACCAGGGTGTCCAGCACCCATGGACGGGCGCGGTCAGCCTGCCGCAACCGCCGACCGCCGCGGTTCAGCCGGGCGACCAGGGGGCCCATACCGCCGGTGTCGTCGATGCTCACGGAAGTCACCTGTCTGTGGTCCGGTGTCTGTGGTCCGGGCGGTCAGACGTCGTTGCGCCTGAGCCGGTACGCCGCGCCCGCCAGCACGAGGAGCGTCCAGCCGAGGAACACCGCCAGGCCGGCCCCGGGAGACAGGGTGGAGGCGTCGTGCGTCAGCGCGAACATGGACTCGCCCGCGGCGCTCGGCAGGTAGGGGCTGACGTTGTCCTCCCAGGAGCCGGGCAGGAGGGAGGTCAGCCCGGGAACCAGGATCAACGCGCCGACCAGCACCGAGATACCGCCCGCCACCGACCGCAGCAGCGCGCCCAGGCCCGCACCGATCACGCCGATCAGGCCGAGGTAAAGCCCCGCCCCCAGCAGGCTCCGTGCGACACCCGCGTCCGACAGGCTCTGGGCCGCCTCGGTGCCGGAGAGGATCTCGTTGCCGACCAAGTAGGCCACGAACGCGCCGACCGTGCCGACGCCCAGCGCCACGAGCCCGTACAGCCCCGCTTTGGACCACAGCACCGGCAGCCGGCGCGGCACCGCCGCCAATGTCGAGCGGATCATGCCGGTCGAGTACTCGCCCGCCGTCACCAGCACACCGAGGACACCGAGGGCCAACTGTGCGAAGGGCACACCGAACAGGGACAGGTCCACGGCCGTGGAGCGGTCGAAGTCCTCGTCCAGACCGCCGGACTCGAACTGCCAGGCAGCGATCAGCCCGAACACCAGCAGGAACAGCAGGCCGAGGACCAGCGTGATCCACGTCGAGCGCAGGGACCACAGTTTGGCCCACTCCGAGCGCAGCACGCGCCATCCGGTCACCCTGTAGCGGGCGCGGGACAGAGCAGCCGACTCCTGCTGGGGCTCGACGGTCGTAGCAAGGGAACTCATGCCACCCTCCCGAGGGTGTCGATAGCGGTCGTGGTGCCGTGGTACTCCACCGCATCCCTGGTCAGGTCCATGAACGCTTCTTCCAGCGACACCGTTCGCGCGCTCAGTCCGAACAGCGGGATTCCGTGCTCCGCCGCCTTCAGCCCGATCTCGCGGGTGGTGAGCCCTGTGACGTGCAGTTCCTCGGAACCGACCTGGCCGACGATGTCGACGCCCGGACCCGCCAGGACGTCCCGCAGCCGCGCCGGGTCCTCGGTCGCCACCTTCACCGTGTCGCCGCCCGCCTGGCGGACCAGGTCCTGCACGGTCGTGTCGGCCAGCAGCCTTCCGCGCCCCACGATGATCAGATGGTCCGCCACCAGCGCCATCTCGCTCATCAGATGGGAGGAGACGAACACCGTCCGCCCCTCCGCCGCGAGCGACGTCAGCAGATTGCGGATCCACAGCACACCCTCCGGATCGAGGCCGTTGACCGGCTCGTCCAGCATCACCGTCTGTGGATCGCCGAGCAGTGCCGCCGCGATGCCCAGCCGCTGCCCCATACCGAGGGAAAAGGCTCCGGCCCGCCGCTTCGCCACACTGCCGAGACCGGCGAGGTCGATGACCTCGTCGACGCGGCTGCGCGGGATGCCGTGCGTCAGCGCGAGCGCGTTGAGGTGGTTGTACGCCGAGCGGCCCGGGTGGATCGACTTCGCCTCCAGCAGCGCGCCGACCTCCTGGAGCGGCGCCCGGTGCTCGGCATAGTGACGGCCGTTCACCGTCACGGAGCCGCTCGTCGGGGCATCCAGTCCGACGATCATGCGCATCGTGGTGGACTTCCCCGCGCCATTCGGTCCCAGGAAGCCTGTCACGGTGCCCGGCTTCACGGTGAAGTCCAGCCCGTCCACCGCTGTCTTCTCCCCGTACCTCTTGGTCAGTAGCTGTGCCTCGATCATCAGCGTGCCTTCCCTCGGCCTCGGGCGCTTGTCGGGCGCCTCACCAGCAACGTTAGGAACGAGCGGCCTCGATCCCTTCCCCCCGCGGGCTGGTCCGCGGGGGTGGGCCTCGTACCGGGGTATGAGACCGGCATCCGACTTCGGCCTTTCAAGTTCGGCCTTCCAAATGAGGGGTCCGCCACGCCGTCAGTCGGTGATGACGGCGTGGCGTCCGATCCACTCGCTGCTGTGTGCCGCTCGGTGCATGAAAGCGGCGACATCGGCGCGACTGATCCGCGGAGCGCCCTTCATCTGCAGCCGGTCGTCCACGCGGTAGGTGCCCTTGGCCGGGCCGTTGGTCAGCGCGGTCGGGTAGACCACCGTCCAGTCCAGACCGCTGGCGCGGATACGGTCGTCCGCGATCTCCTTGTTCGCGTAGACGCGCCGCAGCATCGTGCGGTACATGGCCCGCTGCACGACGGTCGCCGACTCGAAGGTGTCGCCCACCCCGAACGACGACATCCACACCAGTCGGGAAACGCCCTGCTGCCTGGCCGCGCCGATCACGGCGGCGGAGGCGCGGTCGAAGAGCGCACGGGGGTTCAGGGATTTCCCCTGGCCGAGGGCGGAGACGACCGCGTCCTGCCCGAGCGCGGCAATCGCGACATCCCGTTGCGAGGTGGCGTCTCCCATGACGACGGTGAAGCGGTCCGCCACCTCGCCAACGGCTGCCGGGTCGCGTACCAGGGCCGTGACCCGGTCACCGGATCGCAGGGCGAGGTCGACGAGATGGCGGCCCGTGGGACCGGTCGCGCCGAGGATCAGTATCTTCATGGCCGAGGGGTCCTCCGTATGGGCCGGATACGGGACTTGGCGGGCGTCGCCGCCTGTGTGTGCCGGTCACTGACCACGCGGATCAGACGGCGTCGAGGGTGGGCGGCCGCGGCGTGGAGCCTTCGTCGTCCGGCCCCGTCCCCCGCAGGACGACCTCCTTCACGAAGACCGCCGCCACCAGTGCGACCACGGCGACGCCGGCCCCGAGGAGGAACGCCGAGTGTGTGCCGGCCGACACCGCGTACTGGTACGCCTCCCGCGCGGCCTCCGGCAGCTTGGCCAGGCTCGCCGCGTCCAGTTGCGCGGACTGCTCGGTCACGTCGGAGCCCAGCGACCCGGCCCGCTCGGCCATGACGTCCTGGACCCGGTTGTTGAACAGCGCACCCATGATGGCGACACCGAAGGAGGAGCCGAGCGTGCGGAAGAGGGTGGCGGACGACGACGCGACGCCCATGTCCTTCATCTCGACGCTGTTCTGCGCGACCAGCATGGTGACCTGCATCAGACAGCCCAGGCCCAGACCCACGATCGCCATGAACACACCGGAGGTGACCCGCGAGGTCCCGGTGTCCATCGTCGACAGCAGGTACAGCCCGAGGCCCATCAGGACGCTGCCTACGAGCGGGAACGCCTTGTACTTGCCAGTGCTCGTGGTGATCCGCCCCGCCAGGACCGAGGTCGCCAGCATCGCGAGGAGCATCGGCAGGAGCAGCAGCCCGGAGTTGGTCGCGGACGCGCCCTGCACGGACTGCTGGTACAGCGGCAGATACAGCGTGGCACCGAACATGACGAAGCCGGTGATGAAGCCGATGAGCGTCATCAGCGTGAAGTTGCGGCTGCGGAAGATGTGCAGCGGCACCACCGGTTCGGCGGCCCTGGTCTGCCAGAACACGAAGCCGACCAGCGCGGCCACACCGATGCCGGTCAGCTCCATGATTTGCGCGGAGGTCCACGCGTACTCCGTACCGCCCCACGTGGTGACCAGCACGATCGCGGTGATACCCACGGTCAGCAGGACGACACCGAGGTAGTCGATCCCGGCCTTCGCCCGCTTCTTCGGCAGCCGCAGCACCACGGCGATCAGCCCCAGTGCGACGACGCCGAGCGGCAGGTTGATGTAGAAGGACCAGCGCCAGCCCCAGTTGTCGGTGATGGTGCCGCCGACCAGTGGCCCGCCGATCATCGCGAGGGCCATGACACCGGCGATCATGCCCTGGTACCTGCCGCGCTCCCGCGGCGGGATCAAGTCGCCGATGATCGCCATGACGCCGACCATCAGACCACCGGCACCCAGGCCCTGCACGGCCCGGAAACCGATCAGCTGCCCCATGTCCTGGGCCATGCCGCTGAGCGCAGAGCCGATCAGGAAAAGCACGATCGAGCTCATGAAGACGCCCTTGCGCCCGTACATGTCGCCGAGCTTGCCCCAGATCGGGGTGGCCGCGGCGGTGGCCAGCGTGTACGCCGTCACCACCCACGATAGGTGCTCGGTGCCGCCCAGTTCGCCGACGATCGTCGGCATCGCGGTGCCCACGATCATGTTGTCGAGCATCGCGAGCATCATCGCGATCATGAGCGCGAAGAGCACGAGCCGATTGCTCCTGGGCTGCTTCTCCGTTTCCCGGCCGGCTGCGGCGACCGTCTGTGTGTCCGTCATGCCGCGCTCTCCTCGATGCCGACCATGGCCGCGCTCTCGTGCCACAGCTGGTCCTGGGCGGCTCGGCTGCGCGCCAGTTCCGAAGGGTCGGGGAAGGCCGGCTGCCCCTTGACCAGTGAGACGTAGATCCGGCCGGGCGGCAGGGTGACCTCCCCCAGGGCGACCTGAGCCAGCGCCTCACCGGAGCGTTCGGGCGTCCCCATGACGTATTCGGGCTTGAAGAGGCCGACCAGGCGGAAGACCGTGCGCATCAGGACCGTGACGAACAGGCGCCGGGCGCGCGAGCTGTCGCGGCCGAGTGAGGTGCCGCCGGTGAGACCGGGACTGAAGGCGATCACGCTGATCCGGCGGGCACGAACCTCCTCCAGAGCGGCGAAGGACTGCGCGGTCAGCAGGTTGCACAGCTTGGACGCCGAGTAGGCCCGTACACCTGCCCCGAAGCCGCCCTTGTCCGGGTGGGCCAGCCGCTGCGGTTCCAGGGTCTTGGGCGCGATCGGGGTGACGGCCGGGTCGTGCGTCTCGCTCGTGGTGATCACCAGGCGGCCGTGGTCGGCCAGGTGCGGCGCCAGGAGCCGGGCGAGCAGGTAGTGGGCGAGGTGGTTGACCGCGAACGTCAGCTCGTAGCCCTCCGCGCTCCGTCCGTCGGCGGTGGCGGTCTGCATGCCGGCGTTGAGCACCAGGATGTCGATACGGGCGTCGCCGAGCTGCTGTGTCACCGCGGCGGCGAAGGCGCGGACGCTGGCGAGTGAGGCGAGGTCGAGCGGTACGACCTCGGCACCGGGCGGCACCGTGCCGCTTCCCCGGGCGCCGACGATGACCCGTGTGTCCGGCCGGGCGGCGAGGTGCCGCAGCGCGTGTGCGCCGAGACCGGACGTGCCGCCGGTCATGACGACGACTCGCTGTGATGTGACGTGGTCCATGGCTGGCCGTCCTGTTCTGAAGTGTGGGGGTTTGCGGGGCCGCGCGGATTCGTAGCGCGGCCACGTCGGTGGCGTCCCCTTGCCGGTTGCCGACAGGGCGCCCCTCTGGGAACATTGTTACAGTACCCATGGTGAAATTAACAACTGATAGGAATGAGCTTGTCGAGAACGCCTTCCGGCCCGGACTCACCCGGCGAGACAGCCACGCCCGTGACCGGCCACGAGCTGCTCGCCGGATTCTCGAGCCTGCGCAAGGGGCTGAGGCAGTGGATGGACAGGAACATCCCCGCCGACGGCGGTATGACGGTGCCCCGCGCCACCCTGCTCATGGGGCTGACGCTCAAGAGCGAGCCGTCCGGTATGGGCGAGCTCGGCGAGCCCCTGGGCATGTCTCCCCGGAACATGACCGTCCTGGTGGACGGTCTCGAGAAGGAGGGTCTGGTCCGCCGGGTCGGACATCCGCAGGACCGCCGGGTCAAACTGGTCGAGCTCACCCCTGCCGGTCGACGTGTGGTGGAGCAGGAGCTCGGACCCTCGCACGCGGCGGCAGCGGCGTTGTTCGACGACTTCACGCCCGAGGAACGGGCCGAGCTGCTCAGGCAGCTGGTGAAGGTGGGCGACTCCCTGCGCACACGCGGGATCGACGTGCCCTCCCCCGGTCAGAGCTGAACACCGGGAGGTGCGCGTTGACTCCACCGTCATCCGGGCATGAACATCCGCCGGTCATGGACGCGTTTCTGGCCGCGGTGGTGTTCGGGATCTCGCTGCTGACGCCCGTTCTGGACAACGACAGCGGCACTCGGCCCTTGACCCTCCAGGGCGCGCTCTACGCCGCCGTGATCTGCGCCTCGCTGACCCTCCGGCGGCGCTGCCCGTCGGCAGTGCTCGCCGTGACCGCCTCCGGGACGGCCGCCGCTTTCGCGGTCACCGGCCACAAGAGCCCGCTGATGCTGGCCACGATGATCGCGATGTGCACGTGTGCGCTGCACCTTCCACGGCGCAAGGCGGTACTGGAGGTCGCCGCCACCGCTGTCCTGTTGGCCGGGACGAGCGTCGTGTTCGACCACCGCGGGTGGACGGGTCCGGAAGTAGTCGCGCTGAGCGCTCTGAGCGCGTCGGCCGCGGCGGTCGGATTCGCGGTCCGCAACCGGCGTGCCTACGTCGCCGCGGTCGAGGAACGGGCGCGACGGGCCGAACAGACACGGGAGGAGGAGGCACGGCGCAGGGTCGTCGACGAGCGGCTGCGGATCGCCCGCGACCTGCACGACGTCCTCGCACACCACATAGCCCTGATCAACGTTCAGGCGGCGGTGGTGGACCTCGTGCTGGAGACGGAACCCGTCCAGGCCAGGGAGTCCCTGGCGCACATCCGGCGGGCCGCCCGGTCCTCGCTGGAGGGAGTCCGCACCACGCTCGGACTGCTGCGCCAGCCGGACGCCCCGGACGAGGCGGCCTATGAACCGTCCCCTGGTCTGGCCGACCTGGCCGACCTGATCGCGAGCTTCACCGCCGCCGGCCTGATCGTCGACCAGAAGATCACCGGAACGCCCGTGGACCTGCCCCCGGCGGTGGGCCTCACGGCGTACCGGGTCGTCCAGGAAGCCCTGACGAACGCGAGCAGACACGCGTCCCGCCCCAACGCCGAACTGGAACTCGACTACCTGCCGTCCGCGCTCCGGATCGCGGTGCGCAACCCGGCCGGTCCCGTACCGCGCTCCCAGTCCACCGGTCCCGATCCGCTGGCACTCGGGGAGGGCGGACATGGGCTGCTCGGCATGCGGGAACGCGCGAGCGCCCTCGGCGGGACCTTCACGACACAGCTGACCGAGGGCCGGTTCGAGATCCGCGTCCTCCTGCCGCACGAGGGAACGGGAACATGACGATCAAGGTCCTGCTCGCCGACGACCAGGAACTGGTCAGGGCCGGCTTCAAAGTGCTGGTGAACTCCACCCCCGACATGGAGGTGGTGGGCGAGGCGTCCGACGGGCATGAGGCCGTTCGTCTCGCCGCCGGGGCCGACGTCGTGGTGATGGACATCCGGATGCCCGGCTCGGACGGCCTCACCGCCACCCGGCAGATCACCTCGTCGCTGCCCGGCGTACGGGTCCTGGTGCTGACCACCTTCGAAGTCGACGAGTACGTGTTCAGCGCGCTGCGCTGCGGGGCCAGCGGGTTCCTCGGCAAGGGCGTGGAGCCGACGGAGCTTCAGCAGGCGATCCGGCTGGTCGCCCGCGGCGAGGAGCTCCTGTCCTCCGGCGCGACGCGCGCGCTGATCGCCCGGTTCCTGCGCGGGCCCCTGCAGGACGTGGGCGCCGTCGCCGAGCGGCTGGCGGTGCTCACCGAGCGGGAGCGGGAGATCCTCGTCCTGGTGGCGGCCGGGCTCGGCAACGACGAGATCGCCCTGCGGCTGGGCATCAGCCCCTACACCGCCAAGACCCATGTAAACCGCACGCAGGCCAAGCTCGACGCCCATGACCGGGCCCAACTCGTCATGCTCGCCTACGAGACGGGCCTGGTCCGGCCCGGAACTCCGCCCGCGGTGTAGGGCCGTACCGCGATCGCGGTACGGCGGATACCGTCCGCCAGACGGACCATCGGGCGGCTCGGGCGAACGAGATTGGAAAGCACCACGTCAGCCTCGTCCCTCCAGACCCTGAGTCCCTGAGGAGTTCCCTTGTCCGCCCTCGCCCGCTGGTGCTACCGCCACCGGCTCCTCGTCGTGCTGCTCTGGGTGGCCCTGCTCGCCGGTGTGGGCCTTGCCTCAACTGCCGTCGGAACCAAGGCCAGTGACAGCTTCTCCCTCCCCGGCACCGAGTCGTCCAAGGCGCTCGACCTGCTCCGGGAGACCATGCCCGCCCAGTCCGGCGCCACCGCGACCGTCGTGTGGGAGTCCGACGGCGACGTCCGCGACGCCGCCGTCCAGGACCGGATGACCGCCACCCTCGACAAGCTCGCGAAGGTCCCGGACGTCGCCGCGATCACCAGCCCGTACGGCGAGCAGGGCGTGCGGCAGATCAGTGAGGACGGGCGCGTCGCGTACGCCTCCGTGAACTTCACCGAGCAGGCCATGGACTTGGACAAGGCCAACATCGAGAAGTTCATCGCCACCGCCGAGGAGGCCCGCGGCGACGGCCTGAAGGTGGAGCTCGGCGGCGACCCGATCAGCCAGGCAGCGGAATCCGACGCGCCCACCGCCGAACTCGTCGGCATCGCCGCCGCCGCGATCGTGCTGTTCGTGGCGTTCGGCTCGCTGTTCGCGATGCTGCTGCCGATCGCCACCGCGGTCGCCGGAGTCGGCGTCGGCCTCATGACCGTCACCCTGCTCACCCATGTCATGGACATCGGCGACGTCGGCCCCATCCTCGGCGCGCTCATCGGTCTCGGTGTCGGTATCGACTACGCGCTGTTCATCGTCACCCGGCACCGCTCGAACCTGAAGAACGGCATGGACATGGAGGCGTCGGTCATCAAGGCCATCGACACCTCCGGCCGCGCGGTGCTGTTCGCGGGCGGCACCGTCGTGGTCGCCCTGTTCGGCCTGTTCGTCCTCGGCGTGAGCTTCCTCAACGGCATGGCGGTGGCCTCGGCGACCGCCGTCGTCTTCACCGTCCTCGCCTCGGTCACCCTGCTGCCCGCACTGCTCGGCTTCATCGGCATACGCGTGCTCAGCCGCCGCGAACGTCGCGCGCAGACCACCGCCCCCGACAACCGGCCCGGCGTCTGGGCCCGCTGGGCCGTGGTCGCCGAACGGCGCCGGGTGATCCTCTCGGTGCTCTCCCTGGCGGTGATCACCGTGCTCTCCCTGCCGGTGCTGTCCCTGCGGCTGGGCTCCTCCGACGCCGGCAACCACCCCGAAGACACCACCACCCGCAAGGCGTACGACATGCTGGCCGACGGCTTCGGCCCCGGGTTCAACGGCCCGCTCCAGCTCGTCGCCCAGACGCCCGGCGCGTCCGATCAGCAGGCTCTGCGGAGCCTGGCCACGCAGCTCTCCGACACCAAGGGCGTCGCCGCCGTCACCGTGCTGCCGGCCGAACCCGACGCCAAGATCGGCATCGTCCAGGTCGTCCCGACGACCTCGCCCCAGTCCGAGCAGACCGCGGAACTCATCCAGCACCTCCGCGACGACGTGATCCCGCCCGCCGAGAAGGACAGCACGCTCCAGGTCTACGTGGGCGGCCAGACGGCGATCTTCGACGACTTCGCCGATGTCCTGGCGGGCAAGCTCCCGCTGTTCCTCACCGTCATCGTCGCGCTCGGCTGCGTGCTGCTGCTCCTCGCGTTCCGCAGCCTGATGGTGCCGGTCGTCGCCGCCGTCATGAACATCCTCGCCACCGCCGCCTCCTTCGGCGTGATCGTCGCGTTCTTCCAGTACGGCTGGGGCTCGGAGCGCCTCGGCCTGGGCGCGGCCGGACCCGTCGAGGCGTTCCTGCCGGTCATCATGCTCTCGGTCCTGTTCGGCCTGTCGATGGACTACCAGGTGTTCCTCGTCAGCCGCATGCACGAGGAATGGATCCACACCCGCGACAACAAACGCGCCGTCGCGGTGGGCATGGCCGAGACGGGACGCGTCATCACCGCTGCCGCCACCATCATGTTCTGCGTCTTCATCGCCTTCAGCTTCGGGGGCGAGCGGATCGTCGCCGAGTTCGGCATCGGCCTGGCGGCCGCCGTGGCGATCGACGCCTTCGTCCTGCGGACGGTCCTGGTCCCGGCCTCGATGTACCTGCTCGGCAAGGCCAACTGGTGGATTCCCGGCTGGCTCGACAAGCGCCTGCCGCATCTGTCCGTCGAAGGCCCCGCGGAGACGGCCGAGGAGAACCGGCAGCCCGAACCGGCCACCCGCTGAGCCGGAGGAACCCGGTCGCACCGTCAGCATGAAGCGAACGTCAGAAAGGCTGTAACGCCGTGGGAATCGTGCTCGTCCTGGCCATTCCGGTCGTAGTCGGCGTGATGGGCGGCCTGCACTGGTACGTGTGGCGCCGCCTCGTCCGGGACACGACCGCCCCGGGCACGGTGGGGCGACGGCTGGGCACCGCGGTCCTCGTGGCGGGCCCCGCGCTCATGCTGACGGTGTTCACCGGGGACCGGCTCGGACTGCCGTTCCTGCTGGTCCGGATCGTCGCGTGGCCCGCGTATCTGTGGGCCGCGGTCGCCCTGTACCTGCTGATCGGCGTCCTCGCCGGCGAGGCCGTCCGCCCGGCGCTGACAGGTCTGCTGCGGCGCCGCGCCGCTCGGCAGGCGGCCACCGTACCGGCGCCGGTCCCCGAGCCGGTCGCGGTGCCGCCCTCCGAGCCGGTCACCGAGTCGGCGGCGGCTCCCGTCAGCGACGTCTCCCCCGCGGACGTGTCACGGCGGGTGTTCGTGGCCCGGCTGGTCGGCGGGGCGACGGCCGCGGCCGCGGTCGGCACGGTCGGTTACGGAACCTACGGAGTGCTGCGCGGACCGCGGGTGAAGCGGGTGACCGTACCTCTGGCGAAACTGCCCAGATCGGCGCACGGCTACCGGATCGCGGTGGTCAGCGACGTCCATCTCGGCCCGATCCTGGGGCGCGGGTTCACCGAGAAGGTCGTGCGGACGGTCAACTCGACCCAGCCGGACCTGATCGCCGTGGTCGGCGACCTGGTCGACGGGTCGGTGGACGACCTCCGCTCGGCGGTCGAGCCGATCGGCGGACTGCGGGCCCGTCACGGGGCGTTCTTCGTGACCGGCAACCACGAGTACTTCTCCGGCGTGGAGGAATGGACGGAACACGTACAGGAGTTGGGCCTGAAGCTCCTGGCGAACCAACGCGTGGAACTCGCGGCTTTCGATCTGGCCGGCGTCAACGACGTGACCGGCGAGGAGCACGACGACGGCCCCGACCTCGCGGCCGCGCTGCGCGACCGCGACCCGTCACGCACCTCGGTACTCCTGGCACACCAACCGGTGTTCGTGGACGAGGCCGTACGACACGGGGTGGACCTGCAACTGTCCGGCCACACCCACGGCGGCCAGCTCTGGCCGATGAACTACGTCGCCGAGCTGGCCAACCCGACGGTCGCCGGACTGGAACGGTACGGCGACACACAGCTGTACGTGTCACGGGGCGCAGGCGCGTGGGGCCCGCCCACCCGGGTCGGGGCACCCTCGGACGTGACGGTGGTGGAACTGGCGTCGCGCCAGGCGTGAGACGGGGCCGGCCGGGGTGTCGCCGCGCCGGGCCGGCGCACCGCACGGAGGACAACCGAGTTTCTCCGCACCTCTCAGGTCCGGAGATCAGCAAGGCAACACCTACCGCAGACAACGATGGAGACAGCCATGAACCCCCGCAGGCCCAGCCGCCGCGCCACCATCCTGGGCGTCGGCGTCCTCACCACCGCCGCGCTGACCGTAGGCACGACCGCCTTCGCCGTCACGGACACCGCGCCGAAGAAGAAGCCCGCCGCGGCCGCTTGGTCCGGCGCCAAGGACGCCAAGGAGGCGCGCAACAAGCAGATCGTGCGCGCCTTCGTGGACCTCGGCATCAACCAGAAGAAGCCACAGCAGGCCGCCGACCGCTACCTGGGCGACCTCGTCCAGCACAACCCCAACGTCGCCGACGGCAAGGAAGGGTGGGTCACCTGGGCGACCGGGTTCGTCAAGGCGGTCCCGGACGTCAACGTGGACTTCAAGCGGTTCCTCGCCGACGGCGACCTCGTGACGGTGCACACGCACATCACGCTCAACGCGACGGACCGTGGCCTCGCCGCCATGGACATCTTCCGCGTGAAGAACGGAAAGATCGTCGAGCACTGGGACGTCTCGACACCGGTGCCCGAGAACTCGGCCAACGACAACGGTATGTTCTGACCTCCTATGAGCCCCACATGATGGTGTCGGGCTCCTCGCATCCTGCCCACTGCGTCCCGCCGACCGTCCCTGCAGGCGGGACGCAGTGCTGCCGGGTGAGGGGTGATGGGGGTGAACCTTCCGCACGGCACCGTCATGCCGACCGGCCGGCCCGGCTGACCGGCCGCTGCCCCGCGGCCGCAACTCATGCCGGGCGGCGGCCCGCCATCAGGGCGTGTTCGGGAACAGGGTCCGGGTCCGGGCGGGGTCGGGGGAGACGAAGACGCCGTCCGCCGTGACCAGGGCGACCGACGGGTCCTCCTCGGTGCTGATCGAGCCCGCCACGAAGATCTTCCGGTCCTCGGTGCCAGTGACGTGGGCGAAGACGCGCAGGGAAGTCTCCACCGGGACCGGACGGTGGTAGCGCATCTGCAGCGAGACTGTCATCGCGGGGGTTCCGGCCCTGTAGCAGGCCCAGCCCATCAGCTCGTCCAGCAACATGGCGCTCATCCCGCCGTGGACATATCCGGGCGGGCCCTCGTGGGCGATCCCGAGGGTGCAGCGGCCGATGATGCCGACGCCCTCGGGCGTGACCTGCATGGGTGGGGCGAGGGGGCTGCCGGGTCCGGTGACGGGGCTGTACATCCGTACGCCGCCGGGGAACTCGTCCACGTCCGGGATCTCTGCCCGTACGCGACGCCGACCGGTCAACTGCCCGGTGAGCCGACGGACGCCGTCCGTCACGCGATGCAAGACCTCGGCCGGGGCCGCGGTGCGTACGGTGGCGTCCACCAAGGCACGCAGTTCGTGGCCGAGTGCGGCGATCGCCCTCCGCTGGTGGTCCAGTTCCTCTCCTCGTGGTCGTGTGGCTTCGGTATGCGTCGTCAGGAGTTCTGTCGGTGGCGCGTTCATCGGCTTTCTCGGTCGGGGCTCTCGGGAGGTGTTCAGCCGTCGGCGCGGACGAAGACGGGTTTGAGGTGCTTCTCGGGCAGGGCGTCGGGGAGTTGTTCCCAGTCGAGGACGTGGGAGACGACCCGGGCGGGGTCGACCTTGCCGGAGCGGGCGAGGTCCAGGGCGTCAGGGATGTGGCCTCGGACGTTGTCGCGGGCGATGCGCAGGGTGACGCCGGTGAGGTACATGTCGAGCAGGGGCAGCTCACCGGGGCGGAAGTGGTTGCCGGCCGACTCGCAGATGCCTTCCGGGGCGAGGGACTTGACGGCGAGGGCGAGCTGGTCGACGCGGCCCGTGGCCTCGACGGCGAGGTCGAAGCCGTGCAGGACGGGTTCGAGGGTCTCGGCGGTGCGGGCGCGGTAACTCTCGGCGAGCCTGCGGTGTTCGGGGTCCGGGTCGACGTACAGGACGTCGGAGGCACCGAGTGCGCGGGCGATGTCGCAGACGTACAGGCCGATGCTGCCGCGCGCGACGACCAGGACGCGGGCGCCCGGCTTGTTCTTCAGGTGGGGGGCGACCAGGCGCCAGGACAGGGACCAGTTGTCGCTGGCCGAGGCCATGGCGATCGGGTCGAGGTCGGCGGGCAGGGGTACGAGCATGGCGTCCGCCCAGGGGACGCGGACCAGGTCGGAGAAGAGACCGCCCCAACTGCCGCCGATCGGTGCGCCGTACATGGCCATGTGCGGAACGGCCGTGCAGTGGGCGGTCAGTCCGGCGCGGCAGTGGTCGCAGGTGCCGCAGTTGAGGGACCAGGGGACGACCACCAGGTCGCCGGGGGCCACGATGGTGACGTCGTCGCCGGTCTCGACGACCCGGGCCACGCACTCGTGGCCGAGGGCGAACGGCGGGTCGATGAAGCCATGCCCGGCCAGGATCGCGGTGTCGACGTCACAGGAGGTGGCGGCCACCGGGGCGACGATCGCCTCCTGGCCGGACCGGAGCTTGAGGTCGGGGGCCTCGCGCCATTCGACGGTGTTGCGGGCGACGTAGGTCAGTTCACGCATCAGCCTGCTGCCCCTTCTGCTTCTGCCGCTTCGCCAGGGCCACGAGGTCCGCGTAACGGACGACGGAGCCGCCGGCGCCCCAGGTGCCGTCGGGCTGTTCGTGCACCAGCACCCACACGCGCAGCGCGTCGTCCCGGGAGAGCCCGGCGGCCGCGAGGACGGTCTTGGTGGCGTCCTCGACCAGGCCGGCCTTGCGGCGCTCGGACAGCGCGCCCTGGGGGACCGTCACGTCCACGAGGAAGCGGGGCGCGTCGTCCTCGGCGGTCGTCTGCGCGCCCTCGGGCAGTTCGACGAGGTAACTCCACGCCTGGGCGCGGAAGAACGCGGTGTCGGGTGCGCCCTCCCAGCGCAGCAGGACGGCGGCCAGGTCGCGCTGGACGGTCTTGCGGCCCTCCTCGGTCAGGGAACCGGGCGGGACGGTGAGCCGGATCACCGGCATGGCGAGGTCTCCCTTCGGCTGCACACTCGGCCTATTACAGTCGTTATAGCCGAAGGTCACGCTAGACTATGACGAGCGTTATAGCCAGAGAGGGAGTGCGGTCGTGGCCGAGTCCAGCACGCCGTCACGCGAGCGCATCGTGGCCGGTGCGGCCGACCTGATCAGCCGGCGCGGCCTGAACGCGACCAGCATCCGGGAGCTGGCCAAGCACGCCAAGGCTCCGCTCGGCTCGACGTACCACTACTTCCCCGAGGGCAAGCAGCAGTTGGCCACCGAGGCCGTGCAGTACGCGGGTGCGGCAGTCGCGCGCATCCTGCGCAAGGAACTGGACGAGGGCCCGGTCGCCGGGCTGCGTGCCTTCCTGGCCCTATGGCGTGGCATCGTCGTCGAGAGCGACTTCCACGCCGGCTGCCCCGTACTGGCCGTCGCCGTCGAGGAACCGCCGGCCGACGAGATCCCGCCAGCCCTCGTCGCGGCCGCCGAGGCATTCGAGGGCTGGGAGCAGCTGCTCGCTCAGTCGCTACGGGGGCACGGCGCCGACCCCGAACGGGCTCCTGGACTCGCGGCCCTGATCGTGGCGTCCGTCGAGGGCGCCATCGCCATGTGCCGCGCCAAGCGCAGCATGCAGCCGCTGGACCAGGTGGCGCAGCAGCTCGAAGTGCTGATTGCCGGCGCGCTCGACGACTCCGCCTGACGGCGAAGGGCTGTCGGGCTCAGGTTTCCATCCCGCCCGGATCGCCTTGGGTCCTCCTCGGTGAACACACCACTCTCCAGGAGGGTAAGGATGGCGAGGACCCCACCGCTGGAGCCCTGGCTGCCTTCGTCGATGACTCGGAAGTCGACCCACCGGATTGCACACGCAACGTCATCCATACGCGCGCGGCTCGACTCACGCCCGGTGAACCTCTCGACAAGCATGACCATGCTGCCGTACGGCACAAACCGAGGCCGTGCCCAATCCGTGCCCGTAAGAGCGGACAACCACGGTCAACAGCGGTGCCATCAGGCCCCGGGAACAACGCCAGCACGGTGAATCCACGCAGGTCAGGTGCCATATGACAGTGCAGGCGCCGTCGCTTCCCAAGCTGAGAGCGCGAGTTCGATTCTCGTCACCCGCTCCATGAGAAACCCCCAGGTCATCGACCCGGGGGTTGTTTGTTGTCTAGACCGGTGGGCGGGGCGTGCACCACATCCGCACCATAAGCGCGCTGCTAGGTGCCGGTGGGCTTCGGCTTGTGGTGCGCGCGGCTGTCGCTGTGGTGCTTCGCACGCTCCGCGCGGACCATGTCGTCGAGCCCGGCCGCGACATCGCGCTGCCGCTCCTCGTCGGAGTGCTGATAGATCAGCGCGGCTTTCTCGGAGGACTGGCCGGCCCGGACCATCGTGTCTTTGAGGGTGGCGCCTGAGCGGGTCGACAGCGTGTGGCCGGTGTGACGAAGGTCGTAGAAGCGGAAGCCGTCCGGGAGGCCGGCGACGGTCCGGGCGCGCCGCCACTTCCGGCCGAAGGAGGTGCGCCGGAAGGGAGCGCCCTTTTCGCCGACGAAGACCAGGCCGTCGGGTCCCTTCTCGGCGAACCAGGCGAGGTGCTGCTTCACCTCCTTGTGGAGGAAGGCGGGGAGAACGACGGCACGAACACCTGCGCCGGACTTGGTCTCACCGGGGGCACGTTTGCCGTTTGTCCGCTCAGGCTCGGCGACGCGAACGTGGATCACCATGTTGTCGGCGTCGACGTCCCGGCGGCGCAGGCCTGCCAGCTCCTCGGGGCGCATCGGGCCGTACGCGCCGAGGTAGACCATGAGCCGCCAGCGGATGCCGATCGCTTCGGCGAGGGCGTCGACCTGGGCGACGGTGGCGATGCGCCGTTCGGCAGCCGACTCCTTGCCCGCGCCCTTGATCCGGCACGGGTTGCGGCTGATCAGGTCGTCGTCGACGGCCGTTCCGAGGATGCCCTTGAGGAGGCGGTATGCCTTGGCGACGGTGGTCTTGGCTGTGGTGGTGCGGAGCCGCTCAGCCCTCCACTCGCGAACGCGGGGAGCGGTGATCTCATCCAAGTCGAGTCCACCGAAGGTCGGGAGGATGTGGAGACGGAGAAGGTGCTTGTACAGGTCCACGGTACGAACGGCCAGCTCCCGCTCCTCGACCCATTTCTCGGCGTACACAAGGAAGTTGACCGCTCCAGCGTCCGGAGCGCGCCAGTCCCCGCGGCTGAGGTCTGCCTCGACCTGCGACAGCCAGATCTCCGCGTCCTTCTTCGTCTCGAAGGTCTCGTCAGCGCGGATGCGCTCGCCGTCGGTGCCGAGGTATGACGCCGTCCAGCGGCCGGACCGGTACTGCCGCACCGCACCGAAGCGACGTCGCCTCCCTTTCTTGTTGGCCATCAGGCAACCCTCCGGAGCGTCGTGCGGCGGAGCCTGATCGGCTCGACGGTGCGGGACTGGATGAACTCTTCGACCGCGCTCTCGGGGATGCGGACATGCCGGCCGAGCTTCACGTACCGGATGCGCCGCTCCTCGATCAGCCGCCGGGGGAAGCGGGCGGTCGTGCCGAGCAGCTCGGCGACCTGGTCGACGGACAGGTAGCGGTCGGTCATGCGGTGGGTTCTCCTTCCGTTCCGGGGGCGGGTTCGAGAGATGCGGCAAGCCAGGTCTCGGCGGCGCTGAGGCCGGTTCCGGCGAACACCCAGTGGGCGAGGACGAGCGTGCTGTCACCGTCCTGCGGGACGGGCGGAGCCGTCTGGGCGCGGCGCCATTCGGCGCGGGCGTCGCGGAGTGCGCCGAGGGTGGTGGAGTAGCGGCGGGACTTGGTGGAGAAGTGGCCGCGGAAGCCGAGCATGTGTGCCCAGGCGCGCAGGCGGAGGTATTCCAGCTCCTTGCGGGCGCCGAGGGTCCAGGCGGTGCGGATCATGCGGCGGGCGTGTTCGGTGATCCGGGCGTGTGCCAGCTCGGCGAGGAAGCGGATCGGCCGGTCAAGGGTGCCGGTTGCTGTCTCGGCGCCCTTGGTGGCGTACTTGGCGATGTACGCCGCTACGGCCCGCTCTGTCAGCTCCTGGTCGAAGTCGGCGGAGCGGATCGGTCGGACGTCGAGCTGTCGCCCGAAGGCGAAGGTGTGGGCCCGGCCGTCGATCACCGGGCCGTCGACGCGGGCGGCGGTCGCGGCGGCGCGAATGGCGTCCGACAGAAGCTCGGCCGTGGCCCAGGACGGAGGCGGAGTGTCTCCGCCCTCCGGGCCGTCGAGGCGGATGACCGCGTGGAAGTGGACGGCGCCGCGCTTCTGGTACTCGGCCACCTTGGCGAACGAGACGCGGGCATGGTCGCGGAAGGTGCGTTGGGTGAGGCCGGCGCGCTTGGCGACCTCCCGGCGGAGGTAGATCGAGAAGCGCCGCCACAGGGCCCCGGCATGCGCGTTCCAGAGGACGGCCGCTTCATAGTCGTAGGTGTCCGGGTCGAGCGGCGTGCCGAGCGCCTCGTCGTCCTGGCCGTGGTGAACGCCGCAGCGGCAGGGTCGCCCGTCGGTGCGGCGGTTGTGGACCGGGCCGAAGCCGGGTGCGGTGAAGGTGGCGAAGACGCGGGGGTGAGTGGCGACCCGGTCAGGGGTGCCCTTGCCGCCCCGCAGCCCGGCGGTGATCAGGTGGTAGGTGTCGCGGCGGTACGTCTCGGCGCAGGCCGCGCAGCGCGTTGCGCGGCGGTTGTTGCATCGGACCAGGAGGTGGCCAGCGGGGAGGGCAGCGGAGTCCAGGTGGTGGAGGATGCTGCCGATCTCGCCCGTGCGGGTGTCGACGTTGTACTCGGTGCGGTGGCCGTCGAGGCGTATGGGGTGGGTGCAGCCGCCCAGGCCCGCAAGCTGTCGGGCGAGGGCGGGCATGGTGCCTAAGGCGGCGAGGGTGCTCAGCTCCGCCAGCGGGGGCGGGGTCGAGTGGGTAAGGATGGGAGTCCCTTTCGGCTGTTTCGGTGGTTGGGAGGGAGGCCCCGGGGCGGCGGGATGCTTGGCGGCGTTTGCCGCCCCGGTGGCCGGTCAGCGCCTGTTGGCGCCGTTGACGAGGGAGCGCAGGACCACGGCGGCGATGGCCACGGAGACGGCCGTGACGGCGACAGCCGCCAGGAGCGCGGTGAGGACGATGCCGACGACGACCACGGCGGCGGCCGCGCCCACGTAGGGGGTGAGCGGGCGGCCGGCGGACGGCACCGGAGCCTGCACCCGGTGCTGCTGCGTGGTGAGCGTCGTGGGCAGGTGCGGGGTGTCGGGCAGCTGCGGGCGGAACAACATGGCAAACCTCCTTGTCACTTGTCGGTGCCGTTGACGACGCCGACTCCGGTGCGGGTGCCGGTCTCGATGGCCGGGGCGAGGAAAGTGTGCGAGAGCCAGAAGCCGAACAGCGCGATTACGACGGCGACCCACAGGCGGACGCCGAGGAACTTGATCGCGGCCCAGGCGATGACGCCGAGGACGAAGACGAGCGGGAGTGAGACGGTCACGGGATCTCCTCAGCGGACGCGGCAGCGGTGGGTGCGGGCGGCCAGCTCGGCGGCGGTGCGGCTGTCGTAGTCGTTCGAGAAGCCGCAGCGCGGGGCCGTGCAGACGGCGGTGTGCTTCTCTTGGCCCCGGCCGTCGTAGTAGGTGCCGACCTGGACGGGTCCGATGCGGACGACGCGGCGGAAGCGGGGGTTGGCGGGCATCAGGGCAGCTCCTTCGAGTCCGGGTGGTTCTCGCCGGTGAAGTCGGCGACGTGGTCGAGCAGCCACCGCCGGATCTCCTCGCCCTCGTACTCGTCGGCGGTGAGGATCACGGGTTCGGCGATGAGCATTGCTTCGGTGAGGCGGTTCTGGCGGGTCAGCTCGGCAGCGCGGTTGAGGGCGCGGAGCGTGGACGGACGCATGTGCGGAAGTACTCCTGGGTTCAGGTGAGTTGGGTGGCGATGGCTTCGGCGAGCGGCAGCGGGACGCCGAGCCGGGCGCGAAGGGTCGGGGTGTCGATGGGTGTTCCGGTCCGGGCGCGGTGTTCGTCGGCGACCTTGCGGGCGTGGGCGACGAGGGCGGGTGGGACAGGGGTGGCGGGCGGCGGAGCCGGTTCGGGCGCCGCTTCTACAGCGGGCGGTTCAGGCGCCGGGATCGAGGCCGCCTTGGGCTCTTCTGTTGAGCCGTGGGCGAGGAGCGTGCCGCCGAGGAAGGCGACCGCGGGCCATCCGGCGACGAGGATGCGCAGCCAGGCCGGGACGGCGTCCAGGTCGAGCAGGCCGGCCGTGGCGATGTTGGCCCCGAGCGACGCGGTCAGCGCGACGAGGAACCAGCACCACCCGGCCGCTTTCGACCCGCCTGAGCGCAGTCGCCGCCAGGCCGCCACCAACAGCAGGTCGACGGAGACCGGGTAGGCCCACGCCTTCCAGCCGTCCTGTCCGGCCGCTGCGGCCAGGTCGTGCAGGTGGGCGAAGGACAGCGCGGCGGCGATCAGGGCTTGGACGAGTACGGCGTCGAGGCGGACGGGCAGGGAACGCACGGCGCCACTCCTTCCGGTTCCGGGCATGGCGGGGGTAGGGATTTGGCGCGGGACGGCCGCGCTGGCCGATGGAGCGAGTTGGTTACTCGGCGACCGGGCGCGGAGTGGCCGTCGGCGCGGATGCCTCAACGGGCACGGGCGGGACGTACGGCCGGAAGGGCGAGAGCGCCGGTACGTCCGGGGCGAGATGCGCCGAGTCTCGGCAGGTAGCCGCAGCATCGGCGAGCGACAAGTACGGGGTGCGGATGCGGGACCAGCCGCCGGAGGTGTCGCCGACGACGGCCAGGCCGGGCAGTTCGGGAGCAATGGAGCAGGCCGCGTCAACCGCTTCGGGCGCGATGTCGCCGAGAGCCATCTTGGCGGAGGCTTCGTCGTTCACGCGGTGGCAGACCCGGCCGGTCAACTGCGCGCGGAGCATGGTGGCTCCCTTGCCGAGTTCGGCACCGAAGCGCTGCCCGCAGACTTCCAGGTAGATGCCGGCTGCGCGGCCGAGCTGGGCGAGGCGGATAAGTTGGGTAACCATCTCGTCCCGCCGTTCCTCGTCCTTGCGGGTGGCGACGAGGAAGAGTTCGGCCACCTCATCGACGAACAGCACGATGGGAACGGGCCGTTCGCTCTCAGGCAGGCCCCAGACGTCCGAGGCGATCTCCTCGTCCGGGGTTCCGGGCGCGATGCCCTGCCGGGCCTTGATCAGGTCGTATCGGTCCTCCATTTCCTTGACCAGGACCGGCAGCAGCTCAGCCGCCTCGTCCGGGTCGGTAGCCAGCGCGGAGAGCCGCGAGGCGAACGGCGCCAGCTCGACACCGCGCTTGCAGTCGATGCCGACCAGGGCGACGGGTTGGGCCGCGAGACCGGAGATGAGGTGCCGGAGGTACATGGACTTGCCGGACAGCGTGGCGCCGAGGACGAGTTCATGGGGTACGGCGCGGTAGTCGCGGACGAACGCGGTCGCGTCCTCCCGCAGCGCCACCGGCACCCGCAAAAGCCCGCTGCCGACGCGGCGAGGCATGCGCACCTTGCGTAAGACGTCGTAGCCGACGAGCCGAAGTTCGACGACACCGGGCTTGACATCCCGCACGTACACGGCGTGAACTCCCCAGGCGTGCCGCAGCCGTTCGGCCGAGGCGGCCACGTCCGCCGGTTCCTGCCCTGGAGCGAGCCGCAGCCGTACCCGGAGCCCGGTTGAGGTGGGCCGGATCATCCCCCGACGCGGAGGAACCGGCCGCACCTCACGGCGCGTCGTGGCCCGGACGGCCAGTGCCCGCCAGCGGGACGGCTCGACGGTCAGCCCGCAGGCGTCCATGGTCGAGGAGTATGAGGCCAGCAGCCGGGCCACCGAGAGCGGCAGCCCGACCGTGGGCCAGTACGCCGCCGGGTGGGCGTGCCGGGCGTAGGCCGCGCCGCCTATCACGGCGAGCGGTCCGCCCAGCTCGGCCAACGTCACCAGGTCGGTCACGTCGATCAGCCCGCCTGAGCCATCTGGAACGCCCCGGGCATGACGGCCGTGGCCCGGTAGGCGATGCCGTGCCGCTGCTGCCCGTTGAACACGCTCTGCCAGGGCCGGGCGACGAGGCCGGGGAGGGAGACCGGGGCGCCGACGGCCAAGCCGTCCGTCACACCGCTCTCCGGGATGGTGACCTGGATCAGCGACGACTCACCCTCGTCGATGTAGACGACGCCGATGGTCATGAGCGCCTCACCGCTCACGGCGTCCTTGGCGATCTCGCCGGTCTGCCGGTCGCGCACCTTCGGCGCCGGCGCTTCGGTGAGCAGGATCGTCGCGGTCGAGGCGTCAACACGGATCACGCGCACAGAGTTTCTCCTTCTGAGTCGACCAACTCGCCACCTGACAAGTTGACTTAGCAAGCTCGAAGCTAGGGATGCCAAGTTGACTTGTCAAGCTAGAACGGTTGGCCATCGGATCGATCCACAAACTCGGTTTGCTGGAGTAGCGCGACCGGCCAAGCTGGGAGCATGCCTCGCCGAATCACGTTCGTGCAGCTCAAGACGGGCTACGACACCGACCGCGGACCGTCGTGGATCGGGTGGGTGGACTTCTCCAAGAGCTGGAAGACCGCCTACTTCCAGGGGCGGACCCTGCGGCGCGCCACGGGTCTCGGCTTGTTCGACGCGAACTTCTACGACGTCGAAACCGATGAGGCTTTCTGGATCTCCGGACCGAAACGCGACCGGAGCGACACACGGTACGGACCGGAAGGGCCGACCGTGGAGGACGACGCCGCGGACGCTTACCGAGCGTTTCTCCAGGGGGCACCGCTTCCCGGCCGGGAGGACGGCTAGCTCAACCGGACGGCGTGACCGAAGACCACACGCCGAACCACTGCTCGGAGCCCCACTCCTCGAACCGCTCCACCTCGGTGAACCCCAGCTTCGCCGCCAGGCGCATCGAGCGGCTGTTGGCGGTCTGGGTGCAGAGCACCACCGGCTCGCTCGGGAGTGCGTCGGCAAACCAGTCGAGCGCCGCTGCGCACGCCTCGGCGGCGTACCCGCATCCCCACGCCTCCGGCAGGAACATGTAGCCGAGCTCGGCGTCCCCGCCATCCGGACGGACGTGACCCGGACGCTCTGCGTCGCGCCGATCGAGCGTGATCGAGCCGATCATCGCTCCGCCGAGATCGATCACGAAAAGGCCAGGGCGCCGACCGGGTACCTCAGGCATCGCACGTTCGAGCTCATCACGCGGTCGAGGGCCACCGAGGTAGGTGTGCACCTCTGGGCATGCGAACAGCTCGATGAACGCCGCACGATCCCGGGCCTCGGACTCGCGGAGCACGAGCCGTTCGGTCCTTATCGGAGCAGGTGGCCAGGCGACGGGTCCGAGTTCAGCCATGGCGGGCAACCTATCGCACGTCCGTGAGAGTGATCCGAAGACAAGACCCAGCCCTGGACCGGGCTCAGTTCAGGCGGTAGGTGTCTTCCAGCTCCTGCCGATCGGCAGGAAGCAGTACGTCAGAGACTTGCAGTGCTTGGCCGGAGGCGTCGCACGCGACGACAAGGACGCTCAGCACCGGAACGCCGTCCGGGACGTCAAGAAGCTCGGCTTCGGCAGGCGCAGGAAGGCGGGCCGATACCCGTTCCGTCACGTGGTCGAAACGGACCTTCTTGCGTGCTTCCAGGTGCGCGCGAGTGCTGCCGGTCAGAGCGTCGGCACTCTCCAGTTCGGTGCCCTCGACCAGGCCGGCGGGAAAGTACGACGAGACCAGCTCGACGGGTTCGCCGTCCTCCACGACGAGGAATCGGCGCATAAGGACCTTGGCCCGCTTCGGCAGCCCGAGCACGGAGGCGACGCGGGCCGGAACGGGGACGTGACCGACCTCTACGAGTCGCCCTGGGGACTGCGACTCGTCACGCGCGAGCGCCTCACTCCCCCGGCGGTCCTTCTGCTCGACCACCGCCGGACGCCCCCGCACGATCGTGCCGTACCCCTGCCGTGACTCCAGCCAGCCGTCACGCTTCAGCAGCTCCAGGGCCCGGACGACGGTTGGGCGGGACATCCCGAAGGCCTGCACCAATTGGTTCTCACTGGGCACACGGGTGCCGGGCGGGTACGTGCCGTCCTCGATGCGCTGCTGAATGGTCTGAGCGAGGCGGACGTACTTTGGTGCCTCCACTTCATACGCCATGAACGCCGCCGCCTGTCGAGATTGGCCAAGTCAACTGGTCAACCAGACTAGCGACGAATCCGCCGGCGCAGTACCAAGGGAGGGTATTGCCCTTACGACGGCCAGGCATCGGCGACCACGAAGGAGACCACCGTCCCGCCGAAGCGACTGGGCCCGGAGTGCCACGACTCGGCGATCGAGTCCACCAGCAGCAGCCCCCGCCCGTGCGCGTCGTTGGCATCGGGGCGCCGGAGCCGCACGTTCGCCGGGAAACCGGGGTTGTGCACCTCGACCCGGAGCGAGGTCTCCTCCCGGAACCACTCCACCCGCACCTGCCACGGCTCGTCCGCCTGCCCGTAGCGGATGGCGTTGGTCACCAGCTCCGAGATCATCAGCACGCAGTCCTCGACCGAGCAGGCCGGGTTGTACGGGGCGATGAACTTCCGGAACCAGCGTCGAGCCCGGGGGACGGACTCCGGGGTCGGATGCAAGGTCATCGCTCCGAGCCGCGGGGAGTCCTCACAGGGGTAGCGGTCGATCGTGTAAGCCATCCGCGCTCACTCCTTGCCGCTGCCGTCGCAGTCGAGGCAGCGCCGCTTCGATGTGGCACGAGTGCGGTCGGCGGCAGCGGCGAGCGCCAGGGACGTACGCGAACTGACACGCTTCCAGCCACGCCCACGGCAACCCCGGCAAGGTAAGTGAGCTCCCTGGTCCGGCCGCTGACTCGTCACTCCGTGCCCCCTTCCGATCAAGTGGCCTTAGCCACTTACTGGATAGTGGCATTAGCCACTCGCGGCGCGCAAGCAGTTCCGTCGAAGTGACGAGCCATCAGGTGAGTGGGTATCCCTGCTCGAACGCCCAGCGGTGCGGTGGGTAGGTGGCTTCGGCGAACTCCAACGGCCGGTCCTGGAGGTCGAAGACGACGTGATGCACGATCAACACCGCCGAGCCAGGCTCAAGCTGGAGGTCTGCCACCTCCTCATCAGTCGCCTGCCGAGCACACATGCGATCTTCCGCGTAACTCCCCTGCCGCCCCGTCATGTTCTCGACGTACATCAAGGTGCCCTCTTGGATCCGCTCCGGCTCCAGGAGCTTGGGCGCCCGCTGCCCGACGTCCGGCGCGAACCACGAAGTGGACAGCGTAATGGGCCCATCCTGGTTGTTGGTCACCCGCCGGCGATGCACGGCCCGACGGTCCTTCACCAGGCCCAACGCCTCAGCAACGTGATCCGGCGCGTCCAGCCACCCAGCCGACGTGATCACGGCGTACTCACCGGGCGTGTAGATCTTCCCGGTCTGCCGGGCCCGCCCGTACAACTCCCGTGCCCGCCGGTTCACTTCAAGGCTCCGCACGTACGTGCCGGACCCCTGCCGCTTCTCGACGAGCCCCTGATGGCTCAGCGCTTCCAGCGACCGCGCCGCCGTCGGCCGGGACACCTTCCAGTCCGCCGCCAGTTGCCGCTCCGAAGGGACCTCGTCTCCGGGCCGCAGGTCGCCCCGAAGGATCTGATCACGGATGAAGTGCGCGATCTGGAGATACTTCGGCTGCGCCTCCTCAATCTGAGGCATGTCCCCTCCTCGTCCAAGTGGCTATAGCCTCTAGCCACTATAGGGTGACTGGTCAAGGCCCCGACCCCGTAGTCTTGGGCCCATGACGCGGTTGATCGTCGCAGCAGGAGGAGGGGGCGACGCAGTCGCCGCCGCAATGCTTCACACCGCTCTATACGGCGAGGACGACCAGGCGGTGATCCTCACGTACGCGTGGGACCGCTTGCTGATCGACCCGGTACCAGGCCCCCGAGGACCAGAGAACTTCACCGGCCTCCAACCCCTCACCCCAGCAGTCTGGGCAGTGCCGGCCAAGGCCCGCCCGATCGCTCCGGCGGGCTCCACCCTTCCCCGACTCGCAACAGAACTCCCGCACACCTTCGCGCTGATCGACCCGCACCACGGAGTCGAGGGCATCACCCGCCAACTCGAAGAGCTACTAAGCCACTTCTCACCGGAGTCGATCGATCTCCTGGACGTAGGCGGCGACATCCTCGCCCGAGGCGATGAACCGACCTTGAAAAGCCCGCTTGCCGACGCCGTCACGCTCGCCGCGTGCTGCCAGGTGAACGCACCGATCCGCCTCCTGGTGGCAGGCCCCGGCCTGGACGGTGAACTGCCTCCCGATGAACTGCGCGACCTGCTCGGCCCACTGATCCACACCTTCACGGCCAAGGACGTTGAGCCGATCAGCTCGGTCCTGGAGTGGCACCCCTCCGAGGCAACCGGGATGCTCGCGGCGACAGCCCGAGGCGTACGCGGCACCTGCGAGATGCGGGACGCCGGACTCCCCGTCCCCCTCACCGACGAAGGACCGACCGTCCATGAGGTCGATCTGGACGAAGCGCTGAGCCGCAACCGGCTGGCCCGCGCCATCATGACGACCGCCACACTGGACGAGGTAGAAGCACACAGCCGCGAAATCTGCGGCTACTCGGAGATCGACTACGAGCGCAACAAAGCCACATGGCTCAAAGAGCAGCCACCGGTAAAGCTCGACCCCCAAGCCGTGCTGGCCCAACTCGACCAGTTCGAGGCCGAGGCCCGGAACCGCGGAGTCACCCACACGACGTTCCGCCGCATCACCGAGGCGCTGAACCTCAACGGCTCCCTCCGCGAGGACCTGCGCCAACTACTTATCAGCAGCCGCCCTGAGCAGTACGCAGCCCCTTTGTGGAACATCACGGCCGCCAGCACCCACCGCACGAGCCGGACACCATGAGCGTCTACGGCAGCGATCCAAACCTCAACGTGCAGGACGTCACCGGCAACGGCACCGAAGTCGACGTTGCCACCAACCTGCTGAACGGCGACATCAGGCTCTCGATTCTGTGGACCCAAGAGATCCTCTTGTCCGCCGATGCGGCCGAGCAAGTAGCCGAAGCTCTTCGACGAGCCGCAGCACAGTCCCGCAGCATCACAGCCGCCCCAACCACCGACTGAGTAACAACCTTCTTCACTGGTTCAAGGCGGCTCGCTCCGCTCCCCGCGCGCGGCCCGGCCCCCGGCCGGGCCTGCGCTCCTGCCTCCGTCCCGCTCCAGCCCGGCCGGCGCCCGTGCCGCGCTCAGAGCGATCAACCATGAGATGCCGAAGCAGGGGTTCATCGCGGCTGCGGCGGTCGGCTACACGGCTTTGCGCAGCCACTCTGGCGCGTGCCTCGAAGATCACGGCCCCAAAGTCGTTCTACCGACCTCACGCCGTGTTCAGGCCCGCATGCCGCCCAAGTGCTTCCAGATCGAGTACAGGCGATCGCCGCAACTCGTCTCGGAATAGAGTGCTCTTCAATTTCCTGAGCGTATTAGCCTTGCCGCTCAACCTAAAAGTCCATTTGCCGTCCTCGAGGTCAAGTACGTGCAGCCCCCGCTTCAAGCGCACATCTGAGTACTGACTTAGGTCGAGAATGTACGCCTCATACTTGACTCCCTGGCGGTGCTGGTCTGAGAGCGTAGCCTGAATCAGATGCGCAAACCGGAGGTCAACGAGGCGTGCAAGAGTCTCATAGGCCGGGAGGGATTTTTGGGCAACATCGACGCGGAAGTAGGTGTACCCCTCTCCCCGAACATACGACGAAAGGTATTCGAGAGCCGAGGTCAAAGAATCGGCGTTATCTGCAGAAACATCCTGCTCTAGATCTCTCAATTTTCCTCGCGCCGCCTTACCGGCGGCATCTGCGACGTCTTCCTGTCCGACCTCCCGAGCGTTTGTCCGGGATCTAGCTGCCACGATCGAAGAGGCGAAAAGGTTCAAGTAATCCCTAGGTACACCACCTGAACCGAGAATCAGCCTGCCAAGCGCCGCATTACGGGTGATACTCGACGGCTTAGCGATCCCCACAGTTTCCGTGTAGTTCGTAAGCACGGACTCCAAGAACCTCTGCGTGGCCTCAGGATCTTCCAAAGTCACGTCCAGATCGATCTTGGATGCGTCATGCGGAATTTCAATGCCGATATGCGAGGATGGCTCGAAAGGCCGCGTCAAGCGTTCGATGCTCGCAACCTTCAGCCAGCCATCACAGTCGCGCAGCATGCTAGTCAAGTAGTCAAGCAGATGCGGTTGCGCGGAGATGGGAAAAAGGTAGAAGTCATCGAGATACAGGTACAGGCGAACGATCCCCGCTCGCAGGACTGTCCGCAATCCCCTATTCAGATCAGCGATGGTTTCGCCGAGCTCTGCATCTCCTTCAGCGGCCCGGAGAGATGTGACTTTCTCGCCGAGATCCTTTAGGCGAGCGAAGGAATCACCCTGGGAAGTGCCTGCGTGCTGAATCAAGGAGGTTAGTACAGTCTCCGCAATCATAAGGAAAGCGGAAGATGAGTTCATTAGCCGCAGGGTGTGGGCATTCATCCACGCCGTTACGTGCCCTTCTCTCTCGGCGAGACGCTTAGCCTCAAGAAGGAGCGCGGTCTTCCCTACACCACGTCGACCGTAGACGAGGTGGTGACGTGACGCACCAATAGCGGCCAGACTAGCCCGGGGATCTTCCATGTACTTGAGACTGGGAAGTGCGTCAGATGTGCGCGACCTAGCTTCCAACAGCTGGATCAGCTGGTCAACTTTTGAAGAGGCGAGGACACTCTTTGGCGTAGAGACCAGAGGCTTTTCAACACTGGTACGGTGCGGCCTAAAGGTGACAGCGAGAGATTCATTTTCCGTATCGTGGACGGAATTTAGTTCTTGCTCAATAGGTCCAGCCAGACTCTGCGCTGCCGCTATCGAGTCTTCGTCCACCCAAACAAGAAACCATCGTTCGCCAGGAAATGACCTTTCCTCAACACGCACGATGGGGATGTCTGCATCGTCAAGTACCCGAGCGATTCGGGCTTCGTAATCACTTGCCGACATCAGATATATCCGTTCGTCAGGGCGAAAGATTCGCACATCTGGACAAAGTTGGCCGCTGTTGCTGAAAGTGCACGAGCATCGTTTTCCCAATCGGATTCGTTGATTGGGTAGATGTCATAATCAGCCTGATTGCGCAGCAGGCGGGCATCCACGAGTTCAGCCTCACGCAAGACCGGGCTATCGATGCCCGCCGGGAGATTCCGCGGAAGGATGTTGTGGCGCTCGTGATCGTCACCTTTAATTTCCGCGAAAGCGATGGCGCGCGCCGCTTGATACATTGCGTAGTAGAAACGACTGATGGCCGATCTGTATTGTGTCGCAAAAAGTAGAGCGTCACCCGCTCGGAGATGCCCTCCCGCTAGAAGCAGACGATCCGAGACGATCTGCTGCAGCAGTTGAGCCGTGGGGAACGGATATTTGCTGCCACCTACTGGAAGTGCCGATATTGTCGCACTCTTGCTGGTGGAAATGTGCAATAGCATTTGATCGGCAAGCGTGACTGTTGGCATGTAATCTGCGCTACCCCCTGCGGAACCCTGGCCAGCGCCACAAGGGTGGTCGGCCCCGACAACGTTCCACACTACCCACCAAGCGATTGGCTCACCCAGTGTTTGCGGGATGGCTTGTAGAAGGTGCGTGCGTCACAGGGACCCCACGTCGTTCAACGAGCGCCTGCACTCACCGCACCACCCCAGCCGAGGGCCCGCGCACCCGTCCGTCACGGGCCGGCCGTCGCGGCTTACTCTGGTCGACGACACAAGCCAGTAGCGTGGCTGAGGTCGGTGGGGGTGCAGCGAGGCATACGCGTGCGTGGTCGGTCGACGCACCCGCCGTCGTGGCTGACTGTCGTCGGCTGAGGCTCAGACACTCCGGGGCCCAGCTCCGCCAAAGGACGTTCGAGGCGAAGAGGCCGTGCCATTCGCGTGCCAGATCCTGCGGGGAACCACGGGAACTTGCCCCGGGTGCGACCAGGACTCCAACATCGCTCCGCCGCAGGTCACTGCTGCAACCGCGGCCAAGAGACCCGAGCTTCCCAAGCTGAGGACCTTGGAGGCGAACAGCTCCAGGTTGCCTTCACGGGCCGGCCGTCGCGGCTTGCTCTAGTCGACCGCACCGGCATCGTTGCTGAGCCCGGCGGGATACTGCGACGGGCGCCCCGGAAGATCCGACGGACCGTCATGAAATGCCGAGGTTAACGACGCTTCGGTTTCTCCTTGATCTTCGCGGCCTTGCCGCGGAGCTCACGGAGGTAGTACAGCTTGGCGCGGCGCACGTTGCCGCGGGTGACCAGCTCGATCTTCTCGACGATCGGGGTGTGCACCGGGAAGGTGCGCTCGACGCCGATGGAGAAGGAGACCTTGCGGACCGTGAAGGTCTCGCGGACACCGGCGCCCTGGCGGCGGATCACAACGCCCTTGAACTGCTGCACACGGGAGCGGTTGCCCTCGATGACGCGGACGTGGACGTTGACGGTGTCACCTGGGCGGAAGGCCGGGACATCGGTGCGCAGTGACGCGGCCTCGACCGCCGCCATCAAGTGTCCGGCACTTGCCTTGCGCGGAGGTGTTGCCCCTGGAGAATGCGGGATGCCGTTCGGCACTGGACCTTCCTTAAACGATGGCCACTTCTATCTCAAGAGTGCGTTGTGCTTTTGGACGTATCTGATGTAGCCCTGAATGGCGGCCCATACAGTCACTGTTTCGACCGCCAGGAACGCAAGCATCACAAAGATTCCCAACACCAGAGACGCCGAAAAACAGTCGAGCGTCACGCGAAGCATGAGGGGGATGGCGGCAAGAGAGGAGTTCCCCCAGAATTGATGGTACCTGTACTGCTCGTCGACGATTGTGCGAAAACCTTCATGTCGATTACCGCGATGAAGATTCCTGTAGAGGTTGGCGGCAGGTCTATGACTCTTGCAGATTTTCTCCTCGTACAGGAGGGCTCGAATTGGGGTGAGGGTAAGCCCAACCGCAAGTGAAGCCATGAGGAGCAAAAGAAAGAGGCCGATATTAGAGCCGGAAGTCCTGAATGTCTTGAAGGTTTCCGCAGCCTGGTGGTTCCAAAGACTGAATCCGTAAAGCCCAATTAGCCCCGGCAAGAAGAATGCAATCAAGAGGCCAAATGTCGTCACGGTGAAGTCTTTGGCTTGCCCCATTCGCACTCCGCTAATGTTGGCTAGTCCTCGCGCGGTTGGACGTCTGCGCCATTATAAGAAGACGACAATCGATGATGCGGGAGCGACATCAATTGTTGGTCCTTCTGGGCTACTGATCGATGTTCTTTAGGTACCGCGACCAGAGCGGCTGGCCCGCGGTTGCACTCTTCCAAGTCGGCGCTCGGCGTACCGCCACGCGATGCCCCCTGGCCAAGCCTCGGGCGACTGGCCGAGGCATAGCCGTAGGCGGTGGGACCATAACGGTGAGTGCCTATATACGTGGCAACAGCGACGTACCATGGCAGACCGCCACAAGGCCACCTGAGGGGGCGCCCACTATCGCCCTGATCAGCGTGCTTGTAGTTGTAGCGGCAACGTCGTGGCGACGGAGAGCCCCAGCGATCCTGGAGCGCCAGGAGCAGCAGGCCGCCGTACAGCAGCCGGGTACCGCAACCACAGCAACTACTACCGACTGGTAGCAGCCCCCAGGGCCTCTAGGTCAGCCGGAACGACCCGCGTTGACCGGTCTCTGTAGAGCTACAGATCAGAAGGGTGCGGCCGTGGCTACCCAGCACGGCCGCACCACAAGCGCACCAGATCCAGCGGGGAACAGCGGGGCATCACGGTGAAAGCAGCCGAGCCTGGGTAAGGCAGCACCCCGGCCGTCTGACCAGGTCAGCGCCGGAACCAACCCCAAATGATCGCAGCTTCCCAAGCTGAGAGCGCGAGTTCGATTCTCGTCACCCGCTCCATGAAGAAGGCCCAGGTCAGAGACCCGGGCCTTTTTTGCTGTCTTCTGCGATCACTCGCCGCGTGCCAGATTCGTGCCAGAACGGTGATCGTCGGGGGCGGGGATCTCCTGATCTGGCACGCTCGCAGCTTCCTGGCGTGCCTTGCGGACTGTCGCGTCGAGGGCGGCTGCAACTTCCTGCTGCCGGTCGTCGTCGGAGTGCTGGTAGATCAGCGCCGCTTTCTCGGAGGACTGGCCGGCGCGGACCATCGTGTCTTTGAGGGTGGCGCCGGACCGCGTGGACAGGGTGTGTCCGGTGTGGCGGAGGTCGTAGAAGCGGAAGCCCTCGGGCATGCCGACGATCTCACGCGCCTTGCGCCACCTCCGGCCGAAGGTGCTGCGGCGGAACGGTGCCCCCTTCTCCCCCACGAAGAGCAACCCGTCGGGCCCCGGCTCGGCATACGACTCCAGGTGCCACCGGAGCTCGGCGTGCCCAACCCGGCGGTCACTCCGGCGAACCTGCTGTTCAACGTCGTCGCCGGCCTCGGCGCCCTGTGGCGCTACCATCGCGGCGGCGCCCTGCGTGGTGACCTCGCCCGGCGTCTGGTGCTGGGCACGCTGCCCGGCGTCGTCCTCGGCGCCGCCATCCGCGTCTTCGCCCTCCCCGGCCCGCGCGTCTTCCGACTCCTGATCGCCACCCTGCTCCTGCCGCTCGACCTGCAGCCATGCTGCTGCGGTGAGCAGGCGGGTGGCAGTGGCGGGGTCATGTGCTGCTGCCTTCGGTGCGCTGGTAGATGTCGGGGATGTCGTCGGCGTCCTCGTCGAGGTTTTCCTCCTCGTACAGACGCCGGTAGACGCTGTTCCTGCGGCGCAGCAACAGGGTGGCGAGCACGGCGGCGGTGAGCGACGCGATCAGGACGGCGACCTTGATGTGCTCGCCGACGGCGGTGCCCGGGAAGGCGAGTTCGCCGATGAGCAGGGCGACGGTGAAACCGATCCCGGCCAGTGTTGCCAGGCCGAAGATGTCGGCCCAGGCCAGGTCCGGGTTGAGTTGGGCGCGGGTGAAGCGCGCGGCGAGGTAGGTGCCGGCGAAGATGCCGAGGATCTTGCCCACGACCAGACCGACGATGACTCCGAGGGGTTCGGGCGTGGCGAAGACCTTGCCCAGCCCTTCTGCGGAGACGCTGACCCCTGCGGCGAACAGCGCGAACAGTGGAACACAGATTCCGGCGGAGAGCGGGTGCAGCAGATGCCCGGTGCGTTCCCCGGGGGATTTCTGTTCGCCCCCCTCGCGGGTGGTGCGCAGGATCAGTCCCATGGCGACCCCTGCGACGGTGGCATGGACACCGCCGTTGTTCATCAGCGCCCAGACCGTCACACCCAGCGGCAGATACCACCACCAGCCCCGCACCCGCAGGCGCTGCAGGACGTAGAAGACACCCAGTCCCGCGAAGGCCCCGGCCAGAGCCCAGTAGTTGAGGTCGGAGGTGAAGAAGGTGGCGATGATCAGGATCGCGCCGAGGTCGTCGACGACCGCGAGGGTGAGCAGGAAGGCGCGCAGGGCGGTTGGCAGATGGGTGGAGATGACTGCCAGGACTGCCAGGGCGAAGGCGATGTCGGTGGCCATGGGTACTGCCCAGCCGTCCATGCTGCCTCTGCCGGCGGCAGCAGTGATCGCGTACAGGGTGGCGGGTACCAGCATGCCGCACAATGCGGCGATGACCGGCAGCACCGCCGTGGCCGGGGTGCGCAGTGAGCCGACGACCAGCTCGCGCTTCAGTTCGATCCCGGCGACCAGGAAGAACACAGTCAGCAGCCCGTCGGAGGTCCAGTGGCCGACTGACAGGTCCAACCCCAGGGCGGGTATCCCGAAGTGGAAGTCACGGATGGTGAAGTACGTGCTGCTGAAGGGAGCGTTCGCCCACACCAGCGCCACTGTCGCGGCGACCAGCAGGACCAGGCCACCCACCGTCTCGGTACGCAGAGCCCGAGCTACAGCCTGCCGTTCCGGCCAGGAGAGAAGACCTAGGAACGGGGCACGGGGCGGGCTGGCGGCCAAGTCGGCGAACCTCCGGGGTGTCGGCAAAAGGCACACGGCCCTACGGACGCCGACCAGACTTCCCGGCACACCCCGCGTCATCTTGACGCGTTCTTTACACCCTATCCGTGGCAGACCGCCCGGCCCAGTCGATCGAGGATCGTTTCGACCTGCTCGGTGGTGACGTATCCCAGATGACCTTGCTTTCGTGACGCCGGTGAACAGCGGACGTCGGCTCGGTCGACCGATCTTCGACCGCAGTTCGGTCGCGGGCGTCGTCGATGACCACCTGGGTCGGCGGGATGCGAAGCAACCGACCGCCGGCAGTTTGCCGTGGCCACGGAGGGCCGGCTACCAGTGCAGGTCCGCACAGCCTGCGCCGGATGGATGACGCAAGCCGTACGCCTCGGGCGTGAGCGCCTCAGCGGTGTTCGGGGTTGGCCGCCTCGGCACTGCAGCCGGCGTCCCATTCGGAGCGTTGGTTGCCGTGGGCGGGGACGCCGCCCGAGCGCTTGAGCAGAGCGGCCAGGTGCATCAGGTTCCAGGTCATGAAGGCGGTGTTGCGGTTGGTGAAGTCGTTCTCCGGGCCGCCCGAGCCCGCGTCGAGGTACGACGGTCCGGGGCCGGCCGCGCCGATCCACCCGGCGTCGGCCTGGGGCGGGATCGTGTAGCCGAGGTGCTGGAGGCTGTAGAGGACGTTCATCGCACAGTGCTTCACGCCGTCCTCGTTTCCGGTGATCAGACAGCCTCCGACGCGGCCGTAGTAGGCGTACTGGCCCTGGGAGTTGAGCAGTGAGGAGCAGGCGTAGAGCCGCTCGATGACCTTCTTGGTGACGGAGCTGTTGTCGCCGAGCCAGATCGGTCCGGCAAGCACCAGGATGTCGGCGGCCATCACCTGCTCGTACAGCGCGGGCCACTCGTCGACCGCGAAGCCGTGCTCGGTCATGTCCGGATATACGCCGGGGGCGACGTTGTGGTCGACGGCCCGGATCTCGGATGTGGTGACCCCGCGCTCCATCATGACCGCCGCGCTCTTGTCGATCAGTCCCTGGGTGTGGCTGAGCTGCGGGGACGGCTTGAGCGTGCAGTTGATGAACAGGGCGGTGAGGTCGTCGAAGCGGTAGGAGTCGTTCGCGGACGGGGAAGGCGACGTTGCCATGACGGTCTCCCTGGGCGGCGATGAGGGGCGCGTACGGCAGCGTCTCGCGGAGGTACCGTTTTGTCCCCTTCCGACGCGCCTTCGACGTCTTACGGAGTGATGACGTGCAGGGCCGGTCACGGGGGCGCGGCACCGTCGCGGATCTAGCGTGGCCGTATGCGTGTACTGGTCACCGGCGGTGCCGGATTCATCGGGTCCCATGTCGTCGAGGCGCTCACGGCCCACGGGCACGAGCCGGTCGTGTACGACGTCCGGGCGGATCCCGGCGCCGATGTGCGGGACCCGGCGGCGGTCGCCCGCGCGCTGGCCGGTGTCGACGCCGTATGCCATCAGGCGGCGATGGTCGGGCTCGGCAACGGGGTCGCCGACGCGGCGGAGTACGTCTCGCGCAACGACCTGGGCACCGCCGTGCTGCTCGCCGCGATGGCCGACGCGGGGGTACGGCGTCTCGTGCTGGCCGGGTCGATGGTCGTGTACGGGGAGGGGCGGTACGAGTGTCGGCGGCACGGGGTGGTGCGGCCGGGGCCGCGGAACGTCGCCGATCTGGACGCGGGGCGGTTCGAGCCGCCGTGCCCGGTGTGCGGGGAGGCGCTGGCTCCCGGGCTGGTCGGGGAGGACGCGCCGGTCGATCCGCGGAACGTGTACGCCACGACCAAGCTCGCGCAGGAGCACCTGGCCGCCGCGTGGGCCCGGTCTACGGGCTGCTCGGCGGTGTCGCTGCGCTACCACAACGTGTACGGGCCCCGGATGCCCCGCGACACCCCGTACGCCGGGGTCGCCTCCTTCTTCCGGTCCGCACTCGCCCGGGGCGAGGCGCCGCGTGTCTTCGAGGACGGCTGTCAGCGACGTGACTTCGTGCACGTGCGGGACGTGGCCGCCGCCAACGTGGCCGCGCTGGAGGCGGCCGGGGCGCCGAGCGGGGCGCTGACGGCGTACAACACGGGCAGCGGTGAGCCGCACACCGTGGGCGAGATGGCATGTGCGCTGGCCTCGGCGTGCGGGGGACCCGAGCCCGTCGTCACCGGCGAGTACCGGCTGGGAGACGTCCGGCACATCACCGCGGACTCCTCACGGCTGCGAGCCGAATTCGGCTGGAAGCCCCAGGTCGGGTTCGCGGAAGGCATGGCGGAGTTCGCGCGTGCCGGGATGCGGTGGGCGTAGGACCGGTGGTGCTGCCCGTGTTCAGGAAGCGGCGGCGGGCAGCACCACCTCGAAGCGGCATCCGCCCGGGATGTTGCGTACGGTGGCCCGCCCGTGGTGGGCCTCCACGATGCCCCGCACGATGGCGAGGCCGAGGCCCGCGCCCGCCGGGGGCGTGCGGGCGTGCGTGCCTCGCCAGCCGGTGTCGAAGACGCGGGGCAGGTCCTCGTCGGGGATGCCGCCGCAGCCGTCCGTGACGGACACGACCACACCGTCGGGCGAGCGCTCGGCGGCAACCGCGACCGTACCGTCGGCAGGGGTGCGGCGGATGGCGTTGACCAGGAGGTTGCCCAGGACGCGGCTCATCTCCTTGCCGTCGACCTCGACCGGGACCGCGTCCACATCGTCGCCGACCAGCTTTACGCCGTGCTCGCGGGCGAGCGGGTCCGCGCCCGCGAGGGCGTCGCCGATCAGGTCGTACAGGGAGATCCTGGCGGGGTTCAGGGGCAGGGTTCCGGCGTGGATGCGGGAGAGCTCGAAGAGGTCGCCGACCATGCCGTTGAGGCGTTCGACCTCGGTGCGGATCTGCCTCAGGTAGCGCTCGGGGTCGGCGGCGACCCCGTCCTCCAGCGCCTCGGACATGGCACGCAGGCCGGCCAGCGGGGTGCGCAGGTCGTGGGAGATCCAGGAGACCAGTTCGCGCCGGGAGGTCTCCAACGCGCGCTCACGGTTGCGGGACTCGGCGAGCTTCGCACTGGTGGCCGCCAGCTCCTGGCTGAGTGACTCGAGTTCGGCGGTGGCCGGGCCATCGGGAGCGGAGAAGTCGCCGCCGTCGCCGAACGAGCGTGCGGCGAGGGCAAGTTCACGGCTGCGGGCGACGACCCAGCGGCCCAGCAGCAGCGCGGTCGCGAGGGAGACCACGGCTGCCATCGCCACCACGGTCGTCACCACGGTGAGGTCGTGCGGCGACAGGAACATCGCCCAGGCGACGGCGAGCGTGCCCGCGAGCATCGCGACCACTCCGACCGCCGCGACCACGGTGAGCGACGCGGTGAGCGAACGGCGGCGCAGCAGGCGCAGCGCACCGGCTCCGGCCAGGCCGGTGACGGCGGCGCCGGCGAAGGCGTACAGGGCGATGAGGAGGGTGTCGCGCACGGTCAGTCCTCCTCCCCGCCGCCGGGTTCGAAGCGGTAGCCCACGCCCCACACCGTCTGGATGAGCCGGGGCCGGGCCGGGTCGTCCTCGACCTTGCCGCGCAGCCGGCGGACGTGGACGGTGACGGTGGACAGGTCACCGAAGTCCCAGCCCCATACCTCGCGCATCAGGTCCTCGCGGCCGTACGCCCGTCCCTGATTGCGCAGGAAGAAGGCGAGGAGGTCGAACTCCCGGAGCGTGAGGGCGAGTTCGGTGCCGTTCTTGGTGGCGCGGCGGGCGGTGGGGTCGACGGTCAGTCCGGCCGCGCTCAGCGCCCGCGTGCCTGCTTCGGGCCGGGCGCGGCGCAGCACCGACTCCACCCTGAGGACGAGTTCGCGGGGGCTGAACGGCTTGGTGACGTAGTCGTCGGCACCGACCTCCAGGCCGAGGATGCGGTCGTCCTCGTCGCCGCGCGCGGTGAGCATGATGACCGGCACGGGCCCGCGGCCGCGCATCCGGCGGCACACCTCCAGGCCGTCCATGCCGGGCAGCATCAGGTCCAGCACCACCAGGTCCGGCCAGTGTGCGGCGGCCCGGGTCAGGGCGGCCGGACCGTCGTCGGCCCGGTCGACGACGTATCCGGCCCGGTCCAGGTAACCGGCGACGACCTCCGCGACCGTGGGATCGTCGTCGACGACCAGGACCCGGGCGCGGGCGTCCGCTCCGCCCGCCTCGTACGACTGCTGCATGCCCCCAGCCTCGCACCGGGCCCGCCTCTGTGCGGCTTCGGTCGGCTCCCGGGGCTCCGACGTCCGCGTTTCGTAAGGAGCGAAGGACCGATATGCCCGATTCCCGTTCGTAGGGTGAGAGCCGTGACCACCGACGCGGATGTAGATGTCGTGCTCCCCTGCCTGAATGAGGCCGAGGCCCTTCCCTGGGTCCTGGCCCGGGTTCCGGCCGGCTGGCGGGCCCTGGTCGTGGACAACGGCTCCACGGACGGATCGGCGGATGTCGCCCGATCGCTCGGGGCGACCGTCGTGCACGAGCCCCGGCGGGGTTTCGGCGCGGCCTGCCACGCGGGACTGACCGCGGCCACCGCCGAGTTCGTGTGCTTCTGTGACTGCGACGCCTCCCTCGACCCGGCACAGCTGAAACCCTTCGTTCGCGAGGTCCGCTCCGGCGCGGCCGACCTGGTGCTCGGCCGCAGGCGGCCGCAGGGCCGCGGCGCATGGCCGGCGCACGCGAGGGCCGGCAATCTCGCGCTCGCCCGGCTGCTGCGCCGCCGCACGGGTCTGCGCCTGCACGACCTGGGACCGCTGCGCGCCGCCCGCCGCGAGCCCCTGCTCGCCCTCGGCCTCACCGACCGGCGCAGCGGCTATCCGCTCCAGATGGTGGTGCGCGCCGCCGACGCGGGCTGGCGCATCACCGAGCACGACGTCCCCTACCTGCCCCGCACCGGCGCCTCGAAGGTGACGGGCACCTGGCGCGGCACCTGGCAGGCGGTACGGGACATGAGCCGCGTGCTGAACGAAGCACCCGTACGCGAGAGGACGGCCCGGTGACCACCCTCCTCGTCATCGCCAAGGAGCCTGTGCCGGGCCGGGTCAAGACCCGGCTCACCCCGCCGTTCACGCCACCGGAAGCTGCGGCGCTCGCGGAGGCCTCGCTCGCCGACACCCTGCTGGTCGTGGCCGCCACGCCCGCCGCCCGCCGCGTCCTCGTGCTGGACGGCACTCCCGGTCCCTGGCTCCCGCCCGGCTTCGACGTCGTACGGCAGTGCGCGGGCGGTCTCGACGAACGGCTCGCAGCCGCTTTCGCCGGGTGCGACGGGCCCGCCCTGCTGATCGGCATGGACACCCCGCAGGTGACGCCGGAGCTGCTCACCGTCGACTTCGCGGACTGCGACGCGTACCTCGGTCCGGCCGAGGACGGTGGCTTCTGGGCCCTCGGGCTGGCCGAGCCCGATCCCGCCCTGCTCCGGGGCGTGCCCATGTCGACGCCCGCCACCGGCGCCGTACAACGGGAGCGGCTGGTGCGCGCGGGGCTGCGCGTGCGGGACCTGCCCCGCCTGCGGGACGTCGACACGGCCGCCGACGCCCACGCCGTCGCCGCGCTCGCCCCTCGCGGGAGGTTCGCGGCACAGCTGGCCCGGTGCCGGGCGGTGACGCGCCCATGACCACGACGCCTGCCGCCTGGGCCGTCGCCGACCCGTACGCCACCGCCCTGCGCGCCGGTCGTGGCCCACTGTTCCTGCGGCGCGCCGACGGCTGGCTGCTGCCGCTCGACGTCGAACGCTGGTGCGCCCACGCCGACCCGGTCGACCTCGACGTACTGGACCGGTGCGAGGGCGCAGTGCTGGACGTCGGCTGCGGACCCGGGCGGCTGGTCGCGGAACTCGCCGCCCGTGGCCGGACCGCCCTCGGCATCGACGTCAGCGAGACCGCCGTCCACCACGCCGTACGGCTCGGAGGCCAGGCACTGCGGCGCTCCGTCTTCGACTCCCTGCCCGGCGAGGGCCGCTGGGGCACCGTCCTGCTCATGGACGGCAACGTCGGCATCGGCGGCGATCCGCGCGCCCTGCTGGACCGGGTGGCCGGACTCCTCTCCCGCGGCGGCCTGTTGATCGCAGAGACCGCGCCGGTGGACATCGACGAGCGCGTCGAGGTGCAGGTCGTCGACGTCATCCACAACTGTGGACCAGACGGTGCGTTCCCCTGGGCGCGGCTCGGCACCCCGGCCCTTCTGCGGCACGCACGCAGGGCCGGGTGGAGGGCTGTCGGTCAGTGGACGGCCGGCGGGCGCTGCTTCGTCGCCCTGCGCAGCCGCAGCGCCAGCAGCAGCGCCGAGCCGCCGAAGAGCACCGCAGTGATCAGCAGCCAGCGGGCCAGGAAGCCCTCCGGAGACAGTCCGGTGCCCAGGCGGTAACGCCGGTCCACCATCCCGCTGATCAGCGGGAACCACACCAGCAGAAGCAGGCCGGACAGCGCTGCCGGGACACGGACGTACATCGCCCACTCCCTGTGCCCGGCCGCACCGATCCCCTGCACGACGGCCCGGTCCGCCACCGCGTACAGCGGCAGCAGGACGAGGTCGTGCAGCAGCGCCGCCCCCACGAACCACACCGCCACCCCGAACCAGTCGTCGGCAAGGAGGCGCACGCCCGCGTAGCCGGCGAGGGCGAACGAGGCGGCGAGCAGCAGAAGCTGGAACGGACTTCCGACCGGGATCAGCGGTCGGCGCATCAGAGGTCTCCGAAGGTCATACGGGCCACCCACTTGGTGTTCAGCACGCCGGGCGCCGCGGACACGATGATCCGTGCCGGGAAGCCGTGGTCGGGGGACAGGTCCTCGCCGTTGACGTACAGGGCGAGCAGAGAGCGCGGATCGGCGACCTGGTTGGCCCGCAGCGCGGCACGACGGAAGGCGCCGCGCCGTTGGAGGGACTCGACGAGCACGTCCGGCGGATCGTCGTCGTACCCGACGAGCACGGCGAGGTCGCGCAGCCGCACCCCGCGCCACCACTGGTCGGACGTCGACCAGCCCTCGACACAGGCGATGGGCAACGCCGCACTGTGCAAGGGAAGTCGGGCCAGCTCGGCACGGCTCAGGCGGACGGTGCCGGTACGTCCGGTCACGACGAGACGCCACGCGTCCTCGGTCGTCTCCGCCGTATCGATCCCGGCGTACCGGGCAGTCTTGTTGATCTGGAAGCCGTTCGGGCCACTGCCCGGGTCGGCGCCGCCGTGCGGGGCCAGCAGGGCGGTGCGCCGCAGCAGCCCGTCGAAGCTCTGCCCGACCGTGGTCGCGAACAGCAGCAGCGTGCCGCCCCCGACGAACCACAGGGCACCACGCCGGGAGACGGTCGGCGGATCCGGGCGCGGGGAGACCAGATCGGATGGGACCGGATCGGATGGGACCGGATCGGATGAGTCGTCCTCCCTGAGCCGGCGCAGGTTCCGTACAGCCGCGGGAGTCTTCAGGACGGCGTGGGCGACGAACGCGGCGAAGAACACCCAGGCCCCGTAGAAATGCAGGGTGTAGAAGGAGCCCGGGAAGATGTAGTCCAGCTGGATGTTGAGCACGCCCGTCACGAACTCGAACAGCGCGCCGCCGACCAGCAACAGCAGCGAGATCCGCTCCAGCGCGTGCGCGAGCGAGCGAGCCGGCGGCAGCGCGAACAGCCTCGGGATCACCGACCACAGCTTGGCCAGCAGCACGGGGATCAGCGTGATGCCGAGCGTGACGTGAACACCCTGGTTCAGCCGGTACAGCCAGTGCGGGTCGGTGGGCCAGGAGAACAGGTAGAAGCCGAGGATCCCCTTGTCCGGGGTCTTGTCGTTCACCGGAGCCAGGTTCGGGTTGTAGGCGGCGTAGGACACCAGCCCCGTCACGAACAGCACCGTGATCCCACCGAGCAGGACGACGCCCAGCACCGAGGTCAGCCACGGGCCGCGCAGGGGGCTGCGCCAGAAACCCGGCGAGGAAGGAGACCGTGTCATGGCTCGACCGTAGGTCCGACACACCCCCGGAACGGCTCCGCGACCCATGACGAAACGCTGACATCCGGCCCGGACGGAGGTACTTCAACCCATCGCCCGGCCTAGCGTGCGGATGTGACCCGCCCCCTCCTCCGCGATCTGTACGCCGCCCTGTCCGCCGCCCTCCTCGTCACGGCGGCCGTACTGGTCGGACGGCACATCCAGCACTCCCACCACACCCTGTTCGTCAACTGGCCACCGTTGCTCGCCACTTGGGCCCCACACGTCGGCCCCGGCACCCCGGCCGCCCTCCTCGTGGCGGCGGCCGCGGTGGCATACGGCCCCGTCCTCGCCGCCCGGCTGCCCTGGCGGGCCCTGCTCGCGACGGCCTGGGCGACGGCAACGGCCTGGATCGCCTCCCTCGCCCTGATCGACGGCTGGCAGCGGGGCATCGCGGGCCGCCTCACCACCCCCCACGAGTACCTCCAGGTCATCGACCGCTTCGACGACATCCCGGCCACCCTGCGGGACTTCACCCACCACATCCTTCTGGAGTCCCCAGACAACTGGCCCGCCCATGTCGCCGGCCACCCCCCGGCGGCGACGCTCACCTTCGTCCTCCTCGACCGGATCGGCCTGCGGGGCGGCGGCTGGGCCGGGGTGTGGTGCATCACCGTCGGCGCCACGGCATGCGTGGCCGTGCTGGTCGCGGTACGGGCACTGGCCGGTGAGAACCTCGCGCGACGAGCGGCGCCCTTCCTGGTCCTGGCCCCGGCCGCAGTGTGGATGGGCACCTCGGCCGACGCGTACTTCGCGGCGGTCGCGGCGTGGGCCGTGGCGCTGCTGGCACTTGCGGTCAGCGGAAGGTCGTCGATGGGGGTCCCCCCGCTCGAGCGAAGCCGAGAGTGGGGGAGGGCGGCGGCGGCCGGACTCCTCTTCGGGCTCACCTGCTACCTCTCGTACGGCCTCACACTCGTCGCACTCATCGGCGCGGCGGTGCTGCTGCTAGGCCGACGGCACGTCCGGGAACGGCCCATGCTGCTCGTGCCGCTGCTCGCCGGTCTGGCCGTCGTGCCGACGGCCTTCACCCTCGCCGGGTTCGACTGGTGGGAGGCATACCGCCTCCTGGTCACGCGCTACTACCAGGGCGTGGGCGGCATCCGCCCGTACGGCTACTGGGTATGGGCGAACCTCGCCTGCGCGGTCCTGATCACGGGCCTGGCGACGGCACCGGGGCTACGGCGGACGGGTGCCGTGTTGCTCCGGCGGCGCACCGAACCCCCCGGCCACGGCAGCCTCGCCCTTCTCGTGTCCGCGGCCCTCCTCGCCCTCCTGGCCGCCGACCTGTCTGGCATGAGCAAGGCCGAGACGGAACGCATCTGGCTCCCCTTCGCGGTGTGGCTGCTGCCGGCCTGCGCGTTCCTCACCCGACCCCGCACCTGGCTGGCCGCTCAGGCGGTACTCGCGCTGCTTCTCAACCATCTGCTGCTCACTGGGTGGTGACGCCCGGGAAGGAGTCCGGTCCGACCACGGCCGCGGAGATGGACACCATCTGTTGGTACGCCCTCCAGGACAAGGTCTGGGTCCAAGGCCCCGGCCACGAGCACGGGGAGGTGTACGTCGTCAAGGCCGACGACGACTCCCTGGCCAAGCAGCAGGGCAGCACCTGTTGCGTCCGCCCGGACTCAACTTCCGCAGGCATCTCATGAGACCCGATAGGCATGGAGCTGAAGGGCAAGTCATCCTGGCAGCACCTCCAGCATGAGGGACACACGACCCCAGCCGGCAACGTTGACCGGACCGGGACCTCGCACTCGATCAGCTCCTGCAGCTGCGTTGAACTGCCTGTTCACCACGGAGAGTTGCGCAGTGGCTGCCTCATGCGCAGGGAGCAGAAGCCCCCCGCGGGTGTGCCCCCCTCGCTCCCCCACAGCGGGCGTCCGCCCCGCCGGTCGGAAGGGGGGGTGTGGCGTTGATCAGAACACGCCCTTGTAGCTCTGCCAGCCGGTGGCGAGCTTGGTGCGGCTGCCGAAGGAGCCCTTGCCGTTGCCGTTGTTGCGGTAGAGGGCACCGGAGGTGTCACGGGAGACGAGGTCGGCCTTGCCGTCGCCGGTGATGTCGCCCACGCCGACGATGACGTTGTACGAGGCCCCCCAGTTGTTGAAGATCTTCACCCGGCTCTTGAACTTGCCCGCCGCGGTGCCGTCGTAGCGCCACAGCTCGTTCGACTTGTCCTGAGCCAGCAGGTCGCCGTGGCCGTCGCCGTTGAGGTCGCCGGCACCCACGATCTTCTTGTAGCCCGTCCACCTGGACGCGATCTTCGTCCGCGCCGACAGCTTCCCCGCGCTCGTCGCCTTGTAGAGGTAGACGTCCCCGGTGGAGGTCTGACGGACGATCAGGTCCGCGCGGCCGTCACCGCTGAGGTCCCCCGGTGAGGTCAGCACGTCGTACTGCGTCCAGCCACTCGTGCCCAGCGAGGTGTACGCCGTCGACGGGGTCACCGCCGCCCCGCACGCGGGCCGGTAGGCACGCAGCGCGCCGCTGCTGTAGCGGACGAGAACGTCGTTGCACCGGTCGCCGTTCAGGTCGCCGTACGGCACGAACTTCGCGCTCGTCGGCCAGCCGGAGCCCGTCTTCTTGCCGGTCAGGGACCCGGTGCCGGTGCCGTACTGGTACGTCAGCGCGCCCGAAGCGTTGAGGGTGAGCACCTCGCCGAAGCCGTCCGCCGTGGCGAAGTCCCGCCGGACCGGGGTCGCGCCGGTGACCTTGAGCGTGCCGGTCTTCGTGAGGGCCGCGCCCTGGCCGTCGGCCGGGGTGACGGTGAGCGTCCAGGTGTGGGCGCCGTTGGCGACGAGCTTGCCGGCCGTGTCCTTGCCGTTCCATGACGGCTGGAGCACGCCATGTGCCGTGCCGCCGGACAGGGTGCGCACCGTCGCCCCCGTGGCCTTGTTCCTGAGCACGAGTGTCCAGGAGGCGGCCGGCTTCGACAGCCACCACCTGGGGCTCCAGGGCGCGGTGCCGCCCTTGACGTCGACCGAACCCGCGACGGAGGAGTCGAGCTGGGACAGGGCCGAGACGGGGACACCGCTGGGCACCAGGTGGGTGTTCTCCTTGTCGTCGACATACGCGATCAGGCCGGTGTACGGGTCGACGTCCCAGGGCTGCCCGGCCGGGACGGTGCCCACCGTGTGTGTCACGGGGGTGCCGCCGCGTACGTCGGTCACCCTCAGCTCGCCGTCCACGTCCATGACGACGAAGCCGTCGCCGAGCTTCGCGGTCTCCCAGGTACCCTGTGTGAGCGTCAGCTTGGTCTTCGTGACGGTGTCGTAGACGCCCTGGCTCTCGTTCAGGCCCGACCCCGAGCACGTCCACAGCAGCCAGCGTCCGACCGCCTCCAGGTCCTCCAGGCCGCACTTCGGGCCGAGCCACACCGACTCGCCCTTGGTGCCGGTGCGGACATCGACCGGCGTCGCGACGGCGTCGTTGCCGTCCGGCATCCACAGGGTGGTGCCCCACATCGTCCGGCCGTGCTGCGCCGAGGTGAGCGCCGTGGCGCCGGTGTCGAGGTCGACGACCCGCGTCTCGGACCCGGCCTCCTCGGTGTACTCGGTGGCCATCGCGGCGTACCGGCCCTCGGCGTCCCACACGCGGACGTAGTTGCGCCGGGAGTCGATCGCCGTGCCGGGCAGCGTGCCCTTCGGCTGGAGGACCCGGGGGACAGGGTCGCCCTGCCCGTACCACTCGTTCCAGATCACCGTACGACCGTCCCCGGTGCCCACGAGGTGGGGCCAGGGGTCGGTGCTGACACCGTGGTTGGTGCGGGAGCCGACGGTGAGGGTGTCGCCGGTGGTGCCGATCGTCCGGCTGTACAGGTACGTGCCGCCCAGGTCGTGGTCGTGCTCGGTCACGGTCAGCCGGCCGTTGTCCAGGGTGAGCGCCTGCACCGGGTCGGCCACCGGGTTCAGCACGGAGGCGGCTACCTTCTGGACCACGGGGGTGCCGGCGGCGCCCGCGCGGACCAGGTTCACTCCCCAGTCGGCGGTGTCGGAGCCGCTGCCGGGCACCAGGAGGCCGCCGTCGGGGGTGGGGACGGCGAGGGAGAGGCTCTGCGAGCGGGCCAGCACGGTCGCGGTCGTCGAGCCGTCGGCGGCGAGCGCGTCGACCCGCCAGGCGGGCAGGCTGCCGTCCTTGGCGCCGAGGGAGGACCGGGCCTGGTGGCCGCCGTCGCGGCGCCCCTGGTCACCGTGGCCACCGGCCGAATCGACCGCCGCATCGTGCTGGCGGTCCTGATCGGCCTGGTGGGCACGGCCAACCTGGCCTCCGCCTTCGCGACCAGCTTCGCGATCGTCCTGGTCGCCCGCTTCCTGATCGGCATCAGCGTCGGCGGCTTCTGGTCCCTCGCCGGCGGCATAGCGCTGCGACTGGTGCCCACGAAGCACATCCCCCGGGCCACCGCCGTCATCTTCGGCGGCGTCGAGACCGCGTCCGTCCTCGGCGTCCCCACGGGCACGATCATCGGTGACCTCAGCGGCTGGCGCACCGCGTTCGCCGCCGTAGGCATCCTCGGGCTGACTTCCCTGGCCTGCATGATCTTCCTGATGCCGAAGGTGCCGGCCGAACAGACCATCACGTTCGCGGACCTGCCAAAGGTCTTCAAGGACAACGCGGGAGTACGTGCCGGGATCGCCATCACCTTCCTCGTGATCACCGGCCACTTCCTGGCCTACACGTTCGTCCGGCCGATCCTCCAAGGCGATGGAATCGACGACAACATGATCAGCGCGCTGCTGCTGACTTTCGGTGTCGCCGGCATCTGCGGCAACTTCATCGCCGGAGCGCTCATCGCCAAACAGCTGCGGCAGACCGTCGTGTGCATCTCCGTGCTCCTCGCCGTGGCCATGGTGATGCTCGCGCTCGTCGACACAGGCGCCGTCACCGCGGGCTTCATCATGCTCCTGTGGGGCCTGGGCTACGGCGCGGTACCGGTCACCTTCCAGACCTGGATCCTCGACGCCGCACCGGACACCCGCGAGGCCGCCTCGTCGCTGTACGTCTCCGCTTTCAACCTGTCCATCGCGCTCGGCGCGCTCTTCGGCGGCCTCGCCGTCGACGGCATCGCCACCACGAGCGTGCTGTGGATCGGCGCTGCCCTCGCCATCCTCCCCCTGCTCGCGGTGAGCAGGGCCGGCCGCAGCGCGGCCGCGTCCCCGGAGTGAGGCGCCGTACCGTCCTCAGTTCTTGCTCGGCACCAGGTCAGTGGCGTGACGCGGTTGTTCCCGTCCGGTTCTGTGCCGACGGCCACAGCGAGAGGGACACATGTAGGCTCATACTGAGCTATGACAAAGCCTGCGGCACCGAAGCGTCATTTGCCTACCAGCCCCTTCAAGGCCCCGGTCACACCGGCTCCCAAGCACTTCGCCTTGGGCGACCAGGTCACACATGACATGTACGGCCTCGGCCGGGTGATCGGCATCGAGGACGGAATCGCGGCGCTCGTGGATTTCGGCTCGGCGCGCATGCGGATCTTGAGCCCGTACGCCAAGATGACCAAGCTGTAGGACCGCTGTGCCCGGTCACGGCACGCCAGGCCCCATCAGGGACCTGTAACGAAAGGCAGACCTCTCATCGACCCGACGTCGCTGTTCTCCGCGCTGGAAGGGCAGCCCCGCCGTTCCACTGCAGTATCACCGCCTCCGACGACAGACCCCTTCCAGGCCCCGGACTTCGGAGAAGACGAGATCTTCTGGTCCGAGGATGCACAGGAGGCCGCCCCGGGTACGCGTGCGGCGCGGCCCAAGGCTGCCTAGCGGTGGGTTCGACAGCTACCCGCGGGCTGTCTGCGGTGCTGCGGTGAGGAGTGCGGCCGTCTCGGTTTCCGTCTCGTTCGGTCGCGTTCACGGCCGTTCGGAGAGGACCGCACGCCGGACTCGCCTCACCCAGCCGACCGCCCATGAACGCAGGTGAACGCCCCGACACGCAGCCCACCATCCCACCAACACAGTTGGAAAGCGTGTCGGACCCGCGTCTGAGCAGGCGGGTGCCGAGACCGCAGTCGACACCTTCCGCCGCTCTGGCCATGCAGCTTCCCAAGCTGAGAGCGCGAGTTCGATTCTCGTCACCCGCTCCATGAAGAAGGCCCAGGTCAGAGACCCGGGCCTTTTTGCTGTGCTTGGCGATCACTCGCCGGGTGCCAGATTCGTGCCAGAACGTTGGTCGTCATGGCGGGGCAGTGGGCGGCGATGCGCGCCCAGCAGCAGACGGGTGGCAACAGTTCCGTCCGAGTGCACAGCGACGAAGCTCCCGTCGACTCGCAGCGATCGGAATGACACTTCCGTTTTTACGCCGACCGTCGGGCTGCTGAACCCTGGGTGGTCTGCTGCAACCGCACGGTTCGTTGCACGAGATCGATGCCGGCCTCCGCGAAGGCGTGGGCCGAGTTGATGCCCCGCCTCGGGTACGAGCGGTACGGCGCGCACGGCAACGATGCCGGCTCGCTCATCTCCCCCGAGGTGGGCCGCTGCGATCCCGAGCACGTGATCGGTGTGCACGTCACCCAGATCTTCTCGTTCCCGTCCGGCGACCCGGCCGAGCTGGACGGCCTGTCCGAGGAGGACCGGAAGAAGGTCGAGTTCCTGCGGTGGTGGATGGACAACGGCGGCGCGTACGACAAGCTGCAGTCCACTGCCCCTCAGACCCTGGCCCACGCCTTGGCGGACTCGCCGGTGGGGCAGCTGGGCTGGAACGCGCAGTTGCTCGGGCCGAACCTCGACCCGGACTACGTACTGACCAACACCATGATCTACTGGCTGACCAACACCGCCGCATCATCGGCCCGCCTCTACTACGAGGTCCTCCACGCGGTGGACAAGCCGACCGAACCCACCACCGTGCCGCTCGGGCTGGCCAACTTCGCCTGGGACTTCCAGTCGATCCGCCCGTTCGCCGAACGTGACCACAAGAACATCGTGTCCTGGAACGTGTACGACACCGGCAGTCACTTCGGCGCGCACGACGCCCCCGACCTGCTGGTCGACGACATCCGCGGCTTCTTCCGCCGGCTCCACTGACCGGTGCCGACCGGGCATGCCGCAACGGCGCCCGCCGCGCTCTCAGCCACACCACCTTCGACCGGCGGCTGCTCCTGCATCGCAGGTACGGCCCAGAAGCCGGCAAGTGCGCCAGGCAGGGGGAGCGCCGTCGGACTGTGCACCGGCGAAGCTCTCCCCGAGCCGGCCATTCGAACCGGCCGAACCAAGCGCAGAGCCCGTTGACACAGAAACTCTGCCCGCCCTTCTTCGACTCCCGGCCCACACCGTGCCCATATGAGCGGACAACCACGGTCAACGGGGGTGCGACCGGGCCCGCGCCACGATGTCGGCGCGATGAATCCTCGCAGGTCAGTAGCCATGGGGTCACCCAAGCCCCGTCGCTTCCCAGCTGAGAGCGCGAGTTCGATTCTCGTCTCCCGCTCCATGGTGAAGGCCCAGGTCAGAGACCTGGGCCTTGTTGTTGCGTGTGATGATCAGTAGGTGAGTGCGTCCTCGGCGGTGCCGAAAAAGCTGGTGACCTGGCCGTCGTTGACCGTGACGGGGCCATCGTTGATCAGCACCGTCGTCGGGCTCTCGGAAGCGGTGAGCGCGATTTCCACCTTCTCGGCGCTCTTGCCGCCCGCGGTGTCGGCGCGGGAGAACATGATCCCCGCATAGGCGCTCTCGCCGGCCTTCAGAATCCAGTCCTTGCCGTCGGGGCCTACGTGCTCGGCGGCGCCGTCCAGCCCCGGAATCGTGATCACCAGCTCGTTCGCCGGCAGCAGACAGGGGGCGCTGCCCTTGTTGGTGGCGGTCAGCAGGGCGTGGTTGACGGGCCTGGACGCGACGGTGACGTTGTAGGTCAGGTCGGTCGTCTCACACATGCCCACACCTCCGTCCTGACCGTCATCGGCCCCGGGCTCCGGCTCCGATGACGGCGGGGTGCTGTCACTGTCGGCGGAGGTCCCGCCGTCGCCGGCACCGTCACCGGGGTCGGCCGTCGAAGGTGTGCCGGCGCCCTTGTCCGTACCCGCAGTGGACGGGCTCACTGCCGTACTCGGGGCGGCCGAGTCGGCCGTGTCCTTCTCGGCGTCGCCGTTGCATGCGGTCAGTGCCATGATGCCGAGCGAGAGAGCGGCGAGTACGGCGGTGGTACGGCGTGAACGAGCTGCGTAAACCATGAGAAGCCCCCCGGGGTTCGGAATGTCGCGGTGATCGTGCCCCATGGGTGCCGTGCTTCCTCCCGCTCATACCGAGAGGGAGCCGTCTTCGAACAGGTCTGTGACACTGTGACAGTGCTGTTCTGTGCGGTGATCCGTGGCGGCGAGCCGCAGCGCGGGGCGGTGCAGGCGGCGGTGTGTTTCTCGCGGCCGTTCTCCTGTCAGGGGTGGCGGCGACGGCGTCGGCCATAGGGGCGGGGACGCCGAGGCGGGCGCGGAAGGTGCCGGTGTCGATGCGGGTTCCCGTCCGGGTGTGATGGTCGGCGGCGACGTCACGGGCATTGTTCGACCAGGCCGGCGCGTACAGGCTGCCGCGGCCGACGAGTTCGGCGAGGGCCGGCTGGGTGTGGTCCACGTCCGCGATGCCGACCTCCAACGGATCGCGGTGGGAAGGCGAACGGCGTCTCAGTGATTCGGTAGTGCCTGCTCAGCCCAGATCACCTTGCCCTGGGGCGTGTACCGGGTTCCCCAGCGCTCGGTCAGCTGCGACACCAGGAACAGGCCCCGGCCACCTTCGTCGGTCGTCGCGGCATATCGCAGGTGGGGCGAGGTACTGCTGCCGTCAGCCACCTCGCAGATCAGCGTGCGGTCGCAGATCAGCCTCATGTGGATCGGCGCGCAACCGTAGCGGACAGCGTTGGTGACGAGCTCGCTCAGCACCAGTTCCATGCTGAAGCCCAGTTCGGACAGCCCCCACTCGTCGAGCTTGTCGGTCGCCGCGGCGCGCACCCCGGCGACGGCAGCCGGATCGGGTGGCACGTCCCACTCGGCGATCCGGTCCGGCGGCAGCGCATGGGTACGGGCGATGAGCAGAGCCACGTCGTCCGTGGGGCGTTCGGGCAACAGCGATTCCAGCACGGCCTGGCAGCTCTCCTCCGGCGCGCGCTCAGGGTGACCCGCCAGGGCTTTGCGCAGGAGTTCCATTCCTTCGTCGAGGTCGCGGGTCCGGTCCTCAATGAGACCGTCGGTGTAAAGGACGAGCTGGGAGCCTTCGGCGATGTCCAGCTCAGCGGCCTGGAAGGGCATGCCGCCGAGACCCAGTGGCGGACCCGGCGGCAGGTCGGGAAACGTGACGTTTCCGTCAGGATGGACCAGCGCAGGAGCCAGGTGCCCCGCGCGTGCCATGGTGCAGCGGCGCGTCGCAGGGTCGTAGATCGCGTACAGGCAGGTGGCGCCCACGACGGCGGCGGGGCTGTCCGTGCACGCCTCGTCCTGGTCGATGCGCCCGACCAGGTCGTCCAGATGACTCAGAAGCTCATCGGGCGGCATGTCGAGCGTGGAGAAGTTGTGCACCGCGGTCCGCAGCCGCCCCATGGTCGCAGCGGCGTGCAGGCCGTGGCCGACCACGTCACCGACGACCAGGGCCACGCGGCTGCCTGGCAGGGGAATCACATCGAACCAGTCCCCGCTCACACCCGACTGGGCCGGGAGATACCGGTAGCCGACGTCGACGGCGCTCTGCTCGGGCAGGCCTCGCGGCAGCAGGCTGCGCTGGAGGGTGACCGCCAGGGCGTGCTCGCGCGTGTACCGGCGGGCGTTGTCGATGCTGACCGCGGCACGAGCCACCAGTTCCTCCGCCAGTGAGAGCTCCTCCTGGTCGAAGGGGTCGTGCTCCTTGGAGCGCCAGAAGTTGACCATGCCCAGCACGACACCACGGGCTTGGATCGGAGCCGCTATGAGCGAATGGATGCCGTAGTCCACTATCTGCTCGGTCCGCTCCGGGTCCTGCAGATGCCAGCCCGTCGCGGTGGACAGGTCGGCCACCAGTTCCGAGCGGCCGGTGCCGTAGCCGCGTGCTTGGGGCGTGGAGGGCAGAAAGTCGATCAGCCGGCCCTTCTCGTAGAGCGGTTGGTCGTCGCGGATACCGCATACGGCAACGCGTCGCATTCCCTTTGCCGTGGTCGCCGGTTCCTCGCCGTGCAACACGGCGTCGGCCAGGTCCACGGTGACGAAGTCGGCGAAACGAGGGACGGCGATCCGGGCGAGTTCGTCGGCCGTTTGGATCGCGTCCAGGGTGGTGCCGATGCCCAGTCCGGCGTCGTAGAGCAGCTTCAGCCGCTCACCTGTGGTTTCGGCCTTGCCGGACACAGCCCGCAGCTCCGTGGAATCGCGCAGCGTCACAACGGTGCCCTTGGGACCTCCGTCGCAATCCGTGGGCCTCTGGTTGACCACCAGCAGCCGCGGGCCGGCCAGGTGCACCTCGTCAGTGGCCTCGCGGCCGGAGCTGAGCAACGACACCATTTCAGGTCCGAGGGTCGGTATCTGGGACACATGCTTGCCCTCTGCGTCCGGGGGCAGCTCCAGGAGTCGCCTGGCCTCGTCGTTCACCAGCAGCAATCGCCCCTCGTCATTGACAATGAGCACCCCTTCGCGCACGGAGTGCAGCACCGCGTCGTGGTGCTCATACATGCGGGTCATCTCGTTCGGGGCCAGGCTGTGAGTCTGTCGTCGCAGCCGCCTGCCCACCATCACCGTGGCGGCGGTGGCCGCTCCGAGTGCGCCCGCTCCGGCGGTCAGGATGATCGGTATCTGCCGGTCCACCAGACTGGTCACGTTCTTGACTTTCAGCCCGGCAGAGACGAGGGCCATCACGTGGCCCTGGGTGTTCCGGATGGGCACGGTCGCCTGGACTTCTTCCCCGAGGGGGCCGTGCACGCTTTCGGTATAGACCTTCCCCGCCAGCGACGGCTCGATCTTTCCCACGAACCGCTTCCCGATCCGGTCCGGCAGGGGATGGGTGTAGCGGATCCCCTTCGTGTCCATCACCACGACGAAGTCGACGCCCGCGGACTTGCGTCCCGCCTCAGTCAGCGGCTGCAGGACTTTCGCGGGATCGGGGGCTTGCAGCGCGGACAGCACGCCTGGGGAATGCGCGAAAGTCTGCGCGACGGCTATGGATCTCCGTTTGGCCTCGGCGTTGGTGTGCCGCTGTGACTGCAGGACAAGGGAGAAGACGGCGAATGCCACGAGCAGAACCACCAGCGCCACCTGCAGGAGGAATATCTGCCCCGCGACGCTTCGCGTGTTCTTTCGCACCAGTGACCACAGCGGCGATACATGCCGAACTCGGGCAAAGCGGTCTTCCATCCGGCCTTTCTAACATTGCTCACCCCGCTCAGTCACGGGTGTGCAGGGGAGCCGTCCGTGCCCGCCGACAATCCATCGCCTCTGCCACCACATCAGTCACTACAGACGTCAGTCATTGCCCGTGGCGCCGACGATGGAGGCGAAGATCCTGTCCTGCGGTGTGGTCGGCACATGGAAGAAGCCGTTGTTGCGGCCCAGCCGCAGCACCGCCGCCTCGTCCGCCACAGCCTTGACGTCTCCCAGGTTGTGACTGATGAGGATCACTCCGATGTCCTGCTCACGGAGCTCGTCGACGAGGTCCAGGACATGGCTGGCCTGAGAGACGCCCAGCGCCGCGGTGGGCTCGTCCAGGAGGACGGCCTTCGGCCGGCCGAGGAGTGCGCGGGAGATCGCCACGGTCTGCCGCTGACCCGCGGACAGTGAAGCAACCGGAGCACGCACGTCGGGGACGCGGATGCCCAGTGCGTCGAGCTGCCGTCGCGCCTCCCCACGCATGCCGCTGTTGTCCATCAACCGGAACAGGCGGCCCCGGACACCGGCGCACCGCCGCTCCCGTCCCAGGAAGAGGTTCTCGGCGACATCGAGGGCGTCGCACAGCGCCAGATTCTGGTACACGGTCGCGATGCCCAGACGCTGGGCGATCTGGGGCGTCCTGATATGGACGGCCCGGCCCTCCCACTCGATGACGCCCTTGTCGGCGGGGTCGACACCGGCGATGACCTTGATGAGGGTGGACTTACCGGCACCGTTGTCGCCCAGTAGGGCGACAACCTCCCCCGCGCGGAGCTCCAGGTCGACGTCCTTCAGGGCTTGGACGGCGCCGAACCGCTTGGAGATTCCGCGCAGCGAAAGCAGGGGAGGCCCAGTCACGCGAATCTCACCTTCTCCTCCCGATCACGGGTGCCGCCGCACCGCCTCGGTGGAGCCCTGATCACAGGCGAGTCCGGTACCCCATGACAGGATCAGGACCTTCCCTGGCAGATCACCATCTTTCGCCCCTCGTGGCACGGCCGCAACCTTCAGCCCGGTGCCGGCGCCGGTGCCGGTGCGGCCGGGCGCGGCACAGCGTGCCTCGACGACAGTGCGCCACGCCGCGGGCCGCTGAGGCCGTTGAAGAGGAGATTGAAGGGCAAAATGCCATATTCATTAACAATCTGGACACATATGTGAGGTACGGGGGCTTCCACGACGTTGGACCCTGCCGGAGGAGGGTGTCACCGATGGCACACCGTCACACCGTCCGCAAGCGCAGCCGGCCACGGCGCCCCCGGCAGGGGGCCGCGGTCCTCTTGGTGGGCACGTTGCTGCTCGGCGCCGCCGCCTGCGGCGGGAGTCAGGACTCCACGGGGGGTGGCGGGACACGGAAGGTCACGATCGGTCTGGTGACCAAGACCGAGACCAATCCGTTCTTCGTGACCATGCGCAAGGCCGCCGCGGACGCGGCGAAGAAGAACGGCGCCGAGCTCATCGCCCTGGCCGGCAGGTTCGACGGCGACAACGAGGGCCAGGTCGCCGCGATGGAGAGCCTCATCGCCCGCGACGTGCAGGGAATCCTGATCACGCCGTCGAACACGACGGGGGTCCTGGGCGCCATCGCGGAAGCCCGGCGGCAGGGCATCCTGGTGATCGCGCTGGACAGTGCCACGGACCCGGAAGACGCCGTGGACGCCACGTACGCGACCGACAACTTCAAGGCGGGACGCCTCCAGGGCGCCTACGTCAGGGCCGTGCTCGCCGACCGGCCCCCCGAACTGATCATGCTGGACGGTACGCAAGGGTCCTCGGTCAGTCAGCAGCGCCACGACGGGTTCCTCAGAGGGTTCGGGATCAAGGACGACTCACCGGTCATCCGCGGGCGGGCGAACACCAACGGCGACCGCAACCGGGCGCAGACCGCGACGGAGAACCTGCTGCAGCGCACGACCGACGTGAACTCGGTCTACACCATCAACGAACCGGTGGCCGACGGCGCCTCCGCTGCCATCGCCGCACGCGGCCTCACCCGGCAGGTGACCATCGGCACCATCGACGGCGGATGCGACGGCGTACGGGCCGTCAGATCCGGCCACTACGCGGCCACCGTCATGCAGTTCCCGGTCAGGATGGCCGACCGGGGTGTGGCCGCGGTCATCGAGTTCACCAAGAGCGGGAGGAAACCGTCCGGCTTCACGGACACGGGCACGGAACTCATCACCGACAAGCCGGTGCAGGGACTGGCGTCCCAGAACACGGACTGGGGACTCCAGCACTGCTGGGGATGAGCTTCGGGCGCCGACCCGTGGAAGGGACCAGTAAAGGATCATGAGATCTCCCGTCACCACCAGCCCCGCGGCCGGGAGCGAGCCGGACGCTCCGCTGCGGCAGGCGTTGCGGTACGCGCTGCGCACGCCGACGGCCGGCCCCCTGGCCGCCCTGGCCGGCGCCGTACTGGTCTTCTCGCTCACGACGGACACGTTCTTGACGCCGGGAAACCTCTCCCTGGTGCTGCAGCAGACCATCGTGATCGGCATTCTGGCGCTGGGACAGTCCCTGATCATCCTCACCGCGGGCATCGACCTGTCGAACGGGGCCATCGCGGTCCTCGGCACGATCGTGATGGCCAAGCTCGTCTTCGAGGGAGGCAGCCCCGCGGCGGCGCTGCTGCTCGGCCTGGTCGTGGCGACCTTCCTCGGGCTCGTCAACGGCCTGCTCGTGGCCCGGCTGGGCCTGCCCTCCTTCATCGTGACCCTGGGCGCACTGACCGTCGTCTACGCCGCGGGCAGGCTCTACTCCGATTCCCGCAGCTATCCGGTGACCAGCGATCTGCTCGTCTTCTGGGGGCAAGGCGTCCACGTCGGCGGCGCACTCGTCACGTGGGGAACGTTCCTGCTGTTGGGTCTGTACGCGTTCTTCTGGTACGTGCTCACCAGGACGAGCTGGGGCCGGCACATCTACGCCGTCGGCAACGCACCCGAGGCCGCCCGCCTGACCGGCATCAACGTGCGGCGCACGGTCCTGTCGGTCTACGTCACCGCCGGTCTCCTCTACGGGATCGCCGCCTGGCAGGCCCTCGGCCGCATCCCCAATGCCGACCCCAACTCCTACCAGACGGCGAACCTGGAGACCATCACCGCTGTCGTCATCGGCGGGACCAGCCTCTTCGGCGGCCGGGGAAGCGTGGTCGGAACGCTGATCGGAGCGCTCATCGTCAACGTGCTCCGCTCCGGCCTCACCCAGGCGGGCATCGACAGCCTCTACCAGGACGTCGCGACCGGGACCCTCGTCGTCGTCGCGGTCGGCGTCGACAAGGTCCTGCGCAGAGGTGGCGCACGCTGATACCGACGCACGCACGCCCACCTGGTGGGCAGGATGATCAGCCAAAGCGTGTGGTGAGGGTGCCTCGACGCGCGTGTCCGCCACCCCCACCGGCGCAGTCGTGCACCGGGCCCCACCGGCGTGGACGCCTTCCGGTGCCCGCCGCTTCCCCCGTGGCGGGTGAGGCGCCGGGCGGGTGCTTCGGGTGCGATGGGGGTGGCGGCCGGGCGTGCCCCGGCCGCTGCCCGGCCGACTCCACCGGCGTCCCCGGGCCAGGGCCGAGTCGGCGAGGTGGACACCGTGAAGCACTGGCGGGCTCTGATCGTCCTGGGTACGGCCCAGTTCCTGATGGTTCTGGACACCTCCGTCATGAACGTCTCCATCAGTCAGCTGGTCGAGGACTTCGACACGGAGGTCACCGCCATCCAGGCCGTCATCACGCTGTACGCGCTGGTCATGGCCGCGTTCATGATCATCGGTGGCAGGTTCGGGGACATCCTGGGACGTCGCCGTATGTTCCTCCTCGGCCTCGTCGTCTACGGCGTGGGGTCCGCCCTGACCGCCGTGGCCCCCACCCTGTGGGTCCTCGCGCTGGGCTGGTCCGTCATCGAAGGACTCGGAGCCGCCATGGTGCTGCCGGCCATGGCCGCCCTCGTCGCGGAGTCGTACCGGGGGCGGGACCGGGCCGTCGCCTACGGCGTCATCGGCGGGCTCGCCGGCGCCGGCATCGCGGTCGGTCCGCTGCTGGGCGGCTGGGTGACGACGTACCTCACCTGGCGGCTGGTCTTCGCCGGTGAGGTCGTGGTCGTCGTGGCCGTCCTGTGCTGCCACCGAGTGATCGCGAAGTCCCCCCGGACCGGCCCCCGCCCCCGGCTGGACGGCGTCGGAGCCGTCCTCTCGGCGGCCGGGCTGGGGCTGGGCGTGCTCGGGGTGCTGCAGAGCAGCACCTGGGGATGGGTGCAGCCCCGCAACCCTCCCTTCACCGTCCTGGGCTTCGCCCCGACGCTGTTCGTCATCGGAGCCGGGGTGGCCGTCCTGGCCGTGTTCCGGCACTGGGAGCGGCGGCGGGACGACCGGGGCGCCGATCCCCTCGTCCACCTGTCGCTGCTGAGCAGGCCCGTGCTGCGATCGGGACTGATGACGCTGCTGAGCCAGAACCTCATCCTGCTCGGACTCTTCTTCACCATCCCGCTGTACTTGCAGGTGGTGCAGGGGCTCGACGCGTTCGAGACGGGGCTGCGCCTGCTCCCGGTGTCCGTCACCATGCTCGTGACCTCCCTCAGCGCGTCCTCGCTGGGGAGGGTGGTGGGGCCGCGCCGGGTGGTCCGGGTGGCCCTGGCGACTCTGGCGGCGGCCATCGTGTGGCTGCTCGCCACCATCGACCCGGTCCTCGACGACGCGCAGTTCGCCGGGGCCATGGCCCTGCTGGGCGTGGGCGTCGGCCTGCTCGCCTCGCAGCTGGGCAACGTCGTCCAGTCCAGCGCCGCCGAGGAGGAACGCAGTGAGGTCGGCGGGCTCCAGTTCACGGCACAGAACCTGGGCTCCGCGCTGGGGACCGCGCTCATCGGGTCGATCCTCATCGGCGCGCTGGCCCACGCCTTCACCACGCAGGTGGCGGACGACCCACGGCTGTCGGAGGAGACCCGTACGCAGGCCGGTGTCGCTCTCGAAGCCGGGGTCACCTTCGTGGCCACCGAGCAGGTGCGCTCGGCGGCCGAGCGGGCCGGGCTGCCCCCGTCCGAGGTCGACGCCGTCACGGACTCGTACGCCGCGGCGCAGCTCGACGGTCTGAAGGCGGCGATCCTCGCCACCGGCGGCATCGCTCTCGCCAGTTTCCTGGTCACACCGCACCTGCCGACCGGCCGGGAGAGCCGCCCGCGGCAGCCGAACGCCGATGCTCCGCCCGGAGCGAGCGGACAGAAGCACATCGGATCGAAGCGCTGAGCGCGGAGGGAGGCACCGGTGTTCAGGACCCACCCCGCCACAGCCTCGGCGCGCAGTGCCGAACGCCGGGCCCGCCGGGCCCATGCGGACTACACGGGCGGCGTCTACGGATCCATGCTCGCCGCCTCCGTGGTGATCGGTGCCGGCACTCTCGGGGACTTCCCGCGCGCTGAGCTGGTGCTGCTGTTGTTGCTCACCGGCGCGGTGTTCTGGATCGCGCACGTGCACGCCCATCTGTTCGGAGCGCGTCTGGCACAACAGGCCCTGGACCGCCGGGTCGTGCTGCACGTGTGCCGGGACGAGTGGCCGATCGTCAAGGCCGCCGTGCCGCCGGCCGCCGCGGTGGCCGTCAGCCCGCTCCTGGGCCTGGACGTGCAGGGCACCCTCTGGCTGGCGCTGTCCGTCGCCGTGGCCGGGCAGGTGGGCTGGTCCGCGGCCGCGGCTCGCCACGCCGGTGCCTCCTGGCGTCTCGTGGCCGCCACCGCCTCGGTCAATCTGCTGCTCGGTCTGCTGATCATCTCCTTCAAGATCATCCTGAAGCACTGACCCGGGTCAGCCGTCCGTGTGCCGGGCGACGGGTCACCTGTACCGGGTGAGGCCCGGTGAGGCGCCGAGACGGACCATCGCAGAGAAAGGCGCCGTCCACCTGTCCCCAGGTCCTCGTGGGAGAACAGCTCATGCGCTACGAGATCCGCGTCGACGGGCACCTGTCGGAAACGCTGGCCGAGGCATTCCCGGAACTGGGTCACGTGGTGATGTCCGGCCAGACCGTCCTGTACGGCCCTGTCGTGGACGAGGCGCACCTGTACGGGCTGCTGGCGCGCTGCCAGTCGCTGGGACTGCGCGTCGTGGAGATGCGACAGCTGCCGGAGTGATCGGGTCGGCCCGCGAGTGGCGGTCCACGCACCGGGCCGATGCGCGGTCCGTGGTCCCGCACCGAACGCCGGCACTACCTCGGGACGGGTCACTGCGCCCCGTCTCGCGACGCGCGGGACGGGCGGATCACCCATCGTGGGTGGCCCGGTGGTCCGCGGCGCGCGGGACGCTGAAGCGGTCAGGTCCCCGCGCACCGCCCCGCCGGCACCCGTCGGCGGTCCGGTCGCATCGCTCGATCAGGCGAGGAGGAGCCATGACCATGTCGCGTGGTCCGGAACCGCCTACCGGACCGGAACACGTGCCCGGCGGGGCTGCCCCCGGCCCGGTGGGCGACCAGGCCGGCCTCGGCCCAGTGGGCGACCCCGCGGACGTACTGGCGCGTCTCGGCCGTTCATGGACCTGGATCCTGGGCTCGGCGGTCGCCACGCTGGTGCCGGGCGTCCTGGTACTGGTCTGGCCGGACCAGACCCTGCACGTCCTGGCGGTCCTCGTCGGCCTGTACCTGCTGGTGAACGGGGCGTTCCGGTTCGTGGCCGTCTTCGCCGGGGAGGACCACGGTGAACGGCTCGCGGGCTTGCTCCTGGCCGTGCTGTACATCCTGGCGGGGGTGCTGTGCCTGCGGAACCCGCTGCAGACCATCGCCGCGCTCTCACTGATCGTCGGGCTCGTCTGGCTCGTGTCCGGCATCCTCACCCTCCACACGGCCATCGCCGCCAAGGAACTGCCACACCGTGGCGTCGTTCTGGCCGTCGCCGTGCTCGGCATCGTCGCGGGAGTGGTGGTGCTCGCCCTGCCGACGGAATCGGCCCGTGCCCTGACCCGGCTGCTCGGCCTGTGGCTCGTCCTGCTCGGCCTGGCCGAGGTGGCCGTGGCGCTCGCGTGGCGGGCCGCCCTCCGAAGGAGGCACATCACGGGCCCGGAGAGTCCCGCCGCGACGGTCTGACAGCGTGTCCGCCGCTCCGACGGGTGCCGGCAGAGGCCCCGGACCGGTGCGGCAGGCACGGCAGGCACGGCAGGCGCGGCAGAGGCGGCGCATACGACGAGGAGAGCACGGATGAACTCACCCGCGGCGGGTGAGGCCGCCCGGTGATTGCCGTGCGCACGCTGAAGGCACCAGAACCGCTGCCGGGCGAGCGCCCTGGACGGAGGACGGACATGAGCGCGCAGATGTACCTGGCGTACGACTATCCACTGTTGAGCGCCTTCTGGACCATGCTCTGGTTCTTCCTGTGGATCCTGTGGTTCATCCTGCTCTTCCGCATCGTCGTCGACATCTTCCGTGACGACGATCTGAGCGGTTGGGCGAAGGCCGGCTGGCTGGTGTTCGTCGTCGTCCTGCCCTTCCTGGGCGTGTTCGTCTATGTGATCGCCCGCGGCAAGAACATGGGCCGCCGGGAAGTGGCGCAGGCGCGCGCACAGCAGGAGGCGTTCGACAGCTACATCAGGGAGACCGCGGGCGGCAGGGGCCGCCCCACGAGCGTCGACGAACTCGCCAAGTTGTCCGAGATCCGTGCCCGCGGCGACATCACGGACGAGGAGTTCCGCAGGGCGAAGGAGCTGGTCCTGACCGGCCACGGTCCGGCGGACCGCCCGGGCGCCGGAGGCACCACCCCCACGTCCGGTCGCTGAGCAAGCCGGACGACACGAAACGAGGGGCAAGATGACCACACCACACACCAGGCCGGTGCCCACGAGGAAGCAGGAATGGGCAGGCGGCCTCACGGTCTTCGCAGCCGTCATGCTCATGCTTGTGGGCGTACTCGACATCTTCCGGGGCGTCATGGGGATCGCCGAGGACGCCGTCTTCGTCACGACCGACGACTATGTCTTCAAGTTCGACCTGACCGCCTGGGGCTGGATTCACCTCGCCATGGGCGTGCTCGCCGTGGCCGTCAGCGCCGGGCTGCTCCAGACCGCGACGTGGGCGCGTTTCGCCGGCGTGGCCATCGCCGGGCTCGTCATCATCGCCAACTTCCTGTCCCTGCCGTACTACCCGGTCTGGTCGGTCGTGATGATCGCGATCTCGGGCTTCGTCATCTGGGCCCTGTGCGTGGTCCAACCCGGCAATCCCTTCGACCCGTACGAGGGCGCGCCGCACGACGTGTGAGCGACGCCGTGCCCGGGAGTGCGAAGAAGTGAGCGGATGGGGCGAGGGAAGGGCCGGGCGCACGCATGAGGGCCGTGCCGGACGGGCTCGCCTCGCGATGCTCGCCCTGCTGGCGAGCATCCTGGTGCCGCTCGTCGCCGCCGGTCTGCGGAGCGTGCTGTGGGTGCTGGTCGGTATCGCCGGACTGGCGCTCGCCGCCGTCGGGGTGTGGTGGACCCTGGCACACACCGGTGTGCTCCGTGCCCTCGGGGTGGCCCTGTCGGTGACCGCACCGGTCGCTGTCCTCGCCCTGTACGCCGCGTACGGCATGCTGTGGGTGGCCTGCCTGTCCCTGGCCCTGTGGGTGCTGGCCGTCACGGCGGCGCGTACGGCCCTGGCGCCCGGGCACGGGCGCACCGCCTCCGAACGAGCCGTGGCCGAGACGCCCCATCACCCCTGGGTCCTCATGAATCCGCGCTCCGGTGGCGGCAAGGTGGGCCGCTTCCACCTGGTGGAGAAGGCTCAGGCGGCGGGCTGCCGGGTGGTCCTGCTCGAGGGAGGCCAGGACGTCACCGCGCTGGCCCGGCAGGCCGTATCCGAGGGAGCCGACCTCCTGGCGGTGGCGGGAGGTGACGGCACCCAGGCGCTGGTGGCCGAGGTCGCGGCCCACCACGACCTGCCGTTCGTGGTGATTCCCGTCGGCACCCGCAACCACTTCGCCCTCGATCTCGGCCTCGACCGCGACGACCCGGCGGCGGCCCTGGGCGCCTTGACCGACAGCGTCGAACTCCGCGTCGACCTCGGGTACGCCGCGGACCGGGTCTTCGTCAACAACGCCTCCTTCGGAACGTACGCGTCCGTCGTCGCCGACCCGGCGTACCGGAACGCGAAGACGCACACGATCCTGCGGACGCTCCCCGGCCTCCTCACCGGCGAGGACGCGCCCAGGCTGCGGATGCGCGCCGGCCGGACGCACACCGACGGACTCCAGGCGCTGCTCGTCAGCAACAACCCCTACGGGCGTGCCGTCGACGCGGCCCGTCCAGGGCGCAGGGAACGGCTGGACTCGGGACTGCTCGGCGTGGTGTGCGTGCGGGTCACGAACACCGCTCAGGCGGCACGGATGGTGCGCGGTCCGCGCTCTGGTCAGCACACCGAGGGACTCATCCGGCTCAGCGCCGAGGAAGTCGTCGTCGAAGCGGACACAGACACCCTCCCGGTCGGCATCGACGGCGAACACGTCGTACTCCCGGCACCCGTCGTGTGCCGCAGCGCCCCCGGGGCCCTTCGGGTCCGCGTGCCACGCCGCCGCCCTGGTACGCCGCGGGTGAGCGGGGCGGCGGCCGACTGGCCACGCGTGGCACAGCTGGCACTGGGCCGTCCCGCTCTCCGAAGGGGAGGCTGAGGCGGGAAGCCGCATCCGGTGAGCAGTCTCCTGCAGGTGCCGCGGCTCAGGACGCCGGGTCCGGGCGTCTGCCGCGGCGCAGTGCGCGGGTGCACCAGCCGATGATCTCGGCGTTGACCTCGGCCCCGAAAGCGACGGCGCTGATGAACATCACCTGGTTGTCCGGCAACACGAGGTAGACGAGGCTGGCGGGGGCGGTGGCGAGGAGTGGGATGACGCCCGCCATGGACTCGCCCGAACTGTCGCCCTCGGTCGCCATGAGCGCCCAGACGAGCAGGACGACACAGACCGCGAGGTAGACGAGGCCGACGACGCCGAGGTGGTCGCGTACACGGCGGAAGTCGGATTTGACGGAATCGTGATCGGTACCGGTCACGGGACGGACTCCTTGGTTGCGTCGTGGTGGTCAGAGGTGGGTGCCGGGTGGGTTAGGGCGGGCGAGGCCGAGGTCGTACGCGAGGATCGTCGCCTGTACGCGGTCGCGCAGGCCGAGTTTGCGGAGCAGAGCGTTCACGTGGGACTTCACGGTGCCCACGGTGATGCCGAGTTGCTCGGCGATCTCCGCGTTGGTGAGGCCGGACGCGACCAGGGTGAGGACGCCCCGCTGGCTGCCGGTCAGGCTGTCCAGCTCGGGGGAGCTCCCGGCCGGGACCGCGGCGGGCGGTCCGGACGCGTAGTGGCCGATGAGGCGGCGGGTCGCGGACGGGGCGAGCACGCTCTCGCCGGCCGCCACCACCCGGATGCCCTGCAGCAGTTCGGAGGGGTGTACGTCCTTGAGGAGGAAGCCCGAGGCGCCGGCGCGCAGCGCGTCGAAGACGTACGCGTCGAGGTCGAAGGTGGTCAGGACGAGGACACGGGGCGCGTTCTCCCGGCCGGTGATGATGCGGGTGGCGGCGATGCCGTCCAGTTCGGGCATGCGTACGTCCATGACGACCACGTCGGGTGCCAGCTCTTCGGCGAGCCGTACCGCGGCGGCGCCGTCGGCGGCCTCGCCGACGACCGTCAAGTCCTCCTCGGCGTCGATCACGGCGGCGAACCCCGCCCGTACGATGCTCTGGTCGTCGACGACCAGCACGTTGAGGCTCATCGTTGCCTTTCCTCGTTGTCCGAGTCGTCCTGCGCGACCGCGAGTGGCAGCCGGAGGCGGACAGTGCCCTGCGGGCCGGTGGTCAGGGTGCCGCCGAGTGCCGAGACCCGGGTGGTCAGCCGCTCCCGTACGCCGGGGTCGGCGGCGCGGGGCACCCCGGTGGCAGTGATCGTCAACGTATCGTCGTCCGCGTCGAGTTCGAGGACCGCGGGTTCCTCGCCGCCGACCGCGAGCACCGTCTCGGCGGCGTGGTAGGCGGCCAGGTCGACGGCGGTGGGCAGTCGTTCCGGTACGCGGTCGGTCAGCCGTATCTCGATGTCGCGGCCGGTGGCCCGGAGTTGGTGGGCGAGCAGGTCGAGCGCCTGGAGGGTGGGCTGCGGCCGCAGTTCGGGCCCGGTCTCGGCCTCCTGAACCGTGTCGAGCAGGGCGCGCATCGCGGCCAGGGCCTCACGGGCGCGGGTCGCTGTCGCGTCGAGCCGGCCCGCCTCTGCCTCGGCGACCATGTCGGCGGTGCGGGCCAGGACGGTGGTTTCCAGGCCGGCGGCTATACGGCGACGTTCGGCCCAGGCGTCTCGGACGGCTTCCTCCGTCCAGGTGGCGAGGCGTTCGTCCTGGGTGCCCCGGGCGGCCCGGTCGCGCCGCCCGCGCAGGGCTCCGGCCCAGCGGGCCGCGCCGACCGCCAGGGACGCCGCGGCCGTCGTCCCCGCGACGACCGCCAGGACCGGAACTGTGGTGCCCCGATCGAGGACGGCTGCTGTCGCGGCCGCCGCGTGCGCTGCCACGGCGGCGACCGGGAGGGCCGGCAGGGGAAGGCGCGGGCGGTCTTCGGCGAGGGACGGACCGACTGCCGGACGGGCGGCGTCCGCCGCAAGCGCCGCGCAGGTGGCCAGCAGGCTCAGCGCAGGGGGCAGGACCACCGGGCCGGTGTAGTCGCCCGTGGCCATCGCCACCGGCCACAGCAGGGCCAGCCCGAACAGGACTCCGTGGGCCGCGCGGGGCGCACGGCGCAGCCACAGCAGTGCGACCGCCTGTGCCGTGGCCAGCAGCGCGAAGAGCACGCCCGCGGACACCCGCGTCCCGCTCGACGCGTCCTCCGCCCGGATGACCAGCACCGGGAGCAGCGGCTGTACGACCAGGCCGACGGCGGCCGTCAGCTGCGCCAGGCGGTAGCTCCGCTGAACCGACCGCTCCACCGGTGCCGCGGTCCGGCCGGGCAGGACCGCACGCACCTCCCAACCGCCTTCCGCCGTCGGTCCGGTGGTGAGGGTGCCGCCCGCCTCCCGGGCTCGCGACCGCAGGAAGCCCTGGCCGCGACCGCCGCCGAGCCCCGCACCGTGCGCCGCCGCACCGGCCGGCGGTGCCGCGCTCGTGACCACGACGTCGGTACGGGTGTCGCCGTACCGGACCTGCACCCTCGTATGCGCACCGGGGGCGTGCCGTGCCACGTTGGTCAGCGCCTCGCGCACGATGCCGTACGCCGCGTCCGCGACGGCGCCGTCCGGCAGGGGGTCGATCTCGCAGTCCACCTGCTGGTCCAGGCGCCGGAACCCCGCGACCAGGTCCAGCAGCCGCTCCTCCGGTGACGGCACGTCCTCGCGGGAGGCAGCCGGCGCCCGTACCGCGCCGAGCGCGCGGGTGACCTCGCGGCCGGTCTCGACCGCGAACTCCAGTGCCTCCTCGGCCAGTTCGGGACGACGTTCGCGCAGCCCGAGGGCCGCCCCCGCCGTGACCACCACGGCCGTCAGATGGTGGGCGCTGACGTCGTGCAACTCCCTTTCCATACGGCGTCGTTCGACCGCCGGGAGCCGGTGGCGCTCGGACTCGGCCCGCTTCAGCAGCTGTTCGGCCACTTGCCGCGCGCGACGGGTCCGCCGTACGAGGAAGCCGGCGCCGCACACGGCGGCGTACAGCACCGCGGTCAGGACGAGGTCGAGTCCGTTGCGGTCGCTGAGCCCGTGCAGGCTGATGCCCTGCAGGAGCTGCCAGACGGCGAGCGCCCCCACGCACAGCACGGCGGTGAAGGCGTCGCGCTCGGTCGCCACGGTGAACAGGGCCAGCGCGACACCCGCGGTGCCGAGTACCGCCATCGCCCCGACGGGCAGCGGGCCGGCGCCCAGCGCACAGGCGGCGACGACCACGACGAGGGTGACCACCGGGCGGATACCGCGGAGTGCGAGTGCGGCCGTCACCACTGCGGCGACCAGGGCCGCCACAAGAAGGGCGGACGCGGGCGGGACGGCCCCGCGCACCAGCGCCGCCCCGGGCCACACCACGGCCTGGGCGCAGATCAGCAGGACCGGGAGCAGCCGGTCGTCGGTTCGATTCATGGCGGATCAAGGCTATGACCGCAGGTGAGCGGCCCGAGTCCGGCTGGAGGCGGATCCCGGTCTCTTACCTGGGTTGCAGATGCTCTACCTGCGGTTCGAAGCGCCAATCGTCCCGCAGCGCGAGGACGACGCCACGCCCCCGGCCATAGGCTCGATCACATCGAGAACGCGGTCGGCCACCGCTTCCACGACCACTTCCAGGACTGCTTCCACCAGCGGTTCTTCCACGCTTTCCGCGTATCCGACTCTCCGACGAACTCAAGCGAACTCAAGCGAACTCAGGGGGACCTCCCATGTCCAAGCGCATTCTCTTCACCTCGCTCATCGGCGCCGTCGCCCTCGGCGGAGTGGCCGCCGGCGGTCTCGCCCTGGCCTCGGCCCCCACGGAGCCGACCCTGGAGAACGGCTCGGCCCGCTACGTGGCTCCGTCCGAAGGCAGCGCGGGCTCGTTCACCTACACCGTGGACGTGAGTGACGACTCGGGCATCCGGACCCTCAAGGTCCTTGCCTGGCCCGCGAGTTCGAAGCTCGACCCGACCGAGGTGGAGCTTCGCTCGGCGGAGAACGCCAAGTGCCGGAGCACCTCGGACGAGACCACCCGCTGCACCTACACGCTGAAGGTCACGAAGCGGGAGGCGGCCGAGCTGGCCAAGGGCACGTGGCACGTCTCGGCACTGGCGACGGCCAAGGACGGGGACACGACGTTCGTCCCCCGCGCCGCCGCCTTCGACGTCACGCCCTGACACGTCAGTCGAGCCCCCGGGTCGGACCTGGGGGCTCAGCACGCAACCGGCGCAAGGTGATTCACACCGGTTCGGGTTGCGGTTCCGGTTGCCGCTCCGATGCGGTCCTCGGTTCCCACAGTGTGGTGGTCCGTACGTAGCCGTAGACCACTGAGGTCATCGCCAGTATGAGAAGTGGTCCGTAGACCCACGGATGTTCGGCCATCTCCAACGGCAGACAGCGATACGACACCAGGAGCGCGGCGAAGACTGTTGCGCCGTAAGCGACCAGTTGGATCCCTGATCGGTCCCAGCCGCGGTCGTACGCGCGCAGAGCCGCCTCGACCGTGAGGGTGAACACCACGCCGGCGATGAGATCCACGCCGTAGTGGTAGCCGAATCCCAGCGTTGCGACGAGCGTGGCGATCAGCCAGAACGTGCCTGCGAAGCGCAGAACCCTCGGGCCCTGCCGGGTATGAATGAAGATCGCGACCGCCCACGCCGTGTGCAGGCTGGGCATGCAGTTACGTGGGGTGATCTCGTCGAACGGCATGCGGTGCGGGGCGTTGATCGGCGGCGGCGTTTCCGGCCACAGATCGGCCACCGCCCAGTGCCCGGTGGGATGCGTTTCCGCCCACAGGCTGACCGCCGCCCAGTGTTCGGTGCCGTTGGCGTACGCGAAGACCGGTCCGACCACCGGGAAGATCATGTAGATGGCCGGCCCGAGGAGGCCGATCACCAGAAACGTGCGCACCAGATGATGGCGCGGGAAGCGGCGCTCGACCGCCACGTGACGCAGTTGGTACAGCGCGACGACGACCGCGGCCACCGCGAGCTGGCCGTAGACGAAGTCGAGGAAATTGAAGCCGATCGAGCCGGTGGCCGTGACAACCCGGCCCACCAGCCACGACGGGTTGCCCAGCGCGTGATCGGCGGTCGCCAGGTACTGGTCGAGCACCGCCGGGCGGGTTTTCGAGGTGATGAGCAGCCAGGTGTCTCCGGTCTTGCGGCCGGCCACCAGCAGCAGGCCCAGCCCGACGCCCTTCAGCAGCAGAACACGTTCCCGGCCGGTGCGGCGCGTGACAGCGATGACCGCACAGCCCAGAATCACCCACAACGCGCCGTTGCCGAAGGGGTGGCCGCCGGTCGTCCTGGCGTCGACCGCCCACCGGACCAACAAGAAGACGACGTCGATACCGATCGCGGCACCGACCGCGATGAACCGTTGCCGCCAGGTGAGTACCACCATCATCAACGCCATACTGGCGTACAGCAGAGGCCCCGATTTGGGGGCGAATATCACCTCTTGAACCTGGTGGGTCATCGGCCCCTGCAGGCCGTAGCGACGCGCGACGATCTCCAGCGTGATGAGGAATCCGAGGGTCGCCACACCCGCCACGGCCCAGAGTCTCGCTCGTGGTTGCCGCCACACGGCCGCAATTCTGTGGGTTATCCGAGAAAACACCCGCGATATCTTATGTCTCAACTTTTAGTCGATTCTCCCTCACGAAGCGCAGCCCGTCGGGGGCCTGGCTCGGCCTCCGACGCCGGGCGTCGACGTGGCTTCCGGCACAGGAAGATGGAAGGATCACCGTCCGGGTTCCGGCTTCTGGACGGCGCCCCGGCCGCGGGCACAGCATGTCACCCCCCTCCATGGAGAAGGCCCAGGTCGAAGACCCGGGCCTTGTTCCTTGTCGGTTTCTTCTGCGATCACTCGCCGCGTGCCGCAGCTTCCCGGCGTGCCGTGCGGGCGGTCGCGTCGAGGCCGGCTGCTCTGGGTGCGGTCCGCACGAGGCCGAGTACCCGGTCGCGCAGGGCGTCGACAGCCCCCTGGAGGGGCGCCTCGACGTTCAGCCGCAGCAGGGGCTCGGTGTTCGACGGCCGCAGATTGAACCAGCGGCCGTCGCCCAGGTCCACGGTCAGCCCGTCCAGCCGGTCGGTGGTGACCCCTTCCCCGCGGTAGACGGCTTCGACCCGGTCAAGGGTGCCGGTCACGTCGGCGACCACGGAGTTGATCTCACCGGAGGCCGCGTAGCGGGAGTAGCCGGCGGCGAGCTCGGACAGCGGGCGGTCCTGCTCGCCGAGGGCGGCCAGCACGTGGAGGGCGGTGAGCATCCCGGTGTCGGCACGCCAGAAGTCGCGGAAGTAGTAGTGGCCGGAGTGCTCGCCGCCGAAGACCGCGTCGTGCTCGGCCATCGCGGCCTTCATGAACGAGTGGCCGACCCGGGAACGGACCGGCGTGCCGCCCTGCTCACGGATGATCTCGACGGCGGCCGCGGAGGTGATCACGTTGTGCACCACGGCCGAGCCGGGGTGACGGGCCAGCTCACGGCCGGCGACCAGGCCGACGACGGCCGAGGGGGACACCGCCTCGCCGCGCTCGTCGACGAAGAAACACCGGTCGGCGTCCCCGTCGAAGGCGAGGCCGATGTCGGCGCCGACGGCGCGCACCCGGGCCTGAAGGTCGACGAGGTTCTTCGGGTCCAGGGGATTGGCCTCGTGATGGGGGAAGGTGCCGTCGAGTTCGAAGTACAGGGGGTCGACGTCGACGGGCAGTCCGTCGAGGACGGCCGGCACGGTGTGGCCGGCCATGCCGTTGCCGGCGTCCACCACCGCGGTCAGGCGGCGGTTGCCCTTGAGGGGGACGAGGGCGTTCAGGTGGGCGGCGTAGTCGCCGAGCAGATTCCGGGAGGTGAGGGTGCCGGGGCGGGCCGCCGGCACCGGAATGTCGTCGGCCTCCAGCCAGGACCGTATCTGCCCCAGCCCGGAGCTCTCACCGATGGGCGCCGCTCCGGCGCGGCACAGCTTGATGCCGTTGTCCTTGGCCGGGTTGTGGCTGGCGGTGATCATCGCACCGGGCAGGTCGAGGCTGCCGGAGGCGTAGTACAGGTAGTCGGTGGAGCCGAGCCCGGCCTCGACGACGTCCGCCCCTGCGGCGTTCGCCCCGGCGGCGAACGCCGCGGCCAGCTCCGGGCTGCTGTCGCGCATGTCGCGAGCGACCACGATCCGCGGCGCGCCGGTGAGCCGGACGAAGAGGGCACCGGTCTTGCGGGCGAGGTCGGCGTTCAGCTGTACGGGGACCTCGCCACGGATGTCGTAGGCCTTGACGAGTTGGGAGTAGTCGGGCACGGAAAAACCCTCTCGTTGTCGGGGGCAGGTCGGGGCCGACGGCCCCCGGCTCCGGGGCGAGGCACCTCGCGTCACGGCCCCACGGACGCGGAGCCGACTCCGCGTCCGCCGAAGCGGCGGCCTCCTGTCGGGCACCGGGCTGCTGGGCGCAGTACCAGCGATGAGCGAGCCGTTCAGGGCCATGACGTGTGGATACGTCGTTGGTGACGGCTTCCGCCAGCCGTGGAGTCACTGGCGTTTCGGCTAGGCGGTGACCGCCTGGACCCAGCCGAACGCCGTGATCTCCTTCGTCGCCGTCTTCAGGTCCTTGGCGTTGTCCACGCCGCGCCAGTACCCGTTGATCCGGTACGCCGACAGCCGGCCCTCCTGCGCCAGCCCGGGGAAGGTGGTGTCCTCGTGGTCGCCCAGGTCCGGCAGGAGCGCGGTGACCTCCGGCTCGAACAGGTACACCCCCGCGTTGATCCAGTGCGGCAGCACCGGCGCCTCCGTGAAGCTCGTCACCCGGTCGGAGTGGGTCATCTCCACGATCCCGTACGGCGACTTCAACGGCGTCACCGCCAGCGTGGCGAGCGCGGCCCGCTCGACGTGCGCCCGCGCCAGGTCGCGCAGCGAGAAGCGGGTGAGGATGTCGCCGTTGAGGCCCGCCCACCGTTCTCCGGGGAACGGGAGGTGGGCGGCGGCGTACTTCAGGCCGCCGCCGCGGCCGAGCGGCTCGTCCTCGACGACGACCCGTACGTGCAGCGGAAGCCGGTTCGCGTCCACGTACGCGCGCAGCACGTCGGCCTTGTAGCCGCAGGAGATGACGACCTCCTCGATGCCCTCGGCCGCCAGCCAGTGCGCCTGGTGTTCGAAGATGGGCCGTCCGGCCACCTCCACCAGGGCCTTGGGGATGTGGTCCGTGTAGGGGCGCAGCCTGCTGGCCTGCCCGCCGGCGAGGATGACGGCCTGTCGGACGTGTGATCCGCCCCAGCCGGTGATGGCGGGAGCCGTGTCATGCGTGATGGTCATGGTGGGGTCCCTCCCAGGACGAAGGTTCGGACGAACGTTCAGATGCCTCGAAGCGGGTCGATCGGGCGGTCGGACACGGCGAACGCCGCGAAGTCGGCGTACTGCGAACGCGGCGTCGCCCAACTCGGGTCGCTGCCGCCGAAGAAGGTCGAGAAGAGCACTCCGTCGATGCCGAGCCGGTCGGTGGTACGGAATTCCAGTCCGCCCCGGCTCATCACCTGCCGCCCGTCGACGTGGACGGTCACGTTCCCGTCGAAGCGGCCCGGCCGGTTGAGGCGTACGGCCTGTTCGACGCACACCCAGCGGCCGAGCGGCCAGTCCCAGGAACCACGGCCGAGCGAAGTGCCGTGGGCGACCGACGTCGGCAGATAGGCGTAGACCTCGGCGGCGCCGTGCGCGCGCCACATGTAGCGGGTGGACAGCCCGTCGTCGCCGTCGGGAATACGACGGCCGCTCGTCACCGTCCCGCCGTACAGACCGGGCAGCTTGCCCCCCTTGACGAAGTCGAAGTCGTCCGGGAACCGGACGTAGTAACGAAGGTGGAGGAAGTCGACGGAGCCGTGCAGCAGCTCGAGGTAGAGCTGCGCCCCTCCCTGGGGAAGGCCGTACTGTCGCGCCACGGTCGGGCTGGCGGAGCGTGCCGGGTAGTGCACCCGCAGCAGCCCGCCCAGCACGGGGTGGCTTCCCGGCAGCAGCTCGGCGCGGGAGAGGCCGAACGAGCCGTCCGCACGTGCCGTGAGCCGGGGGCCGAAGAACCGGGCCAGGGCCGCCGGGTCCGCGCTCAGCGGGGTGGCCGAGCCGGCGGAGCGGCCCGGGGATCCGGACGTGCCGCTCCCCGGTCCGGAGGAGCAGGCGGCGAGCCCCGTACCGATCGTGGCGGCCCCGGAAGCCTTGATGAACTGCCGTCTGCGCACTGCCGCCGCTCCCGTCTCGTGTGCCGGACTGTCGATCTGGGGGTCAGGTCCTCTCACGGTCCGCTAGCTCGCCCTGACGACCCGGTAGTTCACCTCCTGCGTCGTGCTCGGCACCGTGTGCAGGGTGAGGGTGCCGTCGGCGGAGGCCGTGCCGCCGGCGATCGTGGTGCCGCCCGCCGTCAGCACATACCTGGTGCCGGCGGTCAGCCCGGTGGCGGTGAAGGCGAGGTCGGTGCCGGCGGTGCCAGGCTCGACCAGGACCTCGTATGCTCCGGCGCCGGTGGGCACGCGGCCCGTGGCGGTGCCGCTCGCGGGGACCACCGCGACCGACTGCGGGGTGACGGTCACCTGGGAGGTGCCGACGGTCGCCGCGGTCAGCGTCGCCGTGCTGCCGGTCCCCGAGGAGCCGAGCGTGGTGGGGACGGCCGGGTAGCCGCTCGCCTTGTAGACGGTGCCGGCGGAGCCGGTGAACGACGCCGAGCCGACGGAGTCCACCGCCACCTTCGTGGACTGCTTGATGTCCTCGAAGACGATGCTGCCCGGAGTGGCCGGGTCACCCTTCACCGAGTACGTCAGCGACGTGGGAACGGTGTTGCCGGAGAACACGGTCCCCGTGCTCCACTGCGTGAGCACACCGGAGGAGAACGTGCCGCTGAACGCGTTGCCGGAGAAGACCGTCCCGTCGGTCTGGTTCAGCTTCACCGCGTTGCTGGAGGTCGTGTCGAAGGTGTTGCCGGTGAAGACGAGGTCGCTCGGCCGGCCGGAGCTGTTGGTGTAGGCCGGGATGTCCGAGCCCTGGTAGGTGAAGACCGCGTACTGGCTGCTGTTCGTCACCGTGTTGCCGGTCGTGGTGACGTCCCTCGAGCCGACGCTGTAGCGCAGCCCGTACTCCGCGCCGGTGACGATGTTGTTGCGGATGGTGTCGCCGCTGCTGTCGAAGACCGCGATGCCGGCGCCGTTGGGCTGGTCGTGGACGTGGTTGTTCTCGATGACGCTGTCGGTGACCCCGCGGTGGATCATGATGCCGTGGACCTGGTTGTCCGACGGGTCGTCGTCGCCGGGCGGGACGTACGGCGGTATGCCGTTGTGGTCGACCTCGTTGTACGCGATCTCCAGGTGGTCGCAGCGCTGCGAGCAGATGATCCCGTGGTCGCCGTTGTCGTGCGCGTGGTTGTGCTTGATCGTCAGGTAGTCGGAGTCGTCGTGCGGGTCGAGCCCGTACATCACGTTGTGGTCGTACTCGTTGCCGATGAAGGTCATGGCGTACGCGTTGAACGTGTACGTGCCCATGAAGTTGTGGTGGAACCGGCTGTTGGTCTGCGAGCCGTAGACGTTCAGTGCCGCGCACACGTCGAGGTGGGTGGAGTCGCAGCCGCGGCCCTTGTAGGACACGCCGTAGCTCTCGGCGGCGTGGGAGCCGAGGTAGCCGATGTCGCTGTCCTTGATGTCCATCCGCGACTCACGCGGCGTGCCGTCGGCGTCCAGGTACGAGATCGCCCGGATGAAGGAGCGCGCCCGTGAACCGGCCGCGGCGTTCGCGGGCAGGTACGGGTCCGTGTCCGGGGCGCCGGTGGCATCGTCCCACGAGGTGATGTGGACGGTGTTGATGTCGATGTCGCCGTACTGCGCGGTGATGGCGCTGACGTGAGTGGCGACGTTGTCGGACAGGCTGCGCAGCCGCAGGGCGTCGACGTCGCCGCCGACCGGTGTGCCGTGCAGTTCGAGGGTGGCGCCGTTCTGGACGACCAGGTCCGCACTCAGTTCCCAGGTGCTGGTGCCCGGGTCCGTCTCCACCAGGGGCGCGGACGGGCAGAGGGCGTGGATGTCGGACAGGCTCGCGGTGCCCGAGGTCAGGTAGATGGTGTTGGTGCTGCCGGCGTAGCGAACCTGGCCGGAGCACGCGACGGCCTGGGCCGGCGCTCCGAACAGCACGATGGGGCCGGTCAGCACTCCGAGAACGCTGAGGTAGACGGCAACGCGTCGGGCACCGTTTCGGGTGGTCGCGGCTGGTCTGAGTGGCTGGTCGTTCATGCGAGGCTCCTGACATGGCCCCCGCCGTTCGGCACTGAACTGCGGGGGTGTTGCGGGTGTTGGATGCGGCGGTGCCGCCAGGTCATGCGGTGTTCCGCACGTGGGCCGCCACCCGGGGCCGCGGTGTCCTGCGGTGGCGGACCTGGTGGACGGTCTGGAGCAGAACGGCGAGGACGAGTGCGACCAGCGCCGCGAACCCGAGCCAGGGGAACGGCGGCAGGGTCACCTCCGTGTGCCCGAGCCGCTTGATCGTGCCCTTCCCGGAGAGGGCGGTGGGGGCCCTCACCCGCGAGTCCGTGATGCTGATCCACGCGTCCGCGTCCGCCTGGATTCCCTTGCGTTCGGCGAGAATGTCCAGGCCCTGGCCGCGTGCGTGCACGCCGGCGGCCAGGTGCATTCCCCGTCGGGCATCGCTGACGGTCAGCTTCTCCAGCCGGGCGGAGGCGCCGAGGTCGACGGCCGTGAGGGCGCCCGAGACCGACCCGCCGGTGACCACGAGGCCCTCGGACGCGGAGGCCAGGCCCTTGCGGGAGGTGCCGCTGATCCGGACGTCGGACAGGACGACGTCCGTGGTGGTGGCCGAGGCGGTGACTCCCGCCCGGCCACCGCGGACCACCACGGAGTGCAACGCGACGTCGCGGGCGCGCCCGTAGACCTCGACGCCGGTGCCGGCGCCGGTGACGGTGGTCCCGTCCACCCGGACGTCGGGACCGCCGATCGCGATGCCCCGGTCGAAGCCGCTGATCGTGCCGCCGGTGACGGTGGCACCGGCGATGTCCGCGGCGAGCGCCACCCCGGCGCCGTCCCCGCCGCCGGTGAGCCGGGCATCGCGCACGGTCACCCGTGCGCCCGGGCCGGAGACGCTGATCGCGGAGGGCGCACCGTCCACCACGGCCTGGTCGAGGGTGCAGGAGACGCAGGAGACCAGCCGGACTCCGCCGCCGGCGTCGTGGTGCGAGGCCGTTGCCGTGAGGGTCAGGCCACGCTGGGCGGTGGCCTTGATACCGGTGCCGTGGCTGTCGCTGGTGGTGATGCCGGACAGACTGCGGCGGTCGGTGCCGCCGACGGTCACACCGTTGCCGCCGCTGCCCTCGACGGTCAGCCCTCGTACGGTGGTGCCCCGGTCGCCGTCCAGCACGACGCCGTCCTGGACGGACCCCTTGACGGTGACCTTGTCGAGAGCCACCTCGGTCGATCCGGTCAGTCGCAGGCCGGTGCGGCCCCCCTGGAACGTCGAGCCGGTGGCCGAGCCGGTGGCGGTCCGGCCCCAGGTGACGCCGGACTCCCGGCTCGGGGCGCCGGCCCCCCGGCCGAAGCCGATCACTTCTGTGCCGGTGATCGTCATGCGGCCCCCCGCACCCATGGCGAGGTACGGGCGTCCGGCCATGTCCGCGGGGGCCGGGTCGGTCCCGTCTGCGGCTGCGGATGTCAAAGTGACATCGTCGATGTCGAGGTTGGCCCGGCTGCCGCTGATCCAGGTGCCGGAGGCGGCGGTCTTCCCGGCGGTCATCAGCACGGTGGGTGTGCGGCGGCCCATCTGCAGGGTGGTGCCGGGAGTGAGCAGCACGGCCGTGTTGATGCGCACGGTTCTGGACTCACCCGCCTTCACCGGTACGTAACCGACCCACTCGCGGCCGGCGTTGGCGGCCAGCCAGCTGAGCGGGAGCGGTCCGTACGGCGGGTACAGCCGTTTCACCACGGAGCCGTGACTGATCAGTGCGGCGGTGCCGGGCCTGACCACCATCAGCCGGTCCGGGCGTCCGCTGCGCTGCCAGGCGGCGACGTCCGGGTCGCCCTGGGCGGCACCGGCGGCCTGGGCGGCGGGCGCGACGGCGGCCAGCAGGGCGGCCGCGGCGAGGGCGGCGCCTGCGACGCGGGTGAGGTGCCTCATGCCGCGACCTCCGCCCCGGCGGGCTGCGCGGTCCTGACGACGACGCCGTTCTCCACCGACACCTGCCTGGTCAGCCAGCGCTGCTTGCGGATGGTGGCGAGCGCGCAGAGCTTGACGACCGCCATCATGAACGAGATCAGGACGAAGCCGGGCACCAGGAAGAACGACGAGGGCTTGCGCACCAGGTGCGGAAGGATCTTCATCGACCGGCTCACCCACCACCAGCCGGCCAGACAGGCGACGAAGAACCAGTCCTGCCGGATGATCGCCCAGGTCATGAAGAACGGCGAGAACAGCAGGGTGAAGCTGCTGACCCCCTTGTCGATCATGGTGAAGGCGAGGAAGGGGTGCCGCCAGACCCAGCGGTGCGACAGCGCCCTCAGGTCGGAGCGCCAGGTGTTGCGTGCCCAGCGCAGCCGCTGCTTGAGGAAGATCCGCAGCGTGCCGGGGAAGGTCGACCAGACGCGGGCGGAGCGCTGCATGTAGGTGAGGTGACCGCGCTCCAGGATGAGAGTGGTCAGCCGCTTGTCGTCGCCCGACATACAGGGGACGCCCCAGAACGTCTCCGCCATGAAGTCGTCGGATATCTCCAGCAGCAGCTCGCGCCGGTAGACGGCGGTGCGCCCGGACAGGCACGAGACGGCGCGGCCCATGACGGTCTGCGCGGCGTTCTCGTCGAAGTACCGGTAGTCCAGGAACATGTCGTTGACCCGCTGCAGGAAACCCTTGGGGTTGTACACGTTCTGCCGGGTCCCCACCCCGCCGATCCTGGGGTCGGCGAAGGGCTTGCACACCTCCTGGGCGACGTCGTCCGCCCAGATGGTGTCCGAGTCGACCAGCGCCACCAGGTCGGTGGAGCACGCCTCCCAACCCTTGCGCAGGGCGTCACGCTTGCCGGGCACGTCGGTGATGACGACGGTCACCGGATAGCGCGCCGCGATCTCCTGACAGGCCTTGTCGGTGACGTCGATGACCAGGACGACCTCGTCCACCTCGTTCGCCAGCCACGACTCGATCGCGTGGGCGAAGATCTCCGGGTCTTCCTGGTACACCGGCACGACGATGCCGATCGGAAGGGAGTGGTCGTTCGTCACGGACCGGTAGAGAGCCGCAGGCGCGCGCCGCACGAGCCAGCAGGTCCAGCGGACCAGCCCGAGTACGCCCAGCGGCAGGTAGACGAGGTAGTACCGGAAGTCCAGCAGGGTGGTGTCGAAGAGTCCGCTCATAGGCCTGTTCTCGTTGGGTCCACAGGTGTCTGACAGCCTCCGCTGCCGCGCCGGCCATGCGGCGCGGCAGCGGAGTGAAACGCCCGGCGGCCGGAATCGGGCCCGGGAAACCGCCCGGAGCCGGCCCGTGCAGAACCGTTCCTGCCCGGGAAACCGCCCAGAATCGGCCCGCGCAGAACCGTTCCTGCTCGTGTCGGCCGCCGGGCCTAGGCGGTCAGGGCCTCCGCCTCCATCTCGGCCACCTCGGCGAGCTTGTCGTTCACGGCGACGACCGCCTTGAGCAGCGGCATGTCGACGCCGATCGCCGCGGCGAGGCCGAGGAATCCCTGGGTGTCCTTCGGCAGGCAGACACCGCCGTACGGGGCACCGCCCCGGATGCCGTAGTGCGGGTTGTAGGAGGCCTCCGCCGAGCGGGCCACGGTCTGCGCGATCGGGTCGAGGTCCAGACCGAGGTGCTGACCCACCAGCCACATCTCGTTCCAGAAGCTGATCTTCGTGGCGTTGTAGATGTTGTGGGCGCACTTGACGAACTCCGCCTCGGCGGGGTTCGAGAAGGTGCGTGTCTCACCGCCGAAGGGTGCCAGCAACTCGGCCAGCCGCTCCCGGGTGCGGATGCTGCGCGAGGCGATGACGGTCATCCACGGGTGACGGAAGTCCTCGACCGCGGTGGCCGCACGGAGGAACTCCGGGTTGCTGGCGAGCGAGAAGCCCTCGCCGACGGTTTTGCCGGAGTGCTTCTCCAGCAGCGGCTGCACGAGACCCTCGGCCGTGCCCGGCGGGACCGTGGAGCGGACCACGACGACGTGCGTGGCCGTGGCGTCGGCCAGCGCCTCGCCCACGGAGGCGGTGCCCGCCTCGAACGCGGACAGGTCGTAGCGGTGGCCGACGTTGGGCGTGGGGAGCGTGAGGAAGATGAACGCGTCCGGCTCGGCGGCGAGGTCGAGTTCGGCACGCGCGTCCAGTCCCTGGGAGCGCAGGTGGTCCAGGCGCTGCGGCGCCACGTCGATGAAGCTCACCTGGTGTCCGGCGTTGAGAAATCCCTTGCCGGTGGCTGTTCCGACGACACCGGAACCGACGATGAAGATTCTGGCCATTTGAATCGTCTCCTGTTCGGATTCGGGTGCGGAGGGCACACCGAACACGCAAGCGGAATGCTGGAATCCGGCGACGGAGAAAGGCACATGCCAAACCGCGCGGAATACGATGGTCAGCACCGGTGGCTGCTCCTGAGCACAGCTCACCGTGGATTCACTGAAGTGTGTCCGGCATCGGCACGCCTCCCCTGTGGCGTGCGGCCGACGACGCGACAGCGTGAGAAAACGCCGTCGGCGAAAGCCCCCAAACCCCCTGTCAGTGCTGCATCAAGTGACGGCACCCCCACTTGGCGCCTGTCGCTAAAAGTCAGACAGTAGGAAGTTATACACGGGATCCACACATGGAGGGAGGTACGGCTGTTAACTACTTATGTCGGAAGAGTAAAAGTCGCCCCTTGTAAGGGTGCTCCTGGCATATACCTGAGTGTGCGGAGCGTAATTACATGGCCTTTACATTCCTACACATGAGGTTTACCTCAGGCCTCCTCACCTCTTCGCTGCAGCGCACTGTGCAGCCGCTCCCGTCCGGCCCCCGCCGCCCTCCGGCGGGGGCCTCCTGTACGGGCCTCAGGTCCTGACCGTGAAGTAGAGCCAGCCGCCCCACGTGCTCAGGTTGGTGTTGTCCTTGGTGCTGCGCTCGTACTGGGAGCGGACCCGGAACTTCTGGTTGAGCGCGTTGGTGAGGGTCAGCTGGGTCTTCGCGGTGCTGTTCGCGGCCAGGGCGTAGCAGCCCGACGTGGTCAGCGTGCGCCAGGCTCCGCTGTAGTACTGCTGGACCTGGAAGCGCTGGCACTGACCCGCCTTGTTCGGCGTCACGGTCGCGGTCACCGTCGGCTTCACCGTGCGGTGGTAGACGCGGTAGGTGATGCCGCTGTACGTGGTGCTCGTGTAGTAGCCGCCGAGGGCCGTCGCGACCTTCACATAGGCGTTGGCGACGCGGGTGGCCGTCGCCGGCGCGTAGCGGTGGTCGCCCGCGAAGGACGCCGTGAACGTCGTGTTGCGGGTCAGCTTGTACGTGGCCGTCAGGTTGCCCTTGGCGTCCACGGTCCCCGTCTTGACCAGCGCCTTCGTGCCGCCGTGGGGCGTGGCCCAGATCGAGACCGTACGGCTGTTGTACGTCGTGCCGAGGTGCGCGGTGACGGTGGCCGTCGCGCCGTACGCGTACGAGGACGCGTTGGTGGTGACGGACACGGCCGTCGCCGCGCGGGACACCTGGACGATCGCGGACGTGGTGGCCGCCCGGTGGGAGGCGTCGCCCGGGTAGCTCACCGTGTAGGTGTTGGCGCCGCCGATGGACGGCGTGTCCTTCACGGTGATCGTGCCGTCGGCGCTCACGGGCACGGTCCACTTCACCGGCGTCGTGGTGTGGGCGGCGTCCGTGCGGGAGACGGTGACCGTCTGGCCGCTGCCGTACGGGCCGTCGCCGAGCTTGCCGCCGAAGGTCAGGGCGGCCCCGCGTGTCGCGGTCGCCGGGGCGTTCAGCGTCAGGGTGGGGGCGTACGGGGAGACCACGAAGCTCATGCCGGCGGACGTCGGCTGGTGGGTGGCGTCACCCGCGTACGACAGGATGTAGGTGAACTGTCCGGCGCTGCCCGGGGCGTCGGTGACGGTGAACCCGGTGGTGGCCGGGTCGACCGGGACGGACGGGAGCTGCACCGTCTCCTGGGTGGCGTCGTTCCTCCTGGCCACCTCGACCGTGGTGCCCTGGGGGAGGCTGCCGAAGCCCAGCTGGGTGAAGAGCGCGCCGGTGAAGACGACCGAGCCGGGGCTCGCCGAGCTGATGTCCGGGCCCGTGAGGGTGGTCGGCAGCTTCGCCACGTACACCGTCAGCGAGGCCGTCGCGGCCCGGTGCGTCGCGTCACCGGCGTACGCCACCTGGTAGGTGTACGTGCCCTCGTCCTGCCGGGTGTCGCTGATCGCGAACGTCCCGTCCTTGCCGACCGTGGTGTCGGGCAGGGCCGTGCCGTCGCGGGTGACCTGGAGCGGTGCGCCGGCCGGCAGGAAGCCGCGGGTGCTCAGCGAGCCGGTGATCGTGTACTGCTCGGTGGGGACCGCGTACTTCGGGTGTTCCAGGGAGAGCTGGGTGTCGGTCAGCTTGGGGGCGTCGAGCACGTTGAGGGTGTAGGCGCCCGAGGAGTCCCGTGTGACGGCGTAGAGCGTCGTGCCGTCGGCTCCCCACTCCAGGCCGTCGGGGGCCACGGTGGTGCCGGACGGGAAGGTGACCCGGTTCTCGGCGAGGGTGTCCGAGCCGGCGTAGAGGTGGACGCCGGAGGTGCCGGCGACGGCGATCGTGCCGTCGGTGTCGGCCGCGACCGAGTTCGGGGCGGAGTTCGCGCCACCGGTGAAGTACACGGCGGGGTCGGCGGCGGCGAGGTCCGAGCTGCGGTACGCCTTCAGGGCGGGCTGCTGCGGGGCGGCGAGCAGCACCTTCGTGCCGTCGCCGGTGACGTCGAGTCCGGTCGCCGTGCCGCCGTGGACGAGGGTGTCGGCCTTGACCGACGGGGTGCCGGAGGAGACGTCGAAGGTGGCCACGTGGCTGAGGTTCTGCTGCGGCTCCTCGGCCGCGAGCACGCCGCCGCCCGTGGTGAGCAGCGGGGCGACCGACCAGTGCGACATGGCGGGCTGGGGGGTGGCCTGCGGAGCGGGGGCGGACGGGTCGACCGATCCGATGGCGCCCTTTCCGTCGGCCGTGTATCCGTACCAGACGCGGCCGCCCGCCACGGCGACGGAGACCGGGGCGCTGCCGGTCCCGGTGGACCAGCGGCCGGTCTCGGTGAGCGTCGCCGTGTCGATGGCGGCGATCGCGTCGCCGTCCGCCAGAGCCGCGTACAGCGTGCCGCCGTCGGGGGACAGCGCCAGTCCGGTGGCGCCCTGCTCGTCCGCGAGGGTGGCGACGGGCGCGCCGGACAGGTCGGTCACGACGATGCCGGTCGAGCCGGCGCCCTGGCTGAGGAAGACGTGCCGGTGAGCGGTGTCGACCAGCATGTCCGCGTAGCCGGACAGCGGCAGCGCCGCGGTGCTGTCGGCGACGGCGGCCGAGCCGGTGAGGCCGACGGTGGCGGTGGTCAGCCCGGCGACGACCGAGAGGGCCGCGGCGAGCGAGACCTGCTTGAGGCGCATGGAGCTCCTGTGAAAAAAATGAAACGAGCAGGCCGGACAATAACTCCTGGCGGTGACAGGCCGCCTCGCGGGCCCCTCTCACGCTCCCTTGCACCCTCCGCGTCCCGTCGCTCCCTGGGTCTGTGCACGCGGGAGGGCACTCTTCGATCGAACCTGCCCGCGGCGGCGTCCTTGCTCCTGGGTCAGGCGGAGCCGCGCCCGGCGGTGCGGAGGCCGGCCCGGCTGCGTCCCGTCGCCGTGCCGGAGACGGTGAGGACGGAGAGGAGGACGAGGGCGGTGGCCGGGGCGAGCACGGTCCAGGGGGCGAGCTCCGCGTAGGGCTGGTTCTCCGAGAGCAGGCGTCCCCACTCCGGGGTGGGCGGCTGTTCCCCCAGGCCGAGGAAGCCGAGGGAGGCCAGGACGAGGACCGTGGTGGGCAGCCGGAGCAGGGCATTGCGCACCAGCGGGGGCAGGACCGCGGGCAGCAGGTGACGGCGCAGCAGATAGGAGGGGCCGGCGCCGAAGGAGATCGAGGCGAGCAGGTGGCCGCTGGCCCGTTCCTGTTCGAGCAGGGCGGCGGTCTGTGCGGCGTAGGGGGTCCAGGCCACCAGGCACACCGCGCAGGCGGCGCCCCAGACCGACGGGCCGGTCACCGCGGTCGTGAGCAGTCCGGCGAGGACCGCCGGCAGGGTCGACACCACTTCGGTCAGGCCCGCGCCCACCTGTGTCGCCGTGCCGATCAGAAGTCCGAGAAGGGCACTGGCCACGGTCACCGCGAGGGCCACACCGGCCGTGCGCAAGGCCCCGTGGCCCAGCCGGGCCAGCAGGTCGCGGCCGAGTGAGTCGGTGCCCAGCGGGTGCGCGAAGGACGGGGGGAGCAGTCGGGCCGTCGTGTCCACGTGCAGGGGGTCGCGCAGGAGGCCGGCCACGACCAGGGTGAGCAGGGCGAGAGCGCAGAAGCCGATGACCCAGGGCAGTGAACGGGGCCGCGGCAGGGCGGGCAGGTGCAGGGTGGGCAGGGCGCCGTCCCGCAGGGCAGGGCCGAGCAGAGCGCGGCGCACTGCCTGGATCAGCGCGCCGGCACAGACGCCGAGCAGGACCAGGGCCAGCGTCGCGGTCTGCAGCGGCGGCAGATCCTGGGCGATGGCGGACTCCAGCGCGAGACGGCCGAGGCCCGGGATGTTGAAGATCTTCTCCACCGCGACCGCGCCGCCGACCAGGGCGACGACGGTCGGCAGAAGCTGCGGGAGCACCCCGGACAGTGCGCGGCGCAGTGCGGTGCGCGCGATACGGCCGTTCGTGAGGCCGTAGGCGCGCCAGGTCCGTGCCCAGGGCTCGTGAAAGGCGGCGGGCAGGGACTGGTCGAGCAGTCCGCCGATCACCGCCCCGGAGGGCACGCCGAGGGCGAGCGCGGGCAGCACCATCGACTGCGGCCCCGCCCAGCCCTGGGAGGGGAACCAGCCCAGCCACACCCCGCACACGGTCGCGAGCAGTGAGGCGAGCAGGAACTTGGGCAGCGCGGCGAGGACCGCCGCCCCGGTGCCCGCTCGCGCCTGACGCAGCCGCCGCCGGGAGCCCAGGTGGAGGGTGCGGGCGCAGACCAGCGCGGCGACCGCGACGGTGACCACCAGCGCGCCGAGCATCAGGGTGAGGGACACCGCGAAGGCGGTCGTCACCTGGGGCAGGACCGGTTCGCCCGACACCCAGGAGGTGCCGGCGTCCCCGTGCGCCAGTCCGTCCAGCCACCGTACGAGATGGGCGAACGGCCCCTCGTCCAGGCCCAGTTGTTCCCGTACGGCGGCCAGCTGTGCCGGGGTCGGGTCCTGTTCGGCGGAGCGGGCGCGCAGGACGGTCAGCGCGGGGTCGGTGCCGGACAGCCAGGGCAGGAAGGCGACGGCCGTCAGCAGCGCGGCCCCGGCGACGACGCGGCCGGCCCCCGCGCGCCACCGGGTCGGCAGGCCATGGGCGCCGGCCGACGGCGTGATGCTCATCGGGCTACTTCAGGCGGGTGTCGACGTCGACCAGGGAGCGCTCGCGGGGGTCGAGAAGGACGCCCTCGACGTCGTCGGAAATGCCCTGCACGACCTTCTCGTGGACGAGCGGGACGACGGCGTCGGTGCGCAGGATCTCCGCCTCGGCCCGCATGATCTTCTGCTGCCGCGCGGCCGTGTCGCCTTCCTCGGCGGCGGACTTGATGGCCTGGTCGACCTTGCTGTCCTTCAGGCCGGCGATGTTGTAGACGCCGTCGCCGGTGTAGTCGCTGGCGAGGTACGCGACCGCGTCACCGGTGTCGAGGAGCGTGACCCGGGAGAAGACGAGCGCGTCGTACTTGCCCGCGAGGAGGTCGGCCTCCATCTGCGTGTACTCGCGTACGTCCTGCTTCACCGTGAACCCGGCCCTCTCCAGCTGCTGCTGCAGGACGGTCGCGGCCTCGGGGAGTTCGGCGCGGTTGGTGTAGGTGGCCAGGCGCAGGGTCTTGCCCTTCGTCTCCGCCTTCACCTGTGCTGCGGTCGCGGCCGTCGCCCGGCCGGTCACCTCGACGCGCCGGTCGGCGGCCCAGGAGACGGCCGGCCCGAACAGGCCCTGCGCGGGGTCGGCGTAGCCGCCGAAGACCGAGTCCACGAGGACGTCGCCGTCCACGGCCTCGCGGGCGGCCGACCGCAGCGTGGCGTCGGCGAAGAGACCGCTCGCGGTGTTGAGGATCAGGCTGTCGGTGCGCACGGAGGGCACCTCGTGGCGGGTGTTCTCGTCGAGGAGCTTCGCCTGGGCGGTGGGGATCCACTCGGCGATGTCGACGTCGCCGCTGCGCAGGGCGCCCGCGCGGGCGGTGCCGTCGGCTATCCAGCTGACGTCGATGCCGGACGCCTTGGCCTTGCCGCCCCAGTAGCCGTCGAAGCGGTTGAGCGTGGCCTTGGTCTTCCCGGTGAGCTTGGTGATCTCGAAGGGGCCGGTGCCGGTGCCGACGGGACTGACGGTGCCGTCCTCGGCGTACGCCTTCGAGGAGAGGATGCCGAGGGCGGGGCTGGCGAGCCGCAGCGGGAGAACCGGGTCCGCGGCCTTGGTGGTGATCGTGACGGTGTCGGCGTCGTCGGCCTTGGCGGTCAGCGTCACGTCACTGAGGACGCGGGGCCTGGTCTCGGCCTTGGCGGCGTGGTCGAGGGCATTGACGACCGAGTCGGCCGTGACCTCGGTGCCGTCCTGGAACGTGGCCTTGCGCAGCTCGAAGACCCAGGTCGTGGCGTTCTTCTGGGTCCAGGACCTCGCCAGGGCGGGTGCGGCGGCGCCGTCCTTGTCCAGCGCGGTGAGGCCCTCGGCCACGGAGAGCTTGCTGAGCACGGTGGCGTCGTTGCTGTACGGCGACAGAGCCTGCACCGGCGGCACGGCGAGGGCGACCCTCAGACGACCGGCCGATCCCGCCTCGCCACCTGTACCCGAGCCGTCCTCGCCCGGTGCGAAACAGCCGGCCAGCAACGGGCTGAGAGCGAGTGCCGCGACGATGCCGCGGGAGGTGGTGCGCATGGTGAGTCCTGTCGTGCGGGGGCAGATCACGCCCCCGGCACGCGGGATGCGACGACCGGGGACACGATTGGCAGCATATAAGGCAAGCCTTACCAAATTTGATACCTAGGTAGATGAAATCTCAACCGATGAGATGCCTCACCCTCCGGGACGGCCCGGAGGACTGCCGAGGGGACAGTCACGACGAGGGGTCGTAGTACCTGAGAATCCCTGTAGCACCTGAGAATCCCTGGCACAGTAAGAACATTTCGCGCGTATCGGGCATACGATGACAAGTGGGTCAGTGCACTCTCACGTGCCACGGCCCGGAAGGGCGGCCCCGGTGTGCATACGCCGGGGCCGTTGCACCACCGGCTCCGAAGGAGGTGTTCGGGTGATGGTGCTCCTCCTCCTGCTCATCCTCGTGGCCGTCATCCTGGGAATCATCGGCGCGACAGCGGAGGGCCTGGGCTATCTGCTGGCCATCGGCATCATCCTCTTCGTGGCCACTGTGGCCTTCGCCGTAGTGCGAGGGTCAGGGCGCGGGTCCCGGCGCACCAAGCGGCGCCCCCTCCGCTGACGACTGCTGCGGGACCCACGGACGAGACACAGCGCACCCGACTGCCGTGCGAGAGGCGTGTTCTCCCTACCCTGTGGCGGCTCCCGGCTACGTACCCTGTGGCGGCTTCCGGCGGGGCGGGCCGTCACCGCGTACCGACCGAGGCGGCGGGAACCCGATGTGACGGTGGTCGGGCGGCGTGGGGCTCGTGGAGCAGGAAGCCCGAGCCGGTGATCTCGATGATGCGGGCCAGGGTCGGCGGCGGATAGTGCAGTCGCAGAGTCACTCCGGCATCGGTGGCGAGCCGGGCTGCCGTGAGGAAAGCGTTGAGTCCGCTGACGTCGCAGAAGGTGACCGCGGTCAGATCGACGTCGGCGGTGCGGATGCCGTCGCGCAGACATGCGGCCAGTGCGTCACGCACGAGCGGGGTGGTGGCCAGGTCGATCTCTCCTGCGAAGGTGATCAGAGCGCGGCTGGTGTGGTCGTGCCGGTAGACGCTCAGCTGGGGAAGGGGCATGGCTCCTCGGTTCGGACGCCCCATCGGAGAGTGCCGCGCGGCAGGGCCGGGTCCGGCCCCTGGCGTACCGCCGATACGGGGGGTGGTGACGGGGTGAACAGCCGGTCCGACCGACAGCCCGAGACGGCGAGCCCGGCGGCGGATCGGCTGCCCATGGAGGCGACAAGGGATCGGGGTGGAAGGTCCACGCCCGGCGGGCATCGGTGCCCTCCTCGGGCTGTGGATGTGCCGTCAGGTCGGTGACAGGCCAGGAACACCCGGTCGAGCGGTCAGCGCGGTGAGCAGGCCGGGCAGTTGGCTCTCCAGGTCGCGTGACCGCGGCCACCACGCGCCGTCGAAGCACCCGTGCGCCTCGATGTCGTCTCCATCCGCAGCACCGCGGTGCCTGGGATCACCGGCCTGCTGCTGGTGTCGGCCGGAAGCCTGCCGGGGAGCACGGGCTCACCCCGCTCCCCTACGGGTGCGGCGCCGGGGGCGGAGCCGTCCGCGGCCGCCGTCGCGATGGTCGCGACGGCCACCCGTGACGCTCGCCGCCGCCCGGCCACGCGTCCTGCGTGGATGCGACGGGGCCGGTCCCGGGACCGGCGTCCCGGAGCGGCCGTAGTGGAAGGCGGCGATGCGGTCCCTGTGCTGCGAGTTGAGCAGGTGGATGAGGAGCACCCCCAAGGCGATCATCGCCAGGACCACGATCACGGTCACGAACGTCTCCACGGTCCTCACCTCCCCATCGGCTGATACGTCAGCACGCCGGTGACGGCCGGAATCCGTGGACGTGCGGCCGGATCGGGGGTTTCATGTCCCCCTTCGGAGTCCCAGACCGCCTCCACGGCCCGGTCGGTCTCGGACACCGTCCGCAGGCGCGCCGCCTCCTCCATCAACCGGCTCGCGGTCGATGTGCCCAGGGGGTCGCTCGCGGCGGCCATCAGCCAGGCGGCCGAGACGGGGGCCGTCTGCGGCGGGACCACCAGGAGGTTCCAGCGGCCCATGTGGTACGAGAGCAGCATCAGTTCGTGCGGGTCCTGCTCGTCCAGGAACCAGCCCACGTTCACCACGTGCCCGGCGACGGGCACCTTGCGCGGAACGACCGGCCAGTGGGTGGGATTCACCGTGACCCGGGTGATCCGCCCCCACAGCGGATCCAGTACGGCGGTCAGGGAGGGGAGTTCCGCCCCGAGATCGCGGGAGCGGGGCCACCAGGCACCGTCCAGCAGAGCCGGCGCGGGACCGGCGGGAGCGAGCGACAGACGCAGAGAGGACGAGGAGAACCGGTCTTCGACTTCGAGTGTCGGCGAGGGGGAAATGGTCGCAGTCATGACGCGAACCCTGCCCCGGGCCGGCCGCAACCGGCCCGGCATATTCAATCGCCGAAAACGACACGAGCATGGATGCCGGTGCGCGAAATGTCCTCGGTAACTGCAGCCTACTCCTCGGACAAGCCGAACGGACCGTACGACCGACCGACCCTTCGCCGGCCTGTGCGGGACCGACTCTCCGGCACGGACGACGCGGGCCGGCGATGGGGAACCGCTCCGTTCGATCATGCCGATCCCGTTCGCGACTCGGGACGGGCGGGTACCCGGAGTCCGCACATCACATCGGACACGGGCCGAGGCGATACCCATGACGGACAACACCACCAACATCGGCTCCGCAGACCGGCCCGACGCGGGCGTGAGCACGCTGAAGGGCCGTACCGGGGCCGGGGCTCCCGCGGAGACCCGGGGGAAGACCTCCATCGCGGACGGCGTGGTGGCCAAGATCGCGGGCATGGCCGCCCGTGAGGTACCGGGCATCCACAACCTCGGCGGTGGCATGGCACGCGCCTTCGGCGCCATGCGGGAACGGGTCCCCGGCTCAGGCGGCGTCACCCGAGGCGTGAAGGTCGAGGTCGGCGAGCGTCAGACCGCCATCGACCTGAACGTCGTCGTCGAGTACGGGGTCTCCATCGTCGACGTGACCGGTGACGTGCGTTCCAACGTCGTCGGCGCCGTGGAGCGGATGACGGGCCTGGAGGTCGTCGAGGTGAACATCGCCGTCGACGACGTCCACCTTCCCGACGAGGAGGAGTCCGAACCGGAGGAGGGCCGCGTGAGGTGAACCGCCGGTCCCTCAGATCACGCGGAAGAGGTCGGCGGCGGCGTGGACGTCGGTGAGGTCCTCGATGGAGCGGAGGTTGTCGCACAGGGCCTCCAGGACCGAGCCGGTTTCGGGGGCGCGCGGGGCGCCGACGGCCACGCCGAAGACGCGGAAACCCAGCAGGTGCTTGGCGTCGTTCCAGCCGCGCATCCATTCCTCGGTGACGCCGCATTCCTCGTCGGTGATCATCACGATGTCGCCGCGCGTGCGGGCGGCGTCGTCGAACTCCTCCTCCAGCAGTTCCCTGGCCGCTGTCAGCGGTGTCTGGAAGCTGGTGCCGCCGCCGAGGAAGGTCTCCGCGAAGTCGAGCACCCGGTCGATGCCGGCGGGCTCGCCGGCCGGGAAGCGGAAGACCTGGATCTTGTCGGCGGCGGAGAACAGGATGCCGACGAAGTCACGCCCCGCGTGGCGAGCCTGATCCAGCAGCGCCAGGGCGCACGCCTTGGCCCACGCCTCCCGGGTGACCCCGCCGGGCCCTGCCTCGTACATGGAGTGCGAGGTGTCGACGCACGCGATGACGGCGCCCTGGCCGGTGGTCTGCTCCCCCTGGCTGTCGTAGAGCATCAGCTCCCCGGCGGCGTAGCGCGCGGCGAACACCGCGCGCAGCTCAGGCAGGCCGAGGTGGGCCAGCTCGGAGGGGATCACGCGGGAGAGATCGTTGCCGAGTGTGACGCCGACCAGCTCCCCGGCGGCGTTCTCCACCTTGCGGGCGCGCTCACCGCCGGCCATCTGCCGGAAGCGACCGATCAGCTCGGCCCACTCTGCGAGACGGCCGGTGCGCAGCCGCTCGGCGAGCCGGGCGCGCTCGTCGTACGGCGTCCGCTCCAGCTCGCCGGGGCCGACGCCCCACGCCCGCATCAGCGCGGCCTCCTCCCGCACGGTCTCGGCGGCCTTCGCCACCGCGTTCCGAGCGGTGGCACGGGTACCGGGGACGGCCGCCGCGAGGACCTGCGCGGCGTCCTGGGCGGCCTGTCGCGCGGCGGCCTCGGCGGCCCCGGCGGCCTCGATCGCCTGTTGTACGGCGTCGGCGGCCGGGGCCGGCACGGTGCCGGCCCCGTCGGTCCGGTCCGCCTCGTCGGCGGCCTGCTGGAGCGCCTCGCCCACGGCGGTCGCCGCGCCGTCGGCGTCCTGCTGGGCCTTCTTCGCCTGCTCGGCCTGTTCCTGGGCATCCCGGGAGCGCTCCAGCATCCGGCGCAGCGCGGCGGCCTGGGCGAGCACGGCCATGGCGGCGGCGTAGGGGTCGCCGGCCGTCTCCCGGCGCAGTTCGGCGAACTCCGGTGACTCCACCAGTGAGGTGATGATCTGGTGGTTGACCAGCCGGGAGGGCGTCATCTCCGCGCGCTCGCGCAACCGCGGGGCGGCCGTGTAGGCGGCCAGGAACGCGTCGGTCAGGAGGTCGGTGGCGTGGTCGTGGCGCTCGTTCAGCTCCTCGGCCAGCTCGCGCAGTCCGGCCGACTGCTCGTAGGTGTCGCGCCATGCGATCCGGTCGAAGGGGTCCGCGACCACGGCCGTGGTGTGCCGCTCGGGAGCGGCGGTGGACAGGCCCAGCCACTTCCCGGCCCGGCTCGCCAGCTCGTCGAGCTTGCTCGGTGTCTCGCCCATGGTCCTGATCCCTGGTCCTGATCCCTCGGTCCTGGTCCCTCGGTCCTGATCCCCTGTGTTGTCCCCTGTGTTCAGAACTGGGCGTTCAGAACTGGGCCTGCACCATGCTCGCGTCCACGCCGAGTGCCTCGGTGAGAACGCGGGCGCGGACGGCACGCTGGCGGCCGGCGACTCGGTCGATGGCGGCGGTGGAGCGGCCCGCGACCGCCGCCTCCTCGCGCAGCTTCTCCAGCCGCTTCCCCGCCGTGGCGAGCTTGTTGTGGGCCTTCTTGATGACCCACTCGCTCAGCGCCTCGCGGGACTGTCCGGCCATGGCGTCGAGTTGGGCCTCCAGCTCGTCGATGGTGTCGGCCAGGTCGAGCGCCTCCCTGGCGTCGGGGTTGACCAGGTGCAGCACCTCGCGCTCGACGGTGGGGCGTTCGGCGGGAGAGTCCCACAGCACATGAGTCAGCACCGACAGGTCGGTCTCGGCGACCGCCGGGCGGCCGTCGAGGTACGCCGACGCCTGGAGCAGGCCCACCGCCTGCCGCCAGCGGCGGTCGGAGGCGACGAGTTCCTTGCGGCGCAGGGCGGCCCGCAGCGTGCACACCGCGTCCACGATCACGTCGGGCACGTCGACGGCCGGGACGGCTTCGGTCACGGCGTGCTGCAGGGCGGCCAGCTCGATGGTGGTCCGTGTCGCTGCCACCGGGCGGCTGACGGCGGAGCGGACCAGTGCGGCGAAGTTCGACGGGTCTGCCAGGTACCCGACCTCGATCCGCACCAGCAGCCGGTCGTAGATCGCGGCGGAATCCTCCCCGCCGGGCAGTTCGTTGCTCGCCGTGATGGCTCCGATCAGGGGGCAGCGGATCGGCTCGCCGCCGTTCTCGGGGTGGTAGATCCGCTCGTTGAGGTAGCCCAATGTCTCGTTCAGCGCCGCGGTGGAGCACTTGAAGATCTCGTCGATGAACGCGACATGCGCGGTCGTGGCGCGGCCTTCGTAGACCTGGCGGTACTCACCCCGGGCCAGCGCGGCGACGTCGATGGGACCGAACATCCTCGTCGGCGCGGTGAACTTCGACAGCAGGATCTCCCAGTAGGACGCCCCGTCGATCCTGCCGGTGAGTTCCCGGGCCATCTCGGACTTCGCCGTTCCGGGCGGGCCGAGCACCAACGAGTGCTGTCCGGCCAGCAGCGTCACCACCAGTGTCCGCACCACGTCGTCCCGCTCGTAGAAACGGTCCGACAGCTCGTCGCTGATCGCCCGGAGTCGCTTGGCCGTGTCCTGCGCGTCCTGTGCGCCCATCCTCAACTCCTTGCCCGTGACGCCCTGTTGGGCTGCCGAGACGGCCCTTCCCCCCTGACGCTACGACGAAGTGACAAGCAGCCGAGGGTGAGAGCGGTTGAGCGTTCGGCCCGTCGGGGCTACAGGTAGTCCTCCAGGCGGGCAACCGTGAAGCCCTGTTCCTGGATGTGACGCAGCAGGTTCGCCGTCATCTCGGTCATCGTCGTGCCCTTGAGCTCGGACGGTCCGCGGAAGTGGGCCAGCACGATGTCACCCGGGTGGAGCTTCTTGTCGGCGCGCTGGTACTGCATGTTCGTTATCTGCATGGACTCGCGCCAGAGGACGATTGCCTCTATACCGCAGGACGCCGCGGCGGCCCGGGTGTCCTCGTTCCAGTTGCCGTAGGGCGGACGGAACAGCCGCGGCATGGTGCCGTATCGATCCTTCAGCTTCTTCTGCTGGCCGCAGATCTCCTGCTTCTGAGCGGCCGCGCCCAGGGTGCGGAGGTTCGGATGAGTCAGCGTGTGGTTCTGGACGCCGTCGCTGAACTGCTGGAGCTGCTTGAAGTAGTCGTAGTCGGCACGGATGGCGGAGTCCGTCAGGAACATCGTGAAGGGGATCTTCAGCTCCCGCATCATGGTCACGAACTCCGGGTCCTTCTCGGCGCCGTCGTCGAACGTGAGGAAGACGATCTTCTCCTTGGTGGGTATCTCGCTGATCACCGGCACCCCGCCTCCGGCAGCCGCCCGCCCCGCCGGCTTGGTCGCGGGCGGGGCGGGCGGTGCGGCCAGCGGCTTGATGCCCCACCTGCGGTAGGCGGCCTCGGTGCCCACCTGCGCCCCCGCGTCGCCGCGGGGAGGCTGTGTGGACGGTACGGCGGGGCGCGGGGTGGCGCGGGACTCCGCAGGGGGTTCGGCCGCGCAGCCCGTCGCAAAGCCCGTCGCGAGAAGGAGACACGCCAGCGCCGCCCTCCTGATCCGCCTGTTCACCGCGCGCTACCCCCATGCCATCCGTACGCCTCAGCCTGTTCGCCTTGCTTGATGGCGAACGGATGTCCGAGGTTCCGCTCCGGACGCGACGGAGGGCGAAGGCGTGGAGGACGGACTCGACCGGGTCCGGAACACTGTCCGGGGGAACAACACCGTGGCCGCACGCAGGAGAACGACCTGTCAAAGGGGGGCGCGATGCCGGAGATCGAGCTGTCGTCCGGACCGATCGACTATCAGGACACCGGCGGTGCAGGGCCGGTGCTGGTGTTCGGTCATGGGCTGCCGATGAACGAGACGCAGTGGCGCAAGGTGGTGCCCTTGCTGGACGGGTATCGCTGCGTCCTGCCCACACTGCCCCTCGGCGGTCATCGCCGGCCGATGAACCCGGACGCCGACCTGTCCCACCGTGGTGTCGCGCGACTGCTGGGTGAGTTCATCGAACGGCTGGGCCTGGACGAGGTGACCCTCGTCCTCAATGACTGGGGCGGTGGCCAGTTCCTGGTGTCGGAGGAGCAGGGCCGGAGGGTCGCGCGGCTGGTGCTGGTGGCCTGCGAGGCGTTCGACAACTTTCCCCCGGGACCGGCCAAGGCGCTGGCCCACGTGTGCCGGGTCCCCGGCGGCGTCTGGCTTCTGACGCGGCTGATGCGCGTCCCTGCGTTCCGGAACAACCGCAACGGATACGGAGGGATGAGCCTGCGCGGGATTCCGGACGAGATCCTGGACGACTGGTTCGCTCCCGCGACCCGGAGCAGGGCCATTCGCAGGGACTTCGCCAAGTTCGCCACCTCGGCGCCCGACCGCGCGACCCTGCTGGCCTGGAGCGAACGACTGCGCGACTTCGACCGCCCCGTACTCGTCGTCTGGGCGGCCGAAGACCGCCTGATGCCGCGCGAGCACGGCCCCCGACTGGCGGAGCTGTATCCGAAAGGCCGGCTGGTCGAGATCGCCGACTCGTCCACCCTCGTCCCCGAGGACCAGCCCGAACGACTCGCCGAAGTGCTCACCGACTTCCTGATCCGGACCGGGGCGGAGCCGTTCCGGCAGACCGGCTGAGCGCAAGGGCGATGGGCGGCCGCCGTGCCCATGGGTGATCAAGTGGCTCACCGAGGTGCTCGACCGCGTGGCGGGCAAGTGGAGCATCGGGATCCCTCGGATCTGGTGCTGCTGCACATGGCCAACGCAGGCGTCGTCAACGCCACCGGCGACGCCGCCCCCGACGCCTGGCGACGCGTCGTCGCCCTGATGATCCAGTCCCGCGAGGCCCCGGCCCGCGGTCCCCTGCCCGCCTCGCCCGAGCACGACGCCCTCTACAAGGCCATGCTCCGCACCGGCCCGGCGGGCATCGGCGCACATGAGCCGGAAAAGAGCGGCTGAGCCGCCTTCCTCGCCCACCGCCTCTCCAGCGGCTGACGAGCCGTCGGCTCACGCCCGCCCCTCCTGCCAACCGCGTTGCCACAGAAGCACTTGGCCACCGCTGTCGCCGCGCACCGGTGAAAGCGGACAGGCTTAGGACAACAGTCCGTGGGTAGCCGGGCCGTGCTGGACGGGAAGCGGCGGAGTGCCTGGGGAGGTCGACGCCGCTTCCCCTTTTTTTGCGGCCTCCCCCTTTCTTGCGGCCCCCCTCTGTTTTGCGGCCTCCCGCACTGTCGCGGCCTCCCCGTACGCGTCGCACGCTGCCTCGTCGTATCAGTCGTATCAGCCGTACTCGGGCTGCCACATGGCGTCCTGGACCTGCTGGATCACGTCGTCGAGGCGGGCCCGGGCGACGTCCTCCTCGGCGGCGCGGCGGGCGACGGCCGTGGCGACGACGGCCGACGAGGCGCGCAGGTTCTCCACCTCCGGCAGCAGGGCGGCGCCGGGCTGCGACAGATCGGCGAGGCCGGCGACGGCTTCCGCCGCGGCCTGGAGCATGCCGTCGGTGATCCGATCGGCGCGGGCCACCACGGCGCCCAGTCCCAGCCCCGGGTAGAGGAGGGCGTTGTTGGCCTGGCCGATGACGTACGTGGTGCCGTCCAGCTCCACCGGAGGTACCGGGATGCCCGTGGCGACCAGGGCCTTGCCCCCGGTCCACCGGAGCACGTCCTCCGGCATGGCCTCGATCTTCTCCGTGGGGTTGGACAGCGGCAGGACGACCGGCCGGTCCACATGGCGGGCCATGGAGCGCACCACGTCCTCGGTGAAGGCCCCGTGCTGGGTGGAGGTTCCCACCAGCACGGTCGGCTGTGCCCGGTCCACCACGCTCGGCAGGTCGGCCGGCCTGTCGGGGGGCCACTCGTCGTCGGGCCGCGCGTACGGCTGCTGGTAGTCGCGCAGTCCCTCGGTGGACTGCCGCAGCAGGCCCTGGCGGTCCACGCACCAGATGCGGCGGGTGGCCTCCTCGCGGTCCAGTCCGTCGCGGACCATGGCGTCGCGCAGCTGGTCGGCGATGCCCACACCCGCCGTCCCGGCGCCGAAGACCACGATCCGCTGGTCCCGCATGGGTGTGCCGGTGACCCGTGCCGCGTTCATGACGCAGGCCAGCGTGATCGCGCCGGTGCCCTGCATGTCGTCGTTGAAGGTGCGGATCTTCTCGCCGTACTGCTGGAGGATGCGGCGGCCGTTGCCGGGGCCGAAGTCCTCCCAGTGCAGCAGCGCGTGCGGGAACAGCTCGCCCACCGCCTCCACGAAGGCGGCCACGAACGAGTCGTACGCCTCGCCGCGCACCCTGTTGTGCCGGTTGCCGACGTACAGCGGGTCGTTGAGCAGCGCCTGGTTCCCGGTGCCGACGTCGAGCATCACCGGAACGGCCCGCCCGGGGTGGATGCCCGCGGCGGCGGTGTAGACGGCCAGCTTGCCGACCGAGATCTGCATGCCGCCGACACCCCAGTCGCCGATCCCGAGGAGCTGCTCCGCATCGGTCGCCACCACCAGGTCGACGTCGTCGGGGCCCAGGCCGAGCGCCTGGAACGCGGGACGGACGTCCTGCGGTCGGTCGATGGACAGGTAGACACCGCGCGGCCGCCGGTATTCGTGGCTGTAGCGCTTGATCGCCTCGCCCACGGTCGGGTCGTACACGATCGGCAGCAGCTCGGGGAGGTGGTCGCAGAGCAAGCGGTAATAGAGGACCTCATTGCGGTCGTGGAGCTGTTCCAGGTACACGTTCTTCGCCAAATCGTCCCCCTGCGCGCCCAGTTGCTCCCAGGCGCGCCGCGCCTGGAGCTCCAGGGAGAGCACCGCGGGCGGCAGCACCCCGACCAGGCCGTACCGTTCCCGCTCCTCCTGGGTGAAGGCGACGCCCTTGTTGCTCAGCGGGTCCGCGAGCAGCGCGCGGCCGTTCGGTCCCTCACGGCTGGTGTGGCCTTTTCCCTTTCCCTTGTGGGCGTCCTGTGCACGATTCCGGGGCGGGGCCATCGGGTCTCCTTACGTCGGGCGCTTGCCGTCAGGACTCGTGTGTCACCAGGCCCCCGGGTACCCAGCTCGACACGACGAGGGCACCCTCGCCCCTCCTTTTTGCCGCTCGAGCGGGCCGACTGGCCGGGAACCGTGGAGTCCGGTGGCCGGTCCGAGCGGCTCGGGCGCGCGCGGAGCCCGCCGCTGCCGGCCGCGCTGGGACGCGTGGGCCGTGCTCGGCTGCGGTCAGTAGTCGAGGCTCGGGTACCAGTCGCCGCGGCCCTGGGGCGTCAGGTCGAGGAGGTGCCAGACGGGGGCCAGGAGATCGATGCCGCGCTCGGCGATGTCGTCGCCCATGCGGGGGTGGGCGGAGTAGGAGTGGCGGATCGCGCCGTCGTGGTCACGGGTGAAGACGGACACCGTGGAGTCCTGTTCGCCGTCCTTGTCCTCGCTGCCCAGGTCGTACTTGAACGTACTGTCACCGCAGCTCAGCAGCCGCAGCCGCTGCCAGCCGCGGTCGCGGGCATGCTGCCGCAGGGCGGGTGGGTCGGCGGCCGCGGCGACGGCGAAGTCCGCGCTGCGGGCGATGTGGCGGGCGATGCCGTTGAAGCCGTCGATCCACAGGGTGCACATCGGGCAGGGGCTGGTCTGCAGCTTGCCGTACATGAGGTGGTACACGATCAGCGGACGGTGGGGGGCGGTGAACAGCCCGCTCAGGGTGACCTCGCGGACCGGTGTGTCGCCGGCGTCGAGATCGGCGGGGCCTTCCAGGAAGAGGTAGTCGTCCACGGGCGGCCCCTTGGGGAGGGTCCGTCGTAGGGCCGCGACCTTCTCGCGGTGGCGCATGAGGTCGATCTCGGCCAGGCGTAGCTCTTCGCGGGCTGCGAGGTAGTCCGGTGATTCCCCGGCCAGTCTGGTGTGCCGCCACATCGCGTCCTCCTGGGGTGGCCGCCCCCTCGGTTCCCGCTCCCGCGTCCTGCCTCCCGGCTGCCCGCGTCCCCGAACCGTTCCCTCGAGTCTAGGGCGGCCCCTGGCTCCACCGACAGTCGAGCAGGGTGCCCGTGCGGGAGTACGGCTCACGGGCGGTGCCGCTTCCGGTGATCGCCTTCCTCCGGCCGGAACGGCGGCCACTGATCGGGTGTCTCGTCCGGCGCGAGCCGGGCCAGCACTTCCGTCAGGCGCTCACAGGCCCCCTCGATTTCCCGGAGCGTGCGGTTCCGCTCGGTGACGACCGCCGACAGCACAAGAGCAGTCAGGGACACGGTGCCGTTGAAGGCCTGCAGGATGACCATCTGGGCGAGGAGATCGTGACCGGAGAAGGGCCCCGAGCCGGTGGCCCCCGCGTCGACGGCGATCACGGAGGCGATCAGCACGCAGGGCGCTGCGCCGAGCAGCTGGAAGCGGAAGGCCGCCCAGATCAGGAAGGGTCCGACGAGGAAGAGAAGGTTGACCCTGCTGTGGGTGGCCACCAGGGAGACCGCTGCCGTGCCGCCCAGCAGGGCCGCCGCCTCGGCCCAGCGCAGGACGGACACCCCGCGCGGCCATCGGGCGGTGCGCAGGGCCAGCAGGAACGGGGCGACGACCAGGACACCCATCGCGTCACCCGTCCACCACACCGACCAGGTCGGCCAGAAGTCCTGGGCCGTCAGCGCGCCGGAGGCCACCAGTACCCCCGTGCCGACCGTCGCGCTGATCACCATGCCGATCAGGGCCCCGAGGAAGACCAGCGCCAGGGCGTCCCGCAGCCGGTCGAGAGCGGTACGGAATCCCACCCGCCGCAGGAGAAGGCAGGCGCACACCGGCGCGACCGTGTTGCCGACCGTGATGGCGAGCACGGGGAGGATCGACGGCCCGAGCGTCACGTTCACCAGGAACGCGCCGAGCGCGACGGCCGGCCAGGCACGAAGGCCCCACAGCAGCAGGACGACGAGCGCGATGCCGGTGGGCGGCCAGAACGGTGTGACCTGCCCTCGCACCAGTTGCTGCTGCAACCCGATCCTGGCGCTGACGTAGTAGGCGGCCACGACGGCAGCCAGCCGCAGACCCTCGGCGGCGTACGGCTTCAGCCGCGCGCCGCGCGCCGCGTCGGTCATCCCGGCCTGCCCCGGCGGGCCTGCCGGAGCAGAGGTGCCGCACCGGCGTCGTCCAGGCCGTGCCTGCCGCTCACCCCGGCGCGTGCGTCGGCGAGCTCGCTCGTGACCGGGTCGAAGCCCAGGAACGTACAGGTCACGGACAGCCCGGAATCCAGGGCGACGGACACGTCGTCGTGGCCACCGGACGAGGCGGTGCGGCGGTGCGGCATGGCATCACGCTCCGTGATCCTTCGGAGTTGCGCCATATATCCACTTTCGCATCAGCTCCCCCACCACGAACTGCCGAGCCCCTGCCAGGCGTTCGCCCGAACGGACGCTCGGCCGCGCCCCCGAGCGGCACGTGCGGCACCGCTCCTTCCGTGCCGCAGCCGAGGGCCGGATCCGCCGGAGCCGGACGGCCATGGAGCCCCATCGGGCCTGGTCGCGCCCGCCCCACGAGTCCCGCTTTTCCCTCGATGCACACGCAGCGTCACGGATCGTCCCGTTTGCGGCCGTGCCGACACCCCCATAACTTCAGGTCGTCGGATTATCCCGATAGTGCCGATATGACGCGCATGTCGGCACTCCCCCCGTGACACCGGAAGGAACATCCATGTCGGTGATGACCGGAACCCAACCCCTCCAGCAGTACGGCGCGCAGTTCGGCGGTCAGCAGCAGGGCGGTCAGCAGCAGGGCCCGCAGCAGATCGCCCAGCTGGTCCAGCAGACCATCCAGCAGGCGTGCCAGCAGACGGCCCAGCAGGTCGCGCAGCAGGTGCAGCAGACGATCCAGCAGATCCAGCAGATCCAGCAGCAGCTGCAGCAGCAGCCGGGCATGGCCCAGCAGGCGCACCCGTACCTGGCTGTGGCGCTGCACCGCGCGCTGCACTCGGGCATCCGTCACGCGGTTGAGCAGTCCGTGCAGCAGGCGCTGCCGACCGCGATCGTGTCGCTGCTCCAGCAGAGCCAGCAGGGTCAGCAGGGCCAGCAGGGCCAGCAGCAGTGGGGCGGTGGGTTCGGCCAGCAGTTCCCGCAGTACCAGCAGCAGCCCGGCTTCGGCTTCGGCCAGATGGGTCAGCCGTTCGGTATCGGCTGACCTCCCAGGGCAGCGTGATGCGGTGCGCCCGGAGCAGTTTCCGGGCGCACCGCCTCACCGTGGAAGCGGTCCCCCGTGGAAGCGCCGGCTGCCCCGTCACCCGGATCAGAAGCACGAGTTACGACGTAGGCGTGGTGAAGGTGGACGTGATGGTCAAGGAAAAGCCCGCAAACAGCCGCGCGAGCGGGTCCGGCGGTGGCGCGGGAGCCGGCGGCCCCGGCCCCGAGGACAAAGAGAGGGCACCGGGCACGAAAGGCGCGCGGTCACCGCTCACGGTGCAGCCGCGCCGGGAGCGGTACATGGTGACACCGCTGCCGCGGCATCTGCTCCCACCCGGAGTGCCCGAACTCAGCATGGACGCGGTGTGTGACCAGCTGGACCGGATGCCCGAGGTCACCGTGACCCGCAGACTCCGGCCGTCGGAGAAGCTGCAGTCGGCCGGGCTGCCCCTCTCCTGCCCGGAGATCGCGGTCGTCGAGGCACCCGACACCCAACTGCCGGCGATGCGGACCCTGCACGTACACATCGAGCCGGACCTGCCGCTGTCCGCAGCGGGAATCGCCGCTGGGCCGGCCGCCGGGGTCCTGCCGCTGCGCGATCCGGGGCTCGTCATGCCGCTGGAGCAACCCGTGGAGGTCTCGCTGCGTGTCTGCGGCCCGGAAGGGGAACCGCTGGCCGGCGCCGGAGTGTTCCTGCTCGGGTCGTCGTGGCCCGGCCAGGGCGTCACCGGTGCCGACGGGACGGTCACCGTCACGCTGACCACGGACACCGTGGGCTCCATTCAGTCCCTGTACGTCCGGCCCGTGAGCGGTTACGCCGACCGCTGGATCAATCGTCCGGACCTGTCGGTGAGCGACGAGAACCTCGTCACCCTCGCGCCGCTGGCCAAGTTGTACCCGGGGCTGGAGGAGAGACAGCAGTACGGCTGGGGCCAGCAGGCCATGCGGCTGGACCGGCTGCCTCCCACGTTCCGTGCCTTCGGGATCAAGGTCGCGGTCATCGGCTCGGGTGTCGCCGCCGAGCATCCCGATCTGAAGCAGCGGGTGCGCAACGGGGTCGATCTCGTCCGCGGCACGGAGGAGGGCTGGGCCCACGACACGGTGGGCACCGGTACCCACGCGGCGGGTGTCATCGCCGGCGCGGACACCGGCAAGGGCGTCATCGGCACCGCGGTCGACGCCGAGATCGAGGTCTGCCAGGTGCTGCCCGACGGCTGCTTCAGCGACCTGATCGCCGCCCTGGACCACTGCATCGAACGCGAGGTCGACGTCGCACACATCTCCGTGGCAACGCCGTACCCGTCGGCCCTGGTCTCGCGCAAACTGGCCGACGCCAACGCGGTGGGCATCGCCTGCGTCGCCCCGGCCGGCGACTCGGGCGGACCGATCTGCTTCCCGGGTTCACTGCCCACCGTGTTCGCCGTGGGGGCGATCGGAGTCTTCGGGTCCTTCCCCCCGGACTCCTCCCAAGCCACCCATGTGGGCCCGCAGCTGACACCGGAAGGGTTGTTCGCCGCTCCGTTCAGCTGCTACGGCCCCGGAGTCGACGCGGCCGCCCCCGGCGTGGCCGTCCTGTCGTGCTCGCCGCAAGGCGGATACGCGGCGCTCGACGGCACCGGCACGGCCGCGGCCCACGTCACCGGTCTCGCGGCCCTCGTCCTCGCCCACCACGAGGACTTCCACGGCCAGCTGCTCCCCCGCGGACCCGGCCGGGTGCGGCACCTGTTCGAGATCATCGCCGCCAGCTGCCGCCCGCTGGCCGCCCCGGGCACCATGGAGGCGGCACGCCTCGGACACGGCCTGCCCGACGCCCTCACCGCCCTCGGCCTGGCGCCCGGAGTGCAGCTCGCTCCGGCCCTGTCCCCTTATGCCCCCTCCATGGCCGGTTAGGGCCGCCGGCGGATCGTCCCGCGGACGCGGGGCCCGGCACGTCACGAACGGCACCCATCCCGACGGGACGGGTGCCGTTCGGCTTGCCGCCGGACTCGCAGCCCCCGCACAAGCCCCGAGAATCCCCGCAGGAGCCTCACACAGACTGCACTCAGCCTTTCGAAGGCGTCGTTAGTGTTACAGGCCGCTCGATCCCACGTACGAACGTGACCGGGCCGTGGCCTGGCGGGTCGACGGCATGTCAACTCAGGAAGACGCAGATGGACTACTGCTCCTCGTGTCACCGGCATCTCAACGGCGCCCTGGTGTGTCCCGGATGCGGCGCCTACGCCCCGGACATCGCCCCGGCCACCGCCGACGGCCGTATCGTCCCGGCCCCGGTCAGCACGGTGGTGCTGGGTGCGGCGGCCGCCGCCGCGCCGAAGTCCACGGCCTGGGACTCGTGGCAGGACGGCCGACCCGGTGACGAAGCGGACGCCGCGGCGCTCCGGTTCGGCGGCGAGGAGACGGCCCCGCCGAGCGACCCGTCCGTCGATCTCGACGATGCGCCGACCGCGCCTCAGGGACGGGCGGCACGGCGTCGCCAGCTCGCCCGCTGGAAGAAGAACCAGCGCCGGGCCGTGGTCGCGACCGCCGTCGCACTCGTCGGTGGCGGTCTGACCCTGGCCTCGATGGACCGGCAGTCCGGCGACCGGACCCAGGCGGCCACGGCGCCGGAGGACCCGGGCGGAAGCGCGGTCGAGGAACAGACGGCGCAGGACTCCCGCCCGACGACGACACAGCCCGACACGCACCGCTCCTCGCCCACGGCTCCCGCGCGGACACCCTCGTCCGACACCCCGCGCCGGCAGTACGCGAACGCCTCGCTCCCGACCACGCCGTCACACGCCCAGCCGGACGCCGCCGCCGCTCCTCGTACGGCGGCGGTGTCGGGCCCGCAGCCGCAGTCCACCGCCGGCTCCTCCGGCGGAACGGTGTCCGACGGCACCGACAGCGGCAACGGCAGCCACACGGCGAACTCGGCGGCTGCGCAGAGGTCCGCGGCCACCGCCACCGACGCCACGAACCCGGGAACCACGGGCCCGGGAACCACGGACCCGGGAGCGTCTCAGGCGAGCCCCGCGCCCGCCGCGACCTCACCGTCGGAGGTCTGCCTGCTCGTGCTGTGCCTCGGCTGACGTGACGGCCAGGGGGGAGCGGCTGACGCGTATCTTCGACTGGCCGTGCGGGCGTTCCTCCCAGTCCTCCATGAAGCGGGCATGCAGGCCGTGCTTGCGGGCCAGGGCCAGAAGGGTCTCGGTGCGGTAGTAGAAGTCCTCGCGCAGCACTTGGTGTTCGGTGCCCTCGGTGCGGTCGAAGGTGAAGTCGAAGAACCCGGTGTCGGTCAGCACGCGCCCGACGTGGGCGAGGCACTCCTCGATGACGTCCAGCGGCGAGTGGGAGAAGACGCTGTGCGCGTGAACGACGTCGAAGTGGTCGCTGGGCAGGAAGTCCAGGGTGAGGTCGCCGGTGATGGTCAGGTGCGGCAGCTTCTCCTGGAGGCGGCGCTCGGCGAGGGTCTGCTTGGCGGCGATGAGGATGTCGGGCGATATGTCGATGCCGTAGTAGTGGCCGCTGTCGAGGTGGTCGATGAAGCGCCAGCCGCCGCGCAGGTTGCCGCAGCCGATGTCGAGCATGCGGTGTCCGGGGCGCAGCCCGTGCTCGACGAGGTAGTCGAACTGCATCTGCCCGAGCGCCAGCCAGCGGTCGTGGGTCTGACTGCCGACCGCGGCCTCCGGGTTGCGGCGGGTGTCCGAGGCCATGACGGCCCGGTAGTAGCCGACGTGGTCGGGGTGCTTCAGGCGAAGCCAGGCGTCCCTCCCGGCGCGGCGGAGGTACGGGGCGACGCGGCCGGGATGGCGCAGGGCGTAGCCGACCTTGTGGGTGAGGGCGGCGCGGTTGTTGCGCAGTTTCTTCGGTGACCTGGCGTCAGCGGGCATGGTGAAGCGACCTCCGTACGAGAGCGGCCCTGAAGAAGGGGGCCGATGGCAAGGTGGACCGGGCGCAGGCGGCCCCGGTGAGGGGATGACAGATGCGGTGGGGTGGCGCGGTCAGACGCGGCGGCGCAGCAGGAGGAGGGTGGCGGCCGTGAGCAGGAGGGCGAGGCCGCCGAGGACGGCGGTGTCGGTCCACTGGAAGGTCCAGTAGTCGCCGGCCGGGTTGGCCTCGTAGAAGCGGGCGACGTAGCCGTGCCGGTCCATGCACTCCCTGAGCTCGGCGCCCGAGGGGAAGGGGCAGTTCATCACGTCGTCACGGCGGCCGGAGGCAGTGATCAGGCCGTAGTGGCTGGCCGACCACTTCTCGCCCATGGGCGGCTTGGGGGTGCTGCCGGCGCTGGTGTAGAGATGCGGCGGGACCAGCAGGCGGGTCCTGTGCGTCCACTCCAGCAGGAGGGTCGTCGCCCCGGTCACCAGGAGGGTGAGGCCCATGGCGGCCAGGACCCGGCGGGCCAGCAGACCCAGCAGCGTGCCGGCCGCCAGGCCGAACAGGGCGGCGGCCACGACGCGCGGGCCCGAGCCGCTCAGGGCCGTGTTCTCGTACCAGAACAGGCCGTAGCTCCGGTCCGCGGCCGGCCGCCACCACCATGCGAACACTCCTGCGAGCGCGCCGGAGACGGCCACCGTGGTCACCGCGGCGAGCGCCGTCCGGGAGGCGAACCACTGGCCGCGGCTCACGCCCTGGGCGAGGACCATGCGGTGCGTGCCCAGTTCCCGGTCGCGGCCCAGCAGGGGGGCGCCCCAGAAGACGCCGATGATGACGGGCAGGGCGATGTTCAGCGCGCCGAGGTACTTCAGCGGCTCGACGTCCAGCAGCAGGGGCAGGCCGGTGTCGGACTGCGTGCAGTACAGCGGCCCGGTGTCGCAGTGGTCGAACAGCCCGCTGCGCAGGGCGTCCAGCATGCCCGAGCGGGAGTACGCGGCGATCGCCGCGGCGAGGGCCAGTACGGCCGCGCCGACGCAGACCAGCACCCGCTGCTGACGCCAGGCGAGCCAGAGGGAGCCTTTCACGCCGCTGCCTCCGTCCGCTCGGCGTCGGCCGGGCGCACCGTGTCGCCGGCCTGGAGGTAGCCGATCAGGACGTCCTCCAGCCTGGGCCGCAGGACGTGCCAGTCGCCGCGCAGCGGTCCGCGCTGCCGTACCAGGGCGGTCACCTGTCTGCCACTGGCCCGGCGCTGTACGACGGTGTGCGGTCCGGCCAGGGCGTCGGCCTGGTCGGCGTGTCCGGTCACCAGGGTGTGGCTCTCGCGCACGGTGTCGGCGTCCTCGCTCAGCTCGACGCGGCCGTCCCGCAGCACCAGCACCCAGTCGCAGGTCTGCTCCAGTTCGGGCAGGACGTGCGAGGACAGCACGATGCTCGTGCCGCGCTCGGCGGCCTCGGTCATCAGCGTCGCCATGATCTCGCCTCGTGCCACGGGGTCGAGGTCGGCCATCGGCTCGTCGAGCAGCAGCAGTTCGGGCCGCTTGCCGAGCGCCAGGGCGAGCGCGACGCGGGTGCGCTGCCCGGGGGACAGCTCGCCGACGCGGGCGGTAAGCGGGATGCCACCCTCGCGGACGGTCCGCTCGGCGGCCGCCCGGTCCCACACGGAGTTCAGTTTCTCGCCCATCCGCAGGGTGTCCGCCACGGTGAAGCGGGGATAGAGCGGTTTGTCCTGGGTGAGCAGGGCGACCCTGGCGCGGGCCTCGGGTGTGCCCGGTACGGCGTCCAGTACGCGCAACTCCCCGGTGCCGGCGCGCAGCAGGCCACCGGCCAGGTGCAACAGGGTGCTCTTGCCGGCGCCGTTGCGTCCGACGAGAGCGGTGATGCGGCCGCTGGGCACGGTGAACCCGCAGTCCCGCAGGGCCCAGCCGCCCCGCGCCCGGTACCGGAATCCGAGTCCCGTGGCGCGCAGCGCGGCCGGCGCGTCAGGCCCGGTCATGCGTCCTCCTCTTTCCGCTCCCGGTCGCCCGGGGTGTTGCTGTGTCGCTCGTTGTCGTAGGTGTCCAGGGCGGCGGTGACCAGGGCCAGGATGTCGGCCCGTTCCAGACCCGCCGCCCGTGCGCGTGCCGTCCAGTCGGTGAGTTCCGCGCGCAGCGGCGAGTCGTCCTCGGCGCCGGGCCGCGCGAGCGACCGCGTCACGAAGGTGCCCAGCCCGCGGCGCAGTTCGACCAGGCCGGCCTGCTCCATGTCGCGGTAGGCCCGGAGCACGGTGTTGGGGTTGATGGCGGTCGCCGCCACCACCTCCTTGGCCGTGGGCAGCTTGTCCCCGACCTTCAACGTGCCCATCCGGAGCGCCCGTTCGGTCTGCTCGACGATCTGCACGTAGGCCGGTACGCCGCTGCCACGGTCGATCCGGTACTCGACCACGTCACCTTCCACCGTTTTCAGTGTGCTTCCATTAATGAATTAGTACAAGCATGGTGGAGGCGTCGCCGGAATGTCAATCAGGAGCACTACCCGAGCGGCCCTCGTGTTCGCCGTCGCCCTGACCCTCGCCGCGGTGGGCCAGCAGCTCCTGTTGATCGTCGGCCTGGGCGGCCTGCTGCCCGGCTGGCAGCCCTGGCCCTTCCTGCTGGGCGCGGCCCCGGCCTGGTGGCTCGCGCGCGCCCGGTGGCGGCAGGCGGACCCACCCCGGCCGCTGATCCGGGCGACACGCGCGCTGCGCCGCATACCGGGCCCCGCGTACCTCGTGACCGTGCTGGCGCTGACGGCCGGAATCTGGGCCGTGCTCCAGGAACACGAGCCGCACCTGGGACACGAGGAGGCCGTGTACGCGAACAAGGCCCGCTCCTGGGCCGACGGCACCCCGGACGCGGGCTGGGGCCCCTATCGCCCCCTCGGTCTCCCCGCGCTGGGGCGCCTGGCGCTCGCCGTCCACGACGACGTGGGCAGCCTGCGCGCGGTGGCCCTGCTGCTCACGCTCCTCACCCTCACCACGACCTACCTCGTCGCGGCCCACTGGACCACGCCCCGCCGGGCCGTCGTGGTCGTCCTTCTCCTGCTCTCCGGCCTCGGGTTCCTGCGCCGCGTACCTGAGTTCCTCAACGACATCGGCACGACCGGCCTGCTGCTGATCGTCGTTTTCCTCCTCACGCGCGCCCAGGAGGTCCGGCGCTCGTACGCCCTGCCCGTAGCGGCCGCCGTGGCGGTGGCCGCCTTCTACCTGCGCTACGGCAGCGCGGGCAACCTCCTCGCGACGGCGCTGGCCGCGCTGTTCGCCTACGGCCCGCGCGCCTGGCTCGCCCAGGGCCGCCGCCTCGCCGCCGCACTGGCCGTCCTCGCCCTCGGCCTGCTGCCGCACTTCGTCCACGCCACGCAGGTCACCGGATCGCCGCTCGGCCTGATCCTGTGGGCCGGTTCCCAGGCCAATCGCACCTACGTGGGCGACGGCCTCGTCTACTACCTGGCGATCTTCCCCTACCGCCTGGCCGGAGACCTCGGAGCGGTGGTGATGACCGGCGGGATGCTCCTGGCGGTACGCGCCCTGCGCGGCGGAGACGGTGGGACGCGCGCCGCACGCCGTGTGTTCCTGGGCTCGACGTCCGTCCTCGTCCTCGTCGTCCTCGGTCTGGTGACGGACGGAGAACCGCGGTTCGTCTACCTCCCGGTCATCCTGCTCACCGTCCTGGGGGTCGAGGCCCTCGCGGAACTGACCGGGCGCAGGAACAGGGGCCTGCTCGCCGCCGTCGCGGGACTGGCCGGCCTGACCACCATCGGCACGGCCCACGTGGTGGCCCACGGAGCGATGCCCGGCCCCGACCGCCTCAGCCGCTCCACCGTCCCGGTCGCCGAGCGGCTCGCGACGAACGACCCCTGCCTCCTGGTCACCGGCTACGAACCGGAGATGGGCTGGTACTCGGGCTGCGACGCGGTCACCTACGCCCAGTACCGCCGCATGACACCGCCCCCAGGAACCCACGTCACCCTGGTCCTCTTCGAACACGGCCGCCTGCAACCGGACGACACCGCCCTGGCCCGCCTCATCGCCGGCCGCGACACCACCGTGCGCACGATCCCCACAGACGGCGCACTGGGGACGGCGACAGTGATCACGCTGGCTCCGGTGTGAACGGGGACCGTGTGTGCCGATGCGGGTGGCGACCTGGATGCTGCCGCCGCCCCGCACGACGCGGTGAATTGATCAAGCCGCGAGCAGTTCGGACAGGCGCTCGGCTGGGGTTTCCCAGCCGAGCGCTCTGCGTGTTCCGTTCAGGCGTGCGGATGTTGGCGCAGCTGCCGGTGGCGGGGCGTGCCCTGGCGCGGGGGCAGAGTCAGGGTGATCTGTCGGACGAGTTGCTGGAAGCACGCCAGGGACGCGAGGGCCGGCAGAGCGGCTCCGGCGATACCGGTGAACGTCCTTTCGGCCTGAGCCACGCACAGCATCATCGCGACGGAGGAAAACACCAGGACGATGAACCACGAGTGGAAAGCCCGGCGCTGGTGCAAGGCGGTACGCAGGATGGAGAGAGAGGCCACCATCCAGGGCCCGTACACGAGCAGAGGCCACCAGGGAATCCCCCCGCTCTTCGTGCCGGACGTGATGTTCTGCAGCGGCGCGTAGGCCACCATGCCGCCGAACACACTGACCATCGCCACGATGACGGCAACGAAGGCGATGATGACGAAACTGCCGGTCTGCAACCAATTGAGCCGGGGTTTCCGGTCTGAAATCTTCCGGTGCCCGGCGGCAGAACGCCGGATGGGCGGCAACTGAGCGGTGATCTGCGCCAGGTTCTCCATCGGGTCGGCGAAGTCGGCTCCGGATGCCGGCTCGCTGCGCGGTGGCGGCGCGTTGGACGCCTGCTCCGCCGGCACAGCCTCCTGCAGGAGATAGGCAAGTTCCTCGACCGGGTCCCAACCCGGTTCGGGGGGTACCAAGGGGGACTTCGAGTGCAGGGAGTCGGCAGGACTGCCATGCCGGCCGGTCCCCGACCCGTAGGGGAACGCGTCGGAATACCATTCACGCCGCGCAAAGGAGGGATCTGCATAGTCGTGATTCATGGAAATCCACCCCGTCACGCGCGGTCCGCGCGCCAGCCCGACTTCCCCTGGCCGTTCCACCGCTGATTGAGTTCGTCCTGGACGGCCTCCAGCAGCGTGAGGAACTCGTGGAGCAGCGGTTCGGTGACCTGGGGTTCGAACCGCGCACCGTCCCCGTACAAGGCGACACGGGGATCCAGAGCCGAGTACGCCGCACCGGGCGTGTAACTGCATTTCCCCAATGTCACATCACCGGCCGCAGGCAGATTATCCGTCCTCGCACTGCGGTGAGGCAAACCATGGGGCCTTGCGTTCGTCATATCTCGCTAACGCCGCTCGCTCTCCTCCGGATGCGCGGCAAATGAGTGACCCTGACGCAGGAAAACGCTGATGAGAGCGTTTTTAATTAATGTCACCAGCGCCTCGGAGTCGTACGCCCGCAGTAATAGTAGTTTTGTGTCCTCAGTAATAGTAGTTTTGTGTCCGCCGTCATCCCGTCAGGCGCCGCTCGTCGAACCGGCTGACCATGGCCGGGGGACCCGTTCTACTGGCACCGCGGGCACCACACCGTGCCGCGGCCTGCCATACGGGACCGACGCAGCAGGCTGCCGCAGCGCGGGCAGGTCGGGGTGGGGTCGTCGCGGTGGCCGGTGAGCCAGGAGTCGCGTGGTGGGACGCAGCCGGCGGTGACCGCGGAGCGCAGGGTGCGGCGCATGTCCGTGTACAGGCGGCGGCGGTCGGCCTCGGTGAGGTCGCTCGTCCGGCTGCTGGGGCGCAGCCTCGCCCGCCACAAGATCTCGTCGGCCAGCAGATTGCCGAGTCCGGCCAGGACGGACTGGTCGGTGAGGGCGGTCTTGACGCTGCCGCGCCGGGAAGAGAGCGCGGCCTCGAACTCCTCGCGGTCCACCGTCATCGCGTCGGGGCCCTGGCGGTCCAGCAGCCGTGCGACCTCGGAGTCGTCGTCGGCCAGCCAGAGGCCCTGGAGCTTGCGCTGGTCGCGGTAGCGGAGCTGACGCTCGCGGCCCAGGGTGAACAGGACGCGGTCGTGGGCTTCGACCGCGTCGTCGGGGCGGCCGCAGACCAGCTGCCCGGTCATGCCGAAGTGCAGCATGAGGGTGGGGCCGCCGGTGCGAGCGAGCAGCCACTTTCCGCGCCGCTCCGGCTCGGTGAAGCGCCGGCCTTCCAGCGCGTCCCGCAGCCGCCGCGGGCTCACGTCATGCAGGACGCCCGCGTCGCGCACCTCGACGCGCTGGATGATCCTGCCCTTCGCGCAGGACTCGAGCACCTTCCGGAATCCCTCGACGTCTGGCAGCTCAGGCATGGGGTACGTCCTCTCCTCACGCGAAGTCCGCGCGCTCGGCGAGCGGGCCGCAGCCCCCCGGAACATCGTGGCTCCTGGGCGGACCGCGGCGCATCACGGCACAGCACGGGTTCCGCACCACGGACGGAATGGCCGTAATCGGTTGCGGGACCTTGACCGGCGCCTGCCCGGGGCGTACCTTCCCCACGCCAGTAACCGGTTACTACCAGAATTCTGCGCGCCCCCGAAGGAGAGGTCCCTTCACGATGAGAACCGCAGGAGACCAGGAAGAACCCACCACGGACAGACGCGGCCGCTCGGAGATGCTGTCCCGCCGGGGCATGCTCAGGGGCGCGGCCGTCACCGCCGGAACGGCGGCACTGGGGCTCGGCGCCCCGCGGGCCGCCCTCGCGGCGGACGCCCCGGGCGGCACGGGCGCCCCGGGCGGCACGGTCAGTGCGACCGCACGCATGGGCGGTACGTCCATCACCATGTCGGTGGTGAACGGGGCGCTCCAGTGGGCCGCCGAGCGCCACGGCAGGACGGTGATCGACACTTCGGCCCTGGGACTCAGGCTGAGCGACGGAACCGTCCTCGGCAGCGAGGTGAGGGTGATCCGGAGCCGACACCGGACCGTCCACGACACCTGGTCGCCGGTGTACGGGCGCAACGCCAAGGTCACCGACCACTACCAGGAGCAGTGCTGGGACCTGCGGGACACGGCCTCCGGTACCCGGTTCGGCGTCCGGATCCGCGCGTACCGGACCGGCGTAGCCCTCCGCTACGTCCTGCCCGGCACGGACACCGCCACCATCGCCGACGAACTGACGACGTTCGTCTTCCCCGACGGCACCACCGTCCACAGCGCCCGCGACGAGGACGCCTACAACCCCGTCGCCCCCGGCTCGATCCCGGTCACCGGCACGTCGAGCACCGACCAGGGCCCGCTGACCGACCTGCCGCTGACCGCCGATCTCTCAGGCGGGCTCATCGCCTGCGTCTGCGAGTCCTCCCGGCTGAACTTCCCCCGCCTGATGCTCAGTTCGGTCCCGGGGCAGCCCAACACTCTCTCGGCCTTCCTCATGGAGCACACTGCCCGCGGCAGCGGCCCGGTCGAGACGACCACCACGGTCACCACCCCGTTCGCCACGCCCTGGCGCGCGGTGGTGATCGGGTCCACGCACGCCGAACTGGTCGACAACGCCGAGCTGGTGCTCAATCTGGCCCCGGCGAACGCCCTGACCGACACCTCGTGGATCAAGCCGGGCAAGGTCTTCCGCTGCGAGCTGTCCACCGCCGCCGGCCTCGCGGGCGTCGACTTCGCCGTGGCCCGCGGCATCGACTACATCGAGTACGACGCCGGCTGGTACGGACCCGAGTTCAGCACCGTCGACGCGACGAAGCCGATCGCCGCCATCGACCTGCCGTCCGTCATCTCGTACGCCACCGGCAAGGGCATCGGCGTCTTCCTCTACGTCAACCGGCTCGCGCTGACCGACGCGGACTCGCTCTTCGGCCTCTACAAGAGCTGGGGCGTCCAGGGCATCAAGCTCGGCTTCATCAACGACGGCACCCAGGCGATGACCAACCAGATCACCGACTGGGCCCGGACGGCCGCCGAGTACCGGCTGCTGATCGACATGCACGACGACGTCCGGCCGTTCGGCTACGAGCGCACATACCCGAACTACGTCAGCCTGGAAGGCGTCCGGGGCAACGAGCAGTTCCCCACCGCCACCCACAACGTCACCCTGCCCTTCGCCCGCAACATCGGCGGCCCGCTCGACTACACCATCTGCTACGGCCAGTCGCGCAACAAGACGACCAACGCCCACCAGATGGCGATGGCCGCCGTGTACTACCAGCCGCTCAACTTCCTGTTCTGGTACGACAAGCCCTCCAAGTACGCCAACCCCGCGAGCTGGCCGGGCCTGCCCTGGTTCAACGCCGTCCCCACGACCTGGGACGAGAGCAGGACCCTGGCCGGATCGATCGGCGAGTACGTGGCGGTCGCCCGCAGGCGCGGCTCCACCTGGTACCTCGGGGCGATGACCAACGAGACGGCCCGGACGTTGTCGATCCCGCTGTCGTTCCTGGACGGCGAGACGTCCTACACGGCGACCGTCTACGCCGACGGCGCCCCGGGCAGCAGCCCGTACCGCACCCCGGTCGTGGTCAGCACCCGGACCGTCACCTCGGCCACCACTCTGAGCGTGACCATGGCCGGCGCGGGTGGCCAGGCGATCGTCCTGGAGCCGGACGTCTCCTGAGCGCGGGGCGCGGAAACCCGTTCCGCGCCCACGGCAACCTTCGTACGTCCGGTGGCGACAGGTGAGAAACCCGGTTCTCCCCATGAAGAGGACGACGTGAGCAAGAGAGCAGCAGCCCCGCGCCACCGGCGGGGCGGAACGGCCGGCCGGCGCCGACGTGTCCTGATCGCCGGGGCGGCCGCCGTACTGGCCGGTGGCGTGGTCGTCGCCGGCGTCCTCGTGTCGGGCTCGGGCTCGGGGTCGGGGTCCGACTCGGTCGCCGGGGCGTCCCCGTCGCCCAGGACGTATGCCTCGCGTCCCTCGCCCACCGCGTCCGCCTCCTCGTCCCCCTCGGCGTCGGCTTCGCCCTCGGTCTCCGCGTCCGCGACGAAGAAGCCGGCGCCGAAGCGGACCCCCACGGCGTCGCCGTCCTCCGCCCCGGTCACCCGCACCGCCCGGTTCGGCGCGTGGCCCACCGCCACCGCCGACCGGCCGGTGAGCTCGACCATCGAGGTCACCGGCAGCTACGACGGCGGACTGAAACGCTTCCACGGCTCCGGGGAGCTGGGCACCGACGGCCAGGGGGAGGACCAGGGGCCGCTGTTCGAACTCGCCGACGGCGCCGTGCTGGAGAACGTCGTCCTCGGTGCGCCGGCCGCCGACGGCGTGCACTGCCTGGGCAGTTGCACGCTGCGGAACGTGTGGTGGGAGGACGTGGGCGAGGACGCCGCCACGTTCAAGGGCAGGTCCGCCGGGGCCACGTACCTGGTCGACGGCGGTGGAGCGCGGAAGGCCGACGACAAGGTCTTCCAGCACAACGGCGCCGGCACGCTGACCATCAGGGGCTTCCAGGTCTCCGACTTCGGCAAGCTGTACCGCTCGTGCGGCAACTGCGACACGCAGTACACGCGCCACGTCGTGATCAGCGACGTACGGGCGAGCAGCCCCGGGAAGGTCCTGGTCGGAATCAACGCCAACTACGGGGACACGGCCGCCCTCTCGGGGGTGACGATCTCGGGCGACGGCGGCAGGGACATCACCGTGTGCGAGCGCTTCCAGGGCAACAGCAGCGGCGCGGAGCCGACCGCGCTGGGCAGCGGCCCGGACGGCACGAACTGCCGCTACAACGCCTCCGCCGTCACCTACCGCTGAGCCGACGCCGGCGGGGTCTCTCCCTCACCCCTGTGATCGGGCGGTTCGAAGCGTCGGCGGTCCTCCTCGTCCCACCCCCGGGTGTCGCGCGGCTGGACGTACGGCTCCGCATCGGCCGGGTGACCGCCCGCGACGGCACGCTGGCGGACCAGCTCCGCGTCGAACTCCAGGCCGAGCAGGATCGCCAGGTTCGTGATCCACAGCCAGACCAGGAAGACGATCACGCCGGCGAGCGTGCCGTAGGTCTTGTTGTACGAGCCGAAGTTCGCCACGTAGAACGCGAATCCGGCGGAGGCGATCATCCAGATCACCAGCGCCAGGAAACTGCCCGGCGTGATCCAGCGGAAGCCGCGGACCCTCGCGTTCGGGGTCGCCCAGTACAGGACCGCGATCATGATCGTGACCAGGACCACCAGCACCGGCCACTTCGCGATCGACCACACCGTCAGCCCCGCGTCACCGACTCCGAGCGCGTTGCCGGCCTCCCGTGCGATGCCGCCGGTGAACACGACGATCAGCGAGATGATCACGGCCATGACCAGCAGCACCAGGGTCACGGCGACCCGGACCGGCAGCACCTTCCACACCGGACGGCCCTCGGGGATGTCGTAGACCGCGTTCGCGCTCCTCATGAACGCCGCGACATAGCCGGACGCCGACCACACCGCGAGCACCAGACCGACGACCGCCATGACCGAGCCGAGCCCGGAGGTGCCCTGCAACTGCCGCACCGCGTCACTCAGCACGTCCCGCGCCGCGCCCGGCGCGAGCTTCTGGATCTGGTCCAGCACCTGCTGCGTCGCCGACCGGCCGACGATCCCCAGCACCGACACCAGCGCCAGCAGCGCCGGGAACAGCGCCAGGATCGCGTAGTACGTCAGCGCCGCGGACCGGTCGGTCAGCTCGTCCTTCTTGAACTCCTTCAGGGTCCCTTTGAGCACCGCTCCCCAGGACCTCCTGGGCAGATCCGTCGGAGTGTCCGGCGCCCGCCGCTCCACCTGTTCGTCCGGCCCGGCCTCCGGTGCCCGCGCGGCCTCGGCCTCCGGCCCGGCCACGACGCGCCCACCGCGCCTGCCGTGTCTTCCATGCCTTCTCATGGTCCGCGTCATGCCGCACGAGTATCCGGCAGAGGTTCAGCTATACCCGCATATGCGACAGATCTTGATAATCCGGGCGTTCTGTCGAAGGGTCGGCTCAGCCCTCAGGGCCCGAAGACCAGCGCCCGGCACGGCCCCAACGCCGGCGCCGGGTCATCGGGGTCCGTCGTGACGGAGCGCCAGCCCCAGGACCGCAGCGCCTGGAGGGTTCCCGTGTCGCCGCGGTCCACCAGCGTGACGCCGAGCACGGCGGGACGGCCGGTGAGTCCGGCGGTACGGTCGGCGAGCAGCCGCCTCTGCAGGCGTCGGGCGAGGTTCCACTCGCGGCCCGGGTCCTGTGTGCGCACCTGGGAGTGGACGACGAGCCCGGAGATCACGAAGAGCCTCCCGGCGGCCGCGAGCCGGAGCAGATCCCGCGGAAGGTATCCGTCCAGACCTCTCCACCAGGGCCCGTCGGCGCGCACGGGGAAGCCGTAGGCGCATCCCGTCAGCACCCCGACCTCCCAGCGACCGGGGATCTCCGCGGCCCCGGCGCTCTCGGCCCCCGCGCTCCCCTGGAGCACGGCGCTCTCCGCCACCAGCAGGGCGAAGCCCGGTCGCCGTACGTCGACGGCGAGCCGGCGCAGGAAGCGGACACGGTCCTGGTTCCACGCCGACGGGTCGCCTCCCGCGGTCTCCGCGTACAGATCACCGAGTTCCCGCCGCAGGTCCTCGACCTGCGACCGGCTCAGCCGGCGGATGCGCTCCCCTTCCAGGGGCGACGGTCCCTGTCTGCGCCTCCGGACGGGCACATTCACGGTCATGGGGCGAGTCCTGCCCCGGGCTCGGCGGGTACCGGCCCGGCGTCGTCGTTCGCCGAGGACGGCACCGCGGGGAAGCGGACGCACGAAGAACCCTCGGCTCTTTCACCGTACTCCCGCCCCCGCACCGCCGGCCGGGACCTCAGCGCCCTCCTCCTCACCGTCGTTCTCGCCCTCACCCTCGTTCCCCCGGCCCCGCGCTCCCGTCCGACCAGGACCCCACCGGGGTACGGTGGACGTACCGGGGGCCGGTGGCGGAGGAGAACGGTGACGTCCATGCACGCAAGGTCCGGCCGACCCGAGGGCGTCGACAGCGGCCCCGAGGTTCGGGACGCCCCGCCCGAGGGCGAGGGACTCGCCGAGGTACGCATCATCGCGGCTGACCCCGACGTCGCCCGGCAGGTCGCTCTCGCCCTGCGCCAGGTGTTCCGCTGCGACGAACCGCGCAGCTACCCCACGGGCCCGGACGGCGGCGGCACCCTGCTCCACCTGACGGTCGACACCGGCCACGGACCGGACATGCCGTCCGACCCCGGGACCTGGCTGGACAGCAGCCGTTCCCAGGCCCGGCGCGCGCACACCGACGAGCCCGGCTGACGGACGGCAACCGCGAGCGCCAGGAGTAGCGTGGGACAAGAAGGCCACCGGAGGCCCTCTTCGGTCCTCCGTGAGCCCCTCGCGCCGACAACCCTCCGACCTCGCCGCCGCTCCTGAGCCGGCTGCCGGAACCGTACAGGCAGGTGAGGCACGATGCCCCGCACCGATCCCCCACCGACGGCAGGCTTCCTGCCGGACGGCATCCACGAGTCCGTACGCCCCGGGACGGCCCTCGTGCGGCTGGAGACGACACACGACCGCCGGGGAGTCCTCGACGGCGCGTGGTGGCCACGCTCCCGCGACGTCACCACCGAGCTGCCCGGGCTGATCACCGCGCTGGCCGAACACCTCGGCCCGGTCACCCGCGTCGGCCTGGACTCCGCCGCCTGGGACGGGCTCCCGACGCGTCTGGTCATCGACGGCCGCGTCGTGCACATCGACGCCTCGTCCGTGGGCGACGACACCGTCCTGATCACGCGAGGCGATCAGGACCTCTTCTCCCTGCTGGTCGTACCGCCGGACAGCCCACCCCGCGCGGCGTGGGCCGCGATGGCGGAGGCGGTCCGTGCCGACAACATCAAGGAGGCCGGGCGGATCCTTCTCGACACCGGCGCCGAGCCTCTCGGGCCCTCAGGGCGTGGGCCCGTCGCGCCGTAGGACGGGAGGTCACGGTGGCGGAGCAATATCTGTCGTGGCGAGGTGAGAATTTACCGCGGGGCGCGATGAGTATTTCCTCGGTCGACAGGCCAAGTGAAATTATTCACCGCGCACGGCCGATCGCGCCGTGCTACTGTCGATATCAGTTGCAGTTGTGGTTCCCAGAAGGTTTTTCCGACGGGGTGATCATTACGGCGACCGGAGTCCGCACACGGCGACTCCGAACCGTCTTCCCGAAGGAGAAAAAAATGGCTACCACTGGCACCGTGAAGTGGTTCAACGCGGAAAAGGGCTTCGGCTTCATCGCGCAGGACGGCGGCGGCCCCGACGTCTTCGCCCACTACTCGAACATCGCCACGCAGGGCTTCCGTGAGCTGCAGGAAGGCCAGAAGGTCTCCTTCGACATCGCTCAGGGCCAGAAGGGCCCGACGGCGGAGAACATCGTTCCCGCCTGACACAAGCGCTGACGCGTACTCCGCAGCTGGGGCCCGCACCTTGGGGTGCGGGCCCCAGCTCGCTGCGTTTTTCAGGGCGCTTTACGGGAGCGCTTCGACTCCATCGTCTCGGCTCGTTCTCGCAATTCTCCGCGCTGCTCACTCCGCTCCGGGAATTCCTTGATACGCGCCGCATCAAGGAAGGTTCCGTATGAACCGTGCACGCACCACTCGCCGTTCCAAACGCTCCGGAGGCCCGGCCGCCGACCGCTCCGGCGCTCCGCGCCGTGCCCAGGGCACCGGACGTCGACAGGCCGCGCCCCAGGGCGAGTTCACGCTGCCGAAGACGGTCACGCCCGCACTGCCCGCCGTCGAGTCGTTCGCCGATCTCGCCCTGCCGGCGCCGTTGCTGGCCGCGCTCGGCCACGAGGGTGTGACCGTCCCGTTCCCGATCCAGGGGGCGACCCTGCCGAACTCCCTGGCCGGCCGTGACGTACTCGGCCGGGGCCGCACCGGCTCGGGCAAGACCCTCGCGTTCGGTCTCGCCGTGCTGACCCGTACGGCGGGCCGCCGCGCCGAACCACGGCAGCCGCTGGCCCTCGTCCTCGTGCCCACCCGCGAGCTCGCCCAGCAGGTCACCGACGCGCTCACCCCCTACGCCCGTTCGCTGAAGCTGCGGCTGGCCACCGTGGTCGGCGGAATGTCGATCGGCCGCCAGGCAAGTGCGCTGCGGGGCGGGGCGGAGGTCGTCGTCGCGACACCGGGACGGCTCAAGGACCTCATCGACCGGGGCGACTGCCGGCTGAACGAGGTCGACGTCACCGTCCTCGACGAGGCCGACCAGATGGCCGACATGGGCTTCATGCCCCAGGTCACCGCCCTGCTCGACCAGGTGCGCCCCGAGGGACAGCGGATGCTCTTCTCGGCCACCCTGGACCGCAACGTCGACCGGCTGGTCCGCCGCTACCTGACCGACCCGGTGGTCCACTCCGTCGACCCGGTGGCGGCTGCGGTCACCACCATGGAGCACCACGTCCTCCACGTGCACGAGGCCGACAAGCACCGGACGACCACCGAGATCGCGGCGCGGGACAGCCGCGTGATCATGTTCCTGGACACCAAGCACGCGGTGGACCGGCTGACCAGGCACCTGCTCAGCAGCGGCGTCCGCGCCGCCGCCCTGCACGGCGGCAAGTCCCAGCCGCAGCGCACGCGCACCCTTGCCCAGTTCAAGAACGGGCAGGTGACGGCGCTGGTGGCGACCAATGTCGCCGCGCGCGGGATCCACGTCGACAACCTCGACCTCGTCGTCAACGTGGATCCGCCCAGCGACCCCAAGGACTACCTGCACCGCGGCGGTCGTACGGCCCGCGCCGGCGAGTCCGGCAGGGTCGTCACCCTCGTGACCCCCGACCAGCGCCGCGGCATGAGCCGGCTGATGGCCGCGGCCGGCATCACCGCGCGGATCACCCCGGTACGGTCGGGTGAGGCGGAGCTGAGCCGCATCACCGGCGCCCAGGCCCCTTCCGGTGTCCCCGTCGTCATCACGGCGCCGGTCGCAGAACGTCCGCGCCGGGCCGCGTCCTCGGCGTCGTCCGGTGGCCGCCGGGGCCGGTCCGGGCAGGGCAAATCCGCCCAGAACCGCACCGCTCAGAACCGCACCGCTCAGGGCCGGTCCGCCGGCACGGCGCCGCGCCGTGGGACACAGCGGCGGTCCACTCTCGGTCCGGCGGTCTAGATGCGGCGACTCCCGGCGGATCCCGCCCCCGTGCCCGTGGGCGACGACACCGAGCCGTCCGCGCCGCGGGTCAGTGACGACATGACCGTCGAGGTGGCCCTGTCCGTCATGGCGGGCGCCCGGGTCGACCACCTGCTCCTCTGCGACGGGGACGACCAGTGCACGGGTCTGGTCACGCGGGCCCGGCTGACCGTCCTCCGCGACAGCTCCACGTACACGGACCGCATCCGTCTGCGGGACGTCCCCGGCGGAGCGCTCCCGTCCCCCCGTCCGGCGCCCGCCCCGGCGCCATCCGTTCCCCTTCGCTCTCTGTGAGGCACCATGCGCTGCGTCATCGCCCGGTACCCGTTCGATCTGACCAAGGAGGGCGTGCTGGCCTCCATGAAGGGCGTCACGCCCGAGCTCATCACGGGTGAGTCCGTGACCATCGGCCGCCGCCGCTACCCCGTGAAGCAGGTGGGCGAGGTCATCACCCGGCAGGACCGCCGTGACTTCAGCAGCGGCGAGGTCGTCCGGGCCATGACCCGGCTCGGATTCACCTGCCACAGCCACCCCGAGCCCCCGCCCGCGGGTGTCCTCACTCCCCTCCAGACGGCATCGGACCTGCTCGGCAGGACCGACGCGCGGCCCTTCCCCGGGGTGTGAGGACGGGCGGGAAACCGCCGTCACCGACGCGATGGTGTTGAATTTCCGGTGGGGCCCTGGTGCAGGACCGAATCGGGGCCCCTCGACGCGCCGCGCAACGAGGTGACATGACAGCAGACAGTCCGCTCAACGGTCGACTGGACGACGACGACTACCCCGCGTACACCATGGGCCGGGCGGCGGAGATGCTCGGCACCACACCCGGCTTCCTCCGCGCCATCGGTGAGGCCCGCCTGATCACCCCGCTGCGTTCGGAGGGCGGCCACCGCCGGTACTCCCGCTACCAGCTGCGGATCGCCGCTCGCGCCCGCGAACTAGTCGACCAGGGCACCCCGATCGAAGCCGCCTGCCGCATCGTCATCCTCGAGGACCAGCTCGAGGAGGCCCAGCGCATCAACGCCGAATACCGCCGCGCCGCCGAGGAAGCGGCCGACGGCTCCTCTCCCGGTTCCAGCTGATCGCCGGGCACGGGCCTGCGTGCCGTACGGGGCGTGCGGGGCCGTTCCGATCCGGGTCACCCTGCCGTCGGCTCACCACGGCTCCCCCGACAGCACCTCCTGTTCCGCCCAGATCGTCTTCCCCGTGGTCGTGGGCCGTGTCCCCCATCGCAGGCTCAGTTGGGCGACGAGGAGCAGGCCGCGGCCGCCCTCGTCGTAGATGCGGGCGCGGCGCATGTGGGGAGCGGTGTTGCTGGCGTCGGAAACCTCGCAGATGAGGGTTCTGTCGTGGATGAGGCGGAGTTGGACCGGTGGGGCGGCGTGCCGGATGGCGTTGGTGACCAGTTCGCTGACGATCAGCTCCGTGACGAACGCGGTGTCGGTCAGGCCCCAGGTCTCCAGGCGGTCGGCGACGTTCTTGCGGGTGTCGGCGACGGCGGCGGGGTCGGGGGCGACGTCCCAGGTGGCGACCCGAGAGGCGTCCAGGGCCCGGGTGCGGGCGAGGAGGAGGGCCACGTCGTCGGCGGGGCGGTGCGGGAGGACGGCGCCGAGGACCGTGTCGCAGAGGACGTCCAGGGAGGCCGCGGGGGTGGTGAGGGCCCGGCACAGGCGGGAGACGCCGGCGTCGACGTCGTTGTCGCGGGATTCGATCAGGCCGTCGGTGTAGAGGGCGAGCAGGCTGCCCTCGGGCAGCTCGATCTCGGCCGCCTCGAAGGGGAGACCGCCCAGGCCCAGCGGGGGTCCCGCCGGGAGGGGAAGGAGGTCGACGGTGGTTCCGTCCGGGCTCACCACCACCGGGAGGGGATGGCCGGCGCGGGCGAGGGCGCAGTGGCGGGAGACGGGGTCGTACACGGCGTAGAGGCAGGTGGCTCCGACATCGCCCGCGGATTCCCCGTCGCCGGGGTGCCGGTCCGGGCCCTCCGCCTCGGTAGCCAGGCGGCCCACCAGGTCGTCGAGGTGGGTGAGCAGTTCGTCGGGGGGAAGGTCGATGTCGGCGAGGGTGCGGACGGCCGTACGCAGGCGTCCCATGGCCGCGGAGGCGTGGATGCCGTGGCCGACGACGTCGCCGACGACCAGCGCCACCCTGGCCCCGGACAGCGGGATCACGTCGAACCAGTCGCCGCCCACCCCCGCCCGGGCGCCGGCCGGGAGGTAGCGGGAGGCGACCTCCACGGCGGCCTGCTCGGGCAGCCGCTGCGGCAGCAGGCTGCGCTGCAGGGTGACCGCCGTGCCGCGCTCGCGGGTGTAGCGGCGGGCGTTGTCGATGCAGACGGCCGCCCGGGCGGCCAGTTCCTCGGCCAGGACCAGGTCGTCCTGCTGGAACGGGTCGGGGTGCCGGTGCCGGGCGAAGACGGCGACGCCGAGGGTGGTGCCGCGTGCGGACAGAGGAACGGCCATCACGGAGTGGAAGCCGAAGTCACGGATGCGGGCGGTCCGCAGCGGATCGTCGGCCACCCAGTCGGCGATCGCGGAGTCGGTCACCTGCCGGCGCACGGCGCGTCCCGAGCGGAGGGCCTCGAACGGCGGGGAGCCCTCCGGGTACTCGTCCACCTCGCCCAGGGCGAGGACCGCCTCGGGCACCCCGGGCAGCACGGACTGGTGGGCGACGCGCCGCAGCATCAGGGATCCGCCGGCCGCGGGCTCCTCCTGGCCGTCCTCGAACGAGGTCAGCAGGTCGACGCTGATGAAGTCGGCGAGCGCCGGTACGGCCACGTCCGCCAGGTCCTGCGCCGTACGCGTCACGTCGAGGGTGCTGCCGATCCGCCGGCCGGCCTCGGCGATCAGCTGCAGGCGCCCGCGGGCCCAGTGCTGCTCCGTGATGTCGTGGGCGGTGAGACAGACGCCGTGGGTGCGGCCGCCGGAGTCCCGCAGCGGTGCCAGGAAGACCGACCAGGCGTGCTCACGGTTCTCACCGGCGGCGCGCAGGAAGTTCTCGCGGTACTGCGGCTCACCGGTCTCCAGCGCCCGGAGCATGTCCTGCTCCGCCAGTTCACCCGCCTCGTTGTCCACGATCTCCGGCACGCGCAGCCCGCGCATCTCGGCCTCGGTGAGGGCCACGGACCGCTCCATGGCCGCGTTGGCCCGCCGCAGCCGCAGCCCGGTGTCGTACAGCGCCAGCGCACAGCTCGGGGACTGGGCGAAGCTCCAGCTCACCAGGCTCTCGTCGGCCGGGCGGCCCTCCCGCCCGGTCAGCGGGGAGAGCACCAGCCACGCACCGGCGCCGTGCTCCGGCGTCCGGTGGTGGGCCAGCACACGGGCCTCGACACGATGGCCGTCCCGATGCCTGAGGGCGAGCGTTCCGTGCCACCTCGGCAGCTGGGCGAAGGGCGGGAGGTCCGCTGCCGCGGGCTCCTCGGCGAGCAGGGTGGCCGCCGGCCGGCCCAGGATCTGCGCCGCCGTGTGTCCCAGCAGGTGTTCGGCGCCGTCGTTCCATCCGGTCACGGTGCCGTGTTCGTCGACGCTGGCGCGCGCGGTGAGCGCCTCACCGACGACGTCCCGGGCGGAGCTCGGGCCCTGGACCGCTGTCTGCTCTTCGCCGATTCGCCGGTCCATCGCCGCTCATCTCGCTCTCGTAGAGCTGTCCGCTGCGTTGGCGTGCCTGGGGTGTTGAGGCGTGCCTGATTTCTTCACTTCCAGTCCAGTCTTACTCCTTTTGGGGTGATCACGTAGTTCACCGATCAGCCCAGTGCCACCTGCGCCGCGCCCCGGCCCCGCCGATGCTGAGGGCCATGGACACGACGACGTCGGAAGCAGGAGGCCGGAATGGGGCGTCTCAGTGAGCGGGTCGCGATCGTCACCGGTGGGGCCAGGGGGATCGGGGCGGCGGTGGCGCGGCTGCTCGCGGCCGAGGGGGCCGCCGTGGTGGTCGCCGACGTCCTCGAGGCCGAGGGGGCCCGCCTGGTGGCGGAGCTCGGCGGCCGGTCCCGCTTCGTACCGCTCGACGTCACCGGTGAGGACGGGTGGGAGCGGGCCGTGGCGGAGACGGAACGGGAGCTGGGGCCGGTCTCGGTGCTGGTGAACAACGCCGGGGTCGTCGAGTGGGCGCCGATGGAGGAACAGAGCCTCGAGTCGTTCCGGCGGGTGATCGACGTCAATCTCCAGGGCCCGTGGCTGGGCATGCGCGCGGTGGCGCCGTCGCTGCGCCGGGCCGGCGGCGGGGTGATCGTGAACATGTCCTCCCTCGCCGGGCTGATCGGGTACGCCGGCGTCGGAGCGTACGTGGCCGGCAAGTGGGGGCTGCGCGGGCTGACGAAGGCCGCCGCGCTGGAGCTGGCTCCCGACGGGGTCCGCGTCTGCTCCGTCCACCCGGGTGCCGTCCGCACCGTGATGACGGCCGGCTTCGACGACTCGTTCGTCTCCGGGCAGCCCCTCCCCCGGTTCGGTGAGCCCGAGGAGGTCGCCCGCATGGTGCTCTTCCTCGTCACCGACGCCACCTTCTCGACCGGCAGCGAGTTCGTCCTGGACGGCGGTGTCCTCGCCGGCCCGCCCGCGCTTCTCAGCTCCGACCGCTGACCCGGCCGGCCGCGGCGGTGCGGGCCGATCCCTGAGAGGCCGATCGCTTCAGTTCAGGCCGACCACGACAGTTCAGGCCGATCACGTCAGTTCAAGCCGATCGCCGCGCAGTCCGCCGCGTAGGCCGGGGTGCAGATGTCCTTGACGGTGTAGACGCCGTCCCGGATCACCGTGTCCTCGATGTTGTCCTGGGTGACGGCGACCACCGGCACCAGCATCGACGGGATGTCCTTCTGCGTCGGGCTGTCGACACTGTCGGGGGTCAGCGAGTCGAACGTCAGCGAGCGGCCCTGGGCCCTGGCCACGGCCAGCTCCGCGGCCTTGGCGGTCTCCTCCAGGAACGACTTGTACACCGTCATGTACTGCTCACCGGCCACGATCCGCTGCACCGCCGCCAGATCCGCGTCCTGCCCGGTCACCGGCGGGAGCTCGGCGGCGCCCGCCTTCTTCAGCGCGTCGATGACGGCGCCCGCCATGCCGTCGTTCGCCGCGTAGACGGCGGCGATGTCGTCGAGGCCGACGGACTGGATCGCCTTGCGCATGTTCGCCTCGGCGACCTCGGGCAGCCACTCCCTGGTGTCGTACGACTTGGCGATGATCACCCTGTCCCTCAGCTCGCTGAGCGCGCCCTTCTTGAACCGCGCCGTGTTCGGGTCGGCGGGTGAGCCGTTCATCATGACGATCTTGCTGGTGGGGGCCTTGGTGCCGAGCGCCCCCATGATGGCGCGGCCCTGCACCTCACCGACGAGCTCGTTGTCGTGCGAGACGTACGCGTCGATCGGGCCCTCGGCAAGCCGGTCGTACGCGATGACGGGGATGTCCGCCTCCTCGGCCTTCTCGACGGCCGGCGCGACGGCCTTGGCGTCCACCGCGTCCACCAGCAGGACGTCCACCTTCTCGGCGATCATCTTCTCGAGCTGCTCGCTCTGCTTCGCCGCGCTCGCCTCGGCGTTGGCGTAGCGGACCTTGCCCTTGCCCTGGGTGAGCGCGGCGACCCGCTGCGCGATGAGCGGGTGGTCGAACCTCTCGAAGCGCGAGGTCGACTTGTCGGGCAGCAGCAGACCCACCGTGATGTCGTTGCCCTTCTTCGGGACAGCGGACTCCTCGCTCCCACCGATGCCGTCGACGGCGCCGCAGGCGGTGAGCAGGAGGGCCGACGCGGCGGCGGCCAGGGCCACTGCGCAACGGCGCGCGGCGGTCCCACGGTGGGTACGAGCGTTCACTACAGATGTGCCTTCCAGGTGCGGACGGAGCAACAGCGCCCCCGTCGGACCCGAGCGTCTCGCGCGCGAGTCGCTTTCGGGCACGGCGTGCGCCGAATCTCCCCACCCCTCACGGCTTCGTTCCAGGCTTCGCGACCGGGTCACGAAACGTGCTGCGTACATGCGGCGCCATAACGGGCGCGGACATCGCGGAAGGGGACGCGATCACCCGTTGCGCGCGATACCGGACAGCCACAGCGCCAACCTCGCCCACCTCGAACGAAGTTGTGGCGCGTGATCGTGTTCGCTTAGTTTTGCCCGCCATGACCATGACGCGCAGAGCGATCCTCAAGGGCATGGCCGCCGCCCCCTTCGTCGGAGTGGCCGGCACCCTGCTCTCCCCCACCACCGCACACGCGGCCACCATCGACGCCGGGCAGTTCAGCCTCACCAGCCGCTCCTCCAACAGGCACGGGGAGTTCGCCGATCTGACGGCCCAACTGGGCAGCGTGCTGACGAAGGTCGACGCGGCCACGGTCATCGCCGGCACCAACCGCAGCGCCAAGGCCCTCACCGGCGCCCCCAGCACGGTGGAGGCCTTCCAGACCGGGTTCACCTGGGACGACGCCGACCAGGCCGTCGCCTACTGGATCCCGCAGGGCGTCACCACCAGCGCCGACGCCTTCGGCAACGGGCTCTACCCGGCGGGCGGAAGCAACAAGGTCGTGCTCGTCTCCTGGTTCTTCGAGACCGACCCGGACGCCGACGGCGTCGACGAGTACGCGCTCGACAAGGGCATGCGACTGACCTTCGTCGACTACGCCAACCCGGCGGCGCCCCGCTACCAGCACGTCCTGCTGGTCGAACCCGTCAAGACCGCCACCGGCGCGTACTCCTTCAACCCGGTCCGCAAGCACGCCGGCGGCATCATGTGGTACGGCGACCTGCTGTACGTCGTCGACACCTACAAGGGGCTGCGCGTCTTCGACCTGCGCACCCTCTTCAAGGTGGCCACCGCCGAGGGCAACGTGTGCGGTCTGCACACCGACGGGCAGTACTACGGCTACGGCTACCAGTACGTCCTGCCGCAGAGCCACGCCTACGACAACGCCGGGGCCTACCTGCGCTACACGACGATCGGCCTCGACCGCGCCAGCACCCCCGACTCCCTGGTGATCAGCGAGTACTCGACCTCCGGCACCGTCAGCTACACGGACGGCGCCTTCAACGGCACGGGCGAGCCCAGCACCGCCACGCCCAAGGTGGTCCGCTGGAACCTCGACTACACCACCCGGCACCTCGCCTCGCTCACCGCGACCGAGGCCGTGACGGTCGCCCAGCAGAAGATCCAGGGCGTCGTCTCCCGCAACAGCAAGCACTACCTCTCGGTGAGCAACGGCCCCTCCGGCACGGGCGCCCTGCGCACCTTCACCTCCGGCGCCGCGACCGCGAGCACCGTCGGCGACCTGGCCGTCGGCTGCGAGGACCTCAGCTACCACAGCAGCGGGGCGTCCGGCTGGGCGTACGGCGAGTCGGTGATCTGGAACGTCAGCGAGTACGCCGGCAAGCGGTACGTGTACGCGGTCCGCGCGGACGGCTCCTGAGCGACGGCGCGGGTGACCTGCTGGACAATGGGCCCATGAGCATCGTCAAGATCAACGTACTCACGGTCCCCGAAGAGCAGCGCGAGACGCTGGAGAAGCGGTTCGCCGCCCGGGCGGGCGCGGTGGAGAGCTCGGACGGCTTCGAGTGGTTCGAGCTGCTGCGGCCGGTGGAGGGCACCGACACGTACCTCGTCTACACGCGCTGGCGCACCGAGGAGGACTTCCAGAACTGGATGGCCGGCCGCGGCCAGGCGGCGCACGGCGGCGGCTCCGCGGAGGGCGGCGAGCGCCCGAAGCCCGCCGCGACGGACGCGACGCTGTGGTCCTTCGAGGTGGTCCAGCAGGCGGCACCGAAGCAGGGCTGACACCTGGGCGGGGCCGACATCGGGGGCCGCTCGGCGCGCCGGTCACTCCGGTGCGCGTACCGCCTCCACCGCCTCCCGGACGTCCGGGTCCGGGTCGTCGGCCAGGATGTCCAGGAGGGCCGTGACGCCGGGGGTCGTCCAGCGGGCGACCGCCCAGACCAGGTCCTCCCGGACGCCGGGGTCGGGGTGGATGGCAAGAGGGGCCAGTTGTGGGAGAGGGCCCCGGCGGCGCATGCCGAACCAGTGGAGGGTCTCCCGGAGCACGGCCGGGTCGCCGGGGCTCCCGGCCGCCGCGAGCCGGGCGAGGAGCACCCTGGGCGGGGGCGGCGGGCCGTCCAGCGGGTGCGGGAGGCGTTCGCGCAGGCGGCGGGCGCCGTAGCCGCGGCGTACCCGGCAGCCGAAGCAGGTGCACGGGCGGGTGCCGTGCGCGTCCGGGAAGTAACGCCAGCCGGCCACCTGCGGGGCGGTACGGACCCGGTGCACTTCGCGGGGCCGGATCGCGCGGGGCACGAACACCTCCCAGCCTCGCGAGTCCTCCAGCGCCGAGACACGCCGTACGGCCTCGGCGGCGCTGACGGTGGCCTGCTCGTCCCGCGCGCGGTCCCGGTAGTGACCGACCAGCACGTCCTCCGTGTCGTCCAGCCGCACATGGACGGCCACCAGCCCGCCCCGGCTGCCGGAGCGGGCCAGTTCACGCAGCCACTGGTGGGTGAGGGTGTGCGACGGCAGCACGGGGAAGCAGTAGACCCCGCGGGCGCCCCCCTGCCCGCGGCTCGCGGCGCGGATGCCGGAGCGGCGGATGCGGGGGGCGTCGGCCGCGGAGGTCAGGTGCACGAACATCGCCATGGGTGGGGATGGTACGGCGCCCGTGTTCCGCTTCCCGCCGGGTCAGGCGCCGTCCGTCACGGTGACGCTGCCCGTCAGAGTGATCCCCGTGCCGGTGCCGTCCTCGGGGGCGGCCGTCAGTTCCCAGGGGTACGTGCCTGCGGCGACCCGGGTGCCGTCGGCGAGGGTGCCGTCCCAGCGGGTCGTCAGCGCGGCGCCGGCCGGGGTGACGTCGAGGGTGCGGAGGACCTTCGCCTTGCGCTTGATCACCAGGTGGGCGGCGGTGGCCGGCTTGGAGAGCCGCCAGGCCGGGTTCCAGGTGGCGTCGGCCGTGCGGATGTAGGCCGTGGGGGCGTCGGCCGTGGTCACGGTGAGGGGCTGGGCCGGGACGCCGGACGGGACGACATGGGCCCGGCCCGTCGTGTCCAGCCAGGCGACGCCGCCGCCGAACTTGTCGACGTCGTAGTTCTTCCAGTTGGGGACGGCGGGGAGGTCGGTGAGGGTGCGGGGCCCGGTCGCGGTGCCGGTGTGGAAGTCCGTCAGCTGGAGTGTGGCCGCGCTCGTGTCGTGGTTGACGACGAAGCCGTCGCCGAGTTCGCCGCGCTTCGGGAGGGTGATGGTGGCGCCGGTCTGGAGGTCGTACACGCCGAAGGGGGTGGACGGGTCGCCGCCGATGACGTCCTGGCCCAGGCAGTCCCAGTAGACCCAGCGGCCCACGGTCTGGAGGTCGCGGATGACGCAGGAGGCGCCGACCGAGTACGAGGTGACCGTGCCCGTCGTCAGGTCGCGGGCCTCGATCTGGCCCCAGGTGCCGTCCGTGGTCCACAGCTTGGAACCCCACAGGGCGGCAGCAGGGGTGGTCAGACGCTGGACGACCGCGCCGCCGCCGGGCGCCTCGAAGTCGACGACCGCCCGCTCGTCGCCGCTGCCGTACACCGCGTACCGGCCGGCGGCGTCGCGCAGGCCGCGGCCGGTGGTCGAGGGGGTGTTCCGGTCGAAGGGGACGACCTCGGTGCGGGTGCCGGACGGGGTGGCGCGGACGAGGATGTCGCGCTGGGTGGTGTCGTCGTGGCGGACGTGGACGACGGAGCCGTCGCCGGCGCCGAGTGGCTGGCCGTAGGCGTCGCCGAGGGGTGCGGTGGTGAGCTCGGTGCGCGGCCCGGCCGCCGGGGTGCCGGTGAGCGTCACCTTCCGGGTCAGGTAGGCGGGGCGCGGCGCGCTGTCCTCCTCCTTGGTGACCAACTGGCCGCCGGAGAGCGCGATTCCGCGTACGGCGGCCGGCCGGGAGGGCACCCCGGAGAGCGTGCGGAGGGTCGGGGCGCCGTCCGCTCCGGCCTCGACGCGGCGCACCGCCCAGTCGCCGGAGTCCGCGCCGCCGACGGTGATCGCCCCGCCGCCGGGGACCTGGAACAGGTCGGGCTGGGCGGCGGCGAGCAGCGTGACCGGGGTTCCGCCGGCGAGCGGGGTGGCCTTGAGGGGGCCGCCGCGGCGCAGGGGCGGGTTCTGCTCGGTGGGCGCGGCGGGCCGGTAGGTGGTGAGCAGCCAGTCGCCCGCCAGTCCGACGACGGGGATGTCCGCGCCGGACGGCGGTACGGCGACGGAGGTCTGCGCCCCGGCCGGGTCGTCGCGGCGGACCACCCGGGCCGTGCTCATGCCCTGCTGGTACCAGGCGATGTGGGTGGGCGAGACGGCAGCCTGGATGTTCCAGGACTCGTCGACGGAGACACGGGAGGCGACCGGGGTGAGGGTGCCCGAGGTCAGGTCGAGGATGCCGAGCGTGCGCCCGTGGATGAATCTCACCACGGCCAGCGCCCCGTCACCGGCCACGACCGGATACCGGTCGAACCGCTCGCCCTCCGGCGGGTCGACGGGCGTGTCGACGGTGACGCCGTCCTGGACGCGGAGGATGTGCAGCTTGTCCACCTGCCACACCTCGTTGAACGAGACCGTCAGTACGGTCCGTCCGAACGAGCCGACGGTGGACTGCCCGTCCGGCACGGTCAGTTGCGTCGACTCCCCGGTCGCGGGATCCCGCAGCTCGACGACACCGCTCACGCCGACCGGCACGGGCAGGACGTCCGTCCCGGCGCCGTAGTAGCCCTGCTGGCCCGGCACCTTGCCGGTGAAGTCGTCGACCGTGCGCTCGGTCCCGTCGTAGCCGTGCCACTGGTACGTCGGCGTGGAGCCGTCGGTCGTCTCGCGGCGGTGGAGGTAGCCGGTGTCGCCGGCGGCGTACAGGGTGTCCTGCACCGGGACGTACTGGGACGGGGTGGGGAGGACGAGTTCCGTCGGTGCGGGGTCCTCGGCGTGGGCGGCCGGGGAGACGGCGAGAACGGGCACGGTGGCGACGGCGACCAGGAGCGCGAGGCGCCGGGCCGTGCGGCTGGTGTGCCCGGGCGTGCGAGGGCGCGTGATATCGGGCGTGCGTTCGAATATGAGGCGCATGTTGATCAAAGCGCGGCGGGCGGTGGAAACGTCACTCCCCTCGCACAGCACACGTGAGTCACCTCACGCCCCGGTTACATTTCCCTCAACCCCTGGTGGACAAGCGGTGAGCCAGCAACCATGGGCACATGACTCTGGCCGAGCGCGCCATGCAGCGACTGGAAGTCTGGCCCGATCTTCTTGCAGGCCAGGCCAGTTGTGGCACAGGGCGCGCGCTGCGCTCCGTCCACAGCGAGATACTCCACTTCCACACCGACCGGGACGTCGACCTGCACCTCACCGTCCCGGCCATCCAACGCATCCGTCGCGACCTGCGGGAGTCGACCGCGGTACGGCTGGTGCCGGGCTCCCGTTGGGTCACCGTCCACCTCGACTGCGACGCGGACGTGGACCTGCTGATGAGCCTCGTCAGCATGGCCCTCAAGGCGCACCTGGCGGAGGCGCCGGGCACCGGACCGACGTCCGCCTCGTGCAACTTCCACCGGGTGACGCTGGTACCGCGGGACGAGCCCTACGACCGCTGATCACCCAGGGGTGCGGTGCCGGCCGGGGGTGCGGTGTCGTCCAGGAGCGGTCGAACAGCACGATCTCACCGGCGGTCGGGCCATCCACCCATGGGAGCAAGCATTCGTACGGGTGGCCAACTGGGGGCCAAGGGCGGGTGCGGGCTGAGTCGGTGTGGGGCGGATGGTGCGTGCGCTAGCGTCCCGGCGCATGGACAGACGTGGGGTGGGGGCTCGGCGGCCAGGTGGCGTCGGGGTCGTGGCGGGGGCTCTGGCGGCGGGCGTACTGGTGGCGGGGGTGGTGACTCTGGGGCCGCCGGCGGTGTACTTCCTGACCGGTTACGGCTGCGGGGATGCCGAGGACCGGCTCGCCGGGGTGCTCGCCGGCGAGGGTGTGCTGGAGGCGGAGCCGGAGTGGGCGGAGCGGGAGGAGTCCTACCGGTCGTGCGATGACGACGATCTGTTCGTGGTCGCGGGGGCGCGGTACGAGCTCGCCGGTTCCGCCGCCGACTCCTCGCGGAGCGTGCTGGGGCACTACCGGCAGGCGGCCCTCGCGGACGGCTGGCAGGCCCACTCCACGGCCGGCTGCTTCACCAAGGCGGTCGGCGGTACGACCGCCTACCTCCAGGTGGAGAACCCGGCCGACGGCGGGTTCCATGTGGAGATCGTCGCCCAACGGGACGGCTCGCAGTGGTGCTGAGGGCGCGTCGGGAGTCCGTCAGCCGGCGGCCGGCTCGACCAGACCCGTCGCCCGCCCCTCCTCGTCCCACCGGACCTCCAGGACACGGATGACCGCGTCGCGGTCGAGAGGGCCGAAGACGTGCGGGAACAGGGTGCTGTCGGGAACCCCCGGCGGCGGAGCGGGGGCCGCCGCCTCCCACTCGCAGCGGGCGGTGAGACGGTCCTCGTCGAGGAGCAGGGCGAGCAGCGGCCTGGGGGCGTCGCGGTAGAAGCTGTTGACGATGGTGAGGGTCGTCGCCTCGTCCGGGGAGCAGTGGACGAAGCCGTCCTCGGCGAGGGAGGCGGGCGCGTAGGGCTCGCCGGGGCGGGCGTCCCACTCGGCCTTCGCTACGACGTGGTAGATCATCGTCCGGTTATACAGCAGCCGGGGGTGAGCGGCCCGGGCGCGCGGAAGGGTGCCTAGACGAGTAAGTCCGATCTCCGGTCAGTGGTCCCTACCTTGTTGATCGGGTGATCGGGGCTTTGGGTCGCGTTGTTGTGCCACATCGCGGCGGCCATCGCGAGGATGCGCTGAGCGACGCGAATCGCGACTCCGGCGCAGCCGCGGCCGCCGTGGTCTTCGAGGTCGAGCTGACCTTTGAGGGTGTCGTTCACCGACTCGATCAGTTGCCGCACCTTCTTGAGCATCGGTTCGCCGTAGCGGGCCTTCTCGTCCTTGCGGGACGGCCGCAGGAGCGTGATGTCATGCTCCTCCAGCAGCGTCTCGAAGGCTCGTCCGGCGAAGCCCTTGTCACTGATCAGCAGGATGCCATCGTGCTCGGCGACCATGTCTGCCTCGACTTCGAGCATCGAGGCCAGCACCTCGCGCTCGCCGATCTTCGGATCGGCCAAAGCCCACAGGATCGGCATCCCGGACGGAGCGCACACCAGATACAGCTTCAGCCCCCAGTAGAACCGCGAGTGGCTGGCGCAGTACCCATAGCCCGCCCATCCTGCCAGGTCCGAGCGTTTCACCGTTGGCCGCGACATCCCGCAGGGCACCGGGGTGGAGTCCACGATCCAGCAGTCGTCCAGCCAGAAGTCGCTCGACTTCGCCAGCATCCGGATGACCCGCTTGACCAGGCCGAGCGCGGACCGCAGCCGCTTGTTGTAGCCGGACTGCTGAGGGAGGTACGGGAACCGGTGAGGTGCTTGCCGGCGTAGCGCAGCCAGTGCGTCTCGGACGTGAAACCGAGCAGCGACTGGGCGAGCGCGAGGCACACGAGTTCGGAGTCGGTCAACACCGGGGGCCTGCCCAGCCGTCGTGGTCCCGCCAGCTCGTCGTCGATCTTCACGTACAGTGCGGTCAGAAGGGTCTCGATGTCGTTCGTCACACAACGATCAACGAGACCCTTCTCCCTTTGCGCCCGCAGGACTTCGGACCTACTCGTCCAGCCCTACCAACCGGGGTGGGGATGGGCCGCTCAGCATTCGTTACGGCGCGGGAGCGGCCCCGCTCACAACCGGCGGGTGAACTCCTGGCGGTCGGCGAAGTTCTCGTAGCCTGCCCGTTCGAAAGCCATGATCATGGCGGTGTTGGCCGCATCGCAGTCGCCGCGGATCTCCTCGGCGCCCGCTTCGACCAGCAGCCGCGTGCCGCGGGCCACCGCCGCCGTCGCGTAGCCGTTGCCGCGGCAGGCGGGAGACACAGCCACCAGGCCGATCACCGCGGTCGAGGGGTTTCGGGCGGGGAGGCTGAGGGCAGCCGGCGTGCCGTCCGGAGCGTAGCCGATCTCCCACCACGAGGGTTCGTACAAGAACTCCTCCATGTCCGTGAAGAGGCTCTCCGCGGCACGCCGGGCGCCATGCTGGGCGACCTTGGCGGCGAGGTGGGCGTCGGCGCTGGTCGGCAGCGCCTCGGCGAGGAGAGCGATGAACGGCTCACGGCCCAGACTGGGCAGGGAATGCCAGTTCAACCGGTCATCATGCGAAGTGAGTTCCGCCCCGGAGTGGCGGCGGAAGCGGCGACCGTCTCGGGCGCGCTCGAAGCCCGCCAGACGGAGAAGCTCGGCGCGCCGTTCCGGCTCCGCCTGGTATTGCGGCGGCTGCGTCGGCGAGTCGATGACGTGCTCCAGCTCCCTGGCGCCGAGCGAGCCGGCCAGGGCGACGGCCTCGGCCAGCAGCGCCCGGCCGGTGGCCAGGCCCGGCTCGTCCCACCGCGTCTCAAGGAGCACCAGGGCCATCGGGACGTCGTTCCCGGGGAGGGTCCATAGCGCGGTGGCCGCGGTGAGCCGACCGGCCTCGTCCTCCGCGACCAGGCACCACTCCGGCCGGGTACATTTCTTGGCAAGTAGGTCGGTGAGGTAGGCGGCCGTCCCGGCGTTGCGCTCGGGCTGCTCGGAGTGCTGGACGAGGGCAGGTAGTTCGTCTGGGCGCGCTATACGTATAGGCATGTACTGGGATCATCCTGTCTCTCGATGACGTAGCTGGCTTTGCATGAAATCGCCACCCAGTGGCACCGGCAGACCTGGCTGTTCCTGCCCTTGTCAGACCGGCCATCAGACCCGGGCCTACGGACTGGATACTGCCGGCCTCCTGCCGCAGCGGTGGATCCCACGGCCGATCGGCGGTGATCGTGGCCTGGCGCGCAGGGCGGTGCGAAGTAGGCATCTCATCCCACCGGGTAGCGCACCACCAACACCCCCTCCACATCCCTCCCCACTGCCTCGTACAGATGCGGTACATCCGCCGCCCACCGGGCGTGGCCGCCCGGGCCCACCTCGAACGGGGCGGAGGCGGGACCAACCCGCGCCGTGCCGCTGAAGACCAGCAAGTGCTCCTCCGTGCCCGGCACATGAGCGGCCGAGCGCTGCACCGCGCCGCTCTGAATGCGGATGCGATACACCTCCCACACCGCAGCCGCGTCCTGCACGCGGTCCGTCAGCACCGCGTGCACCGCCGCACCCTGCACCGGGGCGGGGCCGACGACCGTGCTTAGCGGCGCATCGAGGGCCGTGGTCAGCGCGTACAGCGTCTCCAGGGTCGGATTGCGCTGGCCCGTCTCCAGTTCCGAGAGCGTGCCCTTGCCGACGCCGGAGCGACGGGCCAGTTCCGACAGCGACAGGCCGCGGTCCTGGCGCAGACGGCGCAGCCGCGCGCCCACCTCCTGGGCCAGTTCCATAGTTTTCCGCCCCTTACTGCGCCGTTGATGCATTGGCCGTGACGCGACTAGCGTTCCACAAACAGAACGTTCTGTAAACGGAACGATCGTGGCGATGCACACGCATCGCGGCGCAGGCGTAGGTTCGGACTTACTCGTCTAGGGGCGGTGCGCCGCCGCGATCCGCTCCCGGAACGGGCGGCGGCGTACCGCCTCCGCCACCTCCGTCAGCAGCTCGGCCAGCGGCATCGAGAGCTCCGCGTCCAGCTCGGCCATCGCCGCCACCGTCGCGTCCCACTCCGCCTCGATCCGCGGCAGCAGGGCACGGGCCTTCGGGGTGAGCTCGATCCGGGCGTCTCGCGGATCGGGAGTGTGGGTGACCAGGCCCGCGCGGGCCATCTGAGCCGCCGTCTGACTCGCGGCCGAGTGCGTGACGCCCACCGCCGCGGCCAGGTCGCGGACCGGGAGCGGGCCTTCGGCCAGCAGAGCCCGTACGACCGGGGAGAAGCGGGGCCGGTACTCGGCGAGGCCCTGCTGGCCACAAGCCCGATCCCCGCTACCGGGACCCGCACTTCCGGCTGCGCTTCGCCCGCCTCGTCACGCACTACTGGCGGCACGCCGGCTTCCTGGAGGACGGGGCGCTGCTGCGCGACGCCGGGAAGCTCGCCGGGATCCCCGGCGTGATGGTCCATGGGCGGATGGACGTCAGCGGCCCCCCGGACGTCGCATGGCGGCTGGCTCAGGTGTGGCCGGACGCGGAGCTCGTGCTGATCGGCGACGAGGGACACGGGCTGTCGGGAGCCGCCACGACGGAGGCCGTTGTGGCGGCCACGGACCGGTTCCGGCCGGTCCGGGGACGGGACGTCCGGCCGTGACCCTGGTCAATCGACGCGGCCGGGAATGACCTGTGCCCGCCGCCGTCAGCCGTTCCTCGCCGCTGCGAGGAGAAGGACGTACGGCAGGAGGACCGCCGGGAGGGTCAGCAGACGGGGCTTGAGGGAGCGCTCCCTGGCCAGCGGCTTCAGCACGTCGAAGCGCAGGATCAGCAGCACGACGAGCGCGGCGCTCATCACGAGGCCGAAGAGCGCGAAGTCGCTGCTCTCGATCTGGTCGTAGGTGCAGCCGTCCAGATCGGAACGTTGCAGATCGTCGAGGTCGCAGTGGCCGTGGTCGAGGTACCAGCGCCAGCACACCACGACCACGACCATCGGTATGCCGATCAGCAGGTTCACCAACAGGCCTGCGAGGTACCGGCGAACGGTGGTGGCGGGCGAGTTCCCCACGGGGGTGGTGGCGGACATCCCGCCACTCTACGACCGTGAACCGCATCCGCGGCTGCGGGTAACAAGGGGCGTACCCCGCCCGACAGCAGACACGGAGACCGAGTGAACGGCCCGCCCGGCAGACCTGCCGATGACGACACATACGTCGCTGACGACGCATCCGTCATCGCCGACTCCCTGGCCCGACCGGAGCTCTTCGGCGAGCTCTACCAGCGGCACGCGGCCGACATCCACCGCTACGCCGCCCGCCGCCTCGGCGACAACGCGGCCGAGGACGTCACCGCCGAGACCTTCCTGACCGCGTTCCGCACCCGCAAGCGCTACGACCTCACCCGCCCCAACGCCCGCCCCTGGCTGTACGGCATAGCCGCCAACCTCATCGGCAAGCAGCGCCGCACCGAGGTACGGGCTCTCAAGGCGCTGGCCCGCACCGGCCACGACCCCGTCGCCGAGTCCTGGACCGACCGCAGCGACAGCCGGGTCACCGCACAGGCGGCCCACGGCCCGCTCGCCGGCGCGCTGGCCGGCCTCTCCTCCGGCGACCGGCACGTCCTGCTGCTCGTCGCCTGGGCCGACCTCGGCTACCAGGAGGTCGCCGAGGCCCTGTCCATCCCGGTGGGCACGGTCCGCTCCCGCCTCAACCGGGCCCGCAGAAAGGTCCGGCACGCCCTCGGAGGCGTGGACCCCACGTTCGTGACCGCCGACTACCCGGAGGTGATCCGCAATTGGCTGAGACAGAGATGGACGAGATGGCGGCGGTCCGGCGACTGCGCGCCGACGCCCCCCTGCCCGACCACGCCCGGCTCACCCCTGCCCGGCAACGGCTGCTGGACGAGATCGCCGCGCCGCGGCGCCGGCACGCCGGGTGGAAGCTGAAGGCGCTCGGCGCGGCCGCCGCGGTCGTGGCGGCGGCCGTGCTCTCGACGCTGGTGCTCCGTCAGGACCACAGGACACCCGCGGAACCAGCCCCGACGGCGACGCCCACCGCGACTCCCCGGGCGGGCCAGTGGGTGCACCACGACGTCCGTCGCGACATCCCGAAGTGCGTCGTCGCGGTCGCCGACAGGGAGTACAGCGAAGCCGGCGGCATGTATCTGGCGTCCGGACCACGAGGGTGTGCCCTGGATTCGGGCGAGACCTACGAGGAAAACATGTGGTTCCGCTACGACGGGCTGGCCCGCGCCTTTCCGGACATGGAAACGAACGACCCTGACGACGTGCAAGTAAGGGACGACCCCGCCCCGTACGCCAACGGTGACATGCTCTCGCCCCAGGCGACGGACGCCATGCTCGCCGAACTCCCCGACGACCCCGACGCCGCCCTCGCGCTGATCCTCAAGCGTTCCATCCCCAGCCGGATCTCCACTGCCCACCGGCTGACCCAGGCCCAACGCGACTTCCACGAGGTCGTGGAGATCCTCTCCGGAGCGTCTTACGTCCCGGCCGACAAGGCCCGGACCCTCTACCGGATCATCACCGGCCTCGAGGGGGCGACCAAGCCGGTCAACGTCACCGACGGCGCCGACCGCACCGTCCTCGCCATCGGCATCGACGGCAACTTCCGCGACTACACCTACGAACGCAACAGCATGCAGGTCCTGCTCGACCCCGACACATACGCCTACCGAGGCGTCCGCTGGGTGGCCGGCATGGACTACTACGTCGACGGCAAGGCCTCCAACGGCCCGTTCGTGAAGAAGGGCACGCAGATCGGCATGGCCACCCGCATGTCGACGACCGTCGTGGACAAGGCGGGCGACCGGAAGTGAGCGGTCCCTAGTCCTGGGCGGCGGCGAAGGTGACGAAGTCCGCCCAGGACCGGGGGTCGAGGGTGAGGAGGGGACTGGCGGCGAGCTTGGAGTCGCGGATGTGGATGGTGGCGGGGGTGGTGGCGACTTCGACGCAGGAGTCGCCGTCAGGCCCGCTGCTATAGCTGCTTTTGAACCACGCCAGTGCGACTTCGACGCAGGACTCGCCGTCATTGCCGTCGCTGTAGCTGCTCTTGAACCACACCAGTTCGGCGGCCTTGTCCATCATGTTTCTCCCAACAATTGCTTGATGAAGGCCAGCGACTCCCTCGGGGGAAGCGCCTGCGCCCGGATGGTGCCATACCGCAACTCAAGGATGCGGAGCTGTTTCGGCTCACTGACCGGCCGACCGTTGAACGCGCCATCGGAACGCCCAACCGCCGTACCGTCCGCGAACTTCAGCACCTCGATCTTGCCGTCCAGACCGGAATGGACCTCGCAGTTCGTAGGCATCACCTGGAATGTGACGTTGCGCAAGCAGCCCACCTCCAACAGACGTTCGAGCTGCCGCCGCCAGGCCATTGTGCCTCCGAGAGGACGCCGCAACAGCGCTTCTTCCAGCACGAAGCCGAGCGCGGGCGCCGGGTCCCGTTCGAAGATGGACTGCCGGGCGAGGCGAGCGGCCACCATACGTTCCACTTCACCCTCCGAGTACGGAGGCTGCGCGGCCTCGATCACGGCCCTGGCGTGTTCCGGCGTCTGCAATAGCCCGCTGATGCTGTTGCACAGGTACAGCCCGATCTCGACTGCCTTCGCCTCCATCTCCGCCAAGTCCCGTACCTTCTTCGGATACCGGACCTTCTCTACGTCCTCCTTCATCGCCGAAATCAGCCCACCCGCCCCCAACACCTCGTCCGCCTTGTCCAGGAACTCAGGTCGAGGAATCCGCTTCCCACTCTCGATCTTGTAGACCAGGTCCTCGCCGTACCCCACCGCCAACCCGAACTCGGCAGCCCGCAACCCCGCCAACTCCCGCCGCAGCTTCAACTGCCGCCCCACGGTCGCGATGACCGCCACGCCCCACTCGTCGTCCGGATCCACCTCCCACCCCGGCTCGTCCGCCTCCCCCTTGAGCCGTCCCACCTCACCGTCGACCAGCATGCGCTGCCCCTCCTCTCGTGCCCCACCGACAAGCCCGGACACCACCGGACAACCGGCGGACAGTCACCGTACGTATCGGCGTCGTCACTGTTCACAGTAAGCATGTCCGGCCACTCTGGGTGACGTGATCGGAGAAACCCCTCAACTCGACTCCCCCATCCGCAACTTCCACGCGCAGCTGTCCCCGACACCACGCGGAGCCCGTCTGGCCCGTCTGCTCGCGACGGAACAACTCCGCTCGTGGGGCCTGCCGTTGGACCCGGCGGCGCTCATCGTCGGTGAGCTGGCGGCCAACGCCGTCACCCACGGCCGCGTCACCGGACGCGACTTCCGGCTCCTGCTGTACGTCATCGGCGACACGCTTCGCATCGAGGTCACGGACACACGCAGTGACCGTGTGCCGTACGTCGTCCAACCGGCCGAGGCCGACGGCGAGTCAGGCCGCGGAATGGTCCTCGTAGAGGCCCTTGCCGCCCGCTGGGGAGTGAGCGAGGGGCCCGCGCCGCGCAAGACGGTCTGGGCGGAAGTGCGACTTCCACCGGAATCTGATGCGCCGTAGCGGCCAGTAGCCTCAGGCGCCATGGGCATTCAGATCGATGTAGTGGTGGGTTACCCGGTCAACGATGAGGTGGAGAGGGTGCTCGCGTTGGCCGAGACGGTCGGCGAGCCCGTCACTGTCACGTTCCTGTGGGAGGGGCGTGAAGAGGCGGAACGCGCGGTGCTGGTGCCCGCGGCCACGCTGGCGCTCTGGGAGCATTGGGCCCCCACCGCCTACCCGACGAGTGTCGCTGGGGACGAGAACCGGCCTGTGGCGGAGGAGCCGGAACTGGCCCACCCGGCGGAATTCGGCGCGTTCACGCTCTTTCGTCGTCGCGTGGGAGGGCGCACGGCGGTGGCGCGCGAAGGCGTGGTGGTCGCCGAGCTGCTGGACCCCGACGAGGCGCACTGGCTCCAGGAGAAGGCCCGCGATGTCCGCCAGGGCTTCATGGATCCGAAGCAGAAGGCGGCGTTCGAGGAGTTCCTTGCCCGGCAGGCACCCCTCGAGGAGCATTGAATCCTCCCCTCCCTGAAGGGAGGGGATTCCTGACTCAGGCTGCGCTCACCCAGCGGCAGTGCGTGCTTGGCTCTCGCATCGCAGTGGGCGCAGTCCCTCGTGGTGTGCGCGGGGTGTACCAGGCGGCTGTCCCGCCCGTGCTTGCGGCCCATATCGGGCGCGCCGCGCGGCCGGCCGAAAGTTTTCTGGAAATCTCCGTCCGACGGCGATGAGTTCCGTCGGGGTGCGCCGTCTGACCCGGTGAAGCGACCACGAGTCACGGAGGAACCCCAGATGCGTACTCTGATCAGCACCGCCTTCATCTCGCTCGACGGCGTCGTGGAGGCGCCGGGGGGCGAGCCCGGTTACCGGAACTCCGGGTGGACCTTCAAGAACGTCGAGTTCCTCCCCGAGGCGTTCGAGATCAAGGGCCGGGAGCAGAAGGAAGCCGGCGCCATGCTGATGGGCCGGACCAGCTACGAGGCGTTCAGCCCGGTGTGGCCGGACATGGAGGAATTCGCCGACTACAAGGTGATGCCGAAGTACGTCGTCTCCACCACTCTCACCGAGGACGACCTGGTGTCGAACTGGGGCGAGACCACGATCCTGCGCTCGCTCGACGAGGTCGCCGCATTGAAGGAGACCGAGGGCGGCCCGATCATCGTCCACGGCAGCGCCGCCCTGAACCAGGGCCTTTCGGACGCCGGCCTGATCGACCGGTACCACCTGCTCGTCTTCCCGCTCCTGCTGGGCGCGGGCAAGCGTCTGTTCAGTGACACGGACAAGGACACCCAGAAGCTGAAGCTGGTCGAGCACGAGGCATACGCCAACGGGCTGCAGAAGAACGTATTCGATGTGGTCCGCTGACACGGCTCCCGCACTCGCCCTGCCGTCGCGTCTCCGGACGTGGCACCCGCCGGAAGTACGCAAGCAGGATCACTACGACATGAGAGGCAGGACATCACCCATGACTGCACCGGTGAAGGGCCCCGCCAGCTACTTCCCCTCGATCGAGAAGAAGTACGGCCGCCCGATCGCGGAGTGGAAGGACCTCATCCGCACCTCGCCCCTGACCAAGCACATGGAACTGGTCACCTGGCTCAAGACCGAGCACGGACTCGGTCATGGCCACGCCAACGCTCTCGTCGCCCACACTCTCGCCGAAAGCAACGGAAACTGACCTGAATGCAGGTTCCGTGGGACTCACGGCTGGGATCATCGGTCGCCGGGGGGATGCATGGCTGACGAGAAGCAGCGGGACCACGGTGAGGGAGACGTCGCGGGGCTCAGGGCCTGGGCTGCCGTCGCCGTTCGCCAGGCGCACGAGCTGTGGCCCCAGGCGCGGAAGGATCCGCGGCCGAACGCGTTACGGTTCGTGACCGAGCATCTGGCCACCATCGAGAGGCTGTTACCGGCGGAGGACCCGGCCCGGGCGGCCGTTGTGCCCTGGCTCGGGCTGCTGATGCGGGCGCGGCTCATGGGCCGGCCGGACGCCGATCCGCGGGAGCGGGCGGCCGCCCTGAGCCATCTCCGGTGGGCCGACCGTGCCAGGCCGCTGAACGACCGGCTCGCCATGATGGCCCGGGGCAACCTGGCCGAGCTGCTCATCCCGCCGGGCATTCCTCCGGAGGCGCTCGACGGCTCGGGGCCGCCCGCCCTGGCCGAATCCCTGCGGGAGCAGCTGACCGAGGCCCTGAACGTTCTCGCCCGCATCGTCGCCGGGGACCTGACGACGCGGGAGACGGTGGTGGCCGTCATGGAGCGCGTCGCGACGATGCTGTCCTCGTTCCCCGGCCCGCCCGGGAAGAGTTCGCCGTCTCCACCTCAGGAGGGCAACGGTGGTGAGGAGGCGGCGGGGCCGGCCGGTGCGGTGCCCCGCGGGGGGCCGGTGGAGGAGGCGCTGGCCGACGCCGTCCAGGGGGTGGTGGACTGGGCGCGCCGGGACGCGGTGAGTTTCGCGCGCCTGCTGGAGTGGCTGTGCGTCACCGTGAACGATCCCCAGGGCTCCCTGGCGGACGCCGGCCGGGAGCTGGCGGATCTGGGCCTGAACCAGCCGGAGTTCGCGCCGCTGCGCGAGCTGCTCGCCGCGCTCAGATCGGGCGGGCAGGATCCCCGTTCGCTCGCCGAACGCGTCCACAGCGCCGCGCAGGCGGCCAGGGAGGTCTTGCTCGCCTTGCCTGCGGACGCACCCGAGCGGATCCGCGTCGCCAAGTTCCACGCGGCCCTGCTGGTGGCGGGGAACCTCCGGATGCCCGAATCGCTGGACTTCGGCGAGGTGGACGTGGCCGCGATGCGGCCGGACCCCGACCCCGCGGCGCGTTCGGCCTGGCGGCGAGAGCTGAGCCTGGAACTGATCCTGTCCACCTCGATCGACAACCTGTGGGTGTCGAACGGCGAGATCGCGCGCGTGGAGCGGAGCGTGGCATGGCTTCGGGAGTGGATCGACGCCCTTCCGGCGGACGGGGCGAGGGCCGCGGCCGCGCGCCGGTACCTGACCGCCCTCCTCGCCCATCGCATCGCCACCGCCGCCAGGCTCGGAGGCAGCCTCCAGGACGGCGTCGTCGCCCTGTCGATGACCGAGGGGCTGTCCGCCACCGATGAACGCGACGAGGTCCAGGCACTGTTCAGCCTCCTCACCGGGTTCCAGCTGGCCCACCGCAGCCGGGACCAGGCCGCGCTGGCCCGCGCGACAGAGGACCTGATCCAGACGCTGAGCGACCGGTACGCCTCCCCTGCGCCGGACGCGGGCACACGCTTCGTCGTCACCGGCACGCTGGGCCTGGCCCACGGCGAGCGTGCCGCCCGCACCGGAGACCAGGCCGACCTCCGGGCCGCCGCCCGTTACCTGCGGGAGGCGGTGGAGATCGATCCGGCCACGGTCTCGCCGCTGTTCGCACCGTACTTCCCCATGACGCGGGCGCATCTGATGACCGAGCTGGCCCGGGCCGACCCCCGCCGGGAGGTCATCGACCGCGCCATCGCGGAGGTCCACCGGGTGATCGAGGAATCGCGGACGTCGCCCTGGGACGAAGCCCGGCTGCGGCTCGCCCTCGGCCGGGCCATGTTCCGCGCGACCACCCACCGCAGTGACCTCAGCCTGCTCGACCCGTGCATCGCCGAGCTGAGCCGGGTCCGCGCCCTGGCCGCCGAAGGCCACGGCCCGTCATTGAACGTCGAGGTCCTGACGGAGCTGTCCACGGCCCACTGGATGAGCGCGGTGACCGGTGGCCCGCGCGCGAGTGAGGACCGGAAGGCGAGCTTGGACACCCGCCGCGAGGCACTGGAGCTGATGGCCGCCGATGTCCTCCTTCAACTCGGCGCCGAGCACGCCCTGTCGGTGGCCCGGGCCGCGACCGGCCACGTGCTGTGGCTGGCCCTGCGGTGCGCCGAGGACCGCCGCCCCGCCGAGGCCGTGGAGGCGCTGGAGCTGGGTCGTGCCCTGGTGCTCCAGACGGCCGCCGCAGCACACGGTGTACCCCGGCTGCTGGCGGACCGGGGTCACTCCGACCTGGCCGAGCGGTGGCGGGCGCAGGCACCGCGGCATCCACTCCAGCAGGGTCCGCGCGAGGGGGGTCGGGTTGAGGGGGGTCGGGTTGAGGGCGATCCGGTTGAGGGGGATCCGGTTGAGGGGGACGCGGGCGAGGGGCATCCGGCTGAGGGGGATCCGCTCCGGCCGAGGAGAGCGGCCGTGGTGACGGCCCCGGCCTCCGGCGCTGAGCTGCCGAGCAGCCTGCGGCGCAAGGCGCTCGCCGCACTGGGGGCGGGAAACGGCACCGGTGCGCGGGAGTTGCTCGGCACTCCGGACGCCGCCGCACTGACCGCCGCGCTGGCCACCTCGGGGGCCGACGCGCTGGTCTACCTGATCCCCGGCGAGGGCTTCCGCCCCCACATCCCGGGATGCGCGCTGATCCTGCGCCCCGGCGGCGCCGAGCCCACCGTGCTCAGCCTGCCCCTGCTGCTCTCCCCCGGCAGCCACCAGCTGGAGCGTTACCTCGCCGCCGCCGCCGACCGTTCCCGCAAGGCGGCCGACCCGGACGCGTCGCGTGCGTCGCGGGAGGCCGCCAGGACGGAATGGCAGGCTGCGCTGAGCGAGCTGTGCGACTGGGCCTGGCCCGCTGCCGTAGGGCCGGTCCTCGACTCCCTGGAACCCCTCGGCCGGCCGCCGCGGATCGTGCTGATCCCCTGCGGCCCCCTCGGCGTCGTCCCCTGGCATGCAGCGCGCAAGCACATCCCGCTGGGGGGTTACCGGTACGCCTGCCAGGACGCGGTGTTCAGCTACGCCCCGTCCGGCGGGCAGTTCCTGCGGGCCGCCGCCCGCGAGCGGCTGCCCGTCACCGGGCGCCGGGTCCTGGTCACCGACCCGCAGCTCAGCCTGGTATGGGCCGAGTTCGAAACGGAGGCGCTGCGTTCGGCCTGCTACCCGGACGCCCGGCGCTACGGCGAGTTCGTGGAGGCCGAGGGCGTGCCGGATGCGCCGGGGAGCTGCGAGGACCTGCTGGACGTGCTGCCGGGCGGCGGTCAGCCGGCGGCGGTCGTGCACGTGTCCTGTCACGGCGTGGCCGGTCCGAGCCCTACGCGGTCGGCGCTGTCACTGGCCGACGGCGAGCTGACCGTCGCCCGGATCCTGGACCACGCCGCGGCCGCGGCGCCCGGCCCGGACGGCCCGCTGGTCGTGCTCAGCGCCTGCGAGACCGACCTGAGCACGGGCGACCACGACGAGGCACTGACCCTCTCCACCGCCCTGGTCGCCCGGGGCGCGGCCGACGTGGTCGGCTCCCGCTGGGCCGTCGACGACAGCGCGACCGCGCTGATGATGGCCGTCTTCCACCATTTCCTCACCAGTCGGGACCTCGCTCCCGCCGAAGCGTTGCGCGCCGCCCAGCTGTGGATGCTCGACCCGGACCGCCGGCCCCCGCCCGGCCTGGGCGACCCGCTGCACCGCGAGGCCGCCCGCGCCGACCTGCACGAGATCCACCTGTGGGCCGCCTTCACCCACCAGGGCAATCCCGCTCCACGCTGAGCAGCCCTTGCGGAAGCCGACCTACGGTGACCACTGTCACTGACAGCAAGACCGGGCCCCTGCCAGGGAGGTCCCGGAATCCCCCGAAATGAGACTCACTACATGCGCGTGCTGTTGATGGCCTACGGGTCGCGCGGAGACGTCGAACCACTGGTGGCGGTTGCGGTGCAGCTGCGGGACCTGGGAGTGGACGTGCGGATGTGCACGCCTCCGGACTTCGCGGAGCTGTTCGACTCCGTCGGCCTCCCGCTGCTGCCGATCGGCGAGCCGGTGCGCCCGTTCGTGAAGGGGGTGCTCACCGGGAAGACGAAGGCTCCCGCGGAGGGGCTGCCCGCACGCGCGGCCGCGATGACCGCCACGACGTACGAGGCGGTCGTCACGGCTGCCGAGGGATGCGACGTGATCCTGGCGACCGGTCTGCTCCCGGCCGCGGCCGGCGCGAGAACGGCAGCCGAGCACCTGGGCATCCCTTACGTGTTCGTCGCCTACTTCCCCGCCTACCTGCCCTCGCCGCACCACCCGCCGTTCGAGCGGCCGGGCCGGCCGTTCCCGCCCGGCGTGACCGACAACCGAATGCTGTGGGACCTGGACACCGAGACCATGAACGTGCTGTTCGGGACCGGTCTCAACGCCCACCGGGCGTCCATCGGCCTGCCGCCGGTGGACCACTTCCGCGACCACGTCCTCACCGACCGCCCCTGGCTGGCCACCGACCCGGTCCTCAGCCCGTGGCAGGAGCCGGCGGACCTCGACGTGGTGCAGACCGGCGCGTGGTTCCGGACGGACGACCGCCCGCTGCCGGCCGACGTGGAGGCGTTCCTCCACGCCGGCGAACCGCCGGTGTACGTGGGGTTCGGCAGCATTCCCCTGCGCGACGCGGACGACGTGGCCCGCGCGGCCGTCGAGGCGGTCCGGGCGCAGGGCCGCCGTGTGCTTCTCTCCCGCGGCTGGGCCGACCTGGCCGTGGCCGACGACCAGGACGACTGCTTCGCCGTCGGCGAGGTCAACCACCATGCCCTGTTCCCGCGGGTCGCCGCCGTCGTCCACCACGGCGGCGCGGGCACCACGACCACGGCCGCCCGGGCCGGTGCGCCCCAGGTGGTCGTACCCCAGCTGGCGGACCAGCCGTACTGGGCCGGCCGCGTGGCCGACCTCGGCATCGGCGCGGCACACGACGGCCCGAACCCGACCTTCGAGTCCCTGTCGGCCGCGCTCGGTGTCGCTCTGGCTCCCGAGACCCGAGCCCGGGCAGCCGCTGTGGCCGGCACGATCCGCACCGACGGCGCGACGGTGGCCGCGAAGCTGCTGCTCGACAAGATCGGCTGAGAAGGCGCCCGACCAGGAGGCCCGCCACCCGACGGTGGCGGGCCTCGGTCTGTCCCGTGCCAGTAGAGCGTTCACTCCCATCCATTGCAATGAACAGGGTGGCCATCGTTGCATTAAATCAAAATCCATTGCAACGTTTTTTCTGGCCTGACCTGGGCTGATGTAAATCACGCGCAATAATTGCGTTGTCGGATCCGTGAATGCAACGTAGCGTTTCCGCCATCAGAAACTGCCCTGTGGAAGGAACGCCCGTGAAGACGCTGCTCTCCCCCCAGCCGGCCGCGGCGTCCCACGGGTCGCAGCAGGCGATACCCACCGGCCCCGCGGCCTCGTTCATCCGCTTCGTGATCCTCGGTGGCGGTGTGGGGGTCCTCTCCAGCCTGGCCGTCCCCCTCCTCGCCACCCTGATGCCCTGGACACTGGCGAACGCGCTGATCACGATCGCCTCGACCCTCCTCTGCACGGAACTCCACGCCCGCTTCACCTTCCGCACCGGCGGTCGCGCCGGCTGGCGCCGCCACTGGCAGTCGGCGGGTTCGGCGGCGGCCGCCTACGGGGCGACCAGTGCCGCGATGTTCGCCCTGCACACCCTTCAGCCGAACCCCGGCCTGCTCACCGAGCAGATCGCGTACCTCAGCGCTTCCGGCCTCGCCGGCGTCGGCCGCTTCCTGGTCCTGCGTCTGTTCGTCTTCGCGACGGGCCGTGACCGCACGCCGTCCATCCCGGCCCCGGCGAGCGCCCCGGACCGAACCCCCAGGGAGAGCCTGTCCACCCGCACCTGCACCACGCGCACCAACGGCGCCGACCGCGCCGCCGGCGCCACTCGCGCGCCCCGCGCCCACCTCGCACGCCCCGCCCGGCACCGGTCGACGAAGCGCCTCACACCTGTCCACAGCTGTGGATGACCGAGCCGCCCAGCGCGGATCAGGTACGAGGTACGAGATACGAGCAACTCGGTACAACGCATACAACGCACGAGGCCCACCCCGTCCGACACGGGGTGGGCCTCGTAGTGAGAGCGCCGGGCAGGCCTTGCACCTGCATTTCCCCGCAGGAAGCGGGGCGTCTTTCCTTGGACCACCAACGCAGAACCGATTCGCCGCTGTTGTGGCGACCAGCTCAAGATCAAGCTTACAGCATCCCGGGAGTGCTCCCGACCACCCGTCAGTCGAGCTCGTCCAGCTCCAGGTCGGGGCCGACGACGAGGGTGACCACGTTCGCGGCCGCGTCCGCGGACGCGGAGGACTGGGCCTTGGGCAGCTGTGAGGAGAGGACCGCGGCCTGCCTCTCCAGGCCCGTCGGGTAGGTGACGGCCGTCCTGCTCACCGTCTCGGGCGCGTTGCCCGTCTCGGTGACGGTGAAGCCGGCCGCGCGCAGTTTCTCGGCGACGGCCGCGGCGCGTCCGGAGACGCCGGTGCCGTTGAGGACCCGGACGCGCACCTGGGAGGCGTAGATGAGGTCCTTCACGGCGGCCTGCAGCTGCGCCTTGGTCATCTCCTTGTCGTTGGCCAGGGCGGTGAACAGGTTGGCGGCCTGCGGGTACTGCCAGACGACGTTGGCCAGGTCCGACGGGACGTCCGCCTCGCGGGGGTAGTTGGGCACCGTGAGGAAGGCCAGCCGTTCGCTGGGGATGCCCTTGAGCTCGTTGGCGAGCGCGTAGATCGGCTTGATGCCGGCCAGATCCGGGTCCGTCGTCAGGGACTTGGTGCCGGACTGCAGGAAGCCGTACAGCGAGTCGGGGCTGGTCAGCTTGTCCTTGGCCTTCTTGACCAGGGCGTTCATGAACTCCTGCTGGCGGCCGATGCGTCCGATGTCGGAGCCGTCGCCGACGCCGTAGCGGACCCGGACGTAGCCGAGGGCCGTCTCTCCGTCGACGGTCTGGCAGCCGGCCTTCATGTCCAGGCGGGCCTTGTCCGACTTGATGGGCTGCTTGGGGCAGACCTCGATGCCGTCCAGGGCGTCGACCATGCCCTTGAAGCCGGAGAAGTCGACGGACATGAAGTTGTCGATGCGCAGGCCCGTGTGGGCCTCGACGGTCTTGATGCTGCACGCGGCGGCCCCGGCCACCTTGCCGCTGCTGCCGCCGATCGCGAACGCCTCGTTGATCTTGGCCTTGTGCGGGGCGGACGAACTCCCGTCCCCCTTCTCGCATGCGGGTATCTGCACCCAGGAGTCCCGCGGGAACGACACGACCGCGGCCCACTCCCGGTTCGCGGGGATGTGCAGCACCATCAGTGTGTCCGACTGCATGGTGGTCAGGTCGTTGCCGCCGTACTTGGCGTTCGCGCCGTCACGGCTGTCCGAGCCGACGACCAGGATGTTCTTCGAGCCCGGACTGAGGTTCTCGGGCCGGTCGGCGCCCAACTTGTCGTCGACGTCGGCGGAGTTGATGTTGTTGTTGAGGTCCTGGTAGATCCAGGCGCCGACCCCGCCGACCGCGAGGACGACCACCGCGGTCACTCCCCCGCCCCAGGCGAGGATCCGCCCCCGCCGCGTCAGCCTGGTCGTCCCCGCCCTACCGGCTTTGCCCGGCGGAGTACGCCGTCGCCTTCCACTTCCGCTCACCGGCGCTCGCCCTCCGCCTCGGCCGTTCCACCCCGTAAACCGTGCTCGGATCGTGCGGCGTTGGTCACCGCCGAACGACGGAACCCTACACGCAGGTAGGAATACGTCCCGAAAACACAGACGACTCATCCGCCCCGGAGGTTGCTGCCTTACGGCACGTCCACCGCGTCCGTCACGCCGGTCGCGTCCGTCGGGTCCGTCGGGTCCGTCGGGTTCGCCAGGGCTTCGGCGAGCCGAGTGAACGCATCACCGGTGGTCCGGTGCCGGGAGCGGTCCGTCGGCCAGGTGCTGAAACCGTCGTCCGGCCAGCGCGGTACGACGTGGAAGTGCAAGTGGGGCACCGACTGTTCGGAGCCCGGTCCGCTCGCGCTGAGGATGTTGACGCCGCCGGCGCCGAGCGCGGTCCGCATCGTGCCCGCGACCCGCTGAACCAGCGCCACGGTGGCGCTCAGGGTCTGCGGCGGGATGTCGAAGAGATCCCTGTGGTGGGTGGTCGGCACGACGAGGGTGTGGCCGGGCGCCAGGGGGTCGAGGGGCGCGAAGGCACAGGCGACCGGGGTGCGCGTGACCCAGCGGGCCCTGTCCTCGCGGATCAGGTGACAGAAGGTGCAGTCGTCGTCCATGGCGTTCCTCGTGTTCCTCACGGGCAGCGGTGGCCGTCGTCCGGCAGGCCCATCGTGTGCGGGACGGGTTCGCCGTCCTCCGGGACGACGAAGGTGAACACGGCCGACGTCGCGGTTCCGGCGGGGCGGCCGCCGGGCCGGGCCGGCCGTCCCCGGTTCCCCGCTCACCTCGGCCGCAACGGCCCCGCCGCCGCCTCGACCTCCGCCCACACCGCGGGCCGGGTCTGCTCCGTGAAGGTGGGGACGTAGGGCCACATGACCCGTTGGCCGGTGTGTACGGCTGGGGTCACGGCCCAGACCACGCCGGTGCGGTCGACGTAGCAGGGCCAGTGGTGGGACAGGCCGTGAGCCACGTCGGTGCGGAGTCGTTCGACGAGGGGGGCGGGGATCGCGGACAGGCGGGGCTGTGGGGGGCGCCAGCCCGGCAGTGGGCCCCGGAAGCCGACCCCGTGGCGGCGGCGGAGGAGGACGATCTCGGCCACGGCGGTCCCGGTCACGGCGGCCGGGCCGGCGAAGAGGGCCACGTAGTAGGACGGCGTGGGGTGCGAGCCGGGGTAGGCCTCGACCGCGTCGATGAGCACCGCGTGGGCGATCGCCGTCAGCCAGACCAGGGGGACGCTCGCCAGGGGGCGGACGAGGGGGTGGCCGCCGGTGCTGAAGGCGTTGCGGTGGATCAGATAGAGGACGGAGCCGAAGAAGACCGTGAGCCAGGGGCCGAACAGCACCGCAAGGACCAGCCAGGCGGCCTGGTCGGGCTCGTAGTCGTAGCCGTGGAGCGCCCAGGCCACGAACAGGCCGCAGAAGACCGCCGTGAGCAGGGCGGTCAGCAGGGGGCGGACACAGAGGCGGGCCACCCGGCCGCGGGTGCCGGGGCGGGCCACGGCGATGAGCGGGACGCAGGCCAGGAGGAGGGCCACCGGGCCGGTGGCCAGCATCAGGACGCTGTCGCTGAAGGCCTCGCCGATGGGCTCGACGATGCCTCCGCCCGTGACCAGGCGGACGATCAGGAAGAGGACACCCAGCCCCAGCAACGCCCTGGGCAGCAGCAGCCGTTCGATGAGCGGGTCGGCCGCCTGTCCGACGGGTCCGACGGCGTCGGCCGCGCTGAAGCGGAGGATGTGGAAAGGGCCGTAGACGCGCCGGGCCAGCCGCCACGGCAGCAGCACGTCGAGCGCCCACGCACCCGGCCCGCTCGCGCGGGCCGGGGCGTCGGGTGTGCGGTAGGGCGGGCGGTCGTAGGCGTCGGCGGCGGTGCTCATGACGTCGCTTGCTCCCCCGAGTCGACGGATCATGACCAGAATCCGCTCATCCTGGCATGTCCCCCGCCAACGCCCAACCGGTTACGGCGCGTCGATCAGGTCGTACGGCGGAACCGACACCGTACGGGCACCCGGGGTGCCGCCGAGGACGACCTTGCGCAGGGAGGTGTTGTTGTTGAGGTTCGTCTCCTTCAGGCGCTTCGCCGGGTTGGCGAGGACCTCGACGTAGTACGTGCCGTTGGGCAGGTCGGTGATGTCGAAGGACTGGCCCGGGCGGTACTGGGTGTAGGTGTCGCCGGAGCCGACGTCCAGGACCTCGCGCACGGAGATCGAGTTCTGCTCACCGCAGGCGGTGGACAGGTCGGTGTTGTACGGGTGCCAGTTGGCGTTCTTCACCGTGTAGTCGACGGCGTCGGTGTTGGCCAGGCAGAACGCCTCCTTGCCGCTGCGCACCTCCTTGGTCTTGTCCTCGCTCAGCAGGCGGTAGCTGGCGAAGTCGGTGAAGTGCCAGTGCTCGTGGCCGACGCGCGGGTCCCACTCCATGGTGCCGGTGGGGGTGTAGCCGATCTGCTTGCCGTTGGCGTCGTAGAAGTACTGGTAGGCGTCCATCAGGTCCTGGCCGGGGCTGCGGAAGCCGTCCACGACGAGGGGGGCCGGGCCCGCGTTCCAGACGTTGGCGCTGAAGGCGAGGTAGTCCCTGCCGGGTACGTCGCCGTCCTCGCCGTCGGTGATCTCGAAGCCCCAGGCCGGCAGGGACCGCAGGTCCGGCTTGGGCGCGTTGGCCGGGACGCTCGCCCGGCCGGTGGGCTCCTTGGCGTTGGCCTTCAGCGCGGGCGCGATGCGGGAGCCGTCGGTGTGGCCCTTGCCGTCGCCCAGGTGGTGGGCGAGGCCACGGTCCTCGAGGGCGTGGGAGAGGGCGGGCGGGGTGGGGGCGTCGGCGCCGCGCGTGCCGTAGTGGTGACCGGTGTCGCCGGCCGCCTGGCCCCCGGCGTGCGCGGAGTGCGCGCCGTGCCCGCCGTGAGCGGCGGCGGACCGCAGGCCCACGCCCTCGCCCCCGTCGGACTCCTGACGTACCGTCACCTTGATGGTCGGCCGGTCGTCGGGGATGCCGAACAGGTCCCGGTACTTCTTCGCCACCGACACCGTGGCGGTGTACTCGCCCACGGGCAGGTCCACCGGCTTGTCGTAGTCGATGGTGCTGGTGTTGGCCGCCCAGCCCTTCTCGACGCCCCACACCGAACCCAGCGTGAACGGGTTGGTGGGGCAGCTCTGCGGATAGTGCGAGGTCGCCGGGGCGTCCGGACGGATCCGGCCGGAAGCGTTGTTCGGGCAGAAGGTTCCCTTGCTGGTGGCGACCTCGGCCCCGGACGCGTCCGTGACGGACACCTCCAGGAAGCCGGGCAGCCCGGAGAAGTCGTTCACCAGGCCGGCGGGCAGCTTCTTGGTCTTCGTCTTCGTCCCGTCGCGCAGGATCTGCTCGGCGACGACGGGGTCCTTGTACGACTTGCGCGTCACCTTGAACTCCAGCGGCGCGTTGTCGACCGAGACGTACGTACCCAGGTCCAGATTCACTCCGGCCTGTCCGTCCCACTCCCACCGGTCGAGCGTCACGGACTTCGACGCGGCGATCAGTTTGAGCTCCGGCACGCCGGGCTTGCTCTGCGGGGCCGCGCCGGCGCCGGGTGCGGCCCCGGCGACGGCTACGACGGTGAGCGCGGCGCCCGCGGCGAACGCGGCGCGCTTGAGCCCCTTGCGATGTGGCTGACTGGTCATCGGTTCCTCGTCTGCGAGTGCCATGGTCAGTGGCATCGGACTGGACAGCCCACGGAGGCGGCCCTCGTACGGACGCACCCCACGCGCCCAGGCCACACATCTGTGAACATCCTGTGAGACAGGTAAAACCGTTGCCCAGGTTGCCTGTTGGGGAAGAAATTCACCTGCTGTTGCGGCCTCGCGGGGTCTCGGAACGGAAGCCGTGGCCGAGTTCCGGCGCGAGGCCGTGGTAGTGGCGGAAGTTGTAGATCAGCGGGCTCCAGGCCGACGGGTCGACATGCTGGGTCCCGGGGACGACGACGGAGGCGTCGGCGTGGACCCGCAGCACCTCGCACTCGACGATCCGGAAGTGCCCGTCCGCACCGCCCGGCCTCATCTCCCGTACGACGGCCTCCAGTTGGAGCCGGCACTCCGCGACCCGTGGCGGCCGTACCGTCTCGGCGGGCTGCGAGGTGAGCCCCGCGGCCGCGAACTTGTCCGGCTCGTACCGGTAGGTGGCGCGCTTGGCCTCCGGCACCGGGTCCGTGCCGGTGAGCGGGGCGAGCGCCTCGACCTGCCGCCACAGCCCGGGACCGGGCAGGTTGATGACCAACTCCGGCCGGGCGTCCAGATTCTCGACGGTACGGCTCTCGCGGCCGATCCCGAGGACGACGGTGTAACCCAGCGCCCAGGCGGAGGAGACAGGGGCGAGGTTGGGGGTGCCGTCGGGGTTCTCGGTGGCGAGCAGGGCCACCGGGGTACCGAAGTACAGAATGCTCGGCGCGATGGGGAGGTGCTGCTCGGGGCGGGCCGTCGTCGTGGCGTTGGCTGTTGCGCTCATGCCGGGAACGCTAGGCCTCCGACACTTCGGTCCCCGCCGAAACGTACGGTGCTCACCATGGGAGACGTGCACGCGACCGCAGCCGACCACCACCCCATCGACCGCCCCGACCTGGCGGCCCTGGCCGGCCTGCTCGCGGACCGCACCCGGGCCGCGATGTGCCTGGCCCTGCTGGACGGCCGCACCTGGACGGCCACGGAACTGGCCCGCCACACGGGCGTGGCCGCCTCCACCGCGACCGCACACCTCAACCGCCTGGTCGCCGGCGGCCTGCTGGAGGAGGAACGCCGGGGCCGCCACCGCCACGTCCGCCTCGCCGACGCCGACACCGCCGAAATGATCGAAAGCCTCGCCTCCCACGCCCCCCTTCGCCCGGCCCACGTCCGCTCCCTGCGCGACGCCCACCGCCACCGCTCCCTCACCCACGCCCGCACCTGCTTCGACCACCTGGCGGGCACGGTGGCGGTGGCCATCACCGACGCCCTCTCCGACCGCCACCTCCTGACCTGGGACTACGGCCCCACCCTCACCCCCGAGGGCAAGGACTGGCTCCGCCACGAGGGCATAGCCGACCACCGCGACAACCGCGCCCACGTCCGCACCTGCCTCGACTGGACGGAACGCCGCCCCCACCTGGCGGGCGCGGTGGGCGCGGCCCTGTTCCGGCACGCCCTGGAGCGCGGCTGGATGGTCCGCAGGGGCACGACACGGATCGTGACGGTGACGGAGGAGGGCCGGAGAGCCCTGCGGGAGCGCTTGGGGGTGGAGGAGGGCGTGCTGGCCGGGCCGGGGGACGTGTAGGGGCCCGACGCGGTCCGTACGGTGCCGGCTCCCGCGGTGGTCAGTACCGCACCGCCCGCCCCACCTCGGCCCGGACCTCCGCCGGCACCCTGTGCGTGGTCCGTGCACTGGCCGCCTTGGACTTGCCGGCCGGTACGTCGGGGACGGTGACGAGGACCGTGTCCTGCCAATTGCCGTTGCCGTCGCGGAAGTCGACTTGGACGGCGAAGGACTTCGTCGAGTCGGCGGAGTTCGTGGCGGTCACCTCGACGGTGCCGCGGCCGTCCCCGTCCCTGGACGGGCTGCCGAGTTTCACGTCGCCCTTGGCCTCGACTCCGCCCTTGATGCCGTCCAGCTTGCGGCCGACCTCCGCGGTCGCCGAGGCGAACGCGTCCGCTGCCCGTCCGCCGAGCGACTCCGCGGCGGACGCGGCGCGGCTGGTCACGGACGACGGGTCGGTGTCGTCCGTGCAGCCGGACAGCAGGAGGCAGCCGGACAGCAGGAGGGTGCACGCCGTCGCCGTCGGCGCGGCCGTCGTCGCCCAGGGGGTGCGGTGAGCTGTCATGGGGCCTCCAGCGTCGGGTCGGGTCGTCCAGCGAATCTCCTCCAGTGAAGGTCCACCCGCCCGCGCCCGCATGCCGGCTCACCCGGACGGGCCACTCCTCGTGGTGCCGGGCCACCCCCGGACAGATCGTCGGAGAGCACGGCCGACACAGGCACAGGAGCACACGGAAGCGGGTACGGCCATGAGCAGCGAGCAGCCCTCGCAGTCCCACACGCCCGAGGAGCCCCCTGTCACCCCCCGGGAGTCGCCCATCTGGGACCCGTCCCACCAGGGCACCAACCGTCCCCCGGCGTCGTGGGGCTCCCGTCCGGTGGACGAGAGCGGCTGGGCCGGCGGCGGTGTCGTCTTCGCGGGGGTGCTGATGCTGGTGCACGGCATCCTCACCGCCCTCCAGGGCATCGCCGCGATCGCCGAGGACGAGGTGTACGCCCGCGTCGGCGACTACGTCTACCGGATCAACCTCACCGGCTGGGGCTGGATCCTGCTGATCCTGGGTGTCGTGGCCGCCGCCACCGGGTGGGGCATCCTCAAGGGGGCCGGCCGGGCCCGGACCGCGGGCATCCTGCTGGCCTCGCTGAGCCTGATCCTGCAGTTCCTGTTCCTGCCGTACGCGCCCGTCTGGTCGCTCGTCCTGATCGCCGTCGACATCTTCGTGATCTGGTCGCTGGCCACGTACCGGCCGCCGAGGGCGACGGCCCGGCCGGCCTGAGCCGGAAGCCGGACCGACCGCCTTCAGCGCTTCAACTTCTTGTACTTCCGCATCAGTTCGACGATCCGCGCCTGATCGGCCCGCCCGTTCAGCTCCGTCAGCAGCTCGTCCGGGCACAGCTCGTAGAAGTCGCCCCAGTAGCGGCGACCCCGGTTGTCCCAGATGCGGTAGCCGCCGGGCACGCCCCGGGCGACGTAACGCCGCTTGCTCACTGCCTGCTCACTGCTCGCACGCTCCAGGGTCCCCTTCCCCGCCGTCGAACGCACAGTGTGCCCGGCCGCCGTCACCCCTCGCGCGGGATTTCCCTGCCGGACCTGGCCGGGCCTGGCCGTACCTGGCTGTCCGGCACCACCTCGACTCCCTTTCTCCGCAGGTACGGCAACGGCGGCACCGCGGAGCCCATGTAGGGCGTGATGCGTACCTCGAAGTGGAGGTGGGGGCCGGTGACGTTGCCGGTCGCGCCGGAGAGGCCGATGCGTTGGCCCGCCGTGACCCGCTCGCCCTTGCGGACGTCGATGCGGGAGAGGTGGGCGTACTGCGTGAAGTAGCCGTAGGGGTGGCGGATCAGGACCTGGTGGCCGAAGCCGTCGCCGCAGGTGGTCACGCGGACGGTGCCGGGGCCGACGGCGTACACCGGGGTGCCGGTGGGCACGGCGAAGTCCTGGCCGGTGTGACGGTGGGTCCAGCGGGGGCCGCGGTCCGCGTAGCCGGCGGAGAGCCAGTAGCCGCGGGTCGGGGTGGTCCAGGCCGGGGCGCGGTCCTTGGGGGGCCCGCTGCGCTGCTCGGGCTGGTGACCGCGGCCCCCGGACGGCCCGCTGCGGTCCCCGAGCAGCTCGTTGCGGTCCTCGGGCTGGTGGCTGCGGCCCCTGGGCGGCCCGCTGCGGTCCTCGGGCTGGTGGCGGTGGCTTTCGGGCTGGTGGCCGTGGCTGTCGGGCTGGTGGCCGTGGTTCTCGGGTGGCTGCTTGCGGTGCTTGGGCGGTCGGCTGCTGTCGCGGGCGAAGCACTGTCCGTCCCGCCCGGACGGGTCCACGGCGGCCGGATCGCCGGTGTTCCGTGCCACCGCCCACAGCATGTCCCACAGCTGGGCGCGAACGGCCTTGCGGTGGTGCTCGGCCGCCTGGACCGTCCTGTCGTCGGCGTGCGCCTCGCGGAGCCGGTCGGCCCGTTCACGGGCCTGCTCGTGCGCCTCCACGGCCCGGGCGGCATCCTCGCGGACCCCACCGCTCCCGGCACCGGCGGGCACCGGGGCGAGCGTGACCAGGAGAACGGCCAGGGGTACGGCCAGGAGGGTGGTCCCGGTCGTGGCACCGAGACGCGTGCGGGGAAAGCGCGCGGGGTGTTCTCGTCGCATCTTGGGATCATCGGACCGGTGAGGCTCCCGGACCGGTTGACGCACCGCGTGTTCAGCCGTTCGGCCGCGCCACCAGCTTCCTGTACACGTCGGAGGACCGTGGGTTGTCCCGGCACAGCCACACCCCGTGCGGGCAGTAGTCGCTGATGGTCTGGTAGAGCGGCCGGTGCCGGGCGAACCAGCCGAGCATGCCGCGTACGTACGCCGGGTTGTCCCCGTTCCGGTACAGCCCCCACTCGGGATACGAGACGGGCTTGCCGTGCTCCTTGGCGAACCGCACGTGCGCCGCCAGCCCGTACGGCTCGGCGACCTGCTCCTTGAAGGGCATGCCCTCGGGATGGTCGTAGGCGTCCATGCCGATGACGTCGACATAGGCGTCGCCGGGGTAGCACCTGGTCCAGGGGATGGCGTCCCGCCCCCGGTTGGGCGTGAACTCGAACCGGAACCGCTGCCCGGGCACGGCCCGCATGGCCCGCACCACGCGCTTCCAGTACTGCTTCCAGGCGTCCGGGTCCGGACCGCACCGGTGCTGGTAGGTGATGCCGTTCATCTCCCACCCGATGACGAGCACGGTGTCGGAGAGCCCGAGCCCGACGAGCCGCCGCCCGAGCGTCCGGAAATGCCTGTCGTACGCCCCGTCCGCGCCCCTCCTCAGCTCCCGCCGCACGACGGAGTCGGGCAGATGCGCCTCGCTCCGGTCCAGCATCGGCACGTTGAGCACGAACATCCGCTCCTTCCGCGCCTTGCGCCACGTCGCCCAGTGCTGCAGATGCCCGGGCTCCCCCTCGATACGGCTCCACCGGTCCCCCGGCAGAAAGGCCCGTCCGACGCGCGGCGTGGCCGCTCCCACCCATCCGTCGAGCCCCGCCAACCGCCGCACGGCGTCCGAGTCATACCCGAGGTAGGCGCCGAAGGCGGGCGGCACGCGGGGCGGCGGAGCGAATCCCGGCCACCCCCCTCCGAGCCGGATGCAGGCCGGACCGGCCAGAAGGGCCAGCGCGGCGAGGGCGATGACAAGAACACGAGGAGGTTGTCGCACCGGCTCATGATGACCACCCCCCACCCCTGCACACGCCGGACTCGCCAGGGGACCACCCGGACCGGGGACAGCACCCCGGCCGCTCCCGCCGCAGTCGCAGCAGTGGGCGTACGGCAGTTCGAGGCGGGTGGAGCGGGGAGAGGGGGCAACCTCCGAGGGCGGGTGCGGCGACTGGTAGGTGTACGTGAATCCCGTTCCCCACACGAGGAGTTCACCCATGCGCAGGCATCTCGCACGGTTGTTCACCGTGCTCGCGGCCCTGGCCGCCCTGCTCCACGCGACCGGAACGGCGGCCCCCCGCGCCGAGGCCGCCAACGAGTGGAACCCGCCCGCGAATCTCGTCCAGCCGATCAACGAGGTCTGGAACCACGTCTCGACGACGTACCCCGACCTCTACGGGTTCCGCAACTACGGCTGGGACCAGATCATGGCCAACAAGGGCAGCATCAACTACTGCGTCCGCTGGGAGTCCGACGCCCCGGTCAGCGCCGCCCTGCGCGACCGGATCCACACGGCGCTCAAGCGGCAGTTCGCCCTGTGGATGGCCGCCCAGACGGAGAACGGCCGGGGCTACAACAACTGGCCGTACACCACGGTCCCGGTCAACATAGTCGGCTGGGCGGTGAAGAACCGCTCCACCCTCCAGTGGACCGACAACTCCGTCGACATCTACACCAACATCCTCGACGGCGGCGGCGCCCCGCAGTGCGCCCCCGACTGCGGCCGCTTCTTCCACCAGGACGGCAACTACTCCAAGTGCCCCGGCGGCACCGCCCGCCACTACGACCAGTCGCTCTGGCTGACCAAGGGCTTCCAGGGCGGCGCCGGCGGCGACTGGGGCCAGCGGCTCGGCCAGGAGTACTTCACCTCCGCCCTCGACCAGCAGAACATCCACATCTATCTGCACGAGGTCGGCCACACCTTCGGCCTCGACGACTTCTACGACTGGACCCCGACCGGCCAGTGCTGCTTCCTGATGAAGGCCGGCAGCGCGGCCCAGATCACCGAGTTCGACAAGTGGATGTTCCGCGACTTCTGGCGGCATCTGAAGGGGCGGTACGGGCTGTGACGTCCGGCCTCTGACGTCCGGCCTCTGACGTCCGGCCTCTGAGTACGGTCTCCGCTGCGTGCCGGGGCTGCGGCACGCAGCGTAGTACCAGGACCGAGGGTCACCCGTACGGCGGCGCACGGTGCCGTACCCACGCCCCGCGCCCGGTCCAATGGACGGGACCCGTACGGCCCGAGGACGAGGCGGCGCGATGAGTGATGAGGGAGTGGGTCCCGTGGCCTTCACCCGCCAGGAGTACGCCGCGCGTATGGACCGTGCCGCTCGGGACGCCTCGGTCGCGGGGCTGACCGGGCTGCTCGTCACGCCCGGCCCGGACCTGGTGCGGCTGTGCGGGTACCGGCCCGCGGCGGTCACCGAGCGCCTCACCCTCCTCGTCCTCGCCCACGACGAGGAGCCGCACCTGCTGGTTCCGGCCCTGGAGCGGCCGGACGCGGCGGCGGCCCCCGGTGCGGGGGCGGTCCGGATCAGCGCATGGCAGGACGGGCAGGACCCGTACGCCGTGGCGGCCGGTCTCCTGATGCCCCACGGCCGTTACGGGATCTCCGACGACGCCTGGGCCCTGCATCTGCTCGGGCTCGAGGAGGCCCTCCCCCTCACCACCTACCGCGCGCTGACCATCGCGCTGCCGATGCTGCGGGCGGTGAAGGACGAGCAGGAGGTCGCGCGGCTCGCGGCGGCGGGGGCGGCGGCGGACGCGGTGTACGAGGAGATCCTGGCCGTGCCGTTCGCCGGGCGGCGTGAGATCGACGTGGCCGCCGACCTGGCCCGGCTGCTGCTCCTGCACGGGCACGGTCAGGTCGACTTCGCCGTCGTCGGGTCGGGGCCCCACGGGGCCGATCCGCAGCACGCGGCCGGTGAGCGCGTGATCGAGGACGGCGACATGGTGGTCCTGGACTTCGGAGGGCTGAAGGACGGCTACGCGTCCGACCTCTCCCGTACCGTCCACGTCGGTCCGCCCACCGACGAGGAGCGGACGGTGCACGAGATCGTCCGTACGGCCCAGCAGGCCGCCTTCGAGGCGGTGCGTCCCGGCGTGCCCTGCCAGGAGATCGACCGGGTGGCCCGTGCGGTGATCGCCGACGCCGGCTACGGCGACCGCATCCTCCACCGCACCGGCCACGGCATCGGTATCACCACGCTCGAGCCGCCGTACCTGGTGGCCGGCGAGGAACAGCCCCTCGTCCCCGGCATGTGTTTCTCGATCGAGCCGGGGATCTACCTCACCGGCCGGTTCGGCGTACGGATCGCGGACATCGTGACCTGTACGCAGGAGGGGGCACGGCGGCTGAACGTCACCTCGCGCGAGATGGCGGTGGTGACCTGAGCGAGGCCTGCTGGACGAGTCGGGCTCAGCGGAACGTGTGCACGTGGTTCGTGGCGCCGACCTCGAACTGGTGCATGTGGATGGTCCGCGAGTTGGTGTCGGAGATCTTCTCGCACCACTCGAAACGACGGACCGGAACCAGCTCCGGGAAGGTGCCGCCCCACTCGACGCCGTCGCTCGTGTGCGCGTAGGCGTACCAGAACCGGTTCACGGCGTCGGCGTCGCCGGTGTAGACGACGCGTTCCTGGCCCGGTTCGATCTGGAACCAGCCCACCTTCAGCCAGTCGCCTCCGTCCGGGCAGTTGGGGAAGAACCGCTCGTACATCGCCCAGACGGTGGAGTGGTGGTTGTTCCTGAACCTCAGTGACATGGCCCGTCCTCCTTACACGTCACACGGCGGGAGCTTGCTTGCGGACTGCGGGCTTGGTGCCGTTGGGCTGCGCTTCGGCGTTCATTCCGGAGGTGGCGTGCGCCTCGCTGCGGCTCTCGCTGCCGCCTGCCGCCGTCGACACCCTGGCGGCCACCGCGCGATCCAGTGCTTCCTCTGTGGTCGCGGTGGTCTCGGCCTGCGTGGAAGGCTCGTAATTCATGGAAGTGCTCCAGACCTGGACCTGAAGGAAAGGGGTGCCCCGGGTCCCCGGCCCCGGGGATCGGGCTCAAGATGGCCGCGTTGTCTGCGCAACACAGGCCGGACGAGTCCCACGCCTTCCATTCTGGGCCCGCACGCCCCATCCCGCATGCGGAGCCGGACGCGGCGACCAGGTCACACCGGACGTACTGCGGCGCTGGTCGATTCGGAGGCCCAACTCCGGTCGCTCCGAACGGGCTTCCGTAAGGTGGAGGCTGACCGTGTCACTGGGACCCGAGCGTTCTCGTGACTTCGTCCTCCGGCTCACGAAGGAACCGCAAGGCGATCAGTCATGTACGCGCGGCTGTGGTTCCTCGTCCCCGCCTCAGGGCTCGCAGCCGTCTGGCTCGCCCTCTACGAGCGCACGCCCGCCAAGGAGCCGCAGTTCTACATCCTGTGCCGCACCCCGGGGTCCCTCACGGCGGTCTCCTGGGGTGTGGCCCTGTGCATCGTCGGTGCCGCGGCCGTGTCCGTCGTCGGAGCGGTTCGGGCTGTCAGGACGCCCTCACGTCGTCCCCTGCGTCCGGTGCTGCATCTGACGGTGACTCTGGTGCTCGCCGTGGGAGCGGACGGGCTGGACTCCCTGGGGAGCCGCATCGCCTATCGCACGGCGGTGAGCGAACGGGGTGCGGACCACGACGCCTGCGAATACGGCTACCACGTCACTCCGGGGTGGCTCTTCTTCGTTCCCCCGGAGGTCCGTGATCAGTGGGCCGACGCCTCCACAAGGCAGCGGGCAGCCCCCGGCGTTCACGCCACCGCCACCGCGTCCCCCACCGACACCTTCCCCGGCCGCAGCACCGCGAAGTACGCGCCGAAGGCGATCCCGTCCGGCTCCCTTCGGTAGTCGGCGAGGGTACGCAGGGGCTCCGGGCCGGATCGGAGGCCCGTTTCCTGGTCGACCATCGTGATGGCGCAGCGGATGGTGCGCTCGGTGAAGGTGAGTTCGGCGTCGGCGAGGGACACGCGGCCGACACCGTCCTCCGTGTGGGGAGTCGGCCAGCCGTCGATCACCACGTTCGGGCGAAAGCGGTTCATGGGGAGGGGTTCGGCGCCCCGCTCCATGAGCTTCCCGTTCAGCAGGTCCAGGCTGGCGCGTGAGACCACGTGGAGGCGGCCGTTGTTGCCGGCCGGCGGGCGGACCAGGCTGCTCGGTTCGCCCAGGACGTCCGTCAGCCAGACGTCGGCCCCGCTCCCGTCGGGCGGTACGTGCAGCGTCTCCCGGTCCGGGGCGCTGAGCCACAGCTCGCCGTCCTTCAGCTCGGGGGTGATCAGGGCGAGCGCCGGGTTGCCCCACTGCCAGCGGAAGTCGCCCTTCTCGTCGACGACCGCGTACGTGCGGTCGTCCCGCAGGCCGGTCGGTGTCACCTCCGCCTCCGTGACCGTGATTCCCGCACAGCCCTTCACCGGGTAGTACGTGATCTCCGCGACCCTCGCCGGCATGCGCAACGCCCCCTCAGCCCGTCACCAGCGCCAGTACGAAACCGTCGTACCCCTTCTCGCCCACCGTCTGCACCGCCGTCGCCGTCAACCTCGGGTGCCCGGCGATGAGTTCGGTGAAGCGGCGGACGCCCCTCACGCGCGGGTCCTCGCTGTCCGCGTCCGTCACCGCGCCGTCGCGCACCACATTGTCGCCGATGATGACGCTGCCGGGGCGGGTCAGGCGCAGGGCCCACTCCAGGTACTCCGGGTTCGAGGGCTTGTCCGCGTCGATGAAGACCAGGTCGAAAGGCGCCCCCGCCTCCCCTGCCTCCTCGGCCACCTTCGGCAGTGTGTCCAGGGCCTTGCCGACCCGTAGGTCCACCACCTCCGCCAGCCCCGCCCTCGCGATGTTCGCCGCCGCCACCTCCGCATGCCCCGGGTCCGCCTCCAGCGTCACCAGCCGGCCGCCCTCCGGCAGGGCGCGGGCCAGCCACAGCGTGCTGTAGGCGCCGAGGGTGCCGATCTCCAGGATCGTGCGGGCGCCCTGGATCCGGGCGAGGAGATGCAGCAACTTTCCCTGGTTGGGAGCGACCTGATGGGGCGGCAGGCCCGCGGCCTCGCTGCCCGCACCGGCCACCCCGAGGGCCTCGTCCTCCTCCACCAGCAGGGTGTTGAAGTAGTCGTCGACCGCCGTCCAGGTGTGGTGCTCCGCCACCGGGTCCCCTTTCCCGTACAGGACAACTAGTGCGTTCCGTATGGGAACTTACCCCGCCTCCCGCCCCCGTCGGGCAAGTTTTTGCAGAAACCTGTGAGTCCCCGTGGGCTTCCGTACGTACTCCTGTGTGTCCGACCCCGCCGAGCACAGCGAGTACACCGAGTACGACGAGCACAGCGAGCACAGGCGGTATCCCCTACCGGGCAAGGAGGAACGGTGCGTTTTTCGCGGAACGTGATGGGAACTGCCTTCGTGGGTGGCGCTCTCAGCCTGACCCTTGCAGCCCTCGCCTACCCGTCGATGCTGGGACTCGAGACGACCTCGACGTCAGGTGACCGGATCATCGCCAACACGCAGTGGGGGCCGCTGACGGAGGCCGACCGGTCATTCGTCGTGGCCGTCCGGGCGGCCGGCCTCTGGGAGTACCCGGTGGGGTTCATCGGGCTGCAGAAGGGACAGAGCCCCGCGGTCAAGACCGCCAGCGAGCACCTGATCGACGGGCACGCGGCCCTGGACACCACCTGCCGCAAGATCGCACCGATGCTGAACATCACGATCCCCAACGTGGCCAGCCCGCAGCAGGTCGGCTTCGTCAGCAAGCTTCAGGCGGCCCAGGGCCAGCAGTTCGACATCGAGTTCGCCAACATCCTGCGCCAGACGCACGGTTCCATCTTCAACACCGTGGCGAAGATCCGGTCCACCACCAAGAACACGCTCGTGCGGGCGCTGGCCGACCAGGCCAACGACACCGTTCTCGACCACATCACGGTGATGGAGAAGACCGGCATGGTCGACTTCGACCAGACGCTCTTCAACCAGACCACCCCGCCGAAGCTGCCCCAGGCGGACCTGACCCCGCCGGTGCCGGCCGCGGGCGAGCAGATGATCGTCCTCACTCCGCCGCCGACCGCCACGTCCACCCCCGTGGACATCGACGCCGCGTCCGTGGCGGGCGGGGTGACCCCGGCGCCGGCGCCCACGGCAGGGGGTGTAGTAGGACAGTAGGGCTCCCCCTACGCCAGCCACACCGTCGTGTCCGGGCCGATCCGGCCCTCGCCGTCCAGGGGGACGCTCGCCAGCAGCACCTCCCCGGGCGGCAACGCGACGGGGGTGTCCGACAGGTTCGCCACACACCGCCAGCCGTCGGAGCGTGCGAAGGCCAGCACGCCGGGCGGGGTGTCCTCCGCCCAGCTCAGCTCCTCGCCCTCCAGCAGCTTGCGGCGCAGGCGCAGGGCCGTGCGGTACAGCTCCAGCGTGGAGCCGTCCACGCCGTCCTGCGCCTCGACGGCGTACCGCGCGAAGGACGCGGGCTGCGGCAGCCACGCGCCGCCCGCGCCGAAGCCGTACGACGGCCCGGTCGTCGTCCACGGCAGCGGCACCCGGCAGCCGTCGCGGCCCTTGCGGACCCGGCCCGTCTGTTCCCAGAGCGGGTCCTGGAGGACCTCCACGGGCAGGTCGGCGACCTCGGGCAGGCCGAGTTCCTCGCCCTGGTAGACGTACGACGATCCCGGCAACGCCAGCATCAGCAGGGTGGCCGCGCGGGCGCGGCGCAGGCCGGCTTCCTCGTCGACGGGCGGGGCGTGGCCGCCGGAGAGCAGCCAGGCGTTCTCGTCGGTGCCCGGCGGGAGCATCAGCCGGGAGGCGTGGCGGACGACGTCGTGGTTGGACAGGACCCAGGTCGCGGAGGCGCCCACGGCACGGGCGGTGGCGAGCGACGCCGTGATGACCTCGCGGATCGCCGCCGCGTCCCAAGCGGCCTGCAGGTACTCGAAGTTGAAGGCCTGGTTCAGCTCGTCGGGGCGGGCGTACAGGGCGCGGCGGGCGCCCGGGACCCAGGCCTCGGCGACCGCCGTGCGGGGCGGGGAGTAGCTGTCCAGGACGCGGCGCCAGTCGCGGTAGATCGCGTGGACCTCGTCGCGGTCGTAGAAGGGGTGGGTGCCCGGGGCGAGAGCCGCCAGGGAGTCCTCGGCGCTCAACTCCGGGGCGCCGAGGTCCCGTAGCGGCTCGCTCAGGTCCTTGGCGAGGGCGTGGGCCACGTCGACGCGGAAGCCGTCGACGCCTCGGTCGGACCAGAAGCGCAGGGTGGTGCGGAAGTCCTCGCGGACCTCCTCGTGGTCCCAGTCGAGGTCGGGCTGCTCGGGGGCGAAGAGGTGCAGGTACCACTGGCCGTCGGGGACACGCTGCCAGGCGCTGCCGCCGAAGACGGACTGCCAGTCGGTGGGCGGGAGTTCGCCGTGCGTGCCGCGACCGTCGCGGAAGACGTAGCGGTCGCGGGCGGGTGAGCCGGGGCCGGCGGCGAGCGCCTCCTGGAACCAGACGTGACGGTGGGAGGTGTGGTTGGGGACGAGGTCGACGATCACCTTCAGGCCGAGGCGGTGGGCCTCGGCGACCAGGGCGTCGAAGTCGTCCAGGGTGCCCAGGCGGGGGTCGACGTCCCGATGGTCGATGACGTCGTAGCCGCCGTCGGCCAGTTCGGAGGGGTAGAACGGGCTGAGCCAGAGCGCGTCGACGCCGAGGGCGGCGAAGTGGGACAGCCGGTCGGTGACGCCCTTCAGGTCGCCGAGGCCGTCGCCGTCGGCGTCGGCGAAGCTGCGCGGGTACACCTGGTAGACGACGGTTTGGCGCCACCAGTCGGGGTTGCGGGTGGAGAGGTCGGTCGCGGGGGCGGTCACGGCATCGGTCTCGTGGTCGGGCGCGAAGTCGGTCACGCAGAGGAGACTGTCCACTTTGCCGGGTAAGGCAACGTCCGCACCATCCGGATCGGATCATTCCTCACGTGGGGAAGTCGTGACGGATTCTTGAACTCCCCCTCCATAGCCCCAGGTTGACAGCGGTCTGTCGTGAGCCGCACGATGTGGCCACACCGTGGCGCATGTGACCAATGGGCCCAGTGTTTCTTCTGATCTGACCCGTCACCCCGGCCGTCGCCGACCCGGCCTCCGCCGTCCCGTGACGGGCACTCGCCAAGATGGGATTCGCATGTCCATAGCGAGACGTGTTTCCGTGCGCCGCCTGCTGGGGACGGGCGCCGCATCGCTCGCCCTGTGCACCGCGTCCGTCGCCGCCGCCTCCGGGGCCTGGGCCTCCGAGACGCCCGGCGGCGACGGCTGGAAGTCCGGCGGCCAGTACCAGCCGGGGACCGGTGCGGGCACCGAGACGGAGACCGACCGCTGCCAGTTCTCGCTCGACGGCAAGAACTTCTTCGACTCGGTGAAGGTCGACGACCAGAACCTGAAGCCGACCGACGACGGCAAGGTCCACATCACGGTCCGGGCCGCCGACAACGCCACCACCTGCACGGCCTCCCTGGCCTCCTACCTGGCCCACGGCCCGGACTTCCGCACCTCCGGCGAGCAGGTCTTCGTCGACTTCGACACCGTGACGGTCAAGCCCGGCAAGACCGACACCCTCGACATCGCCGTCCCGGACGCCGGGTGCTACGCGCAGATCGACCTCTACCGCGGCGCGGTGAAGTTCGACGGCAAGCTCGACGCGAAGGACGGCTTCGAGCACGGGGACCTGCCCAAGGGCCCGGACCGCCCGGTCATCAAGGACAAGCTGATCGCGGCCTGGAACGGCGGCTCGAAGGACTGCACGCCCACCGAGCAGCCGCCGGCCGAGCAGCCGCCGGCCTCCCCGCCGGCCGACACCCCGCAGTCGCCGTCGGCCCCGGCCTCCGAGCCCCCGTCCGAGCCCGCCTCTGAGAGCCCGTCGGGGACGCCGTCGGAGACGCCGTCCGAGTCCCCGTCGACGTCCACCCCGACGCCCAGCGCCTCGGAGTCCAGCACCGCCCCGGCGCCCACCCCCAACGGCGGTGGCGGCGACCTCGCCGAGACCGGCGCCAACGGCAGCACCGGCGTGATCGTCGGCGGCGCCGCGGCCCTGCTGGCGGGCGGCGCGGCGATCGTCCTGGCGACGCGCCGGCGGAAGGCGACGCGCTGACGCTCCGCTGGGGTGCCGCGATGTGTCGTCAGTCGTCTGCGGCATCGTCGTGGCTGGTCGCGCAGTTCCCCGCGCCCCTTCGGGGCGCTGCCGAACTGCAGCGACCCGACCTGCTCAAAACGCGCCAGCAGCGGGATCAGTGACTCGACGCCGGCCGGGCCGTGGGAAACCGGCCGGCGTCGTTCGCTGACCCCGGGCGCTGCGGGCTGCCGCGGCTGTTACGGCTTCTCCACCGTCGTCAGCCACAGATTCACGTACCGCTCGACGTCGACGCCCAACGCCACGTCCACCAGGGCCTGTTCGCGGGGGCCCCCATGGATCTCGGACTCGCCGGGGCGGGGGCGGCGGTCGACGATCGTCTGGCCTCGGGTGGGTCCGGGGGCCAGGGAGACCTCGACCGGGAGCAGTTCGGTGGTCAGGCCCTCCGGGTCGGCGACCGCGCAGACGGCGCCCGCGTCGCCGAGGCCACCCGCGGGGGCGGGGTCGTCGGAGGCGGCCGGGTCGCGGTGGGCGAGGAGTTCGCCGGCCAGACGGAGGCGGGGCTCGGAGCTCGTGCGCAGCCGCCGGACGTCCGCGGCCGGGACGACGACCTGCCGGAACACGTCCAGGCCGTACATCGTGATCGGCACCCCGGCGGTCAGCAGGATCGCGGCCGCCTCCGGGTCGTGCCACACGTTGAACTCCGCGACCGGCGTGGCGTTCCCGATCTCCACCGCGCCGCCCATGAACACGATCCGCTCGATGTTCCGCACCACCTCCGGGTGCGTACGCAGAAGCAGGGCGATGTTGGTCAGCGGCGCGGTGGGGATGAGGATGACCGGGCGCGGCGAGGCGAGGATCTCCCGCCGCAGCAGCGTCACCGCGTCCACGTCGACAGGGCGCCGGGTCGGTGCGGGCAGCCCGAGGTCGCCCATCCCGTCCTGCCCGTGCACCGGGGAGGTGCGCAGCGGCTCGATCAGCGGACACTCGGCGCCCCGGGCCACCGGGATGTCACCGGCGCCGGCCTGCTCCAGCACGGTCAGGGTGTTGCGGACCACCCCGTCCACGCCGGTGTTCCCGGCCACGCAGGTCACCGCGCGCACATCGAGACCGGGATGCCGTACGGCGAACAGCAGGGCCAGGGCGTCGTCGACGCCCGTGTCGCAGTCGATGATCACCGGGATGGGCCGACCGGTCACGGCGGCGCTCCTCTCTCCGTGTACGAGATGCGTTCGAGTCTCCGCGGACGAGACGTGTTCGAGCCAGGTGCTCGAGCCAGGTGTACGAGAGCGACCTTACGCAGCGGGCCACAGTTCGGTGCCGCGTTCCGCGACCCGGGCCGCGATCCGGTCCAGGAGCTCCGCCACGGGCACCGCCCCCGGCCGTCGCCCGTCCCGCAGCCGTACGGCCACCAGCCCGCCGTCGGCCTCCCGCTCCCCGATCACCGCCTGGTACGGCACGAGCCGCGCCGCCCGGATCCGGGCGCCGAGGGTGCCCTCGCCGGGGCCGTGCACCTCCGCCCGCAGCCCGCGCGCCACCGCCTGCCGTACGACCTCGTGCGCCCGCTCCTCCTGCGCCTCCGCCACCGGCAGCACCGCCAGCTGCACGGGCGCGAGCCAGGCCGGGAAGGCGCCGCCGTGCTGCTCGATGAGGTAGGCGACGGCTCGTTCCACGCTGCCGATGATGCTGCGGTGGACCATGACGGGGCGGTGTTTCGCGCCGTCGGCGCCGACGTAGTGCAGGTCGAAGCGTTCGGGCTGGTGGAAGTCGATCTGGACGGTGGAGAGGGTGGCCTCACGGCCGACGGGATCGGTGATCTGTACGTCGATCTTGGGGCCGTAGAAGGCGGCTTCGCCCTCGGCGGCCTCGTACGCGATGCCGGAGTTGTCCAGGACTTCCCTGAGGAGCGCGGTGGCCCTGCGCCAGAGCTCCGGGTCGGCCACGTACTTGCCGCCCTCACCCGGGAGGGACAGGCGGTACCGGGAGGCACGGATGCCGAGGTCGGCGTAGGCGCGGGCGATCAGGGCGAGGGCCGCGCGGGCCTCCTCGACGGCCTGGTCGAGGGTGCAGAAGATGTGCGCGTCGTTGAGGTGGATGGCCCGGACGCGGGTCAGGCCACCGAGGACACCGGACAGCTCCGAGCGGTACATGCCGCCCAACTCGGCGATACGGAGAGGGAGTTCGCGGTAGCTGTGGGAGCGGGAGCGGTAGATCAGCGCGTGGTGGGGGCAGAGGCTGGGGCGCAGGACGACCTGCTCCGCGCCCAGGTCCATAGGCGGGAACATGTCGTCGCGGTAGTGGTCCCAGTGGCCCGAGATCTCGTACAGGTCGCGTTTGCCGAGGACGGGCGAGTACACGTGCCGGTAGCCGGCGGCTCGCTCGGCCTCGCGGACGTACTCCTCCAGGGTGTGGCGGACGGCGGCCCCGTCGGGGAGCCAGTAGGGGAGACCGGCGCCCATCAGGGGGTCGGTGTCGAAGAGGGCGAGGTCGCGGCCGAGGCGGCGGTGGTCGTTCGGGGTGGGTTCCACGGTGGGTTCCTCTCGGGAGAGAGGCGAGTACCCGCACGACGAAGCCCCGGGGCACTCGCCCCGGGGCTTCGGACATCCAGTGGTCAGCGCGCCGGGACACTCTCCGGCGTCGTCGTGAGGGAGACGTGGGCGCGCTGCATGGCGGGAGCGTAGCAAGGGGGTGGGGGAGGGGCGATCTGTTTTCGGGGGCTGCGGATACGGCTGAGGCCGCGGATGCGGCTTTCGGCCGGGACTGACGGCCAGGGCGAGTGGCCCGGCATCCGGTTACGCATCCGGTCACGGCGGCCACCCGCCCGCACCAACCCCCGTAACCCGGACGGCCCGCCGCGCTGGTCGGCCCGCAGGCGTGGTGTTGCCGTGAGAGGAGGCACCCTCACCGTCCAGCAGGAGGCACCCCCCGATGACCCGCCGTACCCTCCTCGCCTCCGCCCTCTCCGTCGCCGGGCTCCTCACCGTCGCCTCCTGCGCCACCCTCGGGCTGGAGCACCCGCCGACCGCCCGCCAGGCCGCGCCGACCGTCCAGCCGTCGCCGGGCAAGCCGTCCGCGCCGACCGCCTCCCCCGTCCTCACGGACGCCCAGGCGCACGCCGCCCTCATCAGCGACACCGACCTCGGCGCGCCCTGGAGCCCGACACGCGGCGCCGCCACCTGGCGGGACGGCATGCTCAAGGCCACCACCCCGACCGCCGACTGCCAGAAGCTCCTCGACGGCCTGTACTCCGACGAGCTGCTCGGCGCCCCGGCCCGCGCGGTCGTCGCCCTCGACGACCTCGACACCGAGGCCCAGTTGCGCTACCAGCTCACCGACCGCCGCCCGGCGGACGCCGACCGCGCGCTGGCCTGGCTGCGGACGCTGCCGGAGAGGTGCGCGCGCTTCTCCGCGAACGCGCCGAACGACACCGTGCTGGACGTCACCGTCGCCGAGCTGCCCCTGCCGGAGGTGGGTGACGTCCGCCAGGGGCTGCGGGTGACGCTGACCGACTGGAGCACCGACGGCGACGGCGACCCGCTCTCCCTCGCCCTCGACGTGGCCGCCGTCCGCGCCGGCCAGGACACCTTCGCGCTCGTCAACGGCGGTCTGAACGACGTACCGAACGAGGCCACGCAGGCGGCCGTGCAGCTGGGGGTGCAGCGGCTGACGGAGGTGAGGAAGCAGGGGCGGGTGCAGGTGTAGGCGAGCAGGTCAGTCCGTATGACCGGGCCCAGTCCGTGCGACCGGAGTCAGGCCATGTGACCGGGCCCAGTCCGTGCGACCGGGCCCAGTCCGTGCGACCGGAGTCAGTCCGTGCGACCGGGCTCAGTCCGTGTCGAAGCGTGTCGTCCTCACCACCACCTCGTGCGCCACGTCCAGGACCGTGCGGCCCTCCGCGAAGGCGTGGGCGCGCAGCAGGGACAGGGCCTCGTCGGAGGCGACGCCGCGCTGGGCCATGACCATGCCGACGGCCTGGTACACCTCGTCGTGGTCGGTGGCCAGCGGGCTCAGCCAGAGCCCGTCGCCCTGCCGGCCGGCCTCCTCGCCGCGCGGCAGCGCCATCAGCGCCACCGTCAGGACGTCGGCCACGAGCCGCGCCGTACGGACCTCGTCGTCGGCCAGCTCGCCGGGGACGTCCCGGTAGAGGTCGAGGGTGCCCACGCACACCGCCCGGTCTCCGAGTGGCAGCGCGTACACCGCGCGCACCCCGGACGCCGCCGCCTGCTGGGCGAACACCGGCCAGCGGGTGGCGTCCCGGCCGGTCGTGAGGTCGGAGGCGAAGACGGGCGTACCGGTCTCCGCGGCCCGCAGACAGGGCCCGTCCCCCAGCGTGGCCTGCACCTCCATCAGATGCGCGGCCCGCTCACTGCTCGCGCTCAGCGGTACGGGCATCCCCTCGCCGCGCAGCGACACGCTCGCGCCGCTCACCGGCAGCAGCCGCACCGCGGCGGCACACAGCCGCTCCGGCACCTCGCCCGGCTCGGCGCCCCGCACCTCCTGGGCGATCACGTCGGCGATCCGTTCCCGGTCCCGCACGGCGATCACCTCCGCCCACGGCCGCCGCACCGCCTCTCCGTCGTCGGCCGGGTACCCCCCGCCCGCCGGGAAAACCAGTGCCGCTACGGCTTCTCGTACGGGTCCGCCGGCTGCTTCACCTGCGTCACCGTCGTCACGTCGAGGACCGGCGGCCAGGCCTCGTCGGAGCCGAGGGCGCCCTTCGGGTGCCAGGTGCCGGTGACGGTGACCCAGGTGTCGGCGGGCAGCGCGTCCGCGCCGCGGACCTCGGCCTTGCTGGTGGTGGCGTCGGCGGCGCAGCAGCTGACGGTGAGGCGGGTGACGTACCAGGTGCCGTCGTCGCCGTGGGTGACGAAGCCGGTCAGGCGGACGGTACGGCCCTTCAGGGAGCGGCGGCTGTCGTAGATCGCCCGCGAGCTGAACTCGGCCACGGTCAGCTCCACGGGGTTCCCGGCCGGGAGCGCAGGGAAGGTGCCGACGCCCTGGGCGGCGCGTTGGGCGGCCTCGCGGGCGGCGCTGTAGGAGCCGAGGGCGGGGGGCGGGAAGAGGAGGAGGGCGACGGCGGGGAGGGTGAGGAGCCAGGCTGTGCGGGGGGTGCGGTGGTGGCTGTGGGGGGCCTCTTGTTCGTCGTGTCCGTGCTGGTCCTCGCAGGCCAGGGCAACGTGATCGTCCGGTGTACGGCTCCGCAGTACCGCCGTCGCCAGGCCCAGCAGCACCAGCGCCGCCCCGGACACGATCAGGTACGGGCGCAGGCCCGCCTGTACGTACCGCAGGTACAGCTCGCTGAAGAGCGTGATGCGCAGGACCGCCCCGCCGGTGAGGAGGAGCAGGACCGCCGTTCCGTATCGCCTCACAGGAGCCACCACCCTACGAACACGCTGGCCGCCACGGCCACCACCCAGGTCACGGACGCGAACCGCACGGCGAAGGCGCGGCCGAAGGTGCCCGCCTGCAGTGCGATCAGTTTCAGGTCGACCATCGGGCCGACCACCATGAACGCCAGCCGCGCGGTCGCCGGGAACGCGCTCAGCGACGCGGCGACGAAGGCGTCCGCCTCGCTGCACACGCAGAGCACGACCGCCAGCAGGGCCAGCAGCAGCACCGCCGTCCAGGGGGAGCCGGTGAACACGTCCAGGACCGACGCCGGGACGACGATGTTGAAGGTCGCCGCGGCCGCCGCGCCCAGGACGAGGAAGCCGCCGGCGTGCAGGAAGTCGTGCTGGAGGCCGGCGAGGAAGGCTCGGGCGCCGGTGGCGGTGCCGTTGGCGTGGGGGGCTGCCCGGCGGGGCAGCCGCAGCCACTCCTCCTTGCCGAACCTCGCCCACAGCCAGCCCATGACGACGGCGGTGCCGAGCGAGGCGAGGAGCCGGGCCAGGACCATGTGCGGTTGGTCCGGGAACGCGATCGAGGTCGCGACGAGGACGACCGGGTTGATCGCGGGTGCCGAGAGGAGGAAGGCGAGGGCCGCCGCCGGCGCCACCCCGCGCCGCATCAGGCTCCCGGCCACCGGTACGGACGCGCACTCGCAGCCGGGCAGTACGGCCCCGGCGACCCCGGCGACCGGCACGGCGAGCGCCTGTCTGCGCGGGAGCAGCCGCTTCAGCACCCGCTCCGGCACGAACGCGCCGATCGCCGCCGAGACGACCGTGCCGAGGAGGAGGAAGGGCACCCCCTGGACGGCGACGGCCGTGAACACCGTCCACCAGGCGGCCACGGGCGGGGTGTAGAGGTCGAGCGCGAGCGTCGGGCCGAGTACGGAGACGACGGTCGCGATGGCGACGAGCGCGGCGCCGCCCAGGACGGCGTGGACGAGCGCGCGCACGGCGAAACGGAGGCCGTCGGCCACGGTTCGTTGGTTCTGCACGCGCTCTCATCCCGCCGGTGGGTGTCCTCGGGACGCTAGCGGGGACGGCTGTGGACCGCCTCGGATTCGGCGAAGACACAGCTGTGACGAGGGAGCGGGTGTACCCAGCCTGTCCGGCGTTTTGGGATAAGGGCAGCAGGGGCGAGAGAACTAGAGCGGGGGCTGGGCGGGAGCCGGGCCCAGGGTCGTCGTCCCCGGGGCCGTGCGATGGCCAAGGCCCGTTCGATAGGCGTCCAGGGCTGCTTCCACTCTTCCTGTGCGGCGTAACAGGTCGCCCAGGAGGCGGCAGAGGTCGGCCAGGTCGCCGGCGGCGCCGGCGCGTTCCAGGAGGCTCAGGGCTCGGACGTAGTGCTCCTCGGCGGCCTCGGTGTCGCGGGCGTCCTCGGCGATGATGCCGAGGAGGCGGTGGGCGCCGGCGGAGTGGACGGCTCCGCGTTCGGGGGAGAGGTCTCCGAGGACGCCGTGCAGGAGTTCGGCGGCCTCTTCGGACTTGCCGCGCCGGCGCAGTACGTCGGCCAGTTCCACGGCGGCCTGGCTGCTGTAGAGGGCTGCGTGCTGGGCGGCGAGCATGGTGTGGGCCTGCTTCAACTCGTCCTCGGCTCGCTCGAGTTGGTTGTTCTGGGCGTAGACGTAGCCGCGCATCCAGTGACAGTTGGCGAGTTCGGTACGGAGCTGGAGCTGACGGTACAGCTCGGCGGCCTTGGCGAGGGAGGCGTCGGCCTCGGCCAGGCGGCCCTCGGCGAGGAGAGTGCGGGCGACGGAGCGGTGCATGCGGGCGACGAGGGCGGGGTCGCCGACCCGGGGAGCGAGGGCGAGGGCGAACTCGGCGGCCTGGGCGGCGCGGGCGTGGGCGCCCATGTCCATGTAGGGGCCGATGACGGAGGCGTAGAGGAGGAGCAGGGCGTCGGGGTCTTGCAGGCCGGACCTGTTGAGTTCGTCGAGGGTGGATTCCAGCAGGTAGACCGCGTAGCGGAGCTCGCCTGCCAGGTAGTGGGCCACCGCCCGGCCCCGGAGCGCCGGTACCCGTACCGGGAGCGGGGAGTCGGCCAGGCAGGCCTCCGCCCGTTCGAAGTGCTCGCGGCCCAGTTCCAGGTCGCCGGTGGCCAGGGCGCACTCCCCGAGGCCCAGCAGGGCGGTGGCCTGCTCCTCCACGAGGCCGTACTCCTCGGACTCCGCCAGCAGCGCGGTGTACTGGGCCGTCGCCTCCTCGGCCTCCCCGGTGGCCAGGGCCCGCTGGGCCTCGGTGAGGCGCAGGCGGAGGTCGGTGACCAGGCGCGCGGAGCGGCCGGTGGCCAGTTCCTCGAAGTCCACGCCCAACCGGGCGGCGATGTGTTTGAGCGCCTCGTCGGAGGGGCGCACCCGGCCCGCCTCCAGCGTCGAGACGTAGGCAGGGGTGTAGGTCGGTTCGGCCAACTGCCGTTGTGTCAGTCCCCGTTCGACCCGCATTCGCTGCACACGGCGCCCGATGACCTCCGGTTCGTCCCGCGTTCCCACGCCCCGACTCCCCCCAACTGCCCCTGGGCCCCTTGCCGTTCGGCTGGCCCAGCCCCTAGGTTAAACGGCGACTTAAGCATGCTTAATACACGGTTGACGCCAACAGCCGTGGCAGAAGTCGCTTTTTGTCCGCCGTAGTCGCCGACGCTGCGAGGTTGCCGTGCACGGACGCACATCCGCACCCTACGGACGCTCTTCGCATCGGTACGCCAGAGCCGTCGCGGCGGCCGTCCTCGCCGTGGCGGCCCTGGTGATCGCGGCCAACGCGGTCCCGGCCCACGCGGAGGGCACCCGGCCGGCACCGGCCGTGGCGGAGGGCCAGGTGCGGGGCGGGTGAGTCAGAACTCCGCCGTGTCCAGGTCGAACCCGAGGGGGGCGGGCAGCGGCACGGTGAGGCCCAGCTTGCACTTCGACGCCTTGGCGTACTGGTCGCCGGACGGCTCGGAGTGGACCGTCACCGCACCCTCCTCGCGGTCGATCAGGAGGTAGAGGGGGATGCCGGCGCGGGCATAGCCGAGGATCTTCTTCTCGCGGTCCCGGTCGGCGGTGCCGGCCGAGGCGACCTCGGCGACGAGGAGGACGGCGGAGGGGTCGTGCCACTCTTCCTTGTCGTCGAAGGTGCCCTTGGGGGCGATGGCGAGGTCGGGGACGACGTGACCGGTCACGGAGGCGCCGGGGACGTTCAGGCCGATGCCTGTGCAATTGCGCAGGGACCGGTCTTGTCGGCGGTCGATGATTTGCTCCGTCAGCTCCGACACGATCTCCTCGTGCTCCCCGTTGGCCGGAGGCGTCACGCAGATCTCCCCTTCGATCAGCTCCACGCGCCAGCCCCTGGGAGCCGTCGCACTGATGAGCTGGAAGACCTGCTCGACGCTCGCGCCCTCATGGCTGGGCACGCCGCTGTCCGCGTCGCTGTCGCTGTCGCCGTCAGCGTCGTCATAGGGGCCGTAAATGGCCTCGCCCTGGTACCCCGGCATGATGATCGGCTCCGCCGTCGCCATGACAGACCTCCTTCGCTCAGCGCGACCCTCCCAGCGTAGACGGGGAGCCCGGAGAGGGAATCCGGAGCCGTTCACTCGAACGAGTGTGCTGGTACGTTTCCGCACGGCCCGCCCACGGCCGGCCCCTGTCCCACGGCCTGCCTAGTCGCACGTCCTCCGGTACCCGGCGTCCGGCACGTACGTCCTCCACTGCTCCCTCGTCAGGCCCGCTCCCGCTCGCGCGCACACCCGTTCCACCACCCGGGCCGGGTCGATCACGTGGCGCTGGAGGGGGACGTGGGTGCCGGAGGCGTACAGGGTGGTGCTGTCGGGGCTGAAGGAGAGGGACTCGATGGCCTCGCCCGCTGTGGGGACCGGGTCGCCCAGGGGCTGTTGGGTCGCCACGTCCCAGAGTTGGAGGGTGCCCGCGTCGCCGCCGACCGCGAGGGTGCGGCCGTCGGGGCTGAGGGCCAGGGCGGCGACGGCCTCGGGGGTGTCGCCGAGGGGGGCCGGGAAGACGTTGCGCAGGACCCCGGAGCGCCGGCGGAGGTCGCTGTCCCAGAGGGCCACGCGGCCGGTCATGTCGCCGGCGGCCAGCAGGGAGCCCTCCGCGTCGAAGGCCAGGGCGCCGAGCTGCTCGCCCTGGACCAGGTCGCGCCGCAGGGACCGGCCCGAGGGGAGAGGGACCGTGCTGGTGTCGGAGAGGAGCAGTCCGCCGTCGGGGCGGACGGCGAGGTGGATGCCGGTCAGGCCGCGCGGGAGGGGCGCTCGGCGGCCGGTCGGGACGGTCCACGCCTCGTCGACCACCTCGCCCACCCGGTCCGTGCGGGCCGCGTAGAGGGTGCGGGCGTCCGGGGAGAGGGCCAGCGAGAGCACCGCACCCGCCGGGTCCGCCGGCGACGGCACCAGGTCCAGGGTCGTCCTGCCGTGGTCCTTCCGCACGTCCCACACCGTGATCCGCTGCGGGGCAGCCTCCCTGCCGGGGGCCGAGACACCGTACGCGAAGGTCGAGCCGTCCGGGCTGAACGTCATCAGGGGGAGGGTGTCCGCCGGGACGACCGGCAGGGCGCGGTCACGGGAGACGGGGAGGGGTGGGGCGGGGAGGGTGCGTGGGGTGCCGGTGCCGCTCGTGGGCCGGAGGCGGAAGGTGTAGTGGGTGCCGGTGCGCTCCGCCGTGGCCAGGGTGCGGCCGTCGGGGCTGAGGAGGGTGTCGGCCAGGGGGCGGTCCCGCCAGGCCTTCGTCGTCGGGGCCGTCACGTCGAGGGAGTGGACGGTGCCGCCCTCCAGGTAGCGCAGGACGGGGTGGACCGGGTCCCACGCCAGGCCGCCGTACAGGTGCTGGTTGTTCAGGGCGTGGCGGAAGACGGGGGCCTGGGGGGCGGACAGGCGCCAGACGCGGACCTCGCCGCGGTCGGCGGTCGCGAGGAAGGAGCCGTCGGGGCTGAAGGTGGCGTAGGCGGCGGGGGCGGGGAGGCCGGCGAGTTCGCGGCCGGTCCTCGTGTCCCAGACCTGGACGCCGGTGTCGGTGAGGGCCGCGAAGCGGGTGGTGCCGGGCGGGGCGGGGACGAGGGCCGAGGTGTCCGTGCAGACTCCGCTCGCCCGCTGCCAGGCGCCGGGGACGGTGCGGCCCGCCCTGCGGACCGTGGGTGCCGCGCCGACCGGGCAGGTCATCACGGCGTCGCCCGCCGGGGAGACCGCCACGTTCGCGCGGCCCGCCGTCCCCCCGGTTTCGAACAGCAGGCGGCCGTCGGCGGCTGAGCGGAGCTGGACCCAGTCGTCGTCGATGCCGCTGAGGAGGTAGGTGTCGCCGCCGGGGGCGAAGCCGAGGTCGTACCAGCCGGAGGCCGGGCGGCGCGGGCCGCCGGTCCAGCGGGCGGCCCGGGTGTCCCACAGACGCAGGCCGTCGGCCGTGGACACGGCGAGGAGGCGGGCGTCCGGGGACACCGCGCGGACCGTGTCCGTGCCGTCGGGGAGCCGGCCGGAGCGGGTACGGCGGTGCGCGGTCACGTCCCAGGCCGTCCAGCGGCCGTCGGCCACGCTGAGCAGGGTGCGGCCGGAGTCGGCGAGGAAGCGACGCGGGCCGTCGCCGGGGGCGGGGTCGGTGAAGGTGTCCTGTTCCGGCTGGGCGAGCGCGCCGAGCAGCGCCCGCCGGGACTCGGGCAGCGGCGAGACCCGCCAGGCGGCCACACCGAGCAGCATCGCCGCGCGCGGGTCGGTGGTGCGCAGACCGTCGGCGACGGCGGCGATGCGGCGGGCGGCCGTGTCGGTGTGCTGGCGCGCGTTGTCGCGGGCCTGGTGCCACGCGGTCAGGCCGGCGAGCAGCGCCACCGCGAGCACGGCGGACAGCGCGGCCACCAGCGTCCGGGCCCGGCGCGCGGAACGGGCCGCCGTGTCCTGCTCCACCGCGCGGGCGGTGAGCGAGGCCCGTACGAAGGCGCGCTCGGGCGCGGTGAGCGTGCTGTCGCGCGCGTGGTCGGGGAACAGTTCCTCCACGCGCGCGAGCCGGCTGCCCCGGTACAGGGTGCCGGGGTCGCGGTCGTGCTCCAGCCAGACGCGGGCGGCGTCGGTCAGGCGCCGGTGGTGGCGCAGCCGTTCGCGGTCCTCCTCCAGCCAGCCGTGCAGCCGGGGCCAGCAGGTCAGAAGGGCCTCGTGGGCGAGCTGGACGCCGTCCTCGGCGACGGTGAGCAGCCGGGCGCGGGCCAGTCGTTCGACGACCAGGGGCACCGACGGGTCCGCCCACGCGTCGAGTTCGGCGCGGGTGAGGGGGCGGCGGGTGTCCGGGGTGCCCGCCTGGCCGGGCGCGACGAGCCGCAGCAGCAGGTGCCGGGCCGTCGTCGCCTGCTGGGGCGACAGCTCGCCGTACACCTCCTCGGCGGTCGCGGCGATCGCGCCGCGCACCCCGCCGGCCGCCTCGTACGCGCCGAGGGTGAGCATGCGGCCCCTGCGGCGACGCCAGGTCTCCAGGAGGGCGTGCGAGAGCATCGGCAGGCCGCCGGGCTGGTCGAGGACCTCGTCGACGATCCGCGTGGTCAGCTCGCGTTCGACGAGCAGCCCCGCCGCCTGCGCCGGGCGCACCACCGCCTCCCGCAGCTCGTCCGCGGTCATCGGGCCGAGCAGCAGCCCGGCGCCGGAGAGGGCGTCGGCGAGGCCGCGGTGCTCGGCGCAGCGGGCGTAGAAGTCGGCGCGGACGGTGAGCAGGACGCGCAGGCGGCTTGCGGGGGCACGGGCGGCGAGCAGCAGGTCGATGAAGCGGGCGCGTTCGGCGCGGTCCCGGCAGAGGGTGAAGACCTCCTCGAACTGGTCGACCACCACCCAGTTCGCCGGCCAGTCCGCGGCGGGCCGCAGCAGATGCCCGTACGTCTGCGCGGGCCGCGCCCCCGGGGTGAACACCCGCAGCACGGCCGTATCGCCGCGCCGGGCGATCTCCTCGCGGAGGCGGGGTATCAGCCCGGCCCGCAGCAGCGAGGACTTGCCGCTGCCGGAGGGCCCGAACAGCACCGCCAGCCGGTGGTCGCACACCAGCCGGCTGAGCTCCTCGACCATGCGGTCCCGGCCGAAGAAGAGGTGCCGGTCGTCGGTCTCGAAGCGGGCCAGCCCCCGGTAGGGCGCCGCGCCGTCCCCCTCCTCACCCACGGCGGCCGCCGCCTCGGCCTCCTTCCACCGCAGCTCCCACTCCTCCAGGTCGCCGCCGCAGGCCCGTACGTACCCCTGGAGGACGGCGAGCGACGGCAGCCGTTCGCCGGACGCCGCCTGCGACAGCGTGGTCGCGGAGAAGCCGGCCGTGCGGGCCATCGTCCGGTACGACGGGCCGCCGGCCGTCCGGCGCAGCTCCCGCAGCTCGTGCGCGAGCCGCTGAACGGGACCGGCCTCGGGGTCGACGGGTCTTTCGGGACGCCCCATGCGTTCACCTGCTTCCGCGCTGCTCCGACCGCCTTCGTACGCGGTGTTGATGACAGGTGAGTGACGGGTGTCCGAACAGAGAAGCGAGCGTTTTCTGCATTGATTGGCCTGGTGAAGGGGGCTGCCAATCAACTCCGCGGATGTGAACGTCGGTTGCGCCGCGCCGGTTCCCGGCCCGGTGCGCCCGGCCCGACCAGCCGGGCGACCGCACTGACAGCACGTGGAGAGCCACCGCATGTCCCAGGCAATCAAGAGCAGGTCCGAGGCAGTCGAGAGCAGCTCCGAGGCAGGCAGGAGCAAGAGAGCGTCCCGCCTCGGCAGGGCCGCCGTCGTCGTGGGCAGCGCCGCCGCGCTGACCATCGGTCTGACCGGCAGCGCGAACGCCGCCCTGCTGAACCCCTTCCCGTACATGGGGCAGGGCGCCCCGGTGCAGGAGATGTTCCAGCCCTGGTTCGACTACGACTCGGACGGCTGCTACCCGGCGGCGGCCGTCGACTCGAGCGGTCGGCTCAACGGCGGCCTCAACCCCTCCGGAGCGCTCAACGGCAGCTGCGGGCGGGACCACCTCGGCAGGGCCAACACCTACTCGCGGGCCAAGTGCGACAAGGGCACCGGCTGGTGCGGCATCGTCTACACCCTGTACTTCGAGAAGGACCAGGGCAACAAGGTCCTCGACATCGGGCACCGGCACGACTGGGAGGCCGCCGTGGTCTGGTACCGCAACGGCGACCAGTGGCCCAGCTACGTGTCCACCTCCGCCCACGGCAACTACACCACCAAGCGGTTCAACGACGTGGAGCGGGAGGGCAAGCGCTTCAAGGTCGTCTACCACAAGGACGGCGAGTTCGGCACGCACGCGTTCCGCTTCGCCAAGGTGGGCGAGCGGGCGGAGGCGTGGGGCAACGGCGGCTGGGACCGCCCGGCCCTCGTCCCCTACGACACCCTGTGGAGCAAGAACCGCACGGCGTTCAACGCGCTCGCGAACTCCGAGTGGGGCCAGGCCAACTTCCCGCTCCAGGACAAGGGCGACCGCTTCCGCAACACCCTGAACAAGGCCAAGCCGTCCGACATCCGCTTCAACGCCTGGAGCTGACCCCACCCGGACCGCGGCCGCCGGCGGCATCTCCCCCACCCCCGCCGGTGGCCGCTCTCCGCCTGCGCGGGCCCGAGTTCAGCCCTGGGTCTGCAGCTGGTGCAGTTGTTTGCGGACGTGGTCCAGGGCACCCTCGCGGCGGCCCGGGACCCGGCTGCGGAGGTCGGCGAGGGCGGGGCCGAGTTCGCGGGCGCGGGGGGCGTCCGTGATGCGGCCCCACTGGTGGTGGGCGCGGTCCACGGCTGCCTCCACTGCGGGCGCGTCGACCGGCTGGCCGGCGGACAGGCGGGCGGCGGCGACCGCCATCCACGTACGGCAGCTGCGCTCGGCGTCCCCCGCGAACATCGCCAGATCGGCCCGCACCTCGGCCCAGTGCAACGCCTCCTCCGACCCCGGCCCGTGCGCGGCCACTGCGGCCTGCTCCCAGCGGGCGGCGAGGGCGTCGGCGTCGGCGTGGTTCCCGGACTGGACGGCCGTGGTGATGGCGGCGTGGGGGTCGGTCGTGTCGGTGGTGGCGGCTCGGGGGGCGGTGCGGGCCGCGGTGGGCTCGTTCGTCGGTGGTGCGGGGAACGTCAGCCTGTCCGGCGCTTGAGGACGAGGCCCGTGCGGGGCCGATGCGGGAGGCTGGGGGCGGTAGCCCCCAGGGACGGGACGGGCAGGGGCGGCGGGGGCGTAACCCACCCCGGGACCGGCGCCGGTACCGACCCCGGACAGCACCAGGTCCCCCACCTCCCCCTCCCCGGCGACACGAGCCAACGCCATCTGATGCAACTGCTCCGCCGCCGGCCGGCCACCGCTCCGCAATATCGTCGCGACCGCCTTCATGTACGTCGGCGCGGCCACCCTCCGCCGCCCCGCCGGCGGCGCGACACGACCGTGCACGGCGACGCCGGGCCCGCAGTCCAGGGCATGCCCCCGCAACCACGCCCATGTCTCCGCGTCCGCGTGCAGGTCGAGCAGCAGCGTCGTCGACCCCACCGGCCGCAACCGCAGCTCCTCCCGGAACCAGTGCCAGGGAAACGCGGTGTACCGGACGGTCGCCGGCGTCGTACGGGCCAGCGCCAGATGGGGCAGCCGCTGACGCCGGTCGAGCTGGAGCTGCCCGGTGACGAACAGCGTCAGCGGCCCGGTCGCCGCCGCGGCGGCCCGCAGCCGGGTGAGCACCGCCTGCGGCTCCAGCGGATCGGCGAGCTCGACGACGTTCGCGGTGTCGGTCCCGGCCAGCACCGCGGGCGGTACGGCCGCGAGCACGGGAAGCACGGACGCCGCGTCCACCAGGCACCCCTTGCCCACGGGTGAGGCCGCGAGCAGCAGCACGGTTCCAGGCATCGTCCCTCCCCCTGTCGATCACCGTACGTCAGCACCGTAACCGCTGCTGCTGCAAAGGTGGACCTCAGGACTGCAAACGTCCCCGTACGGGGCCTTCGTCGCCCTCGGCGCCCCCGGCCCCCATCCGCCGCACCGCGAAGATCGTCGTGTCGTCGTCGAGATGCCCGCCGCAGTGGCGCAGGGTGCGGTCGCGGACGTAGGCGACGAGGCGGCCGGGCTCGGCGGTGCGGGGATCGCGGGTGAGGGCCTCGGCGAGGTCGTCGGCGAGCGGGTAGAAGGCGCCGGTGCTGTCACGGGCCTCGGTGACACCGTCGGTGACCAGCAGCAACGTCTCCTCGGCGGCGAGGGGGACGTTCAGGACGGACGGGGAACCGCCGGAGGTGAGGTCACCGAGGCCCAGAGGGAGCCCGTCGCCGCATGGCAGCTGCCGTACCCCCGCCGGACCGAGCGCGAGCGGCGGCTCGTGGCCGAAGCCGACACACTCGACCGCACCGGTCTCGCCCTCGGGGAAGCCGAGGAGGACGGCGGTGGCGAAGCGGTCGCCGTCGTCGCGGCCGAGGGCGACGGTGTGGACGCGGTGGCGCCGCATCCGGGTCTCCAGGCGTTCGGCGACGGTCGCGAGGTCCGCCTCGTGGTAGGCGGCCTCACGGAAGGTGCCGAGCAGCGCGGCCGCCGCCTCCACCGCGCCCAGCCCCTTTCCCTGCACGTCACCGAGGAGGACGCGGGTGCCGTGCAGGCCGGGCTGGATGTCGTAGAAGTCGCCGCCCATCCGGGCGTCGGCGTCCGCGGCGAGGTAGACCGCGGCGTGGTCGAGGCCGCCCCAGCCGGGCGGCAGCGGGCGCAGCACCGTGCGGCGGGTGGTCTCGGCGATGTGCCGCATGTGCAGCATCCGCCGCTCCGCGCGCACCCGCATGTCGGCGGCGAGGACGGAGAGCACCCCGCCGACGAGGACGAGGACGAAGTCGGCGGGACCCGCACGGTACTCCTCGGGCCAGGCGGCGTCCGCCTCGACGTACGTGATGAGCGCGAGCACCGCGAAGAGCGCCGTCGTCCACACCCCGCACAGCACGGCCGCGATGGCGGCGACGAACACACACCAGGCGACGATCCGGAACTCGCCGGTGGTGTTGTAGTCGACGACCGCGATGACGACGAGCGTCAGCAACGGCACCAGCCAGGTCACGCTACGGCCGCGGATCTGCAGCAGCTGGTGGCGTTGCAGCACGTCCCGGCGCCGGGCCCGCGGGTAGCGGTCGAGCAGCCCCTGGCCCCGCTTCATGAGGTCAGCGAAGCACGCGCGGCCACAGGTCGCACCCCGACCGCGACGCCGACTTGCCACCGGCCCCCGCCGAGGTGTGCCCTGGAAGCCGGGGGCGAGGAGAGAGGAGTGCTCTCATGGCTCATCCGGCACCCGCGCTGGGAATGCGGACCCCTCCCACGACGACACCCGACGTCTTCAGCGAGCGGACCCACAGGATCGCGAAGTGGGCGCTGCCCGTCGTGCTCGGGCTCGTCTACGGCTACTGGGCCGCGGCCAACCAGCGCAGCGGCGGGCCCATCACCGGCTGGAACGTCCTGTTCGGCTTCGTCACCGCGCTCGTGTTCGCCGTGCTGTACATCGGCGTACGCGCCGTGGCCCCGCGGATGAAGCGGGAACAGCACGCGCTGCTGTGGTCGGCGTTCGCCGGCTGCGCGTCCGGCTTCCTGATCAACCAGGCCGGGTCGAGCGTCGTGTACTCCACGGGCGTCGCGGTGGCGATCGCGGCGGGCTTCTTCGCGGTGCTGTTCTATCGCTACTACACGCACGAGGACGCGGAAGGACACCGCATCAGCTGACGCGTACGTGGACCCCGGCGGTTCCTCGCCGGGGCCCACGTTTCCCTCATCCCTCCACTCACCGCGCGAGCGAGATCCACTCCCACCCGCTCGACGAGGCTGCGGAAGAACCGAAGTTCCAGGAGTTGTTCCAGGAGTTGTTCCAGGAGTTGTTCCAGGAGTTGTTCCAGGAGTTGTTCCAGAACGGGTCCGCCCAGTTGCCCCGGTCCCTGTCCCTCCACTGCGGCGACGAATCGACGCAGTACCAGTACGGGGTGCCGTCCCAGCTGTACCCGAGGACCACGCACTGGACACCGCCGCCGCCGTGGCCGACGGGCGCAAGCGTTGCGACGACGGTTGCTTGGGTGGTGGGTGACTGTCGCAGGTTCAGGTCCGTGCGGGGCGCTGCCGCCGCTGTGGTGCCCGCCGCCGTGACGGCGAGGGTGCCACCGGTGAGCAGGGCCGCGGCCAGGGTCCGCAGGGCCGGAGTGGTGCGCATGATCGACCTCCTTCTCCCCAGATCCATGAGACACCCGTTCGGGTGAACCCTCCACCGGAGAGCGGAGTCCCCAGGTCGGCCAGGGGTTGCCGGACGCCACTCCACTGGCGGAGTCCCGCTCGCGCCCCCTCGCCCGCACCGCGTTGCCTGGAGGCGTGTCCCGACGCCTGCGGACCGCCGTCTCGGCCGTCCTCATCGCCCTCGCCTGCCTCCTGCTGCCCTTCGGCACACTGGCGGCCTGGGCGGCGTACGGGCTGACGGACACCGGACGCTACGTCACCACGATGGCGCCGCTGGCCTCCGACCCCGCCGTACGGGACGCCGTCGCGGACACGGTCGGTGAGGGCATCCTGCGGGAGGCGGCCCGCGACGGGCGCCGGCCGTCCGCGGAGGTGGCCCCCTTCGTGCACGACGCGGTGCTCTCCTTCACCCGCACCCGGGCCTTCCACGCCGGGTGGGACGCGGCCAACGAGGCCACGCACCAGTCGGTCATGGCCGCCCTGCGCGACGACCGCGTCGGCGACGTCACCGTGGACCTGACGCCGGTGGCCGCCCGCATCCAGCGCCAACTCGCCGCCGAGCGGCTGCCGTTCGCGAAACGCGTCCCGATACCGCACAGCCGGGTCACCGTCCTCCCCGCCCGTGACCTGGCCGCACTCCGGAAGGGCTATCACGTGCTCGACGTCGCCGGTTTCTGGCTCCCCCTCACGGCCGTCGCGCTCGCCGTCACCGGCATCGCCGTGGCGGCCTGCCGCCGCCGCGCCCTCACCGCGACGGCCCTCGGCACGGCCCTGGGCGGCGCGTTCCTCGGCCTCGCGGTGGCCATCGGCCGCCACCTCACCCTCGCGGACCTCCCCGACCACAGCCACCGCCCGGCCGCGGCGGCCGTCTACGACACCCTCACCGCGACGCTGCGCACGGCGTCCTGGCTGCTGTTGGCGCTGGGGCTGACAGTGGCGGGCGGGGTGTGGTTCACCCGGTACCTCCGTGTTCCGGCCCGGGGCTCCGCCCCGGATCCCGGGCACTCACCCACCACTCATCCGACTCGGCTGGACACAGGGTGAACGCCCTCCGGGTCTTCGCCCCCAGACCCCAGCGGGGGGCTCCGCCCCCTGCCCCCCAGCGCCGCCTTCCGCACCCCCACCGACGCCTCCCCTTGCGCCCCGCAACTCCGCCCCCTCACCCAAGCCCCACCCCCCGCGCCACCCCCGCAAGCACCCCCAAGGCCCGCCCCAACTCCTCCTCCCCCGCGGACGCGAGCCCCAGCCGCACCGCGTTCGGGGTGCGGTGCGGGTCGACGGTGAAGGCTGTGCCGGGGGTGAGGGCGATGCCGTGGGTGGCGGCTGCCGCTGTGAAAGTGTCCGCCCGCCAGGGGGCGGGGAGTTCCCACCAGGCGAAGTAGGCGTGCGGGGCGGTGTGGACGGTGAAACCGTCCAGGCGGTCCGCCAGCAGCCGCTGGCGGCGCGCCGCGTCGGCCCGCTTCGCCGCCACCAGGCGTGCCACGGTCCCGTCCCCGGCCCACCGCACCGCCGCCTCCAACGCGAACCGCCCCGCACTCCACCCCCCGGACCGCACCGCGCCGGCCACCGCCTCGACCCGGTGCGGCGGTACGACGAGGAAGCCGACGGTCAGTCCCGGCGCGACCCGCTTGGACAGCCCGTCGACGACATGGGTCAGCTCGGGTGCGTGAGCGGCGAGCGGGACGGCGTCCGGCTGGAGGAAGGACCAGATGCGGTCCTCGACGGCCGGGATGCCCAAGGCCCGTATCGTGCCCGCGAGTTCACGCAGCCGCCCATCACTCGTCCGCAGCGATGTCGGGTTGTGCAGGGCGGGCTGGACGTAGAGGGCGGAGAGGGGAGCGGTGCGGTGGGCGGCGGCGACGGCGTCCGGTCGTAGGCCCTCCCCGTCACCGGCGATCGGCACCAGCACGATCCCCAACCGGGCCGCGATCTCCTTGACCAGGGGATACGTCAGTTGCTCCACTCCGACCCGGCCGCCCGGCCGGACCAGGGAGGCGAGGGCGGCGGCGATGGCCTGGCGGGCGTTGCCCGTGAAGAGGAACCGGCCGGGGTCGGGGCGCCAGCCGGGGAGGCCGAGCAGGTCGGCCGCGGCCGCGCGGGCGGCGGCGGTGCCGTCGGCGGCGGCCGGACGCATCGCCTCGCTCAGCACATCCGGCCTGAGCAGCGGGGTGAGGGCAGGCGTCAGCAGCTCGGACTGGCCCGGCGCGGACGGGTAGTTGAGCTCCAGGTTCACCGGAGCGGCCGTGGCCGTCTCGACGAGCGCCCGCCCCTGCTCGACCACCGGGGTGGCCCGCACGAAGGTCCCGCGGCCGACCTCGCCCACCACCAGCCCGCGCCGCACGAGTTCGCCGTACACCCGCCCGGCCGTCGAGGCGGCGATGCGGTGCCGTCGGGCGAAACGCCGCTGTGGCGGGAGCTGTTGGCCGGGGACCAGCCGTCCGGCGGCGATGTCGTCGGCGATGCGGTCGGCGATACGTCGGTAGTCGTCCACCCGGTCCCCCCATGACATTGCACCGAGAGCAAAGATCTTATTGCACCGAGGAGTTGCCCGACCCTAGGGTCGACGCCATGGCACCCTTCCTCGCATACGAGGACAAAGGCACGGATACCACCCTTGCCCCTCTCGTCCTCATCCACGGCCACCCCTTCGACCACACCATGTGGGCCCCCCAGGTGGAGGCCTTCGCCTCCAGCCGCCGCGTCATCGCCCCCGACCTGCGCGGCTACGGCACCTCCCCCGTCGCCCCCGGCCTCACCCCCCTCTCCCGCTTCGCCCAGGACATCGAGGAGCTCCTGGACGACCTGAAGGCGGACACCTGCGTCCTGGCCGGCCTGTCGATGGGCGGCCAGATCGCGATGGAGTGCTACGACCGCTTCGGCGACCGCATCGTCGGCCTCGTCCTCGCCGACACCTTCCCGGCCCCGGAGACACCCGCCGGCAGGGCGGCCCGCAACCGGATGGCCGACCGCCTGCTGCGCGAGGGCATGCGCGGCTACGCCGACGAGGTCCTGGACAAGATGGTCGCCCCCTACGCCGACCCCGAGGTCAAGGCCCACGTCCACCGCATGATGACCGCCACCCCGCCCGAGGGCGCCGCCGCGGCCCTGCGCGGCCGCGCCGAACGCCCCGACTACCGCCCCCTCCTCACCCGCGTCACCGTCCCCACCCTGATCGTCGTCGGCGCGGACGACGAGTTCACCCCGGTGTCCGACGCCGAGGACATGCACGCCCTCGTCCCGGACTCCGTCCTGAGGGTCATCGAGGGGTCCGCGCACATGCCGAATCTGGAGCGGGCGGGAGAGTTCAACGGGGTGTTGGGGGAGTTCCTGAGCCGTGTGGACGGTGGTGTCGACGACCACGTCGCCGGCTGTGTCGACGGGCGTGTCCACGGCTGATCATTCCTTTGATCCCGTGGCCGGGCCGGCTAATCCCTTGGCCTGGCCGGCGCCCCCGCGACTACCGTCGCACCCCATGAACCGGACAACGACCCTCTGGCGCCCCACCGGCCCCGAGGAGCTGGCCCTCGTCGAGGCATCCGGGTGGACCGCCTGGCCGCCGCGGTTGCCCGAGCAGCCGATCTTCTATCCCGTCCTGAACGAGGACTACGCGGTCCGGATCGCGCGGGACTGGAACGTGCCCGCCTCCGGAGTCGGATACGTCACGCGGTTCGAGGTCGAGAGCGAGTTCCTCGAGCGGTATCCGGTGCGCCAGGCCGGCGGAGAGACCATCCTGGAGCTCTGGGTGCCGGCGGAGGAGTTGGATGAGTTCAACGCGCACATCGTCGGACGCATCGAGGTCGTCCGGGAATTCCGCTGAGGCACCCGTGAGGCGCGGGGGGCGGCGGTCGGCCGCCTGGTGCGCCGGGCTGCTGTTCGTCGGGGTGAGCGTGGTCGTGGGGTGCCGGACCGGTGACACCGACGCCTTCACGCCGGTACCGCAGCTCCTCGCCTTTCTGCCGTGGCTGCTCGTGCCGACGGGGCTGGGGCTGCTGTTGTCCCTGCTGGGCCGCTGGCTGACCGGGCTGGTGTGGGGAGTCGTGCTGCTCGGGCTCCTCGCCTGGTTCATCGAGCCGTACGGGAAGAGCAGTCAGCCCGAGGGGGCGGCGGTCGCACGGCTGCGCGTACTGACCTCGAACGTCGAGTTCGGGCAGGCCACCGATGCGCTGATCGCCGCCGTTCGCCGTGAGAAGCCGGACCTCGTGTTCGTGGAGGAGTGCGAATACGGCTGTCAGGCGGCGGTCACGCGGGAACTCGGGGCGGCGTATCCGCATCGGCGGGCCGTGGCGGGGGGCACCTCCGTCGGGTCCGTCGTCCTCAGCCGCTTTCCGCTGACACCCGCCCCCGCCGTCCCCGGCCGCATGGGCATGCCCGGGGCCGTCGCCGACGTCGACGGGCGGGCCGTACGGCTGCAGCTCGCGCATCCCATGCCGCCGCTGCCGCGCCAGGTCGCCCTGTGGAAGCGGGAGCTGGGCCGGCTGCGGGACTTCGCCGCCGAGCACCGCGACGACGGGCCGCTGATCCTCGCCGGCGACTTCAACGCCTCCCAGGACCACGCGGCCTTCCGCCGCATCCTCGACACCGGGCTGTCCGACGCCGCCCGCCTCGCCGGCGCACACCGCGAGCCGAGCTGGCCGGCGCGGACGACACCGACGCTGGGCGCCCAGATCGACCATGTCCTGGTCTCCGGGGAGTTCTCGGCGAGCCGGGCCCGGTTCCTCGACCTGCCGGACACCGACCACCGCTCCCTGGTCGTCGACGTCACGCTGCACCGGGGGAGCTGACGGACGCGCGGCGGCGAGGACGATGAACGCCCTCGCCGCCGTCGTCGGCCGGGATGGGCCGTGGCTAGACGCCGATGTCGTCGCCGTCCGCGCGCCACACGGCCACGACCGCCGGGCGAACGATCTTGCCCGGTCCGTCCGGCCAGGTGCTCGCCGGCTTCTCCACCGTCGCGCCGTCGATCTCACCCGGGTGCTGCACGGCGACGAGCACCCGCCGCTCCTGGATGATCGGACCGCAGGTCTCGGCACCCTTCGGGACGGTCAGGAACTGCTTCAGCTCACCGCGCCGCGCACCGCGCGTCGCGACACCGAACAGACCGTCGTGCGAGCCGAGCTGGGCGCCGTCCGTGGAGATCCACAGGTTGCCGTAGGGGTCGAAGGCCACGTTGTCCGGGCAGGAGATCGGGCTGACGTCGTCCTTCGGGAAGCCCGCGAAGTACGTCGCCGGGTCGTCGGGGTCGCCCGCGACGAGGAACAGCGACCAGGCGAACTTCGTGCTCTCCGGCTGGTTCCAGCGCTCGGTGAGTTCGAGCACGTGCCCGTGCTTGTTGGCGTTGCGCGGGTTGGCCTCGTCCGCCTTGGCGTTCGTGCCGACACCGCGGTTGGAGTTGTTGGTGAGGGCGACGTAGACCTTGCCGGTGACCGGGCTGGGCTCGATGTCCTCGGGGCGGTCCATCTTCGTCGCGCCGACCTTGTCACCGGCCAGACGGGTGAAGACGAACACCTCCTCCGCGGTCATGCCCTCGACGTGCGAGACGGCGCCCTTCGCGGTGGCGGTGGCCAGCGGGATCCACTCGCCGCTGCCGTCGAACTCGCCGTCGCTCGGGAGCTTGCCGGTGCCGTCGATCTCGATGGCCGGGGAGTCGCCGGTCAGCTTGGCGACGTACAGGGTGCCCTCGTCGAGCAGGGAGAGGTTGTGCTCGCGGACCGCGCGGCTGGTGCCGTGCTTCATCCGCTTGCTGCTGACGAACTTGTAGAAGTAGTCGAAGCGCTCGTCGTCACCGGAGTAGACGACGGGACGCCCGTCGCAGGTGAGCCGGACGGTCGCGGCCTCGTGCTTGAACCGGCCGAGCGCGGTGTGCTTGCGGGGCGTGGAGGCCGGGTCGTACGGGTCGAACTCCACCACGTACCCGAAGCGGTGGACCTCGTTCGGCTCCTGGGCGACGTCGAACCGCTTGTCGAAACGTTCCCACTTGCGCTCGGTGGCGCCGGTGCCGATGCCGTACCGCTTGTCGGTGGCGCGGCTGCTGTTGGCGAAGTACTGGTTGAAGTTCTCCTCGCCGTGGAGGGTGGTGCCCCAGGGGGTCGTACCGCCCGAGCAGTTGTTCAGCGTGCCCAGGGCCTTGGTCCCCGTCGGGTCGGCGGAGGTCTTCAGGAGCGCGGAGCCGGCGGCGGGGCCGGTGATGCGGAACTCGGTGGTGGCGGTGACACGCCGGTTGAGCGGGTGCCGCGGCACGGCGACGAGCTTGCCGGTCTTCCGGTCGCCCTCCACGACGACGGCGGACAGCCCGTGCGCGGCCCAGGCGATCTCGACCTGCTGCCGGGTGGGGTTGGCGGCGTCGTAGCCGCGGAACATGAGGATCTCGTCGGTGTACTCGTGGTTGGCGACGAGGAGCTGCCGGTTCCGCTCCCCGGGCAGGGGCAGCAGGGCGAGGAAGTCGTTGTTGTACCCGAACTGGCCCGCCTGGGCGGCCGGGGTCTGGTTCTCCGGGTCGAAGGCCGGCGCACCGCGCAGGATGGGCTCACCCCAGCGGATCACGACGTTCTGCCCGTAGCCGTCCGGGACGGTCACGGCGTCGGTGGTGTTCGGAGCGACGGAGCTGTACCGCAGCCCACGCGCGCCCTTGCTCGGGGCCGACGGCTTCCCGTACGACGCCGCGGACGCCTCCGGGGTCGCCGCACCGGCCGGGCGCGCCCCCGCGACGCTCGCCGCACCGGCGGCACCCGCGACGGTGACGACGGCGGCGGCGCGCATCATCGAGCGGCGGCTCAGGGCCCCCGCGATGACGTCACCCACGTACTCGTTGTCGCTGGTGTTGGGCACCTCGTGGAAGCAGGCGTCACCACACCGGAAACGACAGGTCATGGCGGATCGTCCGCCGGGATGCGACTGGGACGGCGTTCCGATCAGCGGCAGCAGCTTACGCACGATTGTTCTCCCCTTGCGTGCCCTTGGTGTGAGCGTGACGGTAGGGGGACGTATGTGCGGAAGCGCTGACGCTGGGTGAACGAGAGGTGAATCCCCGGAAGCCACAAGGGTGTTGACGCGGCGGTCGACCGGGATGCCGACAGGGCTGCCGATCGGGCCCGAGGCGGTGTTGACACACCGGGCTTCCGCCCACTCACCCCTCCCCAAGATCACCACCTGGGGCCGCTAACCTTACGTGTCCGTCCTGGCCAGGGATTGACGGGCATCAACTCACTCGAAGGGTTGCGCACATGGGCATTCTCACTCTCCTGCGGAACGCGTTCGGCCGCTCACGCAAGGAGCGCACCGCCGAGGCAGAGGGTGCGGAACGGGTTCCTTCGCAGGTAGAGGGCACGACCGAGGCATCCGCACCGACGGCACCGGAGCCGGCGGCCGAGCCGACGGCACCGCAGCCCACGGCTGAGCCGACGCCCCCCACCCCGCCCACGGCCCAGGTGCCCGAGCCCCGCACGGCGACCAGCGAGCACGAACTGGTCGCGGCGGCCTTCGACAATGTGACGGTCCCGAAGCCGACGAGGTCGGCGGAGGAGGCGGCGCCGGAGGCCGAGACCCCGGTGAAGGCGGCACCGGAGACCGAGGCCCCGGTGGAGGCGGTGACCGCGGAAGCGGCAGAGGCCGAGACCCCGGCGGAGGCGGTGACCGCGGAAGCTGCGCCCGCCACCGAGGCCGAGGTGGAGGCGGCTGAGGAAGCCACGCCCGCCACCGAGCCCGAGGCAAAGCCGGTCGCCGAAGAGGCAGCCCCGGAGGCGGAGCAGCCGGTCGCTGAAGAGGCGGCCCCCGAGGCGGAGCAGCCGGCCGCTGACGTACCCGCGCCGGAAGCCGAGCCCGAGACCGAGCCGACCGCAGAAGAGCCGACCCCGGAGTCGGAGCCCGAGGCAGAGCCGTCCGCCGAAGAAGCGGCCGCCGAGGCCGAGCCGGCCGCCGAGGCCGCTGCAGAGCAGGAGCCGCAGGCCGAGCCGGTCGCGGAAGAGTCGGCCCCGGAGGCCGACCCCGTGCCGGACGCGGAGCCCGAGTCCGCCGCAACGGAAGAGAAGCCCGCGGAGGAGCCGCAGCCCGAGCCGGTCGCCGAGACCGTTGCGGAGCAGGAGCCGCAGGCCGAGAGCGTTGTGGAGCCCCAGCCAGAGGCCGAGCCCACCCCGGAACCGGCCACCGAGGACACGACGGCCGCTGCGGAGCAGACGGCCACGGCCGAGGCGACGGACGCGGCTGAGCCGGTGGAGCCCACCGACACGGCGGCCGCCGACGAGCCGGCGGACGCCGAGGAGTCGGCGGACACGGCCATCCCCGCCGCCCCGGCAGAACCGGCCGACTCGGCGGAGCCCGCGGTCACGGCGGAGCCGAGCGAGCCCGCGGTCGCCGACGGCGAGGACGCCCCGCAGGGGCCACCCGCACCCGACAACGAGAGCCGCACGGGTGGTGCGGGTGGGAACGACTCGGCCGAAGGCGAAGCCGAGGCCGTTGAGGGGGGCGCCCAGCCCTCGCAGAGCCCCGTCCCGGCCCACCTCACCACCGCCTACAAGGCAGCCGGCTCCACCCTCACGAAGCTGAACCTCACCGACGCCGGCGCGAGCGTCTACCTGGTCCTCGACCGCTCCGCGTCCATGCGCCCGTACTACAAGGACGGCTCGGTCCAGGCCCTCGCCGACCAGACCCTGGCCCTCGCCGCTCACGTGGCCCCCGAGCCCAAGGTCCACGTCGTCTTCTTCTCCACGGAGGTCGACGGCACCGCCGACCTCACCCTCACCGACCCCGAGAACAAGATCGACGAGCTGCACGCAGGGCTCGGCCGCATGGGCCGTACCAGCTACCACGCCGCCGTCGAGGCCGTCGTGACCCACCACGAGAAGCACAGGGAGTCGGACCGGTCCCCCGCCCTGGTGATCTTCCAGACGGACGGCGCCCCGGACGCCAAGACCCCCGCCACCCAGTCCCTCACCGACGCCGCGAAGAACCACCCCACCCTGTTCTTCTCCTTCGTCGCCTTCGGCGAGCACGACAACAAGGCCTTCGACTACCTCCGCAAACTGAAGACCGAGAACACGGCCTTCTTCCACGCGGGCCCCACGCCCCTCGAACTCACGGACCAGGAGCTCTACGAGGGCGTACTGGCGGCCTGGCGCCCGTAACCGGCGCGTCACCACCCGCATCGCACCCCGACGGGGGGTGGACGGGACCGGCTCGACCGGCCCCGTCCACCCCCCGAAACGCATGTGAGTCGATCTTCATGAGCCCAGTAGGATTTCGGGCATGGCGGCCACTGGAACCGAGAAGCAGGGGGCGAAGGCGTACTACGTCTCGACCCCCATCTACTACGTCAACGACGCTCCTCACCTGGGCCACGCCTACACGACCGTCGCAGGGGACGTGCTCACGCGCTGGCACCGTCAGCGCGGCGAGAAGGTGTGGTACCTCACCGGCACGGACGAGCACGGTCAGAAGATCATGCGCACCGCCGACGCCAACGGAGTGACCCCGCAGGAGTGGTGCGACAAGCTCGTCGAGGAGGCCTGGAAGCCCCTCTGGGAGCACCTGGAGATCGCGAACGACGACTTCATCCGCACCACGCAGAAGCGGCACACCGACCGCGTCCAGGAGTTCGTGCAGGACCTGTACGACAAGGGCGAGATCTACAAGGGCGGCTACGAGGGCCCGTACTGCGTCGGCTGCGAGGAGTACAAGCTCCCCGGCGAGCTCCTCGACGGCGAGGGTGACTTCGCAGGTCAGAAGCTCTGCCCGATCCACAAGAAGCCCGTCGAGATCCTCAGCGAGGAGAACTACTTCTTCAAGCTGAGCGAGTACGGCGACAAGCTCCTCGCCCACTACGAGGCGAACCCCGGCTTCATCCAGCCCGAGTCCGCGCGCAACGAGGTCGTGAACTTCGTCCGCCAGGGCCTGCAGGACCTGTCGATCTCCCGCTCGACCTTCGACTGGGGCATCCCGATCCCCTGGGACCCCAAGCACGTCATCTACGTGTGGGTCGACGCGCTGCTGAACTACGCCACGGCGGTCGGCTACAACGAGAACCAGGAGAAGTTCGAGGCCACCTTCCCGGCCGACGTCCACCTGGTCGGCAAGGACATCCTCCGCTTCCACGCGGTGATCTGGCCCGCGATGCTGATGGCGCAGGGCCTCCCGCTGCCCGGGAAGATCGCCGCGAACGGCTGGCTGATGGTCGGCGGCGAGAAGATGTCGAAGTCGAACCTGACCGGCATCAAGCCGCAGGACCTCACCTCGCACTTCGGCGTCGACGCCTACCGCTGGTACTTCCTGCGCGCGATCGCCTTCGGCCAGGACGGCTCCTTCTCCTGGGAGGACTTCTCCGCCCGGTACACGAGCGAACTGGCGAACGACTACGGCAACCTCGCCTCCCGCGTCGCGGCCATGGTCGGCAAGTACTTCGACGGCGCCCTGCCGGAGGCCACCGCCGACGGCGAGGCCGAGAAGGCCCTGCACGACGGCCTGGCCAAGGCGGTCGCCGAGGCCGACCGGAAGATCGGCGACGAGCTGGACTTCCAGGGCGGCATCCTGGCCGTCTTCGACTTCGTCAAGCAGGTCAACGGCTACATCACGGAGCAGGAACCGTGGAAGGTCGCGAAGGACACCAGCGAGGAGGGCAAGGCCCGCCTGGCGACGATCCTCTACACGGCCGCCGAGTCCCTCCGCGCCGTCGCCGTCCTGCTCAACCCGATCATGCCGGACACCTCCCAGAAGCTCTGGGACTCCCTGGGCGCCGAGCCGACCCTGGGCGCACTCGGCGACCAGCGGGTCCAGGAAGCGGGCGACTGGGGCCGCCTGCCCGCCGGATCCACGGTCACCAAGGGCGCGGTCCTCTTCCCCCGCCTGGAGGAGAAGCCGAGCGCCTGAGGCAAGGCAAGGCCTCATGAGCACAACGGCCCGGTGACGTCGTACGACGTCACCGGGCCGCTCGCGTTGCCGCGGCAACCGCCCCACCAGCAGTCCGGGGGGCTGGGCCGAACTCACCCTCCCCGCCACGGAATCACCGAAGCATGACGCCCCACACCCCGGTCTGACCTGCGCTCCCTATGTACTGACCACTGGGGAGAAAAAACCCCACCAAGCCCCACCCCTCCCTCCCGCGGGGCAAACTCACTCCCGAGAGTGAATATGCCCAACTGGGCTGGATTCGGGACCGGTTGCCTGCCTTACGCTCAGCACGACCCAACCGCAGACATGCGACGGCCCTCGCCGGGACTGGCATCCCAGTGCGAGGGCCTGACCACCGAGGAAGTTAGGGCTTCCTGATGGACACCGAGCACCTTAGCGCGCCCCCGCAGGCCCAGTCCCGCATCCCGGGCAAAAAGCACCCTCACGCGCGGCCTGACTCCGGCGTCGTCCACGACAACGCCCGCCACACCGAGAACTTCACGGTGATCGGGAACCACCTCGCCCAGCACCAGGAGCTCTCGCTGCTCGCCATCGGGCTGGCGTGCTACATCCAGTCGGTGCGACCGGGCACCGCCGTCGACATCAAGACCCTTGCCGCCCGCTTCCCCGAGGGCCCCACCCGTATCGCCGCCGCCCTGCGCGAACTCGAAACCCACGGCTACCTCCGCCGCACCCGCGAACGCACCCCCACCGGCCGGATCGTCACCCGCACGGTCTCCTGCAACAAGCCCGGACACCGGTCCGCCCCGGCCGACCCCTCCACCAGGCCCGCCCGCCGCACGGCTCCCGAGAAGCCACCCCCACGCAAGCGCCTCCCCGCCGTACCCCAGCCCTCGTGCACCTCCCCCGCCCTCCTCCAGGCGGCCATCGACCTCCTCGCCGGCCTCCGCCGCCGCGACCCCCGTCTCCTCCTCTCCGCCACCGACGCCGAACACCTCGCCCCTGGCGTCGCAGCCTGGCTGGAACGCGATCTCACGCCCACGGCCGTACGCCACGCCCTGGCCGAGAACCTGCCGCTGGAACCCCTGATCCGACCGGCCGCCTTCCTGGCCCACCGCCTGGCCGCGCAACTCCCACCTCTGCCCCCTATCAGGCCCCCGGCCTCACCGGCCCCGGAGCCCCGGCACCCGTTCCAGAACTGCGACGGCTGCGACCGCCCCTTCCGCTCCCCGGCCCCCGGCCGCTGCCGCGACTGCCGATCCGATCTCCCCGAGGCCGCCTAGCATGAAAGCGACGATCCTTGCCCCTGGGCACAGACGAGGAGCGAGCGCCATGACCACCGCCTCGAAGAACGCTCAGCAGGGCGCCTCCCACCGGTACCAGGCCATGCGCGACTTCGTTCGTTCCATCGGCGACTGGACCATCTCGACCCAGAACCTGCCACGCTACGAGAGCGGGACCGGCGAGCAGCAGTGACTCCCGCCCAAGACGTACGACACCCCCTCCTGATGAAGGCCCGCCCGGATAACCTGGCTGGGGCACTCCTGGAGGACATCATGAGCACACCGGCCGACCGTGCACGCGAGCTGATCGCCCGCCCGAAGCAGACCCCGGACGCTCTCCGTGCGGCCCTCGCCGTCGTGGCTCCTGGCCGGTTGGAGGAGATGCAGGCCACGAAGGACGAGGCCTTCGCCAAGGCCGTCGAGTGGCAGTCCCTGAGCCCCGTGCAGAGCTGGGTCCTCCTCTGGGCCAGGGACATCGAGATCGCCCGCCGCCCCGACCTGTCCTCCCGCTTCGAGCGGGCGCAGAGCAATCTGGAGGACGAGGATCCCGTCATCGCTCGACAAGCTCTCCAGGAACTGACCGCCGTACTGGACGAAGCCATGAAGGCAGTGCGCGGTTGAGCTGGAAGTGGGAGTACGCCTTCGGAGCGGAGGAAGCGGCCCGCACGGCTCCCGCCGATTTCCTCGCCAGGGTGGAAAGCAAAGCGGAAGAGCTGGTCAGAGCTGCTGAGGCGGTCCACGTCCATGGTCGGGCCCATCAAGGCATCGACCCGAAGGGCGGCGACGTTATCGTCCCCGGCGGCATGTTCACGTATCAGGTCGTCGTACGCAGCGAACGCGTCTACGTCGTTCAGATCACCTACCTGGGATTCTGAACCGCCGCAGCCGTCCTCCCGCCCGCTGTCCGGCCACACCACGAACGCCTCCACCCTCCTCATCCGCATCCCGTGTCACGCGGCTCCAGGTCTCCCGTCACCGCCACCTCCAGCCCGCGGCGCCACGCATCGGCGGCCTTGTCGATGCCCTCCGAACGCAGCTCCACCCGAACGCGCCGCTGGCGCGAGGTGACCTCGTGGACGAGACAGCCGTGGCGAACGCGAGGGCCGGGGGCTCGTGGTCTCCCGGCCCTCGCGCGTTTCAGGGGCCGCTCAGGCGGTGGTGCCGAGCGCTACTTGAGAACGCCCGCGCCCGTCGTCGTCGCCAGCGTCGTCGGCAGGTTCTTCGCCGAGGACTCCAGGCCGGCCGTCAGGGTCGGGGTCCAGTTGACCGTCGTCTTCAGGTCCTTGGACGAGGCGGCGTTGTACGCGGCGACCAGGTCGGTGACCGTGCCGTTGACGAGGTTGCCGCTGCCCTTGACGGCGCCGGTGCCGTCGCCGCTGAGGAGCTTGGCGGCCTTCGCGCCGGAGGGCAGCTTCCAGTAGTTGTTCTCGGCGACGACCTGGGCCTTGGCGCGGGAGTTGATGCTGTACTGCGGCGCGTAGCCGTTGAGGGTCGTGACGTCGTAGTAGTTGTTGTAGATGTGGACCTGGCCGACGCGGGCCAGGGGAGCGCGCTGGATGATGCCCTTCCACACGTTGTGGTGGAGGGAGACGCGCAGCTTGCCGGCGGGCTCGCTGTCGCTGCCGCCGATCAGCATCGTCTTGTCGTGGTTGGTGAACTGGGTGTGCGAGACGGTCACCAGGTCCGAGCTCTTGGTGATGTCGAGGGCGCCGTCGTGGATCTGGTACTCGCGGCCGAAGTACTTCGGGTTCGCGGTGTCGAAGTGCGGGGCGTCGGTGAACGTGTTGTGGTCCGCCCAGACGTGGGTCGCGCCGCGCAGGGTGACGGAGTCGTAGTTCGAGTTCCAGTTGCCGTCGTCGCCGTCGGTCGGGTCCCACTGCGGGAAGCAGTCCTCGGTCGCGGCGAAGGTGAGGTTGCGGACGATGACGTTGTCCACGTTCTGGATCTGGACCATGCCGCCGGAGATCCCGGCGTTGGTGCCGGGCACGCCCACGATCGTGGTGTTGGCGGGGACCTTGAAGACGACGTTCTTCGCCTGGTTCTTCTGCGCGGTGGCGCGGGCGGTCTCCTGCGTGCCCGAGGGCAGCTTGGAGCGGCCGTAGGTGGCGGGGTCGTACGCCTTCAGGTAGGCGGACAGCGAGTAGCCGGTGCCCTTCGCGTAGTCGGCACAGGTCAGCTTCTTGCCCGAGTCGTCGGTGTTGGCGTCGATCATGCCCTTGACCTTGATGATCCGGGGCGTGGTGTCGGTCGCGGAGCCGAGCGCCTTCACGAGCTGGGCGCGGGTGGAGACGGTGAAGGTGTGGGCGGCGTCGGCCTTCGTGCCCCCGGTCGTCCCCGTGCCCGAGGACGCCCAGCCGTCCTTCGCGGCGAGCGTCTGGTGGTACAGGTCGACGGCACCGGCGTTCGCGTTCATCACGAACACCCCGGCGCCGACCCCGGCCGCCACGACGGCGGCGGAGACGACGAGGGTGCGGCGGGTGCGGAGGGACCGACGGTGAGCGGGAGCTGCCACAGGGGAGTCCTAACGGGTTGCTTCTGGCTTACGCCTCGTCAGTAGCCGCCGCCGGATGAAGAGTTGCCGCCTCTCGAAGAAAATTCTTCTCCGCCCCCTCCGCCGCACGATCAAGCACCTTCACGATTCCCTCACGACCCCCTTAAGGTTCGCATCGGGGGGCGAACGCCCCTACGGGGAGGGGAATCACCACACATGCGCAGATCAGGCCTGCCGCCGCGCCGTCGCGCCGCGGCCACCGCGCTCGCCACCGTCTCGCTCGTCCTCGCGGGCACCGCGCTCCCGGCCGCTCCGGCCGCCGCGGCGGCCACGCTCCCGCCGTGGACGAGCCCGGTGACGCTGAGCAGCGAACAGTCCGCTCCGCAGGACGTCGTCGTACGGTCCGACGGCAGTGCGGTCGCCGTCTGGATCACGGCGGCCCCCGGCCGCACCGGCCACCTCCACGCCGCCACGCGCCCCGCCGGGAGCGACACCTGGAGCGCCCCGGTCGTGCTCACCACCGCCCCCGTCGGCGAGGCCCGGATCGTGGCGCGGTCCGACGGCTCGGTCGCCGCCGTATGGGCCGAGTATCCGAGCCCGACCTCGTCCGGCACCGCCACGGGCCCCTCGAGGGTCGTCGCCGCCGTGCTGGGCGCGGGGCAGGCGTCGGCCTGGTCGCCGCCCGTCGAGCTCGTAGGTACCGAGAAGCAGCTCACGGCCTCGCAGCTGGACCTCGCGCAGGGTCCGGACGGCACCGTCGCCGCCGTCTGGGTCGGCCGCCCGCAGGGCACCGCCGTGTCCATCCCGAGCGAGGCGTACGCCACCACACTTGCCGCGGAAGGCAGTTGGACGGCACCGGTGCGGGTCAGCAACGCCCACTCCTACTCCGGTCCGTACTACGGCGCCGTCGTCTGGAAGCCGCAGATCGCGTCGGACGCGCAGGGCGGGCTGGTCGTGTCCTACCGGATGCACCAGTACGGAATCTCGTACGTGATGACCAACGCCCGGCCGGCCGGGGCGGCCGACTGGCAGACACCGGCGAAGCTCACCGACGACATCGCCCTCGACATCATCTCCCAGACGACGAACCCGACGCTGGCCTCCGACGCCCACGGCGTGGTCCTGGTGTGGCAGGACAAGAACAGGGCGCTCCAGGCGGTGCGCCGCACAGACGCCGCCTCCGGCTGGAGCACCGCGGAGACCGCCGCTACGGACACCGGCTTCCTCTACGAGAACCCCGAGCCGTTGCTCGGACCGGACGGGGACGTGACCCTCGTGTGGACCGACGCGTCCACGTACAGCCTGCGCACCACCACCTTCGACGCCGCCACGGGCCAGTGGTCGGCGTCGCGGACCCTGTCCACCAACTCGGTCATGGTCTCCTCGTCCAGCCGGGACGGGCACGACGCGGCGATCGCCCCGGACGGCTCGGTCCACGTCCTCTGGCACCAGGACATCCCCGACATGTACGACGAGCGCCTCCTGGAGGCCACGCTCGTCGACGGCGAGTGGACGACCCCCCGGGAGGTCGACGCCGGCCCGCGCAAGTCCGTGACCGGCGAGATAGCGGCGAGTTCGGCCACGGATGCCACCGCCGTGTGGACCTGGACGGACGACGGCGCCACCGGCCTCGAGGCGGCCCGCACCACCTACCCGAGGCTCGCGCTCGCCTCGTCGTCCGTGCCGGCGTCCGTGAACTTCAAGAGCGCCTCCGCCTGGGCGCCGGCCTGGCAGGCCAACAGCCCCGTCACCTCCTGGACGCTCACCCTCACCGACACGGCCGGCCGCACCCTGCGCACGCTCACCGGCGCCCCCGGCACCACCACCGTCGCCGCCTCCTGGAACGGCCGCACCACCTCCGGCGCCTGGGCCGCCAACGGCAAGGTGTCCTGGACCCTGAAGGCCACTCAGTCCGGCTACGCGGGTACGCCGACGCTGGCGAGCGGCACGCTGACGGTGGCCGGCGGCGCCCCCGTCCTCCGTGACTTCGGCGGCGCGTCCGCCCTCCCGGACGGCGTCGGTGACCTGCTCACCCTCACCAGCACCGGCCGGCTCCAGCTGCGCTACGGCACGCTGAACTCGGTGCGGGACCTGGGCACCGGCTGGCCCACGACCATCAGGGCGGTGCCGTTCGGCGACCTGAGCGGCGACCGCTGCAACGACGTCCTCGTCCGGCTGAGCAGCGGGGCGGTGCGCCTGTACAAGCCGGCCTGCGGCGGCGCGCTCACGCCGACGACGTCGTACACCACCCTCGCCACCAGCGGCTGGAACCAGTACGACGTCCTGACCGCCCCCGGCGACCTCACCAAGGACGGCCTCCCGGACCTGCTCGCCCGCAACGCGTCCACGGGTGCGGTGTACCTGTACAAGGGCACGAGCACCGGCAAGCTGTCGGCGCGCGTGAAGCTGTACGACAACTGGAAGACGTACAAGAAGGTCGTCGGCGTCGGGGACCTCAACGGCGACGGCATCGGTGACCTGCTGGCCCAGGACAAGGCCGACAACCTCTACCGCTACCTCGGCACCGGCAGGGGCACCTTCACCGCCCGTGTGAAGCTGTACGCCAACTGGGGCGCGTCGTACAACCTGGTCATCGGGGCCGGGGACGTCACCGGGGACAGGAAGGCGGACCTGGTGGCACGGGACACCGCGGGCGTCCTCTACCGCCTCCCCGGTACCGGCACGGGCGGCTTCGGCGCCCGGGTGAAGGTCGGCACCGGCTGGGGCGCGTACAAGGGCGTGTTCTAGGACCGGTACGGGCGCGGGCCGGTCAGCGCCGGCCCCCGCCCGGTCCACCGCCGAACCCGCCGCCCTCGGGCGCGTCCCCCGCCGTGACCTTCGCGATCTGCTCCGCCGAGCCCAGCGTCCCCGCCTTCGCCGCGAGGCCGCCCGTGCCGCCGGTGCCTGCCGAGCCGCCGGAGTGGATGCGGTACTCCGCCCCCGACCGGATGGCGGACGACGAATAGACGACGTTCTGGATCTGCTTGGACGTGACGTAGGTGGCCACGACCTTCCCGTCGGCGTCGACCACGTGCAGGGTGGTGCCCGCCGGGACGGAGGAGTCGAGGGTCGCCGACACCCAGCCCTGTCCGGAGTTCTCGTCGGGCGCCACGGCCATGCCGGCGCTGCCCGCCGCGAGCAGCGTGCCGCCGCTGACGGTGAAGGTGCCGTTGGAGTCGAGACCGTCGCCCTCGAAGTCGATCAGCAGGGTGCCACCGGTGACCGTCAGTGAACGGACCGTTGCCTCCGCGGACCGGGGCCGCCCGCCGACCCGCTCGTCCGGCGGGCGGCCTTTACACTCCCTGACGGGATGCCGGGGCGCGGAAGGCGCGCCCGGGGTGGAGGGGGCCTGTGAACTTGCCTGTTTCCAAGGGCGGTTGGAGAGCGGCCATGATTCTGCTGGCGGGGCTGCTGGGCGCCGCCGCGCTCCCGGCCACGCCCGCCGCCGCCGTGCACGGCGCGGTCCCCGGTGACTTCAACGGGGACGGCTATCGCGACGCGGCGCTGCCGGCGCCCGGCGCGGACGTGGCGGGCAAGCAGGGGGCGGGCGCCGTCGTCGTGCTGTACGGGTCCAGGAAGGGGCTGTCGGCGACGCGGCGGGCCGTCGTCACGCAGAACAGCGCCGGTGTGCCGGACACGGCGGAGGCCGGCGACGCGTTCGCCCTGCTGGGCGGTCACGGTCTGGGCTGGGTCATCTGAGCACCGGGGAACCGGCCGTCGGGGCGCTCCTCTCCGAGGTCTTCGCCGCGGCCGACGCCCCCTTGGCGCTGGCCGGCGGCTGGGCCCTCCAGGCTCACGGGCTGCTCGAACGGCCCCACGGGAACGTGGACCTGGCGACGAACAGCACGCACCCCATGCGGCGCATCACATGGGGAGTGGCCGCCGCACTGACCTCCCGGGGCCACGAGGTGACCGTCCGGAGCACGAGCCCGTTCTCCGCGGACCTGACCGTCGGCACCGCCCCCCTGACCCTCCACAAGGAAACGCTGTCGGCCCCGCCCGTCCCCACGCCGTACGGCCCGGCCCTCTCCCTCCCGGACGCCGTCGGCACCAAGATCCGTGCCCTCCACGACCGTGGCCTCGCGATCGACCTCATCGACGCCCGGGCTGCGTCCGCCCGCTTCACCTTCCCCGACCTGGAGAACCTGGCCCGCCGCCACACCCGCGACGACTTCGACCTCCCCACCCTCCAGTCCCGCCTGACGGGCACGGACCACTACCCGGACACGGCCTTCACGGCGTACGGCCTGGCAGAGGACGACATCAGCGAGCTGCGGGTGTGGGCGCAGGCCTGGTCGACGGACATCGCGGAGCGGTTGCTGGAGGAGGGGGCGTCACCGGATGACCAGGAGGAGTGACGCGGCCGCTTGCGGCGCCAGCGCGATGTGACCGCGAAGGCCTCACGCACCGTGGGGGCACGGGAGCCGGGCGGGGCCGGATTCCGGATCCGGGGTGAGGCCCAAGGCCGTGCGGGCCGTCCGGAGATGCTCCAGCCCCTCCTTGGCCACCCGCGTGACCTCCCCGTACTCCGCCGCCGTATGCGCTGCGGCCAGTTGGGCGCGTGCCGTGCGGTGGCACTCCGCCGCGCTGGTCAGTGCCCGGTCCGCGCTCCCGTCCGCGCTCGTCCGGGCACGGACGTCCGGCGGGACCAGCCCTCCACCCAGCCGTACGAGCCAGTGGTTGGCCTCGGCCTCCGCGTCCAGGTCGGACGGCGGGCGGGCGCGCTGGTTGCGGCGCTGGGCCACGACCCCTGCCACCGCGCCGGCGATCAGCAGTACCGAGAGCGTGATCATGAATCCCATGGCTGGCGTCCTCCCTTGCCGAGCCGGCCCCCGTCGGCCCGGCTCCCTCCTCTCCTAGGAGACGGCAGGCCGCTGTGGGCGCCCCTCGGGATTCCTGTGTGCCTGCGGTGAGGTTTCCCAGAGAGTCCGGGTCACCGCCGGCCGGCGCGAACGGCGGTGACCCGGACCCTCAGTCCCTCAGCTCGCGGAAGCCGACGGCGAGGCCGACGCCGACGTGCCCGGCTGCGGTGCGTCCTGGCCGTCGTGCGTCGCGGCCGGGTCCACGCCGACCGTCAGCGACGCGCGTACGCCCTTGGAGATGTCCCGTTTGTCGTAGCGGAGCTTGAGCAGACCGCCCGCCGCGCCGCTCTGGTCGTAGATCGTGTCCTCGGTGAGGGTCGTGCGCTCGGCGGTGTTCGAGGCGTACGGCTCCACCACCGCCGAGGCCAGGACCGACTCCTCGTCGAAGAAGAACTGGCCGGTGTGGCAGGCGTGCCCGCCCTCGTAACCGGCGTCGGTCCACTCGCCGTCCACGTGCACCTTGGTGTGGATGTGCACGCAGCGGCCCTGGTACCAGCCAGGGAAGATCGTCTTGAAGGTGACACGGCCCTGCTTGTCCGTCTTCCACGTGCCGCGCAGGTAGCGGGTGTCGCTGGTCGGCTCCTCGTGCCCGCCGCCGCCACCGCCGGACGGCGGCTCACCGGTCGGGGTGCCGGACGGCACGTCCGTGGGGGTGCCGGAGGGCGCGTCCGTCGGGGCGGTCCCGCCGCCCTGGGAGAAGCTCTCGTACCCCGAGTACAGCCCCAGGGCGTCGCAGTGCCAGACGTCGACGGCCGCGTCGGCCACCGGCTTGCAGGTCTCGGAGTCGATCACCTTGAGCTGGAGGGTCAGCGGGATGCCCTCCTTGTCCTCGGTGATGTCCTGCCGGAGCTTGTCCGCGTCGATGTAGTACGGCCCCTCGGTGGTCTCCGAGGTGAGCTTGTAGCAGGTCTTCGCGGTGCCGGCCGCGGAGGCGGACGCGGTGCCGGCCGCCTCGGTCGCCTCGTCGGCGGAGGCGGGCATCGCGAGGGCGCCGCCCGCCCCGACAGCGGCCACGGCGGCTCCGCCGGCCACGACGACCTTGCGTCGCGTCAGATCCCTTTTGTGCTTCGGTCCTTGTGTTCCCGTCATGGCCCGGACGCTAGGTAAGGAGCCTGTCAGAGCCGTGGGAAGGGACTGTGGTTTGCCAAGAAAACCGGAAACGGAAACGGGAAGGGGCCGGAAATCCACGGCGATTTCCGGCCCCTTTCGGGAATTCAATTAGGTAAGGCTTGGCTTGCTCACCTTGCTTGCCCTACTTGATTGCCCTGCTCCCGGCCTACTTCGGCTGCGGCTTGCGCACCGTCAGGTGCAGCTCGCGCAGCCGCGCCTCCTCCAGCTCCGTCGGCGCGCCCATCATCAGGTCCTGGGCGTTGCCGTTGAGCGGGAAGGCGATCGTCTCGCGGATGTTGGGCTCGTCGGCCAGCAGCATGACGATGCGGTCGACGCCCGGCGCGATGCCACCGTGCGGCGGGGCGCCGAAGCGGAAGGCGCGCAGCATGCCGGCGAACTTCTCCTCGACGGTCTCCCGGTCGTAGCCCGCGATCTCGAACGCCTTGAGCATGATCTCCGGCTCGTGGTTCCGGATCGCGCCGGAGGACAGCTCGACGCCGTTGCAGACGATGTCGTACTGCCAGCCCAGGATGTCCAGCGGGTCCTGGGTCTCCAGGGCCTCCAGGCCGCCCTGCGGCATCGAGAACGGGTTGTGCGAGAAGTCGATCTTTCCGGTGTCCTCGTCCTTCTCGTACATCGGGAAGTCGACGATCCAGCAGAAGCGGAAGACGCCCTCCTCGAAGTGGCCGGCCCGCTTGGCGGCCTCGACGCGCACCGCGCCCATGATCTTCGAGACCTCGTCGAACTCACCCGCGCCGAAGAAGACGGCGTGACCGGCCGCCAGCGACAGCCGCTTGGTCAGCTCGGCGACGTTGTCCTCGGTGAGGAACTTGGCGATCGGGCCGGTCAGCGAGCCGTCCTCGGCGACGCGGACCCAGGCCAGGCCCTTCGCGCCGAGCGAGACCGCGTACTCACCGAGCTGGTCGAAGAACTTGCGGGGCTGGTCCTGGACGGCCGGGACCGGCAGCGCACGGACATGCTTGCCCGCGAAGGCCTTGAACTCGGAGCCCTCGAAGATGTCGGTGATGTCGACCAGCTCCAGCTGGGCGCGCAGGTCCGGCTTGTCGGAGCCGTACTTCAGCATCGCCTCGCGGAACGGGATCCGCGGGAAGGGAGAGGTGACGTGACGGCCGTTGCCGAACTCCTCGAACAGCTCCGTCATCAGCTTCTCGACCGGCTGGAAGACGTCCTCCTGCTCGACGAAGGACATCTCGATGTCGAGCTGGTAGAACTCGCCCGGTGAACGGTCCGCACGCGCGTCCTCGTCACGGAAGCAGGGCGCGATCTGGAAGTAGCGGTCGAAGCCGGAGATCATCAGCAGCTGCTTGAACTGCTGCGGGGCCTGCGGCAGCGCGTAGAACTTGCCCGGGTTGAGACGGGACGGCACGACGAAGTCACGCGCGCCCTCCGGGGAGGTGGCCGACAGGATCGGCGTCGCCATCTCGTTGAAGCCCAGCGCCGTCATCTTGTGGCGGATCGCGGAGATGACCGCCGTACGCAGCATGATGTTGCGGTGCATGCGCTCGCGGCGCAGGTCCAGGAAGCGGTACTCCAGGCGCCGCTCCTCGTTGACCCCGTCCTCGGTGTTGATGGTGAAGGGGAGCGGCTGGGCGGCGCCCAGCCGCTCGACCTCGCCCACCTCGACCTCGACCTCACCGGTCGGCAGGTCCGGGTTGACGTTCTCGGTGCCGCGGGAGACGACCTTGCCGTCGACGCGGACCGTCGACTCCTTGGTCAGCTTGTCGAGGGCCTCGTACGCGGGCGTGCCGGGACGGGCGACCAGCTGCGTGATGCCGTAGTGGTCGCGCAGATCGATGAAGAGGATGCCGCCCAGGTCGCGCCGATTGTGCAGCCAGCCACTCAGCCGGACGTCGGTGCCGACGTCAGAGGCGCGGAGCTCGCCGCAGGTGTGGGACCTGTACCGATGCATCGTCGTTCATCCAGTCTTCGCGGATCGGGGGCACGTTTCACGTGAAACAACCCCCAGCGTACCGGGCGGCCCACGAACGGCTCTCCCCACTTATGACGTCACCACCCGGTCGATGATCAGTGGCAGGGTTCGATCGCGTCTTCTTAAAGTGGGGCAATGCGCACTGGCGAGCCTCTGCCCGCCGTGGGGGAGGTTCTCGCCGCCCTCGCGACCGGCCTGTGGCACTGGGACACCGCCACCGGACTGGTCACGGTCGATGCCGAGGCCGCCCGGCTGCTCGGGCTGCCCGCCGAGGAGACCGTTCTCACCGAGGCCCAGACCCGGGCCCGCCTCCACCCCGTCGACTGGAACGAGATCACCGGCGTCATCCGGCTCGCCGTCGCCGAGGGCACCCTCGCCGAGGTCCGGATCCGGATCATGGACGACCAGGGGCGGGTCGTCCGGGTCGTCCGCAGCCGCTCCAAGCCGTCGTTCGACCCGGTGAAGCGGGCGTACGAGCTGATCGGAACGCTCCAGGAGGTCACCGAGCCGAGGCCGGGCACCCCCGCCGGACGCACCGCCGTCACCGGCGACTGGCGGCGCTCCCGGGAGGCGTTCCTGCTGGACGCGGGCCGGGCGCTGGCGGAGGCGCGGTCCACGGAGGAGGTGCTGCGGGTCGCGGCGGGCCTGTCCATGCCGGGCTTCTCCCCGGACGGACTGGCCGTCTTCGGCGTCGAGGGCGACCGGCTGACGGTCATCGGGCATCACGGGCAACGGCCCGGCGACGAGAGCCCCTTCACCCAGATGTCCCTCCAGACGGACTATCCGGCCGCCGAGGTCGCGCGCACGGGCCGGGCCGTCTACCTGTCCTCACCCGAGCAGTACAAGTCGCGCTACCCGCTCACCTGGCCGCTGGCCGCGCACTTCGGCCGCCAGTCCTGGGCGTTCCTGCCGCTGACGGTGGCCGGCCGCACCATGGGCGCCTGGATGGCCGCCTTCACCTATCCGGTGGCGTTCACCCCCGACGAACGGTCCGTCCTCACCACCGTGGCCCGCATGCTCGCCCAGGCCCTGACCCGCGCGGGCGCCGCCGAGACCCAGCGCGAGCTGACGGAGGGCCTGCAACGCTCGATGCTGCCCACGCTCGGCCCCGAGATACCGGGCATGACCCTCGCCGCCCGCTACATCCCCACCGGCGGCGGCCTCCAGGTCGGCGGCGACTGGTACGACATGATCCCGCTGCCCGGGGGCACCTCCCGGACGAAGTCCGGGGGAGGGCGCTTCGCGCTGGTCATCGGCGACGTGCAGGGCCACGACGTCCGGGCCGCGGGCCTCATGGGCCAGCTGCGCATAGCCCTGCGGGCGTACGCCGCCGAGGGCCACCGCCCCGACGCCGTCCTCTCCCGCGCCTCCCGCTTCTTCTACGGCCTCACGCACAGCGACGGTGTCGACGCGACCGCCGATCTGCGGTTCGCGACCTGCCTGTACGTCGAGGTCGACCCGGTGACGGGGGTCCTGGAGTTCGCCCGGGCCGGCCACCTCGACCCGGCGATCCGGATGGCCGACGGCACGGTCCTGGTCCGCGCCACGGCCGGCGGACTGCCGCTGGGCATCGACCCGGACTCCGACTACCCCACCACCCGCCTCGCCCTGGAGCCGGGCGAGGCGCTGATGCTGTGCACCGACGGCCTGCTGGAGACCGGCGGCCATGACCTCGACACCGGCTGGCAGCGTGTCCGCGGGATCCTGGAGACACACGAGGGCGACCTGGAGGAACTGGCGGACGCCCTGGTCCAGGCGGTCCACGGCCCCTCGTCCCACCACACCACCGGCCCCCTGGCCGACCGGCGCGAGGACGACATCGCGCTCCTCCTCGTCTGCCGCCAGGGCGAGGGCAGCGGACTCGGCGCCGCCGCGCCCGTACGGCCGCCCGGGCGGCGCACCGTGCTGACGGTCGCGCAGGCCGAGCCCGAGCGGATCGCCGAGGCCCGCCGGCAGGTGCGCGAGCTGCTGCACGACTGGGCCTGCCACGACCAGGTCGACTCGGCGGTGCTGCTCGTCTCCGAGACGCTGACGAACGTCCTCGTGCACACGGACGCCGACGCGCTGCTCGTCGCCGAGGTCACCGGCGCGCCCGGCGAACGCCGCCTCCGTATCGAAGTCACCGACACCAGCGACGACCTGCCCCACAAGCGCCGCCCCGGCGAACTGGCCTCCTCGGGCCGCGGCCTCGTCCTCATCGAGCTGCTCGCGGACGAGTGGGGGGTGGCGCCGCGCGGCGAGGGCAAGAGCATCTGGTTCGACCTCTACGAGCCCTCCGCGGGCGCCTCCGAGGACGTGTCCGAGGGGGCCGCGTAACGCGTCCGCAGCTCGTGCAGGACCCCGAACGCCGCCGCCGTCAGCGGTACGGCGAGCAGCATTCCGAGGATCCCGGCGACGGACGCCCCGGCCGTGATCGTCAGCATCACCACCGCCGGATGCATCTGCACGGTCCGGCTCTGGATCATCGGCTGCAGCACATGCCCCTCCAGCACCTGCACGGCGAGCACCACCCCGAGCACCCACAACGCGATGACAAACCCCCGGTCGGCCAGCGCGACGAGCACGGCGACGGCGCCGGAGAGGAAGGCGCCGAGATAGGGGATGTAGGCACCGACGAAGACGAGCGCCCCCAGCCCCACGGCACCCGGCACGTCGAGCACGAGCAGCCCGACGGTGATGCACACGGCATCGATGAAGGCGATGAAGGTCGTCCCCCGCATGAACCCCTCGACGGCATGGAAGGCCCGCCGCGCCATGGCCTCCAGGGTGTCCGCGGTGCCGCCCGGCGCGAAGGCCCGCAGGGCGGAGACGGCCCGGTCGGAGTCACGCAGAAAGAAGAAGACGAGCAACAGCGCGAGTACGGCCATGGCGATGGTCTCGCCCACCACACTGACCCCGCTGATGACCCCGGAGGCGGCGGTCCCCCCGAACTTGGTCAGCAACTCCCGCGCGTTGGAGGCGAGATCGTCCAACGAGGTCCCGGCCGCCCCGAAGTGCTCGGCGAGGTCCCGCCCCGCGTTCCGCAACGAGGCCACGATGTCGTCCCCGCTGGCGACCAGCGCGGCGACGACGATGTACACGGCTCCCCCGACCACGCACACCACGGCCACACAGGTGACTCCGGCCGCCACGGACCGATTGACCCGCGCTCTGACAAGCCTCCGATGAAAGGGCCCGAGCAACGCGGTCCCGAGCAACGCGAGCAACACCGGCACGATCGCCGTCCGGAACTCCACGGACAGCCGGATCCCGACGTACACGACACCGGACACGAGCAGGATGACGACGCACCAGGCGGCGAGCCGGCGAACGGGGTCGGGGAGCAGACGCACGACTCCAGCGGATCACGCACGTGCAGGGCTGTCCTGCGGACACGGCCCGCCCGGGTGACGCAGCGCCCCCGCTGAGACAGGCAGGCCCGAAGCCGCAACACGAGGTTGCGGCTTCGGGCCGTGACGCGACGTACCGGAGCTCAGACCTCCTGCGGGCCCTCCTCCGTCATCCCGTGCACCGCCGGAATCGTCCCCAGCCGGCCCTTCTGGAAGTCCTCGAAGGCCTGCATCAGTTCGTCCTTGGTGTTCATGACGAACGGGCCGTAGTGGACCATCGGTTCACGGATCGGCTGTCCGCCCAGCAGGACGACCTCGAGATCCGGGGTGTGGGAGTCCTGCTTCTCGTCCGCGCGGACGGTCAGCGAGCCACCGGCGCCGAAGACGGCGGTCTGGCCGAGGTGGATCGGGCGGCGTTCCGTGCCGACCGAGCCCCTGCCCGCCAGGACGTACGCGAGACCGTTGAAGTCCTCGCGCCAGGGCAGGGTGATCTCCGCGCCCGGCGCCAGCGTCGCGTGGATCATCGTGATGGGGGTGTGGGTGATGCCCGGCCCCGCGTGGCCGTCCAGCTCGCCGGCGATGACGCGCAGGAGCGCGCCGCCGTCCGGGGACGTCAGCAGCTGGACGTTGCCGCTGCGGATGTCCTGGTAGCGCGGGGCCATCATCTTGTCCTGCGCCGGGAGGTTCACCCACAGCTGGAGGCCGTGGAAGAGGCCGCCGGACATGACGAGGTGCTCCGGCGGCGCCTCGATGTGGAGCAGGCCCGCGCCGGCCGTCATCCACTGGGTGTCGCCGTTGGTGATGGTGCCGCCACCGCCGTTGCTGTCCTGGTGGTCGAAGATGCCGTCGATGTACCTCCTTGGGCGACGTGCGTCCCAGTTTAGTTGAGCGTTGAACTTTCTGCCACCCAGAACGACAAGAGCCCGGAGGACATTCCCTCCGGGCTCCGCTGCCTGGACCGCCCTCAGGCGATCATGCTCAGTTGCTGAAGTACAGGTACTTCCAGGCCCCGTACGTCGTCGAGTTCACGCTGTCACCGGACGAGCCGTTGATGTACGCCGAGCGGACGCGCACCTTCCATCCGGACTCACCGGGGGCCTCCAGCGTCACGAGCGACTTGCCGTTCGTGGCCATCCCCACCCAGAGCGGGTCCGCGGGGACCCACGAACCCCGGTAGGAGACCTGCAGATCGAAGCGCTGCTGACGACCCGGGTAGTAGCTCATCGTCGAGGTGAGCAGCGGGTCGGTGTTCCTGTGGAACCACTGGTACGACGTCGAGCCGATCTTGGCCGTCTTGTAGTGCTTGGAGACGGCCATGGAGACCTTCACGCGCGCGTACGCCGTGACCTTCACCGTCTTCGGCGCGTAGCCGGCGTCGCCCGCGAAGACCGCGGTGACGGTCGTGTCGCGGGTCATGTCCACCCACGCGCCGATGTTGCCGTGGGCATCGACCTTGGCGGTCTTGATCAGCCTGTTCGGGGCGTCGCCGCCGAAGGGGTCCGACCAGATCTGGACCGTACGGTTCTTGTACGTCGTACCGAGGCGCGCCGTGAACTTCACGTCGGTGCCGTGGTTGTAGATCTTGCCGTTGTTGTTCAGGGTCAGCGAGACCGCCGCCCGGGAGACCGCGACCTTGTCGGAGGCGCTCGCCCCGGTGTGCGTGGCGTCACCCGCGTAGGTGACCTTGTAGGTGACCGTGCCACCGGCCGGCGGGACGTCCGTGAAGGAGTACGTGCCGTCCGCCTTCGCCGTGACGGCCGGCAGCGCCTTGCCGCTCGGGCTCTCCAGGTCGGTGCGGGTGACGGTCAGCTTCACCCCGGCCGGCAGCGGCACCGTCGCCGAGATCTTGCCGGTGACGGTGAGCTTCTTGGCGCGCGGGGCGGACGCGGGGGCGTTGACCGTGAGGGTGGGGACGTTCAGCGCCGGCTGGGTCAGGGGCTTGACCGTGTAGCCGTTGCCGTCCTGGACGAGCGCGAAGATCCGGGAGGAGTCCGGGGCCCAGGTCACGTCGGCCGCGGGCTGGGTTCCGGTGCTGAAGGTGCGCACCGGCTGGGCGGCGTTCGGCCGGTACACCGCCACCTTGGTGCCGGTGATCTGGGCGATCAGGCCACTGCGGCCGACGTCGGCCGCCTGCCCTGCCGGGTAGGCGCCGGCCTTGCTGAACTTCCCGTCCGCGTAGGCGTCCCGGTCCGTGCCGTTGACCAGGACCTGGTTCGAGCCCGCGACGAGGTCGATGTCCCGGATACCGGTGTTCAGCGTGTAGTCGCTGAAGTGCCAGGCCGTGAGCTGGGGCGCCCCGCTCGACACGTCGACGACGGCCATCGAGTCCGTGGAGCCGCCGCCGGTCTGGCCGATGGCCAGCACGCCCGGACGGAGCGGGTCGGTGTCCAGCAGGGCCTGACCCCAGAGGCCGACCGAGGTGCCCTCGGTCGGGAACTGCGCCAGCGTCACCGGGTCGGTGCCACTCGCCGGGTCCACCGACGGGTCGACGGAGCCCAGGTCGCCGTCCCACTGGTCGCCGTACGTGAACCACACCTTGCCGGCGGAGAAGGCCAGGTGGCGCGGGCCGGCGTTGGTGGCGACGGCGTAGCGGGTCTTCACCTGCAGCGTGGTCGCGTCGAGCGCCACGATCTCGTGCGTGGCCGGCAGGGCCGCGTAGACGGTGGCGCCGTCGTCGGACACGGCCAGGTCGCTGACGTCGCCGAAGCCGACGTTCAGCCCGACGAGCTTGCCCGTGTAGTCGGCGGCGAGGATCCGCCCGTTGGCCTGGTCACCGACGAAGACACGCTGCAGGGCGTGGTCCACGACGAGGCCGACGGGGCTGGTGACGGTGGCGGGAGCGGCCGCGGCGGTACCGGCCGCGGCGACGCTCAGCGCCGCAGAGCTGACGAGGACCGCGAGTGCCGTCGCGGCCGAAGTGCTGCGCATGCGCACAGTAAGGAACCCCCACAAGAGAACCCGGTGGTCGACCGGGAGATGAGAGCGCCGCGCGGCACCCGGACGCGACCGCGTGAGCGCGGTGACATACGGGGCGCGGCTGCCAGAGGGAACCCTATGGCATGCCTGTGACAAACACGGAAGCGTTTTCCGGCCGCGGGGGAACTCTCAGCCGTACATGCGGCGCATCGCGAAGTCGACCATCTGCTCGACCGCCTTCGCGTCGAAGACCATCCGGTGCTCGCCCTCCATGTCGAGGACGAAGCCGTAGCCGGTGGGCAGCAGGTCGAGCACCTCGGCACCGGTGATGACGAAGTACTTGGACTCCTTGCCCGCGTACCGGCGCAGCTCCTTGAGCGTGGAGAACATCGGGATCACCGGCTGCTGGGTGTTGTGCAGGGCGAGGAAGCCGGGGTTGTCGCCGCGCGGGCAGTACACCTTCGAGGTCGCGAAGACCTGCTGGAAGTCCTCGGCGGCCATCTGCCCGGTGGTGAAGGCCCGCACCGCGTCCGCGAGCGAGGGCGGGGACGGCTCGGGATACAGGGGCGGCTGCTGGCCGTACCCGCCGGCCATGGGCTGCTGCGGCGGGGCGTACTGCTGCTGGGCAGCGCCACCGTCCATGGGCTGGCCGTATCCATACATGCGCGCAAGCGTACCGAGATCGCCCGGCGAGTGGGGTGGCACGGGGCCACCGGGAGGCCCGCACACCCCATGGGTACTTCACAGCGCCGGCCCTGGAATCCCACAGTGGACACCCATAGCGTCCCCCCATCGAAGAGCGCGCCACGGAACGGCACAGCGCCGGCCATCACAGCGAGGGGCACCACCATGCGGCACCACCACGACGACGAAGACCACGAGCACGACAGAGGGCTCTCCTACGACCTTCCCGTCCTCGCCCGCCGCCGGATGATCCGGCTTCTCGCGGGGACGAGCCTGGTGCCCCTGGTGGGCTGCTCGGGCAGCGAGGACGACACCGCGTCGTCGTCCTCCTCCGCCTCCGGCTCCTCCTCGTCCGCGTCGTCCGGCAGCTCCTCCGCCGAGTGCGCCACGATCCCGAACGAGACCGCCGGCCCCTATCCCGGCGACGGCTCGAACGGCGTGAACGTCCTCAAGGAGAGCGGTGTCGTCCGCAGCGACATCACGAAGAGCTTCGGCGACTCCGCGGGCGGCACCGCCGAGGGCGTCCCCCTCACCGTCACGCTCACGGTCGTGGACGCCGCCTCCGGCTGCGGTACCCCGAAGAAGGGCGCCGCCGTCTACCTCTGGCACTGCGACCGGGACGGCAACTACTCCCTGTACTCCGAGGGCGTCACCGAGGAGAACTACCTGCGGGGCGTCCAGGAGACCGACGACAAGGGCCGGGTCACCTTCACGAGCATCTTCCCGGCCTGCTACCCGGGCCGCTGGCCGCACATCCACTTCGAGGTCTACGGCAGCCTGGACGACGCCACGGCGGCCACGTCCATCACGAACACCTCGCAGCTCGCGCTGCCCGAGGACGTCTGCGACACGGTGTACGCCACGGACGGCTACAGCCAGAGCGCGCAGAACCTGGGCCGGCTCTCCCTGGAGACGGACAACATCTTCAGCGACGGCCACGACCAGCAGCTGGCCACGATGACGGGCAGCGTCGAGAAGGGATACACGGCGACGCTGACGGTGCCGGTGTGACCTGTCACAGTTCACCGGTTCGGGGTTGCGGCTTATTACCGACGGGTAGCATCATCGTAGCTACTTGTTGGTACGTGAACTAGCGCGAGGATCCAGTGCCTCGCCGATCTCTCTACGGAGCCGGGAGCCGTCGCCATGGGGCACTACAAGTCGAATCTCCGCGACATCGAGTTCAACCTCTTCGAAGTACTGGGACGCGACAAGCTGTACGGCACCGGCCCGTTCGAGGAGATGGACACCGAGACCGCGAAGAGCATCCTCGAGGAGCTGACCCGCCTCTCGGAGAACGAGCTCGCGGAGTCCTTCACGGACGCCGACCGCAACCCCCCGGTCTTCGACCCGGAGACCAACACCGCGCCGGTCCCGGCCTCCTTCAAGAAGAGCTACCAGGCCTTCATGGACTCCGAGTACTGGCGTCTGGGCCTGCCCGAGGAGATCGGCGGCACCACCGCCCCGCCGTCCCTGATCTGGGCGTACGCCGAGCTGATCCTCGGCGCCAACCCGGCCGTGTGGATGTACTCCTCGGGCCCGGCCTTCGCCGGCATCCTCTTCGACGAGGGCAACGAGGTCCAGAAGAAGATCGCGCAGATCGCCGTCGAGAAGCAGTGGGGCTCCACGATGGTCCTCACCGAGCCGGACGCCGGCTCGGACGTCGGCGCCGGCCGCACCAAGGCGATCCAGCAGGAGGACGGCTCCTGGCACATCGAGGGCGTGAAGCGCTTCATCACGTCCGGTGAGCACGACATGTCGGAGAACATCCTCCACTACGTCCTCGCCCGCCCCGAGGGCGCCGGCCCCGGCACCAAGGGCCTGTCCCTCTTCCTCGTCCCCAAGTACCTCTTCGACTTCGAGACCGGCGAGCTGGGCGAGCGCAACGGCGCCTACGCCACCAACGTCGAGCACAAGATGGGCCTGAAGGCCTCCAACACCTGCGAGATGACCTTCGGCGACCGCCACCCCGCCAAGGGCTGGCTGATCGGCGACAAGCACGACGGCATCCGCCAGATGTTCCGCATCATCGAGTTCGCCCGCATGATGGTCGGCACGAAGGCGATCTCCACCCTCTCCACCGGCTACCTCAACGCGCTGGAGTACGCCAAGGAGCGCGTCCAGGGTCCGGACCTGGCGAACTTCATGGACAAGACCGCGCCGAAGGTCACCATCACCCACCACCCCGACGTGCGCCGCTCGCTCATCACGCAGAAGGCGTACGCGGAGGGCATGCGCGCCCTCGTCCTCTACACCGCCTCGGTCCAGGACGCGATCGCCGTCAAGGAGGCCGCCGGCGAGGACACCTCCGCCGAGCACGCCCTGAACGACCTGCTCCTGCCGATCGTGAAGGGCTACGGCTCCGAGAAGGGCTACGAGCAGCTCGCCCAGTCGCTGCAGACCTTCGGTGGCTCCGGCTTCCTGCAGGAGTACCCGATCGAGCAGTACATCCGCGACGCCAAGATCGACACCCTGTACGAGGGCACCACCGCGATCCAGGGCCAGGACTTCTTCTTCCGGAAGATCGTCCGCAACCAGGGCGCGGCCCTGAACTCCCTCGCCGAGGACATCAAGAAGTTCCTGGCGCTGGGCACCGGCGGCGAGGAGCTGGCGGGCGCCCGCGAGCACCTGGCCAAGGCGGCCGTCGAACTGGAGGCCATCGTCGGCCTGATGCTGACCGACCTCGCGGCCACCGAGCAGGACGTCAAGAACATCTACAAGGTCGGCCTGAACACCACCCGTCTGCTGCTGGCCTCCGGTGACGTCGTCGTCGGCTACCTGCTGCTGAAGGGCGCGGCGGTCGCCGCCGAGAAGCTGGAGACGGCCTCCGCCAAGGACAAGGCCTTCTACACCGGCAAGATCGCCGCGGCGAAGTTCTTCGCCGCCAACGTTCTGCCCGGCGTCACCCTGGCCCGCAAGGTCGCCGAGGGCGTCGAACTGGACCTGATGGAGCTGGACGAGGCCGCGTTCTAGGCCCCGTCAAGCCGCGGGCGGTCGTGCCGCCGGGGCGGCACGGGTGGGCGCGGGCGGCACCCCGCAAGCGCCGGGCCGCGTGACTCGCCCCCGGCCCGCACCAGCTCCGGGCACCTGGTGGACACCCGTCACTTCGCACACCTCACGAGGCCCGCTCCCCATCTCGGGGAGCGGGCCCTCGTACGTCGTTAAGGTGAACCCCATGAGCGAACCCTCCCGCTTCGACCGCGGCCACACCGACGACCTCATGTCCTTCCTGGCGACGAGCCCCTCGCCGTACCACGCCGTGGCGAACGCCGCCGAACGGCTGGAGAAGGCCGGCTTCCGGCAGGTCGCGGAGACGGACGCCTGGGACGGGTCCAGCGGCGGCAAGTACGTGCTGCGCGGGGGCGCGATCGTGGCCTGGTACGTCCCCGAGGGCGCCACCCCGCACACCCCCTTCCGGATCATCGGCGCCCACACCGACTCCCCCAACCTGCGCGTCAAGCCGCTGCCCGACACCGGCGCGCACGGCTGGCGCCAGGTCGCCGTGGAGATCTACGGCGGGCCGCTGCTCAACTCCTGGCTCGACCGCGACCTGGGCCTCGCCGGCCGGGTGACCCTGCGGGACGGCTCGACACGCCTGGTCGACATCGGCCGGCCGTTGCTGAGGGTGCCGCAGCTCGCCATCCACCTGGACCGTTCCGTGTCGTCGGAGGGCCTCAAGCTCGACAAGCAGCGCCACCTCCAGCCGATCTGGGGTCTCGGCAACGACGTCCGGGACGGCGACCTGATCGCCTTCCTGGAGGAGGAGTCGGGGCTGCCCGCGGGCGAGGTCGCCGGCTGGGACCTGATGACGCACTCCGTCGAGCCGCCCGCCTACCTGGGCCGTGACCAGGAGCTGGTGGCCGGGCCGCGCATGGACAACCTGCTGTCCGTGCACGCCGGTACGGTGGCGCTGGCGGCCGTGGCGACCAGCGGTGCGGGTCTGCCGTACATCCCGGTCCTCGCCGCCTTCGACCACGAGGAGAACGGCTCGCAGTCGGACACCGGCGCGGACGGGCCGCTGCTCGGCAGCGTGCTGGAGCGTTCGGTGTTCGCGCGCGGAGGGTCGTACGAGGACCGGGCGCGGGCCTTCGCCGGCACCGTCTGTCTCTCCTCCGACACCGGTCACGCCGTCCACCCCAACTACGCGGAGCGGCACGACCCGACGCACCACCCCCGCGTCAACGGCGGCCCCATCCTCAAGGTCAACGTCAACAACCGCTACGCCACGGACGGTTCGGGCCGGGCGATCTTCGCCGCCGCCTGCGAGAAGGCGGGCGTGCCCTTCCAGTCCTTCGTCTCCAACAACTCCATGCCGTGCGGCACGACGATCGGCCCGATCACCGCGGCCCGCCACGGCATCCGGACCGTCGACATCGGCGTGGCCATCCTGTCGATGCACAGCGCACGGGAGTTGAGCGGCGCTGACGACCCGTACCTGCTGGCGAACGCGCTGGTGGCGTTCCTGCAGGGTTAGGGCCTGCCCAGGGCGTTCCTCGCGGGTCAGCCTCCGGGGGCCGCGCCTCCGGAGGCTTCGTCCGGCAGGCGGTCGGCGATGGCCCGGACGGCGGCAAGGACGGCCCGCAGCTCGGTGATGTGTGGTCGGCGGTCGCCCGGGTACCCGCTGTCACGGACCGGAACGACCGGTACACCGAAGGGGAGGCGACACTCATGGGCCTCGGCGGGTGCATCATCCTCATCGCCGTGGGAGCCATCCTCACGTTCGCGACCGACTGGGAAATGCAGGGGGTCAACCTCGACCTGGTCGGAATCATCCTGATGATCGTCGGCCTGATCGGCGTGACGACCTTCAGCAGCATCGCCCGGCGCCGCCGCGTGGTGGTGCCTCCGGCCTCGACGACCGTCGTCGAGGAGGAGCGCCATCACCACCACCGCGGCGGATACCACGACGGGTACGGCGTGTGACCGTTGCCGGGATCAGGCGTCCAGGCCGGCCAGCACCAGCGGCAGCCGGTCGACGCCGTTCTCGGTGAGCAGCACCGGAACGCCCCAGTCCTGCTGGTGGACATGGCAGGCGGGGTATTCGTTCGCAGCGTCGTCGTCGCAGGACGCGGCCATGGCCGAGACGTGCAGAACCCCTTCCCGCACCGCCGGGTTGAGCTCCAGCGTGCGCGACAGGTCCGTGTCCGCGCCCTCGCCCGACAGCAGCAGCTCGGGCGGGGTGGCGGAGACCAGCAGGCGTGTGGAGGGGCCGTACCGTGTGTCGAGCTTCTGGCCCGTGGGGGCCTGGAAGATCACGTCCAACCGCAGCCTGCCGGGCGCCACTTCGGTGGCGGCGCGCTGGGTGCGGTGGGCGACGGCGGCGACCCTGACCGCCTCCTCCGGCAGCCGCAGCCGGGTGAGCCGGTGCCGGGCCGACTCCACGACCACGATGTCGTCCCCGACGAGGACGGCGTCGCTGGGCTCGCGCAGATCGGTGGCGAGCGTCGTGACCTCGCCCGTCGCCGGGTCGTAGCGGCGCAGGGCGTGGTTGTAGGTGTCGCTGACGGCGACCGAGCCGTCGGGCAGCGCCGTAACGCCCAAGGGGTGCTGGAAGAGGGCCTGTTCGGCGGCGCCGTCGCGGTGCCCGAAGTCGAACAGGCCGGTGCCGACGGCGGTGTGGACGACGCCCTCGAGGTCCACCCAGCGCAGGGCGGAGGTCTCGGAGTCGGCGAGCCACAGCCGCTCCCCGTCCGGGGAGACCGCGAGCCCGGACGGCTGCGCGAACCAGGCCTCGGCGGCGGGCCCGTCGACGAGCCCCTCGTTGGTGGTGCCGGCGGCGACGCCGACCGTGCCCTCGGCCGGGTCGTACGTCCACAGTTGGTGCACACCCGCCATCGCGATCCAGACCTTGCCGCCGAAGAGCGCCACGTCCCACGGCGAGGACAGGTCGATCCCGCGGGCCGGGCCGGACGTCGATGAGCCCTGCCACCACTGCTTCCCGGTGCCCGCCAGGGTCGTCACCCCGCCGGAGACGAGGTCGAGGCGGCGCAGGGCGTGGTTGACGGTGTCGGCGACGACGACGGAGGAGTCGTCCCACAGGGCCAGCCCCTGCGGCTCGTTGAAGGCGGCCGTGTCCACCGTGCCGTCGGCGAAGCCGCGCGCCCCGGACCCGATCCGCCGCACGACGCTTTCCCCGTCCCCCGCCAGCTCCACCAGCTGATGCCGGGTGGTGTCGCTGACCAGGAAGTTCCCGGACGGCAGCAGGATCGCCTTGCCGGGGAAGCGGAGAGCCGTGGGCTCCGGTTCGGGCGCCACGTACGGCCCGTCGCCGCGCCGGAGCGTGCCCTTCGCCTCGTGCTCGGCCTCCAGCTCCGTCACCAGCCGCTCGATGGCGTGCACATGCCCCTCACCGGCGTGCTGGGCGACGACGTACCCCTCGGGGTCGATGACCACGAGCGTGGGCCACGCACGCACGGCGTACTGCTTCCAGGTGGCGAGCTCGGGGTCGTCCAGCACCGGATGCTCCACGCCGTACCGCTCCACCGCGTCGACGACCGCCTCGTGCTCCGCCTCGTGGACGAACTTCGGCGAGTGCACACCGATGACGACGACCGTGTCCCGGTGCTTCTCCTCCAGCTCGCGCAGCTCGTCGAGGACATGCAGGCAGTTGATGCAGCAGAACGTCCAGAAGTCCAGGATGACGATCCGTCCGCGCAGGTCAGCAAGGGTGTACTGCTTGTCGCCCGTGTTCAGCCAGCCGCCCTTGCCGATCAGCTCGGGGGCGCGGACGCGGACGCGGCGGGGAGAGGAGTCACTCATGGCCTCCAGGGTGTCACGGCGTCGCAGGCGGTCGAGGCGGGCGGTACCCGTGGACTCGTCCGCCGCCGCACCGGACGCGGACTCAGCCCGTCGGCCTACCGACGGCGTTCCGGACCGGCCGCCGGGGAAGCGGTGACGACATGAGATTCCTCGTGCGCGACCGGCTCCTGGCCTTCGGTGACGACTACTGGATCGAGGACGACCGCGGGAACAGGGTGTACCTCGTCGACGGCAAGGCGATCCGGCTGCGGGACACCTTCGAGCTGAAGGACACCCACGGGCGGGTCCTGATCGACATCCGCAAGAAGATGTTCGCCCTGCGGGACACCATGGTGATCGAACGGGACGGCGAGCCGCTGGCCACCATCCGGCGGAAACGGCTGTCGTTGCTGCGCAACCACTACCGGGTCTCCCTGGCGGACGGCCGCACCGAGCTGGACGTCAGCGGGAAGATCCTCGACCGGGAGTTCGCCATCGAGTACGACGGCGAGCTCCTGGCCGTCGTCTCCCGGCGCTGGCTGCATGTGCGGGAGACGTACGGCGTCGACGTCGTACGCGAGGACGCGGATCCGGCGCTGCTGATCGCGGTCACGGTGTGCGTGATCCACCTGACGGAGAAGGAGCGGGAGGACTGACGCGGGAGGACCGACGCGGCCGGACTTCTCAAGCCCTGCCGTGAGGGATACGGCCGTGGGGGGCCTCGTGCATCGGACCGTGGCCGTCCGCGCAGTCGCCGCCGGGTTCCCCGGGTACCTCGGGGTTCGGCTCGGACGGCGCCGGGGTGTCCTCCTTCGGAGGGGCGGGGGTTTCCGGGTCCGGGGTGTCCACGGGAGGTTCGGTCGGGGTCTCGGTGGCCGGGTCGTCCGTTTCCGGATCGTCCGTCCCCGAACCGGGGGTGTGCGTGCCCGGGTTGTCCGAGGGCGCCGCCGGCTCCGGGTCCGTTCCTGGAGCCGGCCTGTCCGCACCGCCCGGTTGCGGTGCCTCGTCCGCAGGCTTCCGGGGCACGGCCTCGCCCGTCGTCCCCGTCCCGCCGGGGTCGGCCACCGGCTCGAGGGTCGCGGGTCCCGCGAACGTTCCGGGGGATACGGCCGTGCCGGCGGCCGTGCGCACCTGCTCGGCCTCCTGCCTCCGGCTCTCGGGTTCCTCGGTGCCGGCCTTCTGCGGTTGCGCCACCGGCGCCTGCGCCACGGGGACCTCGGCCACCGGCGTTCTTTCCGGTGTTTCGGGCGAGGCGTCGGCCGAGCCGAGCGCGAGGCAGATCGCCACGGTGCCTGCCACGGCCGCGCCCGCCGCGGCAGCGAGCGGCGTCTTCGCGCCACCGGTGGCGGCGTGGCGCGCCCCGTGCAGCAGCCCGCCGCCGTGCCCGCCCGCCGCACTCGACCCGGTCACCGCACCGGTCACCGCACCGGCGGACCCCGCCGTGAACGACAGCAGGAACCGCCCCGCGCCGCCCAGCGCGAACACCAGCAGCGCCGGACCGACGAGCGCGGGCAGTCGGTTGTTGGCCTGCATCAAGGCCGTGAGCCGCGCGCGGCAGTCGTCGCACGCGTCCACATGGCCGAGCAGCCGCTCGGACTGCCGTGCCGTCGCCGCACCGCGCACGTACGCGGGCATACGGGCACAGTGCACCTGGCAGGCGGGGTCGTCCGGGACACCCGTCTGGGTGCTGAGGTAGGCCTGCCGCATACCCTCGCGGGCGCGGTGGAGCAGGACCGCGGTCGCGCCCTGCTTGGTGCCGAGCTGCGGCCCGATCGCCGCCAGCGGCTGGCCCTCCGCCTCCGCCAGCCACAGCGCCTTCACCCAGCGCTCGGGCAGCTGGCCCAGCACCCGCATCAGCAGGTCGACGGAGGACACCTGTTCGGCGGGGTCGTCCCCGTGCGCGTCGGCCTCGGCCCGCACGTCGGTCTGCGGATCCCGCGGTGTCTCCCGGGCGGCGCTCCCGGCGGCGATCGCGAGATGCCGGACCGTCGTCATGAGGTACGCGGGGACGTTGTCGATCTCGTGCCCCGCGGACAGCCTCCGCCACACCCGGAAGTGCGCCTCGGCGACGAGGTCCTCGGCGACCCAGGTGTTCCTGGTGAGCGAGCGCGCGTACGCGACGAGCCGAGGCTGCTGCTCCTCGTAGATCCGGGCGTACTCGGCGGTGGAACCGGGGGTGGAACCAGCGTTCATGGCAGCAACGCTCCAGTTGCCTGCGAAGGAGGGGAGTTTCAGGTTTGTCAGCGTAGATGACAAAACTTTCAACTACAGTTCCGGCGGCCCGAGAAAGTGACTCAGGTCACACCGATTGCTCTCGTCGGTCGCGTAATGCACGGCCCTCCGCACGGTCGAGAAAGGCATACCGGCACATGAATCGGAGACCGACCGTGCACATCACCCTGGACCAGCCCATGGGCGCCCGTCTGATCACCCGTGACCAGGAGGTCGCGGTGCCCGTCACCCTGCGCTGCACGTCCGACGACCCGCTCGCCGTGCAGTTCGTGTTCCCGGGCTGCGCCACGCTCGACGGCGAGAGGGCGACCTGGATGTTCGCCCGCACGCTCCTGGAGGAGGGGCTGGTCGCGCCGTCCGGTGTGGGCGCCGTGCACATCTGGCCGTGCGGGCCGTCCCACACGATCGTGGAACTCCACGCGGCGGAGGGCGTGGCCATGATCCGCTTCGACTCCGCCGCGCTCCACCGCTTCCTGCTGCGGTCGTACACCGTGACCGAACCGGCCGACGAGTTCCTCGGCCCGGCCCTGGACCGGGGCCTCGCCGCGCTGCTCGACGGCGTATGAGCCACCTTGCTCGACGGCGTATGAGCCACCTTCCTCGACGGCGTATGAGCCGCGCCGCCGGCCGGGGACGCTCAGCGCCGAGGAGGCTGGAGCCCCAGCACCCGGTCCTTCAGGGCCGGGAACTGCTCCCGGGTCGTCGCGACCTTCGACGGGTCGAGGTCCACCGTGAGGACCTCCTCGCCGGAGCCTGCCTCCGCGAGCACCTCGCCCCACGGATCCACCACGATCGAGTGACCCGCCTGCGGAACTCCCGCATGCGTCCCGGCCGTTCCACACGCGAGCACGAACGCCTGGTTCTCGACCGCCCGCGCCTGGGCCAGCAGCGTCCAGTGCGACCGGCGGCGCTCCGGCCAGCCCGCCGGGACGACCAGGGTCTCGGCGCCGGCGTCGACGAGACCGCGGAAGAGTTCGGGGAAACGGAGGTCGTAGCAGGTGGCCAGACCGAGAGTCGTCCCGGGGAGCCGTACCGTCACCAGTTCGCGCCCCGCGCCCATCAGGACGGCCTCGCCCTTGTCGAAGCCGAAGCGGTGGATCTTGCGGTAGGCGGCGGCCAGCTCACCGGAGGGGGAGAAGACGAGAGACGTGTTGTAGAGGGGACCGTCGGGGTCTCGCTCGGGGATCGAGCCCGCGTGCAGCCATACGCCCGCGTCGCTCGCGGCCTTGGCCATGGCCTCGTAGGTGGGCCCTTCCAGCGGCTCGGCCTCACTGCCGAACTCCTCGTAGGCGAACGCCCCGGTCGTCCACAGCTCCGGAAGCACCACGAGGTCGGCGGAACCGGCCTGCTCACGCACCAGCGAGGCGACCCGCACCCGCCGCGCTTCGACCGATTCGCCCTCTTCCACGGCGATCTGGATCAGAGACGCGCGCACACTACCACCGTCCTGGCATTCGAGCGGTCCACACGGGCTTCCCACACGGGCCTACGATCGTCACACGAAAGCACTGCCGGGGTGCCTCACAGCAGCGTAACTTAGCGTTTCAAGACACCCGCCGACAGCCACCTCCCGCTGGCAACGCCGCCACCACCTGCCCGCCCGTGTACCGACCGCCGAGGGGTCCCGTTCCGTGAGTCTGCATCCCACCCTCCAGCCCTACGCCGACGCCTGGACCCATTCCATCGAAGCGATATCCGAGCTGGTGCAGCCGCTGGTGGAGGCGGACTGGAACCGCCGGACGCCCTGCCCGGGCTGGTCGGTGCGCGACATCGTGTCCCATGTCATCGGGCTGGACTGCGAGATGTACGGCGACCCGCGGCCCATCCACTCCCTCCCGCGCGACCTCTTCCACGTCACCACCGACCTCCAGCGCTACATAGAGGTGCAGGTCGACGTCCGCCGGCACCACACGGCACCGGAGATGACGTCCGAGCTGGAGTACACGATCATCCGCCGCAACCGCCAGCTGCGGAACGAGTCGCGCGACCCGGGCACCAAGGTGCGCGGCCCCCTCGGCACCGAGCTCACCCTCGAGGAGTCCATGCGCAGCCACGCGTTCAACGTGTGGGTGCACGAGCAGGACCTGCGCACCGCCCTCGGCCGCCCCGGCAACCTCGACTCCCCCGGCGCCCACGTCGCCCGCGATGTCCTCCTCGCCGAACTGCCCGCCGTCGTCGCCGAGAAGGCCGACGCCCCGCGCAGCTCCGCGATCGTCTTCGACGTCCACGGGCCCGTCGAGTTCCTGCGCACGATCCGCGTCGACATCCAGGGCCGCGGCACCCTCGAAACAGCCCCCGCCCTCGGCCCGGCCGCCGCCTTCACCCTCGACTGGGAGACGTACGTCCGCCTCGCCTGCGGCCGCGTCACCCCGGAGGCGGCCGCAGACCGGGTGAAGGCGGAGGGGGAACCGGAGCTGACGGCGGCGATCCTGCGGAACTTCAAGGTGACGAAGTAGGGCATTCAGACACAAGAGGTACCTTTACGGAACGGGCCCGTCGTGAGTGTCACGACGGGCCCGCTGCGTGTGCTGTTCCGGCGTCAGGCGATCTTCGCGTAGCCGAAGTTGATGAGCTTCTTCACGTCCGTCGTGCGGTTGGCCGCCGAGGAGGAGGTGAGGACGGTGCCCATGACCGACTTGCCGTTGAGCGTGGCGGCGAAGACGAGGGCGTACTTGGCCTCGGTGCCGGAACCGGTCTTGATGCCCAGGGTGCCGTTCCAGCCGAGCAGGGTGTTGGTGTTGACCCACGGTGCCATCGTGCGGGTCGCACCGGTGCTCGTCTTCGTCTTCGCCGTGTACGACTTGGTCTTCACGACGGACTTGAAGGTGGTGCTCTTCATCGCGCTGCGGGCGAGGAGTGTCAGGTCCTTCGCCGACGAGTAGTTCGACCCGTTGCTGATGCCGTCGAACGAGTCGAAGTGCGTGTTCGTCATGCCGAGGCTCTTGGCCATGTTGTTCATCTTGGCGATGAAGTTCTTGGTGCGGGCCGAGACCGTCGTACCGGTACCGAACTTGTCGGCGAGGGCCATCGCAGCGTCGCAGCCGGACGGCAGCATCAATCCGTACAGCAGCTGACGGACGGTGACCTTGTCACCGACGATAAGGCGGGCCGTCGAGGGGTAGCCCTTGGCGACCATGTAGTTGCTGACATCCCTCTTGATCGTGACCGGAGCGTCCAGGTTCAGGTTGGCCTGCGACAGCACCACCTTCGCGGTCATGATCTTCGTGGTGGAAGCGGTGAGCCTGTGCGTGTCGGCGTACTTGGCGTAGAGCGCCTTGCCCGTGGCGCCGTTCATCACGAACCCGCTCTTGGCCGTGATCGTGGGCACCGCGACAGCAGCCTGCGCGGGCGCCGCGGTGAGGGCACCGGCGGCGAGCACTGCGCCAGTCGTCACGACGACGGCTGCGGCCCTGCGGACACGGAAGCCCTTGGTGGCGGTTATCAACTGAAATACCCCGATTACGTCGAATGCCCCTACGGTGCGGCCGAGTTGGAGGGGAAAGCAGATGGGGCCGCATGTGTGTGACACGTAGGTAGCACAGAAGGTTGTGCGTCCGCTGCGAGAAATTTCTCAACCGCCTCTCCTGTCCCACCTCCCGGTGATCTTCGTCCCTCCGACGGCCCCTTCCAGGTCCGCATGGTGGACGCCGCAGCCTCATGCGTACGTGTTGTATCTATCCTGTGGACATGCCATCCGCCCCGACCGTCCCGCTCAAGCAGCCGCCCGCCGCCGACCGTGTCTACGCCCACGTCAAACAGGGTGTCCTGGACCGCCGTTACGAGGGCGGCACGCTTCTCACCGAGGGCGAGCTCGCCGAGACCGTCGGGGTCTCCCGTACTCCGGTGCGGGAGGCGCTGCTGCGGCTCGAGGCGGAGGGGCTGATCAAGCTCTATCCGAAGAAGGGCGCGCTGGTCCTGCCGGTGTCCGCGCAGGAGATCGCGGACGTGGTGGAGACCCGGCTGCTGGTGGAGGAGCACGCGGCGCGCAAGGCCGTACCGGCACCGCCGGGGCTCCTCGAGCGGCTGGAGGAGCTGCTCGCGCGGCAGAAGGCGCAGGCCGCCGCCGGTGACCTGGCCGGGGCAGCGGTCACCGACCGCTGCTTCCACGCCGAGATCGTCCGCAGCGGCGGGAACGAGATCCTGTCCCGGCTCTACGACCAACTGCGCGACCGGCAGCTGCGGATGGGCGTCGCCGTCCTGCACTCCCACCCCGACCGGATCGCCAAGACCCTCGTCGAGCACGAGGAGATCCTCGAGGCGTTGCGCGCCGGTGACACGGAGGCAGCCGTCGGGATCGTCCACCGGCACGTCGGCTGGTTCTCGCATCTGGCGCGGGGGGAGGTCCGATGACGCGGGGGAAGCCGGGGAGTCCGGGGAAGCCGGGGGTACCGGGAGAGCCGGGGAGGCAGGGGAGCAACTCCACCCTTCCGGGGGATCCGCCGGGCGGACGGCGAGCTGTCGCCGTCTGGGGGATCGGTGTCTCCGTCTACTTCGTCGCCGTCATCTTCCGCACGTCGCTGGGGGTGGCGGGCCTCGACGCCGCCGACCGCTTCCATGTGAACGCCTCGGCCCTGTCCACCTTCTCCATCCTCCAGCTGCTGGTGTACGCGGGCATGCAGATACCGGTCGGCCTGCTGGTCGACCGGCTCGGTACGAAGAAGATGCTGGGCATCGGCGTCGTGCTCTTCACGGCCGGCCAGCTCGGGTTCGCGTTCTCGCCCTCGTACGGCATGGCGCTGGCCTCGCGGGCGCTGCTCGGGTGCGGGGACGCGATGACGTTCATCAGCGTGCTGCGGCTCGGGACGCGGTGGTTCCCCGCCCGGCGTGGGCCGCTGGTCGCGCAGTTCGCGGGGCTGGCGGGGATGGCGGGCAACCTCGTTTCCACGCTGGTGCTGGCGCGGTTGCTGCACGGCGTGGGGTGGACGGCCGCGTTCGCCGGGAGCGCGGCGGCGGGCGTGGTCGTACTGGTGCTGCTTCTGCTGTTCCTGAAGGACCACCCCGAGGGGCACGAGCCCGAGCCCTTCCCGCACCGGGGCTCCGCGTACGTACGGCGGCAGATCGTCGCGTCCTGGCGGGAGCCGGGGACGCGGCTGGGGCTGTGGGTGCACTTCACCACCCAGTTCCCGGCGATGGTGTTCCTGCTGCTGTGGGGGCTGCCGTTCCTCGTCGAGGCGCAGGGACTCAGCCGGGCCACGGCCGGCGAGCTGCTGACGCTGGTCGTCCTGTCCAACATGGTCGTCGGGCTCGTGTACGGGCAGGTCGTCGCCCGGCACCACGAGGCGCGGCTGCCGCTCGCCCTGGGGACCGTCGGGGCGACGGCCTTGCTGTGGGCTTCCGTGCTGGTGTATCCCGGTGAGCGGGCGCCGATGTGGCTGCTGGTCGTGCTGTGCACGGTGCTCGGTGCCTGTGGGCCCGCCTCGATGATCGGCTTCGACTTCGCGCGGCCGGCCAATCCGCCCGAGCGGCAGGGGACCGCCTCCGGGATCACCAACATGGGTGGTTTCGTCGCCTCCATGACGACGCTCTTCGCGATCGGCGTGCTGCTGGACGCGACCGGGGACGACTATCGGGTCGCCTTCTCCGCGGTGTTCGTCCTGCAGGCGCTCGGGGTGAGTCAGATCCTGCGGTTGCGGAGGCGGACGGCTCGGCGGGAGCGGGAGCGGTTGATTGCGAGTCGGGTTTCTTCCGTGCACGTTCCTGTTTGACTGGGCCGGTGTTGGTCTGGGCGTTACTGGGGGCTCCGCCCCCAGACCCCCGTTTCGGCCCTGAACGGGCCTCGTCCTCAAACGCCGGACGGGCTGGATTTACGTGCCCTTCGCCGAAAAGCCGACACCGAATGGGCTGATTCACCCAGGTCCGCCCACAAGGAACGGACCACCAAAACCGGTTGCCCGCACGGTCGTTCGACCTCTACCGTCTGGCCCATCGACGTGTAGCTCAACAGCAGAGCACCGGGCTGCAGACCCGGAGGGCGCGGGGGCGGCACCCGCCACGTCGGATCCACGACGTGTAGCTCAGCAGCAGAGCACCGGGCTCGAGACCCGGAGGGCACGGGGGCGGAACCCGTCACGTCGGCTTATGAACCATGACGCTGACCAGCAGCACCTCGCAGAGGCGAACCCGGGCTACGCGTCCGGCCAACTGGCCAAGGCGCTCAGGACCGCCCACACCCACCAGGACCCCGACACCCGCAGCCGTGCGCAGGAGAAGGGCCGCGCCTGGCGGGCCGTCCTCGCGGGCATGGCCAACGGGCTGCTCGCGATCGGCTCGCGCACCCCGGTCGCCGGACTGCCCGCCTGGGTGACGCCCGAGGTCGTCCGCGGCGGCTTCGCCACCGGTGAGCCGAGCGCCGGCGGCCCGCTGCGCGCGTACGAGATCGAGGCCGCGCGGCACGCGGGGATCCCGGAGACCCGACGGGCCCTGTTCGCGTACTGGCTGTCCGAGGACGGGCTGGGCCGGCTCTACGGCCTGCTGGACAGCGGGCGGTACGAGGTGACCGTCCCCGAGGAGGCCGCCCTGCTCACCGTGGCCTGGCTCGCCCGGGCCGGGGAGACGGACGCGGCGCTGGACCTCGTCGAGGAGCTGGCCCCGTTCGCGGACCGCCTGCGCTTCACACCGCCGCCCGCCGACCGTCCCGCGCCCGACGCCGACGCGGTGCACCGCCGTACCGTCGACGACGCCTGGCACGCCCTGCACCGGCGCCGGTCCAGCGAGGCGGTGGAGACGCAGCGGGAGGCCCTGGCCGTCTGGCACCCGTTCGGGGACGAACTGCTCGCGCACTGGCTGGAGACGGCCGAGGACGGGCAGGTCCTGACGCGCACGCCCGAGGCCGCCTGGCACGAGCGGGGCGCGCGGCTGCTGCACCGCTACCGCGACCTCGCCCGCCGGCACACGTACTGCACCAAGCACCTCAACCCCAAGCAGAACCTGGGGATCCTGCGGGGCGCGCTGGAGGAGACCGTCGCCGGGCGTGAGCTGGACGCGCGTCGGCTCGGGCTGCTGCGGCACGCCGTCACGTCGATGGTGCGGCGCCGCGGGCTGCCCGGTTCCGCCGAGCTGACGGCGCTGCGCCGGGAGCAGGCCGCGCAGGCGGCGCTGCCCTCGCACCACGCCCTCGCCCAGCTCGTGCTGCGCCGGCTGTCCGGGCTGCCGCAGGAGGAGGGTGTCGCGGAAGTCGAGCCGCTTGTCGCTCCGGTGAGCGAGGACGAGGCGCGGGAGACGGGGCTGCCCGCGGGCGCGGCGATCCCGCCCGCCCTGCGCCGGCCCGTCGAGGCCGCGCTGAGCGCGCCCATCGGCACGCTGGTGGAGCGCGGAGTCGTGCCCTCGGCGGAGGTGCTGGCCGAACTGGTCCCGCAGCTCGTCGCCGCCACCACCGCGCAGGCCTACCCGGACGACGCCCTGCGCACCCTGGCCGCCGCCAACTACCGCGCGTTCCGCAACCGCCGTTCGCTGCTGCTGCTCAACCTGGAGCGGCAGGTGCGGGTGGAGGAGCTGCCGTGGGTGAAGGCCGTGGCCGGGTGGCGCTCCGACGCCGAGGCGGGCGAGGTGTCCGCGATCGCGCTGCGGCAGCTCGGCGAACTGGCCGTGCAGGCCTTCCCCGGCACGATCCTGCCCAACCCCCTCGTCCGCGAGCTGTCCGTCCTCGCCCGCCAGGCCGACCTGGGCGCTCCCCTGGTCGAGGAGCTGGCCGCGGACATCTTCATGGGCACCTTCACCCCGAAGTTCCTCGCCGCGGCCCGCGTCGCGGCGGAACTGCTGGGCGGCGGCTCCCTCTACGAGCGCTACTACGGCATCGACTACCGGGCCGTCCGCAACATGGCGATCGCGGAGGCCGGTGAGGCACAGATCCGGACGTCCCGGCCCCGGACCTCACCGGGGTTCGCGAAGCTGTGCGCCGAGCGCGCCAAGGCCTCCTCGTCCCGGCAGCGGTGGGGCTTCGGCTCGGTGGCCGCCAACGGCACGGTGATCGAACAGGCGCAGATCCTCACCACCCACAACCTGGCCACCCTGGTCCACCGCGCCGGCATCGCCCCGGCCACGGGCTGGGAGGACCTGGCCCGCCGCAGCTTCGGCACCGTCTGCCACCTGACCGCCCGCGTCCAGGGCAACCCGCGCCCCCTGTCCACCATCAAGGACGCGGCCTACGCGTGGCGCCAGATGCTGTTCCACCTGTCCCTGTGCACGGAGCAGGAGCAGGCACGCACCCTGACCTGGCTCTTCGAGGAGGCCACCCGCCGCCCCGCCCATGTGACAACCCGCCTGACCCCCGCCCTCACCGGCCTGCGCCAGGTCACGGAGGGCGGCTCAGCAGAGGAGGGCAACGGCCGCCTTCTGCTGGGGTGGACCACCGGCGGCCACTGGATGCGAGAGGAAACGGTGCCGGCTTCGGCCCGGTGAGATGCCTCGGGAAACGGTGCCGGCCACAGCCCGGTGGGTGCCTCGGGAAACGGTGCCGGCCTGCGGCCCGGTGAGATGCCTCGGGAAACGGTGCCGGCTTCGGCCGGTGAGATGCCTCGGGAAACGGTGCCGGCCACAGCCCGGTGGGTGCCTCGGGAAACGGTGCCGGCCTGCGGCCCGGTGAGGTGCCTCGGTGGGTACGCGTGGCGCTCGCCCGGTGGGTGAGGGGGCGCGGTCTGGCGGGTCGCCTTTTGTCCGACCGAGTCGGGTGGTGGGTGGGCGAAGGTCGGGGGTCTGGGGGCGGAGCCCCCAGGGACGATGGGGGTCCCCCCGCTCGAGCGAAGTCGAGAGTGGGGGAGGGTAGGGGCGGCGGGGCGAGAACACCCGAGCCCGGGCCGGGCCGCCCGGCCACGCGACCGGCCTCCGGGAGCCGCGTCCCGGGCGACGGGCACGCGGCTCCTCCCATGGGCGGGGTGTCTCACCCCCAGGTGATCAGCTTCTTCGGCTGCTCCAGGATCGCCGCCACGTCCGCCAGCACCTTGGACCCCAGTTCACCGTCTACCAGGCGGTGGTCGAAGCTCAGCGCCAGTGTGGTGACCTGACGCGGCTTCACCTTGCCCTTGTGCACCCACGGCTGGAGCTTGATCGCGCCGACCGCGAGAATCGCGGACTCGCCGGGGTTGAGGATCGGCGTGCCGGTGTCGACGCCGAAGACGCCGACGTTGGTGATGGTGACCGTGCCGCCCTGCATCGCCGCCGGGGACGTCTTCCCCTCGCGTGCCGTCGCCACCAGCTCGCTCAGCGCCTCCGCGAGTTGCGGCAGTGTCTTGTCGTGGGCGTCCTTGATGTTCGGCACGATCAGACCGCGCGGGGTCGCGGCCGCGATGCCCAGGTTCACATAGTGCTTGCGCACGATCTCCTGGTTGGCCTCGTCCCAGGACGCGTTGATGTCCGGGTTGCGCTTGATGGCGACCAGCAGGGCCTTGGCGATCAGCAGGAGCGGGTTGACCCGCAGACCCTGCATGTCCTTGTCCTGCTTGAGCTCCTCGACGAGCTTCAGCGTGCGGGTGACGTCGACCGTCACGAACTCCGTGACATGCGGCGCCGTGAACGCCGACCCCACCATCGCCTGCGCGGTCGCCTTGCGCACCCCCTTGACCGGGATACGGGTCTCACGCGCCGTGTCGTACGTGACGACCGGAGTCGGCGCCGCGACGGGGGCCGGCGCGGGGGCTGCCGCCGGGGCGGGCTGCGGGGCCTCCGGCTGGGGAGCGGGCGCCTGTGCGGGGGCCGCCGCCGCGTGGACGTCCTCGCGCGTGATGATGCCGTCCGGGCCGGACGGGACCACCGTCGCGAGGTCCACGCCCAGGTCCTTGGCCAGCTTGCGCACGGGCGGCTTGGCGAGCGGTCGGGGTTTCTCCACGGCGACGGGCGGTGTGGCGTGGCCCGCCGTCCCATGCCCGTTCAGCTCCGCCTGGACGGCCGCGGCGGCCGCCGACTCCTGCCCCGGGACCTCCACGGCCTTGCGCGGCCGGCGCTTGGTGGAGGACGTGGCCACGCCGTACCCGACGAGGACCGGCTGGCGGCCGGAACCCTCCGCCTTCGGCTCCGCGGGCTTCTCCTCCGCGGCCGGGGCGGGAGCCGGTGCCGATGCCGACGCGGGCGCGGGCGTCGGCGCCTCGGTGGGTGCGGCACCGCCCGTCACATCCACCGCGATGATCGCCGTGCCCACGTCCACCGTGGTGCCCTCGGGGAAGTGCAGCTCGCGGACCACACCGTCGTAGGGGATGGGCAGTTCGACGGCGGCCTTGGCCGTCTCGACCTCGCACACCACCTGGCCGTCCGTCACCGTGTCCCCGGGCTGGACGTACCACTTGAGGATCTCGGCCTCGGTGAGCCCTTCACCCACGTCCGGCATCTTGAACTCGCGTACGGACGCTTCCGTCATCGTCGTCACGACCCTCTCCTCAGTACGCCAGGGCACGGTCGACGGCGTCGAGTACCCGGTCCAGGCCCGGCAGGTACTCCTCCTCCAGGCGCGCCGGCGGGTACGGGGCGTGGTAGCCGCCGACCCGGAGCACCGGGGCCTCCAGGTGGTAGAAGCAGCGCTCCGTGATCCGGGCGGCGATCTCCGCGCCCGAGCCGAAGAACACCGGCGCCTCGTGGACGACGACCAGACGGCGGGTCTTCTCCACGGAGGCCTGGATGGAGTCGAAGTCGAGCGGGGAGACCGAGCGCAGGTCGAGGACCTCGAGGTTCTTGCCCTCCTCGGCGGCCGCGGCGGCGACCTCCTGGCAGAGCTTCACCATCGGGCCGTAGGCGACGAGGGTCAGGTCGGTGCCCTCGCGGACGACCTGCGCCTTGTGCAGCGGGCCGGGGATGGCCTCGGCGTTGACCTCGCCCTTGTCCCAGTAGCGCCGCTTCGGCTCGAAGAAGATCACCGGGTCGTCGCTCTGGATGGCCTGCTGCATCATCCAGTAGGCGTCGCCGGCGTTCGACGGGGAGACGATCTTCAGGCCCGCCACGTGCGCGAAGAGCGACTCGGGGGACTCCGAGTGGTGCTCGACGGCGCCGATGCCGCCGCCGTAGGGGATGCGGACGACGACCGGGAGCTTGACCTTGCCCAGCGAGCGGGCGTGCATCTTCGCGAGCTGGGTGACGATCTGGTCGTAGGCGGGGAAGACGAAGCCGTCGAACTGGATCTCCACCACCGGGCGGTAGCCGCGCAGGGCGAGACCGATCGCGGTGCCCACGATGCCGGACTCGGCGAGCGGGGTGTCGATGACGCGGCTCTCGCCGAAGTCCTTCTGCAGGCCGTCCGTCACCCGGAACACTCCGCCGAGCTTTCCGACGTCCTCACCCATGATGAGGACCTTGGGGTCGGATTCCAGCGCGCGGCGCAGCGACTCGTTGATCGCCTTGGCCAGTGCCATCGTCTTGATCGTCTCGGCCATCTCAGTTACCCCCGTCCGAGTCCGCGAACGACGCCTGGTAGGCGGCGAACTGGGCCCGCTCCTCGTCGACGAGCGCATGCCCGTCCGCGTACACGTTCTCGAAGATGGCGAAGTGGTCCGGGTCCGGCATGGCACGGACCGCTTCGCGCACTCGCCTGCCCAACGCCTCGCTCTCGGCCTCGAGTTCCGCGAAGAATCCCTCGTCCGTGTGGTTTGAGGCCTCCAGGTGGCGGCGAAGGCGCAGGATCGGGTCCTTCGCCTCCCAGGCCACGCGCTCGTCGTCGTGCCGGTAGCGGGTGGGGTCGTCGGAGGTGGTGTGGGCGCCCATGCGGTACGTGTACGCCTCGACGAGGGTCGGACCCTCGCCCCTGCGGGCCCGCTCCAGGGCCCACTTGGTGACCGCGAGGCAGGCCAGGACGTCGTTGCCGTCGACGCGGACGCCCGGGAAGCCGTAGCCCTGGGCGCGCTGGTAGAGCGGGACGCGGGTCTGCTTCTCGGTCGGCTCGGAGATCGCCCACTGGTTGTTCTGGCAGAAGAACACGACGGGCGCGTTGTAGACGGCGGAGAAGGTGAACGATTCGGCCACGTCGCCCTGGCTGGAGGCGCCGTCGCCGAAGTAGGCGATGACGGCGCTGTCCGTGCCGTCCTTGGCTACGCCCATCGCGTAGCCCGTGGCGTGCAGGGTCTGGGAGCCGATGACGATCGTGTAGAGGTGGAAGTTGTTGCTGTTGGGATCCCAGCCGCCGTTGTTGACGCCGCGGAACATGCCCAGCAGGTTGGTCGGGTCGACCCCGCGGCACCAGGCGACGCCGTGCTCGCGGTAGGTCGGGAAGACGTAGTCGTCGTCGCGCAGGGCGCGGCCGGAGCCGATCTGGGCGGCCTCCTGGCCGAGCAGCGAGGCCCACAGACCCAGCTCGCCCTGGCGCTGCAGGGAGGTGGCCTCGGCGTCGAAGCGGCGGGTGAGCACCATGTCGCGGTACAGGCCGCGCAGCTCCTCGGGGGTGACACCGGCGACGTACGGGTCGTACTCGGCGTTCTTGACGCGCTTGCCCTCGGGCGTCAGCAGCTGCACGAGCTGGGGCTCGGCGCCCTTCTTGGCGGTGGCGCGGGTGGTGCGGGTGGCGCTGGTGCGCTTTGTGCCGGTGGCCTTGGCCGCCGCGGCGCGGGTGGTGCCGGCCGCCGTCTCGGTGCCGGTGGCGCCGGCCTTGCCTCCGGCGCTGCGTCGCGACTTGCGCGCGGCAGTGCTCTCCACGGTCACGTGTGCTCCTCCGTCGGTCCGGCCCCCGGGGTTGCCGGGAACCAGTGCGGCTCACCTGTTTCCGACACCCGTGCACGGGGTGGGTGTCACTCGGCCGGAACAGGCGTGACAGGTGCCCCGGCGAGCGCCCTGCAAGCCTCACGTTACCCAGTGCGACACATTTCTGTGAAACCCCTCCTGACCTGCGTTTTTGCTTGGATTTCCAAGTAAATCGGCAAAGTCGGGAAGGACCCTGGTCACAGCCTTGCAGGAGGCCGGAGCAACGGCACGTTATCCCGCACACCCAGCTCACGGGAAGAGTTCGTGTCCGAGACCGATCCCTTACGTGTAGACCGAAATTCCGGGATTTTTCTCCCCAACGACCACCAGGTCGTCCGGCGTGGCGCGCGCCGAGGCCGTTCTCGACGGATCACGGCATCGAAGTGGTCGGCGAGGGGATCACCGACCGCCGCATCGGCGGGAGACTCCCTCTCACCCCGGACCACTTCACGCCACCGCAGCATCCCAAGGCGACCGTCGGAGACCACTTGTGACGCCTGGTGACGTTCTGTGACAACGCCCAGCTCACAGGCGCGTCTCGTGCCCTAGCATCGGGCGCGTGCCGCGCTCCTGTGTACCACCCCTCGTGCCCCACGCGCCCCCTCTGGGAGCCCTCCTCCGCCGGTACGCCGCCGGCTCCCCGCTCGCCTGCGAACCCGTCGACCAGGGGCTGCTGAACCGGGGCTACCGTCTGCGCACGACCCGCGGCCGCTACTTCCTCAAGCACCACTTCGACCCGGACACCGCCGACCCGGCCTCGATCGTCCGCCAGCACCGGGCCACCCAGCGTCTGGCCGACCTGGGCGTTCCCGTGGCGCCCCCGCTGCCCGGCCGCGACGGGCGCACGGTCGCCGTCGTCGGCGGCCACGCCTACGCCCTGCACCCCTGGATCGACGGCCGCCACCGGCACGGTGCCCAGCTCACGCCCGTCGGGTGCGCCCGCCTGGGGGCGCTGCTGGGTGTCGTCCACGCGAGCCTGGAGCGCGTGATGCCGGTGCACGCGCGGGCCCGCACCACCCCTGTCGAGAGCCCCGCCCCCGATGACACCTTCGCCCTGATCGACGACCTCCTCGCGCGCGTGCGCCGGCACCGCCCCGCCGACTCCTTCGACGAGCTGGCCCGCCACCGGCTGCTGGAGCGGCGGACCCTGCTGGAACGGCACGCGGACCGCCGTCCCCCGCACGGCGGTCCGGTCGGTTGGGTGCACGGGGACTTCCACCCGTTCAACCTGCTCTACCGCGGCGACGCCCCCGCCGCCATCGTCGACTGGGACCGGCTCGGCGTGCAGCCCCGCGCGGAGGAGGCCGTGCGCGCCGCCGCGATCTTCTTCGTCCTCCCCGACGGCACCCTCGACCTGCCCAAGGCCCGGGCGTACGCGCGCGCGTACCGGCGCACGGCCGGGGCCACGCCCTCCGAACTGGCGGCGGCCGTGCACCGCGTGTGGTGGGAGCGCCTCAACGACTTCTGGATGCTGCGCTGGCACTACGAGCGCGGCGACACCCGCGCCGACTCCCAGTTCCCGGCCAGCTCGGCTCTCGCCGTGTGGTGGACACGGGAGTACGGCGCGGTGTGCGACGCCTTCACGGGCTGACGGCCCCCGGAACGGACTGGAGGAGCGGCCCCCGAAACGGCCACGCGCGCGTGAAGCCCCGTCAGGGGTTCACGCGCGCGTGCGTCGTGCCGTGTGCGGGCGGGTCAGCCGTTCCCGCCTTCGGTGCCGCTGGTGACTCCCTCGATGGTGCCCTCCGAGGAGCCACCGCCTTCGGTCGTGCCGCCGTCCGCGGTGCCCGGGTCGCTCGTCTCGGGATTGCTCGGTTCCTCCGTCGGCGCCGTCGGGGTCACCTCTTCCGACGGCTCCTCCGACGGCTCGCTGCTGTAGCTGGGCGACGACTCCTCCGACGGCGTGTACGTCGGCTGCCAGTTGGAACCGGAGTCTCCCGATCCGGTGCTGCCGTCCGAGGTGTCCTCCGTGGACTCGTCGGTCGGCGATTCGCTCGGGGGCGCGCTGGTCTGGTCGTCGGTCGCGGACTGCGTGGCGCTCGGCGACTTCGTGGTCTTGGTGTCACCGCCGCCGTCGGAACCGGCGTTGTTCAACGCCAGGGCGACGCCCGCGGCGATGGCGATCACCGCGAGGACGGCGAGGATCCACAGCTTGCCGCGGCCGCTGCCCCTGTTGCCGTGCCCCTCGAAGCCGCCGTCGTCGCCTCCGTAACCCGCGGGCAGGATCGGCTGCGGGATCTGCGAGGTGCTGGAGCCGTCGGCGCCGTGCGGCAGCACGGTCGTGCTCGCGAAGCCCGCGGCGGCACCGGCGCCGGCCGGGGCGTCGACCGGCCCGGTGTTCCAGGTGCCGGTGTGGCCGCCCTGGTCGTAGAGCATCTGCAGGCCGTACTGGACCAGACCGCGCATCTCCTCCGCGGTCTGGAAGCGGTCGTCGGGCTCCTTGGCGAGGGAGCGCATGACGAGGCCGTCGAGTTCCGGCGGACACGCGCCGTCCGAGGTCCGCGACGGCGGCACCGGGATGTCCTGGACGTGCTGGTAGACCACCGACAGCGGCGTCTCGCCGGTGAACGGCGGGCGCAGCGCGAGCAGTTCGTACAGCAGGCAGCCCGTCGCGTACAGGTCGGAGCGGTGGTCGACGGCCTTGCCGAGGGCCTGCTCCGGCGACAGGTACTGCGGGGTGCCCATGACCATGCCGGTCTGCGTCATCGTCGTCGACGCGCCGTGCAGGGCGCGGGCGATGCCGAAGTCCATCACCTTCACCGCGCCGTTGTGCGTGATGATGACGTTCGCCGGCTTGATGTCGCGGTGCACGATGCCGTGCTGGTGCGAGTACGCCAGCGCCTCCAGCACACCGGAGACGATGATCAGCGCCTGCTCGGGGCCCGGCGCCTCGGCGTTGAGCAGCAGATCACGGATCGTCCGCCCCTCGACCAGCTCCATGACGATGTACGGCACGCTCTGGCCGCCCACGACGTCCTCGCCGGAGTCGTACACGGCGACGATCGCATGGTGGTTGAGGCCGGCCACCGACTGGGCCTCGCGCGTGAAGCGGGCCTTGGACACCGGGTCCTCGGCGAGATCGGCGCGCAACAGCTTGACGGCGACGGTGCGTCCGAGACGCACGTCCTCGGCGGCGAACACCTCCGCCATGCCGCCCCGGCCGAGTCTGCCGGTGAGCCGATACCGGCCGTCCCCGACAAGTCCGCCGTTACCCCACATCTCCGGCGCATCTGACATACCGCCGCCAGTCGCCTCGGGGTCGGACGGGCCCTGAGCGCGCTGCTGCTGTGCCATCAGTCCTCGCCGTCGTTTCTGCCCGCGGTGCGCGCGGTGTTGTTACGGTCTCCGTCGGCCACGCTACAGCCTCCGCGCAAGCCGCCGGTGCGGGACGACCCCGGGTACCGGTCCGAGACAGACCGGCCATCAAACCCGCACTCCGTACCCGCGCGCAAATTCTGTGTACCGGCCGTACGGCACCTGTAACGCTTCCGCGACGCTTCTTTCGCGTACGGTCACGGAACGGGCACCGAGCTTGACGTGTCAGTGGCCTGGGGCAGACTTGGCCGGGAATAGGACTTTCGATCAACGGCGAGCCACGGCAAGCGACAGGCGCCTGAGGGCCTTACGGGGGACGCAGAAGATGAGCCAGGACGGCGCACAGGGCCGGTTCGCGGGGCGGGCGCTCGCCGGCGGCCGCTATCAGCTGCGCGACTTGCTCGGCGAGGGCGGCATGGCCTCGGTGCACCTCGCCTACGACTCCGTGCTCGACCGCCAGGTCGCGATCAAGACACTCCACACCGAACTCGGCCGCGAGCAGGCCTTCCGCGAGCGCTTCCGCCGCGAGGCCCAGGCCGTGGCCAAACTCACGCACACCAACATCGTCTCGGTCTTCGACACCGGCGAGGACACCCTCGACGGCATGACGACGCCGTACATCGTCATGGAGTACATCGAGGGCCGTCCGCTCGGCTCGGTGCTCGACGAGGACGTGCGGCAGCAGGGCGCGATGCCCGCCGACAAAGCGCTGAAGATCGCCGCGGACGTGCTGGCGGCGCTGGAGATCAGCCACGAGATGGGGCTGGTCCACCGCGACATCAAGCCCGGCAACGTGATGATGACCAAGCGCGGCGTCGTCAAGGTGATGGACTTCGGCATCGCGCGCGCGATGCAGTCCGGCGTCACCTCGATGACGCAGACGGGCATGGTCGTCGGCACCCCGCAGTACCTCTCGCCCGAACAGGCGCTGGGCCGCGGCGTGGACGCCCGCTCCGACCTGTACTCGGTCGGCATCATGCTGTTCCAACTGGTCACCGGGCGGCTGCCGTTCGACGCGGACTCGCCGCTGGCGATCGCGTACGCGCATGTGCAGGAGGAGCCGGTGGCTCCGTCCTCGATCAACCGCTCGCTGCCGCCGGCCGTGGACGCGCTCGTCGCCCGCGCGCTGAAGAAGAACCCGAACGAGCGCTTCCCCACCGCCGTCGCCATGCGCGACGAGTGCCTGCGCGTCGCGGCCTCCTTCCAGGCCGCCCCGCCGAGCATCGTCCCCGGCGTCCAGACGTCGAGCGGCGCGGGCGTCGGCTCCGCGGTCTTCCCGCCCGTCGGCCAGAGCACACCGGCGCCCCAGAGCAACGTCCAGACGCCCTACCAGCCGGCCCCGAACAACCCGTACGGCACCCCGGCGCCCTCGACGCCCGCCCCGTCCTACGGCTACCCGCAGCAGAGCGGCTACCAGACGCCCGCTCCGGCCTTCGGCCACCAGCAGGCGCCGCACACCCCGCCCGCGTACAACCTCAGCCCGCAGCCCTCGACGGCCGTGTCCTCGGGTGGCGGGCGCAAGAGCAACAAGCCGGTGATCATCGGCTCGACGATCGTGGCCGTCGTGGCCGTCGGCGCCCTCGTCGGGACCCTCTTGGCGAACAGCGGCAGCGAGGAAAGGGGCGGCGCCACCGGCGGGCCCAGCACCTCGGCTTCGGCCACGAAGGCGGCCGACTACCGCGGGCCGGACACGTCCAAGACGATCGACGCGACCGAGTGCTCGGAGCCGCAGGAGTCGTACAACGACCCCGACAAGATCCGGATACCGGACTTCAAGTTCAAGTACATCCAGTCGGTCAAGGCGTGCTTCCAGGCCGCCGGCTGGACGATGAACGTCAAGGACTACGACGAGAACACGTACGGCGAGGGCGCTGTCATGGACCAGTTCCCCTCCGCGGGGACGGACGTCGACCCCGAGGACATGCCCGAGATCGAGCTGAGCGTGTCGACGGGCAACCCGCCGTCCTGACACACGGCATGGAAAAGGGCCCGGCTCCGGTCGCCGGGCCCTTTCTTGTCGAGGTCTAGAGGTACGGTCCGCCCGAACGGCCCCCCGCACGCGGGTCGTCGGTGCCCTCTTGGCCGCCCATGCCCGGCGGCAGTGCGCGGCGCATCTGCTCCAACTGGGCCCGTGCCGCCATCTGCTGGGCGAACAAAGTGGTCTGGATGCCGTGGAAGAGGCCCTCCAGCCAGCCGACCAACTGGGCCTGCGCGATGCGCAGTTCGGCGTCGCTGGGGGTCGTGTCGTCGTTGAACGGCAGGGAGAGCCGCTCCAGTTCCTCGACGAGCTCCGGCGCCAGGCCGTCCTCCAGCTCCTTCACCGAGCTCGCGTGGATCTCCTTGAGCCGGGCCCGGCTCGCCTCGTCCAGAGGAGCCGCGCGCACCTCCTCCAGCAGCTGCTTGATCATGCTGCCGATCCGCATGACCTTCGCGGGCTGCTCGACCTGTTCCGTCACCGGCGTCTCACGGGAGTCCTCGTCTGCGTCGATGCCCCCGAGTGCCATGCCGTCCTGGCCCACGACCAGGATCTTCTGGGCGTTCTCCGGCGACCTATCGTTTCTCGGCATCTCCATGCCGCCATTCTCTCGCACCCCTACACCTCATCACCGTGGTGCCCCCTGCGCAGGGTGATCCACCGTTTCCGTTCGGCGGAGTCCGAAATGCGATGAAAATTCAGAAGTGCCAGGCTTATGGCTACTTTTCTTGGCGGCTCGACACCGGGAGGGGGGTCACGGGCGTGGCTCCATGGCGGCGGGGGTGGTGGAGGGCGGGGGCCGGGGTGGGCGTGGGGGTGGGGCTCGGCCTGGTGGCGGTCGGGCTGCCGTACGGGGGTGTTGCGTCGTACGCGACCGTATCGGCGTACGCCGCCGTCTCGTCGTACGGGAGCGTGTCGTCGTACGCCGCCGTATCGACGTACGGGAGCGTGTCGTCGTACGCCGCCGTATCGACGTCCTCCTCTCCCTCTCCCTCTCTCTCCGCCTCCCCCTCCGACCCCGACCGGGCCGGGAGCCGGGCCGGGGAGGGGCGCGTACGGCCGGGGCGGAGCGGTGAGGTGTTCGTCGAACCGGAGGGCGAGGAGGAACTCGGCGAGGAGCCCGGTGAAGAACCGGGTGAAGAACCGGGCGAGGACCCTGCCGACGAACCGGCCGAGCAGGGCGAACCGCCTCATGAGGCCGAGCTCGTCCCCTCCGCGTCACCGCAGGCCGAGGCCGTCGAGGAGCAGCCCGCCGGGCGCGTGCTGCGGATCCTGCCCCTCGGCAGCGGCCTCATCCTCATCGGCCTCGGTCTCGGCCTGGCCTTCCTGGGCCTGCGCCTGCGGCGCGACTAGGAAGCAGAAGCGGATTGTCGCGCTCAGGGGGTGATCAGCAGCACCTTGCCGACGTGGCCGCTCTCCTCGACGACCCGGTGGGCGGCGGCCGCGTCGCTCATCGGGAGTTCTCGGTCGACGACGGGGCGCACATGACCGGCGGCGAGCAGGGGCCAGACGTGCTCGCGTACGGCCGCGACGATCGCCGCCTTCTCACCGAGCGGGCGGGCCCGCAGCGTGGTCGCGCTGATCGCGCCGCGCTTGCCCAGGAGCGCGCCGATGTTCAGCTCGCCCTTCACGCCGCCCTGCATGCCGATGATCGCGAGACGGCCGTTGACGGCGAGGCTCTGGACATTGCGCTCCAGGTACTTCGCTCCCATGTTGTCGAGGATGACGTCGGCACCGGCGCCGTCCGTGGCCTTCTTGATCTCTTCGACGAAGTCCTGCTCTCGGTAGTTGATCAGGACGTCCGCGCCCAGCTCGGCGCACCGCCGCAGCTTCTCCTCGGTGCCCGCGGTGACGGCGACCTTCGCGCCGACGGCCTTGGCCAGCTGGATCGCCATAGTGCCGATGCCGCTGGAACCACCGTGCACGAGCAGCGTCTCGCCCGGGCGCAGGTGGGCGATCATGAAGACGTTCGACCAGACCGTGCAGGTCACCTCGGGGAGCGCGGCGGCCCGCCCGAGGTCGATCCCCTCGGGCACGGGCAGCAGCTGCCCGGCCGGGACGGCGACCTTCTCCGCGTATCCGCCGCCCGTGAGCAGCGCGCACACCTCGTCGCCGACGGCCCAGCCGGCCACCCCCGGGCCGAGCGCGGCGATCCGGCCCGAGCACTCCAGGCCGGGGTAGGGAGACGCGCCGGGCGGCGGGTTGTAGAAGCCCTGACGCTGCAGGACGTCGGCACGGTTGACGGCACTGGCCACCACCTCGACCAGGACCTCGCCCTCGCCGGGTACGGGATCGGGGACCTCGTCCCACACCAGCGCCTCGGGACCACCAGGTTCGGGAATCGTGATCGCATGCATGAGGGGGACGCTACTCCTGCGGTCCCGTCGGAACTCCCGCGTCCCCGGCCGAAGCTTCCCGGGTCCCCGGTCGGAGTTTCCCGGGTCCCCGGTCGGAGTTTCCCGGGTCCCCGGTCGGAGTTTCCCGGGTCCCCGGTCGGACCCGCGTCGGTCCTTCGACCGATCCATCCGGAAATCCCCGTGCGGGACCGATGAATCTGCGCGACGGTAAGGGTCTCCCCATGCGTAACCCCTTTGCGCGGAAGGACACCCCACCATGAGCCAGCACACCGCCGGCCTGGCCATCGAGACCGCGGGCCTGGTGAAGACGTTCGGCGAGACCCGGGCAGTGGACGGCGTGAACCTCGCCGTGCCGGCCGGCACGGTCTACGGCGTCCTCGGACCGAACGGCGCCGGCAAGACCACCACCGTCAAGATGCTCGCCACCCTTCTCAGGCCCGACGGCGGCGAGGCCCACGTCTTCGGCCACGACGTCGTCCGCGAGGCCGACGAGGTGCGCGGCCGGGTCAGCCTCACCGGCCAGTACGCGTCGGTGGACGAGGACCTCACCGGCACCGAGAACCTGGTGCTGCTGGGCCGGCTCCTCGGGCACGGCAAGAAGGCCGCGCGGGAGCGGTCGGCACAGCTGCTGGAGGCCTTCGGGCTCACCGACGCGGCCGGGAAGCAGGTCAAGCACTACTCGGGCGGTATGCGGCGTCGCATCGACATCGCCGCGTCCATCCTGAGCACGCCCGACCTGCTCTTCCTCGACGAGCCGACGACCGGTCTCGACCCGCGCAGCCGCAACCAGGTGTGGGACATCGTGCGGGCGGTGGTCGCCCAGGGCACCACGGTGCTGCTGACCACGCAGTACCTGGACGAGGCCGACCAGCTGGCCTCCCGGATCGCCGTGATCGACCGGGGCAAAGTGATCGCCGAGGGCACGAAGGGCGAACTGAAGGCGTCCGTGGGCGCCGGCTCCGTCCATCTGCGGCTGCGGGACGCGGAGCAGCGACCGGAGGCGGCGGAGGTGCTGCGGCGGGCGCTGGACGCGCGCGTGCAGCCCGAACCGGACCCCGTGGCACTGACGGCCCGGCTGGCGGCGGCGGCCGGCGACACGGCCGCCGAGCAGGCCGCGCGGGCGCTCGGCGAACTGGCCCGCGCCGGGATCACCGTCGACAACTTCTCGCTGGGCCAGCCCAGCCTGGACGAGGTGTTCCTCGCCCTCACCGGACACGACACCCACGAGAGCGCCGACGACGCGAACGACGAGGTGGCGGCATGAGCACCGCGACGACCAACGAGACCCAGGACCTCGCCCCCGTCAGCGCCGACTCGCTCGCCGCGCTGCTCGTCGCCAAGGAGCGCCCGCCGCGCCCCAGCGCGTGGTCGGCCTCCCTCACCTTCGGCTGGCGGGCGATGCTCAAGATCAAGCACGTGCCGGAGCAGCTCTTCGACGTCACCGCCTTCCCGATCATGATGGTGCTGATGTACACGTACCTCTTCGGGGGCGCCCTGGCCGGGTCGCCGAAGGAGTACATCCAGTTCCTGCTGCCGGGCATCCTCGTGATGTCGGTCGTGATGATCACGATGTACACGGGTGTCTCGGTGAACACCGACATCGAGAAGGGCGTGTTCGACCGCTTCCGCTCACTGCCGATCTGGCGGCCGTCGACGATGGTCGGCTACCTCCTCGGCGACGCCCTGCGCTACACCATCGCGTCCGTCGTGATGCTCACCGTCGGCATGATCCTCGGCTACCGCCCGGACGGCGGGGTCGGCGGTGTGGTCGCAGGGATCGCCCTGCTGATCGTCTTCTCGTTCGCGTTCTCGTGGATCTGGACGATGTTCGGGCTGCTGCTGCGCACCGAGAAGTCGGTGATGGGCGTCAGCATGATGGTGATCTTCCCGCTGACCTTCCTGTCCAACGTGTTCGTCGACCCGAAGACCATGCCGGGCTGGCTGCAGGCGTTCGTCAACAACAGCCCCGTCACGCATCTGTCGTCCGCGGTGCGCGGGCTGATGGCCGGCGACTGGCCGACGGCCGAGATCGCCTGGTCACTGGGGTGGTCCGGGCTGTTCGTGCTGGTCTTCGGGCCGGTGACGATGCGGTTGTACAACCGTAAGTAGGTGTGCGGGCGGCTCAACGGGGTGCCGTCGGCCGCTCCGGCGGCACCCGCACGATGGTGACGAGACGGTCCGTCAACTCCAGGACGCCGACGGCCGGATCGTCGTAGGGGAGGACCCGGTGGCCGCGCACGACGCTCACCACCAGGTCGTCCGTCTCGCGCGGGGTGCGTCCCGACTCGGCCTTGGTGACCGGCCGTTCGACGATGTCCAGGCCACTGCCCTGGTGCATCAGGTTCTCCATGATCTGGCCGGCCGCCGGGCTGAGCACGGACAGGCCGAGGAGCCGTCCGGCCGCTCCGGCGCTGGTGATGACCTCGTCGGCGCCGGACTGCTTCAGCAGCGGCGCGTTCTCCTCCTCCCGCACCGCGGCCACGATCTTCGCGCGGGGGTTGAGCTGGCGGGCCGTCAGGACCACGAGGACGGCGGTGTCGTCACGCTCGGTCGCGATGATGATCTTCCCCGCCCGCTGCACCTCCGCCCGCCGCAGCACGTCACTGCGCGTCGCGTCGCCTACCACGCCCTCATAGCCCTCGGCCGTCGCCGCGTCGATCATCTTGGCACCGGGGTCGATGACAACGACCTGCTCCTTGCGCAGCCCTGCGGCACAGGCGGTACGGATCGCGGCCCGCCCCTTCGTGCCGAAGCCGACGACGACGGTGTGGTCGCGCAAGGGGAACCTCCGGGATGCTGGGCGAAACCTCGGTGCGGACAGGGTGTTGCTCACGGTGGGTGCGACCCCGCCGGGAACCATGGTGCCCACCGATCGGATCACCACCACAGGGGGCACGCGATGCGAGACCACGAACGACCAGTCACCGGGAGGGGCAGACTCACCCTCCTGAAGTCTCTCTGGTACCGCTCGCGCGCCGAGGCCCGCGACGACGCCGAGGCGGGCCGCTCCATCACCATGCCGCTGCAGAGCGGCCTCCCCCCGCTCCAACAGGTCCTCCGGCGCCTCGCCCTGGCCCTGTTCGTCCTGGCCCTCACCACGCTGATCGTCTACGTCGACCACGAGGGCTACAACGACAACTCCGACGGCTCCGTCGACTTCCTCGACGCCGCCTACTACGCCACCGTCACCCTCTCCACCACCGGCTACGGCGACATCACGCCCGTCAGCGACGCCGCCCGGCTGGTGAACATCCTCGTCATCACCCCGCTGCGCGTGCTGTTCCTGATCATCCTGGTCGGTACGACCCTCGAAGTGCTCACCGAGCGCACCCGCCAGCAGGTCCGCGTCCACCGCTGGCGCGCCCGCACCCGCGACCACGTCGTGGTCGTCGGATACGGCACGAAGGGCCGTCACGCGGTGGAGACGCTGGTCGGGCAGGGCATCGGCAAGGACCGGATCGTCGTGGTGGACGCCCAGCGCAAGGCGGCCGACGCAGCCGGCGACGACGGACTGGTGTCGGTGACCGGGGACGCCACCCGATCGGAGACGCTCCTCAGGGCCGAGGTCCAGAGCGCCGACCGGGTGATCGTCGCCCCGCAACGCGACGACACCGCCGCCCTGGTCACCCTCACCGCCCGCCAGCTGAACCGGCGCGCCACGATCGTCGCCGCCGCCCGGGAGGACGAGAACGTGCCACTGCTCAAGCAGTCCGGTGCGGACACCGTGGTCACCAGCTCCAGCTCCGCCGGCCGGCTCCTCGGGGTCTCGATGGTCAGCCCGACCGTGGCCAGGACACTGGAGGATCTGATGACACTCGGCAGCGGCCTGGACCTCATCGAGCGTCCCGTCACCGCGGAAGAGGCGGGTCGGTCGCCGCGCGCCAGCGCGGACCTGATCGTGGCCGTCGTCCGCGGCAAGGAACTCCTGGACTTCGCCGACCCCCGACTCGCCCAGCTCAAGGCGGGAGACCGGGTGATCACGGTGAGCCGGGCGATCGTTGCCGACCAGGCGTGACCGTCCTGGAGGCCCCCACCTGCCCTACGGGGAGGTTTCACGTGAAACAGGCGGAGAAGGCCCAACCGTGCGTTTCACGTGAAACACGCCGGGGTGGTACTTGCTGGGTGGTACATGCCCTCCCCTTCCGACGTTTCACGTGAAACAGGCCCCGATACCGGCCACAGCCCAGGGCAGGTCGAGCAGTTCCGCCTCCTGACCGGCCGGAGCACCGCCCGGCGGTACGACGGCGAGCGCGTCGGCCGCCGCGATGCCCCGCAGCATCGCCGGGCCGTGGTAGTGCAGCGGCACGGCGTGGTCGCCCCGCAGAACGACCGGAATGAGCCGGGTGTCGTACGGGTGCCCCTGCGCCGCCTCTCGCAGGGGCAGCGTGTAGGGCTCCGGGGCCGGACGGGCGGCGAGGGTTCGCAGCAGGGGCTCGGCGAGCGTGAGCAGGCCCGAGACGGCCGCGAGGGGGTTGCCGGGCAGGCCCACGAGGTGCTGGTCGGGCTTGAGGCGGGCCAGCAACATCGGGTGACCGGGGCGCACCTGGACGCCGTCGACCAGGAGCTCGGCGCCGAGGCGGCGCAGGGTGGGGTGGACGTGGTCGACGGGGCCCGCGGCCGTACCGCCGGTGGTGACGATGAGGTCGGCCGAGGACAGGGTGAGGGCCTGGTGCAGGGCCTTCGCGTCGTCGCCGAGCCTGCGCAGGGCCACGACGTCGGCGCCCAGTGCGCGCAGCCACGGCGGCAGCATCGGGCCGAGCGCGTCCCGGATGAGGCCGTCGTGCGGGCGGCCCTCGGTGAGCAGTTCGTCGCCCAGGACGAGCACCTCGACCCGGGGGCGGGGAACGGCGGCCAGGGTGTCGTACCCGGCCGCCGCGGCGAGCCCGAGGACGGCCGGGGTCACCACCGCTCCGGTGGGCAGCAGTTGGTCGCCGGAGCGGCACTCCTGGCCGCGGGGACGGATGTCCTGGCCGTGCTGGACCTCGCGGGTCGGGTGGAGTCGTCCCTGCTCGTCGGTGCGGCCGTGCTCGCTGCGCAGCACCGCCGTGGTGTCCGGGGGAATCCGGGCGCCGGTGGCGATGCGGGCGGCCTCCCCGTCGGCGAGCGGCGCGGGTTCGGCGTGCCCGGCCAGGACACCCTCCTCCCGTACGTCCCAGGGCCCGGGGCCGGCGACGGCCCAGCCGTCCATCGCGGAGGTGTTGAAGGAGGGGAGGTCGGTGAGGGCGGTGAGGGGGGCCGCCAGGACGAGGCCGAGGGCGTCGCCGAGGGTCACGGAGACGGGGGTGCGGCGGGCGGCGAGGGAGCGGGCGGCGCGACCGGCGATCGCGCGGGCGTCGGTCCAGGGGGTGGCCCGGTGGCGGGGCTCCGCGCCGGAGGGGCGGGCGGGGTTGCCTCGGCCGGGCGCCGGGACGGGTCCGGGGCCGCGGTCGCCGGCCGGGCGCGCGGCGTGGTGGTCGTCCTTCACGAGGGCGAGTACCTCCTCGACGTCGAGGTCCTCCGCGTCCTGGCCGTCCCGGATTCCGGGGGCGGTCATCCGGCGTCCGGGCGGGTGTCGGGCGTGGCGTCCGGGGCCACGTCGGAGCGACCGTCGGCGGACTCGTCGGCCCAGCGCAGGGCCAGGGCGGCGGCCTTGCGGGCGGCCTCGGCGACGGCTTCGGGGCCTCCCTGGGCCCGCGCGGCCGCGTAGCCGACCAGGAAGGTGGTCAGCGGGGCCGCGGGGCGGGCCACTCCATGGGCGGCGTCGCGGGCGAGGTCGAGGAGGACGTCGGTGTCGACGTCGAGGTCGATGCCCAGCTCGTCCTTGACTGCGGAAATCCATTCATCCAACACGTGGCCATGCTCCCTGATACGTGCCCTGGCGGTGGCGATGTCGTCCCAGGTGTCGCAGTCGAAGGATGCGACGGGATCGGGGACGCGGGTGAGGTCGAGCCCGGCGGTGAGCCGGCGCAGGGGGAGGCCGGTGAGGCCACCCTGCTCGTCGCCGAGCGCCGTGAGTTCGCGGCGCAGGGCGGCCGTGCGGTACGCGGCGACGAGCGGCTGGTCGCGGCCGTCGGCGTCGGTGAGCAGCGCGCCCTCGGCTCCGCCGCTACCCAGGGCGGCCAGCAGGCGCCGTACGGTGTCCGGCGCGAGGAACGGCAGGTCGGCGGAGAGGACGACGACGAGGTCGGCGCTGGTGTGGTGCAGTCCGGCGCCGAGGGCGGAGAGAGGGCCCGCGCCGGGCGGGTCCTCGCGCGCCCACCGCACCGGCCGGAGGGTGGGCCGGGGGTCGGCGACGACGACGGTCGTGTGCGCGCCGGCGCAAGCCGCGAGGACCCGGTCGAGCAGCGCGCGCCCGCCCACCCGCACGCCGGGCTTGTCGGCGCCGCCGAGGCGGCGGGCACCGCCTCCGGCGAGCACGACGGCGTCGTGGGCGGGGGGCTCGCCGGAGGTCGCTCCTCGGGGCTCGTTCGAAGTCACCCCCCGAGTATGCGCGGCGTCCCGATCACAGGGAACGCGGGAGCCCCCCTGGCCTCACAGTGTGCGCAGCAGTACCGCCGGCTGTTCCACGCAGTCCGCCACATGGCGCAGGAAGCCGCCCGCCGTGCCGCCGTCGCACACCCGGTGATCGAAGGTGAGCGAGAGCTGGACGACCTGGCGCACAGCCAGTTCGCCCTCGTGGACCCAGGGCTTGGGGACGATACGGCCGACACCGAGCATGGCCGCCTCGGGATGGTTGACGATCGGCGTGGAGCCGTCGACGCCGAAGACGCCGTAGTTGTTCAGCGTGAAGGTCCCGCCGGTCAGTTCGGCCGGGGTGAGGGTGCCGGTGCGGGCCGCCTCGGTGAGGCGGGCGAACTCCGCGGTGAGCCCCTCGGCGTCCCGGGCATGCGCGTCGCGGACGACGGGCACGACGAGCCCCCGCTCGGTCTGCGCGGCGAACCCGAGGTGGACGTGGTCGAACAGGACGACCTCCCTGGCCTCCTGGTCGACGGTGGAGTTGAGCTCCGGGAAGCGGGCCAGGGCCGCCGTGCAGATCCGGGCGAGCAGGGCGAGGAGGGAGATCTTCGGGCCGCCGGCGGCGTTCATGGCCGTCCGGGCGCGCATCAGTTCCGTCGCGTCGGCGTCCACCCAGCAGGTCGCGTCGGGGATCTCGCGGCGGCTGCGGGAGAGCTTGTCGGCGACGGCACCGCGGACGCCCTTGAGGGGGATGCGGCGGCCTCCGGCGGGGGCCGAGGGGGTGGGGGTGCCGGCCGTCGGCGTCACCGGGGCGGGCCGGGTGGGGGCGGTGGTCGTCGCCACACGCGTGTGCTGCCCCGTCGTCGGCTGCGTCACCCGGCCCTGGGCTGCGGCCACCCGCAGGGCGTCCTCCACATCCGCCCGCAGGATCAGGCCGTCGGGTCCGGATCCTCTCAACTCCCGTAGGTCCAGGCCGTTCTCCCGGGCGAGACGGCGCACGAGGGGCGAGATGACGGGGACAGGACCGTCCGCGGCCGGGACCGTGGCATCACCCGGGCCGGCCAAGCCACCGGTCTGCCCGGTGGCCGCCGGGGCCACGGTGGCAGCAGCGGCAGGCTCCGGCGGTACCGGGGTGGCCGATGGCCCGGGCCGCGCCGGCCGCACCCGGCGTCGGCGCGCGGGCGCTTCCGACGTGCCGTAGCCCACCAGCACGTTGCCCGAGCCCCGGGTGTCCGAGCCCTCCGTCGAACCGCCGGAGGCCGGCGCGCCGACCGCGACCGTCAGCAGCGGGGCGCCGACGGGCAGTTCCGTGCCCTCCTCGCCGAAGCGGGCGGTGACCACACCGCCGTAGGGGCAGGGCACCTCGACCATTGCCTTGGCCGTCTCGACCTCGACGACCGGCTGGTCGACGGCGACGACGTCACCGACCTGGACCAGCCAGCGGACGATCTCCGCCTCGGTGAGCCCCTCCCCGAGGTCGGGGAGCTTGAACTCCAGCACCTGTGCCATCAGCTCTCGGCCTCCCACTGCAGACGCGCCACGGCGTCCAGGATGCGGTCGACGCCGGGCAGGTGGTGGCGCTCCAGCATCGGCGGCGGGTAGGGGATGTCGAACCCGGCCACACGCAGCACCGGTGCCTCCAGATGGTGGAAGCAGCGCTCCGTGACGCGGGCCGCGATCTCCCCGCCCGGGCCTGAGAAGGAGCCCGATTCGTGGACGACGACCGCGCGGCCGGTCCGCCGTACCGAGGCGCAGACCGTCTCGTCGTCGAACGGCACCAGCGAACGCAGGTCGACGACTTCGAGGTCCCAGCCCTCTGCCCGGGCCGCCTCGGCGGCTTCGAGGCAGACGGGCACCGACGGCCCGTACGTGATGAGTGTGGCGCTCCGGCCCGAGCGCCGCACCACCGCGCGGCCGATGGGTTCAACGGTCTGCGGGTCCTCCGGGTTCCAGGCGTCCTTGGACCAGTACAGGCGCTTGGGTTCGAGGAAGACGACCGGGTCGTCGGAGGCGATCGCGGCGCGCAGCAGGCCGTAGGCGTCGGCGACGGTGGCGGGCGTGACGACATGGAGCCCCGGAGTCGCCATGTAGTACGCCTCGGAGGAGTCGCTGTGGTGCTCGACGCCGCCGATGCCGCCGCCGTAGGGAACGCGGACGGTGATCGGCAGCGGCATACGGCCGCGCGTGCGGTTGCGCATACGGGCGACGTGGCTGATGAGCTGCTCGAACGCCGGATAGGCGAAGGCGTCGAACTGCATTTCCACGACCGGGCGCAGGCCGTACATGGCCATGCCCACGGCCGTGCCGAGGATGCCCGCCTCGGCGAGCGGGGTGTCGGTGCAGCGGTCCTCGCCGAACTCCTTGGCTAGTCCGTCGGTGACCCGGAAGACGCCGCCGAGGGTGCCGACGTCCTCGCCCAGGACATGCACGGACGGGTCGGCGGCCATCGCGTCACGGAGCGCGCGCGTGAGGGCCTGCGCCATGGTGGCCGGCTTGACGGCGACAGTGGTCATCAGCGCCCCTCCTCCCCTTCCGCCTCCAGCTCGGCCCGCAACAGGGCGCGCTGCTCGCGCAGTTGGGGGGTGGGCTCGGCGTACACATGGGCGAACAGGTCCATGGGGTCGAGCGTCGCGTCCTGGTTCATACGGGCGCGCAGGTCGGCGGCCAGGGTCTCGGCGGCGTCCCGCGCCGCCTGCTTCGTCTCGTCGTCGAGCAGTCCGCGCGCGGTCAGCTCACGCTCCAGCAGCAGGATCGGGTCGTGTTCACGCCAGGTCTCGACCTCGGCGTCGCCGCGGTAGCGGGTCGCGTCGTCGGCGTTGGTGTGGGCTTCGATGCGGTAGGTGACGGCTTCGACGAGGGTCGGCCCGCCGCCCGCGCGCGCGTGCCGTACGGCGTCGCCCAGCACCTCGTGCACGGCCACCGCGTCGTTGCCGTCGACCAGGCGGCCCGGCATGCCGTACCCGACGGCCTTGTGGGCCAGGGAGGGGGCGGCGGTCTGCTTGGCGAGCGGGACGGAGATGGCGAAGCCGTTGTTCTGCACGAGGAAGACGACCGGTGCCTGCCAGACGGCCGCGAAGTTCAGCGCCTCGTGGAAGTCGCCCTCGCTGGTGCCGCCGTCACCGACCAGGGCGAGCGCGACCACGTCGTCGCCCTTGAGGCGGGCGGCGTGGGCGAGGCCGACGGCGTGCGGAAGCTGGGTGGCGAGCGGGGTGCACAGGGGCGCCACGCGGTGCTCGTGGGGGTCGTAGCCGGTGTGCCAGTCGCCGCGCAGCAGGGTGAGGGCCTCGACGGGGTCCACACCCCGTGCGACGGCCGCGAGGGTGTCGCGGTAGCTGGGGAAGAGCCAGTCGCGCTCCTGAAGGACGAGCGCGGCAGCGACCTCGCAGGCCTCCTGACCGGTGCTGGAGGGGTAGACGGCGAGGCGGCCCTGCTTGGTGAGGGCGGTCGCCTGCGCGTTGTAGCGGCGGCCGAGCACCAGCTGGGCGTAGAGCCGGCGCAGCAGCTCCGGATCGGCCTGCGCGGCCGCCTCGGTGCCGAGGACGCGGTGGGGCTCCGCGTCGGGCAGCAGCGGCGCGGGGTCGGTGCGGGGCTGCCAGGCGGGCGGCGGCGTTGGCCGATACGCGCCCCGCTGCTCCATGACCGTCATGACGGCACCTCCTCATAGGAGTGGCTACGGGAGGCGTGTCGGCTGTGACCCGCCTCACCTACCGATTGTTCGGTCGTCGGCACATTTTGGCTACAGGCACCCTCAGGCTGTGGACAAACGGTTCTGCACAACCTGAGATGGACGCAGGACGTCCACGGCGGAGAGGCGGGGGGACATGGCAGCTGAACAAATGGCCGACGGCCCGGACGGCGGACCCCTACTGCCACCGCCCCGCCCACTCGACGCCATCGATCAGGACATCCTGCAGATGCTCCAGTCGGACGGCCGAGCGTCGATACGGTCGGTCGCCGAGCGGGTGCACGTCTCGCGCGCCAACGCCTACGCGCGCATCAACCGGCTCGTCGAGGACGGCGTCATCCGCGGTTTCGGCGCCCGTGTCAACCACGAGCGCGCCGGCCACGGCACCTCCGCGTACATCACGCTGAAGATCGTCCAGAACTCCTGGCGCACGGTGCGCGAGCAGCTCAGACAGTTGCCCGGCGCCTCTCACATCGCCCTGGTGGGCGGCGACTTCGACGTCCTGCTCCTGGTGCACACGCCCGACAACAGGGCACTGCGCGAGCTGGTGCTCACCCGGCTCCAGGCGATTCCCGAGGTGCTCAGCACGCGCACGCTGCTGGTGTTCGAGGAGGAGGACCTGGAACCGCAGGGATGAGGCTTCACAGCCACAGGGACGAGGCTTGAAAAGAAGCCACAGAAGTGAGGCTTCAGGGGCTGGACCGGCCTCAGACGTCGTCCCGGAGGCCTCCGAACACCAACCGCACCACCGCTTCGGCCACTTCGCGCTCGCCCATGCCCCGCCCGTCCGGCCGGTACCACTCGACGATCGAGTTGATCATCCCGAAGACCAGCCGGGTCGCGAGCCGCACCTCCACGTCGGCGCGCACCTGCCCGTCGACGGCGGCCGCCTTCAGCAGCGCGGCGACCCGGTGGTCGAAGTCGCGGCGGCGCTCCAGCGCCCACCGCTCGGTGTCGGTGTTGCCGCGCACCCGCAGCAGCAGCGTCACATAGGGCAGCTCGGCTATGAGCACCTCGACCATGCGCCGCACGACGTACTCCAGGCGGTCGGCGGCGCGCCCCACGCGCGCGTGCTCCTCGTCGAGGATCCCGAAGAGGCCGTCCAGCGCCCGGCTGACCGCGCGGCGCAGCAATTCCTCCTTGCCGGCGACATGGTGGTAGATCGACGACTTGGAGATGCCGGCCGCCTTGGAGAGGTGCTCCATGGACGTGCCGTCGTAACCGCGCTCGTTGAAGACCTGCACGGCGACCGACAGCAGGGTCTCCGGGGTGTACGTGTCGCGCTTGGCGGTGGTCACGAGGCGCCCTCCCGCTTCTCGGTGGCGTAGGAGTGCCGGTAGAGCGCGAGGGACGGCGCGTAGCGGCCGGAGGGGTCGCGCTGGTGGAGGTCGTCCAGGAGGGAGCAGGCCCAGCTGCGGCCGAGTCTGCGGCTCCACTCGAAGGGGCCGAGCGGGTAGTTCACGCCCAGGCGCATCGCGGTGTCGATGTCCTCCTCGGTGGCCACGCCCTTGGCGACGGCGTCGTGCGCGAGGTCGACGATCCGCGCGACCGTGCGGGCGACGATCATGCCGGGGACGTCGCCGATGACGCTGACGTCCTTGCCGAGGGCCTGGAACAGGCCGATGGCCTCGGAGAGGGCCTGCGGGGAGGTGTCCTGGGAGGCGGACAGGGCGATGCGGGTGGCCTTGCGGTAGTCCAGGGCGAGGTCGAAGTAGACGACGTCCCGGAACTCCACGGAGGTCTGCCCGTCGGCGAGCGCGAGCTGGCCCTCGCCGGGCAGCACCAGGCGGGTGCCGTGGTCCTCTTCCTCCTCGCGGACCTGGATGCCCGCCTCGCGGATCATCGCGAGCAGCTCCGAGGCGGGGCCCAGGTCACCCTCGGCGACGACGTAGGCGGGCGGCTGGTGCTTCTCCGCGGTGTGCGGTTCGGCGCGGTCGGCTCCGTCGCGGTAGTCGTACCAACCCTGGCCCGTCTTGCGGCCGAGGCGGCCGGACTCGACCAGGCGGCGCTGGGCGAGCGAGGGGGTGAAGCGCACGTCCTGGAAGAAGGACTGCCACACGGAGTGCGTGACGGACTCGTTGACGTCCTGTCCGATCAGGTCGGTCAGCTCGAAGGCGCCCATCCGGAAGCCGCCCGACTCACGCAGGACCGCGTCGATGGTGGCGGGGTCGGCGCCCTGGGCCTCGTAGACCGCGAAGGCCTCGGCGTAGAAGGGCCGCGCGATGCGGTTGACGATGAAGCCGGGGGTGTCGGCGCAGGCGACCGGGGTCTTGCCCCAGACGCGGGCGGTCTCGTACGCGCGCGTGGCCGAGGTGACGTCGGTGGCGAAGCCGGAGACGACCTCGACGAGCGGCAGCAACGGCGCGGGGTTGAAGAAGTGCAGGCCCACGAAGCGGCCCGGGTTGCGCAGGGCGCCGCCGATGGCCGTCACCGACAGGGACGAGGTGTTGGTCGCGAGCAGACAGTCCTCGCCGACGATGCCCTCCAGGGCGCGGAACAGCTCCTGCTTGACGTCCAGGCGCTCCAGGACGGCCTCCACGACCAGCGCGCAGCCCGCGAGCCCGGCGAGATCGTCCACGGGCGTGAGACGCGCGCGGGCGGCGTCCCGCTCGGCGGCGGTGAGACGGTCCTTCTCGACGAGCCGGTCGAGGCGGGCGCCGATCGCGGCGGCCGCTTCCCGGGCGCGGTCCGCGACGGCGTCGTACAGCCGCACGGGGTGACCCGCGACCAGCGCGACCTGGGCGATGCCCTGGCCCATGGTGCCGGTGCCGACGACGGCCACGGGGCTGCTGAGGTCGAGTGCTGTCATGTGCGCGATCCTCCCGCACGGGGTTTTCCACAGATGCGGCGGTCCCCCTTGTCCCGACCGATCGTTCGGTTACTCTAACTCTGACTGTGTGTTCCTGTCCCCTGTTTCCGCCCAGGTCATGAGCTCGACGAGGAGCTCTTGAGACGAGGAGTTGGTCCCGCATGGCCGCCGAACTCACCGTGCACGCTCTGATCGCCAAGCACCGGCCCACCCTCGACCAGGCCCTGGAAGCGATCCGCACACGCGCGTACTGGTCCCCCCATCCGGAACACCCGAAGGCCTACGGGGAGCACGGCAGCCTGGACGCGGCAGCGGGCAAGGCGGCCTTCGACGCCGTCCTCGGCACCCGCCTCGACCTCGGCCAGCCCGGCACGGACGACTGGGTGGGCGGCGAGGTCTCCCCGTACGGCGTCGAGCTCGGCGTGACGTACCCGCACGCGGACGTCGACGTGCTGCTGCCCGCCATGAAGGCCGGGCAGCGCGCCTGGCGGGACGCGGGCGCGGAGATCCGCGCGGTGGTCTGCCTGGAGATCCTCAAGCGGATCAGCGACCGGACGCACGAGTTCGCGCACGCGGTCATGCACACCTCCGGCCAGGCCTTCATGATGGCGTTCCAGGCGGGTGGCCCGCACGCACAGGACCGCGGCCTGGAAGCGGTGGCGTACGCGTACGTGGAGCAGGTCCGCACGCCCGACACCGCGGAGTGGACCAAGCCGCAGGGCAAGCGCGACCCGCTCGCGCTCACCAAGCGGTTCACGCCGGTCCCGCGCGGGATCGCCCTGGTGATCGGCTGCAACACCTTCCCGACGTGGAACGGCTATCCGGGCCTGTTCGCCTCCCTCGCCACCGGCAACGCGGTCCTGGTCAAGCCCCACCCGCGCGCGGTGCTGCCCCTCGCGCTCACCGTGAGCGTGGCGCGCGAGGTGCTCGCCGAGGCCGGTTTCGACCCCAACCTGGTCGCGCTGGCCGCCGAGCGCCCGGGCGAGGGCATCGCCAAGACGCTGGCCACCCGCCCCGAGATCCGGATCATCGACTACACCGGGTCGACCTCCTTCGGCGACTGGCTGGAGGCCAACGCCCGCCAGGCGCAGGTCCACACCGAGAAGGCCGGCGTCAACACGGTGCTCGTCGAGTCCACCGGCGACTACAAGGGCATGCTCTCCAACCTGGCCTTCTCGCTGTCCCTGTACAGCGGCCAGATGTGCACCACCCCGCAGAACCTGCTGATCCCCCGCGACGGCATCCGCACCGACCAGGGCCCCAAGAGCTACGACGAGGTCGTCGCCGACCTCGCCCGCGCGGTCGAGGGTCTCCTCGGCGACGACGCGCGCGCGAACGCCCTGCTGGGCGCGATCGTCAACCCGGGCGTCAAGGCCCGTCTGGAGGCCGCGAGCGGACTGGGCGAGGTCGCACTGGCCTCACGTGAGGTGAGCAACCCGGACTTCCCGGACGCGGTCGTGCGCACGCCCGTGATCGTGAAGCTGGACGGCGCGCGGAAGTACTGGGAGGGGACCGACGACGAGGCCGCCTTCATGAGCGAGTGCTTCGGCCCGGTCTCCTTCGCCGTCGCCGTCGACTCCGCGGCGGACGCCCTCGACCTGGTGCGGCGCACGGTCCGCGAGAAGGGCGCGATGACGGTCGGCGCGTACACCACCGACGAGGAGGTCGAGGAGGCCGTCCAGGAGGTCTGCCTGGAGGAGGCCGCCCAGCTGTCCCTCAACCTCACCGGCGGGGTCTACGTCAACCAGACGGCCGCCTTCTCCGACTTCCACGGCTCGGGCGGCAACCCGGCGGCCAACGCGGCCCTCACCGACGGGGCGTTCGTCGCGAACCGCTTCCGGGTGGTGGAGGTCCGCCGGGAGGCCTGAGGCCCCTCAACAGGCCCTCGCGCCCCCGGTCGCGCTCCAGTGGTACAGCGTCATGGCCACACTGGTCGCGAGGTTGTAGCTGGAGACCTGGGGGCGCATCGGCAGGGCCACCAGACGGTCGGCACGCGCGCGGAGCGCGGCGGACAGGCCGCTGCGCTCCGATCCGAAGGCGAGGACGGCGTCGTCCGGGAGCCGCACGCCCCGGATGTCCGCACCCTCCGGGTCGAGCGCGAACACCGGGCCGGGCGGCAGCTCGTCGACGGTCAGCCGCTCCACGGCCGTCGCGAAGTGCAGCCCCGCCCCGCCGCGTACGACGGTCGGGTGCCAGGGGTCGAGCGTGCCGGTGGTGACCACACCGGTCGCGCCGAAACCGGCGGCCAGCCGGATCACGGCCCCCGCGTTGCCCAGGTTGCGCGGCTCGTCGAGGACCACGACCGGCGCGGTGCGCGGCATCCGGGCCAGCACCCGCAGATTCCCCTCACGGGAGGGCCGTACGGCCAGAGCGGCCACCGCCGTGGGATGCGGACGCGGCACGAGCGAGGCGTACGTCGCCTCCGGCACCTCCGTCAGGAGCGCGTCCAGCGTCGCCCGTACGTCGGGGGCGAGCTCGTCGGCGAGGGCGAGCGCCGCCTTCCGGTCGACGGCGACCGCCACCGGGACCTCGGCCCCGAAGCGCACGGCGTGCTTGAGGGCGTGGAAGCCGTCGAGCAGCACGGCGGCGTCGGCGAGCCGGCGCCACCGCGCGAGGGGGTCGGTCATGCCGTGAAGCCTACGCGGCTGGGCTCGGCGTCCTCGGACGTGCGCGCGTCCCGCTGCTCGGGAACGGCGGCGCCGTCCCGCGAGAGGATCGCCTCACGCACGCGTACCACCCATCCGCCCATTCGGCGCAGGAACGGCGTCGGCAGGAAGACCGCGTCCGCGGCGATCATGGCCAGCGAGAAGAACGGCAGACCGAGCACCACGGCGATCACCGCGTGCTCGGTCATCATGGCCACGAGCAGGACGTTCTTCACCCGCCGGTTGACCAGCGTGAAGGGGAAGGCGACCTGCACGAGGACCGTCCCGTAGGTCACGATCATCACCATCGTGCCGCTGGCGGACATCAGGTCGCCGAGGGCCGGCCAGGGCGAGAAGTAGTCCAGGTGCAGCGGATAGTAGACGGCGGTGCCGTCCTGCCAGCGCGAACCCTGGATCTTGTACCAGCCGGCCGTCGCGTAGATCAGACAGGCCTCGGCCATGATCACGAGCAGGGCGCCGTTGTGCAGGATGTTGGTGATGACGTCCAGCAGGATCCGGGGCTCGGGGGACGTCGTCAGGCGCCCCACGGCCCACCACAGGCCCTGTGCGGCCCAGGTCGCCCACAGAATCGCCGGCACGGTCCAGTCGCCGTCGAAGCGGCCCGTCCCGGCCGCCGCGACCAGAACGACCCCGAACACACCCCACAGGGCGGGCCCCACCCGGTCGGTGACCCGCTCCCCACGCGCGCGTGCCTCGTCGGCGCGCCGCGCCCGCCGCGCGTCCAGTGACCACACCTGGCCGCAGCGCGTGAACACGAGGTAGATCGACATCAGGTGCAGGACGTTGTCGCCGCCGTCACCGACGAAGACACTGCGGTTCTGCAGCGAGAGCACGCCCACCATGAACAGCACCGACATCGTGCGGGTGCGCCAGCCGAGCAGCAACAGCACGCTCGCCAGCACGGCGAGCCCGTACACAGCCTCGAACCAGGCCCGCCCGTCCGACCACATCAGGGCCGTGAAGGCGCCGTTTCCGTCTATCAGCCGCCGGGCCAGCTCCCAGCTCCAGGGGCCGTCGGGCCCGTAGAGCTCCTCGCGGTGGGGGAGCTCGCGCAGCAGGAACAGCAGCCAGGTCAGGCTGAAGCCGATACGGATCACGGCCGTCTGGTACGGCCCGAACGCCGACTCGGTCACGCGCGCGATGACCGCGGACACCGACAGGGAGAACCGGTTCACTTGACACCTCCCTCGGCCTCGGCGGCGGGCACCGACCACCAGGGCAGCACGCGGAACACCGGCGTCGACGAGACCTTGTCGGCGCTCCACGGGGGAGCTTCCACATTGGTGGTGCGGGAACGGACCTGGACGCGCTCTATCACGCCGCCGTCCCCGGCCGCACCGCCACGCTCCAGGCGCAGCACGACGATGCGGCGCAGGTACTCCTCGGAGAGGGCGCTGCGCGGGCCGACCGAGCGGTTGTCGGAGTCGTGCGAGCCGACGTAGAAGTCCCAGGCGCGGCGCAGCTCGTTCTGCTGGGTGTGGCTGGGCACCAGGTTGCCGTCGATGTTCCGCCCGTCCTGCGCGGACAGGTCGTACCAGCCGGTGGTGCGCTCGGCGCCGTCCGCCGCGCGGATGTCGGCGCGGACATGGACGGCGATGTTCTGCTGCAGCGGGTTCGGCGCGAAGAGCTTCCAGTTCTGCTCGAACTCCGGGTAGATGTACTCGTCGATCGCCTCGCCGTGCGTCTTGCTGACCGTGTTGGACGGCGCGACGTGCAGGAACACCATGCCGATGTGCACACAGACGGCGATCGCGACGACCGCGAGCGCGAGGGCGGCGCCTATCTGGTAGCGGGGCGAGAGGGCGGCCACACCGGTGCGGGGCTCCGGAGCGGGGGCGGCGAGATGACCGGGCTCGGGCCGAAGGCGGGCGTCGGCGATCTCGGCGGGGGCGCCGGGCAGGGGGTCCTTCGCCGACGGCATGTCCGTGGGCCGCCCCGTCCCAGGCTCCGGCGCCGCTTCCGCCTCCGCCTCCCGCGGTGCGTCAGAGCCTCCGTCGTACGCGTCCATTCCGCCCCGTTCCCCGATCCCGGTCCGTCTTCCGACTGCTCCCGCCCCACGGCGGTTCGCTCGTACACACCGCCGCGCGTCCGCGTGCGCCACCGCGCACAGCCGGACGGCCTTCGCACGGCCGTCGCACAGGCGTCGCACGGAACGGTACTCAGCCCCGCCCGCCCCGCGCAGCCGTCCCCCCGGACCGGCCCGGCCGGGCCGCACCGAAAAAAGGGGGCCGCACGCTTTCCCGCGAGGTTGTCCACAGGCAGGCCCGCAGGTTGTCCACAGCGGTTGACACCTTACGACGGCCGTCTCACCATGGAATCGCACGGACCGAACGATCGGTCGGGAGAAGCTCGGGCAGAGCCCAAGATCGAGGGGGACCGACATGGCGACAGCAGCCGCGCACCAGCCGGCCCGCACACAGCAGCACGGAGCCCACGACGGCACTGCCGGCGCCACCGGCACCGAGGACGCCCACCAGCGCGCCTTCGACGCCGCCGTGGCCGCCGACGAGCGCATCGAGCCACGCGACTGGATGCCCGACGCGTACCGCGCCACCCTGGTCCGCCAGATCGCCCAGCACGCGCACTCCGAGATCATCGGCATGCAGCCGGAGGCCAACTGGATCACCCGCGCGCCCTCACTGCGCCGCAAGGCCATCCTGATGGCGAAGGTCCAGGACGAGGCGGGGCACGGGCTGTATCTGTACAGCGCGGCCGAAACCCTCGGCACCGGCCGGGACGAGCTGCTCGACAAGCTGCACACCGGCCGCCAGAAGTACTCCTCGATCTTCAACTACCCCACGCTGACCTGGGCCGACGTCGGCGCGATCGGCTGGCTGGTGGACGGCGCCGCGATCACCAACCAGGTCCCCCTGTGCCGCTGCTCCTACGGCCCGTACGCGCGCGCGATGATCCGCATCTGCAAGGAGGAGTCCTTCCACCAGCGCCAGGGCTACGAGCTGCTGCTCGCCCTCAGCCGCGGCACCCCGGAGCAGCACGCGATGGCGCAGGACGCGGTCGACCGCTGGTGGTGGCCGTCCCTGATGATGTTCGGCCCGCCCGACGACGAGTCCGCGCACTCCGCGCAGTCGATGGACTGGAAGATCAAGCGGCACTCCAACGACGAGCTGCGCCAGCGCTTCGTCGACATCTGCGTCCCCCAGGCGGAGTCCCTGGGCCTCACCCTCCCCGACCCGGACCTGCGGTGGAACGAGGAGCGGGGGCACCACGACTTCGGCCCCATCGACTGGACCGAGTTCAAAGAGGTCCTCAAGGGCAACGGCCCCTGCAACGAGCAGCGGATCACGCAGCGCAGGCGCGCCCACGACGAAGGCGCCTGGGTACGGGAGGCCGCCGCGGCCTACGCGGCCAAGCACAGCACCGCGGCAGGACACGGCGAGACGGGAGTGGAACAGGCATGACGAACACCGACTGGCCCCTGTGGGAGGTCTTCGTGCGCTCCCGCCGCGGCCTCTCGCACACCCACGCCGGCAGCCTGCACGCGCCGGACGCGGAGTTCGCCCTGCGCAACGCCCGCGACCTGTACACCCGGCGCGGCGAAGGCGTCTCGATCTGGGTCGTGCCGTCCACGGCGATCACCGCGTCCTCGCCGGACGAGAAGGACCCGTTCTTCGAGCCGGCCGCCGACAAGCCGTACCGCCACCCGACGTTCTACGAGATCCCGGAAGGGGTGAAGCACCTGTGACGGCCACCACCACTGCCACGGCCGCCGCGCTCGCCCTCGGCGACGACGCCCTGGTGCTCTCCCACCGGCTGGGGGAGTGGGCAGGCCACGCCCCCGTCCTCGAAGAGGAGGTCGCCCTCGCCAACATCGCGCTGGACCTGCTCGGCCAGGCCCGGGTACTGCTGTCGATGGCCGGCGACGAGGACGAGCTGGCGTATCTGCGCGAGGAGCGGGCCTTCCGCAACCTCCAGCTGGTGGAGCAGCCCAACGGCGACTTCGCCCACACCATCGCCCGCCAGCTGTACTTCTCCACCCACCAGCACCTGCTGTACGCCCGACTGGCCACCGGCGACGGCCCGTTCGCAGGGCTCGCGGCGAAGGCCGTCAAAGAAGTCGCCTACCACCGCGACCACGCCGAGCAGTGGACCCTGCGCCTCGGCGACGGCACGGACCTCAGCCACCAGCGGATGCAGCGGGCCTGCGACGCGCTGTGGCGGTTCACCGGAGAGATGTTCCAGCCGGTGGAGGGCCTGGACATCGACACGGAGGACATGAACGCGGCTTGGCTGGAGTCCGTCGGCGACGTGCTGCGCCGAGCCACCCTGACCGTGCCCGACGGGCCGCAGTCCGGGGCGTGGACGGCGGGCGCCGGCCGCCAGGGCCTGCACACCGAGCCCTTCGGCCGGATGCTCGCCGAAATGCAGCACCTGCACCGCAGCCACCCGGGGGCGTCATGGTGACACTCACCCCGCTGGAGGCGGAACTCCTCGAGGTGGCCGGCTCGGTGCCGGACCCCGAGCTGCCCGTGCTCACCCTCCGGGAACTCGGCGTCCTGCGCGCAGTGCACGTGCGTGACGCGGACGCCGTCGAGGTCGAACTGACCCCGACCTACACCGGCTGCCCGGCCGTGGAGGCGATGTCCCAGGACATCGAGCGGGCGCTGCACGCACACGGCGTCCGCAAGGTCACCGTACGCACCGTGCTCACACCCGCCTGGTCGACGGACGACATCTCCGCCGAAGGCCGACGCAAACTGCGGGAGTTCGGCATAGCGCCCCCACGCACCCGGTCGGCCTCGGAACCGGTCTCCCTCACCCTCGGCCCGACCCGCACGCACCCCTCGGAGGCCCCGGCCGACGCCCCGATCCGCTGCCCGCACTGCGGCTCCGCCGACACCGAACTGCTCAGCCGCTTCTCCTCCACCGCGTGCAAGGCGCTGCGACGCTGCCTCGCCTGCCGTGAGCCCTTCGACCACTTCAAGGAGTTGTGATGGCCCGCTTCCACCCGCTCCCCGTGGCCGCTGTGGACCGGCTCACCGACGACTCCGTCGCCCTCACCTTCACCGTCCCCGCCGAGCTGCGGGAGGAGTACCGGCACGCCCCCGGCCAACACCTCGCCCTGCGCCGCACGGCCGACGGCACCGAGATCCGGCGGACGTACTCGATCTGCTCGCCCGCGCCCGAGCCCGGCGGCGAGGGGCCGCGCACCCTGCGGGTGGGCGTACGCCTGGTCGAAGGCGGGGCCTTCTCCCCGTACGCCCTCAAGGAGATCAACGTCGGCGACGAGCTGGAGGTGATGACACCGGCGGGCCGCTTCACCCTCGAGCCGGCCCCCGGCCTGTACGCGGCGATCGTCGGCGGCAGCGGGATCACCCCCGTGCTGTCGATCGCCTCCACGCTGCTGGCACGCGAGCCCGCGGCCCGGTTCTGTCTCATACGCAGCGACCGGACGACCGCCTCGACGATGTTCCTGGAGGAGGTCGCCGACCTCAAGGACCGCTACCCGGACCGGCTGCAGCTGGTCACCGTGCTCTCGCGCGAGGAGCAGCAGGCCGGACTGCCCTCCGGGCGGCTGGACCGGGAACGGCTGACCTCGCTGCTGCCGGCGCTGCTGCCCGTGGCGGAGGTGGCGGGATGGTTCCTGTGCGGGCCGTTCGGCCTGGTGCAGGGCGCGGAGCGGGCGCTGCGGGAGATCGGCGTCCCCCGCTCCCGCGTCCACGAGGAGATCTTCCACGTGGATGCCACCGCACCCCCGGCCACCACGAGCGCGCCCACCCACGCCACGGTGACCGCCCGCCTCGACGGCCGCGGCGGCAGCTGGCCCGTGCGGGACGGCGAGTCGGTCCTCGAGACCGTCCTGCGCAACCGCCCCGATGCCCCCTACGCCTGCAAGGGCGGCGTGTGCGGCACCTGCCGGGCCTTCCTGGTCTCCGGCGAGGTCCGCATGGACCGCAACTTCGCCCTGGAGCCGGAGGAGACGGAGGCGGGCTATGTGCTGGCGTGCCAGTCGCATCCGCTGACAGAGACGGTGGAGGTGGACTTCGACCGGTGAGCGGACGGGGAAGGGCACCGTGTCCGACCGTTCCCTTCTCCTAGAACCTGTTCTATCTTGACGCTCCGTCAGATCAGCTGACCCGTCGGGAGGACAGGCCGTGGACTTCACCTTCACCGAGGAGCAACAGGCGGCGGCCGAGGCCGCGCGCGGAGTCTTCGCCGGCGTCGCACCCGACGGCGTACCCAGCCCCGCGCTCACCACAGGCGCCGTCGCCGACGACTTCGACCGGGCCCTGTGGACCAGGATCGCCGACGCGGACCTGCTGAGCCTGCTGCTCGACGAGAAGTACGGCGGGGCCGGCCTGGACGCCGTCGCGCTCTGCCTGGTGCTGCGCGAATCGGCGAAGGTGCTGGCCAGGGTCCCGCTCCTGGAGAGCAGCGCAGCCGCAGCCGCCGTACAGGCCTACGGCAGCCCGGAGTTGAAGTCGGCGCTGCTCGCGCGAGCCGGCCGGGGCGAGATCGTCCTCACCGTCGCCGCACACGGCCGCACCGGCCATGACGGGGCCGAACTCGCCGTGACCGCCCGGCAGGACGGCGAGGAATGGGTGCTGGACGGAACACAGACGGCGGTGCCGTGGGCGTACGACGCCGACTTCGTCCTCGTGCCCGCGCACACCGGAGACGACCGCAGCGTCCTCGCCCTGATCCCCCGTGCACACGAGGGAACCACGCTCGCCGAGCAGATCTCCACCACCGGTGAACGGCTCGGCGAACTGCGTCTCGAATCGGCACGGATCACCGCCCGGGACGTCATCACCACCGACGGCGCCTGGGAGTGGCTGCGCGGACTGCTGGCCACCGGCACCTGCGCACTGACACTCGGCCTCGGCGAACGCGTGCTGCGGATGACGAGCGACTACGCCGGCAAGCGGGAGCAGTTCGGGCACCCGATCGCCAGCTTCCAGGCCGTCGCCGTACAGGCCGCCGACCGCTACATCGACCTGCGCGCCATGGAGGTCACCCTCTGGCAGGCCGCCTGGCGGATCGCCTCCGGTGCACAGGGCGCGCTGCCCGCCTCCGGCGACATCGCCGTGGCCAAGATCTGGGCGTCGGAGGGCGTCCGGCGCATCGTGCAGACCGCCCAGCACCTGCACGGCGGCTTCGGCGCCGACGTCGACTACCCGCTGCACCGCTACCACGCCTGGGCCAAACACCTGGAGCTGTCCCTCGGCCCGGCCGCGGCGCACGAGGAGACCCTGGGCGACCTGCTGGCCGCCCACCCCCTCGGCTGACCTCCCGCGCTACAGAACGGAGCCCGGCCGGCCCTCGTCCGTCACGACCGGCCGGCCCGCGGCCGCCCAGTACTGCATGCCGCCGTCGACGTTCACGGCGTCGATGCCCTGCTGCACGAGATACATCGTGACCTGGGCCGAACGGCCACCGGAGCGGCAGATCACATGGACCCGACCGTCCTGCGGAGCCGCCTCGGTCAGCTCGCCGTACCGGGCGACGAACTCGCTGATGGGGATGTGCAGTGCCCCTTCGGCATGACCCGCCTGCCACTCGTCGTCCTCGCGGACGTCCAGCAGGAAGTCGCCGTCCTTGAGGTCCGCGACCTCGACCGTGGGCACACCAGCTCCGAAACTCATACCCCCGACGCTACCGGACGCCACACACGTCAGGACGGTCCCGGCGGACGCGCTGCCGATACGGGTACCGAGGGTGCCCTAGCTCACCATCTCCGCCAACTCGGCCTCCTTCTTCGCGACCTCCGCCAGAAGCTGATCGGCGATCTCGTCCAGCAGGCGGTCGGGATCGTCCGGGGCCATCCGGAGCATCGCGCCGATCGCGCTCTCCTCCAGCTCCCGGGCGACGTCCGTCAGCATCTCCTTGCGCTCGGCGAGCCACTCCAGGCGGGCGTACAGCTCCTCGCTGGGGCTCGGCTTCCGCTCCGCGGGCGCCGGACCCGCCGCCCACTCCTCGGCCAGCTCCCGCAGCAGAGGCTCGTCGCCCCGGGCATAGGCGGCGTTCACACGGGTGATGAACTCCTCACGCCGCGCCCGCTCCGCGTCCTCCTGCGCCAGGTCGGGGTGGGCCTTGCGGGCCAGCTCCCGGTAGAGCTTGCGCGCCTCGTCGCTGGGCCGCACCCGCTCCGGGGGCCGCACCGACTGGTCCGTGAGCATCGCCGCGGCCTCCGGGAACAGCCCGTCCCCGTCCATCCAGCCGTGGAACAGCTCCTCAACCCCGGGCATCGGCAACACCCGCGCCCGCGCCTCGGACGCTTTGCGCAGATCCTCCGGGTCGCCGGTACGGGCAGCCCGGGCCTCGGCTATCTGTGCCTCCAGCTCGTCGAGCCGCGCGTACATCGGACCGAGTTTCTGGTGGTGGAGCCGCGAGAAGTTCTCGACCTCGACGCGGAAGGTCTCCACCGCGATCTCGAACTCGATCAACGCCTGCTCAGCGGCCCGCACGGCCCGCTCCAGCCGCTCCTCGGGCCGCGCCTGCTCAGCTTCGGGGGTCGTCACCTGTCCAGCGTAGGCCACGGACCGGAGGGCCACCGTCTCCTCTTGGGGGGCGTCCCCCTCCCCCTCCCCCTCCCCCCCTCCCACCCCGCCCCCACCCTCCCCAACCCCACATCGAGGTCGGCGCCCGTCACCGAACGCCCCTCACTCAGCCCCCCGCCCTCCTCACCCAGCCCCCGCCCTCCTTACTCAACTGGCCACTCAGCTGGCCGCCCTCCTCACCCAGCTGCCGCCTTCCCTGAGCCCCCGTCTTCCCTCACCCGGCCCTCACCCAGCCCTCGCCCTCACACCCCCATCTCCGCCGCGACCCTGCCCGCCCGCACCGCCGCCACCAGCTCCGCGTGGTCCGCCTCCGTGCGGTCGGCGTAGGTGACGGCGAACGTCGCCACGGCCTCGTCCAGCTCCTCGTTCTTGCCGCAGTAGCCGGCGACGAGGCGCGGGTCGGCGCTGTGGGAGTGGGCGCGGGCCAGGAGGGCGCCGGTCATGCGGCCGTAGTCGTCGATCTGGTCGGCGGCGAGGGCGGCGGGGTCGACGCTGCCCTTGCGGTTGCGGAACTGGCGGACCTGGAAGGGGCGGCCGTCGACCGTGGTCCAGCCGAGCAGGATGTCGCTGACAACCTGCATCCGCTTCTGGCCGAGGACCACTCGCCGGCCCTCGTGGTCGACCTCCGGTGCGTCGAAACCGGCGGTCAGCAGGTGCGGCACGAGGGCCGACGCCCGTGCCTCCTTCACCTGCAGCACCAGTGACTCGCCCCGGTGGTCCAGCAGCAGCACGACGTACGACCGCGTGCCCACGCTGCCCGTGCCGACAATGCGGAAGGCGACGTCGTGCACCGCGTGCCGGGCGAGGAGGGGGAGGCGGTCCTCCGGCAGCGTGGTCACGTACTGCTCCAGGGACGCGGCCACCGCCGCCGCCTCCGCGTCCGGCACGCGCCGCAGCACCGGCGCCGCGTCGACGAAGCGGCGCCCGCCCTCCGCGGTCGGCTCGGTCGACCTCGCCGCGAACCGCCCGCTGGTGTTGGCCCGTGCCTTCTCCGAGACCCGCTCCAGGGTGCCGAGCAGATCGTGGGCGTCGGTGTGGGAGACCAGCTCCTCGTCGGCGATGGCATTCCACGCGTCCAGCACCGGCAGCCTGGCCAGGAGGCGCATGGTGCGGCGGTAGGCGCCGGCCGCGTCGTGCGCCGCCTTGCGGCAGGTGTCCTCGTCGGCGCCGGCCTCCCGGCCCGCGAGCACCAGGGAGGCGGCGAGCCGCTTGAGATCCCACTCCCAGGGGCCGTCGACCGTCTCGTCGAAGTCGTTGAGGTCGATGACCAGGCCGCCGCGGGCGTCGCCGTACAGGCCGAAGTTGGCCGCGTGGGCGTCCCCGCAGATCTGGGCGCGGATCCGGGTCATCGGCGTTCGGGCGAGGTCGTACGCCATGAGGCCCGCCGAGCCGCGCAGGAACGCGAACGGCGTGGCTGTCATCCGGCCGACCCGTATCGGCGTGAGCTCGGGGATGCGGCCGCGGCTGGACTCCTCGACCGCCGTGACCGCGTCCGGGCGGGAGGCGTCCAGGTCGAGTCCGGCGTGCGCCGCGCGCGGCACCCGGCGACGCAGCGCCTTGCCCTCCTCCTTCGGCGACCCCGGGGAGGGCCACTCGGCGAATCCACGCACCCGGGGAAGCCGCGCTCCTCCGGCCCCCTGCGCGCCCACGCCCGCTCCAGCGCCGACCTCGGTCATCACGACCGCCTCCCCCGCACGTCACGCATCGTCCGTAGATCCGTACATCGATCGGCTCGACGAGCCGAAACATCAACTCGTGCCGACCGTACAGCCCGACGCCCGAGCCGCGTCAGACCCTGTGGACAACTCCCGACCTGTGGACAACCCGCTCCGCGCCGGTGTGAGCATGGCCACGGTCACGGCGGTATTCGAGGGCTTCGGCCCGTCCGCGAACCACCGGCGCCCCAACCACACTGCTGGGCCCGTCTGCGGGCGGCCTGCGGGCGGCCCGCGGCACCCACCACGCCCTGTCGTCGACTTCCGCAACCGCGAGGAGCGAGCGAAGGACACCGCACCGCGCAAGGCCGCGAAACCGGCGACCGGCACCGCGGGCTCGGGACACCGCGGGCTCGGGACACCGCAGGCTCAACGGTCGTGCTCGCGGGCTTGACCGGGCCCCCACACCCGTGAGATACCTCACGCCCCGAACCCGCCCCCGAACATGTGAAAGCCCCGCAGGTCCGAGACCTGCGGGGCTTCCAGCGGTGCGCGAGGGGGGAGTTGAACCCCCACGCCCTTGCGGGCACTGGAACCTGAATCCAGCGCGTCTGCCTATTCCGCCACCCGCGCATTGGGTGTGTCCTTGGGCTTGTGGGCTTTGCGGCCCGGCGCCTTCCGACACGCAGAACATTAGCACGCGGGACAGGGTGCGTTCACATCCGTTGTTCGGGGGCAGTGGACACCGCGAGAGCCCACGGCAACCCCGGCACGTCTCGGCGGTGACTGGTTCACGTATCAACCTCGTACCTATGACGGCCGTCTCCCCAGGAGCCGGACGAGGTCCACCGTCGGGTGCGGGACACTGGTCCTCGGCCGCCTCTACGATCCTGGGCAGAAGCAGGTACATAAGGAGGGCGTCGACATCCGTCGACGGGGCCGACAGGGGGAACCAGCCGATTCACCGGCGCGTGGATACGATCAGTAAGCAGTACCAGGTAAGCAGCAGGACGCGGGACGCAAGTCACGACGGAGGAGGTGCCCCATGGGAGTCCTGAAGAAATTCGAGCAGCGTCTCGAGGGTCTGGTCAACGGCACCTTCGCCAAGGTCTTCAAGTCCGAGGTCCAGCCCGTCGAGATCGCGGGAGCGCTCCAGCGAGAGTGCGACAACAACGCGACGATCTGGAACCGCGATCGCACGGTCGTGCCCAACGACTTCATCGTGGAGCTGAGCGCGCCGGACTACGAGCGCCTCAGCCCTTACTCCGGCCAGCTCGGTGACGAGCTCGCCGGCATGGTGCGCGACTACGCGAAGCAGCAGCGCTACACCTTCATGGGAGCGATCAAGGTCAACCTGGAGAAGGCGGACGACCTCGACACCGGCCTGTACCGGGTGCGCAGCCGTACGCTCGCCTCCTCCAGCAGCCAGCAGGCGCCCGAGCACGCGCCCCCCGGCGGTCAGCGCCCCGGTGGCTACGGCTATCCGCCCGCCGGCGGAGCCGCCGCGCCCCCCATGCCGTCCGCACCACCGCCCGGCGCCGCCGGTGCCCGTCCCGGTGGCTACGGTTACCCGCCCGCCGCGGGCGGCCAGCGCCCCGGCGCGGCCGGCGGCGGCCTCGCGGGCGCACCGCAGCCCGGGTCCCGCACCCGCCACTGGATCGAGATCAACGGCACCCGCCATCAGATCTCCCGCTCGACGCTCGTGCTGGGCCGCAGCACCGAGGCCGACGTGCGGATCGACGACCCCGGCGTCTCCCGCCGGCACTGCGAGATCCGGACCGGAACGCCCTCGACGATCCAGGATCTCGGGTCCACCAACGGCATCGTGGTGGACGGGCAGCACACCACCCGCGCTACGCTCCGCGACGGCTCGCGGATCGTCGTGGGCAGCACCACCGTTATCTATAGGCAAGCCGAAGGGTGAAGCGGGGGCAATGTCAGAGCTGACCCTCACGGTCATGCGGCTGGGTTTCCTGGCCGTACTGTGGCTGTTCGTGATCGTGGCCGTGCAGGTCATCCGCAGCGATCTGTTCGGTACGCGCGTCACCCAGCGCGGGTCCCGGCGCGAGGCCGGCCGGCCGCAGCAGGCCGCCCGGCAGCAGTCCGCGCCCCCGCAGCAGCGGCAGCAGGCGGCCGGCGGCCGCCAGCGCCGTAACGCTCCCTCCAAGCTGGTGGTGACCGAGGGCACCCTCACCGGCACCACCGTCGCGCTGCAGGGCCAGACGATCACGCTGGGCCGCGCGCACGACAGCACGATCGTGCTGGACGACGACTACGCCTCCAGCCGCCATGCCAGGATCTACCCGGACCGCGACGGCCAGTGGATCGTCGAGGACCTGGGCTCCACCAACGGCACGTACCTCGACCGAACGCGGCTGACGACTCCCACACCGATCCCGCTGGGCGCGCCGATCCGCATCGGCAAGACCGTCATCGAGCTGCGGAAGTAGTGCTACACCAATGAATGAGCGCGAGCGGAGCGAGCACGCAGCGGCGGCCGGCACCCCGGGCCCCGGCGCGCTCCCGACCGGAGGGTGGGCAGTGTGGCTCGACACGACCGGCTGTACCCGGGGCCGACGGGCGAGGTGGGCATGAGTCTGTCACTGCGCTTCGCCGCCGGATCGCACAAGGGGATGATCCGGGAGGGCAACGAGGACTCCGGTTACGCCGGTCCGCGCCTGCTCGCCATCGCCGACGGCATGGGCGGCGCCGCCGCCGGTGAGGTCGCCTCCTCCGAGGCGATCTCCACCATCGTCGCTCTCGACGACGACGTGCCCGGCTCCGACGTCCTCACCTCGCTCGGCGCGGCCGTCCAGCGCGCCAACGACCAGCTGCGCGCCATGGTCGAGGAGGATCCCCAGCTCGAAGGCATGGGGACCACGCTGACCGCGCTGCTGTGGACCGGACAGCGCCTCGGCCTGGTGCACGTCGGCGACTCGCGCGCGTACCTGCTGCGCGACGGCGTCCTCACGCAGATCACGCAGGACCACACCTGGGTGCAGCGCCTCGTCGACGAGGGCCGCATCACCGAGGAGGAGGCCACCACACACCCCCAACGCTCCCTGCTGATGCGGGCGTTGGGCAGTGGTGAGCATGTCGAGCCCGATCTGTCGATCCGTGAGGTCCGGGCCGGCGACCGTTATCTGATCTGCTCCGACGGGCTGTCCGGGGTCGTCTCCCACCAGACCCTCGAGGACACCCTCGCCAGCTACCAGGGTCCGCAGGAGACCGTGCAGGAGCTGATCCAGCTCGCGCTGCGCGGCGGTGGCCCCGACAACATCACCGTGATCGTCGCCGACGTCCTCGATCTGGACACCGGCGACACCCTCGCCGGGCAGATGTCCGACACCCCGGTGGTGGTCGGTGCCGTCGCGGAGAACCAGCACCAGCTGCAGGACAACGGGATCATGCAGACCCCGGCCGGCCGTGCCGCCGGCCTCGGCCGCCAGGGTCACGGGCACGGTGGGGGCGGCGAGTTCGGCCCGCCCGGCTCCGGCGATGTGACGGGTTTCATCCCCACGGGCGGCTTCGGCGACTACACCGACGACGACTTCGTCAAGCCCCGCAAGAACCGCAGGTGGCTGAAGAGATCCTTCTACAGCGTGCTGGCGCTCGCCGTCATCGGCGGCGGGCTGTACGGCGGCTGGCGCTGGACGCAGACGCAGTACTACGTCGGCACCAACGGCGAACACCTCGCGCTGTACCGCGGGATCAGCCAGGACCTGGCCTGGGTCTCGCTCTCGAAGGTGGAGAAGGACCACCCCGAGATCGAACTCAAGTACCTCCCCGAGTACCAGCAGAAGCAGGTCGAGGCGACGATCTCCGCGGGCAGTCTGTCCAGCGCCCAGAAGAAGATCGACGATCTGGCCGTGCAGGCCTCAGCGTGCAGGAAGCAGGTGGAGGCGGCCACGACCCGGAGCGAGAAGACTGCCAAGACCGGCGAGGGCGAGGCCGGAGGAACCACGGGAACCACTCCCGCCTCCCTCACGTCCAAGGCATCACCGAGCCCCTCGGTGACCACGTCCCCGAACCCGTCCACGTCCCCGACCGCTCCCACTCCCAGCCCCGGCCCCACCCTGTCGGAGGAGGAGCAGAAGGTCGTCTCGCTGTGCGGTAAGCAGTAGGCAAGCCGTGAGAGGCCCCGTCACACGATGAGCAGTACAACCAATTCGCCGACGCACCACACGTCCACGATCGGCTCGATCGGTACGCCGAGCCGGCGCAACACCGAGCTCGCGCTGCTGGTGTTCGCCGTCGCCATCCCGGTCTTCGCCTACGCCAACGTGGGCCTCGCCATCAACGAGCAGGTGCCGCCCGGCCTGCTCGCCTACGGCCTGGGCCTCGGTCTGCTGGCCGGCGTCGCCCACCTCGTGGTCCGCAAGTTCGCGCCGTACGCCGACCCGCTGATGCTGCCGCTGGCGACCCTCCTGAACGGAATCGGCCTGGTCGTCATCTGGCGTCTCGACCAGTCCAAGCGGCTGCAGCAGAGCAGCGCCTACGTCGAGGCGGCGCCGCGCCAGCTGCTGTACTCCGCGATGGGTGTCGCCCTGCTGGTGTCCGTGCTGATCTTCCTCAAGGACCACCGCGTCCTGCAGCGCTACACCTACATCTCCATGGCCGGCGCACTGTTCCTGCTCGTCCTGCCGCTCGTGCCGGGTCTCGGCGCCAACATCTACGGTGCCAAGATCTGGATCAGCATTCCGGGCCTCGGCACGGTCCAGCCGGGCGAGTTCGCGAAGATCGTCCTCGCGGTGTTCTTCGCCGGCTATCTCATGGTCAAGAGAGACGCCCTGGCCCTGGCCAGTCGCCGCTTCATGGGCCTGTACCTGCCGCGCGGCCGCGACCTCGGCCCGATTCTCGTCGTCTGGGCGATCTCGATCCTGATCCTCGTCTTCGAGACCGACCTCGGTACGTCGCTGCTGTTCTTCGGGATGTTCGTCATCATGCTGTACGTCGCCACCGAGCGGACCAGCTGGATCGTGTTCGGTCTGCTGATGTCCGCGGTCGGCGCCGTCGGCGTGGCGAGCTTCGAACCGCACATCCAGACGCGTGTGCAGGCCTGGCTCGACCCGATGGGCGAGTACCTGGCCAGCCGCTCCGGGGTCAGCGACGGCGTCGTCCACTCCGAGCAGGCCATGCAGGCGCTGTGGGCGTTCGGCTCCGGCGGCACCCTCGGCACCGGTCTCGGCCAGGGCAACTCCGACCTCATCGGCTTCGCCGCCAACTCCGACTTCATCCTCGCCACCTTCGGCGAGGAACTGGGCTTGGCCGGCGTCATGGCGATCCTGCTGCTCTACGGCCTGATCGCCGAACGCGGTGTGCGCACGGCACTCGCGGCCCGTGACCCGTTCGGCAAGCTGCTGGCCGTGGGTCTGTCCGGCGCCTTCGCCTTCCAGGTCTTCGTCGTGGCCGGCGGTGTCATGGGGCTCATCCCGCTGACCGGTATGACGCTGCCGTTCGTGGCCTACGGCGGTTCCTCCGTCATCGCCAACTGGGCCCTGATCGGCATCCTGCTGCGCATCAGCGACACCGCACGCCGCCCGGCCCCCGCCCCCGCCTCCAACCCCGACGCCGAGATGACCCAGGTGGTCCGCCCGTCATGAACAAGCCCCTGCGCCGGATCGCGATCTTCTGCGGGCTCCTCATCCTGGCCCTGCTCATCCGCGACAACTACCTGCAGTACGTCAAGGCCGACAGCCTGGCCAGCGACAGCGAGAACCGCCGCGTCAACATCGAGCGCTACGCCATTCCGCGCGGCGACATCATCGTCGACGGCAAGGCCATCACCGGCTCCGTGGAGACCAGCGGCGACTACAAGTACAAGCGCACCTGGACGAACGGCCCCATGTGGGCGCCGGTCACCGGATACTCCTCGCAGGCCTTCGGCGCCAACCAGCTGGAGAAGCTGGAGGACGACTTCCTCTCCGGCAACGACGACCGGCTCTTCTTCCGCAACACGCTCGACATGCTCACGGGCAAGGAGAGGCAGGGCGGCAGCGTCGTCACCACCCTCAGCGGCGCCGCGCAGAAGGCCGCGTACAAGGGTCTGGGCACCAAGAAGGGCGCGGTCGCCGCGATCGAGCCGTCCACCGGCAAGATCCTCGCGCTGGTCTCCACGCCGTCGTACGACCCGTCGAAGTTCGCGGGCAACTCCGACAAGGACGGCGAGGCCTGGAAGGCCGTCCAGAAGGCGAACAACCCCGACGACCCGACGCTCAACCGGGCGCTGCGCGAGGTCTACCCGCCGGGCTCGACCTTCAAGGTCGTCACCGCGGCCGCCGCGCTGGAGAACGGCGCGGTGTCGGGCATCGACGACGCCACCAAGACGCCGGACCCGTACCCGCTGCCGCAGTCGACCAAGCCCCTCACCAACCAGCACGGTGAGTGCGAGAACGCCACCCTGCGCTACGCGCTCATGGTGTCCTGCAACACCGTCTTCGCGAAGATGGCCGACACCGTCGGCAACGAGAAGATGATCGAGCAGGCGCAGAAGTTCGGCTTCAACAACAAGGCGCTGGACACCCCGGTCCGCGCCGCCGAGAGCGTGTACCCCGAGGACAACAGGCCGCAGAACGCCATGGACGGCATCGGTCAGGCCTCCAACCGGGCCACCCCGCTGCAGATGGCCATGGTGACCGCCGCGATCGCCAACAACGGCAAGCTGATGAAGCCGTACATGGTCGACCAGCTCAGGGCGCCGAACCTGGACACCCTGACGACGACCAAGCCGGAGGTCCTGTCCCAGGCCGTCTCCTCCGAGACGGCGCAGAAGCTCCAGCAGATGATGGAGGCGGTCGTCAACGAGCCGCAGGGCACCGGCGGCAACGCGAAGATCTCCGGCGTCAAGGTCGGCGGCAAGACCGGTACCGCCCAGCACGGCCTGAACAACAAGGAGAAGCCGTACGCCTGGTTCATCTCCTACGCGAAACTGCCCGACGGCAGCGCGCCGGTGGCCGTGGCCGTCGTCGTCGAGGACGGCGCCGCCAACCGCGGCGACATCAGCGGTGGCGGTCTGGCGGCCCCGATCGCGAAGAACGTGATGCAGGCAGTCATCAACAGCAAGAAGTGACCCCGATCACGTCGCCTACACATCGGTGCACGTTGCGATACCGGTCCTGTATCGGGTGACGGGCTTGGCCAGGTCACACAGCGCCGTCCGGGTACGGTATGCCCGGACGGCAGCCTCCGGCCGCACACGTGTGCCGGTCGGGACCGACGGAGAGGGCTGGTAGGTAGCTATGGAAGAGCCGCGTCGCCTCGGCGGCCGGTACGAGCTGGGCCACGTGCTCGGCCGTGGTGGCATGGCCGAGGTCTACCTCGCGCATGACACCCGCCTCGGCCGCACCGTGGCGGTGAAGACGCTGCGCGCGGACCTCGCGCGCGACCCTTCCTTCCAGGCCCGGTTCCGCCGGGAGGCCCAGTCGGCCGCCTCGCTCAACCACCCCGCGATCGTCGCGGTCTACGACACGGGCGAGGACTACATCGACGGGGTCTCGATCCCGTACATCGTCATGGAGTACGTCGACGGCTCCACCCTCCGTGAGCTGCTGCACTCCGGCCGCAAGCTGCTGCCGGAGCGCGCCATGGAGATGACCATCGGCATCCTCCAGGGCCTGGAGTACGCCCATCGCAGTGGCATCGTCCACCGCGACATCAAGCCGGCGAACGTCATGCTGACGCGCAACGGCCAGGTCAAGGTGATGGACTTCGGCATCGCCCGCGCCATGGGCGACGCCGGCATGACGATGACGCAGACCGCCGCCGTCATCGGCACCGCCCAGTACCTCTCCCCGGAGCAGGCGAAGGGCGAGCAGGTGGACGCCCGCTCGGACCTCTACTCGACGGGCTGCCTGCTGTACGAGCTGCTGACGGTCCGCCCGCCCTTCGTCGGCGACTCCCCTGTGGCCGTGGCCTACCAGCACGTCCGTGAGGAACCGCAGCCGCCGAGCGTCTTCGACCCCGAGATCTCGCCCGAGATGGACGCGATCGTGTTGAAGGCCCTGGTCAAGGACCCCAACTACCGCTACCAGTCCGCCGACGAGATGCGCGTCGACATCGAGGCCTGCCTCGACGGCCAGCCGGTCGCGGCCACCGCGGCCATGGGCTCGGTCGGCTACGGCGGCTACCCCGACGACCAGCCCACCACGGCCCTGCGCTCCACAGACGCCGGCGCCACCTCGATGCTGCCCCCGATGAGCCCGGACGACGGCGGTTTCGGCTACGACGACCGCCCCGACCGGCGCCGTCAGAAGAAGTCGAACACCTCGACGATCCTGCTGGTCGTCGCGGCGGTGCTGGTGCTCGTCGGCGCGATCCTCATCGGCAAGTGGGCCTTCACCGGCAACGGCAGCGCGGACAAGCCGTTCCCGGCCCCGAACTTCGTCGGGCAGACCGAGGACCGCGCCAGGACGATGGCGAGCAACGTCGAGCTGGAGGTCCAGGTCACCAAGAAGGCCTGCGAGGACCAGCCGGCGGGCAACGTGTGCGACCAGAACCCGCTGCCCAAAGCCGACGTCAACAAGGGCGACACGATCAACATCACCGTCTCGACCGGCGCGCCCAAGGTGGCCGTGCCGAGTGTCCTCGGCAAGACCCTGGAGGACGCCAAGTCGGAGCTGGAGGGTGACAAGTACCAGTTCGTCGTCGAGACGAAGGAAGAGGTCTCCACGGAGGAGCCGGGCACGGTCATCAAGCAGAACCCGGAGCTCGGCAACGAAGTGGAGAAGGGCTCCAAGATCACCCTCACCATCGCCAAGGCGGAGGAGAAGGCGACCGTCCCCGACGTCCTCAACCAGACCTGTGACCAGGCCAAGGCGCAGATGCAGGCCAACGACCTGGTCGGCAACTGCACCGAGGTCGAGACCCAGGACCCGAACCAGGTCGGCAAGGTCATCCAGACCGTCCCGTCGGCCAACTCGCAGGCCGACAAGGGCTCCCAGGTGCAGATCCAGATCGGCAAAGCGCCCGAGAACCAGCAGACCCAGGTCCCGGGCAACCTCCAGGGCCTGAGCCTGAAGGACGCCAAGAAGGCGCTCCAGGACGCGGGTCTGAACGTCGGCAGCATCACCGGCAGTAACGACGACAACGCCAGGGTCTTCAGCTCGGACCCGGCCCCGGGCAGCACGGTGAACAGGGGCCAGACGGTCAACCTGGTCACCTTCGGCGGCGACGGCGGCAACAACAACGGCGGGAACAACGGCGGAACCATCGTCTTCGGAGGCACCGACGGCGGCTAGCCGCTCCCCCGCACACAGACGTCGGGCCCTGCCGGTTGATCCGGCAGGGCCCGACGTCTGTGTGGCTTCAGCCGAGTTCCTTCGGCGGCGTCCGCTCCGCGTCCACCTTCTCCACCCGTTCCAGCTCGCCCCACACCACGTACCGGTAGCGGCTCGTGTAGACCGGCGTGCAGGTCGTCAGGGTGATGTACTTGCCGGCCTTCTTCTTCCCGGACTCCTTCGGGATGCCGCCGAGGACCTCGACGTTGTACTTCGAGGTCTCGGGGAGGACGGCGTACACCGTGTAGACGTACCAGTTGTCCCGCGTCTCGAAGACGATCGGGTCGCCCTTCTTCAGCTTGTCGATGTTGTGGAACTTCGCGCCGTGGCCGTCGCGGTGGGCGGCCAGGGAGAAGTTGCCGTCCTTGCCGCTCATGGGGAGCGTGGCCTTGACGGGGTCGGTGTAGTAGCCGGCGACGCCGTCGTTGAGGATCTTCGACGAGGTGCCCTTCTCGACCAGGACCTCGCCGTTCTTCATGGCGGGCACGTGCAGGAAGCCGATGCCGTTCTTGGTGTCGAGCGCTCCGGGGCCGGTGTCCTCCTGGGCCCAGGTGTCGCGGACCTTGTCGCCCTGCTGGTCCGCCTTGCGGTCGGCGATGACGTTGGTCCACCACAGGGAGTAGACGACGAACAGGCCGAGCACCAGCCCGGCCGTGATGAGGAGTTCGCCGAAGACGCTGACCGCCAGGGCGATCCCGCCGCCCCGGCGCCGGGGCGGCGGGGACGCGGTCGAGGGCGCGTCGGTGTGCTCTGCGTGCTCAGTGTCGTCGGTGGTCGCTGCCACGTTCATCTGCCCCTACTCGACGAGCGCATCCGGCTTGCCCTTGCTGCGCGGCCGTTCCTCGACCATCTTGCCCCAGACGATCAACCGGTACTTGCTGGTGAACTCCGGCGTGCAGGTCGTCAGGGTGATGTACCGGCCCGGCCCGGTGAATCCGGAGTCCTTCGGCACGGGGTCGAGGACGCTCACGTTGCTCGGCGCGGTCACCGGCAGCATCGAGGCCATCTTGTAGACGTAGTACTCGTCCTGTGTCTCGACGACGATCGCGTCGCCGGGCTGCAGCCTGTTGATGTAGCGGAACGGTTCGCCGTGCGTGTTGCGGTGGCCCGCGAGCCCGAAGTTGCCGGTCTTCGCGTCGGGCATGGCCGTCTTGAGCGGATCCTCGCCGTAGTGCCCGACCATGCCCTTGTCGAGCACCTTCTTGTTGCTGATGCCCTCGGCGATCGGCACGACCACGTCCAGCTTGGGGATGTGCAGGAGGGCGAAGCCCTGCCCGGGCGAGAAGGTCCCCGGGTTGCGCTTGCCGTTCGCCCAGTCGTCCTGGAGGCTGCTGGCCTCCTTGTCCGCCTGTGCGTGTGCCCGGACGTTCGTCCACCACAGCTGGTAGGTGACGAACAGCAGCATCAGCACGCCCGTGGTGATGAACACCTCGCCGACGGCCCGGCTGGCGACCACGGCCGCGCTCGGCTTGCGCGCGCGTGCCTGGCGGCGGGCCTCCACACGGGAGAGGGGTCGCGCATCCCGCTCTTCGTGCCCCTCCTGCCCTTCCGGCTGCCGCGTTGCCTCAGGCGCGCCGCCATGACGCCCGTGGCGGCGCTTGGCGGCCTTTCTGCGGGCCGCTCGGCCGCCCGGTGTGGTTCCGGTGACGGAAGAGGCTGCCGGGGCGTCAGAAGCGGTCATGGGCTCGCCGCCGAACACGGACTCCGGCGGCGGTATCCGCAGCGCCACCGTCTCCTCGTCGATGGGAGGCTCGTACGGCGTGCCGCCGTACAAGTCCTCGCGCTCGGGGCGCAGCGCGGTCACGCCGTGGCCCTGCCCACCACCGGGGCGAGCCCCGCCGACCTCGCCACCGCACCCTGGTCGCCGCACTCCACCAACCAGTTGGCCAGCATCCGGTGCCCGTGCTCGGTCAGCACCGACTCCGGGTGGAACTGCACGCCCTCGACGGGCAGTTCACGGTGGCGCAGGCCCATGATGATTCCGTCGTGCGTGCGGGCGGTGACCTCCAGCTCGGCCGGGACGGTCGCCGGTTCCGCCGCCAGGGAGTGGTAGCGGGTCGCCGTGAAGGGCGAGGGCAGTCCGGCGAAGACACCCTTGCCCTCGTGCTCCACCAGCGACGTCTTGCCGTGCAGCAGCTCCGGCGCCCGGTCCACCACACCGCCGTACGCCACCTGCATCGACTGCATGCCCAGGCAGACGCCGAACACGGGCACGCCGGTCGTGGCGCAGTGGCGGACCATGTCGACGCAGACGCCGGCCTCCTCCGGTGTGCCGGGGCCCGGGGAGAGCAGGACGCCGTCGAAGCCGTCCTGGGCATGGGCCGTGGAGACCTCGTCGTTGCGCAGGACCTCGCACTCGGCGCCCAGCTGGTACAGGTACTGGACGAGGTTGAAGACGAAGCTGTCGTAGTTGTCGACGACGAGAATGCGCGCGCTCACTGGTTGTCCACCGTCACATCGTTGAAGGGAAGCAGCGGTTCGGCCCACGGAAAGACGTACTGGAACAGGACATAAACGACGGCCAGCACCAGCACGATCGAGATCAGTGCCTTCATCAAGGCGTTTCCCGGCAGATGCCGCCAGATCCAGCCGTACATGCCGTCCCTTCCGTCGCACCACGGCACCAGACTCACGCCGTACGGCACCAGACTAACGGCGTAGAGCCTTCGGTTTGCCTGCCTCCACGGGCTGTGTGGAGTCCAGGTGCGCCCAGACGATCAGCCGGTGACTGTGCCCCCACTCGGGATCGCACGTGGTCAGCGTCAGATAGCGTCCGGGACGCGTATACCCCGACTTACGTGGCACAGGGCCGATCACCTCGACGTCCGTCGGCATGGTTTTGTACGGGCCTTGGTCGATCCGGTACGTGAACCAGGTCGTCCCGTCCGTCAGCACCACCGCGTCGCCGCGGCGCAGCTTCGGGAAGTCCTTGAAGGGGTCGCCGTAGGTGCGGCGATGCCCGGCGACGGAGAAGTTCCCGGTCTGCCCGAGCCGTGCGGTGCCCGCGTAGTGGCCCAGGCCCTTCTTCAGGGTGCTGGTGGCCGTCCCTTCGAGCACCGGCTTGTTCCACGTGAAACCGAGCCGCGGGATGTACATGATCGCGAAGGGCTTGCCCTTCTGGTACGGCGCCGGCTGCGGCGGGCTCGCGACCGCGGCCGGGGTCTTCGGCGGCTCCTGCGCCCACTGCTGCTCGAGGCGGTCGATCTGGTCGTCCATCACGTGGTCGGCCTTCACGCCCGTCCAGAACAGCACGTAGACGACGAAGAGCACGATCACGGTGCCGACGGTGATGCACAGCTCGCTGACGGTCCGGACGATCACGCGCACCGGCGGCTCCCCGTAAGGCGGCTACTTCCGGCTACTCCACTGGCTTCGCGTAGTGCAGATCCACTGTGCCCGAGTAGCCGGGCAGAGTCACCGTCCCGTCCTCGGTGACTTTCCAGCCGAGTCCGTAGACGTTGACGTACACCATGTAGTTCTGGATCGCCGGGGAGTCCGCGAGCGCCTGCTGCAGCTTCTCCGGGTCCCCGACCGCCTGGATCTTGTACGGCGGGGAGTAGACGCGGCCCTGGAGGATCAGGGTGTTGCCCACGCAGCGCACGGCGCTGGTGGAGATCAGCCGCTGGTCCATGACCTTGATGCCCTGGGCGCCGCCCTGCCAGAGGGCGTTCACCACGGCCTGGAGGTCCTGCTGGTGGATGACCAGGTAGTCGGGCTGCGGCTCGGGATAGCCGGGGAGCTTGGCGGTGGCGTTCGGCGGGGCGTCGTTGAGCGTGACCGTGATGGCCTTGCCCTTGACGGCCTGGGTGCCCGCCTTCTTCTCCAACTGGGCGAGCTTCTCGTCCTCCGCCCGCGTGCTGCCGTCGTCGGCCTCGGCCAGCGACTCGACGTCGTCGCGCAGGGTCGCGTTGGACTCGTCCAGTTCGCCGTTCTTGCGGCTGCGTTCCTGGATCAGGTCGGAAAGCTTGAGCAAGGACGTGTCCGTACGGATATTGGTGCCTTTGGCCGTATTGAAACTGGTGAAGAAAATGAGCCCCGCGAGGGCGAAGACACCCACGGTGAGCACCCGCACCGGCCGGAAACGGGGCCGGCGGACGGGAACGGAACCCGTTGAACCCGTCCCGGGGGAGTCGGCAGAATTGCTCAACGTACCCTTATCTCCTTCGGCGCCGTAGAAGCACTACGCTAACGGACGCCCGGGGGAGCGCTCAGTGTCCCCTTGTACGCTGCCCCGAGCCCGACCCAGTACCCTGCGCGGCCACGCAGCGCATCGACAGGAGAGACCCTCGTGCCGAAGTCACGTATCCGCAAGAAGGCCGACTACACGCCTCCGCCGGCGAAGCAGGCGACCGCGATCAAGCTGAACAGCCGTGCCTGGGTCGCGCCGGTGATGCTGGCCATGTTCCTCATCGGGCTCGCCTGGATCGTCGTGTTCTATGTGACCGACGGATCGCTGCCCATCGACCAGCTCGGCAACTGGAACATCGTCGTCGGCTTCGGTTTCATCGCCGCCGGATTCGGCGTCTCCACCCAGTGGAAGTAGCCCCCGTACCACCTCTGCCCAGGGGTATCCGCTGAGTTATCCACAGCTCTGGCAGATTTCCACACCCCGCCTGGGGAAAAGAAAGACGATCTGTGGATAACCCGTCGAGGGTTGACACCGATACGACTGCCACACCGGTTGCCGCAAACCTGTTCGCCCCCTGCCTGACCTGCACAAACAGCGGGTCGGTGACAGGGGGCACAGTTGTTCCCGCACGCTGTGCACAAGATCCGGCACACTGTGGAAACAGAGCGCTCAGGCGAGCTGGCCGGTCCTCAGAAGGGTCATCACCACTGCCGCGGCGAGCATCAGCGCACAGGTGCCGAACTGCAGCAGGGCGCGCCGCTCGCGCGGGGCGTGGACCATGCCGTAGCCGATGACGACGCCGGCGACGAGGCCGCCGACGTGAGCCTGCCAGGAGATGTTGAAGCCCGGGCTGAAGGTGAAGATCAGGTTGATCACCAGCAGCGCGATGATCGGCCGCATGTCGTAGCGCATCCGGCGCATCAGGACGGCGGTGGCGCCGAAGAGGCCGAAGATGGCGCCGGAGGCGCCGAGCGACGGCTGGTTCGGGGCGGCGATGAGGTAGGTCAGCGCGCTGCCCGCGAGGCCGGAGACGAAGTAGAGCGCGAGGTAGCGGGCGCGACCGAGGGCCTCTTCGAGGGGGCCGCCGAGCCACCACAGGCTGAGCATGTTGAAGACGATGTGGATATAGCTGCCGTGCAGGAACATCGAGGTCAGCAGGCGGTACCACTGGCCCTCCGCGACGCCCTCGACCTCTCCGAGGACGGGGACGTAGGCGCGTCCGATCAGGTCGAAGCTGTCGGTGAAGCGGTCGCCGACGGAGAGCTGGACCAGGAACACGGCCAGACAGAGACCGACCAGGATCTTGGTGACGAGACGGGGGTCGGCCGTCATGGTGCCCCCCGCGAGCGTGCGCGGCCGGGACGCCGCGGGCGCGTGACCCGTGCCCGAACCGTTGCGGACGCACTCGGGGCACTGGAAACCGACCGACGCGCTGACCATGCACTGAGGGCAGATCGGCCGCTCGCAGCGGGTGCAGCGCACACCGGTCTCACGGTCGCCGTGGCGGTAGCAGGCAGGCAGGCCGCTGTGGGCGTCGTCCTGCCGGCTGCCTGGCGCCTGATCCATGAGGTCCCCCAAGGTCGTCGTACTGCAAGGCTTTGCCCCGCTCATCCATACGGACGGGCGGGGCAATTGGTTCCCGGAGGGAACCGTCCGTCGAGCTGCCGACTCTGCCCGGACTGCTAGCGCTTCTCGACGACGACCGACTCGATGACGACGTCGTTGAGCGGACGGTCCGTGCGCGGGTTGGTCTGGGTGCTCGCGATGGTGTCGATGACCTTCTGGCTGGCCGCGTCCGTGACCTCACCGAAGATCGTGTGCTTGCGGTTCAGCCAGGCCGTCGGGGCGACGGTGATGAAGAACTGCGAGCCGTTGGTACCCGGACCCGCGTTGGCCATCGCCAGCAGGTAGGGCTTGTCGAAGCGCAGGTCCGGGTGGAACTCGTCCTCGAACTGGTAGCCGGGACCGCCGGTGCCGTTGCCCAGCGGGTCACCGCCCTGAATCATGAAACCGCTGATCACCCGGTGGAAGACCGTGCCGTCGTAGAGCTTGGCCGCGGACCGCTCGCCGGTGGCGGGGTGGGTCCACTCGCGCCCGCCGGTGGCGAGGTCGACGAAGTTCTTGACCGTCTTCGGGGCGTGGTCCGGGAAGAGCCGGACCTCGATGTCGCCGTGGTTGGTCTTCAGGGTGGCGTAAAGCTGCTCGGCCACGATCTGCCTTCCGTTGTCTTCCTGTGACCCCCCGATCCTCGCACGCCCGGGCCCAAACGTCGCCCGGCGACCGCTTCGGATGCCGTAACCGCCCACTTCGCGTACGGAAAAGCGCCCGACTCGTCCCTGACGGGAGCGAGCGGAGCCGATCCGTGGCATTGTCGACGACAAGCTCACGTTGCCCCATATTCACCCCCTCTTGTATCCGATCACTACAACTCGGGACGTTCGGCACCCGTATGCCCGTCCGAGCATGCCCAGGCAGCCGTCGGCAGGCATGATCCGTAAAAGGGTGGAAAGTCGAAATACCGTACGCCACCGAGGAGGAGGAACCCGTGACCCGCATCGACAGCGTGCGCGCCGCCACCGGCTCGGCGAAGGACAGCGTGCTGCACGCCGCGGAAGTGGTGGCGCCCTACGCCGACACGGCCAAGGAGAAGGCCGCGCTCTACGCGCATGAGGCCCGCGTACGGCTCGCGCCCAAGGTGTCGCAGGCGGCCGGACAGGCCCGCGCCCAGTACGACGCCCATGTCATCCCCCGCCTGGAGCAGGCGCGGACACACGTCCCGCCGAAGGTCGACCATGCCGCGCACGAGGCGGCCGCCCGTACGCGGCAGGCCGCACGGCAGGCCGCCGACTACTCCCGGCCCAGGATCGAACAGGCGAAGGCCGCGGCCGGACCCGTGAAGGACGAGGCCGCCGCCCGCGGTGTCGCCGCGCTGGCCGCCCTGCGCGGGCAGGTGACGCCGAAGGAGATCCAGAAGCTGGCGCGCAAGCACCGGCGCCGTGCCAAGGCGGGCAAGCTCGCCAAGGCCCTCGCCGTGCTGGGCGCCGTCGCCGGGGGTGCGTTCGCGGCCTGGAAGTGGTGGGACAAGCAGGCCAACCCGGACTGGCTGGTCGAGCCGCCCGCCGCCACGGAGGTCCCCGCCGGGGGCGGTCTGACCTCGGTGGACGGCACCGACCAGACGACCTCCCTCGACCCCGAGGTACAGGCGAAGGAGGCCGAGGAGGAGGCCGCGAACCGCGAGGACCGCAGCTGAGGCCCCCGTCTCACGGCTCACGTTTCACGTGAAACAACCCCTCCGGCTTCGTCCAAACGAGGCCGGAGGGGTTGTTCTTCGGCGTCCTTGCCCGCCCTGAGCACCGAAAAGCCCCTCCGACCGGCGTCGCGCCGGTCGGAGGGGCTTTTCGTGGAAGTGGAGCCTAGGGGAGTCGAACCCCTGACATCTGCCATGCAAAGACAGCGCTCTACCAACTGAGCTAAGGCCCCTCAAAGCAAGCGTCCGGCCGGAACAACCTCGTACCGGCGGGCGCCGCAGACCAGAGTACCGGGTCACCCCCCGTATCTCGCAAAAAGATTGGGGGTCCCCGCGGATGACCACTCTCCGTAAGATGCTCGGCGTGGTTCGCTACAGCGAACCGCGGTTTTCTGGGGAAGCGATGGGGAGACGCACATGGATGCCGCACAGCAGGAAGCCACCGCGAGAGCGCGGGAACTGCAGCGGAACTGGTACGGGGAGCCGCTGGGGGCGCTCTTCCGTAAGCTCATCGACGATCTTGGTCTCAACCAGGCTCGTCTCGCGGGGGTACTGGGGCTGTCGGCGCCGATGCTGTCGCAGCTGATGAGCGGCCAACGGGCGAAGATCGGCAACCCGGCCGTGGTGCAGCGCGTGCAGCTGCTCCAGGAGTTGGCGGCCCAGGTCGCGGACGGCAGCGTCAGCGCCGCCGAGGCGACCGAGCGCATGGACGAGATCAAGAGGTCGCAGGGGGGATCGGTGCTCAGCAACACCACGCAGACGACGAGCGGTTCGGGGGCGCCCACGGTCAAGCGCGTGGTCCGCGAGATCCAGTCGCTGCTGCGCTCGGTGGCCGCCGCCGGCGACATCATCGACGCCGCCGACACCCTCGCCCCGACCCACCCGGAACTGGCAGAGTTCCTCCGGGTGTACGGCGCCGGCCGCACCTCCGACGCGGTCACGCACTACCAGTCCCACCAGAGCTGAGCCCGGGGCCCGGTCACCGAAGGGGGTTCGGCGACCGGGCCGACGGCAGGCAGGCGGGCCGCGAGGAGCGCGGGGTGACGCTCTTCACCGGGGGACCAGCAGACGCGGGGGATCGCGAGGGATCACGGGGGTCGTATCGCTCATCACGGGGGTAGCGAGGGGGTAGCAGGGGGAAACCGCAGGGGGAGGAGCGACGCACTGCCATGGGTGAGGTCTTCGCCGGACGGTACGAACTCGCCGACCCGATCGGCCGCGGAGGGGTGGGCGCCGTCTGGCGTGCCTGGGACCATCGGCGCCGCCGCTATGTGGCCGCCAAGGTGCTCCAGCAGCGCGACGCCCACGCGCTGCTGCGCTTCGTCCGCGAACAGGCGCTGCGCATCGACCATCCGCATGTGCTCGCCCCCGCCAGCTGGGCCGCCGACGACGACAAGGTCCTCTTCACGATGGACCTGGTCGCCGGCGGTTCCCTGGTCCACCTCGTCGGCGACTACGGCCCCCTGCCCCCCGCGTTCGTCTGCACGCTCCTCGACCAACTCCTGTCCGGGCTCGCCGCGGTGCACGCGGAAGGTGTCGTGCACCGCGACATCAAGCCCGCCAACGTGCTGCTGGAGGCCACCGGCACGGCGCGGCCGCGGCTGCGGCTGTCCGACTTCGGCATCGCGATGCGCCTGGGCGAACCGCGCCTCACCGAGACCAACCTCGTGGTGGGAACGCCCGGTTACCTCGCCCCCGAGCAGATGATGGGCTCCGAACCCGACTTCCCCGCCGACCTGTTCGCCGTCGGCCTGGTCGCGCTGTACCTCCTGGAGGGCGCCAAGCCGGACGTCAAGGCACTCGTCCAGTACTTCGCGGAACACGGAACTCCGAGCGCTCCCCAGGGCATTCCGGAGCCGCTGTGGCAGATCGTGGCCACGCTGCTGCAACCGGATCCCCAGGCCCGCTTCCGTACGGCCACGGGGGCACGCAAGGCGCTGGCCGCGGCCGCCGAACTCCTGCCCGAGCCCGGCCCGGACAACGAACAGATCGAGATCTTCGACCAAGTCGGGCCGCTGCCCGAGGGATTCGGCCCTGAAGGCCCGCTGAAGCCCGCCTCGGGCATCACGGTGGGACCGTCGGCCTCCGAGCGAACGGCCCCGGAGCAGGAACCGGACGCCGGCCCGGGCACGGATTCCCTTTCGGCGTGGCCCGGCACGGAATCCGTGGCGTCAGAGGCGGGCACGGGCTCCGTGGCGGCGTACGCCCCGGGAACGAGCGGCATCGCGACCCCGGGCGCCGTGACCCCACCGCCCGATCCACGCGGGCCCGCGCGACAGGCGCCCCGAGCAGCCGCCCCCGCTGCCACACCGGCTCCCTCCATGTCGGACACCGGCAGCTTCCCCCTGCCACCCCCGCACCCCACAGGCTCCTCCCTGTCGGCGACCCCGCCTGCGCAGTCCCCCACACCTCGTCCTCCCGCCTACGCTCCCCCTCCTCCACAGGCGCAGCCACCCGCCCCGGCCTTTGCCGTCTCCCCGCACGAACCCACCTACGCGCTGCGCCCCTCCGAGCCCCGTGTCGACACGTCCACCGCTTCGTACACCGCTCAGGATCCGCACTCGGCCCCTCACAAGCCGGAACAGGCCCGTAGGGGTCACCGGCGCGCCCGCGCCCCCCGCCGCCCCGGCCCGCCGGCCAAGGTCGCGCTCCCGCTCCTGCTGCTCGCGCTGGCCTGCTACGCCGTGGGGTTCTGGGCGCTGGCGCGGATCTGAACCTCAGGCCCGGCGACGGGCCATGACCGTCCACACGCCGAGCACCAGCAGCAGCGCGGTGCCGGTGCCGATGCCGCCCACGGCGACGGCCTTCATGGCGGTGCCGCCGCCCCTGCCACCGGCCGTGTCGCCGCCCGCCGCGACCTCACCGCCCTCCGTGCCTTCCGTGCCTTCGGTGTCGGCCTCGAAGACACCCCGCGGCGCCGACTGCGCCGCGTATCCAGGCCCGGACTGCGCCGCTCCGCCGACCCCGATGCGCAGCTTCAGGCCGTAGGGGCCGTCGCCGAAACGGTCGGCGACCTTCGCGGCGAGATGCACGACGAGATAGTGGGAGCCGGCGAACCGCAGGCTCTTCGTCGGGTCGGTGGGGGCGTACCGGTTGACGTACCGGATCGGTGGCAGCGGGGGCAGCGAGGTCGACGTCTGCCGGCCGCCGTAGCCGATGCTCGTCTCGTCGACCTCGGCGCGCACGGGGTTGTAGAGGGTCAGGTCGAGCGCGGGCACCACGAACCCGGTGTCCTTCTCCGCGCTGTCCAGGTCGACGGTGGCGTACAGCTGCTGCCCCCAGCCGACGGGCACCTTGTAGAAGAGGGTCTGTCCAGGGGTGATGTCGTCGCGCCAGACACCCTGGGTCAAGGGCGTCGCCCGGGCGAAGCCCGCGCCTCCCGGACGGCGCACGGGCTCGGCTGCCACCGGCGCGGGTGTGGCGGAGTTCCATGACTCGGGCACGCTCGTGGCGCCGGCCTTCTCCAGCGGCGGCTCGGAGACGAGCGCGAGCTCGAGCTCCCAGGGCAGGTCGGACTCGGCGCCGCCCGTGCCGGTGCGGTCGACGACGACGTAGTACGTCCCGGGCTCCTGGCACAGCCGCTTGCCGGCCTGGATCTCGCGCGCGCCCCAGGCCGTGAGCGGGCGCGGGCTCCGGGACGCCCCGACGGTCACGGAGTCGCGGGAGCAGCCGGTGCTGTCGGCGTCCTGCACGGAGACCTTGATCCCGTCGCCGCTCGCGAGGGTGGCGTCGGCGCGGGGGACGGCCGTCACGGAGACGTACGCGTTCGAGGCGGCGTCGAGTTCGAGTCGGTAGTAGGCCTTCCCACGGCCCGTGAAGGAACTGCGGTAGGTCGTGCCGGGTTCCAGGCGTACGGCGTCGCCGGTGCCCGGCGCGGCGGTGACGCTCCGGGCGTCCTCGTCGAAGCCGTAGGAGGGCATGTCCGCCGCCACGGCGGCGGTCCCCGGCAGCGCCGCCGACGTCACACAGACCACAGCGGCCACGACCGTCACTCGCCGCACGACGCCCCACGCGGCCGTCCACCTCGCACGCCGGCCCATCACACGCCCCCTCGCCTCGCCGGCACCTGGTCCTGCCCGGACCCGACCGTGGGCCATCCTGCCCCGCCGACCCGCGCACCACCCGCGCATTCCGTACGAGCGTCCTAAACGCCCGCCTCTATCTCGGGCGGGCGTGCCCCGCAACACAAAGACCCCGGCCACGAGGGGCGGCCGGGGGTCTGTTCAGTTTCCGGTGTCGGTACTCACGAACCCGTGGGCACGGAGTCAGTCGCCTCCGTCCACAGATCCTGCTCGGCGCGATCCGCCTGGATCTGGCGGTACACGAGGAGCCCGCCGATGGCGGCCAGTGCGACCAGGAGAAGCTTCTTCACCGCGCGACCTCGTCTTTCCTTGACGTAGGGGACCTCTGGCGCCCGACTATACACACCGATCGATATCGATCGGTGACCTGCGTCGGGCGCCCAACTCCCGCCCTCGACAGCGCTGTAGGAGATGTCGAGGGGAGCGGACCACACCTTCGACCGGAGGGTGATCACATCCCCACGGAGGGCGATTGTCGCCCTATATGAACCTGTCTCCAACTTTTCTCCCTACATGCACCCATAGGAGTGGTGCTCATAGGAACATCGCCGCGCCACGAGCGTCGGTCCACCACTTCCGAGCCCTCATACACATCATGAGGAAAGTACGCAAATCGACCGCCTCCGAAAGTGAGGGGACATGGCCGAGAACCGAGTCATGAAGCTGTGGACCGCCATCATCACCGCCTTCCTCGCGCTGTGCACGGCGCTCGGATTCGTCACGACGACCGCCACGACGGCGGTAGCGCAGACCGAGCCGACGCGCAACACCGGCAAGAGCGGCACCACCGCTCACCCGACCGTGTCGACGATGTCCCCCTGGTCCTGGCTCCACGCCCGGTCACTGCCCCCCACGATGAAGCAACGCATCCGAGCAGAGGCCCACGGCAAGTCCCCCAGCTGTCGCCACCGCCACCGCACGGAAGCGGAGCCCGCCGACCATCTCCTGCCACCCTGCGAGCCGGAATCCATCCCGGCGGATCCCACACCGCCGATCCCCCGCCAGCGCTGATCCCGCACCCCCTTTCCCTCAGCACCACGACGACGTAACAACGCACCACGTAACAACGCACCACGACGACGTAACGGCGACTTGCGTACAGCCCGCACGAAGCAGGCCCCGGCAGCTCCCTGAGGAGCGCCGGGCCTTCGCCGTGGTCTGGCCCCCTGATGCCGCTGGTGTGGCTGACAGGGGCCACAGGTTCATTGGCCCCTCGTAACTGCGACCGGATGTCGCCGATGCATGTGCCGACGGCGCACTCGGCGTCGAACCAAGGAACAGGCGCTGGACAGGATCTAGGTGGCCGACGTCCTGCCTGGTGAGGCGGTACGGAGCAAGATCCGCGATCTGCTGGTACTTCGCCCGACGGTCGTCGTCGGTGGGGTCGGTGAGAGTGAGAGGAGAGCCGGCGCGATGCTCGCGGAGCTGCTGGAAGACCCGCTTGTCGGCCGACCGCAGCGGTTGATGTCAACCGCTGATGTCAAAGGCCCCCAACCATGATCGGTTGGGGGCCTTTTCGCTGGTGGGGCTAACAGGATTTGAACCTGTGGCCTCATCCTTATCAGGTCGATTGCGAGGCGTCGGCAGCGGTGGCCAACCGGCCGTGGTCTTGGGCTGACCGTCCGCTGGGGTTCGGGGGTGACCGCCGGCGTTCGGGGGTGTTGGTGTCAGGCGCTGGTGTCAGCCGCCAGGGGTGGACTTGACAAGATCGCCACTCACCTTCTCAAGAGGCCGCACCGTCAGGGCTCCAGAAAGGATCCGAGGCCTGGAAAATCGACGGGAGCCCGCAGCCGGTTCAGATCAGGCGACGCCCTTGAAGCCGTTGACGTCCTTCGGCGTCCCGTTCGCGCCGTCCTGGTGCCATACCTTGAGGTTTACGGTGACTCCTTCAGGAATGTCCTTCGAGTACGTGGCACACGTACCCTCGCCACTTGCGGCGGTGGCAGAGTAGATGTGCGTCGCCCCACCACTGACCCAGCGAGCTTCAACGATGACGCGATCGCCGTCGGCGCTGAGGTCGCATGCCTCCCACTTGTCGCCGTTGGCCGTGAAGGTGCCCTTACCGACCGGAATGGCTGTGCACGAGATGGCCCCGCAACTCTGGGCCCGCGTATATTCGCTGCCGTTGGTGCCAGCCGAAGCCGGCGCGCTGCCCAGAGCCACGGCCGTCACTGCGATAGCGGTGGAGGTGAAGGCCTTCGCGGCTATTCCTTTGACGTTCATCGTCCCTCTCATAATTTCGCCCACATACTTTTGGACACGGCATTGCGCGATTTGTCGGTGTGCGCCCCGATGCGGGCATTGGGCGGCGGTTCGAGGACCCGCCTACGGCGGTCCCGTGCATGGGACCGACCCTTCAAGATCCGCAGCACCGTCATTCCGAGATGACCTGCGCGAGGACCTCTTGCGGGTGCGGGCTTCTGACCACCGCAACCAACGCGGCACATTCACCGCGCAGCACGCCCTCGTCCGATGACAGGCCGAGCGGTTGGGAGAGGACAACTGCCGCGTCACGGTAAAAGACGTGCGCGTGCTGGCCCTCTGCCTCGCAAGAACGACCTATTTGAAGGCCGCCACGCTGTGCGACGCCATGGCAGTGGGGCTTCGCACCACGCACATTCCAGCACCGGTCTGGCGCCTGCCGCGGGGGTGGGCTGCCCTGAAATCGTCTGTCAGGGCAGCCCGCAGCCGGTTCAGATCAGGCGACGCCCTTGAAGCTGGTGACATCCTTCGGTGTGCCGCTGGCACCGTTCTGGTGCCACACCTTGAGATTCACGGTGACCCCTTCGGGAATGTCCTTCGTGTACGTGCCACACGTTCCGGTTCCACTTGCGGCGGTGGCGGAGTAGATGTGCGTCGCCCCGCCGCTGACCCAGCGAGCTTCGACTATGACGCGATCGCCGTCGGACAGGAGGTCGCAGGCCTTCCACTGGTCGCCGTTAGCCGTGAAGAAGCCCTCACCAGCCTCGATGGTCGTACAGGAGAGAACTCCGCAGTCCTCGAAGTCTGTGTAGGCGTGGCCGTTCGTGCCGGCCCAGGCCGGGGCGGTGCTCAGCGCCACAGCAGACACAGTTATGGCAGCTGCGGTGACGGCCTTCTTGGCTATTCCCTGGATGTTCATCTTTCCCTCCCAGATCATTTGAGACAAAATTCGAACTCAAGTTCGAATGAGGTGCCACAGAGAGCCCATCGCTCTGACGCGGGCACCGTGGAGGGCTTGACAGACCCTCGCTTGCGAATGGCTACCTCAGGCGCGGTACCGATCAGTCATGGCTGCAGGGGTGCCAGTTCCTGGTTCATGAGTCGAGGAACTCGGCTGCACGCAGGCCACAGAAACCGAAGTGGCTTCCACCCGTGACGCCACGCTTGACAGCACCTCCCCTGTGCCTGACACCAACACCCCAACCGGCGACCGAAGTCGACGAAAGCGGTAGACCTGGATCGCCCGTTCGCGGTGATCAACATGCCGGAGACGGTCCGAATAGAACAGGGGTTTGTTTCAGGTGTGGCGTGAAAACATCACGCCCGGCTGCCACCTCCGTGCACGCGATCCCTCAGGCGGCGCAGGGAAGAGGTCTGTATTTCTGTTACAAGTGGCGACTAGTGAGCCGGTGTCACCTCTTGGCCGAAAATGGCTCATCTCACAGGGTTGCCCCATCCGCGCAGACAGGACCGTACGGCCTGCCCGGCCCTCTAAAGGAGGTTGACCGCTTGCCAGATTCGGCCGCTGAAGGACAGATCTGAAGCGCTTGGCCGAACGGCCCAAGAAGTCGTGGACGTTGCGTGAACCGGCACCAAGTACGCCAGCACTGGGCCCGATCTATGGATTGGGAGGCGGTGATCGCCAGCGTCCCTGAGGCTTGCGCCGCCCTTCGGCGTCCCGACCATGCCGTCCTTAAGCCACAACTTGCGACTTACGGCGGTTCCTTCGGAAATATCCTTCGTGTGCGTAACGCACGTTTCGGAGCCGCTTGCGGCCGAACCCGGGGGAGACGTGCGTCGCACCGTCCTCGACAGGCGGTGCCGTAAATTGGGCGAGTGACGACTTCATCGCCAGAGAACACCTTGAAGGCGCTTCGCGCTAAGCGCCCCACGGAAAACGCAGCGAGCCGAGGCCGCACGTCAGACGGCGCAGACACGCAGGAACCAAGGAGGAAGCTGCAGTCCCAGCGTGTAAGGAAGGATCACCAGCGAACCGCCGAAGAGAGGGCGGAGCGTGCTTCCACTGTCCGGTTGACCATCGTTGCGGCAGTTCTAACCATATTCACCGTAGTATTCCTCGGCTGGATGTGGGGGACGATCGCCCCCCAACCTCCGCAGGCGCTGACCAACTTCGTCCAAGACTTCACCAGTGCCACGCAATCGATACTTGAAGAACAGGTTGAGCACCTGTCCCAGGACAACTGAGCGACGTCCAGCACCGTCGGCTTCGAGCTGCAGCAGTCTCGCGCAGCACGTGGGCCAGCTCTGACGCGCAGTTCGGACCTGAGCCACCGAAAGTCAGCCACGGCGGCGGGAGCGCCGAACGAGCATCTGTCACGTGTGTCTCCAGCAACCCTGTCCGGCCTCAGCCACGCTTTCCTATTGAGAAAGGGCGGTCAGCCGGACGGCGCGTTCACGCTTGGTCGGGCCTGGTCCTGGTCCTGGTGCTCGGGCTGGGCAAGTTGCTTCCTGGGCCTGGCTGCCTACCTTGGCGGTGCTGCGCGCTGAGTGGCCGGGGGCCGGCGCAGCGGTGGCGGAGACAGGAAGCGGCGGCGGCCCATGGCCGCCAGCGCGCGCGGCCCGCCGCAGGCGGGCCGCCTTGAACCAGTAGAGAAAGTTGTAACTCAGTCGGTCGCGTGGGGCTTGTCCGGTCCCGGGTGATGCTTGACAGTTCGGTCCCAGCTGATGGTTGACAGTGGCCGTGATCGGCTTTTCTGTGCGCGTCGTTGCGGCGTGTGGCAGGAGGCCGGGATTGGCGCTGGTGGAGTTGTCGGTTGTCGAGCAGAGATACCGGGCTGTGCTTGCGGTGCTGGCGGGTGCGACGGTGACGGAGGTCGCTGCCCAGCTGGGTGTGTCCAGGCAGACGGTCAGCGGCTGGAAGTCCCGGTATGAGGCCTCGGGTCTGGCCGGGCTGGCTGACCGGTCACGCAGGCCGGCCTCGTGTCCGCATCAGGCGTCTGCCGAGGTGGAGGCGGCCGTGTGTGAGCTGCGGCGCAAGCATCCTCGGTGGGGTCCGCGGCGGATTGCTCATGTGCTGGAGCGGTCCGGGGCGGTGAGCCCGGTGCCGTCGCGGATGACGGTGTATCGGATCCTGGTCCGTCACGGGCTGGTGGAACCCGGAGTCCGGCGTCGGAAGCGGTCGGAATACAAGCGCTGGCAGCGGGATCGGCCGATGCAGCTGTGGCAGCTGGACATCGTCGGCGGCGTCATGCTGGTCAACCCGGTGACCGGGGAGTTGACCGAGGCCAAGGTCGTGACCGGGGTGGATGACCATTCCCGGTTTTGCGTGATCGCGTCGGTGGTCGAGCGGGCGACCGGGAGGGCGGTCTGCGCGGCCTTCGCCCGGGCTTTGCAGAGGTTCGGGGTGCCGGAAGAGGTGCTCACCGACAACGGCAAGCAGTTCACCGACCGTTTCGGGCACGGTGGTGAGGTGCTGTTCGACCGGATCTGCCGGGAGAACGGGATCGCGCACCGGCTGACGCAGCCGGCGTCGCCGACCACGACGGGCAAGGTCGAGCGGTTCCATCAGACGCTTCGGCGCGAACTCCTGGACGACTGCGGCGCGTTCGAGAGCGTCCAGGCGGCTCAGACGGCGCTGGATGCGTGGGTGGAGGAGTACAACTCCGTCCGTCCGCATCAGGCCCTGGACATGCAGTCCCCGGTCGACCGGTTCACCCCGGTTTCCGAGCAGGAACAGGACGTCTTGGCCCTGAGGGTGCCCGGGGTGCTCGCGCTGGTGCCGCAGCAGCGGACTGCCTCTGCGGAGCCGGATCCGGCCGAAGCCGTGCCCGCTGCTGCCCCTCTTCCGGAGGTGGTGCAGGTGGAGGAGGGTGGGCCGGTGGAGTTCGAGCGGGTGGTGCCTGCGAGTGGGAATCTGCAGGTCGCGGGCAAGCAGTTCTGGCTGGGTCCGTCCCGTTCGGGGCTGACGGTGACGTTCTGGGCCGACACCTCGGTGATCCATCTGCTGATCGCCGGGACGCGGATCAAGAGTGTGCGTTCGCACCTGTCCGTGGCGGATCTCGCGCAGCTGGCGGCCCGGGGCGGACGTGCGGCCGGGCCGGCCCCGCTGCCTGCCAGCGACGGGGCGGCGTTCGAGGTGGACCGGGTGGTGAACAACAGCGGGCTGGTGAACCTGGGCGGGCGCCAGGTCCTGGCGGCGGAGATCCTCGGCGGCCGCCAGGTCGGCATCCGGATCGACGACGAGACGCTGTCGTTCTTCGACCTGTCCTCGCGACAGCTGCTGCGGGTGCGGCCCAACCCGCTCAGCCCCGAGGCGGTGCGGCGTCTGCGGGGCTTGCGTCCGGCCGGCCCGCCGCCGCGTCCGGGCATCGAGCCCGTGAGGGTGCAGCGGCGGGTCAGCGCGGTCGGCACGATCATGGTCTGCCGCCAGACTGTCTCCCTCGGCCGCCCCTACGCAGGCCGGACCGTGACCGTGCACGTGTCGGACACGACGATCACCGTCGAGCTGGACGGCCAGATCCGGGTCATCCGCCGCACGACCGACGTCCCGGTCCGTAACGTGAAAGCGAACAAGCCCCACGGGGCTTCCCATGTTGTCTAGGCCCACCGTCAAGCATCACCTGGGACCAGAACGTCAGGCATCAGCTGGGATCCGACACGGTCGCGTGGGGCTTGAAGTCGTTCGCGCAGGCTGGGAGTTCGACGCCCTGACGGTGTGCAAGGGGCAGGAAGAGTGCTGGTCGGACTGTCCATGTGATGCGCGTGCTGACGTGCGTGATGGACACCGTCCAAGGTTCCCGGCGCAACAGGGCTCGCCTCGTGTCGATGCGGTCGTCGTGGAGTCGCGTCCACGCCTCCTGCGACGCGGCCGTGTCGAGTGCGGGCGAGATGGTGCGCAGGATCGTCGCCACCCAGTTGTTCGCCTCGACCGCCGAGTACGCGTCGAAGGAGCCGAAGAGAGCCGGTGGGCGTCGTCCGTCGAGTCGTTGTGTCCAGCACTCGCACCAGAAGCCCGGCATGGTCGTCGTCTTCAGCACGGGTGCCCTCCTCGGCGTGCGTCGGTGAAGAGCTCCGCTGTGATGGTGTGGCCGGCGTCGCTGTCGTGGACGACGACCCGGTGGGCGATCGCGCTGACCATGCCGAGTCCGCGGCCGTGTTCGGCGTCCTGGTCCTGGTGCTCGACCTTCGGCGCCGTGCACGTGCCTCCGGCGTCCGTAACCGATACCGCCACTACCTGGGCTGAGACGGCGACGGCTAGGTGGAAGCTGCCCGACTCGTGTCCGCTCGCCGTGTGGAGGATCGCGTTCGCGCTGAGCTCGCTCACGATCAGCTCGGCGTCCTCCGCGAAAGGGGAGCCCCGCAGGACGTCGCGCGTCCATCGGCGGGCCCGGCTGACCTCTTCCGGGAAACCTGGGCAAGACAGTCCCCACACCCGGGCAGTACTCGTATACTCGTGCATACAAGTTCCTTCATGCTGGTAGGCCGCCATGTGCAGCGGGTTCGGACTAGACGAGTTTCACGCCGTCGTGGGCGCGGACGGCCGGCGGGGATGCCGCGTCGAGTGCGTCTATGACGCGGATCGCGTACGCCTCGTCGGCGAGTTCGGAGACTTCTTCACGGGTCACCCAGCGCAGTGCACGGGTCTCGTCGCCGGTGGTCGGCGTGCCGTCGGCTGCCTCGCAGCGGAAGACCAGCGAGACGATCAGGCCCGTCATGTTCTTGTAGACGCCGGTGAGGATCGCGGGAAGCGCGATCTTGATGCCGGTCTCTTCGAGGACTTCGCGCTGAAGGGCTTCGGGAACGGTCTCCTCTCGTTCGAGGATGCCGCCCGGCGGTTCCCAGTGGCCGTTGTCCCGGCGCTGGATCAGGAGGGCCCGGCCCTGGGCGTCGACGACGACCCCGGCCACGCTCACGGAGTGCGGGCGTTCTGTGCTCACGTTCCTTGGCCCTCTCGGATGGCTAGGCTCTCCACCGTAGCAACAAGCACTCGCCCACTCGTCTAGATACCTAAAGGAGTACACACGTGAGCCCTCTTTCTTCGGGCCTGCTCGGTGATCTCGACCCCACGAGTGATCGTGCGGTCTTCCGACAGATCGCCGACCAGCTGCGTGAGGCCATCGACCGCGGGCGATTCCGGGAGGGCGAGAAGCTGCCCTCGGAAGCGGAGCTCGTCGACCACTACGGGGTCTCCCGGATGACGGTCCGCAACTCCTTCTCCATCCTCCAGGGGGAAGGCCTCGTCCACGCCGAGCACGGCAAGGGCGTCTTCGTCCGGCCTCGACCGCCCGTGCGGCGGCTCGCCTCGGACCGGTTCGCCCGCCGTCATCGCGATCAGGGGAAGTCCGCGTTCATCGTCGAAGCCGACGCGGCCGGCAGTCACCCGCAGGTCGACAGCCTTGAGGTGCAGGAAGAGAAGGCCAGTCAGGACATCTCCGCGCGGCTCGGGTCCGTGCGACGGGTCCTCGCACGTCGGCGCCGCTACCTCCTGGACGGTCGACCGGTCGAGTTCGCCACCTCTTACCTGCCACTCGACATCGCCCGCGGCACGCAGATCGCCGAACCCAACCCCGGCCCCGGCGGCATCTACGCCCGGCTCGAAGAGCTGGGCCACCGCCTCGACCACTTCGAGGAGGAGATCCGTGCCCGGATGCCCTCGCCGGACGAGGTGCGCACGCTGCGGCTTGCGGCCGGCGTGCCGGTCATTCACCTGATCCGGACCGCCTTCGACGCCGAGAAGCGGCCCGTCGAGGTCTGTGACACGGTCATGGCGGCGGATGCGTACGTCCTGGCGTACCAGCTACCCGCCACATGAGCCCGTGGCATCAGGAGGGAGACGCGGCGTGACCGAGGAAAGCTGGCAGCTCATGTGCGGCGATCGGCTCGTCGGAACCCTCCGGATGGAGGCTATCGACATGTTCTGGACGGACTGCGCCTTCGAGCCGGGGCCTGAGTGGGAAGTGCTTCGTCCGCTCTTCGACGCCTCGCGTGAGGCCTGGGTGCGGGGAGATAGAGAGGCCGCCATGGTGGCTGACCAGCGCATTCGCGCGGCGGGCCTCGTCCTCGCCGGGAGCGAGGGGGGATCAACGATCACCGATTTCCTCATCCGGATCCATGGGGGCAAGGCACGGTTTCGGTGGTGACCTCGCCACTTCGTTCCCGTCGGCACAGCGAACTCGTACACCCCAACACGCTTACTCGTATAGACGAGTGGGCAAGTTGTGTGGCAAGGTGATCGTCGTGAGCCCGGGAGATCGGGTTCACAGATCGCTTCTTGTATAGACGAGTAGATAGGAACGAGACTGTGCGCACCATCCGTGTGGAGACCTCCGCCGCGACGATCCTCCTCACCGAGGCTCCCGAGCCGAAGGTCCGCGACCGTCAGACCGGTGAGATCGCCAAGGACGCCGTCAGCGGTGAGGCGCTGATGACCATCGGCGTCGTCTACATCGAGGACGGGGAGTCCTCGCTCATCAAGGTCACCGTCCCGGAAGGCGGTGTCTCCGAGGGGTTGAACCTCGGTGCGCCGGTCTCGCTGCCGGGGCTCGTCGCCCGGCCGTGGGAGTCGGTGTTCAACGGACAGCAGCGTCACGGCATCGCCTTCCGGGCCGCCGCCGTCACCCCGGCCGCCTTCCCGGCCGTCATGGGGGCCTCGGCCTGATGTCCGATCTCACGACGCTTCTGGAGGTAGGTGGTCCTGTCGCCGCATTCGGCGGTGGGGCCGCCTACGCCCGGGCCAACCACCCCCGCCTCTACTGGTCCGCCGTCGGCGGCCCGATATCCACCGTCCGGCTGCTCAGCTCGTACGCCTCGGTCATGGAAGCCTGCGGCCTGACCGTCGCGCCGTCCCGGCTGCGGGTCCTCGCCGTCAAGGCCACCACCCGACGGGAGGTGCGGCCCGTACCGCCTCGGCGGGGCATCATCCGTCCTACGTCGTCCGGTTTACGGCTCCGCCTCCGCCTCGCTCCAGGGCAGGAACCCGCCGACGTCGCCGCCTCCGCCGAACGGCTGCGGCACGCCTGGGGCGTCCACGCCGTGTACGTCTCCACCGTCAAGCCCGGTGTCGTCGAACTGCGGCTCGTCGGCTTCGACGTCCTGCGCAAGGTGCGGATGCCTCGCAAGACCGAGGGCGGGTTCCTCCAGGTGCCGGTCGCGCTGCGGGAGGACGCCATGCCCTTCGTCCGCGACTACCGGGCCGTTCCCCACCAACTCACCCTCGGCGCGACGCTGTCGGGCAAGTCCATGTACCTGCGCCATCTCGTCTCCGGTCTCGCCCCACAGAACGTCGCCCTCGTCGGCGTCGACTGCAAGCGGGGCGTCGAGCTGGCTCCGTTCGCCTCGCGTCTCTCAGCGCTGGCCACCGACCCGGACGAAGCCGCAGAGCTGCTGCCCGTCCTGGTCAAGGAAATGGAGGACCGATACGACCTGATCAAAGCCTGGCAGGGCATAGCCCCTGGCACCCCTGACGAGGAGATCACCTCCGACATCTGGGGCCTGCCCGAGAGCGAACGGCCCGTACCCATCGCCCTGTTCGTCGACGAGGTAGCCGAACTCTTCCTGACCGCCACCCGCAAGGACGAGGAACGGCGCGACGAGATGGTCACCCAACTCATCCGCCTCGCCCAGCTCGGCCGCGCGGCCGGCATCTACCTGGAGGTCTGCGGGCAGCGCTTCGGTGCCGAACTCGGCAAGGGCGCGACCATGCTCCGAGCCCAGCTCACCGGCCGGGTCTGCCACCGCGTGAACGATGAGGCCTCCGCGAAGATGGCCCTCGGCGACATCGCGCCGGAAGCGGTCCTCGCCGCCTGCGCCATCCCTGCCGAGCGTCCCGGCCTCGCGGTCGCCGGCGACACGTCCGGGGGCTGGTCCCGCATCCGCACCCCGTATCTCTCCCTCGGCGACGCCGCCGACGTCTGCCGGGAGACGGCCCATCTGGTGCCGGACCTGTCCGCGCTGAAGCCGTTCCGGCCCTACGTGCCCGCCCCTCTGCCCTCTGTCGAGCGGCCGGGGCCTGCCGTCCAGCCGCGTCCCCTCACCGACTGAGCCTCACCGCACCCCGGTCGGCGTGACCGTCTCACGCCACGTCCCTACCCCTCCCTTGCCTCGATCAGGAAGGAGACGTCCTCATGCGCGCCCAACTGGCGCGGGTAGACGCGGTGCTCGTCCAGGCGCTCATCGCCGCCGCGCTGTCCTTCGCGCACATCCACGACGTCGCCGTTGCGGCCGGACAGGACGGCTGGAAGGCCTGGGCCTACCCCGTCTCGGTCGACCTGCTGCTCGTCGCCGCCTGGCGTCGACTGCGCTCCGGCTCGGCCAAGGGTGCGGCCTGGTGCTGGTTCGTCATCGCGCTCGCCGCGTCCCTCGGCGCGAACGTCGCCACGGCCGGCCTGCTCGACCTCGACGACGTCCCGGCCTGGCTGCGCATCCTCGTCGCAGGCTGGCCCGCCGTCGCCTTCCTCGGCGGAACCCTCCTCGCCCACACCGCACCCAAGACGGCCGATGACGTCGAGCTGATCGAGGACCAGGAGGACGAGCCCGAAACGGCCCCCGAGCCGCCCACCCCGGCACCACCCGCCATCGAGGCCCCGCCGGACCGCCCGGCCGTCCCGGTCCCGACCGCCCTCATCGACCACGCCCGCAAGGTCGCCGCCGAGCACCACACCCGAACCGGCACCCCCATGGACGTCACCACCCTGCGCGCCCGCCTCGGTGTCCCGGCGCCCATGGCCGAAGCCATCGCCGCCCACCTCTGAAGGGAGCTCTGATGACCGCCAACCGCCGCTTCCGCAACGTCACCCGCATCGGCCCGGTGCAGGTCGGCACCGCCTACGACCACCGCGGCCGCGAGAAGCACACCGCCGCCTGCACCGCCCCGCGCTGCAACTTCTCCGCCGACTACGACAGCCGCGCCGCCGCCGAGCTGGCCGCTCGCACTCACCGTTGCCCCGTCCGCTGAAAGGACCCCGTACCCCGTGACCGTCAGCCTTCCGCTCGTCGTCGTCCTCGGCTTCTTCGCCTGGGCGGCGGTCAAGTTCCTCGGCGTCCGCGTCTGGATCGTCGTCCTGATCACCCTCTTCGGCTTCTGGCTCTCGCGCACCTTCCTCGCCCCCGCCATCGAGTCCGGCACGCGTACCGGCGTGGACGTCGTAAACGGCTCACATGACTAGACGAGTAGATAAGGAGTTCGCCGTGTTCCTGCCCAAGTACCCGGACAACCCCACCCCGCCGCCCGCGCACAGTCACGCGCCGACCGACCCGGTCCCCGTCCCGGTCCGGCGCTCGCTCCCGTCGGTCTCCATCGATCAGAAGACCGTCGCGGCCGTGCTCGTCGGCGGAGTCGTCCTCACTGCGCTCCTGGCCGCCGTCGCCGTCACGGCCATCTCGGTCGCCGTCGCCGCCGTGGTCCTGCGCTCCCTGCTCCGCGACCACCACCGCCGCTGACTGCGGCCAGACCTCCGGGGCGGCGCGACACCGCCACGTACGCGCCGCCCCGGTGGCCCACCCCTCCTTAAGTGCCCGTCAGAAGGAGATCCGTCATCTTCACCCGCGCCACCCCGCCCCCACTCCCGGAACTCAGCAACCTCGCCGCAGGCGGCACACTGCCCGGTATCCTCCGCCAGCTCTCCGGGCTCGGCGGTTGCACCCACCCCATCCGTCTGGACGGCCATCGCACTGAGTACGACGTCGACACCGCCACTGGCGAGATCGGCCGCATCCTCCACCGCCTCGACTCGGGCGATCTCCCGGCCGGCCAACTCCTCGTTCGCTGCAACAACCGCCGCACGACCCGCTGCGCGGCCTGCTCGGAGGTCTACCGCCGCGACACCTTCCAACTGATCACAGCAGGCCTGCGCGGTGGCAAGGGCACCCCGGAACGCGTCGCTACCCACCCCCGCGTCTTCGCCACCTTCACCGCCCCCGGCTTCGGCCCGGTCCACAACCGCCGCACCGACGGACGCCCCTGCCGCTGCGGCACCCACCACGACCAGGAGGACGAAGCCCTCGGCTCCCCGCTCAACCCGGACACCTACGACTACGAAGCCGCCGTCCTCTGGAACGCGCACGCCGGTCCCCTCTGGCGCCGCTTCTCCACCTACCTGCGCCGGGAGGTCGGCAAGCGCGCCGGCCTGTCGCAACGGGAGCTCCGCGACCATGCCCGCGTCTCCTTCGCCAAGGTCGCCGAGTACCAGAAGCGCGGTGCGGTCCACTTCCACGCGGTCATACGCCTCGACGGCCCCGGCGGCGGCGACACTCCGCCCCCGGCCTGGGCCACCGCCGAGCTGCTGACCGACGCCATCACCGCCGCCGCGTCCAAGGTCCATGTCGACGGCCCGACCATCGACGGCCGCGCCCACAGCTTCGCCTTCGGCCGCCAGCTCGACGTCCGCACCATCCGATCCGCCGACTTCAACGACGGCCAGGAGCTGACCGAACGAGCCGTCGCCGCCTACGTCGCCAAGTACGCCACCAAGGGCGCGGAGACGGCCACGGGAGCTCTCGACCGGCCGCTCAAGTTCGTCGCCGAACTCGCCCAGCTCGACATCAGCGAGCACGCGCGCCGCCTGATCCGAACCGCCTGGGCCCTCGGCGCACGCAAGGACCTCGAACACCTCCGCCTGCGCGCCTGGGCCCACATGCTCGGCTTCCGCGGCCACTTCTCCACCAAGTCCCGCCGCTACTCCACCACCCTCGGCGCACTCCGCGACGCCCGCGCCGAATGGCGACGCGCACAGGCCGCAGCCACCGCACCCGACCGCGCACCCGAGACGACCTACGTCCTCGCGCACTGGGCCTTCGCCGGAACCGGCCTCTCCGACGCCGAAGCCTGGCTCGCCGCGAGCCTCAACGGTGACGCGCAACCCGACCACCAGACCGCCCCGGAAGGAGCCGCAGCATGACCACCGCCGCCCCTGAACTGCTCACCGTGCCTGAGGTCATGACCCGGCTCAAGGTCGGCCGCACCAAGGTGTACGACCTCATCCGCACCCGCCGTCTGGTCTCCATCAAGGTCGACGGCTGCCGTCGCATCCCGGACGAAGCCGTACGCGACTTCGTCCACCAGCAGATGGGGGAGGCCGCCTGATGGCCAAGAGGCGACCCAACGGCGGGGGCACGATCTCAAGGCGGTCGGACGGCCGTTACATGGGACGCGCATACGTCACCGACACGGACGGCAACCGGGTCCGTAAGACCGTCTACGGGGCCACGTGGGACGACGCCAACGAGAAGCTCGGCAAGCTCCAGGACCAGGAGCGCAACGGCGTCCCGGTGCCGTCCCGCTCCTGGTCGCTCGGCGAGTGGCTGAACTACTGGCTTGAGCACATCGTGGAGCCGGAATGCGAGCACAACACGTACGTCAAGTACGAGTCCAAAGTCAGGCTCTACCTGCTGCCCCACCTCGGCAAAAAGCCCCTCGTCAAGCTCACCCCGGCTCAACTCCGCACCTTCATGGCCCTGCTGAAGCGCGAAAAGGTCGGCGCCGCCACCCGCTTCGAGGTGCTCCGCGTCCTCCGTAACGCCCTCAACCGGGCCATCCGTGAAGAGCTGCTGACGCGCAACGTCGCCCTCCTGGTCGACATGCCCAAGGTCTCCAAGGACAAGGGCACGGCGTGGAGCGCACGCGAGGCGATCGCCTTCCTTCGATCGGTCCGGGCTCACCGCCTCTACGCGGCCTGCGTCCTGGTCCTGGTGCTCGGCCTCCGCCGCAGTGAGGTCCTGGGGCTCCGCTGGCAGGACATCGACTTCGAGGCCGGCCGGTTCACCCCGGTCAAGCAGGTGCAGCGCGAGAAGGGCGTCGGCCTGGTCCTCAAGGACCTCAAGACGGAGTCCTCACAGGCGGTGCTCCCGCTGCCCGAATTCTGCGCCCGCGTCCTCGAAGAGCGGCGGGAGCTCCAGGAGCTGGAACAGAAGATCGCCGGTGCCCACTGGGCCCAGCAGGACGGACACGATCTGATCTTCTCCTCGGAGCACGGCGGCATGATCGACCCCACGGGCTTCTCCCGGACCTTCGATCGCCTCGTGAAGCGGGCCGACGTCCGCCGCATCACGGTCCGGCTCGCTCGCCACACCTGCGGGACCCTCCTGGCCTTCCTGAAGGTCCACCCCAAGGTCGCTCAGGCGATCCTCCGCCACAGCCAGATCAGCATGACCATGGACGTGTACACGCACGTGGTGGGCGACAGTGAGAGGGAGGCTGTGACGATGCTCGCAGAGCTGCTCGAAGATCCGCTCATCGGCTGACCGCAGCCATTCGCCGCTGTTGGTGTCAACCACTGGTGTCAAAAGACCCCCGGTCCACTGGACCGGGGGTCTTCTCGCATGTGGGGCTAACAGGATTTGAACCTGTGGCCTCATCCTTATCAGGGATGCGCTCTAACCAACTGAGCTATAGCCCCGCCGCGCTCTGCGGTGTGTGTCCCGCGCGCTGACTCCTGAAGATTAGCGCACGACGTGGGCAGTCCCAAAATCGGTTCCCGGCGGACCCTCGGCGGAGGTTTGAAACGACCGTCGGGGCTGAGGTCACTCGTCCTCGGCCAGCGTCAGTTCGATGCCGCCGACGAAGCCGGCGGAGAGGTTGTAGATGAACGCGCCGAGCGTCGCGAGGGCCGTCGCGAGGACGACGTCGATGACCGCGATGATCGACGTGAACATCAGGACGTGGGGGAGGGAGAGGAACGACTGGAGGTCGAAGCCGTTCGACTCGTTCGAGCCGGTGGCCTCCGAGATCGTGCCGCCGACCGTCGAGAAGACGCCCATCGCGTCCATGACCATCCACAGCACGGCCGCCGCGATGATCGTGCAGATGCCGAGCGCGATGGAGAGCAGGAAGCTGACCTTCATCACCGACCACGGGTCGGCCTTCGCCACACGCAGCCGCGCCTTGCGCACGCGGGGCGTGGTGCTGGCGCCGGTGCGCGGACGGCGGACCGCGCCGGCCGGGGTGGCCTGGGTCTGGTAGGCCTGCGGCGGGTGGTAGGGCCCGGAGGGCTGCTGCGACCGGCGCTCGCCGGGCAGCGGGGAGGCCTGCTGGGCCTCTCCGGCGGCCTGCGGCTGCGCCTGGGCGCCCGGAGCGGCCGGGCCCGCTCCAGCCGCGTACTGCTGGGTCTGCGGGCCTCGGGTGTCCGTCACAGTTCCCCCCTGGGATCCATGAGTGTCGGGCGAGGGCGAGTCCTTCGCGCCCTTCAGGGGCGCCTTGATCGCCTGCAGGTTGGTCGTGTGCGGGTCCGTCATCTGTGCGTCGGCCCCACCGGCGTCGGTCCCCCGCGCGTCGGTCACCCGCGCGTCCTTCGCCCCCGCGGCGGAGCCACGGCCTCCGTCGTCCGTTTCCTTACCGGCAGAAGGACCGGTAGAAGGGTCGGCAGAGGTGCCGGCCGACGTACCGACCGAACCGGCGCCCGTGGCTCCGCTCACGATGACTCACTCCTCGTGCTACTCGGCCGAGGGCGTCTCACCCTCGTCCGTGCCGCTGGTCGCGGCGCCCTCTGCGGTCTCGTCCACGGCGATGTCGCCGTCGACCTCCTCCGCCTCGCGCCCCGCCTCGGCGTTACGTGCGATACCGACGACGGCATCGCGCTTGCCCAGGTTGATCAGTTGGACGCCCATGGTGTCACGGCCCGTCTCCCTGATCTCATTGACTCGCGTACGAATCACACCGCCACCGAGCGTGATGGCGAGGATCTCATCCGTCTCCTCGACCACCAGCGCGCCGACGAGCGAGCCGCGATCCTCGACGATCTTGGCAGCCTTGATGCCGAGGCCGCCGCGACCCTGGACGCGGTACTCGTCGACGGGGGTCCGCTTCGCGTACCCACCGTCCGTGGCAGTGAACACGAACGTACCGGGTCGAACAACATTCATCGAGAGCAGCTCGTCGCCCTCGCGGAAACTCATGCCCTTGACGCCCGAGGTGGCGCGGCCCATGGGGCGCAGAGTGTCGTCCGACGCAGTGAACCTGATGGATTGCGCCTTCTTGCTGATCAGAAGCAGATCATCGTCGGCCGAGACCAGTTCGGCGCCGATCAGTTCGTCGTCGGAACCGTCCTCCCGCTCGCGGAGATTGATCGCGATCACACCGCCGGAGCGGGGCGAATCGTAATCCTTCAGCGGCGTCTTCTTGACCAGGCCGGCCTTGGTGGCCAGCACCAGGTAGGGCGCCGCGTCGTAGTCGCGGATCGCGAGGATCTCGGCGATCGCCTCGTCCGGCTGGAAGGCCAGCAGGTTCGCGACGTGCTGTCCACGCGCGTCACGCCCGGCGTCGGGCAGCTCGTACGCCTTGGCCCGGTACACCCGGCCCTTGTTGGTGAAGAACAGCAGCCAGTGGTGCGTGGTCGAGACGAAGAAGTGGTCGACGATGTCGTCTTCCTTGAGCTTCGTGCCGCGCACGCCCTTGCCGCCGCGCTTCTGGGCACGGTAGTCGTCCGTCTTCGTCCGCTTGACGTAGCCGCCGCGCGTGACGGTGACGACGATGTCCTCCTCGGCGATCAGGTCCTCGATGGACATGTCACCGTCGTAGGGCACCAGCTTGGTCTTGCGGTCGTCGCCGTACTTCTCGACGATCGCGGCCAGCTCCTCGCTGACAATGCCGCGCTGGCGGACCGGGGAGGCGAGGATCTCGTTGTACTCGTTGATCTTCGCCTGGAGTTCGTCGTGCTCCTGGACGATCTTCTGGCGCTCCAGGGCGGCCAGGCGGCGCAGCTGCATCTCGAGGATGGCGTTGGCCTGGATCTCGTCGATCTCCAGGAGCCCCATCAGGCCGGTGCGCGCGACGTCGACGGTCTCACTGCGCCGGATCAGCGCGATGACCTCGTCGATGGCGTCCAGGGCCTTCAGCAGACCGCGCAGGATGTGCGCCCGCTCCTCCGCCTTGCGCAGCCTGAAGCGCGTACGGCGGACGATGACCTCGATCTGGTGCGTCACCCAGTGGCGGATGAACGCGTCCAGCGACAGCGTGCGCGGTACACCGTCGACCAGCGCCAGCATGTTGGCACCGAAGTTCGTCTGCAGGTCGGTGTGCTTGTAGAGGTTGTTCAGGACGACCTTGGCGACCGCGTCCCTCTTGAGCACGATGACGAGACGCTGACCGGTGCGCGAGCTGGTCTCGTCGCGGACGTCCGCGATCCCGCCGATCTTGCCGTCCTTCACCAGGTCGGCGATCTTCTGCGCGAGGTTGTCGGGGTTGACCTGGTAGGGCAGCTCCGTGACCACCAGGCACTGGCGGTTCTGGATCTCCTCCACCTCGACGACCGCGCGCATGGTGATCGAGCCGCGGCCGGTGCGGTAGGCCTCCTCGATGCCCTTGCGGCCGACGACGAGCGCGCCGGTCGGGAAGTCGGGGCCCTTGATGCGCTCGATCAGGGCGTCGAGCAGCTCCTCGTGCGAGGCCTCCGGGTTCTCCAGGTACCACTGGGCGCCGGCCGCGACCTCGCGCAGGTTGTGCGGCGGGATGTTGGTCGCCATGCCGACCGCGATCCCGGCCGAGCCGTTGATCAGCAGGTTCGGGAAGCGGGCGGGCAGGACGGTCGGCTCCTGGGAGCGGCCGTCGTAGTTGTCCGTGAAGTCGACGGTCTCCTCGTCGATGTCACGGACCATCTCCATGGACAGCGGTGCCAGCTTGCACTCGGTGTAGCGCATCGCCGCCGCCGGGTCGTTGCCCGGGGAGCCGAAGTTGCCGTTGGAGTCAACCAGTGGCATCCGCATCGACCATGGCTGGGCGAGGCGCACCAGGGCGTCGTAGATCGAGGAGTCGCCGTGGGGGTGGTAGTTGCCCATGACGTCGCCGACGACACGGGCGCACTTGTAGAAGCCGCGCTCGGGGCGGTAGCCGCCGTCGTACATGGCGTACAGGACGCGGCGGTGGACGGGCTTGAGACCGTCACGGACGTCGGGCAGCGCACGGGACACGATGACGGACATCGCGTAGTCCAGGTACGAGCGCTGCATCTCCGTCTCGAGCCCGACGGGCTCGACGCGCATCGCGACTTCGCCGCCCTCTTCAGGGGTGACGGGAGTGTTCTCGTCGGCCATTGCTGGTGAAGATCCTTCCTGGTGCGGTCAGCTGAGACCGACTCAGATGTCGAGGAAGCGGACGTCCTTGGCGTTGCGCTGGATGAACGCGCGGCGGGCTTCGACGTCCTCGCCCATCAGGACCGAGAACAGGTCGTCGGCCTGGGCGGCGTCGTCGAGGGTGACCTGGCCGAGCACCCGGTGCTCCTGGTCCATCGTCGTCACGCGCAGTTCCTCGGCGTTCATCTCGCCGAGACCCTTGAAGCGCTGGATCGAGTCCTCGCGGATGCGCTTGCCGCGCTGGCGACCCATCTCGATCAGCGCGTCGCGCTCGCGGTCCGAGTAGGCGTACTCGATGTCGTCCCGGCCCCACTTGATCTTGTACAGCGGGGGACGGGAGAGGTACACGTGCCCGGCCTCGACCAGCGGCCGCATGAAGCGGAACAGGAAGGTCAGCAGCAGGGTGCTGATGTGCTGACCGTCGACGTCGGCGTCCGCCATCAGGATGATCTTGTGGTAGCGGAGCTTCTCGATGTCGAAGTCCTCGTGCACGCCGGTGCCGAAGGCGGAGATCAGCGCCTGGATCTCCTGGTTCTGCAGGATCTTGTCGATCCTGGCCTTCTCGACGTTGAGGATCTTGCCGCGGATCGGGAGGATCGCCTGGTACTGCGGGTTGCGGCCGGACTTGGCCGAGCCGCCGGCGGAGTCACCCTCGACGATGAAGATCTCGCACTTGGTGGGGTCGTTCGACTGGCAGTCGGAGAGCTTGCCCGGCAGGGACGCCGACTCCAGCAGACCCTTACGACGCGTCAGGTCACGCGCCTTGCGGGCCGCCACACGCGCGGTGGCGGCCTGGATGCCCTTGCGGACGATGTCCGCCGCCTCGTTCGGGTTGCGGTCCAGCCAGTCGTTGAGGTGCTCGTAGACCGCCTTCTGGACGAAGGTCTTCGCCTCGGTGTTGCCCAGCTTGGTCTTCGTCTGGCCCTCGAACTGGGGCTCGCTCAGCTTGACCGAGATGATCGCGGTCAGACCCTCGCGGATGTCGTCGCCCGTGAGGTTGTCGTCCTTCTCCCGCAGCAGCTTCTTGTCGCGCGCGTACTTGTTGACCAGGTTGGTCAACGCGGCGCGGAAGCCCTCCTCGTGCGTACCGCCCTCGTGGGTGTGGATGATGTTGGCGAAGGAGTACACGCCCTCGCTGTAGCCGCTGTTCCACTGCATGGCGACCTCGAGGGACAGGCTCTTCTCCTTGTCCTCCGCCTCCAGGTCGATCACCGTCGGGTGCACCACGTCGCCCTTGCGGGAGTTGAGGTACTTCACGAAGTCGACGATGCCGCCCTCGTAGTGGTACGTGACGGTCTTGACCTCGTCCTTCTCGTCCGCACCCGCCTCGTCCGCGCCCGCGGTGGCCTTCGCCGACTCACGCTCGTCGGTGAGCTTGATCGTCAGGCCCTTGTTGAGGAACGCCATCTCCTGGAAGCGCCGCGAGAGCGTCTCGAAGGAGTACTCGGTGGTCTCGAAGATGTCGCCGTCGGCCCAGAAGGTGACCGAGGTGCCCGTCTCGTCCGTGGCCTCGTGCTGGGCCAGCGGGGCCGTGGGGACGCCCATCTTGTAGTCCTGCGTCCAGCGGTGGCCGTCGGTCCTCACCTCGACCGCGACCTTGGACGACAGGGCGTTCACCACGGAGACACCCACGCCGTGCAGACCGCCGGAGACCGCGTAACCGCCGCCGCCGAACTTGCCGCCCGCGTGCAGCACGGTGAGCACGACCTCGACGGCCGGCTTGCCCTCGGAGGGGACGATGCCCACCGGGATGCCACGGCCGTTGTCAACGACCCGGACGCCGCCGTCGGCGAGGATCGTCACGTCGATGGTGTCCGCGTGACCGGCCAGCGCCTCGTCGACCGAGTTGTCGACGACCTCGTACACGAGGTGGTGCAGACCGCGCTCGCCCGTGGAGCCGATGTACATACCGGGGCGCTTGCGGACCGCGTCCAAGCCCTCGAGGACGGTGATGGCACTGGCGTCGTACGAGGCGGTGACCTCGCCGTTGGAGGTGATCGCCTCGCTGTTCACGCCAGTGTCGGTGGACGGGATGTTCTCGTTGGGGTTGCCGGAATCGGCCACGAAGCGCCCTTTCTGGCACAGCACGAGCCGGGCTCGTCGGCGGGTTGCCGGAGCGGCTGCGGCATGTTGCGTTGGTAAGCCTTGATCAGCGTTGCTCAGCTTTTCCCGGACGGTCCCCACGTTTGGGGCGGGATTGGCTTCCAGTCTACCGGTAGCGCCGACAGTGATGGGGGTTTGCCGGTACCTGAGTCCTCATGTGCCGCCCTCAACCGGTCTCGGCCGGGTCCCCATATGCGGAGCGGGGCTCCAAGAGGCTCACAGAGGCACTCAGCGCTTCCGGGTGTCAACCCTTGGCTACCGTGGAGTCAGGTCCGGATTCGCAACCGCGTGCGGGCCGTTCAGGACGGGTGCCCGGGCGATCTTCCGGCCCGGAGAACGACGGGCGGGACGGTGCGACAGCCCCGTCCCGGCCGGAAATACGTGACGCACATCACCCGTAGGTGTCGCCGGGGCCCATGCTGCCCGGGGCCCGCAGGGGGCCGTAGCGGCGGGCGGGGCCGCCGGGGCCCTGCACCTTGATCTGCTTGACCCTGCCGTGGCCCAGGTCCTCGTTGAGACGGGCGACCAGCGTCGGGGCGAGCAGCCGCAGGTTCGTCGCCCAGGCCGTGGAGTCGCAGCGCACGACCAGCACGCGCTCGTCCTCGTCGTACCGCTCCGGCACGCAGTGCTTGGCCACGTCCTCGCCGACGATCTGCGGCCAGCGGCCCATCACCCCGCCCACCGCGGCCGGCGCCTCCCAGCCGCGCTCGGTCAGGAGCCGGTTGATCGCGGCGCCGAGCGCCATCGGGTCGCGGCCGTCCGCGCGGGCGCCGGAGCGCAGACCGCCCCCGCGCCGCGCCTGCTTCTTCTGCCGCGCCGCGTCCCCACGCGCGCGTGCCTGCTCGCGCGCCGCCCGCAGCGCCACGCGCGCGAGGTCGACGCCGGAGGGCTCGGGGGTCTTCTTCGGGCCGGACTCGTCCGCGCTCATACGCGTTCCACCGTCCCGTCCGACACCGCGTACCGCGCGCCGGTGAGCACGTGCGGTACGTCGTCGTCGACCGCGGCCGTCACCAGCACCTGCTCACCGGGCGCGACCAGCTCCGCCAGCCGCTCGCGGCGCCGGGCGTCCAACTCGGCGAAGACGTCGTCGAGGACCAGCACCGGCTCGTTGCCCTCGGCCCGCAGCAGGTCGTAGGAGGCCAGCCGCAGCGCGAGCGCGTAGGACCAGGACTCGCCGTGGGAGGCGTATCCCTTGGCCGGCAGCTGACCGAGTTTGAGAACCACATCGTCCCGATGAGGGCCTACGAGGGTGACGCCCCGCTCGATCTCCTGCTTCCGGGCGTCCGCGAGCGCCGCCATCAGCTGCTCGTAGAGATCCTCGCGCGTGTGCGCCTCACCCGGCGCCGACGGCTTGTACTCCAGGGCGACCGGGCCGCCGCCGGGGGCCAGCTGCTCGTACGCCTTGTCGGTGAGCGGCTGGATCGCGGCCACTAGGTCGAGGCGCTGGGCGAGCAACTCGGCGCCCACGCGCGCGAGGTGCTGGTCCCACACGTCGAGGGTGGACAGGTCCATGGAGCGGCCGCCATGGCGACGGGCCAGCGCGGCCGACTTGAGGAGGGTGTTGCGCTGCTTGAGGACGCGCTCGTAGTCGGAGCGCACACCGGCCATGCGCGGGGAGCGCGCGGTGATCAGCTCGTCCAGGAAGCGCCGCCGCTCCCCGGGGTCGCCCTTCACCAGGGCGAGGTCCTCGGGCGCGAACAGCACGGTCCGGACGATCCCCAGCACGTCACGAGGCCTGACCTGCGAGGACCGGTTGATGCGGGCGCGGTTGGCCTTGCCGGGGTTCAGCTCCAGCTCGACCAGCTGCTGCCGCTCGCCCTGCCGGACCTGCGCCCGGATGACCGCGCGGTCGGCGCCCATGCGCACCAGCGGCGCGTCGGAGGCGACGCGGTGGCTGCCGAGGGTGGCGAGGTAGCCGACGGCCTCGACGAGATTCGTCTTGCCCTGCCCGTTCGGGCCCACGAAGGCAGTGACGCCCGGGTCGAGCGGGACTTCGACCCGGGCGTACGAGCGGAAGTCGGCCAGCGACAGATGCGTGACGTGCATGGTCGTTTCGCCGACCTCCCCCAACGTTGTGGGCCGCCGAGCGGCCCTGTGGATTACTTCTTCTCGACCGCGTGGCCGCCGAACTGGTTGCGCAGCGCCGCGATCATCTTCATCTGCGGCGAGTCCTCCTGACGGGAGGCGAACCGCGCGAACAGCGAGGCCGTGATCGCGGGCAGCGGCACGGCGTTGTCGATGGCGGCCTCCACGGTCCAGCGGCCCTCGCCGGAGTCCTGTGCGTAACCGCGCAGCTTGTCCAGGTGCTCGTCCTCGTCGAGGGCGTTGACCGCCAGGTCCAGCAGCCAGGAACGGATGACCGTGCCCTCCTGCCAGGAACGGAAGACCTCGCGGACGTCGGTGACCGAGTCGACCTTCTCCAGGAGCTCCCAGCCCTCGGCGTAGGCCTGCATCATGGCGTACTCGATGCCGTTGTGGACCATCTTCGCGAAGTGACCGGCGCCGACCTTGCCGGCGTGCACCGAACCGAAGTCGCCCTCGGGCTTGAGGGCGTCGAAGATCGGCTGCACCTTGGCGACGTTCTCCGCGTCGCCGCCGTACATCAGCGCGTAGCCGTTCTCCAGGCCCCAGACGCCGCCGGAGACGCCGCAGTCGACGAAACCGATGCCCTTGGCGGCCAGCTCCTCGGCGTGCTTCTCGTCGTCCGTCCAGCGGGAGTTGCCGCCGTCGACAACCACGTCGCCCGGCTCCAGCAGCTCGGCGAGCTCGTCGATCGTCGACTGGGTGGCGGCGCCTGCCGGAACCATCACCCATACGACGCGCGGGCCCTTGAGCTTGCCCACAAGCTCAGAGAGGCTGTGGACATCGGCGAGGTCCGGGTTGCGGTCGTATCCGATGACGGTGTGGCCTGCGCGGCGGATCCGCTCGCGCATGTTGCCGCCCATCTTGCCGAGGCCGACGAGACCGAGCTCCATCAGTTGTTCCTTAGGTCGCTGTGTGGCGTGTGGGGCACCTTCGTACCCATGTCCGAGCCTAAACCCGGACGGTCACGCACACCTGTGGGCATACGCGCTCAGACGTACGGCCCATCCGCGCGTTCACCTGCGGCTTCGCCCACAGGCCGGGAGGTCTTTCTCCACGGCCTGTGGACAACGTCAGGCAGCTCGGCCGGCTCAGCCGCTCAGCCGCACCGGCATGATCAGGTACTTGTAGGCCTCGTCCGCCTCGGCGTCCACCGCCGGCTTGCCGCTGAGCAGCGCGGGCTTCGTGGACGTCGTGAAGGACAGCTGGGCGACCGGGGAGTCGATGGCGCTCAGGCCGTCCAGCAGGAAGGTCGGGTTGAAGGCGATGGAGATGTCGTCGCCCTCGAGCTGGGCGTCGACCCTTTCCACAGCCTGTGCGTCGTCGCTGGAACCGGCCTCCAGGATGAGCACGCCCTGCTCGAAGCTCAGCCGCACCGGGGTGTTGCGCTCGGCGACCAGGGCCACACGCTTGACGGCCTCCACGAAGGGGGCCGTCTCGATGACGGCGATGCTGTTGAACTCGGTCGGGAACAGCGTGCGGTACTTCGGGAGGTCGCCCTCCAGCAGTCGCGTCGTCGTACGCCGGCCCGCGCCCTCGAAACCGATCAGGCCCTCACCCGCGCCCGAGCCGGACAGCGCCAGTGTGACGTTGTCGCCGCTGGTCAGCGCCTTGGCGGTGTCCAGGAGCGTCTTGGCCGGCACCAGGGCGACCGCGGAGGCGTCCGGGTTCTCCGGCTTCCACAGGAACTCGCGGACCGCGAAGCGGTAGCGGTCGGTGGAGGCCAGCGTGACGGTGTCGCCCTCGATCTCGATGCGCACACCGGTGAGGACGGGCAGCGTGTCGTCACGGCCGGCGGCGATGGCGACCTGGGCGGCCGCCGAGGCGAAGACCTCGCCGGGGACCGTGCCCGTCGCGTTCGGCATCTGCGGCAGCGACGGGTACTCCTCCACAGGCAGTGTGTGGAGGGTGAAGCGCGAGGAGCCGCAGACCACCGTCGCCCGTACACCGTCTGTGGAAATCTCCACCGGACGGTTGGGGAGGGCGCGGCAGATGTCCGCGAGCAGGCGGCCGGAGACGAGCACCGTGCCCTCCTCCTCCACCTCGGCCTCCACCGACACGCGCGCGGAGACCTCGTAGTCGAAGCTGGAGAGGCTGAGGGCACCGTCCTCGGCCTTCAGCAGGAGGCCGGCGAGGACAGGCGCCGGCGGACGGGCCGGGAGGCTGCGCGCCGCCCAGGCCACTGCCTCCGCGAGTACGTCGCGTTCCACCCGGATCTTCACTCTTGCCGCCTCCTGCTGTTGCCGGCGCTTCTCGCCCTGCCTGGCCTTCGTCGTCTGTCTCGGTGTCGTCGGCCCCTGTGAGGGGAAGGACCACCGGGGACCAGTCTGACGCACCGCACTGACAGTAGGTGCCTCTCGGGGTCAAGTCGTGACGAGAGGCAGCCGGGCAGCGAAGAGCGAGTTGTGCACAGGACCCACTTCGAAACGGATTCCGAGCTCTCTATGGTCGGGAGTAGTAGTAGGGCCTGTGGATACCGTGGATAACTGCGTTGTCGCAGCTCAGGGGCGAGATTTTGTCCACGGGCCCTGTGGGCGGAGGCGGTGGACAACCGGGGTGCTCTGTGGAGAACGGAAAGTTCTGCACACCCCGTGCACAGGCTGGGGCTACTTCTCCCCAGAGCCGTCCCCAGGTTTACCCGTCTTTCCCACAGGCCAACCCGGCAGCTTCGTGTGACGCCTTTCACTCGAGCCGGTGAGGAGGCGCGTCAGGTTGCCGAACAGTGGACAGGCATGTGGAGAAGCGGGCGACGGCTGGGGACAACCGGCGCGATCCTGTGGGTTGCCGGTGGACAACTTCGTGCACAGGGTGTGGATCAGCTCGCTGTCCACAGTCTGTGGAGATCCTTCGTCCACGAATCCACAACCGGGTGACCTGGCCTGATGGCCTTTCGACAGGGGGGCCTGTGGACACGATCTGGACAACCGGGCAGTCCCCAGGCTGTGGAGGGGAAAAAGTCGGCGAATCTGTGGAGAGTGGCCGTAACGCGGCGGTTAATCGAACAGCGGATGACCGGCGTGCTTCCACGCGGCACCCGGTCGCTTCCCCCGTGGCACGAAGAAGGGCGCCTCCGGATCCCTCCGGAAGCGCCCTCGAGCGTGTCTCTGGTGCCGTTCGCCGCCGCCTTCGGTCGGCCTCTGCAGCCCTCAGCCGGCCTTGATGCGGTTGGTCAGCTCGGTCACCTGGTTGTAGATGGAGCGCCGCTCGGCCATCAGATTGCGGATCTTGCGGTCGGCGTGCATCACCGTCGTGTGGTCGCGGCCACCGAACAGCGCGCCGATCTTCGGCAGCGACAGGTCCGTGAGCTCGCGGCACAGGTACATGGCGATCTGGCGGGCCGTGACGAGCTGGCGGCCGCGTGAGCTGCCGCACAGATCCTCGACCGTGAGACCGAAGTAGTCGGCGGTCGCACTCATGATCGCCGTGGAGGTGATCTCGGGCGCCGAGTCCTCGCCGCCCGGGATCAGGTCCTTGAGGACGATCTCCGTCAGGCCCAGGTCCACCGGCTGCCGGTTGAGCGACGCGAAGGCCGTCACCCGGATCAGCGCGCCCTCCAGCTCGCGGATGTTGCGCGAGATGCGGGAGGCGATGAACTCCAGCACCTCCGGCGGCGCGTTCAGCTGCTCCTGCACCGCCTTCTTACGAAGGATGGCGATGCGGGTCTCCAGCTCGGGCGGCTGGACGTCGGTGATCAGGCCCCACTCGAAACGGTTCCGCAGCCGGTCCTCCAGCGTCACCAGCTGCTTCGGCGGCCGGTCGCTGGACAGCACGATCTGCTTGTTCGCGTTGTGGAGCGTGTTGAACGTGTGGAAGAACTCCTCCTGCGTCGACTCCTTGTCCGCCAGGAACTGGATGTCGTCGACGAGCAGGATGTCCATCTCGCGGTAGCGCTTGCGGAAGCTGTCGCCCTTGCCGTCGCGGATGGAGTTGATGAACTCGTTGGTGAACTCCTCCGAGCTCACATAGCGCACGCGCGTGCCCGGGTACAGGCTGCGCGCGTAGTGCCCGATCGCGTGCAGCAGGTGCGTCTTGCCGAGCCCCGACTCCCCATAGATGAAGAGGGGGTTGTACGCCTTCGCGGGCGCCTCGGCGACGGCGACCGCGGCCGCGTGCGCGAAGCGGTTGGAGGCGCCGATGACGAAGGTGTCGAAGAGGTACTTCGGATTCAGCCGCGCCGTCGGCTCACCGGGACCGCTCGCCGGCGCGGGCTGCGCGCCCAGCGGACCGGGCGCGCCAGTGCCGGGCTGACCGGGACCTCCGGGACCTCCGCGGTGCGGAGGCCCGCCGGCCGACGGCTCGGGCAGGTCACGACGAGCCGGGTCGCGCTGGTCGTACTCGGGGCGCGACGGCTCGTAGTCGGAGCGCTTGGGGTCGTAGGGCGACGGGTCGTAGGACGGCCGGTCCATCGCCTGGGGGCGGTAGTCCTGGGGAGGCGAGCCGTAGGCGTCCTGCCCCGACGGGCCGCCGTAGGTGTCCTGCGAGGGTGATGCGTACGGGTCGCGCTCGGGGAAGCCGAGGCGCTGCTGCTGCCAGCCGTACTCGTCCTGCGTGGGCCGCGGCCAGGCGCCGGGCTCGGGGCGCTGGTACTCCGACGGGTACGCGGGCCGGGCGGTCGGCAGCTGGTCCTGGCGGGAGCCCTGGTCGCCGGAGGGCCCCGGGCGATGCTCGGCGCGGTGCCGGCCGTAGCCGTCGTACTGGCTCTCGTAGGGCTTGTCGTACGGGCTGTCGTACGGGCCGGAGGGAAGCTCGGTCTCCTCGTAGCGCGGCTGGGTGGGGGGTGCGGGCGGAGCCGGCGGCTCGCCCGCGGACTCGTCGACGGTGATCGCGATGCGGATCGGGCGGCCGCACTCGCGGCTCAGGGTCTCGCTGACGATCGGGGCGAGACGGCCCTCGAGTACGCCCTTCGCGAATTCGTTGGGCACGGCGAGCAGGGCGGTGTCGGCGACCAGCGCAAGCGGCTGGCAGCGCCGGATCCAGCGCTCGTCCTTCGCCTCGACACCCTGCCCGCGGCCTTCTCCGAGGAGATGCTCCAGTACGCGTGGCCACACTGCGGCAAGATCGGCAGGTACGTCAGCCACAGGGCACGCTCTCTCACAGGTCCCACGAACGTGTGACGGTGGGACGGGTCGGTTTCACATCGGGTGGGGCCAGGGACAAGGGAACGAATCGGAGTCCAGCCACGGTAGTCAGCGCGGCGGGTACGGTTCAAGTTGTTGTCCCCAGGCTGTGGACAGTGTCTCCCGGTGGCCGCTGGTTTGACCGGATGGCGTAGCCCCGCGTACCGTAACCAGGTCGAGTTGTCGATGGCTGCTGCCGCCTGCCTCCGATGGGCACAGATCGCGTCAAGGTGATCGGGAAGCGGTGCACTCGGGCGCTGAACGCGAGCTACTCGTGGGCGCACGGTGACAGCCAGGACGGCACCCCGCCACTACCGATTGATTTCTGGAGCCCCCGAGTGAGCAAGCGCACCTTCCAGCCGAACAACCGTCGTCGCGCGAAGACCCACGGCTTCCGGTTGCGTATGCGCACCCGTGCCGGCCGCGCGATCCTCGCGTCCCGCCGTAGCAAGGGTCGCGCCCGTCTGTCCGCCTGATCCCGGTCAGGTCATGCCGTCGTGCTGCCCACCGAGAACCGGCTGAGGCGGCGCGAGGACTTCGCGACCGCGGTACGACGGGGCCGTCGGGCCGGACGCCCGACTCTCGTCGTCCACCTTCGAAGCGGTGCCACGGACCCGCACGCGCCTGGGGAGAGCGCTCCCCCGACGCGTGCGGGTTTCGTCGTGAGCAAGGCTGTGGGTGGTGCGGTCGTGCGCAACGCGGTGAAACGCAGACTGCGCCATCTGATGCGCGATCGAGTCGCCCAGTTGCCCCCCGGTAGCCTGGTAGTCGTACGGGCGCTGCCCGGTGCGGGTGACGCCGACCACGCACAGCTGGTCCAAGACCTTGATGCCGCCCTTCAACGGCTGCTGGGAGGGGGCGCGCGATGAAGTACCCGCTGCTGGCCCTGATCAAGCTCTACCAGTGGACGATCAGTCCGCTGCTCGGGCCGGTGTGCAAGTACTACCCGTCGTGCTCCCACTACGGCTACACGGCCATCGACCGGCACGGTGCGATCAAGGGAACGGCTCTCACCGCCTGGCGCATCCTGCGGTGCAACCCGTGGTCGCTGGGAGGCGTTGATCATGTTCCGCCGCGCAAGCGCCCGCGGTGGCACGAGATGCTGCGCGACGCCTGGCGCGCACGCAAGGGCGGGCCCTCCGCCGCCGAAACGGCCACCGAGGAGAATCGTCCTTCGAGCCCGGCCGCAGAGACCCCGTCCCATGCCCAAGGAGCATGATTAGTGGACACGATTGCAAGCCTCTTCAGTTTCATCACGACACCTGTCTCCTGGGTCATCGTCCAGTTCCACACGGTGTACGGCGCGATCTTCGGCCCTGACACCGGGTGGGCCTGGGGCCTGTCCATCGTGTCCCTGGTGATCGTGATCCGTATCTGCCTGATCCCGCTCTTCGTGAAGCAGATCAAGGCGACGCGGGCGATGCAGACGCTCCAGCCGGAGATGAAGAAGATCCAGGAGCGCTACAAGAACGACCGGCAGCGCCAGTCGGAAGAGATGATGAAGCTGTACAAGGAGACGGGCACCAACCCGCTCTCCTCGTGCCTTCCCATCCTGGCGCAGTCCCCGTTCTTCTTCGCTCTGTACCACGTGCTCAACAGCATCGCGAACGGTGACACCATCGGTGTGATCAACCAGAGCCTGCTGGAGAGCGCGCAGAAGGCGCACATCTTCGGCGCTCCGCTGGCCGCGAAGTTCACCGACAGCTCGTCGGACGTCGTAGCTCTCGACGCCTCGCTCACCAGCGTCCGCATCGTCACCGCGGTCATGATCGTCCTGATGTCGGCGTCGCAGTTCTACACACAGCGCCAGCTGATGACGAAGAACGTCGACACCACCGTGAAGACGCCGTTCATGCAGCAGCAGAAGATGCTGATGTACGTCTTCCCCATCATGTTCGCCGTCTTCGGCATCAACTTCCCGGTCGGTGTCCTCGTCTACTGGTTGACCACCAACGTGTGGACCATGGGCCAGCAGATGTACGTCATCCACAACAACCCGACCCCGGGTTCCAAGGCCCAGGCCTCCTACCTGGAGCGCCTGCACAAGCGGGTCACGCACCACGGTAAGACGCGCGGCCGAGGCGAGAAGGCCATCGTCAAGGCCATCGTGGCCAAGGGCCGGGACCGCAACGAGTACGAGCGCAAGTTCATCAACGGCCTGAACAAGGCGGGCCTCGCGGCCCAGGCCGACGGCACCGTGGTGAAGGGCGAGGCCCAGACCGCCACCCTGACCGAGGACGGCGCGCCCACGACGGCTGCGGGCAAGCGTCAGCAGCCCAAGCGCCAGAGCAAGGCCCAGCGCCAGTCCGGAAGCCCGAAGGCGGCCGGCGAGACCATCTCGCTGAGCAAGTCCGACGAGCCGCAGGACACCAAGCCCGCCGGCTCCGCCAAGCCGAAGTCCGGCTCCGGCGGCCGCAGCAAGGCCCAGTCCGGGCAGCGCAAGGGTGGCCCGCAGCGCCCCAAGTCCCCGTCCAAGAAGTAAGAAGGAGCCCATCCCGTGACGGAAGGCACCACCTCCGCCGCCGCCGAGGGTGCAGACACCCTGACCCGCCTGGAGCAGGAGGGCGAGATCGCGGCGGACTACCTCGAGGGTCTGCTGGACATCGCCGATCTCGACGGCGACATCGACATGGACGTCGAGGCCGACCGTGCCTCTGTGTCGATCATCAGCGACACGGCCAGCCGTGATCTGCAGAAGCTGGTCGGCCGGGACGGCGAGGTGCTGGAGGCACTGCAGGAGCTGACGCGCCTGGCCGTGCACCGGGAGACCGGCGACCGCAGCCGGCTGATGCTGGACATCGCGGGCTACCGCGCCAAGAAGCGCACCGAGCTCTCCGAGCTGGGCGCCAAGGCCGCGGCCGACGCGAAGAACAGCGGCGAGCCGGTGAAGCTGAAGCCGATGACCCCCTTCGAGCGCAAGGTCGTCCACGACGCGGTCAAGGCGGCCGGCCTGCGCAGCGAGTCCGAGGGCGAGGAGCCGCAGCGCTTCGTCGTCGTGCTCCCCGACTGATTCGGTACGTACGTTCCTCCGGCCCCGTCTGTTGCGCAGGCGGGGCCGGTCTTTGTCAGCCTGGTAGTTCTGGTGGTCGGCGCTCAGCGCGTCGATGCGGTACGGAAGGACGGTCCCCGTGACGGAGGCAGCGGAGCTCCCCCCTGCGCCCGAGCAGGCACGCGAGGTATTCGGTGATCGCTTCGCGGATGCGGTCCGGTACGCCGAGCTCCTGGCCGAGGCAGGTGTGCAGCGTGGGCTCATCGGTCCGCGGGAGGTGCCACGACTCTGGGAGCGGCACCTGCTGAACTGCGCGGTGCTCTCCGAGGTCGTGCCCGAGGGGGTGACGGTGTGCGACGTCGGCTCCGGTGCCGGCCTGCCCGGTATTCCCCTGGCGCTCGTACGTGAGGACCTGAAGATCACCCTGCTGGAGCCGCTTCTTCGGCGCACCAACTTTTTGACCGAGGTCGTCGAGCTCCTCGGCCTGGATCATGTGACCGTTGTCCGCGGCCGCGCCGAGGAGGTCATGGGCAAGCTGCCGCCGGTCCACGTCGTGACCGCCCGTGCCGTGGCACCGCTGGACCGCCTGGCCACCTGGGGCATCCCGTTGCTGCGTCCCTACGGTGAGATGCTCGCGCTCAAGGGCGACACCGCTGAGGAGGAGCTGAAGAGCGCGGCCACCGCGCTGAGCAAGCTGGGCGCGGTCGGTACCTCGATCCTTCACGTCGGAGAGGGCGTGGTCGATCCACCCTCCACAGTGGTGCGAGTCGAGGTCGGGGAAAGCCCTGGCGGTGTGCGATTCGCGGCCAAGCGGGCCAAGGCGGCCCGGACGGGACGCGCACGGCGCCGCCGCTGATTCGGCCTGGAGACCAGCCGTACTCCACACAAGGTGCCAAACCCACGCGCGACGGAGTGTCGCGACAGTTCGGCCGTGGGCGCTGTGCATCGTGTTTCACGTGAAACGTCGCTCACTGCTGCACGGCATCATCAGTCGGGGCCGCGCCGCGGCCGAACCCCGCGAGCGGAAGCCTCTCGGCTCACTCGACAAGGGACCGGAGTTGTCCACAGAGGTGGATTTCTCCACAGAACAACAGGCCTCACTGGTTCGCGACCCCGAAGACATGGGAGGCTCTGTTCATTGCGAGCCTGAAGTCGAGGAGAGTGAATCCTTGCGGTCCGACGCCAACATCGCGGGACCGATGACCGATCCGGTCCCCGGTCCCCGTACCGAGTCGATGGGGGAGGATGTTTCACGTGAAACACCGCCTCCGATGGACGACACTCCGATCGGTCGTGCTGCCCAACTGGCGGTGGAGGCTCTGGGCCGCGCCGGCGAGGGCCTGCCGCGGCCCGAGCAGACCCGTGTCATCGTGGTCGCCAACCAGAAGGGAGGCGTGGGCAAGACGACGACGACCGTCAATCTTGCCGCTTCCCTGGCCCTGCATGGTGGCCGTGTTCTGGTGATCGACCTCGACCCGCAGGGCAACGCGTCCACTGCCTTGGGGATCGACCATCACGCCGAAGTCCCGTCCATCTACGACGTGTTGGTCGAGAGCCGCCCGCTCGCGGAAGTCGTTCAGCCGGTTCCCGATGTCGAGGGCCTCTTCTGCGCTCCCGCCACGATCGATCTCGCCGGTGCGGAGATCGAGCTGGTGTCCCTGGTGGCGCGCGAAAGCCGACTGCAGCGAGCGATCCAGGCCTACGAGCAGCCGCTGGACTACATCCTCATCGACTGCCCGCCCTCACTCGGCCTGCTGACGGTCAACGCGCTGGTGGCGGGCCAGGAAGTCCTCATCCCGATTCAGTGCGAGTACTACGCGCTGGAGGGGCTGGGCCAGCTGCTGCGCAACGTCGACCTGGTGCGGGGGCACCTCAACCCCGCACTGCATGTGTCGACCATCCTGCTCACCATGTACGACGGCCGGACGCGCCTTGCGTCGCAGGTCGCGGAGGAGGTGCGCACCCACTTCGGTGACGAGGTGCTGCGGACGAGCATTCCCCGCTCGGTCCGTATCTCCGAGGCGCCGAGCTATGGGCAGACGGTGCTGACTTACGATCCTGGATCGAGTGGTGCCCTCTCCTACCTTGAGGCGGCACGTGAGATCGCGCTGAAGGGCGTTGGCGTCAGCTACGACGCCACCCACGCCCATATCGGCGTACAGAACAACCCGAGCATGGAGGGGATTCAGTGAGTGAGCGACGGAGGGGGCTGGGGCGTGGTCTCGGTGCACTGATCCCTGCTGCCCCGACCGAGAAGTCGCCGGCTTCGGCCCCGGTGGGAGGCGGGGCGTCCACGTCCCCTGCAGCGGTCCCGCTGCTGACGTCCGACCGCGGGGTGGCCGCGGCGAAGGTGGCGACGCTGCCCTCTGTTTCACGTGAAACAGAGGAACCGTCGGCGATCGGCGCCGTGGAGACGCCCTCTTCTCCCCTGGGCGCTCACTTCGCCGAGATCCCCCTCGATGCGATCACACCGAACCCCCGCCAGCCGCGTGAGGTCTTCGACGAGGACGCGCTGCAGGAGCTGATCACTTCCATCAAGGAAGTCGGTCTTCTGCAGCCGGTCGTTGTCCGGCAACTCGGTCCTGCGCGGTACGAGCTCATCATGGGTGAGCGGCGCTGGCGGGCCTGCCGCGAGGCAGGCCTGGAGGCGATCCCCGCCATCGTGCGGGCCACGGAGGACGAGAAGCTGCTCCTGGACGCCCTCCTGGAGAACCTCCACCGGGCCCAGCTGAACCCGCTAGAGGAGGCGGCCGCCTACGACCAGCTGCTGAAGGACTTCAACTGCACGCACGACCAGCTGGCGGACCGCATCGGCCGGTCCCGCCCGCAGGTCTCCAACACCCTGCGTCTGCTGAAGCTTTCGCCGGCGGTCCAGCGCCGTGTCGCTGCCGGTGTTCTCTCCGCCGGCCACGCCCGGGCACTGCTTTCCGTCGACGACTCGGAGGAGCAGGACCGGCTGGCCCATCGGATCGTGGCTGAGGGACTCTCGGTGCGGGCCGTCGAGGAGATCGTGACCCTCATGGGCTCCCGGCCGCAGACGCCGCAGCGCTCCAAGGGACCTCGTGCCGGGGGCCGCGTCTCCCCGGCACTGTCCGACCTCGCCACGAGGCTCTCCGACCGCTTCGAGACGCGCGTGAAGGTCGACCTCGGGCAGAAGAAGGGGAAGATCACCGTCGAGTTCGCCTCCATGGAGGACCTCGAACGCATCCTTGACACGCTTGCCCCCGGCGAAGGCCCCGTCCTCCAGAAGGGCCTTGTGGAAGGCGATTCCGAGGAAACAGAAGGCTGAGCCGTCCAGCGGCCGGGGAGCTCCCGCCCCGGCCGATCGCAAGAGCGGGCCGTGTCCGATGTGTACCGGAACACGGCTCGCTCTTTGCTTTCATGCGGTATCGATGGAATCGCATGGTGGATACGATGCGTTCGGGTATGGCACACCACCTGGCAGCACCTCGGAGTGGGAGGCGGGGGCCATGCGAACGATGAGCCGGGCCGGACTGGTGAGTGCGGGACTGGGGCTGGGCGCGGTGGGAGGCTTCGTCGGCAGCCTGCTCAGGGAACGGAGTGCTCTGACAGCCGCTCGCGACGCTGCGAGCGAAGGAAGCGAGGAACAGCCTTCATGGGGCGCCGGCTCGTACCGCTCACGCTGGACAACCTTCAAGAACTTCCCCAGCGCTGCCGCTCGTGCGTCTTCTGGGAATTGGACCCTGTCAGCGGTGAGGCCGCGGTAAGAGCGGGCACGGCGGCCCTCGAGAAGGAGGCCTGGATCTCCGCCGTCCTTCTGGATTGGGGTTCCTGCGGCCGGGTTGTCTATGTCGACGACGTCCCCGTGGGCTTCGTGCTCTATGCCCCGCCCGCGTATGTGCCTCGCTCGACGGCGTTCCCCACCAGCCCGGTGTCTCCGGACGCGGTGCAACTGATGACGGCGTTCATCATGCCGGGGTATCAGGGCCAGGGGCTCGGCCGGGTGATGGTGCAGACGGTCGCCAAGGATCTGCTGCGCCGGGGATTCAAGGCGATCGAGGCGTTCGGCGACGCCCGCTGGAAGGAGCCGGCCTGTGTGCTGCCCGCCGACCATCTCCTGGCGGTGGGCTTCAAGACGGTGCGGCCTCATCACTCCCACCCTCGGCTGAGGCTGGAGCTGCGGACCACGCTCTCCTGGAAGGAAGACGTGGAGATGGCGCTCGACCGGCTGCTGGGGGCGGTACAGAAGGAGCCGGCGCTGCGACCGCTGTGAGTGGTGTTGTGCGGTCGCTTGAAGAGCGCCGGCCCGAGCTTTCGGGGCATACGAATGGGCCAGCCCTTCCGGGCTGGCCCATTCGTGTTTCACGTGAAACATCGGCCGCCGCAGCGACGGCTCAGAACGTCACTCAGCGATGAAGTCCTCGAGGTCGCGGACGATCGCGGCCTTCGGCTTGGCGCCGACGATGGTCTTGGCGACCTCGCCGTTCTGGTAGACGTTCAGGGTCGGGATGGACATGACGCCGTACTTGGCAGCCGTACCCGGGTTCTCGTCAATGTTGAGCTTGACGACCTCGATCTTGTCGCCGTACTCGTTGGCGATCGCCTCGAGGGACGGAGCAATCTGGCGGCACGGACCGCACCAGGCGGCCCAGAAGTCCACCAGGACGGGCTTGTCGCTCTTGAGGACGTCCTGCTCGAAGGAGTCGTCGGTCACGTTCTTCAGGTCGGCCACGGCGGGCTCCTTTAACTGGTGTGCGGTGGGGCGGGAGGAGGGTCAGACGGCGGTCTTCTCGGGCTCGGCCTGCTCCTCGTCCGCGAGGGCGGCGAGGAAGCGCTCGGCGTCGAGAGCGGCGGAGCAGCCCGTACCGGCCGCGGTGATCGCCTGGCGGTAAGTGTGGTCGACCACGTCACCGGCAGCGAAGACACCGGTCAGGTTCGTCCGGGTGGAGGGCGCGGCGACCTTCAGGTAGCCCTCCTCGTCCAGGTCGAGATGACCCTTGAAGAGTTCGGTGCGCGGGTCGTGGCCGATCGCGATGAACAGACCGGTCACCGGCAGGTCGGAGAGCTCACCGGTCTTGAGGTTCCGCAGCTTCAGGCCGGCCAGCTTCTGGTCGCCCTGGATCTCGGCGACCTCGCTGTCCCAGACGAACTTGATCTTCGGGTCGGCGAAGGCGCGCTCCTGCATCGCCTTGGAGGCGCGCAGGGTGTCCCGGCGGTGGACGATCGTCACGGACTTGGCGAAGCGCGAGAGGAACGTGGCCTCCTCCATCGCGGTGTCGCCGCCGCCGATCACGGCGATGTCCTGGTCCTTGAAGAAGAAGCCGTCGCACGTGGCGCACCACGAGACGCCACGGCCGGAGAGGGCGTCCTCGTTCGGCAGGCCGAGCTTGCGGTGCTGCGAGCCGGTGGCGACGATGACGGCCTTGGCCTGGTGGACGGTGCCGGCGGTGTCCGTGACAGTCTTGATCTCACCGGAGAGATCGACTGAGACGATGTCGTCCGGAACGAGTTCGGCGCCGAACCGCTCGGCCTGGGCGCGCATGTTGTCCATGAGCTCGGGGCCCATGATGCCGTCCTGGAAGCCGGGGAAGTTCTCCACCTCGGTCGTGTTCATCAGCGCGCCGCCCGCGGTGACTGCCCCTTCGAATACCAGCGGCTTCAGCGACGCTCGCGCGGTGTACAGCGCCGCCGTGTAGCCGGCGGGCCCGGAGCCGATGATGATCACGTTACGGACGTCGCTCACGGCTAGATTCCTCGTCTCTGGTCTGCGTCGTTCGACCGGTGGGAGCTTCTCTGAACTCTCACCCCACCCAACGGATCCTAAGGGGCGTGCATTCCCGCTGTGTCCGGGCACACGGAGGGGCCGACACCGTACGGGATACCACGCAGGACGGAGACGAAGCCTGAGCTGCCAGTGGTGTGAGGATCCGAGCTGTCAGTGGCGTGTGTAGGAGTCCTTCAGAAGGACCTTGGCCGGGCCGACCGACGGATGCTCCTTACAGGTTGCATCCATGAGATAGGCGTTGACGCGGGCGCTGTCTGAAGGATCGGGCAGCACGACGAGCAGCGCGTCCTTCCCCTCGTACGTGCCCTCTTCGATGGCGAGGGCCGCGTCGCTCTGGCCGATCCCCTTCTGGACGCAGGGCGGGACCGTCGGTTCCTTGAAGACCTTGGTGGTGGGGGTTCCGGGAGCGCTCTGTATCCCCAAGCTGTCCGAGCTCTCGGAGTCCTGCGCCTTGGCGAGGAGATCCGCGACCTGCTGCTCCAGGGTGCTGTCGGCGAAGGTGTCGACGGCGGTGGACTTCGTCTGGTGCGCCGAGGTGCCGGATCCCCCGTCGTCCGTCAGTGACGACACCAGGGCCGAGCCGAGCCCCAGTGCGGCGACAGCGAAGACGGTCCCCAGGACGGCGACCTTGCGGCGCCCACTCCGCTTGCGTTCCTTGCGGCCCGGGCCGGTGGTGGAGCTGCGGGCGTGCCCGGTGGGGCGGGCCGTTGCTGTCGATGTTTCACGTGAAACGTGCGCTGCGCGGTCCGTGTCGGATTCGGGCTCGGACACCGTGGCGTTCTTCGCAGCGGCCGCGGTCTCCGGTGTCGTGGCATGCAGCAGGGCCTCGGCGGCGAGCGCGGCGTCGAGGCGGTGGGCGACGTCGTCCGGCATACGCTGCGGCCCGGGCAGCGTGCCCAGGAGACCACGGATCTCCTCCAGCGAGGCGTGAACGTCCGCGCAGAGCTCGCACACGTCGAGATGCCGACGCACATCGGCGCTGCGGGAGGGCGGAAGGATTCCCTCGGTGAGGTCGGAGATCTCCGCGACGTCCGGGTGCCCGGTCGTGTCTGTCGTCGATGTCACGCTCGCCCACCTCCGCCCTTCACAGCAGTTGAATCGCCCGTCCCGGCGCCGTCCGGTCCCTCGTCCTGAGGCGCCGCTGCGGGTGGGACGGATGTCCCCTGCGCCTGGTTCCGTCCCGCCATGCTTTGTCTCTCTTCGCCGGTGTTTTCCGGTCGGAGATGGGTGAGCAGCGGCAGCAGCTTGGCTCTGCCCCGGGCACAGCGGCTCTTCACCGTCCCGGTCGGCACGTCGAGCATCCGGGCGGCCTCGGCGACGGGGTAGCCCTGCATGTCCACCAGGACGAGTGCGGCGCGCTGGTCGGGCGGGAGCGTGCCCAGCGCCTCGAGGAGCTGGCGGTGCAGATCGGCGCGCTCCGCAGGGGCCGAGGCCGACTCGTGCGGCTCCAGCAGCTGCTCCAGACGCTCGGTGTCGTCGACCGGTGAGGTCTTGCGGGAAGCCGCTTTCCGGGCCCGATCCAGGCAGGCGTTCACCGTAATGCGGTGCAGCCACGTCGTGACGGCGGACTGGCCCCGGAAGGTGTGGGCGGCCCGATACGCGGACACGAGGGCGTCCTGGACCGCGTCAGCGGCCTCCTCGCGGTCTCCCAAGGTCCGCAGGGCCACCGCCCACAGTCGGTCGCGGTGGCGCCGTACGAGCTCACCGAAGGCGTCGGGGTCGCCCTCCACATGACGGGCGAGTAGATCCTGATCGCTTGCGTCGCCATAGGCGGTGCCTTCTGCCATCGGACCCCCTCCCCCTCTGCTGAGACCTCAGCCCGTGAACTTCACTTCGGTGATGGCCTGCTTGTAGCCCCGGTTGCTGTAGTTGGCGGGGTCGTCACCGGAGTACGGCAGCGCCGTCAGCCAGACCAGGACGTACCGGCTCTTCACCGGCTTGCCGACGGTCACCTTCGCGGAGGTGCTGCTCGTCGTCACCTTGCCGAGCTCCTTCATGGAACTCAGCGGTGTGGACGAACTGGGGGAGTCCGTCGCGTACAGCTCGACCGCCGTGTGGTTGCCGCCGTACCGCAGAGAGAGCGTCGCGGCCGATACTTCCTTGGCGGAGCCGAGGTCGTAGACGATGCCGACGCCGGGCTTTATCACCAGCTTGGGACCGTCCAGGAAGCTGCTGGTACGCCAGCCGGTGGACGTGTCGCCGTCGTAGGTCTTGCTCACGTCGTCGGGATGCTGGGGGTTGCCGTCGGGGTAGTACTCGGCGGCGTCCTCAATGGGGAGCGTCCTGACCGGCTTGGGCGCCGGAGTGTTCTTGTCGCCGCCGTCCGTCGTCTGCGTCTGGTTGGTGTCCTCGGACTTGTTGCCCTGGTCCATCAGGGCGTCCGCCAGCTGCCAGCTGCCCAGCCCGAGAGCGGTGATGAGCAGGGCGGAGACCGCCCACTTCAGTGCCTTGCCGGTCCGGCTCTGCAGCGGCGGCGGCGGGGTCGGCACGGGCTGGGTGACGCCCGGATGCGGGGCAGGGCGGCCGTAGGTGCCCTGCTGGTACGTCGTGCGCTGGTACTCCGGGGGAGCGGTGAACGTGGGCTCCGGCGGGCGGATGCGCGGCATCTCGCCGATCGCCTTCACGAGCTCCTCGGGCGTGGTGCACGCGGCTTCGTGCCGCGAGGCGGTCGCCCCGTCGTTGACGAGGGCACGCATGGCGAGTTCCGACAGGCCCCGGTGGATGCCGGCCCGCACCTGGTCGGGAGCGATCAGCCCGATGTCCTTGGGCAGTCCGGACAGACCGTAGGCGTCGCTCTCGTACGGCCAGCGCTGGGTGAGCGCCGCGTACAGGAGGGCGCCGATCGCTTCGGTGTCGGTGCGCTGGGGTGTGTCGGAGCCGATGCCGCGCAGCGCGGCGTTCACGGCGAGACCGCGGATGCGCCACTGGCCCGTGGAGGTGCGCAGCACGGCGTTGGGGTTCAGGCGCAGATGTGCGAGGCCCTCGCGGTGGGCGGCAGCCATGGCGGAGGCGATCTGGCTGACCATCTGGTAGGCGTCGTGGGGCTCCAGCGGCCCGGCGGCGAGGAGTGTGGTCAGCTCGGTGGCGTCGGGCAGCCACTCGTGGACGACGTAGACGAGGTCGTTCTCCTCGACGGCGTCCAGGACCTGGACGAAGCGGGGGTCGCCGAGCAGCGCGGAGGAACGGGCCGCGGCCAGCACGGAACGGGCCCGGGTGTGATCGGCGGGCAGGACGTGGACGCCGACGGCGCGACGGAGTTTCTCGTCGACCGCGCGCCAACTGCTGAAACCGTCCAGACGGGTGACACAGTCCTCGAGGCGGTAGCGTCTGGCGAGCTTGTGCCCGCTGTGCAGTTCCGGCGCCGAGGCCTTCCCGGGACGCTCCGTCCCCCCACTCCCCTGTGCCTCGTCGCTGTCCGTGTCCCGCTCCCGGTTCTTGGCCACCCCGTCGGCCGTGGACTGGTCCGCCTGTGCGGTCAGCGGCTCGTCACCGCTGTTGTCTGCCACGTCGACGGCAGCCGTACTCCGTTCCGCCACCGTCGTCCCTGCCTCCCCATCCATTGCGCGCCGTCCGACGTCGTGCGCGCCGTCCGACGCCGAAACCAATTGTGCCCACAGTCCGCCGCTATGCACGACACGCGGCGGCGGACGATGGTTGTGCGCCTACCCCCCGCTTCAGCGACCCAGGCGTCCGCGCACCATGCCCACGAGCGAGTTGAGCTCCTCGATGCGCATGCGGCGGGCGGCGACGTAGAAGATGCCGAGCAGAACGGCCCCGCCGACGAGCAGCGCGGCGAAGGAGCCGAGGACGCCCTGGCCGAGGCTGTGGCCGATGCCGTAGCAGGCGGCGCCGCTGAGCAGGGCGGCCGGCACGGAGGCGATGCCCAGCCGTGCGTACGTCCGCAGGACGCGGGAGCCGTCGAGGTCGCCGCCGAGCCGCTTGCGCAGCCGGTTCCAGGCGACGCCGACGCCGATCGCGTAGGCCAGGCCGTAGGAGGCGGCCATGCCGACCACGGCCCAGCGCGGGTCGAGCACGAAGTAGCAGACCGCCGAGGCGCCGGCGTTGACCGCGGCCACGATGACCGTGTTGTAGAAGGGGGTGCGGGTGTCCTCGTAGGCGTAGAAGGCGCGCAGGACGACGTACTGCACGGAGTACGGGATCAGGCCGAGGCCGAAGGCCATCAGCATGAAGCCCATGTTGGTGGCCTCGCTGGTACCCGAGGAACCGAAGATCAGGGTGCACATCGGGATGCCGAGTGCGAGGAACCCGAACGCGATGGGCACGATCGCGACGGCCGTGGTGCGCAGGCCCTGGGAGATGTCGTCGCGGACCGCGCCGCCGTCGCCCTCGGCCGCCGAGCGGGAGAGGCGGGGCAGCAGGGCGGCCATCAGGGAGACGGTGATGATGGCCTGCGGGAGGCCCCAGATCAGCTGGGCGTTGGCGTAGGCGGCGAAGCCGGTGCCGTCGACGGGCGAGTCCTTGCCGGCCGCGGTGGACAGCTGGGAGACGACGATCGCGCCGGCCTGGTTGGCGAGGACGAACAGGAAGGTCCACTTGGCGAGTGTCACGGCCTTGCCGAGGCCGTGCCCCTTCCAGTCGAAGCGCAGCCGCAGCCGGAAGCCGGTCTCGCGCAGGTAGGGAATCATCGCCAGGGCCTGTACGACCAGGCCGAGCAGCACGCCGATGCCAAGGAGCCGCTGGCCCTCCGGAGGGATGGTCGTGACCTTCATGCCGGAGTCTGCGGCGGTGCCGTAGACCCACATGAACATGCCCAGCGTCACGATGATGACGATGTTGTTCAGGACCGGCGTCCACATCATTGCGCCGAACTTGCCGCGCGCGTTGAGGATCTGCCCCATCACGACGTGGATGCCCATGAAGAAGATCGAGGGCAGGAAGTAGCGGACGAAGGTGATGCCGACCTCGTTGGCCGCCGCGTCGCTGGCCACCGAGTCGGACAGGAGGCGGATCAGGACGGGAGCCGCGGCGATCGCGGCGACCGTGAGCACGCCCAGCGCCACCATGACCAGCGTCAGCAGCCGGTTGGCGTACGCCTCCCCGCCGTCCTCGTCCTCCTTCATGGCCCGCACGAGCTGCGGCACGAAGACGGAGTTGAGGCCACCGCCGACCGTCAGGATGTAGATCATCGTCGGCAGCTGGTAGGCGACCTGGAAGGTGTCACCGAGCAGGCCGACGCCGAGCGCCGAGACGATCAGCGCGGAGCGGATGAAGCCGGTGAGGCGCGAGACCATCGTGCCCGCCGCCATCACAGCGCTGGACTTCAGCAGGCCGGCGGCCCGCCCGCCCTTCTTCGCGGCGGGCGCGGGGGCGGGGGCCGGTTCCGGGGCGGTGGGCTCGGCGGCCGGAGCCTCGTACTGCGCCGGCGTCTGGTACTGCGGCGCCTGGTAGTGCGACGCGGCTTCCTCGCCGCCCGGTGCCGGGGTCGGCCCCGGCACCGCCGGGTGCTGCGTCGGCGCATGGACGCCGCCCTGCTGCTGGTCCCGGAAGAGGTGCGCGAAGGCGTCGGGCTCGTGCCGCTCCTCGCCGGAGTGGCTGACGAGGTCGTCCACGCCCACGAACTGGGTCGTACGCGGATCGTCGCCGTACGGCAGGTACTGGGTCGGGCCCTCCGGCTCGGGCGGTGGCGTCTGGGCCCACACCCGCGGGTCGGGGGCGTACGGGGACTGCTGCGGCTGGCCGTACAGCGGCTGCTGCGGCTGGTACGTGCCCGGGGGCGGCGGGGGGTGCGCGGCGCGGTCGTAGAGCGCCTCGGCGACCGGGTCCTGCGCGGTGAGGTCCTGGGACCGGTAGGGGTCCTGGCTGTAGGCGTCCTGGAGGTACATGTCCGCGGGGTGCTGCGGCGGCACCTGGCCGTGCTCGGGCGGCGGACCCTCGGGGTAGCCCGAGCTGCCCGCGGCCTGGCCGCGGTCACCGTCGTACGGCGCGTTCATGGTTACCCCACCTCATCGTCCCGGGCCCACCGGCCACGACATCCTCAACGGTCCACTCTCTCACCCGTCCCGGACGGGTCGGCGCTTTCCGCTGCGGTGTCCGGGCTCTCGTCACTCGGCTGCACCGGGTCGTCTGCCCCCGACCGGGCACCGGATTCTTCGGTGAGACGGTCCTCGGAACCCTGAGAGGCCACCGGGGTGCCGACGGCCTCGCCCGCCTCGTCGTGAGCATCCTCCTCAACCTCGCGGGCCGCGGCACGCTTGCGCTGGGTGTACATACGGAAGCCGGCCAGCACCAGGAGCAGGACACCGCCGCCGATGACCAGCATGACGGTGGCCGTGATTTCGGTGACCTTCACGTCGAACGTGACCGGTGCACCGTATGGCCGGCCGTCCTCGGTGTACAGCTGGGCGACCACTGTCGTCTGGCCGTTGACGTTGGCGGACGTGGTGAACTTCACCGTCGTGCTGTGCCCGCCGGAGACCGTGATGGGCTGCTCGTCGAAGCTGTGGCCGCCGATCTCGAGACGGGTCTCGTTCGTGGAGGTGAGTCGCAACACCAGGTGGTCGACGCCCTGCACCAGGTTGTTCTGCACGGTCACGGGGATCGTGGCGCTGCGCCCGGAGAGCTTGGTCTCCGACTTCTCGATCAGCTTGACCTGGGCGGCGAGGGTGTCGATGTGCTCCTGCACGCCCCGGCGGAAGGAGCTCGCCGCGGTGGTCCGGCCCCGCCACGACGCGGACATCTCTCGGTTGATCGCCCGCCCGAAGGGGGTCACCACCCGGGACTCGTCGGTGAGGATCACCGTGAAGTTGTCCAGCTTGTCCTGCGTGGCCGCGATCTCCTGGAAGGCCGATCGGGGCAGCTCCTGCTTGGCCAGCGAGGATGGGTACTTCGACCGCGACGGCACCTTCGTGGTGGCGCCGGGGTCGGGCTTGGCCGTGGCGGCCGCCGCGAGCTGCTGGGTCTGCGACCAGGTGCCGCCCTGGAGGGCGGTGACCGCCTCGGCCAGGGCCTGGGCCTGGCTCGCGGTCGGCATCCGCTGCGGGGCGACGACGATGCTGCGCTGCTTGCCCGTCTGCAAATTCAGCGCCAGGCTCTGCGCGAGGAACTCCTGGACGGCGAGCGTGGACGCGGAGGCCTTCGTCAGATCGTCCTGGAACGCCGTCGACAGCCGTGTGTCCGCGACCACCGCCGTGGTGCCGCCGCCGATGGGGCGCGCCGCGGAGGGTGTGTACGACAGGTCGCCGGTCTCCTCCAGGCTGTCGCTGCGTGCGATCACCTTGTCGGCGCCGGCGGAGGTGGCGACCTTCACGATCGACGGGTCGACGGCGCCCTCCACCGGCCAGGCGAAGTCGGTGCTCGGGGTGACGTGGAGCACCGTCTCCACCGTGGTGGCGGCGACGTCGGTGGCCGCCTTGAGCTGGCTGAGCGAGCCGGTGACACCGGTGCCGTTGTGGGCGAGAGAGGCCAGGTCCGGGTCGGCGAAGGGCAGCGCCACGACCTCCTTGCCCTGGACCGCCTGCTGCAGCTCGTCGAGCCACTGCTTGGCGACCGCCTGGTGGGTGCCGGCCATGGTGGTGCTGCCGTTGCCGCTCCGTACGTCGTAGCGGCCGGCCATGGCGTCGACGGAAGCCAGCAGGTCCGGGTCGATCACCCAGGTGACGTCGAGTGCCTTGCCCAGGCTCACCAGCTGGTCGAGGCGGCCGCCGGGCGAGATCTCCTCGGCGAGGTCGTCATTGAGGAAGACAGGCGTCTGCTGCTCGTTGGAACCGGTCTCCGCCGTCATGTGGACCGTGGAGACCAGCGGCCACAGCACGGTCGTCTTCGTCGCGGTGTCCGCCTCCTCGGGCTGCCACGGCAGGAACGTCCGCTGGACGCCCATCACCTGCTCCCACGGCTTCGCGGCGGTCTCGCCCCAGAGGGAGACGCCCACGGGGTAGACCCCGCCGTCCCCCAGGTCGAGCTCGTCGACCGGTACGGAGATGCTGAAGTGCTGGGCGACGCCCGGCGTGAGCCGGGCGAACTTGGCGATGTACTTGCCGCCCACCGCGTCCCCCAAGGGGCCGGAGAGATCGTCGGCCCGCTTGGCCGCGCTGTCGATCGCCGAGCGGGTCGTCAGCTCGTCGCCCACCCGGAGATCCACGTGCGCGTCGGTGACCGCCTGCTTGCCGTTGTTGGTCACCGTGCCGGACACGGTCAGGGTGTCGCCGTCGGTCGGGGCGCTGGGGGTGAGCGAGTCGACGGCGACGGCCACCGTGCCCGCGCCGGAGGCTTCCTTGGCGGAGGCCTGGCCGACGGCTTGCGCCGAGGAGGTGGGCAGCTGGAGCAGACCGGCCAGCAGAGGCGCTCCCGCGAGCAGTGCTCCGGTGCGCCGCAGCCACCGGCGGGCAGGTGAGGGAGTCATCCCCGGGGTGTCTGCCGCCTCGGCCACGCGTTCGTCCGTCCCTCGTCGTCGTCAGTGGTCGTCGGAATGTGCGTCCACGCATGGTAACGATGCGCGCTGAGGGTAAGTGCCGCGGACTGCTCCACAAGATCAGGGGGGACTGTCGGTACTGCCCTCTATGTGTATCTATAAAGAGGAGCGCCTGCGTACGTCACGAGCGCTGATCTTGGGCCGCTATCGGGGCAGGTGTCCGCCCGCCTTAATCGACGCGCCCGCGGCTCGCCGGGCCACGTACCCTCTTCTGTTGTGCCGAACGCCAACGAAGACAACCTCAGTGTCCTGAGCCAGGTGCAGCACCGCGCGGTGAGTGAACTCCTGCGGGTCGCCCCTGTCGCCGACGACCTCGCCCGCCGCTTCCGGGAGGCCGGGTTCTCCCTCGCCCTGGTCGGCGGCTCGGTCCGGGACGCGCTGCTCGGCCGGCTCGGCAACGACCTCGACTTCACGACGGACGCCCGCCCCGAGGACGTCCTGAAGATCGTCCGGCCCTGGGCGGACGCCGTGTGGGAGGTCGGGATCGCCTTCGGCACCGTCGGGGCGCAGAAGGATGCCCGCGTCGGTGACGTTGACAGGCGCTTTCAGATCGAGGTGACGACCTACCGGTCGGAGGCCTACGACCGGACCTCGCGCAAGCCTGAGGTGTCGTACGGCGACTCCATCGAGCAGGACCTCGTCCGGCGTGACTTCACCGTGAACGCGATGGCCGTGGCGCTGCCGGAGAAGGAGTTCATCGACCCGCACGGCGGCCTCGAGGACCTCGCGGCGCGTGTGCTGCGGACCCCGGGCACGCCCGAGGAGTCCTTCTCGGACGACCCGCTGCGGATGATGCGTGCCGCCCGCTTCGCCGCCCAGCTCGACTTCGAGGTCGCCCCCGAGGTCGTCACGGCGATGACGGAGATGGCCGGCCGCCTGGAGATCGTCTCCGCCGAGCGGATCCGGGACGAGCTGAACAAGCTGATCCTGTCCGCACACCCGCGCAAGGGCCTGACGCTGCTCGTCGAAACCGGTCTCGCCAAGCATGTTCTGCCGGAGCTGCCCGCTCTGCGGCTGGAGAGCGACGAGCACCACCGGCACAAGGACGTCTACGAGCACACGCTGATCGTCCTGGAGCAGGCGATCGCGCTGGAGGAGAACGGCCCCGACCTCACCCTCCGTCTTGCTGCGCTGCTGCACGACATCGGCAAGCCGCGGACCCGCCGCTTCGAGAAGGACGGCCGGGTCTCGTTCCATCACCACGAAGTGGTCGGAGCGAAGATGACGAAGAAGCGCATGACGGGGTTGAAGTACTCCAACGAGCTGGTGAAGGACGTCTCGCGCCTCGTCGAACTCCACCTGCGCTTCCACGGGTACGGCACCGGTGAGTGGACCGACTCCGCTGTTCGCCGCTATGTGCGGGACGCGGGACCGCTCCTCGAGCGTCTCCACAAGCTGACCCGGTCGGACTGCACGACGCGGAACAAGCGCAAGGCAGCCGCACTCTCGCGCGCCTACGACGGGCTGGAGGAGCGCATCGCTCAGCTGAAGGAGCAGGAGGAGCTGGACGCGATCCGTCCCGACCTCGACGGCAACCAGATCATGGAGATCCTGGGCGTCGGTCCCGGTCCCGTCGTCGGCAAGGCGTACAAGCACCTGCTGGAGCTGCGGCTGGAGAACGGGCCGATGGAGTACGACGCGGCGGTGGCGGCGCTCAAGGAGTGGTGGGCCGAGCAGAGCTGAGGCCGTGAAACGGGGGCATGTTTCACGTGAAACATGCCCCACCCGGATACGCCGAGGGGCGGTGTTTCACGTGAAACACCGCCCCTCGAAGCAGTTGGGTCAGGTCAGACGTCGACGAGGCACAGCAGGAACTCGTCGCCGTCGCCCGTCTCGGCGTAGTAGCTGGTGGCCCCGCTGACCTTGCGGCACTCCGTCTCGGCGGTGAGCTCCGTGTAGTGGCCCTTGACCTTCTTGAGGACCTTGACCTCTGCGCCGGACGAGGAGCAGTCCACGACCTCCAGGACGTCGTCGGAAGCCGACGACGACGGAGACTTCAGGCAGTCGCCGACCTCGGCCCGCTTGGCGTCGTCCTGGCTGGTGATGTAGCCGATGACGGCCATGGCGGCGACGGCCACGACGAACAGGATGTTCTTGATCGTCTTGAAGCTGACCTTGCGGCGGGGCTGCTGCGGCGGAACCGGCGCGTACGGAGCCGCGCCCTGCGGGGGGAAGCCCGGCTGGCCGGGCTGCTGCGGGTAGCCGCCCTGGGGCGGATACGGGGCCTGAGCCTGGGGCTGGCCGTAGGGCTGCTGGCCCTGGGCGAACGGGTTCTGGCCCTGGGGCGGCGGAGTCGTCACTTGGGGTCCCCCTAGAAAAGCATGGCTGAGTGCGCGCATAAGGAGCGCGTAAGACCCACGTAAGTTATCGGCCCCCACTGACAAGCCTGTAGCCAGGAGTGGCTCTGTGGCCTTGATGTGACACTTATCGGCGCTCAAAGCGGGCCATAGCCGTAGCAACCGCTCCGTAGGTCACGGCGACCGTGATCACCAGGGTCACTGAACGGCCGTCCGGTGGCAGCATCAGCGCGGCGACCGCTGCGGCGCCGACGAAGGCGACGTTGAAGAGCACGTCGTAGACGGAGAAGATCCGGCCGCGGAAGCCGTCGTCGACCGAGGACTGCACGATCGTGTCCGTGGCGATCTTCGCCCCTTGAGTGGTCAGACCGAGGACGAACGTCGCGACCAGCAGGGGAGCTGCGGCGAACGGGAGACCGAGGGCGGGTTCCAGGACGGCGGCGGCCGCGGCACACACGACGATCCAGCGGCCCGACCCGAGCCGTTGCACCGCCCACGGCGTCACGACGGCCGCCGCGAAGAAACCGGCGCCGGAGATGACCAACGCCAGCCCCAGCAGGGCGAGTCCGTCGTCGGGGTCGGAGGTCAGGGCGTATCGGCACAGCATCAGCAGCATGACCAGCAGGGCGCCGTAGCAGAACCGCATGAGCGTCATCGCGCCGAGCGCCCAGGCGGCTTCCCGGCGGGAGGGCTCGGCGAGATGCCGTACGCCCGCCACCAGGTCGCGGGCGGTTCCGGTGAGCGCTGTGGTGAGTCGGGGCTGCACCAACGCCGGGTCGGGCCCCAGCAGTTCCCGCGCGATGCGCAGCGACGCGAGCGCCCCGCACAGGTACAGGGCCGCGCCCAGCAGGACGACGGCCGCGTCGGAGTCCGCGACCACCAGCCGTACGCCGAAGGCGAGGCCGCCGCCCGCGGTCGCGGCCAGTGTCCCGGCGGTCGGGGAGAGGGAGTTGGCCATCACCAGACGCTCGGCGTCGACCACGCGCGGAAGCGCGGCCGACAGGCCCGCGAGGACGAAGCGATTGACCGCGGTGACGCACAGCGCGGAGACGTAGAAGAGCCAGTCGGGGACATGGCTGAGCATCAGGACGGCCGTCACCGAGGCCAGCAGGGCGCGCAGCAGGTTGCCGTAGAGGAAGACCTGGCGGCGGCGCCAGCGGTCCAGCAGGACGCCGGCGAACGGGCCGACCAGGGAGTAGGGCAGCAGCAGGACCGCCATCGCGGAGGCGATCGCGGCGGCCGAGGTCTGTTTCTCCGGGGAGAAGACGACGTACGTGGCGAGCGCGACCTGGTAGACACCGTCAGCGCACTGCGAGAGCAGCCGTACGGCGAGCAGGCGCCGGAAGTTGCCGAAACGCAGCAGGACGCGCAGATCGCGGACGACGGCCATGGGGCACAGCCTCACATACGGAGAGGGCCCCCGGTCATTGCGACCCGGGGACCCTCTTCAGCCCTGGCAGGAGCGACTCAGCGACGAGCTTTAGCGCTCGACCTCACCCTTGATGAACTTCTCGACGTTCTCGCGGGCCTCGTCGTCGAAGTACTGGACCGGCGGGGACTTCATGAAGTAGCTCGACGCCGACAGGATCGGGCCGCCGATGCCGCGGTCCTTGGCGATCTTCGCGGCGCGCAGGGCGTCGATGATGACACCCGCGGAGTTCGGGGAGTCCCAGACCTCGAGCTTGTACTCCAGGTTCAGCGGGACGTCACCGAAGGCGCGGCCCTCGAGACGGACGTAGGCCCACTTGCGGTCGTCGAGCCAGGCGACGTAGTCGGACGGACCGATGTGGACGTTCTTCTCACCGAGGTCCCGGTCCGGGATCTGGGAGGTGACGGCCTGCGTCTTGGAGATCTTCTTGGACTCCAGGCGCTCGCGCTCGAGCATGTTCTTGAAGTCCATGTTGCCGCCGACGTTCAGCTGCATCGTGCGGTCCAGGATGACGCCGCGGTCCTCGAACAGCTTCGCCATGACGCGGTGCGTGATGGTGGCGCCGACCTGCGACTTGATGTCGTCACCGACGATCGGGACGCCCGCCTCGGTGAACTTGTCCGCCCACTCCTTGGTGCCGGCGATGAAGACCGGGAGGGCGTTGACGAAGGCGACCTTGGCGTCGATGGCGCACTGGGCGTAGAACTTCGCCGCGTCCTCGGAGCCGACGGGCAGGTAGCAGACGAGGACGTCGACCTTCTTGTCCTTGAGGACCTGGACGACGTCGACCGGCTCCTCGGCGGACTCCTCGATGGTCTGGCGGTAGTACTTGCCGAGGCCGTCGAAGGTGTGGCCGCGCTGGACCGTGACACCGGTGGTGGGCACGTCGCAGATCTTGATGGTGTTGTTCTCGGACGCGCCGATGGCGTCCGCGAGGTCGAGGCCGACCTTCTTCGCGTCCACGTCGAACGCGGCGACGAACTCGACGTCACGGACGTGGTAGTCGCCGAACTGCACGTGCATCAGGCCCGGGACCTTGGACGCCGGGTCGGCGTCCTTGTAGTACTCCACGCCCTGCACCAGCGATGCGGCGCAGTTGCCCACGCCGACGATGGCTACGCGAACCGAACCCATTCCGGTTGCTCCCTGTGTGTACGAGTGAGGCCCTGAGTGGGCGCTCACGTGGCGGTGTCGTCGGGCGTATCCGTCCCGGGGGCGTCCCCGGGACGGGGCAGGCCGCCCGTCGCTCCAGATGTGGTGTCCTGCTGAGCGGACCCCCCGGTGGGACCCCTCAGGTCCCGTCCGGCCCGCTCGCTCTCGATGAGCTCGTTCAGCCAGCGCACTTCGCGCTCCACGGACTCCATCCCGTGGCGCTGGAGCTCAAGCGTGTAGTCGTCGAGGCGCTCCCGGGTGCGCGCCAGGGAGGCGCGCATCTTCTCCAGGCGCTCCTCCAGCCGGCTGCGGCGGCCTTCGAGGACTCGCATACGGACGTCGCGCGAGGTCTGCCCGAAGAAGGCGAAACGAGCTGCGAAGTGCTCGTCCTCGTACGCGTCGGGCCCCGTCTGCGAGAGCAGCTCCTCGAAGTGCTCCTTACCTTCCGCCGTCAGCCGATAGACGATCTTGGCGCGGCGGCCCGTGAGAGGAGCGGTCAGGGCGTCCTCCGGACTGTTCCCCGCCTCTTCGATCAACCAGCCGTTGGCGACCAGCGTCTTGAGACAGGGGTAGAGCGTGCCGTAGCTGAACGCACGGAACACACCCAGTGACGTATTGAGTCGTTTGCGCAGCTCATAGCCGTGCATCGGGGACTCGCGGAGCAGGCCGAGTACGGCGAACTCGAGGATCCCGGAACGCCGGCTCATAGATCGCCTCCTCTCTGCCACGACCCGTGGTGACGGGTGCCCTGACGGTTGTATGTCGCGCTGATGTATCGACTCGATACATCACGACGATAGAACGGCCTTCCGGGCGGAACAAGAGCGGGCATGGTGAACGGGATCACATCACCGATTCATCACAAGCGATTTGTCAGGTTTGGGGTGAACTTCGGAGCTCGGTGGGTTTTGGCGGTGCGTAGTCTGTGCGCCATGCAGACCACCGGGACTCGCGTGACGCCGGGGGGCGTCGAGGTCCCCGGTTCCGTACGGGTGAATGCGCGACCGACCGCATCCGTACTTCGGGGGGATAGGAAACCAGCCGCCGTTTCCAGGCGCGCACGGATGCGCCTGCCCGAGGAGTAGTCGTTCGATGAGCGAGCACCGTCGCAAACCGCCGCAGCCGCAGGGAGGCGGACGTGCCGCGGCCCGGCGCGGCCAGTCCGGCTCGTCCTCCGGCCGCCGTGCGGCACCGCGAGGCGCCACCGGGTCTCCTTCCGACTCGTACGGGTCGGGTTTCTACGGGTTGGGAGGCGAGGAGCGGTCGCCCGGCGGCCGCGCCGAGTCCCGGCGCGCGGCACAGGGTGGCCGGCGCAGAGCGGCCGACCCGACAGGTGGCCGCCGTGGCGGCTCGTCCGGTCCCCCCGGCCGGGGCAGGGGACGCCCCGCACCCGGCGGGAAGCGCCTGATCGACTACCCGCGCGCCTACAAGGACGGCTGGCGCCGCTGGGTGCCCTCCTGGAAGCTCGTCGCCGGCCTGTTCGTCGGTTTCGTCGGCAGCCTGGTGGCCGTGGCGGGCATCGGCTACGCCATGGTGGGCGTCCCGAAGGTCGACGAGACGGCCGAGGCGCAGAACAACGTCTACTACTGGAAGGACGGCAGCCAGATGGTTGCCACCGGTGGTGAGACGAACCGCCAGATCATCGACCTCTCCCAGATCCCCGAGGCGATGCGCAATGCAGTGATCTCCCAGGAGAACAAGACCTTCTACCAGGACAGCGGCATCGACCCCAAGGGCATCGCCCGCGCCGTCTTCAACATGGCCCGGGGCGGCCAGACGCAGGGTGGCTCGACCATCACCCAGCAGTACGTCAAGAACGCCATGCTGAACGACCAGTCCCAGACGATCTCCCGGAAGTTCAAGGAGATCTTCGTCGCCATCAAGGTGGGGGCCGAGGTCGACAAGGACGACATCATGGCCGGCTACCTGAACTCCTCGTACTACGGGCGCAACGCCTACGGGATCCAGGCCGCCGCTCGCGCGTACTTCGACAAGGACGCCATCAAGCTGAACCCGGGCGAGTGCGCCTTCCTGGCTGCCATGCTGAAGGGCCCCACGTATTACGACCCCGCGGGCGCGGTGTCCATCGACCCGTCCGCGAGGCCGGAGGACAACAGCAGGCGGGCCCTGCGCCAGATGCAGGACACGCTCAACAAAATGGTCGAGTACAAGCACCTGGACCCCGTGGAGCGGGCCAAGTACACCACGCTCCCCAAGTGGAAGAACCCGCGCTCCAACACCCAGCTGAGCGGCCAGACCGGCTATCTCGTCGACCTCGCCAACAGCTACGTGGTCACCCACAGCAAGGAAACCGGGATCACTGAGGACAAGCTGAGGCAGGGCGGCTACTCGATCTACACGACCTTCGACAAGAAGAAGGTCAACGAGCTCACCGCGGCTGTCACGAAGGTCCAGAAGGCCAACATCAAGCCCAAGGAGCGCCCCGACACGGACACGCACGTCCAGTTCGGCGGCGCGTCCGTGAACCCGGAGACCGGCGCCATCGAGGCGATCTACGGCGGTGAGGACGCGACCAAGCACTTCACCAACAATGCCGACCAGACCGGTGCCCAGGTGGGCTCGACCTTCAAGCCGTTCGTCCTCGCGGCTGCGATGACCTGGGGCGTCCGTAACCCCGAGCTGGGCTCGTCACAGGCCCAGGACGAGCGCACCATCGTCTCCCCCAAGAGCCTGTTCAGCGGTAAGAACAAGCTCAAGATCAGGGACTACGACGGGACGATCTGGAAGAACGAGAAGGGCGAGGAGTGGCTGCAGACCAATGACGGCCAGGCCTCCTACGGCAGTCCGCCCAACTTCAAGATCGACCTGCGGGAGGCGATGCGCGAGTCGGTGAACTCCGCCTTCGTGCAGCTCGGCATGGACGTCGGCCTGGACAAGGTGAGGGAAGCCGCCGTCAACGCCGGGGTGAAGGACAGCACTCTCGCCGGTACCACCTTCCCGTCGTTCTCGATCGGCATCTCCGACCCGAGCGCGATCCGGATGGCGGGTGCCTACGCCACCTTCGCGGCCAGCGGCAAGCAGCGGGAGCCGTACTCCGTCCAGCAGGTCAAGAGCAAGGACGGCGTGATGTACACGCACAAGGCCGCGACGAAGCAGGCGTTCACCTCGAAGGTCGCCGACAACGTCACGGACGTCCTGAAGACCGTGGTCGAGAAGGGCACGGGTACCGCCGCGCAGCTGGACGGCCGTGATGTGGCCGGAAAGACCGGTACCACCGACGGCAACAAGTCGGCCTGGTTCGTCGGCTACACGCCGCAGCTGTCGACCGCGATCACCATGTTCCGGTTGGACGACGACGAGTCGAACAAGAACCGCAGCTTCCTGGAGATGTTCGGCACGGGTGGCCAGGAGAAGATCCACGGTGCCTCGTTCCCGGCGGAGATCTGGCACGACTACATGGAAGACGCGATGAAGGGCCTGCCGGTGGAGGACTTCCCGACCCCTGAGCCCATCGGTGAGGTCCTCAATGAGGACCCGCTCCCGTCTCCCACTCCGTCGGTCACCGAGAGCGAGGAGGAGAGCCCCTCGCCGTCCCCGACGCCCAGCGAGACGGTCACCGAGCCGTCTCCCTCCCCGAGCGAGTCGTGCACCAACTTCTTCGACTGCCAGGACGCCACGGGCGGCGCGAACAGCGGGGGCGCGGACGGCGGCACGGGCGAGATCAGTCCGTCGCCGACGCCCACAGAGTCGGACGACAACAGCAACGGCAACGGCAACGGTGGAGGCTTCTTCGGAGGCGAGACCGGTTAGCCGCCCATCGCCCGACACGGGTGTTTCACGTGAAACATGCGGATGTTTCACGTGAAACGAGGGCCGTCCCACCGCACCAGGTGGGGCGGCCCTCGGCGTTTTCCTAGGTCCGTACGGCAGGATGAGGCCCATGCCCAGTGCAGAATCGACGCCAGAGCGCCTCCACGAGCCGGATCCGGTACGGCCTACCAGGGACGACGAGATCGCCGCCGCCGGCAGTGAGCTCATCGGCGGTCCCCTCGGACGGCGGGCCCTGACCGGGACGTCCTGGCTGACTCCCGTACGGGTCATCGCGCTCGTGGCGATCGGGATGTTCGCCCTCGGACTGGTCCAGAAGGCGCCCTGCTACAACGGTGCCTGGTTCTTCGGCGCCAGCTCGCAGTACACGCACGCCTGTTACTCGGACATCCCGCACCTCTACCAGGGGCGCGGGTTCGCCGATGGGCTCGTGCCGTACTTCGACAAGCTCTCCGGTGACATGGAGTACCTCGAATACCCGGTGCTCACCGGTGTGTTCATGGAGGTCGCCAGCTGGCTGACACCGGGCAGCGGCAGCATCCAGGACCAGGAGCAGTGGTACTGGATGGTCAATGCCGGGATGCTGATGGCGTGCGCGGCCGTCATCGCCGTCTGCGTGACCCGCACGCACGCCCGGCGTCCCTGGGACGGCCTGCTGGTCGCCCTGGCGCCCGCTTTCGCGCTGACCGCCACCATCAACTGGGACTTGCTGGCGGTCGCTCTGACGGCCGCGGCGATGCTGATGTGGTCGCGGGGCCGGTCGCTCGCCTTCGGAGTCCTGCTGGGGCTCGCCACGGCCGCCAAGCTCTACCCCGTCTTCCTGCTCGGGCCGCTGTTCGTGCTGTGCTGGCGGGCCGGGAAGTGGCGGGCCTTCGTCACCGCCGTGGGCGGTGCCCTCACCGCCTGGCTGGTGGTGAACCTGCCGGTGATGCTCTTCGCCTTCGAGGGCTGGTCGAAGTTCTACACGTTCAGCCAGGAACGGGGCGTCGACTTCGGCTCCTTCTGGCTGATCCTCGCCCAGAACTCCAGCGATCCCCTCACCACCGACAGCGTCAACACCCTGGCCACGCTCCTGGTGGTGGTGTGCTTCGTGGGTGTCGCGGGGCTGACGCTCACCGCTCCGCGCCGCCCCCGCTTCGCCCAACTCGCCTTCCTGGTGGTGGCGGCCTTCATCCTCACCAACAAGGTCTACTCGCCGCAGTACGTCCTGTGGCTGGTCCCGCTGGCGGCGCTGGCCCGGCCGAAGTGGCGTGACTTCCTGATCTGGCAGGTATGCGAGGTGGCGTACTTCCTGGGGATCTGGATGTACCTCGCGTACACCACCAGTGGAGACGCCCACAAGGGTCTGCCGACCGACGGCTATCACTGGGCCATCGGCGTCCACCTGCTGGGCACGCTGTATCTGTGCGTCATGGTCGTACGGGACATCCTGATGCCGGAACGGGACGTGGTGCGACAGGCTGGCGACGACGATCCCTCGGGCGGTGTGCTCGACGGCGCGGAGGACGTCTTCGTCCTCGGCGCGGCGGCCCATCCCCCCGAGCACGCGACGCAGTTCGACGGGCCGCAGGTGGAGTGGGGCAAGCAAGGCGCGACCGACGGTTCGCCCTGAGCGAACAGGGGTCTCCTCCCCCGGCAACGCGCAAAGGCCGTACACGGAAGTCCCCGTGTACGGCCTTTGCGCGTTGCTGTTGTGCTCGGGTTCGCGCCTGCTCAGCGGTCCACGAGCCGGTCGAACTGTGTGGTGGTGTGCCGCAGATGGGCCACCAGCTCGTCGCCGACCGTCGGCTCCGGGGCATCCGCGGGCACGAACAGGATGGACACCTGCATGTGCGGCGGCTCGGCGAACCAGCGCTGCTTGCCACCCCAGACGAACGGCGAGAGGTTCCGGTTCACCGTGGCGAGGCCGGCCCGGGCAACGCCCTTGGCACGCGGCATGACGCCGTGCAGGGCCTTGGGGGCCTCCAGGCCCACCCCGTGCGACGTACCGCCCGCCACGACCACCAGGAAGCCGTCCGAGGCCGCCTTCTGCTGCCGGTAGCCGAACCGGTCACCCTTGGCGACGCGCGTGACGTCCAGGACGGCACCGCGGTACTCGGTGGCCTCGTGGTCCCCCAGCCACAGCCGCGTGCCGATACGGGCGCGGAAGCGGGTCTGCGGGAACTGCTGCTGCAGCCGGGCGAGTTCCTCGGCCTTGAGGTGGCTGACGAACATCGTGTGCAGCGGCAGCCGGGCCGCGCGCAGCCGGTCCATCCAGCCGATGACCTCCTCGACGGCGTCGGAGCCGTCGGTGCGGTCCAGCGGCAGGTGGATGGCGAAGCCCTCCAGCCGGACGTTCTCGATGGCGGCGTGCAACTGCGGCAGGTCCTGCTCGCTGATGCCGTGCCGCTTCATCGAGGACATCACCTCGATCACCACGCGGGCGCCCACGAGGCCGTACACGCCGTCCACCGACGACACCGAGCGCACGACCCGGTCGGGCAGCGGCACGGGCTCCTCGCCGCGCCGGTACGGCGTCAGCACCAGCAGGTCACCGCCGAAGAAGTCCTTGATGCGCGCTGCCTCGTACGTGGTGCCGACGGCGAGGATGTCCGAGCCCAGCCGGGTGGCCTCCTCCGCCAGCCGCTCGTGCCCGAAGCCGTAGCCGTTGCCCTTGCAGACCGGGACGAGCCCGGGGAACTGCTCCTGCACGTGCTTGTGGTGCGCCCGCCAGCGCGCGGTGTCGACGTAGAGCGTGAGCGCCATGGCCGGACCTGGAACCTTTCTCGTGGCTGGGTGTGTCAGAGGTGGGGGAGCTGGTGACCTTGTCGAAGCGGCGAACGCGTGCTCAGCGGCGCGACATGTAGATGTCGAGCGCCTTGTGGAGCAGCTTGTTCAGCGGGAAGTCCCACTCGCCGAGGTACTCGGCGGCCTGTCCGCCCGTGCCGACCTTGAACTGGATCAGGCCGAACAGGTGGTCCGACTCGTCCAGCGAGTCGGAGATGCCGCGCAGGTCGTAAACGGTCGCGCCGAGCGCGTAGGCGTCGCGCAGCATCCGCCACTGCATCGCGTTCGAGGGGCGGAACTCCCGGCCGATGTTGTCGGAGGCGCCGTAGGAGTACCAGACGTGCCCGCCGACGATCAGCATCGTCGCCGCCGACAGGTTCACTCCGTTGTGGCGGGCGAAGTACAGCCGCATGCGGTTGGGGTCCTCGGTGTTGAGGGCCGTCCACATGCGCTGGAAGTACGACAGCGGGCGCGGCCGGAAGTGATCGCGCACGGCCGTGATCTCGTACAGCCGCTGCCACTCCTCAAGGTCGTGATAACCGCCCTGGACGACCTCGACGCCGGCCTTCTCGGCCTTCTTGATGTTGCGGCGCCACAGCTGGTTGAAGTTCTTGTGGACCTCTTCAAGGGAACGGTTCGCCAGCGGTACCTGGTAGACGTAACGCGGCTGGACGTCGCCGAAGCCGGCGCCGCCGTCCTCACCCTGCTGCCAGCCCATCCGGCGCAGCTTGTCGGCCACCTCGAAGGCGCGCGGCTCGATGAAGTCGGCCTCGATGTCGCGCAGTCGCTTCACGTCCGGGTTCTGGATGCCCGCCTTGATGGACGTGGCCTCCCAGCGCCGGATGATCACCGGCGGGCCCATCTTCACGGAGAACGCGCCCTGCTGCTTGAGGTGCGCGAGCATCGGTTCCAGCCACTCGGTCAGATTTGGCGCATACCAGTTGATGACCGGGCCCTCGGGCAGATAGGCCAAGTACCGCTTGATCTTGGGCAGTTGACGGTAGAGGACCAGGCCGACACCGACGAGCTCGCCGGTCCTGCCGTCGAACCAGCCGAGGTTCTCCGAACGCCACTCCGCCTTGACGTCTGCCCAGGCCGGAACCTGCATGTGGCTCGCCGACGGCAGGCTCTGGATGTATGCCAGATGCTGCTCGCGACTGATCGTCCTCAGGGTCAGGCTCATTCGGGGCGCTCCTCGGGCTGGTGTGTCCCCATGGGTACAGGGGCTCCGGCTCTCGCGCCGAAGCCTACTGCGCCTTGCGGGCGGCCCGACTGGGCGTACGGCTGCTTCGCCCCGGCCCATGGACGGCCGGAGCAGTCCGCCGGGGCGCAGCAGCCGCTACGCGTGTGGGTTGTGGACGGTGTCCGGGTGCCGGATCGCCGTCGGTCAGGTCACCAGAGCCCGCCGAAGAGGCCGCCGTGCGCCATGCCGAGGAAGAATCCGACGCCGGAGGCACCGAGGCCCAGGATCAGACCGAAGCGCTCACGGGTGGTCTCGGAGATCCACTGTCCGTACGCGCCGGTCCCGATCCCCGCCAGACCGGTCCAGGAACTGAGCAGATGCAGGCTGTCGAACTGCGCCGTCACGAACGACGTCACACCGAGGACCAGGGTCACCGCGAGAAGCGCGTGCTGGACGGGGTGGGGCTTGCCGTCGGTGGCGAAGAGGGAACCGATTCCGGTGTTGGGTCGCAATGCCTGTGCCATAGGGCACCTCCTGCGGAAGGCGGCGCATCGTAGCGCCATACACACCCGACGTGTACAGATTGGCGGTCCACCCGGCCGGATTTCAACCGGAAGCCGGTGTGCAGGTAGTCTGTACCGTCTGCACCGGTGTCTGCCCAGGCACAGCCAGGAACTCCGCCCAGCTCAGAGCGGGGAACGTCGCAAGCCGACCCCCGATTGTCAGTGGCGGCCGATACCGTTGCGTACGCATCACAACCCTCCTGCCACGGAACGACCGTGGCCGCTGAGTCCAAAGGAGGTGGGTTCCACATGCGTCACTACGAGGTGATGGTCATCCTCGACCCCGATCTCGAGGAGCGCGCTGTCTCCCCGCTGATCGAGAACTTCCTCTCCGTCGTCCGTGAGGGCAACGGAAAGGTGGAGAAGGTCGACACCTGGGGCCGTCGTCGTCTCTCGTACGAGATCAAGAAGAAGCCTGAGGGCATCTACTCGGTCATCGACCTGCAGGCCGAGCCTGCGGTCGTCAAGGAGCTCGACCGCCAGATGAACCTGAACGAGTCGGTCCTCCGGACCAAGGTCCTCCGCCCCGAGACCCACTGAGCTCTTCCGCTCAGCTGATCTCGGGAATCTGAGTAGCAGCACAAGCAGCCAGCAGCAGCAAACCCGCCGAGAGGTTCCCCATGGCAGGCGAGACCGTCATCACGGTCATCGGCAATCTTGTCGACGACCCCGAGCTGCGCTTCACCCCTTCCGGTGCGGCGGTCGCGAAGTTCCGTGTCGCGTCCACTCCCCGCACCTTCGACCGCCAGACGAACGAGTGGAAGGACGGCGAAAGCCTCTTCCTGACCTGCTCGGTCTGGCGCCAGGCGGCGGAGAACGTCGCCGAGTCGCTCCAGCGAGGCATGCGCGTCATCGTGCAGGGCCGGCTGAAGCAGCGGTCCTACGAGGACCGTGAGGGTGTCAAGCGCACGGTCTTCGAGCTGGACGTCGAGGAAGTCGGCCCCAGCCTGCGCAACGCCACGGCGAAGGTCACCAAGACCTCCGGCCGCGGTGGCCAGGGCGGTTACGGCGGCGGCCAGGGTGGCGGCGGCTGGGGCGGCGGCCCCGGCGGCGGTCAGCAGGGCGGCGGCGCTCCCGCCGACGACCCGTGGGCGTCCGGCGCTCCCGCCGGTGGCAGCCAGGGCGGCGGTGGCGGCTGGGGTGGAAACTCCGGCGGCGGCCAGGGTGGCGGCTACTCGGACGAGCCCCCCTTCTAAGGGCGGGTTCACACCCAACTTCTTGATCACACAGGAGAAACACCATGGCGAAGCCGCCTGTGCGCAAGCCGAAGAAGAAGGTCTGCGCTTTCTGCAAGGACAAGGTCACGTACGTGGACTACAAGGACACGAACATGCTGCGGAAGTTCATTTCCGACCGCGGCAAGATCCGTGCCCGCCGCGTGACCGGCAACTGCACGCAGCACCAGCGTGACGTCGCCACGGCCGTCAAGAACAGCCGTGAGATGGCGCTGCTGCCCTACACCTCCACCGCGCGCTAAGGGAAGGGTGACCGACACATGAAGATCATCCTCACCCACGAGGTTTCCGGCCTCGGTGCCGCGGGCGACGTCGTCGACGTCAAGGACGGTTACGCTCGCAACTACCTGATCCCGCGGAAGTTCGCGATCCGCTGGACCAAGGGTGGCGAGAAGGACGTCGAGCAGATCCGTCGTGCTCGCAAGATCCACGAGATCCAGACCATCGAGCAGGCCAACCAGGTCAAGGCCCAGCTCGAGGGTGTGAAGGTCCGTCTGGCCGTCCGCTCCGGCGACGCCGGTCGTCTCTTCGGTTCCGTCACCCCGGCCGACATCGCCTCGGCGATCAAGGCTGCCGGTGGCCCCGAGGTCGACAAGCGCCGCATCGAGCTCGGCGCGCCGATCAAGACCCTGGGCGCCCACGAGACGTCCGTGCGTCTGCACCCCGAGGTTGCCGCCAAGGTCAACATCGAGGTCATCGCGGCCTGATCGCTGCGCTCGGCTTGAAGAGCTGAGGAGGGGTCGCACCTTCGAGTGCGGCCCCTTCTGCATGCTCGGGCCGACGTCCGCTGCGGCTGTCCGCCTGTCGGTGTGGGGCGGCGCTGTTTCACGGGAAACGTCGGTTTCACGTGAAACGGTCAGCGGCTGGCGCCGATGACCACCCAGCGGCCGGAGCGGGCACGCAGCCAGAGAGTCAGCAGCCGCACCAGCATCATCAGCGTCATCGCTCCCCACAGCGCGGTGAGTCCACCACCGAGAGTCGGCACCAGCAGGGCCACCGGAGCGAAGACGGCCAAGGTGAGCACCATCGCCCAGGCGAGATAGGGGCCGTCGCCCGCGCCCATCAGTACACCGTCCAGGACGAAGACGACGCCGCAGATCGGCTGGGAGAGCGCCACCACCAAGAGGGCAGGTAGCGCTGCGTCCTTCACGATGTGGTCGCCGGTGAACAGCGACAGGAAGAGCGGTCGGCTGATCACCACCAGCAGACCGAGTGCGACACCCACAGCGATGCCCCACTCCACCATGCGGCGACAGGCGGCGCGGGCACCCTGGGCGTCGTTGGCGCCGAGACAGCGCCCGATGATGGCCTGCCCTGCGATGGCGATGGCGTCGAGGGCGAAGGCGAGCAGGCTCCACAGGGACAGGACGATCTGGTGAGCTGCGATGTCGGCGTCACCGAGGCGCGCGGCCACAGCGGTGGCGATCATCAGAACGGCCCGCAGGGACAGCGTGCGCACCAGCAGGGGCACCCCGGCCTGGGCGGAGGCCCGTATGCCGGCGGCGTCGGGGCGCAGCGAGGCGCCGTGGCGGCGGGCACCCCGGACGACCACGACGAGGTAGGCCGCGGCCATGCCGCACTGGGCGAGGACGGTGCCCCAGGCGGAGCCCGCGATGCCGAGATCCGCGCCGTAGACGAGACCGGCGTTCAGGGCGGCGTTGGCGACGAATCCCGCGATGGCGACGTAGAGCGGTGTCCGCGTGTCCTGGAGACCGCGCAGGACGCCGGTCGCGGCCAGGACGACGAGCATGGCCGGGATGCCGAGTGCCGAGATGCGCAGATAGGTGGTCGCGTACGGCGCTGCTGTGTCTGACGCGCCGAAGAGCTCCACGAGCGCGGGGGCCGTCGGCAGGACGGCGGCGATCACCGCGGCACCGAGCAGCAGCGCCAGCCAGATGCCGTCCATTCCCTGGCGGATGGCCGCCGGGAGGTCGCCGGCGCCCACGCGGCGGGCGACGGCCCCCGTGGTGGCGTAGGCGAGGAAGACGAAGATGCTGACGGCGGTCGTCAGGAGCGCCGAGGCGACACCGAGGCCGGCGAGTTGTGCGGTACCGAGGTGGCCCACGATGGCGCTGTCGGCCATGACGAAGAGGGGCTCGGCGACGAGTGCGCCGAAGGCCGGTACGGCCAGTGCGATGATCTCTCGATCGTGCTTTCGCCGGGTGGCCTCGGGCGTCGCGGGAGCCTGTGTCATGACCACCAATCTAATCGTCCACAGGTAAGTGATACAAGCAGCGAGTGACCCTTACTCTTCGTCTCATCGCGTGTCCTCTCGCGCACCGTTCGAAGCGATCTTGGCCCGACCGGGAAAGTTTTTCTTCTGCACAGCCGGTGGACGGTAAACGTGCAGGTCAGCTGGCTTACGTGGGAAAAGTCGAGGGCTTGTTCACAGGGCTGTCCACCGGGTCGTGCACAGGTTTTGCGGAGTTCTCCACAGCATCGGGGCCGTCGTCCACATGGCCTGTGGATAACCAGATTGGCTGACGGTGCCCGCAGGCCTACGGTTGTCCGACGCCCGCTCCCTCCGTCGGCTGTGCAAACCTCACAAAACCGACGCGCGAGAACCGGAGTTGGGCCTCTCAGTTGTCAGTGCCGTGCCGTAGAAATGAGGGGCACGGCGAGGTCCGCTCCGCGGACGGGAGGAGGTGGCTCGGTGAGCATTTCCGAGCCCTTGGACGATCCGTGGGCCGACAGCGGTCCCAGTGATCGTCTGCCCTCCGCCCGGCGACGCGGCGACGGCGGCCGTGGTCGTGACGAACAGCACGACCGGGGCCGGGACAGCAGCGAGTGGGACGGCGGCGGCACGGCCTTCGAGCGGGTTCCGCCGCAGGACCTCGACGCCGAACAGTCCGTCCTCGGCGGCATGCTCCTGTCCAAGGACGCCATCGCCGACGTGGTCGAGATCCTCAAGGGCCACGACTTCTACAAGCCCGCCCACGAGACGATCTTCCAGGCGATCCTCGACGTCTATGCCAAGGGCGAGCCGGCCGACCCCATCACGATCGCCGCCGAGCTGACCAAGCGCGGCGAGATCAACAAGGTGGGCGGCGCGTCGTACCTGCACACGCTCGTCCAGACGGTGCCCACGGCTGCGAACGCCGAGTACTACGCGGAGATCGTGCACGAGCGCGCGGTCCTGCGCCGCCTGGTCGAGGCCGGCACCCGCATCACACAGATGGGATACGCGGGCGACGACGACGTCGACGAGATCGTCAACCGGGCCCAGGCGGAGATCTACGCCGTCACCGAACAGCGCACCAGCGAGGACTACCTCCCCCTCGGCGACATCATGGAGGGCGCCCTCGACGAGATCGAGGCGATCGGTTCGCGCAGTGGCGAGATGACCGGTGTGCCCACGGGGTTCACCGACCTCGACTCGCTCACCAACGGCCTGCACCCGGGTCAGATGATCGTCATCGCGGCTCGTCCCGCCATGGGTAAGTCCACGCTCGCCCTGGACTTCGCCCGGGCCGCGTCGATCAAGCACAACCTGCCGAGCGTCATCTTCTCCCTCGAAATGGGCCGCAACGAGATCGCGATGCGTCTGCTGTCCGCCGAGGCCCGCGTCGCCCTGCACCACATGCGTTCCGGCACCATGACGGACGAGGACTGGACCCGTCTGGCGCGCCGGATGCCCGAGGTCTCGTCCGCGCCGCTCTACATCGACGACTCCCCGAACCTGTCGATGATGGAGATCCGCGCGAAGTGCCGTCGGCTGAAGCAGCGCAACGACATCAAGCTCGTGATCATCGACTATCTGCAGCTGATGCAGGCCGGCGGCTCCAAGCGCTCCGAGAGCCGTCAGCAGGAGGTCTCGGACATGTCCCGGAACCTCAAGCTCCTGGCCAAGGAACTCGAGGTCCCGGTGATCGCGCTCTCGCAGCTCAACCGTGGTCCCGAGCAGCGCACGGACAAGAAGCCGATGGTCTCCGACCTGCGTGAGTCCGGCTCCATCGAGCAGGACGCCGACATGGTGATCCTGCTGCACCGCGAGGACGCGTACGAGAAGGAGTCGCCCCGCGCAGGCGAGGCGGACATCATCGTGGGCAAGCACCGTAACGGCCCGACGGCCACCATCACCGTCGCCTTCCAGGGCCACTACTCGCGCTTCGTGGACATGGCACAGACCTGAGCCGGCGCCCTGAGCGAAATGGGCTCGACCTCGGCTGCGCCTTCCGGGTGGACTGGGCCCATGACGTCATCTCAGGAAGAGCTGCTTCCCGCCACACGGCGTGCGCTGCTGCACCGCATCGCCGTGGCCCAGTCCGAAGGGCGGTCCCCGTCGCTGGTCGCCGCGGTCGTACGGGACGGGCGTGCCGTGTGGCACGGGGCGCGGACCTCGGTCGACGGGCACGCGCCGGACGAGGACGTGCAGTACCGGATCGGCTCGATCACCAAGACCTTCACCGCCGTTCTCGTGCTGCGGCTGCGCGACGAAGGAGTGCTCGACCTCGAGGATCCGCTGGAGAAGCATCTGCCGGGAACCGGCGCGGGGGAGGCCACGATCGCCCAACTGCTCGCCCACACCGGTGGTTTGGCGGCAGAATCCCCCGGGCCGTGGTGGGAGCGGACGCCGGGCTCGCTGCGTCCCGAGCTCACCGACGTTCTCGGCGACCAGCCCGTCCTGCACCCGGCGGGGCGTCGGTTCCACTACTCCAACCCCGGTTACAGCCTTCTGGGCGCGCTCGTTGAAGAACTCCGCGGAGCTCCGTGGGACGACGTACTACGGCGTGAAGTGCTCGAACCCCTGAGCCTGAATCGCACGAGCATGCGACCGCAGCACCCGCACGCGGGTGGCTGGGCAGTGCATCCGTGGGCCGACGTGATGCTGCCCGAGCCCACCGAGGACTTCGGGAGGATGGTCGCGGCCGGGCAACTCTGGTCAACGACCGGCGATCTGGCGCGGTTCGCCGCCTTCCTGGCCCGTGGGGACGACCGGGTCCTGAGCGCGGAGACCCTGCGGGAGATGCGGACGCCCGCCGCGCCGGCCGAGCTCACTGACCTCGTGGACGGCGGCACGTACGGGCTCGGCCTACGGATCGAGAACCAGGGCGGCCGACTGCTGGTGGGCCACTCCGGCTCGGTACCGGGTTTCCTGGCGAGCCTCACCCTCAGCGTGGCCGACGACGTCGCCGCGGTGGTGCTCGCCAACTGCACCTCCGGCCCGATGGTGACCCAGGTGGCCGCCGACCTCGTACGCATCGTCGCCGAGGCTGAGCCGCGGATCCCTGAACCCTGGAAGCCGTTGCGGGAGGTCGACCGCTCCGTTCTGGAGCTGGCGGGCCAGTGGTACTGGGGCACGAGTCCCTTCGCTCTGCGTCTCACGGCGGACGGGTTCGTCTCCCTGGGGCCGCTCTCCGGCAGCGGACGGCGCTCACGGTTCCGGGCGAACGGTGACGGGACCTGGTCGGGGCTGGAGGGGTACTTCGCCGGAGAGGTCCTGCGGGCCGTACGGCGCCCGGACGGCACCGTGGACCATCTGGACCTCGGGTCGTTCGTGTTCACGCGCCAGCCGTACGAGGAAGGGGCTGCTGTGCCCGGTGGTATCGACCCGGAGGGATGGCGGGGGATCGGCTAGCCACCACCGAGTACCTCCGAGTGAAGGAAGCGCCTTGTTTCACGTGAAACAAGGCGCTTCTGCTGTGGGTGCCGCAGGCTCAGAGCTGGAGTTTGAAGCCCACATGCGAGGCCACGAAGCCCAGTCGCTCGTAGAAGCGGTGTGCGTCGGTGCGCGTGTTGTCGGAGGTCAGCTGCACCAACTGGCAGTTCTCACGCCGGGATTCCTCGATCGCCCACTCGATGAACCGTGTTCCCAGACCGCTGCCGCGCTCGTCGGCGTGGACGCGTACGCCCTCGATGATGGACCTGGTCGCACCACGTCGGGACAGGCCGGGGACGATCGTCAACTGGAGGGTGCCGACGACGCGCCCGTCCCGTACGGCGACGACCAGACGCTGGTTCGGGTCGGCGCTGAGCCGTTCCAGTGCGGCCAGATACGGCGTGAAGTCGTCCAGCGACTCGCGCTGGGCGCCCAGCGGGTCGTCAGCGAGCAAGCCGACGATGGCGGGGATGTCGTCGGGGACGGCGGCGCGTATGTCAAGATCTCCCATGGCCGCAGCCTATGCAGCGGCGGGCGCCTTCAGTGACTCCACGACCCGTACCAGTGGGGCCAGTTCCGGGTTCTTGGCGGCCTCGTCGAGGGCCTCGCGCAGTGCCGTGTCATTGGTGGGGCGGGCTTCGCCTAGCAGCTTGAGGCCGGCCTCGGTGACGTTGGTGTAGATGCCGCGGCGGTCGGTGGGGCACAGATAGCGCTCGAGCAGCCCGCGATCCTCGAGCCGGGTGACGAGCCGGGTGGTGGCGCTCTGGCTGAGGACGACCGCGTCTGCGACCTGCTTCATCTGGAGATGGCCCCCGTCGCCGTCGTGCTGGCGGCTGAGCACATCGAGCAGGGAGTACTCGCGCACGCTCAGGTCGTGCTTGGCCTGCAGCGCACGCTCGATGTGGGCCTCGATCCTCCCGTGCAGCAGGGAGAGGGCGCACCAGCCCTGGGCGAGGGCGGTGAGCGCGGGGTCCGTCGCAGTCATGGGCGTCTTCCTCCGTCCCGGGGCGGCTGAAACCAGGATAGAGCAGTGCCGCGATAGTCGGCGTTTGCAGGTATAGCGCGTCTGCAACTATTGTGGGCGCACGCAAAGCGCACATGCAATCGTCTGGGAAGGTGTACCCCACCATGCCTCTCGCGCTTCTGGCCCTCGCGATCGGGGCCTTCGGGATCGGAACGACCGAGTTCGTGATCATGGGCTTGCTGCCCGAGGTCGCGGGCGACTTCGGGGTCTCCGTCCCCACCGCCGGCTTCCTCGTGACCGGCTACGCGCTCGGCGTCATGTTCGGCGCACCGCTGATGACCGTCCTCGGTACCAAGATCTCCCGCAAGCGGATGCTGATGCTGCTGATGGGTCTGTTCATCGTCGGCAATCTGCTGTCCGCCCTCGCCCCGGCCTTCGCGGTCATGCTGATCGGCCGCGTGGTCGCCTCCCTCGCGCACGGCGCCTTCTTCGGCATCGGCTCCGTCGTCGCGGCCGACCTGGTCGCCCCGGACAAGAAGGCCGGCGCCATCGCGATGATGTTCACCGGCCTGACCGTCGCCAACGTCGTCGGGGTCCCGCTGGGCACCCTCGTCGGGCAGAGCGCCGGCTGGCGCGTCACCTTCGGGATCGTCGCCGCCCTCGGTGTGGTCGGCCTTGCCGGCGTCGCCAAGCTCGTCCCCGACCTGCCCCGGCCGGAGGGCGTACGCCTGCGCCACGAGCTGGCCGCGTTCAAGAACGCGCAGGTCCTGCTCGCCATGGCGATGACCGTCCTGGGCTTCGGTGGTGTCTTCGCGGCCATCACGTACATCGCGCCGATGATGACCCACGTCGCCGGCTTCGCCGACGGCTCCGTCACCTGGCTGCTGGTCCTCTTCGGGCTCGGTATGGTCGGCGGAAACCTCGTCGGCGGCAAGTACGCCGACCGCGCCCTGATGCCGATGCTGTACGTCTCTCTGGGCGCCCTGGCGGTCGTCCTGGCGCTCTTCACCCTGACCGCGCACCACAAGGTCCTCGCGGCCGTCACGATCGCCCTGATCGGCGCCCTGGGCTTCGCGACCGTCCCGCCGCTGCAGAAGCGCGTTCTCGACCAGGCGCACGGCGCCCCGACGCTCGCCTCTGCGGTCAACATCGGGGCCTTCAACCTCGGCAACGCCCTGTCCGCCTGGCTCGGTGGCCTCGTCATCGCCGCCGGCCTCGGTTACACGGCTCCCAACTGGGTCGGCGCCGTGCTCGCGGCGGCCGCCCTGATCCTCGCGTTCGTCTCGGCCGCACTGGAGCGCCGCGACAGCGCCCCCAGCACGGTCGTCGCCGGCGGTACGCCTGCCAAGCAGCCGCTGGCCGTCCGCCGCTGAGCCCTGCCGGTCGACCGGGCCAGACCGTTCCGGCGGACCGGTCCTCGGGAGGGGGCCTTTCCCAGCCTGCCCACCGCACTCGACCGGCCACTGCTGTCCACCACGAACGCCGGTTCCTCATAGATCACGGAACCGGCGTCGTCGTGTGCGAGAGCCTCAGCCGGCCGCGACTGTCAGCGGGGCAAATCGTCGGTGCCAGTCACCTGGCAGGTCCGCAGTCCCATAGGTCATCACGGCGTTGAAGGCGACGGACTCCAGACCCCGCGCCTTCACCCAGGCGAGCAGTTCCTCGTGTCGTACGTCGATGTCGGTGCGCAGGGGCCGGTCGGTGTGGGCGGCGAGGGAGGCCAGGAGGGCCTTCGCCGTCTCTGTGTCCCGGGCGATCAGCGGACCCACCACATGGGTGTCCATGTTGGGCCAGGCGGCCGCGTAGCCGATGATCCGGCCGTCGTCCTCGGCGACCCGTACCTGGTCGGCGAAGGCGGGCAGACGGGCGATCATGTGCGTGCGGTCGGCGCCGAACACTTCTTCGTCGAGCCGGAGGATCGTGGCGAGGTCCTCGGCCGTGGCCGCACGGGTGACGACGCCGGGCGCCAATCCCTGAGCTGTGAGGTGTCCGACCACCATCTCCGCCCGGCCGATGACCTTGAACCCCAGCTCCTCGTACAGCGGACGGCCGTTCGGTGTGGCGTGCAGGGTCAGCGGGGTGGTGCCCATCGTGGAGACGACATGCCGCATCAGGCGACGGCCGATGCCCTGACGGGCGTGCCGTTCGGCGACCAGCACCATGCCGATGGCTCCGAGAGCGGGCCGACCGGGCGGACCGTACTCGGTGACCACGCAGGCGCTGACGAGACCCCCGTCGGGGTCGTCGATGCCGTACCCCTTCCCGGCGGTGAGGAGGAGACCCCACTTGTGCTCCTCGCGTGGCCACCCCCGGTCCTCGGACAAGTCGGCGCAGGCGGTGAGATCGCGATGCGTCAGACGGCGGATGGGGAGAGCGGCGGGGAAAGGAGTCGGCACGCGGGTCAGGCTGTCCGACCGGTGCCCCCGCCGTCCACCTGTTTCCCCGCGGACACAGATGCTTTTGGCCATGCCGTGGCCAACTCCACAGCATGCCGACAGGCGGGGGACGTTTCACGTGAAACATCGGCGAGCAGCGGACCCTTGGTCACCCTCGCAAGGTGCTGTCGGTACCTCCCGTTAGCCTCGGCCCGTGACGAGACTTCATCTCTTCGATCTTGACGGCACGTTGCTGTACGGGACATCAGCACCGGTCGAGATTTCGCGTCAACTCGGACTGGAAGCAGAGACGGTCGCATTGGACCGGGCAATCTCGGCAGGACGTATCGGGCCGCCGGAGTACGCGACACAGGTGCACGCCCTCTGGGCGCAGCTCACCGACGCACATGTGACGGCGGCCTTCGAGGCGGCTCCCTGGCTGGCGCGCATTCGCGAGGTCTGGGCGGAGATCAGGAGCCGAGGGGAGTACTGCGCGGTCGTATCCCTCTCGCCTTCCTTCTTCGTGGAGCGATTGACCGGGTGGGGCGCCCACGCCGCCTACGGTTCCCGCTTTCCGGCGGTGCCTTTCACCGAGCCCGTGGACCCGGCGGGAGTGCTCAGTGCCGCGGCGAAGGTGCTGATTGCCGACCGGCTGTGCGGGGAGTTCGGGCTGACGCGGGACGACTGCGTCGCGTATGGCGATTCACTCTCGGACAAGGACCTGTTCGGCGTGGTGCCCGTCTCCGTGGCGGTCAATGCGGACAGCCATCTCTCGGGCATCGCGACCCACTCCTATGTGGGGAAGGATCTGTGGGATGCCTATGAATTGGTGGACCACACCCCGTAATTGAAGGAATCGACGGTTCGAACCCTGGTCTTCGTCGAGGGAGGGAAGGGGGACTTGTGCGGGGAGCGGCGCCCGGTATGGTCGACTCCGGTTCGTGTCCGGGGCGAGATGCACAAGATGCCGTGCACACATTCCGTGCGGGCCGAGAGCAGGGCAATGCAGCCTAACGGGACGGAGAGATCGAAGACCCGCGATTTCGGTTATGCGGCCGAGGCATCCGCAGGCGGTGGGATGCTGCGGTGAGAGGACTGCGGCCCATGTCGCACTCTCGCCTTACGTGACCGTACGCAGCAGAAATACGGGTGGACTGCGGCCGCACCGGCCGTGAACGGAACGGAACGCAAAACCAAGCCGTCTGCGGGGGAAGCAGGCACCTTCCGAACGTGGAAGTGCGCAGACCGACCGAGAGATGTTCGAGGCGAGGCACACCATGGACGCTCCGACCACCAGGTCGGCCGACAACGGCACGTCCGGCGGCGGGGACGGATGGTTCACGCCGCGTCAGCAGCCGATACCGGCTGCCGGCAGCGAGCAGGGAACCTCCGAAGGCCACCGCCTGGCCGCACTGCGCCCAGTGAACAGGGGCACAGCCGACCCCGACGGCGAACCGCCCCAGAACGAGGCCGAGAACCCGACCCCCCGCATACCCACGCCTCCCTCCACGTCGACCACGTTCACGAGCGACCAGCCCCAGCAACCCGCACAGCCCCCGGCGTCCGTCCAGATCCAGGAACCCGCAGAGGCCGAGGCGCCCGCATCCGCGGAGCCTCAGGCACCTGTCCCGCCACCAGCCCCCGCCGATCCCCGCGTGCCCACCCAACGGTCCGCCCCCACGGGGAACCCCTCCCCGGACGCCGTCCTCGTCCGGCGGACCATGGCCGAGGTGGCCCCCGCCGCCGACAAGGTCACCTCGTACTTCTACGCACTGCTCTTCGTCCGCCACCCCGACCTGCGTTCGCTCTTCCCGCCCGCGATGGACGCCCAGCGGGACCGGCTGCTCAAGGCCCTGCTCACCGCCGCCGAGCACATCGACAACACCCCGGTCCTCGTCGACTACCTGCAGAACCTCGGCCGCGGCCACCGCAAGTACGGCACTCGCGCCGAGCACTACCCGGCCGTCGGCGAGTGCCTTATCGGCGCGCTGAGCAAGTACGCCGAGTCCGTGTGGGACGCCGAGACGGAGGCGGCCTGGGTCCGGACGTACACGACGATCTCCCAGGTCATGATCGATGCCGCGGCCGCGGACGAGCTGCGCGCACCGGCCTGGTGGTACGCGGAGGTCGTCTCCCACGACCTGAGAACCGCCGACATCGCCGTCCTCACCCTGCGCCCCGACCAGCCCTACCCCTTCCTCGCCGGGCAGTACGCGAGCCTCGAGACGCCGTGGTGGCCGCGGATCTGGCGGCACTACTCCTTCGCCTCCGCGCCCCGCTCCGACGGACTGCTGACCTTCCACGTGAAGGCGATCCCCGCGGGCTGGGTCTCCAACGCGCTGGTGCACCGCGCCCGGCCCGGCGACGTCGTCCGCCTCGGCCCGCCCGCCGGCTCCATGACCGTCGACCACACCAGCGACAGCGGGCTGCTCTGTCTGGGCGGCGGCACCGGCATAGCCCCCATCAAGGCGCTGGTCGAGGATGTCGCCGAGCACGGCGCCCGCCGCCCGGTCGAGGTCTTCTACGGCGCCCGCAGCGACCACGACCTGTACGACATCGACACGATGCTGCGGCTCCAGCAGTCCCACCCCTGGCTGGAGGTCCGCCCGGTGGTGGACCGGGACGGGCTGCTCCAGCTCCCCGACGCCATACGCGCCTTCGGCCCCTGGATCGAGTACGACGCCTATGTCTCCGGCCCACCCGGCATGATCCGCAGCGGAGTGGACGCCCTCCGCGGCGTCGGTATCCCGGTGGAGCGCATACGCCACGACTCGGTCGAAGAGCTCGTCACCGCCGGAGACTGACCCGGCGTCCCGAACGTCATCCCAGGTCGGGTGCGTGCATGGCCCGTACGCCCTCGATGTTGCCGTCGAGGTAGTGCCGCAGAGACAGCGGTACGAGGTGGACCGAGGCGATGCCGACGCGGGTGAACGGCACTCTGACGATCTCGTACTCGCCGACGGGCTCGTCGACCTCGGGGCCGTGCCGCAGGGCCGGGTCCATGGATCCCAGACGGCAGACGAAGAAGTGCTGCACCTTCACACCGGTCGCGCCACCGTCCTCGCCGATGTGCTCGACGGTGTCGACGAAACAGGGCACCACATCGGTGATCTTGGCGCCGAGTTCCTCGTACACCTCGCGGTGCAGGGCGTCGACGACGGTCGGGTCCTCCGGCTCGACCCCGCCCCCGGGCGTCAACCAGTAGGGATCCATGCCGGGTTTCGTGCGCTTGATCAGGATCAAGTCGTCGCCGTCCAGCAGAACGGCGCGGGCGGTGCGCTTGACCACGGGTCGGACGGTCATGGGAGAAATGTGGCCCGGCTGGTTCCACGTGAAACATCGCAAAATGTCATCGGACGAGCTCACTCCGTGAGGCCGCGAAAGTGCCTGGTCAGCACCAGTCGGCGGCCGTCCTCAGCAGCCACTCGTGGGCCCGCGCGATATGCGGCATCGCCAGCGTGCCGGTGCGCACCACCAGCACATATGTCCGCAGCGGCGGCACCGCGGGCTCAAGCAGTTCGACCACGTCACCGCGCTCCAGGGCGGCCGCGCACAGATAGCGGGGCAACACCGCCAGGCCGGCGCCCGCGATCGCACAGGCGAGCACGGCACGCAGATCGGGAACGATGACGGTGCCCGAGGCCGCGGGGCGGGAGTCGAAGACGGAGGCCCAGTAGCGGGAGACGAAGGGCAGCGACTCGTGGACCTCGACGACAGGGAGGTTCTCCAGAGCGGACGCGCCCCTGCGACGCAGCTTCTGGGCACCGATCACCTCGGCTTGGCGCGGGGCGGCGACGAGGACGTGTTCCTCGTCGCACAGCGGGGTGGCGGTGAGCAGGGCGCCTCGTGGCCGGGCCGTACTGATGGCCAGGTCGTGGTGGCCGGCGGCCAGCCCTTCCAGGACCTCCTCGGTGGTACCGAAGGAGGCGCGCAGGGCGAGCCCCTGCCCGTCCTCGCCGGTCAGCTCGGTGAGGGCGGGAAGAGCACGCTCCGCGGTGAACTCGGGTGGGCCGGCCAGGTGCAGCGTCCGTACGGAGGACTCGTCGTCGAGGCCGGTCTCGGCGATCTCCACCAACGCGTCGAGGTGGGGGGCCGCCTTGTGGGCGAGCTCGTCACCGATGGTCGTCGGCGTGACGCCGCGGGCCTGGCGCAGGAACAGGGGACGCCCCAGCTGCCGCTCCAGCGTGCGGATCTGGGAGGTCACGGCCGGCTGGGAGAGGCCCAGCAGGGCGGCGGCGCGGGTGAAGGAGCCGGCCCGGTGCACGGTCACGAAGGTGCGCAGCAAGGCCAGATCCATGGAGCGCCCTCCCCCTTCCCCTGCCCTTCTCCCGGCCCCGAGGCAGGGCCCAACTATAAATAAGTCGATAGGTCTCTGTCGCTACTGTGATTGGACACTGACACAGAGTCAACTAGCCTTGGTCGCGCGGTTCTTCGCGCGCAGAACCGCGGACGGTCCGAGCCACGAGGGGGGAGGCTCGGACCGTCCGATGTACGTAGCGGGACACCACCAAGGCGTCCGTGGAACAGTCACCGCGCCGACTCCTCCAGCGCACGCAGTACGTCCGCCACCAGGTCCTCGGGATCCTCGGCGCCGACCGACAGGCGGATGAAGCCCTCCGGCACCGCGTCCCCGCCCCAGCGCCCGCGTCGCTCGGCCGTCGACCGCACCCCGCCGAAGCTCGTCGCGTCGTCCACGAGCCGCAGCGCCTCGAGAAAACGCTCGGCACGCGCGCGCGTGGGCAGCGTGAAGGAGACCACGCACCCATAGCGCCGCATCTGCCGCGAGGCGACCTTGTGGGACGGGTCGTCGGGCAGCCCCGGGTACCGCAGCCCGGTCACCTCGGGCCTCCCCCGCAGCGCCTCGGCGACGGCCAGGGCACTGGCGTTCTGCCGGTCGACGCGCAACTGCAGCGTGGCGATCGACCGGTGCGCCAGCCAGGCCTCCATGGGCCCCGGAATCGCCCCGACGATCTTGCGCCAGCGCCGTACGGCCGTCATTGCCTCGCCGGAGCGTCCGGTGACGTAGCCGAGGAGGACGTCGCCATGTCCGGTGAGCTGCTTGGTGCCGCTGGCCACCGAGAAGTCGGCGCCGAGTCCCAGCGGGCGCTGGCCGAGCGGCGTCGCGAGGGTGTTGTCGACGGCCACCAGGGCGCCACGCGCGTGTGCCGACTCGACGAGCCGCCGGATGTCGCACACATCGAGCTCGGGGTTCGACGGCGACTCGATCCACAGCAGCTTCGCGCCGTCGAGAACGTCGAGCTGGGCGTCGTCACCGGTCGGCGCGGTGCGCACCTCGATCCCGTACGCCTCCAGCTGGGTGCGGACCAGGGGCAGCGCCTGGTAGCCGTCACTGGGAAGGACGACGGCGTCCCCGGCGCGCAGCTGGGAGAAGAGCACCGACGAGATCGCGGCCATGCCGGAGGCGAACACGAGCGTCTCGACGCCGTCCTGCCCCGGCGCCTCCAGCTCGCCGATGGCGTGCTCCAGGTGGGTCCAGGTCGGGTTCTCGTCACGGCCGTAGGTGTACGGGCCCGTGGGCTCGCCCGGCAGGTGGAAGTGGGCGGCGAACACCGGACCCGGCAGGTGCGGCTCGTACTTCACCGGGTCGGGAAGACCCGCTCGGACCGCCCGCGTGCCCTCGCCGGCGCTGGGGAAGCCATCGCCCGTAGCGGAATCGCTCATGCCACTCGTCCTTCCACGTCCTCACGCACCGCGGCGAGCAGACCGACGCTCGCCTCCTCCACCATCTCAAGGCATTCCTCGAAGCCGTCCCTGCCCCCGTAGTAGGGGTCGGGGACGTCGAGGTCGTCCTGGGCGGCGGGGTCGTAGGCCCGCAGCAGGCGCACCTTCCGGGCGTCCTCGTCGGTGGGGGCGAGGCGGCGCAGGGCCCTGAGGTGGCCGGAGTCCAGAGCGATCACGAGGTCGAGGCGGGCGAACCAGGACCGCTCGAACATACGGGCCGTGTGGGCGATGGCGTAACCATTCTCCTCGAGGACGGAGACGGTGCGCGGGTCGGCGCCCTCGCCCACGTGCCAGTCGCCCGTGCCGGCGCTGTCGACCTCGACCAGCCCGTCGAGGCCGGCCTCCTCCACGCGTGCGCGGAAGACCGACTCGGCCATCGGGGAGCGGCAGATGTTGCCGGTGCAGACGAAGCAGACGCGATAGGTCATCGCGGGTTCAGTCCTTGTCGGGCAGGACGACGTTGAGCGCCCAGGAGACGACGGAGATGATCAGACCGCCGAGGACCGCGGTCCAGAAGCCCTCGACGTGGAAGCTCAGGTCGAGCACGTCGGCCAGCCACGACGTGAGCAGCAGCATGAGTGCGTTGACGACCAGCGTGATCAGGCCGAGCGTGAGGATGAAGAGCGGGAAGGTCAGCACCTGCACGATCGGCTTGACGAGGAAGTTGACCAGGCCGAAGAGCAGCGCCACCAGGAGCAGGGTGCCGGTCTTTTTGCCCGTGCTGTCGCCGGTCAGAGTGATCTTGTCTAGCAGCCAGACGGCGACCGCCAGGGCGCCCGCGTTGGCGATCGTCTTGACTACGAAATTCTTCATGTGTCTGATCGTGGCAGAAGAGATCGGCTACGAGCGTGGACGAGGGCGATGAAGGCATTCCGGCTGGACGAACTGGAGGCGGAGCGAGCCGCCAATGACGGCGCCTACCTGCAGTTTCTGCGGGAGCGGAACATGTCGGTCGGGCTGTACGCGCTGAATGCCGGGGAACATGATCCACAGAACCCGCACAACCAGGACGAGGTGTACTTCGTCGTGAGCGGGCGGGCCTCCCTCACCGTCGGCATGGAGACCACCCAGGTGGCGCGCGGCAGCGTCGTGTACGTGCCGGCCGGGGTCGCCCACAAGTTCCATCACATCAGCGAGGACCTGCGGGTCCTGGTCGTGTTCTCGCCGCCCGAGGGCTGACCGTCTCCGCCCGGGAGCCGATGTGCCGCCTCCGGGTTCCCTAGGGGATCGGTCAGGGGAGGACAAGGGATGCGAGGCCCCCGCCGGCACCCCGGTCGGACCTAGCATCGACGGCAGGACATCGAAAGGATCCGGCCCGTCGAAGGTGCCGGACCACGGACTGGACGAGGGCGAGGACGAGGGCGATGCGAGAGATCTTTGCGGGACTGCCGTGGTGGGTGAAGTGGGTGGCCGTGCCGGTCATCGCCCTGGTGGTGTTCGGCGGCCTGATAGCCAGCGTTGTCGGCTTCGTGATCGGCCTGCTCTTCAAGCTGCTGGTCTTCGTGGCGTTGGTCGGCGGACTGATCTACGTCGTACGGAAGTTCACGTCGACTTCCTCCTCGCGCGGCGACTGGTGAGCGGTGCGGGGAGCCGGTGATCGGTAACAGGAATCGCCGGTTCCCTCGGCCGGGGGAAGTTTCCAGGACAGCCCGTTCACAAGCGGTGGTGGACGGTTAGAGTCCGGAACCCGACGCGGGGACGACCCCCGCGAGCGGCGTTTCCCCCTCCCGTGTTTCCCCGCACGGACCGCCCTCTCGCGCTTCGGGAGTGACCCTTGGCCACGGTTGACACCGCCTCAGCGAAACCGTACGCACCCCCCACCCGGCCGTGTTCCACCGCACCCCCGCTCCAGCGCCCGCCGAGCAGCGGCGTCCCCGAGCAGCCGCACTCCGCCACGACCCTCATCGGCTCCGTGCAGCGCGCGATGCGCCTGCTGGAAACCGTCGCCGAGCACGCGTGCGGCGCCCCGGCCAAACAACTGGCCCGGGAAACCGGCCTCGCGCTCCCCACGGCGTACCACCTGCTGCGCACCCTCGTGCACGAGGGCTATCTCCGCCGGGACAAGGGGCTGTTCTTCCTCGGGGAGGCGGCCGAGCGGCTGGGCAGCAGCGGGGCGGCGCAGAAACGTCGCAGCACGGTCGTCGACACCCTCGCCCATTGGCGTGATGTGATCGGCGTTCCGGTGTACTACGCCGTGTACCGCGAAGGTGAGATCGAGGTCGTGTGCGTCTCCGACACCCCGGGAAATCCGGCGGTAGAGGAATGGGCCGACTTCCGTGAGACCGGGCATGCGCACGCCATCGGCCAGTGTCTGCTGTCCCAGCTGGACGAGGAGTCCCGCCGCGACCACCTGGACCGCTATCCGGTGCAGTCGATCACCCCCTTCACCGTCCGGGACGACCACACGCTGATGCGGCGGTTGGCCCGCGTGCAGCGGATGGAGACGGTTGTCGAACGGCAGGAGTACGCGCTGGGCACGGTGTGCGCCGCGATCCCCATCACCGTGGGCACCACAGCGGCCACCATGGCCATCTCCCTGCCCGCCCACCAGGCCGACCGGCTGGCGTCGGCGGCGCAGCAACTGCAGAACGAGGCCGGACGGATGCTGGGTTCGCTTGCGATCTCTATCAGTATCTGAAAACTCACTCCTTGTGATCAGTTGTGTACGTTCAGCAAGATGCCTGCAGTATCCGGGGTACATTCCCAGCCAGTCGACGGCGAACGACGGGGTAAGGCGATGCGCGAGTCCGTACAGGCAGTACAGGCAGAGGTGATGATGAGTTTTCTCGTCTCCGATGAGCTCTCTTTCCGCATCCCGGTGGAGCTGGGCTACGAGACCTGCGATCCCTATGCCGTACGGCTCACTTTTCACCTGCCCGGTGACGCCCCGGTGACCTGGGCTTTCGGGCGGGAGCTGCTGATCGACGGGGTGGGCAGGCCATGCGGCGAGGGGGACGTGCGGGTCGCGCCCCTCGATCCGGGCTCTTTGGGCGAGGTTCTGATCCGGCTTCAGGTCGGCGGTGACCAGGCGGTGTTCCGCTCCTCGGCGGCTCCGCTCGTGGCTTTCCTCGACCGTACCGACAAGCTGGTGCCGCTGGGGCAGGAGGGCGCGCTGGCCGACTTCGACGCACATCTCGACGAGGCGCTGGACCGGATCCTGGCGGAGGAGCAGAGCGCCGGCTGAATGATGCGCCGAGGCATGGTGGCGGAACGCTTCAGCGTGGGGAGGGGGTACGCAGGAACGCTTCTTCCGGGCAGGGGCGTTGCCGCGCGCGGGCTTGTAGCCGGCTTGCAGCAGAAGCGCGAGGCAGAGAGGCGAGGAACTCGCCCAGAGGTGAAGCACCGGGCGTCCGGGCCGGTGTCGACGATCGGCCCGGACGCCCGGACGCCCGGACGCCCGGACGCCCGGACGCTCGGTCGCGTCAGCGCTTGCGCCGCCTGCCCCTGCCGCCCCGGGTGGCCTGGGGCGCGGAGCCCTCCGTACCGGACGGCGTCGCCCCCGGCACCGCGTCCGGAGCGGCCGGCCTGGGTGCCGTCCCGGACTCCGGTCGGTCGGCCGCGACCACCAGAGCCGCGAGAGCCGTGGTCACCGGCACCGACGCGACCAGGCCGATCGAGCCCACCAGCGTGCGCACGATCTCCTCGGCGACCAGTTCGCTGTTGGCGACCGTGCCGACGCTGCTCTGCGCGATCGAGAAGAGCAGCAGCAGGGGCAGCGCCGCACCGGCGTAGGCGAGGACGAGCGTGTTGACCACGGACGCGATGTGGTCACGGCCGATCCGGATACCGGCCCGGTACAGCCCGCGCCAGCCCATCGACGGGTTGGCTTCGTGCAGCTCCCAGACCGCCGACGTCTGGGTGACCGTCACGTCGTCGAGGACGCCGAGCGAACCGATGATGATGCCGGCGAGCAGCAGACCGCTCATGTCGATGGACGGATACAGGCCGTGGATCAGACCGGTGTTGTCATCCGTGTTACCGGTCAGCGCGGCCCAGTCGACGAACCACGAGCCGAGGAAGCCGATCAGCAGCAGCGAGATGAGCGTGCCCAGGACCGCGACGGACGTGCGGGCCGAGAGGCCGTGACACAGATAGAGCGCGATCAGCATGATGGCGCTCGACCCCACCACCGCCACGACCAGCGGATTCGAGCCCTGCAGGATCGCGGGCAGGACGAAGAAGTTCAGCACCAGGAAGCTGATGGCCAGTGAGATGAGCGCCATGACGCCCCGCAGCCGCCCGACGACCACGACGGCGACGGCGAAGATCGCGGCGAGCACTCCCAGCGGGACTCGGCGGTTCACATCGGTGACCGAGTACTGCAGATCCTTCGGCGCGGAGGGCTCGTAGGCGACCACGACCTTCTCGCCCTCGTGCAACTGCCGTGACTGGTCGGGCTGCACGATCTCCGTGAACGTACGGCCCTTGTCCTTGCCGGTGTCGACCCGGATGGTGGCCTTCTTGCAGGTGCCGTTCGCCTGCTGCTGGGCGGAGGAGCCCTCGGCCGTCGACGTGTCGCCGGTCGGGGTGTCGCCCGAGGCGTTCACCGACGAACAGCTCACGCTCTCGACCTTGGTGACCGTCGCCTGTTGCGTCTGCCGGTCGAAGCCGACCCCGGTGCGCTCGTGCGGCGGGGCACCGCCGGGCCACAGCACGACCAACCCGGCGAGCACGGCCACGGCGAACGGGATGAGGACGGCCGCGATGACCTTGCGCAGATGCTTGGAGACGGGAGCGGCCGGGCCGTGGCTGTGGGAGTGCCCGTGTCCGCCGCCGGGACCGCCGTGACCGCCACCGTGGCCACCGCTGTCTCCGTCGTCGCGGTGGCCGTGGCCGTCGTCATGGCCACCACCGGGGCCGTGCTCGCCACCACCGGCCCCTGGTCCGTACCCACCGCCCGGCTCCTGACCGCCGCCCGGTCTCGGCGCGCCACCGTATCCGGGACGGCCGCCTCCGTACGTGGGCCCCTGATCGTGCGCGCTGGTGAAGTCGCGGTCGGCTCCAGAACCAGGGCCGGAACCAAGGCTGGGACCGAGGCCGGGGCCGGGACGGGGGCCGGGACCGTTGCCGTTTCCGGCGCCCGGTCCGCGGGGCGGTTCGGGGGGTGGGTACGGAGGATGGTGTGTCGTGGTCACCGACCGATCATCGCAAGAACGACAGGGGCCCTCTGTTCACCGCGCCCGAATTGCCGCTAGCGTGGGGGCAACCTTTGCACACGCGGGAGCTCGGAGCACCGGGCTGAGAGGGCGCTGACCTCCGTCTTTGCGATGTTTCACGTGGAACGTCACCAGAACCGAGTGATGTTTCACATGAAACGTCGGCCGACGGTAACCGCTGCGTCGACCGCTGAACCTGTTACCGGGTAATGCCGGCGTAGGGAGTAGGTCTCATGACCATCAAGGACGCACGCACGCCTGCCTCCACGCAGATCTCTGCCGACGAAGAGGCCGGGAAGTCCATCGGCTGGCACAAGGCGTATGTCGAGGGCACACGCCCCGACCTTCGCGTGCCGGTCCGTCAGGTGCACCTCACCAACGGGCAGTCGGTCACGCTGTACGACACCTCCGGCCCATACACCGATCCACTCGTCGAGACCGATGTCCGTAGGGGGCTGCCGCCGCTGCGGGAGAACTGGATCATCGCCCGCGGCGACACCGAGGAGTACGCGGGCCGGCCCGTCCGTCCCGAGGACGACGGCATCAAGCACACCTCACCCCGCGGCGGCCTGCGCAACCTCGACGCGGTCTTCCCCGGACGGCCACGCCTGCCGCGCCGCAGCCGCGACGGCAAGGCGGTCACGCAGCTCGCGTACGCGCGTCGGGGTGAGATCACGCCCGAGATGGAGTACGTGGCCATCCGGGAGAACGTTTCGCCCGAGGTGGTCCGCGAGGAAATCGCGGCGGGTCGGGCGGTCCTGCCCGCGAACGTCAACCACCCGGAGATCGAGCCGATGATCATCGGCAAGCGGTTCCTGGTGAAGGTCAACGCCAACATCGGCAACTCGGCGGTGACGTCCTCCATCGAGGAGGAGGTCGAGAAGATGACCTGGGCGACCCGCTGGGGCGCCGACACGGTCATGGACCTGTCCACCGGCCGCAACATCCACACCACCCGCGAGTGGGTGTTGCGCAACTCCCCCGTCCCCATCGGCACGGTCCCGCTCTACCAAGCCCTCGAGAAGGTCGACGGCAAAGCCGAGGAACTGACCTGGGAGATCTACAAGGACACCGTCATCGAACAGGCCGAGCAGGGCGTGGACTACATGACGGTCCATGCGGGTGTCCGCCTGCCGTACGTCCCTCTGACGGCGAACCGCAAGACCGGCATCGTCTCCCGCGGCGGCTCGATCATGGCGGCGTGGTGCCTGGCCCACCACAAGGAATCGTTCCTCTACGAGAACTTCGAGGAGCTCTGCGAGATCCTCGCCGCCTACGACGTCACGTACTCGCTGGGCGACGGCCTGCGCCCCGGTTCGATTGCGGACGCCAACGACGAGGCGCAGTTCGCGGAGCTGCGGACGCTCGGGGAACTCAACCGGATCGCGAAGCGTTTCAACGTTCAGACCATGATCGAGGGCCCGGGCCATGTCCCGATGCACAAGATCAAGGAGAACATCGACCTTCAGCAGGAGATCTGCGATGAAGCTCCGTTCTATACGCTCGGCCCGCTGACGACGGACGTCGCTCCGGCGTACGACCACATCACCTCCGGCATCGGTGCCGCGATGATCGCCTGGTGGGGCACGGCCATGCTCTGCTACGTGACGCCCAAGGAACATCTGGGCCTGCCCAACCGTGACGACGTCAAGACCGGCGTCATCACCTACAAGATCGCCGCCCACGCAGCCGACCTCGCCAAGGGGCACCCCGGTGCGCAGGAATGGGACGACGCGCTGTCCGACGCCCGCTTCGAGTTCCGCTGGGAGGACCAGTTCAACCTGGCCCTCGACCCCGACACGGCCCGCGAGTTCCACGACGAGACACTGCCGGCCGAGCCGGCCAAGACCGCTCACTTCTGCTCGATGTGCGGGCCGAAGTTCTGTTCGATGAAGATTAGCCAAAGCATCACAGAGCGGTTCGGTGGTGCCGCGGCTGAGGGGGCTTCTCCCGAGGAGATCGCTGAGGGGATGCTCCAGAAGTCGAAGGAGTTCGCGGCGAGTGGGAACCGGGTGTACCTGCCGCTCGCGGACTGAGCCGACAACGTTCTTGCGGCGTGGGCCCCTCCCGATGGGGCGAGGGGCCCATGCTGATCTTCGCTGATCTCGTGGACGATCGGGCACAGTGCATTTACGCTCGCGCCATGTCAGGAGCGGTTCGACGGCTGAGACAGCTCGGCAGGAGTCTGGTGCGGCTTTTCTGGGCCATGGACCGCGCCTTGGGCGGTGACCGCCCTCCAACCCGTGCACAGCGCTACGCGGCGCTCCATCCGCTGCGGGTGGGGCTGGTGGCTGGGGCCATAGCGACCGGGGCTTTCGCTTTGGTAGCGCTTACAAGCCGGACGCATCCGACGGACATTGCTCTGGTCCTACTGGTCGGCGTGATGATGGGCGCCATCTTTGCGCTGACAGCCCGGGGGGAGAGGGCGCGTCAAACCCGCCTGCGACAAAGGAAGATTTGGAACGACTCGTAGTGCATCAGGCACGGTGTCTGCATGAGTGATTCCGGTGCGAACCTGTCGTCGATGAAGATCTCCCAGGACATCCGCCGCGAACACGGCGGTAGCCGGGCGGGGATCGAGGAAGGGATGGCACAGAAGTCGAAGGAGTTCGTGGCCGCGGGCAACCGGGTGTATCTGCCGTTGGCGGACTGACGTCGACCGGTGTCGGCCACGGCGCCCCGGCGGTGTCCCAGAACGCTTGCCCAGGGGCCGTGGCTCGGCAGACTGGCTCCATGACAGCGCGATCCATGAGCAAGGGCGCCAATCTGCCGGTCGACGCTTCGGCGGTGCGCGTCGAGATCAGTTGGGCCGAGAGGGCCGGTGGGCCCGATGTCGACGTGTCGGCCCTGTTGTTGACCGCGGCCGGGAAGGTGCGGGACGACGGGGACTTCGTCTTCTACAACCAGCCGCAGCATGCCTCCGACGCCGTGATCCACCGGGGGAAGCGGAGCGATGCCGACGTCACGACCGACACCGTCGAGGTGGACCTGCGTGCGCTGGAGAGCGCCATCGCGCGGGTCGAGCTGTGCGCGTCGGCGGACGGGGGCACCTTCGGGCAGGTGAGCGGTCTGACGTTGAGACTGCTCGACTCGGGGAGCCTGGCGGAGCTGGCGCGCTTCGAGATGCAGGGGGACACGGAGACGGCGTTCATCGGCGGCGAGTTGTACCTGCGCGAGGGGAGGTGGAAGTTCCGTGCGGTCGGCCAGGGATATGCCTCCGGGCTGGCGGGACTGGCCACCGATTTCGGGATCACCGTCGATGACGAGCCACCCGCAACGGTTGCTTCCTCTGCCACGGTTGTCGCTCCGCCACCTCCGCCGCCCCCGCCTCCGCCGGCCTCGCCGCCCCCGCCGACCTCGTCTGCCCCGCCGGCTTCCGCCCCCGCTCAGGCGCCTGCCGGCCCTCGCCTGAGCAAGGGTGAGGAACGGCTGCCGGTCGACATGCGCAAGCGGCTGTCCCTGCGCAAGGAGCAGGTCGCCGTCAGCCTGAGCAAGCGGGGAGCTGCGGGCGTCAGGGCGCGGATCATCCTCGTGCTCGATGCCTCCGGATCCATGGCGTTCCTCTACTCCGGGGGCGTGGTGGCGGATGTGGTGGAGCGCATGGCCGCGGTGGCGGCACAGCTCGACGACGACGGCGAGATGCAGGCCTGGACGTTCGCCTCCAACGCCGCCCGCCTGCCCGACCTCCGCCTGGGCGAACTCCCCGAGTGGCTGCGGCTGCACGTACGGGTGGGGGAGATCAGCCTCTTCCGTCGCAAGAAGCCGAGGAAGGGCCTGGAACCAGGGCAGGTCGACATGCGGACGATCGGCATCCAGAACGAGGAGCAGAAGGCGATCGCCCAGGTCAGAGAGTACGTACGGGAGAACCCGGCGGCCGCCCCGACCCTGGTGCTGTTCTTCTCGGACGGCGGCGTCTACCGCGACAGCGCGATCGAACGGGAGCTGCGTGCCGCGGTGGAGGAGCCGATCTTCTGGCAGTTCGTGGGCCTCGGCCGGTCCCACTACGGGGTGCTGGAACGCTTCGACACCCTGCCCGGCCGCCGCGTCGACAACGTCGGTTTCTTCGCCGTGGACGACATCAGAACGGTCCCGGACCAGGAGCTCTACGACCGGCTCCTGTCCGAGTTCCCCTCCTGGATCACGGCTGCCGGCCGGGCAGGAATCCTCTGACCCGGGCAGACGCTTCCCTCCTGCAGCAGGCAGCAGGCAGCAGGCAGCAGGCAGCAGGCAGCAGGCAGCAGGCAGCAGGCAGCAGGCAGCAGGCAGCAGGCAGCAGGCGTTGTGAGTGCGGGCCGTTACGGTCGGCTCCGATCCTGATCCGAGCCGGGCACACGGCTTGCGCTCCCTTCTCCGGGGGCGCAAGCCGAGGGCCTACTCCGGCTGGTGTTCCGGGCCTCCGAAGTCCGGGCTGGTGTAGTCCGGGCTGCTGAAGCTCGGGCGCGGGCCGGCCGAGGGGCCGTCGTCGGGGCTGGTGAAGCCCGGACGGTCGTAGCCGATCTTCGGCAGGCGGCCGGTGGGTGCCGGCGGGGCCGGTGCGGGGTGCAGTGCGGCGGCCGTACCGGGGTCGGCGAGGGCCTCGCGGAGGAACGGCAGTATGCCCCGTTCCAGCAGGGCTTCTCGCCAGGCTTCCCTGGCTCGGGCCACCTCCTCGCTCAGTTCGCTGTACGGACCGGCCTCCAGGGAGGGCCGGTTGCGCAGGGCGGTGAGCAGGAGCCCGACGGTGGCGACGAGGATCGCGGCTGCGGCGATGGCCCCGAACGCCCATCCGGCGGTGACCATGGCCTGGGCGAACGACTGATCGGGATCGAGCATCCTGAGGACGTAACCGACGAGCAGGAAGATCACCGCGGCGGTTCCGGCGAGAACGGGGGTGAGGACGGCGGCAACGGCGACGGCGCCCGCTCCGGCGGCTTCGGCGGCCTGGGCCGCCTCCCCCATGGTGGTGGCGAGCCCCATACCGCCCACGTCCGGCTCACCGGAGCCGGACTCGTGGATGGGTGACGACGGGGTGGACGGCGCCGGGTGGCGCAGTTCCTCGCGGACCTTCACATAGTGCTGGTACTCGGTCGCCGCGGCCACCGTGATGAGTGCGGAGGCGTTGAGCGCCATGGTGCGCAGCTGTTCGGCGTTGAGCCGCTCGCCGACAGCGGTCAGTTCCGGGTGGTGTGGTGCGGAGCGCAGCGCCTCGTCGAGGATCCGCTCGTACTCTTGGCGGTCCTCGCTGTGCAGGTGCTGCGGAACGCTGTTCATGTGCATCCCCCGATGCTCCGTAGGGCTTGGGGCTCGCATGCCAACGAGCCGTCGGGCAGAAACGGAGGGGAGCCTGCTACGGATAAACCGATGGTAGAGCGGCGACGGCATGAGGTAACAGGGGGTTTGCCGAAATTGGCCCCTGGCCTGCGGCGTCGTCGGACGCTCCGGCGCGCGGGACGCCGGATGCGTGAACGATCAGGCGCCCAGAGGCAGTTGCTGGACCAGCAGCTTTCCGGCCATCGTCACTCCGCCGTCCATGGCGATGGCCAGCCCGTCGGCGTAGACGTGCGGTCCCTCGACCACGGGACCTGCGCTGTCCTCACCCTCCTCGGAGCCGACCTCGCCCAGCAGATACGGGATCGGGCTGTGGCCGTGAACGATGCGGGTGCCGCCGTACGTATTCAGCAGTGAGCGGACGGCGTCGGCGCCGCCCTCGTCGCGGAAGGAGAAGCGCTTGGTGAACTTGCGGAACAGATCCCAGACTTCGTCCGCGTCGTTGCGGGTGATCGTCTCGCGGACGGTGTCGTTGACCGCCTCGATCGAGTCGCCGTAGTCGAGGTAGGCGGTGGTGTCGGAGTGGACGAGCAGGTGGCCGTCGACCTCCTCGACGGCGTCGAGACGGGCCATCCACTGCAGGTGATGGTCCTGGAGGCGGTCCATGTCGGACTTCTGGCCGCCGTTGAGCAGCCAGGCCGCCTGGAAGGTGGCGGTGCCCGCGCCGGAGTTGACGGGGGTGTCGCCGAACCGTTTGGCACCGAGCAGCAGCAGCTCGTGGTTGCCCATCAGGGCCTTGCAGTAGCCGCCGGCCGCGGCGGCCTCGGCGGACAGCCGCATCACGAGGTCGATGACGCCGATGCCGTCCGGGCCGCGGTCGGTGAAGTCGCCGAGGAACCACAGCCGGGCGGTGCCCGCGCACCAGTGGCCGGCCCCGTCGATCAGGCCCTTCTCCTGCAGCGCGGCGACCAGCTCGTCGAGATAGCCGTGCACGTCACCGACGACGAACAGCGGGCCGGGGCCGGTCGCGGGCAGCGGAGCCTGGACGGCCGTGGGGTCGACGGTCACTTGGAGGGTGTCCCCCCGGTTGATGACGGGCAGGTCGCGTTGGGTGGGCGTGTAGCCCTCGGGGTGCTCCAGCGGCTCCTCGAGGGGAGGCGCGGCGTTGCCGGGATGCGTGCCGTGGACGTACGGACCGGTCTCGTGGACGTACGCGGGCACCCGAAAGTCGCGCAACGTCGCCGTCCGCTCCACCTCGGGTCCCTGACCGGCCCCCTGAGTCATCAGACCCCTCCACCATCGCGCCGCATCTGCACCGCTTCGGACTGCCTGGTCGCGACGGCCCGCGGTGCCGTGCGCCCATCATAGGAATGCGGATCGTGCCGTGTGATGACCCAGGGGTGGTGAATCGGAGCAAGGCTCCAGTTCACTGCGGCTTTCGTCCCGATTGGGCCGGGCTTCGGCAGTGCGCGTTCATCCCAGGCAGACCATGATCACACCCTCGCCCCACGTGCCTCCGGCGCCACGGACGGGACCGAGGGGCGCCTGGCGATCACAGGCGGCGCACAGACCGGTGGCGCACTTCCCGCCCCCCGGGGCCTGCTGCGGCCTTCCACATGCCGTCCGGCAACGAGCAGCAACGTGGCCCCGCGTGCCCCCAGGGGACCGCCTGGAATGACCGCCCAGGAGACGAGATCGCCCAGGGGACAGACCGCCTGATCACCCAGGGGTCAGATCACCCAGGGGCCGGACCGCCCAGGGGCCGGACCGCCCAGGGGCCGGACCGCCCACCCCCTACCTCTCCTCGGGCTCCCGCGGTGGACTCACCGTCGTGCGTGGCGGACGTCGCTGAGACGAGGTACGCACGATCAGTTCGGTCGGTATCACCTGCTCGACGGGCTGGTCCGATTCCACGCCCTCGATGGCGTCGATGAGGAGCTGGACCACCGCCGTGCCGATGCGGCGCGGTTTCAGGGAGAGGGTGGTGATGGGCGGTTCGGTGTTGGCGTACACGGTGGACTCGCTGCAGCACACCAGCAGCAGGTCCTCCGGGACGCGCAGCCCGTAGCGGCGGGCGGCGGCGAGGAGATCGGTGCCGTTGGGGTCGAACAACCCGTAGACGGCGTCGGGGCGGTCGGGGCGGGCCAGCAGCCGGTCGGCGGCGACGGCGCCCGCGCACGGGTCGTGTGCGGGGTAGGCCTCGTAGACCGGGTCCTGGCCGACACGCTCGCACCAGTGCAGGTACGCGCTGGTCGACAGATGCGTGTACGTGTCCGTCGAGGTGCCCGTGAGCAGGCCGATGCGGCGGGCGCCGGCGTCGGCGAGGTGGTCGAGGATGTCGAGGACGGCGGCCTCGTGGTCGTTGTCGACCCACGCGGTGACCGGGAGCGTGCCGGCCGGGCGGCCGTCGGAGACGACCGGTAAACCCTGTCGGACGAGCTCGCTGAGCACCGGATCCTGGTCGGAGGGGTCGATGACGACCGTGCCGTCCAGGGCGACGTTCGACCACACGTCGTGGCGCGAGGTCGCGGGGAGGATGACTAGCGCGTAGCCGCGGGCCAGCGCGGCGGAGGTCGCGGCGCGCGCCATCTCGGCGAAGTACGCGAACTCCGTGAAGGTGAAAGGTTCATCCCCGTACGTCGTCACGGTCAGGCCGATGAGGCCCGACTTGCCGGTACGGAGGGTTCTGGCCGCGGCCGAGGGGCGGTAGCCCAGTCGGTCGGCGACCTCGCGGACATGGCGTCGGGTGGCATCGGGGAGCCTGCCCTTGCCGTTGAGGGCGTCGGAGACGGTCGTGATGGAGACTCCGGCGGCGGCGGCCACGTCCCTGATACCCGCTCGGCCCGGCCGGCTGCCTCGGCGTGAGGTTTCCGCGCGGCTCACCTGGTGCTTCCCTGCTGCTGTCATGGCGAGCCGATAGTAGGGCTCATCCGGTGGGGTAGGGCGGACGCATATGCACGCGTTGACAGGCACGTTTCTGCATGGTCGCAAGCGAGCAAATGCCTTGGAAAACAAGCCAGTTGAGGATCTCCATGCCAGGACGTGGTGTGTGTGCGCGGATGAGCCTGCCAAGGCACCGATGTTTCGAAGAGGTCTCAACTCACCTGCACGAGGGATGCGCGCCACGGCGTGAGCTACCGGCGCATAGATATATGTGCGGCGCGCCCCCCGTTTCATACGCCTTCGTACGGTGATGCGCCTGATGCGTGCCTGAGGTACATCGCCCGTACGCGATCCGCCGGGGGCCCGTCATCAGCAGCCTCTCCGCAGCTGTTCGCACCCGAGCCGAATCCTCATAAGGTGAGCAGTATGGGAAGCCGGTGGTGGTCACGAGGAGGACTGCGGTGAGCGAGACGAGCCCCAAGCTGCGCGCCGAGCTGGAGGGGATCCCCACCTACAAGCCGGGCAAGCCGGCGGCGGCCGGCGGTCCCGTGGCCTACAAGCTGTCCTCCAACGAGAACCCCTACCCGCCGCTGCCCGGTGTGCTGGAGAGCGTGTCGGCCGCCGTCGCCTCCTTCAACCGCTACCCGGACATGGCGTGCACGGGCCTGGTGAACGAGCTCTCCGAGCGCTTCGGTGTCCCCGCCTCCCATCTGGCGACCGGCACTGGCTCGGTCGGCGTCGCCCAGCAGTTGCTCCAGTCGACCGCCGGCCCCGGCGACGAGGTGATCTTCGCCTGGCGGTCCTTCGAGGCGTACCCGATCGTCACGCAGATCAGCGGCGCGACCGCGGTCCGGGTGCCGCTGACGCCGGGGGACGTGCACGACCTGGACGCGATGGCCGACGCGATCACCGAGCGGACCCGGCTGATCTTCGTCTGCAACCCCAACAACCCCACGGGCACCGTGGTGAAGCGGCCCGAGCTGGAGCGGTTCCTGGATCGGGTGCCCGGTGACGTGCTGGTCGTGCTCGACGAGGCCTACCGCGAGTTCATCCGCGACCCCGAGGTGCCGGACGGCGTCGAGCTGTACCGGCAGCGGCCGAACGTCTGTGTGCTGCGGACGTTCTCCAAGGCGTACGGCCTTGCCGGGCTGCGGGTCGGTTTCGCGATCGCCCACGAGCCGGTGGCGGCGGCGCTGCGCAAGACAGCGGTGCCGTTCGGGGTGAGCCAGCTCGCGCAGGAGGCGGCGATCGCCTCGCTGCGGGCCGAGGACGAGCTGTTCGGCCGGGTCGGGTCCCTGGTCTGCGAGCGCAACCGCGTGGTCGAGGGCCTGCGCGAGCAGGGCTGGACGGTGCCCGAGACCCAGGCGAACTTCGTGTGGCTGCGGCTGGGCGAGCAGACGGTCGCCTTCGCGGCGGCGTGCGAGCAGGCCGGTGTCGTGATCCGGCCGTTCCCGGGTGAGGGTGTGCGCGTCACGGTCGGGGAGACCGAGGCCAACGACATCTTTCTCAAGGTGGCGGAAGTGTTCCGCAAGGAGCTGTAGGGCGGCCCGCTGCCTCAGGCCGGCTGCTGCTGGGCGCCTTGGTTTCACGTGGAACCAAGGCGCTCTTTCCGTGCCATGGGCCCACCGGTCTGTGTCCTGGCTCCCACCGGCCCCTCGCAGGTGAGGGCGGGTGGGCCGCGTTGGGGACCCCCGCCCGTCGAGCCTCGAACGGCTATGCGTCATAATTGCTTGTGAATGTGAACGCTTTCACAAGCGGTGAGGTAAGGAGCGGCGACGTGGACCTGGCTTTGGCGCCGGAGACTCTGGCGCGCTGGCAGTTCGGCATCACGACCGTCTACCACTTCCTGTTCGTCCCCCTGACGATCTCGCTGGCCGCTCTCACGGCCGGGCTGCAGACCGCCTGGGTGCGCACGGAGAAGGAGAAGTACCTCAGGGCGACCAAGTTCTGGGGCAAGCTCTTTTTGATCAACATCGCGATGGGCGTTGTCACCGGCATCGTGCAGGAGTTCCAGTTCGGCATGAACTGGTCGGACTACTCGCGGTTCGTCGGTGACGTCTTCGGTGCGCCGCTTGCCTTCGAGGCGCTCATAGCCTTCTTCTTCGAGTCCACCTTCATCGGGCTGTGGATCTTCGGCTGGGACAAGCTGCCCCAGAAGATCCACCTGGCCTGCATCTGGATGGTCTCGATCGGCACGATCCTGTCGGCTTACTTCATCCTCGCGGCCAACTCGTGGATGCAGCACCCGGTCGGCTACCGGATCAACGAGGCGAAGGGGCGGGCCGAGCTCACCGACTTCTGGCTCGTGCTGACCCAGAACACCGCGCTCGCCCAGGCCTTCCACACCCTCTCCGCGGCCTTCCTCACCGGCGGCGCCTTCATGGTCGGCATCTCCGCCTTCCACTTGCTGCGCAAGAAGCACATCCGCGATATGAAGACCTCACTGCGGCTCGGCCTGGTCACCGTCGCCGTGGGCGGTCTGCTCACCGCGGTCAGTGGCGATGTCCTCGGCAAGATCATGTACGAACAGCAGCCGATGAAGATGGCCGCGGCCGAGGCCCTGTGGGACGGCGAGGCGCCCGCGCCCTTCTCGGTCTTCGCCTACGGGGACGTCGACAAGGGCCACAACAAGGTCGCGATCGAGATCCCCGGCCTGCTCTCCTTCCTCGCCAAGGACGACTTCACCTCGTACGTCCCCGGCATCAACGACGTCAACAAGGCCGAGCAGGAGAAGTTCGGGCCCGGCGACTACCGGCCCAACGTCCCCGTCGCCTACTGGGGCTTCCGCTGGATGATCGGCTTCGGCATGACGTCCTTCGCGATCGGCCTGGCCGGACTGTGGCTGACCCGCAAGAAGTTCCTGCTGCCGCAGCACCTGCGGGTCGGTGACGACGAGGTGCCGCACCTGGTCCTGTTCCGGAACAAGGCGCTCAACCCCAAGCTCACCAGGCTCTACTGGCTGGCCGCCATCTGGACCCTGGCCTTCCCGCTGATCGCCAACTCCTGGGGCTGGATCTTCACCGAGATGGGTCGCCAGCCGTGGGTCGTCTACGGCGTCCTGCAGACCCGCGACGCGGTCTCCCCCGGCGTCTCCCAGGGCGAGGTCCTCACCTCGATGATCGTCTTCACGACCCTGTACGCGATCCTCGCCGTCGTCGAGGTCAAGCTGCTGGTGAAGTACGTGAAGGCCGGCCCGCCCGAGCTCACCGAGGCCGACCTCAACCCGCCCACGAAGATCGGCGGCGACTCCCGTGACGCCGACAAGCCGATGGCCTTCTCGTACTAGGCCGAGGGAGCTGCACAGTCATGGAACTGCACGACGTCTGGTTCGTCCTGATCGCCGTCCTGTGGACCGGCTACTTCTTCCTGGAGGGCTTCGACTTCGGAGTCGGCGTCCTCACCAAGCTGCTCGCCCGCAACCGGCCCGAGAAGCGGGTGCTCATCAACACCATCGGGCCCGTCTGGGACGGCAACGAGGTGTGGCTGCTCTCGGCGGGCGGCGCGACCTTCGCCGCCTTCCCGGAGTGGTACGCCACGCTCTTCTCCGGCTTCTATCTGCCGCTGCTGCTCATCCTCGTCTGCCTGATCGTGCGGGGCGTCGCCTTCGAGTACCGGGTGAAGCGGCCGGAGGAGAACTGGCAGCGCAACTGGGAGCACGCGATCTTCTGGACCTCGCTCCTCCCGGCGTTCCTGTGGGGTGTGGCCTTCGGCAACATCGTCCGGGGCGTGAAGATCGACCAGAACTTCGAGTACGTCGGCAACCTCTGGGACCTGCTCAACCCGTACGCGCTGCTCGGCGGTCTGGTGACCCTGACGCTGTTCACCTTCCACGGGGCGGTGTTCACGGCCCTCAAGACCGTCGGCGACATCCGGGAGCGGGCGCGGAAGCTGGCGTTCAAGGTCGGTCTGGCGACTGCTGCCTTCGCGCTGCTCTTCCTGCTGTGGACGCAGGTCGACGGCGGTGACGGCAAGAGCCTGGTCGCGCTGGTCGTGGCGGTCGCCGCCCTGGTCGCGGCGCTCGTGGCGAACCAGGCCGGGCGCGAGGGGTGGTCGTTCGCACTGTCCGGCGTCACCATCGTGGCCGCCGTGGCCATGCTGTTCCTGACGCTCTTCCCGAACGTCATGCCGTCCACGCTCAACGAGGAGTGGAGCCTCACGGTGACCAACGCCTCGTCGAGCCCCTACACCTTGAAGATCATGACCTGGTGTGCGGTGATCGCCACACCGATCGTGATGCTCTACCAGGGGTGGACGTACTGGGTGTTCCGCAAGCGGATCGGTACACAGCACATCGCTGAAACTGTGCACTGAGTCCGAGTTGGGGCATGTTTCACGTGAAACATGCCCCTTGAGAAGAGGGTGTGTTTCACGTGAAACCGATCGACCCGCGTCTGCTCCGATATGCCCGCGCCACCCGCCTCTTCCTGGTGGCGGTCGTCGGTCTGGGTGCCGTCGGGGCGGCGCTGGTCATCGCACAGGCCATGCTCATCGCCGAGGTGGTGGTCGGCGCTTTCCAGCACGGGCTGTCGGCCGCCGAACTCCGCACTCCCCTGCTGCTGTTGGTGACGGTGGCGATCGGCCGCGCACTCGTCGCCTGGCTCACCGAGCTCTCCGCGCACCGAGCGAGCGCGGCGGTGAAATCGGAGCTGCGGGGGCGGTTGCTGGAGCGGGCCACGGAGCTTGGTCCCGGGTGGCTGAGCGGGCAGCGGACCGGTTCGCTGGTGGCCCTCGCCACGCGGGGTGTGGACGCCCTCGACGGCTACTTCTCGCGCTATCTGCCGCAGTTGGGGCTTGCCGTGGTCGTGCCGGTGGCGGTGCTGGCGCGGATCGTGACCGAGGACTGGGTGTCCGCGGCGATCATCGTCGGCACGTTGCCCCTGATCCCGATCTTCATGGTGCTGATCGGCTGGGCCACGCAGTCACGGATGGACCGTCAGTGGCGGCTGCTGTCCCGTTTGTCGGGGCACTTCCTGGACGTCGTCGCGGGATTGCCCACCCTGAAGGTGTTCGGGCGGGCCAAGGCGCAGGCCGAGTCGATCCGGCGGATCACCGGCGAGTACCGGCAGGCGACCATGCGGACCCTGCGGATCGCCTTCATCTCGTCGTTCGCGCTGGAGCTGCTGTCGACGCTCTCGGTGGCGCTGGTCGCCGTGACCATCGGCATGCGGCTCGTCCACGGCGAGATGGACCTGTACATCGGCCTGGTCATCCTCGTGCTCGCGCCGGAGGCGTATCTGCCGCTGCGGCAGGTCGGGGCGCAGTACCACGCGGCCGCCGAAGGGATCGCTGCCGCTGAGGAGATCTTCGCGGTGCTGGAGACGCCGGTGCCCGCGTCGGGCAAGGGCGCCGTGCCGGCGGGGGGCGTGGCCTTCGAGGGCGTGACGGTCCGCTACCCAGGCCGGTCCACCGACGCCGTGTCGGACGTGTCCTTCGCCGTCGAGCCCGGGGAGACGGTCGCGCTGGTCGGCCCGAGCGGTGCGGGCAAGTCGACTCTGCTGAACGTACTCCTGGGCTTCGTGCGGCCCACAGAGGGCCGGATCCGGGTCGGGGGAGTCGACCTCGCCGACATCGACCTGGAGCAGTGGCGGTCCCGGATCGCATGGGTGCCGCAGCACCCACACCTGTACGCCGGGACGATCGCCGAGAACGTACGGCTGGCGCGTCCCGACGCCGATGACACGGCCGTGCGGCGGGCGCTGGCGGACGCCGGGGCGCTGGAGTTCGTGGACGCGCTGCCCGCCGGGGCCGAGACCGTGCTCGGGGAGGACGGAGCCGGGCTGTCCGCCGGTCAGCGGCAGCGGCTCGCACTGGCCCGGGCGTTCCTCGCGCACCGGCCGGTGCTGCTGCTGGACGAACCGACGGCCGCCCTCGACGGGGAGACCGAGGCCGAGGTCGTGGCGGCCGTGCGACGGCTCGCAGCCGGACGGACGGTCCTGCTGGTGGTGCACCGGCCGGCGCTGCTGGCGGTGGCGGACCGGGTGGTGCGGCTGGCGGAAGCCGCGGCCACTCGACGCGTCGAGGCCGCGCACACGGGCGTTTCCACGCGGCTCGAGGAAGCACCCGTCCCCGCCGTCGCGTCCGAGTTCGAGCCGCGGCTCACGGCGACCGAGGGCGGTGTCCTCGCCCGGGTCCGCGCCATGGCCGGCGCCCGGCGCGGCCGCCTCGGCCTCGCGCTGCTGCTGGGCAGCCTGGCCCTGGGCAGCGCCGTCGGGCTCATGGCCACCTCCGGCTGGCTCATCTCGCGGGCCTCTCAGCAGCCGCCGGTGCTGTATCTGATGGTGGCCGTGACGGCGACCAGGGCCTTCGGTATCGGACGGGCCGTGTTCCGGTACGCCGAGCGGCTCGTGTCGCACGACGCGGTGCTGCGGATGCTCGCCGACACCCGGGTCGCCGTCTACCGGCGGCTGGAGCGGCTGGCGCCCGCCGGACTGCGCACGACCCGCCGGGGCGATCTGCTGACCCGGCTCGTCGCCGATGTGGACGCCTTGCAGGACTACTGGCTGCGGTGGCTGCTGCCCGCCGGTGCGGCCGCCGTCGTCTCGGCCGGGTCCGTCGCGTTCACGGCGTGGTTGCTGCCCGAGGCAGGGGCCGTCCTCGCGGCGGGGCTGCTCGCGGCCGGGGTGGGCGTCCCCCTGGTCACCGGTGCGGTGGCGCGCCGGGCCGAACGCCGGCTCGCCCCCGCGCGGGGCGTGCTCGCCACCCGCGCGGCCGACCTGCTCACCGGGACCGCCGAGCTGACCGTCGCCGGGGCCCTGCCCGCCCGTACCGCAGAGGTGCGGGCGGCCGACTCCGTCCTCACGCGGATCGCCTCACGGGCCGCCACCGCCACCGCGCTCGGGGACGGACTGACCGCCCTCGTCTCCGGGCTGACCGTCGCGGCCGCCGCCCTCGTGGGCGCGCAGGCCGTTGTCGACGGGCGGCTGGGCGGCGTGACGACGGCTGTCGTCGTCCTCACCCCGCTGGCCGCCTTCGAGGCCGTTCTGGGGCTGCCTCTGGCCGTCCAGTACCGCCAGCGGGTGCGCAGGAGCGCGGAGCGGGTGTACGAGGTCCTGGACGCCCCCGAGCCGGTGGGCGAGCCGGAGCGGCCCCGGCAGGCGCCCGCGTCGCCGCTCCCGCTCGTCGTCAAGGGGCTGACCGGCCGGCACGCCGGGCAGGACCGGGACGCGCTCGCCGGTGTCGACCTCACGCTGGCGCAAGGGCGCCGGACCGCCGTGGTGGGGCCCTCCGGCTCCGGCAAGACGACCCTCGCGCAGGTGCTGCTGCGGTTCCTGGACGCGGGCGCGGGCTCCTACACGCTCGGCGGGGTGGATGCGTACGCCCTGGACAGCGACGACGTACGGCGGCTCGTCGGGCTGTGTGCGCAGGACGCGCACCTCTTCGACAGCTCGGTCCGCGAGAACCTGCTGCTGGCGAAGAAGGACGCGACCGAGGAGGAGCTGCGTGACGCGCTGGCCCGGGCCCGGCTGCTGGAGTGGGCCGACAGCCTGCCCGACGGGCTCGACACGCTCGTCGGCGAGCACGGGGCCCGGCTGTCCGGAGGCCAGCGGCAGCGGCTCGCGTTGGCCCGCGCGCTTCTCGCCGACTTCCCCGTCCTGATCCTCGACGAGCCCGCCGAGCACCTCGACCTGGCGACCGCCGACGCGCTCACCGCGGACCTGCTGGCCGCCACCGAGGGCCGTACGACGCTCCTCATCACCCACCGGCTGGCCGGGTTGGAGGCGGTCGACGAGGTGGTCGTGCTGGACGAGGGGCGGGTCGTGCAGCGCGGCGCGTACGCGGAACTGGCCGCCGCTGAGGGGCCGTTGCGGAGGATGGTCGAGAGAGAGGCGGCGGCGGAGGCGCTGGTGGGGGCGCGGGCCTGAGGAACCTCGCACGGGCGGAGTCCTCGGTGGCGGCAGCAGGTACGGGGCGGGCCTCGGCGAGGCCCGGCGGCGGGACGGCGGTGGTGGCAGGCGCCGCACTGACGGACCGGCACACAGGCCCTCGCTGGGCCATTCGTGGCGGCCCGTCCCCCAGGCGTACGACTTGAACAGGACCGACGGCAGGCAGTCAGGACACGATCGCTGACATGCGCTCATCTCGCCGTCGGCTCCCGCTCTTTCCCGTTCTGCTGTGCGCGGCCGCGGTGCTCGCAGCACGGCCCACGGCCGCCGACGGCGAGCCCGGCGGGGACGGTTCCGGCGCCGATGCCGGGATCAGCGCGCAGGTGGCCCGGCTGTACGAGGACGCCGCACTGGCCACACAGCGGTACGAGGCGGGGCGGCGCGAGGCGGAGGCACAGCGGGCCGAGGCCCAGCGGCTGGAGGCACTCCTCGGCCGCCAACGGCAGGAGCTCGCCGTGCTCCGTGGCGACCTGGGACGTATCGCGCGCGCCCAGTACCGCAGCGGTGGTGGCCTGTCGGACGCCGCGCGGTTCGTCCTGGCCCGCGATCCCGACGAGTTGATGCGGGGTCAGCACGTCTTCTCCCGGACGAACCAGGCTGTCGACAACGCGATCGGCAAGAGCCGCCGGGCGGAGGCACGGCTGGCCGCCGACGAGGCGAAGGCCACCGGGGCCAAGCAGGCGCTGGAGCGGCGCAACGCCGAACTCGCCGTGCTGAAGAAGGGCATCGAGCAGAAGCTGGAACAGGCGCGGTGGCAGTTGCAGGGGCAGGCGGACGCCTCGGTCGCCGCCGGCTCGTGCCGGGGCGCCGTGCGGCTCGGCCGGCCATCGGTGCAGCTGACCCGGGAGTGGGCCGCGCCCGTCGAGGGCTACACGCTGTCCGCGAGCTTCGGCAGTGGCGGTGCCCGCTGGGTGAACCGGCACACCGGGCAGGACTTCGCGGTGCCGATCGGGACGCCTGTGCGGGCGGTCGGCGCGGGCCGCGTGGTGCGGGTGGCGTGCGGAGGCGCGTTCGGCATCGAGATCGTGCTCCAGCACGCCGACGGCTACTACACGCAGTACGCCCACCTCGCGGCCGTCACCGTCGATCAGGACGAGAACGTGACGCCCGGGCAGTGGATCGGGCAGTCGGGCACCAGCGGCAACTCCACCGGGCCGCACTTGCACTTCGAGGTGCGGGTCACGCCGGAGATGGGGTCGGCGGTGGATCCGGTGCCGTGGCTGACGGCGCGCGGGGTGCCGGTCGGTTAGGTGTGACAGGGGTCAGTCGGAGGACTGGACCCGCTCGGCGACCAGCTGCTCGATGACGATGGCGACTCCGTCCTCGTTGTTGGCGACGGTTTGACCGGAGGCCGCCGCGATCACGTCCGGGTGCGCGTTGCCCATCGCGTACGACCGGCCCGCCCAGGTGAGCATCTGGACGTCGTTCGGCATGTCCCCGAACGCGACGACCTCCTCGTGGGAGATGCCGCGTTCGGCGCAGCACAGGGCGAGCGTGCTGGCCTTGGAGACGCCGGGGCCGCTGATCTCCAGCAGCGCGCTGGGGCTGGACCGGGTGACATCGGCGCGATCGCCGATGGCCAGCCGCGCGAGGGTGAGGAAGGCGTCGGGGTCGAGCGTGGGGTGGAACGCGAGGATCTTCAGTACCGGCTCGTCGGCCCCGGGGGCGTCCGGCGCCAGCAGCTGCTCGGCCGGGGCGAGGGAGTCGGGGATCTCCATGTGCATCTTGGGATACTCCGGCTCCTGGTAGAAGCCGTACGTCTGCTCGATGGCGTACATGGTCCCGGGAGCTGCCTCGCGCAGCAGTCGTACGGCGTCCAGCGCGTTCTTCCGGGGCAACTCGCGCACCTTCACGAAGCGGTGGGCGCCGGGGCCGCCGTGCAGGTCGACCACGGCGGCGCCGTTGCCGCAGATCGCCAGGCCGTGCCCGTGGACGTGGTCGCTGACGACGTCCATCCAGCGGGCAGGGCGGCCGGTGACGAAGAAAACCTCGATGCCCGCCTCCTCGGCGGCGGCGAGAGCCGCGACCGTGCGCGGGGACACCGACTTGTCGTCGCGCAGCAGGGTGCCGTCGAGGTCGGTGGCGATCAGCCGGGGTGGGAGGGTGGCGGCCGGGGTCTCGGGCTGTCGAGTCGCTGAGGTCACCGGGCCATTCTCCCGTATACGTCCGCACGGCCGTGCGAGAGCCCGCACGGATGAGGCGCGGGCGGCTGATTGCCGAGGTCGGCGCACAGGACGCGGACCGCCGACTGCCTGAGCCGGCGCAGCGGAGGCGGTTGTCGAGGGGAGCTCAAGCCGACCGTCGCCGGCCGTCAGCCCAGCTGGGCCGGTGCTTCCATGGCGATCTGCTCGAAGACCTTCTCGTCCGCGGCGAAGTCGGAGTCCGGGATCGGCCAGTGGATCACGAGCTCCGTGAAGCCGAGCTCCTGGTGCCGGCCGGCGAAGTCGACGAAGGCGTCCAGGGACTCGAGCGGGCGGCCGCGGTCCGGGGTGAACCCGGTGAGGAGGATCTTGTCGAACCGGTGCACATCCCGCCCGAGGGCCACGCAGGCGTCCGTGAGCTTGTCGATCTGGCCGCTCAGGGCCTGCACCGATTGCTCGGGCGTGCCGTTCTCGTACAGCCTGGGGTCGCCGGTGGTCACCCAGGCCTGTCCGTGGCGGGCCGCGAGCTTCAGCCCGCGCGGGCCGGTCGCGGCGACGGCGAAGGGCAGCCGGGGGCGCTGGACGCAGCCCGGGATGTTGCGCGCCTCGTGCGCCGAGTAGAAGTCGCCCTCGTACGACACCGAGTCCTCGGTGAGCAGCCGGTCGAGCAACGGCACGAACTCGGCGAAGCGGTCGGCCCGCTCGCGCGGGGTCCAAGGCTCCTGGCCGAGGGCGGTGGCGTCGAAGCCGGTGCCGCCCGCGCCGATGCCCAGAGTGACGCGGCCGCCGGAGATGTCGTCCAGGGAGATCAGTTCCTTGGCGAGGGTCACCGGGTGGCGGAAGTTGGGCGAGGTCACCAGCGTGCCCAGACGCAGGCGCTCGGTGACGGACGCGGCGGCGGTCAGCGTCGGGATGGCACCGAACCACGGGCCGTCACGGAAGGTGCGCCAGGAGAGGTGGTCGTACGTGTACGCGGTGTGGAAGCCAAGCTGCTCGGCACGTGTCCATGTCGAACGGCCGCCCTCGTTCCAGCGGCGGTACGGAAGGATCACAGTGCTCAGGCGCAGACTCATGGCATCGAGCGTATGCGGCGACCGTGTTTCACGTGAAACGGTCACCGCGCGCGCCCGGCGAGCCACGGGCTGAGGTTGATCGAGATGAACTCCTTGTGCACCCGATCGCCCGGCAACGGCACCATCAGGAACTCGCTCGGCGGGAAGCGGCGGGCCTTGACCCAGGCGTGGCCGTCGTAGAGGGCGCGGAGGAAGGCGGGGACGTCGTCGCGGGCGATGTCGGGGCACTCCACACCGTCGACCGTGATCAGCGCGTCGTCGTCCGGGTACAGCCGCACGCTCACGTGAGGACGGCCGCCGAGCTCGACGTAGGCCTCGTGGGGCAGGGAACCGTCCGGGTCGGTGGTGACGCCGACGCCCGCGGCGGTGCGGCGGGAGGTCTGGTCGGCGCCGATGTCATGGCTGACCTCGATGGCGAGTCCGTACTCGGCGGCGATCGCGCGCAGCGCGGCGACGGCGGCCTCGGTGGTGGGGATATGGTCCATACCTATGATCCTTCCCGTCCGCGGCGCTCATGTCATCGGGACTCGGGAAACCGCAGGTACTGCGGCGGAACGGCCTTGGTCAGCCACACCCCGTTCGCGCTGACGTGGAAGACGTGGCCGTCGCGGTGCATCGCCCCCGCGTCCACGGAGAGGACCACCGGCCGGCCACGACGGGCACCGACCCGGGTCGCCGTCTCGCGGTCGGGCGAGAGATGCACGTCGTGCCGGTTCATGGGCCGCAGCCCCTCGACCCGGATCGCGTCCAGGTAGCGGGCCACGGTCCCGTGATAGAGGTACGGCGGTGGGGTCGCCGGGGGCAGGCCGAGGTCCACCTCGATGCTGTGGCCCTGGCTGGCGCGGATGCGGGTGCCCTCGATCGCGAAGCGTTTCTTGTCGTTGGCGGCCACCACGTGGTCCAGCTCGTCCCGGGTGAAGGGGAAGCCATGGGCCGTGGCGGCCGCGATCAGCGTGTCGATCTCGACCCAGCCACCCTCGTCGAGGATGAGGCCGATGCGCTCGGGCTGGTGGCGCAGGTGTTTCGAGAGGTACTTCGACACCTTCACGGTGCGTCGTTCGTCCATACGCTCAGCATGACGGGAGAGACATGGATCACGCATTTTTGTTTTGTGTCCGAGGTTTGATCCACAACCAACTGTAGTTATCCACAGGGGAATTGGCGCTTCTGTGGACAACGGGCCGTCGTCATAGGCGGTTTCACCAAGATCGGTCGCCCCATGGTGACTTGGCCAACTGCCCTACAACGGCGGCTCCACACGCGCCAACCACCTCAACACCCGGGGCGCGAACCGCGACAGGGCATACGCCCCTCGCGCCTCCGGCGTCACCGGAACCACCGCCTCGTTGCGGGCCACCGCGCGCAGGACCGCGCTCGCGACCTTCTCCGGTGGGTAGTTGCGCAGCCGGTACACGCGCGTGGAGCGCTGCCGGCGACGCTTCTCCTCCTCCGCGTCGACCCCGACAAACCTCGCCCTGGACGTGATGCCGGTGTTCACCAGCCCGGGACAGATCGCCGTAACACCGATGTCCCGGCCCGCCAGTTCGGCGCGCAGGCACTCGCTGAGCATCAGGACGGCGGCCTTGGAAGTGCTGTAGGCGGGCAGAACCCTGGAGGGCTGAAAGGCCGCAGCAGAAGCGATGTTGACGATGTGGCCGCCCTGGCCGCGGTCGATCATCTGCCGGCCGAAGAGACGACACCCGTGGACGACGCCCCACAGATTGACGTCCAGGACCTTGCGCCAGTCCTCGGGCGTGGTGTCGAAGAACGAGCCCGCCAGCCCTGTGCCCGCGTTGTTCACCAGCACGTCCACGACGCCGAGTTCGGCCTGGACCTTCGCCGCGAGCTTCTCCACCGCCTGCTCGTCGGAGACGTCCACCGTCTCCGCCCAGGCCTCCGGCGCGCCGATCAGCCGGCACGTCTCGGCAGTGCGGGCCGCGCTCTCCGCGTCCAGATCGACGGCGATCACCCGTGCACCGGCCTCCGCGAACGCGGACGCCGTGGCCCGGCCGATGCCGCTGCCCGCCCCGGTGACCAACACCAGCTGCCCGCCGAAGCGTTCGGCGTACGGACCGGTGGCCTTCGGTGTCGCCGCCGCCTTCTCGCCGCCTCCCTCGGCCTCCACCGAGGTGACGAACTCCGCGATCCACGCCGACAGCTGATCGGGTCGGGTACGCGGCACCCAGTGCTTCGCCGCGAGTGTCCGTCGCGTCAACCGCGGGACCCACCGCTCCAGTTCGTCGTACAGCCGCTCCGAAAGATACGCGTCGCCCAGGGGTGTGATGAGCTGCACGGGCGCGTGCGCGTGCGCGTCCGTGCGTGGACGGCGCAGCCGGGCCCGTACGTTGTCGCGGTACAACCAGGCGCCGTGGGCGGCGTCGTCGGGGAGGGACGACGTCGGGTAGGTGCCGGCGGGGACCTTCTCCAGCCTGCGCAGGATGCCCGGCCAGCGCTTGCCCAGCGGGCCGCGCCAGGCGAGTTCGGGCAGGGCGGGTGTGTGCAGCAGGTACACGTACCAGGACTTGGCGCCCTGGCCGAGGAGTTGGCCGACCCGGCGCGGAGTCGGCCGCCTCAGACGCCGGTTGATCCAGTGACCGAAGTGGTCGAGGGACGGGCCGGACATCGAGGTGAAGGAGGCGATCCTGTCCCGGGTTCGTTCGACCGTGACGAACTCCCAGGCCTGCACCGATCCCCAGTCGTGCCCCACCAGGTGCACCGCCCGGCCGGGGCTGACCGCGTCCACGACCGCCAGGAAGTCGTCCGTCAGCTTCTCCAGGGTGAACCCGCCCCGCAGCGGCTCGGGCGCGGTGGAACAGCCATGGCCCCGCACGTCGTACAGCACCACGTGGAAGCGGTCGGCCAGCCGGGACGCGACCTCGGACCACACCTCCTTGCTGTCCGGATAGCCGTGCACCAGGACGAGCGTCGGCCGCTCGGGGTCGCCCAGTTCGGCGACGCACAGCTCGATCCCGCCGGTCCGCACCCGGCGCTCGCGCGCCCCCTCCAGCACCGTCACTTCCCCTCCGCCTTCCCTTCCGCGGCCGGGCGCCCCGGTCCACGCTGGCTGCGGGACGCGTCCGTAACGTGACCTCGCCGAATCTGGCACTTGTTAGAGGAAGCGTCAACAGGGCGGACGCCGAGCCGTGGATCACGGCCCGTAACTCTCAAGCAGGGGATCCCCTACGGGCCCGTACATCTGAGGTCTGACGCGAAGACGGCTCTGAGGTCTGACGATTTCCGTGGCGTGCGTCACTACCTTCGAAGACGTGACTGTGATCGCGACCGAAAGCCTGAGCAAGCGGTTCCCCCGGGTGACCGCTCTCGACCGGCTGTCCGTGGACGTCGGGCCCGGTGTGACCGGGCTCGTCGGCGCCAACGGGGCCGGCAAGTCCACGCTCATCAAGATCCTGCTGGGTCTCTCGCCCGCCACGGAGGGCCGCGCCGAGGTGCTCGGCCTCGACGTCGCCACCAAGGGCGCCGCCATCCGCGAGCGCGTCGGCTACATGCCGGAGCACGACTGCTTGCCGCCCGACGTCTCGGCCACCGAGTTCGTCGTGCACATGGCCCGCATGTCCGGCCTGCCGCCGACGGCCGCCCGCGAGCGCACCGCCGACACACTGCGCCATGTCGGCCTGTACGAGGAGCGCTACCGCCCCATCGGCGGCTACTCGACCGGCATGAAGCAGCGCGTGAAGCTGGCCCAGGCCCTCGTCCACGACCCGCAGTTGGTCTTCCTGGACGAGCCGACCAACGGTCTCGACCCGGTCGGCCGCGACGAGATGCTGGGCCTGATCCGCCGCATCCACACCGACTTCGGCATCTCGGTCCTGGTCACCTCCCACCTGCTGGGCGAACTGGAGCGCACCTGTGACCACGTCGTCGTCATCGACGGCGGCAAGCTCCTGCGCTCCAGCTCCACCACCGACTTCACCCAGACCACGACCACCCTCGCCATCGAGGTCACCGACACCGACGACCACCCCGACGGCACCCGCGCGGTGCGCGAGGCGCTCCACGCGCGCGGGGTGGACGTCCTCGACGCCGACGGCGGCCTGCCGGGCGCCGGCCACATCCTGCTGCTGACCGCGCAGGGCGAGGAGACGTACGACCTGGTGCGGGACGTGGTCGCGGACCTCGGCCTCGGTCTGGTCCGCATGGAGCAGCGGCGGCACCACATCTCGGAGGTCTTCAAGGACAGCGACGAGCAGCGGAAGGAGGCGGTCGGCCATGGCAGTTGAGCACCCCGTAGCACCGCCGTCGGGTGACCAGACCCGCATCCACAACATCGGCTACCGCAGCTACGACGGCCCGCGCCTGGGCCGCTCCTACGCCCGCCGCTCCCTCTACTCGCAGTCCCTGCGCGGCGCCTACGGCCTCGGCCGCTCGGTGAAGTCCAAGGTCCTGCCCATGCTGTTGTTCGTGGTGATGTGCGTGCCCGCGGCCATCATGGTCGCCGTCGCGGTCGCCACGAAGGCCAGCAAACTGCCCGTCGACTACACGGAATACGCGATCTACTTCCAGGCCGTCATCAGCCTGTACGTGGCCTCCCAGGCGCCCCAGTCCGTCTCGCGCGACCTGCGCTTCAAGACCGTGCCGCTGTACTTCTCGCGGCCCATCGAGACCGCCGACTACGTCCGTGCCAAGTTCGCCGCGCTCGCCTCGGCGATGTTCATCCTCACCGCCGCACCCCTGCTGGTGCTCTATGTGGGTGCCCTGCTGGCCAAGCTCGACTTCACCGACCAGACCAAGGGGTTCGCCCAGGGACTCGTCTCCGTGACCCTGCTCTCCCTGCTCCTCGCCGGCCTCGGCCTGGTCATCGCCGCGGTCACCCCGCGCCGCGGCTTCGGCATCGCGGCCGTCATCGCCGTCCTGACCATCTCCTACGGCGCGGTCTCCACACTCCAGGCCATCGCCGACGCCCAGGGAAGCACCAGTGCGATCCCGTGGATAGGCCTCTTCTCGCCGATCACGCTCATCGACGGCGTGCAGTCGGCCTTCCTCGGCGCCACCTCCGCCTTCCCGGGCGGGGTCGGCCCGTCCCACGGGGAGGGCGTGGCCTACGTCCTCGTCGTCCTGGGCCTGATCGCCGCGAGCTACGGCCTCCTGATGCGCCGCTACAAGAAGGTGGGACTGTGACCACGCTCTCCCTCGACCATGTCTCCCGCTGGTTCGGCAACGTGGTCGCCGTCAACGACATCACCATGACCATCGGCCCCGGCGTCACCGGCCTGCTCGGCCCCAACGGCGCCGGAAAGTCCACCCTCATCAACATGATGGGCGGCTTCCTCGCCCCCTCCACCGGCTCGGTCACTCTCGACGGCCGGCAGGTCTGGCGCAACGAGGCGATCTACAAGCACATCGGCATCGTCCCCGAGCGCGAGGCGATGTACGACTTCCTCACCGGCCGCGAGTTCGTCGTCGCCAACGCCGAGTTGCACGGCCTGGGCGCCAAGGCCGCCCAGAAGGCGCTGGCCACCGTCGAGATGGAGTACGCGCAGGACCGCAAGATCGCCACGTACTCCAAGGGCATGCGCCAGCGTGTGAAGATGGCGAGCGCCCTCGTCCACGACCCGTCGCTGCTGCTGCTCGACGAACCCTTCAACGGCATGGACCCACGCCAGCGCATGCAGCTGATGGACCTGCTGCGGCGCATGGGCGACGAGGGCCGCACGGTGCTGTTCTCGTCCCACATCCTCGAAGAGGTCGAGCAACTCGCCTGGCACATCGAGGTCGTCGTCGCCGGACGTCATGCGGCCAGCGGTGACTTCCGCCGGATCCGCCGCCTGATGACCGACCGGCCGCACCGCTACCTGGTGCGCTCCAGCGACGACCGCGCCCTCGCGGCCGCACTGATCGCCGACCCGTCGACGTCAGGCATCGAAGTCGACCTGGCGGAGGGCGCGTTGCGCATCCAGGCCGTCGACTTCGGCCGCTTCACGGCCCTGCTGCCGAGAGTGGCGCGCGACCATGGCATTCGCCTGCTCACGGTCTCGCCGTCCGACGAGTCCCTCGAGTCCGTCTTCTCGTACCTGGTCGCGGCGTAGGAGGCCCAAGATGTACGACCCCACAGTCGCCCGACTCACCTATCGGGCCCTGCTCGGCCGCCGCCGGGCCCTCATCCTCGGCGCTCTGCCGCTGCTGCTGATCGGGATCTCCCTGGTCGTGCGCGCCCTGGCCGGCGCCGACGACCAGACGGCGTCCGACCTGCTGGGCGGGCTCGCGCTCGCCACCATGGTGCCGATCATCGGCGTCATCGCCGGCACGGGCGCGATCGGCCCGGAGATCGACGATGGCTCCGTGGTGTACCTGCTGTCCAAGCCGCTGAAGCGGCCGACGATCATCTTCACCAAGCTCATCGTCGCGATAGCGGTCACGATGGTGTTCTCCGCGCTGCCCACCCTGATCGCCGGGTTCATCCTCAACGGCAACGGCCAGCAGATCGCCGTCGCCTACACGGTGGCCGCGCTGGTCTCCTCCATCGCCTACGCCGCACTCTTCCTGCTGCTGGGCACGGTGTCCCGGCACGCGGTGGTCTTCGGCCTCGTCTACGCCCTCGTCTGGGAGGCATTGTTCGGCTCCCTGGTGCCGGGCGCGCGCACGCTCAGCGTCCAGCAGTGGTCGCTGGCCGTCGCCGACAAGGTCGCCGGCGGGGACATGATCTCCTCGGACGTCGGACTGACCACGGCGACCGTCCTGTTGATCGCGGTGACCGTGCTGGCCACCTGGTATGCGGGACAGAAGCTGCGGGCGCTGACGCTGGCGGGCGAGGAGTAGACACCGGCGGGGCGTTCTTGACAGGGGCTTCACCTCTGTCCGGGCACACTGGGCGAACGGATACGGCTGCGAGGACGGCAGGAGGTCGGGATGGCTGACGAGGCGGCGCAGTTCGGTGGTCGTGAGCGCGACGGCCGTGGGCGGCCCGGGGACGGGACGCCGGACCGGACCTCGGGCGGGGCGTCCGACCGGACTTCGGACGGGGCGTCCGACCGGACTTCGGACGGGACCTGGGACGACCTGGTCCTTGACGAGGACTTCATACGGGCCGCCGAGACCTCCGAGCCGTCCGCCCGCGCCCGGATGCTCGCCGCGCGCTGGCGCAACGAGAAGCCCGAGCCCCAGCCGTGGCGCTCGGACGAGCCCCCGGCGGGCTGGTTCTTCAGCAAGGCGCGCCGGCGCAGGTGGCGCCGCCGGTAGGGACCCTGGACCTTACGGCGTCGACGCGGCTCGGCTTCAGTCGTCCTTCAGCCGCCCGGCCGGCCCCCGGCGCGCCCCGCCACTCACACAGACGTTTTATTCGGTGGCGCCCAACTCGTCGGGAAGGCAGAGTTGTTGTGTCCGCAGCGCCGGGACGGATCCGGCGTCAGGTACTGGGAGAGGAGCCGGACGATGTCCATGCACGGCAGTTCGTCCAGCTCCCGTCAGGGCAGCCCGCGGCGGGCTCCGGAGTAGTTACCCGCTCCGTCCGAGCCCGCCCCGCACGGGGAGCTGCCCGGGGCGGCCGCTTCGAGCACGCGATGTCGCTCTCGCGTGAGGCCGCCCACCCGGAGGATTGGCCGAGTGGTAAGGCACCGGCTTGCTAAGCCGTGGTCGGGCCTGAAAAGCCCGCGCACGTTCGATTCGTGCATCCTCCGCGAGACGTTGTCACTGGGACTGGGCCGAGATGTTGGCTGGTGGTGCGGCAAGAAGGGGCCGTGGGCGGGGAGCCGCGGGGCGCGCAGCCGTACGGGTGCGGGAGTGCTGTGGCTGGTCGCGCCCACGGGGCGGAGCCGCATATCGGTACAGCCCGCGTCCTTGATCGCCTGCGCGATCGTTGCGCCCCGCAGCCCGCAGCCCGCAGCCCGCAGCCCGCAGCCCGCAGCCCGCAGCCCGCAGCCCGCAGCCCGCAGCCCGCAGCCCGCAGCCCGCAGCCCGCAGCCCGCAGCCCGCAGCCCGTTAGCCCAGCATCCTCTCCAACACCACCGCGATGCCGTCCTCCTCGTTCGAGGTCGTCACCTCGTCTGCCACTGCCTTCAGTTCGAGGTGGGCGTTGGCCATGGCTACACCCTTGGCGGCCCAGGCGAACATCGGGATGTCGTTGGGCATGTCGCCGAAAGCGAGGGTGTCGGTGGCCTTGAGGCCCAGGCGGCGGGCCGCCAGGGAGAGGCCTGTGGCCTTGGAGAGGCCGAGGGGGAGGAGCTCCACGATGCCCTCGCCGGCCATCGCGACGGTGACGAAGCCGCCCGCGGCCTGCCGGGCCGTCTCGGCCAGCTCGTCGTCCGAGAGGTCCGGGTGCTGTATGTAGATCTTGTTCAGCGGGGCCGTCCAGAGGTCCGACGCGTCCGTGAACGGTGTCGCCGGGAGCTTGCCGGTGACCGCGTAACCGGGGCCGACCAGCACCTCTCCCTCCAGTCCGTCACGGCTCGCCGCCAGGTACAGCGGGCCGACCTCCGCCTCGATCTTGGCGAGCGCCACGCCGGCCAGCTGGCGGTCCAGGGTCACCGACGTCAGCAGGCGGTGCGTGCCGGCGTCGTAGACCTGAGCACCCTGGCCGCAGACCGCGAGGCCGTCGTAGCCGAGGTCGTCGAGGATGTGCCGGGTCCAGGGGACCGAGCGGCCGGTCACCACGATGTGGGCCGCCCCCGCCGCGGTGGCCGCGGCGAGGGCGTCACGGGTGCGCAGCGAGATCGACTCGTCGGAGCGCAGCAGCGTCCCGTCGAGGTCGGTCGCGATCAGTCGGTAGGGGAAACCCGAGGCGGGAGCGGCGTCGCTCACTTGGCCACCGGCTCCAGGACCTCTCGGCCGCCGAGGTACGGGCGCAGCACCTCGGGCACGCGCACGGAGCCATCGGCCTGCTGGTGGTTCTCCAGGATTGCCACGATGGTGCGCGGAACGGCGCACAGCGTGCCGTTGAGCGTGGCCAGCGGGCGGACCTGCTTGCCCTCGCGGACGCGGATCTGCAGGCGGCGGGACTGGAACTCGGTGCAGTCCGAGGTCGAGGTCAGCTCGCGGTACTTGCCCTGGGTCGGGATCCACGCCTCGCAGTCGAACTTGCGGGCGGCCGACGAGCCCAGGTCACCCGTGGCGACGTCGATGACGCGGAACGGCAGCTCCAGCGAGGTCAGCCACTGCTTCTCCCACTCCAGCAGGCGCTGGTGCTCGGCCTGCGAGTCCTCGGGAGTGACGTACGTGAACATCTCGACCTTGTCGAACTGGTGCACGCGGAAGATGCCCCGGGTGTCCTTGCCGTGCGAGCCGGCCTCGCGGCGGAAGCAGGGCGAGAAGCCGGCGTAGCGCAGCGGCAGCCGCTCGGCGTCGATGATCTCGTCCATGTGGTACGCGGCGAGGGGGACCTCGGAGGTGCCGACGAGGTAGAGGTCGTCCTTGTCGAGGTGGTAGACGTCCTGGGCCGCCTGGCCGAGGAAGCCGGTGCCCGCCATGGACTGGGGGCGCACCAGAGCCGGGGTCAGCATCGGCGTGAAGCCGGCCGCCGTGGCCTGCGCGATCGCCGCGTTGACGAGCGCCAGCTCCAGGAGGGCGCCCACACCCGTCAGGAAGTAGAAGCGCGAACCCGAGACCTTCGCGCCGCGCTCGACGTCGATCGCGCCGAGGAGCTGGCCGAGCTCCAGGTGGTCCTTGGGCTCGAAACCCTCAGCCGTGAAGTCGCGGATCTCGCCGTGGGTCTCCAGCGTGACGAAGTCCTCCTCGCCGCCGACGGGCACGTCGGGGTGGACGAGGTTGCCGAGCTGCAGGAGCAGCTCCTGGGTCTCGGTGTCGGCCGCGTCGCGTTCGGCGTCGGCGGCCTTGACGTCGGCCTTGAGCTGTTCGGCGCGCTTGAGCAGCTCGGCCTTCTCGTCCGCGGAAGCCTTCGGGATGAGCTTGCCGAGCTGCTTCTGCTCGGCGCGCAGCTCGTCGAAGCGGACGCCGGACGACCTGCGCCGCTCGTCGGCAGACAGGAGAGCGTCGACGAGCGCGACGTCCTCTCCACGGGCGCGCTGGGACGCGCGCACACGGTCGGGGTCCTCACGGAGCAGGCGAAGGTCAATCACGAGCTCAAGGCTACCGGTGCGGGATGACGGCCCACGACTCACTATTGAGGAACATGCCTTGCGTTACGTTATGCGGCAATTGCGCCATGTGTTCTCCTGGCGCTTCCTGGTTGCTGCCGAATGGCCCCTCGCGCTCCTTGGTGTCAGGAAAAAGTGTCTCACTCCCTGGGACGGCGCGGTCGTGAGGCGCCGTGCTGATTCGAATTCCTTGTGGAAAACGGAACTTGGAGGGGCTTGGAGACCCCGTTTTCCACAGGAACCCGCACCCCTGGAGAGTTATCCACAGGCTGTGCGAAAGATCTGTGGATATCGGAATTGATCATTCCGAGTACGGTTCACGCGGCATGCAATTCCTTGGTCAAACCCTGCGCGCGCCCACGTTCGGGTGGAATGGGGTCACCCCAAGGGGTTGATCGAAGGAAACGTGTGGACGAAGAGCGATCTGCGGGGCGAAAGCCGTGCTTGCTCGCCGTAGAGCGATTTGTCGACTCGATGGTGCTTCGTTGTCGACTTGTCCCCAGGTCGAGAAGCCGCCCTGTGGATAACGCCTGTGGATAACGAAGGTATGCAGATCGGACTGGCCGAAACCCGGCCTCCGCCTGCCTGAAACCGGCCGTGCCGGCAGCTGTCCGGAACCGGCTGTCCTGGCAGCCGCCTAGAACCGGCCGTCCTGGCAGCGCGCCACCCAGTCCGCCGCCGACACGAACTCCCCGTCGGAGGTCCCGGGCTGCGGGGCAGGAACATCCGCCGCCGTCATGTCCGCGCGCGGGTACGACCCGAGGAAGCGCACATCGTGGCAGATCCGCTTCAGCCCCATGAGCGCCTCGGCCATCCGGCGGTCGGCGATGTGACCGGCGGCGTCGATGCAGAAGCAGTAGTTGCCGATGCCGGCGCCGGTCGGCCGGGACTGCAGCACCATGAGGTTGATGCCGCGGGTCGCGAACTCGCCCAGCAGATCGCGCAGCCCGCCGGGGTGGTCGTCGCGCTGCCACAGCACGACGGACGTCTTGTCGGCCCCGGTCGGCGCCGCGGGCCGGGCCGGGCGGCCCACCAGCACGAACCGCGTCTGCGCGTTCTCCGCGTCGTGGATCTCGGTCTCCAGGGCCTCGAGGCCATACCGGGCGGCCGCGAACTCTCCCGCGAAGGCGGCGTCGTAGCGGCCCTCCTGGACCAGACGGGCGGCGTCGGCGTTCGAGGCGGCCGACTCCCAGACGGCGTCCGGGAGGTTCGCCTTCAGCCAGTTGCGCACCTGCGGCTGCGCGGCCGGATGCGCGGAGACCGTCTTGATGTCCGACAGCTCGGTGCCGGGCCGGACCAGCAGCGCGAAGGTGATCGACAGCAGCACCTCGCGGTAGATCATCAGCGGCGCGCCCGCGACCAGCTCGTCGAGGGTGGTGGTGATCCCGCCCTCGACGGAGTTCTCGATCGGCACGAACGCCGCCTCGGCCTCGCCGGTCCGCACCGCGTCCAGCGCGGACTGCACGGACACGTACGGGATCAGCTGCCGGGTGGCGGTTTCGGGAAGCGTGCGCAGGGCGACCTCCGTGAAGGTGCCCTCGGGGCCGAGGTAGGCATAGCTCGCTGGCATGACCTCACCCTAATGGCCCTTGCCAAACCCCAGCGTATACGTCTCACGCTGACCCCTCAGGGGAGTGAACCTGCGTGACCTGAGCCCGGCGTGTCTCACCCCTCCAGCAACCGCTGGCCCACGTACTCCCCCTCCGCCGCCCCGCCCGGCACCGCGAACAGCCCGCTCGCCTCGTGGCGGATGTACTTCGACAGGGCGTCCCCGCGGTCCAGCTTGCGTTGCACGGTGACGAAGCCGCGCAGCGGATCCGCCTGCCAGCAGATGAACAGCAGCCCCGCGTCCGGCACCCCGTCCGCGTCGATGCCGTCGTGGTACGAGAACGGCCGTCGCAGCATCGCCGCGCCCCCGTTCTGGTCGGGGCGGGTGATCCGGGCGTGGGCGTTGAGCGGGACGACCAGATCGCCCTTGGCGTCGGTCTTCTCCAGGTCCATCTCGGTCGTCTCGGTGCCTCCGGACAGCGGCGCCCCGTCGGACTTGCGACGCCCGATGACCTGCTCCTGGGCCTTGACCGACAGCTTCTCCCAGTCGTCGAGGAGCATGCGGATACGGCGTACGACGGCGTAGGAGCCGTTGGCCATCCAGGCCGGGTCGTTCGAGCCGGACGCCGGCACGAAGATCCGCTTCTCGAAGTCGGCGTCGGTCGGCTTGGGATTGCGCGTGCCGTCCATCTGGCCCATGAGGTTGCGAGCGGTCATGGGGTGAGCGGTGGCGCCCGGAGTGCGGTTGAAGCCGTTCATCTGCCAGCGCACGCGAGCGGCGCTGCCCGCGTCCTTCTGGATCGCGCGCAGGGCGTGGAAGGCGACCAGGGCGTCGTTCGCGCCGATCTGCACCCACAGGTCGCCGTTGCTGCGGGATTTGTCCAGCTGGTCGGAGGAGAAGTCGGGCAGCGGGTCCAGGGCGACCGGGCGCTGCTTCTCCAGACCGGTGCGGGCGAAGAAGCTGTGGCCGAAGCCGAAGGTGATCGTCAGCGAGGACGGACCGGCGTCCCGGGCCACGTCGGTGTCGTCGTGCGGGGCGGCCTCGCCCGCCATCAGCCGGCGGGCTGTCTCCGACCAGCGGCGCAGCAGTGCGGCGGCCTCCTTGCGGCCGGCGCCGGCCGCAAGGTCGAAGGCGATGAGGTGGCCGCGGGCCTGGAGACCCTGGGTGATGCCGGGCTGATGTTTCACGTGGAACATCGCCCGCTCGGAACCGATCGTGGACAGAGGGGTCGCCTGTGCGGGCGCGGCGGTGTAGCCGGCGGCCCCGCCCGCGACGCCGAGGACGAGCCCGGTGGCCCCGGCGGTGCCGAGCAGCCTGCGCCGGGTCAGGGCCGGTGCGGGGGCCTCCGGGGACAGGGGCTTCTCCGGGGTCGGGGCCTGCGGAATGGTCTGGTCGGGCATGGTGCGGTCAGCCGATCTGCGCGTTCTTGGAGACGGTCACCTGGTCGATGTCGGAAGTCCGTACAGTCACGGCGATCTTCCATTCGCCGGCCATGGGGATCTGCACTCCGTTCGCCGCCCAGTGGCCGGTGGTGATGTGGTCGGGGGTGACGGGCAGCGGCCCGATCTTCTGGGCTTCGAGGGTGAAGGCGACCTTCACCTCGGGGACGTCGAAGGCACGGCCGTTGGGCCGGGTCACATAGACGTGCATCTCGTTGGCCCCGGCCCGCGCGGGGTCGAGGTCCACGCTGACGACGCCCTTGCCGTCGGTGCCGCCGGTGTCGAAGGACATGTCGAGGGTCAGGGCCCCCGAGGCGTCCGACGCGGACGACGAGGAGGCCGCCGTGGCCGCCCTGGCCTCCAGCTCGGTGCGGCCGGGCTCGGTGGACGTCAGCGCGGTAGTGACGGCGAGCAGGAAGACGGCGACGCCGGCCTCGGCGAGCACCGAGCGGCGCAGGCCCGAGCGGTTCGGGTCGGCCTCGCGCTCCCGCTTCTGCCGCGCGGCCTCCATGGCGGCCTGCTGCCGGGCGAGCTGTGTGGCCCGCTGGGCGTCTCCGGCGCCGGAACCGGCCCCGGCCTCACCGGAGGACGCCTTGGCGGCGACGGGCTCCTTGACCGCGGTGGCGGTCTCCGCAGCGGTTTCCTTCTCCTCGTGGGGCGCCCTCGACGCCGTATCGGACGTCGTGTCCGCGGCCGTCTCCGTAGCCGTCTCCGCGAGCCGGGCCATCCACCGGCGGGAGATCCAGGCGATGCCGACGAGCAGCGCGACCAGGCCGATCTTGACGAGCAGGAGCTGTCCGTAGCGGGTGTCGGTGAAGGCCGACCAGGAGCCGAGCTGACGCCACGACTGGTAGACGCCGGTCGCGACCAGGGCGAGGACACTGCCGAAGGCGACCTGCGAGAACCGGCGGACGGCCGGGGCCTCGAGCGGGGTCTTTGCCCGGTACAGCGCCACGAGGAGTGCGCACAGCCCGCCCAGCCAGGCGGCGACGGCCACCAGATGGACGACGTCCACGGGCATCGCGATGCCCGGCTGCAGCCCGGTCGAGGCGTGCTCGGCCATCGACCAGCTCGCCGCGAGCCCGGCCGCCACGACCGTGCCGCCGATGGCGAGCCCGAACGTCAGGTCCCGCTTCTCCTCGTCCTCGCGTTTGTCATAGGCGCCGAAGAGGACGGCGATGAACAGTGCGGCCGCGGCGAGCAGCAGTAGCCGGGAGACCAGCGCGGCGCCCGTCTTCGTCTGCAGGACCTGCCCGAGCAGATCGAGGTCGAAGACGTCACCGAGCTTGCCGGAGCCGGTGTAGGAGCCGCGCAGGAGCAGCAGGAACAGGGTGGCCGCGGTGAGCGCGAGCCAGCCGGAGACGACGAGCCGCTGCACGGCCCGCTCACCGGCGCCGCGCTGCCAGCAGACCAGTACGAAGGCGGCGCCGCCGACCATGACGATGAACCCGCCGTACGACACATACCGCCCGAACCCGTACAAGCCGCCGACGACTCCACCGCCGGCCTGCTGCTCGGAGACCGAGACGCTGGTCTTGGAGGGGGAGCCGATGGAGAAGGTGTAGGCGCCGGCGACGGGATGGCTGTCGGCGGACACCACCTGATAGGTCACCGTGTACGTGCCGTCGGGCAGCCCCGAGTGCAGCTGCACGGCGTAGGTGGTGCCGCTGACGTTGGACGGCTTGCCGGTGTCGACGCGTGTGCCCTTGGGGTCGAGGACGCGCAGCGAGTCGCCGGTCGTCGAGACCTGCTCGGAGAAGGTCAGCGACACCCGGGTGGGCGCCTTGTCGACCACCACCCCCTGAGCGGGGTCGCTGCCGGTCAGCGCGGCGTGCGCGGAGGCCGGCCCGGCGCCGGCGAGGAGTGCGCCGGTGACGGCCAGGAACAGCAGCACCAGCATCCGGACTCTGGGAGCGATGGTCTGGGTCAAGGCGGTCCCTCCCTCAGTGCCCGGTCTTCGGGGTGTAGGTGGCGGATTCCACCGGCATCTCGACCTCGACGGTTCCGGACTCGGCGAAGTGCAGTTCCACGGTCACCTTCTCGCCCTGCGCCGGCTTCCGCTTCAGCTTCTCGAACATCAGGTGGTTCCCTCCGCTGGCGAGCACCAGCCGGCCGTGGGCGGGGACCTCGAGGGAGTCGACCTCCTGCATCGCCCCATCGACGGTCTCGTGGACGGTGACGCTGCCCGCGGCATCGCTGGTCACGGAGGTCAACTCGTCCTTGGTCCCGCCCTTGTTGCTGATCGTCAGGAAGCCCGCCGCCATGGAGTCGGAGACCGGCTGCGGCATATAGGCGGAGCTCACGGACAGTTCGGCGGCCGAGTCGTCGGAGCCGCAGCCCGCGAGGACCAGGGCCCCGGTCAGAACGGTGGCGCAGACGGCGAACCGCCTCACGGGTTCTGCCCCTTGGCGATCTTGGGGAGGTCCTTGGCGTACTGGTCGACCGTGACGCCCTCGCCGTAGAGAAGGTAACCGCCGTTCGTCTTCGGGGAGAAGGCGATGACCTGGGTGCCGTGCGTCGAGACCATCTTGCCGTTCTTGTCCTTGTGCGGCGGCTCGATGGAGATGCCCACGGTGCGTGCGGCGGTCTGGATGGTCGTGAAGTCGCCGGTCAGGCCCACCACCTGCGAGTCGATGCCTTTCAGCCAGGCGCCGAGCGCGGCCGGGGTGTCGCGGTCCGGGTCGGTGGTGACGAACACGACGCGCAGCTCGTCCTGCTCCGCCTTGGGCAGCTGCTTCTTCGCGACGGCGATGTTGTTCATCGTCAGCGGGCAGACGTCCGGGCAGTGGGTGTAGCCGAAGTACAGCAGCGTCGGGTGCCCGGCGGTCTCCTTGCGGAGGTCGTACTGCTTGCCCTGGGTGTCGGTCAGGACCAGGTTCGGCTTGGTGAAGGGCTGGTCGAGCACGGTCGCGGCCTGCTTGGAGCTGTCCTCGGAGACGGCGGCGACGGGGCTGGAGTCGCTGTCGCCACTGCCGCAGGCGGAGAGGGTGAGGGTGGCCGCGGCGAGCAGCGCGGCCGCGGCGAACGTCTTCTTACGCATGGAGAGATGTCCCAGATGTGGTGAATTCCGGTGCGCACCGGGGCCCTGACGACCCCGGTGCGCACCGCGGACGGCCGAGGTCAGGAGGCGTCGGGCCGGCGACGGCCGGCGAGCACGCCGTACCCCACGCCGGCGGCGCCGACGACGATACCGACGACGCCGAGGACACGGGCGGTGGTGTCACTGCCGCCGGAGGAGTCGGAGGCCTCGGTCGTCGCGGCCGCGGCCTTGGCGTCGTCGGACTCCTCGGAGGCCTCCTCGGTGGACGAGCCGTGGGAGTGGCCGTCCTCGGAGGCGTCGGCCAGCGCGAGCACCGGGGCCGGGTTCTCGGGCTCCTCGGCACCCTCCGCCTGCACCTCGATCCAGCGCACGACCTCCTTGTTGGAGTACGTCTGGATCGCCTTGAAGACGACCTGGTCGGCCTTCTCGGGCAGCACGCCCATGGAGACCGGGAACTGCTGGAGGAAGCCGGGCTTGATGCCCTCGGCCGTCGCGGTCCACGTGACCTTGGAGACGGCCTCGGAGATCTGCTGCCCGTGCACCTCCAGCGGCTTGGCGAGCTTGCTCTTGGTGACGTCGATCTTCCAGCCGGGGACCGGCTGCGGCAGCACCGAGGAGAGCGGGGTGTCCGTCGGGAAGTTGATCTCCAGCTTGGTGGTCGAGGCGTTGTCGCGCTCGTTGGGGACGCGGAAGTTCACCACCGCGTAGCCGCCCTTGGCAGCCGTGCCCTCCGGCTGCACGGTGACGTGCGCGAAGGCGGGCGAGCACAGGACGAGGACGGCGGAGCCGGCGACGGCAGCGGCGGCAGCGAGACGGGAGGCCTTGAGGACAGGCTTCATGACAGCGAGCACTCCACTATGAGTGAGGTCTGACGGTGAGGAGGCGTGAGCGCGGGAACCGTGCGCACGCGCGCGTGCCGCACGACGGCGGCCGCCCACCCGTGTGGTGGAGTGCTGGTCGCGTCGCGTCAGGCAGCGAGGACGAGTGCGGCGGCGGTCGGCGGGCCGCGCCTGATCACCGTGTGCTGGAGTGCGTGGACAGGCGGCCGGGGGCGCGCGAGCAGGGCCGTGCGCGGGGTGCGCGGGCCCCACTCGGGCGCCGCGGGCAGCCCCGCGAGCAGGGCGCGCACCAACGCGAGCGCCCCGCGCAGGGACCGTACGAACGCGCCCTCGGCGACGCCGTGCGCCGACAGGTGCATGAGGCGCAGCAGGGCCGCGTCACCGTGCCGCAGCAGCCAGCCGGCGGCGACGGCCGCGAGGACGTGGCCGAGCAGCATCGGCAGGGAGGGCAGCAGCGACACCGACGAGCCGACGGTGGACAGGGCGTCGGCGGGATGGTGCATGGCGCTCATGCCCCCGCCGCCGACACCGCCGGCGGCGGAGCTGCCGTTGCTGCCGTCGGCGTCGTAGACCCGCGCCTCGATGAGGATCCTCTGCGCCTGGGCGGGGCTGAGGGCCGCCGCCGTGGTTCCGCACAACAGCCGTGCCGCCCGCTCGACCAGCGCGGCGTCGGAGACGGTCGTCGCCGTCGACGTCACGGCCGCCGTGCCGTGCTGTCCGAGCCCGAACAGCGTGTGCAGCACGGTCTGTCCGACGGCGAGCAGCGCCGCGATGCCCGGCAGCGACCGCTCGCGCCCGGCGAGCGGTACCACGGCCGCGAGGACGGCCAGGAACCCCGCGCCCAGCGTCCACAGCGGAACGGTGGCGCAGGAGGCCATGGTGTGCCCGGCCCCGGCCAGCACGACGCAGACCGCGGCGAACACCGCGGCCCGCAGCAGCCGGAGAGCACCTCCGGAGCGCGCCGTGCGCTGGTGGGGGTCAGTCATGGCGGGCTCATCATCGCACTGCCCTGACGACGCCCACACGGCAGGCCCACAACATTCCCCACGGTGCGGAAGATCACCCTCTGGTGTGACTGATACGACTGGTGCCGTTGAATCCCCCCATACACCGATTCCTACGTGCCGCGCATCCCCCATATGGGAGGCATCACGCGGAAATCACGCTTACTTACGGGGCAGGGCGGCAATACGTATCGGTATGTCGAGCCGCGGCCAGGAGGCTGGAGCATGAGCATCTGGTGGTCACTCCATCTGCGGCGCGAGGCCGCGAGCGTGCCGCTCGCCCGACGCCTGCTGCTCGGCACGATGGAGACGGCGGGCGTCGACCCCGACGTCTCCTACGACCTGTCCGTCGCCCTGAGCGAGGCCTGCGCCAACGCCGTCGAGCACGGCGGGGACACCGCGCACGGCGGCTGTTCGGAGGCGTACCGCGTCACCGCCTACCTCGACGGTGAGAAGTGCCGTATCGAGGTCGCCGACTCCGGCCCGGGCTTCACCGGCGAACGCCCCGCCCGCCCCGCCCCGGTCCACACCGACACCGACGCCGAGGCGGGCCGCGGCCTGTACCTCATCCAGGAACTCGCCGACCACGTCCACATCGGCAACAAGCCGGGGCGGACGGGGGCGGTGGTGAGCTTCGACAAGATCCTCAAGTGGAGGAAGGACGCGCCGCTGATGGCGGTGTAGCGCCGGGGGCAGGTCCTGGGGGCAGGTCCTGGGGGGTCGGTCGCGGCGGCCTCAGGCTTCTTCCAGGGCGTTGCCGAACTCGCGCAGAACGCGGCCGTGATGGCTGTGGGCGAGCTGGTGTCCGATCGACAGCGCCAGCGCCACGGGCCATTCGATGATCTCCATCGCGGCCAGTACGCCGACGCCCGCGAGAAACGCCAGTTGGTCGGGCGGCGGCAGTTCAAGTCGCCGACCGAGCACGTCGAGGGCCACGGCGTTGTGCGCGACGGCGCGGTCGGCTGCCGCGGAGGTCTTCCCGGGTGCCGCCCCCACGTTCGAAGCATCGGACCCGCAGGGGTGGGTCTCCTGTGCGCTGACGGTTGATGCGGTCATGGTCGCCACCCGTTCCACCGGCCGGTCGCAGACGCGTCACCGGTGTGCTATGGCAGGGTTTCTTACTGTTTGTGTCCACCCTATCCAGGGCGTGGGGACAGTGCAGCGGCAGCCGCCGGGCACCTTTGTGACCTCAGGAGGACGCCATCGCCGGGACGAAGCCGGAAGCGGACGTGTCCGCGCCGGGGAACCAGCCCCAAGAGGCCGAGCAGCTGCGGAACATGCTGCGTCGGCCCGAGTACCGCAAGACGCTGGTGTTCTGCGGGCTGATCGGCATTCCGGTGTCGCTGATCGCGTTCTGGTTCCTCGTGGCGATCCACGAGCTGCAGGAGCTGATCTGGACGGACTGGCCCAGGGATCTCGGCCGGCGGCAGGCTCCCTGGTGGTGGGGCTTTCCCCTGCTGCTCGTGGCGGGTGTGGCCGTCGGCCTGGTCGTCACGCGGCTCCCCGGGCGGGGCGGTCACATCCCGGCGGGCGGCCTGCACCCGGGTGGGATCACGCGGAACGCGCTGCCGGGTGTCGTCCTCGCCGCCCTGTTCGGCCTGCCGCTCGGCGCCGTGCTGGGCCCCGAGGCGCCCCTGATCGCCCTGGGCGGCGGTCTCGCCCTGCTGCTCGCCGGTCTCGTGCGGGTGCCGCTGACCGAGGCGAGCACGGCGTTGCTCGGCGCCGCCGGCTCCGCGGCGGCCATCTCGGCGCTCTTCGGGAACCCGCTGGTGGGAGCGGTGCTCCTGATGGAGGTGGCCGGCGTGGGAGGGCCGCGGCTCTTCGCGGTGATACTGCCCGCCCTGCTGTCCAGCGGAGTCGGGGCGGTGGTGTTCACCGGGTTCGGCCGCTGGACCGGTCTGGAGACCGGGAGTCTGCGCATCGGACTGCCCGAGGCGCCGCGGCTCGACGCCGGCGACGTGCTGTGGGTGCTGCTGATGGCGCCCGCCATCGCGCTGTTCATCCACTGCGTCTTCGCGGGCGGGCGGCTCACCGCCGGCTTCGTGGCGTCGCGGACGGTGCGGAACACCACGCTCTGCGCGCTCGGGACGGCCGGCTGCATCGCCCTCTACACGGTCGCCACCGGCCGTTCGCCGTCCGAGGTCGCCCTGTCCGGCGAGGCTACCCTCGGCCGGCTGGCCTCGGACCCGCATGCCTGGCCGGTGGGCGCCCTCATCGCGGTGCTGGTGTTCAAGTCCCTGGCGTACACGCTCTGCCTGGGCAGTCTGCGCGGCGGACCCGTCTTCCCCACGCTGTTCCTGGGCGGGGCGGTCGGCGCCCTGCTGGCGCCGCTGCCCGGCTTCGGTCTGGTGCCGGCCATGGCGGCCGGGATGGCGGCGTCGGCGGCCGCGGCCCTGCGGCTGCCCGTCAGCAGCGTGGTGCTGGTCGTCCTGGTGCTGGGCAACGTGGAGACGGTTCCGGTGGTGGTGCTGGCGGCGGTCGTGTCCTTCGTCCTGACCGAACTGCTGCCGCAGGGCCCGCCGATCCCCGCGTTCAGCGAGCCGCCAGCCGGTCGAGCGCCTCGTCGAGCGTCGTCGCGGCCATGATGAGCGACAGGTGGGTGAAGGCCTGCGGGAAGTTGCCCAGTTGCTCGCCGCTGGGGCCGATCTCCTCGGCGAACAGCCCGACATGGTTGGCGTATGTGTGCATCTTCTCGAAGGTGTAGCGGGCCTGGGGGAGCCGGCCGGCCCGGGCGAGAGCGTCGACGTACAGGAACGTGCAGAGGCTGAACGTGCCCTCCGAGCCCCGCAGTCCGTCGGGGGAGGCCGCGGGGTCGTAGCGGTAGACCAGGCTGTCGGAGACGAGGCGGTGGTCCATGGCGTCGAGGGTGGACAGCCAGCCCGGGCTCCGCGGGGCGATGAAACCCACCCGGGGCGCGAGCAGGAGCGAGGCGTCCAGGACGTCGGCGCCGTAGTGCTGCACCAGTGCCTGTTCCTTCTGGCTCCAGCCGCGCTCCATGACCTCCTCCAGGATCGTGTCGCGGGCCCGCGTCCAGCGCTGGGTGTCGGCCGGCCGTCTGAACTCCTCGGCGAGTTTCAGGCAGTTGTCGAAGGCGGCCCAGCACATCACCCGGCTGTAGGTGAAGTCCTTCCGGCCGCCGCGGGTCTCCCAGATGCCCTCGTCCGGCCGGTCCCAGTGGTCCGCGAGCCAGTCCATCAGGCGCGCGAGTCCCTTCCAGCCGTGGTAGCCCACCTGCTGGCCGATCTCCTCGACGCCCTCGGACATGGCGTACAGGGCCTCGCCGTAGATGTCGAGCTGCAGCTGGTCGGCGGCGGCGTTGCCGGCCCGCACGGGGCTGGAACCGCGGTAGCCCTCGAAGTGGCCGAGGATCTCCTCCGTCAGACGGGGATCCCCGTCCACCCGGTACATGATCTGCAGCGGCTCCCCGTCCGCGCCCTCACGGTCCCGCAGTCGCTCTCCGATCCAGTGGATGAACTGGCCGGCCTCCTCGACGAATCCCAGGTCGAGCAGCGCCCGCACCGACAGCGAGCCGTCCCGCACCCATGTGTACCGGTAGTCCCAGTTGCGCTCGCCGCCGACCTGCTCGGGCAGCCCCATCGTCGCCGCGGCGACCGGGGCGCCGGTCGGGGCGTAGGTGAGCAGTTTCAGGGTGATGGCCGAGCGGTTCACCATGTCCGGCCAGCGGCCGCGGTACCGGGAGGTGCGCACCCAGCCCTGCCAGAAGTCGATGTTGTCCCACAGCTCCTCGGTGATCGTGTCCACGGTCGGCGGCGGCGGTGGTGCACCGTCCGGCTCGCACACGGTGAACACGGCGGCGGCCGCCTGACCCGCCTCCAGCGTGACCGAGCCCCGGGCGTCCCGTCCGTCCCGCTCCAGCGGGAAGGTGGTCTGCAGGTATGCGGTGGTCCCCGGAGCCCGGAAGGTGGCGGTCCGGTCGGTCACCTCGAGGGTGTGGTCGGCCCGGGCGTAGTCGAAGCGCGGACGGCAGTCCAGGGCGAAGCGCACGGTGCCGCGCACCGTCCGTACGACGCGTACCACCGTGTGCCGGTCGGACGGTGTCCGTGACCGGATGACCGGCATGTGGTCGATGACCTCACCGACCCCGTCGGGAGACATGAAGCGGGTCACGACGCCGGCCGTGTCGGGGTAGTAGAGCTGTCGGCGCGTCACCTCGGAGGAGCTGGGCGCGAACCGGAAGTGCCCGCCGTCGGCGTGGTCCAGCAGGGACGCGAAGATGCTCGGCGAGTCGAATCGCGGTGCCGCGAACCAGTCGATCACCCCTTCGGAGGTCACCAGGGCGGCGGTCTGCAGGTCCCCGATCAGTCCGTGGTCGGCGATGGGCGGGTAGCGATCCATGGCAGTCTCCTTCAGGCCGCTTCAGCGGGCACCCGTCCCGACCGGATGGCGTCGACCAAGGCCTGGTGGTCCTTCTCGTTCTGGTCCGCGTACCGCTCGGCGAAGCCCGCCAGCGCGCGGTCGAAGACGTCGCCGCCGCCGAGGTACGCGGCGATCGCGATCCGGTCGCCGGACCTGGCGTGAGCGCGGGCCAGCGTGGCGCCGCACAGCTGACCGAAGAGCGTCATTCGTTTCGGTGACATGTTTTCGGCCACGGCGATGCCCTTCCAGTCCCGCAGTTGGCGCACGTAGAAGTCCCGGCGCCGTCCGTCGATGCCCTGGACGCGTTCCCAGCCCAGGAAGATGTCGCTGGTGGCCTGCATCAACCGCTGGCCGGAGACGACGCGTTCACCCTGGGTGCGGTAGGTGCCGCCGCCGGCGTAGGGCGCCAGCACCGACTCCTCGGCCTCTTTGGCCTGCAGGAACAGGGGATCCTCGTCGTCCCTGCCGAGCAACAGCACGATCCAGCAGCGGGTGCCCACGCTGCCCACTCCCACGACCTTGCGGGCGATGTCGGCGACGCGGTAACTCTCCAGCAGGAACCGCCGGTCGAGCTGCAGGGTCCGGCCGTAGCGCTCGATCAGCCGTCTGATCTCCTTCTCCTGCGAGCCGCGCCGGTCCTGCGGAAGCAGATCCGCCAGCCGCACCAGGAGCGGTGGATCGGAGGCGATCAGGCGCTCTCCGCCGACGACATGGGTGAGTTTGTCGAAAGCCTGCAGCGTGTCGTGCGCGCGGGCCCGCTCCCGGGTCCGTTCCCAGCGCTCGCGGATCCTGGCGCCGAGCTCCGGCGCGAACTGCTGCTGCAGTTCGTCCGCTTCGAAGCGGGTGTACCAGACGTCGAGATTGCCCATCCCCGCGAAGCCGCGCATCCGCTCGCGGTACGACCGTACGGCCGCGCGCACCACCGACGCCCGCTCCTTGTCGCTGAAGCCGTTCGCCCGGCCCGCGATGACCAGGCTGGCCGACAGCCGCTTGACGTCCCACTCCCACGGGCCCGGCAGGGTCTCGTCGAAGTCGTTGATGTCGAACATCAGGCGGCGTTCCGGCGAGGCCAGCAACCGGAAGTTCAGCATGTGCGCGTCGCCGCACAACTGCGCCCTGATGCCGCTGCGCGGGGTGTCGGCGAGGTCCGCGGCCATGACGGCGGCGGCTCCGCGGTAGAAGCGGAACGGTGAGGAGCTCATCCTGCCGTAGCGGATCGGTACGAGTTCCGGGACCCGTCTCGCCGACTGGGTCTCGATGACGTCCACCGGGTCGGTGCGCCCCGGCGGGGGTGTGAACTCGGCGTGCGCGGAGCGGGGAGCGGTGGAGCGGGCGGCCCTGCCGAGCGCGGCCCGCTCCTTCGGAGTGCGGTGCCGCACGTCGTGGCCGGTGGGGTTGCCGGTCTCGCTCATCGCGGACGCTCCACGAGGGGCTCGCCCGGTTCCCTGGACATGGCCGTCAGCGTCAGGTCGGTGTGCCGCACCATCACGGCGTGAGGTCGCGCGTCGCTCATGCCGGCCGCCGTTCTCGGAGCACGCTCCGGTCCTGCCGGGTGAAGTGGTCGACTGCTATCCGCCCACCAACGTATCGCCGGACACCGCACCCGGCGACTCGGGCGTTCCCAGACGCCGGGCGACCGCGGGTTCGCGTGCGACGACCGCGCCGGCGGTGACGCAGAGCGCCACGACCACGCACAACGCGATCAGCCACGACAGCAGGGTGAAGACCGCGCCCAGCGAACCGTACCTGTCGAGGCTGTGGTTGAGCGCCCTGGGCACGTACAGGTGCGCGGCCGAGGTGAGGACGCTCAGGGCCGTTCCCGTCAGGAGGGCGCCCGGCAGCAGCGGCGCCCACGGCATCCGACCGGTCAGCAGCAGATACTGCGTCCACCACCACATACCGACCTCGGCGACCAGCAGAAGCGGCACGCCCAGCCACAGTCCGAGGCCGAAGCCGTCCCGCAGGGGCCCCTGCAGCCCGATCATGACCAGCCACGCGGCGAGCCAGGCGACCCAGCGCCACGCGGCCACCCTCGCACCCGCTCTCGGCAGTCTCCAGGCGCGCTCGCAGAGCCGTTGCATGGCACGGCTGCACGCGGTGGCCGAGAGCAGCACCATCAGTGCGCCGACGACACCGGTGGTCTGGCTCAGTTCGGAGCTGTCCTCCTGGAAGACCTTCTCCCACTGGTCCTCGGCGCTTCCCGTCAGTCCGAAGACCTCGCTCACGGACCTGAGGAACTGGTCGCGCAGCGCCTGCGGGGCGACGGAGGCCACCACGAAGAGCAGCGGTACGGCCGTGAGGAACGTCTGGGCGGCCAGCCGCGTCGCGGAGTCCAGCACGTTCACCGAGACCAGGTGGGACACGAGACGCGTGATCACCGGGAACCGTGTCCCGGCCCGGGCGCGCAGCCCGCGCAGCCGGGACCGGGCCGAGGCCGGCCGCCCGCGCCGCCGTTCCCGGCGTGGACGCGGATCCGGGCGGTCCCGTCCGGATCCTGTGCTTGGCTGCATGCTGCCAGCCTGCCGTCGCGGTGACCTCGCGGCCCGTGGTGCGCGCGGGGCGGGGACCGTACGGGTGACGGCGCGACCGGGCCGGCGCCCGCGGGCGTGGACGGTGCGTGGGCTTGAGAGGGCGTCAGGCCGCGGGTGCGTCCAGGAACTCGCGGATCGCGAAGGCCACCAGCACGATCACCGCCGTCCAGATCACGACCATCGTGGTCGGATAACTCCAGGTGAACAGGACGATCGCGGCCACCACGAGGATCGCCGCCCCGATCCACCGCTTGAAGCGGTGCACGAACCGGCCCACTGCGCCCAGCCGCAGCCCCGCCGAGGCGGCCACGTCCCGCCCCGCGCCGATGCCCCTGCCACAGAAGTGGCGGGTGAACACGGCGACTCGGGACGGGCCGACGAGGTAGGCCCCGAGGGCGGTGACCAGGGCCAGCGCTCCGACAGCCCGCACACCGGAGCGCAGGAACCTCACCAGCGCGTCGTAGACGGAGCCCGCGGCGTCCGTGTTCGTCCCCGGCGGCAGATGGTCGATGTACACCGCGCGGAAGACGGTGAGGCACACCCCCAGGACCACCATGGCGGCGAACACCCCGAGCGCGGCCCCGATCAGCGCCCGCCGGCGATGGGAGGCCAGGAACACGCCCGCGGCGGCGATCAGCACCGCGAGGGCGGGCAGCCAGTTGCCGAGGATCTGCAGGACCCTCAGATACGACTTGATCTCTCCGATGTCCTTCCCCTCGATCACGACGAAGTCCGTGTGCACCTCCGGGATCTTCGCGGCCGCCCCGAATCCCGCACCGACCAGCCGGTCCTTCACCTGGGCCACGATGGGCCCGACGTCGATGGCGACCTGATCGTTCTTCAGCGTCACCGCGGTGTCGGACGTGCCCGTGAGCGCCTTCTCCACGGCGTCGTGGGCGCGGCGGTTGGCGTTCGTCCAGGCCTTCTCGAAGGCGCTGCTGGAGACCACCCGCATCACGGTCGCGCTCACCAGCTCCTTCAGACCGCTCGTGAGGGGGCCGCTCAGGTCGCCGATGAGACTCGCCACCCTGGGCGGTACGCCCTCCTGCGACGCCGCCTTGCTCAACTCCGCGACCAGGGCGTCCACGTCGATGTGCTGGAGCACCGCGTCGGTGACCCGGTTCGTGACCGCCTGCTGGACGTCGGGATCGGAGGCCAGCGGCGCCACGGTCGCGACGTAACGGTCGGTGTCACGGACGATGCTGTTCGCCCAGACCGCGACCACGGCGAGCAGCGCCAGCAGGGACGCCAGGATGATCAGCAGGACCGAACCCAGCGACCGGAGCCGGTGCCTCGGCGCGTGCCGGGCGCTCTCCAACTCGCTCACCCGGTGCCGCAGTTCGTCCAGTTCGCCGCTGTTGTGCCGCGAGGGGCGCTGCTCGCCGGAAGGAGCCGCAGGAGGGCGCTCCGGTTCGGGTGGGGGCGTGTCGCTGCTCGTCATGCCTTCGAGCAGATCCCGGCGGGGGCCGTCGAGCGAGACGGGAGGGGCCGACGGGGTGACGCTCCGTACCGGGTGCGACGACCGGTGTCCGGTGATGCAATGGCAGGGAAGGGGCCCACGAGCACCAGAGGTGACGCCGTGAGCGAGCAGTTCGACGAGTAGGCGTCCCGAGCATGCCTGCCCCGCACTCAGCCGCCACCGCCGATGACGCGGTAGCTCAGCCACGGGGACTGGCCGGGGGTGTGGGCGACGGACAACTGCGTGCCCAGGTAGAAGCTCTCGCCGCCGATCCGGCCGCTCTGGTTCTCACCGGCCGACGTCAGCACACAGCGCTCGTTGGCGTAGAGCCGGATGTCGTCGACCGTGTGGTTGGTCACGTGACGGGCGCCGCCCGGCAGGCGATGGCACTTGTCGTCGGCCGGGCTCTGGATCGTCACCTCCTTGTCGGCCGGTGTCGTGTAGACGATCGTGCCCGTGGCGGAGCCCGAGCAGCCCGCCGCGGCGAGCAGGAGGACGACGGCTCCGGCCCGGCGGCCGGTGGGGCGACGACAGATCATGGCGACGAGTCCTCGTCTGTGCGGGAGGTCAGCGGGAGGTGTGCGGCCTCTTCGGCTCACGCTGCCGTGACGATCGGTTCACGTCATCTGATGCGGGACCAGTCGGCTGAATTCCGGACGGAACCGCGGTGACGACCGACCAGGTACTCAGGGGCGTCGCTCTGATCGTCGTCCTGGCGGTGGGCTCACAGGTGCTGGCGAGCCGGCTGCGGATCCCGGCGCTGGTCGTCCTGCTGCCGGTCGGTTTCACCGCCGGCGCCCTGACGGACGACGTCAACCCCGAGCGGCTGCTGGGCAGCGCCTTCTCGCCGCTGGTCTCGCTGGCCGTCGCCGTCATCCTGTACGACGCGGGGCTGGGACTCGATCTGCGCCGGTTCGCCGCCCGCACCCGGCAGGTCGTGGTGCGGCTGCTGTGGTTCGGTGTGCTCGTCACCTGGCTGTCGGCGGCGCTCGTCGCCGCTCCCCTGCTCGGGATGTCCGGGAGCGCGGCGGTGATGTTCGGCGCGATCGTGATCGTCTCCGGGCCGACGGTCGTGGCCCCGCTGCTCCGGTTCGTACGCCCCACGGACCGCGTGCAACGGATCCTCGTCTGGGAGGGGTCCCTGATCGACCCGTTGGGCGGCATCCTGGGCGCGCTGGTCTTCCACGCGGTGGTGACCGACGGCCGCCACGGCCTCGGCAGCCAGCTCCTGGCCTTCCTCGCCAGCGCGGCGGTCGGCGTGGTGGGGGGCGTCGTCGGGGGCGCCGTACTCTTCCTGCTGCTGCACAGGCTCCAGCTGGGCGAGGTGCTGAGTACGACGGTGCAGCTGGCGGCGGTGGTCGGCGTCGCCGCCGCCTGCGACGTCCACCGCGACGACACCGGGCTCATCGCGGCCGTCCTGATGGGGCTGGCTGTGGCCAACCTGCCCGGCGCCGACGTCCCCGCCCGCAAGCCCTTCTTCGAAACCCTCGTCCATCTGGTCATCGGGCTGCTGTTCGTCTCCATCTCCGCCACCGTCACCCCGCACTCGCTGCTGCACGTCGCGCTGCCGACGCTCGGGATCGTCGCCGTCCTCGTCCTGGTGACCAGACCCGTGGCGGCGCTGGTGGCGTCCCTGCGGACGGATCTGACGCGGGGGGAGCGGGGCTTCCTGGGGTGGATGGCGCCCCGCGGCATCGTGGCCGCGTCCACCGCCTCGACCTTCTCGCCGTCGCTCGCCGACGAGGGCGTCGGCGGCGCCTCGAAGATCCTGCCCGCCACGTTCGTGGTGATCGTCGCGACGGTCACGCTGTACGGGCTGACCGCCGCGCCCATGGCGCGACGCCTGCACGTGGTGCGCTCGGCACGCTCCCGGCCCCTGCTGGTGGGCGGCGCTCCATGGGTGGTCGATCTGGGGCAGGCGCTGCGGTCGGTGGGGCTGGAAGCTGTCCTGTGGGCAGGCCGTGAGGAGGAGCGGGAGAGGATCACCGCCGCCGGCCTCGGACTCGCCCGCGGAGAACTGTTCGCGGCGGCCACCGGGGCCGGTGCGGAGCTGGAAGGCCTCACCGGGGTCCTGCTGCTCACCGAGGAGGACGACTTCAACGCCCTGGCCTCGACGAATCTGGAGGGCAGCTTCGAGGGAACGGTCCACCGCCTGGGACCGCCCCAGGACAGCGAGGGCGTCTTCGCCCCCTACCTGGGCGGCGAGGTGCTCTTCGGCACGGCACTGACCGGGGCCGAGCTGGCGCACCGCTACGACCGGGGCGCCCGCGTCCGGACGCACCGAGTGGCGGGCCCTCTCCCCGACGGCACCGAGCTGCTCTTCCTGGTGCGGGGCGGCGGCCGGCTGCTCCCGGTCACCCGGACGAGCGCTCCGACGCCGCAGGAGGGGGACATGGCGGTGGTGTTGGAGGGGTGACGACTCGGCGCGCGAGAAAGCGCGAGAAAGGGTGACCCGGAGGTTTTCCGGGCGCCGATGGTGCCGCCCCGCTCGCCGCTCCGGCCGCTTCAGCCGTTCCGGTCGCTCGCCGCTCCGGCCGTTGCAGCTGTTCCGGCCCCTCCTGCCGTTCCGGCCGTTGCAGCTGTTCCGGCCGTTCCGGCCGTTCCAGCCGCTTCGGCCGTTCCAGTCGCTAAGCCGCTCCCAGGCCGTCGACCCGCGAGTCGACCGGCCCGGCGGGTGTGAAGTGCCCCGCCGCCGCGCCGACGACGCGACCCTGGGCGAGGTCCCGGTCCACGGCCGGGCCCCGGCACCGGACCTCGCTCGCACCGGACCTCGCTCGCACCGGACCGCACTTAGTCACGGCAGCGGCGCTCGAGCGCAGAGCAGGCGCACGGCCAACCTCTGGCCGGCCTCGGCCGGCCCGCGGGCCGGCCGAGGATCGGCGGGAGTGCACGGCGGGCGGCGATTCGCCCGGGGCGCCGCGCTAGAGGTCGTCTCCGGGTGATCCCGCGGCCCGGGTGTCGGCGTCGGTGAGCGGCTCCAGCTCGCCCAGTGTGTCGAGCCGGTAGAGCAGCACCAGCGGGGGGCCGACCAGCACGATCGCGATGACCGTGACGATCGCCAGCCACCGCAGGGTGTGAGCGGCTCCGGCGGCCTGGGACACCGTCAGCGAGGTGGGCAGCAGGTAGGGCCGCTGCGCGCAGCCCCAGGCGCCGACGGTCAGGGCGACGCTCGCCACCGAGGTGAAGCGGGACCAGCCGTAGGACCGGAACAGCAGAAGCAGCACCGTGGCCAGCCCGCAGACCGCGGCCAGGGCGACCAGGAGCAGACCCAGTCCCCGGGTGAGGCCCTCCCAGACGTAACGGGCGTCGTCGTGGGTGAGGGGCAGGCCGGCGATCGCGAGGACCACGACGGCGGCGAAGGCGAGCAGCGCCCGCAGACGGAAGTAGTCGACGAGGTCGTCCGCGCCGAACCGCCGGGCGTCGGAGCAGAGGAAGACCGCCCCCAGGAACGCGGTGGCGGCGACGGCCAGCAGGCCGGTGAGGACGGGCGTCGTATGGGCCCAGGCGTCCGCGGAGGCGGGTGTGCCGACCGCGACCCGACCGGAGGCGATGCCGCCGAGCACCGCCCCGAGGAAGAACGGCGTGAGCAGTGAGGAGACGGCGAACACCGCGCCGTAGACCCGCCGTCGGGCCAGTCGGCGGGAGGGCTTGCGCAGGGCGAATCCGGCGCCGCGCAGCACCAGGCCGATCGCGGCGAGGGCCAGCGGCAGCCACAGCGCGCCGAAGACGGCCTGGAACAGGGTCGGGAAGCCGGTCCACATGATGACCAGGAGGAAGATCAACCAGACGTTGTTGACCTCCCAGACCGGTGCCATGGCGTGGTCGATCAGCCAGCGGGGCCGTCTGCCGCGCTCCGCTCCTCCGGCCAGGAGGTCCCAGAAGCCCGCGCCGTAGTCGGTGCCTCCGGCGCAGGCGTAGGCGGCGATCGCGAGCACCATCACCCAGGCGATGAGGTCGGCCATCACGGCGCACCGCCGGGTGCGCGGCCGGATCCGCCACCGGGCGCGGCCCCGCCCGCCGCGGCTTCGGGCTCGCTTCGGGGGCCGTACGGGGTGTCGGTCTCCGGGGGCGGTTCGGCGCGCGGCGCGGCCGAGCCGTCGTCGGCCGCGCTCTCGTCGGCGATGCGCCAGCGGGTGCGCATCTTCAGGACGACCGCGAGGAACGCGCCGAAGACGGCCGCGTACACCACCATGACGATGCCGAGCATCGCCCACAGTGATCCGGCGCGGGTGGTGGTCACCGCCTCCGAGACCCTCATGTGCTGGTAGACGATCCAGGGCTGGCGGCCCACCTCCGTGGTGATCCAGCCGCACTCCACGGTGACCAGGCACGCCACTCCCGCGACGGCGGCGCAGCGGAAGAACCAGCGGCTGCGCGGGAGGTCCCGGTGCCGCAGCCGGCACCACCCGTACCAGAGCGCGAGCAGGATCAGCAGACAGCCGACGGTGACCATGATGTCGAAGGCCCAGTGGGCGATGGTGGCCTGGACGGCGGTGGGGCGGTCGGCGGCCGGCACCGAGGTCAGCCCGGTCACCCGGGTACTGGGCTTGAAGCCGGCGAGGATCGAGTCCAGCTGGGGGATCCTGAGCCCGCCAGAGATCGTCCCGTCGCTGTTCAGCCGTCCGAACACGTACTCGGGCACATGGGTGTCGGTCGTCCAGACGAGCTCCATGGCGGCGAACTTGACCGGCTGCTTGTGGAAGACGGCGCGAGCGGCGGAGTCACCGAGCACGAACTGGACCGGGGTGAGGATCGCGGCGACGGTGAACGGGACCGTGAAGCCGAGCCGGTGGTAGTGGTCACGGCGCCCGCGCAGCCAGCCGACCGCGTACACGCCCGCGACCAGGTAACCGGCGGTCATGAACATCGCGACCACGAAGTGCCAGTACTCCGGGCCGAGCATCGGGGTGAAGACCGCCTGCCGCACGTCGACGTCTACGGGATCGCCCCGGGCGTCGAGGCGGAACCCCTGCGGTGTGTTCATCCACGCGTTGGCCGCGATGATGCCGAACGACCCCAGCAGGGCGGCCAACGGCAGCGGCACGCCCAGCCAGAAGTGCGTCCAGGGCTTCAGCCGGCGCCAGCCGTAGAGGTAGATCGCGATCAGCACGGCCTCCAGGAAGAACGCCCATGCCTCGACGCCGAACCCGAGGCCGAAGACGTCGCCCCAGCGGCCCATCATCCCGGGCCACAGCAGGCCGAACTCGAAGGACAGCACCGTGCCGGTGACGATGCCGATGGCGAACTGCACGGCCATCACCGCCGACCAGCGTCGGGCGAGCAGGAGGGCGACGGCGTCGTCGCGGCGCAGGGCCCGATGGTGCATCAGGAGCGTGATGAACGGCAGTGCCACGCCGAACGGGACCAGCAGGATGTGCGAGGCCAGGGTGAAGGCCATCAGCTCGCGCGCCGGCAGGAGTTGGGGCGGCGTGTTCGCCAGGTGGACCGCTTGGACCGCTGTGCTGAGCATGTACGCCTCGATGGTCTGTCCCGCGCCCGACGGGGCTGAGGAGGGACTGGGTGGCCGGGGAGGGAGGGCGGGGCCGTCGCCCGTCGCCCGTCGTCAGGAAGGAGGCGACGCCGCCCTGGATCCGGGGGCGCGACGGGCGACCGCGGTCACCGCGCCCCGCGACCGCGCCGGGCACGGGCGGTGAGCGGCCCGGCGAACCCCCCGCCGAGGACCACCGCCCGGCGGGGCGTGACACGGTCCTCCACTGGCGCTCAGCCTCCCGTGGCGAAGCCGGGGAAGAGCGTCATCCCGCCGTCCACGAAGAGCGTGCTGCCGACGACGTAGTCGAGCAGGTCGGACGCCATGGCGACGACGGCGTCGGCGATGTCGTCCGGGTCGCCCACGCGGCGGTACGGGATCAGCTTGAGGAGTTCGGCCTCGGCCTCGGGGGTGGACCAGGCATCGCGGTTGATCGGGGTCCGGATGGCGCCGGGAGCGATCGCGTTCACCCGGATGTGCTGCGGGGCCAGCTCCTGGGCGAGGGTCTGCATCAGCATGCCCACGCCTCCCTTGGAGGAGGCGTAGTTGACGTGACCCGACCAGGGAATGATCTGGTGGACCGAGCTCATGCAGATGATCTTCCCGGCCGACCGGGACACCTCCGGCACGACACCGCGCCGCACGAACTCCTTCGCGGCCTCCCGCGCGCACAGGAACTGTCCGGTCAGGTTGACGTCGATGACCTTCTGCCACTGCTGGAGCGTCATGTCCGTCGCGGCCGCGTCCCGTTGCAGGCCGGCGTTGGCCACCATGATGTCGATGGTGCCGAACTCCTTCACCATCCGCGCGACCATGGCGACCACCTGGTCCTCGTCGGACACGTCGGCCTCGTGGGCGTAGGCGCGGACCCCGAGGCCCTCGATCTGCGCCACGACCTTCTCGGCCTCGTCCGCGCCGACGACGTAGTTCACGACGACGTCCGCCCCGGCCCGGCCCAGGGCGATGGCGGTCGCCATGCCGATGCCCGAGTGGGCGCCTGTCACCAGCGCCTTCTGTCCCCTGAGAAGCTGCGCGTACGCCGTCCCGCGGTCCTCGTCGACACTTCCCGCCACGACGATCTCTCCTTCGGTGTTCCGAGAGTGCGCCCGCCGTCCCGAACACCGACGGACGTGTCGCCGGGAACGGGCGACACGTCCGAGGAAGGCCGAGCGTCGGCCGGCCCAGCGGGGTGGGCAGAGCGGTCGCCTGCCCGGCCCCGACGAAACCACCCGGCCCCGAGGACGGGACGGACCGGCACGCCACGCGGCCGTGTTCCGGCCCGGCCTGTCACCCGGCCGGACCACGGGGTGAGACGGCCGGGTGACCGCCGACCGGCGCGCTTCAGCCCTCTCGGCACTCACAGCCGGCTCTCAGCGTCGACCCATGTCCCTGACGGGTGGCGTTCCTACGTTTCGTGTCCATGACGGGAAACCACAAAGCGGGAAACCACAAAGACAGGACCATCACCCGGCGCCGCGCCCTCGCGGTGACCGGCGGCACGGTCGCGGCCGGCGGGCTCGCCGTCGCCGGATACCAGTCGGCGTTCGCCGACACGACCACGGAGGCCGAGGCGACCGCGTCGGCCACGGCCACGGCGACCTCGACCAGCGGCAGCTGCATGACGCTGATGTCGAGCGTCACGGAGGGGCCCTACTACCTCGACGGTGCCTTGGTGCGCAAGGACATCACCGAGGGCAAGAGCGGCGTCCCGCTGACCCTGCGGCTGACCGTCGTCGACGCCACCGACGGCTGCACCCCGGTCCCCGGCGCGGCCGTGGAGATCTGGCACTGCGACGCCTGGGGCTACTACTCCGGCTACACCACCGCCAACCCCGGCGGCTCCGCGCCCGCGGAGAGCGAGGACGGCTCGACCGCCGACGACAACACCTATCTGCGCGGCTACCAGATCGCCAACGCCAACGGGGTCGTCAAGTTCGAGACGATCTTCCCCGGCTGGTACACCCCGCGCACCTGCCACATCCACCTCAAGGTGCACACCGGCGGCCAGAAGGAGGACGGCACCTACGAGGGCGGCAAGGTCAACTACACCGGCCAGCTGTTCTTCGCCGACGACATCGCCCAGGAGATCTTCACGCTGGAGCCGTACTCCCGGCACTCCGGCAGCTACACCACCCTCGACGACGACATGGTCTACGACGGCGGCGGCGCCAGCGGCCTGCTCACCCTCGAGCCGGTCAAGAAGGCCGACCCGTCCAAGGGGTACAGGGGCTTCCTCACCCTCGGCATCGACCCGGACGCCGAGAACACCGGCGCGGGCAGCGGCGGCGGTGGCGGCGAGGGCGGCACGCCCCCGACCGGCGCCCCGCCGAGCGACGCCCCGTCGGCCTCGGCATCCTCCTGAGGTACGGCGATGACGAGCCGCGAGGACGAGACGCTCGCGCAGGCCGCCGTGGCCGCGCTGACCGGACAACTGGCCCTGGCCCCCAAACCCGGGCTGCCCGACCCGCGTGATCTCGCCGCCCGCGCCACCCGCGTGGACCACCGCGCCCTGCGCTGGTCGGCCAAGGCGCTCGCGCCCGGCCTCGCGGCGATGGCCGCCGCCGCCCGCCGCACCGGCGAACCCACGCCCCGGCTCCGCGCGGAGCTGGGCGCGATCGGGCGGTCCACCGAGCACTCGGTGGGCCTCGCCGGCGGCGGGCACCGCGGCGCGCTGTGGACGCTCGGCCTGCTGGTCGCGGCGGCCGCCCTCGACCCGCGCGCGCGGGGCGCCGAGGTCGCCGCGACGGCCAAGCGGATCGCCGCCCACACCGACCGGGGCGCCCCACGGCGCCCCTCACGCGGCTCGACGGTCTCGGCGAAGTACGGCGCGGCCGGCGCCCGCGGCGAGGCCCGGGCCGGCTTCCCGCACGTTCGCCGGGCCCTGGGCGCCCTCGCCGCCGCCCGCACCGCCGGCGCCACCGAACCCCAGGCCCGCCTCGACGCCCTCCTCATCGTCATGTCCACCCTCCAGGACACCGAACTCCTCCACACCGCGGGCCCGGTCGGCCTCCGCCTCGTCCAGGCGGGCGCCCGCGCGGTCCTGGAGGCGGGAGGCACCTCGACACAGGCCGGCCGCGAGGCCCTGGCCTCCCTCGACACAGACCTCCACACACGCGCGTGGAGCCCCCGCGGAAGCGCGGGCCTCCTGGCGGGCGCGCTGTTCGTGGACTCGCTGCCGGTCATCGCCCAGGTGAAGGCCGTCTGATCGACGCGGTACGCCGACGGGGCGGCCACGAGGCCCTGCCGACCACCCTGGGCGCCGGCCGGCACACGCACGGGGGCCTGCGGGGGAGCGCGGGACCGCGGCGGGCGCGTGGCTCGTGGACTGGCTACCGCTCATCGCCCGCGCGGGCTGCCTGATCTCCGGGCGTACGGCCGCAACAAGGCGCCGGTGGCGTACGCCGACAGGGGGCGGGCCACCGCTCTGCGCCGCCCTCGGCGCCGATCGCGCGCGTGCGTGGAGCCCGCATACTCATGGAGGCCGGCGGCACGTCGACCAAGGCATGTCGTCCGGCACTCCCGGCCGCCCTTGCCGCCGACGACCGCGCGTGCAGGGAGTCCGCGTGGTCCTGGAACCAGGCGGCACGCCGACTGGGGCGTGCCGTCCGGCACTCCCGGCCGCCCTTGCCGCCGACGACCGCGCGTGCGTGGAGCCCGCGCGGTCCTGGAGGCGGGCCCTACGACGACGACACCGGGGGCCGGCAACCAGGTCGGCCCCCGGCGTCGGCCTCCACGCGCGCGTGGAGCCGTAAAAGTGCCGTTCAGCCCACCCTCACCGGCTGCCCGACCTCCTCGTCCACCCGCCCGCGGGCCGCCCACCGCGTCGCCGGTCCCAGCGCGTACGACGCCGCCACCGTCACCGCGCCCAGGAGCAGCCAGCCCGGTGTGCCCCACTCCACCAGGAGCCAGGTCAGGAGCAGCGGGCCCAGAGTGCGGGCGACCGTGACGCCTGTGCCGAAGAAGCCCTGGTACTCGCCGACGCGGTCGGCCGGGGCCAGGTCGAAGGACAGCTGCCAGGAGCCGGCCGACTGCCCCATCTCCGCCACGACCTGCAGCACCGCCCCCAGCACCAGGACGCCCGCCGCCACCCAGGGGGAGAAGCCCGCGGACAGCGCGAACGCGGCGCACGCGGCGCACATCACCCACCCCGAGCGGCGCACCGCGCGTACGGCACTCGCCGGCCCCGTGACCCCGCGCGCGGCCCGCACCTGGAAGACCGTCACCGCGGCGGTGTTGAGCACGAACAGCGTGGAGACCAGCCACGCCGGCGCCCCGGTCCGCGACGTGATCCACAGCGGCAGGACGAGGCTGAGCAGCGGCAGCCGCAGCAACAGCACGGTGTTGAGCAGCGCGACGAGCGCGTACGGCCGGTCCCGCAGGACGCCCGGGCCGCCACGGGGACGCAGCCGCACCGGTGCCACCCGGGGCAGCCCGAGGAGCAGCAGCGCGCACAGCAGGAAGCTCACCGCGTCCATCACGAACACCGCGAGGTACGCCGCCCGCGTCCCGGCGTGCAGCGCGAGCCCGCCGAGCCCGGCCCCCACCGCCAGACCGGCGTTGAGCGTCGCCTGCAACCGCGCCAGCAGCCCGGTCCGCTCCCCGGCGGGCACCAGCCCGGCCAGCAGCGCCTGCCGTGCCGCCGCGAGCCCCGACTGCCCGGCCGCGTACGCACACGCGATCAGCACGAACGGCATGAACCCGCGCACGAGCGTGAACGACGCCACCGCGAGCCCGGTCGCCAGCGCCAGCAGCACCGCCGTGCCGCGCGGCCCGCGCCGGTCGGCGAGCCGTCCCAGCGGGACGCCGGCCAGCGAGCCGACCGCCCACCCGAGGGTCAGCCCGAGCCCCACGCGCGCGGGAGCGAGACCGACGACCTGGGTGAAGTACAGGGCGGAGGTCGTGTAGTACGCGCCGTCCCCGACCGAGTTGCTCAACTGGGCCAGGGCGAGGAGCCGCTGCGGGCGCGTCTTCGTCATGTCCACGAAGCTAGCGGCGGAGTGGGCCTGCCGACAGCACCAATCACCCGCCACCTCAGTGGCCCAATCAGGCCTCGTCCAGCACCTTCGCCAGCACCTCCAACGCCTCCGGATACACCCGCTCCCGGGGCGTCCCGTAGCCGACCACCAGCCCCTGCGGGCGTCCCGCGCCGGGCGCGTGCCAGTGCTCGCCGAGCCGGCCGACCGCCAGCCCCTCGGCCTCCGCGCGCGCCAGCACCTCCTCCTCGTCGCGGACCTCCACCAGCGCGTGCAGCCCGGCCGCGATCCCGCGCACGCCCCGGCGCGCGCCCAGCCGGTCCACCAACAGATCCCGGCGGCGCCGGTAACGCAGCCGGCACGCGCGCACGTGCCGGTCGTAGGCGTGGCTGTCGATCAGTTCGGTGAGGGCGAGCTGGCCGATGGACTCGGTGTGGTGGTCGCTGTGCAGCTTGGCGTCGGCCACCGCGTCGACCAGGTGCGGCGGCAGCACCATCCAGCCGAGCCGCAGCGCGGGCCCGAGGGTCTTGGAGGCGGTGCCCAGATAGACGACCTCCCCCGGCGCCATCCCCTGGAGCGCGCCGACGGGCTGCCGGTCGTAGCGGAACTCCCCGTCGTAGTCGTCCTCGACGATCAGCCCGCCACGCGCGCGTGCCCAGTCCGTCAGCGCCCGCCGTCGCTCCGGGTGCAGGGTCACACCGGTCGGGTACTGGTGCGCGGGCGTGACCACCACGGCCCTGACGTCCCCCAGTTCCTCCGCGCGCACCCCCCGCTCGTCGACCGGCACCGGCACCACGTCCCCGCCGCCCCGCCGCACGACCTCCCGGTGGAACGGCAGCCCGGGGTCCTCCATGCCCACCCGCGCGCCCTCCAGCACCCGCGTGAGCAGCGCGAGCCCCTGCACATACCCGGAGGTGATCACGATCCGCTCGGGCGGCGCGATGACCCCCCGCGCGCGCCCCAGATACCCGGACAGCGCCGTCCGCAGCTCCGTGCGCCCCCGAGGATCCCCGTAGTCGTACGCCGGCGAGGGCGCCGTGGCGATGGCGCGGCGCAGCGCACGCAGCCAGGCCGCCGCCGGGAACGCCCCGACGTCCGGACTGCCGGGCCGCAGATCGAAACGCGGCTCACGCGCGCGTGCGGCGGCCTCCGGCGGTTCCGCGGCGACGGAGGGCAGTGAGGCGACCCGGGTGCCCGACCCCTGCCGAGCCGTCAGATACCCCTCGGCGACCAGCTGGTCGTACGCGGCCTTCACGGTGTTGCGCGAGATCCCCACCTCGGCCGCGAGCCGCCGGGTGGCCGGCAACCGGGTCCCGGGCGCGAGCCGCCCACCCCGCACGGCGTCCCGCAGGGCCCGCTCCAGCCCGGCCCGCCGCCCTTCGCCGGAGTCGGGTTCGAGATGCAGGTCGACACCGACGCCGGCCCAGAAGTCGTCCACGAAGTCCCCCCTGGCCACGTGATCCGAACACGGCGATGGCCGGGTACCTCACCCGTACCCGGCCATCGACTCCGTATCAGCCCTTGAGCGAAGCCATCCAGGCCTCGACCTCGTCCGACCGTCGCGGCAGCCCGTCGGACAGGTTCCGGTTCCCGTCCTCGGTCACCAGGATGTCGTCCTCGATCCGCACGCCGATCCCCCGGTACTCCTCCGGCACGGTCAGGTCGTCGGCCTGGAAGTACAGTCCGGGCTCGACCGTGAGTACCATCCCCGGCTCCAGCGTCCCGTCGACGTACGACTCCACCCGCGCGGCAGCGCAGTCGTGGACGTCCATGCCGAGCATGTGCCCGGTGCCGTGCAGCGTCCAGCGCCGCTGCAGACCGAGCTCCAGCACCCGCTCCACGGGCCCCTCGACGAGCCCCCACTCCACAAGCCGCTCGGCCAGCACCCGCTGAGCGGCGTCATGGAAGTCCCGGTACTTCGCGCCCGGCCGCACTGCCGCGATCCCGGCCTCCTGTGCGTCGTACACGGCGTCGTAGATCTTCTTCTGGATCTCGCTGAACCGCCCGTTGATCGGCAGCGTCCGCGTGACGTCGGCGGTGTAGTACGTGTGCGTCTCGACGCCTGCGTCGAGCAGCAGCAGCTCACCGGAGCGCACGGGCCCGTCGTTGCGCACCCAGTGCAGCGTGCAGGCGTGCGGCCCGGCCGCGGCGATGGTGCCGTAGCCGACGTCGTTGCCCTCCACGCGAGCGCGGAGGAAGAACGTGCCCTCGATGTACCGCTCGGAGGTGGCCTCGGCCTTGTCCAGAACGCGTACGACGTCCTCGAAGCCCCGCACGGTCGAGTCGACCGCCTTCTGCAGCTCGCCGATCTCGAAGTCGTCCTTGACCAGCCGCGCCTCGGACAGGAAGACCCGCAGTTCCTCGTCGCGCTCGGCGGTGACCTTGTCGGTCAGCGCCGCCTCGATGCCGGCGTCGTAACCGCGCACGACCCGCACCGGGCCGGTCGCCTCACGCAGCTTGTCGGCCAGCTCGCGCACGTCGGAGGCCGGGATGCCGTACAGCTGCTCCGCCTCGGTGAGGGAGTGCCTGCGGCCGACCCACAGCTCGCCCTGGCCGGAGAGCCAGAACTCGCCGTTCTCCCGGTCGGAGCGCGGCAGGAGGTAGATCGTCTCCTTGTGGCCGTCGGCGGTGGGCTCCAGTACGAGGACGCCGTCCTCGGTCTGGTTGCCGGTGAGGTAGGCGTACTCGACGGAGGCGCGGAAGGCGTACTCCGTGTCGTTCGAGCGCGTCTTGAGGTTGCCCGCCGGGATCACCAGGCGCTCGCCCGGGAAGCGCGCGGAGAGCGCGGCCCGGCGGGCGGCGGTCTCGGCGGCCTGGGCGATCGGCTCCAGATCACGCAGCTCCGTGTCGGCCCAGCCGGACTTCATGTTCTCGGCGAGCTCGTCGGACACGCCCGGGTACAGGCCGTTCTTGCGCTGCTTGATCGGCTCTTCTTCAGCGGTTTCCGGGGTCTCCGGGCCCGCTGCGTCAGCAGCATGATCGGACACAGCCGGGAGCTCTTCCGCCACGGTCATCCTCCTAGATACGGCACTGGACCCCCTCCATCGTACGGTCGTACAGAAGGGGGCCCAGGGGCGAAGGACCTCTTACCGCTGCCTGAACGCCCGGCTAGTCGAAACGGGCCGCCAGCAGCACCACGTCCTCCGTGCCGCCCGTCGCGTCCTGCTCCTCCGGCAGCATCGTCCGCAGCACATGGTCGGCGACCGCGGCGGGGTCGTGCCGAAGCGCCCGGGGCACGCCGGCGGCGGCCGCCTGCAGCCGGGCGAAGGCACGGTCGACGCGGTCGCCGGTGCGGTGCAGCAGCCCGTCGGTGTAGAGCAGGACCGTCTCGCCGGGCTCCGTCTCCAGTTCCACGCTCGGCGCCTCCCAGCAGGCGAGCATGCCCAGCGGCGCGGACACGGAGGTCTCGACGAACTCCGTGCGCCGCCCGCCGACCAGCAGGGGCGGGCAGTGGCCGGCGCCAGCCAGGGTGATCTTGCGCAGCTCGGGTTCGCAGTAGGCGAACAGGGCGGTGGCGGAGCGGGCGGGCTCGGTCAGCCGCAGCAGCAGCTCCAGGTCGGAGAGGACGGCGACGGGGTCCTCTCCCTCCATCACGGCGTACGCCCGCAGGGAGGCACGCAGCCGGCCCATCGCGGCGACCGCGCTGGGCCCGCAGCCGGTGACCGAGCCGACGGCGAGCCCCAGGGCCGCGTCCGGCAGCGGCAGCGCGTCGTACCAGTCGCCGCCCCCGCGCGGACCGGTGCGGTGCCGGGCGGCGAGCTGGACACCGGCCATCCTCGGCAGCCGGGAGGGCAGCAGTTCCTCGGCCATCGTCGTCATGCACGCGCGCGTGCGCTCGACGTCGAGGAGCCGGGCGAGGTGTTCGGCGGCGTAGCGGACGTACAGGCCGACCAGGTGACGCTGGCGTCCGACCGGTTCGGCGGGCTCGTCGTAGAGCCAGACGGCGGCGCCCAGGCGGCCCGCGCCCTCGCCGGCGAGCGGCAGGGCGTAGCTGGCGGCGTAGCCGAGGCGGGCGGCGACCTCACGGTGGCGGGGGTCGAGTCCGTCCTCGGCGAACAGGTCGGGCTGGGCGATCGCCCCGTCCCCGCCGGGCAGTCCGTCGAGGATGCGGCCGTACGGCATGGAGCTGCGCGGGACGGTCTCGATGTGGCCGAGATCGGCGCGGCCGAGACCGAGGCCGATCGTGGTGTCCGGGCCGAGTCCGTCGGCGGGCTCCAGGACGACGAGACCACGCCGGGCGCCGACGAGGGCGGCTCCGGCGTGCAGCAGTTCCTGGAGGGCGTCGGCCAGGGTGGCCGTCCGGGCCAGGCGTTCGGTGAGTTCGTGCAGGGTGGTGAGGTCGGAGACCCAGCCGGCGAGGCGATCCTGGAGGAGGGCTCCCGCGGCGGGGGGGACCGGCGGGGCGGCCGGGGTTGCGGGCGCGGGCGGGACAGTGTGTGCGGGCGAGGGAACCGTTGAATCGATTCCGGCCACTTTCGGAGCGTGAGGGGCGTTCATGGCGTCCGGCTCTCGGACCGGTGCGTAGTGCGCAAAAGCATCGCAAACCCCCATGTCATTCTGCGCCGCTAGCAGTGTCTCCACATGTACACGCACTCGTGAGGGGATGTCCAGCATTGTCCTGCGGGTATTGCTGGTGTCCGTGGGGCCAGTGGGGTTGTCGCGCACGCTGCTCCGGCTCCCTTGCGAAATAGCAAAGTTGGCTTAAAACTGACTCGGGTAACGGGTGATTGCGGTCGACTGGGCTTGCTCCACGGAGCGTCACAGCGGTCGTGATGGGTACGTACTCGGTAGGACCAGGGGTCGTTGGGAGCCACCCGGAACCTGGTGACCGACCCGGGCGTCTTAGCCACCGACGACCGTGCCCCATCCTCCCGTGGCGGCGGCGGAGAGAAATACGCGCACGGCAAAACGCCAGACTTCGCCACCCCGCGCCATGCCCATGCTTGAGGTGGGCGCAGTATGGACGGAGTGGCCGCGGAAGCAGCCAACGATCGAACCCCAGGGGTTCCCCTTGTCTGCGACAGGGGTGTGATGCGCCAACAGGTACGCACAGTGAAGTGATCGACACATGGTGTGATGTGGCCCACGGTGTTGCCAGCGGTGCAACGGAAAGGAACGAGCGCACATGCGCGAGATCCTCGGAAGGCGACGCAGGCTCCTGTCCCAGCGCAGCGACGGGGGGCCTGAGTTGATCGACGCGGCCCTGACCTTCGCGACGGAATGGCAGTGGCCCGTACTCCCGGGCGTGACGGCGGACCCGCAGGGGCGTTCCCGCTGCGGCTGCCCCGACCCGGAGTGCTCGGTGCCCGGCGCTCATCCCTTCGACCCCAGCCTTCTCGCGGCCACCACCGACGCGCGCATGGTGCGCTGGTGGTGGACCAACCGGCCGGCGGCCCCCATCGTCCTGGCCACCGGAGGCAAGGCGCCCTGCGCGGTCAGCCTGCCCGCCCTCGCGGCCTCCCGCGCGCTCGTGGCGCTGGACCGGCAGGGCATGCGGCTCGGCCCGGTCGTCGCCTCGCCCACCCGCTGGGCGATCCTCGTCCGGCCGTACTCCATGGAGCAGTTGGGCGAACTGCTCTACGCCAAGGACTTCGTGCCCGGTTCCCTGCGGTTCCACGGAGAGGGCGGCTATCTCGCCCTGCCCCCGTCGGAGACCGGCCAGGGGGAGATCCGCTGGGAGCGGGCCCCGCTGCCCGGCTCGGCCTCGCCCTGGGTGCCCGACGTGGAGGCCGTGGTGGACGCGGTCGTGGACGCCCTCACTCGGACGGGCGTGAGCGCACCCGAGTTGTAAGGGTGTCGGGCGCGAGCCGGGCGGTATGCCGGTTTCGCGCCTTATCTTCCGGTCCATGCAGCGACACTCTGGGCGACACGGCGCCCGATGGCGGCTTCGCGGCGGGCCCGGTCCCCGATGGGTTCGTCTCCTTGCCCTCGGGGGCGCCGTGGTGGGCGCGATCGCACTGCCTCTGGTCATGGTGTCCACGGGGACCCTGGCTGACGAAGAGCGATCGACGCCGGGGTCCGCCGTGAGGCCGCTGCCCTCGGGCGGTGACGGTACGGACCCCAAGGCGCCCCCCGCCGAACCCTCCCGTTCCCCCCTGCTGCTCGGCCTGGCCACCGCCGCCCGCTGTGGTCCCGAACTCACCTCCCCCGACGGCGTCGAGGCGCAGACCTGTGTCCTGACGCAGGGCGAGGAGACCTGGGCGCGCACCTATTACCGCAACGCCACCGGCCGCGCCCTGGACGCCGTCCTGAGCCTCATGGGGCCCCGTGGGCGCACGGTGCGGATGCGCTGCGCGGTGGGCGCCGACGACGAGCCGGGCGTCTGCGAGACGCCCCGTGAGCCCGGTCGGGGGGAGCCGGCTGCGTACACGGCGGTCTCGGAGTTCGCGCGGGCGGGCGGCGACGGGCCGCTGCTGCTGCGCTCCGGGAGCAACTCCCCGGCGGATACCGGGAGTTGACGTCCGACGCCCAAGCGTGAACGGAGCCCCGCATGGAAAGACCCGGTTGCTGGCGACGGGGGATGCACCAGCAACCGGGCTATTGGAACGGTAACAAGAGATCGGCTCCAAGCAAATTCGATCTCCCGTTTTCATCGGCTTTCCGGACACCGGAAGATGGCTGCTTCTGGTGTCGACTCCCCTTGTCCGGGCGGGAGTTGTGAGCGGAGTCACGTCTTCCGTCGGCGCCAAGGTGCTGACCGGCCGGTCAGCCGGACCGGCGTCCGGACCTGTGCGTCAGCTGAGCGTCACCTGTCGGTTGGTGAGGCCGCCGCGGGCACGTCGCTCCTCGGCCGAGAGCGGTGCGTCCGAGGCCAGGGCGGCGGCGAGACGCTCGGCGAACTCGGCGGCCGGCTTCTCCACGTCCTCCGCGGAGACCTCGCTCGGCAGGTCCCAGACCGGCACCGTCAGGCCGTGCGCCCGGAACGAGCCCACCAGTCGGGTGCCCTCGCCCAGGCTCGAACGGCCCGCCGCGTGCAGCCGCGCGAGGGCGTCCAGAAGCTGCTCCTCCGGGTGCGGCATGACCCAGCGCAGGTGGTTCTTCTCCGGCGTCTCGCACCAGTACGCCGAGTCCACGCCGGTCAGCTTCACGGTCGGGATCGCCGCCGCGTTGGCCCGCTCCAGGGAGGCGGCCACCTCCGGCGTCGCGTTCTCCGGGTCCGGCACCCAGAACTCGAAGCCGCTGTGCACAACTGGCTCGAACGCGCCTTCCGAGTCGAGCAGATCCTGCATCCGCGGACCGTCGGCCGGGGCGCGACGGCCCTGGATCGGCGTGCCGGGCTGCGCCTCCAGGGCGCGCTTGAGGGTGTCGGCGAGGTCGCGGCTGATGTCACCCGACGCCGTGTCGTTCTGCAGGCCGAGCAGGACCGAGCCGTCGTCGCGGCGCAGGGCCGGCCAGGCCATCGGCAGGACGGTGGCGAGCGTGACCGACGGGACGCCCTCGGGCAGGCCGCCCCGGAGCGTCAGCTCGACCGTGGCCGCCGGGACCAGCTCGCGCAGCGCCACCCAGTCGCACTCGCCGGACAGGCCCTCGAAGGGGCGGTGCACCAGCTCGGTCACGGCGTGTGCGGCGGCCCGGCCGTGACAGGCCTTGTAGCGGCGGCCGCTGCCGCAGGGGCAGGGCTCCCGGGCGCCCACGACGGGGATCTCCCCCTCGGTGAGCTGCGGCCGCTTGGCCTTCGTCTGGGGTCGCTTCTTGGCCATCTGGGTGTCTCCCGGGTACGGCTCGTCCTGTACGGGCGGGAGCCTAGCCGTTCGCACGGGCAGTCACGGGAACCCGTGGACAACGGACGGGCATGTGGACAACGGACGGACCGGGACGGGGGACGAGCGGTGTACCACCCCCGTCACTCGCGGGGCCCCTCCAAAGTCCCCCTCCCGGGTCCCCCGGTCCAGGTCGCCGAACCGCGTCAGTCCAGGTCGTCGAACGCGTCCGCGAAGTCCAGGCCGGGCATCGACGACACCGGCGGGGCTGCGACCCGGGAGGCGAAGTCGTCGCGCCGGCTTGCGGCGTCGGGGTCGTACACGTCCTCGTGGACGACGACCCACACCGTGACCTCGCCGCGGGCGTCGTCCCGCACGCCCCAGTCGTCGGCGAGCGCCGTGATGATGTTGAGCCCGCGGCCGCCGTGCGCGGTGACCGAGGGAGTGGCCGGGGCCGGGCGGGTCGGGCCGCCGCCGTCGGTCACCTCGACGACGAGCCGGCCACCGGGGTCGACGCGCCACGCCGCCCGTACGTCACCGTCCCCGGCGAGGGCGTCGCCCAGGGGCCGGCCGTGCTTGCACGCGTTGCTCAGAAGTTCCGACAGGATCAGTACGGCATCGTCGATGACCGCTTCCGAGACCCCGCCGGTGCGCAGCTGATCGCGCATGCGGTGTCTCGCCTTCCCCACGCCCGCAGGGCCATGGGGTACGGCCATGCTCGACGACGTGGGCACCTCCTGTGCCACCACCAACGCCACCCCCGAGACCTCCTTCGCCCCACGCCACGGTGTGGATGCCCCATTGGCCTGTACCGGAAACCGGCCAATCCATGTGCGGTGACGCACTCGCAACGACCGAATACGGAGCGAACGCGCCGGAGCACTCCCCGTGAGGGAACCGTTTTCGGGTGGCTGGATTTCTTCGGTATGGCTGAGAACGGAGGATGCTGTAAGTGAATGGTGTGGTCAAGAGGTGTGGATGGGGCTTGTGGGACTTCTGTGACTTCCTTTGGGGCGAAGGCGTGCTTTTCGGGCGGGCTCAGCGGCCCAGCCGGCGCAGCACCGCGCGCGGGCGGTTGGTGATGATGGCGTCGATCCCCAGCTCGACACAGAGGTCCACGTCCTCCGGTTCGTTCACGGTCCACACGTGCACCTGGTGGCCGACCTGCTGCAGCCGCTCCACATAGGCGGGGTGGTTGCGCACGATCCGGATCGAGGGACCCGCGATGCCGACGCCGGCGGGCAGCCGTCCGTCGCGCAGCCGGGGCGAGACGAACTGCATCAGATAGACCGTCGGCAGCGTCGGCGAGGCGGCACGCACGCGATGCAGCGAACGCGCCGAGAAGCTCATGATCCGCACCGGGGACTCGGCGGCTGTGGCCGGCGCGTCCAGGCCGAACCGCTTCAGGAGCAGCAGCAGCCGCTCCTCCACCTGTCCCGCCCAGCGCGTGGGGTGCTTCGTCTCGATGGCCAGTTCCACCCGGCGTCCCGCGTCGGCGACCAGCTCCAGCAGTCGTTCCAGGGTCAGCACGGAGGTGTGCTCGCGGTCCTCGGGGCGCACGACCCAGTCCGGCTCCTCCACGCGCGTGCTCCGGGATCCCGGTGTCCCGGGGGTCTCCTGCGGCTCCCGAGCCTTCCAGGAGCCGAAGTCCAGCGCCGCGAGGTCGGCGAGCTCGAGGGCGGAGACGGCTCCACGGCCATTGGACGTACGGTTGACGCGGCGGTCGTGCACGCAGACGAGATGGCCGTCCGCGGTCAGCCGCACATCGCACTCGAGGGCGTCCGCCCCGTCCTCGATGGCCTTCCGGTACGCGGCCAGGGTGTGCTCGGGGGCGTCCTCGGAGGCCCCGCGGTGGGCGACGACTTGAATGGGGTGCTGCTGCCGTGCGTGGGTCACCGCGTCATGGTGCCACCGAGGCGGGGTACGCGTCCGGCCGGAGGATGCACGGGCGTCGGGACCGGCTGTCTGAGAACCCTCTGAGATGTTCCGGGGAAATGCCCGAATTACAAAGAAATATCCATTGTAAGGACTGGCCATGGACCCACAGCCACCGCTTATGGTGCTCTGACGGCCCGTGGGAAAAGCTGAGACGTACACCCAGCACAAGCACAGCTGCAGAGCGCCGGGTCGACGACAGCGTGAACGAACGTGACCGAGTGCGACCGAGGACAACAGCCGTGGATCGAGGAGAAGAGCTGTGAGCACCGAGAACGAGGGCACCAACGAGGGCACCCCCACGGTTCCCCCGGCCCCGTCCGCACCCCCCGTGCCGGTGGAATCTCCCTCGGCCTCCCCGCAGGCACAGGCGCAGACCCAGCCCCAGCCCCAGCCCCAGGCTCAGACGCAGGCACAGCCGCCCGCGCCCGACACCGGCGCGCCCACCACCCCTCTCCCGGCGGCGCCCCCGGCCCCCGCGCACGGCACGGGCAGCGCGCCCGAGGGCGACTGGCCGCCGCCCTCCGCCCCTCAGAGCGCCGTCCCGCACGGCGCCACCGCGCCCGAGGGCCACTGGCCCCCGCCCCCGCCGCCGGCCACCCCGACGTACGCCGACGGCTTCGGCGGCATCTCCGGAGGTGAACCGCCCGTCTGGGGCGCCGCCTACCAGCAGCCCACGCCCCCCAAGCCCCGCCGCGGACGCGGCGGACTCGTCGCCGCGCTCCTGGTGGCCGCGCTGGTCGCCGGCGGTCTGGGCGGCGGCCTCGGCTACACCCTGGCCAAGAACGACGACACCGGCTCCACCACCGTCTCCGCCTCCGACAGCGGCGGCTCCGTCAAGCGCGACCCGGGCACCGTCGCCGCGGTCGCCGCCAAGGCGCTGCCCAGCACCGTCACCATCGAGGCCGAGTCCAGCAACGGCGAGGGCGGCACCGGCACCGGCTTCGTCTTCGACACCCAGGGCCACATCGTCACCAACAACCACGTCGTCGCGGAGGCGGTCGACGGCGGCAAGGTCACGGCCACCTTCCCGAGCGGCAAGAAGTACGACGCCGAGGTCGTCGGTCACGCGGAGGGCTACGACGTCGCCGTCATCAAGCTCAAGAGCGCCCCCTCGGACCTCAAGCCCCTGACCCTCGGCGACTCCGACAAGGTCGCGGTCGGCGACTCGACGATCGCGATCGGTGCCCCCTTCGGCCTGTCCAACACGGTCACGACCGGCATCATCAGCGCGAAGAACCGCCCGGTGGCCTCGTCCGACGGCACCGGCAACAGCGCCTCCTACATGAGTGCCCTGCAGACGGACGCCTCGATCAACCCGGGCAACTCCGGCGGCCCGTTGCTGGACGCGCAGGGCAACGTCATCGGTATCAACTCCGCGATCCAGTCCACCGGCAACGGTGGCCTGGGCGGCACCAGCCAGTCCGGTTCGATCGGCCTGGGCTTCGCCATCCCGATCAACCAGGCCAAGTACGTCGCCCAGCAGCTCATCAAGACCGGCGAGCCGGTGTACGCCAAGATCGGCGCGTCCGTCTCCCTGGCGGACTCCACGGACGGCGCGAAGATCATCGACCAGGGCGAGGGCAGCGCCGCCGCAGTCGAGTCGGGCGGCCCCGCCGACAAGGCCGGCCTCAAGGCCGGTGACGTCATCACCAAGCTCGACGACACGGTGATCGACAGCGGCCCCACCCTCATCGGCGAGATCTGGACCCACCAGCCCGGCGACAAGGTCACCATCACCTACCAGCGCGACGGCAAGACCCACACCGTCGAACTCACCCTCGGCTCCCGCAAGGGCGACAGCTGACACCCACGGGCGCGTGCCCACCCGTTACTCTTGTCCCCGCGCCGCCGATCACCTGCGGCGCGGGGAGGTGTGCCCGAGCGGCCGAAGGGAACGGTCTTGAAAACCGTCGTGGCAGCGATGTCACCGTGGGTTCAAATCCCACCGCCTCCGCACAGGTCATAAGCGTTGCAGGTCAGAAGGGGTGCCACTCTCCGGAGCGGCACCCCTTCGGCGCGACCCTGTCTCACCCTGACTCGCCGGTATCCCACCTCTGACCAGCGCGTGCGGCCAACCTGCGGCCAGGAATCACGGCGTCTCCGTCAAACCACCGGCGGTGTCGGGGAGGCCGTCGGTGTGGGTGTCGGCTATGAGTTCGGCGAGGATGAAGTGAGCCTCATGGATAGACATCCGGTTTTCGACGCGCACAAAGTAGCTGCGTTCGGAGACGCGGAAGACCTGTCTCCTCTGGCGTCGACGCCCTGCTGCGGTGACAGCCTCCTCAAAGGTGTCGATGATGCGCAGCATCCCGGCCAGGGCTTCGGCTTCGGTCCCCTCCAGTTCACGGTAGACGGTGTAATTGGAAAGTTCCGCCAGACCGAGGGCTCGCATGACGGCCCATCCGGGCATGGTGTTCTCCAGTCCGTGAGGCGACGTAAGCCGCGAAGTCCCGTAACCCCGTCGCGCAGTCGGCCCGAATCTGGCTTCGGGCTCGGTGATCTTGGCGCGGGGAGACTATCGGAGAGGGAACGAGCGGGTGCCTGCCTTCTCGATCTTTGCACGGCGTGGTTCTTAGAGCCTGTGTCTGAGCCTCGCATGACAAGTTGAGCGGGGCTCAGACACAGGTCAGGGCGCTATCGCATAGCCACAGCCAAGCTGACCACGTAGCGCTCCTTGACCATCCCGTTCGGGAAGGCTTCAGCCAGGAGGTCGCGCTCTGTGGCCAGGAACGTCTCGGTGGCCTTCTTGCCGAGGACGAGGAAGTCGGAGTAGCTGGCGAGATTCGCGAGATGCGTTTCGAGTGGGACGCTCCTCGTCCATGACACCTGCCGGGTGACGAAGCTCAGTTCGGGCGGAAGACGGCGGAATCGGGCCATGGGGTCGGGTTGGCTGTCCTCCGCGCCGAACAGGCGACGCAATCGGGTGTCCTGGGCGGCTATCCAGCCGACGGCGCTGTCCGAGTCGTTCCACCAGAGGGCGAGTGCGCCGCCCGGCTGCAGTACTCGGAGGGCTTCCGGGACGGACTTGTGCGGGTCGGTCCAGTGCCAGGCCTGGGCATAGGTGAGGACATCGATGGACTCTGAAGCCAGTGGCAGGTTGTTGCCGTCACCGAGGACGACGGGGACGTCGGGCAGGGTGAGGCGGAGCTGGGAGGCCATTGCGGGACCGGGCTCGACCGCGATGACGTGGGCGCCGCGGGCGTGCAGGAGGGCGGTTGCCAGTCCCGTGCCGGCGCCGATGTCCGCGACACGGGCACCGTTTAAGGGGCGGTCGGCGAGTTCCTCGACCGCATCGAGCAGGGCGGGCGGATACGAAGGGCGGTTCGCTGCATAGCTGGCGGCAGCCTTGTCGAAGGAACGGGCCTGCGAAGTGATCGTCATTGGACCATCCTCGGCGGTCCGATGGGCCTGGCACAGCATTTGGCGTCGTTGCCCCGACACGGCGTCGCAAGGGTTCCTGACGGCCTCCCTCGCTTCGTACGGTGGCTGCATGGGCAGGGACGGGGCGCCCCGGCTGAAGCTGATCGTCCCGACGCAACCGCCAGACCGACGCGATCCCAACGCCCCTTGCTGCAGCCGCCTGACGATCCCTCCGGCTGCCGTTCGGTTCGGCGTCCATCGACGCTCAACCGAACGGTAAACCCGATCACCATCCAGCCTCAGGGCATCGTGACCTGCGGAAAGAGGATGTGACACAGGCACTTAGCCCTCATGCTCCGCCAACCCCTGCTCGATCAACGCGTTCATCTTCGCTTCCTCGCCGTCCAGCACCTTGGCGTAGTAGCGCTGGAGGACGGCGACGCTCTGTCCCGCGCGGCGGGCTGTCTCGGCGAGGCTCACCCCGGAACGGAGCCAGAACGACACACAGGCGTGCCTCAGGTCGTACGGGATCGCGGCCAGTGGAGAGGCGACCTGCGCGGCGGTGAGCGCCTTCTTACGGGCCTCTTTCCATACCGCGCCGTACTCCTGTGACCGGACGGGCCCGCCCCGTACTGCGCTGAACAGACGCCCCTCGGCCGTGGTCCCGAATGCTTCGAGGTGGGCGCGCAGGATGCCGACCAGCACGGGCGGGATGGGTACCGGCCGGACGGCGCGGCGGGCCCGGTGCTTGAGCTGCCGTTCCTCGTACGGCTTGCCGTCGTCGGTCCAGGCGGATCCCACCTGCGGCCGGGCGCCGGCGAGCATGAGCCGTCCCCACCCCTCCGAGGGAAGGTCGCACTGGTCGGCGCTGAGCATGGACACCTCTTCGGGCCGCATCGCTGCGTAGTAGATGCACGCGAAGAACGCGACCAGGTGGGCACCGCGGGGACCCTGCGCGCGGACGGCGTCCAACAGGGCGCGTGCCTGCGCCGGCGTGGCGACGCTCCGCACGTCCAGCTCCTCCACAGCCTTAGGGGTCTCCCAGTGGACGCGATGGAGCGGGTTGCCGGGCAGCAGCTCGTGTTCCACGGCCAGGCGCAGACAGTTGCTCAGCACCGCGCGGCGGCGCCGGAACGTGTTGGCGGCGGCCGGCTTGCCGTCCTGCCGCTTGGCCAGGTGCTCCAGCACCGTGCGCACACGCTTGGCGCTGTCCAGGTCGACCACGGCCGGCGCGTTGCGCTCCACCCACGCCAACGCCTTGGCCTCCGCTTCCGGCGGTTCCTGGTCGTGGCGTCCCGCGTTGAACCCCCACTGGTAGAGCGCCCGACGCAAGACGTCGTCCGACGGACGACCCTTCCCCGTCGGACACAGAGCCATCGTGGCGACGGTCAGGCTCTCCGCGATGCTCGCGCGGTGCTTCGCTGCTGCCGTCGGCCACTTCCGGGCGGCGTGCGCGCGGGCATGGGCGTACCAGTTCGTGCGGTTCCGCTCCCGCACCTCGGAGACCGGCAGCCCGGTTTCCGTGTCGAACGGCTCGCCCTTGCGCGTCGCGGTCAGCAGCTCCGCGCGGCGGGCGTCGGCGAGCGTCTTGGTGGCGAACTTCTCCTGATGCTCCGTGCCGTCGACCTGCCAGCGGAGTTGGAATGGAGCCGCCTTGCTCGGACGCTTCCGGACACTCCAAATACGCACGTCGTAGCTGTGCATTGTGCTCCTTCACGGGGAAGGGGACCCTGCCAATCGGCAGGGTCCCCTTCGGGTCGGTCAACGGTCAGGCAGCGATCTCGTGCTTGGCCCACCACGCGTCCAAGTCGCTGCGGCGACAACGGATCTGTCCGTTCGGCAGCTTGATGAGCTTCGGGGCCATACCACGGGCGCGCATCCGGTAGAAGGCGGCGCGGCTCATCTCGATCTCTTCGAGGACTTCCGGGAGCTTGAGCATCTTGGGGCGGGCCAAGGCGGGTACTCCTTCGTCTTCTCTTCTTCCGGGGGTTCCGCAACAGCCGCAACACCGCAACAACGCAGGTCAGAGCCTCGGGTTTGTTGCGGATAGCGGGAGTGTTGCGGATGGGTGCCGCCACACCGGGGCGGTGTGGCGGCGAGGGAAGTGCCGGGGTGGGTCAGTCTGAGAGAGCGGGCTGTGTTGCGGATGCAGGTGCCGTGTTGCGGATCGGGGTGGGGGGTGACGCAACAGATTCACCGCAGTTGACCTGCGATGTTGCGGACGTTGCGGATGTTGCGGATTCGTCGGCGGGCGGGGGGCAGTAGCGCGTCCAGGCGTCGGTGAGGTCTTCCGCGTAGTAGCCCTTCGGGGTCCCGGACGGGGTGCGGAAGGTGCGCGGCTTGATCGGCTTGTTCGCCGGGGTGACGTACTGACTCAGCAGACGGGCCAGAGTGCGGGAGTTGATCGGCTTGTCGTCCAGATCGCTCCATGGGGCGTCGTCCATGGAGAGCAGGCATTCGAGGATGGCGGCGGTGGGCATGCGGTCCTCGCCGCAGAACACCTTGTCGCGCAGGTCGGTCAGGAGACGAACCCCTAGAGAAGCTTCGTCGTTGTCGTGCGCGGCGCTGACCAGTTCCAGGCAGGCGGCGCGGGCCCGCTTGGGCCAGTCGCCGCCGGCCGCGTCCGCGACGGCCAGCAACGGTTCCCATACGTCCGCTGGACGGTCGGTGACACCCTCTGGCGTTTCGGGCCAGGCTTCCGCGACCTGTTCCCGCACGGTGTCGGCCCACTTGGCGAGTCGCTCGCGCAGGGCGTGACCCTGCCTCTCGTGGGTTCGCTGGCGGTAGGGCTCGGCTTTCTCGTTCGGGGCGCGCTTACGCATGCGGATGATGACCGAGCGGGTCAGCACGGTGTCCGGCAGGGAGCCGAGTCCCGCCATGGCCACGGCGCAGTAGGAGTTGAAGATCTGCGCGTTCTGGTTGGACCCCTCTCCGACGCAGCGCAGGGCGCCGGCCGTGCGGCGCCACCCGGCGTTCAAGAATCCGCGCAGCGCCTCATCCGCCCCTGCTTTGGGGCCGAAGATGGTGTCCACCTCGTCGAACAGCACCGTGGGCAGGCCGGCGGCGGAGTCGACCAGCCGGTAGAGGGCGTTGGCGGACGCGGACACCGTGGTGACCGGGCGGGGGGTGAGGAGTTCCACGATCTCCAGCGCGCGGGACTTACCCGACCCTGGCTCCGGGGAAAGGAACGCAATGCGGGGGGTGGTCTCGAAGCACTCGATCAGGTGAGCGTGCGCGTCCCACAGCACCACGGCGACGTAGGCGGCCTCAGTGGGGAAGACGTTGAAGCGGCGGTGGAAGGCTTCGACCTCGTCGAGCAGGGCGGCGCCGTCGATGGCGGGCGGGGTCATGCGGCGGTCCTCCGTTCGGGGAGCGTGGCGGGGGTGCCGGTGCAGAAGTGCTTGTGTGCGGCGTAGTCGTTGACCAGGTCGGCCACGTTCTGTGGGCCGGTGGCGGTGGCGGTGTGGCCGCAGGGGCAGGCGTAGGCGGCGGTGGGGGTGTCGCCGTAGCGCTTGGACCAGCGGGCCCCGTCATAGTGGTGGCGGTAGACCGGCGGGGCGTAGATGCGGATCCCGGGTCGGTCGGGCGTCGGGTCAGAACCAACAGCAGTGGGGACGCCCTTGCGGGCGGCGCCCTTCGGCCCGCCCACGGCCGCCGTGCCCACAGGCTGTGGAGCGGCGTGCGGTCCGGCCGTGGTGGGGGTGACGCTCTTCAGAGGGGGACGGGGAGGGGTGCTCATGCCGCCGTCCCCCTGCGCTGGTTGTGGGTGATGGACCAGTTGAGGGCGCTGCGGAGGGTGGAGCGGCACTCGGACACGGCGAGGCCGGCCGCCTCCCCCGCCTCCTGAAGAGCCTGTTCGACCACGTGACGGGGGAGGTCGCCCCACGCGACGAAGCGCCCCAGGGCGCGCGCCGCGCGGAACAACGTCGCTTCCCGCGCCCCGGGTTGGGCCGTGGCGACGTTCCGCGTCTCGGAGGCGAGTGCTACATCCGCATATCGGCGGGACTGCCCCGCTACGACCCCTGAAGGCGACTGAGACGGCTTGGGGGCAGGTTGCAGGATGCTTTGCAGCCACCGGGGCAGAGGGGCCGCCTCAGGGCCGCACAGCGCTTCGTACGGTCCGGCGGGGGTGAGGGATCCGGCGGCGACGACGTACCCGCCCCACGCCCGGGTGTCGACCAACTCACCCACGGTCCCTGCCGTGTTGGTGAGCCGGATGCCGGTCGGGGCGGTGAAGTACAGGTGGACTCCGCCGCTCGCGGTCCGCACCCGGTAGGTGGCCGGGACGGCGTGGCCGGCGCGCTCGCAGAGCGCTCGAAAGGTTGTCGCGCCGTTAGGCGCGTCCGAACTGCCCTTGTTCTTGTCCTGGTTCTTGGGCATGTCGAGGTCGACCACGACCAGACCGGAGGGGCCGGTTGCGATGCCGACGTTGTACGGGGCCTGTGACCAGGTGGCGCGGATGCGGTCGGGGTCGGTGGTGGCTCGCTGCTCCCACTTGAGGTGACCGCTCGTGCAGGGGCCCGTGCGGGGGCATGCCTGCTCGCCGTGCAGGGCGGGGCGCTTGCTGCCGGGGCGCAGGGGGAAGACGTGCCAGCCATGTTCGGCAGCGTCCAGGGCCGCGTTCAGGAGGTGGTGGTTCATGCTGCGGTCCTCCCTTCCAGGGCGAGGAACTGGGTGGCGATGAAGTGGCTGTAGGCAGGGGGTACGGCTTTGCGTGCTTCGAGGTTGGTCATCCAGGTGCAGCCCATGGCGTCGGCGTAGGCGCGCTCGTTCTTGTGCTCGAAGGCGAGCAGGCCCCTGCGGTGCCAGCACGGCGGGACCAGGTCCCCGCCGCCGCCCCACGACGTCTCGAAGACGCGGTGACGGCGGACCTTCAGGCCGAACTGGGTTCCGCACAGCAGGTAGTCCGGGCGCAGCAGCCCGGCCGTGGCGGTCTCGGGGACGTTCTCGATGACCCACGGCCGCCCGGTCGCCTGCATGACCTCCCGTCCGGGGCCGATCAGGTCGGGGTGGTCGTCGGGGTTGCCGCGCCACCTGGTCACGGTGGCGTAGCGCTCGCACGGCCAGGACCCGTGGACCAGGTCGAAGTTGTGGCCGTGGGCGGCGGTGTACTCGATGCCGTCGGCCTGGACGAAGGGGAAGGGGTAGTTGGGCTGCGGGCGGATGTCGACGCCTACGACGTCGAACCCGGCGAGGTAGTAGCCCATCGAGAGGCCGCCGGCGCCGCAGCACACGTCCAGCACCCGCCGCCCGTTCGGTCGCCGCAGCGGCAGCACCCGGGCGTTCACGCGGCCACCCCCAGACGGTCGGCGGCGAGCAGGGCGAGCGCGGCGGCACCGATGTGGTGGGTATAGGCGGGCGGGATGCACTCGCGGATGCCGTCGCGGTTCATCCACGGCACCCCGAGCACCCGGCGGGCAAGGTCGACGCCGGCGAAGTTGCCAACGAACTGGCCGTAGTGTCCGGGCGGGACGGGGCGCCCCATCTTGGCCTGAGGCACCAGGTGCGGCGGGTGGCCGGGCTGGTCGAGACGGAAGCCTCCGCCGGTCTCGAAGAACCGGTGGCGGTAGTTCTCCAGCCGGAACATCCGCCCGCACAGCATCACCGGCTCGCGCAGCTTCGGGACGGCACCGCGTACGTTCTCGATGACCCACGGCCGCCCGGTCGTCTCCAGCGCGGTGCGGGTGGGGGCGATCAGGTCCGGGTGGGTGTTGCTGCGGATGCGCTGGCACTCGCTGTCGTGCTGGCACGGCGGGGACGCGTGGATGAAGTCGAACTCTGCACCGTGCTCCAGGACGAACGCGACCGCATCCGCCTGCACGAAGGGGAACGGATAGCGGGGCTGCGGGGCGACGTCGACGCCGGTCACATCGAACCCGGCGTCGGCGTAGCCCTTGGCGGCGCCGCCCTGGCAGCAGAACAGGTCCAGCAGGCGCGGCCGTCGGCCGTGCACTCGCCGGAAGGGGGCGGGTTGCGTCATGCTGGGAGACCTCCAACAGGTCTGTAGTGGGCTGGTTGGCAAGGGCGACCCCGGTTCTTTGGCGAGACGTGGGGGTCGCCCTTGGCGTAGCTACTGGTAGAAGCGGTTGCGCTTGATGACGGCCTTGCGGATGTTGACCGTCGTGCCGCCATTGCTGTGGTCGCGGCCGCTGAAGGTCTGCACGGCGATCCATCCGCCGAAGATGACGGCGGCGAGGGTGATGAGCTGAGTGATCAGCGCCGTGAGGGCGGTGATGAACGTGGTCAGCAGCAGCAGCCCGCCGCACACAGCGAGGAACCCGACGCCCCCGAGGGCGACGTTCACCGCCGTCCGGGACACGGCCGGTTTGGCGGCGACCGGTTCGGGCTGCATGGGGGCGACCGCGTAGCCGGTGACGACGCGGCCGTCCGGGAGGACGACACTCGCGACCGCCGGCACGCCGTGCGGCTGGACCGGGGCGAGCGGCGCCGGCGCCACGGCGGCGGGGGTAATAGGAGTGGGGTGGTGGACTTCCACGGCCCGTAAGGCGGGCGCGTTGTCGGTGTGCTCGGGGTACATGCGGAATCCCTTCCGGTGCTGGGTTGGGGAGGCAGGGACACCCCCTGCCGGGTGGCGTGCAGAGGGGGTTTTGAGGGTCTGACCTGGGGCGCCTCCCCGCCTCCCCGAAACGGTGTTTTCGCTGATCAACGCGGGGGAGGCGGGGCGGGGAGGCGGTTGGGGAGTTCTCCCCGCCTCCCCGGCGCGGGAGGGTGCGCCTCCCCGCTACTCGGAGGCGGAAGTGGAACCCTCGTCGTCGCGGTCGGCGAGGGCGCGGGCGACGTCGTCACGGCGGACGACCATGCGGCCGTGCGACTTGTACGCCTCCACCCCGGCGGCCTCCAGCACGCGCTTGAGGTCGCCGAAGGTCCAGCCGCCGTAGGCGTCCTCGCTGAGGATCGCGAGCCGCTTGAGGACGTCCTGCGTGTATGAGCGCTCCGCGTCGCCCATGACGCCCGCGACGTCCGCCAGCGGGTCACGCTCCTCGCCCCGCTCGATGCTGTGGAGGGTGGTGACTCCGTCGCGGATGGCCTTGGCACGGTCGGTGATGGCCTTGGCCTCGTCGTCGTCGATGTAGTGCGTGCGCACTGTGAGGGACGACTGCCCCTTGGGGATCTCGATCCCGTCGGAGGCCACGACCAGGGTTCCCTTGTCCAGACCCTGCCGCAGCAGGTGCGGGGCGGCGCCGCCGTTGACGGCCTTCTCCCCGAGCGCCATGACGGCCTGCGACTCGGTGCCCAGCGCGAGCGCGGCGCGGGTGTGCGCGCCCTCGCGGACCAGCTTGGGAAGGTTCTGGTCGGTGGGGTCCTGAGTGCCCTGCCACATCAGCACGTCGACCGCACGACCCTGGTTGTGGATCTTGCGGACGGCCATGAAGTACCGGGACGTGGCCTTGGACCCGCCGTAGGGGCGCTTGTCCTCGTCCACGGCCGGGCACATGAACGCGACCTGCGCTTCGTCCACGATGCAGATCAGCGGATCGAACACCGCGTCGGGGTCGAGCCGGTGCGCCTCGATCCGGCGGTTCATCTCGTCCAGGGCGTCCTCAACCATCTCGGTCGCCTCGATCACGTGCTCATCCGTCGGACCTTGGATGAGCACCGTGGCCAGGCCGTCGAACATGGCCCAGTCGCCCACGCCCTTGAGGTCGGCGATGCGGAACTCAACCCGCTTGTCCAGCGCGGCCCACAGCGCCAGTGCCCGCAGGGAGGCGGTCTTGCCCTGGTTGGACAGCCCCGTGATGAGCAAGTGCCGCTGATACAGGCTCAGCGATGCCGCATCGCCGCGCAGGTCCTGTCCCCAGGGGGCGCGGCCCTTGGCGTAGTCGGCGGTCATGGTCTCGTCGGTGACCAGCGGGGACGGGCCGATCGGTTCGTCCAGCGCGCCGGAGTCGGCGATCCACAGCCGGACCGTGCGGGCGGCCTGGGGGATGGTGATGAACACCTCGTGCTCGTGCCGGGTGAGGTTCTCGGCAAGCTTGCGGCGCTTGTTCTGCACCTCGTTCGTGGACACCCCGGACGGGAGCGTGACGTCGACTTCCACGCCGCATCCGGCGATCACGATCGGGGACAGCATCGAGGCGCCGGCGTCGCCCATGTCCTTGATGGCGTTGCGCAGGGCGGGCACGCCCAGGTCGCGCAGGGCCTTGACCACGATGGACGGGGTGATCGGCTCACCCTCGCCGTTGCGGACTTGGGCAGGAAGAGCCCACTGCGGTGCGGCCTGCTGCTTGCTGCCGACCGCCCACAGGGCGAGCAGGGCGAGGAACGGGCCCAGGGTGACCAGCGGGCCCCACACCACCTGCACGATCGTGATCAGCAGGTTGATGAACTCCACGGTGGCCATCAGCGGCGTGACGACGTCCGTCACGTCCTTCGTGGCGATGGCCATGACGACCCCGAGAGCGACCAGAGAGCCGATGCCCATGCCGGTGGTGACCGCAACTCCCTTGGCCGCGTCGACCGGGGAATGCAGCAGGTCCATGCGCCGACGGTGCCGGGCGTCGCGGAAGCGCTGCGCCCGCTCCTCCCACTCCATCGCCGCGTCCATGTCCCCCGCGGCTTCCGCCGCCCTCATGAACCGCTCGTAGCGTGCGGCGGTCTTGCCGTCCCAGGTACGGCGGCCCACAATCCGCGCCCCGCCCACCACGTACAGGCCGTGTCGGGCGACCGTGCGGGCGGTGGTCTGCGTGCGCTCGTGCGTGACCGCGTGCTTGACAGCCCGCCCGGAGCGCACCCACAGCGGCACGGGCGCGGGCGGTACCGGGTCGGGGACCACGGTCAGGGTGGTCACGGTGGCGGGGTCGGGGGTCTTGTGCAGGTGGACGACGGTGTTACCCATGACGGGAGCACTCCTGACTGCCCCGGACGGGGCGGAAGTCGGTCGGGGGCGCCCCGCCCGGCAACCGGGCGGGCGGGGCGGGCGGCGGTGTTCAGCGGCCGTGACGGGCGCGGTTCTCGATCTCGCTGAGCTGGGACGGCTCGACGCGGGGGCCGTCCAGCCAGCAGAACGGGCGGATACCGGCGGCGGCGGTGAACACGCGGATGGCCGTACCGGGCGCGGCGTGCGGGAGGGCGTAGACGCGTCCCCCGGCGAGGGAGGCGAGCAGACGGGCGCCGTGGTGCTCGCAGCCGTCCGCACCCGCGTTGACGCGGTCGAGCACGGTCACCACGACCGAACCGACGCACGGCGTGGGGTCTTCCGGGTGCGCGGCCGGGCAACGGCGGCCGGCGGGCGGCATGCTCACCACCACCGGGACGCCTTCTTGGCGGCCTTGGCGGCGGCGTGCTCGCGCAAGATGCGCTGCCGCTCCATGTGCAGGGCGGTGATCTCGGCGGTCAGCCGGGTCTCGGCGGAGGTGGCGACGGAGTCCAGCCGGTTCTCCGCGCGGGTGGTGCTCTTGCCGCGCAGGACCCGGTACGAGCCGCCGGCGAGCGCGCCGATCACGGCGCGGCGCTCGGAGCTGGTCAGGGGCCACATCTCGCCCCGGCGGACGGCCTCCAGCTTGCGCGTGACCTTCTGGATCTCGCGGTCGATGCTGCGGGTGTCGGGCTTGCCCATGGTCAGCAACTCCTCAGGGACTCGGCAGGGTCGGGGTGGGCGCAGGGCACGCACGTGCCCAGCGACGGCGGGATGACGTATCCGGCGTCACGCCGGCACTGCGGGCACGTACGGCGGGCGGTGTTGGCCTTGGCCAGAGCCGCCCACCTGGCCGGGGTCATGGGCCGTACCGGCTTGGCCAGGTCGACCCGGTAGAGGTAGGCGACCAGCGGCCCACGGCGGCGGCGCGGCCGTTCGAGCTGAGCGGCCACGTCCTGACCGCCGGGGCGCAGACCGCGCGCCCGCAGTTGGCGGCGGGTGGCGTAACCGTCCGGGGCCAGGCGCCACCGGAACACCGGCAGCGCCCCCATCAGGCCACCACGCGCTTCCACGCGGCCCGAAGACGGACCTCGGAGGCGGAGTGACCGGCCCCACGGAAGCGGGTGGCCATCTCCCGGTAGGACAGGGCGGGAACCTCGCTGTGCCGGATCTCGTCGACCAGCGCGTCCAGCGCCTCATCCGTGAGCGCGGGCCCCGACTCCAGCGCGGGAACGGGCTCCATGGGGCCCCAGACCGGGAGCTCCCACCGGGGCGTGACACCGGGCGTGACGCGGGCCGTCACACTGGTCAGCGCCCTGCCGGTGTCCTCACCCGCCCGCGCCGTCTCCAGCGTCGACCACGCCCCGGCAAGGGCGTCGGCGGTCTTGGCCTGGACGCGAGCGACGCGGGCACCGGCCTCCGTCACGGCCGTCAGCCGGGTCTCCTCGGTCGAGGCTTCGGCGCGCAGCCGGGCGCGGGCCACGGCCGCTTCATCGCGGGCTTCCTGCTGGATCCCCCGGATCGCCCCGAGGGCGGCCGGGGTGAGCGCGGTGCGCTCCCACAGCCCGTGCACCAGCCATAGAGCCTTGGCCGCGATGGGCAGCCACGCCACGGCCAGCCACGCCCCGGCGGACTCCTCAGCGGTGAGCGCGTGCGCGACCAGGACGCCGGCCGCGACCAGACCGAACAACCAGCCCACGGCGGTCACCGCGCGGCTGTGGTCGCCCTGCGCGGCCAGACGGCGCTCGTAGGCGAGGGTGGCCAGCCATCCCCCGTCGATGCCGAGACCGACGACCAGGGCGACCGGCCACGGAACGGCCGTGCCCAGCCACATCATGACCACGGCGAGGGTGAGCACCATGGACACCGCCGTCATCGCGACGGCGGGCAGTACGGTCTTGGCTTTCACGCCGCACCTCCCGGCGCGCTCGCGCCGGCCGTACGGTTGACCAGGTCCCGCCGCGCGGCCAGCACACGGTTACGGGCCCGGCGGATGCGCCGGTTGTCCAGCTCGGTCGGGGTGCGGTCCAACGTGATGATCTGCGCGTCCAACAGGTCGACCTCCGCCAGGATCAGCGGGGACTCCTGCTCGATCACGTCCAACTCCGCATCCGTCGGCTCGATCCAGTCGGCGAACGCGGTAACAACGTCCTGAACAGTGACGATGTGTTCCATGGGTCGTGGTCTCCCTAGCAGGTGAAACGGCCCGAACAGCACCCACCGGAGCTGCAACTCCGGTGGGTGCGCGCCGTTGAAGTCGGAACATCCGGCTCCCCTCAGCGCTGCACGTGCGAGACGCGCAGCGGAGGCAACCGGCCCGCAGAACCGCTGCGGGGGTCGGGGATGCGCTGTACCGCGCACGGGACAGAACCCGTGCGCACCCGCCCTCTTGTTCGCAGAGGTGGGGCGGGCTTCCCTCAAAAGCACTCTGTTGAGTTCTCAAGCAACCGCCGCTTCCTTCGTACTCACCCCTGTGGGGGCTTTCCTCCGGGCGGGCATAGATGGGCACACTTAGGTGTTGCACCACCTGGTCAGCTTGTTGGTACAAGCTGATGCAGTGATGCTGCACCCACGGACAGTGAGTCGTCAAGCGATTGGGGTCCACATGTACCAACAAGTTGCGCGAGTGCGTCATGATGAAGGCATGAACAAGCAGCCGAAGTACCGGCAAGTTGCCGACGTCCTGCGCCGCGAGATCGCCAACGGCACCTATGCGCCAGGGGCGCGGCTGCCTTCAGAGAACGACCTGCAGCAGCGTTTCGATGCGTCGCGGAACACCATCCGCAACGGCCTAAGCCTGCTGGTCAGTGAGGGGCTCATCTCGTCAAGCCAGGGACTCGGCTATGAGGTCAAGTCTCACGAGGTGTTCGAACTCAACGCGTCTCGCTTCGAGAACCTGACGTTCCCGCAGAACGGCGACGCGTACAACACGGACGTGACGAACGCGGGACGACGGCCGCACCAGACGTTCCGTGTCGAGATGCTGCCGGCGTCGCAGGAGATCGCTGAGCGTCTCAAGGTCGAGCCCAGTACGAAGACGGTATTGCGGTTTTGTCATCGCTATGTGGACGACGTCCCTTGGTCCACACAGGCGACCTACTATCCGTCGTGGCTGGTCGACGCGTCGCCACGACTGGCTGAGCCCGGAGACATCGCTGAGGGAACGACGCGGTACCTGGCTGCTCAGGGCATCGAGCAGGTTGGGTACTTCGATGAAATCGCGGCGCGGATGCCGACACCGGATGAGGCCCGACTGTTGGAGATCGGAGCGGGTGTGCCAGTGCTTCTCTGGACGCGAACCGGCTACTCGGCAGACCGCCCTATCCGGTGCACCATCACGACATTCCGGGGGGACCTGAACCGGATGAACTACGAGATCGGCGACCTTGCCGCCCGGAGCGATAACACGTGATCATCACCCCCGCAGAGCCGCACGACGTGGCCAAGCTGCTGGCCTTCCGTGAGGAAGCCGCAGCTTGGCTGCGCGGCCTTGGTTCCGACCAGTGGAGCCGCCCGTACCCGGCTGACAAGCTGCTGGCCACGATCGAAGCGGGCACAGTGTTCATGCTCCGCGACGGGCACACCACCGCCGGCACCATCACGCTCACCCCGGACGCGGAAGACGGTCTGTGGACTGACGAGGAACTGGCCGAACCGGCGATGTTCGTCAACAAGCTCACCGTGGCCCGCGAGTACGCCGGGCAGAACCTTGGTGGTCGGCTGCTCGATTGGGCGAGTGACCGGGCGCACCGTGCGGGCGCCCGGTGGGTTCGGTTGGACGCGTGGACGACGAACGGGGCGCTCCAGCGGTACTACCTCGCCCAGGGCTTCACGTACGTCCGTACGGTCCGGGAGGGCGCTGCGGTGAACGGTGGCCCACGGGTCTCGGGGTGGCTCGCACAGCGAGCGGCGCGGCCCGCAGATCACGGATTCACGGACCGTACGCCAGCGCCCGCGCGGCTTCCGTTCGCGGCTTGAGGTGCCCCTTCCTGGGCGCCTTTGGCCATCCTCTGGCCAACATGGCCACTCTTGTGGGGCGCAACGTGCCGTAGATGCAGGTCAAGGGCTGTCTGGCCACGCGAAACCGGATGGTCTTGAAAACCGTCGTGGCAGCGATGTCACCGTGGGTTCAAATCCCACCGCCTCCGCAGAGGTCATGAGCCTTGCAGGTCAGAAGGGGTGTCTCTCGTGAGAGGCACCCCTTCTGTATGACGTTTGTGCTACATATGACATATGTCGCATTTGGGGATCCTGGGGCCGGGCAGACCCTGCCCTGTCCCGGGGGCGGAGTGACCTGTGCCGGGCCGATCTCCCGACGACACGGACGCGCTGCAAGACCCTGCTCTGTCGCGATCGGTGCTGAGGGCGGCGGCCGCGGACCCGCGGCACCTGCCCGAAATTCTTGCCTCCTACGCGGTCCGGCACATGGGCCCGGCCGCCGCGCGCTCGGTGACCCGGATGCGCACGGAGCACCCTGACGCCGCCCCGGCCGAACTGCGAGCCCTGGCGCTCTCCCGCGGCAAGCGCCAGGTCGTCGCGGAAGGAGCGCTCGTCGGTGGCCCGCTGCTGATCCTGGCGCCGTTCGCGTTCTGCGCGGCACTGCTCAGCCAGGCGCGTATCTGCCTGGAGCTGGCCGCCCTCGAAGGGCGGGACCCCACCACTCCCGTCCGCGGCGCCGAACTCATGGTCCTGCAAGGGGTGTACGAGGACGTCGACCAGGCGCGGGCCGTGCTGACGGACCTGTCACTCACTGAAAAGGGCAGGGCGGGAAAGGGAAGAGGGCGCGTGGCAGTCCTGTGGGGGCTGACGATGCGGATGGCGCGTGTTCTGGGGCTGATCTCGCCGGGGGGTGAGGCGACGACGGGGGGCCCGGCGCGGTGGTCGGCCCAGGCGGGGCGTTACGCCCTGCTCGGCGTCGTGCTCCTGGTCGCCCTGGTCGCGCCTCTCGTCTGGCTCCCGTACCTGGGCCTGTCGTACAGCCGGTCCACCGATCACCTTCTGGACCGGGCCACCGCCTTCTACTCAGGCGAGCCGGTGGCTCGGCCACGGCGGACCGCGAGGGTCGAACCCGAGATGCTGGCGGCCGCTGCCAAAGCTCTCCTCTCGCTGGTGATTCCCCTGGGCCTGATCTTCACCGTGATCCTCGCCGACCTGCGGTTCGCGGGGAGCAGGTGGCCCGTGCTGGGTATCACCCTGGCCACGGCGTCCTGCGCAGTGGCAGCGGCATGGCAGTGGCGACGCCGCCGCAGGCGGCCGTAGCCGCTGACGACGGCTCAGGTGAGCGGCCGGGTCCCGGCCGGTCCGACCTGCGGCCTGGCTCACCTGGTGTTCCCCGGTCTTCAGGAGTGATGGCCGGTCATCCGTGCCGCCGACTCCACCGTCGACCGCGCCTCGCGTGCCGTCAGGCCCGTCCGTACGGCCGCGTCGACCAGGACGTCGGCCAGTTCCGGTCCTATTCCGTCCTCGTACGCCCGGCAGGCCGCCCAGAACAGCCGGGTGTTGCGCTGGCCCTCGTGGGCGGCGAGCACGAACTGGATCAGGCCGCGGCCGTGGGCGCCGCCGGCCGCGGAGAGCGGGGCGGAGTGGTGCTTGCGGGGTGGGGGCAGCAGGAGGCGCAGCAGGGCGCGGGGACAGGGCGCCGGGGCGAGGTGGGCGGTGCCGGGGGCGGTGGCGTACACGCCGTGGTCGGTGCGGGAGCCGGGGCCGACCAGGTAGCCGCCGGCGCCGCGGATGTCGATGCCGGGGGCGAGGCGGCCGGCCGAGTTGGGGACGACGACGTCCGGTGGGCCGGTGAGCCAGAGGTGGCGGCCGCCGGAGGGGGTGAGGACGACGACGGTGGGCGGGATCGTGAACAGGTGGCGCAGGGCCAGTTCGCGCAGGGCGGTCGAGGAGTCGGCGCCGGACTTGGTGTCCAGGTCGACGCCGATCAGGTGGTGCGGGGGCAGGCCGCAGGCGATGCCGTAGCCGGTGGCCCAGGGGGCGGCGGCGAAGAGCTCGCGGATGCGTGCCGGGTCGGTGGAGGCGTCGTGGACGCCGTGGCCGGGGCGGCCGCACTCCCCGTGGCAGGGCGGGGCGGTGGGGTCGTCGCGGTGGGGGGAGCGCAGGGCCGGGAGCTTCGTCCGGGACAGGGGGATGACGGCCAGGCCGCGTTCGGCGGCCGACAGGGCGTGGGCGAGGGCCAGCGTGGTGGCCTGCCGGGGGTACCGGTCGGTGGTGGCCATGGCTCTATGTTCGTACACGCGTTCGAAAAAGGGAAGGGGGTCCGGGGTGGCGCGCCAGGGGTGGATCGGCCGGAGATGTGCCGGGGTGGTGGGTGGTCACGCGTCTGTGCGGCGGTGCTTCCGTGCCGCCGGGCAGGTGTGTTCGTCCGCCCGTCCCGTGACCTTGACAGGCGCAGGTATCTGACGGACAGTCAGAAACCGTCCGTCCTCCGTTACGGGCCTGCGAAAGGAGTACGGCCGTGGACGAGGTGGCCGTGGACGACGCGTGGGCGGCACGCCTGAAGGCCTACGAGGGCCGGCCGGCCGCCGTCGCCGGCGTCGGCAGGGACCCGGTCAACGCCCCCATGATCCGGCACTGGTGCGAGGCGATGGGCGACACCAACCCGGCGTACACCGGACCCGGCGCCATCGCACCGCCCACCATGCTCCAGGCGTGGACCATGGGCGGCCTCGGCGGCCACACGAGCCGCGCGCGGGCCTACGAGGAGCTGCTCGCCCTCCTCGACGAGGCGGGCTGCACCGCCGTCGTCGCCACCGACTGCGAGCAGGAGTACGTCCGTCCCCTGCGGCCCGGCGACGAGGTCGCCTTCGACTCGGTGATCGAGTCGGTGTCGGAGCGCAAGACGACCAGGCTGGGCACCGGGTACTTCGTCACGACCCGGACGGACGTGCGCGTGGACGGCGAGTTGGCCGGCACCCACCGCTTCCGCATCCTCAAGTACGCGCCCGCGCACCGGAAACCGAAGGAGCGCCGCCCCCGCCCGGTGATCAACCGCGACAACGCCGGCTTCTGGGACGGCGTACGCGAGCACCGCCTCCTCATCCAGCGCTGCACCGCCTGCGCCACCCTCCGCTTCCCCTGGCTGCCCGGCTGCAGCACCTGCGGCGCACCGGAGTGGGACACGGTCGAGGCGAGCGGCGAGGGCACCGTCTTCTCGTACGTCGTGATGCACCACCCGCCCTTCCCCGCCTTCACCGCATCCGATCACGCCGCTGACGCGGCCGGCCCTTACGCCGTCGCGCTGGTCGAACTCGCCGAGGGGGTGCGGATGGTGAGCAACGTCGTCGGTGTGCCGTACGACAAGGTCCGCATCGGGATGCCGGTGCGGCTCGAATTCCGGCGGTACGACGAGGAGTTGGTGCTGCCGGTTTTCCAGGGGGTGGCGGCGTGAGGGTCGGGGAGGAGCTGCGGCCGCTGGAGGTCCCGATCACCCGGACCCTGATCGTCGCCGGTGCCCTCGCCTCGCGCGACTACCAGGACGTGCACCACGACCCGGAGGCCGCCCGCGCGAAGGGCTCTCCGGACGTCTTCATGAACATCCTCACCACCAACGGCCTGGTCGGCCGCTACATCACCGACCACTTCGGACCGACGGCGGTGCTCCGGAAGGTCGCCATCCGGCTCGGCGCCCCCAACCACCCGGGCGACACGATGGTGTTGCGCGGCACGGTCGAGACGGTGGACGGGGATACGGCGGTGGTACGGGTCCTCGGGGAGAACGGCAGGGGACGGCACGTCACCGGCACGGTCACGGTCACCGTCCCGGAGGGGGAGCGGGACGTACGTACGGGCGGGGGCGCGGGATGAGCGTGCGGGGGCGGGACTCCCTCGGCGGGCGGGCGGCGATCGCCGGCATCGGGGCCACGGAGTTCTCCAAGGACTCGGGGCGCAGTGAGCTGAGGCTGGCGGTGGAGGCGGTCCGGGCGGCGCTGGACGACGCCGGGCTGCGGCCCACGGACGTGGACGGGCTGGTGACGTTCACCATGGACACCAGCCCGGAGATCACCGTGGCCCAGGCCTGCGGCATGGGCGAGCTGTCCTTCTTCTCCCGTGTCCACTACGGCGGCGGCGCGGCCTGCGCCACCGTCCAGCAGGCGGCGCTCGCCGTCGCCACCGGGGTGGCCGAGGTCGTCGTCTGCTACCGCGCCTTCAACGAGCGCTCGGGGCGGAGATTCGGCTCGGGGGTACGGCACCGGGAACCGACGGCCGAGGGAGCCGCGCTCGGCTGGTCCCTCCCCTACGGGCTGCTCACCCCGGCCTCCTGGGTGGCGATGGCGGCACAGCGGTACCTGTACGCGTACGGGCTGACCCCGGAGGCGTTCGGGCCCGTGGCCGTCACGGCGCGTCGGTACGCGGCGGCCAATCCGGCGGCGTACTTCCACGGCCGGCCGATCACCCTCGCCGACCACGCGGCCTCCCGCTGGATCGCCGAGCCGCTGCGGCTGCTGGACTGCTGCCAGGAGACGGACGGCGGCCAGGCGCTGGTCGTCACCTCGGTGGAGCGGGCCCGCGACCTGCCGCGTCCGCCGGCCGTGATCGCCGCGGCCGCCCAGGGCGCCGGCCGGGCCCAGGAGCAGATGACCAGCTTCTACCGCGACGACCTCACCGGCCTGCCGGAGATGGGCGTGGTCGCCCGTCAGCTGTGGCGGACCTCCGGCCTCGCGCCCGCCGACATCGACGTGGGGATCCTGTACGACCACTTCACCCCGTTCGTGCTGATGCAACTGGAGGAGTTCGGCTTCTGCCCGCCCGGTGAGGCCGCCGCCTACGCGGCCGAGGACCATCTCCCCCTCAACACCCACGGCGGCCAGCTCGGCGAGGCCTACCTCCACGGCATGAACGGCATCGCGGAGGCGGTACGGCAGCTGCGGGGCACGTCCGTGAACCAGATCCCGGGCGCGGCCCGGACGCTGGTGACGGCGGGCACGGGGGTGCCGACGTCGGGGCTGGTCCTGGTGGCCGACGGCTGAGCCCGCACCCCGGGCCCCGCACACGCCCTCCCACACACCCGCCCCTGCCCCCCGGCTCTCCGCCTCTCGTACGCCCTGCTGCGGACGGCCCAACCCCCAGGGGTCATCCCGCAGTAGACGCCGCCCCTTCGTCCACCTTCAGGAGGTGGAGCCGGTACGACCCCTACAACCTGAGGCGGACTCTGCTTCGGCACCTGCGGCCGATCCGCCGCACAGGGGTCCGCTCCTAGCGTGGAGCCATGACCACACCCGTCTGCACCCGCGCTTCGAACGGCATGACGCGGCCTTCCCCGTACCCGTCCTTCGCGTCGTACGTCAGGGCCCGTCAGCCGGTGCTGCTGCGTACCGCCCGGTCGCTGACCGCGAACCCGAGCGACGCGGAGGACCTGCTGCAGACCGCGCTCACCAAGACGTACGTCGCGTGGGAGCGGATCGAGGACCACCGGGCGCTCGACGGCTATGTCCGCCGGGCCCTGCTGAACACGCGCACCTCGCAGTGGCGCAAGCGCAAGGTGGACGAGTTCGCCTGCGACGAGCTGCCCGAGCCCGAGCCGCAGCCGGGCGACGACGACCCGGCCGAGCAGCAGGCACTGCACGACGCGATGTGGCGGGCGATCATGAGACTGCCCGCCCGGCAGCGCGCGATGGTCGTCCTCAGGTACTACGAGGATCTGAGCGAGGTCCAGACGGCGGAGGTTCTCGGCGTCTCGGTCGGCACGGTGAAGTCGGCGGTGTCCCGGGCCCTCGGCAAGCTCCGCGAGGACCCTGAGCTGGACGTTGTTCGATAACGCGCCCAAGTGGGGATTTGACGAGCGCTTTAAAGTGACCTGATCGATCGTCGCTCCCTAGTGACATACCGCGCGGTATGTGCGCAGAATCAGCGCAACCGTTACCACCGCGTAGGCAATGTCGCCGCACCTGGGAGGACGCCGTGCTGAGCACCATGCAGGACGTACCACTGCTGATCTCGAGGATCCTGACCCACGGGTCCGCGATCCACGGCACATCGCAGGTGACCACCTGGACCGGCGAGGGCGCACCGCACCGCCGCTCCTACGCCGAGATCGGCACCCGCGCGGCCCAGCTCGCGCACGCCCTGCGCGAGGACCTCGGAGTCACCGGCGACGACCGGGTCGCCACCCTCATGTGGAACAACGCCGAGCACGTCGAGGCCTACTTCGCGATCCCCTCCATGGGCGCGGTCCTCCACACCCTCAACCTGCGCCTGCCCCCCGAGCAGCTGGCCTGGATCGTCAACCACGCGGCCGACAAGGTCGTGATCGCCAACGGCTCGCTGCTGCCGCTGCTGGCCCCCCTGCTCCCGCACCTGAAGACGGTCGAGCACGTGGTCGTCTCCGGCCCCGGCGACCGCTCCCTCCTCGCGAACGCGACCGCCCAGGTCCACGAGTACGAGGACCTCATCGCCGGAAAGCCCACCGCCTACGACTGGCCCGACCTGGACGAACGCCAGGCCGCCGCCATGTGCTACACCTCCGGCACCACGGGTGACCCCAAGGGCGTGGTCTACAGCCACCGCTCCATCTACCTGCACTCCATGCAGGTCAACATGGCCCAGTCGATGGGCCTGACCGACGAGGACACCTCCCTGGTCGTCGTGCCCCAGTTCCACGTCAACGCCTGGGGCCTGCCGCACGCCACCTTCATGACCGGCGTGAACCTGCTGATGCCGGACCGCTTCCTGCAGCCCGCGCCCCTCGCCGAGATGATCGAGACCGAGAAGCCGACCCACGCGGCCGCCGTCCCCACCATCTGGCAGGGCCTGCTCGCCGAGCTCACCGCCAAGCCGCGGGACGTCTCCTCCCTCACCCAGGTGACCATCGGCGGCTCGGCCTGTCCCCCCTCCCTGATGGAGGCGTTCGACAACCTGGGCATGCGGGTCTGCCACGCCTGGGGCATGACGGAGACCTCCCCGCTCGGCACCATCGCCCGCCCGCCGGCCCATGCCGTCGGCACGGATGCCGAGCTGGGCTACCGCCTCACCCAGGGCCGCTTCCCGGCCGGCGTCGAGGCCCGCCTCACCGGCCCCGGCGGCGAACGCCTCCCCTGGGACGGCGAGTCCGCGGGCGAGCTGGAGGTGCGCGGCCCCTGGATCGCGGGCGCCTACTACAACGGCCCCGACGGCGAACCCCTGCGCCCCGCCGACAAGTTCAGCGAGGACGGCTGGCTGAAGACCGGCGACGTCGGCACCATCTCCCCCGACGGCTTCCTCACCCTCACCGACCGCGCCAAGGACGTCATCAAGTCCGGCGGCGAGTGGATCTCGTCGGTGGAGCTGGAGAACGCGCTGATGTCCCACCCCGAGGTCGCCGAGGCGGCCGTGGTGGCCGTCCCCGACGACAAGTGGGGCGAGCGCCCGCTGGCCACCGTCGTGCTGAAGGAGGGCTCCACCGCCGACTTCGCGTCCCTCCGCGCCTTCCTCGCCGAGGAGGGCAAGGTCGCCAAGTGGCAGCTTCCCGAGCGCTGGACGATCGTCGAGGCGGTCCCGAAGACGAGCGTGGGCAAGTTCGACAAGAAGAAGATTCGCGAAGCGCACAGGTTGGGCAAGCTCGACGTGACCGAGCTCAGCTGACCTTCGCTGGGTCCTGTTCAGAGCCCCTGGCAACCGCTGGGGGCTTTGTGCGTCGCCCTTTGTCGAGGGCTTCTCTTATCTCTGGTACGGCGTCGACCGGGCCCTCAAGGACGTGTCCGATTCCTGAGCCGCTGTGTGTGGTGCATGTCCAGGCTCTCCAGCTCCTCTGGGTCGACCCACCGGAGCTCTGTCGACTCATTCGAGATCGTCAGGGACCCGCCGGCGACGCGGGCTCGGAAGCACACGTTGAACTGTCGGCGCACTTCCCCCCTCGCAGTACGCGATCACATGCCGGGGGTCGGTATACGTGCCGACGAGACCCGTGACCTCAATGTCCAGGCCGGTCTCTTCCTCGACCTCTCGCACGGCCGGGCCGGGCAAACTGTCGGTCATCTCCATGCCTCCACCCGGCAGTGCCCACTTCCCCGAGTCGGACCGGCGCTGAAGGAGAATGCGCCCCTCGTCGTCCGTGACGACTGCTGACGCGGCCACAGCCAAGCTGTTCGGCGCTTGTGATGGCTTGCTGCGGCAGTACTTCCCCAAGGGCACCGACCTCGCCGTCCACACCCGCGAGCGCCTCTACGCCGTGAACAGCCGCTCTCGCAAAACACTCGGCTGGGAAACCCCAGCCGAGCGCCTGCATAAACTGCTCGCGGTCTGATCAACCGACCGCGTGTTGCAACGACCCCTGGAAAGCATCGATGAGCAAGGGGTCTTTAGCCGTGACAGGACTCTCAGGCGACCCAAACGACGTCCAGCAACTCTGGATTGAACTTGCGGGCACCTCGCCCTGCAGGGTGCACAACAATGGCCTTTATATGTTTTATGACGACAGCGCGCTGACGCTCGATGGGTAGCCGCTCGAATCCCTCGGACAAGTCGACCGTCGCGGCCGTTGTTTTCATTCGCTCGACGGTGTGTCGGCTGCGCTCGTAGGTCAACTCATCGCGTTCCTGCTCAAGAGGCTCCAACATGGCAATTGCCGTAGCCGCCGAAATCCTCTTTCCGTTCATCGCGGAAATCAGTTCGCTGATTTCCTGCTCGACTTCGGCCAGGCGGGCGGCGCCAGGCCACTCCGCAGGTTCAGCGGCAGGAGCCTTCAGTCTGGCCTCAGCCTCGTGGATCAGATTCACAATGTGCTCATCCAGCGGCTCACCAGCGCGAGACACCTTTCCGCAACCACCATCCTTGGCGGCCGGGCAGCGGTACATGAATCGGCTTCCCTTGCTGCCTTCCTTCCAAGAAGAGCGCATGTTCGCAATCATGCGTGTGCCGCATTCGGCGCAACGGAGGATCCCGCTGAGCAAATACTTGTGGTTGTTGCTGAGGTTGTTTGCCCTATACTGCGACTTGACGTTCTCAAGAACGGCCACAATGGCGTCAAGCTTCTCGGGGGTGCAGATCGGCTCCCAAACGCCCATGACCGGCTTGCCATCCGGACCGATATGCTTCTGGCTCTTTACTGGGCGAAATCCAGCCAAACGCGGATTCGTGAGAATGCCTTTCAGGGCAACGCGTGTGATCGGCTTGCCTGTGTTTCGCGAAGTGCGAATCCCCTTCCCCTGCCACTCGGTAGTGATCGTTGAAAGCCGAGTGCCAGCCAGCAGCGCGTCATGTGCCTTCGTGATCATCTCGGCCTGTTCCGGATCAACGGTCACCCGGTCGGCCTCCCAGCCGAACGGCGGGAAACCTCCGCCGTTCTTCCCGGCGTCCGCAAGCTCGCGATGTTTACGAGCCACGCGCCTACCTGTGTCGGCGCTGGCCTTGTTGGCGAACGCCACCATTACCCGCGCCATCGTCCGGCCGTCCGACGTCGACAGGTCAATGTCGTTCGTGACCGTGCAGAAGACCAGTTCCGGCCGGTCCTCGAACACGTCGATGAGTCGTTCAAGATCGCGCGGCTGGCAGGCGAGCCGGTCAAGGTCATAAGCGATCACGCCGTCCATGACGCCCGACTGGAGATCCGTCAGAAGCCGCTCGAACTCGGGGCGAACCACGTTGCGCTTGAAGGCGCTCACGTCGTTGTCGATGCAGTCGCGCGCTACCTCCCAGCCAGGGCGGACCCCGGCAACCTGTCGGTAGTCGTGACGCTGGCGCTCCACGCCCAGCTCTTCGCCGTCCTTGTCGAGGCTGATCCGGGCGTACCCCCCGAGCCGCACAACCGCCTTGGCACCTCCCCGCCCTGCCGGGCGTCGTACAAGTGGCCAGCTTCGTAGCCTGACCTGCACTGATCTCAGGGCAGGAGGCTATCGCGCAACTACGGTGGTATGGGCAGGTTCTCGATAATGTGCTGCGCAGGCAGTACGCGGCTGAACGTCACGCAGCTCTGGCCACTCCTGAACACGCCGGGTGCGGCCACGAGGTTGGCGCACCCGGCGTTCGGCTCCCGTACGTGGCACAGGGGTTCCGTGCCGCCGTACGACTCCAGCGTCAGGAGTAGCCGAGATCGGCCATGCGCTGCCGCATCCGGTTCGCCGCCGTCCGGTACCGGTCTTCCAGGTCTGCCATGGAGGTCGCGTACCGTTCTCCCCATCGCAGATACGCCTCGACCAGCTTCTGGCGTTCGCCCGTGACGAGCTGCTCGATGCGGCCGTACAGGTCGCTGCCCAGCATGCCCATCACGTAGTCCACCTCTTCGCTCTGTCGAAGCGGCTTCGGCCGGCTCGGTACGCCTGCCCGCCCCCGCGCGAGCGAGTGTCGGCGACGAACCACCCCGGAGAAGCCGTAGGCGGAGAGTGCTCTGAGGTCGTCCTCGTGCTCGGACCACCATGAGGCCACGGCTCCGAGCAGTTGGTATCTGTCCAGGATTCCCAAATGGAGCAGTTCCTCACAGAGCGACGCTTCGAGCTGGGACCGCACGTCCGCAGGAGCCAGGCCCACGCTCGCCAGGCCGCTGACGATCTCGTACTGGCCCGTCCACCAAGCGCGTACTCCGGTGAGGAAGTGCTGTTCCCGGGCGGAGGCCAGGTCGGGAATGCGGGCGGCGGTCGCCTCGTAGCCAGCGTCGGGGAATCGTCCGTAGCTGGGCCGATCGGGGAGGAAGAGGTCGTCCAGGCTGACACCGAAGGCGCGGAACTGGTCAGCTTGGCTCTCGATCTCCCGCCAGGGAACGCCACCGGTGAGTGCCGCGCTGATGTCCAGCAACGGTTCGGGGGGCGGGCCGGCGTCGACGTATCTGCGGATGTTCAGGTTGAAGTCGTTGTCCCTGAGCTCCTCAAGGGAGACGACGCGGGCGAAGCCGGGGACGTCGGCCCGGCCGAGGAACGCATCCACGATCTTGGCGATGTGCTGGGCGTCGAGCCTGTTCTTGGAACGCCCGACGGTCACCTCGCGCTCTGCGTTGACGAACAGGACGGTGCCGCGCCTGTCCGCGGAGCGACCGTGGGAGCCCTTCAGGACGAGGATGCACGCGGGGATGCCCGTGTTGTAGAAGACGTTCGCCCCGATGCCGATCACGGCTTCGAGCCGGTCCTCCTCGATCAGGCCGCGCCGGATCTCGCCCTCCGTACCACCACGGAACAGCACGCCCTGCGGTACCACCACGGCTCCGGTCCCGTCGGGACGCAGCACGGACAGCACACTCTGGACGAACATGAGGTCGGCCTTCTTGCCGCCCTCGGGGACCCAGCCGTATCGCATGCGTTCCGGATGCCTGATCGCGTTCCGGCTGTAGTTCATCGAGAACGGCGGTGAGGTGAGCACCCGGTCGAAGCGGGCGAGTGCGTAGTCGTCGTCACGCTCGAGGGGATCGGTCAGCGAGTCGGAGTGAGACACCTCGTGATCTCTGAGGCCGTGCAACAGCAGGTTGAGCCTTCCGGTGCGCCACGCTGTGCCGTTCTTCTCCTGTCCGTACAGAGCCAGGTCCGCCTGGTGCCCGCCGTGTTCGGTGACGTACTGGGCGGCGCTCACCAGCATGCCACCCGAGCCGGCGTGTGGGTCGGCGATCGACTGCCCCGGCTGAGGGTCGACCAGCTCGGCCATCAGCCGGCACACAGCCCGCGGCGTGAAGAACTCGGCTCCCTTGAGACCCGTCGCCGACGCGCTGCGCGTGAGGAGCCGGTCGAAGGCCCGGCCCACCACGTCACGGAACTCGAGATCGTCGTCGCTCAAGGACAACTGGCTGACCGAGCCGACGAGTTCGGCAAGCACGTGCCCGTTCTGCTTCGGCCCGTCGAAGTGGACGTCGAGGAAGAGATCAGCCAGTCCCGAGTTGTGGGCCTCCAGCGTGGCAAGTGCCCTGTCGAGGCACTCCCCGAGGCGGCCCCAGCCGCGGTCTAGCACAGAGTTCCAGTGGGCGTCCTCGGGGAGGCGCAGGAAGCCGGGCTGGTCGGAGGCGCGTTTGAGTAGCAGCAGCGGACCGATGATCTGGGGGAACTCCGGGAGGTTCACCTCACCGCGCAGTCGGTCCGCGGTCTGCAGGAGGAAGTCCTCGAGACGGTCAACCGTGAGAGGCTCCTGGTGCTTCCCCAGCAACTCGGTCACTCCCCTCTGGTGAGCTTGTCGAAGACCGACGGCCGCAGGGTCACCAGACGGTTGAGCATCATTCTCTGGACCTCGATCTGCTCGTCGATGTCGGCGAGGGCGTCGACGACGCTCTGCTGGCGGGCCAGCGGCGGGACCTCGACGGGGAACTCGTTGAGCATGGCAGAGTTGAGCGAGGGGACTGTGCCCGACTGAGCCTGGGCGACCAGCTCGCGCTGTACCGGGGGATGGGCCAGATACGCGGCGAGGTACTCCGGGAGGATGCGCGTTCGGTCGGGCCGGATGCGCAGACAGGACGAACTGTAGAACCAGCCGGTGTGTTCGGCCCCGATCAGGGCCAGCCGGCCGAGCGTGCCCTGCCGGACGAGGAGGATGTCCCCGGCCTGCAGGGCGAAGCGGGCGAGGCGCTGGGCCTGGGAGTCGGGCACCCGGCGAATCCGCCGGGTGTCCACGGTGAGGTGCTCGGTGAGATCAGGAGGTGCGATCACCGGAACACCGCTGGGCCCATCATGGAGCGTGTCGAGCAGGGAGCCGGACGGGCCGGCCGTGACCTGACAGCAGTGCCCCAGCGGGAGCCTGGTGGTCCCGGAGGCACGCCAGGGCTGGTCATGAGCCATGGATGTGTGACCTCCTCGCACAGTACGACCCGTCCTTCCTCGTCGACGTCGTCAGGCGACGCGCAACCAGTACCGCAGAGCCGCACGGAGCAGCTCCTCCACCGCCACGGTGAGCGCGGCCAGCGCAACCGTGACCACCGCAGCCGTCCCGTGTCCGGCCAGCGCGGCCAGGACCACGACGGCGACGATCACCACCAGCACGACCGTGGCCTTCCTGGCCTGCTTGGGCCCGGGCCAGGCATCATGGGTGTTGATGATTCTCACGAGAATCCTCCCGTAAGCCCCCTCAGGGGCGGTCGGGCCGCACCGTCCGTCTTGGATTGGACCCCGGGTCGGGCGGTGCGGCGATCTGTCTTTCAGCGTTGGCAGGCCGAGGTAGGCGACTTCCGCCCCCGCAGCACCGCGCCGAACCCGGAGAACCCCAGCCTCGGTGGTCGTACCGTATCACGCTAGACGCGAAGGTGTCTTCGCGTTTCGCGAAGGAGTCTTCGCGTTGCGTGGTGTCTTCGCGGGCGGACGAGAATGCTGCATCACCTGGGTGATGCAGCATTTTTATTGGTGTCGACCGTCGACATAGCGGCGTGAATGAATGAATCAGTAGGGGACTACGCGACCTTTACACCCCTCACTGCCGCGCCGACGTCGTGACCCACCCCAGCGCCAGCCACAGCCCCGCCACCACGACGACCCCTCCCCAGCCCCAGTGGCTGAAGGCGAGGCCCGCCAGGGCCGAGGCGGTGGCGCCGCCGGCGAAGCCCGCGACGACGTAGGCGCTGTTGGCGGTGGCCGGGGCGGAGGTGGTGGTCAGGGCGAGGGTCTGGTTGGCGACGTGGGAGGCGACCAGGGCGGCGTGGAGGGCGATCGCGGCCACGAACAGCGCCGGCATCACGTGCCCGCCCAGCCAGAACAGCGGTACGGAGACCGCCGCGAGCAGATAGGCGTGGCGGACGACCTTGGCGGCGCCGAAGCGGTCGACGAGGCCGCCGGCGACGGGCGCGACCGCGCTGGCCGCGAGGCCGAAGAGGCCGAACAGCCCGGCGGTGGCGGTGGACAGGCCGTACGACTCGCCCGTCAGCAGCAGCGCCAGTGAGGTCCACAGGGCGCTCCAGGCGCCGTACATTCCCGCCTGCCGCAGGCACGCCCGCCACAGGTCGGGCGAGTGGCGCACCAGGCCCGGCATCGCGCGCAGACCGGCGAAGAGCCCGCCGTCGCGAGGGCGGCGGCGTTCGGAGGGCAGGACGGCCGCGGTCAGCAGACCGAGCGCCGCCGTGAGGACGGCCGCGCCGACGAACACCGCCCGCCAGCCGAAGGCCTGCCCGGCGAGTCCGCCCAGGACGCGGGCGGCGACGATGCCGGTGAACAGGCCGGAGATGACGGCGGCGACATGGCGGGCGCGGCGGTCGGCGGGGGCGCGTTCGGCGACCAGCGGCACGAGCAGCTGGGGGACGACGGTCGCGGCCGAGGCGACGAGCACGGCGGCCGCGAGCGTGGCGGTGCCGGAGGCCACGGCCCCGGCGACCAGCGCGGCCGTGGTGACCAGGGACAGGGCGGCGACCAGCGGGCGCCGGTTCACGCGGTCGCCGAGCGGCGCGAAGAAGAGCAGGCCGGCGGCGTAGCCGAACTGGGCGACCGAGGCGATCCAGGCGACGGCGGAGGGCGCGGAGCCGAAGTCGTGGGCGATGAGGGGGAGCAGCGGGGCCGCGACGTAGATGTTGGCGGCGGTGACGGCGGTGCAGAGGGCGATGAGGGGGAGGAGCAGGCGGGTGGTGCGGGCCGGGGGCCGCTGGATGTCTGCGGTGGGCTGCCGGGCGGTGACTGCGGACGGCATGGCGGAGACGCTCCTTCGAGCCGACTCTAACAACTAACTGGTTGGTTGGAACGGGAGGGTCAACAGTCTGGAGCGCCCGGCCATTCCCGTCAACCAACTAGTTGGTTACGTGTCTCGGTACCATGCCCGCATGGCAACCACCAGGACGCCCGGCACGCCCGGGACGGCGCGGACGCCCCGCGACCCCGAGGCCACCAAGGCGCGCATCTTCGACGCGGCCGTCGCCGAGTTCGCCCGCTACGGCGTCGCGGGCGCCCGCATCGACCGCATCGCCGCCGAGGCCAAGGCCAACAAGCAGCTCATCTACGCGTACTTCGGCAACAAGGCGGAGCTGTTCACCCGGGTCCTGGAGAAGTCCATGCTCGACCTGGCCGAAGCCGTCCCCGTCGACGCGGACGACATCGAGGGCTGGATCGACCGCGTGATGGACTACCACGCCGCCCACCCCGAGGTACTGCGCCTGCTCTTCTGGGAGGGCCTGGAGTACGGCACCACCGAACTCCCCGACGAGACCGAGCGTCAGGACCACTACCGCCAGAAGGTCGCCGCCCTCCAGGACGGCCAGGACCGCGGCGTCATCACCGACGCGATCCCGGCCCGTGACCTGCTCTTCCTGCTCATCGCGCTGGCCAACTGGTCCGCCGTCGTCCCCCAGATGCGGCGCATCGTGGTGGGCGGCGAGGACGCCGACCACGAACGTCTGCGCGCCTCCGTCAAGGAGGCGGCGCGCAGGTTGATCGCCAAGTAGGGACCGGGGGTCAGGGACCAGGAAGCCGGGGCTAGTTGGTCCCGATCCGGGCGAGCAGGTCCACGATCCGCGACTGCACCTCGGCGCTCGTGGACCGCTCCGCGAGGAACAGCACGGTCTCGCCGGAGGCCAGCCGCGGCAGGTCGGCCTGGTCGACGGCGGCGGTGTAGACGACCAGCGGGGTGCGGTTGAGCTGCTGGTTCGCGCGCAGCCAGTCGATGATCCCGGCCCGGCCCCGGTGCACCTGCAACAGGTCCATCACGACCAGGTTCGGCCGCAGCTGGGAGGCCAGCGTCACCGCGTCCGCGTCGCTCGCCGCCCGCGCCACCTGCATCCCGCGCCGCTCCAGCGTCGCGGTCAGCGCCAGCGCGATCTCCGCGTGCTCCTCGATGAGCAGCACCCGCGGCGGATGCTGCTCACTGTCCCGCGGCGCGAGCGCCTTCAGCAGAACGGCGGGATCGGCACCGTACGCCGCCTCGCGCGTCGCCTGTCCCAGCCCGGCCGTCACCAGCACCGGCACCTCGGCGGCCACCGCCGCCTGCCGCAGCGACTGCAGCGCGGTCCGCGTGATCGGCCCGGTCAGCGGGTCCACGAACAGCGCGGCCGGGAACGCGGCGATCTGCGCGTCGACCTCCTCGCGCGAGTGCACGATCACCGGCCGGTAGCCGCGATCGCTGAGCGCCTGCTGCGTGGACACGTCCGGCGCCGGCCACACCAGCAGCCGGCGCGGGTTGTCCAAGGGCTCCGGCGGCAACTCGTCGTCCATCGGCTGCGGCCGCGGCGGATCCGCCACCTCGACGGCCCCACCCGGCCCGTCGAGCGGCTCCGGCCCCTCGGCGGCGTTCTCGTCCGGCGCACCTATGGCGTACGACCGCCCGACCCCCTCGGTCCCGGGCGCTACCTGAGCCTGCCCGGGCAGCGGCTGCCCCGCGAGGGAGGGATGCGGGACAGCGGGTTGCGGCGCGGGGGCCGGCGGAGCCTGCGGTACGGAAACCTGCGGTACGGCGGGCTGCTCGGCCGTCGGGTGCGGGCGGGCCGCCTGCTCCGGTCGCTCGGCGGGGTCCGGTCGCGTACCCAGCTTGCGCCGCCGCCCGGAACCACCGGACGTGTGCGGCGCGGGGGTGGCGGTGGACTGGGCGGCCTGCTGGACCTGCTGCACCTGGGCGGCCTGGCGGGTGAAGGGCACCCCCTGGCCCAGGGTCCGCACGCTGATCGCCCGGCCCTGCGTGGAGTTGGGGTCCATGGGCGCGGGGGCGGCCTCCGCGGGCAGCGGCTGCGCCGTCCGCGGCTGTGCGGTGGCTTCGGGGGGCAGCGGGGTGCCCGTCCCCGGGGTGGGCGTCGCGGGGGCCGGGCTGGAAGCTGCCTCGGCGGGGAGGGGCTGCGGCTGGGCAGGGGTGGGTTCGGCGGTCTGGGGGAGCTGAGGGGCCTGAGGAGCCTGGCTGGGCACGCCGACCTGCCCGGAGGCGTTCGGCGAGAGGTCGCCCGCGGCCGCCTGCTGACCGGGGGGTACCTGGTCGAGGGTCGGCTGGGCCGCAACGGGCTGCCCGGGGACCGACTGGACCGACTGTCCCGGGATCGACTGTCCCGGGACCGGCTGCCCAGCGGCCGGCTGACCGGGAGGAGCCTGGGCCGGCAACGGCTGGACCGGAAGCGGCTGGCCCGGCCCGGACTGCGCCGGCACAGGCTGTACGGGGACGGGCTGCCCGGCGACGGACTGCGCAGGTCCGGCCTGCCCACCCTGACCCGAACCGCCCTGGGCGGTGGCGACCACTTCACCCGGCTGCTGCACTGTCGCCCCCGGCTGGGCCGCCGCGATCGGCTGCTGCCCCTGCGAAGGCACCACCACCGCCTGCCCCGGCTGCTGAGGCGCCGCCTGCCCCGGCGCAGGCACTGCCTGTCCGGCATTGTCGTGACCCTGCGCCTGAGCAGGAACGGCCCCCGGAGGAAGCGGCGAAGCCACCCCGGCCGCCTCCGCCGTCGGCTGGGCCACCGCCCGGCGGCGACGGCCCGTCGGCGCGCTCGTCGGATGCGGCTGCGGCGGTGTGTGGTCGTCGGCCTGGTCGTGCGGGACGGCGTCATGCCGACCGTGGTCGATCGGCGCGTCCTCGGACGCGCCCTGAACGGGCACCTGCGCCTGCGCGGGAACCGGAGCCTGCCCGGCCACCGGCGCCTGCCCGGGAACGGGAACCGGCTGCCCCGGAGCCGACGCCTGCCCCGGAATGGGAACCGGCTGCCCCGGAGCCGACGCCTGCCCCGGAACGGGAACCGCCTGCCCCGGAATGGGAACCGGCGCACCCGGAACCGGCGCCTGCCCCGGAACGGGAACCGGCTGCCCCGGAACCGGAACAGGAACCTGCTGCCCGGCCACCGGAGAGCCCCCAGGCCCCTGCTGCCCCGGCACAGGCAGCCCCGCAGCCGGAACCTGTCCCACAGCCTGGGCCTCGGCGACCTCGTCCGTCCCGTCGGACGCCCGGTCCGCCTCGGCCGGCGGCAGGGCGAACACCGTACGGGGCGTCGCCTCCTGCGCGGCGGCACGTTCCGTCGCCGCGGCCAGGGCACGCCGACGACGTCCCGTCGGCTGCGCATCCTCCGCGGGAACCGTTCCTTCACCCGCGGGCAGGGCGGCCGGCAGGGCCTGCGGTTCGTCGGCGGCACGCCGGGCCCGCCGTCCGCCGGGCGCGGGCACACCCTGCGGCGGAACGGTGCCGCCGAGTCCCGTACCCGACGCGGCGGTTCCCGCCGCATGCTCGGCCGCCGTGACGACGGACCCCTCGGCCACCCCCGCCCCGGGGCTCGCCCCGGAATCCGCACCGGCCTGCTCGGCCGACCGTCCGCGCCGCCGCCCGGTCCCTCCGGAGGCGGCCTCCGCGTCGTCGGCCGAAGCCGGGACCGGCGCTTCCTCGGCGGCCGGGGCACGCCTACGACGCCGCCCGGTCGGAGCCGCGGCCTCCCCCTCGGCACCCTCGGCGGGACCCGCGCCCGGAACCTCACTCTCCAGGAACGCGTCCACGGAGGACCGCCGGGCCCGCCGCCGCCCCGCACCGGAGCTCTGCTCGGCGGCGCCCGCGTCACCCTCCGCCGCCTCCGGGGCCTCCGTCGCCTGCGGTGCCCCGCCCTCCGAACCGGCGGGCAGGGCGACCGCGGAACCGACGCCGGCGACCGGAGCAGCGGCGACAGCGCCGGCCCCACCGCCCAACGGCACCTCGAGGACGTAAGCGCTGCCGCTCATCCCCGGCACCTCGTGCGTCTGCAGCACACCGCCGTGCGCCCGCACGATCCCGCGCACGATCGGCTCGTGCACCGGGTCGCCCCCGGCGTACGGCCCGCGCACCTCGATGCGGACGACCTCACCGCGCTGGGCGGCGGCCACGACGACGGTGTTGTCCATGTAACCGCCCGCCGAGACGGGCGCGTTGCCGGTGGCGTCGACGCCGGCGACGTCCGCCACGAGGTGGGCGAGCGCGGTCGCGAGGAGACGCGCGTCAACCTCGGCCTCGATGGGCGGCGCGTGCACGGCGAACTGCACGCGACCCGGCCCGACGAGCTCGACGGCCCCGTCGACACCCGCGGCGACGACGGCGTCGAGCATCACCTTCGTACGGCTGATGTCCTCGCTGCCGGTGTCGAGGCGCTGATAGCCGAGAACGTTGTCGATGAGGGTGGTGATGCGCGCGTAGCCCGCCGAGAGGTGGTGCAGCACCTGGTTGGCCTCGGGCCACAGCTGCCCGGCGTCGTCGGCGGCGAGCGTGGACAGCTCCCGGCGCAGCTCGTCCAGGGGGCCGCGCAGCGACCGCCCGAGCAGCGTCAGAAGCTGCTCGTGCCGGGCTGCGAGAGCCTCGTACCGGTCCTTCTCCCGCTCCCCCAGCGCGGCGTAGCGATCCTCGCCGGCGGCGAGCTCCTCCGCGTGCCGCTCGCGCAGCTCCTCCAGTTCGGTGACGTGCTGCTGGCGCAGCGCGGTGAGATCGGAGGCGTGTTCCTCGGAGAGCCGCTCCAGTTCCTCCGCGTGCTTCTGCTCGAGGGTGCTCTTCTCCTCGGCGAGGGCGTCGAAGGGCCGCCGGTCGGTGAAGGTCATGACGGCGCCGACGAGCTGGTCCCCGTCCCGCACGGGCGCGGTCGTCAGATCGACGGAGACCTTGTCCCCGCTCTTCGACCACAGCACCTGCCCCCGCACCCGGTGCTTGCGCCCGGACCGCAGGGTGTCCGCGAGCGGCGACTCGTCGTACGGGAAGGGGGCGCCGTCGGCACGCGAGTGCAGCACGAGCGTGTGCAGCTCCTTGCCGCCGAGATCACTGGCCCGGTAGCCCAGTATCTGAGCGGCGGCCGGATTGACGAGCACGATCCGCCCGTCGGTGTCGGTTCCCACGACCCCCTCGGCCGCGGCCCGCAGAATCATCTCGGTCTGCCGCTGCGAACGCGCCAGCTCGGCCTCGGTGTCGACGGTCCCCGACAGATCGCGTACGACGAGCATCAGCAGCTCGTCGTTGGCGTAGCCGTGGCTGTCGTAGGCCTGCTGGCCGTTCTCGAGATTCGCGCTGGTGACCTCGACGGGGAACTCGGACCCGTCCGTGCGCCGGGCGATCATCCGCGTCGGCTTGGTCCGCCCGCGCGGATCGATGTGGTCGGGCCGTCGCATGGACCCGGGGATGAGCTTGGAGTCGAAGTGCGGGAGCAGATCCAGCAGCCCCCGCCCGACGAGCGCGGTCCCGGGCGCCTCGAAGGCTTCCAACGCGATCGTGTTCGCGTTGACGACGGTCCCATTGGCGTTGACCAGCACCAACGCGTCGGGAAGCGCGTCGAGTATGGCTGCGAGGCGAGCAGCGCCTCGGGATGGCCTGCTGCTCACGAGTCGCTTCCTCCCTGTTACCGCACCTTGCCGACCGCTCGGGCCATCTTGCCAACCGGCCCGCAGCGTGTCACGCGAGGGAGTCTAAGGGCTGGGGCAGCGCTCGCGGCGCCGGATGAGAGGGAGCTCGCACGACGAAGTGACACAGAACGTGTGACCGCCTGCTGAGGCTTCGCGGGACCTTCGCGCCACGTTTACGGGACGGGTGCTTTTGCCAGGGCGAACGGAACCCGGGCAACCGCCCTCGCTCTCGCCCTTGCCGCCGCCGCGACCGTACGCCACGTCGACCGCCGGCCCCGACACGTCCGGGTGACTCCCACACCCCGCCGGATGGCGGCACACCTCGAACGTCCCGTCGGCCCCTTCCCCCTCCTCCCCCTCCTCCCCCTCCTCCCCCTCCTCCTCCGCCTCCGCGAACGACGCGCCCGTCCGGTCGACCCACAAGGCCTTTGCCCTGCGACCCGCCTGCCTAGTACCGTGGAGGCCGATTGGTGACAGCGCGCTCGACTGTGTCATCATCTGCACGCACCACTCGCACACACGCGAGCGGCTGTGCTGGAGGCGTCGCCTAGTCCGGTCTATGGCGCCGCACTGCTAATGCGGTTTGGGCCTTAAAGCCCATCGAGGGTTCAAATCCCTCCGCCTCCGCCCCACCTGAAGCCCCGGTCCCCGTGACCGGGGCTTCGTCGTTGTTCCCGCCCGATGCCGCGGAGCCCCCGTTCTGGGCGTTTTCGCAGGTCACAAGGGGTGTGCGAATCGGATTTCACATGACGGCGGCAGTCATGTAATGTTCTTCCTGTCGCCGCGAGCGGGCCGGAAGGGCCGGGAGCGGAGGACAAAAAACAGAAGAAAGACAAGCACTCGTAGCTTAACGGATAGAGCATCTGACTACGGATCAGAAGGTTGCAGGTTCGAATCCTGCCGAGTGCACACAGGTGAGAGGCCCCGGAGAGATCCGGGGCCTCTCACGTTTCCGGAGCGTGCAGCAGCGAGGTACGGCACTTACTCCGGGAGAGCCCGCCGCGCGCAAGCCCGAGGTGGATCCCCGTGTCGGGATCGGTCAGTCGTCACCGGGTTCGGAGAACTCTTCGATCAGCACGGGGTACTGCTCTCCACCGTGTCCCGCGGCGATCGAGCGGTCGGCCATCGCCTTGATCAACTTCGGCAGTTCGGCGTTGACGCCCGCCGCCTCACTCTCCTCGATCAGGTGTGCCATCGCCCGCGCGTCGGTCTCCAGAGCCGACGCCTCGGCCGGGAAGGAGCCGCTGTCGATCTGCTGGGCATACCCAGGCAGCCATTCGGCCACCCCGGTAGCGATCTGCTGCGCGAACGGCGCATACGTTGCGGCATCGACACCGGCCGTCCTGAGCAGTGCAGTGCCCTGGAGCCAGGCGTTCAGGACGCTCCACATCATGGCGAGGCCGGCCATGTCGTACAGGGACGCCAGCCCATGGTCCGCACCGAGGTAGGTGACGGTGCCGAGCGCGTCGAGTGTTGACCGGTGTGCCTCGAAGTCCGACTGCGGCCCGCTGTGCAGAATCACCGCCTCGGCGGTCCCGATCATCGAAGGGACGGCCATGATGGCGCCGTCCAGGTAATGGGCGCCTCGCTGCTCGGCCCATTGGGCGGCTTCCCGGGCCTGGGCCGAGTTGCCCGAGGTCAGGTTGAGCAACGTCGTGCCGTCCAGCTCGATGCCGCTCGAGCTGAGCAACTCGTGCACGGCCTTGTAGTCGGTGACGCAGATGATCGTCAGGGAACCTGCCGTCAGCGCGTCGCCGACCGTTGGTGCCAACCGTGCTCCCTCGGCCACCAACCGGTCGGCCTTGGAGGTCGTACGGTTCCACACGGTTGTGGGATGCCCGACTTTCAGGAACGCGCCGGCGAGTGCCTGGCCCATCAGTCCGAGTCCAATGATCGTCACCGGTGTATCGGCTCTGTTGTTCATGGCAGCATCGTCAACGTTGATACCGGTGTGAAGGTCAAGTGAGGTGACGATGCGGATCGGGGAACTGAGTCGTCGGACGGGTGTCAACGCCCATCAGTTGCGCTACTACGAGGCCCAGGGCCTGCTGGAGGCAGACCGCGGTGCGAACGGTTACCGCGAGTACCACGAAAACGCCGTGCTGCGGGTGAGGCAGATCCGGCATCTGTTGGGTGCCGGTCTGTCCTCCGAGGACATCGCGTACCTGCTGCCCTGTGCGGTCGGAGAGGCCCCGGAGCTGCTCGGGTGTCCCGAGCTGCTGGCCGCCATGCGGTCACGGATGCAGCGACTGGACGAGCAGATGGACAGGATCGCTCAATCCCGCAGCGCTCTCGCCGCCTACATCGATGCGGCCGAGCGAACGGGCAACGAGAGCTATCCACCTTTTTGCGAGGCCGATCTGGAGCCCCTTCCCGCCTGAGCAGCCGGGTGGACCTCTCGGCGTCAGGGCGACCGCCTCCGCTGCCTGACGTCAGCTGCTACCAGCCGAACTCCGGCGGACCGACGACCTCGGCGCCCACCTGTCTCGCCAGCCATGCCGCCCGCTCGTCGTGTCCGGGGCGGGCGTGGACGAAGACCGTGTGGTCGGGCGTCCACTCCTCGCAGTGGATGTCGTGGCTGTGGCACGCGATCTCCAGCTCGGCGTACTTGTACTCCTCGTACTCCAGGCCGAGTTCGGGCACGGGCGGCCACTTCAGGTCGTGCCAGAGGATGTGGCAGCTGGTGATGTCCGCCCAGGCCCGCAGGTTCTCGCGAGACCGCTCGGAGTCGTCGGCGGCCAGATCCAGGCTGGCCGGGAGGGTGGCTCCGTCCCGGCCGTACGGCGTGACCGAAGCCGTGGGGTGAGTCTCCGTCAGGCGGCGCAGCTCGTCGTCGGTGTTGGCCCAGGCGTTCAGGTAGCAGGCGTCCGGCCGATACCAGGACGCGATCTTCAGCAGGGCGGTCGCGAGGTTCCAGGCCTCGTTCAGGTCCGTGGTGTGCAGGACGGGCCACGCACGTGTGTTCCCCATGGGCGGCATCCTGACAGGGGGAGGCGTGCGCCGCTCGGCTTTAATCGCTCGTCTCGTCCTGGCCGCGGAGTTCCTCGCGGTAGGCGTTCGCCAGTGCCGTCGCGCGGGTGAACCAGTCCGTGAGGACGGCGATCTCGTCGGGGGAGTAGTCGGCGAAGAGGGTGTTGAGACGGCCGTAGTACGGCTCGTAGAGGGCGTACGCGCGGGCCACGGCGTCGGGTTGCGCGGCCACGCGGACTCGGCGGCGGTCCTGGGGGTCGGGGCGGCGGGTGACGTAGCCGGCGCGTTCGAGGCGGTTGAGGATGCCGGTCACCGCGCCCGTCGTGACGTGGACGCGGGTGGCGAGGTCGCCCGCGGTGAGGAGGTTCTCGCCGGCCTGGAGGACGTAGGCGAAGCAGGTGAGGTCGGTGACGTTCAGGCCCAGGCGCTGGGCCATCTCCTGCTGGCCGACGAGATGGGCCGCGATGAGGTCGTCCATCGCCGAGAGCGCTTGGGCGGGGGTGGCGGCGGGACGGGGTGGCTGGGCTGTCATCGCGGGGGCTGCTCCCTCTCCGTTCGGTTCGTGCTGGGTCCCTTGTTATCTGCTTTCCATTTCTCTTACCTTGTAAGAGGTTCATCTCATCAATCTCTTAGATAGTGAGGGTTTAATGTCTCTGTACGACGAAGGGCATACGGTCGCCGGCTGGACCGGCGTCGCCATCGTGACCGTCGGGGGCTCCGTGGCGGGGGTGGGCGTGTGTGCCGGCTCCGGGGTGCTCGTGGCGGTGGGGCTGGTGATCGTGGGCGTGAGCGCGCTGGTCACCTGGGCGCTGCACCTGGCCGGGTGGGGCAAGCCGCCCGGGGTGCGGCCGCGGGCGGAATGGAGCATGCGGGTGCGGGACGTGCACGCGCGGAGCGGGCATCCGGGGTGTCTGGGGTGCCGGCTCGCGGGGCGGGGGCGGCGGAGCGAGGGGGCGTTGTCAGTGGTGGGGTCTAGCGTTGTGGGTGATGGCACAGGCGTGGAAGTGCGCGGGGCTGCGGTGGTCGGAGCGGGGACCCGTGCTGATGTGGGACGGGGGGCGTCGTAGCCCGCTGTCATGGGGTAAGCGGGTGGCCTTCGGGGTCACGGAAGGGGGAGTGCGCGGGTGTGCGGGGGCTAGGGGGAATCCGTGTCCGGTGCGGGCGGTCGTGCCGGGGAGGAGTACGGGCGCTCGGTGCGAGGAGTGTGCGCGGCTGGACCGGGCGCACTCCGTCGCCGCCGACGGGATCGCCGACGATCCGCGGCCGTACCGCGTCTACCTGGCGTGGTTCGGGCCGGGGCTGGTCAAGGTCGGGATCACGGCGGTCGAGCGGGGGTCGGCGCGGCTGCTGGAGCAGGGAGCCGTCTGCTTCAGTCTGCTCGGCACCGGCCCGCTGATGGCCGCTCGGCGGACCGAGGAGCTGTTGCGGGCCGCCCTGCGCGTGCCCGACCGGATTCCGTACGCCGAGAAGCGGGCCGTGCGGGCGGAGTTGCCCGGTGAGGAGAAGGAACGCGCCCTGGAGATAGCGGAGTTGCACGCGCGGGCCCTCGAGCTGGGCGGCTGGCCGGAGTCGCTCGCGCGGGAGCCTTTCCACGCCGTCGACCATGTCCGGGTGTTCGGACTCGACGGGGCGCCGGCCGCTGTCGGGGAGGTGAGTGAGCTCGTCGCCGGGGGTGCGGTGAGCGGAGAGCTGGTGGCGGCCGCCGGGCCCGATCTGCATCTGGCGACCGAGCAGGGAGTCGTCGTACTGGACACGCGGCTGATGAGGGGGTGGGAGCTGGTTCCGGCGGAGGGGAGAGGTGAAGCTGGCTTGCCGCTGCGGGAGTTCAGGGACCGGCGGGTGCAGGACGGGTTGTTCTGAGAGGGCCGGGGGGCGCGTTCCACCGACGGGTCGGGTGAACAGACGGATCCCGTACGGGCGGGCACAGTGGTACCAGCGATACTCCCTGCACATTGCCAAGGTGGAGCACAGCCACGGGTTCGAGCGGGAGGTCCCCGGCGAGGACGGCGCGCAGGCCGGTCCCCAGGGATGAGGGCGCGATGAGGGGCCGATCAGCGTCGGGTCAGGGCTTGCCAGGCCATGCCTGAGAGACACCTGTGAGTTTCTCAGGGAAATCACAGGTTGCCGAAAGAGTGCTCTCAGAGGACACCGACATGGTGTCTTCCATGACCACGACCTCGCCCCAGGGGCGCACCGAACTGCTGAGGCCGGACGGGAGCCCCGTCCGAGTGCTTGTGGTGGACGACGAGATGTCGATCACCGAACTGCTGTCCATGGCCCTCCGCTACGAGGGCTGGCAGATCCGCAGCGCGGGGGACGGCACGGGTGCCATCCAGACCGCGCGGGAGTTCCGGCCCGACGCCGTCGTACTGGACATGATGCTGCCGGACATGGACGGACTGACCGTCCTGGGGCGGCTGCGGCGGGAGCTGCCGGACGTCCCGGTGCTGTTCCTGACGGCCAAGGACGCGGTGGAGGACCGGATCGCGGGCCTGACCGCCGGTGGTGACGACTACGTCACCAAGCCGTTCAGCCTGGAAGAGGTCGTCGCCCGGCTGCGGGGGCTCATCCGGCGCTCCGGTGCCGCCGACCGGCGCTCCGACTCCGTGCTCGTCGTCGGAGACCTCACCCTCGACGAGGACAGCCACGAGGTCTCCCGCGCGGGCGAGAACATCCACCTCACCGCCACCGAGTTCGAGCTGCTGCGCTTCCTGATGCGCAACCCGCGGCGCGTGCTCAGCAAGGCCCAGATCCTCGACCGTGTGTGGTCGTACGACTTCGGTGGACAGGCCAATGTGGTCGAGCTCTACATCTCGTATCTGCGCCGCAAGATCGACGCGGGGCGGGAGCCGATGATCCACACCCGGCGTGGCGCCGGCTACCTGATCAAGCCCGCCGCGTCATGAGCGGGCGACGACGGCCGCGTCCGCAGAAGCGACGTGGGGGTCCCCCCGCTCGAGCGAAGCCGAGAGTGGGGGAGGGACAGCCGCGCACCCTGCGGACGCGGCTCGTCGTCGCGTCCGTGGTGCTGATCGCCGTGGTGTGCGCGGTGATCGGTACGGTGACGACCCTGGCGCTGCGGTCGCATCTGTACGAGCAGTTGGACGGTCGGCTGATCGAGGTGTCGAAGCGTGCGTCGGGCGGCTTCGGGCCGCCCGACGGGGACAAGAACGGCGATCTGCCCGAACAGCAGCCCAAGGAGATCAACCTCAACGACTTCGTCTCCAAGGGCCCGCAGCCCGAGGGCACGCTCGCCGCGAAGGTCCAGAACGGCTCCATCACCGACGCCAAGGTCGGTGAGAAGGCGGAGGACAGCAACGGCGTCCCCGACATGAACGCCGTGACGCTGACCGACGCCCAGAAGAAGGCGCTCAACGAGGTCACCCAGGACAGCAGGATGCACACCGTGGAGCTCCCCGGCCTGGGCGAGTACCGCGTGAAGTACGTCAGCGGTCTCAACGGCAGCTTCTACGTGGCCGTCCCCACCAAGGACACCGACGCCACCATCAACACCCTGATCCTCGTCGAACTCAGCGTCACCGCCGCCGGCCTCGTGGCCGCCGGCATCGCCGGTTACGTCATGGTCGGCGTGGCCACCCGCCCCCTCCGCAAGGTCGCCGCCACCGCCACCCGGGTCTCCGAGCTCCCCCTGCACACCGGCGAGGTCAACCTCAGCGAGCGTGTCCCCGAGTCCGAGACCGACCCGCACACCGAGGTCGGGCAGGTCGGTGCCGCGCTGAACCGGATGCTGAACCATGTCCACGGCGCCCTGCACGCCCGGCAGCAGAGCGAGATGCGGGTGCGGCAGTTCGTCGCGGACGCCAGTCACGAGCTCAGAACTCCCCTCGCGTCCATCCGCGGGTACGCCGAGCTGACCCGGCGCGGCAGGGAGCAGGTCGGACCCGACACCCGGCACGCGCTGGGCCGTATCGAGTCCGAGGCCGGCCGTATGACCCTCCTCGTCGAGGATCTGCTCCTGCTCGCCCGCCTCGACGCGGGCCGGCCGTTGCAGTTCGAGCAGACCGACCTCGTACCGCTGGTCGTGGACACGATCAGCGATGCCCGCGCGGCCGGGCCGGACCACGTCTGGCGGCTCGAGCTGCCCGACGAGCCCGCGCTCGTGTCGGCGGACGCGGCACGGCTGCAGCAGGTTCTCGTGAACCTGCTGGCCAACGCCCGTACGCACACCCCGCCCGGCACGACCGTTACCGCCCGCGTGCAGCGGCGCGGGCCGTGGCTGTGCGTGGACGTCCAGGACAACGGTCAGGGCATCCCGCCCGACCTGCTCCCGCATGTCTTCGAACGGTTCGCCCGCGGCGACTCCGCGCGCTCCCGCTCCACCGGCTCGACGGGCCTGGGCCTCGCCATCGTGCAGGCCGTGGCGACCGCGCACGGCGGTGCCGTGACCGTCGACAGCGTTCCCGGACAGACCGTCTTCACGGTGCATCTGCCCGCGCTCGCCCCCGCCGTGCCCCAGCCCGCGCCCGAAACGAACTGGCAACTGGACTCACAGGACCAGCACAGGGCCAGCACATGGGTGCAACAGGGCGCTTGACGAAAGTCGTTGACATGCGAACCGACTCTTCTCCCGGCACCCTGCCGGCGCGGGAGCACCTCCCGGCCGCCACAGCCGGTACGCCTGTCCTGGACGTAGTGATCCCCGTCTACAACGAGGAGAAGGACCTCCAGCCGTGCGTCCTCAGACTGCACGACCACCTCACGCGGACGTTCCCGTACCCGTTCCGCATCACGATCGCGGACAACGCGTCGACGGACACCACGCCCGACGTGGCCCTGCTGCTGGAGACGCGGATCCCCGAGGTGAGGTCCTTCCGACTGGAGCAGAAGGGCCGCGGCCGTGCGCTGCGGACCGTCTGGTCCGCCTCGGACGCCCCGATCCTCGCGTACATGGACGTGGACCTGTCCACCGACCTCAACGCGCTGCTGCCGCTGGTGGCGCCGCTGATCTCCGGCCACTCCGACCTGGCGATCGGCTCCCGCCTGGCTCGTAGCTCCCGTGTGGTGCGCGGCGCCAAGCGCGAGTTCATCTCCCGCTCGTACAACCTGATCCTGCGCGGCTCGCTCCAGGCCCGCTTCTCGGACGCCCAGTGCGGCTTCAAGGCGATCCGCCGTGACGTCGCTCAAGTTCTGCTCCCGCTGGTGGAAGACACGGGCTGGTTCTTCGACACTGAGATGCTGGTGCTCGCCGAACGTGCCGGTCTCCGTATCCACGAGGTGCCGGTCGACTGGGTCGATGACCCGAACTCCACGGTGCACATCGTGAAGACGGCGACCGACGACCTGAAGGGGGTGTGGCGCGTAGGGAAGGCGCTGGCCACCGGTTCGCTTTCGCTGGACCGGCTGACCAGGCCGTTCGGCGACGACCCCCGCGACCGCGAGATCATGGACGTACCCAAGGGACTGGCCCGTCAGCTCGTCGGCTTCTGTGTCGTCGGTGGTCTGTCGACCCTCTTCTACCTGCTGCTCTACAGCGGCTTCCGGCAGTTCTCCGGCTCCCAGGTGGCCAACGCGCTCGCCCTGCTGGTCTCGGCGATCGCCAACACGGCCGCCAACCGCCGGCTCACCTTCGGGGTGCGCGGCCGCAGCGGCGCCGTCCGCCATCAGGCGCAGGGCCTGGTCGTCTTCGGCATCGGCCTCGCGCTGACCAGCGGCTCGCTCGTCGCGCTGAACGCGGCGACGTCCGACCCCGGGCACTACACCGAGCTGGCCGTCCTCGTCGCCGCCAACCTCGCGGCGACGGTCCTGCGCTTCCTGCTCTTCCGCGCGTGGGTGTTCCCGGACCGGCGGGGGGACGAGGAGCAGCCGACGCCGGCCGCCTCCCCCGACGCGTCCTCGGCGACGTACAGCACGGCCGCCCCGCTGCCGCAGCGGCGGATCGTCCACCCGCAGCACCCCACCACCCCGTACGACACCACGACCTACGACACGACGGCCTACGACACCACCCAGTTCCGCGCCGGCGAAGCCGCGGACGGCACCTGGGGTGACGCCACCATGCGACTGCAGCCGGTGCGCCCCCACGACACCGACCCGGGGGACGCCCGATGACCACCCACCTCGACCAGACGGCCACCTGGGGCCCGCCGGAGACGGTCGCTCCCCCGCGGGAACCGGTCGTCCCGGCCCCGGAGTCGGGTGAGCCGAAGCAGCCCTACGCGCGCAGACTGTGGCGCGGCCGGCCCGAGGACCCCCGCTGGGTGCGCCCGGCCTTCCTCGGCCTGCTGCTCGCCACCTTCCTCCTCTACCTCTACAACCTCAGCGCCTCCGGCTACGCCAACTCCTTCTACTCGGCGGCGGTCCAGGCCGGCAGCGAGTCCTGGAAGGCCTTCTTCTTCGGCTCGCTGGACGCGGCCAACGCCATCACCGTCGACAAGCCCCCGGCCTCGCTGTGGCCGATGGCGCTGTCGGTGCGGATCTTCGGCCTGAGCTCGTGGGCGATCCTCGTCCCCGAGGTGCTGATGGCCGTCGGCACGGTCGCCGTGGTCTACGCGGCCGTACGCCGCCGCTTCAGCCCCGCGGCCGGTCTGATCGCGGGCGCGGTCCTCGCGCTCACCCCCGTCGCCGCGCTGATGTTCCGGTTCAACAACCCGGACGCGATGCTGGCGCTGCTGATGGCGGTGGCCTGCTACTTCGTGATCCGCGCCCTGGCGGACGGCCGTACGAAGTGGCTGGTGTGGGCCGGAGTCGCGATCGGCTTCGCGTTCCTCGCCAAGACCCTGCAGGCTTTCCTGATCCTGCCGCCGCTGGCGATCGTGTACGCGGTCTGCGCGCCGGTGTCGGTGAAGAAGCGCTTCGGGCAACTGGCCCTGGCGACGGTCGCGTTGGTCGTCTCCGGCGGCTGGTGGGTCGCGATCGTCGAGCTGTGGCCCGCCTCCTCCCGCCCGTACATCGGCGGCTCGCAGAACAACTCCTTCCTGGAGCTGACCTTCGGCTACAACGGTCTCGGCCGCCTCAACGGCGAGGAGACCGGCAGCGTCGGCGGCGGTGGCGGCGGAAACGGCGGCGGCAGCTGGGGTGAGACCGGCTGGGACCGCCTCTTCGGCTCCAACATCGGCGGCCAGATCGCCTGGCTGATCCCGGCCGCGCTGATCCTGCTGATCGCCGGTCTGGTGGCCACCCGCAGGGCCCGGCGCACCTCGGTGACGCGCGGATCCTTCCTCGTCTGGGGCGGTGCGCTGCTGATCACCATGGTGGTCTTCAGCTACATGCAGGGCATCTTCCACGAGTACTACACCGTGGCCCTCGCCCCCTACATCGCGCCGCTGATCGGCATGGGCGCGGCCCAGCTCTGGGAGCTGCGGGACAAGGCGTGGGCGTCGCTCACCCTGGCGGGCGCGTCGACGGCCACCGCGGTCTGGGGGTACGTCCTCCTCAACCGCTCCTCCGACTACCTGCCGTGGCTGAAGTGGCTCGTCCTGGTCGGCGGTCTCGCCGCCGCCCTCGGCCTGATCTTCGTGGCCAGGCTGGGCCGCCGGCTGGCCCTGGGCGTGGCCGGGCTGGGCCTGGCCGCGGCGCTGGCCGGGCCGACGGCGTACACCCTCACCACGCTGAACGAGGGCCACACCGGTTCGATCATCACCGCCGGCCCGGCGGTCGCGGGCGGACGCGGTGGTCCGGGCGGTGGCGGTCCCGGCGGCGGTGGTGGCTTCCCTGGTGGTGGCCAGAACCAGCAGGGCCAGCAGGGCCAGCAGGGCCAGCAGAACGGCAACGGCTTCCCCGGCGGCGGCACCGGCGGCTTCGGGGGCGGGATGCCCGGCCAGCAGAACCAGCAGAACGGCAACGGCAGCACGCAGGGTCAGGGCCAGAACCAGCAGGGCAACGGCACCCCGGGTGGCCGGACGAACGGCGACGGCGGCCGCATGGGCGGCGGCGGTGGCGGCATGGGCGGCCTGCTCAACGGCGCCAGCGTCACCTCCGAGGCCAAGAAGCTCCTGGAGACCGACTCGGACCAGTACACCTGGGTCGCGGCGGCCATCGGCGCCCAGAACGCGGCGAGCTACCAACTGGCCACCGGCGAGCCGGTGATGGCGATCGGCGGCTTCAACGGCACCGACCCGTCCCCGACGCTGGCCCAGTTCAAGCAGTACGTGGCCGACGGAAAGATCCACTACTTCGTCAGCAGCGGCTCCGGCGGCGGCATGGGCGGCGGCAGCAACGGCACGTCCGCGCAGATCACCGAGTGGGTCGAGGCCAACTTCAAGCAGGTCACGGTCAGTTCGGCCACCTTCTACGACCTCACGCAGAAGGCGAGCGGCTGAGACGCAGGACGACGGTTCGCCGAAGAAGGGCGGTGGCGTGAAGCCACCGCCCTTCCGCGTATCTCTGTTGTACAGCGTATGGTGATCGTTCTACGGTGTATGACATGACGACGTCCCCCCAGGCTTCCCTCGATTCCAAGGAGCCGGAGGAGCCCCAGGGCCACCCCCAGCGCTGGCTGATCCTCGGCGTGATCTGCCTCGCGCAGCTCACGGTCCTGCTCGACAACACCGTGCTGAACGTGGCGATCCCCTCGCTCACCCGCGAACTGGACGCGGCCACCTCCGACATCCAGTGGATGATCAACGCCTACTCGCTGGTGCAGTCCGGTCTGCTGCTCACCGCGGGCAGTGCCGCCGACCGCTACGGGCGCAAGAAGATGCTGGTCGCGGGTCTGAGCCTGTTCGGTGTGGGCTCGCTGGTGGCCGGACTCGCCGACTCGACCGGCCAGTTGATCGCTGCCCGCGCCGGCATGGGCGTCGGAGGCGCGCTGCTGGTGACCACCACGCTCGCCGTCGTGGTCCAGATCTTCGACGACACCGAGCGCGTGAAGGCGATCGGCCTGTGGGCCACGGTCAACTCGCTCGGCTTCGCCACCGGCCCGCTGATCGGCGGCGTGATGCTCGACCACTTCTGGTGGGGAGCGATCTTCCTCATCAACATCCCGGTCGCGGTCATCGGCCTGATCGCCGTGCTCGCCCTCGTCCCCGAGTCCAGGAACCCGCAGGGCGACCGCCCCGACCTGCTCGGCGCGCTGCTCTCCACGATCGGCATGACGGGCATCGTCTACGCGATCATCTCCGGGCCCGACCACGGCTGGACCTCCACGCCCACCCTCACCTCCGCCGCGATCGGCGTCGTCGTGATGGCCGCGTTCGTGGCCTGGGAGCTGCGCATCCCGTACCCGATGCTGGACATGCACTTCTTCCGCAACCAGAGGTTCACGGGCGCCGTCGCGGGCGCGATCCTCGTCGCGTTCGGGATGGCCGGCTCGCTCTTCCTGCTCACCCAGCACCTCCAGTTCGTGCTCGGGTACGGCCCGCTGGAGGCGGGGCTGCGGACGGCGCCGTTCGCGCTGACGATCGTCGTGCTCAACCTCAGCGGGGTCGGCGCCCGGCTCCTGCCCAGGCTCGGCACCCCGCTGACCATCGCGTCCGGCATGACGTGCCTGGCGGTGGGGCTCGCGGCGATCGCGCTGTTCGGCGGGGACGGTTACGGCGGAATGCTGACCGGCCTGATCATCATGGGCGTCGGCGTCGCCTGCGCCATGCCGGCCATGGCCAACGCCGTCATGAGCGCGATCCCGCCGGAGAAGGCGGGCGTGGGCGCGGGTGTCAACGGCACGCTGGCCGAGTTCGGGCAAGGGCTGGGGGTGGCGGTGCTCGGGGCCGTGCTGAACTCCCGGTTCGCGGCGCTGGTTCCCGTGGCGGCCGCTTCCCTGCCGGGGGCTTTGGCGGCGGCGGGGTCGGCGGAGGAGAGGGCACGCATCACCGACTCGTTCTCCTCCGCGCTGGAGACCAGTCAGCTGGTCGGAGCCTTGGCCGTGCTGCTCGGCGGGTTGGTCGCGGCGGCGTTGCTGCGGCGGGCCGAGCGGGCGGATCCGGGGGTGGTGGGCGCCTAGCGGCTCGGGGCGCGGGGGCTTGCCGCGGCTGTGGGGCCATCGTGGCTTGTCGCTCCCCCAAGTTCTCGGCTTCGCTCGAACCCGGGGGACCCCCATCGCGGCGGAGCCGCTTATCGACACCGTCCCGCGCCCCTGTGGGGGCAAGCTGCCGCTTAGCATCCTTGTAAGTGACCGGAATCTCGGAAGGTGCGCCATGGTGAAGGCTGCCAAGGAGGCCGCGCGGGCCAGCGTCTGGCTGGACGGCAGGGCGCGCCGCGGACGGGGTGGCGGGCAGCCTTCCGGGCTCGACCGGGAGCGGATCACCGAGGTCACCGTACGGCTGCTGGACGCCGAGGGGCTGGACAAGTTCTCCATGCGGCGGCTGGCGGCCGAGCTGAACGTGACGGCGATGTCCGTCTACTGGTACGTCGACACCAAGGACGACCTCCTCGAACTCGCCCTCGACGCGGCCTTCGGCGAGCTGGAACTGCCCGATCCGGAGGCCGACGGCGAGGACTGGCGCGAGCAGCTGCGCGCACTGGCCACGGCGTACCGTTCGCTGCTGGTGCGCCACCGCTGGCTGTCGCCGCTGGCCGGGCGGTACCTCAACATCGGCCCGAACTCGCTCGCCTTCTCCCGCACGATCCAGCAGGTCATCCGCCGCACCGGCCTGCCCGCCCACCGCATCACGAGCGCGATCTCGGCGGTCTTCCAGTTCGTGTACGGCTACGGCACGATCGAGGGCCACTTCTTCGGCCGGGTCGCGGACACGGGCATGACCCCGGACGAGTACTTCCAGCACGCCATGAGCACGGTGACCGACTCCCCGGAGACCGCCCAGGTCATCGAGGAGTCCAAGGACATCATGGCGGCCCGCGGCGGAGACACGGTCGCCGAGATGCTGGACCGCGACTTCACCTACGCCCTGGACCTGCTGGTGGCGGGCATCGAGGCGATGGTGGCCCGCGGCTGACCCGAGGGCTTACCGGTCGGCGGTCAGTCCTGGGGTGCGAGCCTGGCCGGGAACCCTCCGGTCGCCACCGGCCCCCACCTCTCCGGCGTGACGCGGATGATCGACTTGCCCTGCTTGACCATCGCTTGCCGGTACTCGTCCCAGTCCGGGTGTTCGCCCGCGATGTTGCGGTAGTACTCGACCAGCGGCTCGACGGAGTCGGGTGTGTCGATGACCTCGGCGGTGCCGTCGATCTGGACCCAGGGGCCGTTCCACTCGTCGCTCAGGACGATGACACTGACCCGCTCGTCCCGCTTGGCGTTGCGCGTCTTGGCGCGCTCCGGGTAGGTGGAGACGACGATCCGGCCCGAGTCGTCGACGCCGCAGGTCAGCGGGGAACCCTGGGGGCTGCCGTCGGCGCGCCGGGTGAGGAGGATCGCGCGGTGGCGGGGGCGTACGAAGTCCAGCAGCTCGTCGAGGGTGACGGAGGTGTTGGTCGCGATGTTCGGTGCCATGGGGCCAGCGTAGGCGCAGGAGGGGCCCTCGGGGCTGACCCTGCCGGTCCTACGCCTGGGGCAGCGACTCCCCCTGCACCGCCTGGATGTCCAGCTCGACCCTCAGCGTCGTACCGATGGCGGCGATGCCCGCCTGGACGACCTGGTTGTAGTTCATGGCGAAGTCCTCGCGGTGGAGGTCCGCCGTCGCACGGAAGGCGGCGCGGGTGCCGCCCCAGGGGTCGGCGCCGGTGCCGAGGTAGGCGAGGTCCAGGTCGACGGGGCGGACGACACCGCGCAGGCTCAGGTCGCCGTGGACCGTCCAGCGGTCCGGGCCGGCGGCCGTCAGGCCGGTCGAGCGGTAGGTGATCTCCGGGTACGTCTCGACGTCCAGGAAGTCCGCGGAGCGCAGGTGGGTGTCGCGCATGCCGTTGCCGGTGTCGATGGAGGCGGCCCGGATCACCGCCTCCACGCGGGACTTGGTGACGTCGTCCGGGGCGATCTCGACGCTCGCCGAGAACTCGGTGAACCGGCCGCGCACGCTGGAGATGCCCAGGTGCTGGGCGACCGCGCCGACCGTGGAATGCGCCGGGTCGACGGTCCAGGGGCCGGGCGGGGGCAGTTCGGTGCCGCCCTGCCGGGCCAGCGTCACCGTGCCGACCTCTGCCCGGCCGCTCGCCGTGACGAGCGCGCCGGCGGCGACGGGCGCGTATCCGACGGCGGTGACGATGACCGTGTACGCCCCCGGCGCCAGCGCCGTCGCGTCCCGGACGACGCCCTCCGCGTCGGCCTCGGCGCGCAGCACCTGCGTGCCCGTCATGTCGGTGACCGTGACGACCGCGTGCGACACGGCCCATCCGTCACGGGTGCGGATCCTGGCGGTCAGTCCCATCTCACGTCACTCCTCGGAAGGGCACCGGCCCGTGGCGAGGCGAACCCGCCACGGGCCGGTGCCGTGTCGTCCTGCTCGTCGTCCTACTCGCCGGGGTGGGCGAGCTCGATGTCGTGGCCGTCGACGCCGGTGCCGCCGACGGTCAGCGCGGTGGCCACCGGCGGGTAGCCGGCCGCGATGACCGTGTACTCGCCGCCGTCGAGATCGGTGAAGGCGTACGCCCCGTCCGCGCCGGTCGTGGCCGTGCCGACGACGTTGCCCGCCGCGTCCACCAGCGTCACGCGCGCGTCGGCCAGCGGACCGTGCGGCGCCCGGACGACGCCCTGGACCTGCGCCCCGGCCTCGAGGACGACCTCCGTACGGGTCACGCCGGTCACACCGACCTCGACGGGCAGCGCCCGCGGCCGGAACCCGGCGGCGTTCACCGCGACGGTCACGGCACCCGGCACCAGCTCCGTGAAGGAGAACTCGCCCTGCTCACCGGTGGTCCCGGTGGCCAGCAGATCCCCGCGCACATCGGTCACGATCACCATCGCGTCCTTGACCGGCTCCCCCGACTCCGCCGCCCGCACGACACCGCCGAGCCCGCTGGTCCCGCTGAGCAGGATGTCGTACGCGACCGGCTCGCCGTTCACGACGATCGTGGACGCCTGCGGCTGGAACCCGTCGGCGGAGGCGATCAGGACGTACGAACCCGTGCCCGGCGCGTCCAGCGCGTAGGAGCCGTCGGTCTGCGCGACCGACCGGCCGAGCTGGCGGCCCGCGAGGGAGATCAGGGTGACGGCGGCCTGCGGGACGGGCGCGCTCTCGGCGCCGCGGACGAAGCCGCGGACCGGGACGGCGCCGTTGCCGCTCTCACCGGAGGGCGTGGCCACCGTGGCGACGGCCGCGAGCCGCTGCGTGCCCTCGGGACCGGCCTCGGTGGTGGGGGAGGCAGGGGAGGTGGTGGAGGCGGCGACGGCCCAGCTCGGGACCCTCTCCTCGCGCGTCCCGGCGGCGGCCGGAGCCTCGGCCGGGGATTCCGCCGCAGTTTCCGACGGGGTCTCCGCCGGGTTCTCCTCCGCGGCGGATGCCGTGTCCGCCTGCGCCATCGCGCCCTTGGTCCTCAGCGGGACCTCCTTGATGAACAGCGTGATGAGGAAGGCGAGCAGGGCCATGCCGGCCGCGATCAGGAAGACGTCGGCGATGCCGTGGCCGTACGCGCTCTCCATGACCGTGCGCAGCGGCGCGGGCAGCTTGTCCATGTCCGGGATCTCGCCGGTGGAGCTCGAACCGGACGCCAGCGAGGCGTACTTGGGGCCGAGACCGGCGATGCCGTCCTGGGCGTAGTCGGTGATCCGGTCGGCCATGACGGCGCCCAGCGCGGAGACGCCCATCGCGCCGCCGAGGGAGCGGAAGAAGGTGACCGTGGAGCTGGCCGCGCCGAGGTCGCGCGGGTCGACCTGGTTCTGCGTGGACAGCACCAGGTTCTGCATCATCATGCCGACGCCGAGACCGAGGAGGGCCATGAAGACGGCCGTCTTCCAGTAGGGGGTGTCGTAGCGGATGGTGCCCAGCAGACCGAGGCCCGCCGTGATCAGCACACCGCCGGCGACCAGCCAGGCCTTCCACCGGCCGGTGCGGGTGATGAGCTGCCCGGAGACCGTGGAGGAGACGAACAGCCCGCCGATCATCGGGATCGTCAGCACACCGGACATCGTCGGGGACTCGTCCCGGGCCAGCTGGAAGTACTGCGCGAAGAAGACCGTCCCGGAGAACATCGCGACGCCCACGAACATCGAGGCGATCGACGACAGGGTGATGGTGCGGTTGCGGAACAGCCGCAGCGGGATGATCGGCTCGCTCGCCTTCGACTCGACGAGCATGAAGATCAGCGCCAGCACGACCGAGCCCGCGACCATCGCGTACGTCTGCCAGGACAGCCAGTCGTACTTGTCACCGGCGAAGGTGACCCAGACCAGCAGCAGCGAGACCGCCGCCGAGATGAAGAACGCGCCGGCCCAGTCGACCTTCACGTCCCGCTTCACGACCGGCAGGTGCAGGGTCTTCTGCAGCACGATCAGCGCGACGACGGCGAAGGGCACGCCCACGTAGAAGCACCAGCGCCAGCCGAGCCAGCTGGTGTCGGTGATGACACCGCCGAGCAGCGGACCGCCGACGGTCGCGACCGCGAAGGTCGCGCCCAGGTAGCCGGAGTAACGCCCGCGCTCACGCGGGGAGATCATGGCGGCCATCACGATCTGCGCGAGAGCGGAGAGACCGCCGACGCCGATGCCCTGGACCACGCGGCAGGCGATCAGCATGCCGGCGTTCTGCGACAGACCGGCGGCCATCGAGCCCAGCACATAGATGACCAGGGCCAGCTGGACGAGCGCCTTCTTGTCGTAGAGGTCGGCGAGCTTGCCCCACAGGGGAGTGGCCGCCGTCATCGCCAGCAGTGTGGCCGTGACGACCCAGGTGTAGGCGGACTGGCCGCCGCCGAGGTCGCCGATGATCTCCGGGAGGGCGTTGGAGACGATCGTGGACGACAGGATCGCCACGAACATCCCGAGCAGCAGCCCGGACAGGGCCTCCATGATCTGCCGGTGCGTCATCGGAGCGGTGTCGCCGGTGCGGGCGGACCCTCCGCCGTGCTTCGCGTGAGCCCGCACACCGGCTGGTGTGGTCGTTGCCATGGGCTTCCTTCTCTTACGTAGCTTGTGCGGGTGTACGGGTGGTCGGTTCACGTACGGGAACGGGTGGGGGCGTGGGCGGTGGCCGGTGCGGGGCCGACCGGCAGTCGCCGAAGCTGGCGCGCAGCCGGGTCATCAGCCGGATGAGCTGACTCACCTCCGCGTCGGTCCAGTCGCTCAGGCGCTCCGCCAGGAGGTCCGCGCTGCGGCGGGACAGTTCGAGGAGCATGGCCTCGCCCTCGGGCGTGAGGCGCAGGATGCGGGAGCGCTTGTCCGCCGGGTCGTGGGAGCGCTCGATCCAGCCCCGCTCGGCGAGGTGCGCGGCGTGCCGGCTGGTCACCGACATGTCGACGGCGAGCAGTTCGGAGAGCGCGCTCATCCGCAGGTCACCGTGGCGGTCGAGCAGCGCCAGCACCGCTGCCGCCCCCGCCGAGCAGTCGGCCGGCAGGATCCGCCCCAGATCCCGCTTCACGGCCCCGACAGCACTGAGCTGACGCGCCAGCTCCTCGTACTGCTCGTACGGCGCCTGCCCGGCCATCACACCTCCCAATTTGTTGCTTAGGGCAACCATAGAAGCGCTTGGTTGCTACAGGCAAATAAATAGACCGTGAGGGCCGCAAAAAGTTGGCAAAGGCAAGTATTGCGGGAGTAAACGTGCAGGTGGGGTGGTCGGGCGGTTTTGTCAGGGGGCCGCCCTAGGGTGCCGCCATGATGACGACGTCCTCGATCCTCGGGCAGTTCGACCTCTGCGCGGAGTCGGCGGAGTTCCCCGACCTGCAGAACGGCTACTACTACCCGGTCGACGCCCGCCTCCACCTCTTCGCCGACGCCACCCGCTGGGCCATGGTCGTCGAACTGCTGGGTTACAGCCCCCGCGCCGGCAACCTCACCGACGTCCTGCACCGCTACGGCAACTGCCTCACCCGGGGCGAGCCCGGCCTCGGCGAGTTCCTGGACCGGGTGGAGAACATGGAGGAGGTCGAGCCGGAGGGCGGCGAGGAGTACGGCGGTGCGGTCCCGCTGGTCGTCCGGGGGACGCCGTTGCGCGTGGCCGCCCACGCCGGTACTCCGCTGGACGAGGTGTTCCGGCTCCTGGTCCCTCACCACAGGGACCTGCTCCTGGCCGACGAGACGGAACTGCGGGCTGGCATCCCCGCCGACCTGCCGCTGCTGCTGAAGCTCGACGAGTGGAACCAGCCGGACGACTTCTGGGACACCCTGCCCGGCGACCACGAGACCTTCCGGCAGCTCGCCGAGGTCCTGGCCACCGGCGACCCGACCCGCTACCGCCCGACGCTCCCCCCGAACACCCACTGGTCCCACTGGCCGGACGCGGGGACGCTGTAGGGGCCCTGTGGACGTCGAGGGGGGCGTGACCACCCCCACTTGGGCCGCCCCCGCCGTTTTCGCTAGGGTCTCGGGGCATGGCTAACACCCAGGGCCCCCAGGGCAACTACGACCCCGCCGGCAGCACCCAGATGTTCCGCGCGTTCGTCGACGAGGGCGCCCCGCAGGCGTCCCGTCAGGCCGCCGCGCCGGCCGGTCCCCGTATCGGCCTGATCGTGGGGATCGTCGCGGCGGTGGCGATCGTGGCCGCGGTCGCCTGGCTCGCGCTGGCGTAAGGCACCGTCACTCCCACCGCACCGACACGTCCCGCGTCTCCACCCGCATCCCCAGGGGTACGCGCCAGGCGTCCACACAGACCGTCCAGGTCTCCTGCGTGCGGGCGCCGGGGGCGATCGGGGCCGGGAGTTCCTCCGTCGACCCGATCGTCGCCCAGTCGATGCCGAGGGCGTCGACGACGTGCGTTTCGAACGTCACCGTGCCTGAACGCACCGCCGTTCCGCCCGAGTTGTGCAGCGCGAGCGTCACCTGCTCGCACCAGCGTCGGTCCGTGGCCGTCCGTACAGGGTCACCCACGTTGAGAACGGCCGGTCCGGAAGTGTGGGTCGGCGCAGTCGTCGGGGACTCGGTCGATGACGGGGTCGGTGACGGTGCGGGTGGCGGCGTCGGCCGGGGCGTGGTGTGTTGCGGCGCGGGGCCGCCGTCGGTGAGGCCGGGGACGGCCACCTCGGACACCGGCACCGCAGCCGAGGACGACGCCGATGCAGACGCCGACGCCCTTGGAGCCCCGCTCCCGGATGCCGGTACCCCGTCCCTTCCGCTGCTACGGGCGCCGGAGGCGTCCCCCTCCAGCGGCACCAGTCTCACCTCGCCGGTAGGCGACACCGCGGCCCCCGACGCTCCCGGCGCCGCCCCGACCGCCACGTAGCCCCCGTCGCGGCCGCCTGAGCCCGCCACCAGCACGACGCCCGCACACACGACGACGGCCGCCGACGCGCCCGTCAAGGCGCCCCGGCGGCCATGTGTCCATGTCGGTCGGCGCATCGCGCCAGTGTGGCTGACGGTCCGTCAGGAAGGAAGCCCCCGGATCCCTGGACCCCAGGAACCCGGCACTCCCGGACGGGGCTAGTCGGAGATCAGGCCCTCGCGGAGCTGGGCCAGGGTGCGGGTCAGCAGCCGGGAGACGTGCATCTGGGAGATGCCGACCTCCTCGCCGATCTGCGACTGGGTCATGTTGGCGAAGAAGCGCAGCATGATGATGCGGCGCTCGCGGGGCGGGAGCTTGGCCAGGAGCGGCTTCAGGGACTCGCGGTACTCCACGCCCTCCAGCGCCGTGTCCTCGTAGCCGAGGCGGTCGGCCAGGGAGCCCTCGCCGCCGTCGTCCTCGGGGGCCGGGGAGTCGAGCGAGGAGGCCGTGTAGGCGTTGCCGACCGCGAGGCCGTCGACGACGTCCTCCTCGGACACGCCCAGGACCGCGGCCAGTTCGGCGACCGTCGGGGACCGGTCCAGCTTCTGGGAGAGCTCGTCGCTGGCCTTCGTGAGGGCCAGACGCAGCTCCTGGAGCCGGCGCGGCACCCGCACCGACCACGAGGTGTCGCGGAAGAAGCGCTTGATCTCGCCCACGACCGTCGGCATCGCGAACGTCGGGAACTCCACGCCCCGTTCGCAGTCGAAGCGGTCGATCGCCTTGATCAGGCCGATGGTGCCGACCTGGACGATGTCCTCCATCGGTTCGTTGCGCGAGCGGAAGCGGGCCGCGGCGTAGCGCACGAGTGGGAGGTTGAGCTCGATGAGCGTGTCACGGACGTAGGCGCGCTCGGGGCTGTTCTCGTCGAGGGCGGCCAGCCGCAGGAACAGGGAGCGGGACAGGGTGCGGGTGTCGATGGCCCCCGTGGCCGGGAGAGCCGGGGCCGGCGCGGCCTCGAGGGCCGTGACGTCGTCGAGCGGGTCGGGCTCGACGGGCGTGACGGGCTCGGCGGGCGCGGAGTCGCTCTTCGTGAGCGTGAGCACCTTCGAGCTGCCCTGGTCTGCGGACATGCCACCCCCTTTGGGTCGCGGGACGGTCGCGGCGGACGCTCCCGGAGAGGAAGGTCAGCCTTCACCTGAATACCGGCGCCGAAGCCCCGGCAAACGCGCTTCCCGCAGAATGTCACATGTCGGCAACACGCTGTAGTGACATGTCGACATCTGAGTAACGAATCGGCCCTGGAAAGAAGGGGTGTGACGGGTTTTCAGCCCAGATCTGTCGGGATCCGCCCTGGTGAGCGATTCGCTCGCAACGGTGATGGCTCGCATCCTTGTCCGGTTACCCACCCTCCCTCTCATGGCCTACGCGTCGATCCGGTTCGCCGAGCGCAACCGCTGGAAGCTACGCGCCAGTAGCCGTGAGACGTGCATCTGGGAGACGCCGAGTTCCGCGCTGATCTGTGACTGGGTGAGGTTGCTGTAGTAGCGCAGGAGCAGGATCCGCTGTTCGCGTTCCGGGAGTTGGACCAGGAGGTGGCGGACCAGGTCGCGGTGCTCCACCCCGTCCAGAGCCGGGTCCTCGTAGCCGAGACGGTCCAGCAGGCCGGGCAGCCCGTCGCCCTCCTGCGCGGCCTCCAGGGAGGTGGCGTGGTACGAGCGGCCCGCCTCGATGCAGGACAGCACCTCGTCCTCGCCGATGCGCAGTCGCTCGGCGATCTCGGCGGTGGTCGGGGTGCGGCCGAAGCGGGTGGTCAGGTCCTCGGTCGCGCTGTTGACCTGCACCCACAGCTCGTGCAGCCGGCGCGGTACGTGGACCGTGCGGACGTTGTCGCGGAAGTACCGCTTGATCTCGCCGACGACCGTCGGCATCGCGAAGGTGGGGAACTGCACGCCCCGGTCCGGGTCGAAGCGGTCGATGGCGTTGATCAGACCGATGGTGCCGACCTGGACGACGTCCTCCATCGGCTCGTTGCGGGAGCGGAAGCGGGCGGCCGCGTAGCGCACGAGCGGGAGGTTGGCCTCGATGAGCGCCCCGCGCACCCGGTCGTGCTCCGGTGTGCCCGGTGTGAGCTCCTTCATCTGGGCGAAGAGCACCTGGGTCAGCGCCCGGGTGTCGGCGCCGCGGCGCTTCTCCGGAACGGGGGCGGGATCGGGGGCGGGATCGGGGACCGGATCGGGGACCGTATCGGGTGCCGGAGCGGGTGCCGGAGTGGATGCCTCCTCCTGGGGCGGCGCAGTACTGGCCGACACGGTCAACGCCACCTCTTCATCGGTCAATCATCCGTCAAAAGCGGTCATAGCATCACAAGACATGTCCACTGTGTGCAAGCACCCGATAACGCCGTGTTGAGGGACAAGTTGAGGTGATTTCAGTGGCTCCCGGGCATGGCGGGACATGCGAAAACCCCCCGCCGTTCCGGCGGAGGGCTCCGTCTGTCGCTGTGTGCGTCCGAGGGGGCGGCGCGCCCTAGAACTCGTAGTCGGCGACCACCCAGGTGGCGAACTCCCGCCACAGGGCGACGCCTGCCTGGTGGGCCGGGTGCTCGAGGTACCGCTTCAGGGCGTCCGCGTCCTCGACCGCCGAGTTGATCGCGAAGTCGTAGGCGATGGGGCGCTCGCTGATGTTCCAGCCCAGCTCCCAGAAGCGCAGCTCCTCGATCTGGCCGCCCAGGGCCCGGAATGCCGCCTCGCCCGCCACGACCCGGGGGTCGTCGCGCTGGACGCCCTCGTTGAGCTTGAAGAGGACCAGGTGGCGGATCATGGGCACTCCCAGCGTGGTGCGGCGGCTTCGGGCTGCTTCGCCGCTACTGCGCCCCGTCGGCGAGCCAGGTGAAGAAGTCGCCGATGGCCTTGGCGGCGTCCGATATGCCCTCGAACCCTATCTGGACGTAGTCCGCGGCGTTGGCCGGGTCCGTGATGATCACGTAGAGCACGAAGACCACGAGTACATAGACAGCGATCTTTTTTGCGTTCACCGCCACCGCGGCCTCCCTGTGAGTGCTGCCTGCGGGGCGTGCGTGCTGCTCTTCGGGCCCCCTGTTGCCGGGCGCGAGTGTAACCGTCATATCTTCGGAAGACGATGAAGGACCCGCTGGACGATGAAGGGCCCGGTCCAACGGACCGGGCCCTTCATCATGTGAGCGGTAGCGGAGGGATTTGAACCCTCGGTGACTTGCGCCACACTCGCTTTCGAGGCGAGCTCCTTCGGCCGCTCGGACACGCTACCGAGGGAGACCTTACAGCACGCCGGGGTGTGGTTTGAAATCGGTATTCGGGGGACGGCATCGGCGGACCGGTTTCCCGGACCGGTTCCGGCGTGCCGGTCTCAGCGGGAGCGGAAGAACTCGGTGAGGAGTCCCGCGCACTCGTCCGCCAGGACGCCCTCGATCACCTCGGGCCGGTGGTTGAGCCGACGGTCGCGGACGACGTCCCAGAGGGAGCCGGCCGCGCCTGCCTTGTCGTCGCGGGCGCCGTAGACGACCCGGTCCACGCGGGACTGGACGAGGGCGCCCGCGCACATCGTGCACGGCTCCAGCGTCACGACGAGCGTGCAGCCGGTCAGCCGCCACTCCCCGAGTTTCGCGGCGGCCCTCCGCAGGGCGAGGACCTCCGCGTGGGCCGTCGGATCACCGCCGGCCTCGCGTTCGTTGTGGCCGGTCGCGAGGACGGTCGTACCGTCGGCGGCCAGCACGACGGCGCCGACGGGGACGTCCCCGCCCCGGGCGGCCAGGACGGCCTCGTCCAGGGCGAGCCGCATCGCGGCCCGCCAGCGGTCGCGTACCGGGTCGGGTACGGCGTCCCGTACGCGGTCGGGTACGGGTTCGGGTCCGGTCAGCGGACGGTCTCCAGGACCTCCGAGGCACCCAGGGCCTCGGCGATCTCGGTGAGCGCGTCCTCGGACAGCGACTTCAGCTCCTTCTCGGTGACGCCGAGGTCGTCGAGGATCGCGGCGTCACCGACCGGGCCGTGCGGGACGGCCTCGGCGGCGGTGCCGTCGTCCTCGTCGTCCTCGTCGGCGTCGTCCTCGCCGTCCTCGGTGCCGTCGAGGTCGAGGGCGTCGAGGTCGTCATCGGCGTCCGCGTCCCGGCCGAGCAGCTCGTCGGTGAGCAGGATCTCGCCGTACGAGCTGCGGGCGGCGGCGGCGGCATCGGAGACGTAGATGCGAGGGTCGTCCTCACCGTCGACGCGGACCACGCCGAACCACGAGTCCTCCTGCTCGATCAGCACGAGCACCGTGTCCTCGTCGGGAGAGGCTTCCCGGGCCAGGTCGGCCAGATCCGACAGGGTCTCCACATCGTCGAGCTCTGTGTCGCTCGCTTCCCACCCGTCTTCGGTGCGCGCGAGCAGTGCGGCGAAGTACACCGTGACTCTCCCACTGGTCATAGGCGTGCCGGTTGGGGGTCCCCCCGGCGGAGGTTACGGGCGGAGAGAGCTGTGCTCCGAGCCCCACCCACTCGGAATCGTGGCAGAAACAAGGCGTCCAGGGGACATCTTCGGCTCCCTGTGTCCGGCTGTTTTGATCGCGGTTCGGTACGTACGTCCGCAAGCAACTCACCAGCGCACTCGTTGCCGCCACGAGCGGATCGTACGCGGCTTTCCGATGCGTTCACGCACGCCCACCCCTCGCAACGCCCATGAGGTCGGCGATCTTCCCCGTACGGGCAACGGGCGGGGGGCTACCAGCGAAACGTTCGCATGCGCATCGCGTGTCGCAGTCGGGCGGTCTTCGCCCGGCGCGGCTGGACGCGGTCGCGCAGCTCGCGGGCCTCGGCGAGTTCGCGCAGGAACTGGGCGCGTCGCCGACGGCGCTGGGCCTCGGTCTCCGGCGCCTCGTCCGCCTCTCGTTCCTCGCGGTCTGGCAGGTCAGGCATAGGTCCACCACCCCGGTCCGTCCTGACCACCTTCCCTCCGACGGGCGGTTTGATACCAGCGAACGGAGCAACCGAGGGGGAGAGGCTCACTGTGTGTGCGGGCGTCGGGCGGGTTCGGCCCGGTTACTGTTGTGGACATGCGTCTCCACGTCGTCGACCACCCCCTGGTCGCCCACAAGCTCACCACGCTGCGCGACCGCCGCACGGACTCCGCGACCTTCCGCCGTCTGGCCGACGAGCTGGTCACCCTGCTCGCCTACGAGGCCACGCGTGACGTGCGCACCGAACAGGTCGACATCACCACGCCGGTCGCCGGGACCACCGGCGTCAAGCTCTCCCATCCGCGCCCGCTGGTGGTGCCGATCCTGCGGGCCGGCCTCGGCATGCTCGACGGCATGGTCCGGCTGCTGCCGACCGCCGAGGTGGGCTTCCTGGGCATGATCCGCAACGAGGAGACGCTCCAGGCCTCCACGTACGCCACGCGCATGCCGGAGGACCTCTCCGGCCGTCAGGTCTACGTCCTCGACCCGATGCTGGCCACCGGCGGCACGCTGGTCGCGGCGATCCGCGAGCTGATCAAGCGCGGCGCGGACGACGTCACCGCGGTGGTCCTGCTGGCCGCCCCCGAGGGCGTGGAAATCATGGAACGCGAACTGGCGGGCACACCGGTCACGGTCGTGACGGCCGCGGTCGACGACCACCTCAACGAGCACGGCTACATCGTCCCGGGCCTGGGCGACGCGGGGGACCGGCTGTACGGAGCGGCGGAGTAGGTCACGCGGGGTCGGGGACCGTCCGCTGCTCCGGCCGACGGAGAGGCGGGGCCTGGCCGGGCCGCTGTCGGCTCGGCCGTGCCCGACGTCGGGTGATGCGGGGGATCGGCTGTGAGGGCGACTGGGTGGGTCGCGCGGGGCGGGGGCTGTCCGGCGGGCCGGTGATCCGGTCGGCCGGGGAGGCGGGGCCTGGCTCGGGGCGCCGTCGGCCAGGGCGTGTCGGCGAGCGGCGCCTGCCGCGTGCGCGCTGGTAGTGCCGGGGCCCTGCCCGCAGGAGGTGTGACCAGCGGCCGCAGCCGCCGGTCGTGGGCACTTCATGCTCGGATTCGCCTGCCCGACGGGATCCGACGCGCGGTACCTCGGCTGCGTCCGCCGGACAGGCTTCAGCAGCCCTTCTTGGTGGTCGGTGTCGGCTGCGGTGCGGTCAGGGCGGTCAGGGCCTTGGTCGCTTCCGCCTGGCTGGTCAGCGACTTGAAGCCGTTGCCGAGGATCAGGTCGACCGTGGGGCCCGTGCGGGCGGCGTCGGTGCGGCGTTCGGCGGTGGTGAGCTGGGTGGCGAGGACCGGCAGTGCGGTGTTGAGGGAGGACGCGGGGCCGAGCAGGACGCCGGTGCCGGTGACCTTCTTGTCGTACTGCTTGCTCGCGTTGCCCACCTCGCCGATCTTGAAGCCGCGCCTCTTCAGCTCGTCCGCGGTGGTCTTGGCGAGGCCGCTGCGGGTGGTGGCGTTGAAGACGTTCACGGTGATCTGCGCGGGCTTGGGGAGGGCGGTGGGCGGCTTGGTGGCCGCGGTGCCCGCCGGGCTCGCCTTGGTCGAGCAGGCGTCCTTGGAACCGGCCGCGGAGGCGGTGCCTCCACCGCCGGTGAAGACGTCGATGAGCTGCAGGGTGCCCCAGCCGGCCACACCGAGCACGGCACCACACGCGACGACCACGACCACCAGCCGCCCGCGTCGCCGGGGAGGGCGCATCCGGGGGTACTTGTCCCCCGTGATCCGGTATTTACCGCCCATGCCCGGGGGAGTCAGCATGCTCATGAGCGCAGCGTAGTGCGCCTGGGCGGCCATGCCTACTAGATGATCATTCGATGCCGCCCATGAGAACCCGAAAGGGCCAACAGGTGTCCGACGGGGTGGTGCGGCGTTGCCTCAGTCCAGTTCCAGCACCCGGGCGTGCAGGACCTGACGCTGTTGCAGTGCTGCTCGTACCGCTCGGTGCAGGCCGTCCTCCAGGTAGAGGTCGCCCTGCCACTTCACCACGTGGGCGAAGAGGTCGCCGTAGAACGTGGAGTCCTCCGCGAGGAGGGTTTCGAGGTCGAGCTGCTGCTTCGTCGTCACCAGCTGATCGAGGCGGACCGGGCGCGGCGCGACGTCCGCCCACTGCCGGGTGCTTTCCCGGCCGTGGTCGGGGTACGGCCGGCCGTTTCCGATGCGCTTGAAGATCACACGGAAAGCCTACCGGCCCAGACCTTCCGGGCGCAGCCTCCCGGCTGGGGACGCGAGAGGCAAGTACATGCAGATCGCGGCCAATATCGGTCAAACGGGGTGGATTTCACTGGGTTGCTGACGCGTTCCCCACGCAGGTGATCGAAAAGAGACAGGCGCGCATGCCTGCGGGTCTCGCGCATGCCTGCGGTGCTGCGGAGACAGCGAGGTGGTGAGCCGGACGCCTTCCTCCGGCGTCCGGCTCCCGGTCAGCCGCGCTTCTCCTGATTCACCGGTTGTGGCGACGCTTTCTTCGTCTTCGGTTTCGGCGCACTGCGGGCGGCCTCCGCGCGCAGCAGGGCGCGCAGGACGGCGTAGGGGTCGGTGGGCATGGCTGTTTCCCTCGCATGTTCCTTGCGTTGGACTGACTGACCTTTGTGGACGGACCTCTCTGTGGGGCCGGTCAGCAGCGCAGGACCACCGTGCGCAGGGCGGAGATCGTGGCGGGGGGAGCCGGGAGGGCACGGCCCTGGGGGACACCGGGCTCCGGAGCGGGGCAGGGGACGGATCGTGGGGGCGGGGGGAGCGTGCGGTGGGTGCCGGTCCCCGTGGGGCGTACGGCCGTGTCCAGGGAGTCGTACTCGACGGTCTCCGCGGCGGCCACGGGCGGCACCGTGGTCGCCTCGGCGGGGACGACCGGGGCCAGGACGGCGAGCAGCAGTGCGACGACGCGCAGCCAGGCGCGGGCGCGCGGGAGGCTTCGTGTGCTGCTCATGGGAGGTGATCTCCCCGCGACACGCTGGGCGTTCAGCACACCGGGCGCAAGATTCGCCCGTTCGGCTCACACGGTGCGCGGGAGCTGCCGGGCGCGGGCGCGGATGCGCAGGGCGGTGGCGATCTCGACCACGCCGACCACCGCGAGCCAGATGCCGCCTACGAGAGTGAGTACGGCGACCGACTCGAAGGGTGCGTCGATCAGCACGATCCCGCCGACGAAGGTGACGGCCCCGAGGAGGATGTGCCAGCCGCGCGCGGGCATGCCCCGGTCGGAGACGGCGGCCAAAGTCTGGGTGATCCCGCGGATCAGCCAGCCGATGCCGATCCACAGGCCCAGCAGCAGGATCGACTGCATCGGGCCGCGGAAGCAGAAGAGGCCCAGCAGGAGCGACAGCGCGCCGCTGAGGAAGGCGAGCACGCGCAGCGAGGTCGTCTTGTGGGTGCCGAAGGCCGACACCAGCTGGAAGACGCCGCTGATCACGAGGTAGACGCCGAAGAGGACGCCGACCGCGACCAGGGAGGGGCCCGGCCAGGCCAGGACCAGGATCCCGAGGACCAGGGAGGCGATCCCGGTGACCAGGACGACCTGCCAGGCAGCGCGGGAGAGGGCGTGCAGGGGGCCCTCGAGGGGCGGCTCGGGTTCGTGCCCGTGCGGCGGGGCGGCCGGGGTGTGGTGGGCGTGGACCCTGCGGTCGTCGTACTCCGGGCCCCAGGGGGGACCGGTGGGAGGTGGCTCGGTCATGATCCATGCTCGGACCGGGCCGGAGCCGCCCGCCACCCGGGACGGGTCAACCGGCTGAGGCCTGCTTCCTGGCCTTGGCCGCCGCCTTCATCTCCTGCTTGTGCGCGCGCACCTTGGTCAGCGACTCCGGGCCGGTGATGTCGGCGACGGAGCGGAAGGACCCGGGCTCGCCGTAGGCGCCGGCCGCCTCCCGCCAGCCCGTGGGCCGCACACCGAGCTGCTTGCCGAGCAGGGCGAGGAAGATCTGGGCCTTCTGCCGGCCGAAGCCGGGCAGCTCCTCCAGCCGCTTGAGCAGCTCCTTGCCGGTGCCGACGCCGTCCCAGACGGCGCTCGCGTCGCCGTCGTAGTGCTCGACGAGGTACTGGCAGAGCTGTTGGATGCGCTTGGCCATGGAGCCGGGGTAGCGGTGCACGGCCGGTTTGTCCGAGAGGAGGGCGGCGAAGGCCTCCGGGTCCTGCGCGGCGATCTCGTGCGCGTCCAGGTCGTCCGCGCCGAGCCGGTCGGCGATCGTCCGGGGTCCCTTGAACGCCCACTCCATGGGCACTTGCTGGTCGAGCAGCATTCCGACCAGCGCGGCGAGCGGGGAGCGCCCGAGGAGCGCGTCGGCCTCGGGGTCCTGGGCGAGGTGAAGGGTGACGTCCATGACCCCGATCATGCCGCGTGTGGGGGTGGGGTGCCTGTCCGTGGGGCGGTGGAGGGCTGCCGGGCCGTGCGCGGTGAGGACGTACGCGGTCGAGCTGCCCTGCCTGCCTGCCTGCCTGCCTCGCTCGGCGTGGGCGCGGTCAGGCCGCTCGCCAGTACCCCAGCGCGTGTGTGCGGTCCTTGGGGACGCCCAGTTCCTTGCGTACGTACGCCGAGAGCGTGCGGGTGGTGCGGGTGTCGCAGGCGATCCAGACGTACGGGTCCGGGGTGGCCGTCAGCAGGTCCGGCAGTTCCGCCTTCACCCGGTCGACCAGGTGGGCGCCGGCGTCGCGGCGCGGTACGTGCCGTATCTCGTGCCGGGACGGGTCGGCGCGGAAGGGGAGGTCGTCGGCGGTGCCCTCGAACCAGATGGTGGCCGGGGCGGAGCCCAGGGCGTCGAGGAGGGAGTTGATCGCCGGGAGCGAGGCCGGGTCGCCGATGGCGAGGACGTGGGAGGGGACGGGCGCGGGCTGGTCGAAGCCGGTGCCCTGGACGGTCGCCTCGATGGTGTCGCCGGGCTGCGCCGCCCGCGCCCAGTCGCTGGCGGCGCCCTCGTGCAGGGCGAACTCCAGGGAGAAGGTCCCGGCCGCCGGGTCGGGGTCGACCAGGGTGTACGCCCGCTGGTGCGGCTTGCCCGCGCTGGTGAACCAGAGCCGGACCCACATCGTCGGATGGACGCCGGTCGCGGCGAGCAGGCCGCCGTCGGTGAGGTGCAGCCGGCGGTAGTGGGGGGTGACGTCCTCGGCGCCGGTCACCGTGAGCGTGAAGTCCTTCGCCCGCATCAATCTGAGGACCGCGCCCTCCCAGCCCCGCCCCTGCGCCATGTCCTCTTCACCTCTCGCGTACGATTCGTGCACTGATTGATTAGGTAAGGCTAACCTAAAACCTAGAGAGGTCACAGGGTGACGAGCGCGACCGACAGACCTGACGGTGTCTTCCGGGACGCCTGGGGCATTCCGCACCTGCGCGCCGGCAGCGCCCGCGCCCTCGCCCGCCTCCAGGGGCTGGTCACCGCCCGCGACCGCGCCTGGCAGCTGGAGGTCGAACGGCACCGCGCCCGCGGCACCTCCGCGTCCTTCCTCGGCCCCGAGGCCCTCTCCTGGGACCGCTTCGTCCGCCGCGCCCGCCTCGACGACACGGCCCGCCGCTGCTTCGCCACACTCGAGGAGCGCGACCCGGAGACCGCCGACTGGGTGCGATCGTACGTCGACGGCGTCAACGAAGGTCTGGACGGCACCTCCGCCCCCGAGTTCACCCGCGTCGGCCTCGCCCCGGGCCGCTGGGAACCCTGGACCCCGCTCGCCGTCTGGCTCTCCACGCACATCCTGTTCGCCGGCTTTCCCGCCAAGCTGTGGCGTGAGGAGGCCGTCCGGCACCTCGGCGAGGGCGCGGTCGGGCTGTTCGCCACCGACGGGCCCGCGACGTCCGGGAGCAACGGCTGGCTCGTCGGCGGGGAGCGCACCCGTACCGGGCAGGCCGTCATCGCCGGCGACCCGCACCGCTTCATCGAGGATCCCGGCGTCTACCAGCAGATCCGGCTGGCCTGCGACGAGTTCGACGTCGTCGGGCTCGCCGTGCCCGGTGTCCCCGGCATTGCCCACTTCGGGCACACCGGCACGGTCGCCTGGGCCATCACCAACGCCATGGCCGACTACCAGGACCTCTACCGCGAGCGGCTGCGCCGGACAGGCGCCGGTGTCGAGGCCCTCGGCCCGGACGGCAGCTGGCGGCGGGTCGCCCGGCACACCGAACTCGTCCGGGTCGCGGGGGAGGAGACCGCCGAGGTCGAGGTCCTGGAGACCGAGCGCGGCCCGGTGATCGCCGGTGGTCCGGAGGGCCTCGACGACGGCACCCCGCTCGCGCTCGCCCTGCGCTACCCGCCCCGGGTGACCGGTGACCTGGGCTTCGGTGCCCTGCTCCCGCTCCTGCGCGCCCGCCGGGTCGCCGATGTCGACCGCGCCTTCGACGTCTGGGCCGAGCCGGTCAACGTCGTCCAGGCCGCCGACACCGAGGGCGGGCTGCTGCACCGGGTCGCGGGCCGTGTACCGGTGCGCTCCGAGGCCAACCGCACCCGGCTCGTCCCCGCCTGGGAACCCGGCCACGAGTGGACCGGCTGGCACGAGATGCCCCGCGCCGGGCTCATCGACGGCATCGCGGTCATGGCCAACCAGCGCGGCCCCGCCGCCCCCCTCGGCATCGAGTTCGCCCCGCCGCACCGCGCCGACCGCATCCGCGAGCTGCTGGCGGAGCGCCGGGAGTGGTCCGCGTCCGACATGCCCGCGATCCACATGGACACGTATCTGGCCTCGGCCGCACCCCTGCTGGACCACCTGGCCGACCTCGACGAACTCAGCGAGCAGGCAAGGGAGGTGCGCGACCGCCTCCTGCGCTGGGACCGCCGTATGGACGCCGGCAGCCAGGAGGCGGCCCGGTTCGCGGCGCTGCGCGGCGCGCTCGTCCGGCGCCTCGCCGCCGAGCCGGCCTTCGCCGCCCTGACCGCCCCGCCCGCCTACCCCGAGGTCCTCCTCCCCTGGCTGGCCCTCCTCCCCCGTATCGGCTTCGCTCTCGAACACCTCCTGCGCGCCGAGGAGCTGTACGGCATCGACCGGGCCGCGCTCGTCCGCGCGTCCCTAGAGGAGGTCGCCGGGCAGCCGGCCGCCCACTGGGGCGACACCCACCGCCTCGCCCCCTGGCGGGCCCTGCCCGACCCCTCGTACGAGGCCCCGGCCCTCTCCGGCGACCACGACTGCGTGCTGTGCACCTCGGCCGTGCCCGGCTGGACCGACCTCGCCGCGCGCGGCCCGGCCGCCCGCTACGTGTGGGACCTGGCCCGCCGCGAGGACAGCCGCTGGGTGGTGCCCCACGGCGCCTGCGGCCACCCCGACAGCCCCCACCACCACGACCAGCTCCCCCTCTGGCTCACGGGCGAGCTGGCCCCGGTCGTCACCGACTGGGCGCAGCTGAAGAAGGAGAGCGATGTCTGACCCCTATGTGTACGAGCAGGCGGCCGACGGTTTCGGCACCGTCGGCATCCGGCCCCTCGACGCCGAGGGCGACGCCGACGTCGTCCACGGCTGGGTGAGCGAGGAACGGGCCGCGTTCTGGGGCATGAACGGCCTGACCCGGGACCAGGTCGTCGAGATCTACGCCCACATGGCCGGCCTCGACACCCACCACGCCTTCCTGGTCGAGCTGGACGGCACCCCGGTCGCCCTGCTCCAGACGTACGAGCCGACGGAGGACCGGGTCAGCGAGTGCTACGAGGCCGAGCCTGGTGACATCGGCGTCCACGTGCTCCTCGCGCCCGCCGGGGAGCAGGGCGCGCGGCCGGGCTGGTCGTCGGCGCTGATGGGCGCCTTCGCCTCGTACGTGCTGCGGGGACTGGACCGGCGGCGGGTCGTGGTCGATCCGGACGTGCGCAACGAGAAGGCGGTCGCCCGTTTCCTCCGGCAGGGCTTCGAGGCCGGGCCGGTCGTCACACTGCCGGAGATCGACCTGCCGGACGTGTACCTGCCGGAGAAGAAGGCCCAACTGGCGTTTCTGCGGCGGGAGGTAGCCTTCCCCGGGTGACGTCCCCAGGCCGCCCGCCGACCCCCGAAGACCTCGTCGCCCACTACGGGCTGGAGCCGATCCCCCGTGAGGGCGGGCTGTTCCGGCGTACCTGGGCGGGGCCCGAGCGGGCCGACGGGCGCCCGGAGGGCTCCGCGATCGTCGCCCTGCTCACCGCGGACGACTACTCGGCCCTGCACCGCCTGCCGAGCGACGAGGTCTGGCACTTCTACCTCGGCGACCCGCTGGAACTGCTGCTCCTCGCCCCCGACGGCACCTCCCGCACGGCCGTGCTCGGCCCCGACGTCCTCGGCGGGCAGCAGGTCCAGCTCACCGTCCCGGCGCGCACCTGGATGGGCGCGCGGGTGACACCGGGCGGCGCGTGGACCTTCTTCGGCTGCACGATGGCCCCCGGGTTCACCTACGGGGACTACGAACACGGCGACGCGGCCGACCTCACGGCGCGTTATCCGGACCGGGCCGACCGGATCACGGAACTCTGCCGTCCATGACGACGTTGGCGGCGGGCCAGGTGGCCCTGATCACGGGCGCGGGCGGCGGCCTCGGCCGCGGGATCGCCCTGCGGTTCGCGCAGGAGGGCGCGGCGGTCGCGCTGCACTGCCGTACGGGAGTGGAGGTGGCGCGTGAAGTCGCCGTGGCCGTCGAGGCGTCGGGAGGGCGAGCCGTCGTCCTCCAGGCCGACCTGACCGTCGAGGACGAGTGCCGGCGGGTCGTGCGCGAGGCCGCGGAGTGGGGCGAGGGACGGCTGACGGCGCTGGTCAACAACGCGGGCGTGCAGCCCGTACAGCCGCTGCCCGGGATGACGGCGGCGGACTGGCGGGCGGTGGTGGACACCAACCTGACCAGCGTCTTCGCCTGCACACAGGCGGCGGCAGAGGTGATGCGGGAACGCGGTGGCACCATCACCCACATCGCCTCGGTCGAGGCCGCGACGCCCGCCGAGGGCCACGCCCACTACGCCGCCTCCAAGGCGGCGGTCGTCCTGCACGCCCGTGCGGCGGCCCGCGAGTACGGTCCGTACGGCATCCGCGTCAACTCCGTCTCGCCCGGCCTGATCGAGCGGGAGGGCCTGGCCGAGGCCTGGCCCGAGGGGGTGCGGCGGTGGCGGGAGGCGGTCGCGGTCGGCCGGCTGGGCCGCCCCGAGGACGTCGGCGACGCCTGTGTCTTCCTCGCCTCCCCGCTCGCCTCCTGGATCACCGGCCACGACCTGGTGGTGGACGGCGGGGTCTCGGCGCGGACGACCTGGTGAGAACGGCGTGGTCGAGAACGGCGTGGTGAGGAGTACCCGGTGAGCGTGTGCGGGCCGCCGTCCGTACCTGTCCCCGAGCACACGAGTCCGAAGTACGGAGCGGTGACGTGAGCAAGGGGCGCGATGGCGGACGACGGGACGGTACGCGAATCGGTACCACAGGACGCGGCGGCCGACGACTTCAAGGGCTGGTGCTGCTGGGCACCCTGCTGGTCCTGCTCCTCTTCACAGGCGCGGGCCAGGCGTCGGCCCACGCCGCCCTCCGCAGCACCGATCCCGCCGACGGATCCGTCGTCAAGACCGCTCCCCGCGACATCACCCTGACCTTCACCGAGTCCGTCGGCCTGCTCGACGGCTCCTTCCGTGTCTTCGACCCCGACAACCAGCGGGTGAAGACCGGTGAGGCACGGCATGTGGAGGGCCGGGGGGACGCCGTGCGGGTCACCCTGCCCGAGAAGCTCGGCACCGGCACGTTCACGGTGGCCTGGCGGGTGGTGTCGGCGGACAGTCACCCGGTCGGCGGGGCGTTCACCTTCTCCGTGGGCAAGCCGTCCGCGACCAGGGCCGTCCTGACCGACGGTCCCGTGGAGAACCCGGCCACCGCCGGCCTCTTCAAGATCGGCCGCTACCTGGCGTACGGCGCGGCGGCCGTCCTCATCGGCGCGGCCCTCTTCGTCGCCGTCTGCCGTCCGCCGGACGTCCGCCCCCTGCGCAAGCCGCTGGTGGTGGCCTGGTCGGTCCTCGCCAGCTCGACGGTTTTCCTGCTGCTGCTCCGCGCCCCCTACGAGACCGGCAGCGGCCCGGCGCAGGCCTTCGACCCGTCCGCCCTCACCCGCACGTTGTCCGGCCGCCCCGGACTGGCCCTGGTGGCCCGGCTGGCGCTGCTGGCGGCGGCCGCCGTCCTCCTCGTACGACAGCGCAGGCGGGAGCAGGTCTCGCGCGCGTCCCTCGCCGTCGGTGCCGTCATCGCCGTGGGTATCGCGCTGACCTGGGCCGCCGCCGAGCACGCGTCGGCCGGTATCCAGGTCCCGGCCGCGATGACGTCCTCGGTGCTGCACCTGCTGGCGATGGCGGCCTGGCTCGGCGGCCTGACGGCCCTGCTGACCCTGCTCCACGGGGGTGCCCTCCCGGCCCGCGTGGCCGCCCGCTTCTCCCGGCTGGCCGCCGCCTCGGTAGCCGTGCTGGCGGTGACGGGCGTCTACCAGGCCTGGCGCGGGCTCGGCTCCCCCGACGCGCTGACGGACACCCCCTACGGCCGGCTCCTGCTCGCCAAGCTGGCCGCGGTGGCGCTGCTGCTCCTGGCGGGCCTGTCCTCGCGACGGTGGACGGAACGGCTGGTGAGAACGGAGGAACAGATGACTTCGAAGGCAGGTGTGCAGCAGGAGGCGACTGCGGAGGCGGGTGTGAAGGCGGAGGTGACCGCGGAGGCGGGTGTGAAGGCGGAGGTGACCGCGGAGGCGGAGGTGACCGCGGAGGCGGGTGTGAAGGCGGAGGTGACCGCGGAGGCGGGTGTGAAGGCGGAGGCGACTGCGGACGAGGGTGTGAAGCAGGAGGTGACTGTGGCCGCCGGCGTGAAGAACCAGTCGCCGGTACGGGAACGGGTCCCGCAGCCGGTCGGCGGCCCCGCGCTGCCGGACGAGCCTCTGGCCGAGGCGCCGCCGCTCACCCCGGCCGAGGACCCAGTGCTCACCTCGGCCGAGGACCCGGTGCCCACCCCGGCCGAGGCGCCGCCGCTCACCCCGGCGGAGCCGCAGCCGCTCACCCCGGCCGAGCACGCGCACCGCCGCGCCCTGCGCCGCTCCGTCCTGGCCGAGGTCGCCGTCTCCGTCGTGGTCCTGGGCCTCACCACCGTGCTGACGGGCACCCTCCCGGCCCGCGCGGAGGCCGAGGCGGCCACCACCGAGCAGGCCGGCGGCCTGCCCGTCGCCTCCGTGACCGAGGTCCCCTTCGACATGAGCACTCCTGGCGCCCCCAACGCCCGGGGCAAGGTCCAGATCACCCTCGACCCCGGCCGCGTCGGCGAGAACTCCGTCCAGGCCGTGGTCTACGGCCCCGACAACGGCTTCGTCAGCATCCCCGAGCTGCGCATGTCCTTCACCCTCCCCAGCCAGGACGTCGGCCCCCTCGACGCCAAGCTCGTCGACCGCGGCGGCTACTGGAGCGCCACCTCCGTCAACCTGCCCATCCCCGGCGACTGGGAGATGAAGGTGACGGTGCGCACATCGGAGGTCGACCAGGTGAGTGAGACGAAGCTGGTGCGGATCGTGCGCTGAGGCGCGGCCGTACGACTCCCCCCTGCCGTGGGGCGCTTGGGGCTGCGCTGAAGTGCGTTGCTCCGGCAGTCCCGCTGCCGAAGCACTGGAATGGATGGACGCCGAGCGTGCCCACCTCATCCGCGCAACGCCGTCCGCCCCCGGCAGGGACGACCGTCAGCGTTTCCCGGACCAGTCCGCAGGGCGCGTCGCCGCGCCGCAAAGGGAGACGGGAGCGCGGGTCGCTGCTGCGGGATCGTCACTCGATGTGTTGATCCGGCCCGCTGTCCCCACCCTGCCCGGCCGCACCACGGCACCCTGGGAGCGCCGCGGATCCCCTCCGCCCGAGGGTCGGCACACGCCTCGTGAGCAGGGAGAACGTCATGCAGCAGGAGACGGGTCCGGAGGACTTCGCGAGGGCGATGCGCCGCCTGCGCGACGAACGCGGACTGTCACTGGCCGAGCTGGCGGCCGCGACCCGGTACAGCAAGAGCCACCTGTCGAACATCGAGCACGGCCGTAAGCGTCCGCACAGCGATCTCGCGGAGCGGCTGGACCGCGCGCTGCGGGCGGGAGGCGAGCTGCGCCGCCTGTGCGAGGTGCCCGCACCCCGTCCGGGGCAGCGGACCGGGCCGTGCCCCTACCGGGGACTGGCCTCGTTCGAGCAGGGCGACGCCCGCTGGTTCTTCGGGCGCGAGAAGGTCACCGCGCTGCTGGCGGAGCGGGTGCGGCGGGCGGTGCGGGACGGCGGGCCGGTCGTGGTGGTCGGCGCCTCCGGGGCGGGCAAGTCCTCACTGCTGCGGGCCGGTCTGCTGTGCCGGGCGGCGGAGGGAGCGCTGGGCAGCGGGGACTGGCAGGGCGTGATGGTCACCCCGGGGCCACGACCTGTCGACGCCCTCGCCCACGCGCTGGCCACAGCCGTGCACGACGGCGAGGAGACCGGGAGCGAGGAGACCGTCGGCCAAGGGCCCGTCGGCAAGGGGCCCCTCAGCGAGGGCTCCGTCAGCGAGGAGCCCGTGCGCAAGGAAACCGTGCGCGAGGGTTCCGTCAGCGAGGAGCCCGTGCGCAAGGAAACCGTGCGCGAGGAGCCCCTCACCGAGGAAACCCTCGCCGAGCGGATCCGCGCCGGCGCACCACTGCCCGGCACGGACCGGATCCTGCTGATCGTGGACCAGTTGGAGGAGACGTTCAGCCTCTGCGAGGACACCGCGGAGCGCACCGCCTTCCTCGACGCCCTGTGCGCCGTACCGCTCGCCGTCCTCGCCGTGCGCGCCGACTTCGTCGACCACTGTCTGACCCACCCGGGCCTGGTGTCCGCTCTGCACCACCCCGTCGCGCTGGGCGGCATGAGCCGCGGCGAACTCGCCGAGACGGTCCGCGGGCCGGCCGAACTCGCCGGGCTGAGTCTGGAACCCGGCCTGGTGGACGTACTCCTGCACGACCTCGATCCCGGCGGTCACGGATACGATCCCGGCGCCCTGCCCCTGCTCTCCCACGCACTGCTCGCCACCTGGCAGCAGCGGACCGGGAAGCGCCTGACCATCGCCGGATACCACCGCACCGGCGGCATCCGCGGCGCCGTCGCCGAGACCGCCGAACGCACCTATCTGGACCTCTCCGGTGCGGACCGGGCCGCCGCCCGCCGCCTGATGCTGCGTCTGGTCCAGGTAGGGGACGAGGGGGCGGACACCCGCCGCCGCACCGACCGGAACCACCTCGGCGCCGACGAGGAGCGGGCCCTGGCCGCCTTCACCCAGGCCCGGCTGCTCACCGTCGACGGCACCACGGTGGAGATCTCCCACGAGGCGCTGCTACGAGCCTGGCCGCGCCTGGCCGGCTGGATCGACGCCGACCGGGACGGCATCCGTACCCACCAGAGACTGACCGAGGCAGCCAGGGCCTGGACGGCGGCCGGCCGCGCTCCCGAACTCCTGCTGCAGGGCGCCGGACTGGCCGTCGCCGCACAGTGGGCGGCCGACCACCCCACCCAGGTCGAGGACATCGAGAGTGAGTTCCTCGCCGCGAGCACCCGTGAGGCACGACGGGGGCTGCGCCGCCTGCGCCGCGCACTCGCCGCCCTCGTCGGCCTGACGACGCCGCCCCACCCCCACCTCCGACGCACTGCGCCGCCACACCGCCCATCTCGTCGGCCTCGCCTTCACCGCCGACGGACACACCCTCCTGACGGCGGCGCAGAACGGCACCGCCGTCCTGTGGGACACCACCCGCCCGGACCACCCCACCGTCCGCGACACCCTGCACAGCCCGGGGGAGACCTTCACCGACGCCACGATCTCCGCCGACGGAACCCACGTGTGGACCACCGGCGGCCCCACAGCCCGCCGCTGGCTCACCAACCCGGCCCACACGGCGGACATCCTGTGCGCCACGGCGCCCACCCTGCCCACCCGGCCAACCTGGCAGAGCCGGCTGCCGGACTTCGCGTACCGACGGATGTGCGGATGAGGCGCCATGGAAGAGCCCTGAGGCTCTCAGCGGTTGCTCATTCGGGTGCACACCTTGTGCAGGTTTCTTTCACCGTGTCCAGGATTGACCTCGCGATGGGTTCCCTCACGAAGGTGGAAGACGATGCCGACATATGTCACGTTGCTGAACTGGACCGATCAAGGGATCCGGAACTACAAGGACACCCCGAAGCGTGCGGAGGCCTTCGCCGCAGCGACACAGAAGCTCGGGGCGAAGCTCCTGAACCTCTACTGGACCGTCGGTTCGTACGACCTCGTGGCCGTCGTCGAGGCACCCGACGACGAAACCGCCACCGCGGCGCTCCTGCAGCTGGGCGGGGTGGGCAACGTCCGCACCACGACCATGCGGGCCTTCGACCGGGAGGAAATGGACCGCATCATCGCCAAGGCCGCCGGCTGAGGCACGTCAACCTTGGCTGTGGACGGCTGCGGCCCCCGGAGCTGCGAGGAAGCACCGTTCCTCAGAGCTTGCCCCCCACCAGGACCGTGCGATGGCCACCCAGCACGCGTGCGAATCGTTCGAGGAAGCCCGGGCTGAACTCGGGCCAGTCCCAGAACTCGAAGCCCAGGTAGCCGAATGCGTAGTAGTCGTCGTCCCAGGTCCACGCAGTAAGGTCACCGGCTCGACTGCAGCCCGGGCAGGCAACGGTGGCTCGGCCCGTGTCGTACCAAATGTCGATGGCCTTGCTGAAGGGCTCCCAGGCACCCTCGATCAAGTCCCACTCATCGGTATACAGGTCCACGTGGCCGGCACAGTGAGGGCAAACGGCGTACATGGCATCGCCCTGGCCGCCCTGGAAGACGGTTCGGCCTGTTTCGATGTTGAGTCCGTCGCTGGGCTCCCAGTCCTCCTGCCCGACCGCCTTGGCCCAGAGCGGACCGGGTGGGTGTCCCAGCGGGGCGCCGAGAACACAGTCGGTGCGCTCGGCGCGGACTATCCCTTCCTCGACGAGCCAGTCAAGGCCGCGAGCAGCGAGTGCTGTCGCGTCTGCCGGCGTGGCATCCAGATCGACGACGGTTTGAAAGTGGTTTCCCATGAGGGGTGACAGTAGAAGACCCCACCGACAACAGCTGAGGACCGCTCAACCTCGGATCAGAGGACCTGAGTAGACGTCGACCTGGACGCGGAGTACATCCTCATCGAGCTCCTTGGCAGTCGTGACGAGCACGCTGCGACTCGGGTCTACCACCTCGCCGGATCCAGGCTTCAACTATCCACCGGTTGCAGCTCATTGGCGATCAGGGCTGGTCTTCCAACGCCGCGTATGCTCGCTCGACCTCGCCCAGGTACTGCCCCAGGCGGAAGCGAACCTCCCCGATGGGCCTGCCATCGGGGCCCGGGTACATCAGGTCGGACCAGATGACCGTCTCTCCCCGGAGCCGGACCCGGATGGTCAGCCTGTCCGGCCCTGGCTCGGGCTGCTCCTGGGTTGCCACATCCACCGTGCACGGCATATCCGTCGGATAGAGCGGTCCGCCTGGGCGGAGCAGCCGCCTCGGATCGAGGCCGGCCATTCTGCTGTCGCTGCGCGCGACCACGTCGAGGCCATCGACGAAGAGGTACGTGTGAACGGCAGCACACGCCGGCGGTCCAGGACACGCGCCGATGAGCAGCGTGCTCACCGCACCACTGCTTCGCCCGTCGGGCACGGTGGCCCTCACCTCGCGCGGGGACCTACGCGGCATCCGCCTGATGTGACGTCATGGGCCGATGCTAGCGGCCACGCCGCCGAGTCAAGCCGACAATGCGCCGTCCCACACCGAGGACGGTGCCCGTGCTCATCAGTGGCTGAACCGCCACACCGATGCCGTGCCGCCGGTTTCGCGGTCGGCGACCGAGTCCAGCAGCGTGGTGAGGCGGGCGGACGGCGTGCCGGTGACAAAGGCCGTGAGGTCGGCGCCGAAGCTCGTCGGCTGGCGCCGCGGGTCAGACCTTTTTGACGACGATCGAGTCAGGGACCAGCCGTTCCAGGTCGTCCACGTCCGAGGTGAAGACGGTGACCTGACCCTTCTGCTGCCGGGCGATGACGGCAAGTACCGCGTCGATCGCATACTTGTGGCCGTGCAGCTTGGCGTCGGCCAGGAGCCGACGGGCCTGGCGTGCCTCGTCCTTTCCGATCTCGGCGACTTTGAGTCGCGAGAGGACCCAGTCCCAGCGCTGCTCGGTGGTTCTGCCGTCGTATGCCTCGACCAGCGTCATCGGTGATGTCACCACCTCGGCCTCGCCCCGCGCCGCGAGGTCCAGCCAGGCGATCAGCTTCCGGTCACCGCGCACAGCGAGGGACAGGGCCTCGCAGTCGAGCACGAAGATGCGCAGCCGCGGCTGCCCGTGCTCACCGGCCCGTTTCTTCACGCGGCCTCTCCGGCGTCGTGCTTTGCGACGGCGTGGCGTCGCTCGTGCTCGGCGTCGAGGTCCGCCAGCTCCTCCAACGCTTCCGCATGTTCGTCATCGGTAACGGGACCGTGTTCCTCCTGCAGCCAGTCCACGAGTTCCCGCAGCCGGTCCCGGTCACGCTTGAAGCGCAGTGCCTCTGCGACGTATGCCGACAGACCCCGCTCCGCCGCCTCCGCACGGATCTCGTCAAGGAGATCCTCAGGGATGGTCACCGTCACCTTCTTGGTCGCCATACAAGGCACCATACTCCCAGTGTCGAATCCCTTACCAGGCGGTCCCTGCGGCAGGCTGGAGTGCGGCCTGCGCACGCAAGTCGACCCTGGCCGGTTCGGCCGTCGAAGGCCGGAAACGAAGTCGGCGGTCAGGCGGCTGTGGCGGGGCGTGGGCTGCCGTGGAACACCTGGCTCGCGTGCCAGGCGCGATGGGCCGGCGCGATGGAGCGGATGCCCGGCTGAGGGCCGACGAGCGGACGGCCCGCGAGCGCTATGACGTGTTCGTGGGCGGCACGGCTGTGGCCGACGAACCGTTGTGAGACCAGGATGCGGTGGCTGTCGCCGACACCGAGGACACCCTTGTCGAAGAGCTTGTGGTGCAGCGAGCACAGACACAATCCGTTGTCGACGTCGTCAGGACCGCCGAATGCCCACCACCGCACATGCGCGGCCTCCAGCCCGACTGGAACCGCGCCGATCCGGCCGTCATAGCCGCAGAAGGCGCACCGATACTCGTAGGCCATCAGCACCAGGTCCCGCATTCGTGGGTCCCGGCGCCTCCGCACGGCCGAGACCCCGGCGGTCTCGGCCTGCTCCAGCTCCAGGCCGACGGCTTCGCACAGCTCGTCGTGAAGTGAGGGCGGGAAGTTCAGGTCGAGCAGTACCCGCGCCATCCGGCCGAGCAGCGATGGCTCACGCAGCAACGCCGTGCGCAGTTCGGGCGTCAGGCGCCCTGCCGCTCCCGCGGCCCGCAGCTCTCGTACCCCGCTTCCGGGGCTACCCGGTCCGCGATCGGTATGCACCTCCCACACCCCGTCACTGACCAGGTGGTGAAACGGGTAGGCGGGCGTCGTCTTGTTGGGCGGCCCGTACTCGGACAGCAGCCGCTTCAGGTCCTCCTCCACTGCGCTGTACCGCAGCTCGTCGTCGGCACCCTGCTGGAACCGGCCGAGGGCGTACAGAAACAGCAGCGGCTTGTGCGGAGCGCGAGTCCCGCTTCTGGTCCACTGCCTCAGCTTCGCGGTGCGCTCCAGCCAGTCCATGACCGGCGATCGTAGTGGCGTCCTCGGACACCGTCCGGGACTTGCGTGAGCAGGCGGCTGACGGCGGCCCGGAGTCGCAGAGATCTGCGCCAAATGATCGAAATGAACAATGGGCGGCTGGGCGTCGGCGCCGGTACGGCTCCGGGTCTCGTCTGAACGGCCATGAACGGCGCTGAATGAGACGGAAACCGAGACGGGCGTTGGCGTCCAGCCGGTACAGGTGTCGTCGGGCTAGAGGCCGCGCAGTGCCTCGTAGAGGTCGCCGTAGGCGCTCCAGCAGGTGACGCTGCCGTCGTCGTTCAGACTGCCCATGTACCAGTCGTCATCGTTGACGGCTTTCACCAGGCAGAGCCCGTGAAATCCCAAGACGATCTCGGGGTGGAGCGGCTCGCCTTGTGCCGGCCAGCCTGTCACGACTCGATCGGTGTCGAGAGGCGTGCCCTCCCGGTCGCCGGAGGCCTTACGGATCTCCTGGGAAGCCAAGGGTATGTAGGGCTTGCTCCAGGCTTGACCTGCGGCGGAGTAGCGGCGGGGCCTGGTGGGCGGTCGACCGGTTCTCCGGTGTTCCCCGTGGTTCCCCCCCACGATCTGGCATGAGGCTGGCACGGACGTGACCGACGTCGACTGCGTCCTGTGACATCGAACTTGAGCCCGTGCCATCGAAGTCTGGCGGAGTACGTCAGGGGCGCTTCGGTTCTTGGCCGCTGCCTCCAGCCCGGCGAATGTGCACCGTGCCGGCATCCAGGTCGACGCGGAATGGCGGTGGAAGGAGAACCCACCCAGCCCCGAGTCGCCGGCCTGACCCGCTGATCAAGATTCTCCGCCTGCACCAGGAAGCCCAGGAGCGGGAGCGGATCGCGGCCGGTGCCGACTGGGAGGGCAAGGGGTACATTTCGCCTCGCCGACCGGCGGGCCGCTGAGCCCGAACCCCGACTTCCATGTCTGGAAGCGGCTCCTCCGGGACGCGGGCGTACGAGACGGCCGTCTCCATGACGCTCGCCACACCGCCGCGACCGTCCTCCTGATCCTCGGCGTCCCGGACGTCGTGATCGACTCGATCATGGGTTGGGAGCCCGGGGGAGCGGCACGCATGCGCGCCCGCTGCATGCACGTGACGGGGACCATGCTCCGCAAGGTCGCGCAACAAGCCGGCGACGCCCTCTGGGAGCCGCCGAGCCCGCCTGCCACCGGCCGAAAAGCCGACTGAGACGGAAACTGACACGGACGAACGCCAGAGGGCCGGGCCACTTTCGTGGTCCGGCCCTCTGGGCTGGCGGAGGATACGAGATTCGAACTCGTGAGGGGTTGCCCCCAACACGCTTTCCAAGCGTGCGCCCTAGGCCTCTAGGCGAATCCTCCGCCGGAAACATTACATGACCGAGAGGAGTGCTCGCGAACTCGTTCCCTGCCCCTGGCATCGGGTAACCTGGGCGCAGCCCCTCACGCGGCGCTATCTGACTGAACTCCCCCAGGGCCGGAAGGCAGCAAGGGTAGGTCGGCTCTGGCGGGTGCGTGGGGGGCGCTTGTGTTCCCGGGGCGAGTCAGGGCTGCTGCCCGGGGTGAGCCAGGGCGGGTTCCCGGGGTGAGCTGGGGCGGGGCCGGTTGTCAGTGGGCGCCTATAACCTCGTATGCGTGTCGTCTCTCGCGCTGTACCGCCGCTATCGCCCGGAGTCGTTCGCCGAGGTCATCGGGCAGGAGCATGTCACCGACCCGCTGCAGCAGGCGCTGCGCAACAACCGGGTCAATCACGCGTACCTGTTCAGCGGTCCGCGTGGGTGTGGCAAGACGACCAGCGCGCGCATCCTGGCCCGGTGTCTGAACTGCGAGCAGGGGCCCACACCGACCCCCTGCGGGGAGTGCGAGTCGTGCCGGGACCTCGCGCGCAACGGACCCGGGTCCATCGACGTCATCGAGATCGACGCCGCTTCGCACGGCGGTGTGGACGACGCCCGTGACCTGCGGGAGAAGGCCTTCTTCGGGCCGGCTCGCAGCCGCTACAAGATCTACATCATCGACGAGGCCCACATGGTCACGTCGGCCGGTTTCAACGCGCTCCTGAAGGTCGTCGAGGAGCCCCCGGAGCATCTCAAGTTCATCTTCGCCACCACCGAGCCCGAGAAGGTCATCGGGACGATCCGTTCGCGGACCCACCACTACCCCTTCCGGCTCGTCCCGCCGGGCACCCTGCGGGAATACCTCGGAGAGGTGTGCCAGAAGGAGGACATCCCCGTCGAGGACGGAGTGCTGCCGCTCGTCGTGCGCGCGGGCGCGGGGTCCGTGCGTGACTCCATGTCCGTCATGGACCAGCTGCTCGCCGGTGCCGGCGCGGACGGTGTGACGTATGCCATGGCCACCTCCCTGCTCGGGTACACGGACGGCTCGCTGCTCGACTCCGTCGTCGAGGCGTTCGCCACCGGTGACGGGGCCGCCGCCTTCGAGGTCGTGGACCGTGTCATCGAGGGGGGCAACGACCCCCGGCGCTTCGTCGCCGACCTGCTGGAGCGGCTCCGGGACCTGGTGATCCTCGCCGCCGTCCCGGACGCCGCCGAGAAGGGGCTCATCGACGCCCCCGCCGACGTCATCGAGCGGATGCAGGCCCAGGCCGGCGTCTTCGGCGCCGCCGAGCTGAGCCGCGCCGCCGACCTCGTCAACGAGGGCCTCACCGAAATGCGGGGCGCCACCTCGCCCCGCCTCCAGCTCGAGCTGATCTGCGCCCGCGTCCTGCTGCCCGCCGCCTACGGCGACGAGCGCTCCGTCATGGCCCGCCTCGACCGCATCGAGCGCGGCGTCAACTTCTCCGCGGGCGGAGCCGCCGCCGGGATGCCGGCCATGGGGTACGTGCCCGGCCCGGAGGCGCACGGGGGAGCGGGGGCTCCCGCCGAGGGCGCGCCGATCCCGCCGGGAGGCGGCGCCGCGGCGGCCCGGGCGGCGGTACGGGGCCCGGCTGCGGGCGCTGCGCCCGCCCAGCCCCCTGCCACCCCTACGGCTCCCGCCCCCGCGCCGACCCCTGCTCCCGCCCCCGCGCCGACCGCTGCTCCCGCCCCCGCGCCGACCCCTGCTCCTGCCGCGGCCTCCGCGCCGACGGCCGACGCCCCTTCCGCCCCCGCGGCTCCCGCCCCCGGCGCCTGGCCCACCCCCGCCGCCGCGGGCAGCGGACGCCGGCCCGGCGGCTGGCCCACGGCCGCACCCGCGGGCGGCGGCGCCCGCCCTCCGGCGACCCCGGCGGCCACCCCTGCCTCCACTCCCACTCCCCCTCCCGCCCAGGCTGCCGCCGTCTACGCACCTCCCGCCGGCGGCCTCGACCCCCGCACGCTCTGGCCCAACATCCTCGAGGCGGTCAAGAACCGCCGTCGCTTCACCTGGATTCTGCTCAGCCAGAACGCCCACATCGCGAGCTTCGACGGCACCACCCTCCAACTCGGCTTCGTCAACGCCGGCGCCCGCGACAACTTCGCGAGCAGCGGCAGCGAGGACGTGCTGAGGCAGGCGCTGGCCGAGCAGTTCAACGTCCAGTGGAAGATCGAGGCGATCGTCGACCCGTCCGGCGGCGGCTCGATGCCCCCGCCGACCGGCGGCTTCGGCGGTTCCTCCGGCCCGTCCGGCCCCTCCGGCTTCGGCGGAGGCGGCGCCCCGGGCGGTGGCTACGGCAACGCCGGCGGCTACGGCAATTCCGGCGGCTACGGCGGCGGCGGTACGGCATCCCAGCATGCGCCCGCACCCACGCCGGCCGCTCCCACCCCGGCCCCGGCCCGGCCCACGCCCCCGTCGACCCCCGCCCCCGTCTCCACCCCCACCCCTGCACCCTCCTCCGCTCCGGAACACGTGGCTCCCGAGGACGACATCCCCGAGGACGACGACCCCGACCTCAACGAGAGCGCACTTTCCGGCCACGAACTGATCGTGCGGGAGCTGGGGGCGACGGTGGTGGAGGAGTTCACGAACGAGTAGGAGGCGCTCACCCGGTCCGGCCGACGCCCACAGCGACACAGGGCACGGCTTTGGAGGAACGCACAGCTTCCCGACCCGGCCCCCTTCGGAAGCCCGCACAAAACACCGCACGCCCAGCCCGTTAGGCTGACCCCGTGAACGTCCTCGTCATCGGCAGCGGCGCCCGCGAACACGCCCTGTGCCGCTCACTGTCCCTCGACCCCGCCGTCACCGCGCTGCACTGCGCCCCCGGCAACGCCGGCATCGCCGAGGTCGCCGAGCTGCACCAGGTCGACGCTCTGGACGGCGGGGCCGTATCCGCGCTGGCCAGGGAGCTCGGCGCCGACCTCGTCGTCGTAGGCCCGGAGGCTCCCCTTGTGGCCGGGGTCGCCGACGCCGTGCGTGAGGCGGGCATCCCGGTGTTCGGCCCGTCCAAGGAGGCCGCGCAGCTGGAAGGCTCAAAGGCGTTCGCCAAGGACGTGATGGCCACGGCCGGTGTGCCGACCGCCCGCTCCTACGTCTGCACCACCCCCGACGAGGTGGCCGAGGCCCTCGACGCCTTCGGCGCCCCGTACGTGGTCAAGGACGACGGCCTGGCCGCCGGCAAGGGCGTCGTCGTGACCAGCGACGTCGAGGCCGCGAAGGCACACGCGGCCGCCTGCGAGCGGGTCGTCATCGAGGATTTCCTCGACGGCCCAGAGGTCTCCCTCTTCGCGGTCACCGACGGTGAGACGGTCGTCCCGCTCCAGCCCGCCCAGGACTTCAAGCGCGCGCTCGACGGCGACGAGGGCCCCAACACCGGCGGCATGGGCGCGTACTCCCCGCTGCCCTGGGCCGACCCGAAGCTGGTCGACGAGGTCATGGAGACCGTGCTCCAGCCGACCGTCGACGAGATGCGCCGCCGCGGCACCCCCTTCTCCGGCCTGCTCTACGCCGGACTCGCGATCACCAGCCGAGGTGTGCGGGTCATCGAGTTCAACGCCCGCTTCGGCGACCCGGAGACCCAGGTCGTCCTGGCCCGCCTGAAGACCCCGCTCGCCGGGCTCCTGATGGCCGCCGCCACCGGCAACCTCGCCGACCTCGCTCCCCTGCGCTGGAGCGACGAGGCGGCCGTCACCGTGGTCGTCGCCTCGCACAACTACCCCGGCACCCCGCGCACCGGCGACCCGATCACCGGTCTGGACGAGGTGGCCGCCCAGGACGCCCCGCACGCGTACGTCCTGCACGCCGGCACGAAGCGCGACGGCGACGCGGTGGTCAGCGCGGGGGGCCGCGTCCTGTCCGTCACGGCGACCGGCAAGGACCTCACGGAGGCCCGTGAGCGGGCGTACCGCTCGGTCGCGCGGATCGGCCTCGACGGCTCCCAGCACCGTACGGACATCGCGGCGAAGGCGGCGGGCGCGTAACACTCCGCGCAGGATGCCCGCGTGAGCCGCCCCCCCCGTAAGTCGCCGAAGTGCAGGCTTCTGAACAGGCCCCGGATCCCCTGGGAACCCCCCAGGGAACCCGGGGCCTTTTCCTTGCCCACCGTCATCCACCTCTCCCCAAAGCCATTCCATCGAGTGAGCGGTGCCGCTTCCGGCTGACGGCGGTCGCAGGGCCAACTAGGGTGCGGCGCAAGCGTCCGGCACTTGGCCCATCGGCATTGCGATGTCAGTGGCGGGTGCCACAGTGGGGGAGTGAGCAAGACCAGGAGAGTCAGGACATCCAGGACTGCGGGGAGGGGGTGAGGTCCGGTCGTGACCGGTATGGGAATGGAGGCGGGCGCGCAGGCCGCACGGGCCCGGGCGCTGGGTGTGCTGCGCATCCGCAACCGGGCGCTCGCGGTCGCGCTGCTGCCCACGGCGGCCGCCGTGATCCTGCTGGCAGGCGGTTCCGCCGGGCACCTCATGGGTCCCGGCTGGGACGTCGCCCGCTGGGCCGTGTTCGCGCTCGCGCTCCTCGTCCTGCTCGCCGCCGGTGTCATCGCCCTGGTCGTCGCCCGCGCCCGCCCCGCCGTCAGTCCCACGGTCGCGCTGGCCGAGAGCGCGGCCCCCGACCTGTACCGGATGGTGCGCGACCTCGCCGACCGGCTCGACGTTCCCGCGCCCTCCGCGATAGCGCTCACCCCGGACTGCGACAGCTGGCTGGAGGACCGCACCCACCCGGCGCACGGCCCGCCCACGCCCCGGCGCGGCGACGAGATAGCCGGCCCGGGCCCCGCACCCCGGCACCCGCACCGGCGTACGCATGCCGCGCCCGTCCTCGTCATCGGCTCCCCGTTCCTGTGGTGGATGCGGGTGGGCGAGCTGCGCGCCGTCCTCGCGCCGGTCGTCGCAGGTACGGGACCCTCGGCACACCCCGACATAGCGGCGGCCCGGCGGTTCGTGCGGGGGCTGGACGCCGCGGTGGCCGTCTCCGCCGACCGCGGCCGCTGTCCGGGCATACGCCTGGTCTGCGCCGGCGTCGGCTGGGTCGCGCGGCTGCTCCTGCGCGGCTGCCAGGTCCATGCGGCGGAGATGGAGCGGGGGGTGGCCGCGGCGGCCGCCGAGCGTGCACAGGCTGTGGATTACGGCCTGCGGATCGTCGCCCAGGAGCAGGTGGGCCTGGCCTACGCGGGCTGGGACCGCCTCCTCACGCGCGTGGCGCTGCCCGCCTGGCGGATGGGCCGCTGGCCGTCCCGGCTGGACGCGGGCGTCGTCGCCGCCCTCACCGAACTGTCCCGACGCGACCGGCTGGCCGAGGGCTTCGCCTCCCGCCTCGGCGAGCGCCCCGCCTGCGACCTCCTCGAAGAGCCCGGCGCGGTCGACGAGGCCGCCTCCCTCCTCGCCGCCCGCCTCTTCCACGGCGGCCCGGCGGAGACCGGCTCCGACTGGTCCCCGGTGGACTGGCGGGAGTATCCGGACGAGGTCGTGGACCGCAAATGGCGCACCGACGCGGCCCGCCTCCACCGCGTCCTCGACGCCCTGGGCGTCCGCCGCACCCCCGACCCCGCCACCCCCGCCTGCGACGGCCCGACACTGGCCCGCGTACTGGACCACCTGACGGCGGCAGGGAGCACGCCCCCCACGGCGCCCGCCTGGGACGACCACCCACACCCGCCCGCGCTCCTCCCGGAGGGCGTAGCCCTGCATACGCCGGCCACCACGGAAGCACCAGAGCTTCCGGAGGCCCCGGGCCCCGCGAAGTTCCCGGAGACCCCGAAGTTCCCGGAGGCTCCCAAGTCCCCGGGCATCCCGGAGGCCGTCCTTCATACGCCGACCACATCGGAAGCTCCAGAGCTTCCGAGGGCCCCGAAGCCCCCAGAGGCTCCAGAAACCTCGGAGACCTTGAATGCCCCGGAGGTCCCGGAAGCCTCGGAGACCTTGAATGCCCCGGAGGTCCCGGAAGCCTCGGCCACTGCGGAAACCCCGGAGGGCCGGGAGCCCTCAAAAACTCCGCAGATCTTGGCGGCCCCGAATGTTCCGGAAGCTCCGGAAGCTCCGGAAGCCCCGGAAGCCCCGGAAGCCCCGGAGCCGTCAGATGCCTTGAAGCCCTCGGAAGCCCCAGAGAGCTTGAAGGTCCCGGAGGTCTCCAGCGCCCCGATAGCCCCACCGGCCCCGCAAACCCAGGACACCCCGGACACCCAGGACACCCCGGACACCCAGGACACCCAGGACACCCCGGTACTCCCACCCCCAGCGCCCCCAACCCCCAGCGCCCCGGCCGACGAAGACGCTGTCCTCTCCGTCGACGACACCGACGGCACCAGTGGCGTCAACGACCTCCCCGCCCCCAGCCCTCGTAGCGCCGCCCTGGCCGCCCGTCTCGGTGCCGAGCTGGCCCGGGAGGAGAGCGAGGCCGCTCCTTCGGCCCCCGTCGGCCCCCCGGCGCCCGGTCAGGGTCTCGACGCGGGCCCTCTCTGGGACGGCGGCACACTCCCGCTCTTCCCGCTTCAGCCCCCGCGCACCGACCGCGAGCTCCTCACCGACCACGTCACGGCGATGGTCTGCTGCGCCGCGATGGACACCGTGGGAGCCACCCCGGGCCTCGACTGGCTCGACGGCCCGACCCTGCTCGTGGACGGCCGGCGCGTGACCGACCTGACTCCTCGGGTCCTCAGTCTGGTCGAGGACGGCGACGCGGCCCCGCTGCGCAGCTGGCTGGTGGAGCTCGGGATACGCCCGGAGAAGCCGGTACGCCTCGGCTGAAGCGTCCCGGCGCACCCGCCGGCCGCCACCGCGACACCGTGGCCCCGCACCACCGCGGCCCCGCACCACCGCGGCCCCGCACCGCCGCGACCCCGTGACAGGGCGGCACCGCGACCGCAGGGCCACGGTCCCGCCGACACCCGGCACATACCGGATCACTCGGTTCCACTTTCAGCCAATTCGCAACGAATAGTGACTGTCTGCGCGCGTTATGTGATGTGCTGGGATCGATCGCGCCCATGGCATGGGCGTGCGACATAGGACAAACACACGAACGCCACGTTCCATCAGGTCACCAGCACATCGCAGCAGGTCACCAGCACACCGCAGACAACAGCCCGGGCAACGAACCCGCGGGGGCCAAAGGGGAGGGGAGCACCATGGGGCAGAACCACATCCGCCGATGGGAGTCAGGAGCGCTGGCGCACGCCGTGACGGACCCCTTCGGACAGGGCCCCGTTCCCTGGCTGCGCGGCACCGAGACGTACTTCGACGACGCCGTCGGCCAGGTCGTCCCCTGGTACGTCGACCCGGCCTCCACCCCCACCCAGGAAGCCCCCCGGATCCCCTCCCCCCGAACCGCCGGAGGACCCCGCTCGGCCGACGACGTCCGCCGGCAGATCAAGGGCTTCATCTCCACCGGCGCGGTCGCCCCCGGCGACGCCGTCGACTTCCACATCACGGTCGACCCGCCCCAGGAATTCAGCGTCGACATCTACCGCATCGGCCACTACGACGGCGACGGCGCAGCCAAGATCACCACCAGCCCGCGTCTCTCCGGCATCGTCCAGCCCCCACCCCTGACCGCCGACCGCACGGTCTCCTGCCACCACTGGTGGCTCTCCTGGCGCCTGCAGGTCCCGTCGTACTGGAACGTCGGCGCGTACGTCGCCGTCCTCACCACCGCCGACGGCTACCGCTCCCACATCCCCTTCACCGTCCGCGACACCCGCCGGGCCGACCTGCTTCTGCTGCTCCCCGACATCACCTGGCAGGCGTACAACCTCTACCCGGAGGACGGCCGCACCGGCGCCAGCCTCTACCACGCCTGGGACGAGAACGGCCGCCTGCTGGGCGAGGCCGACGCCGCCACGACCGTCTCCTTCGACCGCCCGTACGCCGGAGCCGGCCTCCCCCTCCACGTCGGCCACGCCTACGACTTCATCCGCTGGGCGGAGCGCTACGGCTACGACCTCGCCTACGCCGACGCCCGCGACCTGCACGCCGGCCAGATCGACCCCACCCGCTACCGGGGCCTGGTCTTCCCCGGCCATGACGAGTACTGGTCGCAGGCCATGCGCCGCACCGTCGAACTCGCCCGCGACAGCGGCACCTCACTGGTCTTCCTCTCCGCCAACACCCTGTACTGGCAGGTGGAGTTGGGCCCGTCCCCGTCCGGCGTCCCCGGCCGCCTGCTCACCTGCCGCAAACGCAAGGGCCCCGGCCGCTCCGTCCTCTGGCGCGAGATCGACCGCGCCGAGCAGCAGTTGATCGGCATCCAGTACGCGGGCCGGGTCCCCGAACCGCACCCGTTGATCGTCCGCAACGCCGACCACTGGCTGTGGGAGGCGACCGGCGCCCACGAGGGCGAGGGCATCGAGGGCCTGGTCGCGGGCGAGGCCGACCGCTACTTCCCGCGCACCCCGCTCCCGCCCCACGAGGAGCGCACCCTCCTCGCCCACTCCCCGTACACCGACAGCGAGGGCGTCCTGCGCCACCAGGAGACCTCCCTCTACCGCGCCCCCTCCGGCGCCCTGGTCTTCGCCTCCGGCACCTTCGCGTGGTCCCCGGCCCTGGACCGCCCCGGCCACGTCGACCCCCGTATCCAGCGCGCCACGGCGAACCTCCTGGACCGCATCTGCAAACGGGACTGACGACCCCACCCAGCCCCCCGGCCTGCGGCTCGTCCGACCCTCTGTCCTTGATCAACCCCGGTGTACGGGACAATCAACCCATAGGACAGAACCACGGGGAGGAACCGTGTCCGGATTCGTAGAAAAGCCCGAACCCCTCGAGGTCCCGGGCCTGGTGCATCTGCACACCGGCAAGGTGCGCGAGCTGTACCAGAACGAGGCGGGCGACCTCGTGATGGTCGCCAGCGACCGCACGTCCGCCTTCGACTGGGTGCTGCCGACCGAGATCCCCGACAAGGGCCGCATCCTCACCCAGCTCTCCCTGTGGTGGTTCGACCGGCTCGCCGACCTCGTCCCCAACCACGTCCTCAGCACCGACCTGCCCGCCGGGGCCCCCGCCGACTGGGCCGGCCGCACCCTGGTCTGCAAGTCGCTGCAGATGGTCCCCGTGGAGTGCGTGGCCCGCGGCTACCTCACCGGCTCGGGCCTGGCCGAGTACAACGACACCCGCACGGTCTGCGGCCTCGCCCTTCCCGAGGGTCTGGTCGACGGCAGCGAACTCCCCGCCCCGATCTTCACTCCGGCCACCAAGGCCGCCGTCGGCGACCACGACGAGAACGTCTCCTACGAGGAGGTCGCCCGCCAGGTCGGCGCGGACACCGCCGCCCAACTGCGCCAGACGACCCTCGCCGTCTACGGCCGCGCCCGCGACATCGCCCGCGACCGGGGCATCATCCTCGCGGACACCAAGTTCGAGTTCGGCTTCGACGGGGAGACGCTCGTCATCGCCGACGAGGTCCTCACCCCGGACTCCTCCCGCTTCTGGCCTGCCGACCGGTGGCAGCCGGGCCGCGCGCAGCCGTCGTACGACAAGCAGTTCGTGCGCGACTGGCTGACCTCGGCCGAGTCCGGCTGGGACCGCGCGAGCGAGCAGCCGCCGCCGGCGCTGCCCCAGGACATCGTGGAGGCGACCCGCGCCAAGTACGTCGAGGCGTACGAGCGCCTGACGGGCAGCAGCTGGACGTAGCCGCACGCGAAGGGCCCCGGGAAGCCGGGGCACGAGAAAACCCCGGTCCACCGGACCGGGGTTTCGCTGGAGCGGACGACGAGGCTCGAACTCGCGACCTCAACCTTGGCAAGGTTGCGCTCTACCAACTGAGCTACGTCCGCAGTGCGCCGTGGCGCGAGAGCAACTATACCCAACCCCGCTCGCGTGCGAGCCGCACCGCCGCATGTCGATTCTCCGCCCCGAGTTTGGACACGGCCGACGACAGGTAGTTCCGCACGGTTCCCGGGGACAGCGCGGCCCGCTCGGCGATCTCCGCGACGGGCGCCCCGTCGGCCGCCAGTTCCAGCACCTCGGCCTCGCGCGAGGTCAGCGGCGAGTCTCCGGCGGCGATCGCGTCGGCGGCCAACTCGGGGTCGACGTAACGGTTTCCGGCGTGCACGGTACGGATGAGCTCCGCGAGCCGTTGCGCGCTCACCGTCTTCGGGACGAACCCGCGCACACCCGCCGCAAGCGCCCGCTTCAGATGCCCGGGCCGGCCGTGACTGGTGACGATCAGCACCTGGCAGGCAGGCAGTTCGGCCCGCAGCGATGTGGCGACCTTCACACCGTCGGCGCCCGGCATCTGCAGATCCAGGACGGCGACGTCCGGTGCGTGCGCCCGCGCCATCGCCAGCGCCTCGGGCCCGGTGGCCGCCTCGGCGACGATCACCAGGTCGTCCTCCAGCGAGAGCAGCGCGGCCAGCGCACCCCGGATCAGATGCTCGTCGTCGGCGAGCAGCACGCGCACGGTCATGCGGTGACCTCACTCACCACAGCCGCCTCCCGCAGCGGTACCTCGGCCACCACCCGGAACACCCCGTCCCCGGCGAACCCCGCCTCCAAGGTCCCGTCCACGCCCGCCAGCCGCTCCCGCAGCCCCGCGAGCCCGGAGCCGCCGCTCACACCGGCACCTCCTCCTTCGGCGGCCCCGTCGTTTTCCACCGTCAGCACCACATGCCCCTCCGTCACCCGCAGGCCCACGGAACACCGACCGGCGTCCCCGTGCCGCAGCACATTCGTGGTCGTCTCCCGCACCACCCAGCCGAGCGCCGACTGCACCTCGGCGGGCAGCCCGGCGGCCTCCCCGCGCACCTCGCACTCGATCCCGGCCGCCGTCAGCACCCCTTGCGCACCGGCGAGTTCGACCCCGAGGTCGGCCTCCCGATATCCCCGTACGACGTCCCGCACCTCGCGCTGCGACTCCTGCGCGATGCGCTGCACCTCGATCATCTGCTCCACGGCCTCCGGCCGGCCCCGCCGGGCCAGTTGCACGGCCAGCTCGCTCTTCAGCGCGATCACCGCCAGGTTCCGTCCCATCACGTCGTGCAGATCCCGCCCGAACCGCAGCCGCTCCTCGGCGACGGCGAGCCGGGCCTCGACCTCACGGGCCCGCTCCGCCTCCCACAACACCGCCAGGGTCCAGGCGCCGCAGCGCGAGGCGAGCAGGGAGAACGCCGTGCCGAAGGCCGTCACGACGCCGATCGCGAGGATGCGCACAGGGTCCGGGTCGGCCAGGCCGAACACGACCATGAGCAGCACGGTCAGCACGGCGGAGTGGCGCAGGAACACCCGGACGGGGACCATCAGCCCGTACAGCAGTCCGAAGGGCAGCAGGGCGGCGCCGATGGAGAGCCTGATCGTCACCGGGTCGGTGCCGTCCAGCGCGGCGAGCGCCAGATCCAGCGCCAGCCCGAGGGCCAGCAGGACGGCCGCGCCGCGCAGGGCGCGGGGCGGGAGTTCGGCGCGGCCCAGGTAGTGGTCGAGCACGGGCCGGGTGAGCCGGTTGGCCTCCGCGCACTGCAAGGTGCCCACCAGCAGCAGGAGGCCACCGACGATCACCGGCACAGGACGGCGGTCGAGGCCGCCCACCAGCGGCATCGCGAGCCAGGCGAGGGAGAAGAACCAGGTCGTGGCGTACCAGGTGATCACGCTCTGCAGTTCGACCCGTTCGGCCTTGCTGCGGTCCCGCCAGTGGCGCCGCTGCCACCCCCGTATCCGGCCGAACATCGTTCCCCTCCCGTACCTTGCCCCCGGCGTGGTCAGCGCCGCGGTTCCCACCGGAACCACCGTCCCACAGCAAACACCGCCAGCACGGTCCAGGCCAGCGCGGTGGCCAGGGAGCCCAGGGCCTCGTACGCCGACAGGTCGCCGGTCCAGCCGCTGCGGACCAGGGTGATGACCGGGCTCAGCGGCAGCAGTTCGCAGACGGAGGCGACCCGGTCGGGCAGCAGTTCCAGGGGGACGGTCACCCCGGAGGCCACCATCGAGACCAGGACGAACGGCAGGGTGGTCACCTGAGCGCTCTCCACGGTCCGGGTCACGCTCGCCGTGACCGCCGCCAGCGCCGCGCACATCACCAGCCCCAACAGCACGCCCAGAACGGCGAGATGGGGCGCCTCGGGGGCCGGCACGTCGAGGAAGGCCGTACAGCCCACCGCCAGCACCAGGCACTGCACCAGCCCCATGGTGAACACCGGCAGCGCGGATCCGGCGATGATCTCGGTGTCTCGCAGCTCACCGGTGCGCAGCCGCTTCAGCACGAGTTCCTCGCGTCGGGCGGTGTAGATGGCGGTGAGCGCCGCGTACACACCGAACAGCAGCGAGAACCCGATCGCGGCGGGCAGCAGCACGAGCCCGACGGTGAGCCCGGAGTCCTCGACGTCCATGTCGTCGACCACCGGACGCAGGCTGAACGGCAGTGCGAGCGGCACCAGCACGGCCGAGATGACCGTGGCCTTGCTGCGCCCGAGCAGGGTGAGCTCGGCGCGGGCGAGCGCGGCCATCCGGCTCGCCGGGGTGGTGACCGAACCCTTGACCATGGCGCCGCTCATGCCGCGACCTCCTGCTCCGAAGCCTGCTCCGACGCGTCCCGGGCGATCTGCAGGAACGCCTCCTCCAGCGAGGCCGACCGCACGTCCAGCGCCTTCAGTTCGACACCGGCCCGCTCGGCCCACACCAGCAGCCCGGTGGCCGCCCGCTGCAACTCCCGCGTCCGCAGCCGTACGAGGCGCCCTTCGACCTCGTGGTCGGACACTCCCAGCTCGCCCAGCGGCGGCAGATCACCCACGAAGTACCCCTCGGGCAGCTGGAAGGAGATCCGGGACGGCTGCGCGGCGGTCACCTCGGCAGGCGTCCCGGCGGCAGCGATGCGCCCCTGGTGCAGGACGGCCAGCCGGTCGGCAAGGCCCTCCGCCTCCTCCAGGTAGTGCGTGGTCAGCAGCACGGTCGTCCCGGCGTCGCGCAGGGCCCGCACCAGGTCCCAGGTGTCGCGGCGGCCCTCGGCGTCCAGACCGGTCGTCGGCTCGTCGAGGAACAGCACCTCCGGCTTCCCGAGCAGCGCCAGCGCCAGATCCAGCCGCCGCCGCTCACCGCCGGACAGCTGCTTCACCCGCACGTCGGCCTTCCCGGCCAGTCCGACCAGCGCCAGCGCCTCCCCGACCGGTCGCGCCCCGCTCACACAGCCCGCCCACATCCGCGCGGTCTCCTTGACGGTCAGCTCGGAGGGAAAGCCACCCTCCTGCAACATCACGCCGGTGCGCGGCCGTACGACGGCCCGCTCGGTGTACGGGTCGTGGCCGAGGATCCGGATCCGACCACCGTCGGGCCGCTCGAGCCCCTCCAGCAGTTCCACCGTCGATGTCTTGCCGGCCCCGTTGGTGCCCAGCAGCGCGAAGATCTCCCCACGGTCGACGTGGAAGGAGATCCCACGGACCGCTTGGAACCCGCCCCCGTACACACGCCGGAGGTCGGTGACCTCAATCACGTGTTCTTTCGTGTCCCTGGCTTCCATGACTCCAGGGTCCCGGCGCACACAGGCCGGCAGCAGTGCGCACTGTCATCACTCCGTATGACAAATGTCAGACGGTCACGGCGGGAACACGAAAAGACCCCGGTCCAATGGACCGGGGTCTCATTCCCGAGCGGACGACGAGGCTCGAACTCGCGACCTCAACCTTGGCAAGGTTGCGCTCTACCAACTGAGCTACGTCCGCATTGCCTCCGACCAGCTTTCACCGATCGGCGCGAGCACCAGCCTACCTGATCCACCAGCGTGGTCGGGACGGCGATGCAGAGCGGGTGACAGGAATCGCACACTGCGCCTTCCCCCTGGAAGGGGGATGTTCTACTACTGAACTACACCCGCATGGCCTCCGTGAGCTGGGCTTTTCGGCCCCGCCCGGCGGCGTGCTCCAGACATTAGCCGACCATGAGGGGGGTAGCGCAAGTCGGTTGTCCCCAGGGCCCGCTGAGGGGCCCCGGGGTCGTCCCGGCGGACCTGGGCGCGGAGGGGATCACTGCGCCTCGGCGAACGCCTCGTAGACCTTCTTGGGGATCCGCCCGCGTGCGGGCACCTCCATCTTGTTCGCCTGGGCCCAGGCGCGGACCGCAGCAGGGTCGGGGGCGACCTCCGTCTGCTTGAACGCCTTGCCGGACCTCGACCGCTTGCGGCCGGCCTCCACGTACGGCGCGAGCGCCTTACGCAGTTTCTTGGCATTGGTTTCATTCAGGTCGATCTCGTACGACTTGCCGTCGAGTCCGAAGGCGATCGTTTCCGCCGCTTCCGAGCCGTCGATGTCGTCAAAGAGAGTGACCACGACCTTCTGCGCCACGAATATCGGTCCCTTCGTGCGACAGCTCTGCGATGACGTGCCAAGACGTCACGGAGTTGTCGACTGTCCGCCTGTTATGGGGCAAAGTATCGGCTATTGCCATTTCATTTGTACAGTGCCCGGCAATGGAATGTGAAGCTGAACTAAATCTTCCCGCGTGTCCCAGCGCAATAGGCGAGCAGGGTCCATCGGGGATCTTTCGCTGAACTTTTCGTGAAGGGCCTGCTCCGCCACCCGATCCAGCCAGCGAAAGTGATGGCGCTCACGTAGATTCCTACAACTCTACTCGCGTAGAAATTTTGTGCGGGTAGTCTGAAGACACCTGCAGGGACCTGCTCAGCACCACAACACCGGGAGTGCCAGTGGCACGCGTCGTAGTCGACGTCATGCTCAAGCCGGAGATCCTCGACCCCCAGGGCCAGGCGGTGCAGCGCGCGCTGCCGCGGCTGGGTTTCGAAGGCATCTCCGACGTACGTCAGGGAAAGCGATTCGAACTGGAAGTTGACGGTCCGGTCGACGAGGCCGCGCTCGCCCGCATCCACGATCTTGCGGAATCCTTCCTCGCCAACACCGTGATCGAGGACTTCACCGTCAAGGTGGAGGAAGTCGCGGAGGCCGCGAAGTGACCGCTCGTATTGGCGTCGTCACTTTCCCGGGCAGCCTCGACGACCGGGACACCCAGCGCGCGATCCGCCTCGCGGGCGCAGAACCGGTCGCCCTCTGGCACAAGGACAAGGACCTCCACCAGGTCGACGCCGTGGTGCTGTGCGGTGGTTTCTCCTACGGCGACTATCTGCGGGCCGGTGCCATCGCCCGCTTCTCGCCGGTGATGGAACCCCTCATCGAGCAGGCGAAGGCCGGCCTTCCGGTCCTCGGCATCTGCAACGGCTTCCAGATCCTCACCGAGGCCCACCTCCTCCCGGGTGCGATGCTCGGCAACGACCATCTCCACTTCATCTGCAAGGACCAGAAGCTGCGGGTGGAGAACGCCGGCACCTTGTGGACCAGCGACTATGAGCAGGGTCAGGAGATCAGCATCCCGCTCAAGAACATGGACGGCCGCTACGTCGCCGACCAGTACACGCTGGACAAGCTGGAAGCCGAGGGCCGGGTCGCCTTCCGGTACATCGCCCGCGGCGAAGCCGCTGATGGATACGGCAACCCCAACGGCAGCCTCCGCGACATCGCCGGCATCACCAACGAGGCCGGCAACGTCGTAGGCCTGATGCCGCACCCGGAGCACGCCGTGGAGCCGCTCATCGGCACCGGCCGCACCGACGGCCTCCCCTTCTTCACCTCGATCCTCAAGAAGCTGGTCAACGCATGAGCCGGACGCCTCTGGACACGGTCGAGCACGCGGCCGCGACCCCCGACGTCGAGCTGCCCTGGGCCGAACTCGGCCTGAAGAAGGACGAGTACGAGCGCGTGGTCGAGATCCTCGGCCGCCGGCCCACCGGTGCCGAGCTCGCCATGTACTCCGTCATGTGGTCCGAGCACTGCTCGTACAAGTCGTCGAAGGTGCACCTGCGCCAGTTCGGCGAGAAGGCCCCGCAGAGCGACGCGATGCTCGTGGGCATCGGCGAGAACGCGGGCGTGGTGGACGTCGGCCAGGGTTACGCCGTGACCTTCAAGGTCGAGTCGCACAACCACCCCTCCTACGTCGAGCCCTACCAGGGCGCGGCCACGGGCGTCGGCGGCATCGTCCGCGACATCATCGCGATGGGCGCGCGCCCGGTCGCGGTCGTGGACCCGCTGCGCTTCGGCGCGGCCGACCACCCCGACACCAAGCGCGTCCTCCCGGGCGTCGTCGCCGGCATCGGCGGCTACGGCAACTGCCTCGGCCTGCCGAACATCGGCGGCGAGGTCGTCTTCGACGCCTGCTACCAGGGCAACCCGCTGGTCAACGCCGGTGCCATCGGCGTCATGCGGCACGAGGACATCCACCTCGCCAAGGCGTCCGGCGCGGGCAACAAGGTCATCCTGTACGGCGCCCGCACCGGCGGCGACGGCATCGGCGGCGCGTCGATCCTCGCCTCCGAGACCTTCGACGACGCGAAGCCCTCCAAGCGCCCGGCCGTCCAGGTCGGCGACCCCTTCCAGGAGAAGCTCCTCATCGAGTGCACCCTGGAGGCCTTCAAGGAGAAGCTGGTCGTCGGCATCCAGGACCTCGGCGCGGCGGGCCTGTCCTGCGCGACGAGCGAGCTGGCGTCGAACGGCTCGGGCGGCATGCGCGTCACGCTCGACGACGTACCCCTGCGCGACTCGACCCTGTCTCCTGAGGAGATCCTCATGAGCGAGTCGCAGGAGCGCATGTGCGCGGTCGTCGAGCCCGGGAAGGTCGACCGCTTCCTCGAGATCTGCGACAAGTGGGACGTCATCGCCACCGTCATCGGTGAGGTGACCGACGGCGACCGCCTGGAGATCTACTGGCACGGCGGCAAGATCGTCGACGTCGACCCGCGGACCGTGGCGCACGAGGGCCCGGTCTACGAGCGCCCGTACGCCCGCCCGTCCTGGCAGGACACCCTCCAGGCGGACGACGCGAACAAGCTCCCGCGTCCCCAGAGCTCCGAGGAGCTGAAGGACCAGGTCCTGAAGCTGGTGGGCTCCCCCAACCAGGCCTCCAAGAAGTGGATCACGTCCCAGTACGACCACTTCGTGCAGGGCAACACGGTGCTGGCCCAGCCCGAGGACTCGGGCATGATCCGCATCGACGAGAAGACCGGCCTCGGCGTCGCCATCGCGACGGACGGCAACGGCCGGTACGCCAAGCTGGACCCGTACGCGGGCGCGCAGCTGGCCCTCGCCGAGGCCTACCGGAACGTGGCGACGACCGGTGCCAAGCCGCTCGCCGTCTCCGACTGCCTGAACTTCGGCTCGCCCGAGGACCCGGCGGTGATGTGGCAGTTCGCGGAGGCGGTGCGCGGCCTGGCCGACGCCTGCCTGCAGCTCGGCACTCCGGTGACCGGCGGCAACGTCTCGCTCTACAACCAGACGGGCGAGGCGGCCATCCACCCGACCCCGGTCGTCGCGGTCCTCGGCGTCATCGACGACGTGGCCCGGCGTACGCCGGTCGCCTTCCAGGAGGAGGGCCAGCTGCTGTACCTCCTCGGTGACACACGCGAGGAGTTCGGCGGCTCGGCGTGGTCCCAGGTGATCCACGACCACCTCGGCGGCCTGCCCCCGAAGGTCGACCTGGAGCGCGAGCGCCTGCTGGCCGAGATCCTGATCTCCGCCTCCCGCGACGGCATGATCGACTCCGCGCACGACCTGTCCGACGGCGGTCTGATCCAGGCGGTCGTCGAGTCGGCCCTGCTCGGCGGCAAGGGCGCCCGCCTGGTCGTTCCGGACGGTCTGGACGCCTTCACCCTCCTCTTCTCCGAGTCGGCCGGCCGCGCTGTCGTCGCCGTCCCGCGCTCGGAGGAGGTCCGCTTCAACGACATGTGCGGTGCGCGCGACCTCCCGGCCACCCGCATCGGCGTCGTCGACGGCGAGACGGTGGAGCTCCAGGGCGAGTTCGAGCTGTCCCTGGAGGAGCTGCGCACGGCCCACGAGGAGACCATCCCGGCGCTGCTCGCGTAGTCGGCCGTAAAAACGACGAAGGCCCCGCCCGTTCCGACGGGCGGGGCCTTCACACGTGTCGAGGTCGTGTGGCGAGACGGACGCCCTCGGCCGCGCTGTCAGAGGCGGCTGTTAACGTCGGCGGCATTCATCGGGGGATGGGGGAGCCGGGTGCGCGGCCGACGGCACCTGCGCCTGGTACGCGCGCCTGGAGTCCCCCGCCTCCGAGCAGCTCTGGCTGCCCGACGAGGCGCTGGATGCCCCGGCCGACCCACACGTCTTCCGTGAGCGGTGCGCCCTGCGGCTGACCACCGACAGGGCCCGCACCCTCTTCGACACGGAATACGCCGGCACGGAGAACGTCGGCCCGGACGACGCACCCACCGACGACCCCTACGAGGCATGGTGGGCCGACGTCCAGACCTTCTACGACCAGGACACCCCGAACGTCTACTTCGGCTCCACAGGCTCCACCAAGGCCGCCGACGCGCCCCTCTCCCCGGGCACCGCCGGCCGCCACGGGCACACCGGCCAGTGGTGGGCCACCTCCGTCTGCGCCGGCGAGCCCGCCGTCCACGTCCTGCGCCTGCACTACGGCTACAGCTCCCTCTCCCTGCGCGCAGCCCCGCACTTCGAACGGCTCTTCCGGGCCTATGTCACCGACGTCGCCGCCCGCCGCGGCTGCACGGACCTGGAATTCCCCTCCGGCTCCGCCTTCCGCGCGAACTAGGCTCACGCCATGGCCCCGACAAAGAAGCGCACCCGGACCTATGACCCGGCCAGGACCCGCACCGCGGTGCGGGCACAGTTCGGGAACGTACGGGAGGCGGTGGGCACCCTCACGCCGGAGCAGCTCGCGCTGCCGACCCGGCTCGGGGAGTGGACCGTGCGGGACCTCGTGGCGCACGTCGGGATGTCCCTCGGAGCCGTGATCCGGCTGGTCGACGAGCCCGCGCCGGCGAAGCAGGAGGCCACACCCGCCGACTGGCCCGGCGCGATCGGCGCCGACGCCCCGGCCATCGCCGACCACGCCCACGCGCTCGCCGAGAAGAACCCGGACCTCGTCGCCCACCTCACCGACCGCGAGCAATGCTTCACGGCCGCGCTCGCCGAACACCCCGGCACTCGCCTGCTCGCCACCAGCGCCGGCGCCCTGACTCTCGACGACTACCTGGTCACCCGTACCGTCGAACTCGTCGTCCACACCGACGACCTCAACGCCGCCGTCCCCGGCCTGGACATCCCGTACGACCGCCAGGCCCTCGCCGCCGCCACCCGGCTTCTCGCCGACGCCCTCGCCGTCAAGGCACCCGGCGGCGCCACGGAGGTGCGCATCCCGCCGTACGCCGTCGTGCAGTGTGTCGAGGGGCCCCGGCACACCCGTGGCACCCCGCCCAACGTCGTCGAGACCGACCCGCTGACCTGGGTCCGGCTGGCGACCGGGCGGCTGGCCTGGAAGGACGCCGTCGAGGACGCGAAGGTGAGCGCGAGCGGGGAGCGGGCCGACCTCACGGCGCTGCTGCCGCTGCTGAGCTGAGCCGGGGCTGCTGGATGGAGCAGGGCCGGAATCGGGTGGAACCAACCACCCCACCCGCCCCGTCGAATCGGCATGTACAGGCAGAGGAACAGGCCCAGGCACACGCAGCGCATGATGCTGACCGCCGCCGTCGTTCTCCTCCCCCTCGCGGCGGCCTGCGGCAGCGAGAAGGCGGACGGCGAGCAGGCAGGGAGCGGGTCGGTGAGCGCCGAGCAGCCCGTCACCGGCGTCAAGTGGAACGTCGACAGCGTCACTGTGGACGGCACCACCCACCGTGCTCCCGCCGAGGCACACGTCGAGATCAAGGACGGCAAGGCGGCCGGCACCTATGGCTGCAACACCTTCAACGCCAACGCCGCCTTCGAGGGCGACCGCGTCCGGCTCAGCGACGTCAGGTCGACCAGGATGGCATGCGAGGACGCACCGATGGCCTTCGAACGCGTCCTGTCCCGCACCCTCACCGAAGGTGCCCTCACCACCGAGGTCAAGGGCACCACGCTGACGCTGAGCACCGACGACGGCAACCAGGTTCGCCTGAGCAGGACATGAGACCCCGCCCGCGCACACCCGGCGCAACCCGCCCGAGCGGCCCGAATGATGTGCGACACCTCACTCACGGATCGGCAACCGGTCCCCGGCCGACCGCGTCCAGAGCCCGCCCGACGGCCGAGTGGATCATCCCAATCCCGCTCTGACCTGCTGGAATGAGTGGATCATGGGTGATCCGGCCGGTCCCTGATTTAGTTACCGGCGAGTATCCCCAATTCGGACCAGTGGTCGACCTCGCCTACACTCGATGGCGTGCCACGTGGTGACGGTCGACTCAATCACGATCTGCTTCCCGGCGAGAAGGGCCCCCAGGACGCTTGTGGCGTCTTCGGTGTCTGGGCTCCGGGCGAAGAGGTCGCAAAGCTCACGTACTTCGGGCTCTACGCCCTCCAGCATCGGGGCCAGGAATCCGCGGGTATCGCGGTCAGCAACGGCTCCCAGATCCTCGTCTTCAAGGACATGGGCCTGGTCTCCCAGGTCTTCGACGAGACCTCGCTCGGTTCGCTCCAGGGTCACATCGCGGTCGGACACGCCCGCTACTCGACCACCGGCGCCTCCGTGTGGGAGAACGCCCAGCCGACGTTCCGCGCCACCGCGCACGGCTCGATCGCGCTCGGCCACAACGGCAACCTCGTCAACACCGCTCAGCTCGCCGAGATGGTCGCCGACCTGCCCAAGCAGGAAGGCCGCACCCCGCGCGTGGCGGCCACCAACGACACCGACCTGCTCACCGCGCTGCTCGCGGCCCAGGTCGACGAGGACGGCAAGCCCCTGACCATCGAGGAGGCCGCCCACACGGTCCTCCCGCAGGTCCGCGGCGCCTTCTCCCTCGTCTTCATGGACGAGCACACCCTCTACGCCGCCCGCGACCCGCAGGGCATCCGCCCGCTGGTCCTCGGCCGGCTGGAGCGCGGCTGGGTCGTCGCCTCCGAGACCGCCGCCCTCGACATCACGGGCGCCAGCTTCGTCCGCGAGATCGAGCCGGGCGAGTTCGTCGCCATCGACCAGAACGGCCTGCGCACCTCCCGATTCGCGGAAGCGAAGCCCAAGGGCTGTGTCTTCGAGTACGTGTACCTGGCCCGTCCCGACACCGACATCGCCGGCCGGAACGTGTACCTCTCCCGCGTGGAGATGGGCCGCCGCCTGGCGAAGGAGGCCCCGGCCGAGGCCGACCTGGTCATAGCGACCCCGGAGTCCGGCACCCCGGCCGCCATCGGCTACGCGGAGGCCTCCGGCATCCCCTTCGGCGCGGGCCTGGTCAAGAACGCGTATGTCGGCCGGACCTTCATCCAGCCCTCGCAGACCATCCGCCAGCTCGGCATCCGCCTGAAGCTGAACCCGCTGAAGGAAGTCATCAAGGGCAAGCGCCTGGTCGTCGTCGACGACTCCATCGTGCGCGGCAACACCCAGCGGGCCCTGGTCCGCATGCTCCGCGAGGCGGGCGCCGCCGAGGTCCACATCCGGATCTCCTCGCCGCCCGTGAAGTGGCCCTGCTTCTTCGGCATCGACTTCGCCACCCGCGCCGAGCTCATCGCCAACGGCATGACGATCGACGAGATCGGCACCTCGCTCGGCGCCGACTCCCTGGCCTACATCTCCATCGACGGCATGATCGAGGCGACCACCATCGCCAAGCCGAACCTCTGCCGCGCCTGCTTCGACGGCGAGTACCCGATGGAGCTCCCCGACCCTGAGCTGCTCGGCAAGCAGCTGCTGGAGACGGAGCTGGCCGCGGGCCCGGCCGCCACGGCCGCGGCCGACGCGATCCGCCGCCCGTAAGCCTCGTACGTACTCACCAACCGAAAGATCCCAGGCAATGTCTGCTGTGCCAGATCAGTCGCCTCCGGCGACGGGCCCATCCGGTATTTCCGGATCCGGTGCTTCCTACGCGGCTGCCGGCGTCGACATCGAAGCGGGCGACCGCGCGGTCGAGCTGATGAAGGAGTGGGTGAAGAAGACGCAGCGCCCCGAGGTCCTCGGCGGCCTCGGCGGCTTCGCCGGCCTCTTCGACGCCTCCGCCCTCAAGCGCTACGAGCGCCCGCTGCTCGCCTCCGCCACGGACGGCGTCGGCACCAAGGTCGACATCGCGCGTCAGCTCGGCGTCTACGACACCATCGGCCACGACCTGGTCGCCATGGTGATGGACGACATCGTGGTGTGCGGCGCCGAGCCGCTGTTCATGACCGACTACATCTGCGTCGGCAAGGTCCACCCCGAGCGCGTCGCCGCCATCGTCAAGGGCATCGCCGAGGGCTGTGTCCTGGCCGGCTGCGCCCTGGTCGGCGGCGAGACCGCCGAGCACCCGGGCCTGCTGGGCGAGGACGACTTCGACGTCGCCGGCGCCGGCACAGGCGTGGTGGAGGCGGACCGCCTGCTGGGCGCGGATCGCATCCGTACGGGTGACACGGTGATCGCCATGGCGTCCTCCGGCCTTCACTCGAACGGGTACTCCCTCGTCCGGCACGTCCTGCTGAACCAGGCCGGCCTCTCTCTCGACGCACACATCGAGGAACTTGGCCGCACCCTCGGCGAGGAGCTCCTGGAGCCGACCAAGATCTACTCGCTGGACTGCCTGGCCCTGACCCGCACCACCGAGGTGCACGCCTTCAGCCACATCACCGGCGGCGGACTCGCGGCCAACCTCGCCCGGGTCGTCCCCGACGGACTGCACGCGACCGTCGACCGCTCCACCTGGACCCCCGCCCCGGTCTTCGACCTCGTCGGCAGGACCGGCGACGTCGAGCGACTGGAGCTGGAGAAGACCCTCAACATGGGCGTCGGCATGATCGCGATCGTCCCGGAGGGGTCGACGCACGTGGCCCTGGCGACCCTGGCCGACCGCGGGGTCGACGCCTGGGTCGCCGGTGAGATCACCGAGCGCGGCGAGCACACCACCGGAGCGACTCTGGTCGGGGACTACGCCGGCTGAACCCTGCAGGCAGCACAAGACCCGGTCGGTGACCGAAGTCACCGACCGGGTGAGTGCTCAGTGCAAGGTCAAGCGCCGCGACGGTGTTGTTGCGAGGAGTCCTCGTCCTCGTCCTCGTCGTCCTCGTACAGATCGGCGTACCGGCTGTAGAGGTCGTCGTCTTGCTCATCGTCCTCGAACGGCTCGCCATTCGGCGGCATGTTCGACGTCGATGCGCCCAGCTCTTCGGCCAGGCGTGAGAGGTCCGTCCCGCCGCTGTTGTACTTCAGCTGGCGGGCGACCTTCGCTTGCTTGGCCTTGGCCCGGCCGCGCCCCATGGCTCGACCCCCTCAACGACGGGGCTCGACGGCCCCAGAGTCTTGACACGCGTTCATGATCCGGAACGGACTCTCCGCAGAGAGGCCGGTCCGTAGGGCTTCCACGGTACCTGAGCCCGCACCCATACGGTACGTCGCCCGTAGGACGCGCGTGTGCGCAGAACCTTCGAGGCGCCCCGTCCTCGCTGGTCAGTGGCGATTTTAACCACTTATCGGCGGACGACCCGCCGGGAAGAGTGAGAGTTCTCTCTAACTTTCCACCGACTGGTACCGAACAAATCAGCGACCGAGATGAGAGCGGGGCGTTTTCGAGCCTCAGCGGAAGCCTGCCCTCCCTGTCACCACCCCCGCGCCTGCGCCGCCTCGTGCATTCGCTGCTCGGCGATCCGGTCGGCCGCCGCGGCCGGCGGAATCCCGTCCTCCTTCGCACGTGCGAAGATTGCGAGCGTGGTGTCGAAGATCTTCGCGGCCTTCGCCTTGCACCGGTCGAAGTCGAAGCCGTGCAGCTCGTCGGCGACCTGGATGACCCCGCCGGCGTTCACCACGTAGTCCGGCGCGTAGAGGATCCCGCGGTCGGCGAGGTCCTTCTCGACGCCCGGGTGCGCGAGCTGGTTGTTGGCCGCGCCGCACACGATTCTTGCGGTCAGCACCGGCACGGAGTCGTCGTTCAGCGCCCCGCCCAGCGCGCAGGGGGCGTAGATGTCGAGCCCGTCGACCCGGATCAGCGCCTCGGTGTCCGCGACGGCCGTCACGCCCTCAGGGTGCCGGTCGAGGATCCGGCGTACGGCGTCCGCGCGCACGTCCGTGATCACGACCTCGGCGCCCTCGTCCCGCAGGTGCTCCACCAGGTGGCGGCCGACCTTGCCGACGCCCGCGATGCCGACCCTGCGGCCGCGCAGCGAGGGGTCGCCCCACAGGTGCTGGGCGCTGGCCCGCATGCCCTGGTAGACGCCGAAGGCGGTCAGGACCGACGAGTCCCCCGCGCCGCCGTTCTCCGGCGAGCGCCCGGTCGTCCAGCGGCACTCGCGTGCCACGACGTCCATGTCGGCCACGTAGGTGCCGACGTCGCAGGCGGTCACGTACCGCCCGCCGAGCGAGGCCACGAAACGGCCGTACGCGAGCAGCAGCTTCTCGGTCTTGATCACGTCGGGGTCACCGATGATCACAGCCTTGCCGCCGCCGTGGTCCAGACCGGCCATGGCGTTCTTGTACGACATCCCGCGCGCGAGGTTCAGGGCGTCGGCGACGGCCTCCTCCTCGGTCGCGTAGGGGTAGAAGCGGGTACCGCCGAGCGCGGGGCCCAGGGCGGTGGAGTGGAGGGCGATGACGGCCTTGAGGCCGCTGGCGCGGTCCTGGCAGAGCACGACTTGCTCGTGACCTCCCTGGTCCGAGTGGAACAGGGTGTGCAGGACGCCGTTTGATACGTCGGTCACGGTGGTGACTCCTGGGTAACTGGCGGCGGTCGGGACGCGGGCTCCCGTACGGGTGGCGGGGCCCGTGGGATGAGCGTAGAGCCTGCGGGCGCCGTCGATCGGGAGGTGTTCGGGATCACCTTCTCCCGGAGTACGCGCGTGGGACGATTTGCATGTTTTCCGGCCCCTCCAGGAGCGGGTCCGGAAGGTTTCCCGTTCGGCCGAAAGGGGAGGGAGCAGGCGTGCCCCAGGTGTCCTCGGTGATCGTTCCATACGCGGCCTATCTGCGCGTGTACGAGCCGCTGGCCGCCTTTCCCGAGCCGGAGCGCAACCACTGGGCGCGCTACGCCCTCCGCCCCGACCGCCCCTCCTACCAGGACGAGCTGCGCCGCTCGCTGGCCGACCTGTTGCCCACCCCGCCGGTCGCGGTGCCGGTCCACGAGAGCGGCGACGCGTTCGTGCTCGAGGTGAACGGCGTGCTGTGCGTGTGCCCCTGGCGGACCCGGCTGCGTGGCTGGCAGGCCCTGGGGGAGCTGGGCGACGAACTGCCGGGTCCGGTGCTGGACGCCGTCCTGCCTCCCGTGGTCCGCCTCCAGGCGGCCCAGGACTACGAGCGCTGGCTGGCCCGCAACCCCGACGCCCGGCCCTGGATCCGTTCGGCGGCCTGGCAGGTCCCGCTCAACTGGTTCGTGCTCGTCTCCGACGAGGAGCGCGAGTGGGACAAGGGGACCGCTGAGCTGCCCCCGGTGCTGCGCTACCGCACCCCGATGGTGCAGGCGCGGCGCCGCGTGGCCCGGGGCCTGCGCGCGCTCAAGGACGCCATGGACGAGGGGCCGCTCATCGACGGCCTGGTGGACGTGGGGCGCTGGCTGGAGGAGTTCCACCCGCGGTCCCTGGTCGAGTTGGACTACGGCGGCCTCGTGCACGCCCTCCCGGCCGGCGACCTGGAGAGCGATCACTCGGCGGCGGACGTCGCCGAGGGGATCGACGCCCTGCGCCGCGGCGACGGGAGCGCGGCGGGGGAGGCGTACGCCCGGCTCGTGGAGCGGTGGCGGTCGGTACGGGACCGGCGCTCGGCGAACTGACGGTGTGACAGATGCGACAAGCGTGTCCTTAGTGACGTACGTCACGGCCACAAAGATGTCGAACAGCGTACGGTCTACCCACTTCACGGAAGTGACGGGATGTAGGTCCCGATCCGGGCTTATGGCTCAAGAGTCGCAAGGGTGACGGACCGCACGTACGCGGCCCTTGCGTCGCTTGCCCCTCCTCGTGCCAAAATAGGACAAGGAGTCCGGGGAGGGCTCCATCCGTCCACTTGTGCTCCATCGTGGGGGGAATCTCAGCATTGCACGCTTTGGGGGGTCTGGTGACTCCTGATCGCCCGTGTGACTGATCGTCACACTGGCGTGACTGTCCGCTATGGCATGGTCCATCGGCTTCCGTCGCCGATGAACACCTGGGGGGCAATTCCATCGGTTTGGCCGACGCGGCTGGACAGATGGTGTAGTTGTAGTGCCGAGGACAAGCCGTTCGTCCTATAACCGACTCGGCCCGCGTCCGCCATTTCGGGCAACGCGGGTCAAGGTGCAGAATTTAGAGGAAAGAACCGAGAAGGTTCGGTTCTCCCGAGGAGGCCGCTCATGACCGCTCGCACCCCTGATGCTGAGCCGCTGCTGACCCCGGCTGAGGTCGCCACCATGTTCCGCGTGGACCCGAAGACGGTCACGCGGTGGGCGAAGGCCGGCAAGCTCACGTCGATCCGTACGCTCGGCGGGCACCGCCGTTACCGCGAGGCCGAGGTTCGTGCCCTGCTGGCGGGCATTCCGCAGCAGCGCAGCGAGGCCTGAACAACTGAATAACCGGGCAGAACGCCAGGTCCCCCAACCTGTCGAAACGCCCGAACCCTAGCTCCAAACGACGCGGGTCCTGCCCCAACAGGCCCGTTGCCCACACGGTGCGTCGTCGATCGCGCTGGACTCCGCCGGGTCCAGCGCGATCTTTTTTGTGCGCCGGGACCTGTCTAGCGGGTCGCTCTGTGAGCGGCCTTGTCAGAGTCTGGGGAGTCTCTGGGAGAGTTGCGGGGGGTTCCGGGAGGCGCCCTCCGGACATCCGGCGGAGTGGTGCACGGAGTGGTGCAATTGCACATATTAAATTGACCAGTTGTAGGAGCCTGGTAAGAACCCATGCTCCGGAAACTCATGCCGTGACTCCCGTCACATGCCACTGGCCTTGTTGCCACTGGCGCATGTGAGTTATAGGAAGCGCTTGCTCCCGCCGCTCCATCGTCCCCCGCCGGTACGGCTGTTGACGCGGCCGACGGTCACGGCGCCGAGGGGCTCTCGTCCTCGACGGTCTTCTCCGGGCCCTGTGCGCCCCGTGGAGCGCCGTCCATCGCCAGCCGCAGCAGACGGTGGCAGATCGGGCAGTGGCGGGTCACATGCCGATAGGACGACGCGGCCGACAGATGCGCGCGGAGCAGCGCCCGCGTCTCGTGCCTAGCCGATGCCGCCATACGCCACCTCCAAGAGGGCCCACGCAGGGAACGGGGCCCTGAACTCTGGGGTACCGAGGGAATGTGACGCCGTCAAGAGAGCGGGGGCTGTGCCGGTCGCACCGATGCCGACGCCGGCACCGGTGCGACCGTCTCCTGGGGGCTGCCGCCCCAGACCCCGCTTCGGCCCTGAACGGGGCTCGTCCTCGAACTCCCCCAGAGGGGGTGCCCCCAGACGGGCGGATCGTGCTGACCGGCGTGGAGACGCGCCACGGATCCGGCTGCGCCGCGGGCGCGGCCCCCGTCTTGGCGGGGTGGAAGGGTGACGGGGTGGTGCGGGTATGCGAAGAGCCCGGGTCCGAAGACCCGGGCTCTCACTCTGTGCGGTCCTGACGGGATTTGAACCCGCGGCCTCCACCTTGACAGGGTGGCGAGCACTCCAAACTGCTCCACAGGACCAGGTTTCGCGGCACTTGCTGGTGCGTTGTGCTGCGAGAAGAGACTGTACAGGAGGGTGGGCCCTTGGTCGAACTCACCCTCCGTGCAGGATGCGTCACGGCACGGCCGCGTCGATCGCCTTCACGATCCGCTTGTCGGAGACGGGGTACGCCGTGCCCAACGCGTGGGCGAAATAGCTGACCCGGAGCTCCTCGATCATCCAGCGGATCTCGAGGACGGAGGAGGGGACGGGGCGGCCCTGGGGCAGCTGCTCCAGCAGCCACGCGTACTCGTCCTGCATCTCGTGGACCTTCTCCATGCGGGTGGTGTCCCGCTGGACGCTGGTCGGCATCTGCTGCAGACGCCGGTCCGCGGCCACCAGGTACCGCATCAGGTCCGGCAGCCGGCGCAGCCCCGCCTGCGTCACGAAGCCCGGCCGTACGAGCGCGTCCAGCTGCTTGCGTACGTCCGTGAGGTTGGCCAGCAGCGCGGGGCTGCGTACGGCCTTCAGGCGGCGTTCACAGGCCTGCCAGGCGGCCAGCACCTGCTGCACCTGGCCGACCGTCCGCACGGTCGTGTCGACGATCTCGGCGCGCACCTTGTCGTACAGCTTCCGGTACGACTCCTCGTCCCACGCCGGTCCGCCGAAGTCGCCGATCAGCTTGTCCGCCGCGGCCATCGCGCAGTCGTCGAACAGCGCCTGGATCGAACCGTGCGGATTCGCGGACAGGGCGAGCTTCTGGGGGTTCGTCAGCTTCTCGGACGCGAACTTCGCGGGGTTGACCGGGATGTTGCGCAGGATCAGCCGACGGGTGCCCTTCCACATGGCCTCCGTCTGCTCCGCCTCGGTGTCGAAGAGGCGTACGGAGACCGTGTCGCCGTCGTCGACCAGCGCCGGGTACGCCTTCACCGGCTGGCCGGCGCGGCGTGTCTCGAAGACGCGGGTGAGGGAGCCGATCGTCCAGTCGGTCAGGCCCGAGCGCTCCAGAGACTCACCGCCCCGGCGCTCGGCGGTGGCCGCGGCGGCCTGGGAGAGGGCCTTGCGGGCCTTCGGCTTCAGCTGGAGCTTCAGCGCCTCCAGGTCCTTGTCCTCGGCCAGCTTGCGGCGCCGCTCGTCGACGATCCGGAAGGTGATCTTCAGGTGGTCGGGGACCTTCGCCCAGTCGAAGTCGTCGGCCTCGAAGGGGACGCCGACCATCCGCTTCAGCTCGCGGGCCATCGCCGTGGACAGCGGTTCCTGGAGAGGGACCGCCTGGTCCAGGAAACGCTTCGCGAAGTTCGGTGCCGGCACGTAGTTGCGGCGGATCGGCTTCGGGAGGGAGCGGATGAGCTCGGTGACGACCTCTTCCCGCAGGCCCGGGATCTGCCAGTCGAAGCCCTCGTCCGTGACCTGGTTGAGGACCTGGAGCGGGATGTGGACGGTCACGCCGTCCGCGTCCGCGCCCGGTTCGAACTGGTAGGTGACGCGGAACTTCAGCGGCCCCTGCCGCCAGGAGTCCGGATAGTCGGCCTTGGTGACCGCCTCCGCCGACTCCCGGATGAGCATCTCCCGCTCGAAGTCCAGGAAGTCGGGCTGCTCGTGCCGCTTGCGCTTCCACCAGGAGTCGAAGTGGGCGCCGGACACGACGTGCTCGGGCACCCGCTGGTCGTAGAAGTCGAACAGCGTCTCGTCGTCGACCACGATGTCCCGGCGCCGGGCGCGGTTCTCCAGCTCCTCGACCTCGCTGAGGAGTTTGCGGTTGTCGGCGAAGAACTTGTGGTGCGTCCGCCAGTCGCCCTCGACGAGGGCGTTGCGAATGAAAAGCTCGCGGCTGGTCTCCGGGTCGATCCGCCCGTAGTTCACCTTCCGCTGGGCGATGATCGGCACGCCGTACAGCGTGACCTTCTCGTAGGCCATCACCGCCGCCTGGTCCTTCTCCCAGTGCGGCTCGCTGTACGTCCGCTTCAGGAGATGCTCGGCGAGCGGTTCGACCCACTCGGGCTCGATCTTCGCGTTGACGCGGGCCCAGAGGCGACTCGTCTCCACCAGCTCCGCCGACATGACGAACCGGGGCTGCTTCTTGAACAGAGCCGAGCCAGGGAAGATCGCGAACTTGGCGTTGCGGGCGCCGAGGTACTCGTTCTTGTTGCCGTCCTTCACGTCCTTCATGCCGAGGTGCGAGAGCAGACCGGCGAGGAGGGAGGTGTGGATGCTGTCGGCGGAGGCGTCCTGCTCGTTGAGGTGGATGCCCATCTGCTTGGCGACGGTACGGAGTTGCGTGTAGATGTCCTGCCATTCGCGGATGCGCAGGAAGTTGAGGTACTCCTGCTTGCACATCCGGCGGAAGGACGACGAGCCGCGCTCGCGCTGCTGCTCACGGACGTACCGCCACAGGTTGAGGTAGGCGAGGAAGTCGCTGGTCTCGTCCTTGAAGCGGGCGTGCTGCTGGTCGGCCTGGGTCTGCTTGTCGGCCGGGCGTTCGCGCGGGTCCTGGATGGACAGCGCTGCGGCTATGACCATGACCTCGCGGACACAGCCGTTCTTGTCGGCCTCCAGGACCATCCGGGCGAGGCGGGGGTCGACGGGCAGCTGGGCCAGCTTGCGGCCGGTCTCCGTGAGCCGCTTGCGCGGGTCCTTCTGCGCCGGGTCCAGCGCGTTCAGCTCCTGGAGGAGCTGGACGCCGTCGCGGATGTTGCGGTGGTCCGGCGGGTCGATGAAGGGGAACTTCTCGATGTCGCCGAGGCCGGCCGCGGTCATCTGCAGGATGACGGAGGCGAGGTTCGTCCGGAGGATCTCCGCGTCCGTGAACTCCGGGCGGGCGAGGAAGTCGTCCTCGCTGTACAGCCGGATGCAGATGCCGTCGGACGTACGGCCGCAGCGGCCCTTGCGCTGGTTGGCGCTGGCCTGCGAGATCGGCTCGATGGGGAGCCGCTGCACCTTGGTGCGGTGGCTGTACCGGCTGATACGGGCGAAGCCGGGGTCGATGACGTACTTGATGCCCGGGACGGTCAGCGAGGTCTCGGCGACGTTGGTCGCCAGAACGATCCTGCGCCCGGTGTGCGGCTGGAAGACGCGATGCTGCTCGGCGTGCGAGAGCCGGGCGTAGAGGGGAAGCACTTCCGTGAAGCGATACTTCTTCTTCTCCAGCGCGTCGGCGGTGTCCCGGATCTCCCGCTCACCGGAGAGGAAGACGAGGATGTCGCCCTGCCCCTCCCCCATCAGCTCCTCTACGGCGTCCGTGATCGCGGTGATCTGGTCCCGGTCGGCGTCCTCGGAGTCCTCCTCGAGGAGCGGGCGGTACCGCACCTCGACGGGGTACGTCCGGCCGCTGACCTCGATGATCGGGGCGTCGCCGAAGTGCCGGGAGAAACGCTCGGGGTCGATGGTCGCGGAGGTGATGACGACCTTGAGGTCGGGCCTGCGCGGCAGCAGCTGGGCGAGATAGCCCAGCAGGAAGTCGATGTTGAGGGACCGCTCGTGGGCCTCGTCGATGATGATCGTGTCGTAGGCGCGCAGCTCGCGGTCGGTCTGGATCTCCGCGAGCAGGATGCCGTCCGTCATCAGCTTCACGAAGGTCGCGTCCGGGTTCACCTGGTCGGTGAACCGCACCTTCCAGCCGACGGTCTCCCCGAGCGGCGTCTTCAGCTCCTCGGCGACGCGCTCGGCGACGGTACGGGCGGCGATACGACGGGGCTGGGTGTGCCCGATCATGCCCTGGACACCCCGCCCCAGCTCCAGACAGATCTTCGGGATCTGGGTGGTCTTGCCGGACCCGGTCTCACCTGCGACGATGACGACCTGGTGATCACGGATGGCGTCCGCGATGTCGTCCTTCTTCTGGCTGACCGGGAGCTGCTCGGGATAGGTCACGGCAGGCACACGGGTGCGCCGCGCGCCCATCCGCTCCTCGGCCTGTGCGACCTCCGCCTCGATCTCGGCGAGAACGGCGGCACGGGCCTCCGGCTTGCGGATCTTGCGCGCACCTTCGAGCCTGCGCCCGAGCCGATGCGCATCACGCAGGGACAGCTCGGCCAGGCGGGGGGCGAGGGCGCCGAGGGCGGGGGAAGGGTGCGTAGACATACGCGACCCAGGATCTCATCCCGGAGAAAAACGTGGCGAACGCTTTTGCCTCCGGCGGACTGGCGACGCACCACGCGAGGACCCGGCGCACCCTCGGCACAACCCCGGCACACAACAAGGCCCCGATCCGAAGATCGGGGCCTTGGCTGTGGCTGGGGCCGGGGTCGAACCGGCGCCTTCCGCTTTTCAGGCGGACGCTCCTACCAGTTGAGCTGCCCGGCGGTGAGGTTTTCAGGTGAGACCTCAGCGGTCCTGACGGGATTTGCTGTACCCGATTGCGGCTGCGCCGCGGGCGCGGCCTCCACCTTGGCAGGGTGGCGAGTGGCGCGCGGCGCTGGTGCGGTGCGATTTTGGTGAGACGGGCCGGGCAACGTCGAGAGCCCCGTCCAAGTGGACGGGGCTCTCGGGCTGTGGCTGGGGCCGGGGTCGAACCGGCGACCTTCCGCTTTTCAGGCGGACGCTCGTACCAACTGAGCTACCCAGCCGCGAGGTTTCACGTTAAACCTCAGCGGTCCTGACGGGATTTGAACCCGCGGCCTCCACCTTGACAGGGTGGCGAGCACTCCAAACTGCTCCACAGGACCAAGCGTTGTGTACGACAGTGTCGCACACGGTGTTGCGTGCCCCCAACGGGATTCGAACCCGTGCTACCGCCTTGAAAGGGCGGCGTCCTAGGCCGCTAGACGATGAGGGCTATCGGCCCGCCTGGGCGCTTCTCAGCGCGTCGGGGACGTGAGAAGCATATGGGATGGCGGGAGGGATCGCCAAAACGGTTTACGGAGCGGTGCCGGAGGGGGCCGGGGACGGGGTCGTCGGGGCAGGGGACGAGGGTGTGGGGGACTGGGTGGGGGAAGAGGTCGGCGACGGGGTGGCGCCGGGTTGGTTTTCCTTGGGGAGGTGACGGCTGACCTCGGCTGTTGTCAGGCCCAGGCCGCCCAGTTTGATCGCGTCCCAGGCCTGGAGGCGGCGGGTGTCGCGGTCGAAGTAGAGGATCGACGCCTCGATGGGGTCGGGGTACTTGCCTTCGACGGCGCGCAGGCCGCTGCCGCCCGTGGAGCCCTCGATACGCAGCCGGGTTCCCTTCGGCAGGACCTCCATCTCGTTGTGGTGCAGGTGCCCCGCCAGCACCAGCGGCACCTCGCCGTCCGTCTCGCGGGCGGCGGAGGGCTCATGGGCGATGGCCACGTCGACGGGCTTGCCCGCGGCCCGCTCGGCGCGCAGGGCGGCCGCGAGGCGGGCGCCGGCCGCTTCCTGCAGACCCTCGGCGGCCGGGACGGAGGAGCGGTCGGGGGTGAACTGGGGGTCGCCGATGCCGGCGAAACGCAGGCCCCCGATCGTGACCGCGCGGCCGTCGTCGAGGACGTGGACGTTCTTGATGCCCTCCAGGTAGCGCTGGGTGACCGTCGAGTCGTGGTTGCCGCGGACCCAGACGTAGGGCGCGCCGAGGTCGGCGATGGGGTCGAGGAAGCCGTTCTCCGCCGCCGTCCCGTGGTCCATGGTGTCGCCGGAGTCGACGATGACGTTGACCTTGTACTGCTCGACCAGCGAGGCGATGATCTTCCAGCTCGCCGGGTTGAGATGGATGTCCGAGACGTGCAGGACACGGACGGTGGTGGGGTCGGGCTGGTAGGCGGGGAGGGTGGAGGTGACGTCGTAGAGCTTGGTCACGTTGGTGACCAGGCGGGCCAGTTCCTGCTGGTAGACGTCGAACTCGGTGACGATGCTGCGGGCGTTGCCGACCAGGGAGGGGGCCGAGGAGAGCAGGCCCGAGAAACGGGGTTCGAGGACGGACTTGGGGTTCCAGGTGGCGTAGGCGGTGGCGCCGGACGCGGCGAGGAGGGCGAGGGCCAGGCCGCCGGCGGCGAGGGCGCGGCGGGGGCGCCGGTAGACGGCGAGGCCGAGGGCGGTGGCGCCGGAGACGACAGCGACGCAGGAGCGGACGGCGAGGTCGAGGGTGCCGTGCTCGACGTCGCGGGCGACCTCGTCCTGGAGGCCGGAGAGGCGTTCGGGGTGGTCGACGAGGGCCTGGGCGCGGGCGGGGTCGAGTTGGTCGACGTTGACGTCCAGGCGGACGGGGGCGTGGTGGCTGTCGAGGTGGAGGGCGCCCAGCGGGGAGACGTTGATCTTGGTGCCGCCGGTGGCGGAGGGGCGCAGGGTCATCGTCGTGTCCATGGGCCCGACGGGGGTGCGGACGTTCCCGACGATCAACAGGCCGAGCCACGCGCCCAGGAGGACGACCGCGGTGAGGCCGAGGGCGCGCGCCCAGGGGCGGGGCTGGGCGGCGAGTTCGGGGGTGGTGGGGCGGGGGTGGCGGGTCTTCCGTTTCCGGTTCATGGGGTTCAGGGCTGCGACGGGGACGCGGGCGCGGGCCATTGGTCCCGTATGCCCAAGTGCGCGCCCGGACATGCGGGCGTACCCCCCGTCGGCCGGGTCGTGCCGGAGAATGGGCCTGTGCTGGAGATGACGCGCGAGGAGTTCGAGGAACTGGTCGCCGAGGCGCTGGACCGGATCCCGCCGGAGCTGACGCGGCTGATGGACAACGTCGCGGTGTTCGTCGAGGACGAGCCCCCGGCGGACGATCCCGAGCTGCTCGGGCTGTACGAGGGGACTCCGCTGACCGATCGCGGCGAGTGGTACGCGGGTGTGCTGCCGGACCGGATCACGATCTACCGGGGGCCGACCCTGCGGATGTGCGAGACGCGGGAGGAGGTCGTCGAGGAGACCGAGGTGACGGTGGTGCACGAGATCGCGCATCACTTCGGGATCGACGACGCCCGGCTGCACGCGCTCGGGTACGGCTGAGCCGTCACGTCGCGGGGCGCGTGTCCTCTTGCGGGCGGCGGGAGTTGGGGAGGTTGACTCCTGCGTCTGCCCCCCGGAGGTGGCCCCGTGCGCCCCTTGTACCTTCCCGTTCGCCTGGCCGCCACGGTCATGGCCGTCGCCGCGGCCGCCGGTTGCATGAGCGTGGGGGACGGGGAGGGGGGCCAGGTCAAGCCGTCGCACTCGGCGGGGCAGCCGGGTGGTGAGGCGCCGGACGGCGGACCCGGCGGGTCCGCCGGCGGGCACGGGTACGGGGCGGCGGGCGGCGACGACAAGCGCGGGCACGGCAAGGGCGGAAAGAAGGGCAAGGCGGACGACTCCGCATCTCCCGCTTCGGCCTCGCCGTCGGCGGGCGTGAGCGCCTCGGCCTCGGCGGGGGTGAAGCCGGGCAAGAGCGAGAAGCCGAAGGATCCGAAGCCGCCGAAGGAGGAGCCGACGCCCACGCGCTCCGCCGACCCCGAGCCGCCGCCGTCACCGGAGCCCCCGCCGTCGCCCTCGCCGGAGCCGACGGTCGCGGAGCCGTCGTCGTCGGCGCCCGGGGAGCCGGCGCCCCAACTGGTGGAGCGGGAGCCGGCACCGGAGGCCGGGTCGCCGGCGTAGGGGTGTGACGTACGTCTACCGGGCTCGGTTTGCCTTCGGGGGTGGAGGGTGCGTATGGTGGTAGATCGTTTGATCCCATTTGCCCGGCGCCAACGCAGAGCGCGCCGTGTGGCGCGTACTCTCCCTTGCCGTGGCGGACCGCATAGAGGCGGTCGTATTGCGAATCACGGAGTTGACGGGCGCGTGCCGACGAGACTCCGGAAGGTTTCGCATACGCATGTCCATTTCCAGTACTGATCACGTCGTCGTGCCCGAGAACGTCGAGAACATCGACAACGACGAGGCGACCAGCACCCCCGAGGTCACCTTCGAGGACCTCGGTCTCCCCGAGGGCGTCGTGCGCAAGCTCGCGCAGAACGGCGTGACCACCCCCTTCCCGATCCAGGCGGCGACCATCCCGGACGCCCTGGCCGGCAAGGACATCCTCGGCCGCGGCCGCACCGGCTCCGGCAAGACCCTCTCCTTCGGTCTGCCGACCCTGGCCCGTCTGTCCGGCGGCCGTACCGAGAAGCACAAGCCGCGCGCCGTCATCCTCACCCCGACCCGTGAGCTCGCGATGCAGGTCGCGGACGCGCTGCAGCCGTACGGCGACCAGCTCGGCCTGAAGATGAAGGTCGTCTGCGGCGGTACGTCCATGGGCAACCAGATCTACGCCCTGGAGCGCGGTGTCGACGTGCTCGTCGCCACCCCGGGCCGGCTGCGCGACATCATCAACCGCGGCGCCTGCTCCCTGGAGGACGTCGAGGTCGCCGTCCTCGACGAGGCCGACCAGATGTCCGACCTGGGCTTCCTGCCCGAGGTGACCGAGCTGCTGGACCAGGTGCCGGCGGGCGGTCAGCGGATGCTCTTCTCCGCGACGATGGAGAACGAGATCAAGACCCTCGTCGACCGGTACCTGAACGACCCGGTCTCGCACGAGGTGGACGCCGCCCAGGGCGCGGTGACGACCATGTCGCACCACATCCTGATCGTGAAGCCGAAGGACAAGGCGCCGGTGACGGCTGCCATCGCTTCCCGCAAGGGCCGCACCATCATCTTCGTCCGCACCCAGCTGGGCGCCGACCGTGTCGCCGAGCAGCTGCGCGAGGCGGGTGTGAAGGCCGACGCGCTGCACGGCGGCATGACGCAGGGCGCGCGGACGCGGACGCTGGCCGACTTCAAGGACGGGTACGTCAACGTCCTCGTCGCCACCGACGTCGCCGCCCGCGGCATCCACGTCGACGGCATCGACCTGGTCCTGAACGTGGACCCGGCCGGCGACCACAAGGACTACCTGCACCGCGCCGGCCGTACGGCGCGCGCCGGTCGTACGGGCACGGTCGTCTCCCTGTCGCTGCCGCACCAGCGGCGTCAGATCTTCCGTCTGATGGAGGACGCCGGCGTCGACGCCGGGCGGCACATCATCCAGGGCGGCGCGGCCTTCGACCCGGAGGTCGCCGAGATCACCGGCGCCCGCTCGATGACCGAGGTCCAGGCCGAGTCCGCGGGCAACGCCGCGCAGCAGGCCGAGCGTGAGGTCGCCCACCTCACCAAGCAGCTGGAGCGTGCGCAGCGCCGCGCGGCCGAGCTGCGCGAGGAGGCCGACCGGCTGGTCGCCCGGGTCGCCCGCGAGCGGGGCGAGGACCCGGAGGCGGCGGTGGCCGAGGCGCAGGCGTCGGCCGAGGCCCAGGCGTCGGCTGTCGAGACCGTCGGGACCGTCGAGGCTCCGGCCGTGGCCGAGGTCTCCCTGCCGGAGCAGCGGGCCCCGCGGGACACCGACCGGGGCGAGCGCGGCGGGCGGTCGTTCGAGCGGGACCGTGACGACCGTGGTGGCCGTTCGTTCGAGCGGCGGGACGACCGGGGTGGCTTCCGCCGGGACGAGCGGGGTGACCGCGGTGACCGCGGCGGCTTCAACCGTGACCGTGACCGGGACCGTGGGTTCAACCGGGACCGGGACGACCGTGGCGGCCGTGGCTTCGAGCGGCGCGACGACCGTCGTCCGTTCAACCGGGACGACCGGGGTGGGCGCGGCTTCGAGCGGCGTGACGACCGGGGCGGCCGGTCCTTCGAGCGGCGCGACGAGCGTCGTCCGTTCGACCGTGACCGCGACCGTGGCTTCGGCCGGGACCGTGACGACCGTGGCGGCCGTTCGTTCGAGCGCCGCGACGACCGGGGTGGCTTCCGCCGGGACGACCGCGGCGGCCACCGTGCCGGCGACCGTCCGTTCAACCGCGACCGCCGCGACGACCGCCCGGGCTTCCGCACCGGCGGCCACGACCGCCCGTACGGCCGCCGCGACGACCACCGCCGTGACGACCACCGCCGTGACGACCACCGCGGCGGCGGCTCCTTCGGGCGCCGCGAGGACAAGCCGCGCTGGAAGCGCAACGGCTGACCGCAACGGTCCAGGTGAGTGAACGCCGTGGCCCCCACCGACTCTCCGGTGGGGGCCACGGCGTTTTCCGTGCCCGCGCTGTCCGAAACCCCTTTCTCCGGGGCTGTGGAACGGCTGTAGGATCAGCCGACTTGTGAGACGGATGTGACGGCCGGGGGGCCGAGGGCGCCGGAGTGGTGTCCAGCCCGTCTCCGCGTTCCCGGGGAGGGACCCTCTTGGCTCGCCATGGCCTCGTACGTCTGCGTCTTGTCGCCGCTTCCGCCGTGTTGGCGGCGGGTCTGAGTCCGTTGTTGCCGTCGAGCGCGGTGGCGGACGGGGCGGTGGAGACGGTGGTGCCGGCGGCGTTGCGCGACACGTACACCTCGGGTGCGCTCTACGGCGGGCTCACGAACTACGGACAGGACGGTGCCGGCGCCCAGGGTGTCTTCCACACCCTGGAGGGTTCCGGGCTCGTATGGACGCGGTACGCGGACGGCATGTCCGTGAAGGTGGTGTACCCGACGGGGACCATCGGCTACGGGACGACCGGCGGCGACGTCTTCTGGCACCGCTTCGCGGGCGGCCGGGTCGATCTGTGGAACGCGGCCGACGGCACGACGCACACCGTTCGGATACCCGAGGGCCTGTCCATGCTCACCGCCTACGACGACCTGGTGGTCGCGTCCCGCGCGGTGCAGGACGAGAGCGGGACATCCCGGCGGGAGGTGCACCTGCTGTTCCCGGAGGCCGACGGCAGCACGCGTGACGTGCTGGTCACGGGGGTGCCTGAGGGGGTGACCCTCGGGTTCCCCAGGGGCGGGGACGCCGACGGCCTGCTGTTCCACGCCGGGCAGCCGAGCGGGCCGTACCTGTCCGTCATGGTCGATCGGAGGACCGGACAGGTCACGGGCTGGACCGAGCCGGTATCGACGGCGTATCTCAAGGCAAGTGTCACCAGCGATTACGTGGTCTGGTTCACGGGAAGCCAGAAGGCCGCGCTTGTGTACTCCCGCTCCGACCTGTCCGCCCCGCCGGTCTCGGTCCCGCTCGACGGCGTCAGCGACACATCCTCGGTGGTGGACCTTGCAGTGGTCGGCGACTGGCTGGTCTACCAGACGGGTACCTCCACCAGGACGATTGCCACCCCCATCGCGGGCGGCTCCTCGGTGACGTTGCTGCCCTCTTCCAACCGGTCCCTCTCCGGTGTCTCAAACGGCACCGCCCTCGCCGTCGGCCGTACGACGTCCGCTACTGATGACTGGGGCGTTCAGCGCATCCAGCCCGGTCCCGACGGCACCCCGGTCGTCACCCAGGTCAAGGCCCTGCCCAAGCCGCCGCTAATCGTTCAGGGGCTCTCCCTGAGTCACGGGAAACTGGTCGTTGCGGACTACGACCTCAACGGCGGCAGGGAGGTCTCCGGCCGGACCGTCGCCGCGACCGGGAGCCCGACCTTCGGCGCGCGCACCACGTACAGCCGCAGGCTCGACGCCTGCGCAAGCACCGACCCTGCCTGCGCCCTCTTCCACGGCACCGACGACGGCCGGATCGCCTGGGTCTCGCACGGGACGAGCTCCGACACGATCATGGTCGACGGGCTTGGCGGCGACAACTGGTCGCGTACCAACCTGCAGAGCGGACGCCTCACGGACGTCTCCGGCCGGTTCCTGATCTACACGGGCACCACCCAGCAGTACGTCTTCCGTATCGGCGGCACCGGTATCGCGACCGTCACCCGCACCCCCGGCCCCGCCGCCCTCTCCGGCGACACCCTGTGGACCCCGGGCGCGACCCCGGGAACTCTGACGGCGTACGACCTGACCGCCAAGAAGACCACCGAGACCCTCACCACCGACGTCGGCTGCACCCCCACCGACCTCCAGGCGCTGGGCCGCTGGATCTACTGGACCTGTGACGGGCGCGCGGGCGTTTACGACCGTACGGCGCGCAAGTCCGTGCCGGTGCCGGCCGACGAGGCCGCGCTCGGCGACGGGTACGTCGTCACGCACGACAAGCAGGCCGGGAAGCTGGTCCTTACGACGGTGGACGACGGCACACCCGCCAGCCGGGTCATCGGCGATCTGCCCGACACCGGCGTCTCGCAGCGTGACGTGCGCTGGACCGTGGACGAGTCCGGGGCGAACGCGGCCTACGTCGACGCGCAGGAGCGGGTGCACTTGGTGCCCTCGGGGGTGCCACAGCAGCCGCTGCGGCAGCTGGAGCCCGCTCAGAGCGTGACCCAGACGTCTCCCGGTTACCGCACCCTCACGACGGTGCTGCTGTCGAAGCCGGCCGCGGGCTGGGTGCTGGACGTCCGCAGCAAGGCGACGGGCAAGCACGTCGGCGGCACGGACGGCGGTGCCGTGCGCGGGGCGCTGAAGGTCGACTGGGACGGCAGCGCGCTGTCCGGAGGGAGGCCCGTTCCGAACGGCTCCTACGACTGGACGCTGACCGTCAAGCCCGCCGACGGCGTCGGCGATCCGCTGGTGGTGCGGGGCACGGTCCGGATGGTGGGCGGCAGTGCCGTGTTCCACGACTACGTGGGGCCCGGGTCGAAGCCGGACGGTGTCGGCGACATGCTGACCATGCCCGCCACGGGCACCCTGACCTACCAGCAGGGCACGGGCCAGGGCACGTTCTCCGGCCAGGTCAGCGGTTCCGGCTGGCCGAGCGGCATCAAGGCGGTGCCCTTCGGGGACCTGAGCGGCGACCGCTGCAACGACGTCCTCGTCCGGCTGAGCAGCGGGGCGCTGCGCCTGTACCGGACGGGCTGCGGTGCCGCGGTGCAGCCCACGTCGCCGTACACCACGCTGGGCACCAGCGGCTGGACCCAGTTCGACGTCATGACCTCGCCGGGCGATGTGACCAAGGACGGCCTGCCCGACCTGATCGCCCGCAACCCCTCGACCGGCAAGGTGTACCTGTACAAGGGCACGGCCACCGGCAAGCTGTCCGCGCCCGTGAAGCTCTACGACGACTGGAAGACGTACAAGAAGATCGTCGGTGTAGGTGACCTCAACGGCGACGGCATCGGCGACCTCATCGCGCAGGACAAGGCGAACAACCTGTACCGCTACCTCGGCAAGGGCAACGGCACCTTCACCGCCCGCGTGAAGCTGTTCGCCAACTGGGGCGCGTCGTACAACGCGGTCGTCGGCGTCGGGGACATCACCGGTGACGGAAAGGCCGACCTCGTCGCGCGGGACACCGCGGGTGGGCTGTACCGGCTCCCCGGCACCGGGACGGGCACGTTCGGGGCGCGGGTGAAGATCGGCGCGGGCTGGCAGAACTACAAGGGCCTTTTCTAGCCAAGTCGTGACGTGTGTCACGCCCCCGGCGAGGGAATTGCTGGGGGCATGACAGATGACGCCAAAGCGAGTGGGCTGTCTGACGAGGAACGGCTGGCCCAGCTCGGTTACACGCAGGTTCTCGCCCGCCGCATGTCGGCGTTCTCCAACTACGCGGTCTCCTTCACGATCATCTCGGTGCTCTCGGGATGTCTGACGCTGTATCTGTTCGGCATGAACACCGGTGGCCCGGCGGTGATCACCTGGGGCTGGGTGGCCGTCGGGCTCATGACGCTGTTCGTCGGGATGTCGATGGCCGAGATCTGCTCGGCGTACCCGACGTCGGCCGGTCTGTACTTCTGGGCGCACCGGCTGGCGCCGCCCCGGAGCGCGGCCGCGTGGGCCTGGTTCACGGGGTGGTTCAACGTGCTGGGGCAGGTGGCGGTGACCGCCGGGATCGACTTCGGGGCCGCGTCCTTCCTCGGCGCGTACCTGAACCTCCAGTTCGACTTCGAGGTGACGCCCGAACGGACCATCCTGCTGTTCGCGGCGATCCTGCTGCTGCACGGCCTGCTGAACACCTTCGGCGTGCGCATCGTCGCGCTGCTGAACAGCGTGAGCGTGTGGTGGCACGTGCTGGGGGTCGCGGTCATCGTGGGTGCGCTCACCTTCGCCCCCGACAAGCACCAGTCCGCGTCCTTCGTCTTCGGCGAGTTCGTCAACAACACGGGATGGGGCAGCGGGGTGTACGTGGTGCTGCTGGGGCTGCTGATGGCCCAGTACACCTTCACCGGCTACGACGCCTCCGCCCACATGACGGAGGAGACCCACGACGCGTCGACGGCCGGCCCGAAGGGCATCGTGCGGTCCATCTGGACGTCCTGGATCGCCGGCTTCGTCCTCCTCCTCGGCTTCACCTTCGCGATCCAGTCCTACGAGGGCGCCCTCACGTCGCCGACCGGCGCGCCGCCCGCCCAGATCCTCCTCGACGCCCTCGGCGCGACCGCGGGCAAGCTGCTCCTGCTCGTCGTGATCGGCGCCCAGCTCTTCTGCGGGATGGCGTCCGTGACGGCCAACAGCCGCATGATCTACGCCTTCTCCCGTGACGGCGCCCTGCCCTTCTCGCGCGTCTGGCACACGGTCAGCCCGCGCACCCGTACGCCCGTCGCCGCGGTGTGGCTGGCGGCCGGCGGCGCGCTGCTGCTGGGCCTGCCGTACCTGATCAACGTCACGGCGTACGCGGCCGTCACCTCGATCGCGGTGATCGGCCTCTACATCGCCTACGTCATCCCCACGCTGCTGCGCCTGCGCAAGGGCGAGGCCTTCGAACGCGGGCCGTGGCACCTGGGCCGGTGGTCGCGGGCGGTGGGCGTGGTGTCGGTGACCTGGGTGGCCGTCATCACGGTCCTCTTCATGCTGCCCCAGGTCTCCCCGGTGACATGGGAGACCTTCAACTACGCCCCGGTCGCCGTCCTGGTCGTCCTCGGCTTCGCCGCTGTCTGGTGGGTGGCCTCGGCCCGGCACTGGTTCCTCAACCCGGCGCACAAGAAGACGGCGGCCCGGGAGGCGGTGACGGCCGAAACGGCGGATCCGTGACCGATCTTCGTCCTCCGGCAGGGCCGTGTCCCCGATACCCGATCGGAGACACGGCCTCGTCCGGCTATGCTCGGGGTGGCAACATCGCCTGGGCCCTTAGCTCAATTGGCAGAGCAGTGGACTTTTAATCCATTGGTTGTGGGTTCGAGTCCCACAGGGCCTACCCAGAAGCCCCAGGTCAGAGACGTGTCTGGCCTGGGGCTGAGGTGTGTTCCGGGGCGTGCGGATCATTTGCTCCGGGCCGCCGGGCGTGGCTGCCGCCGGCCTCGGCAGGGGTGCGCCCGGGAATCAGCCACGGCGTGGTCGCACCACGAGGGGCGCGGACATGGACAGGCCCACGAGGTCGGTCCACACGGCGTCACCGACTCCGTCGATGGTGGCTTTCGCGGCGCGTTCCTCGGTGGTGAGGACGCCCAGGCCGGCCCGGACGTCGTAGGGCAGGTGGTCGAAGGCCAGCCGGCGGCCGACGTAGTCCAGGACGGAGCCGGCCTGCTTGATGTCCGGGTCGTTGGTGAGACCGGAGGGCTCGAAGCGCATCCCGACGTAGTCGGCGAGCAGGACCTCCAGAGGGACACCGTGCTGGAGACCCCGGGTGAGGGTCGTGGAGAAGGCGTCCATCATCCCCGCGAGCGTGGATCCCTGCTTGGCCATGCGGACCATCACTTCGGCGACCCGCCCGTCGGGGGTGCGGGCGACGGTGAGGTACCCCTTGCCCTCGCCGACGGTGAACGACCGGGTCGTCGACTGCAGGCGCCTCGGGCGGCGCGGTACGGCGGGTCGGGGTGCCGTCCGCTCGTCGCTGGTCGCCCGCGTCGTACCGTCCCCGAACCATTCGGTCATGAACGTCCTCACTCGTCGTCGATCCGTAGTGGCGAAATCGGGCAGAGCGCACCCATGCACACAATCTGTGGGCATCAAATCTCCGATGACCACAACATGTTGGGGTTCACCATAGGGAGGGAAGGTCATCGCCACCAACCTCGGCACGCCGGGGCCGGCCCTATACGGCCTCGACGGGTAATGCTGTCGTCGATCGCGACCCTGCTGCGAGTCTTCGTCCGACCCGTCGGCACACCGAGAAGGGATCACGCCGTGCCGCACGTGCTGAACCTCTGGCGTCAACAGCTGGGAAAAGTACCCGAGTCGGTCTGGCAGGACACCGAACTCCAGGTGCTGATCCTCGCGGACAACGGGCTCACGGACCTCCCGCCCGAGATCGGACGGTTGCACCGGCTCGCCACCCTGGACCTCGGCCACAACCACCTCACCTCGGTGCCCGCCGAACTGGGCGACCTGGCCGGCCTCAGCGGCTGCCTCTACCTGCACGACAACAAGCTGTCGGAGGTCCCGGACTCGCTGGGAAACCTGACGCGGCTGCGCTACCTCAACGTCGGCGAGAACACCCTCACCGCCCTGCCCGAGACCATCGGCCGCATGACCGGCCTGATCGAACTCCGGGCCCAGCACAACCGGCTCACCACGCTGCCCGAAGGGATCGGCGCCCTCCGCGGCCTGCGCGAGCTCTGGCTGCGGGGCAACGTGCTCGACAGCCTGCCGACGTCCATGGCCGACCTCTGCGAACTGCGCCACCTGGACCTGAGGGAGAACGCCCTCGCCGAACTTCCGGAGGCGATGGCGGGCCTGCCCCGACTGCGCCAGCTCGACGTGCGAAGCAACCGCCTCACACGGCTGCCGGACTGGGTCGTCGACATGCCCGCGCTGGAGAAGCTGGACCTGCGCTGGAACGCCTGCGAACCCTCCCCGTCGTTGCTGACGGAACTGGAGCGGCGAGGGTGCGTCGTCCTCCTGTAGAGGTAGACGGAAGCTGCTGCTCAGCGGCCCCCCGCAGGCCGCCCCCGGGCGGCCAGAAGCGCGATGTCGTCCTCGCACAGGCTGTTCGTCAGATGGTCCAGGACGGTGTCGAGGAGGTGCTCGAGGGAGCCGTCCGCGGACAGGTTCAGGTTCGTGAGGGCGCGTACCGCCTCGTCGATGTCCGTGTTGCGCTGTTCCACCAGGCCGTCCGTGTAGAGGAGCAGTACGGCGCCCGGGTCGAATGCGAACGTTGTCATCTCGTAGTCGCCGAGTTCCGTGCCGATCGGGGGGCCGGCCGGGAGGGTCAGTACGTCCGTGCCGCCGTCCGGGCGGATGACAACGGGTGGCAGGTGTCCGGCGCTGGCCGCCGTACAGGTGTGGGCCTGGGGGTCGACCAGGACGAGGAGACAGGTGGCGACGCGGTCGAGGCCGATGCGTGCGGCTCGGCGGTCCGCTTCGCGGAGCATGGCGTCGACGGGGAGGCCGGCGGCGGCCACGGTGCGCAGGACGGAGCGGTACTGGCTCATGGCGACCGCGGCCTGGAAGCCGTGGCCCATCACGTCGCCCATGACCAGCAGGGTCCGGCAGTCCGGCAGGGCGATCGAGTCGTACCAGTCCCCGCCGACGAGGGCGCTGCGGCCGGAGGGCAGATAGCGGGTGGCCACCTCGACGCTGGGGTGGGGGCTGTCGGGTTCGGACAGCAGCGCACGCTGGAGTTCCAGCGCCATGGTGTGCTCGTCGGAGTACCTGCGGGCGCTGTCGATGGAGGAGGCGGCGCGTGCGGCGACGCCCTGGGCGGTGAGGACGTCGTCCTCGGTGAAGGGGGTCGACGTGCCGGCCCGCATGAGGATCACGACGCCGACGCAGCGGCCGGCGGTGGGCAGCGGGACCATCAGCACCGAATGGACGCCGGCCGCGCGGATGATCTTTGCGCGGTCGGGGATCAGGGTCATCTTCTGGAGCAGCTCGTCGCTGGCCATGTTGCTCAACCACGGCCGTCCGCTGTCGATGCAGCGCCGGGTGGTCGAGCCCCGTGGCAGGTCCAGATAGGGTTCCGGGCCGCCCAGGCCGCGCAGATGCCACTGCAGCTCCGGCGGCGCCGAGAGCTTCATCTTCCGTAGGCGCAGCATTCCCGGTGCCGGCGCGGGCGCGCCCAGGGACTCCTCCTCGACGATGGCCACGGCGGCGACGTCGGCCAGGGACGGGGCGAGGAAGTCGGCGAGTTCGGCGCAGGTGGCCTCTACGTCGAGGGTGGTTCCGACCCGGGTGGCGGCGGCGTCCAGCAGGGCGAGCCGCTGGTGGGCGTTCTCGAGGTCGTCGAGGTACTGGCGCAGGTTGCTGGCCTCCACGCAGATCCCGCACACCCCGATGACCCGTCCGTGTGACTCCAGCCGGTGGAACACCGCGCGCCAGAGCCGGCGGCCCACGCGTGACGGGATGCGGGTGGTGCCCGTCAGCGTCACCTCGCGGGGCTGCCCGTCCGCCAGCACCTCGATCAGGATGTCGTCGGGGCTGTGGATGTCCGGCAGCACCTCGCCGAGCTTCTTGCCGAGGAAGGCGGCGGCGGGCACGCCGGTGACGTGTACCCAGGCCGGGTTGACGTAGAGGTAGCGCAGGTACTCGTCGAGGATGATGACCGGAGCGGCCGTGCCCTCGACGATCCGGCGCAGAAATCCGCACTCGCAGGCCCTCTCCGTCCCGTCGACCAGGAGGTCCGGCAGCGTCATCCGCAGGCCTTCGACCTGATCCTGGGGGAGCAGCCACGACGGCGGGAGTTGTTCAGCGTTCACCTGTTTTCTCCTGCTGTCCAGGCCGCATCGATCCCTTTCCCATCGTGTGGGGTGGGGTGGCTTTGCGCATCTCAGCGGGGTGGGGCTCGGCGGGCCCTTCAGGCGTTCGCTGTCCCCAGTGAGCAGGTCCCCTGACTCGAACATATACATGTTCATTCGATCATTCCCATGGTAGAAATACCCCCATGGGTGCCGCCAACCGCCTCGACCTGACCCTCCGCCTCGTCCAAGGCGCCGAAGGCCGCGTCTCCGTGGCCGAGTTGGCCCAGCGGCTCGGGGTGTCCGAGATGACCGTGCGCAGGGATCTCGACGCGCTGGAGAAGCAGGGGCTCGTGCGGCGGGTGCACGGTGGGGCCGTCGCTGACAGGGCTCGGGAGGAGGGGGGCGGGTTCGAGGCGCGGGACGGGTGGCAGGCCGCTACCAAGGATCGGCTCGGGGCCGTCGTCGCCGGGCTGGTCGAGCCGGGGGCGCGGGTGCTGCTCGATGCCGGGACCACGACCGTGCATGTCGCCGAACACCTCGCCGCACGCGGGCCGTTGACCGTCGCCGTGCTCAGTCTGCAGGCGGCCGTACGGCTGGCCGACCGGCCCGGGATCGACCTGCTGGTCGTCGGCGGGCGGTCGCGGCCGGGGGAGCGGTCCCTGGTGGGGCCGTTGGCGCTGCGGACCGTGGAGTCGCTCGCCTTCGACGTGTTCGTGATGTCCATCGGCGGAGTGCACGCCACGCATGGCTGGTCCGAGTTCTCCCTGGACGACGCCGCAGTGAAGCAGGCGGGACTCGGCCAGGCCGGCCGCACCGTCGCCGTGGCCGACGCGACCAAGCTGGGCGTACGCGCGTTCAGTCAGGTCGCCCCGCTCGACGCCGTGGACACCTTCGTCACCGACGCCGCCGCGGCCGACCCCGTCACCCACCCCGGCGGCCCCCAGACCCTGGACGCCCTGCGTGAGGCGGGCGTCGAGACCGTGCTCGTCTGAGTCCGCCTCAGGAACCGCGCCATCCCTCGGGGGAATTGAGCCCTCCCTCAGGAACCGAGCCCGATTTCAACAACCGAGCCTCTCAAGGAGTGACTCAGTGACCCGTCCACCCCTGATGGTCCTCGTCGCCGGGCCGTACCGTTCCGGCACCGGTGACGACCCCGCCAAGCTCGCCGCGAACGTACGGGCCATGAACGAGGCCGCCCTGGCCCTCTTCCGCGCCGGGCACCTTCCCGTCACCGGTGAGGCGCTCGCGCTGCCCCTGCTGGAGACGGCCGGCAGTACCGGCCCCGACGACCCGCTCTTCGAGGAACTCTTCCACCCCGTCGCCGAACGCCTGCTCGACCGCTGCGACGCGGTCCTGCGCATCGGCGGCCCCTCGGAGGGAGCCGACCGGATGGTGGCGCGGGCGCGGGCGCAGGGCAAGGACGTGTACACCGATCTCGCCGAGTTCATCGCCGTACCGGCCGGCGGCCGCCGATGACGGAGAACACCGCCCCGGGCCGCCCGGGCATCGACCTCCCCGACGCCCGCGGCCGCACCGGACTCGACCGCCAGGGACGCGACCTCACCGGCAACCCCCGCGTCCGTATCCACGACGTGGAGGTCCTCGCCTGCGACTGGTCCGTCCTGCGTCGCACCACCTTCGACTACCAGCACAGCGACGGCCACTGGAGCCGCGAGCGGCGCGAGACGTACGACCGCGGCGACGGCGCGACGATCCTGCTCTACGACCCCGACCGGCGTACGGTCCTGCTGACCCGTCAGTTCCGGCTGCCCGCGTACGTCAACGGGCACCCCGACGGCATGCTGCTGGAGACGGCGGCCGGGCTGCTGGACGGCGACGACCCGCAGGAGGCGATCCGCCGCGAGGCCGAGGAGGAGACCGGCCGGACCGTCCACGAGGTCGAGCACGTCTTCGACGCGTACATGAGCCCCGGCTCGGTCACCGAACGCCTGAGCTTCTTCGCCGCGCCCTACGACGGGTCGGCCCCCGGTGCCGACACGGCCGGCGTCGCCGACGAGGGCGAGGACATCACCGTCGTGGAACTGCCCTTCACCGAGGCGCTCGCCCTGATCCGGAACGGCGCGATCGCCGACGCGAAGACCATCATGCTGCTTCAGTGGGCCGCGCTCGAGGGCCCCTTCGGGCACCGGTGACAACAGCCCCTTCGGGCACCAGTGACAAGCGAGGAGACGACGATGTGGCCACGGGTCGACGGCATGCGGGCGCTGGAGCTCGGCACCCCCGACGAGATGCGCGTCCGGCTCAACTCCCTTGTCCTGTCCGGGAAGAAGACGGCCACCACGGGCCTCCTCGCGGAGTACGTGGAGGAGACGGAGGGCCTGGAGTACGTCGGTGAGCGGTTGGCCCTGCTGGACGTCGAGGGCCGCCGCGTCGCCACCGTCGAGATCACCGGCGTGGAACTCACCACCTTCGCCGCGGTCACCTGGGAGCACGCGGCGGCCGAGGGCGAGGGCGACGCCGACCTCGACGAGTGGCGCACGGGCCACCGCCGCTTCTGGAGCCGCGAGGGCACCCCCGTCGAGGACGACACGCCTGTGGTGTGCCTGGCGTTCCGGGTGGTGGAGGACGCCTGAGAAAGCCTGAGGAAGCCTCAGCCGACGCTGAGCTCCGTCAGGTCCGCCAGCGGCAGCGTGTGCTGCGTCTGCAGGACCTTCGCGCGCAGGTAGCGCACGTTGTGCGGGGTGGTGAAGACGCCCGTGGGCACACGGTCGTGGACGTCGATGCCCAGCCCGCGGAGCTGGTCGGCCTTGTCGGGGTTGTTGGACAGCAGGTCCAGGGCGGTGATGCCCAGGGCACGCAGCATCTGGGCCGCGGCCGTGTAGTCCCGGTCGTCCTCCGGCAGACCGAGGGCGGCGTTGGCCTCGTAGGTGTCCAGGCCCTGGTCCTGGAGGGCGTACGCGTCGAGCTTGTTGTACAGGCCGATGCCGCGGCCCTCCTGGCGGAGGTAGAGCAGGACGCCGCCGCGGTCGGCTATGCGCTCGACGGCCTCGCGCAGCTGGGGACCGCAGTCACAACGGGCGGAGCCGAAGACGTCGCCGGTCAGGCACTCGGAGTGCAGCCGGACCAGCGGGACGGGGCCGGGGTCGCCGAGGACGACGGCCACGTGCTCCTGGCCGTCGGTCAGGCCGTGGAAGGTGACCAGCTCGGCGTCGACGGAGTAGCCGTCGGCGAAGCGCAGCGGTACCCGGACGCGGGCACGCGGGGTGGCGGCGGGGGTGTCGGGCATGCGGGTTCTCCGGGTCCAGGCGATCCTCTGCTTCAGATTTGAAGCAGATCTACGAATCGAGACCCTACCCTATGCTTTAAATTTGAAGCAACCGAATTGTGAGGGGACTCATGAGGTTGCGGCCCGGACCGCGGCCCACGGGCTGTGGCTCACGCGGTCGCCCCTCATGGGGTTCCCGAACAGGGCGACGAACGCCGGCGCCACGGGAGATCCTCGGGCACGGCCTCGCTGTCGCCCCCCTGGAGCCCCTGCGTGACCTGGGTGAAGATCTCCTCCAGCTGACCCACCTGCTCGGGGGTGAGCCGGTCGAACAGGAAGGCGCGGACCGTCTCGACATGGCCGGGCGCCGCGCGCTCCAGGACCGTCATGCCCTCGTCGGTCAGGACCGCGACGCTCCCGCGCTTGTCCCAGCGGCACTCCTCGCGCCGCAGCAGCCCGTCCTTCTCGAGGCGGGTCACCGCATACGTCAGTCTGCTGCGGGTGATCTTCAGCCGCTCCGCGAGGTCGGTCATGCGCAGCCGCCGCTCCGGCGCCTCGGAGAGGTTGGCGAGGATGGAGTAATAGAGATGAGGCATGCCGGCCTCCTGCTGGAGCTGCCGGTCGATGGTGTCCTCCAGGAGGAGGTACCCGGCGACGTACGCGCGCCAGGCGCGTTGCTCCTCGGGGGTGAGCCAGCGAGTCGTCATGTCACCAGTGTAGGTTTGTTTCAAACTTGAACCAAGACCCTGTCCGGTCAGGCACGCACCACCGCTCGACCAAGTCCCACCCGAGCAAGCCCGCCCGGCCGAGCCCGCCGCCAGACCAGCCCGCGCGAGCCCCAGTTCGCCGCAGACCAGCCCGCCGTGAACCCCAGTTCGCCGCCGACCCCAGCCCGCCGCCAGACCACGCCCGGAGAGACCGCGCCGATGCCGTACCCGTACGTCCTGCTGTCCGCCGCCGTCTCCCTCGACGGCTACCTCGACGACACCGGCCCCGACCGCCTGCTGCTCTCCAGCCCCGCCGACTTCGACCGGGTCGACGAGGTACGGGCCTCGGTCGACGCGATCCTGGTCGGCGCCGGCACCATCCGCGCCGACAACCCCCGCCTCCTGGTCAACTCGCCCGACCGCCGGGCCGCCCGTCTGGCCGCGGGCAAGCCGGAGTACCCCCTCAAGGTCACGGTCAGTGGTTCCGGCGAGCTGGACCCGGCGGCGAAGTTCTGGCACACGGGCGGCGAGAAGGTCGTGTACACGACCGACAAGGGCGCCGAACGTGCCCGCTCACTCGGCCTCGCCGCCGACGTGGTCCCCCTGGGACCCGGCCTCGACTGGCGACGGCTCCTCGAGCACCTCCACGACGTCCGGGGCGTACGGCGGCTGATGGTCGAGGGCGGCGGCACCATCCACACCCAGCTCCTGCAGGAGGGCCTCGCCGACGAACTCCAGCTCGTCCTGGCCCCCCTGTTCGTCGGCGACCCGCACGCGCCCCGGCTCTTCGGGCCGGGCGGCTACCAGGGCGGACGGCTGCGGCTCGTCGAGACGCGCCGCATCGAGGACGTCGTCCTCATGCGTTACGAGCCCACCGCCCCCGGCACCGGCTCGCTCCCCGCCGCCGCCGACCGGCACTGGCTGGCCCTCGCCTGCGAGCTGGCGGCCGACTGCCCGCCCTCGCGGACCGCGTTCAGCGTGGGCGCGGTGGTGGTGGCCGCCGACGGGACGGAGCTGGCGCGCGGCCACTCCCGGGAGGCCGGCGACCCCGTCGTCCACGCCGAGGAGGCCGCCCTCGCGAAGATCGACCCCGGCGACCCCCGCCTGGCCGCGGCCACCGTCTACACCAGCCTGGAACCCTGCACCCGCCGCTCCTCCCGCCCGGCCCCCTGCGCCCGCCTCATCCTCGACGCGGGCGTCCGCCGGGTCGTGACGGCCTGGCGGGAGCCGGACACCTTCGTCCACGAGGCCGACGGCACCGGGCTGCTGACGGCGGCGGGCGTGGACGTCGTCGTACTCCCGGACCACGAGGTGCAGGCCAAGGCGCCCAACGCCCACCTGTTGTGAGCCGCTCGGGCACCCCGCGAATCAACCGTTGTACTTCGTGTCCCACGCATGGCGTACACTGGTGTCATACCGACGCGGGGTGGAGCAGCTCGGTAGCTCGCTGGGCTCATAACCCAGAGGTCGCAGGTTCAAATCCTGTCCCCGCTACTGAAGGCCGAGGGCCGGAACCCAGATCAGGGTTCCGGCCCTCGGTGCGTTCACCCCGGATCGTCGTCCGCCATCACCGCCTGTGATCGACCAAGCGCCCTGCGCATAACAGCTGAGTCACCATCAAAACTGGTGTGACGCATGAGGCACCCCCGACCCAAGGTCAACTCGCCCGTTTTTCACCAGTCGTGGGACAAAAGTCCAGGTCAAAAATGTTGTTGATCAAGAGGAACAGCTTGGAATCCCGGCCCCGGGTCTATTAACGTTCGATAACGCAGCGCGGTCGTCCCAGCCGTCACAAGAGACGGCTCCGTGCGCACGCGCCGAATCCCGTAAGGGAACCGGGGAACCACCACCATGGGGTGAATCACGCGGAAGCCGCCGTGTAGCAACGGCCGGTATACGCGCGTAGGAGACCTTCCCGCTCCGAACCCGTCAGCTAACCCGGTAGGCGACGGAAGGAAAGGAGTACGCCCGCGTGGCGTCCAACCGGCCTGCCCCAGAAGCCCCCTCCGTGCCCAGCCAGACCTTCGGCTACGGCAGCTACCGCACCGACGAGGGCCCCTGGGAGGAGTGGAACCCCACCGCGGAGTCCATTCGCCCCGTACGTGGCCGGCACCGCGTCGCCAAGGCCAAGCAGCGCGGCGGACTCGCCCGCAGCTCCACCGTTCTCGGCGTCGGCGTCATAGCCGCCGTCGGCGGCGCGGGCATGGCCAGCGCCAACACCGGCAAGCCGCCGGTCTCCATCTCCATGCCGGACCTCCCCTCCGTGGGTTCCCTGATATCCGACGAGGACACCCCCGAGGAGAGCGCGCCGGCCCTCGCCAGCTTCGGCAGCGTCGCCGCCGACCCGGTCGCCGCGGACGACAGCGTCACCCAGAGCACTGCCGACGCCGGTGAGGTGCTGCGCAGCCGCATCATGGCGCAGGCCGAGTCGCAGCAGACCCAGATCGAGGCCAAGGCCCAGGCCGCCGCGGCGGCCGCCGCCGCCAAGGCCGAGGCCGACGCGGCCGCCAAGGCCAAGGCGGAGGCGGAGGCCCAGGCCGCCGCCGCCAAGCAGAAGGCCGCCGAGGAAGCCGCGAAGAAGGCCGAGGCCGAGCGCCTCGCCGAGCTCGCCAAGCAGTACACGCTGCCGACCTCCTCGTACACCATCACCTCGAGCTTCGGCCAGGCCGGCGCCTACTGGTCCTCCGGGTACCACACCGGCCTCGACTTCGCCGCCCCCACCGGCACCCTGCTCAAGGCCGTGCACAGCGGCACCATCACCTCCGCCGGCTGGGACGGGTCGTACGGGTACAAGACCGTGCTCACCCTCGACGACGGCACCGAGATCTGGTACGCCCACCAGTCCTCCATCAGCGTCAGCGTCGGCCAGAAGGTCGCCACCGGCGACGTCATCGGCCGTGTCGGCGCCACCGGCAACGTCACCGGTGCCCACCTCCACCTGGAGGTCCACACCGGCAGCGGCTCCGGCATCGACCCGGCGGCCTGGCTGCGGGACAAGGGGCTCAACCCCTGAGATCTTCCGGGGAATTTCCGGAGGCTTCCTGGGGTCGGTGAGGTCTCCCGGATGCGGCCCGGATGTTTCCCGGATGTTTGCGAACCCTTGGCCGGAGACGCGGAATGCGTGTCTCCGGCCAAGGCGTTGACACAGAGCATGACTTCTCTGCGCAAGCTCGGCTCCTCCAACCTCGAGGTCTTCCCGCTCGCCCTCGGCGGCAACGTCTTCGGCTGGACCGCGGACGAGACGGCCACCTTCGCCGTCCTCGACGCCTACACGGCCGCCGGCGGCAACTTCGTCGACACCGCCGACTCCTACTCGGCCTGGGTCGAGGGCAACAGCGGCGGTGAGTCCGAGACCCTGATCGGCAAGTGGGTGAAGGCGCGCGGCAACCGCGACGACGTCGTGATCGCGACGAAGGTCAGCCAGCACCCCGACTTCCAGGGGCTCAGCGCCACCACCATCAAGGCCGCCGCCGACGCCTCCCTGCGCCGCCTCGGTACCGACCACATCGACCTCTACTACACCCACTTCGACAAGCCCGAGGTGCCCGTCGAGGAGATCATCGGCGCCCTCGACGACCTGGTGAAGGCCGGAAAGGTCCGGCACATCGCCGCCTCCAACATCTCGCCCGAACGCCTGCGGGCCTCCCTGGAGTTCTCCGACCGCGAGGGCCTCGCCCGGTACGTGGCCCTCCAGCCGCACTACAACCTGGTCTCCCGCGACACGTACGAAGGCGGACTCCAGGACGTCGCCGCCGCCTCGGGCCTGGCCGCCGTGCCGTACTTCGCGCTGGCGTCCGGCTTCCTCACCGGCAAGTACCGGCCCGGTACGACCGTGGACAGCGCACGGGCCGAGGGCGCCGCGAAGCACCTGGAGACGGAGCGGGGCCGGAAGGTCCTCACCGCCCTGGACGAGATCGCCCGGGCGCACGACAGCGAGGTCGCCACCGTGGCGCTGGCCTGGCTCGCGGCCCAGCCGACGATCGCGGCACCGATCGCCTCCGCACGGACCGTGGAACAGCTGCCGGCACTGCTGGGGGTGGCCGAGCTGGAGCTGACGGAGGCGGAGATCGGACGGCTGACGGAGGCGTCGGCGTAAGGCTGAGTCCGTTGCCCCCTGCCTCCGTCCCGTGGGCCCCTTAGAAGGGGGACTGGCGGTAGGGGTCGTGCTGGCTGTACCCGTACCCCGCGTACCCGGGCTGCGGGTGCGGGTGCGGCTGTGGTTGCGCCTGCGGATACGGCTGCGGCCCCGCCGGATACACGTGCCCGTGCCCGTACCCGTATCCCTGCCCGTACACCCCGTAGACCGGCCAGGGCGGTGCGGCCACCGGTACCGGGGGTGCCGTCATCCGGGCCGCGTGGTCCAGTGCGGGGCGTGCGATGTCCTTGCGCCGCCACAGCTCGTTCAGCAACTCCCGTTCCCGTACGACGAAGTCGGCACCGGCGCGGCCGAGGCGCCCCCGGTGCCGCAGGAACGCCAGGGAGGTCGCGTAGGCCTCGTACTGCGCCACCTCCCGCGCGGCCGGTTTGCCCAGGTGCCGGCGGGCGTAGTCGCGGGCCAGCCGCCGGGCCCGCATCGAGCCGAGCGCGTACGGCTCCGCCGGGGTGAGCCAGCCCGCGGCAGTGTAGGCGGGCAGCTCCTCCCGTACGGTGCCCAGTTCGCGCTGACGCGTCCACACCACCAGCCAGGTCAGCACCGCGAAGGCGGGCACCATGAACGCCCCGTACACCGCGAAGAACCCCCACTCGCCGAGGACCGACGAGCCGTTCCAGAAGGCGTGCATGGCCATCGCGAGGAGCAGGCCGGTCAGCGGAAGCAGGACGCGCCGTACGCGCTGACGGTCCCCGGAGAGCGCGGCGATGCCGAAGCCGATGCCGGTCAGGACCGTGAACAGGGGGTGCGCGAACGGGGACATGATGATGCGCACGAAGAAGGTCGCGGCGGTGACGGAGGCGATGCCGCTGTCGCCGGTGAGCTGGTCGGTGCCGAAGGCGGTGCCGAGGTACAGGATGTTCTCGGTGAACGCGAAGCCGGTGGCGGTGATCCCGGCTATGACGACGCCGTCGACGATTCCGGTGAAGTCCCGTCGGCGGAAGAGGAAGACGAGCAGGACGGCGGCGGCTTTCGCGGACTCCTCGACGACGGGCGCTATGACGGTCGAGCCCAGAGTGTCCGCGCCGGCGGGGTCGGCGGTCGCCGTGGCGATCCATCTCGTGGCGAAGCTGTTGGCGACGATCGCGATCAGCGCCGCCGCGCACGCGCCCCAGGCGAACGCGAACATCAGGTTCCGCCAGGGGCCGGGCTCGACCCGGTCGAGCCACCGGAAGGCGGCGATGAGCAGCGGTACGGGAAAGACGGCGAGCCCGAGCCCGACCAGGAACCCTTCCGTGCCGGTCTGTTCCCGCACCAGCGCCAGGATGACGAGCCCGGAGAGCGCGAGCAGGGTGATCAGCGCGCCGTAACGCACCCACCTGTGCTGCCACCAGTGCGCGTGCCGGAGCACACCTCCCTCGGGTGTGCCGCCCGGCTGGGGCGGCTGCGGCGGGTGCGGTGGATACGGGGGACTGATGGCCACGGCATCGACCCTAACGAGGGAGAGGACGGTGGTGGAGGGGGTCGGGACGGTCAGCCGTGCTGTACGCGGCGGAAGAGCAGATCGTTCACCACATGACCCTTGTCCAGCCCCTGCCCCTCGAAACGGGTCAGCGGCCGGAACTCGGGCCGGGGCGCGAAACCGCCGTCGGCCTGCGTGTTCTCGAACTCGGGGTGCGCGGTGAGCACCTCCAGCATCTGCTCCGCGTAGGGCTCCCAGTCGGTCGCGCAGTGCACGAGCGCGCCCGGCTTCAGACGGGTCGCGGCCAGGCTGAGGAACTCCGGCTGGATCAGGCGGCGCTTGTGGTGCCGCTTCTTGGGCCACGGGTCGGGGAAGTAGACGCGCAGCCCGTCGAGGGAGTCCGGGTCCAGCATCTCGCGCAGCAGAATGATCGCGTCGCCGTTGCCGACACGGAGGTTGGTGAGCCCGTCGCGGTCGGCCAGGTTGAGCAGATTCCCCTGCCCGGGCGTGTGCACGTCCACGGCGAGGATGTTGGTGCCGGGATCGGCGGCGGCCATCTGCGCGGTGGCCTCCCCCATCCCGAACCCGATCTCCATGACGACGGGCCGGTCATTCCCGAACAACTCGACGAGATCGACATGCCGCCCATCGATGTCGAGCCCCCACTTGGGCCACAGCCGCTGCAACGCATCGGCCTGCCCCGCGGTCACCCGACTGCGCCGCGGCTGAAAACTCCGAATCCGCCGCTCGAAGTGAGATCCAGCAGGATCGGCCTTGGGCCCATCGGGAAACCGCGGCTCCCCCTTGCCACGGGCACGCCGGAGAGACTCGCCGGGGGCGGGTCGGGGGACTTCGGGAGTGTTCAGAGAATCAGACACAGTGGGCTCGATTTTACGCTGGGCGGGTGGGGTCCTGGAGGGGCGTAGGGGAGGAGCCCCTGGAGGACGGGGCGGGTACGGGCAGCGGGGGCGAAACCCCTCCACGCCCGCCCCACCCTCACAGCTCTCCCAACACCCCCAACGCCCTCCGAGCCACCTCCCGCCCGATCGGCAGAGAGGCCGTCGCCGCAGGTGAAGGCGCGTTCAGCACATGAACCGCCCGCACCTCCTCCCGTATCAGGAAGTCGTCCACCAGCCCCCCGTCCCGCAGCACCGCCTGCGCCCGCACCCCAGCCGCCGCCGGTACCAGATCCCCTTCCTCCACGGCCGGCAGCAATCGACGCACCGCCTCCACGAACGCCCTCTTGGACCACGACCGACGCAGCTCCCCCACCCCGTACCGCCAGTGCCGCCGCCCCATCCGCCACACCCCGGGCCACGCGGCCGTCGCCGCAACCTCCCGCGGTCGTACGACCCCCCACCCGTACCCCTCCCGCGCCAGCGCCGGCACCGCGTTGGGCCCGACGTGGACGCCCCCGTCGATCCCGCGTGTGAGATGCACCCCGAGGAACGGGAACGCCGGATCGGGCACCGGATACACCAGCCCCCGCACCAGCTCGGGCCGGGCCAGCTCGTAGTACTCCCCCCGGAACGGCACGATCCGCACCTCGGGCTCGTCCCCGGTCAGCCGGGCGATCTCGTCGCAGTAGAGCCCGGCGCAGTTCACCAGCACCCGGCCCCGCACGACGTCCCCGCGCGCGGTACGGACGGCGACCCCCCGCTCCGGGCGCCGGTCGACCTGCACGATCTCCGCGCCGTACCGGATCTCCGCCCCGGACGCCTCGCCCAGCTGTCGGGCGACCGCCGTGAAGTCGCAGATGCCGGTGGTGCGCACGCGTATCGCCGCGAGTCCGCGCACCTCGGGTTCGTACTCGGAGATCTGGGCGGGGCCCAGCTCCCGCACCGGAATCCCGTTCTCCCTGCCGCGCTGGACCAGCGCGTGCAGGCGGGGCAGCTCCGCCCGGTCCGTGGCGACGATCAGCTTGCCGGTGACGGCGTGCGGGATGCCGTACTCCGCGCAGAACTTGATCATCTCGGCGGCGCCCCGCACCGCGTACCGTGCCTTCAGCGAGCCGGGCCGGTAGTAGATCCCGCTGTGGATGACGCCGCTGTTGCGCCCCGTCTGGTGCCGGGCGGGCCCCGGCTCCTTCTCCAGCACCGTCACCCGCGTCCCCGGCGCGGCACGCGAAATCGCGTGCGCCGTCGACAGGCCGACGATCCCACCGCCGATCACCAGCACGTCGCAGTCGTACCCGATCGCCCGACCCTCGCGCACCTGCACCACCTCCCGGCTTCGATAGTGCACTGCGCCACTGACAATGCCTTGAAACCCGGGAGGTGCGGGTCTGCGCCCGGCCGGGCGCAGCATCAGGGAGGCAGAAGCCCCTGGAAGGCAGGAGCACCAGGAAGGCAGGAGCACCAGCACCGGTCCGCCCCCGGCGGAGCGCTACGCGGGAGCCATCAGCAGAGGCCGCGCCCGCTCCCGCAGCTCCACCACACGCGGCTCGTCGCCGTACGGCTCCAGGCGGTGCAGGAGGTCCTTGACGTACTCGGTGGTGCGGGCGGACGAGATGCGTCCGGCCACCTCCACCGCCCGCACACCCTGCTCGCAGGCCGCGTCCAGGTTGCCCGACTCGAGTTCGGCGACCGCTGAGACGACGAGCCTGAGTCCGTGCGAGCGCACGAACTCCTCCGTCGGCTGCGACAGCGCCTGCTCCGTGAAGCGGCGCACCTGGCGTGGTGCCTTCAGGTCGCGGTAGCACTCGGCGGCGTCGGCGGCGAAGCGGTCGTAGGAGTAGAAACCGAGCCACGACGGGTCGTTGTCGCCGTCGCGGGCGCGCTCCAGCCAGCTCTCGGCGGCCTTGAGGGCCGCGCCGGCGGCCTGGGCGTCACCCGCGCGCGCGTGGGCGCGGGCCTCGACCAGGCGGAAGAAGCTCATCGTGCGGGCCGTGGCCAGGCCGCGGTTGCGCTCCAGGGCGGCCTGGGCGAGGTCGACGCCCTCGTCGCCGAAGCCGCGGTACGTCGCCTGCAACGACATCGACGCCAGCACGTACCCCCCGAGCGGGACGTCCGCGGCCGCGCGCGCGAGGCGCAGTGCCTGGATGTAGTACCGCTGGGCGGCCTCCTGCTGGCCGGTGTCGAAGGCCATCCAGCCGGCGAGGCGGGTGAGTTCGGCGCTCGCCCCGAACAGGGCGCGCCCGACCTCGTCGGAGTACGAGCCGAGCAGCAGCGGCGCCGCCTCCACCCGCAGGCACTCCGGCACCATGGACGAACGCCAGTCGCCGCCCCCGTACTTGGAGTCCCAGCGCCTGGCGTCCTCCGCGGCCTCCCGCAGCTTCTGCACATCGCTGTGGCCGACTTTGAGCGGTGCGCCGGAGCCCTCCACGGTGTGGGCCTCGCGCGCCACCGAACTGTCGGCCGGGGTTATCAGCCACCGCGAGGCCGGCGTTGCGTATGCGCTTACTGCGAACGAACCGGCCAGCGACTGCCAGATGCCACCGGAGCCGGCCCGGCGGCCGGCGAGGTCGAGGCGGTACAGCTCCGTCGCCGAGCGCACGGCCTGGCCGACGTCTCTGGGGAAGGCGAGGCCCACTTCGGGCGCGGGGTCCGCGTCCGCAAGACCGATCTCGTGGAGCGGCACCGGACGGCCGAGCTTCTGGCCGATCGCGGCCGCGATGAGGTGCGGCGCGGCACCCTGCGGCACCATGCCCTTCGACACCCAGCGCGCCACGGACGTCTTGTCGTAGCGAAGGGTCAACCCGCGTTGAGCCCCAAGATCGTTGACACGTCGCGCGAGTCCCGCGTTGCTGATTCCCGCGAGGGCGAGAACGGCGCCGAGCTTTTCGTTCGGCCCGCGTTGCTCCCTGGACATTGCGCCACCCCTCGACACAGACGGCTGCCGCGCTGGCATAACCACGCGGCATTCGTAAACCCAGCGTAGTTCGCCGCATCCCAAGCGTTAAGGGGCATTCTTCCGGATGGCGGGATTGTGGCCCGTACGGGAGTACGGGCGCCGGTACGTTCCGTGGCCGCGTGCTCCCGCTGTGTGGCCGTGCGCCCGTCCGTGCGCTCTTCTCCGGCCATCGGGGGAGCGGTTCCATGGGTCGTGCGTGGGTCGGCCCGCTGTACTGGATCCAGTGGGCTGGGGGACACCGCCGCCACCATCCCCGCGGGCGGCGGAACGGCCCGGGGGGCGATCTCCGCCTCCCGGGCCGGCGCGCGGGTCGAGGCGCGCGGCTGTGTACGGAGCGTGTGCGAGCCTGTCCCGACGACGGCCACGCGCGCGGGATTTGGCTGAAAATCGACCCTGTGTTCCGTGGGTGATTGCGCTTCCCACCATGGAAATCGAGGGCGCGCAGGGCGTTTTGAGGGAGCGTATCGGGGGCGCATTCGCGTCGCACATGCGGGGGTGCACGCGGTTGTCGGCGCCCCGCGCGCGTGAGTGCGCACGGTCCTGCAGGTCGGCGCGGGGGCGTTCAAGGGGCGCACTCCGGGGATCTCAAGCGGCGCCACCTCCTTCTGCGGCGCGTTCTTCGTGGCAGCATGTGAACCGTTCGTACGGTGCACTGGTTGTCCACAGCCTGTGGAGGCGTCGATGCGGTGGTTGGTGGGATGGAGCAGCACCGCCGCGGGCGCCGTCGGCCCCGGCGCCTACGCCGACGAGGACGGCGGGGGGATCGGCTACGACGGCGAGACGCTGCACCCCGTGGGCTCCCAACTCCTGTGGGGCGACCCGGATCCGCTGTGGGCGGTCGGCGACTGGCGGCCCGACGAGGTACGGGTGGTGAAGGCCGACGCCCAGACCCGGATCGCCGTTCTCGGCACGTGCGGGGCGACGGACGAGCAGCTGCGCGTCGGACTGTTCGCCGCGCGCGGAGGCGCACTTCGGCATCTGACGGCCTGGCCGGGCAGCTACACCGCGATCGTCCAGGTCGGCCGCCGCATCACCGTCAGCGGCGATCTGGCGGGCGCGCGCCCGGTGTTCTACACGCCCTGGGCCGGCGGCACGGCGTACGCGACGGCCGCGCTGCCGCTGGCCGACCTCATCGAGGCCAACCTCGACTTCGGACACCTGGCGGCTCTCCTCGCCGCGCCCGACGTACCGGCCGCGGTGCACGACTCCACGCCGTACGACGGCGTGCGGCGCATTCCGCCGGGGCATGCACTGATCCTGCGCGCCGGGGCGCGCGAGATCGCCGGGTACGAGCCGGTCGCCTCCCTCGCCGTGGCGGCGGCGCCGGCCGACCCGGACAGCGCGGTCGACGCCGTGCGCGACGCCCTCGTCGAGGCGGTACGCACGCGTCTGTCCGCGCCGCGCCACGTCCCCGACATCGACCCCGGGCCCGTGCCCGGCATGGGTCCCGCCGAACGGCGTGCCGCGCGCGGGATGCCGGTCCCGGGCATCGGGGCCGACCTGTCCGGCGGCCCCGCGTCCGGCACGCTGGCGCTGCTGGCGGCCGGCCTGCCCGGCAGGCCGGGCACGCTCCTGGGACACGGCACGGGCGCGGGCGAGCGCCTGCTGGCCGTCACCTTCAACGACCTGGCCGTCGGCGGCCACGAGGAGGAACTGGAGCGGGCCGGCACCCTCGCGGCCAATCCGCGCCTGCACCACGTCGTCGTGACCGGCGGCGAGGAGGCCCTGCCGTACGCCGACCTGGACGGCCCCCTGACCGACGAACCCGGCCCGAGCCTGGTGACGGCCGCCCGGCACCGCGCGCGCCTCGCCGCGGGCAGCGCGGACCACTTCACCGGTTACGGCGCCCGCCAGGTCCTCGACGCCCACCCGGCCCGCCTGGCCGACCTGTTGATGGACCGCAAGCGACGCCACCTCGTGCGTCCCGTCGCCGCCCTGACGAAGGCAGAGGGCTCCGTGCTCGTCCCCGCGCGCGTGTACGGCGCTGCTCGCCGGCTGGCCCGTACCCCGTACCGGGCGGGCGTGGAGGGCCTCGCCGAACGGCTCCTGCACCGCCGTTTCGACGACCCCGCAGGCGCCGCCGGTGCCGTGGGCGCCTCCTTGGCGGCCCTCGTCTGGGGCGGGCCCGGCCCGGCCGCACGCTGGCTGACCGGCGAGGCGCTGGCCGAAGTGTCGGTTCGTCTGCAGGGGATGGCGCACCGCACGGGCGTGGGTCCCGGCCAGCGTCCCGGCGACTATCGCGCGCGTGCCGCCCTCGCCCGGCATGCCGCGGACCTGCGCGTCCTGGAGCAGGCCGCAGAGATCCGCTCCCAGCGCCTGCATGCTCCGTTCCTCGACAACCAGGTCGTCCGCGCCTGCCGTGCGCTCCCCGAGACCCTGCGCGTGCAACCGGGGGCGCGCGCCGCGATCCTGCGCACCGTCCTGAAGAGCTCCGGGGTGGCCGACCTTCCGCCCGGCTGGGGCGCCCCCTCCCAGGCCTCCACCAGCGCAGCGGCCCGCGCGGGTATCCGCATGGCCGCAGACCCCCTCCTCGCCCTCTTCGACGCGCCCCTCCTGGCGGAAGCGGGCCTGGTCGAGGCCCGCGTCATCCGCAAGGCCCTCCGCTCCGCAGCCGCAGGCGAACCCCTCCCCCTCGACGGCCTCGCCGACCTCATCTCCCTCGAACTGTGGCTGCGACGCCTCCTGTCCCGCCGGGGAACCTGTTGGACCGGCACCCCGGCACGCGCGCGTGCGGTACCAGCGGGAATCGCACCGCAGAGACGGGCGGTTTCTTCCGGAGGGTGAAGGAGGCACCTCCGGTGGTGAAGCCGGCGCTGCGGCGTACGAACCCGGATTCCCGCTGCCCGCCCCCGGCCCCGATCTCGGTCACTCCCCGACCGTCCGGCCCGAAAACCGAACCCCCGACCCCACGCCCCGGCGACAATGACCCCGTGCGGTACAGAATCCTGGGCGTCACCCAGACAGCGGACGAACACGGCACACCCGTACCCCTGACCGGCCCCCGCCTCCGCACCCTTCTCACCGCCCTGGCCCTGCGCCCCGGCCGCCCCACCGCCCCGGAAACCCTCATCGACGAGGTCTGGTCCGACACCCCGCCCCAGGACGCCCCGGCCGCCCTCCAGGCACTGATCGGCCGCCTCCGCCGTACTGTCGGCAAGGACACCGTCACCTCCGCACCGGGTGGCTACCAGCTCGCGGCGACCGAGGACGACGTCGACCTCTTCGTCTTCGAAAGGCTCGTACGACAGGCCACCGCGGCCCTGGAGAACGGCGACCCCATCGCCGCCTCCCGTGCGGTGGACGAGGCCCTCGCCCTGTGGCGCGGCCCCGCCCTCGCCGACCTCCCCGACCGCACCGCCGCCGCCCGCCCGGAAGCCCTGCGTCTGGAGGCCGCCCGGACCCGCGCCGAGGCGGACCTTCTGCTCGGCCGCGCACGCGAAGCCGTACCGCGGCTGACGGAACTGACCGCGGCGCACCCGTACGACGAGCCGCTGCACGCCCTCCACATCCGCGCCCTGCGTGACACGGGCCGTGACGCCGACGCCCTCGCCGCGTACGAGACAGCCCGCCGCACCCTCGCCGACGGCCTCGGCACGGATCCGGGACCGGAACTGCGCGCCCTGCACACAGAGTTGCTCAACCGCCCGGAGCCGGCCCGGGAGCCGGCCCACCGGCCGACGGCCCCCGCCCCGCCGGGACTCCCCGACCGCACCGGCAACATCCGTCCGCGGCTTACCTCTTTCGTGGGCCGGGAACCGGAGCTCGACGCCATCCGTTCCGAAGTGCACAGGGCCCGTCTCGTCACGCTCACCGGACCGGGCGGCTCTGGAAAGACCCGCCTCGCCGAGGAAGCCGCCGCCGGGCTCCCGCAGGCGTGGCTGGTCGAGCTGGCGCCGCTCGACCGGCCGGAGGCGGTGCCGGGCGCGGTGGTCAGCGCCCTCGGTCTGCGCGAGACCGTCCTGATGACCACCGAGCAGGCGACCCTGCAGGACGACCCGGTCGCCCTGCTCGTCGAGTACTGCGCCCCGCGCAGCCAACTCCTGATCCTTGACAACTGCGAACATGTCATCGGCGCGGCCGCCGCCCTCGCCGAGACCCTCCTCACCCGCTGCCCCGGGCTCACGATCCTCGCCACCAGCCGTGAACCCCTGGGCGTCCCCGGCGAGTCGGTCCGCCCGGTCGAGCCCCTCCTCCCCGACCAGGCGCGCCGCCTCTTCACCGAGCGCGCGACCACCGTCCGTCCCGACGCGGCCGCCGTGCTCCAGGACGAGGAAGCGGTGGCGGAGATCTGCCGGCGGCTGGACGGGCTGCCGCTCGCCATCGAGCTGGCGGCGGCCCGACTCCGGCTGCTCACCCCCCGTCAGATCGCCGACCGCCTCGACGACCGCTTCCGCCTTCTCACCTCCGGCAGTCGCACGGTCCTGCCCCGCCAGCAGACCCTGCGCGCCGTCGTCGACTGGTCCTGGGACCTGCTCGACCAGCCGGAGCGGACGGTGCTGCGCGAGCTGTCGGTGTTCGCGGGCGGCTGGGACCTCGAGGCCGCCGAGGCCGTGTGCACCGGCCCGGTCGCGGACCTCGTCGGAGCGCTCGTCGACAAGTCCTTGGTCGTCGCCGCTCCCTGCGAGCGGAACGGCAGCGACGGCATGCGCTACCGCATGCTGGAGACGATCCACGAGTACGCCACCGAGCGCGCCGCCGAGGTCCCCGAGGCGCGCGCGGTGGCCGAGCGACGGCACCGAGCGTGGGTGCGCGCGCTCGTCGAGCGGGCCGACCCACTGCTGCGCTCCGCCGAGCAACTCCCTTGGATCTCCCGCCTGGAGACCGAGCTGGACAACATCCGGGTGGCGATCCAGCGCGCCCTCGCCACGGATGACGAGACGGAGGCCGCCGCCCTCTGCCTCGCCATGGGCTGGTTCTGGTGGCTGCGCAACTACCGCCACGAGGGCGCCGAATGGGTCGACCGCACCCTGCGCCTGGGCGCGGCCCTGGACACGCTCCGGTCCACATCGACGGCTCTCCCCTCCCCGGCGGACACCCCCACCCGGGCAGACACCTCCACCGCCTCCCCCACCCTCACCTGCCGGTCCCTCGCCGTCCCCGTCGACCTCACCGCCCGCATGGCCGCCCTCGACCCTGTGGACGTCTTCCTCGCCGATCCCGAAGGTGAAAAGACCCACCCACGGCACGCCCAGCGGATGAACCTGCGGATGCTGCACCTGTTCCTGCTGTCCGAGTCCGAGCCGAAGGACGTGGCGGCGGATCCGCGCTATCAGCGCTACCTCCTGCGCCTGCGCGCCCGCTACGAGTCGGGTGGTCCGGAGGCGGCCCGGATGCCCGGCCTGACCTGGCCGCTGACGGCCTTCCAGATGCGGGACACCGTGGACGTACGCGGCATTCTGGACATGGCTGTCGCCAACTGCCGTGCCTACGGCGGTGACTGGGAGCTCGGCTGCATCCTGATGATCCGTACGCACGCGGTCGTCGACTCGCCGGGCGGGCTGCTGGGCGTGGACGACGACCTGGCGGAGCTGCGCGCGCTCAGCCTGCGCGTCGGCGACCGGTGGATACGGGCCCAGGTGTGCAGCGCGGCCGGCGAGGCGGAGATGGCGCGCGGCCACTTCGACGAGGCCGAGCGGGAATACCGGGAGGCGCTGCGGCTCGCCTACGAGGTCGGCGCGTACGCCGAGTCGCCGTTCCTGCTCGCCCGCCTCGCGGAGATCTCCTACCGCTCGGGCGACGTCGACGACGCGCTGGCCGCGCTGGACGAGGCGAACTCCGCGGCCGACCGGTACGGCGTGGCGGACGCCCGGGCGTTCGTGCTCCTGCTGCGCGCCTTCATCGCGCTGCACGAGGGCGATGCCACCCGCGCGCGTGAGTTGTGCGCGGCGACGCGAGAGGCGATGGGGGAGGGCACACCGCCGCCCCAGTTCACCGCGGCGCTGAGCATGCTCGACGCGGAGCTCACGGCCGCCGAGTCCGGCCCGGCGCAGGCTCTGCCGATGCTGGACGAGACCCTGCGGCAGGCGGTGTCCGACCAGTGCGCCGAGGCGATCACCTCGTCGATCATGGACGCCGCGGCGAACCACCTGGCCCGCCTCCAGGACTTCTCCCGCGCGGCGCGCCTGCTCGCGGCCGCCGACGCGCTGCGCGGCCCCCACGCGCGCCCCGCCCCGCAACACATCCACGCCGAGCGCACGGACGCGGCCGCCCGCGAGGCCCTGGGCCCCGAGCGCTACGAGACTGAGCGCACCCGGGGCTTGTCCCTGACGGTGACCGACGTCCTGCAGGAACTGACCTGGGCCGTGCGCGCCCACCCGGCCGCACCGTAGGGATCAGCGCGCTGCCTGGAAGCAGGTGAACCTCGACTCCACCCAGTCCGCGAGCGCCACCGAGTCGAGGTGGTGGTGCGGCTCGACCACCAGGCGGACGGTCTGGCGTCCGATGAGGTTCACGTGTACGGGCACGGCCGGGTCGCCGCGCCTGATCACCCCGGACGTCCACAGCCGGGCCCCGTCGGCGTACACGGAGAAGGTGACCCTGCCGGGCCTCGCCGTGAGGTCGTCGACGCCGACCAGGGCGTCGTAGGAGATGCATGCGCGGTTGAGGTCGACGGTGACGGAGGAGTCGCCGTGGACGGTCACCCCGCGCGCGTACTGCCGGTCGGCGATGGACAGCTGATGGCGCTGCCACACCCAACTGCTGCCACCGAGCCGGATCTCGGGCCCGCTGCCGTCGCCGTCGACGTCGACGGGCAGCTCGCTCAGCCGGTGGACGGCCGGGGCGGTCGGGGGAGCGGGCGACGGTGTCGGGGCGGGGGCCGGAGGCGGGGCGGGCGTGGAAGGCGGTGTGGCCGAAGGCGTCGGCGTAAGGGCGGACGCCGGCTTCCGAGCGGTCGGGGGAGCGGGCGTCGCCGTACGGGCCGCTGCGGGGACGATCGCCGCAGTCTGGGGCTCGGGATCCTTCGGCGCGCGGGTGGGCGTGGGCTTCGGCGCCGGTCCCTCCGGCAGGACGACCGGCGCGGCAGCCGGGGGCTCGGCCACCGGATCCGCGGCAGGGCTGTCGTCCCCGACCAGGGCGAGGACCACCGCCGTGGCCGCCAACGCCATCACACCGGCTGCGATACCGGCCTTCGCCGGCGTGCCCAGCCCCTCCGACGCGGCACCGCCCCCGCCGGTCGCCCCGCCGGACGAACCACCGCTCGCGGCGGCCGCACCCGCGGCGCCCGCCGCCCCGGCTCCGGCACCACCGGCGATGAGCCCCGCCGCCTTGCCGTACCCGGCGGCGCCGAGCCAGCCGATGACCGCGACCGGCACGACGGCGGGGATGCTGCTGGCGACCTCCTCGATCTGCAGGGCGGCCAGCCGGCACCGGGCGCATTCCTCCAGGTGCTTGCGCAGGCCCCGCGCGGCGCGGGTGCGCAGCCGGCGGCGGGCGTAGGTGCCGAGCTGGTCGGCGTACCGGGCGCACTCCTCGTCGCTGGTGAGGGTGGCGCTGACATGGGCCTGGAGGTAGGCCTGCTTGAGTCCCTCGCGGGCCCGGCTGGCGAGCACGCGCGTGCCGTTGGCGTCGAGTCCGAAGAGCGTGGCGACCTCACTCGGCGACTCGTCCTCGACCTCGGTGTGCCACAGCACGGCCTGCCAGCGCTCCGGCAGCGAGCGGAAGGCCCGCATGGCCATGGACCGCTCGGCCTCGTGCATGGCCCGTACGTCCGCGCCCACATCGACCCCCGCTCCGAAGGAGCCCACGGACGCGGCGTCGTCGCCGACCTCGGAGGAGCGGGAGGCGTGCGCGGCGAACAGCGCGAAGTCGTCGACGAGCTGCTCCCGCTTCGCCGACTTCGTCCAGCCCGCGGCGACGCGGCGGACGGAGGTGAGCAGATAGGCGCGTACGGCGTGCGCGGGGCCGGAGCCACCGCGCACCGCCTGGAGCATGCGGGCGAAGACCTCGGCGGTCAGGTCGTCGGCGGTGTGGGCGTCCCGGCAGCAGGTGCGCGCGTACCGGCGCACGGCCTCGGCATGGCGCCGGTACAGCTCCTCGTACGCGGTGTCGTCGCCCGAGCGCATCCGGGCGATCAGGTCGGCGTCGGCCGGCGGCGCCTCCCGCACCGGCGTCAGGACGCCGTCCTCGTGCCGGCCGCGCTGCGCCGGGACGCTGCTCCCCGGCGGTTCCGCGGCTGCGGCGTCGTCCCGGGGGACACCCGCGCGCCCACCCTGGATCGGCACCTGTGGTGAGATCCGGCCACCGGCCTCCGCGTCACGGTCGCCCAGCGACTCGTCCCGCCTGTCAACACTCATCGCGGAAAGCCCCCGCCGCCTGCCCAAACAGTCCCGAACACCAGGTCAGAGTGCCATATTGGCTTTTGTTCAGAATCTGTTCAGAATCCGGCGGTTCGGACCGTCCACCCAGGGCTCATCCGGACGCGAAGGTGTCAACTGCCCTACTGCAGACAGGAGTTGATCAGCGAGCCGGAAATGCCCGGATCAGCCCCCCGTGGTGTACCGGGGCGAGGGCCACACCGCACCCTCGCCCACAGTCACCTTTTCGAGCAGCGCGAACCGCTCCCGTTGACTGCGCCGGCAACCCCGCCCTGCCCTCACGGGACGGACACGACGAGGCTGCCCGCCCCTCATGACAACGGCCGCGACCGCAGCCCCTCCAGCAGGATGTCCAGCAACCGCGCCGAAGCCGCCGCCTGCTGCGCCGCATCCGGCAGCGAGGGAGCCGCCGTCGCGATCACCAGCAGGACGTCCGACACCGACACGTCCGCCCGCAGCTCGCCCGCCGCCCGCGCCCGCTCCACGAGCTGGCCCACCACGTCGAGCAGCGCCGCCGCCCCGGCGTCGTCCACGGCGGCCGGCACACCCTCCTCGGGCACCAGCCGCAGCTCGCCGCCGCTCGGCTGGGACCGCTGCTGCGGCACCCGCGCCTCGCCTGCCGACGAGCCCTCGGCACCCTCGTCGGCGACCCCGACGCTGAGCACCTGCGGCGGCAGCAGCCGCCCGGCACCCGAGGCCACCGACGTCCGCAGGAAGCGCGACAGCGCCGACCACGGCTCGTCCTCCTGGCCTAGCGCGGCCCGCGCCTGGTCGGTCAGCCGGGAGGTCTCCTCCTCGGCTATCCGCCGCACCAGTACGTCCTTGCTCGGGAAGCGCCGGTACACCGTGCCGACCCCGACCCGCGCGCGCCGCGCCACGTCCTCCATCGGCGCGCCGTAGCCCAGCTCGCCGAAGACCTCGCGCGCCGCGCGCAGCACGTGCTCCAGATTGCGCTGTGCGTCCACGCGCAGCGGCGTGGTCCGCGGGCCGTCCCCGCGCCCGTTGCCCACCGCCGCGCTCACCGCGCCGCCCGGTGCAAGGGCGGACGCGGACGACCAATGCGTGTCCTGAATGTGCATGAATGATCCCCCGGTAATGACGTCTCCCCCCGGAGACTCTCCCCGCCATCGAAAGCCGGAGTGCGTGGAACAGGGGGACCGCGAACCACCCGGACCCGCCCGTCGCGGACCCAGGAGCGCTTCCCCCTACACCCCGTCGACACACGAACATAGTTGAGAGGCAGTCAATTCAGAAGGGGCAGGTTCCGCACGGGTCGCCCCCCGATCGGAGTACGGGTCGTATACGTCCCGATTGCGCCACATCCCGCACTCCGGCGCACACCCGCTGACCTGCGCGCCTTCCCGCCATGCCAGCGTTTCGGCCAACCCCGCGCCCGGCCGGCCCATGGTCACACAATTTGCCGGGGCTGTGGACAAACTCCGGCGTCGGGTGCGTCATGGGATGGTGAAGGAACGTGCGCGCATTCTCGTTGTCGGCGGCGGCTACGTCGGGATGTACACGGCCCTGCGGCTCCAGCAGAAGCTGAAACCGGAACTCGGCCGGGGCGAGGCCGAGATCACGGTCGTCACGCCCGACCCGTACATGACGTACCAGCCGTTCCTGCCCGAGGCGGCCGCCGGCTCCATCTCCCCCCGGCACGTCGTCGTGCCGCTGCGCCGCGTCCTGCCGCACTGCCGGGTCGTCGTCGGCGAGGTCACCGCCATCGACCACGCCAAGCGCACCGCCACCCTCACCACCCTCGCCACCGACGAGGAGGGCACCGGCCCCCAACAGGTGATGTACGACGAACTCGTCCTCGCACCCGGCTCCGTCTCCCGCACGCTGCCCATCCCGGGCCTCGCCGACTACGGCATCGGCTTCAAGACCGTCGAAGAGGCCATCGGCCTGCGCAACCACGTCATCGAACAGATGGACATCGCCTCCTCCACCCGCGACCCCGCGATCCGCGACGCCGCCCTCACCTTCGTCTTCGTCGGCGGCGGCTTCGCCGGCGTGGAGGCGCTCGGCGAGCTGGAGGACATGGCCCGCTACACCACGCGCTACTACCACAACGTCAAGCCCGAGGACATGAAATGGATCCTCGTCGAGGCCTCCGACCGGATCCTTCCGGAGGTCGGCGAGGACATGGGCCGCTACACGGTCAGCGAACTGCGCCGCCGCAACATCGACGTCCGCCTGGGCACCCGCCTGGAGTCCTGCGCCGACCGCGTCGCCGTCCTCAGCGACGGCGCCCGCTTCCCGACCCGTACGGTCGTGTGGACCGCCGGCGTCAAACCCCACCCCCTCCTCGCCGCCACCGACCTCCCCCTCACCGAGCGAGGCCGGCTGAAGTGCACCCCCGAGCTGACGATCGAGGGCGTCACGCACGCGTGGGCCGCCGGAGACGCCGCCGCCGTCCCCGACGTCACCGCCCCCGGCACCCACACCGCCCCCAACGCCCAGCACGCCGTACGCCAGGCCAGGGTCCTCGCCGACAACATCGTGCGCTCCCTGCGCGGCCAGGCCCTCCAGACGTACTCCCACCGGTACGCCGGCTCGGTCGCCTCCCTCGGACTGCACGAGGGCGTCGCACACGTCTACGGACGCAAGCTCAAGGGCTACCCGGCCTGGTTCATGCACCGCGCGTATCACCTCAGCCGCGTGCCCACCTTCAACCGCAAGGCGCGCGTGCTCGCGGAGTGGACGCTGTCAGGGCTCTTCAAACGAGAGATCGTCTCGCTCGGTTCACTCGAACATCCCCGTGCGGAGTTCGAACTGGCCGCGGGTGGAAAGCCTTCTGACACCCCGAAGAACGGCCCCCAGGACGGTTCACAGGGCGACTCGAACAACAACCCGAAGGGGTTGTCCTGACCGGATACAGGAACTCCTCCGGCCGCCCCGGCGTCTGACGGATGTCGGCCCGGACGGCCACACTGCCAGACTGCTGCCCACGCCCTCACAAGCCCTCTCCGAGCCCTTCTTCCGAACCTCTCCCCGAGCCCCCGCGGGCCACCGCCCGCCCCGCGAACTGACGAGGCTGTTCCCAAGTGCTGCATATCCCGGGTGCTGCAACAATGTGCGGTCACCGCCGCGCGGCCCCCGGAGCCCAGGCCGGGCCCGGAGCCGGCCGTCGACGACTACACGAGGCAAGGATTCGTGAACTTCACGCGCTGGAGCGCCCGGCTCCCCGGAACACAGCGCCGCGCCGCCGCGCGGGCCGAGCACACGGTCACCACCACGGACCGGCGGAGCGAGGGCTCCGTACCCGCGGCCCGCGTCGAACAACTCACCGACGAGCCGCCCCCGGTGCCCGCCGTCGACGAACTCCCGGTCCGTGAGGTCCTCGACCGTTTCCCGGCCCTCGTCGCCCTCGTCCACAGCCCCGACCACCGCCTCGCCTACGTCAATGACGCCTACACGGCGGCCTTCGGCGTACGCCCCTGCGGCGAACCCGCCGCCGAGGCCCTCCCCGAACTGCGCGACCTCGGCCTGATGCCCCTCCTCGACCAGGCCCTGCGCAGCGGCAAGCCCCGCACCCTGAAGTCCCGCAAGGCACCCGACGGCCGCTCCTACACCTTCACCTGCACCCCGGTCGCCGAGCACAACGGCGACGGCGCGGTCCTGATCTTCGCCACCGACGTCACCGACCACGCCGAGGCCGCCGAACGCCTCCGAGCCAGCGAACGCCGTCAGCGCGAAACCGCCGTCACCCTCCAGCGCTCCCTCCTCCCCCAGGAGCTCGAACAACCGGACGACCTGCGCATCGCCGCCACCTATCATCCGGGCGGCACCGAGGCCGCCGTCGGCGGCGACTGGTACGACGTCATCACCCTGGGCGGCGGCCGCACCGCCCTCGTCATCGGCGACGTCATGGGCCGCGGCGTCCGCGCGGCGGCCGTCATGGGCCAGCTCCGCACAGCGGTCAGGGCCTACGCCCGCCTCGACCTCCCTCCGCACGAGGTCCTCCAGCTCCTCGACGGCCTCGCCACGGAGATCGACGCCAACCAGATCGCCACCTGCGTGTACGCCGTCCACGACCCGAACGAGGGACGGCTGGTGTACGCCTCCGCCGGCCACCTGCCCATCCTGGTCCGCGACGAGACCGGCGCCGTCCAGCGCGCCGACGAACCCACCGGCCCCCCGCTCGGCACCGGCGGCTGGATGCACTCCTCCGGCTCGATCTCCCTGGGCCCCGGCTCCACCGCCGTCCTCTACACCGACGGCCTGGTCGAGCGCCGCGACGAGGACCTCGACGAGGGCATCGCCTCCCTCGAGCGCGCCCTGGCCGGCGCCACCGGCACACCCCAGGTCGTCTGCGACCGACTGGTCCGCTCGGCCGGCGTCACCGCCGACCACGACGACGACGTGGCCGTCCTGGTCCTCCAGCACCCGGCCCGCACCGGCGCCGACAGCGAGCTGTTCCGCAACGCGGCCCTGGAACTGCTCGGCGGCGTCGAAGCGGCCCCACGCGCGCGTGCCTTCGCCTCCGGCGTCCTCACCAGCTGGCGCTTCCCCGCCGACCTGCACGACCTCGGCGTCCTCGCCACCAGCGAGCTCGTCGCCAACTCCCTCCAGCACGGCACCCCGCCCATGCGCCTGCGCCTGCGCCGCACCGACCGCCGCCTGATCATCGAGGTCACCGACGGCGACGACCACCTCCCGCGCCGCCGCCGCGCCGAACCCGGCGACGAGTCCGGCCGCGGCATCGCGATCGTGGCCACGATCGCCTCCCACTGGGGCAGCAGACGCACCCCCGGCGGCGGCAAAGCGGTCTGGTGCGAGTTCGTCCTGCCCCGCGGCACGGACTGAGGCACGGACTGACGAGAACGCGAAAGCGGCCGTCGTCCACGACGACGGCCGCCTTCCCTCTGCCTCACACCTCGGCAGCCACCGGCTCCGCAGCGGCTCCACCCCGGGCGACCACCCGGTTCCGCGCCGGCCACGGCTGATCCTGCACAGCGGTCAGCTGCCGCCCCAGCCGCACAGCGAGGAAGGTGATCCCCAGCGAGAACAACAGAAACGCCACGATGTACGGCGCGTGCAGCGAGGCCCCCATCGGCCCGCCCACGGCCGGCCCCACCGCCAGCGCCAACTGCTTCACCAGGGCGAACGCCGAGTTGTACTGCCCCGCCATCCCGGCCGGCGCCAGATCGGCGACCAGCGGCGCGACCGTCGGCGACAACATCGCCTCACCCAGCCCGAACAGCGCATACGTCGACACGAACGCGGCCGTCGCCATTTCCTGGCTGCCGTGCCCGAGGCCCGCGTACCCGGCCACGGCCCACGCCACGGCCCAGAGCAACCCCACAGCCGCGATCACTCGCGACCGCCTCTGCCGCTCGACGAACCGCAACACGGCGAACTGCGCCACGACGATCACCGCGGTGTTCGCGGCCAGAGCCGTCCCCAGCGCGGACGTGGAAATCCCGGCGGCCTCGATCCCGTACGCACTCAGCCCGGACTCGAACTGTCCGTAACAGGCGAAGAACAGCACGAAGCCCAGCACGCACAGCTGCACCATGGCCCGATTCCCGAGCAGCTGCTTCCAGCTCCCCTCAGGGGACCCCTGCGGAGCGTCCCCGACCCGCGGCGAGTGCGGCATCCGCACCGTCGCCATCACCACGACGAGCAGAAGGAACATCGCCGCCTCGATCGCGAACAGCAGCGTGAACGACGACACGCGCGTGGCGTCGACGAGGTGTCCACCGATGAGCCCACCTACACCGAGCCCCAGGTTCTGCAGAAAGAACTGCGTCGCGAAGGCCCGCGACCGCGTCTCGGCGGTCGAGCAGTCCACGATCATCGTCGCGAGCGCCGGCTGCATCACGGCCTGCCCCGCCCCGAGCGCGGCCGCGGCGGCCAGTACGGCGGTGGCGTTGGCGGCGAGCCCCAGGCTCAGCGCACCCAGCGCGGCGGTGACCAGAGCGGCGATCAGAACCGGCAGCGGGCCGCGCCGCACGATCGCCCGACCGGCGAACGGCAGCACGATCAGCGCGGCCACGGCGAAGACGGCGAGGACGAGCCCCGCCGTCACGGCACCCAGCCCCCGCACCTGCGCCACATAGACGTACAGGTAGGGGACGGTGAAGCCGAGCCCGAACGCGCTGAGTGCGTTGCCCACGTGGATCCGGCGCATCGCTGCGCCCATCGCCCTGGTCACGTTCACCTCTCTCAGGTAGTTGGCGTGTCTCAGTACTTAGAACCGAAGACTTCGAAGGTAAATTTCGAAGCTAAACAGTACACCTCGAAGAACTTCAAGGCGAACGAGCCGCATGCGATACTGAGACCCATGGGCGACACCCCCGGCAGCACAGGCATCGGCAGCGAGCCGACCCTCGAAGAGCAGATCGCCGCCTACCAGCGCGAGTTCCAGGACCTCGACCCCCAGGTCGAGAAGATCGTCTCGGCCCTCTCCCGCCTGAACCGCCGCATGAACGTCGCCTACGGCCGCCAGACCGCCGAGCTCGGCATCAGCAACGCCGAGTGGGAGGTCCTCAAGGCACTCGTCCTCTCCGGCGCGCCCTACCGCATGGGCCCCAGCGACCTCGCCAAGCGCCTCGGTCTGACGCCGGCCGCGATGACCCACCGGATCGATCGCATGGTTGCGGAGGGACTGGTGACCCGAGAACGGGACGAGTCCAACCGGGTCCGGGTGATCGTGGAGCTGACGCCCGAGGGCCGCGAGAAGTGGCTGGAGGCGATGCGACTGGCGACGGTCTTCGAGGAGGATCTGCTCCAGGACCTTTCCGCAGCGGACCGCACGGCCCTCGGGGACGTCCTGACCAGGCTGCTCCGCAGGGTGGAACACGCCCAGCCGGACGCCGGCGGCCGCCTCAGCGACCTGGATTAAAAGATCTTGACAGAGGGTACTTGACACCCCTAGCCCGGATCCGTAGAGTTCTTCGGGTTGCCGCGGAGACGTAACGGTTCTTCGGCAACACATCCGCCGCAGAAGCGGCACCTCACACCACAGCAAGATCTCCCGACGGGGTTGAATTTGATGCGCCTTGGTGCGCTCGAATTCAATTCGAATCGGGCCCGGCAACTCGATTAGCACTCGCCGGGGCGGATCCGCTAAGGTTTGAGACGTCGGAACGGCCCAGCGGCCGGGAGGACAAGCCCCTCTGACGGGGAATCAGCGCCGAAAGGATCTGATAGAGTCAGAAACGCCGGAAAGG
>NZ_BMSX01000002.1:0-256583 GCF_014649375.1 Streptomyces aurantiogriseus
AGACGGATCATGCCACCGGCCGGGCACGACACCCCACCCGCTATCACGCACCAACTCGTTAGGTCATCGAACGCACGCTGTCGTGGCTGGGCGGCTGCCGCCGCCTGCACCGCCGCTACGCCGAGCACTTCCTCGCCTTCGTCGGCCTCGCCAGCGCTCTGATCTGCTACCGGCGACTGCTGTGATCAACCATTCTGAGCAGCAACGCCGGCAAACAGAACAGTCGCCGCACCGAGAACAAGCAAGTGAACGGACCCGGCGATCCACAACCGCAGGCCCATCAACCCGCCACCCGCCACGACCGCTGAGCAACCGCAGATCCACGCCCCGCGCCGCCCGGCTTGGGCAGTGCGAATGCCGGAGGATCCAAGGGCGTCACCCGAGAACATCACATGCATCCCGAGCCAGAAGATCAGCATGGCCGACACCGGAAGAAGCGCGATCGCCAGCCCAAGATCCATCCACACCGAAGGACGCTGCATGTCCGCCAGCATGCCGCCCCATCCGTAGACGCACCTGAGCATGGTTACTCATCCTGCACGCCAACTCAGCTACAGGTCCCGGCAGTGCCGGAGTACTGGCGCTGCACTTCGGCGGAGGTGGTGCCTTTCTTCATGAAGCCGGTGTCGTCAAGGATCAACACACCGTCTGCTTGGCCGAGTTGTTCGGCCATGTATGCCTGGAGGTCGTCGCGGCGGCCATCGGCGTCCCAGCGGCTGTGGGAGAGCAGGTGCTGCGGGCCGTGTGGGCTGGTGTGGCCGGCGTGCTCGGCGAGCTGTTCGTCGATACGTCGTGCATCACGGCAACGGATTGCTCGGAGCGTTGACATTATGCGGCGCGGGCACACGTTCGCGGGACGGCCGGCCCAAGGCCACCCCACCCACGCCAAACCCTCGCTACACTCCCCACCGCCAGGCCGTTGACCAGCAAAAATACAGAAGTCCGGCTGGAGTACTAGAGGACGACGATCAAGATTGAACGGTCCCAACCATTTGGTTGAGGCCCAGATGCGTCACGTCAGGCGCTTTCTGGGACGCGATTCGACGCGTGGACACGGATTGATCTGTTTACTTAATGTGGCGAGGGTGCGGGCGCGAACCCCGAATTTAGGGTTCGCGCCCGCAGAATCACTTCTTGAGTCGCAGTTCGAGTCCACACCTGAGCGTTTGAGTGTAAACTACCTCGCCCTGCCGGTACTCGAACCTGCACTCACTTACATTCCTCTGGATCTTTCCGGTGACTCGAAGGTGCGCGACATAAAAGACGTCACTTACCTTCTTCGATTTCACCGTAAAACCCTCTTTAGAGTAATCCTTGAACTCTCTGTACTTGGGGGTGTAGGGATACCCCTCCGGAACAATGAGAGGCAACCCCTGGGTATCCTCGAGGTTGTAGGCCCCGTATCCGATCACTTCAATTCCCTGAGGTACATCCAGCACCTCGGCATTCGTGATCTTAACGTCGCGATCTGACATGTTTGTTGGCAGTGGCATAGCGAACCAGAATTCTTCGCCCACCGACGCCTGCGGATAACCAGCAGTTCCGGCCGAATGGTTGCCTCCGCTGAGGGCAGCACCAGCCCTCGCTTGCCCCGAAGGATTCGCACTCGAACATCCCGAGGCCGCGAAACATGCCGCTGCTATCGCGATAGCGAGACTAGTTCGAGTAAATGACGCCCATATGGGCCCCGGGAGGCGCACTGTAACCCCAAATGTAGTGCTTGCGTGCGGTCTTACCGCCCGCCCTGATGTTCTGCTTGTGGCTCGAGTCGTAGCTCGTGGAAGCGCCGAGGGACACGCCGAGCACCACAGCCGCCCCCGACCATTTGACGCTCTTGCCTACCTCAACCGCCCAGGTACCGTAGGGCGCCAGCCAGCTCCGGTACTTAGGGTTCGAATTCGCGTAGCGGACAGGCCCGTCAAGCTGCCTTGCATCCTTGCCGTAGGCGCCGACGGGCTGTCCGGCAGGAACCTTAAACTTACTGGGTCGAATTTCATAATAGGAATCCACGGGGACTCCACCGCAGCGCCAGGTCTTTTTGATCTTATTGTATTCGATCGGGACCTTCCACTGCTTGGCCACGTACGGGCCCCGCCAACTGAATCCAGAAACACCTGCTGCCGAGCTTCCAATGGAGGCCGACCCGCTCACGGACCAGAGACTACCCTTGGCACTGTAACCGACGTCGATGGTATTCGAGAGAGTCGACTTATATTCGACATTGCCGGCTGCATCCCAGTAGGCGTGCGACTCGCCCACGACGGTGTACGAGATCTGGCGAGAAACAACCTGCGAATCCCAATAGCAGGTGTCAGCACGTGGAGTTACCTGCTCGGAGGTGATGTCGGTACCGTTGATCAGGTACGGGTTGTGATCCTCCGGTGACGTCCCACGGTCACTCTGCCACCTTGGCGCCACCTGATTGGGGTCGTCTGTAGGCTGCGTATCCAGCTGTGCCGCATACGTGGTCTGCTGCTCCTCAGTGGTGGGGTCCGGGACGACCGTCTCAGGGTCGGCCAGCGCTGGGAGCAGTTTGACGCTGTTTCCGCCCTCTTCCTCAGTGACGGTCGTGGCGAAACGTGTGCGAGTACCCGTGCCGGGATCCTCAGGAGCGGCCGTCAAGTTATCCGTACCTACGAGCGTGACTCCGGATTCCGACCTACCCGTGGTCGTGGCAGTGACATTGAGCGCACCACCATTGTTGCTTACCGCGGTCTGCACCTCAGGTGGCAACGATTCCGGGATGGTCAGAGACCAGTTGCCGTCTGCGTCGGTTGTCGTCGAGCCAAGGTCGGGAAGATTGACGACGCTCTCGTTGTCCGCTGGCAGAAGGTCGGAAGCCTCTACAACAACGTTCATCCCAGCAGCCGGGCTTCCGTCAGGTAGAAGGAATCGACCGGAGACTACCTCGGGGCCCGATGGAGGAGGGCTGGTGGTCGACGCTGGAGGCACCGACGGGACGCTGGGATCATCAACCGGTATCTGGCCGAAGTAGGGCTTCTCGTCACCTGCGCTCGAGAGACAGGAAGCGGCAGCAGCGAAGACACTGCCCTTCAGTCCAACAGCGAAATCATCGTTGATGAGCGCCAGGGGCGATCCAGCGTACTTCTTGACCGCGCCGTCGGTGGTTTTGGTGTAGAACACGCCAGGCGCGGGGCTCCAAGCGGTCGCCGCGCCAGTTAGCCCAGTGGCGACGACGGTCCCGGCCGCACTGGGGCCGAGCGTGATGCTGTTGAGAGCAGCGCTGTAATCCCAAGACCGGATGGTTTCATTCAGCAAGCCGTAGATCTTGTTTCCAGTGGACCAGATGGACGTCGACTTGCTCAGCTCCACCAGGGCCGGGTTGGTGGCAGGGAGTTGCGCCAGCCGGGACATCCTTGCCGATGCCGTGGTCCCGTCCGGGAACTGCTCGACGTAAACATTGAGGTTGCCGGCCTCGTCGAAGTTGACAACCCTGCCGTCCGCGTCGGACCAGATACGCGTGTACGCATTCCAATTCTGCCCCGCCCGCGCCTCGTACGTGTACTCGAGGCTCAGTAGCGAGCCACCCGTCTCTGACTGATCCCTGAACGAGCCCAAAGTGCGGGCGTCCCAGCCCCCGCCTATCTGGCCGATCTTGAAAAGGCGTGTACCGCCGCCAGAAAAGACACGGTGCCCGTACGCCAGACCGGCACTCTTCTCAGCACTGAAGAGGTGGCCAGCGCTCTGCGGGTCCCAGTCTACGTATCGCCTCAGAGTTGAAGTGAGCGACGGCGACCCGTTGGGCGTTACCACATAGGTAGGTATCGCTGACGGGCACGAGGCGGCAGCTGCAGCCGCCGTCTGCGTCGACGCACCGATGGCGGGTGACCCCGTAAGTGCGCCAGCCAGCAGTGCAGTTACACAGATACCGCCCGTCATCTGGGCCACAGATCTGGATGAGCGACTGCTCATTGATTCCCCCCTGGAATCCATGCGATCCCTCCCTCGAGGTGATCGCTTGGCGGAATCAAACCACGGGCATTCTCATCGCGGCCACCACCTTGTAACCAGGATGTGTCGGTTTTGAGAGCTAAAGATCTAGATCATCCGCACGGATATGAGGATTTCTTGAGCTTGGAGACGCCCGGAGCTTTCGACCGAACCGCACGTGGACGAACACCGCGCCTGGATCCGGCATCGAGTCTGGCCCGCGCCGCAACCGGCCGCCAGATCTGGGAACTCCGCGCCGAGCTCTACCCGCACCTGCAGTTTCTGCCCCGGACCGAGTACCAGCTCAGCGACCTGGACCCGCGCTGGGTCGTGCCCGTACGACGCTGTCTCGAACGGCTGGAGGCCTCGACCGCCGCGTGGGACCCGTCCGCGTCGAACGAGCCGGAGTGGCAGTCCAAGGTGACCCCCGAGGGCGAAACACGCAAGCGGGTGTGCAAGTTCCAGGACTTGGACGGCGAGGAGCGGACATTCCACCTCCACGCTCGTTTCACCCCGGGAGCCGGGCGCATCCACTTCCGCCTGATCGGGGCGGAAGGCAAGATCCGTATCGCCCACGGAGGCAGCAAGATCCGTCCTGACCTCTGACAGGTCCCGGTTCCCGGCTGAAGGGGCCGGGAGGTCCTACTGCCGGTACCCGCTGAGGAACCGCCCGATCCGCCCGATCGCCGCCTCCAGATCCTCCGCGTACGGCAGGGTGAGGATGCGGAAGTGGTCGGGGGTGGGCCAGTTGAAGCCGGTGCCCTGGACCACCTGGATCTTCTCGCGGAGCAGGAGGTCCAGGACGAACTTCTCGTCGTCGTGGATCTTGTGCACCTCGGGGTCGAGGCGCGGGAACGCGTACAGCGCGCCCTTGGGCTTGACGCACGACACGCCCGGGATCTCGTTGAGCTTCTCCCAGACGACGTCCCGCTGCTCGCGCAGTCGTCCACCCGGTGCGGTCAGTTCGTGGATGGACTGGCGGCCGCCGAGCGCGGCCTGGATGGCGTACTGGGCGGGCGCGTTGGCGCACAGGCGCATGGAGGCCAGCATGGTGAGGCCCTCCAGGTAGTCCTTCGCGTGCTGCTTGGGTCCGGTGACGACCAGCCAGCCCGAGCGGAAGCCCGCCACCCGGTAGGTCTTCGACAGGCCGCAGAAGGTCAGGACCACGAGGTCAGGCGCGAGCGCGGCGGCGGAGTGGTGGACGGCGTCGTCGTAGAGGATCTGGTCGTAGATCTCGTCGGCGAAGACCATCAGGCCGTTGCGGCGGGCCAGGTCGAGGATGCCCTCGACGATCTCCTTCGGGTAGACGGCCCCGGTGGGGTTGTTCGGGTTGATGATGACCACGGCCTTCGTGCGGTCCGTGATCTTCGACGCCATGTCGTCCAGGTCCGGGTACCAGTCGGACTGTTCGTCGCAGAGGTAGTGGACCGCCTTGCCGCCGGCGAGGGTCGTCACCGCCGTCCAGAGGGGGAAGTCGGGGGCCGGGATCAGGATCTCGTCACCGTCCTCCACCAGCGCCTGTACGGCCATGGAGACCAGCTCGGAGACGCCGTTGCCGAGGAAGACGTCGTCGACGTCGACCTCCAGGCCCCGGTTCTGGTACCGCTGGGCGACCGCCCGGCGGGCGGAGAGGATGCCGCGCGAGTCCGTGTAGCCGTGCGCCTGCGGGAGCATCCGGATCATGTCCTGGAGGATCTCCTCCGGCGCCTCGAAGCCGAAGAGCGCCGGGTTGCCGGTGTTCAGGCGCAGCACGCTGTGGCCCGCCTCCTCCAGTGCGTTGGCGTGCTCGATCACCGGGCCGCGGATCTCGTAACAGACCTCGCTGAGCTTGTTCGACTGCCGGAACTCCATGCGCGCTCGCCCCTCCGGTATTGGTGTTGCTTGGTTTTACCAAGTTCCGGCTTGGAAAGTCCAACGACATGTCTAGACTGCGTCGCATGTCTCGTCGCCGAAGCTACGACCAGTACTGTTCCGCCGCCCGCGCGCTCGACGTCGTCGGCGACCGCTGGACCCTGCTGATCGTCCGGGAACTGCTCGCCGGCCCGCGCCGCTACACGGACCTGCACGCCGATCTGCCGGGCGTCAGCACGGACGTACTCGCCTCGCGGCTGAAGGACATGGAGCGGGACGGGCTCTCCACCCGCCGCCGACTGCCTCCTCCCGGCGCGGCCTACGTGTACGAACTCACCGAGCGCGGACGGCAGTTGCTGCCCGTCCTCCAGGCGCTCGGGGCGTGGGGGCAGACGGAGCTGGGCGAGCGGCGGCCCACCGACGCCGTCCGCGCCCACTGGTTCGCCCTGCCCCTGCTGCGCGCGCTGGAGGGGCAGGAGAGCGGGCTCGTCGAAGTCCGGGTGGAGGAAGGGGACTTCCATCTGTTCGTGGGTGCGGTGGAGGGTCCCGTGTACGGCGAGGGGCCCGCGCCCGGGGAGCCCGACGCGCGGCTCGTCCTGGACGTCGGCACCTGTACGGCCGTGGCGCAGGGGGAGGTGAGCCTGCGCGACGCGGTGCGGGCCGGGCGGATCGGCGTGAGCGGGGACGGCACGCTCGCCAAGGCGTTGCGGGAGGCATGAGAGAGGGCCCACCGCAGTGCTGCGGTGGGCCCTCTGAGGAAGTGTCAGGCGGCTGGTGGGACCCGTGTGGGGCGTCCCGAGCCGCGCGTCAGCGCGTACCCGCCGATCCCGGCGAGCGCGGCCAGTATGCCGCCCACCGCCGTCCACACCCACCGGTCCGACCACCATCCGGACGACCAGCCGTCCTCCGGCTCGATGCTCGACAGGACGGCCGAGGCCGACGCATCCTCCTCATCGGCCTCGGACGTGACCGCGACACCCGGCACCAGCGGCTCGGCCAGCGAGCCGTCCACCGCCGCCGACCCGCCGATGTCCTCCGAGTCCACCCGCAGTTCGGCGTCCATCGGGAGACCGAGGTCGGCCGTCTTCAGGCCGACGACCGTCAGGCGGACGTAGTACGTCCCCGGCAGCGGGTCGTCGGCCCACGGCTCGGACCAGGCGCGGACCGTGCGCAGGACACAGGCCAGATCGACGGAGGCGGTGCCCGGGGCGGCGGTCCGCGCCTGGGCGCCGTACTGGCAGGCCTGGCGGCGGCGCAGGCCGTCGTACACGTCGATCTGCCAGGTCTGGCCGGCGTGCTCCTGCGGGAGCTTCACCTTCGCCTTGACCGTGGGCCGCTGTCCCGCGTCGGCCGGGAACGACCAGTACAGGTAGTCGCCGGCGGAGCCGCTCGCGGTGACCGTCCGGCCCTGGTCGATCTCCGCCGCCGTACGGAACGACGTGCCCGCCTCGGTCGGTGCCGAGCTGTCCTCCGAGGGGCTCGCGGAGGGGGTGGAGTCGGCCGCGGCGGGGCCGGCCGCCAGGCCGAGGGCCAGCAGGGTCGCGCTCACCACGCGTGTGATCCGCATCAGTTGGTCCTCCAGATCGAGACACGCCAGCGGGACAGCCAGCCCCAGAGCAGACCCGCGAGGAAGCCGGTCAGCACCAGGGCGCCGAGCAGCCACCAGCCGCGGCCGAGACCGAAGGAGGCCACGTCGCTCGCCTGCGAGGGGCCGTCGACGACGTCCACGGTCAGTTCCAGCGGCATGCCGGGCGTGGTCTTCACCCCGGAGGCCGCAGAGAAGGAGTTCGTCACCTGGAGGCACACGGTCTCGGCCGGCGCCTCGTCCTCGTCGCTCTCCGCCTTCGGGTAGCGCAGACCGGTCGAGATCACGTCCGTACGGCCGATGCCCGCCGCCTCTCCGCGCACGATCTCCCGGCCGTGCACCGTGACCGCCCGCAACAGCACCCCGTAGTCGGGGTTCATGTCCCGGTCCGCCGACACGCTCACCGAGGCCCGCAGCTCCTGGCCCGGGTCGACGTCCACGCGGTACCAGCGCTCCTGGCCGAACTCCTCACGGTCGGTGTACAGACCCGACTTCAGCGTCGGCGCCTTCGCGCAGGAGTCCGCGCCCTGCGTGGCGACCGGCGTCACCACGGGGTCCGCCGCCCGGTCCACCAACTGGTTGACGCGGTCGGTGAGTTCGTCGGTGTGCTCCACCGAGGTGTACGTACCGCCGGTGGCCTCGGCGATGCAGCTGAGCTGCTGCCGCATCTTGACGTTGGGCACCAGACCGAGGGTGTCGATGGTCAGGCCGATGCCCTTGGCCGCGATCTCGCGGGCCACCTCGCACGGGTCGAGCGGCGCGCAGGTGTCCTCGCCGTCGCTGATCAGCACGATGCGCTTGGAGCCGGTGCCGCCGTCGAGGTCGTCGGCCGCCTTCAGCAGGGCGGGACCGATCGGCGTCCAGCCGGTGGGGGAGAGGGTCGCCACCGCCGTCTTGGCCTCGGTCCGGTCCAGCGGGCCGACCGGGTACAGCTGCGCGGTGTCCTTGCAGCCCGCCTTCCGGTCGTCCCCCGGGTAGTTGGCGCCGAGGGTGCGGATGCCGAGAAGAACGTTCTCCGGGGTCGCGTCCAGCACCTCGTTGAACGCCTGCTTGGCCGCGGCCATCCGCGTCCCGCCGTCGATGTCCTTCGCCCGCATCGAACCGCTGACGTCGAGGACCAGGTCGACCTTCGGGGCGCTGGCTGTGGTCTCGTCGGCGACCGCCCCGGCCGGGAACGCGATCCCGGCCGCGAGCGCGGCGAGCAGGGCGCACACGCCCGCCGCCAGCCGTTGTGTTCTGATCATCGGCGGATCTTATTGATCAGAGGTGTCCGGCCACAAAACGGCCTCCGGGCTACGGTGCACGCAGCGGACCGGGCAGCTCCGCCCATTGGTCACCGGCCACCCCGGGCGACAACCGCATCAGCGTCAACGCCTTCACCGGCAGCGGCTCCTCGCACAGCGCGGTGAGGTCCGCGGTACGCGGCACCTCCCGTACGGCCGCCTCCAGCGCCGCCCCCAGGGCCTCCCCGCTTCCCGCGGTCGACGCCAGCGCGCCCGCCACCAGCGAGCCGAACAGCTTGCGCCGCAGTGCGCTCACGTCGTCCGTGAGGATCCGCTCCGGCAGCTCGGGCAACGTCCGCAGCGGCAGACCGTGGTGGGCCAGCCGGGCCGGGCTGACGCGGATGTCGGCGAGGTCGCGGTAGACCAGCCGCAGCGGGGCGCCCGACGCCGACAGCACGACCAGCAGGTTCTGCCCGTGCGCCTCCAACGCGACGCCCAGCTCCAGCAGCCGCAGCCCGACGGAGAGCGCGAGCCGCGCGAACTCCGCCAGCCACGCGGGGGAGGCGGGCAGTTCGGTGGTGGCGAGGGCCGCCACCGGTACGACATGCTCACCCGGGCCCGCGTACACGGCCGGCGACTCACGCAACACGGCCGCCAGGTCGGGTGAGTCGGCGGTGGCCGCGCCCCACGTCCGCGTCATGTGGAGCAGTCCGTCCGTGCGCGCCGCCAAGGTCTCCGCGAACGCCGAGAGGGCCGCCGAGGAGACCACCGAGCCGACGGAGATGTCCCGCACGGAGGACGTCAGCCGGGCGCTCAACGCCGTCTTCACCTGCGGTCCGTCCGGCACGGCGAGCGTGCGCAGCGACATCAGCGGATGCGCCGCGAGACCCTCCTCGCACGTCCGCTTGAGCACGTGCGCCGCCTGCCACGGATGCACGGGGATCAACAGCCGCTCCCCGTCCCGCAGCTCCCCGGGCCACTCACCCGCGACGAGACACTCCTCACGCGGCACCGGCAGCAGCCCCAGCCGCACCGAGGGCGGCCGGTGCTCCGGTCCGTACGCGAGCTGCTCGGCGACCGAGAAGCCGGGCCGCGAACGGCAGTTGGGGTGGTACGGATGCCCGTCGACGACCCGCTGCTCCCACTCCCAGTCGTGCGCGGGCCACTCCTTCGAGTGAGGGCCCTGGCCGGCCCGGGACAGGGCCAACGACGCCACACTGTGGGCGAGTTCGGCCGCGAGGCCCCCGCCGTGCGGCACGGCCAGGTCCGTCATCAGCCGCGCGGGATCGTCGTACACCACCCCGCCGCCCGCCGCCCCGTCCAGGCGTACGGCGGTCACGTACGCGGCGGTCGCGTACGGGTCGGCGAGCGGGCCGTGCAGGCGGCGGCCGTCGGTGAGGCGCAGCGCGAGGCCCTCCCGGCCCGGCTCGCGGCGCTCGATCCACGGCAGCGGCTCATGGGCGAGCGCCCGCCACAGCCGCGTCAGCACGGCCGCGCGGGCGCCGGGCAGCTCGGCCGCGAACCGCGGTCCGAGCGCGGGGCGCACGGTGGCGAGCTCGGCGGCCAGCTCGGCCTCGGCGGTGGGGGGACGGTGCACGGGCGGGCTCCTCGGGTACGAGTAGGACGTCGGGGCGGGGCCGTGACGCCAGCGATACTGATCATCCCCGCCCGAAAGAACCGTAGGGAACGAGTACAACGCGTGGACCTCATCCCCCCGCCCGCCGAGGCCGTGGCGCCCGCCGACCCCACCGCACGCACCGGCGTCGACGGCCTCGCCGACGCCTACGCGGCCACGCCGCTGCTGAACTGCCTGCTGCGGGAGGTGGCCGAGCCGCTGCCCGAGCGCGGCGGACGGCTCGTGTACCGGCTGCCCTCCGGCCGCCCGCTGCGCGTCCGCGGCAACCGGCGCCCCGCCGAGCCCGAGGTCCACGCGGCCGGCGCCTGGCACCGCCTCGACCACGCCGGCCTCGTCACCCTCGTCGCGGAGGAACTGCGCCGCCACACCGGCCTCGTCAACCGCGAGCTGCCCGCCGAGATGCTCGACAGCAGGGACGCGGTGGCCGCCCTGCTCACCGCACGCGCGCGTGCCACCCCGCCGGCCGACCCCTACCTGCGCTCCGAGCAGTCCCTCGTCACCGGCCACCCCCACCACCCCGCCCCCAAGGCACGCGGCGGCGGCCCGGCCACCGCCTGGCTGCCGTACGCCCCCGAGGCACACGCCCGCTTCCCGCTCGTCCTTCTCGGCCTGCGCGAGGACCTGGTCGTCGAGGAGGGCGACACCTCCGCCCTCGACGCGCTCGGCGAGGCACCGCCCGGCTACCGGCTGCTGCCCGCCCATCCCTGGCAGCTCGACCTGGCACGCCGCGCCCTCGCGCCGGCCTTCGCCGACGGCCGTCTGATCCGGCTCGGCACAACCGCGTACGAGACCTGGCCGACCGCCGCCGTGCGCACGGTGTACGCGCCCGAGCGGGACCTGTTCCTGAAGTTCAGTCTCGACGTGCGCATCACCAACGACATCCGCCGGCTGTGGCGCCACGACCTGCTGAAACTCCGCCGGACCGACGCGGCCGTCACGAAGGCCTTCGCAGCGGTCGACGGCCGGGCGGCCTGGCTGAGCGACCGCGGCTACCGCACCGCCGCCTTCGCCTTCGAGGAGCTGGCCGTTCTCGTCCGCGACGGGCTCGGCGACCATGTCCTGCCCGGCGCGACCCCCCTGCTCGCCGCGGGCCTCGTGGAGGGCTCCCGGGACAGCCCCCTGGCCGGCGCGGCGGACCCGGCGGCCTGGTGGGAGGCGTACCTCGCCGCCGTCGTGCCCCCGGCGCTCGCGGCCTTCGCCGGCCACGGCGTCGTCCTCGAGGCCCACCTGCAGAACACGCTGGTCGCCGTCGACGCCGACGGCCTCCCCGTGCAGGCCCTGTTCCGGGACGCGGAGGGCGTCAAGCTGCTGCCGGACGTGTCCCGCGCCGCCGGCTGGGAGCGACTGGTGTACTGCCTGGTCGTCAACCACCTCACCGAGGTCGCCGCAACCCTGGCCGAGTACCACCCCGGCCTGGACCCCTGGCCCGCCGCCCGCCACGAGCTGGACCGGCATGACCTCCCCGAGGCTCGTGCCCTGCTCACCGCGCCCACCCTGCCCGGCAAGACCAACCTCCTGCTGCGCTGGACCGGCGCGGACGGCGCCGACGCCCGCTATCTGCCCCTCCCGAACCCCCTGGCCTGTACATGATCTGCGCTCGCGCTGCACGCCCGTGGACCTCGGCGCTCGGGCGCAGTGGCGGTGCGCGCTCACGGACGTCACCGCGGCCGGTGGATTGCTCACGTGTGCACGCCCGATATCGCGCGCTCGGGAGCGCGGCCCTTTCCGCGGGTCGGGCGTCCTGCGCGCTACTTCCGGGCCCCGGCCCTTTCTGCCGTTGCTTGTCGATGGCTGCCGTCTGCGGTGTCCGCGCGGGCGGCGAGCTCTGCTGTCGAACGGACGTGAACGCTCGTCGGGCGACCGATCGTTCAGGATCGTGCTGCCCGCGCGGCTCCGGCATTGTGCCGACGCGCTCGCGATGTGAGTGCGGTGCCGTTGCGGGCTCGTGGCCCGGTGGTCACTTCGGCTGGGGGTGGCCGAAGAGCAGGTCGTAGCCATCGGGGAGCTGGATCAGGATCCGGTTCATCAGGTCTTCGCCTGCGGTGTCGGCCACGACGCTGAGCACGGCGCTGACATCCCACGTGGCGGTCTTCTCCGTCGCGCCTTCGATCCAGGCCGCGGTTGCCCGGATGAACCGCTCGGGCGGAAGAGGCTCGTGTGCCTGGAGCGGGTTGAGCAGTACCAGCGCCATCGTCTCGGGGAGCCGGGCGGCCAGCTCGGCCCGCGCCTCGCCCACGAGATGCGCGCCCAGCAGGGCGAGGACGACGCGGGAAGCCCGTTCCGCCTCCTCCCGTGAGGGATATTCGCCACGTTCCTGGACCGCGGACAAAAACGCGTCCCACTGCATACGCATGATGTCCTCCCGGGCAGACGGCCACGACTGTGGCTGCGGAGGTGATGTCACCGAGCACAGCCGACGTCCAGCACTTCGATCACGTCTCCGTGGAGGGTGTACACGAGCCAGCACCACTCACCGAACGCTGCGGCCAGTTCCGTGACCTGGATCTTCGGTTCCTCGGCCACAGACGCGATGAGTGTGATGATCTCCTCGTGCACGGTGTCCGGGACGTCGAACAGTGCGTTGGCGGCCCGCTGGACCAGTTCGACTTTCATGTCGCCCCCCGCGGACGGCAGGAGCAGCACGGTACGAAAGCTGTGCACTAGACACGATAAATCCTTGACCGCAGCCGAGACCTGTCGCACGTGAGCGTCCTGGCCGACCGGGTATCCGGTCGACGTCCGAAACCGCCGGGGGGATCCCCCACTGTCCGGGCGAGGAGGATTCGATGGCTCAGCAGGTTCGGGAAGTCATGACGAGAGACCCGGTCGGGGTAGCGCCGCAGACGCCGTTGGTCGAGGTGGCGCGCCGTATGCGGGATGAGAACATCGGCGACGTCCTGGTCATCGAGGACGACCACCTGCGCGGTGTGGTCACCGACAGGGACCTGGTGGTGCGGGGTCTTGCCGAGGGCGCCGACATCAGCAGCAAACCGGTGCAGGAGGTCTGCAGCACGGAGACGGTCACGGTCTCTCCGGACGACGACGTGGACCGCGCGATCCAGCTGATGCGGGAGCGGGCGATACGCCGGCTGCCGGTCGTGGAGGAGGACCGGCCGGTGGGCGTCATCTCGCTGGGCGACCTCGCCGTCGAACGTGACCCGCACTCGGCGCTCGGCGACATCAGCGCCGCCGATCCGAACCAGAGAGGCACCTGCCGCCGATCAGCCGTGTCGGATTCCAGGTCACCTACGTGGCGGGCGGGCTTCCTCACAACGCCCGCCCGCCGGTTCTTTGCGGGCACCCCACCCCGCCCGCCGCGCCGCGGCTACCGCTGCGGGACGGCGAGTTCACGGCCGCGGTAGAAGCCTTCCCGCTCTTCGGCGACGTAGGGGGCCATCGCCGCGCGCCGCTGCGCCTCGGGCTCCGAGGTCCGCCAGGAGTCGCATGCTTCTCTGGAGTCCCAGAAGGACACCCCTGTGATCTCCTGTCCGTCCTCTGACCAGTACGCGAACGCGCGGCGCAGACCCTTCGGGTACGGATCCGGTCGCCATGCCCTCTCGAAATCCTCCAGGGTGCCCGGCCGAAGGCGGCGCGTGGTCACCCAGACGAACTGCTCCTCCACCGCAGCCTCCTCTGCCACGCCGGTTCGGCCTGCCGACCCCTCTTGGATCACCGTAGGTCCAAGACGCCACCTCCGCCTGCCCAGCGATCGCGATCGGCCGAGCAGGGCCACGACCCGCGTGCGTGGACGTCTGCCTGCGGGTGGCCGCGGCCGGGATGCAGATGCTGCCGGCCGCGGGGGAGGCTGGTGCCATGTCTGAGCGCCGTGTGATCGTCTTCCCGCCGTCCGAGACCGGAGGCCGCCAGGTGCGCCTCGACGGAGACGTTCTCGGCACCGCGTACAGCCTGCACGACCTGACCGTCTTCCTGCGGAACGCCGGCCTGCCGCACTGGGACGAGGTGGACGTTGCCGAGTCGGGTCTTGTCGAGTGGCACGGGGGAGGGCCGGAGGTGTGGAAGCCGTGAACGACAACGGCGTGGCACCTGGCTGCCACCGGGTGAGACGGTCCCGCGACGGTCGACGGACGCTGTCATCCACGTGAGCGATGCCAAGCCAGGATGGCCGAGGTCCAGATCATGCCGACCATCTGCTGGGCGGTCGCCTCACCGGCTCCTTGGTCCATGTTGTTCGGCGCTGGTTCCACCGGCCGGGCGGGTGGGGCTGCGGGCGCGGCGCCCTGCGGCAGACCGGCAGCCAGGCAGGGGACCGGGGACTCCCTCACCGCATGCTTCTCCTTTGATCACAGTCGGCGTCGGCGGCGTTCCGGACGGCGGACCCAGCTGCTGTTGCAGGCCCTCGCCGTGCGGCGGTGGCACATTAACCGCCCTGGCTCACTCCGCCCGGCACGGACGGCATCGTGGCCCGGAGCGATTCACCCGATCGACCGAGCGGGATGCCGGCGCTCGCAGCGCCAGCCGGCCGGGCGACGCTGCGGATGTCGGCGGGGCAGCCGTTGCGGGTGTCGGCCGGGCAGCCGTTGCCTTGCTCACGGGGCGATCTTCGGGCTGCTCGTTGAGGATGGCTCGGGGCCCGATCGCAGGAAGAGTCCGGTTGCGACGGCCCGCCGACAGCGAGGGAGTCTTTGATGGCAGTGACGACGAACGCGCTCATTCCGGCGTTGGAAGACGTCCGTCAGGCCCACGCAGCGGTCCTCGACCGTTTCCGGTCCGATGTGAACGTCACTCCTGTCGGCCCGCACCGGTCGGCACTGGAAGACCACATGGCGGCCACGCAGGAGCACATCGCCCGCATTGACGACCGTCTCCGCGTCCTGCGCCCCCGTCGCCCCCTGCAGGACACGATCCAGTCGGTCGGGCTCCTTGCCCGCGACGCCGTCCGGCTGACCCGGCTGCCCTGGGAGATCGGCGCACTGATCGCCGCCGAGGCCATGCGCGGTCGGCAGTCGGCCGGCGAGCGCCGCTTGCTGAGGAACGCCGAGGACGAGTACGCGATCACCGCGCGGGCGGTGGCAGCCTGCCGGGCCGGTCAGAGCATTGCCGAAGGGGCCCGCGACCGGGCTGCCGCCGACCTGTTCGAGGCGCTGCTGCGCCAGGACGAGGAACTGCTGCGACGGCTTCAGGACAGCCTTGCCGAACACGCCGCGGCCGTTGCGGCAGAAGCCGACGGCGGTCGTCGTCCAGCCGCCGAAGGCGGGCCGGACGAGGAGGCCGCGCGCGCGGCCGACGAGACACCGGGCGCGGTCACCCGGGCCGAGGATCTGCCGGTATCCGGCTATGAGCAGCTCGGGGTCAGCGACATCACCGGTCAACTGCGCATGCTGTCCCAGGCGGATCTCACCGTCATCGAGGGCTACGAGCGAGCGCATGCCCACCGGCCCGAGATCCTCAACACCATCGAGCGGCTGCGCGGTAGCCAGCCCTGGCCCGTCTACGACGACATGACGACCGAGCAGATCAAAGCCCGCCTCCACAGCGCCGACCCCGTCGTGGCCGGGCAGGTGCTGGAGTACGAGCGCGACCATCGTCGGCGCACTGCGGTCATCACTGCCGCCGAGGCGCGCATCGCCCTGTGACGATGGGTACCCCCTCCGTCGGACAGCGCGTGAGCAGCCGCTGTCCGCAGCGGGCGGCACCTGGGGGACGGAACACCGCCGGCGTGAACCGCGTCAGAGCCACGAATCCGTCTCGAGCGAGGTGGCGGGCGCGCTGACCGACCTGGTCGGCGGCCACCTCCCGGTCGCCGCGATGGACACCGCCAAGGACTCGCTGGGCGGCGGCCTCGCCGTCGCCCAGCAGGTCGCGAAGAGGCCGCAAGGCGGAGCCCAGCAGGCCCAGGCCCTGGTCGACGCGGTCATGCTGGAAGCAGGGGAGGCCGTGGCTACTATGCTCACTTCATGCCGGAGGCCGGAACCAAGGGGCGCGCCGCCGTTGACGGGCTGCTGGGGAGACAGGGAGACGAGCATGCCGGTCGCTACCCCCAGATTCTCCCCAGGACTGATCGTGGACGTTTCGCCGGATTGCACCGCGTGGGAGCTGACCGTGGGATATAAGGTAATCAGGCTGTGAGGCCTTGGAAGATGTTGAGAGAGGTGGCCGCCACCCGCTACATCCAGCCCTTGCGCTCCGGCGGCTCCGTCCCCGGCGTCGTCGAGGCCGACGACCTGGGCACGTACGTCGTGAAGTTCACCGGCTCCGCGCAGGGCCGCAAGGCGCTGGTCGCGGAGATCGTCGTCGGAGAGCTGGCGCGGGCCCTGGGGCTGCGCTTCCCGGAGCTGGTCATGGTCCACTTCGACCCGGCGATCGCCGAGAGCGAGCCCCACCAGGAGGTGCGGGACCTGCACCGCGCGAGCGCGGGAGTCAACCTCGGCATGGACTACCTGCCGGGCGCGAAGGACTTCACCCCCGAGGTCGCCAGGACCTTCCGCGTCGACCCCCTGGAGGCGGGCCGGATCGTCTGGCTCGACGCCCTCACCGTCAACGTGGACCGTACGGTCCACAGCTCCAACCTGATGCTCTGGCCGACGTTCGGCACCGTGCCCCCGCGCCTGTGGCTGATCGACCACGGCGCCGCCCTCGTCTTCCACCACCGCTGGGACGGTTCGGACCCCGCGAAGGCCTACGACTTCCGCCACCACGCCCTCGGCCACTACACGCCCGACGTGCGCGCCGCCGACGCCGAGCTGGCGCCGAAGGTCACCGAGGAGCTGCTGCGGGAGATCGTCGCCGAGGTCCCGGACGCCTGGCTCGCGGACGAACCCGGCTTCGCGACGCCCGACGACGCCCGGACGGCGTACGTGGACTACCTGCACGCGCGCGTGCGGGCCTCCGCGGCCTGGCTGCCCACCGACTTCCCCACCCGGGAGGAGCTCGCCGCCGAGGAGGCCCTGCGCGCGGCGAAGACCCAGCAAGGACGGCCGAGCTGGCTCAAGCGGGTCCCCGACCTGCACGGCAAGCCGGCCGCGGAACAGGATTGGTCGGTGCACCTGGGATGACGGACCCCGCCGTGGACGTGACCCACCGCGTTCAGATCGAGTACTGCACGCAGTGCCGCTGGCTGCCGCGCGCCGCCTGGCTCGCCCAGGAGCTGCTGACGACCTTCGAGGAGGAGCTGGGCGAACTGGCCCTCAAGCCCGGTAAGGGCGGGGTCTTCGTGGTCCGGGTGAACGACGAGGTCGTCTGGGACCGTCGCGAGCAGGGCTTCCCGGAGCCGACGGCCGTCAAGCGGCTCGTACGCGACCGAGTGGCCCCGGGGAGGTCCCTGGGCCACTCGGACAGACCCGCGTGAGCGTCAGCCCTTGAGCTGCTCGTACGCCGGCAGGGTGAGGAAGTCCGCGTAGTCCTCGTCGAGGGAGACCTGGAGCAGCAGGTCGTGGGCCTGCTGCCAGTGCCCGGCCGCGAAGGCCTCCTCGCCGATCTCCGCCCGGATGCTCGCGAGTTCCTCCGCGGCGACCTTGCGGGCCAGCTCGGGGGTGGCCTTCTCGCCGTTCTCGAACTCGACGCCGGCGTTGATCCACTGCCAGATCTGGGAGCGGGAGATCTCCGCGGTGGCCGCGTCCTCCATCAGGTTGAAGATGGCGACCGCGCCGAGACCGCGCAGCCAGGCCTCGATGTAACGGATGCCGACCTGCACGGCGTTGACGAGCCCGGGATACGTCGGCCTGGCGTCCAGCGAGTCGATCGCGATCAGGTCGGCCGCCTCGACGTGGACGTCCTCACGGAGGCGGTCCTTCTGGTTCGGCTTGTCGCCGAGGACCCGGTCGAAGGACTCCATGGCGATCGGCACCAGGTCGGGGTGGGCGACCCAGGAGCCGTCGAAGCCGTCGTTCGCCTCACGGTCCTTGTCGGCGCGGACCTTCTCGAAGGCGACCTTGTTGACCTCGGCGTCCCGGCGCGAGGGGATGAAGGCCGCCATGCCGCCGATCGCGTGCGCGCCGCGCTTGTGGCAGGTACGGACGAGGAGTTCGGTGTACGCCCGCATGAACGGGGCCGTCATCGTGACCGCGTTGCGGTCCGGGAGCACGAACCTGGCGCCGCCGTCACGGAAGTTCTTGACGATGGAGAACAGGTAGTCCCAGCGGCCGGCGTTCAACCCGGAGGCGTGGTCGCGGAGTTCGTAGAGGATCTCCTCCATCTCGTACGCGGCCGTGATCGTCTCGATGAGGACGGTGGCGCGGATGGTGCCCTGAGGGATGCCGACGTAGTCCTGCGCGAAGACGAACACGTCGTTCCACAGGCGGGCTTCGAGGTGCGACTCGGTCTTCGGGAGGTAGAAGTACGGGCCCTTGCCGAGGTCGAGCAGGCGCTGGGCGTTGTGGAAGAAGTAGAGGCCGAAGTCGACGAAGGCGCCGGGGACCTGGCTGCCGTCGGCGTCGACGAGGTGACGCTCGTTCAGGTGCCAGCCGCGCGGGCGCATGACGACGGTGGCGAGCTCGTCGTTCGGGCGCAGGGCGTACGACTTCCCGGACCCCGGGTCGGTGAAGTCGATGTTCCGGGTGTAGGCGTCGGCGAGGCTGATCTGGCCGAGGACGACGTTCTCCCAGGTCGGCGCGGAGGCGTCCTCGAAGTCGGCGAGCCACACCTTGGCGCCCGAGTTGAGGGCGTTGATGGTCATCTTGCGGTCGGTGGGGCCGGTGATCTCGACGCGGCGGTCGTCCAGGGCCGCGGGGGAGGGGGCCACCTTCCAGGAGTCGTCGGCGCGGATCGCGGCGGTCTCCGGGAGGAAGTCGAGGGTGGAGGTGCGGGCGATCTCGGCGCGGCGCTCCGCGCGGCGGGCGAGGAGCTCGTCGCGGCGGGGCGTGAACCGCCGGTGCAGCTCGGCCACGAAGGCCAGCGCCGCGTCGGTGAGGACTTCCTCCTGCCGGGGCAGGGGCTCGGCGTCGACGATGGCCAGCGGGGACGGCGCTGGTGCGGACATGAGCTGTCACTTCCTTCAGCGAGCGAGGCACCGGGTGCCAGGAGACCCGGGTAGGGCGGGGAGCACCCGAGGGCCGACCGAGTGCTTCTGATCAGTGGATACTAGTTTCCTCATCGTGGAAGTTCAATGGTTTGTTGATGTCGAGATTCTCCGGGGCGAGACAGGGTGGCTCAGCGTGCCACCTCGTTCACTCCAGGTGGACCAGGTCCTCGGTCGTGTCGATGTCGTAGGGCTCGGCCACGTCCCCGCACTCCACGAGCCTGATCGCCTCCTCGTGCGCCTTCAGGTAGGCACGTGCCCCCCGGTCACCGGTCGCAGTCGCCGCGATGCCGGCCCAGTGCGCCGCGCCGAACAGCACGGGGTGCCCGCGCATCCCGTCGTAGGCGGCCGACACCAGCGACGACTCACCCTCGTACGCGCCGAGCACGCGCCCGACCGCCTCGGCCCCGATCCCCGGCTGGTCGACGAGCGAGACCAGCGCGGCCCGTGCCCCCGTCCCGGCGAGCGAGCCGAGCCCGGCCCGCAGCGAGGACCCCATGCCCTCCTCCCACCGCGGGTTCACGACCAGCACGCACCCGTCGAGCCGCGCCCGCTCCCGTACGGCGTCGGCGGCGGCTCCCAGGACCACGTGCACCCGCGCGCAGCCGGCCGCGCGCAGCACTTCCACCGCGTACTCCACGAGCGGCCGCCCCCGGTGCGTCAACAGCGCCTTGGGGCGCCCGCCGAGGCGCCGTCCCCCGCCCGCCGCGAGGAGCAGCCCGGCGACCTCGTGTTCCTTGTGCGTCATACGTTCTGCATACCTGACGCGGCGACGGCCGCGCGGTTTCGTGAGGCTGAATTTCCGTCCACGCGGTGGCGGACCGGGTGCGGGGTGGCGTTTACTGACCCGCGTCTCCTGTGGGCCTGACCAGCGCCACGGGGACGCACGCTGGGCACCACGAACTTGCGCACAAGAGCGTGCGAGGGGGGAGAGCTGTGTTGCGTAGCTTGGGGCAGAGGTCAGTGGCCGGCAGCGACGAGGATCCGAGGGTGGCGGAACTGCGGACGGCGGTGTCCCGGCTGCGCCGCGAACTCGCCGCGCACCCGGCCGATTTCCCGGACCGGGTCATGGCCGAGGACGAACTCGCCGCGCTCGCCGCCATGGCGACTCACGGCGTCCCGGAGATTCCCCGCCTGCGCCGCTCCCTGCTGCTGATCGCAGGTGCGATCGGATCGGTGAGCGCGCTGGCGCGGGCGCTGTCGGAGGTGCGGAACGCGGTGGAGCTGTTCGGGGAGTCGCCGCGCCGCTGACCTCGCGGGGGCGCCCATCCGCCGACGGCCGGCGCCGCCGCTCCGCGTGTCCTCGTGCAGGGAGCGGACGGTGCCGCGTGTCCGCCCCGCTCCCGGAGGTGGTCGGACCGCATGCCGGCGTCCTGGGCAGGCCTCGTGCAGGGAGCGGACGGTGCCGCGGGTCCGCTCCGCTCCCGGAGGTGGTCGGGCCGCATGCCGGCGTCCTAGGCCGCCGGACCCGAGTTCGACAACGCCTCCGACAGCTCCACCGCCACCTGCTGCAGCACCGGCACGATCTTCTCCGTGGCCGCCTCCGTGACACGGCCGGCCGGGCCGGAGATCGAGACGGCCGCCGCGGTGGGGGAGTCCGGCACGGAGACCGCGAGGCAGCGGACCCCGATTTCCTGTTCGTTGTCGTCGACCGCGTAGCCCTGGCTGCGGACCTCCTGGAGGGCCGCCAGGAAGCCGTCCGGGGTGGTGATCGTCTTCTCGGTCGCGGCGGGCATGCCGGTGCGGTCGAGCAGGGCGCGCACCTCGTCGTCGGGGAAGCCGGCGAGGAGGGCCTTGCCGACGCCGGTGGAGTGCGGCAGGACGCGGCGGCCGACCTCGGTGAACATACGCATCGAGTGCTTCGACGGCACCTGCGCCACGTACACGATCTCGTCGCCGTCGAGCAGCGCCATGTTCGCGGTCTCGCCGGTCTCCTCCACCAGGCGGGCCAGGTAGGGGCGGGCCCAGGTGCCCAGCAGCCGGGAGGCGGACTCGCCGAGGCGGATCAGGCGGGGGCCGAGCGCGTACCGCCGGTTGGGCTGCTGGCGGACGTAGCCGCAGACCACCAGCGTGCGCATCAGGCGGTGGATGGTGGGAAGGGGCAGCCCGCTGCTCGCGGACAGCTCGCTCAGGCCGACCTCACCGCCCGCGTCCGCCATCCGCTCGAGCAGATCGAAGGCGCGCTCGAGGGACTGGACCCCTCCGCCGGCGGACTTGGCGGAGTCGGTGGTGCTGGCGCTGGACGTCGGCACGGCGCGTTCCTTTCGAAACTGGCGGGAAGAGCTGAAGCCTACCCGGGGGCCGGTTGACTCCCCGCTTGTGCGTAGTTACGTTCTGCCTGCTGAAACAATAATTCCGCTTTGTGGAAACGTCCAGGATGGCGCCGTTCCCTGCACCATGAAGAAGTGTGCCCTTGACGGCGCGCGACCGGGAGTGAAGACTCCTTCAACAGAACGTTGAATTCCGTTACGTGGAAGTTGCCCGGGAGTAAATCCCGTTTCCCGGAAGTAAAACGGCGGCAGAGAGGGGTCCGGGTGTCCGACGCTGAACTGGTGTTGCGCTCGACGCGCGTCATCACTCCGGAAGGGACGCGCGCCGCCACGGTCGTCGTGTCCGCCGGGACGATCACGGCCGTACTGCCCCACGACGCCGACGTACCGTCGGACGCCCGCCTGGAGGACCTCGGCGACGACGTCCTGCTCCCGGGCCTGGTCGACACCCATGTGCACGTCAACGACCCCGGCCGCACCGAGTGGGAGGGCTTCTGGACCGCCACGCGCGCGGCGGCGGCCGGCGGCATCACCACCCTCGTCGACATGCCGCTCAACTCCCTCCCGCCGACCACCACGGTCGACAACCTCCGTACGAAGAGGGAGGTCGCCGCCGACAAGGCGCACATCGACGTCGGCTTCTGGGGCGGCGCCCTGCCCGACAACGTCAAGGACCTGCGCCCGCTGCACGACGCCGGCGTCTTCGGCTTCAAGGCCTTCCTCTCACCGTCGGGCGTGGACGAGTTCCCGCACCTGGACCAGGACCGACTCGCCCGGTCCCTGGCCGAGATCGCCGGCTTCGACGGCCTGCTGATCGTGCACGCGGAGGATCCGCACCATCTCGACGCCGCCCCGCAGCAGGGCGGCCCCAGGTACGCCGACTTCCTCGCCTCCCGGCCGCGCGGCGCCGAGGACACCGCCGTCGCGAACCTCGTCGCGCAGGCGAAACGCCTCCACGCGCGCGTGCACGTCCTGCACCTGTCGTCGAGCGACGCGCTGCCGCTGATCGCGCGGGCCAAGGCGGAGGGGGTGCGGATCACGGTCGAGACCTGCCCGCACTACCTCACCCTCACCGCCGAGGAAGTCCCGGACGGCGCCAGCGAGTTCAAGTGCTGCCCGCCCATCCGCGAGGCCGCCAACCAGGATCTGCTGTGGCAGGCGCTGGCGGACGGCACCATCGACTGCGTGGTCACCGACCACTCCCCGTCCACGGCCGACCTCAAGACCGGCGACTTCGCCACGGCCTGGGGCGGTATCTCCGGCCTCCAGCTGAGCCTGTCGGCGGTGTGGACCGAGGCCCGCAGGCGCGGCCACGGCCTCGAGGACGTCGTCCGCTGGATGTCGACGCGCACGGCGGCTCTCGTGGGCCTCGGGCAGAAGGGCGCCATCGAGGCGGGCCGCGACGCCGACTTCGCCGTCCTCGCCCCCGACGAGACCTTCACCGTGGACCCGGCGGCCCTCCAGCACCGCAACCGGGTCACGGCCTACGCGGGCCGGACCCTGTACGGCGTCGTGAAGTCCACCTGGCTGCGCGGCGAACGCATCGTCGCGGACGGCGAGTTCACCCGACCGAAGGGACGACTGCTCACCCGGCCCCACTGACACCCACGTGCACCCGCACCGGCCGACTCCCGGAAGGAAGCCCTGATCACTGTGACGGCGACACCTCGTTTCACCGGCGACGCGAACCCCTACGGAGGCGGCGACCCCTACGCGGACTACCGCACCGCCGACTTCTCCTTCACCCACCACGCCAACCTCGCCGACCGGCAGCTCGGCGCCGCAGTCATCGCCGCCAACGACGAGTTCTTCGCCCAGCGGGAGAATCTCCTGGTGCCCGGGCGGGCCGAGTTCGACCCCGAGCAGTTCGGACACAAGGGCAAGATCATGGACGGCTGGGAGACGAGGCGGCGCAGGGGTGCCTCGGCCGACCACCCGTGGCCGACGGCCGAGGACCACGACTGGGCGCTGGTCCGCCTCGGCGCGCCCGGCGTGATCCGCGGCATCGTCGTCGACACGGCCCATTTCCGCGGCAACTACCCCCAGGCGGTGTCGATCGAGGGCACGTCGGTCGCCGGCTCCCCGTCCCCGGAGGAACTGCTGGGGGACGACGTGAAGTGGACGACGCTGGTCCCACGCACACCGGTGGGCGGCCACGCGGCGAACGGCTTCTCCACAGCGGTGGAGCAGCGCTTCACCCACCTGCGCGTCAACCAGCACCCCGACGGCGGCATCGCCCGCCTCCGGGTGTACGGCGAGGTCGTCCCCGACCCCGCCTGGCTCTCGGCCCTCGGCACCTTCGACGTCGTCGCCCTGGAGAACGGCGGCCAGGCCGAGGACGCCTCCAACCGCTTCTACTCGCCGGCCACCAACACCATCCAGCCGGGCCGCTCCCGCAAGATGGACGACGGCTGGGAGACACGCCGGCGCCGCGACCAGGGCCACGACTGGATCCGCTACCGCCTGGCCGCGCAGGCCCGGATCCGCGCCCTGGAGATCGACACGGCGTACCTGAAGGGGAACAGCGCCGGCTGGGCGTCGGTGTCGGTGAAGGACGCCGATGACAGGGGCGACGGCGACTGGCAGGAGATCCTCCCGCGCACCCGCCTCCAGCCCGACACCAACCACCGCTTCGTCCTGCCGACCCCGGCCGTCGGCACGCACGCGCGCGTGGACATATTCCCCGACGGCGGCATCTCCCGCCTGCGGCTGTACGGCTCCCTGACGGAGGAGGGCGAGTCGAGGCTGGCGGCGCGGCACCAGGAGCTGGGCGGCTGACCCACGGTTGTCCTCGCCCCCGCCGCCCCTACCCGTCCCATCCCGGGGCGCTGCCCCGGATCCCCGCCAGGGGCTCTGCGCCCGGGCCCCTGCCAGGGGCTCTGCCCCCGGATCCCCGCCAGGGGCTCTGCCCCCGGATCCCCGCCAGGGTCTCTGCCCCCGGATCCCCGCCAGGGGCTCTGCCCCCGGATCCCCGCCAGGGTCTCTGTTCCCGGATCCCTGCCAGGGGCGCTGCGCCCGGGCCCCCGCCAGGGTCTCTGTTCCCGGGCCCCTGCCAGGGGCGCTGCGCCCGGGCCCCCGCCAGGGTCTCTGTTCCCGGATCCCCGCCAGGGTCTCTGCCCCCGGGCCCCCGCCAGGGTCTCTGCCCCCCAAATCCCCGCCAGGGGCTCCGGGGCCTGGACCCCGCTGGGGGCCGCGCCCCCAGACCCCGCTGGGGCCTGAACGGCCTCGTCCTCGAACGCCGGACGGGCTGAGATATGCCGACCGGCGGTGAAACAGCCCCTCCGGCGTTCGAGGAGCGGGGGTGCAGGGGGCGGAGCCCCCTGGACGGGTCGAAGGGGCGGAGCCCCTGGAGGATGGGACGGGTAGGGGCGGCGGGGGCGAGAACACCGCGTCGGCTTCACGCCGCGTGCCCGCCGTCCACCGCGAACTCGGCGCCCGTGACGTAGGCGGCTCCCGCCAGATGCGCGACCGTCGCGGCCACCTCCTCGGCCGTCCCGAAGCGGCCCAGCGCGGTCATCGCCGCCTGGCCGGCCGCGTACGGGCCGTCCGCCGGGTTCATGTCCGTGTCGATCGGCCCGGGGTGGACGACGTTCGCCGTGATCCCGCGTGACCCCAGCTCCCGGGCCAACGCCTTCGTCAGCCCGACGAGCGCCGACTTGCTCATCGCGTAGAGCGTGCCGCCGGGGCCGGGGACACGCTGTGTCATACAGGTGCCGATCGTGATGATCCGGCCTCCGGCGGTCATGCGGGCGGCCGCGGCCCGGGAGGTCAGGAAGACACCCCGGACGTTCACGGCGAGCACCCGGTCCACATCGGCGAGGGACAGGCTCTCCACCGGCCCGAGCAGTCCGACGCCCACGTTGTTCACCAGCACGTCGAGCCCGCCCAGGGCCTCCGCCGCGAGGTCCACCGCTCCCGCCGCCTCCTCCGCGTCCGCGGAGTCCGCCCGCAGCGCCACCGCCCGCCGCCCGAGGGCCTCCACGGCCCGTACGACGTCCCCGGCCGCCTCCTTGCCGTTCACGTACGTCAGGGCCACGTCCGCGCCCTCCCGGGCCAGCCGCACCGCCGTCGCCGCGCCGATGCCGCGGCTGCCGCCGGTCACGAGGGCCACCTTGCCGTTCAGGGTTCCGTAGGTCGTTGTCATGGGTCCATCCCAGCGGCCGGCGCCCCCGCGTGCTGGCGGCGAACGGACGCCTGCCTCGGCGGGCCGGAACTCTTCCCTCCACCTCCCGCGTTCACCCCACGTGACTCTTCAGCAAGAAATCGTCGGTAACGCCATGCAGATGGCCGTCGTCAACCTGAACCCCGGCCAGACCGTGTACTGCGAGGCCGGGAAGTTCCTGTTCAAGACGGCGAACGTGACCATGGAGACCCGGCTGAGCGGCCCGTCGAACGGCAGCGGTCAGCAGCAGCACCAGAGCAGCGGCTCGGGCGGCGGTACGGGTGGCGGCATGGGCGGCATGCTGCGCCAGGCCATGGGCACCGCCATGCAGGTCGGCCAGCGCGCCCTCGCGGGTGAGTCGCTGGCGTTCCAGTACTTCACCGCGCAGGGCGGCGAGGGCACCGTCGGCTTCGCTGGTGTCCTCCCGGGCGAGATGCGCGCCCTGGAACTGGACGGCACACGCGCGTGGCTCGCCGAGAAGGACGCCTTCGTCGCCGCCGAGTCCACCGTCGACTTCGGCATCGCCTTCCAGGGCGGCCGCACCGGCATGAAGGGCGGCGAGGGCTTCATCCTGGAGAAGTTCACCGGGTACGGGACGGTCATCATCGCCGGCGCGGGCAACTTCATCGACCTCAACCCGGCCGACTTCGGCGGCCGCATCGAGGTCGACACCGGCTGCGTGGTCGCTTTCGAGGAGGGCATCCAATACGGCGTCCAGCGCGTCGGCGGCCTCAACCGCCAGGGGATCATGAACGCCGTCTTCGGTGGCGAGGGCCTCTCCCTGGCCACCCTGGAGGGCAACGGCCGGGTCATCCTGCAGTCCCTCACCATCGAGAGCCTCGCCAACGCCCTGAAGAAGGCCCAGGGCGGGGACAAGCAGGGACCCACGGGCGGACTGTTCTCGACGCACGCGGGATGAACCCGAGCGGGAGGAACTCGAGCGGGGGGAGCCCGAGCGGGACGAACCGATGGGTTGCGGGCTCGGGCGGGACGAACCGATGAGTTGCGGGCCCGGGCGGGGTCTGCCCTGATGACAGTGGATCCCACCCGAGCACCAGTAAGGAGGGCACCCGCCATGGGCAAGCTCGTCCTCACCAGTTTCGTCACCCTCGACGGTGTGTACCAGGCCCCCGGCGGCCCCCACGAGGACACCAGGGACGGCTTCGAGCAGGGCGGCTGGAGCGTCCCCTACGGCGACGACGACTTCGGCCGGTTCATCACCGAGGTCTTCGACAACGTCGGCGCCTTCCTCCTCGGCCGCCGCACCTACGACATCTTCGCCTCGTACTGGCCGAAGGTGACCGACCCGGACGACCCGGTCGCGTCCCGGCTGAACTCCCTGCCGAAGTACGTGGTCACCACGAGCGCCCTCGCCGACCCCGTCTGGTCCGGCGCCACGGCGATCCAGGGCGACCTCGCCAAGGAGGTCACCGCCCTGAAGGAGAACACCGACGGGGAGCTCCAGGTCCACGGCAGCGGCGCCCTGGCCCACAGCCTCTTCGCGCTGGACCTCGTCGACACCCTTCACCTGCTGACGTTCCCGGTCGTGCTCGGCGCGGGCCGGCGCCTGTTCGCCGAGGGCACCCTGCCCACCGCGTTCCGGCACACCGGCGGCCGGATCACCGCCGCGGGGGTCTCCATCCAGACGTACGACCTCGACGGCCGCCCTCTCTACGGTTCGTACGAACTTCCGGACAACGGCTAGCCGCAGGTTAACTTCCCGAAAACTCACCGGACTTGACGGGAAAATCCTCGGAGTTGTCATTGACATGCCATCGTCTACGCGCGTCATCATGAGTGCATGAGATTCCCCCCACGCATCACTCGCATCGGCGGCGCGGCCGCCCTCCTGTCCGCCCTCCTCGTCGGCGGTACCGTCTCCGCCGGTCCGGCGACCGCCGCGGCGACGGCGGTCGGCAGCATCTGCTACAGCGACCTGCCCTCCCAGGCGTACACCACGCTGCGGCTGATCGAGCAGGGCGGCCCGTTCCCGTACTCGCAGGACGGCTCGGTCTTCCAGAACCGGGAAGGCCTCCTCCCCAGGCAGTCCACGGGCTACTACCACGAGTACACGGTCAAGACGCCGGGCTCCTCCACGCGCGGCGCGCGTCGCATCGTGACCGGTCAGCAGTACGAGGAGGACTACTACACCGCTGACCACTACGCGAGCTTCGACCTCATCGACTACGACTGCTGAGCCGCCCGGGCTCCGGTCTCGGAGGAACGGTGCGACCGGCCGGAGGCCCGGCCCGCGCTCATCCGTGCTTCCGGCTCTCGGCGGCGGCGAACAGGGCCAACGCCAGGACGATCAGCGCGATGCTGACGTAGATCTCGTAGCCGTCCAGGAGCGCCCACTGCTGTGTGACACCCCAGCGCAGCCTGCCGGTGAGCTCGTACGCCAGACCGCCGGTGCCCTGCAACAGGGCGATGAATCCGAGAAACTCCAACAACTGCTTCATGGCAAGGACTCTCGCCCCGCGGACCCCCCACCCACATCGGCCGCGGGGCGAGGCACGTCCGGCGAAAGGCGCGTCCCCGCCCGGCCCTCCGCACCGAAAGCAGTCCCCCGGTCAGCCTTTCGGCGGATCCCTTCGTCGACTTCCGTGGACAGTCGGCCCGCTTCGGTCGCCGATCCTGTCCGAGGAGAGGTGACGACGGTCCGGGCTGCGTAGATTCGTCGACCATGAGGGGTGACGACCAGACGGCGCCGATCGCGCCGGCTTTTCCGGGGCGCCGATGGCTGCTGCCGTCCGCCGTGGCCGCCGAGCTTGACCCGGACGCCGGGCCGTCCGGGCGCCGGCCCCGGCGCACCGTACGCGACTGGATCGTCGACTTCTGCTGCTTCCTCCTGGCCGTCGGCATCGGCCTCGCGGTGGCGGACACGCTCCCCGGTGCCCAGGACCTCCCGCACGCCCTCCTCGTGGCCGACCAGCTGCTGGGCGCCCTCTCCTGCGCCGCGGTCTGGCTGCGCCGCCGCTGGCCCCTCGGCCTGGCGATCGCGACGCTCCCCCTCGGCTTCCTCTCGACCACCGCGGCCGGCGCCTGCACCGTCGCGCTCTTCACCCTCGCCGTACACCGTCCCTTCCGGTACGTCGCCTGGGTCGGCGGCACCCAGCTGGTGCTGATCCCGGTACTGATCTGGGCGCGCCCGGACCCCGAACTGGAGTACGGCCCGGCGGTGGTGTGGACCGTGCTGCTCACCGTCGCGATCATCGGCTGGGGCATGTTCGTGCGCTCCAAGCGGCAGCTGATGCTGAGCCTGCGGGACCGGGCCCGGCGCGCCGAGACGGAGGCGCGGCTGCGCGCCGAGCAGGCGCAGCGGCTGGCCCGCGAGGCCATCGCCCGGGAGATGCACGACGTGCTCGCGCATCGGCTGACCCTGCTCAGCGTGCACGCGGGCGCGCTGGAGTTCCGGCCGGACGCGCCCCGCGAGGAGATCGCACGGGCGGCCGGTGTCATCCGGGAGAGCGCCCACGAGGCCCTCCAGGACCTGCGGGAGATCATCGGCGTGCTGCGGGCGGGCGAGCCCGAGGACCCGGCCCGCCCGCAGCCGACGCTGGCCGCCCTGGACGCGCTGGTCGCCGAGTCCCGCGAGGCCGGCATGAAGGTCACCCTCGACCGCCACGTCACCGACGCCGCCGCGGTCCCCGCCTCCATCGGCCGCACGGTGTACCGCATCGCCCAGGAGTGCCTCACCAACGCCCGCAAGCACGCCCCCGGTACCGAGGCCGCGGTCACCGTCACCGGCGGACCCGGCGACGGCCTCAGCGTGACCGTCGGCAACCCCGCCCCCGAGGGCGACGTGCCGCCCGTCCCCGGCTCCGGGCAGGGCCTGATCGGCCTCACCGAACGCGCGACCCTGACGGGCGGCCGCCTGGAGCACGGGCCGCGTGAGGACGGCGGCTTCGAGGTACGGGCATGGCTGCCGTGGCCGGCCTAGACCGGCCACACCGCCCCGGCGGGGCGGCGGGACAGCCGCCAGGGGGACCACTCGTCCGCCACGACCGTGATTACGTAAGGCCCATGACTGCGATCAGACTCCTCCTCGTCGACGACGATCCTCTGGTGCGGGCCGGTCTGTCCTTCATGATGGGCGGCGCCGACGACATCGAGATCGTCGGCGAGGCCGCCGACGGCGGCGAGGCCGAGGCGCTCGTCGACCGCACCCGTCCGGACGTCGTCCTGATGGACATCCGGATGCCGTCGGTGGACGGTCTGACCGCCACCGAGCGGCTGCGCGCCCGCGAGGACGCCCCGCAGGTCGTCGTCCTGACCACCTTCCACGCCGACGAGCAGGTGCTCCGGGCGCTGCGCGCGGGCGCCGCCGGGTTCGTCCTGAAGGACACGCCGCCGGCCCAGATCCTCGAGGCGGTGCGACGGGTCGCGGCCGGCGACCCCGTCCTGTCGCCCACCGTCACCCGCCAGTTGATGGACCACGCGGCCGGTTCGGCCGCCGACACCCGGCGGGCACGCGCGCGTGAGCGCGTCGCCGCCCTGGGCGAGCGCGAACGCGAGGTCGCCGTCGCCGTGGGCCGCGGCCTGTCCAACGCCGAGATCGCCGCCGAACTGTTCATGAGCGTCGCCACCGTCAAGACCCACGTCTCCCGCGCCCTGGCGAAGCTCGACCTCAACAACCGGGTGCAGATCGCGTTGTTGGCGTACGACGCGGGGCTTCTCGACGAGAACACGGGGGACGGGCACCAGCGGGACGGTTCGGGCGTTGACGAAGAGACGGGAGGGGGAGCGAGATGACCGAAGTGATCGACCTCGGGGCGTTCGGCGACGCGTTCCGGCGGGACCCGCACCTGGTGTACGCGCGGCTGCGGGAGCGTGGCCCGGTGCACCGGGTGCGCCCGCCCGGCTCCGACGAGACCTACGCGACCTGGCTCGTGGTGGGGTATGAGGAGGCGCGCGCCGCGCTCACCGACCCGAGGCTGGTCAAGGACGGTGAGCGGATCGGCGCGACGTTCCTGGACGAGCAGGTGATCGGCAAACATCTGCTGATCACCGACCCGCCGCAGCACACGCGGCTGCGTGCCCTTGTGGCGCGCGCGTTCACCGTGCGCCGGGTGGAGGAGCTGCGCCCGCGCGTGCAGCAGATCACCGACGACCTGCTCGACGCGATGCTGCCGCGCGGCCACGCCGACCTCGTGGAGTCCTTCGCCTACCCGCTCCCCCTCACCGTCATCTGCGAGCTGCTCGGCGTCCCCGAGATCGACCGTGCGGCGTTCCGCGAGATGTCGACGGAGGTGGTCGCCCCCACCGGCGCGGACCACGGCCAGGACGCCTTCGTGCGGCTCGGCGCCTACCTCACCGAGCTGATCGAGGACAAGCGGTGCGCCGAGCCGGGCGGCGATCTGCTCAGCGACCTGATCCGCACCACCGCCGAGGACGGCGACCGGCTCTCCGCCGAGGAGCTGCGCGGCATGGCGTTCCTCCTGCTCATCGCCGGCCACGAGACCACGGTCAACCTGGTCACCAACGCCGTTCACGCCCTGCTCACCCACCCGGACCAGCTCGCGGCCCTGCGCGCCGACCCGGCCCTCGTCGACGGTGTGGTCGAGGAGACCCTGCGCTGGGAGGGCCCGGTGGAGAACGCCACGTACCGGTTCGCCGTCGAGCCCCTGGAGATCGCGGATGTAGCGATCGAGAAGGGTGATCCGGTGCTGATCGGCCTCGCGTCCGCCGACCGCGACGAGCTGCGCTACGAGGAGCCCGACCACTACGACGTCCGCCGCGACCCGCGTGGTCACCTCGCCTTCGGCCACGGCATCCACTTCTGCCTGGGCGCCCCCCTGGCCCGCCTGGAGGCCCGCACGGCACTCCGCTCGCTCCTGGACCGCGCCCCCGGCCTCGCCCTGGACGGCCCGCCCGGCGAGTGGTTGCCGGGCATGCTGATGCGCGGGATGCGCAGTCTGCCGGTGCGCTGGTGAGGCGGCCGGGCCGGCTCACCCGGAGCGGGGGACCTCCTACGCGCCCGGTGGCCCCGGTGCTCCCTGTGCCCCGGGCTCCGCTCCGGGAATCTCCGCCAGCGCCACCGCCCGGCGCTCCCGGCGGGACACCTCGCAGGCCTCCGCGATCCGGAAGGCCTGGAGGACCTCGCGGCCGTCACAGGGGTTGGGGCGCCCGCCCCTGACGACGTCCACGAACGCGTTCAGTTCGCTCTCGTACGCGGGGCCGAAGCGTTCCAGGAAGCCGGTCCAGGGCTTGTCCGCGGCCGGTGGGCCGGTGGGCTCGGTGGAGGCGATCGGGGTGCGGTCGTCGAGGCCGACGACGATCTGGTCGAGCTCGCCGGCGAGCTCCATGCGGACGTCGTAGCCCGCGCCGTTCAGCCGTGTCGCCGTGGCCGTGGCGAGGGTGCCGTCGTCGAGGGTGAGGACGGCGGCCGCCGTGTCCACGTCCCCGGCCGCGCGGAACATGGCGGGCCCCGCGTCCGAGCCGGCTGCGTACACGTCGACCACCTTGCGCCCGGTCACCCAGCGCAGCACGTCGAAGTCGTGGATCAGCGCGTCCCGGAACAGGCCCCCGGACACCGGCAACCACTCGGCCGGTGGCGGCGACTGGTCGGACGTCACCGCCCGCACGGTGTGCAGGCGTCCCAGTCGCCCCGACCGCACCGCCTCCCGCGCCCCCGTGTAGCCCGCGTCGAAGCGGCGCTGGAACCCCATCTGAAGGATCGTTCCGGCGGCCTCGACCTCGGCGATCGCCGCCAAGGTGCCCGCCAGATCCAGCGCGATGGGCTTCTCGCAGAACACCGGGAGCCCGGAGCGCGCTGCCCGACCGATCAGTTCGGCGTGGGCCGAGGTCGCCGTCGTGATCACCACGGCGTCCACGCCCCACCGGAAGATCTCCTCCACCCCGGGGGCGGCCGTCTCGCCCAGCCGGAGCGCCAGCTCCTGCGCCCGCGCGGGCTCCGCGTCCGTCAGGATGAGGGATCCGACCTCGCGGTGACGGCTGAGTGTGTTCGCATGAATGGTGCCGATGCGGCCCGTCCCGATGACCCCGATGCGCATGTGTTCAAGGTGGCGTCGGAGTCCGCACCCTGTCAATGCGTTTGTCCGGACAATCGAACTACACAACTTCCCGTCAACCGGCCGCGGGGCTACGCTCGGGCCGTGCCGAAACCAGAAGTGGACCCGACCGCGCAGCTCGAACTCCGTGTGGACCGAAGCTCCCCGGTGCCGTTGTACTTCCAGCTGTCCCAGCAGCTCGAAGCCGCCATAGAGCACGGATCGCTCACGCCCGGCAGCCTGCTGGGCAACGAGATCGAGCTCGCCGCCCGGCTCGGCCTGTCCCGTCCGACCGTGCGCCAGGCGATCCAGTCCCTCGTCGACAAGGGCCTGCTGGTGCGCCGCCGGGGCGTCGGCACCCAGGTCGTGCACAGCCAGGTCAAGCGCCCCCTGGAGCTCAGCAGCCTCTACGACGACCTGGAGGCGGCCGGCCAGCGCCCCGCGACCACGGTCCTGGTCAACACCGTCGTCCCCGCGACCGCCGAGGTCGCGGCCGCGCTCGGTGTCGCCGAGGGCAGCGACGTACAGCGGGTGGAGCGGCTGCGACTCGCGCACGGGGAGCCGATGGCGTACCTGTGCAACCACCTCCCCTCCGGCCTGCTCGACCTGGACACCGCACAGCTGGAGGCCACGGGCCTGTACCGCCTGATGCGGGCCGCCGGGATCACCCTGCACAGCGCCCGCCAGTCCATCGGCGCCCGCGCCGCCACCGCCGACGAGGCCGAGCGGCTCGCCGAGGCCGAGGGCGCCCCGCTGCTCACCATGCAGCGCACGACCTTCGACGACACCGGCCGCGCGGTCGAGTTCGGCGACCACATCTACCGCCCGACCCGCTACTCCTTCGAGTTCCAGCTGCTCGTACGGTCCTGAGCGTGGTCGGAGCACGGCCTGAGCGCGTCCTGGGTGGGGGGAGTGCGCGGGGCCCGCACTGGTCGCATTGTCCGGACAATGCGGCCGAATCCGACCAGCCATGGCGCACCCCCGGACGACACGGCACGGGCAGTCCCCTTTGCTCCCCCGCTCGGCACCCCACATGAGCGTGAGGCAGAATCGGCGACGATGAGCACCTACGGCACCTTCACCGCCCCCATCGGCTCCCGCCGCGCCCCCGCCCTGCGCACCGTGGGCACCCGCGAGCGCCGCTCCCACCTGACCGCACCCCGGGTGCCCACGGTCGGCATCGACATCGGCGGCACCAAGGTGATGGCGGGCGTCGTCGACGCCGACGGCAACATCCTGGAGAAGGTCCGCACGGAGACCCCGGACAAGTCCAAGAGCCCGAAGGTCGTCGAGGACACGATCGTCGAGCTGGTCCTGGACCTGTCCGACCGGCACGACGTGCACGCCGTCGGTATCGGCGCGGCCGGCTGGGTCGACGCCGACCGCAACCGCGTCCTGTTCGCCCCCCACCTGTCCTGGCGCAACGAGCCGCTGCGCGACCGCATCGCCGGCCGCCTCGCGGTGCCCGTGCTCGTCGACAACGACGCCAACACCGCTGCCTGGGCGGAGTGGCGGTTCGGCGCCGGCCGCGGCGAGGACCACCTCGTCATGATCACCCTCGGGACCGGCATCGGCGGCGCCATCCTGGAGGACGGCCAGGTCAAGCGCGGCAAGTACGGCGTCGCCGGCGAGTTCGGGCACATGCAGGTCGTGCCCGGCGGCCACCGCTGCCCGTGCGGCAACCGCGGCTGCTGGGAGCAGTACAGCTCCGGCAACGCGCTGGTCAGGGAGGCCAAGGAGCTGGCCGCCGCCGACTCCCCGGTGGCGTACGGCATCATCGAGCACGTCAAGGGGCAGATCGGTGACATCACCGGCCCGATGATCACGGAGCTGGCCCGTGAGGGCGACGCGATGTGCATCGAGCTGCTCCAGGACATCGGCCAGTGGCTCGGCGTCGGCATCGCCAACCTGGCCGCCGCCCTCGACCCCTCCTGCTTCGTGATCGGCGGCGGTGTCTCGGCCGCCGACGACCTGCTGATCGGCCCCGCGCGGGACGCCTTCAAGCGCCACCTCACCGGCCGCGGCTACCGCCCCGAGGCCCGGATCGTCCGCGCCCAGCTCGGCCCCGAGGCCGGCATGGTCGGCGCCGCCGACCTGGCCCGCCTGGTCGCCCGCCGCTTCCGCCGCGCCAAGCGGCGCCGGGTGGAGCGGTACGAACGCTACGAGCGGTTCGCGGAGGCCGCCCGCCGGGCCCGGGACACCGCATGACGGCGTCCCTGCCGCACCAGGGCCCACCCGGGGACGAGCCGTCCCCTCCGCCGGAGACCCGGGGCCATGTGATCCGCCGCAGGGCGCTCACCCTGCTGATCATCGTGCTGCTCATCGGCGTCCCGGCCGGCTACCTGGTGATCTCCGCCAACCAGAGCCGCGACAGCGGCAAGGACAAGGAGGCGAAGTACTCGGCGACCGGCCTGACCGAGGGCTGGCCGTCGAGGGTCCAGCGCCGCCTGTACCAGGTGCCGGTCCCGCACCCGTCGAACCAGGTCGCCTACTACGAGACGAACAACTGGAAGACCAGCCGTCTCTACGTGCAGTTCCAGACCACCCACGCCGGCCTGGACGCCTTCCTCGCCGAGCTCGGCCTCAGCCGGACCGCCCTGAAGAAGGACGAGATCACGATCGGCGAGCGCGACCAGAACGTCACCGGCTGGCGGTTCTCCGGCCACGGTTCCCGCCCCGGCGACTACTTCGGCTTCGTCCGCGAGCAGAAGAACCCCAAGCCGACGCTGGACGTGGTGGTGAACACCGGCAACCCGGTGTACCCCATGGTGTACGTCGTCTCCCGCACGGTTCCCTGACGGGTCGACGGCCGCCAGGTGCGGCCCCTGCCGGTCGCCGGGGCCGATTGTCAGACCCCGCCCGTAGAGTCGAAGACGACTGATCCGACACGCGGGCGGGAGGTGGACACTGCGTATGAGCGACACGACCGCGGTCGCCGGGCACCCGGCGGAGCCGATCGGTGTGCGCCTCGCCGCCGTCTTCCTGCCCGCCCCCCTCCCGCGCGACGGCCGGATCGCCTTCTGGGACCCGGACGACGGCCCGCTGCCCGCCCCGGCGGCCGCCGACCGCACCGAGCTGACCGTCGTACGCCGCCATGGCACCTCCGTCCGCCGGCGGCAGGCCCCCGCGCTGTCGCTGCCCCTCGACGCGGCGCTCCCGCTCCTGGTACGCGCCCGCCGCGACCCCGCCGCGCACCCCGCGACCGCCTGCTGGGGCGCGGCCGCACTGCACGCGCTGCGGCTCGCCGCCCGCGGCCGCCTGCTGCCCGGCCTGACACCCACCGGCCACGACGCCTGGCGGGCGGGCCCGCTGGCCCCGGAGGACATCGCGCACCTCCGCGCGATCGCCGCGGCCCTTCCCCACGAGGGCCACGCCGTACCGCTGCCCGGCCCCGGCCCGCTCCGGCTGCCCCAGCCGGAAGCCCTCATGCGGTCCTTCCTGGACGCCGTCGCCGACACCCTGCCCCGCACCCCCGCCGCGCCGTACGCGTCCGGGAAGCCCTTCGCGGACCGCGCGCCGCAGCGGCTGCCCGGTGCCCACGACTGGGCGGCGGAGGTCGCCGCCGGCATGGACGCGGGGGTACGGATCTCGCTCCGGCTGGACCTGTCGGCGTACGACCTGTTCGACGAGGCGGAGGGAGCGCGCCGCGCGGGCGCCGCGATCGTCCAGGTGCACAGCCTCGCCGACCCGACCCTGGTGACCGACGCGGCGGCCCTGTGGGCGGGCGAGGCGGACTCCGCCTTCGGTCCCCGCGCGCGCGTGGACGCGGCCCTCGCCGTGCGGCGCGCCGCCCGCGTCTGGCCGCCGCTGGCCCGGCTCGCCGACCAGGACGCGCCCGACATCCTGGCCCTCTCCGAGGACGAGCTGAGCGACCTGCTCGGGGTGGCCGCGACCCGCCTCGCCGCGGCCGGGGTCGCCGTGCACTGGCCGAGGGACCTCGCCCAGGACCTGACCGCGGCCGCGGTCGTACGGCCCGCCCCGGGCTCGGCGACCGATGGCACCGGCTTCTTCGAGAGCGAGGAACTGCTGCAGTTCCGCTGGCAGTTGGCGCTCGGCGGGGATCCGCTCAGCGAGGCCGAGATGGACGCGCTCGCCGAGGCCCACCGCCCGGTCGTCCGTCTGCGCGACCAGTGGGTCCTCGTCGATCCCGCCCTCGTCCGCAAGGCCCGCAAGCGCGAACTGGGCCTGCTGGACCCGGTGGACGCCCTGTCCGTCGCTCTCACCGGCACCGCGGAGGTCGACGGCGAGACCGTCGAGGCGCTCCCCGTCGGCGCCCTGGCCGCCCTGCGCGACCGCCTCACCGCCGGCGTGCACCCTGCCGACCCGCCCGCCGGCCTGCGCGCCACCCTGCGCGACTACCAGTTGCGGGGCCTGGCCTGGCTCGACCTCATGACCTCCCTCGGCCTCGGCGGCTGCCTCGCCGACGACATGGGCCTCGGCAAGACGATCACCGTCATCGCCCTGCATCTGCGGCGGGCCCGCACCGAACCCACCCTGGTGGTCTGCCCGGCCTCCCTCCTCGGCAACTGGCAGCGAGAGATCACCCGCTTCGCCCCCGGCGTCCCCGTCCGCCGCTTCCACGGCCCCGACCGCACGCTGGACGACCTGACCGGCGGCTTCGTCCTCACCACGTACGGCACCATGCGCTCGGCGGCCCCGACGCTCGCCCGGCAGCCGTGGGGCATGGTCGTCGCGGACGAGGCCCAGCACGTCAAGAACCCCTACTCGGCGACGGCGAAGGCGCTGCGCACCATCCCGTCCCCCGCTCGCGTCGCCCTCACCGGCACCCCCGTCGAGAACAACCTCTCCGAGCTGTGGGCCCTCCTCGACTGGACCACGCCAGGCCTCCTCGGCCCCCTGAAGTCCTTCCGTGCCCGGCATGCGCGCGCGGTGGAGACGGGCGAGGACGAGGAGGCGGTGGAGCGCCTCGCCCGCCTGGTCCGCCCCTTCCTGCTGCGCCGCAAGAAGTCCGACCCCGGTATCGTCCCCGAGCTGCCGCCCAAGACCGAGACCGACCACCCCGTCCCGCTCACCCGTGAACAGGCCGCGCTGTACGAGGCGGTGGTGCGTGAGTCGATGCTCGCCATCGAGACGGCGGACGGCATCGCCCGCCGCGGCCTGGTGCTCAAGCTGCTGGGCGCGCTCAAGCAGATCTGCGACCACCCGGCCCTGTACCTCAAGGAGGAAACCCCCTCCACCGGCGACGCCCTCGCCACCCGCTCCGGCAAACTCGCCCTCCTCGACGAGCTGTTGGACACCCTGCTGGCCGAGGACGGCTCGGCGCTCGTCTTCACCCAGTACGTCGGCATGGCCCGCCTGATCACCGCCCACCTGGCCGGCCGCGCGGTCCCGGTCGACCTCCTGCACGGCGGCACTCCGGTGCCGGAGCGCGAACGCATGGTGGACCGCTTCCAGAGCGGCGCCACCCCCGTCCTGGTGCTCTCCCTGAAGGCCGCCGGCACTGGCCTGAACCTCACCCGCGCGGGCCACGTCGTCCACTTCGACCGCTGGTGGAACCCCGCCGTGGAGGAACAGGCCACCGACCGCGCCTACCGCATCGGCCAGACCCAGCCCGTCCAGGTGCACCGCCTCATCACCGAAGGCACGGTCGAGGACCGCATCGCCGAGATGCTGGAGTCCAAGCGCGCCCTCGCCGACGCGATCCTCGGCTCCGGCGAGTCGGCCCTCACGGAACTGTCGGACCGCGAGCTGTCCGACCTGGTCCGACTGCGGAGGGAGGCGTGATGGGGGAGTTCGAGAGGGGTGAGCCCGGCACCCGGCCCGCCGATGCGGCACGGCGTGCGCTGCGGGAGGCCCGGAGACGAGCACGGGAACAGCCGGAGGAGCGGCTGGAGGAACGGCTTCAGGAGCAGCCGAAGGAACGGGTGGAGGAGCAGCCGAAGGAACGGCTGGAGGAACAGCCGCAGGCGCAGACGGTGGAGCAGCCGGGGGAGACGCCGGAACGGCCCTCGCATGCGCCGCCCGGGAGCCGCACGCCCCGGCCCGGTGACGCGGCCCGCGCGGCTCTGCGGCGTACGGCGCGCGCTCCACAGACGCCGGCCCCTCCGGCGGACACCCCTCCGGCACACGTCCCTCCGACGGACACCCCTCCGGCGGACGCCCTTCAGACGGACGCCCTTCAGGCGCAGACCCTTCCGACGGAGGCCTCTCAGGCGAAGGCCTCTCGACCGGATGCCTCTCGGTCGGCAGACGCGCCCCCCGCGCCGCAGGGCACGACCGGCTCGCGCCCCGCCGATCTGGCCCGTGAGGCCCTGCGGGCGGCCCGCGCGGAGGCACGACAGGGCTCGGCGGATGCCGAGGCGCCGGGAGACGGGACCGCGCGTCGAACCCCCCGCCCGGGCACACGCCCCGCCACCGCGGCCACCCGGCGCCCCACCCGCCCACGTGACCGAGTCGCCGACGACCGCGCCGGGGACGTACGGAACTTCCTCGCGGGCGCCTTCCGGATGCCGTCGGAGGGGACGGCCGGGGACGAGCCGGTCGAGCGGGGCAATTCACGTGCCGACGCCGGTGGTTCACCCTTCCGGGCGACCGACCCCGCACCCGCACCCACCCCGGAGCCCGCCTCTGCACCCATCCCCGCCGTCACCCCCACCCGCACCCCCCGCTCCATGGCCGCCCCGTCCCGGGACAACGGCCACCGCCGCACCTTCCCGCCCTTCGCGCCCCGATCCACCGGCGAAGACGGCCGCTTCGCCGAGACCTGGTGGGGCAACGCCTGGATCACCGCGCTCGAGAAGGGCGCCCTGGACGCCAAGCGCCTCGCGCGCGGCCGGGGTTACGCCGAGCGGGGCAACGTCGACGCCATCACGGTCACGCCGGGCCTCGTCCTCGCGTATGTGCAGGGCAGCCGTCCCCGGCCGTACCGCGTGCAGGTGCGGCTGCGCACCCTCGACGACGAGGACTGGGAGCGTTTCCTGGAGGCGGCCGTGGAGCGGCCCGGGCACATCGCCGCGCTTCTCGACAAGGAGATGCCCGAGTCCCTCGCCGAGTGCGGGGTGCCGTTGCTCCCCGGCCCTGGCGATCTCGAACCGCACTGCAGCTGCCCCGACCGGGGCCACCCCTGCAAGCATGCCGCCGCCCTCTGCTACCAGACCGCGCGTCTGCTCGACGCCGACCCCTTCGTGCTGCTCCTGCTGCGCGGCCGGGGCGAGCGCGAGCTGCTCGACGCGCTGTCCCGCCGCAACGCCACCCGAGCGGCCCGTGCCGCTCAGGAGCGGGAGCCCGAGCCGCTGCCCGGCGTCCGGGCCACCGAGGCGCTCGCCTCCGCCCGCCGGCTCCCGCCGCTGCCACCCCCGTTGCCCGCACCCCCGCACCCCGAGCAGCCACCGGCGTACCCCTCCGCGCCGAACGGCCCCGACTCCTTCGCGCTGGACCAGCTCGCGACCGACGCGGCCGCCCGCGCCCACGCCCTGCTCACCACCGGCCACGACGAGCTCGGCGAACTGACCCTGTGGCAGGACGCCGTACGCATCGCCGCCTCCCGGCCCGGCTCCGGCCTCACCGCCACCACCCGCGCCCTCTACTCCTCCCTCGCCTCCGCCGCCGGCCGCACCCCGGCCGAGCTGGCGCGCGCGGTCGCCGCCTGGCGGCAGGGCGGCCCGGACGGACTCGCCGTCCTGGAGGAACCCTGGGACCCACCGGCCGGCCGCTTCGACCGGGCCCGCCCGCTCCTCCTCGCCGCCGACCTCCCCGCCTTCCGCCCCTGGCACAACCACCTCACCCATCCCCGCGGCCATGTCCAACTCCGCTTCGGCCGCGACGGGTTGTGGTACGCGTACGAGTCCGAGCCCGGCCACGACGACTGGTGGCCGCGGGGCACCCCCGACCCCGACCCGGTGGGCGCCCTGACGGGCCTGGGCGGCTCCGAAGAACTCTGAGCGCCCCCGTCGCGCCGCCCCGCCCCGAGGAAGGAACGAGCCTTTCCTCGGGGCGGCGATCTCAGCGCTCGCTCCGCGCCTACTTGAGGTACGGGCCGTCCGTCCCGACCTTCCCGGGCGCGGCGTTGGCCCCGCCCAGGTCGAGGACGTAGACCCGCAGGTTGCCCTTGCCGGGCGTGGCCGCGGTCAGCGTGCCGTTGGTGACCGTCTTCACGTCACCGGTGACGGCGTCCTTGTACGTCCCGTTGGGGATGTTGCTGAACGTCGCGCCGTCGGTCACCGTCACCAGGGCGAAGCTGTCCACGCCGGTCGCGGTGTCGGTGTAGCGGCGCTTGTAGGCCATGTTTCCGGAGATGTTCGCCGTGGAGTACTGGCCCATCTGCAGGGCAGGCACCGTGCGGCGGATCTGGTTGAGCCGCTGGACGTGCTTGACCAGCTTGGATTCGAGCGTGGTGGCGACCGCACCGGACGCGCTCGAGACGGTGCCGAAGCCGGAGGCGGTCACGCTGCCCTCCAGCTTGTCGCCGTAGTAGGCGCGGCCCGTGGAGGCCAGCGGGCAGGTCGGCCCGCAGTCGATCTTCTGGCCCTTCTGGAACTCGATCTCCGATCCGTAGTACAGCGTCGGGATGCCGCGGAAGGTCCACATCAGCGACATGTTCTCGGCCCAGGCGTCGGTGCCTTCGGCATAGCGGTTGCTCGACTTGTTCGGGCCGTAGTCGTGGCTGTCGACATAGACGACGTTGTACGTGGCGTCGTTGACGGAGTCGTCGGAGTCCTTGCCGTTGTGGTAGGCGTTGCTCGCATCACCGAAGTTCATGTGCATGCGCATGTCGATGATGTTCATGCCGGAGAACTGGCTGTGGTCCGGTGTGTGGTACGAGTTCCCGTTCAGGAAGGCGTTGTCGGACGTCGGCTGGTTGCCGGTGCCGAGGTTGTTCTCGTAGGTGAACTGCTCGAGTGCGGCGGTCTGGTCGTCCGCGCTGTACTCCTTGCGCTCCTTCCAGGTGTAGAACTGCGCGGAGTGGTTGACCGATCCGCGGTTCCACTTGTCGTTCACGAAGGCCGCGACCTCACCGAAGACGAAGAAGTCCTTGGCCTTCTCCGCTCCGAACTGCTGGGTGACGCGCTCCTGGATGGCGGGCAGGAAGCGGCGGTTCCAGGTGACCCGGGGAATGTGCACGGCGGTGTCGACGCGGAAACCGTCCACGCCCATGTCGATGTACTTGTTGTAGGCGCCGATCAGGTAGTTCTGCACCTGGGCGTTCTCGGTGTTGAAGTCGGCGAGGTCCTCGTGGAGCCAGCAGCTGCGTGAGTCCTCGCCCTCCCAGTTGCCGATCCAGCACTGGTGGTAGAGGGACTTGGGGAACATGCCGGAGGTGGGGCTGGGCCACTGGCAGTTGTAGATGGTGTAGCCCTCGGCGCTCTTGCCCCCGGTCGGCACACCCCAGTTGAGGCAGGTGTTGCCCGAGGGCTCGGCGGTCGACCACATGTCACCGTTGTAGTACGACTTCCCGGACTGCGGCTCGACGGTCAGTCCGTCGTACTCGAAGCCCTCGTTCTTCTGGTCGTAGTACCAGCTCCACTGCGAGTCGCGGACGCCGTGGACGGTGGGTGTGAACAGTTCCTTGGCGCCCCACCGCGAGGAGTGGTTGTAGACGACGTCCTGGTAGATCTTCATGCCCTTGGCGTGGGCAGCGTCGATCAGGTCCTGGTAGGAGGCGCCGGCCGACTCCAGGCGCGGGTCGACCTTGTAGAAGTCGTACCCGTGGTACCCGTGGTAGTCGTAGTCGGAGCGGTTGAGGACGACCGGGGTGATCCAGACGGCGGAGAATCCGAGGCCCTTGATGTAGTCGAGTTTCTCGACGAGCCCCTTGAAGTCACCGCGGAACATCGGGTCGTTGTGGGCGGCGTTGCCGGACTTGGCGTGCTGGCTTCCGCCCCGGTTGTTGGAGCTGTCGCCGTCGTGGAAACGGGCGGTGAGCACGAAGTAGATGGGGTCCTTGCGCGGGTCACCACCGAGCGGCTCGCCCGGGGTCTCCGCGGCGGCCTCTCCGGTCGTCGCCTTCGCCGCCTCGCTGGACTCCGACAGGTTCCCGGCGGCGTCCAGCGCCTTGACGGCATAGCTGTACTCGGTCCTGGCATCGAGCCCCGTGTCGGAGTAGACGGTGGAGGTGGCGGCGATGACCGAGGTGCCCTTGGAGCCGCCGGTTCGGGTGATCTGGTAGCCGGTGACGGCGGTGTCGTCGGTGGCTGCCTTCCAGGTCAGCACGACGGACGTACCGGTGGCGGTCGCCTTCACCTCGCTCGGTGCGGAGGGCGCGGTGGTGTCGGGTTCCTCGGCGGCGCACGGATCCTTGGCGTTCTTCGTGACGGCCTTGTCCTTGACCGTCGTCACGCCCTCGGCCAGCTGGTAGTTGGCGCCGTTGTTGTTGTCCCAGGTGCCGTTGCCGTTGTTGAAGGTGGCCTGCCAGGTGGTGGCCGTGCCCAGGTCGACGGTCTTCTTCACCCAGCCGGTGCAGGCCGCCTCCATCGCGACGCCCGGCACGGTCGTCCACGAGCCACCGGTCGGCGCCCAGTGCAGATTGGTCGTCGTCCAGCCGAGGCTCGCGATCGAGTAGTAGACCGTCGCGCTGTTGCCCTCGACCGGATCCGTGTCGCCACAGGGGTCGCTGTGAGCCACGACGCCGTCCTTGACGGTGATCAGACCGGTGCCCAACTGGTAGTTCCGGCCCCCGTTGTTGTCCCAGGTGCCGTTGCCGTTGTTGAAGGTGGCCTGCCAGGTGGTGGCCGTGCCCAGGTCGACGGTCTTCTTCACCCAGCCCGTGCACGCCGACTCCATGGCCACACCGGGCACGGTCGTCCACCCACCGGCCGTCGGCGCCCAATGCAGGTGGTACCTCGACCAGTTGGTACTGGTCGTCGAGTAGTACACCGTTGCGGTGTTGCCGTCCGCTGCCCGGGCCGTGGTGCCGCTCAGCGGCAGACCTGGCAGGAGAGTCATCAGGAGGGTCGCTGTCAGAGCGAGCACCAGGCTCACCGGACTGCGGCGTCTGCGACGCGGAGGGAGGCTCAAGGGGACTCCTTGGTAGGGGCCGCGGCGCTGCGACCGTGTCATCCGCTCCCTCGCGCGCCACAAGGGAAACGGCCGAATCGTTCAGCCAATGCGTTTCAGAAAATTACTGAAACGCATTGCATGCCGATCCGGGAGGTTACTGGGCCATGACAAGTTCGTAAAGTGGCTGGACGCACCTCCGCTTCGGCAGTCGCGCAAGGGGCCGGGGCGGCGTCCTTGAGGATCTGGGTCTGCTGCTGCTCGGGCGTGGCTTTGAAGATGACGACCAGGTCACCCAGGCGCGTCGTGATCACTCCGGGCGTCTCGTCGTTGCCCGATAGCGGGAACTGCAGCATGCAGCCGCGCCTCGGCGGGCGCGCCGGGCTCTCGGATGCCGCCAGGCCCGATCATCCCGACCGCCCCGAGCTGTTGTCGACGCGCGCCACGGAGCCCGTGGCATCTCATACCACCGTCCAGAAGGAAGTACTGAAACTTTCTGCAAACGATTGCCGGGCGCGGAAAGCGACTGCTTGACTCGCCTGGCGACAGGCACGGACGGCCGGGGAACCGGGCAGCTCGCAGCGATCCGGCAGAAGCCGCCCTGGATCGACCCTTTCAAGCCCGAGAGGAACACCATGAGCATCGAGATCGACGTCCTCGTCCTGGGGGGCGCCGGCGTGGACACGATCGTGCACGTCCCCGAGCTGCCCCTTCCCTTCGCCGACAGCTACATGATCCAGCCGGGCATCCGGACACGCGCGGGACAGAGCGGCGACTTCGTCGCCCTGGGGGTGAGCAGCCTGGGACTGCGTACGCACCACGTCGACCTGATCGGCGACGACCACGAGGGCGACCTCGTCCGCGCTTTCCACCAGGACCAGGGCATCGCCTTCACTGCGGGCCTCCAGCCCCAGGGCACCAAACGAGCGGTCAACCTCGTCGGCCCCGACGGCCGAAGGCTGTCCCTGTACGACGACACCCGCTCGCAGGAGACGGACCGGCTCCCCGAAGCAACGGTCCGGGAACTGGCCGCCGCGAGTCGTCACGCGCACGTCGTCATCACCCACCCGTGCGCGTTCGCACTGCCCACGCTGCGCGAAGCCGGCGTGACCATCTCCACCGACCTGCACAACTGGGACGGCACGAACCCCTATCACGAGGTGTTCGCCTACGAGGCAGACCTCGTCTTCCTGTCCACCACCGCCCTGGCCGACCCCGAGCGGACCATGCGCCGGATCGCCGAGCGGGGCCGGGCCCGGGCAGTCATCGCCACGGCCGGGGCGGACGGGGCGTATCTCCTGGTCGATGACGAGCTGTCACACATCCCCGCCGTCACACCCCCGGCACCGGTCGTGGACTCCAACGGCGCAGGCGACGCATTCGCGTCCGCCTTCCTCTACGGCTGGCTGAACGGCGAGCCCGCCGAGCGCTGCGGCCTGTACGGGGCGGTGGCCGGAGCTCACGCCTGCACCGTGCCGTCGATGCGCACCGACAGCATCACGCGCGACGAACTCCATTCCCGTCTCTCGGAGTTGCCTGGTGGTGCGGCACCCGCCGAGCACCGCGTCGAAGAGGCGGCACGGCGCGCATGAGCGCCGCCACGCGAACATCCGGTGACGACGTCGTGGTCCTGGGCGGAGAAGTCGCCGGCTGTGTGCCGGCCGAGGCCTCAGCGAAGACCCCGCCCGCACGGCCTGCCTGGTGGAGGCGGGCCCCGACTACGGCCCCATGTGGCCGCACGTGGCCTCGTCAGCGTCCTCGACGCTCGCGCCCTGCCACGTGACGACGTGTGGGAACGCCGCACGGCGGGCCCCGTGCCGGGCCGTCCCCTGCGGGATCTGTCCGACGAGGACCTCCGGAGCCGGCGCGCAGCAGGACTTCGCGGACGCGACCAGCGCCGTGTGCTCCGGACAGCAGGGCCGCGGTGCGCTTCAGGAAGCGGGTGAGGACCTTCTCTGGGCCGGCCGGCCGCAGGTACTGCGCCGCCGTGGCGAGGCGATACGAGCCCGCCACGACCGGAGCCCGGCGACCACCGTCTGAACCGCAAGGGACTGCAGCCCGCGCAAAGGCCGACGCCGCCGCTCCCTGTGGACCGACAAGGTCATGGACGAGCACGCGCTGCGGCCGACGGAACCGGCCGCACCCAGCCCGTGCGCGGCTCCAGGCCGATTTCCCGGGCTCCGAGGACGGTGAGGGCGTGGCTCCAGCCGCCGGGGACGGCGAACAGGTCGAGGATGATCGGCCTCGCGAGGCCAGCCCGAAGTAGTCCTGCAAGGGGAAGCAGCCGTCGACCACCCGAGTGGTTCCCGGGAGCGGTACAGGAACGCCTGCCCGAGCAGCCGACCCGCCGCACGAAGGCACCCCCCGGTGCGAAATACTCTCCCGATGAGTTCACGCACTTCCCCGATCAGTCAGCCGATCACGATACGGAGGGCAGTCGCGCGGGATGCCAAACGGCTCACGCGGCTCGTGCGTGGCTCAGGCGCCTACGAGGGTAAGTACGCAGCCGCAGTGGCGGGCTACCGGGTCGGTCCTGATTACATCGAGGCCCACCGCGCCTTCGTGGCCGTCGGCGCCGACGAGCATGGAGGCCGGGTCCTCGGGTTCTACTCGCTCGTCCTCGCTCCACCGGAGCTCGACCTGCTGTTCGTCGCCGACGAAGCGCAAGGACGGGGTATTGGACGACTGCTCGTCGCGCACATGCAGTCCGAGGCCCGTGCCGCCGGGCTCGACCGTGTCAACGTCGTGTCGCATCTTCCCGCCGAGGACTTCTACCACCGCGTCGGTGCAGTGCGGACCGGGACCGCGCTCGCGAACCCGCCCGCCGTGCCGTGGGACCGTCCCAAGTTCGAGTTTCGCATTCCTTCGGAATGACGCGGTGTGCCGGTCCGCAGGGCACCGGCTTCGCCTGCATGGCGGCCGGCATGCAGGAGCCGCTGGACGCCGCGCGCTCCGTGTGTGCCGTCGTCTCTGCCCTGGCGGGGGGATCGCCTGCGTCGGCGGCCATTCCCGGCGGACTCCCTCACCTCCGGCACTCCAGAGACATCTGCATCGCGCACACCTCAGCTGGCTCCACACACGATCGAGGTCGGTCGCTGTGAACACGTAGGTCACGCCCGCATCAGGAGCGAGGCGAGAGTGCTGCTGGACGCCTTTCGAAGACGTCTTACGGACAGCCGCGTACGTCGTTGCCCCCTGGCGGTCACAAACGTAGCACTCCGAGTGGAGCAATATCTGTGCTCGCGAAGTGAGGTTTTGACGGACCGCGTAGTGAGAGTGTTTGCCGCAATGAGCAGAGCGGAATTGCGTAATGCGCACGGGGCGTTCCAGTGTGCTACTGTCGATCTCAGTTGCAGTTGTGGTTCCCGAAACTTCAAGTGCCTCACCCGGTTCTGTCGGTTGGGAGCACTTCTGTATTTCCGGTCATTTCCGGGCGGGGTAATCATTGCGGCGACACGGCGTCCGCGCAGTGCGGATTCCGATGTACTGCCCCGAAGGAGATATGACATGGCTGCTGGTACCGTGAAGTGGTTCAACGCGGAAAAGGGCTTCGGTTTCATCGAGCAGGACGGTGGCGGCGCTGACGTGTTCGCCCACTACTCGAACATTGCCGCGCAGGGCTTCCGTGAGCTGCTCGAAGGCCAGAAGGTAACCTTCGACATCGCGCAGGGCCAGAAGGGCCCGACGGCCGAGAACATCGTTCCGGCCTGACGCTCACGCACAGACTGCAGCTGGGGCCCGCATCCTTCGGGGTGCGGGCCCCAGCTGCAGGCATCTCCCGCAGCGCTTTCACCTGCGGGACGACTCGGAGGAATCCGTAGTCCCACCACGCGCGGCTCCTCCTTCGGTGATGCACGAGCGTCCTGAAGAGCTGCGCCACAGCCGACGCTCGGATCTTACGTCCCCATCGCGTCACTCATTGCAGCACCTGTGCCCCCGGATATTTCCGCCGGCAAAGAGCTGTTTTCTTTTGCTGCCGGTCCATACTTGTGATTCTCCATGTCGCTCATTGCTTCGGGAATTCCTTGGTATGTGCCACATCGAGGAAGGTTCCGCATGAACCGCACACGTACGAACGATCGCTCCGCCCGCGCACGTAATGGCAGTGCCGACGCAGGAAGGGGCGGCAGCCACTTCGGCTCGCAGGCACAGCCCCGTTCGGGCGGGCCTGCCCGGTCCGGTGGTTACGGCCGCCGGCCCGCTGCGGCGCAGGGTGAGTTCGCACTGCCCAGGACGATCACTCCCGCGTTGCCCGCCGTTGAGGCGTTCGCCGATCTCGACATGCCCGAGCAGCTGCTGGCCGAACTCGGCAAGCAGGGGGTGACCGCACCGTTCCCGATCCAGGGCGCGACGCTGCCCAACTCCCTGGCGGACCGTGACGTTTTGGGCCGCGGGCGTACCGGTTCCGGCAAGACCCTCGCCTTCGGCCTCGCTCTGCTCGCCCGCACCGCTGGACAGCGTGCCGAACCCCGCCAGCCGCTGGGACTGATCCTCGTACCGACGCGTGAGCTGGCTCAGCAGGTGACCGACGCGCTCACGCCGTACGCCCGTTCCGTCAAGCTGCGGCTGGTCACGGTGGTGGGCGGGATGTCGATCGGCAGGCAGGCCGGCGCGCTGCGCGGCGGGGCCGAGGTCGTCGTCGCGACGCCCGGCCGGCTCAAGGACCTCATCGACCGTGGTGACTGCCGACTCAACCACGTGGGCATCACGGTGCTGGACGAGGCCGACCAGATGGCCGACATGGGTTTCATGCCGCAGGTCACCGCGCTGCTCGACCAGGTGCGTCCGGAGGGGCAGCGGATGCTGTTCTCCGCCACCTTGGACCGTAACGTCGACCTGCTGGTGCGCCGCTATCTGACCGACCCCGTCGTGCATTCGGTCGACCCCTCGGCCGGTGCGGTCACGACGATGCAGCACCACGTCCTGCACGTCCACGGCGCCGACAAGCACGCCACCACGACCGAGATCGCCGCCCGCGACGGCCGCGTGATCATGTTCCTGGACACCAAGCACGCCGTCGACCGGCTGACCCAGGACCTGCTCAACAGCGGGGTACGGGCCGCCGCGCTGCACGGCGGCAAGTCGCAGCCGCAGCGCACCCGCACGCTGGCGCAGTTCAAGACGGGGCACGTCACCGTGCTGGTGGCGACCAACGTCGCGGCGCGCGGCATCCACGTCGACAACCTCGACCTCGTCGTCAACGTCGATCCGCCGACTGACCACAAGGACTACCTCCACCGCGGCGGACGTACCGCCCGCGCCGGCGAGTCCGGCAGCGTCGTCACGCTCGTCACACCGAACCAGCGCCGCGGCATGGTCCGCCTCATGTCGGACGCCGGAATCCGGCCGCAGACCACCCAGGTCCGCTCGGGTGACGAGGCCCTGAGCCGGATCACCGGAGCCCAGGCCCCGTCCGGAATCCCGGTCGTCATCACCGCACCGGTGGTCGAACGCCCCAAGCGCAGCGGCACCTCGCGAGGCCGACGCCGCCCCTCCTCGGCGACCCGGCGCACCCCCGTACGCCAGCCCGTCGTCCACCCGGCGGCCTAGAACCTCCGTGATCAGGAAGCTGACCCATCTCTGCAGGAGGCACCTTTTGACGCGGATTCAGTTGCCGTCCCGCCCGGCGGACGCCAACCCCGTGCACAGGGCGGCGGTTGAGGTCATGGACGCGGCCGGACCGCAGGTCTGTGACGACATGACCGTCGAGGTGGCGCTGGCGGTCATGGCCGCCGCACGCACGGGCCGACTGGTCGTCTGCGACCAGGACGACCAGCGCATCGGACTGGTGACCCGAACCGACCTCACCGCCGTCCGCGACAGCTCCGACTACACGGACCGCGTCCGCCTGCGCGACATCCTCGGCGACCACGGCTCGTTCACCTCACCCGTGACCACGATGGCCGAAGCCGACCAGGTGATGCGCTCCCGTCGGCTCGGTGCCCTGCGGGTCGTCGACGAGCAAGGCAGCGACCCGGGCATCCTCGCCCTCTCCCGCTGAACCGCCTCATCCCTGGTCGGACCGTTCTCCCCTTTCTCTCTGTGAGGCCACATGCGCTGCGTCATCGCCCGCTTCCCCTTCGAGCTCAGCAAGAGCGGCGTGATGGAATCGATGAAGGGCATCAAGCCCGAACCGGTCACCGGCGAATCGGTGATCATCGGCCGCCGTCACTACCCCGTCAAGCAGGTCGGCCAGATCATCACCCGCCAGGACCGCCGTGACTTCAGCGCCGCCGAGGTCCTGCGGGCCATGACTCAGCTCGGCTTCACCTGCCGCGCCGTCCCCAAGGCTGCGCCCCTGGGCATTCTCAGCCCGATGCAGCACGCCTCCGCGATGCTCGGCACCCCCGTATCCGTCTGACTGGGGGAACAGGCACGAGCCGACACCTGAACAGCAGTGTGGGCCCTACCGGTACGCCGGTCGGGCCCACACTGCGTCCAGCCGGGTCCCGTCGCCGTCGCTCAGTGGTCGGAATAGCTGAAGTCGCCCACGGTCCAGGCGTTGACGTCCTCGATCGCAACCCGGTACATCCCGCCCGTCTCCGGGATCCCCACCGTGCCCTGCAGGATCCGGGCGACATGGAAGTGCAGATGCGTGGGCTGCCGGTCCTCCTTCACGGGGGCGTCGAAGACGGTGGCGAACTCGCTCAAGCGGTCCGAATCCGTCAGTACCTCCGACACCCTCTGCCTCCACACCGCTTCGGGAGCCAGGCGGCCGGTGATGACAGCGCCACCGGTGACCACGGTCAGGGACATCTGATTGCTCTGCTCGGACTCCACCAAGGCGGCGACGTGAACCAGGAGCTCGTCAGGCTTTGACATGAGGCAGATTGTATTGACCGGCCATCCGGCTGCTCGAGCGGTGGCGCTACCGGGTAAGTAGGGCACTCACGGTCTTGCCGCCGGAGGCCCGGCGGGTGACCGCCGTGGCGTGGGCGAGGCGGGTGACCATGGGCCAGCCGAAGCCCTCGGTGCCGCCGTTCAGGTCAGGGGTGCGCATGCGCGGCACATGCCGGCTGCGGTCGTGAACAACGACCTCGATGGCGTCCGGGGGTGCGCGGTCAGTTCCAGTGTGCAGCGGCCCCCGCCGTGGCGCAGGGCATTGGTGACGAGCTCGGACGCGACCAAGACCACCGTGTCCGCTGCGTCAGGGGCCACGGCGAGAGTGACCGCGGGACGAGGAAGCAGATCCTCGTCAAGGCACTGAGGCGGCAGCAGGAGCGTCAACCGGTGGTGTTCTTCACGAGACGCAGTGTTGGCCGGTGCGCGCCGACGGTAGCCGCGGCGCAGTCGGCGACGTCACGCTCCGCCCGACGTGCTGCGCGGCGGTGGGTCACTGCGAGCGCCGGACTGAGCCTCGGAGCCCTTGAAACCATCCATGGACCGCTCGAGGCAGACTGGTCGAGGGCGGATTACCTCATCTTCGAGCACGCGGAAATCTATGCCAGCCGGAGTAGACATTCGGTGGCGGTGTGGTTATGTTTTCTCTCGTAGCCGAGATCGAGCAAGGCCCGGCAGAGATGAACTGCCGGGCAGCAGTACGCAGTTGCAGTTCGCAGGGCGGTGCGGTGGTGGAGTTCCGAAGCCGGAGCGGTTGCAGGACGGTGACGGGACTGACGACCGGGCCGGGTGGCCCGCAGTGATCAGGGGCCGCCATGAGCAGTACCGCAGTGGCAGTACCAGTAAGTGAAGGTTCGCAGTACCCAGCAGTGAAGTCAGTGAGCGGTACCTCGGTGAAGGCGTCGGCTGCGGGCGCGCGCACCGGGAGGTTCGGCAGTGGGGTTCTGAGCCAGAGCAGAGGCAGGACGGGCGACGGGGCTGGCTGCCGAAGAGTGGCGCTGTTCGAGGCCACCAGTAGTTCGCCGTTTCCGTCAGTGAGTAGTTGATCAAGAGGGAAGAACGGAGGAGCCGAGCGCCATCAGGATCGCCCGGGCGGAAGTCTTGGACCCGGGTACCGCGGGACATCGATAGTGAGGTGGTCTCCGGTCAAGCAACCGCGATCCCCGCGCCCCCGACAGCATCTCGGTCGGGTCTGCGGAAACAGAGGGCCGGTGCAGTATCAGGGCCGGCAGATGGTGTAGTAGTTCCTTCGGGGCCCTGGTGCCAGTACGGCGCCAGGGCCCCTCCACGCGTTCCACAGAGAGGTGCAATGACAGCAGACGACACCTTCGGCCGTCTCGATGACGACGACTACCCCGCCTACACCATGGGCCGGGCCGCCGAACTGCTCGGCACCACCCAGGGCTTCCTCCGCGCCATCGGCGAACACCGCCTCATCACCCCACTCCGCTCCGCAGGCGGCCACCGCCGCTACTCCCGCTACCAGCTGCGCATCGCCGCCCGCGCTCGGGAACTCGTCGACCACGGGACCCCCATCGAGGCCGCCTGCCGGATTGTCATCCTCGAAGACCAGCTCGAGGAAGCCCAGCGCCTCAACGCCGAATATCGCCGTGCCGCCGAATCAGCGAACCCAACGGCAGCAGCATGAGATGAGCGTGCCCGTCAGCATCGACGGGCACCGCACGCACGGGCTCGGTGTGCGGTGTGATCATTTCCTATGGTGACGCGGTGTGTGGGCGTGTAGCGTTTGCGTCAGCTGTCGTGGTTCGGAATTCCCTCTTGCCCACGCCCCTGGTGTGGGCGTTTTGCTGTGCTGTGCCGCAGGGACCAGGGCGATCACCTCCGTCTGCCACATGGAGTGGGAGGCGTTCATCGACTGGAAGGCATGAGACATGGCAACGGGAACTGTGAAGTGGTTCAACGCGGAGAAGGGCTTCGGCTTCATCGCCCAGGACGGCGGCGGCCCGGATGTCTTCGCGCACTACTCCGCGATCAACTCCACAGGCTTTCGTGAGCTCCAGGAGGGCCAGGCCGTGACGTTCGACGTCACCCAGGGCCAGAAGGGTCCGCAGGCCGAGAACATCAACCTGGCCTGACCTCCCAGATTTGCCCGAGAGATCGCGCACGCCGCGTCCGGTGGCCGCCGCCCGTGCGGGCCCTGCCGCCCACCTGGACGAGGGCGCCTGCTCTCGTGCCGGGCAGGCAAAGGATCAGGGGCCGCGCAGCAATGGCTGCGCGGCCCCTGATCTGTGGAGGGCCCGGCTGTGTCTCGAGGTCGGGTAGATGGTCGGACTCGACGAGGGCCTGACCGATCACCTCCCCGGCCGCGAAGCACTGGGGCGGGGTCATCTCATCGACGGCCGAGAGGACCTGTCGGGCCAGGGCGGTTCCCTCTCCTGCCAGCGAACGCAGCACCAGAGCCTTGACGTTGACGGGCAGCAAGTACGCGGTGCCCGAAGACCTCCACAGGTCCGACCAAAAGCGTTCTCCTGCTTTGGTGGGGGCAGGCAGCGCGGCCAGCAGTCCGAGGAGATGGCCGGTGGCCGCATAGCCATCGGAGTGGGCGGCTGCGACCACTGCGATGCCGGCGACGCCCTCCACGTCGAGCTCCACCGCCCTCGCAGACCAGTTGGAACACCAACTGGACCTGGCTCCGCTACGTGGGGGTGGACCTCAGGAAACATCGGCGATCCTTGCGCGTAGGCGAGCGGAGATGCCCCTTCGGAAGCCCTGATCGTTCCCATGACCAGCCGTTCTCCTCGGCTTCGGCAGGCCCAATTGGCCGTAGCGGCAACGGACTGGAGTTCACACGGTGGCGAACCGTCCCGGGCCCGGCGACGTGGCTCTGGGGTTCTGGACCGACCTCCCGTCATGTGTCCGGGTGAGGTTTTTTCTAGCATGACCGCATGGTTGCCAGTGACGCCCAAGAGCCCAGGGGAGGACGAGAAGCTGTGTCCCGCGACGCCGCTGAAGTCGAATGTGGTCACGTCGTGTCAGCGGGTGGAGAGCGCCGTACAGCGGGGCTACCCGACCAATCACCGGGCGACCATGCGGGGGAGGGAGCTCACTCGGTTGCTGCTCTGGTGGAGCGGGTGGCCGACCTGGCCGAACCGATCAAGCCGAGGTTGCGTGGCTGGCTCCATGCCGGAATGGTCCCTGCCGCACTGATCGCAGGCTTCGTGCTCATCTGCCTGGCCCGTACTCCGCAGGCGGTCCTGGCCTGCACCGTGTACTCGGTCACCGCCTGGCTGCTGTTCGCGACGAGCGCCATCTACCACCGCGGCACCTGGGGGCCGCTCGGCGAGGCTCTTCTACGACGTCTCGACCACGCCAACATCTTCCTGATCATCGCCGGCACCTGCACCCCCCTGGCCGTGCTCCTCCTCCCGCCGGACCAGCGGTCCGTGCTGCTGTGGATCGTCTGGACGGGAGCGTTCGCCGGCATCGCGTTCCGGGTCCTGTGGGTCGGAGCTCCGCGCTGGCTGTACACCCCGTGCTACCTGGCGCTGGGGTGGGCACCGGTGAGCTACCTGCCCGACTTCCTGCACACCGGCGGAGCGGCCGTAGTCGTCCTGATCGTTGTCGGCGGTCTCCTCTACAGCGCGGGCGCGGTGGTCTACGCCCTCCAGCGCCCCGACCCCGCACCCCGCTGGTTCGGCTTCCACGAGGTCTTCCACGCGCTGACCGTGGCGGCCTTCACAGCGCACTACACCGCCATCTCCCTCGCCACCTACTGACCCCGCGACAGTGTTCCGCTCCGCCGCTCATCGCCCACGTCGCCGCGTGCTGGACCGCGGCGGACCGGGCGGTCGCCGAGGCATCGCCCCGCGCGTGAAAGTCGAGGCGGAAGACATCAGGGGGATGGCGAGGCCACGACGTGGTCGATCATGAGCGGCACGGACGGCGAACTGCTCGCGGAGGACGAGAGGGGCTTCGCGCACTACGAGCTGGCCTACCGAACGGGTGCGGGCGGCGAACGTTGCCCCGCCAACTTCCCTCACCATGAGGTGACACGGATAGCTCTTCTCCTCCTGCTGGTCAGTGTGGCCATCGTGCTCGGCATCATCGGAGTGGTGGCGAAGGGCCTGTTCTACCTGTTGGTCATCGGTGTGGTGGTTCTGGTCGCCGACTTCGTCCTCCTCGGCCTGCACCTGGGCCGCCGTCGCGGGCGCCTGCCCTGGTGACGCGGGTCACCCGGCGCAGAGCACCCCGTTTCGGGCCGCGAGCGGAACCGGGGGCCGTGCTGCCGGGCTGTGGCTCAGGCGTCGATGATGACGGGGATGATGAGGGGCTTTCGGCGGTGGGTGCGGAACGCCCAGTTCGCCACGGCGCGGGCGACGAGTTGTTCGAGTTGGCGCGCGTCCCCGACGCCTTCCTCGGCCGCGGTGGCCAGGGTCTTCTCGATGACGGGGACGACCGGCTCGAAGGTGGTGTCGTCGTGGACGAAGCCGCGGGCCAGGAAGTCGGGGGCCTCGGCGAGGGCGCCGGTGTCCGCGTCGACGATCGCCACCACCGTGACCACGCCTTCAGCGGCGAGGGTGAGGCGGTCCTTGAGGGACGCTTCGGTGGCGCCGCCGACCTCCATGCCGTCCACGTAGACGTTGCCGGCGGGGACCTTGCCGGTGATGGACACGCGCCCGTCGACGAGGTCGACGACGACGCCGTCCTCGGCGATGACGACCCGCTCGGGGTCGACGCCGGTACGGATGGCGAGGTCGCCGTTGGCCCGCAGGTGGCGCCATTCGCCGTGCACGGGCATGACGTTGCGGGGCTTGACGATGTTGTAACAGTAGACGAGTTCGCCGGCGCTGGCGTGCCCGGAAACGTGCACCTTGGCGTTGCCCTTGTGGACCACGTGGGCGCCCCACCGGGTGAGTCCGTTGATCACCCGGTAGATGGCGTTCTCGTTGCCGGGGATGAGGGAGCTGGCGAGCAGGACGGTGTCGCCCTTGCCGATGCGGATCACGTGGTCACGGTTGGCCATCCGTGACAGCGCGGCCATCGGTTCGCCCTGGGAGCCGGTGCACACCAGAGTGATCTTGTGGTCCGGGAGCTTCTCCAGCTCCTTGGTGCTCACGACCAGACCGGAGGGGACCTTCAGATAGCCCAGGTCGCGCGCGATGCCCATGTTGCGGACCATCGACCGGCCGACGAAGGCGACCTTGCGGCCGTGCTGGTGGGCGGCGTCCAGGACCTGCTGGATGCGGTGCACATGGCTGGCGAAGCTGGAGACGATGACCCGGCGCGGCGCGGTGCGCATCACCTGCTCGATCGCCGGGTTCAGCTCACGCTCGGAGGTGGTGAAGCCGGGTACTTCGGCGTTCGTGGAGTCGGTGAGGAACAGGTCCACGCCCTCCTCGCCGAGGCGGGCGAAGGCGCGCAGATCGGTGATGCGATCGTCGAGGGGGAACTGGTCCATCTTGAAGTCGCCGGTGTGCAGCACCATCCCGGCCCGGGTGCGGATCGCGACCGCGAGGCTGTCCGGGATGGAGTGGTTGACCGCCACGAACTCGCAGTCGAAGGGCCCGAAGCCACGCCGGTCGTTCTCCCGCACCCGCACCGTGCGCGGCCGGATGCCGTGTTCCTTGAGCTTGGCCTCCAGGAACGCCAGCGTCAGCTTGGAGCCGACGACGGGAATGTCGGACCGCTCGCGCAGCAGGTACGGCACGCCGCCGATGTGGTCCTCGTGGCCGTGGGTGAGGACCACGGCCACGATGTCGTCCAGCCGGTCCCGGATCGAGGTGAAGTCCGGCAGGATGACGTCCACGCCGGGCTGGGTCTCCTCGGGGAACAGCACGCCGCAGTCGACGATGAGCAGCTTGCCGGCGTGCTCGAAGACGGTCATGTTGCGGCCGATCTCACCCAGGCCGCCCAGGGCGACGACACGCAGCCCTCCTGCGGGAAGGGGCGGGGCGGCTTTCAGCTCGGGGTGCGGATGACTCATACCCTGACGGTACCCGGAGAGCGGGACGGCATGATCCATTGCCTGTGTGATCTCTTCTTCCCGACGGAGCGGGGCGTCCGCAGTGGGTGCCCCGGGACGATCGGATCACGCCGGCGGACGGCCCGGGCATGCACTCACGGTGGCTGAAGTATCGAGGTTGCATGTGATGTCGACCTTCGCGGCCCGTTGTGGTCGGCCGGAGCCGGATCCAGGGTGTTCCATGAGCTGGGATCGTGCACGTTCTGCGGTCTTGGGCCGGGGGCCCTGAGTCTGGGGAGAATTGGCGGGTGCTGTCCTGCGGCGGGGTCTGACTCTTGAGATCTCTGACCGGGGTGTCTTGCTCACGCTGTGTCGACTGTTGGCCGGGGATGGTGTGTTGCTGGTGCCGGGTCGGCCGGGTGTGTCTCGTAGGGGCTTGCCGATCAGGCGTCGTCACGGTTCTGACCGTCCGCGCGGTCCGGTGCCGGCTACGCGATGCGCCATCGGGCCGGAAGGTGAATGAGCATGACCGGTATGTCCCCTGCCCCGCGTACCCGCCGACGCCGGCCGTCGGGGGAGGTGGTCCTTGGAGTGGACACGCACCGCGACGCTGATGTGGCTTCTGTGTTCTCCTTGGTGCGGCGGGTGATGCGGGTGGCTGTCAATGCGGGTCACGAGCGGACGACACCGCGGCGCGCTGACGGTCGGCCAGGTTCGTGCGCACGCCCGGGGAGACCCGCGTCGGGGTCGTCGAGTGCCGTGGTCATCACGGCGACGCCCACGAACTTCGATGGCACACACCCAAGGTTCGCCTCTCTGGCGGATCTTGCCCAGGCCGTGGTCGGCTTTTCTGTGGTGCCGACGACGCGGGGTGCGCTGCCGGTGTTATCGGAGGGGGCGGCGACCGGTGCGCTGGGACCAGCGCACGGCGATGAGGCCCAGCGCGGCCACAAGGATCACGATGCCGATGATCAACAAGTAGCCCACCCCCTCCGCCGCCACTCCGATGATTCCCAGCACGACGGCGACCAGAACGAGAAACAGCAAGAGGGCCATGGCGCGTCCCCCTCCCTTGGGTGGCTGAACGGGCGATCAGCGGCGCGCGAGTTGCCGCTCGCCGGCTGCGCCCGTTTGGTAGGGCATGTCGTAGTGCTGGAAGATCGCTTCCTCTGACTCGGCGGGCAGGATGTCGTCCATGCCGACCGAGGGCGCCTTCTTCACCAGCGTCTTGGCGTAGGAGACCTTGACGTAGTCCGGTCCGAGGGTGGCCTCGTCGAGGGGGACGAAGGCCAGGTGGTGGCGGGTTGGGAGTCCGGTGCGGACCGTGGCCATGGCTGGTTCGTCGGTGGTGGTGTCGACGTAGACCGCTTCGAGCACGCCGATCTTGTGGCCCTTGGGGTCGACGACGCTGCGGTTGCGCCACTCGCGGATGTCGGCTGAATGGATCATGGCCTGCCTCCTGAGCCGTTGATCCGGGCCGGTACGAGCCGCCCCCTGCGGGCAGTCGCAGCCCGCTGAGCCCGGTAGCCCATCGTTCTTCCAGGTTATCCGGGAATCTCTGCGCCGCGCCCTCGCGCGGCAAGGGTTCCGAACGTGGTAGTCGCCAGGCATGCCGATGAAGCCTTCCGGCGCCGCGGACCGTTCATCTCGGTTCGGGCCGCTGCACCGCGTGATCAGCCGTTCTCCCATCGGGCGCGGATGGCGGCGGAGCAGGGAAATTGAGCTGTGGTCGCGCTCGCTGGGCTTCGCGGCGCTGGGGTTGCTCACGCTGGTGCCGCTGCTGATCATTGTCTCCTCTGCCGACCCCGAGCACGGGCGGGGGTTCGCGCAGTGGCTGGGAGAAGGGCTCGGCGTGTCGACAGCCTCCATGCGGCAGGTCGAGCAGTTGTTCACCCGGCCCGGCCAGGCCCTGCGGACCACGACCGCGTTCGGTATCGCCGCCCTTGCCGTGTTCGGCCTGACCTTCGGGGCGGCGGTGCAGACCGGCTATGAGAAGGTCTGGGACCTGCCGCCGGCCCGCTGGTGGGCCAGGTGGCGGCATGTGGTGTGGCTCGGCGTCCTCACCGGATACTTCTACGTCTCCGCCACCACCACGCTGCGGCGTGAACCTCTGGCAGGTGGGGCCGTGGCCTCGCTGAGTGCCCTGCTGTTCCTGTGGTGGTCCCAGCGCGTGTTGCTCGGCGGGCGGATCCGCTGGCGTGCGCTGTTGCCCGGCGCCGTGGCGACCGTGGTCGGGCTGCTCGGCCTGAGGGTCTTCTCCCGGCTTGTCTTCTCGCCGTTGATCGCCTCCAACGCCGTCACCTACGGCCCCGTGGGAACCGTCCTGGTCATCCAGTCCTGGCTGGTCGGTGTGGGTGTCGTCGTCTTCGGCGGGGCGCTGGTCGGCCGACTGGTGTGCGAAGAACTCCCGCGCATGGCCCACACACTGAAACGACGCAGCTGAGATGCGCCCCCGCATCTGGTCGGTTCGCCTGGGCCGATGGCCTCTCACCGTCGCTACTCGGTGGCGACGGTTCCGGGGAGGGATGCGGGGGCCGGTTCGTCCTTTGGCCGTACGGTCCGTTCGGCTTGGTCCGAGGAGTACAGTGAGAGTACCGAGGGCATTTCGTGCACCGGCCTCCATGCTTGTGTCGTTTTCGGCGATCGATGACACCGGGCCGGGTGACCGGCCCGGGGCAGGGTTCGCGTCATGACCGCGACCATTTTCCGCCCTCCGACACTCGAAGACCGGTCTTCCTCTCCGTATCTGCGCCTGTCGCTGGCTCCTGTTGGTTCTGCGCCTGCTTTGCTGGACAGCGCCTGGTGGCCCCGCTCCCGCGATCTTGAGGCCGAGCTCCCCTCGCTGACGGCCGTGCTCGATCCGCTGTGGGGGCGGATCACGCGGGTCACGGTGAATCCCACTCACTGGCCGATCATCCCGCGCAAGGTGCGCGTCGCCGGGCATGTGGTGAACGTGGGCTGGTTCCTGGCCGAGCAGGACGAGCACGAGGTGTTGCTGCTCTCGTACCACGCGGGCCGCTGGAACCTGCTGGTGATCCCGCCGCAGACGCCTGCCGTCTCGGCCGCGTGGCTGATGGCCGCCGCGAGCGACCCGCTGGGCACGTCGACCGCGAGCCGGTTGATGGACGAGGCGGCGCGTCTGCGGACGGTGGTCGAGACCGACCGGGCCGTGGAAGCGGTCTGGGACTCCGAAGGAGGGCATGAGGCCCGCGATCCGGCCGCACGTACACGGATCCCCGCAGTCACCGCTGCGGCACCGAATCAGCCGAAGGGGATGTGAGGACGATGGAGATCTTCGTGACCGTGTTCGTGATCGTGGCGATGATCGCTCTGGGTGTGTTCCTCATTCACTTGCTCAACTCGCAGCACGATGAGCGCATCGCTGCCTTTCGCTACGGCCGCTCCCGGTCGGCTGTCCGGGGACCGGTGCCGTCGGTTCCGCAGAGGGCACGCGGTCGGGCCGGGGCGGGCGGCATCGGTGACCGCCGTGACCATCGTGACGGGGGACGTGGGCCACTCCGGCCCAGGCGCCGTACCCGGAAGGCAGTGGGGTCCTCATGATCCCCATAAGGCTTCTGGCCGACACCGGCAGCTGTCGCCGGTGATGCTGTAGGCGGGTTCGAGGATCCCGGCGACCGTGACCTGCGGCACGGTCATCATCAGCGGCGGCAGCAGGGACCACTGCATCTCCGCCGCGACGCTCATGGGTTCGCGGCGTCTGGCCTGGAAGAACTGGTCGGTGTAGCTGTGTTTGGTGACGATCATGTCGGCGACCAGCCCGGCGAGCCTGCGCAGCAGGCGCCGGTCGTCGTCGACGACGGTGTCGAGGGTGACGGCCAGTACCCCCCACCTGGTCGCTGCCGTCCAGCATGGGCAGATACATCCGGACACCGCCCGCCTGCGGGACCTCGACGGTGGTCGCGTTGAGGAAAGCCCTGCCTGCGGGGGAGTCAGCGATCGGCTCGGGCCCGCCGACCAGCAGCCCCCTACCCGGCAGCGGCGCCAGCAGTTCCTGTCCGTAGTCCTGCAGCAGGATCGACACCTCACGGACGCCGATCCTGGCCACCTCCTCCGCGACCAGTGGAGCGATCAGCTGCGGCGGCATCTCGTGGGCCCGGTCCAGCAGCAGGCCCAGGAGCCGCTCACCGAACCCTTCCGACCGGTCGGCATGTTCCGAGGAGGCCGCCGGTCCCCTTCCGCCATGACCCACCCTCCTCCCAGCGTCCTTGAGCGGCCCCGTGCACGTATCCGGAGAGAGGCAGGGTGGGCCCCCGGCGAGCACAGTCCGTACAGATTGTCGCCGTACTTCTGCCGTGCAGGGCCATTACGCCGACTGCTGCATGTCAACCCCGCCATCAGCTACTCCCACCGCGCCGGACCTGGCGGATGCCGTCCTCCAGGGAGCGCATCAGGCTGAGAGACGGTCTGCGGCTCGGCAGGCTCCGCCGATCCCGAACCCAAGGTGACGGCGGCCTCCGCCCGCGGTGTGCTTCGCCGACAAGGGCGTGACTCCTGCGGTGCTGTGTGCCGAACCGGTCGCGGTGTCAGTGGTCAGCGCGGCCTCCGCGACCGGCTGATGGCCGACGAGGAGAGATCTCAGGTCCTGGACGGGGTCTTGAGGGTCATGTACGGCTGACGGGCCTACACCGTGATCGGGGTGGGCATGATCGCGGTCGCCCTGTGCGTCGCTGTCGCGTGTGCGGTCGAGGTACGCCGGTCGTCCGCAGACACTAGCTGTCAGCCGCGGACACCCGCGGTGGAGCCACTGTTCTGAGCGCCTCTCGGCGCTCAGCCGGATGACCGCGGCGGGAGCCGCGAGCTCGACGCTGTCCTCGCCGACGGGCCAAGAGCCCTGGCCGGCAGGTCCGACGCCGTTCGTATAGGGCAGGCCGATGGCCGGCGTTCAAAATTCGACTTAGACCGTGTCCTATGTGGTGCGGCGGACGAGGCGCTTGTAGCAGCAGATAGCCCCGGCGAGCCCGAGAGAGGCCAGGTAGTTGCGGGGATGACGCTCGTAGCGGGGGCTGTGTCTGCGGTAGCCGGACAGCTACGACGTTGGCATCGTCTTCTCGATCACCCACCTGCGACGGCCCAATCGTTCGCTGGACTCGATGCCTTTGCGGGGGATTCCTGTGGCCGGGGCGTGCCAATGCACCCTTCGGCCACGCAGTTCATGGAGTGGGGCCGCGCTCCCGGCCAGGGCGCGGCCCGTCGCCTCAAAGGGTCCGCAACGGCTACACCCAGCCGCGTTGAGAAGCCCGCATCCCCAGCTGGAACCTGCTCGCCGCCCCCAGTCGCTCCTGCAGCTCGCTCACCCGCCGCCGCAGGGTCCGCAGACTCACCCCCAGATGGCGAGCCACCGCCTCGTCCTTCATCCCGGTCGCCAGCAGCCGGGTCAACGTCCTCTCGCTCTCGGAGAGTTCACTGTCGTCCGCCGCCTGGCCCAGCGGAGTCGCCTGCTGCCAGGCCATCTCGAAGAGCTTCTGCAGGGCCTCGGTCACCGCCGAGTGCCAGACCACGACGGCGCAGTAGCCGCCGGCCACGGAGGCGGTCAGCGGCAGCAGCGCCCGGCATCCGTCGACCACCAGCAGCTTGAGCGGCACGGAAGGCAGTACCCGGGCCTGCTCGCCGAGTTCGACCATCCTCAAGGCGCGGGACAGGACCTTCGGATCCTCCAGGCCGGTCGCCGCGTAGATCCCGCGAGAGACGATCCCGCGGTTGAGCAGATCGGCCTGGAGATCCACTTGCGGACCGGCCGGGGCGAGATACGGCGGTGTGTCGAAAAGGCACACCTCGTGCTCCGCGCGCGCGTACATCTCCTCCAGGCGTGCCGCGATGGCGCCCTCGCCGGACGCCACCTCGACCAGACGGGTCGGCTCCTCGCGCAGCAGTCCCGCCTCGTACGCGGTCGCCATCTCCTCGGCGGTGGCGGCCAGCAGTTCGGACTCCGTCTCGCGCCGCCGGATCAGCGCGCGGATCGCCACCCGGGGGTCGACCGCACGTAATCCGCCCATGGAGTCCGGGGGTTGCAGCAGACCGAGCGTGAGAAGCCGGTTGCAGGCCTCGCGGACCCGGGCTGGGGAGGCACCGGTCAGCAGCGCCCAGCCGGCCGCGCCGGCGTCGGGCTGGTTGAGGATGGCCTGGTACAACAGCTCGTCGAACGCGGAGACCCCCACCGCGGCCCAGGGGCTCGCGGCAGGGGTCTCCCTTGCCGTGTCGTATGCCGTGTTCACCATGGCCCGGCACGGTAGACGATCTTTGTTAAGAATTTTCGCATTGTTTTACGGAGGTCGTCTACTTCAGGCCGAACGCCCGTACGACCGTCTGGTCGACCGTGTTGCCGTCCCGGTCGGCGGCCCGTACGCGCAACGACACGAACCCGGCGCTCTTCTTCGGGTGCTTGAGCTCCGCCTTGCCGTTCTTGACCTTCACTTCCTTCCAGGAGGTGCCGTCGTCGTACGAGACCCAGGCCTTCAGGGAACGGGCGGTGACGCCGCCCGACTGGTTCCGGACGGAGAGGCCGAGCTTCGACGTGTGTCTGGCCTCAGCGCTGTTGAGGAGGTTGAGCCCGGCCACGTCATAGTCGACCGAGAGCAGCCCGAGCGCCGTCTGCTGGTCCGTGTGCGCCGAGGCGAAGGACCATTCGGTGTGGGTGCCGGTGGAGTACGCCGCCCAGTCGGCCGTGCGCTGTGTGTCGACCACGAGGCGGTACGAGGACTTCGCCGCCGGGACGGTGAAGGTGCCGTAGCCGCCGAGTGCGGTGTCGCCGACCAACTGCCCGTCCGCGTACAGCTTGCCCTTCGCGGTGTCCTGGGTGCCGTCCACCAATCCGTAGTGGCCCGGTGAGGAATCGCTCAACTCCGGGATCCGGAAGGTGAGTTTGTCACCGGTGCGCTGGGAGAGGCCGTACTGCTGGGCGGTCGCCGGGCGGACGACCTGGCCCAGCCAGTCCTCGGCGGGCTGCTTGCCCGCCTTGTCGAAGGTCCGCACGGGACCCCACTGAGGCCGGCTCGCGTTCCAGTGGGGATAGACGGCGTGCCAGATCCGGGTGTCGGAGACGTTGTAGTACTCGGTGCGCTCCGTGCCGAGCTGCACGTTGTTGGTGGTCGCGATGTCGGCCGACTGCCAGGGACGGTACCGGTACACGGCGTCCTTGCCGACATCACCGGCCCGGGCTCCGAGGTAGCGAACCGTCTGCTTCACCGTGCTGGAGCTGTTCAGGTTGTACGTCTGGTTGGCCGAGACGGCCCCCACCTGCGGGAACATCACGTTGTACACGTACGGACTGACCGGAGTGCCGGTCAGCTTCAGCTTGACCTTCTTACCGCTCTTCAGCAGGGCGCCGAGCTTCGCTCCGTCCTCGCCGGTGGCGAGCATCAGCGGGATGGTCATGCTCTGCACGGAGCCGAGCCAATACCCGGGCTTCTCTTGGTAGGCCAGGACGTAACCGGCCCCGGCCGCCGTCGCGTTGGTCAGTGCCTCGTCCGCCGTCTTACCGGCGCCCACGTGGACGACCGCCACCTTGCCCTTGACGTCGAGTCCCTTGAAGTCGGCCGCGGTTCCGGCGCCCGCGTCCACCGCCCGTACCGTGTGATCACCGCTGACCTTCACGGGGAGGCCGCTGTACGTCTGCGCGTAGTCGAGGGGAAGCGCGTACTTCTCCGGACCGGTGACGCTCGCCGTCAGCTCCTTGGCGTACAGACGGAACTTCGAGGAGAACTCGAACACGCCCTGGGTGACCTTCTCGGTGGGCGCCACATAGACGTGGTCGGTCCACCAGCCCTGGCTGTAGGTCACCCCCAAGCCAGTGCCCGGGCCTTCCCGGTGCCAGGTGGTGGTGAAGCCCCGGAACTCGGAGTCCTCCTTGGTCTTCGGCTTGATCTCGACCGCCTTGCGGGCGTCGAGGACGACCTCGGTGTCCTTGTCGACCTTGATCTCGGGATCACCGACGATCGAGGTGTCGACCTCCAGTCCGGCCGCGTCCCGCTTGGAGATCCAGGACGCCATGGAATATGTACCGGCCGGCACCTTGAAGGTGTAGCCGCTGCCGATGAACCCGTAGGTGTCCGCGTACGCGCCGTTCAGCTCCTGCAGCATGAAGAGCGACGCGGACGTGGACGGCTTGCCGTCGCGGCCCAGCAGCGACACCTTCAGGTCGTAGGTCTTCGGCAGCTTCTCGAAGCCGATGGCGGTGGTGACGAGGACACCGTCGGCGCTCGCGGTGATGTGGCCCGTGTACCGGCCCGTCGCCTCCTTGGCCGGGTCGACCGTGACCGCGACGGTGGCGGTGCCCTTCGCCGGGACGGTGACCGTGTCCGCGTTCAGTGCGGCGTCGCGAAGTGACGAGGACACCTTCAACTCCACCGCTTTGTCCGTGGTGTTGGTGTACGTGATGTCCTTGGTGGCGACCTCGGTGTCGGCGTCCTCGTACTTGCCGAAGCTCAGTGCGGGGGTCGCGAAGACGCCCTGATTCACCGCCCGTACGGCGTCGACCCGGCCGTCGCCCTGCTGGAAGACGTCGGCGTCCGGCATGGTCTTCGCCGTGGTCGCCAGCGCCTGCTTGATCTGCTGGCCCGTCCAGTCGGGGTGGGCCTGGGCGACCAGCGCCGCGGCGCCCGCGACATGCGGGGTCGCCATCGACGTACCGCTCGCCGTCGAGTAGTAGTCGTCGACCGGCGTACTGCCGGCCATGGTGGTGCCGGCGGCGCGGGCCGCCGTGATGGCCACGCCCGGCGCGGTGATCTCCGGCTTGACCGCGGAGTCACCAAGGCGCGGGCCGCGGCTGGAGAACGAGGCCAGCTTGTCGGACTTGTCGAGGGCGCCGACCGTCAGCGCCGAGTCGGCGATGCCCGGGGTGCCGATTGTCTGCTCGGCCGGACCGGAGTTGCCCGACGCGATCACGAAGAGGGTGCCGGTGGACGCGGACAGCTCGTCGACGGTCTCGCTCAGGATGTCGGAGGGGCCGGTGGCGTCACCGCCCAGCGACATCGACACGATCTTCGCACCGGAGCGGGCCGCCCAGTCCATGCCTGCGATGATCCAGGAGGACTGGCCGCGACCGTCGTTGCCCAGCACCTTGCCGACCAGCAGTTCCGTGCCCGGGGCGACGCCCTTGAGCCTGCCGTCGGAGGCCGCGCCCGAGCCGACGATCGTGGATGCCACATGGGTGCCGTGGCCGTGGCCGTCCTGGACCGCCTGGTCCGGTACGAAGCTCGTCGACTCGGCGATCTTCCCCGCGAGGTCCGGGTGTCCGGTGTCCACGCCCGTGTCCAGGACGGCGACCTTGACGCCCTTGCCGTCGTAGCCCGCCTGCCACACCTCGGGTGCGCCGATCTGGGGCACGCTGACGTCGAGGGATGCCTTCACCTGGGCGTCGAGCCAGAGCTTGTCGATGCCCTCGCCGAGCTGCTTCGCGGCCTTCGTGGTGGGTGCGGTGCCGAGGGCGGGAGCGATGTCGGCCCAGAACGAGGTCGACTTCTTCGCGCTCAACGCGGCCCCGTCGATCCCGGGCAGCGTGAGCGTCCGGCGTGCGCCCTCGGGGGTCACGCTGCCGCTCTTGTACGTCGCGATCACCGGCGTGGTGCCGGTCTTCGAGTCCGCGTACCCCTGCTTCACGAGCTGAGTGACGTTGAACAGGGCCGGGTCGAGACGGCCCGCCTTCACCAGCGGGATCGCGTCCGCCGGCAGGACGCTGACCTCGCCGTCGCGCTCGGTGGAAAGGAAGGTGGCCGCCTCACGGCCCTTGCCGCGCTCGACCTCGACGGCGGATTTGCCGTCGGGCCCAGTGGTGACGGAAACCGTGTCGCCGGTGATGAGGGTGACGGCCTGGGTGTCGGTGTGTGGTGTCTGCGTGCTGCCCGGTCGGATGGTCGGGGACACGGGACCTGCCGCCGCGGGCGTGACCGCCCCGGCGACCAGCCCGGCCGCTCCTGCCACGGCCCAAAGGGCGTGGAGTCTTCGCATGTGTGGACGTCCTCCCCTGAACGCTGAAACGCCTCCGCCCTCGTGGAGCGGAAGCCAGTGCTCAGAGTGCGTGCAGCGCGCAAAGCGACTCAAGGGATTGCTGTGGCCGGGGAGTGCCAATGCCTTTCTCGGCCACGAGGGCTGACGGGCGGACAGGTCGTCGGCGGGGCTCGTCCTGCGACGGTGACGGGGTGCGCCGCCGCATCCTCAGGCGCAGCCGGATCACGGCGCACTCATGGGGCCCGTGGGGCAGATTGGGCGCGGGGGCTGCCGACAACGATTCTTGCTTCTACGGTGCTGGTATGGGCAAAGACGGGGTCTCCCCGACTGAAGCTGGCCACGCCCGCGGACTGCGACACCGGGCCGCGGTCGTGCCGCAGGTGCGGTGGTCCGCTGATGCCGGTGGCAAAGTCGACGGCGATGTTCTGCTCGTCGGTATGCCGTTCGCAGCACTGGCAGCAGCTGCGGCGTGCGAGGGCGAGGACCGAGGCGGTCCAAGCGGCCCGGACGGCTGATTGCCCGGAGTGCGGGGCCAGTTGGACGGTCGGCTTGGACCGCCCTGCCTCGGCACGGTACTGCTCTCCCCACTGCCGCAAACGGTCCTGGCACCGCCCTTCGTGATCGAGAGCTCCGACAGTTGTGTCCTTGGACGGTGTCCTATGTGGTGAGGCGGAGCAGTCGCTTGTAGCAGCACAGGGCTGCGGCGAGGTAGAGAAAGGCGAGGTAGTTGCGGGGGTGGCGTTCGTAGCGCGGGGGCTGAGTCGGCGGTAGCCGGACAGCCAGGAGGTTGGGTCGGCCGCGCGGCGAGGTGTCTGCCGTGACAGGTCCTTTTCCGCGCGGCCTCCCGCCGAACCGGACATGACGGTTTCCCGGTCATCCGGCTCTCCAGTGACTACTGCGTGAGTGGTCTGGCTGGCCGTTCTGAGTGGATACGGTCGTGGCAGATGTCGCAGGCCACGACAGTTTTGCGTCGCCGGTGAAGCATGACGCGCGCCCAGTCGGAAGGCTGCCATCCGGCATGTGCAAGATCGGCGAGGGCGCGGACTGAACTGGCCGTTCACCAAGGACAGTTGCATGGTGGCCTGCCCCGTTCTCAGGGAGCATTCACCGGCAGCCGATGCACACGAGGGCACGGAAACGGCTCACTTCCCAGCCAAGATCAGCTACACCACGACACGGGACACCATCCGGTGCGGGTGGACTATCCCCAGAGGGAACTCATCGCGAGACTCCTGATTGCGATCCCGAAACTGCGGGCCGGGAGCTTCTTCCCCAGCCTGCTGGAACGCCGGCGCCGCATCGACCAGGCCCTCTACGCGGTCGTCATGGAGGCATACGTCCACGGGGTCTCGACCCGCTCCGTCGACGACCTGGTCAAAGCCCTCGGTCACGTACCTGGCCAACAACGGCGTGCCAGATCACATCCTTGCGCGGTGGGCCGGACACACGAATGTGAAGACCACCAAGAAGTGGTACGTGAAGCCGGACGTCGAGGATCTTCGCGAAGCCGCCACGATGTGGGATGGCTTGCACGGGAGTGCAACGGAGGGGCAAGCGTGAGCCAGGCGGTCTACCAGCCCGGCGACTTGCCCAGGCGTATGGCTAGCAAGATCGAGGTGGACCCGGAGACCGGCTGCTGGCTGTGGACCGGTAGCTGCAACAGGAAGGGGCAGCCAGGCTACGGCCAGGTCTCCTACGAGGGAAAGACACAGCTTGTCCACCGTGTGGTGTTCAGGTTGTTGGTCGGTGAGATTCCGGAGGGCTTCCAGGTGCGTCATGCCGATCCTTGGGGACGGCACTTTACGCTTTGCTGCAACCCGGACCACCTGGAAGCCGTGCCAAAGAAGGAAGCTCTGCGGCGCAGGGACTGGGACAGCGCGCGAGCCAGGAGGACGCACTGTCCCTACGGCCACGCGTACACGTCGGAGAACTCGTATCTGGATCCCCGAGGGTTCCGGCAGCGCCGGACGTGCCGCGCCGAGAGGGTCAGGAGCCGCCGGGTTCCCCGGGCTGTGTGAGATTTCGTGATACGTGAGAGGGTCTGAGGCGTGAGTGAGACACCGTCGAACACCCTGCAATACCGCTTTGACGGGCCAGAAGAGGCTCCCGTCCTGATCTTGGGTCCCTCCCTGGGTACCACATGGCACATGTGGGACCGTCAGGTCCCCGAGCTCGCCCAGCAGTGGCGCGTCTTCCGCTTCGACCTGCCCGGCCACGGCGGCGCCCCGGCGCACCCGGCGGGCTCCGTCGCCGACCTCGCCGCCCGGCTGCTCGCCACCCTCGACGCGCTCGGCGTGCAGCGCTTCGGCTACGCGGGCTGCGCGCTCGGCGGCGCGGTCGGCGTCGAACTGGCCCTGCGCCGTCCCGAGCGGGTCGCCTCGCTCGCGCTGATCGCGGCCTCGCCGCGCTTCGGCACGGCGGACGAGTTCCGGCAGAGAGGCGTGATCGTCCGCACCAACGGCCTCGACCCCATCGCCCGTACCTCGCCCGACCGCTGGTTCACCAGCGGGTTCGCCGCCGCGCAGCCCGCGATCACCGACTGGGCGGTGCAGATGGTGCGCACCACCGACCCCGGCTGCTACATCGCGGCCTGCGAGGCGCTCGCCGCGTTCGACGTGCGCGCCGAACTCGGGCACGTCGGCGTGCCGACGCTGGTCCTCGTCGGCTCGGACGACCAGGTCACCGGCCCCGCCGAGGCGCGCACCCTGGTCGCCGGCATACCGGACGCCCGTCTCGCCGTCGTCCCCGGCGCCTCCCACCTGGTCCCGGTGGAGCAGCCCGCCGCCGTCACCGACCTACTGGTCCGGCACTTCTCCACCGCCTGGCAGCCCGCCTACGACCACAGCACGGGCCAGACCGCCCTCCCCGGCGTCCCCCTCAAGCCGGTCCTGGCCGCACCCCCGCAGTCCGCGCCCATCGCCGAGATCGCGCCCGCCGCCCAGGTCACCCCGCCGCAGGTCATGGGCCGCCCCGACCCCTACGACGCCGGGCTGAAGGTGCGCCGCGAGGTGCTCGGCGACGCCCACGTGGACCGGGCGCTGTCGCAGGCCGACGACTTCTCGGGCGACTTCCAGGAGTTCATCACCCGCTACGCGTGGGGCGAGATCTGGGACCGGCCCGGCCTCGACCGGCGCTCGCGCTCCTGCGTCACGCTCACCGCGCTGGTCGCCGGCGGTCACCTGGAGGAGCTCGCCTTCCACACCCGCGCCGCCCTGCGCAACGGCCTCACCCCGGACGAGATCAAGGAGGTGCTGCTCCAGGCGGCGGTCTACTGCGGCGTCCCGGCGGCCAACAGCGCCTTCCGGGTGGCGCAGCAGATCATCCGCGAGGAGACCACGCCCACCGAGTGAGCCGCGTGCCCGGCGGAGGCAGGATGGAGCCATGACGCTCATGAAGCTCACGAAGAAGTCGCATGCCTGCGTCCGCCTGGAGAAGGAGGGGGGCACGCTCGTCCTCGACCCGGGCGGATTCACCGAGGAGGACGCCGCGATCGGCGCGGACGCCATCCTGGTCACGCACGAGCACCCCGACCACTTCGACGAGGGGCGGCTGCGGGCGGCCCTGGAGGCCCACCCCGCCGCCGAGATCTGGACGCTCAGGTCGGTCGCGGAGAAGATCTCCGCCGCCTTCCCGGGCCGCGTCCACACCGTCGGCCACGGCGACACCTTCACCGCCGCCGGCTTCGACGTCCAGGTCCACGGGGAACTGCACGCCGTGATCCACCCGGACCTCCCGCGCATCACCAACGTCGGCTACCTGATCGACGGCGGCCGGGTCTTCCACCCCGGCGACGCCCTCACCGTCCCCGACCAGCCGGTGGAGACCCTGCTCGCCCCCGTCCAGGCCCCCTGGAGCAAGATCGCCGAGGTCATCGAGTTCATCAGGGAGGTCAAGCCCCGACGCGTCTACGACATCCACGACGCACTCCTCACCGACCTCGCCCGCCCCATCTACGACACCCACCTCGGCAATCTGGGCGGTGCCGAGCACCACCGGCTCGCGTCGGGAGTCTCGGCGGAGGTCTGACGGACCGCGTTGTCAGAGCCTCCGGGTAGGTTGTGAGGCATGCGCATCGCGACCTGGAACGTGAACTCGATCACCGCCCGCCTGCCGAGGCTCCTGGCCTGGCTGGAGAGCAGTGGCACCGACGTGCTCTGCCTCCAGGAGGCCAAGATCGCCGAGGAGCAGTTCCCGTTCGACCAGCTGCGCGAGCTGGGCTACGAGGCGGCGGTCCACGCCACCGGCCGGTGGAACGGCGTGGCGGTGCTCTCCCGCGTCGGCATCGAGGACGTCGTCAAGGGCCTGCCCGGCGACCCCGGCTACGACGGCGCCCCGGAGCCCCGCGCGATCTCCGCGACCTGCGGCCCGGTCCGCGTCTGGTCGGTGTACGTGCCGAACGGCCGGGAGGTGGACCACCCGCACTACGCCTACAAGCTCCAGTGGTTCGAGGCCCTGAAGGCCGCCGTCGCCGGCGACGCGGCGGGCAGCCGCCCCTTCGCCGTGCTGGGCGACTACAACGTGGCGCCGACCGACGACGACGTCTTCGACCCGGCCGCCTTCGAGGGCTCCACCCATGTCACCCCCGCCGAGCGCGCCGCCCTCGCCTCCCTGCGCGAGTCCGGCCTGTCCGACGTGGTCCCGCGCCCCCTGAAGTACGAACACCCCTTCACGTACTGGGACTACCGTCAGCTCTGCTTCCCCAAGAACCGCGGCATGCGCATCGACCTGGTCTACGGCAACACACCCTTCGCCAAGGCCGTCAAGGACGCCTACGTCGACCGCGAGGAGCGCAAGGGCAAGGGCGCCTCGGACCACGCGCCGGTCGTCGTCGACCTGGAGGTGTAGGGCCTGACCGGCATGATCTGCCGGACAGGACGCGTGCGTCGCCCGCCTCGGCTGCCGCGACGACCTGGCCGCCCCGCCCCGTGACGGTCATCTGCCGGGGTCCGCCTTCTTCGCGCGGTGCTCCGGCGCGGTGGAGAGCCGCAGTTCGAGGGCGGGCACCACCCAGTCGAGGAACTCCTCGAAGTCCATCTCGGCGAGCGGGTGGATCCTGAGGACGTACCGCATCATGGCGAGGCCGACCAGATGGCCGGAAGCCAGGGCCGCTCGGGTCTCGGATTCCGGACGGTCCTTGTAGCCGGACCGTCCGGCCCACGCCTTGGTGCTCGCCTCGATCCGGGACCGCAGAGCCTGCGAGGTGCTGCTGTCGGCGAGCCCGGCACGGTGGACGGCGATCATCGCCTGGCGGCTCACCTCGTCCTCCCAGAAGGACAGGTAGGTCCGGGCCAGCCAGGCGGCCTCCGGCATGGACGCGTCGATCTCCCCCGTGGCCATCGTGTCGAAGGCGGAGGACACGCTGAACCTGGAGTTGATCGCGGCGTCGAACACCCCTTCCTTGTTGCCGAAGAAGTGATGGACAAGGGCCGGGTCCACCTGGGCGTCCTCGGCGATCGCACGGATGGTGGTGCGGGCGTAACCGCGATCGGCGAACAGCCGGAGCGCCGATTCGAGGATCTGCTCCCGGGTGCCGCTGTCTCCGGGGCGTCGCCCGCTGCGTGCGCGCCGGGGGCGCGTGTCCTTGGCCACGGGGGTCCGGACGGGCCGGGTCTGCCGAGGAGTGTTCGCCGAGTCTTCCGTATTCCTGGAGGTCATGAGATCCCTGCACTTCACGCGGGGGCAGTTCCATGAATTCACCGCAAAGTGAAAACATCCTCCATCTTCACCGGGCCCGCTCACGCCGTCGGGGGACGGAGCAAAGTCCCCATGCGTTGAACTCACTAGGTGTTGAACTCTACGAGGCGTGAATAGCCTTGGCAAGGCTCCGGCCCGCCCGGGCCGCGGCGAGGGGTGCGGCCCGCGCGCCTGTGGTGCGCACGCCGGTGCGAATGTCACGCTGGGCGTATGAACATCCCTTTCCTGGGCAGCAAGCGCAAGAAGGACGCTGAAGCGACACTCGCCGCGGACCCCGAGGGGGTTGCCGAACTCCTCTCCGAATGTGAGCTGCTGCGCTCCCTGGCGGCCCAGGAGGGTGTCCGACTCGACGACACGGTGTCCGCGTTGGAGGCACTCGACCAACTCCTGCCGCGCTGGCGCGACGACGAGGAGATCCTGCCCTTCCTCGGCAACGACGCCGGCCTCTACCTCGGCACGGTCATCGTGCGCACCGTCCCCGGCGCCGCCTGGCAGGTCTGGCCGGGTGGCCGGCCCGTCGTACGGCTGGCGTCGGGACGGGAGTTCGACGTGGTGACGGCCGGCCACGAGTGGGCCGCGAGCGGGGTTCCCGAACTGTCCCAGCTGTACGGCGAGGTCGCGGAGACCTGAGTGCTCGGCGCGCCCGGCTGCCCACGGCGTGGTGTTCACGGCCGACGGGCGTACGACCTGCACCCGCGGCCCGACGAGTTCCGCACCGCACCGCACAGCGGCCGGGCCAGGGACTTCTCCCCAAGATCCTCAAGCACCGGCGACATCGACTACGCTATGCCGTTCATCCGGGCCGTAGAGGCGGCAGTTCGCAGAGCTCCACCCGCCCGGCCGCGGTCGCAGATCACTGCTCGCGCAGCGGAATCGACACGTACGACGGGTCGTTCGCCGGCGAGGAGAAGGTCAGCCGCGCGCCGGACGGGTTGTGCTCGAGGTAGAGCGGGTCGACCGTGTCGACGACCAGGGCGAGTCGATGCCCTGCCGGGACGTCGTAAGCCGTGGAGTACAGCTCCAGGTCGAGACCGAACGGCTTGCCGGGGGTGCGCCCGTGGAAGGTGTACGGCGCGTTGCTGACCAGCTTGCCGAGGCCGAGCGGCCCCACGTCGTAGAGGTACGCGACGAGGGTGCCGCTCTCCTCGGTCGGGGTGACGGTGGTGTGCAGCCCGGCCGTGCCCCGGATGTGCTGGGCCGTGACGTACTTCTCGGACTGCCACACGGCGGCCCAGCGGCGGGGGAGCAGGGGGATCGAGGCCACCGGGGGCAGTTGGGCCACCTGGTCGAGGATGCTGGACAGGAAGACGATCCCGCCGTCCGCACCCGAGTCGACGTTCGTGTGGAGGGTGGTCGTGCCCGCGAGGGCGACCTTGCGGGTGGTCGCGGCCACCGACTTCCAGTCCGGATAGCCCTCGTAGCCGCCGGTGGAGCGGGACTTGAGCCGCACCGGCTGCTCGCGGTCGATGCCGTTGTCCTCGCCCTTGAGGTAGCGGTCGAACCAGCGCCCGGTGTCGGTCCACACGTCGTTGGGCAGGCCGAACAGGCCGGTGAGCTCGGGGGTCGCGTGGTCGCCGGGGCGCAGCTCCAGTCGCTTCGGGCCGGTCAGCTTCTCGTAGAAGTCGGCGCTCTGGTTGGGCGGGAAGACGGTGTCGCCCCAGGCGCCGGCGAGCAGAACCGCCGTGCCGTTCTTGTTGATCCGGTCCACATAGGTACCGGCGGAACGTTTCCTCCCCCAGGCGATCATCTCCTGCTCCCGGGCCAGGTTTCCGGAGAGGAAGTCGGAGAACATCCGCCGGGTCTCCGCGCTTTCGCGGCCGGCGACGGTGCCCACCGTGTGCAGCAGGGCCGCGGCCTGGGTGTGCTGTGTGCGGCCGGAGTAGATCGAGCCGATCAGGTCCGCCCAGCCGCTGAGCGAGGCGACGGCCCTGATGCGCGGATCGTGCGCGGCGGCCAGCAGGCTGATGCCGGCGCCGTAGGAGACGCCCGCCATGCCGATGCGACGAGGATCGGCCGGGGTGTGGGCGAGCGCCCAGTCGACGACCTCGGAGGCGTCGGCCACGTCGCGCGGGCCCGCGACCTCTATCTCGCCGCCGGACTGCCAGAAGCCCCGCACGTTGTAACCGACCACGACATAACCGGAGTCGGCGAGTTTCTGCGCCTGCGCCAGGTACTGGGCCTGGGGGAAGCCCCAGGCCGTGGGCAGCACGATCAGGGGGTGGCGGTGCGTGGCGTCGGCGCCCGCGGGTGTGACGACGTTCGCCTTGAGGACGGTGCCGCCGTCCCCGCGGATGTCGACGAAGCGGACGCTGTGGCCGGTGGCCTGCGCGGTGGGAGCCAGGCCGAGGACGCCACCGGCGACCAGGGATGCGGAGACGGCGCCGACAGCCGTCGTACGCAGGGCCTTGCGGTGGTGTCCCACGGTCACTCCTCACGCGTGTCGTGCAAAGTGACCAGACGGTAGCCGTGATCTTTACCGGAGGTAACCCGTCGGTAAGTTACGTGCCAGTAACGATCGTTGTCCTGTGAAGGAACTCAGGACGCGCGGTGGGAGGTCCGTGGAGCGGTCGCCTGCGCCGGCAGCGGAGACTGGGCCGCCCGTGTCACATCGGCGACCAGCTCGACCACGTCCGGGCCGTACGCCTGCGAGTTGACCACCTTCAGCAGCAGCACGAAGGAGTTGTTGCCGTGCTTGCGGTGCAGCCGCTCGTGGTTGCGGGCGAGATAGCGGGTCGCCGCCTGGTTGGTGATGGCGCGTTGCCCGCAGAAGAGGAACACCGGCCGGCTCTCGCGGCGCTCCCCGGCGGTCAGACGGGCGAGGATCACGTACTCGGCGCGGCCCGGCTCCAGCCGGTAGCGCTCGCCGCCGATCTGGAAGGCGCCCCGGTCCGGGCCGGGTTCGGCGTCCACATTGACCCGGACGCCGGGCAGCAGGGACCCGAGGTGGGCCATCATCCGGCGGTTGGAGGCCGGGCCGCCCACACAGAACTCGGTGCGCTCACCGAAGCCCTGCTGGGCCGCGTCGTGGGCGACGACCTGCGCGTGCGCGTTGCAGTCCTTGATGAGCGCGGAGAGTTCGAGCAGCGCGAACACGTCGTGGCGCATCACCGTGAGCTCGGGCCCGCCCGCCTCGCGGTTGACCACCAGCAGCGACTCCGAGTTGTCCGGCAGCCCGAAGAACGCCTGCTTGCGCCGGAGTTTCCGCTTCCACAGATAGGTGCGGGCCACCCAGCCGAGCGCGGCACTGATGCCGGCCGCGATCACGCCCAGGGCGATGTTGCGCACGTCGTCATTCATGGGCGCGCATGCTATCGGGCGCCGATGGCCGGAACGTACCCGTGTTCGAAGTGTGCCGTTCGTATGACAGTGCCCGGAAGGGGGCTGTCGGGGCCCCCGCGATCTGGTTACGCTGCGCGGACGGTCCCGGACTGGAGGTACGGATGCGTCGCCCTGTCGCGCGGAAACTGTCGGTCCTGGCGGTCTCGGCCGCCGTGGTCTCGGTGGGGGCCGCGGCGCCACCCGCCGCCCAGAGAACGGCCGTTGAGAAGGTCCCGGTCGCCGTCGGCTACGGCGGTGCCGTCGCCAGCGTCGACGCGGACGCCTCCGCGGCCGGCATCGAGGTCCTGCGCAAGGGCGGCAACGCGGTCGACGCGGCCGTCGCCACCGCCGCCGCCCTCGGCGTCACCGAGCCCTACTCCTCCGGCATCGGCGGGGGAGGCTACTTCGTCTACTACGACGCCAAGTCCCGCAAGGTGCAGACCATCGACGGCCGGGAGACCGCGCCGCTGACCGCCGACGCGAACCTCTTCCTCGAGAACGGCAAGCCCCTCGCCTTCGCCGACGCCGTCAGCAGCGGCCTCGGGGTCGGCACCCCGGGCACGCCCGCCACCTGGGCGACCGCGCTCGACAAGTGGGGCAGCAAGAAGTTCGGCTCGGTCCTCAAGCCCGCCGAGCGCCTCGCCCGTGACGGCTTCACCGTCGACGCCACCTTCCGCAGCCAGACCGCCGCCAACGAGACCCGCTTCCGCTACTTCCCGGACACCGCCGAGCTGTTCCTGCCCGGCGGACAGCTCCCGGTCGTCGGCTCGACCCTCAAGAACCCCGATCTCGCCCGCACCTACGCGGAGCTGGGGAAGAAGGGCGTCGGCGCGCTCTACAAGGGAGACATCGCCGAGGACATCGTCGACACCGTCAACCAGCCGCCCGTGGACCCGGCTTCGGGGTGGAACGCCCGTCCCGGCAAGCTGTCGGAGAAGGACCTCGCCGCCTACCGCACCAAGCTCCAGGCACCCACGAAGACCTCCTACCGCGGCCTCGGCGTCTACTCCATCGCGCCCTCCTCCTCCGGCGGCACCACCGTCGGCGAGGCGCTCAACATCCTGGAGAAGACCGACCTGTCGAAGGCGAGCGAGGTCCAGTACCTGCACCGCTTCATCGAGGCCAGCCGTATCGCGTTCGCCGACCGCGGGCGCTGGGTCGGCGACCCCGCCTTCGAGGACGTACCGACGCAGCAGCTGCTGTCGCAGCGGTACGCCGACTCGCGGGCCTGCCTCATCAAGGACGACGCGGTGCTCACCAGCCCGGTGGCGCCCGGTGACCCGCGCAACCCGGCGGCCTGCGCCACCGGCGGCACGGCGGCGCCGACGACGTACGAGGGCGAGAACACCACACATCTGACGGTGGCCGACAAGTGGGGGAACGTCGTCTCCTACACCCTCACCATCGAGCAGACCGGCGGCAGCGGCATCACGGTCCCCGGCCGCGGCTTCATCCTCAACAACGAGCTGACGGACTTCTCCTTCGCGCCGGCCAACCCGGCCGTGCACGACCCGAACCTGCCGGGTCCGGGCAAGCGGCCGCGCTCGTCGATCTCGCCGACCATCGTGCTGGACAAGCACGACAAGCCGGTGGTGGCGCTCGGTTCGCCCGGTGGCGCGACCATCATCACCACCGTGCTGCAGACCCTCACCGGGTTCCTCGACCGCGGACTGCCGCTCGTCGACGCGATCGCCGCACCCCGCGCCAGCCAGCGCAACGCCGCCCAGACCGAACTCGAACCCGGCCTCTACGGCAGCGAGACGGCGAAGCGACTGGAGGCCATCGGACACTCCTTCCGGCTGAACCCGGAGATCGGCGCGGCCACCGGCGTCCAGCGGCTGCCGAACGGCAAGTGGCTCGCCGCCGCCGAGACCGTCCGACGGGGCGGCGGCTCGGCGCAGGTGGTGCACCCGGCGCCGTAGGGCGCGGGGAGTGGATCAGAGCTCGGGAGCGGGCGGTTCGCCGGTACTCGTACGGAACGCGAGCCGCCCGCCGTCCACGTCCACGGTCACCCGGTCGCCCTCCTTGACCCGGCCGTCGAGCAGGAGCCTCGACAGCTGGTTGTCGACCTCCCGCTGGATGGTGCGGCGCAGCGGGCGGGCACCGTACTCGGGCTCGTAGCCGCGCTCGGCGAGCCAGTCGACGGCCGCGCCGGTGAACTCGACCGCGATGCCCTGGGAGTGCACCATACGGCGGGTCCGCTCCAGCAACAGGTCGGTGATCTCCCGCAGTTGCTCACCGGTGAGCTGGCGGAAGACGACGATCTCGTCGATGCGGTTGAGGAACTCCGGCCGGAAGTGCTCGCGCAGCGGCCGCAGGATCTGCTCCCGCCGCGCCTCCTCGTCGGCCTCGGCGCCGCCCGCGCCGAAGCCGATGCCGGCCCCGCGCCGGGTGATCGCCTCCGAGCCCAGGTTGCTGGTCATCACGATGACCGTGTTGGTGAAGTCGACCGTGCGGCCCTGCGAGTCGGTCAGCCGCCCGTCGTCGAGGACCTGCAGCAGGATGTTGAAGACGTCCGGGTGCGCCTTCTCCACCTCGTCGAGCAGCAGCAGCGAGTACGGGTGCCTGCGCACCACCTCGGTGAGCTGGCCCGCCTCCTCGTGGCCGACATAGCCGGGCGGGGCGCCGATCAGACGGCTGACGGTGTGCCGCTCCTGGTACTCGCTCATGTCCAGGCGGACCATCCGCTCCTCGCTGCCGAACAGCGCCTCGGCGAGCGCGCGGGCCAGCTCGGTCTTGCCGACCCCGGTCGGGCCCAGGAACAGGAAGCTGCCGATCGGCCGGTCGGGGCTCGCGAGCCCGGCGCGGGAACGCAGCACCGCGTCCGCGACGACCCGCACGGCCTCGTCCTGCCCGACGACCCGCTCGTGCAGATGCTCCTCCAGGCCGAGCAGCCGGTCCTTCTCCTCCTGGGTGAGGCTCGCGACGGGAATGCCGGTCTGCCGCGACACCACCTCCGCGATGGCCTCCGCGGTGACCTCCAGATGCTGCCCCTCGTCGGCCTCGTCGTCCCCCGACGCGGCCGCGATCCGCTGCTTCAGCTCGACGATACGGTCCCGCAGCTGGGTGGCCTGCTCGTACTGCTCGTCCGCGACCGCCTGGTCCTTGTCGCGGGCGAGCTGCTCGACCTCGCGCTCCATCGCCCGCACGTCCGTGCCCTTCGTCCGGGCGCCGAGCCGCACCCGGGCGCCGGCCTGGTCGATCAGGTCGATGGCCTTGTCGGGCAGGCGGCGGTCGGTGAGATAGCGGTCGGACAGCTCCACGGCCGCCACCAGCGCCTCGTCGGTGTAGCGGACCTGGTGATGGGCCTCGTAGCGGTCCCGCAGCCCGCGCAGGATCTCGACCGTGTCCGGCACCGACGGCTCGGGCACCAGGATCGGCTGGAACCGGCGGGCCAGCGCCGCGTCCTTCTCGATCCGCCGGAACTCCTCCAGCGTCGTCGCGCCCACGATGTGCAGCTCACCGCGGGCCAAGGCCGGCTTGAGGATGTTGCCCGCGTCCATCGAGCCGCCCTCGCCGCCTCCGCCCGCGCCGACGACGGTGTGCAGCTCGTCGATGAAGACGATCAGCCGGTCGGAGTGCGTGCGGATCTCGTCGACGATGTTGTTCAGGCGTTCCTCGAAGTCGCCCCGGTAGCGGGTGCCGGCGACCACGCCTGTCAGATCCAGGGCGACGACCCGCCGCCCGGAGAGGACGTCCGGCACGTCGCCGTCCGCGATGCGCTGCGCGAGTCCCTCCACGATGGCGGTCTTGCCGACGCCCGCGTCACCGATCAGCACCGGGTTGTTCTTGCCGCGCCGGGAGAGCACCTCGATGGTCTGCTCGATCTCGTCGTCGCGGCCGATCACCGGGTCGATACGGCCCTGGCGGGCCAGGTCGGTGAGATCACGGCCGTACTTGTCCAGCGTGGGCGTGGCGGCGGGCCAGGGCCGCTCCGGGCGGGCCTGCGTGAGCGTGGCTTCCGAGGGTTCGGGAGGGCCGCCCGAGGGTGCGAAACGGGCCGCGTTCAGGATGTGCCCGGCCGCGGAGTCCGGGTTCGCCGCGAGGGCGCTCAGCACGTGCTCCGGGCCGATGTAGCCGGCGCCGCGCGACCGCGCCAGATCGTGCGCGTCCAGCAGGGCGCGCTTGGCCGCCGGGGTGAGGGACAGCGACGTGGGCGGCGGCGCCTCGCCCGGCTGGTGCTGGACCGGGCCCGAGCGCTCGTCGATCTCCGACGCGAGGGAGTCGGGATCCGCGCCGGCGCGGCTGAGCAGACTGCGCGTCGGCTCCGCCGCGAGCGCCGCGCGCAGCAGGTGCTCGGTGTCCAGGTCGCGGCTGCCGTGCTCGGCGGCGTACTGGGCCGCGCCGCGCACCAGTTCCCTGGCCGGCTGACTGAGGAGCTGGCCGATGTTGATCTGGCGCGGGCCGGGGCGGGGCCCGCCGAAGAAGCGGGCCAGGAATTCACCGAAGGGGTCGTTGTAGCCCTCCGGGCTGGTGAAGCCGCTGGTCATGGTGTTCCGTTCCATCGACTGCACTGCCGGTGACGACGAGTGCCCTTGCCTGCGGCGCTTACACCGGTGAGGCGGGGCGGGGCACCGTTTTCCACCTTGTCACGGTCGCTGGGGGGCGGCATGTTGTGGGGTTTTTGTGGTTCGGCGGGTGCGGGTTGTGTGTGGTTGCTCGCGCCCACGCGGCGGAGCCGTACATTGATGCAGCCCCGCGCCCCTTTGCGGCACTGCTCTACCGTCGCTCAGTAAGGATCCGTGGGCCTGTCTCTGTGATGGCCACCGTGTGTTCCACGTGGGCCGCCCTTGAGCCGTCGTTCGTGCGGAGGGTCCAGCCGTCCTGGGCCACGTGGTAGCCGTCCTTGCCGCTGGCGATCAGCATGGGCTCGATCGCCAGGACCATGCCGTGGCGCAGGGGGAGGCCGCGGCCCGGGCGGCCCTCGTTGGGGACCGGGGGGTCCTCGTGCATGCGGCGGCCCACGCCGTGGCCGCCGAAGCCGTCGGGGATGCCGTAACCGGCCGCGCGGCAGACCGTGCCGATCGCGTGGGCGATGTCGCCGATGCGGTTGCCCACGACCGCCGCCTCGATGCCGGCCGCGAGGGCGCGCTCGGCGGTCTCGATCAGGCGGAGGTCGGCGGGGCGCGGGGTACCCACGGTGAAGCTGATCGCGGAGTCGCCGGCCCAGCCGTTCAGCTGTGCGCCGAAGTCGATCGAGACCAGGTCGCCGTCGCGCAGGCGGATGGGGGTCCCCCCACGCCCTTTCGGGCTGTGGGGGAGGGCGGGGATGCCGTGCACGATCGCGTCGTTCACCGACGCGCAGATCACCGCGGGGAACGGCGTCGGGGCGAAGGACGGGCGGTAGCCGAGGAAAGGCGAGGTCGCCCCAGCCTCGCGCAGCACCCCGTGTGCCAGCTCGTCCAGCTCCAGCAGGGAAACGCCCACGTCGGCGGCGTCCCGCACGGCCGTCAGGGCGCGCGCGACCACCTGGCCCGCCTCGTACATGGCGTCGATCGATGTGTCCGTCTTCAGCTCCACCATGCCAATTACTATACCGGTATTAGAATGACGGCATGGTGCGCACCCCGTTGACCCCCGAAGAACGCGAACGCGGCGAGCGGCTCGGCAGGCTGCTCCGTGAGGCCCGTGGCGGCCGGACCATGGCCGAGGTCGCGGCGAGTGCCGGCATCTCCGCCGAGACCCTCCGCAAGATCGAGACCGGCCGCGCCCCGACCCCGGCCTTCTTCACGGTCGCCGCCCTGGCCGCCACCCTCGGGCTGTCGATGGACGAGCTGGCGGGGCAGTGCGCGCTCGTCGCGGCGTAGAGGCTCGACGGCGCGAGCGGCCGGTCCGCCGCTCAGCGGCCGGAATCGCGCGATGAGACCGTCGCGTCCCCTTTGAAAACTCTTCGTAGCCCAGCTGTAACACGGCTGGTGTTTTCTACGGACCGGAGTGTTCCGGATCGGGCGGGAGTTGGGTGATGGCTCTGGACCAACTCCCGGGACAGATACGGGAGTTCGCGAACTACCTGGACGGCCTGCTGGCGCGCCTGGACCAGAGGTCCGGCTGGTGCGCGGTCTTCTGGCAGCGTGACCCGGACGGTATGCGGGCCTGTCTCGAGGGGCGTGAGGTGCCCCCCTGGGACGTGGTGGAGGCGCTGCTCCAGGACCTCGCCACGGAGCACGGCACACCCCTCGCCGCCCGGGAGGCGGAACGCGCCCGGCCCCTGCACCTCGCCGCCCTCACCGCCTACGACGGTCGTCCGGGCGGGCGTGACGCCCTCGGCGGCCGGCTCGACGTCATGCTCCGCGAACAGCGCTACGCCGTCGAGCGGCAGGCCGAACTGGGCCGTCTGCTCGCCGCCGCGAGCACCCCTGAGGAGGCCGAGGCCCTCCGCCTCGACCTCGCCTGGGCCCACGACGACCACGAACGGGCCACCGCCCGCTGCGCCGAACTCCGCTACCGGATAGCGGAGTTCGACCGACGTGCGGCGGGCGGGCCGGTGCAGGGGTCCCGGCCGGCACAGGGGACCGGCGGCAACGGCGGCGTCGCCGTGAGCGCCACGGCCTCCGTGTACGGCGACGCCGGGACCTCCGGGACGGCTGACTCCGCGCCGGCTTCCTCGTACGGGGACGCCGGGGCTTCGGGTGCCTCGTACGGTGGCGCCGGGGCTTCCGGGGCGGGTGCCTCGTACGACGACGTCCGGGCCTCCGTCGAATCCCTCGACAGCGCTTACGCGACGCACCGCGGCTCCTCTCCCCGACCCGCTGCCGCCGGCCCGGCTCCGGCCGACAGCGCCCGGGCCGCCCCCGCCCCCAAGCAGCGCAAACGGCGTCGGGGCAGCGCCCGCTTCGCCGGCATGGTCGAGGAGGAGGCCGCGCCCGTCGTCGTCCCGCCCGCCGCCGATCCGGTGCTGCCCGCGCCCGCGGCGGCCTCGCGCCGCAGCCCGCGCGGGGCCCGGTTCGCCGGGGTCGGCGAGGCGGTGGAGGCGCGGCCGGAGCCGCAGCCCGAGACGTCGGACGTGATGGCGCGGCGGGAGACCGCCGAGGCGGTGGAGCGGCTGGTGCGGCTGCGGGGTGAGGGGCGCAGCGGCGAGGCGCACGCGCTGCTCGTGGAGCTGGCCTACGGGCCCGCCGCCCGTATCCCGCTGCTCGCCGCCGAACTGCAGCGCGCGGGACTCACCGCCGACTGGACGACCCTCCTCTGGGAGGCCGCCTCGCTGCCCGCCGACCGGCTCGTCGCAGCGGCGGACGCCCTGGTCGAGGCGGGGCGTACGGCCGACGGGGAGCAGATCCTGCGGCAGGGCGTCGTCCGGCCGGCGGAGGAGATCGGGGAGGCCGTCGGCGGGCTGATGGCCCAGGGCCGCCGCCGTGAGGGGCGCGCGCTGCTGGAGGCGTACGTCCGCGGCCGCGCCCCGGAGGAGGTGGCCCGCAGCGCCGCCCCCGACCCGCAGGTGCTGGTCCCGCTGCTGCTGGAGGCCGCCCGGGGCGTCTCGGACACCCGCCGCCGGGACCTGGCGCACGCCCTCCGGGTCGCGGGGTTCACCACCTGACCGGGCCACCTCGCCGTACGCCGTGCGCCGTACGGCTCACCCGCAGGGGTGCGAAACACGTTGGACTCCGCGGGTTGACGACGATGGTCTTGGCAAGCCCGTCCCGGAGGCTTACGTTCGTGCCTCTACAGCCTGCTTCTACGGGCGTAGAGGCTCTGACGTTTCCCGTCGAAGGAGCAGCTCATGGCCAACGTCGTACGTGCCGCTCTGGTCCAGGCCACCTGGACCGGCGACACCGAGTCCATGGTGGCGAAACACGAGGAGCACGCCCGTGAGGCGGCCCGGCAGGGCGCGAAGATCATCGGGTTCCAGGAGGTCTTCAACGCTCCCTACTTCTGTCAGGTCCAGGAGCCGGAGCACTACCGCTGGGCCGAGCCGGTTCCCGACGGGCCGACCGTGCGTCGTATGCAGGAGCTCGCGCGCGAGACGGGCATGGTGGTCGTCGTCCCGGTCTTCGAGATCGAGCAGTCCGGCTTCTACTACAACACCGCGGCCGTGATCGACGCGGACGGCTCGTACCTCGGCAAGTACCGCAAGCACCACATCCCGCAGGTCAAGGGCTTCTGGGAGAAGTACTACTTCAAGCCGGGCAACCTCGGCTGGCCGGTCTTCGACACCGCCGTCGGCAAGGTCGGCGTCTACATCTGCTACGACCGCCACTTCCCGGAGGGCTGGCGCCAACTCGGCCTGAACGGCGCTCAGCTGGTCTACAACCCGTCCGCCACCCATCGCGGGCTCTCCGCGCATCTGTGGCAGCTGGAGCAGCCCGCGGCGGCCGTGGCCAACGAGTACTTCGTCGCCGCGATCAACCGCGTCGGAGTCGAGGAGTACGGGGACAACGACTTCTACGGGACGTCGTACTTCGTCGATCCGCGCGGGCAGTTCGTCGGGGAGCTCGCCAGCGACAAGGACGAGGAACTCGTCGTCCGCGATCTCGACTTCGATCTGGTCGAGCAGGTGCGGCAGACCTGGGCCTTCTACCGTGACCGCCGACCCGACGCCTATGAAGGACTGGTGCAGCCGTGACCAACGACCTCTACGCCCGCCACCGCAGCGTCCTGCCGGACTGGCTCGCCCTCTACTACGAGAACCCGCTGGAGATCACCCACGGCGAGGGCCGTCATGTCTGGGACGCGGAGGGCAACAAGTACCTCGACTTCTTCGGCGGCATCCTCACCACGATGACCGCGCACGCACTGCCCGAGGTGACGAAGGCGGTGAGCGATCAGGCCGGGCGGATCCTGCACTCGTCCACGCTCTACCTCAACCGGCCGATGGTCGAACTCGCCGAGCGCGTCGCCCAGGTGAGCGGCATCCCGGACGCCCGCGTCTTCTTCACCACCTCCGGCACCGAGGCCAACGACACGGCTCTCCTGCTGGCGACGACGTACCGGCGCAGCAACACCGTCCTGGCGATGCGCAACAGCTACCACGGCCGCTCCTTCAGCGCGGTCGGCATCACCGGCAACCGCGGCTGGTCCCCGACGTCGCTGTCCCCGCTGCAGACGCTCTACGTCCACGGAGGCGTGCGGACGCGCGGCCCGTACGCCTCGCTGAGCGACGCCGAGTTCATCGCGGCCTGTGTCGAGGACCTCGAGGACCTCCTCGGCCACACCCGTCCGCCCGCGGCCCTGATCGCCGAGCCCATCCAGGGCGTGGGCGGCTTCACCTCGCCGCCGGACGGACTGTATGCAGCATTCCGTGAGGTGCTGAACGCATACGGGATCCTGTGGATCGCCGACGAGGTGCAGACCGGATGGGGCCGCACCGGCGAGCACTTCTGGGGCTGGCAGGCACACGGCCAGAGCGGTCCGCCGGACATCGTCACCTTCGCCAAGGGCATCGGCAACGGCATGTCCATCGGCGGGGTCATCGCCCGCTCCGAGATCATGAACTGCCTGGACGCCAACAGCATCTCGACCTTCGGCGGCACCCAGATCACCATGGCGGCCGGCCTCGCCAACCTCACCTACCTGCTGGAACACGACCTCCAGGGCAACGCCCGCCGGGTCGGCGGCCTGCTCATCGAGCGGCTGCGGGCCCTCGCCGCCCAGGATCCGGGCGTGCGGGAGGTACGCGGGCGCGGGCTGATGATCGGCGTCGAGCTGATCAGACCGGGCACCGACCAGGCCGACCCGGAGCGGGCCGCCGCCGTCCTGGAGGCCGCCCGCGCGGGCGGCTTGCTGATCGGCAAGGGCGGCGGCCACAACACCAGCGCCCTGCGTATCGCGCCACCGCTGTCCCTGACCGTCGCGGAGGCCGAGGAAGGCGCCGCGATCCTCGAAAACGCGCTGAGGAGCACGCAGTAGCACCACCCCGAGCAAGGGAACTACGTCATGACCACCACCTCGGAGTACTGGGGGCCCGTGGAGCCCCTGGAACCCGCCCTGTCGGTCCGTCAGGTCCTCTCGCTGGAACGCGTGCTGGCCGGGGAGCCCGAGGTGGTGGCCGGCGCGGCCCAGCTCGACCGGCCCGTGCGCTGGGTGCACGTCGCCGAGGCCGCCGACGTCGGGGTGATGCTCAGCGGCGGCGAGATGGTGCTCACCACCGGTGTGCTGCTCGCCGGCGACGAGGGCAAGCAGGCCGAGTACATCCAGTCCCTGCACCGCGCGGAGGCCGCCGCCGTCGTCCTGGGCCTCGGCCGGGCCTTCCCCGCCCCGCCGGACGTGATGCGGCGCGCGGCCGAGCGGTGCGGGCTGCCGATGGTCGTCCTGCACCGCCCCTTCCCCTTCGCCGAGCTGACCGAGGAGGTCCAGTCCCGGCTCGTGCGGCGCAAGTTCGCCGCCGTCAGCCTCTCGGAGGCCGTACGGACCGCGCTCACCGGGCTCATCACCGCCGGCGCCCCGCTGCAGCGGCTGCTCGACGAGGTCGCCCACCACACCGGCTGTCCCGTCGTCGTCACCAACCTGGCCCACCGGGTGCTGGCCACCGCGGGGGAGCGGTCCGCCGTCGACGACGTGCTGCGCGACTGGGAGCGCATCGCCCGCCAGGCCGGCGGCAGCGAGGGCGACGGCTGGATCCGCGCCGAGCTGGGCGGACGCGGGGAACGCTGGGGGCAGATCATGTTGTGCGGGTACCGCGGCGACACCGCCGGCGGGCGGCTGCTCGCCGACCGGGCCGCCGAGGCCCTCGTCCTGCACCGGATGCTCGGCGGCGGCTCCGCCCACAGCTGGGAGGAGCAGTCCGCGCAGGGCCTGCTCACCGACCTGGTCTCCGGCGTCGTACCGGCCCGCCAGTTGCTGCCCCGGGCCCGCGCGGCCGGACTGCCCGTCAACCGGCGCACCTTCGTCCCGCTCGTCGTCCGCGACGCCGACCCGGCCGGGCTCGACCGCATGCTCCGCCTGCTGGGCCTGCCCGGCCTGGTCGCCGAGCTCGCCGAGGGGGCCACCGCCGTGCTGCTCAGCCTCGCCCGCGACCAGGACGCCGAGGCGCTCGCCGCGCACTTCGCGGCCCGGCTGCGCACCGAGTCGGGGGAGACGCGTACGGTCGTCGCCGCGGCCGGTCCCCGGATCGCCTGGGACGACGTGCCCGCCGGACTGCGCGAGGCACAGCACGTCGCGGACGCCGTCGCCGACTCCTCCGCCGCCCTCGACCTCCCGGCCGTCGTCCGTCTCAAGGACGTCCACCTGCGCGGCCTCGTACGGCTGCTGCGGGACGACCCGCATGTGCAGTCGTTCGCGGAGCGGGAGCTGGACGGGCTGCTGTGCGCGGACGGCGACGACCTGCTCGCCGTTCTGCGCACGTACCTCGCCACCGGCCGCAACAAGTCCCGCACCGCCCAGCTCCACCATGTCTCCCGGCCGGCGCTGTACCGCCGGCTGGCGGCGATAGAGGCACGGCTCGGCGTCGACCTCGACGACTTCGAACAGGCCGCCTCGGTGCACATCGCGCTGCTCGCGCACGACGCGCAACAGACGTGACCCGCGGGGCCTGCGCAACAGCCAGGAAACACGTGACGACCTGCGAAAACGGCGGTGAAACATGGGGCGGCGAAGACGTGACACGGTGGCACGCCGCACACGCGCAGACGTGACACGCTGCACCTCAAAGCGGGCTCGACGGCTTCCTAGTCTCCTCGCACACCGAGCGACCGGAGGTCCCGATGAGCAGAGTGATCCGTGCCGCCGTCTTCCAGACTGCCTGGACCGGCGACAAGGAGTCGATGATCCAGGTGCACGAGCAGGCGGTGCGCGACGCGGCCGCCCAGGGTGCTCAAGTCCTGTGCTTCCAGGAGCTGTTCTACGGGCCGTACTTCTGCCAGGTCCAGGACCCGGCGTTCTACGAGTACGCCGAGCAGATCCCGGACGGTCCGATCGTCCAGCGCTTCCAGGCGCTCGCCCGCGAGCACCACATCGTCCTCGTCCTGCCGATGTACGAGGAGGAGCAGCCCGGCGTCCTCTACAACACCGCGGCCGTGATCGACGCGGACGGCTCGTACCTCGGCAAGTACCGCAAGCACCACATCCCGCAGGTCAAGGGCTTCTGGGAGAAGTTCTACTTCCGCCCGGGCAACGTCGGCTGGCCGGTCTTCGACACCGCCGTCGGCAAGGTCGGCGTCTACATCTGCTACGACCGCCACTTCCCCGAGGGCTGGCGCGCCCTGGGGCTGGAGGGCGCCGAGATCGTCTTCAACCCGTCGGCCACCTCGCGCGGACTGTCCGCCTACCTGTGGCAGCTGGAGCAGCCGGCGGCGGCCGTGGCGAACGAGTACTTCGTCGGCGCGATCAACCGCGTCGGCGTCGAGGAACTGGGCGACAACGACTTCTACGGGACCTCGTACTTCGTGGACCCGGAGGCCCAGTTCGTCGGCGAGGTGGCGAGCGACAAGGAGACCGAGCTCGTCGTCCGCGACCTCGACATGGCCAAGCTGCGCGAAGTCCGCGACCGCTGGCAGTTCTACCGGGACCGCCGTCCCGACGCCTACCCCCCGCTGACCGCTCCGTAGCCGACCGGGACGTCCGCCGGCCCGGCACACGGGGGCCGGGCCGGCGGCACCGACCGACCAGTACCCCACCAGTGTTGATCACGGCAGGAGAGGGAGAATGAGCAGCCGTACCGTCATCCGGGGTGGCCTTGTCATCACCGCGTCCGACGAGATCCATGCCGACGTCCTGATCGAGGACGGCCGTGTCGCCGCCCTCGCCGCCTCCGGCACCCCGGCCGCCGATGCCTTCACGGCCGAGCGGACCATCGACGCGACCGGGAAGTACGTCATCCCGGGCGGCGTCGACGCCCACACCCACATGGAGCTGCCGTTCGGCGGCACCTTCGCCTCCGACACCTTCGAGACCGGCACCCGGGCCGCCGCCTGGGGCGGGACGACCACGATCGTCGACTTCGCCGTGCAGAGCGTCGGCCACACCCTGCGCGAGGGCCTGGACACCTGGCACGCCAAGGCCGAGGGCAACTGCGCGATCGACTACGCCTTCCACATGATCGTCTCCGATGTGAACCAGGAGACGCTGAAGGAAATGGACCTTCTGGTCGAAGAGGGCGTCACGTCATTCAAGCAATTCATGGCGTATCCAGGCGTTTTCTATTCCGACGACGGCCAGATCCTGCGGGCCATGCAGCGCTCCGCCGAGAACGGCGGGCTGATCATGATGCACGCCGAGAACGGCATCGCGATCGACGTCCTGGTCGAGCAGGCGCTGGCCCGCGGCGAGACCGACCCGCGCTACCACGGCGAGGTCCGCAAGGCGCTGCTGGAGGCCGAGGCCACCCACCGCGCCATCAAGCTCGCGCAGGTCGCGGGCGCCCCGCTCTACGTCGTGCACGTCTCGGCGATGGAGGCGGTCGCCGAGCTGGCCAGGGCGCGCGACGAGGGCCTGAACGTCTTCGGTGAGACCTGCCCGCAGTACCTCTTCCTGTCGACCGACAACCTCGCCGAGCCCGACTTCGAGGGCTCCAAGTACGTGTGCTCGACGCCGCTGCGGCCCAAGGAGCACCAGGCCAAGCTGTGGCAGGGGCTCAGGACGAACGACCTCCAGGTCGTCTCCACCGACCACTGCCCCTTCTGCTTCGTGGGCCAGAAGGAACTCGGCCGCGGCGACTTCTCCAAGATCCCCAACGGCCTCCCGGGCGTCGAGAACCGCATGGACCTGCTCCACCAGGCCGTCGTCGACGGGCACATCTCGCGTCGCCGCTGGATCGAGATCGCCTGCGCCACCCCGGCCCGGATGTTCGGCATGTACCCGAAGAAGGGCACCATCGCCCCCGGCGCCGACGCGGACGTCGTCATCTACGACCCGCACGCCGAGCAGATCGTCTCCGCCGAGACGCACCACATGAACGTCGACTACTCGGCGTACGAGGGCAAGCGCCTCACCGGCCGCGTCGAGACGGTGCTCTCGCGGGGCGAACTCGTCATCACCGAGCGGGAGTACACCGGACACAAGGGTCACGGCGTCTACACCCCGCGCTCCACCTGTCAGTACCTCACCTAGGAGTGGCGCAGATGGACTTCGGACTCGTCCTGCAGACCGACCCGCCGGCCTCCCGTGTCATCAGCCTGATGAAGCGGGCCGAGCGCAACGGCTTCACCCATGGCTGGACCTTCGACTCCGCCGTGCTGTGGCAGGAGCCATTCGTGATCTACAGTCAGATCCTGGCGAACACCACGAAACTGAAGGTCGGCCCCATGGTCACCAACCCGGGCACCCGCACCTGGGAGGTCACCGCCTCCACGTTCGCCACCCTCAACGACATGTTCGGCAACCGCACGATCTGCGGCATCGGCCGCGGCGACTCCGCCATGCGCGTCGCCGGCCGCAAGCCCAACACCCTGGCCCGCATCAGCGAGGCCATGAAGGTCGTCCGGGCCCTCGGCAGCGGCGAGGAGGCCGACCTCGGCGGTGGCACGGTCGTCAGGTTCCCCTGGATCAAGCCGGGCGCCGAACTCCCCGTCTGGATGGCCGCGTACGGCCCCAAGGCGCTGAAGATGACCGGCGAGGAGGCCGACGGGTTCATCCTCCAGCTCGCCGACCTGTATCTGACCGAGTACATGGTCAAGGCCGTGAAGGACGCGGCGGTGGCGGCCGGCCGGGACCCTGCCGACGTCAGGATCTGCGTCGCCGCCCCGGCCTACGTCACCGAGGACGACTCGCCCGAGGCGCTCGCCCACGCGCGCGACCAGTGCCGCTGGTTCGGCGGGATGGTCGGCAACCACGTCGCCGACCTCGTCTCCAAGTACGGCGAGCACTCGGCGGCCGTACCCGAGGAACTCACCGACTACATCAAGGCCCGCGAGGGGTACGACTACTCCCACCACGGGCGCGCCGACAACCCGGACACGGCGTTCGTGCCCGACGAGATCGTCGACCGGTTCTGCGTCATCGGACCGGTCGAGAAGCACATCGAGAAGCTGAACGCGCTGCGCGAGCTGGGCGTCGACCAGTTCGCCGTCTACGACATGCACGACGCCCAGGAAGCCGTCATCGACGCCTACGGATCGCGGGTGATCCCGGCCGTCAACGGCTGACCCCTCCCACCACCGCTCACCTCCCCCACCCCCCACTCCAGTTCTCCCCTCTCCCACCTCCCCGGGGGAGGGGGCCGGAGCCCCGCACGGCCTTTCCGGATCCGCCCCTCGTTTGATTGGCCTGCCCATGACCGACACCGCTCCCACGGCCATACCGCCGACCTCTCAAGTCACCCTCGCCGACGGCCGGGTGGAGATCGCCCCTGGTTCGCCGCAGCCCAGCGGCCCCTACGCCAACGAGGACCTGCTGCCGGTCCCCGTGGAGAAGCGCACCTGGACCACGTACAACTTCTCCGCGCTGTGGGTCGGCATGGCCCACAACACGGCGTCGTGGACGCTCGCCTCCGGTCTGATCGCCGTCGGCATGGACTGGAAGCAGGCGGTCCTCACCATCGCGCTGGCCAATGTGATCGTGTTGGTCCCGATGCTGCTCACCGGGCACGCGGGACCGAAGTACGGCATCCCCTTCCCGGTCTTCGCACGTGCCTCCTTCGGCATCCGCGGCGCCAACCTCCCGGCGGTCGTCCGGGCGTTGGTGGCGTGCGGCTGGTTCGGCATCCAGACCTGGATCGGCGGCGAGGCGATCTACTTCCTCGCCGGCAAGCTGATCGGCAACGGCTGGTCCGACGCCGGGAAGATCGGCGGCTACGCCTGGACGATGTGGCTGTCGTTCGCGATCTTCTGGGCGATCCAGGTGGCGATCATCTACCGGGGCATGGAGACGATCCGCCGCTTCGAGAACTGGGCGGCGCCCTTCGTGCTCGTCGGCGCGTTCGTGATGCTGATCTGGATGAGCAACAAGGCCGGCGGCTTCGGCCCGCTGCTCGACCAGCCCTCCAAGCTCGGCTGGGGCGGCGACTTCTGGAAGCTGTTCTGGCCCTCCCTCATGGGCATGATCGGCTTCTGGTCGACGCTGTCGCTGAACATCCCGGACTTCACCCGCTACGGCCGGAGCCAGAAGGCGCAGACCTGGGGCCAGGCGCTCGGCCTGCCGACCACCATGACCCTCTTCGCGCTGCTGTCGGTGATGGTCACCTCCGGTTCGCAGGCCGTGTACGGCGAGACCATCTGGGACCCGGTCCAGCTCGCCGCCAAGACGGACAACGTCGTCGGTCTGCTGTTCGCACTGGTCACCGTGCTGGTGGCGACCCTGTCGGTGAACATCGCGGCCAACCTGGTCTCCCCGGCCTTCGACTTCTCCAACGTCGCGCCCCGCAGGATCAGTTTCCGGGCCGGCGCGCTCGCCACCTGCGTCCTCGGCGTGCTGATCTTCCCGTGGAAGCTGTACTCCGACCCGCAGGGCTACATCTTCACCTGGCTCGGCCTGGTCGGCGGTCTGCTCGGCACGGTCGCCGGCATCCTCATCGCCGACTACTGGATCCTGCGCCGCGGCCGGCTCGACCTGACCGACCTGTACCGCACGGGCGGCCGCTACTGGTACGACGGCGGCTGGAACTGGCGGGCCGTCGTCGCCTTCGCCGTCGGCGGTGTCCTCGCCATCGGCGGCGCCAGCTTCAAGCCGCTGATCGACGGCCGGCCCATCCCGGCGCTGGAGCCGCTGGCCGACTACGGCTGGGCGGTCGGCCTCGGCACCTCCATGGTCCTGTACCTGGCGCTGATGCTCCTCAGAGGCCGCGAGAAGGCCACGGTGTGATGCCTGGACCGTGACGCCTGGAAGGACCACAGGGCGGCCGGAGGGCTGGAACTCCCTCCGGCCGCCCCGCGCGTCGTCCGGGCTCGACGGGAGCGGGGCGGGGCGGCGGCCCCCCTCGCCTCAGTTCGCCGAGGCCTTCAGCGCGGCCACCGCTTCCTTCGCCGCCTTGATGGCGCCCTTGTTGATCTCGTCCGTGCTGGGCGCCTTCTTCGACTCGAAGTCGCTGCCGTTGTAGGTGACGACCACCAGCGCGTTGGACACCCGCGCGAACACGGTGCCCTCACGGGTCTGCTGCTTGTCCTCGGTGGTCAGGTTCACCACCGAGTAGCCCTCGTCGCCCAGCCCGGGGACCGCCCCGCCGCCGCTCTTCTCCCCGATCCGCTCCTTGTACGAGGTCTGGGCCGCCTCGTCCGACTCCATGAGCTCGAAGGAGATGTCGAGCCAGCGGTAGTCGTAGCCCTTGAGCGCGTTCCAGGAGCAGGTGCGGCGCAGGGTGGTGTCCGTCGAGGGGATCTCCTTGCCCGCCGTCTTGGCGCCCGGCACCAGCGAGGAGACCGTCTTCGCGGCCACGCTCGTGCACGGCGCGGGCGCGGCGGCGAACGTCTTCGACACCGCGGTGGAGGAGGGGGCGGACGCCGACGCGGACTGGGGCTTCGGCGTGTCCTGGGCCGCGGTGTCCTCCGTGGAGGGCCCGGACGTCAGCGCCCAGCCCGCACAGGCGAGCACGACGACCGGGGACAGGCGCGCGGTGAGGGCGAGCGGCAGAGGCAGAGAGCGCACGGCGCACTTTCGTGGGGGATGGTGCGGACGGGGCCCGCGGTGCGGACAGGGACGCCAGTGTCACACGAGTCCCTGTGGGGCCGGAAGGGTGAACTCGCTCCGTGGCGGCGCGGTGACGGAGACGTAGGCGTGACCGTAGCAGGGCGCCACGCGTGCGTGTGATCATCGGATCGGTCGCCGCAGACGTGAGGAGCCCCCGTGTTCACCACCCGACCCACGCTCCAGGGCACCTTCGGCATGGTGTCCTCCACGCACTGGCTCGCCTCGCAGTCGGCGATGGCCGTCCTGGAGGACGGCGGCAACGCCTACGACGCGGCCGTGGCCGGCGCCTTCGTGCTGCACGTCGTCGAACCCCACCTCAACGGTCCCGCCGGCGAGGTGCCCGTCCTGCTCGCCCCCGCGGGCGGCGAGGTGCGGGTCCTGTGCGGACAGGGCGTCGCCCCGGCCGGCGCGACCGTCGCGCACTACCGGGGGCTCGGCCTGGACCTCGTACCCGGCACGGGCCCGCTGGCCGCCGCCGTCCCGGGCGCGTTCGACGCCTGGATGCTGCTGCTGCGCGACCACGGCACCAAGTCCCTCGCCGACGTCCTGAAGTACGCCATCGGATACGCCGAGCACGGCCACGCGCCCGTGGAGAACGTCGGCGCGACCGTCGAGACCGTCCGCGAACTCTTCGAGACGGAGTGGACCTCGTCGGCGCGCGTGTACCTGCCCGACGGGAAGGCCCCGAGCCCCGGCCGGCTGTTCCGCAACCCCGCCCTCGCCGCCACCTGGAAGCGGCTGCTCGCCGAGACCGCCGGCGCGGGGGAGAGGGAGGCGCGGATCGAGGCCGCGCGGGAGGTCTGGCGGAGCGGGTTCATCGCCGAGGCACTGGTCCGGCAGGCGCGCCGGCCCACCCTGGACACCAGCGGCGAGCACCACACCGGCACCCTCACGGCCGCCGACCTCGCCGGCTGGTCCGCGAGCTACGAGGCGCCGGCGACGTACGACTGGAACGGCTGGACCGTGTGCAAGGCCGGCCCCTGGAGCCAGGGCCCGGCCCTCCTCCAGCAGCTCGCCCTGCTGCCGCCCGAGCTGCCCGCCCACGGCTCCGCCGACTACGTCCACCTGCTGATCGAGGGCTGCAAGCTCGCCATGGCCGACCGGGAGGCCTGGTACGGGGACGCCGCGGAGGTGCCGCTGGCGGAGCTGCTCTCGGACTCCTACAACGCCGGGCGGCGGCTGCTCGTCGGCGACCGGGCGTCGTACGAGCTGCGGCCGGGCAGTCCGGGCGGGCGCACGCCCCGGCTGAGCGCGCACGCGCGGGTGGTCGTCACGGACGAGCCCGGTTTCAGCCCGATGGGTGCCGGCGAGCCGACGGTCGCGAAGGTGCCGACCTCGCCGGTGCCGGGGGAGCCCGAGGTCACCGCCGAGGGAGGCACGCGCGGCGACACCTGCCATCTCGACGTCGTCGACCGCTGGGGCAACATGGTCGCGGCCACGCCCAGTGGCGGCTGGCTGCAGTCCAACCCGGTCGTGCCCGAGCTGGGCTTCCCGCTGGGCACCCGGCTGCAGATGACCTGGCTGGAGGAGGGCCTGCCCAACGCGCTCACGCCCGGCCGCCGCCCCCGCACCACCCTCACCCCGTCGATCGCCCTGCGCGACGGGGTGCCGATGCTGGCGTTCGGCACGCCCGGCGGCGACCAGCAGGACCAGTGGCAGCTGCACTTCTTCCTGGGCGTCGCCCTCCGCGCGCGGGTGCGCGGCGGCCTCGACCTCCAGGGCGCCATCGACGCCCCGAACTGGCACAACGACAGCTTCCCCGGCTCCTTCTACCCGCGCGGCATGCGGCCGGGCAGCGTCACCGTGGAGGCGCGCATGGACCCGGGGATCGCCGCGGAGCTGCGGCGCCGGGGCCACGAGGTGACCGTGGGACCGCCCTGGTCGGAGGGCCGGCTCTGCGCGGTCGCCCGGGACCCGCGGACCGGGATCCTGTCGGCGGCCGCCAACCCGCGGGGCATGCAGGGATACGCGGTGGGCCGGTGACCCCCCGCCCGGGTATTCATGCCGATTCCACCCGGAGTGCACCGGCGGGGCAGGGATTGTCAGTGGGGCGTGCTCTCATGGAGGGCATGATCCAAGACACGGAAACCATCGACGAGTTTCTCGCCCGCCACTCGGCCGACGTGGAGGAGGCGGTGCGCAAGGCCGCCGCGGCCGAGATCATGCCCCGCTTCCGCCGGCTCGCCGCGCACCAGATCGACCAGAAGAACGGGCCCCACGACCTGGTGACCGACGCCGACCGGGGCGCCGAGCTGTTCCTCACCGACGCCCTCGGCACCCTGCTGCCCGGCTCGGTCGTCGTCGGCGAGGAGGCGGTGCACGCCAATCCGGCGACGTACGAGGCCATACACGGCGACGCCCCGGTGTGGATCGTCGACCCGGTCGACGGGACACGGCAGTTCGTGCACGGCGACGAGGGCTTCTGCACGCTGGTCGCGCTCGCCCGGCACGGCATCGTGCTCGCCTCCTGGACCTACGCCCCGGCCCGCGACCAGCTCGCCACGGCCGTCCGCGGGGCGGGCGCCTTCCTGGACGGCGAGCGGCTGTTCGCCGGCCCGCCCACGCCCGGCCACGACCTGACGGTCGCCACCTCCCACCCCGACTACACCACCGACGAGCAGAAGCACGCCCTGCTCGGCCTGTGGACGGACGGCGTCGCACCGCGCGCGTGCGGATCCGCCGGACTGGAGTACCTGGCCGTCGCCCGGGGCGAGTCGGACGCCACGGCCTTCTCCTGGGAAGCGGCCTGGGACCACGCGGCCGGCCTGCTGCTGGTCGAGGAGGCGGGCGGCGCCCACCTCACGCTCACCGGCGAGCCCTTCCGGATCACGGGCGGCAACACCCTGCCGTTCACGGCGGCCCGGGACGCGGCGACGGCCCGGCGGGTGGCGGAACTGCTGTCGGGGACCCGGCCCTGACGGCCGCGGTGCCCTGAGGTCTCGTCCCCGGTGCCTTGAGCCGCCGTCCCCCAGCGGCATCGGGCCCACCGCGCCGCAAGCGCTGTCGGACCCCCGGCATATCCTGAACCCGGAGGCCAGCGGCTGACGAAGGGGTCCGACGTGCCGATGCTTGACGTGGTCGTGGTGGGAGCGGGGCCGAACGGCCTGACCGCTGCCGTGGAGCTGGCCCGGCGCGGCTTCTCCGTGGCCCTCTTCGAGGCCCGGGACACCGTGGGCGGCGGAGCCCGCACCGAGGAGCTCACCCTCCCGGGGTTCCGTCACGACCCCTGTTCCGCCGCGCACCCCCTGGGCATCAACTCGCCCGCCTTCCGCGCCCTGCCCCTGGAGCGCTACGGACTGCAGTGGCTGCACTCCGACCTGGCCATGGCGCACCCCTTCCCCGACGGCACCGCCGCCGTGCTGTCCCGCTCGGTCGCCGAGACGGCCGCCTCGTTCGGCCCCCGCGACGCGGGCGCCTACCGCAGGCTCGTCGCGCCGTTCCTGCCCAAGTGGGACACCCTGGCCCGGGACTTCATGTCCCTGCCGCTGACCGCGCTGCCCCGCGACCCGGTCACCCTGGCCCGCTTCGGCCTCGTCGGCCTGCCCCCGTCCACCTGGCTCACCCGCCGCTTCCGCGACGAACCGGCCAAGGCCCTCTTCGCCGGTCTCGTCGCCCACATCATGGCCCCGCTCAGCGGCTTCGCCACCGGCGCCATCGGCCTCGTCTTCGCCCTCGCCGCGCACGCCCGCGGCTGGCCGGTGGCCCGCGGCGGCTCCCAGGCCATCTCCGACGCCCTGGCCGGCTACCTCACGGACCTCGGCGGCAGCATCCACACCGACTACGAGGTCAAGCGTCTCGACGACCTGCCCCCGGCCCGCGCCTACGTCTTCGACACCTCGCCCACCGCCCTCGCCCGCATCGCCGGCCTCGGCCGCTTCTACGACAACTACAAGTACGGCGCCGGTGTCTTCAAGATCGACTACGCGCTGGACGGCCCGGTCCCCTGGACCGCGAAGGAGGCGCACCGCGCCACCACTGTCCAGATCGGCGCCGACAGCGCGGAGATCGGCGCCGCCCTGCGCGCCGCCTCCCGGGAGGGCCGGGCACCCGAGCGGCCCTTCATGATCACGGTGCAGCCCGGCGTCGTCGACCCCACCCGCGCACCGGACGGCAAGCAGGTCTTCTGGGCGTACGCCCACGTCCCCAACGGCTGGACCGGCGACCTCACGGACGTCATCGAACGCCAACTGGAGCGCTTCGCCCCCGGCTTCCGCGACCGCGTCCTCGCCCGCGCGATCGCCGGCCCCGCCGAACTCGCCGCCCGCAACGCCAACTACGTCGGCGGCGACATCGGCTCCGGCGCGGCCGCCGGCCTCCAGCTCCTGCTGCGCCCCAGGCTCTCCCTGTTCCCGTACTCCACCCCGCACCCGGCCGTCTTCATCTGCTCCTCGGCCACCCCGCCGGGCCCGGGCGTCCACGGCATGTCCGGCCACAACGCGGCGAAGGCCGTCTGGCGGAGGCTGCGGCAGGCGGCGTAGCACGTCCGGTCCCGCCGTCGCACACCGACGAGAGAGGCAGCCCGTCATGACCACCATCACCCTCGTCCAGGGCGACATCACCGACCAGTCCGTGGACGTCGTCGTCAACGCCGCCAACTCCTCGCTGCTCGGCGGCGGAGGCGTCGACGGCGCCATCCACCGCCGTGGCGGCCCCGCGATCCTCGACGCGTGCCGCAAGCTGCGCGCCTCCCACTACGGCCGGGGCCTGCCCACCGGCCAGGCGGTCGCCACCACCGCCGGCGCCCTGGACGCGCGCTGGGTGATCCACACCGTCGGCCCCGTGTACAGCGCGACCGAGGACCGCTCCGACCTGCTGGCCTCCTGCTACCGCGAGTCGCTGCGCGTCGCCGACGAACTCGGCGCCCGCACCGTGGCGTTCCCCGCCGTCTCCGCCGGCATCTACGGCTGGCCGATGGACGACGCGGCCCGCATCGCGATCGAGACGGTACGGGCGACGCCCACGGCGGTGGAGGAGGCCAGGTTCGTCCTCTTCGACGAGCAGGCGTACACGGCGTTCGCCGACCGACTCGGCTGAGGGCGGCCTCGGCCGGTCCACCCCGGTCCGGGCGTCCGCGCGCCCGGAAAGCTCCGTCGCCCGCTTGGCTCGGTGCCCCGCGGTTCAAGCGGCTGATCACTGAACATGAGTGGCATCTGCTCCTCTCGCCGACTCGCGACGAGCTGAAGTGGGCGGCCGAGGCGACGGACAGCGGCGGGACAGCAGGCATCCGGTCAGCGCGGCGGCGAGGCCGGCCAGCCCGGCCGCCGCGAAGCCGCCCGCCGGCACGGAGACGTCGATCGCCACCCCGGCGATCGGGGATCCGAGCGCGAAACCCGCACTCTGCGCCGAGGATTGCAGACCTGTCGCCTCACCCCGCACGCCGGCCGGCGCCAGTCGGCTCACCGCGTCGGCCACCGCGGAAAGGGTCGGCGCGGCGAGAAACCCGGTGCCGACAACGGCCACGCACAACCAGGGCCAGTCGCGGGCAAGCCCTGCGGGAATCGTCACGAGCCCGAGCAAGCCGAGCAGCAACCACGTGGGCAGCGATCGGGACACCGCGCCGTAGAGCAGCCCGCCGGCGACAGAGGCCACGCCTAGCACGGCCAGGACCAGGGCGGCCCAGGACACCTGACCTGCTTCTTCGAGCGTGGCGACGATGGCGAGGTCGACACCGCTGAGCAGCGTCGTGGTACCGAACGCCATCGTCAGTACGGCCATCATGCCGACGCCCAGCCACTCCCGTCGCGGGGGCCGTCCGGCCGCGCCGGCATCCGCCTCGCCCTCGGCACGCAGCGGCGGGTTGAGCCAGGCGATCCCGGTTCCGCCGGCCACGATCGCGGCGCCGACCCCCCACGCCACCACACCGGGGGACACCTTCGCGGCACACAGGACCACTACCGCCGGGCCCACCACGTACGACAGCTCGCCCTGCACCGACTCCAGCGCGAACGCGGCCCGGCGCTGTTCCGCCGTCGTCATCGCGGCGATCGCCTGCCTGGTCACCGGCTGGGCCGGCACCATCAGCAGACCCGCCGCAAAGGCGGCACCCAGCAGGATCCCGTACGGCAGGATCGGCACGCTCAGCCAGAACACGACCTGCACCACGACAGTCACCAGCAGCACCGTACGCAGGCCCCGCCGATCGATCATGCGGCCGAGCAGCGGCCCGCCCAGCGCCAGCCCGGTGGTCAGAGCCGCCGCGACACCGCCGGCTGCCGCATAGCTCATCTTCAGGCCCAGCACGACATACATGGTCAGTGCCATCACGTCAGCCGTGATCGCGGTACGGGCGAGAAAGGAAACGCCCAGCAGCGATGCCATCCCTGGCACGGCGAGTATCTGCCGGTATCCGGTCACTTGCGTGACGCTAGATCCTCCGTCACGCCATAGGTAGTCGTTCATTTTCTCGGGCTGACATAATGAATCGTTATGGCCAGGGATCTTGAGACCGCGTTGCTGCGGTCCTTCGTCACCGTCGTGCGGGCGGGCAGCATCAGCCGCGCCGCGACCACGCTCGGACATACCCAGCCCGCACTCAGCCAGCAGGTGCGCAAGCTCGAGAGGGCCGTCGGCCGTCCACTGCTTCACCGATCACCGTCCGGTGTCTCGCTGACCCGGGCGGGCGAGGAGCTCCTGCCGTACGCCGAACGCATTCTCTCGCTCTCCGCACAGGCACTCACCGAGACCGGGCGCGTGCTTACCGGCCGCTGCGGCGTCGGGCTGCTCGAAGACCTCGCCGCGTCCCAGCTTCCGCAGGCCCTCGCCGACCTCGCCCGGCTGCACCCCGGCGCAACCCTGGAGGTGCTCAGCATGTCCAACGCCGCGATGCGGGAGGCCTACGACACGGGCCGCGTCCAACTCGTGCTCGACGAGGTGCCGGCCATTCCCGGACCGCCGCGCTGGACCGTACGCCGCCCGCTGGTCTGGGCGATCGGCCAGGGCGTGGACGTGGCTGCCGATCCGCTGCCGGTGGTGTTGTTCTCGAACACGTGCTCCTGGCGTACGTCGGTGCTGGAAACCCTGGAACGCGCCGATCGGCCCTGGCGGGTGGCCTTCGAAAGCAACAGCCTGGTCGGTGTGCTCGCCGCGGTACGGGCCGGGCTCGGCGTCGCGGCGCTCATGCCCACGAACCTTGAACCGGCCATGGCCTGCCACGACGCGGACGCCCTGCCCACCCTGCCGGACGTCGAGCTCGGCCTCGCACGGCACCCACGGTCCGAAGGTGATCCGCTGATCGATGCCGTGGAGACCGCTCTACGACGCATGATCTGAGTTTCGGCCGGCCGGCGCGCCGATTCGCGTCCAACCAGCAAGAGGAATGGGCCAGGCGCCCATGCGCCGGCGCCAGGGACGTACCGGCTCCGTGGGGGGGCGCCTTCCCTTTCTGACCGTCGTATCGGTACTCGGGGACGCTGAGTTTCCGCTTCCTGAGCGCACCGCGAGGACGTCGCGCGACAGTGCGGGTGCGGTACGGAAGGCCGTGCAGTGCCTGCCGGGGCGCTCGTAGCCAGCCGCGCATACGCGAACCGCATCAACGCCCTTGCGTCCACTCCCGGGCCATGATCAATCTCAGCGCCAACCACGGTTCGATTGATCCCCGAGGCCGGAAGACAGGCCCTAAGCCCGGGGCTCGTCGGCGCGTCCGGTGGGCAGGAGTTCGCGGATGTCGGCGGGCAGGGCGTCGGCGACCTTCCGCATCTCCTCCGGTGCGACAGCGGCGTCGAGCACCTCCAGCACCGCGGCGGAGTACTCGAGCGCCGTGTCCTCCGTCGTTCCGGCCCGGACCGCGACCCGGCCGGCGAACGTCGTCAGACCGAAGCGCTCTCCCACGCCTCTCGGCCGTTCGTCCGAGGCGGCGGAGGCCGTCGTTTCGCGGATGTCCGCCGCCAGATGGTGGGGGAGCTGCGCGGCCAGGTGGTCGGCCAGCCCGGTCGGCAGCCTTTCCGCCAGGGTGCGCAGCACCGACCGGGTCGCGCGCTCGGCGGACCCACGGTCCGGGAGGTGAGCGAGGGCCTGCACATTGCCGATCATTTCGTCGTGTCGCATGGCCGAGGCTCCTTTCCGTACTGTGCTGATGAGGGGTGCCCGGCGTTGCGACCTCGTGCCGTCCTCGTCACGGCCGAAGGGTCCGCAGGAGGTCGTCCGCGCTGTCTGTCCGAGTACCCCGGCGGAACCCGGCCCCGATCTCCCGGGCGAGCCCTCGGCCGGAGCTCGCGCACCAGTCCCACCAGTGGTCCAGTGCGCCGGCGTCGAGCCGTTCGGCGGCCACCACCGCGGGCCAGCCGCAGGCGCGCGCCTGCGCCGTCACCTTCGCGCCGCCCTCGACCGGGTCGACGGTCAGCGCGGGCACCCCCGCGCGCAGGGCGAGCACCATGCCGTGGAGCCGGTCGGTGACCACCAGGTCGAGCCGGGCGAGCACCGACTCCAGCTGGGCGGGGGTCGCGCTCAGCCGCCAGTCGTGCACATCGAGCCGGGTGTCCAGCTCCAGGCACGCGCAGTCCCGGCCGGACAGCCAGCGGGTCACCTTCTCGGCGACCCGCTCGTGCCGTCGGCGTGCCCCGTGCTCGTGCTGGCCGTGGGTGAGGATGACCCCGACGGCCGGCCGGGTGGGCAGGGCGGGGGCACGGGCCGCCAGGTCGGGTGTCGGCTCGGTGCCGGGGGCGTCCCGCGCCAGCACATGGTGGAAGCCGGTGACGGCCGGGCTTGCGGCGTCGACGACGGAGGTGCCCACGGCGATCCGCACACAGTGCGCGAACCGTCGGTGCAGCTCCTCGATGTGCGGCCCGTGCAGCGGACCGCAGACGAACAGCAGGTGTGTGTAGTCCTCGGGGCGGAGCTCCGCCAGAGACGGCCCGGCGGGCCGGAATCCCGGGCTCCAGGCGACGTCGTGGGCCAGGCCCGCCCCTCGCAGCACCTCCCGCGCCCGGTCCAGCGCCAGCAGGTCTCCGGCGGTCGCCTCCCCGTTCAGGAAGCCGAACCACCCGGTCAGCAGGATCCGTGGCCGCTCTCCCACAGCGCCCCGGGTGCCCTGCCGGCCGGGCGGCAATCACCTGGGCCCGGACTCCCGGTCGCGTCCGCCGCGGGCGGAGCGCCGGTCAGCCGGACGCGGTGTCGCCGTGGAGCCGCACTTGCTCTTCGAGGCGTCGCAGGCTGCTGTCCAGGGCGTCGCGTACGGTCTCCTCGCCCGGGTCGTGGCTGTCGTCGAAGAACGACAGGTGCACCGTCACCTCGCTGGCCCCGCTGCCGATGCCGGCGACCTGGAGCCAGCCCGTGTAGCTCCCCTGGTCGCGGGTGCCCCATTCCAGCCGCATCTGGTCGCGCCGGGCGCGGAACAGGGCGGCGGTGTCCTCGTCGGTGCGGTCCTCGTGCACGGTGACCGCGGGCAGGTCCCCGGCGTCCACGTGCAGGGCCTCCGGCAGCCAGCTGTCCAGCCGGCCGACGTCAGAGGCCTCCTCGAAGACCTGCTCGGGCTGTGCGGGGATCGTGTGGGAACGTTCGCACTCGGTCATCGCGGTCCTGCTCCTCGGCTCGGGTCCGTCGTCCGCACCGTTGCTCCTGGCCGGACGGCCCGGGTACCCCGCGGCTCGGGCCGTGAATCGGTCCGCGCCACCCGCCTGCGGCAGGCCGACGCGATCTGCCGCTCGGACGTGGCTTCTGCCGTCCCACCGGTGTTCTACGGGGTTCCACCAGTGTTCTACGGGGTTCCAGCGGTGTTCTACGGGGCCGACAGCCGGCGCGTCACGACCGCGCTGAGGATGCGCACGCCCTGGTCGAGCCCGGTTCGACGCCGGTGAGTTCCCGTACCCGGCGCAGACGGTAGTCCAGGGTGCGCGGGTGGACGTTGAGGGCGGTCGCCGCGGCGCCGCGGTTCATGTCGCAGCGGTAGCAGGCGTCGAGGGTGACGACGAGGTCCGGGCCGGAGCTCAGGCGCCGGGCCACCGTCCGCAGCCACTCGTCGACGAACGGCACGTCCACGACCGCGAGTTCGCCGCGGCCCTGCTCCTCGCGGACCCCGGCGAGCGGCTGCGCTCACACCCGCCCACCCTCCGCTGTGCGCCGGGCTTAACTCCCGGTGTCCGGTCCGGGAGACACCTGCGTAATGCACACTTCGTACTGTCATCGTGGCTCTCACCAGGCCGATCGTCAGAACGAAGGGGGCGCCCGTGGCCGTGCCGGACCCGCGGACCGACAGCACGACGAAGGTGCGCACGGTCTGCTCGTACTGCGGTGTCGGCTGCGGCATGGTCCTCGACATCGGCTCAGGACCGGACGGACGGCGTACGGTCCTCAAAGCGTCCGGTGACAAAGAACACCCCGCGAACCTCGGCCGGCTGTGCACCAAGGGTGCGACCACGGCCGAGATGCTCGCCGCACCGGGCCGGCTCACCACCGCCCTCGTCCGCGCGGACCGCGGGGAGGAGCCGGAGCCCGCCTCCGTGGACGCGGCGGTCGCCGAGACGGCCCGGCGGCTGCGGGCGATCGTCGACGAACACGGGCCCGACGCGGTCGCCCTCTACGTCTCCGGCCAGATGAGCCTGGAGGCGCAGTACCTGGCGAACAAGCTGGTCAAGGGATACCTGCGCACCAACCAGATCGAGTCGAACTCCCGGCTGTGCATGGCGAGCGCCGGCACCGGCTACAAGCTGTCCCTCGGCGCCGACGGGCCGCCCGGCTCGTACGACGACCTCGACAAGGCGGACGTCTTCCTCGTCATCGGCTCCAACATGGCCGACTGCCACCCCATCCTCTTCCTGCGGATGATGGACCGGGTCAAGGCCGGCGCCAAGCTGATCGTCGTCGACCCGCGCCGCACCGCCACCGCCGAGAAGGCCGACCTGTTCCTCCAGGTCACCCCCGGTACGGACCTCGCCCTGCTCAACGGCCTCCTGCACCTGCTGCACGAGAACGGGCACACCGACCCCGACTTCGTCGCCGCGTACACCGAGGGCTGGGAGGCGATGCCGGAGTTCCTCGCCGACTACCCGCCCGCCACCGTCGCCCGGATCACCGGCATCCCCGAGGCCGACCTGCGCGAGGCCGCCCGGCTGATCGGCGAGGCGGGGGAGTGGACCAGCTGCTGGACCATGGGCCTCAACCAGTCCACACACGGCACCTGGAACACCAACGCCCTGGTCAACCTGCACCTCGCCACCGGCAAGATCTGCCGGCCCGGCAGCGGACCCTTCTCCCTCACCGGCCAGCCCAACGCCATGGGCGGGCGCGAGATGGGCTACATGGGCCCCGGACTCCCCGGCCAGCGCTCCGTCCTCGCCGACGCCGACCGCGCCTTCGTCGAGGAGCTGTGGGGGCTGAAGCCCGGCACCATCCGGGCCGACGGCGTCGGCAAGGGCACCGTCGAGATGTTCCGGAAGATGGCCGACGGCGAGATCAAGGCCTGCTGGATCATCTGCACCAACCCCGTCGCCTCCGTCGCGAACCGCAAGACCGTCATCGAGGGCCTGGAGGCCGCCGAGTTCGTCGTCGTCCAGGACGTCTTCGCCGACACCGAGACCAACGCGTACGCCGACGTCGTCCTGCCGGGCGCCCTGTGGACCGAGACCGAGGGCGTCCTCATCAACAGCGAGCGCAACCTCACCCTCGCCCGGCCCGCCGTCGACCCGCCCGGCGAGGCCACGGCCGACTGGCGCCTCATCGCCGCCGTCGCCCGCGCCATGGGCTACGAGGACGGCTTCTCCTACGACAGCGCCGAGCAGATCTTCGAGGAGATCAAGGGCGCCTACAACCCGCAGACCGGCTACGACCTGCGCGGCGTGACCTACGAGCGGCTGCGCGCCACCCCCGTGCAGTGGCCGGCCGCCACCGCCGACGGCCCCGCCCGCAACCCCGTCCGGTACGTCAACCCTGACGGCTCGCTCACCTTCGCCACCCCCAGCGGCCGTGCCGTCTTCCACGCCCGTCCGCACGTCCCGCCCGCCGAGATGCCGGACGACGACTACCCGTTCGTGCTGAACACCGGCCGCCTCCAGCACCAGTGGCACACCCTGACCAAGACCGCCAGGGTCGCCAAGCTCAACAAGCTCAACCCGCGCCCCTTCGTCGAGGTGCACCCGCGGGACGCGGCCGGGCTCGGGATCGCCGACGGCGACTCGGTGGAGGTCGCCTCGCGCCGCGGGCGGGCCGTCCTGCCCGCCGTCGTCACCGACCGGGTGCTGCCCGGATCCTGCTTCGCGCCGTTCCACTGGAACGACCTGTTCGGCGAGTACCTCAGCGTCAACGCGGTGACCAGCGACGCCGTCGACCCGCTGTCCTTCCAGCCCGAGCTGAAGGTGTGCGCGGTGTCGCTGACGAAGGTGTCGACACCGGTGAGCCTGCAGACCCCGGCGCGGGAGACACCGGTCACCGAGGCGCCGGTCCTCGTCCCCACCGCCGTCCAGCCCTCCGCCGCCTCCGTCTTCGGCCTGGAGCCCACCCCGCCGCCCGTCCTGACCGAGCGCGAACGGCAGTACCTGGTCGGCTTCCTCGCCGGCATCCAGGCCGGTGCCCCCGGCGTCCCGGTGCTGCCGCCGGACGCGCCCTTCAGCCCCGAGCACGCCCTGTGGGTCAACGGCACGCTCGCCGGGATGTACTCCCGCACGGCCGCCGCCCCCCAGCGGCCCGCAGGGCGCCAGGTCGTGATCCTGTGGGCCTCGCAGACCGGCAACGCCGAGGACTTCGCCGCCGCCACCGCCGAGCGGCTCACCGCGGGCGGCCACACCGCCTCCCTCGTCGCCATGGACGAGGCCGACCCCGCCGCGCTGCCCTCCGACGCCGACCTGCTGCTGATCACCAGCACCTTCGGCGACGGCGACGCCCCCGACAACGGCGCCGGTTTCTGGGCGGGCCTCGCCGCATCCGACGCCGACCGCCTGGAAGGCCGCCGGTACGCCGTCCTCGCCTTCGGCGACTCCTCCTACGACGACTTCTGCGGGCACGGTCGCCGGCTGGACCGTCGTATGGACGAGCTGGGCGCCGTACGGCTGGCGCCGCGCACGGACTGCGAGCCGGAATACGAACCGCAGGCGGAGGCCTGGCTGGAACAGGTGCTCATCGCGCTCAAGGAGGCGGAGGAGTCCGGGGAGGCCGAGGAGGCCGAGGAGACCACCACGCAGGCCGTGAGCCCGGCGCCCGTGGCCCTGGCGCCGGCCGCCCCGGCGCGCTCCAGGCGTCCCGCCCCCGTCACCGCCCGCCTCGTCGGCAACCGGCTGCTGAGCCTGCCCGGCTCCGGCAAGGAGGTGCGCCGCTTCACCTTCGACACCCGCGACAGCGAGACCCCGCTCGTCTACGAGGCCGGCGACGCTCTCGGCGTGCGCCCCCTCAACTCCCCGGAGCTGGTGGCGGAGTGGCTGGCCGTCACCGGTCTCGACGCGCACGCGCGCGTGCAGGTGAACGGGGTCGGTGACGTCGGCTTCGGCGAGGCCCTGCTGCGCCACCTCGACATCACCCGCGTCAGCCCCGCCCTGCTGCGCTTCACCGCCGACCGCACCCGCGACCCGCGCGAACTGCGCAAACTGCTGCGCCCCGACAACAAGGGCGAGCTGGCGAAGTGGTCCTGGGGCCGGCAGGCCGTCGACGTGGCCGCCGAGTTCGGGATCCGGGCCGACGCCCAGGAATGGGCCGAGGTGATGGGCCGGCTCCAGCCGCGCCTGTACTCCATATCCTCCAGCCCGCTGACCGACCCCCACCTCGTCTCGCTCACCGTCTCCGTCGTGCGCTACGAGAACCTGGCCGGCCGCCCCCGCCAGGGCGTCTGCTCGCCCTTCCTCGCGGACGCCGAGCCGGGCACCGAGGTGCCGGTGCACGTGCAGCGCTCCCCGCACTTCCGGCCGCCCGCCGACCCCGCCACGCCCATGGTGATGATCGGCCCCGGCACCGGTGTGGCACCCTTCGTCGGCTTCCTGGAGGAGCGCCGCGCCCGCGGGCACCGGGCGCCCAACTGGCTGTTCTTCGGCGAGCAGCGCCGGACGACGGACTTCTACTACGAGGAGGAGCTGACCTCCCTCCTGGCCGACGGCAGCCTCGCCCGTCTGGACACCGCCTTCTCCCGCGACCAGCGTGCCAAGGTCTATGTGCAGGACCGGATGCGCGAGCACGGCTCCCAGCTGTGGTCCTGGCTCCAGGACGGCGCCCACTTCTACGTCTGCGGCGACGCCTCCCGCATGGCCAAGGATGTCGACCGGGCGCTGCACGACATCGCCGTCGTCCACGGCGGCCTGGACGAGGAGCGGGCCGCCGCGTACGTCAAGCAGCTCGCCTCCGAGAAGCGGTACGTGCGGGACGTGTACTGACGGTCGGTGACGGGAGTGAGCCAAGTCGCGTTGCGCCGAAGAGAGTTGATATTCGGCCATCGCGGCGCGCCCCTGTTCGATTTCTCAACACTATCCGACAAGATCTGACGCACCCTCCGTCCGTGCAGCCGCACGGTTCGCCCCGAGGAAGGTCATGGTCATGTCGCACCCGCACGTGTCGCCCATGGACCGGCCGGACCGCCCCCAGCGGGCGCTCGTCAGCCGTCGTCGTCTCCTGGAGGGATCGGCCGCCGTCCTCGGCGCGCTCGCCCTCTCCGCACCGTCCACCGTCCACCGGGCCGCCGCGGCCGACGGCACCCCCGAGTGGAACGGCCACATCGACGTCTTCCGCCTCGGCGCCGAACCCCCGCACACCACGCTCATGCCGTACGCGACCGTCGGCCAGGCCCTCGCCGCCGACCGCACCCGCTCCCCGTACCGGCTGAGCCTCGACGGCACCTGGAAATTCGCGTACGCCGACCGCCCCGACGACCGCGACGTCGACTTCCACCGCACCGACCTCGACGACAGCGACTGGGACACCATCCCCGTCCCCTCCGCCTGGCAGTTGCACGGCTACGACCGCCCGATCTACATCAACATCACCTACCCGTGGTGGGGTCCCAACGGCCTGGGGGAGGACGCCCAGCCGCCGGTCGCCCCCACCCGCTACAACCCCGTGGGCCAGTACCGCCGCACCTTCACGGTCCCGCGCGACTGGTCGGGACGGCGGACGTTCCTCCACTTCGAAGGGGTCAAGTCCGCCCACTACGTCTGGATCAACGGGGAGTTGGTCGGCTATCACGAGGACTCCTACGACCCCGCCGAGTACGACATCACCCCCCATCTCAAGCCCGGCACCAACCAGATCGGGGTGGAGGTCTACCGCTACTCCGACGGCGACTGGCTGGAGGACCAGGACATGATCCGGCTGAGCGGCATCTTCCGCTCGGTCTACCTGTACTCCACACCGACCGTGCACCTGCGCGACTTCAAACTGGACACCCCGCTGAGCGCCGATTACAAGGCGGCCGAGCTGTCGGTCACGGCGAGCGTGCGGGACTACGGGGCGGGGGAGGGTGGGGGATCCGGTAGTCGGTATACAGTCGACACAATGCTGTACAACGCCGACGGTCACCCCGTCTGGCCCCGCCCCCTCCAGCAGACCGTCGACCTCGAAGCCGGCGGGGAAGCGACCGTACGCGCCGCCAGGGCCGTCCCCGCGCCCCGGCTCTGGTCGGCCGAGGACCCGTACCTCTACACCGCCGTCCTCCGCCTGCGTGACCCCGCCGGCAAGGTGATCGAAACCCTTTCCCACCGCGTCGGCCTGCGCGAGTTCGCCCTCAAGGACGGCCTGATGCGGATCAACGGCAAGCCGGTCTCCTTCCGGGGCACCAACCGGCACGAGATGCACCCGGTCCACGGCTCGGCCCTCACTCGCGCGGACATGGTGCAGGACATCGAGATCATCAAACGGCTGAACATCAACACCGTCCGCACCTCGCACTACCCCAACAACCCGCTGTGGCTGGAACTCGCCGACGAGTACGGCCTGTACCTCGTGGACGAGACCAACCTCGAGACCCACGGCATCAGAAGCGAGTACCCCGGCAACCACGCCGAGTGGACCACCGCGTGCGTGGCCCGCGCCCAGAACATGGTCCACCGCGACAAGAACCACGCCTCGGTGGTCATCTGGTCGCTCGGCAACGAGGCGGGCGGCGGCAGCACCTTCAACGCCATGTACGACTGGATCCGCTCCTACGACCCCACCCGCGTCATCCAGTACGAGGGCGACGACCGCCCGGGGATCAGCGACATCCGCTCCGAGATGTACGACAGCCCCTCCCGTGTCGAGGCACGGGCGAAGGACACGACCGACACCCGGCCGTACGTCATGATCGAGTACTCCCACGGGATGGGGAACTCCAACGGCAACTTCAAGAAGTACTGGGACCTCGTCCGCCGCTACCCCGTGCTGCAGGGCGGCTGGATCTGGGACTTCGTCGACCAGGCCCTCAGCTGGCCCACCCCGACCCGCAAGCTGCTCACCGAGTCCGGGCCGGCCGCGCTCCGCGGCGAGATCATCGCCCCCAGCGGCACCTTCACCCGCGACAAGGGCCTCTCCGGCGGCACCGTCTTCGCCCGCGACACGCGCCTCGACCTCACCGGCTCCCTCACTCTCGAGGCCTGGATCACCCCCCGTGTGACCGGCTACCATCAGCCGATCCTCGCCAAGGGTGACACCCAGTACGCCCTGAAACAGACCGACAGGACGCTGGAGTTCTTCATCCACGGCGGCGGCCAGTGGATCACCGTGAGCTGGGCGCTCCCGGACGACTGGACCGGCCGCGAACACCACGTCGCGGGCGTCTTCGACGCGGAGACGGGCACTCTGACCCTCCACGTCGACGGCTCCGCGCGCGCCACCCGGACCACCACCCGGCGCCCCGGCAACAACACCGCTTCCCTGTCCCTGGCCACCGACGTCGACAACCCGACCCGGGAGTTCAGCGGCACCATCCGCCGGGCCCGCGTGTACGCCCGCGCGCTGAGCGCCGCCGAGCTGGCCTCCGACAGCCGGGGCCCCGGCGACGACGGCGTACGGTTCTGGTTCGACGCCGCCACCGTCGGCCTCATCGAGAAACGGCCCCACGACAGGACGTTCTACGCCTACGGCGGCGACTGGGCCGACAACCCCAACGACGGGGCCTTCTCCGGGGACGGCATCGTCACCGCCGACCGCGGACCCACCGGCAAGTCCGCCGAGGTCAAGCAGATCTACCAGGCCGTCAACGCCGCCCCGGCCTCCGGCGACCGGCTCGCCCCCGGAGCGGCGGTCACCCTCACCAACGAGTACCTCTTCACCAACCTCCGCGCGTTCGACGGACGGTGGGAACTCGTCGGCGACGGAAAGGTGGTGCGGCGCGGAAGGCTCAGCCGCGCCCAACTGGACGTGGCACCGCTGTCGAGCAAGGACATCATCGTGCCGTTCGAGGTGCCGGGCGACCCGGCGCCGGGCGCCGAGTACTTCCTGCACCTGTCCTTCACCACCAGGGAGACCACCAAGTGGGCCAAGGCCGGCTTCGAGGTGGCCAAACAGCAACTCGCCGTCGACGCCGGCAGCCCCGCCGTCACGCCCGTGTCCCTGGCCGGCGTCCCGGCGCTCAGCCATGAGGACGGCGACACGTCGGTCACCGTCACCGGCAAGGGCTTCTCGGTCACCGTCGACAAGAAGTCAGGCCTCATCACGTCGTACGAGGCCGGCGGCGCTCCCCTGATCTCCTCCGGCCCGGCCCCGAACTTCTGGCGGGCCCCCACCGACAACGACCGGGGCAACGGCCACCACACCCGCAACCAGACCTGGCGTGACGCCGGAGCCCACCGCACCGTCACCGGCGTGAGCGTGCGGGCGGTGCGCGACCGGGCCGTCGAGATCAAGGTCGCCGGCACACTGCCCACGACGACGGAATCGACGTACACCACCACCTACACCGTTTTCGGAAACGGTGAGATCAAGGTCGACAACACCCTGCACCCGGGCGCCTCGAACCTGCCGTACATCCCGGAGGTCGGCACACTGCTGTTCCTGCCGGCGCGGCTGGAGCACCTGCACTACTACGGCCGCGGCCCCGAGGAGAACCACTGGGACCGCAACAACGCCACCGACGTGGGCCTGTACTCCGGCACCGTCACCGGGCAGTGGACCTCCTACCTGCGCCCCCAGGAGAACGGCAACAAGACCGACGTCCGCTGGGTCGCCCTCACCGACCGCCACGGCCGCGGCCTGCTCGTCTCCGGTGAGCCCCTGCTGGAGGTCAACGCCTCGCACTTCACCCCCGAGGACCTGTCGGTCGGGGCCCGCCACGACTACCAGCTCACCCCGCGCCCCGAAGTCGTCCTGCGCCTGAACCACCGGCAGATGGGCGTCGGCGGCGACAACAGCTGGGGCGCGCACACCCACGACGAGTACAAGCTGTTCGCCGACCGCGACTACGCGTACACCTACCGGCTGCGCCCGCTGAAGGACGTCGCGGAGGCGATGAGGGCCTCACGCCGCCCCACGGCAACGTCCTAGCAGCTGCTTCCGGCAACAGGCCCGGGCACGGTCACCGCTCGGTGACCGTGCCCAGGTCCCCCCGCAGCCACCGGCCGTCCTCGAACTCCGGAGGGACCTCGTCCTCCCACGGGTCGATCCCGCGCGCCTCCAGCTCGTCGAACCACCGGTCCCGCTGCGACGCGGGCAGCCGCGCGCCGCACCACGGGCAGTAGTCGATCCCGATCTTCGCGGTACCCCCGTCGTGGACGATCAGCCCGTACTCCTGGAACTTCGGCACGAACCGCACCAGCGCGTCCGGACACTCGAAGACATCGGCGTGCACCTCGCACCGCCAGTCCACCTGCCTGTTCATCGCGTCACAACAGTGTTCGATCACTCGCGCATTCTGCCCGACGACACGGAAGAATCGGACGGGAACGACGCATCACCCGTCACGCACTCCACGGAAAAGGAAGCTCCCATGGTCGAGCAGGACGAACGCTTCGACGTCGTGGTCCTCGGCGCCGGCCCCGGCGGCTACGTCGCCGCCATCCGCGCCGCCCAACTGGGCAAACGCGTCGCCGTCATCGAGGAGAAGTACTGGGGCGGCGTCTGCCTCAACGTGGGCTGCATCCCCACCAAGGCCCTGCTGCGCAACGCCGAACTCGCCCACATCGTCACCCGCGAGGCGAAGACCTTCGGCATCAAGGTCGACGGACAGGTCTCCTTCGACTACGGCGAGGCCTTCCGCCGCAGCCGCAAGGTCGCGGACGGCCGCGTCAAGGGCGTCCACTACCTGATGAAGAAGAACAAGATCACCGAGTACGACGGACGCGGCACCTTCCTCGACCCGCACACCCTCCAGGTGACCGACTACGAGGGCAACACCCGCACCCTCGGCTTCGACCACTGCATCATCGCCACCGGCGCCACCCCCAAGCTCCTCCCCGGCACCCGCCGCACCTCCCGCGTGGTCACCTACGAGGAGCAGATCCTCGCCGAGGACCTCCCGCAGTCGATCGTCATCGCGGGCGCCGGCGCCATCGGCATCGAGTTCGCGTACGTCCTGCACAACTACGGCGTGAAGGTCACGATCGTCGAGTTCCTGGACCGCGTCGCGCCCCTGGAGGACGCCGACGTCTCCGCCGAACTCGCCCGCCAGTACCGCAAGCTGGGCATCGACGTGCTGACCTCCACCCGTGTCGACGCCATCGACGAGTCCGGCCCCCAGGTCCGCGTCACCGTCACCGGCAAGGACGGCAACCAGCAGGTCCTGGAGGCCGACAAGGTCCTCCAGGCCATCGGCTTCGCCCCGAACGTCACCGGCTACGGCCTGGAGAACACCGGCGTCAAGGTCACCGAACGCGGCGCCATCGACGTCGACGGCCGCTGCCGCACCTCCGTCCCGCACATCTACGCCATCGGCGACGTCACCGCGAAACTGATGCTCGCGCACGCCGCCGAGGCGATGGGCGTGGTCGCCGCCGAGACCCTCGCGGACGCGGAGACCATGGAGCTCGACTACGTGATGATCCCGCGCGCCACCTACTGCCAGCCGCAGATCGCCAGCTTCGGCTACACCGAGGCCCAGGCCCGCGACCTCGGCTACGACGTCAGGGTGGCCAAGTTCCCGTTCACCGCCAACGGCAAGGCGCACGGCCTCGGGGACGTGACCGGCTTCGTGAAGCTGATCAGCGACGCGAAGTACGGCGAGCTGATCGGCGGCCACATGATCGGCCCGGAGGTCACCGAGCTGCTGCCCGAGCTGACCCTGGCCCAGAAGTGGGACCTCACCGTCCACGAGGTGGCCCGCAATGTGCACGGCCACCCGACGCTCGGTGAGGCGATCCAGGAGGCGATCCACGGCCTCGCCGGACACATGATCAACATGTGAGCGCGTGAAGGGGCCGTTCACCCGGACGGCCCCGCCGCGCTCGCCGCCGCCGTACGCCCGGGATGTCCTGGATGCCGAGGGCAACGGAGCCCCGCGGAAGGGACGCCCGTCCATGACCTCCCACCAGAGCCGCCCGACCGGCTCCCCGCAGGGCGAGATCGGCACCGCCTGGTCCGTGCCGCCCGGCGGTCCCCGCACTTCCTCCCCGCGCGACGCCCGGGCCTCCGACGGCGTCACCTTCGCCGGTGTCCTGATGCTGTGCGGCGGCGTCCTCGCCGTCCTCCAGGGCATCGCGGCCCTCGCCGAGGACGACGTGCACGCCCGCGTCGGCTCCTACGTCTACGCACTGACCCGAACCGGCTGGGGCACCCTCCACCTCGTCCTCGGCGTCCTCGCCGCCGTCACCGGCGCCGGCCTGCTCAAGGACACCGCCTGGGCCCGCCTCCCGGGCATCCTCCTCGCCTCGCTCAGCCTGGTCGCCCAGTTCCTCTTCCTGCCCCATGAACCTCTCTGGTCGGTCGTGGTGATGGCGCTCGACGTGTTCGTGATCCGGGCACTGGCGTCGCACCGGGAGGGCGTGGGCTGAGAAGCCTTCCGCTGTCCGCACGCGGGACCGCTTCTCCAACAACTTTGCGGAACCGTTCCTGTACGCCCCGTTGACACTCCGCACACCCTCCTCTTAGCGTCACGCCAACATTGCGACCAGGTGACGATATTTCGAACAGTTGAAAGGCAAGTGCCCTGCGCAGCACCGGTATCAGCACCCACGTGGCCGGGACACCGTGGCGCGTATGCACAGGTGCACACCGCTCAGCGAGAGCCGTCGGCTGTTCCTTCCCCCTGGACATGTGCATCAAGAACCCCGATGACCTCGGCGTTCGGCCTGCCCGCCGCCTGGCCGGCCCGCTCCACCGCTTCCCCATCGGCATCCGATACGACGTCCCCCTCTCGACGACGAGAAGTACGAGGAACGATCACCATGCGCAACCGAAGAGCCGCGCTCGCCTCCCTCGCCGGAGCCGCCTCCCTCGCCCTCACCCTGTCCGCCTGCGGCCAGAACAGTGAGGGCAGCTCCGAGGGCGGCGGCGGCACCATCGGCATCGCCCTGCCGACCCAGGGCTCCGAGCGCTGGGTCACCGAGGGCAAAAGCGTCGTCAAGGACCTGCAGACCAAGGGGTACGAGGCCAAGCTGGTCTACGGCGAGGACGACCCGAAGAACCAGGTCTCACAGATACAGGACCTGATCAAGCAGGGCGTCGACGCGCTGATCATCGCGGCCATCGACAACAAGTCGCTGAACGGCGTGCTCCAACAGGCCGCCGACGCGCAGATCCCGGTGATCTCCTACGACCGGCTCATCCTCGGCACCAAGAACGTCGACTACTACGTCTCCTTCGACAACGAGCAGGTCGGCCGGCTCCAGGCCCGCTACATCATCGACAAGCTCGGCCTGGAGGACGGCAAGGGCCCGTTCAACATCGAGTTGTTCGCCGGCTCCCCCGACGACAACAACACCAAGTACTTCTTCGACGGTGCGATGGCGCTCCTGCAGCCGTACCTGGACAGCAAGCAGTTGGTCGTCCAGTCCGGCCAGACCAAGCTCACCCAGGTCACCACCCTGCGCTGGGACGGGCCCACCGCGCAGAAGCGCATGAACGACATCCTCGCCGAAACGTACGGGAGCAAGGAGGTCGACGCGGTCCTGTCACCGTACGACGGCATCTCCCTCGGTGTCCTGTCCGCGCTGAAGGCGGACGGCTACGGCTCCGGCAGCAAGCCCCTCCCGATCATCACCGGTCAGGACGCCGAACTTCCCTCGGTGAAATCGATCATCGCGGGTGAGCAGTCGCAGACCATCTACAAGGACGTCCGCGAGCTCGCCGAGGTCGCCGCGGACATGGCCGAAGACATACTCAACGACAGGACGCCGAGACTGAACAACAGAAGGGCCTACAACAACGGCGTCAAGTCCGTGCCCGCCTACTTGCTGCAGCCGACGAGCGTCGACAAGACCAACTACGACCTGGTCCTCGTCGCGGGCGGCTACTACACCGCCGCCGAGCTCAAGTAGCCGCACGCCAGGGCGAAACCCTCTCGCGCCCGCACCGGCGGAGCAGTACGAGGAGAGCGTCGGCCAGGCGGCGGCACACTTCTGCTCCGGGAGCTCCAAGGGCTCGAGAACCACTCCTGCGTCGGGCGGGGCCCGCGGGCCGTCCGCAGGAATGCTGCCGCTCACCGGCCTCGCCGTCGCCCCTGCGGCATCGCCGCACTCCTGCCTGACGGCGAGGCCGGAACCTGAAGAAAGACCTCCGGTCGGGGCGCCTGCGGGTCCGGGAGAGCTACGTATGGCCCGGTGAGACCTACGGCCTCGATGAGACCCTGCGCCTCCCCGCGAGCACCACCGCCAACGCCGGCCCGCACACCAACAACACCGCCAACACCCCGTACCCGTACGTCAACGTCGTCGCCGCTGCGACCCCCGCCACGACCAACGGCCCGCCCGCGTCCCCGAGTTCACGTCCCAACTCGGCCGCCCCCATCGTCTGCCCCAACCGCTCCTGAGGGGCCGACGCGGCAAGGGCCGCGAACCCGAGCGGGGTGATCAGCCCCGTACCGGCACCGATCAGCGCCGCGGCGAGCAGCACGCCCGCAAGCCCCGGCAGCATCGCGCACGCCAACCCGGTCGCCGCGACGAGTGTCCCGCAGGCCAGCCCGCCCCGTGCGGTGAGCCGCCCGGCGTCCAACGCCCGCCCCGCACGCGGCTGTACGACCGCCGCGCAGGCCGCCAGCACCGACACCGCGGCCCCGGTCGCCACCGTCCCGAGCCCCGCCGCCGCACCGGACACCGGAAGGAACCCGACACCGACCGAGAGCGCGGCCGTCGCCCCGGCGAGCGCGCCCGTCGGCACCAGGAAACCCCGATCCGCCAGCCGCCGCGCCAGATCCACGACGGTCTGCCGCGCCCGCGGCAGCGGCGGTACGACGGGCACCGCGACGGCCGCCCATACGGCGACGCAGGCACCGAGCACGGCGAGTACCCCGAACAGCAGCCGCAGCCCGCCCGCCCACACCAGCACCCCGCCCAGCAACGGACCCAGCGTGTAACCGACGGACTTGTGGAAGCCGTAACTGCCGAACGCCCGCCCATGCCCGGCCGCCGGGTTGAGCCGGGCCACCAGCGCCGAGGCCGCCGGTGAGAACGCCGAGGCCGCCGCACCCTGGCCCAGCCGGGCCGCCCACAGCCAGCCGACGCTGTCCACGACGACGTACAGCGCGGAGGCGACCGCGAAGGCGACGAGGCCACCGAGGAGGACCGGACGTGCGCCGACGCGGTCGGCGATCGTGCCGAACACCGGCTTCAGCAGCACCTCCGCGCCGTCGTACAGCGCGAGCAGCCCGCCGAGAACGAGCAGCGAGGTGACGGCGTCATCGCTGTCGCCGCCGAGGTTCGCGGCGATGCCGTGCGCGCCGAACGCGGTGGTGAAACCGGCCGCGTACAGCGGCCACATCCGCCCGCGCGGAGCGCCGCTCGGCCCGCTCGCCGGATCACTCGGCGGTGTCACTGAGGCCCAGCCGCAGATGCTCCACGTGGTAGACGGCCTGGTCGAGGAGTTCGGCGACGTGGTGGTCGTGCAGCGCGTAGACGACCGACCGGCCGCGCCGCTCACCGACCACCAGGCCCAGGTTGCGCAGCAGCCGCAACTGGTGCGAGCACGCGGACTGCTCCATGCCCACCTCGGCGGCCAACTCCGTCGCGGGGAGCGGCCCTTCACGCAGGCGGGCGAGGATCAGCAGCCGGGAGGGGGTGGAGAGGGCCTGGAGGGTGGTGGCCACCTTGGCCACGTTGCCCGCGTCCAGGCGTACGCGCTCGGTGGCTGCGGGGGTGACGGCTCCATGACCCATGCGGGGTATCTTACCCACCGCACATGAACGAATGAATGAGTCTTCATGTGTTCCTGTATGGTGGCCGCGTGTCCACGACTCTCGCTTCCCCGTCGACCGCCGCGTCCGGCCCCACAGCACCCCGCCGCCGGACCCGCCTCCTCGCCCTCCCCGAGGCCCGCTGGGCACTCGCCGCCACCGTCGCCTTCCTGCTGGGTCTCGGCCTGGACGTCGGCGGCGCACCGTCGTGGGTGTACGGGATCTTGTATGCAGTCGCCTACGTCACCGGCGGCTGGGAACCGGCCCTCGAAGGCCTGCGGGCCCTGCGGGAGAAGACCCTCGACGTCGACCTGCTGATGATCGTCGCGGCGCTCGGTGCCGCCGCGATCGGCCAGGTCCTCGACGGCGCCCTGCTCATCGTCATCTTCGCCACCTCCGGCGCCCTGGAGGCCCTGGCCACCGCCCGCACCGCCGACTCCGTCCGCGGCCTGCTCGACCTCGCCCCCGACACCGCGACCCGCCTGACCGACGACGGCGAGGAGACCGTCCCGGCCACCGAACTCGCCGTCGGCGACCTGCTGTTGGTCCGCCCGGGCGAGCGCATCGGCGCCGACGGCCGGGTCGAGGACGGCGTCAGCGAGGCCGACCAGGCGACCATCACCGGCGAACCCCTGCCCGTCGTCAAGCGCCCCGGCGACGAGGTCTTCGCCGGCACCCTCAACGGCACCGGCGCCCTGCGCGTCCGCGTCGAACGCGACCCCGCCGACTCGGTGATCGCCCGCATCGTCACCCTCGTCGAGGAGGCCTCCCGCACCAAGGCGCCGACCCAGCTGTTCATCGAGAAGATCGAACAGCGCTACGCCGTCGCCGTCGTCGCCGCGACCCTCACCGTCTTCGCCGTGCCGCTCGCCTTCGGCGCGAACCTCACCGACGCCCTGCTGCGTGCCATGACCTTCATGATCGTCGCCTCCCCGTGCGCGGTCGTGCTGGCCACCATGCCGCCCCTGCTCTCCGCCATCGCCACCGCCGGCCGCCACGGCGTCCTGGTCAAGTCGGCGGTCGCCATGGAACGCCTCGGTGAGATCGACACCGCGGCCCTCGACAAGACCGGCACCCTCACCGAGGGCACCCCCGAGGTCACGGACGTCACCCCCCTGCCCGGCTCCGGCCTCGACGAGGACTCCCTCCTCGCCCTGGCCGCCGCCGCCGAGCACCCCAGCGAACATCCGCTGGCCCGCGCGATCGTGGGCGCGGCGCGGGGGAGGGGGCTGCGGATCGCGCCGGCGGGGGACTTCGTGGCGACGCCGGGGTGGGGAGTCTCGGCGGTGGTCGAAGGGCGTGAGGTGAGGGTCGGCCGCGTGGAGGATTCTGTCGACCGTGGGCGCGAGGTCGACGGTATGCGAGAGTCTGCCGACCGTCGTCGCGAGGGAGTCGACGGCATGCGGGATCTCGCCGACCGTAGGCTCGGGGTCGACGACATGCAGGATCTCGCCGACCGTACGCCCGCCCCTGTCGACGGTATGCGGCATCCCGCAGCCACCCCCACCCCCACACCCACCCCACCCCCCGGCACCACCGTCCTCATCACCGTCGACGCCACCCCGGCAGGCACCCTCACCCTCACCGACCGTCTCCGCCCCGCCGCCCCCGCGGCCACCGCCGCCCTGACCGCCCTCACCGGCACCACCCCCGTCCTCCTCACCGGCGACAACGCGCAGGCCGCCGCCCGTGTCGCCGACGCCACCGGCATCACGGACATCCGCGCGGATCTGCTCCCCGAGGACAAGGTGAACGCCGTCCGCGAGCTCCAACTCTCCGGCCGCAAGGTGCTGTTCGTCGGTGACGGTGTCAACGACGCGCCCGCGCTGGCCGCCGCCCACTCCGCCGTGGCGATGGGCCGGGCGGGCTCCGACCTGGCCCTGGAGACGGCGGACGCCGTCGTCGTGCGCGACGACCTCACCGCGATCCCCGCGGTCGTACGGCTGTCCCGGACCGCCCGTCGGCTGGTGCTGCAGAACCTGGTGATCGCGGGGACCTTCATCACCGGCCTCGTCCTGTGGGACCTCATCGGGCACCTCCCTCTTCCGCTGGGCGTGGCCGGGCACGAGGGTTCGACCGTGCTGGTCGGGCTGAACGGGCTGCGGCTGCTGCGGGAGCGGGCCTGGCAGGGGTGATCGGCGGCGGCGCTGGACAGGGGAGGTTGATGTCGGATTCTCGCCAGCGCCCTTCGGGCCGGTGGTCGATGCTGGACGCATGCAGAACGGGATGTACAACGGGATGTACACCGACCGGGAGCGCTGTGTGCGTGCCGTGCAGTCCAAGGACGCGCGGTTCGACGGCTGGTTCTTCACGGCGGTCCTGACCACCGGCATCTACTGCCGTCCGAGCTGTCCGGTGGTGGCGCCCAAACCGGAGAACATGACCTTCCACCCGAGCGCCGCCGCCTGCCAGCAGGCCGGCTTCCGGGCCTGCAAGCGCTGCCGGCCCGACACCAGCCCGGGCTCCCCGGAGTGGAACCAGCGAGCCGATCTCGTCGCCCGCGCCATGCGGCTGATCGCCGACGGTGTCGTCGACCGCGAGGGCGTGCCCGGCCTGGCCGCCCGCCTCGGCTACAGCACCCGCCAGGTCGAGCGCCAACTCCTCGCCGAACTCGGCGCGGGGCCCCTCGCGTTGGCCCGCGCCCAGCGTGCCCAGACCGCTCGGCTGCTCATCGAGACCAGCGAACTGCCCATGGCGGACGTGGCGTTCGCCGCCGGCTTCGCCTCCGTCCGTACCTTCAACGACACCGTTCGTGAGGTCTTCGCCCTCTCCCCGAGCGAACTGCGGGCCCGCGTCCCGAAGAAGAACGGGGCCACCCCGGCGGTGCACACCGGCACCCCGGGCACCCCCGGCACGCTCACTCTCCGCCTCCCGTTCCGTGCCCCGCTCAACCCCGACAACCTCTTCGGCCACCTCGCCGCGACCGGCGTACCGGGCGTGGAGGAATGGCGCGACGGAGCCTTCCGGCGCACACTCCGCCTGCCCTACGGGCACGGGATCGTGGCGCTCACCCCGAACCCCGACCACATCGGCTGCCGTCTCACCCTCAGTGATCTACGCGACCTCACCGTCGCCATCAGCCGCTGTCGGCGCATGCTCGACCTGGACGCCGACCCGGTCGCCATCGACGACCAGCTGCGCACGGATCCGCAGCTCGCGCCCCTGGTCGACAAGGCCCCCGGCCGCCGGGTGCCCCGCACCGTCGACGAGGCGGAGTTCGCCGTCCGAGCGGTCCTCGGCCAGCAGGTCTCCACGGCGGCCGCCCGTACCCACGCGGCCCGCCTGGTCACCGCGCACGGCGACCCGGTCGACGACCCGGAAGGCGGCCTCACCCACCTCTTCCCCAGCCCCGAGGCCCTCGCCGCACTCGACCCCGAGTCCCTGGGGATGCCCCGCACCCGTCGCACGACCTTCACCACCCTCGTTTCCCAACTGGCCGACGGCACCCTGCACCTGGGTGTGGAGAGCGACTGGTCCCAGGCCCGTGCCCGCCTCCTCTCCCTCCCCGGTTTCGGCCCCTGGACGGTCGACGTCATCGCGATGCGTGCCCTCGGCGACCCCGACGCCTTCCTCCCCACCGACCTCGGAATCCGGCGCGCCGCCCAGGAGTTGGGCCTGCCCTCCACCCCGGCGGCGCTCACCGCCCGCGCGGCGGCCTGGCGCCCCTGGCGGGCCTACGCGGTCCAGTACCTGTGGGCGACCGACAGCCACCCGATCAACTTCCTGCCCGTGTAAGGAACCCCGTGAAGCAGCACACCGTCATCGACAGCCCGTACGGTCCCCTCACCCTCGTCGCCGACGACGGCGTCCTGTGCGGCCTCTACATGACCGAACAGCGCCACCGCCCACCGCAGGAGAGCTTCGGCCCGCGCGACGACACTTTCTTCGGCGCCGCCGAGGAACAGCTGGAGGCCTACTTCGCAGGCGAGTTGAAGGAGTTCACCCTCGAACTCCGCCTGCACGGCACCCCGTTCCAGCGCGCCGTCTGGTCCGAGCTGCGGAAGATCCCCTACGGCGAGACCCGCACCTACGGCGAACTCGCCGAAGCCCTCGGCAACCCGACGGCCTCCCGCGCCGTCGGCCTCGCCAACGGCAAGAACCCCGTCGGCATCATCGTCCCCTGCCACCGCGTGGTCGGAGCGAGCGGCAGCCTCACCGGCTACGGCGGCGGCCTCGACCGCAAGCGGCGCCTGCTGAACCTCGAGAGCGGAGCGGTGCTCTTCTGATCGGCGCACCCCCTCCGGTAGACGGTGATGAGCCCGGAGAATCGTTCATCTCCTTGAACGGCAATCAGATGCACGACCGTTGACGCGTATATGGCAAGCGCTTACCTTCCCAAACAAGCACTTCGGTCATCCGCGCGCGATGTCTGGTTGCCGATGATGTTCACATGGTCGAACGGAACGCATCGTCGCACCAGGGACCGCCGCAGCGAAAGGGGGCACTGAGCCCCCTCGTCGGTCGAGCCCACCCACCTGGAGACAAACGATGCAACGGAGACCCCTCATCGCGTGCGTCAGCCTGCTGGCCGGCACGCTCGTCGCGCTGTCCGGCACCACGGCGCAGGCAGCGTCCACCCGTTATGAGGCCGAGAGCTCGCCGGCGGTCTGCACCGGCACCATCGACTCCGACTGGTCCGGCTACTCCGGCAGCGGATTCTGCAACGCCACCAACACCACCGGCGCCTACGCGCAGTTCACCGTGAACGCCCCCGCCGCGGGCACGGCGACGCTGAGCGTCCGGTTCGCCAACGGCGCCACCACCGCGCGCCCGGCTGCCCTGATCGTCAACGGGTCCACCGTGCAGACTCCGTCCTTCGAGGCCACGGGCGCCTGGTCGACCTGGGCCACCAAGACCCTCACCGTGCCGCTGAACGCGGGCAGCAACACCATCCGGTTCAACCCGACCACCTCCGTGGGCCTGCCCAATATCGACTACCTGGACGTCGAGACGAGCGGCACCACCCCGCCGCCGTCGAGCACCGCGCTGTACGTGGCGCCGAACGGCACGGACGGCGCGGCCGGCACGCAGTCGGCCCCGACGACGCTCACCTCGGCGATCAGCCGCATCACCCCCGGCGGCACGATCTACCTGCGCGGCGGCACCTACCACCACGCACAGACGATCACCATCCCGGTCGGCAACAACGGCACGTCGAGCGCCCGCACGAAGCTGTCCGCCTACCCGGGCGAGACCCCGGTGCTGAACTTCTCGGCGCAGAGCGAGAGTTCGTCGAACCGCGGCCTCCAGGTGAACGGCTCCTACTGGCACGTCCACGGCGTCGTCGTCGAGCGTGCCGGTGACAACGGGATCTACGTCGGCGGCAGCAACAACGTCATCGAGCGCACGGTGACGCGCCACAACCGCGACACGGGGCTGCAGCTCGGACGGATCGCCTCCACCACCCCCAAGGAGCAGTGGCCGTCCAACAACCTCATCCTGAGCGCGGAGTCCCACGACAACGCCGACTCCGACGGCGAGGACGCCGACGGCTTCGCCGCGAAACTCACCACCGGCGCCGGGAACGTCTTCCGCTACGCCGTCGCCCACAACAACATCGACGACGGCTGGGACCTCTACACCAAGTCGGACACCGGCGCCATCGGCCCGGTGACCATCGAGGACTCCCTCGCCTACGACAACGGCACCCTCAGCGACGGCTCCCAGGCCGGGAACGGCGACCGCAACGGCTACAAGCTCGGCGGCGAGGACATCGCGGTCGACCACATCGTCCGGCGCAGCATCGCCTACAAGAACGGCAAGCACGGGTTCACCTACAACAGCAACCCCGGCACGATGACCGTGTCGGACAACATCAGCATCGACAACGCCCAGCGCAACTACAACTTCGACGCCGGGACCTCGGTGTTCCGCAACAACACCTCGTGCCGCAGCGGCAGCGGCACGAACGACCGCATCATCGGCAACGCCGACAGCTCCAACCAGTTCTGGTCCGGCTCGAACGGATCCCGCTGCTCCTCCTACGCGGGCGCCCTGAACTGGTCCTTCGCCACGGACGGCCGCCTCGTCGTGACCTTCGGCGGCAACCGGGCAACGCAGTGATCCCCTCCCGGGCCCCGGCCGCCGTCCCGCCTGCCGGGGCCCGGGACACCTCGCACCACGGCCACCACGGTCGGACAGATGTGACGCGCGACGGTGGCGGTGGACCTACCCGCTCACGGCCCATCGCGCTCCTGCAACCACGCCCGACAACAGTGCCGGAAGTATCCACCACCACGGCACGGCCCTCCTCACCGAAGGCACCAGCCACAACGCTGCCGCCGCTCCAGCAGCCGCGATGGTGAGCACGCATGACAGAACGATCCCGGCGTAGGCGTCGTCGTCCCAGACGCCGGACGGCCTGATGGTCAATGCCGTCCAGCAGAAGAAGACGGCGATGAGGGTGAGCAGGGTGAGGGGTACGGCGAGGACCAGGCGGAGGCAACCGCGGTCGTCGTCCACGTGGGAAGGGCCGGTCATCAGCGCAGTGCGTTCCTTGCCTCGTCCAGATCGTTCCTGAAACCACGCCCGTAGACCTGGGCGTCGTCGGTCTCCCAGTACGGGCCGCCGTTGTAGCGTGCGGCGAGTTCCTGGTACTGGGCCGGCGTCATCTCCTCGGCCGGCACATCGGCGAACTCGCTCTCCGCCTTCAGCTGGGCCAGGTACTCCGAGGCGATGAAGATGTTCTGCGCGGGGTCCTGCAGGGCTTGTTCCACCATGCCGCGTTGCTGGTCGGTGAGGTGCTCGGGGTCGTAACCGAGGACCTCGGCGCCGCGTCGCACCTGGATGGCGATGGGGCCCATGGACGTGTTGTCGGGATCACCGCCGAGGCGCCACGGCAGGCTCTCAGGAGCGATCGGGCTCAACGGAGAATCCGCCTGCTCGCGGATGGTGTCGGTCATGTCGTCCAGGATGCCGGGCTGTCCGCCGATCTCCTGCCACGCGATACCGGCAACCATGTCCGGCGGCAGTCCCGAGTTTCGAGCCGCGGCTTTGATGATTTCCTTGTTCGCCGCGATCCAGTCGGCCCGCTCCTGGTCGTTGGACGGCGGGCTCCAGTAACTGTCCTGCGCGCCCGGAAGGTTGGCGACCTGGAGGCGGATGTCTCGCAAGGCCGGGGAGACGATGTCGTCGCCGGCGCTGGGGTAGTAGTCCTGCTTGGGCCCACTGCCGGGCAGCCGCGTCAACGGGTTCGTGCTCGCCTCGGCTGCCTCTCGCCGCAGCTCCGAGATCGCCGAGACGAAGTCGACGCGTTGGATGAAACCCATGCGGAAGTCCGGCAGCAGGTCGTAGGCCTGCTTGAGCTCGTGCACGCAGATCTCCCGCGCCTCGTGCTCCGTGGTCTTCGCCAGATGGAAGTCCCCACCGGCGGCGTCGTGCAGCCGGTTCGCGTCGTCGCGGATGTCGTCGACGTCCATGGTCAGCTCGGCGAAGAAGTCCATGACGCCGGTGGTGGCTCGCATGTCCTCCCACTGGCGCATCGGCTCCGCCTCCTGGGCCTCACGAGTGATCGCCGTGCCCTTGGTGTGGATCAGTTCTGCCAGCGCCTGCTCGTTGGCCTTGCCGTTGGCGTAGTGGGCCTTGGCGACCTCCAGCGCGAACGCGTAGCTCTGCAGGGCGCCGGCGGCTTTGGCATAGCCCTCCGCGAGCTGCGCGAGCAGTTTGCGCCCCTCGGCGAGCCGGGCCTCATAGTGCTGACTGCCCTCGCTCTTCCACCGCGTGTGCTTCTCGGCTCGCTCGGCGGAGGGGTCGACCGCCACGAGCATGTCGTGCAGACGCTTGAACTCGTCCGCGTTCCGTTCGACGAGGGGCGGGTTGCAGCTCTCCAGGAACTCGACGTCCTTGCGGTGACTGATGCCGCTGCTCATCGTGCCTCCGGGGCGACGTACTGGCCGTACTCGAGCACGTTGTCCAGGAAGCGTTGAGCCGTGTCGTCATCGATCTTCACGAAGGTGCTGCCGGTTGTCCTCAGGCGAGTGGAGAGCGCCGCGAACAGGGCGACCGCGTCCAGGTACTGGTCGTCGGCGAATCCGGCGAACCGTGCCACCTGCTTGGCCACGTCCTCGGGCGTCCGGGGCTGCCGGGCCATGGTGGTCAGCTCGGCATCGGGCCGCCCCTCGTGGAGAAAGCCCGCGATCTCGATCAGCAGATTCGAGTTCCCGTTGATCGACTCGGCCTTGGCCACCAGGGAGCCTGCGGCCGGCGCGCCGGCCCCACCGCCTCCGTCTGCCGGCAGCTGGTCGATCTGCATGCCGGTCTGCTGACGCGCCAGCGCGTCGGCCTTCAACTGGGCCCATTCCTCTTCGAAAGACAACCTGTTCCCCCTCCAGCTCGTTGTCTCGAACAGCCAATCGATCATGCCACTGGCGAGGTGCGCACCAAAACCTCGCCACTCCGCCTGCGGGCAGGTCGACACACGGTCTTGGCCGGCCGTGCACAATGTGCGCTCCCATGGGAGGCCAGGAACGACATGGACGGAGGGGTGGGACCGCGATCCCTCCCGCCGGGCAGTGGAGCGCGAGCCCAGCGGGGCTTCAGGAGTCGTTCTCGCCGCTCAGCGTCCGCAGCAGCCGCGGCAGTGCCGTCCCGATCGGCTCCCGTACGATCTCGTCGGCGATCTCGTCGTACGGGGTCGGTTCGGCGTTGACGATGATCAGGCGGGCGCCGTGGTCGGCGGCGACGCCCGCGAGTCCTGCCGCCGGCTGTACCTGGAGGCTGGTGCCGACGGCGATGAACACCTGGCAGGCCTTGGTGATGGCGACGGCCTCGCCCAGAACCTGGGGGTCGAGGCGTTCGCCGAACATCACGGTCGCCGACTTCAGGATGCCGCCGCACTCCAGGCACGGCGGGTCCTCCTCGCCGGCGGCGACGCGGGCGAGCGCGTCCTCCATCGGGCCGCGCGCGTGGCACTTCGTGCACACGACGCTGCGGGCGGTGCCGTGCAGTTCGAGGACCTTGCGGGCGGGCATTCCGGCGAGCTGGTGGAGCCCGTCGACGTTCTGTGTGATCACCCGCACCGGCACGCCGGCCCGCTCCAGTTCGGCGACCGCGCGGTGTGCCGCGTTCGGTTCGGCCCGGAGGGTGCGGTTCTTGCGGCGCATCTGCCAGGACCGCCGCCGGATCTCCGGGTCGCCCATGTAGTACTCGTAGGTGACGAGCTTCTCCGCCTCCGGATTCCGCCGCCACAGTCCGTTCGGCCCGCGGTAGTCGGGGATGCCGGAGTCGGTGGAGATTCCGGCGCCGCTGAGGATGGCGACGAGGGGCTTGGTCATGTGACCGAGGGTAGGCCGCGGGATCCGGGAGCTGCGAACGGATATCGGACGGCCGCGGCCGGTGCTACCGTCCGGACATGGCCAAGGTCACTGTCTCCCTCGACGCCGACCTCGTCGTCGAGATCATGGTGCTCACCGGTGTGGGCAGCCCTCAGGACGCCGTCGAACTCGTCGTCCGCGACTACATCGAGCGCGGCCACCGCACCGAGGCCCGGACGGCCACGCGCGACGAGGCGCTGCGGGCGGTGGACGCCAAACCGCGCGATGTGGAGGCCTGAGGGCCTGTCCGGCGGTCAGGCCACCCGGCGCCCGTTCTCCAGCTCGGCCGTCCCCGAGCCGTCCGTCAGGGCGTCGAGGGCGGCCAGCACCCGGTGGCCGAGCGAGCCCAGCAGGTGGTCGGGGAGCTCCTCGCGCGGGACCAGCCGCCAGGACAGCAGCTCCTCCTCCTGCAGCCGGATCGCCTTGAAGTCCTCGTCGGTGAGGACTCCGCCGTCGTACACGTACGCCACCAGCGGCGGCCGGTGTGTGCCGTGCACCCAGTCCACCGCGAGCAGCCGGCCCAGCTCGCGGTCGAGGCCGATCTCCTCGAGCGTCTCCCGGCGGGCACCCTGGCGCGGGGTCTCGCCGTCGTCGGACTCGATCGTGCCGCCCGGAAGCGCCCAGCCGTCACGGTAGTTGGGCTCCACGAGCAGTACCCGCCCCTCGGCGTCCCGGAAGAGGGCGGCGGCGCCGGCCAGAACACGGGGCAGAGAGGCGATGTACGCGGCGAAGTCAGCAGTGGTCATGCTCGAAGGGTAACCAGCTCGACGGCTGCCCCGGCCTCGTTGCCCGGCGCGGCAGACAGCGAGTGGGGCGGTCAGGCGCGGTCGGCGGGGTCGCGAGGTCAGTGCGCCGACAGGTCCTCCAGTTCGGCGGCGAAGAGGAGTGGGGGGTCGAAACCCATCCCGGTGAAGTGGCCCGCGAGTTCCAGGGACAGGACGCCGTGCAGCCGGGTCCAGAAGGCCAGGGCGCGGTGGAGAGCCGCGGGCGGGGCGGGGTGGCCGTCCGCCCACTGCCGGTGGCCTTCGAGATGGGTCGCGAACGGCGTCGCGAAGTCGCCCGGGGGCAGCGCGGCGCAGGCGTCGAGCAGGGTCGCCATGATCTCGGACGCGATCGCGGTGACGTCGTCGGGCGCGTGGTAGCCCGGGACGGGTGTGCCGTAGACGAGGAAGTACCGCTGGGGGTCGTCCAGCGCCCAGCCGCGCAGGGCGTGCGCCAGCGCGGCGACGTCGGCACCGGAGGCGGAGGCCGCGCGGAAGGTGTCGGCGAGGCTGCGGTAAGCGTCCCTGATCAGCTCGGTGATCAGCTCGTCGCGGCCGGCGAAGTACCGGTAGAGGGCGGGTCCGCTCATGCCCATCTGCTTGGCGATCGCGTTGAGGGAGAGCGCGGACGCCCCCGCCGTGGCGATCTGCTCCCACGCGCGTTCCTTGATCTCCGCGCGCACCTGACTGCGGTAGCGCTCGCGCGGGGTCTTCGTGCCCGTCTTCTCCGCCACTGCTCTGCCACCTCCCGCGACCGGCCTTGCGTCGCTACGGCCTGAAGATTGAGTTAGAGGTTATCACGCAAGCTATTGACCCTTCCCCTTCTGATGAGTTACAACTTCTAACGAACGCAAGGGCAAGTAACTCGCCAATCGCCCCCTGTGCAGTGGAGGTCGTCATGAACACCGAAGAGCTCGTCGAGATCGTCCTGCCCGGCAAGGTGGAGCCGGAGGAGCTTCAGATCCGGCACGGGGCCGTTCCCGCGCCGGGGCCGGGACAGGCCGTGATCCGGATGGAGGCGACCGGGGTCTCCTTCGCCGAACAGCAGATGCGCCGCGGCCGGTACTACGACCAGCCGCCGTTCCCCTTCGTGCCCGGCTACGACCTGGTCGGCACGGTGCTGGCGACCGGCGAGGGCGTCGAGCCGGGCCTGGCCGGCACCCGGGTGGCCGCGCTGGTCAAGGTCGGCGGCTGGGCCAGCCATGTGCTCGTCGACGCGGCCGACGTGGTGCCGGTGCCCGACGGCATCGGCGCGGCGGAGGCCGAGACCCTGGTGGTCAACGGCGTCACCGCCTGGCAGATGCTGCACCGCACGGCACGCGTCCGCGCCGGACAGACCGTCGTGGTGCACGGCGCCAACGGCGGCGTCGGCTCGGTCCTGGTCCAGCTGGCGCGGGCCGCCGGCGTGAAGGTGATCGGCACGGCGTCCGTGCGCCACCACGACGCCCTGCGGGAACAGGGCGTCCTCCCCGTCGACTACCGCACCGAGGACGTCGCCGCGCGCATCCGCGCACTCGCCCCCGGCGGGGTGGACGCCGTCTTCGACCACGTCGGCGGCCGGGGCATCGTCGACTCCTGGCGCCTCCTCGCACCCGGCGGCACGCTCGTCTCGTACGGCAGCGCCTCCACCCGGGACGACGAGGGCTCCAAGCAGTGGCCCGTGCTCAAACTGCTCGGCCGGGTGTGGCTGTGGAACGCGCTGCCCAACCGCCGCCGGGCCTCCTTCTACAACGTCTGGGCCGGGCGGGCCCTGGCCAGGAACCGGTTCCGGGCCCGGCTGCGCGCCGACCTCACCGAGGTCTTCGCAGCCCTCCAGCGCGGTGACGTCAGTGCCCGGATCGCCGCCCAGCTGCCGCTGACCCGCGTCGCCGACGCCCTGCGGCTGGCCGAGTCCGGCACGGTGGCCGGAAAGGTCGTACTGAACCCGTAGCGCATCCGATCACCCACCCACACTCACCCAGCACCATTCGTCACTCATCGCTCATCGCTCACCACCACGAGGAGATCACCATGCTCAGGATGCGCTCCGCCGCGCTCACGCTCCCGCTCGCCGTCGCCGGCGTCCTCGGGAGCACCGTCCCCGCCGCGCAAGCCGCACCCGCCCCGGCTTGGGCCGCCCACCACAGCGGTCCGTCCGCCTGCCGCGGGGAAGGCGTCGACACCACCGCCCGTATCCGCTACCAGGCCGACGTCGTGATCGACGCGCCGCTCAGCACCGTCTGGAAGCTGCAGACCGACGTCGAACGCTGGCCGGCCTGGCAGCCGCCCGTCACCACCGCCGAACGCCTCGACGCCGGCCGCCTGCGGAAGGGCTCGCAGTTCCGGTGGACCACCCCCGCGCCCGCCACGCCGACGACCCCCGCCACCACCCTGGAGATCACCTCCACCGTCCGGGAACTGAAGAGCCGGCAGTGCGTCCTGTGGAGCGGACCCGCGGTCGGCGACGGGTTGCGCATCGACGAGGGCGTTCACCTGTGGACCTTCACCAAGGTCAAGGGCGGCGTCCGCGTCCACACCGAGGAGACCTGGACCGGCGCCCAGGTCGAAGCCGACGTCCCCACAGCGACCGCCGCCCTGGGTGCGAGCCTCGAAGCGTGGCTGCGCGACCTGAAGGCCGCCGCCGAAGCCCGCTCCTGAGGCGGACCGGAATGAAGGCCGCCCGTACCGGCGCTGCGTGCTCAGGCGCGGGCACGGACCAGGAGGAGGGCGACGTCGTCGTCGGGTTCCGGGCGCAGGGCGTTGAGGAGGGCGTCGCTGGTCTTCTCCAGGCAGGGGTCCGGGGTCTGGAGAAGGCGGGTCAGGGTGGCGAGGCCGGTGTCGATCGGTTCGCTGCGGTTCTCGACCAGTCCGTCGGTGTAGAGGGCGAGCAGCGAGCCGGGGGCGAACTCCAGTTCCACGGTGGCGAAGTCCACGCCCCCCACCCCGAGGGGTACGCCCCCGGGGACGTCCACGAGTCGCGCGGAGCCGTCGGCCGTGGCCAGGACGGGCGGCAGGTGACCGGCGCTGGACAGGGCACAGGTGCCGCGCCCCAGGTCGCACACGGCGTAGACGCAGGTGGCGATCGCGTCGCCGAGGGAGCCGGCGATGTCGTCGAGGTGCCGCAGCAGCTCGGCGGGCGGCAGATCGAGGCGGGCCAGCGCTCGCGCGGCGGTGCTCAACTGTCCCATGATCGCCGCGGCCTGGACGCCCTTGCCCATCACGTCCCCCACCACGAAGCCGGTGCGTGCCGGCCCCAGCGCCAGCACGTCGTACCAGTCGCCGCCGACCTCGCTCAGCGCCGGGCGGTAGCGGGCGGCGATGTCGAGGCCCTCCCGCTGGACCGGCGCCGACGGGAGCAGACTGCGCTGCAGCGTCAGGGCGGTGGTGCGCTCGCGTCCGTACAGACGGGCGTTGTCGATGCAGATCGCGGCGCGGGCGGCGAGTTCCGAGGCGAGGACCCGGTCCTGTTCGTCGAAGGGGCGCTCGTTGACGGTGCGGTACAGGCTGAGGGTGCCGAGCACCTTTCCCCGCGCCATCAGCGGCAGCGCCAGATAGGAGTGCACGCCGGCCTCGTGCAGCGTCTGGGCGGCGCGTGCGTCCCGGGCGATGCGCCGCATGATCTGCCCGTCCACCCGCTCGACGAGGACCGGCCGGGCGTTGCGGACGCACTGGGTGATGATCCGCGAGGAGCCGTAGGTGGCCAGTTCCCCGACCGGGTCCGCGGCGTGGATGGCGTCGGTGGGGTAGCCGGCCGCGACGGCCAGCGCCCGGAACTCGGCGGGCGCGTCACCCGTGACGGGCGTGATCGTGCCGTGGGCCACCACGGACTCCAGGACGTCGACGGCCGCCAGGTCGGCCACGCGCGGCACGGTCACGTCGGTCAGCTCCCGCGCGGTCTGCTGGAGGTCCAGCGTGGTGCCGATCCGCACCCCGGCGTCCGCGATCACGGCCAGACGTCGCCGTGCCTGCGCGACCTCGGCCGCGGCCTGCTGGCGTTCGGTGACGTCCAGGACGGCCATCGCGAGGCCGAGCACCCGGCCGTTCGTGTCCTCGATGCGGTGGTACGACTCCGAGTACGCGCGGTCCTCGGCGTCCGCCGCCGTACGGCCGATGGTCTGCTGGTCGAGCAGGGGCTTGCCGGTCTCCAGGACATGGCGCATACGGTCCTCGATGGCCTGCACGTCCAGATCCGGCAGCATTTCCCCCACCCGGTGGCCGATCACGGCCGACTCGGGAACTCCGTTCATGCGTTCGAGCGCGGGATTGACCCCCACCCAGCGCAGGTCGTTGTCGAAGACGGCGATGCCCACCGGGGTCTGGTTGACGAGGCTGTGGGAGAGGGCCAGATCCCGCTCCACGCCCCGCACGGTCGTCGCGTCCGTCGCGAGCCCGAGCAGATGGGGCTGCCCCTCGCTGTCCAGCAGCCGCATCGTGCGGAACTCGACGGCGCGTTCCGTGCCGTCCCGGTGCCGCAGCGGGAAGACACCCGCCCACCGGGCGCCCGACCGGACCTGGCCGAAGAGCTCCCTGCCCCGTGGCCGGTTCTCGGGCGAGACCAGCAGCAGGTCGGCGCGCTGGCCGAGCGCCTCGTGGGCGGAGTAGCCGAGCAACTGCTCGATCTCGGGGCTCCACAGCGCGATGTGCCCGACGCCGTCCAGGACCACGGCCGCGACCTTGAGGAGGTCCAGCAGCCCACCCGGCGCCGCCGTCACCTCGTCGCCGCCCGTGGTCACATCGCCGTGCATACGAGCCGCTCCCTCCGGCGCGGCACAGTACCGCCAAGATCCGTATCGTCAGCGATCCGATTAGGTCACAGTACGGCCGGATGAGCAACAGTGTCGTACGGAGACGTCGCTGCGTCATCCGCGCGACTCGGTCCCCGCCTCCGCCAGCCGCACCGTCCGCTCCGCCAGCTCGCTGATCCGCACCCGGTCGAAGCCGAACACCGCGCTGCGCACGGTGTCCTCCAGGGGCTCCTTCCACTGGCCGGGGATCGCCCGCGCCCCGCTCAGCACACCGGCGACCGACCCGGCCGTCGCGCCGTTGGAGTCGGTGTCCAGTCCGCCGCGGACGGTGAGGGTGATGGTGCGCGTGAAGTCGCCGTCGCCGTAGAGGAGCCCGGCGGTGAGGACGGCGGCGTTCGGGATCGTGTGGATCCAGCCGAGGCCCGCCGTCTCCTCCGTGACCGTGGTGAGCGTGTCCTCCCAGGTCATGCGGGTGTCGTGGAGGGAGACGACCCGGCGTACGGTACGGGCGAGGCGGCTGCTCGCCGGGATCACGGCCAGCGCCTCGTCCACGGCGCGGCGCACCGTCGGCGCCGTGAACGCGGCCGAGATCAGCGCCGCCGCCCACATCGCGCCGTACACGCCGTTGCCGGTGTGGGACAGCACCGCGTCCCGCCGGGCCAGCGAGGCGGCCCGGCGCGGGACGCCCGGGCAGGTCCAGCCGTAGATGTCCGCGCGGATCAGCGCACCGATCCACTCCTGGTACGGGTTGTCGTACGTGGCCGTCAGCGGCGGCTTGAGCCCGTTGGCGAGGTTGCGGTACGCCGCCCGCTCCGCCGTGAACGTCTGCAGATACGGCAGCCGCAGCAGCCACAGGTCGCCGATCTGCTCGGTGCTGAAGCCGAAGCCGTGGGTCTCCAGGAGGTGCAGGCCGAGGATGGCGTAGTCGACGTCGTCGTCGCGGCAGCTGCCGTGGATACGGCCGCGGACGCAGTCGCGCCACTCGGGGCGCAGCGGCGGGCCGTCGTCCTCGGCGGCCGGTTCGGGCAGGTAGTCGGTGAGCGGCAGGGCGGCGGCCAGCCGCAGGTAGCGGTCGATGCGCTCGCGCGTCCACAGGTCGCCCTGCTCGACCGGTTTGCCGAGCATGTTGCCGGCGATCCGGCCCAGCCAGCCACCGAAGATGCGGTCGGCGAGCTCGGGATCGGTGCCCACAGGGGTCATAGCTCCGGTTTACCCGATTCCGGCAACGGCCGCGCCGTCGTGGTGCCTTTCGGGGTCCGGGGAGCGCATGACGGCGGGGGCGTCCGCCGGTTAAGGTCGCTGCGGCGCGACTGGCCCTGACGTGCGCGGGCCCGGAGAGCAAGGGGATGCAAGGTGGCGGACGCTGCAGCGCAAGGCACCCGCAGGGTGCTCGTGGCCGCGGACAAGTTCAAGGGGTCGCTGACGGCCGTACAGGTCGCCGAGCGGGTGACGGCCGGGCTGCGCCGGGTCGTACCGGACGTCGAGGTCGAGGCTCTGCCCGTCGCCGACGGCGGCGACGGCACGGTTGACGCGGCGGTCGCGGCCGGGTTCGAACGCCGGGAGGTACGGGTCGCCGGACCCCTCGGCACCGAGGTCAGCGCCGCGTTCGCGCTGCGCGGCGACACCGCGGTCGTGGAGATGGCCGAGGCGAGCGGCCTGCAGCGGCTCCCCGCCGGCGTCTTCGCCCCGCTCACCGCCTCCACGTACGGCTCCGGCGAGCTGCTGCGCGCCGCGCTGGACGCGGGTGTGCGGACGATCGTCTTCGGCGTGGGCGGCAGCGCCACCACCGACGGCGGCGCGGGGATGCTGTCCGCGCTGGGCGCCCGCTTCCTGGACGAGGACGGCGAGCCGGTCGCCCCGGGCGGCGGCGGCCTCGCGGACATGGCGCGCGCGGACCTCTCCGGCCTCGACCCGCGCCTGTCCTCGGTGGAACTGATCCTGGCCAGCGACGTCGACAACCCGCTGACCGGCCCGAAGGGCGCGCCGGCGGTGTACGGCCCGCAGAAGGGCGCCTCGCCGGACGACGTCGAGACGCTCGACGCGGCGCTCGCGCACTACGCGAAGGTGCTGGAGGCGGCGGCCGGCCCGAAGGCCGCGGAGTACGCCGCCGCGCCGGGCGCGGGGGCCGCGGGCGGCATCGGCTACGGCGCCCTCCTGCTCGGTGCCCGTTTCCGGGCCGGCATCGAGGTCATGCTCGACGTCCTCGGCTTCGCGCCGGCGCTGGAGCGGGCGGAGCTGGTGATCACGGGGGAGGGGTCGCTGGACCAGCAGACCCTGCACGGCAAGGCCCCCGCGGGCGTCGCCGCGGCCGCCCGCGCGGCCGGCAAGGAGGTCGTGGCCGTCTGTGGCCGCCTCGCCCTCCCCCCTGAGGCCCTGGGGCGCGCCGGCATCCGTCGGGCGTACCCCCTGACGGAGGTCGAGCCGGACGTGGCGACGTGCATCGCCGAGGCCGGTCCCATCCTGGAGCGGGTCGCAGAGCGCATCGCCCAGGACTTCCTGACCTGAGCCCGAGCGTTTCCCCGCCCCCGCCGCCCCTACCCTTCCCGTCCCCAGGGGCTCCGCCCCTTCGACCCCACCAGGGGGCTCCGCCCCCGGACCCCCAGCGGGGCTGCGCCCCTGCACCCCTGGCGGGGCTGCCGCCCCCGGACCCCCAGCGGTGCTGCGCCCCCGGACCCCCGGCGGTGCTGCGCCCCTGCACCCCTGGCGGGGCTGCCGCCCCCGGACCCCCAGCGGTGCTGCGCCCCCGGACCCCCGGCGGTGCTGCGCCCCCGGACCCCCGGCGGTGCTGCGCCCCTGCACCCCACGCGGGGCTGCCGTCCCGTACCCCGCTTCGGCCCTGAACGGGCCTCGTCCTCAAACTCCCCCAGAGGGGGCCACCCCAGACGGGCTGGTTTTGCCGGCCCTTGTCTGGAAGATGCGGACGGGCCGGAACCGCCGGCCCTTGCCCGGGCAGCGCCGGGGCGGGGTGATGTGTGGGGCGCCTCTTGGCCAACCGAGTCGGGCGGTGGGTGGGCATAGGCCGGGGGTCTGGGGGCGGAGCCCCCGGCGAGGGGCCGGCGCGGGGCAAAGCGAAGGGCCCCGGACCGACCGGTCCGGGGCCCCACCCAGCGGAGCGCTACGGCAGCTGCGCCGCCCGCGCCTCCCGCCGGTTGTCGCGGAAGTTGTTCACCCGGCGGGCCGTGGCGAACAGCGGGATGACCGCGCCCATGACGAGCTGCAGGGCGCAGCCGGTCTGGAGGAGCAGCTGGCCGCTGGGGGCGTCGAAGGCCCACGCGGCGAGGAGCCCCATCGACAGCACGATCCAGGAGAGCATCGCGCCGGCGAGGCGGCCCCGCGGCTTCGGGTACTCGACCCGGCTCACCATCAGCCACGCCGTGCCCAGGATGGCGAGGAGCGTCGCCACGAAGGGCAGCTCCAGCAGCACGATCGAGACCACCGTCAGCGCGCCGAAGGGCGAGGGCATGCCCTGGAACATGCCGTCCTTCATCGTCACGCAGGAGAATCTCGCGAGCCGCAGGACGACCGCCAGAAGAACGACGATCGCGCCGACCGCCGCCACCCGCTGGTGGGCGTCGTCGGCGACCATGCCGTAGACCAGGACGAAGTACGCCGGCGCGAGGCCGAAGCTGATCAGGTCGGAGAGGTTGTCCAGCTCCGCGCCCATCGGGGAGGAGCGCAGCTTCCTCGCGACCAGCCCGTCGAAGAGGTCGAAGACCGCCGCGCACAGCATCAGGATGACCGCCGTGGCCGCGCTGTGGCGGGCCATGCCGGGCTCCTGGCTGCCGGTGAGGTCCGGGATCAGGATGCCCGTGGTGGTGAAGTACACCGCCATGAAGCCGCAGGTGGCGTTGCCGAGGGTGAGGGTGTCCGCTATCGACAGCCGGAGGGAGAGGGGCATCTCCTCCTCTTCGTCCACCTCGTCGGCCTCGGGCACCCAGCCGGCCTGGGTGTCAGGGTCAATCACGGTCAATGCGAGTCACCCCTGCCACGGTCTTCTGCCCGACCTCGACCGCGACCTCCACGCCCTCGGGCAGGTAGATGTCGACCCGCGAGCCGAAGCGGATCAGACCGATCCGGTCGCCCTGCTCGACCTTCGTGCCCTGAGGGACGTAGGGCACGATGCGGCGGGCCACGGCACCGGCGATCTGGATCATCTCGATGTCACCGAGCTCGGTGTCGAAGTGCCAGACGACGCGCTCGTTGTTCTCGCTCTCCTTGTTGAACGCCGGCACGAACCCGCCCGGGATGTGCTCGACGGACGTCACGGTGCCGGCCAGCGGCGCGCGGTTGACGTGGACGTTGAGCGGGCTCATGAAGATCGCGACCCGGGTCCGTCCGTCCTTCCACGGCATGATGCTCTGCACCACTCCGTCGGCGGGGGAGATGACCCGGCCCTGCGCGATCTCACGCTCGGGGTCGCGGAAGAACCACAGCATGCCCGCCGCGAGAGCGGTGGCGGGCACGGCGACGGCCTTGGCTACACCCGAGCGGCGGGCGCGGACCAGGCTGAGGGCTGCGGTGGCGACGGTCGGCAGAAGCCACGGCGATGCTCCGCGCGCGAGGCGTGCGCCTACCAGGCTGTCGCGGTGTGCAGAGGTTTGGCTGTGGGGCATGGATGACCTTCGTAGCGGATGATGCCGCGCTTCGACGGGGGGACGGCGGCTTTCCGCGATCGTAGCGGTTCGGGGCCGCAACTGGGTAAGTCAGGAAGCCGAGTCGGCGGCTGAAGGGGATGGACGGGGTGTGATCTTCTTCTCGAAGAAAACACCCCCAACCCTGACATCTAGCCCTGGAACCGATACTCCTCGAGCAGCCTGCGGCCGATGATCATTTTCTGGATCTCGGCGGTACCTTCACCGATCAGCAGCATCGGGGCCTCCCGGTAGAGGCGCTCGATCTCGTACTCCTTGGAGAAGCCGTAGCCGCCGTGGATCCGGAAGGCGTCCTCCACGACCTCCTTGCAGTACTCGGAGGCGAGGTACTTCGCCATCCCTGCCTCAAGGTCGTTTCTTTCGCCGGAGTCCTTTTTGCGTGCAGCGTTCACCATCATGGCATGGGCGGCCTCGACCTTGGTAGCCATCTCCGCCAGCTTGAACTGGATGGCCTGGTGCTGGGCGATCGGTTTGCCGAAGGTGTGACGCTGCTGGGCGTACTGGACACCCAGTTCGAACGCACGCTGGGCGACACCGCAGCCACGCGCCGCGACGTTGACGCGGCCGACCTCCACGCCGTCCATCATGTGGTAGAAACCGCGGCCGGTGACCCCGCCGAGCACCCGGTCCGCGGGAATCCGCAGGCCGTCCATGATGAGCTCGGTGGTGTCGACACCCTTGTAGCCCATCTTCTCGATCTTGCCCGGGATGGTGAGGCCGGGGCGGACCTCGCCGAAGCCGGGCTCCTTCTCGACGAGGAAGGTCGTCATCGACTTGTGGGGCGCGGTGCCCTCGGGGTGTCCTTCGTCACTTCGGACCAGGACGGCCACGAGGGAGGACGTTCCGCCGTTCGTGAGCCACATCTTCTGACCGTTCAGGACGTACTCGTCGCCGTCCTTGACCGCCTTCGACGTGATCGCCGACACGTCCGAGCCCAGGCCCGGCTCCGACATCGAGAAGGCGCCGCGGATGTCGCCGGCGGCCATCCTCGGCAGGAAGTGATCCTTCTGCTCCTGCGTGCCGTGCTGCTTGAGCATGTACGCGACGATGAAGTGCGTGTTGATGATCCCGGAGACGGACATCCAGCCGCGGGCGATCTCCTCGACGCACAGCGCGTACGTCAGGAGCGACTCGCCCAGGCCCCCGTACTCCTCGGGGATCATCAGGCCGAACAGGCCCAGCTCCTTCAGACCGTCGACGATCTGCTGCGGATACTCGTCGCGGTGCTCCAGCTCGGTCGCGACCGGGATGATCTCCTTGTCCACGAAGTCGCGGACGGTGGAGAGGATCTCCTGCTGGATGTCGGTCAGACCGGCGGTCTGGGCGAGTCGTGCCATGGCTACTTCTCCTGCTCCTTGAGCTCGGGGCGGCCCGGCTGCTCGCCGCCGCGCTCCTTGATGTACGTCTCGGTCGGCACCATCACCTTGCGGCGGAACACGCACACGAGCGTGCCGTCCTGCTTGTAGCCCTTGGTCTCGACATGAACGATGCCGCGGTCGTTCTTCGACTTCGACGGCCACTTGTCGAGCACGGTCGTCTGGCCGTAGATCGTGTCGCCGTGGAAGGTCGGCGCCACGTGCCTGAGCGACTCGATCTCCAGGTTGGCGATCGCCTTGCCGGAGATGTCCGGCACGGACATGCCGAGCAGGAGGGAGTAGATGTAGTTCCCGACCACCACGTTCTTGCCGAAGTCCGTCGTGTTCTCGGCGTAGTTGACGTCCATGTGGAGCGGGTGGTGGTTCATGGTGAGGAGACAGAAGAGGTGGTCGTCGTACTCCGTGACCGTCTTGCCCGGCCAGTGCTTGTACGTCGCCCCGACCTCGAACTCCTCGTAGGTGCGCCCGAACTGCATCGCGTCACGCCTCCGGGATCTCGAACGTGCTGGTGCGCTGCATGCCGGCGGCGCGGCCCTTGCCGGAGATGACCAGGGCCATCTTGCGGCTGGCCTCGTCGATCATCTCGTCGCCGAGCATCGCCGAGCCCTTCTTGCCGCCCGCCTCGGACGTGTAGTAGTCGTACGCGTCCAGGATCAGCTCGGCGTGGTCGTAGTCCTCCTGCGAGGGCGAGAAGATCTCGTTGGACGCCTCGACCTGGCCCGGGTGCAGCACCCACTTGCCGTCGAAGCCGAGCGCGGCGGCGCGCTGGGCGACCTCGCGGTAGCCGTCGACGTTGCGGATCTGCAGGTAGGGGCCGTCGATCGCCTGGAGGTTGTTGGCGCGGGCGGCCATCAGGATCTTCATCAGGATGTAGTGGTAGGCGTCCGCCGGGTAGCCGGGCGGCTGCTCGCCCACGACCAGCGACTTCATGTTGATCGACGCCATGAAGTCGGCAGGGCCGAAGATGATCGTCTCGATGCGCGGGGAGGCCTGCGCGATCTCGTTGACGTTGTTGAGGCCCTGCGCGTTCTCGATCTGCGCCTCGATGCCGATGCGGCCGACCTCGAAGCCCATGGTCTTCTCGATCTGCGTCAGGAGGAGGTCCAGGGCGACGACCTGCTGGGCGTCCTGGACCTTCGGCAGCATGATGCAGTCGAGGTTCTGCCCGGCGCCCTCGACGACCGTGACGACATCGCGGTACGTCCACTCGGTCGTCCAGTCGTTGACCCGCACGACCCTGGTCTTGCCCGTCCAGTCGCCCTCGTTGAGGAACTTGACGATGGTGTGCCGCGCCTCGGGCTTGGCGAGCGGGGCGCACGCGTCCTCCAGGTCGAGGAAGACCTGGTCCGCCGGGAGGCCCTGCGCCTTCTCCAGGAAGCGGGGGTTGCTTCCCGGGACCGCGAGACACGAGCGGCGGGGACGCAGACGGTTGACGGTCATGCGGGGACCTCCAGAGGGTCGAGCTTGTTCGCTTTCCGGATCTCGTCGACGATGCGGCCGATGATGCCGGTGATGTCGAAGTCCTTCGGGGTGAAGACCGCGGCCACTCCGGCTGCCCTGAGCTGCTCGGCGTCACCATTCGGGATGATGCCACCGGCGATCACCGGTATATCTGTGGCACCGGCCACACGCAGCCGCTCCAGCACGTCCGGCACCAGCTGGGCGTGGGAGCCGGAGAGGATGGACAGGCCGACCGCGTGCACGTCCTCGGCGAGGGCCGCGTCCACGATCTGCTCGGGCGTGAGCCGGATGCCCTGGTACACCACCTCGAAGCCGGCGTCCCGCGCGCGGACGGCGATCTGCTCGGCACCGTTGGAGTGCCCGTCCAGGCCGGGCTTGCCGACCAGGAAGCGCAGCTTGCCGACGCCCAGGTCCCTGGCCGTCAGATCCACCGTCCGGCGCACCTCGGACAGGGCCGAGCCCTCCTCGGCGGGGATCGCCACCGGCGCCGACGAGACACCGGTCGGCGCGCGGAACTCGCCGAACACCTCGCGCAGGGCCCCGGCCCACTCGCCGGTGGTGACACCGGCGCGGGCGCACTCCAGGGTGGCCTCCATGAGGTTGTCGGTCCCCTTGGCGGCCTCCTTCAGCTTCTCCAGCGCCTTGCAGGGGCGCGGGTGGTTGAAGGGAGGCTGGTAGCGGGTGTCGCGCCAGTGCTGGAGGGAGGCGATGACACGGGCCTCGACGGCCGGGTCGACCGTCTGGATCGCCGTGTCGAGGTCGGCGGTCAGGGGATTCGGCTCGGTCGTCTCGAAGACGTTGACGCCGACGATCTTCTCCTGCCCGGACTCGATACGGGCCCGGCGCTCGGCGTGCGAGGAGACGAGCTGCGACTTGAGGTAGCCGGACTCGACGGCGGCCATCGCGCCGCCCATCTCCTGGATCCGCTCGATCTCCGCGAGTGACTCCTCGACCAGCTCGGCCACCTTGGCCTCGATGACCTTGGAGCCCTCGAAGATGTCCTCGTACTCCAGCAGGTCGCTCTCGTGGGCGAGCACCTGCTGGATGCGCAGCGACCACTGCTGGTCCCAGGGACGGGGCAGACCCAGGGCCTCGTTCCAGGCGGGGAGCTGGACGGCACGCGCGCGTGCGTCCTTCGAGAGGGTCACGGCCAGCATCTCGAGGACGATCCGCTGGACGTTGTTCTCCGGCTGCGCCTCGGTCAGGCCGAGGGAGTTGACCTGGACGCCGTAGCGGAAGCGGCGGTGCTTGGGGTTCTCGATGCCGTACCGCTCGCGCGTGATCCTGTCCCAGATCCGGCCGAACGCCCGCATCTTGCACATCTCCTCGATGAAGCGGACGCCCGCGTTCACGAAGAAGGAGATACGGCCGACGACGTCGCCCATGCGCTCCTGCGGCACCTGGCCGCTGTCGCGCACCGCGTCGAGGACGGCGATGGCGGTGGACATCGCGTACGCGATCTCCTGCACCGGCGTGGCCCCGGCCTCCTGCAGGTGGTAGCTGCAGATGTTGATCGGGTTCCACTTGGGGAGGTGGGAGACCGTGTACGCGATCATGTCCGTCGTCAGCCGGAGGCTCGGCCCCGGCGGGAACACATGGGTGCCCCGGGACAGGTACTCCTTGACGATGTCGTTCTGGGTCGTGCCCTGGAGCTTGGTGACGTCCGCACCCTGCTCCTCCGCGACGACCTGGTAGAGCGCCAGCAGCCACATGGCCGTGGCGTTGATGGTCATCGAGGTGTTCATCTGCTCCAGGGGGATGTCCTGGAACAGCCGGCGCATGTCACCGAGGTGCGCGACCGGCACACCGACCCGGCCGACCTCGCCGCGGGCGAGGATGTGGTCGGAGTCGTAGCCGGTCTGGGTCGGCAGGTCGAACGCGACCGACAGACCCGTCTGGCCCTTGGCGAGGTTGCGCCGGTACAGCTCGTTGGACGCCTCGGCCGTGGAGTGACCGGCGTACGTGCGCATCAGCCACGGCCGGTCCTTCTGACGCTCAGTCATCTATGACCTCGGATGTCCTCAGATGTTCCGGAAGCGGTTGATGGCGTCGATGTGCTGCGCGCGCTTCTCCTCGTCGCGCACGCCCAGGCCCTCCTCGGGCGCCAGGCACAGGACGCCGACCTTGCCCTGGTGGAGGTTGCGGTGCACGTCGTAGGCGGCCTGCCCGGTCTCCTCCAGGGCGTAGACCTTCGACAGGGTCGGGTGGATCTTGCCCTTGGCGATGAGGCGGTTGGCCTCCCAGGCCTCGCGGTAGTTGGCGAAGTGCGAGCCGATGATCCGCTTCAGCGACATCCACAGGTAGCGGTTGTCGTACTCGTGGTTGTAGCCGGACGTCGAGGCGCAGGTGACGATGGTGCCGCCCTTGCGCGTGACGTACACACTCGCGCCGAAGGTCTCGCGGCCGGGGTGCTCGAAGACGATGTCGACGTCCTCGCCGTCGGTCAGCTCGCGGATGCGCTTGCCGAAGCGCTTCCACTCCTTCGGGTCCTGGGTGTGCTCGTCCTTCCAGAACTTGTAGTCCTCGGCGGTGCGGTCGATGATCGCCTCGGCGCCCATCGAGCGGCAGATCTCCGCCTTCTGCTCGCTGGAGACGACACAGATCGGGTTGGCGCCGCCCGCGAGCGCGAACTGCGTGGCGTACGAGCCGAGTCCGCCGCTCGCGCCCCAGATGAGGACGTTGTCGCCCTGCTTCATGCCGGCGCCGTTGCGGGAGACCAGCTGCCGGTAGGCGGTCGAGTTGACCAGGCCCGGAGCGGCGGCCTCCTCCCAGCTCAGGTGGTCCGGCTTCGGCATCAGCTGGTTGGACTTGACCAGCGCGATCTCGGCGAGGCCGCCGAAGTTGGTCTCGAAGCCCCAGATGCGCTGCTCGGGGTCGAGCATCGTGTCGTTGTGGCCGTCGGACGACTCCAGCTCGACGGACAGGCAGTGCGCGACGACCTCGTCGCCCGGCTTCCAGGCGTTGACGCCGGGGCCGGTGCGCAGGACGACGCCCGCGAGGTCGGAGCCGATGATGTGGTACGGCAGGTCGTGGCGCTTGGTGAGCTCGCTGAGCCGGCCGTAGCGCTCCAGGAACCCGAAGGTCGACAGCGGCTCGAAGATCGAGGTCCACACGGAGTTGTAGTTGACCGAGGAGGCCATGACGGCCACCAGGGCCTCACCCGGGCCGAGCTCCGGCAGCGGCACCTCGTCCAGGTGGATCGACTTGCGGGGGTCCTTGTCGCGGGTCGCGAGGCCCGCGAACATCTCCGTCTCGTCCTTGTGCACGGTGATCGCGCGGTACGACTCGGGGAGCGGCAGGGCGGCGAAGTCGGCGGACGTGGAGTCCGGCGACTGGATCGCGGCCAGGATGTCCTTCACGGTCACGGTGTTGCCTCCGGCGGTGAGCGCCCTGAGGGAGGGGCGCTGAGGGTTACGTCGGTGCTGCTGAGGGATGAGGGTGTGCCGTCGGTTCGGCGGGTGGTGCTGTCCGGCAGCGCTTTGTGGCGCGGGAGGTTGCCTGTGACGCAGGCGTCCGGGCGCGCATCCATGGGGTTGCGGGGACAGCCGACGTACGAATGGTCTCTGCACGCCGGCCGCCCGGACTCCTTCAACGTATGACACCGCGTGTCACCCCGCAAGGCACTGAGTGCCAGAACTTCCTCTCAGCTGAAATCTTTACGTAACAAATGAGCGATGATCGATCGAACGTGCTCTGAAATCTGCTCGAAAAGGGGCTCTGACATGCCAAAACGGCCACCCGATGGGGTGGCCGTTCTCACAGCGTCCCGGCAGGGACCCGGGGGCTCAGCGCTCCTTGAGGGCCTGCTCGATGGTCCGCATGACCTCGTCCAGCGGGGCGTCGGTGCGGGCGACCGTCACCAGGACCTCGCCCTGCGCGGAGACCGTCGCGAGGGTCGGCCTGGGGGCGGTGGCGCTGCCGCGCCCGGCCCCGATGCCCGTCCCGAACGTCTTCCGCACGATCGCGAAGGCGTGGTCGAGCTGCGCCTCCACGTCGCCCTGGCCGCCGGCCCTGAGCCAGCGCCGCAGGACGTGGTTGTGGGCGGTGACCACGGCGGACGCGGCGACCTCGGCCAGCAGCGGGTCGTCGTTGGCGTCGTCGTCGTGGGCGTGCTCGTCGAAGTGGCCGAGGAGGTAGCGGGTGAAGAGGCGCTCGTAGCGGGCCACGGACGCGATCTCCGCCTCGCGCAGGGTGGGCACCTCACGCGTCAGCTTGTAGCGGGCGACCGAGATCTCCGGCCGGGCCGCGTACATCTTCATGACTTCCTTGATGCCGCGGCACACCGTGTCGAGCGGGTGCTCGTGCGCGGGGGCCGCGTTCAGCACCGCCTCGGCGCGGATCAGGGTGTCGTCGTGGTCGGGGAAGATCGCCTCTTCCTTGGAGCGGAAGTGACGGAAGAAGGTGCGGCGGGCGACCCCGGCCGCGGCCGCGATCTCGTCGACGGTGGTCGCCTCGTACCCCTTGGTCGCGAACAACTCCATCGCCGCGGCCGCCAGTTCCCGGCGCATCTTGAGCCGCTGGGCCGCCGCGCGGGAGCCTGCGGCACTTTCCGGCGCGTCGGTCGTGGCTGGTGTACGTGAGGACTTGGCGGGCTGGGACATGACCCGAACGTACTGCATGTGCGCAGCTCGATGCGCAGGTCCGGGGTATCCCCCGCCCCACGCGGGCGGGGGAGGGGCTGCCGGTCCGAGCAGCCCGCCCCAGTCCTCACCGGCTCGCAGCCGGTCGCCGCCCCCGTCAGCGGCGGGCATGTTCGCGGAAGCCGCGGCCCGTCTTGCGGCCGAGGCAGCCCGCGGCCACCAGGTGCTCCAGGAGCGGTGCCGGGGCCAGGCCCGGGTCGCGGAACTCGCGGTGCAGGACCTTCTCGATGGCGAGCGAGACGTCGAGCCCGACGACGTCCAGCAGCTCGAAGGGGCCCATCGGGTAGCCGCCGCCCAGCTTCATCGCCGCGTCGATGTCGTCGAGGGACGCGTAGTGCTCCTGCACCATCTTGACCGCGTTGTTGAGGTAGGGGAACAGCAGCGCGTTCACGATGAAGCCCGCACGGTCACCGCAGTCCACCGCGTGCTTCCTGATCTTTCCGCAGACCTCGTGGACCGTCGCGTGGACGTCCTCGCCGGTCAGCACCGTGCGGACGACCTCGACCAGCTTCATCGCCGGCGCCGGGTTGAAGAAGTGCATGCCGATCACGTCCTGCGGACGCGAGGTCGCGCGGGCGAGCGCGACGACCGGCAGCGAGGACGTGGTCGTGGCGAGCACCGCGCCCGGCCTGCACACCTTGTCCAGCGCCGCGAACAGCTGCCGCTTCACGTCCAGGTCCTCGGCGACCGCCTCGACGGCCAGGTCGACGTCCGCGAAGGCGTCGTAGGAGCCCGCCGGGGTGATCCGGTCCAGGGTCTGCGCGGCGGCCTGAGCGGTGAGCCGGCCCTTGTCGACGGAGCGCGAGAGCGACTTGCCGACACGGGCCTTGGCGGCCTGCGCCTTCTCCTCGCTGCGGGCGGCCAGGACGACGTCGTAACCGGCCTTGGCGAAGACCTCGGCGATACCGGAGGCCATGGTGCCGGACCCCGCGACACCGACGCTGCGCACCGGACGGCCGGGGAGCCCGGTCCCGCCGGACAAGGGGGTCAGGGCGTCCGGGACGACCGTCGGGCTGTTCGGCGCCTCGTACGTGTAGAAGCCGCGGCCCGACTTGCGGCCGGTCAGGCCCGCCTCGCTGAGCTGCTTGAGGATCGGCGCGGGGGCGTGCAGCCGGTCGTGGGACGCGGCGTACATGGCGTCCAGGACCGTGCGCGCGGTGTCGATGCCGATCAGGTCGAGCAGGGCGAGCGGGCCCATCGGGAGGCCGCAGCCCAGCCGCATCGCGGCGTCGATGTCCTCGCGGGAGGCGTACTTCGCCTCGTACATCGCGGCGGCCTGGTTGAGGTAGCCGAACAGCAGCCCGTCCGCGACGAACCCGGGCCGGTCGCCGACCGCGACCGGCTCCTTGCCCAGGTCGAGGGCGAGGTCGGTGACGGCGGTGACGGCGGCGGGCGCGGTCAGCACCGAGGAGACGATCTCGACCAGCCGCATGGCCGGCGCCGGGTTGAAGAAGTGCAGCCCGAGCACCCGCTCGGGACGCGCCGAGTCGGCGGCGAGCCGGGTCACGGACAGCGCGTTGGTCCCGGTCGCGAGGATCGCCTCCGGCCGCACGATCCCGTCCAGCTCCCGGAAGATCTGCTGCTTGATCTCGTACGACTCCGGCGCCACCTCGATGACGAGGTCGGCGTCGGCCGCCGCCCGCAGGTCGGTGGCGGTACGGACGCGGGCGAGGACGTCCGCGCGCTCCTGCCCGGTCAGCCGGCCGCGCTCCACGGCGCGGGCGGTGGAGGCCTCCAGGGCGGCGACGGAGCGCGCGGCCTGGGCCTCGCTGATGTCGATGCCGATCACCTCGCGGCCGGCCTTGGCCAGGACCTCGGTGATGCCGGTGCCCATGGTGCCCAGGCCGACGACGGCGATCGTGCGCAGGGGGGACTGAGAGGCGGGGGACAGGGGAGTGGCCATCGCGGACTCCAGAAATGAGGGTGACGACTGGGAACGCGCCCGGGTGCGCCGAGGACGCCTCTGCGGAGGCCTGGGCGCACCGGGTGCGGAAAGGAGTGCGGGTGTTGCCGGGCTGCGAGCGCACACGCCCGGTGCCGGTCGCCGCGGGCGTGCACACGCCCGGAGGACGAACGGGGAGATCCGACCGGCCCTGTCCCGTGGCCGGGTCGTACTGCGGTACGAGGTACCGAACCGACTTCCCTTGCGGCAACTGCGTCACCAGGCCGCCGCGAGGGGTGGAGCGAGTGGGTGACTCGCTCGTATGAGCTTAACCGGTGGGTAACGAGCGCGCCAGCCCCCGTGTTTGTGACGTGGCTCCCGAGCGCGGCGCGCCTGCGGTCTCAGGAGTCGGAGCCGTCCCTGCGGCGGATGTGGAGGTAGACGGTGACGCAGACACCTATGCCCGCCACGCCGACCGAGGCCAGCCCGACGTACACGCCGGCGAGCACGGGCTGGAGGGTCACCTGCCGGATGGTGAGGCCGATGGCGACGAGGCAGCCGGCGACCAGCACGTAGATGGTGGCCTTCAGGGTGAGGAGCCGGCGGCGCAGACGGCGGGCGGCCGCGGCGTTCCGTACGGCGGAGGCCTCGCCCGCGGCCGGTGCCGCCGCTGCGGTCTCCGGCTCGGTCCCGGTCTCGGGCTCTCTCCCGGTCCCGGCCGTGGGCGCGGTCGATGCCGCCGCGCCGGAGGGGGTGGCGGCTGCCGGGCTCGGCTGCGGCACGCCGGTCCGCTGCCGCTCGGCGTTCTTCTTCGGCGGGGTGCCGTGGGTCGCCATCGTCGTGCGCTTTCTGTGCGGGGGGTCGGGGGTGGGGCGCCGGGTACCGCCGCTCCGTCGGCCGGGGCCGGGGGAGCGGCGGCTCCGTCATGGCGTCAGCCGGCCAGCGCCTCCGCGCTGTCCAGTGGCGTCACGAGGGTCCTGCCGGCTCGAACGGCAGGGCCCACGGTGCCTTCCTTGCGGCGTGCGCGGGCAGGAAGCCCGCCGTCGGTGCCGGCGTCGGTCTCCTCGTTGCGTTCCGCCACCGGGCCGGCCTCGGGCCGGATGTTCTCCCCCTGGAACATCCGGCTCAGGACGGCGAGGCGGGCGACCGCCCCGGCGGGCAGGTGCCGCAGGGCGAGCAGGGCGCGGCCCACGGCGGACTCGTCGCGTTCGGCCGTGTCGAAATAGAGCGGCGACGCCCAGGGGGCCTCGCCGGGGTCGCCTCCCGCGGCCCGCCGCTGGATCTCGGCCACGACGTCCTCGAAGTACCGGGCATCGTGCTCCAACCACTCCTGGGGAGTGGGCGGAGCGGCATGGTCGATCAGACGTGCCTTACGGCGATACGCCGTCACATGAGGCATGCCTTCTCCTTCCTTCTCTCGATCTCTACGTCGAAGAAGCCCTTCTGGAGCTCCTCCACGGAGACGCCGGCGGACGTCAGGCGGCCCTTGGCCCGCTTCATGAGCTTGCTGGTCCAGCCCGGCGAGCGGGCCAGCACCTCGGCGGTCCTGGCATTGGTCCACCCCAGGAAGGCGATGAGGCGGTAGACCGCCCGCTCCGACTGCGGCAGGGCGTCGACCTCGACCAGCCACGGCCGGAACCCGTCGTCCACCTCGCCGAACCGGAAGCCGTACAGGGAGACGAGGGGGATCAGGTGCACCTCGTGCGGGCCGCAGCAGTTCTCGCGGGCCTTCACGTCGTCGGCCGCGAGCTGCATGCTCACGTCCATCAGCCTCTCGTACGCCTCCTCGACACAGATGTCGGCGGGCAGATGGGGCAGGGTCCTGGTGAAGGTCTCCTGGGTGATGGCCGTGACGTTGCAGCGCGGGTCGTCGTAGGCCTCGAACGTGTCGAACTGCACCTTGTGGAACAGACTGTGCATCAGTTCCATCTGGCGGGACGGGTCGAGGGACACAGCAGGACTCATTTGTTCAAGGCCCTTCGGACAAAACGATGGCGCCGCCGGCGCCTCGGTGCAGGAGCTCACCGGCTCCGCATCGACGGCACACATCATCAGGGGGGAGACCGCAGACCCTTTTCCTGTCGGTCTCGGCACCCACTCGATGACTCATTACTTACCAGTAGCAACGCTCTGTGATCGTTCTTGGGTAGACCACTGCTCAAGGAGGTGGATGTTCCGGGGGATGCGTCAACAACAGCCGCTTCACGGGCTGTTGGCTGCGCATCGTACTGACCCGGGCGGCAACGCCTTTCCGCCCCGCGAGTTCACCCGGACGAAGGATCTTCCTTCGAAAACTCGCCGAACATGGCTGGTAGTGAACGGAGTTGGGACCTGAGGCCGTGCCACCTGTCCGGGGCGCGCGGCATTGCTGCACGTCACTGGTGGGAACGGGACCGTCCGGGCCTTGAGCCGCGGTCGTCCCGGAGGCCGGGCGCAGGTACCGGGCAGGTGTGTTCCCGGCGTTGGGCAGTGCGCTGGTTGTGCTTCCGTGCGCCTCTGCGCGCCGCCCGGCCCCCGGCGAGGGGCGCAGCCCCTACCCTCGACGCATGGACGAAGAGTTGCGATCGCTCACGGAGCGTCTACGGCGGGAGTCGGGCGGGACGGCGGCGTACGAGCGGTTGGCGGGCACCGCCGACCACGACGAACTGGCGGGCGTGCTCACCGAGTCGGGACAGCCGCTGTGGGCCCGGGAGCTGGCCGCGTTCCGGCTCGGGCTCGCCGGGGACCGGCGCGCCTTCGAGGCCCTCGTCCTGCTGCTCAACCACCGCGACCCACCGCGCTGCGCCGCCGCGGCCCACGCCCTGGCCCGCCTCGGCGACCCCCGCACCGCCCGCGCCGCGGCCGCCCTGGCCACCAACGAACTGCGCGTCGCCTACGCCCTGCACCCCGTCCGGCTCCTGGTGGAGCTGCGCGCCCCCGAGTCCGTCCCGGCGCTGATCACCACCCTGCAGCGGCGGCTGACCCCGCACGACCCCCACCGAGGGGTGGCCCTCGCCTGCGTCGACGGCCTCGGCACCCTGGGCGACCACCGAGCCCGCCCCGTACTGAAGGAGGCCCTCGCCCACCCGACCCTCGCGGAGGCGGCGGTACGGGCGCTGGAGCGGATTCCTCGCCAACGCTGAGGGGGCGACGTACAGGGGGCGCGGGATGGAGTGGGGAATGGTGTGAGTTGGCGGGTGCGGGCTGTGGTGGGCTGGTCGCGCCCAAGCGGCGGAGCCGCACATCCACACAGCCCCGCGCCCCTGGGGAAGTTGCCCTACCGGTCGGTCGAGAACGCGCGCCTGCCCCCGTAGCCTGTATCCACCGTCAAGCCGTCAAGTCTCCCCACCTGCCGCACCTCTCACCGCCCCCGGCCGGTGCCGGTGCCGATGTGGCGGCATCAGGCCCCGGTAGGCGGTCTGCCACCCGCGGATGCGGATCTCGGAGACGCGGTCGCAGTCGGCGAGCGTCATCTCACGGACGAGCGCGGCCGTCACTCGGCCACCACCGCGAAGGCCTCGATCTCCATCAGGAACTCCGGGCGCACCAGCGCGGCGACCTGCACGGCCGAGGAGGCCGGAAGACGGTCGTCGGGTATGTGTGCGGCGCGGGCCGCGCGGATCGCCGGCAGATGGGCCATGTCCGTGACGAAATAGGTGAGTTTGACGACGTCGTCGAAGCTCGCTCCGGCGGCGGCGAGGCAACGCCGCAGGTTCTCGAAGACCTGGCGGGCCTGGGCCTCGGGGTCGCCCTCGCCGACCAGCCCGCCGTGCGCGTCGAGAGGGAGCTGGCCGGAGACGGCCACGAAACGGCCGGTGCCCAGCACGACATGCGTGTACTGGGCCGCGGCGGCGACACCGTCGGGGGCGGGAATCCTGGTCAGCTCACTCATGCGTCCATGGTGGACCATGGGTCCGACACCGCCCCCGACGGGGTCGCCGGCCGTCGTGGCCCTCAGCCGCGGAAGCCGAGCAGCCCGTGCAGTGTCGAGCCGTGGGCCGTGCCCGAGGCGACCTTCGCGGTCAGCGGCCTGGGGTCGGGCAGCGCCTTGCACACCGCGTCGACCGTGCCGGTGCCGCGGGGCACCGTGCCGTCGGTCAGGTACTTCGCCAGGTGTGTGTCGAGGCAGGAGTTCCCGCTCAGCGTGATGCCGTGGTTGCCGCCGCCCTGCTCGACGACGAAGCTCGAACCACGCAGCAGGGCGTGCGTCGTGGCGCCTCCCTCGTACGGGGTGGCCGCGTCGTCCGTCGCCTGGAACAGCAGGGCCGGCGGCACCTCGCCGTTGGCGATGTTCACCGGCTCCAGGGGGCGGGTCGGCCAGAACGCGCACGGCGCGTTGTACCAGGCGTTGTTCCAGGTCATGAACGGCGCCTTCTCGTACACCGCCCAGTGGTCCGCGCGCCACGCGTCCCAGTCGCGCGGCCAGGAGCCGTCACGGCACTGCACCGCGGTGTAGACGCTGTAGCCGTTGTCCCCGGCGGCGTCGACCGCGGCGAAGTCCTCGTACGCCTCGACCAGCGGCTCGGCGTCCTTGGCGTTGACGTACGCGGCGAACGCCTCGGCGAGGTGCGGCCAGTAGCCGTTGTAGTAGCCGCCCGGCAGGAACGTGTCCTCCAGCTCCGCGGCGCCCACCCTGCCGTCCGCCGGCTTCTTCGCCAGCGCCGTCCGCATCGCGTACCACCTGGCCTCGATCTTCCCGGGATCGGTGCCGAGCCCGTACGTGGCGTCGTGCTTCGCGATCCAGGCCATCAGCGCCCGGTGCCGGTCGTTGAAGGCGGGGTCCTGCCCGAGGTTGTCCTCGTACCACACGCCGGTGGGGTCGACGATCGAGTCGAGGACCAGGCGCCGCACCCGCTCCGGGTAGAGCTTGGCGTAGACGGTGCCCAGGTACGTGCCGTACGAGTAGCCGAAGTAGTTCAGCTTCGGCGCGCCGAGGGCCCGGCGGATGGCGTCCATGTCCCGTACGGCACTGAGGGTGTTGATGTGCGGCAGCACGCTCGCGTACTTCTTGCCGCAGGCCTCGGCGAAGGACCTGGCGCGCTGGAGGTTGGCCCGCTCGATCGCCGCGGTGGCCGGGACCGGGTCCGGGCGCACCGAACCGAAGTGGCCCGGTTTGCAGGTCAGCGCGGGCGTGCTCCTGCCCACCCCGCGCGGGTCGAAGCCGATGACGTCGTACTCGGCCGCCACCTTCTTCGGCAGCGACTTCGCGACGAACCCGGCGAGCGTCCGTCCGCTGCCCCCGGGGCCGCCCGGGTTGACCAGCAGCGGCCCCTGGTACTTCTTGGCGGTGTGGGGGACACGGGAGAGCGCGAGCGTGATGTGCTGTCCGCCGGGATCGCCGTGGTCGAGCGGCACCTCGAGGGACGCGCACTGCAGCGTCGGGTAGTCGGTGGTGGGGCACTTCTTCCAGCTGAGCGTCGCCGCTCGGACGGCCTCCGGGCTGTGCGACGGGCTCGCGCCGGCGGGCACGGCGGCGAAGGTCCCGGCCACGACGACGGCGGCGGCGCCGCACAGCACAGCTGCGCGTTTTCTCATGGAGTCCTCCCAGGACGGAGGTCGACGGACCGCGTGGATCACGGCCCTCGCCGCATCGTCCCGAAAAGATCGTCCGAAAGAACCTGTTCTGGTGATACTTGACCCGATCGGGTCGCGGGATGCCCTCGAACGCGCTCAGATCAGCGTGAGTTGGGTCGGCCCGGACTCCTCGGGCTCCTCCACCGGCTCGGGCGGCCGGATCCTGCGGGGCATCCCCGCGCGTGTGGGGCCGATGCCGTACTCCTCGGCCAGGTCGTGCACCTGACGGGTGATCCGGCGCTGGTACCACTTCGGCGCGTAGGCGCCGTCCGCGTACAGCCGCTCGTAGCGGCGCACCAGGTGCGGATGGTGCTGCCCGAGCCAGGCCATGAACCACTCGCGGGCGCCGGGCCGCAGATGCAGCACCAGCGGGGTGACGGAGGTGGCCCCCGCCGCCGCGATCGCCCGTACGGTGGCCCGCAGTTGGGCCGGCTCGTCGCCGAGGAAGGGGACCACGGGCGCCATCAGCACCCCGCAGCCGATGCCGTGCTCGGTGAGGGTCCGTACGACGTCCAGACGGCGCTCGGGGGCCGGTGTGCCCGGCTCCACGGTGCGCCACAGCTCGGTGTCGGTGAAGCCGACCGAGACGGAGATGCCGACGTCGGTCACCTCGGCGGACTGCTTCAGCAGGTCGAGGTCGCGCAGGATCAGGGTGCCCTTGGTCAGGATCGAGTAGGGGTTGGCGTGGTCGCGCAGGGCGGCCAGGATGCCCGGCATCAGCCGGTAGCGGCCCTCCGCGCGCTGGTAGCAGTCGACGTTGGTGCCCATCGCGACATGCTCGCCGTGCCAGCGGGGGGAGGCCAGCTGGCGGCGCAGCAGCTCGGGCGCGTTCACCTTGACGACGATCTGGGTGTCGAAGCCGATCCCGGTGTCCAGGTCCAGGTAGCTGTGCGTCTTGCGGGCGAAGCAGTACACGCACGCGTGCGTGCAGCCCCGGTAGGGGTTGATCGTCCACTCGAACGGCATGCGGGAGGCGCCCGGCACCCGGTTGAGGATCGAACGGGCCCGCACCTCGTGGAAGGTGATCCCGCGGAACTCGGGGGTGTCGAAGGTCCTGGTCGTGACCGCGTCCGCGCCGAACAGCGCGGCGTCCGCCGCCCGGTCGTGACGGGACTCGGCTGTGAGGTTCTCCCAGCGCATGACGCCTCCTCGGTAGCGCTGGGCCCACAATAGAACATGTGTTCCCATGATCGTGCGACGGTTCTTTCCGATCGCCTCACGACCGCTTGCGGAACCCCGATTTGGGCGGCCGGGCACCGGGGTGGTTGGCTTGCCCCAACCCCGAGACACAAAGACCTGGAGGAACCCATGGCGCAGGTCGAAGCCACCACCGAGCGGGTCGTCGCGGCGGACCCGGAGACGGTGTTCGACACGATCGCCGACTACAGCGGTACGCGCGCGAGGCTGCTGCCCGAGCACTTCAGCGAGTACGAGGTGCGCGAGGGCGGCGACGGCGAGGGCACCCTCGTCCACTGGAAGCTCCAGGCCACCAGCAAGCGCGTCCGCGACTGCCTCCTGGAGGTCACCGAGCCCGCCGACGGCGAACTCGTCGAGAAGGACCGCAACTCCTCGATGGTCACCGTCTGGCGCGTCACCCCGGCCGGCGAGGGCAGGTCCCGGGTCGTCGTCACCACCACCTGGACCGGCGCCGGCGGCATCGGGGGCTTCTTCGAGAAGACCTTCGCGCCCAAGGGACTCGGCCGGATCTACGACGCGATCCTCACCAACCTGGCCACCGAGGTCGAGAAGTAGCGCACCCGGGTCAAGGGCCCCACGGCCCTTGGCCGTCGGCCGCTCTCCCGGTTCGCGTGCTCCCCCCCTCGGACCGGGTCGGTGCCGCAACTCGCCGCAGCGGACGCGAGGGCGGCCGCGTCAGCCCCCGGCGAGTACGCCGTCGCCGCCGCCGGACACCCCCCGGTCGCCACCGTGCGCCACCTGGCGGGCGGCGGCCGCACACCGAGCGTGACCTGCGGCTCCGCCCCGAGGACCGACGGCACGCGGGGCAGGCGCTACCCGCCCCCGCCCGGGTGAAACCAATTCCAGAATTGCCGCACATCGCGAGCAGCGTGCGCCGTACGGTGGTGGCTGCGGAACAGATCTTGCGTAGCTCTGGGGAGAGAGGGCCTGGGCCATGGACCGTGGCACCGAAGGGGACGCGCCTCCCAGCCGCGGAGCCGGGGGCGGTACGGCGGCCGGACCCGCCGACGCCGGGCGCATCCCGCTCGCCGTGGTCGTGGTCGACCGCGACGGCCTTGTCTCCCACTGGAGCACCGGTGCCCGCCGGCTCTTCGGCGTCGCCAAGAACGACGCGATCGGCCAGGCCGCCATCGACCTGTTACCCGTCTCCGGCGCCCTCCCGGAGGTGGACGACGACCTGCCGTACGGGGACCACGCCGCCTACGACGGACTCGGGCCCGGCCTGGAGACCTCCCTCGACCGCGGGCTGAGCTATCCGGCCGCAGGGCGGGCCCGGCTGACCGTGCCCGAGCGCGAGCGAGGCGAGACGGTGGTCCCCCCGTCCGAAGGGTCGGGGAGGGTCGACGTCCTGTGGTGGGCGTACCCGCTCGTCGGGCCGGGGCGTGAGCGGCTGCTCGTGCTGGCGGCCGACGCGGAGGGCCTGCACCGGCCCGAACAGGACAACCGCCTGGTCGTCGAGCGCATCGCGCCCGGCTTCGCGCTGCACACCGACTTCCCCGGCGCCGAGGAACTCGCCCGCAGGCTCCCTGAGATCCTGCCCAGCATGAGCGTCGGCGAGAGCGCCCGCATCGTCGCGCAGGTCCTTGAACTCGGCTACCCCGTCCTGGAGTTCAGCCAGAACGACCGGGTGCCCGTCACCCCCGACTGGGGCGTCGCCCGGCGCGTCGAGCGCAGAGCCCGCCGCGAGCGGGCCGCCCGCGCCGCGGCCGACGGCTCACCTCTACCGGAGGACCTCGACGACGAGGGCGAGGACCTCGAGTACGCCGCCGTCCGCGAGCGCCTGGAGTTCCTCAACGAGGTCAGTGGGAGGATCGGCACCTCCCTCGACCTCTCCCGGACCATCATCGAGGTCAGCAAGGCCGTCGTCCCCCGCTTCACCGACGTCGCCGGCACCTATCTGCGCGAACAGGTCGTCGCCGGTGAGGGCTTCCCGGAGGGCGTACCGGACACGACCACCATGTGGCACCGGGTCGCCGTCGAGCACACCGACGAACCCGGCCGCTGGGACGACGTCGTCCCCGTCGGCGAGGCGATGCCGTTCCCGGCGCACACCCCCTTCTTCCAGTGCATGACCACCGGCGAGCCGGTCCTGGTGCCGCGCATCAGCGAGCAGATGGGCCACGCCATCGCCTCGCAGTTCGACAAGCGTGACATCCGGCCCCTGATCACCGGCCGCTCCATGCTCGTCGTCCCGCTGAAGGCCCGTAACGTCGTCCTCGGCTTCATGATCCTGCTGCGCCACCCCGAGCGCGCCGAGTTCAACGACATGGACCGGGTCACCGGCGCCGAACTCGCCGCCCGGGCGGGCCTCGTGCTCGACAACGCGCGCATGTACACCTACCAGGAGAGCGTCGCCGAGACCCTCCAGGACAGCATGCTGCCGCACATCCCGCCGCACATGACGGGCTGCGACATCGCCACCCGTTATCTGCCGGGGACGTTGCTGGGGCGCGTCGGCGGCGACTGGTTCGACTCGGTGAAACTGCCCGGCGCCCGCACCGCCCTCGTCGTCGGCGACGTCATGGGTCACGGCCTCAACTCCGCCGCGATGATGGGCCAGTTGCGGACGGCCGTGCAGACCATGGCCGCCCTCGACCTGCCGCCCGCCCAGCTCCTGCGCAACCTCGACGATCTCGCCCAACGCCTCGGCGACACCTACCTCGCGACCTGCCTGTACGCCGTCTACGACCCGATCGCGAGCGAGCTGCACCTCGCCAACGCGGGCCACATACCGCCCGTGCTGGTCCACGCCGACGACGGTCGCAGCGAGCTGCTCGACCTGCCCACCGGTGCGCCGATCGGCGTGGGCGGGGTGCCGTTCCAGGCGGTGCGCGTGCGCGTGAAGCCCGGCGACCGGCTGGTGATGTGCACCGACGGGCTGGTCGAGGTGCGCGGCGAGGACATCGGCGTGGGCCTCGCGACCCTGTGCGAGTCCGCCGCCCACCCGGCCGCCTCCATGGACGACGCCTGCGACACCATCATCCGCGCCCTCGCTGTGACCTTCTCCGAAGCGGGCCGCGGCGGCCGCAAGGACGACGTGGCCCTGCTCATGGTCCGTCTGGCCGGTATCGAACCCGACGACGTCGCCGAGTGGACCTTCCCCCTCGACCCGGCCCAGGTCGGCCGCGCCCGCGCGGTGGTGCGCGAGCAGCTCCACGACTGGGGCCTGCCGAAGCTCGCCGACCCCGCCGAGCTGATGGTGAGCGAGCTGGTCACCAACGCCGTACGGCACTCCCACAGCCGGCCCGTCGCGCTGCGGCTCGTCCGCGGGGACACACTGCTGTGCGAGGTGGACGACGACGGCCACGAGCTGCCGACCCTGCTGAGCGCCGGGCCCGGTGACGCGTACGGGCGGGGGCTGCGCGTGGTGAGCACCCTGGCCCGCGAGTGGGGCGCCAGCCGTACGGGCGGCGGCAAGTCCGTCTGGTTCGAGTTGACGCTGCCGAGGCGCTGAGCGGGGCGCTCGACCGCGTATGTCTCCCGAACGAGGCGTGAAGGAATCCGTACCGCGCTTGTCCGTCCCACCCGGGAGCGATACACCGTACTGGCCCGTCACTTACGACGGATCGGCGTCGCACCCTGGGGAGTTGGGCATGAGCGTGACGAGTCGGTACCGGGAGACCTGGGAGGGGTTCTGGCGCGAGGCCCCCGAGGAGACGGGCGCGGTGTTCTGGGACGCGGACCCCGCGGTGACCGCCGCTCCCCACCTCGCCTTCTTCGAGCCCCGACTCGTGGACCCCGGGCTGCCGTTGATCGACCTCGGCTGCGGCAACGGCACCCAGACCCGTTTCCTGGCCGACCGCTTCCCGCATGTGATCGGCGCCGACCTGGCCGCCGCGGCCCTCGACCACGCCCGGCGGGCCGACCCCGCCGGGCAGGCGACGTACCGGCTGCTGGACGCGGCCGAGAAGGGCGCGGCCGAGGTGCTGCACGCCGAACTCGGCGACGCCAACGTCTATATGAGGGGCGTCCTGCACCAGTGCGAGCCCGACGACCGGCAGCCGTTGGTGGACGGGATCGCCGCCCTTCTCGGCGACCGCGGCCGGGCCTTCCTCGTCGAGCTGTCGGAGGCCGCCCGACCCGTCCTCGCCGGCCTCGCCCAGAGCCCCGGCGGACCGCCCGCGAAGCTCGCGTCGGTCTTCCGGCACGGCATCGCCCCCGGCGAGGTGGCCGACGAGGCGGTACCCGTGTATCTGGCGGCCGCCGGCCTCACCGTCCTGGCGTCCGGCGAACTCCCGCTCACCACCACCGAGTACGCCCCCGACGGCACCCGGATCGAGCTGCCGTCGACGTGGATCCTGGCCGGCCGGGCAGTGTGAGCACGGTCACATCAAAAAGCAGCTCCTCTTCCTGTCACACCGGCTCGGCGCGGGGTGTCAGGGGGGTGAAGGAAGCCCGCGAACCCTGATGAGGAGCTGCTGACATGTCCACTGCCTACGTCGTCGTCACCGTCCTGGGAGCCGTCCTGGCCGGATTCTCGGCCGCCTCGGTCTTCTTCGGGGCCGAGTGGACCGTGAAGCCGCTGGCCGACTACGGCGTGCCCCGCTCGTGGTGGCTCTGGCTCGGCGTCGCCAAGGCAGCCGGTGCGGCCGGTCTGCTGGTGGGGCTGCTCGTGCCCGTGATCGGTGCACTGGCCGCGGCCGGCCTGGTGCTGTACTTCCTCGGGGCGGTCGTCACCGTGCTGCGGGCCCGCTGGTTCTCGCACGTGCCGTTCCCGCTGATCTACGCGGCACCGGCGGCCGTCTCGCTCGTCCTGTGGTTCTGAGAACGGCGGTTCTGAGAACGGCGGTTCTGAGACGGCGGTCCTGGCAGGGCTGTCCGAGCACGGGGGAGGGGTGACCGGGAATCCCGGTCACCCCTCCCCCTTTCCTCAGCCCTCGAGTACCGCCACCTCGATCCCGGCCAGCCGCTCCTGGTCCGCGACGACGTCGATCCGTGTGATGCCCTCGTCCGTGACCGTGAAGAGCAGGACCAGCCGCAGCCGGCCCTGCGGCGCCATCACGAGGCCCACGCGGCCGTCGAGGAGCGCGGGACCGGTGAACAGGGCCCGGCCGGTCGCCGCCATCGCGCTGTGGGCGACGGGGCGGGCACCGCCGAGGGTGATCGGCTCCGGGGTCGGGACGACGAAACGGTCGGCGGTCAGAACCACGTCCGGGTGCAGCAGAGACAGCAGTGCGTCGAAGTTCCCGCCGCGGGTGGCGGCGAGGAACGCGTCGACGACCTCGCGCTGCCGGGCCAGGTCGGCGGCGGGCGCGGGGGTTCCTCCCCTGACCCGCCGTCGGGCGCGGCTCGCGAGCTGCCGGGTCGCGGCCGGGGTGCGCTCGACCAGCGGGGCGATGGTGTCGAACGGCACCGCGAACAGGTCGTGGAGCACGAACGCCAGCCGTTCGTCCGGGTTCAGCGTGTCCAGGACGACCAGCAGGGCCACCCCGACCGAGTCGGCCTGCAGCGCCTCCTCCTCCGGATCGGCGCCCTCTCCCGCGTCCACGGCCGCCTCACCCACCTGTGTCTCCAGCGGCTCCTCACGCCGTGTCCGGCGCGAGCGCAGCATGTTCAGGCTCACCCGGCTCACCACCGTGGTCAGCCAGGCCGTGAGGTTCTCCACCTCGTCCAGGTCGGCCCGGGACGCCCGCAGCCAGGTCTCCTGGACGGCGTCGTCGGCCTCGGCGAGCGAGCCGAGCATACGGTGGGCGATGGCCCGCAGCCGGGGCCGGTCGGCCTCGAAACGTTCCGCAGGCAGGGTGGGCGTGGTCATGGCCGGGTCCCCGTTCATGTCGCTTCGGCGAAGGGCGGAAGGCTTCCGCGTGGGAGATCAGAGCAGAAAACGATCTCCGGGACCTCAGGGATTTCCCGGCGGCAGAGCGTGACGCGCGCCACACGGCCGGAATTGAGTACGGAACCGGGCCGATTTCCGTACCCAGGACTGAGGGGCCGAGCCGGGATGCGAGGATGAGGCGCCATGACAGCAGGGTGGTGTTCTCGCACAGTACGGGCCGCGGTGTTCGCGGCCGTGTGTGTGCTGCTCGCCGCTCTCGGCCACGTCCTGATGTCCGGCGGCGGCGTGCCCTGGTGGGCGCTGGGGGCCGGCGCGGCCGTGACGGGCGCTGCGGGCTGGTGCCTGGCCGGGCGTGAGCGCGGACTGCCGCTGATCGTGACCGTCGTGGTCGCCGCGCAGACCGCCCTGCACTCGGCGTTCTCCCTCGCCCAGTCGACGACCGGGACCATGGCCGCCGGCGACACCGGTTCCATGAACATGGACATGCACCCAGGCATGGGCATGGACATGGGCATGAGCATGGGCTCGATGTCCATGGACGCCATGGACATGGCCTCCATGGGGCACGCCCCGCACTCCATGACCGGCGTCGGCACCTCGTCGTACGGCATGCTCGCCGCCCACCTGCTCGCCGCGCTGCTGTGCGGGCTGTGGCTGGCGTACGGGGAGCGGGCCGCGTTCCGCATCCTGCGGGCCGTCGCCGGATGGCTGGCGGCGCCGCTGCGGCTGCTGTTCGCCCGGCCGGTCGCGCCGGAGGGCCCACGCGTGCGCGTACGGCGCCGCCGGGCCGAGCGGGCGCCGCGGCTGCTGCTCCTCGTCCACGCGATCATTTCTCGGGGTCCGCCCGCGGAGACCGCTGTCCTCTGACGACAGCCGGTGCCCCGAGGCCGCCCCTGTGCGCCTCGGGCCACGGCCGTACGCCGACGCGGGCGCCCCAGGACGCCGCGCGGTCGCCGTAGGGCCGTCTCCCGTTCACCGGACCGCCCGCGCCCTCGCGCGCCGCCGGTCCGGATCCCTGACCCGAGAAGGACACCAGGTGATGGACCCTTCCCTGACCACTGTCCACCGCGCGTCCGACCGATCGGCCTGTGCCGACGAGTCGGTCACCGCGCTGGCGCTGGCCGCCCGCGGGGGTGACGCGGACGCCGTCGAGCGGTTCGTGCGCGCCCTGCACCGGGACGTCCTGCGCTACGTCGCCCATCTGTGCGCCGATCCGCAGGCGGTGGACGATCTCGCCCAGGACACGTTCCTGCGGGCGCTCGGCAGCCTGCACCGGTTCGAGGGCCGCTCCTCCGCGCGCGCCTGGCTGCTGTCGATCGCGCGCCGGGCGGTCATGGACAGCTACCGGTACGCCGCCGCCCGGCCCCGCCGCGCACACGTACCGGACTGGCAGCAGGCCGCCGAACTGGCCCAGCCGCGCGGTCTGCCGGGCTTCGACGACGGCGTCGTCCTGCTGGACCTGCTGGCCGCGCTGCCGCGGGACCGGCGCGAGGCGTTCGTGCTGACCCAGATCCTCGGTCTGCCGTACGACGAGGCCGCGGAGCGCAGCGACTGCCCCGTCGGCACCGTGCGCTCACGCGTGGCCCGTGCCCGCGCCACGCTGGCCCGCCAGCTCACGGAGGCGGACGAGCCGGCCGTGCTGGCGGCCTGAACCCGCCGGGAGGTGCTGTGGCCCGCGGGCCACAGCACCCCGCACCGGTCAGCCGCACCCGGCTTCGAGGTGGGGCTGTGCACCGGTCGGCGTCGGCGGAGGACCGACCGGATTCGTTGTCCGTCCGCCCGGTGGACGCCCGTTAAGCTCAGGGGATTTCCTGGAGAGGGCGAGAACCGGGCATGAAGATCCTCATCAGCGCCGACATGGAAGGTGCCACCGGCGTCACCTGGCCGGCCGACGTGCTGCCGGGGACGCCGGAGTGGGAGCGGTGCCGTGCGCTGTTCACCTCGGACGTCAACGCCGCCGTCCTCGGCTTCTTCGACGGCGGCGCCGACACGGTCCTGATCAACGAGGCCCACTCGACCATGCGCAACCTGCTCCTCGAACAGCTCGACGAGCGGGCGGAGATGCTCACCGGGCGGCACAAGGCGCTGTCCATGGTGGAGGGTGTCCAGCACGGCGACGTCGACGGCATCGCCTTCGTCGGCTACCACGCCGGCGCCGGCATGGAGGGCGTCCTTTCCCACACCTACCTCGCCAACTCCGTCACCGGGGTGTGGCTGAACGACGTACGGGCGAGCGAGGGACTGCTCAACGCGCAGGTGGTCGCCGAGTACGGGGTGCCGGTCGTGCTGGTCACCGGGGACGACGTGGCCTGCGAGGACGCGCTCGGGTACGCGCCCGAGGCGCTGAAGGTGGCCGTCAAGGACCATGTGTCGCGGTACGCGGCCGTGTGCCGGACGCCCGCCCGGACCGCCGCCGACATCCGGGCGGCGGCGAAGGAGGCAGCGCACCTGGCGGTCCGTCACGAACCGGTCGTGGGCGGGCCGTTCACGGTCGCCGTGGAGTTCGACGCCGAGCATCTGGCGATGGCCGCGACCGTCGTACCGGGCGTGGCGCGGATCGGGGAACGGAAGGTCGCGTACACCAGCGGCACCATGTACGAAGGCATCCGGACGTTCAAGGCGGTCACGACGGTCGTCTCGTCCGCGATCGAGGAGCAGTACGGCTGAGGAGCGGCATGGCTGACGCGCGGGCGCAGGACGAGGTCGTGAGGTTCACCTCCGACCTCATCCGGATCGACACCACCAACCGGGGTGGCGGTGACTGCCGGGAGCGGCCCGCCGCCGAGTACGCGGCCGAACTGCTGGCCGGGGCGGGACTGGAGCCGACGCTCCTGGAGCGCACCCCGGGGCGGACCAACGTCGTCGCCCGCGTCGAGGGCACCGACCCGTCCGCGGACGCGCTGCTCGTCCACGGTCACCTGGACGTCGTTCCCGCCGAGGCCGCCGACTGGAGCGTGCACCCCTTCTCCGGGGAGGTGCGCGACGGGGTGGTGTGGGGCCGGGGCGCCGTCGACATGAAGAACATGGACGCGATGATCCTCGCCGTCGTCCGCGCCTGGGCCCGCCAGGGGATCCGGCCCCGGCGGGACCTGGTGATCGCCTTCACCGCCGACGAGGAGGCCAGCGCCGAGGACGGCGCGGGCTTCCTCGCCGACGAGCATCCCCACCTCTTCGAGGGCTGTACGGAGGCCGTCGGCGAGTCCGGCGCGTTCACCTTCCACGACGGCGGCGGGCGCGAGATCTACCCGATCGCGGCGGGGGAGCGCGGCACCGCATGGCTCAGGCTGACCGCGCGCGGGCGGGCCGGGCACGGCTCCAAGGTCAACAAGGAGAACGCGGTGACCCGCCTCGCCGCCGCGATCACGCGGATCGGCGAGCACGAGTGGCCGCTGCGGCTGACGCCGACCGTGCGGGCCGCGCTCGCCGAACTCGCCGTCGTGTACGGCATCGAGACCGGCATCGAGGACGTGGACGGCCTCCTGGAGAAGCTCGGCCCGGCGGCCGGGCTGGTCGAGGCGACCGTCCGCAACAGCGCCAACCCGACCATGCTGGACGCCGGTTACAAGATCAACGTGATTCCGGGGGAGGCCGTCGCGTATGTCGACGGGCGGTATCTGGCGGGCTGGGAGGAGGAGTTCCGCGCGACCCTCGACGAGCTCACCGGCCCCGAGGTGGCCTGGGAGTTCCAGCACCGCGAGGTCGCCCTCCAGGCACCGGTCGACGCGCCGACGTTCGCGAAGATGCGTGCCGCCGTGGAGGAGTTCGCACCCGAGGGGCACGTGGTGCCGTACTGCATGTCCGGCGGTACGGACGCCAAGCAGTTCTCGCGGCTCGGGATCACCGGCTACGGCTTCGCGCCGCTGAAGCTGCCGGAGGGCCTCGACCACCAGGCCCTCTTCCACGGCGTCGACGAACGCGTCCCCGTCGAGGCCCTCCACTTCGGAATCAGCGTCCTCGACCGCTTCCTGCGCATCGCCTAGGTGTGCTGTCCGGGGACGTCGCCGACGGGCGACACGCCTTGAGCGGTCCTTGAAAGGGGGGGAGGTCCTCTGGGGTCGGTGTGGATCGTGACATCGACAACTGACGCCCAGGAGGCCCTCGTTCTCCCACCGTGATGCCCCGCTGACCCCGACCGGCAGGCTGCGTCCGGCCCGGTGTGCCGTGGAGGACTACTGGCCCTCGCGGCGGGTCGCGGAGCGCTTCAGGCCCGCCACACCACCGCCGCCCGGTGGGCAGACCGCTCCCGCCGCCACGGCGCCGAGGGCACAGGGCATGCACGACCGTCCCTGCCCCACTGTGCGGTCGGCCATCTGCAGCAATCCGACGACTGGGCGGTTGCCGTCCATCACCGAGCGTCACCTAATGGATCACGACAGTCACTCCGCCTGGCGCGGGTCGGAACGAGAACGTCCGCGCACCCTGACACGCTGAGGTTGCCCATGCATCCGTTTCGGACGAGAAGTCGGCGAGGATCCAAGCCCCCCATGGCGGCAGGGCTGTTCGTCCTGCTGACCACTCTGGAAGCGATCCGGCGGATCGGTGAGAGCCGACGCCGGAGTGCGCCCCGGAGGCGGCTGCTCCGGCTCGGCGCCCTGGTGCTGGGCGGGGTGGCGCTGCTGGCGGCCGTACCCGCGTCAGCGACCACTGGCCGCACCGAGAACGGGTCGAGCAGCTGTCGGGCCGGTGCCGATCCCACAGTGACCACACGCGCCACCACGCCAGGTGCCGAGGTTCTTCACACCTACCGGATGTCGTTCGCGACCGAGATGGCCAACGCCATTCGCGTCAACAAGGCGAAGCTGCTTCCGCTCCTTCCGGAGGGGTATGAACCCGTGTCCGCCTCGGATGTCGGAGTAGGGGGCGAAAACGACGGTGTGTTTGTGATCGTCAACGTCTGCAATGAAAACTTCAGCATCGACGGCACGGTGTCACAACCAACCTCTCTGGTGAACATCCCGAGCATCCTGGTGCGGGAACCGGCTGACGCCGCCGCGGCTGGTTTGAACATTCCGGGCGCGTTCCACATCTATCCCCTGGACATCTACATCAATGACCAGGCGTACGTCGACAGTCTCCGATCCGCGGACATGCCGGTCCAGCTCATTCCCGACATCACTCACGATCGTCGCATCGACGACACAGGAGTGGGCGAGCTGACGGTGCGGGTGCCGGCCAGGAAAAATCCCTTCGCCTCATTCAACGAAGGATTGGGGTTCAGCTCCACCGGAAGAGTCGACGTCGTCGTGTGGTACGAAGGCGACAAGGGTACTGCGGCGCTGACCTTCCAGTTCGACCTCGCACAGGAAGGGCCCGCTCGGAGCGAGGTGTTCACCGAACCGGGAACCAAGCTGAATCACATCCTCACCGGAGGCGGGCTTGGACCAGGTCCCACAGACCCCGATACCGGATTCGAAAGCATCAGGACTCCCTCGCTCAGCTTCCAGTACCCCCAGGGCGGCAGCGGAAGCCTCATCCTGATCAAGAAGCCGTGCGGTTACGGCTCACTGTGCGCGGAGCGATGACGCAAGCCGTCCGACATGCCGAAGGGCCCGCCGCACGGCGGGCCCTTCGGCCGCACAGTGGCCAGATCGTGCTGCCGGGCCCCGGCGTCGGCACGGCGATCGAGTATCGGCTGCGTTCGGCCTTCACCGCAGCCGAGCCAACGGGTGTGCAGCGTGGCCGAAGGCCCTCGCCTCCGAGGGGGCGGGTTCCGGCGGGCGGAGGCGACGGTGCGCGCTCTGGAGGCCGAGCTGTCCCTGTACGCTCAGGTTTCCGGCTGCGCCCCGGCCCGGCATCCCGACCCTGGAGCTCGTGACGTGAAGGACCTCGTACGGCCCGCCCGGCTCGCCCCCGGCGCCCGGGTCGCGATCGTCGCGCCCAGCGGACCCGTGGCGGAGGAGCGGCTCCAGGCCGGCCTCGACCTGCTGCGCGGCTGGGACCTCGACCCGGTGCCCGCACCCCATGTGCTCGACCGGCACGAGGAGTTGGGCCATCTGGCGGGCACGGACGCCGACCGGGCCGCCGACCTCCAGCGGGCCTGGTGCGACCCGGCCGTCGACGCGGTGATCTGCGCGCGGGGCGGCTACGGCGCCCAGCGCATGGTCGACCTGCTCGACTGGGAGGCGATGCGGGCGGCCGGCCCGAAGGTGTTCCTCGGCTTCAGCGACGCGACCACGCTCCACGAGGCGTTCGCCGTCCGCCTCGGCCTGGTCACGCTGTACGGGCCCGTCGCCGCCGGCGTCGACTTCGTCAAGAACACCCGGGCGCAGGAGCATCTGAAGGCCACCCTGTTCGCCCCGGAGAGCGTCCGCACCCTCACCTCCTCCGGCGCCGCCCTCGCCCCGGGCCGGGCGCGGGGCGTCACCCTCGGCGGCTGCCTCGCCCTGCTCGCCACCGGCCAGGGCACCCCGCACACCCGGGCCGGCGCCCGCGGCGGGCTGCTCCTGCTCGAGGACGTGGGGGAGCAGCCGTACCGCGTGGACCGGGCGCTCACCCAGCTCCTGCGCACCGGCTGGCTCGACGGCGTCGCGGGTGTCGCACTCGGCTCCTGGGACCGCTGCGGGCCCTACGAGGAGCTGCGGCCCGTGTTCGCCGACCGGCTCGGCGGGCTCGGTGTGCCCGTCGTCGAGGAACTGGGGTTCGGGCACTGCGAAGGGGCGTTGACCGTGCCGTTCGGCGTGCGCGCCGAGCTGGACGCCGACGCCGGCACGCTGACCCTGGACACGCCCGCCCTGCGGTGACGCCGGCCGGTCACCCGGAGGGCAGACCCCGCCGTGCGTGCGGCCGACGCCGGGACCACCCTGGTCGCATGAACCCGAAGACCTCCGGGAGCGGCAGGAAGGCCGGCGGACAGGGCGGTGCGCCGGCACCCGCCCGTATCACCGTGCTCGCGCTCGCCGTGCTCGCCCTGATCTTCATCTTCGAGAACACCCGCGCCACCACGATCAGACTGCTCGTCCCCGAGGTGACGACGCCGCTGTGGACGGCGCTCCTCGCCACGGGGATCATCGGCGCGCTGTGCGGCGCGTACCTCGTGAAGCGGCGCGGCTGAGGGCGTGAGGGGCCCGGCCGGCTTCCCGGTACGCCGCCGCCGACCCCGTCGTACGCTGGGCCGATGCCGCACACCGCATCCCGCTACCTCGCCGAGGGCCCCCGCGTGGGCATACGCCACTTCACCTATGCGGACGGGGCCGAGTTCACCGCACGCGTGCGGGAGAGCAAGGACCTGCACCACCCGTGGCTGTTCCCGCCGGCCACCGCCCAGGCGTACACCGCGTACGCGGGCCGGCTGATCGAGGACCCCACGAAGGCGGGCTTCCTCGTGTGCACCCTGGACGACGGGGCCATCGCCGGGTTCATCAACATCAACAACATCGTCGAGGGCGGCTTCCAGTGCGGTGCGCTGGGCTACGGCGCCTTCGCGCACGCGGCCGGACGCGGGCTGATGCGGGAGGGGCTCGACCTGGTGGTGGCGCATGCGTTCGGGCCGATGCGGCTGCACCGGCTGGAGATCAACGTGCAGCCCGGCAACGCCGCCTCGATCGCCCTCGCCCGCACCTGCGGATTCCGCCTGGAGGGCTTCTCCCCGAAGATGATCTTCATCGACGGGGCCTGGCGGGACCACGAGCGGTGGGCGCTCACCGTCGAGATGCGCTCTTCCCGGCCTTCCCGCTCTTCCGGTTGATCTTCATCGTGTCGAGGTCGGTGACGGTCGACCGCAGCCCGGTGAAGCCGTAGCCGAGCTCCCGCAGCGTCGCCTCGGCGCGGTCCTCGGCGAGCGCGCCCGCCATCTCCTCGCCGTCCGCCGCGTCCGACACCACCACGTACCGCATCGAGAAGTGCTTCAGCGGCGACGGCTCGTACGACAGCGTGCCCTCCTCGGTGAACCGCATGCCGGCCAGGCCGTGGTCGGCCGCCTCGGCGAGCAGCCGCGCACGGGCCTCGTCGGTGAGGCCGTCCCAGGTGCCCCGGACGATGACCCGGTAGGTGTGCTGCTCGGTCACGCGCGCTCCTCGCTCCTTCGTGAAAGCCGTTGAACGGCCGACTCTACGTCGGCGAGGATGCCTCGCATGCGGAATTTCGTGGTGCTCGACGCCCCCTCCAACCTGGGCCTGCGCCCGCCCGCCCCCGGCACCGTGCCCGGCTGCTACAAGCTCGCCGGAGCCCTGCGCGAGCAGCGGATCCTGCAGCGGCTCGGCGCCCGTGAGGGCGGGGTCGTCGTCCCGCCGCGCTACGACCGCGGGGACTGGCAGGAGGGCGACGGCGTCTTCAACGCGGCCGCCCTCGCCTCCTACACCCGCAGGCTCGCCGACCGGATCGAGCGGCACGTGCGCGCCGGTGACTTCCCCGTCGTGCTCGGCGGGGACTGCTCGATCGGGCTCGGCGCCTCCCTCGCCCTGCGCCGCATCGGCCGCTACGGGCTCGCCGCGGTCGACGCCTCGCCCGACTTCCGGCACCCCGGCAACTCCGACCGGGTCGGCGCGGCCGGCGGGGAGGAGGTCGCGCTCGCCACCGGGCGCGGGCAGGAGGACCTCACCGACCTGGAAGGGCTGCGGCCGTATCTGCGCGACGAGGACGTGCGGTTCTTCGGCATCCGTGACGAGTTCACCGACGACTGTGCCGAACTCGTCGCCCTGAAGATGCCCGTCGTGACGGTCGGGGAGCTGCGCGAGTGGGGCCCGGAGGCGCTCGCCCGCGCCACCGCCCAGGCCTTCGAGATTCCCGAACTCGACGGATTCTGGGTCCACTTGGACGCCGACGTCCTCGACCCCACCGTCATGCCGGCCGTCGACAGCCCCGACCCCGACGGGCTGTTCCCCGGCGAACTCGTCGCGCTGCTGCGGCCGTTGCTCGACTCCCCGCACTGCGCCGGCCTCAACGTCACCATCTACGACCCCGACCTGGACCCGGACGGCACCGCGGGCGCGCTCCTCACCGAGATCGTCGTCTCCGCCCTCGGCCGCACCTGACCGGCGCCCGCGTCACGGCTGACGACGGTCCACGTACTCGTACACCGACCCGTCGGGGTGCCGGGCGATCAGGTTGCGGCCCACCGGCGTCGGCACCGGCCCCGCGATCACGTCGGCGCCCAGCTCGGTGAGTGTCTTGTGCGCCTCGTCGACGTCCGTGACGGCGATCGTCGCCGCGACCTTGCGCAGCACCTCCAGCTCGGCCTCGGGCCCGCTCATCAGCAGGAAGAAACCGACCGCCGCCACCTGCACCCCGCCGCGCTCGAACCGCAGCGCCGGGGTGCCGGCGAGGCGCTCGTAGAAGGGGACGGCGGCTTCGAGATCGTCGACGCAGACACGCAGCGTGGCTCCGAGAATGTCCATGCGGACGAGCCTAGTTGGGGAGGCCGGGGGAGAGGAGGACCCTTCACCCGATCCCCCCCGGCCGCCGCGCGCACGCCGGCTCAGCCCAGGGCCTTGCGGACGGCGTCCCGCGTGCGGTCGACCACGGCCGCGACGGGAGCCGCAGCCAGGTTCCTGGCGGCGGTGTCCGCGCCGGGATGCGGCCGCGTCGGCGCGAGGGCCTCGGCCGCCTGCACGGCACGGGCGAGCGTCTCCAGCCTGCCCCGGTCCGCGGCCCGGTCGAAGTGCGCGAACTCGTACCGCTCCTCGTTGTCGGCGTGCGCCAGCACGTCCTGGCGCAGGGCCGCGAACAGGTCGAGGAACTCGGGCGAGTCCGGGTCCATGTCGTCGAGGCGGGTAAGCGCCCGCTTGGCCTGCTCCTCCTCGTGGATCCGGTCCTCGACGACGCGCTCACCGTCGTCGATGTGGCCGCGCGCGAAGGGATGAACGACCTCCTCCTCGGCCGTCTCGTGCACCGCGAGGAGGCGGACGAGGTCATGGAAGGCACGTTCGCGCACCTCGCCCCGGGCCCGCACCACCTCGTCGAACAGTTCCCGGATCCGCGTGTGCTGCCCCTTGAGGAGCTCCACCACGTCGGTTCGCCGGTCCATCCTCTTCCTCCCTTCTCCCTCTCCTCTTTCTCTCCTCGTTCCTTCCTCGTCCTTTCCTCGTTCTCTCGCGTGTCCGGTGGACGAGCCGCCCGGGTACCCCCGCCCCGCCGGCGTTACGCGCCCGTCACCCCGGGTACCCGGCCGCCATGGAGCGCATGGATCACCTGGAGCATCTGGACAAGCATCTGGTCGACGAGCTGGCGCAGGTGGCACGCGAGACCATCCGCGAGGAGCTGCGCGAGCAGAGCCGCAAGCAGCGCCGTACGGCCATGCTGTACGCCGCGTCCGGCGCCCTCGCCCTGTACGCGGGCGCCGCCGTCGCGCTCGCCGTGGGGCTGGCGCTCGGCATCGGACTGCCGGACTGGGCCGCCGCGCTGATCACCGCGGTGATCCTCGGCGTGCTCGCGTACGTGCTGCGCGGCGCCGCACGGCCGCACCGGCACCCCGCAGACCACGAGGCCGGCTACGCCGCCGCGCACGGGCGCGTCGCCGGCGGTACGCCGCCCGTCGGCCCGACCGGCGGCCTCGGCATGCCCTATCCGCCGATGCCGCCCACCGCGCCCGACGCACAGGCGCCGCGGCCGGACGACATCGACCCCGAGTCGCCGCACCACCGGGCGTGATGCGTGGTGCGGGCGCCTTGGGGACCGCAGGCCGGAAAGGGCCGGACCGTCGTGGTGACCGGGGCCAGCGGGGGCGTCGGCCGGGCCGCGGCCCGTGCCTTCGCCGCGCGCGGCGACCGGGTCGCCCTCCTGGCCCGGGGACGCGAGGGCCTCGCCGCGGCGGCGGACGACGTGCAGCGCGCCGGCGGTGAGGCGCTCGTCGTGAGCGTCGACATGGCCGACGCCCAGGCGGTCGAGGACGCGGCACAGAAGGTCGCCGACGCCTTCGGCCGCATCGACGTCTGGGTCAACAACGCCTTCGCCGGCGTCTTCGCGCCCTTCACGGACATCACCCCCGACGAGTTCCGCCGGGTGACCGAAGTGACCTATCTGGGCTATGTGTTCGGCACGCGCGCGGCCCTGCGGCACATGCTGCCGCGCAATCGCGGGACGATCGTGCAGGTCGGCTCGGCGCTCGCCTACCGCGGGGTGCCGTTGCAGTCGGCGTACTGCGGCGCCAAGCACGCGATCCAGGGGTTCAACGAGTCGCTGCGCTGCGAGCTGCTGCACTCGGGCAGCCGGGTGCGGACGACGATGGTGCAGCTGCCGGCCGTCAACACGCCCCAGTTCGAATGGGTGTTGAACCGGATGCCGGGGCGGGCCCGGCCCGTGGCCCCCGTCTACCAGCCCGAGGTGGCCGCGCGGGCGATCGTGCACGCCGCCGGGCACGGGCGGCGGCGGGAGTACTGGGTGGGCGGTTCGACGGCGGCGACGCTGGTCGCCAACGCCGTGGCGCCGGCCTTCCTCGACCGCTACCTGGCCCGCAGCGGCTTCGACGCGCAGCAGGAGGCCTCTGCCGCCGGCGGGAACGGCGGTCCGGGCAATCTGTGGAGCCCCGCCGACGGGCCCCACGGGCACGACTTCGGGGCGCACGGGCGGTTCGACGGGGAGGCCATGGACGGGGATCCGCAGGAGTGGGTCTCGCGCAACCGGGGACGGGTGGGGGCCGGGCTGCTGGCCGCAGCAGGGGTCGGCGCGGCGGTGACGGCGGGACTGCGGCGGCGGGGTCACGGCTGAGGGGTGGTACCCCACGCATGGTGCCCACGGACGCCCGCCCATGGTGCCCACGGACGGTCGGCTGAGACCGCTGAAGCGTTGGGGTATCCGACCGGCTGACAGGCGGAGCTACCTCCTCACCGGGTACTCCGCAGCCTTCTCCGTGCGCAGGGTCAGGCCGTGCGCAGGGTCAGGCCGTGCTCCGGCGCTGGTCCGCGGCGCCGGTGGTGACCATGCGGGCGGGTACGGCAGGTCGTAGCCGTACTCGCCCGCCGTCACGTCGCACACCAGCGCGTCCCGGACCAGCCGCAGCCCCGTCAGGGTCAGGTCGTCCGAGGGCGCGCCGACCGGTGCCGGGCCGTACGTCCGGCCCGCGTCGTCAGAGGTGTTGTCATGGTGCGACGGGCGCCTCACGGCAGCTGCGGCAGCACCTTCGTGCGGTAGAAGTCGAAGAAGCCGCGCTGGTCGGGGCCGATCTGGTTGACGTAGATCCGGTCGAAGCCCGCGTCGGCGAACGCCTTCAACGCGGAGACGTGCTGGTCGACGTCGTCCCCGCACACCGTGTTCTCGCTCACCATCTCCTCGGTGACCAGCGGCTGAAGCTGCTCGAAGTGGCTCGGCGTGGGCAGGATCTGGCCCATCTCGCCGGGCAGCAGCTGGTTCGACCAGAGCCGGCGGACGGTACGGACCGCCTCGTCGCGGTCGGGGCCATAACAGACCTTCGTGCCGCCGCTGACCAGCTTGGTGCCGCCACCGCCCTTGCGGAACTGCTCCACCATCGGCTCCTCCGGCATCATCGTGATGTAGCCGTCGCCGACGCGGGACGCGAGCGCTGTCGCCTTCGGGCCGAAGCCGGAGATGTCGATCGGGACCGGCTCGTCGGGGACGGTGTAGAGGCGGGCGTTCTCCACCTTGTAGTGGGTGCCGTAGTGGCTGACCTCCTCGCCGGTGAACAGCCGGCGCATGACCTGGATCGCCTCCTCCAGCATTTCCAGGCGCACGTTCGCGGGCGGCCACACGTCGCCGAGGATGTGTTCGTTGAGGGCCTCACCCGAGCCGACGCCGAGACGGAAGCGGCCGTTCGTCATCACCGCGGACGTGGCGGCGGCCTGCGCCACCACCGCCGGGTGCAACCGGACGGTCGGGCAGGTCACCGCCGTCTCGATGGGCAGCGACACCGCCTCCGACAGCGCACCGATCACCGACCAGACGAACGGGCTCTGGCCCTGTGCGTCGTTCCACGGGTGGTAGTGGTCGGAGATCCACAGCGCCCGGAATCCGGCCTGCTCGGCCATCCGCGCCTGCTCGATCAGGTCCGCGGGGCCGAACTCCTCGCAGGACAGGAAGTAGCCGTACTCGGGCATGGGGGGTACCTCCGCGGGTGGGGTTGGTCGCGGCTCCGAGTACCCGGGGCGGAGCCGGGAAACCGGGCCCTGCGGGGCTGCGCGGTCTTTGCCCGCCCGTCCGTCTCGGTGGGTCGAGGGGTGGCCCCTCATCCGGGGGCTGCGCCCGCCGTGCCCCCTGCCGGGGACTGTCCCTCCCTGCACCCACTCCCCAGCGGGGACTGCGTCCCCTGCACCCCCCGAGGCGCGCCCCGCCCCACGTTTGGCCGCCCCGGCCGGGGGGACGCGGAAACCCTCGTACGGCAGATTCCCGTACGTCGCAGACCGCCGGGAGGCGAACCGTGAGTCGACCCCGCATCGTGATCGTCGGAGCCGGTTTCGCCGGGTACCGGACGGCCCGCACCCTGGCGCGGGCGGCCCGGGGCCGGGCCGACATCACCCTGCTGAATCCGACCGACTACTTCCTGTACCTGCCCCTGCTGCCCCAGGTGGCCGCCGGCATCCTCGAACCACGCCGGGTCACCGTCTCCCTCTCCGGCACGCTGCCGGGGGTACGGCTGGTGCTCGGCGAGGCCGGTCGCATCGACCTCGACGGACGCACCGTCCACTACACCGACCCCGAGGACCGGCCGGGCACGCTCGGCTACGACCGGCTCGTGCTCGCCGCCGGCAGCGTCAACAAGCTGTTGCCCATCCCCGGCGTCGCCGAGCACGCGCACGGTTTCCGGGGGCTGCCCGAGGCGCTCTACCTGCGCGACCACGTCACCCGCCAGGTGGAGCTGGCCGCCACCGCCGACAACGCCGGGGAATGCGCCGCGCGCTGTACGTTCGTGGTGGTCGGCGCCGGCTACACCGGCACCGAAGTCGCCGCGCAGGGGCAGCTGTTCACCGATGCGCTGGTGCGCTCGCACCCCCTGCGCAAGGGCATGCGGCCGCGCTGGCTGCTCCTCGACATCGCGCCCCGCGTCCTGCCCGAACTGGACCAGCGGCTGTCGCGCACCGCCGACCAGGTGTTGCGCGAGCGCGGCGTCGACGTACGTATGGGGACCTCCGTGAAGGAGGCCACCGGCGACGGAGTCCTGCTGACCGACGGCGAGTTCGTCGACACCCGCACCCTCGTGTGGTGCGTGGGCGTACGGCCCGATCCGCTCGCCGAATCCCTCGGACTGCCCATGGAACGCGGCCGGCTCCTCGTCGAGCCCACGCTGCAGGTCCCGGGCCGGCCCGAGGTGTTCGCATGCGGGGACGCGGCCGCCGTGCCCGACCTGGAGAAGCCCGGGCAGTACACGCCGATGACCGCGCAGCACGCCTGGCGGCAGGGCAAGGTCGCCGGGCACAACATCGCCGCCTCGCTGACCGGCGGCGAGCTGCGGCCCTACCGGCACAAGGACATGGGCTTCGTCGTCGACCTCGGCGGGGTCAAGGCCGCCGCCAACCCGCTCGGCGTCCCCCTGTCCGGGCTGCCGGCCGGTGCCGTCACCCGCGGTTACCACCTCGCCGCCATGCCCGGCAACCGTGTCCGCGTCGCCGCCGACTGGCTGCTGGACGCCGTACTGCCGCGTCAGGCCGTCCAGTTGGGGCTCGTCCGCTCGTGGTCGGTGCCGCTGGACACGGCGTCGCCGGAGCTGGCGCGGGTGCCGAACGGCCGTGAGCGGCAGCGGGAGACGGCGGCTTCCGGGCCCGGGGCGGCCGTCGCCGACGACATCGGGGACGAGGACGGCCAGAGCGCCGTGGGCGGGGGTGGTGGTGAGGACACGTCCCGGACGATCACGTCGCCGACGCCCGACCCGGTGAAGAGGGAACCCGCGAGGCGTCGGCGGGACCAGGGCTCCGCGGATACGGCCGATGGGTCCGCTGTCGAGAGCGCCGTGGGCGGGGGCGGTGGTGAGGACACCTCCCGGACGATCACTTCGCCGACGCCCGACCCCGTGAAGAGCGAGCCCGCGAAGAGCCGGCCCGGTTCCGAGCCCGCCAAGAACCAGCCCGGTTCCGTGCCCGGCAGGAACCAGCCCGGTTCCGTGCCCGGCAGGAACCAGCCCGGCCCCGAGCCCGGCAGGAACGACTCCACCTCTCCGGAAGGAGACCACTGACCCCATGGACACCGCCGAACTCACCGACCTCGGACAGCAGTTGCGCGTGGACAGCGTCCGCGCCTCCGCCGCCGCGGGTTCCGGGCACCCGACGTCCTCGATGTCCGCGGCGGACCTGATGGCCGTGCTGCTGGCGAACCACCTCCGCTACGACTTCGACCGCCCCGCCCACCCGGGCAACGACCGCTTCGTCCTCTCCAAGGGGCACGCCTCCCCGCTGCTGTACGCGGCCTACAAGGCGGCCGGCGCGATCGACGACGAGGAACTGCTCAGCTTCCGCAAGCTCGGCAGCCGGCTCGAGGGCCACCCGACCCCGCAGCGGCTGCCGTGGGTCGAGACGGCCACCGGGTCGCTCGGGCAGGGGCTGCCGGTGGGTGTCGGTATCGCGCTCGCCGGGAAGCGGCTGGACCGCTCCGGGGCGCGGGTGTGGGTGCTGTGCGGGGACAGCGAGCTGGCCGAGGGTTCGGTGTGGGAGGCCGCCGAGCACGCGGGCCACGAGCACCTGGACAACCTCACCGCGATCGTCGACGTCAACCGGCTCGGACAGCGCGGCCCGACCCGGCACGGGCACGACCTCGACGCCTACGCCCGCCGCTTCCAGGCCTTCGGCTGGCACACCGTCGAGATCGACGGCCACGACGTCGACGCCATCGACCGTGCCTACGGGGAGGCCTGGTCCACCAAGGGCCAGCCGACCGCGATCCTCGCCCGCACCCTCAAGGGCAGGGGCGTGGAGTCCGTCCAGGACCGCGAAGGTCTGCACGGCAAGCCGCTGCCCGACGCGGACGAGGCGATCGAGGAGCTCGGCGGGCCCCGCGACCTGCGCGTCGAGGTGCACGAGCCGCCCGCCACCCGCATGCTGCACTCGGTCCCCACGGGCCGTCTCGACCTGCCCCGCTGGGAGAAGGGCGACCCGGAGAAGGGCGTCGCGACCCGCGACGCGTTCGGGCAGGCGCTCGCCGCCCTCGGTACGGCCCGCGGTGACGTCGTCGCCCTCGACGGCGAGGTCGGTGACTCCACCCGCACCGAGTTCTTCGCCAAGGAGCACCCCGACCGCTTCTTCGAGTGCTACATCGCCGAACAGCAGCTCGTCGCCGCCGCCGTGGGCCTCGCCACGCGCGGCTGGGTGCCGTACGCCTCCACGTTCGCGGCCTTCCTGACCCGGGCGTACGACTTCGTGCGCATGGCCTCGATCAGCGGGGCCGGGATCAACCTGGTCGGTTCGCACGCGGGCGTGGCCATCGGGCAGGACGGGCCCTCGCAGATGGGCCTGGAGGACCTGGCGATGTTCCGGGCCGTGCACGGCTCGACCGTGCTGTACCCGTGCGACGCCAACCAGACCGCACGTCTGGTCGCCGCCATGGCGGGCCTCGACGGCATCCGGTACCTGCGCACCTCGCGCGGCGCCGGCCCGGTGATCTACGGGCCCGACGAGGAGTTCCCGGTGGGCGGCAGCAAGGTGCTGCGCTCCTCCGGCCGGGACCGGCTGACGCTCGTCGCGGCCGGTGTCACCGTGCACGAGGCGCTGAAGGCCGCCGAGGCCCTCGACGGCGAAGGGATCGCGGTCCGGGTCGTCGACCTGTACTCCGTCAAGCCGGTCGACCGGGCCACGCTGCGGCGGGCCGCCGAGGAGACCGGCTGTCTGGTGACCGTGGAGGACCACCACGAGGAGGGCGGCCTCGGCGACGCCGTCCTGGACGCCTTCGTCGACGGGCGGCCCGTGCCCCGCCTGGTTCGCCTGGCCGTGCGGACGATGCCGGGCTCGGCGAGCCCGGACGAGCAGCTGCACGCGGCCGGGATCGACGCCGAGTCGGTCGCCGCCTCCGCCCGGCTGCTGGTGGAGACGGCGGTCGTGCCGTGAGCGCGGACGGGGACGTCCGCACGGTGCGGGCCGGACGCCGCAGTGTGGAGGTCCACCGGCCGGAGAAGGTGCTCTTTCCCAGGGGTGGCGAGGGCAAGGAGTACACGAAAGGCGATCTCGTCGACTACTACCGGTCGGTGGCCGAGTTCATGCTCCCGCATCTGCGCGGCCGGCCCCTGATGCTGGAGCGGCATCCGGACGGGCTCGACGGGCCCCGGTTCATGCAGAAGAACACGCCCGAGCACCACCCGGAGTGGATCACCCGGGCAGAGGTGCCGAAGGAGGACGGCACCGTGTGCCACACCGTGTGCGACGACGCCGCCACCCTCGCCTACCTCGCCGACCAGGCCTGTCTCACCCTGCACCGCTGGCTGTCCAAGGTCGATGCCGTCGACCACCCCGACGTGATGATCTTCGACCTCGATCCTCCCGGCGACGACTTCGGGGCCGTCCGCGAGGCGGCCCGGTGGCTGGGCGAGCTGCTCGACGAGATCCGGCTGCCCTCGGCACTGATGACGACCGGCTCCCGCGGACTGCACGTCGTCGTCCGCCTCGACGGGCAGCACGACTTCGACGAGGTGCGCGCCTTCGCCCGGGACGCCGCCGAACTGCTCGCCACCGAACACCCCGCCCGGCTCACCACGGCCGCCCGCAAGAAGGACCGCGGCGACCGCCTCTACCTCGACGTCCAGCGCAACGCCTACGCCCAGACCGCCGTCGCCCCCTTCACCGTGCGCGCCCGGCCCGGCGCGCCCGTCGCCATGCCCGTCACCTGGGAGCAGCTCGACGACCCCGAGCTCGGCCCCCGCCGCTGGACCGTCGACGACGCCGTCGAACAGGCCCGCACCCACCCGTGGTCCGGGGTGACCGGCCGCGGCCGCGCCCTGGGGCCGGCCCGCCGCCGCCTCGACGCCCTGCGTGGCTGATCCACATACCGCCGGTATGCAGCCCGTCCGCCCGGCGGGCCAGACCCATGCCCTCGTGAAGGTTTGGCCAAGGACCTTCCGGCCACCCGGAAGAGGTGGCCATGTCGAACACAAAGAACACATCGCATGCGCAGACTTCACGGAATTCGCCGAAGAGCGATTCCGGAAACGGTTCCAGAGACGCTTCCAGAGACGACGACTCCTCGAACGACAGGAGTGACAACGTGGCGGACGACCGGCCGACCCCCATGGAGGTCCTGCGGCAGGCGCGCAGTCAGCTCGCGGAGCTGACCGGCATGGCCGCCGAGAGCGTGTCGTCCTTCGAGCAGACGGAGGACGGCTGGTCGCTGGAGATCGAGGTCATGGAGCTCGCCCGCGTCCCCGACACGATGAGCCTGATGGCGAGCTACCAGGTCGATCTCGACCCGCAGGGACAGCTCACCGGCTACCGGCGCGTTCGCCGTTACGAACGCGGGAGGGCCGACGCACACAGGCCCGGCGGCCGTTAGGCCGCCTTCCCGCACCCCCACCCGAACACCACTACCAAGACAAGGAGGCACGGTCGGTATGACCGTTGTCCCGGCACAACAGACCGGCGGCGGGGGCGGCAGCAGCGGCCTCTACGACGTACTGGAGCTCGTCCTGGACAGGGGGCTCGTGATCGACGCGTTCGTCCGGGTGTCCCTGGTGGGCATCGAGATCCTGAAGATCGACGTACGGGTCGTCGTGGCCAGCGTCGACACCTACCTGCGCTTCGCCGAGGCGTGCAACCGCCTCGACCTGGAGGCAGGCCCGCGCAAGGCGCCGGGGCTGCCCGACCTGGTCGGCGAGATCACCGAGTCCGGCGCGCGCGGCAAGTCCAAGGGCGCGCTGTCCGGGGCCGCCGAGACCATCTCAGGCGCCTTCAAGCAGGCCCGCGAGGAGGGTGAGACCGAGTCCAGGCCGCGTCCCCGCAAGTCCACGTCCACGCGCAGGAAGGAGGAACAGGAGTGAGCACGTACGTCTACGGCATCACCGCGCGTTCGCACGCCGACCTTCCCGAGGAGCTGGCCGGCGTCGGCGAGCCGCCGCTGCCGGTGCGCGTGCTGACCGAGGGCGAGCTGGCGGCGGTCGTCAGCGACGCGCCCGAGAACCTGCGCCCCAAGCGCAAGGAACTGCTGGCCCACCAGAACGTCCTCGCCGAGGTGGGTGCCGACGGCTGTGTGCTGCCCATGCGGTTCGGCAGCGTCGCCCCCGACGACAAGGCCGTCACCGGGGTGCTCGCCGAGCGCGCCGAGCACTACCAGGAGCGGCTGCGGGCCCTCGACGGCAAGGTCGAGTACAACGTCAAGGCCACTCATGTCGAGGAGGCCGTGCTGCACCAGGTGATGGCGGAGAGCCCCGAACTGCGGGCCCTCGCCGAGGCCAACCGGCAGGCGGGCGGCGGCACCTACGAGCAGCGGCTGCAGCTCGGCGAGATGGTGGCCGCCGCGGTCAAGGCCCGTGAGGCCCAGGACGCGGCCCAGGTGCAGCAGGCGCTGGAGCCGCTGGCCGCCGCCGTCAGCGTGGGCCCCGAGTCCACGGGCTGGCTGGCCAACGTGTCGTTCCTGGTGGCACGGGATCGGGCCGCCGAGTTCGCGAGCGCGATGGACGACCTGCGCAAGGAGAATCCACACCTCGACCTGCGGCTCAACGGGCCGCTGCCGCCGTACAGCTTCGTCGAGCCCGGCCCGGCGCAGCCCGCGGGCACGGCCGGGGAGTGAAGCACGGAAGCTGAAGGAGCAGGGAGATGGGTCTGATCTCAGAGGTGCTGCTGCTGCCGTTCGCCCCGGTGCGCGGCAGCGCATGGGTGATCGGACAGGTGCTCAGCGAAGCGGAACGCATCTACTACGACCCCGCCACGGTCCGGGCCGAACTCTCCCGGCTCGAGGAACAGTTGGAGGCCGGCGAGATCACCGAGGAGGAGTTCGACCGGTTGGAGGACGAGCTCCTCGACCGGCTGGAGATCGCCACACGCCGCAGCGCGGGAACAGACGGGACGGAACGATGAACCGAATAGCACTGGGCCTCGCGGTAGGGGCCGGGTACGTCCTCGGACGTACCAAGAAGCTGAAGGCGGCGATCGCCGTCGGCTCGCTGGTGGCCGGCAAGAAGATGAACCTGACCCCGCGCGGGCTGGCGGACCTGGTGTCGCGGCAGCTGGCGGACAACCCGCAGTTCAAGGAGATCGGCGACCAGCTCCGCGAGGACCTGCGCGGGGTCGGCAAGGCGGCCTCCGGGGCCGTGGTCGAGCGGCGGATCGACTCGCTCGCCGACCGGCTGCACGGCCGTACCGCACAGGTCCGCGACCAGCTCGCGGGCGTCGTCCCCGGCAGGACCGACGCCGAGGAGGCCGAGAAGGCGGACGAGGAGCCGGAGGCCGAGCAGGAAGAGCAGGAGGAGCCGAAGGACGAGGAGGCGCAGGAAGAGCAGGAGGAGCCGAAGGACGAGGAGGCGCAGGACGAGCAGGAGGCGCAGGACGAGGACCGGGGTGACGAGGGCGAGGAGCCGCAGCGGAAGAAGGCCGCGGCCCGGAAGACGCCGGCGAAGACCGCGAGGAAGGTCTCCGGGCAGAAGACGTCCGCCCGAACGGCCCCGGCGCGCAGGACAGCGACGAAGAAGACCGCATCGGCCAGGAAGACGGCCACCCAGACCGCCTCCGGGGCCGGTGGAGCGAAGGGAGGCGGTGAGCGATGACCGAGACCCTCGGACGGGCGACGTCGGCGGCCTCCGCGGCCGGCAAGGCCAACGGAGGCAGCCCGCTCGCCGGGGTCGCGCAGAGCGAGGCAGCCGACCGGCTGAAGGCGGAGGTGCAGGAGTACCTCGCCGCGCAGGCCCAGCGCCTGCTGGTCGGCGCCGGCCGCAAGCTCGGCGAGACCACCGTCAGACTCAACGACATCGCCGAGGGCAAGAGCCCCGGCTTCGCCAAGCTGGCCCTCGACGGCGGCCGCAAACTGGCCGCCGGCAAGGGCCCGCTGCGTACCGCGCTGGAGCTCGGCGCCACTCGCGTCAAGGACAATGTGATGGGCGCGCTGAAGAGCCTGGGCGGCAAGGGCAAACGCAAGCGCGGGTCGGGCAGCAAACCCACCGTCATCATGGAGCAGATCGATGTCGGCGTGCCGCTGCGCACCGCTTACGACCAGTGGACGCAGTACCAGGACTTCAGCACCTTCGCCAAGGGCGTCAAGAGCGCGAGCCGCGCCGACGACACCACCAGCGACTGGCAGTTGAAGGTCTTCTGGTCCAACCGCAGCTGGAAGGCGAAGACGACCGAGCAGATAGCGGACGACCGGATCTCCTGGACGTCGGAGGGCGCCAAGGGCACCACCAAGGGCGTCGTCTCCTTCCACCGGCTCGCGGACAACCTCACCCGCGTCCTGCTGGTCATCGAGTACTACCCCGTGGGCCTGTTCGAGAAGACCGGCAACATCTGGCGCGCCCAGGGCCGACGGGCCCGCCTCGACCTGAAGCACTTCGCCCGCTTCATCACCCTCAAGGGCGAGGCGGAGGACAGCTGGCGCGGCGAGATCCGCGACGGCGAGGTCGTCCGCTCCCACGAGGACGCGCTCGCGGAGGAGAAAGAGGGCGAGGAAGAGGAAGAGGGCGAGGAGCCCGAGTCGGAGTACGACGAGGAGGAGCCCGAGGCCGAGGCCGACGAGGAGGAACCTGAGGCCGACGAGGAGGAACCTGAGGCCGAGGAAGAGGAAGAGCAACCCGAGGCCGAGGCCGAGGAAGAGGACGAGGACGAGGACGAGGACGAGTACGACGAGGACGAGGCCGCGGACGACGACGGGAGCCGTCGATGACCATGCCGAGCCGGATGCCGGAGCCGTACGGCCAGGGCGGTGGGTCCAATCTCGCCGACATCCTGGAACGCGTCCTCGACAAGGGGATCGTCATCGCCGGCGACATCCGGATCAACCTGCTCGACATCGAACTGCTCACGATCAAGCTCCGCCTCATCGTCGCCTCGGTCGACAAGGCCAAGGAGATGGGCATCGACTGGTGGGAGGACGACCCGGAGCTGTCCACCCGCGCCCGCCGCGACGCCCTCGCGCGGGAGAACGCCGAGTTGCGTGAACGGCTGGCGCGGCTGGAGGAACTGGAACCGGGCCGCGCCCGTACCCGGGAGGAGTCCCCATGACAGGACTGCGGTACGTGTACGCCATCTGCCGGCCCTTCGGCGCGCCGCTCCAGGCCGAGCTGACGGGCGTGGGCGGCGCGCCCGCCAAGCTGCTGCACCATCACGGCCTGGTCGCCGTCGTCAGTGACGTGCCGCAGCGGGACTTCGCCGAGGAGCCGCTGCGGGCGCACCTGGAGGACCTGGACTGGCTCGCCGCGACCGCCCGCGGCCACCAGCAGGTCATCGACGCGCTCACGGCGGTCACCACACCGCTGCCGCTCCGGCTCGCGACCGTCTTCCGGGACGACAGCGGCGTCCGCGTGATGATCGAGGCCCGCGAGGAGGACTTCCGGCGCACCCTGGACCGGCTGGAGGGGCGCGTCGAGTGGGGGGTGAAGGTCTATGTCGAGGCCGAGACCCCGGAAACCGCCGGCACCGCAACCGCCGGCACCGCGGAATCCGGGCCGCCGGCGAAACCCGCTTCCGGCCGGGACTATCTGGTGCAGCGCCGTAGGCGCGCCAAGGCGCACGAGGACAGCTGGCTCCGCGCGGAGCGATTCGCGGGCCGGCTGCACTCTCTTCTCTCCGCGCACGCGGACGCCGCCCGCCTCCACCCGCCGCAGAACGCCGCCCTTTCCCGGGCCGCGGGACAGAACGTGCTGAACGCCGCCTATCTGGTGCCGCGCAAGGAATCCGAGGAATTCGTGGAAATAGTGGACCGGACGAAGGGTGAGGAACCCGGAATGCGGGTCGAACTCACCGGTCCATGGGCGGCCTATTCCTTTGTGGACCTAGAGTTCGCGCAGTCGGAGGAGGAGGGCTCATGACCGTCGTGGAGCGCCGTGAGGTCGCTCTCGTGGACCTGCTCGACCGGCTGCTCGCCGGCGGGGTCGTCATCACCGGCGACATCACGCTGCGGATCGCCGACGTCGACCTCGTCCGCATCGACCTGAACGCCCTGATCAGTTCCGTGAACAAGAACGTGCCCGCGCCCTGGGGGGATCTGGTGTGACGACGCCACGCAACCGTCTCGACCTCGAGCCCGACACCGTCGAGCGCGACCTGGTCAAACTCGTCCTCACCGTCGTGGAGCTGCTGCGCCAGCTGATGGAACGGCAGGCGCTGCGCCGTTTCGACCAGGGCGACCTGAGCGAGGAGCAGGAGGAGCGGATCGGGCTCACCCTGATGCTGCTCGACGACCGCATGACCGAACTGCGCGAGCGCTACGGACTGCGGCCCGAGGACCTCAATCTGGACCTCGGGCCGCTCGGACCGCTGCTTCCCCGGGAATGACCCGGGAACGACCCCGGGAATGACTCTTCCGTTGCCGGTTGAATGAATTCTGCTTGAATTCCCGGGGTTAATTCACCACCTGTACCAACGGCCCCTGCCTCCCGCCGCGGTCGTTCCGCGCATCAGGAATCCCAGCAGCCAGAGAACGAGAACCGCGATCGCGATCCACCAAAGCACCTTCACTGCGAATCCGGCACCGAAAAGAATCAGTACCAGCAGCAGCACCAGCAGGATGGGAACCATAGTGTGAAACCTCCTGCTGTCCGGGTTTCCCGGATTCCGTGAATCAGGCGTCCTTTCGGCACAGAATCTCTCCGTGCAGAACGCTGAACCATCCGTCCTCCTGCTTTCCCCATTCCCGCCAGGCCTCCGACACGGCCCGCAACTCGGTCTCCGTCGCGTGCCCGCCCTCGGTGGCGCGCCCGGCGTAGGCGGAGGCGAGGGTGCGGTCGGCCCACAGGCCGCTCCACCACGCCCGCTCCTCGGGGGTGCTGAAGGTCCAGGTGGCCGATGTGGCCGTGATGTCGGTGAAGCCGGCGGTCAGCGCCCAGGACTTCAGCCGGCGCCCGGCGTCCGGCTCGCCGCCGTTGGCGCGGGCCACGCGGCGGTACAGGTCCAGCCAGCCGTCCAGGCCGGGCGACTCCGGATACCAGGTCATCGCCGCGTAGTCGGAGTCCCGTACGGCGACGAACCCGCCCGGCCGGGTGACCCGCCGCATCTCCCGCAGCGCCTGCACCGGGTCCCCGACGTGCTGGAGGACCTGATGGGCGTGGACCACGCAGAACGTGTCGTCCGGGAAGTCGAGGGCGTGGACGTCGGCGACCGCGAAGTCGACATTGGTCAGGCCGCGCCCGGCGGCGGTGGCCCGCGCCTGGTCCAGGATGCCCGGCGCGTGGTCGACGGCGGTGACGTGTCCCTCGGGGACCAGGGCCGCCAGGTCGGCGGTGATGGTGCCCGGCCCGCAGCCGACGTCCAGGATCTTCATGTGGGGCTTGAGTGAACCCAGCAGATAAGCCGCGGAGTTGGCGGCGGTCCGCCAGGTGTGCGAGCGCAGCACCGACTCGTGGTGCCCGTGCGTGTAGACGGCGGTCTCTCGTGCGTTCGGCATGGCTCTGCCCCTTCTCGACGGACCGGCCCCCGGGCTCCGCGAAGCCCGGGGCGATACTCGTCACCGTACGCGGCCAATCGAATGCTGAGACAGTTTGTTCTGCGATATGGACTGATGCACCGTCAGATATGAGCGGCGCGTATCAGGGCCGGGGCCGGTACACCGTCAGCGCCTCGGGCAGCTTCTCCAGCGTCACCTCGCCCTGGACCTCGGTGACTTCGCCGTCGTGGGCGAGGAGCGTGCCCGGGGCGACGTTCCTGAGGTGCACTCGGCCGACCTGGACGGCGGCGTGGACGGGGGACCGGGTCAGGGGGCCCGCGAAGGCCGCGGCGAGCAGGCGCAGCGCGGGCCTGCGGCCGCCGTGCACGACCCGTACGTCGAGCCGGCCGTCGGCCAGGTCGACGCGACGGCCCGGGGCGAGGCCCAGCCGGTGGTAGGTGCCGTTGCCGGCGAACAGCAGCCACAACGGGCGGGCGCTGCCCCCGACTTCGGCCTCCAGCGGATGCCGGCCCGCGCGCAGCACCCGCAGAGCCGCGAGAACGCCGGCGGGCCAGTCGCCGATCCGCTGCGACCAGCGGTCCCGCTCGCGCACCAGCTCCGGATAGACGCCCAGGCTGCAGGTGTTGAGGAAGACGCCCTGCCGCGCCCCGCAGACGAACCGGCCCGCATCCACGCGCACCGCCTCACCGTCCCGTACGGCCCGGGCCAGCGTCCGCACGTCCTCCACGCCCAGGTCGTACGCGAAGTGGTTGAGGGTGCCGCCGGGGACGACGGCCAGCGGCAGCCCGTGGCGCAGGGCGACCTCGGCGGCCGTGTTCACCGTGCCGTCGCCGCCGCACACCCCGAGCACCCGGGCACGGGCCGCCGCCTTCTCCAACTCGGCCGGCACATCCGCCGGTTCGCACGCGACGACCTCCGCGCGCGGCAGGGTGTCGTGCAGCGCACGGACCCGGTCGGCGGTCCCGGCGGCGGTGTTGGCCACGACCACCAGACCCTCCCCCTCGGGCAGCGCGGGCGCCTGCGCACGGGGCCGGGCCGGCGGGACGGCCGGGCCCCGGGTGGGCACCAGACCCCGTACGGCGAACGCGGCACCCGCGCCCAGGGCAGCGCCCGCGAGGACGTCGCTCGGGAAGTGGACGCCCGTGTAGACGCGGGACATCGCCACCGAGAACGCGACCGGCGCCACCGCCGCACCCCACGCCGGCGACTCCAGTGCGACGCCGGTCGCGAAGGCCGCCGCCGACGCGGAGTGACCGGACGGGAAGGACGTGGTGATCGGCTGCCGCTTGAGCTGCCGGACCAGCGGCACCGGATCCAGCACGGGCCGCGGGCGGCGCACCGAGCGCTTGCCGAGGGTGTTGATCGTCAGGGAGGCCAGGCTCAGCGAGGCGAGCCCGCGGGCGGCGGCCCGACGGGCCCGGGGCGTGCGGCTCGCCGCCATCGCGGCCGCCGCCGCGAACCACAGCACGCCGTGGTTGGCGCTGCGGCTCAGCCGCGGCAGGACCGGCTCCGCGGCGGGCCAGTCGCGTTCGGCGGCGAACTCGAACAGCCGGCAGTCGAGGGCGAGCAGCCGGTCGCGCAGGGGGTGGCGGCCGGGCTGCGGGGCGGTGAGATCGACGTCTGGGTTCATGGGCTGCGGGTACCCTGCAGGGGCCGTTTCCCGCGCGAGGCGGCACCGACACGGGAGGGTGACCGGATGCGTCTGATCCTCGTCCGCCACGGGGAGACCCCCACCAACGTGGACTACCTGCTGGACACCGCCGTTCCCGGCCCCGGCCTCACCGAACTCGGCGAGCGGCAGGCCGCCGCGCTCCCCAGGGCCCTCGCCGACGAGGACATCGAGGCCCTGTACGCCTCCACCCTCGTCCGCACCCAGCTCACGGCCGCCCCGCTGGCCGCCGCCCGCGGCCTCGACGTACGCGTCCGTGACGGTATCCGCGAGATCTCCGCCGGCGACCTGGAACTCCTCCCCGGCCACTCGGCGGACGGCGAGCGCTACATGCGCACCGCCTTCGCCTGGGCGGCCGGCGACACCCGGCTGCGCATACCCGGCGGCGAGAACGGCACCGAGTTCCTCGCCCGCTACGACGCCGTGGTCGCCGAGGCCGCCGCGAGCGGCGCCGGCACCGTCGCCCTGATCAGCCACGGCGCCGCCATCCGCACCTGGTCCGCCGCCCGTGCCCACAACGTCGACGTCCCCTTCGCCGCCACCCACCGCCTCGCCAACACCGGCACGGTCATCCTGGAAGGCTCCCCGACCGACGGCTGGAAGGCCCTGACCTGGGCAGGCACGACCGTGACCCCCTCCGGCGAGCCCGGCCCGGCAGGCGAACCCCTGGACGGACCCGAGTGACCAGGGGCCGCTGTGGCCGACGGGCCGCGGCGGGCCGAGGCCGGCCGGAGCGCGGCCGTCCGGGCCGGGGGCACGGTCCGATGCGGTCGCTGTGCCGGTGGACGCAGGGTCTGCGGCTCGTCGGCCGTCGGCAGGGCGGGCGGTCCGGCGACCACGGGACCGGCAGGCCCTCCCGGCCGGGGCGGCTCTTCGCGTGCGTGCCCCGACGGCCGCCCGCCGCCGGAGGCATCGGTGACGCTCCCGGGCTGTCGCTGTCCCGCGGCCGACGGCGATCTCGGCCTGCGTGAATATCGGTTTGCCGCGTTCCGGGGGCGGCCCGCAGAATGCCTCCTCATGGGACATCTGGAAGCCGCGCACCTCGAGTACTACCTCCCCGACGGGAGGGCGTTGCTCGGCGACGTGTCCTTCCGGGTGGGCGAGGGGGCCGCCGTGGCCCTCGTCGGGCCCAACGGGGCCGGGAAGACGACCCTGCTGCGGCTGATCTCCGGTGAGCTGAAGCCGCACGGCGGCACCGTCACCGTCAGCGGCGGGCTCGGTGTGATGCGCCAGTTCGTGGGTTCCGTCCGGGACGAGACGACCGTGCGCGACCTCCTCGTCTCCGTCGCCCCGCCCCGCATCCGCGAGGCCGCGCAGGCCGTCGACCGGGCCGAGCACGCGATCATGGCCGTCGACGACGAGGCCGCCCAGCTCCAGTACGCGCAGGCCCTCGCCGACTGGGCCGAGGCGCGCGGGTACGAGGCCGAGACGCTGTGGGACATGTGCACGACGGCCGCGCTGGGAGTGCCGTACGACAAGGCGCAGTTCCGGCTGGTGCGTACGCTGTCCGGCGGTGAGCAGAAGCGGCTCGTCCTCGAGGCGCTGCTGCGCGGCACCGACGAGGTGCTGCTGCTCGACGAGCCCGACAACTACCTGGACGTGCCCGGAAAGCGGTGGCTGGAGGAGCGGCTGAAGGAGACCCGCAAGACGGTCCTCTTCGTCTCCCACGACCGTGAACTCCTCTCCCGCGCCGCCGAGAAGATCGTCTCCGTCGAGCCCGGCCCGGCCGGTGCCGACGCCTGGGTGCACGGCGGGGGCTTCGCCACCTTCCACGAGGCCCGACGGGAACGCTTCGCCCGCTTCGAGGAGTTGCGCAAGCGGTGGGACGAGAAGCACGCCCAGCTGAAGAAGCTGGTGCTGAACCTCCGTCAGGCCGCGTCCGTCAGCCATGAGATGGCCTCCCGCTACCACGCCGCACAGACCCGGCTGCGCAAGTTCGAGGAGGCGGGCCCGCCGCCCGAGCCGCCGCGCGAGCAGGACATCAAGATGCGCCTCAAGGGCGGTCGCACGGGAGTCAGGGCCGTCACCTGCGAGGGACTCGAGCTGACCGGCCTGATGAAGCCCTTCGACCTGGAGGTCTTCTACGGCGAACGCGTCGCCGTCCTCGGCTCCAACGGCTCGGGCAAGTCGCACTTCCTGCGGCTCCTCGCCGGCGAGGACGTGGCGCACACCGGTGCGTGGAAGCTCGGGGCGCGCGTGCTGCCGGGGCACTTCGCCCAGACCCACGCCCACCCGGAGCTCCAGGGCCGCACGCTCCTGGACATCCTGTGGAAGGAACACTCCCAGGACCGGGGCGCGGCCATGTCCCGGCTGCGCCGCTACGAGCTGACCCAGCAGGCCGAGCAGACCTTCGACCGGCTCTCCGGCGGCCAGCAGGCCCGCTTCCAGATCCTGCTGCTGGAACTGGAGGGCGCCACGGCCCTGCTGCTCGACGAGCCGACCGACAACCTCGACCTGGAGTCCGCCGAGGCCCTCCAGGAGGGCCTGGAGGCCTTCGACGGCACGGTCCTCGCGGTCACCCACGACCGCTGGTTCGCCCGCTCCTTCGACCGCTTCCTGGTCTTCGGCAGCGACGGCCGGGTCCGGGAGACCCCGGAACCGGTGTGGGACGAGCGGCGCGTGGAGCGGGACCGGTAGCCGTCCTGGTAGCCGGGTAGCCGGGTAGCCCGGTGGCCGGAAGGGCGGGTCGGGCCCCGGGGGGCTTACTTCCAGCGCAGCAGCGCGCCCAGGCCGCCCACCGGCGCCTCCTCCCCGGCCGCGGGTACGACGAGCACGGGCGCGTCCGTGGCGACCGCCGACCGGATCAGCGCGTCGTCCGCGCGGGCCGGCCACGAGTGCTGCTCGCCGAGCGTCTTCAGCTCCGTACGGCGCACCGCCAGCTGGTCCGGGTCCTCGCCGATCCACACCTCGCGGTGGGTGTCCGGGCCGTCGGCGCGGATCAGCAGTTCGTCGATGCGGTGCTCACGGGCCGCCTCGACCAGCGCGGGCACGCCCTCCACGGCCCCGGCGCGGCCCTCGGCGTCCGGTGCGCGGGCGGCCAGGAAGCGCTCCAGCTCGGTCTCGGCCTGCCGGCGGGCGTGCTCGGCACGGGCCGTCTCCACGTCCTCGTCCAGCAGCCGGCTGCCCGTGCCGTGCGATGCCTCGACCACGCGGTCGTGCAGCCGCTGCGGCAACCGCTCGTGCACGGCCCGCCGCTCCCGGTCGTCACCGACGAGGATCAGCAGGTCGGCGCGTGTCTCCTCCTGGCAGACGGTGAGCGCGTCGGCGATCTCCGCCGCGTTGTGCTCCCAGGTGTTCTCGACCTTCAGCTGGAAGTGCCGCTCGGACCAGTCGACCGTCGACGTGCGGTGGACGGGATACTGCCGACCGGCGACCTTCCCCGCGTCCTCACGGCCCAGCCCCGTGCGCAGCTCGAAGTCCGCGCCCCTGCGGTCGATGTACGCCACCACGCACACCGGGTCCTGGTCGGCCAGCTCCAGCAGCGGGGTGACCCGCGGCAGCGGCGCCCACTCGGCGGTGTCGCCCTGCGGGGGCCGGGCCAGCGGCGGGTCGAGGACCACCTCGCCGCCACGGGCGAACAGGGCCCGCCCGTGCGGCTCCGAGGAGTGGGCCAGTTCCTCGATCGCCCTCTCCACCGCCCGGCAGGTGGCCTCGTCCGCCCCTTGCTCCGCCAGCTCCCGCGCCATGGCGGTGGCCGTGAGGTGCCGCTCGTGGGGGGTGCTCTCCGTGTGCCGGGAGGTGTCGACGTAGACGGAGGCCCAGGGGCCGGAATGTTCGTACAGTGGATGCAGAAAAGCGAGATCCATGGCTCCCTCCCGGATGCCGCGTGGGGTGTGTGCTCCAGGCGGGTACCCGAACCCCATGGACGAACACGAACAGTGGGGTACGACCATGACCGGAGTCGACCCGGACCGGCTGGACGACCAGCAGCTCATGAAGGAGCTGGAGACGATCCACCGCACGCGCCACGACACGCTGCTGTACGGCTCGAACGACGCGCTGCGCGCCCACAACGACCGCATGGCCCAGCTGGAGGGCGAGTACCTGCGGCGCAACCCGCGTCGCTCCGTCGCCCCGGGCCGCACCCGCGAGGGCGCCCGGGACCGTGACGCCGCGGACGCCGGGGGCGGCAAGACCTCGGCCGGCACTCCGGTCGGCAAGTGGGGCCGCGGCACGACGGAGGGCCCCGGCAGGGCCTGAGCCCACCGGGGCCGCTCGAGGGACCTTCCGGAATCGGCCGTACCGGCCGGGAGCGCCCTGGATCAGTGACGCACCGGCGGCCGGTCCCAGTGCCGGTGTGCCGCGATCGCGGCGACGAAGGCCTCCACGAACTCCCTGCTCGCCGAGCCCGGCGAGGTGTCCGTCACCACGCCCCGGTCGGCCACCACCCGGTGGTACTCGGTCGACAGCCGCACGCCCTCCGGCTCCAGCGCCGACACCACCCCCACCCCGGAACCCACCGCCCCGACGGGCTTGCCGTGCCGGTAGGCGTCCCGGACGAAGCGCATGGCGTCCGGGTCGAGCGTGATCGGCGGGGTGCCGGTGGGGCCGCCGGGCAGCAGGACGGCGTCGTACAGGACAGAGGCGACGGTCGGCAGTGCGCGGTCGACTGCATACAGTTCACCGTCGGCCCCCTTCACCGTGCCGTCCGTGGCCGCCAGCGCCTCCACGATCGCCCCCTCGGCGGCCAGCGCCTCCCGCACCGAGGCCACCTGCTCGGCGTCCACACCGTCGGTGACGAGCACCGCGATCTGCCGGGTGCGGATCGACCCGTTCCCGCGCAGCGACTCCAGGCTGAGGGCGGGGGAGGACAGCTTGGACGCCGTCTCCGTGGCCTCCGGCTCCGGCACGCCGATGCCGCGCGCCACCTCGACCGCCAACTCGCCGTCCACCTTGGCCAGGTGCTCCACCGTACGGGCCCGCACCGTCCGCGCGTCGACCTTGCCGAGCTCGAACCGGAACGCCTGCACGATGTGCTGCTTCTCCCAGTCGGACATGCTGTTCCAGAACAGCGCCGGCTGGCTGTAGTGGTCCTGGAAACTCGGGCTGCGTCGGCGGATCTTGGCGCCGTCGACGCGTTCCGTGTAGTGGGTGAACGCCGTGGAGTCGACGCCCGCGTGCGCCGGGCAGCCACCGCCGAGAGAGTTCGGGAAGTAGTTCGTCCCCCGGTGGATCGTGCTCTGGTGGTAGCCGTCGCGCTGGTTGGTGCGCACCGGCGCCACCGGCCGGTTGACGGGCAGCTGCGAGAAGTTGGGGCCGCCCAGCCGGATCAACTGGGTGTCCAGATAGGAGAAGTTGCGGGCCTGCAGCAGCGGGTCGTTGGTGAAGTCGATGCCCGGCACCACGTTCGCCGTGTGGAAGGCGACCTGCTCGGTCTCGGCGAAGAAGTTCTCCGGGTTGCGGTCCAGCACCATCCTGCCGATCGGCCGCACCGGCACCTGCTCCTCCGGGATGATCTTCGTGGCGTCGAGCAGATCGAAGTCGAAGGAGAACTCGTCCTCCTCCGGCACGAGCTGGACGCCCAGCTCCCACTCCGGGTACTCGCCCGCCTCGATCGCGTTCCACAGGTCGCGCCGGTTGAAGTCCGGATCGCGGCCCTGGCACTCCTGCGCCTCGTCCCACACCAGCGAGTGCACGCCCAGTTTCGGCTTCCAGTGGAACTTCACGAACGTGCCGCGGCCCTCGGCGTTCACGAACCGGAACGTGTGCACGCCGAAGCCCTGCATCATCCGGTAGCTGCGCGGGATCGCCCGGTCCGACATCAGCCACATGATCGCGTGCAGCGTCTCGGGCTGCAGCGACACGAAGTCCCACAGGGTGTCGTGCGCGGAGGCGCCGGTCGGGATGTCGTTGTGCGGCTCCGGCTTCACCGCGTGCACGAAGTCGGGGAACTTGATGCCGTCCTGGATGAAGAAGACCGGGAAGTTGTTCCCGACCAGGTCGTAGTTCCCCTCCGACGTGTAGAACTTGGTGGCGAAGCCGCGCACGTCCCGCACGGTGTCCGCCGACCCCTTCGGGCCCTGCACGGTGGAGAACCGCACGAACACCGGCGTGCGCACCGACGGATCCCGCAGGAAGGCAGCCCGGGTGAACTCCGCGCAGGACTCGTACGGTTCGAAGTAGCCGTACGCGCCCGCGCCCCGCGCGTGCACCACCCGCTCGGGGATGCGCTCGTGATCGAAGCGGGTGAGCTTCTCCCGGAAGTGGAAGTCCTCCATCAGCGTCGGACCGCGCTCACCCGCGGCGAGCGAGTCGTCGGTGTGGTCGACCTCCACACCCTGGTCGGTGGTCAACGGCCCCGAGGCCGGGTCCACGGCGCGGAAGGCCTCGCGCTGCTCCTGCTTGCGGTCGGCCGGGGAGCCCATCAGCTCGCCTCCTTCGCGAACACGTCCAGGAACGCCTCGCAGAACGCCTTCAGATCGCCCGGCTTACGGCTGGTCACCAGCTTGTTGGGCCCGTGGTCGCAGACCTTGACCTGCTCGTCGACCCAGGTGCCGCCCGCGTTGCGGATGTCCGTCCGCAGGCTCGGCCACGAGGTCAGCTCGCGGCCCCGTACGACGTCCGCCTCGACGAGCGTCCACGGGGCGTGGCAGATCGCGGCGACCGGGCGGCCCTGCTCGAAGAAGTCCTTGACGAAGGCCACGGCCTTCTCGTCCATCCGCAGGAAGTCGGGGTTGGCGACGCCGCCCGGCAGGACCAGCCCGCCGAAGGACTCGGCCGGCACCTCGCCGACGACGTCGTCCACCATGAACGTGTCGGCCTTGCTGAGGTGGTTGAAGGCCTGGATCTCACCGGACTTCGTCGAGACGAGGACGGGCTCGTGGCCGGCGTCCACCGCAGCCTGCCAGGGATCGGTCAGCTCGACCTGCTCCACGCCCTCGGGTGCCGTCAGAAAAGCGATACGCATGATCGTTCAACGTCCTCTCAGTGGCCGTTCGCCCGCCAGTGGGCCGCGTCGCCCCCGGCACGCTCTTTCTTCCTTGCCTTGGCCGCGCGCCGGCAGCGCAGCAGCTCCTCGCCGTAGGGCAGGAGCACACACGTGCCGATCGCGGCGGCGATGCCCGCGAGGTAGGCGCGCGAGAGCGGGCGGCGGCGCGGGACCAGCCGCCATGCGTCCGGGGCGCCGCGCCCGCCCTTCACCAGGGACTTCACCTGGTCGGCGTGCAGGCACATCAGCGACGCGAGCGCTCCGAACGGCAGCGACTCCAGGAAGCTGTGGATGTGCTGCTCGACCGGCTTGACCTCACGCTCGCTCCTGACGGCCGTCCGCACGTCCCACAGCGCGGTCGCCTCGTGCACCGCGGCACCCGCCAGCTGCACGGACAGCAGCAGCGGGTTCACCTCGTACCGCAGGGTGAGCGCGATCGGGAGGCCGACTTCCGCCATCATCAGCGAGTGGATCAAGGACTCCTTGGTGCCGGCGGTGTCCTCGATCCGGGTGCGCCGGTGCATGGCCCAGTCGGCGATCCCGGGCACGAACCAGCCGGGCAGCAGCCCGTACAGCAGATAGCGGGTCGTCGCCTCGCCGACGTCGACGCTGGTGCCGGTCGCGGCGGCCCGGGTGGCCCGGTCCTGGCCCATCAGCCGCATCAGCCGCCCCTGACCAGCGTCTCGGCCAGCTGCTGCACGGTGGCGTAACGCTCCCGGTGCGGCAGCTGCCGCACCGCCTCCACGAGGGCGTCCGGCGCGTTCTTGCGGCGCAGGGTCCGGGCGAGCTCCTCCGGGCCGGCGGGGAAGGAACTGCGGCCCAGGATCCGGGCCAGCTCCAGCCGTACCGTCGCGAGCGACGCCCGGGCGTTCCCGGGCACCACCGGACCACCCCAGACCTCCGGGTCGTCCTCGGCGGACGGCTCGGGGTCGTGCCACTCCTCGGACCGCGTGGGGTGCCCGGACCTGAGCAGACCCTGCAGTTCGTGCTTCATCTCGTCGTCCCGGTGGACACTCAGCCGGTCACTGCCTCGCTGCATGTCTCCCTCCAGATCTTCGGGGGCCGGCCCACCGCGTACCCGTGGGGCGGGAGCCGACACGGCATACATCCCGCCGATGTCCCGCACCGGCCAGGGGGCTACTTCTTCTCCCGGCCCGGCAGGAACTCCTGCATCTTCGCCTTGAACCCCTGCTTGATGACGGACCCCCGGTCCGCGTCGCCCCTGAGGATCGACGCGGCCGTCGCCTCCATCTGCTCCCAGGTCGCGTGCGGCGGGATCGGCGGTACCGCCGGGTCGGTGAGGAACTCCACCACCGCGGGCCCGTCCGCCTCCAGCGCCGTACGCCAGCCCGCCTCGACGTCCTCCGGCTTCTCCACGCGTACCCCGGTCAGCCCCAGGGAGCGGGCGAACGCCGCGTACTGCACGTCCGGCAGCTGCTGCGAGGGCAGGAAGGACGGGGCGCCCTCCATGGCCCGCATCTCCCACGTCACCTGGTTGAGGTCGTGGTTGTTCCACACGGCGACGACCAGCCTCGGATCCGGCCAGCGGTCCTTGTACTTCGCCGCCGTGATCAGCTCCGCGAGGCCGTTCATCTGCATCGCCCCGTCCCCGACCAGCGCGATCACCGGCCGGTCCGGGTGGGCGAACTTCGCGCCGATCGCGTACGGCACCCCGCAGCCCATCGTCGCCAGCGTGCCGGACAGCGAGCCGCGCATCCCGGGCTTCAGCGTCAGATGGCGCGCGTACCAGTTGGCCACCGACCCCGAGTCGGAGGTGAGGATCACGTCGGCCGGCAGCAGCGGGTCCAGGGCCCGGGCCACGTACTCCGGGTTGATCGGGTCGGCGGACAGCTCCGCCCGCCGCTCCATCACCTCCCGCCAGTGCCGTACGTTGTCGCACACCGTCTCGAACCACTCGCGGCCGCGTGTCTCCTCCGACGTCAGCATCGGGATCAGCCGCCGCAGCGTCTCCTTCGCGTCGCCGACGAGATTCACCTCGAACGGGTAGCGCATCCCGACCATGTGCGGATCGATGTCGATCTGCACACCCCGCGCCTTGCCGAACTCCGGCAGGAACTGCGTGTACGGAAAGGAGGAACCGATCGTCAGCAGGGTGTCGCAGTCCCGCATCAGCTCGTACGACGGACGGGTGCCCAGCAGGCCGATCGAGCCGGTGACGTAGGGGAGTTCGTCGCTGAGGACATCCTTGCCGAGCAGTGCCTTGGCCACGCCCGCGCCGAGCAGCTCGGCGATCCGCTCCACCTCCGCGCGCGCCCCGGCCGCACCCTGGCCGACCAGGATCGCCACCTTGTCACCCGAGTCGAGGATCTCCGCGGCCCGCCGCAGCGACTCCTCGGACGGGACGGTCGTCCACGCGCTCTGGTCGAGGCTGGAGGGCACCATCTTGAACTCGTGCGTCGGCGGCGAGTAGTCCAGCTCCTGCACGTCCCCGGGGATGATGATCGCGGTGGGGCAGCGGCGGGCGTACGCGGTGCGGATCGCCCGGTCGAGGACGTTCGGCAGCTGCTCGGGGACCGTCACCGTCTCCACGAACTCCGAGGCGACGTCCTTGAACAGCGTGTGCAGGTCCACCTCCTGCTGGTAGGAGCCGCCCATCGCGGTGCGGTGCGTCTGGCCGACGATCGCCAGCACCGGCACATGGTCCAGCTTGGCGTCGTACAGGCCGTTCAGGAGGTGGATCGCACCCGGTCCGGACGTCGCCGCGCACACCCCGAGACGGCCGCTGAACTTGGCGTAGCCGACCGCCTGGAACGCCGACATCTCCTCGTGCCGGGACTGCACGAACCGCGGCTGGTCGTCGGCCCGCCCCCACGCGGCGAGCAGGCCGTTGATGCCGTCGCCGGGATAGCCGAAGACCTGCTCGACATCCCATTCGCGCAGCCGCTGCAGTACATGGTCGGAGACCTTGGTGCTCATGGAAGGGACCTCCCCGGACGTCGGGAGAACGAAGGAATGGGGACGCGTGTCGTGACCCCTGCCGAGTCACCCCGGGGGCGGCCGGAAAACCTGGGCCGGTGTTTGCGGGCAGGGGCCGGGGGCAGGCGCAGTCACAGTGCTTCGGACCGGAGGCACGTCCGTGGGACACCGCATGCCGCGGCCCCGGCAGGTCCGTCCGGCTGCTGCCGCGCGCTCCCACGTTGACCGGCCAACACAGAGCACTTCCAAGGGAGTTGCTACGCACCATGCGAAACCGAGCGACCGCGAAGCACCACCCGCACGACGACGCGCCCGACACCGCCGAGGACTTCCGCAGGCTCGCCGCACTGCCGCCGGGCCCTCAGCGCGACGCGCTCCGCGCACAGATCGTCGAGGCCTGGCTGCCCATGGCCGACCGCCTCGCCGGCCGCTTCCGCAGCCGCGGCGAGAGCTTCGAGGACCTCCGTCAGGTCGCGGCCCTCGGCCTGGTCAAGGCCGTCGACCGCTACGACCCCGAGCGCGGCAACGCGTTCGAGAGCTACGCCGTCCCGACCGTCACCGGGGAGATCAAGCGGCACTTCCGTGACCACATGTGGACCCTGCATGTGCCGCGCCGGGTGCAGGACCTGCGCAACCGGGTGCGGTTCGCCTGCCAGGACCTGTCCCAGACCGTCTCCGGGCGCCGCCCGACCGTCACCGAGATCGCCGAGCACGCGCAGCTGAGCGAGGCCGAGGTGCGGGAAGGGCTGGAGGCGCTGGAGAGTTTCACCGCGCTGTCCCTGGACGCGGAGATGCCGGGGAGCGAGGACGGGTACTCGTTGAGCGACGCGCTGGGGGTGGTCGACCCCGCGCTCGACACGGTGGTCGACCGGGAGGCCGTGAAGCCGCGGCTCGCCGCGCTGCCCGAGCGGGAGCGGGCGATTCTCTACATGCGGTTCTTCGGGGACATGACGCAGAGTCGGATCGCCGAGCAGTTGGGGATTTCGCAGATGCATGTGTCCCGGCTGATCAATCGGTGCTGCGACCGGCTGCGGGAACAGGTGTTGAAGGACGCGGCGTAGGGCGGCTACGGCTGCGGTTGAGAGCGCTTTCCCCCGGCCCTCCCGAGAAGTCACCCGGTTGGGGGCTTCCGTCCCGCCAATGGACCGCGGTCGCGCGCGGTACCGGCCGACGCGGGCTGTCATGGCTGTGGGGCACGGACAGCGTGCCCCGCAGTCGTCGGCCGAAGGAGCCGTTCCATGTGCCGCACCGTCCGTGTCCTGTCCGTCGCCGCTCTGGTCGGTGCCGTGCTGGCCGGTGCCGCCCCGGCCGCGTCCGCGGACCCGACGGCGGAGGTCGGGCCGGCCACCGCCGCCCCGGGCGGCAGCGTCACCGTCTCCGTCTCCTGCGACCCTCTCGGCGGCCCCGCCCCCAAGACCATGCAGGCCACCTCGCAGGCCTTCGCCGGAGGGACCGTCCAGTTGAGTCTGGAGCCCGGCAACGACGAGCTGTCGGGACCCGCCTACCGGGGCACCGCCAGTGTCGTCCCCGCCGGTGACCTCGCCGGGCGGGAGCCGGCGGCCGGTACGGGCGCTGTCGGGGAACCCGACGTGCCGGAGCCGACGGCCGGTACGGGCGCCGCCGGGGAGGTAGCCGGGGACACCGCCGGTGACCTCGACGCGCCGGAGAAAACGGCTGGTACGGGCGCCGCTGGGGAACCCGACGTGTCGGAGGGAAAGGCCGGTACGGACCCTGCCGGGGAACCCGACGCGCTGGAGGGAACGGCCGGTACGGACCCCGCTGGGGAACCCGACGGGCCGGAGGCAGCGGCCGGTACGGGCGCCGCGGGGGAGGTAGCCGAGGACGCCGCCAGTGACCTGGGCGCGCCCGAGGCGGCGGCCGGTACGGACTCCCCCTGGACCGTCGAGGGGACCTGCCCGGCGCCGCCCGGCGGGCAGGCCACGCCGTGGAGCGCGGCCTTCGACGTCGCCCGGGGCGACGCTCCGACGTGCACCCCGTCCCACGGCGAGAGCTGCGACGGCGGCAAGACGTGCACGGAGGGCCACGAGGAGTCCTGTGCCTCGGACAAGCAGTGCACGGAGGGCCACGAGGAGTCCTGTGCCTCGGACAAGCAGTGCACGGAGGGCCACGAGGAGTCCTGTGCCTCGGACAAGCAGTGCACCGAGGGCCACGAGGAGTCGTGCGCCGCGGCCAAGCCGTGCCCCCGTGGTCACGACGACCCCTCCTGCATCACCGCCCCCGTCCAGCACGGCGTCCAGGCCGGTGCCGGTGGGGCCTTCACCGACTCGGTGCCCGCCCTCGTCGCCGGCGGACTGCTGATCGCCGGCGCGTTCGCCGCCGCCGCGCACCGGTTGCGCCGGGACGGCGTGGCGAGGGACGTCTGACCCCGCCCGCGCGCCGGTCCGCCCCGCGCTGTGACCGGCGCAACCCCGGCGCGCGGCCATGGGAGGAGGGCACGCGGGGTACTCAGAGCCCGAGAGCACACCCGGCCCGTACGAGACGTCACGCACCATCCGGCACGCGGGGGAGCAGGCAGCCCCGGCGTCGCCGGGCGGGGCACCCACCGGCCGGCGACAGCACAGGGCACCAGGGACGGACTGCGCGGAGGACCCCATGCGGCGGACGGAACCGGAAGGGCACGGGCCCGTCCGCTACGGGCCGCCGCTCCCCGCGGACGGACTGCCCGTCCTGCCCGGCCTCGCGTCGGTCCTCGCCGCGGCCGCCACCCGTGGCGACAGCGAACCCGTCGGCGGCGGGCGTGCCCTGCTGCACGCCGCCTGCGGCTACTGGGAGCGGCGCGGCACGCCGGCCGGGCCGGAGCGGATCGTGGCCGGCCCCGGTGCCCCCGCCCTGCTGCTCGCGCTGACCGCCGCCCTCGGCGGTGACGTGCTGGTGCCGAGGCCCTGCGCGGCCTGGTGGGCGCCGTACGCACGCCTGCTGGGAAGACCCGTCTTCCATGTGGCGACGCCCGCCGAGTGCGGCGGCGTCCCGGACCCGTACGCCCTGCTGGAGACCGTGCGCCGGGTCCGCGCCGAGGGCGGTGCCCCGCGGCTGCTGGTGCTGTCCGTCGCCGACGACCCCACCGCCACCGTCGCCCCGCCGGAGGTGCTGCACGAGGCTGTCGAGGCCGCCGCCGGGGAGGGCCTGCACCTGGTCAGTGACGAGACCTGGCGCGACACCCTGCACGACCCGCACGACACCGTGCTGGTCAGCCCCGCCGAGATGCTCCCCGACCACGTGACGGTCGTCAGCGACCTCGCGGGCGCCCTGCTGCCGACGGGTTGGCCGGCCGCCGTCGCGCGCCTCCCCGCCGGAGCCGAGGGGGACGGCCTCCACGCGCGCGTGCTCGACGTCCTCACCGCCCTCGACGCCCGCGTCGCCGCACCGGTCGCCGCGGCCGCCGCCCACGCCCTGACCGAGCCCGAGCACGTCACCACGCGCGTGCGTGCCGTCGTACGCCTGCACGCGCGCGTGGCCGCCGCCGCGCACGCCGCCGTCGAGGCCGGGGGAGCCCTCGCCCTGCCCCCGCAGGCGGGCCGGCACCTCTACGTCGACCTCGGCCCGCTGCGCGAGGCGCTGTCCGCGCAGGACGTCGGCGACGCGCAGGACCTGGAGGACCTCCTCACCGCCCGGCTCGGCATGCCCGCGCCGGGCGGCCACCGCTTCGGCGACGACCTCGGCGCGCTGCGCGTGCGGCTGTCCACCGGCGCGCTGCTGGGCGGCACGGACACCCAGCGCACGGAATGTCTCACATCACCCACCCCGTTGGAACTGCCACACGTGCAACGCGCGTTGATCCGTCTGAGGTCGGTCTTCGACGATCTCCGTGACGACGCTCAGCGATGGGAGCCTCCTCGATGACGCAGCAGTCCGAGTCGACCACCACCACCGCCGGTGCGCCCCTACGGGAGGCGGACGCTCCGGCGGCCGTGTCCCCCCTGTCGTCCCCCGTCCCGCCGCTCGCCGAGCCTCGCCCGCTGGGGGAGCGGCGCGTGTGGCCCCGTACCTTCCACGACCGGTTGACGGCCCCGCTGCCCGGCCTCAAGTCCGTCGCCCGCTTCGCCCGCGAGGGCTCCGTACGGCCCGGCAAGGAGGGCCTCGCCGACATCCCGCGCGTGCCCGTCGCATCGGGCCCGCTGCCCCGCGTCGACGCCCGCACCGTCGCCGTCACCTGGGCGGGACACGCCAGTTGGGTGCTGCGCGTCGGCGGCCTGACCGTCCTCACCGACCCGGTCTGGTCCCGCCGTATCCTCGGCACCCCGGCCCGCATCACCCCCGTCGGCGTCCCCTGGGACGCGCTGCCGACCGTCGACGCGGTCGTCATCAGCCACAACCACTACGACCATCTGGACGCGCCCACCCTGCGCCGACTCCCGCGCGACACGCCCGTGTTCGTGCCGGCCGGGCTCGGCCGCTGGTTCCAGCGCCGCCGCTTCACCCGGGTCACCGAGCTGGACTGGTGGGAGGCGGCCGAACTGTCCGGCGTCCGCTTCGACTTCGTCCCCGCCCACCACTGGTCCAAGCGCACCCTGACCGACACCTGCCGCTCCCTGTGGGGCGGTTGGGTCCTCACCGCCCCGGACGGACAGCGCGTGTACTTCGCGGGCGACACCGGCTACGGCCACTGGTTCTCCCGCATCGGACAGCGCCACCCGGGCATCGACCTCGCCCTCCTCCCCATCGGCGCCTACGACCCGCGCTGGTGGCTCAGGGACGTGCACTGCGACCCGGAGGAGGCCGTGCGGGCGGCGCAGGATCTGGGCGCTCGCCGGATGGCGCCCATGCACTGGGGGACGTTCGTCCTCTCCGCCGAGCCCGTTCTCGAACCGCTCACCCGCGTGCGGGCCGCCTGGGAGAAGGCGGGACGGGCCCGAGAGGACCTGTGGGACCTGCCGGTGGGAGGCTCACGGATCCTCGACTAGCCAACGCCGACCTGCGCACGCGGACCAGGTGGTCCGGATGTTCCGTCCGCCGACCGGGCAGTCGGGGCCTCCCGCCCAGGGGTCACGCGGTTCGGGTCCTCCTTCCGTCGACCCGCCGGTCCGGGCCTCGAGCCCAGGGGTCACGCGGTCCGGATGTTCCGTCCGCCGGCCGGGCAGTCGGGGCCTCCCGCCCAGGGGCCACGCGGTTCGGGTCCTCCTTCCGCCGACCCGCCGGTCCGGGCCTCCCGCCCACCGGTCAGGCACCCGCTAGGCGGCCCGGGTCCCCCGAAGCCGGCGCCACACGCTCGGGGCCGCGCTGATCAGCACGGTCAGTGCGACCGCGGCGACCACGCCCTCCCACGGCTCGGGGAACAGCGAGCCGCCGAGGATCCCGATCAGCTGGTAGGTCACGGCCCAGGCCAGACAGGCCGGCAGGTTGCCCCGGACGAAGCGGCGCAGTGGCCACTTCGCCATGAGGCAGGCCAGCATCACCGGGATGCGGCCCGCCGGCACCAGCCGGGACACCACCAGCACCGTCGTACCGTGGCCGGCGAGCTTCTCCTGCGCCTGTGCGAGCCGCTCCTCCGGCGCCCGGGAGCGGATCGCCTCCAGCCAGCGCGAGCCGTTCTTCGACTTCATCCCTCGCCGGCCCAGCCAGTACAGCGCCACGTCCCCGAGGAACGCCGCCAGCGACGCCGTCACGAACACCAGCGCCAGCGAGAACGGCGCCGTCTGGTGGAAGGCGACCACCGCCGCCGAACTCACCAGCGCCCCGGTCGGCACGATCGGCACCAGCGCCCCGATCAGCACCAGCAGGAACAGCGACGGATAGCCGATCGCCTGCTGGGTGGACTCCGTCGGCACGACCGTCGTGACCGCGGTGGACAGTGGCGTCACCGCGCGACCTCCAGGCGCACGCTCTCCCCGTGCCCGAGCCGGTGCACCGCCACCCCGGGCGCCCGCTCGGCGGCGAGGCGCACGAACTCGTCGCCCGGCGCGTGGAATTCATGGGGGCGCACGGCGTCCATCCCGATCGGCCAGTACGTGCCGTAGTGCACCGGCACCGCGCTGCGCGGCGCGAGCCGGGCGAGCGCCTCCGCCGCACGCCCCGCGTCCAGGTGCCCCTCCCCGAGGTACGGCCCCCAGCCGCCCACCGGCAGCAGCGCCACGTCGACCGGCCCGACCTCCTCGGCCATCGCCTCGAACAGGCCCGTGTCCCCGGCGAAGTAGGTCCGCGCCTCGCCCTCGACGACGTACCCCAGCGCGGGGGAGCGGTGCGGGCCGAGCGGCAGCCGCCGCCCGTCGTGCCACGCGGGCACGGCCCGTATGCGCAGGCCGGCCACGGACACCTCGTCACCGGGTGCCATCTCGATCGGCCGCAGGTGCGCCAGGCGCCGCAGGCCCGGGACGGCGCGCGGCGCGCCCCGGGGCACCAGGAGGCGCGTGCCCGGCGCGAGGCGCGCCAGTGAGGGCACATGGAGATGGTCGGCGTGCAGGTGCGAGACGAGCGCCACGTCCGCGCGCCAGGCGCCGGGCGGGGGCAGCGCACCGCGCCGTCGCCGCAGATGCGCGAGCCTGCGGGCGAACAGGGGATCGGTGAGCACACGGGTGTCCGAATCCTCGACCGTGCAGGTGGCGTGACCCCACCAGGTGATCTCCACCGGCACCTCTTTGCCTCCTTCGCGCGACTCCCCGAAGCCTACGGGCAGGAGTAGGGTCGGCGGCGAAACGCGGAGGTGAGGGGGGACTCCATGGGACCGGTGCGGGTCACGGCGATCGCGAGTCTGACGCCGCTCGAGGAGCTGGACGCCGATCCCTTTCTGGTGGACTCCCGCAGCCAGCACGCGATGTGCGCGCGGTGGGCCGCGGAACGGGGCTATGTCGTCAGCCGGGAGCTGCTGGTGCGCGGGCTGCGCGCCGACCACGGCGTGCTGTGGGACGGCGTCCGCCCCGGAGTCGACCTGTTCGTCGCGCCCAGCCGGCGCGTCCTGGAGAGCGCGCTGTCGTCCGTCGAGGAGTTCGCCGCGGAGTGCGCCCGGCGCGGGGTGCGGGTGGAGACGGTCGGCTGCGCCGAACCCGCCTACGACGCGCAGATGAAGGCCCGGGTGCACCGCCGGCTGTCGATGCCGACGGCCGGGTACGACGGCAGATGACCCCCGACGGCGTCGGCCGGTTCCCGGCGTCGGCCGGCTCCCGGCGGCGGACGGCCTCCGACGGGACGGCAGCAGTATCCGACGCGGCAACGGACGACCCCGACGCGACGGCGGATGCCCCCGACACGGCGGCGCATGACCTCAGGGTCGGACCGGGGATGACCCCGAGGTGACCGTAAGTGCGGTGTGACAGGGTGGAGGGCGGCCCCCCAGGCGTCGGGGCCGGATCGTGAGGTGTACGGGGAGTGCGTGCAGGGCGTTGGCGGCGGGCCGTCAGTCAGGCCGGGCGGAGCGTCGCGGTGTGGGCCGTGTCCACGCTCACGATGCTCGTGCTCGCGGGGATCCTGCCGGACTTCCGGCTCCAGTCGCCCAGCGGCGACAGCGCCACCACCATCGGCATCACCGCGGCCGTCGGCGCCGGCGTCTTCGGTGTGCTGTCGGCCCTGGTCTGGCCGCTCCTCGTCCGTCTGCTGCTGCTCGTACCGGCGCTCGTCCTGGGCCTGCTGGTGTTCTTCCTCAACGGCTCGCTCCTCCTGCTCGCCCTGCGGCTGAACCCCTCCGGCGAGAGCGAGGCGGCCCCCGAGACCGCCGTCATCGTCGCCGCCGTGATGTCCGCCGTCGCCTCCGCGACGGGCGGTGCCCTCGCCGTGCGCGACGACGACGCCTACCGGCGCCGCCTGTACCGCCTCTCCGACCGCCGCCGCAGAGGCGGACCGGCCTGCCCGCCCACTCCCGGCACCGTCTTCGTCCAGCTCGACGGAGTCGGCCACGACGTCCTCGGCACGGCCGTCGGCAAGGGCCTCATGCCGACGATCGCCCGCTGGCTCGGCGAGGGCCCGGACGCGGACCTGGACCAGGGCCCGGACCCCGGCCCGCAGCACTCCCGCCCCACCCACCGCCTCACCCCGTGGAGCACCGACTGGTCCAGCCAGACCGGCGCCAGCCAGCTCGGCATCCTGCACGGCAGCAACCACGACGTCCCCGCCTTCCGCTGGTACGAGAAGGACAGCCGGGAGGTGATGGTCTGCAACCGTCCCACCAGCGCCGCAGAACTCCAGCGCCGCGCCGTCGAGCGCACCGGGGACGGCGGACTGCTCTCCGCCGACGGCGCCAGCCGCGGCAACCTCTTCGGCGGCGGCGCCGACGAACAGGCCCTCGTCCTGTCCATAGCCACCCGGCGACGCGACCGCGCCACCCGCTCCCGGGCCGGCTACTTCGCGTACTTCTCCGACCCGGCCAACGCCGTCCGCACCGCCCTGTCGTTCGTCGCGGAGGCCGCCCGCGAGATCGGCCAGTCCACCCGCGCCCGGCTGCGCAAGGAGCGTCCGCGCGTCGCCCGCGGCGGTCTCTACCCCTTCGTCCGCGCCTTCGCCACCGTCGTCGAACGGGACGTCGTCGTCGCCGCCGTGATGGGCGACATGCTCGCCGGCCGCACCTCCGTCTACGCCGACCTGGTCGCCTACGACGAGGTCGCCCACCACTCCGGCCCGCTCAGCCGTGACGCCGAGCAGGTCCTCGCCCGTCTCGACCGGGCGCTCGCGCTCATCGAGAACGTCGCCGAACACGCTCCCCGGCCGTACCGGATCGTCGTCCTGTCCGACCACGGCCAGAGCCCCGGCGAGACCTTCCGCGCCCGCTACGGGCTCACCCTCGGTGACCTGGTGCGGGCCGGCTGCGGGCTGCCGGTGCCGCGCCGGGCCGAGCGCACCCACAGCGGCGCCGAGGCCCGGGCGGCCGTCCGGGCGGCGCTGCGCCGGCCCGTCGAGGAGGGCGACGAGCGGTACCGCCCGTCCCGCGACTCCGAGCCGATCGTGCTGGCCTCGGGCAATCTCGGCCTGGTCTCCTTCCCGGACGTGCCGCACCGGATGAGCAAGGAGGAGATCGACGCCCGGCACCCCGCCCTGCTGTCCACCCTCGCCAACCACCCCGGCATCGGCTTCCTCCTCGTGCGCAGCGAGGAGCACGGCGGGGTCGTGCTCGGCGCGTACGGCGCGGAGATCCCCGTGGACCGGCTCGACGAGGAACCGGGCCCGCTCACCGGGTTCGGCCCCGGAGCCGCCGAGGCCGTCCGCCGCACCCACTCCTTCCCGCACACCGCCGACATCATGGTCAACTCCTTCCACGACCCCGCCGACGGCGAGGTCCTCGCCTTCGAGGAACAGATCGGCTCCCACGGCGGCCTCGGCGGCGCCCAGGGCGCGCCGTTCCTGCTGTCCCCGCTCGCCCTGTCCGCGCCCGTCGAGGACGGCGAGGACCTGATCGGCGCCGAGCACGTCCACCGCGTCCTGCGCCGCTGGCTGCGCGAGTCGGAGGGGGCCCAGGTGCCGCTGGAGACGGCGCAGGAGGAGCGGGCCGCCTGAAAATCGGCTGCGCCCGCGGATCCGTACGCCCACACTGTCCGTACCGATCGCGCGCACTCGCGCGCCTTTCTCGAACACCCCTGAGGAGTTGCTGCTTTGCAGGCAGCCGTCACCGTCACGCCCGCCCGCATTCCCGAACTGCTGCTCAACCTGGCCACCGTCCGGCCGGTCTTCCTCTGGGGCGCCCCCGGCATCGGAAAGTCCTCCCTGGTGCGGGACTTCGCCGAGTCCCTGGGCCTGGAGTGCGTGAGCCTGCTCGGCACCCAGCTCGCACCGGAGGACCTGATCGGCGTGCCGCAGATCCGTGACGGACGCTCGGTGTTCTGCCCGCCGGAGGCGATCGCCCGCGACGAGCCGTACTGCCTGTTCCTGGACGAGCTGAACGCGGCCACCCCGGACGTGCAGAAGGCGTTCTACTCGCTGATCCTCGACCGCCGCATCGGGACCTACGAGCTGCCCAAGGGCTCGATCGTCATCGGTGCCGGCAACCGCGCGACCGACAACGCCCTCGCCCGCCCGATCGCCTCCGCGCTCGTCAACCGCCTCACCCACGTCCACCTGGAGGCCTCCGCCAGGGACTGGCTGACCTGGGCGGAGAGCAACGGCATCCACCCGTGGATCGTGGACCACCTCACCGACCGCCCCGACCACCTGTGGTCCAAGCCGCCGAAGACCGAGGAGCCCTTCTCCACGCCCCGCTCCTGGCACATGCTCTCCGACGCCCTGCACTCCTTCGGCCGGGACCTCGACGAGGACACCCTGAAGGTCCTCACCCACGGCACCCTGACGCCCGCGCACGCCACCGCCTTCTGCGGCTACGTCAAGATCGTCCGCAGCCGGTACGGCATCGAGGCCGTCCTCAAGGGCGACGCCCCCTGGCCGCACCGTGTCGAGGACCGCGACCTGCTCTACTACCTCGCCGAGTCCTTCCGCGGCCGGCTGGTGAAGGAACTGCCCGCCGTCAAGGAGCACATGTCGGCGAACGGCCGGCAGACCGCGTACCGCGCCAAGTCGCTGCTCGTCCAGCTCGCCGAGATCTCCGTCGAGGTCGCCCAGACCGTCATCGCCTCCGACGCCGACGGCAACCCCGTGCTGCCCGCCTGGTTCCTGGTCGAGGCGGCCCGGGACATGCCCCGGCTGGTGGAGGCGCGGCGGTGAGCCGCGGCGGCCGCGGCAAGAAGAAGCGGGACGTCGCCGCGGAGGCGTTCGCGGAGGGGATGCGGCTGGTGCGCGCCAATCCGGCGCTGGCCGCCCTCGACTTCGACACCTGCCGCCACGAGGAGTGCGTCCTGGCTCCCCGCGACGGCCTCGTCCGCGTCGACTCCGACGGCACCCTGCACGTCCACCCGGCCCGCATCGCCGAACCGGCCGTCTGGGCCTGGTCGCTCGCCCATGCCGCTCTCCACCTCGGCTTCGGGCACGTCCCGGCGGCCAGGGGCGAGCGCGAGCAGCCCGACCGGTACGAGCTGGCCGCACGCTGCACGGTCGTCAACCGCTTCCTGCTCACGTTCCCCGTCGGCCGCGCCCCCGACGGTCTGCCGCGGTCCTACCCCGACGGCGACGAGGAACAGCTCGCCGCCCGCTGGCGGCGCACCGGACTCCCGGCCGCCTACGAACACTGCGGGACCGCCGGCACGCAGCCCGACCTGCTGCTCGTGCCGTGGGTGGGCTGGGCCCTCGCGCAGGTCCCGGACTGGCAGCTGGCGTTCGCCACCGCCCTGACCCGCACCGTGTCGGCGGCGATGGACGTCGCGGGCGGCCGCCGTGACTCCCTCGACGGCGAGACGCCCGGCCGCCGCCCCTGGGAGGAGGCGCTGAGCTGGTTCGTCTCCTCCTACCCGCTGCTGGGCGGTATCGCGGCCGGCATCAAGCTCGTCGCGGACGCCGAACTCGCCCGCGCCCACGGCATCCAGATCGCCGCCGTCAACGCCGAGGCCGGCGAGATCTACGTCAACCCGCTGTACCAACTCGACGACGAGGAATGGCGGTTCGTCCTCGCCCACGAGATGCTGCACGCCGCCCTGCGCCACGGCGACCGCTGCGGCCCCCGCGACCCCTACCTGTTCAACGTCGCCTGCGACTACGTCATCAACGGCTGGCTGCGCGAGATGCAGGTCGGCACCATGCCCGAAGGCCTGCTGTACGACCGGGAGCTGGCCGGCCTGTCCGCCGAGGAGGTCTACGACCGCATCGCCGGCGACCTGCGCCGGATGCGCCGCCTGTCCACCCTGCGCGGCAAGGGCGTCGGCGACGTGCTCGGCGCCCCGCTCGGCCCGCCCGGCGACTACGTCGACCTCGACGGCTTCTACCGGCGCGGCCTCGCCCAGGGCCTGGACCTGCACCAGCGGCAGGAACGCGGCTACCTGCCCGGCGGCCTCGTCGAGGAGATCCGCGCCCTCAGCCACCCGCCGCTGCCCTGGGACGCCCGACTGGCCCGCTGGTTCGACGAGTTCGTCCCCCGCCCCGAGCCGGTGCGCTCGTACGCCCGCCCGTCGCGCCGCCAGGCGTCCACCCCCGACATCCCGCGCGCGGGCCGTTACTTCCCGCCCGAGGAGATCGCCCGCTGCACCTTCGGCGTCGTCCTGGACACCTCCGGTTCCATGGACCGCGTGCTGCTCGGCAAGGCGCTCGGCGCGATCGCCTCCTACGCCGAGGCCCGTGACGTACCGGCCGCCCGGGTCGTCTTCTGCGACACCGCCCCGCACGACGCGGGCTACCTCCCGGTCACCGAGATCGCCGGCCGGGTGCGCGTGCACGGCCGCGGCGGCACGGTCCTGCAGCCCGGCATCGACCTCCTGCACCGCGCCGACGACTTCCCGCCCGGCGCACCCGTCCTCGTCATCACGGACGGCTGGTGCGACGTCCTGCGCGTACGACGCGAGCACGCCTACCTGATCCCGCAGGGCCGCCGGCTGCCGTTCACGCCGCGGGGGCCGGTGTTCCGGGTGCGGTGAGCCGCCGGGCGGGGCGGCCGGCCCGGTGGCGCGCCCCGCCGGATCGGGGGGCGAGCCCGGAAACCGGTCCGGTGCCGCCCCGTCCGCTGGGTGACGCGGGCCCGGGTGTGATCGGATGGGGCCCAGGCACCCGGCAACGGGACCGCCCCCGCCGAAACAGCCAGTCTTGGAAAGGAATCGTCGTGGCCACCACGCGCTCCGCACACACCGTCTGGGAAGGCAACCTTCTCGAGGGCAACGGCGTCGTCACCTTCGACTCCTCCGGCATCGGCCAGCAGCCGGTGTCGTGGCCGTCGCGCGCCGAGCAGGCGAACGGCAAGACCAGCCCGGAGGAGCTGATCGCCGGCGCCCACTCCAGCTGCTTCTCCATGGCGCTGTCGCACGGCCTGACCGGTGCCGGCACCCCGCCCACCAAGCTCGTCACCTCCGCCGACGTCACCTTCCAGCCGGGTGAGGGCATCACGGGCATCCACCTGACCGTGGAGGGCACGGTGCCGGGCCTGGACAACGACCAGTTCGTCGCCGCCGCCGAGGAGGCCAAGACCAACTGCCCGGTCAGCCAGGCCCTGAAGGCCGTACCGATCACGCTGTCCGCGAAGCTCGCCTGAGCCGCAGCGAGACCTGCCGGGGGTGCGGGGCGTCCGTCATGGGCGGCTCGCACCCCCGTTCGGTTCGGTTCGGCCGGGCCGGGTATAACGGGCTGCGGCCGGGAGACGGAAGGACGACGGCGGTGCCGTAAACCGCTGGTCACGGGACGGGGAGGTGAGGCCCATGGGGTCGCGCCCCGCCGTCTCCGCCCACCGCGGCGGCTCCGAGCGCTGCGGCGCCGCCAGCCGGGAGGCGTACGAGGACGCGCTCGCCTCCGGCGCGGAGTACGTCGAGTTCGACGTCCGGCGGACCGCCGACGGCGTGTTCGTCGTCCACCACGACGCCCGCGCCTGCCGTACGGGTCCGCCGCTGGCCCGGATCACCTACGCCGAGCTGTGCGCACGCACCGGACACGCCGTGCCCGTCGTCGAGGAGGTCATGGCCCTGGCGGCCGGGAGGCTGGTCGGGCACCTGGACCTCAAGGAGACCGGGTACGAACGCGAGCTGATCGACATGGCGGTGGCGCTGCTCGGCCGGGACGGGTTCGTCGCCACCACCCTGGAGGACCGTTCCGTCGCCGCGATCACCCGGTCCTTCCCCGGCGTGCGCACCGCGCTGTCGCTGGGCCGGGACCGCGCGGAGATCGCGCCGGGCCGGCTGGTGGGGACCCGGGTGAGCGAGCTGTTCCCGCTGCGGCGCCTGCGGGCCTGCGGAGCGCACGGCGTGGCCGCGCACCACCGGCTGGCGCGCGCCACCGTGCTCGGCGGGGCGGCCCGGCACGGTCTGTTCACCCTGGTGTGGACCGTGAACGACGACGCCGGACTGCGCACCTTCCTGGCCGACCGGCGGGTGGACGTCCTGATCACGGACCGGCCGCGGCGGGCGGTGGAACTGCGGGGGGAACCGCATCGAAAGCCGCCGGTGGGGCACCTGTCTACTTGACCGGCGGCGGACCGTCCGCCGGCTGCCCGGTGCGGCGCCCGGGCCCCATTGACAGGAGCCCGCTCAAGTTTTGTGCTGGAAGCCTGGAAGCGCGGGGGCTCCTCGGTGGAAGGGGACAGCGATGGGACGTCCGGTCGGAATCGATCTCGGGACCACGAACTCGGTGGTGGCGGTGCTGGAGGGCGGCGAGCCCACCGTGATCGCGAACGCGGAGGGAGCCAGGACGACCCCGTCGGTCGTGGCCTTCGCCAAGAACGGCGAGGTGCTCGTCGGCGAGGTCGCCAAGCGGCAGGCCGTGACCAACGTCGACCGCACCGCCCGCTCGGTCAAGCGCCACATGGGCGACGCGCACTGGCGCTTCCCGGACCAGGGCGACGTGGACGGCACCCGCTTCCGCGCCCAGGAGCTGTCCGCCCGGGTCCTGCAGAAGCTGAAGCGGGACGCCGAGTCCTACCTCGGCGAGGACGTCACCGACGCGGTGATCACCGTGCCCGCCTACTTCGACGACGCCCAGCGGCAGGCCACCAAGGAGGCCGGGGAGATCGCCGGCCTGAAGGTGCTGCGGATCATCAACGAGCCGACCGCCGCCGCCCTCGCCTACGGCCTGGACCGCGGCGAGGAGCAGACGGTCCTCGTCTTCGACCTCGGCGGCGGCACCTTCGACGTGTCGCTCCTCGAGATCGGTGACGGCGTCATCGAGGTCAAGGCCACCAACGGCGACACCCACCTCGGCGGCGACGACTGGGACCAGCGGATCGTCGAGCACCTCGTGAAGAAGTTCAAGGGCCAGTACGGCATCGACCTGGGCAACGACAGGATGGCGCTGCAGCGGCTGCGCGAGGGCGCCGAGAAAGCGAAGATCGAACTGTCCAGCTCCTCCGAGACGACGATCAACCTCCCCTACATCACCGCCTCCGCCGAGGGCCCCCTCCACCTCGACGAGAAACTGACGCGAGCCCAGTTCCAGGAGCTCACCGCCGACCTGCTCGACCGCTGCAAGACGCCCTTCCACCAGGCCGTCAAGGACGCGAACATCAAGCTGGCCGCGATCGACCACGTCATCCTCGTCGGCGGCTCGACCCGGATGCCCGCGGTGACGGAGCTGGTGCGGGAGCTGACCGGCAAGGACCCGCACAAGGGCGTGAACCCCGACGAGGTCGTGGCCGTGGGCGCCGCCCTCCAGGCGGGCGTGATCCGCGGCGACGTCAAGGACGTCCTGCTCCTCGACGTCACCCCGCTGTCCCTGGGCATCGAGACCAAGGGCGGCATCATGACGAAGCTGATCGAGCGCAACACCACGATCCCGACCCGCCGTTCGGAGATCTTCACCACCGCCGCCGACAACCAGCCCTCGGTCGGCATCCAGGTCTACCAGGGCGAACGCGAGATCGCCGCGTACAACAAGAAGCTCGGCGTCTTCGACCTCACGGGGCTGCCGCCGGCCCCGCGCGGGGTCCCGCAGATCGAGGTGGCCTTCGACATCGACGCCAACGGCATCATGCACGTCTCCGCCAAGGACCTGGCGACCGGCCGCGAACAGAAGATGACCGTGACGGGCGGCTCGGCCCTCCCCAAGGAGGACATCGACCGCATGATGCGGGACGCCGAGCAGTACGCGGAGGAGGACCGCAAACGCCGGGAGGCCGCCGAGACCCGCAACCAGGCCGAGCAACTCGTCTACCAGACCGAGAAGTTCCTCCGGGAGAACGAGGAGCGGGTGCCGGCCGACACCAAGGGCGAGGTCGAGTCGGCGGTCGCGGAACTGAAGACGCTGCTGGAGCAGAACGCCGACACCGGCGACCTGCGCGCCGGCGTCGACAAACTCGCCACCGTCAGCCAGCGGATGGGGCAGGCGATGTATGCCCAGGCGCAGCAGGAGACACCGCCGACGGGCGGCGCGACGGCGGGTGGCGGCTCGGCAGGCGGCTCGGCGCAGCAACAGGACGACGAGACGGTCGTCGACGCGGAGATCGTCGACGACGAGGACCGCGACCAGGCGAAGGGGGCCTAGGTGGGCGGGGCTGGGGCGCTGGTGTATGCAGTCGGCGGTGCGCGGTCGGCAGCATTGTGAATACAGCCTTCCCGGCCGTTGCATACTGTGTGCCGTAGTCGGCGAGCCGCATACGGCACACAGCTCCTCGCCGGCGAGCCCGAGGTCAGGGCTTGCGGGCGACCCCCGCGTACACCGGCACGATGCCGTCCGCCTGGAGGGCCACGTCCTCGGGGTCCGGACGCCAGCCGGAGACCGGGATCACTCCCGGTCCCAGCAGCTCCAGGCCCTCGAAGAAGCGGGAGAACTCCGCCAGCGAGCGGGGGTGGAAGGGGGTGCCGCTCTGCCGGAAGTGGTTCGCCGCCTTCTCGATGGCCTCGGGGTTCAGATCGGGGGTGACCTGGGACAGGATCAGGTGGCTGCCCGGCGCGAGCGCGGCGACGTACCGCTTCAGCAGCCCGTACACGTCGTCGCCGTCCGGGTCGTCGCCCAGGTAGTGGGTGAGCGCCACCAGCGACAGGGCGACCGGCCGGCCGAGGTCGAGCGAGTCGGCCGCCCGGTCCAGCAGGGTCTCGAGGTCGCGGACGTCGGCGTGCACGTAGCGCGTGGAGCCCTCGGCCGAGCCGTGCAGCAGCGCCTCCGCGTGCCGGAGCACGATCGGGTCGTTGTCCGCGTACACGACCCTCGACTCCGGGGCGACGGCCTGCGCGACCTGGTGCAGGTTGGGCTCGGTGGGGATGCCGGTGCCGATGTCCAGGAACTGGCGTGTCCCGGCCTCGGCGACCGTGCGCACGGCCCGCTGCATGAACCGGCGGTTGGCGCGCGCCCCGCGCAGCACCGTGCCGTCCACGGCGAGGATCCTGCGGGCCAGCTCCTCGTCCACGGGGTAGTTGTCCTTGCCGCCCAGCCACCAGTCGTACACCCGGGCCGGGTGCGGCCTGCTGGTGTCGATGCGGACGGGTGCCTCGGACTCGGATCCGGTCATGCGGGGTCTCTCTCCTCGGACGTGCGGTGGTGGCGGAAGCGTGCAGTGACGTGCCGTGCTCAGAAGCCCTCGCGGAGGTCCCGCAGGAGCTTCTTGGTGCGCTGCGCCGACGCGGCGTGCGCCGTCATGTGGTCGAGGACCTCCAGATGCGCGGAGACCTCCTTGCGCGAGTCCAGGTACAGGGCGCCGGACAGATACTCGGTGACGACCATGTCGGGCAGCTCGGGCTCGGCGAAACGGAACAGCGAGAACGGCGCGTACGTTCCCGGGTGCGGGCCGTCCGTGAACTCGGCCACCTGCAGGGTGATCCGGTCCCGCTCGGCGAACTCCAGGAGCCTGTCGACCTGTTCGTACATCACGGCGGCGTCGACACTCACCGGGCGGCGCAGCACCGTCTCGTCCATCACCACCCACAGATGGGGCGGGTTCGGCCCGTCCAGCAGCCGCTGCCGGGCCATGCGCAGCGACACATGCCGCTCGAGCGCCTCCGGGCTGGTCTGCCCGACCGTCCCGGCCTCCAGCACGGACCGCGCGTACGCCTCGGTCTGCAACAGGCCCGGCACGAAGTGCGGTTCGTAGGAGCGGATCAGCCGGGCCGCGCCCTCCAGGCTCACGTACAGGCTGAACCACTCCGGCAGCACGTCGTGGAACCGCTGCCACCAGCCCGGCCGGTTCGCCTCCTCGGCGAGCGTGACGAACGCGTCCGCCTCCTCCTCGGGCACGCCGTACGTCTCCAGCAGCACCTGCACGTACGGGATCTTCAGTGAGACCTCGGCCGTCTCCATCCGCCGTACGGTCGCCGGGGCCACGCGCAGTGCGCGCGCCGCCTCCTCGCGGCCGAGGCCGGCCGCCTCACGCAGTTCCTGCAGCCGCCTGCCGAGTACCACCTGGCCCACCGTGGGCGCGGGCCGCCGCTCACTCACGCCACGTCTCCCCTACGTGTCGAAGCACGCGGGTCAGTGTGTCATGTCCCGGCCGTGCTCGGACAGTGACGACGGTGAGCGGATCACCACGCGGGAGCCGAGCGGCCCCTCGGACGGCCGGGCCGCCTCCCCTGCATTACCTCGTGGGTAATCGACGGTGACCGGCGCGGACGGGATCGTGGAGACAACGGGTTCCGGGGCGGCGCACTCCGGTCCGGAACCCGCCCCACCAGGCCGTATTCCGACCTCGACGGAGGGTGATTCGTCATGTCCGCAACCCAGCCCACCGCGCTCACCGCTCTCGCCCGCACCGCCGAGCCGCACACCGCGCTGCGCCGCTTCCTCGCCCTCGACGCCGTGGTGACCGGCGCGAACGGCATCGCCTACCTCGCCGCGTCCGGGCCGCTCGGCCGCCTCCTCGGCGTCGACGCCACGTTGCTGCTCGAGCTCGGCCTGGTTCTGACGGTGTACGCGGCCGCCGTCGGGCTCCTCGCCTCCCGCGCCCGCCCGGCCACGCTGCCCGTGAAGGCGGTCGTCGAGATCAACCTCGCCTGGTCTGCGCTGAGTTTCGTCGCCCTCGCGGTGTGGCTGTCGCCCACCACGGCGGGCGCCGTGTGGACCGTGCTCCAGGCCCTGACGGTGGCCGGCTTCGCAGCACTCCAGCATCTGGCCCTGAAGGCACGTCAGGTCTGACTGGGCATCAATCAAATCTGACTGGCCATCAGTCCGTCAGGGAGTGAAGGTACTTGACCGTCGCCGGGTCGGCCGGGAGCAGTGTCTCGATGGCCAGCTCGGCGACCGTCACGTCCATCGGCGTGTTGAACGTGGAGATCGACGAGATGAACGACAGCGTCCGCCCCCCGTGCTCGATCTGCATCGGCAGCGCGAAGTACGGCACCGGCTCCGCCGGTTCGCCCTCGGGCGCGGTCTGCGGCACCGGATAAGCGGCGACCTCTTCGTACAGCGCTCGCAGCGGCGTGGAACGGTACAGGGCGATCTGCCGTTCCATCTGGGCGAGCAGGTGCCCGCGCCACTCGGGAAGGTTGCGGATGCGCGGTGCGAGGCCCTGCGGGTGCAGCGTCAGCCGCATCGCGTTCAGCGGCGGCGCGAGCAGCGACTCGGGGATACCGTCCAGCAGCATGGCGATCCCGCGGTTCGCCGCCAGCACGTTGTACATCGCGTCCACGACCAGCGCCGGATACGGCTCGTAGCCCTGGATCAGGCGTTCCATGCCCGCGCGCAGCGCGTCCAGCGCCGGATCGTCCAGCGGGGTCTCGCGGTAGTGCGGGGCGTAACCGGCCGCCACCAGCAGGGCGTTGCGCTCACGCACGGGCACGTCGAGGTGCTCGGCCAGCCGCAGCACCATCTCCTCACTGGGCCGGGAGCGGCCCGTCTCGATGAAGCTGATGTGCCGGGCCGAGGAGTCCGCGCGCAACGCCAGCTCCAGCTGACTGACCCGGCGCCGCTCCCGCCAGGCGCGCAGCAGGGGTCCGACGCCCCGGCCGGCGGGAGGGGCGGTGGAGCCGGTCGTGCCAGTCGCGACAGTGGTCATGCGTACGACCGTAGTCGAGACAGGGGCGGACGACAGTGCCGCTGGACGGGGCGCTCGGCGCCGGCCTCGGCCACCCGGTGGAGTTCCGGCCGGTCGGCCGGAACGGGGCCCGAGGCCCCCGAGGAGGCGCACGCCGAAGCCTGCGAGGGTTCCCGTTACGGGCTGCCGGGCACCCTTCCGACCAGGGCCGCCGCGCCTCTCCTGTGGCAGCCTGGACAGGTACGCGACATCCAGGAAGGGAGCCAGGACATGGCCGTCGAACCGCTGTCGCAGAAGGAGATCGAGGACCGGCTGGCCGAGCTGCCGGGCTGGTCCCTCGACGCCGGCCGCCTCACCCGGTCCTACCGGCTCGCCTCCCACTTCGCCGCGACCGCCCTGGTCATCCATGTCGCCCAGGTCCAGGAAGAGCTGAACCACCACTCCGAGCTCACCCTCGGCTACCACACGGTGTCCCTCGCCGTGCACACCCACAGCGCGGGCGGCGCGGTCACCGAGCTCGACTTCGAGCTCGCCCGCCGGGTGGAGGACCTGGCCCCCGGACACGGGGCGAACTGACCCGCACGGCGGACGGGACGGACGAGAACGGGGGGACGCGTGCTCGACTACGACAAGGAAGCCGAACGGTACGACGCCTCGCGCGGCGGCGAACCCCGGGCGGCGGCCGCGGCGGAGGCCGTCCTGGGCCTGGTACCGGGCGAGGCGCGCAGCCTGCTCGACGTCGCCTGCGGCACCGGCATCGTCACACGAAGGCTCGCGGCCGGACGCGACGGCCTCGGGGTGACCGGCGTCGACCTCGCCTCCGCGATGGTCCGCCAGGCCGCCGTACGCCTGCCCGGCGCGGTCGTGCGGGCCGACAGCCGTCGACTCCCCTTCCGCGACGGCGAGTTCGACGCCGTGAGCAGCGTGTGGCTGCTGCATCTCGCGGAGACCGACGCGGACGTGCGAGCGATCGTGACCGAGTGCGCGCGGGTGCTGCGGCCCGGCGGCGTCTACGTCACCACGGTCGACAAGGCCGCCGCGCACAACGTGGGCAGCGACATCGACGCCGTGCTGGCCTCCCGGCCACCGCGGGCGGCCCGCGACCAGGCGGCGCTCGTCGAGTCGTACGCCGTCGCATGCGGCCTCGTCCCGGCCGGGGGCGCCCGCTTCCCCGGCCGGGGGCAGGGCCGCAGCCCGCGCCGCACGGTCGCCGACCTGCGGCGGGGCTGGTTCGTCACGCTGCCGCCCGGAGAGCCGCTCGCGGAGCGGTTCGCGGCGCGGCTGGCGCGGCTGCCGGATCAGGACCGGCCCCGGCCGGACCCCTGGTTCACACTCCGGGCGTTCCGGAAACCGGCCGCGCGGCACCGGCCGCCGCCGGACGCGTGAAGTCCATGATCCAGTTGGTCACCCAGGTGGTCCCACCGTCCACCGAGAAGGCCTGCTCCCAGTGGGCCGAGGCGTCCGAGACTCCCGACCACACGAAGCGGACACGCACGTCCTTTGCGTCGTAGCTGTCGTCGCCGTAGAACTCGCCGCGGTCGCCCACGAAGTGGCCGACCACCGGGGGGAACAGCCGGCCGCTCGTGCTGGACGACCAGTGCAGCGACCACTGTCGCGTCGACGGGTCGAACAGCCGCAGCGTCAGTCCCTTCGAGCCGAGGTGCGGCATGTCGACCTCGTCGACGTTCGCGGCGCCGTCGAACAGCGGCCAACAGCGGCTCGTGCTCGTGAACTCGGCACCCCAGGGGCTGTCCGGGTCGAGGAAGTCGGCGCGGCGGCGGTGGACGCCGTGCCAGTCGCCGTGGAAGAAGTCGAAGTCGTGCGGGGTGCTCATGCGCGGTCTCCTGTGGTTCCTTCGGGCAGCGAGTCAGTCAAGTAGGCGGCAAGATCGGGGACTTGGGGGGCCAGAAGGTGGCGCACCCAGGCGTCCCGCTCGTGCAGGATCGGCGGCAGCTCCCAGACGCAGCCGATCCACGGCCTGTCCGGGGTGACGAAGTGCGTCGGGTCGCGGTCCGGGCAGCCCAGCACCGGCTGGCCCGCCGCCGCGCCCCGGAAGTGCAGGACGTTGTCCCAGACCCAGCTGTACGCGTTCAGGTAGGCGCCGTCGTCGTCGCCCCGGTGCAGCACGACGAACGTGGCCGGTGGCGTCCCGTCCGGCTCCGGCAGCAGCTCCGGCAGGATCGCGTACGCCGCCTTCTCCACCTCGGGCGCGATGCCCGCGGGGTCGGCGGTGACGTGGTAGCGCTTGATGTGCCGACCCGCCACCTCGATCGGCGGCGGCACGGTCAGGAGTTTCTCGGTGAAGCTCATGGCGGGACGTTAGGGCCGCTTCGCTGACATCCTGTGGCAGTGAAGTCCAGTCGACTGGTCTCGATCCTGCTGCTGCTCCAGACCCGGGGCCGGATGACCGCCGCCCAGCTCGCCGAGGAGCTGGAGGTGTCGGTGCGGACGGTCTACCGGGACGTCGAGGCGCTGAGCGCGGCGGGCGTCCCCCTGTACGGCGACGCCGGTCACGCCGGTGGCTACCGGCTCCTGGACGGCTACCGCACCCGGCTGACCGGCCTCACCGCCGACGAGGCCGAGGCCCTCTTCCTGGCGGGGGTTCCCGGCCCCGCCGCCCAGCTCGGGCTCGGCTCGGTGCTGGCCGCCGCCCAGCTGAAGGTGCGGGCGGCTCTGCCGGCCGAGCTGCGGGCGCACGCCGACCGGATCAGCGGACGCTTCCATCTGGACGCGCCGGGCTGGTACGCGGAGGCGGAGGAGGCGCCGTATCTGCCGGCGGTCGCCGATGCGGTATGGAACAACCGTGTACTGGATATTGTATACCGTCGCTGGCGTACGCCCACCGACGTCGAACGCCGCCTCGAGCCCTACGGCCTGGTCCTCAAAGCCGGTCGCTGGTACGTCGTCGCCGGCCCGGGGCCCCGTACGTTCCGCGTCGACCAGATCCTCCAACTCGCCACCTCGGGCGAGGAGTTCACCCGCCCGGACGACTTCGACCTCGCCGCGTACTGGACGGCGTACCAGCGTGACTTCCACGCGCGGCTGTACACGGCGGAGGCGGTGGTACGGCTGGCCCCGGGCGTGACGCTCTCCAGGGCGACGCCGTGGGACGGCGGCACGGACGAGGACGGCTGGACCACCGCCACGGTCCCCATCGAGTCGGTCGAGCACGCCCACGGCGAGTTCCTGCGGCTCGGAGCGGACGTCGAGGTGCTCGGGCCGCCGGAGCTGCGGGCACGGATCGCGCGAACCGTGGCCGAACTGGCGGAGCGGTACCGCCGCGCCCCCGCCGGCCGCCACCGTTCCGCCGACCGCCCCCCTTCCGCCGAACCCCCGCGTCCTGGCGACTCCCCGCATTCCGACAACGCCCCGCACCCCGGCAACTCCTCACCTCCCGGCGGCAACTGACAGAGCGGAACCCGTCCGTCCTTCACGGGAGGTACGCCTCGTGCAGCACCCGCACCCGCCCACGGAACCGCACCCGCACCCGCCCACGCACCGCAGACGCCGCAGGACCGCCGTCCTCGCTGCGGCGACCGCCGTGACCGCGCTGGTCGGCGCCGGCCTCACCACGCTGTCCACGGACACCGCCGAGGCGGCCACCGCCCGTCAGGTCGAGAAGCTCGACCGGGGTGTGGTCAGCGTGCACACCGACAGCGGCAACCTGGTCAGCTGGCGCTGGCTCGGCACCGATCCGAACGACGTGTCCTTCAACGTCTACCGGGCCGGGACTAAGGTCAACCCGACCCCGATCACCGGCTCCACCAACTTCTTCCATTCCGGCGCCCCCGCCCAGGCCGACTACACGGTCCGCGCGATCGTGGGCGGCGTGGAGCAGGCCGACTCCGTCCACGCGGTCCAACTCCGCACCGGATACAAGGACGTTCCGATCACCCCGCCGGCCGGCGGCACCACCCCCGACGGCGTGGCGTACACCTACGAGGCGAACGACGCCTCCGTCGGCGACCTCGACGGCGACGGCGCCCTGGAGTTCGTCCTGAAGTGGTATCCCACCAACGCCAAGGACAACTCCCAGTCCGGCTACACCGGCAACACGATCATCGACGCCGTCAAGCTCGACGGCACCCGGATGTGGCGCATCGACCTGGGCCGCAACATCCGTTCCGGCGCGCACTACACACAGTTCCAGGTGTACGACTACGACGGTGACGGCAAGGCCGAGGTCGCCATGAAGACGGCCGACGGCACGAAGGACGGCACCGGCGCGGTCATCGGCAGCTCCTCCGCGGACTACCGCAACTCCAGCGGCTACGTCCTGTCCGGCCCCGAGTTCCTGACCATGTTCAACGGCCAGACCGGCAAGGCGATGGGGACGGTCGACTACGTCCCGGCCCGCGGCACGGTGTCGTCCTGGGGCGACTCCTACGGCAACCGCGTCGACCGCTTCCTCGCGGGCACGGCGTACCTGGACGGCTCCCGCCCGTCGCTCATCATGGCCCGCGGCTACTACACCCGCACGGTGATCGCGGCCTGGGACTGGCGGGGCGGTGCCTTCACCCGCCGCTGGACCTTCGACACGAACTCCTCCACCAACTCCGGCAAGGGATACGACGGTCAGGGCAACCACAGCCTGTCGATCGCCGACGTCGACGCCGACGGCAAGGACGAGATCGTGTACGGCGCGATGACCGTCGACGACAACGGCGGCGGCCTGTGGACGACCAAGCTCGGCCACGGCGACGCGGGCCACGTCGGGGACCTCAACCCGTCCCGGGCCGGCCTGGAGTACTTCAAGGTCTCCGAGGACACCAGCAAGCCCGGCTCATGGCTGGCCGACGCACGCACCGGCCAGATCCTCTGGCAGACCGCGTCCGGCGCCGACAACGGCCGGGGCGTCGCCGCCGACATCTACGCCGGCAGCGCGGGCGCCGAGGCGTGGTCGGCCTCCGACACCACCCTGCGCTCGGCGACCGGCGCCTCCCTCGGCCGGGAGCCGTCCAGCATCAACTTCGTGAACTGGTGGGACGGCGACACCGTCCGCGAACTCCTCGACGGCACCCGCATCGACAAGTACGGAACCTCCGGCGACACCCGCCTGCTGACGGCCTCCGGTGTCCACTCCAACAACGGCACCAAGTCCACCCCGTCCCTCTCCGGGGACATCCTCGGCGACTGGCGCGAGGAGGTCGTCTGGCCGACCTCGAACAACACGGCCCTGCGCATCTACTCCACGCCGATCGAAACCGGCACGAAGATCACGACCCTGCTGCACGACACCCAGTACCGCACGGCACTCGCCTGGCAAAATACTGCATACAACCAACCGCCGCACCCGAGCTTCTTCCTCGGCAACGGGATGGCGACGGCACCCAGGCCGACCGTCTACACCCCGTAAGCCGCGGCCAACGGTCATCTGCACGCCGACGTCGGGCGGCCGTCAGCGAACAGCGGACGGCCGCTCTCTCGGCGACTGCGCCACCACCCGTGCTCAGGTCGTAGCAGCGTGCACTCCTGCGCAGGCCGTCACGGCCCCGCGCGGTGGCTGCTCACCCATGCGGATGCGCCCGCCCTGTCCCCGGGCGGGCGCGCACTGTCAGCCGGCCGCCTTCTTCTCGCGGAGTTCGCGGACGCTGGCCGTGAGGGTGCCCTCTTGCTGTTCGTAGTGGGAGAGCGCGAGGCCCAGGCCGAAGAAGGTGGGCGCCCATTCGCCGACGAAGATCCCCCACCGGTCGGCGCGGGCGAGTCCGGCGCCGGGCTCGGCCTTGAGGCTGCCCATCCAGGTGGCGACGGACGCGCCGATGCTGCCGAGGGCGGCCATGTAGGCGTGCTCGCTGCGTATGCCCATGTCGTGAAGTTTCTTGATGACCATGGTGTGCTCCCGTCTGTGGCGTACTCGGACTTAAGTGCCCATATCGGGAGCATTCATGCGATAGCGTGAAATCAGGAATGATTTACCGTCGTACGTTCGGCGCTCCCGCGCCTTCCGTGAGGGCATGCCGAAGGGCCGGCAGGCGAGGAGGGCGCGTGCCTGTGGCCCCGCGCCCTCCCGTCCGTCCCGCCCGGCGTGTCAGGTCACCGCGCAGGACTGGTCACCGAGCTTGAAGGCCGTCGGTTTCCCGTTCGAGCCCGACCAGCTCCCCGTGAACCCGAAGCCGACCGACGAGCCCGCGGCCACGTTTCCGTTCCAGTTCACGTTCTTCGCCGTGACCGACGACCCCGACTGCGAGGCTTCGGCGTTCCACACCTGCGTGACCTTCTGCCCGTCCGCGAAGGACCAGCCGAGCGACCAGCCGCTCCAGGTACTCGTGCCGGTGTTGGTGAGCTGCACGTCCGCCTGGAAGCCGCCCGACCACTGGTTGGTGATCTTGTAGGTCACCGTGCAGCCGCCGGTCGGCGTCGGGGTCGGATCCGTACCGCCGCCGGTGCCGGAGCTGTCGCCGTAGATGACCCCGCGACCGTTCGTCGCCACGTACACCCGCCCGTACACCCTCGGGTCACCGGTGATCGCCGCGCCCGTCCAACCCCACTGGTGGGCGTCGTCGTTGATCCGGGTCCACGTCGCTCCCTTGTCCGTGGAACGGAAGATGCCGCGCACGCCGGCGATCTTCGCGCTGGTGTAGAGCGTCTGGTACGAGGCGCCCGCGGCCGCCTTGCCGAAGCCGATCGTGTCGGCCTGCTCGACGTTCGACAGCTTGGTGAAGGTCACGCCGCCGTCCGTCGAGTGCCACAGCCCGTACGCCCCGTCGCTCGCGCCGCCCGCCAGCCAGACGTCGCCCTTCGCGCCCGGCAGCGCCTTGAAACGCACGCTGTCACCGCTGGGCAGACCGGTCGCGGCGGACGCGGTGAAGGTGGCGCCGCCATCCGAACTGACGTAGAACTTCCCGGACTTGAAGCCGTAGAAGGTCTTCGGGTCGACCCGGTCGGATTCGACGATCGCGCCCGCCGGGATCCCGCTCGACGCCGACCAGGACGAGCCGAAGCCGGTCGTGTGGTGCACGCCGGTGCCGGCCGGACTCCACACGAAACGGCTGCCGTCCGCGGCCGCGGCCACCGTCCCGCCGCCGCTCACGCCCGAAGGATCGGTCCCGGCGAACCAGTTGGCGCCGTTGTCCGTCGAGAACGCCACATGCGGGCCCGAGTCCAGGTTGCCGACCCGGACCACCGTGTTCGGGTTGGTCTCGGCGTGGTCCAGGCTGGTCGTCGTCGTGAAGTTCGGCGAGGTGAACATCATCGACGGGACCTTGGTCAGGTCGGTGTGCCGGAAGCCGCCGACGTCACCGAGGGCGCTCAGCAGCGGGGCGCCGGACGGGGGAGAGGCGAGGTCGTTGACCGCCGTCTCCTCCAGGCCCTGCACCATCGGCCTGATCGTGAACCGGGTGTTGCTGTCCCAGTTCGTGAGATTCTCCGTGCCGTAGATCGTCGCGCCCGTCCCGTACATCATCCGGTTGGAGTTGAACGGGTCGATCTCCAGCGCCTCCGTCATCCACCCCAGCTTCGGCGTCTGCTCGGGCGGCGTCGGGTTCGCGCCCCAGGTCAGCCACGGCGAGGACGAGACATCCATCGTGTAGCGGTTCGCACGGTTGGGGTAGGACGTGTAGTCCCACGCCTTGGTCCAGGTGCCGCCGCTGTCCGTGGAACGGAAGATCTGGGTGTCGGGCCACCAGGAACTGTATGCGGTGGCCATGACGGTGCCCGGCTTCTGCCGGTCGACCGTCAGCCCGCTGAAGCCGTAGTACGTGTCGGCCTCCGCCACCGGGCTGATGTCCGTCCAGGTCCCGGTCGCCGTCGCGTACCGCCACAGCCGGCCCTTGCCGCCGTCGTACGGGCCGCCCTTGTCGCTGTATGCGATGTACAGATGGCCGTTGACGGTGTCCAGTACACCCTTGTGCGCCAGGTATCCCGTCGGCTGCCCGGCCAGCCGCGTCCAGGTCGCGCCCGCGTCCGTCGACCGGTACACCGCGTTGTCCTTGTCCGCGACCCCGACGTAGATCGTCCGTGTCGCGCTGCCCGACGTGCCCGTGGACTCGTCGAAGGTGACCCAGACGATGCCCTGGTTGTCGCTGTTGTAGCCGGAGGTGTCGCTCGGGTCCGCGACGTAGTTGCCGACGTTGGGGAAGTTCGTCACCTGCGACCAGGTGACGCCCGAGTCCGTCGACCGCCACAGGCCCTTGCCACTGGGGGCGCCCAGGTACAGCACGCTGTTGCGGTGCGGGTCCACCGCGAGCCGCTCGCCCATGCCCCGGCCGGGCATGTTGCCGCCCAACTTGAAGGGCAGATCGGTCTTCTGCCAGCTCGCACCCCGGTCCGAGGAGCGCAGCACGGCCCCGTTCCCCGGATCCCAGCTGTTGGTGTAGGTGCCGGCGGCCGCGTACACCTTGTTCGGGTCGACCGGGTCGGAGGCCAGGCTCACCACGCCCGTGTGCCCCCAGTTCGCCCAGCCCACCGAGTCCAGCAGCGGGGTCCACGTCTTCGACGACTCCACCCAGCGGTACGCGCCGCCGATGTCGGTGCGCGCGTAGGCGAGGTTCTTCTCCTTGCGGTTGAAGACGATGCCGGGGACGAAGCCGCCGCCGTCGATCCGGGCGTTCTTCCAGGTGTACGACTCTGCCGCCAGGGCCGCTTTCGGGCCGCTGTCGGCCGCCAGCGCGGGCGGGGTGCCCGCGAGCAGGCCGGCGGCGAGCGCCAGGACGGCCGTGAGGATGCGTGTTCTTCGCACGGTGGGGGTCCTTCCTCGCGAAGCCATGTGAAGGAATGTGCGGGGAGATGCCGGGGGAGCGGGGGGAGAGAGCGGCGAGGCGTGCGACGACCGGGCGGTCCCCTGTGCGGGTGGGGACCGCCCGGCGCGGTACGCGGAGTCAGCGGGGACTTATTCGAGGAGCTCCGCGTACGAGCCCATGGCCAGGGCGATGTCCGCCTGGGCCCAGAACCGGTGGTACGTGAAGGACGGCGCGGCCCCGCCCGCGAGGTAGGCCTCGATCTTCGACCAGGCCGGGTCGTCCTCGTAGAAGGAGCGGATCGAGTCGAACGTCGACGAGGAGTTGATCGCGTCGCCGTTCGGCATGGTGCCGGTCCAGCCGCTCGGGACGTAGATCGCGTCGTCGAAACGGTTGTAGTCGGCGCGGGTCTCCGGGACGGCGATGCCCAGGGCGTCCTGGTGGTGGGTCCACATGCCGTCGAGGAGCGCCTTGGCCGTCGTCGCGGCGGCGGTGTCACCGGAGCGGTCCGCGTAGTACGTCAGGGTCTTGGCGTACGCGGCCGCCACACCGACGTCGTTGGTGTAGTCGGCGACGGTGACGTGAAGTCCCGTGTTGGCGCCGGGACTTGACGGGTTCCAGGTGTCGGGCTGGCCCGACCACTGGAGCGTCGAGGGGAACCGGAAGGTGCCGTCCGGGTTGATCGTGGTCTCGGACAGCGCCCAGTCGACCCACTTGTCGAGGACAGCCTTCGCGGCCGCGTTCCCCGTCTGCTGGTAGTACTCGGCCACCCGCTCCATCGACCACGCCTGGAAGCCGAACCACTGGTTGGACGGCGGGTCGTGGTAGACGGGCTGCTGGTCGTAGTACATGCCGTAGAACGTCGACTTCCCGGCCGGCGGTGTCGCGTACCGGCCCGCCCAGCTGTTGGTCGCACCGCCCGCGATGGCGCCCTCGCTGGACTGCAGCCAGCGGTAGAACTCCAGTTGCCGTTCGAGTGACTTGGCCCAGTCGGCCTGTCCGGTCGTCGACTTCGGCTTCAGCGGGGCGTAGGCGCTGAGCGCGTACGCGGCCAGCGGGTTCTGGTAGCCGCCGTGGGCGTGGCTGGAGCCGATGCGCCAGGCCCAGCCGGCCGAGGTGTCGGTGGCACCACCCCAGGCGTAGTACCAGGAGAGCAGGTAGTGCGAGGCGTCCTTGCCGGTGCCGGCCGGGCAGGAGGACGGCCCGGCACAGTTGCCGATCTTCTTGAAGTACTTGTCGTACATCGCATACCGCAGGTAGTCGCCCATCTTCGCGGCCTTGCCCACGGTCGCGGTGATGTCCGAGCCCTTGCCCTGCTGCTTGGCCCAGATGTCCGCCCAGTACGCGGCCTGCACGGCCCGCGCGTCGGCGTCCGGGGCGTTGGTGTACTTCCACTGCTTGGCGTAGGAGGCGTCACCCGTGAACAGGTCCAGGTACCCGTTCCTGCCGCCGTACTTGAAGGCGTCGCAGGTCGGCTGCGGCACCGTCTCCCACACCGACTCCTGCGCACCGCGCTGGAAGGTGTTGATGTACGACGGGCCGGTGTCCGACGGGCCGGCCTCGCACTTGCCGGGCGAGTTGCCGTAGCCGTAGACGTTGTCGACGTCCTGCAGCCAGTGCATACCGTAGACATCGTCCGTACCGTATGCGGTCTTCAGTTCACCGGCGATCGGATCCGAGCCCACCGACACCCCGGTGTCCAGCTTCGCCGGGTACTCGTTCGGCGTGTCCAGCTCGGGCGCGTACGTCGCCGGCTTCGACGCGTTGTAGAAGGAGTTCGTCGGCTGGTCGGCGTGGGTCGGGATCATGTACTTCTCCATGATCTCCCAGGCGCCGTTGAACCTGGTCCAGTCGCCCGTGACCTTGCCGTACATCGCCTGCAGCCAGAGAAGGTAGCTGTAGGCCTCCGACGTGGTCTCGTGGCCGTGGTCCGGGGCCTCGACGATCAGCGTCTCCACCGAGTGGTAGGGGATGCCCTCGGGGGAGAAGTAGCCGTTCGCCGGGTTGGTGATCTTGCCGTAGAGCTCCAGGAAGCGGGCGTCGTACTCCTTCGACGCGGCGATCTGGGTGACCGTGACCGAGGCCTTCGCGTGGCCGGTGGCCGCCGACTCGAAGGTCGCCGCGCCCGTGCCCGTGGCGTTGCCCGTGATGGTCACCTTCTGGGCGGTGTTCCAGTTCGACGGCGTGAACGTGAGGCTCGCGCCACCGGTCACCGTCAGGCCCGTGTTCCCGCTCGTCCGGGCGGTCGTCACGGTCACATTGGCCGACGGCTGGGTCGACAGCTTCACCTCGTACGAACCCGTCCTGCCCTGCTGTACGGCCAGCTGGTTCGTGGAGGCCACCACGGCCGGTCCCGAGGCGACCGTGATGCCGACCGGCGCCGACGACCCGGACGCGCCCAGGCTGTCGTAGGCCTTCGCCACCAGCGAATGACTGCCCACGGTCAAGCCGGAGGCGGACAGTGTGTACGGCGCGCTGGTGTCGGTGCCCAGCAGCGTCGTGTCGTCATAGAACTCGACCTTGGTGATGGTCGCGCTGTCGGCGGCCGCCGCGGTGGCCGCGAGCGGTACGGCGGCGCCCTGGGTGTAGACGGCGCCCGGCGCCGGGCTGGTCAGCACGGTGGCGGGGGGCTGATGAGCGCCGACGCACGGGGTGCCGTTGACGGAGAAGCTCGTGGGGGCGGCGTTGGTGCCGCTGTAGGTGAACTGCGCGCCCGTGGCGACCGCCGCGCCGACGGCGATCGTCCCGTTGTACGAGGCGTTGTTCACGGTGATCTGCTGACCGGACTGCGACCAGACGCCGTTCCAGCCGTTGGTCAGTTTCTGGTTGCCCGCATAGGAGTACGTCAGAGTCCAGCCGCTGATCGGGTCCGTGCCGCGGTTGGTGAGGGTCAGCTCCGCGGTGAAGCCGGAGCCCCAGTCATTGGTCCTGTAGTCGACGCTGCACTGAAGCGCCGCCGCCTGAGCGGGAGTTGTGCTCGTACTCAGCATGGCCATGGGGAGCGCGAGGGCCGCCACGACGGCGGTCCACAGCCGCCGCGCCGCGCGGCGTCTGCGTGAGGGTTCCATGTGCTGGTTCCTCCTTGCGGCTCGGTGAAGTGGGGGGGAGGAGCAACAAGCCTTGAACCAGTGGGAGCGCTCCCATAGTGAGGAGGGGCTGGAGTGCGGTCAAGGTGTTTGAAGAGTCGAAAAGATTCGACGTGAGATGTTGAGGAAAAGTCAGCGACTCCCCTGTTCTTTGCCGACACTTGGCGCTAGCGTCATTGACACCAGTGGGAGCGGTTCCATCAGTCGGCGCGTCCGTCACGACGTGCCCGAGCTGCAAGGAGTCGCTCATGCGGCACCCCCCGCGTTCAGTACTTTTAACCGTCGCCGGTGCGATCGCCCTCGCCCTGGGCGCGACCCTGCCGGTCGTGACGGCACAGGGAGCCACGCCCGCGTGCACGGTGGAGTACACCGTCACCAGCCAGTGGGACGCCGGCTTCCAGGGGGCCGTGAAAGTCACCAACAACGCGGCTGCCGTGAGCAGTTGGAGCCTGAGCTTCGACTTCGCGAACGGACAGAAGGTCACCCAGGGCTGGAACGCCAAGTGGTCCCAGACCGGTACGACCGTCACCGCGGTGAACGAGAGCTACAACGGCTCGCTCGGCACCGGCGCGAGCGTCAGCGCCGGCTTCCTCGCCTCGAAGGCGGGGAGCAACGCCGTACCGACCGCGTTCAAGTTGAACGGCACGACGTGCAACGTCGACACCGAACCCACCACACCCACACCCACCCCCACTCCCACCCCCACACCCACGCCGACCGACCCGCCGGACACCGGTGACGAGCCGCCCGCGCTGCGCGTCTCCGGCAACAAGCTCGTGCACGCCGACGGCACCACCCGTCGTCTGCTCGGCGTCAACCGTTCCGGCGGCGAGTTCATGTGCGTCCAGGGTCGCGGCATCTTCGACGGCCCGGTCGACGACGCGGCGATCAAGGCGATCGCCGACTGGAACGCCAACACCGTCCGCATCCCCCTGAACGAGGAGTGCTGGCTGGGCCTGTCCAACATCCAGCCCGCGTACGGCGGTGCGAACTACGTCAACGCCGTCAAGGACCTCGTCGCCCGTGTGAAGGCGCACGGCATGACCCCCATGCTCGAACTGCACTGGTCCTGGGGTCAGTACACGGGCAACTCGGCCGGCTGCTCCGACGTGCACGCCGGCTGCCAGAAGCCGATGCCGAACATGCAGTACACCCCGACGTTCTGGACCTCCGTCGCCAACACCTTCAAGAACGACCCGGCGGTGGTGTTCGACCTGTTCAACGAGCCCTACCCGGACCGTGCCACCTCCACGGCCACCCGGGCGTGGCAGTGCTGGCGGGACGGCGGCACCTGCCCCGGCATCGGGTACGAGGTCGCCGGTATGCAGGACCTCGTCGACGCCATACGGTCCACCGGCGCCAGGAACGTGATCCTCGCCGGCGGGCTCGCCTACTCCAACGACCTCGGTCAGTGGCTGACGTACCGGCCCACCGACCCGGCGGGCAATCTCGCCGCCGCCTGGCACGTGTACAACTTCAACACCTGCTCCAACGCGAGCTGCTGGAACTCCACGCTCGCCCCGGTCGCCGCCCAAGTGCCGCTCGTGGCAGGGGAGATCGGCGAGAACACCTGCTCGCACGGGTTCGTCGACCAGGTCATGCAGTGGTTCGACGACCGCGGACTGTCGTACCTGGGCTGGACCTGGAACACCTGGGACTGCTCCTCCGGTCCGTCCCTCATCTCCCACTACGACGGGACACCCACCGCGTACGGAATCGGGCTGCGCGATCACCTGCGCGCCCTGAACGGATGACGCCCGCACCACCCCACAGCGCACCACCCCACAGCGCACCACCCCACACCGCATCATCCGGCACCGCATCACCCCACACCGCACCATCCGGCACCGCATCACCCCACACCCGCAGATGAGAAGGAAATCCCCACTCATGAGCCGTAGCAGAACAGCGATACTCGCCGCGCTGGCGCTGGTCGCCGGTGCGTCCGGGACGGCGCTCGCGGTCGTCCCCGGGGACCCCGGCATCGCCGCCGTGCCCTGCACCGTCGACTACAAGGTGCAGAACGACTGGGGCACCGGCTTCACCGCCAACGTCACCGTCACCAACAACTCGGCGGCGAAGTCGAGTTGGGCGGTGAAGTGGACGTACGCCGGCAACCAGAAGGTCACCAACGCCTGGAACGCCAAGGTCAGCCAGTCCGGTGCGGCCGTCACCGCCGCCAACGAGAGCTACAACGGCACGCTGGCGACCGGCGGTTCGGTCAGCTTCGGGTTCCAGGGCACCTACAGCGGCAGCAACGCGATCCCGGCCACGTTCACCCTCGACGGCGTGACCTGCAACGTCGACGACGGCGGTGGCGGACCCACCACGCCCCCGCCCGGCCCCGGCAGCAGGGTCGACAACCCGTACGCCGGCGCCAAGGTGTACGTGAACCCCGAGTGGTCGGCGAAGGCCGCCGCCGAACCGGGCGGCAGCCGTATCTCCAACCAGCCCACCGGCGTCTGGCTGGACCGCATCGCCGCGATCAACGGCGTCAACGGCGGCATGGGCCTGCGCGCCCACCTCGACGAGGCGCTGCGGCAGAAGGGTTCGGGCGAACTCGTCGTCCAGCTCGTCATCTACAACCTGCCCGGACGCGACTGCGCGGCCCTCGCCTCCAACGGCGAGCTCGGCGCGACGGAGATCGACAAGTACAAGACGCAGTACATCGACCCGATCGCCGCGATCCTCGCCGACTCCAAGTACGCCGGGCTGCGCATCGTCACCACGATCGAGATCGACTCCCTGCCCAACCTCGTCACCAACACGGGCAGCCGGCCCACGGCCACCCCGCAGTGCGACGTGATGAAGGCCAACGGCAACTACGTGAAGGGCGTCGGCTACGCCCTGAACAAGCTGGGTGACGTCGCCAACGTGTACAACTACATCGACGCGGGCCACCACGGCTGGATCGGCTGGGACGACAACTTCGGCGCCAGCGCCACCGTCATGAAGGAGGCGGCGACCGCCGAGGGCGCGACCGTGGGCGACGTCCACGGCTTCATCTCCAACACGGCCAACTACAGCGCCCTGAAGGAGAACAACTTCACCATCAACGACTCCGTGGCCGGCAAGTCGGTGCGCGAGTCGAAGTGGGTCGACTGGAACCGCTACGTCGACGAGCTGTCGTTCGCCCAGGCCTTCCGCAACCAGCTGGTCTCGGTCGGCTTCAACTCCGGCATCGGCATGCTGATCGACACCTCCCGCAACGGCTGGGGCGGCACCGCCCGGCCCGCCGGCCCGGGCGCCACGACCGACGTCGACACCTATGTCAACGGCGGCCGCTACGACCGCCGTATCCACATCGGCAACTGGTGCAACCAGTCCGGCGCCGGCCTCGGCGAGCGCCCGCAGGCGGCCCCCGCGGCCGGGATCGACGCGTACGTGTGGATGAAGCCGCCGGGCGAGTCCGACGGCTCCAGCAGCGCGATCCCGAACGACGAGGGCAAGGGCTTCGACCGCATGTGCGACCCGACCTACACGGGCAACCCCCGCAACGGCAACAACATGTCGGGCGCCCTTCCCAACTCACCGCTGTCCGGGCACTGGTTCTCCGCCCAGTTCCAGCAGCTGATGCAGAACGCCTACCCGCCGCTGTCCTGACCGGGTGACACCGGGGCGGAGCCCCCGCCGGAACCGTGCCGACCGCGGTCCGGCGGGGGCTCCGCCCGCACCGGTCCCGGGGGCTCTAGCAGTGCGTCGACGGGAGTGTTTCGTCGTCGTTGCCGATGACCAGCACCTGCGCGCTGCCGTCGCCGCCGTCCAGGTACGCGGCCGTACACACCACCTGCCGCAGCGCGGTCTCGCCGAGGCTCCGCACGTCGAGCGAGAGGGTGATCGCCACAGAGCCGCGGGACGACTCCACCTCCACGCCCTGCTCCAGCTGCGGCAACGCCGTGCGCAGCCCCGCCTCGCGCTCGCCGGCCCCCGGGCCGGCGAACAGCATGGTCATGACCTTGCTGCCGTCCACCGGCCCCATGCCCGCTTTGAGGTCCGCGTCCGTCCGGCCCTGCCGGCTCACCGGCGCCAGGCGGCCCTCCGGGGAGAGGAAGAAGAGCAGCACCCGCTGGTCGGGGACGGGGGAGACCGAGACCGTGGCGGGCCCGCCGACCTCGATGACGTCGGTCTCCTGCACTCCGCAGCCGGTGAGCGCGGCGGTCACCGCGGCGCAGACCGCCAGGGCGCGGCCCGCCGCGGTGCCAGGACGTCTCACGCCGTCGCCTCCTCGCGCGGCAGCGGTATCTCCACGGTGAACACGGCGCCGCCCGCCGGGCCGTTCGCGGCCCGGATGGTGCCGCCGTGCAGCCGCACGTTCTCCAGGGTGATGGCGAGGCCGAGTCCGCTGCCCGCGGAGCGGGAGCGGGCCGCGTCCGCCTTGTAGAAGCGCTCGAAGATGTGCGGCAGCACATCCTCGGGGATCCCGGGACCGCTGTCCGTGACCTCGGTGACCAGTCGCGCCGCGCCGTGCGTCCCGAGCTCCCCGCCCCCGTACGGCTCGGTGCGCAGCCGTACCACGACCGGCGCGCTGCCGTGCCGCAGCGCGTTGCCGACGAGGTTGGCGACGACCACGTCGAAGCGCCGGGGGTCGAGCCGGGCCCGGATGCCGTCGGGCAGCTCGGTCGACACCTGTGCCGGATCGGTCCAGTGACGGCTCGTCAGCGTCTTGTGGATGGTGCGGGCGACGTCGACCTCGTCGGTGTTCAGCTCGGCGGCCTTGGCGTCGAAGCGGGAGATCTCCATCAGGTCCTCGACGAGGACGGCCAGTTTGCCCGTCTCCGCGCTGATCAGCCGGACGGCCGCGGCCGTGTCGGGGGCGAGACGGGCCGCGTCCTCGTCCAGGACCTCGGTGACGGCGAGCATCCCCGCGAGCGGGGTGCGCAGTTCGTGGGAGACGTCGGAGGCGAAGCGGCGGGCGCGCGCCTCGGCCTCCCTCAGCTCGCCGACGGTCCGCTCCAGTTCACGCGCCGACTCGTTGAACGTACGGGCCAGACCGGCCAGTTCGTCGCCGCCCCGGACCGGGATACGGGTGTCGAGGCGGCCGCTGCCCATGTTCTGCGCCGCCTTGCGCAGATCGCGCACCGGGCGCAGCACACTGCGCGCGGCCAGCAGCGCGGGGACGAGCGCGACCGCGAGCCCCGGAACGGCACCGTCGCGGGCCGCGACGACCATGGCCCGGACGGTGGCCTCCTCGTCGGCCAGCGGCATCACGGCGTACAGCACGAGCCCGGTGGGGCGCACGGCCTGTCCGGCCCGGAAGACGGCCGGCATGGCGACGGCCAGCCACGGCTCGCCGTTCTTGTCGATGCGCTGGAAGCCGCCGCGGGGATGTGCGAGCGCGGCGCGCCGCAGTTCCGGGGTGATCACGGTCGACTCCGGAGCGATGCCGGAGGAGACCCGCATCGATCCGTACTCGGCGAACACCACCCACGGGTGGGGCTTGCCCTGCCGGGCGAGCGCACGCAACTGCTCCTGGAGCGGCGCGGGTTCGACGGGCAGGCGCAGGGAGAGCTCCTGGACCCGCTCCCGGAAGGAGGCGACGGCGGTGTCCTGGGCCTGCTTGAGGATCGCCGTGCGCGCTTCCCGGTAGGTCAGCGTCGCGGTGGTCGCGGCACTGACCGCGGCGACCAGCAGAAAGGCGAGCACCAGCCGGGTGCGCAGCCCGATGCGGGCCCTGAAGAGCCTCACCGCGGGCTCACAGCGGTCCGAAGCGGTAGCCGAAGCCCCGCACGGTCTGGATGTAGCGGGGGCTGCCGGGCACGTCCTCGATCTTGTGGCGCAGCCGCCGTACGCAGGCGTCGACCAGACGGGCATCGCCGTGGTAGCTGTGCTCCCAGACCTGCTCCAGCAACTGCTGCCGGCTGAAGACCTGCTCGGGCGCGACGGACAGATACAGCAGGAGCCTGAGCTCGGAAGGTGCTAGCGCCACCCGCTCCCCGGCCCTGGAAACGCTCAGCCCGGCACGGTCGATGGCGAGGTCGCCGTGGAACTCGACGGCCGGACGTCCGCCCGGCTCCTCGATACGCCGCAGTACGGCGCGGATACGGGCCTCGATCACCTCGGTCCGCGCGGGTTTGACGATGTAGTCGTCCGCCCCGGCCTCCAGCCCGACCACCACGTCGAAGTCGTCGCCCCGGGCGGTGAGCATGATGATCGGCAGCTGACCGGACTCGCGCACCTGGCGGCAGACCTGGACGCCGTTCATGCCGGGCAGCATCAGGTCGAGCAGCAGCAGATCGGGCTGGAACACACCGATGGCGGCGAGGCCGGCTTCCCCGGTGGGGGCGGTGCGTACCTCGTGCCCACGCCGGCGCAGGCCGAGTTCGATGCCCTCGCGGACGGAGGCATCGTCTTCGATGAGAAGGACCCGTGGCATATGCGGAGTATTCCATTTCCTCAACTGGGCCGGGAAACAGGCCGATTGGCGTGTGGACGACCGCGGTCCGCGTGGCTGGTCACGCCCGGCGGCGCAGTGCGCGGGGCACCGCCCCGAGGGCGGCTTCCCACTCGGTCAGACGCAGGAGGCGGGCCGACAGCGCGAAGACCGCCAGGACGACGGCCGCGCCCGCCGTCGCCGCCGCGAGCGGACCGAGCCGGGCCGTGTACGTGACCGTGAGGTGCCCGAGCACCGCGGCCGGGACCGCGGCGACCAGCAGCCGGGCCAGGGCGGCCGCGCTCGGGGAGCGCCACAGCCCGGCACGCCTGCCGCGCCGTCTCGCCGAGCGCCTGCGGTCCACCGTCGTCGCCGGAAGCCTGAGGTCCAGCACGTACGCGGTGACCGCCCAGCCCGCGAAGAGCGCCACCGAGTACGCCCCGGCCATCCCGGTGACCGCCCACCGCGCGGGCAGCACCTGACAGGCGGCCGCGGACAGTCCCGCGTTCAGCCCGGCGATCACCAGGTTCAGCAGGAAGGGCGTGCGGGTGTCGGAGAGCGCGTAGAAGGCACGCGAGAGGACGTACTGCCCGGAGAAGGCGATCAGCCCCGGCGCGAAGGCCGCCAACGCGCCGGCCATGACCGCGATGTCGTTCGCGCCGGTCCTGCCGTACCCGAAGACCAGCGCCATCACCGGCTCGGCGAGGACGAGGAGCGCGCAGGCCGCGGGCACGACGGCGGCGGCACTGCTGCGCAGGGCGTACGAGACGTCCCGCCGCACGCCCGCGAGGTCGCCGTCGGCCGCCGCCCCGCTCATCCGCGGCACCAGCGCGGTGACCAGCGAGACGGTGACGATGCCGTGCGGCACGGCCCACAGCAGATACGCGTTCGTGTACGCGCTGAACCCGGCCCCGCCGTCGATCCCCTCGTCCGCCGCGCGCTGCCCCGCCGCCGTCGCGAGCCACGTCACCACCCCGTACGCGAGCTGGTTGGTGAACACCAGCAGCACCAGCCAGCCGGCCGAGCGCAGCGGCCGGGACAGCCCGCTGCCCCGCCAGTCGAACCGCGGCCGCCAGCGCAGCCGCGCCCCGCGCAGCGACGGCAGCAGCGCCAGCGCCTGAGCGGCGATCCCCGCCGTCGTGCCCCACCCGAGGAGCGCCGTCTCACCCGAGGTGAGCGTGCCCCCGGTGCCGGCCGTCGCCAGATACAGGCCGAAGACGGCGATGACGACCACGTTGTTGAGGACCGGCGTCCACATCATGGCGCCGAACCGGCCGCGCGCGTTGAGCACCTGACCGAGCAGGGTGAACAGACCGAGGAAGAAGATCTGCGGCAGGCAGTAGCGGGCGAAGGCGACCGTCATGTCCGCCTGCGCGCCGGTGTAGTCGGTGTACACCGCGACGATCGCGGGCGCCGCGCACACCGCGCCGGCCGTGATCAGCAGCAGCGCCACCCCGCAGACCGTCAGCAGCCGGTCGGTGTACGCGGCCCCGCCGTCCTCGTGTTCCTTGGCGGCCCTGACCAGCTCGGGCACGAAGACCGCGTTGAGCGCGCCGCCCAGCAGCAGCGTGTAGACGATGGTCGGGACGGAGTTGGCGACCGCATAGCCGTCGGCGGTCAGCCCCACGCCGAGCGCGGCGGCGACGACGGCGGACCGGACGAATCCGGTGGCGCGGGAGACGAGGGAGCCGGCGGCCATGACCGCGCCGCTGCGCAGCACCGAGACGCGCCGATGGGCCCCTCGCCCCCTGGAGTCGGTGGTCGGGGTCGCGGGAGCGCTCATCGGCGGGCCAGGTACATCTGGAAGGCGCGGTACAGCGTGTGGTTGGCGGTGCCGCTCAACGGCGTCTCCCATTCCCCCAGCGTCTCGACGGCCTGACCGCCCGTGCCGAGCTTCCAGCGCAGCAGCCCGAACGGGCGGTCCTCCGGGTCGAGCGTGGAGGGGATCCCACGCATGTCGTAGACCTCCGCGCCCCGCGCGTGGGCGTCGAGCATCATCTGCCACTGCAGGGCGTTGGAGGGGCGGACCTCGCGCCGGTGGTCGGCCGACGCCCCGGTCTGGTACCAGACCCGCCGGCCCACCGTGATCATGGTGTGGGCGGCCAGGATCTCGCCCTCGTGACGGGCGAGATACAGCTTCATCCGGCCCGGCTCCTCGGCGTTGAGGGCGGCGTACTGGCGCTCGTAGTACGCGAGCGAGCGACCGAGCCGGAAACCGTCGCGCTCCTCCGTGATCCGTAACAGCCGGTAGAACTCGGGGAGTTCGGCCGCCGAGCCGACCGCCACCTGCACACCCGACTTGTGCGCCCGGCGGATGTTGCGCCGCCACTCCTGGTTGAGCCCGGACCACAGGTCGTCGGCACTGCGCCCGGCCAGCGGCACCCGGAAGACGTAACGGGGCTGGGCGTCCCCGTCCTCCCCGTCCTCGCCGCAGCGCCGCCAGCCGCGCGACCGCAGCCGCTCGGCCACGGCGGCACCCAGCGGGTCGACCTCGCAGGTGAGCACGTCGGACAGGCGCTGCCCGGGGCCCGTCGCCGCCTTGAGCGCGGCGGCGTCCCACCGACGGTAGGCGGGCGAGGGCCCGATCCGCACGGCGAACACCCCCAGCGTGCGCAGATGGTGCAGCAACGGACCGAGCCAGCCGTCGACATCCGGGTCGGTCCAGTCGGCGACCGGCCCTTCGGGCAGGTAGGCGAAGTACTTCCGGGTGCCGGGGAACTGTCGCAGCAGCACCAGCGCCACTCCGTTCAACTGCCCCGCCCCGGGGCCGGTCTCCGGACCCCAGCCGAGCAGTTCTGCCCGCCACCCGTCCTTCACCGCGGCCCAGGACGGGCACTGCAGAAAGCCGGGGGCCGACGCGGAGCCGGTACGGGATGCCAGGAAGGCGCGGTACGTCTCCGCGGAGACGGTCCTCAGCCACGCCTTGTGCCGACCACAGCCTGCCGTCACGAGCAGCGCTGACAAGGGGCCTCCTCGGGGGTGCCGTTGACGGGAACGCGACGAAGATTCACAGGCCCCCATGACCGTGCCGAGCGGCGAATGTGACCGGACCATGACCATTCCGCCGCACCTGCCGTCACATGGCCGGGACACCGCCGCGGCGCGCTTCTCGCGGCTTAGGGTCCGTCACGTTCCGGCTCCTTCCCGACTTTCACGGAGGTTTCCGTTGAGCCACATACGTGCCGCGACACGTACGGGCCCGGCGCGCCTGCGCGCCGCCGCCACGACTGCCGTCCTGCTGACCGCGGCCCTCTCCGCCTGCTCCTCCGACGGAGCGCCACCGGCCGGGTCGGACGCGAAGGCCGACGGCGGGGGAGCGAACGGCCGGCCGGCGACGGTCACCGTGACGCCCCACGGCACGCGGGCGAAGGCGGGCGAGCCGGTCCAGGTCGCCGCGCACGGCGGCACCCTCGCCTCGGTCACCGTCACCGACGCCCGGGGCGGCACCCTCACCGGCAGCCTCTCGGCCGACAGACTGACCTGGACCTCGGACCGCAACGCCGCCCCCGGCACCGCCTACACCGTCAAGGCCGCGACCCGCACGAAGGACGGCACGAACGGGAACGCACAGGAGACCTTCACCACCGCGTCCGCCGACAAGGTCAACAAGGTGGAATGGCGGCCCGGCGACACCACCACGGTCGGCGTGGCCCAGCCGATCTCGCTGGTCTTCGAACACCCCGTGACGGACCGGGCGGCGGTGGAGAAACAGCTCAAGGTCACCACCTCCAGCGACACCGAGGGCTCCTGGGGCTGGATGAAGGACTGGTCCGGCAAGGACCGGGTCGACTGGCGGCCCAAGGAGTACTGGAGGCCCGGCACCAAGGTGACCCTGGACGCCCGCCTGAACGGCACCGACTCGGGCACCGGCGGCTGGTTCGTCCGCGACTACCGGCTCGCCTTCACCGTCGGCGCACGTCAGGTGGTCAAGGTCGACCTCGACCGCAAACAGCTCACCGTCGAGCGCGACGGCCGCACGGTGCGGACGTTCCCCGTCTCCGGTGGCACCCCCGGCCCCGAGACCGGCTCCTGGCGCGGCACGGAGGTGGTGATGGCGAAGGAGGGCACCATCCGGATGAACTCCGAGACCGTCGGCCTCGGCGACGCCTACGACCAGAAGGTCGACTACGCGATGCGGCTGACCTGGTCCGGCACGTACGCCCACGCCGCGCCCTGGAACGCGGCGTACTTCGGCAGGGCCAACCGGAGCCACGGCTGCATCGGCATGAGCGACGCCGACGCCGCATGGCTCTACGAGCAGGTACGGGTCGGCGACCCGTTCGAGGTCAAGGGCGCGGAGACGAAGGGGGAGGTGGCGGTGAACAACGGCTTCGGGGACTGGAACGTCGGCTGGGACAAGTGGCGCACCAAGAGCGCCCTGAGATGACCGGCAGGCCTCCTGGGCGCACGGCCCGGAGGCCTCCCGGGGGCACGGTCCGGAGCCTCCCCTGAGTCACCGTCCTACACGCTCTCCCGGGCAAGACCCCGGCGGATCGCGAACTCCACCGCCGAGTAGTCCCCGTCCGGCCGCTCCAGCACGTAGGGGGCGGCCGGACACAGCGGGGGCTGGGCCATGAAGCGGGGCCGGCTGCCGCGGTGCGGCTGGGCCGCGTGCACCAGAAACGGATGGCAGAGGTAGACGTCGCCGGGGCGCCCGGTGACGTACGCGACCGGCCGGGCCGCGGAGGCCGCGTCCACCAGCGGGCCCAGCTCCAGGAAGGACGCGCCCTCCTCCCCGTACGGCGCCAGCACCGGCGGCACGTCGAGGTGCGAGCCGACCCGGACGCGCGTCGGGGCGTCGGCCTCGGTCACCTCGCTGAACAGGAACAGCATCAGCAGCGCCCGGTCCTTCGAGCGCAGGTTGGTGAAGTAGTGGGCGCCTCCCTCGGGGAGGTAGCTCCCCTCGATGTGCCAGCCGGTGTCGTCGGGCTCCGTCTCGTGCGGAAAACGCAGGGGGAAGGTGCCCAGCGAGTAGCGCGGCTCCCAGCGGCCCGCGCCGACCAGCAGATCGAACGCCTCGTGCAACACCGGGGAGTTGGCCGCGGCGGCGAACGGGCCCTGCGCCATACCGCCGACCCGGACCACCGGTTCGGTCCAGGTGCCGGGATCCTCGGGGTCGTATCCCGTTTCCCGCCACAGCAGCCGCGCGCAGTCCTCGGCGACGCGGGGCGGGAAGGCGCCCTCGATCCTCACGAACCCGTCCTCGAGGAAACGCTCCACCAACTCGTCGTCCATCCGGCCATCGTGGGGGATTTGACGCGCGCCCCGCACCCGGTTTTTTTGCCGCCTCGGCAACAGCGGTGGCCCCGGCCCGGTGCGTCGGCGCACGCTGGCGACCTCCCGAACGAGAGGCTGACCACCATGGCGCACGAGCAGCACGAGCAGCACCAGCAGCACGAACACCACGGCCATCATGGCCACCACGGCACCGCCCACGGCAGTGCCCACGGCCACGGCCACGGTCACCACACCGAAATCGACTGGGCGGAGATGGCCCCGCATCTGGAGGCCCAGGCCGAGCTGTTCACACCCCTGTACGAGCGGGCCCTGTCCTGGCTGGGCAAGGAGGTGACCGAGCCGGGGCTGATCGTCGACGCGGGCAGTGGCCCCGGGGTCGTCTCCTGTCTGTTCGCCGAGACGTTCCCCGGCGCGCGGGTCCTGGCGGTGGACGGCTCCGAACCGCTCCTGGAGCGGGCGCGCGCACGCGCCGCCCGGCTCGGACACGGCGACCGCTTCGGCACCCTCGCGGGTGAACTCCCCGGAATCCTCGACGAGTTGGAATACCCGGCCGATCTGCTGTGGGCCGGCCGCAGCCTGCACCACCTCGGCGACCAGCGCGCCGCGCTCACCGCCTTCGCACAGCGGCTGGCGCCCGGCGGCACGCTGGCGATCATGGAGGGCGGGCTGCCGTCCAGGTTCCTGCCGCGCGACCTCGGATTCGGCCGCCCCGGTCTGGACGCGCGGCTCGACGCGCTGGAGGCGGAGTGGTTCGCCCGGATGCGGGCCGACCTGCCCGGCTCCGTCGAGGTGACCGAGGACTGGCCGGCGCTGCTGAACGCCGCGGGCCTCAAGCACACCCGCACCCGCAGCTTCCTGCTCGACCTGCCCGCCCCCGCCTCCGACCGGGCGCGCGCCTACATCGCCGCCTCCCTCGGCCGGCTGCGCGAGGTCTTCGGCGACGCCCTCGATCCCGACGACCGCGCCGCACTGGACCGGCTGCTCGACCCGCAGGACCCGGCGGGTGTGCAGCGCAGGCCGGACGTGTTCGTCCTGGCGGCCCACACCGTGCACACGGCGGTCAAGTCCGCCTAGCGGGACTTGACTTGGAGAGCGCTCCAAGTGGTGGACTGCGTGCCGTTCACGCAACGCACTGGGGGTACAACCATGAGCAGCTCTCCGGACGCGCCGGTCGCACTGATCACGGGCGGCGGCAGCGGCATCGGCGCCGCTGTGGCACGTCAACTGCTGGACGCCGGCTACCGGGTCACCGTCACCGGACGCGGCGAGGAGCGCCTGCGCTCCTTCGCCGCGGACCTGGGCGACCCGGAGGGTCTGCTGACGGTCGTCGGCAGTACGGCGGACTACGACTGCATACAGTCGGCGGTCGATCGCACACTCAAGCAATACGGTCGACTGGATACCGTCGTCGCCAACGCCGGCACCGCCACCCACGACTCCGTCGCCGAGGGCGACCCGGCCGGCTGGACCGACATGGTCCTGACAAACGTGCTGGGTCCCGCCTTCCTCATCCGCGCCTCCATCGATGCCCTGAAGGAGACCCGGGGCCGCATCGTCCTGGTCGGCAGCGTCGCCGGCTTCGTGCCCACCCCGGGCAACATCTACGGGGCGACGAAGTGGGCGGTGACCGGGCTCGCCGAGAACACCCGACGCCAGGTCACCGAGTGGGGCGTCGGCGTGACCCTGATCGCCCCCGGCCGGGTGGAGACGCCGTTCTGGGACAGCTACGGCAGCCTGCCGCCCGGGCACCTGCTGACCGCCGACCAGATCGCCGACTCGGTGGTGTGGGCGATCCGGCAACCTGAGGGCGTCGACGTCAACACCGTCGTCGTCCGCCCGATCGGACAGCCCAACTGACGCGTCGAGGGCGCCCCCCCCGACAGAGGGGTGCCCTCGACGGCGTGGGCGTGGGCCGCTCAGCCCATGTCGAACGTCGCCGGGTCCGGGCCGATGCGCCGGTCCTCGTTCAGCGCGCTGATCGCGGCCAGGTCCTCGGTGTCCAGACTGAAGTCGAAGACCTCGATGTTCTCCTTGATCCGGGACGGCGTCACGGACTTGGGGATCACGACGTTGCCGAGCTGCAGATGCCAGCGCAGCACCACCTGGGCCGGAGTGCGGCCGTGCTTCTGAGCGATGGCCACGATCGCCGGAACCTCCAGCAGGCCCTTGCCCTGGCCGAGCGGCGACCAGGCCTCGGTCGCGATGCCCTGCTCCGCGTGGTACTCACGCGCGGCGTGCTGCTGCAGGTGCGGGTGCAGCTCGATCTGGTTGACCGCCGGGATCACCGACGTCTCGCCGATCAGCCGCTCGATGTGCTCCGGCAGGAAGTTGGAGACGCCGATGGCCCGCACGCGGCCGTCCGCGAGAAGCTTCTCGAACGCCTTGTACGTGTCGACGTACGTGCCCCGGGCCGGCAGCGGCCAGTGGATCAGGTACAGGTCGACGTGGTCCAGACCCAGCTTCGCCAGCGAGGTGTCGAACGCGCGGAGCGTCGCGTCGTACCCCTGGTCGCTGTTCCAGAGCTTGGTGGTGACGAAGATGTCGTCGCGGGGCAGGCCGGAGGAGGTGATGGCCTTGCCGGTGCCCTCTTCGTTGCCGTAGATCGCCGCTGTGTCGATGCTGCGGTACCCGGCCTCCAGCGCGGTCGAGACCGCCTGCTCCGCCTCGTCGTCCGGCACCTGCCAGACGCCGAAGCCCAGCTGGGGCATCTCGACGCCGTTGTTGAGGATGATCGGGGGGACCTTGCTGCTCACGAGCTCTTGATCCTTCGGTTGTCCGTCAAGTGGTGCTCCCATCGTCAACGATCACGACGCGTGATGCATTCCTGACCCCCGAATTCGTACCCCCGGACCTCAGGTGCGGTACAGCGCGTCGACCTCGTTGGCGTACGTGTTCTCGATGGCCTTGCGCTTCAGCTTCAGTGACGGGGTGAGCAGTCCGTGCTCCTCGGTGAACGGCTGGGCGAGGATACGGAAGGTGCGGATCGACTCGGCCTGCGAGACCAGTGTGTTGGCGGCGACCACGGCCCGCCGCACCTCGGTCTCCAGGTCGGGATCGCGCACCAGCTCGGCCGGTGTCAGCTGCGGTTTGCCGCGCATCTGCAGCCAGTGTTCGACGGCCTCCTGGTCGAGGGTGACCAGGGCGGCGACGAACGGCCTGTCGTTGCCGACGACGATGCACTGGTTCACCAGCGGGTGGTCCCGTACGCGTTCCTCCAGCAGCCCCGGCGAAACGCTTTTGCCGCCGGACGTGACGAGGATCTCCTTCTTGCGGCCGGTGATGGTGAGGTAGCCGTCCTCGTCGAGGGAGCCGAGATCGCCGGTGGCCAGCCAGCCGTCGTGCAGGGTCTCGTCGGTGGCCTTGGGGTTGTTGAGGTAGCCCTGGAAGACGTTGTCGCCGTGCAGCCAGATCTCGCCGTCGTCCGCGATGTGCACGGTCATGCCGGGGATGGGCCGGCCGACGGTGCCGTAGCGGGTGCGGCCGGGCGGGTTGGCGGTCGCGGCCGCCGTCGACTCCGTCAGGCCGTAGCCCTCGTAGATCTGCACGCCCGCGCCGGCGAAGAACAGGCCGAGCCTGCGGTCCATCGCGGAGCCGCCGGACATGGCGTGCCGGACGCGGCCGCCCATCGCGGCGCGCATCTTGGAGTAGACGAGTTTGTCGAACAGCTGATGCTGCATGCGCAGGCCCGCCGACGGCCCGGGCCCGATGCCCCAGGCCTTCGCCTCCACCGCCTCCGCGTAGTTCACGGCGATGTCCACGGCCTTCTCGAACGGCCCGGCCTTCCCCTCTCGCTCGGCCTTGCGACGGGCCGCGTTGAAGACCTTCTCGAAGATGTAGGGCACGGCCAGGAAGAACGTCGGCCGGAACGCGGCCAGATCGGGCAGCAGGGCGGCCGCCTGCATCTGGGGCTGGTGGCCGAAGCGGACCTTGCCGCGGATCGCGGCGATCTGCACCATCCGCCCGAAGACGTGCGCGAGCGGCAGGAACAGCAGGGTCGCCGCCTCGTCGCCCTTCTTGGAGTGGAACACCGGCTCCCAGCGCTGGATGACGGTGTCCGCCTCGAACATGAAGTTGCCGTGCGAGAGGAGACAGCCCTTGGGGCGGCCGGTCGTGCCGGAGGTGTAGATGATCGTGGCGACCGAGTCCGGCGTGACCGCCTCCCGGTGCCGGTGCACCACGTCGTCCTCGATGGCGGCGCCGGCGTCGTACAGCTCCTGCACACACCCCGAGTCCAGCTGCCACAGGCGGCGCAACTGGGGGAGGCGGTCGATGACGGTGGCGATCGTCATCGCGTGGTCCTCGTGCTCCACCACCGCGGCCGTGACCTCGGCGTCGTACAGCATCCAGAAGCACTGCTCGGCCGAGGAGGTCGGGTAGACGGGAACCACCTGGGCGCCGATGGTCCACAGGGCGAAGTCGAAGAGGGTCCACTCGTAGCGGGTGCGAGACATGATCGCGACGCGGTCGCCGAAGCGGACGCCCTGGGCGAGCAGCCCCTTGGCGAGGGCGAGCACCTCGTCGCGGAACTCGGCGGTGGTCACGTCCCGCCACTCGCCCTGCTCGTCCTTGCGGCCCAGCGCGATGTGGTGGGGGTCGTCCTGGGCGTGCTGGAAGACGACGTCGGCCAGTCCGCCCACCGGCGGTGCCAACGCCAACGGAGGGTTGGAGAACTCGCGCAAATCCCGCACCCCGCTTCTCATGCCGCGCAGCGCCGTGAAAGCTACCCCACGCCCGGGCGGGGCGGGAGAGGGCGGGAAAGCGAGCGATGCTCTCGTCTGGGCTGGTCAGTGCAGGAAAATGGGCTCACATGCGGAAGGGTCGGACAGAAAACTGACGGTTGAGTAAGTTTCGGTGCCGTAATCTCCACCGAATCTGCCCGACCCGCTTACGCTGCCCGACCTCTGCGGGGAGGGTCGGCTCCGCGTCGGAGTCCTCTCTTCGGACAGCGCCGGAAGTACTGATTCCGTTACGTTGGCGCGTTGTCGTAGGCGGTATGCAATCTGCCGTGTGCCGTGTGCCGTGTGCCGTCGGCTCAGCCTTCGTCGCCGACTGTCTGGGGACCGATCCGTCGGCCGGGCCCCGCCGCACCCCGCCGGTGCAGCCGGTCGCCGCCCGCCAGGATCGCCGCCGCCAGCGCGTCCGCGGCGCCCTGGGCGGACGTACGGCGCCGGCCGTGGACCAGGACGAAGTCCACCCGGCCCAGCTCCGGCAGGCCCGACCGGTCGGGGACCCGGACCAGGCCGGGCGGGATCAGGCCGCGCGAGTGCGCCATCACGCCCAGGCCCGCGCGGGCCGCCGCGATGAGGCCGTTGAGGCTGCCGCTCGTGCACACGATCCGCCATGCCCGCCCCTGCCGCTCCAGCGCCTCCAGGGCGAGGGCCCGGGTGATGCCCGGCGGCGGGAACACGATGAGCGGGACCGGCCGGTCGCCGTCCAGACGCAGTCGTTCCGCACCGATCCACACCAGCTCGTCGTGCCAGACCAGCTCACCCCGCGGGTCCTCGGGCCGCCGCTTGGCCAGCACCAGGTCCAGCTTCCCGGCCGCCAGTTGCTCGTGCAGTGTGCCGGACAGTTCCACCGTCAGCTCCAGGTCGACCTCGGGGTGGTCGTGACGGAAGCCCTCCAGGATCTCCGGCAGCCGGGTCAGCACGAAGTCCTCGGAAGCGCCGAAGCGCAGTCGGCCGCGCAGCCGGGTGCCGGTGAAGAACGCCGTGGCCTGCTCGTGCACCTCCAGGATCCGGCGCGCGAAACCGAGCATCGCCTCGCCGTCCTCCGTCAGCTCCACGGAGTGCGTGTCCCGGGAGAACAGTGTCCGCCCGGCCGCGTCCTCCAGACGCCGTACGTGCTGGCTGACCGTGGACTGGCGCAGCCCGAGCCGCCGGGCGGCCTGGGTGAAGCTGAGGGTCTGGGCGACCGCCAGGAAGGTGCGCAGGTGGGCGGGGTCGTACATGCCGACCACGCTAGCCGCTTATCGCGATTCATGATGGCAGTCAGAGCGGTATGACCGATTCCCGATCACCTGGGTGAGGAGGACGATGGAGAGGGGCTCTCCGGGCCCACCGCACTGTGAACGAACGAAGCACACCGAGCACACCGAGCAGAACGAAGCACACCGAGCAAGTGGAGCACCGTGAAACGCCTGCGTTGGCCGAGTTGGATGCCGATCGACCCGTACATCCTGCTGCTGCTCGGGACGGTGGGCCTCGCGGCGCTCCTCCCGGCGCGCGGCGCCGCCGCCGACGTGGCCTCCGGCGCCTCCACGGCCGCGATCGCCTTCCTCTTCTTCCTGTACGGCGCCCGCCTGTCCACCCGGGAGGCGCTGGACGGCCTGAAGCACTGGCGGCTGCACGTCACGGTCCTCGCCTGCACGTTCGTGATCTTCCCGGTGCTGGGTCTGGCCGCCCGGGGTCTCGTCCCGGTGTTCCTCACCGATCCGCTCTACCAGGGGCTGCTGTTCCTCACCCTGGTCCCCTCGACCATCCAGTCGTCGATCGCCTTCACCTCGATCGCCCGCGGCAACGTGCCCGCGGCGATCTGCGCGGGCTCCTTCTCCTCCCTGGTCGGCATCGTCGTCACCCCGCTGCTGGCGGCCGCGCTGCTCGGCAGCACCGGAGGCGGCTTCTCCACGGACTCCCTCGTGGAGATCGTGCTGCAGCTGCTTGTGCCGTTCGTGGCGGGCCAGCTGCTGCGCCGCTGGATCGGCGGCTTCGTCGCCCGGCACAAGAAGGTCCTCGGATACGTCGACCGCGGCTCGATCCTCCTCGTCGTCTACACCGCGTTCAGTGAGGGCATGGTCCAGGGCATCTGGCACCAGGTGAGCCCCGTCCGGCTCGCCGGGCTGCTGGTCGTCGAGGCCGTCCTGCTCGCCGTGATGCTGGCGCTGACCTGGTACGGCGCCAGGGCGCTGCGGTTCGACCGCGAGGACCGGATCGCGATCCAGTTCGCGGGTTCGAAGAAGTCCCTCGCCTCCGGACTGCCCATGGCGAGCGTCCTGTTCGGCGCGCACGCCTCCCTCGCCGTCCTGCCGCTGATGCTCTTCCACCAGATGCAGCTCATGGTGTGCGCCGTGATCGCCAAGCGCCGGGCTCGCGACCCCGAGTCGCCGGCCGACAACGCGCCGGCTACGGCCGCGGCGTCACGAACCGCGGTCGACGCAGCGCCACGTTCGCGCTGAGCTCTCCGTCGCGGTCGCAGAGTCCAGCCAGGTGCAGAGGGTCCAGCCAGGTGTAGGCCGTCGTCTGGCGTTGCGGCAGCGGCGGGCGAGGGCGTGCGCCGGTCGACGGCATGTCGTATGCAGTCGACCGGATAATGTGTGGTCGGCAGTATCCCGTGGACCGACGCCACTGAGCGCACCGCCCCGAGAACCAGTGCCGGCACCAGACCGACCCCAGGAGCGACGGCCCTCACGGCACCAGGACGACCTTGCCGAGATTGGACCGCGACGCGATCACCTCGTGCGCCTTCGCCGCGTCCTCCAGTGCGAACTCTGCGTGTACGGCGGGCTTGAGCGCGCCTCCCGCGAACAGTTGCCAGAGCTCCTGGCGCCACCGTTCGTAGACGTCCGGCTGTCCGCGGGCGATCAGCCCCATCTGGAAGCCGATCACCGACTTGGCGCCGACGAGCAGATCGTATGCCCGGATCGTCCCGCCGCCCGAGCTGTACGCCACGAGCCGCCCGCTGGGGGCGAGGGCCGCCACGGCGGCGGTGAGCAGTTCGCCGCCGACTGCATCCAGGATGTAGTCGACAGGCTCTCCCCAGTCCTCGTGGTCGTAGATGACGACCTCGTCCGCGCCCAGGGTGCTCACGAAGGCCGCCTTCGCCGGGTCGGAGACGGCGCCCACGACCCGGGACGCGCCGCGCGTGCGGGCGAGTTGCACGGCGAGGTGGCCGACGCCGCTCGCCGCGGCCGTGACGAGGGCCGCTTCGCCGGGTGCGGGCCGTGCGGCCGACAGGGCACCGAGGGCGACCAGGCCGCTGCGGACCAGCGCGACCGCGTCGACGGCGCTCGCGGTGTCCGGGACCGGGGAGGTCATGGTCTCGTGCAGGAGGGCGAAGTCGGCGTAGCCGTGACCGAAGCAGAGGCCTGTGACGCGTTCGCCGACCCGGAAGCGGCTGACTCTCTCGCCGACGGCCATGACCTCCCCGGCGACCTCGCCCCCGAGCGGGACCGGCTCGGCGGCCTCGGTGACCTTGCGGACGACGGGCAGGGTGACACCGACGGCCTCGCAGCGGACGAGGAGCTCGCCGGCGGCGGGTGCGGGGACGGGCGCCTCCTCCAGGGACAGGGGGCCGCCAGGGGAGTCGTAGCGAACGCGGCGCATCGCACCTCCAGAGGTCACCGGGAGCCCCATGAGCACTCGTTGGAAATCCCTATGAATTCATTGGTGGCCCCCACGGTATTCCGTGTTCATGGGGAAGTCCAACGACTTGTCGCTACGCTGCCCCCATGGCCGACGCACCCCTTCCCTTCATTCGCGCCCTGCCCAGCTGGCTGCTCGGCCGGGCCGCCGCTCGCGGGCGCGCCCTTGTCGCCGAGGCACTGGCGGCGGAGGGTATGCGGATGTGGCACCACGTGGTGCTCTCCGCCGTCCGTGACCTCGCCCCCGTCGCCCAGGCCGACCTCGGCCGCAGCGTCGGGCTCGACCCCAAGGACCTGGTGGGCATCCTCAACGACCTCCAGGCCGCCGGCCTCGCCGTGCGGGAGCCGGACCCGAAGGACCGCCGCAAGAACGCGGTCTCGCTCACCGAGGAGGGCGAACGGCTGCTGCGGCGCTGCGAGAAGGTCGCCCGCGAGGCCAACGACGCGCTGCTCGCCCCGCTCTCCGCGGCCGAGCGCGACCAGTTCATGGACCTGTTGATCCGGATTTCCGGCACGGACGGCTGACGGGGGATAACGTTCCGTCATGACCGCACCCCTCGCGCTGGACCCCGCGCACACCGCCCTCGTCCTCGTCGATCTGATGGACCGGATCGTCGCGCTGCCCCTGGAGCCCCGCAAGGGCGCCGACGTGCTCGCCGTCGCCGAGGAGCTGGCGGACACCTTCCGTGCGGCCGGAGCGCTCGTCGTCCTCGTCCGCACGAAACGCCCCGGCGTCGCCGAGCAGCCGCCCGGCAGCGGTCTGGTTCACGGGCTGCTGCACGAGGGCGACCTCGAGGTCGTCAAGCGGACCGTCGGCGGTTTCCAGGGCACGGGCCTGGACGAGCTCCTGCGCCGGCGCGGCATCACCACTGTGGTGTTCGGCGGCATCGCCACCAACCTCGGCGTCGAATCCACCGCCCGCGCCGCAGGCGACCTCGGCTACGACCTCGTTTTCGTCGAGGACGCGACGGCCGCGCTCACCGGCGCCGAGCACGAGGCGTCGGTGCGGCTCGACTTCCCGCGACTGGGGTCGGTCGTGCGGGCGGGTGACGTGCGGTTCGTGGCCGGGTAGGCGCGGTTCGAGGCCGGGGAGCCCGGAGGGCTCCGGGGGAGGGCTGAGACGGGGCCCCTGCGGCGCAGGGGGCGCTCCCCGCCGGTCGGGGCCCCGCCGCCGTGCCGCGGGCAGCCGCCTCAGCCCCGGGTGGCCGCGGCCCGCAGGGCGATGCGGTCCTCACCCGCGTACACGTTCATGGAACTGCCCCGCAGGAAACCCACCAGTGTCAGGCCGGTCTCCGCGGCCAGGTCCACCGCCAGCGAGGAGGGCGCCGATACGGCCGCGAGCACCGGGATGCCCGCCATCACGGCCTTCTGTGCCAGCTCGAAGGAGGCCCGGCCCGAGACCAGCAGGATCGTGCGGGACAGCGGCAGCTGCCCGTTCTGCAGGGCGCGGCCGACCAGCTTGTCGACCGCGTTGTGCCGGCCGACGTCCTCCCGGACGTCCAGCAGCTCGCCGTCCTCCGAGAACAGTGCCGCCGCATGCAGGCCCCCGGTCCGGTCGAAGACGCGCTGGGCCGCGCGCAGCCGGTCGGGGAGGCTCGCGAGCAGCTCCGGTCGGAGCCGGAGCGGGGGAGTGTCGGCGATCGGCCAGCGGGCCGTAGTCCGCACGGCGTCCAGGCTCGCCTTGCCGCACAGGCCGCAGGACGAGGTCGTGTAGACGTTCCGCTCGAGGGTGATGTCGGGGATCATGACGCCGGAGGCGGTCTTCACATCGACGACGTTGTAGGTGTTCGAGCCGTCCACCGTCGCGCCCGCACAGTAGACAATATTCAGCAGATCGGATGCCGCAGCCAGGACACCCTCGCTGACCAGGAATCCGGCGGCCAGCGCGAAGTCGTCACCGGGCGTGCGCATGGTGATGGCGAGCGGCTTGCCGTTGAGCCGGATCTCCAGCGGCTCCTCGGCGACCAGCGTGTCCGGCCGGCTGGAGACCACTCCGTCGCGTATGCGGAGCACCTTGCGGCGTTCGGTGACTCGTCCCATGTCGTGATCAGCCCCGGTTCTGTACGTGCTGGTAGCCGAAGCGGCCCTTGATGCAGAGGTTGCCGTGGGTCACCGGGTTGTCGTGCGGCGAGGTGACCTTCACGATCTCATTGTCCTGCACGTGGAGCGTCAGGTTGCAGCCCACTCCGCAGTACGCGCACACGGTCGTCGTCTGGGTCTGTGCCGCTTCGTCCCACGTTCCGGCCGACCGCCGGTCGAACTCCGACTTGAACGACAGCGCCCCCGTCGGACACACCTCGATGCAGTTCCCGCAGTACACGCACGCCGAGTCGGTCAGGGGCGCGTCGTGCTCGACGGCGATCCGGGCGTCGAAGCCACGCCCCGAGACGGAGATCGCGAAGGTGTTCTGCCACTGGTCACCGCAGGCGTCGACGCACTTGTAGCACAGGATGCACTTGTCGTAGTCACGGACGTACAGGTCGTTGTCGATCCTGGGTTCCTCGTTGAGGCGGGCCGCGTCCGGGCCGAAGCGGTCCGGCTTCGCCTCGTACTCCTTGATCCATTCCGCGACGCCGGGTGTCGTGGACAGATCGACCGAGGACGCGAGCAGTTCCAGGACGATCCTGCGGCTGTGCCGGGCGCGCTCGGTGTCGGTGCGGACCTGCATACCGGGCTCCGCCCTGCGGGAGCAGGCGGGGACGAGGGTGCGGGATCCCTCGACCTCCACGACGCAGACGCGGCAGGCGTTCTTCGGGGTGAGCGTGTCGCCCTGGCAGAGGGTCGGCACGTCCTTCCCGGCGGCCCGGCAGGCGTCGAGAATCGTCGACCCCTCGGGCGCGCGAACCGGCTCGCCGTCGATCGTGAACTCCAGCAGCCGACGGGGGATCCCCAGCGGTGTCACGGTCATTCGTACGCCCCCAAGCGGTCGATGGCGGATTCCACGGCGTTCCACGCGGTCTGTCCCAGACCGCAGATCGAGGCGTCCCGCATCGCCCGGCCGACCTCCCTGAGCAGGGCGATGTCATCGGCGGCGGCCGCGCCCGTGCGCTGCGCGATCCGGTGCAGCACCTCCTCCTGTCGCACGGTCCCGACCCGGCACGGAACGCACTGCCCGCACGACTCGTCCCGGAAGAACTCGGCGATCCGCAGAAGGAGCCGGGGAAGCGGGACCGTGTCGTCGAAGGCCATGACGACACCGGATCCGAGGGTCGCGCCCGCCGCGCGGGTGCCCTCGAAGGTGAGGGGGATGTCCATCTCGTCGGGCCGTACGAAGCCGCCGGCCGCCCCGCCGAGCAGCACCGCGCGCAGCCGGTCGCGGACGCCGGCCCGCGCGAGGAGCTCGCCCAGTGTCGCGCCGAAGGGCACCTCGTAGACGCCGGGGCGCGCCACACTGCCCGACACGCAGAACAGCTTCGGGCCGGTCGACTTCGCCGTGCCGATCGCGGCGTACGCCGGCGCGCCCATGGTCAGGATCGGCAGGACGTTGACCAGCGTCTCCACGTTGTTCTCGACCGTCGGCTTGCCGAACAGGCCCTTCTCCACCGGGAACGGCGGCTTCGAGCGCGGCTCGCCCCGGTAGCCCTCGATGGAGTTGAACAGGGCCGTCTCCTCGCCGCAGATGTAGGCGCCGGCGCCCCGCCGGATCTCGATGTCGAAGGCGTAGCCCTGGCCGAGGATGTCGTCGCCGAGCAGACCGCGGGCACGCGCCTGGTCGACCGCATATTGCATACGGTGTATCGCTCGCGGATACTCGCCGCGGACATACAGGTATCCCTGGTGCCCGCCGATCGCATACGCAGCGATCGTCATCGCCTCGACGAGCGCGTACGGGTCGCCCTCCATCAGCACCCGGTCCTTGAAGGTGCCCGGCTCGGACTCGTCCGCGTTGCACACCAGGTAGTGCGGATGGTCGGGCTGGGACGCCGTGGCCTGCCACTTGCGGCCGGTGGGAAAGGCGGCACCGCCGCGCCCGACCAGCCCCGAGTCGGTGACCTCGCGGATGACACCGGCGGGGCCGAGCGCGAAGGCGCGGCGCAGGGCCGAGTAGCCGCCGTGGGCGCGGTAGTCGTCGAGGGACGCGGGGTCGACGACACCGACGCGGCTCAGCAGGACGAGGCCCTCGCTCCCCGCCTGCGGGACCGCCGACACCGCGGCCGGTTCCTCCGGCGCCGAGTCCGGCGCGGTCGCGGCGAGCACGGCCTCGCGTACGGTCGCCGGTGCCGACACCGCCGTACGCGCCGGATCGCCCGCCCTGATCGCGAGGGTGGCCGGGGCGCGTTCGCACAGGCCGAGACAGGGGCTGCGGTCGACGTGGACCCCGGGGCCGAGGCCGGACTCGAGGCCGGCGCACAGCTCCCTCGCGCCGGCGGCCGTGCACGTGAGGTCCGTGCAGACGTGGAGGACGGTCGCGGGGCGGGGCTTTACGGAGAACATCGCGTAGAAGGTGGCCACCCCGTACGCCTCCGCCGGCGGCACGGTCAGACGCCGGCACAGGTAGTCGAGGGCGCCCTCGCTGATCCAGCCGACGCGGTCGTTGAGGGCGTGCAGCCCCGGCAGCAGCAGGTCGCGGCGGTCCCGGGCCTGGCGTCCGCCGCGCGCCCACCTCAGGTCGGCGGCCGTCGTCCCCTCGCGGGCCGCCCCCTCCCACGAGGACTCGGGAGGTCCCAGCAGGGCGTCGACGGCCGCCCGTTCCTCGTCCGTCGGCATGCTGTCACCGAAGTGCAGGTCCACACCGTCACCTCACGTAGGTAGGAGCCGGGAGTTTCTCGATCCGGATCGCCGACGCCTTGAACTCCGCCGTGCCCGCGATCGGGCAGTTGGCCTCGATCGTCAGCTGGTTGGTGTCCACCTCGTCGGGGAAGTGCATGGTCATGAAGGCGAGCCCGGGCCGCAGCGCGGTGTCGATCCACACCGGCGCCACCACGGACCCGCGCCGCGACGACACCCGGACCTCCTCGCCGACGACGACCCCGTGGCGCTCGGCGTCCTCCGGGCACAGCTCGACGTACTCGCCGCGCCGCAGCGGGGAGGCGTACCCGCCGCTCTGCACACCGGTGTTGTAGGAGTCGAGCCGCCTGCCGGTCGTCAGCCGGATCGGGTACTCCTCGTCCGTGAGGTCGACCGGCGGATCGTGCTGCACGAGCCCGAACGGGGCTCGCCTGCCCCGTCGCTCCGGTTCGGTCTCCCACAACCGGCCGTGCAGATAGGTGGGTTCGAGCCGCTCGGTGCTCGGGCACGGCCACTGGATGCCCTGGTGCTCCTCCAGCCGGTCGTACGTCATCCCGTAGTGGTCCGGCGACACCGAACGCAGCTCGTTCCAGACGGTCTCCGCGTCGGCGTACTTCCAGTCGTGACCGAGGCGGGCCGCCAGGTCGCAGAGGATGTCGATGTCCTCGCGGGCCTCACCGGGAGGTGTCACCGCGCGGCGTACGCGCTGAACCCGCCGCTCGCTGTTGGTGGTCGTCCCCTCGGTCTCCGCCCAGCCGGCGGTCGCCGGCAGCACGACGTGGGCCAGCTCGGCCGTCTTCGTGAGGAAGATGTCCTGGACGACGAGGAAGTCCAGGGCCTTCAGGCGCCGTACGGCCTGCCCGCTGTCGGCCTCCGACTGCGCCGGGTTCTCGCCGATGCAGTAGACGGCCTTCAGGGTGCCGTCCTCCATGGCCTCGAACATCTCCGTCAGGTTCAGCCCGTAGTGCGGCTGGATGACGGTGTCCCAGGCCGACTCGAACCTCAGCCGCACGTCCGGGTCGAGGACGTCCTGGAAGCCGGGCAGACGGTTGGGGATCGCGCCCATGTCGCCGCCGCCCTGGACGTTGTTCTGGCCGCGCAGGGGCTGAAGTCCCGAGCCGTAGCGGCCGACGTGGCCGGTGAGCAGGGAGAGGTTGATCAGCGCGCGGACGTTGTCGGTGCCGTTGTGGTGCTCGGTGATGCCGAGGGTCCAGCACAGCTGGGCACGCTCGGCGCGGGCGTAGGCGTGCGCCACCTCCCGTACGGCGGCGGCCGGCACGCCGGTCACCTTCTCGGCGAGCGACAGCGTCCACGGCTCGACCAGCGCCTTGTACTCCTCGAAACCGCTGGTCGCCCGCTCGATGAACGCATGGTTCGCGAGTCCCGCGTGGATGATCTCCCGGCCGATCGCGTGGGCCATCGGGATGTCGGTGCCGACGTTGAGACCGAGCCAGCTTTCCGCCCACGCGGCGGTGGACGTCCGTCGCGGGTCGACTGCATACAGCCGACCGCCGTTCCTGATCCCCTTCAGTACGTGCTGGAAGAAGATCGGATGCGCGAACCGGGCGTTGGACCCCCACATCACGATGACGTCCGTGTGTTCGATCTCCTCGTACGACGACGTCCCGCCGCCGGAGCCGAAGGCGGCCGAGAGGCCCGCGACGCTGGGGGCGTGACAGGTGCGGTTGCAGGAGTCGACGTTGTTGGTGCCCATGACGACCCGGGCGAACTTCTGCGCCACGTAGTTCATCTCATTGGTCGCACGGGCGCAGGAGAACATGCCGAACGCGCCGCGCGCGGCGGCCAGGCCCCGGGCGGCCCGGTCCAGTGCCTCCTCCCAGCTCGCCGGCCGGAAGGGCTCGTCGCGGGAGTCGCGAACGAGCGGGTGGGTGAGCCGGGTGTAGGTCTTCGGTCCGCGGTTCCTCGTGCTCCTCATGCGGCGCTCCTCAGCGCGAGCAGGTCCGAGATGGCGTGCACGGTGCGCAGGGTGGGCACCTCGACGCCGGTGATCTCCGCCAACTCGACGACGGCCGCGAGGAGGACGTCGAGTTCGAGCGGCTTGCCCCGCTCCAGGTCCTGGAGCGTGGAGGTGCGGTGGTCGCCGACGCGCTCGGCGCCCGCGAGCCGGCGTTCGATCGAGACGCCCACCTCGCAGCCGAGCGCCCCCGCGACCGCGAGCGTCTCGCGCATCATCGTCTCGATGACCTGGCGGGTGCCGCCGTGCAGGCACATCTGCCGCATGGTGGCGCGGGCGAGTGCGCTGATCGGGTTGAAGGAGATGTTGCCCAGCAGCTTGAGCCAGATGTCGTTGCGCAGGCCGGGCTCCACCGGGCACTTCAGCCCGCCCGCCCTCATGGCCTCGCTGAAGGTGAGGCAGCGCTCCGAGACGCTGCGGTCGGGCTCACCGATCGAGAACCGGGTGCCTTCCAAGTGCCGTACGACGCCCGGCCCTTGGAGTTCGGTGGCGGCGTAGACCACGCAGCCGACGGCCCGTTCGGGTGCGAGCACCGCACTGACCGCGCCGCCCGGGTCCACGCTCTCGACGCGGTGGCCGTCGTAGGGGCCGCCGTGCCGGTGGAAGTACCACCAGGGGATGCCGTTCTGGGCGGCGACCACCGCCGTGGTGTCGTGCAGCAGAGGCTCGATCAGCGGCCCGCACGCCGCGTACGAGTGGGCCTTCAGGCCGAGGAGGACGAAGTCGACCGGCCCGATCTCGGCCGGGTCGTCGGTGGCGTGGGCGTGGGCGGTGAAGTCGCCGCGCGGGCTGAGCACCCGCACCCCGTGCCGCCTCATGGCCGCGAGATGCGGTCCACGGGCGACGAGGTGCACATCGGCGCCGGCGCGGTGGAGCGCGGCACCGACGTAGGCGCCGATCGCACCGGCGCCGAGGACTGCCACTTTCATGGTGAGGGAGCTCCGTTCGGTCGAGGGTACCGAGGAACTGCCGAACACTGTCGACGAAATATTGTCTACAGTATGGAGGTTGGGGCGGCAAGGGTTCGCGCAGGCGGTTCGCACCCTGGCGCTGGTGGTCTCTCCGCTCAGCGCTGCGCGTCGCGGAAGGTGCCGGGAGTCCGGCCGGTCGTGCGGGTGAAGTACTTGCTGAAGTTGGTGGGTTCGGTGAAGCCGAGCCGGTGGCTGATGGCGGCGACGGGCAGGTCGGTGTGGGCCAGCAGGCGCTTGGCCTCCAGGGTGACGCGGGCGTCGATGAGCTGCTTGGCGGTGTGGCCGGTGGCGCGTTGGCAGGCGCGGTTGAGGGTCTTGAGGGAGTAGCCGAGCCGGGCGGCGTAGTCGTGGGCCTGGCGCAGGTCGGCGAAGGAACGCTCCAGCTCGTGCTGGAAGAGGCGGTACGGCTCCTGCGGGGCGAGGGTCCGGGGGCCGGAGTCGGGGGAGCGGAGGCGGGCGATGCGCAGGAGGATCCCGGCCAGCAGGTGGCGGAGGAGTTCCTTGGTGATCTCGGAGTCCTGGTCCGCGGGGCCGGCGTACTCGGCCGCGAGGTCGGTCATGGCGCGGCGGAAGCGGTCGTGGTCGTCGGGGCCGAGCTGCCGGCAGGCCGGGCCGAAGGGGTCGTCGGTCACCCGGACGGTCGCGGGGAGGCGGGGCGGGAAGTCCGGGGTGAACAGAACGATCGTGGCGTCCAGGTCCGCGGGGGCGCCGTCGGGTGTGGTGGGCAGGCGTTGTACCTGGCCGGGGCGGATGTGCAGCAGGGTTCCCGGTCGGCAGGGGCGGGCGACGAAGTCGACCATGCCGGTGCCCTCGCCCCGGTGGACCAGGGCGAGGTGATGGAAGTCCAGCCGGTGCACCCGCCGGAACTCCTCGCCCGGCAGACGGTGCACGAGGTCGGCGAAGGTGAGGACCTCCAGGCGCAGATCCGGCCGCGTGGGGTTGCGGTAGCCCCGCTCGAGCACCGGAGCCTGTCCCGTTTCGACCATGGCCATACCTGACTCTACCGTGCGCCGAGCCCGCCGGGCCCGGAGAGTGGACTGCGGGCCGGTGAGCAAGGTGTCACCGGAATGCGCAGATGGGAGACGTGCGGTGACCAGCAAGGACATCGTTCTCAAGGCAGCGGGTGAGTTGTTCGGGGACATGGACCCGAGCGCGGTGGACCGCTGGGTGGCCGCTGACTACCGTCAGCACAGCAGCCTGGCCGCGGACGGTCCGGAGGCGTTGCGGCAGCTGGTGGCGGGTCTGCCGGAGGGCTTCCGTTACGAGGGCGCCCGGGCGATCGCCGACCGGGACCTGGTGGCGCTGCACGGGACGTACCACGGCTTCGGGCTGCAGCCGCTGGTGGCCTTCGACCTGTTCCGCGTGGATGCGGACGGCAAGCTGGCGGAGCACTGGGACGCGCTGACCCCGGTCGTGACGGACACGGCCTCCGGGCGCACGCAGACCGACGGTCCGGCCGCCCCCGGCGACCTCGACAGGACGGAGGCCAACCGCAAGCTCGTCACCGAGTTCGCGGAGAAGGTCCTCAAGGGCGCCGACTACTCGGTGCTGACCGACTACATCTCCACCGAGACCTACCACCAGCACAACCCCGAGGCCGCCGACGGCCTGGACGGCTTCGGTGCCGCGGCCGCCCAGTGGGCGGAGCAGGGCAAGAACCTGGTCTACAGGACGGTCCACAAGGTCGTCGCCGAGGGCGACTTCGTGCTGCTGCAGTCCGAGGGTGAGTTCGGCGGGCCGGTCGCCTACTGGGACCTGTTCCGGGTGGCCGACGGAAGGATCGTCGAGCACTGGGACGTCATCGCCCCGGTCCCGGCCGAACTGCCGCACGCCAACGGCCTGTTCTGAGGTGCCGTGACGGCCCCGCCGGACATCCGGCGGGGCCGTCACGGTGCTGCCGGGGCCGAGGCGGCCCCGACCGGGGTCTCACATGTGCACGACGGGGGCTGCGTCGGGGTCGGTGGCCGGTACGCCGCGGCGGTAGAGGATCACGCTGATGACCAGGCCGGCGGCGAAGAAGGCGGCCGACCACCAGTAGGCGGTGGAGTAGGCCTCGAGTCCGGCGTTGGCGAGGACGGCGGGGTCCTTGGGGTTCTTGCCGACGAGGTAGTCGGTGGCGGCGCTGGTGGAGAGGGTGTTGAGCAGGGCCGTGCCGAGGGAGCCGCCGACCTGCTGCATGGTGTTGACGGCCGCCGAGGCGACGCCGGAGTCCTCGGCGCTCACGCCGGCGGTGGCCAGGCTCATGGCCGGGGCCATCACCAGGCCGAGGCCGAGGCCCGCCACGACCAGCGGGGGCAGGATGTCGGTGGCGTAGCTGCTGTGCAGGTCGAGGGTGGTGAGCCAGATCATGCCGGCGGCGGCGAGGCCCATGCCCAGCGGCACGACCGGCTTGGGGCCGAGGCGGGGGACGAGCACCGTGGAGGCGAGGGTGGAGGTGAGCATCAGTCCGGCGACCATGGGGAGGAAGGCCAGTCCGGTCTTGATGGGGGTGTAGCCGAGGCTCTGCTGCAGGTAGTAGGTGAGGAAGAGGAAGACACCGAACATGCCGGCGCCGATGATCAGTACGGAGATGAAGGAGGCCCCGCGGTTGCGGTCGAGCAGGACGCGCAGGGGCAGCAGGGGGTGCGCGGCGCGGGTCTGCCACCAGGTGAACGCGGCGAGCAGTACGGCGCCGGCGGCCAGGAAGCCCCAGGTCGCCGGGGAGTTCCAGTCGTGGCTCTCGGCGTTGGAGAAGCCGTAGACCAGGCTGAACAGGCCGGCGGTGACCAGGACGGTGCCGGGGATGTCGATGGTGGCGTTCTTGTCGCGGGTGGTGCGCTGCAGCAGGATCACGCCGCCGACGAAGGCCACGGCGGCGAAGGCGAGGTTGACGTAGAGGGTCCAGCGCCAGTCGAGGTGCTCGGTCAGTACACCGCCGAGGAGGAGGCCGATGGCCCCGCCGGCGCCGGCGATGGCGCCGTAGACACCGAAGGCCTTGGCGCGTTCCTTGGGGTCGGTGAAGGTCGTCGTCAGCAGGGAGAGGGCGGCCGGGGCGAGCAGGGCGCCGAACAGGCCCTGTCCGGCGCGGGCGACGATGAGCATCTCGAAGCTGGTCGCGGCCCCGCCGAGGGCGGAGGCGCCGGCGAAGCCGACCAGGCCGACCAGGAAGGTCATCTTGCGGCCGAAGAGATCGGCTATGCGGCCGCCGAGCAGGAGCAGGCTGCCGAAGGCGAGGGCGTAGGCGGTGACGACCCACTGCCGGTCTCCGTCGGAGAAGCCCAGGTCCTTCTGCGCGGAGGGCAGGGCGATGTTCACGATCGTCGCGTCCAGCACCACCATCAGCTGGGCCAGGCCGATGACGGCGAGGATCCACCAGCGGTGACGGGGCGGTGCGTCGGCGGACGGGAGGGGGGACACGGTGGCGTTGCCGGCCGTGTCGGTGGAGGTTTTGGGCATGACAGAACTCCAGAGGTGGTGGGGAAGAGGCGGAAAAGGTCGGTGATGCGGAGCGGGACGGCTGCGTCGCTGGAGCTCGTCACGCGGTCCGGCCGCTGTGCTGACCGGTGAGCCGGGCGGTTCTGCGGCGCTGGATCCGGGGGGGGGGGGGGGGGGGGGGGGGGGGGGGGG
>NZ_BMSX01000002.1:256618-674294 GCF_014649375.1 Streptomyces aurantiogriseus
CGGTGGGGCATGCGTGGTCGGAGCCGTTTGCCGTTTGCCGTTTGCCGTTTGCCGTCTGCCGTAGGCCGCTGGGCGCGCACGCGAGGTGCGCAGGATCAGGCCGCCGGGACGTCCGAGCGATCGGCTCCCGCGGTGCGCCGGCGAACGATGCCGCCGGGAAGGACGGCCGCGATCAGTTCCGGCCCCGGCCCCGGCCTCTAGAGCGCCTGGCGGCGAGCTGCCTGGGCCGAGGCAGGGGGAGAAGGTCTGCCAGTACCGGGTCTGACGGTTGAGTTTTTCGCGTGCCCGGCCGTTGGCGCGGCGTGTCCGGGCAGGCCACTCGCTCAGGGGGGCGGGCGGGCGGGTGTTGTGCGGTCATGTCGCTCTCACTTCTGACCGGAAGCCTCTCTGACGCCTGTCAGATTAGCCTCAATCTGACGGGTGTCAAGTAACTGTCCGCGCCCCTAGGATGGGTGCGGACAGACCGGCAGGAAGTCAGGGAGGCATGCATGGGAGCAAGGGTCGAAGCCGCTCGACGGCCGGGGCGGCCCGGCGCGGACACTCCCGCCGTGCCCGACGAGGCCAGCATCCTGCTGCGCGGGCTCGAAGCCTTCGCGGAACTGGGCTACGACCGTGCCTCCGCCCGCGAACTGGCCCGCCGCCTGAGCGTCAGCCACAACTTCATCAACGACCGGTACGGCTCCAAGGCGGCCTTCTGGCGTGCGGTGGTGGACTTCGCTCTGGGGTCGCAGCTGGCGCGGCTGCCGGAGGCGGATCCCTCGGTGGACGACGCCGAGCGGCTGCGGCAGATCATCACCGGCTTCTACCGGACGGCGGCGGACGCGCCGCTGATCTCCCGGCTCCTCGTCGACGAACTCAACCAGGACACGGAGCGGTTGGACTACCTGTACGAGCGCTACATCGCCCCGACCCTGCAGACCCTGGTGCCCAGCATCGAGCGGCTCGTCGCCTCCGGGCGCATGGCCCCCATTCCGATGCATGTGCTGTTCTTCGCCGTCATCCCGCCCGTCTCGGGCATGCTGGACATGCCTCTGGCGCGGCGCCTGGGCAGGCCCGAGCCGGCCACGCCGGAGCAGCTGACGGCCACGGCGGAGTCGCTGGCGGCGCTCGTGGTCAACGGACTGCTCGCCACGGGTTCGGACACGCATCGCTGAGCGCCGTCACTCCGTGAGGAACCCGTCATCCCGTGCGGAATCCGTCACGGGATGAGGAACCCGGCGTGGGCCGACCGCTCGTCGCAGCCCGCATACCGTTCACCGCATACCGTCGACGCGCCGCCTTTTCAACGGGCGTGATCCTTCCTACCGTTCCGGACTCATGAGTCCCCCCATCGCGCCGCCCGGCTGGAGCCGCTGGCTCGTCCCCCCGGCCGCTCTCTCGGTCCATCTCTCCATCGGGCAGGCCTATGCCTGGTCCGTCTTCAAGCCGCCGCTCGAATCCGCGCTGGGCCTCAGCGGCACGCAGAGCGCGCTGCCCTTTCAGCTCGCCATCGTCATGCTGGGTTTGTCCGCCGCTTTCGGTGGCACGCTCGTCGAACGCAACGGGCCGCGCTGGGCGATGACCGTCGCCCTGGTCTGCTTCTCGTCCGGCTTCCTGATCTCCGCGCTCGGCGCCGCCACCGAGCAGTACTGGCTGATCGTCCTCGGCTACGGCTTCGTCGGCGGCATCGGCCTCGGCATCGGGTACATCTCGCCCGTCTCCACACTGATCAAGTGGTTCCCGGACCGCCCTGGCATGGCCACCGGCATCGCCATCATGGGCTTCGGCGGTGGCGCGCTCATCGCCTCGCCCTGGTCGGCCCAGATGCTGGAGTCGTTCGGCGCCGACCCCTCCGGGATCGCTGTCGCGTTCCTCGTCCACGGGATTTCGTATGCAGTCTTCATGACGCTGGGTGTCCTGCTGGTGCGGGTGCCGCGCGCCACCGAGTCGGTCGCGGGCGGCGGGCCGAGCGCCGGGCAGGGGGTGCAGGTCTCCGCCCGCAGCGCGGTGCGCACCCCGCAGTTCTGGTGCCTGTGGGTCGTGCTCTGCATGAACGTGACCGCCGGTATCGGGATTCTGGAGAAGGCCGCCCCGATGATCACGGACTTCTTCGCCGGCACCTCCACCCCGGTGTCCGTGACGGCCGCCGCGGGCTTCGTCGCCCTGCTGTCCGCGGCCAACATGGCGGGCCGCATCGGCTGGTCGTCCACCTCGGACCTGATCGGCCGGAAGAACATCTACCGCGTCTACCTGGGCGTCGGCGCCCTGATGTACGGGCTGATCGCCCTGGTCGGCGACTCCTCCAAGCCGCTGTTCATCCTGTGCGCGCTGGTGATCCTCTCCTTCTACGGCGGCGGCTTCGCCACGATCCCGGCCTATCTGAAGGACCTGTTCGGGACCTACCAGGTCGGCGCGATCCACGGGCGGCTGCTCACCGCCTGGTCCACGGCCGGTGTCCTCGGCCCGCTGATCGTGAACTGGATCGCCGACCGGCAGGAGGAGGCCGGCAAGGACGGCTCGTCCCTCTACACCCTCTCCCTGTTCATCATGATCGGGCTGCTCGCCGTCGGCTTCGTCGCGAACGAACTCGTCCGGCCCGTCCACGCCCGCCACCACCACGTCCCCGCCCCGAGGGAGGCCGCCGATGTCGCACCCCACCAGCCCCAGCAGCCCGAGTCCGCCTGACCGGCGGCCGCTGATCGCCTTCGCCTGGCTGTGGGTGGGGGCACCGCTCGCCTACGGGCTGTACGAGCTCGTACGGAAGGCGACGCAGCTGTTCACCGGGTAAGCGCGCGGCGGTCGGCCGGTGCCGTGCCGCACGCCCGGGGGTGCACCGCTCGGGCGTCCGCGGGTTAGAGGGAAGCCGACAACCCCGGCACCCGTTTCCTGTCGCTTCACGCGCCCGCGTACCCGTGAGTCACTGATCAGACTGGTGAATCCCGCTACCCACGGCACCGAGGGGATCACCCAATGAACGGCTCGCGCATCGCCGCCGTCGGCCACTACCAGCCCGCCAAGGTACTCACCAACGAGGACCTGGCGGGCATGGTCGACACCAGTGACGAGTGGATCAGGAGCCGGGTGGGCATCCGTACGCGCCACATCGCCGGGCCCGACGAGCCCGTGGACGAGCTGGCCGCGCACGCGGCCGCCAAGGCGCTCGCGGCGGCCGGCCGTGCGCCCGCCGACATCGACCTGGTGCTGGTCGCCACCTCCACGGCCGTGGACCGTTCGCCGAACATGGCCGCCCGGGTCGCCGCGCGCCTCGGCATCCCGCGGCCGGCCACGATGGACGTCAACGTCGTGTGCGCCGGGTTCACCCACGCCCTGGCCACCGCCGACCACACCGTGCGGGCGGGCGGGGCCCGCCGGGCCCTGGTGATCGGGGCCGACAAGATGTCCGAGGTGACGGACTGGAGCGACCGCACCACCTGCGTGCTCGTGGGTGACGGGGCGGGCGCGGCGGTGGTCGAGGCGTGTCCCGCCGGTGCCGAGCCCGGTATCGCGCCGGTGCTGTGGGGGTCGGTGCCCGAGATGGGGCACGCGGTGCGCATCGAGGGGCAGCCGGCCCGGTTCGCGCAGGAGGGGCAGAGCGTCTACCGCTGGGCGACCACCCAACTGCCGCCGCTCGCCCGGGAGGCCTGCGAGCGGGCCGGACTCACTCCCGAGGACCTCGCCGCCGTCGTCCTGCACCAGGCGAACCTGCGCATCATCGAGCCCCTCGCGGAGAAGATCGGCGCCGTCAACGCGGTCGTCGCCCGCGATGTCACCGAATCGGGGAACACCTCCGCGGCCAGCATTCCGCTCGCCTTCTCCAAGCTGGTGGAGCGGGGGGCGATCTCCACCGGCGATCCGGTGCTGCTGTTCGGCTTCGGCGGGAACCTGTCGTACGCCGGGCAGGTCGTACGCTGCCCGTGAGCGGCTGTGTCGTACGGCCGCGAAGGTGGCCGAGCGACGGTGTGACGCGGTCAACTGCGCCCGGCTCTGGCTACAGTGAGCCGTAGACTGTAGACGAAAGACAATCGATACTGGCTATCCGGCCGCAGGCGCCCGGCGCTGCCCAGGAGGGGGACCGACCGATGTTGTCGACAGGACTGCCGCAGGGTGCGGTGCCCAAGCTCGAACGCCCCGGCCCGCTGCGCGAGCGCGTCTACGAGGCGCTGCTCGAACTCATCACCACCCGTGCGCTGCAACCCGGCCAGCACCTCGTCGAGAGCGAACTCGCCGGGCACCTCGGCGTCTCCCGTCAGCCCGTACGCGAGGCGCTGCAGCGGCTGAACACCGAGGGATGGGTCGACCTGCGGCCCGCCCAGGGCGCCTTCGTGCACGAGCCCACCGAGGAGGAGGCCGATCAACTCCTCACCGTGCGCACCCTGTTGGAGGCCGAGGCCGCCCGGCTCGCCGCCAGGAACGCGGACAAGTCCGGTATCGAGGCCCTGGACGAGATCCTGGCGCAGGGCATGCTGGCCGTCGCCTCCGACGACGTGGACGCCGCCGTCGCCCTCAACGCCCGCTTCCACGCGAAGATCATGGAGCTCGCGGGCAACGCGGTCCTCGCCGAACTGGCGGCGCAGGTCGACCGCCGGGTGCGCTGGTACTACACGCCGGTCGCGCGGCAGCGCGGACACCAGTCCTGGATCGAACACCGGGATCTGATCGCCGCCATCGTCGAGGGCGACGAGCAGCGCGCCACGCAGCTCATGCGTGAGCACACGGAGCACACGCGCCGCTCCTACCACGCGCGCCAGGGGGCGTAGCCCGTCGGCCGGGGTCGCTCTGCGGCCCGAGTGCCCGACGGCGCGCAGGTCCCGGCCCGGCACCTCGCCGAGGACGTGGACCCAGCCGTCGGGCAACAGGGCTCGGATACAGCGAGTTCAAGGGCGTTGCTCGCGAACTCCTGTGCACAGGGCCCGTTAGGCGAGCGGTCTTTGCAACTCCGCAAAAATTTCGCAGAGTTCGGCGCCGCGATTCCCGTCGCACCCGTTCACCCGAAACGCGCGGGCGTGTGGTCGGCGCGCCATTCGGAAGCGGGCCTTCGCAGGCGTCAGGCCGTCTCGTGCCGTGCCCTCACCGGCATCCTGGCCGCACGTCTTTGTCCTGCGAGTGGAGAAAGTTGGCGGCAATCCGTGCACGACTTCTTCCCACCCCCGGTAACCGCTGCTACGTTCCCCTCGAAAGCTCGACAGCAGGCGGCCGATCGAGGCGGGGAGGGGCTCGTGAGACGTATGACGGCACGACCCGCGAACGCGCATCAGGCCCGTCTGCTCAAGCTGTTGCGCGACGGCGGCCCCAACTCCCGTGCGCAGCTGGGTGATCAGATCGACCTGTCACGGTCCAAGCTGGCCGTGGAGGTGGACCGGCTGCTGGAGACGGGGCTGGTCGTGGCCGACGGACTCGCCGCCTCGCGCGGCGGCCGTCGCTCCCACAACGTCCGGCTCAACCCCGGACTGCGCTTCCTCGGCGTGGACATCGGCGCGACCTCGGTCGACGTCGCGGTCACCAACGCCGAACTGGAGACCCTCGGACACCTCAACCAGCCCCTCGACGTGCGTGAGGGACCGGTCGCGGTCTTCGAGCAGGTCCTCGCCATGGCCGCGAAGTTGAGGGCGACCGGACTCGCCGAGGGCTTCGACGGCGCCGGCATCGGCGTCCCGGGCCCGGTCCGCTTCCCCGAGGGCGTACCGGTCGCGCCGCCGATCATGCCCGGCTGGGACGGCTTCCCCGTGCGGGAGGCGCTCAGCCAGGAACTCGGCTGTCCGGTCATGGTCGACAACGACGTGAACCTGATGGCGATGGGGGAGCAGCACGCGGGCGTCGCCCGCTCCGTGGGCGACTTCCTCTGCGTCAAGATCGGCACCGGCATCGGCTGCGGCATCGTCGTCGGCGGCCAGGTCCACCGCGGGACGACCGGCAGCGCCGGCGACATCGGGCACATCCAGGCCGTGCCCGACGGCCGCCCCTGCGCCTGCGGCAACCGAGGGTGCCTGGAAGCCCACTTCAGCGGCGCGGCCCTGGCCCGCGACGCCGTGGAGGCGGCCCAGCAGGGCCTCTCGGCGGAACTCGCGACCCGGCTGGAGACGAACGGCGGCCTCACCGCCGCCGACGTCGCCGCCGCGGCCGCCGCGGGCGACGCCACCTCCCTCGACCTGATCCGCGAGGGCGGCAACCGCGTCGGCCAGGTCATCGCCGGACTCGTCTCGTTCTTCAACCCCGGCCTGGTGGTGATCGGCGGCGGTGTGACCGGCCTCGGCCACACCCTGCTCGCCGCCATCCGCACCCAGGTCTACCGCCAGTCACTGCCCCTGGCGACCGGCAACCTGCCCATCGTCCTGGGCGAGTTGGGCCCCACCGCCGGCGTGATCGGCGCGGCCCGCCTGATCAGCGACCACCTGTTCTCACCCGCGTAGACACCGACTTCGTACGGCACATCCCCGCACCGCTCCCTCCGCGTACGGCACATCCCCGCACCACTCCCTCCGCGTACGACATACCGCAGAACCCCCACCGCGTACGGCACGCACACCCCCATCAGCACCCTCCTCGCACCACACCACCAGCACAGCGCCCTGCTCTGCCCTGCCCGGAAACGCCCTACACCCCGCGTTCCGCCCTGACTCCGGCCCGCACGCCCGCCGAGGGGAACCCACATGGCACCAGAACCACCGCTTCTCAGCATGTCCGGCATCACCAAGTCGTTCCCCGGAGTCCGGGCCCTGGACGGCGTCGACCTCGACGTCCAGGCCGGCGAAGTGCACTGCCTGCTGGGCCAGAACGGCGCCGGCAAGTCCACCCTGATCAAGGTTCTGGCCGGCGCCCACCAGCCCGACGGCGGCACGATCCGCTGGCGCGGGGAGGACGTCACCCTGCGCTCGCCGATCGCCGCGATGCGCCTCGGCATCGCCACCATCTACCAGGAACTCGACCTGGTGGAGCACCTGTCGGTGGCCGAGAACGTCCATCTCGGCCACGAACCCACGACCGCCGGCTTCGTCGTACGGGGAAAGGCCGCACGTGCCTCAACAGCCGCCCTGCTGCATCGACTTGGGCATCCGGAGATCGACCCGGCCCGTCTGGTGGGCGAGTTGTCGGCGGCCCAGCAGCAGATCGTCTCCATGGCGCGGGCCCTCTCGCACGACGTCCGGCTGATCGTGATGGACGAGCCGTCGGCCGCCCTCGACCCCGACGAGGTCGACAACCTGTTCCGCATCGTCGGCGACCTCACCGCCGACGGCGTCGCCGTCGTCTACATCTCGCACCGACTGGAGGAGATCCGGCGCATCGGCGATCGGGTGACCGTGCTGAAGGACGGCCGGGCGGTGGCCGGGGCACTGCCCGCGAAGACGACACCGACCCGTGAGGTCGTCGCGCTGATGACGGGACGCAACGTCGAGTACGTCTTCCCCGAGCGGCCTGTGACGGACGCGCCGGCGGCCGGGAAGCCGCTGCTGGAGGTGCGCGGCCTCGCCCGGGACGGCGAGTTCGAACCCCTCGACCTGACCCTGTACCCCGGGGAGATCGTCGGCCTCGCCGGACTGGTCGGCTCGGGACGCTCCGAGATCCTGGAGACGATCTACGGCGCCCGCAAGGCGACGGCCGGTCAGGTCGTCGTGGACGGACGGGCGTTGAGGCCGGGCAGTGTACGGTCGGCCGTACGCGCCGGGCTCGGTCTCGCCCCCGAGGAACGCAAGGCCCAGGCCCTGCTGATGCTGGAGTCCGTCACCCGCAACGTCTCCGTCTCCTCCCTCTCCCGCTTCTCGCGCGCCGGCTGGATCGACCGCGGCGCCGAACGCGACGCGGCCCGCGCCGCCACCCGTGAGCTGTCGCTGCGGCCCGACAACCCGTCCGTTCCGGTGCGCACCCTGTCCGGCGGCAACCAGCAGAAGGCCGTCCTGGCGCGCTGGATACTGCGGGGCTGTCGCGTTCTGCTGCTCGACGAACCAACGCGGGGTGTCGACGTCGGTGCCCGCGCCGAACTGTATGCAGTCGTCCGTCGACTGGCTGATGAAGGCCTCGGCGTGCTGCTGGTATCCAGCGAGGTCCCCGAGGTGCTCGGCCTCGCCGACCGCGTCCTGGTGCTCCGCGAGGGCCGCGTCGTCCACACCGCCCCCGCCCGTGAGCTCGACGAACACCGCGTACTCGACCTCGTCATGGAAGGAAGCCCGGCGTCATGACGCAGCCCGTCTCCCCGCCGCGGGGCAGCACCGACAAGGTGCCCCAGGTCCCCCTCCCCGCCTGGCGCGGCCTCGTGGCCCGCGCCGACGTCCGTACCCTCTCACTCCTCGGCGTGCTGGCCGCGCTGATCGTCATCGGCGGCGTCACCAAGCCCGACGAGTTCCTCGACACCCGCAACCTCCAACTCGTCCTCACCCAGGCCTCGGTGATCGGCGTCGTCACCGTCGGCATGACCTTCGTCATCACCTCCGGCGGCATCGACCTCTCCGTCGGAGCGATCGTCGCCCTCGCCTCCGTCTGGGCGACCACCGTCGCCACCCAGGAGTACGGCTTCGGCGGCATCCTCTTCACCTCCGTCCTCGTCGGCCTGGGCTGCGGGCTCGTCAACGGCCTGCTCATCGCGTACGGCGGGATGGTCCCGTTCATCGCCACGCTCGCCATGCTCGCCTCGGCCCGCGGACTCGCCCTGCAGATCACCGACGGCAAGACGCAGATCGTCACCGTCGACGGCATCCTCGACCTCGGTGAGCGCGACGCGTACGTGCTCGGTGTGCCGCCCCTCGTCATGGTGTTCGCAGTCGTGACGATCATCGGCTGGCTGCTGCTGAACCGCACCACCTTCGGCCGGCGCACCGTCGCCGTCGGCGGCAACGCGGAGGCCGCCCGGCTCGCCGGCATCGACGTACGCCGCCAGCGGCTCTACCTCTACCTGCTGTCCGGACTGTGCTGCGGCATCGCCGCCTTCCTGCTGATCATCCTGTCCGGCTCCGGCCAGAACACCAACGGCAACCTCTACGAACTCGACGCCATCGCGGCCGCGATCATCGGCGGAACGCTGCTCAGCGGGGGCCGCGGCACCATCACCGGCTCCGTGCTCGGCGTCCTGATCTTCACCACGATCACCAACATCTTCGCCCTGAACAACCTGCAGAGCGACGTCCAGCAGATCGCCAAGGGCGCGATCATCGTCGCCGCCGTGCTGGTCCAGCGCCGTACCGCGAGCACGACCTGAGGAAAGGGTTCACCGCCATGCCAGAGCCGACGTTCACGAGCCGCTTCACGAGTCGCAGAGGACTGCTCTTCGGGACCGCCGCCGTCTCGGCCGGCGCCCTCCTCACGGGTTGCACGAGCAACGATCCCAAGGACGAGGAGCCGGCTGCGAACGACCGGCCGGCCGCCGACGACAAGCCCGGCAAGCAGGTCACCATCGGCTTCGCCGGACCCCAGGCCGACCACGGCTGGCTCAACGCCATCAACGACAACGCCAAGAGCCGCGCGAAGAAGTACTCCGACGTGACCCTGGAGATCACCGAGGGCTCGAACGACACCGCCCAGCAGATCGGCCAGATCGAGACCCTCATCAACAAGAAGGTCGACGTCCTGGTCGTCCTGCCCGCCGACGGCAAGGCCCTCACCCAGGTCGGCCTCAAGGCGATGCGCGCGGGCATCCCGGTCGTCAATCTCGACCGCATCTTCAACACCCCGCAGGCGTACCGCTGTTGGATCGGCGGCGACAACTACGGCATGGGCCTCAACGCCGGCCACTACATTGGCGAGAAGCTCAAGGGGAAGGCCGACGCCCGCGTCATCGAACTGGCCGGCCTGGACAACCTGGAACTCACCAAGCAGCGCACCCAGGGCTTCGACGACGCCCTGAAGAACTACCCCAACATCAAGAAAGTGGCCCGCCAGGCCGCCGAGTTCACGGTGGAGTCCGGGCAGGCCAAGATGGCCCAACTCCTGCAGGCGCAGCCCAGGTTCGACGCCCTGTGGAACCACGACGACGACCAGGGCGTGGGCGCGCTGCGCGCCATCGAACAGGCCGGCCGCGACGACTTCCTCATGGTCGGCGGGGCGGGCGCCCTCTCCGCCTTCCAGGCGATCAAACAGGACAACGGCGTCCTGAAGGCAACCGTCCTCTACCCGCCCACGATGGCCGCCTCCGCCATCGACCTCGCCCGTGCCCTCGGCCAGGGCAAGGGCGTCGGCGGCCTCGCCGAGTACGAGATCCCGGCCTCGATCACCCTCTACTCGGCGGTCGTCGACAAGGAGAACGTCGACCAGTACATGTCGACCGGGTTCCGGTGAGGGGCGCGGTGCGGCCGAGGGAGGGCGGTGGCCGCAGGACGGTGCGCGGGGCTGGGGGCACCGGACTCGGCCGGGGCACGCAGGTCGGTCCGACGCCGACGGAAAGCGCCGTCTTCCGGCGAGGCGCACCGCCGGGGAGGGCCACCCGTGCCGTCCGCCGGGCAGAAACCCCCGATCGACCTCGGCCCCGGGTCCGTCCCGTCCCACGGCTCGGACGCGCCCACGCGACCACCTTCCCCTGAGGCGCCCGCACACGAACAGCCCGCGCCACCCACCGCGCAGGCCCCACCCCCCACCGCGCCACGACGACCAGGAGGACACCTGCATGGAACAGCCGCAGCAGTCAGCGGGACCGGAGGAGGCCGGCACCGAGGCCGGCAAGCCACCGCTCCGCGTCGGCATGGTCGGCTACGCGTTCATGGGCGCCGCCCACTCGCAGGGCTGGCGCACCGCGGGCCGTGTCTTCGACCTGCCCCGCCGTCCGGTGCTCGCCGCGCTCTGCGGCCGTGACGCGGCCGCCGTGCGTGCGGCGGCCGACCGCCACGGCTGGGCGGCGACCGAGACCGACTGGCGGGCGCTGATCGAACGCGACGACATCGACCTCGTCGACATCTGCACGCCCGGCGACAGCCACGCCGAGATCGCCGTCGCCGCGCTGTCCGCCGGCAAGCACGTCCTGTGCGAAAAGCCCCTCGCGAACACCGTCGAGGAGGCCGAGGCCATGGCCCACGCCGCTGAAAGCGCTTACGAACGAGGTCAGTCGGCCATGGTCGGCTTCAACTACCGCCGGGTCCCCGCCACCGCCCTGGCCCGGCGGATGGTCGCCGAGGGACGGCTCGGCACCCTGCGTCACATACGGGTGACGTACCTTCAGGACTGGCTCAACGACCCGGAGTTCCCGCTCACTTGGCGCCTGCGCAAGGAACTGGCCGGCTCCGGCTCCCTCGGCGACCTCGGCGCCCACATCGTCGACCTCGCCCAGCACCTCGCGGGGGAGCGCCTGGCCGGTGTCTCCGCGCTCACCGAGACGTTCGTACGTCGGCGGCCGCTGCCCGGCGGGGCGACCAGCGGCCTGGCCGCGGGGGGAACGGGCGCCGGCACCGGCACGGTCACCGTCGACGACGCCGCCCTGTTCACCGGCCGCTTCGCCTCCGGTGCCCTCGCCTCCTTCGAGGCGACCCGCTACGCCACCGGCCGCAAGAACGCCCTGCGCCTCGAACTCAACGGAGAGCGCGGCTCGTTGGCCTTCGACCTGGAACGCCTCAACGAGCTGTGGTTCCACGACGCCACCGAACCGGGCACGCACGCCGGCTTCCGCCGCATCCTCGTCACCGAACCCGACCACCCCTACCTGGACGCCTGGTGGCCCCCGGGCCACGGCCTCGGCTACGAGCACAGCTTCGTCCACCAGGCCCGCGACCTCGTCCACGCCATCGCCGAGGGCCGTCGGCCCGAACCCTCCTTCGCCGACGGACTCCAGGTTCAGCGCGTCCTCGCGGCGGTGGAGGAGAGCGCCGAGAAGAACTCCGCCTACACCCCGATCGCCGACTGAGGAGGGCTCGCAACATGCCCCGCAGGTTCACGCTCTTCACCGGCCAGTGGGCCGACCTTCCCCTGGAAGAGGTCTGCCGCCTCGCCCGCGACTTCGGCTACGACGGCCTCGAACTCGCCTGCTGGGGCGACCACTTCGAGGTCGACAAGGCCCTCACCGACCCGGCGTACCTCGACTCCAGGCGGACGTTGCTCGACAAGTACGGCCTGAAGTGCTGGGCCGTTTCCAACCACCTGGTGGGGCAGGCGGTCTGCGACGCCATCATCGACGAACGTCACCAGGCCATCCTGCCCGCCCGCATCTGGGGCGACGGCGAACCGGAGGGTGTCCGGCAGCGGGCCGCCGCCGAGATCGCCGACACCGCGCGCGCCGCGGCCGCCTTCGGCGTCGACACGGTCATCGGCTTCACCGGCTCCGCCATCTGGCACCTGGTCGCCATGTTCCCGCCCGCCCCGGAGACGATGATCGACCGCGGCTACGAGGACTTCGCCGAGCGCTGGAACCCGATCCTCGACGTCTTCGACGCGGAGGGCGTGCGGTTCGCGCACGAGGTCCACCCGAGTGAGATTGCATACGACTACTGGACGACTGTACGCACCCTGGATGCAGTCGACCGTCGACCGGCTTTCGGCCTCAACTTCGACCCCAGCCACTTCGTCTGGCAGGACCTGGACCCGGTCGGCTTCCTGTGGGACTTCCGCGACCGCATCTACCACGTGGACTGCAAGGAGGCCCGCAAGCGCCTCGACGGCCGCAACGGCCGGCTCGGCTCCCACCTGCCCTGGGGTGACCCGCGCCGCGGCTGGGACTTCGTGTCCGCCGGCCACGGCGACGTCCCCTGGGAGGACGTCTTCCGCATGCTGCGTTCCATCGGCTACCAGGGTCCCGTCTCCGTGGAGTGGGAGGACGCCGGCATGGACCGGCTCCAGGGCGCCCCCGAGGCCCTGACCCGCCTCAAGGCCTACGACTTCGAGCCGCCGTCGGCCTCCTTCGACGCGGCGTTCGGCAACTGATCCCCACGGAACCGCTCTTCTGTCTCCGGGATGACGGCGCATCCCGGCGCAAGCACCCGCATGTACAACCGGCCCCATTCTGGAGGCACCCGTGCACGGGAACGACCGCACCACCCGCACCGGCAGAACCGCGACCCACAGACGACGCCCCTCCCTGCGCAGAGCGATCGCCCTGCTGAGCGGAGCCCTGCTGGCAGGGGCGTCCCTCACCCTCACCGCACCCCAGGCCGGCGCAGCCGTCGCCGACCCGGCAGCCGCACCCACGGCCGCGGAGGACTTCCAGCAGGTCACCCTCGCCAAGGGCGAGGCCGAGGTCGGCGAGCCCATGTCGCTCGCCGTCCTCCCCGACCGCTCCGTCCTGCACACCTCGCGTGACGGCGAACTCCGCCTCACCGACGCCGCCGGCAACACCCGCCTGGCGGGCAAGCTCGACGTGTACTCCCACGACGAGGAAGGCCTCCAAGGCATCGGCGTGGACCCGGAGTTCAGCACGAACCGCTTCATCTACCTCTATTACGCACCCCCGTTGAACACCCCGGCGGGCGACGCCCCGGAGACCGGTACAGCCGCCGACTTCGCGCCCTTCGACGGCGTCAACCGCCTCTCCCGGTTCGTGCTGAAGACCGACGGCACGCTGGACATCGCGAGCGAGACGAAGATCCTCGACGTCCCGGCCTCCCGTGGCCTGTGCTGCCACGTCGGCGGCGACATCGACTTCGACGCGGCCGGCAACCTGTACCTGTCGACGGGCGACGACACCAACCCCTTCCAGTCGGACGGCTTCACGCCGATCGACGAGCGTGCGAACCGCAACCCCGCCTTCGACGCCCGGCGTTCCTCCGGCAACACCAACGACCTGCGCGGCAAGATCCTGCGCATCAAGGTGAACGCCGACGGTTCGTACTCCGTCCCCGACGGCAACCTCTTCGCACCCGGCACGGACAAGACACGGCCCGAGATCTACGCGATGGGCTTCCGCAACCCGTTCCGGTTCAGCGTCGACCAGGAGACGGGCATCCTCTACGTCGGCGACTACGGCCCCGACGCCGGCGCCGCCGACCCGGCGCGTGGACCGGCCGGTCAGGTCGAGTTTGCACGTGTCACCGGCCCGGGGAACTTCGGGTGGCCGTTCTGCACGGGCGACAATGACCCGTATATCGCATACGATTTCGCGACGGGTGTATCCGGTGAGCCGTTCGACTGCGCCGCCCCCAAGAACACCTCACCGCACAACACCGGCCTCACCGACCTGCCCCCGGCTCAGCCCGCCTGGATCCCGTACGACGGCGCCTCGGTGCCCGAGTTCGGCGACGGCTCCGAGTCCCCGATGGGCGGCCCCGTCTACCACTACGACCCGGCGCTCGACTCGCCGGTGAAGTTCCCGGAGGCGTACGACGGGGACTTCTTCGCCGGGGAGTTCGGCCGCCGCTGGATCAAGCGGATCACCAGCGACGCCGACGGCACCGTGCAGTCGATCAACGACGTCCCGTGGTCCGGCACCCAGATCATGGACATGGCCTTCGGCCCCGACGGCGCCCTGTACGTCCTCGACTACGGCATCTCCTGGTTCGGCGGAGACGAGCACTCGGCCCTGTACCGCATCGAGAACGCCACCGACGGCCACTCCCCGGTCGCGCAGGCCGCGGCCGACCGGACCTCCGGCCAGGCACCGCTGCGGGTACGTTTCTCCTCCGCCGGCACGACCGACCAGGACGGCGACGCCCTCACCTACAGCTGGGACTTCGGCGACGGCGGGACGTCGACGGCGGCGAACCCCACGCACCGCTACAAGAAGAACGGCACCTACACGGCGACCGTGACCGCGAAGGACCCGAGCGGCCGCACCGGCAGCGCGAGCGTGCAGATCGTGGTCGGCAACACCGCGCCCAAGGTGACGCTCGAACTCCCCAAGGACGGCCAGCTGTTCAGCTTCGGCGACGCCATCCCGTTCAAGGTGCGGGTCACCGATCCCGAGGACCGGACCATCGACTGCGCCAAGGTCAAGGTCACCTTCGTCCTCGGCCACGACAGCCACGGCCACCCCGTGACCTCCGCGAACGGCTGCACCGGCACCATCCAGACCAGCGCCGACGGCGGTCATGACGACGACGCCAACATCTTCGGCGTGTTCGACGCCGAGTACACCGACGGCGGAGGCGGCGGCCAGGCCGCGCTCACCTCGCACGACCAGAACGTCCTCCAGCCCCGCCACCGCCAGGCCGAGCACTTCGGCGACTCCTCCGGCGTCACCGTGACCCCGCGCGAGGCGGCGCACGGCGGCCGGACCGTCGGCGAGATCTCCCGCGGAGACTGGATCTCCTTCACCCCGTACGTGCTCAGCGACGCGAAGAAGATCACCGCCCGGGTCTCGTCCGCGGGCACGGGAGGCACCCTCGAGGTCCGCGCCGGCTCGGCGACCGGCACCCTCCTCGGCAAGGCGACCGTGCCGGTGACCGGCGGCTGGGACACCTTCCAGGACGTCACCGCCGCCCTGTCCCGCGCCCCGCGGGGCACCACCACCCTCTACCTCGTCTTCAAGGGCAGCGGATCCGGAGCCCTGTACGAGGTGGACGACTTCATCTTCGCGACGGGCTGAGAGGAGGCTCTCATGCGTTCAACCGGCCGACTGACCACCGCAGTTGTGGGGTCCGCCCTCCTGCTCGGCTGTGTCGTCTCGCCACCCGCCGCCTCACACTCGTCTTCAGGGGGCGAGCGAGTGCTGGTCTTCTCCAAGACGGCAGGCTTCCGACACGACTCGATCCCCGACGGTATCGCGGCGGTGAAACAGCTCGGCGAGACCGGCGGCTTCACGGTCGACGCCACCGAGGACCCGGGCGCGTTCACCCCGGCGAACCTGCGGCGCTACGACGCGGTCGTGTTCCTCTCGACGACCGGAGACGTCCTCGGCGACACCCAACAGCGGGCCTTCGAGGACTACATCCGCCGCGGCGGCGGGTACGTCGGCGTCCACGCGGCCGCCGACACCGAGTACGACTGGCCCTTCTACGGCGGCCTCGCCGGCGCGTACTTCGCATCGCACCCGGCGATCCAGCCCGCGACGGTCCTCGTCGAGGACCGCGCCCACCCGGCGACCTCCGGGCTGGGGAGGACCTGGAACCGCACGGACGAGTGGTACAACTACCGCTCCAATCCCCGGGACCGGGCCCATGTGCTGGCCTCGCTCGACGAGTCCTCGTACACCGGGGGCACGATGAACGGCGATCACCCGATCGCCTGGTGCCAGAACTACCGGGGCGGCCGCGCCTTCTACACCGGGGGCGGCCATACGAAGGAGTCCTTCGCGGATCCGGTGTTCCGTAGACACCTGGTCGGCGGAATTCTGTATGCAGTCGGCGAGAGTCAAGCCGACTGTCGACCGGAGACCGGATACCGTCCGCTCTTCGACGGCAGCTCGCTGGACGGCTGGAAGCAGGCCGGTCCGGGCTCCTTCACTCTGGACGACGACGGCACCCTCACGTCCTCGGGCGGGATGGGCCTCCTCTGGTACGCCGCGTCGGACTTCTCCTCGTACTCGCTGAAGCTCGACTGGAAGATGGCTGGCGCTTCGGGTGACGACAACTCCGGGGTGTTCGTGGGCTTCCCGCCCTCCGACGACCCGTGGTCGGCCGTGCACAACGGCTACGAGGTCCAGATCGACGCCACCGACGTGCCCGAGAAGACAACGGGGTCCGTCTACGGCTTCCGGTCCGCCGACCTGAAGAAGCGCGACCGGGCGCTGAATCCGCCGGGGGAGTGGAACACGTACGAGATCCGCGTGGAGGGCGAACGCCTCCGCGTCTGGCTCAACGGTGTGAAGATCAACGACTTCACGAACACCGATCCGGCCCGGAGCCTGCGCGACGGGCACCTCGGCCTCCAGAACCACGGAGCCGACGACCAGGTGTCGTTCCGCAACGTCCGGATCAAGGAACTGCCCTTCCAGGGCGACTGAACGGCGGCGGGCGGAGGACGCCGGACCTCCGCCCGCCGTCACCACCCCTTCCACGCCGAGGTTCGCGCACGACAAGGAGGCTGCCCATGTCCGCGCCCGCGCCCCGCTCCCTTCCCCCTCGCGTCGGCGTCTGGCTGATCGGGGCCCGCGGCTCCGTCGCCACCACCGTCGTCGCCGGATGCGCCGGCCTGACCGCGGGCCTGCACCCGCCGACGGGCCTGGTCACCGAGACCCCCGCGTTCGCCGACAGCGGCCTGCCCGCCCTGTCGTCCCTCGTCTTCGGCGGGCACGACACGCTCGACTGCCCTCTGCCCAAGCGCGCCGAACAGCTCGCCGCCGGCGGGGTACTCCCACCCGGCCTCCCCTCCGCCGTCGCGGCTGAACTCGCCGCCGCCGACCGGGAGATCAGACCGGGCGGCCCTCTCCCGGGTGACATCCGCGACGAGGAACAGCTGATCACCGCCTTCGCCACGGACCTGCGCGACTTCGTACGGCGCAACGGCCTGGCCCGCGTGGTCGTCGTGAACGTCGCCTCCACGGAACCCGCGCCGACCGGCCCCGCCCTCCCGCCGAGCTCGCTGTACGCGGCGGCCGCCCTGCGCGCCGGCTGCCCCTACGTCAACTTCACCCCCTCCGCCGGCCTGCACCATCCCGCCCTCACCACCTCCGCCGCGTCGAGCGGTCTGCCGCACGCCGGCCGAGACGGCAAGACCGGGCAGACGCTCCTGCGTTCCGTGCTCGGCCCGATGTTCGCCCAGCGGGCGCTCACCGTGCGGGCCTGGTCCGGAACCAATCTCCTGGGCGGCGGCGACGGCGCGGCCCTGGCCGACCCGGCGGCCGCCGCGGCGAAGAACGCCGGCAAGGAACGCGTCCTCGCCGACACGCTCGGCGCCACCCCCGAGGGCCAGGTCCACATCGACGACGTCCCCGCCCTCGGCGACTGGAAGACCGCCTGGGACCACATCGCCTTCGACGGCTTTCTCGGCACCCGCATGATCCTCCAGACCATCTGGCAGGGCTGCGACTCCGCTCTCGCGGCTCCCCTCGTCCTCGATCTGGCCCGCCTCCTCGCCCGAGCCCACGAACTGGGCCTGTCGGGCCCCCGCCCCGAACTCGCCTTCTTCTTCAAGGATCCCGTGGGAGACGCACCGGCGTCCTTGGCGGAGCAGTACGCGGAGCTGCAGCGGTTCGCCCGGCGGCTGAGCGGCGGGGCGGAGGGATGAGCGGGGCAGAGGAGGTGCGCCGGGCCTTCCGGCCGACGCCCGCCCGGACCAGGCCGGCAACGGGGACACGCGCCCCACGGACGCCGCCACTGGAAGGAGCCTCTTCCACGGACGTGGGCCGCCGTCCCACCACCACCCCGCCCAGCCCCCCTGCGCACCAGCCCCACCACCCCCAGCACCCCTGCCCCCGCGCCTGGGCCTGGGCCGAACTCCTGCGCCTCCCCGCACTCTTCACGGTCCCCGGAGACGCCCTCGCGGGCGCGGCCGCACTCACGGCACACCCCAACCACCGCACGCTGCTCGCCGTCGCCTCCTCCCTCTGCCTGTACGAGGCCGGTATGGCCCTCAACGACTGGGCGGACCGCACGGAGGACGCCGTCGAACGACCCCACCGCCCCCTCCCCTCCGGCCGCATCCGACCTGCCGCCGCCTTCACCGCGGCCTGCGCCTTCACCGCCACCGGCCTCGCCCTGGCCGCCCGAGCGGGCCGCCCGGCCCTCACGGTCGCCGTTCCGCTCGCAGCGACCGTCTGGTCCTACGACCTCGCCCTGAAACGCACGCCCGCAGGACCGTTCGCCATGGCCGCCGCCCGTGGCCTGGACCTCCTCCTCGGCGCCGCGGCCACCGCCGGCCACATCCGCCCTGCCCTCCCCTCGGCGGCACTCCTGGGCACCCACACCCTCGCGGTCACGACCGTCTCGCGCCACGAAACCCGCGACGGCACACCGTTGGCCCCACTGGCAGCCCTGGTCACGACGGGGACGCTGACCTGGCTGCTGACCCGCCGGCCACCCCTGCGCGGGTTGCCGAGCCATCGCCACTCACGCCTCCCCACTTCGCTGACCACGGCTCTCTCCGCCACCTACGCCGCGACCACCACCCGCCCCTACGTCCACGCCACCCTCAACCCGTCACCCCCTCTCACCCAACGAGCCGTCGGCGCCGGCATCCGCGCCACGATCCCCCTGCAGGCCGCCCTCGCCGCCCGTTCCGGAGCCACCACCGCTCTGCTCCTGGCGGCCCTGGCCCCGGTCGCCCGGAGACTCGCGAGGCGGGTGAGCGTCACATGACCCTCCGGCCTCCCGACGCCGTCGGCACTCCACACCCCCTCCGCTTCGGTTACGGCACCAACGGCCTCGCCGACCTCCGCCTCGACGACGCCCTCACCCTGCTCGCCGACCTCGGCTACGACGGTGTCGGACTGACCCTCGACCACATGCACCTCGACCCGCTCGCGCCGGACCTCGCCGCCCGCACCCGTCGTGTCACGCACCGTCTGGACGCGCTGGGGCTCGAAGTCACCGTGGAGACCGGCGCCCGCTACGTCCTCGACCCGCGCCGCAAGCACGGCCCCTCCCTGCTGGATCCGGACCCGGACGACCGCGCCCGCCGCGTGGACCTGCTGATCCGCGCGGTCCACGTCGCCACCGAGCTCGGTGCCCACGCCGTGCACTGCTTCAGCGGAACCGTCCCGCCCGGAACGGACCGGGACACCGCCTGGAAACGCCTCGCCGAAACCCTCACCCCCGTCCTGGACGCCGCCGCCACCGCCCGCCTCCCCCTCGCCGTCGAGCCCGAACCGGGCCATCTCCTCGCCACCCTCGCCGACTTCCACCACCTGCGCCTCCTCCTCGGCGACCCGGAGCCTCTCGGCCTCACCCTCGACATCGGCCACTGCCAGTGCCTCGAACCCCTTCCTCCCGCCGACTGCGTACGTGCCGCCGCCCCCTGGCTGCGTCATGTCCAGATCGAGGACATGCGCCGCGGCCTCCACGAACACCTCCCTTTCGGCGACGGCGAGATCGACTTCCCGCCCGTCCTCGCCGCCCTGACCGCCACCGGCTACCAGGGCCTGACGGTCGTCGAACTCCCTCGTCACTCGCACGCCGGCCCCCACCAGGCCGAAACCTCCCTCCCGTTCCTGCGCCACGCAGCGGCCTCCGTAGCACCCGGCGAGCCCTCCGCCACCCCAGAAGGGAGCACCCCATGACCCACCCCCAGGCCACACCGGCAACCCCGGCAACGGCACTCAGGGGCGCCACCCCTGCCCCCACCACCTCCCTCGACGCCCTGCAGACGCACCTCGAAACGCACCCCCTGCCTGCCGCTCGCGCATGGTTCCGCCAAGCCCTCGACGAAGCCGCCGCACATCCCGGCACCCACGGCCCCATCTCGGTGTGGGAGCTGCGTCTCGCCGAGGCCGGCCGCCGCTGCGGCAGCCGGTACGCCGACGCCGCCCGCGTGCTCATCCTCCACGCCGCCCGCGCCGACCCGGCCGCGCTCACCCGGGTGTACTTCCAGGGCACCGCCGACGAACGCCGCGCCGTCCTGAAGGCCCTGCCCCACCTCGTGCCCGGTCCCGACGCCCTGCCGCTGGTCGAGGACGCCCTGCGCACCAACGACACCCGGCTCCTGGCCGCCGCCGTCGGCCCCTACGCCGCCCGCCACCTCGACGCCCACACCTGGCGGCACGCCGTGCTGAAGTGCCTCTTCACCGGGGTGTCCGTCGACGAGGTGGCGGACCTGAAGCAGCGCGCCCGCGCCGACGCCGAACTCGCCCGCATGCTGGGTGACTACGCCGCCGAACGCACCGCCGCCGACCGCCCCGTTCCCCGCGACCTGGACCGCGTGCTGGCCCTGACCGACTCGTCCGGCCCCACCGAGCCCGCACCCCCACCGCACGGCACGAGCCCCGACAGCGCGAACCCCGACGGCGCGAACCCCGACGGCGCGAGCGCCGACCGTCCGGACGCGCACGCCACACACCCCCACGCCACACACCCCCACGGCACGGACCACCGCCGCCCGGCCCCCCACGGCAGCCTCCACCCCCACGGCAAGGAGTCCTGATGCGCATCTTCGACCCCCACATCCACATGACCTCCCGGACCACCGACGACTACGAGGCCATGTACGCGGCCGGTGTCCGCGCCGTCGTCGAGCCCTCCTTCTGGCTCGGTCAGCCCCGCACCTCGCCCGCCACCTTCCTCGACTACTTCGACTCCCTCCTCGGCTGGGAACCCTTCCGTGCCGCCCAGTACGGCATCGCCCACCACTGCACGCTCGCCCTCAACCCCAAGGAGGCGAACGACCCGCGCTGCGCGCCCGTCCTCGACGAGCTGCCGCGGTATCTCATCAGGGACCAGGTCGTGGCCGTCGGCGAGATCGGCTACGACTCGATGACCCCCGCAGAGGACGCCGCGCTCGCCGCCCAGCTCCAGCTCGCCGCCGACCACGGGCTGCCCGCGCTCGTCCACACCCCGCACCGCGACAAGCTCGCCGGCCTGCGCCGCACCCTCGACGTCGTCCGGGAGTCCGCTCTTGCCGAGGAACGCGTCCTGATCGACCACCTCAACGAGACCACAGTGAAGGAGGCCAGGGACAGCGGCTGCTGGCTGGGCTTCTCCGTGTATCCGGACACCAAGATGGACGAGCGCCGGATGATCGAAATCCTGCGCGCGTACGGGACCGAGCGCATCCTGGTGAACTCCGCCGCCGACTGGGGCAGAAGCGACCCCCTCAAGACCCGCCGCGTGGGCGACCTGATGCTCGCGGAGGGCTTCACCGAGGACGACGTCGACCACGTCCTGTGGCGCAACCCGGCCGCCTTCTACGGTCTCAGCGGGCGGCTGATCCTCGACGTCACCGCCCCGGGGGCCACCCACGAGGGCAACTCCGTCCTGCGCGGCGGGGAGTGACCGATGCGCTTCCGCCACCCCGACGGCACCACCGTCCATCTCGCCTACTGCACCAACGTCCATCCCGCCGAGAGCCTCGACGGCGTCCTCGCCCAGCTCCGCGACCACTGCGAACCCGTGCGCCGCCGTCTCGGCCGCGACCGGCTCGGCATCGGCCTGTGGCTCGCCAAGGACGCCGCCCACACCCTCGACACCGACCCCTCCGCCCTGCGCGGCCTGCGCACGGAACTCGACCGGCGCGGCCTCGAGGTCGTCACCCTCAACGGCTTCCCCTATGAGGGCTTCGGCGCCGAGCAGGTCAAGTACCGCGTGTACAAGCCCGACTGGGCCGATCCCGAACGTCTCGACCACACCACCGCACTGGCCCGCGTCCTCGCCGGGCTCCTGCCCGACGACGTCACCGAGGGCAGCATCTCCACCCTGCCCCTCGCCTGGCGCACCGCCTGTGGCGACGAGCGCGCCGAGTCGGCCCGCACCGCTCTGCGCACCCTCGCCGAACGCCTCGACGCCCTGCAGGAACTGACCGGGCGCTCCATCCGCATCGGTCTTGAGCCCGAACCCGGCTGCACCGTCGAGACCACTGCCGACGCCATCGCCCCGCTCACCGCGATCGACCGTGACCGCATCGGTATCTGCGTCGACACCTGCCACCTCGCCACCTCCTTCGAAGACCCGCACACCGCTCTGGACGCGCTCACAGCAGCCCGCGTCCCCGTCGTCAAATCCCAGCTGTCGGCCGCCCTGCACGCCGAACACCCCCATCTCCCCGATGTCCGAGAGGCCCTCGCCGCCTTCGACGAGCCCCGCTTCCTGCACCAGACCCGCACCTTCCCCACTCTCAACTCCGTTCGAGCGGGAGGGACCCCCATCACCGCCGGCCTGCGCGGCACGGACGACCTCGGTGAGGCCCTGAAAGGTGACGTCCTGCCCGACGCCTCCCCATGGCGCGCCCACTTCCACGTCCCACTGCACGCGGCCCCTGCCGCGCCCCTCACCTCCACGCTCCCCGTCCTCAAGGCCGCACTGACCCGGCTCGTCGGCGGCCCGTACCCGCTCACCCGCCATCTGGAGGTCGAGACCTACACCTGGCAGGCCCTCCCGCCCGAGCTGCGGCCCCGCGGCCGCGCCCAGCTCGCCGACGGCATCGCCGCCGAACTCACCCTCGCGCGCGACCTTTTGACCGACCTCGGCCTGAAGGAGCTGCCGTGAGACGGCAACCGGCACCGACACCACGGCCCGAGCAAGGCCGCCCCACGCCGCTCCTCGTCCTGGACGTCGTCGGCCTCACGCCCCGTCTTCTCGACCACATGCCCCGGCTCAAGGCCCTCGGCCAGTCCGGTTCCCGCGCCCCGCTCGGCACCGTCCTGCCCGCAGTGACCTGCGCCGCCCAGTCCACCTTCCTGACCGGCACATGGCCGTCCGAGCACGGCATCGTCGGCAACGGCTGGTACTTCCGCGAGCTCGGCGACGTCCTGCTGTGGCGCCAGCACAACGGTCTCGTCGCCGGAGACAAGCTGTGGGACGCCGCCCGCCGCGCGTACCCCGGCTACACGGTCGCCAATATCTGCTGGTGGTACGCCATGGGCGCAGACACCGACATCACCGTCACTCCCCGTCCGATCTACTACGCCGACGGCCGCAAGGAACCCGACTGCTACACCCGGCCCGCGGCCCTCCACGACGAACTCACCGACACGTTCGGCACGTTCCCGCTCTTCCATTTCTGGGGTCCCGGCGCCGACCTCGTCTCCAGCCGCTGGATCATCGACGCGACCCGTCACATCATGCGCACCCGCCATCCCGACCTGACACTCTGCTACCTCCCGCATCTGGACTACGACCTGCAGCGCTTCGGCCCCGACGACCCACGCTCCCTGAAGGCGGCCGCCGACCTCGACGCGGCCGTGGCGCCCCTGCTCGACGACGCCCGAGCGGAAGGCCGCACCGTCGTCGCGCTCTCCGAGTACGGCATCACCCGCGTCAGCCGCCCCGTCGACATCAACCGCGTCCTGCGCCGCGCCGGACTGCTGGAAGTGCACACGCAGGACGGCATGGAGTACCTCGACCCGATGGCCTCCCGCGCCTTCGCGGTCGCCGATCACCAGATCGCCCATGTGTATGTGCGCCGCCCCGAGGACCTCGACGCCACCAGGGCCGCACTCGACGGCCTGCCCGGCATCGGGCAACTCCTCGACGACGAGGGCAAGAAGACCCACCATCTCGACCATCCGCGCTCCGGCGAACTCGTCGCCGTGGCGGAGCCGGACGCCTGGTTCACGTACTACTACTGGCTCGACGACGCCCGCGCGCCCGACTTCGCGCGTCTCGTCGAAATCCACCGCAAACCCGGCTACGACCCGGTCGAACTCTTCCTGGATCCACTCGACCCCTACGTCAAGGTCAAGGCGGCCGCGGCACTCGCCCGCAAGAAGCTCGGCATGCGCTACCGCATGGCGGTCGTGCCCCTGGATCCCTCACCTATTCGCGGCAGCCACGGCCGCCTACCCGCGAGCGACGATGACGGTCCGCTCCTCATCTGCTCCACCCCCCGCTCTGTCGGCGACCGCGTCGCGGCCACCGACGTGAAGTCCCTGCTGCTCCAACTGGCCGGTCTCTCCTGACTGGTCACAAGTGAAGCACTCACCACTGACAACGCCCCGCGATCACAAGGAGTTCCCATGAGCCGCACACCGCGCACAGCCAGAACCAGCAAGGCGCACGACCCCGAACTGGCCCACCGCCTCAGCCGGCGGAACATGCTCGGCGTGGCCGCCGGCGCCACCGCAGCCGCACTGCTCGGCGCCGCCGCGGCCCCCGCCGTCGCCGGCACCGAGACCGCGTCCGGAGCCGCGGGCCGAGGCCGCCCCGTCCTTCCTCCCGGCCGGCTCGGCATCCAGCTCTACAGCCTGCGCGACAAGGTCTCCACGCTCGGTTTCGCCCCCGTCTTCGCCGAGCTGGAGAAGTACGGGTACGACGAGGTCGAGTTCGCCGGATACACCCAGGGCTCGGCGGGCCCCATCACGCTCGCCCAGCTCAAGCGGCTGGCGAAGAACCACGGTCTGAACCCGATCGGCAGCCACGTCGGCTACTACTCCAGCGACCCGAACGCCTACACCTTCGCGCAGAACCTCACCAAGGTCCTCGACGACGCCCAGGCCCTCGGCCTCAAGCACATCGGCACCGCCTCCGGCCCGTTCCGCTACGGCTCGACCGTCGATGCGTGGAAGCGCGCCGCCGAGGAGTTCAACACCTACGGCGCGGCGGCCAAGGCGCGCGGCATGAAGTTCTACCAGCACAACCACTCCGAGGAGTTCTCCTTCGCCAGCGACAACCCCAAGGTCCGGCTCTACGACGTGCTGCTCGCCGAGACCGACCCCGACCTCGTCTTCCTGGAGATGGACATCTTCTGGGCCTACGTGGCCCAGTTCCGATTCTCGAAACGGCCCGACGGCACAGCGGCGCCCTTCGAGCCCCTCGACTACGTCCTGAAGCGGCCCCACCGCTACCCGCTCTTCCACGTCAAGGACGGCGTGAGCGACCCGTCGAACCAGTTCGGCTACCGCATGGTCGACGTCGGTGACGGCGACATCGACTACCAGAGTTTCATCTCCGCCGTGACCCGGCTGCGCGGTGAGCGCCTGGCGCACCACTGGCAGGCCGAGCACGACAACCCGGCCGAGTCCTTCACCTTCGCACGCCGCTCGAGCGAGCATCTGCACTCCCTGCGTGAGAGGTGCTGAACCGTCCGCCACGGGCAGCACGTCAGGCGGCCCGCCCCGAGTCGGGCGAGCCGCCTGACGCAAGTGCACACCGGCGAAGTGGCTGAAGCCGAGCCATGACCGGTCGAAGGGCCGGGCCTGGTCGCTGTGCGGCAGGGCGCCGATGGCGAAGGCGGCCAGGATGACCAGCTCGACGCCGGACATGACGAGCTGTGCGCGGACGGTGAGCCGGGCGCCGCCGAGCACCACGAACAGCATGACGAGGAACCAGGCCGCGCCGGCCACGTTCGCCACCCCGGTCGAGCCGACCCCGCCCCTGCGAAGGGGCGGGGTGCCTGACGTGTGTCGTGGTCAGCCAGTGGGCTGCGTCCGGGGTGTGGGCGTCACACCAGGGTGGGTTCGCCGGTGTGTCACGCCATCTCCTCGCCGAGCGGCTGCGGATTGGGGACGATCTTCTTCTGGGCCTGCGGGCGGCCCGGGGCCTTCAGGAAGAGCGCCAGCACCGCGGAGGCCAGCCCTATGGAGCCCGCCATCACGAACGCGCCCTCGTAGTCCCAGGCGTCGACCACGACGGCGCCCATCCCGGAGCCCACGAGACCCGAGATCAGCTTCGAGCTGTAGACCATGCCGTAGTTGGAGGCGTTGTTGTTCTCGCCGAAGTAGTCAGCCGTCATGGCCGCGAAGAGCGGGAAGATCGCCCCTCCGCCGAAACCGGAGACCATGGAGCAGAACAGGAAGAACGGCATGCTGCCCATCTGGCCGGAAACCAGCACGCCGAACTGCGCGGTGCCCAGCACGACACACACGATGATCAGCGTGTTGCGGCGGCCGTAGCGGTCGGAGATCCAGCCGATCACGCCGCGTCCGGTGCCGTTGACGATCGCCTTCAGGGACATCGCCGTGGCCACGATCCCGCCCGCGAAGCCCATGTCCTTGCCGAACGGCACCTGGAAGGCGATGCCGAAGATGTTGATGCCGGCCGTGCACAGCAGACAGAACCACATCATCCACAGGACGGGGGTATGGGCGGCCTCCCTCGGTGTGTACTGCTTCACCGCCGGCGGGTTCTTCTCCAGTGCCCGGCGGATCTTCGGGTCGTCGGTCATCCTGAGCGGGTCGACGTGCGGGGGCCACCAGTTCTTCGGCGGGTCCTTGAAGAACCATCCGGCGAAGGCGACGACCGAGCAGCAGATGAGGCCGACCATCACCAGGACACCCTGGTAGTTGCTCAGGTCCATGTACGAGGTGAACAGGAACACGAAGGGCACCGAGCCGTAGGCGAAACCGCCGTTCACCAGGCCGGTCTTGCCGCCCTTGCGCTCCGGATACCACTTGCCGACCATGTTCACGCAGGTCGCGTAGACGAGGCCCGCGCCGACGCCGCTGAACATGCCGAAACCGATGTAGGCGACGATCACGTGCGGCGCGAACGCCAGCGACACATAGCCGCAGATCGTGCCGAGCGCGCCGAGCATCATCGCGTACCGCGCGGGAAGCTTCCCGCTCTCCCGCAGCTGTCCGGCGGGGAAGGCGACGGCGGCCTGGAAGAAGACCCAGACGCCCATCAGCCAGAAGATGTGCCCGCTGTTCCACAGATGGGCCTCGTGCAGGGTGTCCTCGGCCGAGGTGAACGCGTACTCCGAGGAGCTGATGCCCAGCATGCCCATCCACGGGAAGAGCACCATGGTCCAGCGTGGCCGCCCCATGATGTCCCGGTCGGTCTCGCCGATCCGGTACACGCGGCCGTTGCGGTCCGTCACCTCCCTGTAGGGGAGGGACGTCGAGAAGTCGGTGGTTGTCATGTGTGTCGCACCCCTTGCGTCGAAAGTTCTGGCCAGCGCCCCCTGTCCAATGCCTTTCGTGTGCGCACGGGTCCGGGAGCCGGCCGACGCGCACCGTCGGCCGGCCCCCCGCCGGGTCACCTCATGAACCGCCCCCCAGCAACCCGGCCGCACGCGCCCACCGGTACTTCGCACCGAGCACCGCCACCGGCTTCTCGGTCGTGTACGGGTACGCGACGACCCCGCGCTCGTAGAGGTACTGGCAGGCCTCCTCGACCTCCACGTCACCCGCGAGCGACGCCACCACGGGCTTCTCGATGCCGCGTTCGCGGAATTCGGCCACCACGCGCGCGGTGAGCTCCGCGAAGACCATCGGAGGGGTGACGATGGTGTGCCAGTAGCCGAGCACGAGCGCGTGGATGCGCGGGTCCTCCAGCCCGAGCCGGATCGTCGCCTCGTACGTCGACGGCGGCTCGCCCCCGGTGATGTCGACCGGGTTGCCCGCGGCCCCGAAGGGCGGGATGAACTCCCGGAACGCCGTGTCCAGGTCAGGCGGGATCTCCATCAGCGTCAGGCCGTTGTCGGTGACCGCGTCCGACAGCAGCACCCCGCTGCCGCCCGCCCCGGTGATGATCACGACGTTGTCGCCCCGCGGGGTGGGAAGCACCGGCAACGCGCGCGCGTACTCGAGCATGTCGTTCAGCCCGGGCGCCCGGATGACGCCGGCCTGGCGCAGGATGTCGTCGTAGACGGCGTCGTCGCCGGCCAGCGCGCCGGTGTGCGAGCCCGCGGCCCTGGCACCCGCCGCCGTACGCCCCGCCTTCAGCACCACGACCGGCTTCTTCCGTACGGTCGCCCGCGCGGCCTCGACGAAGGCACGCCCGTCCTTGAGGTCCTCCAGGTGCATCGCGATGCACTGCGTGTGCGGGTCCTCGCCGAACCAGGTGAGCAGGTCGTCCTCGTCCAGGTCCGACTTGTTGCCGAGCCCGACGATCGCCGAGACACCCGTCTTCGTGGTCCGCGCGAAGCCCAGAACGGCCATCCCTATGCCACCGGACTGCGAGGTCAGTGCCACCCCGCCCTTGACGTCGTACGGCGTGCAGAACGTGGCGCACAGGTCCTGCCAGGTCGAGTAGTAGCCGTAGATGTTCGGCCCGAGCAGCCGGATGCCGTACCGCTCGGCGATCGCCACGATCTCGGCCTGCAGTTCGTGCTCGCCGGTCTCCGCGAAACCGGAGGGGATGAGCACGGCGTTGGGGATCCTCTTGCGTCCCACCTCCTCCAGGGCCGAGGCCACGAACCTGGCGGGGATCGCGAAGACCGCCACATCCACCTCACCGGGAACGTCGGTGACACTCTTGTACGCCTTGCGGCCCAGAATGTCATCGGCCCTGGGGTTCACCGGATGGATCTCCCCGGCGAAGCCGCCGTCGACGAGGTTGCGCATCACCGAGTTGCCGATCTTGCCCTGCTCGTTGGAGGCGCCGATCACGGCGACGGAGGCCGGCTGCATCAGGCGGCGCATCGATGTGAGGATCTCCGCGCGCGTGTAGCGCCTGCGCTCCTTCACGGGCGCCTCGGACAGGATCACGCGGATGTCCGCGGCGATCGCGCCGCCGGCCGTGGCGATCACCGGATTGAGGTCCACCTCCGCGATCTCCGGGAAGTCCGCGACCAGTTGGGACACCCGCCGGATCTGCTCGGCGACCGCCCACCGGTCCACGCCGGCCTGCCCGCGCACCCCGCGCAGGATCTCCGCCGACCGGATCGAGTCGAGCATGGACAGCGCCTCGTCGGCGTCCACGGGCGCGAGCCGGAAGGTGACGTCCTTGAGCACCTCCACCAGCACCCCGCCCAGCCCGAAGGCCACGACCTTCCCGAACGTCGGATCGGTGACCGCGCCGACGATGACCTCCTGCCCCTTCGGCAGCAACTCCTGGATCTGCACGCCCTCGATGCGCGCCTCGGCGTTGTACGCGCGCGCGTTGTCGACGATGCGGCGGAACGCGGCCCGTACGTCCGTCGCTCCCTCGACGCCGACGATCACCCCGCCGGCGTCGGTCTTGTGCAGGATGTCGGGGGAGACGATCTTCATCACGACGGGCCCGCCGAAACGCGCCGCGTACGCGACGGCCTCGTCGACGTCCCTCGCCAGCTCCTCGCCCGGTACGGCGATCCCGTACGCGTCCGCGACCACCTTGCCCTCGGGCGCGGTCAGCGCCGTCCGCCCCTCGGCGCGCACCGCGTCGAGCAGCGTGCGCACCCTGAGCACCCGGTCCTCGGCCATCACGTCAGATCACCCCGTTCGACTTGAGCAGGCGCAGCTCCTCGTCCCCGAGGCCGAGCTCGCCGACGTAGACCTCTTCGTTGTGCTCGCCCAGCAGCGGGGAACCGGTCACCTCGACGGGGGAGTCGGAGAGCTTGAGCGGGCTGCCGACGGTCACGAACTCGCCCCGCTGCGGGTGCGGTACGCGGACCACCATCTCGTTGGCGATCAGCGACTCGTCCTCGATGATCTCCTTGGTGGACAGGATCGGCCCGCACGGGATGTTGTGGGCGTTGAGCCGCTCCAGCACCTCCCACTTGGGCAGGGTCGAGGACCATTCCTCGATCAGCTGGAACATCTTGTTCAGCTTGGGCAGCCGGGCCTCCGGTGTCGCCCACTCGGGGTCGTCGGCCAGTTCCGGCCGGCCGATGAGCTCGCTGATGGGCTGCCAGCCGACGGGCTGCACGATGACGTACACGTAGTCGTTCGGGCCGCCCGGCGCGCACTTGACCGCCCAGCCGGGCTGCCCGCCGCCGGACGCGTTTCCGGACCGGGGAACCTCGTCGCCGAAGTCGTCGTTGGGATATTCAGCGAGCGGGCCGTGTGCCAGGCGCTGCTGGTCGCGCAGCTTCACCCGGCAGAGGTTGAGCACAGCGTGCTGCATGGCCACATTGACCCGCTGACCGCGCCCGGTGTTCTCGCGCTGGAACAACGCCGCGAGGATCCCCGCCACGGCGTGGACGCCCGTGCCCGAGTCCCCGATCTGGGCCCCCGTGGCCAGCGGTGGCCCGTCCTCGAAACCGGTGGTCGACATCGACCCGCCCATGGCCTGCGCGACGACCTCGTACGCCTTGAAGTTGGTGTACGGGCCGTCCCCGAACCCCTTGATGGAGGCATAGACGATCCGCGGATTGATCTCCTGGATGCGGTCCCAGGTGAAGCCCATCCGGTCGACCGCGCCCGGACCGAAGTTCTCGACCATGACGTCGCAGCGCCGGATCAGTTCGGTGAGGATCTCCTTGCCGCGCTCGGTCTTGGTGTTGAGGGTGATGCTCCGCTTGTTGCAGTTGAGCATCGTGAAGTAGAGGGAGTCGATGTCCGGGACGTCGCGCAACTGCTTGCGCGTGATGTCACCGGACGGCGCCTCCAGCTTGATGACGTCCGCGCCGAGCCAGGCGAGCAGCTGGGTCGCCGACGGCCCGGACTGGACGTGGGTCATGTCCAGGACGCGGACGCCTTCGAGAGCCTTGGTCGAAGTCTGGGTCATGCCAAGCGCTCCTCACTTGTACATGGTCTGGTTCATGGTTCCGGGGGCGTACGCGTCGGGGTCGACCCAGACGTTGATCAGCGAGGGCTTCCCGGACTCGCGGGCGCGCCTGAGCGCGGGGCCGATGTCGGCGGGGTCGCGCACCTCCTCGCCGTAACCGCCCAGCATCTGCGCGAACTTGTCGTAGTGGACGTCACCGAGGGTGTTGCCGACCCGCTCGCGTTCCTTGCCGTACTTGGCGGCCTGGCCGTAGCGGATCTGGTTCATGGAGGAGTTGTTGCCGACGATGCCGACGAAGGGGAGGTCGTAGCGGACGAGGGTTTCGAAGTCCCATCCGGTGAGGGAGAACGCGCCGTCGCCGAAGAGGGCGACGACCTCCTTGTCGGGCCGCGCCTGCTTGGCGGCGAGGACGAAGGGGACGCCGACGCCGAGGGTGCCCAGCGGACCCGGGTCCATCCAGTGGCCGGGCGACTTGGGCTGGACGACCTGCCCGGAGAAGGTGACGATGTCGCCGCCGTCGCCGATGTAGACCGAGTCCTCGGTGAGGAAGTCGTTGATCTCGCTGACCAGGCGGTACGGGTGGATGGGTGAGGCGTCCGACCGCAGCTGCGGCAGCCGCTTCTCCATGGCGGTCTGCTCGGCGGCGCGCAGCTCGTCGAGCCACTCCTTGCGCTTCGACGCGCCCCCGTTCACGCGCCCGGAGGCCGCCTCGGTCACCGACTTCAGGACCAGGCCGGCGTCGCCGACGATGCCGAGGTCGATGTCGCGGTTCTTGCCGACGGTCCGGTAGTCGAGGTCGATCTGCACGACGGTCGCGTCCGGCGAGAGCCGCTTGCCGTAGCCCATGCGGAAGTCGAAGGGCGTGCCGACGATGACGATGACGTCGGCGTGGGTGAAGGCGTAGCGGCGGGAGAGCTGGAAGTGGTGCGGGTCGCCCGGGGGGAGGGTGCCGCGGCCGGCGCCGTTCATGTACGCGGGGATGTTGAGTGTGCGGACCAGTTCGACGGCCGCCTCGGTGCCGCGGGTGGTCCACACCTGGCTGCCGAGCAGGATGGCCGGCTTCTCGGCGTGCACCAGCAGGTCGGCGAGCTTCTCGACCGCCTCGGGGTCGCCGGCCGAGCGGGTCGAGGCGCGGTAGGCGCCGGGCTGGGGCACGCGGGCCTTCGCCGTCGGCACCTTGGCGTCGAGGACGTCGCGCGGGATCTCCAGGAAGGAGGGGCCGGGCGCACCGTGGTAGCACTCGCGGAAGGCCATCGACACCATGTCCGCCGCCCGCGCGGTGTCGGGCACGGTCGCCGAGAACTTGGTGATCGGCGCCATCATGTCGACGTGCGGCAGGTCCTGCAGGGACCCCATCTTGTGCTGGGTGAGGGCGCCTTGGCCGCCGATCAGCAGCATCGGGGACTCCGCGCGGAAGGCGTTGGCGACACCGGTGACGGCGTCGGTGGTCCCGGGGCCCGCGGTGACGACGGCGCAGCCGGGCTTGCCGGTGATGCGCGCGTAGCCGTCGGCGGCGTGGGCGGCGACCTGTTCGTGGCGGACGTCGACGACTTCTATGCCCTCGTCGACGCAGCCGTCGTAGATGTCGATGATGTGGCCGCCGCAGAGGGTGTAGATGCGGTCGACTCCCTCGGCCTTCAGCGCCTTGGCAACGAGATGACCACCGGAGATCACGTCCTGGGTGTCGTCGGGCATGGCGAAGTCCCGTCCCTTCGTAGGGGGTTGGAAGGCTCTCGCGGTACATTGCATACAGTCGACGAATACTGTATGAATCTCGTTATCCCGCATCCGGTGGGTGGTGTCCAGGGGGCGTGCGGCACTTTCAGTCATCGGAGTTCGGCCTCGCGATGACTTCGCAGACGGGAGCCGAGATGGACCTGTACGAACACCAGGCAAGGGAACTCTTCGAGGGGCACGGCATCGTGGTGCCGAGGGCCGAGGTGACCGACTCGCCCAAGGAGGCCCGCGAGATCGCCCGCCGGCTCGGCGGCCGTGTCGTCGTCAAGGCGCAGGTCAAGACGGGTGGGCGCGGCAAGGCGGGCGGAGTCAAGCTCGCCGCCGACCCGGCCGCTGCGGAACTGACCGCACGTCAGATCCTGGGCATGGACATCAAGGGTCACACGGTCGGCACGGTGATGCTGGCCCAACCCGTCGACATCGACCGCGAGTTCTACGTCTCCTACGTCCTGGACCGCGCCGTCGGCCGTTTCCTCGCCATCGCCTCCGCCGAGGGCGGCATGGACATCGAGGAGGTCGCCGCCGGCCGACCGGATGCTGTCGCCCGTGTACACATCGACCCGGCCGAGGGCGTGACCTCGGCGAAGGCGGCCGAGGTCACCGAGGCGGCCGGCCTGCCCCCGCAGACCGTCGACGTCCTGGTACGGCTCTGGCAGGTCCTGGTCCGCGAGGACGCCCTCCTGGTCGAGGTCAACCCGCTCGTGCGCACCCGGCAGGGACAGCTCCTCGCCCTCGACGGCAAGGTCACCCTCGACGACAACGCCTCCTTCCGGCAGGCCCGTCGGGACGAGGTCGCCGCCGAGCACGGCGACCCGCTGGAGGCGGCGGCCGCCGCCAGGGGCCTCACCTACGTCAAGCTCGACGGCGAGGTCGGCATCATCGGCAACGGCGCCGGCCTCGTCATGTCGACCCTCGACGTGGTCGCCGGCTGCGGCGCCCGCCCCGCCAACTTCCTCGACATCGGCGGGGGAGCATCGGCCCAGGTCATGGCCGACGGCCTGTCGGTCATCCTCTCCGACCCCGCCGTGAAGTCGGTCCTCGTCAACGTCTTCGGCGGCATCACCGCGTGCGACGCGGTCGCCGAGGGCATCGTGCGGGCCCTGGACACCGTACGGCTCACCAAACCGCTCGTCGTCCGGCTCGACGGCAACAACGCGGCCCGCGGGCGCGCGATCCTCGACGGGCACCGGCATCCGCTGGTCGAGCAGGTCACCACGATGGACGGCGCCGCCCGCCGTGCCGCCCACCTCGCCACCGCAGTCTGAGGAGACGGGACACCATGGCCATATACCTCACCAAGGAGAGCAAGGTCCTCGTCCAGGGCATGACCGGCGGCGAGGGCATGAAGCACACCCGGCGCATGCTCGCGGCCGGCACGAACATCGTCGGCGGCGTCAACCCGCGCAAGGCGGGCCGGACGGTCGACTTCGACGAGCGGGCCGTTCCGGTGTTCGGGTCGGTCGCCGACGGTATGCAGTCGACCGGCGCCGATGTCACCGTCGTCTTCGTCCCGCCCGCCTTCGCCGGGGCAGCCGTCACCGAGGCCGCCGACGCCGGCATCGGCCTCGCCGTCGTCATCACCGAGGGCATCCCGGTCCACGACTCCGTCGCCTTCACCACGTACGCGAAGGCACGCGGCACGCAGGTCGTCGGCCCCAACTGCCCCGGTCTGATCAGTCCCGGCCAGTCCAACGCGGGCATCATCCCGGCCGACATCACCAAGCCGGGCCGTATCGGCCTGGTCTCCAAGTCCGGGACGCTGACGTACCAACTCATGTACGAGCTGCGCGACATCGGCTTCTCGACCTGTGTCGGCATCGGCGGCGACCCGGTCGTGGGCACCAGCCACATCGACTGCCTGGCCGCCTTCCAGGACGACCCCGACACCGACCTCGTCGTCCTCATCGGCGAGATCGGCGGCGACGCGGAGGAACGGGCCGCCACGTACGTCCGCGACCACGTGAGCAAGCCGGTCGTCGGGTACATCGCCGGCTTCACCGCGCCCGAGGGCAGGACCATGGGGCACGCGGGCGCGATCGTGTCCGGTTCCTCCGGGACCGCCCAGGCCAAGAAGGCAGCGCTGGAGGCGGCCGGAGTGCGGGTGGGCAGCACACCGACCGAGACGGCGCAGCTGGTGCTCGACCTGCTGGGAAACCGGGCCTGACGTCCGTCACCGACGCCGGGGCGTCTTCTGCGGACCTCGCGCGTCCGCCGGCACCCGCCGCGCAGCCACATCCCGCCCCCGACCGTGCACCGAGAGCGGAGCGACCGCATGGCCACCACCCTCACCCTCAAATCAGGCACCTCCTGGGCCGACGCCTGGCGCCGCTGCCTGGCCGTCGCCCCCGAGGCCTTCCGCGACGACCGGGTCCTCAACCTCTGGAACGGCTCCTGGCAGGCGGACGGCCGGGCGCTGCCCGCCACCAGCCCGGTCGACGGCAGCCCCGTCGCCGGACCGCCCCGCCTGGACCGGGCCGCCGCCCACCGGGCCGTCCGTGCCTCCCTGGACCAGCACCGCGCCTGGCGGCACCTCCCGCCGGCCGAGCGCCGGGCCCGCGTCGCGACCACCCTCGACGCCCTCGCCGCACACCGCGAGCTCCTCGCCCTCCTGCTCGTCTGGGAGATCGGCAAGCCCTGGCGGCTCGCGCAGGCGGACGTCGACCGGGCCGTCGACGGTGTGCGCTGGTACGTCGACGGCATCGAAGAGATGACGGCCGGCCGGGCTCCGCTGGACGGCCCGGTGTCCAACATCGCGAGCTGGAACTACCCGATGAGCGTGCTCGTTCACGCATTGCTGGTCCAGGCACTGGTGGGCAACGCGGTCATCGCCAAGACCCCGACCGACGGCGGTGTCGCCTGTCTGACCCTGGCCTGTGCGCTCGCCGCCCGCGAGGGGATTCCGGTGACCCTCGTCAGCGGCAGCGGGGGCGAGCTGTCCGAGGCGCTGGTGCGGGCGCCCGAGATCGGCTGCGTCTCCTTCGTCGGCGGCCGCGACACCGGCGCCGCGGTGGCCACGGCCGTCGCCGACCTCGGCAAACGGCACATTCTCGAACAGGAGGGACTCAACACCTGGGGCATCTGGAACTACTCGGACTGGGACGCGCTCACGGCGGTCGTCCCCAAGCTCTTCGACTACGGCAAGCAGCGCTGCACGGCGTACCCGCGCTTCGTCGTCCAGCGTGAGCTGTTCGACGCGTTCCTCGCGGCGTACCTCCCGGCGGTGCGCACCCTGCGCGTCGGCCACCCGCTGGCCGTGGAGAAGCGCGACGATCCCTGCCCCCGGCTGGACTTCGGGCCGGTCATCAACGCGGCCAAGGCCAAGGAACTGCACGACCAGGTCGCCGAGGCCGTCGACCGGGGCGCCGTCCCGCTGTACCGCGGGAGCCCGGCCGACGCGCGCTTCCTGCCCGGCCAGGACACCTCGGCGTACGTCCAGCCGGTCACGCTCCTCGATCCGCCGCGCTCCTCCCCGCTGCACCACGCGGAACCGTTCGGCCCGGTCGACACCGTCGTCCTGGTCGACACGGAGGCGGAACTGCTCGCCGCCATGAACGCGTCCAACGGCGCGCTCGTCGCCACGCTCTCCACGGACGACCGCGCCACCTACGACCGACTGGCCCCGCACATCCGCGCCTTCAAGGTCGGTCACGGCACGCCCCGCTCCCGGGGTGACCGCGACGAGCTCTTCGGCGGCTTCGGCGCGTCCTGGCGGGGCGCGTTCGTGGGAGGCGAGCTGCTGGTACGGGCGGTGACACAGGGGCCCGCGGGGGAGAGGCTGCCGGGGAACTTCCCGGAGTACCAGTTGATGCCCTGACCTCCCGGGCGGCGCCGGCAACCGCGGGCGCCGCCCGGCCCTCGCGCGGTCCTGCCCGGCCCGCACCTCCTCCGGTGGGCCCCGGGCCGGGCCGACAGATACGCAGGTGAAACGCACTCCGAAAGCTTGGTATTGTTGTCCGTGTCGCCGCGGGGAACATCCCGCATCGCGACAGACACCTGGTCCGGGTGGCGGAATGGCAGACGCGCTAGCTTGAGGTGCTAGTGCCCTTTATCGGGCGTGGGGGTTCAAGTCCCCCCTCGGACACTTCTCACTCTCCGTACCGAGCGGATTTCGCTCGGTGAGTGAATGACGGCCGACTGGCACGACCCGTATCCGGGCTTCCCGGGTACGGGTTTTGTTGTTTCTTTGCGCTTCGGTGTCGGGAAAAGGCCCCGTACATCTCGATTGCTCTTGATTGCCCCCTGGATGTCGCGGAAGCCCGTTTATCGGTTGTCCCGGAGGAGGCCTGTCGCAGCGCTGTCGACGAGCTGTCTGACAGGCCGTCAATGTTCATCAGAGCGCCCCATGTTGGCGGTCGTTGATCGCATCGTGTGGTGATACGATCACGGCGCTTGTAGAGCGGGCGGATGGGTGCAATACGGCATCTCCGGCTATGGGGACAGTCCGGGCGGCAACCCCGGTGCGGGCGGTCCGCCGGTCCACCCGCATCGACGGGAATTCAGCAACTGGCCGTCAGTCGCCTGAAGAGAGTCTTATGACTGATTACATACAGAACCCGGTACTCTGGGCTCTCCTCGTCGCCGTAATCGTCGCAGTCGCAGTCATTGTTCGTCAGCGCAGGGCGACGCGGACGTTAAGGCAGGAGTTCGCAGATCTCCGGGATCGGCATGCCGAGCTGGAGAACGGGTACGCGAAATCCGTCGAGGCAGCTCAGGAAAGAGCCGAAGAGGCAACGAAAACGGTCCTGAAGTCCGCGATGCGGACGCTTCAGGGTCTCGCCGCGGAACAGCAGTTGATTGTCTCCCGGCTGCAGAACAAATACGGCGAGTCGGTCATCCTGCAGGACCTCCTGGAGATCGACCACACGAACTCTCAGTTCGGCCGCCGCGCCCAGTCCATCGCCGTGCTCTGCGACGGCTGGCTCGGCCGCCAGCGCGATGTGGCCTCAGTGTACGACGTGGTCCGCAGCGCGCAGGGCAGAATCCGCCATTACCGGCGGGTGGAAATTCTCTCGCAGGTCGATTTCGGCATCACGAGCCGCGCCGTCGAACCGGTGGCGCTGGCCCTCGCCGAACTTCTCGACAACGCCACCAGCTATTCCAGCCCGGACACCGTCGTCGAAATCAATATCCGCACCGTGCCCAAGGGCATTTGCATCGTCGTGGACGACGCCGGTGTCGGTATGAACGACGAGGAGCGGGCCCGAGCCGAGAAACTCCTCTCCAGCGAGCGGGTCTCCGGTGTCTCCGGACTCGGCAACCCGCCGCAGTTCGGTTTCGCGGTGATCGGTGTGCTCGCCGAGCGCTTCGGCTTCGAGGTCTCCGTGGACTCCACCTCGCCCTACGGCGGCGTGCGGTCGGTCCTCCTCCTGCCGCACGACCTGCTCACCAGCGCACCCGAGCAGAAGGAGCCGGCCCCGGTCGTTCCGGCCGCCGCCCCCGCTCCCACCCACAGCGGCCCCGAACCCGCGTCGGCCGCGAGCACCACCACCGCCGACGGCCTGCCCAAGCGCCGCCGCAAGCGGCCCATGGCCATCGTGCCGGGCAGCGCGTCCGACGCGCCCACCCCCGCCCGCACCGGCGCGGAGACGGCGGCGATCATGGGCGCCTTCCAGCGCGGCACCCGGTCGGGCCGGGCCACGCATGCGGACCCCGCGGAACAGTCGAGCAGCACCCGTGGTGCAAGCAGCGAAGGGCATGAGTTCTCGTGAGAAACGACGATCTGTCATGGATGCTTGACAGCGCCCTGGAGATTCCCGGGGCCCTGCACGCCGTCCTGATCTCCGCCGACGGCCTGTTGATGGCCCGGACGCAGGACTTCGACAAGGACGACGCGGACCGTGTGGCCGCCGCCATGAGCGGTGTGCAGTCGCTCAGCCGCTCCCTCGCCTTCTTCTGTGAGGACGCCGGCCAGAAGTGGCGGCAGACACTCGTCGAGTTCGACGGGGGCTGGGTCTTCCTGATCTCCGCCGGCGAGGGCGCCTACCTCGGTGTCTCCGCCTCCCCCGACGTCGACATGGCCGACATCACCTTCCGGATGCAGCAGCTCGTCGGCCAGCTGGGCAAGGCCCTGATGACGCCGCCGCGCGAGAACCTCGGCGTACGGTCATGACCGGTTTCGACGAACTGGAGCCCCAGACACCGGAGTTAGTGCGTCCGTACGTCATCACCAAAGGGCGCGGGCTGCCCGACGAGGAGCAGCTGTCCCTCATCACCCTGGTCACGGCCGCCGCCGACCACCAGCAGCGGCCCACCCGGCTGTCCCCGGAGGAACAGAGCCTGCTCGAGTTGTGCTCGGCCGGCTATCTCTCGGTCGCCGAGATCGCGGGGCACACCCGACTGCCCCTCGGCGTGGTGAAGATCCTCCTCGCCGCCCTCACCGAGGGGGGCTACCTCATCACCCGCCCGCCCGTACAGCGGGCACCCCTCGCCGACCGGGAGATCCTGGAGGAGGTGCTGAATGGTCTCAGGGCCAAGTTTGGATGAGCAGGCGTACGTCCGCGACGGTGCGACGCAGACGGCCGTGAAGATCCTCGTCGTCGGTCACTTCGCGGTGGGCAAGACCACGTTCATCGGGGCGATCTCCGAGATCGAACCGCTGTCCACCGAGGAGACGATGACGCGGGCCGCGGAGGCCGTCGACGACCTCAAGGGCGTCCAGAGCAAGACCACCACCACGGTCGCCATGGACTTCGGCCGCCTGACCATCAGCGACCGCGTCGTGCTGTACCTGTTCGGAACGCCGGGCCAGCAGCGCTTCGTGCAGATGTGGGAGGACATGGCCCGCGGCGCGCTCGGCGCCCTGGTGCTCGTCGACCCCGAGCGGCTCGCGGACTCCTTCGCCGTCATCGACCTGATCGAGCAGTACGGCCTCGACTACGCCATCGCCGTCAACCACTTCGACGGCAGCCCCCTGCGGGACGAGAGGGCCCTGCGCGAGGCACTCGACCTGCTCGACGACACCCCCGTCGTCACCTGCGACGCGCGGGACGAGCAGTCGTCGGCCGAAGCGCTGATCACCCTCGTCCGCCACTTGCAGGACCGTGCCCACTAGGAGCAGACATGGACCAACCCACCGCGCCCGTGCCCCCGCCCGGGTGCCCGGCGCACCACAGCGGCGGCAGAGTGCCGCTGTACGGGCCGGAGTTCGCCGCCGACCCGCAGGCCTACTACACCTACCTGCGTCACTACGGCCCGACCGCGCCCGTCGAACTCGCCCCCGGAGTCGAGGCGACCCTCGTCACCGACTACGCCTCCGCGCTCCAACTCCTTCAGGACTCCGCCTCGTTCCGCAAGGACGCCCGGCGCTGGCGTGACCTCAACGACGGCAAGATCGCCTCGGACAGCCCGGTCGTACCCGTTCTGGCGTACCGCCCCAACTGCATGTTCAGTGACGGCGCCGAACACCTGAGACTGCGTCAGGCCATCACCGACAGCATGGCCCGGGTGGACTCCCATCGGCTGAGCCAGTCCACCGAGCGGATCTCCGACTTCCTCATCTCCCAGTTCGGCGCCCGCGGTTCGGCCGACCTGCTCGGCGGCTACGCCAGGCAGCTGCCGCTGTTCGTGTTCAACGAGCTCTTCGGCTGCACCGCCGACATCGGCGACCGCGTGTTCTTCGGCATCTCCGGCATGTTCGACGGCATCAACGCCGAGAAGGCGATCACCGTGCTGTTCGAGGCCGTCGGTGAACTCGTCGCGCTCAAGCGGGCCAAGCCCGGCGACGACGTCACCTCCTGGCTGATGCAGCACCAAGCCGCCCTCGACGACGAGGAGATGGTCCACCAGCTCGCCCTGCTCCTGGGAGCGGGAGCCGAGGCGCTGGTCAACCTCATCGGCAACACCCTGCACCGGGTGCTCACCGACGACCGGTACGCCTACAAGGGCGGACTGATCGAGGAGGCGATGGACGACACGCTGTGGGAAAACCCCCCGATGACGAACTACGCGCCCCACTACCCGGTGTCCGACATCGAGTTCGCCGGCCAGAAGCTGGCGGCGGGCGACCTGGTGCTGGTGAGCTTCGCCGCCGCCAACACCGGTCCGGCGCTGTCCGCGGCGCGTCAGGCGGGCAGCAACCGGGCGCACCTGGCCTGGAGCGCGGGACCGCACGCCTGCCCCTCCAAGGACCCCGCCCGCCACATCGCCGTCGCGGCCATCGAGAACCTGCTCAACAAGCTGCCCGACGTGGAACTCTCCGTCCCCGAGGACAGCCTGACGTGGCGTCCGGGCCCCTTCAGCCGTGGTCTGACCACCCTCCCCGCACGGTTCACGCCGGTCCAGCCGGTGCACCGGCCGGCCACGCAGAACCGCCCGGAGGCCCCCGCGTCCAAGGGTGCGGGCACGGCCCGAAGGCCCGAACGGACAGGTATGTGGAGCCAGTTCCTCAACTGGCTGACGAGGTGATTCACACAACATCCACACCCTTCCGGCGAACTGCATGAAGCTTCAAGTGCGGGGGTAGTGAGCAACGCGGTAACCGTGTTGCTCACGCGTAGAAGGAGGTGTCGTGGACCTCATACCCCTCGACGCTGCTCCCGTCCCACCCCCCGCCGGACGGCCCCGCAGAGGACCGCACATAACCGGGGGGCGCACCACCGTCCCCACCCTCAGGTCCCAACTTCAGAGGCAGAACCGCGAGATACCCGCCCCGCCAGGCGGGTATCTTCTTGTCCGCCCGGCGGCCCCGGGGGAGTCCCGGTGACCGCCCGGCCCGACGTCCACGGCACGTCGGGGGCGCCGACGCTCGGTGCCCTGACCGCCGGCCAACTGGTGCGCCTGTGCGATGTCGCCGGGCTGAGCCTTGCCGACGCCTATGCCTATGCCACCGTACTCATCGAGGCGCTGGGGCCGGTCGCCGAGCGGCCGCTGGACCTCCCGCCGCTCTACCGGACCTTCCTGTCCGACGACCACACCCCGGTCGAGTACTCGCTCTCCTTCCCGCCGAACGGGGCGCCCGCGCTCCGCGTCCTGCTGGAACCCGGCTACGCGGCCGGCGGGCGGTGGGCCCGGAACGGGCGCGCCGGACTCCGGGCGATACGTGAGATGGCACAGCGGTGGAACATCACCACCGACCTGCTGGACGGGCTCGAGGACCTGTTCTTCCCGCCGAGTCCCCAGGGCCCCCTGGCTCTCTTGTGCGCGCTGGAGCTGCGTCCCGGCGGTGTGCCCCGGATGAAGGTGTACCTGAATCCGGCGGCTCGGGGAGAGGAACGTTCCGCCGAGACGGTACGGGAGGCCCTGCACCGGCTCGGCCACCGGCGGGCGTTCGCGTCACTGCCCGCGGCCGACGGTTACCCCTTTCTCGCTCTCGACCTCGGCGACTGGGAGACGCCCCGGGTCAAGGTCTACCTGCGCCACGACGGCCTGGCCGCCGAGGAGGCCCCCGCGTTGTGCCGTATGGACCCCGGTCCCGCCCCGGCGGAGATCGAGGAGTTCGTCCGGACGGCCGCCGGCCTCGCCCCCGACTTACTGGACGCGGACTCCTCGGAGACGGGCGGCGTGGCGGCGCGGCTCACCAGGCGACCCGTTCTGACCTGCCATTCTTTCACCGATAAGGAGAGCGACGGCCCCTGCGGCTTCACCCTCCACATTCCGGTCAGGGACTACGTCCGGCACGACGGAGAGGCCGTTGCTCGCGCCGTGACCCTCCTCGGCCGTTACGGCATGGACACCGCCCCGCTGTTGCGTGCCCCGTCCGCCGTCACCTCACGGCGGCTCGAGGACGGCGTGGGCCTCATCGCCTACCTGGCGCTGGCCCACCAGCACGGCCGCCCGCCGCGGGTGACGGCGTACGTCTCCGCGGAGGCGTACGAAGTCCGCCCGCCCCTCGGCTCCCGGCCGGCCCGGGCCGCGACCGCCGGCGGGCGTTAGCGCACGTCAGGGGAGCCGTACGCCGATGTCGCCGGACCGCTCCCCTGGTTGCACGGCGCCCCGCCGTACCGTCGTGGTGCCGCCGCCCGGAACGCCCGGGTGGCGCGACGAAGACGGCCCGCGCCGTGGCGGAGTCGGCCGTACGTCGAACCCGCCTCCGGACAGGCGCTGTTGAGTGCGCGTCACACCTCGCGGAGTTCCTCCAGATAGGGCGCCACGTTGACCTGGATCGACGCGCCCTCCGTCTGCCCGTACTGGCCCGCGATGCCGCCGAGGTACGCGGCGATCTCCTTGCGCATGATGTCCGGCTCCGGCAGGGCCGTCTCGCCCGTGATGATCCGGGTGATCCAGCGCGACTGAGCCTCAACGATCCGGGTGATGGAACCGAGCGGGCGGATCAGTCCGACGAAGTAGAGGCCGGGGCGGTCGGCCGCCACGATCCGCTTGTACAGCTCGACCGAGCCCTGTGGGCCGACCGGGCAGCCGGCGGGCAGGTACGGGAAGGCCATCCGGTAGCCGGTGCAGTAGACGATCGCGTCGGCCCGCGCAGAGGTGCCGTCGGTGAAGGCCACCCGGTCGCCGTCGAGGAAGTCGATCGCGGGCCGGGGCACCACCCCGCCGTGCCGGATACGGCTGAGGATCTCGTCCGAGATGGTCACGGCCGTGGCGAAGATCGGGTGGTCCGGCTCGGGCAGGCCGTAGTCGGCGAGCTTGCCGCGCACCACGAGCAGGGCCTGCTCGACGAAACGCCGCTGCTCGGCCAGGGACATGCTCGTCCACCACGGGGCGTCGGCGATCTCGTCGAGCGACATGCCGAAGAGCTGCTTGGGCAGGATGTGCAACCCCCGGCGCACGGACAGGAGAGTCTGCGCGGCGTACCGGGAGAGGTCCGCGGCGATGTCCACCGCTGAGGCGCCGAGCCCCACGACGACGACCTTCTGTCCGGCGAAGTCGCTGCCGTCGCGGTAGTCGACGGCGTGCAGGATCGTTCCTGTGAAGGTGTCGGAGCCCGGCGGAGGAGCGGGCATCGACGGCTCGGTGTTGTGCCCCGAGGCCACGACGACGTGCGCGAAGCTCCGCGAGGTGCGCGTGCCGTGGGCGTCCACGCTGACGACCGTCCACGAGCCGTCGGCCTCCTGCCGTACGGACTCGGCGGTCGTCGCCAGTTCGATGTGGTCCAGGACGTCGGCCCACTCGGCGAAAGCGCGCAGGTAGGCGGCGACATCGTTGTGCCGGGGGTAGAGGGGGTAGGAGGCCGGCATCGGGTGGTCGGCGTAACCGGTGAGCTGCTTGGCGGTGTTGAGGTGCAGGGAGAGATAGCCGGGGCCGCGCTCTCCGGCCTGTGGCCGGCGCCAGATGCCGCCGACATCCGGTGCCTTCTCCAGACAGACGAAGTCGATGCCCCGTGACTTGAGGGCGTGGGCGGCTGCCAGTCCCGACAGGCCCGCACCGATGAGACACACACTCACGGTTTCCCCCACAGGAAAGACACCATCCTCTCGCGCACGGGCATTGACTGCCCATCCGGCACTCCTCTCACACCAGCGACGAAGATCACAGACGTCGCTCCGGTGCGGGGGTGGGGGCCGGTGTGTCTACGCGCGCGCCGACGCCCACAGCCCCCGCACATGCCCCAGATGCCGGGTCATCACCTCGCGCACGGCCCGCTCGTCGCGGGCCAGCAGGGCGTCGAGGAGCTCCAGGTGTTCCTCGGCGGAGGCCAGCAGGCGGCCGGAGGCGGAGAGCGCGGTGAGGCCGTAGAGGCGGGCCCGGCCGCGCAGGTCCCGGACGACCTCGACGAGGTGGGCGTTGCCGGCGAGGGCGAGCAGGCCCAGGTGGAAGCGGGTGTCGGCCTCGACGTAGGCGATGAGGTCGCCCGCGACCGCGGCGGTGACGATCTCCCGGGCCGCCGGACGCAGCGCCTCCAGCGACACCGGGTCGGCGGTCGTCGCCAGCGCGACCACCGTGGGGATCTCGATGAGCGCGCGGACGTGGGTGTACTCGTCGAGCTGCCGGTCGGAGACGTCGGTGACCCGGAACCCCTTGTTGGGCACCGCGTCGACCAGGCCCTCCTTGGCGAGGTCCAGCATCGCCTCGCGCACCGGGGTCGCCGAGACGCCGAAGCGGGCGGCCAGTGCCGGCGCCGAGTACACCTCGCCGGGCCGCAGTTCACCCGCGATCAGCGCAGCCCGCAGGGCGTCGGCGACCCGCTCGCGGTAGCTGCTCCGCCGGCCGCCGAGCACCGGCAGAGCGGGCGCGGAGGCCGGCGCTGTGGCAGGCGAGGAGCTGCTGCGGCGCGGGGCGGCCATGGAGGGTCTCCTTGGGGCGGGCTGTGTCATGTCACGTGCCATCAGTATCTACGGCTGTATGCCGTGCCTCGGATCCGCGGGGGTGGTTTGTGTATGCGATATCCGGCGTACCGTCGACCGGATGCGCGGCCGTCGACCGTATGCACGAGACTCAGAGCACGAACCCGGCCGGGAACGGGTCCGCCGGATCCAGCAGGTACTGGGCCGTGCCGGTGATCCAGGCGCGCCCGGTGAAGCTGGGCAGGACCGCGGGGACGCCGGCGACCTCGGTCGTGCCGAGCAGCCGCCCGGTGAAGCGGGTGCCGATGAACGACTCGTTCACGAACTCGGTGTGCAGCGGCAGTTCGCCCCGCGCGTGCAGTTGCGCCATCCGTGCGCTCGTCCCCGTACCGCAGGGGGAGCGGTCGAACCAGCCCGGATGGATGGCCATCGCGTGCCGGGAGTGGCGGGCGGTGGCGCCGGGCGCGTACAGGTGGACGTGGTGGCAGCCGCGGATGGACGGGTCCTCGGGGTGGACCGGCTCCTCCTCGGCGTTGACGGCCTCCATCAAGGACAGACCGGCCCGCAGGATGTCGTCCTTGCGGGAACGGTCGAAGGGCAGTCCGAACTGCTCCAGCGGCAGGATCGCGTAGAAGTTCCCGCCGTACGCGAGGTCGTACGTCACCGTCCGGCCGTCGGGCAGGGTGATCTTGCGGTCCAGGGCGACCGCGAAGGACGGGACGTTGTGCAGGGTCACCGCCGTGGCCGCGCCGTCGGTCACCGCCACCTCGGCGACGACGAGTCCGGCCGGGGTGTCCAGGCGGATGGTGGTGACCGGTTCGACGACCTCGACCATGCCGGTCTCCACGAGGACGGTCGCCACGCCGATCGTGCCGTGTCCGCACATCGGCAGATAGCCGGAGACCTCGATGTAGACGACGCCCCAGTCGCAGTCCGGCCGGGTGGGCGGCTGGAGGATCGCGCCGCTCATCGCGGAGTGCCCGCGCGGCTCGTTCATCAGCAACTGCCGTACGTCGTCCCGGTGTTCACGGAAGTGCAGCCGTCGCTCGTTCATCGTCGCGCCGGGGATGGTGCCGATCCCGCCGGTGATCACGCGGGTGGGCATGCCCTCGGTGTGCGAGTCGACGGCGTGCAGGACGAGTGTGCTGCGCACTGGCTGGTTCCCCTTTCCCGTGGTGCGTGCCGCTACGCGAGGCCCGCGGCGACGGCCTTCTCGGTGGCCGCGCGGACGGCCGCCTCCTGCTCCGGCAGCAACGGGACGCGCGGCGGCCGGCAGGGTCCGCCGTGCCGGCCCACGACGTCCATCGACAGTTTGATGGCCTGGACGAACTCGACGCGCGAGTCCCAGCGCAGCAGCGGATGCAGCTGCCGGTACAGGGGCAGCGCGGTGGTCAGGTCGCCGGCGACGGCGGCACGGTACAGCTCCACCGAGGCCCGGGGAAGCGCGTTGGGGTAACCGGCCACCCAGCCCTTGGCGCCGGCCACCGCCAGCTCCAGCAGCACGTCGTCGGCGCCGATCAACAGGTCGAGTTCCGGGGCGAGTTCGGCGATCCGGTAGGCGCGGCGGACGTCACCGGAGAACTCCTTGACGCCCTGGACGAGGCCCTCGCCGTGCAGCCGGGCGAGCAGTTCGGGCACGAGGTCGACCTTGGTGTCGATCGGGTTGTTGTACGCCACGACCGGCAGCCCGGCCTTCGCGACCTCCGCGTAGTGCGCGACGACCGCGCGCTCGTCGGCCCGGTAGGCGTTGGGCGGCAGCAGCATCACCGCCCCGCACCCCGCCTCCCGCGCCTGCTCGGCCCAGCGGCGTGCCTCCGCCGAGCCGTACGCGGCGACGCCGGGCATGACCCGCTCCCCGCCGATCGCCGCGACCGCGGTCTCGACGACCTTGGCGCGCTCCTCGGGTGTGAGCACCTGGTACTCGCCGAGCGAGCCGTTCGGCACGACGCCGTCGCAGCCGTTGGCGACCAGCCAGGAGCAGTGGTCGGCGTAGCGGTCGTAGTCGACGGAGAGGTCGTCGGTCAGAGGGAGCGCGGTGGCGACGAGGACGCCGCGCCAGGGGCGGGGGTGCGAGGTGGTCATGGGCGAGGGCCTCTCTTCCAGGGGGCCGGGTCCGGGGTGGTGGGCGTGTCCGGCGGTGGTGGCGTGTGACATATCACCGGGGCGAGGTGGGCTCGCCGGGGCGTCGACGTGGTTCGGGTGGCGCGGCCAGCACTCCCAGGGGGACGGGGCGGGCCAACAGCCGTCGGCCGGGGGTGAGTTCGCAGTCCGCGATCCCTGCCACCCCGGGCTCGCACATCCGGCCCTGACACCAGCCCATGCCCGCCCGGGTCAGCAGTTTCACGGTGCGCAGGTCGCCCGCGCCGAGCGCGCCGACGGCCTCGCGGACGGCGCCGGCGGTGACCTCCTCGCACCGGCACACGACCGTCGCGTCGGTCAGCCGCTCCGTCCACCGCACGGGAGCCGCGTACGCGCCGTCGAGTTCCGCGAAGAACGCCCGCAGCCGGGTACGCGACCGTGCGGCCGCGGCCCACTCGCCCGGGTCGGGTGCGGTGCCGTAAAGGTGTGCGGCGGCGGACCGTCCGGCGATGTGGCCCTCGGCGAGCGACAGGCCCGCGCCGCCGATGCCCGTGGTCTCGCCGGCGGCCCACACACCGGGGACGTCGGTGCGCTGCTCCTCGTCGACCTGCACGGCCGGCCCGTCGAGGCGGCAGCCGAGCCCCTCGGCGAGATCGGTGTGCGGCAGAAGGCCGTGGCCGACGGCGAGGGTGTCGCAGGTCAGGCGGCGCTCGGTGCCGGGTACCGCTCGGCCCTCGGTGTCGAGTGCGGCGACGGCCACCGACTCCAGGCGGTCACGGCCGTGGGCCTCCAGCACGGTGTGACGGGCCATCACCGGGATACGGTGCCGGGCGAGTCGGACCGCGTAGCCCGCCGCCTCGGTGAGCTTGGCGGGTTGCGCGGCCAGGCCGCGGGCCCGGCGTGCGACATCTCTCGGGTCGGCCGACTCGACCAGGGCCGTCACACGGGCACCCGCCGCCGCGAGGCCGGTGGCGACGGGCAGCAGGAGGGGGCCGGTGCCGGCCACGACGGCGGTGCGGCCGGGCAGGGCGAGGCCGCCCTTCAGCATGGCCTGGGCACCGCCCGCGGTGACCACCCCGGGCAGGGTCCCTCCGGGGAACGGCAGGACCTTCTCGTAGGCGCCGGTCGCCAGGAGCACCCCGTCGGCGCGGACCGCGACGGACCTCTCCTGCTCCGGGCCGAGCAGCGCGTGCACGGTGAAGCCGGTCGTCTTCCTTCCGTCCGACTCCCGTTCCACGCACCACACATGATGGTCACTCAGGTGCGTGACCCGTCCGGCGGCGAGATGGGCGACGAGCCCTTCGCTCAGCCGTTCCCAGGTGCGCCACTGGTGGTGGAGTGCCTGGGGCCGACGGGCGCCGAGTCTGCGCGCGGGCTGCCGGTAGAACTGCCCGCCCGGCTCGGCGGCGGAGTCGACCAGGACGACGTGGACGCGCCGTGCGGCGGCCGCCAGGGCGGCGGCGAGCCCCGCCGGGCCGGCGCCGATCACCGCGAGCACCGGCCGTTCAGTCATCGTGGCCCGTCCCCTCCTGCGTACGGATGTCCGCGCCCGGTACGGCGGGCACCAGACAGGCCCGCAGGCCGGGGCGGCCGTCGACGGTCACCAGGCAGTCGAAGCACACGCCGATCCCGCAGAAGACCCCACGGGGCCGGCCGGCGCCGCGCGTGGTGCGCCAGGAGGTGACGCCCGCCGACCAGAGCGCGGCGGCGACCGTCTGCCCGGGCAGCGCCTCGATCTCCCGGCCGTCGAACGTGACGGTGAACGGAGTGCCGGGACGGGCCCGGGCCAGGTCCAGGGGGTTCACGGCGCGGCCTCCTCGGGGAAGCGGTCGGGGCGGAACGGCGTGAGGTCCAGGTCGGTGGTCCTGCCGGCCAGGGTCTGCGCGATCAGGTGTCCGGTGCCGGTCGCGAGGCCGATGCCCGCGCCCTCGTGACCGCACGCGTGGAACAGGCCCGGCACCCGCGGGTCCGGCCCGACGGCGGGCAGGTGGTCCGGCATGTAGGGGCGGAAGCCGAGATACGTCCGCATCGCCCGGACGCCGGCCAGGAACGGGAAGAGCCGCGTCGCCCCCGCCGCCAACTCCCGTACGACCGGCAGGGAGAAGGAGCGGTCGAAGCCGACCCGCTCACGGCTCGCGCCGATCAGGACCGGCCCGGCCGCGGTTCCCTCGACGACCGGCGAGGTCTGCAGGGCGGCCGAGTCGCTGGCGACGTCGGCCACGTAGTCGGCGGCGTACACCTTGTGCCGCACGCGGCGCGGCAGCGGCTCGGTGACCAGGACGAAGCCCCGGCGGGGGAGGACGGGCAGGGTGACGCCCGCGAGTGCGGCGACCTCGCCGCCCCAGGTCCCGGCCGCGTTCACCACGGCCGGTGCGAGGAAGTCGCCGCGGTCGGTGCGGACGCCCCGCACGGCTCCGTCGGCGCCGCGCAGCACGCCGGTCACCGTCCGGCCCGTCTCCCGGCGGGCTCCCGAGGCCCGGAGGAGGTGCGCGGCGGCCAGGGTGGGCATGACCTGGGCGTCCTGGGGGTACAGGACACCGCCCGCGAGGCCGGGGGCCAAGTGGGGTTCGACCTCGTGGAGTTGACCGGCGGCGACGCCGATCGTCTCCACTCCGGCGGTGCGCTGTCCGGCCGCCAGTTCCGTCAGGGCGGTGAGCGCCTCGGGCGTGGCGGCGACGACGAGACCGCCCTTCGGCTCGTACTCGATCGCCTCGCCCAGTTCCTGGGCCAGTTCGCTCCACAACTGACCTGACAGCAGGGCAAGTTCGAGTTCGGGGCCGGGTTCCTTGTCGGAGACGAGGAGGTTGCCCTCGCCCGCGCCCGTCGTGCCGCCGGCCACCGGGCCGCGGTCCACGACGACGACGTCCAGCCCGGCGCGGGCCGCGTACAGCGCACAGGCGGCGCCCACCATGCCGGCGCCGACGACCACGACGTCACAGCCTGATTGGTTGGTCACCACAGTAATATGTCACATGGTTCTGGGTGGGGGAACAGGCCGACGCAGGCCGAAATTCAGCCGCGGCTCGAGCCGTGCTTCAGCCGGACTCGCTCGGCTGCGCCTTCGGGGTCCGCCCGGCCGGCGCGTCCTTCAGCCGCTGGGCGCCCTGCTGCACGAGGGCGGCCCGCAGGCGGCCCCGAGGCCCTCGGCAACCCGAAAAAGCGAAGGTGACCGGGCCGGTCGCCCAGGCATCATGGCGATCCCGTCGCCCGCACACGGCGGCGGCCGATCACCACCGGGGGGCTCCTGTGACCGTCCAGAACATCCTGCTGTCCGGGATCGTCGGCTCGACCGCCTACGGTCTCGCGCACGAGGGGTCCGACGTGGACCGCCTCGGCCTGTTCGCGGCCCCGACCGAGGCCCTGCACGGCCTGCACCCGCCGAAGGAGTCCCACGTCAGCACGGCACCCGACCGCACCCTGCACGAGGCTGCCAAGTGGTGCCGGCTCGCCCTGGGCGGCAATCCCACCGTGATGGAACTCGTCTGGCTGCCCGACGACCTGTACGAGGTGCGGACCCCGCTGGGCGACGAACTCGTCGGCATCCGTACGACGTTCCTCAGCGCCCGCCGGGTCCGCGACGCGTATCTCGGGTACGCCACCCAGCAGTTCCGGAAACTGCAGAGCCGGGGGGACGGCTCCTTCTCCGCGGACACCCGCAAACGCACCGCCAAGCACGCACGTCACCTCAAGAGGCTGTGCCAACAGGGCTACGAGCTGTACGCGACCGGGCAGTTGACGATCCGGCTCGAGGACCCGGAGAGCTTCCACCGGTTCGGCGAGGAGGTGGCCGCCGATGCCGACGCCGCGCTGCCGCTGCTGCGCTGGTTCGAGGCGGCGTTCGCTCAGACGCGCAGTGTGCTGCCCGAACTGCCCGACGACACGGCGGCCGACGCGTGGCTGCGGCGCGTGCGGCGGCACTTCTACGCGGCGCACGACGCCGAGGTGGACGCGCTCGCGTGACCGAGCGGGTGGGCGTGCTCGGAAAAACCCGTGCCGCGCCCGCCCGTTCCTCCCTACACTCACCACATCGCGCGCCGCCCACGGCGGGGCCGCGCGTCACCGCGACGAACGAGGGGAGCCCGCCATGCGTGATCACACCGCTGTCGTCGTTCCCCGTTCCCGCTACGAGGTGATCCTCGTGTCCTCGTCCGTCCGGTGCCCGCGGCGCGGCCGGCACCGGATGTTCTGACGATCTCTCAGCACCTCGACAGCGGCATCTCGACAGAGCCCTCGTCCCTCTTCTCTCCCGGCATCGACGTGCCCTGACGGAGAGGGCCCTGTCGCCGTGTCCGTCACTGCCTTCGTCGGAAATCGCGCTGCCCGTTCCCGGACAACACGCTGAAAGGCCAAGGGCCGTGCGCAACCACCTCGACCGTCACCTCGCCGCCGTGCGCAACCTGGGCATCCTCGCCCACGTCGACGCGGGCAAGACCACCGTCACGGAGCGGATCCTTTATGCCACCGGGACCACGCACAAGCGCGGTGAGGTCCACGACGGCACGACCGTCACCGACTTCGACCCCCAGGAGCGCGACCGTGGGATCACCATCTTCGCCGCGGCCGTCAGCTGCGCCTGGGACGGTCACCGCGTCAACCTGATCGACACCCCCGGGCATGTCGACTTCGCCGACGAGGTGGAGCGTGCGCTGCGGGTGCTCGACGGGGCGGTCGCCGTGTTCGACGCCGTCGCGGGCGTGGAGCCGCAGAGCGAGTCTGTGTGGCGGCAGGCCGACCGGCACGGCGTGCCCAGGATCGCGTTCGTCAACAAGATGGACCGGGCGGGCGCCGACCTCGACACGGCCGTGGCGTCGATCCGCGCACGGCTCCACCCGGCCCCGCTGGTCGTCCAGCTGCCGATCGGCACGGAGGGCGCCTTCACCGGCGTCGTCGACCTGCTGTCCATGCGGGCGCTGATCTGGGACGACGGCGGTGAGGCGGCCGTAGACGGGCCCGTACCGGAGGAGCTGCGGGAGGAGGCGCTGCGCCGGCGCCGGCTGCTGGAGGAAGCCGTCGCGGAGCGCCATCCGGCCGCGCTGGAGGAGTTCTGCGACCGGGAGACGGTGTCCGCCGCGACGCTCGCCGCCGCCCTGCGCGACCTGACCCGCACCGGCGACGGGGTGGTCGTGCTGTGCGGTTCCGCCTACCGGAACCGGGGGATCGAGCCGCTGCTCGACGCGGTGGTGGCCTATCTGCCGTCGCCCCTGGACGTGCCGGCTGTATGCGGTATGCACGATGGTGTCGACGAGCAACGCCCCGCCGACCCCACCGCACCCTTCGCAGCCCTCGCGTTCAAGGTCAGCGCCACCTCCACGGGCCGGCTCACCTACCTGCGGGTGTACTCGGGGACGATCGGGAAGGGAGACGCGGTGCGGGACACGAGCGCCGGCCGCACCGAGCGGATCGGGCGGATCCTGCGGGTGCAGGCGGACCGGCACACCCAGCTGGAGCATGCGGTCGCCGGGGACATCGTGGCCGTGGTCGGGCTGAAGTCGGCCCGCCCGGGCTCGACCCTGTGCGCGCCGGACGCCCCGCTCGTCCTCGAACCGCCCGGTGTCGCCGACCCGGTCGTCTCCGTGGCGGTCGAGCCGTGCCGGAGCGCCGACGCCGAACGGCTGGCCTCAGCGCTCGCCCGGCTGGCCGAGGAGGACCCGTCGCTGACCGTACGGACCGACTCCGAGACCGGTCAGACGGTGCTGTCGGGGATGGGTGAACTGCACCTGGAGGTCGCGGTGGAGAAGATCCGCCGCACCCTGGGGCTGGAGGTCAACGTGGGCCGCCCGCAGGTCACTTACCGGGAGACAGTCGGGCGCGGGGTGTCAGGTGTGGTCTTCCGGCACGTCAAACAGGACGGCGGGGCGGGGCAGTTCGCGCACGTCGTGCTCGATGTGGAGCCGCTGGAGGACGGGTTCGACTTCCGGTCGGCCGTCGTCGGCGGGCGGGTGCCGCAGGAGTACGTCCGTGCCGTGGAGGCCGGCTGCCGGGACGCCCTCGCCGAGGGCCCCCTCGGCGGGCACACGGTGACCGGACTGCGCGTCACCCTGACCGACGGCGCGACGCATGTGAAGGACTCCTCCGAGACGGCCTTCCGCACGGCGGGCCGGTTCGCCCTCCGGGAGGCGCTGCGCGGCTGCACGATGGTTCTGCTGGAACCCGTCGTCGAGGTCACGGTCACCGTGCCCGAGGACGCCGTCGGCGGGGTCCTCGGTGACCTCGCGGCCCGCCGCGGCCGGGTCACCGGTTCGGCGGTGCGCGGTGGCGCGGCGGTCGTGACGGCGACCGTGCCGCTGGCGGAGCTGTTCGGCTACGCCACCCGGCTGCGCAGCCGCACCCAGGGCCGCGGCACCTTCACCGCCCGGCCCACGGGGTACGCGCCGGCGCCGGCGGTGGCGGCGACGCCGTAGGTCCGGGCCCCCCGGGGCAGTCGATCCCGACGCCCCGGGGGAGCGGGTCCCGTAGGTGCCCATGGACCGGACCGGACCGGACGGGCGGGACCACCGGGCAGACCCGGAGCTGATCCGCCGGACAGCTCCGGGTCGTGTTCCAGAAGTGGCTCCTGCCTCTCGCCTTGTGCCCTGATGATTCAGGATCAATGGCCGGCTCCGAGCCCGTGAGTCCAACGGACCCTGGGCCGGGTCAGTATCCGATGGCCTCTCGGAGAAGCAGCACGGTGCCGCGCCCCGGGCGGGGTTCCGCGTTGAGGATGAGCAGGCGGTTGACGGCGCTGGGCATCCCGTACACCGCCTGGGCGCGGGCGTTCTCCAGCGGGAGGGCGTGCTCCTCGATGCGCCGCAGGGCTGTGCTCAGGTCGGGCACCACCTTCTGCGCACCGACGATCCAGATCGCGTGGGCTGCGCCGCCCGCGTTGGCGGGGAGTTGGCTGCCGCTGCCCGAGGCGAGGACGAGCGAGCCGGTCTCGGTGACCGCGGCGACGCTGTTGACGACGACGTCGGGGCCGGCGAGCAGCCTTCGGATCTCGTCGGCGCCGGTGGCGCGGTCGATGGCCAGGATGCGCGGCCTGATGGCGTCGTACTGGCCGCTGCCGTTGATGTCCTCGTCGATGCCGGACAGCCGGAGGGTCTCGCTCGCTCCGGTGAGCACGCCGGCGCCCGCGGGGACCAGGTCCTTGACGCGGGCGCGCGCTTCTGCGGCGTCGTCGAGGATCTCGGCGGCGAAGCCGCCTGCACGCAGCGCGGCGGCCACCCGCTCCAGTTGTTCGGCCGTTGCCGGTTCGGTGAAGGACGGGGCCGGAGCCGGGGTGGCCGTGGCGTGTGCCGGGTCGGTCCCGGAGCCCTGCGCCGCGCGGGGCGCCGTGCCCGCCAGCGGGGAGGTGTCGAGGTACCTGACCTCGTACACCCGCTCGGCGAACTTCCAGCCTTCCTCGGTGCGCTGGTAGCGGTCGTGGTAGACGGCGTAGTTCAGACCCTGGCGTCCGTCGAGGGTGCGCGCGAGTTCTTGGATGTAGGCGCGGCCGGTCGCGGTGTCGCCGTCGAGCTGGATCGTGCCGGGGTGTGTGTTCTGTACGAAGAAGTCCCACTTGCTCTGCAGCCGCTCGCCCCCGGCAAGGATCTCCTCGCGGCCCACCTGCTCGACAGGAATGTTGGGCATGCGCAGGACACCGTCCGGTGTGAACAGCGACGCCAGGCGGGGTCGGTCGCGCATCATCGCCGCGTCGGTGAACTCGCCGCGCAGTGCCTCGATCTCGACGCGGTCCGCGATGGTCTGGAAGACGTTCATTCGAAGTCCCCTCTCCGTCTCGTTGTCGCCCTCACCGGTACGACACCGTTACGACAACGCGGCGCTTCGGAATGTGAGGCGGCGCGGCGGCCTCACATTCCGGTGCGCTGTCCTGTCGTAACGGTTAACGGCACAGAAGCGAGCGAGGGAGACGGCCGGACCATGACCACGAGAGCCGAGCCAGGCGACGATCAGAGCGATCCGGGCCTCAGCGCGATCATGAGTGAGCGGCGCCGGCTGATCAACCTCGGCTATCGGCTCCTCGGTTCCCTCGCCGACGCCGAGGACGTCGTGCAGGAGACCTACGCCCGCTGGTACGCCATGTCCGCACGGGAGCAGCAGGCCATCGAGTCGCCCGGCGCCTGGCTGATGACGGTCGCCGGCCGCATCTGCCTGAACCTGCTCGGCTCGGCGCGGGCCAGGCGGGAGACGTACGTGGGCGACTGGATCCCGGAACCGCTGCCCGAGCCCACGGAGTGGACCACCGGGGGCTCCGGCGCCGGTGGGACCGACCCGGCCGACCGGGTCACCCTCGACGAGTCGGTGACGATGGCCTTCCTGGTCGTCCTCGAGGCGATGACCCCGGCCGAGCGCGTCGCGTTCGTCCTGCACGACGTCTTCCGCTACCCCTTCGGCGAGGTCGCCGAGATCGTCGGCCGCACTCCGGCGGCGTGCCGCCAACTGGCCTCGTCCGCCCGCCGGCGCATCCGCACCGCGCAGAGCCCGGCGGGCCCGAGTGCCGGACAGGCCGGCATCGTCAGGCAGTTCAGAACGGCGTGGGAGGCCCAGGACATCGACGCCCTGATCAGCCTGCTCGACCCCGACGCCGTCGCGACCGCCGACGGCGGCGGGCTGGCCGTCACCCACCTGCACCCGATCGTGGGCAGTGAGCGGATCGCACGCGCCTACGCCGAGATCGCCCGTGTGTCGGGCGACCGCACCACGTTCCTGGAGTGCACGGTCAACGGCCTGCCCGGCTTGGTGACGCAGCAGGACGGCAACCTCTCGACCGTGTTCGCGTTCGAGATCGCGGGCGACCGGATCAGGCATGTCTGGGCGGTGAGAAACCCCGAGAAGCTCCGTCCCTGGCGGATCGGCTGAGGAGCGATCCGAGACACCGCAGCGCTCGGACCGTGGCCGGTACCAACCCGCACCGAGCCCCTGTCTCGAACGCGCCCTAGACCCACCTCGAACGGAGCTCGTCGCGCAGCCGTCGGGCGACCTGGCCCATGAGGGCGTCGGCGCCCGGCTGTCGGCCGGCGGCCACGCGTGACTCGGTCAGGACCGCTATGGCGTAGGTCTGGCCGTCGGCGTGTTCGACGACGCCGACCTCGTGGCGCAGGTTGAGCAGCATGCCGGTCTTGGACGACCAGGTGGAGGCGTCGGACTCGAAGTCCGGGGCGAGGCGGTTGCGCACGAGGTTGTTGGCCATGAAGCCGCGTACCCGTGCCGCGACGTCGGGGTGGATCGCCGGGGGCTCGGCGCCCTCGGTCGCGGGCCGCGGCCGCCAGAGGGCCTGGAGGAGGTCGACGAAGGCCCGTGCCGTCCCGGTGTTGGCACGCGAGATGTCGAGTTGCGGCACCCGGTGGCCGCGCCCCGGGGTGCCGGCGTCGATCGCGAGGGCGTGCGCGAGGTGCACCTCCGCCGGGTCGAAACGCTCCACCGGGGTCTCCATCAGCTCGCGCATGGTGTGCCGTACGGCGATGCCGCGCAGCCCGAACTCGTGCAGGACCGCCCCGACCCGGTCGGGCGGCGTGAGGCCGAAGAGGGCGTCGGCGGCGCTGTTGTCGCTGATGCAGGTGCTGAGGTAGAGCAGGTCCTCCACGGCGATGTGGGCCGGGTGGCGGAACCGGCTCAGGCCGGTCGGACCGGGAGTGGTGATCTGCCCCGGCGGCACCTCGATCACCGTGGCGCCGTCGAGTTCCCCGCGCCGGACGCGTTCCAGCGTCACCAGGGCGAGCGGGATCTTCACGAGGGACGCGACGGGCAACTCGATGTCGGGGTCGATGCCGATCTCGTCGCCCGTGTCCAGGTCCCGGACGAGGAACGAGCCGTACAGCCCGCCGTCGCGCAGCTCCCGGCGCAGCTCCCCGAGCAGTCTCTCGGTACCGGTGGTCATGCGGCCGCCTCCGCGCGCTCCGTGGCGCCGAGGCACCGGGCGATGCCGTGCGCGCACGTCTCGCGTACGCGGACGGCGTCGATGTCCGCCTCGTCCGCCACGGCCAGGGAGAACCCCCGGGCGAAGCCGGGGCCCAGCTCGCCGACGGGCCGCCAGTGCAGGCGCAGTTCGCGGGCCTGCGCGGCCGAGCACAGCAGCGCGTCGCCGTGGCTGAGCACGTCCGCCGCGGCGGCGGCCACGGCCGGTGCGACGGCCAGCTGGGCCGGGCGCAGTCCGACGGCGTCGCGCAGGCGGGCGAGACGGTCCCGGACGTGCGGCACGTCGTCCTCCGGCTGGAGCCACACGCGCCGGGGCCGCAGGTCGCGGTCGGCCCGGCCGGGGCGCAGGGTGTCCAGGTAGATCGGCCCGCCGCCCGGGTCGTGCGCGACCGCCAGCCCCAGCGGCACCGTCCAGCTCGCCTCGGTGGGAGCCGCCGCGAGCACCGCCGCACGCACCTGCCGGGACGTGACGAGGCCGGCCCGCTCGGCCGGCCCGGCGGGAAACGGGTCGAGGAGGACTCCCTGCTCGTGCGCCTGAGCGATGAGGCGGGCGAGGGCACCGGTCGGGCACACGCCGGGAACGGCGAGCCGCAGCGGCCGCCGTCGTGCGGCCTCCGCCTCGTGCTCGAACCGGTCGGCGAGCTGCACGAGTTGCCGCGCCGTCTGCAGCATGTCCCGGCCGAAGGGCGTCAGCGTCACCGCCCGCGAGGACCGGTCCAGCAGCCGCTCGCCGAGGCGTTGTTCCAGCGCGGCGACGCGGCGGCTCGCCACGGACTGGGCCGTCCGCGCCGCCGCCGCGCCCACCGTGAAACTGCCGTGCTCGCTCACACTGACGAACGCCCGGCAGGCCGCAACAAGATCCACGGGCCCTACTATGCCAAAACAGCATGGAGTTGAACGTCCGCGTCTTGGACCCCGGCGACCCACTGGCCGGAGAGTGGTCGCCGACCGGGGATTTCCCCCGGTTCGCACGGTCCACATGTCCTTCGACGACCTGGAGGTCCATTCCATGACGCATCCGCTTCGTATCCGCCGGGGCGCCGCCTGGGCGGCGGCCGGACTGCTCGCGCTCGCCGCGCTTCCGGCGTGCGGTCAGGAAACCGCGTCCGGGTCCGGCGCACCCGTCGGCGCGGCGCGGTCGGCGTCACCGGCGGCGGCCACGAAGCCCACGGCTCCCGAATTCCGGGCGCTGGAGCGGGAGTTCGACGCGCGGCTCGGCGTCTACGCCCTGGACACCGGCACGGGCCGGTCGGTCGGCTACCGGGCGGACGACCGGTTCGCGTACGCCTCCACGTTCAAGGCGCTGGCGGCGGGTGCCGTCCTCCGGAAGTACGGGACGGACGGCATCGACAAGGTGGTCACGTACTCGCGCGACGACGTGGTCGCCGACTCGCCCGTGTCCGAGAACTTCGCCGCGACCGGCATGAGCCTGCGGGGGCTGTGCGCCGCGACCCTCTGGTACAGCGACAACACGGCGGTCAACCTGCTCCTCGACGAGCTCGGCGGGCCCGACGGCCTGGAGAAGGTGCTGGAGGAGTTCGGCGACGACGTCACCGAGATGGACCGGTACGAGCCGGAGATGAGCGACGGCACACCGGGCGACATCCGCGACACGAGCACACCGCGCGCGATGGCGGGGAGCCTGCGGGCGTTCCTGCTCGGCGACGCCCTGAAGCGGGACGAACGCGAGCTGCTCCGGCAGTGGATGACGACGAACATGACCGGCCGGACGCTCATCAGGGCCGGCGTCCCCGGCGACTGGGACGTGGCCGACAAGAGCGGCACCGCCGGATACGGGGGACGCAACAACATCGCCGTGGTGTGGCCGGACGACGGTGGCAACCCCATCGTCATGGCGGTCATGTCCACCCGCGACAAGAAGGGCGCCGAGCGCCGCGACGCCCTGATCGCGAAGGCCGCCGCCGTGGCGGTCAAGGGTCTCGGCCGTTAGGGCCCGGCCGGCGGTCCTGTCAGGCCGCGGCGGTCCCCCTGATCCGCTCGCCGCCCCGCGCGACCGCGAGGGGCGGCGAGCGGGGCGGCTCGGTGGGCCGAGGAACTCGACTTCTGGTGAGGCTCCGCTACGACACCACGGCCGACGGCACCGTGGAGGTTCCCGACGATGAGGGTCAGCGCAGGACGAGCAGGACGGCCAGCGCGACGAGCAGTGAGTCGATCCGGTCCAGCAGGCCGCCGGAGCCGGGTAGCCAGCGGCCGGCGTCCTTCGTCCGCGCACCTCTTTTGATCATGGATTCGAGAAGGTCGCCGACCGGGCCGCCGACCGCCACCGCCACCGCCATCGGCCAGCTCAGCGCGGACAGCACGGCGAGCACGCCGAGGCCGGCCGCGGCCCCGGCCAGGGTCCCGCTCCACCGCTTGGCCGGTGACAGCGGCGACAGCCGCGGCCCGCCCAGCCCTCGACCGGCGAGGTACGCCACGATGTCGGCGATCGAGACCGCGACGAACAGCGCGAGCGCGCTCGCCCCGAGCGGCACCAGCGCGGCCAGCACACTCAGCCAGGCCAGCCCGAGCAGGCCGGCGCTGAGCCGGCGCAGGCCCTGGTCGGAATCGCCGGACAGGAGCGGCACCGCGGCCACCGCGAGCGCCCCGATCGCGACCACCCGGAGCACCTGCCCGGGCGCCAGCCAGGCGGCCAGCACCACGCCCGCCACCGCCGCGCCCAGCACCACCCGGTCCACCCGGCCCAGTCGCATCAGCCCGCCGAACTCGATCACCGCGATCACCCCGGCCGCGAGGGCGATGACCGCGGCGCCCGGGCGGCCCCACCAGAACGCACCGGTGACCAGGGGCACACCGACCGCCCAGGCGCACCACCGGATCAGCAGCTCGCGGCGCCGGGACACCGCCACCGCGACGCCGCCCAGCGCCAGCGCCCCACCGAGGTAGGGCGCCAGGGAGGCCACAGTGATCACCGGGCGGATCCGGTGGCGGGAACGCCCGCAGGCATCGAAACGAGCGCGGCCGAACGCGGCCGCAACACGTCCAGGGCGGCCCGACAGGCGGCCACGATACGTGCGTTCTCGGCGGTGTCCCTGACCGCGACGCGCACGGTGCGCCCCTGGTACTCCGGCGACAACGGCGACAGGTCGCGCAGGTACACGTCGTGGCGGCGGCACTCGTTCACCAGTTGTGCGGCGCTCGGCCCGCCTGACGGCAGGGTCACGGTGAGGAAGTTCGCCACGGCCTCTTCGACCACCACGGCCTCGTCCAGCCCGGCCAGGTCGGCGGCCAGCTGCCGGCGCAGCTCGTGCGTGCGGAGCCGGCAGTCGCCGTAGTACGCCGGGTCGCGCAGGGCCGCCACCGCGGCCAGCTGCGCCGGGAGGCTGACCGGCCAGGGCGGCGTCCATCGGCGTAGCTGCGCCGCGGTGGTCGGCTCGGCCACCAGATACGCCGCCCGCAGACCGGACAACGCATACATCTTGGACAACGAGCTGCAGACCACCACCCGCGGGTCCGTCGCGGCGAGGCCGGCGAGCGACTCGGTCAGATCGACGTAACCCAGGTATGCCTCGTCGATCCACCAGCGGGTGCGGGCCGGCGCGGCGGTGATCAGCGAGCGCAGCTCAGCGGCCGGCGCGTGGCGTCCGGTCGGGTTGTTCGGGTTGACCACCACCACGAGGTCGTAGCGGCCGGACCCGACGGCGGCGGACAGCCGCGCCGGATCGATCCGCCAGCCGTCCTCGCGGCGCAACCGGAACCGGTCCACCCGGCATCCGATCACCCGCTCCGTGACGTGGGCGTACTCGCCGTAGCCCGGGTCCATCAGAAGCACCCTGCTCTCCGGGGTCAGCCACTGGCCGAACGCCCGGAAAATCAAGTCGGAGGAACCGGCGCCGACCGCGAGCGTCTCCGCCGGCAGCGCCCGGGCCGCGGCGATCTCCGCCAGCAGCCCCTCGGCGCCGGTCGGCGGCGAGGTCCTCGCGGCCCAGGCCGGATCGTCCACGAGCGCCGCCCGCACTCCGGGGGCCGGCGGAAACCAGGCGTCCAGCACGTCGGCCGCGACCACCTGACGGCGCCGGTGCAGGCTGCGGAAGTCCGTGCCGATGGCGGTGAACGAGGCACCGCCGTGTTCGCAGCCGTCCGGCCGGGGCGCGAACGCCACGTCCAGCCGCCAGTCCACTTCGGACCGCAGACGCTCCAGCAGGGTGCCGTAACGGCCCATCGTGACCTTCGTCAGCTCGGCCACGCTGCCGGTCAGCACCTCGAACGTCAACGCACCGCTGTGCACGGTACGACCGACCGGGCGCAGGCCGGCGGCCACGTACATGTCGAGCAGCTCGGTGCGCCCCATCGCCACCACCCGGCGACCTCCCCGGGCGGCGATCCAGCGCAGCGCCGCGTACATCAGCAGGGGTGCCGCCGCGGTGGCCCGCCAGCGCGGCTCGACGGTGAGGATGCGCACCTCGAACAGACCGCCCTCGGCGAGCAGCGGCAGCTCGTCGCGGGTCAGGTACTTGTCCAGCGCGTACCGCCCCAACCAGGGCGGAGTCAGGCTGACGAAGCCGACTCGGTCCGCGCCGCGCGCCGCGACGAGGTAGACGTTGTCGCCGTCCAGCCCGTCACGAAGCCGCCCGGTCGGATCCGGCGCATGCTGGCCCAGCTCCCGTGCGTACACCCGGTGACGCAGTTCGTGGATCCACTCGAGATCCTCCGGAGTGGCGGCGCGCACCTGCAGACCGCGGCCCATGAACACCTCTTTCGACGCGGGAAGTGGGACCTCCTCATCGTGGGGAACGCGGACCGGGCGCGTCAGAGCCGAGCGACACAACCCAGCTGAGTACGCGTACTCAGGCACAGCCGTCCGCCGCGTGCTCGACAGGTGCGATCACCTGACGGGCTGCGAGGGGAACCGTGAACCCGACCCCTCGGACAGGCTGCGGACCTGGGGCGCCGTCGCCCAGGCGCTGCTCGAGCACGCGGGGTACAGCAGGCCCGGTTCGCGGACCTCGTCCGCTTTTCCAAGCACGCTGTGGAGTCGGTGGAGTTGGGGCGGCGGATGCCCGATGTGGCGTTCGTGGAGCGGGCGGACGAGCTCTTGGGGAACACGGGGGCGTTGCGGAGGTCGTCCAAGTACGTGACGCGGGGGCGGGGCGACGTGGGGCTGGCGGCGTGACGCCCACCTCGGACATCGGTACCCACCTGGTCGAGTCCCGGAGCCGGGCCGCGCGGCACGGACGGGACGCGGGTGCCCGGTATGCCCATGACCGGCAGGCGCCTGCCCGCCGACTGCCCTCCCCGGGTCCGCCGGCGGGCGCCGGGCTCCGGAAAGCGCGAGGTTAGGATCACTGTGCATACGCGATTTGTCATGCCGAGGTCACGGGGGCGGAGGTACGGAGCATGGGCGTACGTGGTGCGGGCGCGGGCCAGGAGGGCGGCGTCGATCTGAGGGTGTCGAGCCAAGACCTCACCAAACTGGCCGATGACCTCGACGACATGCAGGATCACCTGGACAAGCAGGTCAGGCGAATGGATGCGATCGTCGACCGCATCGAGGCGGGTTGGCGAGGACCGGCGGCGACGGCGTACCGCGGGTTCCACCGTGCGGCGGCCGAGGACGCCGTGCGCATCCGTGAAGTGATCCGGCACCTCGAGCAGGCCGTGCGTCTGAGCCGGGACGGCTTCACGGAACAGGACCTGGACGTGATGGCCCGACTGCGGAGCATTCCGGTGGACATCGACAGCGAGGTCGACAAACTGTCGACACCGAACCCGGAGACGACCGGGCCCGTCCCTCCGCGCAGCAGTCTCGACTCCTTCTGACGGCCTCTCCGAGAACCTCTGCCGCAACCGCGACGACGACACCTACGAAACGGGGAACCATGCCGACCGGGAGCGCGGACGACGGGCACATAACCGTCTCCTTCGCCACCCTCCGCGAGCTCGCAGCCGAACTGGAGGACATCCTCAAAAAGCTCAACGACAGTCTGGACGACCTCCACGACCGGGTCGTGCCGGTCGTGCTGTCCTGGGAGGGGGAGGCCCGCGAGGTCTTCGTCGACAAACTCGACGAGTGGGACCGCTCGGCCCAGGACCTGCAGGCGGCCCAGAAGTGGCTGCACGAGTGCGCGACCACGAGCCACATCAACTATGCGGCAGCGCACCAGGCCGTGCTGCGCGGCTGGGGGGCCGGCTGATGGGGACGCCACCGCCGGGCCAGAACGGCACCATCGACGTCAAGCCGGCCGACCTCCACCGTGTCTCCGGTGGTGTGGCGAGCCAGCAGACGGTGATGGACAAAGGCGCCAAGAGCCTGCTCGACGATCTGCACAAGTACCCGGACGCCGGCGGCTACGGCACCTCGCCCCAGGCGTTCGCGACGTCGTACGTCAAGGTCGGCAACCGCTTCCTCGAGGTATGGGCCAAGAGCGTCGTCAGCATCGGGGGAGCGGCAGTCGGCTTCACCTCGACGGCCAACACCTACGCGAAGGCGGAGGCGGCCAACGATCCCACAGGGAAGGCGAAGCCCGTCGTCCAGCCGTTGCCGAAGGTCATCGAGAAGCCGCCCGCCTACGGCTCCGTGCCGAATCTGAAGTGGGGCGACGACGACGGCGGCGACGACTTCATCCGCAGAATCCTCGAGTGGGTGCCCGAGCCGGTCCGGGACGTGCTGAGGCCGGTGGTGAAGCACGCCTTCCGGATGGGCAAGGTCGCCGAGGTCTATCCGTTTCCACAGCAGCACTACCTGAACTCGCTGTCCAAGGCGTGGATGGCGACGACCACCTCGCTCTCCATGGCGGAGAGCGGGCTGACCGGGAACGTCAGCAGCATCACGCAGCAGACCAACAGTGAGTGGCACGACGCGATGCGCCAGTTCTGCAGCTCGCTGTGGGGCACGACGGCGTGGGGCAAGAGCCGCGAGGGCTACGAGTGGAAACACGACACCTCCTCCTCGCAGACCGCCACCCACCCCGTGATGACCGTGCTGTTCGACACGGCCCAGAAAGTCAGCGACCTCCTCTACGAATTCGCCGAGGCGGCCGTCTATCTCAATCGCGAGGTATGGGACGTCTACCTCGAGGCCGTACGCGACGCGATCCCCAAGGTCGAGGTCAACCTCAAGGACGGCGTCGGCATGGACGACGTCAAGGGCCTGGTCAAAGGCGTGGTCAAGGGTGTCGCCAAGGGCGCGAGCCAGCTGGGGCAGGGCATCGTCCTGAACATGGACACCGCCAAGCTGAACTCGATCGTCACCGCGTACAACCGGCGGGTCGACGCGCTCGTCCCGCAACTCGACGCGCTCATGGGACCGTTGGACGAGGCGCACCGGAGCGCTCCGAAATTCGAAGCCCAGGAGGCGCGTGCGGAGGGCTTCGGCATGCGGGCCCTGGAGGAGTTCAAGGACTCGAAGGTCTGGCTGAAGGTCGACTCGACCGGCACGTACGACCTCAACCTCGCCGCCAACGAGTACATGGAGAACGGCCACACCCTGGACAAGCACGTCGGCAAGACGGATGAGCAGCTCGCGCAGCGCCTGCGCGACCAGCAGGCGAACGGCCCGACGCAGACCTGGCCGTACGGCAAGCCGAAGCCCAGCGCCTCTTCGGCCTTCCCGAACTACCGGCGGGCGGAGGAGCTGACCGAGTACAACCTCAACCAGAACAAGGCCGCCATCGAGGCGTGGATCAAGGGCCCGCCACCGCCGGGGGACGGACAGGTCAAAGATTTCCACTCGATCGCGCCGAACGGCGAGACCAGCGGCCGCAGCGTGTTCAAGCAGCCGGTGGACCCGAACGACCCGCTGTCCGGGTACAAGCAGGGCGGCATGAACGCCAAGGCGTACGACGTCACCGGCATCGACACGCGGATCCGGTATGACAGCAACCGCACCCCGCCGTTCACCGTCATGACGTCGATGCCCTCAAAGTCCTAGCGCCCCGCCGAGGAAGGCCAGCACCACATGTCCGTCGACCAGACCTCCTGGGAAGCCGCGGTACGCCACCTGTTCGAGGACGCATACCCGTACGACGCCACAGGTCCACGTCGCCACGAGGACTGGGTCCTCGACGTCCTCGCACTGATGGCCCGGGCTGTCTCGGATCCCCGGGGCTGGACCGGTCTCGACGACGCGGCGCAGCTCCCGGAGCGCGAGGGGTCCCCCACGTACCCGTTCGCCGCGCATCCCCCGGAGTACATTGCGCAGCGTCTCCACGAGATCGACCGGGCCAGCGCCGAGAACCTACTGCTGGCCCTGACGGACGACTGCTGCACCCTGTCCAACCTGGAGCGCTTCACGGAGAGCGAGGAGGAACTGCGGGCGATGGCACGCACGATCCTCGCGCGGTACGGGGACGGGGCCACCTATCACACCAACGTCAGCAGGCCCGGCCCTGTGCCCGGCACACTCGACTTCACGACGTCACACTGGGGGTACAGCCCGCTGAGCGACGTCTACTCGGAGGACTGCGGCCTGATCGTCGTCTCCGACACCGAGGTGGGCATGTTCTGGAACTTCTCCGACTACTGACCCGTCGGAGCACAGGCCCTTACCAGGTCATTTGAGAGGATGTCCCCGTGCTCACCCGTTCCGCCTCCTATCCCGACCGGGAGACCGCCCAATGGGCCACGCAGCAGGTGGTGACCGCCAACGAGCAGGTCATCCACCGCTGGCTTGCCCAGGGCACCAGGGCCCGCCTCACCATCGAGGCCGCCTGGCCCTCCCGCGAGGAGCCCGTGGGCCGGGTCCAGCTGGAGGCCGACCTGCTGGCCGGGCGGGGGCCCGTCGATGTCCGCGCGGCGCGCGTCGTGCTGCACCGCGAGCCGTCGAGCCCGCACGGCTTCGTCGTCCACACGACCGTCCCGTTCTACCTGTAGGGGCTGCCCGCACATGTCCATGAAGCCCCTCGAACACGACCGCCGGTACGGCGAGCTGGACCAAGTGATGCGCGCCTACCTGGGGCAGCCGGCTGACGACACTCCGGAGCGGCGCAGCCGCGCGCTGGACGCGTACCTCCGTCACACATGGCACACGCGCCCTTGGGCCATCGCGGAGGCGGAGCGCCAGCTGCGCGAGTACAGCAGCAACCCGCCGGGCCGCATCCGGCAGAGGCTGGGCGAGTTCTACGCGATCCCGGACACCGGGATCGTCGAGTCGGAGATCGGCGACTGGCTGATGGTGCTGGCCGACCACCTGAGGAAGAGCATCGAGGAAGGCGACGTCCCGGAACCGTCGCCCCCGCAGACTCACTGGGAGTGGCACGCGCGGTTCCCGGAAACCGCGCAACTGCTCGGCGGCTGGTTCTCGCAGGACATCGTCGACGAGTTCCCCGACCACGACGCCGCCGTTGCCGACTACGCCGCCACCACCGACCCCCAACTGGTCGCACGCCTCGTGGGCGAACTCCACGAGCTGCTCGCCCTCCCCCTGGACGAGGGCGACTACGCCCTGGCAGCCGCCGAACTCGGCATGGAAGTCGGCCCGCCCGAGCCGTTCTCCTACGGCGCCTGGTTCCAGTCGGTGGCGGCGGCGCTGGCCGGCGGCTGATCCGGGCTTGAGGCCGCCATCCACCCCTCGTGCGCCGGGCTGTACAAGGACCACTGTTACCGGTACGGCTCGGACCCGGTGCTCGTCAGGCAGGTCGAGGCGCCGCTCGTGCCGTTGGCCGCCTCGGACGCCGCCGCGCTGATGGCACCCTCGTCGCCGGCAGTGACGGTGACCGCTTTGTCGTGTTGGTCCAGTGGACGACCGACGCATCCGGCGGCAAGGGGCACCCGGGTGTTCGGGAAGGGGCTCCGGGGCACGGTCCGTGACTGTGATCAGGGGGACGAGGCACGCGCCAAAGCCATCCAACAACTGGAGTCACAAGCCCCAGCAGGACATCATCTGTGCCTCGATCCGATCTACAGCACGGGCCAGACCACGGGCACCGGTACGGGTGAGCCCGAGGAGGGAACACCATCACCGAGCCCCGGCCCGAGCCCCACACCGCCAGGAGCCCACTGAACGCCATGAACAGGACCGCGCCGACGCTGATCGCATGCCTCCTGGCAGTGCTGCTCACCGCATGCGACGCCTTCAAGGCTCCCAGCCCCGAGGAGCTCACCCCCATGCCCGGCAACGTCCCCACGACACCGCAGTATCGGACGGCGGACGACGTGGTGGCGGCGCTGAAACGCGGCGGCGTCGACTGCGACGTGCTGCGGCGCAGGGCCGAGGGCCTCGACTGCGCGGCCCGGATCGACGGAGCCGAGGTGGAGAACCAGATCCAGGTCCTGGAGCCCGAGGAGTTCAGCCGGAACGAGATCGGAGACTCCATCGCCGGCTGGCGCACCAGCGGCAACACCATCGTGGCGGCGGGCAACTGGTTCATCCGCGTCCTGCCGAACGGCACACCCGCCTACTCCGAGACGATCGCCAAGGCCGTCGACGCCGTCGTCCTTCCTCCCCTGTACCACCTGCCCTCCATCCCCAAGACGCCCACGTACAAAAGCGTTGACGCACTCGCCGACGCGCTGGACCAGTCCGTCGGCTGCTCCCAGCGGAAGAAGTCGCCGGACGAACTGCTGTGCAGCACGAAGGCGGCCAGGACGCATCCCTGCGGTGAGTCCGGCGACGGACGCGACGCCGGGCTCAGGCTCCACGTCGGCCCCACAGTCCGCGACGACTACATTCGGCTGCTCCTCAGCGACGACCACGTCCCTTACTACGTCGTCACGGCCGGCAACTGGACGATCCAGTTCTGCGACACCGCCACGGGGCAGGAAGCGGCCCGCGAGTTGGGCGGAGTCGTGGTCGATCACACGACGGGCAAGTGAGCCGGTGTGGCGACACGGCGCATTGGGGCTGTCGGCTGTTCGGCACCGCCGAGTGGTGGAGATGACGGCCTGCGGGCTCGGTGCCCCGCGCGGGCAGAACATGTCGTACACCGATCCGGGGCGGACAGACCGCTTGTTCGGCTCCGACTGCTGCCTCCACGCTTGTGGGGCTGCACATAAGTGCGCCGCGTCGGGGGTTTGCGGGACCAGGTCAGGCCGACCTGACGATGTGCCTCCGTGTACACGGTCTGCGCGGCGTCCCGGCTCGACGGCCACCGCGGTGTCGACCGACTCTGAGGCTCGCCCGTCTCACATGCCCGCCTCCACGAGGAACGAACTGGGTTTCCCGGACCAGGAGACGTACAGGCTGTCGCGGGCCCTGGTGCAGGCGACGAACAGCAGGCAGCGTTCGGACATCATGTCCGTCTCGTGCTGCTTGGCGTCCACCTCGGGCGGCGTGACCGCTTTCGGGAAGGGCAGCGCATCTTCGTTGACGCCGATGACCGCTACGCAGCGGAACTCCAGCCCCTTGAACGAGTGCATGGTCCCGACCCGCACGGTTTCCGCCTCCCCCGCGGCATCGGCGGCGCGCAGCGGTGCCGCGGGGATGCCGGCGGCCTTCAGGTGCGCCACCGTCTTCGCGCACGTCTTGTTGAAGCGGGTGCTGACGCCTATCTCCCCGGCGCCGACGCCCGCCTCCAGCCACTCCCGTACCCGGGCGACCAGCGCGTCCAGTTCGTCGTCCTCCTCCTCCGCCGCGTGCACGGCGGGCCCGTCGCCGTGCAGCGCGGAGCGGTACCCGAGCAGCGTGTCGTCGCGGCCCTCGTCCTCGAGCTGGGCGATGGGGCGGCCGACGAGCAGGGCCGTGGACCAGCGCAGGATCTCCTGCGTGCTGCGGTAGTTCTTGCGCAGCTTCACCGACCGGCCGGTCACCTTGATGCCCAGCGACTTCAGCGACACCTTCGAGTCGTAGATGCGCTGGTGCGGGTCGCCCGCGACGAAGAGGTCGTCCGGGCGGGCGGGTACGGCCGCGCGCAGCAGACGCCACTGCGCCGGGTGCAGGTCCTGCGCCTCGTCCACCACGACATGCCGGTACTGCGGGCCCTTGTCCTCCAGCAGATGCGCTGCCTCCGCGCACGTCTGCAGCCAGGTGCGGGCCCCGTCCTCGGCCAGGCCGGCCGTGAACCGCTCCACCGTCTCCCACACCAGGGGGCGTTGTGCCGCGGCCAGCCGGCTGCCACGGCCGCGGCGGTCCGCCGCCTCGTACTCGGCCAGGGTCCTGATGTCCTGGGCCAGGATGACGTGACGGTACTCCTGGGCGAGGAACTGCGCGCTGCCGGTGAAGCCGGTCGCCTTGGCGGCCTTGCCCCAGCGGCTCTCCTCCTCGTTGTGCATCAGCGGTCGCCGCGTCACCGCGCCCGGAGCCTCGGCGACGACGCGGCTCGCAAAGCCGTCCACCGTCGAGATGTCCACCCGCTCGCGCAGCTGTGGATCCTCCACGAGGGACTCCAGACCTGAGCGAAGAGCGTTGACGAGCGCGTTGGTGTACGTCGTGAGCAGGATGCGGTCCCCGTCGCGCAGGTGGCCGAGCAGGTGCTTGACCCGGTGCAGCGCGACCACGGTCTTGCCGGTGCCCGGCCCGCCGGTGACCTGGGCGGGCCCCGAGTACGACGCCCGGTAGGCCACCTTCCGCTGCGAGGGGTGAAGGAAGACCCGCCAGGCCGCGAAGGGCTTCTCGAGGATGTCCCGCAGCTCCTCGGACGCCGTCACCAGGGCGATACGGGCCCGGCTGTGCCGGATCGCCGTCTCGTAGTCCTGCGTGTCCACCGGCTGCGTCGCCGCCTGCAGGGCGGGCGCGACAATGTCCTGCCAGACCTCCTCGACGGTGCAGCCCTCCGCGAGGTACTGCAGGACCTCCCGCTGGTCCTGCGGCAACAGCGGCGCGAATATCTCCAGCTGCTCCTTGTCGACGAGCGACCGGGCCTGCCGCAGCGTCTCGTCGTCGATGCCCAGCGCGCGCAGGTCACCGTCGGAGAACTTCGCGAACAGCCGCTCCTTCGGCGAGTCCTGGGCCACCTGCTCGTACGCCGGCGTGATCTCGTCCAGGGTCGCCGCGTCCCGGATCTCGACGGCCCGGGTCACCTCGTTGATGCTGGACTTCTGCTTCTTCGCCCAGGCGATGGCCTTGTCGTGGGCCATGACCCGCAGCAGGACGAAGGTGTCCCCGGAGGGCGGAGCGAGGACGACACCGCGCCAGAACTGGTCGATGCGGATCGTCCGGATCTGTTTGTCCTTCGCGTTCGTCAGACTCTCCAGCTTGAGCCCCGGATCCTTGAAGAGCTGATCGAGGCTGAGCCGGTTGAACTTCTCCCACGCCTCCAGGACGCCCTTCCTGACCGGGGGCTGGAGCTTGGGGAGCTCGGCGAAGAAGCCGATGTCGAAGGCAAGCTGCGGCATGGGTGGATCCTTAAGGGCCGGGCGGGGTGTGTCGGGGGAGAAAGGGGCAGGTCAGGTAGGCGAACCGGCGGCGCCGCCGTCGAGATCCAGACGGATCACCGCCAGCGTCTCGGCCACCTCGGCCGTGAGCTCGTCGTCCGGTCCCCACACCATGCACAGGTCGGCGTGCAGCGGGTCCAGGACGTCGAACGCCTCCGCCGTCCGCCCCTGCGCGAGCAGCAGCATGCCGATGTCGCGGCGCAGTTCGACGGCCTCCTCGCTCACGTCGCCGTCCACGGAACGGACGACGTCGAGGACGCCGTTCAGGCCGGCCAACGCCTCGGTCACCTGGCCGAGTTCCCCGCGGCAGCGGGCTGCCTGAGCCCGGCTCTCCCGGGCGTCCTCGCTGCTCGGGCCGCTGACGCGTCCGTAGGCGTCGGCGAGCGCCTCGAACTCGGGCAGGGCGGCGCGGTGGTCTCCGGCCAGCTGCCAGCTGAACGCCCGCCGCCTGCGCAGCCCGAGCACCGCCTTGCTCTCTGAGCCGAGCGCACGCGCGGCCGGCTCGATCATCTCGCCGACCACTTCGGCGGCCTGCGCGTAGCGATCCTCCTCCATCAACGCCCGGTAGTGCTCGTGGACCTCGCGGATCTGTTCTCGTAGCGCCTCCCGTTCGGCCGCGGGAACGGCGGGCGGCGCGTCGACCCCGGCGGCGGCTCCGGCGGGCCGAGCGCCCGAGGCGCCGACGCGTGAGCGGGGCGCGTAAGGACGGCGGAAGATGCCGGTCGGATCGGGCGCCCCGGCGGGCCCCGCTTCCCCGGGCGCGGACTCCTCCCCGGGCGGCGGCAGGAACGGCCGCAGCCGCTCGTACACCTCCTGTACGTCCGCCGGACGCGCCTCGGGCGCCTTGCGGAGCAGGTGCAGGACCAGCTCCTCCAGCTCCGTCGGCACATCGGCCCGCAGTTGGCGCAGCGGCGTCGGTGTCGCGTTGACGTGCTGCATCATCAGGTGGAACTCGCCGTCCCCGCTGAACAGAACGCGTCCGCAGAGCAGTTCGTGCAGCACGCACCCCAGCGCGTACAGGTCGGTGCGCGGCGTGACCCGCCCGCCGCGCACCTGCTCCGGCGCCATGTACTGGTGCGTCCCGATGGGGCTGCCGGTCGCGGTCAGCCTGGTGACGTCCGTCTGCAGGATGGCCGCGATGCCGAAGTCGAGCACCTTCACGGTGCCGTCCCGCGCGACGAGGATGTTGCCCGGCTTCAGGTCACGGTGCACCACGGGCACGTCGTGCGCGTACGACAGCACGGTCGCCACCTGTGCCGCCACGGCCACCGCCCAGCTGACGGGCAGTGGCCGCTCCGGGTGCACGTACGCGGTCAGCGGCACGCCGTCGACCAGCTCCATCACCAGGAACAACTGCTCGTAGGACTCGTCGAGCACCGCGTCGTACACCTGTGGCACACCCGGGTGCTGGATCCGCGCGGTGATCCGCGCCTCGCGCCGGAACCGCTTCTCGAACTCCTCCGCCAGGTGCGGTGACGTCACGGCCTGCGGGCGGATCAGCTTCACGGCGACCGGCCGGTCCAGGACGGCGTCGTAACCCCGCCACACATCCCCCATGCCGCCTTGGCCGAACTGCTCCAGCAGCTCGTAGCGTCCCGCGATCCGCCGTACGTCCGGCACCTGGCCCCCGCCCCCGTCGAGTGTCCGAAGTGGTCTTCGATGTGCTCGGGGATCAGTGTCGCGGGTGGGGCTTCGGCACGTCCAGCCAGGCCGCGGGTCGCCTACGGCATCAGGCCAGGCCGGGGGCGTAGCACTCCGCCCAGACGGTCTTGCCCGGGCCCCCGCCGGCGCGTGCGGTGCAGCCCCAGCGGTCGGCCAGCGCCTCGACGAGGAGCAGCCCGCGCCCACCGTCTCCGGGGCCGTCCTCCTCCGGTGAGGGAACGCGGGGGAGGTGTTCACCGCGAGTGTCGCTGACCTCGATGCGTACGGTGCCGGTGGCCGGGTCCGCGGTGAGCAGGACGTGGAAGTCCCGGCCGGCCACATGCCCGTGCCGTACGGCGTTCGCGCACAGCTCCGCCACGACGAGGGTGACGGTGTCGTGCGCGTCGCTGCCGTACGGGAGGCCCCAGGCGTCGAGCCGGTGCCCGCACAGCCGCCGGGCGAGGCGGGCGCCGCGCGGGGTCGAGCTGAAGCGCATCGCGAACCGGCGGGCGGTGAGGGGTGGTTGTGTTGCGGTCATGCACTCACGGTGGCGTTCCGTGGCGTAGCGTGACCAGTGGTGACGCGCTGACGCCGATCCGTCGTACGGGGCGGGCGCGGGCGCTGTACGTGGCGGTACGCAGGGGAGAGGCGGCAAGACGGTGACCGTGCGGGACGAGGAAGCGGGGCAGCCGCAGCAGCGGCCGGAGGACGATCCGGGGACGGGCGTCGTGACCGCGTTCGGGCGGCAGTTGAAGCTGCTGCGGACGCGGGCGGGACTGGAGCGGGCCGAGTTCGGCAGGCGGCTCGGGTACTCGGCGGACACGGTGGCGTCGATCGAGCAGGGGAGACGGATTCCGCAGGCCCGGTTCATCGAGAGGGCGGATGAGGTGTTGGGGGCCGGGGGTGTTCTGACGGCCCTCAAGGAGGAGGTGGGGAAGGCTCAGTACCCGGCCTACTTCCGGGACGCGGCTCGCCTGGAAGCCAAGGCAACGGCGCTGAACCTGTACGCGGTGTACGCGGTGCCGGGTCTGTTGCAGACGGAGGACTACGCACGGGCCGTCTTCCAAATGCAGCGCCCCCTGCTGCCCGACGAGGTCATCGAGCAGCGCCTTGACGCTCGCCTGGCTCGACAGCAAGTGTTCAGTCGGAGGCCCGCGCCGCTGATGAGTTTCGTGATCGAAGAGGCGGTCCTGCGGAGGCCGTTGGGCGGTCGGAAGGTGATGCGGGAAACGCTGGAACAGATCCTGCTGACAGCACAGTTGCGGCATGTCGAGGTGCAGGTCATGCCGACCGATCGCGAGGACAACGCTGCGTTGGGCGGTCCGTTCACGCTGATCGACACGGACAAGGGCCAGCGCATCGCGTACGCGGAAGTACAGGACGACAGTCGGCTGTACACCGAGGCGGCCAAGGTGCGTGAGTTGGAGGCCAGGTATGGCATCCTCCGATCACAGGCCTTGACGCCGAGCGAGTCATCCGCCTTCATCGAGAAACTGTTGGGAGAGCCATGAGCGTTCGCATAGCGCACGCCGTGCCAGAAGCCGCCTGGTGCAAGAGCAGCTACAGCACAGGTGGCGGCGGCGAGTGTCTGGAAGTCGCTGCCGTTCCGGGAGCCATCATGGTTCGGGACTCCAAGCGACCGGAAGGGGATCGGCTGGCCATCGGGACCGAGGCCTGGGCCGACTTCGTGGGACTGGTCGCCGGACGCTGAACCCGGCGGACGTATGACGAACGGGGCCTGGTGCGCGTGCCGCACCGGGCCCCGAGCGCGTCAGAAGTCCTCCAGCCCCTCCTCCCGGCGGATCATCCGCCAGGCGGCCCGGCGGGCACTGCGGTCGAGGTTGGACTTGAAGTCCCGGTCGGTGCCGAAGTACCGCTTGCCGAGGGTGTCGATGGTGGAGACATGGTCCATCATGTTCTCCTCGAACTTCTTGTCGAAGACGATGCCGAAGTTCTCCTCGTCGTTGACGAGGGCGGCGGCCCGGACCTTCGGGTCCTTCTTGGTGGCGTTGAAGGCCGGGAGGACGTCCTCCTCGGTGAACTCCGTGCCGAACTTGGCGTTGAACTTCTCGATCAGCTCGGACAGCAGTGACTTCTCGGCGTCCTTGGCGCCGCCCGCTGCGTCGCCGAATCCCTTGAGCTCGGCCGCGCCCTCAGGGCTGAGGGACACGTCGTGCTCGCCGGTCTTCTCGACGCGCAGGTGGCTCAGGTCGACCTCGCCTATGTCGACTCCGCCGTCGGCGAGGCGCGGGAGGCGGTTGAGCAGGTAGCGGCCGTAGAGGTACAGGCGCTCCAACTCGGCGTCCTGGTAGGGGACGATCTGCGCGAGGAAGCCGTACTTGCGGACGTAGTCGTTGAGATTGGCACGGAAGTCCTCGGCGGTCTCGACGTCGTCCTCCTCGTCGCTCTCCAGGAGGGCGGAGAAGCGGGTGACGGCGGGAGACAGGAGACGGTACAGCTCGGCGTGGAGCTTCTCCCACTTGGACTGGGAGCCGGCCGCCTTCTCCTGCGCGTCGAGGTACGCGGCGACGAACTCGTCCATGTCCTGCTCGGAGATGACCGGCGCGGACATGACGCGACTCTGGGCCGTGTAGAGGAGGTTGGGGTCGGAGGGCAGGGTGTGCGCCTCCTCGAAGTACGGGCGGAAGGCGTCCTGGATGTCCTCGGCCTCGTTGACGAAGTCCAGGACGGCGAGGTCGGCCTGGGACTTGCGTTCCGCGGTGCGGTTGAGGCGGGAGAGCGTCTGCACGGCGGCGATGCCGGTCAGTGTCTTGTTGACGTACATCGTCGTCAGGAGCGGCTGGTCGAAGCCGGTCTGGTACTTCTCGGCGACGACCAGGATCCGGTACTCCTGCTGCCCCTTGCCGCCGGCCTTCGCGGCCTTGTCGTCGGCGCGGGTGTAGCCGAACGCCTTCGGCAGCGCGCTCTCCGGCAGGCCGCCGTTCTCCTTGCTCTCGGTGGTCTCCTCGCCGTCGATGGTGAGGGATCCGGAGAAGGCGACCAGGACGCCCAGGTCTGGGTACTTGGTGTCGTACTCGACGTCGGCGATGTAACTCCGGATGGCCCGCGCCATCTGCACGGCGGAGTGGCGGGAGGCCGTGACCACCATGGCCTTGGCCCGTCCGCCGAGCCGACCGCGGGTGTGGCGGACGAAGTGCTCGACGATCACCTGGGCGTGCTGGGACACCGTGTGCTCGTGCATGAGCGCGAACCGGGCGAGCAGGCTGTTCGCCTTCGAGGGGTCGACCTCCTTCTCGTCGCGGTTGAGGTTCGCCAGCTTCCAGTACGTGTTGTACGTGACGTAGTTGCGCAGGGGGTCGAGGATGAAGCCCTCCTCGATGGCCTGGCGCATGGAGTACGTGTGGAAGGGGCGGTAGACAGGCTTGCCGTTCTCCACGCCTTCGGTGCCGAAGAGTTCGAGCGTCTTGGACTTGGGTGTCGCGGTGAAGGCGAAGTAGGAGAGGTTGGTGGCGCGGGAGCGTTCCACCGCCTTCGCCTTCAGCTTGTCGTCCACGGTGACCGTGGTCGCACCCTCGTCGTCCGAGTCGGCGTCCAGGCCGAGGTCGCGCAGGGCCGACTTGACTGCCGTGGCGGCGTCGCCGGACTGGGAGGAGTGCGCCTCGTCCACGATGATCGCGAAGCGGGTGCCCTTGATCTCGGTCGGGTTGCGCTTGATGTAGTCCAGCAGCGCAGGGAACGAGTGCAGGGTGACCGTGACGATCTTGCCGGTGTCCCGGGAGAGCGCGCGGGCGAGCTGCTCACTCTTCGCGCCGTGCTTCTCGTCGACCTTCACGACCAGGCCGTCCGTCTGCGAGAAGCTGCCGACCGTCGCCGAGAGCTGGGCGTCCAGGGCGCGGCGGTCGGTGATGACGATGACCTTGTCGAAGACAGGCTCGCCCGGCTTGATGCGGCCGTCGGCCAGGGCATCGGGCCTGAGAACGTGCGGATCCCGGCGGGCGTGCAGGTCGCTGAGGCGGTGAGCCAGCCAGCCGATGGTGTTCGACTTGCCGGAGCCGGCGGAGGCCATGATCAGGTAGTTCTGGCCGGCGCCGTGGACGGACGCGTGCGCGGTGAGCTTCCGGACCACGTCCCACTGGTGGAAGCGGGGGAAGATCGTCGACTTCGTCGTGCCGCCGCCGGGCGTCTTGTGCTTCTGCTGGTGCACGAAACGCTGGAGCAGGTCGAGCCAGTTGTCCCGCTGCCAGACCTGTTCCCAGAGGTAGGAGGTGGCGTACGTGCCGTGGGCCGTGGGCGCCGGGTTCCCGGATCCGCCGGGCTGGCCGGGGCCGTTCGAGCCGGTGTTGAAGGGCAGGAACCGGGTGCTCTTGCCGCGCAGTTGGGTGGCGACGAAGACCAGGTCCGGGTCGACGGCGAAGTTCGCGATGACCCGCCGCGTGAAGATCAGCTCGGTCGGGTCGCGGTCGGTCCGGTACTGCTCCTTGGCCTGCTCGACGCCCTGACCGGTGAGCGGGTTCTTCAACTCGGCCGTGGCGACTGGGATGCCGTTTAGGAACAGGGTGAGGTCGAGGCGGTGACCCCAGTCGGCTTGCTTGGTGGCGTAGGGGAGTTCGCGGACGACGGTGAGGCGGTTGGCCCGGTAACCGTCGAGGACGGAGTCGGCGGAGACGAGGTTGGGCCTGAAGTAGGCGACGCGGAGACGGACGCCTCGGTCCTTGACGCCGTTGCGGAGGACGTGGAGCAGGCCGTCATCGGCTATGGCCCGGTCGAGACGCTGCGCGAAACCGCGCTGCGCCTCGTTGGGGTTACCGCCGTAGACGGTGAGGAGTTCATTCCATTCGTCGGGCTGGGTCGCGCCGATGAAGGTGTAGAGCTCGTTGGTGTCTAGGCCGAGGTCGGCCTGGTAGTCCTCAGGGTTCGCTTCCCGCCAGCCTCGCTCACAGAGGGCGGCAACGATGGCGGACCCGAAGGAGGACTCGTCGTGCACGGGGCTCATTCGGTTACTCCTTCGGTTACGTTGCGGCCGCTGGCGGTGGATACGTCGAACTGGCCGGTTACGGCGGCGGTGATGAGGGCTTGACGACGTTCTGCGAGAAGCTTCTGAGCCTCACCGAGGCGTCGCCGCAATGCAGCCGAGGCATCGATAGCTCGCAAAGTATCTTTCGTTATCGCTGCACTGTCGGGAGGAATGGGGATTCGGTACTGACGCAACTGCTCGCCAGTGAGGTGTGGAATCGTAGCGATGTTGCCGTCTGCATCGAAGACACCACACGACTTGGCATACCTCAGCCAAAGCATCAGCCACTCTACAGGGACATTCCCGGCTTGCCTGACTCTGTGCAGTGACTTCTGGAAATAGCATTCTGCAATCCGGCCATCCCATACGGCCGCCTCCGCCACGCCTGCCCCGCCTTCGCAGACAAGGAGGTCGCCAGGCTGTACAGAATAGCGTCGTACCTCATTAGCCTCGAAGTGCATTGTGGCCATGTCTGATGTATCGATCTCATACCAGTGCACGTTCGCATTGCGAAGGTAGGGTCGCTGAGTCTGGCCAGCTGTTCGGGCGGGATCCAGCATCTTTCCGAGTTCGGTGAAGAAGTACGCGTAAACCGGGCCAATCAGCCAGGATTTTGGAACCCATGGAAGCCATGGCCACCCTGTCGCTTGCCCATCGGTTGGTGTGGCCTCCCCGGAGAGCATGCGGCCGATTATTGCCAGTTCTCGTTCATCCAAGGCTGCCATTTGGGCGTTTCGCTTGTCCGTCACTGCGTCGATTCGAGCGGTCTCGGCGTCAAGGAAGTCTGCGATGCGGCGCTGCTCTTCCAGCGGAGGCATGGGAACACGCAGGTTCTTGAATGCCTCGATGTCAATCGCTTGTCCCTGCCTGATCCCCTGCGTGATGTTGGCTAGCTGTGAGACGAGCAGTCCGGATCGGAAATAGTGCTTATAGAAACACGGATCTGCACCCTGTGCCGCCCTCAGGACCGTGTAAGCGGGGCTGACGATACCGCGAACCGTCGAGTGTGAAATGCCGTGCTGAAAGGAACGCAGCCCGATCACGAAGTCGTTGGGCTCCACCAGCTTGTAATTGCTGACGTTCGAGTCGGGATTCCACACGGAAAAGCCGAGGTCGGTGCGGAGCGTCACCCCGTCTTTCGTGGCCGAGGCCAGAGGAGCATCAACCCCTCGCAGGTCCCGGTGGAAGAAGACGTACCGTGCCCGCGGGGTTGTCCAGTGCGTGGGAAAAATCATTCCGTGACCTCCCTCAGGAGCTGCTGGATCTCCGCTTCCATTGCTTTCAGCTCCGCGTCGATCTCAGTCAACGGCCGCGGGGGTTCGTACACGTAGAAGTGCCGCGTGAACGGAATCTCGTATCCGATCTTTGTCTTGCTTCCGTCGATCCATGCGTCCGGCACATGTGGGTGGACCTCCCGCTCCAGGTACTCCTCGATGTCCTCACCCAACGGCACGTTCTCGTAGTCCCGAAGCTCAGCATCCGGCTCAGGCTGCCCCTTGACGCGCTGCACCTCGCCCTCCGGGTCCCGCACTCCGATCACGTCCCGCAGAGCCTTGTTGAACGGCGCCCCAGTGGGCCAGGTCCCGCCGGCCTGCACCACCGCGTCCTTAAGGGCGAGCCAAGCCTCCTGCTTCGTACCCCAGTTCATGCCCATCAGGGACTTGAAGGCGTCCGCCAGCACCGGAGCCTGCGGCAGTTTTTGGATCACCTTCGACGCCTCGAGCGCCGCCAGCGTCTCCTGTGTCACCTCGAACCGCAGCTTCAGCGGCCGTTCGACCGTGATCCGTTGGTAGCCGAAATCCTCGTTGGCGAAGACCTTCACCTTGCCGTGCAGCGCATGCTCCGGGTCGTCCACCACGGACAGGGCCTCGCCGTACAGCTTGACAACCGTCGCGATGTGCTCCTTGCCCAGCTCCTTGCGCTTGTCGCCCAGCGACTTCCGCATCTTCTGCCACTGGTCACGCGCGTCCAGCAGCACGACCTTGCCCTTGTGGTCCGGGCTCTTGCGGTTGGTCAGGACCCAGAAGTACGTCGAAATACCGGTGTTGTAGAACAGCTGGTCCGGCAGGGCGACGATTCCCTCCAGCCAGTCGTTCTCCAGGATCCATCGGCGGATCTCCGACTCGCCCGAGCCGGCCGCGCCCGTGAAGAGCGGCGAGCCATTGAAAACGATCGCCAGCCGCGAGCCGCCCCCGCCGTTCACATCCATCGGCTTCATCTTCGAGATCATGTGCTGGAGGAACAGCAGCGAGCCGTCGTTGATGCGCGGCAGCCCCGCCCCGAAGCGGCCGGCCTCGCCGAGCGACTTGTGCTCGTGCTCGACCTCCTCCTTGACCTTCTTCCACTCCACGCCGAACGGCGGGTTGGCCAGCATGTAGTCGAAGGTCTTGCGGGCGTGGCCGTCGTCGGAGAAGGAGTTGCCGAAGGCGATGTTCTCCGGGTTCTGGCCCTTGATCATGAGGTCGGACCGGCAGATCGCCCACGACTCGGGGTTGAGCTCCTGCCCGTACACCTCCACCGTGGCGTCCTCGTTGAACTCGGTGATGAGGTCGTCCATCGCGGAGAGCATGCCGCCCGTGCCGCAGGCCGGGTCGAGGACCGTGCGCACCGTACCGGGCAGTTGGAGCGCGTCACCGTCCGGAGCGACGAGCAGCCGCACCATCAACTGGATGACCTCGCGCGGGGTGAAGTGCTCACCGGCCGTCTCGTTGGACTGCTCCGCGAAGCGGCGGATCAGTTCCTCGAAGATGTAGCCCATGTTGTGGTTGGGCACGACCTCGGGGCGCAGGTCCAGGTCCGTGAACTTGCCGATGACCTTGTAGAGCAGCCCGGCGCTGTCCAGCCGCTTGATCTGCTGAGCGAACTCGAAGCGCTCCAGCACGCCCCGCGCGTTGTCGGAGAACGCCCCCACGTACACCTGAAGGTTCTGTGCCGCGTTCTGCGGGTCGTCCGCGATCTTCTTCAGGGTCAGGCTGGACTTGTTGTAGAAGGAGTGGCCCGAGGCCCGCCGCAGGAAGCGGTCCGGGTCGATCCCGCTGTCCTTGTGCTGCTCCGCGATCTCCGCGACCTTCTCGCGGGTCGGCTCCAGCACGCACTCCAGGCGCCGCAGCACCGTGAACGGCAGGATGACCTTGCCGTAGTCAGACTGCTTGTAGTCCCCCCGCAGGAGGTCGGCGACGGACCACGCGTGGTTCGCCAACTCCGTGTGCTTACTGCTGTTCAACTGGATCCCCGAATTCCTTCCGAAATGTCCCAACCCCACCGCCCGAGCCGATGCAGCAGGCCGGGGCGGTCCGACAAGTGTGGTCTATGTGTGAGGGCCTACGTGCCTAATGGGGCGAATCGCCATCCCGGCCACGTGCCTCCGCCGTCTCCCGTGAGGGCAGCAGCTGCCCCCCGGTCAACCCGCCCGCCAGCAACCGCGCCGTCTCCTCCGCCAGCCGCGTCGCCCGCCGAGCCTCCGCCCGCAGCTCGTGCACGTGCCGGAACGCCTCCCCGTACCGCCGCTGCTCCTCCAGCGGCAGCAGCGGTACGCGCAGCCGGCCGGGGCTGACTGTCAGGACCGTGCTGCCCGACGACGCGCCCGCGATGTTCTCCTCCGCGCCCAGGAACCCGGCGAGGAACCAGGCGTCCAGGCGTGCCGGGTCCGGCCGGAAGAGGTGGACGTGGGGGCCGAGCAGTGCGCCGGCGTCCTCCTCGCCCGCGACCCGGGCCATCGGGCCGTCCCCGCTCGCGACCGCGCGGACGAGGACGTCCCCGGCGGCGACCAGGGGGGCCGCGACGCTGCGCAGCTCCGCCGGGTCGCCCGTGGGGCCCGACCCGCGCGCGATGTCGGAGGCGGTGAGGACCGCGCGGGTCCCGGGCTCCCGGTCCGCGCCTTCCGCCGCTTCCGTACCGTCGTCCGCACGGCCCCGCGCGCCCTCCGGCACCGTCCGCAGCAGGGTGAGCGCCCCACCGCGCGCGAGGTCGGAAGCCGTCGCGGTCCGCCACTCGCGGGCCGTGGCTCCCGCGGGGCTCCACTCCTCGTGGCCGGCTGCCTGAGCCAGGGACTTCGCCGCCTCGACGAGACCGCGGCGCGCTCCGTCGACCTCCGCCGACAGCTCCGCCGGATCGACCTCGGCCCGTGACGCCCGCACGAGCCGCGCCGGGGTCAGGTCCACGACCTCGTCGAGCAGGTCCACCACGCCGACGGCGTGCGCGACACCGGGTTCGCCCTCGAACGTGTCCGGGCTCTCCGCGAACGCCCGCCACGCCCCGAGGACCCGCGCGGTGATCCCGGCCCAGTCCAGGGACGCCGACCGGCCCCCGCCGCCCCGGACACGGGTGGCTCCGACGGCCGTACCGGCGCCCCCGGCCCCCGCCGACATCTCCGCCGTGTCCACGAACAGCACCGACTTGCGCTCCGGACCGCCCGGTTCGGGCCGTTGCAGGACCCAGATCTGCAGACCGACGTGCAGCGGCACCGACGCGCCGACGGGCAGCGCGATCACCGCGCGCAGGGCCCCGCTGCGGACGAGCTCCGCCCGTACGCGACGGCCCGACGCGCGGCCGGCCGTGGCCGGCGGCAGGAGCAGGGCCGCGTGGCCGCCGGGGGTGAGGTGGGCGAGCGCGTGCTGCACCCACGCCAGCTCCGACTCGGCGCGGGGCGGTACGCCGTACGCCCAGCGAGGGTCGTACGCGAGCTCGTCGTGACCCCAGTCGCGGACACCGAACGGCGGATTGCACAGCACCGCGTCGGCGACGAGGCCGGGGAAGGCGTCCGCGCGGAGGCTGTCGGCGGCACGCACGGTGACCGTGGCCTCCGGGGCCGTCAGCATCAGGCTCACGGCGCTGCGCCGGGCCTGCACGGGGAGCGTGTCCTGCCCGTACAGCTCGCGGGCGCCCCGTCGGGCGGCGGCCGCCAGGAGGGTACCGCTGCCGCAGGCCGGGTCGAGGACGCGGACCGGCGGACCGGGGATCAGGCCGGCCAGCAGGTCCGCGAGCGGTTCGGGGGTCCGGTACGCGCCGGACGCGGCGCTGTCCTCCAGCTCCCGCTCCGCCAGCACGCCCAGCGCGGCCTGGCCTCCCTCGTCACGTACACACGCGTACAGCGCGCGCAGCACCGCCGCGTCGTCCGCCTTGAAGCGGACGGCGTCCGCGGCCGGCACGGCGTCGGCCGCGGTGGCCACATCGCGCTGGGCGCGGGTGAGGAGGTCGGAGTCCGGCAACTGCGCGGTGGCCGTCAGCTCCTCCGGTGAGCGGCCCGCCGCCGCGAGGACGAGGAGCAGGAGGTCCGATGTACCACCACCGCTCTGCGCGTGCAGGCGGAGGGTCGTCCGCAGTTCCTCCGACGGGTTCGCCGCCGAGACCTGGCCGCGCGAGGCGAGCCAGGCACGCACCGACTCCAGGTCGTACAGCGGGCTGCTGTCCGTGCCGCCGGACGGCGGTGGGAAGTCGTCGTGCCGACGACGCCAGTTGCTGACCGTGGCACGCGTGACCCCCGCGATGCGGGAGATCTCGGCGGCGGTCACCTGGGCGGATGGCTGCGACATGGGTGGAGTCCTGGCTCTCTCGGTAGCGGACGTCAACAACCTACAGCACTCGTCAAATCTGTCAACGTGTTTGACGGTGCTTTCAGTGGCATGCTTATCTGTGAGTGCTTCCGGTGGGAAGCGGCCGTCCGGCAGGTCTTCTGCCGGCGGTGTGCCGTCCTGTCGTGCCGGTCCGGCACGCCGGGCGATACCGCAGCGGGTGCTGTCCGCGCCCGCTCAGACCACTCCGGGGGGAGTTCCATGCGCCTCACCATGCCGACCGGCGCCATCGAGGGAACCCAGCTCACCGTCATGCCGTTCCGCGACGACGCCGCCGTCGGAACGATGTCCGTGCCCACGCTCGTCCAGCTCGTGCCGTCGCCGCGCGCCGAGGAGGACCCGAAGAAGCTGAAGGCCGCCTCGGGCCTGGTGCGCCGCCACGCCGAGCTGAGGGCGACCGTGCAGCGGACGCTGAAGTCGTCGCAGAAGGGCAGGAACGTCGGGCCGTACGCCGACTACATCGCCGCCGGCCTCAAGGGCGAGCTGGGCGCCGCCTGGTCCACGCCGCCGATCACCCTGTGGCACGCCGGACCACTCGCCGCGATCAGCGACGAACTCGTCCCCGGCAGCGGGCTGCGCACCCTCACCGTCGCGCCGGGCACGATGGTCGTCGCCATCGACGGGGAGACCCAGACCACCGCCTGGCACGACCTGTACGACGACCCCGAGACGTACGGCCTGACGCACCCCGAACTCGCCCGCGTGCGCGTCCCGTTCGAGTTGTACGTCGACCTCGCCCCGTCGGACGCGCGGCAGATCTTCTACGACCGCAACGTCCAGGGCGTGGCCGTCGCCAAGAACCTGGCCATGTCCATGGACCAGCGGGACTTCGGGACCCGGCTCGCGCACGTCGTCGCCGACTCCGTGAAGGTCGAGGTCGACGGGCAGCGGGTGCCGTTCGGCAGGCTCGTCAACGCGAGCAAGCGGCAGCTTTCGCGCGGGGACCGCGAGGTCGTCACGCTGTCCGCGTTGCGCGCCCTCGTCGTCACCGCCGTCTACGGCCGGGGCGGCATCGCCCGTTCCGCCGAGTCGGTGCACGAGGACGAACTGCCCGCCGGCACCCGGCCCGAGGAGGTCGAGGCCGCCGTCGTACAGCTGCTGTCGCGGCTGATCTCCGAGCGGTTCCCCGACTTCGCGAGCCGCAGTGCCCTCACGGCGCCCGCCGTCCTCGCGGGAGTCGGCATCGCCGCCCACCACACCATGTCGTGGAGCGACGCGGCCTCCCGCATCGGCATCGAGCAACTGGACCGGCTGCTCGGCGACATCCGCTGGGAGCGCGAGGCGGCCTACTGGGACGGCGTCGCCGCCAAGGCGGGCCCCTCCGGCCGCCTGAACTTCAGCGGTGGCGTCCGGGACTCCGGTGGCCGCGTCGCCGACGCCGTCCTCTACCCGGCGACCGAGGCCGGACGGCAGATCCGCGGACTGTCGACCTGAGCCGTGCCCCGCCAACCCGGCGGCGCGTGTACCCGAAGTCCGCGCCGCCCGACGGACCCTGCAGGGGCAGACCGCGCCACGCGGTACGACCACCACCTCACGAACCGCCTCGACCCGGCACCTCCCGATCCGGTCAGGCATCACCGAACGGAGCACACCATGACGAACCCGACCCCCAACCCGCCGCAGCACGGTCACGGTCCGCAGGGCGGCTGGGGCCCGACGCCGCCGGCTCCGCAGGCTCCCCCCAACCTCCCGGTCCGCAACAGACAGCGGATCAAGTACGGTGCCACGGCTGCCGTCGCCCTGTTCGTCGGCATCGGAATCGGCGCCGCCGGCGGTGAGCCGGCGTCCGGCGAGACCAGCGACACGAAGGCCGGACCCCGCCCGACGGTGACCGTCACCGAGACGGCGCCGGGGGAGGCGGCCCCCGCCCCCACGGTCACCGAGACGGTCACCGCCCAGCCGAAGAAGGCCGAGCCGGTCGGCCCGGCGACCACCTTCTCGGGCGAGGGCGAGTACCTCGTCGGCGAGGACATCAAGCCCGGGACCTACAAGACGGCCGGCCCTGAAGGCGAGTTCGGCTGCTACTGGGAGCGGGCCAAGGACGCCAGCGGGGAGTTCGGCTCGATCATCGCCAACAACAACCTGGAGGGGCCGGGGCGGGTGACGCTCAACAAGGGCGAGTACTTCAAGACCAACCGGTGCCAGGAGTGGAAGAGGGTGTCCTGACTCCCCGCGTTGCGTGAAGTGACGAGCATCACAGCAACCGGAGGGGCGTCGACGGAGTCGAAGAATGCGCCGACGCCCGTGGTCTCTTCCGGAAACGGCGTAGCACCACCGCAGGAGAAGGGCAGAACGGACAGCATGGCGAAGCGCGCACGTCGGGCGGATGTCCTTGCCATGGAACAGCGAGCTGTCGACCACGCCTACCACTGCCTCGAACGCGCACGACGCGAGGTCGCCGAACTCAAGGACGTAGCGGCCTCCGCCAGCGGTAAGGACGCGATCGACGCCAACCGCGCTTGGCAGCGTGAGCTGGAGAGGCTCGACCTCGGCGGCAACTCCCTCGTGTTCATGAGGGCCGACGTGGACGAAGGAGCCGGCTCCGAGACGTTCTACATCGGCCGACGGGCGGTGTACGACGCGGAACGCAACCTCGCCGTCATCTCCTGGAACGCCCCAGCCGCGGTCGAATGGCGTCTGACCAGTGAGCAGGAGCCGGGGGACGTGCGCCTGCTGCGCCAGATCGTCTGCGACGAGCGCGTCGTCAAGCGGTACTTCGACTTGCACGGCAGGGACAGTGGCGGCGGGAGCGGACGACAGCCTCTGGACCTTCAGGGGGGCCGTCAGCCGCGCCCTTCCGAAGTGCCGAACGAGTCCGACGCGCAGAAGGCCGAGGTAGCCGAAGACCCCGCCGGCCCGCTCACCGAACCCGAGTGGACCGACCCGCTGCTCGACGAGCTCGACCGCGCGCGCGACGGTGCCATGCACGACATCGTCGAGACGATCCAGCGCGACCAGCTCCGGCTGGTGACCGAGCAGCCCGGTGGGGTGCTGATCGTCCAGGGCGGGCCCGGTACCGGCAAGACGGCCGTCGGCCTGCACCGGGTGAGCTGGCTGCTGGACAACCGGCATACGGCCGCCGACGACGTCCTGGTGCTCGGGCCCAGTCGCGGCTTCCTCGAGTACGCGGCGAGCGCCCTCGTGGAACTGGGCAGCAGCGGTGTGACCATGCTCGACCTGCCCGCGTTGTGGTCGGGAGGCAGCGCCGGCCACGATCCGCACCACGTCGCCGTCATCAAGTCCGACGCCCGGATGACCCGCGTCCTGCGCCGTGTCGTCGACAACCTCACCACCGTCACGGCCGAGCGGCTCGAAGCCCTCGTCGGTGGGCCGACGTTCACCTTCGAGCTCCGTCGTCGGGAAGTCGAGGTGCCCGTCGCGGAACTCGCCGACATCGCGGCCGCCGCGCTCTCCGGCGACAGTCCCTACCAGGTACGCCGGGAAGGCTGCGTCCGACAGCTCGTGCAGCACCTCACCGAGGCGTACGTGGGTCTGCTGCCGGGCCCCGCCGACAGCGACTACTTCGCCGAGATCCGTCAACTGCGTCCCGTCGCCCGCCTCGTGCGGCGTATCGCCCCCGAGCTGTCGGCGCGCGACGTGCTGCGCCGCCTGCTCTCCGGCGCCGCCGTGCTGGCCGCGGCCGCGGACGGCATCCTCACCCCTGAGGAACAGGCGGTGCTTGTCACTCATCAGGACGGTTCGGCACGCACCCGTTCCGGAGCCGAGCCGAGCCTCGAAGACCTGGTATGCCTGGACGAGTTGGATTTCCTGTTGTCGGGGCGGCCCGAGCAGACCTACGGGCATGTCGTGGTCGACGAGGCGCAGGACCTCACGCCCATGCAGGCGCGGGCCCTCGCCCGCCGTTGCCCCAGCGGGTCCATGACCATCCTCGGAGACCTCGCCCAGGCGACCGGGCCTTTCCCCTACCAGGACTGGGAGGAACTCGGTACGACGCTCACCGGCCGGGACGGCTGGCGGGTCGCCGAACTGCTGACGGGTTTCCGGGTGCCAGGCGAGGTCATGGACTACGTGCGCCCCCTCGGCACACACTGCGCTCCGGGGGTCGGCGTGCCCGACTCCGTACGACGGACGGGTACCGCCGTAGCCGTCGTCCAGGCCGACGACCCGGCACTGCGGGCCGCCGAGCACGCAGCCGCCCTCGCCTCGGGGCCGGACGGCGCCGGAAATGGCCGTACGACTGCCGTGATCGTCCCGAAAGCAGCCGACTGGAAGGAGACCGTGGCCGGGGCCGTTCCCGCGCCGGGACCGGTCTCGGTGCTCACCCCCGAGGAGGCCAAGGGCCTGGAGTTCGACCACGTCGTTGTGGTCGAACCCGCGGCGATCGCCGCGGACGAGGTGGCCGGACCACGTCGCCTGTACGTGGCGCTCACCCGATGCACCCAGTCCCTGACCGTGGTGCACCAGCGTCCGTTGCCGCGGTGGATCGGAGGGCCGCGGAACCCGGTGCCCACGCCCAGGCAGTTCATGGCTCAGGTCGGCCGGAGGAAGAGCCCGCACGGAGGGTCCGGCCTGTGCACCCGCTACCGGGCGGACGGGACCCGGTGCGAGAACGAGACACGGCAACCGGACGGCTGGTGCCGGAAACCGGGCTGCGCGGGCTTCCGCACCGCGGAGCCCGCGCCCTTGGGCAGGACCGGCTACCTCGGAGTCCCCAAGGAAGGAGTGACCGAGGCACGACTGGAACTGTCCCCGGAACGCGTCTCCGGCGTCCGCATCACCTCGGCCGCCTGTGGAGCCTTCGTGGTCCGGCACCGGGGCAGCCTCGGCGAGGCGGCCGTGGAACTCCACGCGATGCTGGCCCCCTTCCTGGCCGAGGGCCGCCACCTCCGCACCGAGGGCGGGTGGCTCCTCGACCTGGAGGGCTACCGTCTCGTCCTGGATGCCGACGCGCGTGCCGTCACCGCGTACCTGACCGCTCACCCCGAGCGCAGTTACGCGCAGGTGGCGGCGGGAGTGCCTTCGAGGATCGGTCATCAGGCACGCGGAGCACGGCGATCCGTACTCACCACGCCTGAGGCCAAGGCCGGCCCCGGCCTGGCCTACGAGCACGCCGTGCGCGGGCTGAGCATCCCTGATCTGCACGTCACCGTGGGTGCCTGCATCACATACGAGCGTCTCGCCCAGTGCTCGCAACTGCCCGACGACGAGTTCGTCCAGCGGCTGCGGGAGGACCTCGCGTCCGACCTGGGGACGGGCCGCATCGAGTGGGTGGGGGAGCGCCCGGTCGTGGAAGGCGAGCACGGCCAGTGGTGGCTGCGCTCCGACGGCCGGGTCCTGACGACTGTCCGCAGAACCGGCACCGAGATCTACCGGGGCTTCGCCGCGCCGCAGACCGACCAACCCGAACACGAGGGTGAACCGGTACCCGGAGGCGAACCCCCACAGGAAAGGGACGAGATGTCGACGACCAGCACCGACGGCGATTCCACCAGCGCCGTCACGGCCCCGGCGAGCGAACTCGGCCTGGTCGGCACGGTCGCCGAACGCGAGCGGAAGGCCCGCTCGCGCCGCGCCCACGAAAGCCTGCGCCACCGGCTGCTGGCCGACCTCTACGAGGGCTTCGACGAGGTGGGCGACAGCGCATACGTCGACGCCTGGACGCACGGCCCCGACGGCACCACACTCTTCGACGCGCTGGCCGAAGACGCCCCGGAGTACGAGCGGATCCGTGAGGCGGCCCTGCACCTGCTGGAAGCCTCCTGCCTGCACCCCCGGGGACCCGCCGAGTACCTGGTCGTCGTACTTCCCGAGCCACCGGCGCAGTCCTGGGCCGCCGACGCCGCCGACCGGGCGTTCAGCGTCGGTCTGGCCTGGCGGGACGGCTCGGGATGGGCCGGACCCGCCGCATCACGGATCCGGCCGGAGAGGCCTGACGAGGCCGACATGCTCTGAGCCGGGTGACGGCACGGCGGTACAGGGGCGGGAACGGACCGGGCATCGACCCCGACAGCGGCGGGACGGGGCCCGGGTGAGCGATGTGAGAACAGATGGTGAATGAGGAAAGGCCCGCTCCGGGCACTGGGCTGGACGCGTCCATGTCCCGGGCTGACATGGTCGACGCATGGCGCGAGCGGCGCCGGGCGCGCCGACTGCGACCGGAGGCCGCCGTATCGCAGACGGGGGACCCGGACGGATTCGCGCTGCGCAGATGGCGCAGGGCCGGAGTGTTCGGTACCGACGCGGTGCGACGTGTGGAACGGCTCCTGACCGATCTGGTCAACGCCCGGTCCGCCGAAGGAACCGCGCCCGACTGGGCGCTGCAGGTGCTGACCCAGTGCCTTCACGGAGACCCGGTCGCACAGTTGCCGTCAGCGGTACGGGCCGTGCTCGAGCGTGGCGAGCCCGACGACGTCGCGTCCGCCATGGTCGTCGTCCACGAGGCTGGGCTGCCGTGGCTGACCCTTCCTGGTCAGGCCCGGCTCGAACACCTCATGAGCCCCGAACCGACCGCTGTGCCACGGGAAATCCGCCCCACCCTCTCGGAGGACGCGTCGGGCGCCTTCGCCGCGCAGTACGCCCTCCGCCATGACGGCCTCGCCGGACTGTCGCCCGCGGTGTGCGCCCGGATTCTGCCCTGGGCGCCCATGGGGGTCGTGGACGACCTGATCGACGCGGGTGTGATCACGAGCGACGCAGAACCCTGGAGCGTGCGGCCCGACGCGGGCGAACACGACTATCTGCGGGCACGCATCGCCCCCGAGCAGGTGGACCGAGGCACGGCCGAAGCCCTCGGGTGGCAGGAGTACCTGAGGCGCCGGCGCTTCCTCGATGGTGAGGACATTGACGGGGTGAGCGAGGAGGGTGCGAACCTCGCGGGCGAGACCGGCGACGACGGGGAAGAAGACCTCTATGGCCTGCTCCAACGGGCCGCCGAGGGAGATACAGGCGCCATCAAGGGACTGGAGTACGTCCTGCCGCGCCATCTCGTGATCAGACTGCGTCAGGTCCGGGACGGCGCCCTCACCGGCAACTGGCCGACGGACATCCTGGCCGACCGCGGGCTGTGGCGGCTCATGTCGGCGCTGTGGGAGCCCAAGGCCGCCGTCGCCCCGCGGCGCAGCGCCTTCCACGCACTGGCGGCCCTGCGGCACGCCTACGACTCCATCTGTGCAGGCGAGCTCAGGAGGGCGCGAGCACAGGTGGAACTCCTCGTGGAGCACGAGCAGGGAGAGCAACGGCACACCGCCGAGGCCTGGAACATGTCCGCCTACCTCGCGCTCCTCGACGAGAACCTGGACGGGGCGCTCGCCGCGCTCGACCGCATCGCAGAGGACTACCCACGGGCGGAGCACAACCGGGACCTGCTCGGGAGACGACGGGCGCGGGCGCGGAACGACCGGCCACATCCCTCCAACCCGTATCTCGAACTTGGACTGCCCCACCAGTCACCCGTCTGGAAACAGCGATACCGCGATCTCCGTCGGGAGTTCGCGGACGACCGTGAGGAGGCCGCCCGGCTGAACCGTGCCATGCGCCGCATCCAGCAGGCCGAGCTGCAGGAGGACTGGTCGGACTTCTTCGTCCTGCCTCTGGACGAAGAGGCGTTCCGCCTCCCCGACGACCCGCCCGTCACGCTGGTGCCGCCGGTCGAGCCGATGCCACGGCGGACGATGCCCGACAACCCCGACGACGTGGAGATCGTGCGGCGACGCGCTCTGACCGATCTCCTTCCGACCCTGCTCAACGCGCCCCGGCGCCCGGACCACCAGCACAGGACCACATCATGAGCACCAAGAAGCCGGGTAAGAAGCCGGCTGCGAAGTCCGTCAAGAAGCCCACGGGCCACCAACACCGCAAGCAGGCCCGGGCCTGGGAGGCGGAGATGGAACTTCGTACCTATCGGCCCGAACAACTGCTGAGTCCCGCGGAGTTGCTCTCGCGCTTCACGGAGCGGACCCGGGAGCTGCTGGGCGAACTGCCCGAGGAGCAGCGCCCCACCGGTTCCGAGGTGAGCGCGGTGCTGCGCCAGGCCGTGCTCGAGGCGTTCCGGACTCGGGAGGAGTACGTGGCACGGCTGGTGGAGACGGACGCCACCAGCTGGACGACGGGCATGTCCGCCCTGAGCCTGCGCCGCGCCGTCCGGGCGTCGCTCGTCGACTCCGGAGTGCGAGTCGTTGAGTCGGCCGACGAACGAGAGCACTTCGTTGTCGTCGAGGGCGAGGGGGACGGGTTCGAGGTCGTGCGGCCCGCCTATGTTGACCAGGCGACTGGCAAGTTGATCCTGTCGGGGCAACTGCGGCGGGTGTTCCGCCCGGGCACGCAGCCCGACAGCGGGACCGGAGAGCAGGACGCAGCCACGAAGGGGGACAAGGCGTGACGGCCACTGGAATCGACTTCGGCACCACCAACTCCGTCGTGGCGCAGTGGCAGGGCGACGACGTCGAGGTGCTGCCGCTCGACGCCCACCACCTTGACGCGGACTGGCGTCGGCCGGGCTTCGAGTTCCTCTTCCCGTCGGTGGTCGGCATGAGCTCGCTGCGCAGCGGCCCGCTCTTTGGATGGGAGGCGAAGCTCCGGTCCGAGGAAGCCGCGGAGGCGTGCAAGCGGCTCCTCAAGAGCGACGAGTACGTGAACGTCCAGGGCCGGCGCTTCGCCGCCACGACTGCGGCCGCAGGCGTGTTCACCGCCATGAGGGATGGCGCGCGGCACAACCTCACGGAGATCGACCGGGCCGTCATCACTGTGCCCGCCAACGCCACCGGTGCGGCCCGCTACCGCACGCGTGCGGCCGCCCGGTTCGCCGGCATCGACGTGCAGGCACTCCTCAACGAACCGACCGCCGCAGCCATCTCGTACGTGCACGACATGCGCGAGGATGCGCAGATCCTCGTGTTCGACTGGGGTGGCGGAACCATCGACGTCACGGTTCTCGACTACGAGGACGGCTTCTTCGAGGAGCGGGCCTCGCGCGGTGTGACGGAACTCGGCGGACTCGAGATCGACAGACGGCTGAGAAAGCTCGTCCTGGACCGGGCACCGGCCCGGCGCGAGTGGACTCCCGCTCAGGAGCGTCAGTTCCGGCTCGACATCGAGCGGAGCAAGATTCTGCTCTCCTCGCAGCCCTCCGTGCGGGTCAGGACGCCGGACGACAAGGAGGTGGAGATCTTCCAGGAGGAACTGGAGGATGCCATCACCGACCTGGTCGACCGTGCCCTGGCCCCGGTCGAGGAGTGCTTGCGGACTCTGCACATGGCACCGCTCGACGTCGACGACGTCCTCATGATCGGCGGCACCAGCCAGATCCCCAGCGTGCGGGCCGCGGTCGCCGAGGCCTTGCAGATGGAGCCTGTCCCGACCCAGCTGTGCGATCCGATGACGGCCGTGGCCCGTGGCGCCTCCATTGCGGCGGCCGTGCTGGCGAAGGAGACACCCGGAGTCATCCAGGTCGCCAACAGCCATGCGCTGGGCACCGTCGTCATGGAAGACGGGCGCCGGAGGTTCAGCGAGATCATCCCCCGGAACTCGCCGTTGCCGTGGAGCGAGCGCAAGAGCTACACGCCGAAGCGCGACCACGAACGCAAGCTGACGGTGGAGATCTGGGAAGGAGACCCCGACAAGGAGCTCTCCGACTCGGACAACGTGCAGCTCACCGAGTTGACCCTGAATTACCGGACGCCCCGGGTACGCGAGGAGTCCCGGTTCGACCTGGAGTACACCTATGACTCCGACGGGCTGCTGCATGTGAAGGCCACCCTGGAGCACACCGGCGAGGTCGTTGTGGACGAGGAGGTGAAGAGCTTCGGCTCCGGTGGGGCGACTCCTGAGGTGCGCAAAGAACTCGACGACCTCCTGACGGCCAAGCCTGTGTCGTCTCCGCTTCTGCCGGGCAACGGTGGCGAGAAGGGGGTTCGTCTCGCTGCCGAGCGCTCCCAGGTCGGTAGCCCGGAGAAGGGCGACTACATCCGCACTCTGGTGGTCGACGGCTCCAACCTCGCCTGGATCGGCCGTTCACCGAGCCGGCCCGGCGTGTACGAGGAGGGCGACCGGCCGAGTTTCGCCCAACTCCTGGGTGCTCGTGCGGCGCTCGCCAAGAAGTTCCCCGAAGCGGACATCCACGTGGTCGTCGACGCCACCTTCCGGCACAAGGTCGCGGAGGAGGAGAAGGCGGCCGTGGTCGCCGCTCTGAGCAAGGGGGACATCCTCCAGCCGCCGGCCGGGACGGAAGGGAAAGGTGACGCACTGGTCGTCGCCATCGCGGATGAATCCGATGCGGTGGTCGTGACCAACGACAACTACGTCGAGTTGCAGCGCCGCCATCCGTGGCTGCGAGAGAGCGGACGAGTCCTCGGAGCCACCTACACCAAGGGCATGTGGATTTTCCCGCCGCGCATCTGTGTTGCGCCGCCCGGCGTGAGGAGCTGAGCGCCGTACTGAGCGGCCCCGTCCCGAGGAACGCGGAACGGGGCCGTGCACGGACGCATGGCCGGCCCCGCCGTCCGAAGGTCAGCAGTCCCGCAACTCCGCCGACTGGTTCAGCACCTGCGCCCGCGTGGACGTGAACCGCCCATACGCCTCCCCGCCCCGCGCCCCCGGCCGGAACGCCGCCACCCGGTGGCAGTTCTGGAAGGCGAGGGTCACGCCGAAGTGGCGTTCCAGGCTGCCGCGGATGGCGTCGCTGGCGAGGGCGCGCAGGAGTTGGCCGCGTTCCTGCTCGGAGGGAGGCGGGGTCTGGTTGTCGGTGAACTCGCCGATGCCGGCGTGGAGGGCGGAGGCGAGGGTGGCGATGAGGTCGTAGGCGTAGGGGAGGGAGGTGCGGACCGTGTCCACGAAGTCCTCCTCGCGTATGTCGCCGGTTTCGGCCTGGGTGAGGAGTTCAGGGGAGACGTCGAGAGACATGAAGGTGCCTGTTCTGTCTGTGCGGTGAGGGGTGGGGTGGGGTGGGGTGGGTTGGGCGCCGCGGCGGGGGTGCGTGCCTTGGCGGCGGGAGTACCTGGGAGGCCTGCGTGCCTTGGCTGGGGTGTGCCGCGGTGTCCCGGAGGGAGCGCGCGCCTCGGGGGGCCCTCGAAGGGGCGTGTGTCTCGCTGGGAGTGTGTCCAGGAGGGAGTGCGCGCAGGTTCAGGTCAGTGACGCCGGCCCCGGCACGAACTCCGGGTCCACCTGCGCCGCCAGGTCCTGGCCCGTCGCCGCGTCCGCCCACGCGCGGGCGTTGCGCAGGTGGAACTCGACGGCATGGCGGTGGAGGGTCGTCCAGTCCTTCACGCGGGCGTCGACGGTCTCGCGCAGGACGTTCAGGGCGTGGCGGTTGGTGTCCTCCAACTCGCCCTGGGGGCGGCCCCGTTCGGCCGAGCGGACCCAGGGGGAGTGGACCAGGTGGGTGAGGAGGTCGTCGCCCACCTGCTCCTTGAGGAAGAGGAGGTCCTCCTCTCCGGTCACCTTGTTGCCGACCACGGCGAGCGGGATGCCGAACTCGCGGGCGTGGTCGCGGTACTGGCGGTACACGGAGACGCCCTTGCGGGTGGGTTCGGCCACCAGGAACGTCATGTCGAAGCGGGTGAACAGGCCCGAGGCGAAGGCGTCGGCGCCGGCTGTCATGTCGACGACCACGTACTCGCCGGGGCCGTCGACGAGGTGGCTCAGGTAGAGCTCCACCGCGCCGAGTTTGGAGTGGTAGCAGGCCACGCCCAGGTCGCTCTCGTCGAACTCGCCCGTCACCATCAGGGGTACGTCGCCCGCTCGTCGGACGTGGCGGGTGTGCAGCTCGTCGTCGCCGAGCAGGCGCAGCAGCCGTGAGCCGCGGCCGGGCGGGGTCGTCTTGATCATCGCCTCGCGGGAGGCGATGCGGGGGTTGCTGCCGCGCAGGAAATCCTTGATCTCGCCCAGGTGCTCGGCCAGGGGCGGGGCCGTGAACTCCTGCGCGCCCGTGGGGTCCAGGGCTTCGGCGAGGTGCTGGTTGATGTCGCCGTCGATGGCGAGCACCGGGGCGCCAGACCGCGCCAGGGCACGGGCGAACAGGGCCGACAGGGTGGTCTTGCCGCTGCCGCCCTTCCCGACGAAGGCGACGCGCATCAGCACACCGCCTTTGTGAAAATGAATGTCATGTGGCTAGGTTTAGGGGTGGGGTGTGATCTCTGTCAAATCCCGGGGAGTTCGAGCGTGGCGGGTCAAGTGATCAAGTCCGCTCCGCTTAATGCATATGATGTGCAAGTGCGTGACTACTGCGTAAGGCCCGCGTGCCCAGACGACCTCGACGGCGCCCGAGCCGTCATGCTCGACACCGTCTACCGCGACTTCGGCACCGGTTACGTGCCCCGCTGGCACCGCGACATCATCGACCCGGCCGCCGCGTACCTGGTGCCCGACCGTCACACGTTGCTGGTCGCGCTCGACGCCGACGGCGAGATCGTCGGCACGGGGGCCCTGGACTCGCGCGGGCCCCTCCATCCGCCGAATCCGCGGCACATCGCAGATCGCTACCCCTCCGGTGAGACCGCGCAGTTGCGTCGCGTCTACGTCCGTCCCGGGCACCGCCGGCGCGGTCTCGCCCGGCGACTGGTCGCCGAACTGCTCGCGTTCGCGGCCGCGGACGGCGGCTACCGGGCCGTCTACCTGCACACGGACCCCACCGTGGAGGGCGCGGAGGGTTTCTGGCGGTCGCTCGGCACCGTCGTGCACGACGAGCGCGAGGATCCGGGGGGCGGCAACGGAGTCGTGCACTTCGACGTCCCCCTCGTCCCCCTCGTCCCCCTCGACGCCCTCCTCCCCGCCGCCGCCCGCTCCCCCCACGCCCCGCATGCCCCGCACGCCCCCCACGCCATAGGCCGGTAATCCCCATGCGCTTCCCCCGCCGCCCGCGGCTGCTCGCCGCCCTTCTGCTCACCCCGCTGCTCACCGGCTGCTTCGCCTCCTCCGGCGACGACGGCGGCGAGTCGACCGACGCGAAGGACGGCTCCCGGCTGCGCGTCGCCCTCGCCTTCCCGCCCGCCGAGAACCTCTCCCCGTACGGCGCCGACGCCACGATCCTCAGCCGGCTCGGTGTCACCGAGGGCCTGACCGCCCTCGACGCCAACGGTGCCGCCGCCCCCGCGCTCGCCGCCTCCTGGCGCCGCGCGGACGACCGCACCTGGCTGTTCACGCTGCGCGAGGCCGTCTTCCAGGACGGCGCGGAGGTCACCCCGGCCGCGGTCGCCGCCGCCCTCACCCACGCCACCGAGGCCAAGCCCGCCCCCGCCGCCCTCTCCGGCGTCACCGTCACCGCGAAGGCCGAGGGCAGCACCGGTGTCCGGGTCACCACCAGCGCCCCCGACCCTGTCCTTCCCCTGCGCTTGTCCAGCCCCAGCCTGGCGATCCTCTCCCCGAAGGCCTACGACAAGAAGGGCGCCGCCGACCCGGTCGGCACCGCCACCGGACCCTTCGAACTCACCGAGGTCAACGGCAGCACCACCGCCGGCCTCGACCGCTTCGACGACTACTGGGGCGGCCGTGCCCAGGCCTCCGGCGTCGACGCCCGCTTCATCGCCGACGGCACCGCCCGCGCCAACGCCCTGCGCACCGGCCAGGTCGACGTCGCCGAGGCGATCCCGGTCGCCCAGGCCGCGACCCTCGACGCGGACACGCGCCGGGAGACCGCCACCACCCGCACCACCAGCCTGCTCCTCAACGCCGAGTCGGGCGTCTTCAAGGACGCCTCCCTGCGCGCCGCCGCCCGCGCGGCCGTCGACACCTCCGCCCTCGCCAAGGGCGTCTACGAGGGTCACGCCGACGCCGGCGCCGGTATCTACGGTCCCGCCGTGACCTGGGCCGAGGGCAAGCGTGTCCAGCCCGCCGGGCGGGCCGGGGCAGGCAAGCCCGCCGGTGCCTCGATCACCCTCGCCACGTATGACAACCGGCCCGAACTCCCGGAAGTCGCCCAGGTGTTGAAGCAGCAGCTGGAGAAGGCCGGGTTCAAGGTGACGCTGGAGGTGCGCGAGTACTCGCGGCTGGAGAGCGACGCGCTCGCCGGGAAGTTCGACGCCTTCGTCCTGGCCCGCAACACCCTCGTCGACACCGGCGACGCCGTCGCCGTCCTCGCGAGCGACCACACCTGCGGCGGCGGCTACAACATCGCCCAGCTCTGCGACAAGACCGTCGACCGGGCCGTCGCCCAGGCGGGGAGCACCGCCGACGCCGCCGAGCGGCAGGACGCCGCCATGGCCGCCGAGGCCGCGATCCTCGGCACGGACGCCGTCGTCCCGCTGGTCCACCAGCGCGTCATCACCGGCGTCGGCACCGAGGTGAGCGGTGTGCTCCTCGACCCGTACGAGCGCACCCTCGTCGGCACCGGGACGCGGCGCTGATCCATGGGGAGCAGGGTGGGCGCGCTGGTGTGGCGCGTGGGACTGGCCGCGCTGCTGGTGTGCGGGATCGGGCTGCTGCCCTGGCTCTCGCAGACCGACCCGGCGCTCACCGTCCTCAAGGCACGGTCCGCCGACCGTGACCCGACCCCCGAGGTGCTCGCCGACATCCGGGGGCAACTCGGCCTGGACGAAGGGCCGTTGCCTCTGCTCGGTCAGTGGCTCTCCGGGCTTCCGCGCGGGGACGCCGGACGGTCGTGGATCTCCGGCGCCGAGGTCACGCCCGCCGTGCTCCAGGCCCTCGGTGTCTCCCTGTCGCTGATGGCGGTGGCGCTCCTCGTCGCCCTCTGCACCGCCGCGGCCGTGTGCGCCCGCACGCTGTACCTCGGCGCGCACCGGCGGCTCGGTGGGCGGCCCGTCGGCGGTTCGGGCTCGGCGGTGGTCGCCGCGCTGCCCGAGTTCCTCACCGCGTCCGTCCTGGCCACTGTCGTCGGCGTGCAGCTCGGCTGGCTGCCCGCCCTGGGCTGGTACGGGCCGCAGTGGACCGTGCTGCCCGCGCTCGCCCTCGGCCTGCCCGCCGGCGCGGTGCTCGGGCGGCTCCTCGACGACCAGTTGCCCGGTGCGTTCGCCGAACCGTGGGCGCCCGCCGCCGCGGCCCGCGGACTGCCGGGCCGCAGCATCGCCCGCCAGGCCCTGCGCCGCTGCGCGCCCGGACTGCTGCCCAACCTCGGGCTGTTCGTCGTAGGCCTGACCGGTGGTTCCGTCGCCGTGGAGCAGATCTTCGACATCCCCGGTCTCGGCCGCACCACCCTCCAGGCCGCGATCGCCCAGGACCTGCCCGTCCTCCAGGCCGGCACCCTCGTCCTGGTCGCCCTCGCCGCCGTCACCACGGCCGCCGCCCGTCTCGTCGCCCGACGGCTCATCGGCCCCGCTCTGCGCGACGGCGCCCTGCAGAGCCTGCACCGACCGACGCCGACTGTCCGCAGGATCCTGCCTTTTGTATACGGTCTTCTGCTGTCCGTCGTCATCGCGTCCGGCCTTCCCCGCGACCCGCTCGCCCTCGACACCGGCGCCCGCCTCCAAGCCCCCTCCGCCACCCACCCCTTCGGCACCGACGCCCTCGGCCGGGACGTCCTCGCCCGGATCGCGCACGGCGCCCTCGACACCCTGCTGCTCGCCCTCACCATCAGCGCCCTCGCCCTGGTCGCCGGCGTGCTGCTCGGGTTCCTGCCCACGCTGTCCGGGCCGCTCGTCGACACCGTCAACGCCGTCCCGCCCGTCCTCGCCGCCCTCCTCGTCACCGCCGTCCGGGGCAGCGGCACCACCACGCCCGTCCTCGCCGTCGCCGTCGTGGCCTGGGCGCCGCTCGCCGCGCACACCTCCGCGCTGCTGCGACAGGAGCGGGCCACCGTCCATCTGACCGCCACCCGCGCCCTGGGTGCCGGCCCCTGGTACCTGCTGAGGAGCGAACTCCTGCCCGCCGTCCTTCCGCCCGTCGTCCGCCACGCCCTCCTGCGCCTGCCCGGCGTCGCCCTCGCCCTCGCCTCCCTCGGCTTCCTGGGCCTGGGCGCCCAGCCGCCGTCCCCCGAGTGGGGCCTGCTCCTCGCCGAGAACCAGCCCTACGCAGAACGCGCCCCCTGGGCCGTCCTCGCCCCCGCCGCCGTCCTCGCCCTCCTCGGCGCCCTGGCGGTCACGGCGGCGGGCGCCGGCCTGCGGCGACCACGGCGTCGTACGGAGGAGACGTCGACCACCGAACAGGCCGCGCCCGCCCCCGAGTCGGCGGGTGCCCGATGACTTCGCTCTCTCTCCTGCACCGGAACGCGAAGGAGACCACCCGCCTCTCGCCTCTCCTCCGGCTGCTGATCCTCACCCAACTCGCGTTCAACATCGGCTTCTTCGCCGTCCTGCCGTTCCTCGCCGAGCATCTCGGCGGGGCGGTCGGCATGGCCGGCTGGATGGTCGGGTTCGTGCTGGGGCTGAGGACCTTCAGCCAGCAGGGGCTGTTCGTGGTGGGGGGCGCGCTGGCCGACCGGTACGGCATCCGGCCCGTCGTCCTCACCGGGTGCGCGCTGCGCATCGCCGGGTTCGGCTGGCTCGGGTACGCCGAGCAGGCGTGGGCGGTGATCGGGGCGGTGCTGCTGATCGGGTTCGCGGCCGCGCTGTTCTCGCCGGCCGTCGAGTCGGAGGTGGCCCGGCAGGCCGTGGTGTGGGAGGAGACGGGTGGCGGCCCGCGCACCCGCGTGCTGGCGCTGTTCACGGTCGCCGGGCAGGCCGGGGCGTTCGTCGGTCCGCTGCTCGGCGCACTGCTGCTGTCGACCGACTTCCGTACGGTGTGCCTGGCCGGAGCCGGGATCTTCGTCCTGGTCCTCGCCGGACACGCGTGGCTGCTGCCGCAGCACATCCCCGGCCGTACCCGCGTCCGGGTCCGCGGCGGTGTGGGCCCGTTGCTGCGCAACCGCCGCTTCCTCGCCCTGTGCTGCGCGTACGGCGCCTACCTCCTCGCCTACAACCAGCTCTACCTCGCCCTGCCCGCCGAGGTGGAGCGCGCGGCCGGTTCGCAGGCGCCGCTGGCCTGGCTGTTCGCGCTGTCCTCCCTGCTGGTGGTGACCGCGCAGCTGCCGGTCACCCGGTGGGTGGGGGAGCGGCTCACCCTGCGCCGCTCCATGGCCGCCGGACTGGCGCTGATCGCCGCCGGGTTCGCCGTCGTGGCCGCCGCCCTGCCCGCCGGGCCGACCGGGACACCGGGGCTGCTCCCCGCGGCCGGCTTCGTCGTCCTGCTCACCCTCGGCCAGATGCTCGTCGCCCCCGCCGCCCGCGCCTGGATCCCCGACCTCGCCGAGGAGGGCCGGCTCGGCCTCTACACGGGGGCGCTGTCCTCCGCCTCCGGGCTGATCGTCCTGATCGGCAGCGCGGCCACCGGCACCCTCCTCGACACGGGCCTGCCGCCGGCGGTGCCGTGGCTGCTCCTGGCCGCGGTACCGGCCGCCGCGATCGCGCTGCTGCCGCGACGGGGCTGAACCGACCGGGCGCGGACGAGCCGGAGAACCCCGCGCCGGTGCTGAGGCTCACCGCCGCCACCGAGGCCGCGTCGGCCGAGCCTGCGGCACCGGTGACTCCACCGCCCGCGAGCTGGGCATCGCCGGGCTCGTCGCCGGCGTCCTCGGCCTCGCGGCGCCGCCCTCGCCGTCGTACGGGCGCGGCCGGGGCGGTCGTAGCGCACACCGGGCGTCGTCGCGGAACACCGGGAACACGGCGAAGGGCCCGGACCGTCACGACGGTCCGGGCCCTTCGCCGTCGGGTCAGCGTCCCGCCAGCTCCAGCACCTTCGCCACCGGCGCCGCCTGAGCCGGGACCCGCGAGGTGCGCCACAGCCACAGGACGTCCCGGCCGAAGGACCACACCAGCAGACCCAGGGCCAGCAGCGCCACGCCGAAGTTGGCGACGTACGGCAGCAGGTCCGCGCCCGCGACGAGCAGGCAGATGCCCTGCATCGCGGCGACCGTCTTGCGGGCCATGCTCGGCGGCAGCGGGGCGTTCAGCCAGGGGGCGACGCGGGCCGCGGCGACGAAGGCGTACCGCATGAGACCCATCAGCAGGACCCACGGGCCCAGCGCCATCGAGACGTAGACGCTCAGCACCAGGATCAGGAACGCGTCGACCTCCATGTCGAAGCGCGCCCCCAGCGCCGTCGAGGTGCCCGTGCGGCGGGCGACCTTGCCGTCGACGCCGTCCAGCAGCAGGGCCACGGCCGTCAGGCCGACCAGCAGGGAGACCGGCGGCGCGCTGACGAAGGAGTCCGCGACCAGCGCGGTCACGCCGCCGACGAGGGTGGCGCGGCCGAGGGTCACCCGGTTGGCCGGACCGAAGGAGCGCAGCCGGGAGCGGTGCAGGGCCCGGGAGAGCACCGCCCACAGGGCGACGGCGAAGACGAGGCCGGTCACCCAGCCCGCCGGCCCCATGCCGATCGCCGGACCGAGCAGGGCCAGCAGCAGGATCTGTGCGCCCGCTCCCACAGCGGTCTCCTGCTGGACCAGCCTCGCGTCGTAAGTGTTGTTCAGGGCCACCGCACATCCTCCGGCCAGATGACAGAGTCGATCAACGCCGCGTACTGTGCGCGGCCTGTGCACACCTCGGTACGTGAACAGGTTCCCGATCGTTCAGGAGGAGGCCGATGAACCGCGCCGCACGTGCGTTCTGGTTGAGTTCGCCGGGCCATGGCGAGATACGTGACGTCGCCCTGCCGGACCCGGCGCGGGGCGAGGTCGTCGTCCGCTCGCTGTACTCCGGCGTCAGCCGCGGCACGGAGACCCTCGTCTTCCGCGGCGGGGTGCCGGAGAGCCAGCACACGGCGATGCGGGCGCCGTTCCAGGAGGGCGACTTCCCGGCGCCCGTGAAGTACGGCTACCTCAACGTCGGGGTCGTGGAGGAGGGACCGGACACGCTGGCCGGCCGTACGGTCTTCTCGCTCTTCCCGCACCAGACCCGGTTCGTCGTCCCGGCGAGCGCCGTGACCGTCGTCCCGGACACCGTGCCCGCCGAACGGGCCGTGCTCGCGGGCACCGTGGAGACCGCCGTCAACGCGCTGTGGGACGCGGCGCCGCTGGTCGGCGACCGGATCGCGGTCGTCGGCGGCGGCATGGTCGGCTGCTCGGTGGCGGCGCTGCTGGCCCGGTTCCCGGGCGTGCGGGTGCAGTTGGTCGACGCCGACCCTGCGCGGGCGCAGGTCGCCGAGGCGCTCGGTGTCGGCTTCGCGTCCCCCGCCGAGGCCCTGGGCGGCTGCGACCTCGTCGTGCACGCCAGCGCCACCGAACAGGGCCTCGCCCGCTCCCTGGAGCTGCTCACCGCCGAGGGCACGGTCCTCGAGCTGAGCTGGTACGGCGACCGGCAGGTCTCCCTCCCGCTCGGCGAGGCCTTCCACTCCCGGCGGCTCGTCATCCGCAGCAGCCAGGTCGGCACCGTCTCCCCGGCCCGCGCCCACCGCACCTACGCCGACCGGCTCGCCCTCGCCCTCGACCTGCTGGCCGATCCGGCACTCGACGCACTCGTCACCGGGGAAAGCGCGTTCGAGGAGTTGCCGGAGGTGATGCCGCAGCTCGCCGACGGCAGGATTCCGGCACTGTGTCACCGTGTCAGGTACGACAAGAGCGCCTGACCTGAGAAAAGAGTGAGAGTCGGCTGAACACGGGGAAGCGAAGAGCCGTACTACACGGCATCCCCCGGCGGCCGATGGCCGGGGGACCAGACGCGCCGCACCTGGAGGGTCGTCCGTTGTTCAGTGTCACCGTCCGCGATCACATCATGATCGCCCACAGCTTCCGCGGCGAGGTCTTCGGACCCGCGCAGCGCCTCCATGGAGCGACGTTCCTGGTGGACGCCACGTTCCGCCGCGAGCAGCTGGACGACGACAACATCGTCGTCGACATCGGACTGGCCACCCAGGAACTCGGCGCCGTCGTCAGCGAGCTGAACTACAGAAACCTGGACAACGAGCCCGACTTCGCCGGCGTCAACACCTCCACCGAGTTCCTCGCGAAGGTGATCGCCGACCGGCTCGCCGAGCGGATCCACAAGGGCGCGCTCGGCGAGGGCGCCAGGGGCATCGCCGGTATCTCCGTCACCCTCCACGAGTCGCACGTCGCCTGGGCGAGTTACGAGCGTGCGCTGTGACCGACGTGACCCTCGAGAAGACCCCGGTCGTGCCGAAGGCTCCCCTCGTGGACAAGGCCTCGCTCGCGTACGTGCCCGCCCAGGCGGCGCTTCCGAAGATCGGCGGGATCATCCCCATGTCCCTGCGCTCCGTGCACTTCGTCATGCCGGGCGGCGTCAACGACCCGGCGAACCCCAGCGGCGGCAACGCCTACGACCGGCGCGTCTGCCTGGACCTGCCCGGCTTCGGCTGGCAGGTCCACAAGCACCTCGTGACCGGCGAGTGGCCCCGCCCGGAGGCCGCCGCCCGCACGGAACTCGCCCGCACGCTGAGTGAGTTGCCCGACGGCACGGTCGTCCTCATGGACGGCCTCGTGGCCTGCGGTGTTCCGGAGATCGTCGTCCCGGAGGCGGAGCGCCTGCGGCTCGCCGTCCTCGTGCACCTGCCGCTCGGCGACGAGAGAGGCCTCGCCCCCGAGGTGGCGGCCCACCTGGACGCCAAGGAGCGCGAAGTGCTCCGCGCCGTCCCCGCGGTCATCGCCACCAGCGACTGGGCGGTCCGCCGCCTCGTCTCCCACCACGGCCTCGCCCCGGAGAAGGTGCACGTCGCCGCCCCCGGTGCCGACATCGCCCCCCTCGCCTCCGGCACCGACGGCGTCTCCCGCCTGCTGTGCGTGGCCGCCGTGACCCCGCGCAAGGGCCAGCACCGGCTGGTGGAGGCGCTGGCCGCGGTGACCGACCTGCCGTGGAGCTGCGTGTGCGTGGGCGGCCTCGGCCAGGACCCCGAGTACGTCGACCACCTGCGCGGCCTCATCAGGAAGTACGGCCTGCAGGACCGGCTCGAACTGGCGGGCCCCAAGGCCGGCGCCGAACTCGACGCCGCCTACGCCGCCGCCGACCTGATGGTCCTCACCTCCTACGCCGAGACCTACGGCATGGCGGTCACCGAGGCCCTCGCCCGCGGCATCCCCGTCCTCGCGACGGACGTCGGCGGACTGCCCGAGGCGGTCGGCCGCGCGCCCGACGGCGGTGTCCCCGGCATCCTCGTCCCGCCGGAGGACCCGGCCGCCCTCGCGGCCGAACTGCGCGGCTGGTTCGGCGAGGCCGACGTACGCCGCCGGCTGAAGGCCGCCGCACGCGGCCGGCGGGCGGCCCTGAACGGCTGGGCGTCCACCGCCCAGAGCCTGGCCGGCGTCCTGGGCCGGCTTCCCAGCGAACCCCGGAGGGCGGCATGAGGAAGACGACGGTGACCCCGGCGGACGTGACACGCGGCGTGGGGCACATACCGGCTCAACCCGGGCCCCGGGAGGTTTCCATGGACGTGGACGCATCGGCCGTCATCGCAGGTGCCGGCCCGGTGGCCCGCCCCGGCGAGCGGCCCACCGTACGGCTGCGGGACGACGCCGCGTCGGAGGAAGCGCCCCGCTACGCCCCCGAGTGGCTCCAGTTGCGCGAGCCCGCCGACGCCGCCGCCCGGGCGATGGACCTCCTGGACCCGCTGCGGATCCGGCTCGCCAACCTGCCCGGCCGCTCCGGCGGTCTGGCCGTGCACGACCTGGGCTGCGGCACCGGCTCGATGGGGCGCTGGCTCGCGCCCCGCCTCGACGGCGCGCAGCACTGGATCCTGCACGACCGTGACCCCTACCTCCTGCACTTCGCGGCCGTCGCCTCCCCGCGCGCCGCCGCCGACGGCAGCCGGGTCACCGTCGAGACACGGCGCGGCGACGTCGCCCGGCTGACCCCGGACGCCCTGGTCGGCGCCTCGCTGGTCACCGCCTCGGCGCTGCTCGACGTCCTCACCCGCGAGGAGATCGAGACCCTCGCCGCGGCCTGCGCGGGCGCCGGCTGCCCGGCCCTGCTGACCCTCTCGGTCGCCGGGCGCGTCGAACTCACCGACCCGGACCCGCTGGACGAGGAGATCGCCGCCGCCTTCAACGACCACCAGCGGCGCGGCGGCCTCCTCGGCCCCGACGCGGTGACCGCCGCCTGCGAGGCGTTCGCCGACCACGGCGCCACGGTCAAGGTGCACCCGAGCCCCTGGCGGCTCGGCCCCGACGAGGCCGCCCTGACCGAGCAGTGGCTGCGCGGCTGGGTCGGCGCGGCCGTCGAACAGCGCCCCGACCTCGCCCCCCGCGCCGAGAAGTACCTCGCGGCCCGCCTCGCCGCCTGCGCGGCCGGTAAGCTGCGCGTCACCGTCCACCACAGCGACCTGCTCGCCCTGGCCCGGCCCACGGGCGGCGCCTGATGAGCGCGGACACGGTGAGCGCGCGCATCAGGCCGACGCCGGCGGCGGCACGCGCCGAGGGCACGCCGTCGGCCGTACGCCGCCGCCGGGCCGGCACGACGGTGCGGTGCGCCGCCGGCGCCGGCGGAGCGGGCGTCGCGACCGACGCCCGCCCGGGCCGCTCCACCGCGGCACGCGGCGGGTCGGCCGAGGGCGCGGCTCGTGTGGATGGTGCGGTGGTCTCCGACGTCGCCCCGGGTGGGTCGGTCGAGGGTGTGTCATCTGTGGGCGCCGGGGCCGACTCGGGTGTGGTCTCGGCGGGTGCCGGGGTCGGTGCGGGCTCGGCCCGGGCCGACGTGGCGTCCGGTGGGGTGGACTCGGGGTCGGTGCTGCCGGGTGGCGGGGCCGACTCGGGGTCGGTGCGGGCGGATGCCGGGGCCGGGGCGGACGCGGGACGTAGTGGCGCGTCCGCGGCGGGTTCGCGGCGTACCGGTGCCGCCGTGTCGTCGGACCGCATCGGGGTGATCGTCACCGAGCCCCGGGCCGATCGGGCGCCCCGGCGGGCCGGTTGGGGCCGCGCCCTGCGAACCCACTTCGGCACGCTCGCCGGAGTCGCCATCCTCGCCGTCCTGTTGTGGCGGATGGGCACCGGCGTCTTCCTGGACGGGCTGAGCCGGATCGACGTCCCCGCGCTGCTGCTGGCGCTCGGGATCGGCGCCGTCACCACCGTGTTCAGCGCGTGGCGGTGGGCGCTGGTGGCGCGCGGACTGCGGATCCGGCTGCCGCTCGGCCCGGCCGTCGCCGACTACTACCGCTCGCTGTTCCTCAACGCCGCCCTGCCCGGCGGCATCCTCGGTGATGTGCACCGCGCGGTGCGGCACGGGCAGAGCGAGGGCGACGTCGGGCGCGGTGTGCGGGCCGTCGTCCTGGAGCGCACCGCGGGCCAACTCGTGCTGGCCGTCGCCGGAGTGACGGTCCTGCTGGTCCTGCCGTCCCCGGTCATGGCGGACGTACGGCACTTCGCGCCGCTGGTAGCCCTGGGCACCGTGGGCGCGCTCGCCGTCGTCCTCGCCGTCCGGATGAACTCCCCGGCGCGGCGTCGGGGCGGCCGGCTGCGGGCGACGCTGTCCGAGGCGCGCGAGGGACTGCTGTCCCGGCGCAACGGACCCGGCGTCGCCCTGTCGTCCGTGGTGGTGCTGGCCGGGCACATCGCGACGTTCGTCGTCGCCGCCCGGGTCGCCGGCTCCACCGCCTCCGTCCCGGTCCTGCTGCCCCTCGCGGTCCTCGCCCTGCTCGCGATGAGCCTTCCGCTGAACGTCGGCGGCTGGGGCCCCCGGGAGGGCGTCACCGCCTGGGCGTTCGGCGCGGCTGGGCTCGGCGCGAGCACCGGGCTGTCGGTCGCCGTCGTGTACGGGGCGCTCAGCTTCGTCGCCGCGCTGCCGGGCGCCGTCGTCCTCGTCGTGCGCTGGTACACGGGCCTGCGGGCCGAGGCGGCGGCCGGCCCGGCAGCGGGCAGCGGGGCCGGGGGCGTCGTACCGGACGCCGAACCCGGCCACGCGCACGACGGGCACTACCCGCGCTCGTCCCCCGCGGCCGAGGCCCCGGCCTTGGCTCCGGCCCCGGCCCCGGTTTCGGCCTCGGCCTCGGCGGAATCCGCGGCCGAGGTGTCCGCCGTCAGTATCGAGAAATACGCACCGAAGGAATCCGCCAGGCTCGCCAGGAGTTCCTTCCCCTTTTCCGCGGACCCCAGGGAAGGACGGCCGATGACGCCTGAATCGGTATAGGCGGACATTCCCAGTGTGAGCAGATGGCGACGGTCGTCCGCGGTGAAATCGGCGGACTCATAACCGGGCCGGACGAGTTCGGGATGGGCATGCAGCAGGATCGAGGTCTCGATTTCCCCGGCGTGCATGTCGGTGAGCAGCGAGGTCGCCACCCCGGACCGCTCCCGCGCCGCCTCCCAGTCCTCCGGGGCCGGGAAGAGCGCCATCCGCTCGCCGCGGGCGGACGACTCCTGGACCGCGTTGCCCAGGACGTAGTTCCCGCCGTGCCCGTTGACCAGTACCAGGGCCTCGACGCCCGAGCGGCGCAACGACGCCGCGATGTCCCGTACCACCGCGTGAAGGGTCACGGAGGAGATGCTGACGGTTCCCGGCCAGGCCGCGTGCTCGTGCGAGCAGGCGATGGTCACCGGAGGGAGGAGGTGCACCGGATACGCGGCGGCGATCTCCCGGGCTATGGCGCACGCGACGAGCGTGTCGGTGGCCAACGGCAGATACGGGCCGTGCTGTTCGAAGCTCCCGACGGGAAGGACCGCCACCTGTGTCGAGACGCCCGCACCGCGCGTCCGTACGTCCTCCGTGGTGTCCTTCGGCAACAGTCCGTACGCCGCCGACCGTATGTCCGAACCACTCATCTTTTCCCGGCCTTTCGTCTCTGCTTAGGAACCAGATCATGACAGAAAAAATTGGCGTGCTCGGCAAGAAGTCCCCGCAGCGCACCGGTGTGGAACGCGTGGTGAATGCGCCGCTGCCCACCGTGTACGGGAAATTCCAGGCGGTCGGCTATCTCGACCACGACCGCGGCGACGAGCAAGTGGCCCTGGTCTACGGCGAGATCGGCACCGAGGACGTGCTGATCCGGCTGCACTCGGAGTGCCTGACCGGCGACGCGTTCGGCTCCCAGCACTGCGAGTGCGGTGACCAGCTGGACGCCGCGCTGCGGGCCGTCGTCGCCGAGGGACGCGGCATCGTCGTCTACCTGCGCGGGCACGAGGGGCGCGGCATCGGTCTGCTCGCCAAGCTGCGGGCGATGGCCCTGCAGGCGGAGGGCCTGGACACCGTCGAGGCGAACCTCGCGCTCGGCCTGCCGGTGGACGCCCGTGACTACACGGTGGCCGCCGAGATCCTCAAGGACCTGGGCGTGCGCTCGGTGCGCCTGATGTCGAACAACCCGCGCAAGCGCGAGGCGCTGGTGGACAACGGCATCCAGGTCGCCGAGGAGGTGCCGCTGCTGATCCCGCCGTGCGAGAACAACATCACGTACCTGCGCACCAAGCGCGAGCGTCTGGACCACCACCTGCCCCACCTCGACGCGGTGGCGCACTGGTCCTGAGCACACGTACTACGGGCCGTCCCCACGGGTAGGGATCCCGACGGCCACGGCGCATCGCAGCCCCGGCCCCCGGCAACGGGCCGGGGCCGCCTGCTGAAAGGAGCCGCCCGCGTGAACACGTATGCCTCGGTCGTCGTCATCGGCGGTGGGGTGATGGGCACCAGCATCGCCTACCATCTGGCCGCCGCCGGCGTCCCCGACGTCGTCCTGGTCGAGCGGGACGAACTCGGCGCCGGGTCGACCTCGAAGGCCGCCGGGGGAGTGCGGGCCCAGTTCTCCGACGAGGTGAACATCCGGCTCGGGGCGCGCAGCCTCGAGAAGTTCGCACGGTTCGGGCAGGAGATCGGCGCCGACATCGGACTGCACCGCGTCGGCTACCTGTTCCTGCTGTCGACACCCGAGGACGTCGCCTCCTTCGAGGCGAGTGTCCGGCTGCAGAACGCCCTGGGCGTGCCCAGCCGGATGATCGACCCGGCCGAGGCCCGCCGTCTCTCCCCGCTGATCAGCACCGACGGGTTGCTGGCGGCCGCGTTCTCGCCCGACGACGGCCACTGCACCCCCGAAGCCGTCGTCCACGGCTACGCGGCCGCCGCCCGCCGGCTGGGGGCACACATCCTGCGGCACACCGCGGTCACCGGCATCGAGACCCGCGGCACCACCATCACCGCCGTGACGACCACCCTCGGCCGCATCACCACCGACACGGTGGTCTGCGCGGCCGGCGCCTGGTCGCAGGCCGTCGGCGCCATGGCCGGCGTGGACCTGCCGGTACGACCGCTGCGCCGCCAGATCGCGGTCACCGAACCGGTCCCCGGCGGACTGCCGCCCGCGCTGCCGATGACGATCGACTTCACCAGCAGCTTCTACTTCCACGCCGAGGGCCCCGGCCTCCTCGTCGGCATGTCCGACCCCGACGAGAGACCCGGCTTCGCCACCGACACCCACGACCGGTGGATCCCGCGTCTCGCCGCGGCCATGGAGCGCCGCGCCCCCGCCCTCCTCGACCTGCGCCGCACGGGCGGCTGGGCGGGCCTGTACGAGGTCACCCCGGACCACAACGCCCTGATCGGCGAGGCGACTTCGGTATCCCGTTTTCTGTATGCGACCGGCTTCTCGGGCCATGGCTTCCTGCAGGGACCGGCGGTCGGCGAGGTCGTCCGCGACCTGTACCTCGGCCGCGTACCCTTCGTGGACGTCACCCCCCTCGGCGCCGGCCGGTTCGCCGCCGACGCCCCGCGTCCGGAGGTCAACCGCGTATGACCACACTCCATCTGTGGCTGCGCCACGAGGTCCGCTCCACCGAGCGCCGCACCCCGATCGTTCCCCACGACGCCCGGCGGCTCGTGGCGGACGGAGCGGAGCTGACCGTCGAGGAGTCCCCGCAGCGGATCTTCCCGGCAGAGGAGTACGAGGCGGCCGGGGCGCGGATCGTACCCGCGGGCTCCTGGGTGTCGGCGCCGCGGGACGCCGTCGTCCTCGGCCTGAAGGAACTCCCCGACGAGCCTGCCGAACTGATCCACCGTCACATCTTCTTCGGGCACGCCTACAAGAGGCAGCCGGGCGCGGCGGACCTGCTGCGCCGGTTCGCAGCCGGGGGAGGGGCGCTCCTCGACCTGGAGTACCTGGTGGACGACCAGGGGCGCCGGCTCGCCGCCTTCGGCTTCTGGGCGGGTTACCTGGGCGCGGCGCTGGCCGTGCTCCAGCACCGGGGCCGGCTGACCGCGCCCCTGCGCCCCACCGACAAGGGCGAACTGGACGAGACCCTGGTCAGGGCGCCCGGCGACGAGGACTTCACGGCCCTCGTCGTCGGTGCCCTGGGCCGCAGCGGCCGGGGCGCCCGGATCGCGTTCACCACGGCCGGCGTCGACCCGACCTGCTGGGACCTGGCGGAGACCCGCGACCTGGACCGCCGCGCCCTGCTGGACCACGAAGTGATGGTCAACTGCGTGCTGGCCACGACCCCGGTGCCGCCGTTCGTCCGCGACGAGGACCTCGACGACCCCGCCCGCCGTCTGCGCACCCTCTCCGACGTCACCTGCGACGTCGGCTCACCCCTCAACGTCCTGCCGGTCTACGACCGTACGACCGAGTGGACGGACCCGGTGCGGCGGCTGCGCAAGGAGCCCCCGCTCGACCTGATCGCCATCGACAACCTGCCGTCCCTGCTGCCGCGCGAGTCCAGCGACGACTTCTCGGCGGCCCTGCTGCCCCAGCTGCTCGACTTCGCGGTCGGCGGCCCGTGGGGTCGCTGCCTGGACCGTTTCCATCAGGCCTGCCGTGAACTCGGCGTGACAGAAGAGGAGTCCGGCCGTGACTGAGCGGGTCGCCGCGAGCGGCACCGTCCACTGGATCGGCGCCGGCCTGTCCACGGGCAGCGGCCTGGCCGCCCTGTGCGAGGACGCCGGGCGGATACGGCTGTGGCACCGCACCGAGGAGCGCGCCGCCGAGGCCCTCGACCGGCTGGGCCTGGCCGAACGCGCCGAGCCACGCGCCTACACCCTCGACGCGCTCACCGCCGACCTGGCGCCCGGGGACGTCGTGGTGTCGATGCTGCCCGCGCCCGAGCACGCCCCGCTGCTGGCGGCGTGCGTGGCCCGGCGCGCCCACTTCGCCTGCTCCAGCTATGTCTCGGACGCGGTGCTGCAGCAGGTGCCCGGCGCCGTCGACGCCGGGCTCGTCGTGCTGACCGAAGCCGGGCTCGACCCCGGCGTCGACCACCTCTTCGCGCACGGCCTCGTCGCGCGCGCCCGGGCGGCGATCGGCGACGGCACGCCGGCCTCGTACCGCTTCACGTCGTACTGCGGCGGCATCCCCGCCGTCCCCAACGACTTCCGCTACCGCTTCAGCTGGGCGCCCCTCGGTGTCCTCAACGCCCTGCGCTCGCCCGCCCGTTACCTCGAGGGCGGCAAGGAGACCACCGCCGAGCGGCCCTGGGAGGCCACCCGCGCACACCTGCTCGACGGCGAGGCCTTCGAGGTCTACCCCAACCGCGACAGCGTCCCGTTCGTGGAGCAGTACGGGCTGCCGGCGGCCTGGCGGGCGCACACCTTCGTGCGCGGCACCCTGCGGCTGGGCGGGTGGCGGACGGCCTGGGAAGCGGTGTTCGAGGAGCTGAAGGCGGGCGACGACGGTCGGATCGCCGCCCTGGCAGGCGAGTTGGCCAAGGCCCACCCCACCACGGACGCCGACCGGGACCGGGTCGTCCTCGCCGTGTCGTTGGAGGTCGGCGCCCGCAACGGCACGTCCTGGTCGGGCAGTTACCTGCTGGACCTGGTGGGCGACGAGGAGGAGAGCGCGATGGCCCGGTGTGTCTCCCGGCCCCTCGCGCTCGGCGTCCGGCACGTGCTCGACGGCTCCCTGCCGACCGGACTGAACCGTGCCGCCGAGACGGAGGAGCGCTCGCAGGAGTGGCTGGGCGAACTCGCCCGCGACGGCCTCCCGTTCACCCTTCGTGTCGACAGCGGACCGGACGGTCCTTGACAGGCCCGTCGGTGCCTGGCGGCCCCGTCCGTCCCTGGCCGTCCGGTCGTCCCGCAGCGGCGCCCGGTCAGTCCGTGACCGCCTCGTGGACCAGGCGCTTGAGGTCGGGGTAGAGCTTCAGCGACTTCCTGGGCCTCAGCTGCGACAGGAACTGCACCGTCAGATCGCGGCTCGGGTCGACCCAGAACGTCGTCGTGGCCACCCCGCTCCAGCCGTAGGTGCCGAGCCCGCAGGGGGCCTGGGTGCGCTCCGGGTCGATCACCACGGAGACGCCGAGGCCGAAGCCGACGCCGTCGTTGCCGGGCTCGTCATGGGCGGGGCGGCTGCCGACGGTGCGCAGGTCGGCGCCGCCGGGGAGGTGGTTGCGGGTCATGAGGTCCACCGTCGCGGGCGTGAGCAGACGGGTGCCGTCGAGCTCGCCGCGGCGGCGCAGCAGCTCCATGAAGCGGTGGATATCGTATGCAGTCGCCACCATACCGCCGCTTCCCGACAGGAACCGGGGCCGCCCGAACAGCGGCAGCCCCGGGATCGGCTCGATACGGCCGTCGTCGGTGTCCCCGTACAGCTCGGCGAGCCGGCCCGCCTGTTCGTCGCCGACCTGGAAGCCGGCGTCCGGCATACCCAGCGGACGGAAGATCCGCTCGGCCAGGAACGCGTCGAGGGCCCGGCCGGAGACGACCTCGATGATCCGGCCGAGGACGTTGGTGGCCACCGAGTAGTTCCACTGCGTGCCCGGCTCGAACTGCAGCGGCAGACGCGCGTACGCCTCGACGGTCTCGGCCAGGGTCGATCCCGGCAGCACCGCCGACTCCAGGCCGGCCTCGCGGTAGAGGGCGTCCACGGGGTGACAGTGGTAGAAGGCGAAGGTCAGTCCCGCCGTGTGGGTCATCAGATGCCGCACCAGGAGGGGCTGCTCCACCGGGCGGGTGGTGAGGTCGGCGCCGGAGCCACTGACGTACACCCGCTGGTCGGCGAAGGCCGGGAGGTGGTCGGAGACCGGGTCGTCGAGGGAGAGCCGGCCCTCCTCCACCAGCATCAGCGCGGCGACCGAGGTGAACGGTTTGGTCATCGAGTAGATCCGCCACAGGGTGTCGGGCTCGACGGGGAGTCCGGCGGCGAGGTCGCGCCGGCCGTGCGTGGTGAGGTGCGCGACCCGGCCGCCGCGGGCGACGGCCACGAGGAAGCCGGGCAGGCGTCCCTCGTCGACGTAGTGGGCGATGTGCTGGTCGAGGCGGTCCAGCGCCTTCGCGTCCAGCCCGACCTCGCTCGGGTCGACCTCTTGTCGCAGCAGTGCCATCGCTCTCCTCCGATGCGCTCGTTCGAGGTGCGGCCCGGACTGCCCGGCCGGGACGGCCTCAGACCTCATGGTCGCGTAGGGACGGCGGGAAAGGGTTCCTTTCGACGCCGTGAACGGTGTGCTCTGTGTCGCTTCCACCGGCCGGAAGACCTGCCGAGGAGGCCGTGGCTCCGGGACCGGAACGGCCCGGCAACAGCCGGCAGACCGGTACCGCCGCCACGGCCGCCCCGGCCAGCACGAGGAGCGGCGACCGGGTGCCGGCGTGCCCCATGAGCACGGTCGCCGACGCCACGCCGAGCACCGGCCCCACGTTCATCGCCGTCTGCTGCCACCCGCCCGCCACCCCGGCCGACTCCGCGGGAGCCTGCCGTACGACGACATGGGTGGCCGCCACCATCACCGTGCCGAAACCGGCGCCCAGCAGGGCGAAGCCGGTGCAGAAGGCCGTCGTCCCCGACGCCTGGGCGAGGACGAGGAGGCCGGTGGCGAGGACGGCCGTCGCGCCCGCGAGTGTGGGGCGGGCGCCGGCGCGGCGCAGCAGGACGGCGGACGCGGGCGCCGCGGCGATCAGCAGCACGGCCAGCGGCAGGCTGAGCAGGGCGGTGCGCAGCGGGGTCAGGCCGAGGTCGTCCTGGAGGACGTAGACGCAGGCGAAGAGAGCGCCGTTGAGGGCCGCCGAGGCGGTGACCAGCAGGGCGAGCGCCGCACCCACCGCCGGGGAGCCGATCTCCCCCACTCTCGGCTGCGCTCGAGCGGGAGGTGCCCCCATCCGCGGCAGCAGCGGGGCGGGGGTGCGGCGCTCGTGCCGGACGAAGGCGGCACCGGCGAGGACGGCCGCCAGGGCCACCGCGGCGCCGAGCGCCCCGGTCACCCCGAGCGGGGTGACGAGGGTGTGCACCAGACAGGCCAGCGCCACCGCGAGCAGCAGGGCACCGGGCACGTCCAGCGCCCCGGCGGCCCGCGGCCGCTCCCGTTCCCGCTGTTCCCCCTGCTCCCCGGCGGTGAGGGCGAGCACGCCGAACCCCAGCGCGGGCGCGATGTTCAGCAGGAACACGGCCCGCCATCCGAACCCGGTCGCCAGTGCCCCGCCCACCAGCGGCCCGGCCGCCGCGGCCACCCCGATCGCGGCCGTCCGCGCCGCGAGGGGCCGCCGCAGCCGCTCCGGCGGGTACGCGACCCGCAGCATCCCGAGCGTCGCCGGCTGCAGCAACGCCCCGAACACACCCTGGACGACCCGGAGTCCGATGACCCAGCCCACCTCGGGGGCCAGCGCGATGCCCGCCGAGGCGGCGCCGAAGCCGAGCATGCCGACCGCGAACATGTGCCGGTGCCCGTATCGGTCGCCGAGCCGCCCGGCGAACACCAACAGGCTCGCCACGGCGACGAGATACCCGGTGCTGGTCCACTGGACCTGCGCGAAGGAGGCGTGCAGGTCGCGTTGCAGGGTGGGCTGGGCGACGGTGAGGACGGTGCCGTCCAGGGCGACGACCACGGCGCCGGCCACACTGCTCGCGAGGGCCAGGGGACGGTTCACCGGCCGGCCTCCGGTCCCAGGTGCGCGTCGAGAGCGGTCCGCAGCAGGGGTACGAAGTCGTCGGCGCCGGTGGCGAGTCGGAGGCTGCCCCAGCGCCACAGCTGGGCGACGCCGTGCAGGTTCGCCCACAGCGCGCCCGCGACCGCGCGGGCGTCGGCGTCGGTGCGCACCCGCCCGACCAGCTCCACCAGCACGCCGAACAGCGGCAGACTGGTGTCCCGCAGTCTCAAGTGGCCGCTCTCCAGCAGATCGTGACGGAACATCAGCTCATACATGCCGGGGTTGTCCAGGGCGAACCGCAGGTAGGTGCATCCCAGTTCGGTCAGCTGCGTGCGCGCGGGAGCGGTGCCGTCGCCGAGGGTCGTCGTCACCCGGCCGGCCAGCTCGGTGAAGCCCCGGCGGGCGATGGCCGACAGCAGCTCAAGGTGGGTGGGGAAGTAGCGGCGCGGCGCCCCGTGCGAGACGCCGGCCCGGCGGGCGATCTCCCGCAGCGTCAGCGCCCCGACGCCCTCCCGGGCCAGCAACTCCACACCGACCTCGACGAGCCGGACCCGAAGGTCCGGCTCCGGCTTCTCCGACTCGCTCATAGACACTGTCTACCACCCTCGGTAGACACTGTCTACCGAGGGGGAAGGCGGGAGCCGCACGGGAGGGCCGGCGGGAATGCGGACAGCTCTCCCGCAGGTTGTGCCGGACATGACTCAGGACACGACGCAGCCCGCCCTGCTGGCGCTGCTCTCCGAAGGGCGCGGCGGGGTACTGGTCACCCTCAAGCGCGACGGCCGCCCCCAGCTGTCGAACGTCAGCCACCACTACTACCCGGACGAGGGCGTCATCCGGATCTCCGTCACGGACGACCGCGCCAAGACCCGCAACCTGCGCCGGGACCCGCGGGCGTCGTACCACGTCTCCACCCCCGACCGCCGCGCCTACACGGTCGTCGAGGCCGCGGCGGAGCTGTCGCCCGTCGCCGGACACCCCTACGACGAGACCGTCGAGGAACTCGTCCGTCTCTACCGCGACGTCCTGGGCGAGCACCCCGACTGGGAGGACTACCGAGCCGCGATGGTCCGCGACCGCCGCCTGGTGGCCCGCCTGCGGGTGGAGCGGGCGTACGGCATCCCGAAAGCGGCAGACGACGGCTAGCGGGACGGTGCGACACCCGGTGTCGGACTCAGGCGTCCGACGCGCGGTCCTAGGGCCGTGGGCGCAGGTCCCGCGCCCGATGCCCCGGACCGGGCCGGCGGCCTAGGCTGCTCGCCGGATCACCGCCCGTGAGGAGAAGTCACGATGCCCGTCGACGGCCGCAGTCACATCCGTCTCGCCCGGCCGTCCCGCGATCTCGCCGTGGCCGAGCGCTTCTGGGCCGACGGGCTGGGGCTGAGCGTCCTGTGGCGGGCCGCGGGCGGCTCGGAACCCGGCGAGCACGACCTGCTGATGCTCGGCTGGCCGGACGCCGACTGGCACCTGGAGCTGGTCACCGAGGCCGCCCACCCCGTCGAGCCCCGGCCCACCGAGGAGGACCTCCTGGTGATCTACGTCGACGGTCCCGTGCCGGACGACCTGGTGGCCCGGCTGGAGGCCCACGGCGGCAGGCGGGTGGAGTCTCCCAACCCGTACTGGAACGAGTGGGGAGTGACCCTCGAGGACCCGGACGGATACCGGCTGGTGCTGTGCCGACGCGGCTGGTCCAACCGGTGACGGCCCCGGACGCCGTTCTGCCCCGCGCCCATGCCTGCCTCACCCGCTGGCGCGAGCTGGTGTGCGAGGTGGAGGAAGGGTACGGGTGGTCCGGGCCGGAGCTCGCCAACGACCTTTTCTGCCGGACCCAACTCGCCGCCGTGTGGCGGTTGTTGCCCGAGAAGGTGCGGACGGCACGGCAGGCCGAACTGGAGGCGCTCGATGAGCGGTTCCGGGCGGCCACGATCCCCTTCCCGGGGCACGAGCAGCTCACCGGGCAGTGGTGGACGTGGCGCGTCCCCCGCGTCCTGGAGGTGGAACCGGGGCTGCCCCGCCACCGCGGCTGGCCCATGGGCTGGGAGATGATGCCCTTTCCCAAACCGGACCAGGTCGACGTCGTGGAGTGAGTACGGGCCCCGACGCGCCGACGCCTGGCCGAGCCCCACGCCCGCCCGAGCCCCACGCCCGCCCGAGCCCTATGCCCGAGCCCCATGCCCGAGCCCCACGCCCGCCCGAGCCCCACGCCCGAGCCCCATGCCCGGCCCAGCCCCACGCCCGAGCCCCATGCCCGGCCCAGCCCCATGCCTGGCCGTGCCCACGCCCGAGCCCCCGGAGCCGCGAGGGCGTCCGGGGGCTCGGGAGACCGAGCGGTCGCTCGGGTCCGCTCAGGTCGGTTCTAGGCCGTCACCGTCTCCGGCTGGGCCGCCTCCCGGCGGGCGCGCTCGCCCAGTGCCTCCGTCGGGACCTTCGCCGTCTCCCGCGCCGACAGGGCGGCGATCACCGGCGGCACGCACAGGGCCGCCGTGAACAGGGCCACCGACGACCAGTCGTCACCGTTCGGGCCCGCGATCTGTGCGGCGAAGGTGACCGCGAAGCCCGCCACCGCGAAGCCGATCTGCGTGCCGATCGCCATACCGGACAGCCGGACGCGGGTGGAGAACATCTCGCCGTAGAAGGAGGGCCACACGCCGTTCGCGGCGCTGTAGACGACACCGAAGGTGACGATGCCGAGGACCAGCGTCAGCGGGTAGGAGCCCGTGGAGATCGCCCACAGGTAGAGGAACATCGCCGCCGCGCTGCCGGCTGCGCCGATCAGGAACACCGGACGGCGGCCGACACGGTCCGACAGCGTCGCCCACAGCGGGATCGCGGCCAGCGCGACCAGGTTGGCCAGCGCGCCCACCCACAGCATGGAGGAGCGGCTCATCCCGACCGAGTCGCTGGTGGCGTACGCCAGCGCCCACACCGTGAAGATCGTGGAGACCGAGGCGACGAGCGCGCCCGCGATCACCCGCAGTACGTCCGCCCAGTGCTCGCGCAGCAGCACCGCCAGCGGCAGCTTGACGACGCCCTCACTGCTCGCCTGCTGGGCGAAGGCCGGGGTCTCGTCCAGCTTGCGGCGGATGACGTAGCCGGCGACGGCGACCGCGATGCTCAGCCAGAACGGCACCCGCCAGCCCCACGACAGCAGCTGCTCCTCGGGGAGGGCGGCGACGGGGATGAAGACCAGCGTGGCCAGCAGCTGGCCGCCCTGTGTGCCGCTGAGAGTGAAGCTGGTGAAGAAGCCGCGCCGGTGCGGCGGGGCATGCTCCAGCGTCATGGAGTTGGCGCTGGCCTGCTCACCGGCCGCCGAGATGCCCTGCAGCACCCGGCACAGCACCAGCAGGACCGGTGCGAGGGTGCCGACCTGGGCGCGGGTGGGCAGACAGCCGATCAGGAACGTGGACACGCCCATGAGGATCAGCGTGAAGACCATGATCTTCTTACGGCCGACCCGGTCCCCGAAGTGGCCGAGGAACAGCGCGCCGATCGGCCGGGCCGCGTACGCGACACCGAAGGTGGCCAGCGACAGCAGGGTCGCGGTGGCCGGGTCGGACTCGTCGAAGAAGACCTTCGGGAAGATCAGCGCCGCCGCGCTGCCGTAGATGAAGAAGTCGTAGTACTCCAGGGCGCTGCCGATCCAGGCCGCGGTCGCGGCCTTCCTGGGCTGAGCGGTTGGGCCGGGCGGGGCGGCGTCGTGGGGTGCTGCGGGGACGGACACGGCGTGCTCCTTCGAGGGGACTCCAACGTAGGCCGGAGTGAGGGAAGGCGAGGGAGGGGAGAAGGGGCCGGATCCCTGGGGTGGCGGGGCGGCTCTGCCGGGCGCTACCCGGCTAATTAACGCACTGGATAGTTAGTAGCGGTTGGGTAGGGATGTTGCGCCCGCGTTTCGCCGGTGTCAAGGGGTGGTGCGCGGCGGATTCAGTCCGCCGCCCGCTCCGCCGTCAGATAGGCGATCACCATGTCGCCGAGCATGGTGCGGTAGTGCTCGCGCTGCGCCGGGTCGACCAGGTCCCGCCCGAACAGGGCGCCGAAGGTGTGCCGGTTGGCCACCCGGAAGAAGCAGAACGAGCTGATCATCGCGTGCAGGTCGACGGCGTCGACGTCCGCCGTGAACAGGCCGGACTCCTGCCCGGAGGCCAGGATGCGGCGGATCACGTCGAGCGCCGGCGAGCCGATCTTCCCGAGCTTCTCGGAGGCGGCGATGTGCACGGCCTCGTGGATGTTCTCGATGCTGACCAGGCGGATGAAGTCCGGGTGCTGCTCGTGGTGGTCGAAGGTCAGCTCCGCCAGCCGGCGGATGGCCGCGACCGGGTCCAGATGCTCGACGTCGAGCTGCTGCTCGGCGTCGCGGATCACGCCGTAGGCCCGCTCCAGGACGGCGGTGAAGAGCTGCTCCTTGCCGCCGAAGTAGTAGTAGATCATCCGCTTCGTGGTGCGGGTGCGGGCGGCGATGTCGTCCACGCGGGCCCCGGCGTAGCCGACCCGGGCGAACTCCTGGGTGGCCACGTCGAGGATCTCGGCCTGGGTGCGGGCGGCGTCACGGATGCGCCCGCCTGGTCGTGCCGGTTCGTCGACGCTGGTCATCGGGTTCCTTCGGGCGTAGGGCGCTGGTCACTCGCGTGACGGGATTCTAGAAGCCTGATCACGTCCCGTGGGGAGAGGTCTTCCCCAGGGGCCCGCCTCGGTGTTATGACTAACTAACCAGTTCGTACATTGGGCCGGTTCTTCTCAGGGGAACGGGTTCTCTCATTGGCCGGCCGCTCAGGAGGTCCCGCGTGACCAAGGACTCGTATCTCGTCGGACTGATCGGTTCCGGCATCGGCCCGTCGCTCAGCCCGGCGCTGCACGAGCGGGAGGCGGACCGCCAGGGCCTGCGCTACCTGTACCGGCTCATCGACATCGACGAGCTGGGCGTCGGCCCGGAGGCGGTCGGCGACCTGGTGCGCGCCGCGCGCGACCTCGGCTTCGACGGGCTGAACATCACGCATCCGTGCAAGCAGCTCGTCATCCCCCATCTCGACGCGCTCGCCCCGCAGGCGGAGGCGCTGGGCGCGGTCAACACGGTCGTCTTCGAGGACGGCCGGGCGATCGGCCACAACACGGACGTCACCGGTTTCGCCGCCTCCTTCGCCCGCGGTCTGCCCGACGTCCCGCTGGACCGGGTCGTGCAGCTGGGCGCGGGTGGTGCGGGCGCGGCCGTCGCGCACGCCACGCTCACCCTCGGCGCCGGGTGCGTGACCGTCGTCGACGCGCTGCCCGAGCGGGCCGCCGCCCTCGCCGACTCCCTGACCGGCCACTTCGGCGCGGGCCGGGCCGCCGCCGCGACCCCGGACCGCCTCTCCGGTCTGCTCGCGCACGCCGACGGTGTCGTGCACGCCACGCCCACCGGCATGGCCGCCCACCCCGGCCTGCCCTTCCCGGCCGAGCTGCTGCATCCCGGACTGTGGGTCGCCGAGGTCGTCTACCGTCCGCTGGAGACGGAGCTGCTGCTCACCGCGCGCGACCTCGGTTGCGCCACCCTCGACGGCGGGGGCATGGCCGTCTTCCAGGCGGTGGACGCGTTCCGCCTGTTCACCGGCCGGGAACCCGACAGCACGCGGATGCTCGCGGAGTTCACCGAGCTGGCCGGCGCCGTCCCGGCCCCGAAATAGACGCGGTCCGGGAAGCAAGGAAGCAGGAGAAGAGGTACCCAGGTGCGTACGTCCATCGCCACCGTCTCCCTGAGCGGTCCCCTCACCGAGAAGCTCACCGCCGCCGCCCGGGCCGGCTTCGACGGCGTCGAGATCTTCGAGAACGACCTGCTCGCCAGCCCCCTCACCCCCGAGGAGATCCGCGCGCGCTGCGCCGACCTGGGTCTGAGCATCGACCTCTACCAGCCGATGCGGGACATCGAGGCCGTGCCCGCCGAGGAGTTCGCCCGCAACCTGCGCCGCGCCCGCGCCAAGTTCGCGCTGATGAACCGGCTCGGCGCCGACACCGTCCTGGTCTGCTCCAGCGTCTCCCCGCTCGCCGAGGACGACGACGCCCTCGCCGCCGAACAGCTCGCCCGACTCGCCGGCCTCGCCCAGGACTTCGGCATCCGCGTCGCCTACGAGGCGCTCGCCTGGGGACGGCACGTCAGTACGTACGACCACGCCTGGCACATCGTCGAGACCGCCGGCCACCCCGCGCTCGGCACCTGCCTGGACAGCTTCCACATCCTCTCCCGCGGCTCCGATCCCAAGGGCATCGAGGACATCCCGGGCGAGAAGATCTTCTTCCTCCAGCTGGCCGACGCCCCGCTGCCCGCGATGGACGTCCTGCAGTGGTCCCGTCACCACCGCCGCTTCCCCGGCCAGGGCGGCTTCGACGTGGCGGGCCTCCTGCGGCACGTGCTGCGCGCCGGCTACGACGGCCCGCTCTCCCTGGAGGTCTTCAACGACGTCTTCCGGCAGGCCGAGGCCGGCCCGACCGCCGTGGACGCCCGCCGCTCCCTGCTGCTCCTCCAGGAGGAGGCCGGCCTCGGCGCCCTCCCCGCGCCGGTCGTCCCCACCGGCGTCGCCTTCGCCGAGCTGGTCACCCCGGACGCCGAGCCCGTCTCCGCCCTCCTCGGCCCCCTCGGCTTCGCCCGCACCGCCCGCCACCGCGGCAAACCCGTCGAGCTGTGGGAGCAGGGCGAGGCCCGCGTCCTGGTCAACACCGGCCCGGCGGCCCTCCCCCACGCTCGGCTTCGCTCGCGCGGGGGGACCCCCATGAGCGGGGGAACCCCCATCGACGGCACCACCCTCGCCGCCGTCGGTCTCGAGTCACCGGACCCGGCCGCCGCCGCCCGCCGCGCCGAGGCCCTGCTGGCCCCCGTCCTGCCGCGCCGTCGCGCCGCCGAGGACGCCCCCCTCGACGCGGTGGCCGCCCCCGACGGGACGGAACTCTTCCTGTGCGCCACCGATCGCCCCGGACTGCCCAACTGGCGCGCCGACTTCGAGGACGTCCCGCACACCCCCGCCGCCGGGGCCGTGGTCCGTATCGACCATCTCTCCCTCACCCAGCCCTGGCACCACTTCGACGAGGCCGTCCTCTTCCACCGCGGCGTCCTCGGCCTCGACGCCCAGGAGAGCGTCGACGTCGCCGACCCCTACGGCCTGCTGCGCAGCCGCGCCGTCACCACCGCCGACGGCGGCGTCCGCATCCCCCTCACCGTCGGCGCGGCCCCCGCCGACGACACCGCCCACGCCCGGCACATCGCGCTGGCCACCGACGACGTGGTCGCCGCGGCCCGCCGCTTCGTCGCGGCCGGCGGCAGCCTGCTGCCGATCCCCGCGAACTACTACGACGACCTCGCGGCCCGCTTCGAGTTCACCGACGGCGAGCTGGAGACGTACCGCGAGCTCGGCATCCTCTACGACCGGGACACCCGCGGCGAGTTCCGGCACTGCTACACGCGCACCGTCGGCCGTGTCTTCTTCGAACTCGTCCAGCGCGACGGCGGCTACCAGGGCTACGGCGCCGCGAACGCGCCGGTGCGGCTGGCCGCCCAGCACGCCGTGCGCTGACCTACTGGCGGCTGACCGTCCTGGTCACACCGGCGACGACGGTCGTGGCCAGGATCCAGCCGGTGAGGATCAGGACGTACGCCAGGCTCTGGTGCCACCCGGACGGGGCGAACGCGGACTCCTGGCCGAAGGAGATGACCGGCAGCAGCAGGTCGAGGGTGTAGAAGACCGGGTTGAAGTCGGGGGCCTCGGACGCCTTGAGCGCACGCGGGTGCTCCAGCGCGAAGGCGACCGAGCCGACCGCGAGCAGCGACAGCAGCCAGACGGCGGCCCGCAGCGGGCGGAAGCCGTAGCCGACGGCCGCGTCCTGGAGGTGGCCCCACAGCCGGCCGTACCAGGGGAGCGTGGACCGCCGGCGGCGCTGCTTGGCGAGCTGAACGAGCCGGGCGGCCTGGTCGTCGCCGATCCGGCGGTACGCGGCCGTCAACTGCTCGTAGGCGTGCGGATCGAACTCCTCGTCGCGCTCCAGCATCGGCAGCCGCCGCTCGGCGGGCTCGTGCGGGGTGAGGAAGGTGTAGGTCAGGTCGAGCAGGCGTACTTCGTCGGGGAGCATCTCCGGCTCCAGATGGAGCTGGTTGATCTCGGCGCGCCGCAGGTTGAGCCGGCCTTCGATCGTGCCGCCCCCGCGCAGCCAGATCTCGCCGATCACGCAGCTGCTGGCCCGCAGGGCGGTGTCCCCGGGGTTGGACAGGTGCGCGCGCAGCAGGTCCACCCGGCCGGGTATGCGGGCGCCGCGCAGGTCGATCCGGCCGCGGGCGCGCAGCCGTCGGCCGAGGAGGTTGGCGCCGACGTCGAGGGACTCCCCGTCCAGGACGTGCGCGCCGGGGTTGATCAGCTCGGCGTCCTCCAGATCGATCGAGCCGGCGACGGTGGCGCCGTCGAGCCGGATCAGGCCCTGGGCGCGCAGGCCGCGGGCGCAGAGGTCGTCGTCGATGGAGATCTGGTGGAGCTGGAGCACGGGCTGAGCGGGGTCCTCGACGGCGAGTTCCGCCTGCTCCAGGAACAGCGCGCCGGAGATCTGGGCGCCGCCGAGGTGCACCGGTCCGTCGATCCGGCAGCGCGTCAGCCGCAGACTGCCGTCGATCCGGGTCCTGGCCGCCCCGAGGCCGGGCAGCACCGAGTCGCGCAGACTGAGGTAGTTGAGCTGGGCGCCGGCGAGGCGAGGAGCCTTCTCGAAGCGGCAGTGGCCGAGACGCACCACGCTGTCGACGGCCGCGTACCGGAGGTCCAGGACGCCGGTGATCCGCGCTCCCAGGACCTTGAGAGCCGCCACCTCGCCCGGTTCCCTGGGGCCGTTGAGCAGCAGGGCCCGCAACACGACCGCGCGGACGGTCCGTTCGGGACCGTTCTCCTCGCCCGCCGTACGGAAGTCCACGGTCGTCCCCGTGGCGAAGGCCCGCCAGACGCGCTGTTCGGCCGGTGTCAGATCGTTGATCTCCATCAGCCGCGACTCTGGCGGGCCCTCTGTGCGGTGTCAATCCGGTTGTGTCCGGGTGTTCCATTCGGCGATGACCGGTCGCCCGTGTTCCGTCGACAGCCGGCTGACCGTGCCGGTGGCCAGCTGGAACAACCGCCCCTGCGCGGGCGGGAGTCCGAGCCGACGGGCCGTCAGGACCCGAAGGAAATGGCCGTGGGCGACGAGGACGACGTCACCCTCGCCGTGCGCGAGCGCCGCGTCCACCCGGGCGAGCACCCGGTCGGCGCGCAGCCCGACGTCCTCGGGTGACTCGCCGGGACGACCGTCCGGGCCGGGCGGCACGCCGTCGGTCCACAGGTCCCAGGTGGGACGGGTGCGGTGTATCTCGACGGTCGTGACGCCCTCGTAGGCCCCGTAGTCCCACTCGTGCAGGTCCGGGTCGGGGACGGCCCCGGTGACGCCCGCCAGTTCGGCGGTGCGGACCGCGCGGTGCAGCGGGCTGGTCAGGGCGACGGAGAAGGTCCGGCCGGTGAGGAGCGGAGCGAGGGACTTGGCCTGTTCCTCGCCGTGTGCGGTGAGGGGCAGGTCGGTGAGGCCCGTGTGCTGTCCCGTCAGGCTCCACTCCGTCTCCCCGTGGCGGACCAGCAGCAGATCTCCCACGGCCGGACTACGCCTTCTTCGCCGACTCGACGGCGTGGCCGCCGAACTGGTTGCGCAGTGCCGCGATCATCTTCATCTGCGGGGAGTCCTCCTGCCGGGAGGCGAACCGCGCGAAGAGGGACGCCGTGATCGCGGGCAGCGGTACGGCGTTGTCGATGGCGGCCTCGACGGTCCAGCGGCCCTCGCCCGAGTCCTGCGCGTAGCCGCGCAGCTTGTCGAGGTGCTCGTCCTCGTCGAGGGCGTCGACCGCGAGGTCGAGCAGCCAGGAGCGGATGACGGTCCCCTCCTGCCAGGAGCGGAAGACCTCGCGCACATCGGTCACGGAGTCGACCTTCTCGAGCAGCTCCCAGCCCTCGGCGTAGGCCTGCATCATGGCGTACTCGATGCCGTTGTGGACCATCTTCGAGAAGTGCCCGGCACCCACCTTGCCCGCGTGGACGTAGCCGTACGGGCCCTCCGGCTTGAGCGCGTCGAAGATCGGCTGCAGACGGTCGACGTGCTCCTTGTCGCCGCCGACCATCAGGGCGTAGCCGTTCTGCAGACCCCACACACCGCCGGAGACACCGGCGTCGACGAAGCCGATGCCCTTGGCGCCCAGCTCAGCGGCGTGCTTCTCGTCGTCCGTCCAGCGGGAGTTGCCGCCGTCGACGACCGTGTCGCCGGCCTGGAGGAGGCCGCCGAGTTCGTCGATGACGGACTGGGTGGGGGCGCCGGCCGGGACCATCACCCAGACCGTGCGCGGTGCGTCGAGCCGCTCGACGAGCTCGGGGAGGCCGCTCACGTCGGAGAGCTCGGGGTTGCGGTCGTAGCCGACGACGGTGTGGCCGGCGCGGCGGATGCGCTCGCGCATGTTGCCGCCCATCTTGCCGAGACCGATCAGACCCAGCTGCATGTCAGTGCACTTCCTTCAGTTCACGGTAGGCGGCCACGAGGGCGGCGGTGGAGGGATCGAGGCCGGGGACGTCGGCGCCTTCGGTGAGGGCGGGTTCGACGCGCCGGGCGAGGACCTTGCCGAGCTCCACGCCCCACTGGTCGAAGGAGTCGATGTCCCAGATCGCGCCCTGGACGAACACCTTGTGCTCGTAGAGGGCGATGAGCTGGCCGAGGACCGACGGGGTCAGCTCGGTCGCGAGGATCGTGGTGGTGGGGTGGTTGCCCTGGAAGGTGCGGTGCGCGACCTGCTCCTCGGGCACGCCCTCCGCACGGACCTCCTCGGCGGTCCTGCCGAAGGCGAGCGCCTGCCCCTGCGCGAACAGGTTCGCCATCAACAGGTCGTGCTGCGCCCTGAGTTCGTCGCTCAGCTCGGCGACGGGACGGGCGAACCCGATCAGGTCGGCCGGGATCAGCTTCGTGCCCTGGTGGATCAACTGGTAGTACGCGTGCTGCCCGTTGGTGCCCGGCGTGCCCCACACCACCGGCCCGGTCTGCCACTGCACGGGCCGGCCGGCGCGGTCCACCGACTTGCCGTTGGACTCCATGTCCAGCTGCTGGAGATAGGCGGTGAACTTCGACAGGTAGTGCGAGTACGGCAGCACCGCGTGCGACTGGGCGTCGAAGAAGTTGCCGTACCAGACGCCCAACAGGCCGAGGAGCAGCGGGGCGTTGGACTCGGCGGGCGCGGTGCGGAAGTGGTCGTCGACGATCCTGAACCCGTCGAGCATCTCCCGGAACCGCTCCGGACCGATCGCGATCATCAGCGACAGACCGATCGCCGAGTCGTAGGAGTAACGGCCGCCGACCCAGTCCCAGAACTCGAACATGTTGTCCGGGTCGATGCCGAAATCGGTGACCTTCCCCGCGTTCGTCGACAGGGCGACGAAGTGCTTCGCGACCGCCTTCTCTCCCCCGTCGTCGAGCCCTCGGAGCAGCCAGGAGCGGGCCGAGGTGGCGTTGGTGATCGTCTCGATCGTGGTGAACGTCTTCGACGCGACGATGAACAGCGTCTCCGCCGGGTCGAGGTCCCGCACGGCCTCGTGGAGGTCCGCGCCGTCCACGTTCGACACGAAGCGGAACGTCAACTCCCGTGCGGTGTACGCCCGCAGCGCCTCGTACGCCATCGCCGGACCCAGGTCGGAGCCGCCGATGCCGATGTTGACGACGTTCCTGATCCGCTTGCCGGTGTGACCCGTCCAACGTCCGGAGCGGACCTCCTCGGCGAAGGCGGTCATCCTGTCGAGGACCCCGTGTACCTGGGGCACGACGTTCTCGCCGTCGACCTCGATCACCGCGTCCGCCGGCGCGCGCAGCGCGGTGTGCAGCACCGCCCGCCGCTCGGTGAGGTTGATCTTCTCGCCGCGGAACATCGCGTCCCGCAGCCCGAACACATCGGTGGCGACGGCGAGTTCACCCAGCAGGGCCAGCGTCTCGTCGGTGACCAGGTTCTTGGAGTAGTCGATGCGCAGATCGCCGACGCGCACCACGTACCGCTCCGCGCGCCCCGGGTCCGCCGCGAACAGCTCCCGCAGCCGCGCGCGCCAGTGGGCGCGGTGGTCCTCCAGCGCGGCCCACTCGGGGCGCCGGCTGAGCACAGGAGAGTCAGACATGAAAGGAGGTCTCCTTGGTGCCCTCGCCCCGCAGGGCGACGGCGTACATCTCGTCGGCGTCGAGGCGCCGCAGCTCCTCGGCGATGAGTTCGGAGGTGGGGCGGACCTTCAGCGCGAGGGTGCGCGAGGGCTGGCCCGGCAGCGTCAGCGTGGCCAGCGGGCCCTCGGGGCGGTCGATGACGATCTCGCCGTTCTCGGTGCCGAGCCGCACGGCCGTGACGACCGGGCCCGCGGTGACGACCCGCTCCACGGACACGTTCAGCCGGGCCTCCAGCCAGCGCGCGAGCAGCTCGGCGCTCGGGTTCTCCGCCTCGCTCTCGACGGCCGCCGAGACGATCGGCACCCGCGCCTGGTCCAGGGCCGCCGCCAGCATCGAGCGCCATGGCGTCAGCCGGGTCCAGGCGAGGTCGGTGTCGCCGGGCGCGTACGACGTCACGCGCGCCTCGAGCGCCCGCAGCGGCTGCTCGACGGCGTACATGTCGGTGATCCGGCGCTGGGCCAGCGCGCCCAGCGGGTCCTTGGACGGGTTCTCGGGCGCGTCCACCGGCCACCACACGACGACCGGCGCGTCCGGCAGCAGCAGCGGCAGGACGACGGAGTCGGCGTGGTCGGAGACCTCGCCGTACGTCCGCAGGACGACCGTCTCGCCGGTACCGGCGTCGGCGCCCACCCGCACCTCGGCGTCGAGGTGGGAGTTGGTGCGGTCGCGCGGGGTGCGGGCGTGCCGCTTGATGACGACCAGGGTGCGGGAGGGGTGCTCGTGCGAGGCCTCCTCGGAGGCCTTGATCGCGTCGTAGGCGTTCTCCTCGTCCGTGACGATGACCATCGTCAGGACCATGCCCACGGCGGGTGTACCGATGGCGCGGCGACCCTGCACCAGCGCCTTGTTGATCTTGCTTGCCGTGGTGTCGGTCAGGTCGATCTTCATGGCCTGCGCCAGCTCCGTCCGTCTCGTGCGAGCATCTCGTCGGCTTCCTCGGGTCCCCAGCTGCCCGACGCGTACCGGGCGGGCCTGCCGTGCGCGGCCCAGTACTCCTCGATCGGGTCGAGGATCTTCCAGGACTCTTCCACTTCCTGGTGGCGCGGGAACAGGTTGGCGTCACCGAGCAGCACGTCCAGGATGAGGCGTTCGTACGCCTCCGGGCTGGACTCCGTGAAGGACTCGCCGTACGCGAAGTCCATCGTCACGTCCCGGATCTCCATCGAGGTGCCCGGCACCTTGGAGCCGAAGCGGACCGTCACACCCTCGTCCGGCTGGACGCGGATGACGATGGCGTTCTCGCCGAGCTCCTCGGTGGCCGTGGAGTCGAAGGGGGAGTGGGGCGCCCGCTGGAACACGACCGCGATCTCCGTCACCCGGCGGCCGAGGCGCTTGCCCGTGCGCAGGTAGAAGGGGACGCCCGCCCAGCGGCGGTTGTCGACGTTCAGCCGGACGGCCGCGTACGTGTCCGTCGTGGAGGCCGGGTCGATGCCGTCCTCCTCCAGGTAGCCGCGCACCTTCTCGCCGCCCTGCCAGGCGCCCGCGTACTGCGCGCGCACGGTGTGCCGGCCCAGGTCCTCGGGGACCTTCACGGCCTTGAGGACCTTCAGCTTCTCGGTGAGCAGCGAGGCCGCGTCGAAGGAGGCGGGCTCCTCCATCGCGGTCAGCGCCATCAGCTGGAGCAGATGGTTCTGGATGACGTCCCGCGCCGAGCCGATGCCGTCGTAGTAGCCGGCGCGGCCGCCGATGCCGATGTCCTCGGCCATCGTGATCTGGATGTGGTCGACATACGACCGGTTCCAGATCGGCTCGAACATCTGGTTGGCGAAGCGCAGCGCCAGGATGTTCTGGACGGTCTCCTTGCCCAGGTAGTGGTCGATGCGGAACACCTGGTCCGGCTCGAACACGTCGTGCACGATCGCGTTCAGCTCGCGCGCGCTCGCCAGGTCGTGCCCGAACGGCTTCTCGATGACCGCCCGCCGCCACGCCCCGTCCGGCGCGTTCGCCAGCCCGTGCTTCTTGAGCTGCTCGACGACCTTGGGGAAGAACTTCGGCGGTACGGAGAGGTAGAAGGCGAAGTTGCCGCCGGTACCGCGGGAGGAGTCCAGCTCCTCGACCGCGTTCCGCAGCTGCTTGAACGCCGTGTCGTCGTCGAAGTCGCCCGGGATGAACCGCATGCCCTCGGCGAGCTGCTGCCAGACCTCCTCGCGGAACGGGGTGCGCGCGTGCTCGCGGACCGCGTCGTGGACGACCTGCGCGAAGTCCTGGTCCTCCCAGTCGCGGCGGGCGAAGCCCACGAGCGAGAAACCCGGCGGCAGCAGACCGCGGTTGGCGAGGTCGTAGACGGCCGGCATCAGCTTCTTGCGGGACAGGTCGCCGGTCACGCCGAAGATGACTAGCCCGGAGGGTCCGGCGATCCGGGGCAGACGCCGGTCACGGGGGTCCCGGAGCGGGTTCTCCCAGGCGGTGGCGGTGCTGACCGTGCTCATTCCGCGTCAACTCCCTTGCTGCTCAGTGACTTCGTGACCGCGTCCAGAAGGTCCTGCCACGCCGTCTCGAACTTGGCGACGCCCTCGTCCTCCAGCCGGGTGACGACCTCGTCGTAGGAGATGCCGAGCGCCTCGACGGCGGCCAGGTCGGCGCGGGCCTGGGCGTAGCCGCCGGTCACCGTGTTCCCGGTGATCTGCCCGTGGTCGGCGGTGGCGTCGAGCGTGGCCTGCGGCATGGTGTTGACGGTGCCGGGGGCGACCAGCTCGTCGACATACAGCGTGTCCTTGTATGCAGGATCCTTCACACCGGTGGACGCCCACAGCGGACGCTGCTTGTTCGCCCGGGCACCGGCCAGCGCGGTCCAGCGGTCACCCGCGAAGACCTCCTCGTACGCCTCGTAGGCGAGCCGGGCGTTGGCGAGCGCCGCCCTGCCCTTGAGCGCGAGGGCCGCGTCCGTGCCGAGGACCGTCAGACGCTTGTCGATCTCGGAGTCGACGCGGGAGACGAAGAAGGAGGCCACGGAGTGGATGGCGGAGAGGTCCAGGCCCTTCGCGGCGGCCTTCTCCAGGCCGGCCAGATAGGCGTCCATGACCTCGCGGTAGCGCTCCAGCGAGAAGATCAGCGTGACGTTGACGCTGATACCGAGGCCGATGACCTCGGTGATCGCCGGGAGACCGGCCTTCGTCGCCGGGATCTTGATCATGACGTTGGGGCGGTCGACCAGCCAGGCGAGCTGCTTGGCCTCGGCGATGGTGGCCTCAGTGTGGTGGGCGAGGCGGGGGTCGACCTCGATGGAGACCCGGCCGTCGCGACCACCGGTGGCCGTGTATACAGGATGCAGAATGTCGGCGGCCGCACGCACATCGGCGGTCGTCATCATCCGTACGGCCTCGTCGACCGTGACGCCCCGCACGGCCAGGTCGGCGAGCTGCTCCTCGTATCCCTCGCCGGAGCCGATGGCGGCCTGGAAGATGGACGGGTTGGTGGTGACGCCGACGACATGCCGCGTCGCGACGAGTTCGGCGAGGTTGCCGGACGTGATCCGCCTGCGCGACAGGTCGTCCAGCCAGATCGACACGCCCTCGTCGGAGAGGTGCTTGAGTGCTCCCGCGCCGGCGGTTGCTTCGGTCACAGTGATCATCTTCTTTCTGGCGATCGGATCAACCACGCGCGGCAGTAAGGGATTCCCGGGCTGCGGCGGCGACGTTCTCGGGGGTGAAGCCGTACGCGGCGAACAGCGTCTTCGCGTCGGCGGAGGCGCCGAAGTGCTCGAGGGAGACGATCCGTCCCGCGTCGCCCACGAACCGGTACCACGTGAGGCCGATGCCCGCCTCCACCGCGACGCGGGCCTTCACCGACGGCGGAAGCACGCTGTCCCGGTACGCACGCGGCTGCTCCTCGAACCACTCCACGGACGGCATCGACACCACCCGGGTGCCGATCCCCTCGGCCTCGAGCCGCTCCCGCGCGGCGACCGCGAGCTGCACCTCGGAGCCGGTGGCGACGATGACGACGTCCGGGGTCTCCTTCGACGACTCCTGCAGGACGTAACCGCCCTTCGCCGCCTCCGGGTTGGGCGCGTACGTGGGCACGCCCTGCCGGGTGAGGGCCAGGCCGTGCGGGGCCGGGTGGGTGGCGTGGCGCCGGAGGATCTCGGCCCAGGCGATCGCCGTCTCGTTGGCGTCGGCCGGGCGGACGACGTTCAGGCCGGGGATGGCCCGCAGTGACGCGAGGTGCTCGACCGGCTGATGGGTCGGGCCGTCCTCGCCGAGGCCGACGGAGTCGTGGGTCCAGACGTACGTCACCGGCAGCTGCATCAGCGCCGACATCCGCACCGCGTTGCGCATGTAGTCGGAGAACACCAGGAAGGTGCCGCCGTAGACCCGGGTGTTGCCGTGCAGGGCGATGCCGTTCATCTCGGCGGCCATCGAGAACTCGCGGATGCCGAAGTGGACCGTGCGGCCGTACGGGTTCGCCTCCGGCAGCGGGTTGCCCACCGGCAGGAAGGACGAGGTCTTGTCGATGGTGGTGTTGTTGGAGCCGGCCAGGTCGGCGGAGCCGCCCCACAGCTCGGGGAGGACCGCGCCGAGCGACTGGAGGACCTTGCCGGAGGCCGCGCGGGTGGCGACGGAGTGGCCGGGTTCGAACACCGGCAGGGCGTCCTCCCAGCCCTCGGGGAGCTGACCGGCGACGACCCGGTCGAAGAGCCGCGCGCGCTCGGGGTCGGCGCCGCGCCACTTGTCGAGCTGCTTGTCCCAGGCCGCGTGGGCCTCGGCGCCCCGGTCGAGGGCGGCGCGGGTGTGGGCGAGGACCTCGTCGGCCACCTCGAAGGACCGCTCCGGGTCGAAGCCGAGGACGCGCTTGGTGGCGGCCACCTCGTCCGCGCCGAGCGCGGAGCCGTGGGAGGCCTCGGTGTTCTGCGCGTTCGGGGCGGGCCAGGCGATGATCGTGCGCATCGCGATGATCGATGGCCGCCCGGTCTCGGCCTGCGCCGCCTTCAGCGCCGCGTACAGGGCGTGCACGTCGACGTCGCCGTCCTCCTGCGGCTCGATCCGCTGCACGTGCCAGCCGTACGCCTCGTACCGCTTCAGCACGTCCTCGGAGAACGCGGTCGCGGTGTCGCCCTCGATGGAGATGTGGTTGTCGTCGTAGAGGAAGACGAGGTTGCCGAGCCGCTGGTGGCCGGCGAGCGAGGAGGCCTCGGCGGAGACACCCTCCTGGAGGTCGCCGTCGGAGACGATCGCCCAGATCGTGTGGTCGAACGGCGAGGTGCCCTCGGGGGCCTCGGGGTCGAACAGACCGCGCTCGTAGCGGGCGGCCATCGCCATGCCGACGGCGTTGGCGACGCCCTGGCCGAGCGGGCCGGTGGTGGTCTCGACGCCCGCGGTGTGCCCGTACTCGGGGTGCCCGGGCGTCTTCGACCCGTGCGTCCGGAACGCCTTCAGATCGTCCAGCTCGACCTCGTAGCCGGAGAGGAACAGCTGCGTGTAGAGGGTCAGCGAGGTGTGGCCGGGGGAGAGGACGAAGCGGTCACGCCCGGTCCACTCGGGGTCCGCCGGATCGTGCCGCATCACCTTCTGAAAGATCGTGTACGCGGCCGGGGCCAGCGCCATCGCGGTGCCGGGATGACCGTTGCCGACCTTCTGGACGGCGTCCGCGGCCAGGACACGGGCGGTGTCGACGGCGCGCCGGTCGAGTTCGGTCCATTCCAAGCTGTCCGGTGTCTGCCTGCTCATCTTCAAGAAGTCCTCGGTGAGAGCGAAGTTGCTGGTCTGGCGCGTTCAAAACTAAAAGTCTGATTTTTTCGGCGGAAGGTCCCTGTGTGTCAGGCTGTGGTGAAAGTGGGACACCCGGACGGGTCCAGGGCGCGATCGAGGCGGCACGAGACGGACATGGTGGACAGAACGCTCCAGGACGCCGGCGGGATCAGAACGTTCCCCTTCCCGGTCGACCTCAGCGTCGGCGGCGTCGGCATGCAGGTCGGCCCCATGGGCGCCGGTCGCCGCTGGCACGCCGACGCACCCCTGTACCGCGTGCACCGGATCGACTTCCACGTCGTGCTGCTCTTCACCGACGGCCCCGTCCGTCACATGATCGACTTCGCCGAGTACGAGGCGACGGCCGGCGACGTGCTGTGGATCCGCCCGGGCCAGGTCCACCGCTTCTCGAAGACGAGCGAGTACCGCGGAACCGTCCTCGCCATGCAGCCCGGCTTCCTGCCCCGCGCCACCGTCGAGGCCACCGGCCTGTACCGCTACGACCTCGCGCCCCTGCTCCACCCCGACGAGGCCCAGTCGGCCGGCCTGCGCGCGGCCCTCGCGTACCTGCAACGCGAGTACGAGGACACCGCGACCCTGCCGCCGAGCCTGCACACCTCGGTGCTGCGGCACTCCCTCACCGCGTTCCTGCTGCGCCTGGCGCACCTCGCGGCCAGCTCCGCGGAGGCGGCCCGCCGCCAGGGCGACACCACCTTCACCCTCTTCCGGGACGCCGTGGAGCGGGACTTCGCCACCAACCACAGCGTCAGCGCCTACGCCGACGCGCTCGGTTACTCCCGCCGCACCCTCGTCCGCGCGGTCCGCGCCGCCACCGGCGAGACACCCAAGGGTTTCATCGACAAGCGGGTCGTCCTGGAGGCGAAGCGGCTGCTGGCCCACACGGACCTGCCGATCGGCCGGGTCGGCGCGGCGGTGGGCTTCCCCGACCCGGCGAACTTCTCCAAGTTCTTCCATCAGCACACGGACATGACACCGGCGGCGTTCCGCGCGGAACTGCGCTAGAACGCCGCCGGGTCGTCCGTCGGCCTCGGGCCCTGCGCCCCCGACTGCCTTGTCAGCGACCGAAGTTGAACCAGTTCACGTTCACGAAGTCCGAGGGCTGACCGCTGGTGAAGGTCAGATAGACGTCATGGGTGCCGGTGACCGAGGTGATGTTCGCCGGGATCGTCCGCCATGACTGCCAGCCGCCCGTGTTGCCCACCGCGAAACTTCCGACGGGTGCGTTGCCACGGCTGTCCAGGCGCACCTCGACCAGACCGCTGACGCCGCTCGCCGCGCCGCTCGCGACCCGGCCGTAGAACTGGGTGGCCGCCGTGGAACCGAAGGTGACGCCCCGGAAGAGTGCCCAGTCGCCGTTCGCGAGGGAACCGATGTTCTGACCGCCTCCGGTGTCGGTGGTGGTCTCGGTGCTCACGCCGGACTGACCGTCGTAGGACTCGGCCTGGATGGCGGCGTAGGCGTCGCGGCTGCCGGACGGGGGCGGCGTGGTACCGCTCCCACCGCCCGAGGCCTGGAGCACCTGCACGTAGTCCACGACCATGGGGACGCCCGAGCGGGTGTCAGCGTCCAGGCCACCGCCGAAGGCGTCGGGGAAGGCGCCGCCCATCGCCACGTTGAGGATGATGAAGAAGCCGTGGTTGGTGGCGTTGTTCCAGGTCGTCGCGTCGACCTGGTTCGCGGTGACGGTGTGGAAGGTGACGCCGTCGACGAGGAAGCGGATCGCCTCGGGGGTCACCGAGCGGTCCCACTCCATCGTGTAGGTGTGGAAGCCGGACTGGCACGTGGTGTTGGGACAGGCGGTGTAGTTGCCGATGCCGCTGGTCTCGTTGCACGGGCCGCCCGGGTTGGTGCCGCAGTGCAGGGTCGCCCAGACCCGGTTCAGGCCCTGGACGTTCTCCATGATGTCCAGCTCGCCGACCGCAGGCCAGTTCTGGTAGTTGCCGCGGTAGGGAGCGCCCAGCATCCAGAACGCCGGCCAGTAGCCCTCGGCGGCCGTACCGGTGACGTTCGGCATCTGCAGCCGCGCCTCGACGCGCAACCTGCCGCCGGACGGGGGCTGGAAGTCCGTGCGGTTGGTCTCGATACGGCCCGAGGTCCAGCGGCCGGCGGAGTCGCGCAGCGGGGTGATGCGCAGGTTGCCGTTGCCGTCGAGCGAGACGTTGCTGGTGCTGTTCGTCATCGTCTCGACCTCGCCGGTGCCCCAGTTGGCCGGGCCGCCCGGATACGAAGTTCCGGTGGCGTACTGCCAGTTGGAGGTGTTGACGCCGGTGCCCGCGGCGCCGTTGAAGTCGTCGAGGAAGACCTGCGTCCAGCCCGCCGGGGGCGTGGGCGCGGAGGCGTTCGCGGGCAGGGTGACGGCCGTGGCGGCGACGGCCGCCAGACCCAGGGTGCTCAGGACGGCGACGAGCGCCCGCCGCAGGGGGCGCCGTCTGCGGGGTATGCCGGAGGTTTCGCTCATGGGGAGTGCCTCTCGGGTACGGGGTGATGAAGCGCGGGTGCCTTTGAGAGCACTCTGAGAGCGCTCTCAAAGTGGGCCCAATGTGCTCTCGGCCACCCCGGCCGTCAAGAGGTGTAACGGAGAAATCCCTTGCGTCGCAGGTGAGTTCACCGGATGAACACAGGGATGGGGCGGGCGCCCCCGCCGGGGCGGGCGGCCGGTTTCTTGCTTGTTGCGGCGCTGCCCCGGGCGGCGGGCGGGTTTCGCCCTGGACCAGGGCCGGGGGCCGGCGCCGGCGTCAGCGGGCTCGCGAGCCGCATGCCGGCCGGTCGCAGCGGGGTGTCCTGGAGGGAACGGTGTCTTTCGGAGGCTCGCAGGGCGCGCGGAGAGGCGGTTGCGCGGGACGGGGCCGGGCCGGGCCGGGGTGCCGGGCCCGGGTGGAGCGAGGGGACTGCTTGGTGGGCGTGGTGGTCCGGGCGGTCCGGGCAGGTTCATCCGGCGGGCCGGGCGGGCCGGGCGGGTCGGGCGGGCCGGGCCGGGCGGGCCACGGCATCCGGCGAGCCGGTGGTCCGCCGCGCCCGCATGGCCGGGCGGGCTGGGCGGGCGCGGCATCCAGCGGATCCTCCGGCCTACGGCTCCCGGATGGCCGGGTGGTTCGTGGTGCCGGGCGTGAGGTGGTCCGCGCCCGGTCGGCGGGATGGTCCGCGGCGCGGGGCGCAGGTGGTCCCTGCTCGGATGGACCGGAGGGTTCCCGGCGCCGGGCGTGAAGGGACCAGCGCCCGGATGCCGGGTGGTTCGTGGTGCCGGGCGTGAGGAGACCCGCGCCCGGACGTCCAGGCGGTTCGTGGTGCCGGGCGTCAGACGCTCGTCGTCGCCCGGGGGACCGCGGTCGGCTGCTCCTCCCGCAGGCCGAACCGCTCGTGTGCCCGCCGCAGCGCGGCCGGTGCCCACCAGGCGCGTCGGCCCAGCACGGCCATCGTCGCCGGGACGAGCAGCATGCGGACGACGGTGGCGTCGACGAGGACCGCGAGGGTGAGGCCGAGGCCGATCTGGAGGATGGGGGAGAAGCCGCCGGTCATGAACGCGCCGAAGACGACGGCGAGCAGCAGGGCCGCGCAGGTGACCACCCGGCCGGAGCGGCGCAGGCCGGTGACCACGGCCTCCCGGTCGTCGTCGGTCAGCTGCCGGGCCTCGCGCATCCGGGCCAGGATGAACAACTCGTAGTCCATGGCGAGGCCGAAGGCGATCGCGACGATCAGCGGCGGGGCGGTGAGACTGAGCGAGCCGAGGCCCTCCGCGCCGAGGAGGCCGGCCAGGTGGCCGTCCTGGAAGACCCACACCACCGCGCCGAGCGCCGCGCCCAGGCTGAGCAGGGTGGTCGCGATGGTGCGCAGCGGGAGCAACACCGAGCCGGTGAAGGCGAACAGCAGGGCGAAGATCCCGGCCAGGACGGTCACGGCCGCCCAGGGCGCCCGGTCGGCGAGCATCGCACGGAAGTCGACCAGGCGGGCCGCGGTGCCGGTGACCTGCACGGGCTCGTCGCCTCGGAGGTTCCGTACCCGTTCCACCAGGTCGGTGGCGGCCTTGCCGTCGACGCTGCCGGCCGGCGGCAGCTCCACCACCGTCGTGCCGTCCGGCAGGTCGCGGGAGACGGCGCGCGGAGAGAGGGCGTGTATACGGTCGACGGTCGACGCGCTCGTGCCCGGCTTCAGGACGACGATGACAGGGGAGACACCGGTGCCCGCCGGGAAGTGCGCGCCGACCGTGTCGTACAGCCGGCGTGCCTCGGTGTTCGAGGGGAGCTGCTGGGCGTCGCCGAGATTGATCCTCATGCCGGCGACGGGCAGGGCGAGGACGAGCAGGGCGGGGACGACCGCCGCCAGGACGGCGACCCGGTTGCGGGCCGAGAAGCGGGCCAGGCGGGCGAAGACGCGGCCCTCCTCGCCCTCGGGGCGGACCTTCGCCGGGGCGATCCGCCCGCCGAAACGGGCGAGCAGCGCGGGCAGCAGCGTCACCGCCGCCAGCATGTCGACGACGACCACGGCGGCCACCGCCAGCCCCATGCTGCGCAGGAACGTGCTCGGGAAGACCAGCAGCCCGGTGAGACTGACCGCCACCGTCAGCCCGGAGAACAGCACGGTCCGGCCGGCCGCGGTGACCGTGCGGTGCACGGCCAGGGCGACGTCCTCGGTGTCCCGGCGCTCCTCGCGGAAGCGCACCAGCATCAACAGGGCGTAGTCCACGGCGAGTCCGAGGCCCAGCATGGTGGTCACCTGGATCGCGTAGACGGAGATGTCGGTGACCTCGCTGAAAGCGAACAGCGCGAGGAACGCGCCCGCGATCCCGCTCGCCGCGATCACCAGCGGCAGCGCGGCCGCGCGCAGTCCGCCGAACACCACCAGCAGCAGGGCCAGGACGACGGGCAGCGAGATCAACTCCGCGTTGCGCACGTCCGCCTGGGCCCGCTCGCCGATCTGCGTGCCGAGCAACGGGCCGCCGCTGACATGGACCTCGGGCGCGTCGATCCGCTGGATCCGGGCCGCCGCCGCGTCGACGGCCTTCTCCTCGGCTTCGTCGTCCAGACCGCCGTCGAGGGTGACAGGGATGATCAACGCCCGCCCGTCCTCGGCGGTCAGACCGGGTGTCGCGTACGGATCGGGTACGGCGGCGACGCCGGCGATCGTACGGACCTGGGTGACGGCCCACTCGACCTGCGCGCGCAGACCGGGGTCGGCCACGGCGACGCCCTCGACGACGGCGGTGATCGACTCCCCGGCGGGGTCGACGCGGTCGAGGTACCGTGCGGCCGCCTCCGACTCCGTACCCGGCACCTCGGCCACGTTGTCCGACAGGCGCCCGAAGACGCCGGTGCCCAGGCCGAAGCCGAGCAGCAGAAAGAGCACCCAGAACAGGATGACGGTGAGCGGGCGACGGGTCGCCGCCCGGGCGAGTGTGGACAGCACGGTCCCTCCCGGCGGGGCATCGGTTGACATGCCCTCAGCCTCGTGCGGGAGGGGCGCCCACCGGATCGCCGGAGGGAGCGGTTTCGAGGCCTCCGCCGTACGGGGGAGTCGGGCACGGGGCTCACTCCCGCGAGGGAGGAAACAAACGGGGCGGTACGGGAGTTGATCCTCACGACACCCGCGATCTTCGAGGAGCGCCCATGGCAGACGAGCCCACAGTCCGCGAACTCCGGCTGGTGGTCACGGCGGACGACTACGACGAGGCCCTGCGCTTCTACCGCGACGTCCTCGGCCTGCCCGAGCGGGCCGCGTTCTCCTCGCCCGACGGACGGGTCACCATCCTCGAAGCCGGCCGCGCCACCCTGGAGTTGACCGACCCGAACCACGCGGCCTTCATCGACGACGTCGAGGTCGGCCGCCGCGTCGCCGGGCACATCCGGGTCGCCTTCCAGGTGGACGACTCCGCCTCCGTGACAGCAAGACTCGCCGCGGCGGGCGCGGAGGTGATCGCCGAGCCGACCCGCACCCCGTGGAACTCGCTGAACGCACGCCTCGACGCGCCGGCCGCCCTGCAGTTGACCCTGTTCGAGGAGTTGGACGGCTAGGGACTACGCGAGCGGATAGTCGTAGCGGACGAACCCGTTGAAGCGGGCCAGCCTGTCGTACAGGGCGCGTGCCGTGGTGTTGTCCTCCTGGGTGGTCCAGTACAGGCGGGCGGCGCCCCGCGCGCGGGCCGCCCCCGCGACGTGCTCGATCAGCGCCCGTGCCACGCCCCGGCCGCGCGCCGCCTCGTCGACGAACAGGTCCTGGAGGTAGCAGCTGTCCGCCATCCAGCCCGTGGTGTGGAACAGGTAGTGCGCGATCCCGACCAGCTTGCCGTCCGCGCGGGCGGCGAAGGCGTGCACCTCCGTCCCGTCCCGCAGCCGCCGCCACATCTCCTCGTACCCGTCGTCGGGCACCTCGGTGCGGTAGAACGCCTTGTAGCCGCGCGCCAGCACTTCCCAGGCGGCACGGTCCGACGGGAGCAGGGAACCGGTTTCGATCACGATCGCCCCTTGTCGCCGGACATCCCCGGCGTCACCAGCCCCGTCTCGTACGCGCAGATCACCGCCTGCACCCGGTCCCTCAGCCCCAACTTGCCCAGCACATTGCTGACATGGGTCTTGACGGTGTGCTCGCTGACGAACAGCGCCGTGGCGATCTCCGCGTTGGACAGGCCGCGGGCCAGCATCCGCAGGGTCTCCACCTCGCGGGCGGTGAGCACGTCGAGGCGCTGCGGGGTGACCTCGGCGGCGGCCTCCTCGCGGCGCCGGCGCACGAGGTCCGCGACCAGCCGGCGGGTCACCGCGGGCGCGAGCAGCGAGTCGCCGGCCGCGACGACCCGCACGGCGTGCACGAGGTCGTCGCGCCGTACGTCCTTCAGCAGGAAGCCGCTGGCGCCCGCGTACAGTGCCTCGTACACGTACTCGTCGAGGCCGAACGTGGTCAGCATGACCACCCGGCAGCCGGACCGGGCGCAGATCCGCCGGGCCGCCTCCAGGCCGTCCACGACCGGCATGCGGATGTCGAGGAGCGCCACGTCCGGCGTGTGCCGTTCCACCGCGGCCACCGCCTGCTCCCCGTCGCCGGCCTCGGCGACCACCTCGATGTCCGGCTGCGCCTCGAGGATCATGCTGAAGCCGCTGCGCACCAGTTCCTGGTCGTCGGCGACGACCACCCGGATGCTCACCCCAGAGCCGCCTGCCGCTCGACAGCCGTCGGCAGCCGTACGACGACCCGGAAGCCGCCGTCGGGACCGCGCCCGGCCTCGGCCGCACCTCCGCAGGCGGAAGCCCGCTCACGGATGCCGATCAGCCCGTGCCCGCCGTCGCCGTCCGCGCCTGTCGCGGGGCCCCGCCCGTCGTCCGTCACCGTCAGGGTCAACCCGTCCTCCGTCCAGTCGAGTTCGACGACCGCGGAGGAAGCGTACGCGTGCTTGACGGTGTTGGTGAGCGCCTCCTGCACCACCCGGTAGGCGGCGACCTCGGTGTCCGGGGGCAGCGGGTGTGACGCGCCCGAGGTACGCAACTCGGTGTGCAGGCCGGTGGATTCGGCGACCTGGCGGACCAGTTCGCCGAGTGCGGCCACCCCCGGCCGCGGTGACCTCGGCGAAATCGTCCCGCCCGTCTCCTCCTTGAGGACGCCGAGGATCCGCCGCAACTGTGTCATCGCGTCCCGTCCGGTCGACGCGATCGCGTCGAACGCGGCCTCCGCACGCGCCGGATCACTGCGCACGACGACCGGCCCGGCCTCCGCCTGCACCACCATCAGGCTCACCGCGTGCGCGAGGATGTCGTGCATGTCCCGTGCGATCCGGGCCCGTTCCTGCGCCCGCGCCCGCTCGGTGTCCGCGGTCCGCTCCCGCTCCAGCCTGCGGGCCCGGTCCTCCAGTTCGGCGGCGTAGGCGCGCTGGACACGGGCGAGCATGCCGAGCGCGTACGCGCAGACCACGCTGAGGAGCTGGAAGGCGTACTCGTAGGGATCGGCGCCGTGCTCGTGCCGCATGGTGACGGCGACGCCGATCAGCCAGCCCACCAGCATGAACCGGCGCTGCCCCGGGGCGCACAGGGCGGCCGTCGTGTAGAGGACGACCAGGCCGCCGTACATCACGTCGGGCGGCGGGGCGTGGTGGAGCGCCTGCGCCGTGGTGGCCACCGACACCGCGCACGCGGTCGCGAACGGCGCCCGCCGGCGCCACACCAGCGGCACGGCGGTGCCGGCGCCCAGCAGCCAGCCCTGCCAGGTCAGCCGCTCGCCGCCCTCGTCGGGGAACATCCACTGCAGGGAGGCCGCGAACAGCACCAGCGCGGCGAGCGCGGCGTCGACGGCGTACGGGTTCGCCGAACGCCATCGGGCCACGGTGGCCCTGAACCAGGCTTGGGCGAACCGGAGTCGGCCGGACGGCCGGGCCCGCCCCGTCCGGGGACGGTCGGGGACGGGCGGGCGATCGGGTGACTGCATGGGCGGCTCCTCGGGGCAAGGGCCGTTCCAGTATCGCGAGGCGCCCGCGCCGGGTCCTCACCGGTGAGAGGGATATGCGGGGTGGTCAGTCCGGCTGCCAGCCCAGTGCCCGCGAGATCCCGCGCGCCGCGAGCCGCACCGCAGGCACCAGCACCGGCACCTGCGCGTCCGCGTACGGCACGACGACCGACACGGCGGCGACCACCGCACCGCCGGGCCCGCGCACCGGAGCGGCCACCGACAGGGCGTCGTCGGTGACCTGACGCTCGCTCACCGCCACCCCGGTGCGCCGTACTTCGGCCAGTACCCGGCGCAGCCGCGCGGGGTCGGTGATCGTGTGGTCGGTGCAGGAGGCCAACGGAGCGGCGCAGTAGGCCTCCTGCAGTTCCGCTCCGCCGTGCGCCAGCAGGACGAGGCCGACGCCGGTGACGTGCAGCGGCCAGCGGGCGCCGACGCGGATGCGGACGCCGACCGCCGAATGCCCGGAGAGCCACTCGGTGTACACGACCTCGGAGCCGTCCCGCACCGCCAGCTGCACGTTCTCGTGCGTGGCCTCGTACAGGTCCTCCAGGTAGGGCAGTGCGGCCTGGCGCAGGGCCAGGCCGCGCGGGGCGAGCGCCGCGACCTCCCACAGCCGCAGCCCGACGTGGTACGCGCCGGACTCGTCCCGCTCCAGGGCGCCCCACTCGGTGAGGGCGGCCACGAGCCGGTGCGCGGTGGTGAGGGTCAGCCCGGCCCGCCGGCTGATGTCGGTGAGGGACAGCGCCGGGTGCGCGTGGTCGAACGCGGCGAGCACGGACAGCAGCCGGTCGGGCGCGGAGCGGGTGGCGGTCATGGCATCAGGTTCCTCGACTTCACTGTCGCTGTGGCGACTTCACGGTCACTGCGGTGTTCCTTCCCGCGCGGGGGCGGCGGATCGCACGGGCGCGGCGGATCGCACGGGGGTGGGGTCGCAACTTCAGCTGAGGCCGTCCTCCGCGATGCGCAGCAGCAGGGCGTGCAGCGTCTCGCGTTCGGCCTGGTCGAGGGGGGCCAGCAGCTCGTTCGTCACGCGCAGGCCCGCCGCGTCGGTGCCGCGCAGGAAGGCGCGGCCGTCCTCGGTGAGGGCGACGATCCGGCTGCGGCGGTCGTCCGGGGCCGGGCGGCGTTCGGCGAAGCCCAGCTTCTCCAGGTCGTCGACCAGGCCGACGATGGCGCTCGGGTCGTAGCCGAGCCGTGCGCTCAGTTCGCGCTGGAGCGCGCCCTCGGCGGTGGCCAGGAAGCGCAGCACCGCGTAGTGGCGCAGACGCAGCCCCGACGCCTGCAGGAACGTGTTGAACAGCTGCCCCGAGCGCAGGCCCAGGCGGTAGAGCAGGTAGCCCGTGTCCGCGTGCAGCCCGCGCATCCACGGCTCGTCCGCGTCGATCGGGGTGGCGGCGTTCACGGCGTCGTGCTGGCGGGCGATGGCGGGCTCCCTGGTCTCGGCCCCGTGGGGGCGGGTTCGTCGTGGCAGATTCCAGCATGGCGCACCCGCAGGTCGGCAACAACTATTGACGACAACAATTATTGCTCTTAGCTTCGATCTCGCAGAGGCCGCACCGTAGGCGACTCGCGAGCCGCACCCCTGTGCGTCCCGAGCCGCCCCCGCGTGTCGCCGGCCGCTCACCCGTGTCACCGCTCACTGCGTGAAGGGACTCCCCCCGTGCCCAGCATCGATCTCACCGGCAAAGTCGCCGTCGTCACCGGCAGCGGCCGGGGCCTCGGCCTCGCGTACGCCCAGGCCCTGGCCGCTCACGGCGCCTCCGTGGTGGTCAACGACGTCGACGACGCCGTGGCCGAGGCGGCCGTGAAGTCCATCACCGAGGCGGGCGGCAAGGCCGTCGCCGAGGTCGTCCCGGTCGGTACCTCCGAGGCCGCGGACCGGCTGGTGGGCCGCGCGGTCGAGGAGTTCGGGCGGCTCGACGTCCTCGTCACCAACGCGGGCATCCTGCGCGACAAGGTGCTGTGGAAGATGACCGACGACGACTTCGACGCGGTGATCGCCACCCACCTCAAGGGCACCTTCACCTGCGCCCGCGCCGCCGCGATCCGTATGCGCGAGCAGGGCGAGGGCGGCACGCTGATCCTGGTCGGCTCCCCGGCCGGCCAGCGCGGCAACTTCGGCCAGACGAACTACGCCGCCGCCAAGGCCGGCATCGCCGCCTTCGCCCGCACCTGGTCCATGGAGCTGGCCCGCGCGAACATCACCGTCAACGCGATCGTCCCGGTCGCCGCGACGGCGATGACCGAGACCATCCCCGCCTTCGCCCCGTACATCGAGGCCATGAAGAACGGCGAGCCGCTCCCCGACTTCCTCCGCAAGGGCGAGGGCTTCGGCACCCCCGAGGACTGCGCGGCCCTGGTCCCGTTCCTCGCCTCCGAGGCCGCCCGCTCCCTCACCGGCCAGGCCATCGGCATCGGCGGCGACAAGGTGGCACTCTGGTCGCATCCGCAGGAGATCCGCGCGGCCTACGCCGACGGCGGCTGGACCCCCGAGAGCCTGGCCGACGCCTTCCCCACCTCGGTCGGCGCCGAACTCCAGACGGTCGGCATCCCGGCGCCCAAGTTCCCGGAGGCGTGATGGAGCGCTCGATGAACGTCGACGACCTCGTCGCCATCGACGTCCACACCCACGCGGAGGTCTCCTCCAAGGGTCACTCGTCCCTGGACGAGGACCTGCACGACGCCTCCTCCGCCTACTTCAAGGTCGAGGGCAAGCGCAAGCCGACCCTGGAGGAGACGGCCGCCTACTACCGCGAGCGGAAGATGGCCGCCGTGATCTTCACGGTGGACGCCGAGTCCGCGACCGGCACGGCCCCCGTCCCCAACGAGGAGGTCGCCGAGGCGGCCGCCGCCAACGCGGACGTCCTCATCCCCTTCGCCTCCATCGACCCCTTCCGGGGGAAGGCGGGCGTGCGGCAGGCCCGCCGCCTGGTCGAGGAGTACGGGGTGAGGGGCTTCAAGTTCCACCCCAGCATCCAGGGCTTCTTCCCCAACGACCGCGCGATCGCGTACGACCTGTACGAGGTGATCGAGGAGACGGGCACGATCGCCCTGTTCCACACGGGCCAGACCGGCATCGGCGCCGGCGTCCCGGGTGGGGGCGGGATCCGCCTGAAGTACTCCAACCCGCTGCACGTGGACGACGTCGCCGCCGACTTCCCGCACCTGAAGATCATCCTGGCGCACCCGTCCTTCCCCTGGCAGGACGAGGCCCTGGCCGTCGCCACGCACAAGCCGGGCGTGCACATCGACCTGTCCGGCTGGTCGCCGAAGTACTTCCCGCCGCAGCTCGTGCAGTACGCGAACACACTGCTGAAGGACAAGGTGCTCTTCGGCTCCGACTTCCCCGTCCTCACCCCCGACCGCTGGCTCGCCGACTTCGACAAGCTGACGATCAAGGACGAGGTGAAGCCGAAGATCCTCAAGGAGAACGCCGCCCGTCTGCTCGGGCTGACCACACCGTAAGGGGCCTGAACGATGCGCAACGAGGGACTGGGGTCATGGCCCGCACGCCGGGCCCGCAAGACCCCGCACCGCACCGCCCTGGTCCACGGCGATCAGTCGACCGACTACCGCACATTGCATACACGCACCACGCGCCTGGCCCACGCCCTGCGCGCCAGGGGCGTCCGCCGCGGTGACCGCATCGCCTACCTCGGCCCGAACCACCCCTCCTACCTGGAGACCCTGTTCGCGGCCGGCACGCTCGGCGCGGTCTTCGTCCCGCTCAACACCCGCCTGGCCGGCCCCGAGATCGCCTACCAGCTCGCCGACTCCGGCGCCAAGGCCCTCGTCTACGGCCCCTCCCACGCGGGCCTGGTCGCCGGGCTGCCGGGCAACACCGACGTCCGGGCCTACGTCGAGGTCGGCGCCGAGTACGAGGAGGCGCTGGCGTCGGCGCCGGACGAGCCGATCGACGAGCCGGTCGGCGCCGACGACACCTGCATCATCATGTACACCTCGGGCACGACCGGCCGGCCCAAGGGTGCCATGCTCACTCACGGCAACCTGACCTGGAACGCGATCAACGTCCTCGTCGACACCGACCTGATCGCCGACGAACGCGCCCTGGTCTCCGCGCCGTTGTTCCACACGGCCGGCCTGAACATGCTGACGCTGCCGGTGCTGCTGAAGGGCGGCACCTGCGTCCTGGTCGAGGCCTTCGATCCGGAGGCCACCTTCGACCTGGTCGAACGGCACCGCATCACCTTCATGTTCGGGGTGCCGACGATGTTCGACCAGATCGCCCGCCACCCGCGCTGGCCGGACGCCGACCTGTCCTCCCTGCGCATCCTCACCTGCGGCGGCTCCCCGGTCCCCACCCCGCTGATCGCGGCCTACCAGGAGCGAGGGCTCACCTTCCTCCAGGGCTACGGCATGACCGAGGCCTCCCCCGGCACCCTCTTCCTGGACGCCGAGCACGCGATCAGCAAGGCGGGCTCGGCCGGCGTCCCGCACTTCTTCAGCGACGTGCGGGTCGTCCGGCCCGACCTGGCGCCCGTCGAGGTCGGCGAGACCGGCGAGGTGGTCGTGCGCGGCCCGCACGTCATGCCCGGCTACTGGGGGCTGCCCGAGGAGACGGCCGCCTCCTTCGGCGACGGCTGGTTCCGCAGCGGGGACGCGGCCCGGGTCGACGAAGACGGTTACGTGTACATCGTCGACCGTATAAAGGACATGATCATCTCCGGTGGGGAGAACGTCTACCCCGCCGAGATCGAGGACCTGCTCCTCGCCCACCCCGACATCGTCGAGTGCGCGGTCATCGGCGTGCCCGACGAGAAGTGGGGGGAGGTGCCGCGCGCGGTCGTCGTGCCCCGCGAGGGCGCCGCGATCGACCCCGACGAGATCCTGGCCTCCCTGTCCGGCCGCCTCGCCAAGTACAAGATCCCCAAGTCCGTGGTGGTCGCGGACGCACTCCCGCGCACCGCCTCCGGCAAGCTCCTGAAGTCCCGGGTGCGCTCCCGGTACGGCACCAACACGGCATCGACTCCCAAGTGAGGAACGGCATATGAGCATCACCGTCAACGGCCTCGACGAGCTGAAGAAGCTGGCCGGCAGCGATCTGGGCGCCAGCGAGTGGATCGAGGTCACCCAGGAGCGCATCGACACCTTCGCCGACGCCACCGGCGACCACCAGTGGATCCACGTCGACCCCGAACGCGCCAAGGACGGCCCGTTCGGCGCCCCCATCGCGCACGGCTACCTCACCCTCTCCCTGTTCATCCCGCTGTTCACCGAGCTGCTGGACGTCCAGGGCGTGACCACGAAGGTCAACTACGGCCTGAACAAGGTGCGGTTCCCCTCCCCGGTCAAGGTCGGCTCCCGCATCCGTCTGGTGGGGAGGCTCGCCGAGGTCGAGGAGGTGCCGGGCGGGGTGCAGATCACCGTCGACGGCACGATCGAGATCGAGGGCGGGGCGAAGCCGGCGGCGGTACTGCAGAGCCTGTCGCGGTTCTACGCCTGAGTGCCGGGAGGCGGTCGGAGGGGGGCCGGGCCGTGGCCGGGCCCCCGTGCACACCCCGGTGCGCCTGCGCGGCCCCCTTCGAAGCCCCTGGCCATCCGGAACATGCCGGTCGACGGATCATGCGCCGGGGGCGTCCGGGTGGTCCCGGGCGGGCACGAGGTCGATGAGGTGCGCGGCGGCCTCCTCGGCGAGCGGGGTCAGCGCGCCGTGGACCGACCGGAACGTCTTCTCGGCCCGCTCCGCCGGCCAGTCCCCGGGCAGGTGCTCGACCGGCAGCCGCGGGTCACGGCGGATGATCCGCAGCCACTCCGTCTGGAGCAGCAACCGGTGGGCGAGCGCGTCGTCCGGGTGCGGGGACCGGGTGAGCCACGGCTGCCAGTGCCGTACGAAGTCCTCGTAGCGGTGGGCGAGTTCGGTCAGCTCCCAGGTCTCCTCGATCATCGCCCCGATGTCGGTGCCGGTGTCGGCGTGGGCGCGGAAGACCTTCACATGGGCAGACAGGCCGAGTTCGGCCACCAGCGCGGACACGTCGACCTCGCCGGGGGCGATCCACAGTCCGCCGAACAGCGGGCCGAAGCCGCTCCAGGTCAGCTTCGAGCGCAGGTCGTGCCGCTGGCGCTGCCACGACTCGGGCAGGGAGAAGCCGAGCAGGGTCCAGGTGCCGTCCCAGTGGCGGTTGACGGCGCCGGTCTGCCAGACGCGGTGCTCGCCGTCGCGCAGCACGGCCTCGGAGTGCTCGGTCAGGCCGAAGTACATACGGCGGCCCTCGCGCTGGCGGCGCAGCAGACCACGGCCCACCATCCGGGTCAGCGTCGAGCGCGTCGCCTGCTCGCCGACTCCGGCGCGCGCGAAGACGTCGATCACACTGCCCGAGTACACGCACACCGCGCGCCCGAGCACCTGCTCGCCGAGGAACGTGAGCATCAGGGACTGCGGCCGCAGCGACTCTTCGGTGGTCACGCGGCCACGGTACCTCCGGTCCCGCCGGTCCCTCCGGTCCGGTTTTCGTCCGGTACCCCTCGCAAGCCGGTCAGGCGCCCACCACGTCCACGAAGACCGGGTTGGAGTAGAACCAGGTGTCGGCCCACGGGTCGCCGTCGCCGGGCGCGTGCGGGATCGGTCCGTGCGGGTCGACCGCGGCGCCGAGGTAACCGGTTCCGTGGCGGTTCCCGTCGCTGCCGCGCAGGCGCACATAGAAGGACTCGTCGCCGGCGGTCAGCGGGACGCGCAGGGTGTACGTCCCCGTACGGCCGCTCACGTCCTTCGTCCAGGCGACCCTGGTGTCGGGCGCCCGCCAGCCGTCCCGGTCGGCGGCCGGGCCGCGCACCGCGCCCCGGACGACGTCCACGTGCGCCAACTCCGGGAGGATTCCCTCCGGGTTGGGGCGGGAGGCGCTGGTGACGGTGACGTTCAGGGTGAGCTTCTCGCCCCTGCGGACCCGCAGCCGGCCGCCGAGGGTGACCCCCCGCCCGTGGTCGCGGTCGCGCTTCAGCCGGACCTCCAGCCCGTCGAGCAGATGCCCGTGGTCCACCCAGACACGGCCCGCGCGCAGGCCCGCCATCACCGAGCGGTACCCGTAGCGGGTGACGCCGACGTGGGTGCGGCTGAACTGGCCGGGCCAGAAGTCGCTGCCCGGCTGCGGGGTGTCGGTGTTCACCGGGTCGGGCAGCCGTCCGGTGTTGTCGAAGTTCCGGCCCGGCGCCCAGTCGCCGTTCTTCCACGTGTCGAAGACGACGCGGTGCGCGTCGGAGTTGGTGGTGATCGAGAAGAGCCTGCCCTCGGCGAGCAGCGCGTCCCACAGGCCGCCCACGGTCGCCGTCGCCCAGTCGAAGCCGCCGTACGTGAGGTAGGCGTCCGCCGGGTAACCGGCCCACGACTGCGCCGACGGCTTGTTCTCGTACTCGCCGCGGATCGACGTCGTCCCGCGCCAGCCCGGGATGGCCGCGCCCTGGGCGCCCGGCGCGCCCTCCATGCCGATCATGATCTCGGGGGCCGCGTCCCGCCAGTTGCGCATCTCGTGCGGGGAGTCGATGCCCAGCCGCATCGGATGGTTGGCGAGGACGAGGACGTCGTCGACGTAGCCGGTGCGGCGCTGTTCGGCCAGCCACTGGATGGCCTTGACCGCGTGGGCCTCGTTGCGGACGGTGTCCGCGGCGCCGGCGGCGCCCTCGGTGTAGCCGAGGAGCTTGCCGTCGTAAGCGCTCTCGAACCGGGTGAGCAGATCGACCTCGTGCGGGCCGGGCGCCGCGAAGACCGTGCAGTGCTCGGCGGCCGGGATGTACCACTCCAGGCCCTGGAAGATCAGCTGGCGCGGGTTCTCGGCGCGGGCCCTGAGGATCTCGTCGTGCTCCAGCGGCGCGCCGTACTGGGCGTGCCCGAAGTTGGAGTGCTCGGTGAACACCATCCAGTCGAGGCCGTACCGCGCGCCCGCCGCGGCCAGTTGGGAGAACGTGTACTTGGCGTCGTGGCTGTACACGGTGTGGATGTGGTGGTCGCCGACGAGGTAGGCGAGGCGCGGGTCCTCACCGCCGAACCCGCCATGGCCCCGTCCGGCGGCGACGGCCGGCGTGGCCGCCGACCCGAGCGCGAACGCGGCACCGAACAGGCCCGCCGCACGAAGGAGCTGGCGCCGGGAAGCCCCCTGTGGGTCCAGGGTGGCGGGGGAGACGGAGGGGTCGGCCCAGACGGGCAGCTGCTGCTCGGACATGACTCTCTTTCGCGGGGCTCGGGCGGACTCAGCGGTTCATGGACTCAGCGGTTCATGGACTCAGTGGTTCATGAAGGAGGTGACGGGCAGCGCCCGTTCGACGATCCGGACGTCACCGAGCCGGCCGTGCAGGATCTGGTCGATCGTCCCGCCGTACTCGTATCCGCCGAGCAGCCAGGGCAGCCCGACGGACGTGATGCCGACCGCCGTCGCCTTCGGGTTGCGGACCACCGGGCAGCCCTCGACGTACAGCGTGGTGTGCCGGCCGTCGTTGACGACCGCGAGGTGCCACCAGGTCTCCAGCGGGGTCTCCTGACCCCAGTTGGTGGCGATGCCCTCCTGGTTCAGCGGCCGCATGGCCCACTGCGGCTCCCGGTCGTTCGACAGGGACAGGGTGGCGAGCGGCTCGTCGGGGTCGTCGGCGGTCTTCCCGGCGGCGCCGCCCGTGCCGGTACGGCTGACCAGGCCCGACCAGGCGTGGTGCGCGGGGTCCCAGTCGGCGGGCAGGCGGTAGAAGGCCTCGATGGTGTAACCGCGCGCGAAGGTGGCCGAGTTGAGCGGAGCGCCGTCCACGGTGCGCAGGTACGCGCCCCTCAGCGGGGACTTGTAGCCCTGGAACTCCAGGCTGCCGTGGCCGGGCTGGTCGGGGTGGTGGTCAAAGGACCAGCCGAGCGAGCCGCCGCCGACGGAGACGACGGTGAGGTCGTTGCCCCGCCCGGACAGGTCACGGACGGTGCCGCCGCTCGCGGGCGACTCGAAGCGCCAGTACGCGGCCGTCCCCGGGACCAGCATCGCCGACGCGGGCCGCGCGGCACGCGCCGGCACCGGGTCGAAGCCGGAGAACCGCTCGGCGAAGTCGAGGTCGACGGTGAACCGGTCGGCGTCCCCGCTCAGTTTGATCTCCTGCCGCTCCAGCTCGTTGAGCCCCTTCGCGGCCCGGCCCAGGATCCACGGGGAGACCGTCTCCACGTCGATGACGTTCCGGTCGAGGTCGAAGCGGTAGAGGCGGATCATCGCCGCGCCGCCGAAGTAACGGTTCTGATAGTTCGTCAGGTGCAGGTGGACGTCATGTCCCGCCGCGTTCTTGCGCGTCGCCCGTCCGGCGGGCCAGTAGTGGCCGTTGAGGGTGAGGAAGATCTGGTCGTGGTCCTCGATCAGCCGCTCCCAGAGCTGCTGCCCGTACGCCGACAACGCGTCGTCTTCGACGACCAGTTCGTGGGTGGTGAGGATGACGGGCGTCTTCGGGTGCCGCGCCAGGACGTCGGCGGCCCATGCGTATCCCTGCGCCGACAGCCGCCAGTCCAGCGCCAGCACCATCCACTCCCGGCCGCCGGCCCGGAACAGGTGGAAGGTGTTGTAGCCGTCCGGAGAGGCGCCGCCGAAGGTCTTCCTGCCCCGGAAGCGCTCCGGGCCGAAGGCGTCCAGGTACGGGCTCGCGCCGCGCTGGTCGGTCGTCGAGGACTTCACGTCGTGGTTGCCGGCCAGGACGCTGTAGCCGACCCCGCGTCGGTCGAGCAGCCCGAACGCCTCGCTGATCGCGGTGACCTCGGCCTTCGTTCCGTTCTGGGTGAGGTCGCCGAGGTGCGACAGGAACACGATGTTCTCGTCCCTGCCGTGCTCCAGGAGGTACCGCAGGGAGGCCTCGACGGGGGCCTTGTCGATGCTCGGTCCGTCGAAGAGGTACTGCGTGTCCGGCATCACCGCGAGCGTGAAGCGGCGGCTGTCCGGGTCGGGCCGCCAGTTGCTCCCCGACGTGGCCTCGGCGGTGGCCGGCAGCGCGACCGACGCGGTGGCGGCGGCGCCGAGCAGCGCGGTGGCTCTCAGGAAACCGCGTCGCCCGGCGCCGGCCTGCGCGGCCTCGCCTTGTTCATGGGCATGCGAAGTACACACGTGTGCTCCGTAGAAGAGGTCCGATGAGGTCCGAAGAGGTCCGAAGGAGTCCGAAGGAGTCCGAAGAGGTCCGAAGAGGTCCGTAGAAGTTCGAGGAAAGGTCCCAGGAGGTTCGGGGAAGAGGTCCGAGGCGGTCCGGTGAGGTGCGAAGAAGACGGAAGAAGGCCGACGAAGTCCGTGATGAACGAGGGGGTTCAGAGCGCGCGCAGGGTCCAGCTCCAGCGGTGGACGCCCGGGGGGACGAGGTAGGAGGGGAAGGTGTCGGGGCCGCAGGAGGCGGTGCCGAGGCCGCGGTGGGCCGCGTCGAGGTGCACCACGCAGCCGGGGCGCGGCACCAGTTCGTCGTGGTGGGCGGCGGCGGTCAGGTCCTCGGCGCGGTAGCGCGTGACGGAGACCTGGCGCGGCTCGTCCAGCGTGACGGCGAGACCCGTGGCGTCCGGCGCGGACAGCGTGAACCGCCGCACCCCGTGCCGCCCCCCGCTCTCCTGCGGACGCAGATAGGGCGTGAACAGCGCGTCGACCGGAACGGAGTGGTGCCCCACCGGGGCGCCCGCGCTGCGGTCGGGGTACGACTCCCAGGGGCCCTGCCCGAACCACTCCAGCAGGTCGAGCCCCGCGACCGTCTCGAAGACCGAGCCGACCCGCGCCACGTCGTCCCACTCGTCCGGCAGCTCGGCCTCCTCGTCGACCCGGAGCCCGCCCTCGACCGGCGTGAACACCTGCCGGTGCCGGACCACACCGGTCGTGCCGGCGTACTCCGCGTCGACGGTCACCGACATGCCGTCCCGGCGCACCGAGACCGGCTTGCGTACGAGCGTGTCCAGCCCCCAGGCCCGCCAGCGCGCCGCCATCCCGCCCAACTCGTCGTTGTCGGTGGGCGCCCGCCACAGCGACAGCGTCGGGGCGACGGTGAGCAGGGGATGGACGAGCAGCCCGTCGTCGTCGACCTCGACCTGCGCGGCCACCGCCGACTCCTCCACGGGCTCGGCCGCCCGCAACCGCAGCTGCGGCGCGCACACCTCCGTACCACGCGGCGCCCACGGCAGGTCCTGAGCCGTCCGCACCCGCAGCGTCAGCCACGCCTCGCCGCCGTCCCGCGGCAGCTCGAAGGGCAGCGGAACCACCGCCGTCTCACCCGGCCGCAGATCCGGCAGCTCGGCCGGCGCGGTGAGCGTGCCGCCGTCCGCGAGGGACAGCTCCCACTCGGCCGCGAGCCATTCCAGGCCACGGAAGTGCTGGTGGTTGGAGAGGACCAGCCCCTCGTGCCGGAAGCACTTCAGACGCACCGGGGCCGCGAGCTCCCGGTGCTCGTACAGCACCGGCTTGGGGGTGCGGTCCGGGAAGACGATCCCGTCCGCGATGAAGGCGCCGTCGTGGTACGGCTCCCCGAAGTCGCCGCCGTACGCCCAGCGGTGGCCGGGCGCGGCGACGCCGTTGTCGTAGAGGCCGGCGCCCCCACGCCCGGCCGGTCTTCCGTCCGTCACACGCTGGAGGATGCCGTGGTCCCAGAACTCCCAGATGAAGCCGCCCTGAAGTCCCGGGGTGGCCTCGATGGCCGCCCAGTGGTCGGCGAGCGTGCCGTTGCTGTTGCCCATGGCGTGCGAGTACTCGCACTGGATGAGCGGCTTGGTCTGCACCCCGGACAGCGCGTGCGCCACGCACTCCTCCAACGGCGCGTACATCGGGCAGGCGATGTCCGAGGCCAGGCCCGGGTCCGCCCAGCCGCGCTTGGCGGCGCCCTCGTACTGGAGGGGCCGGGTCGGATCGTGCCGGCGCACCCAGCCCGCCGCCGCGTCGTGGTTCGCGCCGTAGTCCGACTCGTTGCCCAGCGACCAGATGATGACCGACGGGTGGTTCTTGTCGCGCAGCACCATGCGCGAGACCCGGTCCACGAAGGCGTTCAGATAGCGCGGGTCGTCGGCGATCTCATGGGCGTGGTCGTGCGACTCGATGTCCGCCTCGTCGACGACGTAGAAGCCGAGCTCGTCGGCGAGGTCGTACAGGGACGGGTCGTTCGGGTAGTGCGCGGTGCGGATCGCGTTGAAGCCGAAACGCTTCAGCAGGACCAGGTCCGCGCGCATGTCGTCGTACGACACCGTGCGCCCGGTCAGCGGGTGGAAGTCGTGCCGGTTGACGCCCCGGATGAAGACGCGCTCGCCGTTGATCAGCAGGTCCCGGCCGACGATCTCCACGTCGCGGAAGCCGACACGGTGGCGGGAGGTGTCGGCGATCGTGCCGTCGGCGCGGTGCAGGCGGACGGTCAGCCCGTACAGCTCGGGCGTCTCGGCGGTCCACAGGCGCACCTGGGGGACGAGGGTGTGCAGCCGCACCTCGCCGAGGAAGTCGGAGACCCGCCCGTCCTCCTCGTTGGCACGGTCGAACCCGATGTCCTGAGCGAGCAGATGGCCGTCGAGCTCACCGGTGACGTACCAGCCCTCGGGGAGGGCGCCGGAGGCGTCCCGCACCAGGCAGTCGACGCGCAGGTCACCGTCGTGGCGGGCCCGGACGGTCACGTCCGCGAGATACAGCGGGTCGGTGGCGTACAGCAGCACCGACCGTGTGATGCCGCCGTGCCACCACTGGTCCTGGTCCTCGATGTGCGAGGCGTCCGACCACTTCACCACGGTCAGCCGTACGGTGGCCCGCTCCCCGGGGCGTACGACGCCGGACAGGTCGAACCCGGCCGCCAGATGGGAGTCCTTGGAGATGCCGACGGGCCGCCCGTCCACGTGCACCAGCAGCACGCTCTCGGCGGCCCCGACCTGGAGCACGATGCGGCGCCCGGCCCACTCGGCGGGGACGTCCACCTGTCGCTCGTATACACCCGTCGGGTTTTTGGCGGCGGGCGACTGTGGGGGGAATTCTGTATACGGCATACGGATGTTCGTGTACTGCGGAAGGTCGTCCGTGTCCTGCATGGTCCAGACACCAGGAACGTATGCCGAGGACCACCTGTCCGACACCGGCGCCTCCGGCGTCGGCAGCAGCTGGAAACGCCAGTCGCCGTCCAGCACGAGAGCTCCGTCGCGCCGGTCGACGGCGTTCATCGGCAGGCGCCCCCAGGAGGTCACCTCGGGTGCCTCCCAGGGGCGCAGGGCGATCAGGGGATCGGCCGGGTGAGGCCCGTGGGTCGACGGATCGTTCATCAGTGCGTCGGTCATGACCATTCCGAAGTCGGTGGTGAGGTGGGTGGCGGTGAGCTCTGCCCCGATCGCCCGGGCCCGGAGGAGGCCCCGAGGGTTTCCCCCGGTGGAGTGGGCCGGGGCAGGGCGCGGCCCTGCAGGCCCCAGACGGGGTCGACGGGGATGCCGAGACGGTCCAGGACGGTGGGGGCGATGTCGATGAGGCGGGGCGCGTCGAGCCGGGTGCCGTCGGGCACGCCGGGCTCGGCGAGGATGACGAAGACCTCCTGTTCGGCACGCGTGTCGCCGCCGTGGCCGCCGGTGTCGAGGTGACCGTGGTCCGTGGTGACCAGCACGGTCCAGTGCTCGTCGGCGCGCCCCGGGGCCGAGCGCCGGGCATTGATCGCCTCCAGCAGCCGCCCGAGGTGGGTGTCCTGGGCGAGGAGGGCGTGGTCGTAGGCGGGGGAGAGGGGTCCCGTGGCGTGGCCGGCCTCGTCGGTGGCGCCGAAGTACACGAACACGACGTCCGGGTCGTCCTCGGTGAGCCAGCGTGCGGCGGTGCGGGCGACGAGGCGGTCCGCGGTGTCGTAGCCGTCGGATTCGCCGTCGTAGTGCACCCGCCGGCCGATGGCGGCGCCGAGGACGCCTCGGCGGACCAGTTCCGGCCAGGACACCACGGCCGCGGTGCGCAGACCGGGCCGGGCGGTGACGGCGCGGGTCAGGAAGTCGGGGTAGCGGGCGAAGTCGGCGCCGACGAAGTCGTTGCCGGTCACCCCGTGACGGTCGGGCCACACCCCGGTCAGCACGCTCGACCAGCCGGGGCCGGAGTCGGTGTAGGCCATGCTGGTCGACGGCCCGTTCTCGGCCTGGCCGTCCGCCTCGCCGTAGGGCAGCAGGCTGGTGCCGTGGGCGCCCTGGGCCATCAGGCCGTGCAGCACGGGTGCGTTGGACGGCGAGCGAAGCGAGATGGGGGTCCCCCCGGCCGGAGGCTGGGGGAGGGTGAGCCTGTCGAAGCGCAGCCCGTCCATGCCCACCACGAGCACCTTGCCGCGCCCCGGTCGTCCACCGCCGGCGACATCCACCACAGTGCACCTCTGTCTCGACACCGGTTCAGCTGCCCTGTACCGCGCCTTCGGTGGCGCCCGCGATGAACCCGCGCGCGAAGATGCTGAAGACGATGACCAGGGGGAGGGAGGCCATCAGCACACCGGCCATGACCATGCTGTAGTCGGTGTTGTGGCCGACGTTGAGCTGGGCGAGCTCCACCTGAAGCGTGACGTGGTCGGGGTTGGTGAGCACGATCAGCGGCCAGACGTAGTCGTTCCAGGCGTTGACGAAGGCGTAGATGGCGAGGAAGGACAGCGCGGGCTTGATCATCGGCAGGGCGACGTTCCAGTACTGACGGAAGAACCCGGCGCCGTCGATGCGCGCCGCGTCGAGCAGTTCGTCGGGCACACCGTTCTCGATGTACTGGCGCAGCCAGAAGATGCCGAATGCGTTGGAGAGGGCGGGCCAGACCAGCGCCTTGAGCATGCCGACCCAGCCGATCTCGGACATCAGGATGAACTGCGGCAGGACGGCCAGCTGGAGCGGCAGCATCATGAACACCAGCAGCGTGCCGAAGAGCACCTTGCGCCCGGGGAAGTCGAACTTGGCGAAGGCGAAGGCCGCCAGGGAGTCGATGAACAGCACCAGGACCGTGGTGACACACGCGACGACGACCGTGTTGAGCATCGACCCGAAGAAGTCGATGGTGTCGAGCACGTTCCGGATGTTCTCCAGCAGATGGGAGCCGAAGGTCAGCTTCGGCGGGCTCTGGTAGATGTCCTTGGTGGTGTTGGTCGCCATCACGATCGTCCACAGGAACGGGAAGACCGAGATCAGGACGGCCAGGGCGAGCAGGATGTGCGTGGTCAGGCCCTTGGGGCGCCGAAGCCGCCGCCTCGCGCCCGTGGCCGGCGATGTGGTGGCGGCTGTCGTCATGACTTCCTCCCTCGTTGCACGATGCGCCAGTTGATGACGACGAGCACGATGATCAGTACGAAGAAGGCCCACACGATGGCCGCGCCGTAGCCGTAGTCGTTGTCGAGGAAGGCCGACTGGTAGAAGTACAGCAGCGTGGTCAGGCCCGCCTGGCCGGGGCCGCCGAGGTTCTGGTTGGCGGCGTTGCTGGCGAAGAGCACCTGGGGTTCGCTGAAGCTCTGCAGACCGTTGATCGTCGAGACGACGACGGTGAACAGGATGATCGGCCGCATGATCGGAATGGTGATCTGGAAGAACGTGCGGACGGGGCCGGCGCCGTCCATCTTGGCCGCCTCGTAGACCGACTGCGGGATGGCCTGAAGGCCGGCCAGGTAGATGATCATGTTGTAGCCGGTCCACATCCAGGTCATCAGCGCCGCGATCACCACTTTGATCAGCCACGGATTGCTCAGCCACGGGACGGGCTCGATGCCGACCGTGCCCAGGATCGCGTTGACCAGACCGAAGTTGTTGCTGAACACCGCGCCGAAGAAGATCGCCACGGCGACGATCGACGTGACGTTCGGTACGTACAGGGCGATGCGGTAGAAGCCCTTGAAGCGGCGCACCGAGTGCAGCAGCGTCGCCAGCACCAGGGCGCCGAACAGCGTGGGGACCGTCGACAGGATCCAGATCAGCAGGGTGTTGCGGATCGACAGCCAGAAGACCGGGTCGTTCCAGAGAAACTCGAACTGCTGCAGGCCCACGAACTGCTTGGTGCCCAGGCCGTCGTAGCGCTGGAAGGACAGATACAGCGAATAGAAGACGGGGACGAAGGAGAAGGCGGCGAAGATCAGGTAGAAGGGCGAGATCGCCAGGTACTGCCGCCAGTACGAGAGCACCCCGCGACGCCTGGGCCGCACGGCGCCCGCGGGCGGGGTGCGCCGCGGGCGGAAACGGGCCGGGCCCGGCCCGCCACGATGCTCGCGCACCGTGGCGGAACCGGTGACCGGAGGTGACGACACCTCAGTTCACCCCCTGTCGCCGGGCGATCTGCTTGGCCTGGTCGACCGCGTCGTTCCAGGCGTCGTCGGGCTTCTTTCCCTTGGCCTCGATGCTGGTCAGCTCGGCCATGAAGGGAGCCATGACCGCGGAGTCGGCGGGCGCCTCGTAGCTCACCGGGATGGCCTCGGCGGCCGGGCCGAAGACCTCGATGATCTTCTGCCCGCCGAAGAAGGCGTCGGGGCCCGTCATGGCCTCCATCGAGTACGTCGCCGGAGAGGCGGGGAAGATGGTGGCGTCGGTGTAGCTCTTGGCGTTGTTGTCCGGGCTGAGGATCCAGCTGATGATCTTGAACGCCTCTTCGGGGTTCCGGCACTGCGAGGGCAGGGCCAGGTAGGAGCCGCCCTGGTTGGCCGGTCCGCCGGGCGTCGCGCAGACCCGCCACTTGCCCTTGGTGCCGGGGGCCGCCGACTCGATGTCCAACGCGTGCCAGGCGGCGCCGAGTTCGGTGGTGAGGTTCTTGCCGATGGCGGCGTTCCAGGTGTTGTCGTTGATCTTGGCGTCGATGCCGAGCGTGTAGGGGCGGATCGCCGTTTCCCACGCGGTACGGATGTGCTCCTGGTCGCCGATGAAGTGGTTGTCCTCGTCGATGAACCGCTTGGTGCCCTGGCCGACCGCGATGTTGAACACGGAGCTGATGTTGTTGATCAGGAAGGTGCCGGGCACCGCCTTCTTCAGCTCGGAGCCGAGGGCGAAGTAGTCGTCCCAGGTCTTGGCCTCGGCGGCGACCTTGTCGGGGTCGGTGGGCAGCCCGGCCTTGTCGAACAGGTCCGCGCGGTAGAAGAGCGCGGTGGGACCGATGTCGATCGGGAACCCGATCTGCTTGCCGTCCTTGGTCTGGGCGAGCTTGGTCTTCCACTCCAGGTACTGGGAGGAGACCTTCTTGAAGCCCAGGTCGTTCAGGTCGAGGAAGCGGTCGGCGTTGGGCAGGAAGGAGGCTATGTCCTCACCCTTGATGCCGGTGATGTCGGGCACGGAGGAGCCGCCCGCGGCGAGGGTGGTGGTGAGCTTCTGCTTGAAGTCGCCGCCGATGGAGGCGGCGGTCAGCTTGACCTGGCTGCTGAAGTGCGTCTTGGCCTCCGCGACCACCTTGTCGCTGAGCGCGCCACCCCAGTACCACATGGTGAGGTCTTTGCCGTTCTTGGTGCCGCCCGATTCCGAGCCGCCGCCGCAGGCGACGGTCAGGCCGGACGCGGCCGCGGTGAACACGGCGGCCTGGAGGAAGCCTCTACGAGAAAGGTCCACGGGTCACTCCTGTTGTTCCTGTTCGACGTGCTGAGGGGGTCTGAGAGTCAGTGCCGCCGTGTTGAGCCGCGCGGGCCGACGGGCGTGTGAGGGGCCGGCGGGGTGACGGGGGCATGGCGCACGGGCGGGCCCACGTCCGTCGGGAGGCGGTCGGCCAGGAAACCGTAGGCGCGTCGCAGATCGGGGTCCGTCAGCGAGCCCCACCAGCGGTCGACGCCGTACCAGCCCGGGGCTGCGAGCGCCCCACCGTGGTGCTGGACGGACAGCCCGGCCGCGAGCACCGCGAACCGCAGCCGCTGCTCCAGTGGCCAGCCGCCGAGCGAGGCCGCGACGAAGCTCGCGCCGAAGACGTCCCCGGCGCCCGTCGCGTCGAGGACATCGACGTCCAGGGCCGGGACCTCCGCGTACTCGCCGGTGATCTGGTCGACGGCCACCGCGCCGTCCCCGCCCCGCGTGACGACCGCCACCGGCACCAGCTCGGAGAGCGTGCCGAGGGCCGCCACCGCGCTGTCGGTGCGGGTGTAGGCCATGGCCTCGGCCTCGTTGGGGAGGAAGGCGTGGCACAGGGCGAGCTGGTCGAGGAGGTCGCGGGACCACTGCTGGGTGGGGTCCCAGCCGACGTCGGCGTAGATCTGCGTGCCGTTCGCGGCCGCCTTGCCGATCCACGCGCGCGGTTCGGCCTCGATGTGCACGAGCGCCGTGCGCGCCTCGGGCGGGTCGCCCATCAGCGCGTCCTGCGAGTACGGCGGTTCCTGGCCGTGGGTGACGAGGGCCCGGTCGTCGCCGTGCGCGAGGGAGACGGTGACCGGGGTGGGCCAGCCGTCCGCGGTGCGGGAGGGGCCGAGGTCGATGCCCTCCTGGTCGTCGAGGACGTCCCGGCAGTACTCGCCGTAGAAGTCGTCGCCGAAGACCGTGGCCAGCGAGGTCCGTAGCCCGAAGCGGGAGGCGGCCACCGCCAGGTTGGCGATGCCGCCCGGGCCGCAGCCCATGCCGGCCGTCCAGATCTCCTCGCCCGGCGTGGGCGGCCGGCCCAGGCCCGTGAGGACGAGGTCGTAGAAGAGCAGCCCGGTGAGCAGCACGTCGGGCCGGTCGTCGTCCACGGGGGCCGTCCTCTCGTCAGGGAGCTCGTCAAAACTCTTCATTTCGGTGACCGGAATCGTGCGCCCCTCCGCGAGATTGGTCAATACCCGAGCAGAAGTGAGCATGGATTTGATTGAAGATGACGAGTACTGTTCATGCCGTGCTGGCAGAACGACGACACCAACTCATCCTGCGGGCCCTGCGCTCCGGCGGCCCCGCAGCTGTGACCGACCTCTCCGAGCAGCTGGGCGTGAGCCCCGCCACCATCAGGCGTGACCTGGTGAAACTCGAGGAGGACGGCCTGCTGACGCGCGTGCACGGCGGTGCCGTCGTCGACGAGGGCGACCAGCCCTTCGCCGAGGTCGCCGAGGTGCGCGTGCCCGAGAAGGACGCCATAGCGGTGTTCGCGGCGGAGATGATCAGGGACGGTCAGTCGGTGCTGCTCGACATCGGCACCACCGCCTACCGGCTCGCCCGTCAGCTGCACGGCCGCCGTCTCACCGTGATCACCAGCAATCTGGTGGTCTACGAGGAGCTCGCCGACGACGAGGGCATCGAGCTGGTGCTGCTCGGCGGCATGGTCCGCCGCGAGTACCGCTCCCTGGTCGGCTTCCTCACCGAGGACAACCTGCGCCAGCTGCACGCCGACTGGCTCTTCCTCGGCACCAGCGGGGTGCGGCCGGGCGGGCAGGTGATGGACACGACGGTCGTCGAGGTGCCGGTCAAGCGCGCCATGATCAAGGCGAGCGACAAGGTCGTCCTGCTGGCGGACGCGGCGAAGTTCCCGGGTACGGGCATGGCGAGGGTCTGTGGTCCCGAGGACCTGGACGTGGTGGTGACCAACGCGCCGGTGGACGCGGCGACCCGCTCCTCCCTGGAGGAGGCGGGCGTCGAGGTGGTCCTGGCAGGAAAGGTGCAAGAGTGAAACTGACAATTCTGGGCGGCGGCGGGTTCCGGGTGCCGCTCGTGTACGGGGCGCTGCTGACGGACCGCGCCGAGGGACGGGTGACGGAGGTCGTTCTGCACGACCTGGACGCCGGTCGACTGTATGCAGTCGCCCGTGTTCTGGCTGAACAGGCCGCCGGCGTCCCCGACGCGCCCCGGGTGACCACCACGACCGACCTCGACGAGGCCCTGCGCGGCACCGACTTCGTCTTCTCCGCGATCCGCGTCGGCGGCCTGGAGGGCCGCGCCGACGACGAGCGGGTGGCCCTCGCCGAGGGCGTCCTCGGCCAGGAGACGGTAGGCGCCGGCGGCATCGCCTACGGTCTGCGCACGGTCCCCGTCGCCGTCGACATCGCCCGACGCGTCGCGCGCCTCGCCCCCGACGCCTGGGTCATCAACTTCACCAACCCGGCCGGCCTCGTCACCGAGGCCATGTCCCGCCACCTCGGCAACCGCGTCATCGGCATCTGCGACTCCCCGGTCGGCCTCGGCCGCCGGATCGCCCGCGTGCTCGGCGCCGACCCGCGCGAGGCCTTCATCGACTACGTCGGCCTCAACCACCTCGGCTGGGTGCGCGGCCTGCGCGTCGCCGGCCGCGACGAGCTCCCGCGCCTGCTCGCCGACCCCGATCTGCTCGGCTCCTTCGAGGAGGGCAAGCTCTTCGGCGTCGACTGGCTCCAGTCGCTCGGCGCGATCCCCAACGAATACCTGCACTACTACTACTTCAACCGCGAGGCCGTCCGCGCCTACCAGCAGGCCGAGAAGACCCGCGGCGCCTTCCTGCGCGACCAGCAGGCCCACTTCTACGAGGAGATGCGCGACCCGGACGCGCCGGCCCTGGCCGCCTGGGACCGCACCCGCGCCGAGCGCGAGGCCACCTACATGGCCGAGAACCGGGAGACTGCCGGCGCCGGCGAACGCGAGGCCGACGATCTGTCCGGCGGCTACGAGAAGGTGGCCCTCGCCCTGATGCGGGCCATCGCCCGCGACGAACGCACCACCCTGATCCTCAACGTCCGCAATAGGAGCACGCTCTCGGTGCTCGACTCCGAGGCCGTCATCGAGGTGCCCTGTCTGGTCGACGCCAACGGCGCGCACCCGATCACCGTGGCCCCGCTGCCCGACCACGCCACCGGCCTGGTCTGCGCGGTGAAGGCGGTCGAGCGGGAGGTGCTCGCCGCCGCCGAGTCCGGCTCCCGTGTCACGGCGGTGAAGGCCTTCGCGCTGCACCCGCTGGTCGACTCGGTCAATGTGGCCCGCAGGCTGGTCGAGGGCTACACCGAGGTACACCCTGGGCTCGCGTACCTTAAGTAAGCGCCTGCGGAAAGCGCTTTCCCCTCCGTTCGCTTCCTGGAGACCCTCATGCACGACGAACGCCGCCGGATCGAGGAGCGCGTCGACCGCGCCCACAACCAGCGCATCAAGCCCGCGATCTACGCGGCCACCGTCCCCTTCGAGGTCGAGGCCTGGCAGGCACCGGGGGAGCCGGTCACGTTCGAGGAGGCCGCGGCCGCGCGGTACACGCCCTTCGCCATGGACACCCCGTGGGGCCCGCCCTGGGGCACCACCTGGTTCCGGATGCGCGGCCAGGTGCCCGCCGAGTGGGCCGGAAAGCGGGTCGAGGCGGTCATCGACCTCGGGTTCGTGGGCGACTGGCCGGGCAACCAGGCCGAGGCGCTGGTGCACCTGCCCGACGGTCGGCCCCTGAAAGCGGTCAACCCGCTCAACCAGTACGTGCCGATCGCCAACCCGGCGACGGGCGGGGAGCAGATCGACTACCTGGTCGAGGCGGCTTCCAACCCCGACATCCTGGCCAATGACTTCGCTGCGCCGACGCCGCTCGGCGATGTACTGACGGCAGGCGACCGTCCACTGTATACATTCCGCCGCGCCGACCTGGCGGTCCTCGACGAGGAGGTCTGGCACCTCGACCTGGACCTCCAGGTGCTGCGCGAACTCATGGTCCACCTCGGCGAGCACGAACCGCGCCGCCACGAGATCCTGCACGCCCTGGACCGGGCGATGGACGCCCTCGACCTGGACGACATCTCCGGCAGCGCCCCGGCCGTCCGCGAGGTGCTCGCCCCCGTCCTGGCCAGGCCCGCCCACGCCAGCGCCCACACCATCTCCGGTGTCGGCCACGCCCACATCGACTCCGCCTGGCTCTGGCCCATCCGCGAGACCAAGCGCAAGACGTCCCGCACCTTCTCGAACGTCACCTCGCTCGCCGACGAGTACGACGACTTCATCTTCGCCTGCTCCCAGGCCCAGCAGTACGAGTGGGTGCGCGACCACTACCCCCACGTCTGGGCGCGCATCCAGGAGTCGGTGAAGAAGGGCCAGTGGGCTCCGGTCGGCGGCATGTGGGTCGAGGCCGACGGCAACCTGCCCGGCGGCGAGGCCATCGCCCGCCAGCTCATCCACGGCAAGCGGTTCTTCATCGAGCACTTCGGCATCGAGACCAAGGGCGTCTGGCTGCCGGACTCCTTCGGCTACACCGCCGCCTACCCGCAGCTCGCCAAGCTCGCCGGCAACGAGTGGTTCCTCACCCAGAAGATCTCCTGGAACCAGACGAACAAGTTCCCCCACCACACCTTCTGGTGGGAGGGCATCGACGGCACCCGCATCTTCACCCACTTCCCGCCGGTCGACACCTACAACGCCCGGTTCAGCGGCGAGGAGATGGACCGCGCGGTGCGCAACTACGCGGAGAAGGGGGCCGGTACGCGCTCTCTCGCGCCCTTCGGCTGGGGCGACGGCGGTGGCGGCCCCACCCGCGAGATCATGGAACGCGCGCGCCGGCTCGCCGACCTGGAGGGCTCGCCCAAGGTCGTCGTCGAACACCCCGACGACTTCTTCGCCAAGGCCCGCGAGGAGTACCCGGACGCCCCGGTCTGGAACGGCGAGCTCTACCTGGAACTGCACCGCGCCACCTACACCTCCCAGGCCCGCACCAAGCAGGGCAACCGGCGCAGCGAACACAGGCTCCGCGAGGCCGAGTTGTGGGCGACGACGGCGGCGCTGCACGCGCCGGGCTACGCGTACCCGTACGAGAAGCTGGACCGCCTCTGGAAGACGGTGCTGCTGCACCAGTTCCACGACATCCTGCCGGGGTCGTCGATCGCCTGGGTGCACCGCGAGGCGGAGGCCGAATACGCCCGCGTGGCGGCGGAGCTGGAGGAGCTGACGGCGGAGGCGACCGCCGCGCTCGGCGCCGGCGGGCCCCGGGTGTTCAACACGAGCCCGTTCGACCGGGCCGAGGTCGTCCGTACGGCCGAGGGCGCACCGGTGTACGTGGAGGTGCCCGCGAGCGGCAGCGCGCCCCTCACCCACACCGAGCCTGCGCAGCCGGTCACGGTCACCGGCCGTGTCCTCGACAACGGTCTGGTGCGTGTACAGGTGGCGGACGACGGAACACTGTCCTCTGTATACGATCTACGGGCGAACCGCGAAGTCCTCGCGGACCAGGGCAACCTCCTCCGTCTGCACACCGACCTCCCGAACTACTGGGACGCCTGGGACATCGACAAGCACTACAAGAACCGCTACACGGACCTGCTGGACGCCGAGTCGCTGACCGTCGTCGAAGAGGGCCCCCTCGTCGGCGCGATCCGCGTCACCCGCTCCTTCGGCAAGGGGTCCACGATCACCCAGACGATCACGGTCCGGGCGGGCAGCCCCCGCATCGACATCGAGACCGACATCGACTGGCACGAGACCGAGAAGATCCTCAAGGCGGCCTTCCCGGTGGACATCCGGGCCCCGCACTCCTCCGCCGAGATCCAGTTCGGCCACATCCAGCGCCCCACCCACACCAACACCAGCTGGGAGGCGGCCCGCTTCGAGGTCGCCGGCCACCGCTGGGTGCACATCGGTGAACCCGGCTACGGCGTCGCCGTCATCAACGACTCGACGTACGGCCACGACGTCTCCCGCACGGTCCGCGAGGACGGCGGCACGACCACCACGGTCCGTCTCAGCCTGGTCCGCGCCCCGCGCATCCCGGACCCCGAGGCCGACCAGGGCAGGCACCGCTTCACCTACGCGCTCCTGCCCGGCGCGCGCATCGAGGACGCGGTCGCCGAGGGCTACGCCCTCAACCTGCCGCTGCGCGTGGCGGACGCGCAGGGCGCGCCCGGTCCGGTCGTCTCCATGGACGGCGAGGGCGTCACCGTGGAGGCGGTGAAGCTCGCCGACGACGAGTCCGGCGACGTCGTCGTACGGCTCTACGAGTCCCGCGGCGGCCGGGCCACCGGCACCCTGCGCACGGGCTTCCCGCTCGCGGGCGCCCACGTCACCGACCTGCTGGAGCGCCCCCTGGAGCCGGCGGCCGTCGACGGGGACCAGGCGGTCTCCGTCGTCCTGCGGCCCTTCCAGGTCCTGACGCTCCGTCTGAAGCGCGCCGGGGTGAGCTGACCCATGGCCATGCAACCCTGGTTCACCGACGCCAAGCTGGGGATCTTCGTCCACTGGGGCATCTACGCCGTCGACGGCGTCCAGGAGTCCTGGTCGTTCTACGACGACATCGTGCCGCACGACCGGTACATGTCCCAGCTCGACCGCTTCACCGGCGCCCACTACGACCCGCGCGCCTGGGCCGACCTCTTCGCCCGCGCCGGCGCCAGGTACGCCGTGCTCACCAGCCGCCACCACGACGGTGTCGCCCTCTGGGACACCCGGTACGGCGACCTCAACCTGGGCCACGACTACATTTCCGGCTACGCCGAGGCCCTGCGCGAGAAGGGCCTCAAGGTCGGCCTCTACTACTCTCACTCCGACTGGAACCACCCCGACTACGCCACCACCCGCAAGCCGGGCCGCCCGCCGGAGATGGAGGACAACCGCTACTCCGAGTGCGCGGCCGAGGACGAGGACCTCGAGGCCTGGGAGCGTTTCCTCGCCTACCGCGACGGCCAGATCCGCGAACTGGCCTCCCGCTACCGGCCCGACCTGATGTGGTTCGACGGCGAGTGGGACCGCAGCGAGGAACAGTGGCGCATCAAGGAACTCGCCGCGCTGATCCGCTCCTACTCCCCGGACGTCGTGTTCAACGCCCGCATGCTCAGCGAGGGAGACTACGCCACCCCGGAGCAGGGCGCCCCCATCGTGCCGCCGGAGGGCCCCTGGGAGCTGTGCCTGACGATCAACGACTCCTGGGGCTACCAGCACCACGACCACAACCACAAGTCGCTCACCCAGCTCGTCCGCTACTTCACCGAGACCATCGGCGGGGGCGGCAACCTGCTGCTCGACGTCGGTCCGAGGGAGGACGGCACCATCCCGCGGCCGCAGGTGGAGCGCCTCGAAGGGCTGGGGGAGTGGATCCGCAAGCACGCCGAGGCCGTGTACGGGACGGTCCGGGGGCTCCCGGCCGGGCACCACTACGGGCCCAGCACCCTCTCCGCCGACCGCCGCACCCTCTATCTCACCCTGTTCGACATCCCGCGCGCCGAGATCGGCGTCCGCGGTCTGGTCACCCCGGTCCGCAAGGTCTCGGTGCTCGGTACCGGCACCGAACTCGCCCACCGTGTCGTCGGCGGCCTGCACGAGGCCGTCGGGGTGCTGTGGATCGACCCGCCCGCCGGGTCCGACCTCGACCCGCACGCCACCGTGCTCGCCGTGGAACTCGACGGCGAGCTGGAGCTGTACCGGGGGGCGGGACGCTTCTGACGCTTCGGACCGGTCGGCCGCTCCCCGTGACAGCGGCCGACCGGCCCGATCCCCCGTTCCCCCGGGGATCCCCCGTCGATCCCCGATTCCCCCGTCGGTCCCCTGTGCTCCTCGGTGCGCTGGTGCCTTGGTGCCTCCCACGGAGGTCCCCCGTGATCCCCCGTGATCCCCCGTCGTTCCTCCGTGGGCCTTCGGTGTTACACCGTTAAGAGCACACTCCTCGAGCCCTGATACACCCCGAGCGGAAAAAAGCCCCCGGATTTTTCGTCCGGGGGACTTCTTCGTACGACGAAGGGGCGTGGGCTAGAGCGGCAACACCGCCGCCGCGGAAGCCTGGACCTGCGCCTGGGGCTGATCCTGGTCCTGGACGGAGTCGGCCTGCGCCGGCACCGCCGGCAGCAGCGTCTCCGTCTCCTCGACCCGCTGCTGCGGCAGCGACACCGGCCGCACCGGACGCGGGCCCGACACCACCGTGTAGTCCTGCCCCAGGAACGGTGGCACGATCTCGCCCGGGTCCTCGCCGAGCGCCAACTGCACGGCCGCCCACGGCGCGTTGACGCCGCAGAGGGACAGCTGGTGCAGGCCGCCGGCCGGACGCGTGTTGACGTCCATCAGGACCGGCTGCTCGCCGAACATCCGGAACTGGATGTTGGACAGGTAGTGCAGACCGAAGCCCTCGGCGATCCGCTTGGCCGGCTCCAGCCACTGCTCCTGGAGGGTGAAACCCCGGCGGCGGCCGTTCTTGGTGCGGCCGATGGCCAGGCGGACCCGGTTGTCGGGGCCGGTGAGGCAGTCCACGGACACCTCGGGCTGCTCCAGACGGGGCATCACCAGCCAGTCCACCGGCTCGTCCGCCTGCCTCAGCGTCTCGACGACCAGGTCCAGCTGGACGTAGGGGCTCGGGAAGCCGTTGAGGTGCATGAGCGAGAAGGGGGCGCGCGTGATCACGCGGAAGCCCACGCCGCCCGCGCCGGACGCGGGCTTGAAGCACGCCTTGTGGCCGCCGGCCTCCAGCTCCTCGACGGCGGCGACGAGTTCGTCGGCCGTTCGCACCCGCCACCACGGCGGCACGGGCGCCCCGATCGCCTGGACGGCCTCGTAGGCGATCACCTTGTCGTGGAAGACGGCCACCGCCTCGGGCGGCGGCGCCAGCAGTGCCGTGCCGGCCGCCGCGAAGTCCGCGCGGTGCGCCACGATCGCCGCCTGGTGCAGCCGGGGCACGAACACGTCGATGCCGCGCCGCGCGCACTGGTCGAGCGCGTACTCCACGTACGCGGCCGGGGACAGGCCCTCCGGCTCCAGGTCGGCGGTGTCGGCGGCGGCCAGGACGGGTGAGTCGGCGTCCCCGTGCGTGGCATGGATCTCGACGGCGCGGTCGCTGGGATTTCGCCGCAGCTGATCCATGAAGAACACGTTCTCCGCGTACGTGCGGTTGAGCCAGACGCGTACGCGAGAGACCATGCAGGCCGCCTTTCAAGGGTTCGCGGGCAGGGCGAAGCAGGCCCGTGCCCGGGCAGGGTGGATGGAGGGACACCAAACCGCCCCGTGCGAAGGGACGTTCATGGCGGTGGTGTTGGGGCGATCATACGGCGTCCCGGGGGTGCCGCGTGCAACGCGCGTGTTACGGATTTCCCGATCATGTTCAGGTCGATCCGGGTGTCGGGTAATGACGCCTTGTCCCACGCGCGGGAATGTGTTGTCGTGGTGCCATTCGTGTGTTCGTCCGGGGCGCGCGTGCACGAGCGGGGGAGCGGACGTGACGTCGACGGCCGGTGGTGCCGGACAGCTGCTGGCCATCAGCGATCTGCACATCGGATATCCGGAGAACCGCGCTCTGGTCGAGCGCATGGTCCCGGAGTCCGACGACGACTGGCTGCTCGTGGCCGGTGACGTCTCCGAGAGCGTCGCCGACATCGGATGGACGCTGAAGACGCTCGCGAGCCGCTTCCGCAAGGTCGTCTGGGCGCCCGGCAACCACGAACTGTGGACCCACCCCAAGGACACCGTCACCCTGCGCGGGGTCGCCCGTTACGAGCACCTCGTCGAACTGTGCCGCGACCTCGGCGTGATCACCCCCGAGGACCCCTACCCGGTGTGGGAGGGCCCCGGCGGCCCGGTGGCGGTCGCTCCGCTGTTCCTGCTGTACGACTACTCGTTCCTGCCGGCCGGCTGCGCCACCAAGGAGGAGGGGCTGGCGTACGCGCACCGGACCGGGGTGGTCTGCAACGACGAGTACCTGCTGCACCCCGACCCGTACCCGACCCGCGAGGACTGGTGCCGGGCCCGTGTCGCGGAGACGGAACGCCGGCTGGCCGCCCTGCCGTCCGGCCTGCCCACGGTCCTCGTCAACCACTACCCGCTGGACCGGCACCCCACGGACGTCCTGTGGTATCCCGAGTTCGCCATGTGGTGCGGCACGGCGCTGACCGCGGACTGGCACCGCCGCTTCCGCGTCGCCGCCATGGTCTACGGCCATCTGCACATCCCGCGGATCACCTGGCACGAGGGCGTCCGCTTCGAGGAGGTGTCGGTGGGCTACCCCCGCGAGTGGAGCAAGCGCCCGCAGCCGCCGGGGCGCCTGCGCCGCATCCTGCCGACCAAGGACGGATCCGCGTGATCGAGGAGCTGCTGCCGGAGACGGTCGTCGCCGTGGAGGCCCACGGCGAGGACGGCGTCCGTGAGTTCGGGGACGGGCCGCTGTACCCGGAGGAAGAAGCGCTCGTGGCGCGCGCCGTCGCCAAGCGCCGGCGCGAGTTCACCGTCGTACGCTCCTGCGCTCGGCGCGCCATGGAGAAGCTCGGGGTGCCTGTGCAGCCCGTGCTGCCCGGCGAGCGCGGTGCCCCGCAGTGGCCGGCCGGGCTGACCGGCAGCATGACCCACTGCGACGGCTATGGTGCCGCCGCGCTGGTCCGCGCCGCCGACCTGGCCTCCCTCGGCATCGACGCCGAACCCCACCAGCCGCTCCCGGAGGGTGTCCTGTCCGCCGTTGCCCTGCCGGCCGAGGCCGAACGGCTTCGCGGCCTGGCCGCGGACCGCCCCGAGATCCACTGGGACCGGCTGCTGTTCAGCGCCAAGGAATCCGTCTACAAGGCGTGGTTCCCCCTCACCCGAAAGTGGCTGGACTTCAGCGAGGCCGACATCGACATCGACGCGGGCCTCGCGAACGGCTCCGGCGGCACCTTCCGAGCCCGTCTCCTCGTCCCCGGCCCTCTTCTCGGCGACCGCAGGCTCGGCCACTTCGACGGCCGCTGGACCGTGGGCCAGGGGCTGGTGGCGACGGCCGTCGCGGTGCCGCACGCCTGAGCCCTGCAGTCGGCCTCGTCACGGACGGGCGCCCGGACGCGCTTCCCCGCACGCCCGGGCCCGCTCGTCACCCCGTCATCTCTCCGGGCACCAGCTGTGCAGCAGGCGGAAGAACTCCTCCTCGTTGCCCGTCAGGCCTGCGGCCGCCAGGGCCTGTTCCGCCTCGGCCAGGACGGTGGGTGGGACCACCGGGGGGAAACGGTCGTGGGGCGGGTCGCCGGTGTCGTCGCCGAAGGCGGCTCTGACGGTGTGGAGCAGGCGCAGGTAGGCCTGGACGGCGGTGCGCTCGCGGTCGGTCAGTACGGCAGTGGGCATCGGTCGGCTCTCCCCGTGTCGGCGTCGTCTCCCACGCGCCCTGACGGCGCGTACGCCCCCCATGCGGCGGCGCACCTCCCAGCTTGCCGTCCACCACTGACAATCCGGTCTCGCTCCACCTCGGTTCGCCCGCTTAGCCGAGGTGGAACCTCGGGGAAACCCCTGGGGAAAACCGTCCCTACGCTGGGGTGAAGGGCTTTCGGCGGATCGCCGACGGCCTCGGTGACGGGAGGCGACTGTCTACGGGCGGCCGACGACCGACGACAGTCCGATGATGGCGGGCGCCAGACGACTGACGACTGTCTACAGGTGACCGGAGACGGGTCCACGGCAGGCGGCGGACGACAGGCGACAGGTGACTGTCTACAAGCGACCGGCAACCGACAACCGGCGACCGTCGGTCGGCCACCGGTGACAGTCGATCTGCGACCGGTGTCCGTCGACCGGTGACTGTCGACCGGTGACTGTCGACCGGTGACCGGTGACCGGTGACCGTCGACCGGCGACGGTCGATCGACGACCGAGGCCGCTCGCGCCCCGATCCGCCGATCCTCAGGCCCCGCCCCGCTTCTGCCGCCCCAGATACCCCAGCGACGCCTCGATCCGCCCCGCCAGATGGTCCCGCTGGCCGCGCCCTCGCCCCGACGAACCCGCCAGCCAGGCGCGGCACTTGCTGGCCAGCAGCAGCCCGAAGCGTTCGGCGTCCCGCTCGTCGGCCTGGTCGAAGCGGGTGCGGGCGGCGACCTTGTGGACCGTCGCCTGGAGGTCCGCCCCGTCGTGCAGTAAACGGGCGGCGACGGCGGCACCCTCGACGTGGTGACTGCAGTGGCCCGCCTTCATGTGCCACAGCTCGTGACCGAGGATCACCAACTGGTGGTCGGGCGCGGTGCGTTCCTCGATGACGACGAGGTCCTGGTCGGTCATGTCGAGCCACAGCCCGCTGGCGGTGCCGGGCGGGAAAGGGGCCGTACGGAAGTGGACGGGGCGGCCGCGGCGTCTGCTCATGCCGTCGCACAGGGCGGTGTACAGGTCGGCCGGTGCGGCCGGGGCCGGGAGGGTCAGCTCCGCGACCAGCTCGTCGCACAGGCGGCGCATGTCCTTGGCGATGCCCACAGTTATCTCCCGGATCACGACTCGGGCCGCTTCACGCTCTCCAGGAGCATGTCCAGCCACTCGGCGACCTTGTCCCGGTGCTGGTCGGTGGGCAACTGCGCGGCCCGCCAGGCGATCCCGCGCACACCGTGGTCCTGCAGCAGCCGCTCCAGCGGGTCCTCGGCGGCCGCGGCCGCCTCCCGGGCGGCGAGCTTCTGCAGCAGCTCCTGTTCGATGTGCTGGAGGGCGCCCGCGAGGGCCTCGGGGTCCTCGGCCGTGAGGAAGCCGGCGTGGACGCGGAAGAAGCGCTGGAGGGCGTCGCAGTGCTCCATCGTGGGGCGGCGGTCGCCGTTGATGAGGGCGCCCGCCTGCTGCCGCGACATACCGGCGCCGTCGGCGATCTCCTGCTGGGTGTACTTGCGCCCGTTGGGCTTGAGCCGGGTGCGGCGCAGCAGGTCCAGCCGTTGCAGGAACCGGGCCTGTACGTCCGGTTCGCCGGCCGGGCGCCCGCTCAGCAGGGCCTTGACGACGGGCTCGGGGACGCCGGAGGCGACGGAGAGCCGTCCGGTGTGGAAGACCTCCGCGTGCGGCACGCCGAGCCGGTCGGCGAGCGCGGTGACGCGGGCGACGACGGCCGACAGCAGCACCGTCGCCGTGGCGCCCGGAACCTGAAAGCCATCCGTCACCGACAGGTCTCCTACGTCTCTCACGACCCTCTCACAGGCACACACGCGATCGCCGTGAACTGACCGGAGAGTAGCGGGTCTTTCGAACTCACATCCAGGTCTCGCCACAACTGTGGCCAATTTCAGCCGTCAACGAGCGTGGAATGCCACGATAGTTGACATGTGAAGCGCCCGGGCAGCAGGATCGGGGCGCCGCGTGAAGGCCGCAGAGGCAAGAGGGGTGACCTCCCGATGGCATATCAGGCAGGTGGGCAGCGGTCGGCACCGCGGCCCGTCCCCGAGAGTCCCGAGGCCCAGGCCTACCTCCTGGACTACGCCGCGTACCTGGAGGCCGTGCCCTTCCCGTCCGTCGTGCTGGACCACCGCTGGGATGTCGTCCTCGCCAACACCGCTTTCCGGTCACTCTTCCGGGAGGTGGGTCCGCATCCGACCGCCCTGCCGGGCGACAACTTCCTCCGGTTCGTCCTCTTCCATCCCGACGCGTCCTCGGTTCTCGGCGACCATGAGTCCAGCTGGTGCCTGCCGATGCTGGCCCGCTTCGCGGCGGCCCTCGAACGGCACGGGCACGACCCCGGGCTCCAGGCGATCCGCCGTGAGATCGCCCAGGATCCGATCATGGAGGCCGCCTACCGGCAGGGCCTGCCGCACTGGATCCGCGCGGTCGGCGAGGAGGCCGTCGAGCACGACGGGGCGGTCCGGCCCCTGCGCCATCCGGATCCGCGCCGGGGTGCCACGGAGTGCCGTATCGTCGGCGAGACGCCGAGGACCCTGCAGGACATGGGATACACGCGGCTGACGATGGTGCTGCGCGAGGCCCCGGCTCCCGCGCCCCGCAGGGCACGCCGTGCCCGCCGCACCGCGGGACACCTCAGGGTGGTCCCGGCCCCCGAGGCCTGACCGGGCACCGTCGGCGTTCAGGTCGCCGACGGCGCCCAGGTCAGCGAAGACCGTCCTTGAGCGGGGGAGGCGCGTCCATCGGGGCTGCCTCCAGGGGTGTGCCGCCGAGCTGCACACCGCGCTTCGCCGCCTGGATCTGCTCGTACACATGCGTGCGCAGCTCGGCGAAGCGCGGGGCGACCCGGGTGTGCAGCTGGTCACGGTCCGGCGGGAGATCGACCTTCAGCTGTTCCTGTACGACGGTCGGTGAGGCGGACAGGACGACCACCCGCTCGCCCAGGTACACGGCCTCGTCGATGTCGTGGGTGACGAACAGGATGGTGATTCCGCGCTCCCGCCACAGGCCCCGTACGAGGTCCTCCAGGTCGGCGCGGGTCTGCGCGTCCACGGCCGCGAACGGCTCGTCCATCAGCAGGACGCGGGGCTCGTAGGCGAGGGCCCTGGCGATCGCCACCCGCTGCTGCATGCCGCCGGACAGCTGCCAGGGGTACGCGGAAGAGGCGTCCGCGAGTCCTACCGACCTCAGGGCGTCGGCGACCAGGTCCCGTCGCCGCGCCTTGCTCAACCCCTTCTGCTTCAGCGGGAGTTCGACGTTCTCGCCGACCCGCATCCACGGGAACAGACTCCGCCCGTACTCCTGGAACACGAACGCCATCCCGGGCGGCGGCCCCGTCACCTGCCGCCCCTCCAGCAGGACTTCACCGGCCGTGGGTGCCAGCAGGCCGCCCATGCACTTCAGCAGCGTCGTCTTGCCGCAGCCCGACGGGCCGACGAGACAGACGAGTTCGCCCGCGCCGACCGTGAAGGTGAGGTCGCGCACCGCCTCCACCCGCCGCCCGGATCCCTCGTAGACCTTCTTCAGGCCGCGTACGTCGAGCATGATCCGCCCTTTCGAAGACGTCACCGGGACCGCCGGGTGGAGGCGCGCAGACCGTGGTACCAGCCGAGCACGCGCCGCTCGACCAGCTGGAAGAGGACCGACAGGACGAAGCCCAGCAGGCCGAGGACGAGGATCCCGGTCCACATGCCGGGGATGGCGAAGCCGCGCTGGAACTGCACGATGGTGAAGCCGAGGCCGTTGCTGGCGGCGAACATCTCGCTGATGACCATGAGGATGATCCCGATGGACAGGGCCTGGCGCAGGCCCGCGAAGATCTGCGGGCTCGCCGAGGGCAGCACGAGATCCCTCAGGCGTGCCAGGCCCGTGATGCCGTACGAGCGGGCGGTCTCCGTCATCACCGGGTCCACCGCCCGTACGCCCTCGACGGTGTTGAGCAGCACGGGCCACACGCAGCCGGCCGCGATCACCACGACCTTCATGGTGTCGCCGATGCCGGCAAAGAGCATGATGACCGGCACCAGCACGGGCGGCGGCACCGCCCGCAGGAACTCCAGGACCGGTTCGCACACCGCCCGCACCCGCCGGTGCGAGCCGATGACCGTGCCCAGCGCGATCCCGGCGACGGCCGCCAGCGTGTAGCCGCCCGCGAGCCGCAGCACGCTCGGCAGCACGTCCGCACGCAGCCGCTCGCCCGTCCACACGTCCGGGAAGGTCTCCAGGATGGTCCGCAGGGGTGGCCAGTACACGTCGGTGCTGTCGTCGGACGCCACCCACCACACCGCGACCAGCACGGCCGGCAGGGCGAGCACGTACCCCAGGCGCATCAGGAGGCCTCTCACACCGCCACCTCCCCGCGCACCGACTGGTGCCAGGCCAGCGCCCGCCGCTCCACGGTCCGCGCGCCCACGTTGATCAGCAGGCCCAGCAGCCCCGCGACCACGATCAGCGCGTACATCTCGGGCACGGCCTGTGAGGTCTGCGCGACCGCGATGCGCGCGCCCAGCCCCGGTGCGCCGATGACCAGTTCGGCGGTGATCGCGAGGATCAGCGCGACCGCTGCCGCGAGCCGCACGCCGGTCATGACGTACGGCAGCGCGGTCGGCCACAGGACGTGCCGGATCCGTGCCCAGGTGCCGAGGCCGTAGGAGCGGGCCGTCTCCTCCGCGACCGGGTCGACGTCCTGGACGCCGTACAGGACCTGGATCAGGATCTGCCAGAAGGAGGCGTAGACGACGAGGAGGAGGACCGAGCGCAGTTCGGTGCCGTACAGCAGGACCGCGAGGGGGATGAGGGCGACCGAGGGGATCGGGCGGAGGAACTCGATCGTCGACGCCGTCGCTTCGCGGAGGTGGGGGACGACGGAGATCACCACACCGGCCACGATGCCCGCGCCGACCGCGATCGCCAGGCCGAGGGCCCAGCCGGTGAGGGTGTCGCCGAGGGCGGTCCAGAAGGCGCTGTCGGCGAGTTCGTCACCGAGGGCGTCGGCGATGCGGCTGGTCGGCGGGAAGTAGGCCTCCTTGACCAGGCCGAGCCGCGGCACCGCCTCGCCGAGGGCGAGGAAGGCCGCGAGCCCGGCCGCACCGAGGGCGAGGTTCACGCCTTTCACGGCAGCAGCTTGTCGAGGTCGGGGCTCGTCTTGAACAGGCCGTCCTCGTGGCCCAGCTTCATCAGGTCCTCGATGGACGAACGGTTCGCCTCGGCGGGCCACTTGGGCAGCGTCACCTGCTCCAGCAGTGAGGGCGGGATCTTGGTGTAGGTGGTGATGATCTGGCGGACCTCGTCCGGGTGGGCGTCGGCGTAGGCGAGGGACTCGGCCGTGGCCTGCTGGAACTTCTTCACCACGTCCGGGCTCTGCTGGGCGTACTGGGTGGAGGTGAAGTACATGGCGACGGTGAGGTTCGGGGAGACGTCGACCATCGGTGAGGCGATCTCCACCCCGCCCTGGGACTTGACGGTCGCGAGGGCGGGCTCGACGACCATCGCGGCGTCGATCCGCCCGCTGTCGAGGGCGGCGGGCATCTGGTCGAAGGGCAGCTCGACGAACTCCACCTTGTCCGGGTCGCCGCCCGCCTTGGCCACGGACGCGCGGACCGCCGTCTCGTTGATGTTCTTCAGGGTGTTGATGGCGACCTTCTTGCCCTCCAGGTCCCCGGCGGACTTGATCGGGCTGCCCTTCTTCACGGTGAGCGCCTCGAAGTCCTTGCCCCGCACGCCCGTCGAGGCGATGCCGTTCGCGACGGCCTGCACGGGAACGCTGTTGGACTGGGCGACCATGAGGGAGGTCATGTTGCTGAAGCCGAACTTGAACTGGCCGCTGACGACACCCGGCACGATCGCCGCGCCGCCCTGCGCGGTCGTGATCGACAGCTTCAGGCCGTGCTTGGCGTAAAAGCCCTTCTTCACGCCGAGGTAGACGGGCGCCACGTCGACGATGGGAATGAGCCCGAGTTCGACGGTGATGGTGCCCCCGGACGACGTGGCCCGGCCCGACGAACCGGAGCCGTCGGACGAGCCACAGGCCGCCGTGGCGAGCAGGAAGGTGCCGGCCGCGAGACCGGCGAACAGACGACGCAAGGCTCCTCCTGTGCAGACAAACGTGTTCCGACAGGCTGTGCGCACACCGCACAGTAGTGCTCAACTGGCGTGCAGGGAACGTAGAGCCGCGCGTTCGGCGGGGTCAACGGTCTTGGCTGACAAAATTGTTGACAGTTGGGGCGGAGGTTCTCCGGTGGCCGGCATGGACCTCGCCGTCCACGCCGGCCGTACACTTCTCCGCCTCCGCTAGAGATCCAGGACGAGCCGCTTCCCCCGGCACCGCGACACGCAGATCATCATCGTCTCCCCGGCCTCCCGCTCCTCCGGGGTGAGGACGGAGTCCCGGTGCTCGGGGGTGCCTTCCAGCACGTCCGTCTCACAGGTGCCGCACGTCCCCTCCGTGCAGGAGAAGAGCACCTCGACCCCGGCATCCCGGACGGCGTCCAGCACGGACACGCCCGCCGCGACGGTCACCGTACGGCCGCTCTGCGCCAGCTCGACCTCGAACTCGGCGTCATCGCCGGTCTGTTGCTCCTTCGGCTGGAACCGCTCGACGTGCAGCGCGCCGGACGGACACCGCTCCTCGACCGCGTCGAGCAACGCGCCCGGACCGCAGCAGTACACGAGCGTCCCCTCGGGCAGCGCGTCCAGCACCGCTCCGAGGTCGAGCAGTCCGGTCTCGTCCTGCGGGGCGAGGGTGACCCGGTCGCCGTAGCGCGCCAACTCCTCGGTGAACGCCATGGAGTCGCGGGAGCGGCCGCCGTAGAGGAGGGTCCACTCGGCGCCCGCCGCCTCGGCGGCCGCGAGCATCGGCAGGATGGGGGTGATGCCGATGCCGCCCGCGATGAAGCGGTAGCGGGGCGCCGGCCGCAGGGCGAAGTGGTTGCGCGGGCCGCGCACCCGCACCTTGTCGCCCGGACCCAACTGCTCGTGCACGAAGGCGGATCCGCCCCGTCCCGCGGGCTCCCGGAGCACCGCGACCCGCCAGGCGGCACGGTCCGCCGGGTCGCCGCACAGCGAGTACTGGCGCTCCAGCTCCGGGCCGAGGACGAGATCGACGTGGGCGCCCGGCTCCCAGGCGGGCAGCGGCTCGCCCAGCGGGTGGCGCAGGGTGAGCGCGAGCACGCCGTCGGCTGCCGGCTCCGTGCCGGCGACGACCAGTTCGGCTTCGTACACGGTCATGAGTCGCTTCCTTGCGGCAGGGGTCCCCGCTGGGCTCCCGGCTGGTGTCCTTCGGGGTGGCCGAGCATCCACTCCCACATCTCGATCGGGTCCTGAGCCGTGTGCTCGGCGCCGCAGTGACAGGTTCCGTGCAGGATGTCGGTGCCCGGCAGCCAGTCGATGCGGTAGATCTCGCGCGGCCCCGCCGAGGACGGGCTGCTCACAGGACCTTCTCCACGGGCTTGTCGCCCTCCTCGACCAGCCGGGCGAGGATACGGCGGGCGGCCAGACCGCCGGTGTCGATGTTGATGCTCAGCTCCTGGTAGCCGGTGCGCTCGGTGCCGAGCGTCTTCTGCAGCAGGTTGAGTGCGTCGACGTCCTGCATGACGACGGTGTGGTTGTTGCCGCGCAGGAACTCGGTGACCTCGTCGTCGTCCGTCGCCCAGTCCCGCGAGACCATCCAGAAGTCGTACACCTTGCCGTCGGACGACGGGGTGATCGCGTACGTGATCTCGGTGTGGAAACCGTTCGGGTCGCTGCCGTCGGCCTCCGGCAGGACGCCCACCGGCGCGATCCGGCTGTGCAGCAGGTACAGGCAGGGGGCGTGGTACTCGATGTCCTGCCAGCGCGTGATCCGTCCCTCGATGCCGGTCGAACGGGCGTAGAACGGCGGGCACTCGGCGTCGTCCATGTGCCGGCTCACCCGCACGATGCCCGCGCCCTCGTCCACTTCGGTGGTGATCGGCGTCTCCGCGACCTCGGGGGTGCCGATGTAGCCGCCGTGCAGATACGTCTCGTGGGACAGGTCGAGGAGGTTGTCGACGAGCAGCCCGTAGTCGGCGTCGATGGGCTCCATGCCCCGGACCGTGACCCAGCCGGGGGAGTCGAGGTGGCGGGCGCGCGGGATGGTCTGCGGGTCGGCGAGCCCGGGGTCGCCGATCCACACCCAGATCAGGGCGTCCTGCTCGACCACGGGGTACGAGGCGACGCGCGCGGTGCGCGGGATGCGCTTCTGCCCCGGCACGTACACGCAGGCGCCGGTCGTGTCGTACGTGAAGCCGTGGTAGCCGCACACGATCCGGTCACCGTCGAGACCGCTCTGCGAGAGCGGGTAGCGGCGGTGCACACAGCGGTCGTGCAGGGCGACCGGGGTGCCCTCGTCCTCGGTGCGGTAGAAGACGAGCGGCTCGCCGAGGATCGTCCGGCCCAGCAACTCGCGCCCGACCTCGTGGCTGTAGGCGGCGACGTACCACTGGTTCCTGGCGAAGGCGGTCATGTGAGGCATGGGGGTTCCCGTCCCTGTCGGCGGGGCGTCGTCGCCCCGCGTGCCGTGGTTGGACTTAGCGTCCTGACGGCTGTGGTTGCCGCGCAAGGCTGCTTCTGCCAGGCGGAAGTATCTCTGTGAAAGAGCTGGTCAGGGCCTTGTCGTGGGTCTTGTTCATCACTGGCAGGGGCTGCGGAGTGACGCCGCTGGGTGGATCACTCCTGAGGTGGCCGCTGATGTGTTTGGCGAGCACGTCCGATCGTGGTGCTGCCGTAATTGTCTGGAAGCAGGATTCTTGTAGGTGAACGCACCAATTTTTGCCGGTTCTTGAGCGGTACACCGGCAGAACCTGCATTCTCGCAGTTCAAAAGTGGTCAGTGCTGTCGCAAGGGCGTGCCGGGTCGAATCCGGGTCGAATTGGCCCGTCTTGGCGTACCTGGCTGGGTTATCGCAGGTCAGGGAGGTGGCAGGCAGGATCGATCCGCGTGGGGAGAAGTGGACGGCTGCACGGCACAGCGGCTGGTGTCCTCGCAGAAGTGGGTTGGGGCAGCGGGCGGGGCAAGTTGAGGTGGTGAGGGCCGCCGTGAACGGCTGGGCTCGCCCCTGTCTGGGCCTCTTGTCGGAGGAGGGAGGGGCGAGGGCTGTTCACGACTTCGAAGTGCGTTCCTGGCGATGTCGTCGTGCACGAGCGGCAGGCCGCTGACGCCTTGGCTGTGGGATGGGCGATCTGCATGTGTGATCTTGGCTCCGTCTCGAACAGAACCCGGCGTACAGCCCGACTCGTCTGCCGCTCTTTACTTTCGCAGGTCAGGGGCTATGTTTTCTTGCCTCGGAGCGCATCAAAAGTATTGTCCGGCGTGTCCGTGCGGAGAGCGGGCTGACAGCGGCTGGGATGGCCGGGTCGGAGCCCGTGTTGCTGGGCGGGGCGTCTTGGCGGGCAAGGGCCGTCCAGGCCGGGCAACACGACCAGCAGCCCCGGTGCAGGTACGCCTGGAAACGCCTGTTCCGCGCCGACCTTCGGCCGCGGCTTCGCTCAAAAGGTCGTGGACACCAGCAACTCGACCCAGCCGGACTTGTCGCCGTGGTCGGCGATCTGATCGACGGCCCGCTCATGAAAGCACGAGGTAAGGCATCGTTCCCACGACGCTGATCCCTTGGCTTCGCGGGCCTACTTCCTCAGACCTATCGCGGCACAGTCGGCTGCTAGCTCGGGTGGGCAGATCTCGGACAGCTCGTAGATGCGGTCCCGTAGGACCGTGTCCTTGATGTTGTCCTTGGTCAGGGCGCTGATAGGCACGAGCTGCGCGGGGATGTCCTTGTAGGTAGGGCTGTCGACCCTGTCGCGGGTGAGGGCGTCGAACTGGATGCTCTTGCCCTGGGCCTTCGTCACAGCCATCTCCGCAGCAGTCTCGGCCTCCTGCGGGTACGGCTTGTACACGCTCATGTACTGCTCGCCGGCGATGATTCGATGGACTGCCGGGAGTTCCGCGTCCTGTCCTGTGACCGGCGGCAGGTCGGTCACACCCGCGGCCTTGAGTGCCTTGACGACACTGCCCGCCAGGCCGTCGTTGGCGGCGTAGACGGCTTTGATGTTGTCCTTGCCGATCTCTTTGATTGCCTCGGCCATGTCCTTCTCGGCGTTCGTCGGCTTCCAGCCCACGGTGTCGAACGACTTGGCGATCGTCACCTTGCCGTCGAGAGCAGAGAGCGCGCCTGCCTTGAACTGCTTGGCGTTCGGGTCGGTGGCCGAGCCATTGATCATGACGATCTTGTCGGAGAGGTCGGCATCCTTGCCGAGGGCCTCCAGCAGGGAACGGCCCTGCACCTGACCGACGAGCTCGTTGTCGAAGGTGATGTACGCGTCGATCGGCCCCTCGGCCAGCCGGTCGTAGGCGATGACCGGGATACCGGCCTCCTTGGCCCTCCTCACCCCGCGTGCGATGGCGTGCGTATCGACGGCGTCCAGCAGGATCACGTCCACCCGCTCGTCGATCATGTGCTGCAACTGCTGGGACTGCTTGCCTGCGTCCGCATCGGCGTTGGCGTACTCGACCAGGCCCTGGCCGCGGGTGAGGGACTCAATCTTCGCCTTGATGACGGGGTAGTGGAATTTCTCGTACTGGGGATTCGCATTCTCCGGCAGCAATAGCCCCACGGTGATGTCGTTGCCCTTGGTCGGACTCACGTCGTCGCTGCTCCCCGTCGCGTTGAGGGCGTCGCAGCCGACGAGTGGGACAGAGATCGTGATGACGGCCAGGGATATGGCGATACGACGCATCGGAAGCTCACTTCAGGGTGTGGTCCGGGCGTGGGCAAGGCAATGCGGCCCACCAGGTTGAAAGCCGGCGCGGGGGCGACCCTCGGCATCAAGATTGCAGCACTATACGATATGGCGTCGCGCAATGAGAAATGGAGGGTAGTCGTAAACCGAGCGAAAGACCGCATGCTTCGACGTCGTCACACGAGGGTGTCTGCCGCCCGCCCCGACGCCGGTCCGAGGGGCGCGCCGGCCGTCCCGGGCCTGCGCTGATCAGCCCTCAGTGCACTGTGGACTTCCTCGACCTTCCTGCCGGCCCCCCGCTGGGCCTCGGTGGCCTGCCCTTCGAAAACGCCGAGGTCACGCTGCCCGAGGGCGGTGTGCTCGCCCTCTACACCGACGGCCTCATCACCATGCGAGACCAGGCCATGGACCAAAGCCTCGCGCGGCTGCGCCAGGTACTTTCACGCCCCACAGCCTGCTTGGACGACCTGTGTGACGCAGTGCTCACCACGCTGCCGCTTGAGCATCGAACCGACGACATAGCCCTGCTTCTGGCCCGCACCCACGCCCTCGACGCCCGGCAGGTGGCCACCTGGGGCCTGCCCGCCGACCCGGCCATTGTGGCCCAGGCCCGTAGGCTCGTCCGAACACAGCTGAGCACCTGGAACCTGATGGATGCGTGCTTCGTGACGGAGCTGGTCGTCAGCGAACTTGTCACCACGCCATCCGTTATGCCGACCCGCCCATCCAACTGAGGCTGATCCACGACCGCCACCTCATCTGCGAGGTTTCCGACGCCAGCAGCACCGCTCCCCACCTGCGCCGTGCTCGCACCTACGACGAGGGCGGCAGGGGCCTGCTGCTGGTTGCCCAACTCACCCGCAGTTGGGGCACCCGCCACACGCGCACCGGAAAGACCATTTGGGCTGAACAAGCTCTGGGATTCGAGGCGGGCTGACCCGCCATGAAGCCAGGGGAGCGGTCGCGGAAGAACGGGATCGCCGCCGAAGTGCGCCCAGGGCAATACTGTATTGCGAGATGCCATCTTGCCTATTGACTCGGGCTTCGAACCGCTCATATGGTTGGCGCACTTCTTGAGAGGATGGGATCCCGCATGAGGCCAGTCGCCCTGACCGGTGCCTTCCTCGTGTCGTGCGCCGGCCGTCGGACCTACGACGAACCGCTCAGGTACTCCCCGCCCCGCGAAGGGCTGCGCGTCGGCACAGCTGCCGGCGAACCTCAGACCCCCTTCTGAGGATTCGTTGCGGCACGACGAACAAGTGCCGCACCGAAGACTTCGCCGTTCGGCGTTCGCCGACGGCGTTTCCCTTACGTTCGCGAGGAGTGCATCACCTTGACCACCACTACCCCCCCTCAGCAGGTCTCCGGGCCGTCCGCCTGGCGCGGCGACGAGCTGTCCAAGTCCTCCGAGTGGATATACGTCCTCAGTGACGCCGAGCGCGCTGAGCTGGAAAACCTGGGTCGGCGCTTCGTCGCAGACGACCCCGACCTGCGCACCGTCACCGCCGCCGACTACCCGTTCGACGCCTGTCGTGCCCTCAACAACGAGTGCGCCGCACAGATGGATGCCGGCCGGGGCTTCGTCCTGGTGCGTGGGCTGCGCACCAAGGACTACGGCGACACGATGGCGGCGGCCATCTTCTTCATCATGGGCCTGCACCTCGGCCAGCCGATCGGACAGAACCAGAGGGGCGACCTGCTCGACCACGTGATCGCCACGTCGAACAAGACGATGGCCGACGAGGGGGCGCTGCCTTCCCGCGTGCGCGACCGGCTGCCGTTCCACTCGGACAGCTCCGATGTCGTCGCCCTCATGTGTCTGCGTGGCGCCAAGGAGGGGGGAGCATCGAGCCTGGTCAGCGGTACCACGATCTACAACGAGATGCTGCGCCGTCGGCCGGATCTCGCTCCGCGGCTCTTCGACACCTACCACTGGGACTGGCGGCGTCAGGACCCCGACTCCCCGGAGCTGACGTACACCTCACCGATCATCAGCTACGTCGACGGCGTCTTCAGCACCTACGCCGGTAGCTCGATGATCTTCAGCGCTCAGGAGTACCCCAGCGTTCCCCGGCTGACGCCCGACCAGACCGCGGCGATCACCCTCTTCGACGAGATCTCGCAGGAGCCTGGCCTGCCGATCGACATGGATTTCCAGCCGGGTGACGTGCAGTGGCTGCTCAACTATGCCGCGCTGCACTCGCGCACCAGCTACATCGACCACCCGCAGCCGGAGCGCCGTCGGCACCTGCTGCGTCTGTGGCTCAAGCGGGACGTCGGCCGTCCGCTGGCTCCCAAGTTCGGCAAGCACGTCGTCGAAATGGGTGAGCCCACCGCACCGCTGGTGCCAGGCGGCCGGTTCCGCATCGCCGACGCCGTCACCGTCAACGACGACTGGGGCGTGTGACGCCGTACCTTCTCGGTTGCGGTCGTCGGCGTCCGCGGCTGATTCCGCAGTGACGCCGACCGATCCCTGGCAGGCAGGGCGGCGGACACCCAGCCGGCCAGGAAGGCAGCAAGCTCGTCGTACAGCATGAGCTCCGTCAGCTCATGCGACGAACCGGCCCCTGCACCACGCTCGACGAGCGTGGTGCAGGGGCCGTGGTATCGCCGAAGGCAACCCTCGACCGCCGTAGCCATTGCGCCACCTGGCTACGGCGGTCCTCTGACGTTGCGAAGAAGTCCGCGAGCGCACCGGCAGGGGAGCGCGTCAGCAGTCCCGTTCCGCTCCAGCGGTTGTCCCGCCGACCTCGCAGGCGACATCGAGCAGGTCTGCGCACGGGGCGGCGCCGCCGACCCGACCACGGAGCAGTGGAGCACCATCGTGCCCGAGGCCGACCATCGGCGAGTGTGCGGCTTCCCGCACGATTCGCCTGGCACGGCGGTTGTCGAGGCGGGTGGTCGCCCGGCAGCTTGAGTAGCTGTCCGGACGGTGGCCAGGATGTGAACCGCGTCAGGTAAGCGCGTTGACGACCGCGTCGGTGTCCAGCCCTCATACGGCAGTAGCGCGTCGACCTCTCCGCCGTCCGGCGACCGCCGAGCAGGTCGCGCCGGCCAGGATCCAGTCGTCATACCCGGCGGAAAACGTCCGTCGAGTTGGTCCTCGGCCGGACGGTCCACGGCCGTCAGGACGACGAGCGCGTGCGGGAACACCGAGGGCCTGGCGTCGGTGGCACCGTGCCGCAGTGGGAACCGGCGCCTGTTTTCTCAGCGCCGGGGGCGGAGCTCGCGGAAGTCGGACTTGCGGATCTTTCCATGGACGCCCTTCACACCGTCGACGACCTGGGAGATCGCGAAGTCGCCTGCCGCGCTGAGGTACGCCATCGCCAGATGGCGGTCGATGCGGTAGTCGGTTGTGAGCAGGTCCAGCGCGCAGCGCACGCAGTCGCTCATCGCCTCGTCCAGGTCCTCGTCCAAGCCGATCGGCACGAGGTATTCGTCTGTCTCGGCAAAAGGGGCGACGCGGCCGTGGCCCGGCCGCAGAGCCGCACCGCCGGGCACCAACTCGAGCTTCACGGTGGTGCGCAACGACGCCTCGAACGCGGTGAGGGCGATCTCGCCGTCGCCCTGTGCGAAGTGCGGGTCCCCGAAGTAGACCAGCGCGTCGTCGACCTGCACCGGAAGGAACAGTGTGGCGCCCTCGCCGAGCAGGGAGACGTCGAGGTTGCCGCCGTGACGCCCGGGCGGCACCGAGTGAGGCCGGGTGCTCCCGGGCACCGCCACGCCCATCACGCCGAGAAACGGCCGCAGCGGGAAGCGCAGTGAGCCGCGGGAGGGATCCATCGGGTCCACCGCCATCCGGCCCCACGCGCCGTGGCGATCCGCGTGTGCGGTCGCGAAGGTGAACACGGGACCGGGCAGCGACGGCATCTCGCCGGGGAGCGCGCCGAAGCCATGCCGTGCGGAGACCATGCCGTACGGAACTCGCGGTGTGAGGCCGAGGATGGTCACGGCGAGCAGATCGCCGGGCCGGGCACCGGCCACAGCTATCGGACCGGTGACCAGGTGCGGCCCGTCGTCATCGAAGTCGTGCGCCATGCCGGAGTCCGCCACCTGCTGGGCGTCGTCGAGGACATGCGCGCCGCTGACGCCGTAACGGGCGAAGAACTCACGTGGGTTGCGGTCCTGGTCCTCCAGAACTCCCTCGTGGCTGAGCGTGTCGACCGTGACGACGGAACCCGGTCGCACGACCGCGCACGGTGAGTCCGCCTCGCACGGGAGACGCCCCCACAGGGTGTTCCCAGGCGTGGCCGGGACGTAGGTCGTCGACGCGATCGCTCCGTGGCCGGGCTGGAGGACGGGGAAGCCGGTTGCGGCAACGTCGAGGAGGGGGGAGCCGGTCGCTGGCATGGCCACACCTTTCGTGGAACGGATGGCCCGACGCTATGAACGTCTCGTTGCCGTGGTGTTTCGCGCGGGGGTCCACACAGTAACTATGTCTCGTATGTCAATATGGCATCTCGTAATAGGTTGCTGCACAGGGAGAGTCCGATGGACGTCGGCGACGTTGTTCTCATGGGCGGTGCCGGCTTCGTCGGTGGGTTCGTCAACTCCATAGCCGGCGGTGGGTCGCTGATCCTCTTCCCCGCCCTGGTCGCAGGAGGGCTGGGCACGGTGGCTGCCAACGTCACCAACTCCGTGGCGCTCTGGCCGGGCTACCTGGGCAACGTCGCGGCACTCCGGGGGGCGTCCCGCCCACCCTCCGCGACCTCGCCGGCGGTGGTGTCCGCAGTGGGTGCCGCCGCTGGATGCGCGCTGCTGCTGCTCACCCCGACGCGCATCTTCTCGGTCGCAGTGCCGTTCCTCGTGCTCGGTGCCAGTGCCCTCTTCGCCTTCCAGCCCTGGTTGCGGGCACTGCTCGGCGCCGCTCACGGTGACCACCGCGTGAAGCTCTACGCGGGAGTACTCGTCGGCGCGGTCTACGGCGGTTACTTCGGAGGCGGGCTGGGAGTGATCCTGCTGGCGCTGCTCGGCCTGACGTTGCCCGCTCCGCTGGCCGAGGTCAACGTAGTCAAGGGGACGTTGCAGCTGGTCGTGGCCAGTGTGTCGCTCGTCGTGTTCGCGTTGTTCGGCCCCGTGCACTGGGTGATCGCGCTGGTTGTCGCGCCGTCGTCCCTTGCCGGCGGAGTGCTCGGCGGCCGGCTGGCGAGGAGGTTGAGGGAGCCGGTGCTGCGTGCCGCCGTGGTCGGCTTCGGCGTGCTGGCCGGCGTCTGGCTGGGTATCCGCGCTTTCGGCTGACCACAGCCGCTGCGGGGAGGGCCGGTGGGTGCGCCGGCCGAGCACCCACCGGCCACCGCGCTGGTCCCATGGTGAACGTCGCGCCCGCTGGTGGACCCGTGCGGCAGCCGGCTGGTAACCAGGAGGCCGGCCGACGGAGGTGGTCCGCCGGCCGGCCGGGGCTCAGAGGTCGAGGACCAGTCGGTCGCCCTGGCAGCGGCCGACGCAGATCATCATCGTGCGCCCGGCAAGGCGTTCCTCGTCGCTGAGCACGGAATCCCGGTGCTCCGGTGTACCGGCGAGCACACGGGTCTCGCAGGCGCCGCAGTATCCCTTCTCGCAGTCGTAGGACAGGCCGCTGACGTTGTCGCGCAGGACCTCGATGAGGCGGCGGTCGGCCGGCACGGTGAGGGTGACCCCCGTGCGCGCCAACTGGACTTCGAAGGCGCGGTTGTCCGCCGCGTCGAACGCCGTCTCGAGGTCGTCGCCGGCGGCGAAGCGTTCCAGGTGCAGCCGGTCGGTGAGGCCCAGGCTGGAGCACTCACGCTCGACGGCCGCCAGCATCGGTCCCGGCCCGCACGCGTAGACGGCGGTGCCGGCATCCAGCCCGCCCAGCAGCCGGGGGAGGTCCGGCAGCCCGGCCTCGTCCTGCGGGAGGAGGGTGAGTGCGTCACCGGCGACGGTGGCGAGCTCGTCGGCGAACGCCATCGTCGAGCGGGTGCGTCCGCCGTACACGACCGTGAAGGGCGTGCCGCGTCCGGCGGCCTCGCGGACCATGGCGAGGATCGGTGTGACGCCGATGCCGCCGGCGAGGAACAGGTAGGACGGCGCCGGCCTGAGCGGGAAGTGGTTGCGTGGCCCGCGTACCGCGAACGTGACTCCGGGGCGGGCGAGTTCGTGGAGTTCGACCGATCCGCCCCGGCCCTTCGGCTCGTGGAGGACGCCGATGCGCCACGTCGTGGCGTCGGCGGGATCGCCACACAGCGAGTACTGGCGCAGCCTGCCCGAGGGCAGACGCAGCTCGACGTGGGCGCCGGGCTGCCAGGCGGGCAGTTCGCCTCCGTCCGGCAGGCCGAGGTCGACGGCGACGACGCCGTCGGCCGCGGCACGCACCGCGGTCACCCGCAGCGGGGTGGGCGTGGCCAGCGCGCGGACAGAGCCTGCCGCCGCGGTCGCCCGGGGGCCGGGCGTGAAGACCGCGGGGACCGCGTCCCAGCCGGACTGGTTGCCGCGCGTGGGGTAGGGGACGAGCCCCTCCTCGATCACCCGGTAGTCGGGCAGCCGGGTCAGGACCTGCGTCATCATCGCGCGGAACATGGCCCGGGCGAGGTGCGCGCCGGCGCACCGGTGCGATCCGATCCCGAAGCTGAGGTGCCGGCCGGCGTCGCGGTCCAGTCGTACCTGCTCGGGGTCGGGGAACACGGCGGGGTCGTGGTTCGCGGCGACCCACGGGATCAGCACCCGGTCGCCCGCGTGCATCGGGCAGCCACCGACCTCGACGTCCTGGGTGACCGTGCGCGCCATCGACTGCGACGGGGCGAACGCGCGGAGGAACTCCTCGGTCGCGGTGTCCAGCAGATCGGGGGAGTCGATCAGCCGCTGGCGCTGCTCGGGGTGGCGAGCGAGGTGGACGAGGGTCGATCCGGTCAGGGAGGTGGTGGTGTCGACGCCGCCGGCGATGAGCAGGCCGATCACCGACACCAGCTCGTCCTCGCCGAACTCGCTGCCGTCGTCGTGCCGGGCGGCCACCAGCGTGCTGACCCCGTCGGGCCTCGGCTCCACCCGCCGCTCGGCGATCAGCTCGCGGATGCGCTGGTCCATGTAGGCCAGTCCGGCGGCCCCCCTCGCGGCGCGCTCGCTGCCGGCCGGTGCGGCGAAGATGTCGTGGATCGGCCCGGCGAGCTTCGCCCAGTCCTCCTCGGGGAAACCGAGCCAGTCCAAAGTCACCGCGGCCGGCAGCGGGTTGGTGAGGTCGCGCACGAGGTCACAGGAGCCGAGCTCGATGAACTCGTCCACGATGCGGGCGGCGTGGCGCTCGATCATGGGGACCAAGTGCTCGACCGCCTCCGGGGTCAGCAGCGGGTTGATCAGTTTCCGGTACTCGGTCGACCTCGGCGGGTCGAGCTCGATCGGATACTGCTCCAGCCCGGGTCCTTTGGGGATGACGATGCCGACGCCCTGGCCGCCGTGGTCGCTGCGGGCCGAGGAGAACGTCTCGTCGTCGCGGGCGATGCGGGCCACGTCGGCGTACCGCGTCGTGTAGTGGAAGCCGCCGTGGGCGGCGGAGCGGCCCACCGGGCAGCTCTCGCGGAAACGCGCGTAGTAGGCGACCGGGTCGGCGTTGGCCTCGTCGGAATGGTGGTCGAAGTCGGTGTCGGCGGGCATGAAGTCGGTGTCGGCGGACATGGTGGGCACGCTCCACGTGCTCGGGCCTTGTGCGCGGTGTTGTCCGGCCGCGCCACCGGATGTCTGACATGCCTCAGGCGTCGGCCACCCTAAGGTGTCTCGCCGCGTGCGACAACGTCTCATGGAAGGCGCTCAGAGCCTCGTGGAAGACGATCAGAAGGTCAGTACGGCTTTGCCGACCGCGCCGGACCGGACGGCCGCGACGGCCTCGTCGATCTGCTCGAACGGGAAGTAGGTGATCATCTTCTCGACCGGGAACCGGCCCTTGGCGTTGAGCGCGAGCAGCTGCGGCAGAAACAGCTGCGGCAGGCTGGACCCGGCGATGATGCCGGTGACGGAGCGCCCGTTGAGGATGCTGCGCCATTCGAAGCTCATCGACTCGCTGGGGCCGATACCGATGACACCGGCGCGACCGAGCGGTCCCAGAGCCTCCACCGCGGTGCGCAGGACGTCCTCGCGTCCCGTCGTGTCGATCACGAAGTCGAAGCCCTCGGGGACGAGGGCGGCCAGCTGCCCGGCGGTGTCCCCGGCCGAGGAGTCGACGGTGTGCGTGGCGCCGAAGCCGCGGGCCGCCTCGAGCTTGGCCGGGTTCACGTCGACGGCGGCGACGACCGCGCAACTGCTCAAGCCGGCGGCGATGATGGCGGCCACGCCGACAGCCCCGGCCCCGAACACCGCGATCGACTGGCCGGGGCGCGGCTGCAGCACGTTGAGCACGCCGCCGGCTCCGGTCTGGAAGCCGCATCCGAAGGGGCCGGCCCGCAGCAGGTCCAGTGACGGGTCGATCTTCACGACCGCCCGCTCCGGTGCGACGGCGTGACTGGCGAACGATGACTGGCCCAGGAAGTGGGCGTTGACCTCCCGCCCCTGGTGGGTCACCGCGGTGGAGCCGTCGGGCCGGCGGCCGGAGAAGTTCACCGCGTCGAAGCTGCGACAGTAGGCGGGCGAGCCGGTGCGGCACAGCGCGCACGTGCCGCAGGACGCGAAGGACATGGTGACGTGGTCGCCCGGGCGTACGGAGGTGACGTGTGCGCCGACCTTCTCGACGACACCCGACCCTTCGTGCCCGAGCAGCGCGGGCGTGGGGAAGAAGTTGGCGAACTCGAGGTCGGTACCGCAGATGCCGACTGCGGCGACGCGGACGAGCACCTCGTCGGCGCGGGGTTCGTCCAGGTCCACCTCGGTCAGGACGAACGGCTTGCCGGGTTGCTCCAGCAGAGCGGCGGTGGCGCGCACAGGGCCTCCTCTATGCCTCACAAAGCGAGACCGCATATTGACATGCGTGACAAGGTCGGTCAAGGTACCCCCCATGGCGGCTGTTGACTTCCCTTCTTCCCAGCACTTCATCGACGGCGAGTGGGTCGCGGCCCGCGACGGCGGCAGGCTCGACGTCCTCGATCCGGCGACGCGACAGGTGATCACCCAGGTGGCCCGGGCAGGCGCAGCCGATGTCGAGGACGCGGTGGCTGCGGCACGCCGCGCCTTTCCTGCCTGGGCGGCGACCAATCCGAGCGAGCGCGGAGCACTGATCCGGCGCTGGGCCGACCTCGTCATCGCCGAGGTCGAAGCCCTCGCGGCGGTCGAGGCCCAGGACGTGGGCAAGCCACTGTCGGGCGGCCGGACGAACATCTACATCGCGCACGGCATCATCGACTACTTCGCCGGCGCGGCCGACAAACTGACTGGCGTCACGCTGCCCACCCGCAGCCCCGACTACCTGGGCTACACGGTGCACGAGCCGTACGGTGTGTGCGCCGTCGTGATCCCGTGGAACGTTCCCGCCGTGCTCACCGCCGCGAACGTCGCGCCGGCGCTCGCCGCGGGCAACACGGTCGTGCTCAAGCCGTCCGAGATCGCGCCGCTGGCACCGTTCGCACTCGTAGAGCTCGCCCGCCGCGCCGGCTTCCCGCCGGGAGTGATCAACGTCGTCGCGGGCCTCGGCCCGGAGACGGGCGTCGCACTCACCACGCACCCGGGCGTCGACCACATCAGCTTCGTCGGCTCCACCGCCACCGGGCGGGCGATCATGGCGGCCGCCGCACAGAACCTCGTCCCGGTGAAGCTGGAACTCGGCGGCAAGTCACCGAACGTGCTCTTCGCCGACGCCGACCTCGACACGGCGATCCCCGCGATCGTCGCCTCCATCACGGAGAACGCGGGCCAGAACTGCTACGCCGGTTCCCGGCTGCTCGTCGAGGCCTCGGTGCACGACGAGGTCGTTGAGCGGGTCGCCGACGGCATGGCCGCCGTCAAGACCGGGCCCTGGGACGCCGACCTGGACATGGGGCCGCTGGTCAGTGCCGCGCAGTTCGCCCGCGTCAGCGGCTTCCTCGAGGAGGCGCCTCGCGAGGGGGCCCGGCTGGTCACGGGTGGCACGCCCAGCGGCGACGGATGGTTCGTCCGGCCGACCGTCTACGACCGTGTGGATGCGGGCATGCGTATCGCCCGCGAGGAGGTCTTCGGCCCGGTTCTCGCGGTGCAGTCGTTCCGCGACACCGCCGAGGCGACCGAGCTGATGAACGCCTCCGACTTCGGTCTGCTGGCGTGCATCTGGACCAACGACGTCTCCCGGGCACTGCGGCTGGCGAAGGACGTCCGCTCCGGGCAGGTGGCGGTCAACCAGTTCCACGACGCGGGTGTGATCGGCTTCCCGTTCAACATGCAGAAGGACAGCGGCTTCAGCCGGGGCGGCGGGTACGCGGCGCTGCGCGAGTACACCCAGGAGAAGGGCGTGGCCATCCGGCTGCTGGCCCGCTGAGACCGACACCATGACAACCATCGCCGGGCCGCGGTCGGAACCGGCCCGGGAAGGACCGGAGCCGGACGTCTCACCTGCCGTTCTGGAGCGGGAACTGACCGAGGCCGTGCTGGCCGGCGCCGCACGCTCGGACGTGCTCCACACGCTTCGCCGGGCAACCGGCCGGCAGGTGCGCCTGCTGTCCGCGGAAGGCGCGCCGCTGGAGACCACCGACGGCGGCGCGGGCGTGCCGGCGGCGGTGGCCGACGCCGTGCTCGCTGAAGCGACCGGGCCGGTGGTCCACACGCTGGACGGGCTGCCGGCCACGGCCCTGCCCGTGCGTGCGGGGACGACGGTGGCCGGTGTGCTGCTGACCGTCGGTCCCGGTGATCCGCGCGTGCGGGCGCTGACCGGTGCCGCCGTCACCGCACTTCTCATCGACGCCGTACGCACGGGGGAGGGCACTGCTGAGGTCTCGTCGCAGCACACACCGGCCGGCGTCATCGACGCGCTGCGGTCAGGGACGGTGACGCCCTCCGTGTGCGCGGCGGCCGCGGCACTGGGGATCGATCTGCGGCGCCCGCCGGCCGGTGCCGTACTGCACTACAAGGGTTCCCGCTCGCGCGCCTGGTCCACCGCCCTCGCCTGGCTTGAGCACCCGGTGCTGCAGGTGGGGCGCACCGCGTGGACGGTGGTGCCGGACGAGGCCGTGCTCACCCGCCTGAGGGACCGGCTGTGTCTCACGACCGGCGACGACTCCGCCGACCACGTCATGGCGGCGAGCGGCTCCCACCCCGACTCACCCACAGGTCTGGCCCGCTCCTTCACCGAGGCCGAAAGACTGCTCGGCCTTGCCCGGACCCAGAAGGTCCCCGTCCTCACCTTCGACCGCTGCGGGGTCGTCCAGGTGCTTCTGCCCCTCCCCCATGCGCAGCTCGAGGCTTACGCCGAGGCGCACCTCGGGCCGATCCGGCAGCGTCCGGAGCTGATGGCGACCCTGCGTGCCTGGCTTGCCGAGAGAGGCAGTCGGCAGAGCGTCTCCGCCCAACTCCATCTGCACCGCAACTCGGTGGGCTACCGGGTGCGCCAGATCAAGAGCTTCCTGGGCACCGACCCCCTGCTTCCCGCAGTGTCGGCACAGCTGCACCTGGCGCTCGCGGCCCTGGATCTGCTCGCCGCCGACGAACAGCGGCTGCGCGGCGACGACGAGCCGGTGTCGGCGGGGCGCTGAGCGCCGTACGCAGCGCCCCCGCGTGCCACGGACGCTGTACGCCGCGCCGCCGCCCGGACGATGCAGTCCCGTGCGCTCTCTCGGCGGAGACGGCAGTGGACGAGCGCTCGGCTGAGGCGAGTTGAAACCCAGTCCGGCCAAAGCGCCGTCGCCGACCCACGGGTTGCGGTGCCTCGATCCGCTGCACCACCTGGCAGGACGCCATCCGCACCCACCTGCCGCGGCCTGGGCTGTCAGCCCTTGAGTGGGCGATACACCGACGAAACCAAGATGTTCCCCAGGAGCGTTGACAGCACCCGTCGGCGGAGGCAGAGTACCTCGCAATACGTATCACCGCCTCGCAATGCGAGACGACTTAGGGTGAGGAGGCAGCGCGGTGCGAGCCATGGTGCAGACCGATTTCGGCGGGCCCGAGGCCGTGTCCCTGCAGGATGTCCCGGAGCCGGTGTGCGGACCCCGTGACGTCGTCGTCGAGGTCGCGTACTGCGGGCTGAACCGCCTGGACCTGCTGCAGCGCAAGGGGCCGGGCCTGATCCCCGGCTTCCGCCTTCCGCACGTGCCGGGCATGGACTTCGCCGGGACGGTGGTGGCGACCGGGTCCGCGGTCAGCTCACTCGTCCCCGGTGACCGGGTCATCGCCGATCCCACCCAGGGCTGCGGCAGTTGCCCCCGGTGCGCCGTGGGCGACCGGGCCTACTGCCCGAGTCCCCGGATCCTCGGCGCCAACGCCCCCGGAGCACTGGCCGACTATGTACTGGCCTCTGCGGAATCCATTGTTCAGGTTCCCGAATCTCTGCCCCTCGCCGCGGCCGTCACCCTGCCCACCGCCGCCGCGACCGCGTGGCACGCGGTGCACTCGGTCGGGTCACTCGCCGCCGGTGAGACCCTCGTCGTGCACGCCGGCGCGAGCGCCGTCAGCCTGGCGGCCATCGCGCTGGCCAAGCGGGCCGGTGCCTCGGTCGTCGCGTTCGCCGGCACCGAGGCGAAGCGGGACGCGGCCCGCGCGGCCGGTGCCGACCTGGTGCTCCCCAACGGGGACCCCGACGCGGCGAAGACCGTGTCGGTTTTCACCGGCGGTGCCGGAGCTGATCTGGTCCTGGACCACGTCGGCACCCAGACCTGGCGCACCTCATTGGACTGTCTGGGCATCCGCGGACGTCTGCTCCTGATGGGCGACACCAGTGGCGACCAGGTTTCGCTCTCGCTCCGAGAGGTCTTCCACCGGGGCCTGAAACTGCTGGGCACCGGCGGCTACACCTCGGCCGACTTCGTCGCCGCCACGTCGGCCTGCTTCGCCGACGGTCTGCACCTGCCCACCGCCGCCCGGTTTCCGCTCGAGGATCTGGCCGACGCCTGGGACGTGCTCGCCGCCCGCGAGACGATCGGCAAGGTCGTGATCGAGCCATGACCGACCTGCTGATCGTGGGTGGCGACGTCGTCACGATGGACCCCGCACGACGCGTCCTCACCGGTGCGACGGTCGCCGTCTCCGGAGACCGCATCGCCGCGCTCGGCACGGCCGAGGACCTGCGTGCCCGCTTCCCGGGTGCGCGGGAGATCGACGCGTCGGGCTGTGTCGTGATCCCGGGCCTGGTCGACGCCCACCAGCACACGACCGTCGACCCCCTCGTGCGCAGCATGATCCCGGATCACATCGGCTCGCAGGAGTCGATATTCGACTGGATCGTCCCGCTGCACGCCCACGCCGACGGTGACGACGACGAACTTGCCGCCACCATCACCGCGGTCGACTGCCTGTCCCGGGGCATCACCACCGTGCTGGAGCCGGGAACGGTGGCCTACCCGGAACGAGTCGCCGCGGGACTCGGCGCCGCAGGTGTCCGCGCGCGGGTCGGCGGCTGGGGCTGGGACGCCGAGGGCGTGCCGTTCGGTGCGCCCGCCGACGAGGTACTCGCCCGGCAGGAGGACATCGTCCGGTCCCTGCCGGTCACCGGTCCGGTCACCGGGTGGGTGACGCTCGTCGGCCACGACCTGGCGAGCGACGAGCTCTTCGCCGGAGCGGCGAGCCTGGCCGAGCGGCTCGATGTCGGGCTTACCTGGCACATCTCGCCTGGACCTGCCGACATCGAGGCGTACGCCCGGCGCTGCGGGCGCAGGCCAGTGGTCCACTTCCGCGAACTCGGAGTACTCGGCCCGCGGCTGCTGCTCGGGCACGCCGTGTGGCTCGACGACGCGGAGACCGACGCGATCCTCGAGACCGGAACCGCGGTCGCCGCCTGCCCGGGGGCCTACCTGCGTCTCGCCCAGGGGTACACGCGCGCGTCGCGCCATGCCGAACTGGTGCGGAGGGGCGGACGGGTGGCACTGGGCTGCGACGCGCACAACGCCGGTGACGGCCCGGACGTCCTCCTGGCCGCCTACCTGTTCGCCGCCCTCGAACGCGACCGTGATCTGCCCGACCCGGTCCGCGCCGAGCAGGCGTTCGCGCTGGCGACGATCGACGGCGCCCGGGCGATCGGTCTCGGGGACCGCATCGGCTCGCTGGAGGTGGGCAAGGCCGCCGACATCGTCGTCCTCGACGGCGACGACCCCGCCTGGATCCCCCGGGGCGACCTCGCCCGCCAGCTCGTATGGGGTCATGTGTCGCGCACCGTCCGTGACGTGCTGGTCGACGGCCGCGTGGTCGTCCGCGACCGCCGACCGACCGGCGTCGACCTGGCGGCCGTCGCCGCGGCAGCCGCCGAACGATCCGCCGCCCTCCTGGGGCGTGCCGGCATCACACCCCGCCCCACCTGGCCCACGGAGCGGGCGGCCGACCGGTAAGGAGACCCGCCGTTGCATGTCATCGACACGTCCGGGCTTTCGCCGGCGAAGAAGCAGGGCCCGCTGTCGCGACCGACGGTTCCGCGGCCGCCCGACACGATCGATCCGGCGCGTTCCCGACAGAGAGGGCGACGCAGCACCGTACGGCTGCTTCGTGCAGGTCAACGAGGGCCGCCGTCGATCGCGGTTCTTCCATGGCGCCCGGCGGCCGGACCCCCGGGCCGAAGGATGCCTGGCTCGACACCGAGCCACACCGCCGCATCCGTAGCGAACGTCACGAGCGGAGGGGTCGCCGAGCACATCGAGGCGACGCTTCTCGAACACCCCCGTGCGTCAGCGAAATGGCCATCGCCGACCGGCGACCCCACCCCTTGTGGATCGTCGACACGCCACGCCGTCATCGGCCGACAGCCCCGCCCTCTGGAGTGCCGCGTGCACGAGGCGAAGCCCGCGGCGGCCACAGCCCCTGCTTCCCGGACGCGCACCTCGCGCTCGCGGAGGCCGTCCGCATCACCACTGCCTTTTCGATCACGTCCGCTCCTGGCCGCGTGACCCCACCCGGGTCCGAGCGCTCGGGCGGATGGTCTCCCGCGGCTCGTCCGCCGCGGGTGAGGAGCCCCTCTCCCACCAGGACCGTGTCTCCTGCGCCGAACCCGACCGGGCCGTCGGACCCCGCCGACTGACGCCACCCCCCGATGTCACCACCGCCGCGAAGAGGCGGTGCCACTCAGCGAACGGAAGCACACAGATGACCACAAGAAGCATGCTCTGGCATCGTCGGGCTGCGACAGGCCTCGCCCTCGCGGGAGCCCTCGCGCTCTCCGGCTGCGCCGACAACGCGGCGACGGCGTCCAAGCCGACTTCCGCGGCGAAGGGCGGCAGCGACTCCGCCCTCAAGGAGCCCGACGTCAACGGAGACGGCAAGGTCGTCGTCGGTGTCCTCAGCCCCGGCGACATCAACGACCACGGCTACTACCAGAGCTTCGTCGACTCGGCGGAGGCCTTCGCCAAGGAAAAGGGCTGGACGATCATCAAGCGCGGCAGCGTGCCCCCGAGCGACGCGCTCACCGCGGCCCGCGCGATGTGCCAGCAGAACGTCGACCTGGTCGCGCTCGGCGCGAGCGAGCTCAAGACCGCGACTCCCGCCTCCGAGGAGCCGGTCTGCAGCAAGACGGTCTGGTACCTGCCGTCGTCGTCGGACACCGACGTCCACCCCCGGGTCCTGCTGTCCGCCGACGACCCCAACCAGTCCCTGCTCGCCGCCGGCTACGCCGCGGGCCTGAAGATGAAGGCGGCCGGCTACACCAAGGCCGGGTTCATCACGGGCAACAAGGCCGACTTCAGCGTCAACGCCGCCACGGCGTTCCTGGCCGGGATCCGGGAGGTCGTCCCGAAGGCCACCATGACGAGCACCTACACCGGCGACTTCAACGACTCGGCCAAGGCCAAGGAAGCCACCCAGGCACAGATCAGCCAGGGCATCAAGGTCATCTACCCCTACCTCGGCGGAGCGACCGACGCAGCGGCGCAGATGGCGAACGAAGGCGGCGCGCTGACCCTCACGCCGGGCACCGACCGGTGCGACTCGACCAGTCCGAAATACGACATCTCGGTGATCTTCAGTCCGGGTGACTACTTCCGTGCAGCACTGGAGGAGTTCGCCAAGGACAACCTCAAGATGGGCACGACGCGCGTGTGGAAGCTGGGCGTCGACCCCTACCCGACCGTCAAGATCTGCCGGCCCGAGGGTGACGAGGCGAAGCAGCTCGACCAGTTCATGAACAAGATCGGCACCGACAAGATCGATCCGGCGGCCGAGGTCAAGCGCCTCGGCTGACGCGCCGACAGCGACGAGGAAAGATCAGCAATGACACCGACGACCTCAGCGGTTCCGATTCTCGAGCTGCGCGGCATCACGAAGTCATACGGAACCGTCAAGGCATGCGCCGGCGTGGACCTCAGGGTCGACGCCGGCGAGATCCACGGACTCCTTGGCGAGAACGGGGCGGGCAAGTCCAGCCTCATGAAGGTCCTGCTCGGGCTGGTCCGGCGCGATGCCGGCACCGTCCTGGTGCGCGGTGAGGAGGTCGCGCTGGACAGCCCGCAGGAAGCCGCCGAGCTGGGCATCGGCATGGTGCACCAGCATTTCAGCCTCATCAACGGGCTGACCGTGTGGGAGAACGTGGCGCTCGGCGACAACGGCAAGGTGAACAAGCAGGCCATCTGTGCCGACATCGCCGAGGTCTCCGCCCGGTACGGGCTGACCGTCGAGCCCGACGCACGCGTCGAGACCCTCTCGGCCGGTGAGCGGCAGCGGGTCGAGGTGGTCAAGTGCCTGCGGCGCAACCCTCAGATCCTGATCCTGGACGAGCCCACCTCGGTGCTGACGCAGGCGGAGTCGGAGGAGTTGTTCGCCGTGCTCGGCCGAGTGGTGCAGGAGGAGGGGCGCGCTGTCATCCTCATCAGCCACAAGCTCGCCGAGATCGCCCAGGCCACCGATCGGGTGACGGTCCTGCGCAAGGGCTGTGTCGCCTTCCGGGCGGTCACCGCCGACACCACTCCCCAGTTGCTCGCCCGGCAGATGGTGGGCCGGGAGGTGTCCCTGGGAGAGGAGGCCGCCGCCCTCGGCCTGGTGCCGGCAGACAAGAGGCGCAAGGACGGAGGCGGCGGCCCCGAGGGGCAGCAGCCCGTCCTGCGCCTCGCCGGACTCACCGTCGACCAAGGCGGGGTCAGGCTCCTCGCGGATGTCGACCTGACCGTGGGACCGGGCGAGATCGTCGCCCTCTACGGCGTCGAGGGCAACGGCCAGGCGACCCTCGGTGATGTCCTCGCGGGGCTGATCCCGCCCACAGCGGGCACCATCGAGGTCACCGGGGACAGGGTGGACGTGACCCGGCCCGGCGCGCTCTCGAAGGCCGGCCTCGGCATCGTGCCGGAGGACCGCCACCACAGTGGCGTCGTCCTCGACATGAGCGTCGCAGAGAACCTGACGATGAAGGCGCTCGACAAGGTCAGCGGCCGGTTCCTGCTGCGGCGACGCGCCATGCTCGCCGAGGCCCGTCGCCTCGCCGACGAGTTCAACATCGTCACCCCGTCGCTGGACGCGCCGGTACGCAGCCTGTCCGGCGGCAACCAGCAGCGGGTCGTACTCGCCCGGGAACTGTCCGGGCACACCCGGGTCCTGGTCGCCGCGCAGCCCACCCACGGCCTCGACGTCGGTGCCATCGAGGACATGTACGCCCGGCTGCGCGCAGCGGCCGCCGAAGGCGTCGGAGTGCTGCTCATCTCCACCGAATTCGAGGAAGTCATGGCCCTTGCAACCCGGATCGCGGTGATCTCCTCCGGGCGGATCACCGGAGCACTCCCCGTCTCCGAGGCGACCGCCGAACGGCTCGGCATGTTGGTCGGCGGTGAGGCCGCATGAGCGCCGCCTCACTGACGGATCCGAGCGACCTCGGCCGGCGCCTCCTCGCCCGGCTCCGACCAGGGCGCCGTGACTGGATGACGGCGGGGCTGACCCTCGCGCTCATCGGTGTCGCCGGCGGTGTGTCCGCGCTGCTGCTCACGCTGACCGGTGCCTCACCGAGCGCCTCGTTGAACGCGATATGGACCGGTTCTCTGGCCAACGCCACCGGCTGGACGACGACGCTGCTCAACACGGCCCCTCTGCTGCTGGTCGCGGTCGGTGCGTGCGTCTGTGCGTCCGCCGGCATGTTCAACATCGGCCAGGAGGGGCAGGTGCTCATCGGCGGCCTGGCCGGTGCCTGGGTGGGGCTGCGCCTGGCCATGCCCGGCCCCATGCTGGTCGTCGTGGTGCTGGCCGCCGCCGCCGTCGGCGGTGCCGCCTGGGCCGCGCTCAGCGCCCTGATGCTCCGCTTCCGCGGCGTCAACGTCCCGGTGAGCACCCTGCTGATGACGTTCCTCGCCATCCAGCTCGTCAGTTTCGCGGTCAGCACGCCGTGGGTCCTGCAGGAGAGCGTGCAGGGTGCCGGCGACATCGCCGACGCGCAGTCCAACGCCCTGCCGGCCAACGCACAGCTCGCGAGCTTCGGGCAGTACCCCTCGATGCAACTCAACACGGGCCTGTTCCTCGCGCTCGCCGCCACGGTCGCCGTCGCCCTCCTCCTGAGCCGCAGCCGGTGGGGCTTCAAGGTGCGCATGGTCGGACTGAACCCGCGCACCGCCAAGCACGCCGGTGTCCGGGTGGCCGCGCTCGGCGGTCTCACCCTGGCGCTGTCCGGCGCCTTCGCCGGGCTGGCCGGGGGGCTGCTGCTGGCCAGCCCGGTCAGCACCAACCGGCTGCAGGCCGGTCTCTCCGACAACGTCGGCTGGGACGGCCTGCTCGTCGCGCTCGTCGCGCGCAACCGGCCCCTGGCCGCGATCCCGGTGTCGTTCCTCTTCGCCGTGCTGCGTGCGGGCGGCGACTTCCTCTCGGCCACCGGCGTGCCGTCCTACCTCGTCGACATCGTCAAGGCGTTGCTCGTCCTCGCCTTCGTCGCACCGCCCGTCCTCTTCGACCTCTTCCACGGGCGTCGCGGTGCCACACCGCGGGCGGCGCCCACCGTTTCCGTTGTCCCGGCCAAGACGGAGGCAGCCGCGTGAGCGTTCTGGACAGCACCACGACCATTCTCGCGAGCGGCGTCCGGCTGACCGTCCCCTTGGCCTTCGCCGCCTGCGGTGAGTACCTGGCCGAGCGGGCCGGCGCGATGAACATCTCCGTCGAGGCGATGATGCTCAGCGCCGCGTTCACCTCGGTCGCCACCGCCAGCGCGACCGGCAGCGCCACCGTCGGTCTCGCGGCCGGCGTCCTGACCGGTCTCGTCGTCGGTTTCGTGCACGGCAACCTCTCCCACCGGGCCCAGATCAACACCTTCGTCATCGGCCTCGTACTGAACGCGCTGGTGCTCGGGCTCACGAGCTACCTGATCACGACGGAACAGTTCACCGCACACCAGGTCGGCGTCCTGTCGATCCCGCTCCTCCAGGACATCCCACTCATCGGCAAGCCGCTGTTCTCCCAACGCTGGCCGGCCTACCTGCTGATCCTGCTGGTGCCGCTGACCTGGTGGTTGGTGGAACGCAGCCGCTGGGGCCTGGAACTGCGGGCGGTGGGGGAGAACCCGCAGGCCGCCGACGTCACGGGCATCAAGGTGAACGTGCGGCGCCGGCAGGCCCTGCTGTGGTGCGGCGCGCTGGCCGGGCTCGGCGGCGCGTACCTCGCGGTCGGCGAGGTCGGATCGTTCAACCAGAACATGACCGCCGGACGCGGCTACCTCGTCATCGCAGCGGTGATCTTCGGCGCGTGGCGGCTCGGCCGGACCCTGCTCGGGTGCCTGGTGTTCGGACTCTCCGACGCGATGCGCCTGGCGCTGCCCGCGCTCGGTGTCACCCTCAACGCCCAACTGCTCGTCGCGGCCCCGTATCTGCTCGCGCTCCTCGCCATGCTGCTGTTCACCACCCAGCACCGAGAACCGGCGGCGCTCGGCCGACCTTTCGAGCGCGGGTCGACCTGACGACAGGGCCGGGGAAGGCCCGTCAGCCACACCGGATGCAGGCCCACGTACGTCCAGTACGAGGGCCTGCTCCGGCACGCCCGGAGCGCGTCGGGCGCCCCGTGGCCGACCGCGCGGTGGTCCGAGGCCGCGCCGAAGCAAGCACGGCTGTGCGGCCCCATGCCGTCCGGAGGGACGCACCACCCGGCGGACGGCCGGCCCCGCGACGGCAGCACGGGGCCGGTGTTCGCTGTGGAACACCGGTGTCAGCGGCGGCGCAGCGCCGCTGTCTCCAGTGCCGGAGGTGTGTGGCCGATGTCGCGCGGGTTGAGCACACTGCCCGGCGCGACGAGTTCGTCGATCCGGTCCAGCGCCTCGGCCGACAGCGGCCGGTCCACCGAGGTGAGCTGCGTCAGGAGCTGATCGTGGGTGCGCGGGCCCATGAGGGCCGAGGTGACGCCGGGATGGGCGAGTACGAACCGCAGCGCCAGCTCGACGAGTGTGCAGCCCTCGTCGGCCGCGATGCGCACGAGTTCCTCGACGACTGCCTGCTTGCGCTCGCGTATCCGCTCGTCGGCGAAGTCGAAGTGGTCGCCGTGGGTCCGCGCGCGCGAGTCCCCAGCCGGTTCGGCGCCGGCCCGGTACTTGCCCGTCAGCCAGCCGCCGTTCAGCGGGCTCCACACCATGACGCCCATACGGTGCCGCTGCGCGGTGGGCAGCGCGGCGGCCTCCGCGTGCCGGGCCAGGATCGAGTACGACAGCTGTTCCACGGTGAACCGCTCGCGGCCGGCACGCCGCGCCGCCCACTGCGCCTCCACGATCTCCTCGGCCGGGAAGCTGGAGGTGCCGATCGCCCGTACTTTGCCCGCCCGCACCAGGTCGCTGAGCGCACCGAGCGTCTCCTCGATGTCGGTCAGGGGATCGGGACGGTGGACGAGGTACACATCGAGGTGGTCCGTCCGCAGCCGTCGCAGACTGTCCTCCACGGCACGAGTGATCCAGAGCCGTGAGTTGCCGCGCCGGTTGCGGTCGAGCGGCCCTCCGGGCATCCGGTTGTGGAACTTCGACACGAGTACGATGTCGTCGCGGCGTCCCTTCAGCGCGCGGCCCAGCATCTCCTCCGACTCGCCGAAGGCGTACACGTCGGCGGTGTCGACGAAGTTGACCCCGGCGTCAAGCGCCGTCGTCACCATGCGGTGGCACTCCGCCTCGTCGGTGTTGCCCCAGGCCCCGAACATCATCGACCCGAGGCAGAGCTCGCTCACCTCGATGCCCGTCCCACCCAGAATCCGGTAGCGCACGTCTTTCCCTCGTCTTCCCCGGCGACATCCGGCGCCGTCATGCCGCAGGCTCCCACTGCGGCGGGCGCGGAACCGATGTCGCGGGGGGTCAGCGTTGTCTGCGCAGGCGTTGTGTCCGCAGCACATCGACCCCCGGGGCCGAGCGGATCTACGCTCGAGGAAAACCGCACCACTCACTGGAGGTACCGTGGCCACCGGTCTCACCTCGGCCCGCTGGACTCACGTCGCGCTGCCGACCGGCGATCTCGACAAGGCGATCGAGTTCTACACCTCGCTGACTCCCCTGGTTGTCGTCGAGCGGTTCAAGGACGCCGACGGCGAAAGCGTCTGGCTCTCCAACGACAAGCAGGTCGAGACGCCCTTCGTGCTCGTCCTCGTGTCGTTCAACAAGGACAAGGGCAACCAGTTGGGCCTGCTGCACCCGTTCGCGCACATCGGCATCGAGGTGCCGGAGCGCGGGGACGTCGACGCGCTGGCGGACAGGGCCCGTGAACTGGGCTGCCTGCACTGGGAGCCCCGACAGATGCCCGACCCGATCGGCTACATCTGCGCTCTGAAGGACCCCGACGGCAACGTCGTCGAGATCTCCCACGACCAGCGTGTCTTCGACACGGTCCGGCAGAAGTGGGGTTCGTCCTGAATGACACCCGCGCCGCTGTCCAGGCCTATCTCGCGGCGTTGAACGCGCACGACGCCGACGCCGTGGCCGCCTGTGTGGCCGAGGACTTCGTCAACGAACACACGTCGTCGACGGGGCGCAGCCGCAGGGGCCGCGGCGAGTACCGTGCGGCGCTGACCGGGTTCCTCGAGGACTTCGGGGACCTGCACTACGCGCCCGAGCGCGTCCTCGTCGACGGCGAGTCGGCCGCGGTGCCGTACGTCATGACGTTCCGGATGCGCTCTGCGGGCGACCGCCCCGTGCGCATCCGCGGTGTCTTCGTGTTCACCGTCGCCGACAGTCTCATCACGCGCCGCACGGACTACTGGGACAGCGGCGAGGTGCAGCGACAGCTCGCCTGCCGACCCGAGTCGGCAGACCATGAATCGGCGCCCTGACCTGGCAGAACGTGCCCCAGTGACACCCCGCCCGCCTCTTGTGCCGACGGGGTGCCCGTGCCTTCCCGGACTGGGATTTCTCTCGGCGTGATGCTGGCTCGCATGAGAGATGCTTGCCGTGAGAGCAGTGATGACAAGAGTGGGGCGAAGTGCGCCGGGCCAGCCAACGGGGTGTCGGCAGCAGGGTCATTGCGCTACCGAGGCCGCCGGCTGTGCGGCACGACGCGTCGGAACGGGGCTGCTGCCCCGTTGCGGATGGCGATCTCGTCGAGCGCCATCGCTTCCAGAACCAGGACGGCGTCCAGGTCGGCGGCGTGCTGACCCATCATCTGTGTCTGGCGCACGGTCGGCGCTCCTCGCCGCGACCACTGGGTTTCGGCCCCGGCCACCTGGCCGTCGAGCTCGCCGACGAACTGCGCGAGCGGATCCACCGCGCCAACACCGCCCATGAGTGCGGCGCGGCCTGTCTGCCCGAGCGGATCGAGCCTCCGGCGTAGCGAGGGCGGGCCGCGGTCCTCATCGGCCCATCCGCTGGGCCTCGGTGAGCGCCTGCAGGCCAGTGTTTGTGTAACGGTCGCTGCGGTGTGGTGGCCGGGGCGGCATTGCGGGCACCGGTAGGAAAAGCCCTCCGCGCGCGTGGCGCCCACCCGGGACTCGGCCAACCGTCCGAGTTCAGTGCTGGGTGACCAGGGCTACGGCGCAAGTGAAGGACACGGGCCGACCTGTCGGTCGACGCCTGTGCCCAGCACCGGGCGACCGTCACTCTCTTCTCCGCCGCGCATACGGGAGGATCCCGGGCCTGCCCTCGACCGTAGGCGGCCTTGCAGCGGCCTCCAGGAGCATCGGGCGGGTGTAGCCGTCGACGCCTCGCACTGGGGGAATCCGCTGTCGAAGGGGACGGCGACCATGCCGGTAGAGCCCGCCATGACCGCGGCGCTCTTCGCTCACCAGCGACAACGCGACCAGTGATCTCACCGGCTCGTCACCGCACAGGACGGCGTCGGCCGGCGCGAACAACACGTCCGAACGAGCGGTCAGGCAGGGGTCTTGTCGACCAGGCCCTTCGATACCCCTTACAGAGTCTCGGTCCACACCGCGCTGTTCGCGGAGCTGACCCGCCGACTTGTTGCATCTGTGCCAGAGTCTTCCCGAAGAGCGTCGGGCTGCCGCTGTCGTACGCGTCGATTCAGCTGTGAGGGTCCGTGAGCGTGTCGGGTGCCGGGCGCTCCGCCGAGGTCGTCGACGGAGCCGGGTACGGCTATGCAGTGCCGAGGTCGTCCGGGGTGGTCATGACTGGTCGTTTCCGGCCGACGGCAGGGCGGATGGCTCCAGCGGGTTCAGGGTGTGGAACCGGCGCCCCTGATAGGTGAGCGGCTCCCGTGCCCGGACCACCACGTCGGCCACCTCTATCAGGATGATCGTGTGGTCGCCGGCGGTGAGACGCTGGTGGACGACGCCCTCGAGCGACACGGTAGCGCCGTCGAGCAGGGGCGGACCGAGCTTTCCCGGACTGAAGCGCGCCGCGGCGAACCTGTCGACGCCGGGCGTCGCGAACGCCGTCGCCACCGGGCGCTGGTCGGTCGCCAGGACGTTGACGGCCACCGACTCGGCCTGACTGAAGGCCGGGTGGACGTCGGCAGTGTCGGCCAGACAGACCGAAATCAGCGGCGGGTCCATCGACACGCTGGTCACCGAGTTCGCGGTGAAGCCGTACCGCTTCCCGTCCACTTCGGTGGTGACCACGCAGACAGACGTGACCATCGAGGACAGTCCGTCGCGGTACGCCTGCGGGTCATAGCCGGTGACAGGCTGGCGCGTGACGGCCTGTTCCGTCGCGGGATTGGGCATGTCAGACCACCACCATCTCGCCGGCACACTCCGGCGCACCGTCGGCCGCTGGCTCGGTGGTTTCACGGATGTAGCCGGGTGCGCAGGGTGCAGCGCCGCCGACGGCTCTCTGGGACGGTCGTTGTGTCGCCGGATGCGGCAGGAAGGTCGGACGGGAGGCCGACGGGGAAAAGGTGGATCTCATCAAGTCTTGCCTTCTGTTGAGGAATGCCCCGACGGTAGGACGCACTATCTCGCATGTCAATATGCCATCTCGCCTGCTCGCGCTGCTGTGGATGGGCTGGGGGCGTCAGGCAGTGTTCTCATCGGCGGTGTCGGCCCCGCAGACGGGCGTGGGACTTCGTGGCGGGGCGAGCCCGGCGTAGGAGGCGAGGTGGGCGGCGGTCTGTTCCTCGCCTGTGCCACCGGCCGCGGACGCACGCTGTTCGACCGGCGGCTGAATCTGCAAATCTCCTGCACGGACGACCGGGAGCGCTGCCGCCGGGCGGACATCGACGACACGGTCGGGTTCGAGGCGAAGGCTGCCGTGGACAGGCGAGGGCGCGCCGTGCCGGCGCTGACCACGCCATGGCCGCACCCGGAACGAGACCGTCGTCACCTGCTGGCTATCGACCACCTCGTGCACGAGCTGTTTCCCGCCTGTGCGACAGGAGTGGAAGCGGCAATCCCCGCGGGCAGGGGCTCACGGCCGTCGGCTCTATGACTGGACCCACGCCGAGGTCTGGCCCCGGAGCCGCGAAGACAGCCGGCACCGGCTTCTCTTCGCCGCCGCGTAAGCAGGCTTGAGGAGATCTCCTACAGCTTCGCCCACTGTCCGGCCGGGACCACGCTGGACGAACTGATACGCGTCGCGGGCAGCCGATGGGCTGCCAAGGAGTGCTCTCAGGGCCCACGCCTGCTTGACCGTCCTGCGAGCCCGAGAGTTGGACAGGGAGAAAGCAGAACCGGATCCTCGCAGCTCATCCACCTCAGCCTCGCCGAATCCAACGCTCGACCACCCGCCTCACCGATCTGCGCCCCATCGACGACATTTACTTTGACGCTCCCTCGGACGCATGCGCGCTGGGCAGTCCCAGAGCGGGCTGCGGCCCGTTGCGGGAGCGCAGCCACCAGTCGCGCATGCCCCACAGGACGAGCGCGCCGTAGATGACGTAGACGAAGCCGGAGAAGGCGTAGCCGTTGGCGAAGGTCAGGGGTACGCCGACCAGGTCGACGAGCAGCCAGGCGATCCAGAATTCGACCATGCCGCGCGCCTGGGCGTACATCGCGACGACCGTGCCGACGAAGATGTAGGCGTCCGGCCAGGGATCCCAGGACAGAGTCGGGTAAGCCATGAACAGCAGGGCCACCGCGACTGTGCCGACGGCCACGGCGCTGACCATCGCCGCGCGCTCGCGCCAGGTGGCGAACCGCGGGGTGATCTGGCCGTCCTCGGACCGGTCCTTGTCGCGGTGCCACCGCCACCAGCCGTACATGGCCACGGTCATGACGACGGCCTGCTTGCCGGCGCTGCCGGTCAGGTGGCCGAAGAAGGCTCCGAAGAGGATGAGACCGGACAGGAACTGCACCGGCCAGGTCCACACGGAGCGGCGCCAGCCGAGGGCGAGAGCGGCCAGGCCGAGGATGTTGCCGATCATGTCGGACCACAGGATGTGCTGGCCGAACAGGACGAACGCCTCGGAGTTGAGCCCGTTCACCGGACTGCCGGGCCGGTTTGATGCGAGGGGACTATGGGCCTGCCGTCCGGTGGTTCGTCGGACAGCAGGTGGCGCAAGGGATCCATGCGCCACAGCTTCACCTCTGCATGCCCGTATTGTCGAGACTTGCAGCTGATATGCCCCTGCGGGACAGGAAGGGCCCCGAAGTCGTCGCTGCGGTCGATGCGACGACGGCCCTTCACGCGTTGTGCGACGCACCCTCTCGGGCCGGTCCAGCCCTTCATCTCCTCGGCGATCAGCCGCACGTCCAGCCCGTCACGAGCGATCCACCCCGGCCTCGACCCGAGAGCCGCAGTGACCCTGCCGAGACTCATGAGCGCGCGGATCACCGCTATCGGTCGGCTGTTCAGGTCGACGATGCAAGGCATGGATCCCGCCTCGTACCCTCGGCCGGCCGGTCGTAGGCGATGACCGCACATACCGGCCTGCTTGGCGTTCCTCGCCCCGCTGGCGATGGCGTGCGCCTCGACGGGGGCCGGCAGGATCACGTCGACCCGCTCGTCGATCATCTGCTGCAGTTGTCGTGCCTGCTCGCCCGCGTCCGCCTCGCCGTTGGCGTACACGCCCCGGCCCTGGCCGCGGGTGAGGGACTCGGCACCTGCACTGCGGGCCGCCTGACTGAAAAGCCAAGACGGAGGCGACTCTCGGCATCGAGCCGAACTATGTGCGAGATGAGAGGCGGCATCTCGCAACGTGCTCCCCGGTATGCGCCCCGACTTTGGTGTAGCGCGTTCCGCCGGACCCTGAGATGCGTCGAGGTGCAGCAGCGGTTCGCGTGTGGTCGAGGCCGCTGAGTCGGCTCTCTGTCGCGTGTCTGACGGCCCGTCAATTCTTGCTCGGGTGTGGTGTCGGCCTATCCGTGCCCAGCGTTTCCGTATCGCTTGACACGATGCCATCTCGCATTGAAAGATGCTCGCCATGCGAGTCGTGACGACGGATGCTGGCCTGGGCCGGATCGAGGACGGGGCTGTCGCCCTGCTGAACACTGCTTTTCCGCACGTCGGCGCGGTCCTCGAGCAGGAGGGCTCGCTGCGGTGTCTGGCGTCCTGCGCGGTGCGCAGGCGCATCTCGATCGACGAGGCCGCGCTGGTGGCGCCGCTGGGCCGTCCCCGTGCGGTGTGGGGCGTCGGGCTCAACTACGTGTCGAAGGCGGCCCGCACCGGCCGGGGACTGCCCGAGCAGCCGATTCTGTACCTGGCCGCGTCGTCCGGCGTTTCGGTCCCCGGCGCGCAGGTGGTGATCCCGCAGGCCGTGACCGAGCCCGACTACGAGGGCGAGATCGCGGTCGTCGTCGGGCGTCGGCTGTACCAGGCGACCGAGGCGGAGGTCTGGCCCGCGGTCGCCGGCATCACCGCGGCCAACGACATGACGGCGCGTGATGTCATGCGCACCACGGGCACGCCCGCCCTCGCCAAGAGCTACCCGGGTTTCACCCCGCTCGGCCCGTCGATCTGTACCCCCGACGACCTTGAGGACTGCCACGGGATCGGCGTACGGACCTGGGTCAACGGCGAGCTGGTGCAGGACGACACGAGCGCCGGAATGATCTTCCCAGTCGCGGATCTGCTCAGCCGGTTGTCGTGGTTCGCCGTGCTCGAGCCCGGCGACGTCGTCCTCACCGGAACACCGGCCGGCACCGGCCAGGACCGAGCGTGCTTCCTCGCCGACGGCGACGAGGTGCGCATCGAGGTGGACGACGTGCTGCCCCTCGTCACCCGCATCGTGCGTCCCGCGGACGCCGCACAGCGCGACCACCGGCTGACCGAACCGGTCAGCTGACCGTTTCCCACCCTGGAGTACACATCGATGTCCAACTCCACCCAGTCGTCCTACGACCTCGTCCTGGCCGGCGGCACCGTCATCGACCCGGCGTCGGGCACCAACGCCCGGCTCGACGTGGCGGTCACCGGTGATCGCATCGCGGCAATCGGGGAGGGGCTGGCAGCGAGCGCGACCCGCACGATCGACGTCACCGGCTCCACTGTGCTGCCGGGCCTCGTCGAGGGCCACACCCACATCTTCCAGTACGTCTCCGCCGTCGGCGCCCCTGCCGAGGAGGCTCATCTGCGCCGCGGCGTGGTCGCCGCGGCGGATGCCGGAACGGCGGGCGCCTCGACGTTCGCGGCCTTCCGTAAGCTGGTGGTCGAGGCCAACCCGCTGCGCATCGTCAACTTCCTCAACGTCTCGGTGCTCGGCTTGATCGACTTCAGGTTCGGCGAACTGCTCAACCCGGACACCCTGGTCCCCGAGGACGCTCTCGCGACCGCCGAAGCGCACCCGGATATCGTGCGCGGCTTCAAGATCCGACTGTCCGAGGACGTCGTCGGCGAGAACTGGGAGTCGCTGCTGAAGAAGTCCGTGGCGCTGGCCGAGCAGGCCGGTCTCCCGCTCATGCTGCACATCGGCGAGACCTCGGAGCCCCTGCCCGTCGTCCTGGACTACCTGCGCCCCGGCGACATCGTCGCGCACTGCTACACCGGCAAGCCGCACGGCATCCTCGACGGCGACCACGTCCAGCCCGCCGTCAACGAGGCCCGTGAGCGCGGCGTCCTGTTCGACTCCGCCCACGGCAAGAGCAACCTCAGCTTCGAGGTGGCACGCCGGGCGATCGCCGACGGATTCCTGCCCGACGTTCTCAGCTCCGACACCAGCGCCCGTAACTGGCGCGGCCCGGTGTTCGACCTGCTCACCAGCATCTCCAAGCTGGTCGCGCTCGGCGCGCCGCTGGAGGAGTGCGTCCGGCGGGCCACCGTCGCGCCGGCCCGACTGCTGGGGCTCGACGCCGAGGGTTACGGGCGCCTGGAGGTCGGCGGGCGGGCCGACGTCACGGTCGTCGACTGGACCGACGAGGTCACCCTGCCCGACGCCGCGGGCAACACGATCGTCGCGCCGCGCCTGGAGCCGACCGTGGTGCTGCACGGCGGCGCCGAGGTCGAGATCGTGCCGTGGCGGGGGCTGAAGTCGGCCTGACGCGCCGCCTACCAGGGAGGATGCCATGACCGTCGGTGACGTCCATCTGCTGCGGCGCCGACTGCGCGCCGCCCTGACGACGGGGCGACCCGCCGTCGGTACGTTCGTCAAGCTGGCCTCGCCCGACGTGGTGGAACTAGCCGCTGCGGCCGGGTTCGCGTTCGTGGTCGTCGACCTCGAACACTCCACCCTCACCGAGCAGAACGCCGTCGACCTGGTCCGGCACGCCGACGCGTGCGGCCTGCCGGCCCTGGTCCGTGTGCCCGAGGTGGACGCCGCCGCCGTCAACCGGCTGCTGGAGGCCGGGGCGGCGGGGATCCAGCTGTCCATGCTCACCCGCGTAGCCCAGGCCGAGGCGCTCGTGGCGGCGACCCGGTTCGCTCCGGGCGGCCACCGGTCGGTGAGTCTGGCCAACAGGGCCGCCCGGTTCGGTGCGGCCCCGCTGACCGGGTTCCTTAGCCGTGAGCAGAACGACCCGCCGGTGCTTGTGGGCCAGATCGAGACGACGCATACCGATCCCCTGCCGGATCTGATTGCCTCTCTCGACGTGTGCTTCGTCGGCAGCACCGACCTCGCGGTCGACCTGGGTCTGCCGGCGGACCCGGCGGTGCTGCGCGCCGCGGTGGATCGGGTGAGGGACGCCGCCCGGTCCACGGCGGTGGCGTTCGGCGGTTGGGCGGCGGTCCGGGACGCCGCGGCGGACCTGGGCCTGGGCGATGCCGACTACCTGGTCGTCGGCTCGGACCTGCAGATGTTGGCGGCTGGCCTGCGGGCGGCCGCAGGAGAGGAAAACCAGTGAGCACACGCAACGCAGCGCTGTTCAACACGGTCGTCAACTGGGACGAGCTGCCGGTGACCCAGGTGCGGCCGGGGGTCCGCCGTCGCGTCTACGCGACGGACGAGGTGATGATCTGCCACCACGAACTCGAGGTCGGCATGACACTCAACCCCCACCGGCACGAGGACTTCGACCAGCTGGTCCACATCGCCGAGGGGCGGGCGAACTACTACGTGGACGGTGTCGCGCACGACATGCGTGCGGGATCGTTCCTGCTGGTGCCCCGCGGCAGTGAGCACTACGTGGAGCCGATCGAGGCGCCGTGCGTGAACATCGACTTCTTCGTTCCGCCGCGGGCCGATCTGCTGCCCTGACCGACAGACGGGCTTGCCGCTGCGGGGCGGGCCCGGCCGTACACGTCCGCCGCCCCCGGGGACACCGGGGGCGGCGGACCTGGTTGCGCTGTGGCGCAGAAGCCGCGACGCCCTCAACGACCTAGAGGTCACGACAGCAACGACGTACAGGTCACGACAATCGGCCCGCCGCCCTCAGGGCGGCGGGCCGATCCACTGTCGCGGAGAGGGCTCAGCCGGCGGGGGATGTGCCGTCCGAGTTGCCCAGCCGCTGCGACAACGCGCGGGCGGTCTCCAGCAGGGCCTGGGCCATCGGCGACGTGACGTCGTCGGGAACGGTGGCCGTCGTACCGACGATCGCGAGCGTCCCGCTGATCTTGTCGCCTTCGAAGATCGGAGCCGCGATGGTGCGGACCCCGTTGACGGCGGGGGAGTTGACCGACAGCCCGTGCTTCCGGATGGCTTCGAGCTCCTCCATGAGCTCGGGCGACTTGCGGACCGAGCGCGGCAGCGTCGGTGCCTGCTCCGGGCCCAGGAAGGCGAGGAAGACCCGTCCCTGCGCGGAGGTCGTGAGCTGCAGACGTGAGCCGACCCGGACGCTGATGCGCACCATGTGGTCGGTGTTGTCCACCGAACGCACGACGGTCGCCGACTCACCGTCCCAGACCGACAGGACGATCGTCTCGTCGATGCGGCGGACCAGCTCCTCCATGTACGGTTCCGCGGCGGCGACGATCGGGAGGCCGGCCCGGGCGGCTCCGGCGAGCGTGAGCACCTGAGGGCCGAGGGAGTACAGGGAGGTGCGCTCGTCGTACCGCAGCAGGTTCGCCGCCCGCAGTGCCTTCGTGTAGCGGTGGGCGGTCGCCTTGCTCGCCCCGAGACATGCGGTGATCTCGTTGAGACTCATGTGCGGCTTGCCGACGGTGAACGAGCCGAGGATCAGCGCCGCACGCTGCACCGTCTGGATGGTCGGCGCGGTCCTCTCGGGAGGACCGTCCTGCTCGCCGGCGCTTCCTTGCGCCTTCGTGGCCATGGATTTCTCGCTCCTGTCCATGCTCAGCCGAGGTGGTGAGACCACGGTGACAAGTCGTTCGATGAAACGCTGTATCGTACAGCGCAATGGTAGGGGGGCTTTCGATGGTGCGTGAAGAGTACTGGAACGCTCGTCCGCCGTCGTCGACGGTGGTCTGAGGGAGCGGGACGGGAAGCGTGTCCGCGCCCCGCCGGGCCCCGGCCGGGCGCGGGAGCCTTGCGCACCCGCGGCACGGCCGAGGGGCGCCCGTTCAGAGCGCCCCTCGGTGGAGAAGCCTCACGCATCGGAGGAGTGCCCCGGCGTGATCGAGCGTGCCGGGTCGAGCAGGGCGGCGATGTGGTTGACGGCCAGGGCTGCCTCACCGAAGCCGATGGAGATGAGGCTGACCTTGCCGTCGTAGTCGGAGATGTCTCCTGCCGCGAAGACGCGCTCCCGGTTGGTGCGCATCGTGCGGTCGACGAGGATGCGCCGGCGACGCAGCTCCAGTCCCCACTGCTCGATCGGGCCGAGATCTGCGATGAAGCCGAGCGCGGCCACGACACTCTGGGCGGGCAGGCTGACCCGGTCGCCGTCGGAGTTCGCGACCACGACCTCCGATATCGCTCCCTCGCCGGAGACCTTCTCGACCTCATAGGGGGTCAGGATCCGCACGGCGGAGGCGTGCACCTGCTCGACGCTGCGTTCGTGGGCCCGGAACTGCTTTCGCCGGTGCACCAGCGTCACCGACGAGGCGATCGGCTCCAGCGACAGCGCCCAGTCCAGCGCGGAGTCCCCACCGCCGACCACCACGACGTCCTGTCCGGCGAGCTCGTTCAGCCGCGGTACGAAATATCGCAGGCCCCGGTCCAGGTATTCGGATCCCACCGGAAGCTCGCGGGGGATGAAGTTGCCGATCCCGCCGCAGATGAGTACCGCGCCCGCGGTGACCCGCGCGCCGGCGTCGGTGGTGGCGACGATGCCCTCGCCCGTGTCGTCCAGCCGGGTGACCCCGTGCCCGAGCAGGTAGGTGGGGTTCCACCGCCAGGCCTGCTCGGTCAGGCGGTCCACCAGGTCCTGGCCCCGGACGGCGGGGAAGCCGGCCACGTCGTAGATGAGCTTCTCCGGGTACAGCGCGGCGATCTGGCCACCCACCGCGGGCAGGGCGTCGGCGACTGCCACGCTCATGCCGCGGAAGCCGGCGTAGTAAGCGCCGTACAGCCCCGTCGGGCCGGCGCCGACGATGAGCAGGTCGACGGACAGCTCGGAGCCGGTGCCCGTGGCGGTCGCGAGGCCGGTCACGCGCCCACCTCCGGGTGGTCGTTGCCGACCCGGCCGACCTTGCGAGCCCCGCCGGGCGACCCGAGCGGTTCGGTACCGAGAGTGAAGAACTCGGCGTTGATGCGCTCGAAGTGCTTGCTCTCCTCCGGCAGGTCCTCATGGTGGAAAATCGAGATCTGCGGGCAGACCGGTTCGCAGCGCCCGCACTCGACGCATTCGTCGGGCTGGATGTAGAGCATCCGGTCGCCCTCGTAGATGCAGTCGGCCGGGCACTCCTCCATGCATGACTTGTCCATGACGTCGACGCAGGCCTGAGTGATGACGTACGGCACGAGCTTGTTTGCCCTTCACACGGTCGCACAGAATGCGAGACGGTGTATCTCAATGTGGAACTGGATGATGACGGTGCCGGTGGCGGGGTGTCAACCATGAGGGGAATGCTTGACACCGTCGTGTGTGCTGGGTGACGCTAGCGCGACATACGAGATGGCGTCTCGCAAAGCACGTCACTCGTGTCGGGACTTGTGAGAGGCAAACTCCCCATGGGTAGCAACCCCCGGACCGTCCCAGCGCCGATGATCGTCGAGGACTGGGACCAGCTCACCTTCCGGGTCAACCGCGAGGCCTACCGAAGCGCGGAGATCTTCACCCGGGAACGCGGCTGGGTGTGGATGCACACCTGGCTCTACCTCGGGCATGAGACAGAGATCCCCAACCCCAACGACTTCAAGGTGCGCACCCTCGGCGGTCGACCGTTGATCTTCTGCCGGGACAGTGCCGGCGAGGTACACGCGTTCCTGAACTCCTGTCCGCACCGCGGCACGGTGCTGTGCCGCGAGAACGAGGGCTCCACCAGGCTGTTCCAGTGCTTCTACCACGCCTGGACGTTCCGCAACAACGGTGAGCTCGCCGCGATCCCCGATGTCGGCGCGTACGAGTCGGGCGACGACTTCGCGGCGTCGATGGGGCTGCGCAGCGTGCCGCGCCTGGAGATCCACGAGGGATTCGTCTTCGTCTCCTTCGACCCTGACGTTCCGCCGCTGCTCGAGCACCTCGGCGACGCCGCCGACTACATGACGATGATCGAGCAGCAGCACGAGGGCGGCATGACCACGCTGGCCGGCACGCAGCTCTACAGCGTGCGCGGCAACTGGAAACTCGCCGTCGAGAACGCCATGGACGGCTACCACTTCGCGCCGACGCACAACACGTTCGTGGGCTACCTGCGCGAGAGCGGCTTCGCCGTCACCGACGACAACCAGTACGCCTACAACCTCGGCAACGGCCACGGATTGCTGGTCCTGACCGGGCACGGCGGGCGGATCAGCATGGTCTGGGAACCGCGCTTCGGCGAGGACGAGCGGGTCCGCACCGAGCAGCACCGAGCCGAGATGACGCGGCGGCTGGGGGAGACGCGGGCACACTACGTGGCCGACGAGAGCCACATTCTCTTCGTGTTCCCGAACCTGCTGCTGTTCGACATCGAGGGCCTGTCGATCCGGCAGCTGGAGCCGGTCGCACCCGACCAGACCGACGTGCGTGCCTGGCAGCTGGTCCCGCGCAACGAGGACCCGGACACGCGCGCCCTGCGCATGAAGACCGTCGTCAGCTTCGTCGGCCCGGGCGGGCTCGCCACGCCGGACGACATCGAGGCGTACGAGGCGGTGCAGCGCGGCATCCAGGCCACGGCGAACAGCGCCGCGCCCGAGCTGGACTACAGCGACATGTCGCGCGGCATGGCCGACGAGGTCAAGGGTGCGCAGGGCAGGTCGATCGACGAAGGGGCGATGCGGGGCTTCTGGCGGCATTGGATCGAAGCCATCGGGCTCGATGACGGCCTCGAGATCAACGGCGAGCGCCCGGCGTCCTTCCTGGTGGGGAGGGACGTGCGATGACCACGATCACCAGCAGCCGATCCGTGCGGTGCGCCGGACGCACCGTCACCCGGCAGGACGTGGAGGACTTCCTCTACGCCGAGGCGGACATCCTCGATCACTGGGACTACGACAGCTGGCTGGGCCTCTTCGAGGAAGGCGCCCGCTACGAGATCCCGACCACCGACTACCGTCCCGGCTGGTCGCTGCACGAGACCGGATCGTTCGTCGACGACGACTGGGACCTGCTCCGCGCACGGGTCAAGCGGCTGAAGTCGCGCAAGGCGCACGCCGAGAACCCGCACTCACGCACGCACCGGCTGGTGTCGAACGTGCGGCTGTCCGAGCACTCGGAGGACTGCTTCCAGGTGGCGGCGTCCTTCGTGGTGCACCGCGCCCGCGACGGACGCTTCGACGCCTATGTCGGGTGGTACGACCACCTGCTGGTCCCTTCCGAGGACGGACTCCGTTTCCGGTTGCGGCGCTCCATCCTCGGCCACGAGTCGCTCGCCGCGGGCGCCCGGCTCAGCTTCATCCTCTAGCCGGCGACGGATGGTGACCCGATGATCCGACACACCCTTTCGTTCCGCTTCGCCGACGAGGTCGACCAGACCACGCGGGAGTCCGTGCTGTCCGAGCTGCGTGCCTTCCCGGACCGGTACCCGGCCATGCGCGGCTTCACCCTCGGCGAGAACATCAGCACCCGCGACCAGACCTTCACCCACACGATGGCCGTCGACTTCGACAGCCAGGACGACCTGCTCGCCTATCTCGGCAGCGAGTCCCACGAGAGCTTCGTGCGCACCCGCTGGCGGCCGGTCATCGCCCAGCAGGCCATCACCTCGTTCGAGTACGCCGAGCGTCCGTCGCTCACCGCAGGAAGGAAAGCGCCAGTGAGCACGCGCCCGCACGGCCCGTACGGCATGGAGTACGCCCGGATCGAAGTTCCGGACGTGCAGGCCACGATCGACTTCCTCGAATACCACGTCGGTCTGCAACTGGAGCAGCGGACGGACGAGTACGCCTACCTGCGCGCCGGCATCGAGCACCACGCGATCGAGCTGATCAACGCGCCCGAGCGCACCGACGGGTGGACGACCGCGGTCGGCTACAGCGTGGAGAGCGAGGAGGTCCTCGAGCAGCTGCGCAAGAGCGTGGCCGACGCCGGCCTGGAGATCCTGGAGCTGCAGGAGCGCCAGCAGGGGCTGTGCGACAACGGCTTCGCGGTGAAGGACCCCAACGGCATGATCGTCGAGCTTTTCACCGAGTTCCACGAGTACGCCGAGGCGCCGCACATCGAGATCCGGCCGCTCAAGCTGGTGCACCCGTTCGTCGCCACCGCGAAGTACGAGGAGACGGTGGACTTCTACCAGAACGTCCTGAAGTTCCTGCCCTCGGACTATGTCGTCGGCTCGACCACGTTCTTCCGCGGCGAGGACCGCTACCACCACAGCATCGCGATCCAGAACAACAAGGAGCACTTCGTCGCGCACCTGTGCTTCGCGATGAAGAGCCTCGACCACGTCATGCGGATGCGCGCCCGCGCGCTGTACAAGGGCGCGCCGATCGCCTCCGACATCGTCAACCACTCGGCGTCGACGTCGATCGCGTTCTACATGCACGACACGCGCTTCGGCCCGCGGTTCGAACTGTGCGACGCGCACCGGGTGTTCACGCCGGAGGAGCACGAGACGCACCGGCCCCGCAGGATGGTGGCCGACCCGCGCAACATCGACGTGTGGCGTCCGGCCTCCGACGACTGGGGACGTTTTTGAGGCAGCACCTGCTTGACGTGCTGCGCCTGCTCGAGGAGGCCCCCGCTCCACGCGGGGAGGAGCGGACGGCGGCCCACCGGTTGCGTGGCTGGTGCGCCGACCGGTGGCCGCACGTCGAATGGCAGGTACTGGAGCACGGCCCCGCGGGCGGCAGTCTGATCGCCGCTCACGGGGCCGGGCCCCTGCTGTACTCCCACCTCGACACATCGCTGGACGACGGCGGTGCGGCGAACCGGCTCGTCACCGGCAACGCCGCGCCGGTCGGTCCGCTCACCGTGGACGGCGACGTGGTGTCCGGCTTCGGCCTCGGGGTCGCCCGCGGGCCGGCGGCCGCCGCGCTGGTCGCCTTCGCCGAGGCCGGTGCCGGGCGGCTGCTGCTCGCCGGCTCCGGGACGCACCGCCGCTCCAGCCAGATCACCGGCCTGGAGGCCTACGCCGACGCGTACAAGCTGCCGCGGTCCGCGATCGTGGCCAAGTGCGGCCCGCCCACGCTGCTGTGGCACGAGCCGGGCGCGCTGTACCTGACCGTCCGGGTGACCGGCCGTTCCGGGGCGGCGATGATGGCGGAGTCCGCCACGCCGCCGGGGGGAGTCATCGTCCAGGCCGGCGTCGTCCTGGACGAGCTGGCCCGATGGCGCACGGACTACCTGGCCGCCGACCCGCGGGTGGGACAGACCGGCCGGGCGTGCGGCATCGGCGCGGTCAGCGGGGGATGGCCGGACAAGCCGGACCTGCTGCCGGCCCAGCTGCGGATCGATCTGTACGTCGTCGCCGGTGACCAGGTGGAGCCGGCAGCGCTGGCGGCCGAGCTGGCGGACCGGCTGCGGATGCGGTGCGCGGAGTCGGTGCTGCGGGAATGCGCGATCCATGTGGAAGCCGAGCCGGTCGCGTCAGCCGCGGCCACACCGGCCGACGCCCCGGTGGTGACGGCCGCCCGGGCGGCCTGGCGCGATGAGTTCGGCGCGCAGCCGCCGCCGATCACCGGCTGGACGGGATCCACCGACGGCGTCGTACTGCGCTCCCACGGCGTCGACACCGTGCGCCTCGGCCCGCAGGCAAAGCCGGCCGCCGACGATCCACGTCGCGATGAACTGTCGTTGGCGCGGCTGACGGCCTACGCGCGCATATACCGCCGGCTGCTGACCGAACTGCCGGAGTAGCCCAGGCAGTTCCGGACGGACCGGTCCGGCAGCCTGGTGACCGCCGCCCCGGGAAGGCGGCCGGGACCGGGCACACGGAGACGACACACAACCACGGGACGTTCTCGATCGGCGCGGCACGCCCCGACGACCCTCCGGGCCGAGTCCCCTGAGAGGCGACGCCGGGCGCGGCGGGCCGGATCAGGCGCTCCAGGCGGCCCGATGCCACGGGGTTGGACCGAACAGCCGTGAACCTGAGTTCTCATCAGCGAACAGCCTCAGCGAAGGGCCAGAGCGCCCCGAAGGGAAGTGGACGGGCAGATGGACAAGGTAGTGGCCTCCGCGGCGGAGGCGGTGGCGGACATCCCTGACGGGGCGTCCCTCGCGGTCGGCGGCTTCGGGCTCAGCGGAGTTCCGGGGGTCCTGATCCAGGCCCTTTACGACGTCGGCGTCACGGGACTCGACGTGGTCTCGAACAACTGCGGGGCGTTGGACGCCGGCCTCGCTGTGCTGCTCTCCGCAGGCCGGATATCCCGGGTCACCGGCAGCTACATCGGCGGCAACAAGGAGTTCGCCCGCCAGTACCTGGGCGGCGAGATCGAGCTGGAGCTGATTCCTCAGGGCACCCTCGCCGAGCGGCTGCGGGCCGGGGGCTGCGGCATACCGGCCTTCTACACCCCGGCCGGGGTCGGCACCCAGATCGCCGACGGCGGACTGCCCTGGCGCTACGACGGCCGGGGCGGCGTCGCTGTCGCCTCACCGGCCAAGGAGGTACGCGAGTTCGACGGCGTCGAACACGTCCTGGAACGCGGGATCACCACCGACTTCGCCCTGGTGCGCGCGGCGAAGGGCGACCGGCACGGCAACCTCGTGTTCAACAAGTCCTCCCGCAACTTCAACCCCCTCGCCGCCATGGCGGGCCGTGTCACGATCGCCGAGGTGGAGGAACTGGTCGAACCAGGTGGGATCGACCCCCACCAGGTCCACCTGCCGGGCATCTTCGTCCAGCGCGTGGTGGCCCTCAGCCCCGAGCAGACCGCCGACAAGAAGATCGAGAACCTCACGGTGACGCCCAGGGAGGTGTGGGCCTGATGGCCTGGACACGGCACGAGATGGCCGCCCGCGCGGCCCGCGAACTGCGCGACGGCGAGTACGTCAACCTCGGCATCGGACTGCCGACGCTGATCCCCAACCACTTGCCCGAAGACGTCCACGTCGTGCTGGAGTCGGAGAACGGCATCCTCGGCACCGGCCGCTTCCCCTATGAAGACGAGGTCGACCCGGACCTGATCAACGCGGGCAAGGAGACCGTCACCGTCCTGCCCGGCGCGGCGTTCTTCGACTCGGCCCTGTCGTTCGGCATGATCCGCGGAGGCCACATAGACGCGGCCGTGCTCGGCGCCATGCAGGTCTCCGAGCGGGGCGACCTCGCCAACTGGGCGATCCCGGGCAAGATGGTGACCGGTATCGGAGGAGCCATGGACCTCGTGCACGGTGCCCGCCGGGTGATCGTCACCATGACCCACACCGCCAAGGACGGCACTCCGAAGATCGTGGCGGAATGCGACCTGCCGCTCACCGGGCAAGGCTGCGTGGACCGGATCATCACCGATCTCGGCGTCCTCGACGTCACCGACGACGGCCTGGTCCTCGTCGAGACCGCCCCCGGCGTCACAGCCGAGGAGATCACCGTCAGGACGGCGGCGAAGGTGCTCATCGGCGAAGGCGCCCGCTGATGACCCTCCGTGGTGCGTAGCGAAACCATCCTTACCCCAGGTCGGCGAGAGCGGCGGCCCCATCCGACGATCTCATCGACCACGTGGTGAATTCCCTGCTGGATCGCGTCCAGATACTCGATCCGGCCCGTGTGGACGACGTGAACGTCGGCTGTGCGTCGGCGAGAGAACCGCACCATGGCGCCTCACCAGCACCAGCCAAGCCCGCGTGACGGGGATGTTCAGCCACCTCCGTTGCCGGCTTCCAGGCATTGGCTTCAACACCCGCGCTCGCCTCACGCAGTGCTCACGCACCGGGCAGCAGCCCACGAAGCACCGAGGATCATCAGGAGGCATGCAATGACCAGAATCGCCGTGCTCGGCAGCACAAACATGGATCTCGTCGCGTACGTCTCGAAGGCCCCGGGGCGCGGAGAGACCGTCACGGGACACGAGTTCCGCACGATCCCCGGCGGGAAAGGGGCCAATCAGGCCGTGGCGGCTGCCCGCGCCGGCGGCACGGTGTCGATGATCGGCGCCGTGGGCGTCGACGCCTTCGGCAGTCGGCTGCGGGCCGCGCTCGAGCAGTCGGGTGTGGACACCGGGGCTCTGCGCACCATCGAAGGCCCGTCCGGCACTGCGCACATCGTTGTCGACGACGAGGGCGGCAACGCGATCGTCGTCATCCCCGGCGCCAACGGCACTGTCACGACCCTGACCGATGACGACGAGGCCGTCATCGCTCGTGCTGACTTGCTGTTGCTCCAACTGGAAAGCCCCCTTGAGGGCGTCGTGTCCGCCGCTGACGTCGCGCGCCGGCACGGCGTACGTGTCGTCCTGACGCCCTCACCCGCCCAGGCCCTGCCCGCCGGACTGCTGGCCGCCACCGATCTCCTCGTACCGAACGAGCACGAGGCCGCCGCGCTCACCGGCATCACCGAGCCGTATGAGGCGGCCGAAGCCCTGCTGGAGCAGGTGCCGGAGGTGGTGATCACGCTGGGATCGGCGGGCAGTCTCTACGCCTCCCGGGACGCCGGGAAGATCATGGTGCCCGCCCAGCGCGTGACGGCCGTGGACTCGACCGGGGCGGGTGACACGTTCGTGGGCGCCCTTTCCGTGGCGCTGGGAGAAGGGCGGCCGATGCCGGAGGCGCTCGCATGGGCGTCGTCCGCAGCCGCGCTCTCCGTCCAGCGATCCGGAGCCTCGACCGCCATGCCGTACCGCATCGAAATCGATGAACTGGCCGAGCAGGAGAAACAGAGGAAGCACCTCTCATGAACACCCGCAGACCAGGCATCACCCTTCCCGGGCTCCGCGTCCTCGATCTCGCGATGCTCTGTGAGGTACCGCCGGCTACTGAGCGCCATGGCGCCAGTTCCGGACGCTGCTTCAGTAGATCGTCGGTCGTTACCGTCACGAGGGTCGGGGGCGTTCGTCTCGTCATCACGAGCACCCCTTGTGCGGCTGAGCGCTTCACATGACGGGATTCGGCCGTTGAAGCGCTCAGTCTGTCGAGTGAAGCAAGCAGGAGACGAACGAGCGCTCGCAGGATCGCGGTGCCCGCCCCAACCGCTGCCAGGTGCAGGAACTGCCGTGATCGCGAGATCTTCCGGCCGGCATCGTCGAGGGTGAGAGAGGTACGCAGACAGGAGGCGCCTGTCGCCTCTGGGCGACCACCCCGACGCGGGCGGCGGTCAAGGAACTGTCGTATCCCGCATACGGCCGCTGGGAACTGACGGAACCCGCGAGGAGCAGCAGGTCGGCGCGGGGTACTCCCCGGTGCCCGGGCCCAGCACCCGCGGTGAGCCACCTGCCTGGGGGTTGGGGCGACGTGGTGGGAAATCCCATCTGTCACGTATCCAGGGCGGCGCTGCTAGTTCCAAGAAGGGAACGCCAGCGGCCGCACGCAGTCGGCGACTGCAGTCAGGATCTGGGCGCAGGTCGGGTTCAGGGATCGCAGCGTTGCCTCGGACTCACTCCACCCTCGACCGCCCGACGTGGCCCCGCACGCACTCGCCAGCGCAGTCAGCGCTACGGAGCGATGAGAGGATTCGGTCGCATCGCCCAGGGACCGGACCGCGGCATCCCGCAGTTCCCCACGGAGCACGTTGTAGCGACGAGCCGACCCGGTCGGCAACGGCAACCGCCTCGGCGTGCGAACAAGGATACCCTCGGCGATCAAATCAGCCGACAGACGCCTGTGCGCGCTGACGCTCAGGGCCCTGACCCACTCGGATGCCCTGCGTCGTCTGCGAGACGACCGGATCCGTACGAGAACCTCGCGGAGCACGGGGTCACGCGGCTCTGCACCGTGGACGGCGACGATGTATCCGTCAACGGTATGGATGGAGCCGTCCAAAGCGAGTTCTGTCAGCATCGCGGCGCTCAGACCGAAGTCAAGGCCCGTGCGATAGCCGGGAACCCGACCTTGTCCGTCCAGGTAAACAGCCAGCATGAAGGCTCCGGGAAGGCCCAAGGTGGCATCAGTGTTCAACCCGTCCTCCCCAATACCGCACTTCAACTTCGGCTCCTGGGGCCTTCCAGATGGGAGGTTGCAGGTCTCGAAGAGTGTTCGCAGCACTATGGACGATCCGGAGCTCCTGGTCAATGCAAGACGCCGTCCCGACATGCGGAACACTTTGCGCCGGCCGAGGTGAAGGCGTGGCCGTGTGGCGTGCTCGAGGGAATCAGTCATGGTGTCAGCATTCGATGACGTTGACGGCGAGGCCGCCGCGGGCGGTTTCCTTGTACTTGACCTTCATGTCCCGGCCGGTGTCGCGCATGGTCTTGATGGCCTTGTCCAGCGTGACTTTGTGCGTGCCGTCACCGGCCAGGGCGAGCCGTGCCGCGTTGATCGCCTTGACGGAGGCCACGGCGTTGCGCTCGATGCAGGGGATCTGCACCAGGCCGCCGACCGGATCGCAGGTGAGCCCCAGGTTGTGCTCGATGCCGACCTCGGCGGCGTTCTCGACCTGCGCCGGCGTTCCGCCGAGGACCTCGCACAGCGCCCCGGCCGCCATGGAGCAGGCCGAGCCGACCTCGCCCTGACAGCCGACCTCGGCGCCGGAGATGGAGGCGTTCTCCTTGAAGAGGATGCCGATGGCGGCGGCGGTCAGCAGGAAGCGGACGATGCCGTCGTCGTCGGCTCCGGGTACGAACCGCGCGTAGTAGTGCAGTACGGCGGGCAGGATGCCGGCCGCCCCGTTGGTCGGCGCGGTCACGATGCGGCCGCCGGAGGCGTTCTCCTCGTTGACGGCCAGGGCGAACAGGTTCACCCAGTCCATGATGTGCAGCGGATCACGGCCCTCAGTGTCCGAGTTGAGGACCTGGAACAGCGCCGGTGCGCGGCGCGGTACTTTCAGTCCTCCCGGCAGCACTCCCTCGCGGCGGCAGCCGCGCTCCACACACGCCTGCATGACGGACCACAGGTGCAGCAGTCCCGCCCGCACCTCGGCCTCGGGCCGCCAGGCCTGCTCGTTGGCGAGCATGATGTCGCTCACTGCCAGGTCTTCCCGGTCGCAGTGCGCGAGCAGTTCGGCTGCCGAGCCGAAGGGGAAGCGCACCCGTGTGGTGTCGGCGACGACGCGGTCGGCGCCGGTGGCGTCCTCGTCGACGACGAAGCCTCCCCCCACGGAGTAGTAGGTCCGCCTGTCGAGCATCCGGCCGTCGTCGGCGAAGGCGTGGAACACCATGCCGTTGGGGTGCGTGGGCAGGGACTTGCGCCGGTGCAGCACCAGGTCGGCATCTGCGTCGAAGCCGATGCGGTGCTTGCCGGCCAGGAGCAGGGTGTTGTTGTCACGTACCCGCGCGACCCGGCTGTCGGCCTGGTCGGTGTCCACGGTGGCGGGATCCTCGTCTTCGAGGCCGAGCACGACCGCCTTGTCCGAGCCGTGGCCGTGGCCGGTCGCGCCGAGCGATCCGAACAGTTCGGCGCGTACTCGGCTGACGGAGGGCAGGAGGCCCCCGTCGTTGAGGAGCCTGACGAAGCGTCGGGCCGCCCGCATCGGCCCCACCGTGTGGGAGGAGGAGGGGCCGATGCCGACCGAGTACAGGTCGAAGGCGCTCAACGCCATCAGGGGACCTCCGGGCCGCGGTACTCGCTCATGGCGTCGATGAGCCAGCGGGCCAGGTAGTCGGCGAACGAGGACCGCGGGAGGAGCCGGTACGTCGGTGTGTCGTCGACCTGCCAGAGCACTGCGGCAACAGGTCCCACGGTGGTCGACACCGCCCGGCCGGGGCCGAAGGCCCGGGGATGGAGGTCCAGCGGGCAGCCCTTCTCCAGCACCTGCCGGGCGGCCGGGCCGCCCAGTTCCAGCGTGGTGCGGTTGGCCGAGACGTCCACGGCCGAGCCCGGGGCCCCTGCGAGCGCCTCACGCAACTCGACGGCCACAGCGGTCTCTTCGGCCTGGGACAGCACGAGCCACTCGTCGGGGCCGAGCCAGACAAGGGTGTGGGGGCCGGATGTGCTGGTGTGGCCGCACTGTCGCGGGAGCGGCGCCCCCAGGGCCTTCTCGATGCGGTCGGCGGCTTCGGACGCGGGGTCGACGCGCAGGTTCACCATGGTGATGAACGGCCACTCGGTCAGCGTGACGCCGCGGGGGCCGGTGACGGTGGCGGCGCGCATCTGCTCCTTGAGATGTGCCAGCGGGGTGCGGCGCAGGTGCACCGGGCCGACTTCGGTCAGCTCAGCCATCTCGCTTGGTCCCTTCGGGGTCGTAGAGGACGAAGTCGGCCACCTCGACGGGCACCAGGTCCTCGCCCACCGGGGCGAGCAGGGTCTCGCCGATCCTTGCCCGCCCGTCGGCGACGAGGGCGAGGGCGAAGGGGCGGCCGAGGGCCGGGCTGTGGTAGCTGGAGGTGACGTGGCCGAGCATCGGCACCGGCCCGGCCTCGGGGGTGAGGGGCACGTCGGGCGCGACGAGCTGGGTGCCCTCGGGCAGCCGGGTCGTGCGGTCGGCCGGCAGCAGGCCGACGAGTTGCTTGCGGTCGGTGCGGGAGGTGTCGGCGCGGGCGTAGGACCGCTTTCCGACGAAGTCCTTCTGCTTCGAGACCACCCAGGACATGCCCGCGTCCTGCGGGGTGACGGTGCCGTCGGTGTCCTGGCCGACGATGATGTAGCCCTTCTCGGCCCGCAGGACGTGCATGGTCTCGGTGCCGTACGGGGTGATGCCGTACGGTTGCCCGGCCGCGTGGACCTGCTCCCAGACGGCCAGGCCGTACCACGCGGAGACGTTGATCTCGTAGGCGAGTTCGCCGGAGAAGGAGATCCGGCAGATGCGGGCCGGGACGCCGGAGGCCAGGGTGGTCTCGCGGAAGGCCATGAACGGGAACGCCTCGGCCGACAGGTCGACGTCGGGCGCGAGTCGGGCGACGACCTGGCGCGACTGCGGGCCGACGACGGCGATCGTCGACCACTGCTCGGTCACCGAGGTGCAGTGGACGTCGAGTTCGGGCCACTCGGTCTGCAGCCACTCCTCCAGCCAGTCCAGGACGCCGGCGGCGCCGCCGGTCGTGGTGGTCATGAAGTAGCGGTTGTCGTCGAGGCGGAGCGTGACGCCGTCGTCGAAGATCATGCCGTCGGGCTTGCACATGACGCCGTAGCGGGCCATGCCCGGCTTGAGCTTCTTGAAGGCGTTGGTGTAGATGCGGTTGAGGAACTCACCCGCGTCCGCGCCCCAGATCTCGATCTTGCCGAGGGTCGAAGCGTCCATGAACGCCACTCCCTCACGGGCCGCGCGGCACTCGCGGGCCACGGCCGTGTCCATGTCCTCCCCCGGCTGGGGGTAGTACCAGGGGCGCTTCCACTGCCCGACGTCCTCGAACTCCGCGCCGTGGGCCACGTGCCAGGGGTGGATCGCGGTCGTGCGCTCCGGGTCGAACAGCTCGCCGCGCTCGCGGCCGGCCAGAGCGGCGAAGGCCACCGGGGTGTAGGGCGCCCGGTAGGCGGTGGTGCCGATGTCTCCGGGGGACGCACCAGAGCCGAGGGCCTCGGCGATCACACCGATCGCGTTGACGCCGGACGTCTTTCCCTGGTCGTTGGCCGTGCCGAGGGAGGTGTAGCGCTTGACGTGTTCGACGCCTCGCATGCCGGCGCCGGTGGAGCGCCGGACGTCGGCGACGGTGACGTCGCGCTGCAGGTCGACGAAGTGGGTGTCCCAGCCGCCGGGTTCGCCGTCGGGGGCGGGCACCAGCCACAGCGCACGCGTCGGGCCGGCTGCGGACCGCGGGTCGCCGGGCGACGGTACGGGAACCGGGAACCCGGCGTCCGTCGCGGCCCACGCGCCTGCCCGCGCCCCCTCGGCCAGACAGCCGTCGAGGTCGTACGTCCCGCGGGCCGCCCCGACGACCTGCTGGTCCCGTACGGTGCCGTCGGGGACGAAGGCGACCAGGTCCTCGTCCCAGCGCAGCCGGCCCTGGCGCTGGCTGTGCAGGTGCACCACCGGGCTCCAGCCGCCCGAGACGGCGAGCAGGTCGCAGTCGAACGACGCCGGTTCACCGGTGAGTCGACCGTGCTCGTCGAGGGCCTGGACGGTGACGCCGTCGAGCCGGCCGCTGCCCGTGGTGTCGACCACCGCACTTCCCGTCAGCACCGGCACCCCGGTCGCCACGGCCACCTCGGCGGCCCGGTGGGACAGCTCGGAGCGCGCGTCCACGACGGCGGCGATCTCGATCCCGGCGACGTGGAGATCGGCGACCGTGTCGTAGGCGCTGTCGTTGGTCGTGCTGACCACGGCCCGCGAACCCGGGGCAACGGCATACCGGTTGAGGTACGTGCGCACGGCCGCGGCGAGCATCACCCCGGGGCGGTCGTTGCCGGCGAAGACCAGCGGACGCTCGTGGGCGCCGGTCGCCAGGACCACCTGGCGGGCCCTTATGTGCCACAGCCGCTGGCGCGAGACGCCCGCGGACGGGTCGGGGGCGTCGGCTCCGAGGTGGTCGGTGCGCCGCTGAAGGGCCAGCACATAGTTGTCGTCGTACGAGCCGAAGGCTGTGGTGCGCTGGAGGACCACGACCTCGGGGGCGGCGTCGAGTGCCGCGCGAACGTCGGCGACCCACTCCAGGGCGCTCTGCGCGCCGGCCCTCTCGGTGCGCCCGGAGAGCAGCGAACCGCCGGGCTCGGGCTGGTCGTCGACGAGGATCACGCGGGCGCCGGAGCCGGCGGCAGCGGCGGCGGCCGCGAGCCCGGCCGGTCCGGCGCCGACGACCAGGACGTCGGTGTGGGCGTACTTCTTGTCGTAGACGGCGGGGTCGGAGCTCGGGTCGAGCCGGCCCATCCCGGACAGCGTTTTCGCGGACAGGCCGTCGTACAGCTCTGCCGTCGTCGCGGGCAGCATGCCCTCCGAGTACGGGCCGTCGATCTGCACCAGGGCGTTGGGCTCCTCGACACCCGCGGCGACGATGCCCCGCGGGCGGCCGCGGTAGAGCGACGGGGCGACCTCGACGAGCCCGTTCGCCAGCATCGCCGAGGCGACGGTGTCACCGGGGTGCCCGGTCAACTCCCGCCCGTCGACGGTGAACCGCAGCACGGTGCCGCGGTCGATGCGGCCGCCTCGGCGGAGCCGGAAGTGCTGGTCGGTCATCGGTTCCCTCCGGCCTGGGGCAGTTCGGGGCGTGGCTCGTCGAGCCGGTAGGAGGTCAGTACCTCGTGGGTGGCGGTGTCGCGCAGGACGTTGAACCAGCGGCGGCAGCCGATGCTGTGCATCCACCGCTCGGCGAAGGGGCCCTTGGGGTTGTCGCGGTAGAAGACGTACTCGGCCCACTGCTCGTCGGTGAGGTCCGCCGGGTTCCCGGGGTAGGGGACGTGGGCCTGTCCTCCGTAGTGGTACTCGGTCTCGTCACGGGGACCGCACCATGGGCAGGTGATCAGCAGCACGGGGTCCTTCTCTCAACAGGCTTTCAGTGGGCCACGGCTGCTGCGCCGTGCTCGTCGATCAGTGCGCCCGTCGTGAAGCGTTCGAGGGCGAAGGGGGCGTTGAGCGGATGCGGCTCGCCCGTGGCGATGGTGTGCGCGAACGTCCAGCCGGCGGCCGGGGTGGCCTTGAACCCGCCGGTGCCCCAGCCGCAGTTGACGTAGAGGTTCTCGACGGGGGTGGTGCCGATGATGGGGGAGGCGTCCGGGGTGACGTCGACGATGCCGCCCCAGGTCCGCAGCACGTGCGCGCGGGCGAAGATGGGGAACAGCTCGACGGCGGCGGCCATCTGACGCTCGATCACATGGAAGGAGCCGCGCTGCCCGTAGCCGTTGTACGAGTCGACGCCCGCCCCCATCACCAACTCGCCCTTGTGCGCCTGGGAGACGTAGACGTGCACGTGGTTCGACATGACGACCGTCGGGTGCACCGGCTCGTGCAGCTCGGAGACCAGCGCCTGCAGCGGATGGGACTGCACCGGCAGCCGTACGCCCGCCCGCTCGGCCAGCACGCTGCTGTGCCCGGCGGCCGCGAGGCCGACCCGGCCGGCGAGGATGCGGCCCCGGTTGGTCTCGACGCCCACCACGCGGTCGCCGTCCTTGAGGAAGCCGGTGACCTCGCACCCCTGGATCAGGTCCACGCCCATCTCGTCGGCCCGCCGCGCCAGCGCCCAGGCGACGTGGTCGTGCTTGGCGATGCCGGCCCGGGGCTGGAAGGTGCCGCCGAGGACCGGGTACCGGGTGCGGGGCGAGACGTTGAGGATGGGGCAGACCTTGGCGACCTCGTCCGGCTCGAGCCACTCGGCGTCGACGCCGTTGAGACGGTTGGCGTTCACGCGGCGCACGCCCTCGCGGACGTCCTGCAGGGTGTGCGCGAGATTGAGGACGCCGCGCTGGCTGAACAGGAAGTCGTAGTCCAACTCCTCCGGGAGCCGCTCCCACAGTTTGAGCGCGTGCTCGTAGATCGCCGCGCTCTCGTCCCAGAGGTAGTTCGAGCGGATGATCGTGGTGTTGCGGGCCATGTTGCCGCCGGCCAGCCAGCCCTTCTCCAGGACGGCGACGTTGGTGATGCCGTGGTTCTTGGCGAGGTAGTAGGCGGTGGCCAGACCGTGGCCGCCCGCGCCGACGATGACGACGTCGTACGAGGAGCGCGGCTCGGGGTTGCGCCAGAGCCAGTCCGGGTGCTCCGGCAGCGGCTTGGTGGTCATGCCGCGTCTCCGTTCAGGTGGGGGTAGAGGGGGAACGCGCCGGCGAGCTTCTCGACCCGGGCGCGCAGCAGGCCCGCGTGCTCGTCGCCGAGCTGCTCGTCCTTCAGGGCCTGGGCGATGAGGTCGGCGACCTCCCGGAACTCCGCCTCGCCGAAGCCACGGGTGGCCAGGGCCGGGGTGCCGATCCGCAGCCCCGAGGAGACCATCGGCGGGCGGGGGTCGAACGGCACCGCGTTGCGGTTGACGGTGATGCCGATGCGGTGCAGCCGGTCCTCGGCCTGCTTCCCGTCGAGCACGGAGTTCCGCAGGTCGACGAGGACCAGGTGGACCTCGGTGCCTCCGGTCAGGACCGTGATCCCGGCCTCGGCCACGTCGTCGGCCAGCAGCCGCCCGGCGAGGATGCGGGCGCCGTCCAGGGTGCGCCGCTGGCGCTCCTTGAACTCCTCGCTCGCCGCCACCTTGAAGGCCACGGCCTTCGCCGCGATGACATGCTCCAGCGGGCCGCCCTGCTGGCCCGGGAACACCGCGGAGTTGATCTTCTTGGCCAGGTCGGCGCGGCTGAGGATGACCCCGCCGCGCGGGCCGCCGAGGGTCTTGTGCGTGGTGGTCGTGACGACGTCGGCGTACGGCACCGGGCTCGGGTGGAGGCCCGCGGCCACAAGACCGGCGAAGTGCGCCATGTCCACCATCAGGTACGCGCCCACGGCGTCGGCGATCCGTCGGAACGCGGCGAAGTCCAGCTGTCGGGGGTAGGCCGACCAGCCGGCGACGATCATCTTGGGGCGGTGGGCGAGGGCGAGCTGCTCGACCTCCTCCATGTCGATGCGCATGTCGGACTCGCGCACGTGGTACGGCACGACGTGGTACAGCTTGCCGGAGTAGTTGATGCGCATGCCGTGGGTCAGATGGCCACCGTGCGCCAGGTCGAGGCCGAGGATCGTGTCGCCGGGCTCCAGCAGCGCGAACATCGCGGCCGCGTTGGCCTGGGCGCCCGAGTGCGGCTGCACGTTCGCGGCCTCCGCGCCGAACAGTTCCTTCACCCGGGCGATGGCCAACTGCTCGACGACGTCGACGTGTTCGCAGCCGCCGTAGTAGCGGCGGCCCGGGTAGCCCTCGGCGTACTTGTTGGTCAGGACCGATCCCTGAGCCTCCATGACGGCGGCCGGGGCGAAGTTCTCCGAGGCGATCATCTCGAGGGTGGACTGCTGACGGTGCAACTCGGCGGCCACCGCGGTGGCGACGTCCGGGTCGAGCTCGCTGAGCGGGAGGTGAAGGGGGGTGGTGACCGTGGTGGTCGACGGGGTCGTTGCCATCTGTGCACCATCCTGAGAGTCAACTAGAGAGCAACTGATATATCAGCCTCTGCGGTAAGGTATGGGAGCTCGCCGGACAGGTCAAGGGGGCACTTCATGCAGCAGGTGGCGACAGAGCCCAGGGGCGGGGAGCCGGGGGGCGAGGAGCTGTCCCTCGCCGAACGCGCCTACCGCGTCATCCGTGACCGTCTCGTCATGCTCGAGATCCGCCCCGGCGCGCCGATCAACGAGGAGCAGCTGGCGCAGTCCCTCGGCGTCGGTCGGACGCCGGTGCGCGAAGCGCTCAAGCGGCTTCAGTACGAACGCCTCATCGCGACCTACCCCCGGCGCGGCACCTTCGCCACCGACGTCAACATCACCGACCTCGCCCACATCTCCGAGGTACGCCAGGAACTGGAACCCCTGGCCGCCGCCCAGGCCGCGCGGCGCGCCACGGCCACGGACCGAGCGGCTCTGACGGCCCTACGGCAGGACCTGGAGAGCGCCGATCCCCGTCGGTACAACGCCGCCGAGCTCATGCACCTCGACCTTCAGGTCCATCGCGCCATCTACGCCACCACGCACAACCCGTACCTGGAGGACACCCTCGTCCGCTACGACAACCTGGCCACCCGCATCTGGTGCCTGTTCGCGGACCGCCTGTCCGACATGGCCGGACACATCGAGGAGCACGGGCCGTTGATCGAGGCGATCGTCGCCGGCGAACCAGAGAGGGCGGCACGGCTCGCCCGCGGTCACGTCGAGGGCTTCGAACGGGCCGTTCGCGACGCCCTCTGAGACGGTGCGGGGAGGCCGTGAGGCCCACAACTCGCCTGGCCGGCGAGTCGGGGACGTGCCCGACGGGGCCGAGGGCTGTCGATCCTGATCCGCCACAGGCGGGCTGTCACAGGATGCTGTCGATGAAGGTGCGCGTGGACTCGTGGACGGGTGCGTCGATGACCTGGGACGGCGGACCCTTCTCCACGAGCCGGCCCTCGGACATGAAGACCACTTCGTCGGCGACTGAGCGGGCGAAGCCGATCTCATGGGTGACGACCATCATCGTCATGCCGCTGGTCGCCAGGCGCTTCATGACGTGCAGGACCTCACCGACGAGTTCGGGGTCCAGGGCTGAGGTCGGCTCGTCGAAAAGCGTGACGCTGGGCTTCATGACCAGGGCACGCGCGATCGCCACGCGCTGCTGCCGGCCGCCGGACAGGGTGCTGGGGTAGACGTCGGCCTCGTGGGCCATGCCCACCTCCTCCAGCGCCTGCATCGCGTCCGCCACGGCCTCGGCCTTGTTCACGCCCTTGACTCGGCGCGGTGCTTCGATGAGGTTCTCCAGCACCGTCATGTGCGGGAAGAGGTTGTAGGCCTGGAAGACCATGCCGGTCCTGGTGCGCTGCTTCGCGATGGCCGCCGGAGGCAGTTCGTGCAGCTTGTCACCCTTGATGCGGTAACCGATCACCTCGCCGTCCACGACGACGGTGCCTCGGGACGGGCGCTCGCGATGGTTGACGCATCGCAGCATGGTGCTCGAACGGCACCGCTGCGAGATCGGACCCGACACCCTCCGCGCCGGCCGCCACGTCGTCGTCGACCACGAACCGACGGCACGACAGAACTGCGGTCCGATCGTCGCCGCCCAGGCGCGGGCCGATACCGAGGGGGAGCTGGAAGTCCTCGAACTCGGCCATGTCCTGACCGGCGGCGCGACCGGTCGCGCCAGCGACGACGACATCGTGACGTACATCAGCGCCGGCCTCGGCGTCCAGGACGCCGCAGCGGCCTGGAGCGTCTACCAGCAGGCCGAAGCACAGGGCGTGGGCCGGAGCGTCGACTGGCCGGCCCTCCCCCTGCCCGGCTTCCGGCCGGCCCCTGCCTGACTTCGCCACACGCCCACCCGGCTGTTCCGCACGACCATACTCAAGGAGCACTGACATGACCGTCGACACCTTCCGCTTCATGGCCGGTGCGGTGCGCGCGACGACCTCCCTGGCCGCCGGTGACTACGCCGAGAACCACCTCTCGGTCATCCTGCGCGAACGCGCCTCGCGGGCGGCGGCCCGGTTTCCGTCTGAAGGAAGGGGACGGGTGACGCGCCTGGTCAGAGTCCCGCGTGGGAGGCGTGCGGGTGGTCGGGGGAGCAGGGGGGTCTGGTGTGCGAGACGATCCTGGTGGGGAGGAGCAGGCCACCTGACGCAACCGAGGAGAGCCATGACCAGCACACAGGGGAACGCGCAGCCGGACCGCTCGGCCGCCGAGGCGGAGCGGCAGCGGATCCGGGAGCGGTACCTGCGGCCGAGCGGCTCGCGTCCCGCGTCGTCCGCCCGCGGCCTGCACCACACCGCCCTGATCAGCAGCGACGTCGAGCGGACCGTCCGTTTCTACCAGGACCTGCTGGAGTTCCCGCTGACCGAGCTGATCGAGAACCGGGACTACCCCGGCTCCTCGCACTTCTTCTTCGACATCGGCAACGGCAACCTGCTCGCCTTCTTCGACTTCCCCGGCCTCGCCGTCGGCCCCTACGCCGAGGTGCTGGGCGGGCTGCACCACGTGGCCATCTCGGTCGAGCCCGACCGCTGGAGCCACCTCGTCGACAAGCTCTCCCGCGCCGGCGTCGACCATGTCGTGCACAGCGAGGTCTCCGTCTACTTCCGTGACCCCGACGGCGCCCGTATCGAACTCATCGCCGACCCGCTGGGGGAGATGTACGGCAGCGAGGTGCTGTGACGCTCCCGAACCCCTCCTGACAGCGGGCCCTCCTAGCAGGGTTCCCGCCACACCCCCAGTTCCGGCTTCTTCAGCATCGACGACAGCTTCAGCCTCCGTGAGTCCGGACAGAACGCGGCCGTCGGCACCGCGTACTCCACGTGGAAGACGGCCTTGCCGGCCTCGATGAACGGAGTGAGCCGGCCGCACTCGTCGTACTGGGCGCACTCCTCGTTGACCGCGAAGTCGAAGTCGGCCAGGAGCTGGGGGATCTGGGGCAGGTCGTTCTTCAGGCCCACCGACAGTCCGCGTTCATGGGCGATGCGGGCGATCATGCGGTTGTAGCGGAGCTGGTCGTGGGCGGTGAGCGGGAACCCGGTGTCGTTGCCGTAGCCCTCCACCAGGTCGGGCTCCACCGCGTCGAAGCCCTTGTCACGGCACAGGTCGAAGCGGCGCTCCATGATCGGCCGCAGGACGGAGATCTGCCGGATGTCCAGCCAGCGCTCGCCCGCCCAGCCGTTGGACTTGCCGAGCACCGAGCGCGGGAAGGCGTCCTTGTCGGGCCGGAAGTCCTCCCAGGCGCCGACGTTGATGTAGCAGATGACCTTGCGGCCGTCGCGGTGCAGACGGGCGACGTCCGCCGCGGAGTTCTCGAAGCCGTCGATGTCGTAGACCGGCACGTCGGCCGCCGACGGGTCGACCTTGCCGTCGAGCTGCCACTGCCAGGCCAGGCCAGGGCGGGGCTGCCACAGGGCCTTCGCCGTCTCGCGCGTGTCGGCCGGCCGGTCCCCGCCGTCGGTGCCGGAACAGCCGCTCAGCGCCCAGGTCACCAGCGCGGCCAGCAGCGTCACGTACGCCGGTGTTCTGATGCTCATCGCTCCGTTCGCTCCGTCTTTCCGTTCGGCGCGGGCGTCAACCCGTCCCGGAGGTCGGGCGGTTCGCCCGTCACCGGCCCGCGGACCGCGCCGCGCCCCGCCCGCGCGCGGTGCGCACGGCCGAGGACAGGAGCGCCTCGGGAACACCACCGTAGACCAGGTGACACAGCCGCTCCGACGAGCTCCCGGCCCCTTGCCACCCCCCGTACCGGCGACCTTCACATCGGCGCCATCCGGGCCTTCCCTGTCGTTCCGTGCCCTTGGAACACTCCTTGCGCGCGCGTTCCGCCACGAACCGGCCGCCCGTCGAACTCCCTCCGTACGAGAGGTCCTCACCCATGTCCGAAGTCAACCGGCGCAGATTCCTCCAGATCGCGGGGGCCACCACGGCCTTCAGCGCGCTGTCGAGCAGTATCGAGCGCGCCGCGGCCCTTCCGGCCCACCACCGCACGGGGACGATCGAGGACGTCGAGCACATCGTCGTCCTGATGCAGGAGAACCGCTCCTTCGACCACTACTTCGGCAAGCTGCGGGGCGTGCGCGGCTTCGGCGACCCGCATCCGGTGACGCTCCCGAGCGGTGAGTCGGTGTGGCACCAGTCGGACGGCACCAAGGAGGTGCTGCCCTTCCATCCGACCGCCGACGACCTCGGGATGCAGTTCCTGGAGGGCCTGCCGCACAGCTGGCCCGACGGCCAGGCCGCCTACAACGGCGGCCGGTACGACAAGTGGGTGCCCGCGAAGGGGACCACGACCATGGCGTACCTGACCCGTGAGGACATCCCCTTCCACTACGCGCTCGCCGACAGGTTCACGATCTGCGACGCCTACCACTGCTCCTTCATCGGCTCCACCGACCCGAACCGCTACTACATGTGGTCGGGCCACACGGGCAACGACGGCCAGGGCGGCGGGCCCGTCATGGGCAACGACGAGCTCGGCTACGACTGGACGACCTATCCGGAGCGCCTGGAGAAGGCGGGCATCTCCTGGAAGATCTACCAGGACATCGGCGACGGCCTCGACGCCAAGGGCTCCTGGGGCTGGATCGAGGACGCCTACCGCGGCAACTACGGCGACAACTCGCTGCTGTACTTCAACACGTACCGGGGCGCCCAGCCCGGCGACCCGCTCTACGACAAGGCCCGCACCGGCACCGACGTCAAGAACGGCGACGGCTACTTCGACGTGCTCAAGGCCGACGTCAAGGCGGGCAGGCTGCCGCAGATCTCCTGGATAGCCGCCCCCGAGGCCTTCTCCGAGCACTCCAACTGGCCCACCAACTACGGCGCCTGGTACATCGCCCAGGTTCTGGACGCGCTCACCTCCAACCCGGCGGTGTGGGCGAAGACGGCCCTGTTCATCACGTACGACGAGAACGACGGCTTCTTCGACCACATCGTGCCGCCGCTCCCGCCGGCGTCCGGCGACCGGGGCAAGTCCACCGTCGACGTGACCCTGGACCTCTACCCGGGCGACAGCAAGCGGGTCGCCGGCCCCTACGGCCTCGGCCCGCGGGTGCCGATGCTCGTCGTCTCCCCCTGGAGCAAGGGCGGTTACGTCTGCTCCGAGACGCTCGACCACACCTCCATCGTCCGGTTCATGGAGCGCCGCTTCGGTGTCCACGAGCCGAACATCTCGCCCTGGCGGCGCGCCGTCTGCGGCGATCTGACCTCGGCCTTCGACTTCTCGCGCAAGGACACCAAGCCGGTCGCGCTCCCCGACACCGACGGCTACGAGCCCCCGGACCGCGAGCGTCACCCCGACTACAGGCCGACCCCGCCGGCCGAGGGTGTGCTGCCCAAGCAGGAGCGCGGCCTGCGGCCCACCCGGCCGCTCAGGTACGCCCCCGCCGTGGACGGTGCGGCCGACCCGGCCGCCGGGACGTTCACGCTCACCTTCGCCTCCGGCCCCAAGGCCGGCGCCGTCTTCCTCGTCACCTCCGGCAACCGCACCGACGGGCCGTGGAGCTACACCACCGAGGCCGGCAAGAAGATCTCCGACACCTGGAACCCGGCGTCCTCGGGCGGCGCGCACGACCTGACCGTGCACGGCCCGAACGGCTTCCTGCGGGTCTTCAGGGGACCGGGGAAGCAGGCCGGCCCCGAGGTCGTGGCCCGGCACGTCGGCGACAGCCTGGAGCTGACCTTCACCAACCGCGGCTCCGGCACGGCCGAGCTGAAGGTGGCGGACGGGTACGGCGGCCGTACGACGACCGTCAGGGTGCGGGTCGGCGCCGTCCTCAAGCGGACCGTCGACCTGAGCGCCGGCCGGCGCTGGTACGACCTCACCGTCACCTCCGCCGCCGACCCGTCCTTCCTGCGGCGGTTCGCGGGGCACGTCGAGAACGGGCGGCCCGGCGTGAGCGACCCGGCCATCGCCACGGAATGAGCGCGGTGAGCGGGCGGTGACCCGCCGCCCGCTCACCGTCGGCTGACACCCTCGGGCGTTCTCACAGCGGTGTGAGGTGCTCCGGACCGGTCGTCGGCCGGGGCAGCAGCGCCGGTTCGGGGGAGGCCGTCCCCGGCTCCAGCGCCAGGACCGCCGCCACCGGGTGCTCCTCCTCGTGCACGACGTCGGGTTCCGGCGCCGCCCGGGACAGCAGCACCACGCCCCGTGCGGCCAGCCCCGCTCCGGCCAGCGCGAGGAGCACCCCTGCCGCCCCGCCCTGGAGCCGTTCGCCCAGCAGCGCGAGGCCGATCACCGCGGCGGCCACCGGGTTCGCCAGCGTCACCACCGCCAGCGGTGCGCCGAGGCCGCCCCGGTAGGCGGTCTGCGCCAGCAGCAGCCCGGCCGTGGCGAACGCGGCCACCAGCAGCGCCACCCCGATGACCTGCACGTCGAGCAGCGGGCCCGACCGGTCCGTCGCGGCCACCGTCACCGTCTGGGTGAGCGCCGAGGCGACCCCGGAGGCGAAGCCGGACGCGGTCGCGTGCCGCAGTCCGGGCCGGGTGCCGGGCCGCGCCAGCAGACCGATCAGCGCGGCCGTCGTCCCCGCCACCGCGAGCGCCTCGGGCACGCTCAGCACGTCCTCCGGGGCCGGTCCGGACGCCGTGACCAGGAGGGCGGCCAGCCCGAGCAGGGTGAACGCCGTCCCGCGCCACTCGGCCGCGCCGACCCGCCGGCCCGCGACCCGCGCGCCCATCGGCACCGCCGCGACCAGGGTGAGCGCACCGAGCGGCTGCACCACGGTGAGCGGACCGTACTTGAGGGCCACGACGTGCAGCAGCGCCGCGCCGCCGTTCAGCCCCACGGACGCCCACCAGGCGCCGCTGCCCAGCAGCCGCACCAGGCCCGTGCCCGGGGAACGGGAGGCCAGCCGCTCCTGGGCGACGGCGGCGGCCGCGTAGGCGACGGCCGACAGCAGCGACAGGAGAACGGCGACGAGGCCGGCGTTCATCGGGCCGCTCCCACGAGCACCTGCTCCTCGGCGGGTGCGAGCTGCCGTGTCGAGCGTCCTGCCGTGGTCGCCGTGCGCAGCGGCGCGTGGATCACGGCGAGCGCGATGCCGAGCAGGGCCGCCGCCCCGAGGGCGTCGAGCCAGTAGTGGTTCGCCGTCCCCACGATCACCAGCAGCGTGAGCAGCGGATGCAGCAGCCACAGCCACCGCAGGCGCGACCTGGTCGCGACGATCAGGCCGATCGCCACCATCAGCGCCCAGCCGAAGTGCAGCGAGGGCATCGCCGCGAACTGGTTCGACAGATGGTCGGTCTGCGGCGGCCCGTACACCGACGGTCCGTACGCCTGCGCGGTGTCGATCATGCCCGCCGCCGTGAGCATCCGCGGCGGGGCGAGCGGGAACAGGAGGTGGAGCACCAGGGCGGCGGCCGTGACGGCGGCCAGCACCCGGCGGGCCCAGACGTAGTGCTCCGGGCGCCGCAGAAAGAGCCAGATCAGGAAGGCGGCGGTGGCGGGGAAGTGGACGGTCGCGTAGTAGGTGTTCGCGACCCGGACGAGGGTGTCGCCGTGCAGCAGCAGGGACTGCACCGCGCCCTCGCCGGGTATGTGGAGCCACCGTTCGACGTCCCACACACGGTCCGCGTTGCGGAAGGCCTCGCCGGTGTGGCCCGTGGCCAGCTGCCGGCCGAACTTGTAGACGAGGAAGAGCCCTGCGACGAGCAGGAGCTCCCGGACTATCGGCGGCCGTGCCGGCGTGGCCGGCTCCGCTTCTGCAGGCTCGGTGCGGGCATTCATCCCCCGGCCCCTTCGCTGACGGTGGTGCGTGTGGTGGTGCGGTCGGGCGCGTGGCCCGGGGAGACACCATCGATACGAGGTCGTACCGATACGACAGTGTTCCGATACGGCAGTGTACCGATACGCGCGTGTACCGGTACACTGGCGTATCGATTGACGTACGACACACTGGAAGCAGGCCCTCGACGGGCCGCCGGACAGCAGGAGGGGAAGCAGTGATGACGTCGCAGGCCGCGGACGGACCGGAGTCGGTCACCGCCTCGCGCCGCTCCAAGCTCACGCCCGAGCGCGAGCAGGAGTTCTTCGACGCCGTCCTCGAACAGATCCGCGAGTGCGGATACGACGCCGTCACCATGGAGGGCGTCGCCGCCAGCACCCGGTGCAGCAAGTCCACGCTGTACCGGCAGTGGAGGACCAAGCCGCAGTTCGTGGTGGCCGCCCTGCGCTCCCGCCGGCGCTCGCGGCTCGCCGGCATCGACACCGGATCGCTCGCCGGGGACCTGCGCGAGGCCGCGCGGGCGGCCGGCCGGTGGTCCACGACGGACACCAAGCTCCTGCAGGCCCTCGGCCACGCCGTCACCCAGGACGAGGAACTCGCCTGTGCGCTGCGCGAGGCGCTCATCGACCCGGAGATCGCCGCCCTGCGGGAGATCCTGCGGCGCGGTGTCGACCGCGGCGAGATCCGGGCCGACCACCCGGCGCTGGAGTACATCCCGGCCCAGATGTTCGGCGTCGTCCGCGCCCGCCCCGTCGTGGACGGGACCTACGCCGACGAGGACTATCTGCTCCGCTTCGTGGAGGCCGCCGTGCTGCCGGCACTCGGCCTCACCTGAAGACCCGGGCCGCCGTCCGCGGGATGACCGGACGGCGACCTGCTCGCGCCGCACCGTGGGGACGGGGGCGGCGCGCACCCCCCGGCCGGGTGGGGTTCCCCTTGAGCGGAGGGGCGCCCCACCCGGCCGACCGGGGTACGGGACGGCTCAGACGTTCTGTCCGTTGCCGCCGCCCGTCGACACCTTGATGCCCTTCGTGATCGTGTCGATGACCGTCACGCTCTGGTCGGCGTCGACACCGAAGCGCAGCACCACCAGCCTCTTGGTGTCCGCGGGCGCCGGGAACACCAGGGACTCGACGACGCCGTCGGCGCCCTTGCTGGTGACCGCCTTCCAGCGCACCAGGTAGCCCTTCTGCCCGGCCACGGTGACCGCCTTCGAGGCGAGCACCTGGTGCGAGGTGATCGCGCCGTAGGTTTTGCCGCCGTAGGACTCCTCGGCGTTGGCCTCGATGTCGGCCTTCGCGACCTGCTCGGCCGTGTCCCCCTTGGTGCCCAGCGCCTCGGCGGGCGCCGAGTACACGCCCCCCTTGGTGCAGGTCTTCGAGGTGTCGCCGGGGCACTTGTAGGAGGAGTCGGAGGTGATCTGCGCGCCCACGCTCATCTCCTGCCCGGTCCAGCCGTCCGGGATGGGGATGCTGATCCCGTTGAGCGCGTCGGTCACCGAGCCGCTCTTGATCTTGGGCGGTTCGGACTCGTCCGGCGCGGGCGAGGAACCGCCCGACCCGCCGGACCCACCGGAATCGCCCGGGTCGCCGAAGGGCCCGCCCTGGCCGCCGTCCTGCCCGCCGGAGCCGCCCGGACCGCCCTGCCCGCCCGGTCCCTGCGCCGTACCGGGGTCATCCGAGCCGCCGTCGTCCTTGGTCAGCACGTACACGCCGACCCCGATGCTCGCGAGGACCGCCACGGCCGCCGCGACGGCGATGCCGGTGCGCAGTCCGCGCCGCCCACCCGCGCCCGGCGGCGGCGCGGGATACGCCGGGTAGGCCGGATACGCCCCGGCGGCCGGCACCTGCGCCGGCGGACCCCAGGCTGCGGCCCCGCCCGCGGGGCGGGTCTGGTCCGTCCACGCCCTGCCGTCCCACCAGCGCTCGGTGGCGGGACCGTCACTTGTCTGCCCGGGGTCGGGGTACCACCCGGGAGGAGTCACCTGCGTCATGCCCCCACCGTATGAGGCGTCGGTGAAAGTCGGATGAGAGGGAGGGCCGCTTGTGACACGACCCGGCCCGGCACGCCGTGCCGGTGTGGCGGGAAATCGACGTCAATTCGGCGTGTGTCACCCGCCGTTGACGTTCCAAGCCCTCCTCCGCAGGCCCGTCGGGGCGTCGCGGTGACCCTCCCGTCACCCGGCGGGGCAACGGACGGCCGGACCCTCCTCCGCACAGGCCGTCGGAGAGCTACGCTCAAGTCTGTACGTCGTTCGGGCGACTTGGGGAGGTAGCGGGATGACGGAGGTACGGCCGGCGGCGGCCGCCTCGGCTTCCCTGTGGGAGCGCGACGAGGAAGTCGCCGCCATCGCGCGAGCGGTGGAGACACTCCGCGCCGACCGGTCCTCCCCGGGCCAGGTGCACGTGCTGCGCGGCGAGGCCGGACTCGGCAAGACCGCCCTGCTGGCCGAGACCCGCCGTATCGCCGAGGCCCAGGGCTGCGCGGTGTGGTCCGCGCGCGGCGGCGAGACCCTCAGGTCCGTGCCCTTCAACGTGTTACGGCAGTTGCTGCAGCCCGCGCTGCTCTCCCTGCACCCCGAGGAGGCCCGCGAGTACCTCGGCGACTGGTACGACATCGCCGCCCCCGCCCTCGGGATCGCGGACCCGGTCGAGCGCCAGGCCGACCCGCAGGGCGTGTGCGACGGCCTGGTCGCCGCCGTGACCCGGCTGGCCCGGCGGGACTGGCCGCTCGTGCTGCTGGTGGACGACGCGCACTGGGCCGACCAGGAGACCCTGCGCTGGCTCGCCGCCTTCGTCGAACGCCTCGACGACCTCTCCGTCCTGGTCGTCGTGGCCCGCAGGCCCGGCGAGGTCAAGGGCGACGGCGCCCGCCACCTCGACACCGTCGCCGCCGTCGCCGGGCAATCCGTCACCAGCCTCAGCGCCCTCACCCCGGACGCGATCGCCGGCCTCACCCGCGCCACGCTCGGCGCGCACGCCGACGACCCGTTCTGCCGCGAGGTCTGGGCCGTCACCGGCGGCAACCCCTACGACACCGTCGAACTCCTCGCCAAGGTCCGCGACAGCGAGCTGGAGCCGAGCGAGTCCTCGGCCACCGAGCTGCGCCCCCTGAACCGCTCGGCCCGCGGCGGCGGTCTCGTCGACCGCCTGGAGGAGCTGGGCGTCGACGCCACCCGGTTCGCCATGGCCGCCGCCATCCTCGGCGCCGACATCTCCGTCGACGAGGCCGCCCGGCTCGCCGGCATGGCCCGCGAGGACGCGGAGCGCTGCGCCGACCAGCTGCGTGACGCCCGCATCCTCACCGAATCCGACCCCGCGGTGGGCCCCGTCGCCGACGGCGGCGGCCTCGAGTTCGTCCACCCGCTGATCGCCACCGCCGTCTACAACTCCATCCCCGAGGGCCTGTGCCGGGCGATGCACGGCATCGCGGCGAAGGTCGTCCTGGACGCCGGCCGGGGCGTCGCGGCCGCCTCCCGCCACCTCCTCCAGGTCCACCCGGACGACGACGAGGAACTCGTCGAGCAGCTGCGCGAGGCCGCCCGCGAACACCTCGCCGTCGGCGCCCCCGACGCGGCCCGCCGCTGCCTGGAACGCGCCCTGAACGAACCGCCCGCCTCCGACGTCCGCGCGCACGTCCTCTACGAGCTCGGCTGCGCCACCCTCCTCACCGCACCCGCCCGCACCATCGGCCACCTGCGGGAGGCGCTGGCTCTGCCCGGCCTCGACGGCGACAAACGCGTCGACGCCGTCTACCGCCTCTCCCAGGCCCTCCTGCACAACGACCAGCTGGAGGAGGCCGTCCGCACGGTCGAGGCGGAGGCCGTGCGGCAGGCACCGGGACCGGCACGGATGCGGCTGCAGGCCGTGCAGTTCATGTGGGAGGGCATCCACGCCGGGGAGACCACCTCACCGGGCCGCTCGGAGAAGCTCGCCGCGCTCGCCGCCACCTGCACCGGCCGGGACAACGCCGAGCGAGCCCTGCTCATCCTGCGCGGCTTCGACGCGATGACCCACGGCGAGAACGCCGAGGAGGTCGTCGAGTTCTGCGACCGCGCCCTCGTCAACGGCCGCCTCGCGCCCGGGCTCGGCTGGACCGACCCTGAGTGGGGCCTCGAGCTGCTGATGATGCTGGCCAGCTCGTACGTGTACACCGACCGGCTCGACCGCGCCGAGTCCCTCTTCACCGAGGCCCTGCGCACCTACGAGTCCTCCGGCTGGAGCGGCGGCCACCTCGCCGTCGCCCACGCCTATGTCGGTCTCGGCCACCGCCGCCGGGGCCGCCTGAAGGAGGCGGAGAAGTCCCTGCGGGAATCGCTGCGCATCGCCGAACGCGTCGGCCGCGGCCTGCCCCTGTACTGGTCGGCGACGTGCAACCTCATCGACACACTGCTCGCCCGCGGCCGTGTCGACGAGGCCTGGCGGATCGCCGACGAGCACGGCTTCGCCCCGCCCTACCCGTCCACGATCGTGCTGCCCGACCCCCGTTCGGTGCGCGGCCGGCTGCTGCTCGCCGTCGGCCGCACCAAGGACGGCGTCAACGAGCTGGAGGAGGCCGGGAAGGCGGCGGCCGTCCGCGGCCACCTCAACCCCCGTGATGGTGCCCTGGGCGGTCGACCTCGCCCGGGCCCTCGCCACCGAGGACCCGGCCCGTGCGGCCCGGCTCGCCTCCGACGCCCGCCGTCAGGCCGAACGCTTCGGCACCGACACGGCCATCGGCGAGGCCCTGCGCTGCGCCGCCGCCCTGGAGACCGGACAGCGCGCGGTCCGGCTGACCGCCCAGGCGATCACCTACCTGGAGTCCTCGCCCTGCCAGTACGAACACGCGGCCGCCCGCATCGAGCACGGCATCGCCGCCCGCTCGGTGGCCGAGCTCAACCGCGGCCTGACACTGGCCCGTTCCTGCGGCGCGGACGGCCTGGTCGCCCAGGCACGGCGGGCCCTGGACAGCCTGGGGGCACCGCGGGTGGGCCTCGTGCCGGGGCAGGTGCGAGGGGAGGCGTAGCCGCAGGGCGTTCCCACAGAGCGGTGAGCGCCGGCCGCGGGCGTCCCCCGCGACCGGGCACGAGGCCTGACCGGCCGGTACGAGGGTCGGGCGCGACCGTGCCTCAGGCGCCCAGCAGTTCGTCGGTGAGCCGCGCCAACCGCCGGCGCACCCCGGCGTCGTACGTCGCCTCGTGCGCCCGCGCCGGGCGCGTCCCGTCGAAGAAGCCGCCCGTGCCCACGTCCCGCGTGGCCGGCACCAGGACGCCGGGCGCGCCGTCGGCGACCGTGCTCCAGGGCGCGACCCCGCCCTCGCGGACCATCGCCGTGTCCATGAAGGTCGCCGGATGCACCACGTTCACCGAGACACCGGTGCCCGCCAACTCCTCGGCGAGGGCGAAGGTGTGGGCGGCGAGCGCGAACTTGCCGCGGCAGTACGCGGCGAAACCGTCGTAGCCGCGGGTGAACTGCGGGTCGTCGAAGTCGACCGGTTCCTGGCCGAGCGAGCCGACGTTCACGATCCGCGCGGGGGTGTTCGCGCGCAGCACCGGCAGCAGGGCGCGGGTCAGGGCGACCGGTGCCAGGTAGTCGACCGCCAGCCGCAGTTCGTGCCCGTCGGCGCTCACCTCGCGGCCCGCGCCGGGCGGACCGGCGCCCACGCCCGCGTTGTTGACGAGCACATCGAGCCCGGGACACGCCTCGGCGACCCGCGCGCCCAGCTCGCGCACCTGCGCCAGGGAAGCCAGGTCGGCGACGAATCCCTCGGCCTCGCCCTCGGCGCGCAGTTCGTCGACGAGCCGCCGCGTACGGTCCGGGTCGCGGCCGTGGGCGAGGACCAGGTGTCCGGAGCGGACGAGTTCGAAGGCCACGTAGCGGCCGAGACCGGAGGTGGCGCCGGTGATCAGGACGGTCGACATGCCTCCACCGTAGGCAGGGCCGGCGGACATCCGCCCGATCCTGTCGGGACTACGACCGGCAGTGTCACCCTCAGCAGTCGTCACGCACAGTCGTCGTGGCCCTCGCTCGTCACCCTCGCTCGTCGTCCTCCTCGGCCAGTACCCGCTGGGCCGTCGCGAACGCCGAGTTCGCCGCCGGGACCCCGCAGTAGACGGCCGTCTGGAGCAGGACGGCGCCGATCTCCTCCGGGGTGAGCCCGTTGCGCCGGGCCGCCCGCACATGCATGGCCAGCTCGTCGTAGTGGCCGTGCGCGACCAGCGCGGTCAGCGTGATCAGGCTGCGCTCGCGGCGGCTGAGGGTCGGGTCGGTCCAGATCTCGCCCCAGGCGTAGCGCGAGATGAAGTCCTGGAAGCGGGCGGTGAAGGGGGTCTGCCGGGCCTGCGCCCGGTCGACGTGCGCGTCGCCCAGCACCTGCCGCCGCACCTCCATGCCCCGCCCGGCCCCACCGCCGAAGTGGGCCCGCAAGGCCGTCAGCACCGCTTCGGGGCACTCGGCCGGCGCCAGATGAGAGGCGCCCGGGATCTCGACGAGCGCGGCGCCGGGCACCGCGTCCGCGATCTCCCGCAGATGCGCCGGCGGTGTCGCCGGATCCTCGCGCCCGGCGACCAGCAGCGTGGGCACGGCGATCTCCGGCAGCCGCTCGCGCAGATCGAACGCGGCCAGCGCGTCACAGCAGGCGGCGTACGCCTCGGGGTCGGCGTTCCGGTGGTCGGCGACCAGCTCCGGTACGGTGAAACCGGGCGTGAACCACCGGGCGTTCGCGCTCTCGGCGAGCTCGGCCATCCCCTCGCGCCGCACCAGCGCGGCCCGCTCCTGCCACGGCTTCGCTCCGTTGAAGTGGGCCGAGGAACAGACCACCGCCAGCGACGACACCCGCTCCGGGTGGTGCAGCGCGAGATGCAGGCCCACCGCCCCGCCCAGCGACACCCCGGCGTACGCGAACCGCTCCACGCCGAGGGAGTCGGCGAGCGCCAGCACCAGGCCGGCCAGGTCAGCGACGGTGGCGCCGGGAGCGATCAGGCCGGCGGCGGAGCCCCCGTGCCCCGGCAGGTCCCAGCGGATCACCCGGTGGGTGATGGACAGCTCGGGCGCCACCTTGTCCCACAGGGCGCAGGAGGTGCCCAGCGAGGGCCCGAGCAGCAGCGGGGGAGCGGACACGGGTCCCTCGGCACGGTGGTTGAGCAGCTTCTCGGTCAACGTCGCTCCAGCGCACGGTCGGTGAGGGCTCCGGCGGAGCCGGTGTAGCGGGCGGGGTCGGTGAGGTCACCCAGGTCGACGCCCTTCAACTCTGGTTCGTCAGCCAGGAGTTCAGCGAGGCTGCGGCCCTCGGTGCAGGTCCGCCGGGCGAGGTGTGTGAGCAGCTCCCTGGCCCGGGCACGGCCGAGCAGCGCCGACAGCTCGGCGGACAGCCGTTCCGAAACGATCAGCCCGTGGGTGAGGCCGAGGTGTTCGCGCATGGCGTCCGGGTGGACCTGGAGGCCCTCGGCCAGGTCGGCGGCGTCATGGGCCGCGCCGCCCACCAGCCGGAGCAGGTCCCGCAGCGGCTCCCACTCGGCGTGCCAGGCCCCGGCCGGGCGCTCGTCCTCCGCCGCCGGCGCCCCGTACAGCGTGGCCGCGAGCTGCGGGGCCCGCCGGGCGGCGGCCGCGATCAGCGTGGACCGCACCGGGTTCGCCTTGTGCGGCATGGCCGACGAACCGCCCCCACTGCCCTCCGCGACCTCGGCGATCTCGGTGCGGGAGAGGGTGAGCACGTCCACGGCGAGCTTGCCGAGCGCACCCGCCGCGAAGGCGAGGCACCCGGCCAGATCGGCCACGGGTGTCCGCAGGGTGTGCCAGGGCAGGTCGGGCGTCCGGAGGCCGAGTTCGCGGGCGTACGCCGCCGGCAGCGCGGTCGGATCGCTCGCGCCGTACACCCCGAAGGCTGCCAACGTCCCCGCCGCACCTCCGAGTTGGGCGGGCAGCGAGTCCCGCACGGCCGTCACCCGGTCGCGCGCGTCGAGCACCAGCGACCGCCATCCGGCCGCCTTCAGCCCGAACGTCGTCGGTACGGCGTGCTGGGTGAGTGTCCGCCCCGGCATCGCGGTGTCGCGGTGCTCGGCGGCCAGCCGGGCCAGCGCCCGTTCCGTACGGCCGAGGTCGCCGAGGAGCAGGTCGAGTGTGCGGACGGCGACCAGCATCGTCGCCGTGTCCATGATGTCCTGGCTGGTCGCGCCCCGGTGGACGTAGGAGCCGTACTCGTCGCCGACCGCCTTCGTCAGATCCGCGACCAGGGGAATGACCGGGTTGCCGCCGGCGCGGGCGCGGTCGGCGAGGGAGCGGACGTCGAAGCGGCCGGCGTCCGCTGCCCCGGTCACCCTCGACGCGGCCTCGGCCGGGGCGAGGCCCAGGGCGGCCTGCGCCCGGGTGAGGGCGGCCTCCGCGTCGAGCAGGGCCTGAAGGTAGGCCGTGTCGGCGGTCGCGGAGGCGGCGGGGGAGCCTGCCCACCCCGGGGCGAGCAGGCCGGTGCCGTCGGAATCGGCAGAAGTCACCGGAACTCCAGGAAGACCGTCTCGCCTTCGCCCTGAAGACGGATGTCGAAACGGTAGGTGCCATCGCCCTGCTCCTTGGCGATCAGCGTGTCGCGTCGCGCCTCGTCCAGCTGGGTGAGCAGCGGGTCGGCGGCCAGCGCAGCCTCGTCGCCCGGCAGGTAGATCCGGGTGAACAGGTGCACCAGCAGCCCGCGCGCGAACACAGACACGCTGATGTACGGCGCACTGCGCCCCCGGGCTCCGGGCCGCAACGTCCGCGCGTACCAGTGGCCGTTCGCGTCCGTCTGGATGCGCCCCCAGCCGGTGAACTCCACGCCGTTGCGGCCCAGGTACCCGCCGGTCGCCGGGTCGCGCCGGATCGAACCGTCGGTGGTCGGCACGTTGCCGTCGGGGTCCGCGCCCCACAGCTCCACGAACGCGTCCGGCAGCGGGTTGCCCTCGCCGTCGTACACATACCCCTGGAGCGTGATGGTGTCCGGGTGCCTGATCGGCGCGATGTCACCGCCTCCCGGGAAGGGCAGGGCGTACCCGTAGAAGGGGCCCACCGTGTGCGAGGGAGTGGGCAGGACGGCCTCCGGCCGACTCGTGTCGATCTTCGTCATGGCGGTCAGCGCCCTTCTTCGATCCAGGTGGCGTTCGGGCCGTCCAGCACGATGTCCCAGTGGTAGCCCATCGAGAACTCCGGCACGGACAGGCTGTGGTCGTACGTCGCGACCAGCCGCTGCCGCGCCGCGTCGTCGGTGACGGACTGGATGATCGGGTCGTACGGGAACAGCGGATCGCTCGGGAAGTACATCTGCGTCACGAGCCGCTGCGTGAACGCCGTGCCGAACATCGAGAAGTGGATGTGGGCCGGGCGCCAGGCGTTGACGTGGTTGCGCCAGGGGTAGGGGCCCGGCTGGATGGTGGTGAAGTGGTACCGGCCGTCGTCGTCGGTCAACGTCCGGCCCACGCCGGTGAAGTTCGGGTCCAGCGGGGCGTCGTGCTGCTCGCGCTGGTGGGCGTACCGGCCGGCCGAGTTGGCCTGCCAGATCTCGATCAGCTGGCCGCGGATCGGGCGGCCGTCGCGGTCCAGGAGGCGGCCGGAGACGGTGATGCGCTCGCCGATGGGCTCGCCGTTGTGCTGCCGGGTGAGGTCGTTGTCGATCTCGGTGATGTCGCGCTCGCCGAAGGCGGGGGAGGACAGCTCCACCAGCTCCGGGTCCTGGGTGACGTCGATGGCGACCGGCGGCTGCTTCGGGTGGCGCAGGACGGAGGAGCGGTAGGGGGCGTAGTCGCGGCGCGGGTGGTGTTCGACGGGGGCGCCGTCGGCGATCCGCTTCTCGTACGCGGCGTGCTCGGCCGCGATCTCCTGGTCGATGTCGTGCTGGGTGAGAGTCATGGGGGTTCCTGGGGTCCTAACGTTCGAGGACGAGGGCGAGGCCCTGGCCCACGCCGATGCAGAGGGTGGCGACACCGATGCCGGTACCGCGCCGGGCGAGCTGGTGGGCGACCGTGCCGGCGAGGCGGGCACCGGAGGCGCCCAGCGGGTGGCCGAGGGCGATGGCGCCGCCCTGCGGGTTGAGGAGCGCCGGGTCGAACTCGGGCCACTCGGCGACACAGCCCAGTACCTGCGCGGCGAAGGCCTCGTTCAGCTCCAGCACGGACAGGTCGTCGAATCCCCTGCCCGCCTTGGCCAGCGCGCGGTTGACGGCCTCGACGGGGGCGAGTCCGAAGTAGTGCGGGTCGATCGCCGACACACCGGTGGCGGACACCCGGGCGAGCGGTTCGCGGCCGGTGGCCCTCAGGCCCTCCTCGTCGACCAGGAGCAGGGCGGCGGCGCCGTCGTTGAGCGGCGAGGCGTTGCCCGCGGTGACCGTCCCGCCGGACGTACGGAAGGACGGCTTGAGCTTGGCCATCGCCGCCAGTGACGCATCGGCGCGTACGCACTCGTCGGCGGCGACGACCACCGGCTCGCCCTTGCGCTGTGGGACCGACACGGGCGCCAGCTCGGCGTCGAAGAGGCCCTCCGCCTGCGCCTCGGCCGCCTTCTGGTGACTGCGCAGGGCGAACTCGTCCTGCTGCTCACGCGTGATCTTGTGCTTGTCCGCGATCAGTTCGGCCGACTCACCCAGCGGGACGGTCCACTGCGGGTCCATCCTCGGGTTGACCATGCGCCAGCCCAGCGTGGTCGAGTACAGCTCGGCGTGCCCGGCCGGGAACGCCTTGTCCGACTTGGGCAGCACGTACGGCGCCCGGGTCATCGACTCCACACCACCCGCCACGGCGACGGAGGCGTCGCCGACCGCGATGGCGCGAGCCGCCTGGACGACCGCCTCGAGGCCGGAGGCGCACAGCCGGTTGACCGTCACCCCCGGCACGGAGGTGGGCAGGCCGGCCAGCAGCGCGGCCATGCGGCCGACGTTGCGGTTCTCCTCGCCGGCCCCGTTGGCGTTGCCGAAGTAGACGTCCTCGATCCGGGTCGGGTCCAACTCCGGTGTGCGGCCGAGGAGTTCGCGGATGGCGTGGGCGGCGAGGTCGTCCGGGCGCACCGAGGACAGACCGCCGTTGTAGCGTCCGACCGGGGTGCGGACCGCGTCGACGATGTAGACGTCCTTCACTTCAGGTCCTTCACTTCAGGTCGTCCGCGACGATCAGCTTGGCGTCGGTCTTGGCGGTGATCTCGTCGAGGCTCACCCCGGGCGCGGTCTCGACGAGCACCAGTCCCTCGTCGGTGACGTCGAGGACGCCGAGGTCGGTGATGATCCGGTTCACACACGCCTTGCCGGTGAGGGGCAGCGCGCACTCGGTGAGGATCTTCGGGGAGCCGTCCTTGGCGGTGTGGGTCATCACGACGATGACGGTGCGGGCGCCGTGGACGAGGTCCATCGCCCCGCCGATCCCGGTGATCATCTTGCCGGGGATGGCCCAGTTGGCCAGGTCGCCCCGCTCCGACACCTGCATCGCACCGAGTACGGCGACGTCGATGTGCCCGCCGCGGATCATCGAGAACGACAGCGCCGAGTCGAAGAAGGACGCCCCCGGCAGGACCGTCACCGTCTCCTTGCCCGCGTTGATCAGGTCGGGGTCGACCTGGTCCTCGGTGGGGTAGGGGCCGGTGCCCAGGATGCCGTTCTCCGACTCCAGGACCACCTCGACGTCGTCCGGGAGGTAGTTGGGGATGAGGGTCGGCAGTCCGATGCCGAGGTTGACGTACTGGCCGTCCCGCAGCTCGCGCGCGGTGCGGGCGGCCATCTCCTCGCGTGTCCAGGCCATCAGTGGCTCACCGTCCCTCGTGCCTCAGGCGCGGAAATCGTGCGCTGTTCGATGCCCTTGTCGGCCGCCTGCTCGGGGGTCAGCGCGACGACGCGCTGCACGAAGATGCCGGGCAGGTGCACCGCGTCCGGGTCGATCCCGCCGGGCTCGACCAGTTCCTCGACCTCGGCGACGGTGATCCGGCCGGCCATCGCGGCCAGCGGGTTGAAGTTGCGGGAGGACTTGTTGAAGACCAGGTTGCCGTGCCGGTCGCCCTTCGCCGCCCTGACCAGCGCGAAGTCGGTGCGGATCCCGCGCTCCAGCACGTACTCCGTGCCGTCGAACTCGCGGACCTCCTTCGGCGGCGAGGCCAGCGCCACCCCGCCCGCACCGTCGTAGCGCCACGGCAGACCGCCCTCGGCGACCTGCGTGCCCACGCCGGCGGGGGTGTAGAAGGCGGGGATGCCGGCGCCGCCGGCCCGCAGCCGCTCGGCGAGCGTGCCCTGCGGGATCATCTCCACCTCCAGCTCCCCGGCCAGGTACTGGCGCGCGAACTCCTTGTTCGCCCCGATGTTGGAACCGGTCACCCGGGAGATCCGCCCGGCGGCGAGCAGCACCGCGAGGCCGGACTCCATCGCCCCGCAGTTGTTGGAGACGACCGAAAGTCCGGCGACGCCCCGCTCGTACAGCGCCCGGATCAGCACGTTCGGCACACCGCTCAGCCCGAATCCGCCCACCGCGAGCGACGCGCCGTCCGGCACATCGGCCACGGCCTCCAGGGCCGTGGCGACCACCTTGTCCATCCGTGAAGCCCCATCCCGTCCGAGCGCCCATCGCGGCCAAGGCCAACAATTAGTCAGGGCACTGATTATTTCAGCGAGGTGCCCTTCACGCTGCCACCGGACGGGCAGGGCGTCAAGGTCTCGGGAAAAGGCGAGGTCAGATCGCGGGCGCGAGCCGGAGACAGTCACGCCGCTGCCCGGTATTGTTCAGTACACCAACGAAAACGACCTCGGGAGCGCACATGGCCGCGGTGGACCTCTCCACCCACCCCGGGCACCTGGCCCGGCGGCTGCAGCAGGCGCACTACCTGCTGTGGAACACGATGGTTTCCGAGGAGATCACCTCACCGCAGTTCGCGGTGCTGAACGCGCTCGTCGCCGAACCCGGCCTGGACCAGCGCACGGTGGGGGAGCGGGTGGGGCTCGACCGCTCCACGATCGCCGAGGTGATCAGCCGCCTCGGCCGGCGCGGACTGCTCGACAAGGTCCGCGACCCGCAGGACGGCCGCCGCTTCCTGCTGCGCCTCACCGACGAGGGGCTGCGCACCCACCGCAAGCTGACCGTGCGCACGGCCCGGATGAACCAGGTGTTCCTGGCCCCGCTCTCCGCCGAGGAGCAGACAGTCTTCTTCGACCTCATCCAGCGCGTCTCGGACGCGGCCGAGGGGCTCCGCAACCCGGCGGAATCCCTCGCCGCCCCCTCCTGACCGCCCCGCACGCCTTGCCCGCGCCTCCCTCAGGTCCCCCTCACGCCTTCGCGTACACCACCCACACCTGGCCCTCGGCGAAGGCGACCGGCCGGCCGTCCCGGGTCGTGAACTCCGTGCCGTCCAGGGCGCTCGCCCGCTTCCAGTTCACGTCGTGGACACGCCCGTCGCGCAGCACCTCCGCCCTGCCCGACCCCACCGTCTCGGTGTACGGCGTGTTGTTGCCGAGGAAGTCCTGGAAGGCCGACGGGCGGACCTCGACGTACTGCACGACCACCGTCGCCGGCGCCACCGCGCCCCCGTCGGTCGTCGTGGCCGCCGTGCCGTCCATCGACACCAGCCAGCGGCCCCGGCTCTCGGACCAGGCGAAGGTGTAGCGGGCCGCCGGGTAGCGCACGGTCCGCGAGGTCTCCGGCGTGCCGCCGGAGGGTGCGGGGCCGTACTGGAAGCCGGTGGTCAGCGCGGCCGCGCCCGGTGCGGAGGGGAGCACCCGGTCGGGGCGCAGGAACAGGTTGTGGGGCGCGGACCTGTCCCGGTCGCGGTAGTAGGCGCCCTTCGCCTGCTCGGGTGTGACCGCCTCCAGCGGCGCCTTGTCGATCAGCGGCAGCAGCTTGCTCTGCGCCCCGGAGAAGGCCAGCACCGGCCGGTCGAACTGGCGCAGCAGCTCCAGATCGGACTCGCGGGCGCTGCGCACCGGCCCGACGGCCTGCGGCAGCTTGGTCGCGTACACCGCCATCAGCCGGCTCAGACCGCCCTCGACCTGTTCGACGTACACGACGTCCGCGGAGTTCAGGCCGGTGTGGGGCCGGGCGGCGCGGGCATTGTCGATCTTCACGACGAGTGGCGAGCCGACGGCGGAGGGGGTCACGCCGGCGCCGGCGGCCGGCGAACCGGAGGCGGTGGCGGAGGGGACCACGCCGCCACTGCGGCTCGGCTCCGGGCCCCCGCCACGGCCGTCGTCGGCCGGCCCGCCTCGTGTGGCGCAGCCGGCGGTCAGGGAGGCCGCGAGCGTGGCGGCGAGGACGGCCGCCACGGTCAGTCTCCGGCGGGCTCCTCGTCCCGCGACCGTTCTCGTCACGACCGGTCTCGCCGTGTCCGGCTTCGCCGTGTCCGGCTTCGCCGTGTCCGGCTTCGCCGTGTCCGGTCTAGCGCCCGCCGTCGCCACGTCCATCGTCGCCACCCCGTTTCGTGCCTTGATTGTGCGCTTATCGGATGTTTGGTGGCTATACCCGATCAGTTTTGATTTTGCGCATTAAATAGGCCGATTGGTCCAGGTCGGGCTCCCTGCTGGGGTTCGGGACCGGGGCGCCGGGTACCCGGGCCGCACCCAGGACCCGGCCCCCCGAGACGGCGGGCCCCCCGAACTTCGGTGGAGGGAGCGCGGCACGATGAAGGCAGTGACCTGGCAGGGGAAGCGGGACGTTCGGGTGGAGACCGTGCCCGATCCGACGATCCAGGAACCGACGGACGCCGTCATCCGCGTCACGTCCACCGGACTGTGCGGCTCCGACCTGCACCTCTACGAGGTGCTCACCGCGTTCATGACCCCGGGCGACATCCTCGGCCACGAGCCCATGGGTATCGTCGAGGAGGTCGGCCCCGGTGTGCCCGACCTCAAGGCCGGCGACCGGGTCGTGGTGCCGTTCCAGATCGCCTGCGGCGACTGCTGGATGTGTCTGAACTCCCTGTTCACCCAGTGCGAGACCACCCAGGTCACCGGCGAGGGCATGGGCGCCGCCCTGTTCGGCTACACCCGCCTGTACGGCGCGGTGCCCGGCGGCCAGGCCGAGTACCTGCGCGTCCCGCAGGCCCAGTTCGGCCCCATCAAGGTGCCGGAGGGCCCGCCCGACGACCGCTTCGTCTATCTCTCCGACGTCCTGCCCACCGCCTGGCAGGCGGTCTCCTACGCCGACGTCCCCCAGGGCGGCAGCGTCGCCGTGCTCGGTCTCGGCCCCATCGGCGACATGGCCTGCCGCATCGCCCAACTGCGGGGCGCCGGGCGGGTGTTCGGCGTGGACCTGGTCGGCGACCGGCTGCGCCGGGCCCGCGCACGGGGCGTGGAGACGTACGACCTGCGCAGCTTCGACAACGAGAAGGAACTGGTCGCCGCGATCCGCGACGAGACCGACGGCCGCGGCCCGGACGCCGTGATCGACGCCGTCGGCACCGAGGCCCACGGCAGCGCCGCCGCCAAGCTGGCCCAGCAGGCCGCGGGCATGCTGCCCCGCAAGATCGGCGGCCCCTTCGCCGAGCGCTTCAGCGTCGACCGGCTCGCCGCCTTCCACACCGCCATCGAGCTGGTGCGCCGCGGCGGCACCATCTCGCTGTCCGGCGTGTACGGCGGCATGGCCGACCCGCTGCCGATGCTCACCATGTTCGACAAGCAGATCCAGCTGCGGATGGGCCAGGCCAACGTGCGCCGCTGGAGCGACGACATCATCCCGTACCTCACGGACGAGGACCCGCTCGGCGTCGACGACTTCGCCACCCACCGGCTGCCGCTGTCGGAGGCCCCGCAGGCGTACGAGATGTTCCAGCACAAGCGGGACGGCGCGGTGAAGATCCTGATGACGCCGTGAGTCACCCCTCAGTCACACCTCGGGAGGAGCCCCCAGGATCTCCGTGAGGTCGTAGCGCACCGGCTCCTCCAGCTGCGCGTACGTGCAGCTCTCCGGGGTCCGGTCCGGGCGCCAGCGGCGGAAGCGGGCCGTGTGCCGGAACCGGGCCCCGTTCTCCATGTGGTCGTACGCCACCTCGGCCACCCGCTCCGGCCTGAGCGGCACCCAGGACAGGTCCTTCTTGCCCGACCAGCGGCTCGGCGCACCGGGCAGCCGGGCCGTCTCGTGCGCGGCCTCCTGCGACCAGGCGGCCCAGGGGTGGCTCTCGGCGTCCGCCATGCGCAGCGGCTCCAGCTCCGCCACCAGCTCGGCCCGGCGCTTCATGGAGAAGGCTGCGGACACACCGACGTGCTGGAGGACGCCCCGGTCGTCGTACAGGCCCAACAGCAGCGAGCCGACCACCGGTCCGCTCTTGTGGAGGCGGTAGCCGGCCACGACCACGTCCGCCGTGCGCTCGTGCTTGACCTTGAACATCGCGCGCTCGTCCTGGAGGTAGGGCAAGGTGAGCGGCTTGGCGATCACACCGTCCAGGCCCGCCCCCTCGTACTCGTCGAACCACTGCCGCGCCACCTCGACGTCCGTGGTCGCCGGGGCCAGGTGCACGGGCGGCGTCACTCCGGCCAGCGCCCTGGTCAGCAGCGCCCGCCGGTCGCTCAGCGGCACGTCGAGCAGCGACTCGTCGTCCAGCGCCAGCAGGTCGAAGGCCACGAAGGACGCCGGGGTCCGCTCGGCGAGCATGCGCACCCGGGAGTCCGCCGGGTGGATCCGCTCGGTCAGCGCGTCGAAGTCCAGCCGCCCCTCCCGCGCGATCACGATCTCCCCGTCCAGCACGCACCGCTCGGGCACCCGCTCCCTGAGCGCCCCCACCAGCTCGGGAAAGTACCTGGTCAGCGGCTTCCCGGTACGGCTGCCCAACTCGATGTCAAAGCCGTCGCGGAACGCGATCGCCCGGAAGCCGTCCCACTTCGCCTCGTACTGCATACCCGGCGGGATCACCGCCACCGACTTGGCGAGCATCGGCTTCACGGGTGGCATCACCGGCAGATCCATGGTCCGATTCTGCGCTTCTTCGTGACGTGTCGCCCAGTGTGCGAGCGGTGAGAGGTACGCCTACCGTGGCTCGCATGGGCGAAGCGGTGGAACTGGAAGCGGGCGGCCGGACCGTACGGCTGTCCAGCCCCGACAAGGTCTTCTTCCCGGAGCGCGGTTTCACCAAGCTGGACCTCGCCCGGTACTACCAGGCGGTCGCCCCCGGGGCCCTGCGCGCCCTGCGCAACCGGCCCACCACCCTGGAGCGCTACCCGGACGGCGTGACCGGCGAGTCCTTCTTCCAGAAGCGGGCCCCGAAGAACATGCCCGACTGGATCCCGACCGCCCACATCACCTTCCCCAGCGGCCGTTCCGCCGACGAGATGTGCCCCACCGAGGAGGCGGCGGTGCTGTGGGCCGCCCAGTACGGCACCCTCACCTTCCACCCCTGGCCCGTCCGCCGCACCGACGTCGACCGCCCCGACGAACTCCGCATCGACCTCGACCCGCAGCCCGGCACCGACTACGCCGACGCCGTCCGCGCCGCCCACGAACTGCGCGCCGTCCTCGACGAGTTCGGCGGCCTGCGCGGCTGGCCCAAGACCTCCGGCGGCCGGGGCCTGCACGTGTTCGTGCCGATCGAGCCGCGCTGGACCTTCACCCAGGTCCGGCGTGCCGCCATCGCCGTCGGCCGCGAGATGGAACGCCGGATGCCGGAACGCGTGACGATCAAGTGGTGGAAGGAGGAACGGGGCGAACGCATCTTCCTGGACTACAACCAGACCGCCCGCGACCGCACCATCGCCTCCGCCTACTCCGTACGGCCCCGCCCGCACGCCCCCGTCTCGGCGCCCCTGCGCTGGGAGGAGGTCGGCGAGGCCCGCCCCCGCGACTTCGACATCGCGACGATGCCGGGCCGCTACGCCCGGCTCGGCGACGTGCACGCCGACATGGACGACCACGCCTACTCCCTGGACGCGCTGCTGGAACTGGCCGCGAAGGACGAACGCGACCACGGGCTCGGTGATCTGCCGTACCCGCCCGAGTATCCGAAGATGCCGGGCGAACCCAGGCGGGTACAGCCGAGCCGCGCGAAGAAGGAGCCGCCTACAGGTCCTTGATCCGGATGTCCCGGTAGGACACCACGTCCGTCGTGCCGTGCACCTGGAGCCCGAGGTAACCGGAGGCGAACCGGCGCCCGTCCGTGCCCGGGTCGTCCGAGCGGGGCGGGGCGAAGTCCAGGCCGCCGATGTTGTCGAACTCGTTGATCAGCACACCGTTGCGGTAGACCGAGTAGTGCTGGTCGACGACACGGATCTCGTAGTCGTTCCAGGTGCCCTTCTGCGTCACGCCCGCGCCCGCCAGGCCCACGCGGTCGAAGCCGTAGACCGAGCCGGTCTTGTACATGTCGCCGTCGGGCCGGTCCAGCACCTGCACCTCGTGCCCGTACTTGATGGCGACCCACTCCGGACGCGACTCCTCGGGATGGCCGTGGACCCCCGGGAAGCGCACGAATACACCGGAGTTGGCGTTGCCCGTGCCCGGAGCGTCGTCACGCCACTGGAGCCGGAGCGAGAAGTCGCCGTACTTGCGCTGCGGGAACCACAGCATGCCGAGGCCGGGCTTCGTCGTGCCCGAGGTGATCGACCCGTCGGCGTTCAGGGCGAAGGATCCGCCGCCGACCTGCTCCCACTGGGCGAAGGACTCCGCGCTGCCGTCGAGGATCGTGCGGTAGCCCGCGGTCTGCCCGGGTCTGCCGATGCCGGACGCGCGAGCCGCCTCGAGGACGGCGTCGTACTCCCGCTCGTCGACGACCCCTTCCCTGAACAGCCGGTCCATGACCGTCTTCACATGCTTGAGGAAGAGCGCGTGGGACGTCCACTCCTTCTCGTCCTCGATCAACTCGTTGATTCGGCAGCGGTTGTCGGTCACCCGGTTCGGTACGCCCGTGTCGACCGTGCCGACGATCACGGTCAACCGCTCGTCCCACTCGGGGCAGTTGGGCGCGGGCACGCCGCCGCCGGCCACCACGGTGAAACTCACGGTCCGCGCCTCGGACGTGTTGCCCGCCTTGTCGGTCGCCCGGTAGGCCAGTGTGTGGGTACCGGCGCGGTCGACGATGACGGGGATGGTGTATGCAATGTACGGTCCACCGTCGAGCGAATACTCGATCCGATCCACACCCGAACCGTGCGCGTCTGTCGCACTGACGGTCACCTTGGCGTTGCCGACGTAGGCACCGTCGGAGTTGCGTGTGCCGTCGACGGTCACGCCCGTCACCGGGGGAGTGGTGTCCTGTGGGGGTGCGGAGACGACCGTGAACGTGACGCTCTTCTCGGCGGAGACGTTGCCGGCCTTGTCGGTGGCGCGGTAGCGGACGGTGTGGGTGCCGAGCTGATGGAGCATCACGGGGGCGGTGTACGGTAGCCAGTCGCCCGTGGAGCCGACCGCATACTGTATACGGTCGACCCCCGACCCCGTATCGGATGCGCTGACCGTCACGGTGGCCATGTCGACGTACGCCCCGTCGGCGTTCTGTTCCCCGCTCACCGTCGCCGATGTCTCCGGCGGCGTCGTGTCGTCCGTCTGCGGCGCCACGACGGTGAACTCGACGCTCTTCTCGGCGGAGACGTTGCCGGCCTTGTCGAAGGCCCGGTGGCGGATCGTGTGACGGCCGATCTGGTCGACGACGACCGGGGCGGTGTACGGCATCCAGTCGCCCGTGTCGCCGACCGCATACTGGATCCGGTCGACCCCCGACCCGCCCTCGTCGTCCGTCGCCCCGATCGCGACGCTCGCCGACCCGACGTACTCACCCTGCGCGTTCTGCGTCCCGCTCACCCGCGCCGATGTCTCCGGAGCCGTCGTGTCCTCGCCGCCGCCCTCGGTCACCACCAGGATGCCCTGCATCTGCCCGTGACCGGGGATCGTGCAGTGGTAGAAGTAGCGGCCCGGGGTGAGGGTGACCTCGGCGGTGTGGCGGCCGCCCTGGTCGTCGGCCGGGTTGGCGAGGATGTTGAGCTGGACGTCGCTGTTGAACTCGGGATCGGACGTCACGAACGTCAACGTGTGCGGCATCCCCGTGGTGTTGCCGGTCGCCGCGCTGTTCTCGAAGACGATCGTCGCCGCTCCGGCCACCGCCGTCGCGGGCGCCGAGGTGTACTTCGTGATGTCGTCGCCGGCGGTCCAGGTGAGTACCTGGGCGGCGGCCCGGTCGGGTGGATCGCTCTGCCCGGCGGCAGGCACCGCCTGGAGCCCGAGCACGGCCAGCAGCCCCGCCAAGAGGGCTGCCAGAACTCTTCGTTGGCGCAACAGACGCATCATCGGACTCCCCTCGCCAGCTGGTCGGCGGCCGGGGTCGCGGCGCCGCCCGTGTACGTCACCCGCCACAACGCCGACTTGGCGTCGGAGGTGAAGAAGCCCCGGCCGTAGTCGAGGACGTACAGGGCGCCGTCCGGACCGAACTTCCAGTCCATGAGGTTCTTGATGCCGTCGTTGCCGACCGGCACGATCCTCTTCAGTGACTCCGAGTGGACGGGCAGACCGCCGTTGCCCTGGGTCGCCGGGTTCATCAGCACCGCGTTGCGCGGCTGGTCGGCGTCGTAGAAGTCGCCGACGAACCACTTGCCGTCCCAGTACGCGGGCCACTTGGCCGCGCTCGCGCCCGCGGCGTCGTAGCGGTAGACGGGCCCGTTCATCGCGGCCTGCCCGCCGCCCTTGAGCCACGGCAGCCGGTAGGTGGCCTCCTCCTTCTTGTACGAGGGGACGCCGTTCGCGTCGCGCGGGTAGTCGGGGGCGCCGCCCTGGGGCGCGTACCAGATGTTGTTGCCGGTCACCGGCGGCAGGTTGACCAGGCCGTCGTTGTTCGGGGACTCGTTCTTCGGGTGGTCGCAGTCGTACCAGCCCAGCGGCTGCGACGGATCCGGAAGATTGCGGTCCCGGTAGGGCTGCTTGTTGCCCATGCAGTACGGCCAGCCCCGGTTGCCCGCCCCGGTGATGACGGCGAACGTGTCGTACTTCGCCGGACCCCAGGTCGGTGACGGCTCGCTCGCGTCCGGGCCGACCCAGCCCGCGTACAGGATGTCGGTCGTCCGGTCGACGAAGATGCGCGCGGGGTTGCGCACGCCCATCACATAGATCTCGCCGCGGGTCTTGCCGCCGCCCTCGTCGGTCTCCCGGCCGGTGAAGAGGTTCCCCTCCGGGAGGGTGTACGTGCCGTCGGGTTCCGGATGGATACGCAGGATCTTGCCGTTGAGGTTGTTGGTGTTGCCGGCGGTGCGGCGCGCGTCGGCGAAGGAGACGCCCTTGTAGTTCGGCTGGGGGTTGTTGCCGGAGTAACCGCCGCTGAATCCACTGGAGTTGTTGTCGCCGGTCGCGATGTACAGGTTGCCCTCGGAGTCCCAGGCCATCCCGCCGCCGGCGTGGCAGCAACTGTGGATCTGGACCGGCCACTTGAGCAGGACCCTCTCGCTGCCGAGGTCCAGCTTGTTCGTGGCGTGGTCGAGGGTGAAGCGGGAGACGCGCCGCTCGGCCATGCGGGTGTCGCGGTTGATCTGCGAGTGGGGCGTGTAGTGCAGGTACACCCAGCCGTTCTGCTCGAAGCGCGGGTCGAGCTCGATGCCGAGGAGGCCTTCCTCGACCTTGACCAGCTCGTCGCCTCCGCCCTTGTTGCCGAAGACGGTCAACTCGCCTGCCGGCGTGACCTTCTTGGTCTGCGGGTCGTAGACGTGGATCTGGCCCTTGCCCTTGCCGATGTCGGGGTTGTTCCAGTCGGTGACGACGGGCTGGGAGGAGTCGGCGCCGCCCCGGCCGATGTAGAGCACGCGGCCGTCGGGGGCGGTGACCAGGCCGTGCGGTTCGCCGATCTGGTCGTTTCGGCCTGGCTGGTTGGGTTGGGTCAGCCGTTCCGCCTTGTAGTTGCCGGTGATCGTCGCCTTGCAGTCGGCCTGCACGAGGCGCGTGGTCCACAGCAGCGCTCCGCGCAGGTGCGCACGGAAGTCCGTCTCGTCGTACGACGACACCGTGCCGCCCATGCCCGTGTAGAAGGAGCGGCCGCCGTCGTAGTCGCGGCACCAGCTGATGGGATGGTCCCAGCCGTTGGCGCTCGCTCCCGGCTGGTAGCTCGACTCCCGCACCCGCGCGACGGTGTGCACCGAGCCGGAGGGGTTGCGCACCCAGTTGGGCCACTGGTCGGGGCGCTTCCACTCCACCGGCACGTCCTTGGTGGCCGGGTGCAGCCGGTCGCCGACCTCGACCACCGCCCGCTGCACGGCCGTGGGGCTGGAAGCGGCAGGACGGGCGCCGATCAGGCCGGTGAACCAGTCCGAGTACGGTTCCGCGCGCGCCGCGTCATGCACGCCGACGAAACCGCCGCCCGCCTCCATGTAGGCCTCCAGACCCGCCTCCTGCTCCGGATCGAGGACGTCACCACCGCCCGTCAGGAAGACGACGGCGTTGTAACGGCCCAGCCGGGTCCCGTCGGTGAAGACCGAGGCGTCGTCCGTGGCCTCGACCTCGAAGCGCTGGTCCGCCGCACCGGACAGGCCGATCCGCTCGATCGCCTCGATCCCGGCGTTGACGACGGGCGACTCCTCCCCGGCCGCCGCCGACCCGTAGAAGACCAGTACCTGTACGTCGGCGCCGCCTGGCGGCGACTTCACGGACATCGTTGTCAGGGGTGGCTCGGGGAACGGGCGGGCGTTCGCGGCCGGGCCGGACAGCAGCCCGGCGGCGACGGCCCCGGCAGCCGCGGTGGCCACCCAGACCCGTCTTCTCGTGCATCCCGTACTGCTCGCGCTCGGTGCGCTTCTTGTGCTCAACCCTCGTAAGTGCATGGGCACCTCCTCGGTCACAGCGACAGCGCCAAGGAAGCTAGACCCCTTTGCGTCACTCGCCAATACCTATGACCGCAATGGCACGAACTTTGTCCTGGGTGTGGATGAACGGCGGAACGGCCGGTACCGTCTCACCGGTTCATCACAGGTACGCCTCAGCAAGTTCCTCGGCAGGGTGGGGAGTTCCGCATGGACAGACGCAGTTTCAACCGACGGGTGCTGATCGGCGGCGCGGCGGCGGCCGCGACATCGTTGTCCCTGGCCCCCGAGGCCACCGGCGTGGACGCGCCGGCCAGGACGGCCCCTCCCGGGGGCCAGGTCAGACACCTCAGGCTGTACGCCGAGAAGCTCCCCGACGGGCAGTTGGGCTACGGCTTCGAGAAGGGTGGCGCGACGGTCCCGGGACCGCTGATCGAGATCACCGAGGGCGACACCGTCCACATCGCGTTCGAGAACACCCTCGACGTGCCGGCGAGCCTGCATGTGCACGGCCTGGACTACGAGATCTCCAGCGACGGAACGAAGCTGAACCACAGCGACGTCGAACCCGGCGGCACCCGCACCTACACCTGGCGCACCCACGCCCCCGGCCGCCGCGCGGACGGCACCTGGCGCGCGGGCAGCGCCGGCTACTGGCACTACCACGACCACGTCGTCGGCACCGAACACGGCACGGGCGGTATCCGCAAGGGCCTGTACGGCCCGGTCATCGTCCGCCGGAAGGGCGACGTCCTGCCCGACGCGACCCACACGATCGTCTTCAACGACATGACGATCAACAACCGGCCGGCCCACACCGGCCCCGACTTCGAGGCGACGGTGGGCGATCGCGTCGAGTTCGTGATGATCACCCACGGCGAGTACTACCACACCTTCCACCTGCACGGACATCGCTGGGCCGACAACCGCACGGGCATGCTGACCGGCCCCGACGACCCCAGCCAGGTCATCGACAACAAGATCGTCGGCCCGGCCGACTCCTTCGGTTTCCAGGTGATCGCGGGGGAGGGGGTGGGCGCCGGCGCGTGGATGTACCACTGCCATGTGCAGAGCCACTCCGACATGGGGATGGTGGGCCTGTTCCTGGTGAAGAAACCGGACGGCACGATCCCGGGGTACGAGCCGCACCATCCCGACGGGACGCACGCATCGCAGGGGACGCCGGAGACACACGGGACAAAGGACACGCACAAGCACTGAGGGATCATGGACGGGCGACCCTCGCGAGAGCGCTCTCATCCCCCCTCCTGCCGCGGCTATCCTGATCCGCACCCGCGCAGGAGGAGGAGCCCCGCAGTGACCGAGACAGCGTCGCGTCCCACGTTGGAGGCCGTGGCCGCGCGGGCCGGGGTCTCCCGGGCCACCGTCTCGCGGGTCGTCAACGGCGGGGACGGCGTCAGGGAGCCCCTCGTCGAGCGGGTGCGGCGGGCCGTGGAGGAACTCGGGTACGTCCCCAACCAGGCCGCCCGCAGCCTGGTGACCAGACGGCACGACGCCGTCGCCGTCGTCATCGCCGAACCGGAGACCCGCGTCTTCGCCGACCCCTTCTTCGCCCTCCAACTCCGCGGCATCAGCAAGGAACTGACGGCCCACGACAACCAGCTCGTGCTGCTGCTCACCGAGGGCCGCGCCGACCACGCCCGCGTCGCCCGCTATCTCGCCGGAGGCCATGTCGACGGAGCCCTCGTCTTCTCGCTGCACCTCGACGACCCGCTGCCCGGCCTCATCCAGGGCGCCGGTGTGCCGACGGTGTTCGGCGGCCGCCCCGGCTGGAGCGACGGCACGCGTGACGTCGTGTACGTCGACAGCGACAACCGCGGCGGCGCCCGGGAGGCCGTACGCCACTTGGTGGGCCTGGGCCGCACCCGCGTCGCGCACCTCACCGGACCCCTCGACCAGACCTCCGCGGCGGACCGGCTCGAGGGGTTCCGGGACGTCAGGGGCGACGCCGATCCCCGGCTCGTCGTGGAGAGCGACTTCACCCCCGGCGGCGGTGAGCGCGCCATGCGGGAACTCCTCGACCGCTGCCCCGACGTCGACGCGGTGTTCGCCGCCAACGACCTCACCGCCTCGGGCGCCCTGCGCGTCCTGCGCGAACACGGGCGCCGTGTGCCCGAGGACGTCGCGGTGGTCGGCTTCGACGACATGCTGCCCGTCGCCGAGCAGACCGACCCACCGCTGACGACGGTCCGTCAGGACATCGAGGAGATGGGCCGGATCATGGCCCGCCTCCTGCTGCGCGGCCTCGACCGCGGTACGACCACGACCGACGACACACCGGACGCCTCACCGTCCGGCGTGGTCCTCCCGACCACTTTGGTGCGCCGCGCCTCCGCCTAGCGGGGCGTTCCCCGGCCGCCTCACGTGGACTGCGGGGCGGTCTTGATCACCGCGAAGCGTGCCCCGTAGGGGTCGGCGAGTCTGGCGATCCGGCCGACGCCCTCGATGTCCGTGGCGGCCAGGCGGACCGTCCCGCCCTGCTCCTCCGCCCGCGCGACGACCGCGTCCACGTCCGTGACCTCGAAGTACGGCAGCCAGTACGCCCCCGACTCCGCCGCCGTCGGATCGTCGGCCGGCGGGACGACCCCGCCGAACATGGCGTCCTCCCCGGCGCCCGACGGGTTGACGGAGGTGTAGGTGCCGCCCGGGAAGGAGACGGCCGAGGTCTCCAGGCCCAGCGTGGCGTTGTAGAAGGCGGCCGCCGCGGCTTCGTCCGGGGTGTACAGCTCGACCCAGCACAGCGACCCGGGCTCGCCCGCGACGTCCACGCCCTTGGTCCGCCCCGGCTGCCAGATGCCGAACGGCGCGCCCGCCGGGTCGGCGAGGATCGCCATCGTGCCCCGGTCCATCACGTCCATGGGCGGGAACAGCACTCTGCCGTGCGCCTGCTCGGCCGCCTTGCAGGTGGCGTCCGCGTCGGGTGACCGGAAGTACACCGTCCACGACGGCGGGCCCTGCTCGGGCGAGGTCTGCATGGCGCCCGCCGCGGTCCTCCCGTCCAGCTGGAAGAAGCCGTAGCCACCGGCGTCCGGCCCCGCCGACTCGAACCGCCAGCCGAAGAGGGCGCCGTAGAAGGCGCAGGCGCGGTCGATGTCGGTCGTACCGAGGTCGATCCAGTTCGGAGCGCCGTTGACGAAACGGGTGGTGAGCATCTTCGCCCTCCTCGTCGAAGTCCCGTCCTGTGCACTGCCGAGTCTGGCACCGCCCACTGACAATCGCTGCCGGAGCAGGGCGGCGCGAGCTCCGGGCCGGGATCACCGTCGGTCACCGGCACGGACCTCTTCGTCCACGCCGTTCCCGCGCGCCGCCGTGCCCCCAGGCCCTCCGCCGGGGCACCATCGGGGCGGCCGGAGGCCCTGCGCCGCCGCGTATATCCGGCGTTGATCGAACGTTTTTCGCCGCACGGCACGATCCTCGCCATGTACACCGACACGATTCCCACGCCCGACCTCGCCTGGCAGCGGGAGGCGCTGTGCGCGCAGACCGGGGCGGACTTCTTCTTCCCCGAGCCCGGCAGCTCGGTCCGGGAGGCCAAGCGCATCTGCGGCATGTGCGCGATGCGCTCCGCCTGCCTCGAGTACGCCCTGGCCCACGACGAGCGCTTCGGCGTGTGGGGCGGCCTGTCCGAGAAGGAACGACTGCGGCTCCGGCGCACCTCGCACTGAGCCCGTAAATCCGTGCGACCGCATCGCGGGGGTGCGGTTAGGATCCGGGGGCGCGTCCGGACGTAGCGCAGAGGCAGGCGCACCGCCTTGCCAAGGCGACAACGTCGGTTCGAATCCGACCGTCCGGGCGCGTGCGAGGTCCCGTAGAGCAGAGGCAGACTCGCCGCCTTGTCAGGGCGGATACGCCGGTTCGAATCCGGTCGGGACCGCGGCACGGCGAGCACGGGGCGGGTCGGGGCGGGGACGGATGGGCGAGGAGAGCAGCGGGGCGGTCGCGGGGGCGGCCGTCGGGCCGGTCACGGACGCGGTGGTCACGGACGCGGCGGTCACCCGGTCGACGGGCGCGGGCGCGGTCACGGACGTGGCGGTCACTCGGTCGACGGGCGCGGACGCGGTCACCCAGCCGTCGGGTCCGGGCGTCGAGCCGGTCTCCGAGGCGGAGCTGGCCGCCTTCCACCACGTCGTGGGCAAGCTGCGCGCCCTGCCCGTCGACGATCCCGTACGGCTGCGGGCCGAGCAGGTCGCCGCGTCCTTCGCACGCGACGGGCGGCTGCGGCGCCGCAGGACACGCGGCGCCGAGACCTCGGCCGCCGACGCCGCCGCCATGGCCGCGACCGCGACCGGCGCCCTGGACCGGCGCGAGGACGCGCCCCTGGCCGACGCCGGCAGCGGGGGCGTCTTCCGCCGGCCACGCACCTGCTACGTCTGCAAGTCGCCCTATCGACAGGTCGATGCCTTCTACCACCGCCTCTGTCCCCCCTGCGCCGCCGACAACACCGCCCGGCGCGCCCTGAGCACCGACCTGAGCGGCCGCCGGGTCCTGCTGACCGGCGGCCGGGTGAAGATCGGCTTCCAGCTGGCGCTGATGATGCTGCGGGACGGCGCCGAGGTCCTCGTGACCTCCCGCTTCCCCCACGACACCGTGCGCCGCTTCCGCGCCGCGCCGGGCAGCGGGGCATGGCTGGACCGGCTGACCGTCCTCGCCGTCGACCTGCGGGACCCCCGCCAGGTACTGGGCCTGTGCGAGGAACTGCGTCAGGAGGGCGAGCCGCTCGACATCCTCGTCAACAACGCGGCCCAGACGGTACGCCGGCCTCCCGACTCGTACGCCCTGCTGGCCTCCGGTGAGTACGACGCACTGCCCGAGGGGGCGCGCCGCGCGCCCGGCTTCACGCCGATGCGGATGCTGGAGGGTCTCGGGGGCTCCGTCTCCGCCCTCCCCGCCGCCCTGCGCGAGGCCGACGAGGCGGGGCTGCTGCCCGACCCGTCCCCGGAGAACTCCTGGTCGGCCCGGCTCGGCGCCCTCGACCCGGCCGAGGTCCTGGAGACGCAGCTCGTCAACGCCCTCGCGCCCGCCCTGCTGTGCGACCGGCTGCTGCCGCTGCTGCTCGCCTCCCCGCATCCGCGCCGGTACGTCGTCAACGTCACCGCCGTCGAAGGCCGGTTCGCGGTGCGCAACAAGCAGCCCGGTCACCCGCACACCAACATGGCCAAGGCCGCCCTCAACATGCTCACCCGCACCAGCGCCGCCGAACTCGCCGAACAGGGCGTCCACATGTGCGCCGTCGACACCGGCTGGATCACCGACGAGAACCCGGCACCCAAGAAGGCCCGCATGGCGGACGCCGGCTTCCGCACGCCGCTCGACATCGTCGACGGCGCGGCCCGGGTGTACGACCCGATCGTGCGCGGCGAGGCCGGCGACCCCGTGTCGGGCGTGTTCCTGAAGGACTACCGGGAGGCGGAGTGGTGACCGAGGAACCCGAACCGGAGACCGGGCACGAGCCGCACACCGAGGCCGAGTCGCCCGGCTTCGCCGGCGTGCCCCACGTCGTCCCCCGTCCCCTGGCCGACCTCGCCCCCCTGCTCGACTGGCTCCGGGCCGGCCGCCCGGCGGGGGAGCGGCTGGACTTCGCGGCGGGCACCGCGCTGCCCGACGGACGCCTCGACCTGTGCAAGCAGGGGCTGGGCGCGCAGGGCGCCGCTCTGGTCGCCGAGGCCCTGGCCGACGGCCCCTCGCCCGTACGACACCTGCTGCTCGGCACGGACGCCCTCGGCGACGCGGGGGCGGCCGCCGTGGCCGGCACGGACGCGCCGGTGGAGACGCTCTACCTCGGCTGCAACGGCATCACCGCGGGCGGCGCCTGCCGGATCGCCGACCAACTGCGGGCCTCGCCGCAGGTGGTCACCGGCGTGTGGCTCAAACGCAACCCGCTGGGCAGCGCAGGAGGCCGGGCGGCCGCCGAACTCATCGAGTCCGCCCGGACGTTGCGCACCCTCGACCTCGTCCAGACCGGCCTCGACGCGGCCGGCGTCGCCGTCCTCGCCGACGCCCTGCTGGCCGCCGCCGGCAACGGGCGGCGCATCGAGCGTCTCTTCGCCGGCGGCAACGCGCTGGGCGAGGCGGGCGCGGAGGCGCTGGCCGCGGTGATCGCCGCCGGAGCGATCGACGAACTGTACGTCTCCGCCGCCCGGTTGGGTGACGCGGGCGCCCTTCGCCTCGCCGCCGCGCTCGAACGGGCACCGTACGGACGGCTCACCCGCCTGTCGGTCGCCAGCAACGGCATCGGACCCGGCGCCGCGGCCCGGCTGGTCGGCGCGGCCACCGCGGCCGGCGTCACCCTGCTCGACCTCGGCCGGGTCCGGGCGGCCGCGGTGCTCGGCGCGACGGACAACCGGCTCGACCTGGCGGCCGCCGAGACCATCGGGCAGGCCCTGGCAGCCGGCGAGCACCGCCTCCATCACCTCGTCCTGCGCCACACCGGTCTGCGCAGCCGCGAGGCCCACCGCCTCCTCGACCACGCGCCCCGCGCCACCACCCCCACCCGCTTCGTCCTCGGCCAGGGCGTCGCCGCCAGCGTCAAACGCCGGCTGTCGGCCCTCAGCGCCCACATCCCGGCCCCGACCGTGCCCCCCGACGTGGCTGCCGTACGCAGCGTGCACCGCACGGCCCCGCCCGAGGAGTGAGCCACCCCGCGCCCACGCCCCGTCGGCTCAGCGCCGCATCCCCGTGAACACCCCCATCCAGTACTTCTGCTGCTGCTCCGACGCCCCCACCAGATACGTCGCCCGCAGCTTCGCCGGCAGATGGGCCACCAAGCGGGTCACCACCGCGCGGTGCTTCTTCAGCTGGGACAACTCCGCGTTGGCGAGGATCTGGTGGACCACGTCGCTGTCGTTGCCGCCCTCGTCGGACCGCTCGGCGGCGCGGCGCAGCCGGGCCTCCCACACGTCCGCGTCCCGGGCGAGCTCGCGCAGGCCCGTCACCGGGCGCCCCCGGAGCCGGTCGATCAGCGCGGACAGCGGCACGGGCGCGTACTCGCCGTCGCCGAGGTAGACCGTCGCCATCTCCAGCGGCAGCCCACGCCGGTGCAGCTTGATCAGCCGCTCCAGGGTGCGCTTGGTGATCCAGGCGCGGCCCTCCTCGTCGATGTCGTGCTTCCACCACTCCAGCACCGTCTCGGCGTCCGCTCCGTACCGCGCGATCAGCCACTCGTTGGCGGGGATGTCCTCCGGCGCCACCTCCAGCGAGGCCGTGAACCGCGTGGCCTGCGCGATGTTGTTCCGGGACACCAGGAGCTTGCGGCCCAGGTGGTACGGCGGGTTCTGCACGGCTATCTGCGCCCGCAGGTTCTCGATCCGCCGTCCCGCCAGGGACCACTCCTGGGTGATCTCCATCAGCTTGGCGAAGGCGGCCTTGTCCTTGGGCCGGTTGTACTCGTCCCACACGATCGCCTTGGGCTCCGGCCCGGTGAACTTCACGGCGAGGAGGTTGTCCAGCGTGCCGTCCGGCGACGGCACCGGCGCGCACAGATCCTCGACGTTGGTCACCGGCAGCGAGAAGTACAGGGCGTCGCGGCCCAGTCCCTCCCGCACCGTCTCCCGCACCAGCTCCGTCTTGCCGCACCCGGGCGGACCCTGCAGCAGCACCGTCCAGCGGTTGCGCAGCGCCGCCCGCACCACCTGCCGTACCGGGTCGGGAATCGTGGCCGGGTTGGGAACACCGAGGGCCTGGGCGATGCGGTCGAGGATCTCGGCCGTGCGGTTCTGCCCGGGCCTGCCGTCCGGGCCGGGCTCGGCCAGCCGCAGCCGCTCCCCGTCGACCAGGGGCAGGCCCCAGCGCAGCGGGAAGCCCTCGCGGGCGTTGGCCAGGACATGGTCGAGCGTGCGCGGGGACAGCAGCTCGCGCAGCGCCGGGGCGAGCGACGCCCACAGGGAGAACACCGGACGCAGGTCCCACGGGCGGTACTTGGCCGCGAGGTGCCGCCGCCAGGACGTGTCGTTCGCGGTGATCCGCATCGTCACCATGCGGTCCAGCAGCGCGAGGTCCCCGCGCCGCGCCGACGTCTCCGCGAGCGACTCGTTGTCCGTGAGGAAGACGCCGACGCAGCCCAGGGCGCGCAGATCGTGCTCGCCGAGCGTCCAGTTGCAGGCGATCTGCATCAGCTGCGACTGGATGGTGTCCCCGGCCTGCAGCGAGTCGTCGATGAGCAGCACGAACGGCCGGCCGGGCTTCAGCTGGCTCATCACCAGCTGCCGCAGCACCAGTTCACCGGACTCCGGGTCCCTGACCGGCGCGTTGACGAGCAGGTCGTCCGGTGTCAGGTTCGCCGCCGGCACGTACACCAGCGTGGTGTCCGGGCGGGACCGCGCGACGTACGAGAAGAACGTCGCCGTCTTGCCGATGCCGTGCTCGCCGAAGACCTGCCCGGTCTGCCCCAGGTCGATCATCGCGTCGATGAAGGTCTCCAGACGGGAGACCTCGGTGCGCTCCTGCTGGGCGGTCGGGTTGTTCATCTGGCGTGTCTTTGGGGCCATCTACCGCGAACCTGTCGTGACGCGATGGCAGGCCATCGCCGGTGTGTGCGTCTCGGGCCACTCGTTGCCGCCCTCGGTGATCAGCCAGATCCATTTCTCCGGCTCGGCGGGCGTGATCGGCGGCGCGTACCCGTCGGTGAGGACGACGACCGCGTCCGGACGCACGTCGAACACGCGGCCGTTCACCTCCGTGCGCCCCTCCACGTGGTCCGCGACGGCCTGGAAGCTCGTGCCGCCACCGCCGTAGACGCTCCCCCAGACTCCGTCCGGGGGGACCCCCATCTCGCTTCGCTCGCCCGGCTTGAACGGCATCACCACGGCGTCGAAGGACAGCCAGTGCGCCTCCACGCCGTCGATCCGGCCGACCAGCTCGGTGAGCCAGCGGATCACATGGTCCGGCATCGACCCCGAGGTGTCGTACGCGATCACGAGTACCTTGTCGCGGACCGGGCCGCGCCGCGCCAGCATCGGGTCCTGGCCGAGGGCCGCGAGGAGCGCGCCGCGCTTCTTCGGGTACACCAGCCGCTCGCCGTCGCGCAGTTTCGAGCCGAGCACGTCGACCAGCCAGCGCTGCCACCAGTCGACCGTCCGGGTGCGCGTCGTCTCGCCGCGCAGCGCGCCGGCGCCCAGGGTGCCCCAGAGCCGGGTGGCCCGCGCCGAGCCCTCCTCCGTACGGCCCATCAGGTCGAGCAGTTCCCGCTCCGCGCCGGCGTGCCCGCGCCGGGCCGCCAGCAGGGAGTTGAGCAGCGCCGAGGACGTCACCGTGTCGATCGTCTGCTGGTCGGCGGGGACCGCGCCCGCCACCAGGTGCACGCACAGCCGCTCGTCGGGCACCGGCGGGTGGCGCATCCGCTTCAGCTCGCCGTACACCCGCATGTCCGTCTCGGTGAACACCTCGTACGACACCGGCTCCAGTCCGTGCGTCGCCAGGTCCTCGACATAGGCGTCGTACACCTGCCGCGGGTCGACACCCGTGGGCCGGCCGTCCAGCAGAGGCAGGTGCGCGCGGCCGAGCCGGACCAGCGCCACATGGTTGACGGCGACCTCGGTGGCCAGCGTGAACACCGGGTCGTCGCGCAGCTCCGGGTCGGCGAGCAGATGCCGGTGCACGAGGTGACGGGCCTCGTGGAACAGGACGAACTTCACGCCCGACAGGCCCAGTCCGACGAAGAAGTCCGGGTTGTACAGCAGCAGGCAGGTGCCGTCGCCGGAGGCGACCACGGCCGCCGTGTCCACCGCCGTCGTGGCGATCTGGTGGTGGCACTTGGCGTACAGCCAGGACGCCACCGCCGACTCCGTCAGCCCGAAGTCCAGCAGCGCGGCCTCCTTCAGCTGCCGCGCCTCCTCCACGACCGCCGCATCCGCCGGACGGTACGCCTCCAGCGCCCTGCGGTCGGCGAGGTCCACCACCGGCGGACGCCGTCGCCCCTGCTCCCCGTACCCCATGCCGAGCCCCCCGTGCCGTGCTTTCCCCCAGTGCCTCATTGGTACCAGGCCCCACTGACAACGGGCCAAGGCATTACGCTGACCGCAGGGCGGGGTCGTAGCGCAGAGGCAGGCGCACCGGTCTCCAAAACCAGAACACGCTGGTTCGAATCCAGCCGCCCCGCCCGTCCCGAGGACGTTGCACACCGACAGGGCCCCGGCGTTCACCGGGGCCCTGTCGCCGTCCTCACACCCGCAGTCGCACCCGTGCCGGACTGTCGCCGCCGGCGGTGACGGTGGCCTCGCCGATCCTGTCGTCCGGTGTGCGGCACTGGACGGTGTAGGCGCCCGCGCCGCGCACGGAGAGGGTGAAGCTGCCGTCGGCCGCGGAGAGTGCGGCGATGTCGGGGTAGGGCTCCGGCCCGGCGGTGAGATACACGCTGGCGTCCGGGACGGGCCTGCCCGTCGCGTCCTCCACGATTCCGGTGATCAGGTGGGTGGAACGATCGCTGTGGGGCACCTCAGGCCTTCCAGGCGACCAGATTGTCATAGACGGGCTGGGTGATCCTCGTCCCGGAGTTGACGGTCGCCCCGCCGTAGGCGTGCACGGCGATGCCGTAGCGGCTGCCGTTGATGACGCGGTACACGGCGCTGCCGCTCTGCCCGCCGGCGGTGTCGATGTCGTAGTACACCTTCAGCGGGTTCACCGAACTGATGCCGCGCGCGTCGTACCACTGGGTGCCGGGAGGCTTGTCGCCCGGGTAGCCGGAGATGTTGCCGGTGGTCTTGAGCAGATCGGCGTCCGGCCAGGCCCCGAACCCGAACCATCCGGTGGTGGCGCCCAGTTCCGTGGGGATGATGATCGCGCCGTAGTCGTAGTTCTCGTCGCCCGAGACGGTCCAGCCGCGCACCGAGCGGAAGTTGGTGCTGGTGACGGAGCCGAAGGGCAGTGACGGGCCGTTGCGGCCGGGCATGACCTGGATGCTCTGGACCCAGCCGTGGTCGGGGTGACCGGGGTGGTTGATGAACACCACGTGGCCGGCGGTCACGAGGGTGTGCGGCCCGATGAACCAGGCGGTCCCGATGTACCGGTCGCCGTTCGCCGCGGTGATGAGCAGGGACGCGTGCACGCGCCACGGGTAGTCCGCCGTGTTCGTGATCTGGACTCTGTCGTCCGGTCCGTGAACGGTCTCGGCCGCCGGCCGGGGCGGCCCGAACGACGCCACGCCGATGTCGGGCAGTTCCGCGGTCGGCGGGGTCCACAGCTCGGTCGACATCCTGTCGTACTCCGGACGCACATAGCCCTCGACCTGTTCCAGGCCGTTGGAGCCCGCCTGCGCCGCCGTGCCCTCGACGCCCTCCGACGGAGGCTGGAAGAGCGCCTGTTCCGCGGCCAGGGCGACCTGTTCCTCGGGCTGGTTGGACACGGAGGTGTGCTGATCGCGTGTCATGTCCTCTAGGCCTTCCTGCAGAGGCCGGCGCCGCGATCCACCGGCGACCGCCGGCCGAACGTCCAGAGATGGACTGTTGAAGAGAGAACGGAATGGGGTGGGTCGGCTCGACGGCACCACCGTTCATGCCGCCTTTGTCACGATACGTCCGTCCGGGTGGTGCCGCACCAGCGGGCTTCAGGCGATGGCGCCCGCGGTCACCACCAACTCCGGGGCGGTGCCGTGGAAGGTGCCGATCAGCTGGGCCAGCACCGCCCAGGCCTCCTCCCGGTCGCCCAAGTGGTCCTGGACGAGCGGCCGGAGGGCGTCCTCGGCCGCACCGATCCGCGCCGGGAACATCACGCCACCCATGGCCAGCACCTCCAGGACGCGTACGGCGGGACCGTGGTCCGTCGCGTACTCGGCGGGACCGTCGAGCACGCCCGCCTGTCGCACCCGGTGGGTGAACTTGGGGTGCGAGCCGAACTGGGCGCGCAGGGCGGGCGGGCAGTCCGGGCGCACGGACAGCGCCCAGCGCGCGTAGCCGGGCAGCGCGCGCTCGGTGTCCGCCTCGGCGACCGTCCGCCAGTCGGCCGGGGTGAGGACCATGGACGCGGCCGCCCGACCGGCGGCCATGCCGGTCGCCTTACGCAGGGCGCCGACGAGGCCGTGGTGGACGTAGCTCTCGGGGATCTCGGGCTCCTCGCCCGGCAGTCGGGGGTCCACCCGGACGGGCTTCGTGCGGCCGGGGCCGAACGGTATTCCGCGGGCGAGGGCCCGCCGCAGACCGGCGTCGAGGCCGATGTAGCGCCACACCACGGCGTTCAGCTCCGGATTGTCCTCCTGGAGGATCCACAGCATGAGGGAGGACGGGACGTCCGACCGCCACGTCCACACTCGGTTCAGCCGACGCTGCCGCGACTGGGCGGTCTCGGGTGCGAAGGCGGGCAGGCCGATGCGCTCCCTGATCCGCCCGGCGCTCTCCTCGTCGGTCAGACCGAGGAGGAATCCGAGTGCCTGCTCGACCGTGTGGCTGTAGTGCATGGCCGCATGATGCCGCAGGTCGTGGACGGCCCGCACGGGGAAATCGGTTCCCTGTGCGAGCCGTGGGGCCGGTGATGCGGGGCGGTCAGCCGCCGGCCCGCGCCGCCATCCGCGCCTTGCGCGCCGCCAGCTTCTCGTCGAACTTCAGGGCCTCCGCGTCCAGGCCGCCCATGAACAGGCCGAGTTCCTCCTGCGCCTTCAGCCCCTCGGGGCCGAGGCCGTCGATCTCCAGGACCTTCAGGAAGCGCAGCACGGGCTGGAGGACGTCGTCGTGATGGATGCGCAGGTTGTAGACCTCGCCGATCGCCATCTGCGCCGCGGCGCGCTCGAAACCGGGGATGCCGTGGCCGGGCATCCGGAAGTTCACCACGACGTCCCGCACGGCCTGCATGGTGAGGTCGGGCGCGATCTCGAAGGCCGCCTTGAGCAGGTTGCGGTAGAAGACCATGTGCAGGTTCTCGTCGGTCGCGATGCGCGCCAGCATGCGGTCGCAGACCGGATCGCCCGACTGGTGGCCGGTGTTGCGGTGCGAGATGCGGGTCGCCAGCTCCTGGAAGGCGACATAGGCGACCGAGTGCAGCATCGAGTGCCGGTTGTCCGACTCGAAGCCCTCGCTCATGTGGGACATGCGGAACTGCTCCAGCTTGTCCGGGTCCACCGCGCGCGAGGCGAGCAGGTAGTCACGCATGACGATGCCGTGCCGGCCCTCCTCCGCGGTCCAGCGGTGCACCCAGGTGCCCCAGGCGCCGTCCCGGCCGAAGAGCGTGGCGATCTCGTGGTGGTAGCTGGGGAGGTTGTCCTCGGTCAGCAGGTTCACGACGAGGGCGATCCGGCCGATCTCGGTGACCTTGGACTGCTCCTTGTCCCAGGCCTCGCCGTCCTCGAAGAAGCCGGGGAAGTTGCGCGCGTCGCTCCACGGCACGTACTCGTGCGGCATCCAGTCCTTGGCGACCTGCAGATGCCGGTTCAGCTCCTTCTCGACCACTTCCTCCAAGGCGTACAGCAGCCGGGCGTCGGTCCAGACGGAGGGGCTGCCGAGGTGAGGGGAAGTGATCGTCACGGATACTCCAGGGGACGTGAGGCACAGCGGAAAACATCCGGCGGGCGGTGCCGGAACTTACGGGATCGTAGGCTACGAATCCGTAGGTTACGAAACCGTAGGTTAAGGTTGGCGTAAAGCTCGCTGATCAGCCCGCGTGGCGGTGGCTCTCCAGGTGGCGTCCGGGCATGCGGAACAGCCCCGGGATCCGCAGGTCCCGGGGCTGCGATGGCGGTCGGCTCGTCCGTTCAGGCGTACAACTCCCGCAGGCGCACCGAGAGGCATGTCACACAGCCCTCGAGCTTCTCGAACTCGCTGATGTCGACCACGACGGGCTCGTACCCGAGGTCGGCGAGCAGGTCCGCCGTCTTCGGCGCGCTCGCCGCCATCAGCACCTTGGGGCCGTCCAGCAGCACCACGTGGGCGCCGGCCTCCTCGGGCACCGACAGGAAACGCGGGAACAGCGACGGGCGGTCCACCTTCGGGATGTGACCGATCACCGTGCCGTCGGGCAGCGCGGTGACCGCCGACTTCAGGTGCAGCACCTTGCTCACCGGTACGGGCACCACCCGCGCCCCCAGCGGTTCGAAGGCCTCCCGCACCTGCTGGACGCCGGCCGCGTTGGTCCGGCCGCCCCGGCCGACGTAGATCGTGTCACCGATCTTCAGCACGTCGCCGCCGTCCAGTGTGCCCGGCTCCCAGATCCAGTTCACCGAGCAGCCCAGGCGCGCCACGGCCTCCTCGACGCCGGCGGTCTCCGCACGCCGGGACTCGGCGCCGGACCGCGCGATCAGGGCGACGTTCCGGTACATCACGACCGTGTCCTCGACGAACACGGAGTCCGGGCAGTCGTCGGCCGGGTCGACCTCGACGGTCTCCCAGCCGTGGGTCCGCAACGCCTCGACGTACGCCTCCCACTGCTCCTCGGCGAGCCCCACGTCGACCTTCTCCCGCTCGAGGTGCGTCACCAGACCTTCGGCGAGGCGCGGGCTGGGGCGGCGGATGAGGGCCTTCTTGCTGGGCACGTCCAGGTCTCCGAATCGGCGGTGGCTGATCGGCGCCCCTGACAGGCGCCGATCAGCCATCATGCAGCGCCGCTCGACGAGGACAAAACCCCGGCCGTCAGGCTGTGCCACTCCTGAGACACTCGGCCCCGAGACACGCGGCGGACACCGCCCTACGCCGGATCCGTCACCTCCTCCGCCGACGTCTCCCGCAGCTGCCCGTCCAGCAGCAGCCAGCGGGTGATGCCGATCGACTCCAGGAACGGCAGGTCGTGGCTGGCCACGATCAGTGCCCCCTCGTAGGACTCCAGGGCCGTGGTGAGCTGGCGCACGCTCGCCATGTCGAGGTTGTTCGTCGGCTCGTCCAGCATCAGCAGCTGGGGCGCCGGCTCGGCCAGCATCAGCGCCGCCAGGGCCGCCCGGAACCGCTCCCCGCCGGACAGCGTCGCCGCCTTCTGGTCCGCGCGGGCGCCGCGGAACAGGAAGCGGGCCAGACGGGCGCGGATCCGGTTGTTGGTGGCGGCCGGCGCGAACCGTGCCACGTTCTCGGCGACCGTCAGCTCGCCGTCGAGGACGTCCAGCCGCTGCGGCAGGAAACGCAGCGGCACGTGCGCGCGTGCCTCGCCCGCCACCGGCGCCAGCTCCCCGGCGATCGTGCGCAGCAACGTCGTCTTGCCCGCGCCGTTGCGCCCGACCAGTGCGACCCGCTCGGGCCCGCGCAGATCGAAACCGCCCATCACGCGCGCGCCGTAGGCGAGTTCCAGATCCTGGAGGGTGAGGACGTCACGGCCCGGCGGTACAGCCGTGTACGGCAGGTCGACACGGATCTCGTCGTCGTCCCGTACGGCCTCCACCGCCTCGTCGAGCCGCTCCTTGGCCTCGGCGAGCTTCTCCTCGTGCATGATGCGGTGCTTGCCCGCGGACTCCTGCGCCGCCCGCTTGCGCGCCCCCATGACGATCTTCGGCTCGCGTTTCTGGTCCCACATCTTCTGCCCGTACCGCTTGCGACGGGCCAACTTGACCTGAGCGTCGGCCAGTTCGCGTTTCTGCTTGCGCAGGTCGGCCTCCGCGACGCGCACCATGCGCTCGGCGGCCTGCTGTTCGGTGGCGAGTGCCTCCTCGTAGGCGGAGAAGTTGCCGCCGTACCAGGTGACCTCACCGGCGCGCAGGTCGGCGATCTGGTCGACCAGCTCCAGGAGTTCGCGGTCGTGGCTGACGACGACCATCACGCCCGGCCAGGAGGCGACGGCCGCGTAGAGCCGCCGACGGGCGTACAGGTCGAGGTTGTTGGTGGGTTCGTCGAGCAGCAGGACGTCCGGCCGGCGCAGCAGCAGCGCGGCCAGGCGCAGCAGCACCGACTCGCCGCCCGACACCTCGCCGACGGTGCGGTCCAGGTCGATGTGGCCGAGCCCGAGTTCGCCGAGGGTGGCGAGGGCGCGCTCCTCGACGTCCCAGTCGTCGCCGACCGTCTCGAAGTGCTCCTCGGACACGTCACCGGCCTCGATCGCGTGCAGGGCGGCCCGCCGCGCGGCGATGCCGAGGGCCTCGTCGACCCGGAGGGAGGTGTCGAGCGTGACGTTCTGCGGGAGGTGGCCGACCTCGCCCGCGACGCGTACGACGCCGTCGGCGGGGGCCAGTCGGCCGGCGATCAGCTTCAGCAGGGTCGACTTGCCGGAGCCGTTGACGCCGACGAGTCCGGTGCGGCCGGGGCCGAAGGCGACGTCGAGCCCCTCGAAGACAGGGGTGCCGTCCGGCCAGGCGAAGGAAAGGGAGGAACAGGTGATCGAAATGGACAAGCGGGCCTCGCGGTTGCGTGTGCGGTCAGGGGCAACGCGTATCGAGACACCGGAAGGCGGCGACCACCGCGGGAGCGGGGGAGCGGGAACCCGGAAGACTCCGGAGGGAGAACCCGGGGGAGAAGCCCTGCTCCGCAAGGACGGCTCGAACGCCGAGGTCGCACGCGGCACGCACACCTGACAGGTGTGGTGCGGTGTCTCAGACCTCAGACGAGCAACGTCCTTCTCCAATCGGCGGCAACAGAAGCGTTCTACACCGTAAGAGAGGGTCGGAGGGCTGTCAACGGATTAAATCGGCCCCGGGTCAGGCGTCCCGCATCAGCTCCGCCAGGTCGTGGTCGAGGTCGAACTGGAGGTGCTCCAGGCCGGTGGGCACCAGTTCGCTCGTGGCCCGCAGGAAGCGCCGGATCTCCTCCGAGTGGACGTGCACGATCGCGGTGCCCTCGGGGGCGTGGAACTCCAGCACCGTGCGGTCGTAGCCGTAGGGGCGGACGCGGACGTCGCCGTGTCCCTCGGCGTCGTGCAGACCCGCGGCGAGCAGGTCGCGGGCGAAGGTCCAGCAGACCTCCACGCCCTCCAGGGTGGCCGGGGCCGGGAAGGTCATGCGGACGGCGAAGGGATCGCGCCGGTCGTAGTGCAGCGTGGCGGGGATGCTCGGCATCCGAGGCGCGGCGGCGACCAGGCGGGCCTCAACGGGCTGCTCGATGACGATGGACAACGCCTTGCTCCCTTGTGACGGCGGGACGAACTTCCGGGCGGGTGGGGCCGGACACTGGAAGAGACGCCGGAACCGGCCGATCCGTGCACACCAGATCCGAGTGACCTCGGTCACCGCCTTCATGCACGGGAGTGACTCACCTCTCTTCCCGTGCCCCGTAGGGCGGTTGAGGCCGTCAGGGTCCTCTGGACGGCACCGTAGCGGTCGGCTAGCTTCGCCCGCCATGAGGCGCTTGGGGAACACGCGACGCACGGTACGAACGGCACGGGCACGACGCGCAGGGCGGACGGCGGCCGCCACAGCGGCCTGCGCGGCGGCACTGGCCGTCCTGACCGCCGCACCCGCCCAGGCACAGGCGCACGGCCCCGAGGGGACGCGGACGCACGGCGGAACGTGGGCGTCGAAGGACACCGGCACCCCCTCCGTCCGTTTCCGCGGCCTGGCGGCGGTCGACCGGGACACCGCCTGGGTGGCGGGCAGCCAGGGCACCGTCCTGCGCACCACCGACGGCGGGACGACCTGGCGCAACGTCTCACCCCCGGGCGCCACCGAGCTGCAGTTCCGGGACATCGAGGCCTTCGACGCGCGGCGCGCCGTGGTGCTCGCCATCGGCGAGGGCGAGGCCTCCCGCGTGTACCGCACCGACGACGGCGGCGCGACCTGGACGGAGTCCTTCCGCAACACCGACGCCCGGGCCTTCTACGACTGCCTCACCTTCTTCGACCGCCGCCACGGCCTCGCCATGAGCGACCCCGTGGACGGGAAGTTCCGCATCCTGTCGACCAGTGACGGCGGCCGCTCCTGGAAGGTCCTGCCGAACGAGGGCATGCCGCCCGCCCTGGAGGGCGAGGCCGGCTTCGCCGCCAGTGGCCAGTGTCTGGTCTCCGCCGGCTCCCGCGACGTCTGGCTGGCCACCGGCGGCGCCGCCCGCGCGCGCGTGCTGCACTCCGCCGACCGCGGACTGACCTGGACGGCCACCGACGCCCCGATCCCGGCGGGCGATCCCGCGCGCGGGGTGTTCGCCCTCGCCTTCCGCGACCGCGCCCACGGCCTCGCCGTCGGCGGCGACTACCGCCCCGACCAGCCCTCTTCGCAGGCCGCCGCCACGACCGGCGACGCGGGCCGCAGCTGGCGGCCCAGCGCCACGCCCCCGCCCGGCTACCGCTCCGGCGTCGCCTGGCTGCCGCACAGCCGCACCGCCGCCCTCGCGGTCGGCCCCACCGGCACCGACCTGACCACCGACGCCGGCCGCACCTGGCGCACGGTCGACACCGGCTCGTACGACACCGTCGACTGCACCCCCGACCTCGGGTGCTGGGCCGCCGGTGAACAGGGGCGGGTCGCACGGCTGGAGCGATGAGCCCGCTCAGCGGCGCCGTTTCGGGGTACCCGTTCCCCGACGGCGAAAGGAGTGAGCGCACATGCCACGCGGTTCCAGCCCCAAGCGGGAGCGCCAGTACGAGCACATCAAGAAGAGCGCGCAGGACCGGGGGGAGAGCACCGAGCGGGCGGAGGAGATCGCGGCCCGGACGGTGAACAAGGAACGCGCCCGGTCCGGCGAGTCGAAGACCGCCAGCCGCACGTCGACACAGGACATGTCGTCCGGCAAGCGGGGCGGGCAGCGGTCCGGCAAGGGCTCACAGGGGCCCACGTACGACCAGCTGTACGAGGAGGCCAAGCGCCGCAACATCCACGGCCGTTCGGACATGAACAAGAGCCAGCTGCAGCGGGCCCTGGGCAAGAGCTGACACGGCCGCTCCGGAACAAGATCGCGGGCCGGCCCCCGGGAGCCGTACGCTCGTCCTCACCATGACGACCGTACGCATTCCCGCGGGCTGGCCCGCGACCGAGGAGGAGGCCCGCGCCGTCCAGGACGAACTGCGGGCGAGAGTCGTGCTCGACGAGCCCGGACCCCCGCCCGGCGCGGGCCGGGTGACGGGGGTCGACGTCGCCTACGACGACGAACTCGACGTCGTCGCGGCCGCGGCCGTCGTCCTGGACGCGGCGAGCCTCGACGTCGTCGCCGAGGCGACCGCCGTCGGCCGGATCTCCTTCCCGTACGTGCCCGGTCTGCTCGCCTTCCGCGAGATCCCCACCGTGCTCGCCGCCCTGGACGCCCTGCCCTGCCCGCCCGGCCTGGTCGTCTGCGACGGCTACGGCCTCGCCCACCCCCGCCGCTTCGGCCTTGCCAGCCACCTCGGGGTCCTCACCGGCCTGCCCACGATCGGCGTCGCCAAGAACCCGTTCACCTTCACGTACGACGACCCGGACGCCCCGCGCGGATCCGCCACGCCGTTGCTGGCCGGCGGCGACGAGGTGGGCCGCGCCCTGCGGACCCGGACCGGTGTCAAGCCGGTCTTCGTGTCCGTCGGCCACCGCGTGACCCTGGACAACGCCTGCGCCCACACCCTCGCCCTCACCCCCGAGTTCCGCCTGCCGGAGACGACGCGCAGGGCGGACGCGCTGTGCCGCGGGGCGCTTCAGGACGCGACGACGCCCCACTGACCGACCTCGCGGTACTCCGAGCCGAAGACCGCCGGACCGTCGCCGGGCTCCCTCGCGCAGTGCCGGAGGTTCCCACCCAGGTACGCAGGATGCGCCCCGGCTCACCCGCCGTGTCCTGCGCCAACGCCCCTTCGCCCACGGTGACTTCGAGAACGGACCCCGAGCCGCTCCGTGCGCCCGGTGCCGGCCCCGTCGAGTACGTGCCTGAGTACTTCCCTGAGTACGTCGTCTGAGTACCTGTACGGATGTGGGACCCGGCGGCCGCCCGGCAGGCTGACCCGCATGACGACACACCGTGCCCCGAAGCCCCTCGCCGACCCCGACCGGCCCGTCGAGCGCGCCGTGAACGCCGCGCTGGTCCTCGCCGTCCTGGCGGGACTGGGCTGGATCGTGGGGATGATCTACACGCTGGTGCAGTGGCCGATCTGAGGCCGGGCCGAAGGGCCCGTCAGCGGCTCGCGGCCACCCGGAAGCGGATGCCCGCCGCGCGCAGCCGTTCGATGAGCGCGTCGCCCATCGCCACCGCCGTCGTGACCTGGCCGGCCGTCTCCGGGAGGTCGTCGCAGGCCAGGGCCAGCGCCGCCTCGGCGAACATCTTCGCCGTCTCGTCGTAGCCGGGGTCGCCGCCCGAGACCTCGGTGCAGACCCGCCGGCCGCCGCCCTCGCCCACGAAGCGGACGGAGAACCAGCTCCGCGCCCGCTTTTGCGCACTCGGCCCCTCCCCGGGCTTCAGCCGGTCCGACAGCCAGCGCCGGGCGGGCGGCAGTTGGGCCGCCGCGAACAGGGCGCCGACGGCCGCCGTACCGCCCACGGCGACCGGCAGCCGCCGTACGGCCGCGTAGTGGCGGTAGCGGAAGTCGGGGCCGTAGCGCTCCAGTGCCTTCGCGGACCGGCGCACGATCTGCGGGTCGATGGTCGGCAGGGGCAGCGCCCACGCACCGACCTCCGGGGCGAACCGAGGCGTGCCCAGCGGCGCGGTGGCCCGGCGGCCCATCAGCCGCGGCTCGTGCCGGTGCCGCTCCCGCGCGGCGGCCACCATCTGCCGGCCGCGCGCGAACTGGTTCAGCGCGGAGGCGAACGTGCCGCCCGAGAACGTGGCGTCGGCGGTCACGAAGCCGTCCACGGTCAGCGGCACGCCCTCCGGCAGCTGCCGGACGGTGAAGTACGCACCCAGGTCGTGCGGGACCGAGTCGAACCCGCACGCGTGCACCAGGCGGGCACCTGTCTCCCGCGCGCGTGTGTCGTGCCGGACGTACACCAGGTCCACGAACTCCGGCTCACCCGTGAGATCGACGTAGTCGGTGCCGGCGTCCGCGCAGGCGGCCACCAGCTCCTCGCCGTACGTCACATAGGGGCCGACCGTCGTCGCCACCACGCGCGCGTGCTCGGCGAGAGCGCGCAGCGAGGCCGGGTCCGACACGTCCGCCGGCAGCACGCCGGGCTCCGCGCCACCGGGGAGCCGGTCGCGCAACCTCCGCAGCTTGATCTCGTCGCGGCCGGCGATCGCCCAGCGCAGGTCCTCGGGCGCGTGGGCCGCGAGGTACTCCGCGGTGAGCGCCCCGACGAAGCCCGTGGCTCCGAAGAGCACGATGTCGTACGGACGGTCCGTCCTTTTCAGCCTGCTCATGACACCCCTTGGTCGTGCAGCCCGCGCCGCTGTCGGTGGCTGAGGCTAGCGTGAGGAGTGCGGAGCCCGACGACGAGCCCGGAGGCAGCAGGTGGCCGTACCCAGGAACGCCCTGAAAAAGTGGGAGAAGGTGCGCGAGTTCGCGCTCGGCCTGCCGGGCGCGACCGAGGAGTTCCCGTGGGGCGAGACCGTCGCGAAGGTCAACAAGAAGGTGTTCGTCTTCCTCGGAGTCGACGACGGCAGCTGTCCCCTGGGCGTCACGGTCAAGCTCAAGGACGAGACGGCCCATGCCCACGCGCTCGCCTCCCCGGGCGCCGAACCCGCCGGATACGGCCTCGGCAGGTCCGGCTGGGTGAGTGTTCCGCTGGAGCGGCAGGACGCCCCCGCGGCGGAGCTGCTGTGCGACTGGGTGGAGGAGAGCTACCGCACGATCGCCCCCAAGCGGCTGACAGCGGAGCTGGACGCCCGCTGACCTCCGGGAGAAACTGGCCAAGCGCTTGCTCGCCTCTCTTGTCACCCTCGGAGCGCGTTCCTAGCATCACTGGTGTTACATCGGTTGTGTCACAGCAAGGGGGCTGGATGACAACGGCAGGCACGGTTGCCACGGCGGGGCACGGCCCGCTCGCCGGTGTGCGCGTCGTCGAACTCGCCGGCATCGGGCCCGGCCCCTTCGCCGCCATGCTCCTCGCCGACCTCGGCGCCGACGTCGTCCGCGTGGACCGCCCCGGCGGCTCCTCCCTCGCCATCGCCCCGGACCACGACGTCACCAACCGCAACAAGCGCTCGGTGATCGTCGACCTCAAGTCACCGGACGGCCCCGCGCGCGTGCTCGACCTCGTCGCCCGCGCCGACGTGCTGATCGAGGGCTACCGCCCCGGCGTCGCCGAGCGCCTCGGCGTCGGCCCCGAGGCCTGCCACGCCCGCAACCCCCGTCTGGTCTACGGCCGGATGACCGGCTGGGGCCAGGACGGCCCGCTCGCCCACCGCGCCGGCCACGACGTCGCCTACATCGCCCTCACCGGCACCCTCGGCATGATCGGCGCCCCCGGCACGCCCCCGTCCGTCCCCGCCAACCTCCTCGGCGACTACGCGGGCGGTTCCCTCTACCTCGTCGTCGGCGTCCTCGCCGCCCTCCACCACGCGCGGGTGACGGGCACCGGCCAGGTCGTCGACGCCGCCATCGTCGACGGCGCCGCCCACCTCTCCGCGATGATCCACGGCATGCTCGCCGCCGGCGGCTGGCAGGACCGCCGCGCCGCCAACCTCCTCGACGGCGGCTGCCCGTACTACGGCACCTACGAGACCGCCGACGGGAAGTACATGGCCGTCGGCGCCCTGGAGCCGCAGTTCTACGACGCGTTCGTGCGCCTCCTCGGCATCGAGGACTTCGCCGACGCCCGCAAGGACCCGACCCGCTGGGAAGAACTGCGCGAGGCGGTCGCCGCCCGGTTCAAGTCCCGTACCAGGGACGAGTGGACGGCCGTCTTCGAGGGATCCGACGCGTGCGTGGCGCCCGTGTTGTCGCTGCGCGAGGCCCCGCACCACCCGCACCTCGCCGCCCGCGGCACCTTCACCGACCACGGCGGCATCACCCAGCCCGCCCCCGCCCCCCGCTTCTCCGCGACCCCCACCACCGTCCGCAGCGGTCCCGCGCGACCCGGCGCCGGCACGGCGGACGTCGCGCGCGACTGGGACATACCCCGGCTCGCGACAGACCTCCCGCACCAGGGCGACTGACCCGCTCGGCCCACCCTCCCGAAAGGCTTACCAGTGAGCACCGAAGCGTACGTGTACGACGCGATCCGCACCCCGCGCGGGCGCGGCAAGGCGAACGGCGCCCTGCACGGAACCAAGCCCATCGACCTCGTCGTCGGCCTCATCCACGAACTGCGCGACCGCTTCCCGACCCTCGACCCGGCCGCGATCGACGACATCGTCCTCGGCGTCGTCGGCCCCGTCGGCGACCAGGGCTCCGACATCGCGCGGATCGCCGCGATCGCCGCCGGACTGCCGGACACGGTGGCGGGCGTGCAGGAGAACCGCTTCTGTGCGTCGGGCCTGGAGGCCGTCAACCTGGCCGCCATGAAGGTCCGTTCCGGCTGGGAGGACCTCGTCCTCGCGGGCGGGGTGGAGTCGATGTCCCGGGTGCCGATGGCCTCCGACGGCGGTGCCTGGTTCAACGACCCGATGACCAACCTCGCCGTGAACTTCGTGCCGCAGGGCATCGGCGCCGATCTCATCGCCACCATCGAGGGCTTCTCCCGGCGCGACGTCGACGAGTACGCGGCCCTGTCCCAGGAGCGGGCGGCCACGGCCTGGAAGGAGGGCCGCTTCGACCGCTCGGTCGTGCCGGTGAAGGACCGCAACGGCCTCGTCGTCCTCGACCACGACGAGCACCTGCGTCCCGGCACCACCGCCGACTCCCTCGCGAAGCTCAAGCCCTCCTTCGCCGACATCGGCGACCTGGGCGGCTTCGACGCCGTGGCGCTGCAGAAGTACCACTGGGTGGAGAAGATCGACCACGTCCACCACGCGGGCAACTCCTCCGGCATCGTCGACGGCGCCTCGCTGGTCGCGATCGGCTCCAAGGAGGTCGGGGAGCGGTACGGGCTCACCCCGCGCGCGCGGATCGTCTCCGTCGCCGTCTCCGGCTCCGAGCCCACCATCATGCTCACCGGCCCCGCGCCCGCCACCCGCAAGGCCCTCGCCAAGGCCGGCCTGACCATCGACGACATCGACCTCGTCGAGATCAACGAAGCCTTCGCGGCGGTCGTGCTGCGCTTCGTGAAGGACATGGGCCTGTCCCTGGACAAGGTCAACGTCAACGGCGGCGCCATCGCCCTCGGCCACCCCCTCGGCGCCACCGGCGCGATGATCCTCGGCTCGCTCGTCGACGAACTGGAGCGCCAGGACAAGCGCTACGGCCTGGCCACGCTGTGCGTGGGCGGCGGCATGGGCATCGCCACGATCGTCGAACGCGTCTGAACACCCCGGCGGAACCAAGAGACTTCAACGGAGACCCTGTCATGACACAGAGCACCACCATCCGCTGGGAACAGGACCGCACCGGCCTCGTCACCCTCGTCCTCGACGACCCCGACCAGTCCGCGAACACCATGAACCAGGCGTTCCGCGAGTCGCTCGCGGTGATCACCGACCGCCTGGAGGCCGAGAAGGACACCATCCGCGGCGTCATCATCACCTCCGCCAAGAAGACCTTCTTCGCCGGCGGCGACCTGCGCGACCTGATCCGCGTCACGCCCGAGACCGCCCAGGAGCTGTTCGAGGGCGGGCTGGAGATCAAGGGCAACCTCCGCCGCATCGAGACCCTCGGCAAGCCGGTCGTCGCCGCGATCAACGGCGCGGCCCTGGGCGGCGGGTACGAACTCGCCCTCGCCTGCCACCACCGGATCGCCCTCGACGCCCCCGGCTCGAAGATCGGCTGCCCCGAGGTCACCCTCGGCCTGCTCCCCGGAGGCGGCGGCGTCGTCCGCACCGTACGCCTGCTGGGCATCGCCGACGCACTGCTGAAGGTCCTGCTGCAGGGCACCCAGTACAGTCCGCGGCGCGCCCTGGACAACGGCCTGATCCACGAGGTCGCCGCCACCCCCGAGGAACTCCTCGACAGGGCCCGCGCCTTCATCGACGCCCACCCCGAGTCGCAGCAGCCCTGGGACCGGCCCGGCTACCGCATCCCCGGCGGCACACCCGCCAACCCCAAGTTCGCGGCGAACCTGCCCGCCTTCCCCGCCACCCTGCGCAAGCAGACCCACGGCGCCCCCTACCCGGCACCGCGCGCCATTCTCGCCGCGGCCGTCGAGGGCGCCCAGGTCGACTTCGAGACGGCACAGGTCATCGAGGCCCGCTACTTCGTGGAGCTGGCGGCCGGCCAGACCTCGAAGAACATGATCCAGGCCTTCTTCTTCGACCTCCAGGCCGTCAACTCCGGCGCGAACCGCCCCCAGGGCATCGAGCCCCGCCAGGTCCGCAAGGTCGCCGTCCTCGGCGCCGGGATGATGGGCGCCGGTATCGCCTACTCGTGCGCCCGCGCGGGCATCGACGTCGTCCTCAAGGACGTCTCCCTGGAAGCCGCTGTCAAGGGCAGGGGCTACTCCGAGAAGCTGTGCGCCAAGGCCGTCTCCCGGGGCCGTACGAGCCAGGAGAAGGCGGACGCGCTGCTCGCCCGGATCACAGCCACCGCGGACCCGCAGGACCTGGCAGGCTGCGACGCCGTCATCGAGGCCGTGTTCGAGGACACCTCCCTCAAGCACAAGGTCTTCCAGGAGATCCAGCACATCGTCGCGCCGGACGCCCTGCTGTGCTCGAACACCTCCACCCTGCCCATCACCGTCCTCGCCGAAGGCGTGGAGCGGCAGGCCGACTTCATCGGGCTGCACTTCTTCTCGCCCGTCGACAAGATGCCGCTCGTCGAGATCATCAAGGGCGAGCGCACCGGCGACGAGGCGCTCGCGCGCGCCTTCGACCTGGTCCGGCAGATCAAGAAGACGCCGATCGTCGTCAACGACTCGCGCGGCTTCTTCACCTCCCGGGTGATCGGCCACTTCATCAACGAGGGCGTCGCCATGGTCGGCGAGGGCATCGAGCCCGCGTCCGTCGAGCAGGCGGCGGCCCAGGCGGGCTACCCGGCCAAGGTCCTCTCCCTGATGGACGAGCTGACGCTCACCCTCCCGCGCAAGATCCGGGGCGAGTCGAAGCGGGCCGTCGAGGAGGCGGGCGGCACCTGGCCCGGACACCCCGCCGAAGCCGTCATCGACCGCATGGTCGACGAGTTCGGCCGCACCGGCCGCAGCGGTGGCGCCGGCTTCTACGACTACGCCGACGGCAAGCGGACGGGCCTGTGGCCGGGCCTGCGCGAGCACTTCACGCGCGCGGGCGCCGAGATCCCCTTCGAGGACATGCAGGAACGCATGCTCTTCTCGGAGGCCCTCGACACCGTCAAGCTCCTCGAAGAGGGCGTGCTGACCTCCGTCGCCGACGCCAACATCGGCTCCCTCTTCGGCATCGGCTTCCCCGGCTGGACCGGCGGCGTGCTGCAGTACATCAACGGGTATGAGGGTGGCCTGCCCGGATTCGTGGCACGCGCGCGTGAACTCGCCGAGCGCTACGGCGACCGCTTCACCCCGCCGGCGCTGCTGGTGGAGAAGGCGGAGAAGGGGGAGACCTTCACGGACGGGCGCTGACGTTCCCACAGGGCACCGCCCGCGACGCCGCCCTCGCCGAGACAGGGCGGCGTCGCGGGCGGCGGTGTGGCGGGCGAGTCCCTCAGCCGGACCCGCCCGCCTCCGCCTCCGACTCCGTCAGCCACTGCCGCAGCTCCTCCCGCAGCGACCGCTGGAAGGTCGTCAGCAGGGCCTGCACCACCAGCGGATGCATGTGCGCGGTCAGCGACTTCACGTCCTGCGTGTCACGCTCCGCGACCGCCTCCCGCAGCAGCCGCGACAGCTCGTGCGCCGCCGCGCGCGAGTGCTCGATCAGCGTGGTGCGCGCCGCCAGGATCACCTCCTGCGACAGCGGTACGTCGAGCAGCCGGACCCCGAGCGGCAGCAGACCGCAGTCGACGCGGTAGGAGCCGCCCCCGGCGCCCTCGGCGCCCGGCACGTCCTGCGGGCCCTCGACGACGTTCATCGCCGCCAGCCGTGCCACGTCCTCCTCGCTCAGTGCCCGCCCCGCCCGCCGCTGCAGCTCCTCCCGGGTCACCGTCTCCACGGCGTCCGGCGCCCAGGAGGCCACCACCGCGCGGTGGACGGCGAGGTCGTGCGCGTCGAGACCGGGCGGCAGCCGGTCCAGATAGCGCTCGATCGCGGCCAGCGTCATCCCCTGCTGCTGCAGCTCCTCGATCAGCGCGAGGCGCGCGAGGTGTTCCGGACCGTAGCGCCCCACCCGGCGCGGACCGATGACCGGAGGGGGCAGCAGTCCCCTGGTGCTGTAGAAGCGCACCGTCCGCACCGTGACACCGGCCCGGGCGGCCAGTTCGTCGACCGTGAGGGCCGGCTCCTCGGTCTCGATCGTCATACGCAGCAGTATCGCTGTCACACCAGTGCTGTGTAACCCGTGGGGCCGCGGTGAGGGCCCTGTGAGAAGTAACGCTCTGTGACATGAGCCACCGCATGCTCGCGGGCCCTCTGGGAAGCTGCCTCCTCGGTCTGTGCCCCTACCCGGGAGCCGCGGGCCGTGACCGTACGGACACCCGAGCGCACCACGCCCGGGCGCACCAGAGAGTGGAACCACCCGTGAGCAAGGACACCGTGCACACGGCCGAGGTCGCCGCCCACCCCCAGGCGACCGCGATGCCCGCCGACGCGGGCGACGCCGGCTACAGCAAGGACCTCAAGCACCGCCACGTCAACATGATCGCCATCGGCGGCGCGATCGGCACCGGCCTGTTCCTGGGCGCCGGAGGACGCCTCCACAACGCGGGCCCGGCGCTCGCCCTCGCCTACCTCGTCTGCGGCGTCTTCGCCTTCTTCGTCGTGCGGGCCCTCGGCGAGCTGGTCCTGTACCGCCCCTCCTCCGGCTCCTTCGTCTCGTACGCGCGCGAGTTCCTCGGCGAGAAGGGCGCCTACGTCGCCGGCTGGATGTACTTCCTGAACTGGTCGACCACCGGCATCGCCGACATCACCGCCATCGCGCTGTACACGCACTACTGGAGCATGTTCACGAGCATCCCCCAGTGGGTGCTGGCGCTCATCGCCCTCGCGGTGGTCCTGGCCGTGAACCTGATCTCGGTGAAGATCTTCGGCGAGATGGAGTTCTGGTTCGCGATCGTCAAGGTCGCCACCCTCGTCGCCTTCATGTGCGTCGGCATCTTCCTGCTCGCCACCCGGCACGAGGTCGGCGGCCGGACACCCGGTCTGAGCGTGATCACGGACAACGGCGGTGTCCTCCCGCACGGCCTGATGCCCGTGGTCCTCGTCATGCAGGGCGTGATCTTCGCGTACGCCGCCCTGGAGCTGGTCGGCGTCGCCGCGGGCGAGACCGCCGAGCCGGAGAAGGTCGTCCCGCGCGCGGTGAACTCGATCATGTGGCGCGTCGGTCTCTTCTACGTCGGCTCGGTCGTCCTCCTCGCCCTGCTGCTGCCCGGCTCGGTCTACTCGGCCGACGAGAGCCCCTTCGTCACCGTCCTGTCGAAGATCGGCGTCTCCGGCGCCGGCGACGTGATGAACCTCGTCGTCCTCACCGCCGCCATGTCGTCCCTGAACTCCGGCCTGTACTCCACCGGCCGCATCCTGCGCTCCATGGCCATGGCGGGCTCGGCCCCGAGGTTCACCGCCCGTATGAACCGCAGCCAGGTCCCCTACGGCGGCATCCTCCTCACCTGCGCGGTCTGCGTCCTCGGCGTCGGCCTGAACTTCCTGATGCCGGACCAGGCCTTCGAGATCGTGCTGAACGTCGCCTCCCTCGGCATCATCAGCACCTGGGTGATCATCATGGTCTGCCACCTGGTCTTCGTACGCCGCGCCAGGGCGGGCCTGCTCGCCCGTCCCTCCTTCCGCCTCCCCGGCAGCCCGGTCACGGAGATCGTCACGATCGCCTTCCTGCTCGCCGTCCTCGGCCTGATGTGGAACGACCCCGAAGTCGGCCGCAAGACCCTCCTCCTCGTCCCCGTCGTCGCGGCCGCCCTGGTCGCCGGCTGGTTCGCGATCCGCCGCCGGGTGGCCGAGGCGGCGGAGCAGGAGCTCGCCGATCTCACGAAGTAGCAGGTCAGGGCGATTGTCAGTGGCATCGCCTACGGTGGCGTCATGTCGGAGATCACATATGTCCGGGGTGACGCCACCGTGCCGTCGGTCAAGGGCGTCAAGGTGATCGCCCATGTCTGCAACGACATCGGGGGATGGGGGAAGGGCTTCGTCCTGGCCATATCGCGCCGCTGGCCGGAGCCGGAGGCCGCCTTTCGGGCCTGGCACCGGCAGCGCGCCGCCAACGACTTCGGGCTGGGCGCGGTCCAGTGCGTCCAGGTCGAGCCGTACGTGTGGGTCGCCAACATGGTCGGCCAGCGCGGCATCCGAACGGGCAGCAAGGGCGTCCCGGTGCGCTACGAGGCGATCGACACGGCCCTGGGACGCCTCGCCGACAAGGCCGCCGAGCTCGACGCCTCCGTCCACATGCCCCGCATAGGCTGCGGCCTGGCCGGCGGCAAGTGGTCCCGGATCGAGCCGATGATCACCGAGCGGCTGGTGAGGCGCGGCATCGCCGTCACGGTGTACGACCACGGCGACTGACGCACCCCACCAGGACCGGTGACCGGGGACCGACGACCGGGAACGGCAGCCGCACCGGTCACCCTCGTGTCACGAACGCCCGCAGGAGGCATTCCGTGAGGCGTGCCGCGATGCCCCCGTCCGGATCCAGACGGGGGTTGAAGATCGTGACGTCGAGGCCGACGGCCCCTGGACCGGACAGTGCCGTCCGCAGGACGGTCTCCAGTTCCTCCCAGCTCAGCCCACCGGGCAGGCGGTAGTCCACCGCGGGCATCACCGCGTCGTCGAGCACGTCGGCGTCGAGGTGGACCCAGTACCGCGCGCCACCGCCGTCGCCGGTGAGGAGGCCGACCGCGCGGCCCGCCGCCTCCGCCGCGCCCAGGGCACGCACCGCTTCCAGGTCCATCGCGTGCAGACCGGCCGGCAGGGGCTGCATCCCGGCCGCCGTGGACTCCTCCGTGTCCCGGAAGCCGAAGGCGACGACGTCCTCGTCCCGCACCAGCGGGCCACGCCCCTCCAGATCGGCCAGGACGCCGGGGCCCCGGCCGGTGGCCAGGGCGAGCTCCATGGAGGCCGCCTCACCGGCCGGTTCCGCCGACGGCTGGTAGAAGTCGGTGTGGCCGTCGAGGAAGAGCAGTCCGTGGCGTCCGCGGCGGCGCAGGGCGAGCAGATTGCCGAGGAGGATGCTGCAGTCGCCGCCCAGGACCACCGGAAACCGGCCACGGTCGAGGACACCACCCACCGCGTCGGCCAGGGCGAGCGCGTATGCCGCGATCCCGCCCGGGTTGCGGACCCCGGTCTCCCGGTCCCGCTCCGGGCCGTACACGGGCGGCTCCACCCGGCCCGCCCGCTCCGCCCCGAGACCCCCGGCCAGACCGGCGCCGAGCAGCGCCGACGGCAGCTCCTCGACACCGGTCGGCCGCAGTCCCAGTACGGACGGAGCCTCGATGATCGCCACGTCCCGCACGTCCGGCTCCTTCGTCCGGCCCGGCTCCTTCGTCCGGCCCGGCTGCGCCGGCCGGCCCACGCAACCGGCGCATGAGCCCACCGTAGGCCGCCGGTCCGAACGCGGCGCGTCAGTCGGTGTGAGCCCGCGTCTCCTCGTGCGCCTGCTCGTGGCCGTGCGCCTGCTCATGGCCGTGCTCCTGCTCGTGCACGCCGTTCGTCGCGGCGATCTTCTTCCACGACTTCGGCTGCGCGGGTGCCCCCGGCGTCCCCAGCGCCCGGGCCGAGATCGACACCTCCCGCGCCGCGGGCGCCGCCGGCTTCGACGCCTGGAACAGCCAGGTGTCGAACAGCGCGCCCAGCGACTTCCCGGACACCTCCTCCGCGTACGTCCGGAAGTCGGCGACGGTCGCGTTGCCGTGGGCGTACTTCTGCGGCCAGCCCTTGAGGATCGCGAAGAACGCCTCGTCCCCGATCTCGTTCCGCAGCGCCTGCAGCGTCAGCGCGCCCCGGTCGTACACCGCGAGGTGGAACTGGTTCTCCGGCCCCGGATCGCCGGGCTTCACCGTCCAGAACGGGTCGTCGGCCGGCCGCGAGGCGTACACGTAGTCGGCGATCTCCTGCGCCGTGCCCTCGCCCTCGTGCTCGGACCACAGCCACTGCGCGTACCGCGCGAAGCCCTCGTTGATCCAGATGTCCTTCCACCCGGCGACGGACACCAGGTCGCCGTACCACTGGTGGGCCAGCTCGTGCACGACCACGGAGGTGTTCGACCCGGCGGCGAACTGCCGGGGGCTGTAGAAGGGCCGCGTCTGCGTCTCCAGCGCGTACCCGGTGGTCACGTTCGGCACATAGCCGCCGAGCGCGTTGTAGGGGTACGGCCCGAAGTACTCGGTCAGCCAGTCGGCGATCTCCCCGGTCCGCTCGATGCTGGCCCGCGCCGCACCGGCGTTGTCGCCCAGGTCCTTGCTGTAGGCGTTGACGACCGGGATGCCGCTGTCGGTCGTGCCGGTCGTGATGTCGAACCTCCCGACCGCGAGTGTGGCCAGATAGGTCGCCTGAGGCTTGTCGGAGCGCCAGTTGAAGCGGGTCCAGCCGGCCCGGGAAGTCGTCGACTGCAGCGTGCCGTTGGAGATGGCCTGGGTGCCGTCCGGCACCTGGACCGACACGTCGTAGGTCGCCTTGTCCAGCGGGTGGTCGTTGCTCGGGAACCACCACCAGGCCGCCTCGGGCTCGTTCGCGCCGACCCCGCCGTCAGGGGTGCGGTGCCAGCTGGTGAAGCCGTACGCCTGCTTAGACGACGGGACCCCGCTGTAGCGCACCACGACGGTGATCGCGGTGCCCTTGGCCAGCGGTGTCTTCGGCGTGATCTCCAGCTCGTGCTCGCCCGAGGTCGCGAACGCCGCCTTGGTGCCGTTGACCCGTACCTCGCTGACGTCGAGCAGGAAGTCCAGGTTGAACCGCGACAGGTCCTGCGTGGTCTTCGCCAGGAGCGTCGCCGTACCCTCCAGCCGGTCCGTGGCGGGCTGGTACTTCAGCCGCAGGTCGTAGTGGGAGACGTCGTATCCGCCGTTGCCGTAGGCCGGGTAGTAGGGGTCACCGATGCCCGGGGCGCCGGGGGAGACGCTCGCGGCCGATGCCGGGATCGCCAGCAGGACGGACGCGGCGGCGAAGGCGCCCGGCGCGATGAATCTGCGGTGCACGAGAGCTCCAAGTCCTAGGGGCACGAAGTCTGTTCGGAGCCTATTGACTCCCTGTGCCCAGGACCTGCCCAGCGCCACCGCTGTCACACGATCGCCATTCAGCCGTCATGACCGAACCCTGCCCATGGGCGTGTTCCGGCCGCAGCCGACGCACAATCGCCCTCTTCTGCCCGTGAGTTGACCGCTGTACCGTCCCGCGCATGCCGACACGCACGCGCTTCACGATCTGGAGACCGCTCGCGACCGCCGCCATCACCGCTCTGGTGGCCGCCTTCCTCACCCCGGCAGCAGCCCACGCCACCCCGCGCGAGAGCGAGCCGGTGTACTCCTACGAGAACGCCGTCCGCGAGGCCGTCTGGGTGGACACCGGCCTCGACGGCGACGGCGACGGCAGGACCGACCGGGTCGCCGTCGACATCGTCCGCCCCCGCGAACTCGACCGGCAGGGCCGCAAGGTGCCCGTCATCATGGACGCCAGCCCCTACTACTCCTGCTGCGGACGCGGCAACGAGGGCCAGCGGAAGACGTACGACGCGAACGGCGACGTCGTCCAGATGCCGCTGTTCTACGACAACTACTTCGTGCCCCGCGGCTACGCCTTCGTCGGCGTCGACCTGGCCGGCACCAACCGTTCCGACGGCTGCGTCGACGTCGGCGGCCGCTCCGACATCCTCTCCGCGAAGGCCGTCGTCGACTGGCTGGGCGGCCGCGCGAAGGCGTACACCACCCGCACCGGCACCGAACGCGTCCGGGCGACCTGGACCAACGGCAGAACCGGCATGATCGGCAAGAGCTGGGACGGCACCATCGCCAACGGCGTCGCCGCCACCGGTGTGAAGGGCCTGAAGACCATCGTCCCGATCAGCGCCATCTCCTCCTGGTACGACTACTACTTCCAGCAGGGCGCCCCGCTCTACGACTCGGGCCCCGACTGGCTCTCGAACCGCGTCAACAGCCCCGACGCCCGCGCCAGGTGCGCCGCCGTGCAGCAGAAGCTCGTCGACGAGGCCCCGCGCACCGGCGACCGGACGGGCCTGTGGACCGAGCGCGACTACGTCAAGGACGCGAGCAAGGTCAAGGCCAGCGTCTTCCTCGTCCACGGCCTCCAGGACCTCAACGTCCGTATGAAGCACGTCGGCCAGTGGTGGGACGCCCTGGCGAAGAACGGTGTCGAGCGCAAGATCTGGCTCTCCCAGACCGGCCACGTCGACCCCTTCGACTTCCGTCGCGCCACCTGGGTCGAGACCCTGCACCGCTGGTTCGACCACGAACTCCTCGGCTACGACAACGGCATCGACCGCGAGCCCATGGCCGACATCGAACGCCACCCCGACCAGTGGGAGACGTCCAGGGTGTGGCCGCCGAAGGGCACGATGACGACGACCCTGCGCCCGGCCACCGGCGAGCAGGCGGGCGTCGGCACGCTCGGCCTGCGCAAGGGCACCGGCACCGAGACCTTCACCGACGACCCGCAGCTCGGCGAGACCGACTGGGCCGCACGGATCGACAGCCCGACCCCCGACAAGGCCGGCTTCGTGACCGGGCCCCTCACCCGTGACCTGCGCCTGTCCGGCTCCTCCAGGGTCACCGTCACCGCCACGCCCACGACCCCCACGGCTCATCTGACCGCCGTCCTGGTCGACCTCGGCCCCGACACCATCCGCGACTACGCGGCGAGCGGCGAGGGCATCACCACCCTCACCGACCGCACCTGCTGGGGCGTCAGCACCACCGGCGACAGCGCCTGCTTCAAGGAGACCGAGGCGCGGACCGCCGACGTCGACTTCACGGTCCTCAGCCGCGGCTGGGCCGACCTCGGCACCTACGCCGACGCGGGGAAGGGCGTCCCCCTCACCCCGGGCAAGGCCTACACCCTCACCCTCGACCTGGCGGCCACCGACCACGTCGTCCCCGAGGGCCACCGCCTGGCCCTGATCGTCGCGGGCACCGACAAGAACCTCATCGACCCGCCCGCCGACACCCCGACCCTCACCCTGGACCTGTCCCGCACCTCGGCCCGGGTCCCGCTCGTCGGCGGCGCCCAGGCGTTCGCGGGAGCCACAGCCGGTTCCCCGCGGACGACGACACCCGATTCCGCGCCCCTGGACGGCGTACCGGCACCGCGCAACCCGCACGGGATCCCATAAGTGCGCTGGTACTCCAGCCGTGGATCGTCATCGTCATTCCGATGCGCGGCCGGCCGCCGGTAGTGGCCGGCCTGCGCTCGGGCCTCGCCGAACTCCTGGCGCGGTGACTCGGCGCACGACGAGGACGATCTTCCCCGTGGTGCGGCCCGTCTCCCCGTGGGCATGGGCCTTGGCGGTCTCGGCGAGGGGGGAGGTCGTGTCGATGCGGGCGCGGAGCCTGCCCTCCTCGGCGAGTTCGGTCCGAAGTCGCGCAGGGCGACGTCGCAGTGGCCGGGGACGGTCAGCGGGTTAACGATGATGCCGGTGAGCCAACCGGCTACCAGCCGGCCTCCGAACCGCGGAGCGATGGGCGCCGCACCCTTTCGCCACCGGACGTTTGCCCATCGCGGCGATCACGGGACTGCGTTGTCCCTTGGGGAGCCGCGCCGTACCGCGCCGCCGTCAGCTCGCGTGCCCACTCCCGCAGGCCATGAGAGCGATCATGTCGAACAGCACGGTCGCGGCGGTGATCGAGGTGATCTCGGCGTGGTCGTAGGCGGGAGCCACCTCCACCACATCGCCGCCCACGATGTTCAACCCGGTCAACCCACGAAGTACCCGCAGGAGTTCACGACTGGTCAGTCCGCCGGACTCCGGGGTTCCCGTGCCCGGTGCGAAAGCCGGGTCGAGGACATCGATGTCGATGGACAGGTAGACCGGGAGGTCGTCCACCCGTTCGGTGACCGCCTGGATCGCACCGGCCGTGCCGAGCAGATCGATCTCGCCGGCGCGGATGGTACGGAAGCCGAATCGGTTGTCCGCGTCGAGGTCCGCCCGGTCGTAGACGGGGCCGCGAATGCCCACATGGATGGAGTGGTCCTTGATGAGCAGGCCCTCTTCGAACGCTCGGCGGAACACCGTGCCGTGGGTGGTCGGTGCGTGGAAGTAGGTGTCCCAGGTGTCCAGGTGCGCGTCGAAGTGCACGAGGGCGACCGGCCCGTGCTCGGCCACCGCTGCCCGCAGCATCGGCAGCGCGATCGTGTGGTCGCCGCCGATCGCCAGTACCCTGCGTCCGCCGCGCGCCACGTCCCGGGCATGGTCGGTGATCTGGCCGAGGGCGGTGTCGATCGAGAACGGGGTCACCGGGACGTCACCGGCGTCGACGACCTGGAGGGCGGTGAACGGCGAGATGTCCAGCTCCACGTGGTACTCCGGGCGCAGGTGCCGGGACGCCTGGCGGACGGCCATCGGGCCGAACCGGGCACCGGGCCGGTAGGACGTGCCGGCGTCGAACGGTACACCGAGGACGGCGACGTCGTAGTCGCTCACTCGGTCGATCTCCGGCACCCGGGCGAAACTTCCGCTTCCGGTGAAGCGCGGAACGGTCGTGCCGTCCACAGGGCGTACCGGGTCATGGGACGGGTCAGGCATGGGAGTTCCTCTTCCGGGTTCCGGGAGTGCTCAGGCACGGGCACGGGTGGAGCCGCCGTTGGGCTGGAGGATCTGGCCGGTGATCGCGCCCGCGCCGGGGGAGGCCAGGAAGGCGACGGCCGCCGCGATGTCGGCGGGCTCGGCCAGTCGGCCGACGGGCATCAACCGCCGGTAGCGGGCCCGCATCTCCTCCAGCGTCACTCCGGCGTCGGCGGCGTCCACCCTCAGCTGATCGGTGTCCACGTAGGACGGGGCGACGCAGTTCGTGAGGATCCCCTGGGGGCCCAGTTCGCGGGCCAGTCCCTTGGCCAGGGCGATCAGCCCGGCCTTCGAGGCGGCGTAGGCGGTGGCGTTGCGCTGCCCGATCACGCCCCACTCCGAGGCGATGACCACGATCCGGCCGTGGCCGAGGGCCCGCATGCCGGGCAGGACGGCCTGAACGACCCGGAAGTGCCCGGACAGGTTCACCTCGATCTGCTGCCACCAGTCCTCGGGTTCCTGGTCGAGGAACGGGCCCATCGCCATCGTCGCGGCGTTGGCCACCAGGATCTCCACCGGGCCGGCCAGCCGCTCGAGCCGGACGAGCAGGGTGGCCACCGCGGCCGGGTCGGCGATGTCGGCGGGCGCGGTGATCCCGCCGATGCGATCGGCCAGTTCGGACAGCCGCCCGTCGTCGGCGACGTCGTTCACGGCCACGGTGTGACCGTCCGCGGCCAGTCGCAGCGCGCAGGCCCGGCCGATGCCCTGGGCGGCTCCGGTGACCAGAGCGATGCCGCTCCGTCCGGGGCGTGCAGCCGATGCCATGTCAGATCACCGCCCCGGCGTTCGGGGACAGCACGTCTCCGCAGTACATGCGCCCCTCGGTGGCAAGGTGGAGCACGGTGCACGCGACCTCGGCGGGGGTGACCAGCCGCCCGAGCGGCAGCGTGGCCAGGTAGGCCGGATCGCGCCACGGAGAGTCCGGGGCCAGCAGGGGTGTGTCGGTGGGGCCGGGGGCGACGATGTTGACCCGGATCCCCGCGTCGGCCACTTCCAGCGCCAGCGACTTGGCGAAGCCGAGCACCGCGCCCTTGGCGGCCACGTAGTGCAGGTCGCCGGTACTTCCCGCGAGGGCCAACTCGGAGGAGATCACCACCACGGTGCCGGTGCCGGCGTCGAGAAGGTACGGCAGGGCGGCGGCGCAGGTGTTCACCGTGCCGCCCAGGGCGACGGCCAGCATCCGGTTCCACTGGGCGGTGGTGATGTCGCCGACGTCGATGCCGTCCTCGTAGTACCCGGCGGCGGTCACCACCAGGTCCAGCCGGCCGAACCGGCCGGCCGCGCGGTCGACGGCGTCCGCGACCGCGCCGCGGTCGGCCACATCGGCGGCGAGCGGCAGATCCGTGGGGGAAGGGCGCAGATCCAGCCCGGCGGTCCGCCAGCCCGCCTCGCGCAGCACCTCGGCGGTCGCGGCGCCGATACCGCCGGCGGCACCGGTGATCAGGGCGACCGGAGCGCTCATGCTCCGCCCTCGTCGAGGGCCACCGAGCGGAGGGCGGGGGCCGGGGACGCACCGCGGCCCGGCCGGAACACCCACCAGCTCACCAGCACGCCGATCACTCCCAGCACCCCGGTCATGATCAGCAGTCCCCAGTCCAGGTACCACACTCCGTTCAGGGCGCGCGGCCAGGCGATGTTCACCAACTCGAAGGTCACCCACACCGCCGCGGCGAGGGTCACCGGCGTGCCCCACCGGCCCATGGACACCTCGCCGGGCTGCCACGTGCCGCGCAGTCGGACGCAGACGGCACCGAGCACGGGCAGTGCGTAGGAGATGTAGAACCCGGCGTTGGCGAAGGACAGCAGCAGGGCGTAGACCTTCGAGGCGCTGATGAAGAGCAGGGATCCGGCGATGACGACGGTCAGCGCGATCGCGTTCCGGGGCACCCGCTCGGTGCCGGACAGCGTGCCCAGCAGCCGCGCGCCGGGGATGACCCGGTCACGGGCGCCGGCCCAGATGGCCCGGCTCACCGCCGCCTGCACCGCCATCAGGCTGGCCGTGAACCCGACGACCAGGGCGATGAGCAGTGCCGAGCCGGTCGAGGAGCCGAGCCGCGTCTGCAGGGTGGTCGCGACCGGGTCCGCGTCCTTGCCGCTCAGTACGGCCGCCACGTCCGGCACGGCCAGCAGGATGCCGAGGCCGGCGAACGCGACGAGCAGGCCGACGGCCGTCAGGGCCAGCGGCATGGCCTTGGGCAGCACCCGCCGGGACTCCTTGACCTCCTCGGCGATGGAGCCGGCCGACTCGAATCCGACGAACGACCAGCCCACCATGGCGACCGCCGCGAGGAACGGCCCGAAGAGCCACTGCGCGCCGTGTGCGGTGCCCCCGCCGCTCAGGATGGCCGAGAGAGCGTGCTCACGGTGGACGAAGAGCAGCACGATCCCGATGCCCAGGGTGGCGACGAGCTCCGCCGTGAGGCTCCCGTACAGCAGTACCTTCAGGACCCGGCCGCCGATCATGTTGGCGGCCGAGCCGAACAGCAGCACTCCCAGCGCGATCAGTGCCTGCGTCGGGCCACTCACGGCGATGCCGATCGCCTCGATGAGGAATCCGGACGCCGCATAGGACAGTGCCGACAGTGCGAGGGTGAGTCCCCACATGTAGGCCCAGTTGGTGAACCATCCGTAGCGGGGGCCGATCAGATGGCGTGCCCACTGGTAGACGCTGCCTTGCAGCGGCCAGCGGGACACCAGCTCGCCGAAGACGCCGGAGACCAGCAGCTGGCCGACGAGGACGACCGGGAACGCCCACCAGAAGGCGGGACCGGCGGTCACGATGCCGAGGGCGAACACGCCGTACAGGCCGACGATCGGCGAGACGTCGGAAAAGGAGAGAGCGAACGCCGATCGCAGCGTGTACTGCTGCTTGAGTTCTTGCCCGGCGGCGGTGGCGGTTTCGTCGACGGGCAGGCCCGGCGGGGCGGTGGTGGTGTTCTCAGGCATGACGATTCCTGTCGAAGGGGCGGCCGGCGGCCGGGGGCGTACGGAACAGACACGACAGGCGCCCTTGCCCGTAGTGCGAACTGCGGTGGACGGACGGAACAGACGTGGCGGACGCGCCCCCCGTCGTCAGGGGCGCCGCGGTACCCAGTACGCCTGTTCGGGGATCCGGGGCTGCGGACACGTGCGCGGGGCGAGGTCCAGCGAGGCGGTGTGGCGGGCGACCTCGGCGACCGTGGTGATCCACAGGCCGGGCAGGGCCTTCATCCGCTCGATGAGCCGCTCCAGTGCCTCCGCGCGCGAGGGACGGCCGGACAGGAACGGGTGGCAGGTGAGGACGAAGCAGGCGCCGAGTCGCTGCATGGCCTCCAGCTCCCAGGTCCACATCTCCAGCGCCTTGGCGGGACTCTCGATCACTCCGGAGCCGATGAGCCCGGGCAGGAACGCGTACTGCTCCCAGTCGTCCAGCCCCCAGGAGACGGGTACCTGCACGATGCTGCCGGCCTGCGGCCGTTCGTCCACCGCCAGCCGGTAGGGGTGGTCGGCGTCCATGAGGCTGGAGTCGTACAGGAACCCGCGCTCCTCGAGCAGCCGCGGGGTGTGGTAGTTCAGCTCCCACATCGGCGCCCGGTAGCCCACCGGCGTGACGCCCGCCACCTCCCGCAGGGCCCTGATCCCCAGGTCCAGCATGTCGGCCTCGGTCTTGGCGTCCATGCCCACGGTGTTCTCGTGGAAGTAGCTGTGGTGGGCCACTTCGTGACCTGCCTCGGCCACCGACCGGACGGTCGCGGGGTAGCGGTGCGCCGTGTATCCGGGGACGAAGAACGTGGCTTTGATGTCGTGGCGTTCCAGCATGTCCAGGATCCGGGGCACCCCGACCAGCGGTCCGTACGACTGGTGACTCATCGGGCTCATCCGGTCGACCGACGAGATGTCGGTGCTGAGCACGGCGGCTTCGGCGTCCATGTCGAAGGTCAGGCAGGCGGCCGCGGTGAAGCCCTCGGGCCAGTCGATGCGTCCGGCCGCCGTGTTCGCATCACGCTGGGCATCGGATCGGGTCATCGCCACACACTCCGCTCGCTCGCTCGGTGCGCACAGCATGCGAACCGGCCCCGCCGACGCGCCATGCGACCCGGACGCAGAACTTCCGCCTGGTGTCGTACCGGGGTATGAACGGGCCATCGCCTCAGTGCCGGTAACAAGGAATTCACGCCGGTCTCATCACCGGAATGACCAGCGTGAATAGGTTCAGCGCCGGAGAACACCGCAGGCCGTGTGCGGGAGGTGAGGAAGCGATGGCGGTGACCGTGGGCGAACTCCTCGCGATGCCGCACCTGCAGATGTCGCTGCACGCCGGTGCCCGTGGGCTGGACCGCGAGGTCAGCTGGGTGCACCCGTCCGACCTGCCCAACCCCTGGGCATGGCTCGCGTCGGGTGAGCTGTTGCTGACCAACGGAACGGGACTGCCCTCCGATTCACCGGGGCAGGCCTCCTTCATCGAGAGGCTCGCGGAGGCGGGCCCCAGCGCCTTCGGCCTGGGTCTCGGCACCGGGGGCCCGCCCCTGACCCGTGCCCTCACCGACCGCGCCGACGAACTGTCGCTGCCGGTCGTGTCCGTGCCCTACAGCGTGCCGTTCAGCGCGGTCGCGCGGGCGGTGGCCGATGTCAACGAGCGTGAGGGAGCCCGGCAGCTCGCAAGTGTCGCGCGGCTGTACGCGTTGCTGCGGACCTCGATGGCCAGAGGCCTGTCCGGACCGGAGATGTTCGACCGTCTCGGCCGGGAGCTGGACGCGCGACTGTATTTGGTCGATCCCGAGACCGGCCTGTCGCTGTTCGACGAAGGTCCCGAGACCCGCTTCGCTGACGCGCTGGCCGCCGAGTTCGCGGCCCACTCCCAGGCCATGCCGGGCGTGCTGAGGCTGCGCCGCCGGGACGGCGACGGCCGGTGGGCCACGGCGCTGGCCGTCGCCGTGCCCGGCGATCAGCCGACGGCGTTGGTCGCCGAGCCGACCGGGGAACAGCCGCCCAGCCTCGGACTGCTGCAACACGTCGCGACGGTCGGCGCCCTGGAACTGGCTCAGCTGGCAGCGGACCGGGAACGCCGCCGCCGCCGTGGCGCCGACCTGCTCCTGCACCTGCTGGAGCGCAGGCTCGATCCGACGGCAGCCGAGCACCAGTTGGCGGACAGCGGCATCGCACCGGCCGACTCCGTCCTCGTCCTCACCCAGGCCGCGTCCGACGGCATCGCCGACGACATCCATCGCCGTCTGTCCAGACCACGCGTCCCTCACCTGCTGCTGCGTCGCGACGACAGCCTGCACATCGTGCTGGAGGACCGTCCGGAGCTACTGGAGCAGATCCTGGTGGGCTCCTCCGCACCGATGGGTGTGAGCGACCGGATCTGTACGGCGGGGCGCGTTCCGGAAGCCCGGCAGGAGGCCCGCTGGGCACTGGGAGCCGCCAAGGCCGAGAACCGGCGTGTGGTCCGGTACGGCGACGAAACCGCGCTGCCGCTGCCCCGTACCCCTGCCGAGGCCCAGGTCCTGGTGTCCAGGGTGCTGGGCGCGCTGATGGCGCACGACGCCGAGCACGGCACCGAATACCTGCGTACCCTCCGGGTCACACTGCGCCGCAACCGGTCCTGGCAGCTGGCGGCCGACGAACTGCACATCCACAAACAGACCCTCGGCTACCGCCTGCGCAAGATCGAGCAGTTGACCGGCCGCGGGGTCACCCAGACCGACCACATAGCGGAGTTGTGGTTCGCCATCCGGGCCCACGACCTGGTTCACAGCCGCTGCCCGGTCCGGGGCTGAAGCAGGATGGCCGCAGCACGCGGGAAGGGCCGGCCCGCCCGGACGGGCCGTCAGGTCCCCGTGACGCCGGAGATCGAGGAAAGGACATCGAGGGCCCCCTCGACCGCGGTGATCTCCCAACGTCGGACGTGCGGCGCACCTTTCGGATCGGTGTCGCCGAGCAGCAGACCGGCGGATCCGTCCGGACCGGGGGCGAGCGAGCGTCCCACCCGGTGCGGCAGAGTCGAACGTTCCACCGTCCAGCGGTGGCCCACGACCCGGCCGAGTGACACCTCGCAGTCGAGCATCTCCCGGGCCCGGCCGAGGTGCGCGGCTCCGGCCACCAGTTCCGCCAGCGGGGCGTGGGCCGGCAGTGGCTCGGGGCGGCTGCGGGCGTAGCCGAACCACGATCCCGTCCGCACCAGCAGCGCGACGCTGCCGCGGACCGGATCCGCCAACTCCACGGCGGCGCAGGGCGCCCCGGCAGTCGTGCCGGGGCGCCAGTGCTCGATGTACGGGGCGTGCAGGCCCTTCTCCACCAGCATCGGCCCCCGCCAGGTCAGCAGCCCGGCGTCCGGAACGCAGGTGGGCGCGAAGTCGATGCCGCGGCTCCAGTGGAAGGCGCCCTCGGCATGGTGCAACTGCCCGGCGAACCCCTCCTGCTGCGCCAGGTCGAGCAGCTGTCCGAAGGTGAGATCGCGGAGGCTCCGACTGCCCCGGGGGTGCGGCCGGTCGGCAGCCTGCCTCAGGTCGGCGTAACGGGTGGCCCCCTGGACCCAGGTGACGGTGCTGGTGACATCGCGCCGGCCGTCGCCGTCGACAAGAAGTGAGCGATGCCAGGCACCCGTCAGCTCGGCGAGGGCAGGACTGCTGTAGGCCACGCGATCCAGCAAAGCGACGGCCTGTTACCGCCCTGGCACTGCCGCATTACGTTCACTTCCCGGAGGCCGGCGGGGATGCCGTGTCCGGCGAGGACCGGTGCGCCGCCTTCCCCTTCATACCCGGGTACGGGCGTGCCCCGGAGTTCTGTGTCCCAGTCGGATGGCCGAGCGTCCTCACCGCCCAGCAGCCTGGTCGCAACTGCCGGGCGGCCGGGTGCGGATGACACAGGCCTGCACGTCCCTCCGACGGGCCCCGACCGCCCCGAGACCTTTGATGGAGGACCCATGGAATCGTCGAGACGAGCGAACCGCACCGTGCGGGAGGCGCTCATCTCCGGGCTGGGGAGGCGGGGTTTCCTGCGCGCCGCGGCAGCAGTGACCGGGGCCGCCGGGAGTGTGCTGGGCGCCCAGGCCGCTTCGGGTACGCCAGGCTCTGCGTCCGCCGCCGCGTCCTCCCTGTTCCCCCGCGAGATCCTGCAGCCCGGCAAGGGACCCGTCCACGGGCAGCATTACCTCCCCTCCCTCCCGGACCAGGTGCGGTGGGGCTACGTGCCCGCTCTGGACAGCGAGCCCGTGGCGCGTATGCGGTCGGGTGAGACGATCACCGTGGACGCCGTGTCGCACGAGGGCATCCTGGAAGACCAGGGCCGCGACCCGGTGTCGTACTTCGGCCGGCAGGGAGTACCGCGCGACCAGGTGCTCGACGACGCCATCGCGATCGCTGCGGACTACTCCCGCGCCGAGCGCGACTTCGACGTGGACGGCCCGCACGTGGTCACGGGGCCGGTCTACGTGGAGGGTGCCGAGCCGGGAGACGTCCTGAAGGTCGAGATGCTCTCGATGCTCCTGCGCGTACCGTACGGTGTCGTCTCCAGCCGCCACGGCAAGGGTGCCCTGCCCCGGCTCGCCGGAGGCGGCGTGCCGGCGGGGATCACCATGGAGGAGATCATGCCGCCGGTGGGCACGGACGGGCGGGCCACGGGCGATCCCACCCGCTACGGCGACGTCTCGGTCTTCACACCGGTGCGCCGTGGGCGGGGCGGCGTGCCCAGCGGTGTGATGCGGCGCGGCAGTTCGGGCGAGGTCGTCTTCCCGCTGCACCCGTTCATGGGCATGATGGGTGTGGCGTTCGCCCCCGCAGGCACCCTTACCGCCCCATCGCTGAACTCCGTCCCGCCCACGCTCGGCGGCGGCAACATCGACATCAACCTGCTGGGTGTGGGTGCCACCTTCTTCCTTCCCGTGTACGCAGAGGGCGCGCTGTTCTACACCGGTGACTCACACATGGCCATGGGCGACGGCGAGGTGGCGCTGACCGCCATGGAGGGGTCCCTGCGTGCCACGTTCCGGCTCACCGTGTGCAAGGCGGGTTCGGGCGACGCGCCCTCGGTCGCCTTCCACTACCCGTTCGCCGAGACCCCTGACGCCTGGGTGCCCATCGGTCTCTCCGACCCGGACGGCTCCCGGAACGGCCAGATCAACGACCTGAACATCGCGATGCGCCGTGCGGTGGTCAACGCGTTGGACTTCCTCCAGTACGACCTCGGCATGGACCGAGCAGTGGCGTACGCCTACCTGTCCGCGGCGGCCGACTTCGAGATCTCGCAGGTCGTCGACCGTACCGTGGGCGTGCATGGGGTCATCTGCAAGGATCACTTCACCGCCCGGTAGGGTTCCGTCGGCTCTGCCTGGACCTCATCGCGCCGAAGCGAGCGCGGCCCGCCCCTCTTACGTGCGCGCGGCAGAGGACATACGGGTCCCCACGCCTGCCGCACGGCGCCGACCGCTTTGATCATCGGGAACGTCTGCCACGCCGGCCTCGGCCGCAGGGGCAGCGGTGGCGAAACGTGAGGTCACACCGCAAGTGGCAGCAGACACACGAAGTTAACTTCCGGGACCCAGGTGTGAGACCCGTCCGCCCCACCATCGCAATACCTGTCAAACGACAGATAATCCTTGATCGATCGGAGGTGCCGTGATGGGCCGGCCTGAACTCGCCTCTGGGCAGAGCCCCGACGGTGGCGTCACGACAAGTCCCGCCCCCCTCGGCTACCAGCAGGAACTTCGCCGGGGGGTGGGCAGCTTCGCGTCATTCGCCGCGGGCTTCTCCTTCGTGTCGATCCTCACCACTGTCTTCCAGCTCTTCGGCCTCGGCTTCGCCCTCGGTGGGGCGGCGTTCTTCTGGACCTGGCCGCTGGTCTTCGCGGGCCAGCTGCTGGTCGCGCTCTGTTTCGCCGAACTGGCGGCGCGCTGGCCCATCTCCGGGGCGATCTACCAGTGGTCGAGCCGGCTGGCCGGCACCACGGCGGGCTGGTTCGTCGGCTGGACCATGATCATTGGGCAGATCCTCACCGTCGCGGCCGCCGCGATCGCGGCGCAGGCGGTGCTGCCGGGCATCTGGTCCGGCTTCCAGATCGTCGGCGGAGCGGGCGCCGACCCGTCGGTCGGCTCCCCGACCGGCGCGCAGAACGCGGTCCTTCTGGGCTGCCTCCTGCTGGTGATCACCACGGTGGTGAACATCCTCGGCATCCGCCAGATGGCCGCCGCCACCAGCATCGGCGTCGCGATCGAGATCGTCGGTGTGATCGCGCTGGTGCTGGTGCTCTTCTTCCTGCCCGAGCGGGGCCCGCAGGTCGTGACCCACCACACCGGCTGGGCCGGCGACGGCGGCTACATCGGGGCCTTCCTCGCGTCCTCGCTGATGGCGGCCTACGTCATGGTCGGCTTCGACTCCGCGGGCGAACTGGCGGAGGAGACGCACAGCCCGCGCCGGACCACTCCCCGGACCATCCTGCGGGCGCTGGTCATCTCGGGCGTCGGCGGCGCCCTGCTGATCCTCTCGGGACTCATGGCCGCGAGCAGCCTCACCGACGGAAACCTGGCCACCGGCGGCCTTTCCTGGGTGCTCACCGACCGGCTCGGCGACGTCCTGGGCCGGCTGCTGCTGTGCTGCGTCGCGGTCGCGGTGTTCGCCTGCACCCTCGCCGTGCAGACCTCCGGCGCACGGATGATCTACTCCATGGCGCGCGAGGGCGCCCTGCCGTTCCACCGACACCTCGCCAAGGTCTCGGCCCGTACCGGTACGCCGGTCATCACGTCGGTCGTGGTGGGCGTGGGCGCCGCGACCGCGCTCGTGGTCAACCTTCGCCAGGCGGCGATCTTCACCGCCCTCGCCAGCCTCTGCATCGCCATGCTGTACCTGGCCTATCTGGGCGTGACGCTGCCGCAGTTGGTCGCCCGTATCCGGCACCGAGGGCTCCCGGACGGCGTCGACGAGACGGGCCGACCGCTGTTCTCGCTGGGCCGTTGGGGGATGGCGGTCAACACGCTCGCCGTGCTCTACGGGGCCGGTATGACGGTCAATCTGATCTGGCCGCGTCCGGAGATCTACGACCTCACCGAAGGCACGTGGTGGCTGCGGTGGAGCGCCCTGCTCTTCATCGGGCTCGGTCTCGCCGTCGGCGCCGCCTACTTCCTCGCCCGCCGGCTGCACCACCACATCGAGCTGAGGCACGTGCCCCACACGCACGTCGAGCCGCCCGCCCAGGCCGAGACCGTCGCCGAGCCCGCCTGAGAAGTCCGGCGGCCCGCGCGACGCGACGGGCGCGCACTGATTGACGTACCGACGAAGGGACGACAGGACATCCATGTCCACAGCCGAAGAGCCGACGGCCATCACACCGCAGGACCAGTACCCCACCGGACAGCCGTCCGGTGGGGCCGGCGCCCAGGATCCCGGCGGGCAGGCCTCCGCCGCAGTCCGTGATCTGCACCTGACCGACACTGTCCGAAGTGCCCGGGACGACGCCCGCGCCCAGGGCGGACAGGCCGGCGAGTGGATGCCGTACCTTCCGGCGTCCAGCAGCCCGCACTGCCCGCCGGGGGTGGACCCGGCCACCCTGGTGTGGGCGGAGACGGTGGCACCCGGCGGCTACACCCACAAGGTCCTCGCTCGCGGCACCCGGCTGCGCTTCGACGACCCGACCGGCGACGCCTGCGCCCACCTGCTGCTCTTCAACGCCCTGGAACCGGTCGAGCGGCTCAACGTCGCCGACACCCAGAAGATCCCGTGGCAGGCCTACCTGGGCGAGAACCACCCGCTGCTGTCCGGCGACGGCCGGGTTCTGGCCGTGGTGACCGGTGACTCCTCCGGCCGGCACGACGCCTTCTGCGGCACCACCACCGACGCCTGGAACCGACGCAAGTACGGTGACGCCCGCCCCGAGGGGCCGTCCCCGTCCGGCCGGGGACTCTTCCTCAAGGCGGCCGCCAAACACGGCCTGAGCCGGCGCGACCTGCCGCCCAGCCTGTCCTTCTTCCAGGGCGTACGCGTCGAGGCGGACGGCGCCCTCGCCTGGCGGGGCAGCGCCGGCCCGGACACGCATGTCGAACTCGTCGCGGAAATGCCCCTGTTGCTGCTGGTCGCCAATGTCGCCCACCCGCTGGACCCGCGCCCCGGCTACGTCGTCGGGCCGCTGCGCGTGCACGCCTCGCGCGCAACCGCCACCGGCCCGGACGATCCGCGGTTCACCGCCACGCCCGAACTGCACCGGGCGTACCTCAACACCGTCGACTACTGCGAAGCCCGGGGGCTGTGACATGGCGACCACCCAGACCGAGAGCACGTTGACCACACACCCGACCACCTCGGGCGGCACCGTCGCCTCCACCGTCCCGGTCGGCGCGGTGTACGCCGAGGGCTCCACCCTGGACTGGGGAGCGAGCCTGGTCGAGGGCGCCGTCGTCCTGGACGAGAAAGTGGCCCCCAACGCGCCCTGGTCGGCGGTGGTGAAGGAGGGACACGTCCTGACCATCGTCGACGTCGGCGGCAACCAGTCGGCCGACTGTCTGCTCTACAACGCCTACGACCCCGAGGAGCGCTACAGCGTCCCCGACACCCTGGCCTGGCAGGGCAACGCCTATGTGCGCACCGGCACCGTGCTGCGCAGCAACGAGAGCCGCCCGCTGATGACCGTCGTCGCCAACGAGATCGACCGTCAGGACACCATCGGCGGCGCCTGCGGCAAGGAGTCCAACACCCTGCGCTACGGCCACCACGTGACGTTCCATCACGGCTGCCGCGAGAACTTCCTCGCCGAGGCCGGGCGGCGCGGTCTGGGGGTGCGGGACATCGTCTCCAATCTCAACTGGTTCATGAACGTCCCCGTCGAGGCGGACGGTGCGCTCGGCATCGTGGACGGCATGTCGGCGCCCGGGCGCCGGGTCGCGGTGCGCGCCGAGACGGACGTCCTGGTGATGGTGTCCAACTGCCCGCAGATGAACAACCCGTGCAACGACTTCAACCCGACCCCGCTGCGGATGATCGTCGTGGACCCGGCACGTGCCGCGGGCCCCGGCCCCGCCGCGGGCGGCCCACGGTCCGCGCGGGCCCCGCGCACCCCGGGGGACGCCGCGTGACCCGCCCCACCGCTGTTCTCGTCGCCAACCGCGGTGAGATAGCGCGCCGCGTCATCCGCACCGCCGGGAAGATGGGCCTGGGCACCGTCGCCGTCTTCTCCGACGCCGACCGGGCCGCCCCGCACGTCCGCGAGGCCGACCACGCGGTCCACCTGGGTCCGGCGCCCGCCCGCGACTCGTATCTGCGCGGCGACGCGATCATCGAGGCCGCGCTCACCCATGGCGCCGGAATCATCCACCCGGGCTACGGCTTCCTCTCCGAGAACGCCGCCTTCGCCCGTGCCGTCGAGGAGGCCGGCCTGCGTTTCGCGGGCCCGACCGCCGATCAGATCACCGCCTTCGGCGAGAAGCACACCGCCCGCGCCCTGGCCAGGGCGGCCGGAGTCCCGCTGCTGGCCGGGACGGAGTTGCTCGCGAGCGCCGAGGAGGCCGCCACCGCGGCCGAGTCGATCGGGCTGCCGGTCATGGTCAAGGCCACGGGCGGTGGCGGCGGCATCGGCATGCAGGCCTGCGCCACCGCCGACGAGGTGCGCGAGGCCTTCGCCCGCGTGGCGGCGCTCGCCGAGTCCCACTTCGGGTCGGCCGGGGTGTTCCTGGAGCGTCTGGTGCGCCCGGCCCGCCACGTCGAGGTGCAGGCCTTCGGCGACGGCGCCGGCCGGATCGCGGTCTTCGGCGACCGCGACTGCTCGCTGCAGCGCCGCAATCAGAAGGTGATCGAGGAGGCCCCGGCCCCGGCCCTGCCCGCCCGTGTCCGTGAACTGCTGCGGGACTCGTCCCGCCGGCTGCTCGCCTCGGTCGGCTACCGCGGCGCGGGGACCGTGGAGTTCGTCTACGACCCGGTGCGCGAGGAGGCCGCCTTCCTGGAGGTCAACACCCGGCTCCAGGTCGAGCACCCGGTGACCGAGGAGGCGTACGGCGTCGACCTCGTCGCACTCATGCTCACCCTGGCCCGCGACGGCAGCGTCGACGACGCGGTGTTCGCGCGGGAGTGGACGCCCGCCGGACATGCCGTGGAGGCCCGCGTCTACGCCGAGGACCCGGGCAAGGACTCGGCTCCCTCCTCGGGCCTGATCACCCGGGCGGCCTTCCCCGGCCAGGGCGCCGACGACATCCCCGGCGTCCGCGTCGACGGCTTCGCCGAGACCGGCCTGGAGATCTCGCCGTACTACGACCCCATGCTCGCCAAGGTGATCGCCCAGGGCCCCGACCGCGACACCGCGTTCGACGTGCTCGGCCGGGCCCTGGCCGCCAGCCGGGTCGACGGCGTCGTCACCAACCTGGGCCTGCTGCGCTCGCTGACCGTGCGGGGCGAGGTGCGCGAGGCCGTGCACAGCACGAGCACCCTCGCCACCACCGCCGACCCCGAGCCACGCATCGACGTCCTGGTGCCGGGCGCGATGACCACCGTGCAGGACCTTCCCGGCCGGCTCGGCTACTGGCACGTGGGCGTACCGCCGAGCGGACCCTTCGATCCGGTCTCCTTCGCCGAGGCCAACCTGGCCGTCGGCAACCCGGCCGGGGCGCCCGCGCTCGAGGTCACCGCGGGCGGGCTGACCCTGCGCTTCTCGGCCGCCGACGTGGTCGCCGTCACCGGCGCCCCCGTCCCGGTCACGGTGGACGGCACCGCGGCGGCTCTGTGGGAGCCGGTGCCGGTCCCGGCCGGTGGCACCCTGGTCGTCGGCGCCTGCCACGGTCCCGGCCTGCGCAGCTACGTGGCCGTCCGGGGCGGCGTCGACGTACCCGCATACCTGGGCAGCGCCTCGACCTTCACCCTCGGCGGCTTCGGCGGGCACGGCGGGCGGGCCCTGCTCGCCGGCGACGTCCTGCGGCCCGGGGCCGCCCGGGCCGCAGGTGGCGGCCCGACCCCGCCCGAGCGCCGGCCCGCGATCACCTCGCACTGGCGGATCGGTGTCACCGAGGGCCCGCACGCGGCGCCCGAGTTCTTCACCCGCGAGGACATCGACACCCTCTACGCCACCGACTACGGGGTGCACCACAACTCGGCCCGCACCGGTATCCGCCTGATCGGGCCCACACCCCGGTGGGCCCGCCAGGACGGCGGCGAGGCCGGGCTGCACCCCTCCAACATCCACGACACGCCGTACGCGGTGGGCGCTCTCGACTTCACCGGCGACACGCCGATCATCCTGGGCCCCGACGGGCCGTCCCTCGGCGGTTTCGTCTGCCCCGCGGTGGTCGCCAGCGGCGACCTGTGGAAGCTCGGTCAGCTCCGCCCCGGAGACAGCGTCCGCTTCGTACCGGTCAAGGAAGCCGAGGCGGCCGCCCTCGACGCCCGCCGTGCCTCACCCGCGCTGATCAGCGCGGGCGGAGACGGTGACGACGGCGTACTCGGCCGTCTGGAGGCCACCGACGACCGTCCCTCGGTCACCTACCGCCGGGACGGCGACGACAACGTCCTCGTCGAGTACGGCCCCATGGTGCTCGACCTCGGCCTGCGGATGCGCGTGCACGCCTTGCAGGAGACCCTCGCCGCGCACGCGCCCGACGGCATCGTCGACGTCACCCCGGGCATCCGCTCGCTGCAGGTCCACACCGACGCGCGCCGGCTGAAGGCCCGCGACCTCACCGTCCTGCTGCGCGAGCTGGAGGACGAGGTCCCGCCCACCAACGAACTGGTGGTCCCCTCCCGCACGGTGCGGCTGCCACTGAGCTGGGACGATCCGGCGACCCGGCTCGCCATCGAGCGCTACATGGCAGGGGTACGCGACGACGCCCCGTGGTGCCCGTGGAACATCGAGTTCATCCGCCGCGTCAACGGCCTGGAGACCGCCGACGACGTCTACCGCACCGTCTTCGACGCCTCCTACCTGGTGCTCGGCCTCGGCGACGTCTATCTCGGCGCCCCGGTCGCCACCCCGCTCGACCCGCGGCACCGCCTGGTGACCACCAAGTACAACCCGGCACGCACCTGGACCGCGGAGAACTCCGTGGGCATCGGCGGCGCCTACCTGTGCATCTACGGCATGGAGGGTCCCGGTGGCTACCAGTTCGTCGGCCGCACCGTGCAGATATGGAACCGGTTCCGCAGGGGCGGACTGTTCGAGGACGCGCCGTGGGCGCTGCGCTTCTTCGACCGCATCGAGTGGTACCCCGTCACCGCGGAGGAACTGCTCGAACTGCGCGCCGAGACCGACGCCGGCCGCGGTGCCTTCCAGACCGAGGAGGGGGCTTTCTCGATCGCCGAGTACAACGCCTTCCTGTCCGCCGAGGCCGACTCGATCGCCGCTTTCCGCAAGCGGCAGAGCGCCGCGTTCGAGGCCGAGAAGGATCGCTGGCGGGCCGCCGGCGAGTTCGACCGGGACGACGATCCCGAACCCGCGACCGCGAGTGCCGTCGCGGTCGCCGTCCCGGACGGCGCGGTCCCGGTCACCGCGCCGTTCACCGCCACCGTCTGGCAGACCGTCGCCGAGCCGGGCGCCGTCGTCGCCGAGGGTGACCCGATCCTCTCCCTGGAGGCGATGAAGATGGAGTCGAAGGTGCGCGCCCCCGCCGCCGGGACCCTGCTGGAGATCTACGTCAAGCCCGGCGAACAGGTCGCCCCCGGCCAGGTCCTCGCGGCGGTGCGGGCATGAGCGCCATGACACCGGCCGCACGCGTCGAGGCCGCCTACGGCCGCATCGAGAGCGCCGGCCGGCCCGAGATCTGGATCCACCTCAGGCCCCGCGACGAGGTCCTCGCCGAGGCGGCCGGGATCGACCCGGCGCTGCCGCTGGCCGGCCTGGTCGCGGCCGTCAAGGACAACATCGATGTGGCCGGCCTGCCCACGACCGCGGGCGCCCCGTCGTACGTCTACCGGCCGCGGGTGGACGCGCCCGCGGTGGCGCGGCTGCGCGCGGCCGGCGCGGTGGTGCTCGGGAAGACCAATCTGGACCAGTTCGCCACTGGCCTGGTCGGCACCCGCAGCCCGTACGGCGCGGTACGCAACGCCTGGGACACGGCCCGTGTCTCCGGCGGGTCGTCCTCCGGCTCCGCCGTCGCGGTCGCGCTGGGCATCGCCGACATCGCGCTCGGCACCGACACGGCCGGCTCCGGACGGGTGCCGGCCGCCCTCAACGGCATCGTCGGGGTCAAGCCCACCAAGGGCCTGGTGCCGGTGACCGGGGTGGTCCCCGCCTGCCACACCCTCGACTGCGTGACCGTCTTCGCCCGTGACCTGCGGCTCGCCCGCATCGCCGCGGAGATCGTCGAGGGCCCCGACCCGGCCGACCCGCTCTCCCGCACCGGCCCCCAGCTCCCGCCGCCACCCGCGCGCCCCAAAGTCGCCGTCCCGGCTCAAGAGCATCTGACGGGCATGGCCGACGGCTGGCGGGAGGCCTTCGGCGCCGCGGTCGCCCGCCTGGCGAGCACCGGGGCGGAGATCGTCGAGGCCGACATCACCCCGCTGCTCGAGGCCGCGCAACTGCTGTACGGCGGCGCGTTCGTCGCCGCGCGGTACGCCGCCGTGGGCGAGCACCTGGAGAAGCACCGCGACCTGATCGGGACGGACCTCGACCCCACCGTCGCCTCCATCGTGCTGGCCGGCCGGGAGAAGACCGCCGCCGACTGGGTCGCCGACACCGCCCGTCTCGCCGCCCTCGGCGCCGCCGGACGCGCGGCCCTCGACGGCTGCGCCGCGCTCCTGACCCCGACCACCACCTGGCACCCCACCCTCGACGAGGTGACAGCCGATCCGGTCGGCGCCAATGCCCGGATGGGGCGCTTCACCAACTTCGCCAACCTGCTGGACTGCGCCTCGCTCGCCGTTCCCGCCGGGTTCGTGGACGGCCTGCCGTTCGGCGTGATGTTCACCGGCCCGGCGTTCTCCGACCGCGCTCTGGCCGCCCTGGCCGAGCGGCTCGCCAACCCGGGGCTCGACCTGTTCGTGGTAGGCGCCCACCTCACGGGACAGCCGCTCAACGCCCAGTTGGTGCAGGCGGGCGGCACGCTGGTGGGCCCGGCACGCACCGCCGGCGGCTACCGGCTGTACGCCCTGGCCACCGAGCCGCCCAAGCCGGGCCTGGCCCGGGTGGCCGAGGGCGGGCCGGGCGCCGATACCGGACCGGGCCGCGGCACGGGAGCAGACGGCGGGTCGGCAACAGGCATCGAGGGCGAGATCTGGCGGCTGCCGGCTTCGGGGTTCGGGGCGTTCACCGCCGCCGTTCCCGCGCCGATGACCATCGGTACCGTCGAGTTGGCCGACGGGCGGCAGGTCAGCGGCTTCCTCGTGGAGCCGTACGCCGTCGAGGGCGCGCCCGACATCACTCGCTTCGGCGGCTGGCGGGCCTATCAGGCCTCAGCATGACCGTCGGGCGACAGTGCCGCGACCCCGGTGCCGGGCGCCGCGGAGGTCCGCCACCGGGGTGGCAGGATGGGACCATGTCGATCACGCGTCCCCGCCAAGGCAGACCCCGGCACACGCCGCCGTCCGACCCTGGCGCCTCCGCCCGGGAACAGATCCTCGACGCCGCCGGGGCGCTCTTCGTCGAACGCGGGATCGCCAGTACCAGCACCCGGATGATCGCCGAGCGGGTGGGCATCCGGCAGGCCTCCCTCTACTACCACTTCGCCACCAAGGAGGAGATCCTCGCCGAGCTGCTGGCCACTTCCGTGCGGCCCAGTCTGCACATGGTGGAGCGGATCCAGGCACTGGTGCCCGAGCGGGCGACTCCGGCGGCGGCGCTCTATGCGGTGGCCGCGATGGACGCACGCACCCTCTGCCGCACTCCGTACAACATCGGCACGCTTTATCTGCTGCCGGAGGTGCGGGCCGAGCGGTTCGACGCCTTCCGAGCCGAGCGGGGCCGACTGCAGGAGAGCTACGGCACTCTCGGCGCCCTGGCGGCGGCCGAGGGCGTCGCCCGCAGCGTGCCCGCCGAGCGGATCGGCGAACTGCTGATCCAGTTGGTCGAGGTCGTCATTCAGATACGGCGTTCCCGTGAGCCGCAAGCGGCCGACACGGATGTCATCGCGTCGTCGTGCCTGCGGCTGTGCGGGCTCGGCGAGTCGGAGGTGGCCGCCGCCAGGGACGAGTCACGGGTCCTGCTGAGCCGCTGGGTATGACCGGCGGCTCAACGGGCGGATCGAGCAACGTCGAACACCTGCTGCGCGTTCACCGATCACGGTGCCTGTCTCGACAGCTGGGCCAAGGCCTCATTCTCGCTGGGCAGAGGCGCTCTCTGCTTACTTGATCACCAGTCGGACAGTTCACTTGGTGAAAGCGCGAGGCTAGGAGGAGGTGGCCGAGAGCACCAGCCCGGCCGCCTCCTCCGCACACCCCCAGGCCACGGTCACCCCGCCCCCGCCGTGCCCGTAGTGATGCACCACCACCCGCCCGTCCGGCAGTACCTCCCGCTCCAGCCGCACCGCGTCGCGCACCGGCCGCAGGCCCACCCGGTGGCCCAGGATCCGCGCCCCGGCGACCTCCGGCCGCAGCGCCGCACAGCGCCGGACGATCCCCTCGGCGACCGCCGGGTCCGGCTCCAGCGACCACACGTCGTCCTCCGCGGTGCCGCCCAGCAGCAGCCGCCCCGGCTGCGGCAGGAGATAGGCCGACTCACCGTCCGGGGTCGTGGAGACGAGCCAGGTGCGGATCCCGGGGTTCTCCACGACGACCAACTGCCCCCGCTGCGGCCGTACCGACGCGTCCGCGGCCAGGTCCCGGGCGCCCAGGCCCGTGCAGTTGACGACGACCGGCGCGTCGGCCTCCGCCAGGTCGGACACGGTCCGCTCCTCGATGCTGCCGCCCGCGCGCAGCAACCGCTCGCGCAGCCACGGCAGATGAGCCGCCATGTCGATCAGCGGCAGCCGCGCCCGGATGCCCCGCCCGGCGCCGTACTCCTCGGCCGTGGCCCGGCGCAGCCCGGTCAGCCGGTCGGCCGTCCAGGACTCGACGTCGTCCAGGTCGGTCTCGCCCATGACCCCGTCGACCAGACGTACCCCGGTCGTCCCGGGCCGCTTCGCCAGGTCCTCGTACACCTCCAGCGAGCGCAGCGCCCACGCGCGCGCCGACGCCAACGGCTCGATGTGGTACGGCCACCACAGCGCGCCGGCGACGGCCGAGGTGGTCCGCTCGACGGGGTCCCGTGTCCACACCCGCACCCGGCGCCCCCGCTCGGCGAGGACCACCGCCGTCACCAGCCCGATGACCCCGCCCCCGACCACGACGACCTCGCCGTTCCCCTGAGTGTCCACGCCCGGACGGTAGCCGAACGCACCGCGGACCGGCGACGGGGCGAAACCCCCGCGACTCCGGCAACGGGGGCCGACTAGGATCCTCCGTCTGTGACCGCCACCCTCGTCGCCAAGAACCTCGCCGCCGGGCACGGCGACCGCTCCCTCTTCTCCGGGCTCGACCTCGTCGTCGCCCCCGGGGACGTGATCGGGCTGGTCGGAGCCAACGGCGCGGGCAAGTCCACGCTGCTCAAGCTGCTCGCCGGGCTCACCGCGCCGGAGCAGGGCGAGCTGAGGCTCTCCCCGCCGACCGCGACCGTCGGCCACCTGCCCCAGGAACCGGAGCGCCGCCCGGGCGAGAGCGTGCGCGCGTTCCTCGCCCGCCGCACCGGCGTCGCCGAGGCGCAGCGCACGATGGACGAGGCCACCCAGGCCCTCGTCGACGGGGCACCGGGCGCCGACGACGCGTACGCGACGAGCCTGGAGCGCTGGCTGGACCTCGGCGGCGCCGACCTCGACGAGCGCGCGGAGGAGGTCGCCGACTCCCTCGGCCTCGGCGTGGACCTCGACCAGCCGATGACCTCCCTGTCCGGCGGCCAGGCCGCCCGCGCGGGCCTCGCCTCCCTCCTCCTGTCCCGCTACGACGTCTTCCTCCTCGACGAGCCCACCAACGACCTCGACCTCGACGGTCTGGAGCGCCTGGAACGCTTCGTGACCGGCCTGCGCGCCGGCACCGTCGTCGTCAGCCACGACCGCGAGTTCCTCACCCGCACGGTCACCAAGGTCCTCGAACTCGACCTCGCCCAGCGGCAGATCAACCTCTACGGCGGCGGTTACGACGCCTACCTGGAGGAGCGGGACGTGGCCCGCCGGCACGCCCGTGAGGACTACGAGGAGTACGCCGACAAGAAGGCCGCGCTCCAGGACCGCGCGCAGATGCAGCGCGCGTGGATGGACAAGGGCGTGAAGAACGCGCGCCGCAGGGCGGGCAACGACAACGACAAGATCGGCCGCAAGTTCCGCAGCGAGGCCAGCGAGAAGCAGGCCGCGAAGGCCCGCCAGACCCAGCGCATGATCGAACGCCTGGAGGCCGTCGAGGAGCCGCGCAAGGAGTGGGAGCTGCGGATGGAGATCGCGGCCGCCCCGCGCTCCGGCGCGGTCGTCGCCACCCTCCGGGACGCCGAGGTGCGGCGCGGCGACTTCACCTTCGGCCCGGTGTCCCTGCAGATCGACTGGGCCGACCGGGTCGCGGTGACCGGCGCCAACGGCGCGGGCAAGTCGACCCTGCTCGGCGCGCTCCTCGGCCGCGTCCCGCTGAACGCCGGACACGCCGCCCTCGGCTCGGGCGTCCTGGTCGGCGAGGTCGACCAGGCGCGCCGGCTGTTCCACGGCCCGGAGGCACTGCTGGACGCGTTCTGCGCGGCCGTCCCCGACACCGAACCGGTCGAGGTGCGCACCCTTCTGGCCAAGTTCGGTCTGAAGTCGGACCATGTGCTGCGCCCGGCGGCGACCCTGTCACCGGGCGAACGCACCCGCGCCGCCCTCGCCCTGCTCCAGGGCAGGGGCGTCAACCTCCTGGTCCTGGACGAGCCGACCAACCACCTCGACCTCCCCGCCATCGAGCAGCTGGAGTCCGCTCTCGACAGCTACGAGGGGACCCTCCTCCTGGTCACCCACGACCGGCGCATGCTGGACGTGGTCCGCGTCACCCGCCGCCTGGAGGTCGCCGACGGCAAGGTGACGGAGCGCTAGGTGTGGTGACCCGCTGGGCGGTTCACGCGGGTGATGGCCGGCCGGCCGCCTCCCTGGCCGCCCGCTCCACCCGCTCGCGGTACTGCTCCCACCACGCCGGGTCGGCCTCCGGCGTGTTGGCGCCGCCCGGCCGCTGTCCCGTCGCCCCGTCGAGCAGCTCCCGGACGATGTCGGCGTGCCCGGCGTGCCGCTGTGTCTCGGCGATCATGTGGGTGAGGCTGTGATGCAGCGTCAGCTCGACCGGCCTGTCGCCGGGCAGCCGGCCCACCGCGTCCAGCGGCAGCGCCGCGATCGTCTCGTCCGCGTGCGCGCAGGCCCGCCGGTACAGCCCGACGATCTCCTCCCGCGTCTCGTCGGCCCGCGCCCACAGATCGGCGTTCGGCTCGGCGTCCCCTGTGATCCACAGCGGCGTCCCCGCGAACGGCCGTCCGTAGGCCGCCCCGAAGTACAGCGCCTCCGCGCCGGCCAGGTGCTTGACCAGCCCCAGCAGATTCGTGCCGCTCGACGTCACGGGCCGCCGTACGTCGTACTCCGACAGCCCGTCGAGCTTCCACAGCAGCACATCGCGGGCGTCCTGCAGGTACTTCTGGAGGTCCGCCTTGGGATCAGGTCCGGTCATGCGATCAGTCTGCCGATCGGCTGATCTCCGGCAAGGCGTTTTCTCCGGCCGTGGCGTCAGCCGAGGCGGGTGGCCAACTCGGGGTAGTCGACCACGAATCCGTCCTCGTCGAACTCCACATCGCTGCGGAAGCTCCCGGAGGCGAACCGCACCCGCGTCCCGCGCCCGCTCGGCCCGAGGTACGTGTACGTCTGCCACGAGGGCCGCACGGTCAGGCCCGGCACCGACACCCAGGCCATCAGCAGCCGCCGCTCACCCGGCCCCCGGTGCAGCCCGTGCCGCAGGACCGGCATGGTGTTGGTGAGCGGGCACAGCCCGAGGTCGCAGTCGAGGGCGCCCGCGAAGCCGGGCAGCCGCTCCCCGTCCGCCGTCCACCCGCCCCGGCCGTCGTGCCGCAGGTCGAGCGTCCGCGACCGGGCGGCGGTCTCGACGGTCACCCGCAGCCGCCGCGTCACGAACCCGTCGCCGGTGTCCAGCTCGTACGCGACCCAGTACGGCTCCGGCACCGTCCCGACGGCCCGGCCCCGCGCCCGCAACACCCCCTCACCGCACTCGACCCACGCGGTCTCATAGCCCCCGCTCGCCGTGACATCCCAGGTCAGTACACGGGAAGTGGTCATACGGCCACTGTACGAGCGGCGAGAGGCAACGGGAGCGGGCCCGGGCCGATACGCGCGACGGCGTACGAGCCCGGGCCCGCCATGGTGTGGCCGACGGTGCCTGCCGCGCACCGTCGTCGGCGCCTCGCCGGCCGCCTCCGCGCCGGCCGTCATCCGGGAGACGCCCTACGGGGCCGCCTCGGGCGCGGGCCCGGTCCGGTACGCGCGACGGCGTACGAGCCCGGGCCCGCCATGGTGTGGCCGACGGTGCCTGCCGCGCACCGTCGTCGGCGCCTCGCCGGCCGCCTCCGCGCCGGCCCTTATCCGGGAGACGCCCTACGGGGCCGCCTCGGGCGCGGGCCCGGTCCGGTACGCGCGACGGCGTACGGACCCGGACCCGCCCGTCCCGGCCTCCTGCTTCAGCCGCGGCCCTTCTTCGGGTCGAGCAGGCCCGCCCGGCGCAGTGCGTCGGCCATCGCGCTGTTCGCCGGCGGCGGGGCCTGCCGCGCACCGGCGCCGGCGCCCCGCTGGCCGCCGCCTCCGCCGCGCTGGCCGCCCTGCCGCTGCTGCGGCGGGCGCCCGCCACCGCGCTGGGGCCGGCCCTCGCCCGAGGGGCCGCCCTTCGGGGTCGCCTCGTCGTCCAGCCGGAGCGTCAGCGAGATCCGCTTGCGGGGGATGTCGACGTCCAGGACCTTCACCTTGACGATGTCCCCGGGCTTGACCACGTCCCGCGGGTCCTTGACGAACGTCCTCGACATCGCGGAGACGTGCACCAGACCGTCCTGGTGGACACCGACGTCGACGAAGGCGCCGAAGGCGGCCACGTTCGTCACCACGCCCTCCAGGATCATCCCGGGGGCCAGGTCGGAGATCTTCTCCACGCCCTCCTTGAAGGTGGCCGTCTTGAAGGCGGGCCGCGGGTCGCGCCCGGGCTTCTCCAGCTCCTTGAGGATGTCGGTGACGGTCGGCAGACCGAACGTCTCGTCCACGAAGTCGTCCGGCCGCAGCGAGCGCAGCACGGACGTGTTGCCGATGAGCGCGGCCACCTCCTGCCCGGACGTCTTCACCATCCGCCGGACCACCGGGTACGCCTCGGGGTGCACGCTGGAGGAGTCCAGCGGGTCGTCGCCGCCACGGATCCGCAGGAAGCCCGCGCACTGCTCGTACGCCTTGGGGCCGAGCCGCGCCACGTTCTTCAGCTGCGAGCGGGAGGTGAACGGCCCGTTGGCGTCCCGGTGCGCCACGATGTTCTCCGCGAGGCCGGAGGTGATGCCGGAGACCCGGGCCAGCAGCGGGGCGGACGCGGTGTTGACATCGACACCGACGCCGTTCACACAGTCCTCCACCACCGCGTCCAACGAGCGCGACAGCTTCACCTCGGACAGGTCGTGCTGGTACTGGCCCACACCGATCGACTTGGGGTCGATCTTCACCAGCTCGGCCAGCGGGTCCTGGAGCCGGCGCGCGATCGACACCGCGCCGCGCAGCGACACGTCCATGTCGGGCAGCTCCTGCGAGGCGAAGGCGGAGGCCGAGTACACGGAGGCGCCGGCCTCGGACACCATCACCTTGGTGAGCTTCAACTCAGGGTGCTTCGCGATGAGTTCGCCGGCGAGCTTGTCGGTCTCGCGGGACGCCGTGCCGTTGCCGATCGCGACCAGCTCGACCGCGTGCTCCTTCGCCAGCCGGGCCAGCTTGGCGATCGCCTCGTCCCACCGGTTCGCCGGGACGTGCGGGTGGACGACGTCCGTGGCGACGACCTTGCCGGTCGCGTCCACCACGGCCACCTTCACGCCCGTACGGAAGCCGGGGTCCAGGCCCAGCGTCGCGCGCGTGCCCGCCGGGGCCGCCAGGAGCAGGTCGCGCAGGTTCGCCGCGAACACGTCGACCGCCTCGTCCTCGGCGGCCGTGCGCAGCCGGAGCCGCAGATCGATGCCGAGGTGGACGAGGATCCGCGTCCGCCAGGCCCAGCGGACGGTGTCCTTCAGCCACTTGTCGGCGGGGCGGCCCCGGTCGGCGATGCCGAACCGGTGGGCGACGATCCCCTCGTACGACGAGGGCCCGTCCGTCGGCTCCTCCGGCTCCAGGACGAGGTCGAGGACCTCCTCCTTCTCGCCGCGCAGCATCGCCAGGATCCGGTGCGAGGGCAGCTCGGTGAACGGCTCGGCGAAGTCGAAGTAGTCGGCGAACTTCGCGCCTGCCTCCTCCTTGCCCTCCCGCACCTTCGCGGCGAGCCGCCCCCGCACCCACATGCGCTCGCGCAGCTCACCGATCAGGTCGGCGTCCTCCGAGAACCGCTCGGTGAGGATCGCCCGGGCGCCGTCCAGCGCGGCCTGCGGATCGGCGACGCCCTTGTCGGCGTCGACGAAGGCGGCCGCCGCGGCGAGGGGCTCCACGCCCGGGTCGCCGAGCAGTCCCTCGGCGAGCGGCTCGAGCCCGGCCTCCCGCGCGATCTGCGCCTTCGTCCGCCGCTTCGGCTTGTACGGCAGGTAGATGTCCTCGAGCCGCGCCTTGGTCTCGGCGCCCCGGATCTGCGCCTCCAGCTCGTCGGTGAGCTTGCCCTGCTCACGCACGGACTCCAGGATCGCCGACCGGCGTTCCTCCAGCTCCCGCAGGTAGCGCAGCCGCTCCTCGATCGTGCGCAGCTGCGCGTCGTCGAGCATCTCGGTCGCTTCCTTGCGGTAGCGGGCGATGAAAGGCACCGTCGAGCCGCCGTCGAGCAGCTCCACGGCGGCCTTCACCTGCCGCTCCCGTACGCCGAGTTCCTCGGCGATCCTGCCTTCGATGGACCCTACTTCGATGGACCCGGGTGTCGTCACGATCCCGTACCGCCTTCTCCACTGAGGTTGCGCGGCAATTGTGGCAGGCGAGACCGACACTCGGGGATCAGGGCGCCTCTCCGGCGAGGCTCAGGCCCTGCCGTGCCGTGTGGAGGCCGAGGCGCCGCCGAACAGCCGGGCCAGGGCCCGGAAGGGGAGGGTCACCACGGTGGCGACGGCGCCACCGATCTGCCGCAGGACGTCTGCGATCGCACGGAACACGTGATTCTCCTTTCCTCTCCCGGCCGTCCGGGCCGGGACGGCACGGGTACCTCGACGACGCCCGGGCATGCCCGTCCTCGCCGACCGGATGGCAGAAAAGGTGGGGAACGCGTCGTTGCGGCCACCGCGACGCCGCCCAAGAATCGACCACATGGCGCAGCGAACCGTTCTCGTCGTCCTCTTCGACGGCGTCCAGAGCCTCGACGTGACCGGCCCGGTCGAGGTCTTCGCCGGGGCCGAGCAACACACCCCGGGGACATATCGCGTGCACACGGCCTCCCTGGACGGCGCCGCGGTCCGCACCTCCAGCGGGCTCACCCTCGTACCCGACGGGACCCTCGCCGACGCCCCCGGCCCGCACACCCTCCTCGTCCCGGGCGGCCAGGGCACCCGCCGTCCCGACCCACGCCTGACCGACTGGCTGCGCACGAACGCCTCCCGCGCCGAACGCCTGGTCTCCGTGTGCACCGGCGCGATCCTGCTCGCCGAGGCCGGTCTGCTGGACGGCCGCCGCGCCACGACCCACTGGGCGTACTGCGCCACACTCGCCCGCGACCACCCCGCCGTCGAGGTCGACGCCGAGCCCATCTACGTACGCGACGGGCACGTCTCGACCTCGGCCGGGGTCACCTCGGGCATCGACCTCGCCCTGGCCCTCGTCGAGGAGGACCTGGGCCGGGAGGTGGCGCTCACCGTCGCCCGCCACCTGGTCGTCTTCCTGCGCAGGCCCGGAAACCAGGCCCAGTTCAGCGCCCAGCTCGCCGCCCAGACCGCGCAGCGCGAACCGTTGCGCGCGGTCCAGCAGTGGATCACCGAGCATCCCGCCGACGACCTGACCGTCGAGTCCCTCGCCGCCCGCGCCCGGCTGTCGCCCCGCCACTTCGCCCGCGCCTTCCGCGCCGAGACCGGTACGACCCCCGGCCGCTACGTCGACCGTGTCCGCCTCGAACACGCCCGCCGCCTCCTGGAGGACACCGGCGACGGTGTCGAGGAGATCTCCCGGGCGAGCGGCTACGGCACCCCCGAGGCCATGCGCCGCGCCTTCGTCAAAGCCCTCGGCGCCGGACCGGCCGAGTACCGGCGCCGGTTCCGCCCGCTCACCCACTGACCGACGACCGGCTCATCCACTGACCGACGACCGGCTCACCCACTGACCGACGACCGGCTCACCCACTGACCGACGACCCGCTCACCCACTGACCGACGACCCGCTCACCCACTGACCGACGAAAGGAAACGCATGCAGATCGCCATCGTCCTCTTCGACCGCTTCACCGCCCTGGACGCCGTCGGCCCCTCCGAGACCCTGGGCCGCCTGCCGGACGCGGAGACCGTCTTCGTCGCCGAGGAGTCCCGCCCCGTCCGTACCGACACCGGAAGCCTCGCCTTCACCGCCGACCGGTCCTTCGCCGAGGTGCCGAGCCCCGACATCGTGGTCGTCCCCGGCGGCCCCGGCCAGACCTCGCAGATGGAGAACGACGTGCTGCTGGAGTGGCTGCGCACCGCCGACGCCACCAGCACCTGGACGACCTCGGTGTGCACCGGCTCCCTGCTGCTGGCCGCCGCCGGACTCCTCGCCGGCCGCCGGGCGACCTCCCACTGGCTCGCCCTCGACCACCTGAAGCGGTACGGCGTCGAGGCGACGGAGGAGCGGGTCGTGACCGACGGCAAGTACGTCACCGCGGCCGGCGTCTCCTCCGGCATCGACATGGGGCTCACCCTGCTCGGCAGGATCGCGGGCGACGAACACGCCCAGGCCGTCCAGCTGCTGACCGAGTACGACCCCCAGCCGCCCTACGACGCCGGATCCCCGCGGAAGGCGCCCGCCCACCTCGTCGAGGAGTTCCGGTCCAAGAGCCGCTTCATCCTGACGTAGTCCACGTGAAGCGCGGCTCCCTGCCGTCCAGGAACGCGGCGACGCCCTCCGCGGTGTCGCCGCTGCCGCGGGCCTGCGCGGCCCAGTGCGTGTCCCGGTCCGTGCGGCCGTCCGCGAACTCCTTCGCGGCGGCCTGCGTCAGCTGCGAGCGGGACACCAGCACGCGCGTGAACTCCGCGACCCGCTCGTCGAGTCCGTCGGCCGGCAGCACCTCGTCGACCAAGCCGGTACGCAGCGCCCGCTCCGTGTCGATCAACTCGCCCGAGAACAGGAGGTACTTGGCGGTGGCCGGCCCCACCAGCGCCACCAGCCGCCGGGTCGCGGAGGACGGGTAGACGATCCCGAGCTTCGCCGGCGTCACCCCGAACAGCGCGCCCTCCTCGGCGAAGCGCAGATCGCAGGCGGCCGCGAGCTGCGCGCCACCGCCCACGCAGTGCCCCTTCACCGCCGCCAGCGTCGGCTTGGGGAACGCGGCGAGGGCCTCCTCGGCCCGTACCGCCAGTTGCTGGGTCTCGTCCGGCGACCCCCGGAGCGTGGAGATGTCGGCCCCCGCGCAGAAGGTGCCGCCCGCACCGGTGAGCACCAGCGCCCGCACCGCGGGGTCGGCGGCCAGCTTGTCCAGCAACGGCGGCAGCGCCCGCCACATCGCGGCCGTCATGGCGTTGCGCTTGGCGGGGTGGTGCAGAACGACGGTGGCGACCGCGTCGGTGACGCCGTGCAGCAGCTCGGGCTCCATGGGTCGGATGCTAACCGTCCGCCCGCACGCGTGATCAACCGCCTCCGGGGGTGCGTTACGACATCAGGGCAAAGGGGACTCAAAGGGGAGAGAGCTCGTGAGGAGGCGTCCATGGCCGTGTCCACCCACTCCCACGGTGAGGCGGTGAAGCTGCAGCGTGGGTTCGGCTGGCTCGCCGCGCTCGGTGTGATCCTCGTCGTCGCCGGGCTCGTCGGTCTCGTCTACACCGGGATCGCCACGCTGACCTCGATGATCCTGTTCGGCTGGCTGCTGCTGATCGGCGGCGCCGTCGGCCTGCTGCACGCGATCCAGGCGCGCGGCAGCAACTTCTTCTGGCTCGGTGTCATCGTCGCCGCCCTGAACATCGCCGCCGGTGTGGTGATCATCCGCAGTCCCGACACGGCCGCCGACGCGCTGACCATGTTCGCCGCCCTGCTCTTCCTCACCGGCGGCCTGTTCCGGCTGGTCGGCAGTCTGGTCGTACGCGGCCCGCAGTTCGGCTGGACGCTCCTGGTGGGCGCCTTCGACCTGCTGCTGGGCATCCTCGTGCTCGCGAACTGGCCGAGCAGCAGCCAGTACGTCATCGGCTGCTTCTTCTCCCTCGCCCTGCTCTTCGACGGCCTCGGGCTGATCGCCACCGGCTTCGGCGGCCGGCGCATCGTCGGACTGGTCTCGGAGCGGCTGGCCGGGAAGAGCGCCCCGGCGGACGAATCGGGCGAGCGTGCCGCCAAACCCGTACAACCCGAATAGTGCACGAAGGCGGCACGACTGCGACTGGAGTGGCCGCCTTTCCGGCTGTTTTGGGCTTCAGCGGTCGGAAACGCTCGATAACAGCTGACTTCTGTTCAGTCATCCGGAGGGGAGCGCCTCGTTACCAACACTCGACGTGTGGTGACAATCGAGCGCGAGGGTGGCGACCGGACGATGGACAACCACGGGCGCGGGCCCGGCCCACGCCCAGAAGGCGACGCAGGCCCACCTCTCGAACCCTTCGAGGACGAGCCCCTTGAGCACGACGTTCCGCGACCACTGCCGTACGAAGGGGTGTGGCGGTTCACCGCCGCCGCCGTGGAGGTCTCCGTCCCGCAGGCGCGGCACGCCGTGCGGGACCTGCTGTTCCGCCAGGGAGTACCGGTCTCGGACGACCTGCTCCAGGGGCTCCTGCTGATCGTCTCCGAGCTGGTGACCAACGCCGTCCGGCACGCGGCGCTGCTGTCGCCGGTGCTCGCGGTGGAGGTGGCCGTGGGCGCCGAGTGGGTGCGGGTGTCCGTGGAGGACAACCACCCCTACCGCCCCACCGCCCTGGAGGCCGACCACGGCCAGACGGGCGGCCGGGGACTGCTCCTGGTACGGGAGATCACCCTGGAGGCGGGCGGGGTGTGCGACGTCGAACACACGGCGAGCGGCGGCAAGGTGATCTGGGCCGCCCTGCCGCTCAAGGCCGCGCGGGTCCTGTAGGGCCCGTCGGGCCCCGGCTCACCAGCCGGCCGAGGGACCCGTCAGCTCCCGGACCGCCGGCCGGGCCGCGTCCAGCACGGTCAGGAACCACGAGGAGAACGTGTCCTTCGCATGCCGCTCGGCCAGCTCGGCGGGCGTCACGAAGGCCGTGTCGCCCACCTCCTGCGGATCCGGTCGCAGCGGGGACTGCACCATGCCGACGAAGAGGTGGTTGTACTCCTGCTCCACCAGGCCCGAGGCGGGGTCGGGGTGGTTGTAGCGGACCGTACCCGCCTCGGCCAGCAGCGACGGGGACACGCCCAGCTCCTCGAACGTGCGCCGCGCGGCCGCCGCGAAGGGCGCCTCACCGGGGTAGGGGTGACCGCAGCAGGTGTTGGACCACACACCGGGGGAGTGGTACTTGCCGAGCGCCCGCCGCTGGAGCAGCAGCCGGCCGTGCTCGTCGAAGAGGAACACGGAGAACGCCCGGTGCAGCTGCCCCGGCGGCTGATGGGCGGCGAGCTTCTCCGCGGTGCCGATGGTCACGCCGTCCTCGTCGACGAGTTCCAGCAGAATCGCGTCCGCGGTGCCGCTCGACGAGCCGGTCGTCGTGGTGGCAGATGTGATCGGCATACCCATCCTTAGCATCGGTCCTCGCGCCCCCAGTCTGCCGCACGCGTCCGGCGCTCCCGGCACTTCGCGCGAAAGCCCGCATGTCCGCGCACGGCAACGGAGCCCCGGTGGGTGATCTTGCCCGGCGTGCCGGGCGCGGAACCGTCCGGAACAGGTGTCCGCATACCGTCCGGCAGGGTCGTACCGCTCGCGTCCGTACGGATGGCTCACCGCGGCCCGCAGGACCGTGCCGCTCAGTGGCAGAGCCGCGCCTCGTGCTCCGCGTGTCCGACCGGCTCCAGCTGGAAGGTGCAGTGCGCCACGTCGAAGTGGTCGCCCAGGCAGCCCTGGAGCTCGTGCAGCATCTTCTCGTGGCCGATCGCGTTCAGCACCTCCGAGCGCACCACCACGTGCGCCGACAGCACCGGCATCCCGGAGGTGATCGTCCAGGCGTGCAGATCGTGCATGTCCTCCACACCGTCCAGCGCGAGTATGTGCGCCCGCACCTCCGCCATGTCGACGTCCTTCGGCGCCGCCTCCAGCAGGACGTCGAGCGTCTCGCGCAGCAGCTTCAGCGTGCGCGGCACGATCATCAGGCCGATGACGAGTGAGGCGATCGGGTCGGCGGCCTGCCAGCCGGTGGCCAGGATCACCGCCGCCGAGATCAGCACCGCCACCGAACCCAGCGCGTCGGCCGCCACCTCCAGGAAGGCTCCCCGCACGTTCAGGCTCTCCGCCTGGCCGCGCATCAGCAGCGTGAGCGAGATCATGTTCGCGACCAGACCGATCGCACCGAACACGATCATCAGCCCGCCCTCGGTGGCGGCCGGTGTGAAGAACCGCACGATCGCCTCGTACAGGACGTAGCCGCCCACCCCGAGCAGCAGCAGAGCGTTGGCGAGGGCGGCAAGGATCTCGGCGCGGGCGTAGCCGAAGGTGCGGTTCGCGCTCGCGGGCCGGCTCGCGAAGTGGATGGCGAGCAGTGCCATGCCCAGGCCCACCGCGTCGGTGGCCATGTGTGCCGCGTCCGCGATCAGGGCGAGGGAGTCCGCGAGCACCCCGCCGACGATCTCCACCACCATCACGGTGAGCGTGATCGCCAACGCCATGCGCAGCCTGCCGCGGTACGCCGCCGCCGCCGTACCGGTGGTCGGCGCGTGTGCGTGGCCGTGGTCGTGCCCAGCCCCCATGAGGACAGCCCTCCTGTGTGTCGCCCGAGACCACAGTGAACTACGGGTGGGGGGTATTGGCAACGCGGCACTGAACACCGTTGTCATGTGCCCTGACCTGCGGAAACGAACCGCAGGTCAGGACAGCCTCACTTCTCGCGCGCGGGCGCCGCGGGGCCTTCTCGGAGCGCGGTTTGTGGGCCGGGCCGTCGATCACCGATGATGATCTCGGCAGAGGCAGGCTCACGCCGGTGCTCCCGGGCCCGTCATGATCCCGACTGAACGGCCGGTGAACACGGTCTTCACGGCATCCGATAGCCTCTGCCGACATCGCCCGCCTGGTGCCGCCAAGGGGCGCCCCCACCATGCAGATGACCGGCGCGGACGCGTCGGGACCCAGGGAGTGAGTTCGGTTGCCGACCGCCATCCTCACCGGTCCGCCGGTCCCCGGATCGTCGATCGAGGTGGACCTGCGGTCCCTCGGCTTCGACGTCCGGGTCGCCGCGGACGCCGCCGACGCGGAGACGCTCCTCGCCGCCGTCCCCGGTGACCAGCGGGTGGCCGTCGTCGACACCCGTTTCGTGGGCCATCTGCACGCGCTGCGCCTCGGTCTCACCGACCCCCGCTTCCCGCTCGCCGCGATCCCGGGCGCCGTCACCGCCCAGCCGGACGGCCGCCAGGCCCTGACCCGCGCGATGGCCCGGGAGAACTCCGCGACCGGCGGTACGGCCCATGGGGGTGCCCCCGCGCGAGCGAAGTCGAGCGTGGGGGACGTCGACAGCCTCGCCGACCGCGTCGTCACCGCCCTCGACGCCGACGGTGCCGACGTCCACCGGCCCGAGCTCGGCAGCCTGGTCGCGGAGGTCCCCGCCGACCCGCAGGCCCGCAACGAGGCACGGCAGGCCGTCTCCGCCGTCGACGACGAGGCCGTACGCCTGAAGTCGGCCGTGAAGTCCCGCGACGGCTTCTTCACCACCTTCTTCATCAGCCCCTACTCGCGCTACCTCGCCCGCTGGTGCGCCCGCCGGGGCCTCACCCCCAACCAGGTCACCACCGCCTCGCTGATCACCGCGCTCATCGCGGCCGGCTGCGCGGCCACCGGGACCCGGGGCGGGTTCGTCGCCGCCGGCCTCCTGCTGATCTTCTCCTTCGTCCTGGACTGCACCGACGGCCAGCTCGCCCGCTACTCCCTGCAGTACTCCACCCTCGGCGCCTGGCTCGACGCCACCTTCGACCGGGCCAAGGAGTACGCCTACTACGCCGGTCTCGCGCTGGGGGCGGCCCGCGGCGGCGACGACGTGTGGGCGCTGGCGCTGGGCGCGATGATCCTGCAGACCTGCCGGCACGTCGTCGACTTCTCCTTCAACGAGGCGAACCACGACGCCACCGCCAACACCAGCCCCACCGCCGCCCTCTCCGACAAGCTGGACAGCGTCGGCTGGACGGTGTGGGTGCGCCGGATGATAGTGCTGCCCATCGGCGAACGATGGGCCATGATCGCCGTCCTGACCGCGGCCACCACCCCCCGCGTCACCTTCTACGCGCTGCTGATCGGCTGCGCCTTCGCGGCCGGCTACACCACGGCGGGCCGCCTGCTGCGGTCGGTCACCCGCAAGGCGCGGCGCACGGACCGGGCCGCGCAGGCGCTGGCCGACCTGGCCGACAGCGGGCCGGCGGCCGAGCTGCTCGCCCGCACCCTGCCCGCCGGGATCCGCATTCCGGCCCCCCTCAGCGCCGTTGTCGGCGCCGTCCTGCTGGTGCTCGCGGCCTGGCTCGACGGGCCGGGCTTCTCGCTCGTCGTGGCCGCCGTCGTGTACGTCCTGGTGTCCGCCGACGCAGTCGCCCGCCCCCTCAAGGGAGCCCTCGACTGGCTGGTCCCGCCGCTCTTCCGCGCCGCCGAGTACTGCACGGTGCTGATCCTCGCCGCCCGGGCGGATGTGAACGGGGCGCTACCGGCGGCTTTCGGGCTCGTTGCCGCCGTCGCCTACCATCACTACGACACGGTGTACCGCATCCGCGGCAACGCCGGAGCGCCGCCGGCCTGGCTGGTGCGCGTCATCGGGGGGCAGGAAGGGCGGACGCTGCTCGTCGGCATCCTGGCCACGGTGCTCACCGCCACGCAGTTCACGGTCGCGCTCACGGTGCTCGCCGTGGCCGTCGCCCTCGTGGTGCTCGCCGAGAGCATCCGCTTCTGGGTGTCCGCAGGGGCTCCCGCCGTACACGACGAAGGAGAACCCGCATGATCGGCCTCGTGCTGGCGGCCGGCGCCGGACGGCGTCTGCGCCCCTACACCGACACCCTGCCCAAGGCGCTGGTGCCGGTGGGGCCCGCGGGCATAGAGGGCGAACCCACGGTTCTGGACCTGACCCTCGGCAACTTCGCCGAGATCGGCCTGACCGAGGTCGCGGTCATCGTCGGCTACCGCAAGGAGGCCGTCTACGAGCGCAAGGCGGCCCTGGAGGAGAAGTACGGCCTCAAGCTGACCCTCATCGACAACGACAAGGCCGAGGAGTGGAACAACGCCTACTCCCTGTGGTGCGGCCGTGACGCCCTCAAGGACGGGGTGATCCTCGCCAACGGCGACACCGTCCACCCGGTCTCCGTCGAGAAGACGCTGCTCGCCGCCCGCGGCGACGGCAAGAAGATCATCCTCGCCCTCGACACGGTGAAGCAGCTCGCCGACGAGGAGATGAAGGTCGTCGTCGACCCCGAGAAGGGCATGACGAAGATCACCAAGCTGATGGACCCCACCGAGGCCACCGGCGAGTACATCGGCGTCACCCTCATCGAGGGCGACGCCGCCCCCGAGCTGGCCGACGCGCTGAAGGCGGTCTGGGAGACCGACCCGCAGCAGTTCTACGAGCACGGCTACCAGGAGCTCGTCAACCGCGGCTTCCGGATCGACGTGGCACCGATCGGCGACGTCGACTGGGTCGAGATCGACAACCACGACGATCTCGCCCGGGGACGGGAGATCGCGTGCCAGTACTGACCCGGCTCATTCCCTCGCCACTCGTCGTGGACATCCGCCCGGGTGCCCTCGAGGACCTGGCGTGCGTCCTCGCGGACGAGCGCATCTCGCACTCCGGCAAGCTCGCCGTCGCTGTCAGCGGCGGCTCGGGCGCCCGGCTGCGCGAGCGGCTCGCCCCCTCGATGCCCGGTGCCACCTGGTACGAGGTCGGCGGCGGCACCCTCGACGACGCCGTACGGCTGGCCGGTGACATAAAGGCCGGCCACTACGACGCGGTCGTGGGCCTCGGCGGTGGCAAGATCATCGACTGCGCGAAGTTCGCCGCGGCACGCGTCGGCCTCCCGCTGGTCGCCGTCCCGACGAACCTCGCCCACGACGGTCTGTGCTCCCCGGTCGCCACCCTCGACAACGACGCGGGCCGCGGCTCCTACGGCGTCCCGAACCCGATCGCCGTCGTCATCGACCTCGACGTCATCCGGGAGGCCCCGGTGCGCTTCGTGCGGGCCGGTATCGGTGACGCCGTCTCCAACATCTCCGCGATCGCGGACTGGGAGCTGGCCAACCGTGTCAAGGGCGAGAAGATCGACGGCCTCGCCGCCGCGATCGCCCGGCAGGCGGGCGAGGCGGTCCTCAGACATCCGGGCGGCATCGGGGACACCGACTTCCTGCAGGTGCTGGCCGAGGCACTGGTCCTCAGCGGTATCGCCATGTCGGTGTCGGGCGACTCCCGCCCGTCCTCCGGCGCCTGCCACGAGATCAACCACGCCTTCGACCTGCTGTTCCCCCGGCGCGCCGCCGCCCACGGCGAGCAGTGCGGCCTGGGCGCGGCCTTCGCGATGTACCTGCGCGGAGCCCACGAGGAGTCGGCCTACATGGCCGAGGTGCTGCGACGGCACGGGCTGCCGGTACTGCCGGAGGAGATCGGCTTCACCACGGACGAGTTCGTCCGCGCGGTGGAGTTCGCCCCGCAGACCCGGCCCGGCCGCTACACGATCCTCGAACACCTCGACCTCAAGACCGAACAGATCAAGGACATCTACGCCGACTATGTCAAGGCCATCGGTAGCTGAACTCAGACCGGTCGTCCACCCCCCGGGGGTGAAGGACCGGCGCAGCGGTGAGCACTGGATGGGACGCCTCTACATGCGCGAGGTGTCCCTGCGGGTCGACCGCTACCTCGTGAACACCCGGGTCACGCCCAACCAGCTCACGTATCTGATGACCGTCTTCGGCGTGCTCGCGGCCCCGGCCCTGCTGGTGCCGGGGATCGCCGGTGCCGTGCTCGGCGTCGTGTGTGTCCAGCTGTACCTGCTGCTGGACTGCGTCGACGGCGAGATCGCGCGCTGGAAGAAGCAGTACTCGCTCGGCGGGGTCTACCTGGACCGGGTCGGCGCCTATCTGACCGACGCCGCGGTGCTCGTCGGCTTCGGTCTGCGCGCCGCCGACCTGTGGGGCTCGGGGCGCATCGACTGGCTGTGGGCCTTCCTCGGCACCCTGGCCGCCCTCGGCGCGATCCTGATCAAGGCCGAGACCGACCTGGTCGGCGTCGCCCGTCACCAGGGCGGGCTGCCGCCGGTCAAGGAGACGGCGTCCGAGCCGCGCTCCTCCGGCATGGCGCTGGCCCGCCGGGCCGCCTCGGCGCTCAAGTTCCACCGGCTGATCCTGGGGATCGAGGCGTCCCTGCTGATCCTGGTCCTCGCGGTCGTGGACCAGATGCGCGGCGACCTGTTCTTCTCCCGGCTCGGGGTCGCGGTGCTGGCCGGCATCGCGCTGCTGCAGACGCTGCTGCACCTCGTGTCCATCCTCGTGTCGAGCAGGCTGCGGTGAGTGCCATGGCCTCTTCCTCCCTGAAGGTCGGCGCGGTCGTCATCACGATGGGCAACCGCCCCGACGAGCTGCGCGCCCTGATCGACTCGGTCGCCAAGCAGGACGGCGACCCGGTCGAGGTGGTCGTCGTCGGCAACGGCTCCCCGGTCCCCGACGTCGCGCAGTTCTCCTCGGTCGTCCGCACCGTCGAGCTGCCCGAGAACCTCGGTATCCCCGGCGGCCGCAACGTCGGCATCGAGGCCTTCGGCCCCAGCGGCCGTGACGTCGACATCCTGCTGTTCCTCGACGACGACGGCCTGCTGGCGCACCACGACACCGCCGAGCTGTGCCGCCAGGCCTTCGCGGCCGACCCGAAGCTCGGCATCATCAGCTTCCGCATCGCCGACCCGGACACCGGCGAGACCCAGCGCCGCCATGTGCCGCGGCTGCGCGCCTCCGACCCGATGCGCTCCTCCCGGGTCACCACCTTCCTCGGCGGTGCCAACGCCGTCCGCACCCGGGTCTTCGCCGAAGCCGGCGCCCTCCCGGACGAATTCTTCTACGCGCACGAGGAAACCGACCTGGCATGGCGGGCCCTCGACGCGGGCTGGATGATCGACTACCGGTCCGACATGGTGCTGTACCACCCGACGACCGCGCCCTCGCGGCACGCGGTCTACCACCGCATGGTCGCCCGCAACCGCGTCTGGCTGGCCCGCCGCAACCTTCCCGTTCCGCTGGTCCCGGTCTACCTCGGGGTCTGGCTGCTGCTGACGCTGCTGCGCCGCCCCTCGCGGTCCGCGCTGAAGGCGTGGTTCGGCGGCTTCCGGGAAGGGTGGACCACGCCGTGCGGACCGCGCAGGCCCATGAAGTGGCGTACGGTGTGGCGGCTGACCCGACTGGGCCGGCCCCCCGTCATCTGACAAGCTCGTCCCCGAGGGCCTCGGAGCGTTCCGCGGCCCCCCGGCTCATGCCAGACCCGACCAGGCTGCGCATCCCGAAGACGAAAGTTTCCTACTGGTGAGTGAGACAACGCATGACGGCGGAGTCGCGGTGAGCGCGCCCACGTCGCCCGACGAGGGCCTCACGGCGGCGCAACTGGCCGCCAAGTACGGGCTGGCCGTGAGCGGCGCCCGGCCTTCCCTGCCGGACTACGTCCGCCAGCTCTGGGGCCGACGCCACTTCATCCTGGCCTTCTCCTCGGCGAAGCTGACCGCCCAGTACAGCCAGGCCAAGCTGGGCCAGCTGTGGCAGGTGGCCACGCCCCTGCTGAACGCGGCCGTGTACTTCGCGATCTTCGGCCTGATCCTCGACGCGGGCCGCGGGATGGACAAGGACGTGTACATCCCGTTCCTGGTCACGGGCGTCTTCGTCTTCACCTTCACGCAGAGTTCCGTGATGAGCGGCGTCCGCGCGATCTCCGGCAACCTCGGCCTGGTGCGCGCCCTGCACTTCCCACGCGCCTCCCTGCCGGTCTCCTTCGCCCTCCAGCAGCTCCAGCAGCTGCTGTACTCGATGATCGTGCTGTTCGCGGTGGCCATCGCCTTCGGCAGCTACCCGGACGCCTCCTGGGTCCTGATCGTCCCGGTCCTCGTCCTGCAGTTCTGCTTCAACACCGGTCTGGCGCTGATCTTCGCCCGGGCCGGCGCCAAGACCCCGGACCTGGCGCAGCTGATGCCGTTCGTCATGCGCACGTGGATGTACGCGTCCGGCGTGATGTTCTCCATCCCGGTCTTCCTCGCCGACAAGCCGCAGTGGATCGCCAACGTCCTGCAGTGGAACCCGGCCGCGATCTACATGGACCTGATGCGCTTCGCCCTCATCGAGGAGTACGGCTCCCAGAACCTCCCCGACCATGTCTGGGCGGTCGCCGGCGGCTGGGCCGTCCTGTTCGCCATCGGCGGCTTCGTGTACTTCTGGAAGGCGGAGGAGAGGTACGGCCGTGGCTGAGCAGGCAGCGGACCGGCGGGTCCCCACCGTCATCGCCGACGACGTCCACATCGTCTACCGCGTCAACGGCGCGAAGACCGGCAAGGGCAGTGCCACCGCCGCCCTGAGCCGCATCGTCAAGCGGAGCGGGGACCGCGGCGTGCGCAAGGTGCACGCGGTGCGCGGTGTCTCCTTCGTCGCCCACCGGGGCGAGGCCATCGGCCTGATCGGCTCCAACGGCTCCGGCAAGTCCACGCTGCTGCGCGCCATCGCCGGTCTGTTGCCGCCCGAGAGCGGCAGGGTCTACACCGACGGCCAGCCCTCGCTCCTCGGCGTCAACGCGGCCCTGATGAACGACCTCACCGGAGAGCGCAACGTCATCCTGGGCGGTCTGGCCATGGGTATGTCCCGGGAGCAGATCAAGGAGCGCTACCAGGAGATCGTCGACTTCTCCGGCATCAACGAGAAGGGCGACTTCATCACCCTGCCGATGCGCACCTACTCCTCCGGTATGCAGGCCCGCCTGCGCTTCTCCATCGCCGCCGCCAAGGACCACGACGTCCTGATGATCGACGAGGCCCTGGCCACCGGTGACGCGAAGTTCCGGCTGCGCTCCGAGGCACGCATCCGGGAGCTGCGCAAGGAGGCCGGCACGGTGTTCCTGGTGAGCCACAGCAACAAGTCGATCCGGGACACCTGCGACCGCGTGCTGTGGCTGGAGCGCGGAGAGCTGCGCATGGACGGCCCGACCGACGAGGTCCTCAAGGAGTACGAGAAGTTCTCGGGCAAGTAGCCCCGGCCGCCCAGGGCCCCGCCGGAACTGCCCGGCGGGGCCCTGCGTCTGCAAAGGAAACGTCAACTCCGGGGCATCTCAGGAATCTTGACACCAATCGGTGTGTTGTTGTGATCTGCGGGACACCCCCGCGAACCACGCTGCGTTGTACAACGTAAGCTGTACCGGTCCCGAAACGCGTCAAGTGGGGCGATAATGCGCGACACCCTCAGGCAGGGCTGCCGCGCGGGCGGCTGGGCGGCGTGTCCGAAATAGTGGGTCTTGGGTTGTCGGTGTAGAACGGGAGATGTGACGGCAATGGCTACGGAAACTCCCCAGCTCAACGCAGCATGTGCCGTCCTTGCTCCAGGCAGTCGACGATGACGGCGCCGACCGTGTCGCGCATCGGGGACCCGGAGCGCGACACCCTCGCCAAGGCCGCCGACGAGAACTTCCCCGTGGCCCCGTTCTTCCTGCCCCGCGCCTGGCGCGACGACCTCATGGCGGTGTACGGCTTCGCCCGCCTCGTCGACGACATCGGTGACGGCGACCTGGCCCCGGGCGGCGCCGACGCCCGGCTGCTCGGCGTGTCGGCCACCGAGGCCGAGGACCGCCTCGTCCTGCTGGACGCCTTCGAGACCGACCTGCGCCGTGTCTTCGACGGCACGCCCCGCCACCCCCTGCTGCGCCGCCTCCAGCCGACCGTCCGCCGCCGCGCCCTCACCCCCGAGCCCTTCCTCGGCCTGATCGCCGCCAACCGCCAGGACCAGCTTGTCACGCGCTACGACACCTACGACGACCTCCTGGCGTACTGCGAACTGTCCGCCAACCCCGTGGGCCGCCTCGTCCTGGCCGTCACCGGCACGGCGACCCCCGAGCGCATCCGCCGCTCCGACGCGGTCTGCACCGCCCTGCAGATCGTCGAACACCTCCAGGACGTGGCCGAGGACCTCGGCCGTGACCGCGTCTATCTGCCCGCCACGGACATGAAGCGCTTTCACGTCCAGGAGGCGGACCTCGCCGCGAACACCGCGGGCGCGTCGGTGCGCGCTCTGCTCGCCTACGAAGCGCAACGCGCCCGCGACCTCCTGAATGAAGGCGCCCCCCTGGTGGGTAGCGTCCACGGCAGGTTGAGGCTGCTGCTCGCAGGGTTCGTGGCGGGGGGAAGGGCGGCGATCCACGCGATCTCCGCCGCCGAGTACGACGTCCTTCCCGGCCCGCCCAAGCCCGGCAAGCTCCGGTTGCTGCGTGAGGTGGGCGTGACCCTGCGAGGAGAGGGGTGATCCGGACCGTGGACTCTCCGCCACACGTGTCCGCACCGGTACTCGCCGCCTACGGCTACTGCGAGGCCGTCACCGGACAGCAGGCCCGGAACTTCGCGTACGGCATCCGGCTGCTGCCCACGCCGAAGCGGCGGGCGATGTCGGCGCTGTACGCGTTCTCGCGCCGTGTCGACGACATCGGCGACGGCGCCCTGGACGGCGACGTCAAGGTCGCCCGGCTCGAGGACACCCGGGCGCTGCTCACCCGGATCGGCGCGGGCGAGGTCGAGGAGGACGACACCGACCCCGTCGCCGTGGCCCTCGCGCACGCCGCGCGGACCTTCCCGATCCCGCTGGTCGGCCTGGACGAGCTGATCGACGGCGTCCTGATGGACGTCCGCGGCGAGACCTACGAGACCTGGGACGACCTGAAGGTGTACTGCCGCTGTGTGGCGGGCGCCATCGGCCGGCTCTCGCTCGGTGTGTTCGGTACCGAACCGGGTGCGCGTGGCGCCGAGCGCGCACCGGAGTACGCCGACACGCTGGGGCTCGCACTCCAACTCACCAACATTCTCAGAGACGTTCGCGAGGACGCCGCGGGCGGCCGGACCTATCTGCCCGCCGACGACCTGGCGAAGTTCGGCTGCTCGGCCGGATTCGACGGGCCGAGGCCGCCGGAGGGCTCCGACTTCGCGGGCCTCGTGCACTTCGAAGTGCGGCGGGCCCGCGCTCTCTTCGCCGAGGGCTACCGGCTGCTGCCCATGCTGGACCGGCGCAGCGGCGCCTGTGTCGCGGCGATGGCCGGCATCTACCGCCGCCTCCTCGACCGCATCGAGCGCGACCCCGAGGCCGTCCTGCGCGGCCGGGTCTCCCTGCCCGGCCGGGAGAAGGCCTACGTCGCCGTGCGCGGGCTGTCCGGTCTGGACGCCCGGTATGTGTCCCGGCTGGCCGTCAGGAGGCAGATCTGATGGACGCGGGCGACAAAGTGGACCAAGGTGATGTCACTGGCGAAAAGTGGCACGCAACCCTCCGGTGCGGCGCGGCGTCCCTGACTGCGACGGCCCGCCGTGCGGAGGTCAGGCGTCCCGGTGGGCGCGCAGGGGAGGGGACACCATGAGCGACGAGCTGCTCTCACCTGCCCCGGAAACGTCCGGGCGGGACGCCGTCGTGGTCGGCGGCGGCCTCGCCGGTGTCACCGCGGCGCTCGCGCTCGCCGACGCGGGCGTACGCGTCACCCTGCTCGAAGGCCGGCCCCGGCTGGGCGGCCTGGCCTTCTCCTTCCGGCGCGACGGGCTCACCGTCGACAACGGACAGCATGTGTACCTGCGCTGCTGTACCGCCTACCGCTGGTTCCTCGACCGGATCGGGGGCGCGGCGCTGGCACCGCTGCAGGATCGTCTCGACGTGCCCGTCGTCGACGTCGCCAGACCCGAGGGGCGGCGGCTCGGCAGACTGCGGCGCGACGCGCTGCCCGTCCCCCTCCACCTGGGGCGCAGCCTCGCCACGTACCCGCACCTCTCACTCGCCGAACGCGCCAAGGTGGGCCGGGCCGCGGTCGCGCTCAAGGGACTCGACCTCGCCGATCCGGCGCTCGACGCGCAGGACTTCGGCAGCTGGCTGACCGCGCACGGTCAGTCGGCGCGTGCCGTGGAGGCCCTGTGGGACCTGGTCGGGGTCGCCACCCTCAACGCGGTCGCGGGCGACGCCTCCCTGGGGCTCGCCGCGATGGTGTTCAAGACCGGTCTGCTGTCCGACCCGGGCGCGGCCGACATCGGCTGGGCGCGCGTCCCGCTGGGTGAACTGCACGACCGGCTGGCCCGCAAGGCGCTCGACTCCGCGGGCGTCCGTACCGAAGTCCGTACACGCGTCACCTCCGTCTCCACTGACGACAACGGGCGTTGGAGTGTTCAGGTTCCCGGCGGGACGCTCGCGGCGGACGCCGTCGTCCTCGCCGTACCGCAGCGCGAGGCGTACGACCTGTTGCCGGACGGGGCACTCGACGCCCCCGAGCGGTTGCTGCGGATCGGGACCGCGCCGATCCTCAACGTGCACGTCGTCTACGACCGCAAGGTGCTCGCCACCCCCTTCCTCGCCGCGCTCGGCACGCCCGTGCAGTGGGTGTTCGACCGCACCGACGCCTCCGGGTTGCGCGAGGGCCAATACCTCGCGCTGTCGCAGTCGGCCGCGCAGGACGAGATCGACGAGCCCGTCGCCGCGCTGCGCGAGCGCTACCTGCCCGAGCTGGAGCGGCTGCTGCCCGGCGCGCGCGGCGCGCGGGTGAAGGACTTCTTCGTGACCCGGGAGCGCACGGCGACGTTCGCCCCCACCCCCGGCGTCGGACGGCTCAGGCCCGGCGCCCGCACCAAGGCACCCGGCCTGTACCTGGCCGGAGCGTGGACCGCCACAGGGTGGCCCGCGACCATGGAGAGTGCGGTCCGCAGCGGTGTGAGCGCGGCGGACGCCGCGCTCGGCACCCTCGGCCGGCCCCGCCCCCGCCACCTCTTCGCCTTCGAGGAGGCAGCGTGATGCTCGATCAGGATCAGCACGGCTCGGCACATCCCCGCACCCCCTCCGGTACCGCAACAAGAGGAGAAACTGTGCCCACTGTGCCCCCGGCCTCGACGGCTTCCGACGCGGTGGACGTGACCGCGCTCTTGGAGCGCGGCCGGACCCTGGCCACGCCGGTGCTGCGGGCGGCCGTCGACCGTCTGGCGCCTCCCATGGACACGGTCGCCGCCTACCACTTCGGCTGGATCGACGCCCAGGGCAATCCGACCGACGGGGACGGCGGCAAGGCCGTCCGTCCCGCGCTCGCCGTGCTCTCCGCGGAGGTCGCCGACGCCGCGCCCGAGGTCGGTGTCCCCGGAGCGGTCGCCGTCGAACTGGTCCACAACTTCTCGCTCCTGCACGACGACCTGATGGACGGCGACGAGCAGCGCCGCCACCGCGACACCGTCTGGAAGGTGCACGGCCCCGCCCAGGCCATCCTGGTCGGCGACGCCCTGTTCGCCCTGGCCAACGAGGTGCTGCTGGAACTCGGCACCGTCGACGCGGGCCGCGCCACCCGTCGCCTGACCACCGCCACCCGCGCCCTGATCGACGGTCAGGCGCAGGACATCTCCTACGAGCACCGCGACCGCGTCAGCGTCGAGGAGTGCCTGGAGATGGAGGGCAACAAGACCGGTGCCCTGCTGGCCTGCGCCAGCTCCATCGGAGCCGTGCTCGGCGGCGCGGACGACCGCACCGCCGACGCCCTGGAGAAGTACGGCTACCACCTCGGCCTGGCCTTCCAGGCCGTCGACGACCTCCTCGGCATCTGGGGCGACCCGGAGGCCACCGGCAAGCAGACCTGGAGCGACCTGCGCCAGCGCAAGAAGTCCCTGCCGGTCGTCGCCGCGCTCGCGGCCGGCGGCTCCGCCTCCGAGCAACTCGGCGAGATCCTCGCCGCGGACGCCAAGAGCAGCGACTTCGAGAACTTCTCCGAGGAGGAGTTCGCGGCCCGGGCCGCCCTCATCGAGGAGGCGGGCGGCCGTGAGTGGACCGCCGGGGAGGCACGCCGTCAGCACACCATCGCCATCGAAGCCCTGAACGCCGTCGACATGCCCGAGCAGGTGCGGGCCCGGTTCACGGCGCTCGCCGACTTCGTCGTCGTACGAAAGAGATGATCACTATCGGTCGAATAGCCCTCGCGTAGTCGCCGGCCGGTGCAGCGAGGCGAGTCACGCACCGGCCGACGGCGGACCCACAGCAGACGCACGACATGCACACTGCACGAAGGGGAAGCCATGACAGCGACGACCGACGGAAGCACCGGGGCCCTGCCGCCCCGCGCTGCCGCGGCCAGCGACACCGACATCGACACCCCCGTGGCGGCCGGGGTACACGAAGCCGCCGTGCGCGCCGTGCGGCGCGCGACCGACTTCCTGCTCGCCCGGCAGGACGCCGAGGGCTGGTGGAAGGGCGACCTCGAGACGAACGTCACGATGGACGCCGAGGACCTGCTGCTCCGTCAGTTCCTGGGCATCCGAGACGAGCCGACGACCCGGGCCGCCGCCCTCTTCATCAGAGGCGAGCAACGCGAGGACGGCACCTGGGCCACCTTCTACGGCGGCCCGGGCGAACTCTCCACCACGATCGAGGCGTACGTCGCCCTGCGGCTGGCCGGCGACGCGCCCGACGCACCCCACATGGCCAGGGCCTCCGCCTGGATCCGCGACCAGGGCGGCATCGCCGCCTCCCGCGTCTTCACCCGGATCTGGCTCGCCCTGTTCGGCTGGTGGAAGTGGGAGGACCTTCCCGAACTCCCGCCGGAGCTCCTCTACTTCCCGAAGTGGTTCCCGCTCAGCATCTACAACTTCGGCTGCTGGGCCCGGCAGACGATCGTCCCGCTCACGGTGGTCTCGGCGAAGCGCCCGGTGCGCCCGGCGCCCTTCCCGCTGGACGAGCTGCACACTGATCCCGCGAACCCCAACCCGCCCAAGCCCCTTGCCCCGATGAACAGTTGGGACGGGCTCTTCCAGCGGCTCGACAAGGTCGTGCGCGGCTACCGCACGGTCGCGGTCCGCCGGCTGCGCAGGGCGGCCATGAACTCCGCGGCCCGCTGGATCATCGAGCGGCAGGAGAACGACGGCTGCTGGGGCGGCATCCAGCCCCCGGCCGTCTACTCGGTGATCGCCCTGCACCTGCTCGGCTACGACCTTCAGCACCCCGTGATGCGGGAGGGGCTGAAGTCGCTGGATCGTTACGCCGTGTGGCGCGAGGACGGCGCCCGGATGATCGAGGCCTGCCAGTCGCCGGTGTGGGACACCTGCCTGGCGACGATCGCGCTCGCCGACGCCGGGCTCCCCGCCAACCACCCCCAGCTCGTCAAGGCCGCCGACTGGATGCTCGGCGAGCAGGTCGTACGGCCCGGCGACTGGTCCGTACGCCGACCCCAACTCCCGCCGGGCGGCTGGGCGTTCGAGTTCCACAACGACAACTACCCGGACATCGACGACACCGCCGAGGTCGTCCTCGCGCTGCGCCGGGTCCAGCACCACGATCCGCAGCGGGTGGAGAAGGCGATCGCGCGCGGGGTGCGCTGGAACCTCGGGATGCAGTCGAGGAACGGCGCGTGGGGCGCCTTCGACGTCGACAACACCAGCCCGTTCCCCAACCGGCTGCCGTTCTGCGACTTCGGCGAGGTCATCGACCCGCCGTCGGCCGACGTCACCGCGCACGTCGTCGAGATGCTCGCCGTCGAGGGCCTCTCGCACGACCCGCGCACCCGGCGCGGCATCGAGTGGCTGCTCGCCGAACAGGAGCCGGACGGATCGTGGTTCGGCCGTTGGGGCGTCAACTACGTCTACGGCACCGGCTCGGTGGTGCCCGCCCTGACCGCCGCAGGACTGCCCACCCAGCACCCCGCGATCCGCCGGGCCGTCGCCTGGCTGGAGCGGGTCCAGAACGACGACGGCGGCTGGGGCGAGGACCTGCGCTCGTACCACGACGCCGCTCGTTGGAGCGGCCGCGGCGCCTCCACCGCCTCCCAGACCGCCTGGGCGCTGATGGCTCTGATCGCGGCGGGGGAGAAGGACTCCAAGGCCGTCGAGCGGGGCGTCGCCTGGCTCGCCGAGACCCAGCGCGAGGACGGTTCCTGGGACGAGCGCTACTTCACCGGCACGGGCTTCCCCTGGGACTTCTCCATCAACTACCACCTCTACCGCCAGGTCTTCCCGCTGACCGCGCTCGGCCGGTACGTCCATGGGGAGCCGTTCACCGAGACGACGATCGAGGTGGTCGTCGACGACACGGCTGCCGCAGAGGCCGAGGGGAGCTGATGAACGCCCAGCCCGCCCCCGCCCCGCTGCTGATCGCCTGCGCGCTCGGCATCGAGCGCCTCGCCCTGCGCATGGGCGACCGCGGTGGGGCCGGCGGGCCGGTCACCTTCCTGCGCACCGGCATGGGGCCCAAGGCGGCCGAACGCTCCGTCACCAGGGTCCTGGCCGACCCGGTGCTCGGCGGCGCGGCCGTCCTGGCCACCGGCTTCTGCGCGGGGCTCACCCCCGGCATGCACCCCGGCGACCTGGTCGTCGCCGAGGAGACCCGCGACCCGCGCGGCACCGTGCCGTGCGTCGACACCGAACTGCTCGTCAAGGAACTCGTGCGCGCGCTGCCCGGGCGCACCGTCCACACCGGCCCCCTGACCGGCTCCGACCACGTCGTGCGCGGCCCGGAGCGGTCCGACCTGCGCGCGACCGGCGCGATCGCGGTCGACATGGAGTCGGCGGCCACGCTCCTGAGCGCCGTCCGCGCGGGGGCACGCCCGGTTGCGGCCGTCCGTGTGGTCGTGGACGCTCCTGAACATGAACTCGTCCGGATCGGCACGGTGCGCGGTGGAATATCGGCTTTCCGCGTCCTTCGTTCCGTCCTGCCTGCATTCTTCGAATGGCACCGTAATGTGCTGCTCCCCCGGAGGTGAGCCATATGGCCATGCCGCTGCGCCAGTCCATCAAGGTCGCTACCTACTTGGCTGAACAGAAGCTCCGCAAGCGGGACAAGTTCCCGCTCATCGTCGAGCTGGAACCCCTCTTCGCCTGCAACCTCAAGTGCGAGGGCTGCGGCAAGATCCAGCATCCGGCGGGAGTGCTCAAGCAGCGCATGCCGGTCGCCCAGGCCGTCGGGGCGGTACTCGAATCCGGCGCGCCCATGGTCTCGATCGCCGGCGGCGAGCCGCTGATGCATCCCCAGATCGACGAGATCGTGCGGCAGCTGGTGGCGAAGCGGAAGTACGTCTTCCTCTGCACCAACGCCCTGCTGTTGCGCAAGAAGATCGACAAGTTCAGGCCCTCCCCGTACTTCGCCTTCGCCGTGCACATCGACGGGCTGCGCGAGCGGCACGACGAGTCGGTGGCGAAGGAGGGCGTCTTCGACGAGGCCGTGGAGGCGATCAAGGAGGCCAAGCGGCGCGGCTTCCGGGTCACCACCAACTCGACCTTCTTCAACACCGACACCCCGCAGACCGTCATCGAGGTGCTCAACTTCCTCAACGACGACCTCAAGGTCGACGAGATGATGATCTCGCCCGCCTACGCCTACGAGAAGGCGCCCGACCAGGAGCACTTCCTGGGCGTGGAGCAGACCCGCGAGCTGTTCAAGAAGGCCTTCTCGGGCGGCAACCGGCGCCGCTGGCGCCTCAACCACTCCCCGCTCTTCCTGGACTTCCTCGAGGGCAAGGTCGACTTCCCGTGCACGGCCTGGGCGATCCCGAACTACTCCCTCTTCGGCTGGCAGCGCCCCTGCTACCTGATGAGCGACGGCTACGTCCCGACGTACCGCGAACTCATCGAGGAGACCGACTGGGACAACTACGGCCGCGGCAAGGACCCGCGCTGCGCCAACTGCATGGCGCACTGCGGCTACGAGCCCACCGCCGTCCTCGCCACCATGGGCTCGCTCAAGGAGTCGCTGCGCGCCATGCGCGAGACGGTCTCCGGGAACCGGGAGTGACCCGGTGACGGCCGTATCCCTGGGCGTTCCCGAGGTACCGGTCCGGCCGATCGCCGAGCGGCGCGCGTCGCGGCGGATCCAGGTCGGGTCGGTGGCGGTCGGGGGCGGGGCCCCGGTGTCGGTGCAGTCGATGACGACGACGCGGACGTCGGACATCGGCGCCACCCTGCAGCAGATCGCGGAGCTCACCGCGTCCGGCTGCCAGATCGTCCGCGTCGCCTGCCCCACGCAGGACGACGCGGACGCCCTCGCGACCATCGCCCGCAAGGCGCAGATCCCGGTGATCGCGGACATCCACTTCCAGCCCAAGTACGTGTTCGCGGCGATCGAGGCCGGCTGTGCGGCCGTACGGGTCAATCCGGGCAACATCAAGCAGTTCGACGACAAGGTGAAGGAGATCGCGCGGGCCGCGAAGGACCACGGCACGCCGATCCGGATCGGGGTCAACGCGGGGTCGCTGGACAGGCGGCTGCTGCAGAAGTACGGGAAGGCGACCCCGGAGGCGCTCGTGGAGAGCGCGTTGTGGGAGGCGTCCCTGTTCGAGGAGCACGACTTCCGGGAGATCAAGATCTCCGTCAAGCACAACGACCCGGTGGTGATGGTCGAGGCGTACCGGCAGCTCGCCGCCCAGTGCGACTACCCGCTGCACCTCGGGGTGACGGAGGCCGGTCCGGCGTTCCAGGGGACGATCAAGTCGGCGGTGGCCTTCGGGGCGCTGCTGAGCCAGGGCATCGGCGACACGATCCGCGTGTCCCTGTCCGCGCCGCCCGCCGAGGAGGTCAAGGTCGGCATCCAGATCCTGGAGTCGCTGAACCTCAGGCAGCGACGGCTGGAGATCGTCTCCTGTCCGTCCTGCGGGCGCGCCCAGGTCGACGTCTACAAGCTGGCCGACGAGGTCACGGCGGGCCTCACGGGCATGGAAGTCCCGTTGCGGGTCGCGGTCATGGGCTGTGTGGTCAACGGTCCGGGCGAGGCGCGGGAGGCCGACCTGGGAGTCGCCTCCGGCAACGGCAAGGGGCAGATCTTCGTGAAGGGCGAGGTCATCAAGACCGTCCCCGAGTCGAAGATCGTGGAGACCCTCATCGAGGAGGCGATGAAGATCGCCGAGCAGATGGAGCAGGACGGCGTCGCGGCGGGGGAGCCGGCCGTCACCGTGAGTTGAACAGCACGGACCGAGAGGGGGCCCGAGCGTGACGATCCTGGAGAACATCCGGCAACCACGTGACCTGAAGGCGCTGTCCGAGGTGGAACTCGGTGAACTGTCCGACGAGATCAGGGAGTTCCTGGTGCACGCGGTCGCCCGGACCGGCGGTCATCTCGGGCCCAACCTGGGCGTGGTGGAACTGACCATCGCGCTCCACCGGGTCTTCGAGTCACCGGTCGACCGCATCCTGTGGGACACCGGCCACCAGAGCTACGTCCACAAGCTTCTGACGGGACGTCAGGACTTCTCCAAGCTGCGCGGCAAGGGCGGTCTGTCCGGCTACCCCTCGCGTGAGGAGTCCGAGCACGACGTCATCGAGAACAGCCACGCCTCCACCGCCCTCGGCTGGGCCGACGGGCTCGCCAAGGCCCGCCAGGTGCAGGGGGAGAAGGGGCACGTCGTCGCGGTCATCGGCGACGGCGCCCTCACCGGCGGTATGGCCTGGGAGGCGCTCAACAACATCGCGGCCGCCAAGGACCGGCCGCTGATCATCGTCGTCAACGACAACGAACGCTCCTACGCGCCGACCATAGGCGGCCTCGCCAACCACCTGGCGACCCTCCGCACCACCGACGGCTACGAGAAGGTCCTGGCCTGGGGGAAGGACGTACTGCTGCGGACCCCGGTCGTCGGGCACACCGTCTACGAGTCGCTGCACGGCGCGAAGAAGGGCTTCAAGGACGCCTTCGCCCCGCAGGGCATGTTCGAGGACCTGGGCCTGAAGTATGTCGGTCCGATCGACGGACACGACATCAAGGCCGTCGAGTCGGCGCTGCGGCGGGCCAAGCGCTTCCACGGGCCGGTGCTGGTGCACTGCCTCACGGAGAAGGGCCGCGGCTACGAACCGGCCCTCGCGCACGAGGAGGACCACTTCCACACCGTCGGGGTGATGGACCCGCTGACCTGCGCGCCGCTCGTGCCCGCCGGCGGGCCGTCCTGGACGTCCGTGTTCGGCGACGAGATCGTCCGGATCGGCGAGGAGCGCGACGACGTCGTGGCGATCACGGCGGCCATGCTGCACCCGGTGGGCCTCGGCAAGTTCGCCGAACGCTTCCCGGACCGGGTGTGGGACGTGGGCATCGCCGAGCAGCACGCGGCGGTGAGCGCGGCCGGGCTGGCCACCGGGGGGCTGCATCCCGTCGTCGCCGTCTACGCCACCTTCCTCAACCGTGCCTTCGACCAGCTGCTGATGGACGTGGCACTGCACTGCTGCGGCGTGACGTTCGTGCTCGACCGGGCCGGTGTGACCGGCGTGGACGGCGCCTCCCACAACGGCATGTGGGACATGTCCGTCCTCCAGGTCGTCCCGGGCCTGAGGATCGCGGCCCCGCGCGACGCCGACCAGCTGCGCGCCCAGCTGCGGGAGGCGGTCGCGGTGGACGACGCGCCGACCCTGGTCCGCTTCCCGAAGGAGTCGGTCGGCCCGGAGATCCCGGCGATCGACCACGTGGGCGGCATGGACGTCCTGCACCGCGCCGACCGGGCCGACGTGCTCCTGGTGGCCGTCGGCGTGATGGCACCGGTGTGTCTGCAGGCCGCCGAGCTGCTGGAGGCGCGGGGCATCGACTGCACGGTCGTGGACCCCCGCTGGGTCAAGCCCGTCGACCCGGCCCTGCCGGGCCTCGCCGCCGCACACCGCCTGGTGGCCGTCGTCGAGGACAACAGCCGTGCCGCCGGCGTCGGTTCGGCGGTGGCACTCGCCCTCAGCGACGCCGAAGTCGACGTACCCGTACGCCGGTTCGGCATCCCGGAGCAGTTCCTCGCGCACGCCAAGCGTGCCGAGGTGCTCGCCGACATCGGCCTCACACCCGTCGAGGTCGCCGGACGGATCAGCGCGAGCCTGGCCGTCAAGGAAGCCGACAGCCCTGTCGGGGAAGCCGGCGGCCCACCCGAGGAGAAAGACGCATGACCAAGGAGTTCGACCTCGGCGCCCTCCTGGCCGAGCGCGGAGCCGAGCGCTACGAGCTGCACACCAAGTACCTCAACCACCAGCTCCCGCGCATGCTGCACACCATCGGCTTCGACAAGGTCTACGAGCGGGCCGAGGGCGCCCACTTCTGGGACGCGGACGGCAACGACTACCTGGACATGCTCGCCGGGTTCGGGGTGATGGGCCTGGGCCGCCACCACCCCGTCGTCCGCAAGGCGCTGCACGACGTCCTCGACGCCTCCCTCGCCGACCTCACCCGCTTCGACTGCCAGCCGCTGCCCGGACTGCTGGCCGAACGGCTGCTCGCCCACAGCCCGCACCTGGACCGGGTGTTCTTCGGCAACAGCGGGACCGAGGCGGTCGAGACCGCGCTGAAGTTCGCCCGGCGGGCCACCGGCAAGCCCCGGATCCTCTACTGCGACCACGCCTTCCACGGCCTGACCACCGGCTCGCTGTCGGTCAACGGCGAGGACGGCTTCCGCGACGGCTTCGCCCCGCTGCTGCCCGACACGGCCGTACCGCTCGGCGATCTCGACGTGCTGGCGAAGGAGTTGAAGAAGGGCGACGTCGCCGCCCTGATCGTCGAGCCGATCCAGGGCAAGGGCGTGCACGAGGGCCCGCCGGGCTATCTGCGCGCCGCGCAGGAACTGCTGCACCGGCACAAGGCGCTGCTCATCGCCGACGAGGTGCAGACCGGCCTCGGCAGGACCGGCGACTTCTACGCCTACCAGCACGAGGACGGTGTCGAGCCGGACCTGGTCTGCGTGGCCAAGGCGCTCTCCGGCGGCTATGTGCCGGTCGGCGCCACCCTCGGCAAGGACTGGATCTTCAAGAAGGTGTTCTCGTCGATCGACCGCGTCCTGGTCCACTCGGCGAGCTTCGGCTCCAACGCCCAGGCGATGGCGGCGGGCCTCGCGGTCCTGTCCGTGATGGAGAACGAGCAGATCGTCGCGAACGCCCGGGCCACCGGCGAGCAGCTCAAGTCACGGCTGGCGGCCCTCACCGACACGTACGAACTGCTCGGTGAGGTGCGTGGCCGGGGACTGATGATCGGCATCGAGTTCGGGAAGCCGAAGTCGCTGAAGCTGCGCAGCCGGTGGACGATGCTGCAGACCGCCCGCAAGGGGCTCTTCGCCCAGATGGTCGTCGTACCGCTCCTCCAGCGGCACCGGATCCTCACCCAGGTCTCCGGCGACCACCTGGAGGTGATCAAGCTGATCCCACCGCTCGTGATCGACGAGCAGGACGTGGACCGGTTCGTCGCCGCCTTCACCGAGGTGATGGACGAGGCCCACAGCGGAGGCGGGCTGATGTGGGACTTCGGCAAGACGCTGATCAAGCAGGCGGTGGCCAACCGCTGACCGCGTTCGGTGGACTTTGCCTCTGAGGCAAGAAAGTTGCCCCAGAGGCAAAGGTGCGGCTGAATGGACGTATGAGTTCGTCCCCGCCCGAGCCCCCCGAGGTCCCGGCGGACGAGGCTGATGCCCTCCCCGTCGTCGCTCCGCAGTTGCGGTTTCTGCGCCGGCGCGCCGCCCTCACCCTGGAGGCCGCCGCCCGTTCCGCCGGGCTGTCGCCCGCCCATCTCTCCCGCCTGGAGACCGGACAGCGCCAGCCCTCGCTGCCGATGCTGCTCGCCCTCGCCCGTGTCTACGGTACGACGGTCTCGGAGCTGCTCGGCGAGACGGCCGTCGACCGGGACGCCGTCGTCCGTGCCGCCGAGATGGAACCGACCCGTGCGGGCGGCTGGACGTACTGGACGGCCGGCGCGTCCGGGCGCGGGATGCAGGCCCTGCGCGTGCATGTGCCGTACGGCTCCCAGGGCGACATCGTGCGGGTGCACCCGGGGGAGGAGTGGCTGCACGTCCTGCGCGGACGGCTGCGGCTGCGCCTCGGGGACACCGCGCATCTGCTCGGGCCCGGCGACAGTGCGCACTTCGACTCGCTGACCCCGCACCGCCTCGCCGCGCAGGACCCCGACGGGGTCGAACTGCTCTTCGTCCACACCCTGCTGCAGAGCCCCACGGCCGCGCTGTGCCTGGGCCCCACCCCTGGAGAGATGCCATGAGCGACATCGAGGAACGGTTCCCGCGCGCCCTGTGGATCCGGCTGATCATCTACATCGCGGTGGGGCACGTCCTCGCGGCGTTCATCTGGCTGCTGTTCGAGGTGGGGGCCAAGCAGTAGCGGCCTCGGAAGCGGCAGTTCAGTCGAGGAGCCGCTCGCGCAGCCGCTCCCGGGTCCCCGGGGTGAGCCCGAGGCCCCGCTCCAGGTAGGTGTCGACGCCGCCCCACGTCTCCTCGACGGTCTCGAGCGCCGCCGCGAGGTACTCGGCGCGGGCGTCGAAGAGGGGGCTGAGCAGCTCCATGACCTCGGGGGAGTAGGCCGCCGCGGAGGTGCCGCTGCGGCGGATCCGGTAGCGGCGGTGCTTGGCGTTGGACTCCAGGTAGTCGGCGAGGATCGCCTCGTGCTCCACGCCCAGGGCGAGCAGCGTCACGGCGACGGACAGGCCCGCGCGGTCCTTGCCCGCCGCGCAGTGCATCAGGACGGGGACGCTGTCCTCCGCGAGCGCGTGCAGTACCTGGGAGTGCTCGGCGGTGCGCTCCTTGATGATCGTGCGGTAGGAGCTGATCATCCGGTGGGCGGCCCTGCCGTCGCCGAGGATCTCGCGAAGCTGGTCGATGTCGCCGTCGCGGACCATCTTCCAGAACTCGGCGCCGTCGGCCGGGTCCGTCAGCGGCAGGTTCACATTGCGCACGCCCGGCAGCTCGATGTCCGGGCCCTCCAGCTTCTGGTCCGCCGCGTTGCGGAAGTCGAAGATCGTGTGCAGCCCCAGGGAGGAGAGGAACGCGGCGTCCTCGTCCGTCGCGTGCGCGAGGTGGCCGCTGCGGAACAGCACTCCCGGGCGCACCCGCCGCCCGTCGACGGTCGGCAGACCGCCCACGTCGCGGAAGTTGCGCACACCGGCCAACTCGGGCTCGGTCGACGGGATCTGCTGCGTCACGGGGGCTCCTCCCGGTCGTCGGCTCCGGTCGGCGCGGCTCTGTGGCCGCCGGAACACCTCCCTGACGATACGACATGCATGGCCGGGCCAATGGGTTGTCCACAGGCCCAGCGGCGGACCTCGGCCAGGTGAAGAGTTGCCCACCGGAATTGCCCGTCGGGACGCCCGACCCTGATGATGTTGGTGCTTGATCGCACCTGTTCGAATCAGTGGGGGTTTGATGCCCGAGTCCGCCGCCGACGGTCGTACCTGGCTCCTTTCGGGGCCCGGCAGCAGTTACGCCGTCCATGTCACCGAGGCCGACGAGCTCGTCCATCTGCACTGGGGCCCGCGGCTCGCGCTCGCCGACGCCGAGGCACTCGCCGTGCGTCCGCTGCCGGACTACTGGCCCTTCGAGTCCCCGCTCGACGGCCGTGAGGAGTACCCCGTCGAGGGCGGCGCCCGTTTCGTCCGGCCCGCCCTGTCCGTGCGCACCACCGAACGGCGCGGCACCGAGTGGACCTTCGCGGGGCACGAGACGGAGGGCGACGAGCTGCGGCTGCGCTTCCGGGACGCCGGGCTGGACGTCACCCTGCACTACCGGATGCGCGGCGACGTCGTGGAACGCTGGGCGACCCTGCGCAACGAGGGCGACGAGCCCCTGGAGCTGCTCCGCGCCGACTCGGCGACCTGGACCCTGCCCGACCGCGAGGGCTGGCGCCTGTCCCAGCTGCACGGCCGCTGGGCCGCCGAGTCCCGCCTCACGCGGGCCCCTCTCACCTACGGTGAGAAGGTCATCGGCAGCCGCCGCGGCCACACCGGCCACCAGCACCTGCCCTGGGTCGCCCTGGACACCGACGCGACCGAGGAGCACGGCGAGGTCTACGGCTGCGCCCTCGGCTGGTCGGGCTCCTGGCGGATCGCCGTGGCCCAACTCCCCGACGCGCGCGTGCAGATCACCGGCGGCGCCGGATACGACGACTCGGGCCTGCTGCGGCTGGCGGCGGGGGAGTCCTTCACCACGCCCGTCTTCGCCGGCCTGTGGACCGACGGCGGGTACGGCGGCGCGAGCCGTGCCTGGCACGCCTACCAGCGCGCGCACGTGATCCCGGACGCGGAGCGGGACCGGCCGGTGCTGTTCAACTCCTGGGAGGCCACCTACTTCGACATCTCCGAGGAGCAGCAGGCGACCCTCGCGCGCCGCGCCGCGGCCGTCGGCGTCGAGCTGTTCGTGGTCGACGACGGCTGGTTCGGGGCGCGCACCGGCGACCACGCCGGGCTCGGCGACTGGCGGCCCAACCCCGACCGCTTCCCGAACGGCCTCAAGCCGCTCGCGGACTACGTGCACGCGCTGGGGATGCAGTTCGGCATCTGGGTGGAGCCCGAGATGGTCAACCCGGACAGCGAGCTGTACCGGGCGCATCCCGACTGGGTGCAGTACCAGCCTGGACGAAAGCGGACGGAACTACGCAATCAGCTCGTACTCAACCTCGCGCGCGAGGACGTCCAGGAGTACCTCTGGGAGCGGCTCCACGCACTCCTGTCCAGCGCGCCCGTCGACTACGTCAAGTGGGACTTCAACCGCTGCTTCACCGACGCCGGCTGGCCTGGCGACGCCTACCCCCAGCGGCTCTGGGTGGATCATGTGCGCGCCCTGTACGCACTGTTGGACCGGCTGCGGGCGGCCCATCCGGGTGTGGCCTTCGAGTCCTGCTCGGGCGGCGGCGGCCGGATCGACCTCGGGGTCTTGAGCCGCACCGACCAGGTGTGGACCTCCGACAACACCGACCCGCTGGACCGGCTCGCCATCCAGCACGGCTTCAGCCAGATCCACCCCGCGCGGGTCATGGCCGCCTGGGTCACCGACAGCCCCAACACCCAGCTCAACGGGCGGGCCAGCTCGCTGCGCTTCCGGTTCGTCAGCGCCATGGCCGGGGTGCTCGGCGTCGGCGGCGATCTCGCCGAGTGGACCGAGGAGGAACTCGGCGAGGCCCGGCGCTGGGTGGACCTCTACAAGGAGATCCGACCCCTCGTGCAGCACGGCGACCTTTACCGGCTGCGACCCCCGGAGGGTGGGCTGAGTGCGGTGCAGTACGTGCGCGGGGACGAGGCCGTCGTCCTCGCCTGGCTTCAGGCGCAGCGGTACGGAGAGCCGGTTCCGGCGCTGCGGCTGCGAGGCCTGGACCCGACAGTCTCGTACGAATGCCTCGAAACGGGCGAAGTGCACCGGGGTGCGGTGCTGTTGCATCACGGTGTGCGCACCGGGCTGCGCGGCGACCTTGATGCGATGGTTATCCGCCTGCGTCGCATCTGATAAATCTGTCCGAATTGACGCCTTAATTCCAACTCGCTCTGAAATAAGGAAACCTGGAGAGACGTCACGTGAGGAGGGTCATATTCGTGACCGTGCGTCGTCCGTCATGTTCACGTAATTCGGGCAGATTTCAAGGGCGTTAAGTGAAAAGCGGGCCTTTCGGTTGACGGAGCGTGACGGGTAATTCTCACAGGGAATCAAGAGAAAGGCGTGAGCAGCGCAACCTCTGCTTGTCCCTGTGCGTCTTGGTCGCTTACGTTCCTCTCCACTCCGGACGGACGCCTAATCCTGCCGCCGCCCGGAGCCCGCACACACTGACCCGTGTACGGCAGGAGCGGGGGACCCACAGGTAGAACCGCCTGTTCCGGTCTCCGGAACGGCTTGGGGTAAAGCCGTGCCTCGGCACGGCCGGGCATCTCCAGCCCGCACCCGACAGCTCACCTCGCAGGCGCCGGAGAGGAATTCGCCATGCCCGCGAAGGGTAAGCACCGCCGTCCGAAGACCCAGCGCTTCACCCGCTCCATCGCCGCCGCCGGAACCGGCGGCGCCGCGCTCGCACTCCCGCTCATCGGGGCCACCGGTGCCCACGCCGCGCCGGCCCAGTCGGCGCCCGCCCAGTCGGTTTCCTCGGTCTCGGAGAAGGCCGTCGAGGCCGCCCCGGTCGCGCAGAAGTCCGCCGCCGAGTCGAAGTCCGCCGCGAGCGCCACGACCTACACGGTGCGGGCCGGCGACTACCTCTCGAAGATCGCGAACGAGCAGCATGTCAGCGGTGGCTGGCAGCGACTCTACGAGGACAACCGTGAGGTCGTCGGCGACGACCCGTCGCTGATCCACCCCGGCCTCAAGCTGTCGATCGGCAAGAAGGCCACGGCCGGCGCCACCAAGTCGCCGTCCACTTCGGCCGGTTCCTCCTCCTCGTCGAAGTCCTCGAAGTCCTCGAAGTCGTCCGGCTCCTCCAAGTCCTCGGCCTCGAAGTCCTCCTCGGACTCCTCCGCGTCGAAGACGTCGACCACCCAGGCCGCCGAGCGCAGCAGCAATGCCGGCGGTTACAGCCAGCCCGTGGCCGGCGCCACCGTCGGCACCCCGTACCGCATGTCCGGCAGCATGTGGTCCAGCGGTTACCACACCGGCGTCGACTTCAGTGTCCCGACCGGCACCTCGCTCAAGGCCGTCGGCGCCGGAACGGTCGTCTCGGCGGGCTGGGGCGGCGCGTACGGCAACCAGGTCGTCATCAAGCTCGCCGACGGCTACTACGCCCAGTACGCCCACCTGTCCCAGCTCTCGGTCTCGGCCGGCCAGACGGTCTCCGCGGGTCAGCAGGTCGGCCTGTCCGGCGCGACCGGCAACGTGACCGGCCCGCACCTGCACTTCGAGATCCGCGCCACGCCGAACTACGGCTCGGACATCGACCCGGTCGCCTACCTCCGCACGCACGGCGTTTCGGTCGGCTGACCCCCCGCACGACCTCCCGCCTGACACGCCGCCGAAGGCCGGACCCCGATCCCCGGGTCCGGCCTTCGGCGTGTCCGGCCCCTCCCGTGGTGAGTTTTGCCCGTTCATGATCGTTTCATTGCGGGCTTGTGGCAGCTCGGCCCGCACCGTCGACAGGCGGGGCAGAGTGGGGACACAGTGATCTCCGTCAGGGAGCAAGCGCTTTCCATCGCTCTACGGAGGTCCCGTGTCCGGCGTCCACCGACGCACCGTCATCAAGGGCGCCGCAGCCGCGGCCGCCGCAGCCCCGTTCTCCTGGTCTCCGTCCCGCACGGCCGCCGCGGCGGCCGGTTCCGGGCAGGCCACCGAACTCCACTGGCTGGAGGGCTCCGCACCCGCCGTCCACGCCGGTGCCACGCGGGACGTTCCGTGGGCGCGGGGCGCGTACCGGCCGGAGCGGAGGTTCCGGCCGACCACCGCCGACGGCGAGGAGGTGCCCGTCCGGAGCTGGGTCACCGCCTACTCGCCCGACGCGGCCCAGTGGGCACTCGCGGCGATCCAGAACCTGGCACCGATCGGAGACCGGATCCCGTCATGAGACGCACCTTCCTGAGGCTCGGCCTGAGTACGGCCCTGACCGCCGGGCTCCTCGCGGGCGCCACCCCGCCCGCCTTCCCGTCCGGTGCCTCGAACGTGGTACGCCCGAACGACCGGCGGCTCCTCTACGAGGGCCACTGGAGCCGGTCCGCCGAAGCCGCCGTCACCGTCAACTCCGGCTCCCGCCTGCGGTTCCGCTTCACCGGTGGCACGGTCCACGCACTGTTCGACGTCTCGTCGATCACGGTTCCTGCGCAGATCTACCTCTCCGTCGACGGCGGCCCGAAGCAGCGGTACGCGGTCGACCGGAGCGACATCTCCATCACCACGACCGGCCCCGGCCCGCACACGGCCGAGCTGTCCGTGAAGGACGTCTTCTCCCGGGCCAACCGCTGGACGCCACCGCTGGAGACGGGCGTCGTCCTGACAGGCCTCCGAGGGCGTGTGCTGGACCAACCTGCCCGCCACCCGACGGAACTGGCGTTCTACGGCGACTCCATCACCCAGGGCGTCCTGGCCCTCTGCGACGTCAACACCTCCGACTGCGCCGACGGGACAGCCGCCTACCCGACCCTCGTCGCCGACGCTCTGCACGCCTCGCTCACCCAGGTCGGTTTCGGGCGGCAGGGTGTGATCCAGACAGGGAACGGGGGAGTGCCGGCTGCCGCGGACGCGTACGGCTGGAACCACGCCGGCTCCCCGGCCCGGCCGGACCGGCATGCCGACGTGATCGTCGTCAACCAGGGCACCAACGACACGGCGTACGGCTCCGCCGAGTTCCGTACCGCCTACCGCGCCTATCTCGCCCGTCTGCGGGCGGCCGCCCCGCACGCCCGCATCCTCGCCCTGCGCCCCTTCGACGGTTCCCACGCCACCGACATCGCCGCCGTGGTCGCCGAACTCGCCGAAGCGCGCACGGAGTTCGTCGATACGACCGGCTGGCTCTCCGCGGACGGGGACTTCCACGGGACCGTCCACCCCAGCGCCCAGGGCCATCGCAAGGTGGCCGGCCACTTGATCACTCTCCTCGCGAAGGACCACCAGTGAACCCCACCCGACGCCGAAGAACCGTCGTCCTCACCGCCGGCGCCCTGCTCGCCGGACTCTTCTCCGCACCCACCGGCCAGGCCGCCGAGCAGCCGCGCCGGATCGTCGAGAACCTCGACCGCGGCTTGGTCGCCGTCCCCTCCGGCAAGGGCACCTTCCTCAGCTGGCGCCTGCTCGGCACCGAGTACGCGCGGTACGGGAACGCGATCGCCTTCAACGTGTACAAGAACGGCCGCCGGCTGAACCGCGAGGCGGTGCGGGCATCGACCACGTACCAGGACAACAGCCCCGGCACGGGCACCTACGCCGTGCGCGCGGTGGTCAACGGGCGGGAGCTGCGGGCGAGTTCACCCGCCCTCGACTTCTCCGACGGGTATGCCGAGATCCCGCTCGCCGCCGCCGACGGCTACACCGTCCAGCACGCCTGGCCCGGCGACCTCGACGGCGACGGACGGTACGAGCTGGTCGTGAGCCGTCTGTCCCGGACCCGCGACCGGGCCGACCTGCTGGAGGCGTACACGCTCACCGGCGAGCGGCTCTGGCGGGTCGACCTCGGTCCCGGCTCCTACACCCAGGCCGGCGGGAACGGCGCCAACGACCCGGCGCCCGCCGCGATCAGCGGCTCCACGGCGATCGGCGGCTACCGCAACGACGACAACGTCACCGTCTACGACCTCGACGGCGACGGGAGGGCCGAGGTGCTGACGCACACGGCCGCGGGAACCACCTTCGCCGACGGCAGGCAGGTGACCGCCGCCTCGCCCGCCGACCAGTTCGTGTCGGTCATCGACGGCGCGACCGGCACCGAGCGCACCCGGCAGCCCGTGCCCGACGACTTCGTCGCCGACGGACCCTCCGGCGGCCACTTCGGCATCGCGTATCTCGACGGCCGACGCCCGAGTCTGGTGACGAAGTTGGTCACCCGGGTCGGCGCCAGGCGCGGCTCGTTCCGGGTGCTGTTCCAGACCTGGGACTACGACGGCACCGACCTGACCCGCCGTTGGAAGTACGTCGTGGACCCGGCCACCGGCGCCACCGGCTTCCACCAGATCCGCACCGTGGACGTCGACCAGGACGGCACGGACGAGATCGCCGACGGCAACTACGTGATCAACAGCGACGGCGCCCTGCGCTACGTCGTCGACCGGGCCATCCACGGCGACCGTTTCGACATCGCCGACCTCGACCCCGACCGCCCCGGCCTGGAGGGCTTCGCCATCCAGCAGTCCGAACTCGGCATCGTCTCGAACTTCCCCTGGTACTACTACGACGCCGACACCGGCGAGCGCCTCGCCACCGGCGCGCACCCGGCGACCCCGGTGAGCGACGCCGACCTCGACGTCGGCCGGGGCAACGCCGCCGACATCGACCCGGGCCACCCCGGCTACGAGTACTGGACGTCCACGGCCGACGTGACCCGGCCCGGCGCGGGCGTCTTCAACGTCCGTGACGGCAAGGTCTCCACGACCACTCCGAGCGTCAACTTCCGTATCTGGTGGGACGGTGACAAGGCGTCGGAACTCCTCGACTTCACGTACGTCGAGAAGTGGAACCCCGCCACCGAGACCAGCACGAAGATCTTCGACCCGGCCGGCGTGGTCTCCGGCGCCCGCAACGCCACCCCCTTCTACGGCGACCTCGTCGGCGACTGGCGCGAGGAGATCCTCGCCGAGACCGCCGACCACACCGCCCTGCGCCTCTACACCACCACCGTGCCGACCGGCACCCGCATCTACACCCTCGCCCAGAACCCCGCGTACCGCCTCGGGTGGACCGTCCGCGGATACCTGCAGTCGACGTACACCGACTACTACCTCGGGACCGAGACCCGCCGGATTCCCAGGCCCGCCATCACCTTCGTCCAAGGAGCCGATCGACGTGACGACCACGCGTAGAACATTCGGAGCACTCGCCGCCGGGGCCGCCCTGGCCGCCCTGACCCCCGCCGGTACCGTGAGCGCCACGGCCCACCACGGCCGCCGCCTCCTCGCCCACGACGACTTCCGTCACGGCCTGCGCCGGTGGGCCGTGGAGCTGGAGAAGGGCGGGACCGTGACGGCCTCGCGTGGAATCCTGGAGGTCGACGTGCCCGCCGGGGCGACGATCTGGTTCAAGCAACCGCTCGAAGGGCCGTACGCCCTCGAATACGTCGCCACGCCGGTCTTCGCGGGCGGCGTCAACGACCGCGTCTCCGACCTCAACAACTTCTGGAACGCCGTCGACGTCCGCTCCCCGGACGACCTCTTCGCCACCCCGCGCGGCGGGGCGCTGGCGGAGTACGACCACCTGAAGACGTACTACGTGGGCTACGGCGCCAACACCAACACCACCACCCGACTGCGCCGTTACGTCGGCCAGGCCGGCGTCCGCCCGCTCATCCACGACTACACCGAGCCGCTGCTCGTGGCGAACGAGCCGAACCGGGTCCGGATCGTCTCCGACGGCCCCACCGTCCGGTGGTGGAACAACGGGCGGCTCGTCTTCGACTACACCGACCCGGAGCCGTACACCGGCGGGCACTTCGCGTTCCGCACCACCTGGAGCCATTTCCGGATCAGCGGCTTCCGGGTGTGGTCGCTGTATCGACGTGGCTGACGGGGGTCTTATTCCCTGATTGGCAAATTCTTTAGGGGTGTCTTATCTCACCGTCCGTCAACCCCTGCCTACGGTCGCGTAGGTCACATTCGAAGGGGAATCATGCACTGCTGTGGCAGACGATTCGAAGAGTGACAACAGATCAGTGATCGGGTCGTACGTGGCGGTGGGGGACAGCTTCACCGAGGGCGTCGGCGACCCCGGCCCCGACGGGGCGTTCGTCGGCTGGGCCGACCGGTTCGCGGTACTGCTCGCGGACCGGCGGCCCGAGGGCGACTTCGAGTACACCAACCTGGCGGTGCGCGGAAAGCTGCTCGACCAGATCATGGCGGACCAGCTGCCGAAGGCGGTGGAGTTCGCGCCGGACCTGGTCTCCTTCTGCGCCGGCGGCAACGACATCCTCCGACCCGGCACCGACCCCGACGAGGTCGCCGAGCGCTTCGAGCAGGCCATCGCCGCGCTGACCTCCGCCGCCGGCACCGTCATGGTGACGACCGGCTTCGACACCCGTGGCGTCCCCGTGCTGAAGCACCTGCGCGGCAAGATCGCCACCTACAACGGGCACGTCCGTGCCATCGCCGACCGGTACGGCTGCCCGGTCCTCGACCTGTGGTCCCTGAAGTCGGTGCAGGACCGCCGGGCCTGGGACGACGACCGGCTCCACCTCTCGCCGGAGGGGCACACGCGCGTGGCGCTGCGCGCCGGACAGGTCCTCGGCCTGGAGGTCCCGGCCGACCCGGAGCAGCCCTGGCCGCCGCTCCCGCCGCGCGGCACCCTCGAGGTCCGGCGTGACGACGTGCACTGGGCGCGCGAGTACCTGGTGCCGTGGATCGGGCGCCGGCTGCGCGGGGAGTCCTCGGGCGACCATGTGACGGCCAAGGGCACGCTGTCGCCGGACGACATCAAGATGCGGATCGCGTCGGTGGCGTGAGCTTCGCCGGAGCGCGGCCGGCCGTCCCATCGGACGGCCGGCCGCTCCACCAGTGAGGTGAGCGTGCGGGAGTGGTGCGGACGCGCGGTCCGGTCCGGGTGCTGGGATGACCGCACCTCGTCTCCCAGCGCCTGAAGGAACGGTTCCGCATGTCCCGTCCGCGCACGCCTGTCACCACCGCCGTCGTGACCCTCCTCGCTCTCGGCCTCCCGGCCTTCGCCGCGCCGACGGCGGCCGCGCTGTCGGCTCGCAGCAGCGCGTCGGCCGCCGGGCGCGCCGCTGTGGGGCCGGTCGCGCCCAGCTCCGCCACTCTCACCGTGACCGGCGAGGGCAGCGCGAGCACCGACCCCGACCTCGCGATCGTCGGCGCCGGTGTCGAAACCGTCGCCCAGACCCCGCGGGCGGCCCTGAACGCGCAGACCACGGCGGCCGACGCCCTGCTGAGGGCCGTACGCGCCCAGGGCGTCACCGAGGGGGACATCCGTACCGAGAGCGTCGCCCTCACCGCCGTCCACGAGACCGCCGACGGGACCTCCCGACTGAAGGGGTATCAGGCCGCGCAGTTCTTCTCCGTGAAGGTCCGTGAGGTGAGGAAGACCGGCGCAGTGCTCCAGGCGATCGCGGATGCCACCGGTGAGGCGGGCCGTATCACCTCCGTCGCCTTCGACGTGTCCGACCCGGCACCGCTCCAGGCCCGCGCCCGCCGGGCCGCGCACGACGACGCCCACGCCAAGGCCGTGCAGTACGCCCACCTCAGCGGCCACCGCCTCGGCCGGCTGGTCTCCCTCAGCGAGGACGCCGCAGGCCATCCGCGCCCCCTACCGCAGACCGCGGACGCCACCGGTGCCGGCTCCATCGTGCCCGTCGCACCGGGCGTGATCCGCGCGACGGCGACGGTGACGGCGGTGTACGAGCTGGACTGAGGCAAGGATGCCGGGGCCGACCGGGTCCCTGCGGGTCCCTCCGGATCCTCTCAGCGCTCCTGGGCGCTCAACGTTCCCGCCCCCAGCCCGAGTTCCCGGGCCAGTGCCTCGTCCACCCACTCCTGCGCCCGGGCCCGGGACACCGCACCCGCGTAGGACGTCAGCTGCACGGCGAGCCCGTCGAGCAGTGCCGTGAGGCGCAGGGCCGTGCCGGACGGGTCGGGGCAGCGGAACTCGCCCGCGGCCACGCCTTCGGCGATCACCTCGGCGAGGGCCGCCTTCCACTGCCGGTCGAGGTCCCGGGCGACCTCCCGCAGGGCGGGCTCGCGCAGCGACACCGCCCAGCCCTCGATCCACAGCCGCCAGCCCTTGGCCTGGCCCGTGGGCGCGTACCAGCGCACGGCCGAGCGCAGCCGGCGCAGGGCGGTCGTCCGGCGGCCGAGCAGCTTGCGCAGATGCGCCAGGTCGTCCTCGGCGGCGTACGCGAACGCGGCGGCGACCAGCTTCTCCTTGGTCTCGAAGTGATAGAGCACCAGCGCGTTGCTCACACCGAGCGCCGCGGCCACGTCGGCGATCCTGACCGCCGCCACGCCCCGCGCCTCGATCTGCTCGATGGCGGCCCGCAGCAGCTCCTCGCGCCGCTCGGCCACACTCAACCGGACCCTCGCCACGCCGTCACCCTACACAGGGGCCTCCCGCACAGGGGCCGCGACCTGCGCGGACGCCGTTCACCGGTGGCGGCCGAACCGCTCCGCGATCACCGGCAGGCGCCGGGCGGCGATCGCGTGCGCGGCCGCCCGGGGCGTCGATCCGTCGGCCGCCGACCGTTCCAGCACCAGCTCGACCAGCGCCCGCATCGAGCGGCGCGTGTACGCGAACGCCTCGTCCGCGTCCGCGCCGATGTCACCGAAGAGCGTCCACCACCACCAGGCGTTCGTCCCCGAGTTCACGACGACGTCCGGCAGCACTCGCACCCCGCGCGCGTGCAGCAGTTCCTCCGCTTCGGGCAGGACGGGCATGTTGGCCGCCTCGGCGATCCAGCGGGCGCCGATCCGCTCCTGCTCCTCGACCCCGATCGCGTACGACACGGCCGCCGGCACCAGCACCTCCGCCTCGGCGGACAGCCAGGCGTCCCCCGGCAGTTCGCGGTCGTCGGTGCGCAGCGCGGAGCGGTCGACGGTGCCGTGGGCGTCCCGCGCGGCCAGCAGCGCCTCCACGTCCAGGCCCGCCGGGTTGGCGATCGTGCCCTTGACGTCGGCGACGGCCACGACCGACAGCCCCGCGCGCGTGAGGAAGCGTGCGGTGGCCCCGCCCATCGTGCCCAGCCCCTGCAGGGCGACCCGCGTCCCGGCGTACGGCACCCCGGCCCGGTCCAGCGCCGTGAGCACGGACTCGGCGACCCCGCAGCCCCCGACCAGCTCGTCCAGGCCGATGCCGTCCACCTCGACCGCGAAGGCGTCCGCGAGCCGCTCACGGGCCACGGCCTCGTCGTCCAGCAGCGGATAGACGGCCTGGACGCAGGAGACGAGCCCCGCCTCGGCGGCGGCCCGGTCGATCAGGTCCTGGGTCAGCCCGAGGTCCTCGCCGGTGGTCCAGCAGCTCTCCACGTACGGCCGCACCGCCCGCAGGTACCGCACCAGCAGCCCGTACGCCTCCGGGTCCCGCGGGTCGCAGTCGATGCCGCCTTTGGCCCCGCCCAGGGGGACGTAGCGGGCCTCGGGGTCGTAGTGCAGCGCCTCCTTGAGGCTCATGCCGCGGGCGAGGCCGGTCACCTCGTCGAGGGTGCAGCCCTCCCGCATCCGCAGACCGCCGCTGCACACGCCCCGCACGAGCCGGTCGACGACCAGGAAGCCCTGGCGGCCGGTGACGTCGTCGGTCCAGGTGAGGGACAACAAGGGGGCGGCGGTCATGCGGACTCCTCGACCAGGCACTACTGAACAGCAGGTCAGTATCAGGATCCCGGAGCCGCCCTGTCAACGCGGTGCCGGGGGCCCGCTGACGAGGGCGCTCCGGCTCTGTCACAGGGGCCGCCCATAATGGGAGGCCTCAGCGACTCCACCTGGAGGTACCGTGGCCGGATTCCGTTCCTGGAGCTCCGGGCTCCGCGCCGTGCAGCCCGAGGCCTTCGGCGCGGACCCGAGCGGTGAGCGCCTGGCGCGCATCCGCAGATCGCCCCACTTCAAGGACGGGGTCTTCCAGAACCCCGGCGGCCCGGCGCGCACCCGCCCCTCGGGCTCGGCCCTCGACTTCGCCAAGGTCTTCTTCGACAAGGACTCCCGCCCCCGCCGCGCCCCCGTGGGCACGGTCCCGGTGCACGCCACCACCCTCGCCGACCTCGCCAAGCCGCCCGCCACGGGCCTGCGCCTGACCTGGATGGGCCACTCCAGCGTGCTCGCGGAGATCGACGGGCGGCGGGTGCTGTTCGACCCCGTCTGGGGCGAGCGCTGCTCCCCCTTCCCCTTCGCCGGCCCCAAGCGCCTGCACCCGGTCCCGCTCCCGCTCGCCGCCCTGGGGCCGGTCGACGTCGTCGTCATCTCGCACGACCACTACGACCACCTGGACATGCCCACGATCAAGGCGCTGGCCGGCACGGACACCCTGTTCGCCGTGCCGCTCGGCGTCGGCGCCCACCTCGAACACTGGGGCGTGTCCGCGGACCGGCTGCGTGAACTGGACTGGCACGAGGCGACGGAGGTCGGCCCCCTCACCCTGACCGCCACCCCGGCCCGCCACTTCTGCGGCCGCGGCCTGCGCAACACCCAGCACACCCTGTGGGCCTCCTGGGCCGTCGCGGGCGAGGAGCACCGGATCTACCACAGCGGCGACACCGGCTACTTCGAGGGCTTCCAGGACATCGGCGCCGCACACGGCCCGTTCGACGCGACGATGATCCAGATCGGCGCGTACTCCGAGTTCTGGCCCGACATCCACATGACACCCGAGGAGGGCCTGCGCGCCCACCTCGACCTCCAGGGCGGCGAGCCGACGGGCGTGCTGCTGCCGATCCACTGGGCGACCTTCAACCTGGCCACGCACGCGTGGGCCGATCCGGGCGAGGGCACCCTGGCCGCCGCGCGCGCCGCCGGTGCGCCCATCGCCCTGCCCCGGCCCGGCGAGCCCTTCGAGCCGGCCGCCGAGACCTTCCCGGACGAGCCGTGGTGGCGCGGTGTGGCGCTCGCCCCGGCGGGCGGATGGCCCGAGGTGACGGCCCCCGAAGCCAAGGCCACGACCGATACGGTGAGTGACATTTCGAAGGGTGCGACCGAGGGCGGCGAGGCCCCGGAGGTCGTCCCGGCGGGCTGACCGAGGCCGTCGCGGCGGATCGCGGAGGGGGTCGGGGAGCGTCGGGCTCCTCGACCCCCTCCTTCTGTCTGCGTCCACCTCTGGCCGCCTCTGACCAGCTCCGATCAACTTCTTTCACTCCGGAGTCCGTGAACTCCGGTGGGTTATCGGTCTGTTGTGCGAAGCCTCATACCAGAGCGGGACGCTCTCCGGGGGACTTTGTCAACTGCCCACCGCACATGATGCGTTGGCGACTACTGTGAGTGTCCGTCGGGCGACGTGTGGCCGAATGCGCGGCTCTCTCGACCGACATCGCGATGGCGCATGCCCGAGTCGCGCACCCGCGCGCACCACCACGCCCGACGGACACAGTACGAGGACCCCCGATGTCTCACCTCCGCGCACCGGCCGCACGCGCAGACCGCCGTGAGAGCGGACGGCACGGACGCCCGGTCGCCCGCCCCGCACCCGCACCGGCCGAGACACACATACGGCCTCAGCTTCTGCGCCTCGCCGTACTCCCTCCGACCGCCGTCGCCCTCAGCGCCTGCGCGGCCGTCCTGTTCGCCGTGCGCTCCACCGGCACCCGGCCCGGCCCGACCCTGTGGGCCGTCCTGGCCGGCGCGGTCGGAGTGACCGCCGCGGGCATCCTGATCGCGGCCGTGGCCGCCGACCGCGCCGCCCGCTCCGTCAGCGACCGCGTCGCCGCGCTGCGCCGCAACAGCGCACACGGCGAGGCCGACCTGCGGGCCCTGCTCGACACGCTGCGCCGCGGCGAGGCCCCGCCCCAGCGCACGTCGCGCGGCGGCCCGCCCGCCGACGCCGACGAGTTCGAGCTGCTCGCCGCCGACCTCTCGCGCGCCCACGACGGGGCCGTCACCGCCGTCGTCCAGGCCGCCCAGCTCTCCAGCCAGGCCGGCAGCGAACAGAAGCTCGAGGTCTTCGTCAACCTCGCGCGGCGTCTTCAGTCGCTCGTGCACCGCGAGATCTCGATCCTCGACGAGCTGGAGAACGAGATCGAGGACCCCGACCTCCTCAAGGGCCTCTTCCACGTCGACCACCTCGCCACCCGCATCCGCCGCCACGCCGAGAACCTCGCCGTGCTCGGCGGCGCCGTCTCCCGGCGGCAGTGGAGCAACCCCGTCTCCATGATCGAGGTGCTGCGCTCCGCCATCGCCGAGGTCGAGCAGTACTCCCGGGTCAAGCTGGTCCCGCCGATCGACGGCGAGCTGCGCGGGCACGCGGTCGCCGACGTCATCCACCTGCTCGCCGAACTCGTCGAGAACGCCACGGTCTTCTCCGCCCCGCACACCCAGGTGCTGCTGCGCGCCAACCTCGTCACCTCCGGGCTCGCCGTCGAGGTCGAGGACCGGGGCCTCGGTATGCCCGCCGAGGAACAGAACCGGATGAACGCCCTGCTCGCCGACCCCGACCAGGTGAACGTCGGCCGCCTGCTGGCCGACGGCCGCATCGGCCTCTTCGTCGTCTCCCAGCTCGCCCGCCGCCACGGCATCCGGGTCCGCCTGCAGTCCAACATCTACGGCGGGGTCCAGGCCGTCCTCGTCGTTCCACAGGCCCTGTTGGGCTCGGCGACGGTACTGCCCGTGCCGCAGGCGGAGGAGAGCCGCGGGGGAGCGGTGCCGGCGGGCGAGGACACACCGGGGCGGACGCCCCGGACGGTGCCGGGACAGGCCCAGGTCCGGGCCGACACCCGGACACCGGCCGGCCGGACCCCGACCTCCGGCCCGAGCAGCCAGACCCCGGCGGCCGGTCCGGCCGGCCGGACCCGGACACCCCGGACGCAGGCCGCCCCGACGGCCGGGGCGTCTCCGTCCGGTACGCCGGTCACGGCCGGGGGACACCGAAGGGCCGACGGGCCGTCGGCGCAGCCCACGTCCGCCGGGGGCCGGCCGCCGTCCCCCGCACAGCCGCGGAACACCTCGGGCGGGGAACGGCCGCCGCTCACTCCGCAGGCCGTGCCCCCGAACCCGCAGCCCGTGCCCCCGAACCCGCAGGCCGGCCCCGGAACCCGACTCCAGGGCGGGTCACCCGTCCCACCCGGCCGCCCCCAGCACGACGCCCCGCGCGTGCACGACCGTGGCCCGGCCCCGCTGCCCGTGCGCGGCGCCCACGAGGAGCGGCCCAACCCGGCGGAGGCCGTCCCCGGTATCCGGCCCGGCGACCGGCCCGTCGTCGACGAGAACGCGGGCCGCGTACCGACCCCGCGCGCGGGCGCCGTGCGCGGCACCATGGGCAAGCCCCAACTGCCCCGCCGCCGCGCCCAGGAGCACATCGTGCCCCAGCTGCGCGGTGGCCCGGCCCCGCGCCAGGACGGCGAGCAGCCCGCCGGCCACGACCCCGGCCTGATGGCGGCCTTCCAGCGCGGCATCGTCCTCGCGGAGGCTCAGCAGAGCCTGGAGGCGGAGGCCCTGGAACCGGCCCCGTACACGGCACCGGACCCCCTGAGGCCCTCGCCGCCCGCCACGGACGTACCGCACCCGTCCGCCCTGTCCGAAGCACGCCCCGCGCACGCCCCCGCCGCCCCCGAGGCGTACGGCGTGTCCGGCCCCGACCACCACCCCACCACCCGGCACGACGGGAGCGCACCAGCCGGATGAGCACCCCCCTGACCACCCCCGCCCCCACCCCCACCCCCACCGCTCCCGCAGACCTTCGTACCCCAAGGAGTCGATCCACCATGGCGAGCGATGCGCCGACCGGCCTCGTATCCGATCTCGACTGGCTGATGAGCGGCCTCGTCCAGCGCGTACCGCACACGACCAGTGCGGTCCTCCTCTCCTGCGACGGCCTCGTGAAGTCCGTGCACGGCCTCGACCCCGACAGCGCCGACCACATGGCCGCCCTGGCCTCCGGTCTGTACTCCCTCGGCCGCAGCGCCGGTGTCCGCTTCGGTGACGGCGGGGACGTGCGCCAGGTCGTCGTCGAGCTCGACTCGACCCTGCTGTTCGTCACCACGGCCGGTTCCGGCACCTGCCTCGCCGTCCTCGCGGGCCGCGAGGCCGACGCCGCGGTCCTCGGCTACGAGATGGCGATGCTCGTCAAGAGCGTCCGCCCCTACCTGGTGACCGCGCCCCGGCAGCACGCCGTGGAACCCTCGGTGATGGGGCCTTGAGCGTGGTGGCGGCCGGCGACGGGCCCTGGCTCGACGACGCGGCCGGACGCCTGGTGCGCCCGTTCACGGTCAGCAACGGCCGCACCGAGCCCACCGTCGCCCTCGACCTCATGTCCCAGGTGAGAGCCACCGGGGTGACCCCCCTCGGCTACCTCGGCCCCGAGCACGCGCAGGCCCTCGACCTGTGCCGGGCACCCGTCCCGGTCGCCGAGGTCGCCGCCCATCTGAAGCTGCCGGCGGCGGTCACCAAGGTGCTGCTGTCGGACCTCCTCGACTGCGGGGCGCTGACCACCAAGCCCCCCGAGTTCCACCACAACCCCACCGACCGGGCCCTACTGGAGGCAGTGCTCGATGGACTACGACGCCAGCTCTGAGCGCGACGAGTGCGACGACGGCCCCGCCCCCGCCCCCTTTCCCACCGCGCTGAAGCTCCTGGTCGCGGGCGGGTTCGGGGTCGGCAAGACGACCTTCGTCGGCGCGGTCAGCGAGATCGCGCCCCTCAGCACCGAAGAGCTGCTCACCACGGTCAGCGCCGCGACCGACAACCTCGACGGCATCGAGAACAAGGTCGAGACGACCGTGGCGATGGACTTCGGCCGCATCACGCTCGACCCGCACCACGTGCTGTACCTGTTCGGCACCCCCGGACAGGAGCGGTTCTGGTTCATGTGGGACGAGCTGTCCGAGGGCGCCCTCGGCGCGGTCGTCCTCGCCGACACTCGCCGGCTGGAGGAGTGCTTCGCGGCCATCGACTTCTTCGAGGAACGCGGCCTCGGGTTCATCGTCGCCATCAACGAGTTCGACGGAGCCCACCGCTACGACCCCGAGGAGGTGCGCGCGGCCCTGGACCTGCACCCGGAGATCCCCGTCGTGCGCTGCGACGCCCGGATCTCCGCCTCCGGCGTCCAGACCCTCCTCACCCTCGTCAGGCACCTCATCGCGCACGCACCGGCAGCACCCCAGCCGAGCCGCGGCGCCCACAGGTGATCCCCGCACACCACGCACCGGAGCCGCACATGCCGTACGTCCACAGCGACGGAGCACGCCCATGAGCTACGACCCGCCGCGCCCGGCCGGTCGACTGCTGCTCACCCCCGAGGACAAGGAAGCTCCCGCCCGCACCCGAAGACTGCGCCGACTCGGCCTCGGGGAGCGGCCGGACCCCGCCCTCGACGCCTTCGCGGACCGACTCGCCGAGCTGACCGGGGCGCCGTACGCCATGGTCAACTTCGTCGGCGAGGAACGGCAGTTCTTCGCCGGGCTGCACACGCCGGACGGCGGCCGCGCCGCTCGCGGCGGCAAGCCCGAGCTGGGCCGCCGGCTGGCCCGCGACCACGGCTACTGCCCGCATGTCGTCGTACGGCGCAAGGCGCTGGTCCTGGAGGACGTCCGCGACTATCCGCGCTTCGCCGGCAACCCCGTCGTCGACGAGTACGGCATCCGCTCCTACCTCGGCGCCCCACTCCTCGACACGACGGGCATGGTGCTCGGCACGGTGTGCGTCGCCGATCTCGCGCCGCGGCCCTGGGGAAGGACGGGGCTGGAGACCATCAAGGCGACCGCGGCGGATCTCGCCGGGCGGCTGGAACGGCGGGAGGCCGGAGGATTCCCGCCGTGAGCGGTGCCTCGGCCTTCGGCGGCAGGTGTGCCGTGCGACCGTCAGACGCTCCGCCAGATGTTGTCGAAGGCGGCTTCCTCGACGGACCGTCGCTGCCGTACGGCCACCAGTTCCGTCACCGCGTCGCCGACTGCGGCCAGCACGGTCACCACCGGTTCGGTCAGCGGACCCGGGAAGCCGTCGGCCGGTTCGTCCCGGATACCGGCGGCGGCGGCCAGCGCGGCGAGGACCGGCTCACCCGACGCCCAGCGTTCGGCGGCATGGCGACGGGCCGGTGACTCAGCCGGCGTGGGGCGGGCGGGCCGTGCGGCGAACAGGCGGCCGCGTGGCCGGGTGAGCAGCCCGTCCGCCTCCAGCCGGGCGGTGTAGGCCGAGAGCAGGCCACGGCCGCGGCGCCACAACCAGTCCTCGACCGCCTCGTACGGTTCCTCTCGGACGAGGGACGACGCGGCCTGAGCCAGCAGGCGGTCCTGCGCGGCCGGCGACGGGCCGGGCACGAGGCGGTCGCCGTCGAGGACGAGCGCTCCGACCTCTGCCAGGTCGATCACCTCGGCTCCCGCGAGGGCGAGGGACAGCTCGCCCTGCTCCACGGGGCGCACGGGCGGCACGTCCAACGAGACGAACAACAGGTCCTGGGCTGTGGTCATGAGCGTCTCCCCGTCGGTCGGTCCCCCCGTCCAGGGTCGCACGTCGCCGAGAGGCGTGAAGCAGAGCTGTGGCACCGCTTAAGAAAGTCTCGATGGACCGGGTCGCCGCCGTACGGCAGATTGCTACGGGATTCCACCCCTCTCCCCGGCACGGGCTCCTTCGGCATGCCCGGCGCGGGGTCTCACCCACAGGAGCCGTAGCGTTGAAGGCGCTGGTCAAGGAGAAGGCGGAGCCCGGGCTGTGGCTCGCGGACGTCCCGGAGCCCGCCGTCGGACCCGGCGACGTGCTGATCAAGGTGCTCCGCACCGGCATCTGCGGCACCGACCTGCACATCCGGGCCTGGGACGGCTGGGCGCGGCAGGCGATCCGCACCCCGCTCGTGGTCGGGCACGAGTTCGTCGGCGAGGTCGTCGACACCGGACGCGATGTCACCGACGTGAAGATCGGTGACCGGGTGAGCGGCGAAGGGCACCTGGTGTGCGGCAAGTGCCGCAACTGCCTCGCCGGGCGCCGCCATCTGTGCCGGGCCACCGTCGGTCTCGGTGTCGGCCGCGACGGTGCCTTCGCCGAGTACGTCGCCCTGCCCGTGGCCAACGTCTGGGTGCACCGCGTGCCGGTCGACCTCGATGTGGCGGCGATCTTCGACCCGTTCGGCAACGCGGTGCACACCGCGCTCTCCTTCCCGCTGGTCGGCGAGGACGTCCTGATCACCGGCGCCGGCCCGATCGGCCTGATGGCCGCCGCCGTCGCCCGGCACGCGGGCGCCCGCAACGTCGTCGTCACCGACGTCAGCGAGGAGCGCCTGGAACTGGCCCGCAAGATCGGCGCGAGCCTCGCCCTGAACGTGTCGCAGGCGTCCATCGCCGACGGACAGCGGGAGTTGGGCCTGCGCGAGGGCTTCGACATCGGGCTGGAGATGTCCGGGCGCCCCGAGGCCCTGCGCGACATGATCGCCAACATGACGCACGGCGGCCGTATCGCCATGCTCGGCCTGCCGTCCGAGGAGTTCCCGGTCGACTGGGCCCGCATCGTCACCTCGATGATCACCATCAAGGGCATCTACGGCCGTGAGATGTTCGAGACCTGGTACGCGATGTCGGTCCTCCTGGAGGGCGGCCTCGACCTCGCCCCCGTGATCACCGGCCGCTACGACCACCGCGACTTCGAGGCGGCGTTCGCGGACGCGGCGAGCGGCCGCGGCGGCAAGGTCATCCTCGACTGGACCGCGTGACTCCCCTTCTTCGCAAGCACTTTCAGGAGCTTTTCGATGTTCGACTCCGTACGCGACGACCTTCGCGCCACCCTCGACGAGATCCGCGCCGCCGGCCTGCACAAGCCCGAGCGCGTCATCGGCACCCCGCAGTCCGCGACCGTGAACGTCACCGCGGGCGGCCGGCCCGGCGAGGTCCTCAACTTCTGCGCCAACAACTACCTCGGCCTGGCCGACCATCCCGAGGTGATCGCCGCCGCCCACGAGGCCCTGGACCGCTGGGGCTACGGCATGGCGTCCGTGCGCTTCATCTGCGGCACGCAGGAGGTGCACAAGGAGCTGGAGGCGCGGCTGTCCGCCTTCCTCGGTCAGGAGGACACGATCCTGTACTCCTCCTGCTTCGACGCCAACGGCGGTGTCTTCGAGACGCTGCTGGGCCCCGAGGACGCGGTGATCTCCGACGCGCTGAACCACGCCTCGATCATCGACGGCATCCGGCTGTCCAAGGCACGCCGCTTCCGGTACGCCAACCGTGATCTGGCCGACCTGGAGGCGCAGTTGAAGGAGGCGTCCGACGCGCGCCGCCGACTGATCGTCACCGACGGCGTCTTCTCCATGGACGGCTATGTGGCGCCCCTGCGCGAGATCTGCGACCTCGCCGACCGCTACGACGCCATGGTCATGGTCGACGACTCGCACGCCGTCGGCTTCGTCGGCCCCGGCGGCCGCGGCACGCCCGAGCTGCACGGCGTGATGGACCGCGTCGACATCATCACCGGCACGCTGGGCAAGGCGCTCGGCGGCGCCTCCGGCGGTTACGTCGCCGCCCGCGCCGAGATCGTGGCGCTCCTGCGCCAGCGCTCCCGCCCGTACCTCTTCTCCAACACCCTCGCTCCGGTGATCGCCGCGGCCTCGCTGAAGGTCCTGGACCTGCTGGAGTCCGCCGACGACCTGCGCGTACGGCTCGCCGAGAACACGGCCCTGTTCCGCCGCCGTATGACCGGCGAGGGCTTCGACATCCTCCCCGGCGACCACGCCATCGCGCCCGTGATGATCGGTGACGCGGCGAAGGCGGGCCGGATGGCCGAGCTGCTGCTGGAGCGCGGGGTGTACGTGATCGGCTTCTCCTACCCGGTCGTCCCGCAGGGCCAGGCCCGTATCCGCGTCCAGCTGTCCGCCGCGCACTCCCTGCAGGACGTGAACCGGGCGGTGGACGCGTTCGTGGCGTCGCGGGCGGAGCTGGGGGACTGAGCAGCCCGGACATATTGCGATAATCGTTCACATGATCGAAGCGCGGCGGCTCCACATCCTCCGTGCGGTGGCCGACCACCGCACGGTGACGGCGGCTGCCGCCGCGCTGTACCTCACGCCCTCCGCCGTCTCCCAGCAGCTCACGGCCCTGGAGCAGGAGACCGGCCACCGCCTGGTCGAGCGTGGCGCCAAGGGTGTACGGCTCACCCCGGCCGGCGAGATCCTGCTCGCCCACACCCATGTGGTCCTCGCCCAGCTGGAGCGGGCCGAGGCGGAACTGGCCGCCTACGGCTCCGGGGCCGCCGGGACGGTCACGGTCGCCGCCTTCGCCACCGGCATCGCCCTGGTCGTGGCGCCCGCGGTGGCCCGGCTCGCCGGCACCGCGCCGGGGATAAGGATCCGCGTCCAGGACGCCGAGGGCGACGCCAGCCTGCCGATGGTCCTCGACCGTCAGGTCGATGTCGCGGTCGCCGTCGAGTACCGCGGGGCCCCGTCCGCCGACGATCCGCGCCTCACCCATGTCCCGCTGTACGCCGAGCCCTTCGACGCCGTCGTCCCGGTCACCCACCGGCTGGCCGACGCCGCCGAGGTGCCCCTCGCCGAGCTGGCTAAGGACGCGTGGATCGGGCCGTACCCCGGCAACCCCTGCCACGACGTGGTGGTCCTGGCCTGTGAGCACGCCGGATTCCAGCCCCGCCTGGAGCACTCCTCGGACGACTTCCGCGCGGTCGTCGCGCTGGCCTCGGCCGACGCCGGTGTGGCCCTCGTGCCGCGTTCGGCGCTGCGTGGCATGGAGCTGAGCGGGGTCGTCGTCCGGCCGGTCGACGGGGTCGCGCCCACCCGCCGCGTCTTCGCGGCCGTACGTCGTGGCGCGGAGGAGCACCCGCTGATCCGGCCGGTGCTGGAGGCGTTGGGGGAGACCGCGCGGGCGTGAGCGTTCCGTAACGGCCGCGTTTCATATCTGGGATAGCGTCCCGGATATGAGAACCGAAACGGAAGGCGCGGTGGATGTCCGGCTCGCCGCCCGTCTGGCCGAGCTGCGGGCCGAACGCGGCTGGTCCCTGGGGGAGTTGGCCGAGCGCAGCGGGGTGAGCCGCTCGACCCTGTCGCGTGCCGAGCGGGCGGAGGTCAGCCCGACGGCCGCGCTGCTCAACCGCCTGTGCCACGTCTACGGGCGGACCATGTCCCGGCTGCTCAGCGAGGTCGAGGCGGAGCCCGCGCCGCTGGTGCGGGCCACCGAGCAGCCCGTCTGGGAGGACCGCGCCTCCGGATTCCTCCGGCGCTCGGTGTCGCCCCCGCACCCCGGACTGCGTGGCGAACTCGTCGAGGGCCGGCTCGCCCCGGGCGCCGACATCGCCTACGACCGGCCGCCCGTCCCCGGCCTGGAGCAGCACATCTGGGTGCTGGACGGCGCCCTCGACGTCACGGCCCAGGACGTCGACCACCACCTCGACGCCGGCGACTGCCTGCGGCTTCGGGTGTGGGGGCCGACGCGGTTCCGGTGCGCGGGCGACGCGGACGTGCGGTACGTCCTGGCGGTGGTGCTCCCATGACGACGACCCGTCTCGACGCCGGCCAACTGCTCGACAGGACAGACGCGTTGGCCGACCTGTTGATCGACACGGTGGACGGCGGTGCCTCGGTCGGCTTCCTCGCCCCGCTCGACCACGCGGAGGCCGTCGCCTGGTGGCGGGAGCGGGCGGCGGGGGTGGCCGCCGGACAGCTCGCGGTCTGGGCGGCCCACGACGGCGACCGTGTCGTCGGCACCGTCGGCCTGGACTTCCCCGGCAAGCCCAACAGCCGGCACCGCGCCGAACTCGTCAAGCTGATGGTCCACCGGGACGCCCGGGGCAAGGGTCTCGGCCGCAGGCTCCTGACCACCGCGGAGAAGGCCGCCACCGCGGCCGGCGTCACCCTCCTCCACCTCGACACCGAGACCGACAGCCCCGCCGAACACCTCTACCGCAGCGCCGGGTGGACCCGGGCGGGGGTGATCCCCGACTACGCGGCGAGCCCGGCCGGCGTTCTGCGGCCGACCACCCTGTACTACAAGCAGGTGGCCGCCGGGTGACTCTGCGTACCAGCATCAATGTCAGTGGCAGGCGCTACGGTGCGAAGCATGCCGGACGCAGAAGACGTACGCCGTATCGCCCTGTCCCTGCCGGACACGACGGAGAAGATCGCCTGGAGCATGCCCACCTTCCGGGTCGCCGGGAAGATGTTCGCCACACTGCCCGAGGAGGAGACCTCCCTCGCCGTGCGCTGCCCCAAGGAGGAGCGCGACGAGCTCGTGCTCGCCGAGCCCGGAAAGTTCTGGATCGCCGACCACGAGGCCCAGTTCGCCTGGGTCCGGGTCCGGCTGGCCGCCCTGGAGGACGAGGACGAGCTGCGCGACATCCTGGCCGACTCCTGGCGCCAGGCGGCCCCGCCGCGGCTGCTGGAGGCGTATCCGGGGCTGGGGGTGCCGGCGGGGGAGTGACGTGGAGCCGGGGCGTCGGCCGGGGGTGACGATGGCCGGGCCCCGATAAACGGGTGCGCGACCACCGACCCGAGTGCGGTATGGTTTCCCTGCACGTTCGGCCGGGGGAAACCCCAGGTCAGACGGGCAACGGGACGTGGCGCAGCTTGGTAGCGCACTTGACTGGGGGTCAAGGGGTCGCAGGTTCAAATCCTGTCGTCCCGACCAGCTTTAATGCGGGTCGCAGGCCGTTTCCTCGATGACGGGGAGACGGCCTTCGTCGTGTTCGCGGGGGAGCAGAGCCTTCAGACACGTGTCGTACGGGAGGGAACGGGCACCGCGACCGCACGGCTGAGGCTGCCCGAGCGCATCCGACGCCCGCTCGTCCGGGTGGAGGGCGCACCCGCCGTGGCGCCGGCCGACGGGACCCGTCTCGACCTCACCCTGCCGGACGGCACACCGGTCCGCGTGGAGGCCCACTCCTGAGCGTGACCGACGCCACCACCTCCCGACCGGGAACCGGCCCCATGGCGTCGCCCGTGCATGTACAGGGCAGGGACTCCAGGGGAAGGGGAGGCGGACATGTCGGTGCAGGACGGCAGGGTGCTCGCCGGGCGGTACCGGCTGGTGGAGAGGCTCGGGGCCGGTGGCATGGGAACCGTGTGGCGGGCGCGGGACGCCACGCTCCGGCGCACGGTCGCGGTCAAGGAACTCCATGTGCAGGGTCAGGTGCCGGACGCCGACGTGGGCAGAGCGCACGCCCGTATGCTCCGGGAAGCCCAGGCCGCCGCCATGGTCGAGCATCCCTCGGTCGTCCAGGTGTACGACACCTTCGAGGAGGACGGCCGGCCCTGGATCGTCATGGAACTGGTGCGGGGCGAGTCGGTCGAGGAACGCATCCGGCGCGACGGACCGCTGTCGGTGCCCGAGACGGCACGGATCGGTCTCGACGTGCTCGACGCCTTGCGAGCCGCGTGGGAGTGCGGTGTCGTCCACCGGGACGTCAAACCCGCCAACATCATGATCGACCGGTCCGGCCGGGTCGTCCTGACCGACTTCGGGATCGCCTACGTCGAGGGCAACCCCACCCTGACCACGACCGGTGCGGTCATGGGCTCCCCGCACTACATGGCGCCCGAACGTGCCCGCGGTGGCCCGGCGGAGGCGGGGGGTGACCTGTGGGCGCTGGGCGCGACCCTGTTCGCCATGGTGGAGGGACGGCCGCCGTTCACCGGGGACTCGGCCCTGGGCGTGCTCTACCGGATCATCTCCGACCCGACTCCGGTGCCCGCCGGGGCGGGTGCGCTCGCACCGGTCGTCGACGGGCTGCTGCGCAAGAACCCGGTGTTCCGGATGTCGGCGGACCACGCGGCCGACCTGCTGGAGCGAGCGGCCGGGCCGACCGGCAAGGGCCGTCAGGAGCGGGACGAGCGGGACGAGCCGGAAGACTCAGCCCCGGCCGACGAGCGCCGTGAGTCGGGGAGCCCCACGGACGATGGCCCCTGGCCCGCCACCGCAACCCCGGTGCAGGACGGGCGTTCCCTCACCCGTCGTGCCTACCTGGGAGCGGCACTGCTGGCCGGAGGGGCCGTCGCGACGGCCGTGGCCGGGCGGCTGCTGCTGACCGGCGACGGCATGGCAGACGGCGCGGAGGCCGGGGCCTCGCCCTCCGCGTCTGCCGCGCAACTCGTCGTCACCGCACGGGCCGAACGCCATGTCGGCCCCGTTCACGCCTTGGCATGCTCCCCCGACGGGCGTCTGCTCGTCTCCGGCGGAGCCGACGGCACGGTCCGGATCTGGGACGCCACGGACACCGGCCGGGCCCCGACCGTGCGCGACTCGGGCCAGGAGAAGGTCAACGCCCTTGCCTTCACAGGCGACTCGGAGTTCGTGACCGGCGGCGAGAACGGCACGGTCGTCGTCTGGGACGCCACAAGCCGCCGCCGCGTCACGGTCCTTCACCGGCGTGCGTCACCCGTCACCGCCCTCGCCGTCACGGACGAGGGGCGCTCCCTGCTCCTCGTCGGACACGAGGACGGAGTCGTCCGGGTACGGACGCAGAGCGGTGCCGCCCTCACTCCCGATCTGCCCGCCGCTGCCGAGCGTGTGGTCGGGATCGTCGTCGACACGGCGTTCACGGTGTGCACCGTCACCGACCGGGGGACGCTGGTCCGCCGCAGATCACACGGCACCGGCGACATCCTCGGCCGGCTCCCGCTGCTCGACGCCGACGACCTCTCCGCAGGCGCCCGCATCAACGGGCTGGTCCGCTCCGTCCAGGGCGACGGACTCACAGCGGTAGGCCCCGGCTACGAGGGCGCGGACATCGACATCCGGACCTGGCAAGCCCTGCGTCGGGGCAGCCGGTGGAGGGACTGGGACTCCAACGGAGAGCCGGTCGTGATCGCCCACTCCCCGCGGCCCACGAACCTGCTCACCGCCGGCCAGGGGAAGCCGGTGACCGTCATGGCGACCGTGCACATCAACGGAGCACTCGTCCTGTCGGACACCCGGGGCATGACCACGGAAACCGCGCCGCCGGGCATCGGCCGACAGACCACCTGCCTCGCCTTCGCCCCGACCGGCGGATGGCTCGCGGGCGGTACTTCCCAAGGCGCGGTGTTCACGGCGGCGGCCTCCGGACGCCTCGGACGATCCGGACGAGGGTGAAGGATCGGGCGGGTTCTCCCGGTCTCACCGCAGCCCGCGCAGCTCCCGCAGCTCCCCGACCTTCAGCAGCCGGGCCAGGCCCACGTACGCCAACCCCATGGTCAAAGTTCCGGCGGCGAGCGCGAGCGCGGTGGGCAGTGTGCCGTCGCCCAGCGACTGGGCGCAGGACCGGTCCACCGCCCAGGCCAGGGCCGCGGCGAGGCCGGCCGCGCACAGCAGCCTGGTGTACGTACGCCGCAGCGCCCCGTCGTCGAGGCGGGCGCCGGTCCTGCGGCGCAGCAGCCGCACGGTGAAGGCGAGACCGACCAGGTAGGACAGCGTGTAGGCGCCGGCCATGCCGGTCACCGCCCACCGGGCGGGCAGCAGCAGGTGGCAGGCGGTGGCCAGGGCGATGTTTACCGCCGCGATCCTGACCGCCAGGAAGAACGGGGTTCGGGTGTCCTCGAAGGCGTAGAAGCCGCGCAGCAGCAGGTACTGCGCGGAGAAGGGGATCAGCCCGAGGCCGAAGGCCTGGAGCATGTACCCGAGGGGCCGGGCGGAGGCCGCGTCGGCCGCGCCGTGGGCGAACAGCAGTGTGGAGATCCTCGGGCCCAGAGCCAGGAACAGGAAGGCGGCGGGGACGATCACCACCCCACTCACCCGCAGCCCGCGCGACAGGTCCGCGCGCAGGTCCGCGATCCGGCCCTCCGCCACCGCCCGGCTCATGCGCGGCAGCAGCGCCGTCACCAGGGAGACGGTCACCACCGACTGCGGCAGCATCCAGATCGTCTGCGCGTACGTGTACGCCGAGTAGCCCGCGCCGGCGTCGGGCAGCGCCTGGTCGGCCGCGTTGGCGTAGTTGGTGACCACCGTCAGGGCGACCAGGTTCGTCAGGACGAAGAGCAGGGTCCACTGGGCGGCGCGGATCCCGGAGCCCAGACCCGAGCCGCGCCAGTCGAAACGCGGGCGGAAGCGGAAGCCGGCCGCCCGGGCGAACGGGATCAGGGCGAGGGCCTGCACCGCGATGCCGGCCGTCGTTCCGATGCCCAGCAGGCGGATGTGGGTCTCGGTGATGTCCTGCACCCGCTCCGGAACGGTCATCAGGCCCAGGTAGGCGCCGAACATGCCCAGCAGGACGAGGTTGTTGAGGACGGGGGTCCACATCATCGCGCCGAACCGCTCACGGGCGTTGAGGACTTGGCCGTAGATGTTGAACAGGCCGTAGAAGAAGATCTGCGGGAGCAGGAAACGGGCGAAGACGACGGTGAGTTCGTAGGCCTCGTGGTTGTCCGGGGTGTCGCGCATGTACACCGCGACGATCTGCGGGGCCGCCCACACCGCGAGGGCGGTGCCGACGGCCAGGACGGTGACGACCAGGGTGACCAGTCGCTGTTCGTAGGCGCGCCCGCCGTCGGGGTGGGTGGTCCTCGCCCGCACCAGCTGGGGCACCAGCACCGCGTTGAGCGCGCCGCCGATCAGCAGCGTGTACAGGCTGGTCGGCACGGTGTTCGCCGTGTTGTACGTGCTGGCCAGCAGGCCGGTGCCCAGGGCGGCGGCCTGGAGGACCTGCCGGATCAGGCCGGTCGCGCGCGACACGACGGTGCCCAGCGCCATCAGCACGGACGAGCGTGCCGCCCCACCGGACCGTACGGACCGTACGGATTGCGACTCGGTCCTCGTCCCCTCCACCATCCGGCCAACCTATGTCATCAAGATCGGAGGGCTCCAACTCGCCTGCTCACACAGAAGGTTGACCGGAGTCCAGTGCGGGGGCCAGCAGGGTGAACGCGCGGTCGGTCAGGGTCGTCGGATCCTCGGTGCCGTCGCTGTCGCTCCAGCGCCGCAGGACCGTGTCGAAGGCGGTGAGCGTCATCCCGGCGGCCAGATGGGCCCACAGGTCGGTGTCGGGGCCGGGCGGCAGACGGCGGCCCAGTTCCGTGGCGAGGTCGTCGCGCCACTGGGCCTGGCGTTCCAGGAAGCGGGCGCGCAGAGCGGGGGTGCGCAGGATCAGGCGGACCACGCGCAGGGCCCGTTCGGCGTGGTCGGAGCGGTCGGCGCACTCGGCGACGGGCACCTGGACGGTGTGCCGCAGGGCGACCGAGGGGGGTTCGCCGGCGGGGCGGGCCGCCAGCTCCGCGCGCATCGCCTCGCCCATGCCGGACAGGAACTGGACGACGACGTCCTCCTTGGACGCGAAGTACCGGAAGAACGTCCGCTTGGACACCCCTGCCGCGACCGCGATCTCGTCGATGGTGACGCCGTCGAACCCCTTCAGGGCGAGCAACTGCAGGGCGGCCTCGCTCAGTTCGTCCGAGACGAGCTGACGTTTGCGCTGGGCCAGGGTGACGGCCGGTCGGGTGCTCACCGGTCCATTCTATCTCCATGCCATGTATGTCACTCGGTGCCGTATTGACACTTGGTGTCATGGAGGGCAAGGTGTGCCGCATGAGTGAGCAGCAGCGCTGGACCACCGCGGAGATCCCCGACCAGACCGGACGGGTGCACGTCGTCACCGGAGCCACCAGTGGCCTCGGCCTGGCGACCGCCCGGGCCCTCGCCCGAGCGGGCGGACACGTCGTCCTCGCCGTGCGGGACCCGGAGAAGGGGCGGCGGACGGTCGCGGACCTCACCGCCGAAGAGCCCGGCGCCCGGCTGGAGGTGCGCCGGCTCGACCTCGCCGACCTCGACTCCGTGCACGCCTTCGCCGACGGGCTGCGCGCCGACCACGCGCGCGTGGACGTCCTCGTGAACAACGCCGGCGTGATGGCGCCACCGCGCACGCTCAGCGCCCAGGGGCACGAGGTGCAGTTCGCCGCGAACCACCTCGGCCACTTCGCGCTCACCGGTCGGCTGCTCGACCGGCTGGCCGCGGGCAGCGATCCGCGTGTCGTCACGGTCAGCTCGGTCAACCACCGGCAGGGCCGCCTGCGCTGGGACGACCTCTCCGGCGAGCGCGGTTACCGGCCCATGGCCTTCTACAACCAGTCGAAGTTCGCCAACGCCGTCTTCGGGCGGGAGCTGCACCGGCGGCTCGACGCGGCGGGCAGCCCGGTGCGCAGCCTGCTCGCGCACCCCGGCTACACCCGCACCAACCTCCAGTTCAACGGGCCGGTCCGGCTGTACCGCGTGCTGTTCGGGCACCTCGGCGGCCCGCTGTTCGCACAGCCCGCGGACCGGGGCGCGCTGCCCCAGCTCCACGCGGCGACCGCGCCCGAGGTGCGCGGCGGCGACTTCATCGGCCCCGACGGTCCGGGCGAGTTGCGCGGCGCACCGACGCGGGTACGGCTGTCTCCCGCGGCCGCCGACGAGGAGACCGGGCGCCGGCTGTGGGAGCTGTCGGAGCGGCTCACCGGGGTGCGGTACGAACTGCCCGTGTTCTAGCGGGAGTCAGGGGGCGGCGCCCCGGGTCCGGGCGATGCGGGGGATCGTCCGGGCCGGGCGGGTGTCGTCACCGGCGGCCGCGGGCCCGCGTCTCTCGGGGCGGGCGGATGAACTGCAGCTCCAGGGTGACCGGCGGCTCGGCGACGCCCGGCCCGCCGGCGGCCGCCCAGTCCAGGATCTCCTCGGTGCAGTCGTCGTCCATGGCGAACCCGACCCAGGTGGCCCGGCCGCCCGCCCGGCGTCCGGCGGCGGAGGGCTGCACGACGATGACGTTGGCCTGGTCACAGGGGCCGAGGCAGTCCGTCGTACGGACCTGGAAGGCGCCGTCGGACGCGGCGGCGGCCGCGCGCAGGCGGTCCAGTTGCCAGGCGTGGTCGTAGCCGGGGTGCTTGCGGGCGACGCCGCAGCAGCAGCCCCGGCACACGACGAGGGTGCAGGGCCGGCGGGTGGCGGCCCCGATCGCCACCGCGCGGCCCGGCAGCGCGGGACGCGGTCCCACGCCGGTCAGGAGGCCGCGAGGCCGACGTGGGCGAGGGCCTGCCGCAGCAGAAACCCGTGCCCGCCCGGCATCTCGCTCTGCACCGCGGGCGAGGCCGCCTCCTGCGGGTCGAACCACACCAGGTCCAGGGCGTCCTGCCGGGGCCGGCAGTCACCGGTCACCGGCACGATGTAGGCCAGGGACACCGCGTGCTGACGCGGGTCGTGGTACGGGGTGATGCCCTGGGTCGGGAAGTACTCGGCGACGGTGAAGGGCTGGAGGGAGGCCGGGACACGGGGCAGGGCCACCGGGCCGAGGTCCTTCTCCAGGTGGCGCAGCAGGGCGTCGCGGACCCGCTCGTGGTGCAGGACCCGGCCGGAGACCAGGGTCCGGCTGACATTGCCGTCCGGTCCGATGCGCAGCAGCAGGCCGATGCTGGTGACTTCGCCGCTGTCGTCGACGCGCACGGGCACCGCCTCGACGTACAGGATCGGCATGCGGGCGCGCGCCATCTCGAGCTCGTCGGAGCTCAGCCAGCCGGGCGTGGTCTCGGTCATGTCAGACATTGCTTGATCATACTTTCAGTGTCCGTCGGGAAGCCGGTAGACCCGGCGGGCGTTGTCCGCTGCGGCCCACCGCGCCAGGCGCAGCGCGTCGGGCAGGCCCAGTTCGTCGGCGTCCACCCGGTCCTGGAGGAGCTCTCCCAGACCCCGGCGGAACGCCAGCGCGCCGAGCGCGTAGAACTCGGCGACACCGTAGGCGTCGGAGCTGTACAGCAGTTTGCGGAACGGTGTGATCTCCAGCGCCTCCTCAAGGACCGCCCGCGCTCGTACGGGACCCACATGATGCAGGGTGAGCCCCATGTCCAGGTAGACCTGCTCGAACACCGCGGCCAGGTAGGCGGCTTGCCGCTGGTAGGGCCAGCAGTGCAGGAGCAGCACCGGGATCGTGCCCGCGGTGAGGTGCAGCCAGTCCGTCAGACGGCTGGGGTCCACCTGGTGCAGCCGGATGTCGCTGTCGCCGAAGCCCGTGTGCAACTGGAGCGGCAGGCCCAGGTCGACGGCGGTCCACAGCAGATGGCGGACCAGCACCGGCTCGTCCAGCCGGCCGCCGCGGGCCAGCCAGCGCCGGGCCGCCCGCGTCACCTCGGCGTCCGAGGGCCGGGCCGGGTCCAGCTCGAAGCCGGTGCGGTACGCGGCCACGGACTTCACCCCGATCACCCCGGGCCGCCGGACCGCGTCCAGCGCGGCCGCCCGGAACGCGTCCGCGTACCCGCCCGCCTCGACGCCCCGCGCGGCCACCGCCTCGGCGACGGTCTCCAGCCGTACGATCTCGTGCGCCACCCCGCCCCCCGCCGCGGCGAGTTCGCCGGGCGTCGTGAGGCGGTGCGGGGTGAACCCGGTGTCCACACAGAACACGCCGGTCCGGGCGGCCGCGAGGAAACGCCGGTTGACCTCCGGCGGGCCCAACTCGGCCCGCCGGGCCAGGTAGTCGTCGGCGGGGGCGTGCCGCTCCAGGTCCAGCACAGGGGCGCAGTGGCGGCGTACGGCCACACCGGCAGGGGTGTCGAAGGGCGAGACGCCGGGCCAGCGGTCGCCCTCGGTGAGCAGCGCCTCGAAGCCCGCGCGGTCGAGCGGGCCGGCGACGACGCCGTGGCAGTGGTGGTCCACCAACTCCAGCTCGGCGAGGGCCTCGTGGACCGGTCCGGCGGGGGTGGCCATCTCAGTACTTCCAGCGGTAGGCCGCGGCCACCTGCTCGTCGTCCAGCCCGTCCACCGCCTCGATCTCCCCCTGCCGTACGGCGACGACCGCGTCGGCGAGGACCGGGCCCAGGGCGGCCCGCAGCACCTCGTCCTCGCGGAACTCCGCCACGGCCTCGCCCAGCGAGGTCGGCAGCCGGCGCACACCCCGGGCCGCGGCCTCCCCGGCGTCGAGGTGGGCCGGGTCGCCGGTGGTCTCCTCGGGCAGTACGGCACCCGACCCGAGGCCGGCCAGGCCGGCGGCGATCAGACAGCCGAGGGCCAGATAGGGGTTGGCGGCCAGATCGACGGGCTTGACCTCCAGGTTCGCCAGCTCGGCGCGCCGCCCCGCCGTGCCCCGCACCAGGCGCACCGCCGACTCCCGGGTCTCCAGGCCCCACGCGGTGAACACCCCCGCCCACTGGGAGGGCTTGAGCCGCAGATGGCTCGCCGGGCTCGGCGCGGTCACCGCCGTCAGGGCCGGCAGGCGGGCCAGAACCCCGGCCGCGAAGGCCTCCGCGTCGGCCGTCATGCCGTACCGGCGGTCGCCGCCCGTGTGCAGGTTGACGCCGTCACGCCAGGCGGAGAGATGGACATGGCCGCCGTTGCCGACGCCCTGTGCGACGACGGCCGGGGAGAAGGAGACCCGCAGGCCGTGGCGGCGGGCCACCGCGCGGATGGTCTGGCGCACGAGGACGCTGCGGTCGGCCGCCGCCACCGGGTCCAGGGCGCCCACGGAGATCTCGAACTGGCCGGGCGCGTACTCGGGATGGACCTGGTCGACGTCCACGCCCTGCGCCGCGCACGCCGCCAGCAGGTCGGCGGTGTACTCGCTCAGCTCGACCTGCCGGGTCGCGCCGTACGCGGGTCCCGAGGTCGCCGGGACGAACTCCCCGGCCGGCGCGGAGTCCAGGCCGAGCGCCCACTCGATCTCGATGCCCGCCTTGAAGGTGAGGCCGTGCGCGCGGGCCGCGTCGGCGACGATCCGGCGCAGGACGGTGCGGGAGCAGCCCGGGTGCCGTTCGCCGTCCTGGGTGACGCGGTCGACCGGCGCCCACGCCCAGCCGGGCTGCCCGGCCAGGACGACCAGCCGGTCCAGGTCGGGGTAGAGACGCAGGTCGCCGTCCGGGGAGCCGAGCACGTCGGTCGTGACGATGCTGTCGTTCGCCAGGAACGTGTCGAACACCGGGGACATGCCGACGCCCCAGGCCGCCGCCGAGGCCAGCCCGGCGACCGGGATCGCCTTCACCCGGCCGATGCCCGCGGTGTCGACATAGGCCAGGACGATGCCGTGCACGCCCCGCCCCGACAGCTCCCCGCCGAGCGCTCTCGCCCGCTCGACGTCGCCGGGGCGTCCACCGGGCACGGGGTCGGCAAGGACGGTCATACGGCCTCCACGGTCACGGCCTCCACGGTCGGTCGCCGGTCAGGGTTTCACGGCCACCGCGCCGTACTGCGGCACCACGGCGGGGGAGCCGGGCTCCGCCCGCCACTGCGAGCAGGACACCAGGCCCGGCTCCAGCAGCTCCAGGCCCTCGAAGAACGCGGCGATCTCCGTGCCGCTGCGGGCGGTGATGGGCGGGGTGGCGTTCTCGTTCCAGAACTTCATCGCCGGGATCTGGCCCTCGCCGCCCACCTCGCTGTCGTGGGTGGGGTGGGTCAGGACGAGGAAGCTGCCGGAGGGGACCTCGGCCATGATCCGCCGCACGATGTGCCGGGCCGCCTCGACGTCCAGGACGAAGTTCAGGATGCCGAGCATCATCACCGCGACCGGCCGGCTGAAGTCCAGGGTCTTGGCGGCGCGTTCGAGGATGGCGTCCGGGTCGTGCACATCGGCGTCGACGTAGTCGGTGACGCCCTCGGTGGTGCCGGTCAGCAGGGTGCGGGCGTGCACCAGCACGATGGGGTCGTTGTCGACGTACACGATCCGCGAGTCGGGCGCGACGCGCTGGGCGATCTCGTGGGTGTTGTCCGCCGTCGGCAGCCCGGTGCCGATGTCCAGGAACTGCCGTGTCCCGCGCTCCTCGGCCAGGAACCGCACCGCGCGGCCCAGGAACCAGCGGTCGGCGCGGGCGATCTCCCGGATCAGCGGGAACATGCCGGCGACGTGCTCGCCGACCTGCTGGTCGACCTCGTAGTTGTCCTTGCCGCCGATCCAGTAGTTCCACACCCGCGCGTTGTGCGCCACGCCGGTGTTCAGCCGTGCCGGACCGTCCGGCGGCGTGTGGCCCTCGCTCACGTCACTGCTCCTTCTCGCGTCCTGCCCGTCGCCCGCCATTGTGCCGCCGGATGATCAGCGGTGTCCCGGGAATCGGCGCAGCGGTGGACCGGCCCGGGGTGGGCACGGTGTCCCCCGGTAGGGTGACAATCCGGTCACCCCCGTACAGGAAGCAGGACATGCCCTACTCCCACGCCGCTCACCTGCCCGCCCCCGAGCCGTCGGCCGCCGCCGCCGACATCCGTCTGATCGTCACCGACATGGACGGCACGCTGCTCGACGACGACAAGCAGGTGCCCGAGCGGCTGTGGGAGGTGCTCGCGCTGCTGCGGGAGCGCGGGGTGCTGTTCAGCCCGGCGAGCGGACGGCAGTACGCCACCCTGGCACGGGAGTTCGCCGAGGTCGCCGACGGGATGGTCTTCATCGCGGAGAACGGCACCTATGTCGTGCGCGACGGCAGGGAGCTGAGCTCCGACCCGCTGGACCCCGCGGTGGTCACCCGGGTCGTCGCGGCCGTACGGCGGCTCGCGGCCGGCGGGGTGGACGTCGGGGCCGTCGTGTGCGGGAAGCGGTCCGCGTACGTGGAGCGGGCCGACGAGGCCTTCCTGGCCGAGGTGCGCAAGTACTACGTGCGGCACGAGGTCGTCGAGGACGTCGCCGCCGTCGAGGACGACGTCATCAAGGTCGCCCTGTTCGACTTCGGGTCGGCCGAGGAGACCACCGCCCCGGCCCTGGCGCCCTTCGCGGACACCCACCAGGTCGTCGTCTCCGGCGAGCACTGGGTCGACATCATGAACCGCACCGCCAACAAGGGCGCGGCCCTGCGCCGGCTCCAGCGCGAGCTGGGCATCACGCCCGCGCAGACCCTGGTGTTCGGCGACTACCTCAACGACCTGGAGATGCTGGACGCCGCCGACTGGTCCTTCGCCATGGCCAACGCCCACCCGGAGGTCGTCCGCCGGGCCCGCCACCTGGCCCCGGCCAACAACGACAACGGTGTGCTGCGCACCGTCGTCCGCCTGCTCGACCTGCCGGTCGGCGGCCTCTGACCGACCGTCTCAGTCGCGGGGCCGGGCGTGCCCGTGCTGCCAGGCCCAGGCCGCGATCTCGACGCGGTTGCGGGCGTCCAGCTTGACCTGGACGCTGGACAGGTGCGTCTTGACGGTGGACAGGGACACGTACAGCTCGGCGGCGATCTCGGCGTTGGTGCGGCCGAGGGCGACCAGGCGGACCACGTCGAGCTCGCGGTCGGTGAGGGGCTCGGCGGGTGACGCCGGGCGGGGCGGAGCGGCCTGCTGCGGGGTCTGGGTGACGTGCTTGAGCAGACGGACGGTGACCGACGGGGAGACCAGCGAGTCGCCGGCCGCGGCCGCGCGGACCGCCTCCGCGAGCAGGGTCGGCCCCGCGTCCTTCAGCAGGAAGCCGCACGCGCCGCCGCGCAGCGCCCCGTACACGTACTCGTCGAGGTCGAAGGTGGTGACCACGACCACCCGCATCGGGTCGGCGACCTCGGGGCCCGCCAGCAGCCGGGTGGCCTCCAGCCCGTCCAGCTTCGGCATCCGGATGTCCAGCAGGCACACGTCCGGCCGCACCTTCCGGGCCAGCGCGACCGCCTCCTCGCCGTCGGCGGCCTCCGCGACCACCGTGATGTCGGGCTGCGCGTCGAGGAAGAAGCGGAAGCCCGTGCGGACCATGTCCTGGTCGTCGGCGATGAGGACGCGGATGGGCGCGCCGGGCGGGGCGGGGCTCGTCATGGCTCGATCATGCCTCAGCGGGTGGGCCGTCTCGGGGACGGGCGCGGGGACGGGCGCGGGGACGGGCGCGGGGACGGCCCGCCGGCGTGTGCGGCGGGCCGTCCCCGTCGGTGATCAGTCCGCCGCCCGGGCCGGATCGGCCGTCACCCGGCGCAGGAGTGGTCTGCTGCCGCCGATCGCGGCGAACATCGCCAGCGCCCCGATCAGGACGCACGCGAGGAGTTGCAGGGCGCCGGAGGTGTCGATCGTGGCGCCGACCGCCTTGTTGAGCTGGTAGGAGCCGTAGACGCCCATCGCGGTGGTGCCGCCGGCCAGGACGGCCAGGGGCAGGACCGTCTCCCGGGTGCGGGCCCGGTCCAGGATCCTCAGCGGGGTCCCGGCCAGCCGCAGCAGGCCGTACACACGGCGCCGGTCGAGGACGTTCGCGGCGGCGGTGAGACCGGCGGAGGCGGTCGCCACGACGAAGCTGAGGGCGAGGGTGGCGGTGCTGACCTCGGCGATGCGGTCGACGACCGTGCGGTCGTAGGCGGTCGCGTAGTCCTGGCTGTAGGGGGCGTGGCCCGTGCCGAGGGGCGTGAGGGCGGTGACGGCGGTGTCGATCCGGTCCGTGCCGCCGGGAACGTGGGCGATCACGCCGGGGCTGCCGCCCAGCAGACTGTCGTAGGCGTCTTCGCCCTTGACGGTCACGGTCGCGGTGACGCCCACCCGGCCGAGCAGCGTGCGGGCCTCGGTGGCGGCCTGCCGGGCGTCGGCGGCGTTCGCGGTGATCACGGCGACCTGGTCGCGGTACTGCGAGGTGTCGGCGCCGATCTGGCTGACGGAGAAGAACCCGGCCGCGAACCCGGCCAGCACCAGGCCGCTGACGGTCCGCCAGGCCCCGCGCGGGTCGTCGCTGAGCCGGCGCGCGGCCAACAGGGTCGCCGGGCGGCGGGCGAAGCGGCCCACGATCCGGCCCAGCCGGTCCACGACCCACGGCCCGAACAGCCAGAACGCGCCGTAGAACAGCACCAGCAGGCCGATCAGCTGCCGCGCCGTGAGCTGACCGCCGCCGCCCGTGGACCGGAAGATGCAGCCCACGGCCACCACGAACACCACGACCCGGATCCAGCGGGTGCGCCGCGGGTTCGCCTGCTGGGCGACACCGAGCGGCGAGGCCGCCACCTGCCGCAGCATCGACACCGCGCTGACGGTGATGAGCGCGGTCACCGCCGCCACGACCGCCGACAGCCACGCCGGCCCCACCCACAACTGACCGGTGTACCAGGAGCCGATGCCGTACGGGATCGCGGCGAGGGCGGGCAGCAACGCCACGTAGGCGAGCGCGCCGGTCAGGGCTCCGGCCGCACCGACGGCCGCCGCCTCCACGGCGGTCATCGCGAGGATCTGCCGCGGGGTCGCCCCGGCCAGCCGCAGCGCGGCGAGCCGCTGCTCGCGCCGGGCCGCCCCGAGCCGTCCGGCCGCCGCCGACAGCACGACCACGGGCATCGCCAGCAGCACCACGCCGATCAGCGTCATCGCCTGGTCCGACGCCGTGAACAGGCTCCGCTTGGCCGAGGAGAACCCGGAGACGACGGCTCGGGCGGCCTGGTCCTGGTCGTAGTAACTCGCGCCCTCCGCGGCCGTCCGGGACATCGCGGGCTCGGACGGGGCCCGCCCCACCACAGCGACCAGCTCGTCGGGCGAGGCGAGACCGGCGGCGCCGATCGTGCCGTAGGACCTCACCCGTGGGAAGCGGTCGGCCAGTTGGTTCGCGGGCAGCTCGTGCAGCAGCGCGGCCAGGGCGGGGGAGACGTACACCTCGCCCTTCTTCGGGAAGGCGTCGAGGCCGGGCGGCGCGGGCGTGAGCGGGCGGCCGGGGAGCTGGGCCAGGGAGACGACCGTGAGGGGTTCGTGGCGGACGTAGGTCGTGGCGAGGGCCTGGACGGCGGTGCCGTTCCTGTCGGCGTCCGGAGTGCGCCAGGCCGTGCGGTCGGCGCGGGCGCCCGCACCGAGGCAGGCGGCGATCATCACCAGCATCACGAACGCGCCGACGGCGGCGGCCCCGGCCGCCAGCAACTGGCTCTGCAGGCCGCGGCGGCCGGAGGACCGGGCCAGATGCCAGGTCAGGGGCAGGACGGGGGAACGCATCTCGACTCTCCGCGGGCTCAGGCGACGGTGTACTGGCTGTGGTGCGTGATCCGGCCGTCGCGGACCTGGAGGATCCGGTCGCAGTGGGCGGCGACGTCGGCGTCGTGCGTGACCATGACCAGGGCGGCGCCCTGCTCGCGGGTGACGGAGGTGAGGAGCCGGACGACCTCGCTGCTGGTGTTCTGGTCCAGGGCGCCGGTCGGCTCGTCGGCGAAGACCACGTCCGGCTCGACGACCAGCGCGCGGGCGATGGCGACCCGCTGGGCCTGACCGCCCGACAGCTGTCCGGGGCGGCGCTTCTCCAGGCCGTCCAGGCCGAGCGGCGCGAACCAGCGGCGGGCCCGCTCGACCGCCTGCCGGCGGGGCGTGCCCTCCAGCATCAGCGGCAGGGCCACGTTCTCCTCGGCGGGCAGCTCCGGCAGCAACTGGCCGAACTGGAAGACGAACCCGAAGCGCCCCCGGCGCAGCGCGCTGAGCCGGTTCTCGCCGAGGTTGTCGATACGGTCGCCGCGCAGCAGCACCTGCCCGCCGTCGGGGCGGATGATCCCGGCGAGGGTGTGCAGCAGGGTCGACTTCCCGGACCCGGACGGGCCCATGATCGCCAGCGAGTCGCGCTCGCCGACCTCGACGTCCACGCCCGCCAGCGCGGTGGTGGAGCCGTACTTCTTCACGAGGCCGTGACCGGCCAGGACGGTGTTCATGATGGTGGCCGGCCCTTCTCAGCGCTCGAACTTCCAGGTGACGGAGTCGGCCGTGGCCCTGACCACGGTGACGGGGATGTCGACGGTCTCGCCGTCGCGCTTCTTGCCGACGCAGGTGACCGTGGCCCCGGCGACGGCCTTCAGACCGGTGGGGCAGGTGACGCCGGAGACCTTGTCGCCGACCCACGGGAGCGGGTGGTACTTGCTCTGGGTGCGGGCCGCGACGATCTTGGCGTCGAGCGCCTTCTGGCCGCCGACGCTCACCGTGCTGTGGTCGTCGAGCCCGGTGGTCGACTCGGTGCCGGACAGCAGATGGGTGCCGAGGGCACCGAGGGCGACCACGGCGGTCGCGCCGCCGATCACACCGACGAGGAACTTGCGCTGCATCACGTACTCCTGAGGCGAGGGGGAGGAAGCGGCTCCCTCCCGAGGCCGGCGGGGAGGAAGCGGCTCCAATCTCGCCCGCGGGCCCGGGCCCGCGCCTCGGCCATAAGGCCAGGCCTGGCGGGGCGGCTCTCGACCGTTCGGCCGATCCCGCCGCCGGGACCTGGGCCTACGGTGGTCCGCATGACCTCCCTTTCCGGCCGGGGCTGCGCCCGGGGGATCGCCGTCGGCATCCTTCTCGCGGCAGCCGTCCTCGACGTGATCATCGTGGGCGCCGAGGGCTACTCGCTGTGGCCGCCCCTGGTGGTGTTCCTGGCCGGCCTGGCCGCCGTGCTGTGGCCGGCCGGGCGCCGTCCGTCCTGGCTCACCCCGCAGGTGCGTACGGCCGTCCCCGCGGTGCTCTCCGCCCTGGAGACCCTGTACCGGGTCCTCGCGGACCAGACGGTGGCGTTCGGCCCCGGCGAAGTGCTGCTCCTGCTGTGCCTGCTGTTCATCGCCGTACGCCACTGTCCGCGGCCGTGGGCCGTGGTGTGCGGCACGCTGGCCGGCGGGGCCCTGCTCGTGCTGCCGGCGCGGTACGCGCACTCCCTCACCCAGGACGAGCCGCTGGCGTACGTCGTGGTGGGGCTGCTCCTCGTCGGCCTCGTCGCCGGGCTCGCCGGGTACCTGCGCTCCCTCGACTACCGGCGCACCGTCGCCGTCGCCGAGACCCGCCGTGAGGAGCGGCTGGCGATCGCCGCCGACCTGCACGACTTCGTCGCCCACCACGTCACCGGCATCCTCGTGCAGACCCAGGTGGCCCGCATGATGGCCGACGGCCGGCCCGGTGAACTCGACCCCGTCCTCGCCGGCATCGAACGCGCCGCCACCGAGGCCCTGGCGTCGATGCGCCGCACGGTGGGCGTCCTGCGCGACACCGGCCCGGAGGCGGCCGACCGCCGCCCGGTCGGCGACCTGGCCGGCATCGCCGAGCTCGCCGACCGCTTCGGCGTACCCGGCCAGCGCGTCACCCTGGACCGCGACCCCGCCGTCCACGACGACCTCCCGCACGAGGTGCAGGCGGCGGCCTTCCGCGTCGTCCAGGAGGCCCTGACCAACGTACGGCGGCACGCGGCCGACGCCGCCGAGGTCACCGTCGCCCTGCGCCGCGACGGCGACCGGCTGACGGTCACCGTCACCGACGACGGCCGCGGCGGCACCCGCCTCCCGGACGCCGCCCACGGCGGCGGCTTCGGCCTCGTCGGCCTGAAGGAACGGGTGACGGCACTCGGCGGCGAGCTGTGGGCGGGGCCGCGCGCGGGGGACGGCTGGGAGGTGCGGGCGGAGTTCCCGGCGGAGCCCGGCGGGAGGGTGCGTTGAGGGATCGACCGGCCGGAGGAGACGCGCGCCCCGCTGCGCGCGGACCCCGGCCGGAGGCTCGTGACGACGGCGGACGTCGCGGACGCGGTGGACCGCCTGCTGCGCAACCGGTCCGTCAACGCGGTGCAGTTGAGTGTGGACCGGGGAACGCACGCTGGGATGATGAAGCACACCGAGGAGAGGGGAGCGGTATGAGCGAGCCGGCCGTCGTCGCGCGTCTCGCCCGTGAGGTGACCTCCGGGCTGAAGACAGCGGACCTGGAGGACTTCTACCGGGATCTGCACCGCCACCCCGAGCTCTCCTTCCAGGAGCGCCGCACGGCCGCCCGCCTCGCGGTACGGCTGCGCGCGGCCGGCTACGAGGTGACGGAGGGCGTCGCCCGTACCGGAGTGGTGGGGGTGCTCGCCAACGGGGACGGGCCGGTGGTGTGGCTGCGCGGCGACATGGACGCGCTGCCCGTACGGGAGGCGACCGGCCTCGACTACGCGTCCACCGTCGACGGCGTGATGCACGCCTGCGGCCACGACCTGCACATCACCTGGCTCGCGGGTGCCGCCGAGGCACTCGCCGCCGCCCGCGAGACCTGGTCCGGCACGCTCGTCGTGGTCGGCCAGCCCGCGGAGGAGGCGGAGGGCGGGGCGGCGGCGATGGTCGCGGACGGGGTGCACGAGCGCTTCCCGCGCCCCGACGCGGTCCTCGGCCAGCACGTCACCCCCGGCCTCGCCGGCTTCTACCCCCACACCCCGGGACTGACCCTGTCGGCCTCCGACGACCTCGAGATCGTCGTGCACGGCGTGGGCGGGCACGGCGCCCGGCCCGAGTCGACGGTCGACCCGGTCGTGACGGCCGCGTACGTCGTCACCCGGCTGCAGACCGTCGTCGCGCGCGAGGTCGCCGCCAACGAGTCCGCGGTGCTGACGGTGGGGCAGTTCCACGCCGGGACGAAGCCCAACATCATCCCCGCCGAAGCGAGGCTCTCCCTCAACCTGCGCACCCAGGACACCCGGGTGCGCGAGCGCGTCCTCGCCGCGATCCGGCGCATCGTCGAGGGGGAGTGCGCGGCGGCCGGCTGCCCGGTGCCGCCCGAGGTCACGGTGATCCCCGGCTACCCCGTCACCGTCAACGACGCCGCCCTCGACCAGGAGATCGCGGCCGTGCACCGAGAACTCTTCGGCGCACACACGGTGTTCGACTTCGGCCAGGCGATGGGCAGCGAGGACTTCTCCCTCCTCGCGCCCGAGGGAGTGCCGTACGACTACTGGTACGTGACGTCGACACCGGCCGGGGTGTGGGAGGCGGCGCCGGGCGAGGAGCTGGCGGAGAAGGTCGCCAACGTGCCCGGCAACCACAGCCCGTTGTTCGCGCCGGACCTCTCCGTGGTCGTGCCGGGCGTGCAGACGCTGGTGTCGGCCGCGCTCAGCCGGCTGGCGCGGCTCAGGGCTTGAGCGGGTCGTGGCCGATCGTCATCAGGCGGTGGCGCCGGGGGGTGTCCTCCGCCTCCGGCTCGTTCTCCAGCTCGGCCTGCGCGGTCACCGTGTCCACGACCCGGTACATCACCCGGATGTCGTCGTCGGTGAGGTCGGTGCGCCGCTTCTGCAGGATCGCCAGTACGTGCTGCCCGGTCGGCGTGCCGGCCTCCTCGGGCAGGGGCTCCGCGTTCTCGTCGGCGTCCCGCACCCGCAGCCAGGCGGCCAGCTCCTGCGAGGTCATGTTCACCACGCGGTGGAAGTCCTCCCACAGCGCGTCGAGTTCGAGGGCGTCGGTCATGGCATGCCCCTCCGTCCGGTGGGTCAGTGGTCGCGCGGCCAGTTCTCCGCCTCGAACATCCACCGCTGCTTCTCCAGGTCGGCGGTGATGCCGATCAGCAGGTCCTGGGTGACCGGGTCCGGCTTCTCGGTCGCGGCGATCCGCTCCCGCAGCCGGTCGATGGCCGTCCCCAGGGTCTCGCTGAGCAGCTGGACGACGTCCTCGTCGCGCAGCCAGCCGTCCTTCGGGGACGGCAGGGTGAACGCCGAGGCGATCGTCTCCGGGCGGCCGTCGGGTGCGAGGCCCAGAGCCGCTGCGCGCTCGGCGACCGTGTCGGCGTAGGAACGGGCCGTCGAGACGACCTCGTCGAGCTGGAGATGGATGGAACGGAAGCGCGGGCCCACGATGTTCCAGTGCGCCTGCTTCCCGATCAGGGACAGTCCCAGCAGGTCGACGAGGGTGCTCTGCAACGCGTCGAAGGTGACCTGACGGGCCGGTTCGGGAAGCGGGCTCTTCACGACAGTCATACCGAGGTTCTCCTGGTCGCGTCGGTTCGGGCGGTACGGAGCAGTTCGGCGCGTTCCTCCTCGCCGGTCCCGCCCCACACCCCCGAGGTCTGGCCGCTGTCGAGGGCGTAGTCCAGGCAGGCGGCGGTCACCGGGCAGCGGGCGCAGACGCGTTTGGCGTCCGCGGTGTCCCGCAGAGCCGGTCCGGACGTGCCCACGGGGAAGAACAGCTCGGGGTCCTCACCCACGCAGGCGGCACGGCGCAACCACTCCATGGGGGCGCGGGTGCCCAGGGCGAACCGGTGCAAACAGACGCGCTCCGGCAGACGAGCGGGCCGGCTTTCCGCGTGCGAGCACGCCGACGGTCCGCTCGCGAGCACGCCGGCGGGCCGTTTGCGAGCACGCCGGCGGTCAGCCCGCGAGCACGCCGTCGAGGAAGCGCGTCACGTCCGCGAACACCTCGCTCCTGTTCGTCTCGTGGAACACCTCGTGCCGGGCCCCCGGGTAGATCCGCTCGGTCAGCCGGCCCCCGCTCAGCCGCTCCACGCCGACCCGGCTGCCGTCCGGCGGCACCAGCCGGTCGTCGTCGCCGTGCAGCCACAGCAGGGGGAGCGGGCCGACATCGCCTCCCTCGGCGACCGTCTCCAGGGTCCGTACGAACGCCTCCAGCGTCGGCCGCTTCATCGGCCCGTGCCAGACCAGTGGATCGGTGGCGTACGCGGCGCCCACCGCCGGATCCCGGGAGAGCGCGGACGGGCTGATGGGAGTGTCCGGGATCTCGGGGAGGGCGAGCAGCCGTCCGGGCAGCTGCCAGACGCCGATGACCGGGCCGGACAGAACGAGCGCGGCGAGCTCGTCGCCGTACCGCTGGGCGTGGCGGGCGGCGATCAGACCGCCCATGGAGTGCCCGATCACGACCACCGGCAGCCCCGGGTGCGCGGCCCGCGCGAGCCCGGCGACGGTGTGCACGTCGGTGACCACGTCCTCGAAGTCCTCGATCACCACCCGCTCCCCGGCCGACCTCCCGTGCCCGACATGGTCGACGGCGAACACGGCCGCGCCGTGCCCGGCCAGGACGTCCGCCACCTTCTCGTAGCGGCCCGCGTGCTCGCCGTACCCGTGCACCAGGAGGGCGACGTACCGAGGCCGGGGCCGGTGGGGCCACGTGTACGCGGTGAGCGGGCCCCGGGTGCCCGTGAGGACATGCTCGTCCATGTCTGCTCGTCTCCTCCAGCTGCGTAGGCGAAGGTCCTGGGGGATCTTCCCAGGGGGCCGGACGGCGGTCTATAGTCCGAAACTAGCAGTGCTAATTAACTGCCCCGGTCAAAGCAGCCCGACAGCCGGGTGGTCCGGTAGCCCGCTCGAGCAACACCCCGATCCACAGCGTCGTCGGTCAGGAGTCCTGTCGTGCGTCCCGTCCACTTCGCGGCCGCCCGCCGCACCCCCATCGGAAAGCTGCGCGGCGCCCTGTCCACCGTGCGCCCCGACGATCTCGCCGCCACGGTGATCCGCGCCCTCGTCGCCGACGTACCCGCCCTCGACCCGGCCCGGATCGACGACGTCTACTGGGGCGCCGCCAACCAGGCAGGCGAGGACAACCGCAACGTCGCCCGCATGGCCGCCCTGCTCGCCGGCCTCCCCGAGACCGTGCCCGGCGCCACGGTGAACCGCCTGTGCGCCTCCGGCCTGGAGGCGGTCACCGCCGCCGCCCGCACCATCGCCGCCGGTGAGGCCGACATCGTGCTCGCGGGCGGCTCCGAGTCGATGAGCCGCGCCCCCTTCGTCCTGGCCCGCCCCGACGAGGCTCTCCCGCACCGCGTCGAGACCGTCGACACCCGCCTCGGCTGGCGTCTGGTCAACCCGGCGATGAAGGACCTCCACGGTCTGCTCTCCATGGGCGAGACCGCCGAGGAGGTCGCCGAGCGGTACGGCATCTCCCGCGAACGCCAGGACGAGTTCGCCCTGCGCAGCCATCAACGCGCCGACCTGGCCCGCAAGAACGGCCACTTCGACGACGAACTCCTGCCGGTCCCACGGCCCGACGGTGTGGTCGTCGACGCCGACGAGGGCATCCGCGAGGACACCTCGTACGAGAAGCTCGCGGGGCTCCGGCCCGTCTTCCGGCCCGGCGGCACGGTCACCGCGGGCAACGCCTCCCCGATGAACGACGGCGCCGCGGGCCTCCTCCTGGTCAGTGAGGAGGCCCTGAACGAGCTGGGGCTCGAGTCCCTGGGCCGCTATGTCGCCGGCGCCTCGGCCGGGGTCCACCCCGACGTGATGGGCATCGGCCCGGTCCCCGCGACCCGCAAGGCGCTGACCCGCGCCGGCTGGAGCGTCGCCGACCTCCGGGAGGCCGAGTTCAACGAGGCGTTCGCCGCGCAGGCACTGGCGTGCGTGGACCAGCTGGGCATCGATCCCGACCTGGTCAACCCCAGCGGCGGGGCGATCGCCCTCGGGCATCCGCTGGGCTGCTCGGGCGCGCGCATCCTGACCACGTTGCTGCACCGGATGCGCAGAACGGGGGCGGAGCGGGGACTGGCGACGATGTGTGTGGGGGTGGGGCAGGGGAGCGCGATGCTGGTGGAGCGGCACTGACCGCACCTGAACACCGGTCCGGGCGCCCTGTCGGCGAGGGCCGGCGAAGTCGCCGCTCCGGACACCTTGTGAGCGAGGGCCGGCGAAATCAGCCGGTTCGGGTGCCTTGTGGGCGAGGCCAGGCACAATCAGCCCGTCCGGCGTTTGAGGACGAGGCCCGTTCAGGGCCGAAGCGGGGGCCTGGGGGCGGCAGCCCCCAGTCGGCGGCCGCACCAGCATGGTGCAGGGAGCCACCAGTCGAGACGCTCCTTACAAGGCCCCGTCAGCTGCGCATAGCATCAGAACCCGCATGAACACGATGACGCACCTCACCGGCTGGGAGTTCGCCGCCCTCGCCTTCGCCGCCCTGCTGGTCGGCTTCTCCAAGACGGCCGTGAGCGGGGCCAACACGGTGAGCCTGGCGATCTTCGCCGCGGTTCTGCCCCCTCGCGCCTCCACGGGCGTACTGCTGCCGCTCCTGATCGCGGGGGACGTCCTCGCCGTCCGCACCTACCGGCGGCACGCCCACTGGCCCACGCTGTGGCGGCTGTTCCCGGCGGTCGCGGCCGGTGTGGTCGTCGGCACGCTGTTCCTGGTGTGGGCCGACGACGCGGCCGTCGGCACCTCGATCGGCGCGATCCTGCTGCTGATGGCCGCGGTCACGGTGTGGCGGCGCCGCACCGCGGAAGTCGCCGAGGACCCCGATGCCGTGGTCACCCGGGCCGGCCGCCTGAAGGCCCGTTCCTACGGGGTCCTCGGCGGCTTCACCACGATGGTCGCCAACGCGGGCGGCCCGGTGATGTCGATGTACCTGCTGTCCGCGGGCTTCCGCAAACTCGGCTTCCTCGGCACCTCCGCCTTCTTCTTCCTGATCGTCAACGTCTCCAAGGTTCCGTTCAGCGTAGGCCTCGGCCTGATCAACGGGCCCTCGCTGCTCCTGGACGCCGCGCTGGCGCTGTTCGTCGTCCCCGGGGCGCTGCTCGGCAGGTGGGCGGTGGACCGCATCAACCAGCGACTGTTCGAGCGACTGGTGATCGCGGCCACGGTGGTGGGCGGGCTTCAGCTGCTGCTGCGCTAGGCCCAACTGCTTCTGCGCCAGGCCAGCTGCTTCTGCGCCAGGCCAGCTGCTACTGCGCCAGGCCCAGCAGCGCGGGCACATCCGCGAACGAGTCGACGACCCGGTCCGGCGTGCCGTCGGCCGCCTCGAGCGTCTCCGGCAGGAACTTGCCGGTCCTGACCAGCACGCCCGTGATCCCCGCCCGCTGTGCCGCCAGCACGTCCGACTCGACGTCGTCGCCCACCATCAGCGCCTCCTCCGCGGCCACCCCCAGGTGCCCGAGTGCGGCGGCGAAGAAGGCGGGCGACGGCTTCCCGGTCACCTCCGCCTCCACCCGCGCGGCCGCCTCGAGCCCCGTCACGAACGCGCCGGAGTCGAGCCGCAGCCCGTCCTCGGTACGCCAGTACAGGTTCCGGTGCATCGCCACCAGCCGCGCGCCCCGCTGGAGGTGCCCGAAGGCCCGGTCCAGCGCCGCGTACCCGAACTCGGGGCCGGCCCCGCCGAGGACGACCACGTCGACGTCGTCGGCGTTCTCGCTGTCCTTGTCGACCAGCGTGACCCCGGTGAGGTCCTCCCGGACGTCACCGCTGTTCAGCAGCGCGCAGCGCGCCTCGGGATACTGCTCGGCGAGGTGCGCGGCGGTGACGGCGGGAGCCGTGAGGATGTCGTCGGCGGCCACCGGGAACCCTGCGTCCGCGAGAATCCGCGCGATGGAGGCCCGGGTGCGTGAGGTCGTGTTGGTGACCAGGGCGACGCCGAGCCCGGCCTCCCGGACCGCCCGCAGCGCCTCCACCGTGCCCGGGAGCGGTTTCCAGGAGACGGTGAGCACTCCGTCGACGTCGATCAGGAGGGCCCGCACACCGTCCACCCGTTCCGCGTCCATAGGGGGACGATAACGCCGGGGTCAGCCGCCCGCCGGAAGGATCATGCAGGTCGTGGTCGCGTGCGCGATGAGCCTGCCCTGCTCGTCGAGGACCTTGCCGTCGGCGGTGGCGGTGCGGCGGCCCGCGTGGATCACGGTGCCTTCGGCGGTGAGGGTCTGCCCGTCGGTACTGGCCGCCCGTATGTAGTTCACCTTCAGTTCCAGCGTGGTGTAGCCGGTGCCCGCGGGGAGGGTGGTGTGGACCGCGCAGCCCAGGGCCGAGTCGAGCAGGGTGGCGGCGATGCCGCCGTGCACGGTGCCGAGGGGGTTGGCGAAGTCGGGGCGGGTGTCGAGCGAGACCACCACGCGGCCGTGCTCCACCTCGTCGAAGCGCATCCCGAGCAGCCGCCCGATGGACGGCACGTCGCTCAGGCGCCCGGCCTTGACGAGCCGCAGGAGGTCGAGGCCGGACAGGGAGGTGAGGTCGGTGGTGCTCAAGCGGGTTCCTTTCGAAGCGGCCCCTGGGGCAGGGGTCTGCAGGAGGGGCCTGGTGTGCGGGACGTCAGTCGCCCAGCGGGTTCGCCGTGTCCCGCAGCGCGGCCAGGACCGGCGCGTACATACGGGACTTGATCGTGCGCAGGGTGTCGCCGGCCTTCCCGGCCTGCCGCTCGGCGATCTCGAGGGCGGTCGGGCGTACGGCGTCCTCGTCGACCGCGTGGTCGACGATCCCGGCGGACAGCGCGTCGTGTCCGCCGTAGCGCTGTGCGGTGATCATCGCCTCGGTGGCGGCCTGCGGGTCCAGCCTGGCCTGGATGAGGGCGGACATGCCCGGGGCGAACGGGATGCCGAGGTCGGCCTCGGGCAGGCACCAGAAGCCGCGGTCGGACCGCATCACCCGGAAGTCGTGGGCCAGCGAGAACATGGCGCCCGCCGCGAAGGTGTGCCCCTGCAGGGCGGCCACGGTCACCACCGGCAGGGACAGCAGCCGCGCGAACAGTTCGTGGACCGAGACGACGTAGTCGACCTGCTGGTCGGCGTGCGCCAACAGCCAGTCCAGGTCGAGGCCGTTGGACCAGAACTTCCCCGTGGCCGCGGTCACCAGGGCGCGCGGCCCCTCGGCCTTCTCCACCTCGTCCAGGGCGGCGCCGACGGCCTCGAGCCAGTCGGGGTGGAAGCGGTTCTCGTCGGCCCCGAGGTCGAGGACGAACACGGTGTCCTGCCGGTCGAGCGTGGGCATGGCGACTCCTTCACACGGGGCGGGGCCTTCAGGACTGGGGACCGGATGAGGACCGCAGCGCGTGGTCCAGCAGGTCGTGGATCTCCGCGGCGGCCGCGTCGAGCGGGGCCGTGCTCTGCTCGGCCCGGCACAGGACCACCGCGCCCTCGACCGCGGCGACGACGAACGAGGCCAGCCGCCGGCTGCGCTCCTGGGGCAGCCCGTGGCGCAGCAGCAGGGCGGCGAGCCCGTCCTGCCAGCGGGTGAAGGCCGCGGCCGCCGAGCGCGCGGGCTCCCCGGCCTCGTCGTCGGTCTCCACGGCGACCGCCACGACCGGGCAGCCGGCCCGGAAGTCGCTGCGCACGAGCCGCTCCCGCCACACCGTGAAGAACGCGTCGATCGCGTCGAGCGGGTCGGGAGCCCGCACGGCGGTCTCGATCAGGCCGGCGACGAAGTCCCCGGCGAACACGACCGCCTCGTCGATCAGCTGCGTGCGACCGCCCGGGAAGTGGTGGTACACGGAGCCGCGCGGGGCGCCGCTGTGCGCGAGCACACGGTCGATGCTCACACCGGCTGCCCCGTGCTCGCCCAGCAGCGCGGCGGCACTGGCCACCATCCGCTCACGGCTGTCGCTCCTGCGCGGGCTCACGGGGTGCCTCTCCGACGTCGGTCCGCAGGCCCCTCGGACAGCGCCTGTTCCCACCGGTGAGTGATTATGCTCTATGGCATAGAACATGCAAGGGGTCGGCCGCACGGTCCGCCGCCCGTTCCGGCCGGAGCGGGTCCGGCCCGGCCCGGTCCGTGGGAACTTCCTAGACTGCCCATGGGAACTTCCTAGACTGACCGGCGTGACGGACGGGACGGGGCAGGGGACGGCTGCCGCACGGCGGATGCCGCGCACCGGCGTGGCCGCGCACGTCCTCCTCCTCGGCGGCACCACCGAGGCCCGGGAACTGGCCGCCGTCCTGGCGACCCGGCCCGGGGTCCGGGTGACCTCGTCGCTGGCCGGGCGTGTCTCCCGGCCGGGGGCGCTCGAAGGGGACGTACGGATCGGTGGCTTCGGCGGGGCCGAGGGCCTGGCCGCGTGGCTGCGGGAGCAGCGGGTGGACGCCGTCGTCGACGCCACCCACCCCTTCGCCACCGGCATCACCGCGAACGCGGCCCGGGCCGCGGCCGCCACCGGCCGCCCGCTGCTGGTCCTGCGCCGACCGGGCTGGCGGCCCGGCCCCGGCGACCGCTGGCACCCGGTCGCCTCCCTGGAGGCGGCGGCGGAACTGCTGCCCGGCGTGGGCAGGCGCGTCTTCCTGACCACGGGACGCCTGGGCCTGGCGGCCTTCGCGCACCTGGCCGGACTCCACTTCGTCGTACGGTCGGTGGAGCCCCCCGAGCCGCCGATGCCCCCGGACGTCGAACTCCTCCTGGCCCGCGGCCCGTTCACCGTCGCCGACGAGCTGGCGCTGCTGCGGGAGCACCGCGTCGACGTGGTCGTGACGAAGGACAGCGGGGGAGCGGCGACGGCCGCCAAGCTGACGGCCGCGCGGGACCTCGGGCTGCCGGTCGTGGTCGTACGACGGCCACCGCTGCCGGCGGGGGTGGCGGTGGTGCCGGACGTCGCGGGGGTGCTGGAGCGGCTGGGGTTCGGCCGGCCGTGAGCGCCGGCGGCGGACCGGCCCTGGGTGCGGGAGCGGTCCGCCCGGGTGGTGTACGACCGCCTACGCGTCCTCGGGGTTGCGGCGCAGCAGATAGGTGTCCATGATCCAGCCCTTGCGCTCCCGCGCCTCGGCCCGCAGCCGCTCGATACGGGGGCCGGCCTCGGCGAGCGGCCCGGAGACGAGGATCTCGTCCGGGGTGCCTATGTAGGCACCCCAGTAGATGTGGACGTCCTCCTCCGCGTACCGCCGGAAGGTCTGATGGGCGTCCAGCATCACGACCACGTCGTCCACGCCCTCGGGGAACCCCTCGGTGAGCCGCCGTCCGGTGGTGATCTGCACCGGCCGGGCCACCCTGTTCAGTCCCGTCCGGTGCCGGGCGACGAGCGCCGAGACACTGCTGATCCCCGGCACGACCTCGTACTCGAACGCCACCGCGCCCCGCGCCAGCACCTCCTCCAGGATCCCCAGCGTGCTGTCGTACAGCGCCGGGTCACCCCACACCAGGAAGGCGCCGCTCTCGTCCTCGCCGAGCTCCTCGGCGATCAGCCGCTCGTAGATCCCCGCCCGGGCGCTGCGCCAGTCGCCGACGGCGGGGGAGTAGGCCGCGCCGCCCGCGCCGCGGTCCCGCTCGGGATCGCGGGCCTCCACGACCCGGTACGTCCCCTCCGGTATGTGCGCTTCCAGCATGTCCCGGCGCAGCCGCGTGAGGTCGCTCTTCACCTCGCCCTTGTCCAGGACGAAGAACACGTCCGTGCTCCGCAGCGCCTTGACGGCCTGCAGGGTCAGATGGTCGGGGTCGCCCGCACCGATGCCGATGACATGAATCTTTCGCACGACCCCGAGTCTGCCGTACGCCACTGACAGTGACCGGGCCGGGTGCCGACGCAGCCGCCGGGTGTCAGCGCGGTCGCGGTGCCGCCGCGGTCGCCGGGTGTCAGCGCAGTCGCGGTGCCGACGCCCGCGCGTCCACCACCGCGCCGGTCCGCTCCACGTCCTCCGCCAGCTCCCGCGCCCAGTCGGCCAGCCCCGCGAGATCCATCCCGTACGGACGCCACTGCCCACCGCCCGCCGCCCACTCCTGCACGGCCCCGGCGCCGCGCCGCAGCAGCCGCGGCCCGCCCGTGACGTTCCCCCGGGCCACGTGCGTGAGACCCACCGCGAGCTGCGCGAGCCCGCGCCACAGCGTGCGCTCGGACTCCGGGCCCGACTTCCAGGCGTCCTCGAAGACCTCGTGCGCGTGGAACGGCTTCCCCGCGTCCAGCAGGGCCTGCGCCTCGGCGACGGACTCCTCGGGCGTCCGGACGATCCCCTCCGGCTGCCGCTCCACCCCTGCCGCGCCGTACGGCAGCGGCCGTCCGAGCCCGTCCCGCGGCCGGGCGTTGCGCGCCCGCCCCTCGCCGTCCCGGTCCCGTGTGCCGACGGGCCGGCCTGCGCTGCTGCCTCCTGTGCTGCCCATACGGCGATTGTCCCGCGCCGGTGCCCCCTTCGGCGCACCGCCCGGTGTGGGGTAAAGTGCTGTTCGCGCGATCACGCGGGATTCCGCGGGAAGCGCACCGGGACGTGGCGCAGCTTGGTAGCGCACTTGACTGGGGGTCAAGGGGTCGCAGGTTCAAATCCTGTCGTCCCGACGGTGCGAAGGGTCTTCGCAGGCGAGAGCCTGTGGGGGCCCTTCTTCGCGTGAACCGGATTCCGCCGCTCGGGAGAGGCGACCCGCGATCGGTGACCGTGGCCCGTCCCATCCATGGCGTGGATGAGCCGGATACGGGATTCCGATCGCGCAGGGGATGGTGACGGGCGCCCCGGCAGCCCATAGTCGTCGCTACCCGCACACCGCTGTCCGGATCCGCCGCCGGCGTGCGGCCCTCCCCCGCATGCCGTGCGCCGTCGGCGCCCGTGAGGCATGCCCGCTCCCTTACTCGTCCCCTGGAGTCGCCATGCCCGGTTCCGTGCCCCCGCCGCCTCCCGCCGCGGTCGATGACACCGCTCCGTCACCCGTCGACGTGTCGGGCCCGGCCCACCTGCTGCGGGTGACCCTGCTGATGGCGGGCAGCTGTCTGCCGATCCTGGGGGCGGTGCTGATCGCCCCGGTGCTGCCGAAGATGCAGGACCACTTCGCGTCCAGCCCGGGCGCCAAGGCACTGGTTCCCCTCGCGCTGACCGTGCCCGCCCTGGCGCTGGCGCTGCTGGCCCCGTTCGCCGGGGTGATCGTCGACCGGCTGGGCCGCAAGCGCCTGCTGGTCGTGGCGACCGTCCTGTACGCCGTGTTCGGCACGGCGCCGCTCTGGCTGGACTCCCTGGGCGCGATCATCGCCAGCCGCGTTCTGGTCGGTGTCACCGAGGCCGCCATCATGACCTGCTGCACCACCCTGATCGGCGACTACTACACCGGTCAGCAGCGGGTGAAGTACCTCGCCCTGCAGACGATGTGCGCCTCCGCGTCGGCCACCGTCTTCTTCGTGCTCGGCGGCGTCGCCGGGTCGGCGGGCTGGCGCGTGCCGTTCTGGGTCTACGCCGTGAGCCTGGTGCTCGCCCCGCTGATGGCCGCCGCCCTGCCCAAGCCGGTGGTGCACGCGGCCACCGGGGCCGTCCCGGCCGCGCGCCGCCCGTTCCCCTGGCGGCGGTTGGCGGGCATCTGCGCCCTCACGTTCTTCGGGGCGATGGTCTTCTACACCGTGCCGGTGGAGATGGCGTACCTGCTGGACGATCTCGGGGTGGAGAACTCCGGTGTGATCGGGCTGGCCACCGCGGTCGCGAGCGCCGCCACCGTGGGCGGAGCGATCACCTTCGCCCGGCTGAAGCGCTCCCCGGACCCGATGCTGCCCGCGGTCCTCGCGCTCTGTGCGGCCGGTTTCGGAGTGATGTTCCTCGCGGGCAACGCCCCGCTGCTGGTCGTGGGAGCGGTGATCAACTGCCTGGGCACGGGCATGCTGCTGCCCGCCCTCCTCACCAGCGCCATGTCCCGGCTGGCGTTCGAGGACCGCGGCCGGGGCACGGGGCTGTGGACGGCGGCCTTCTTCGGCGGTGAGTTCGTCTGCCCGCTGGTGCTGCTCGCCGTGGAGCCGGCGGTCGGCAGTCTGGCCGGTGCGGTGGGTGTACTGGGGCTCGCCGCCGCCCTCGTCGCGGCGGGGCTGTGGGGAGCACGCCGCCGCGCGGGCGCCGCGGATCCCCGGCCGCTGCCGGAGCAGTTGGCCTGAGGCGAGCAGTTGGCCCGAGGCCGCGGAAGCCGAGGGGCCGGGGAGCACCGGACGACGGTGCACCGGCCCCGTCCCGCGCGCCGCAGGGCCGGGATCAGTCCCGATCCGGCGTCGGCCCTGCGCCCTGTACGGCGGGTACGGTCTCGTCCTGGCCCCGGCCCATCAGCGCCGCTCCCACCTCCGCCGCTTTCTGCCGCAGCCAGATGTGGGCCGCGTCCTGGGCGTGCACGGGGTGCCACCACAGCGCCGCCTGCACCGGTACGGCTTCGAACGGGCAGGGCAGGACGCGAACCGCGGCGGCGCGGACCGCCCTGCGGGCCAGGCGTTCCTGGATCATCGCGATCCGGCGTGTGCCCTCGATCATGTGGGGGAGCAGCTGGAAGGTCTGGACGGAGACCTCCACCCGGGGGCTGATGCCGAGCATGCTGAGCTGGCGGGCCGCCGGCGCGTCATAGGGGCGCTGGTAGACGGCCCAGGGCAGCCGGGCCAGCTGGTCGAGGGTGAGTGCGTCGCCGACCTCGGGGTGGTCGTCGGCGATCATGCAGAGCCAGCGGTCCTGGTAGAGGTCGACGGCGGGGAAGCCGTCGATGACGCCGTGCGGCATCAGCAGTCCGTCGGCGGTGCTCAGCAGGGCGGCGGCGTTCTCCACGACGGAGGGCGGCGGGTGCTGGAAGTCGAGCCGGATGCCGGGGGCCTCCTCGTGCACGGCGCGGGCGAGCGCGGTGCCGAAGACGGCCGCGGCGTAGTCCGAGGCGAGCAGGGTGAACTCGCGGGTCTCGGCGGCCGGGTCGAAGTCGGCCTGGCTGGAGAAGACTCGTTCCAGCAGGTCGCACGCGGTGGCGCTGCGGTCGCGCAGGGCCACGCCGAGCGGGGTCAGCTCGTAGGCGTTGCCGGTCCGCACGAGCAGCGCGTCGTCGAAATGGCGGCGCAGCCGGGACAGTGCCGCGCTCATCGCGGGCTGGCTCAGTCCGATGCGCTCGCCGGCCCGGGTGACGTTGCGCTCCTCCAGCAGCGCGCGCAGGGCCACGACGAGGTTGAGGTCCAGTCGGGAGAGGTTCAACGGGCACCGCCTTGCCGGCCGAGAGGTATCCACCGCATGGATGTAGCGCATCCAAAGGATTGATTTCCGTGATTCGTCGATCGAGGTCAGAGTAGACCGCAACCCAGCGGGAGGACATCTCATGGCAACACTCGCGCAACCTGCCGGCCCGTTCGCGCTCGGCACGTTCTCGCTTCCGGACGGGGAGCCGTTCCCCGGACTGCTGGCCAAGGGCCGGGTGCTGGACCTCGGCAGGGCCCTGGCCTGGGCGCCGTCCGGGATGCGCGGCGTGCTGGAGCGGTGGGAGGAGGCCCTGCCCGTCCTGCACACCCTCGCGAACGAGGACGCCCTGGAGTGGCGCCCGGCGGACGAACTGCGCGTCCACGCCCCTGTCGAGCCGCGCCAGGTCTTCCAGTCCGGTGCCAACTACCGGCAGCACGTGATCGACCTGGAGGTCGCCCACCGCGCCCCCGACGACCCCCGCACGGTCGAGGAGGCACGCGCCGAGATCGCGGAGATCATGGACCGGCGTGCGGCCGAGGACCTGCCCTACGTGTTCCTCGGCCTCCCGAGCGCCATCACCGGCCCGTACGACGTCGTCGTCCTCCCTTCCTGGGCGAAGCAGCCCGACTGGGAGCTGGAGTTGGCGGCCGTGATCGCCAGGCCCGCCCACCGGGTCTCCGTCGAGGAGGCGCTCGACCACGTCGCCGGCTACACGATCGCCAACGATCTGACCGACCGGGCGACCGTCTTCCGCCGGGACATGCCGGCCATCGGCACCGACTGGCTGCGCAGCAAGAACGCGCCCGGCTTCACCCCGCTCGGCCCCTGGATCGTGCCCGCCGAGTCGATCGGCGACCCCGGTGACCTGCGCGTCACGCTGAAACTGAACGGCGAGACCATGCAGGACGAGTCCACCAAGGACATGATCTTCGGGGTGGCGCGGATGGTGTCGTACATCTCGCAGACGGCTCGGCTCCTCCCTGGTGACCTGGTGCTGACGGGCAGCCCGGCCGGAAACGGTATGCACTGGGGGCGGCTGCTGCGCGACGGCGACGTCATGGAGGGGTCCATCACCGGGCTGGGCGTGCAGCGCACCCGATGCGTCGGGGAAGTCTCGTGAACCGCCACGACCCCGAGGGCGCGATCGCCGAGGCCGCCAAGGCGTACTCGAACTGGGGGCGCTGGGGCGCGGACGACGTGCTCGGCACCCTGAACTTCCTCGACGAGGCCAAGCGGCGCGAGGGTGCCGCGCTCGTCCGACGCGGCGCCAGCTTCTCGCTGTCGCAGTCCTTCGACATGAACGGCCCGCAGAAGGGCTGGCGCCGGCGCACCAACCCGGTCCACACCATGCTCGACACGGGCACCGACGCCGCCCTCGGCAACCAGGGCTTCCCGCACGGCATCGGCGGCGCGGACGACGTGATCGCGATGCCGTTGCAGTGCTCCACCCAGTGGGACGGGCTCGGGCACATCTTCGACCACGGCAAGGCATGGAACGGGCGCGACGCCGAGAAGGTCGTCACCTCCGACGGCGACCTCGTCACCGGCATCGAGCACATGGCGCCGTACGTCGCGGGACGCGGCGTGCTCCTCGACGTGGGACGGGTCGTCGGCACCGACGGCGAGTTGCCCGACGGCTTCGCGATCACCGAGGAGCACCTGACCGCGACCGCCGAGGCCCACGGGGTGACCGTCGGCCGCGGCGACCTCGTCCTCGTCCGCACCGGGCAGCTCGCCCGCGCCCGGCGGGACGGCTGGGGCGACTACGCGGGCGGCCCCGCGCCCGGCCTGTCGTTCACCGCCGCCGGCTGGCTGCACGGTACCGAGATCGCCGCGATCGCCACCGACACCTGGGGCTTCGAGGTCCGGCCCAACGAGTTCGACCACGCCTTCCAACCGCTGCACCAGGTCGTCATCCCCCACATGGGCCTGCTCATCGGCGAGATGTGGGACCTCGACTCCCTCGCCGCGGACTGCGCGGCGGACGGCGTGTACGCGTTCTGGCTCACCGCTGCTCCCCTCCCCATCACCGGCGCCGTCGGCTCCCCCCTGAACCCCATCGCCGTCAAGTAGCCCGCTCAGCCGCCGGATGCGCCCTTCCCCGGACAGCAGCGGCGCATCCGGCCCCGCACCCCGTTTCCCACCCCTGGCCCGCGCTCCCCGCGGGCGAGAGCCGCACCCCTGCCGCCCGAAGCCGCGCGGCCCGACACCGGGAGGTATCCCGACATGGCTGACCGCCCCACCCTCCCCCAGCCTCCGGCCGGGGGGACCCCCACCGTCCTCGTCATCGGCGGGGGCGCCTCCGGCAACGCCGTCACCATCCTGCTGCGCCGCGCCGGCATCGACGTCGACCTGATCGAGGCCAAGCCCGACTGGAACGCCACCACCGGCTCCGGCATCACCCTCCAGGGCAACGCCCTGCGGGTCCTGCGCGAACTGGGTGTGTGGGAACAGGTGGAAGCCTCCGGATACCCCTTCGGCTCGCTGGGCGTGACCGCCCCCGACGGCACCGTCCTGTTCGTCGCCGAGGACATCCAGACCGGCGGGGAGGACCTGCCCGCCACCCTCGGCATCCAGCGCCCCCAGCTGCAGCAGATCCTCATCGACGCGGTCCGCGCCTCCGGCGCCGGCGTCCGCCTCGGCATCACCGCCACGGCGCTGGAGCAGGACGCCGACGGCGTCTCGGTGCGCTTCAGCGACGGCAGTGAGGGCCGCTACGACCTGGTGATCGCCGCCGACGGCCTCAACTCCGCCACGCGCGCCGCGATCGGCGTCACCGACAAACCCGAACCCACCGGCATGGCCATCTGGCGCATCGCCGCCCCACGGCCCGAGAGCGTGACGCGCACCGACCTCGCCTACGGAGGCCCCGCCTACATCGCCGGTTACTGCCCCACCAGCGAGAACACCCTCTACGCCTACGTCGTCGAGGCCTGCCGCGACCGCGCCTCCATCGACCCGGCCGCCCACGCCGACGAGATGCGCCGCCTGGCGCAGGCCTACGGCGGGGTCTGGCCGGAGATCACCGAGCACATCACCGACCCGAAGAAGGTCAACTACACCTGGTTCGACCGCCTGCTGGTCGAGGGTTCCTGGCACCGGGGCCGGGTCGTGCTCATCGGCGACGCCGCCCACTGCTGCCCGCCCACCATCGCCCAGGGCGCGGCCATGTCCCTGGAGGACGCCTCCGTGCTCGCCGAGTTGCTCACCAGCGGCCGGGACTGGGACGACGAGCTGCTCCAGGCCTACCACGACCGCCGCATCCCCCGGGTGCGCAGAGTCGTCGAGGCGTCCGTGCAGATCGGCCAGTGGCAGCTGGACGGCGTGCGCGACGCGGACATGGCCGGGCTGATCGGCCGCACCATGAACGCACTGAAGGAACTCCCGTGACCGAACCCCTGTCGACGTCGACACCGACGATCGACGTCCACGCCCACCTCCTGCTCCCGGAGGTCGAGGAGGCCGTCGCCGGGCACCCCGGCCTTGCCGAGGCCCAGGCTCTCGACACCCGCCGCAACGGGCCGGCCGCCCTCGCGGTGAACGGTCCCATGGTGGGCGCCCGGGTGCCGAAGCTGACGGACGCCGCCGTGCGCCTGGCGGCCATGGACGCGGCCGGCGTGGACGTGCAGCTGGTGAGTCCCTCGCCGGGCCACTACCACTACTGGGCCGAGCCCCGACTGGCCGAGCGGGTCTGCCAGTTGGCCAACGAGGGCACCGCCGCACACTGCGCCAAGGCCCCCGACCGGCTGCACGGTCTCGGCCTGGCCCCCCTCCAGCACCCCGACCTCGCGGTCGAGTCGCTCGACCACGCACTGGAGCAGGGGCTCAGGGGCGTGGAGATCTCCTCGCACGCGCCGGGGCCGGGCGGGACACGGGAGGTGGAGCTCTCCGACCCGCGGCTCGCCCGCTTCTGGGCACGCGCCGAGGAGACCGGCGCCCTGGTCTTCCTGCACCCGTTCGGCTGCACGCTCGACGAGCGCCTGGACCAGTGGTACCTGGCGAACACCGTCGGCCAGCCCACCGAGAACGCCGTCGCGCTCTCCCACCTGATCTTCTCCGGGGTGCTGGACCGGCACCCCGGGCTGACGGTGATCGCCGCGCACGGCGGTGGCTACCTGCCCACCCACATCGGCCGCTCCGACCACGCCTGGCGGGTCCGCCCCGACGCCCGGGGCTGCTCCCGGGAACCGAGCAGCTACCTGAAGCGGCTGTACTTCGACTCCCTCGTCCACGACCCCGCCGTACTGCGCGCCCTGATCGGCGCCGCCGGCAGCGACCGCGTGCTGCTCGGCTCCGACTTCCCCTTCGACATGGGCACCGAGGACCCGCTGGACGCGCTGCGCGCCGCGGACCTGCCCGATGCCGACTTCCACGCCGTACGAGGCGGCAACGCCGCCGCCCTCCTCCGGAAGGACTGACACCATGCGCCTGCTCACCCACCTCCGGCACGTCGACCTCGCCGTGCCCGACTACGACAAGCAGCTCGACTTCTACGCCGGTGTCTGGGGCCTGACCCGGGTCGCCGAGGACTCCGGCATCTCCTTCCTCGCCGCCGAGGGCAGCCCCGAACAGTACGTCGTACGCCTGCGCAAGGCCGACGAGAAGCGCCTCGACCTGGTCTCCTACGGGGCGGGCAGCCCGGCCGACGTCGACACCCTGGCCGACCGGCTCCTCGCTCAGGACGTGCGGCTGATCTCCCGGCCGGGGAAGCTCGACACCCCCGGAGGCGGCTACGGCTTCCGTTTCTTCGACGTCGACGGCCGCACCATCGAGGTCTCGGCCGACGTGGAAGCGCGGCAGCACCGCAGGATCGAGGAGAAGGAGGCGATCCCGGTCCGGCTGTCGCACGTGGTGCTCAACTCCCCGGACCTGAACAGGACCCGGGAGTGGTACGAGCGCCACCTCGGCTTCCGCCTCTCCGACACCCTCAGCTCGCCGCACATGGGCGAGGTCATGCACTTCATGCGGATCAGCAACCAGCACCACTCCATGGCCATCGCCCAGGGCCCGCACACCTCCCTGCACCACGTCTCCTTCGAGATGCGCGGCCTGGACGAGTACATGCGCGGCTCGGGCCGTGTGATGCGGGCCGGCGTCCGCAAGGTCTGGGGCCCGGGCCGGCACATGGCGGGCGACAACACCTTCACGTACTTCCTGGACCCGCACGGCAACACCGTCGAGTACACCACCGAGCTGGAGGAACTGGACGAGGACACCTGGCACCCCCACGTCTACGACTTCTCGCAGCCCGAGGTCACCGACCAGTGGGGCACCGCGAACCCGATGAACGAACTGGTCGCCAAGGAGTCGTTCAACGACGTCGACCGCGGCGTGTTCGTCGCCCCGCCGGTGTGAGGGCGCCCGCCATGCGTATCGCCACCTATCTGCACGAGGGGCGCCGCCACTGCGGTGTCGTGGAGGACACCGTCGTACGGGCCCTGCCGGAGGGCACCTCACCACTCGACGCCGTCGGGGCCCGCCCCGTGGGTGCGGCCGTCCCCCTGTCGGACGTACGCCTGCTGCCGCCGCTGGAGCCGCCGACCGTCCGGGACTTCGTCACCTTCGAGGAACACGTCGAGGGCGTACGGCGGTCCGTGGACGGGGCCGCCGGTGTGCCCGAGCAGTGGTACGAGGCCCCGACGTTCTACTTCACCAACCCCTACGCCGTGTACGGCCCCTACGACGACGTTCCCGTGCCGCCGGGGTCGCGCGTGCTCGACTTCGAACTCGAGGTCGCCGCCGTGATCGGGAAGGAGGGCCGCGACCTCACCCCCGAGCAGGCCCGCGACCACATCGTCGGCTACACCGTCCTCAACGACTGGTCCGCCCGCGACCTGCAGTCCGCCGAGATGAGGGTGGGCCTCGGCCCGTGCAAGGGCAAGGACACCGCCACCACCCTCGGCCCGTACCTCGTCACCGCCGACGAACTGGAGCGGTACCGCGACGCCGACGGCTTCCTGCGCCTGGCGCTGACGGCGCAGATCAACGGCGAGGTGGTCGGCAAGGACCTGCTGTCCCACATGAGCTGGACCTTCGAGGAGATGGTCGCCTACGCCTCACGCGGCACCGTCGTCCGCCCCGGCGACGTCCTCGGCTCGGGCACCTGCGGCAACGGCGGCTGCCTGGCGGAGCTGTGGGGTGTACGAGGCAGGCAGGACCCGCCGCCGCTTAAGCCCGGCGACACGGTCACGCTCACGGTGGAGGGCATCGGCACGGTCTCCAACACCGTCGTGCCCGGACCGGAGCCGGTGCCCCTGCCGGCCGCCCGGCGCCGCCCGCGGGAGCGGCCGTGACCGGCATCCCCGCCAAGAGGCTCCTCGGCAAGGTCGTCGTGGTCACGGGCGCCGCCCGCGGCCAGGGCGCCGCGGAGGCCGAGGCACTGACCCGCGAGGGCGCCCGAGTGATCGCCACCGACGTGACGGAGGCGCCCGGCTGCCGCCGCCTCGACGTCACCAGCGAGAAGGACTGGGCCCAGCTGGCCGCCGAACTCCGCGAGGCGTACGGGCAGGTGCACGGTCTGGTCAACAACGCGGGCATCACCTGGCGCGCCCGCCTCGACGACGTACGCCCCGAGGACCTGGCCCGGGTCCACGCCGTCAACGTCACCGGGCCGCTCCTGGGCATCCAGCACCTGGTGCCGCTGATGCACCCGGGAGCGTCGATCGTGAACGTCGGTTCGTCGGCGGCGCTGACCGCCCACTACCCGGTCGCCTACACCACCAGCAAGTGGGCGCTGCGCGGCCTGTCGAGGACCGCCGCCATGGAACTGGGGCCCCGTGGCATCCGCGTGAACACCGTCCACCCCGGCTTCATCGAGACGGAGATGACCGCCTCCGCGGCGCCCGCGTTCCGCGAGGCGAACGTCCGCGGGACACCGCTCGGCCGCACCGGAACCGTCGACGAGATCACCCCGCTCGTCACCTTCCTCCTCTCCGACGACGCGTCCTTCATCACCGGAGCCGAGATCCCGGTCGACGGCGGCCTCACCGCACACGGCGGCGCCAAGCCGATCTCGGACGCCCTGCGCCGCAACGACTGAACCCGCAGGAACAGAAAGGCCCTTCATCTCATGGACAAGGTCCGGGCGAGCGCTGCCGAGGCGGTCGCCGACATCCCCGACGGGGCGTCCCTGGCCGTCGGCGGCTTCGGCCTCAGCGGCATCCCCGACGTGCTCATCCGGGCCCTGCACGCCCAGGGCGCGACCGGCCTGGAGGTCGTGTCGAACAACTGCGGTGTGGACGGGCGCGGACTGGGCGTGCTGCTGGCCGACGACCGCATCGCCCGCGTCACGGGCAGCTACGTGGGCGAGAACAAGGAGTTCGCCCGCCAGTACCTCAGTGGTGAACTGGAGGTGGAACTCACCCCTCAGGGCACCCTCGCCGAACGCCTGCGCGCCGGAGGGGCGGGCATCCCCGCCTTCTACACCCCCGCAGGCGTCGGCACCCAGGTCGCGCAGGGCGGCCTGCCCTGGCGTCACGCACCCGACGGGTCGGTCGCCGTCGCCTCCCCGCCCAAGGAGACCCGCGAGTTCGCCGGCCGCCCGCACGTCCTGGAGCACGGCATCACCACCGACTTCGCCCTCGTACGGGCCTGGCGCGGCGACCGCCACGGCAACCTGGTCTTCCGCCGCGCCGCCGCCAACTTCAACCCCCTCGCGGCCATGGCCGGCCGTATCACGATCGCCGAGGTCGAAGAACTCGTCGAACCCGGTGAACTGGCCCCTGACGACGTCCACCTGCCCGGTGTCTTCGTCCAGCGCGTCGTGGCTCTCACCCCTGAGCAGGCGGCCGACAAGCAGATCGAGCACCTTTCGATTTCCGCGTCTTCGACACGAGGGACGGTACGACGCTGATGTCCTGGACCCGCGACCAGATGGCCGCCCGCGCCGCCGCCGAACTCACCGACGGCTCCTACGTCAACCTCGGCATCGGACTGCCCACGCTGATCCCCGGCCACCTCCCGCCCGGTGTGCACGTCGTGCTCCACTCCGAGAACGGCATCCTGGGCACCGGCCCCTACCCGACCGAGGACGAGGTCGACCCCGACCTGATCAACGCCGGCAAGGAAACCGTCACCGTCCTGCCCGGAGCCTCCTTCTTCGACTCGGCCCTGTCCTTCGGCATGATCCGCGGCGGCCACATCGACACGGCCGTCCTCGGCGCCATGCAGGTCTCCCAGAACGGCGACCTGGCCAACTGGATGATCCCGGGCAAGATGGTCAAGGGCATGGGTGGCGCCATGGACCTCGTCCACGGCGCCCGCCGGGTCGTCGTCCTGATGGAACACACCGCCAAGGACGGCTCCCCGAAGATCCTCGAGGAGTGCACGCTCCCGCTCACCGGCGAGCGCTGCGTCCATCGGATCATCACCGACCTCGCAGTCCTCGACGTCACCGACGGGGGACTGGTGCTGGTCGAGACCGCGCCCGGGGTCACCGTCGAGGAGATCCTGGCGAGGACGTCTGCCGAGGTGTGCGTCCCGGAGGACGTTTCCCCCTTGCCTTGAAGCGCACTTCAAGATGAAGACTCCGGTGCGAGCCGGCGACGGACCGCCGGCCGAACGGGAGGGTTCACCATGAAGTACCGCACCATCGGGACCGACCCCGCCACCCGCCGCGAGGTCAGCGTGCTCGCGCTCGGCGCGATGCTGTTCGGGTCGGTGACGGACGAGGAGACGTCCTTCGCGATCCTCGACCGGTATGTCGAGGCCGGCGGGAACTTCGTCGACACGTCCGACAACTACGCGTTCTGGGTGGACGGCGGCCAGGGTGGCCAGAGCGAGGAGCTGCTCGGGCGCTGGCGGCGCAGCCGGGGCATCGGCGACGAGATCGTCTTCGCCACCAAGCTCGGCGCCCGGCCGCTCGCCCCGGGCACCAGCTACACCGACAACGCCGAGGGCCTGTCGGCGAAGGTGATCCGGGAGTCGGCTGAGCGCAGCCGGGAACGGCTCGGCGTCGAGAAGCTGGATCTGCTCTACGCCCACATCGACGACCACACGGTTCCGCAGCGCGAGACCGTCGAGGCCTTCGGCGCGCTCGTCGCGGAGGGCACGGTCGGTCTGCTCGGGGTGAGCAACCAGGCGATCTGGCGCGTGGAGCGGGCCCGCGCCCTCGCTGCCGCGGCCGGACTGCCCGGCTACGAGGTGCTGCAGTACCAGCACAGCCATCTGCGCCCCCGCTACGACGTGCCCAGCGAGCTGTTCCCGGACGGCAGCCTCGGCCACGCCGGCGCCGAACTCCTCGGCTATCTGCGCGCGGAGCCCGGTCTGACCCTGGTCGCCTACTCGCCGCTGCTCAAGGGTGCCTACACCCGCCAGGACCGGCCCTTGCCGCCGGACTACGACCACCCGGGCACGGCGGCCCGGCTCGCCGTCCTGCGCGATGTCGCACGCGAGACCGGCGCGAGCGTCAACCAGGTCGTACTGGCCTGGCAGTCGGGCGGGGAGCTGCCCGTCGTCCCGCTGGCCGGCGCGTCGTCGGTGGCGCAACTGGAGGAGAACCTCGCGGCGGTGGACCTGGAGCTGACCGAGGACCAGCGGGCCCGGCTGGACGCCGTCCACTGATGACTGCGGAGTAACCAGGGAGGCTACGCTGGGATCATGCCGTCCACCCGCCGTACCGCCCGACAGGCCGACCTGCTGGAACGACTCGTCGCGTTGCTCACGGCGGAGGGGTTCTCGGATCTCACCCTCGACGACCTGGCCGAGCGGCTGCGCTGCTCGAAGACCACGCTCTACCAGCTCGCCCGCAGCAAGCAGGGGCTGGTGGTCGAGGCGGTCAAGCACTACTTCCGCGGGGCGACGGAGGCCGTCGAGAAGCGGGTGGCGCAGACGGTGGACCCCTCGGACCGCGTCCGGGTGTACCTCACCACCGTGGCCGAACAGCTGCGCCCGCTCTCGCGCCGGTTCCTCGACGACGTGGCGGACTTCCCGCCCGCCCGCGAGGTGTACGAGGCGAACACGCGGATGGCCGCGGAGCGGGTGCGGCAGCTGATCGCCGAGGGTGTCTCCGGCGGCGCCTTCCGGGACGTGCACACCGCGTTCGTCGGGGAGGTCGCCGCCGCGACCATGCGCCAGATCCAGCAGGGGGAGCTGAAGGCGCGCACCGGGCTGACCGACGCGGAGGCGTACGAGCAGCTCGCCTCGCTGATCGTGCACGCCGTCTCCTCCTGACGGGCCCCTTTCTCCGTGGTGCGGCTCTCTCGTTGCGCGGGTGGCGTACTGTGAATGATACTTTCGTACGCACTCCAGTATCACTTCCAGTACACCCTCGTGGAGGTCACCATGCCTGCCACTCGTGCCCTGCCGACCGAGGAAGCCGTCGAGCTCATCCAGCTCACGCGCACCCTCGCCGCCAAGGAACTCGCACCCCGGGTCGCCGACGCGGAGGCGGACGGGGCGTTCCCCCGGGACGTGTTCCGCACGCTCGGGCGCAGCGGTCTGCTCGGGCTGCCGTTCGCCGAGGAGGACGGCGGTGCGGGACAGCCGTACGAGGTCTATCTCCAGGTGCTGGAGGAGGTCGCCGCGGTCTGGTCGAGCGTGGCCGTGGGTATCTCGGTGCACGCGCTGTCCTGCTTCCCGCTGGCCCGGTTCGGCACCGAGGAGCAGCGGCTCAAGTGGCTGCCGGACATGCTCGGCGGGGAACTCCTCGGCGCGTACTGCCTGTCCGAGCCGCACGCCGGCTCCGACCCGGCGGCCATGCGCACCCGCGCCGTGCGCGACGGGGACTCGTACGTCCTCAACGGTGCCAAGGCGTGGACCACGCACGGCGGATACGCCGACTTCTACACGGTCATGGCCCGCACCTCCGACGACCGCACGCACGGCATCTCCTGCTTCCTGATCCCGGCGGACACCCCGGGGCTCAGCGCCGATCCGCCGGAGCGGAAGATGGGGCTGACCGGGTCGGCGACCGCCACCATGCGCCTGGACGACGTCCGGGTGCCGGTCGAGCGGCGGATCGGGGAGGAGGGGCAGGGCTTGAAGATCGCGCTCGCCTCCCTCGACTGCGGCCGCCTCGGCATCGCCGCCGTCGCCACCGGCCTCGCCCAGGGCGCCCTGGACCACGCCGTGCGGTACGCCCGTGAGCGGGAGACCTTCGGCAAGCCGATCATCGAGCACCAGGGGCTGGCGTTCGTCCTCGCCGACATGGGCGCCGCGATCGAGTCGGCGCGCGCCACCGCCCTGTCCGCCGCCCGTCTGAAGGACCTCGCACTGCCCTTCACCCGGGAGGCGGCCATCGCCAAGCTGGTGGCCACCGACAACGCCATGAAGGTGACCACGGACGCCGTGCAGGTGCTCGGCGGGTACGGATACACGCGCGACTTCCCCGTCGAGCGCTACATGCGCGAGGCGAAGGTCATGCAGATCTTCGAAGGAACCAACCAGATCCAGCGCATGATCATCTCCCGTGCGCTGGACCGGAGCGAGGGCGGTGTGCTCACCGTTCTCGGCAAGGAGTGATGATGCAGCTCGAGAACACCGCCGCCCTCGTCACCGGCGGTGCGTCCGGCCTCGGCGCGGCCACCGCCAAGGCCCTCGCCGAGCGGGGCGCCAAGGTCTTCGCCCTCGACCTCAAGGACGGCATCGACCAGGCCCCCGAGGTCGCCGGCGTCACCTACGTCGCCGCCGACGTCACCGACCCCGAGCAGGTCCGCACCGCCGTCGCCACCGCGGCGGGCGCGGGCGTGCCGCTGCGCACGGTCGTCAACTGCGCCGGCATCGGCCCGTCGATGCGGATCCTCGGCAAGAAGGGCGTCCACGACCTCGGTCTGTACGCCAAGGTCGTCCAGATCAACCTGATCGGCACCTTCAACGTGCTCGCGCTCGCCTCCGAGGCCATCGCCGAGACCGAGGCCGACGAGAACGGCCAGCGGGGCGTCATCGTCAACACCGCCTCCATCGCCGCCTACGACGGCCAGATCGGCCAGGCCGCCTACTCCTCCTCCAAGGGCGGCGTCGTCGGGCTGACCCTGCCCGCGGCCCGCGACCTCGCCCAGTACGGCATCCGCGTGTGCACCATCGCCCCGGGCATCGTGGAGACGCCGATGCTGGCCACCGTGTCGGAGGAGTTCCGCACCTCGCTCGCCGCCGGCGTGCCCTTCCCGCGCCGCCTGGCGCTGCCCGAGGAGTACGCCAAGCTGGCCCTGGCCATCGTCGACCACGACTACCTCAACGGGGAGACGATCCGCATGGACGGCGCCCTGCGGATGGCCCCCCGCTAGATCCCTCTACGGTCTGACCAGCAGTTGGAAGTCGAACGCGTACCGGGACGCACGGTAGATGTGCGTCCCGTACTCGACGGGCCGCCCGGTGTCGTCGTACGCGGTGCGCTGCATGGTCAGCAGGGCCGCCCCCTCCTTCTCCGCGAGCAGGGCGGCCTCCTCGGCGTCGGCGGAGCGGGCGCCGATCGTCTGCCGGGCGCTGTGCAGCGTGACGCCCGCCGCGCGCAGCAGCCGGTACAGGCCCGTCTCCTCCAGCCGCTGGGTGTCGAGGTCCAGCAGGGCCGGGGGCAGGTAGTTGCACAGGAACGCCACCGGCTGGCCGTGCGTCGAGCGCAGCCGCTCCAGAAGCGTGACCTCGGCGCCCTCCGGGATCCCGAGCGCGGCGGCGACATCGGCGGTCGCCGGGACGCGTTCGTTGCGGACGACGTGCGTGGTCGGCCCCTGGCCGGCCGCCTCCAGGTCGTCGTAGAGGCTGCTCAGTTCCAGCGGCCGTTTCACCTGGCTGTGCACCACCTGCGTGCCCACTCCGCGGCGGCGCACCAGCAGGCCCTTGTCGACCAGGGACTGGATCGCCTGGCGGACCGTCGGGCGGGACAGGCCGAGGCGGGTCGAGAGGTCGATCTCGTTGCCCAGCAGGTTGCCGGGGGCGAGGGCCCCGTGCTCGATCGCCGCCTCCAGTTGCCGGGCGAGCTGGTAGTAGAGCGGCACCGGACTGGTGCGGTCCAGCTCGAAAGGCAGCGTGTCGAGAGCGGAGCCGGACGCGGCACGGGTACGGGCACGGTCACCGGTCTTCGCCATCGGGGCACCTCCTAGGGTGATGGGTGACGCCCATGCGCACGGGGTAGAGATCGTTCCTCAGGTGTAGGGCCCGGTGACCCGCGCTGTCAATACTTTGTTCTTACATTCGGACCTGCTTGTGAAATGATGTCCTAACAAAGTATTGACAGGGGCTGCCCCAGGGGATTGGATCCCGTGCCAACAGCGGTACGGTGCCGGACCTCAGAGGATGGGGCACCGGATCCTCCCAGGACGACTCCCCTTCCCCGTCGTTTCCCCTGTCGCACAGTGAGGTGCAGGAAAGATGGAAAGCTCTTCCCCCCGATCCCGCAGAATCGCCCCGGTCGTGGCCATGGCCGCAGCGGTGGCCCTGACCCTCGCGGGCTGCTCCAGCAGCTCCGGTGGCAAGAAGGCCGAGGAAGGGGGGAGCGGCGCCTCCGCGGGCAAGGCCACCACGCCCCAGATGACGGTGGCGTTGGTGACCCACCAGTCACCCGGTGACACCTTCTGGGACATCGTCCGCAAGGGCGCCGAGGCCGCCGCCGCCAAGGACAACGTCAAGCTGATCTACTCCGCCGACCCGAACGCCGGCAACCAGGCCAACCTGATACAGAACGCCATCGACCAGAAGGTCGACGGCATCGCCGTCACCCTCGCCAAGCCCGACGCCCTCAAGGACGTCATCAGCAAGGCGAAGGCCGCCAACATCCCCGTGGTCGGCCTCAACTCCGGTGTGAGCGAGTGGAAGAAGCTCGGTCTGCTCGAGTTCTTCGGCCAGGACGAGACGGTGGCCGGCGAGGCCCTCGGCAACCGGCTGAACACGCTCGGTGCCAAGAAGGCCGTCTGTGTCATCCAGGAGCAGGGCAACATCGGCCTCACCCAGCGCTGCGACGGCGTGAAGAAGACCTTCTCCGGATCCATCGAGAACCTCTACGTCAACGGCACCGACATGCCGTCCGTGAAGTCGACGATCACCGCCAAGCTCTCCCAGGACAAGTCCATCGACCACGTCGTCACGCTCGGCGCACCGATCGCGCTGACGGCCGCGACCGCGGTGTCCGAGTCGGGCAGCAAGGCCAAGGTCGCCACCTTCGACCTGAACAAGGATCTGACCGGAGCCATCAGCAAGGGGACCATCGAGTTCGCCGTCGACCAGCAGCCGTACCTCCAGGGCTACTTGGCCATCGACTCGCTGTGGCTCTTCAAGAACAACGGCAACTACATGGGCGGTGGCGAGCAGCCGGTGCTGACCGGTCCGGCCTTCGTCGACAAGTCCAACGTCGAGGTCGTCGCCAACTTCGCCGCGAAGGGCACCCGGTGATGAGCATGACCCAGCATGCCGAGCCGGCGGTGACCACACCGCCGGCCTCCGGCCCGAAGGCAACCGACGGCCGGACGACCCAACGCCCCCTGGTCCTCAGGCTGTTGGCGCGTCCCGAGGTGGGCGTCTTCCTGGGCGCCGTCGCGGTGTACGTGTTCTTCCTGTTCGCGGCACCGCCGGTGCGCGACAGCAGCTCGATGGCCAACATCCTCTACCAGTCGTCGACCATCGGGATCATGGCGCTGCCCGTGGCCCTGCTGATGATCGGCGGCGAGTTCGACCTCTCGGCCGGTGTCGCGGTGATCACCTCGGCGCTCACCGCGGCCATGCTCAGCTACCAGCTCACCCTGAACGTCTGGATGGGCGTGATCCTCGCCCTGGTGATGTCGCTCGGGGTCGGTCTGTTCAACGGCTGGATGCTGGTCAAGACGGGCCTGCCCAGCTTCCTGGTCACCCTGGGCACCTTCCTGATCCTCCAAGGCGTGAACCTGGCGGTGACCAAGCTGGTCACCGGCAACGTGGCCACCGACGACATCAGCGACATGGACGGCTTCAGCCAGGCCAAGGCCATCTTCGCCTCGTCCATCGACATCGGCGGTGTCCAGGTGAAGATCACCATCGTGTGGTGGCTGGTCTTCGCGGCCCTGGCCACCTGGGTGCTGCTGCGCACCAAGTACGGCAACTGGATCTTCGCGGTCGGCGGCAACAAGGAGAGCGCGCGGGCCGTCGGTGTCCCGGTGACGTTCACAAAGATCTCGCTGTTCATGCTGGTCGGCTTCGGTGCCTGGTTCGTCGGGATGCACCAGCTGTTCTCGTTCAACACCGTGCAGTCCGGTGAGGGCGTCGGACAGGAGCTGATCTACATCGCCGCGGCCGTCATCGGCGGCTGTCTGCTGACCGGCGGCTACGGTTCCGCGATCGGCCCGGTCTTCGGCGCGTTCATGTTCGGCATGGTGCAGCAGGGCATCGTCTACGCCGGCTGGAACCCCGACTGGTTCAAGGCCTTCCTCGGCGTGATGCTCCTCGGCGCCGTTCTCATCAATCTGTGGGTCCAGCGCACGGCGACCCGGAGGTGACCCCCATGACGACCGACAACACCGGCACCCACGGCGCCATCCTCGCGGACACGCCCCCCACGGACGGCGACCGCCCGCTCGTCGAACTGCGCAACGCGGGCAAGTCGTACGGCAACATCCGCGCCCTGCACGGCGTCGACCTGACCGTCCACCCCGGCAAGGTCACCTGCGTCCTGGGCGACAACGGCGCAGGCAAGTCCACCCTCATCAAAATCATCTCCGGACTGCACCAGCACACCGAGGGCGAGTTCCTCGTCG
>NZ_BMSX01000003.1 GCF_014649375.1 Streptomyces aurantiogriseus
GCGGTGGGGTCTGCCAGTGCCGTCGGGTCTGCGAACCCCGTCGGGTCTGCCAGTGCCGTCGGGTCCGCGAACCCCGTCGGGTCCGCCAGGGCCGCCGCCTGGTCGAAGCCGGTCGCCGAGATGTCCGGGACCACGGCGAACAGGTCCGTGCCCGCGAATGCGCCGCTCACGTCGTTCCTCCTGTACGAGTTCCGCTTGGCGTCGGGTCTGCCAGTCCCGTGGGGCCCGCCAGGGGCGCCGCCTGGTCGAAGCCGGCCGCCGAGATGTCCGGGACCACGGCGAACGGGTCCGCGCCCACGTACGTGCCGCCGCTCACGTCGTTCCTCCCGTGCGAGTTCCGCCTGCCGTGGGGTCCGTCGGCGGGAGGGGGCGGCTGCGGGCCTCCGCGCGATGCCGACGCCAGGCCCGTGCGCGCAGGAACGCCGAGATCAGCAGCCCCAGGACGGTGGCCAGCGGCCAGATCCAGACGGCGAGCCGGAACGTCCCCCAGGCCACGAGCCCGACGGCCGCGAGCCCCGCCAGGGTGGGCAGCGCCCGCAGCAGCCTGCCCCGGCGGCCGCCGCGCACCAGGCGCGTCAGCGGCAGGGCGCGGCGGCTGAGCTGGCCCATCAGGGAGAAGTCCGGGTGGTACCGGTAGCCGATGTACCAGGCGGTCCAGCACTCGACGGCCAGCAGCGCGGCCAGGGACGGGACGCTCAGCAGCCAGGCCGTCAGGACCGTGGTCTGCGGGGCGTCGTAGACGTCGGCCAGGCCGACCACGAAGGTGTGCGGGAAGAACAGCAGAAGGGCGCCGCCGGCGGCCCGGCCCAGCATGACGGGCAGTTCCAGCCGCCGCATCACCAGCAGGAACTGCCGTGCCTGGCGGTCGCTCGCCCGCAGCAGCCGGGCCTCCTCGTCGGCCCGCCGCCGTTCCCGGGCCTGCTCCAGCGCCAAGGGGTGCAGGCGCAGCGCGAGCAGCAGCGTGACGGGCCGGCTGTCCTCGGCCAGCCGCGCGAACCACGGCACCGGCGCGGGCAGCCCGTCCCGTGCCTGCCGTACGTCCTCCCGCAGCTGCCGGGTGACCTGGGCCGGACGGGCGGCCAGCTGCAGCAGCTCGGCGGTCAGCCGGGGCCGTACGGCGACGGCCTCGCGCACCCGTTCGCGAGGGGCGGCCAGCTCGGGGACGCGGTCCAGCAGCTCGACGGCCGCCGCCCACTCCCGGTGGTGCTCGTGCCAGCGCTGGTCGACGTACGCCAGCTCCTCGCCGCCCCTGCGGTGTCCGAGCCGGACCAGCAGATGGTGGGCGTGCAGGTCGGCCATGACGGAGACACACTGGCCCTCGCCGGCCGCCGCGGCGGTGGCGAAGTCGGGCAGGTCGGCCATGCCGAGCGGGATGCCGCGGTAGGAGGGTTCCTGCCGGGGTGCCAGCCAGCCGATGAGGTCGATCAGCGTGCCCGGGGTGGGGCGGCCACGCAGCCCGTCCAGCAGCACGTCGAGGGCCTCGGCGCGGGGCGCGTCTCCCTCGGGGCGGAACTCCGCCAGCCAGGCGCGCAGCCGGGCCCGCTCCCGGCCACGGTTCAGCCGGGAGACCATCGCCTCCCAGTGGGCGTCGAACTCCTCGCCCAGCCGGACCGGGTCGGTGAAGGTCCGGCCCGCGTGCGAGAACGCCGGCGCGTCCGGGGCGGGGGCCGGGGCCGGGCGGGGGGCGGTGCGCTGTCCGGGGATGCGGGGCATCACCCGCGGGGTGCCGCCGGTGAGCCACTCCTCGACCTGCGGCGCGCCCCAGCGATGCTCCGGGCGCTGGGTGAGCAGCCCCTCGCACAGCAGGCGCAGCCGCCGGTCGCCGATCCGCTCCAGACCGAAGTCGCCCTCGACGACGGCCTGTCCGACCGTGCTCGGCTCGGTGTGCGGGATCGGGTGCCGGCCCAGCGCGGCCTCGGCGACGACCATCCCCAGCGCCCACCAGTCGTCCTCCGGGCGTACGGCGGCCCGGTGCAGGACGGCCTGCGGCGAGGAGTAGCGCAGCGTGCCGGACCAGCCGGCGGGCGCCGTGACCGGGAAGGGCCCGGCGACGGCGATGCCGAAGTCGACCAGGACCAGGCCCTCGGCGGGGTGACCGTAGTCGCCGAGCACCAGGTTGGACGGTTTCACGTCACGGTGCACGACCTCCGCCGCGTGCAGCGCGGCCAGCGCCCCGTGCAGCCGCGCCACCGTCGCCCGGATGCCGTCGGCCGGCATCCGGCGACCGTCCTGGCCGCGCAGATAGGCGGCGAGGTCGCTGCTGCCGTGCGAGGGCAGCAGGTGGTACGGCGCCCCGTCGGCCGTGCCCTCCTCCAGCACGTACGACAGCCCGGCGTGCAGGTCGGGCCGCAGCAGCGCGGTCACTCGGGCGTCGGGGACGGCGGCGGGGTGGAACCACTTCAGGACCCGTACGGGCCGGTCCGGGGCCAGGCGGTCCTGGACCCGGAACACGGACGCGCGCAGCTCGGCGGAGTGCCCCGCCTCCGCCCTGCGGTCCTCGGTCCGCTCGCCGTGCCGGGGCAGCGGCTCCAGCAGCTGGAACCGGTCGGTGAGCGAGGGCGGCAGCCGGTCCGGGTCGGGGCGCGGGTCGGGTCCGAGGGCGCGGCCGGCCGCCGGATCGGGGTCGACGAGGGTCGGTGCGGCGAGGCCGTCGTGCGGATCCGCGGCCTGGAATCCGTCCGGGTCGGCGCCGCCGGGCGGATCGACGGGAAAAGTCATGGCATTCACCTGGGGGTGAAAAGGACGCGGTGGCCCGTGAGCGGACGAGAAGTGAAGACGGCGTGGAGAGATGTACGGCTCATTCGGCGCGAGCGTGCCGGGAATTCCACGGCACGGCGAAAAGCGCCCCGAGAGGGCGGGCCGGGTGAAGGGGCAAGCCGGGCCGGAAGGATAGCGGCCCCTTCCCGCCGGACACCCGAGAACGCGGAATTCCGTACCCTTTCGTGGTCCGTCGGCCCGATCCGGTCCGTACTCCCGGAAGAACCCGGGGCACTCCCGGAAGAGCCCGCGGCCGCACCGCCGACGCGGTTATCTTGACCGGCATGAAGCCTGACGGTCTGCCGGATCGTGCCGAACTCGTACAGGAGCTGCGGCAGTTGCGCCGTGGCGGCCTGCCGGCGCTGCAGTCGCTGGTCCCGGAGGCACTGCGCGCCGCCACGCTGCACGCCGGATACGCCCGGGACGACGGCGACCTGGCCGACGGGGCGGAGCGGCTGCTGGGCGCGGCCGCGGCGCGGCTCGGCGCGGACGACCTGATAGGCCGGGCCGCGCAGTGCACGTTCGGGCTGCTGCCCGGCCGCCGCGGCGATCCGGCCGCCGACCGCCGCCGGGCCGCCGCGCTGGTGTACGGGGTGACCCCTGAGCGGTTCCGGCACAGTCAGGAACGGCAGGTCGTCGAGCAGCTGGCGGGGGCAGTGCTGGCGGAGGCGCGCGAGCCGTCGGGGCCCACGGTCCGGGCGCCGGGGACCCCCGCCGCCCGGACCCCCGCCCGCGTGCCCACGGTCGGGCTGCCGGGACGGGCCGGGAACAGACCGGTCACCGTCCACATATCGCCCATCGAGCTGCTGCGGGACATCGACATCCTGGTCTCCTCCGAGAACGTGCACCTGGAGATGTCCAAGTCGTTCCGGCCCACCGTCTCCGGCTCGCTGCGCCACGCGGCGTCCGTGGGCTGCGCCGCGGACGGGCCGGTGACCGACGTCCTCGCGGACGAGCTCGCCGCCTGGGTGCGGGCCCGGCCCGGTGTGCTGCCCCTGCGGCCGGGCGCCGTGGTGCCGACCGGTCCGGGTGCGCTGGCCGAGCGCGGAGTGCGCCGCGTCTACCACGCGGCCGTGGCCGTCCCCGAGGGCCATGGCTACCGCGTCGACCCCCAGAGCATCGCCACCGCCGTCGCCGCATGCTTCACCCACGCCCGCCGCGAACGCACCGACACCCACCCCGCCCTGCGCTCCCTCTGCTTCCCCGTCCTCGGCGCGGGCCGCGGCGGCCTCGACCGCAGGACCAGCGCCTCCTGGCTCCGCTGGGCGATCGAGGACGCCCTCACCGCCGACCCGGACTGGCAGGTCCATGTCGTCACCCGTTACCCGGAGGTGGCCCGCCTGTTCGAGGCGGCACCGCCGGAGGGCTGAGCGGGCGGGTGCGGAGTTCAGGGGTGGCGTCGGCTGGGGCCGGTGAACCGCATGTGCGGGGTTGCTGACGCCCGCGGCCTCGCCCGCAAGGCCCGCGCGGCCCGGCTGTGCCGGGCGATCCCCGACGTCCTCACCCTCGACCCGGGCCGGCAGGCCCACGGGGTGCGCTGCCAGGAGGTGGCCCGCCTGTTCGAGGCGGCACCGCCGGAGGGCTGAGCGGGTGGGTGCCGTGCTCACGGGCGCCAGCTCGGGTCGGTCAGGTGGACGCCCGTGGCCGCCGAGGCCCGCTCCAGGCGGCGGAGTTCGCCGCGTGCGGGGACGCCGTACACGCGTGCGTGGGTGCCGTCCGTGTGCACCGTCACCCTCGGCCCGCGCGGGTAGTCGCGGTCGAGGTGCGGGGCGTACCGGCGGGCGCCCAGGGGGGTGCGGGGGACCAGGCGCTGGTTGGCCGAGCCTCGCCAGACCAGGTCGGTCGGCTCGGCGATCCGGAAGCGGCCGGTCACCACCGCGTCCGCGCCGTCCAGCGCGGCCCACACCTCGGGCGGCACCTCACCCGGCTCGTGCCCGGTGTAGACGAGCAGGTCGGCCTCCGGGCGGCCGCGGGCCAGTCGCAGCCGGCCCGCGCCGAGCAGCAGCGCGGCCAGCGCCGACGGCTGCTGGAGCGGCTCCCCGCCGCTGACGGTCAGCCCCTCGGCGCCGTCCGCCAGTGCCGCGTCCCACAGCTGGAGCAGGTCGCCCACGGTGGCCGCCCGCCCGCCGTCCGCGTCCCAGGTGTGCCGTGACATGCAGCCCGGGCAGGCCAGCGCACAGCCCTGGAACCACAGGGCCAGCCGGCGGCCGGGGCCCAGCGTCTCCACCGGGAAGTACGCGTCGGCGATCCGGACGGGTCCCTCGGCGCCCGGGTACACGCCCGCCCCGAGCCGTTCGGTGTTTCCCGCCATGCGCGCCCCCGGTAATTCGAAGATTCATTCGCCTTCTCCGGCGCACTTCCCCGCCGCTCCCCAGCCGCTTCCCCGGTGTGCTCGGCACACGGAGGAAGGGAAGCGTATTGCCTCCCTCACGGTTCCAGCTGGGGTTTTTCGAAGTTTTCCAGGATCGGTCCTTCCCTTCCGGTCGTTCACCGGTCGATCTCCGGCTGATTTCCGGATGCTGGTATTCCGTGCGGGAAATCCCGCCTGTCGGAGGCATTTATCCCCTAGGCTGCGCCGCGAATCCCGGATCACGGCGAAGCCCCAAAGCTTTGGCCATTAATTCCGGCGAGGGGGACTCGACGGAAGACGAGGGGAGGGCATATGAGCGGAGCGAGGTCCGTACCGACGGACTACGGCCGCAGCCGCGTCACCGCACGCACCCGATGGCGGGCCGGCCGCCGCGGGCGGCGCGACGCGGCGGCCCGCATCACCACCGAGCACTACGCCCAGCAGGTGCAGCTGGGACTGGAGCTGGCACTGGGAGAGCTGCGCTCCCGCTTCCACACGGAGCACGCAGCCCTCATCGAACGCCTCCACGCGGAGGCCGCCCGGATCGTGACGGAGTACGACCAGCGGCACGAACAGGTGCCGACGGCCCTGGCGCGCTTCGGCGGCTGGGTGGCCCAGTGGCGCACCGCGGTGACGGCCTGCCAGCAGCGCGGCCTGGCTCTCGCCGCCTGCGCCGACCAGGAACTGGCCCACTATGAGGCCGCGTACGCCCGCAAGGAGGACCGCATACGCGTGCCGCTCGAGGAGCGCGCGCCGACGACACCGCCCGGCGAACGGCCGAGCGCCGCCGTGCTGGACGAGACCTGGACGGGGGAGCCGGACTGGCGGCTGGACACCCCGCCGGTCCCCAGAGCGCTGCGGATTCTGGAGCAGGAACCGGTGGCCGGTACGGCCGGCCCGGGAGAGTGGGGGATGCGATGACCAGGGCGACACGCGCCCGGCGCGACGGGCGGGGACGGCTGGCCGCGGTCCTGGGCACGGCGGGACTGCTGCTGACGGCCTGCGGGACGGGGGAGGTGTTCGGCGAAGAGGAGCGGCTCTCCGCCGACTGCGCCGTCGTCCTCGACGGCTCAGGCTCCGGCAACGACGACGCGGGCGGGTTCCGGGCCCAGGAGAAGCTGAACGCGACCCTGGTGCCCTTCCTCGCCGACAAGAAGTGCAAGTACCTGTCGTACGCGCCGATCACCTCGGCCTCCGCCGCCTCCTCCTGCCAGGTGGCCCGGACCGACATCGACCCGGACGCGTACACCCGCTCCGACCGCGAGAAGCTGTGGGACCAGACCCGGGAGATCGCCAAGACCGCCGCCGACAAGATGCTCAAGTGCGCCCGCGAGCGCCAGCCCGGCTCGGATGTGTTCGGCGGACTCGAACGGGCCGCCGACGTGCCCCGCGAGAAGACCGACGCCACCTTCCACGTGCTCGTGATCAGCGACTTCGACCAGGCGGATCCCGACTTCCGGCTGTCCAAGTACCAGCTCGAGACCCAGGCGCAGCGCGACACCGCCGTCGAGGAGCTGGTCACCGGACGCGGCCTGCCCGACCTGCCGCACACCACCGTCTACCGCGTCGGCTTCGCCATGCGCGGCGGCAAGACCAACCCCGAGCGCGTCGAGCAGATGGAGCAGTTCTGGCAGCAGGTGCTGGAGAAGGAGGTGAAGGTCGATGTCGACGACGGATACGGGGCCTGACGAGCCCCGTCGGCTCGGCCGCGGCATGTGGCGCCGGCGCGGCGAGGGCCGGGCGCCCGGACTGGGCCGCGGACGGGCCGCGACCCCGCAGCGCGGCAACGTCCCGCCGACCGACACCAGAGAGGCCAGACGCCTGCTCAAGGCGGCCGAGAAGGCCGGCCGCACCGCCGCGAAGGACGGCACACTCACCCCGTACCTCCTCGGCTCCCCCCACCGCCTGCCCTACTTCGGCCGGCTGATCGGCCTGCGCGGGCACGCCCGGGACCGGGTCAGGGCCCTGCACCACGGCCACGAGGAGCGGCAACTGCGCGCCTCGGCGGACCTGTACGCGCAGACGGCGCGACGCGAGGCCCAGGTACGGCGGGCGCGGGCCCGCCGGCAGGAGGAGGAGCAGCGGCAGAACGCGGCGACCTCCCGGCTCGACCGGGTGGCGACCCGGCTCGCCGCCCGCGAGGACCGCCGCGACCGGGTCCTGCCCTGGATGGCGGCCCGCATCGGCACCCGCCGCACCGACGACGCCACCCCGGGCGGCCGGTACGACGACCCGTACGCGCCGGATGCCCAGGGCACCACGTCCGACTGGGACGACGACTCCGGGCCGGCCGCCGCTGCGGCCCCCGCCGCCCCGACGCCGCGCGCGTCCTGGGAGGGCCTCACCGAGACCGCGGCCATGGCCCGGCTGCCCCGGTTGGGCCTCACCGGACTGCTGATCCTCGTCGAACTCCCGGTGTACCTCGGCCTGTTCCTCTCCCTGGAGAACGGGACGCGAGAGGGCCGGACGAGTGCGTTCCTGCTGGCGATCGCGGTCGGCGTGGCCATGACGGTGGCCCCCTTCCAGGCCGGCCGCCGATGGCGCCGCCGGGCCGGCACGGGCTCCCTGTGGATCACCGTCCCCTTCGCGGCGCTGGTCGTCTCGGTCTGGGCTGCGGCGGCCTGGTACCTGGGCGACATGCGGGCGAGGTCCATCGTCCGGGACGACTCCTCGTCGGTCCTGACGGACCTGGCGCAGCAGTACGGCGCCAAGGTGACGTCCGAGCCGCAGACCCTCCTGGAGGAACTCGGCCTGGCGCCGCAGACCGTCAGCCACACCTTCATCGCGCTGCTGCTGCTCTCCGGCGGCATCGCCTTCCTGCTGGCCGTGACCGAGGAGCACCCGTTCGTCGCCGCCTACCGGCACCACGGCCGGCGGCTGAAGAACGCGGAGGCCGCGCTGGCCCGCGCGGAGGCGGCCGCCGCGGCGGCCCGCCGGCAGCAGGAGACGCAGGAGCAGCGGCGCAGGGAGCGGGACCAGGCCCTGCTCGCCGAACTCGCCGCGGTGGACGGCGCGTTCGAGGCCGCCGCCCACGCCTACCTCGACGGCGTCCAGGCCGCCTCCCACGACCCGGCGGTCACGGAGGGCGCCATGCGCCTGTCGGTCCGCTACCCGCTGCTGCCGGAAGTGGGGCCGACGCCGGGCTCGGGCTGAGCCCCTGCCGGGGGCGGTGACCGCTCACCGCCCCCGCAGGCTCACGCCAGCCAGTCGTCGACCCCCGCCAGCAGCTTCTCCTTCACGTCCTCCGGCGCGGCCGAACCCCGGATCGACTGCCGGGCCAGCTCCGCCAACTCCTCGTCCGTGAAGGCGTGATGGTGGCGGGCCAGCTCGTACTGGGCCGCCAGGCGCGAGCCGAAGAGGAGGGGGTCGTCGGCGCCCAGGGCCATCGGGACACCCGCCTCGAACAGGGTCCGCAGCGGCACGTCCTGGGGCTTCTCGTACACGCCCAGCGCCACGTTCGAGGAGGGGCACACCTCACAGGTCACGCCCCGGTCGGCCAGCCGCTTCAGCAGCCGCGGGTCCTCCGCGGCCCGCACCCCGTGCCCGATCCGTGAGGCGTGCAGATCGTCCAGACAGTCCCGGACCGAGGCCGGCCCGGTCAGCTCGCCCCCGTGCGGCGCCGACAGCAGCCCGCCGTCCTGCGCGATGGCGAACGCCCGGTCGAAGTCGCGCGCCATGCCCCGCCGCTCGTCGTTCGACAGCCCGAAGCCCACCACGCCCTGGTCCGCGTACCGCACCGCCAGTCGGGCCAGCGTCCGCGCGTCCAGCGGATGCTTCATCCGGTTCGCCGCCACCAGCACCCGCATCCCGAGCCCCGTCTCCCGCGACGCCGTCTCCACCGCGTCCAGGATGATCTCCAGCGCCGGGATCAGCCCGCCCAGCCGCGGCGCGTACGAGGTCGGGTCGACCTGGATCTCCAGCCAGCCGGAGCCGTCCTTGAGGTCCTCCTCCGCGGCCTCTCGCACCAGCCGCTGTATGTCCTCCGGCTCCCTGAGGCAGGACCGTGCCGCGTCGTACAGCCGCTGGAAGCGGAACCAGCCCCGCTCGTCCGTGGCGCGCAGTCTCGGCGGCTCCCCGCTGGTCAACGCGTCGGTCAGCGCCTCGGGCAGACGCACCCCGTACTTGTCGGCCAGCTCCAGCACGGTCCCGGGCCGCATCGACCCGGTGAAGTGCAGGTGCAGATGGGCTTTCGGCAGCTCAGAGACATCACGTACACGCTCCATTCAGCGATCCTGCCGTACGTCGATGTCGTCCGGGTAGCCGTTTCCCCGAACGTGGTCTTGCTCGCACAAAGCAACGGGCCGCCTCCCGAAGGAAACGGCCCGCAACCTACTCACGTGAGTAGGTTCAGTCCCTGGCCTCAGCCAGCAGCTTCTGAATACGGCTCACACCCTCGACGAGATCCTCGTCACCCAGCGCGTACGACAGCCGCAGATAGCCCGGCGTGCCGAAGGCCTCGCCCGGGACGACCGCGACCTCGGCCTCCTCCAGGATGAGCGCCGCCAGCTCGACCGTGTCCTGCGGACGCTTCCCGCGGATCTCCTTGCCGAGCAGCCCCTTCACCGACGGGTACGCGTAGAACGCACCCTCGGGCTCCGGGCAGAGCACGCCGTCGATCTCGTTGAGCATGCGCACGATGGTCCTGCGGCGCCGGTCGAAGGCCTCCCGCATCTTCGCGACCGCTTCCAGGCCGCCGGAGACGGCGGCGAGGGCGGCCACCTGGGCCACGTTCGAGACGTTCGACGTCGCGTGCGACTGCAGGTTCGTCGCCGCCTTCACGACATCCTTCGGGCCGATGATCCAGCCGACCCGCCAGCCCGTCATCGCGTACGTCTTGGCGACACCGTTGACCACGACGCACTTGTCGCGCAGCTCCGGCAGCAGCGCGGGCAGCGACACGGAGGCGGCGTCCCCGTAGACGAGGTGCTCGTAGATCTCGTCCGTCATCACCCACAGGCCGTGCTCGACGGCCCAGCGGCCGATCTCCTCGGTCTGGGCCTCCGTGTAGACCGCGCCGGTCGGGTTCGACGGGGAGACGAAGAGCACGACCTTCGTCTTCTCCGTGCGCGCCGCCTCCAGCTGCTCCACCGAGACCCGGTAACCGGTCGTCTCGTCGGCGACGACCTCCACCGGCACGCCCCCGGCCAGGCGGATCGACTCCGGATACGTCGTCCAGTACGGCGCCGGGACGATGACCTCGTCGCCCGGGTCGAGGATCGCGGCGAAGGCGTTGTAGATCGCCTGCTTGCCGCCGTTGGTGACCAGGATCTGCGACGGGTCGACCTCGTAGCCCGAGTCGCGCAGCGTCTTCGCGGCGATCGCGGCCTTCAGCTCGGGCAGACCGCCGGCCGGCGTGTAGCGGTGGTACTTGGGGTTCTTGCAGGCCTCTACGGCCGCCTCGACGATGTAGTCCGGGGTCGGGAAGTCGGGCTCACCGGCGCCGAAGCCGATCACCGGACGCCCGGCGGCCTTCAGGGCCTTGGCCTTGGCGTCCACGGCGAGGGTGGCGGACTCGGAGATCGCGCCGACTCGGGCGGAGACCCGGCGCTCGGTGGGAGGGGTTGCAGCGCTCATGGAGCCCATGTTTTCAGACAGGAAACCGGCCCGGCACGCGGGTTTCACAGACTGAACATGCACGGGCAAACCCCTGAACATCCGTCCGGACCCGGCCGCGAACCCGGGCGATGGCCTGGTGATCTTCGGGCGATTTCCCGACGATCTTCCGCCCGGGGCGCCCCACGGGCCACTTTCCGTTCGACGAGGCGCTCAGGACCACGTACACTCCTACGACGTTGGCCTTCAACAGCCGCGCCACAACCGGTGCACACCGAGCATCCGGGCAGATGCGGTACGTTGGGGAACACACAAAGGGTCGTAGCTCAATTGGTAGAGCACTGGTCTCCAAAACCAGCGGTTGGGGGTTCAAGTCCCTCCGGCCCTGCTACACACACCTTCGCCAGGATGTGTGCGCATGTACGTACAGCAATGCACCGCCGTGCGGCTCAGACCGGGCGCGGCACGGCCACGACCCGGGAACAGGTGAGGACGAATGGCGGATGCCGTGGGCTCCATCGACACGCCTGACGCCCAGGACGAGGTCCCTGAGGCCAAGAAGAAGACCCGCAAGGGCGGCAAGCGCGCCAAGAAGGGCCCGCTGAAGCGGCTCGCGCTCTTCTACCGACAGATCGTCGCGGAGCTCCGCAAGGTCGTCTGGCCGACGCGGAGCCAGCTGTCGAGGTACACGACGGTGGTGATCATCTTCGTCGTCGTCATGATCGGCCTGGTGACCCTGATTGACTATGGACTCAGCAACGCCGCCAAGTACGTCTTCGGCTGAGCCAGGAGCGAAGGGCGCCGGGTGATCGGCGCCCCTTTCGCGTGTTCCACCCCTATGTATCCAGGAAGAAGCAGCCACCGTGTCTGACCAGAACCTGAACGACGCCATCGAGCCGGACGAGGCTGACGACGAGCTCGACATCGTCGAGGGCGCGGACGAGGACCTGGACGAGTTCGAGGCTGCCGACGACGAGGCGGGTGAGCCCGCCGAGGAGGCCGCGCTCCACGTCGAGGACGAGGCCGACGAGGCGGTCGCCGAGGACGAGGCCGAGGAAGAGCCGGCCGAGCCCGTCGACCCCGTCGCCGCCCTGCGCGAGGAGCTGCGCACCCTGCCCGGCGAGTGGTACGTCATCCACACCTACGCCGGCTACGAGAACCGCGTGAAGACCAACCTGGAGCAGCGCGCCGTCTCGCTGAACGTCGAGGACTACATCTTCCAGGCCGAGGTGCCGCAGGAAGAGGTCGTCCAGATCAAGAACGGCGACCGCAAGACGATCAAGCAGAACAAGCTCCCGGGTTACGTCCTGGTCCGCATGGACCTGACGAACGAGTCCTGGGGTGTCGTCCGCAACACCCCCGGCGTCACCGGCTTCGTGGGCAACGCCTACGACCCGTACCCGCTGACCCTGGACGAGATCGTCAAGATGCTCGCCCCGGAGGCCGAGGAGAAGGCCGCCCGCGAGGCCGCCGAGGCCGAGGGCAAGCCGGCTCCGCAGCGCAAGGTCGAGGTCCAGGTGCTGGACTTCGAGGTCGGCGACTCGGTCACTGTCACCGACGGCCCGTTCGCCACGCTCCAGGCCACCATCAACGAGATCAACGCCGACTCGAAGAAGGTCAAGGGCCTCGTCGAGATCTTCGGCCGCGAGACCCCGGTCGAGCTGAGCTTCGACCAGATCCAGAAGAACTAGTTCTTTCTGGACGTACCGCTTCCGCGCAGGTCAGGCGGGCTCTTCGCAGCCGGTCTGACCTGCGCGGTTTCAAGCCGCGCAGCTATACCCGTTATCGTTGTGCGGTATGCCTGCGTCCGGGTGGTCCCCGAACGCGGGCAGGACCCGAACCGAAAGGACCCGGAGAGCTATGCCTCCCAAGAAGAAGAAGGTCACGGGGCTCATCAAGCTCCAGATCCAGGCCGGCGCCGCCAACCCGGCTCCGCCGGTCGGCCCGGCGCTGGGTCAGCACGGCGTCAACATCATGGAGTTCTGCAAGGCCTACAACGCCGCGACCGAGTCGCAGCGTGGCTGGGTGATCCCGGTGGAGATCACGGTCTACGAGGACCGTTCCTTCACCTTCATCACCAAGACGCCGCCGGCCGCCAAGATGATCCTCAAGGCCGCGGGCATCGAGAAGGGCTCCGGCGAGCCGCACAAGACCAAGGTCGCCAAGATCACCGAGGCGCAGGTCCGCGAGATCGCCCAGACCAAGCTGCCCGACCTCAACGCCAACGACCTGGACGCCGCCGCGAAGATCATCGCCGGTACCGCGCGTTCCATGGGCGTCACGGTCGAGGGCTGAACCCCAGCCCCGTAGCACCTTCGTAGAAACGCGGCTCCGGCCGCACGTGGAAGGGCCTGCTCGGCCCGGACCACGACTCCTCTTCAGCACACAGGAGCAGTAGTGAGCAAGCGCAGCAAGTCTCTCCGCGCTGCGGACGCCAAGATCGACCGGGAGAAGCTCTACGCCCCGCTCGAGGCCGTCCGTCTCGCCAAGGAGACCTCCACGACCAAGTTCGACGGCACCGTCGAGGTCGCCTTCCGTCTGGGTGTCGACCCGCGCAAGGCCGACCAGATGGTCCGTGGCACCGTGAACCTGCCGCACGGCACCGGCAAGACCGCCCGGGTCCTGGTCTTCGCGACCGGTGACCGTGCTGCGGCCGCGGAGGCCGCGGGCGCCGACATCGTCGGCTCCGACGAACTGATCGACGAGGTCGCGAAGGGCCGTCTGGACTTCGACGCCGTCGTCGCCACCCCGGACCTCATGGGCAAGGTCGGCCGCCTCGGCCGCGTGCTCGGTCCGCGTGGTCTGATGCCGAACCCGAAGACCGGCACCGTCACCCCCGACGTGGCCAAGGCCGTCACCGAGATCAAGGGCGGCAAGATCGAGTTCCGTGTGGACAAGCACTCGAACCTGCACTTCATCATCGGCAAGACGTCGTTCGACGACACCAAGCTGGTGGAGAACTACGGCGCGGCCCTGGAGGAGATCCTCCGTCTGAAGCCGTCCGCCGCCAAGGGTCGCTACATCAAGAAGGCCGCGGTCAGCACCACCATGGGCCCCGGCATCCCGGTCGACCCGAACCGCACCCGCAACCTCCTCGTCGAGGAGGACCCGGCCGCGGTCTGAGCCTCAGGCTCACCGAAGTCGGTCACGGGCCCCGCACCTTCCCAGGTGCGGGGCCCGTTCCCGTGTGGGGGTGCCGTGACCTGGGTTAGCGTGACACGGGAAACGCACAGGGGGATCGATGAAGTGGACGACGGTCCGCGGGGGACTCTCGCCGACGGTGGTGGCCGTGCTCGTACTGGCCGGTGCGGCCGCCTGCACCTCGACCGGCGAGCAGCCGGAGAACGACGAACACCGGACGACCCCCGTCTCCCTCACGGCCCTGCGGTCCGCCGAGCGCTCCACCGGGCGGGCGGCGTCGGCCAGGGTGAGGTCCACCGCCGTCATGGGCCCCGCACTGTCCCTGAAGGCCACCGGCGCCCTCGGCTGGGGCGACGGCCTCACCGGCACCCTCACGATCACGTACACCGGCGGCACGACGGCCCAGGCGATGCGCGACCTCGGCATCACCTCCATGGAGGCCCGCTACCTGCCCGACGCCTACTACGCGCGCACGGGCGAGGCCCTCGCCGCGAAGACCGGCGGCAAGCACTGGCTCCGGTACGCGTACGACGACCTCGAGGGCCTCGGGGCCGGCGCGAACTTCGCCGACCAGATGCGCAACATCACCCCCAACCAGTCGGTGAGGCTGCTGCTGGACTCCGAGGACGTGCGCAAGGTCGGCGAGGAGACCGTGGAGGGACGGCGCGCGACGCACTACTCGGGGACCGTGGCCGTGGGGGACGTCACCGACTCCGGCCTCAGGAAGCAGCTGGAGCAGGCCGGCGTCACCACCGAGTCCGTCGACATCTGGGTCGACGACCGGGACCTGCTGGTCAAGAAGGTCGAGAAGGGCCGGACGACGACCGGCGAGTACAGCCAGACGGCGTACTACAGCGACTACGGCACCGAGGTCGCCGTCGAGGCGCCGCCGGCGCACGACACCGCGGACTTCTCCCAGCTGCTCGGGCGGCAGGACAGCGGCAGCGGCTCGTAGGAATTCACGGGACCTCACCCGCCTCTCTGGGATACCTTCACACCGCGCTGTGAATCGACCATGTGTTCACTGTGCTCGTCGGTGTTTCCTGGGGGGAATTGCATGAGATCTTCCGTCGGTGTCCTCGTGCTGTCCGCACTGCTCGTCGCGGGCTGTGGCGCGGCGGGCGGTACGGAGAAGAGCGGGGACGACTCGGCGGCCGCGACCGCCGTCGGGCTGGCCGCGGCGAAGACGGAACAGCTTCCGTCCCTGCGCTACCGGATGACCGGCCGGATGCCGGAACAGGGCCGGATCGAGGCCGAGGGCGCCCTGGCCAGGAAGCCGCCGGCCATGAGCCTGAAGTCGGTCGTGCTCAGCGGGCCCGACAAGGGCAGGGGCGAGGTCCGGCTGGTCGACGGGGCGGTGTACTGGGGCAGCGACGAGGCCAACGAGGACGGCAAGCACTGGATCAAGTTCGGCGCGCCGGGCCGCTCCAAGACCCCGAGCGGCGTCGAGGTCGACTCCGGCCCGATGGCCGACAAGGTCAGCCAGAATCCGGCCCGGGAGGGCGCCTTCCTCGCCGCGGCCGACGACCTGAGGAAGACCGGCACCGAGACCGTCGAGGGCGCGCGCACCACGCACTACCAGGGCACGGCCACCCTCGACGACATCCGGGCCTTCTACAAGGACGAGGACAAGAGCGTCCGCCAGCGGCAGGAGCAGGCCCTCGCCCAGTACGAGAAGCTCGGTGTCGACGAGCTGACCATGGACGTGTGGATCGACGACGCCGACCACACCCGGAAGCTGCGCATGCGGGGCTTCGGCCGGAAGGGCGAGCTCGACGTCACCACCACCCTGCTCGACCTCGGCAAGCCGGTGACCGTGAAGGCACCGCCGGCCTCGGACACGGTCGACATGGCCAAGGAGATGGAGAAGGCCCGGGGGTAGGGCCCGTACGGGCGGATTTGCTTGACGGCGACCCGTTCGCGTACGCTCCTGCAGAAGCCAAAGACCGCTGGTCGTTGCCGTGCGCTCGGGAGAGGGCGCGGTGGCCGAAGGATCCGCTGAAAATGCGGGCGACCCGCGCAGGTGACAGTGGAAGTGCTCCCGGACGGACTCCGCCCCACGGATTTCGTTTGGTCGAGCTACGCCCCGTGCGCCTGCGCCGGGGCGTTTCGTTTGTCACAGCCCCTTCCGCGCGGTCGTCATCACCCGGAAGGAGGCCGACGCTCATGGCAAGGCCCGACAAGGCTGCCGCGGTAGCCGAGCTTGCGGAGCAGTTCCGCAGCTCGAACGCCGCCGTGCTGACCGAGTACCGGGGTCTCACCGTGGCGCAGCTCAAGACGCTGCGTCGTTCGCTCGGTGAGAACGCCCAGTACGCCGTGGTGAAGAACACGCTGACCAAGATTGCGGCCAACGAGGCCGGGATCACGACGCTCGACGACCTGTTCAACGGTCCGACGGCGGTCGCCTTCGTCACCGGTGACCCGGTGGAGTCGGCGAAGGGTCTTCGTGACTTCGCCAAGGACAACCCGAACCTCGTCATCAAGGGCGGTGTCCTTGAAGGCAAGGCGCTGTCCGCCGACGAAATCAAGAAGCTTGCGGACCTCGAGTCCCGCGAGGTTCTGCTCTCCAAGCTGGCGGGTGCCTTCAAGGGCAAGCAGTCCCAGACTGCGCAGCTCTTCCAGGCGCTTCCCTCGAAGCTCGTCCGCACCGTGGACGCTCTTCGCGCCAAGCAGGACGAGCAGGGCGGTGCCGAGTAACTCGGCTCGCGAAATGACCGCCGCCTGAGGCAGCCCGCCTGAAGCGGTGGTCGTAGCGGGCCGAACGTACGCCCGCCATACATGTACATCCCGGCACCAGCCGAATTAGTGGAAGGATCGCCCACCATGGCGAAGCTCAGCCAGGAAGACCTGCTCGCGCAGTTCGAGGAGATGACCCTCATCGAGCTCTCCGAGTTCGTGAAGGCCTTCGAGGAGAAGTTCGACGTCACCGCCGCCGCCGCGGTCGCCGCTGCCCCCGTCGGCCCGACGGCCGTTGCCGAGGCCCCGGAGGAGAAGGACGAGTTCGACGTCATCCTCACCGGCGCCGGCGAGAAGAAGATCCAGGTCATCAAGGTCGTGCGCGAGCTGACCTCCCTGGGTCTGAAGGAGGCCAAGGACCTCGTCGACGGCACCCCGAAGCCGGTCCTCGAGAAGGTCAACAAGGAGGCCGCGGACAAGGCCGCCGAGGCCCTCAAGGGCGCCGGCGCGTCCGTCGAGGTCAAGTAAGTAACCCTTACGGCTACCGCCGTATGGTCTCGCGGTCGGCGACGACCGTAGCGCAGGCTGAAACAGCCCCCGCGGGGCTGTAACGCTCACGCACCGAGGAGCGATCATCCATCCGGGTGGTCGCTCTTCGGCGTTCTCGGGGTGCGGCCGGGGTTGCCTTGCACCCGCGTTCGCGGGGGGTATGGTGATCTTCGTCGTGTCTCCGGGAACCCCCGTTCGGGCAAGGGGGCCTTGACGAACCGCACGCAGCGCGCAATTCTCAGGACGCGTCGTCACAAGGATCCGAATCCGAGGCATGGATCGACGACGAAGAGGGCAGTATCAACGTGCGTTGAGGGCAGTGCCTTGTCGCAGGAGTTGAGAGCAACGAGGGTCTCGAAAACCCGCACTGGACATCAGTGTGCCAAGTGGCTACACTGACCCTTTGCGCTGCCTGTTAGCTGTCCCCTGCCCGTCACCAGGGGCATGCCCTCGCCCGAGCATCGATGATGGAAAGATCCCTGACCTGGGTTTTCTGTCTCTTTCCGTGGGAGAGGGGCCGGTACGCGCGTAGTGAGTCCGAGCCCTCGGAAGGACCCCCTCTTGGCCGCCTCGCGCAACGCCTCGACCGCGAATACGAACAACGGCGCCAGCACCGCCCCGCTGCGCATCTCCTTTGCAAAGATCAAGGAGCCTCTTGAGGTTCCGAACCTGCTCGCGCTGCAGACCGAGAGCTTCGACTGGCTGCTCGGCAACACCGCCTGGCAGAGTCGGGTCGAGGAGGCTCTGGAGAACGGTCAGGACGTCCCCACCAAGTCCGGCCTCGAGGAGATCTTCGAGGAGATCTCCCCGATCGAGGACTTCTCCGGGTCGATGTCGCTGACGTTCCGGGACCACCGCTTCGAGCCGCCGAAGAACTCGATCGACGAGTGCAAGGAGCGCGACTTCACGTACGCGGCTCCGCTCTTCGTCACGGCCGAGTTCACCAACAACGAGACCGGTGAGATCAAGTCCCAGACGGTCTTCATGGGCGACTTCCCGCTCATGACGAACAAGGGCACCTTCGTCATCAACGGCACCGAGCGTGTCGTGGTGTCGCAGCTGGTCCGTTCGCCCGGTGTCTACTTCGACTCCACCATCGACAAGACGTCCGACAAGGACATTTTCTCCGCCAAGATCATCCCGTCCCGGGGTGCCTGGCTGGAGATGGAGATCGACAAGCGCGACATGGTCGGCGTCCGTATCGACCGTAAGCGCAAGCAGTCGGTCACCGTGCTGCTCAAGGCGCTCGGCTGGACGACCGAGCAGATCCTCGAGGAGTTCGGCGAGTACGAGTCCATGCGCGCCACCCTGGAGAAGGACCACACCCAGGGCCAGGACGACGCGCTGCTCGACATCTACCGCAAGCTGCGTCCGGGCGAGCCCCCCACGCGTGAGGCCGCGCAGACGCTTCTGGAGAACCTGTACTTCAACCCGAAGCGTTACGACCTCGCGAAGGTCGGCCGCTACAAGGTCAACAAGAAGCTGGGTGCGGACGCTCCGCTGGACGCGGGCATCCTGACCGTCGAGGACGTCATCTCGACGATCAAGTACCTGGTGAAGCTGCACGCCGGCGAGACCGAGACGGTCGGCGACAGCGGTCAGTCGATCGTCGTCGAGACCGACGACATCGACCACTTCGGCAACCGTCGTCTGCGCAGCGTCGGCGAGCTCATCCAGAACCAGGTCCGCACCGGTCTGGCTCGTATGGAGCGCGTCGTCCGTGAGCGCATGACGACTCAGGACGTCGAGGCGATCACGCCGCAGACGCTGATCAACATCCGGCCGGTCGTCGCCTCCATCAAGGAGTTCTTCGGCACCAGCCAGCTGTCGCAGTTCATGGACCAGAACAACCCGCTGTCGGGTCTCACCCACAAGCGCCGTCTGTCGGCTCTTGGCCCGGGTGGTCTCTCCCGTGAGCGGGCCGGCTTCGAGGTCCGTGACGTGCACCCGTCGCACTACGGCCGTATGTGCCCGATCGAGACCCCTGAAGGCCCGAACATCGGTCTGATCGGCTCGCTCGCCTCCTACGGTCGGGTCAACGCGTTCGGTTTCGTCGAGACCCCGTACCGCAAGGTCGTCGAGGGCCAGGTCACCGACGAGGTGGACTACCTGACCGCCGACGAGGAGGACCGCTTCGTCATCGCGCAGGCCAACGCCACGCTCACCGACGACCTGCGCTTCGCCGAGAACCGCGTCCTGGTCCGCCGTCGTGGCGGCGAGGTCGACTACGTCGCCGGTGACGACGTGGACTACATGGACGTCTCGCCGCGCCAGATGGTGTCGGTCGCGACCGCCATGATTCCGTTCCTCGAGCACGACGACGCCAACCGTGCCCTCATGGGCGCGAACATGATGCGTCAGGCCGTGCCGCTCATCAAGAGCGAGTCCCCGCTCGTCGGCACCGGCATGGAGTACCGCTCCGCCGTCGACGCCGGAGACGTGGTCAAGGCCGAGAAGGCCGGTGTGGTCCAGGAGGTCTCCGCGGACTACATCACCACGGCCAACGACGACGGCACGTACATCACCTACCGTCTGGCCAAGTTCGCCCGGTCCAACCAGGGCACCTCGGTCAACCAGAAGGTCATCGTCAACGAGGGCGACCGCGTCATCGAGGGCCAGGTCCTCGCCGACGGTCCGGCCACCCAGAACGGCGAGATGGCGCTGGGCAAGAACCTGCTCGTGGCGTTCATGCCGTGGGAGGGTCACAACTACGAGGACGCGATCATCCTGTCGCAGCGCCTCGTGCAGGACGACGTCCTCTCCTCGATCCACATCGAGGAGCACGAGGTCGACGCCCGTGACACCAAGCTCGGCCCCGAGGAGATCACCCGGGACATCCCGAACGTCTCCGAGGAGGTCCTCGCCGACCTCGACGAGCGCGGCATCATCCGCATCGGTGCCGAGGTCATCGCCGGTGACATCCTCGTCGGCAAGGTCACCCCGAAGGGTGAGACCGAGCTGACGCCGGAGGAGCGCCTGCTGCGCGCGATCTTCGGTGAGAAGGCCCGTGAGGTCCGTGACACCTCGCTGAAGGTGCCGCACGGCGAGACCGGCAAGGTCATCGGTGTGCGCGTCTTCGACCGCGAGGAGGGCGACGAACTGCCGCCCGGCGTGAACCAGCTGGTCCGCGTCTACGTCGCGCAGAAGCGCAAGATCACCGACGGTGACAAGCTCGCCGGCCGTCACGGCAACAAGGGTGTCATCTCCAAGATCCTGCCCATCGAGGACATGCCGTTCCTCGAGGACGGGACCCCGGTCGACATCATCCTCAACCCGCTCGGTGTGCCGTCCCGAATGAACCCGGGACAGGTCCTGGAGATCCACCTCGGCTGGCTCGCCAGCCGCGGCTGGGACGTCTCCGGTCTCGCCGACGAGTGGGCCCAGCGCCTGCAGGTCATCGGAGCCGACCAGGTCGCCCCGGGCACCAACGTCGCCACCCCGGTGTTCGACGGTGCGCGTGAGGACGAGCTGGCGGGTCTGCTGCAGCACACCATCCCGAACCGCGACGGCGAGCGCATGGTGCTCCCGTCCGGCAAGGCGCGGCTGTTCGACGGCCGTAGCGGTGAGCCGTTCCCGGACCCGATCTCGGTCGGCTACATGTACATCCTGAAGCTGCACCACCTGGTCGACGACAAGCTGCACGCCCGCTCGACCGGTCCGTACTCGATGATCACCCAGCAGCCGCTGGGTGGTAAGGCCCAGTTCGGTGGCCAGCGGTTCGGTGAGATGGAGGTGTGGGCCCTCGAGGCCTACGGCGCCGCGTACGCCCTCCAGGAGCTGCTGACCATCAAGTCCGACGACGTCACCGGCCGCGTGAAGGTCTACGAGGCCATCGTCAAGGGCGAGAACATCCCCGAACCCGGCATCCCCGAGTCCTTCAAGGTGCTCATCAAGGAGATGCAGTCCCTTTGCCTGAACGTGGAGGTGCTGTCCAGCGACGGTATGTCCATCGAGATGCGTGACACCGACGAGGACGTCTTCCGCGCTGCGGAGGAGCTCGGCATCGACCTGTCCCGGCGCGAGCCGAGCAGCGTCGAAGAGGTCTGACGGGAGTTCGGCGGACCTTGAACCATCAGGGTCCGCCGGCCCCGGGACCCCCGTTTCAGACCCCAAGACTTACAACCCTGAGAGGGATTGACGCATAGTGCTCGACGTCAACTTCTTCGACGAGCTCCGGATCGGCCTGGCCACCGCTGACGACATCCGTCAGTGGAGCCACGGTGAGGTCAAGAAGCCCGAGACCATCAACTACCGCACGCTCAAGCCCGAAAAGGACGGACTCTTCTGCGAGAAGATCTTCGGTCCGACCCGGGACTGGGAGTGCTACTGCGGCAAGTACAAGCGTGTCCGCTTCAAGGGCATCATCTGTGAGCGCTGTGGCGTCGAGGTGACCCGCGCCAAGGTGCGCCGTGAGCGGATGGGCCACATCGAGCTGGCCGCGCCCGTCACGCACATCTGGTACTTCAAGGGCGTCCCGAGCCGTCTGGGCTACCTGCTCGACCTGGCTCCCAAGGACCTCGAGAAGGTCATCTACTTCGCGGCGTACATGATCACGTACGTCGACGAGGAGCGCCGTACGCGCGACCTGCCCTCGCTGGAGGCGCACGTCTCCGTCGAGCGGCAGCAGATCGAGAACCGCCGGGACGCCGACCTGGAGGCCCGCGCCAAGAAGCTCGAGACCGACCTGGCCGAGCTCGAGGCCGAGGGTGCCAAGGCCGATGTGCGCCGCAAGGTGCGCGAAGGCGCCGAGCGTGAGATGAAGCAGCTGCGTGACCGTGCGCAGCGCGAGATCGACCGTCTCGACGAGGTGTGGACCCGGTTCAAGAACCTCAAGGTCCAGGACCTCGAGGGCGACGAGCTGCTCTACCGCGAGCTGCGTGACCGCTTCGGCACGTACTTCGACGGTTCGATGGGTGCGGCTGCCCTGCAGAAGCGCCTGGAGTCGTTCGACCTCGACGAGGAGGCCGAGCGCCTCCGCGAGATCATCCGTACCGGCAAGGGCCAGAAGAAGACCCGTGCGCTGAAGCGGCTGAAGGTCGTGTCTGCCTTCCTGCAGACCTCCAACAGCCCCAAGGGCATGGTGCTCGACTGCGTGCCGGTCATCCCGCCGGACCTGCGTCCGATGGTGCAGCTGGACGGTGGCCGCTTCGCGACCTCCGACCTGAACGACCTGTACCGCCGTGTGATCAACCGCAACAACCGTCTGAAGAGGCTCCTGGACCTGGGTGCCCCGGAGATCATCGTCAACAACGAGAAGCGCATGCTTCAGGAGGCTGTTGACGCCCTCTTCGACAACGGTCGTCGCGGCCGCCCGGTGACCGGTCCCGGTAACCGCCCGCTGAAGTCCCTCAGCGACATGCTGAAGGGTAAGCAGGGTCGCTTCCGTCAGAACCTGCTCGGCAAGCGTGTCGACTACTCGGCGCGTTCCGTGATCGTCGTCGGTCCGCAGCTGAAGCTGCACCAGTGCGGTCTGCCGAAGGCGATGGCGCTGGAGCTGTTCAAGCCGTTCGTGATGAAGCGCCTGGTCGACCTGAACCACGCGCAGAACATCAAGTCGGCCAAGCGCATGGTCGAGCGTGGCCGCACCGTGGTGTACGACGTCCTCGAAGAGGTCATCGCCGAGCACCCGGTGCTGCTGAACCGTGCGCCCACGCTGCACCGCCTCGGCATCCAGGCCTTCGAGCCGCAGCTGGTCGAGGGCAAGGCCATCCAGATCCACCCGCTCGTGTGCACCGCGTTCAACGCGGACTTCGACGGTGACCAGATGGCCGTGCACCTGCCGCTGTCCGCGGAGGCGCAGGCCGAGGCCCGCATCCTGATGCTGTCCTCGAACAACATCCTCAAGCCCGCCGACGGCCGTCCGGTGACGATGCCGACCCAGGACATGGTCCTCGGTCTGTTCTTCCTCACCACCGACGGTGAGATGCGGGACATCAAGGGTGAGGACCGCTCCTTCTCCTCCGTCGCCGAGGCGATCATGGCCTTCGACGCGGGCGAGCTCTCGCTCCAGTCGAAGATCGACATCCGCTTCCCGGTCGGCACCATCCCGCCGCGCGGCTGGACCCCGCCGGCGCAGGAGGAGGGCGAGCCGGAGTGGCAGCAGGGTGACAGCTTCCGGCTGAAGACCACGCTGGGCCGTGCGCTCTTCAACGAGCTGCTGCCCGAGGACTACCCGTTCGTCGACTACGAGGTCGGCAAGAAGCAGCTCTCCGAGATCGTCAACGACCTCGCCGAGCGCTACCCGAAGGTCATCGTGGCGGCGACGCTCGACAACCTGAAGGCGGCCGGCTTCTACTGGGCCACCCGTTCCGGCGTGACCGTCGCCATCTCCGACGTCGTCGTTCCCGAGGCGAAGAAGGAGATCGTCCGCGGTTACGAGGCGCAGGACGAGAAGGTCCAGAAGCAGTACGAGCGCGGTCTGATCACCAAGGACGAGCGCACGCAGGAGCTCATCGCGATCTGGACCAAGGCGACCAACGAGGTCGCCGAGGCGATGAACGAGAACTTCCCGAAGACCAACCCGATCTTCATGATGGTGAACTCGGGTGCACGAGGCAACATGATGCAGATGCGTCAGATCGCCGGTATGCGTGGTCTGGTGTCGAACGCGAAGAACGAGACGATCCCGCGTCCGATCAAGGCCTCGTTCCGTGAGGGTCTGTCCGTGCTGGAGTACTTCATCTCCACGCACGGTGCCCGTAAGGGTCTGGCGGACACCGCTCTGCGTACCGCCGACTCGGGTTACCTCACCCGTCGTCTGGTCGACGTCTCCCAGGACGTCATCATCCGCGAGGAGGACTGCGGCACCGACCGTGGCCTCAAGCTGGCGATCGCCGAGCGCGAGGACGGTGTCCTGCGCAAGACGGGCAACGTCGAGACGTCCGTGTACGCGCGCTGCCTCGCCGAGGACATCGTGGTCGACGGCAAGGTGCTGGCCCCGGCCGGTACCGACCTCGGCGACGTGCTCATCGACGAGCTGGTCCGCCACGGCGTGGAGACGGTCAAGACCCGCTCGGTCCTGACCTGCGAGTCCGCCGTCGGCACCTGCGCCATGTGCTACGGCCGCTCGCTGGCCACCGGCAAGCTGGTCGACATCGGTGAGGCGGTCGGCATCATCGCCGCCCAGTCCATCGGTGAGCCCGGTACCCAGCTGACGATGCGTACCTTCCACACCGGTGGTGTGGCCGGTGACGACATCACCCAGGGTCTGCCGCGTGTCGTCGAGCTCTTCGAGGCCCGTACCCCGAAGGGTGTCGCCCCGATCTCCGAGGCCTCCGGCCGCGTGCGGATCGAGGAGACCGAGAAGACCAAGAAGATCGTCATCACGCCGGACGACGGCAGCGACGAGACGGCCTACCCGATCTCGAAGCGCGCCCGACTCCTGGTCAGCGAGGGCGAGCACGTCGAGGTGGGCCAGAAGCTCACCGTGGGTGCCACCAACCCGCACGACGTGCTGCGCATTCTGGGCCAGCGTGCCGTCCAGGTCCACCTGGTCGGCGAGGTCCAGAAGGTGTACAACTCGCAGGGTGTGTCGATCCACGACAAGCACATCGAGATCATCATCCGGCAGATGCTGCGCCGCGTGACGATCATCGAGTCCGGCGACGCCGAGCTGCTGCCCGGTGAGCTGGTCGAGCGCTCGAAGTTCGAGCACGAGAACCGTCGTGTGGTCCAGGAGGGCGGTCACCCGGCCTCCGGTCGTCCGCAGCTCATGGGTATCACCAAGGCCTCGCTGGCCACGGAGTCCTGGCTGTCGGCGGCGTCCTTCCAGGAGACGACCAGGGTCCTCACGGACGCGGCGATCAACGCCAAGTCCGACTCCCTGATCGGCCTCAAGGAGAACGTCATCATCGGTAAGCTCATCCCGGCCGGTACGGGTCTGTCCCGCTACCGCAACATCCGGGTCGAGCCGACCGAGGAGGCCAAGGCCGCGATGTACTCGGCCGTCGGCTACGACGACATCGACTACTCGCCGTTCGGCACCGGCTCCGGCCAGGCCGTTCCGCTGGAGGACTACGACTACGGTCCGTACAACCAGTAAGGCGTACGTCTGAGGACCGAAGGGCGGTCACCCACACGGGTGACCGCCCTTCGGCGTTGTTCAGCGGCCCGTCAGCTCCCAGACGGTGACGGCCACCGTCGCCACCGCGGCCAGGGCGCCGATGCTGGCGATCGGCCAGCGGGAGCGTTCCAGGGCGTCCAGGCGCTGTTCGTGGTCGGCGAGCTGCTTGTCGGTCTGGTCGCTGCGCTGGACCAGCAGGGCGAGCTGGCCGTCGGCGCGGGCGAAGCCGGCCTCGACGGTGCCGCGCAGCCGTTCCAGCTCGACGGCCACGGCGGTCGGGTCGGACAGTGCGGAGGGTTCGTTCATGCGTCGTCCTCCTCGGTGGACGGCGCACCCGTCCGCAGCCACCCGGGCAGCAGGGCCTGTACGGCGGGCAGGGCCATGGCCCGGGTGACGCCCGCGGCCGCGGCCAGGGCGCCGGCCACCCATGGAAGCGTCTCGGGGATGCCGGCGGCGTCGACGACCGCCGGCAGCAGGACGCACAGGCCGACAGCGGTCTGGAGGACGGTACGGAGGGTTCGCTTGGCGGCCTCTGACACGGGGAGCCTCGTTTCTCGGGAGTTCTCAGGAGCTGTACGGGACCCTCAGGGCCGCCCAGGACTTGGCGCCCGGCCAGCCGTCGGCGGCGGCGCCGGTGTAGCCGAGCTTGCGCTGCCACCTCGCGTACGACTTCCGGTCGGCCTCGGTCCACTGCGGGCCGGGGCCGTCCTCGTACGCGGAGCAGCCGACGGCGACCAGGCGCTTGCCCATCGCGGTGACGATCGCCGAGCGGGGCGTCTTCCTGAACCACTCGGCGCCCGGGAAGGGCTGGTACGCCGGCTTCGTGGCTCCGGAGCCGGTGTCGGTCGGCGTCTTGTCCAGCCGGGCTGCGATCCGGGCGCGCAGGTCGGCCATGGCGAAGCCGCGGGGGTCGATCTTGGCGCTGGTCCACTCCTTGTGGCCGATCACCGAGCGGGCGCTCCAGCCGTGCGCCCGGCACAGGGCGGCCGAGGCGCGCACGATGGCCTCCAGCTGGGCCTCGGGCCACGGGTCCTTGCCGTCGCCGAGGTTGACGCACTCGAAGCCGTAGAAGTGGGCGTTGCCGTCCTTGGTGCGCTGGTTCGGGGCGGGCAGGGTGGCGTGTTCGGCGGCGACCGCGGCGAGGACGTCGGGGTCGCCGGTGCCGGCGTGGTTGGCGCGGCCGTTGCCGACGAGGTGGACCGTGCCGTCCTTGGCGATCACGCCGTGGCAGAGCGGACCGGGCAGGGCGGAGTGGCCGTTGAAGCACAGGCGCACGGTGGCGCTGGTGCCGGTGGTGACGGTGTGGTGGATGACGACGCCGTTGACGGGGCCCCAACTTCCCTTGTGGTTGCGGTTGTTGGTGCGCCAGCCGGGGTGCTCGACGACGGCGACGCCCTCGGCCCGCAGCGCGGACACGAGGGCGGTGGCGGAGAGGGGGTTGGCCATGGGCGGTGCCTCCCTGGGTGGGTTCCGGGCATGAGAAAACCCCGGCCGGCGAGGCGGCTCGGGGTGCGTGGGCTGCGGTGGGGTGGGGGAGAGGGCGTGCGTCAGACGCCGCTGTCGGTGTCGGTGTCGGTGTCGGTTTCCGTGCCGGTGCCGGTGCCGGTGCCGGTGTCGGTTCCGGTTTCCGGGTCGGAGCCGCCGCCGGTGTCCGGGGCGCCGTCGCCCTCGTCGGTCGCCCACGCGGCGCACAGCGCGACGTATGCCGCCCGGTTGGCCTCGAAGTCGGCCAGGGCGGCGGCGACCGCCCGCTGGACGGCCGTTCGGTCGGGGACGACCGGGGCCGTTCCGACGGGCATGACCGTGACGCGGCCGGTGCCACGCAGGACGGCCCCGTTGTCGCCGGTCTCGGTGAACTGGGCGGTGATGTTGACGGGTGAGTAGGTGCCGGTGATCGAGTCGGGCTCGATGACGCTGCTGAGGCTGGTGTCGGAGACGTTGACGTGGAGGGAGTGGCCCGCCTCGGTGAGGGTGGCGCGGCCGGCGTAGTCGATCGCGATGCCCCAGGGCTGGCTGGTGTCGATGTCCATGTGTGCTGCCTTCCTCGGGGGTCAGCTCTGGCGGCCGTGCATGAGCACGGGATTGGCGTAGACGGTGCCGGACGTGGCCTTGGCCTGGATCTCGAACTTGACCGTCGTGCCGTAGACCGAGGCGAAGTCGCTGCTGATCAGCCCGGTGTGGTCGAAGTCCGTGCCGGCGGCGACGGCCGTGCCCCACTCGGCGCCGTTGACGAGCACCTGGACGGAGCCGGCCCCGCCGGAGCTGACCTTGGTGCTGACGATGAGCCGCATCTTCGGCTGCCACACGACGTTGTAGGACATCGCGACGGTCGTCCAGGCGGTCGCCGTGGTCTGCGGCCAGCGGGCGGTCGAGCTGTCCTGCGGCGGCAGCATGGTCATCCACGGCCGGGCGAGGCCACCGGTGTTGACGTCGTCCGCGAAGATCTCCCGGCCGCCGTTGTCGAAGATCCGCAGCGGCTGGAGCGACGTGCTGGAGCCGTCGCCGTTGTGCAGGCTCATCGCGAGGGAACCGGTCTGGCGGCGGATGGCCAGGCCGTACTCGTCGCCGCTCCACGCGCCGACCGTGAACACGGCCGGACCGCCGTCCGGCGGCCGTACGGCGAGGTAGCCGCCGTCGGTGATCTCCACACCGCCGCCGGAGATCTTGTTGAGCGCCGGCCGGCTGTTGACGGCGGTGGACAGCTGCTGGATCCGGCGTTCCATCTGGGTCAGCCGGTCGATGATGTCTTCGGGGAGCTGGGGCATCAGGCCTCCTCCAGGTAGAGCTCGGCGGTGTCGGGCCGGCCGCGCTGGGCCGGGCTCACCTTGACGCCGATGATCCGGTAGCGGGCGTCGAGGCCCTCGGTCCACCATTCGTCGGTGATCCGGATGCGCACGGTGCGGCCGAGCAGTGCGGGCGGCACCAGGTCGTCCAGCCGGACGCTGATCTCGGGGATCACCACCGCGCCGGTGCCCGCGGCCAGTTCGGCGCCGGCCAGGGCGTTCAGGGTGGCGCCGTCGGTGATCTCGTTGTGGTCGGAGGACAGGTCGATGCGCGGGTACTTCGCGTCGTCGATCAGGGCCGTGGCGACCGCCACCGTGGACGCCAGCGGCCGGGACTCCTCGGCCTGGTTGGTGTTGGTGGAGGCGCCGCGGGCGCGGGCGGTGGTGCCGCCCCGGGTGGCGTCGCGCGGGAAGGAGTACGACAGGATCGTGCCCGGCCGGTCCATCACCAGGTCGCTCGTGCCGATCTCGATCTTCGGGCTGCCCAGCCGCAGCCGTCGCACGCGCGCGCCGGTGGCCGGGTCGCGGTAGACGGCGATGTGGTGCTCGAAGCCGTTCTCCAGGGCGGCGAGCGCGTCGATCGCCTCCAGGTAGACGGTCTCGTCGCCGTCTCGGTAGGTGACCGTCCGCTTCACGCCGGAGTGCTCGTCCCCGTACGTGACGCCGATGCCGCCGCCGGGCAGCACGGTCTGCAGGTCGGTCCACAGGCCCCGGACGATGTCCAGCTGGTACTTGTCCTTGAACTCCAGCTTGTACTGCGGGTCGTAGGCGGGGGTGGCGGCCCGGATGCGGCGGCGGCCCGCGTACGACTCGAAGGTGGCCGCCTGGATGCCGAGGGTGATGACGCCCCGGTCGTCGCTCTGCAGGGTGGACGTCCAGATGATGCCGCCCCACCACAGGTCGTTGCCGCGCTGGAGGTAGACCGAGGTGCGGCCCTCCTCGATGCGGCGGACGCGGGCGGCCATCTCCGCGTTGGGCACGGGAATCGTGCCCGAGAGCGAGCCGGCCTTGCCGATGTAGTCGTCCACGGTGACGTCGCGCAGGGGCAGGATGTCGATGGTGCGGTCGGTGAGCAGATCGCAGAAGATCGCCCGGTAGGGGGTGGTGGTCGTCATGACGCGGCCTCGTAGGTGGCGGTGCCTCGGATGGTGTTGCCGCTCGCCCAGGTCCAGGGGGTCAGGGCGTCGACGGAGCCGTAGTTGGCGTGGACGGCGGCGTTCGGCCGGCCCGTGGAGATCTGCATCTCGAAGGTGGTCGTGGTGCCGCAGTACATCCGCGCCACCGCACGCGTCTCGTTGGCGGCACCGAGCTCGGCGAAACCGATCTGCGGGTGGACCGCCGACGCGGCCACCGGCAGGGAGAACCGCCAGTTGTCCGACGTCGTGGCGCTGGTGCCGTAGGTGGTGGTGCTGCCGAACGTGATCGAGAAGTTGAGGTGCACGGTGGTGCCGAACTTGACGTACCGGCAGCTGAGCGTGGCGTTGCCGAACGAGGGCGTGGCGGCGCCGGTGTTGGTCGTCCACGTCGGGGTCCAGCTCTGCCAGGTGGGCAGCACCGGGTAGTCGGTCCAGGCGGTGCCGTTCCAGCGCTGGAGCTGGCCGTCGATGTCGCGGTACTGGCCCGGATAGGCGCCGCCCGCGGTGTCGCTGATGACGGGCAGGATGCCGCCGACCGCGACCGTGGCCGTACGGCGTCCGGTGAGCGCCGTGCTCCAGGGGATGCCGTTGGTGCCCGTGCTCGCGTTGGCCGGCACGCGGACCTCGTACAGCGGCAGGGACAGGCCGGGCACGTCGGGCACCACAGGGATGGCGGCGGCCGTGCCCTGGACGATCTCGACGACCGCCTCGAAGCGGCCGGAGCCGTCGTAGGCGTCGTCGTGGACGCGCAGGACGACCAGGTCGATGCGGTCGTACTGGGCGTTGCCGTCGGCGAAGACGAGCGGCAGGTACTCCGTGAGCGCGACCGGGTACGCCCCCCGGGCGTCGGTGCTCTGCACGACGGCCCGGCCCGGGCTGATCGTGGCGCTCATGGTGCCGGACGTACCGGTCAGGGTGAAGCCGGAGAGGCGGAACTCGCCGTTGGAGGAGCCCGGCAGGATGCCGGAGCGGGTGGCGACGGGCGAGGTCGGGGTGAGGGCGCCGAGCGAGACGAGGCGGGTGTCCTCGCGGGACTGGCCGTCGGGGGACAGCCATCCGGAGCGTACGGGCATGGTCAGCTCCTTTCGGGAGGGGTGGGTCAGGCGGCCGGGTCCACGCGCAGGAAGAGGGTGTCGAACCAGCAGGTCACCGTGGCGCTGCTGGAGCGGTACATGGCGGTGACCGTGTAGCTCGTGCCGGCGGTCAGCCCGGACATCCGGAACTGGGTGGAGACCGACCCGTAGACGGCGCCTCCGAAGGTGACGGCGTGCTCGTCGTCGGCGGCCAGGACCACGGTGGAGCCCTGGGTGACCTGCGGGGCCATGAACGCGTTCGTGGTGGTGCTGTTGATGATCTGGATGCGGGCGCCCAGGCTGAGCAGCACGGCACCGGTGGTCGGGGCGGTGAAGGTGAGGGTCAGCGCGCTGACGGCGGTGTCGGTCAGGGCGGAGGTGTACGTCGTCGACGTGGTGTAGCCGGCGTCCAGGGACGAGGCGAACGACGGCGGCGTCACGGCCGGCAGCCACGCCGTGCCGTTCCAGCGCTGGAGGACGCCGGTGGAGGAGTCGCGGTACTGGCCGGTGTGGCTTCCGGTGGTGACCGCGCCGGCGGGTGCGATGCCGCCTACGCCCTTCGGGTACGGCACCCAGGCGGTTCCGTTCCAGCGCTGGAGCGTGTCGTTGATGTCCCGGTAGTGGCCGGGATAGCCGCCGGGCGCGGTGTCGTCGGAGCGGGTCGGCAGGATGCCGCCGACGGCGACGGTGGTGGGGCGCAGGTCGACGCGCGCGGTGTCCCAGTCGATGCCGTCGTTGCCGGCGCTCCTGCCCGCCGCGACGGCGACGGTGAACAACACCAGCGAGGTGTCCGGGGCCGTGGGCGCGACGGGCTGGGCCGCCGCCGTGCCCTGGACGATCTCGACGGCGGCCTCGTACCGTCCGCCGCCGTCGTGGTCGTGGTCGTGGATCCGCAGGACGACCAGGTCGATCCGGCCGTACTGCGGGTCGCCGTCGGCGAAGGTGAGCGGGACCGGTTCGGTGACGGTGACCGGGTAGGCGCCGCGGGCGATCGACGACTGGATCACCGCCCTGCCGACGCCGACGGTGGCGGACATGGTGCCGGCCGTGCCGGCCAGCCACAGGCCGGTGACCCGGTACTGGCCGCCCTCGGAGCCGGGCAGCACACCGGAGCGTCCCTTGACGTCGGTGACCGGGGTGAGGGCGCCGACCTGGGTGACCCGGGTGTCCTGCCGGGTCTGGCCGTCGGGGGACAGCCAGGCGGAGTGTGCGTTCATGGCGAGTCCTTCGGGTGCGGCCGGATCAGGAGGCGGATTCGTAGGTGCCGTAGACGGACAGCACGTCTCCGGTCTGCCAGGTGAACGGGAAGCCCTTGTCCCAGAAGGCGTTGGCCTGCTTCAGGGACTCACGCAGGTTGCGCACGGTGCCGCCGCCCGTGGTCGAGAGCAGTCCGCTGCCCGGGTACTGCAGGCCCGCGGAGGCGTCGAAGCCGAGCACGTTCAGCACCCGGCCGTCGAGCTTCCAGGTCGAGGAGACCGGCGCGACCGGCAGGGAGAAGTTCCAGTTGCCGTTGGCGGCCTGGGCCGCCAGGTTGGTCGTCGAACCGATCTTGAGATAGATCCGCACGTGGACGAGCGTGCCCATCTTCACGTACGAGCCGGCGAGGGTGCCGTTGCCGATGCTGGGGGCGGTCCCCGTCTCCGCGCCCCACTTGGGCGTGTAGTCGGTCCAGGTCGGCACCGGCTGGTACGGCACCCACGTCGAGCCGTTCCAGCGCTGGAGCTGCCCGGTGGAGCTGTCGCGGTACTGGCCGGTGTAGCTGGCCGTGGTGATGGTGCCCGCCGGGGCGATGCCGCCCAGCGCGCTCGGGTACGACACCCAGGCGGAGCCGTCCCAGCGCTGGAGCGCGCCGCCGGAGTCGCGGTACTGGCCCGGGTATGCGCCGTTGCCGGTGTCGCCGACCACCGGCAGGATGCCGCCGACCGCGACGATGGGCGTACGCAGGTCCAGGGCGTCGTTGTTCCAGTTGATGCCGCCGTTGCCCGCGCTGACCCCGGCCCGGACCCGGACCCGGTAGATCGGCAGCACGATGTCGGGCAGCGCGGGCTCCACCGGGTTGGCGTCCGGCGTGCCCTGGATGATCTCGAGGGCGGCCTCGGTGCGGTTGGACTCGTCGTACAGGTCGTCGTAGATCCGCAGGACGACCATGTCGTAGCGGTCCTGCGCCTGGCCGGCGGCGAAGGTGAGGCCGAACGGTTCCGAGAGCGTGACCGGGTAGGCGCCCTGGCTGCCGTCGGCCTGGATGACGGCCCGGCCCTCGTGGACGGTCGCGGACAGGGTGCCCGCGTGGCCCTCCATCCAGAAGCCCGACAGGCGGTACTGGCCGTCGTAGGAACCGGGGAGGATGCCGGAACGGACCTCCAGGGGGTTGGCTGGGGTGGTCGCGCCGATCTGGGTCAGGCGGGTGTCCTCGCGGGTCTGGCCGGTCTCGGCCACCCATGAGCTGCGCAGGTTCATCTGATGGTCTCCTGGGATCTCCGGAAGGGACAAGGAAGGTGAGGGGCCGTCAGGACCTGAGCCATTCGGCCGTGAGACTGGTGGCGTAGCCGGAACCGCCGAGGGTGGTGATGGTGGAGCCCGACTGCTGCAGCCCGTAGAGGGCGAGCTTGTCGCCGGCCGCCAGCCTGAGCAGGCAGCTGCCGCCGACGCTGGTCGCGCCCGGACCCGCGCCGATCAGCCAGGTGCCCCGCGGGACACCGGTGCCGTTCTGGTAGATGCGCGCGCCGCGGTTGCCCGTGGTGGACTCCGTGTACCAGGTGATGGCGCAGGACACCCGCCACCAGCCGGTCCTGGGCACCGTGTAGGTGTGGGAGCCCGACCAGCCGGCGGCGTCGTCCACCTCGGTGCTCTGCATGCTGATCTGCGTCCACGCGCCGGCGGGCACGGACTGCGCCGTGGTCTGCGAGACGCTGAGCAGCACGGTGGTACGGCCCTCGGCGTACTGCCAGGCCGAGCCGTCCCAGCGCTGGAGCAGTCCGGCGGCGTCCTCGCGGTACTGGCCGAGGTAGCTTCCGGTGGTGACCGCGCCGGTCGGGGCGATGCCGCCGACGGCCTTGGGGTAGGCGACCCAGGCCGTGCCGTTCCAGCGCTCCAGGACGCCCGAGTTGTCGCGGTACTGACCGGCGTACGCGCCGTTGAAGCCGCTTGCCGGGACGATCCCGCCGAGGGCCACCGTCGGGTAGCGCAGGCTGGTGACCGCGCTGTCCCAGGTCAGGCCGCCGGAACCGGCCGACGCCCCGACGGGCACCTTGATCTGGTAGAGCGGCAGGGCGCTGCCGTCGGGGCTGCTCGGCGCCACGGGCGTGGGCGCGGGGGTGCCCGTGACCAGGCGGACGACGGCCTCGGTGGCGTCGGTGCCGTCGTAGGTGTCGTCGCGGACGACCAGTTCGACGAGGTCGATGCGGCCGTGCTGGGCGTCACCGTCGGGCACCGTCAGGGTCTCCGGCTCGGTCACGGCCACCGGGTAGGTGCCCTGGCCGGTCCGGCCGCCCTGCACGAAGGCGCGGCCGGGGCCGATCGTGAAGGACATCCCCCCGTTGGCGGCGGTGAGGGCGAAGCCGCCGGGGACGATGCCGCCGCGGGCCTTGAGCGGGATGTTCTCCGCCACCAGGGCGTTGGGGGTGAGCAGACCGGACAGCGTGATCCGGGTGTCCTCCCGGGTCTGACCGTTCTCGGTGAGCCAGGCTGAGCGTACGGTCATGCGATCACCACTCCGCCGCGCGCCAGCGCACCGTCATCCGGGCACCGGGGTCGTGGGTGTCGGGGCGGAACGCCAGCTGGGCGCGGCCCGGTTCGAAGGCGAACAGTTCCTCGGGGCTGCTGTCGGCGGCGGCGGTGTTGCGGCGCGAGGCGGTGCCGTTGAGGGTGACGGTGCCGGCCGCGGTGTCGACGACGAGCTCGTCGCCGGGGGTGAGGACGATCTGGTAGCGCAGTCGGCGGCCGGAGGCGCGGTCGGTCACCGTCGGGTTGGTGCAGGGCCCGGTGAAGGCGATCACCGGGTGGGTGGGCGCGGAGCCCGTGTTGTCGGCGTTCACATCGCCGGTGGAGGCCGTCTGACCCCAGTACAGCGGCCAGGTCAGCGGCCAGGTCAGACCGGTCTCCGGCTGCGGGGCGCCGGTGACCGCGGTCTGCTCGGTGACCGAGTAGCGGCGCGGGTCGGTGGCGTACCACTGCACGGACGCCCGGGAGACGCCCTGCGTGGTGTACGTCCGGTCGGCGGCCAGCACCCGCTGGCTGACCCGGGCCCGTACGGCCAGGGTCTCGCCGTGCAGCCGCACCGCCAGCCAGCGCTCGGAGTCGCCGAGCAGCAGGGCCTGGCGCAGGGCGCGGGTCGCGGCGAGCGCGGAGGCGGTGTCGTCCTGCGGCGGGACCGCCCACACCGTGCCGCCGATCCGGCGCGGCTTGGCGTAGCGGGCGCCCGGCCAGGCGCCGTGCGCGGTCGGGTGGTCGGCGTCGGAGGCGTCGTACTCCGGCAGGTCCTCCCAGCCGCTCAGACCCGCGCGGTCGATCTCGTACGGGGTGCCGGGGCCCATCAGCAGTCCGGCCCACTGCATCTGCCCGTCGCGGGTGATGAGTGAGCCGGGGGGAAGGTCCTCGGTGTATGCGGTTGTGGTCGTCTCGGCCATGGGGCCGTCACCTCACTGTCATGTGCAGGCGTGAGCGGATGCGAGGAAGAGCAGGTCTTCGGCGGTGCCTCGGGCGCCGGCGCCCCGGCTCTCGTGGAACTCCTTGATGTGGTGGCGGTGTCGGCGGACCGCGGCCGCCCGCCGCTTCTGGACGAGGGCGCGCCGGCGCTCCAGGTCGGTCAGCGGCAGCACCCGGCCCGCCTGGCGGGAGGCGCCCGGGACGGCGATGCCGCCTTCGGCGAGCATCGGGATCTTGTCCAGGTTCACGCCGAACTTCTTGCCGAGGATGTTGACGCTGAGGCTGTTGAGCCCGTCGATGACCCAGTTGGCGAAGGCGATGAGCCCCTGGATCGGCCCCTTGACCACACCGGCGACGGTCTGGGCGCCGGTCGTCACGAACTTCCCCATAGCGCCGAGGGTGCGGGAGGTGGCCTCCTTGATCCGGGTGAACATCCGGGGGATGTCCTGGGTGATCCACTGCAGCGCGGGCCTGACCGCGTCCTTGAACCCGCGCCAGATCGACGACACCCTGCCGCTGAGCGCCCGGGTGTCCCCGGTGGTCAGCGCCTTGAGCACGGCGAATCCGGTGCCGACGAGGGCGCCGATGACGGTGAGCGCGGTGGTGATGAGGGTCAGGTAAGCCGTGACGTACGTGTTCACCGCGCTAGCGATGCCCTTGAGCAGCGGGGTCATGACGGTCAGGTAACCCTCGACGTACTTCAGCACGAGGGTGGCGAGCTGTTCCATCAGCCGTTGCCCGGTCTCGGAGTTCAGCGCGAGATCGAGCAGCCAGCCGGCGACCGGGAGGAGGAGACCGGTGACGAAGCCGATGGGGTTGGCGCGGGTGAGGGCGTTGATGATGAGCATGACGCCGGCGCCTATGGTCATGGCGGTGCCGAAGGCGCCGAGGGCGGGGCCGAGGAGGCCGGTGACACTCAGGAGGCCGCCCACCAGGGCCACGACACCGCCTGTCATGGACACCAGCTTGCCGAGGGACCGGGCGGAGCCCTTGGCCTCGCCGCCGACGGCCTTCACACCGGCGGCTGCCGAGGTGGCGGTCTGTCCGGCCTTGGCCACGGCGCGGGTGGCGGCGTCGGCGTTTGCTTTCGTCCGGCGTACGGCGGCGGCGGCCTGGTCGGTGGAGGTGCGGACGCGGTCGGTGGCGGTGGCCGCGTTTCTGATCCCGCCGGTGACTGACCGCAGCGTGCTGCCGCTCTGCTCGATCCGGGCCCGGAAAGCGCGCAGGGCGGCCCCCGCGCCGACGAGCGGGTCGGCCGTCCATCCGCCGGTCGTTCTCGCGACGGCACTCATCCGCGTGCCTTCGCCAGGAACATGAGCGCGTCGGCGGTGCGCTGCGGGCTGCTGTTCTCGGCCGCGTAGTAGTGCTCGATGTGCAGCGCGCCGCCGGCCGACCCGCCGGCTCCCGCGTACGCCCGGCCCTCGGCGGCGGCCCGCCGCAGCAGCCGGTCCAGCTTGCTCAGCGGCAGGACGGCCTCCGCCTCACCGGCCTCGGCGAGGATCGCCGGGACACCGCCGGAGCGGGGCATGACGACACCGCCGGTGGCCAGCATGGGGATCCTCGGCAGGCTGACGCCGAAGGTCTTGCCGCCGACGCCCGGGACCCAGCCGGGGATCGAGACCTTGATGCCGTTGAGGGCACCGATCGCGCGGTTGATGATGCCGATGACCGCGTTGATCGGGCCCTTCACCGCGCTCTTGATGCCGTCGAAGGCACGGCTCGCGATGCCCTTGAGGCCGCCCCAGATGCTGGACAGCTTGTCCTTGACGGCCCGGAAGGCGTTCGGAATCGCCGACTTGACCCAGTTGACGACCGGGGAGATGACGGCCTTGATGCCCTTCCAGACGCTGGAGACGACCGTCTTGATCGCCTTCAGCGCGGTGCTGATGACCTTCTTCCAGATGTTGACGTAGGTCTTGATGACGGTGGCGACGGCCTTGACGACCTTCGAGATCGCCGTCTTGATGCCGTTCCAGACCGACTTGATCAGCTTGGCGGCGTTCTTCATGATCGGCCCGATGGCCTTCATGACGCTGCTGATGACGGACTTGATGACACCGAAGGCCGTCTGCAGGACCTTCTGCATGGTTTTCGACTTGGTCGCCATCTCGACGACCTTCTGGATCAGCGGCATGAGCAGTTCCATGAGCATGCCGAAGAAGTTGCCCTTCATCGACTTGTTCATCTTGTCCTGGCCCTTGGCCGCCTTGTTCGCCCCGGACTCGTACTTGCCGAGGTTCTTGCCGGCGGTGGAGCCGGTTTTGCCCGTTTTGGAGAGGGACTTCTCAGCCCGGTCGGTGGCCGACTTGAGGTCCTTCAGCTCCTTCTCGGCGCCCTGGGCGGCCGATTTGAGTGTCCTGAGCTGGCTCGCGCCCTTCTGGCCCGCGCCGGCCAGGCCCTGGGCCGCGGCCCCGGCTCCAGAAGCCTTCGCTCTGAAGTCCTGAAGAGAGCCGGAGGCCCGGCTCAGAGATCGTACGAGAGACATTCAACCCTCCAGATGTATCGCCTGTGACCTGCTTCGACGCAACGTGAGGCGCTCAGGGCGCCGCTCACCCTCCGTCGATCTGCGAGCGCAGTTCCGCCGCTCGGTTCACAACGCCCCGGAGTGCCTGCTCTGCGGCTTGGGCATCCCGGGTGGCGTTGCGCAGCGCCTCGGTCGACGGCGGAGGTCCCTGAGGGCCACGCGGGCCCTGCCGGCCCACGGGACCCTGTTCGCCGCGTGGCCCCGGCCTGCCCTGACGGCCGCGCTCGCCCCGCTGGCCGCGACGGCCCTCGCGGCCTTGGCGGCCTTCGGGTCCCTGTGGGCCGGCCGGACCGGGCTCGCCGCGCGGCCCTCGCGGCCCCGGCCTGCCTGTGCCGCCACCTGTTCCGCCGTCGGCGGGCTGTCGGGTGAGGACGCCCCACTGGTTGTAGTCCAGGTTGAACTGTTTCTTGATCAGTTCCTCGAGACTGAAGAGGGACGGCAGGGTGGCGAGCAACGGAACCCACTCGGACTTGAGGATGGTGAGTTCCGACTTGATGCCGTTGAGCTCCGTGGGGACCCAGTTCTTCCAGTCATTGACCCACTTGGGCTCCTCTGCGGCCTTCTTGGCGTCGTAGGCATCGATCGCACCCTTGATCTCCTGGGAGATGGTGGTGTGGGTTGCGCCGATCGCATCCTTGATCTCCTGGGAGATGGCGGTGCGGGCTTCGCCGAGTTCCTTTTGACTGACGTACTCGGGCATGGGGATCCTCCGTGCTGGGCTTCGTCCGGACATGGCGATGCCCTCTCCCGCGGGTGCGGAAGAGGGCATGGGCGGGGTCGTGCGTGCGGATGGGCGGGCGGAGTCAGGACAACGAGCCGGCCACGGCGGCTGCCACCAGCAGCAGGCCGAACAGTGACTGGATCACATATCCGACGCGCGATCCGGACGAGGAGAGGTGGTACTGGCTCTCGACGGTCGAGGGGTTCCGCCTGTCGAACACGACCGGAAACTCGTCGCCCACCTGCGGTACTGGTCTCGGCGTCCTGACGAGTGCCCAGGCCTCGTCACCGTCGGTCGTGCGGAAAGAGCAGTTCAGCATCTCCACCGCCGTGCCGCCGCGCCGGATGCGCTCCTCGCAGACTGCGAGGGTTTCCACGCCACTCTTCCTGAGCCGTCGTTCACGCAGCTGTTTGGGGATGAAGAGGAGCGACGTGACCCCGAAGGGCACGGAGATGATCAGGAACGGTATGGCGTAGTTCGTTGAGCTCGCGAGCGTGGTGTACATGCGTGTTCCTCCCCCTGATGACCGCGATGCGAGTGCCGCAGCATACAAGCGGCCGTCCGTGAGCGGGGGCTGTGGCGACCTTGCGTGTTGTCAGTCGGGCTGTGTGTCTGCGGCTGAGGTGTTCAGTCCCTGCGGACCTGCCGCGCCTCCCTCAGCGCGTCCGACCACCCCGCCGCATAAGCACGCGACTCCCGGGCAAGCAGTTCTTCGTACACCCGGTCGAGCAGGGCCTCGCCGTCAGGGGCCGTGGTGTGCAGGAGATGGGCGAGGCGGGTGTAGGTGTCGATCGGCTGCTTCGGGGAGTTGCTGGTGCCAGTCGCCATGTCGGGCCTGCTTTCCGGTCTGTCCGCTGGTCTGTGGTGCAGATGACGCTCCTGGGGTGTGCGAAGCGTCTGTTCGAACTAGTGTACGAGTAAACGCGTGGTGTCGTTCCGTGTTTGGTGAGAACTCTCCGTGTTTCCGCGGTCCGGACCTGCGGCGATGCGGGGTGCGCTGAAAGTTGTGTCAGGTTCGTGGAGTAGGATCCGGCCGTTCTCCCGTCGGTAAGAGAACGAATGAACTACAGGGCCCCGCAAGCGACCTGAGGGCCCGTCAGGCGACGGTGGGCGGCGACGGGCGGCCGTCCGCGCGCGGGGGGCGCGGAGAGACTGGGGACGAGAGCAAGGCCAACGGGGTGGACGGGGACGCGAGCAACGCGCTAAACGATCATGAGATCGACTGGCTCGAACAGTCCGCCGATCTGCCCCATCTCATCGCCCGTGTCTCCGAACTCGTCCTGCGTCTCGGCTACGACCCGGAGGAGCTGGTGACGCTGCCCCGCGGCGAGCTCGACCGCCGCGAACTGGCCGCCTACAGCGCCGGCTGGGCCGACGTCGTCGCCGAGCAGCTCCCGGCGATCCGGCGTGCCTACGAGGAGCGGATCACCGCCGCCTACCTCCAGGGTCAGGAGGACGCCCGCACCGGCCGCAGGCCGCGCCGCGCGCGGAGGGCGGAGGGTGAGGCGGGCGGTGACGTCATCCCGCTGCCGTACGTCCAGCTGCTGCGGCCTCCTTCCGAGGTGACGCGAGTGGAGGAGCGCGGGGAGCGGGAGCGGTCCGTCGCGGACGGGACACCGGTACCCGTGAACGCCCCCCAGCAAGGGGGCCGGAGCAACGGCGGCCGGCCGGTCCCGGAGCGGCAGGAGGATGAGCGGCGCGAGGACGGGCACGGCGGACGCGAGGGTGTCGGGGGCGAGCCCGGAGGTTCCTCCGGCGGCTCTACCGACGACGCCTCGGGTGACTTCCTCCTCTCCGCCCGTGAGGTACGGGAGAAACGGTCGGCGCCCTCGGAACGGCGTCCGGTGGTCCGTCGCAACGGCCGCCCCAGCGTGCCCCCGCTGGACCGGCCCGGCGACGCGGGGGCCGCCGGGCGGGACAGGGGGCGTCGTACGGAAGCGGCGGAACGTTCCGCGCAGGGCCCGGCCGAACCGGCCGAACCGTCCGAACCGTCCGAACCGTCCGAACCGCCCGGGGCCGGAGGCGACGAACGCCGCCGGCTCTCGGACATGGCCCGGGCACTCGCCGACGAGTTGGAGGGCCGGGCAGGCGGCCGACGCCGGAACGAGCAGCCGGGGTCGCCGGGGTCCCGATGAGCATCGGCACCGCCCCGGTTCGGACAACGGTACGGCGGGGCACGGCGCCGGCGTCGGCACGGTGCCCCCTGCTCAGGCGAAGAACCGGGCCAGCTGGACCGCGGACGGCGCCTGGTCCTCGGCCCCGGCTCTTCGCGTAGCGCCGGTCCCCGGTCCCGTATGCGCAGACGTGGCCCGGCCGGCGTCCCCGGTCTCGTCCTCGTCCGGCTCCGCCGCCCCGTCACCGGGACGCGGCACCGGCACCGGTGGCTCCGGCTGGTCCCCGTCCTCCGCCGAGTTGACGCAGGCGAACATCCAGTTGGCGGCTGCCAGATGGTCCACCGCGGCGGCGAGCAGATGGTCCGTCACCGACCACTCGGCGGCCTCGCCGTACAGGTCGCGGTTGAGGGCGCTGTCGCGCGGCAGGTGCTTGATGAGCACCGAGAGCCGCCGCGCGGAGAGGCGGTCCCGGTGCCAGTCGAGCAGGTCGATGCCGTAGTAGCGGAGCAGATCCGCTTCGAGGGCCTCGGCGTGTTCGTCGACGAACCCGACGAGGCTCAGCCTTCCCCCAGGCCGAGCCCGGTCTCCTTGCCGTAGGCCTCCAGGAGGGCGGCGATGTCCTGCATGGTGACCTCGTGCCGCTCGAAGCGGGCGAACTGCTGCTCGCCCATGAGCAGTCCGAGCAGCCCGTCCACGTCGTTGTCGTCGAGCTTGCGCAGCGCCTTCGCGGTGGCGCGGGTCAGCTCCGTGGGCAGGGTGAAGCTCTCGCCGTCGAGCTCGAACGACCAGGTGCGGCCGAGGGCTTCCAGGCGCTGGGCGCGGGCGGCGTTGACGTCGAAACGGGCCATGGTGATGGGTGCTCCTTGGGTCCGTGAAGCTTGATGGGAAGCGAGATGGGGGCGCGGGGTGGGACAGGCCGGGGGCCCGCCCCACCCCGGTGGGTCAGGACGCGGCGTACGAGGCGTCCTTCATCACGAAGCTGGCCAGCGCCGAGCCGTCGCCCGAGGCCATCGCCGTGAAGGTGATGCCGAGCTGGGCCGGCGACTTGCGGGCCAGCTTGATGTCGTCGGCCGCCGTGACCTGGCCGCGCGGGATGCCGAAGCGGTAGGTCACCGGGGTGGTGCCGTCGCTCGCCCGGACGTCGGTGAACTCCAGGCCGAGGGCGCGCACGTCGGCGTACGGGCGGTCGGCGATGTCGTACTGGTAGACGCCCGTGGCGCCGGTCACGGCGGTGACGCCGCCGCCGCCCATGAAGAACGGCAGCGTGTCCTCGTTGAACTGCAGCAGCGAGAACTTCAGGGTCAGGTCGCGGTCCGAGTACACGAAGTGCACCGGGCTGACGGCCTGCCACACGTCGACCGGCTCCAGCTTGTCCTTCTTGCTGAAGGTGACGCCCTCACCGGAGGTGAAGCCGAGGTTCTTCCAGCCGGCCCAGTCGGTGGCGGTGTCGGAGGAGAAGGTCGTCGGGATGTCGGTGTCGGCCGTGGCGACGTAGAGCCGGCCGACTCCGGCGATGCGGATCTCGGAGGAGTTGGTGCCTGCCATGGGTGGGTCTCCTTGTAGAGGGGTGGTGATGCGGGGTGCCGTCCCCGGCCGTTCCGGGTACGGCGAAGGCCCCGCCGGGACGGCAGGGCCTTCGGTCTGTGGGGCGCGGCGTACGGACGGGCCGGCCGCGCGGGGGACGTCAGTGGACGTCGGAGTGCGTCAGTAGACGTCGATGAACACCTTGAGCACGGTCACGTAGCGGTTGGCCGCGCTGTAGAGGTAGTCGGGCAGCCAGCGCGGGCCGTCCTGCTCCTCCACCTCGGTGATGAGGTTGGTGCCGTAGCGGTTGCCGGCCGCGGCCATCAGGGCGCGGCGGGCGGAGTTGGCCAGGACGTGCGCGGCCTGCTTGGTCGGGCCGTACACCTCCAGCTCGATCAGCGGCTGGTCGACGTGGAGTTCGCCGACCCAGGCGCCGCCGCGCCGGTTGACGAGTACGGCGGCGGTCGTGCCGTTGAAGTCCGACGGCGGCTCGACCGTGACGAGCGCCGTGGAGAGCGCCGAGTCGGCCTCCAGGATGTCGACGACCAGGGCCTCGACGTCCGGGAAGGCGCTCGGTGGGGTGGGTGTGGTCATGTGCCGGGTCACCTCGCCGGGAAGAAGGGGAAGACCGCCGGGCGGGCGCCGCGAGGGGCGGCAGGGGAGGGATGCGGCGCCTCGGCCCGGCGTACGGCGACGGATGCGGCCCGCGTCGCGGGCACAGCTCCGCCGCTGCACCAACTGTGACAGACGAGCGTGCGCGCACGCAACTAAATCGGCGAGTCGGTTGCGAACGGAGGTGACTGAGGGGCGGAAGCGCAGGTGGGGCTGAGGGGGGAGGACGTGGGCAGTCCGGGCGCGACTGGGGCTGTGGGGGCTGTGGGGGCTGTGGGGGCGTGGGGAGCCGGGGGAAATGTGGGTGGCGTGGGGGAGGCGAGTAAGTCCATGCGGCGCCGCTCGGCGCACGGCGCCGCCGTCTCGTGGGCCGGCGGCTCCTGTTGCCGGTGCCTCCGCGGCCGTCGAACCGAGCCCCCGTCGGCCCACGGGTGCTCGTCGATCGAACGTCCGCCGAGGCCGGGGTCAGTCGGCGGCGGGGGACATGCCCGTCGCCGACTCCACCAGTACCCGCCCGTCCTCACGCGTCCTGGTCGTGGCCGCGGTCGTGACCGCCGCCTCCGTCTCCGCCTCGGTCGGCAGGAACTGCTCCACGACTCTGACGAACATCTCCCGCCGGTCGGCGGGAACGCCCAACAGGTCGGCGACCTCCTCGAGGGTCGGCCGGCGGCCCAACTCCGTGCCGGCCGCGGTCGTTTCCAGGTAAGCGTGCGGATCGGCCAGCTCCTCGGCGGTGAGCCGGCCGGAGCGGATGAGCATGTCGCGGACCGGCACGCCGAGCACCCGCGCGAGGCGGCGCGTGGTCTCGAGGTCCGGCATGCTCTGTCGCTGCAGCAGGCGGGTGACGGCCGCGCGGTGCACACCCGCCTCGTCCGCGATCCGCGACTTTCCGCCGCCGCGGGGACTGTCGATGTCGTAGCCGCGCTCGCGCATGAGGGCTTCGACCCACGCGGCGAACGCGTCCAGATCCTGGGTGGTCATGTCTGCTCGCTTCCTTCGGGGGTGGGCAAGAGTTTAGCTTGCTTGCGCGCGCGGAATTACGTGCTCTCGTGCAAGCATTGAGGAAAATCCGTGCCGTTTGTGGAGGTTCGGGAAGGGGTGGCGAAGCGCCGGGTATCCAAACTCGTTGCGAGCGCGCACGCAATCTGTAAGGTGGAGGCGTCCACTTCGCCTTCGTACGGCTCGCTCACGAACCGACAGGGGGTCCCTTTTGTCCACGCTTGCCACCAGATCCTGCCCGCCACCGGATCGCCTGGAACGCGTCCGTCCGTCCCGTCCGGCCGGCTGGCAGTCCGCGGCCGCCTGTGCCGGACTCTCTCCCGCGGTCGTCTTCTCCAAGAAGCCGAAGGAGGCCGCCCCCGCGCTGCGGGCCTGCGCGGTCTGCCCCGTACGGCGCGCCTGCGAGGAGACGGTGGCGCCGGCGGAGAACTGGTTCGACGGCGTCTGCGGCGGCCGCCTCTGGCGCTCCGGTCATCCGGTCTCCGTACCCGCGCACCTCCTGCCCCCGGCCCTGGCCGCCACCGTCGCGCACCTGCCGAGCCAGGGCGGTGCCCGTGCCTGACGAGCGCCCCACCACCGAGGCCGCCCTGTGGATCACCCAGCTCCTCCAGCAGTTCCCCGAACTCTCCGCCGAGCTGGTCCCGGGCCGCACCACCCCCGCTCACCGCCCGGCACCGTCCCCGCCCCCCGCCGACCTCGCCGCCCGCCTCCGCGAGGAGCGGGAGGAGGCGCTGCTGCTCCAGCAGCGGCACGGACTCGTCGCCCTCGGGCACAGCGCGGCCCCCCTCCGCCTGCACATCTCCGACGCCCTCCGGGACATCTCCGACGGCGTCGTCGAACTGGAGGAGGCCGTACGCGACCGCCTCGGCCTGCCCCGTGCGCGCCGCGCCCCCGTGCCCGAGCGGCTTCGGCGGATCGCCTCCCTCCTCGACGGCATCGCCGCCGACCCCGTCCTGGCCGCGCACGTGCGCGACGAGACCCGGCGAATGGCGCGCCGCTGCGCCCGTGCGCTGGGGGACACCGAGACCGTCGTACGGATGCCCGGGCGCTGCCCCTGGTGCGACTCGGTGTCGTTGCGGGCCTTTCCCGACCGCGGCGCCGTGCTCTGCGTCAACCCGGCCTGCCGCTGCCCGGAACCGGACTGCGGCTGCCACGACGACCCCGCCTACCGGCACACCTGGGACGAGGGGGAGTGGCAGCGCGCATGAGCGGAACGAACAGGCCCGACCGCCCCACCCTCATCCCCGGCCCCCTGGCCGCCCAGGAGGTCGGCGTCGCCCCCGCGACCATCCGCAAGTGGGTCCAGCTGGGCCACCTGAAACCCGCCGGCAAGGCGGGCCGCGCCCAGCTCTTCCGCCTGGAGGACGTCTTCGCCGCGGAGCGCGCGGCCCGTGGGGCGAACCGACGACGGACGCGGTGACCGGCCCCGGCGGCGCGTACGCGAGGACGTAACCATGTAACCCGGGACACAAACGACGGAATCGGTGGTTCGCGTGGGGGAACCATCGCGGGACCTGGAGCGTAGGGGAATGATGGAGGCATTCAAGTCGTCCGGGGGAGGTGTCCGTGTCGTATCCGTCGCCATGGCAGCCGTGGCAGGCGCAGAACAGTCCGTCGATGCTCGCGTCCCACGCCGATCGTGAGCGCGCCGTCGACGTGCTCAGAGCGGGTTTCGCCGAGGGGCGCCTTCAGCAGGCCGAGTTCGACCGGCGCGTGGCCCGGGCGTACGAGGCCCGTACGGTCGGCGAACTGACCCTGCTCGTCGCCGACCTGCCCCAGGGCCCCGTCGCCGTACAGCCCTCCCTCCCGCCGGCCCAGGCGTACCCCCCGGTGCCGCGCACGTTCCTGCCCGCCCCGCCGCCGCCCACGAACGGCAAGGCGGTCGGCGCGATGGTCTGCGGTGTCCTCACCACGATGACGGCGGGCATCACCGGCATCCCCGCGGTGATCCTGGGGCACACGGCCCGCGCCGAGATCCGCCGCACCGGCCAGGGCGGCGACGGCTTCGCCCTGGCCGGCCTGATCCTGGGCTGGCTGTCCGTGGCGGGCTGGGCGCTGTTCCTGACGATCATGATCCTGGCGGCGGCCTCGTCATCGGGCGGACCCTGACCCCGGCCGGCCCTCGCGCCCCGCGGGCTACGGAATGCCCAGCTCGAACATCACGTAGTGCGCGTACCACCCCGACGCCACCGCCGCCGTCGAGAAGAACACCACCAGGCTGGGCAGCTTCAGCCTGCCCATCGCCGCCGCCGGCGCCAGCAGCAGCGGGAAGCAGGGCAGCAGATAGCGCGGGGTGTTGCCGAACATCTGCTGGGTGCCCAGCACGGTGACGATGCTCGCCAGCGTGTACGCGACCAGCACCAGCGGCGGCTTCCTGCGCAGCATCAGCGCGACCAGGAAGGGCAGGGCCAGCACCAGCTGGACGGCGAGCAGATCGGGGACGGAGAAGGCGAACAGGTAGTTGTTGTGCCCGATGGCCGTGTTGCCCAGGACGTCGAGGGTGTAGGCGCCGAAGTCGAAGTAGTGCGCCCACCCCTCCCGCTGGAGCGTGAAGTACGCCGTCAGATCGCCCATGCTGAGGCCGACCCAGGTGATGTAGGTGAGCAGGCCGAGCGGCGCGGCGAACATCGCGTACACCGGCCCCGCCACGCCGTGCTCGCGTCTGCTCTCCCGTCGCGCCAGCGTCACCAGCGCGGCGAGCCCCACCGCGCCTATCAGCGCGGCGGAGGTCGGCCGGTTCAGTCCGGCGACGAAGGCCAGCAGCCCGGCCGCCACCCAGCGGCGCTTCATCACGCAGTAGCAGCACCAGGCGGCGATCGCCACGAACAGGGACTCCGAGTACACCGCCCACTCGACGCCCGCACCGGGCACCACGGCCCACAGCCCGGCGGCGATCGTGCCCGCGCGGGCGCCCGCCAGCAGCGAGATCACGGCGTAGATGCCGGCGGCCGCGACGAAGGACGCGATCACCGAGACGAGGATCCCCGACCCGAACAGGCCGAGCCCGGTGATCTCGGAGACCCCCCTGATCAGGCCCGGGTACAGCGGGAAGAAGGCGACGGAGTTCTGCTTGACCGTGAACAGGCCGGTGGAGTCGAGCCGCTCCAGCGGACGCGGGTCGTACCCCTTCTCGGCGACCTGGAGGTACCACCAGCCGTCCCAGGTGGCCAGGACGTCCCACCAGTGCGCGCCCCCGCCGAAGCGCGGCTCCTTCTTGCGGAAGTCCCCGGCCGCCTCCAGCAGAAACGCGAAGACGGTGAGCCCGACGAGCTTCGTGACGCCGTAAAGGATCAGCGGGGCAAGGTACGGTCGTACACCGGCCGGCAGGGTCAGGCGGCGGATCCTTGGGGGCCGCTCCTCCTGCTCGTCGGGCACGGCGGGATCCGTCGCCGCGTCGCTGGAAGCCGTGCTCATGAGTGTGGACCCCCCTCGGCCCCGATCACCGGGTCCCCGAGGCGGCACCACTGTCCGGATGATCGTGAAGTGTCAGTCATAAGATCACAACAGAGTCGCACATTCGCGCCAGCGGTTGGGGAGGGGCGGGTGGCTGAGGTCATGGAAACAACGAGTCCACCGACCGTCTTGTCGGTCGTCATACCGATGTACAACGAGGAAGAGGTCCTTCCCGCACTGGTCAGCAGGTTGCGCCCGGTCCTCGCGGAGCTTGGCGTCCCCTACGAGGTGGTCGCCGTCGACGACGGCAGTACCGACCGTACCGCCGAACTCCTTGCCGCCTTCCGGCTGGGCTGGCCGCAACTGCGGGTGATCGGCCTGCGCCGCAACTCCGGCCACCAGGCCGCCCTCACCGCGGGCCTGGACCGGGCGCTCGGCGCCTACGTCGTGAGCCTCGACGCCGACCTCCAGGACCCGCCCGAGAAGATCCCCGACATGCTCGCGCTGGCCCGCGGCGAGGGCCTCGACATCGTCTACGGCATCCGGGCCGACCGGGCCAGCGACACGGGGTTCAAGCGGTGGACGGCCGGCCTCTACTACCGCCTGGTGCGCCGCCTGGCCGGACCCTCGGTCCCCGCCCAGGCCGGCGACTTCCGGCTGCTCAGCCGGGCCGCCGTCGACGCGCTGAAGTCCCTCCCCGACCAGCAGCGCGTCTACCGCCTCCTCGTGCCCTGGCTCGGCTTCCCCAGCGGCCGCGTCACCTACGAGCGCGCCCCGCGCCCGGCGGGCCGCAGCAAGTACCCCCTGGGCCGGATGATCCGCCTCGCGGTCGACAGCGTCACCGGCTTCTCCGCGGCACCCCTGCGGATCGCCACCTGGCTGGGCGGCTTCTCCTTCCTGGTCTGCCTGGGCCTGATGGTCTACACCCTCAGCGCGCACGCCCTGGACCACACCGTCGCCGGCTGGACCTCCCTGTTCACCGGCGTCCTGTTCATCGGCGCGGTCCAGCTGATCTGCGTGGGCCTGCTCGGCGAGTACGTCGGCCGCATCTACACGGCCGTACAGAACCGCCCGACGTACTTCGTGGGGCACGACACGGCGGTGTCGCCGCACTCGGAGGCTCTGGCGGACACCGCGGACACCGCGGACACCGCGGACACCGCGGACACTCCGGCGACGCATGAAAGCTCTCTGCGTGGGTAACGGGCCACATAACACACGCCTGCCAGGGGACAAAACAGGCACCCCCGAGGCGGTGAGCATTCCGGTGGTGGGTACCCGGCCGCAGTGTGAAAAGCGCGTACCTTCGGATAAGCGCAGGTCACACGCCTTGCGTCGGTCGGCGTGTCGGTGGCGTTGCTTTTGTTTTGACCGGAGTCGGCGCGCTGGGTACGCTCAGACCTTGTGCCTGGGGTGTGCCCTGGCTCTCGTGCGTGCCTTCAACCGCACCGGAGCCGAGAGCGGCCACCGTAATCTGCGCCTCTTTCTGCCTTGCGGCGGGAGTCCGCGGGATTCGACACACCCGACCGCGTGGGTCGGCGACGTTCCAGGTTAGCTGTACCCATCGGCACACAGAAACCGGAGAAGTAGTGCCTACGATCCAGCAGCTGGTCCGCAAGGGCCGGCAGGACAAGGTCGAGAAGAACAAGACGCCCGCACTCGAGGGTTCCCCTCAGCGTCGCGGCGTCTGCACGCGTGTGTTCACGACCACCCCGAAGAAGCCGAACTCGGCCCTGCGTAAGGTCGCGCGTGTGCGTCTGACCAGCGGGATCGAAGTCACCGCTTACATTCCGGGTGAGGGACACAACCTGCAGGAGCACTCCATCGTGCTCGTGCGCGGCGGCCGTGTGAAGGACCTGCCGGGTGTTCGCTACAAGATCATCCGTGGCTCCCTCGACACCCAGGGTGTCAAGAACCGCAAGCAGGCCCGCAGCCGTTACGGCGCCAAGAAGGAGAAGTAAGAATGCCTCGTAAGGGCCCCGCCCCGAAGCGCCCGGTCATCATCGACCCGGTCTACGGTTCTCCTCTGGTGACCTCCCTGATCAACAAGGTGCTGCTGAACGGCAAGCGCTCGACTGCCGAGCGGATCGTTTACGGCGCCATGGAGGGCCTGCGCGACAAGACCGGCAACGACCCGGTCATCACGCTCAAGCGCGCTCTCGAGAACATCAAGCCGACCATCGAGGTCAAGTCCCGCCGTGTCGGTGGCGCCACCTACCAGGTCCCGGTCGAGGTCAAGCCCGGCCGTGCCAACACCCTGGCGCTGCGCTGGCTCGTCGGCTACTCCCGCGCCCGTCGCGAGAAGACCATGACCGAGCGTCTGCTGAACGAGCTCCTCGACGCGTCCAACGGCCTCGGTGCCGCTGTGAAGAAGCGCGAGGACACGCACAAGATGGCCGAGTCCAACAAGGCCTTCGCGCACTACCGCTGGTAGTCGCAGTCCACATCGAGACCGAGAGAAGACTGAAGCCTTATGGCTACCACTTCGCTTGACCTGGCCAAGGTGCGCAACATCGGCATCATGGCCCACATCGACGCGGGCAAGACGACCACCACCGAGCGGATCCTGTTCTACACCGGCGTTTCGTACAAGATCGGTGAGGTCCACGACGGCGCTGCCACCATGGACTGGATGGAGCAGGAGCAGGAGCGTGGCATCACGATCACTTCTGCTGCCACCACCTGCCACTGGCCGCTGGAAGACGTCGACCACACCATCAACATCATCGACACGCCGGGCCACGTCGACTTCACCGTCGAGGTGGAGCGTTCCCTGCGCGTGCTCGACGGTGCCGTGACGGTGTTCGACGGCGTCGCCGGCGTCGAGCCCCAGTCCGAGACCGTGTGGCGTCAGGCGGACCGCTACGGCGTTCCGCGTATCTGCTTCGTCAACAAGCTCGACCGCACCGGTGCCGAGTTCCACCGCTGCGTCGACATGATCGTCGACCGCCTGGGCGCGCAGCCGATCGTCATGCAGCTCCCGATCGGTGCCGAGGCCGACTTCCAGGGTGTCGTGGACCTGGTCCGCATGAAGGCCCTGGTCTGGTCCGCCGAGGCGACCAAGGGCGAGATGTACGACGTCGTCGACATCCCGGCCACCCACGTCGAGGCTGCCGAGGAGTGGCGCGGCAAGCTGCTCGAGGCCGTCGCCGAGAACGACGAGGAGCTCATGGAGCTGTACCTCGAGGGCACCGAGCCCTCCGAGGAGCAGCTCTACGCGGCGATCCGTCGGATCACCATCGCGTCCGGCAAGGGCGGCGGCACCACCGTCACCCCCGTGTTCTGCGGTACCGCGTTCAAGAACAAGGGCGTCCAGCCCCTGCTCGACGCGGTCGTGCGCTACCTGCCGTCGCCGGTCGACATCGAGGCCATCGAGGGCCACGACGTCAAGGACCCGGAGACGGTCGTCAAGCGCAAGCCGTCCGACGAGGAGCCGCTGTCGGCGCTGGCGTTCAAGATCATGAGCGACCCGCACCTCGGCAAGCTCACCTTCGTGCGCGTCTACTCCGGCCGTCTCGAGTCCGGCTCCGCCGTGCTCAACTCGGTCAAGGGCCGCAAGGAGCGCATCGGCAAGATCTACCGCATGCACGCCAACAAGCGTGAGGAGATCGAGTCGGTGGGCGCCGGCGACATCGTCGCCGTCATGGGCCTGAAGCAGACCACCACCGGTGAGACGCTCTGCGACGAGAAGAACCCGGTCATCCTGGAGTCCATGGACTTCCCGGCGCCGGTCATCCAGGTCGCCATCGAGCCCAAGTCGAAGGGCGACCAGGAGAAGCTGGGCATCGCGATCCAGCGCCTCGCCGAGGAGGACCCGTCCTTCCAGGTCCACTCCGACGAGGAGACCGGCCAGACCATCATCGGCGGCATGGGCGAGCTGCACCTCGAGGTGCTGGTCGACCGTATGCGCCGTGAGTTCAAGGTCGAGGCCAACGTCGGCAAGCCGCAGGTCGCCTACCGCGAGACGATCCGCAAGGCCGTCGAGAAGGTCGAGTACACCCACAAGAAGCAGACGGGTGGTACCGGCCAGTTCGCTCGCGTCATCATCGGCATCGAGCCGATCGAGGGCGGCGACACGTCGTACGAGTTCGTCAACAAGGTCACCGGTGGCCGTGTGCCGAAGGAGTACATCCCCTCGGTCGACGCCGGTGCGCAGGAGGCCATGCAGTTCGGCATCCTCGCCGGTTACGAGATGACCGGTGTGCGTGTGACGCTGATCGACGGCGCCTACCACGAGGTCGACTCCTCCGAACTCGCGTTCAAGATCGCCGGTTCGCAGGCCTTCAAGGAGGCCGCGCGCAAGGCCAGCCCCGTGCTGCTCGAGCCGATGATGGCCGTCGAGGTCACCACGCCCGAGGACTACATGGGTGAGGTCATCGGCGACATCAACTCCCGCCGTGGCCAGATCCAGGCCATGGAGGAGCGGGCGGGTGCCCGCGTCGTGAAGGGTCTCGTGCCCCTCTCGGAGATGTTCGGTTACGTCGGCGACCTGCGCAGCAAGACGTCCGGCCGCGCCAGCTACTCCATGCAGTTCGACTCCTACGCCGAGGTTCCGCGGAACGTCGCCGAGGAGATCATCGCGAAGGCCAAGGGCGAGTAACGGACCCCGTCCGTACGCCGTAGGCTTGACTCCGGAGCCTCACGGGGGAAACGCGCACATTCGTGGGTGTTTGCCCCGGGGCCCGGGACTTAACAGCAAAGATCACCTGGCGCCGATGAAGTAAGGCGTACAGAACCACTCCACAGGAGGACCCCAGTGGCGAAGGCGAAGTTCGAGCGGACTAAGCCGCACGTCAACATCGGCACCATCGGTCACATCGACCACGGTAAGACGACCCTCACGGCCGCCATTACCAAGGTGCTGCACGACGCGTACCCGGACCTGAACGAGGCCACCCCGTTCGACAACATCGACAAGGCGCCCGAGGAGCGCCAGCGCGGTATCACCATCTCCATCGCGCACGTCGAGTACCAGACCGAGGCGCGTCACTACGCCCACGTCGACTGCCCGGGTCACGCGGACTACATCAAGAACATGATCACCGGTGCCGCGCAGATGGACGGCGCGATCCTGGTGGTCGCCGCCACCGACGGCCCGATGCCGCAGACCAAGGAGCACGTGCTCCTGGCCCGCCAGGTCGGCGTTCCGTACATCGTGGTCGCCCTGAACAAGGCGGACATGGTGGACGACGAGGAGATCATGGAGCTCGTCGAGCTCGAGGTCCGTGAGCTCCTCTCCGAGTACGAGTTCCCGGGCGACGACCTCCCGGTCGTCCGTGTCTCCGCGCTGAAGGCCCTCGAGGGCGACGCGCAGTGGACGCAGTCCGTCCTGGACCTCATGAACGCTGTCGACACCGCGATCCCGGAGCCGGAGCGCGACGTCGACAAGCCGTTCCTCATGCCGATCGAGGACGTCTTCACGATCACCGGTCGCGGTACGGTCGTCACCGGCCGTATCGAGCGTGGTGTCCTGAAGGTCAACGAGACCGTCGACATCATCGGCATCAAGACCGAGAAGACCACCACCACGGTCACCGGCATCGAGATGTTCCGCAAGCTGCTCGACGAGGGCCAGGCCGGTGAGAACGTCGGTCTGCTGCTCCGCGGCATCAAGCGCGAGGACGTCGAGCGCGGCCAGGTCATCATCAAGCCGGGCTCGGTCACCCCGCACACCGAGTTCGAGGCGCAGGCCTACATCCTGTCCAAGGACGAGGGTGGCCGCCACACGCCGTTCTTCAACAACTACCGTCCGCAGTTCTACTTCCGTACGACGGACGTGACCGGCGTCGTGACCCTCCCCGAGGGCACCGAGATGGTCATGCCGGGTGACAACACCGAGATGAAGGTGGAGCTCATCCAGCCCGTCGCCATGGAAGAGGGCCTGAAGTTCGCCATCCGTGAGGGTGGTCGCACCGTGGGCGCCGGCCAGGTCACCAAGATCAACAAGTGAGTTCGCTCGCTTGAGGGTCGGCCTGACCCGGGTCAGTTGACCTGAAGAGGCCTGAAGGGGCCCGTACGACTCCGGTCGTACGGGCCCCTTCGCGTGTCGTGTGTGCGGTAGGTGAACCGTTGGGGAACGCTCGTCGGCGTAACCGATGAGGCTGCTGTGGCGGCCGTAGCCTGATCCGTCGGACCCACCGACGAGGATGACTGGCTTGTCTCTCATACGCGACGTGCAGCCGCTGCCCCCGCTCGCCGCACCGTCCCCACCCGTTGCCGTCACGCACCGCCGCGAGCGCGGCTCCCGGCTCCACGCCGTCGACGGCATCCGCCTGCTCGCCGCGCTGATGGTCGCGCTCCACCACTTCGCGGGCACGAACCGCGTGAACCAGCCGGACAACCGGATCTGGGACCGCCCGGTCTCCGACATCATGCCGACGGTCTTCCACGTGGCGAGCTACGGCTGGATCGGCGTCGAGATCTTCTTCGTCATCAGCGGTTTCGTGATCTGCATGTCGTGCTGGGGCCGGACGCCGAAGCAGTTCTTCGTCTCACGGGTGATCCGTCTGTATCCCGCGTACTGGTTCGCGGTGCTGTTCACCACGGGTGTGCTGGTGGCGCTGCCGGGCGTGTGGGAGCGCCTGCCCTGGCGGGACGTCCTGCTGAACCTGACGATGCTGCAGTCGGGTTCGGGCGTGCGGAACGTCGACGGCGTGTACTGGACGCTCTGGTCCGAGCTCCGCTTCTATCTCCTCTTCCTGGTCGTCGTCGCCACGGGCCTGACGTACCGCAAGGTCGTGCTGTTCTGCTGCGTGTGGGGCGTCGCGGCGATGCTGGCGCCCGTGGCGAAGCTGCCGCTGCTGGAGCTGATCGCCAACCCCGAGGGCGCCTGGTACTTCATCGCCGGCCTGGCGCTGTATCTGATGCATCGTTTCGGCCAGGACCTGCTGCTGTGGGGCATCCTCGGCATGTCCTGGCTGATGGCCCAGCGGGAACTGGGCCTGCGCGTCGACGAGGTCGAGCATGTGTCGAGCTGGCGGGGCGCGGTGCTGATCTTCACCGTGTTCCTGCTGACGATGGTCGCGATCGCCCTGGGCCACACGGACCGGATCCGTGGGCGGTGGCTGGTGACGGCGGGCAGCCTGACGTATCCGCTGTACCTGACGCACTACGCGGCCGGTACGACGGTGATCAACCGCCTCCGCGACACGATGGACGCACGGCTGCTGGTGGGCGTCGTCCTCGTCGGCTTCCTGGTGCTGAGCTGGCTGGTGCACCGGTTCGTGGAGCGGCCGGTGGCGGGGGTGGTGAAGCGGGGGCTGGAGACGGCGTTCGTCCGGGTGCGGACTGCCCGGTAGTCACGGAGGAATCGTGTAGCACTGGTGTCACAACCCGCAGTGTTCGAACACGGCGTCAGAAACCGTTGCTAGTCTGCCCGCCGTACGCCGGCTGAGCGCACGGGGGAAGGCAGTCATGACACAGCCGACAGGGGAACAGCACAGAGCCGCCAGTGGGGCCGAGGGCCCTGTCGGCACGCGGCTGAACCAGATTCCGTCCGATCCGGGGGGTTCAGCGGGGGGTTTCCCCTCCGGGGGCCAGAAGAAGGACCTGGCGTCGTCGCCCGCCCAGAAGAGGGCGGCGGCCAAGGCCATCGAGGACGACATCGAGCCCGGCACGAAGAAGGCCGGCGACTGGGCGGACACCGAGACGGACGCGGTCGTCAAGGCGTTCGGACCGCAGGACGGCGAGGGGTGGATCACGTCGGCGGCCCTGAAGAAGGCCCACAGGACGTGGGGCGAACAGGTCACGAACCTGATGAACCGGCTCGCGTCGGAGAAGGCGGCGCTGCGGGGCACCAACACGGTGCTGCAGGGCACGGACCTCGGAGTCGGCAACGGCATCCGTCAGTCCTCGAACCTCGACGCGTACTGAGCCGGCGCCGAGTCAGCGCCGCGTCCGCGGCGCGTCAGCGCGCTGAGTCCCACCGAGTCCGACCACGCCTGACGGGGGCCCCATGCCGACGTACCACGAGATCATGACGACCGACCTGTCCACGCTCACGACGGCCGCCGACCGCTGGGACGGCATGGCCGCGGAGTTCACCAAGCAGGAGAAGGCCTACAAGCGCGATGTGCACGGCATCACCATGGGCGACTCCTGGGTGGGCCTGAGCGCGTACGCGGCCAACCGGCGTTTCGACACCACGCTCAAGGAGTTCCAGAACGCCCAGGTCGAGGCCAAGGCGATCGCCTCGCTGCTGCGGGACGCGCACACGCAGTTCGTCGCCCTGCGGGGCAAGCTCAAGTCGGCCCGCCAGGACGCCGTCGACGCCGGCATGAAGGTGTCGGACCAGGGCGTCGTCACCTTCGACACCGAGAAGCTGACCCAGGGCGAACGCACCGCCTACGTCCACGATCCCGACTACCAGGACAGCGTCCGCAAGGCGGTCGCCTCCTGGCAGCAGCTCATCGACCAGCTCGTGAAGGACGTGGGGGAGGCCGACAAGGGCGTCGAGATCGCCTTCGCGGCCGTCGTGATCGACTCCGACCTGAGCGACGGCACCCTCAACGGCTTCAACGGCAAGGCCTACGGCGACATCGAGAGGTACGAGGCCGAGGCGGCGGCGGCCAAGGAGGGCCTGAAGATCTCCGGGTGGGTCTCGGAGCGCAAGTTCACGGTGACGGGACCCGACGTCGGGTACAGCGTCACCGGGCCCAAGTACGGCAAGGAGGCCTCGTTCAAGGCCTACGCCGACCTCTTCCACCTCACCGCGGAACGCAAGCTGACCAACGGGCAGTGGAAGCTCTCCGGCATCGCCGACGTCTACGGGGGAGCCAGGGCCACCGCGAACGCGGGGTTCACGGACAAGGGCCTCGTCGCCAAGGCCGAGGCGTCCGTGGGCATACGGGCACTGGCCGAAGGCCGGGCCGAGTACGGGCCGTACGCCGGTGCGTACTTGCGGGCCGAGGGCTTCGCCGGAGCCGAGGCCGGAACCAGCCTCAAGCTGACCAGGGAGGAGATCACCGTCGGCGGAAAGGCGTTCGCCGGGGCGAAGGGCGGCGTCGCCGGCGGTGTGGAAGTCTTCGGGATCGGTGTCGGCGGGACGGCTGAGGGGTGGAAAGGCCCTGGTGCGGAGGCCTGGTGGGGCGTCAAGAAGGACGAGGAGAGCGGGGTGTGGAAGCTCGGCGGGGAGGCGGGCGTCTCCCCCGGTATCGGCGGCAGCCTGGGCCTGGAGATCACCGTCGACCCGGACAAGGTGTCCCAGAGCGTCGGTGCCGCGGCCGACGCGGTGGGCGACGGGCTCGACGCGATCGGGGACACCGCCGGTTCGGTCAAGGACACCGTCACCGGCTGGTTCTGATGTACTCGCCCACGTCCCCCACGGAAGGAGGGCACGCCATGCCCACTCCACTGCCGGTGCCGATCGCCTTCCGCCTGCCCGAGGGCTGGCTCCCGGCCCGCCCGGAGGGGCTCGAAGCCCCGGGAGTGGCCTTCGCAGCGGTGCATCCGCAGCCGGACGCCGGGTTCAGCGCCAACATCACCGTCGACGGCGAGATCCCGCCGGAGACGGCGACGCTGGCCGACCTCGCCGACGAGTCGGTGGAGCAGCTGCGCCAGGTCGCCGAGTCGGTGCAGGTGGCCGGCCGCCGCGAGGTCGGCTCCGCCGAGGCGCCCGCCCTGACACAGCGGCTGGTCTTCTCGGCCGTCGCCGGCGAGACGCGACGCGACCTCGTCCAGTCCCAGGTGTACCTGTCCCTGCAGGACGTGGCGGATCCGCACAAGCGGGCGGTGATCCGGCTGGCGCTGACGGCCACGGCGGCCCAGCACGACGCCGTCCTCGGGGACTTCCAGGACTTCGTGCGCACGGTGCGGCCGGACACGGGAACGGAGGCTTAACGATGGGTTTGTGGAGCAGGTTCCGGGACAAACGAACCGGCACCAAGTACCCCGACAGCGGTGTCGAACCGCTGCCTGCCATGGAGGTCCGCGCCGCGCTGCTCGCGCTCAACGGCACGGGCGTGCCGTTCCGGGTGCGCAACGCCCTCCCCGAGGAGAAGGCCGACCTGGTGGCGGAGTGGCAGGTCCCGCAACTGAAGATGACCCTCAAGACCCGGATGCGCTTCGTCGCGGAGAAGGGCGAGGTGCTCACGCTCGACGAGCGGTGGGACAGGTCGCCCGAGACCGGCGGCCGACGGTACGGGCGGGGGCCTGCGCCCACCGTCTCCCGCCAGTGGACGTACGAGAAGGGCCCCGACGGCCGCAGGCGCAAGGTCGAGACGTTCCGCTTCGACTCCCGGGACATGCGGAACCCCCTGCAGAAGATCGTCCTCAGCTCGGGGTGGACCTGGCGGGGGGTGCTGTCCAGGTGGTGAGGCCGGCGGGACGTGGGCCCTGCCTCTACTTGACCACCTCTGCGGACCGGACGTGTGGTCAGGCAGCCATCGCCAGACCCAGGAGCACCGCTAACACCACGGGCAGGAGCGTGACCGCGAGCGCGGTGCCGGCTGCCACCACTCGGAGCGTTCGCAGGGACCGGCGGTGGGGGAGGGCCCAGGCGAGCGCGAACAGGCCCATGGCCCAGTAGAGGAAGACCCCGAAGCCGCTGGTGGAGCCGTCGGCCCGGAACAGGCTGTACTCCCACGCGAGGAGCGGCACACCGGGCAGGGAGGCCACGAGAGGCGCCTTCCACCAGGTCCTGTGGGGGGTGTGAAGCCGCGGCAGAGAGTTCTCGGTCATGGGCTTCACCCCATCACCGCGGGAAGCCGCGGGCATCCGGATACGTACTCAGCCCTCTCGCGCGCCGGTACTCACCTCGACCAGGCAGGCCCCGGAGGGCCTTGCGCGGGCTTCTCTCAGCGGTAGCGGATCACGTGCAGCCGGTGCACGCCCGTCGGATCCGGTGACGCGGGGGAGCCGGTCGCACCGTCGACGAGGATCACGCCGCCCGCGATCTTGCGAGCGGTGACCAACCACCCCACGGCTTCGCGTGACCGGCCGTCCGTACGGCGCACCCAGACCAGCGCCCGGGCTTCGTCGGGCAGGGCCGACAGGGCTTCGATCGCGCTCATCCAGTCCTCGTGCTCGGACACGGAGAGGACCGAGCCCAGCTCCGAGAGCGTCGGCTCGAACCAGGCGGCGCGGCCGGGCTGGGGCGGAGCGGGGAGGCCGGCCGCGCCGGGATTCTCGCCGGCGTCCCAGCGGGACAGCCAGGTCCAGGGGTCCGAGTTGGGCAGTCCGAACGGCGCGGTGTCGTCCTTGGGGACGACGAGCGTGGCGTCGAGGAGGGCGTCCTGCCAGTGGCCGTCGCGCAGAAAGCGGACGGTGTTGCAGGAGAAGACCCAGCCGCGCGCGGTCTCGTCCTGGGGCGTCGGCCCGTCCAGGACGACCTGACCCTGGTAGGCGTCGTCGAGCCAGAGCCGGGCCTTGTCGACCGCGGAGGCGAAGTCCACCGCCGACCGCTCCCACGGCAGTCGCCGGGGGGCGTGTGCGGCGGGCAAGGCCCGGAGGAGGACCAGTTCGCGCACCTGGTCAGTGTCGAGCCGGGCGAGCGAGGACGTCAGCCCGTCCAGCAGGACGACCTGCCCCTTGTTGTTGTGCGCGTACAGCAGGTTGCCGGTCGCCTCGTGGCCGCCGATCTCCCGCCGTACCCACACCACGCCCCGGGTGTCCGGGCCCGGCTCGGTGACGGCCTTGACCACGTCGTCCCAGCGGTCGACGGGGGTCCGCGTGAACTCGGGGAAATAGCGGCGCTTCAGGCGCGCGACCCAGCCCGGCGCCTCGTCGGACGGGCGCCAGGGCAGCGGCACCGAGGGGGCACCGCTGATCGCGCTGTGCAGGGCCACCGTGCAGCCCCGGGCGTTGATCCGGCGGGGCTGGCCCTCGACCCGGAACGCCGCCTCCTCGGGTGAGGCGGCCGGGGCCAGGTCCGCCAGCGGGTTGCTCGGCGCGGGGTGGAACGGGGCACCGCCGTCCTTGGGCACCACCACGGAGGCCGCCAGCATCGGCGTCTCCGGATACCCCGGCTGCGGCACCGCCCGGCAGGAGAACAGCCAGGCGGTGGGGGTTTCGTGGACGGGATGGGGGGCGGCGAGCTGGACAAGGCCGCCGTAGGTGGCGTTGAGCCAGGCGACGGCGCGGTCGTGAGGGACAGACACCTCGCTATCCCTTCTTGGGGGGCCAGTTGCCCGTGGCGCGCATCTCCATGTACTGCTCCGTCGGAGGGAACGTCGGCGCGAAGTGGGCAGGCGTCCCGTCATGGGGGACGACCACGACGGAGCTGAAGGGGGCCTTGGTGAAGTCGCCCGTCTCGATGTGCTCCTTGAAGTCGAAGCGTACGGTCCACCCGTAAGGGAATTCGATGGCCGTGTCCGGAAGCATGACGATGGAATCCGGCCGGTCCGGATAGCCCGCAGTCTTCAGGAAATGAGCGCCGGCCGAGACGGCCTCTTCTTTGGTCACCATTTATTTGACTCCGTCGCGATAAGGGATATGCCCGATGGAGGAGACGTTTTTCTCCAGCATTCCGAGCGTCCCGCTCTGGCCATCGAGGAACACGACACCATGTGGGGTGTTCACGGCGTTGAAGACGTGTGCCGTGCCGTTCGGGCGACTGATGTAGACGGCACTGCGGGAGCCCTCACCTCGGGCCTGGAGGTCCTTGATGATGTCATCGTAGCTGTTGACCATGTCGTAGTGGCCCTTGGCCCTGTTGGTCAGGCCGAGCTGCTCCGGCGGGATGTGGTCGCCCGCCTGCTTGGGCGCGGCGCTCACCTCCTGGCCGTCCATCCTGCGGTCCACCGCGACGACGTTGTGACTGCAGTTGTCCGTGTAACCCGGCATGCCGGTGTTATTGACGTCCTTCAGCCACGGATACTCGCTGTCCAGGAATTCCTGTGCCGCCTTCGGATCGACGGAGTCGGCGTGAATGGCCTTTTCCGAGACGTGGTCCGTGGATTTCGCGAGCCCGCTCCAGTCCTTCCCCGCGGGCCCCGCGATTTCGTCACCGTATTTCAGGCCGTTCGTCGCACCGCTCTCCAGTCCCTCCTTGAGCCCGGTCCGCAGTGCCGTCCGCCCCAGCCCCGCCCCCTTCGTCCCGAGCAGTTCCGGGAGGAGGCGGCCGATGAACTCGGAGGGGTCCTTCTTGAAGCCGTCGACGACGGCTTGGACGACGCGTTCGGGGTGGGAGGCGGTGGAGACGAGGCCGGCGAGCGTCATGTTGACGTTCTGCACGTAGGCGGCCGGGTGGGTGAGGTTGTAGGGGTCCAGGGGGTTCAGGCCGCGGACGAAGTTGAGCAGGCCCGCGGTGCCCTTGAGGGCGCCGCCGACGACGTGGGTGAGCTCGGTGTAGTAGGCCTGGGCGCCGTCGATCAGGTTGTTGCCGAGCCGGTCCAGCGGTGGTGGTTCGGCGGGGGCGTGGGCGAGGGCGGCCTTGACCTTGGTCTGTGTCTCGGAGGCGACGGAGTTGCGCTGCTTGCGGGCCTGCGCGAGTTTCTCCCGCGCTGCCCTCATGTCGGCGATACCGGGGTCGTGGAACGGCTCGGGCTGGGGCCCGGGGTCCTGGTTCGCCTTGATCTTGGCGTTGTAGGCGTCGACCTTCGTGTTGTAGGCGTCCACGGCCTCCACGGAGGCCTTCTTGCCCTGCTTGTAGAGGCCGATGGCCTCCTGGGCCTGGGTCTGGGCCCACTTGACCGTCTCGGCGTAGGCATCCAGCGCCCCCGCGGCCAGTTCACAGGCGTCGGCCGCGTGCAGCCACTTCGTGGGGTGCACGCCGAACTTCTCCCGGAAGGCGTTTGCGCTCTCGCCCTTCCAGTTGGAGGAGTCGACCTTCTTCATCCCCGTGCCGACCTTGTCGAAGGCGGCCTGGAAGTCCTTGAGGTGCTTGGCGCTCTCCCGGATCCTGGCCGGGTTGCCGTGGATGAGCTCGTTGGCCTCCTCGGTCTCGCCGAGTTGCGCTTCGCCGGGCATGGCGCCGAGGTCGGCGGCGAGCTCGTCACCGAAGTCCTCCACCGCGTCGGCCGCGTCGTGCAGTCCGACGTAGTCCAGCCCGTCGCCGACCTTGTCGGTGGCGTAGTCGACGCCCTCACCGAGCTTCTTCTTGCCCTCGTCGATGAGGTCCTCGCCGACCTTCAGGCCGGTGTTCAGGCCGTCCTTGATGTCATCGACGATGCCCACTACTGCTCACCCCCGGCCTGCTGCTGGGCCTGGGCGGCCTGCGCGCGCGCCTCGGGCGACGGCCCGAAGGTGTCGTCGAGCATCTGGTCGTACTCGGCGTCGGACACCCCGAAGGTCTCGTGCAGGTTCTCGGGGTTGAGCCCGAGGGGACCGACGGTGTTCGAGGTCATCACGTCGCGGCCGGCGTCCTTCCAGCCCTGCCTGATGTTCTCGCCCGCCCGGTCCCAGGACTCCTGGCTGTAGTCGACGTTGCCGCCCCACACGCCGGATTCGGCGATGTCACCCCAGCCCATCCGGGTGACCTCGTCCTCGGAGGCGTACGGATTGCCGATGGCGGCGTTCGCCACGACCTTGAACGAGCCCTCGACGTACTGCTCGGTCTCATAGAGGGTGCCGGCCGCCAGGCCCGTCTTGATCGCGAACCCGTTGCCCTCGTTGATGAGAGCGCGCACCCCCCACTCCCAGCGCTCGCAGAACGACCCGAACGTCTCGGTCAGTCCCTCGTGACCCAGGTCCAGCCCATTGAGGGCGATGTCACCGAAGCCGCGCCCCGCCCCGGCCATGCCGACCATGCCGAGTTCCTTCAGTTCGCTGAGCGCGTCGGTCAGCCCCTTGGCGACCAGGTCCATGCCCTCGGTCTTCAGGTCCGGAGCTCCAGCGCCCATCAACAGCGGCAGAACATCGCTGGCCACCGGCACCCCTCCGCCGTTCACCGGCACCCCGTCGACAGTCATATGGCAGCCCCCTCTTCACGGTCGACAGCAACCTCGTCCGGTACGACGCCCCGCACCGGCGGAAACACCACGCCGTCCGGGCCGTCCGCGCAGTCCAGCGCCACCCCGCAGGGCACGCCCGCCGCGGGCACCGCCACATCCAGCAGGCGGGAGCCGAGGATCGTCTGGTAGACCCACTCGCGGTGGTACTCGCCCCGCGCCTCGGCATAGCGGGCCAGGGCCTGACCGTCGGAGAAGGCCAGGATGAAGCGGACGCCGTTCCAGTCGGCGGTGAGCAGACCCCGCTCCTCGTCCGGGCCGGGCCCGTCCCCCAGCGGCACCAGCACCGCCGTACGCCGGAACTCCTCCAGCACCGCGATGAACCGCTGCCGACGCGCCTCGACCTCGGGATCCTCGAGCGTCGGCTCGGGTGCCGGCTCGGGCACCTGTTCCTGACCAGGCCCCGGTCCCTGAACAGGCTCCGGGCTCGGCAGCTGCTCGGCCTGCCCGGCCTGCTCCCGAGGCGGAACCGTCATCTCCGCGTAGTCCGCCAGCCGTGACCTGGGAACACTGTTCTTCGGCGGCTCGCCTGGTCCGCCCCCGTGCTCAGACATGGCGACGATTATGGCGGTCGCACCCGACGAGGAAGCGCCCAGCCCCGGCACACACCAGGGATGCACACCGTTCACACACGATCTGCAGAGGACCGGTGCAGCCGGGAGCCCCGGAGAGCGGGAAGTCGGGATTCCGGGCCTACGGCGAGGTACCGACGTACCTACGCGTCTCGGCACGTCCGAGCAGCCGTACGGAGACCTTCGGCCCGCTGGTGGAGTCGGCCGGGATCCAGGCCGGCCTCGCCGCCGGCGTCACGCCGCTCTCCTGCGCTCCCGGTGTCCGCCGCCTCGCCCGTTCTGCGCTGTTCGCGTTGCTCGGCGCCCTGGCCTGCGCCCTTTCCCTGGGCGCGCTCCGCTGCCTCGCCGCCCGTGTTTGACCTGCGTCACGCCCGGGGTATTCTCTCCGGCTCGATTGGCGGAGCACCTGCCCCATATGGCAGACTGTCCGAGTTGCTCGGTCGAGTGTTGATGCTGCGCGCCTCCCGCCGGGAGGACCGGAAGCGAGTCCCACAGTACTCGTCGCCCTAACTGCCTCATGGCAGCGCTGGGGCGGACGTACGGGAATCTTCCGGGAAGTGTCAGCGCGGCACCGGCCAGGCACCCGGTGGGCCTTCCGCCCCCGGCTTGCGGTTCCGGTAGGGCCGTGTGCATTCCGCAGGGATGTTCGAACAAGGGACATCTGTGTCAGTGGAAGCGCGACACGCCCGACCGCGTGGGTCGGAGGATCGGGTAGGGGAACACCAGGTTCCAGAGCGTTAGAAGAGACAGGACTACTGAGTAGCCATGGCGGGACAGAAGATCCGCATCCGGCTCAAGGCCTACGACCACGAGGTCATCGACTCCTCGGCGAAGAAGATCGTCGAGACGGTGACCCGCACTGGTGCGTCGGTCGCGGGCCCGGTGCCGCTGCCCACTGAGAAGAACGTGTACTGCGTCATCAAGTCGCCGCACAAGTACAAGGACTCGCGCGAGCACTTCGAGATGCGCACGCACAAGCGCCTGATCGACATTCTCGACCCGACCCCCAAGACCGTTGACTCTCTGATGCGACTCGACCTCCCGGCCGGCGTCGACATCGAGATCAAGCTCTGAGGCCGGTGATCTGAGAATGGCTAAGCAGATCAAGGGCATCCTGGGCGAGAAGCTCGGCATGACGCAGGTGTGGGACGAGAACAACCGTGTTGTTCCGGTCACCGTCGTCAAGGCCGGCCCCAACGTCGTGACCCAGGTCCGTACGAATGACAGTGACGGCTACGAGTCGGTCCAGATCGCCTTCGGCGAGATCGACCCGCGCAAGGTGAACAAGCCCCTCAAGGGCCACTTCGCCAAGGCCGACGTCACCCCCCGTCGCCACCTCGTCGAGATCCGCACCGCGGACGCCTCCGAGTACACGCTGGGCCAGGAGATCACCGCTGAGGTGTTCGAGGCCGGCGTGAAGGTCGACGTGACCGGCAAGAGCAAGGGCAAGGGCTTCGCCGGTGTCATGAAGCGCCACAACTTCGGTGGCCTCGGCGCCGGACACGGCACCCAGCGCAAGCACCGCTCTCCCGGTTCCATCGGTGGCTGCGCCACCCCGGGCCGTGTGTTCAAGGGCCTCCGCATGGCGGGTCGCATGGGCAACGAGCGGGTCACCACCCAGAACCTGACCGTCCACGCCGTTGACGCGGAGAAGGGTCTGCTGCTCATCAAGGGCGCGGTTCCCGGTCCGAACGGCGGCCTCGTCCTGGTCCGCACCGCGGCCAAGGGGGCCTGAGGTAACCGATGAGCACTGTTGACATCCTTTCGCCTGCCGGCGAGAAGACCGGTAGCGTCGAACTCCCCGCGGAGATCTTCGGCGTGGAGAAGGTCAGCATCCCGCTGATCCACCAGGTCGTCGTCGCGCAGAACGCCGCGGCCCGCCAGGGCACGCACAAGACGAAGACCCGTGGCGAGGTCCGTGGTGGCGGCAAGAAGCCGTACCGCCAGAAGGGCACCGGCCGCGCCCGTCAGGGCTCGACCCGCGCGCCGCAGTTCGCCGGTGGTGGCGTCGTGCACGGTCCCGTGCCGCGTGACTACTCGCAGCGGACCCCGAAGAAGATGAAGGCTGCCGCTCTGCGTCACGCCCTCACCGACCGGGCCCGCCACAACCGCATCCACGTCGTCACCGGCGTGATCGAGGGCGACACCCCGTCCACGAAGGCCGCCAAGACGCTGTTCGGCAAGATCTCGGAGCGCAAGAACCTGCTCCTGGTCGTCGAGCGTGCCGACGAGGCCGCGTGGCTGTCCGCCCGCAACCTGCCCCAGGTGCACATCCTGGAGCCGGGCCAGCTGAACACGTACGACGTGATCGTCTCGGACGACGTGGTCTTCACCCAGGCCGCTCTCGAGTCCTTCGTCGCCGGCCCGAAGGCCAACGACACCGAAGGGAGCGAGGTCTGATGGCCATCCGTCACCCCGCTATCGCCTCGAAGGCTGCCAAGAAGGCCAAGGCCGCGCGCGTCGCCAAGGCCCGCCGCCACGCCACCGAGGGCAAGAACACCGTCGTCACCCCGGCGAGCAAGGCGTACACGGACCTCCGTGACGTCCTGCTGAAGCCGGTCGTGTCGGAGAAGAGCTACGCGCTCCTCGACGAGAACAAGTACACGTTCATCGTCGACCCGAACGCCAACAAGACCCAGATCAAGCAGGCCGTCCAGGCGGTCTTCTCGGTCAAGGTCACCGGGGTCAACACGATCAACCGCCAGGGCAAGCGCAAGCGGACCCGCACCGGCTTCGGCCAGCGTGCGGCGACCAAGCGCGCGATCGTGACCCTCGCCGAGGGCGACCGTATCGACATCTTCGGCGGTCCGACCGCCTAAGGGCGGTCCGGATCGTCCGATATCGGACGAGGACTGAGAAATGGGAATCCGCAAGTACAAGCCGACTACGCCGGGCCGTCGTGGCTCCAGCGTCGCCGACTTCGTCGAGGTCACGCGGTCCACGCCGGAGAAGTCGTTGGTCCGCCCCCTGCACAGCAAGGGTGGCCGTAACAACTCCGGTCGTGTGACCGTCCGCCACCAGGGTGGTGGCCACAAGCGCGCCTACCGCGTGATCGACTTCCGTCGTCACGACAAGGACGGCGTGCCGGCGAAGGTCGCGCACATCGAGTACGACCCCAACCGCACCGCGCGTATCGCGCTGCTGCACTACGCCGACGGCGAGAAGCGCTACATCCTCGCCCCGCGCAACCTGCAGCAGGGTGACCGCGTGGAGAACGGTCCCGGGGCCGACATCAAGCCGGGCAACAACCTGGCGCTCCGCAACATCCCGGTCGGTACCACGATCCACGCGATCGAGCTCCGTCCCGGTGGCGGTGCCAAGTTCGCCCGTTCCGCCGGTGCCTCCGTGCAGCTGCTCGCGAAGGAGGGCTCGATGGCCCACCTCCGCATGCCCTCCGGTGAGATCCGCCTGGTCGACGTGCGCTGCCGCGCCACCGTCGGCGAGGTCGGCAACGCCGAGCAGAGCAACATCAACTGGGGCAAGGCCGGCCGCAAGCGCTGGCTGGGCGTCCGCCCGACCGTTCGCGGTGTGGCGATGAACCCGGTTGACCACCCCCACGGTGGTGGTGAGGGCAAGACCTCGGGTGGTCGCCACCCGGTCAGCCCCTGGGGTCAGAAGGAAGGTCGTACTCGTTCTCCCAAGAAGGCGAGCAACAAGTACATCGTCCGCCGCCGCAAGACGAACAAGAAGCGCTAAGGACGGGTTGAGATGCCTCGTAGCTTGAAGAAGGGGCCCTTCGTCGACGACCACCTGATCAAGAAGGTGGACGCCCAGAACGAAGCCGGCACCAAGAACGTCATCAAGACCTGGTCCCGTCGCTCCATGATCGTGCCGGCCATGCTCGGCCACACGCTCGCGGTGCACAACGGCAAGACCCACATCCCGGTGTTCGTCACCGAGTCGATGGTCGGTCACAAGCTCGGCGAGTTCTCGCCGACGCGCACCTTCCGGGGTCACGTCAAGGAAGACCGGAAGTCGAAGCGCCGCTAGTAGCGGATCGCATTCAGACACGTAAGTAACTCTGAAGGGACAACCATGGAAGCCAGGGCCCAGGCGCGGTACATCCGCGTCACGCCCATGAAGGCCCGCCGTGTGGTGGACCTCATCCGTGGCATGGACGCCACGGAGGCCCAGGCTGTTCTGCGATTCGCTCCGCAGGCAGCCTCCGTGCCGGTCGGCAAGGTGCTCGACAGCGCCATCGCCAACGCCGCGCACAACTACGACCACACCGACGCCGACAGCCTCTACATCTCCGAGGCGTACGTCGACGAGGGTCCGACCCTGAAGCGGTTCCGTCCGCGCGCCCAGGGCCGTGCCTACCGGATCCGCAAGCGGACCAGCCACATCACCGTGGTCGTCAGCAGCAAGGAAGGAACCCGGTAATGGGCCAGAAGGTAAACCCGCATGGGTTCCGGCTCGGTGTCACGACCGACTTCAAGTCGCGTTGGTACGCCGACAAGCTGTACAAGGACTACGTCAAGGAAGACGTCGCCATCCGTCGGATGATGACGTCCGGCATGGAGCGCGCCGGTATCTCGAAGGTTGAGATCGAGCGCACCCGTGACCGCGTGCGGGTGGACATCCACACCGCTCGTCCGGGCATCGTCATCGGCCGCCGTGGCGCCGAGGCCGACCGCATCCGCGGTGACCTCGAGAAGCTCACGGGCAAGCAGGTCCAGCTGAACATCCTCGAGGTCAAGAACCCCGAGACGGACGCTCAGCTCGTGGCCCAGGCCGTCGCCGAGCAGCTCTCCTCCCGCGTCTCCTTCCGTCGGGCCATGCGCAAGAGCATGCAGTCCGCCATGAAGGCCGGCGCCAAGGGCATCAAGATCCAGTGCGGTGGCCGCCTCGGTGGCGCCGAGATGTCCCGCTCGGAGTTCTACCGCGAGGGCCGCGTGCCCCTGCACACGCTCCGTGCGAACGTGGATTACGGCTTCTTCGAGGCCAAGACGACCTTCGGCCGCATCGGTGTGAAGGTCTGGATCTACAAGGGCGACGTCAAGAACATCGCCGAGGTCCGCGCCGAGAACGCTGCCGCCCGTGCGGGTAACCGCCCGGCCCGCGGTGGCGCCGACCGCCCGGCCCGTGGTGGCCGTGGTGGCGAGCGGCGCGGTCGCAAGCCGCAGCAGCAGGCTCCCGCCGCCGAGGCCCCCCAGGCCGAGGCCGGTGCCGCCGCTCCGGCTGAGAGCACCGGAACGGAGGCCTGACCGACATGCTGATCCCCCGTAGGGTCAAGCACCGCAAGCAGCACCACCCCAAGCGCACCGGCGCTGCCAAGGGTGGCACGACGGTTGCGTTCGGCGAGTACGGCATCCAGGCGCTCACCCCGGCGTATGTGACGAACCGTCAGATCGAGGCCGCTCGTATCGCCATGACGCGTCACATCAAGCGTGGTGGCAAGGTCTGGATCAACATCTACCCGGACCGTCCGCTCACCAAGAAGCCCGCCGAGACCCGCATGGGTTCCGGTAAGGGTTCTCCGGAGTGGTGGATCGCGAACGTCAAGCCCGGACGTGTGATGTTCGAGCTGTCGTACCCCAACGAGAAGATCGCCCGTGAGGCGCTGACCCGTGCGGCCCACAAGCTGCCGATGAAGTGCCGGATCGTCAAGCGCGAGGCAGGTGAAGCGTGATGTCGGCCGGTACCAAGGCGTCCGAGCTGCGCGAGCTGGGCAACGAGGAGCTTCTGGCGAAGCTCCGCGAGGCCAAGGAAGAGCTGTTCAACCTCCGCTTCCAGGCGGCGACCGGTCAGCTCGAGAACCACGGTCGGCTGAAGGCCGTCCGTAAGGACATCGCGCGGATCTACACCCTGATGCGTGAGCGCGAGCTGGGCATCGAGACGGTGGAGAGCGCCTGATGAGTGAGAGCAACGTGACTGAGCAGACTGCAGAGGCCCGCGGCTTCCGCAAGACCCGTGAGGGTCTCGTCGTCAGCGACAAGATGGACAAGACCGTCGTCGTCGCCGTCGAGGACCGCGTCAAGCACGCGCTGTACGGCAAGGTCATCCGCCGTACGAACAAGCTCAAGGCGCACGACGAGCAGAACGCCGCGGGTGTCGGCGACCGCGTCCTCCTCATGGAGACCCGGCCGCTGTCCGCGACGAAGCGCTGGCGCGTCGTCGAGATCCTCGAGAAGGCCAAGTAATTCTCCTGCGGGGCACCCCTCGCAGGACAGTTCCGCCAGGCTCCGGGGGTCCGCTCACTGAGCGGCCCCCGGGGAACCGGCAGACAAACAGGAGATAGACGTGATCCAGCAGGAGTCGCGACTGCGTGTCGCCGACAACACTGGTGCGAAGGAAATCCTTTGCATCCGTGTGCTCGGTGGCTCCGGTCGCCGCTACGCGGGCATCGGTGACGTCATCGTCGCCACCGTCAAGGACGCGATCCCCGGTGGCAACGTGAAGAAGGGTGACGTCGTCAAGGCCGTCATCGTTCGCACCGTCAAGGAGCGCCGTCGTCCGGACGGCTCGTACATCCGCTTCGACGAGAACGCCGCCGTCATTCTGAAGAACGACGGCGACCCTCGCGGCACCCGCATCTTCGGCCCGGTCGGCCGTGAGCTGCGCGAGAAGAAGTTCATGAAGATCATCTCGCTCGCGCCGGAGGTGCTGTAAGCATGAAGATCAAGAAGGGCGACCTGGTCCAGGTCATCACCGGTAAGGACAAGGGCAAGCAGGGCAAGGTCATCGCGGCCTTCCCCCGCGAGGACCGCGTCCTGGTCGAGGGTGTCAACCGGGTCAAGAAGCACACGAAGGCCGGTCCGACCGCCAAGGGCTCCCAGGCCGGCGGCATCGTGACCACCGAGGCCCCGATCCACGTGTCCAACGTCCAGCTGGTCGTGGAGAAGGACGGCAAGAAGGTCGTCACGCGTGTCGGTTACCGCTTCGACGACGAGGGCAACAAGATCCGCGTTGCCAAGCGGACGGGTGAGGACATCTGATGGCTACCACCACCACTCCGCGTCTGAAGCAGAAGTACCGCGAGGAGATCGCGGGCAAGCTGCGTGACGAGTTCAAGTACGAGAACGTCATGCAGATCCCCGGCCTCGTCAAGATCGTGGTCAACATGGGTGTGGGCGACGCCGCTCGCGACTCCAAGCTGATCGAGGGCGCCATCCGCGACCTCACCACGATCACCGGTCAGAAGCCGGCCGTCACCAAGGCCCGCAAGTCCATCGCGCAGTTCAAGCTGCGTGAGGGTCAGCCGATCGGTGCCCACGTCACGCTCCGTGGCGACCGCATGTGGGAGTTCCTGGACCGCACCCTGTCGCTCGCGCTCCCGCGCATCCGCGACTTCCGCGGCCTGTCCCCCAAGCAGTTCGACGGCCGTGGCAACTACACCTTCGGTCTCACGGAGCAGGTCATGTTCCACGAGATCGACCAGGACAAGATCGACCGTGTCCGGGGTATGGACATCACCGTGGTCACCACGGCGACCAACGACGCTGAGGGCCGCGCGCTCCTTCGTCACCTCGGCTTCCCGTTCAAGGAGGCGTGAGCGAGATGGCGAAGAAGGCTCTGATCGCTAAGGCTGCTCGCAAGCCCAAGTTCGGTGTGCGCGCGTACACCCGCTGCCAGCGCTGCGGCCGTCCGCACTCCGTGTACCGCAAGTTCGGCCTCTGCCGCGTGTGCCTTCGTGAGATGGCTCACCGTGGCGAGCTGCCGGGCGTGACCAAGAGCTCCTGGTAATCCCCGCTTTCAGGGATTCCTCAGGCTCTCGGTAAGCAACTGGGTGGACAGGGGCCCACCTCCGCATGCCTTAGGCTTGTGGGGTTGGGCGCCTGTCGCGCCCGTACGACTTACTACGCCGTAGGTCCACCGCGCCGCACCCGTCCCGTCTCGGATCGGGGAGAGGGATGGCGCACCAGGAAACCCCGGCGAGAGAGGCCACAGGCCAATTCATGACCATGACTGATCCGATCGCAGACATGCTGACGCGTCTGCGGAACGCGAACTCGGCGTACCACGACTCGGTGTCGATGCCGCACTCCAAGATCAAGTCGCACATCGCGGAGATCCTCCAGCAGGAGGGCTTCATCACGGGCTGGAAGGTCGAGGACGCCGAGGTCGGCAAGAACCTCGTTCTCGAGCTGAAGTTCGGCCCGAACCGTGAGCGCTCCATCGCGGGCATCAAGCGGATCTCCAAGCCCGGTCTCCGGGTGTACGCGAAGTCCACCAACCTGCCGAAGGTGCTCGGCGGCCTCGGCGTGGCGATCATCTCCACGTCCCACGGGCTCCTCACCGACAAGCAGGCCGGCAAGAAGGGCGTGGGTGGGGAAGTCCTCGCCTACGTCTGGTAGCAGAAGGGAACGGAGGAAACAGCTATGTCGCGCATCGGCAAGCTCCCCATCGCGGTTCCCGCCGGCGTGGACGTCACCATCGACGGCCGCACCGTGTCGGTCAAGGGCCCCAAGGGCTCGCTGACCCACACGGTTGCTGCTCCGATCGACATCGCCAAGGGCGAGGACGGCACCCTGCAGGTGACCCGCCCCAACGACGAGCGTCAGAGCAAGGCCCTGCACGGCCTCTCCCGCACGCTGGTGGCGAACATGATCACCGGCGTGACCCAGGGTTACGTGAAGAAGCTCGAGATCAGCGGTGTCGGTTACCGCGTGACCGCCAAGGGCTCGAACCTCGAGTTCGCGCTCGGTTACAGCCACCCGATCCTGGTCGAGGCCCCCGAGGGCATCACCTTCAAGGTGGAGACCCCGACCCGCTTCCAGGTCGAGGGCATCGACAAGCAGAAGGTCGGCGAGGTTGCGGCCAACATCCGCAAGCTGCGCAAGCCTGACCCGTACAAGGCCAAGGGCGTCAAGTACGAGGGCGAAGTCATCCGCCGCAAGGTCGGAAAGGCGGGTAAGTAAGCCATGGCATACGGGCAGAAGATCCTGAAGGGCGACGCCTACAAGCGCGCCGCGATCAAGCGCCGTCACATCCGGATCCGCAAGCGGATCAACGGTACGGCGGAGCGTCCCCGTCTCGTCGTGACCCGCTCCAACCGCCACATCGTGGCGCAGGTGATCGACGACCTGAAGGGCCACACCCTGGCGTCGGCGTCCACCCTGGACGCTTCGATCCGCGGTGGCGAGGGCGACAAGTCCACGCAGGCCAAGCAGGTCGGCGCCCTGGTCGCCGAGCGTGCCAAGGCCGCCGGTGTCGAGGCCGTCGTGTTCGACCGTGGTGGTAACCAGTACGCCGGGCGCATCGCCGCCCTGGCGGACGCCGCCCGCGAGGCCGGGCTCAAGTTCTGAGCCGGTTCCGTAGCTAGCGGAAACAGAGAGAGGTAATTCCAATGGCTGGACCCCAGCGCCGCGGTGGCGGTGCCGGTGGCGGCGAGCGGCGGGACCGGAAGGGCCGTGACGGCGGCGCTGCTGCCGCCGAGAAGACCGCGTACGTTGAGCGCGTCGTCGCGATCAACCGCGTCGCCAAGGTTGTGAAGGGTGGTCGTCGCTTCAGCTTCACCGCGCTGGTCGTGGTGGGCGACGGTGACGGCACCGTGGGTGTCGGTTACGGCAAGGCCAAGGAGGTGCCGGCCGCCATCGCCAAGGGCGTTGAGGAGGCCAAGAAGCACTTCTTCAAGGTCCCCCGTATCCAGGGCACCATCCCGCACCCGATCCAGGGTGAGAAGGCTGCCGGCGTCGTGCTGCTCAAGCCCGCGTCCCCGGGTACCGGTGTTATCGCCGGTGGTCCGGTGCGTGCCGTGCTCGAGTGCGCCGGTATCCACGACGTGCTGTCGAAGTCGCTCGGCTCCGACAACGCGATCAACATCGTGCACGCGACCGTGGAGGCCCTGAAGGGTCTGCAGCGTCCCGAGGAGATCGCGGCCCGCCGTGGTCTGCCGCTCGAGGACGTCGCCCCCGCGGCCCTGCTGCGTGCGCGTGCCGGGGCGGGTGCGTAATCATGGCGCAGCTCAAGATCACGCAGACGAAGTCCTACATCGGCAGCAAGCAGAACCACCGCGACACCCTGCGTTCCCTGGGCCTCAAGCGCCTGGGTGACGTGGTCGTCAAGGAGGACCGCCCCGAGTTCCGCGGCATGGTGCACACCGTCCGCCACCTCGTGACGGTCGAGGAGGTCGACTGATCATGGCGGAGAACAACCCGCTCAAGATCCACAACCTCCGTCCCGCCCCGGGCGCCAAGACCGCCAAGACCCGTGTCGGTCGTGGTGAGGCGTCGAAGGGTAAGACGGCCGGTCGTGGTACCAAGGGCACGAAGGCCCGCTACCAGGTTCCGGAGCGCTTCGAGGGTGGCCAGATGCCGCTGCACATGCGCCTCCCGAAGCTGAAGGGCTTCAAGAACCCGTTCAAGACCGAGTACCAGGTCGTGAACCTCGACAAGCTGGCCGCGCTCTACCCCGAGGGTGGCGAGGTCACGGTCGAGGGTCTCGTGGCCAAGGGTGCCGTGCGCAAGAACAGCCTCGTCAAGGTCCTCGGCCAGGGCGAGATCTCCGTGGCGCTGCAGGTGACGGTCGACGCCGTCTCCGGCTCCGCCAAGGAGAAGATCACCGCCGCCGGCGGTACCGTCACCGAGCTCGTCTGAACACCGCAGGCGTCTCGATGACCTGAACGATCCCGACCGGGGATACTCCACAAATGGGGTATCCCCGGTCGGTCGTTCCTAGGGCGGCTGTGTCGCCGGTAAGGTGGCCTGCACTGCCCACTTTCACAAGGCGCTTCCCATGGGGCACCTTGAGCGGCAGTGGACCGTTACACATGTCGTTGTTCTTATTCCTCAAGACCGTCACCCTTGACGCAGATGCGCGGGGGTCGCAGGAGGCACCGTGCTCACCGCGTTCGCCCGGGCGTTCAAGACGCCCGACCTGCGCAAGAAGCTGCTCTTCACGCTCGGCATCATCGTGGTCTACCGGGTCGGCACCCACATCCCGATCCCGGGTGTCGACTACAAGTCCGTCCAGCAGTGCGTGGACGAGGCGTCCGGCAACCAGGGCCTCTTCGGGCTGGTCAACATGTTCAGCGGCGGCGCGCTGCTGCAGATCACGGTCTTCGCGCTGGGCATCATGCCGTACATCACGGCGAGCATCATCCTTCAGCTGCTGACCGTGGTCATCCCGCGCCTGGAAGCCCTGAAGAAGGAGGGCCAGGCCGGTACGGCGAAGATCACGCAGTACACCCGTTACCTCACGGTGGCGCTCGCCATCCTGCAGGGCACCGGCCTGGTGGCCACCGCCCGCAGCGGCGCCCTGTTCTCGGGCTGCACCGTGGCCGGCCAGATCGTGCCGGACCGCGCGATCTTCACCACCATCGTCATGGTCATCTGCATGACCGCCGGTACGGCCGTCGTCATGTGGCTCGGTGAGCTCATCACCGACCGCGGTGTCGGCAACGGCATGTCGATCCTGATGTTCATCTCGATCGCCGCCACCTTCCCCTCCGCGCTGTGGGCCATCAAGAAGCAGGGCACCCTGGCGGACGGCTGGATCGAGTTCGGCACGGTCATCCTGGTCGGCCTGGTCATGGTCGCCCTGGTGGTCTTCGTCGAGCAGGCCCAGCGCCGTATCCCCGTGCAGTACGCGAAGCGCATGATCGGCCGCCGGTCCTACGGCGGTACCTCGACGTACATCCCGCTGAAGGTCAACCAGGCGGGTGTCATCCCCGTCATCTTCGCCTCGTCGCTGCTCTACATCCCGGCACTGGTCGCGCAGTTCTCCAGTGAAACGTCGGGCTGGAAGACCTGGATCGAACAGCATCTGGTCACGGGCGACCACCCGTACTACATCGCTTCGTACTTCCTGCTGATCGTTTTCTTCGCCTTCTTCTATGTCGCGATCTCCTTCAACCCCGAGGAAGTCGCCGACAACATGAAGAAGTATGGTGGCTTCATCCCGGGCATCCGGGCTGGCCGACCGACCGCTGAGTACCTTTCCTACGTGCTCAACCGGATCACTTGGCCGGGCTCGCTGTACTTGGGTCTGATCGCTCTCGTGCCGACGATGGCGTTGGCTGGTTTCGGGGCAAACCAGAACTTCCCGTTCGGTGGTACCAGCATCCTGATCATCGTGGGTGTCGGTCTCGAGACGGTGAAGCAGATCGAGAGCCAGCTCCAGCAGCGCAATTACGAAGGGTTCCTCCGCTGATGCGTATCGTCCTCGTCGGGCCGCCGGGTGCCGGAAAGGGAACGCAGGCCACCCGCCTGGCCGAGAAACTGCGCGTTCCGCACATCTCCACGGGCGACCTTTTCCGCGCCAACATCAGCCAGCAGACGGAGCTCGGGAAACTCGCGAAGTCCTACATGGACGCCGGCAACCTCGTCCCCGACGAGGTGACCATCGCCATGGCCAAGGACCGCATGGAGCAGCCGGACGCCGAGGGCGGCTTCCTGCTGGACGGTTTCCCGCGCAATGTCTCGCAGGCCGAGGCGCTGGACGAGCTCCTCACGACCGAGGGCATCAAGCTGGACGCGGTACTGGACCTGGAGGCCCCCGAGGAGGAGGTCGTCAAGCGGATCGCCGGCCGGCGCATCTGCCGCAACGACTCCTCGCACGTCTTCCACGTGACGTACAAGAAGCCGGCGAAGGAGGGCGTCTGCGACGTCTGCGGCGGTGAGCTGTACCAGCGGGACGACGACTCCGAGGAGACGGTCCGTACGCGGCTGGAGGTCTACCACACGCAGACCGAGCCGATCATCGACTACTACAAGGCCCAGGGCCTGGTCGTGACCATCGAGGCCATGGGCCCGGTGGAGGAGGTCACGACCCGCGCTCTGGCCGCGCTCAAGCGCGAGGGCGACGACCAGTAGTCGGGTGGGTCCGAAGCAGCCGCGGTTCCTTTCGAGGGGCCGCGGCTGCTGTGTGGGGGCGTTCGGTTCCCCCGTATCGTTGAAGCGTTCGTCGTACTGTCACCGGTCCAAGAAAGGCCGTAGTCCCCATGGTGCAGATCAAGAACCCCGAGCAGATCGCCAAGATGCGTGCGGCGGGGCTGGTCGTCGCCGCCATCCACGCGGCGACGCGGGAAGCGGCCGTGCCGGGGGCGACGACCAAGGATCTGGACGAGGTCGCGCGCAAGGTGCTCGCGGAGAACGGCGCGAAGTCGAACTTCCTGGGCTACGGCGGCTTCCCCGCGACGATCTGCACCTCCGTGAACGACGTCGTCGTCCACGGCATCCCCTCCGACGAGGTCGTCCTCAAGGACGGGGACATCATCTCCATCGACTGCGGCGCGATCGTCGACGGCTGGCACGGCGACGCCGCCTACACCGCCTTCGTCGGCTCCGGTCACGCCCCGGAGCTGATCGAGCTCTCCCGGGTGACCGAGGAGTCGATGTGGGCCGGCATCGCGGCCATGAAGCAGGGCAACCGGCTCGTCGACGTCTCCCGCGCCATCGAGACGTACATCCGCCGCCAGCCGAAGCCCGGCGGCGGCCGCTACGGCATCATCGAGGACTACGGCGGCCATGGCATCGGCACCGAGATGCACATGGACCCCCACCTGCTGAACTACGTCGACCGCCGGCGGGGCAAGGGCCCGAGGCTGGTCCCCGGCTTCTGCCTCGCCATCGAGCCGATGGTGTCCCTGGGCACGCCGAAGACGGAGGTCCTGGAGGACGACTGGACCGTCATCACGACGGACGGCACCTGGTCCTCGCACTGGGAGCACTCGGTCGCGCTGACCGAACAGGGCCCGCTGGTGCTGACGGCGCCCGACGGGGGCAAGGCGAAGCTGGCGGAGCACGGGATCGTGGCTGCGCCGGATCCGCTGGCCTGAGGTTTCCCGGCGGGGTTGGGCGGGGCCCGGTTGTTCTCGCCCCCGCCGCCCCTGCCCTGAATCCACGAACGCCGGACGTGCTGAGTTCGCCGCTTAATGATCTCCCCCGTGGGGCAGGCTTTCCCGATTCGTGTTTCCGGGTGCGCTGACGTAGACTGACTCGTCGGCTCTTGTGCACCCGCATGTCTGCATGCGCCCGTAAGGGAAAGCCCAGGAGTCGATCAAGGTAGTCGATTCGAAGGGCGAAGCGTGGCCAAGAAGCAAGGTGCCATCGAGATCGAGGGCACTGTCGTCGAGTCTCTGCCGAACGCCATGTTCAAGGTCGAGCTCCAGAACGGCCACCAGGTCCTGGCACACATCAGCGGCAAGATGCGTATGCACTACATCCGCATCCTCCCTGACGACCGGGTCGTGGTGGAGCTGTCTCCGTACGACCTGACGCGTGGCCGGATCGTCTACCGGTACAAGTAGATCTTGCCCAGGCCCCGTGCCCTCCCTGTGCGCGGGGCGGCCGGCAACTGACCCGGAGAACCTCACATCCCATGAAGGTCAAGCCGAGCGTCAAGAAGATCTGCGACAAGTGCAGGGTGATCCGCCGTCACGGTCGGGTCATGATCATTTGCGAGAACCCGCGCCACAAGCAGCGCCAGGGCTGATCGCACACAGATCACACCCTCTGCATCGATATCGCAGAGACTTCGCGCGACGCGAGCTGAATATGTTCATACGCAGGACCCAGGCGGGGGTTTTTTCTTGCCTGACACCCCCGGTTCGGAGGCCGGGGACCCAGTTCGTACCTCGTACGGCGGCTGGGAGCCGGTTCTGCGGAAGACCTCCGAAGATCACCAGGAGCCATTGAATGGCACGCGTTTCCGGTGTTGACATCCCGCGCGACAAGCGCGTGGAGGTCGCCCTCACCTACGTGTTCGGCATCGGCCGGACCCTCTCGCAGGAGACGCTGGCTGCGACCGGCGTCGACCCGAACACCCGTGTTCGCGACCTGACCGAAGAGCAGCTGGTCGCCATCCGCGAGTACGTGGACAACAACATCAAGACCGAGGGTGACCTCCGTCGCGAGATCCAGGCCGACATCCGCCGCAAGGTCGAGATCGGCTGCTACCAGGGTCTCCGTCACCGTCGCGGTCTGCCCGTCCGCGGTCAGCGCACCAGCACCAACGCCCGCACCCGCAAGGGCCCGCGTCGCGCCATCGCCGGCAAGAAGAAGCCGGGCAAGAAGTAGTCCGCAGCGGACTCGCCGTCCAGCGGTCTTCGCTGTAGGACCGACCACCTCCCGTAGGAGTTAGAGATGCCCCCCAAGGGACGTCAGGGCGCTGCCAAGAAGGTGCGCCGCAAGGAAAAGAAGAACGTCGCGCACGGCCAGGCGCACATCAAGAGCACGTTCAACAACACGATCGTGTCCATCACGGACCCGGCCGGCAACGTGATCTCCTGGGCCTCCGCCGGCCACGTCGGCTTCAAGGGCTCCCGCAAGTCCACGCCGTTCGCCGCGCAGATGGCCGCCGAGTCGGCTGCCCGCCGCGCCCAGGAGCACGGCATGCGCAAGGTCGACGTGTTCGTCAAGGGCCCGGGCGCCGGTCGTGAGACCGCCATCCGTTCCCTGCAGGCCACGGGCCTCGAGGTCGGCTCCATCCAGGACGTCACCCCGACCCCGCACAACGGTTGCCGTCCGCCGAAGCGTCGTCGCGTCTGACACGTCGGCTCACCGTGGCTCGGCTTCCGGCTGGGGGTGTGGGGGTTATCCCCCACATGTCGCAGTACGGTTGCCGTCCGCCGAAGCGTCGTCGCGTCTGACGTACGGTCGCTTCGACCGGCTTTCGGTTCGGGCGGTACGGCTCTCTCGGGCCGTGCCGCCCGTACCCTTGCAGTACCCGCACTTTTCACGGGTGCGGATTCCGTCGGACGTCAAATAGCGGGCGTCCACGAATGAAGGATCTGATCACCACATGCTGATCGCTCAGCGTCCCTCGTTGACCGAAGAGGTCGTCGACGAGTTCCGCTCCCGGTTCGTGATCGAGCCGCTGGAGCCGGGCTTCGGTTACACCCTCGGCAACTCCCTGCGTCGGACCCTGCTGTCCTCCATCCCCGGTGCGGCTGTCACCAGCATCCGCATCGACGGTGTCCTGCACGAGTTCACCACCGTGCCGGGCGTCAAGGAGGACGTCACCGACCTGATCCTCAACATCAAGCAGCTGGTCGTCTCCTCGGAGCACGACGAGCCGGTCGTGATGTACCTGCGCAAGCAGGGCCCGGGTCTGGTCACCGCCGCCGACATCGCGCCCCCGGCCGGTGTCGAGGTGCACAACCCCGACCTCGTCCTCGCCACGCTCAACGGCAAGGGCAAGCTGGAGATGGAGCTGACCGTCGAGCGCGGTCGCGGTTACGTCTCCGCCGTGCAGAACAAGCAGGTGGGTCAGGAGATCGGCCGTATCCCGGTCGACTCGATCTACTCGCCGGTTCTCAAGGTCACGTACAAGGTCGAGGCCACGCGTGTCGAGCAGCGCACCGACTTCGACAAGCTGATCGTCGACGTCGAGACCAAGCAGGCGATGCGTCCGCGTGACGCCATGGCCTCCGCCGGTAAGACGCTGGTCGAGCTGTTCGGTCTCGCCCGCGAGCTGAACATCGACGCCGAGGGCATCGACATGGGCCCGTCCCCCACGGACGCCGCCCTTGCCGCCGACCTGGCGCTGCCGATCGAGGAGCTGGAGCTCACCGTTCGGTCGTACAACTGCCTCAAGCGTGAGGGCATCCACTCCGTGGGTGAGCTGGTTGCGCGCAGCGAGGCCGACCTCCTGGACATCCGTAACTTCGGTGCGAAGTCCATTGACGAGGTCAAGGCGAAGCTGGCCGGCATGGGCCTGGCCCTGAAGGACAGCCCGCCCGGATTCGACCCGACCGCTGCGGCCGACGCCTTTGGCGCCGACGACGACGCGGACGCGGGCTTCGTCGAGACCGAGCAGTACTGAGAGCTCGGGCCAGACGGTCCGTTTTCGGGTGCGGGTGCGCTGTGCTTGATCGCGCAGTTCCCCGCGCCCCTTCCGGGAGCGCCCCTGCGGGGCTGCTCCCGGATCTCCGACAGGCGACCGCCTGCTCGGATACTGACCCCGGTACCTGATACGGCCGGGGCAGACACACAGGAGAAGAACCATGCCGAAGCCCACCAAGGGTGCCCGTCTGGGCGGCAGCGCCGCGCACGAGAAGCTGCTCCTCGCGAACCTCGCGAAGTCGCTGTTCGAGCACGGCCGTATCACCACCACCGAGGCGAAGGCCCGCCGTCTGCGGCCGTACGCCGAGCGTCTGATCACCAAGGCGAAGAAGGGTGACCTTCACAACCGCCGTCAGGTGCTCCAGGTCATCACGGACAAGGGCGTCGTCCACACGCTCTTCACCGAGATCGGCCCGCGCTACGAGAACCGTCCGGGTGGCTACACCCGCATCACCAAGATCGGTAACCGCCGGGGCGACAACGCGCCCATGGCCGTCATCGAGCTGGTCGAGGCGCTGACGGTGGCGCAGCAGGCGACCGGTGAGGCCGAGGCGGCCACCAAGCGTGCCGTCAAGGAAGACGCTCTCAAGAAGGAGGAGGCCGTCGAGGCCAAGTCCGAGGAGACCGTCGAGGACGCTGCCGAGGCCAAGGCCGAGGACACCGCCGAAGAGTCCAAGGACGAGGAGTCCAAGGACGCCTGAGGCTCTGCCTCGCGTTGAGCGGGTCCGCCCCCTGGGGGGCGGGCCCGCTTTCGTGTTCCTGAGAGGATCTAGGGGTGAGTGACGAAGTAGAGCCCGGGTTCGTGCGGGTACGGCTGGATCTTTCCTACGACGGGAGCGAGTTCTCCGGGTGGGCCAAGCAGGCCGGGGGACGGCGGACCGTGCAGGGGGAGATCGAGGACGCCCTGCGGACCGTCACACGGTCGAGGGAGACGTACGAGCTGACCGTGGCCGGGCGGACGGACGCCGGGGTGCACGCGCGGGGACAGGTCGCCCATGTCGATCTGCCGGAGGCGGTCTGGCGCGAGCACCACGAGAAGCTGCTCAAGCGGCTCGCCGGGCGGCTGCCCAGGGACGTGCGGGTGTGGGCGCTCAGGGAGGCTCCCAGTGGCTTCAACGCGCGGTTCTCGGCGGTCTGGCGGCGGTACGCCTACCGGGTCACCGACAACCCCGGGGGCGTCGATCCGCTGCTGCGCAACCATGTCCTCTGGCACGACTGGCCCCTCGACGTCGACGCCATGAACGAGGCGGCCCGGCGGCTGCTCGGCGAGCACGACTTCGCCGCCTACTGCAAGCGGCGGGAAGGGGCGACCACCATTCGTACGCTGCAGGAGCTGAGCCTGGAGAAGGGCTCCGACGGCATCATCACCGCCACCGTGCGGGCCGACGCCTTCTGCCACAACATGGTGCGCTCACTCATCGGGGCGCTGCTGTTCGTGGGGGACGGGCACCGGCCCCCGGACTGGCCGGGGAAGGTGCTCGCCGCGGGCGTACGGGACTCGGCCGTGCATGTCGTACGGCCGCACGGGCTGACGCTGGAGGAGGTCGGCTACCCGGCCGACGAGCTGCTGGCCGCCCGCACCAAGGAGGCGCGGAACAAGCGGACGCTGCCCGGGACGGCCGGGTGCTGCTGATCCCCGTGCCGGCTAGGCGGGGTCGACGATCAGCCAGGCCACCGTGGAGGTGTCGCCGGCGGCGCCCTTGACGCTGAAGGACGTGCCCGGGGTGCGGGCGGAGACGTAGGCGATACCGGCCGGGGTGCCGCCGGGGGACTGGATCGTCAGGAAGATGCGGCTGGTGGTCGTGACCGCGGTGGTGGGGACGGTGACCGCGGTGGTGCCGTTGAGGGTGAGGGTGCCCATCTTCGCGTTGGTGCCCTCCTTGACCCTGAGGCCCTTGCCGGCGAGGCCCGCGACGATGTCGGAGTCGGTGCTGCCGATCTGAGCGGCGCCGAGGCGGCCCCAGGTGGTGTCCCGGCCGGTGGAGCCGCCCGGGCCGAAGCTCTGGGTGCCGTTGATCTCGATGGCGAAGCGGTTGATCGTGTCGCCGGTGACCTGGGACTGGAAGGCGCGGGAGGCGGTGTCCTTCCCGGTGACCGCGTAGCCCTGGCCGGCGGCGCGTGTCTGGACGAGGTGCAGGCCCGGGCTGGCGGCGGCGTTCACGACCACGCCCGGGGTCGTGCCTTCCTGGCCGAGGGTCACGCGGCCGCTACTGCGGTTGACGGTGATCGGTGTGTCGAGGGCGGTGCCGTCGTCGCCGTGGCGTACGAGGGCGAAGTCGGAGCCGTCGCCCGTGCCGGACTCGGTGGCGGAGGTGGCGCGCAGCGCCCAGCGGCGGTTCTTGCCGCGGGACCAGAACTGCACGTCGCGGGTGGTTCCGGCGGCGCCGGAGACCATGTGGACGTCGGACTTGTCCCAGGTGATGCCGGTGGTGGTGTGGGTGCCCGCGGTGACGCCGCTGTGGCGGACGACGACCGCGCCGACGTCGTTGAAGGGGGCCGTCGTGCCGACGTACTCGCCGCCGACGACCGAGACGCTGCTGGCGGAGTTCAGGGCGGAGGTGGTGATGCCGTAGGCGGGGGAGAAGTCGCCCCCGTTGTCGTCGTCGCGGCCGGTGGAGGTGGAGCAGCCGGTGAGGACGACGCCCTCGGCGGCTTCGCCGGTGATGCGGAAGCCGGCGGAGGTGGCGGTGGCCAGTCTGCCGTCCCGCTTGGCCAGGCAGCCCACGAGCTGGAGGAAGCGGCCGCCGGCGGCGGTGGAGAGGTGGAAGCCGTCCTGGCCGCTGCGGTCGGTGTTGCAACCCACCATCACCATCGAGTAGTTGATGCCGGTGATGTGGTAGCCGTGCTGGACGTTCCACTCGGCGCGGCAGTCGACCATGGTGACGGCGTTGGGGTTGAGGATGTCGTAACCGTGCAGCTGGTTGCCCTGGGAGTAGCACTGGAACAGGTCGGCGTCGACCAGGCCGCCGCCGGTGCCCGCGGCGTCGCCGAAGGTGAAGCCGTGGCCGTTGGTGCCCACGCAGTGGACCTGGTTGAACTGCAGGGCCGCCGCGTTCTGGGCGTTGACGCCGTGGCCGGTGAACCGCCAGATCGTCACCTTGTCCATGCCGACGTCCTTGACGCCGGGGTTGAGGCGGACGCCGTCGATGCCGGTGCCCGCCTTGTTCTGGGCCTTCAGGTTGTGGTCGTCGTAGCAGCCGCGCAGGGCGAGGCCGTACAGGCGCGGGCCGCCTCGGTAGGCGGACCTGTAGTACGCGTCCTGCACCGGGGCCTGATCGACGATGATCAGGGCGTCGCCGTCGAAGAGGCCGCCGTAGGCCGGGCGGAGGTAGGAGTCGACCAGGAAGGTGCGGTCGGGGAAGTGCGGGTTCCAGTCACCGCGGAGGGTCACGCCCAGGCTCAGCCTCAGCGGGGACTCGAGCCGGTACCGGCCCGGCGGGAGGTAGACCGTGCCGCCCTGCCCGGCCGCGTCGATGGCCTTCTGGATGGCGGGGGCGTCGTCGGCCTTGTCGTCGCCCAGGGCCCCGTACGCCGGATCCCGGACGTTCAGCCACCCCGCGCCGGTGTCCGCGGCGGCGGCCTCGTCCGCGGTGGCGATCGTGGTGGCGAGGGCGGCGCCGCAGAGGCCCGCGGCGCTCGCGAGCAGATGGCGTCTGGAGCTGCGAGGCGTGCTGCTCATGACGTGTCCCCCCAGGGATCAAAGGTGATCAGGTGGGGGGAGGGTCTCACACGCCTGTTCGTACGGTCACTGGTTCGCCGCGGCCGACGCCTGGGTCTCGCCGCGGCGGCGGATCTGCGTGAACGTGAACTCGGCGAGGTCGTCACCGGCGGTGAAGACCTGCGTGTCCTTCGTCGTCACGTCCTTGCCGTTGGTGAAGCCGGTGATGGTGAAGTAGGCGTAGCGGCCGTAGGAGTTGGTCGTCGAGCGGCAGACGGCGCCGTTGCAGAAGGCCTTGACGCCGCTGCCGGCCAGAGCCTTCACGAAGCTGCTCTTGTCGGCCTGCTCCTTGGCCTTGAGGGCCTGCGCCTCGGTGTCGAAGACGGCCACGCCGACCGTCACCGCGATGCCGTCCTTGGTGTACGTGACACGCATCAGGCGGGTGCAGTCGTTGGTGGTCAGGACCTTGGGGAGGCTGCCCTGGACGCCGGTGGTGCAGTTCGTGCTGTCGGCCTTCGCGGCCTTCTTGTAGACGGTCGAGCCCATCGTCAGCTGGGTGCCCGGGAAGAGCAGGTCCGGGCCGTTGGGCGCGGTGTCCTTGGCCTTGCTGGAGACGAACTCCTTCGGGTCCAGTGGCGGCGGGGCGCTGGTCGGGGCGAAGGACGGGGTGGCGGACGCGCTCGGCAGGTCGGCGGTCGCGGGCAGCGAGGAGGTCGGACGGTTCGTCTCGTCCTCACCGTTCGCCGAGACCACGGCCATGGCGACGGCGGCGCCGATGCCGATCGTCGCGAGCGCGCCCCCGCCTATGAACAGCAGCCGACGGCGTTTGTTGCGCGTCTCGGACGCCTCGGCCAGCGCGGCCCAGTCCGGAGTCGGGTCCGTGGCGCCGCTGCTCCACGGCTGCTGGGAGTTCGGTTTCCACGGATCCCACTGGGACTGAGGTCCCCCCTGCCCATAGCTCATGGGCCGCATCTTAGACGTGGCAAGCGCTGTGCTGTTCCGCCCCGGCAGACCCCGGAGCACCTTGCGTTCCGGGGATGAGTACGGGCAAACATCGCGTCTCCGGATGCTTGGTGCGGCGTTCTCCCTGGCCGCGGCGGTGGGGGCGTGTGGTGGTGTCCGGTGCGAGGGCGGGACATGTGGCGCGGGCCACCTCGGCTGCTGACGCGCTACTGGCATGGGCACGTCCGGCCCGGCAGCAGGGCGGCGAGGGCGTACGACACGGCGGCCACCGGTGGGTCGGCGATGTACGTCGACCGGGGTCGTCGTACGGAGACGGACCCGTTTTGACCCCGCCCCTGCGGCACGGGTATCCTGCATCTTCGTTGTGTATTGGCTTGCTCATTCTCACGGGACGGGCCCTTACACCGGTCCACCGGGCCGATGACCAGCGACCAGCACGCGGTTTGCGTCACCGCAGTGCGGTCTGGGCTGTCGTGATCGTCTTCGGTGACCTGTCAGGACCATTCACTGAAGAAGCGAAGGCTACGAACCGTGCGTACGTACAGCCCCAAGCCCGGCGATGTGACGCGCCAGTGGCACGTCATCGACGCTCAGGACGTTGTCCTGGGCCGTCTCGCCAGCACTGCCGCCTCCATCCTGCGCGGCAAGCACAAGCCGATCTACGCCCCCCACGTCGACACCGGTGACTTCGTCATCATCATCAACGCCGACAAGGTGCACCTGTCCGGCAACAAGCGGACCCAGAAGATGGCGTACCGCCACTCCGGCTACCCGGGTGGTCTGCGTTCCGTCCGCTACGACGAGCTGCTGGACAAGAACCCCGAGAAGGCCATCGAGAAGGCCGTCAAGGGCATGCTCCCGAAGAACTCGCTGGGCCGTCAGATGCTCTCGAAGCTGAAGGTCTACAAGGGTGACCAGCACCCGCACGGCGCGCAGCAGCCGCAGCCGTTCGAGATCACCCAGGTCGCGCAGTAAGTCCGGCCACACCACCCCAAGCTGAAGAGAATCTGAGGAGAACCGTGGCCGAGACCACTGCCGAGCAGCCGCTCGAAGAGCTTGACATCGACAGCTACACCACCGAGTCCGAGGTCCCCGTCGAGGGCGAGTACACCTCGGAGTCCCTGGCCTCCCGCTTCGGCGAGCCCCAGCCGGCCGCCGGCCTGGGTCGCCGCAAGAACGCCATCGCCCGCGTCCGGATCGTCCCGGGCACCGGCAAGTGGAAGATCAACGGTCGCACCCTCGAGGACTACTTCCCGAACAAGGTGCACCAGCAGGAAGTCAACGAGCCGTTCAAGGTTCTCGAGCTCGAGGGCCGCTACGACGTCGTCGCCCGCATCGCCGGTGGCGGTGTCTCCGGTCAGGCCGGTGCGCTCCGTCTCGGTGTCGCTCGCGCGCTGAACGAGGCGGACGTCGACAACAACCGCGGCCCGCTGAAGAAGGCCGGCTTCCTCAAGCGCGACGACCGTGCGGTCGAGCGCAAGAAGGCCGGTCTCAAGAAGGCCCGCAAGGCTCCGCAGTACAGCAAGCGCTAAGCCTCGCTGCCTGCTCGTACGTCGCGGGCCTGGTCGCTCGTACGTCGTACTCCGAACGCCCCGGCGGCACGCCACAGTGCCGTCGGGGCGTTCGTTTTCTCGCAGTCGTGGGCGTATAACGGCACAAGGTGCTCAAAGGCTTGTGTGATCGGATGTTCAGGGCATCAAATGCCTGGATGCGGGAGCCGCCGCTGACCAACCGACGCGCCGCACGGCTTTCGAAACTGACGCTTCCTCAGGAGGACAAGTGGGACGACTCTTCGGCACGGACGGCGTGCGCGGTGTCGCCAACGCGGATCTCACGGCCGAGATGGCGCTCGGTCTGTCGGTAGCGGCGGCGCATGTGCTGGCCGAGGCGGGCACCTTCGAGGGCCACCGGCCGGTGGCGGTCGTGGGACGGGACCCGCGCGCGTCCGGGGAGTTCCTGGAGGCCGCCGTGGTGGCCGGCCTGGCGAGTGCGGGTGTGGACGTGCTGCGGGTCGGCGTGCTGCCGACCCCGGCTGTCGCGTATCTGACCGGCGCGCTGGGCGCCGACCTCGGTGTGATGCTCTCCGCCAGCCACAACGCGATGCCCGACAACGGCATCAAGTTCTTCGCCCGCGGCGGCCACAAGCTCGCCGACGAACTCGAGGACAAGATCGAGACCGTCTACGAGGAGCACCGGCGCGGTGAGCCCTGGGAGCGGCCGACGGGCGCGGGTGTCGGGCGCGTGCGCTCGTACGACGAAGGGTTCGACCGCTACGTCGCCCACCTCATCGCCGTTCTGCCGAACCGGCTCGACGGGCTGAAAATCGTCCTCGACGAGGCGCACGGCGCTGCCGCCCGGGTCTCGCCGGAGGCGTTCACGCGGGCCGGCGCGGAGATCGTCACGATCGGTGCGTCGCCGGACGGGCTCAACATCAACGACGGCTGCGGGTCCACGCACCTCGACCAGCTGAAGGCCGCCGTCGTCGAGCACGGGGCCGACTTCGGTATCGCGCACGACGGTGACGCGGACCGGTGCCTCGCCGTGGACCACACCGGCGAGGAGATCGACGGCGACCAGATTCTCTCGGTGCTCGCGCTGGCGATGCGGGAGCGGGGCGTGCTGCGCTCGGACACCGTGGTCGCCACCGTCATGTCCAACCTCGGCTTCAAGCTCGCCATGGAGCGGGAGGGCATCCAGCTCGTGCAGGCCGCCGTCGGCGACCGGTATGTGCTGGAGGAGATGAAGCAGCACGGGTACGCGCTCGGCGGTGAGCAGTCCGGGCACGTGATCATCCTCGACCACGCGACCACGGGTGACGGGACGCTGACCGGGCTCATGCTGGCGGCGCGTGTCGCGGAGAGCGGGAAGTCGCTGCGCGAGCTGGCGTCCGTGATGGAGCGGTTGCCGCAGGTGCTGATCAATGTGCCGGACGTGGACAGGTCCCGTGTCGGGGACTCCGCCGAGCTCTCCGCTGCCGTTGGTGAGGCGGAGCGGGAGCTGGGGGCCACCGGGCGAGTTCTTCTTCGGCCTTCCGGGACCGAGCCGCTGGTTCGGGTGATGGTCGAGGCGGCGGATATTGATCAGGCTCAGGCTGTTGCCGGCCGGCTTGCCGATGCGGTGAAGTCCGCGCTGGGCTGATTGCCGGGCCGGGTTCGGGGGCGGAGTTCTGTGCGTTGCGGGCTGCGGGTTCGTTGTGGCTGGTCGTTCCCCCACTCTCGACTTCGCTCGAGCGGGGGGACCCCCATCGCGGCGGAGCCGCAGATCGGCACAGCCCCGCGCCCCTGTGCTAGCTGCCCTGACCGGCATTGATACGTCCACGTTGCCGGGACCAGAGCCACTTCTGGAGCAGTAGGGTCAGCGCTCCTGCCAGGATGATGCCCAGGAGGTTCAGCAGGAGTTGTTCGGTTGAGCCCCAAGTCTGTCCCATGTCGCCGTAGCTCAGGGCTACGGCGGCATTGGCGGCGGCGGGGACCGTGGTGACCGAGATGGCCACGCCCACCAGAGCGCCGGACTTGGCGGAGGTCAGGGAGAGGGTGCCGGCCGCGCCCGCCAGGACGGCCACGATGAAGGAGAAGGCGTCGGGGGCGTAGACGAAGCCGGTCTGGGGGCGGTCGGCCTCCAGCTGTTCCTTGCTGAACAGGTCGATCCAGTCCATGAAGAGGCTGAAGACCACGGTCACCGCCATGGCCACCGCGAACCCGACCAGCAACGCGATCAGCGAGCGCAGTGCCAGGCGTGGGGCACGGCGCACGATCGACGTGGAGATGCCGGCGAGCGGGCCGAACTCCGGGCCCACCGCCATCGCGCCCACGATCAGGATCGCGTTGTCGAGCACCACTCCGCAGGCCGCGATCATCGTCGCCAGCGTGATGAACGCGAGGTAGGTGACGGAGAGAGTCGACTCCTCGTGGGTCGCGTCCGTCAGGTGCTCCCACAGGACCGCGTCGGCGCCCTCGCCCGGCGCCTCCGCCTCGGCCTTGTCGGCCCGCACCGACAGGGACAGGTCGATGTTCTCGACGGCGATCGAGCCGCTCTTGTCCAGGCCCAACTCCTGCAGGCCGGTGAGGAGTTCGTCAGCCGCCTCGCGCGCCACGTCGCACAGGACGACGTCGCCGGCCGGGTTGCGGGCGGCGCCCGGCACCACCGCCAGATGGGTGGTGCCCACGGTGTTCTCGATCAGGCGGACCACGGCGTCGGTCTTCTCCGACGGCGTGATCAGGCGCAGGTGCAGCATGGGGGCAGGGTAGCCGTCACAGTTTGCGCAGGCTCAACCGCTGCACCTTGTGGTCCGGGCCCTTGCGGACGACCAGGGTGGCGCGGCCGCGGGTGGGGGCGATGTTCTCGATCAGGTTCGGCTTGTTGATGGTGCGCCAGAGGGTGCGGGCGTAGGCGAGGGCCTCCTCCTCGGACACCTGTGTGTACTTCCTGAAGTACGAGTCCGGGTTCTGGAAGGCGGTCTGGCGCAGTTTCTTGAACCGGTTGAGGTACCAGCGTTCGATGTCCTCGGCGCTCGCGTCGACGTACACGCTGAAGTCGAAGTAGTCGGCGAGACCGACACGGGTGCGGCCGTCCTTGCCGGGGAGGGCGGGCTGGAGGACGTTCAGGCCCTCGACGATCAGGATGTCGGGGCGGCGGACCGTGAGCCGCTGGTCGGGGACGATGTCGTAGATCAGGTGGGAGTAGACGGGGGCCGTCACCTCGTCCTTGCCGGCCTTGATGTCGGCCACGAAGCGGGTGAGCGCGCGCCGGTCGTAGGACTCGGGGAAACCTTTCCGCGACATCAGGCCGCGGGCCTCCAGTTCCTTGGTGGGGAGCAGGAAGCCGTCGGTGGTGACCAGTTCGACGCGAGGGTGCTCCGGCCAGCGGGAGAGCAGGGCCTGGAGGAGGCGGGCGACGGTGGATTTGCCCACCGCCACCGAGCCGGCGACTCCTATGACGAACGGTGTGCCGGACTGGGAGCCCTGTTCGCCCAGGAAGGTGTTCAGTGCGCCTCTGAGACCGTCGGTGGCGCCGACGTAGAGGTTGAGGAGGCGGGACAGCGGGAGGTAGATGTCCCGGACCTCGTCGAGGTCGATGACGTCGCCGAGGCCACGCAGCTTCTCGACCTCGTCGGCGGTCAGCGGCAGCGGTGTCTTGTCGCGCAGCCCGCTCCACTCGCAGCGGGTGAGGTCGACGTAGGGAGTCGCCTCCGGCCGGTGCCGGTGGGCGCTCCGGGGTATCGGGGAGACCGGAGAGATCACAGTCCATTGTTAACGGAGTTTGAACGGGATGGCGGGTGGGGTCCGTCACGCCGGGCGGGAGGGGGCAAGGGAGGGGAGGTGGGCAGGGGGAGCGGGGTGCCTGCGGGGGGTTTTCGGGGTGGTCGAGGGCGTTCGGGGGCGCGTTCGGGGGCGGTTCGGATGCGGTGCGGGGGCTCGTACAGGCGCGGGAATTTCCGAATTCGGGCACGCGAAGGCCCTTTTGGAGCGTGATTCGGTCGTAGGCTGCCGCGCATGTGCGGAATCGTGGGATACGTGGGGTCGCAGTCGGCGCTCGAGGTCGTGATGGCCGGGCTGAAGCGACTGGAGTACCGGGGATACGACTCGGCGGGTGTCGCCGTGCCGGCGGACGGAGGGCTCGCCGCGGCGAAGAAGGCGGGCAAGCTCGTCAATCTGGAGAAGGAGCTCAGCGACCGGCCGCTGCCGACCGGGTCGACGGGCATCGGGCACACGCGATGGGCCACACACGGTGGCCCGACGGACACCAACGCCCATCCTCATCTCGACAACGCGGGGCGGGTCGCCGTCGTGCACAACGGGATCATCGAGAACTTCGCGGTGCTGCGGGCCGAACTCGCCGAGCGCGGACACGAGTTGGCCTCCGAGACCGACACCGAGGTCGTGGCCCATCTGCTCGCCGAGGAGTTCTCGGTCACGGCCGACCTCGCGGAGGCGATGCGGCTGGTGTGCCGGCGGCTCGAAGGCGCGTTCACGCTGGTCGCGGTGCATGCGGACGAGCCGGATGTGGTCGTGGGCGCGCGACGGAACTCGCCGCTGGTGGTGGGCGTTGGAGAGGGCGAGGCCTTTCTCGCCTCGGACGTCGCCGCGTTCATCGCCCACACGCGGTCGGCGATCGAGCTGGGTCAGGACCAGGTGGTGGAGCTGCGCCGCGACGGTGTGACCGTGACCGGGTTCGACGGGCGTCCGGCGGACGTGCGATTGTATCACGTCGACTGGGACGCGTCAGCCGCGGAAAAGGGGGGTTATGACTACTTCATGCTCAAGGAGATCGCCGAGCAGCCCAAGGCGGTCGCCGATACGTTGCTGGGGCGCATCGACGCGGCCGGCTCGCTGACGCTGGACGAGCTGCGGATCTCTCCGGGGGCGCTGCGGGAGGTCGACAAGGTCGTCGTCATCGCGTGCGGTACGGCCTTCCACGCCGGGATGATCGCGAAGTACGCCATCGAGCACTGGACGCGCATCCCGTGCGAGGTGGAGCTGGCGAGTGAGTTCCGGTACCGGGATCCGATCCTGGACCCGCAGACCCTGGTGATCGCGATCTCGCAGTCCGGCGAGACCATGGACACGCTCATGGCGCTGCGGCACGCCCGTGAGCAGGGCTCCAGGGTGCTGGCGATCTGCAACACCAACGGTTCGACGATTCCGCGTGAGTCGGACGCGGTGCTGTACACGCACGCCGGGCCGGAGGTGGCCGTCGCGTCGACCAAGGCGTTCCTGACGCAGTTGGTGGCGTGTTATCTGGTCGCTCTGTATCTCGGCCAGGTGCGCGGCACCAAGTGGGGTGACGAGATCCGGGCCGTGATCCGGGACCTCGCGCAGATCTCCGGTCAGGTCGAGCGGGTGCTGGAGACCATGGAGCCGGTGCGCGAGCTGGCGCGTTCGCTCGCCCACAAGAACACGGTGCTGTTCCTCGGGCGGCACGTGGGCTACCCCGTGGCGCTGGAGGGTGCGCTGAAGCTGAAGGAGCTGGCGTACATGCACGCCGAGGGCTTCGCGGCGGGCGAGCTGAAGCACGGGCCGATCGCGCTCATCGAGGAGGATCTGCCGGTGGTCGTGGTCGTGCCGTCGCCTCGGGGGCGGTCCGTGCTGCACGACAAGATCGTGTCCAACATCCAGGAGATCCGGGCTCGGGGGGCGCGGACGATCGTGATCGCGGAGGAGGGGGACGAGGCGGTCGTGCCGTATGCCGACCATCTCGTGCGGATTCCTGTCACGCCGACGTTGTTGCAGCCGTTGGTGGCCACGGTGCCGTTGCAGGTGTTCGCGTGCGAGCTGGCCACTGCGCGGGGGAACGAGGTGGATCAGCCGCGGAACCTGGCGAAGTCCGTCACCGTGGAGTAGTTCCTCACGGGGCGGGGCGTCTGAGGGGGGTGGGGTGAGGGGGTTTTGTGCGGGTGCGGGTGTGTGTGGGGGGGCTGGTCGCTCCCCCACTCTCGACTTCGCTCGAGCGGGGGGACCCCCATCGCGGCGGAGCCGCATGTCGTCACAGCCCCGCGCCCTTGATCGCCTGCGGCGATCCCGGGGACGCCGCGGTTCGCCTTCGGCGATTCCCGGGGCGCCCCTGGTCGCCCGCGGCGAACCTGGCGCCCCCGGATCGCTCGCGGCGATCCTCGGGCGCCCCCGGATCGCCCCTGGCGATCGGGGAGTGCCCCAGCAGTCGTCAACCTCGTCGGCGTTTCCGGGCCTGGTAGAGCTTCCAGGTCACCAGGGCCAGGGGGATCTCCAGGATCCACACGCCCACCACCGCGTCCCACTCCGGTGCTGCGGCGCCCGCCTCGTCGGCTGTGATCACGGCGCACAACAGGCCCCAGACCGCGGCGAGGAGGCCGACCAGCCAGAGGCCTGCGGTCCAGGCCCAGGTCGAGCGGCCAGTGCCGGCAGAGCCCGCGGTCGAGGTCTGCTTGCGGGGTTGCGGGATCTGGTCCGGTTCGCGGGCCGGCATCCGTACCACCGCCTCCGCCGGTACGGCTGAGTCCAGGAACGCCGTGCGTTCCGGGGTGACGCCTCGGTAGAGGGTCGGTTCGACGGTGATGACGAAGCCGTCGTGGCCGGTGAGGGAGCGCGCGCCGTCGGGGCGGGTGGTCATGACGGCGCAGGCGTCGTAGCGGACGGTGATCGGGCCCTTGGGCGTCGTGAGGGTGACGCCCTCGGTGCCGATGGTCAGGGTGACCCGGTCGTCCTCCAGGGACTGGTGCCGGGTGCCGGTGACGGCCGTCGTGGAGTACTGGGGGGCGAGGGTGAAGCCGGCCCAGTCGACGCCCTGGCCCGGCACCTGGAGCAGACCGCCGTCCCAGGCCTCGCGGGCGACCTCGTGCAGGTCGGCGAGGGTCACCGCGTTCAGCTCGGCCTTGTGCTGTTCGGGGGAGAGGATCCGGTGCCCGAGCAGCAGACTCAGCGCGTACGACGGCAGCGAGGCGGCCCCCAGGTCGGGGGTGTCGTACATCTTCAGCAGCTTGGTGCGGACGGAGTCCAGTTCGGACTGCTCGATGCGGCCCGCGCGCAGGCGGGCGAGGGTGTCGACGAAGCCGCCGACCACCGCGTCCTGCTTCTGCGGGAGGGAGTCGGCGTACGCGGTGAGGGTGGCGAAGCCGGCGTCGCGCGGGGAGCAGTCGGCCTCCGCCGAGTAGGAGTAGCCGCCCTCCTGGCGCAGGTCCTGGAAGAGGGCCCGGCCGAGGACGTCCGCGAAGACGGAGGCGGCGGTGGAGCGGCGCAGCACCGAGGTGAAGACGACGTGGCCGTCGTCGCCGTGGATGTAGGCCGGGGTGACGGGCAGCGCGCTGGTCGCGGCCGGCGCCGGGAAGCGGCGGCCCTCGGGCAGGGTGAGGTCGAGGCCCTCCGGCATGTGGTCGCTGGTGATCCACAGCACCGCGTTGTCCCGGGTGAACCGGGTCTGCGCCCACTGCCGTACCTGCTCGGGCGTCAGGCTCCAGGTGCCGAGCTCGTTGTAGCTGGACAGGCCGTAGCCCTGGGCGCCGTAGCGCCACAGCGGGAGCTGGGAGAAGGGGCCGTTGCCGCGGCCCGCCGCCTCCGTGCGCAGGATCTCCTTCTCCGTCTCCAGCCGGTCCATCGGCAGGTCCCGCAGGCCCGCGCACACGGTGTTGAGGTGGGCGACGACCTCCGCCTCGCTGCCGGTGACGTGGAAGAGGGTGTACGCGTTCGCCGTCGCACCGTTGTAGTGCAGGTCGGACAGGCCGAGGCGGTGCAGGGCGAGGTGCTCGACGAGGTGGGTGATGCCGGCGGTGGCCAGGGTCTCGTCGGCGCGGCCCACCCGGAAGAAGAGCCCGGCGGTGATCTCGTTGCCGGAGGCCGGGGCGTAGAGGGTGGGGATGCCCTGGGTGGTGGTGTGGGAGATCAGGCCGTCGAGGACGGCGAGGCCGTTGTGGTCGTGCAGTTCGGTGGTCATGTGTCCCGGCCCCCTCAGGCTTCCATCGCGGACTTGCGGAACTTCAGGAACGAGGCCTTCGGGTCGCCCATGTAGTCCCACGGGAACTCCGAGGCGCGGTCGCCGAGGAAGGCGAAGTGCGGGGCCGCGTCCGCGAAGTGACCACCGAGCGAGAAGGCGAACGCGAACGCGCTGTGCGCCCCGATCGAGTTCCAGTTGGGCCGGTAGGACGGGTGCAGCACCGAGACCTGGGCGGCGAACCGCAGGTCGTCGCGGACCGGCAGACCCCGCATGTAGGCCCCGCGCTCGGTGCTCTCCAGGTCCAGCCAGTGCTCGATGTGGGCGAGCGCGACCAGGGCGCCGGCGTTCGAGCCGTCGGGCGCGGCGGTCGCGCACTCCCGGGCGAAGCCGTGCGCCGCGTCCCAGGAGCCGCCCCACTTGGGGCAGATCTGCTGCAGCAGCTGCGTCTGCGCGTGGTAGTGGTGCGGGTGGTGGGCGGACAGCCGGTCGTAGCGGCGGCGCGCCTCGGCCTGACCCAGTTGCAGGCCGCGGGCGGTCATCAGCCGGACCGTCCAGGCGGGGGCGTACGCCGGCTGCTCGGCGCACACCTCGATGAGGATCTGCTCGGCCCGGCGCAGCCAGGCGTGGAACTGGTCGAACTGGTCCCGCGAGACGTGCTGCGCGCGGGCGCCGCTGCGGATGTCCCAGCCGATGTAGACGTACCGGTGGGCGAGCAGCGTGCGGGGCAGCGGGTCGCCGGGCAGCTCGGTGACCGCCCGCTCCAGAAAGTTCTCGGCGCCGGCGATGTCGGCGAGGAGGGACGAGGCCGAGCAGACCTTCTCCACGGAGTCGAGTCCCGCGATGAAGGCCCGGACGGCGGGCCAGTGGCCGGCCTGCGCGGCCGTGCGCAGGGGGATCAGCTCGGGCGTGTTGTCGTACGGGTCGAAGGTGGGTCCTCCGGAGCCCGTGGATCTGCCGCTGATGGTGCTGCTCATTCCTCCGCCCCCTGGCGTTGCTGTCCGCGGCGCGCAGGCTGCCCCCGAGGGCGCGCGGCGGTGATGTGAGTGACCGATATGACTTGTGTGACTTATGTGATCGAGTCGCCGCAGGCTAGCAGCAGGCTGTGACAACCGGGGCGGCGGGCGGAGCGTCAGCTGTGCGGAACCGGCTGCTCCGAGGCCTGCGCCCGGCGGCTCAGGAGCGGTCGCAGTTCCCTGCGGAGGCGCAGGAGTTGCCCATGGCGGGAGGGCTCGGGCACTTCCACGGGGCGGAAGGTCAGGACGGCCGGGCTCCCGTCGCCGGCGAGTGGATCACACCGCGCAGGGCCGGTTCCAGATGTCGTCCGGGACGGAGGGCGGGGGCGGCGCCAGGAGCCGGAGAATAGGGAGGGCCTTGGCGGCGGCTGCGCGAAAGGCGTCGTAGGACTCGGCCGCGTCCTCGCCCGCGGGCAGGACGGGCAGCCGCGGGCCGGCTCCGCTGCGGATGGTCGGGCGGGACGGGCGCCGGGGGCAATGTCCCTCCGGTCGGCCGCAGTTCGGCCTCCCGTTGCGCACCGGCTCACGCCGATGGCGTACACCAGACTGAGGAGCGAGCGGAGTGCCGTCAGTGCTACGGCCATGGTGATGAGCCGCGCTCCAGGCTGCCGGCCAGCCGGAACGGCGGCGCGGCGAGTGGAAGCCCATCGGCACCCGTGCGCTTCGAGTGACCCCCGCTCCGTAAGGTGCTCGCATGAGCATCATCGGGGTCGGGATCGACGTGGCCGAGATCGACCGGTTCGCGGCGTCGCTGGAGCGCACGCCGGGGCTGGCCCAACGGCTCTTCCTGGAGAGCGAGTTGCTGCTGCCCAGCGGGGAGCGCCGGGGCGTCGCCTCGCTCGCGGCGCGGTTCGCGGCGAAGGAGGCGCTCGCCAAGGCGCTGGGGGCGCCGGCTGGGCTGCTGTGGACCGACGCGGAGGTGTACGTCGAGGACAGCGGGCGGCCGCGGCTGCGGGTGACGGGGACGGTGGCGGCGCGGGCCGCGGAGCTGGGCGTACAGTCCTGGCACGTGTCGTTGAGCCATGACGCGGGGGTGGCCTCGGCCGTGGTCGTCGCGGAGGCGTAGACGCGGGGGCGAAGCCCTTCGGCGGGGAGGCGCAGGCGTCTTGGGGTGCTCCGGTGTGAGGTGCGGGGGCGGCGGCAAGGGGTTTTGGGGGGAGGCGCAGGTGTCTTGGGGTGCTCCGGTGTGAGACTGGGGCGTATGCGTACTGCCTACAGCGTGGACACGGTCAGGGCCGCCGAACGGCGCTTGATGGCGCGGCTGCCGGAGGGGGCGCTCATGCAGCGGGCCGCCGCCGGGCTCGCCGCCGCCTGTGCGGATGTGCTGGGGCGGGTGTACGGGCGGCGGGTCGTGCTACTGGTCGGCAGCGGGGACAACGGTGGTGACGCCCTGTACGCCGGGGCGCGGCTGGCCCGCCGAGGGGCCGGGGTGACGGCGGTGCTGCTCGCGCCCGAGCGGACCCATGCCGGGGGGTTGGCGGCCCTGCTGCGGGCGGGCGGGCGTTCGGTCTCGCCGGCGGATGCCGAGGAGGTCGTCCGGCGGGCCGACCTCGTGCTCGACGGCATCGTCGGGATCGGCGGCAGGGGCGGACTGCGGCCGGACGCGGCTGCGCTTGCCGCTCTGGTCGCCGCGTCGCGCGCCGCCGTTGTCGCCGTGGACCTGCCGAGTGGTGTCGAGGCGGACACGGGAGAGGTGCGGGGGGCTGCCGTACGGGCCGATCTGACCGTCACCTTCGGGACGCACAAGCCGGGGTTGCTGATCGATCCCGCACGCGAGTACGCCGGGGTGGTGCGGCTGGTCGACATCGGGCTGGAACTTCCCGAGGAGGCCGAGCTGGAGGCGTTGCAGCACGCCGATGCGGCCGCGCTGTTGCCGGTGCCGGGGGTGGAGAGCGACAAGTACCGGCGGGGGGTGGTCGGGATCGCGGCCGGGTCCGCCCGGTATCCGGGGGCCGCCGTGCTGGCCGTGGCGGGTGCCCTGCGGGGTGGTGCGGGGGCCGTGCGGTACGTCGGGCCGGCCGGGGAGGCGGTCATCGCCCGGTTTCCCGAGACGCTCGTGTCCGACCAGGGGCCCAAGCAGGCCGGGCGGGTGCAGGCGTGGGTCGTCGGGCCGGGGGCCGGGGACGACGCGGGGACGGTGGCGGAGGTACTGGACGCGGATGTGCCGGTGCTGGTGGACGCGGACGGGTTGCGGTTGGCGGAGGTCGGGGCGGTGCGGGCGCGTACGGCGCCGACGCTGATGACTCCTCATGCGGGGGAGGCGGCCGCGTTGTTGGGGGTGGCGCGGGAGGAGGTCGAGGCGGGGCGGTTGGCCGCGGTACGGGAGTTGGCGGGGCGGTATCGGGCGACGGTGTTGTTGAAGGGGTCCACGACGTTGGTGGCGGACGCGGGGGGTGGGGTGGTGCGGGTGAACGCGACGGGGACGGGCTGGCTGGCGACGGCCGGGAGCGGGGATGTGCTGTCGGGGGTGGCGGGGTCGTTGCTGGCGGCGGGGCTTTCGGCCTTGGACGCGGGGAGTGTGGGGGCGTACTTGCATGGGTTGGCGGGGCGGTTCGCGGCGGAGGGGGCGCCGGTGGGGGCGCATGAGGTGGCGGGGGCAGTGGGGCGGGCGTGGCGGGATGTCGTACGGCGGTGAGGTGCCCGCCGGGGGGTGCCGTGGGGGTGTTGCTCGCCCCCGCCGCCCCTACCCTTCCCGTCCCCAGGGGCTCCGCCCCTTCGACCCCACCAGGGGGCTCCGCCCCCTGGACCCCCGCGGGGCTGCGCCCCTGCACCCCACGCCGGGCTACGCCCCTGGACCCCACGCCGGGTTGCGTCCCTGGACCCCGGCGGGGCTGCGCCCCTGCACCCCACGCGGGGCTGCCGCCCCGCACCGCGCTTCGGCCCTGAACGGGCCTCGTCCTCAAACGCCGGACGGTCTGGTTTTGGCGGGCTCGGCCGAAAAGTGGCGAGTTGGCTGGTTTGGCCAGGCTTGGCCGAACCGGTGCTTGGCGGGCTGGTTTGGTCGGGTGCGGTTGAACCGGTGCTCGGCGGGCTGGGTGGCCGGGTGGGTTGAAAAGGTGCCGGGCTTGCTGCTCTCTCTCCCCGTTCGTCGGAACGAGTGACCCGTCCGCGCGGCGCCCCCGTGCCCCGGCACCGTCGCGTTTCCCTGATCGCGTGCGGGGGCGCAGGGCGGGCTCTTAGGGGGTGTCCGAGGGCTCTGAGACACTGGGCGCGATGAGTGAGACTGCACAGCCGACCGCCAACCCGTCGCGCGCCCGCGCCGAGATCGACCTGGCCGCGTTGCGGGCCAATGTGCGGACCCTGCGGGCCAAGGCGCCGGACGCGGCGTTCATGGCCGTGGTGAAGGCCGACGGGTACGGACACGGTGCGGTGCCCTGTGCCCGGGCCGCCGTCGAGGCGGGCGCCACGTGGATAGGGACGGCCACGCCCGAGGAGGCTCTCGCGCTGCGCGCGGGTGCCGGGCTGCCGGCGGACGTCCGGATCATGTGCTGGCTGTGGACGCCGGGCGGGCCCTGGCGGGAGGCCGTCGAGGCGGACCTGGACGTGTCCGTGAGCGGGATGTGGGCGCTGCGGGAGGTCGTCGAGGGGGCCCGGCTCGCGGGGCGGGCCGCTCGGGTGCAGCTCAAGGCCGACACCGGGCTCGGGCGCAACGGCTGTCAGCCCGGTGACTGGCCCGAGTTGGTCGCCGAGGCGCTGCGTGCCGAGGCCGAGGGGCTCGTCCGGGTCACCGGGCTGTGGTCGCACTTCGCCTGCGCCGACGAGCCCGGGCATCCCTCCATCACCGCCCAGCTCTCCCGCTTCCGCGAGATGGTGGCCTACGCCGAGCAGCAGGGCGTACGGCCCGAGGTGCGGCACATCGCCAACTCGCCGGCCACGCTGACGCTTCCGGAGACCCACTTCAACCTCGTCCGACCGGGCATCGCGATGTACGGCATCTCGCCCAGCCCGGAGCTCGGCTCTGCCGCCGACCTGGGCCTGCGCCCGGTGATGACGCTGGCGGCCTCACTGGCCCTGGTGAAGCACGTCCCGGGCGGGCACGGCGTGAGCTACGGCCACCACTACACGACCCCCGGCGAGACCACCCTCGGCCTGGTGCCCCTCGGGTACGCCGACGGCGTCCCCCGGCACGCCTCCGGGACCGGGCCGGTCCTGGTCGGCGGCAAGTGGCGTACGGTCGCCGGGCGGATCGCGATGGACCAGTTCGTCGTCGACCTCGGTGGCGACGAACCCGGTGAGGGCGCGGAAGCCGTGCTCTTCGGGCCCGGCGACCGCGGGGAGCCCACCGCGGAGGACTGGGCGCAGGCCGCGGGCACCATCGGGTACGAAATCGTCACACGCATCGGAGCGCGGGTTCCGCGCGTCTATGTGAACGAGGAACGAAACGGGTAACCCGCAGGCGGGCAGGAGTCAGGAGTACGGGTAAGGCCTCAACGCCGGGAGGGGGCGGGGCCAGGGAAGGGGACGGGGGCTGGGGAGGGGGACGGGGGCCGGGGACCGCCGGTGGCGGGTTTTCGAGGCGTTCGACTCGGCGACCGGCCCGGTACCGTCGCGGGCTCGGGCACCTGGGCAACAGCAGTAACGAAGGCAACGGCAGTAACAGCGGTACCAGCAGCACCAATCGGAATCCGGCGAAGAGGAGCGGTACGTGAGCGAGAGCAGTGCGGAGGCAGTGGCGAGTGCCGCCTCGGCGGCCGTCGCAGCCGCCTCCGCCACGGGGGCGGCCGGGGGCTGGCGCCGGGCGACCGGTATCGCCGGCGCCGCGATAGGCGTGATCGCCGCGGGCGCCGCGGCCGGAGTCGCCCTGGAGCGGATGACCGTGGGCCGCGGCATGCGGGCCAAGGCCCGGCTCGCCCTCGACTCGACGGGCCCGTACGGCGCGCTGCGCGGCACGCCCGGCAAGGCGTTCGCCGACGACGGCACCGAGCTGTACTACGAGGTCGACGACGTCGAGCCCGAGGGCGGCTCGGCCCCCCGCCGCCGACGGCTCTTCGGCCGCAAGGCCCCCCTCCCCGTCACCGTCGTCTTCAGCCACGGCTACTGCCTCACCCAGGACTCCTGGCACTTCCAGCGGGCGGCGCTGCGGGGTGTCGTACGGACCGTGCACTGGGACCAGCGCAGCCACGGGCGCTCCGCGCGCGGGGCCGGCCAGGTCCAGGACGGTACGCCGCTCACCATCGACCAGCTGGGGCGCGATCTGAAGGCCGTGATCGACGCGGCCGTGCCCGAGGGGCCGGTCGTGCTGGTCGGGCACTCCATGGGCGGGATGACGGTGATGGCGCTGGCCGCGCAGTACCCCGAGCTGATCCGTGAGCGGGTCGTCGCCACCGCCTTCGTCGGTACGTCCTCGGGGCGGCTCGGCGAGGTCAACTTCGGGCTGCCGGTCGCGGGTGTCAACGCCGTACGGCGGGTGCTGCCGGGCGTGCTGAAGGCGCTGGGGCAGCGGGCCGAGCTGGTGGAGAAGGGGCGGCGGGCCACCGCCGATCTGTTCGCCGGGATCATCAAGCGGTACTCGTTCGCCTCCCGGGACGTCGACCCGGCCGTCGCCCGGTTCGCCGAGCGGATGATCGAGGGCACGCCGATCGACGTGGTCGCCGAGTTCTACCCGGCCTTCACCGACCACGACAAGACCGAGGCGCTCGCCTGTTTCAAGGACATGCCGGTGCTGGTGCTGGCCGGCATCGGGGATCTGGTCACGCCGAGCGAGCACAGCGAGGCCATCGCCGACCTGCTGCCGGACGCGGAGCTGGTCCTCGTCCCGGACGCCGGGCACCTGGTGATCCTGGAACACCCGGAAGTGGTCACCGACCGCCTCGCCGACCTGCTCACCCGCGCGGGTGCCGTGCCCGCAGGGGCTACCGTGGGTGGCTATGGAAGCACCAGCAGCACCGCACAACCCGGCTGAGACCGAGCTGATCGTCAACTCCCCCGAACAGATGCGGGAGTTGGGCCGCCGCCTGGCCAAGCTGCTGCGCGCAGGCGACCTCGTGATGCTCAGCGGGGAGCTCGGCGCGGGCAAGACGACGCTGACGCGCGGGCTGGGCGAGGGGCTCGGGGTGCGTGGCGCGGTCACCTCCCCGACGTTCGTGATCGCCCGCGTCCACCCGTCCCTCGGGGACGGCCCGCCGCTTCTCCACGTCGACGCGTACCGCCTGTCCGGCGGGCTCGACGATATGGAGGACCTCGACCTCGATGTGTCGCTGCCCGAGTCGGTGGTCGTCGTGGAGTGGGGCGAGGGGAAGGTCGAGGAGCTGACCGAGGAGCGGCTCCAGGTACGGATCCACCGGGCCGTCGGAGACACGACGGACGAGGTGCGGCATGTGACGGTCACCGGGCTCGGGGAGCGGTGGGCTTCGGCCGACCTGAGTGTGCTGGCGGCCTGAGGGGGCGGCGGCTCCTGGGCCGTCCTGAGGGCCGCCCTGGACATCGTCGTGTCCGGCGTTCGTATGAAGGTTCCGACAAGACGTCGGCAAAATGTTGCGTTCGGCGTCTTGTGCGTGGTCACATGGTATCCCGTCCCTAGTTAGGTGTACCTAACCAGGCCCGCCCCGGCCCCAGGAGGCGTCCATGCCGGCCACCGAGCCCAAGGCCCAGCCGAAGCCGTTCGCACTCGCCGGGGTGTCCATGCACGATCTGCTGGCCTCCTGCGCGGCCGCGGACGCGGTGTCCCGCCCGCCGCGCGAGCCCGAGCAGCAGGACCAGCGGACTCCCCGCGAACACCGTGAGGCCGCGTAGCCGGGTGCGGCGGCCCGGGCCCTAACGGATCACGACGATCCGCACGCCGATCGTCGCGAACCGCCACATCGCGTCGCCGTCCGCGCGCGACTGGCGGATCCCGCCCGTGCGCACCGCCGGATAGCGGACCGGTGCCGGGCCGCCCACGGCCGTGCTGAAGCCGATGACCACCCCGCCGACGCTCGCGAAGCGCACCACGTGCTCGATGGGGATGCCGTCGCTGCCGGTGGTGGCCTTCGAGCGGGAGGTGACGTGGTAGGCGCCGGGTGCCGGGTCGACACTGCCCGGGGCGACCTTGAACGTCCGCTCCACCTTGCCGTTCTCGCGGACCAGCCAGACCCGGTCGTCGTCCACCGAGTACACGACCCGCTCACCCTTGCCGGAGCCGGACGGCAGCGAGGTGGGGCGTTTTCTGTCCCTGGGGGCCTTCGACGCGGTCGGCGAGGCGCCGGCCTGCGGTTTGCCGCTCGTGACGGGTCCGTTCGCGGACGCCTGGAAGGCGAGGAACCCGACCGTCGCGAGCGCCGCGGCGGTGAGCCCGGCAACGAAGGTCGAGCTGCTGCTTGCCACCGGCGACCACCTCTTTGTCGTACTTCTTCATGCTTCGCGGCGACGTTAGCAGCCGGCGAGGGCTTGATCGGGGTGGTCGGGGGCGGGGTGGGGCCGTGTCGGGAGTGCTGGCCGCGGGGCGGTGGCGGGGCGTGTCCTGGCCGGGGCGTCCGGGACCGTGCCCGGGTCCGCCCTTCGGGTGGGTGACAGGGCGTCCGACAACGGGCCCCGCGGAGCCGTAGGCTGTTTGCGTGCTCTTGCTCGCTCTGGATACCGCCACTCCCGCCGTGACCGTCGCCCTGCACGACGGTACGGACGTCATCGCCTCGTCGAGCCAGGTGGACGCGCGCCGGCACGGTGAGCTGCTGCTGCCGGCCGTCGACCGGCTCCTCGCCGGGGCGGGGCGCCCGCTCGACGCCGTCACCGGGATCGTCGTCGGCATCGGCCCGGGCCCGTACACCGGGCTGCGCGTCGGCCTGATGACCGCCGACACCTTCGGTCTCGCGCTCGGCGTCCCCGTGCACGGCCTGTGCACCCTCGACGGACTCGCCTACGCCGCCGACCTCGAAGGCCCCTTCGTCGTGGCGACCGACGCCCGCCGCAAGGAGGTCTACTGGGCGCGCTACGCCGACTCCCGCACCCGGCTCACGGACCCCGCCGTCGACCGTCCGGCCGACATCGCCGAGCGGGTGGCCGGACTGCCGGCCGTCGGCGCGGGCGCGCTGCTCTACCCCGACACCTTCCCGAACGCGCACGAGCCGGAGCACGTGTCCGCCGCGGCCCTCGCCTCGCTGGCCGCCGAGAAGCTGGCCGCCGGCGAGGAACTCCCGGCCCCCCGTCCGCTCTACCTGCGCCGGCCGGACGCCCAGGTCCCCAAGAACTACAAGGTGGTCACCCCCAAGTGACCGAGCCCGTCATCCCCGTGCTGCGCGAGATGCGCTGGTGGGACATCGATCCCGTCCTCGAGCTCGAGAAGGACCTCTTTCCCGAGGACGCGTGGTCGCGCGGCATGTTCTGGTCCGAGCTGGCGCACTCCCGCGGCCCCGAGGCGACCCGCCACTACGTCGTGGCCGAGGCCGGCGACCGGATCGTCGGCTACGCGGGCCTGGCGACCTCCGGCACCGAGTCCGACAGCGGCTCCGCCGCGGGGGCCGATGTGCAGACCATCGCGGTGGCCCGCGACCGTCAGGGCACGGGCCTCGGCGCCCGTCTGCTGACCGACCTCCTGCGCGCGGCGACCGCGTTCGAGTGCGCCGAGGTCATGCTGGAGTGCCGGGTCGACAACGTCCGCGCCCAGCGGCTGTACGAGCGCTTCGGCTTCGAGGCCATCGGCTTCCGGCGGGGCTACTACCAGCCGGGGAACGTGGACGCCCTGGTGATGCGCCTCACCACAGCATCCAACAGCGGCTCCGCCGCGGAACCGACATCAGTGCAAGGAACCGACATCAATGGCTGACGAACCTCTCGTCCTCGGCATCGAGACCTCCTGCGACGAGACCGGCGTCGGCATCGTCCGCGGCACCACCCTGCTGGCGGACGCCGTCGCCTCCAGCGTCGACGAGCACGCCCGCTTCGGCGGAGTCGTGCCGGAGGTGGCGAGCAGGGCCCACCTGGAGGCGATGGTCCCGACCATCGACCGGGCGCTGAAGGAGGCGGGTGTCTCCGCGAAGGACCTGGACGGCATCGCGGTGACGGCGGGGCCGGGGCTGGCGGGCGCGCTGCTGGTCGGCGTCTCGGCGGCGAAGGCGTACGCCTACGCGCTCGGCAAGCCCCTCTACGGCGTGAACCACCTCGCCTCCCACATCTGCGTGGACCAGCTCGAACACGGCCCGCTGCCGGAGCCGACGATGGCCCTGCTGGTCAGCGGCGGCCACTCGTCCCTGTTGCTCTCCTCCGACATCACCTCGGACGTCCGCCCGATGGGCGCCACGATCGACGACGCGGCGGGCGAGGCCTTCGACAAGATCGCCCGTGTGCTGAACCTCGGCTTCCCCGGCGGCCCGGTCATCGACCGGTACGCCCGCGAGGGCGACCCGGAGGCGATCGCGTTCCCGCGCGGTCTGACCGGCTCGCGCGACCCGGCGTACGACTTCTCCTTCTCCGGTCTGAAGACGGCGGTCGCCCGCTGGATCGAGGCCAAGCGGGCGGCCGGCGAGGAGGTGCCGGTGCGCGATGTGGCGGCCTCCTTCCAGGAGGCCGTCGTGGACGTCCTCACCCGCAAGGCCGTTCGGGCCTGCCGGGACGAGGGCGTCGACCACCTGATGATCGGCGGCGGCGTCGCCGCCAACTCCCGCCTGCGCGCCCTCGCCCAGGAACGCTGCGAGAAGGCCGGCATCCGCCTCCGCGTCCCCCGCCCCAAGCTCTGCACCGACAACGGCGCGATGGTCGCCGCCCTCGGCGCGGAAATGGTCGCCCGGGGCCGGGCCGCGTCCAGCTGGGACCTGTCGGCCGACTCGTCCCTCCCGGTGACGGACCCGCACGTCCCCGGCAACGGCGACCCGCACGACCACGACCACGTCCACGAGGTCAGCAAGGACAACCTGTACCCATGAGGATCACGCAATGACGGTCGCGCTGATGTGGGAGGCCCGGGCGACGGAGGGGCGGGGGAAGGAGCTCCTCGCCTGGGCGCAGGCGCAGCGGCTCGACCGTGAGCCGCTGCGCCGGGAGACGTTCCGGGCGCCGGGTGATCGGGTGCTCGTGATCACCTGGTGGGACGCGGAGTTCGACGCGGTGGTGCCCGAACTGCCCGAGCCGGCCGGTGAGCTGGTGAGCCGGGCGGTGCATCGGTGGCGGTTCGAGGCGGTGGCGGGGGAGGGGTAGGGCCGCGGTGGGGCCGGCTCCGGCACGGCCGCCGCCCGTCCGTGCCTCAGGTGCCCGACACCTCGACCTCGCACCTCAACCGCCGCCCGGCCCCCACCTCCCGTACCGGCCCCGTGAGGTTCAGCCGCCTCGTGTGCCGTACGTCCGCACTGGACGCCCCCACCCGCAGCTCCAGCACCCCCGGTTCGACCACCCGCCTCCCCTCCCGGTCGGTGAACGCCGACAGGTCGGTGTGGAAGCGGAAGGTGACGCGGGTCGACTCGCCGGGCTCCAGCTCCACGCGCTGATAGCCGATCAGGCGGATGTCCGGGCGGGTCACCGAGGCGACCGGGTCGTGGAGGTAGAGCTGGACGACCTCCGCGCCCGCCCGGTCGCCGGTGTTGCGGACCGTCAGGGAGACGTCGTACGCGCCGTCCGTGCCGATCTCGGTCTCCTCGGCCCCGCCGGAGAAGTCCTCCCACGCGAACGTCGTGTACGAGCGCCCGTGGCCGAAGGGGTACAGCGGGGTCGGGTCCAGGTTGCTGACCTCTCCGGCCAGGCCCAGGGGCGGCTGGAGGTAGGTCCATGGCTGGCCGCCGGGCACCCGGGGCACGCTCACCGGCAGGCGGCCTGAGGGGGTGACGCGGCCCGACAGCACTCCCGCGACCGCCGGGCCGCCTTCCTCCCCCGGGAAGAAAGCCTGGACGACCGCGCCCAGGCGGCCGTGCCAGCGGCCGAGCGCGTAGGGGCGGCCGGTGAGGAGGACCAGGACCACCGGGACGCCCGTCGCCACCAGCGTGTCCAGCAACTCGCCCTGCACGCCGGGCAGGTGGAGGTCCGTCACATCGCAGCCCTCGCCCGAGGTGCCCCGGCCGAACAGGCCCGCCCGGTCGCCCAGGACCGCCAGGCAGACGTCCGCCTCCGAGGCCCTCGCCACGGCCTCCTCGAAGCCCGTCGTGTCCGGGTCGGAGACCCCGCAGCCCTCGGCGAACGTCACCTTCGCGTCGGGGAGTTCGGTCCGCAGGGACTCCAGGAGCGTCGGGATCTCGATGCCGAGCCCCACCTCGGGGTGATGGGTGAGGACGTGGGAGGGGAAGGAGTAGCAGCCGAGCATCGCCAGGGCGTCCGCCGCCCGCGGGCCCACCACCGCGACGCGGGTGTCGGGGGGCAGGGGGAGCAGGCCGTCCGGGTTGTCCAGCAGGACCACCGACTCCTCCGCCAGCCGGCGGGCCAGGGCGCGGTTCGCCGCCGAGTCGAGGTCGATCCTCTCCGGTGTCTCCGGCCGCCAGTCCTGGTCGAGCAGGCCGAGCTCGCACTTCTGCACCAGCACCCTGCGGGCCGCCCGGTCGATCAGTTCCTCCGGTACCTGGCCCTGGCGCACGGCCGCCACCAGCGCCTCGCCGTAGTACTTCACCGTCGGCAGCTCGACATCGATGCCCGCCTCCAGGGCCAGACGTGCCGTCTGGGCCGGTGTGCCCGCCACCCGGTGCAGTGTCTGCAGGAAGCCGATGCCGAAGTAGTCGGCGACCACCGTCCCGGTGAAACCCCAGTCCTCGCGCAGGAGCTGGGTCAGCAGCTCCGGGTCCGCCGAGGCCGGGACGCCGTCCCGTTCCGTGTACGCCGCCATCACCGAGCGCGCCCCGCCCTCGCGCAGCGCCATCTCGAACGGCGGGAGGGTCACGTCGGCGAACTCGCGGGTGCCCGCCCGGACGGGGGCCAGGTTGCGGGCGCCGGCCGAGGAGGCGTACCCGGCGAAGTGCTTGAGGGTGGCGACGACGCCGGCCGACTCCAGGCCGCGGACATAGGCCGTGCCGATCGTGCCGACCAGGTACGGGTCCTCGCCGATCGTCTCCTCGACCCGGCCCCAGCGCGGGTCGCGGACGACGTCCAGGACGGGGGCGAGGCCCTGGTGGACGCCGACCGCGCGCAGGTCGCGGCCGATGTGCCGGGCCATCTCCTCCACCAGCGGCGGGTCGAAGGCGGCTCCCCAGGCCAGCGGGACCGGGTAGGCGGTGGCCTGCCAGGCGGTGAAGCCGGCCAGGCACTCCTCGTGGGCGACCGCGGGGATGCCGAAGCGGCCCGCCTCGGCGATCCGGCGCTGGGCGCGGGCCAGGGCGCGGGCGCCGAGCGCCGGGTCCACGGGGGCGGTGCCGAAGGAGCGGGTCAGCTGGCCGAGTCCCCGGGTGATCAGCTCGGCCAGTTCAGCGTCGGAGAAGCCGGTGGTCATGTCGTGCTGGTGCGGGGCGACTCCGTCGCCGTCCGTCGCGGCGCCGACCCACACGCCGTACAGCTGGGCGGTCTTCTCCTCGAGGGTCATCCGGGAGAGGAGGTCGTCGACGCGGGCGGCGGCGGGCAGGGCGGGGTCACGCCAGGGGGCGGTGGTCATGAAACTCCTGTCAGAGGGTCGGTGAGCCACCAGTCGGATATCGGTGTCGCTGATCGGTGTCGCTGATCGGTGTTCGCTGTCGGGCGTACGAATGTTTCGACACTAACTTCGAATGTTCCGGGAACCTATGGCCCGGCGAAGGGTTCGTCAAGAGGTCGCGCGGGGATACGATCGCCGCCATGACACCCTCGGAGCCCGCTGAAACGCGGACGGAAGACCGGCCGACACGGCGATCGACAGCGCAGACGGCCACGCTCGCGGAGATCGCCCGCGAGGCCGGCGTCTCGGCGCCGACTGTTTCGAAGGTCCTCAACGGCCGCGCCGACGTCGCCCCGGCGACCCGCACCCGCGTCGAGGAGCTGCTGCGCGCCCACGGCTACCGGCGCCGGCGCGCCGAGGCGACCCGCTCCCCCCTGATCGACCTGGTCTTCCACGAACTGGAGAGCGCGTGGGCCATGGAGGTCATCCGGGGTGTGGAGAACGTGGCGCGCGACGCCGGGCTGAGCGTGGTGCTGAGCGAGAGCGCCGGGCGCCTCACGCCGGGGCGGACCTGGGCCGACCAGGTCGCCGCCCGTCGCCCGCACGGTGTCGTCCTCGTGCTGTCCGGGCTCGACGAGTCCCAGCGGGCGCTGCTGACCAGCCGTTCCATCCCGTTCGTGGTGATGGACCCGGCAGGGGATCCCGGGGCGGACGTGCCCTCGATCGGGGCCACCAACTGGCAGGGCGGCCTCGCCGCCACCCGGCACCTGGTGGAGCTGGGGCACCGGCGGATCGGCGCGATCAGCGGGCCCCCGCAGATGATGTGCAGCCGGGCCCGGATCGACGGCTACCGCGCCGCCCTGGAGACGGCCGGGCTGCCGGTCGACTCCGGGCTGATCAAGACCGGCGACTTCCACCATGAGACCGGCTACCGGCTCGGCCGCGAGCTGCTCGCCCGCCCCGACCGGCCCACCGCCGTGTTCGCCGGCAACGACCTCCAGGCGCTCGGCTTCTACGAGGCCGCCCGTGAACTGGGGCTGCGCATCCCGCAGGACGTGAGCGTGGTCGGCTTCGACGACCTGCCCGTGGCCCGCTGGATGGGCCCGCCGCTGACGACCGTACGGCAGCCGCTGACCGAGATGGCCGAGGCGGCGGCCCGGCTGGTGCTGGAGCTGGGGCGGTCGCAGGAGGCGCCGACGGCGACCCGGGTGGAGCTGGCGACCAGCCTGGTGGTGCGCACGAGCACGGCGGCGCCGCCGACGGAGGGGGGCCTGGAGGCACCGGTGGCCGAAAGTTGACGTATTGACGGGTGTGGGGGGCGCCTCCACACTCCTCCGAAGTCAATCGGTTGCACGACCGAAACTTTCGGAGGCACCCGCCATGAGATCCTCCAGAACATCTCTCGGGCGCCGCATCGCGGCCCTGTGCGCCGGCGCCGTCACCGTCGGCGCCCTCCTCACCGCCGGCACCACCACCGCCCACGCCGCCGACACACCCCTGCGCGACCTCGCCGCCGCCAAGGGCAAGGTCATGGGCACGGCGGTCACCGGCTCCAAACTCACCGGGACCTACGGCGACATCGCGGGGCGGGAGTTCAACTGGCTCACCCCCGGCAACGCCATGAAGTGGGGCTCGGTCGAGCCGACCCAGGGCACCTTCAACTGGGCCGAGGCCGACCAGATCGTGAACTTCGCCGAGGCCCACGGCCAGGAGGTGCGCGGTCACACCCTGGTCTGGCACAGCCAGAACCCGAGCTGGCTGACCAACGGCAGCTGGACGCCGGCCCAGCTCACCACCCTGCTCCAGAACCACATCAACACCGAGGTCGGCCGCTACAAGGGCCGCGTCGCCGCCTGGGACGTCGTCAACGAGCCCTTCAACGAGGACGGCACCTACCGCTCCACCCTCTGGTACAACGGCCTCGGCGCCGACTACATCGCGAACGCCCTGACCTGGGCGCGGGCCGCCGATCCGGCTGCCGAGCTCTACATCAACGACTACAACGTCGAGGGCGTCAACGCGAAGTCCACCGCCCTGTACAACCTGGTCAGGTCCCTGAAGGAGCGCGGTGTCCCGATCGACGGCGTGGGCCTGCAGGCGCACCTGATCCTCGGCCAGGTCCCGTCGAGCTTCCAGCAGAACATCCAGCGCTTCGCCGACCTCGGCGTCGATGTGGCGATCACCGAGCTGGACATCCGGATGCAGCTCCCGTCGGACACGGCGAAGCTCACCCAGCAGGCCGCCGACTACAAGGCGGTCATGAACGCCTGCCTGGCCGTGACCCGGTGCACCGGCGTCACGGTGTGGGGCTTCACCGACTCCGACTCCTGGATCCCGAGCACCTTCCCGGGGCAGGGCGCGGCGACGCCGTACGACGAGAACTACGCGCCGAAACCGGCGTACCACGCGATCGCCGCATCGCTCGGCGGCACCACGACGCCGCCACCCACGGGTGCGTGCACGGCGGTGTACAGCGTCACCAGCCAGTGGAACACCGGCTTCACCGGGCAGGTGCGGATCGGCTGCTCGGGTGCGGCGCTGTCCTCCTGGAGGGTGAGCTGGAGTTTCGGTGCGGGGCAGCAGATCACGCAGGCCTGGAACGCGAACTGCACCCAGTCGGGGGCGGCGGTCACCTGTTCCAACGCCTCGTACAACGGGACGGTTCCCGACGGCGGTTCGGTGACCTTCGGGTTCAACGGGTCGTGGAGCGGGAGCAATCCGGTGCCGGTGGTGACACTGGGCTGAGTGGGGCCCGGAGAGTATGAGATTTTCCGAAGAAACTCGTCTCGGCGCTCCGTTCCTAACAGTCCCCTAATAATTCGGACTTACGTTCTTCACGTGACGGGACACGACGCGAGCGGGCACGGGGAAAGACAGCGGGGCCGGCGGTCGAGAGCGCTCAAGGCCGTCGGCCTCACCCTCGCGGGCGCGCTGGTGCTGGGCGCCGCCGCGGCGGGCTGGGCGTACCGGCATCTGAACGACAACATCACGAGCGTCGACATCGACAACGCGCTCGGCGACAACCGTCCGGCGCGCGCGGTGACCACCCCGTCCCCGTCCGGTACGGCCTCCGCCACCCCGCTGCCCACCGAGGCCGTCAACATCCTCGTCCTCGGCTCCGACTCGCGCAGCGGCGCGGAGAACCAGGAACTCGGCGGCGGCGACAGCACCGGCGCCCGCTCCGACACCGCGATGGTCGTGCACATCGACGCCGGCCGCGCCGGCGCCACCGTCGTCAGCATCCCGCGCGACACCCTCGTCACCCGCCCGTCCTGCCCGCTGCCCTCCGGCGGTTCGACGGCGGTGGCGTACGGCGCCATGTTCAACACCGCGTACTCCGTGGGCGGTCCGGTCTGCGCGGTGAAGACCGTCGAGTCGATGACCGACGTCCGTATGGACCACTACGTCGAGGTCGACTTCTCGGGCTTCGCGAAGCTCGTCGACGCCCTCGGCGGGGTCACCGTCACCACGGCCGAGGACATCGACGACGAGGACAGCCACCTGCGCCTCGCCGCCGGCACCCACCACCTCGACGGCACGCAGGCCCTCGCCCTGGCCCGCACCCGGCACGGCATAGGCGACGGCAGCGACCTCGGCCGCATAGGCCTCCAGCAGACCCTGGTGAAGGCCCTGCTGGAACAGATCTCCTCCACCGACCTGCTGACCAGCCCCACCCGGCTCTACGAGGTCGCCGACGCCGTCACCGGCAGCCTCACCACCGACACCGGCCTGGACTCCCTCACCGAGCTGATGGAACTCGGCCAGAGCCTGAAGGGCCTGTCGGCCGCGAACGTCACGACCCTGACGATGCCGGTGGTGACGGCACCCTCGGACCCCAACCGGGTGGTGGCCGACGAACCCGAGGCGAGCGAGCTGTGGGAGTCGCTCAAGCGGGCGTGACCCCCCGGCCGACCAGCCCGTCCACCACGGCCGCCACCTGCTCGGCGACGTCGTAGTCGGCCGTCACGTCCTCCCACCGCGCCGACAGGGCGGCCGGTCCCGGATGAGCCCGCCGGAAAAAACTTCGAAGAAGTCCGATGAGGGTGTCGATCCCTCCGTCTCCCGCTCGAAGTAAGGGTGAGAGGCGGGAACAGCCCGGCCCACCACACCGGAGGAGTCACCATGCCCCGCTACCTGTCGCTCGTCCGGATCGACGAGTCCACCATCCCCGCCGAGGGACCCAGCCCCGAGCTGATGCAGCGCATGGGCGAACTGATCGAGGAGATCACCAAGGCCGGCGTCATGCTCGACACCGCCGGCTGCTCCCGTCGGCGCAGGGCACCGGGCTGCACCTGAAGGGCGGCGACATCTCCGTCACCGACGGGCCCTTCACCGAGCCTCCTGCCCAGCGTCCGCGGCGACCTGCTCCTGCGCCTGGGCCGTACGGCTCAGGCGCGGGCGGAGTTCGCCCGGGCGGCCGAACTGGCCGGCAACGAACGGGAACGGGAGCTGCTGTGGGCCGGGCCGATCAGGCGGGGTGACCGATGAGCATCGTCGGCGCTCCCGCCACCCGCGTCAGGAACACGGTCGCCGAGTTCGGCCCCTGCGGCTTGACCTTCTTGCGCAGCTCCTCCGGCTCCACCGCCGACCCCCGCTTCTTCACGGTCAGGATCCCCACCTCCCGCTCCCGCAGCAGCGCCTTCAACTTCTTGACGTTGAAGGGGAGCTGGTCGGTGATCTCGTAGGCGGTGGCGTACGGGGTCACGTGCGACTCGTCGGCGGTGATGTAGGCGATGGTGGGGTCGATCAGCCCGCCCTCCAGGTCCTCGGCCACCTCGGCGACCAGGTGGGCGCGGATGACGGCGCCGTCGGGCTCGTACAGGTACCGCCCGACGGAGCGGACCTCTGGGTCGGGCAGCATGGTGTCGGGCGAGGCCCAGATCCCGGCCTCCGAGGGCAGTAGTGTCGCCCGCCGCGCCCCGGGCGTCCTGCCCGCGCCGAACCACAGCACCGCCTCCTTCACCTCCCCGCCGTCCGAGATCCACTCGGCCTCCGCCTCGTCGGGGATCACCTCGTGCGGGATGCCGGGCGCGATCTTCAGGGCGGCGAGCGGGGCCCTGAGCGCGGCGGACACGGCCCAGGACAGGGGAGGGGAGTAGGCCTCGGGGTCGAAGATCCGGCCGCGTGCGCCGGACCGCCGGGCCGGGTCGACGAACACGGCGTCGTACGGGGACGTGTCGACCTCCGTCACATCCGCCTCGCGCACCTCGATCAGCTCGGCCAGGCCGAGCGCGGCGGCGTTGGCCCGCGCCACCTCGCAGGTCAGCGGATCCCGGTCGACGGCCAGCACCCGGATCCCGGCCCGCGCGAACGCGATCGCGTCCCCGCCGATCCCGCAGCACAGGTCGGCGACGGACCGCACCCCCAGCGCCTGGAAGCACTCGGCCCGATACGTCGCGACACTCGCCCGCGTCGACTGCTCCACCCCGTTCGGCGTGAAGAACATCCGCTCGGCGTCCTCGGCCCCGAACTTCGCCACCGCCCGCTGCCGTAGCCGGGCCTGGCCGAGGGCCGCCGAGACGAGCTCCGCGGGGTGCTCGCGGCGCAGCCGGGTGGCGACGGCGAGTTCGTCGGCGGGGGCGGTGCCGCGCACGGCGTCGAGGAGGGCGCGGCCCTCGGGGGTGAGGAGGGGGGCGAGGTCGTTCACCGGCTCATTGTGGGCCAGTCGGTGGATGGTGCGCCTCCGGCAGAGGTGTCGGGCGGGTTCGTGGGGCGGTGACTGCGAGGATCCGGCGCCATGGAATCAGTAGTACAAAATGACAAAAAGGTGATGCGGTGGATGGGGTTCCGTGGCGGCCTGGCCGTCCTCGCCGCGACCGCCATCGTCTCGGGCTGCGGGGAGGGCAGCGACTTCGCGATCCGTCCCGCCTCCGGCCAGCAGCCCGACCAGGCCCCGCCGGCCGGCGCCCTGCACTCGTACGCGGACAGGCTGCGCGCCGACCACACGGCCAGGGTCGCGGCGGCGCAGCGCTGGGGTCTGAAGAAGGTCCCGCTGACGCCCCCGGCGCCCCCCGGGAAGAAGCCGAGGATCACCACCCGTGAAGGCTTCGAGGTGACCGGCCACGAGGACCTGAACCTCCCCCCGGTCTTCACCACCGTCCCCACCCGCCACAGGGTCGTCTTCCTCACCATCGACGACGGCGCCGAGAAGGACCCCGAGTTCCTGCGGATGACGACCGAGCTGAGGATCCCGTACACCGCCTTCCTCAGCGACTACCTCGTCAAGGACGACTACGGCTACTTCGAGAAGATGCAGAGCACCGGAGTGGCCCTGAACAACCACACCCTCCACCACCCGTACCTGCCGGGCCTGTCCTACAGGGGGCAGAAGCGCGAGATCTGCGGCATGCAGGACGTGATCGAGAAGCGCTACGGCAGACGGCCCGCCCTCTTCCGGCCGCCGTTCGGGAACTACAACCGCGACACACTGCGTGCCGCGAAGGCCTGTGGCGTGAAGTACGCGCCACTCTGGAACGCGGAGGTCTTCGCCGACCACTGGGAGTACCGCGAGGGGGACCGGGACCTCCACCCCGGCGACATCGTCCTGAGCCACTTCCGTGGCCGGGCCGAGGGGGCGGGCACGATGCCCGACATGGTCCGCCGGTTCCTGAACAAGGTCACGGAGAAGGGATACGCGGTGGCCCGCCTGGAGGACTACCTGTGAGAAGCCGCGGACTGGTCGCCGCACTGCTGACACTGACACTGACCCTGACGCCCCTGACCGGTTGCGCCCAGTCCGTCGACCCGATCGAACGACTGGGCAAGAAGGCGGCGGAACGCGTACGACCGGACCACGGCCCGACACCGGAACAGCCTCCCCCACTCGCGGCAACGCTCGAGCCGGGGGACCCCCATCGCCGCTGGGGCCTGACGACCCCCCTGGCCCCGCCCCCCACCCCCGCGGCCGGACCACGCACCGCAAGCCACGCCTCCCTCCCCCCGGTCGTGGACCACATCCCGACCCGGGACAAGGTCGTCTTCCTCACCTACGACGACGGCGCCGAACGCGACCCCCGCTTCATCGACATGGTCCGCGAACTCCGCCTTCCGGTGAGCATGTTCCTCACGGACAGCGTGGTGGGCCCCGCCTACGCCCACTTCGCCCACCTGCGGTCCGTCGGCGCGAGCATCCAGAACCACACCCTCGACCACGCCGCCCTGCGCGGCCTGCCCTACGCCGGCCAGCGCGCCGAGATCTGCGGCCAGCAGGACAAACTCAAGTCCCGCTTCGGCCTGCGCCCCCGCCTCTTCCGTCCGCCCTACGGCATCTACGACACCACCACCCTGCGCGCCGCCGCCGACTGCGGCATCACCGCGATCGTCCTCTGGCGCGCCTCGATGGGCCCCACCGACCTCACCTACACCCACGGCTCCCACCACCTCCACCCCGGCGACATCATCGCGGTCGACCCCGACGAGGCGATGGGCCCGAGTCTCAGGGAACGGACGACCAGGCTGCTGCGGCGAGTGCAGGAACAGGGCCTGACGGTGGGGCGGCTGGAGGACTATCTCTAGCGCCGAGGAGCGCCGAGGAGCGCCGAGGAGCATCGAGGAGTACCGAGGAGTGCCGATGAGTACCGACGCCACCGAGGAGTACCGAGGACCACCGAGATCAGCGGGCCCACACCATCGCCGTGAAGACCAGGAAGAGCCCCGCCGTCACCGCCTGCGCCGCCCCGGTGACGGGGTACCCGCGCCGGAACAGGAGAACAGCACTCCCGAGGGCCGCCAGCCCCATCAGACCGAGCCACACCAACAGCGCCGTCGGACGCCCGCTCATCACCAGAATCGCGGCGATCAGATACCCACAGACGATCTCCACCGGCACAAGAAGCGCCGCCAGGCAGCAGCCGGCCGTGGGGGAGGGGTCGGAGGCGGGCGCGGGAACTCGGCGAGACATGCAGGAACGGTACGGCAGCCACCCGGTCCGGCGTTCGGGAAGGAGGGTGGCACGTGGGGGCGAGGGCCTGCCGTCCTGAGCCCCGGCCCACCCGAGGGGGCGTGCCCTTTGGAACGCAGGTCAGCAAAATCAGCCCGTCCGGCGGGCCCCGGCTGCGTGCCCGCCGGGACGGTGTGTCAGACCACGGCGAGCCGGTCCACCAGCAGCTCCACCCTCTGCGCGGCGTCCTCGGGCGGCAGCCGTCCCGCGCGGGTCAGGGTCGCAAGGCCGTGCAGGGACGCCCAGAACGTCTCGGTGAACAGCCCCGGGTGGACGCCGTCCCCGGCGACCTCGGCGAGGCACTCGAGCAGGGCGGCGAAGGCGTCCTTGAGAGGTTCAGGGGTGTCCTCCTGCGCGTACGCCAGGCCGCCGTCGAGCTGGAACAAGGCGTCGTAGACCGCCGGGTTGCGTGCGGCGAAGTCGAGGTAGGCGCGGGCGAGCGCGGCGACCCGGGCGCGCGGGCCGTCCGCGGCGGAGGTCGCGGCCCGCACCGCTGTGGCCATTTCGGCGGCGCCCTCCAGGGCGACGGCGCCGATGATCTCGCGCTTGCCGCGGAAGTGGCTGTAGAGGACGGGCTGGCTGTATTCGATGCGCTCGGCGAGCCGGCGGGTGGTGACTGCGTCCCAGCCCTGCTGCTCGGCGAGTTCGCGGGCTGTCGTCACGATGAGGCGTTCGCGCTCCGCCCGTTCGCGCTGCTTGCGTTCCTGTACCGACATGATTCGATCCTAGCACCGCTAGACAATCAAGCGGCAGCAGTACTAGCGTTGCCTCGTCCGCTAGCAACACTAGATGCGAAGGGGTCGTCATGCTCAACGCACTCGAGGTCGTCACCATCGTGATCGTCGGCGTGATGGTGGGGGTGGAGTTCTCCGTCGCCTTCGTCATCAACCCGATCCTCAACGCACTCCCCGAGGACAGCGGCCAACTCGGCCATGCCCACGGGGGTCGGATGCTCGGCGCCGTGATGCCGGTCTGGTACATCGGCTCGCTCGTCCTCGTCGCGGCCTGGGCCATCGCCGGATGGCACCACGAGGGCGCCGGACTCGTCGTCACCGCGGGCGCGCTGCTGCTTTTCAGCGTGGTCATGTCGCTCCTGCTGCTCGTCCCGATCAACAACCGGGGCAAGACATGGACCCCCGAGAATCGGCCCGCCGACTGGAAGCAGCAGCTGAACCGCTGGGAACGCTTCCACTACGTCCGCGTCGCCGTCATCATCGCCGCCTTCGCCCTGCTGGTCGCCGCCCTCGCCTGATACCAAAGCCGCCCCGACATGCACTGATTCGCCCCGTTATACCGACGGCTTTCGCCCGTCGGGGTGAGCCCGACAGGGCTTCGGATTACTGACCCCGCGGGCCGACGCCGCGCCGGTGGCGCACAATCCCCGATCCCCGGGCGGCAGCTGGCCACCGAAATCCCGACATCCGGGAATGCGGCTGCCGCGCAGATCTGACAACGGCGATCCGACGAACTACGCCCCTCGATCAGCCGCGTCCGCGCGGCCTGATCAGGCCCCACAGACTCGGCAAGCTCCACGAAGCTCACCAAGCCGACGAAGACTCGCAAGGAGAAGCACAATGTCGCTGAAGAAGATCAACACCGTCCTGGCCGCCGCCTTCATCCTCTTCATCCTCTGGTTCGGGGCGGAGTTCATCCTGAGCCCGGAGACGACGGCACCGGGCTTCGGCCTGCCGAGCTGGCCGTCGGGCGACGGCGACGGCTTCCTGATCATCAAGGGAATCCGCGACGTCGTCTTAGCCCTGGTCCTGGGCATCCTGCTGGTGACGGGCCACCGCCGGGCGCTGGGCTGGGCGCTGCTGGTGGAGGCCCTCGCCGCGTACGGCGACATGGCCACCGTGCTGGCCCACCACGGCTCCGTGGCCACCGCGCTCGGCGTCCACGGCCTGACCGCGACACTGATGGTGGTCAACGGCCTGCTGATGATGCGCGAGACCCGCAAGGCCGCGGCCGCTCCGGCAACGCCCGCCCCGCAGCCTGCCTAACGCCACCTTGGGCGCGTGTCGGTATGCGCCTGTCAGTGCCTGCCGGGAAAGGTGAGGCGCACGATCTTCTTCCGGTGGGCGGCGGCCTGGCCCCTCAAGAAGCCTCCCCGAGCGACGCGGACGAGGTCGAGCGCCACCCTTGTCCGCGCTGCCGGGCCGAACCCGGCTCGCCGTGCCGCTCGCGCTCCGGCGCGGTCGCCGGCACCTACCACACCGGCCGCTTCACGAAGGTGCCCCGACTCGCCAAGCTTCTGCGCGTGCCGGCCCCCGCCGACCGCGGGCCGGGCCGGCCGTGGCGCAGGGCGCCAAGAAACCCCCGCCAGCTGAAAAACCTGCCGACGCGCCGCCAGGCATTGGCACTCCGCTTGACCGAGTGCTAACCCCGGTCATAGTCTCAGCTCTGGCACTCCCCACTGGAGAGTGCCAACAACGCGACGGGCAGGTCCGGCACCCGCGACGACGGATCGACCTGGTCGCCACCTCAGACAGTTAACCCCGTGAGATCTCCGAAGGGGGAGGTCGGATCGTGACGACCGCCAGCTCCAAGGTTGCCATCAAGCCGCTCGAGGACCGCATCGTGGTCCAGCCGCTCGACGCCGAGCAGACCACGGCCTCTGGCCTGGTCATCCCGGACACTGCGAAGGAGAAGCCCCAGGAGGGCGCCGTCCTCGCCGTGGGCCCGGGCCGCTTCGAGAACGGCGAGCGTCTTCCGCTCGACGTCAAGGTCGGCGACGTCGTCCTGTACAGCAAGTACGGCGGCACCGAGGTGAAGTACAACGGCGAGGAGTACCTCGTCCTCTCGGCTCGCGACGTCCTCGCGATCATCGAGAAGTAATTCACCTCGAGCAATTTGTTGCTTGAAGCTGCGCCCCTGGCCCCCGCGACCACATAAGAAGCCGGGCGCCCGGGGCGCAGTGCCTTTTTCACCCACAGATTTCCGAGAGGGCTCCCGCTGTCATGGCGAAGATCCTGAAGTTCGACGAGGACGCCCGTCGCGCCCTCGAGCGCGGCGTCAACAAGCTGGCCGACACGGTCAAGGTGACGATCGGCCCCAAGGGCCGCAACGTCGTCATCGACAAGAAGTTCGGTGCCCCCACCATCACCAACGACGGTGTCACGATCGCCCGTGAGGTCGAGATCGACGACCCGTACGAGAACCTCGGCGCGCAGCTGGTGAAGGAGGTGGCGACCAAGACCAACGACATCGCTGGTGACGGCACCACCACCGCCACGGTCCTGGCCCAGGCGCTGGTCCGTGAGGGCCTGAAGAACGTCGCCGCCGGCGCCTCCCCGGCCGCCCTGAAGAAGGGCATCGACGCCGCCGTCAAGGCCGTCTCCGACGACCTGCTCGCCTCGGCCCGCCCGATCGACGAGAAGTCCGACATCGCCGCCGTCGCCGCGCTGTCCGCCCAGGACCAGCAGGTCGGCGAGCTCATCGCCGAGGCGATGGACAAGGTCGGCAAGGACGGTGTCATCACCGTCGAGGAGTCCAACACCTTCGGTCTGGAGCTGGACTTCACCGAGGGCATGGCCTTCGACAAGGGCTACCTGTCGCCGTACTTCGTGACGGACCAGGAGCGCATGGAGGCCGTCCTGGAGGACCCGTACATCCTCATCAACCAGGGCAAGATCTCCTCCATCGCCGACCTGCTGCCGCTGCTGGAGAAGGTCATCCAGACCAACTCCTCCAAGCCGCTGCTGATCATCGCCGAGGACGTCGAGGGCGAGGCCCTCTCCACCCTCGTCGTGAACAAGATCCGCGGCACCTTCAACGCGGTCGCCGTCAAGGCCCCGGGCTTCGGTGACCGCCGCAAGGCGATGCTGCAGGACATGGCGACCCTCACCGGTGCCACCGTCATCTCCGAGGAGGTCGGCCTCAAGCTCGACCAGGTCGGCGTCGACGTGCTGGGCTCCGCCCGCCGTGTCACCGTCACCAAGGACGACACCACCATCGTCGACGGCGCCGGCAAGTCCGAGGACGTCCACGGCCGCGTCGCGCAGATCAAGGCCGAGATCGAGAACACGGACTCCGACTGGGACCGCGAGAAGCTCCAGGAGCGCCTCGCGAAGCTGGCCGGCGGCGTGTGCGTGATCAAGGTCGGCGCCGCCACCGAGGTGGAGCTGAAGGAGAAGAAGCACCGTCTGGAGGACGCCATCTCCGCGACCCGCGCCGCGGTCGAGGAGGGCATCGTCTCCGGTGGTGGCTCCGCGCTGGTCCACGCCGTCAAGGTCCTCGAGGGCAACCTCGACAAGACCGGCGACGAGGCCACCGGTGTCTCCGTCGTCCGCCGCGCCGCCGTCGAGCCGCTGCGCTGGATCGCCGAGAACGCCGGCCTCGAGGGCTACGTCATCGTCTCCAAGGTCGCCGAGCTCGAGAAGGGCAACGGCTACAACGCCGCCACCGGCGAGTACGGCGACCTGATCAAGGCCGGCGTCATCGACCCGGTGAAGGTCACCCGCTCCGCCCTGGAGAACGCCGCCTCCATCGCCTCCCTCCTCCTCACGACCGAGACCCTGGTCGTCGAGAAGAAGGAAGAGGAGGAGCCGGCCGCCGCGGGCCACGGCCACGGCCACGCCCACTGACGTACGTCAGCACTGAGGCCCGGCGCCCTGAAGGGGGCGCCGGGCCTTCGCGTTCATGTGACGGTTGTCAGCCGTCGCGCCGCACCAGGAACCGGACGGGCGCGAGCGCTGCCCGCGCCTTCCTGGTCCGCCGGCCGAGCCGCGAGAGCGGCCCGACATCGACCTGGCCGGTGGCTGTCACCTCGTCATGGAATTGAGCGAACAAACCGGAACGCACTGAAGAATGCGAGCGGCGGCCCACTCTTTTTACGAAGGCCCCGCTCCGCACGCGTGCCGGAGCGGGGCCTTCCTCTTCACTGAGCCCCTTCGCTGAGCTTCTCGCTGATCCTCGCGGGCTACTGAGCGAGTACCCCCAACTGCTCCAGCAGCCCCGCCCGGTCGTACTGCCGCCACGCCTCGCAGATCTGCCCGCCCCGGAACCGGTGCCAGGTCATGCCGGTCATCGTGGCCTCCTGGCCGGTGGCCGGGATCCCCAGGAAGTCGCCCTTGTGCCGGCCGTGCCAGGTCCAGCGGCTGCACACCAGGTCGTCCTCGGCGATCTGGTTGTCCACCCGGATCGAGAAGTCGAAGGCCCGCCGCCAGCCCACGACCTCGTCACGCGCCGCCCGCAACCCCGTGTCCTGCGGGTTCGCCGGGTCGTGGTCCACGTAGTCGTCGGCGACCCGCTCGAACAGCCGGTCCACGTCGCCCCGCCCGAGCCCCTCGAGGAACTCCCGCGCCACACCACGGTTGAGCTGCTCGTCCCGCACCACGTCGAGATCGGTGAAGGTCGGCATCTCGTCGCAGAGGGCCACCATCTCCCGGAAGATCCGGTCGGTCTCCGGGAGGTTCGAGTTCCGCATCGCCTCCTCGTACGAGGGGAACTCCACGATCTCGATGAAGTGCGACGCGTCCGACCGGTCCTTGCCGACCAGCGCGTGCGTCGCGGTCCGCTTTCCCCTGGTCTGTTCGACCCATGTGTCCAACAGCCGGTTCATCTCGTCGAACCGGCTCGTCCTGCAGTCGATGAGCTGTACGAATGTCATGACGCCGCCTCCGGCCCCCCTGGGTCCGGTCTGATCACGCCCATTTTCCCACCGGAGCGCCGACGTCACCCGCCCACTACTGGGGCCCGTACTTCCGTCCCGTCCTCGAGCTGATCCCGCCCAGCAGCGAGCGGGGTGTCACCTTCACCAGCCCCATCAGCGCCTTGTACCGCGGGTCGGGAATCGACACCGACTTCCCACGCGCCAGATCGTGCAGCGCCGCCGCGACCAGCTTGTCGGCGTCCAGCCACATCCAGCCGGGGATGTTGTCCGTCCCCATCCCGGCCCGCTCGTGGAACTCCGTCCGCACGAACCCCGGGCACAGCGCCATCAGCCGCACCCCGCTGCCGTCCAGGTCCTTCGCGGCCCCCTGCGTGAACTGCACGACCCACGCCTTGGACGCCCCGTACGTCCCGCGCGGCAGGAAGGCCGCGACCGACGCCACGTTGACGACCCCGCCACGCCCCCGCTCCCGCATCGCCGCGGTCGCCGCCGACGTCAGCCGCAGCACCGCCTCGCAGTGCACCTTGAGCATCCTCAGCTCGTCGGCCATGGGTACGTCGAGGTAGCGGCCCTTGTTGCCGAAGCCCGCGTTGTTCACGAGCAGGTCGACGGGGTTCTTGCGGTCGCCGAGCCGGGCGGTCACCGCCTCGATGCCCTCGTCCTCGGCCAGGTCGGCCGTCAGCACCTCCGCCTCGATGCCGTGCCGGTCGTGCAACTCGGTCGCCTGCTCCCGCAGACGCTTGGTGTCCCGTGCGACGAGGACGAGATTGTGCCCGTCCGCCGCCAGCCGGCGCGCGAACGCGGCACCGATGCCCGCGGTCGAACCCGTAATCAGAGCCGTTGTCATGGCAGAAGGGTAGTGACCCGGACTGACGGCGTCCGTTCTCTGCACGGCGCCTCCAGAAGGTGAAGGCGCCGTGTGCACGCCACCCGTGACGGGCGTCAGCCCCCGTACTGCTCCACATACTTCCGGGCCGCCGCCAGCGCCTCCGGGTGCAACGCCTCGCCCGTCGCCAGCAGCCGCGGCAGCAGCTCCCGGTGCGTGGTCGTGGCCTGGAACTCCATCCGGGCCGTCACCTCGTGCTCCGGCAGGTGGACGATTTCCACCGGATCCCCCGCGCGGATCTCGCCCGGCACGATCACCCGCAGATACGCGCCCGTCGCGGCCTTCCGCGTGAACCGCTTGACCCACCCCTTCTCACCCACATGAGCCTGGAAGGTCAGGCAGGGTATGCGCCCCGAGGTGACCTCCAGGACGACGGTCGGGCCGATCCGCCAGCGCTCGCCGATCCGCGCGCCGGACACGTCCAGGCCGGTGGTGGTGAGGTTCTCGCCGAACGCGCCGTTCGCCAGCGTGCGCCCCAGCTCGCGCTCCCAGTCGTCGAGGTCCTCGCGCGCGACGGCGTACACCGCCTGGTCGTTCCCGCCGTGATGGCGCAGGTCGCACACCGCGTCCCCGGCGAGCCCGCTTCCCCCGGTGCCCTTCGGCCCGGGCGCGGCCACCCGCACGGGCCCCTCGACGGGCCGCTTGTCGATGCCGGTCAGTCCCTGCGGCTGGTCGGTGTACGGCACGGCCTTCGGACGGCCCACGTTGACGGACAGAAGCCTCATGGGCGGCACGGTAGGGGACCGTTGGTCAAAGTGTCGACGCATTATTCGCCGCCGTCCCCAAGATTCACTTATGCTCGAAGGGTGATCGAGGCCCGTCATCTCCGCGTGCTGCGCGCCGTGGCCGCCACCGGTTCCTTCTCGGCGGCGGGGCGCGAACTGGGGTGCACCCAGCCCGCGGTCAGCCAGCAGATGAAGGCCCTGGAGGCGTCCGTCGGCACGCCCCTGCTCGTGCGCAGCGGCCGCGAGATGCGCCTGACCCAGGCGGGCGAGGCCCTCGTGCGGCACGCGGCCGGGATCCTCGCGGGGCTCACCGCCGCCGAGGAGGAGGTCGCCGCCATCGCCGGACTGCGCGCCGGCCGGGTCCGCCTCGTCTCCTTCCCCAGCGGCAGCTCCACGCTCGTCCCCACCGCCCTGGCCGCCCTGCGCGCCGCCCACCCCGGCACCCGGGTCTCCCTGGAGGAGGCCGAGCCGCCCGAGTCGGTCGACAAGCTGCGCGCGGGCGACTGCGACGTCGCGCTCGCCTTCCGTTACGAGGGTGCGGCGGGCGCCGAGGAGTGGGCCGACCTGGTCGGCCGCCCGCTCCTGATGGACCGCCTCGTCGCCCTCGTACCCGAACGGCACCGCCTCGCGCGCGCGGAGTCCCTCGCCATCGGCGAGCTCGCCCGGGAGCCCTGGATCGCCGGATGCCCGCGCTGTCGCGGCCAGCTGGTGGAGGTGTGCGAGGGCGCGGGCTTCACACCCCGCATCGACTTCGCGACCGACGACTACCCGGCGGTCGCGGGCCTTGTCGGCGCCGGCCTGGGCGTCGCCGTCCTGCCCCAGCTCGCGATCGAGTCCGTACGGCCCCGAGGGGCGCGCGCGGTGACGCTGGAGCCGGCGGTGCGGCGGGAGATCGTCGCGCTCACGCTGCCCGACCTGGCGCAGGTGCCGGCGGTGGCGGCGACGCTGGAGCAGCTGGGGCGGGCGGCGGCGCGGTAGGACGCGGTGGGAGCGGTGCGTGCCGGCGGCCGGGGTCGTAGCGGCAGGGGCCGTAAAAGCCGACAGGGCACGCGCGTGCGTGCCCCAGAGATGTGCAGAAACGTTCCTTCAGGCGTTCGGAGCAGCGTCTCCGCTGGTCGACGCCGACACCAGTCGGTGGCGCGCCCGCCCCATGAGCTCCTCGCGCTCGTCCTCGGTCAGCCCACCCCACACGCCGTACGGCTCTCTCACCGCCAGCGCGTGCGCCGCGCACTGTGCGCGCACGGGGCACCTCATGCAGACCTCCTTGGCCGAGTTCTCGCGAGCGCTCCGCGCCGCCCCGCGCTCGCCCTCCGGATGGAAGAAGAGCGAACTGTCCACCCCGCGGCAGGCGGCCAGGAGTTGCCAGTCCCACAGGTCCGCGTTCGGTCCGGGAAGGCGGGAGAAATCTGCCATTGCGTGACCCCTTGTAGCCGTTCTGAGCGGATACGGTGTTCACGACCGTACAACTACGATCTAAGGAGATGAAAATATGACCCATTGCGAATCTAGCCTCAGACGCCAGTAAATGGGAAGAAATGGGGCCGAATGGGGCGCCGGTTGTGATGAAAGATTGAGGGTCCGCGCGGCTGTCTCCACCGTGTCCGCGCCCTCACGTAGAGTGCCGAAGAGTGCACGCAGCCCCGTAACTCTTTCGAGTGACCGTCGTTGAGAGTGCGGAGGCGGTTGAAAACACAAACGCTCGGGCAGGCGTCCGAGACGGTCGACCGCACAGGTGACGATTCGTACCAGCCTGGAGGCACAAGGTGACGCGCATCAGCTGCGGAGGGCGGCCATGACTTCCGTCCTCGTCTGCGACGACTCCCCGCTTGCCCGAGAGGCGCTCCGCCGCGCGGTCGCGACCGTGCCCGGCGTCGAGCGCGTGACGACGGCGGCCAACGGCGAGGAAGTCCTCCGCCGCTGGGGCGCCGACCGCTCGGACCTGATTCTGATGGACGTGCGGATGCCCGGACTGGGAGGCGTCGAGACCGTCCGGCGGCTGCTGTCCGCCGACCCCGGCGCCCGCATCATCATGCTGACCGTCGCCGAGGACCTCGACGGCGTCGCGCTCGCGGTCGCCGCCGGCGCCCGCGGCTATCTGCACAAGGACGCCTCACGCGCCGAACTGCGCGCGACCGTGACCCAGGCTCTAGCCGACCCGACCTGGCGTCTGGCCCCCCGTCGGCTGCGCTCCGCCGAGATGGGCGCGGCACCCACGCTCACCGCGCGGGAGATCCAGGTCCTGGAGGGCATGAGTCACGGCCGCTCCAACGCGGAGATCGGCCGCGAGCTGTTCCTCTCCGAGGACACCGTGAAGACCCACGCCCGCCGGCTCTTCAAGAAGCTCGGCGCCTCGGACCGCGCGCACGCCGTGGCGCTCGGCTTCCGCTGGGGGCTGGTCCGCTAGGACCCGTCCGGCGGATCACGTCGGGAAGAAACAGCGGCACCTTGTGGCGGCCGGCGAGCGGGGGCGAGGGGTGTGCCCACGCGAGCGGGCCGGTATGGGCGCCGAGCTCGGAGGCCGGGTTCCGGGGCCTGGCGCCGATGCCCGGCTCGGGGGCCGGGCATCGGAGGCGCCGCAGCCGGCGACAACGCCGTTTGGGGGTCTCCCTCCGGGCAGGCCCCGCAGACTTTTCGGAGCAAGCCGACTTCGTCGAAGGGGAGCGGGGGCATGGGCGAACCTCCCTGTTCGGAAGGGGTCGAGGGCTTGCGGGAACCCCCCGTCCGACGGGCGGTGGACGGGGGCGGCACAGGGCCTCGCCCGGTGCCCGCTGCTCGTTTCGCCGCGGATGCCGCATCCTTGAGGTGTGGAGTTCCTCGGGGACGAGTCGGTCGAGCGGAAGGGGAGGGCGCAGGGGATGAGTTCCGGCGCACCTGCTCATAACGCTTCGGTGCACAACGACGGGCACGGTGCCGCGGCCGGTAAAGCCGCGGTGCACCATGGACCGATGCGCGAAGACGAGGCGGTCCGTGCCCAGGGAGCGATCGGCGGCCTCGTGCACCGCGCCGTCGACGGCGACGAGCAGGCCACCCACGACCTGCTCGCCCATGTCCACCCCTTGGCGCTGCGCTACTGCCGCACCCGGCTGTCCCGCCTGCCCGGCGACGCACGCCACTTCGTGGAGGACCTCGCCCAGGAGGTCTGCGTGGCCGTCCTCCTGGCCCTCCCGCGCTACAAGGACACAGGCCGTCCCTTCGAGGCCTTCGTCTTCGCCATCGCCGCCCACAAGGTCGCCGACCTCCAGCGCGCGGCGATGCGCCACCCGGGGTCGACGGCGGTGCCCTCCGACGAGATGCCCGAGCGGCCGGACGACTCGTTGGGCCCGGAGGAGCGGGCCCTGCTGAGCAGCGACGCCGAGTGGGCGAAGAAGCTGCTGGCCAACCTGCCGGAGAACCAGCGGGAGCTGCTCCTGCTCCGCATCGCGGTGGGCCTCACGGCGGAGGAGACGGGGCAGATGTTGGGAATGTCACCCGGCGCCGTCCGCGTGGCCCAGCACCGCGCACTGAGCAGACTGCGGGCGCTCGCCGAGCAGTAGTTGTCCCTTCAGTGAACAGCCCCCCTGCCGTTTCCGTACGAACATACGAAGCCCGGAGTCACTCGGAACCGTGGAATTCGGGAGGCGCGCTTCCCGTTAGCATGGACATCCGCACCGATCAAGGCCATTTGGGGAAGGTGTCATGACTGCCAACGTCGACGGAGTGCCCGACAAATTCGCGACCCTCGGGCTGACCTACGACGACGTGCTGCTGCTGCCGGGTGCATCCGAGGTGCTCCCCAACGCGGTCGACACCTCGTCCCGCATTTCCCGCAATGTCCGTGTGAACATCCCGCTGCTCTCGGCGGCGATGGACAAGGTGACCGAGTCCCGCATGGCGATCGCGATGGCCCGCCAGGGCGGCGTCGGCGTGCTGCACCGCAACCTGTCCATCGAGGACCAGGTGAACCAGGTCGACCTGGTCAAGCGGTCCGAGTCCGGCATGGTCACCGACCCGATCACGGTGCACCCCGAGGCGACGCTGGCCGAGGCCGACGCCCTGTGCGCCAAGTTCCGCATCAGCGGCGTGCCCGTCACCGACGGCAGCGGCAAGTTGCTCGGCATCGTCACCAACCGCGACATGGCCTTCGAGTCGGACCGCACGCGCCAGGTGCGCGAGGTCATGACGCCGATGCCGCTGGTCACCGGCAAGGTCGGCATCTCCGGCACCGACGCCATGGAGCTGCTGCGCCGCCACAAGATCGAGAAGCTTCCGCTGGTCGACGACGCGGGTGTCCTCAAGGGCCTCATCACCGTCAAGGACTTCGTGAAGGCCGAGCAGTACCCCCGGGCCGCCAAGGACGCCGAGGGCCGCCTGCTCGTCGGTGCCGCCGTCGGCGCCAGCCCCGAGGCCCTGGAGCGCGCCCAGGCCCTCGCCGAGGCCGGTGTGGACTTCCTGGTCGTCGACACCTCGCACGGCCACAACAGCAACGCCCTCAGCTGGATGTCGAAGATCAAGTCGAGCGTCGGCGTCGACGTGATCGGCGGGAACGTCGCCACCCGCGACGGCGCCCAGGCCCTGATCGACGCCGGTGTCGACGGCATCAAGGTCGGCGTCGGCCCCGGCTCGATCTGTACCACCCGGGTGGTCGCCGGCATCGGCGTCCCGCAGGTCACCGCCATCTACGAGGCCTCCCTCGCGGCCCGCCCGGCCGGCATCCCGCTGATCGGCGACGGCGGCCTGCAGTACTCCGGCGACATCGGCAAGGCGCTGGCCGCCGGTGCCGACACGGTGATGCTGGGCAGCCTCCTCGCGGGCTGCGAGGAGTCGCCGGGCGAGCTGCAGTTCATCAACGGCAAGCAGTTCAAGTCGTACCGCGGCATGGGCTCGCTGGGCGCCATGCAGTCCCGCGGCCAGGGCAGGTCGTACTCCAAGGACCGCTACTTCCAGGCCGAGGTGGCGTCCGACGACAAGCTCGTGCCCGAGGGCATCGAGGGCCAGGTGCCCTACCGTGGCCCGCTGGCCAACGTGCTGCACCAGCTCGTCGGCGGTCTGCGCCAGACCATGGGCTACGTGGGTGCCGCCACCATCGAGGAGATGGAGTCGAAGGGCCGGTTCGTCCGGATCACCTCGGCGGGCCTGAAGGAGAGCCACCCGCACGACATCCAGATGACGGTCGAGGCGCCGAACTACAGCAGCAAGTAGGAGCCAAGGCTTCCCGAGGGCGGCCCCGGATCATCCGGGGCCGCCCTTGTCGTACCCGTCGGCGATACTGGAAGACGCTGAAACGCATCAGGGAAAGGCCACAGACGTGACTGAGATCGAGATCGGGCGCGGCAAGCGCGGCCGCCGGGCGTACGCCTTCGACGACATCGCCGTCGTCCCCAGCCGCCGTACGCGGGACCCGAAGGAGGTCTCGATCGCCTGGCAGATCGACGCCTACCGTTTCGAGCTGCCGTTCCTGGCCGCCCCCATGGACTCGGTCGTCTCCCCGGCCACCGCCATCCGCATCGGCGAGCTGGGCGGCCTCGGCGTCCTGAACCTCGAGGGTCTGTGGACGCGGTACGAGGACCCGCAGCCGCTGCTGGACGAGATCGCCGCGCTGGACGTGGACACGGCGACCCGGCGCCTCCAGGAGATCTACGCGGCTCCCATCAAGGAGGAGCTGATCGGCGCCCGCATCAAGGAGGTGCGCGACTCGGGCGTGGTCACCGCGGCCGCGCTCTCCCCGCAGCGCACGGCCCAGTTCTCCAAGGCCGTGGTGGACGCGGGCGTGGACATCTTCGTCATCCGGGGCACCACGGTCTCGGCGGAGCACGTGTCTGGCTCCCACGAGCCGCTGAATCTGAAGCAGTTCATCTACGAGCTCGACGTCCCGGTGATCGTCGGCGGCTGCGCCACCTACACGGCGGCGCTGCACCTGATGCGCACCGGCGCGGCCGGCGTCCTGGTCGGCTTCGGCGGCGGCGCCGCGCACACCACGCGCAATGTGCTGGGCATCCAGGTCCCGATGGCGACCGCCGTGGCGGACGTGGCGGCGGCCCGCCGCGACTACATGGACGAGTCCGGCGGCCGGTACGTGCACGTGATCGCGGACGGCGGTGTCGGCTGGTCCGGCGACCTGCCCAAGGCGATCGCCTGTGGTGCCGACGCGGTCATGATGGGCTCCCCGCTCGCCCGCGCGACCGACGCACCGGGCAAGGGCCACCACTGGGGCATGGAGGCTGTCAACGAGGAGCTGCCGCGCGGCAAGAAGGTCGACCTCGGCACGGTCGGCACCATCGAGGAGGTCCTCACCGGCCCGTCCCACAAGCCGGACGGCTCCATGAACTTCTTCGGCGCCCTGCGCCGGGCGATGGCCACCACCGGGTACAGCGAGCTGAAGGAGTTCCAGCGCGTCGAGGTGACGGTGGCGGACTCGGTGCATCGGCGGTAGGCAGGCCTTAGTCCCTGGGACGGGAGAGGGGCCGGTCACTCACTTGGGTGAGTGACCGGCCCCTCTTCGTGTGTCCGGGGTGGGGGCGTGCGGGGTGGGGCGGGGGCGCACGGTTGCCTTCGGGGCGGATGTGGGCTGGTCAGCGCGGGCGCAGGCGATAGCGTCCGTGTCGGCGCCCCAGTTGTGCGGGGTGCCCCCTTCCAAGGACATGGTCCGGACCCCGCCCTCGGGGCCCGGCCCGAACCCGAACGTGTCGTCTACCGGGCCACTGGGCGGCATCGTGGAAGGGGGCGCCCATGGGACGCCACCGCAAGCCCACCCGCTGGGACCGACTCCGTCTTCGGATGGTGAAGTTCCGGAGGAGGTGGATCTTGCGGCTTTTCGGATGGTGAGCGGCCGCCCCTAAGCACATTAGGGGCGGACACTCTGTGATCCATCCGGGAGCCTGCCGCAGTGGCCTCTGCGGTGGGCTCCACCCGCTTTCGGATGGTGAGCGGCCGCCCCTAAACACAATAGAGTCGGACACTCCGTGAACCATCCAGGAGCCTGCCGCAGTGCCTGCTGCGGTGGGCTCCACCTGCTTCGTACGTTACCGGCGCGCCCTGGCCCACGCCACCAACCTCGGAGTCGGCCCACGTCTCGCGCGCCCCCCTTCACAACCGGTGCGCCGCCCCCGTAGGCGTAGCCCCCCGCGTGTCCAGCAGCAGTTGCGCCTTCACCGACAACCCCTGCAGGTCGTACGTCCGGTGCTGCTGGAGGAGGATCGTCAGGTCCGCGTCGGCGGCCGCCTCGTAGAGGGAGTCGGCGCGGGGGACCGGGCGGTCGAGGATGCTCCAGGACGGGACGAGGGGGTCGTGGTAGCTGACGGCGGCGCCGAGTTCCATCAGGCGGATCGCGATTTCGCGCGCGGGGGTGTTCTGCTGGTCGGCGATGTCCGCCTTGTACGTGACGCCGAGCAACAGCACGCGCGCGCCCCGCGCCGACTTGCCGTGCTCGTTGAGGAGGGTGGCGGCGCGCTGCACGACGTAGCGGGGCATGCGGCTGTTGACCTGCTGGGCGAGTTCGACCATGCGCAGGGGGCCGCCGGGGTGGCCGGTGCGGTCGAGGGGGACGGAGTGGCCGCCGACGCCGGGGCCGGGGCGGAAGGCCTGGAAGCCGAACGGCTTGGTCTCGGCGCAGCGGATGACGTCCCACAGGTCGACGCCCAGGTCGTGGCAGAGCACGGCCATCTCGTTGACGAGGGCCATGTTGACGTGCCGGAAGTTCGTCTCCAGGAGCTGGACGGTCTCGGCCTCCCTGAGGCCACGCGCGCGTACCACCTTGTCGGTGAGGCGGCCGTAGAAGGTGGCGGCCGACTCGGTGCAGGCGGGGGTGAGGCCGCCGATGACCTTGGGGGTGCAGGTGGGGGTGAAGTCGCGGCGGCCGGGGTCGATCCGGCTGGGAGAGTACGCGAGGTGGAAGTCGCGGCCCGCGCGCAGGCCGGACATCTCCTCCAGGAGCGGCCGCAGGAATTCCTCGGTCGTCCCGGGGTACACGGGCGACTCCAGGATCACGGTGGTGTGCGGGCGCAGCTGTCCGGCGAGGGTGCGGGCGGCCGCCTCCACCTGGCTCAGATCGAGCCCGCCGTCCGCGTCGCGCGGGGTGGGGGCGCAGATGACCGCGGTGCGTACCCGGCCCAGTTCGACGGGGTTGGCGGCAGGCCGGAAGCCCCCCGAGAGCATCCGGCGCAGTTCGGCGGGGCTGAGGGAGCCCGCCTCGGGGCCTGTGCGGTAGCCGAGCGTGGGGATGCCGGCGGCCACGGCGGCCTGGGCCAAGGGCAGTCCGAGCGGGCCGAGTCCGATGACGGCGAGATCTGCGGGCATGGCGTGGGCCGTCCTTCCCAATAACCGAAGCGGGACAGGTGCGCAAGCCCGGTGGACAGGATGAGCGAGCGCAATGTCAGACTAGGAGTAAATATGACCGTTATGTGGGATTGATTCGCTGTGTTGACCTGCTGTGTTGTCCGGCAGGCCCATTCCGGTGTCCTGAGAGTTGTCCACAGGCTGGGGGTGAGTGGTGGCTGAAGCCGGGCAACGCGGTCAGAATTTGGGCATGGGGGATACGGAGCGGGCTTCGCCCTGACGGGTGCGGCCGGCGCCACCGACAGCGGGAGGCAGCGGTGAGGACAGCGACACTGGGGCCGGCGCAGCGAGCCGAGTCACTGGCGGCCATGGCCGAGCGCGAGCTCGACGTGCTGGTCGTGGGAGGCGGCGTGGTCGGCGCGGGCACCGCCCTCGACGCCGCCACGCGCGGCCTGTCCACGGGTCTGGTCGAGGCGCGTGACTGGGCGTCGGGCACGTCGAGCCGGTCCAGCAAACTGATCCACGGCGGCCTGCGCTACCTGGAGATGCTCGACTTCGCCCTCGTCCGCGAGGCGCTGAAGGAGCGTGGCCTGCTGCTGGAGCGGCTGGCCCCGCATTTGGTCAAGCCGGTGCCGTTCCTGTACCCGCTCCAGCACAAGGGCTGGGAGCGGCTGTACGCCGGGTCGGGCGTCGCGCTCTACGACGCGATGTCCATGGCCCGCGGGCACGGCCGGGGCCTGCCGATGCACCGTCACCTGAGCCGCGGTCAGGCTCTGCGTGTCGCCCCCGCCTTGAAGAAGGACGCGCTGGTCGGCGCGCTGCAGTACTACGACGCCCAGATGGACGACGCCCGCTTCGTCGCCACGCTGGTGCGCACGGCGGCGTCGTACGGCGCGAAGGCGGCCAACCGCGCGCGCGTGACGGGTTTCCTGCGCGAGGGCGAACGGGTCGTGGGCGCGCGCGTGCAGGACGTCGAGGCGGGTGGGGAGTACGAGGTCCGCGCCCGGCAGATCGTCAACGCCACGGGCGTGTGGACGGACGACACGCAGGCCATGGTGGGGGAGCGGGGGCAGTTCCACGTCCGTGCCTCCAAGGGCATCCACCTCGTCGTGCCCCGGGACCGGATCCACTCCTCGACCGGGCTGATCCTGCGCACCGAGAAGTCCGTGCTGTTCGTCATACCCTGGGGCCGGCACTGGATCGTCGGCACCACCGACACCGACTGGGACCTCGACAAGGCCCACCCGGCCGCCTCCAGCGCGGACATCGACTACCTGCTGGAGCACGTCAACTCCGTCCTCGCGGTGCCGCTCACCCGCGACGACGTCCAGGGCGTCTACGCCGGTCTGCGCCCGCTGCTCGCGGGCGAGTCGGACGCCACCAGCAAGCTGTCGCGGGAGCACACCGTCGCCCATCCCGTGCCCGGGCTGGTCGTCGTGGCGGGCGGCAAGTACACGACGTACCGGGTGATGGCCAAGGACGCCGTCGACGAGGCCGTGCACGGGCTCGACCTGCGGGTCGCCGAGTGCGTCACGGAGGACGTGCCGCTGCTGGGCGCGGAGGGCTACCGGGCACTGTGGAACGCGCGGGCGAGGACCGCCGCCCGGACCGGTCTGCACGTGGTGCGGGTCGAGCACCTGCTGAACCGGTACGGCTCCCTGGCGGAGGAGGTCCTCGACCTCATCGCCGCAGACGCGTCACTGGGCGAGCCGCTCCAGGCGGCCGACGACTACCTGCGCGCCGAGATCGTCTACGCCGCCTCGCACGAGGGGGCGCGACACCTCGACGACGTGCTGACCCGGCGCACCCGCATCTCCATCGAGACCTTCGACCGGGGCACGCGCAGCTCCCGGGAGGCGGCCGAGCTGATGGCACCGGTCCTCGGCTGGGACAAGGACCAGATAGAGCGCGAGGTCGAGCACTACGACAAGCGGGTGGAGGCGGAACGGGAGTCGCAGCTGCAGCCCGACGATCTGACGGCGGACGCGGCGCGGTTGGGAGCGCCGGACATCGTGCCGCTGTGAGACCTGCCGGGTGCTCCTCGCGAGAGCGCCGGGTCGTCTTTCGTGAGACCGCCCGGTCGTCCTTGCGCGACCCCCGCCCGGTCCTGTCTGCGAGGCTCGCCTGTTCCGGTCTGTGAGGCTCACTCGTCCGTTTCACTCGAACGAGTGTCGTGAGCTGGGATCTTCGTTCGGAACCGGGTCGTTCTAGAGGGTGCGAGGGCAGAACTCGGCGGCGAGCAGGGCCGGTTCGAGGCCGGGGTCCGCCATCGCCGTCGTGTTCACGCGGAAGGTGAGGACACGTCGGCCGTCGACGGTGGCCGCGGTGCGCACATAGCTGCCGGAGATCCGGCCGTTGTGTCCCCACACGGTCACACCGCAGGTCAGCGTCGCGGGGAACAGACCCATGCCGTACGAGCCCTGTGCGGTGCGGGTGTCGAGCATCTCGCGCAGCCAGTGCGGGGGCAGCAGCTCACCGCCCAGGAGCGCGGCGTAGAAGCGGTCCAGGTCGGCGAGCGTGGTCACCAGCTCGCCCGCGGCCCCGGCCACCCGCGGGTCGAGCTCGGTGACGTCGGTTCCGTCCGTGCCGTAGGCGCGGCCGTGCGGGGAGGGCAGCGAGGTGCGGGACCCGGGGAAGGAGGTGCCGGTCAGACCCAGTGGAGCGATGACGCGCCGCTCGGCCTCCGAGGCGTACGAGCGGCCGGTGACCTGCTCGACGACCATGCCGAGCAGGACGTAGTTGGTGTTGGAGTAGGCGTAGCGGCCGCGGTCGGCCGGAGGGTGGGTGAGTGCGATACGGACGGCTTGAACGGCGGTGACGGGGACGATGCCCCCGGTGTCCCGGATGAAGTCGTACAGGCCGCTGGTGTGGGTGAGCAGGGAACGCAGGGTCAGCGCGCGTCCGTCGTTGCCCGCTCCGCGCACCAGGCCGGGCAGGTGCCGCTCCACCGGGTCGGACAGCGACAGCCGGTGTTCGGCGGCCAGTTGGAGGACGACGGTGGCGAGGAAGGTCTTGGTGATGCTGCCGGCCCGGAAGTGGTCGGAGCGGGCGATGCCCGGGCCTGCCTCGGCGTAGCGGGTGCCGGTCTCCTCATGGGCCAACAGGGCCGCGGCGGGGGCTTTGCCCCGGGTGAGCAGGAGGGGTAGGAAGGCGTCCGTGGAGTGGGTCGAGGTCGCCCGGGAGCCGGCCGCGGTCAGGGCGAGGAGAACCAGGGCCACGGGCACGGCCAGCAGGCTTCGCGACGCCGGCATCTCGGATCCTCCTTCCTCGTCCCTTCAGTCCCTTTCGCACTTCCGCTTGAGCCCTCATCATGCCGGGCTGAGCCCATCATGCAGGGCACGGGGGCAGGTGCGTCAGGGGGTCTCGCCCGTCCGGCTCGGCCGCCAGGTCCGGCCAGGTCCGCCTGGTCCGCATGGTCTGCCTGGTCCACCCGGTCCACCCGGTCCACCCGGTCCGTTGGGCGGCCGAAGTGGGTTGGGCGCTCTGGGCGAAGGCTGTCCCGGGCGCGACGGGATTCCTTTCCGGGGGCTGAGCGGAGGCTGTTCCGCGCATGGCCGGCGCTCCCTGTTTCCCCGTGCCTGGGCGGAGTCTGTTCGCGGATTCGATGGGAGCATTCCCGGGCCCGGCCAGGGTCTGTTTCGGGCATTGGTGGGAGCTTGTTCCGGGGCCTGGCCGGACTGTGCTGCACCTTCTGGCCGGAATGCGTCGGTCCTGTGGGGCGGTGAGGGGGCCCCTGGGCGTTGGGCACTTGTCGGGTGAGGGACAATGGAGGCTCTGTCAGGGCGGGTTGCATGAGGGGACGCATGTCGGAGGCGGAGCGGGCGGGGTCATCCCGTCAGGACAAGAGCGCACGTCTCCTCGCCGGGCGGTACCGGCTGGGAGACGTACTCGGCCGCGGCGGCATGGGGACGGTGTGGCGCGCCGAGGACGAGACGCTCGGGCGGACGGTCGCCGTCAAGGAGCTGCGGTTCCCGTCGAACATCGACGAGGAGGAGAAGCGCCGGCTGATCACGCGGACGCTGCGCGAGGCCAAGGCCATCGCGCGGATCCGCAACAACAGCGCGGTGACGGTCTTCGACGTGGTCGACGAGGACGACCGGCCGTGGATCGTGATGGAGCTCGTCGAGGGCAAGTCGCTCGCCGAGGTCATCCGTGAGGACGGTGTGCTGGAGCCGAGGCGCGCGGCGGAGGTCGGGCTGGCGATCCTCGACGTGCTGCGGTCGGCCCACCGCGAGGGGATCCTGCACCGCGACGTGAAGCCGTCGAACGTGCTGATCGCCGAGGACGGCCGGGTCGTGCTCACCGACTTCGGTATCGCCCAGGTCGAGGGCGACCCGTCCATCACCTCGACCGGCATGCTCGTCGGCGCGCCCTCCTACATCTCCCCGGAGCGGGCCCGCGGGCACAAGCCGGGACCGGCGGCCGACCTGTGGTCGCTCGGCGGCCTGCTGTACGCGTCGGTCGAGGGCACGCCCCCGTACGACAAGGGATCCGCGATCGCGACGCTCACCGCGGTGATGACCGAGCCGTTGGAGGAGCCGAAGAACGCGGGTCCGCTGAAGGACGTCATCTACGGCCTGCTCACCAAGGACCCGGAGCGGCGGCTCGACGACGCCGGGGCGCGGCAGAAGCTCAACGCGGTGATCCACGCGCCCGAGCCCAAGGAGGCCGAGCCGGCGGACGCGACGAAGCTCGTGCCGCTGCCGGTGCAGCCGGACGGCCCCGGGGACAAGGGGGGTTCGGGCGGGGAGGCTGCCGAGAAGCTGCGCGGGGCCCTGCGGTCCGTGCGGAAGGCCGCCGTCGCGGCGGGGGCGGCCACCTCGGCCGCGGCCCGTGCCAAGTCGGCGAGCGGTACGGCGGCTTCGGGGAGCGTGACGGAGGAAAAGGCGAAGGGCGGCGTGAGTGCCGGTACCGCCGCCTCCGCGGCCACCGCGCCCGCTGTCCCGGCTGCCCGGTCCGCCACGTCGAAGACCGCTACCACGGCGGCATCCGAGTCTGTTTCGGCCTCTGGTTCCGGTTCGGTTTCCGCTACCGGGGCCGGGGTGAACGGCAGCCGCGGGCCGGGTGCGTCGGGCGGGCAGGGTGCTCGTGGGGGGAACGGCGGGACGGGCGGCCGGAGTTCGGGGTGGCCCGTGATGACGCCGCCGGATCTGCCGCCGCGGCCCGTTCCCAGGGCGCCGCTCACCGATGTGGTGCCGAAGCGGACGCTGGTGATCATCGCCGTGGTGGTGGTGCTCGCGGTGCTCGGCACGGTCCTGGCCCTCACGCTCGGCGACGGCGACGACAAGGCCGACGGTTCGAAGAGCGGCGGTGCGAAGGTCGTCGCCAGTGAGAGCGCGAGCGCGAACACCAAGGAGGACGAGGCCGGCGGGACCGGTACGGACGGCTCGGCGTCGCAGTCCGCGTCGGCGGGTTCCGCCTCCGGCAGCGGCACGCCCAGCTCCGGGGTGTCCACGACCGGCGGTACCGGTTCCGACGTCTCCGCCACCGAGAACAGCACGGCGGCGACGACACACACGGGCGGGCAGGGGTACTCGATCGGGCTGCCCACCGGGTGGAAGTACCAGTCCTCCGATGCCGCGGGGGACCGGTTCACCGGGCCTGACGGGCAGAAGCTGCTCGTCGCCTGGACGACCACGCCCAAGGACGACCCCGTCGCGGACTGGAAGAACCAGGAGCGCTCCATGGTGCGCTCCCAGTACAAGAGGATCCGCATAGAGAAGGTGGAGTATCGCGGCTGGAACACGGCCGACTGGGAGTTCACCTATGTGGAGAGCGGCACCGCGTACCGCACGATCGACCGCGGATTCGTCGTGAGCAGCAGTCAGGGGTACGCGCTGATGTACACGGCGAAGGCCGCCGCGTGGGACAGCGCTCTGCGGAAGAGCACCTGGGCGACGCTGACGCAGACGTTCACGCCGAAGAAGTAGCGCCGGAGCGGAGCGGAGCGGGGCGGGGCCGGGGCGGGTCGTTCGCGGTCGGCGCGTGTGCGGTACGTGTTCGAGGCGTGAGATCGGGCATCCCCTCTCTGCGGGTTGCCTTCGGCACGTATCGTGAGTGCTTGCGGACCGTACGCATCCAGCAGTGCGCCTGGATACGGTCGGGTGAGGCCGGAACGGGCCGCGGGGCGAACGGAATTGACCGACCGGATGGCCGGGGGAGGCAACGTGGACGACTATGCGGGGCGGGTGCTCGCCGACCGCTACCGCCTGCCGCTGCCGCCCTCCGACGAGTACGAACTCACCGAGACCCGGGCCTTCGACACCTACAGCGGGCAGGAAGTCCTGGTCCGGCAGGTGCCGTTGCCGGAGGTCGTCGAGGCGGAGGTGCTCGACGCCGAAGGGCTGCCCGACGGGTTCACGGCACGGGAGCGCGGGGCGCGGAGGCCGGCGGGACGCGCGGGCCTGGGTGTCAGTACGAGGCGGCCCGCCGATCCGGTCGTACGGCGGGCGGTGGAGGCGGCGCAGGCCGCGGCGAGCATTCCCGACCATCCGCGGCTCGACCAGGTCTTCGACGTGTTCGCCGAGGGCGGTTCGCTGTGGATCGTGAGTGAGCTGGTGGCCGCGCGGCCACTCGCGGCGCTGCTCGCCGAGAAGCCGCTGACGCCGTACCGGGCGGCCGAGGTCGCCTCCGACGTGCTCATGGCGCTGCGGGTACTGCACGCGCACGGCTGGGTGCACCGGAACATCACCGCACGCACGGTGCTCGTCTGTGACGACGGCCGGGTCATGCTGACCGGGCTGGCCGTCGGGGCGGCGGAAGAGGCGTTGTGCGGGTACGACCCGGTGCCGGCGGAGGAGAGCGAGGAACGGCCCGGCCGCTCCGTCGAGGAGGGCGCGGGGCTTCGGGGGCCTGGAGGGCCGGGCTCCGGTGGGGGCGGGTTCGGCGGTGCCGCCCTGCCCGGTGGCGTGGGCCCCGGGACCGGTGGGACCGCGGGGCGGCCGCGGCCCGGAGGGCTGGGAGCCGTCAGCGGGAGCGGGACTGTCGGTGGGGCCGGGATGGATCCCGAGGCCGCTCGGCGGGCGGCGATCGAGGCGCGGGCGGCCGGCGGGCTGCCGGCGGCGGGAGCCGAGCCGGCGAACGGAGCCTCCGGTGCCGTGGCCCGCAGGACCGTGGAGACGGGTGGGGACATTCGTGCCGCGCGGGCCGGTGCCATCGCCGCGTACCGTGCGGGCGCCCGGGCGGCGGCCCGGGTGCAGGAGGCCCAGCAGGGCGGGCGGGCGGCGCTGCCGGGTGCCCGTACCTCGCCCGAGGGTGACGTAGGAGTCCCGGGCGCGGCGCCGTCGCCGTATGCGATCGGGAGCGGGCGGGAACAGGGGGCCGGGAGTTCGGCTCCGGGGCAGATCGCCGACCCCTACGGGGTGCGGGGGGCAGTCGGCCCCAGTGCGGCTGGGCATGTTCCCGTGCCTCCGCAAGGCGTGCAGGCGGACGGTCCCGTGCCCCCGCAAGGTGTGCCGGTGGGCGTGCCCGCGCCGGGTGGCGGGGCGGGCGGTGAGACGCGGGCGGGTGCCCGTTGGGACGAGCTGGCGGCCGGGGCCGGGGTGCGGAAGGGGCCGGGCACCGCGCTGGCCGCCGAGCGGGCGCGGCAGGCTCGGATGGCCGTCGTCGGGCCCGTCACCGAGCGGTGGGCGCCGGAACAGGCCGGACCCGTGCACGAGAACTGGCAGCTGGCCGCGCCGATCGGGCCCGCGACCGACCTGTGGGCGCTCGGCGCGCTGCTCTTCCGGGCCGTTCAGGGGCATGCCCCGTACCCGGAGGAGTCCACGGCGGAGCTGGTGCAGATGGTGTGCGCCGAGCCGCCGGCCTTCGCCGAGGAGTGCGGGCCGCTCCGGCCGGTGGTGGAGTCGCTGCTGCGCCAGGACCCCACCGAACGCCTCGACTTCGAGGAGCTGCGCGGCTGGCTGCGCTCGCTGGTGCGCTCGGCGCCCGAACCGGAGGCGGGCACACACGTCGTCGCCGCACCGCCGACCGACCCGCGCCGGCTGCCGATCGTGCGCCGCAAGGGCGAGCTGGTGCGCCGGCGGCGCGCCGGGCTGCCCGCGACCAGCGGACGGCACAAGCGGACCCGGCAGGAGACGGCGCGTTCGCCCCGCAGCCTGGGCCGCACCCTGCTCCTGCTGATCCTGCTCGCGCTGGCCGCGGCGATCGCGTACGCCGTGCTGTTCATGCCGAAGGCCGATCAGGACGGGGCGGGCGGCGCGAGCGGTGCCGACCGGACCGGGGCCGCCGGCCAGGCCGAACAGGCGCCCGAGGCGAGCAGCGAGCCCCGGCCCGACGACCAGAACTCGCCGGCGCCGGACAGCAGCGCCTCGGCGTCCTCCGGGGCCTCCGGGTCCTCCGGCTCCGGCGCCACCGAGACGCAGTCCGGGGCCGACGTCCCCGACGGCTTCACCCTGCGCGAGGACGCCGAGGGCTTCCAGATCGCCGTCGCCAACGGCTGGGACCGCACACCCAAGAACGGGCGCGGACAGGTCGTCTACTCACACGGCGGCTTCGAGCTGATCATCGTGCCGGGGCGCGACACCGCCTCCCAGTACGGCAACGACCCGATGGCGTACCAGCGGGAGAAGGAGAGCGAGCTGCAGCCCTACCGCGACTCCAGCTGGGCCACCGCCTCCGGGCTGCGGACGATCCAGGTGGGCGGGCGGACCATGGCCGAGGGGCAGTTCACCTGGACCGGCGACGACGGGCGCGAACTGTTCGTACGCAACCTCGCCCTCCTCCTCGACGGGCGGTACCACGTCGTCCAGCTGCGCGGTCCCGAGGCCGAGCGGGACGAGGTGACACGGCTGTTCGAGCAGGCGTCGGCCAGTTACCGGTACACGGGCTGAGTACTGAGCGTCGTAGGCCTCGTCGGTTCCGTGTCCACCCCGGAAAGCGACAACCGTCACAGTGGGGTTTCCTTGGGACCCCGCTGGTTCCGTGGAGGGGGACCGGTCTTTACTCTGGCCCCTGTCAAGAGCATTGCGGGGCAACGTGAATCAGATGCAGGGCCTGCTCATCGCGGGCCGCTACCGGCTCGCCGACTCCATCGGCAGCGGCGGCATGGGCCGAGTGTGGCGCGCGCACGACGAGTTGCTGCACCGGGCCGTCGCCATCAAGGAGCTGACCGCTGCCCTCTACGTCTCCGAGAGCGACCAGGAGCGACTGCTCGCCCGCACCCGTGCGGAGGCCCGTGCGGCCGCGCGGATCAACCACTCCGCCGTGGTCACCGTCCACGACGTGCTCGAACACGACGGCCGCCCCTGGATCGTGATGGAGCTGGTCGAGGGCCGCTCGCTGGCCGACGCGGTCAAGGAGGACGGACGCGTCGAGCCCGCCGAGGCCGCGCGGATCGGGCTGTGGGTGCTGCGCGCCCTGCGCGCCGCGCACTCCGCCGGCGTCCTGCACCGTGACGTCAAGCCCGGCAACGTGCTCCTCTCCCACGACGGCCGCGTCCTGCTCACCGACTTCGGCATCGCCCAGATCGAGGGCGACACCACCATCACCCGCACCGGGGAGGTCGTCGGGTCCGTCGACTACCTCGCCCCCGAGCGCGTCCGCGGCCAGGACCCCGGCCCGTCCTGCGACCTGTGGGCGCTCGGCGCGACGCTGTACACGGCGGTGGAGGGCCGCTCGCCGTTCCGCCGCACCTCGCCGCTGAGCACCATGCAGGCGGTCGTCGAGGAGGAGGCCGCCGAGCCGCGGTACGCCGGCCCGCTCGGGCCTGTGATCACCGCCCTGCTGCGCAAGGACCCGGCCACCCGGCCGGACACAGCCGAGGCGGAGTACCTGCTCGCCGAGGCGGCGGAGGGCCGCCGGCCGAGCGGGGCACAGGCGTACGTGCCGACGCAGTTCGCGGGCCCCGGCCAGGGCACACAGGGCAGCGGGACGCATTTCGTGTCCGGACCCACGCAGGGCAGCGGCCCGCAGTACGTGTCGGGCACGACCCAGGGTGGGGCCCACTTCGCGTCCGGCACCCAGTACGCCCCCGCTCCGGAGGCATCGACGCCGGTGCCGGCCTCCGGAGCCCGGCACGCCATGACCGGACCGACCACCACCGGCCCCGGCCCGGCGCAGCCCCGGCGCCGCCGGCTCCGGACCCTCGCGCTCGTGGTCGCTGTCGCCGCGCTGGTCGGAGGCGCCACGGCGGTGGGGCTGCAGGCGTTGAACGAGAGCCGGCAGCCGAGCGCCGAGTCCGGCGCCTCCTCGAGCCCCAGCCCCAGCCCCACGGCGACCAGCACCGGCAAGGCGGCGGAGGGCACCGATCCCGCCTCCTGGAAGCCGGTGACCGACCCGTTGGGCTTCGGGCTCTCCCTGCCCGAGGGCTGGGAGCGGACGGTGTTCCAGGACGACGGCGACCTCCAGCAGATCGACTACTCACCCGACGGCGGCGAGCACTTCGTCCGTATCGCCATCGACGCCTCCCCGGACTTCAACGACCCCTACGCCCACCAGATCGACCTCGAACAGCAGCTCAAGCGGCTGGTCGACTACAACAGGGTCACCCTGGAGCGGAACCTGTACCGCGACCGCGAGGGCGCCGAGTGGGAGTACACCTGGACCGCGCTGGCCAAGGACACGGAGTTCCCGGGGCCGCGGCGCGCGATCGAGGAGACGTACATCGCGCGGGACGGCACCGAGTACGCGATCTACATGTCGTCGCCCGCCGAGGACTGGGAGACGACCGCCGAGCAGTTCAAGTCCGTGTTGCAGAGCTGGCGGGAGCCGCAGAGCGCTTCCTGAACCCCGTTCCGTGTCCCGGCCTCCGTCCGTGACTTGGCCGGTCGGCGCCCCGGAGGCGGGGCGTCCGGTGGGGCATGATGGGGCGCATGGGGACCGAGGGGGACGCCGTCCGGGTCATCGCGGGCCGCTACCGGCTGGAGGCGAGGCTCGGGCGTGGTGGCATGGGCGTCGTGTGGCGGGCCACCGACCGGCTGCTGGAGCGGCAGGTGGCCGTCAAGGAGCTGGTCCCCGACGACTCCCTCTCCGCCGAGGAGGCCCGCGGCCGCCGCGACCGGACGCTGCGGGAGGCCCGTGCGGTCGCCCAGTTGAGCCATCCGCACATCATCGTCGTGCACGACGTCGTCGAGGAGGACGAACGCCCGTACATCGTCATGGAGTTGATCGACGGCAGCTCGCTCGCCGACCGGATCGCCGAGCACGGGCCCGTCGAGGCGCGTGAGGCGGCCCGGATCGGCGCCGACCTGCTCGGCGCCCTGCAGGCCGCGCATGCGGCCGGGGTCCTGCACCGGGACATCAAGCCCGCGAACGTCCTCGTCGAGTCCGGCACCGGGCGCGCCGTCCTCACCGACTTCGGCATCGCCCAGGTCGCGGGCGCGACCACGCTCACCGAGACCGGTTCGTTCGTCGGTTCGCCCGAGTACACCGCGCCCGAGCGCATGTCCGGGGAGCGGACCGGCCCCGCCTCCGACCTGTGGTCGCTGGGCGCGCTGCTGTGCACGGCCCTGAGCGGCGAGTCCCCGTTCCGCCGCGACTCGTTGGGCGGCATCCTGCACGCCGTCGTCTTCGCCGAGATCCGTACGCCCCCGCAGGCGGCACCGCTCCTGCCCGTCGTACGAGGGCTGCTGGAGCGGGATCCGCAGCGGCGGCTGGAGGCGGCGGAGGCGGAGCGGATGCTGCGCGCCTTCCTGGACACCGGGCGTACACCACCGGTGCCGGCGCGGACCGGATACACGCCGACACAGGCCGACCTGCCCCGTCAGCTGTCCTTGTCCCCCTCGGGCCCTCCCGGCCGTGAGCGGTCCACACGGGGCGTGCTGGTGGCAGCGCTGCTGGTCGCGGCGATGGCGGGCGCGGGGGTGTCGGCGGCAGCGCTGCTGGTGGACCGGGGTGGCACCGGGGGCGGGTCGCCCACGAGTTCGGCGCCGGGGCGGCCGACGGGCACCTCACCGACGTCCAGCGCCGGTGCCGGGGGTGGCCTCACCGCCACTGCCAGTGCCAGTGGCCCCACGGTGGGCGGCTCCCCGTCCGTCTCCGCCTCGGACCGGCCGTCCGCCCCCTCCGGCTACCGCGTCGCCGACGACCCGGCCGGGTTCGCGCTCGCCGTGCCGGACGGCTTCACGCGGGTGTCGCAGGGCGAGCGGGTCTTCTACATGTCCCCGGGGCAGATTTTCCGCCTCGGCATCAAGGTCACCGACCCGCAACCCGGTGGCCCCCTCGGCGTGTTGGAGCGCTCGGCGGCCAAGGGGCCGGACACCAACCCCGGTTACCGCGACGGCCGGGTCACCGTGACCACGCGCGACGGACGCCCCGCGGCCCTCTGGGAGTTCACCTGGGACGGCTTCAGTGCGGCGGAGGGCCCCCGGCACACCTACGACCTGTGCTGGGAGGAAGGCGGACGGCTGTACGACGTGTGGGTGTCGGCGCCGCTCGGGAAGGTACGGGAGGCGCGGGAGTACTTCGATGTGGCGGTCGACACGCTCGTACCCGCATGAACCACCCGCTCGTACCCACCTAAAGGGGAGATAAGGAACGGCCCGGGTCACGGGTCTGTGACCGGTATGTGCCCACGGTGGATCCCGGCCTGTGTGGCGCGATATGGATGGAGCCATGAGCAGCAACGGGGGAGCCCCACACGAGGCCGACGAGACGACGAGTTTCGTTCTGCGACCACCGAACCAGCCCGCGGCCGCGCCGCATCCGGACCACCCGCACGCGGTGCCCGCACAGGTGGCGTCCGTTCCGCAGGAGCCCGGCGCCGGGCGGCTCATCGCAGGCCGCTACCGGCTCCTCGCCAAGCTCGGGCACGGCGGCATGGGCACGGTGTGGCGCGCCAAGGACGAGATGGTGGACCGCGAGGTCGCGGTCAAGGAGCCCCGCATCCCGGACCACCTTCCCGAACGGGAACGAGCCAACGCCTTCGAGCGGATGCGGCGCGAGGCGCGGGCCGCGGCCCGGCTGGACCATCCGGCGGTGGTGAACGTCCACGACGTCGCCGTCGTCGACGGACAGCCGTGGATCGTGATGGAGCTGGTCCACGGGCGCTCCCTCGGCAGCGCCCTGCAGGAGGGCACGCTGAGCGTGCGCGAGGCGGCCCGGATCGGCCTGGAGGTGCTCGGCGCGCTGGAGGCCGCGCACGCGGCGGGCATCCTGCACCGGGACGTGAAGCCGGACAACGTGCTGCTCGGGCGGCACGACCGGGTCGTCCTCACCGACTTCGGCATCGCCCAGATCGAGGGCGAGACGAACCTGACCGACACCGGCGGCTTCGTCGGCTCGCCCGAGTACATCGCGCCCGAGCGGGTGCTGGGCCAGCGCCCGGGCCCGGCCTCCGACCTGTGGTCGCTGGGTGTCGTGCTGTACGCGGCGACGGAGGGCGTCTCGCCGTTCCGCCGCAGCAACACCCCGGCCACCCTCCAGTCCGTCCTCAACGCCGTGCCCGCGCCGCCCGCCGCCGCGCAGGGCCCGCTCGCCGAGGCCATCAACGGCCTGCTGGACAAGGACCCGGCCCGCCGCCCGCAGGCCGCGCAGATCCGCGCCCTGCTGGAGCGCGCCGCGAACCCGCCCGCGCCGGTGCCCACCCAGGTCGTGCAGCACACCGAAGTGCCCCGCAGAGGGTTCCGGTTCGGGCGGACGGCGTGGATCGGGCTCGGGGCCGCGGTCGTCGCGGCGGCGGTGACGGCGTACCTGGTGATCGCCGACCCGTTCGCAGGGACGCGGCAGGACGGCTGGAAGACGGCCCACGAGAAGGACGTCACCGCGACCCTGGCGGTGCCCGACGGCTACGAGAGGGGCGTCCCCGACCGCTCCTCCGACGACAGCCACTGGGTCAGCTACACCGACCCGAGCGGAGCCCTGTCGATCATGCTGTCGGTGGAGCGCAAGGCGGAGGACACGAGCAACGACATCAAGGAGTCCGCGGCCGCCCAGATGTACGCCGACAACGGCGAGTTCAAGAACAACGGCAGCTACCGGCTCGACATGCCGAAGGGGCCCCGGACCCGGACCGACGACAACGCGACCTTCCACGGGAAGAAGGCCGCGGAGAACACCGTCACGTACACCACCGACGACACCCAGAACCCCCGCCCCCGCGAGCTGAGGATCTTCTACTACAGGTCCTCCGCCGGCGACATGTACCGGCTCACCATCGCCTACCCGGGCAAGGGCGACTTCACGGAGCGCGGCCGCGAGGTGGCGAAGACGGCGATCGCGGAACTGGAGCTCGACAAGCCCTGAGAGCGGGCGGGCGGACGTCGTGAAGGCGCGGCCGGAAGCGGGGCGGTTCACCGTGGATCGGTGGGGGTGACGCCCCGCTCGTGGTAGTCATGAGACATGACCAACGGCGGGGACACCGGAGGCGACAAGGGCCGGACGGTCGGCGGCCGTTACCGGCTGCTCGAACGCATCGGCTCCGGCGGCATGGGCACCGTCTGGCGGGCCCGCGACGAGCTGGTCGATCGTGAAGTCGCCGTCAAGGAGCCCCGGTTGCCCGGCGACCCCGAGGACGAGGCGCACCGCCGGGCCGCCCACCGCCTCTACCGGGAGGCCCGCGCCGCCGCCCGCGTCGACCACCCTTCCGCCGTCTCCATACACGACGTCGTCGTGGAGGAGGGGGACGAGGGCCTCCAGGACGGACTGCCCTGGATCGTCATGGAGCTGATCCGCGGCGAGTCCCTGCACGAGGTCCTGCGTCGCGGGCCCCTGGAGGCCGCCGAGGCCGCCCGCATCGGCCTCGCCGTCCTCGGCGCCCTGCGCGCGGCGCACGCCGTCGGCATCGTCCACCGCGACGTCAAGCCCGCCAACGTCCTGCTCGGCCCGCACGGCCGCGTCGTCCTCACCGACTTCGGCATCGCGCACGTCCAGGGCGAGGAATCCCTCACCGTCAGCGGTGAGTTCGTCGGCTCCCTGGAGTTCATCGCCCCCGAGCGGATGTCCGGCCGTGGCGCCGGCCCCGCCTCCGACCTGTGGTCCCTCGGCGTGCTGCTCTACGCCGCCGTCGAGGGCTGGTCTCCTTTCCGCCGTACGACCCTGGAGTCCACGCTCGCCGCGATCCTCGCCGCGGACCTGCCCGAGCCGAAACAGGCCGGCCCCCTCGGCCCGCTCCTCGTACGGCTCCTGTCCCGGGCCCCCGACCGGCGGCCGGGCCCGGCGGAGGTCGCCGCGGTACTGGAGGCGGTGGCCGAGGGCCGGCCGGTGACGCCCTTTCCCGCGGCGGGTGAGGAGACGGAGGGAGCCGAGCCCCAGGACGTGGGGCAACTGCGGGAGCTGGGGGACGATGCGGGGACGGTGCGGTTGGCGGCAGGGGGCGGCGACGGCGCCGTAGCAGCGGAGGGCGGGGCCGATGCCGTAGAAGCGGGGGAGCAAGCCGAGGGGAACGAGCCGGATTCCGACGGGAGCCCCGAGCGGGATGCCGGGGCGAGCCCTGAACCGGGCTCCGGTGCGAGCCCTGCGCGGGGTGCCGGGGCGAGCCCTGAGCCGGATTCAGGTGCGAGCCCTGTGCGGGAAGTCGAGGCGAGCCCCGAGCCGGATTCAGGTGCGAGCCCCGAGTCCGCAACCGCCGCGCACCCCTCACGCCCCTTCTCGCGCGGCCCCTTCCACCGCCGATCCCTCCCTCTCGCCCTCCTCACCGTCCTGCTCGCCTGTGGCGCCTGGCTCGGGGTGGCCTTCCTGGGGAAGCCCGACAGCGGGGCGATCACGGAGTGGACCGGGACCTACACCCCGGCCTCGGAGATCACGCCGACCCCGGAGCGGACGACCCCCTGGGTCATCCACCGGGAGTCCGACATGAACGCCGTCCTCTCCCTCCCCGTCCAGTACCGCGAGTCCGCCCGCCAGGGCAGCGCGAGTGGGCAGCCCCGGCTGGTGGTCTACTCGGCCGGTTCCGTGGACGTACGTCTCACCCAGTGGGACGAGGCACCCTCCTCCCCCGCGGACCGGGCCGCGCAGGCGCACAGGACGTGGGACGGGTACGACGGGGACGCGCGGACGCAGACCACCCGCACCACCTTCCAGGGACACGCGGCCGTCCTCGCCGACACCACCTACGGCATGGAAGGGTCCCCGACCCGTGTCATGGAGCTGTTCGTCCGCACCGACGACAGCCGGATGTACGAGCTGCGCGTGGACATGCCGAAGGGGACACCGGACGAGAAACAGGGCACGGCGGTCTTCAAGGCGGCCCGCGACCGTCTGCGGATCGGAACGCCGTAGAACATCACAGGACTTCACCGCACAACGCCCTGATCAGCGGGTTTGTTGCCAGTGACCACTGGCGTCGTGTGTGCGGTCGGTGAATCCCTATTACCGCCGGGTACCAAAAGCCTTTCCCACGTCATACTCTGCGCCTCATGACGGACTCGCAGGCCCCGGAAAAGACCGGTACCACGCCCACCGCCGGTACCAACCCCCTCGCCCCCGCCCCCACCGGCGTCCGTACCGCCGCCGATGTGGTCACCCCCCAGCTCGTCGCCCACCTGACCAAGGGCGTCGTCGGGTCCGGGCGCACCGCCAACCACACGCCGTTCACCGGCGAGAAGCTCGCCGACCTGCCCGAGTCCACCCCGGAGGACGTGGAGAAGGCGTTCGCGGCGGCCCGTGCCGCGCAGCAGGTCTGGGCACAGGTGCCGGTGCGGGAGCGTGCCGCGGTCCTGCTCCGCTTCCACGACCTGGTGCTGGAGCGCCAGGCCGAGGTCCTCGACCTGATCCAGCTGGAGGCCGGCAAAGCCCGTCTTTACGCTCACGAAGAGGTGCAGGCGGTCGCCGTCGCCGCCCGTCACTACGGCCGCAAGGCCCCCGCCTACCTCAGGCCCAAGCGGCACACGGGCGCCATGCCGACCCTGACGAAGGTCACCGAGCTGCGCCACCCGCGCGGTGTCGTCGGCCAGATCGCCCCCTGGAACTACCCCCTGGAGCTCTCGGTCGGCGACGCGCTCCCCGCCTTCGTCGCGGGCAACGCGGTCGTGATGAAGCCCGACACGGAGACCTGCCTGACCGCCCTGTGGGCCCGCGACCTCCTCATCGAGGCCGGCCTGCCCGCCGAGGTCTTCCAGGTCGTCATCGGCGAGGGCCCGGTCATCGGCCCCGAGGTCGTCCGGCACGCCGACTACGTCTCCTTCACCGGCTCCACCCGCACCGGCCGCGAGGTCGCCCAGGGCGCCGCCGCCCGCCTGGTCGGCGTCTCCCTCGAACTCGGCGGTAAGAACGCCATGCTGGTCCTCGACGACGCCGACATCGAGAAGGCGGCCGCGGGCGCGATCCGCGCCTGTTTCTCCTCCGCCGGCCAGATCTGCATCTCCATCGAGCGGTTGTACGTCCACGAGTCCGTCGCGGACGCCTTCCTGGAGCGCTTCGCCGCCCGCACCCGGTCCATGCGCCTCGGCACCTCCCTCGCCTACGGCGCCGACATGGGCTCCCTGGTCGGCGAACGCCAGCTGGAGACGGTGAAGCGGCATGTGGAGGAGGCCGTGGCGAAGGGCGCGAAGGTGGTGGCCGGCGGCGTCGCCCGCCCCGACATCGGCCCGTACTTCTTCGAGCCCACGATCCTCGACGGCGTGACGGAGCCCATGTCCGTCTGCGCGGAGGAGACCTTCGGCCCGGTCGTCTCGATCTACCGCTTCAAGACGGACGACGAGGCGATCGAGCTCGCCAACTCCACCCCGTACGGCCTGAACTCCTCGGTCTGGACGAAGGACGGCCGCCGCGGCCGCGAGATCGCCGCCCGCCTGCGCACCGGCACCGTGAACGTCAACGAGGGCTACGCCGCCGCCTACGGCAGCGTCCAGTCGCCCATGGGCGGCATGAAGGACTCCGGCCTCGGCCGCCGCCACGGCTCCGAGGGCATCCTCAAGTACACGGAGGCCCAGACGGTGGCCCAGCAGCGGTTGCTGCCGATGGCGCCGTCGCTGGGGATGGACGACGAGAAGTACGCGGAGTTCATGAGCAGGAGCCTGCGACTGATGAAGGCGTTCCGCTTCCGCTAGCCCACAACCAGCCACAGTCGGCCCGCACCGCACACTCAAACCCGCACCGCACACTCAAAGGGGAGACCGCAGGTGCCACAGGACGCTTACGACTACGACGTCATCGTCGTCGGATCGGGCTTCGGCGGCTCGGTGACCGCCCTTCGCCTCACGGAGAAGGGCTACCGCGTAGGCGTCCTGGAAGCCGGCCGCCGCTTCACCCGGGAGTCGCTCCCCAAGAACTCCTGGGACCTGAGGAACTACCTCTGGGCGCCCAAGCTCGGCCTGTACGGAATCCAGCGCATCCACCTGCTGGGCAACGTCATGGTCCTGGCCGGCGCGGGCGTCGGCGGCGGCTCCCTCAACTACGCCAACACCCTCTACGTCCCGCCGAAGGCCTTCTTCGAGGACCCGCAGTGGCGTGACATCACCGACTGGCAGGAGGAGCTGCGGCCGTACTACGACCAGGCGCGCCGCATGCTCGGCGTACGGCTCAACCCGACGACGACCCCCTCCGACGTGCACCTGAAGGCGGCGGCCGAGCGGATGGGCGTCGGGGACACCTTCCACATGGCGCCGGTCGGCGTGTTCTTCGGGGACGGGCAGGACGCCGACGGGTCGCTGCGGGCGAGGCCGGGGGAAGAGGTAGCGGATCCCTACTTCGGTGGCGCGGGCCCGTCCCGCAAGGCCTGCACCGAGTGCGGCGAGTGCATGACCGGCTGCCGCCACGGCGCGAAGAACACCCTGAACGAGAACTACCTCTACCTCGCCGAGAAGGCGGGCGCGGTCGTGCACCCGTTGACGACGGTCGTGTCGGTCACGGACGACTCACAGGGCGGGTACGCGGTGACCACCCTCCCCACCGACGACCGCCGCAGGGCGAAGGGCCGCACCTTCAAGGCCCGCAAGGTCGTCCTCGCCGCAGGCACCTACGGCACCCAGACCCTGCTGCACCGCATGAAGGCGAACGGCCGGCTGCCGTACCTCTCCGACCGTCTGGGCGAGCTGACCCGCACCAACTCCGAGGCACTGGTCGGCGCCCAGACCGACGACCGCCGCTACCGCAGGGTGACAGGGCAGGCGAGGGTCGACTTCACCCGCGGAGTCGCCATCACGTCCTCCATCCACCCGGACGAGAACACCCACATCGAGCCGGTCCGCTACGGCAAGGGCTCCAACTCGATGGGCGGCCTGTCGATCCTCCAGGTGCCCTACGCCGAGGGCTCGTCGAGGGTCGGCGGCTGGCTGGTGAACGCGGCCCGCCACCCGCTCCTCGTCCTGCGCTCCCTCTCCAACCGCCGTTGGTCGGAGCGGACCATCATCGGCCTGGTGATGCAGTCGCTGGACAACTCGCTGACGACGTATCTGAAGCAGACGGGCGTCGGCAAGGGCCTGCTCACGGCACGCCAGGGCCACGGCAGCCCCAACCCCAAGCAGATCAAGGCGGCTTCTCAGGCCGCGTCCGCGATCGCCGCCGACATCAACGGCTTCGCCGGCTCCAACGTCGGCGAGCTGATGGGCACCCCCCTCACCGCCCACTTCCTCGGCGGCTGCCCCATCGGCGCCTCGCGCGAGACCGGCGTCATCGACCCCTACCACCGCCTCTACGGCCACCCCGGCATCTCGGTCGTGGACGGCGCCGCGGTCTCGGCGAACCTGGGCGTGAACCCGTCCCTGACCATCACCGCCCAGGCCGAGCGCGCGATGTCGTACTGGCCCAACAAGGGCGAGGAGGACCCGCGCCCGGCCCAGGGCACGGCGTACGAACGCCTGAAGCCGGTGGAGCCGAAGGCGCCGACAGTCCCGGCAGAGGCGTTCGCCGCGCTGCGGCTGCCGTTTCTGGGGATGCCGACGGTGCCGCCGAAGCCGTAGCGCAAGGGCATACGGGTCACAGCGGCGGGGGACATGCGAAAGGGACCTGCACCCCCCTCCGAGCGCAGGTCCCTTTTCGTTGGTGGCCCTAGGGCCGGTTCAGACTTACGCCTGCACCTTGCGGCGGCGCACCGCGAACACCGCACCCGCGCCGGCGACGACGGCGACACCGCCGACCAGGCCGATCATCGGCATCGCGGAGCTGGAACCGGTCTCGGCGAGGCTGCCGGTGACCTGCGGGGTGGTGCCGCTCGGCTTGCTGTCCGAGACCGGGGCCTTGCCGCCTTCCTGCGGCTTGGTGCCGTCGGTGTCGGTGCCGGCGGCGACGATCTGGAACTTGTACGAGATGTCACCGAAGCCGGTGCAGTTCGCGTCGCTGTCGCCGTAGATCGTCGCGCCCAGCGAGAAGCCGGCGCCGACCGGGGCGGACGCCTTCACGTTGAGGCGCAGCGGGATGTTGACCTCGTACTCGGGCTTCAGCTCGTCGGTGTAACCGACGAACCCGACCGCGTAGCCCTCCTCGTCGACGTTCTCCCAGACATCGTCGTCCGGGTTCCAGGTCTGGAGCTGGACCTGCTTGCTCTTGAAGAGGTCCTCGCCGTACTCGTCGGAGGAGGCGCCGGCGAGGAAGTTCAGCTCCTGGAGGGTGGAGTCGGAGTTGTTGGTCACGTCCAGCGAGAACTTGTGCCAGCCGCTGCCCGCCGCGATCTTGCCGGGCAGGCCGGTGATGTCGACGTCGACCTTGGTGTCCTCGCAGATCGACGGCTCGGGGTCCGGGGTCGGCGACTGGGAGGCGGAGGCGCTCGGCGAGCTGGAGCTCGACTGGGAGGCGGAGGCGCTCGGCGAGCTGGAGCTCGACTCGGAGGTGGAAGCGCTCGGCGAGCTGGAGGTGCTGGCCGACTCCGACTGGGAGGCCGAGGCGCTCGGGGAAGTGGTGTCGGACGCGGAGGCGCTCGCGGAGGGGGACGCGGAGTCGGATGCGAACGCGGCCGGGGCAGTGAGCAGCGCAAGCGGCGCAATCGCGGCTGTCGCTGCGGCGGCTGCCATGGCACGACGAAGCTTCATGAAGACCTCAAGGAGTCCAGGTGGAGGGCTCCGCGTGTGGGGCGCGGGTGTGGCCCTTGGTTCGCGAGGTTTGATCCGTGAAACCTGTGAAAGGTTGCCCTGCCGCTCACAGAATTTTTATGTGGTCTGGATCACTCGGATCACCCCTGCCTCAGGCCGCCCCGGACACCGAGGAGTCCGGGGCGCGGGGACGACGAAGGGCCCCGCGGGACGGATCCGCGGGGCCCTTCTTTATCGTCAGCACCGGCGTCAGGGCAGCGCCGGTGCCTGGGAGCGGCGCCGGGGGGTTGCGCCGCTGGTCTCTCGAGCGCCCTCGTCCGCACCGGGTCGCCGCCGGGGCGCGCGGGGGGCGCGCGACCGGTCTGGACCTTTGGCGGTCGTTCGGGGCAGAGCGCCTCATTGCAGTTCAAGGGCTGCAACGAGGTGCAATGCGGTTGTCCCCGGCGGGACTTGGGTCTTTCTACGCATCGTGCTGGATGAACGCGGCGCCCGCAACCGTTTGACCCAGCCCTTGTGCATTTTTGCCATTCCCGCCGGTCGGCCCCGGGCGTCCCCGAGGCCGACCGTTCTCTTGGGTGACCGGGCTGCTGTCCCCTGCCGTCCGGTCACTTCCCTGGAGCGAGGTCCCACGACGCACAGCACGATCCGTACGCCTCATCACTCCAGCGAGCCACGCGTGGTTCTTCCGGGCCCGCCCCTGGCTGGAACGGACACCGGGACCAACGAAGCCGTCCGGGACCGGTCACGCGCCGTACGGGTGAGACGGAGCCCGAACTCAGATACGCCCCCGGCACAGCTCGAGCAGCGTCATCGCGAGGGCCGTACCCGGCTTGCCCAGCGCCTCCCTGTAGTGGCCGAGGACCTCCATCTCGCGGGAGAGGTTGACCCGGCGCCCACCGGAGGCGATCCGGGCGTCCTGGATCACGGCGGACACGGCCATGCGTTCCTGCACGAGACCGATGATCCGGTCGTCGAGGGCGTCGATGCGCTCCCGGGCGTCGGTGATCAGCCCGGCGGCCTCGTCGGTACGGGCGCCGGTCTTGTCGGTGGAGGTGACGGTCATGTCGGGGCTCCTCGGAATCGAAGGGGTGCGGTGCCCCGGAGCGGCACGACCCGGAAAACGACAGGCGCCCCGGGCCTTGTCGGCCCGGGGCGCCTGGGAAGTCGCTTGGCGGTTCGCTCAAGCAGCACGACCATGGCAGCCGGCGGGCCGGATGCCATAGGTAAAGAGGAAGGTCGTGGGCGTGAGCATGGGCTCAGTATGCCCGGGGCGGGGGTGCTGTCCAAGACGGCTCGCATGGTGAGACGGCGCCGTGTGTCCCAGCCCGTCCGGTGTCCGAGGGCGAGGCCCGTTCGGAGCCGGAGCGGGGGGCCGGGCGCGGTAGCCCCCGGCGACCGGACCGTCCCTGTGCCCACCTCGGTAGAATTGGCCAGCACAGAGACCCCGCCCAACCGCCGGAAGGCCCCCGTGTCATCAGCGACTCCCGCTGCCGCCGCCCCCGACACCGTCCTGGTCGTCGACTTCGGCGCGCAGTACGCCCAGCTCATCGCCCGTCGAGTCCGCGAGGCCCGGGTCTACAGCGAGATCGTGCCGAGCACCATGCCGGTCGCGGAGATGCTCGCCAAGAACCCGGCGGCGATCATCCTCTCCGGCGGCCCCTCGTCCGTGTACGAGGAGGGCGCCCCCCGCCTCGACCGCGAGATCTTCGAGGCCGGCGTCCCCGTCTTCGGCATGTGCTACGGCTTCCAGCTGATGGCGCAGACCCTCGGCGGCACGGTGGACAACACCGGCGCCCGCGAGTACGGCCGCACGGATCTGCACGTCTCCAGGACGTCCTCCACCCTCTTCGAGGGCACCCCGGCCGAGCAGGCCGTGTGGATGTCGCACGGCGACGCCTGCTCCGCCGCCCCCGAGGGCTTCTCCGTCACGGCGTCCACCGACGTCGTCCCGGTCGCCGCCTTCGAGAACGACGAGAAGAAGCTGTACGGCGTCCAGTACCACCCCGAGGTCATGCACTCCACGCACGGCCAGCAGGTCCTGGAGCACTTCCTCTACCGAGGCGCCGGCCTGACCCCCTCCTGGACCACGGGCAACGTGATCGAGGAGCAGGTCACCGCGATCCGCGAGCTGGTCGGCGACAAGCGCGCGATCTGCGGCCTGTCCGGCGGCGTGGACTCCGCCGTGGCCGCGGCCCTGGTCCAGAAGGCCATCGGCTCCCAGCTGACCTGCGTGTATGTCGACCACGGCCTGATGCGCAAGGGCGAGACCGAGCAGGTCGAGAAGGACTTCGTGGCGGCGACCGGAGTCCAGCTGAAGGTCGTGGACGCGGAGGAGCGGTTCCTCAAGGCGCTCGCGGGGGTCTCCGACCCCGAGGAGAAGCGGAAGATCATCGGCCGCGAGTTCATCCGCGTCTTCGAGCAGGCGCAGGCGGAGATCATCGCGGACGAGGGTCCCGAGGTCGCCTTCCTGGTCCAGGGCACGCTCTACCCGGACGTGGTCGAGTCCGGTGGCGGCACCGGCACCGCCAACATCAAGTCGCACCACAACGTCGGCGGCCTGCCCGAGGACCTCGAGTTCAAGCTCATCGAGCCGCTGCGCAAGCTGTTCAAGGACGAGGTCCGTATGGTCGGCCAGGAGCTCGGCCTGCCGGAGGAGATCGTCCAGCGCCAGCCGTTCCCGGGCCCGGGCCTGGGCATCCGGATCGTCGGCGAGGTGACGAAGGAACGCCTCGACCTGCTCCGCGAGGCCGACGCCATCGCCCGCGAGGAGCTGACGGCGGCCGGCCTCGACCGCGAGATCTGGCAGTGCCCGGTGGTCCTGCTCGCGGACGTCCGCAGCGTCGGCGTCCAGGGCGACGGCCGCACCTACGGCCACCCGATCGTGCTGCGCCCGGTCTCCTCCGAGGACGCGATGACCGCCGACTGGTCGCGCCTGCCGTACGACGTGCTCGCGAAGATCTCGACGCGGATCACCAACGAGGTGCGGGACGTCAACCGGGTCGTCCTCGACGTGACCTCGAAGCCGCCGGGCACGATCGAGTGGGAGTGAGCCTCCCTGGTGAAGGTCACGTCCGCTTGAGAGTCCGCACCGGCTCTCCGGGCTTCCAGACCTGGGCGACCAGATACGTGTCGTCCTCGACGTAGGTCCGTACGACCTCCGTCAGCTCGGTGCGGAAGAGGTGGAACGGCTCCGGCGGTTCCACCTCTTTCACGTATCCGGCCTTCGTCGCCTCCTCGTCCCCGACCTCGACGGCCCGCCCGCTGATCCGGACGTCGCCGCCGCCCATCCCGGTGCCCTCCCCGGGGTTGGCCTGGAGGCTGAAGCGGGGGTCGCGGCGCAGGTCGAGGGCCTTGAGCGAGCCGGGCATCATCCCGAGCCACAGCTCGCCGTCGAGGAAACGCACCTCCAGGCCGCTGGTGCGGGGGGAGCCGTCCTTGCGGAGGGTCGCGAGGACGTGGTGTGTGAAGGCGCCGAAGCGGTCCTCGACGGTCTTCGCGAGCTCCGGTTCCGCCGCCGCGAAAGCCGCCCAGTTCGATGCCCTGTGGTTCGGTGTCATACGGCGAGTGTGGCGCCGATACCCGACATCTTCTGTCCGGTTTTCCGGGGGCGTGTCGGACGGAGGGGCAGGAGAGAGAGGGTCAGGAGAGGGCCGGAGGGAGTTGCCGGGGAAGGCCGGAAGGGGTGCGTCAGGCCACGTGTGGAACCGGCCGTACGTACCGCTCCCGCCCCTCCTCGTCCCGTACGGGCGTGCAGCCCGCCGCCGTGAGCCGTTGCGCGAGCTTCGCGCGCCGGATGGTGTTGACCCGCAGGGCGCCCAGCATGCCCAGCGGCATCGCGACAGCGAGCGGGAGCAGGACGGCGTACTTGCCGGTCAGCACGGCCAGCAGCAGGAACAGGGCCGCCGAGCCCCAGCCGATGGTCAGCAGCTGGGCCCGGTTGGCGGCCGCCTCCAGAGCGTCGTAGCGGATGAGGGTGGCGAGGAGGTCGACGTCCGCCTGGGCCTCGGGGACCGGGGTGAGCGAGCCCAGGTACATGCCGGGGACGGGGCGGCCGGGGCCCGGGTCGGGGAAGGCAGCCGTGTTGGCCGCGGCCCGCTGCCGCGCCGCGGGGCTGGGGTCGCGGACCAGGTGGACGTGCACGACCCGCTGCTTGCCGACCAGGCGGACGCTCTCGTAGCGGAAGCCGTAGCACTCGGCCACGTACGCCAGCGCGCCGAACGTCTGCAACTCCGCGAAGGGGTGGATGAGTTCGATGGCGTTGCGCGTGGTGATCTGGCGCAGGAGGGAGTCGAGGTGGCGATCGGCGAGGCTCAAGACGTGCTCCACACGTGACGGAAATCGTCATCTTTGCATAACGGCTCTGCCCTTTTGCCCTGACCGACGGTAACTTCCGCCCCGTAAAGCAACCCAGCGCTGGAGGACCGATGCACGGGCCCACGCCGCCTGCTCCGCTGCCCACCGACCGGCTGCAGTTCGCCATGCCGCCGATGCACGAGTCGGTCGAGGACGAGCGCCGGCACCGCAAGGAACGGCTGGCGGGCGCGGTGCGGATCTTCGGACGGCTCGGCTTCGAGGACGGCGTCTCCGGGCACATCACCGCGCGCGACCCCGAGTACAGCGACTGTTTCTGGGTCAATCCGTTCGGGATGCCGTTCAAGCACGTCACGGTGAGCGACCTCGTGCTCGCCAACGGGGACGGGCAGGTCGTCGAGGGCCGCTACCACGTCAACCAGGCCGCTTTCACCGTGCACGCCCAGGTGCACGCCGCCCGGCCCGACGTCGTCGCCGTCGCCCACTGCCACTCGGTGCACGGCCGCGCCCTCGCCGCCCTCGGCGAGCTGCTCGACCCGATCACCCAGGAGAGCTGTGCGTTCTACGAGGATCACGCCCTCTACGACGCCTACACCGGCGTCGCCGTCGACGCCGAGGAGGGCCGGCGCATCGCGTCCGCGCTCGGCACCCGCAAGGCGCTCGTCCTGCGCAACCACGGGCTGCTGACCGTCGGCGACTCGGTGGACGCGGCGGCCTGGTGGTTCCTGTCCATGGAACGCTCCAGCCAGGTCCAGCTGACCGCCCGCGCCGCCGGCCGCCCGGTGCTGATCGACCACCGCGCGGCGGTCGCGACCCGGGAACAGCTCGGCGGCGACCTGGTGGCGTGGATCAACTACCAGCCCCTGTGGCAGGACATCAGCAGGAGCGAACCGGATCTCCTGTCGTGACGGCGCTTCGGTGACGGCGGTTCCGTGACGCCGGTTTCGTGACGGTGCTTCCGTGACGCCGGTTTCGTGACGGCGCTTCCGTGACGCCGGTTTCGTGACGGCGCTTCCGTGACGCCGGGGTTCAGAACCCGCGCAGCACGACTGCCTTCGTCCGTGCGAACTCCTCGTCCGTGAGCACCCCGTCGCGGTGCAGCTCCCCCAACTCCCGCAGCCTGCGCAGCAGCACGTCGTGGTGGTCGGCCTGCGGCGGTACGGCCGACGCGGGCGCGGGCGCGGGCGCGGGCCGGTCCGGGTGGTGGTCCGCATACCGGTCGTGCCCGTCGGCGGTACGGGTGGACGGATGCGGCAGCCGGGCGGTCACCGCGGTCGCGACCAGCGCGGTCAGCAGGTCGCGCCGGGAACTGCCCCACAGGTCCAGGGCGTACGGGTCCTTCTCCGGCGGGAGTTTCGCGAACACCGTCTCGCGGGTCACGAAGCGCAGAAGGCCGTCCTCATGGCCGGTGTTGGGCAGCCATTCCACCTGCACGAGGTCGCACACGTGGACGACGCGCGGGCCCGTCGCCCGCTTCACCCGGTCCGCGGTGTCGGCCCAGTCGATGCGCACCTGGGTGCCGTCGAAGGAGACCGTGCCGTCGGAGGAACGGACGGACACCGGGACCGGCGGGCCGGGCAGCAGATAGGCCTTGGTCGGCTCCTTGGGGATCTGGTCGAGCAGCAGTGCGTGCCGGATCTCCTCCGCGACGTACTCGGCGATCCCGGAGGCGTCCATGTCCACGACGAGCCGGTAGGGGTCTGCCGTGTCGGGCAGCCGCCCGCCCGTCGCCTGCAACAGCGGGTCGGCCCCCTCCCGCAACCGCAACCGCAGCCGGCCACGCTTGCGTTCGGGCTCGTAGACGATGCCGGCGACGGCCTCCAGGGGCACGGCGATCTCCCCGTACGTCTGCCGGAACAGCGGCACACTGCGGTGGAGGCCCGGCGTGATCCTGACCGTCGTGCCGTCGAAGGCCCAGGCCCCGTCACGCTGGATGATCTCGGCCATACGGAAATTCTCGCAGCCAGGTCAACACGGCGGGCCCCGCCTCACCCGCGCTGACCAGACCTGTCGGAGCCGCACGGTGTCCGGTAGGGCACAATTCGCTGTCATCACAGGGGAGTTGTTCGCAGGGCAGGTGGCCGGATTCGTCGGGGCCGCCGGTCGTGAATGTCGCGGGGAAGGCGGACGTCGGACGTGGCGGTACAGGAAGCGAGACAGGGGCCGGACGCGAGCGCACACGAGGGCGGCTGCACCTGCGGGGACTGTCCGCACGGAGCACGCCAGGGGCACCGGCGCGCGGTGGCCGAGTTCCTGCTGAAGCGCGACGAGTTCGCCGCCGGGCAGGGCCTGCCGGCCGCCGTCGCCCACTCGGCCTCGGCCTCCCGCCAGTGGGTCTCGGAGGAGCTGACCCAGTCCGCGGAACTCGTCGCCGAACGAGGCCGCGCCGAGGGCGGGGCCTGGTTGGCCCGCCTCTGGCTCCGCACCGCGTGCACGGTATGGGCGGCGGTGGTCCTCCTGCTGTTGGTGCAGTCCCTCACCGCGATCGGCGCGGGCTGGACCACGGCCCGCACGGCCGGACTCCTCGCCGCGCTCGTCGTCGCCGGGGCGCTGACCGCCGCCTCCTGGCTCCACCGGGCGCGCGGCGGCGCGCTGGCTCCCGTCATCGGCGAGGACAACCGGCTGTCCACCTCCCGCGCGGTCGCCGCCGCCTGGGTGCTGCTGGTGGCGTACGCGGTGCTGGTCCTGGTGGGCCGGCTGGCCGCCGCCTCCGGTTCCGCCGAACGCGACGCGCTGATCTCCGGCCTCGACCTCGCCCACGGGGCCGGCGTGGTGACCGTCCTCGCCGTGGTCTGCGCGATCGCCGTGCTGGTGCGCCGGGTGGTCGGGTTGCGTGTCCTGGGCCAGCGGCTGCAGAAGGTCCGCGCGCACCGGCCCCGGGCCGCCGACCTGCTCACCGACGACGCGGGCCGCGGCACCTTCGCCGACATCCAGTACGTCGTGATCAGCGTCGTCGCCCTGGCCTTCGCCGCCGTACGCCTCGCCCGCCGCCCCGACCAGCTGCCCGACCTGCCCTGGGGGCTCGCCGTGGTGGTGCTGGTCTCGGCCGCCACCTACCTCGCCGGCAAGTACGCGGAGGGCGGCCGCCCCGTGATCCTCTCTGTCGTCCGCTCCCGCGAGGCCGGTGACCTGGATGCCCCGATCCGCACCGGCGACGACATCGAGATCCGCGGCGCCGGCTTCGTCCCGCCCGGCGCGCAGGCCGCCGACCGCCTCTCCCGGATGGTCGTCCGCATCGGCACGGTCCACGTCCATGTGCCCCTCGTCCCCGTCACGGGCGGCTTCAGCAACCCCACCGACGCGGTCCTGACCGTCCCGGTCCCGGCGGAGGTCGAGCCCGGCCGGGTGGAGGTGCAGGTGGTGACCGCTGCGGGCGTGGAGACGAACCGGTACGCGATCGACGTGACCGAGTAGGACGCGACGGAACAAGGAGAGCAACGGGAGCGAGGAGAGCAACGAGAGTAAAGAAAGTATGGACGGCAGGGACAGGGGGTTCGGGAGCCGCCGTCCGTTCCGGTCAACCATTGAACGCACCCCTCATTTCGTACGTATGGTCTTGCGTATGGTCTGTTGAGGGGTCCCACCACGGCGGGCGAGAGGCGGCTACGAGCGATGACTCACAGCATGCGGACGGACACGCACCCCCCTTACCTCGACGGCGGCCGCGACTGGCGGGACTCCGCCACCCGGTACGCCCTCCTCCCACTCCGCGTCTTCCTCGGCGTCACCTTCATCTACGCCGGACTCGACAAGCTCACCGACGGCGCCTTCCTCAAGGACAGCGGCGCCGGATCCATCGGCGACACCATGCGCGCCGTCCGTGACTCCTCGGCCATCCCGGCCCTCGTCGACCTGTCTCTGAAAAGCCCCACCGGCTTCGGCTACGCCATGGCCTTCGGTGAACTCGCCGTCGGGATCGGCACCCTCATCGGCCTCCTCACCCGCCTCGCCGCACTCGGCGGCGCCCTGATCTCCCTCAGCCTGTGGCTGACGGTGAGCTGGGCCTCGGACCCCTACTACTACGGCAACGACCTCGCCTACCTCATGGCCTGGCTCCCTCTCGTCCTCGCGGGCGCCCCCGTCCTCTCGCTCGATGCGGCGTGGCGCAATCGGAGGAGGCAGCGGGCGGGGGGCTTTTAGCCGACTCTTCTCCGGACTGCGGACTGCGGACTGCGGACTGTGCCTGCTCCGCCGAGGGCGCCGCGCGCCTGCCCAGTCGTAGGGGCGGCGTGCCTGTGGGGGCGGGCTGTGCCTGCCTCGGTCGTAGGAGGGCGGTGAGCCGGCGAGGGGAGCTCGGCGGCTCTGCCGGGCCGTGTCGGCATCAGGAGCGCCTGTTCCGACGGAGGCGTCACTCCGCCTCGTGACCGCCCGCGCCGGTCAGCGCGGGCGGCCCACTCCACCGACCCGGTCGGTCTGGCATGAGCGTCGGCCTCCGCCTCAGCTCGCCGTTTCCCCGCCCGCCTCGACGGGAGCCCCGCGGCGCGGTCCCCGGCGTCTGCGTATGGACTGGGTCAGCACTCCGGTCGCGCCCGCCAGGCAGAGGCCGCCCATCACCATCGGGATCACGGCGAACCACGGTGTCTCCCAGAGGCCGCCCGCGTCACCCGCGTAAACGATGCCGGCGAGGGTGAAGGCGGCGCCGGCCACCAGCCGGCCGGGACGGAACTCATGACGCAGCACGGGCCACCTCCGCCTGTCCCGCCCCGACCTGGAGGTCGAGGTCGATCGTCCCGGTGTCCTTGCCGCCCGAGACCGGCGACAGGGTCACCTCCTTGTGCTTGCCCGGCTCCACGTCCACGTCCTCCTGGTTCTCACCCGGCAACTGGATGTCGCCCAGGCCCACGTCGATGCTCATCTTCACGGTCACGTCCGGCGGCACGATCACCCGCAGCCGGCCGAGCCCCACCTCGGCGTTCGTACTCACCGTCTGGCCCTTGGCCAGGTCCAGCCGGGACAGGTCCAGGGTGCCGTCGCCGGTGCCGAGGTCGTAGACCTCCCGGACGTCGGCCACCGTCGCGGGCCGCCAGGTCGTGTCGATCCAGTACGTGGTGATGTCCCTGGGCAGGGTGGCCGAGCCGGCGAGCAGGCCCGCGGTGACGATCGCGAGGAACACCGAACCCGTGCCCGTCCGCCCCAGGAACGAGCTGACCGCGATGCCCAGGCCCAGCACGATGAGGGCGGTGGCCAGGCCGGCCTGGAGGCTGGTGCCCAGCGGGTGCTCGTCCCAGGTGAGCCGGGTGGCGAGACCGCCCGCGAGCAGCGCGAGCAGGAACAGCCAGCCGCCGATCCAGCGGGGGCCGCGCGCTCTGGGGGACCGGCCGTGCGGGGTGCGTATGTCCTCGCGGGCGCCCGTGTGCCCGGTGAGACGGACGTCGATGACCGAGGTGATGTCCGGAGTGCGGGTGTCCCGGGGACCCCACAGATAGCCGGTGCCGCCGTAGTGCGTGCCGTCCTTGACGATGGGGTCGCGCCACCAGGAGGGGTAGGCGGCCGGGACCGGCGGTGCCTGGGCCTCCGGCGGGGCGTCGGCGACGGCCTGAGCGGCGAGCGGGTCGGCGTCGGGGGCGTCCCGGTGCCGTGACCAGTACCCGGCGCCGGCCAGGAGGAAAGAGAGGACGACGGCGAAGGTAAGCACACCGCCGTTGTTCAGCATCGACAGGAGCACCCCGCAGCCGACCAGCGCGAACAGCACCGCCGCGAGGGCCTGTCCGTCGACGCGGCCGGTCAGCAGCTTGCGCACCTCGTTCTCGTCGTCGTCGGCGTACGGGACGAAGAGCCAGGCGAAGCCGTAGAAGATGAGGCCGATGCCGCCGGTAGCGGAGAGCACGGCGAGCGTGATCCGGAAGATCACCGGGTCCATGTCGCACTGCCGCCCGAGGCCCGCACACACGCCGGCGAGCATCTTGTGTCCGCGGTCGCGGCGGAACTTGTGCGGGGAGGTGTCGGACAGGCCGGAGCCAGCCGGATCGGAGCCGTCGGCCCTACCGCGGTCGTCGGTCAGACCGGGGTCCGCGGGCGAGGCGGGTGCCTCGGGCGCCCCGGGCGGCCGGGTCCCCGTCCCGGATCCAGCCCCGGTGTTGTTGCCCGTGCCCGTGCCCGTGCCCGTGCCCGCGCCCGTGCCCGTGCCGGTGTCGGCCGTCGCTGTCTCCTCGTTCACGTCTGCCTCTCCGGCCCTGCCCGGTTCTTCGGGCGCACCCCGTTCTTCGCGTGTGCGCGCCCGCTCGTGTGCGCCCGCCCGCTCGTGCGCGCGCGGATCCTCACCTGCGGCGCCGGGGGCGCCGGTGGACGGGGCGGCCGCGTCGGGCGCGGTGCCCCCGTCGGGCACGGCGTCCGCGGCGTGCTGGTGATCTGCCATGGGTCCATGGTGGCGGGCGAGCTGCCCCGGCGGCAGTCGGAATGACCCTGGCCGGACCCTGATATCGGCCCTGAGCCGGCGCCCGGGAGGCGTTCGACCTGCGCGGGCGTCGAAGATCAGGGGCGTCTCGGGGGCAAACCCTGATGCCCGGGCCCGGCCGCCGTGTGAACATCGATGGCATGCCGGAAGCCGCAGCAGCGCCACTCGTCGAACCGCGGCCGCCGCGCAAGCTCTACCGCAGCAGCGACGGACGCTGGCTGGGTGGTGTGGCGCGGGGGCTCGCCGGGCATCTCGGGCTGCCCGTGATCTGGGTGCGGCTCGTCTTCGTCGGCCTGTTCCTGGCGGACGGCCTCGGCGCCCTGCTCTACGCGGCCTTCTGGTTCTTCGTGCCGCTCGGGATCGGTGGCGTCGGCGACCATAAGCCCCCCTCCCTCGTCGCCACCGAGACCGCGCCCGACGGCCGCCGCAGACTCGTCGCCCGCAAACCGGACAAGGGCCAGATCGTCGCCCTGCTCCTCATGGTCGTCGTGGCCATGGTCTTCGTGGGCAACGTGAATCTGGGCACCGGCGCCAAGGCCTATCTCCTGCCCGCCGTCCTCGTCGGCGCGGGCGTCGCCCTCGTGTGGCGTCAGGCGGACAACGCCCGCCGGGCCCGCTGGGTCGAGGTGGGCCGCAAACGCCGTACGCTCACGCTGCTGCGCGCGGGCGGAGGTGTCCTCCTGGTCACCGCCGGCGTCTCCGGCATCTTCGTCCTGCAGGGCTCCGCCGCCCACCTCGGCTCGGTCCTTCAGGCGGCCCTCGCCGTCCTGGTCGGTATCACGCTGCTCGCCGGGCCGTATCTCGTGCGCATGACGCAGGACCTCTCCGAGGAGCGGCTGATGCGCATCCGGGCTCAGGAGCGCGCGGAGGTCGCCGCGCACGTCCACGACTCGGTGCTGCACACGCTCACCCTGATCCAGCGCAACGCGGAGAACGCGAACGAGGTGCGCCGCCTCGCCCGCGCCCAGGAGCGCGACCTGCGCACCTGGTTGTACAAGCCCGAGGGCACCGGCAAGGACGAGGCCGACGAACCGACCACGCTCGCCGACGCGGTCCGGCGCAACGCCGCGGAGGTGGAGGACAAGCACGGCGTCCCCCTCGAGGTCGTGGTCGTCGGCGACTGCCCGCTCGACGAACGGACAACAGCGCAGATGCAGGCCGCGCGCGAGGCGATGGTGAACGCCGCCAAGTACGGTGGCGAGGGCGGCGCCGTGCAGGTCTACGCCGAAGTCGAGGGAAGGACGGTCTTCGTGTCGGTCCGGGACCGCGGCCCCGGTTTCGACCTCGACTCGATACCCGCCGACCGCATGGGCGTCAGAGAATCGATCATCGGCCGCATGGAGCGCAACGGCGGCACCGCGCGACTGCGGGCGGTGCCGGGCGGTGGCACGGAGGTCGAGCTGGAGATGGAGAGGGCGGAGAAGACGTCATGAGCGAGCCGACCGAGACGAACGGAACGGCGGGAGCGGCCGAGCCGACCGAGCCGGCGAAGATCTTTGGCGGCGGCACGGGCGGACGCCATGTGCGCGTGGTCCTGGTCGACGACCACCGCATGTTCCGTACGGGCGTCCAGGCCGAGATCGGCCGGACCGAGGAGACCGGCGTCGAGGTCGTCGGCGAGGCGGCGGACGTCGACCAGGCGGTCACGGTGATCACCGCGACCCGACCCGAGGTCGTCCTGCTCGATGTGCACCTGCCGGGCGGCGGCGGGGTCGAAGTGCTGCGCCGCTGCGCCGCGTTGATGGCCGACGCCGAGCAGCCCGTGCGCTTCCTCGCCCTGTCCGTGTCGGACGCGGCGGAGGACGTGATCGGGGTGATCCGCGGCGGCGCCCGGGGCTACGTCACCAAGACGATCACCGGCACCGATCTGGTCGACTCCATCTTCCGTGTGCAGGAGGGTGACGCCGTCTTCTCGCCTCGCCTCGCCGGCTTTGTCCTCGACGCCTTCGCCTCCACCGACGCCCCGCCGGTCGACGAGGACCTCGACCGCCTCACCCAGCGCGAGCGCGAGGTCCTGCGCCTCATCGCCCGTGGCTACGCCTACAAGGAGATCGCCAAGCAGCTGTACATCTCCGTGAAGACGGTCGAGTCCCATGTCTCGGCGGTTCTGCGCAAGCTTCAGCTGTCCAACCGGCACGAGCTGACGCGGTGGGCGACGGCACGGCGGCTGGTGTGACATCGGGCGCGGGTCGCTGAGTGCCGTCTCGGTGAGCCGGGTGGAACGCAGGTCGCGGATGCCGGTCGCTCATCGGTGCCCCGCCGTCGGCGCCGGTCCCAACGCCCGCAGTGCCCACCGGTAGTGCCGTACCGCCTTCACCACGCCGATCAGGCCCGTCAGCCACAGGATCATGCCGATGCCCATGCCGAGGGCGACTTCGGCGTACGTCGAACGGCCGGGTCGTGCGCCGGCCACGGCCGCGAAGGACGCCCACAGGCCGATCGCGGCGACAGTGAGGGAGGACAGCAGCCAGAAGAGGCTGAGGCCGGGGGAGCGCAGCCGGGCGTCGGACAGGGGGTGGCTGTCCAAGGCGAGCCAGGCGTCGATGAGTTGCCGTATCTGGTGGTCGCGGCGGATGGCGAGGACGACGGCCACGACGGACGGGGCGAGCGCGGCGAGGCCGAGGAGCGCGAAGACCGGGCCGAGGAGAAACGCCGTCGGGTCCTTCTCCTCGAACTGCTGCACCGGCAGGACCAGCAGAGACCATCCGATGACCGCCGCGAGTGCCTGCAGCCACAGCAGGAGCACCCGGTGCACACCGAGGCTGCGCCGGTGCAGTTCGTCCAACGCCCGCTGCCGGTCGGCCAGCAGTGCCGACCGGTCCGGCCAGGTGCGGATGTGCGGCGGAGGTGGAGGAGGAGGGAGCGTGACGCGGGACATCGGGGCTCTTTCGGGCGGAAGGGGAGGAAGCGACGACGGACGACGGCGTGCCGTTGCCGCGCGCTGAACCTACCGTGTCGCATGTCCATGCCCTGGTTGCCCCGGCAGGGGTGTTCACACCACCCGGGTCGCCCCCGCGTACGGCATCTCGTCGAGTGGTGCCACGCGCACCGGGGCCGACGGGTTGGGGGCGTGGATCATCCTGCCGTCACCGATGTAGATCCCCACGTGGGTGATGCCGGAGTAGAAGAACACCAGGTCGCCCGGGCGGAGTTCGTCGCGGGAGACGCGTCGGCCGGCGTCGATCTGGGCGTATGTCGTGCGGGGAAGGGAGACGCCCGCGGAGCGGTATGCGGCCAGGACGAGGCCCGAGCAGTCGAAGGCGTTCGGGCCGGTCGCGCCCCACACATAGGGGCTGCCGAGTTTGGAGTAGGCGTAGGAAACGGCCGCCGCGGCACGGGAGTTGGGGGTGGCGGTCGCGGAGCCAGGAGCCTGGAGGGCGTCGCGGGCGCCCGTCGAGGCCCGCGAGGCGTGCGTGATGCCCGTCTCGCCGCCCGCTCTTCCCGCGAGCCGGGCTCGCTCCTGAGCCGTCAGTCGGGACAGCAGACGGCGGGCGGCGTCCAGCTTGCCGGTGATCGTCTTCTTGTGCCGCTTCAGTTCCGCCTGACGCGTCTGGAGGGAGGTCAGTTCGACGCGGGCGGCGCCGCGCAGTTGCTCGATCTCCCGCAGTTGTCTGCGGACGCGGGCGACGGCGGCGGACTGGCGGTCGCCGGCGCGTTCGGCGAAGGCGGCGCCGTCGAGGTACTGGTCGGGGTCGTCGGAGAGCGCCAACTGCATCGCGGGGTCGAGCCCACCGTTGCGGTACTGCGCCGCAGCCATCGAACCCAGCGCCTCCCGCGCCGAGTTGAGCCGTGCCTCCTTGCGTGCGGCCTCGTCGCGCAGGGCCTTCAGCCGCTTTTCGGCCGCCGTCGCCTTCTCCTGCGCGCCGTTGTACTTCTCGGTGGCGGCCTCCGCCTCCTGGTACAGCTTGTCCACCTTGGCCTTCACCTGCGCCGGCGTGGGCTTCGGCTCGGCGTGTCCGGTTCCGTCGAAGGCCGTCGTGCCCGCCGCGCCGGCGAGGGCGATCGTGGCCGCCGTGCGGACGGTGTGGCCGCCGAGCGAGCGCTGTCGGGGCTTGCGGTGCGCTGGCACGTGGGACTGCACGTCCTTTCGTCCGACCGCCTCGTCGGTACGGCCATCAGGCGGCCGGGCGGGGGCCCGGGCCCGCCGGGGAAGCGGACGGACGTACGGCCGCGGGGAGCGGCTGACGCGCCCGGCGGCGGCCCGCACAGGGGAGAGGGCCGCCGCCGGACTTTCTCGGCGGTGGTGCCCGACTGCCGCCCCTGGCCCGGGCGGCGGTGGGGAGCCGGTCACCTGGGGGAGGACGCTAGGCCCGTCCGTGTCGGGTCGGTAACGCGATGTGCGGAAGTGACGCGAGCGGGCTGACAGGTGACCGGATGTGGTCGTCGATCCGGTCCGGAGGCGTCGGCTTCGGGCGGCACGCTGACCGATGCGGCGGAAACCGGACATGCCGGAGCAGCAGAGTGCTATGGGGCGCATATATGCGACCGCCGTCACAGAAGGTGGGCCGGTGTCGGGTGGCCTCCGAGCGGCTGATTAGCATCCGGCTCCATGGGCGTACTCATCCATCTCTTCGTCGGCCTGCACATCATCGGCATCGCCGCGCTCCTGGGCGGCTTCCTCACGCAGATGAAGGCGATGGGCCAGGGCACGGCCCGCTTCGTCCCCGCCATGCTGCACGGCGCGGCGACGATGCTGGTCACCGGCGTGATCCTGGTGGGCCTCAACCAGGCGGACGACCAGGAGGTCAACAACATCAAGATCGGCGTGAAGCTGGCCCTGCTGATCGTGATCCTCGGCCTGGTCTACGTGAAGCGGGACGACGAGAAGGTGGAGAAGCCCCTGTTCGGGCTGGTCGGCCTGCTGACCGTGGCCAACATCTTCATCGCGGTCCTCTGGACCTGATGGACGCGCGGGTCGCCACGAGCGCTCCCGCGGCGACGGCCGACCATGCCGCCACGGCGACCCACAGCAGCGCCAGCCCGGGCCCTTCCAGCCACGGGACGCCGACGGCGGCGGCGACGGACAGCGTTCCCGCCGCCGTCATCCCCATCGCGAACACCGTCGCCCAGCGCCGCACGTCGTAGCGCGGCCGCGGCCACCGCACCTCGGCCACGAGCAGTACGGCGTACCAGCTCAGGTCGAGGATCAGCAGCGCCACGGTCATCGTGCGCAGGGCGCCGCTGTCGTCCTCGTTCCACAGGTACAGGCCGCCGTCGTCGGCCGTGAGGAGCCTCGACCCCGCCAGCGCCGAGATGGCGAGCGCGCCGCCCGCAACCCAGTGGTCCCCGGCGCCCCCGGCCACCTGCCGCAGGTCGAAACGGGGCAGCGCGAAGCCGTACAGCACCAGGCCGAGCCAGAACAGCACGAGCGCGGTGTGCGCGAGCCAGGCCGCTCCCTCGGCCCGGGCAAGGGTCGCCCCCAGCACGGCCAGCCCCTGTGTGGCCACACAACACAGGAACACCGCCCCGGACATGCGCCGTCGCCAATGTCGCACGACGTCCACCAGCAGCACGGGCCACAGCACCGCCGCAAGCGCCAGCAGCGCCCCGGCGAGCTGCTGCCGGCCGAGCGCGGAGATCCGCGTGCCGAGCACAGTGGTCGCCGCGACGGCCGTGAGCGCCTCCGGCGTACCCGCCACGGTCCACCACCGCTCGCGCTCTCCCAGCAGCCGTACGACGAAGTCAGCCGCCAGCGCCACCCAGGCGGCGGCCGTCAGCGCCAGCGCGATGCGGGACAAAACCTCGTACCCCGCCAGATGCAGGCCGACCGACACGATGCCGCTCGCCAGGACAGCGGCCCCGGCCGCCGGCGTACGCCGCGCCCACCAGGTGCGAAAGGGGGAAGAGCCGGGCATACGGCCGATGCTAAGGAGCCCGGGACGGCTTGCGCGGGGGCACGCGCGCGGGGGTGAGGAAATACGCGCGGGCGCAGGACAGTGAAGAGGGCGTGGGGTGAGTGGTGTCAGCGGGGGCGGGGTGGAGTGCGCCGGTGCGGGCAGGAGCTGCAGGCGCCGGTGGTGCACTGCGGGGGCGGGCGCCGGGCGCGGGTGAGGGGCGCGTGGAGGGGGTGAGGGTGAGGGGCGCGTGGAGGGGGCGCGCGCCGCGCGCGGCAGCCCCTGCCGCACCGGAGCCACCCCGCCCACGCGCGCGCGTGCCCCTCCACCGACACGGCGCGACGACCGCCCGGCGCCGGCCGACCCTCAGGCCGGGCGCACCACGCTGTGGATCGACGACTCGCCGTCGTAGTACACCGACTCCTCGCGCACGTACGCGCCCGGCTTCGGGGCGTGGATCATCATGCCGTTGCCGATGTAGATGCCGACGTGGGTGACGTCGTCGTAGAAGAAGATCAGGTCGCCCGGGAGAGCGTCGGCGAGGGAGACGGTGGTGCCGGCGTTCACCTGGTCGTAGGTGGTGCGCGGGAGGGTGACGCCGGCGGCCTTCCAGGCGGCCTGGGTGAGGCCGGAGCAGTCGTAGGACTCGGGGCCGGTGGCGCCCCAGACGTACGGCTTGCCGATCTGCGCGCGGGCGAAGGCCAGCGCCTTCTCCGCCTTCGTGGTGTACGAGGTGTCCGTGGCGGGGGTGGACGAGGAGGGCGACGACGAGGACGTGTCCGCGCTCGAAGAGGTGCTGCTCTCCTGCTGCGCGGCCGCCGCCTGCGCAGCCTCCGCCGCCTGCTGCTGCTTCGCCAGTTCCGCCGCCTTGCGGGCGGCCTCCTGCTGCTTCTCCTTCTCGATGGCGGCGAGCCGCGCCTTCTCCTCCGCCGTCAGCTGCGACAGCAGCGTGCGTGCGGCGCTGAGCTTCTTCTGGACGGTGGCCTTGGCGGTCTTCAGGTCGTTCTGCGAGTCGGTGAGCGTCTCGAGGCTCTGCGTGGCCTCCTGGCGCTTCTTCATCGTCTCCGACTGCTCGGTGAAGTAGTCGTCGACCGCGCCCTTCTGGCGGTCCGTCAGACGCCCCATCAGCTGGGTCTGGTCGAAGTAGTCCTGCGGGGAGTCCGCGAGCAGGAAGGTCGCCGTGTCGGGCGCGGAGGCTCCGGTGCGGTACTGGGCGGCGGCGAAGGAACCCAGCTGCTCCCGTGCTTCGTTGAGCTTCTGGGCGCGCTGCGCGACGTTGTCGAGGAGGGCGTCGACGCGCTTGCGCTGCTTGGTCGTCTTCTCCTTGGCGGCGTTGTACTGCTCGGTCGCTGTCTCCGCCTGGCGATAGAGGTCGTCGACCTTCTTCTCGACCTCCTCCAGACTCGGCTTGTCGTCGGCGGAGGGCGCGGCGTTGGCCGTCTGGGAGAGCAGGGCCATCGAGGTGAGGGCGGCGGTGGCCAGGGCGGGCGTGCGTATGCCTGCTACGCGCGTACCCGAGGGGCGTGGCTTGCGGTGCTGCGACGCCAAGGGAGGCGACTCCTTCCATGTTCCGCCTACCGGGTTAGCTGTCGGGTTCGGGCGGGTGGTTCGGAAGGGTTGCCCTACGGCCTCGTCCCCGAAGGGGAGTCGGGCCGATTCACCCCAAGGTCTCGGTGGGTCCCCGGCTCCGGCTGCCGCGAGGGGGCGCGCCGGACTCGGCGGAGGCCGCGCGGCCCGGCGAGGTTCGCCGGTGGGGGTCGTACGGCCTGCCCGGCACGGTAGCCAACTGGTGTGGCCTCTGTGAAGGTTGATGGGTGATATGCCCGATACATTTTCGTGACCTTCGGTCAGGGCTTTGCGTACCGTTGCCGATCCGCAGCGATCTACGGCGATTTATGCGCGTTCGCCTGTGTGACGCCCTCTGCCCTCTTTCGGGGCTGTCGACTGGATCGTCCCCGACCATGACAAGCGCGACGCCGTGCAGGCCTCCCGTGCCCTCGGCCTCCACGGCGCGGTCCAGGTCCCGGCCCGGTCGGTCACGGCGCGCGACGGGCCGGTTCTGCACGGTGAGCGGACTCCGGGCGCCCGGCTCCGGAAGATCACCGGGTTCTGATCGGCCACTGAATCCGGGATGTTCTCGGGACGGCGGCGGGTTGTCAGTGAGGGCCCCTAGACTCGGAGAGCGATGAGCAGCCTCTTTGACGACAGCTTCCTGGCGGACCTCCAGGCCCCGCGTGGCCACGAGGAGGAACCTCCGCCGCCGCCCGAGGACGATCACGCTCCGGAGTCGCTTCCGGACGATCTGTTCGGCGGGAAGTTCGACGTGCCTCCGGACCGGGACGCCTACTACCGCGACGGCGCCCCGCGCCCGGCGATCGACCCGGCGGCGCTCCTGGAGGGGCTGAACGACAACCAGCGCGCCGCCGTCGTCCACTCCGGCGCCCCCCTGCTCATCGTCGCCGGCGCCGGCTCCGGCAAGACGCGCGTGCTCACCCACCGCATCGCCCACCTCCTCGCCGAGCGCCATGTCCACCCCGGCCAGATCCTCGCGATCACCTTCACCAACAAGGCCGCGGGCGAGATGAAGGAGCGCGTCGAGCAGCTCGTCGGCCCGCGCGCGAACGCGATGTGGGTGATGACCTTCCACAGCGCGTGCGTGCGCATCCTCCGGCGCGAGAGCAAGAAGCTCGGTTTCACGTCGTCGTTCTCGATCTACGACGCCGCCGACAGCAAGCGCCTCATGGCCCTGGTCTGCCGGGACCTGGACCTCGACCCCAAGCGCTTCCCGCCGAAGTCCTTCAGCGCCAAGATCAGCAACCTCAAGAACGAGCTGATCGACGAGGAGGACTTCGCCGCCCAGGCCGCCGACGGCTTCGAGAAGACCCTCGCCCAGGCCTACGCCCTGTACCAGTCGCGCCTGCGCGAGGCGAACGCCCTCGACTTCGACGACCTGATCATGACGACGGTCAACCTGCTGCGCGCGTTCCCCGACGTCGCCGAGCACTACCGCCGCCGCTTCCGGCACGTCCTGGTCGACGAGTACCAGGACACCAACCACGCCCAGTACGCCCTCGTCCGCGAGCTCGTCGGCACCTCCGAGCACCCCGTCGACGTACCGCCCGGCGAGGACGACGTCCCGCCGGCCGAGCTGTGCGTCGTGGGTGACGCCGACCAGTCGATCTACGCCTTCCGCGGCGCGACGATCCGCAACATCCTCCAGTTCGAGGAGGACTACCCGGACGCGACGACGATCCTGCTGGAGCAGAACTACCGCTCCACGCAGACGATCCTGTCCGCCGCCAACGCGGTCATCGAGCGCAACGAGTCCCGCCGCCCGAAGAACCTGTGGACCAACGCGGGCGCGGGCGCGCGCATCACCGGCTATGTCGCCGACACCGAGCACGACGAGGCGCAGTTCGTCGCCGACGAGATAGACCGCCTGACGGACGCGGGCGAGGCGAAGGCGGGCGACGTCGCCGTCTTCTACCGCACCAACGCCCAGTCCCGTGTCTTCGAAGAGGTCTTCATCCGCGTCGGCCTGCCCTACAAGGTCGTCGGCGGCGTCCGCTTCTACGAGCGCAAGGAGGTCCGGGACGTCCTGGCCTACCTGCGCGTCCTCGCCAACCCGGAGGACTCGGTCCCGCTGCGCCGCATCCTCAACGTGCCCAAGCGGGGCATCGGCGAGCGCGCCGAGGCGATGATCGACGCGCTCTCCCAGCGCGAGAAGATCAGCTTCCCGCAGGCCCTGAAGCGCGTGGACGAGGCGTACGGCATGGCGGCGCGGTCGACCAACGCCGTGAAGCGGTTCAACACGCTGATGGAGGAGCTGCGCACGATCGTCGAGTCGGGCGCCGGACCGGCGACGGTCCTGGAGGCGGTGCTCGAACGCACCGGTTACCTCGCCGAGCTGCAGGCCTCGACCGACCCGCAGGACGAGACCCGTATCGAGAACCTCCAGGAACTCGCCGCCGTGGCCCTGGAGTTCGAGCAGGAGTCGGGTGCGGGCGAGGCGTCCGGCTCGCTCTCCGACTTCCTGGAGCGGGTCGCGCTCGTCGCCGACTCCGACCAGATCCCCGACGAGGAGGAGGACGGCTCGGGCGTCATCACGCTCATGACCCTCCACACCGCCAAGGGCCTCGAGTTCCCGGTCGTGTTCCTGACCGGCATGGAGGACGGCGTCTTCCCGCACATGCGCGCCCTCGGCCAGACCAAGGAGCTGGAGGAGGAGCGCCGCCTGGCCTACGTCGGCATCACGCGCGCGCGGGAGCGGCTCTATCTGACGCGGTCCGCGATGCGCAGCGCGTGGGGGCAGCCGTCGTACAACCCGCCCTCGCGATTCCTGGAGGAGATCCCGGCGACGCATGTCGACTGGAAGCGGACGGGGGCGACCTCGCCCGTGTCCTCCGGTCCGGCGTCCGGGGTGGCGGCCTCGCTGTCCTCGTCCCGCTCGCGCTCCTCGGCGTCGGGTGCGTCCGGCTTCGCCACGCGGCGGACCTCGGAGAAGCCGGTCGTCTCGCTGGCCGTCGGCGACCGCGTCACACACGACCAGTTCGGGCTCGGCACGGTCGTCGCGGTGAAGGGCACGGGCGCCAACGCCGAGGCGACGATCGACTTCGGCGACACCAAGCCGAAGCGGCTGCTGCTGCGGTACGCGCCGGTGGAGAAGCTGTAGCACTCGGACGCCGAGGGCTCATGAAGAGCTCATGAGGTGCGGCCCGTGAAGTGAGCCCCCGCTCAACAGCGGGGGCTCGCGAGGGGATCGGGATCTACGTCGGGTCGAGACCGTGGCTGCGCAGCCACGACAGCGGGTCGATCGACGAGTTTCCGCCGGGCCGGACCTCGAAGTGCAGGTGCGGGCCGGTCGAGTTGCCGGAGTTCCCGGAGTACGCGATCGGCTCGCCGGCCTTCACCGTCGTACCGGAGGCGACGCGGTAGCTGGACAGGTGGCAGTACCAGGTCTCCGTGCCGTCCTTCGCCGTCACGATCATCATGTTGCCGTAGGCGCTGTTCCACTGCGTGCGGACGGTGCCGTCGGTCGCGGCCATGACCGTGGTTCCGTAGGAGACCGGGAAGTCGATGCCGGTGTGCGTGGACATCCAGTTGATGCCGGCCTGGCCGTAGTAGGCGCTGAGTCCGTGCGCGGCGACCGGCAGGGCGTACTTGGGGCGCAGTCGCTCCTTGCGGGCCGCCTCCGCCAGCGCCTTCTTCCTCTCGGCTTCCTGCTGCGCCTTGAGGTCGATACGTTCCTGCGTACGGCTGGCCCGGTCGGCGAAGTCGTCGGCCTCGGCGGTGAGGGTCTGGAGCTGGGCGTCCAGCTTGTTGTTGGCGGTGGACGGTTTCACCGCCTGCGCGTCCGAGGCGGTGGCCGAGGTGTCCTTGTCGTCGCCGGTCAGGGTGCCGACAGAGGCGGCGGCGATGCCGGCGACGCCCATGACGCAGGCCGAGGGCACGGCCACCGTCAGCAGCGCGGAGCGCCTCGCGGGCACGCGGCGCCGGGAGCGGTTCGCGTTGCGGGCGGCCACGCGCGAGGTGGGGGCCGGGGCGGCTTCCTCCTGGTCGTCGAGGAGGGGGAGCGGGGAGTCGGCGGCCGACTCACCGGTGGCGGCCGACTCGTCCTCGTCCGCGGAGTGTTCCTCGTACCCGCCGGGCTCGTCGTAGGCGGCCTGGTCGAACGTGGCCTGGTCGAAGACGACTTGCTCGAAGGTGGTGGTGGCCTGCTGGTCGAAGGGCAGCTCGGTCTGCTGCTGCGCGTACTCGTCCGAGCCGGGCGTGGCGGCGTCGCCGCCGTCGGAGTTCCACTGTGTGGCGTCGTAGGCCCCGGTGTCGAAGGCCTGCGTACCCCATTCCCACTGCTGCGTCTGGTCGGCGGCACCGCCGGACTGGTCGGGCTGCAGCCAGGCGCTCGCGTCCCACTGCCCGCTGGTGTCCATCACCGTGTTCTGGTGCGGAATGGCCGACAGTTGCTGGTGCTCCGCGGCCCAGGCGGTGGCGTCGTACGCGCCCGTGTCATAGGTGGCGTGGTGCTGGGCCGCGTACGGGTCGTAGTTCAGGGTCTGATGACCGTCCGTGGACCACTGCCCGGTGCCGTACGCACCCGTCGACGTGCCGTCGCCGGGGAGGTCGCCGAAGAGGGGGTCGGCCGTGAAGTGGTCGGTGGTGTGTGTGCCGGTGTCGTAGGCCGGGTACGTGGTGGAGTCGCCGTACGGGGCTTCCTGGGAGCCGTACGACGCGTAGTGCGCCGGTTCGGCGTCGGAAGCCGAGGTCGGGGTGGTCAGAGTCCCCGACGGGTGACGGTCGTTCACCAACTTCTCTCTCGCCTCGACAACAGGGGCTGCCAGAGCAGTGCGGTGACTGTACCCGGCGGTACGCGGGCACGACAATCTTCCGCAGGTTTCGTGCCCGCGGGAAAGGGGCATTCGGCCCTGTTTCGGGGGAGGGCGGGCGCGGGTTTTGGCCCTATGTTCGAAGAGTGTTCGATGGTGGAGGGCTGTCGAGGCGTTGTCGGGCCACTGTGGAGGCGCTGCGAGGACCGCTGTGCGGGCGGCGCACGTGGGGTCCGGTCGGGTCTCAGGCCACCGTCAGGTCGTCGGTGTGCGCGGCGGTACCCGCCCACTCGGCGTCGAGGGCCTGCCTTATACCGGTCGCGACGGTCGGGTGCACGGGCAGGGCGAGGTGGCCGATCCCGCTCACCTGCACGCTCTGTGCCATCAGGTCGGGGTGGTCGAGGCGGGCGGTCTCCAGCGGGTTCATCAGGTGGTCGAGGTCGCTCCAGAAGCTGACGAAGTGCGTACGGCAACCGGGTGCGGGCTGGGACAGCTCCTCGATGACCTCCGAGTCGGGGCGCATCTGGCGCACGATGGGGTGCGCGTTCGCCAGGGGGGCCACCCGGGTGCCCGCGTGCGGGGTGCCGAGCGTGACCAGCGTCCGTACGCGGGCGTCACCGCCCAGCCGCTGTACGTAGTACCGGGCGATCAGGCCGCCGAGGCTGTGCCCGACGACGTCGACCTGGGTGCTGCCGGTGCGCTCGCAGATCTCCTCGATGTGCCGGCCCAGCAGTTCGGCCGCGACGCGGATGTCGCAGATCAGCGGGGAGTAGTTGAGTGACTCCACTCGATGCCGGCCGTGCTGGGAGAGGCTGCGGCGCAGCAGGACGAAGACGGAACGGTTGTCGATGAAGCCGTGCAGCAGGACAACGGGGGGTGGGGCCTGCGTGGGCAGCTGCGCCGGGTCCTCGGTGCCGTCCGCGGCGGGGAGCGCGGGAACGGCCGGGCCGCGGCGCTCCTGGGCGATGCCGGAGGGATACAGGAGCAGGTGCCACGCGAGGATCGCGATGTCCAGGGCCGTCGCCTTCAGGAGGTTCACGGAGAGCCCGGCCAGCTTGGTTGGCAGCAGACGCTGACAGAACGGGAAGAAAGGCTGCAACATCCGCGTGACCTGCATGGCCGACCTCCTGTCGGCACGCCGGGGACGCCTCTGTCCCCCGTGTGCCCTCGTGGAAGTCGCGGCTGAGGAGGCCGGCTGCCTGTGCCGATGCGCCGCACCACCACGGCGCGCGGCCTGCGACGCGGCGGTGCGGCGACCTCGTTGCGGCTCCCGTTTGCGCGAGCTCCCCCCGAGTACCCCCTGTGGGGAGAAGGAACCGCGCGTGGTGAATGTGTCCCACTGTGTGATTTCCCCCTCGGTCCGCGCCGTAAAACTGCCGGTTGCGGGATGCTGGCGATAACGTTCGTTCACTTCCCCCGGCCGGTGTGGTGGTACCTCTCGGTACGCAGGGAATCGGTACGGATGGATGTAATCGCTTCATGGAGGCAGTGATGGGTGTGGCAGCCGGTCCGATCCGCGTGGTGGTGGCCAAGCCGGGGCTCGACGGCCACGATCGTGGGGCCAAGGTGATCGCGCGGGCGCTGCGCGACGCCGGCATGGAGGTCATCTACACGGGGCTTCACCAGACCCCCGAGCAGATCGTCGACACCGCGATCCAGGAGGACGCCGACGCGATCGGTCTGTCCATCCTCTCCGGGGCGCACAACACGCTCTTCGCCGCCGTGATCGAGCTCCTCAAGGAGCGGGACGCGGCGGACATCCTCGTCTTCGGCGGGGGGATCATCCCCGAGGCGGACATTCCGCCGCTGAAGGAGAAGGGGGTCGCGGAGATCTTCACCCCGGGGGCGACGACGGCTTCGATCGTGGAGTGGGTCCGGGCGAACGTACGGCAGCCTGCGGAGGCTTGAGCCGCGGGGCGTTGTGCGGGTGGTCTGGGGTGACCGGCCCCGGGGGCTCTGCCCCCAGACCCCCGTGCGGCCCTGAACGGGCCTCGTCCTCAAACGCCGGACGGGCTGGATCGCCCTGATCGGCGCTTGCAGGCAGCGGGATCTCCACCCACTGCTCCGAAGCCTGGTCCAGAAACGCGGTCCAGGGATGCCGGTCCGGAAAGACCGGTCTACGAAGCCCCCAGCTCCTCACTCATCACCGCCCGCAACCGCAGCGTCGTGCCCAGTCGCTGGAATGCCTCCGCCCAGTAGCCGCCGGCTCCGGGGGACGCGTCCTCCGGTTCGTCCGGTATCGCCAGCAGGGCGTCGAGGCGGCCTGCCTCGGCGGGGTCGAGGCAGCGTTCGGCCAGACCCATCACTCCGCTGAAGCTCCACGGGTAACTTCCCGCGTCCCGCGCGATGTTGAGCGCGTCGACCACGGACCGGCCGAGCGGCGGGGCCCACGGCACCGCGCACACCCCGAGCAGCTGGAACGCCTCCGACAGACCGTGGGCCGCGATGAACCCGGCCACCCACTCGGCCCGTTCGCCCGCCGGCAGCGTGCCGAGCAGCTTGGCCCGCTCGGCGAGGGAGACCGCGCCCGGGCCGCCCGCCTCGGGTGCCGACGGCACCCCGAGCAGCGCCCGCGACCAGTCGGCGTCCCGCTGCCGTACGGCGGCCCGGCACCAGGCCGCGTGCAGTTCGCTCAGCCAGTCGTCGGCCACCGGCAACGCGACGATCTCCTGCGGTGTACGGCCGCCCAGGCGCGCCTGCCAGCTTGCGAGCGGGGCCGCCTCCACCAACTGGCCGAACCACCACGACCGTTCGCCTCGACCGGACGGTGCCTTGGGCACCACGCCGTCGCGCTCCATGGCCGCGTCGCACTCGTGCGGCGCCTCCACGACGAGCGTCGGCGTGTCCTGTGTGTGGTCGACGGCCACGCACGCGCCGGCCCGCACCGCCATCCGCGCGGCGAGCGCCGAGCCGGGCAGCGCCGACAGCAACTCCGCCGCGGTGGCCCGGACGTTGCGGCTGCGGTCGGCCAGGGCCTGTTCCAGGAGCGGCTCGTCGCGGGGGCCGAGGCCGGTGCGTAGCGAGTCGAGGAACATCAGCCGGTCCTCGGCGCGCTCCGTCGGCCAAGTCGTCGCGAGCAGCTCGCGGGCGGCGTCAGGATCGCGGGACCGTACCGCCGCGAGCAGGGCGACCCGCTCGGCGAACAGACCCTCCTGCCAGAGCTGGTTGATCCGGTCGGTCTCCTCCGGGCCGGGCAGCACCGCGCCTCCGCCCGGGGTCGCGCGCAGGGCGAAACGCCAGTCCGGGTTGAGCCTGGCCAGCCACAGGGCGCGCGGGCCGGCGAACTCCAGCGCCGCCGGGCGCAGGTCCGTCCGTCCCCGGGCCGCGTCGAGCAGCGCGGGCAGGGCCTCGGCGGGCGCGGCGAAACCGCGGGAGTTCGCCGCCGCCAGCCACTGCGGCAGCAACTCCATGAGGTCCGGTGCGGTGCCCCTGCGGCCGCTTCCCCCGGAGCCGGGGCGGTCGGCCAGCAGCAGCCCGAGCCTGCGGACCGCGGCGGCGGGCAGAGCCGGGCGCGGGTCCTCGGGCGCCGGTTCCGGCCGGGGCGCCGCCCGCCCCGGGCGCAGACCGGCCCGACGCCGTACGGTCTCGGCGGCCGCCGCGTCCAGGAGGGCCGCCGGTGCGGTCCGGCCCGGGGGCGCTCCCGGGGGCGTACGCCGGTCCGTGCCGAGGAGGGCCGCGGTGACCAGGTCCTCCCAGGCGGGCGGCGGGGCGGCGGGGGGCGGGGTGCCGGTCATGAGGTTCCCTTCCGTCCCGTGGGGGCGTCTTCCGTCGGATGTGCCGGGGTGGGTGAGATGACGGCTCGGGCGGGCGCACGGGTGGGCGGGCAGGGCGCCGTCGCGGCCGTCGGCCGTGGGGCCGGTTGGACCGGTCGGGTTTCGTGTCGGGCGATCCGTGGGGCGGGTGAGCCGTCGCGGCCCGGCGCGGTCGGCATGGAGGAGGAACGGGCCCTCAGCACAGTCGTACCGCCTCTCCGGGGCCTGTGGGCCAGGCTGTGAGGGGGGTGAAGCCTCGGTGGCCGTGCTCGCCGAAGACCTTGATTGGGGTGCCGCCCGAGAGGGCGATCAGGCGCCACAGACCGGGGCGTGAGGTGGCGGTCGGGCTGAGGGGGAGGGCGGTGTCTTCTTCGGCGTCCGCCAGTTGCCAGGCGGTGCCGTCCGGGGTCGGTATGACGGCGTCCAGGGTGATGGGGACGGACTCCAGCCAGGGGTCCTCGCGGAGGGCGGCGCCGTAGCGGGCGGCCGCCTCGGTCGTCGTCACGCCCGGGGGGCGGGTGCTCGTGGGGGCGGGTGGGGCGAACTGCTCACCGAGGGAGGCCCGCTGCTGCCCGGCGCCCGGGTAGGCGGTCACCTCCGCGTCCAGGGTCAGGCCGACCGGGAGCGCGAGCTCGGGGGCGCGGCCGGCGGCGCCGTAGGAGAGGAGGAGAGCCGTGCGGCCGGAGGCCGTGCCGTGGAGCCAGATGCGGCGGGTCGTCAGTTTCGGGTCGGCCGTGTCGTACTGGGCGAGGACCAGCCAGTCGTCGCGCAGGGGCGGGCCGTCCGGTGACGTGGGCAGCCCGATGCGGGTGCGGACCGTCGCCGCCAGGGCGGGCGGCAGATGCTCGCGGTGCAGCCAGCCCTGGTCGAGGAGGTGGAGCAGCGCGCACTCCTCCAGCAGGCGCACCGGCCAGCCGGGGCCGGAGGACGGGATCGCCCCCAACTCCCGGACGCGGGCGGCCAGTCCGGGTGCCTGGGCGTCGACCATGCGGGCCGCCGTCTCCTCCCACAGTCCGTACCCCGCCTGCTCGGCCGTGGCCAGGCCGGACCGCAGGAGGTCGGCGAGACGCTGCTCCAGCTCCGTCGCTCCGGCTGTGACCCGCTCGGCGCGGCGCTCCGCTCTTCGGCGCGCCGCCTCCGGGTCAGCGGCCCCCGCACCCTGAGGGCCAGTCGTCTGCTTCTCCTGAGTCCGCCCGCGCCGTCCCGCGATCCACTGTTCGGCCCAGTCCGGTGCCTGTCCGGCCGGCACCGCCACCTCCCCGCCCGACCAGAGCAGCAGCAGCCCGAGCGCGTGCTTGCACGGGAACTTGCGGCTCGGACAACTGCACTTGTACGCCGGGCCCGAGGCGTCCGCGACGTCGACGACCGTCTGATACGGCTTGGTGCCGCTGCCCTTGCACAGCCCCCACACCGTCCCCTCGTCGGAACTCCCCGTCTCGGACCACGGACCGGCCGTGCCGAGTTTGCTTCCCGCTTTGCGTGACACGGCGTCAGGCGCCAGTGCCAGCACCTGGTCCGTGGTCCAGCGCACCCCCTGCTGAGTCATGTCGTCGACGGTAGATCCCCCCACTGACAATCGGCCCCGCGATCGCCGACGTGAGCACGTTTTCGCAGGTCAGAGTGGATTGTCAGTGGTGTGGTGCAGGGTGGACACCAGATCCGAACCGGCCGAGCTGGAGGGGGCCTCAGCCATGTCCGTCACCGCTGAACCGACGTCCGCCGAACCGAGCCAGCACCACTCCGCGCCCGCGAACGAGACGCCTGTGACCGAGTCGTCCGCGCAGGAGGCGCTGCGGCCGCACGCCGAGGACGCCTTCGCCGGCGAACTCGCCGCGCTGGCCGCCCAGGACGACCGCCCGCGCCCCGACCGCTGGAAGCTGTCGCCGTGGGCGGTCGCCACATACCTCCTCGGCGGAACCCTGCCGGACGGCACCGTGATCACGCCGAAGTACGTCGGCCCGCGCCGCATCGTCGAGGTCGCCGTCTCCACGCTCGCCACCGACCGTGCCCTGCTGCTGCTCGGCGTGCCCGGCACCGCCAAGACCTGGGTCTCCGAGCACCTGGCCGCGGCCGTCAGCGGTGACTCCACCCTGCTGGTGCAGGGCACGGCGGGCACACCGGAGGAGGCGATCCGCTACGGCTGGAACTACGCGCAGCTGCTCGCGCACGGGCCGAGCCGCGACGCGCTGGTGCCCAGCCCCGTCATGCGGGCCATGGCGCAGGGGATGACGGCGCGCGTCGAGGAGCTGACCCGTGTCCCGGCCGATGTGCAGGACACCCTCATCACCATCCTGTCGGAGAAGACGCTGCCGATACCGGAGTTGGGGCAGGAGGTACAGGCCGTCCGCGGCTTCAACCTGATCGCCACCGCCAACGATCGCGACCGCGGGGTCAACGAGCTGTCGAGCGCGCTGCGCCGCCGCTTCAACACGGTGGTGCTGCCGCTGCCGGAGAGCGTCGAGGCCGAGGTCGACATCGTCGCGCGGCGCGTCGACCAGATCGGCCGCTCCCTCGACCTGCCGGCCGGACCCGACGGCATCGACGAGATCCGCCGCGTCGTCACCGTCTTCCGTGAGCTCCGCGACGGGATCACGTCCGACGGCCGGACGAAGGTGAAGTCGCCGAGCGGCACGCTGTCGACGGCGGAGGCGATCTCCGTCGTCACCCACGGGCTCGCCCTGGCGGCGCACTTCGGCGACGGTGTGCTGCGGCCGGGCGACGTCGCGGCCGGAATCCTCGGCGCCGTCGTCCGGGACCCGGCCGCCGACCGGGTGGTGTGGCAGGAGTACCTGGAGGCGGTGGTCCGCGAGCGGGACGGCTGGACGGACTTCTACCGGGCCTGCCGGGAGGTGAGCGCGTGACCGGGGTCGAGGGCAACCAGGGGGAGTACGGGGCGGTGGCGCGCCGGGCACGGTACGCGCCGGGGGACGACGACACGACATGGACCCGTAGGCGAGGGGGGACGGGATGACCGACGGGGAGGTGAGTGGCGGCCTGAAGCCCGCCGTGCAGCAGCCGCTGCTGCTCGGCGTGCGGCATCACGGGCCGGGGTCGGCGCGGGCGGTGCGGGCGGCGTTGGAGGCGGCGCGGCCCCGGATCGTGCTGATCGAGGGGCCGCCGGAGGCCGACGTGCTCGTTCCGCTGGCCGCCGACGAGGACATGCGGCCGCCGGTCGCGCTCCTCGCCCACGCCGTGGACGAGCCGGGGAGGTCGGCGTTCTGGCCGATGGCCGAGTTCTCGCCGGAGTGGGTCGCCATCCGGTGGGCCTTGGAGCACGGGGTTCCGGTCCGCTTCATCGACCTGCCGGCCACGCACACGCTGGCGTGGGAAAGGGGCGAGAGCACGGGCGCCGAGGCGGAGCCGGCGGCCGGCGATCTCCGTGTCGATCCCCTCGCCGCGCTCGCCGGCGCCGCCGGTCACGACGACCCCGAGCGCTGGTGGGAGGACGTCGTCGAGCACCGGGGCGCGGGGCAGCGGGACCCGTTCGCGCCCTTCGCCGCGCTGGAGGAGGCGATGGGGGCCCTGCGGGAGACGTACGGCGACGCGGGCAGCGACCGCGACCCCGTGCGGGAGGCGTACATGCGGCTCCGGATGCGGGCGGCACAACGGGAGTTCGGGGACGCCGGCGTGGCCGTGGTGTGCGGGGCCTGGCATGTGCCCGCGCTGCGGCGCAGGACCGCTGTCGCGGCCGACCGGGCGCTGCTGAAAGGGCTGCCGAAGGTCAAGGCCGACCTGACGTGGGTGCCATGGACATACCGCAGGCTGGCGCGGGCCGGGGGGTACGGCGCCGGGATCGAGTCGCCGGGCTGGTACGGGCATCTGTTCGCCGCGCCGGACCGGCCGGTCGAGCGGTGGCTGACCAAGGTGGCGGGCCTGCTCCGCGAGGAGGACCGGATCGTGTCCTCGGCACACGTCATCGAGGCGGTACGGCTGGCCGAGACGCTCGCCGCACTGCGCGGGCGGCCACTGCCCGGCCTGGGTGAGACGACGGACGCCGTACGGGCGGTGCTGTGCGAGGGCTCGGACGTGCCGCTGGCGCTGGTGCACGACCGGCTGGTCGTCGGGGAGGTGCTGGGAGAGGTGCCGGCCACCGTGCCCGCGGTGCCGTTGCAGCGCGACCTCGACCGGCTGCAGCGCCGATTGCGGCTCAAACCGGAGGCGCTGGAGCGGGAAGTCGAGCTCGACCTGCGCAAGGAGAACGACGCCGAGCGCAGCAGGCTGCTGCACCGGCTGCGGCTGCTGCACGTCGAGTGGGGCGAACCGGTCGCCTCGCGCGGCAGCACGGGGACCTTCCGGGAGACATGGCGGCTGCGCTGGGAGCCGGAGCTGGCCGTGCGGGTGGCCGAGGCCGGCGTGTGGGGGACGACCGTGCTCGCCGCCGCGACCGCCAAGGCGGAGGCGGAGGCCGTCGCCGCGAGCGGCCTCGCCGAGGTGACCGCGCTCGCCGAGCGCTGCCTCCTGGCCGGCCTGCCGGACGCGCTGCCGACGGTGATGCGGGTCCTCGCCGACCGCGCGGCGCTCGACACCGACGTCGGCCATCTCGCCCAGGCCCTGCCCGCCCTGGTCCGCTCCCTGCGCTACGGCGACGTGCGCGGCACCGACACCGGCGCCCTCGCCGACGTCGCCGCGGGCCTCGCCGAGCGGGTCTTCGTCGGCCTGCCCCCGGCCTGCGCCGCGCTGGACGCCGACGCGGCCCAGGAGATGCGCGGCCATGTGGACGCGGTGCACGGGGCGGTGGGACTGCTGGAGGAGGCGGTCGGGCAGGGGGAGGAGGCGGTCGGGCAGAGGGAGGAGCAGCGGGGGGCGGGGGGCGTTTCCGGACAGGGAAGCGGAGATCTGGAAGACGGCGGTGGGGGTCCGGAAGCGGGGCGCGGAGATTGGGGGGAGGGAAGCGGAGATCTGGAAGAGGGGGGTGGGGGTCAGGAAGCGGGGCGCGGACATTCGGGGGAGGAGCGCGGGGATCCGGGCGACGGCAGCTCCGTACCGCAGCACGGTGATCTGCGGCACGGTGATCTGCGGGGGCGCTGGCGGGGCGTGCTGCGGGTGCTGTCCGTGCGGGACGCCGTGTCGGGTGTCATCCGGGGGCGGGCGGTGCGGTTGCTGCTGGACGAGGGGGAGCTGGACGGGGACGAGGCGGCGCGGCTCATGGGGCTCGCCTTGTCGCCCGGGACGCCGCCGGGGGACGCGGCCGCCTGGATCGAGGGCTTCGTCGGCGGCGGCGCCGGGGGCGGGCTGCTCCTCGTGCACGACGAACGGCTGCTCGGCTTGGTCGACGGGTGGCTGACGGGGGTGCCGGCGGAGGCGTTCACGGACGTACTGCCGCTGCTGCGGCGGACGTTCTCGGCGTACGAGACGGGGGTGCGCAGAACACTCGGGGAGCTGGTGCGACGGGGGCCCGGGGAGCGGGGGAGTGCGGCGGGGGCCGGTGCCGGGAGAGCCGGGTTCGCGGACGAACTGGACGCGGGGCGTGCCGACGCCGTTCTGCCCGTGGTGCGGCTGCTGCTGGGGCTCCACCCGGAAGGGGAGCGGCGGCCCGACTCCGACCCGCGGGACAACAGCGAGCGGCGTGACGACATCGACCGGCGAGACGACAACGACCTTGCGGGGGTGGGGAGATGACGACCGATCCGGCCGCGGCGACGGACCCGGCGCAGGAGCGGCTGCGGCGATGGCGGCTCGTGCTCGGGGGTGACGAGGCGGACGGCACCGGGTGTGCGCTGTCCGGGCAGGACGCCGCCATGGACGGGACGCTCGCCGCGCTCTACGGGAAGGGGGACAGAGCGCGGACGGGACGGGACCGTTCGGCGGGGCTCGGGGCGTCGGCGCCGTCGGTGGCGCGGTGGCTCGGGGACATCCGGACGTACTTCCCCTCCTCCGTCGTGCAGGTCATGCAGCGGGACGCCATCGACCGGCTCGGGCTGTCCACGCTGCTGCTGGAGCCGGAGATGCTGGAGGCGGTCGAGGCCGATGTGCACCTCGTCGGCACGTTGCTCTCGCTCAACAAGGCGATGCCGGAGACGACGAAGGAGACGGCACGGGCGGTTGTGCGCAAGGTCGTCGAGGACCTGGAGAAGCGGCTCGCCACCCGCACCCGGGCCACTCTCACCGGTGCTCTCGACCGCAGCGCGCGCATCTCCCGCCCCCGCCACCACGACATCGACTGGAACCGCACCATCGCCGCCAACCTCAAGCACTACCTGCCCGAGTACGGGACGGTCGTGCCGGAGCGGCTCGTCGGGTACGGGCGGGCGTCACAGTCGGTGAAGAAGGAGGTGATTCTCTGCATCGACCAGTCGGGGTCGATGGCGGCCTCGGTCGTCTACGCCTCCGTGTTCGGGGCGGTGCTGGCGTCGATGCGGTCGATCAGCACGCGACTCGTCGTCTTCGACACGGCGGTCGTCGACCTCACCGACCAGCTCGACGACCCGGTGGACGTCCTGTTCGGCACCCAACTCGGCGGCGGTACCGACATCAACCGGGCGCTCGCGTACTGCCAGTCGCAGATCACCCGGCCCGCGGAGACGGTGGTCGTGCTGATCAGCGACCTGTACGAGGGTGGCATACGGAACGAGATGCTGAAGCGGGTCGCGGCGATGAAGGCGTCGGGAGTGCAGTTCGTCACGCTGCTCGCGCTGTCGGACGAAGGGGCGCCCGCCTACGACCGGGAGCACGCGGCCGCGCTCGCGGCGCTGGACGCACCGGCGTTCGCCTGCACGCCCGATCTCTTTCCGGAGGTGATGGCGGCGGCGATCGAGAAACGTCCGCTTCCCATACCGGACAGGGATCGGTGAAACGGGACATGACTGCCCATCGGTAGTGGGGGGCTTGCGCAACCTCGGGACTCGCGTGCAAGGATCGACGCGCCTCGATTCGCCTTGTTCGTCGCACGGAGGTTCCTCCCTCTTGGCCTGGCCCGCCGCTCTTTCCGGTGCCGCTCTGCGCGTCCTGCGCACGGCGGCCGGGCGGCGTACGCTCCAAGGCGCGCTGCTGCTGGGCGGGTTGTTCGCGCTCGGGGTCCTCTTCGGAGGGCAGGCGCAGGCGGCGGACGGGGTGTCGACGTCCACGGCGACTTCCCTGTCGGCCCCAGCACCCGCATCGGCACCGGCCCCGGCCCCGGCATCGACGTCCGTGACCGCACCGGCATCGGAGTCCCTGACGGCACCGGCGTCCCGATCCGCAACCGCAACCGCAACGGAATCGACCTCCGCGTCCACACCGGCCTCGCAGTCACCCGCCGCCCCGGCCAAGTCGGCTCTCTCGGTTCCGCCGGCCTGGCAGGCTTCCGCGGTTCCCGTGGGTGACAAGGTCGTGCGGTCGGCCGGTGCGCTCGTGGAGACGGTGACCGAGGAGCGGGCGAAGGCTCAGGTGGATGCGCCGCCCGCGTCCTCGTTGCCGAGCCTCCCGACGCTGCCGTCGTGGTCCTCGCTGCCGGCCCTCCCGGGGCTGCCCGACGCTCCGTCCCTGCCGTTGCTGCCGACGCTCCCCGGGGACCAGCCGGCCAAGACGCTGACGGCGCCCGAGGCGGGCGCCGCTGTCACGCCGTCGGCGGACCCGCGCGGGTCCGCCGAGGCGTCGGCGCCCACGTCGTCGTACGGGCCGTGGGGTGCCGGGAGGCAGACCGGGGCAGGCGTGGCGGCGGACGGCGTCGGACACCGGGCCGCCGCGCAGGTCCGTCATGCGCCCGCGCATCGGGCGCCCGCCGGTGATCCGGACGGTGTGCTGGGCAACGCGCCGGTGGTGGACAGCGGAACGTCGCGGCACGGTGACGCGCACGCCGTGACGCCGTATCACCGGGTGCCGCTGTCGCTGATGCCCGGCAGTGCCGTGCGTACCGACGCGGCCGAGATCCAGGACAGGTACCGGGACATCCTCGTCTTCCCCGGCTAGGGCAGGCCTTCCCCCGCCAAGACCTGCCGCGCGGGGGCGGAGACAGGTCTGCCCGCCCGCCCCGGAGCCCCTTCCCCCTGCTCCGGCGCCGGGATGTCCCCAAGCCTTTCCGAAGTCTCGGAACCCTCAGGATCTGAAGGATCTGACGTACGCATGAACAAGAACCTCCGTCGTTCCATAGTCATAGCCGCCGGTGTCACGGGTGCGTGGGCACTCGGTTCGGCCGCGGCGAACGCCGACGAACTGCCCGCCTCGTCCCTCTCCCTGCCGGACGCGACCGCCGGGGCCGACGACACGCTCGGCACGGTCACCGACACCGTCTCCGACACCCTCGAGACCGCCGCCAAGACAGCTCAGACCGGCAAGGCCACCGCGACCACGGGCACCACCCAGGTCGCCGACACGGCGGGAGACACCGTGGACCAGGCCCGCGGCACGGCCGACGCCCAGGCCGACGTCCCGCAGGCCGCCTCCAGGATCCGGGGCGGGCAGGCCATCGAGGGTGCCCGTGCGGCACGGGCCGCCACCGCCGAGGTCAAGGCGAAGGTCCACGTCGAGGCCGCGTCCACGGCCCAGGCCGTGACCACGAAGGCCGACCGGACCACGGACACGGTGGCCACCGCCGTCTCCGGCACCACCACCCCGTCGGTTCCGACGGACGGCACCGCCGTCGACTACCTCTTCGGCCCGCTCTCCGTCTTCGCCCCGGAGCTGGAGCAGGCGCTCGCCGCCGCGCAGACGAAGCTCGCGGGCGTCCAGTCGGCGGCGCGCACGCAGGCGCAGGGCGTCGACGGTGTCGTACGGACGAAGGCCCGGCACGTGGTCGCGGGCGCGGGCCGTACGGCCGAGGGTGTGCGGGGGGCGGTGTCCGGCGTCGAGGGCCGGGCGGCCGACGCGGGTGCCACCGCCGTGGGCGTGGCCGGTGCCGGTGTGACCGCGGCTGACGCCGGTGTCTCCGCCGTGCCGAGCCATGTCCTCGGCACGGTCGCCGCCGTCCCCGGGACGGTCGCGCCGGTCGTGGACGAGACGGCCGCCGCGGTCGTTCCGCCGGTGGCCGGCTCCGCCGTGGACGGTGCGCTGCCGGTCGCCACCGGCGCGGTGCACGGGGTCACCCCGGTCGCCGGGCAGGCGGTGGCCGGTGTCACCCCCGCCGCCGAGCACGCCGTGGGCGCGACGACCGCGCTGGCCCAGGGGGCCGTCGCCGACGTCCGGACGGTCGCGGACGGGGCCGTGCAAGGCCTGCGGCCGGTCGTCGGGGGCGTCGTGGCCGACATACCGCCGTACGCCACCGGGCTGGCCGGCGAGGCCGCCCACGACACCACGGCGGCCGTCCTGCCGCCCGTCGCTCACACCGCCGTGCAGGGGGTCGTGCCGGTCGCCGGGCAGGCGGTGGCGGACGCCGGGGCGTTGGCGTACGGCGTCGGCGGCGACGCCGGCTCCTTCGCCCAGGACGTGACGGCCCCCTTCGGCCCCTTCGCCCACGGGGTGACCGGCCCGGTCGGCGGCCTCTCCCACGGCCTGACCGGCACCGTCGACGGCCTCGGCCACGACGTGAGCGGCACCGCTGTCGGTCTCACCCACGACCTGACCGGCACCACAGGCGGCTTCGCCCAGGACCTGACCGCTCCGGTCGCCCCGTTCGCGCAGGACGTCACGGCTCCGGTCGCCCCCTTCGCGCAGGAGGCGACGGCCCCGGTCGCCCCCTTCGTCCAGGAGGTCACGGCTCCGGTCGTCTCCCTCGCCCAGGACGTGACGGCTCCCGTGGGCCCCTTCGCCGAGGACGTGACCGGCACCGTGACGCCCTTCGCCCACGATGTGACCGGCACCGTCGCTCCCTTCGCCCACGGCGTGACCGGGACGGTCGCTCCCTTCGCCCACGGCGTGACCGGCACGGTCGACGGTCTCGGCCACGACGTGAGCGGCACCGCCGTCGGCTTCGCCCACGACGTGGCGGGCACCGCCGGTGGCTTCGCCCAGGGCCTGACCGCCCCCGTCACGCCCTTCGCGCAGGACCTGACCGGCTCGGCGGAGGGCTTCGCCCACGGCCTCACCGGCACCGTCGGAGCCACCGCCGAGCCGCTGGCCGGGCACGCCGTCACCGGAGTCGCGGGCGTCGCCGAGGCGGTCACCCCCGCCTACGCCCAGGACGCGGCGGACCCGGCGGGCGCGGCCGTACCCACGACGACCGCGACGGCCACGACGTACCGCATCTGAAGCCCGTCCCTGACTGAAGCAAGCTGCTCCCTTCGCCCGCGCACGCACTGAATGCGCGGGACCATGCCTCCGCGGGGCCGAACGACCCGGACGGCCGAAAGCCGTCGGTAGCGTCCGGGCGTACGCCCCGCGGATGGGGCCGGGTCGTCCTCATTGGGGTGAGGATGACCCGCCCTGAGCCCCTCCGGGGCTGTTCACGGGGTCTCACCGGGTCAACCCCAGCCCGGTGAGGCCCCTCACCCGCGGCACGGCGTGCCAGTGATCCCGGCATCATGTGACAGGTATCACCGCTCAGGTGTGACCCGCGATTTAGAGGGCCCCCGGAAGCAGCGATAACCTGCGAGACGGACATGCCGCGCGCTCGGACACCGTGTGCGCTTCCCTTGTGACACATGCGGTCGTCACGTTGCCCTTCGCGGCACGCCCACGCATCCAACGAACCGCGAGATCACTGATAGGGACGGAAGCGCGTGGACCTGTTCGAGTACCAGGCGAGGGACCTCTTCGCCAAGCACGATGTACCGGTGCTGGCCGGTGAAGTCATCGACACGCCTGAGGCGGCCCGCGCAGCCACCGAGCGCCTGGGTGGCAAGTCTGTCGTCAAGGCTCAGGTGAAGGTGGGCGGCCGTGGCAAGGCCGGTGGCGTGAAGCTCGCCGCCACCCCGGACGAGGCCGTCGCCCGCGCGACGGACATCCTCGGCATGGACATCAAGGGCCACACGGTCCACAAGGTGATGATCGCCGAGACCGCTCCGGAGATCGTCGAGGAGTACTACGTCTCCTTCCTCCTCGACCGTGCCAACCGCACCTTCCTCTCCATCGCCTCAGTCGAGGGCGGCATGGAGATCGAGGAGGTGGCGGCCACCCGTCCGGAGGCCGTCGCCAAGACGCCGATCGACGCCAACGAGGGTGTCACCCCGGAGAAGGCCCGCGAGATCGTCGCGGCCGCCAACTTCCCGGCCGAGGTCGCCGACAAGGTCGAGAACGTCCTGGTCAAGCTGTGGGACACCTTCATCAAGGAGGACGCTCTCCTGGTCGAGGTCAACCCGCTGGCCAAGGTCGCCTCCGGTGATGTCATCGCCCTGGACGGCAAGGTCTCCCTGGACGAGAACGCCGAGTTCCGCCAGCCGGAGCACGAGGCCCTCCACGACAAGGCCGCGGCCAACCCGCTCGAGGCCGCCGCCAAGGAGAAGAACCTCAACTACGTCAAGCTCGACGGTGAGGTCGGCATCATCGGCAACGGCGCGGGTCTCGTCATGAGCACCCTGGACGTCGTCGCCTACGCCGGTGAGAAGCACGGTGGCGTCAAGCCCGCCAACTTCCTCGACATCGGTGGTGGCGCCTCCGCCGCCGTCATGGCGAACGGCCTGGAGATCATCCTCGGCGACCCGGACGTCAAGTCCGTGTTCGTCAACGTCTTCGGTGGCATCACCGCCTGCGACGAGGTCGCCAACGGCATCGTGCAGGCGCTGAAGCTCCTCGAGGACCGCGGCGAGAACGTCACCAAGCCGCTGGTCGTGCGTCTGGACGGCAACAACGCCGAGCTGGGTCGTCAGATCCTCTCCGACGCCAACCACCCGCTGGTGCAGCGCGTGGACACCATGGACGGCGCGGCCGACAAGGCCGCCGAGCTCGCGGCTGCGAAGTAAGGGACGAGGGACACCACAGCCATGGCTATCTTCCTCAACAAGGACAGCAAGGTCATCGTCCAGGGCATGACCGGTGCCACGGGCATGAAGCACACCAAGCTCATGCTGGCCGACGGCACGAACATCGTCGGTGGCGTGAACCCCCGCAAGGCGGGTCAGTCGGTCGACATCGACGGCACCGAGATCCCGGTCTTCGGCACCGTCGCCGAGGCGATCGAGAAGACGGGCGCGAACGTATCCGTCCTCTTCGTACCGCCGGCCTTCGCCAAGGCCGCCGTGGTCGAGGCCATCGACGCCGAGATCCCGCTCGCGGTCGTCATCACCGAGGGCATCGCCGTCCACGACTCGGCCGCGTTCTACGCGTACGCCGTGTCGAAGGGCAACAAGACCCGGATCATCGGCCCGAACTGCCCCGGTCTCATCACCCCGGGCCAGTCGAACGCCGGCATCATCCCGGGCGACATCACCAAGCCGGGCCGTATCGGCCTGGTGTCGAAGTCCGGCACGCTGACGTACCAGATGATGTACGAGCTGCGGGACATCGGCTTCTCGTCGGCCGTCGGCATCGGTGGCGACCCGGTCATCGGTACGACCCACATCGACGCGCTCGCCGCGTTCGAGGCCGACCCCGACACCGACCTGATCGTGATGATCGGTGAGATCGGTGGCGACGCGGAGGAGCGGGCCGCGGCCTTCATCAAGGAGAACGTGAAGAAGCCGGTCGTCGGCTACGTCGCGGGCTTCACCGCGCCGGAGGGCAAGACCATGGGTCACGCCGGTGCGATCGTGTCCGGTTCTTCCGGTACGGCTGCTGCGAAGAAGGAGGCCCTCGAGGCCGCCGGCGTCAAGGTCGGCAAGACGCCGACCGAGACGGCGAAGCTGGCCCGTGAGATTCTGGCCGGCTGAGCGTTTGGCTGAGCCGTTCGGCTGAGCGTCGGTGGGCCCGTTCCCTTTGCTGGGGCGGGCCCACTGGCGTTTCTGAAGGTGCTGTTGCTCGAGACGGTGCCCTGCGCTGGTGGCTGTGCCCACCTTCCCCCGCTCTCGGTCGGGTGGTCACCGCGGTTCCGGGAGCAGTCTCTCCGGGCCGTGGGCTGTTGCCGAGCGGAGTTTGGACCGTAGGGAGAGTTCCGCGGCCGAGAGGGGGCCCGGGGCAGTTCGCGGGGGTACCCCCCGTACCGTTGCGCCCGGCGGGACCGGGGGCTCGTACTGGGCGGGGGCCGTACGCAGGGTCAGGGCGGTCGCGCCGATGAGGGCGAGCGTGAAGGCGATGGCCGCGCGGGTCCAGAAGCGGGCGCGGCGTTCGCTGTCCATGCGGACGGTGGGGGGTTTGGCGGCGTGGAGGCGTTCCGCGGAGGCCAGTTGCGCCAGCCGGCGGTGGAGTTCGGCGGGGTCGGCCAGGTGGGGGAGGCGGAGGGCGACGGCCGCGCGGGCGTGCAGCAGACGGTTCGCCGCCGCGGGTGTGCTCGCCTCCGTCTCCGCCGCGGTCTCCGGGAGGCCCAGGCCCACCCCGTCGTGCAGGAGCAGTGTGCGGCGGTAGGGCGGCGGAAGGGTCAGGAGTACGTCGAGCAGCGCGCGGCCGGCGGCGTCGGCGGGTGGGGGCTCGGGCTGCTGGAAGCGGGGGCGGAACTGGTGCCAGGGGGAGAGGGCGTACTCGTACGCCGTCGCCCGCACCCAGCCGGCCGGGTCGGGGTCGACGGCCACCTCGGGCCAGCGCTGCCAGGCGACCTGAAAGGCTCGTTCGACCGACTCGCGGGCGAGTTCGCGGCGTCCGGTGAGGAGGTAGGTCTGGCGTACGAGGGCGGGGGCGCAGAAGACGTAGAGGGCGTCGAAGGCCTGAGCGGGCGTCAGGAACGGGGAGCGACGGGGGCGTGAGGGCGGTGCGGGTCCGGCGGGGGGTGTGGGAGCGGTTGCGAGTGCGGGTTCGGTGGAGGGTGTGGGAGCGGTTGCAGGTGTGCGTTCGGTGGAGGGTGTGGGAGCGGTCGCGGGTGCGGGTTTCCGTGTTCGCTTCTCCGGACGGGCCGTCGCCTTCGGTTCTCCCGCCGCCGGGCGTGCCAGTGAGGTCAGCAGATGTGCGTACGCCTCCCGCTGCCGACCGCGCGGACTGGTGCGGCCGGTCTCCCACGCGCGGACCGTCGCCCGGCTGACTCCCAGCCGTTCGGCGAGCTGAGCCTGTGTCAGCGAGCCTGTCTCGCGCAGGCGTCGGCGCTCCTCGGGCGGGGGGAGCGGGGTGCCAGGAGCCTGAGTCACCGGACACCCCTCCGTACGGAAAGGTACATAAGCGTATATTGAGCGACACGGCGGAACTTCGCCTGTTACGGCCGAAAAGCGCGTGTCGTTGGGAGCATGACGGGCATGATCCGCATGACCGCTCGACGGCCGTCGCTGTCGCCCCTGCTCACCCGGATGCGCGACCGTTCGCCCGGACTCGGAGGCGGCCTCCTCGACGGGGTGCTGGCGGCCGGGCTGGGGCTCGGTTCGTTCGCCGCGCTGGTCATGATGCTGTGGGTCAGTTCTCCGTATCCCGACAGCGGTCCGGGCGGGGCGCTGCATGTCGCTGCCGCGCTGTGGCTGTTGGCCCATGGCGCGGATCTGGTGCGCGCCGACACGTTGTCCGGGGTGCCGGCGCCGGTCGGCGTCACGCCGTTGCTGCTGCTCGCTCTGCCGGTGTGGCTGGTACACCGGGCCGGGCGGGACGCGGTGTACGGGGGCTGCGGGGGCGGGGAGGAGGACGCTCCGCTGGTGGCGGCGCGGACGGCGTGGGTGGGAGTGGTCGTCGGGTATCTCGCCGTCGGAGTGGGCGCGGCGGTCTATGCGGCGGGTGGCGTGTTGCGGCCCTCGTGGGTGTGGACGGTGGTGTGCCTGCCGGTCGTCGCGGTGGGGGCGGCGGGGGCGGGTGTGTGGACCGCGTACGGGCGTCCGCGTGGGCCTGTGGACCGTGTGCTGCTGGTGCTGCCCCGGTGGGTGCGGCGTCTTGCGGCGGGAGTTGAGGGGCGGGAGCGGATGGGGGTGGTGGTGCGGGCGGCGCTGGCCGGGGTGGCTGCGCTGGTCGGGGGTGGGGCGATGCTGGTGGCGCTGTCGTCGGTGTGGCATTTCGGGGCGACGCGGGCGGCGTTTCTGCAGCTGACGGAGGGGTGGTCGGGGCGGTTCGCGGTGTTGTTGCTGTGTGTGGCGCTGGTGCCCAATGCGGCGATGTGGGCTGCGGCGTACGCGGTCGGGCCCGGGTTTGTGCTGGGGGCGGGGCATGCGGTGGGGCCGTGGGCGTCGGATCCGGCGCCGTTGTTGCCGCCGTTTCCGTTGCTCGCGGCGGTGCCGGAGGCGGGGGCTGCGGGGCCGTGGAACTGGGCGGCCGGGGTGGTGCCGGTGATCGCCGGCGTGACGATGGGGGTCTTTGTGGGGCAGGCAGGGGTGAGGTGGTCGCTGGGGGCGGCTGTGGGGGTGGTGGTGTCGGCGGGGGTGATGTGTGGGGCGTTGGCCGGGGTGCTGGGAGGGATGGCGGGTGGGCCGTTGGGGGTGGCGGCGTTGGGTCGTTTCGGGCCGGTGGGGTGGCAGGTGGCGGTGGCGGTGGCGGGGTGGATGGTGGTGTTGGGGGTGCCGGTGGTTTGGGGGGTGCGGGGGTGGTTGGGGCGGGAGAGGAGGGTGGATGCGGGGTCGGCGTCGCCGTCGGCGGTGGTTTCGGGGGCGGCGGTGGCTTTGGCTTCGGCTTCGGCGCCGTCGGCGGCGGGGGCTTTCGAGGTCGGAGGAGGGGATGTGGACTTCGACTTCGGGGGTGAGCCGTATGACTTTGAGCGGGTGGAGGCTGCCGCGGGGGTGGAGGCGGGGTGGTACGGGGAGGACGCGCGGGAGGTGCGGTGGGCGGCCTTGCGGGAGGCGGGGGAGGGGTCTGAGGAGAGGGAGGGTGGCGGTGAGGGTGGGGGCCCGGAGTCGCCGTGACCGGCAAGGGGGTTTTCGCCCCCGCCGCCCCTACCCTTCCCGTCCCCCAGGGGCTCCGCCCCTTCGACCCCGCCAGGGGGCTCCGCCCCCTGAACCCCCGATCGGCCCTGAACGGGCCTCGTCCTCAAACGCCGGACGGGCTGATCTTGGTCACGGCACTCGGCCCCGGCTCAGCTGTTGACGCCCAGAATTCCGCGCAGTTCCTTCGGCAGCAGGTCGCTGCAGGACTGCTTGGCCTCGTGCGTCAGGGCGTCGTTGGTGCAGGTGTAGTAGTCGCGGTAGACCAGCTGTGCGGTGAAGGTGACCGCGACCAGGGCCAGGGCCAGGGAGGCCGTGACCAGGCCGCTGATGGCGGCGGTGGTCTGGGGGCGGCCGGTTTCGGGGGCGGGCGGGGTGTTCGGGTCGGGCGTGCGGGGCTTGCCGCGGAGGGCGCTGATGCCCCAGTGGAGGGCGAGGGCGCCGAGCAGCAGGGCCACGTACGGCCAGCCGAAGAGGGCGAAGAAGAAGGCCCACATGCCGCACAGCAGGGCGTACCGCGCGCGGCGCTGGGCGGGGTCCTTCGGGTCCCAGCGAGGGGTCGGGGGCGGGCTGCCGGGGCCGCCGCCCTCGGGGCGCTCGCCGAAGCCGCCGGGGGAGCGGCCGGGCTGGCGGTCGCTCCACTGGCTGCCCCACGGGGCGCCGCCGTCCTGGCCCCCGCCGGAACTGCCGTCGCCCGGTGCCGGACGGCGGGGCTGCCACGGGCGGTCGGGAGTGCCCTCCGGCGGCGGGGCGAAGGGGTTGTCGTCCTGCTGGTCGCCCGAGGCGCCCTCGTCGCCGTTCCCGCGGCCCGAGGGCGCGTCGGGCGGGGACGCTGGGCGCTCCCGCAGCAGCACGGCGCCGCGCTCCCCTCCCTGCGGTGACTGCGGGGGGAGCGTGAGGAGTCGCAGACTGCGGTCCGGCATCAAGAGAGCGTCTTCCCCTAGGTGATACGGCTGTCTGGTGTCTGGCGTGAGCTGTCACTTCGGGAACGTGCCGCACGGCGACCGCGTTCCCGAGTCCGTTCCTCCCAGACGCTACCTTCCGGCCACGCCCCCGTCCCGTCTGGGCCGTCCGGAGTGCCGGTATCGTTGCTGACGGTCGGCCGCTTCGTAGACTTCCCTGTATCCCGGGGCGCGAAGCATTCGTACGACCGTACAAACGCACCCCCGAGAAAGGGCCCCGCCGTGGCCGCCAAGTCCGTGGCCAAGCGCCTCGTCGTGCTGGTCTCCGGATCCGGTACGAACCTTCAGGCGCTGCTCGACGAGATCGCCGCCATCGGAGCCGAGACCTACGGCGCCGAGATCGTGGCCGTCGGCGCCGACCGTGAGGGCATCGAAGGGCTCGCGCGGGCCGAGCGGGCCGGGATCCCCACCTTTGTGCGGAAGGTCAAGGACTTCGGGACGCGGGAGGAGTGGGACGCCGCCCTCGCCGAGGCCGTCGCCGCCTACGAGCCCGACCTCGTCGTGTCCGCCGGGTTCATGAAGATCGTGGGGAAGGCGTTTCTGGCGCGGTTCGGCGGGCGGTTCGTCAACACCCATCCCGCCCTGCTGCCCAGCTTCCCGGGAGCCCACGGCGTCCGTGACGCCCTCGCGTACGGCGCCAAGGTCACCGGTTGCACCGTCCACTTCGTCGACGACGGCGTCGACACCGGGCCGATCATCGCTCAGGGCGTGGTGGAGGTCCGGGACGAGGACGACGAGAGCGCGCTGCACGAGCGCATCAAGGAAGTCGAGCGAAGGCTGCTCGTCGAGGTCGTGGGGCGGATCGCCCGCAACGGCTATCGCATTGAGGGACGAAAGGTAGTTATCCAGTGACCGCCCAGAGCACGGACAGCGGCAAGCGGGCCATCCGGCGCGCACTCGTCAGCGTCTATGACAAGACCGGGCTCGAGGAGCTCGCCCGCGGGCTGCACGAGGCCGGTGTCGCACTCGTCTCCACCGGGTCCACCGCCTCCCGTATCGCCGCCGCCGGCGTCCCCGTCACCAAGGTCGAGGAGCTCACCGGCTTCCCCGAGTGCCTGGACGGCCGTGTCAAGACCCTCCACCCCAAGGTCCACGCCGGCATCCTCGCCGACCTGCGGCTCCCCGAGCACCAGCGCCAGCTGGAGGAGCTGGGCGTCGAGCCGTTCGACCTCGTCGTCGTCAACCTCTACCCGTTCCGCGAGACGGTCGCCTCCGGCGCCTCGCCCGACGAGTGCGTCGAGCAGATCGACATCGGCGGGCCGTCGATGGTGCGTGCCGCCGCCAAGAACCACCCGTCGGTCGCCGTGGTCACCAGCCCGGCGCGGTACGCCGACGTCCTCGCGGCGGTCGGCAACGGCGGCTTCGACCTCGACACCCGCAAGCGGCTGGCCGCCGAGGCCTTCCGGCACACGGCCGAGTACGACATCGCGGTCTCCTCCTGGTTCGCCTCCGTCTACGCCCCGGCCGACGACTCGCAGTTCCCGAGCTTCCTCGCCACCAGCCTGGAGCGCGCGCACACCCTGCGCTACGGCGAGAACCCGCACCAGCCCGCCGCCCTCTACACCGCCGGCACGGGCGGTCTGGCGGAGGCCGAGCAGTTGCACGGCAAGGAGATGTCGTACAACAACTACACGGACACGGACGCCGCCCGCCGTGCCGCGTACGACCACGACGAGCCGGCTGTGGCGATCATCAAGCACGCCAACCCGTGCGGCATCGCGATCGGCGCGGACGTCGCCGAGGCGCACCGCAAGGCGCACGCCTGCGACCCGCTGTCCGCGTTCGGCGGCGTGATCGCCGTGAACCGGCCCGTCAGCAAGGAGATGGCCGAGCAGGTCGCGGAGATCTTCACCGAGGTCATCGTCGCGCCGGACTACGAGGAGGGGGCCCTGGAGGCCCTCACCAAGAAGAAGAACATCCGCGTGCTGCGCTGCCCCGACAGCCCCGCCCACCCCGTCGACGTCAAGCCGATCGACGGCGGCGCCCTGCTCCAGGTCGCCGACCGCCTCCAGGCCGACGGCGACGACCCCGCCAACTGGACCCTGGCGACCGGCGAGGCGCTCTCCGCCGACGAGCTGCGTGAGCTCGCCTTCGCCTGGAAGGCCTGCCGGGCCGTGAAGTCCAACGCCATCCTGCTCGCCAAGGACGGCGCCTCCGTCGGTGTCGGTATGGGCCAGGTCAACCGGGTCGACTCCGCGAAGCTGGCGGTCGAGCGGGCCGGTGCCGAGCGCGCGCAGGGGTCGTACGCGGCCTCCGACGCGTTCTTCCCCTTCCCGGACGGGCTGCAGATCCTGATCGACGCCGGGGTGAAGGCCGTGGTCCAGCCCGGCGGGTCCGTCCGTGACGAGCTGGTCGTCGAGGCCGCTCAGAAGGCCGGTATCACGATGTACTTCACCGGGACTCGGCACTTCTTCCACTGAGTCCGATGACGTGAGAGGGCCCGCCGACCGTCACCGGTCGGCGGGCCTCCGCGCTGTCTTGCGACGTCGGACGGTCAGCTCGCAGGTTTGAGTGTCATGAATCCTCCTCGTCCTCGTCTCGGAGGGCGCTCAGTCGCAGGTGTTGAGGTTGTATCCCGCGTACTTCGCGGTGCCGGTGTCCTTGTCACCGGTGCTGTAGAAGATGTAGTAGCCGTCGTCGGCGGTGCGGAGCAGGTCGAGGTCGTGCAGCGCGCCGTCGTACCGGACCCTGAGGTACTCGCCGGAGGCCGTGCTGCCCGACACGTAGCGCAGCTTGCTGTCCGCGTAACCGAACGTGTTGGTGCCGACCTTTCCGTCGGCGTCGTTGAACGAGTCGGCCAGGCCCCAGCTGACCTGAAGCCTCTTGGTGGCGTGCTGCGTGTTGGACCCGAAGAGGCCGTCGGCGTCCGAGAGGTCGAAGTCCGTGCCGTCCGACTCGTTGGCGCCCTCGGCCCACAGGATCTGCTGCCACAGGCACGTGACGTTCGAGCTGTTGTACGACGACGTCGACAGGAGCCCCTCGTCGCCGAAGTCGTCCGTGTACGTGCCGGCGCCCCTGACGTACCCGTCGGACGCCGCCGCTGACGCCGGCGAGGCACTGATCGCCAGGGCGCCGGCGGCGAGTGCGGCGACGACTCCGGCGGCGAGGCGAGTGCGGGTCGTACGAAGGCTCATGAGGGTTCCTCCCCGTTGATGTGGTGCTTTGGCGTCTTGCCGTGACCATGCTGGGCGAGGGGAGGGAACGGGGGTACCTATCACGTTTCAGGTATCAGATATCAGGTGTGCGGCTCGCACCACACCGTTGTGCCGGCGGGCGTGAGCCATACACCCCAGCGGCGGGTGATTGCGTCGAGGAGCAGCAGGCCCCGGCCCGTTTCGTCGTCCCCGCCTGGTTCGCCTTCATCACCTCCCTGAAGGCGTAGCCCGAGCCGCCCCCCCCAAGACCAGCAGGGCGTTGGGCCTGGCGATGACGGAGTTGTCGCGCGGGCCTGTCTCATTGAGCCGGGGCACCGTCTCGGTCGCGAAGGCCACCCCAGGATCGCCGTCGCCGAGCCGGACGACCCGGGTGTTCTGTGGGTCGTTGTAGCTGTTCAGCGCGAGCATTCCGTCGCGGTGCGGGAAGACGAAGCCGCTGCGCAGGGGCGCGGGCTGGTGCCTTCGCGGATCGTCTGGGCGTATCCCGCCCAGCGTTGCCACACCGCCCTGGTGTCGTCGTAGGCGTCACCGAGGCGGAGGGCCGGACCACGGGCGGCGCCGCGGGGCGAGGGGGACGCACAGCAGCGTCAGCGCCGGGGGAGCGGTGGGACGCAGCTCCACCTCCCGGAACGGGCCCGCGTCGGCCGGGCCGTGCCAGGTCAGATACCGCACCAGGCCGACGACCCCCGCCGACGCCGCCAGCACGACCGCCGCGACCGCTCCGCCTCCCGGCCGACGGCACCAGGACGACGGACGCGCAGGCCGCCGTCGCCCGCGCGAACCAAGGTGCCGTGCCGAAGTCGTCGGACTGCGGGCCGGGCAGCACGAACGTGAGGGGAAACGCGGCGCACCACGTGAGCACGGCCGCACAGCCCAGCGCGAGCGCGAGGCCGGGCCGCGCGGCGATCGGTTCCCGTTCGTGCCCGGCCAGAGCGCCCCCCCGTATGGCTGACTCCCCGGTGCGTTCATTCTGGGGCAACGGCGGACGGTCCGCTCAGGGCGATGGATCCTGTGACTTTTCAGGTTCTGTCGAAGGTGTTCGGTCGCCGCTGTCGCCACAGTGCTCGATGAGCCGGTGGGACAGGGGTGCGTAGGTGCCCGCCAGATTGCCCTGGGCGTGCTGGCTCGTGCAGCCGGTCCGCATACGGGAGTTGGGGCGGGTGATGTCCTCGCCGACGGGGGTGTAGTCGCGGCCCCGGAAGTAGGCGACGCCGCCCAGGCCCGTCGACTCGTCGCCGTTGTAGAAGATCGATCTCACCGGACGGTCGGCGGTCCACATGCAGGTTTCCCTCCCCGACAGCCAGTCGGGGTCGTCCCCCTCCCAGGCGCACATGTCGCCGTTGCCGTTCTGCTCGCTGAAGAAGCAGACGGATCTGAACGGGCAGCGGTGATAGCCGTACGACGGCCCGTCGTCCCGCATGATCGCGTACGTCACCGTCACGGCCCCCGCCAGGAGCGCCGCGGCGACGGCGGTCACCAGGGCGGGGCGGCGCCACCTGCGCGGGCGCAGGCGCGGCAGGCGGGCGGAGCCGGTGACGCCCGCGGCCTCCTCCACGCGGCGCAGGAGCGTGACCGTGTCGTGCGCGGCCCGCTGCTGATGGGTGGGGGACAGACAGTCGGCGATGATCTGCTGCCAGACGGCGGGAAGCCGGGGCGAGAGACGGAGTTCCTCGGCGCCCCGGGCGTAGCGCATCGCCGCGTCGGCTCGGGCCTCGGTCGTGGAGCCCGGCAGCGGGTACGTGCCGGTGAGGACCACGTGCGCCAGGACCCCGTAGGCCCAGATGTCGGCGGTGGGGCGGATGCGGGTGCCGCGTTCGCTGACCTCGGGCCAGAGCAGCTCGGGTGGGGTGTAGTCGGGGGTGGCGAAGACGGGGGAGTAGGCGTGGGTGCCTTCGAGTTCGGCGGCCGTGTTGAAGTCGGCCAGGCGTACCGAACCGTCCTTCATCAGCAGGACGTTGCCGGGCTTGAGGTCGCCGTGAACCCAGCCGGCGTGGTGCAACTGGTTCAGGCCCTCGCAGATCTGGGCGAGCAGCGCGGGGCCGGAGGCGGGGGCCGGGGCCTGGTCGAGCAGGATGTCCAGGGAACCTTCGGCCCGCTCCAGGACGAGGACGGTGGCGCCGTCGAGTTCGGGGTGATCCGGGTCTTCGACGGTGAGGGCCTCGTGCATGCGGATCAGCCGGGGTGCGCGCAGCCGTTTGAGCAACTCGACCTCGCGCTCGGCCAGTTCACGCAGGTGGTGCAGTTGGCGCGGAGTGCGTGTGCCCGTCGGCAGGAACTTCAGCGCCGCACTCGGCGGCAGTTCGGCGCCGGGCAGCGTGTTCCTGGCCGCGTAGACGGTCGCGAACGCGCCGGACGCGAGGGGCTCGCGCACCTCCCAGCGGCCGACCCGGTAGCCCTTCGGTACGGGGACGGCGTACGGCTGCCCGTGCGTGGACCCGGTCATGACACCGCCTTGCTGGGCACGGGGGCGGTGAGCAGCAGCAGGTCCTCCTCGCGTACGAGGTCGAAGCGGAGGGCCAGCGAGACCAGGGACTCCTTCTTGCCGTTGAGGCGCTGGCCGGGTACCGGGGTGTCCGGGCCGGGTCTGAGACGGAGCTTGACGGCCAGGTAGTCGATGTTCCAGGAGACGGCGGAGCGGCTGGCGGCGGGCCAGGAGGGACGCAGCCGCTCGACCACCTCGTCGACGGTGGGCAGCGGGGCGTGTGGCGCACGGCGCAGACGGGGCTCGCACAGGGCGGCCAGTACGGCGAAATACCGTTTGGTGCGGTCGAGCGCGAACGCCGGGGCCGTGGCGGCGCCGGGAGCCCCCGGGCCGGCGGCGCGGGCGCGGAAGCCGTGGCACGGCGCCCACACGTCGAAGCTGAGCAGGTCGCCGGCGGCGGGCAGGACCACCCGGGAGAACTCGAACGGGATGGGCGCGTCCTGGCGGCCGGGAGCGACCTTGACGTGCTCGCCCGCCCCTTCGGGGTTCTCCACCACGTAGGTCTGATGGGCGCTGTGGTTGCTCAGTATCCAGAACGCGCGATGTGCGGTGATCTCCCCGGCCACCCGGGACACCCCGTCGTGCGCGATCACCAGGTCGTTGCCCGGCGTGGTCCGGCCGAACGCGAGTCGCTCGCCCGGACCGATCCGCAGATGACTGCCGGGCCCTTCGCAGTCCGGCGGTACGACGATGATGCTGTGCATCGACACGGCCATCGGCCTCCCCCCTGGTCCGACGAGTCAGAGTAAGGGCTTGCTCCCCTGACTCCCGTGCCTTTGCCCGGCATGTCGGACCGGAAGGGAGGCGTCACCGCACACCGTTCACGGAGTATTAAGTTCCTGTTTGCAGAAAGTTCTCCTGGAGGCCGGTCGGGGTTGTGTGGGCCGGATCAGTAACGCGGGCGGCGGAACCAGTCCGCCGTGGCGCGCTTCGCCGAGAAGACGATCAGCAGGACGGCGACGGCGATGATGATCAGGCCGAGCCCCCAGGCCGCGATCATGAAGATGCCGGTGACGATCGCGAACGAGCCGTAGACGATCGAGCACACACGCACGCCGTTGCCGCCCTTGGCGTACTGGAGCAGCAGCACCACGCCGAGGATCGTGAACACGGTGGCCAGGCACAGGAAGAAGACGACGACGCCCTTGCCGAGGTCGGCGAACCGCTCCGCGTCCGGGTCGCCGGTCACCCCCGCCTCGACCATCTCCTCGTCCCACCGGGACAGGACCCAGAGGTAGGAGCCCGCGACGATCGCGTGGGCCAGGGCGATGACGCCCAGCAGGATCCGAGCGGCGCGGGTGATGCCCGGCATCGTCAGCGGGCCGCCCGGGTAGCCGCCCTGGAACTGCGGGTCGCCCGGGTACTGCGGATACGGCTGCTGCCCGTACTGCTGCTGCGGGTAGGGCGGGGCCTGCGGGACGCCGTAGCCCTGCGGCGGAGCGCCGGGCGGCGGGCCCTGCTGCGGGTAGCCGTAGCCGGGGCCGGCCGGGGGTTGCTGGGGGGCCGGGGGCTGCTGGGGCGGCGGCCCGTAGGGGTTGTTCGGCTCGCCGAAACTCATGGCGGTCCTTCCTCCGTGTGCACTCGGGTGCGGGGACGACGCGCGGCACGGTGCGGAGGAAGTTGTTACAGATGCGGTCCGTCCCCCCGGTACTGCCCGCGGCACTGTGCGTCAATCGTTCTGCAGTGGCTGGTTTGTTGTCCAGCCGCATTCCGCAGGAAGTTGTGCAAGTGCAACCTCGTCGATCATGTCCGGAAACGATCAGCGGGCCGGGGAGGGGAAGGGCCCCTCGCTGCCGGGTCACCCGGATTGGAACCGGGAGGCCGTCATCCGGGAGGATGGGACCATGACCGCCCAGATTCTCGATGGCAAGGCCACCGCAGCCGAGATCAAGTCGGATCTGACCGCCCGCGTGGCGGCGCTGAAGGAGAAGGGCGTCACGCCCGGCCTCGGCACGATCCTCGTCGGGGACGATCCCGGCAGCCAGAAGTACGTCGCCGGCAAGCACCGCGACTGCGCCGAGGTCGGCATCGCCTCCATCCAGCGGGAACTGCCCGGCACGGCCACGCAGGAGGAGATCGAGGCGGTCGTACGGGAGCTGAACGAGGATCCGGCCTGCACCGGTTACATCGTCCAGCTGCCGCTCCCGAAGGGCATCGACGAGAACCGCGTCCTGGAGCTCATGGATCCGGCCAAGGACGCCGACGGGCTGCACCCGATGAACCTCGGGCGGCTGGTCCTCAACGAGCCCGCGCCCCTGCCCTGCACGCCCAACGGCGTGCTCACGCTCCTGCGCCGCCACGGCGTCGAGATCAAGGGCGCCGAGGTCGTGGTCGTCGGCCGTGGCGTGACCATCGGGCGCTCGATGCCGCTGCTGCTGACCCGGCGCAGCGAGAACGCCACGGTGACCCAGTGCCACACGGGCACCCGGGACCTCTCCGCGCACCTGAAGCGGGCGGACATCATCGTCGCCGCCGCCGGTTCGGCCCATCTGGTCCGGGCCGAGGACGTCAAGCCGGGCGCGGCCGTCCTCGACGTCGGCGTCTCCCGCAACGCCGAGGGGAAGATCGTGGGCGACGTCCACCCGGACGTCCGCGAGGTCGCCGGCTGGATCTCCCCCAACCCGGGCGGGGTCGGCCCGATGACCCGGGCGCAACTGCTCGTCAACGTGGTCGAGGCGGCGGAGCGCAGTGTCGGCTGAGCCCCGGGACACCCCCGGCGAAACCGAGGACGTCAAGAACATCGACGACATCGACGACATCGAGGTACGCGACCCCGTCAGCGCGCCCGACGCCGACGGCGTGCCGCGGCGCACCACGCGCCGCTTCCCGCTGTTCACCCGGGACACCGCGCGCCCCGAGGGCGGCGGCCGCGCCGCGCCCGGCGACGCCCCGGCGCCGGCCCGGCAGTGGCCGATAATCGCCGTCCTGGGCCTGGTCGCGCTCGGTCTGCTGCTGACCACGTTCGACCAGTTCCGGATCGGCACGATCCTCATCGGCGTGGCCCTGCTCGGTGGTGCGGTCCTGCGCTGGCTGCTGCCCGGCGTCGGCATGCTCGCCGTCCGCTCCCGCTTCACCGACATCGCGACCTACGGCGTGCTGGGCGCGGCGATCGTCCTGCTGGCGCTGATGGCCCAGCCGAATCCGTGGCTGCAGATCCCGTTCCTGAAGGACACCCTGCACTTCACGGTCGACAGCTGACCCTGTGGCGAAGCCACACACGTACGGCGGCCCGTCCTCTCCCCCGAGCCAGGACGGGCCGCCGACGCGTTCCACGCTCCCGCACGGTCGGCGGGCTGTTCAACGGCTGTCCGTGCGCTGTGGCACAGCGGTGACCGTTCCGCCACCGTGTGCGCGCCCCGCCACAGTCCCCGCCGGTCCGGGAACCGTCCGCCGCGCGGACGTCGTCCCTTGAGCGGACCGAAGGCGTGGGCCCGTGGATCGAAGGGGAGCTGGGCGATGAGCACGTGGCAGCCGCTGCCGGACGATCTGCCGTCGGAGGTACGGCACTTCGTGGAGCAGTTGCGGCAGCTGAAGGACGGCACCGGCCTCAGCCTGGCCGCGCTCGGCGCCCGCACCGCGTACAGCAAGTCCTCGTGGCAGCGCTACCTCAACGCCGTGCAGCCACCGCCCCGGCAGGCCGTCGCCGCGCTGTGCCGGGTCGCGGGCCTCGCCGGCGCGGACGCCGAACGCCACTGCGTGCGCTGGGAACTGGCCGTGGAGGCCTGGCCCCGGCCGGCACCGCCGCCGACGGACGCGGGGGCCGCGGGGGCGGCGGGGGACACCGCCGAGTACGAGGACGACCCCACGCTCCCCTGGTGGGAGCGTCTGGAGGAACCACCGCCCCGGCCGGCCGCCGGACGACGCCTCCTCCTCTCTGCGGTCCTGCTCCTGCTCGTCCTGCTGGTCGCCGCGGTGGGGGGAGCCGTGGCGTTCGGCTGAGCGCTAACGTGGCCAACAGGGGACACGGTGGAGGAAGGGGGGATCGATGCCTCGCTGGAAGAACCTGCCCGACGAACTCGACCCGCAGGTCAAGGAGTTCGCCCGTCAGCTGCGCCAGGTCGTGGACCGCAGCGGCCTGAACGTCACACAGCTCGCCGACCGCACGCACTACGGCAGGGCGTCCTGGGAGCGCTACCTCAACGGCCGGCTCCTCGCTCCCAAGGGCGCGGTCGTCGCCCTCGCCGAGGTCACCGGCGCCGACCCCGCCCATCTGATCACCCTGTGGGAGCTGGCCGAGCGCGCCTGGAGCCGTGCGGAGCTGAGGGACGACCTGGGATCCGAGGCCGTACGTCTCTCCCGTGCCCGCACGGTGACGACCCCGGCCACCGGCCGCGCCGGCCCCACGGACGTGTCCCCGACGTCGCCGCCGCCGCCACCGCCGGTGCCGGTGCCGGAGGATCCCGGCGGGACGTCCCCCGAGGGCCCCGGCGCGACGTCCCCGGAGGGCCCCGGCCCTGCCACCCCGGGTCGCCGCGCCCGGCGTCCCGCGCTCTTCCTCGCCGGTGTCGCCGGCGTCGCGATCGTCACCGCGGGCGCCTTCTTCCTCGACGGCGGCGCGCCCGAGCAGAACAGGACGACCGCCGGCCCGCCCTCCCCGTCCGCCAGCCCCCACCCCTCTCTTCCGCCCGGCGTGCACTGCCACGGCGCCGACTGCGAAGGCAAGGACGCGGAGCAGATGGGCTGCAGCGGCAACCTCGTCACCACGGCGAAGAGCGCGACCGTCGGCACGACCCTCGTCGAGGTCCGCTACAGCAGGACGTGCGGGGCGGCGTGGGGGCGGATCACCCAGGCCGGGGTGGGGGACGTGGTGCGGGTGACGGTCGGTTCCACCCGCCGGACGGGCGACATCACCACGGCCGGCGACACCATCGCGTACACCCCGATGGTGGCGGTGAAGGAGGCGGCGGAGGCACAGGCGTGCGCGGTGCTGGCGTCGGGGCAGCAGGGGTGCACGCCGTAGAAGGCCGCAGAAGGCGTCGGGGAGCAGGGCCGCACGCCGCAGGAGGCGCAGGAAAACGGCGGCCGCCGGTCCGGGAGAGGTGGAACCGACGGCCGCCGGGTGGGGGTAACCGGGTGGTGCCGGACTCCCGTGGGGGTACGGTTCGCGTGCCCGGGTTGGGGAGCGGTATTCCTGTGAACGCCGGGTTTTTTTGTGGGCCCGGCACTACAGGGAGACCCACACTCTGTGGGACGGGCCACACGGCCCCGGACGTCCGGGATCCCGGATGCGCGATAGCCTGACCGCTGGATCTCTCTTGACGCCAAGAGATCGATCAAACGTCCGGGGCAGGGACGCCCCACCGCCAGCTGTCATACGGAGAACGCCATGACCCGCACTCCCGTGAACGTCACCGTCACCGGCGCGGCCGGCCAGATCGGTTACGCCCTGCTCTTCCGCATCGCCTCCGGCCAGCTGCTCGGCGCGGACGTGCCGGTCAAGCTGCGCCTCCTGGAGATCACCCCGGCGCTGAAGGCCGCCGAGGGCACGGCCATGGAGCTGGACGACTGCGCGTTCCCGCTGCTCCAGGGCATCGACATCACCGACGACCCGAACGTCGCCTTCGACGGCGCCAACGTCGCCCTCCTGGTGGGCGCCCGCCCGCGCACCAAGGGCATGGAGCGCGGTGACCTGCTGGAGGCCAACGGCGGCATCTTCAAGCCGCAGGGCAAGGCCATCAACGACCACGCCGCGGACGACATCCGGGTGCTGGTCGTGGGCAACCCGGCCAACACCAACGCGCTGATCGCCCAGGCTGCCGCGCCGGACGTACCGGCCGAGCGCTTCACCGCGATGACGCGTCTGGACCATAACCGCGCGCTGACCCAGCTGGCGAAGAAGACGGGCTCCACGGTCGCCGACATCAAGCGTCTGACCATCTGGGGCAACCACTCCGCCACGCAGTACCCGGACATCTTCCACGCCATCGTCGCCGGCAAGAACGCCGCGGAGGTCGTCAACGACGAGAAGTGGCTGGCCGAGGACTTCATCCCGACCGTCGCCAAGCGTGGCGCGGCGATCATCGAGGCCCGTGGCGCCTCGTCGGCCGCCTCCGCCGCCAACGCCGCCATCGACCACGTCTTCACCTGGACCAACGGCACCGCCGAGGGCGACTGGACCTCCGCCGGCATCCCGTCGGACGGTTCCTACGGCGTCCCGGAGGGCCTCATCTCCTCCTTCCCGGTCACCGCGAAGGACGGCAAGTTCGAGATCGTCCAGGGTCTGGACATCAACGAGTTCTCGCGGGCGCGGATCGACGCGTCCGTGAAGGAGCTGGAGGAGGAGCGGGACGCGGTGCGCTCGCTCGGTCTTATCTGAGTCACCTGACTCAACGGTTTCCGGTCTGATCCCCGGGTGGCGTGGGCTGCCTGGGGATCAGTGCGTTTTCGCTCCGCGGGGGTGCGGGAGCGGATGCGGTCGGGGTGGGTGCTGCTGGTTGCCGGGTGCGGGTCCGTTGTGGCTGGTCGCGCAGTTCCCCGCGCCCCTTTAGGTCGGTTGGGCAGCCGCATGCTGCAAAGCGCCGCCCCTGCCGTCACCGCCGCCCCCGCCGCCCCCGCCGGCCCCGTCGTCCACGTCGGCGCCGGCCCCGCCGGCCCCGCCGCCACCGGCCCCGCCGCCACCGGCCCCGTCGTCCACGTCGGCCCCGGCCCCGCCGGCCCCCGAAGTGTGCTCCGCCGCCGACAGCAGGCGTTGGCCCAAGTTTCTTGCCGCCTCCTGGAGTTCCCTCGGTCCGAGGATTCTGAACGGGGCGTTCAGGGCGGTCAGTTGGCGTACGTACCACTCCGGTTCGTCCGTCGTGGCCAGGAGGCGGGTCGTATGGGCGTCGAGGGGTTCGAGGCGGCCCAGGGTGCGGGGGAGGTGGCGGGCGACCTGGGTGGCGGGGGCGTCGATGACGACCTCGACCTCGTACGTCCAGCCCTCCGCGAGGTGTTCCTCCAGGGTCGTGAGGGCGTCGAGGTCCTCCGGCGGGGTGAACGTGGTGTCGAGGGTGGTGACTTCGGTGACGCGGTCCACGCGCAGGACGCGGCGGGCGTCGCGGGTGTGCGACCAGCACAGCAGGTACCAGCGGCCGTGGTGGACGACGACCGCCCACGGGTCGACCTCCATCGTGCGGACACCCTTCGCGCCCAGGTGGTAACCGAGGCGCAGTCCGCGGTGGGCGGCGCAGGCCTGGACGAGGGTGGCGGTGGTGGCGGGGGCGGGGGTCGTCGTGTCGCCTTGGGCGCGGACGTGGCGGACCGCTTCGGCGGGGGCGGCCACCGGTTCCGGCAGCACCCGCAGCAGCTTGTCCAGGGCGCCGCCCACCGGACCGGCCGGGTCCGCCGCGTCGTGGTGGCCGTCCAGGACCGCCATCACCAGGCCGAGCGCCTCGGCGGCCGTGAACATCAGCGGGGCCGGGCGCAGGCCGCGGCCGAGGCGGTAGCCGCCGTAGGGGCCGCGGGTCGACTCGACGGGGATGCCGGCCTCCCGCAGGATGCCGACGTACCGGCGGGCGGCCCGCTCGGAGACGCCGAGGCGGGCGGCGAGGCGTTCGGCGGTGATGCCGGGGCCGGCCTGGAGCAGTTCCAGGGCGAGCAGGGCGCGGGCGGTGGGGCTTTCGTCGTGCCGCATGATCTCCTCGATGATTCCGGCAGTGGATCGTCCGGAACGGACCGTAGCCTGCGGCACATGAGCGAGAACACCGAATCTCCCCTGCTCCGGGAGCCGCCCGTCGCGGGCAGCGAGGCCGACACCCTGATCGGCTCCCTGGAGCGGCAGCGCAGGACCCTGGCGTGGAAGTGCGAGGGCCTGGACGCGGACGGCCTGAACGCACGCCTCGCCCCCTCCTCGATCACCCTGGGCGGTCTGCTGAAGCATCTGGCCCTGATGGAGGAGGAGTACTTCTCCCGGCGGCTGCTCGGGAAGGAGCTGGGCCCGCCGTGGAACGCCGTGGACTGGGACGCGGACCCGGACTGGGAGTGGCACTCGGCCGCCTCCGACACCCCCGGGCAGCTGTACGCGCTGTGGGAGAACGCCGTCGCCGCCTCGCGGGCGAACCTGCGCCAGGTGCCGGCCGAGGGCGGCCTCGACACCCTGGCCCGCCTCGCCTGGCCCGACGGGCGCGCACCCAGCCTGCGGCGCATCCTGGTCGACCTCGTCGAGGAGTACGCCCGTCACGTCGGCCACGCCGACCTCGTCCGGGAGTCGATCGACGGCCGGGTGGGGGAGGACCCGCCCCGGTGAGCGACGCCCCCATCCCGCCCGAGGCCCTGGACGTCCGCCCCGCCAACGAGGCCTCCTGGGACGACCTCCAGGCAGTCTTCGGCACGACCGACTACCCGGGTCGCTGCCAGTGCCAGCGGTACAAGGTCCCCGAGCACGACTGGGCTTCGGCCACCCCCGAGGAACGCGCCGCACGCCTGCGCGAGCAGACCCGCTGCGAAACTCCGGACGCCGACGCGACGACCGGCCTGCTCGCCTACTTCGACGGCACCCCCGTCGGCTGGGCCGCCGTGGAACCCCGCGCCGCCTACCCCCGGCTGCTGCGCACCCGCGTCCCCTGGACCGGCCGCAAGGAGGACCGCGCCGACCCCGGCGTCTGGGCGGTGACCTGCCTCCTCACCCGCCGCGGCTTCCGCCGCCGGGGCATCACCTACGGCCTCGCCCGCGCCACGATCCCCTACGCCCGCACCCACGGCGCCCGCGCCCTCGAGGCGTACCCGATGATCACGACACCGGGGGTGGAGATCACCTGGGGCGAGCTGCATGTGGGCAGCCGTGAGGTGTTCGCGGAGGCGGGGTTCGTGGAGGTGAGCAGGCCCACGCTGCGGCGGGTGGTGATGCGGGTCGACTTCTGAGGCCTGCCGGCTTCCGGGATCTCGACGGCGTTCAGCCGCCCAGCAGCTCCTCCCGCACCTGGTCCACGTCCACCGACTCGTCCGCCGAGGGCGTCTGTGACGGCACCGGCTCGTCGTAGTCCGAGAAGGTCACCTTCGTGTCGGTGCCGTCGGCCTTCTGTGTGATCGCGACCAGGCGGTGCGGGCGGTCCGAAGTGACGTACAGGGTCGACGGTTTGCCGTCCTCCTCGCCCTTCAGCGGGACGACCTCGGCGCCGTCGACCGTCGTCTCCTCGCCCTTCGTCAGGGACTTGTCGTCGGACGACAAGCCGGATCTGCCGAACTCCTCCTGGTAGGTGTCCAGGTCGCAGGCCTTGACCACGTCCTTGAGCAGAGCGTCGTCGGAGGACCCGCGGATGTAGCGGTTCCTGACGAACTCGGCCGCCGTGTCGCCCTGGCTGCCGGGCAGCTGCGCCTTCCAGAACGCGGTGTCCGGCTTCAGCCACACCTCTTCGCCCCGTCTGACGATCTCGAGGCTGCCGCCGTTCGCGCCCAGCTCCAGCGTGCCGACGCAGTTGCCGTCCCGGTCGAGGAACAGGTCCATGAAGGTCGGCGCGGTCTTGCTGCTGATCGTGCTCGCGCTGCGATCCGCCAACTTCAGGCGGACGGACTGCGCGTCCAGGAAGGTGTCCTTCGCCTGCTCGGCCAGTTCCCGGGCGCTCAGGTCGTCCGCGTCCGAGGACGCGGCGAGGGTGGGCGACAGGAGCAGGGCCGCACTCGTCGCCACGCAGATCAAGGCTCTCCTGGGCATGGCGTCACCTCACCCTTCAGCCTAAGAATTGCCTGATTTGTCCGCATTTTCAGTGAGGCAGCGCACTTTCGGCCATCGATCGCGCATGCAACCGGAGGTCGGGGGCAGGCGCTCACGGTCCCGGTGAGTGACACGCGTGTGACACAGGGGCAGTGAACAGGAACGGAAGGCAAACCCGATCATGGCGGACACACCAGAACTCCAGGCGCGGAAGACCATCCACGTGGAGGGGGAATGGCGCGATGCCGTCTCCGGTGCCACGCGCGAGATCCTCGACCCCGCGGACGCCCTGCCGTTCGCCGCGGTGGCCGAGGGGGACGAGAAGGACACCGACCTGGCGGTCGCGGCGGCCCGCCAGGCCTTCGACCACGGCCCGTGGCCGCGGACCCCCGCCGCCGAGCGGGCCGCGCTGCTGCGTCGCGTGGCCGACCTCCTCATACGCGACCGCGAAGAACTCGGCCTGCTGGAGAGCCGGGACGCGGGCAAGACCGTCGAGGAGGGCCGGGTCGACATCGACTGCGTCGCCGACGCCTTCCGCTACTTCGCGGACCTCGTCGCCGCCGAGGCCCCCGGCCGGGTCGTCGACGCGGGCTCGCCCGACATCCACAGCGTCGTCGTCCACGAACCCGTCGGGGTGTGCGCGCTGATCACCCCCTGGAACTACCCCCTCCTCCAGGCCAGCTGGAAGATCGCCCCCGCCCTCGCCGCCGGCAACACCTTCGTCGTCAAGCCGAGCGAGATCACTCCCCTGACGACCGTCGCGCTCATCGACCTGCTGGCCGCGGCCGGCCTCCCCGCCGGCGTCGCGAACATCGTCACCGGGCCCGGCCACTCGGTCGGCGCCCGCCTCGCCGAGCACCCCGACGTCGACCTCGTCTCCTTCACCGGCGGCCTGCTCAGCGGCACCAAGGTCGCCCAGGCCGCCGCCCCCACCGTCAAGAAGGTCGCCCTCGAACTCGGCGGCAAGAACCCCAACGTCGTCTTCGCCGACGCCTGCGCCACGGAGGAGGGCTTCGACACCGCCGTCGACCAGGCCCTCAACGCCGCCTTCATCCACAGCGGCCAGGTCTGCTCGGCGGGCGCCCGCCTGATCGTCGAGGAGCCGGTCCGCGACCGTTTCGTCGCCGAACTCGCCCGCCGGGCCGACCGGATCCGCCTGGGCCGTGGCACCGAGGACGGCGTCGAGTGCGGCCCGCTCGTCTCCGAGCAGCAGCGCGCCAAGGTGGAGGCGTATGTCGAGTCCGCCCTCAAGGAGGGCGCGGTGCTGCGCTCCGGCGGCAGGCGGCCCGAGCCGTCCGCCGGGCGGCCCGCCACCGGCTACTTCTACGAGCCGACCGTCCTCGACCACTGCCACCGCGGGATGAGGGTCGTCCGGGAGGAGGTCTTCGGGCCCGTCCTCACCGTCGAGACCTTCCGCACGGAGGACGAGGCCGTCGCCCTGGCCAACGACACCGAGTACGGCCTCGCGGGCGCCGTCTGGACCGCCGACGCCGGCCGGGCGCGCCGGGTCGCGGCCCGTCTGCGCCACGGCACCGTCTGGATCAACGACTTCCACCCCTACCTCCCGCAGGCGGAGTGGGGCGGCTTCGGCAGGAGCGGAGTGGGCCGCGAACTCGGCCCCGCCGGACTCGCCGAGTACCGCGAGACCAAGCACATGTACCAGAACCTCGCGCCGAAGCCGGTGCGGTGGTTCGCGGGCTGAGCCCCCAGCCCCTACGAGCCCCCGGCCGGCCTCGACAGCCGGCACCCCACAGGTCCCCCGACTCCACCGACTTCACCGACTTCACCGACTTCCCCCCAACCCCCCTTCAAGCGCCCCCACTTGGAGACCTCCCCATGTCCCAGTCCCCCCACGTCTACGACTATGTCGTGATCGGCGGCGGCACCGCCGGCTCCGTCATGGCCTCCCGTCTCACCGAGAACCCCGACGTCACGGTCGCCGTCATCGAGGGCGGCCCCAGCGACGTCGGCCGCGACGACGTCCTGACCCTGCGCCGCTGGACGGGCCTGCTCGGCGGCGAACTCGACTACGACTACCCGACCACCGAACAGCCGCGCGGCAACTCCCACATCCGGCACAGCCGCGCCCGCGTCCTCGGCGGCTGTTCCTCCCACAACACGCTCATCGCCTTCAAGCCGCTCCCGTCCGACTGGGACGAGTGGGAGGCGGCCGGCGCGGAGGGCTGGGGCGCGGTCCCCATGGAGGCGTACTACGCGCGGCTCCTGAACAACATCGTCCCGGTCGACGAGAAGGACCGGAACGCCATCGCCCGCGACTTCGTCGACGCGGCGCAGGCGGCACTCGGCGTCCCCCGCGTCGAGGGCTTCAACAAGAAGCCGTTCGACGACGGCGTCGGCTTCTTCGACCTCGCCTACCACCCGGAGAACAACAAGCGGTCGTCGGCCTCGGTGGCGTATCTGCACCCGGTCATGGACGAGCGCCCGAACCTCCACATCCTCCTGGAGACCTGGGCGTACAGGCTGGAGCTGGACGGCACGCGGGCGGAGGGGGTGCACGTCCGCGCCAAGGACGGCGAGGAGTTCCTCGTACAGGCCCGCAACGAGGTCCTGCTCTGCGCGGGAGCCGTCGACTCGCCCCGGCTGCTGCTGCACTCCGGCATCGGACCCAAGGCCGACCTGGACGCGCTCGGCATCCCCGTCGTCCACGACCTGCCCGGCGTCGGCGAGAACCTCCTCGACCACCCCGAGTCGGTGATCGTCTGGGAGACCCACGGCCCGCTCCCCGAGAACTCCGCGATGGACTCCGACGCGGGCCTGTTCGTCCGCCGCGACCCCGACCACGCGGGCCCCGACCTGATGTTCCACTTCTACCAGGTCCCCTTCACGGACAACCCGGAGCGACTGGGCTACGAACGGCCCCCGTACGGCGTCTCCATGACCCCGAACATCCCCAAGCCGCGCAGCCGCGGCCGCCTGTACCTGACCAGCGCCGACCCGGCCGTCAAGCCCGCCCTCGACTTCCGCTACTTCACCGACGAGGACGACCACGACGGCCGCACCCTCGTCGACGGGATCAGGATCGCCCGCGAGATAGCGAAGACCGAGCCGCTGGCCGGCTGGCTCAAACGCGAGGTGGCCCCCGGCCCGGACATCACCGGCGACGAGGAGCTGAGCGAGTACGCCCGCAAGGTCGCGCACACCGTGTACCACCCCGCCGGCACCTGCCGTATGGGCGCGGCCGACGACGAACTGGCCGTCGTCGACCCACGGTTGCGCGTGCGTGGCCTGACCGGCCTCCGGATCGCAGACGCCTCGGTCTTCCCGACGATGACCGCCGTGAACCCGATGATCGGGGTGCTGATGGTCGGGGAGAGGGCGGCCGACCTGGTGCGAGGTGACGCGCGATGACCACGATCACCGACACCCCGGTGTTCTCCGTCGAGGGCCTGTGGAAGGTCTTCGGCCCGAAAGCCGAACGCGTCCCGGCCGACCCGGAGCTGGCGTCCCTCCCGGCCGCCGAACTCCGTTCCCGCACCGGCTGCACGGCCGCCGTGCGGGACGTCTCCTTCGACGTGCGCAAGGGCGAGGTCTTCGTCGTCATGGGCCTGTCCGGCTCCGGCAAGTCCACGCTGGTGCGCTGTCTGACCCGGCTGATCGAGCCGACGGCCGGCACGATCGCCGTCGACGGCGAGGACGTCCGCGCCATGGACCGCACCCGCCTGCGCGAACTGCGCCGCCACCGCGCCGCGATGGTCTTCCAGCACTTCGGCCTCCTCCCGCACCGCACGGTCCTCGACAACGTGGCCTACGGCCTGGAGATCCAGGGCGTCGGCAAGTCCGAACGCCGGACCCGGGCCCGCGAGGTCGTCACCAAGGTCGGCCTGGAGGGCATGGAGCAGCGCAGGCCGGGCCAGCTGTCGGGCGGTCAGCGGCAGCGGGTGGGGCTGGCCCGGGCGTTGGCGGTGGACCCCGAGGTCCTCCTGTTCGACGAGCCGTTCAGCGCGCTCGACCCGCTGATCCGGCGGGACATGCAGGAGGAGGTGATCCGCCTGCACCGCGAGGAGGGCCGCACGATGGTCTTCATCACGCACGACCTCAACGAGGCGCTCAAGCTCGGCGACCGCATCGCCCTGATGCGCGACGGCCGCGTCGTCCAGCTCGGCACCCCGGAGGAGATCGTCGGTTCCCCCGCCGACGACTACGTACGCGAGTTCGTCCGCGACGTACCCCGCGAACAGGTCATGACGGTCCGCACGGCCATGCGCACGGCGTCGATGGAGGAGGCCGGCAACGGCCCGGCGGTCTCCCCGAACGCCACGGTCTCCCAGGCCATCGAGGCAGTGGCGAGGTCGGGCGCACCGGCACGGGTGGTGGACAGGGGCCGCTGCGTGGGAGTGGTGGACTCCGACGCCCTGCTGGGCGTGGTCGCCGGAACGACCCCCGTGGACGCGGACAACGACACCGACGCAACGGCGGGCGACCAGGCCGCCGCAGCCGTGGGCGGCGACTCCGCAGCGGGCAGCCAGGCCGCCGTAGCTGCGGGCAGTCGTGCCGCTGGGGCGGCGCCCGTCCCGGGGAAAGCGGCACCCCGTACGCGCGGGCAGGCGCCCCAATCCCCCGGCACCGACTCGGGGGCGCTGTGATGGCAACGATCACCGCACCCGCCCTACGTGTCACCGTCCCCGGCTTCCTGAAACACCGAGCCGTCCACAAGCTCCTCGCACTGGCCCTGGCCGCAGCGGTCCTCGTACCGATCGCCCACGCCCACTGGCCCGGCACCACATGGCCGGACGCCCTCACCATCGACCTCTCCGACCCCCTCACCCGCGTCAGCGACTGGATCATCGACAACCGGGACAGCCACCCCCTGTTCCTCTACTTCTTCGGCCACATCAGCAACGCCGTGGTCCTCTCGGTCCGCGCCGTCTACCTGGTCCTCCTCGGCCTGGGCTGGGCCGGCGTCACGGCGCTCGGCGCACTCGTCGCCTGGCGAGTCGCGGGACCGAGGCTCGCCGTCGGCACCGCCGTCGCCTTCCTCACCTGCGGCCTCCTCGGCATGTGGGTGCCGACCATGCAGACGCTCGCCCTCATGGTGGTGGCCGTTCTCGCCTCCGTCGCCGTGGGCGCGCTCCTCGGTCTCGCCGCCGGCCTCTCCGACCGGATGGACCGAGCCCTGCGCCCGGTCCTGGACACCATGCAGGTCCTCCCGGCCTTCGCCTACCTCCTCCCCGTCGTCCTGGTCTTCGGCATCGGCGTCCCGGCGGCCGTCCTGGCCACCGTCGTCTACGCCGCCCCGCCCATGGCCCGCCTGACGTCACTGGGCCTGCGCGGTGCGGACAAGGAGGTCCTGGAGGCGGTGGAGTCACTGGGCGCCACCGCACGCCAACGTCTGCTGACCGCCCGTATCCCGCTGGCCCGCAAGGAACTCCTCCTCGGCCTCAACCAGACGATCATGATGGCGCTGTCGATGGCCGTCATCGCGTCGGTGATCGGCGGTGGCGGCCTCGGTGACCGCGTCTACCAGGCGCTGGCCTCGGTCGACGTGGGCGCGGCCCTCACGGCCGGCATCCCGATCGTGCTGCTGGCGGTCGTCCTGGACCGGGTGACGGCGGCGGCGGGCCGCGGCACCGGCGAGTCCCGCCGCACCCGGGGGACGTACGCACTGCTCGCCGCCACCGCGGCCGTGGCCGTGCTCGGCCGGCTCACCGGCCGCCTCGACTGGCCCGAGACCTGGACCCTCGGCATCGCCGAGCCGGTCAACCGTGCCGTCGACTGGATGACCGAGCACCTCTACTCCGGCGTCCCCGTCGTGGGCGGCACCGCCGACTGGGCGGCCCACTTCACCACCTGGGTGCTGGACCCCCTCCGCGACGGCCTGCAGTGGCTGCCCTGGTGGTCGGTCCTGCTCCTCGTCGCCGCGCTCGCGTGGCTGATCGGCACCTGGCGCACCGCGCTCACCGCCGTCCTCGCGATGGCCGCGATCGGTGTGCTCGGTGTGTGGCAGCCGTCGCTCGACACCCTGTCCCAGGTGCTCGCGGCCGTGGCCGTCACCCTCGTCCTGGGCTTCGCGACCGGCGTCGCGGCGGCGCGCAACGAACGCTTCGAGCGGCTGCTCCGCCCCGTCCTGGACGTCTTCCAGACGATGCCGCAATTCGTGTACCTGATCCCGGTCGTCGCGCTGTTCGGCGTGGGCCGCGCCCCGGCGGTCGCCGCGGCCGTCGTCTACGCGCTGCCCGCCGTCGTCCGGATCACCACCCAGGGCCTGCGCCAGGTCGACGCGGCCGCCCTGGAGTCGGCGCGCTCGCTCGGCGCGACCGGCGGCCAGCAGCTGCGGCAGGTGCAACTCCCGCTCGCCCGCCCGGCGTTGCTGCTCGCCGTGAACCAGGGTGTGGTGCTCGTCCTCGCCGTCGTCATCATCGGCGGCCTGGTCGGTGGCGGCGCCCTCGGCTACGACGTCGTCTTCGGCCTCGCCCAGGGCGACCTCGCGACCGGTCTGGTGGCCGGCGCCGCGATCGTCTGCCTCGGCCTGATGCTCGACCGGGTGACCCAGCCGGCCGACCGGCGCGCGAAGAAGGGAGCGTGACATGCGAGTGCGTATGACGGCTGCCGCAGCGGGCCTGGTACTGCTCACCGGCTGCGGCGCCGCCGACATGACCAAGCAGGCCTCGCCCTTCGCCAACGCGCAGGGCGCGAAGACGGTGACCCTGTCCGTGCAGTCCTGGGTGGGCGCGCAGGCGAACGTCGCCGTGGCGCAGTACATCCTGGAGCACGAGCTGGGCTACCGCGTGGACACCGTCCAGGTGGACGAGGTCCCCGCCTGGGACGCGCTCAGCCAGGGCCGCGTCGACGCCATCCTGGAGGACTGGGGGCACCCCGAGCAGGAGCAGCGCTACGTCGACGACAAGAAGACCATCGCGCGCGGCGGCGACCTCGGGGTCACCGGGCACATCGGCTGGTACGTCCCCACGTACTTCGCCCAGCAGCACCCCGACGTCACCGACTGGAAGAACCTCGACAAGTACGCGCCGCTGTTCCGTACCGCAGAGAGCGGCGGCAAGGGCCAGCTGATGGACGGCTCCCCGTCGTACGTCACCAACGACAAGGCGCTGGTGAAGAACCTGAAGCTGGACTATCAGGTGGTGTTCGCCGGTTCGGAGGCCGCGCAGATCACGCAGATCAGGCAGTTCGCCAAGGAGAAGAAGCCCTTCCTGACGTACTGGTACGCCCCCCAGTGGCTGTTCAAGAAGGTCCCGATGACGGAGGTGAAGCTGCCCCCCTACAAGGAGGGCTGCGACGCCGACCCGGAGAAGGTGGCCTGCGGCTATCCGCACACCCCGCTGGAGAAGTACCTCAACGCGGACTTCGCGAGGACGGGCGGCAGGGCGGCGGCCTTCCTGAGGAAGTTCAAGTGGACCACCGAGGACCAGAACGAGGTCTCCCTGATGATCGCCGACCAGAAGCTCACCCCCGAGGAGGCGGCGAAGAAGTGGGTGGACAGCCACGAGTCGACGTGGCGGGCGTGGCTGTCGTAGATCCCCCTGTCCCTGTCCTTACCCCTGCCCCTGTTCCTGCCTCAGGCGTGCGGCGATCTCCTTGGCCGCCGCCGTCGCCCGCCGTTGCAGCCCCGGACCGAAGGTGACGCGGGTGGCCCCGAGTCCGCCGAGCTCGGCGGGCGTCGGGCCCTCGCCGACCTTCGCGGAGACGTTGAGGGGTCCCTGGATCCCGGACCGCAGTAACGGCAGTACGGCGACCGGGGCGCCGATCGGGTACACACAGTCGGCGCCGGCGGCGACGTACAGCGCGGCCCGCTCGATGGCCCGTGCGGGGTCGGTGACGCCCTGGGCGAAGGTGTCGATGCGCGCGTTGACGAAGAGCCGGTCGGCGGCCGCAGACCGCACCTCGGCGAGCCAGTCGGCGTGGGCCCGCGGGTCCTTGAGGACACCCCCGTTGGAGTCCTCGAGGTTGCAGCCCACGGCTCCCGCCTCCAGCAGCCGCTCGACCAGCTCCTTCGGCGGCAGGCCGTAGCCGTCCTCGACGTCCGCGGACACCGGCACGTCCACGGACCGCGCGATCCGCGCGACCGCCGCGAACATCTCCTCCGCCGGGGTCCGGCCGTCCGCGTACCCGAGCGAGGCCGCGACTCCGGCGCTCGGCGTGGCCAGTGCGGGGAAACCGGCGTCGGCGAAGGCGCGGGCACTGGCCGCGTCCCAGGGGCCGGGCAGGACCAGGGGCTCCTCGGGGGAGGGCCGGCGGTGGAGGCGGCGGAACGTCTCGACCCCGCTCACGGCGTGTACTCCCCGGGCGCGACGCGGCGGCCGACCATCACCCGGTTCCAGTTGTTGATGGCGACGACCAGACCGATGAGGTGGGCGAGTCGCGTGTCGTCGAAGTGCGCGGCGGCCCGCTCGTACACCTCGTCGGGCACGAAGCCGTCCGTGAGGACCGTGACCGCCTCCGTCAGCGCGAGCGCCGCCCGTTCCCGCTCGTCGTAGACGTCCCCGGCCTCCTCCCAGGCGTCGAGCAGGTCCAGCTGCTTCTCGCTCACCCCGTGCTCGCGGGCGAGGGCGAGGTGCATGTCGAGGCAGAAGGCGCAGTGGTTGAGCTGCGAGGCACGGATCACGACCAGTTCGGCGAGCGCGGGGTCGCCGAGCCCCTTCTTCGCGACCGCGCTGAGGCGGGACATGGCCTGTCCGACTTCCTGGTCCAGGAGCTTCGTACGAGCCGTCACCCGAAGTCCCCCACCTGGTAGTGGCCCGGCACCGCGCGCGTGGTCACCCCGAACCGGTTCCACGCGTTGATCACCGTGATCGTGGCGATGAGCTGGGCCAGCTCGGCCTCCTCGAAGTGCGCGGCGGCCCGCTCGTACACCTCGTCGGGCACGAAGCCGTCCGTGAGGACCGTGACCGCCTCGGTCAGCTCGATCGCCGCGAGTTCCTTCTCCGTGTAGAAGTGCTTCGACTCCTCCCAGGCGGCCAGCTGCACGATGCGCTGGACGCTCTCACCCGCCGCGAGTGCGTCCTTGGTGTGCATGTCGAGACAGAAGGCGCAGTGGTTGAGCTGGGAGGCGCGCAGCCGTACCAGCTCCACCAGCGTGGGGTCGAGGCCCTGCTGGGCGGCCGCGTCCAGGCGGACCATCGTCTTGTAGACCTCGGGGGCGTGCTTGGCCCAGCGCATCCGGGCCGGTTGTTCGGGGGCGTACTCAGGGGTCGTCACGGTCGTCGTGCTGTCGTCGCCGTTCGTCATGTCCTCGACCCTAGGAGGAAGGCAGCCCACGGGTATGGTCCATTTCCATGGCGAAATCCTGGGCAACTTTCGGTGTCGACCTGCATCTGGAACCGACCGGTGGCGGCCTGCGCCGCGGGCTGACCGACGCCCTGCGCGAGGCCGTCCGCACCGGCCGCCTGGCCCCCGGCACCCGGCTGCCCTCCTCCCGCTCCCTCGCCGCCGACCTGGGCATCGCCCGCAACACGGTCGCCGAGGCCTACGCCGACCTCGTCGCCGAGGGCTGGCTCACCGCCCGCCAGGGCTCGGGCACACGGGTCGCCACGGGGGTCCCGGCCACGTCCTTCGGGCAGTGGACGGCGCCGCCGCCGGGCGCGGTCCCCGGCCTCCGTGAACCCGACCAGCCCGCCTTCGACCTGCGCCCCGGCATGCCCGACCTCGCCTCCTTCCCGCGCACGGAGTGGCTCAGGGCCGCCCGCCGCGCCCTGACCTCGGCCCCGTACCACGCGTTCGGCTACGGCGACCCCCGCGGCCGTATCGAACTGCGCACCGCGCTCGCCGGCTACCTCGCCCGGGCGCGGGGCGTGCGCACCGACCCCGGCCGCGTCCTGGTGTGCGCGGGCATCTCCCACGGCCTGAAGATCCTCGGCACGGTGCTGCGGGCGCGCGGGGTGCGCACGGTCGCCGTCGAGTCGTACGGACTCGACATTCACCGCAGGCTGCTGGAGGCGGCCGGTCTGCGCACCGAGCCCCTGGCGTTCGACGAACTGGGCACCGACCCCGAGGGGTTGGGGGACGTGGGCGCCGTGCTGCTCACCCCCGCCCACCAGTTCCCGATGGGCATGCCGCTGCACCGCGACCGGCGGGCGGCCGTCGTGGAGTGGGCGCGGCGCACCGGCGGCCTGGTCCTGGAGGACGACTACGACGGCGAGTTCCGCTACGACCGCCAGCCCGTCGGCGCCCTCCAGGGCCTGGACCCCGACCACGTCGTCCACCTGGGCACCGCGAGCAAGTCCCTGGCCCCCGGCCTGCGGCTGGCCTGGACGGTGCTGCCGCCCGCCCTGGTGCGGGAGGCCGCGGCGGCGAAGGGCGGCATCGACACCTGCGGGGTGCTGGACCAGCTGACGCTCGCGGAGTTCATCACCTCGGGCGCCTACGACCGTCACATCCGCGCGGCCCGCCTGCGCTACCGGCGCCGCCGGGACGCCCTGGTGGCCGAGCTGGCCCGGCGGGCTCCCTCGGTCCGGGCCACCGGCATCGCGGCCGGCCTGCACGTGGTCCTCCGGCTGCCGCCGGGCACCGAACAGGCGGCGCTGCGGGCGGCGGCCTGGCAGGGGCTGGCGGTGGACGGGCTGCACCGCCACCGGCACCCCGACGCGACCGCCGAGCCGTGCGACGCGCTGGTGGTGGGGTACGCGACCCCGCCGGACCACGCCTGGGCGGGGACGCTGGACGCGTTGTGCGCGGTGCTGCCCGAATAATCGCACCGTGAATCGGGGGTTCTTGTTTCCGGAAATCCGATACTGCGGTTAGAGTCACCCCATGAGCACTAGTGATTCCATATCCCGCGTCGCCCTGAAGAAAATCACCCCCGACGTGTCGGCGGCGATGGGTTCCCTGCATGGCGCCGCCGTTTCCGCCGCCCAGGACGCCAAGGTCGAACCGGAAATCCTGGAACTGATCAGGATCCGTGCCTCGCAGATCAACGGCTGCGCGTTCTGCCTCGACATGCACACCAAGGACGCCCGCGCCCAGGGCGAGACCGAGCAGCGCGTCTACGCGCTGAACGCCTGGCGGGAGACCCCCTTCTTCACCGAACGGGAGCGCGCCGCACTGGCGTTGACCGAGGCGGTCACCCTGGTGCACGACGGTCACGTCCCGAACGCGGTGTACGCCGAGGCCGCGGAGGTCTTCGACGAGGAGCAGATCGCGGCACTGATCTGGGCGGCCACCGTCATCAACGCCTACAACCGGATCGCCATCGCGACCCGCATGGTTCCGGGGGCTTATCAGCCCGCTCAGAAGAAGAGCTGAACGAAGAACTCGACGCAGCGCCGCACCATTAACTGAATCAGGGCAGCGGAAAATGCGCCGGGTCGAATCGAAGTCGTATCGAATTCGATCCGGCGCATCTTTCTGTGCGGAAACCGATGGGTCCGGCACGGAAACATGGTCCGGTGCGGAAACATGGGTCCGGTACGGAAACATGGGTCCGGTACGGAAACTCAGTGGGCCGGCAGCGGCTCTGCCAGATCGTCCAGCCACTGCCGCCATTCCGGGGCGCGCACCGCCGGCCCCGCCGCCATCGGCCGTCCCGTCCACTCCGTCACCGGCCGGATGCCGTGCAGCGCGTTGACCAGCCACACCTCACGGCCGTCCAGCTCGGCCACCGTCCGTTCCCGGTGGGCGACGCGGATGCCGTGGTGCCGGGCCCGCTCCTCGATGAGGCCGAGGGTCACGCCGGGCAGGACGGGCAGCCGCGGCGAGGGCAGGCACAGGGTGTCCTCCTCCCACCACAGCACGCTGGCGGTGGTCGCCTCCAGCACCGCGCCGGAGGCCGCGATCAGCACCGCCTCCTCCGCCCCCGCACCGGACGCCCGCCGCCGCACCCGGGCCAGGGCCTCCAGGTCCGGTCCCTTGCGGCGCGGGACGGTGCGCGGATCGGACTGCCCCGCCGCCCAGACCCGGATCCCGGTGCCGAGCGGGGGCGCGGGCCGCAGCAGCAGCCGCAGCTCCAGGGAGCCGGCCGCCAGTTCCACCCGCGGGAACCACTCGCCCGTGCGCGGCAGCGCGTCCGTCATGTCCCGCCAGAACTCCACGAGCCGGCGCGGCGACGGCCCGCCGCACTCGCCGCAGGCCCGCGCGAAGCGCTCCCGGTGCCGGTCGAGACCCCGCACCCGGCCGTCGCGCACCAGCCACGAGTCCGCCACGAGCAATCGCCCGCCGGCCCCCGCACCGGACGCCAGGCCCCGGCCGGGCGTCCACGCCAACAGTTCCTCCACCGTCCCCGGTTGTGCCACCGACGTTCCTTTCTCAGTACTTGCGGCCCGCGAGCGCCGGCGCCCCGTGCCGTGGCCCGTACGGCGCGTGCTCCAGCCACGAGCCGCACCACGGCACCACCGGCGCGAGCGCCGCAGCCGCGCGCTGCTTGACCCGCACGATCCGGCGCTTGGGCCGCAGGTGGTCCAGAGCGGTCGCGGCGGCCGAGCTGTTGAACAGGGCCGCCGCACGCCGGGACGCGTCGAAGTAGGCGACCGCCTCCGCCGACCCGGCGGCGATCGCCTCCGCGGCCGCCGCCGCGTCCGCGATCCCACTGTTCATGCCGCGCGCGCCGAACGGCGGGAAGAGATGCGCCGCCTCGCCGACGAGCAGCACCCGCCGGTGCGGATCCGTGAACGAGGCCGCGACCTTGTGCAGGAAGCGGTACGTCGACACCCACAGGATCCGCTCCGCGTACCCGTCCCCGACCACCGCGGGCAGCCAGGCCCGTACGGCCTCCTCGGTGCCGTACGCCTCCCGGGTGTCGTCGTCGCGGCACTGCAGGTCGACCTGGAAGCCCCCGGTGAACGGCACCCGCATCACGCTGCGCCCGCCCACCCCCGGATGCTCGTAGTGGAAGACCCGCTCCAGCGGCAGCTCGGCGCCCGGGACGTCGGCCACGTCGACGACGACGTGGAACCCCTCGGCGTGACTGCCCTCCATGGCGATGCCCAGGGCGTGCCGGAGGGTGGAGCGGGCGCCGTCGGCGGCGACGGCGTACCCGGCGGTCCAGTTGCGCCCGTCCTCGCCGGTCAGTACGACACCCGTCTCCGTGACGTCCACGTCCCGCACCCGGGCGTCCCACACGAACTCCACCCCCGCCCGCTCGCAGGCGGCCCGCAGGAAGCGCTCGGTGTCGAGCTGGCGCAGGCTGGTGAAGGGCGGCGGTCCCGAGGGCGGCGGGAAGGTCCGGGAGTACACCTCACGCCCCCGGTAGAAGGTCCGCTTGGTCTGCCAGGTCCGCCCGTACGAGGCGATCTCGGCGGCGAGCCCCGGCTGCATCCCGTCGAGCAGGCCGAGGGTCTCCCGGTGCACGAACAGGGCGCGGCTGCCCGGCCGCTCGCGGTCCTCCGGGTCGGCTTCCAGCAGGACGACGTCCAGCCCGCGGGCCCGCAGCGCGAGCGCTGCCGACAGGCCCACGGGACCGGCGCCGACCACCACGACCTCGTTCACGCGCGCGCACCTTCGGCCAGCATGCGGCTGATCTCCACCCGCTTCACCTTCCACGTGGCGGTCATCGGCAGCTCCTCGAACCGCCACTGCCGCGGCTCGGCCATCGCGGGCAGGTCGGCCGTGGCCTCCCGCCAGCGCTCCGGATCCAGCGGCCGTTCGCCCCGGACGCACACCACCGGCACCGGCTCCCGGTCCGCGCCGGGCACGATGACGACCTCGCGCAGCTCCTCCAGGCGGTCCATCAGCGTGTCCTCGACCTCGAGGTTGCTGTGCACGGAGTCGATCTGGTCGATCTCACGGTCGATGAGATGCAGGGCGCCCAGACGGCTCCGGTAGCCCATGTCGCCCATCTGCCACCACTCGCCGTCGAGTTGCCGCTCGTACTGCTCCCGGGCGCCGAGGTAGGTGAGGATGCGGCCCCTGGTGCGGGCCTCGATCCGGCCGGGCGTGCCGGGCGCGGTCCGCCTGCCGTGGTCGTCGGTGACCCGGACCCGGGTGAAGCCGGGTATCCCGATCCCGACCCGGCGGCCGTCCGCGCGGGCGGCACTGCGCCGGGTGAACCACTGGAACGCCACCGGCCCCGTCTCGCTCTGCCCGTACAGCTGGATCAGCCAGGGCGAACGACGCTTCGAGGCGTCCAGCAGCCGCCGTACGGTGCGCGGATGGATCGCGTCGAAGGTGGAGCCGTAGGACCGCACCCGGGACAGCGGCGCTCCGGGAGCGTCGGCCAGCTCCTCCCACAGCACGAACGTGTTGGGGTGGGTCTCGACGATGCCGGGCCGGTGCCGGGCCAGCAGCGGTCCCACCGAGGCCGGCTCCGGGTCGGTGATCAGCACGAGCGGACTGCCGAAGTGCAGCAGGACACCGAGCAGATGGTAGAAGCGCGAGTGCACGAAGGACATGTGCAGGGCGGCGGTCTCGCCACGGGTGGGCCAGCCCATCGCCTGCTGCGGCACCAGCCGGTTCCACATGCTGTTCGCGCAGTGCACGGCCAGCTTGGGAACACCGGTGGTGCCCGAGCTGTGGGTGATCAGGGAGGGCTCGCGGGGGTGCAGCCGGACGGGCGCCGGCGGTTCGGCGCCGGCGTACTTCTCCAGGGAGACGGCTCCGGGTGCGTTGTCCACGGACAGCGTCCCCCGTACGAGCGCGGCGACGTCGACGTCCTGCAGCGGGCCGTCCAGCCTGGCGCGGTCGGTGATCAGCCAGGGCCGGCTGAGCCGCCCGAGCAACTGCCCGACGACCGGGCCGGCCAGGGCGGGCGACAGCAGCACCGGCACGGCGCCGACACGGGACACGGCACAGGCCAGCAGCATGATGTCGACGTTGTCCGTCTTGTGGACGACCACCTGTTCCGAGGGCCGTACCCCGGCCTCCCACAGGCGGCCGGACAGGTCCTCGACCAGGTCCGCCAGCTCGGGGTAACCGAGATCGACGCCGAGCGCGGGGGCGACGTCCAGCGGGCGGTCCAGGGTGACCGGAACGGAGCCGTGACGGTCGGCCGCCTGGCGGAACACCGGGCCGAGATAGAACGCGCGGTCGCTGAAGAGGGACTGCTGGGGCATGGGACCGCTCCTTTCTGTAGGGCTCACCACGCGCCCCGGCGGACCAGGTGGCGGCGGAGCTTTCCGGTGGGGGTCCGCGGCAGCGACGTCACGAAGCTGACGCTGCGGGGGACCTTGAAGGCGGCGAGACGGTCGCGGGCCAGGCCGAGGAGTTCGTCCTGCAGGCGGGCCGCCGGCTGGGCCACGGGTACGACGAAGGCGCGCAGCCGGCTGGCGCCGCGTCCGTCGGTCACGGCCGCGACCGCGACCTCCTTCACCGCCGGGTGGGTGCGCAGCACGGCCTCCACCTCCAGCGGGGAGACGGTGATGCCGCCGACCATCTCCATGTCGTCGCTGCGGCCGAGGTGCCGGTAGGTGCCGTCCGGTTCGCGGCAGGCCCGGTCGTGGGTGGCGAGCCAGCCGCCGACCAGGGTGCGGGCCGTCTCCTCGGGCCGGTTCAGGTAGCCGGGCGTCACCGTCGGCCCGCGCACCCACAGTTCGCCCTCCACGCCGTCCGGCACCGGGCGCCCGGCACGGTCGCGCAGTTCCACCTCGAAGCCGGGTACGGGGCGGCCGACGGTGCCCGGGTGGTTGTGGTCGACGCCGTTGGCGCAGAAGGCGTGCCCGGCCTCGGTGGAGCCGATCTGTTCGAGGACCGGCGCGCCGAGCAGCTCGCTGACCTGCCTCCCGAGCTCCACCGGCAGCCCTTCGCCGGCCGACACCGCGGCGCGCACCGAGGCGAAGCAGGCCTCGTGCCCGCTGCCCCGGTCGGCGACCAGCGCGGCGTAGGCGGACGGCACGGAGTAGAGCAGGGTCACCCGGTGCCGGGCGACGAGTTCGTCGACGGCGGCGGGGGTCGGCCGGCGGTCCACCAGCACGGCGGAGGAGCCGGAGAACAGTGGGAAGACGAAGGCGTTGCCGAAGCCGTAGGCGAAGTACAGCTTCGAGACCGACAGGGTCACGTCGTCGGGGGTGATCCGCAGCAGCCGCCGGCCGATCAGGTCGTGGTACGTCTTCGGGTCGGCGTGCGTGTGCACGACCCCCTTGGGGCGGCCCGTGGTGCCGGAGGTGTACTGGATGTACAGGGGAGCGTGCGCGTCGACCTGATGGGCGTCGGCCGGCTCGGCGGTGGCACAGAGCGCGAGCAGCTGGTCGGCGCCGAGGCCCGCCCGGTCGGCGAACCTGTCCTCCAGGCCCGGTCCCGTCACGCACAGCACGGCTTCGCTGTCCTGCGCGATGAACGCGTGTTCGGCGGCGGGGAGTTCCGGGTTGACCAGCACCGCCACGGCCCCGAGACGGGCGATGCCGAGGAAGGCCGTCACCCAGGCGACCCCGTCGGGCAGCGCGAGCACCACCCGGTCACCGGGACGCACACCGTGCTCCCGCAGCACGGAGGCCGCCCGAGCCGCGAGCGTGTGCACCTCCCCGTGGGTCCAGACCCGATGCCCCTGACGAAACGCGACCCGCTCCGTCCACCCCCGCAACGCGGCCAACGCGGCGAGCCCGGCGGCGAGATTGCCGGGGGCGGCCTCCTCGGCGGTGGCCGGGCGCGCAGCCTTGGCGGCCGGCGAAGCGACCGTGACGCCCCGAGCCGTCGTGGCTCGGGGAGCGACGGAGCCGCGCGGGGCCGGTGGGGCCGTGGGCCGTGCGGCCGTGGTGGTGCGCTCGCACTTCATCGGTCGGCCTCCTCGGCGAGGGCCTGGCGCGCAGCCTTGTCGGCCAGCGGGACGACGGTGACGCTCCGAACCGTCGTGGCTCGGGGAGCGACGGAGTCGCGCGGGGCCGGTGTGTCCGTGGGCCGTGCGTCGGTGGTGGGGTGCCGGGTGTTCATCGCGTGGCCTCCTCAGGGGTGGCCGGGACGGGGGTGGCGTCGCTGCGGGAGCCGGACCGGGCCGGTGCGGGGACGGCGGCCCGGACACCGGGCGTGGGCTGCACGCTCCGCAGGGCCCGCATCTGGGCCGCTGTCTTCAGCAGCATCTCGTCGTACTCCGCGGCCGGATCGGAGTCGAGGACGATCGCGCCACCGGCACCCAGGTGCAGCAGACCGTCGGCGAGGACGGCCGTGCGGATGACGACGGCCAGGTCGGCGCCGCCGCTGCACCCCAGGTAGCCGAGGGCGCCGGAGTAGACGCCGCGGGCCTCGGTCTCGAGGGAGTCGATGATCTCCAGGGTGCGCAGCTTCGGCGCGCCGGTCATCGACCCGGCGGGGAAGCAGGCGCGGACACAGTCCACCGCGTCCGTGCCCTCGCGCAGCCGGCCCTCGACGGTGGAGACCAGCTGGTGCACGGTGGCGTACGACTCGGTGGCCATGAGCCGGGAGACCCGCACCGTCCCGGTCCGGCAGACCCGGCCCAGGTCGTTGCGGAGCAGATCGACGATCATCAGGTTCTCCGCACGCGTCTTGGCGTCGGCCGCCAGCGCGTCCCGCAGCCGGGCGTCCTCCTCCGGGGTGTCGCCGCGCGGCGCGGTTCCCTTGATCGGCTTGGCCTCGGCGACGCCGTCCCGGGTGATCCGCAGGAAGCGCTCGGGGGAGGAACCGGCCACGTCGAGCTCCCCGAATCTCAGGAAGGCCGCGTACGGCGCGGGGTTGGCGCGGCGCAGTTCCCGGTAGAAGCCGTACGGGTCGGACGGGGCGGGCAGACGCGCGGCGTCGGTCAGGCAGATCTCGTAGCTGGTGCCCGCCCGCAGTTCCCGCTTGCAGGCCTCGATGTCCGCGAGATACGTCGCCCGGTCGCGGACCAGCCACGGCTCGGCGGCACCGAGGTCGGGCTCGGCCGGCCCCGTCTGCGGCGCCCGGTCCGGATCCGGGGACACGAAGGTGAGCTGGGCCACCGCGCTCTCGAGCCAGTCGGCCGCCTCCCTCGCGGCCTGCGGGGTGTCCTCCGCCAGGCAGACCGCGTAGGTGAGGCCCTCCTCGTGGTCCACCGCGATCAGCCGGTCGGCGAACAGCCAGCAGGCGTCCGGCGTGGTGGCCCGGTGGCGGTTGGGGGAGCCGCAGTCGGCCTTCGTCTCGTAGCCGAAGTAGCCGACGTATCCGCCGGTGAAGTCGAAGGGCAGCCCGGTGGCGTCCACCCGGCGGTTCGTCAGCTGCCGCTTGAGGTAGTCGAACACGCTCGCCGCGACCTTGCGCGGGGGCCGCCCCGCCCGCTCGATCTCACAGCGGCCGGTGTCGACGTCGTACCGGACGAACTCGGCGAGCGGGCCGCTGTCGTCGCCGAAGAAGGAGAAGCGGGAGAGCCCCCGCTCGACCCGGGAGCTGTCCAGCCAGAACGCCCGTGGCGAGGAGCCGTACATGCGGGTGAAGGCGGCCTCCGTGTCGACCGCGGTGGCGATACGGCGGGTGTGCAGACGGTAGGCCGGGCCTTCGGGGCGCCGGGGCCGCGGGACGGTCACGCCCGACGGGGCGTCCGCGGAGCCGACGGCCGCGGGGCGGTGGACCGCGGGGCGGGGAACCGCGGGGTGGGGGATCGCGGCCGCGGACGGGGTGACGGCGGTGTTCTTCGTACGCGGCTTGCGGGCCAACTCGGCTGTGATATTACGGAAGTTGACCAGCATGCGGTGGCCGTGGTCGGTGAGGACGGACTCCGGATGGAACTGCAGTCCCCACAGGGGCCGGCTGCGGTGCCGCAGCCCCATCAGGACACCGTCCTCGGACCACGCCGTGGCCTCCAGCGTCGCGGGCAGCGGCTCGCGCACGGCGAGGGAGTGGTAGCGGACCGCGGTGAAGCCCTGGGGCACTCCCTGGAACAGGTCCCGCCCGTCGTGCCGGACCGTGGACAGGTGCCCGTGCCGCGGCTCCGGCGCCGGCCCCACCTCGGCTCCCTCGCCCAGGGCGACTCCCTGATGGCCCAGGCAGACGCCGAGCACGGGGATCGTGGCGGCCGCGAGCACCCGCGCGCTGATGCCGAAGTCCCGCGCGTCGGCCGGGTGCCCGGGACCGGGTGACACCACCACGTTGTCGAACCGGGCTAGGTCGGGAATCGCGTCGGCCGGGGTGTCATTGAGGACCACCACCGGCTCCTCGCCGTTGACCTCGGCGATCAGCTGGAACAGGTTGTACGTGTACGAATCATAATTGTCGATGAGCAGGGTCTTCACCCGCCCACCTCCCTTTGGTCGTTCTCGGGCCTATGCGGTCCGTCGCCTGTGGCGTCCCCGCAGCGCCTGGAGCGGCGGATACAGCCATTTCTTGAAGAAACGCTGAAGCCGCGGCATGAGAATCCAGGTGACAAGCGCTGTCACACACAGACACAAGAGCAGCGTACGGACGAACGGATTGAGGCCGCCGAGATAGGGGAGTACGATCACATTGAACCCGAGCACCGGTGGGAACACGGCGCTCATATTCACGAACCACAACTTCCATTTCTTCGGCGGTGCGGGCGCGGCGGGTTGCGCGGTCTGGGACTCGAACCAGATCTGGGAGCCCCGCACGCTCCTGCGCCCCGTCCGCCGGGCGAGCCTCTCGACCCGGCTGTCCCACTCCATCCGGGCGGTCGAGTCCTCCCACGCCCGAGCCATGCCTTCGCTGGCGAAGCGATAGACCACATGCCACTCCGCCTCTCGGTCGACGAGGACACCACCCCCCAGGAAGCCCGGTTGCCGCGCGCTCGCGCCCAGCATGGCCCACCCCCAGGAGTGGAAGTCGGCCTCGTGGCCCGGCGCCACCTGATAGGCCAGGGTGACGGTGACGGGATTACTGGTCACGGCGTTGAGTACGGAAGGGAACGGCCCCGCGTTCACAGTTCGTTCAAACTTCTACGACTGTCCGAATCGTGACCCTTGGCGGCTTTTTCGATGGACTTGGCATCTTCTGTCGAGCGATACTGCGGGTAACTTTTCCCGGAATTCCTGGAAGCGCTTGCCGGCAAGTCCGAGAAAGCCGACGATCGGCCTTCCGGACCATGGGGGATTCATGTCCGAGTGCGACCGGAATCGGCCGACGAGGGAATCGATCGGGCTCGTTCCGAGATCGAAACGGGCGCCGGAACCGCCCTCACGGCGTGATCCGGATCAACCGAAGTGCGGCCGGCCCGGACAGGACCGACAGTGCCGAAGCCGCGTCGAAGCCGACCACCGCACCGAGGGACCACACCGTGCCGAGCGGCGCAAACGGACTGCGGACGAACGGCCGGACCAGGGGGCCGTGGACCACGCTCCCACACCCCTCTCTAGGCTGACCGCCGGAAACCAGGCACAACCTGCAGCACACAACGGGGAGACAGAACATGGCGGACGCACGGAGGCAACTTCGCTCGGGCACGGTCGTACTCGGAAGTGTGGGCGTGCTCGCCGCGGCCCTCACCGCCTGCTCCTCCGACCCCGACAAGCGCTGCGTCGACAGCGACAGCTACACCCTCGGCAAGGGATACAAGGTCGTCTCCGACAAGAACTGCAAGTCCACGAAGACCACGACCGGCGGCGCCTGGTACTACGGCGGCAAGAAGAGCGGATCCTGGGTCAACGGCGGCTCCTTCACCAAGCCCGGCAAGGGATCCGGCGGTTCGAGCAGCAGCAGCGGCGGCAGCAGCAGCGGCGGTGTCGACCGCGGGGGCTTCGGCAGCGACGGCGGCAGCTCCGGCGGCTGACGAGGAACCCCACAGGACACGCCGTATGGAACGCCACACCATCGAGCCCCGCCCCGGCTGGCAGCAGACCGTCGAGGAACAGGGGCTCGTCTACCCGCTCACCCGCCACCCCGACGGCACCCTGCGCCCCTACTGGGACGAGAGTGCCTACTACAGTTTCACGCTCGCCGAGGTCGAGGCACTGGAGGAGGTGGTCGAGGAACTCCACCGCATGTGCCTGGCCGCGGCCGAGCACCTCGTCTCCGAGAACCGCCTCGCCGACCTCGGCATCACCGACCCGCGCGTCGCCGAGGCGGTCACCGAGGCATGGCACCGCCGCGCCGAACTCCCGTCGGTGTACGGCCGCTTCGACCTGCGCTACGACGGCACCGGCCCGGCCAAGCTGCTGGAGTACAACGCCGACACCCCCACCTCCCTGGTCGAGGCGGCGAGCCCCCAGTGGTTCTGGATGGAGGAGCGGTTCCCCGGCGCCGACCAGTGGAACTCCCTCCACGAACGCCTCGTCGACGCCTGGCGGAAACAGGCCCCGCTCCTCCCGCCCGGCAGCCCCCTCTACTTCGCGCACTCCACCGCCGACGAACTCGGCGAGGACCTCATGACGGTCGCCTACCTCAAGGAGACCGCCGAGCAGGCCGGCCTGGACACCGCCTGGATCCCCATGGAGGACATCGGCTGGGACCGGCTCTCCGGCCGCTTCGTCGACCACCAACTCCGCTTCATCCGCAGCTGCTTCAAGCTCTATCCCTGGGAGTGGCTCACCACCGACCGCTTCGCCGGCCACGTCCTCGACACCCTCGACAACGGCGGCGGCACCGGCACCACCCTGTGGATCGAGCCCGCCTGGAAGATGCTCCTCAGCAACAAGGCGCTCCTGGCCGTCCTGTGGGAGCTGTACCCCGGCCACCCGAACCTCCTCCCCGCCTACCTCGACGGGCCGAGAGAACTGGCGGGCACCACGGGCTACGTCGCCAAGCCGCTCCTCGGCCGCGAGGGCGCCGGCGTGACCGTCCACGAACCGGGTGCCGCCCCCGCCGTCAACGAGGCAAAGCCGTCGGGCACACGCGAAGAGCCCTGCTGCTACCAGGAGTTGGCTCCGCTGCCCGCCTTCGACGGCAACCACGTCGTCCTGGGCGCGTGGGTCGTCGAGAACGAGTCCGCCGGTCTCGGCATCCGCGAGTCCTCCGGCCTGATCACCGACGAGTACGCCCGCTTCCTGCCCCACGTGATCCTGTAGGCCGGGAGACCCTGGAGGCCGGGAGACGCTGCAGGCCGGGAGACGCTGCAGGCCGGGAGACCCTGGAGGCCGGGAGACCCTAGAGGCCGAGCACCGCCCGCAGCTGGTCCAGCCCCCAGTCCAGATCCTCCCTGCTGATCACCAGCGGAGGAGCGATCCGGATCGTCGGCCCGTGGGTGTCCTTCACCAGCACCCCCCGGTCCATGAGCTTCTCGGAGATCTCGCGCCCGGTCCCGTACCCGCGCGCGAGGTCGACGCCCGCCCACAGCCCGCGCCCGCGCACCTCGGCCACCCGCCCGGTGCCGGCCAGCGCCCCCAGCTCCCGCAGCAGATGCTCCCCGAGCTGTGCCGCCCGCTCCTGGAACTCACCCGACCGCAGCATCGCGATCACCTCCAGCGCCACCGCACAGGCCAGCGGATTCCCGCCGAACGTCGACCCGTGCTCCCCGGGCCGGAAGACACCGAGGACGGCCTCACTGGACACCACCGCCGACACCGGCACGATCCCGCCGCCCAGCGCCTTCCCCAGCACGTACACGTCCGGCACCACCCCCTCGTGCTCGCACGCGAACGTCCGCCCGGTCCGGCCCAGCCCCGACTGGACCTCGTCGGCGACGAACAGCACGTTCCGCTCCCGCGTCACCTCCCGCACCGCCGCCAGATAACCCGCCGGCGGCACCAGCACCCCCGCCTCGCCCTGGATCGGCTCCAGCAGCACCGCCACCGTGTTCTCGCTCACCGCCGCCCGCAGCGCCGTCACATCCCCGTACGGCACGATCTCGAATCCCGGCGTGTACGGCCCGTAGTCCGCCCGCGCCTCCGGGTCCGTGGAGAAGCTGATGAGCGTCGTCGTCCGGCCGTGGAAGTTGTTGCCCGCGACGACGATCTTCGCCATCTCCGCCGGCACGCCCTTCACCCGGTACCCCCACTTGCGGGCCGTCTTCACCGCCGTCTCCACCGCCTCCGCCCCGGTGTTCATCGGCAGCACCATCTCCATCCCGCACAGTTCCGCCAGTTGAGTGCAGAACGCCGCGAACCGGTCGTGATGGAACGCCCGCGAGGTCAGCGTCACCCGCTCCAGCTGCGCCTTGGCCGCCTCGATCAGCCGCCGGTTGCCGTGCCCGAAGTTCAGCGCCGAATAACCCGCCAGCAGATCCAGATACCGCCGCCCCTCCACATCCGTCATCCACGCCCCGTCGGCCGTGGCGACGACCACCGGCAGGGGGTGGTAGGTGTGCGCGCTGTGCGCGTCGGCGGCGGAGATGAGCGCTTCGGTCGTGCTCACGGGACCTCCCGGAGATGCGGCTGCCCCCTTCTTATCGTCGCTCGCATGGTGGACGCGGCACCTTCGCCGTCCGGCGCGCCCGGTAGGCTTCCGAGCAGGCCGTGACTGGCGCGCTGGGATGGGACGGACCATCGGGGAGCGGCCTTGAGTGACAACAGTGCCGTGCGCCTGGGCCGAACCGTGAAACCGTGACCGCTCTCCAGCACCCACGCCACCCGGAGGCCGACGACATGTCAGAGCAGCAGCCCCTCTCCACCGAGTCCACCGCCTTCCGCGCCGCCCTCGACGTGATCCGCGCCGTCGAGCCGCGCGTCGCCGACGCCATCGGCCAGGAGGTCGCCGACCAGCGCGAGATGCTCAAGCTGATCGCCTCCGAGAACTACGCCTCCCCGGCCACCCTCCTCGCGATGGGCAACTGGTTCAGCGACAAGTACGCCGAGGGCACCGTCGGCCGCCGCTTCTACGCCGGCTGCCGCAACGTCGACACCGTCGAGTCCCTCGCCGCCGAGCACGCCAAGGAGCTCTTCGGCGCCCGCCACGCCTACGTCCAGCCGCACTCCGGCATCGACGCCAACCTCGTCGCCTTCTGGGCCGTCCTCGCCCAGCGCGTCGAGGCCCCCGCCCTGGAGAAGGCCGGCGTCCGCCAGGTCAACGACCTCTCCGAGGCCGACTGGGCCGAGCTGCGCCGGGCCTTCGGCAACCAGCGCATGCTCGGCATGTCCCTGGACGCCGGCGGCCACCTCACCCACGGCTTCCGCCCGAACATCTCCGGCAAGATGTTCGACCAGCGCTCCTACGGCACGGACCCGGCGACCGGCCTCATCGACTACGAGGCGCTGCGCGTGTCGGCCCGCGAGTTCAAGCCGCTGATCATCGTCGCGGGCTACTCCGCGTACCCCCGTCTGGTGAACTTCCGGATCATGCGCGAGATCGCCGACGAGGTCGGCGCGACCCTGATGGTCGACATGGCGCACTTCGCGGGCCTCGTCGCCGGAAAGGTCCTGACCGGCGACTTCGACCCGGTCCCGCACGCCCAGATCGTCACCACCACCACCCACAAGTCCCTGCGGGGCCCGCGCGGCGGCATGGTCCTGTGCGACGACTCCCTCAAGGACCAGGTCGACCGCGGCTGCCCGATGGTCCTCGGCGGCCCCCTCCCGCACGTCATGGCCGCGAAGGCGGTGGCCCTGGCCGAGGCCCGGCAGCCCGCCTTCCAGGACTACGCCCAGCGCATCGTCGACAACTCCCGCGCGCTGGCCGAGGGCCTGATGCGCCGCGGCGCGACCCTGGTGACCGGCGGCACCGACAACCACCTGAACCTGATCGACGTCGCCACCTCCTACGGCCTCACCGGCCGCCAGGCGGAGGCCGCCCTCCTCGAGTCGGGCATCGTCACCAACCGCAACTCCATCCCCGCCGACCCGAACGGCGCCTGGTACACCTCGGGCATCCGCATCGGTACCCCCGCCCTGACCACCCGGGGCCTGGGCACGGCGGAGATGGACGAGGTCGCGGGCCTGATCGACCGTGTGCTCACGACGACCGAGCCGGGCACCACCAAGTCGGGCGCCCCGTCCAAGGCCGCCCACGTCCTGGACGAGAAGGTCGCCGACGAGATCGCCCGCCGGGCGACGGACCTGGTGGCGGGCTTCCCGCTGTACCCGGAGATCGACCTCGGCTGAGTGGCGCATCTGAGCCCCGTGTCCCGTAAGGGGCGCGGGGCTGTGCCGACACGCGGCCGCTGCCGTGTGGGCGCGACCGGCCCACCGGCATGCGGCTCCCCACGCACCGAAACCACCCCCACCCCTCTGCGACAATGGGTCGCATGGCCTCTGATCGACCCCGCGTGCTCTCCGGAATCCAGCCCACCGCAGGCTCGTTCCACCTCGGCAACTACCTCGGCGCCGTCCGCCAGTGGGTGGCCCTGCAGGAGTCCCACGACGCGTTCTACATGGTCGTCGACCTGCACGCGATCACGGTCCCGCAGGACCCGAAGGAGCTCAGCGCCAACACGCGGCTGGCCGCCGCACAGCTGCTGGCGGCCGGGCTCGACCCGGACCGCTGCACGCTCTTCGTGCAGAGCCACGTCCCCGAGCACGCGCAGCTCGCCTGGGTCATGAACTGCCTCACCGGCTTCGGCGAGGCGTCCCGCATGACGCAGTTCAAGGACAAGTCCGCCAAGCAGGGCGCCGACCGCGCGAGCGTCGGCCTGTTCACGTACCCGATCCTCCAGGTCGCCGACATCCTGCTGTACCAGGCCAACGAGGTGCCCGTCGGCGAGGACCAGCGCCAGCACATCGAGCTCACCCGTGACCTCGCCGAGCGCTTCAACGGCCGCTTCGGCGAGACCTTCACGATCCCGAAGCCGTACATCCTCAAGGAGACGGCGAAGATCTACGACCTGCAGGAACCGTCGATCAAGATGAGCAAGTCGGCGTCCACGCCGAAGGGCCTCATCAACCTGCTCGACGAGCCGAAGGCCACCGCCAAGAAGGTCAAGAGCGCGGTCACCGACACCGACACGGTCATCCGCTACGACGTCGAGAACAAGCCGGGCGTCAGCAACCTGCTCACCATCTACTCGACCCTGACCGGCACGAGCATCCCGGAGCTGGAGCAGCAGTACGAGGGCAAGCTCTACGGCGCGCTCAAGACGGACCTCGCCGAGGTCGTCGTCGACTTCGTGACGCCGTTCCGGGACCGCACCCAGCAGTACCTGGACGACCCCGAGACGCTCGACTCGATCCTGGCCAAGGGGGCCGAGAAGGCGCGCGCCGTCGCCGCCGAGACGCTCTCCCAGGCCTACGAGAAGGTGGGCTTCCTGCCCGCGAAGCACTGAGCGGGCGCCGCGGACGCCCCGCGGGCGCACCACCGCACACAAGTTCCTCGGGCGGAGCGCTGCACATCACTCCGCTCGCGCCTGCCCACAACACAGCCATGGCCGTACAGTCGATAGCCGTACGACTGAGTACGAACCCGGCACGGCATCCGGCAGTACAGCAGACAGCCCTTCCGGTACGACGACAGGAGACGACGTGGGGACCGTAACGATCGGCGTGTCGATCGCGGTCCCGGAGCCTCACGGCAGCCTGCTCCAGGAGCGGCGCGCGGGCTTCGGCGACGCCGCTGCTCACGGCATCCCCACGCATGTCACCCTGCTCCCGCCGACCGAGGTCGACGACACCGAGCTGCCCGCCGTCGAGGCGCATCTCACCGAAGTCGCCTCGACGGGCCGCCCGTTCCCCATGCGGCTCTCCGGCACGGGCACCTTCCGGCCCCTGTCACCGGTGGTGTACGTCCAGGTCGTCGAGGGCGCCGAGGCCTGCGCCTGGCTGCAGAAGCAGGTCCGCGACGCCTCGGGGCCCATCGCCCGCGAACTGCAGTTCCCCTACCACCCGCACGTCACCGTGGCGCACGGCATCGACGACGCGGCGATGGACCGCGCCTTCGAGGAACTCGCCGACTTCGAGGCCGAGTGGTCCTGCACCGGCTTCGCCCTCTACGAACAGGGCGCCGACGGCGTCTGGCGCAAGCTCCGCGAGTACGCCTTCGGCGGGCCGATGGTGCCCCCACAGGCCGCCCACCTGGACCGCGGCTCGCTCCCCACCCGGTAGACCGGCCCTGGACCAGCCCTAGACCGGCAGCCTGCGGAACACCGCCCGCGGCACGTGCCGCAGCGCCGACATCACCACCCGCAGCACTCCCGGCACCCACACCGTCTCCGAGCGGCGCCGCAGCCCCAGTTCGACGGCCGCCGCGACCGCCTCGGGGGTGGTCGCCAGCGGTGCCTCCGCCAGCCCGGCGGTCATCTTCGAGCGCACGAACCCGGGTCGTACGACCATGACGTGGACGCCCGTGCCGTGCAGCGCGTCACCGAGGCCCTGGGCGAAGGCGTCCAGGCCGGCCTTGCTGGAGCCGTAGATGAAGTTGGCGCGGCGGGCGCGTTCGCCGGCGACGGAGGAGAGGACCACCAGGGAGCCGTGGCCCTGGGACTGCAGGGCGCGGGCGGCGACCAGTCCGGACGAGACCGCGCCCGTGTAGTTGGTCTGCGCGACACGGACGGCGGCCACCGGGTCGCGCTCGTCGTGGGCCTGGTCGCCGAGGACGCCGAAGGCGAGCAGCACCAGGTCGATGTCGCCCTCCGCGAAGACCTTGCCGAGCACTGTCTCGTGGGACTCGGGGTCGAGGGCGTCGAAGGCGACGGTGCGCACGTCGGCGCCGAGGGCCCGCAGATCCGCGGCGGCCGACTCCAGCGCGGGCGAGGGGCGTCCCGCGAGGCAGACGGTGCGGGTGCGGCGGGCGATCAGGCGGCGCGCGGTGGCCAGCGCGATCTCGGACGTACCACCGAGGACGAGAAGGGACTGGGGGAGACCGAAGGCGTCCTTCACGACAGCTCCTAGAGGGAGAGACGGCGGGCGAGGTCGGACACGAACACCCCGCGCGGGTCCAGTTCCGCGCGCAGGGCGCGGAAGTCGTCCACGCGCGGGTACATCGCGGTGAGCAGGTCGGGTCGCAGCCGGGAGTCCTTGGCGAGGTAGACACGTCCGTCGGCCGCGGCGACCTCCTCGTCCAGTTCGTCGAGGAAGGCGCCGAGGCCGGGCAGGGCGGCCGGGATGTCCAGGGCCAGGGTCCAGCCCGGCCGGGGAAAGGAGAGCCAGCCGGGGTCGGCCTCCCCGAAGCGCTTGAGGACGGCCAGGAAGGACGGGCACCGGCGCCGCGCGATGCGGCCCACGATCCGGCGCAGGGCGTCCTCCTCGCCGTGGCCGACGACGAACTGGTACTGCACGAAGCCGCTGCGGCCGTAGACGCGGTTCCAGTGGGGGACGCCGTCGAGGGGGTGGAAGAAGGCGGAGAGCCTCTGGAGTTCGCCGGTCCGTGCGCGGGGTGCCTTGCGGTACCAGACTTTGTTGAACAATCCCACGGTCCGCCGGGTGAGCAGGCCTTCCGGGACGAAGGCGGGGGCGGGCGGGAGCCGGGAGGGACGGAAGGACAGCGGGGCGCTCCGCGCGCGTGCGGGCAGTGCGGCGAGGGGCGCGTGGTCGCCGCGGGTCAGGACGGCGCGTCCGGTGGCCGCTCCGCGCGCGAGGAGGTCGATCCAGGCGACCGAGTAGCGGTAGAGGTGGTCGGTGGCCGTCAGCCGGGCCATGAGGTCGTCGAGATCACTCGCGCGCTCGGTGTCGACCGCCATGTAGGTCGTCTCGACCGGCTGGAGGCGGACGGTGGCCGTGAGGATCACCCCGGTGAGGCCCATGCCGCCGGCGGTAGCGTCGAACAGGGGCGTGCCGTGGCCGACCGTGCGGACCGAGCCGTCGGCGGTGAGCAGCTCCAGCGACAGGACGTGACGGGAGAAGGAGCCCGACCCATGGTGGTTCTTGCCGTGGATGTCGGCGCCGATCGCGCCGCCCACGGTCACATAGCGGGTGCCGGGCGTCACCGGCACGAACCAGCCGAGCGGCAGCAGGACCTCCATGAGGCGGTGCAGGGAGACGCCCGCGTCGCACAGGACGGTCCCGTCGGCCGCGTCGATGGCATGGACGCGGTCCAGGCCGGTCATGTCGAACACCGCCCCGCCGGCGTTCTGCGCCGCGTCCCCGTACGCCCGCCCCAGGCCCCGGGGAATGCCTCCGCGTGCTCCGCAGCCCCGGACGGCGCCCACGGCCTCCTCGTACGACCGGGGGCGGATCAGACGGGCGGCGGAGGGAGCGGTGCGGCCCCATCCCGTGACGGAAACGGTCTCGGAAGCGGTCTCGGCAGGCATGTCGGCGACCGTATCGTCCCTTTGTGGGTGATTAGTTTTGAAACATTCCACTCTCCCCGAAATGGGTGATTAATGGGATGTCGCTCAATATTGCCGGTGCTCCGGCGGGGTCGGCATGAACAGTGAGTCCACATGGACCACCACCCGGACCACCACACCGACCACCGCCCAGACCACCACACGGACGACATCGACCACCGCATCCTGGCGGCGCTCCGCGCACGTGGTGCGGATCCGCGCGTGGCGGGGGCCGCGCGCGCCCTCTCGTGGGCGGGCGAGCACGGCGCGCTGTGGATCGCGGCGGGGCTCGTGGGGGCCGCCGTGGACGGCGCTCGGCGCGGCGCGTGGCTGCGCGCGACGGCGCTCACAGCGGGCGCGCACGTCGCCAGCATGGGCGTGAAACGGATCGTGCGCCGTCCGCGCCCCGCGCACGTCGAACCCCTGGTGCGCACCGTCGGCCGGCACTCCTTCCCCAGCTCGCACGCGACCTCCGCGGCGGCCGCCGCCGTCGCCTACGGCGCCCTCGGGGCGCACCCCGTGCCCCCGCTCGCCGCCGCGATGTGCCTCTCGCGCCTGGTCGTCGGCGTCCACTACCCCTCCGACGTGGCCGCGGGCGCGGCCCTGGGGGCGCTCACGGCGCGCCTGGGAGCGCGCTGGATGAGAGAGGGCGCGCGCGGCGTGCGCGGCGTGCGAAGGGGGCGTGCATGACTGAGGCCGCGCCCGTGACGGGCGTCGCCGACGTCCCGGAAGCCGCCCTCCACCAGCAGCGCACCCGGCGCGACCGGTCGCACCGGCCTCGGCCCGCGCCCCCGCGCAGGAGCCCCGGCACCCTCCTCACCGGCCTCCTGCGCACCGCCCGCCCCAAACAGTGGGTCAAGAACGTCCTCGTCGTGGCCGCCCCCGCAGCCGCGGGCAGGCTGTTCTCCTGGCACACCCTCACCGAACTCGCCCTGGTCTTCGCGCTGTTCACCGCCTGCGCCGCCGCCGTCTACCTGATCAACGACGCCCGCGACGCCGATGCCGACCGTGCCCATCCCACCAAACGGCACCGCCCGGTCGCCGCCGGACAGGTCCCGGTGCCCGTCGCGTACGCCGTCGGAGGCGCCCTGGCGGTCCTCGCGCCGGCCGCCGCGGCCTGGCTGACCCAGCCCCTCGTCGCGGCCCTCCTGACGGCGTACCTCGGCATGCAACTGGCCTACTGCGTCAGCCTGAAGCACGTCCTGGTCGTCGACCTCGCCGTCGTCACGACCGGGTTCCTGATGCGGGCGATGGCCGGCGGGCTCGCGCTCGGTATCCCGCTGTCGCGCTGGTTCCTGATCACCACCGGGTTCGGGGCGCTGTTCATGGTGTCGGCCAAGCGCTACTCCGAGGCCGTGCAGATGGCCGGGAAACAGGGCGCCACGCGCGCGTTGCTCACCGAGTACACCCCCGGATACCTGCGCTTCGTATGGCAGCTGGCGGCCGGGGTCGCCGTGCTCGGCTACTGCCTGTGGGCCCTGGAGGAGGGCGGTGTGCCGCACACGAGCGTGCTGCCCTGGCGCCAGCTGTCGATGGTCGCCTTCATCCTGGCGGTCCTGCGCTACGCCGTCTTCGCCGACCGCGGCACCGCCGGCGAACCCGAGGAGGTCGTCCTCGGCGACCGTGCCCTCGCCCTCATCGGGCTGGTGTGGCTGGCGATGTACGGGCTGGCGGTGGCCAATTGGTAGGTGGCCGGCGTGAACTCCTGGGCTTCGCCGCCGTGGGACTCCTCGCCTACGCCGCCGACCTGGCCCTCTTCACGTACCTGCGCGGCCCGGCCGGTGCGGGCCCGCTCACCGCGAAAGCCCTGTCCTTCCTCGCCGGCTGCACGATCGCGTACACGGGCAACGCGCTCGGCACGTACCGGCACGCGCGCGTGAAGGGACTGCGCCCCTACGCCGTGTTCGTCGCGGTGAACATCGCCGGGGCGCTCGTCCAGCTCCTCTGCCTCGCCGTGAGTCACTACGGCCTCGGCCTCACCTCACAGCGCGCGGACACCGTCTCCGGCGCGGGGATCGGCATGGCACTGGCCACTGTCCTGCGGTTCTGGGGTACACGGACATGGGTGTTCGGCAGCGGCCGGAGCGTCGGCCGGACTTCCGATCGACGTGTCGGTCGGAGCGTCGGCGGGGGTGTCGGCCGGAGTATCGGTCGGATCTGACGAGGGCAGGGGTGGATCATGGACTGGCTGAAAAAGCTCCCCGGAATCGGGCCGTACGCCACGCGACTGATGGCCACGCACGCGTGGCGATCGTACGAGCGGCTGGACCGGGTGAAGTGGACACGGCTGGCCGCGGCGATGACGTTCACCAGTTTCGTCGCGCTCTTCCCGCTGCTGACCCTGCTCGCCGCGATCGCCGCCGCCACGCTGAGCACGGAGCGGCAGAACACCCTCGAGGACAAGCTCGCCGAGCAGGTTCCCGGCATCTCCGACCAGTTGAACGTCGACGGCCTGGTGCAGAACGCCGGCACCGTCGGCCTCATCGCCGCCGCCGTCCTGCTGTTCACCGGCGTCGGCTGGGCGGACTCGACGCGCGACTGCCTGCGCGCGGTGTGGGAGCTGCCCGACGAGGAGGAGAACCCGGTCCTGCGCTACGCCAAGGACCTGGGCATCCTCGTCGGACTCGGCGGCGCCGTCCTCGTCACCCTCGCCACCTCCACCGTCGCCTCCGCGCTGGTCGGCTGGATCACCCGGCAGCTCGGCATCGACGAGGCCGGCTGGGGCGGCGTCCTGCTGCGGATCGCCGCCTTCGTCGTCGCCGTCCTCGCCGACTTCCTGCTGCTCCTCTACGTCCTGACGCTGCTGCCCGGCGTCGAGCCGAAGCGCCACCGCCTCTTCGTGGCCGCGATGACCGGCGCGGTCGGCTTCGAGCTGCTGAAACTGCTGCTCAGCGGCTATCTGCAGGGCGTGGCCGCGAAGAGCATGTACGGCGCGTTCGGTGTGCCCATCGCCCTGCTGCTGTGGATCAACTTCACCGCGAAGCTGGTCCTGTACTGCGCCGCCTGGACGGCGACGGGGAGCAAGGCCACCGACGAGGGCACCGCCGGCGTCAGCGACGACGGCGTACCAGATCCGGCAGCGGCCAGCGGCGGTTGACCAGGAACGCGGCGCCCGCGAGCAGCACCAGCACGCCGCCGGTGATCGCCAGGGCGATGCCCATGCCCCCGGAGCCTTCCTCGGTCACCGCGCTAGCCACGGGCTTCTCGGACACGTTCCCGGCGCCGCCGGCCTCCCCGGAGTCCTCGGCCCCCTCGGTGGGGTCGTTGGCGCCGGGCTGGGCGCTGGCCTGCGCGCTCTTCGGCGGGACCAGCTCGCCCACCGGCCGCACCTTGCCGGCGGCCTGGAAACCCCAGTCGAACAGGGCGGCGGTCTCCTTGTAGACCTCGTTGTGGTCGTCCTTCTCCGGGTTCATCACCGTGACCAGCAGCACCCGCCCGTTGCGCTCGGCGACGCCGGTGAAGGTGGCGCCGGCGTTGGTGGTGTTGCCGTTCTTGACGCCGGCGATGCCCGGGTACTGGGAGATGTCGTAGTCGCCGCGCAGCAGCCGGTTGGTGTTCTGGATCTCGTACGTCCCGCGGGTCGTCTTGCCCTTCTTGTCCTTCTTCGTCTCGCCCGGGAACTTGGCCCGCACGGTCGAGCAGTACTCGCGGAAGTCCTTCTTCTGCAGCCCGGAGCGGGCGATCAGCGTCAGGTCGTACGCCGAGGACACCTGGCCGGAGGCGTCGTAGCCGTCGGGCGAGACCACGTGCGTGTCGAGGGCCTGGAGCTCCTCGGCATGCTCGTTCATCTCTGCCACCGTCTTGTCGATGCCGCCGTTCATCGACGACAGGACGTGCACGGCGTCGTTGCCGGACATCAGGAACACGCCCATCCACAGGTCCTGGACGGAGTAGGTTTCGTTCTCCTTTATGCCGACCATGCTGGAGCCGGAACCGACACCCTCCAGGTCCTTCGGCTGGACCTTGTACTGCTGCGTCTTCGGGAACCGCGGCAGCACGGTGTCGGCGAAGAGCATCTTCAGCGTGCTCGCCGGGGGCAGCCGCCAGTGCGCGTTGTGCGCGGCGAGCACGTCCCCGGACTCGGCGTCCGCGACGATCCACGACCGGGCGGTCAGGTCCTTCGGCAGCACCGGCGCGCCGCCCGCGAGGTCCACCTGCGTCCCGGCCTGCCCCAGGCGGGCGCCGCCGACGCTCGACATGTTCGCCGGGGGAGTGGCCGTCGGCTTGCCCGAAGCCGAAGCCGACGGCTTGGCGGACGACGACGGCTTGACCGACGGCGACGGCGACGGCTTGGCCGAGGCCGACGCGGACGGCGTCGGGCTCGGGGCCGCCAGGGACACGGGCGCGGTCAGCGCGAGGGACGCGAGGGTCGCGGAGGTGACCAGCAGGGCTCGCCTGGCGGTCTTCAAGGGTGCGGGCACGACGGAGAAAGTACCTGGCAGACGGCGGGAAGTCCCGCGCCCCTCCCCACCCCGGTCACGGAACCGGACACCGGGCGGTGATACTGAATTCATGAAGCTCAGCCGCCCGGTGTCCTGGTTCCTGCTCGCCTTCGGGGTGTGGAGCTGGGTCATCTGGGTCACTTTCGTCAAAAACCTGGTCAAGGACAGCAGCGGGCTCGCGTTCGAGGACGGCGATCCCACGGCGTACTTCTGGGTCCACCTGACGCTCGCTGTCGTTTCCTTCGTATTGGGGACGGTCATCGGGGTCATCGGGTTGCGCGGACTGCGCGCCCTGCGCCGCAAGTCATAGCCGGACCGATCGAGTCGACAGCGGGGATTACGACACCGTGGCCATCCTTTTCGTGCTGCTCGCCCTGTCCGTCCTCGTGACGGCCAACTGGTACCTGTGGCGCCGCCTGTTCCGCGACACCACCCGCGCGCCCGGCTGGGTCCGCCGAGGCGGCGCCGCACTGATAGCGGGCGGCTGGGCCCTGGCCGTGGGCGCCCTCGTCGCCGAACGCACGGGAGCCCCCTTCTGGCTCCAGCGCACCCTGGCCTGGCCGGGCTTCATGTGGCTGGCCCTGTCGATCTACCTGCTGCTGGTGGTGCTCGCGGGTGAGCTGGTACGACCGCTGCTGCGGCGGTACCTGGAGCGACGCAGGCCCACCGGCGTGGCCGTACGCCGCCCGGAACCGATGCCGTCGGGCGCACCCGACGAGGAGACGCGGTCCGTGCCGGCGGACCGGCCGGGTGAGGAGACGGCAGCGGGAGCGGGCGGGGCGTCCGAGCAGACCGTTTCCGCAGGCCGGGCGGCGTCCGAGGGAACCGTTTCCGCGGCCGTGGCACCGGAGGGATCCGTCGCGCCGGGCGCCCGGTCCGGAGGGGCCGGCGCGACAGGCGCCGGGGCCGAGGGGGCCAAGGGGCCGGAGGACGCCGACTCCGGCTCCTCCCCGCTGCTTGTCGCCGCCCCCTCCCGCCGGCTCTTCGTCTCCCGTGTCATCGCCGGTACCGCGGCCGTGGCCGCCGCCGGGACCGTCGGTTACGGCACGTACGGCGTGCTGCGTGGGCCGCAGGTGAAGCGGGTCACCGTTCCGCTGGCCAAGCTGCCGCGGGCGGCGCACGGCTACCGGATCGCGGTCGTCAGCGACGTCCACCTGGGGCCGGTGCTCGGCCGGGGCTTCGCCCAGAAGGTCGTCGACACGATCAACGGCACGCAGCCGGACCTGATCGCGGTCGTCGGTGACCTGGTCGACGGCAGTGTGAAGGACCTGGGCCCGGCGGCGGCCCCGCTCGCGCAGCTGAAGGCCCGTCACGGCAGCTTCTTCGTCACCGGCAACCACGAGTACTTCTCCGGCGCCGAGCAGTGGGTCGAGGAGGTGCGCCGGCTCGGCCTGCGCCCGCTGGAGAACGCCCGCACGGAACTCCCCTGGTTCGACCTCGCCGGTGTCAACGACGTCGCGGGCGAGAGCGAGGGCCAGGGCCCCGACTTCGCCAAGGCGCTCGGCGACCGCGACACCGCGCGCGCGTGCGTGCTCCTCGCCCACCAGCCGGTCCAGATCCACGACGCCGTCGACCACGGCGTCGACCTCCAGCTCTCCGGCCACACCCACGGTGGCCAGCTCTGGCCCGGCAACCTCCTCGCCGCCGCCGCGAATCCGACCGTCGCGGGCCTGGAGCGCTACGGCGACACCCAGCTCTACGTCTCCCGTGGCGCCGGCGCCTGGGGCCCGCCCACGCGCGTGGGCGCCCCGTCGGACATCACGGTCATCGAACTGGCAGCGAAGCAGGCCTGACGGCCCCGTCCCGGCAAGGCCCTGCGGCTCCGCCGAAGCAGAGTTGACGTGCGGTCAGATCGGTTACCGAGGCCTATAGCACCCCTTTAACTCCCCTTGAAAATAACCTGAGAAGGAGCTGTGAAATTCGGCCGAAACAGCCGGTCGGTAAGTTCTTTCCCATCTCGCCAGAATCCTCTTCCCCCAGCTGAAACACGTGTGATTAGGTGAGCCCGCCGCCAAGGGGAGTGGCACGTGAAGTGCTGGGCCCCGAGGGCCCGGGAAGGGCAGGGCACCACCATGCGCTCGGTTCGCATGCGCATCCTCGTGACGCTTCTGGTTCTCGCGGTCGTCGCGGTGGGCGGCTGGCAGTTGCTGCCGTCGCAGAGCAAGTCCGGCAAGACCATCAGGGTCGGCACGACGGACACCGTCACCTCGCTCGACCCGGCCGGCGCCTACGACGCCGGGTCCTGGGCGCTGTTCAGCAACGTGTTCCAGTCGCTGCTGACGTACGAGCCGGGCGGCGCCACCCCCGTGCTGGACGCGGCCAGGAGCTGTTCCTTCGAGGGCAGCCTGCTGACCACGTACGTGTGCGAGCTGCGCGACGACCTCACCTTCCCCAGCGGCCGAAAGGTCGACGCGCAGGACGTGAAGTACTCCTTCGACCGGGTCAAGAAGATCAACTCCGATGTCGGCCCGGCGTCCCTGCTCTCCACCCTGAAGTCGGTGGACGCCAGGGGCGCGACCGTCACCTTCCACCTGTCGTCGCCGGACGCCACCTTCCCGTTCAAGGTGGCCACCGGGGCGGGCTCGATCGTGGACCGCGAGCGCTACCCCGCGAACGCCCTGCGCACCGGCAACCAGGTCGACGGCACCGGACCGTACGAACTCACCGGCTACAGCAAGGGCAAGCGGATCGACCTCGCGCCCAACTCCCGCTACAGGGGCGCCGTCGGCACCGGCCGGCCCGTCGAACTGCGCTACTACTCCGACCCGGCGGAGCTGGACAAGGCCTGGAAGGCCAAGGACGTCGACGCCGCCACGCGTCAGCTCCCGCCGAGCGTCCTCGCCGCCCTCGACCCCAGCGATCCGGACCAGCGCGTCACCGAGGTCGACAGCTCCGACACCCGCAACCTGTACTTCAACACCCGCGCGGGCTCCCCGCTGCACGACGCCGACGTCCGCAAGGCGATGGCCTGGCTGATCGACCGCGAGCAGTTGGCGGCCACCGTGTACAAGGGCACCGTCGACCCGCTGTACTCGCTGATCCCGACCGGCATCACCGGCCACACCACCTCGTTCTTCGACGACTACCCGGACCAGAACCCCGAGAAGGCCCGCAAGCTCCTCGAGAAGGCCGGCGTCAGCATCCCCGTCAGCTTCACCTACGGCTACGGCCTGGGCAGTGGTGCCGCGGCCGACGAGGCCCAGGAGCTCAAGCGGCAACTGGAGGCCAGCGGTCTGTTCCAGGTGACGGTCAAGGGCTACGAGTGGACCGACTTCCAGAAGCGCTGGGCGTCCGGCAAGCTCGACGCGTACGCCGTCGGCTGGGTCGCCGACTACCCCGACCCGGACACCTTCGCGGGCCCGCTCGTCGGCACCGACTCCACCATGAACACCGGCTACAGCAGCAAGGTCGTCGACAGGTGCATCCAGAACAGCCGGCAGTTCGCCGACCGTGGCCGCGCCGCCGACGACTTCCGCGACGTGCAGGAGGTCATCGCCGACGACGTGCCGGTCATCCCGCTGTGGCAGCGCAAGGAGTACGTCCTGACCAGCGTGGACGTCGGCGGCGGCCAGTATCTGGCGGACGGCAACGGCGTGTTCCGGCTGTGGAAGCTGAACTGGATCTGAGCCGGCCGGGGCATGCCCCCGCGTGCCACCGGGCAGTCACCCGACGGGGAACCATGTGGCGGAGGTGTGCACGGGGTGAGGAGCAGACGTGGTGCGACGCAACTCCTTCCGGTTGCCCCGGCACCCGGCGTCCGTCGGCCTGGCCCGGCACAGGGTCCGTGACCACCTGTCCGACTGGGGCCACGCCCCCGAGGACCCGGCCCTCGAGGACGCGATCCTGCTCGTCTCCGAACTGGCCACCAACGTCGTACGCCACGGCCCCCTCCGCGAGCGCGAGTTCGAGGTGGCCGTCACCGCCCTCGCCGACGGCTCCTGCCTCATAGAGGTCTCCGACGAGGGCCACCACGAGCCCCGCCTCCGAGCCGTGGCCGACTGGGAGGAACACGGCCGGGGCCTCCACCTCGTGGAGCACATCGCCGCCGCCTGGGGCGTGTGGAGCAGGGGCCGCCACGGCAAGACGGTGTGGGCCCTGGTGACCGCGGCGAGCGAATCCTGACGACGGCCCGCCACAGCCCCGCCCGTGCGCCTACCCACACCCCTCCAGCCGCTCCGGCAGCTCCACCGTCACCGCCATCCCCTCGCCCGGCGCCGTCTCCACCCTCACCTCGCCGCCATGGGCCTCCACCACCCCCTGCACGATCGCCAGCCCCAGCCCGCTGCCCGCACCCCCGCCGGCGCGGAAGAAGCGGTCGAAGACACGCGCCGCGTCATCCGGCGGCAGCCCCGGCCCCTTGTCCGCCACCAGCAGCCGTACGACACCGTCGGCGCGCTCCACGGCGAGCCGCACCGGCACATCGGCAGGCGTGTGCGTGCGCACGTTGGCCAGGAGGTTGCCCAGCACCTGCCGCAGCCCCGACTCGTCGGCGCGGACCAGGACGGCACCGTCGGCATCGACGGCGAGCGGCCGACCGGGCTGCTGGGCGCGCAGATCCTGCGCCGCGTCCCGCACCAGACGGCTCACGTCGACGTTGCGCAGCCGCAGCTCGGGCCGCTGGTCCAGCCGGGCCAGGGTGAGCAGCTCGTCGACGAGCCGGCCCATACGGTCCACCTCGCCGTTCATCCGGTCCCAGGCGCGCCGCCGCTCCCCGGGATCGCGCAGCATCCCCTGGTCGTACAGCTGGAGGTAGCCGCGGATCGCGGAGAGCGGGGTGCGCAGCTCGTGCGAGGCGTCGGCGACGAAGCGGCGCAGCTGGGCCGCGCTGCGCTCGCGCGTGCGGTACGCCGTCTCCACCTGGTGGAGCATGGAGTTCAGGGCGAGCCGCAACTGCTCGACCTCCAGGGTCGGGTCGCTGCTGGAGGGGACGCGCCGGGTCAGGTCGCCCTCGGCGATCGCCGACGAGGTCTCCACCATGTCCACCAGCGGCCGCATGTGGCGCCGCACGCTGAACATCGTCAGACAGCCGAGCAGGGCCAGCAGCAGCGCACCTATGGCGAGGTCGAGCCGGACGGCCTTGCCGACGCCCGTGTGGAGGCCGTCGGTGGAGGTGGCGAGCAGAATGTAGGTGCCGTCGGCGAGCCGGGTGGCGGTGGCCCGGTAGGCGGCGCCGCGCACCTGGACGTCGTGCGGTTCGGGGTCCTTGATCAGCGCGTCCGGGTCGTCGACCGCCTTCGCCAGTGCGCGCTGGGCGTCGGTCGGCTGGAATCCGAGCAGGCCCACGGGCTCGCCCCGCTCGTCGACGGCGGTGAAGATCGAGTCCGGCCGTGGCTCCTGCTCGGGCGGGTCGAGCCGGTCGCGGACGAAGCCCAGCACGCTCAGCGAGTCGATCTCCCGCAGGGTGAGCCGCGAACCGCCCAGTGAGTCACGGGTCTTGGTCAGCTCGGCGTCGATCTGGTCGAGCAGGTAGTACCGCATCCCCATCACGCTCACGGCCGTCGCCGCGACGATGCCGACCGCGAGCAGCGCCACGTTCGCCACCGTCAGCTTGACGCGCAGGGAGCGGACGCGGTCGCAGCGAAGCTTCGGGAACCTCATGCCAGCCCGTATCCGACACCCCGCCGCGTGGTGATCACCGGCGGTCCCAGCGCGTCCAGCTTGCGCCGCAGATAGCTGATGTAGGTCTCGACGACGGTCGACTCGGGCGGGGTGTGCTCGTACTGCCAGACGTGGCGCAGGAGTTGCTCCTTGGGCACGATCCGGCCGCCGTTGCGCACCAGGAAGCGCAACAGCGCGTACTCGGTGGGGGTGAGCTCGACCGTGCGGCCCGCGCGGTGCACGCTGTACGTCGTCTCGTCCAGCTCCAGGTCGCCGTAGCGCAGCGGCGGCCGCTGCGGGAGGACGTCGGCCGGGCGCGTACGCCGCAGGACCGCCGTGATCCGGGCGACGACCACGTCGATGTCGAACGGCTTGGTGATGTAGTCGTCGCCGAAGCCGAGGGCACCGACGATCTCGGCCGGCGCGTCCCGCGCGGTGAGGAAGACCAGGGCCAGATCGGGCCGCTGCGCGCGCAGTTCACGGCCCAGTGCCCGGCCGTCCCCGTCGGGCAGCATCACGTCCAGCAACGCCACGTCGATGGGGGTCCCCCCGCGCGAGCCTGTTCGAGCGTGGGGGAGGGTCCGCCCGGCGAGGGAGAGGGCCTCGCGGACCGTGCCCGCGATCATGACCTCGAAGTGGTGGAAGCGCAGGGCGATGGCGAGCACGTCCGCGATGCTCGGCTCGTCCTCCACGACCAGCACGGTGCCAGGAGCCGTCGTCATGCCCCCAGTATCGGCGGGCCCACTGACAACGGGGTGGGTTCGGCACTTTGGAGTTCCTTGAGAGTCATGGCCGTTCGGCTCCACACGCGTGTGCCGCCGCCAATTCTGGTGCCCAGGACCTGGGGGACCGACCGATCCGACTTTCGACGAAGGAGCTCGAGCGTGGCGGCATTGGCACGATGGTGCTATCGGCACCGGCTGGTGGTCCTGTTGCTGTGGGTGGGGGCGCTGTTCGGCCTGGGATTCTCGGCCTCGACGGCGGGCACGGACTACGCGAACGTCTTCTCCCTCCCGAACACGGACTCCAAGAAGGCGTACGACCTGATGGAGAAGGCGTTCCCCGCGCGCGCGGGGGACACCGACACGGTCGTCTGGAAGGTCGACGAGGGCACGGTCCGCGACTCGGACGTACGGTCCCGGATCCAGCCCGCACTCGACGAGATCGCGAAGATGAAGGGCGTCGGCAGTGTCGCCGGCCCCTACGCGGGACCCGAGGGCGCGGCGCAGATCAGCCGTGACGGGCGGATCGCGTACGCCCAGGTCACCTTCACCGACCAGGCGAACGCCGTACCCAAGGAGCTCGTCGAGGACGTCGTCGACACGGCGCAGGGCGCCGAACGCGACGGCTTGGAGGTCGAGTTGGGCGGCCAGGCGATCCAGCGCGTGCAGGAGCCGCCCGCCGGCCTCGCCGAGATGGTCGGTCTCGCCGCCGCCGCGATCGTGCTGTTCCTCGCCTTCGGCTCGCTGTTCGCGATGCTGCTGCCGATCGGCGTGGCCATCTTCGGCGTCGGCACCGGCATGTTCTCCACGCAGCTCCTCAGCCATGTCACCGACATCCCCGACCTGGCCCCGCTGCTCGCCTCCCTGATCGGTCTGGGTGTCGGCATCGACTACGCCCTGTTCATCGTCACCCGGCACCGCAAGGGCATCCTGCGCGGCCTCGACCCCGAGGAGTCGGCGGTCATCGCCCTCAACACCTCCGGCCGGGCCGTGCTGTTCGCGGGCGGCACGGTGTGCATCGCCCTCGCCGGGATGCTGGTGACCAACCTGCGCTTCCTGGACGGTGTGGTCATCGGCACCTCGCTCACGGTCGTCCTCAGCGTCCTGGCCGCCACGACGCTGCTGCCGGCGCTCCTCGGCTTCCTCGGCCCGCGCGTGCTGAGCCGCAGGCAGCGCCGCCGGCTCGCCGCTGGGGGTACCTCCCGCTCGAGCGAAGCCGAGAGTGGGGGAGGGCCGGAGGAGGAGAAGGCGAGCGGTCTCGCGGCCCGCTGGTCGACGGGCGTGCAGCGTCGGCCCCGTACGATCGCGGTGCTCGCGCTGGCCGTCATGGCCGTCCTCGCCCTGCCCGTGCTGTCGCTGCGCCTCGGCGCCACCGACCAGGGCAACGACGACACCACCACGACCACCCGGCAGGCCTACGACCTGCTCGCCGAGGGCTTCGGCCCGGGCTTCAACGGCCCCCTCCAGGTGGTCGTGTCCGACGGCGACACCACGGCCCTGGTGAAGGACATCGAGGACACCGCGGGTGTCGCCCGGGTCGCCGCGCTGCCGCCCGCCCAGGGCGTCACCGTGATCCAGGTGGTCCCCACCACGTCACCCCAGTCCGAGGAGACCGACACCCTCATCGACACCCTCCGCGACGACGTGATCCCGGACGCCGGGGCCGAGGCGCACGTCGGCGGCGTCACCGCCGTCTCCAAGGACTTCGCGACGGTCACCGGCGACCGCCTGCCGCTGTTCATCGCGACGATCATCGGCCTGGGCTTCCTGCTCCTGCTGGTCGCCTTCCGCTCCCTGGTGGTGCCGCTGACGGCCGCCGTGATGAACCTGATCGCCGCGGCGGCCTCCTTCGGCGTCCTCGTCGCGGTCTTCCAGTGGGGCTGGGGCCTGGACCTGCTCGGCCTCGGCAAGGAGGGCCCGATCAACGCCTTCCTGCCCGTGATCATGCTGTCCCTCCTCTTCGGCCTGTCGATGGACTACCAGGTGTTCCTGGTCAGCCGGATGCACGAGGAGTGGGTGCACACGCGCGACAACGCGCGCGCGGTGCGCGTCGGGCTCGCCGAGACCAGCCGGGTCATCAACTCCGCGGCCCTGATCATGGTCTGTGTGTTCCTGGCGTTCGTGCTGAGCGGCGACTCGGGCGGGGCGATGGCGGGCGTGGGCCTCGCGGCGGCGGTCGCCCTGGACGCCTTCATCCTCCGTACGGCCCTCGTACCGGCCGCCATGCACCTGCTCGGCAACGCCAACTGGTGGCTGCCCGACCGGCTGGAGAAGCGGCTGCCGCATCTGGCGGTGGAGCCGAAGGAGGAGCCGACGGCTGCGGAGGAACCCGCGCGCGGGGAGGGTGGTTCCGCCTCGGTCGTCCACGGCTTCGTACGGGACCCTGACGGCCACCCCGTCGAGGGCGCGGCGGTCACCCTGATGTCCAAGGGCGGACGTCAACTGGACCGCGTCACCTCCCTCGCCGACGGCTCCTACATCCTCTCGGTCCCGTCCCCGGGCACGTACCTGCTGTCGACGACGGCCCCGGCGTACGCCTCCCGTGCACGGCAGTTGACCGTGGCGGACGAGCCGCTGGTCCTCGACGTGGAGCTGGCGGACCTCTCCGAGGACGGGGTGGACGCGGTCAACTAGCTCTCGGACTGCTTCCGCCGACCCTCCGGATCCGGCGTGCTCTTCTTCTTCGCCGGGTCCGGAAGGGCCTTCGTCATCCCGGGCAGGAAGTCCGTGAACAGCTCGTGCACCTCGTGGACGAGCGGCCGCAGCACCCGGAAGCGGGACAGGGCGACCCCGCGCGCGGTGAGGCGCGCGCCCCGCTCCGCGAGCCGGTAACTGCGCTCACGGCCCTCCGTGCGGTCGAAGATCCAGTACAGGACGAGACCCATCTGGGCGAGCCACATCAACTCGGGCAGCGCCTCCCGCAGTTCCTCGGGCACCTTCGCCCGGGAACCCGCGAGCACCTCCTTCTGGACGCCGATCGCCTCCACGCGCGCGTGCTCCGACTCCGGGGAGAAGGGGCTGAGCGGGCTGTCCGGGTCGGCGGCGTTCTTGAAGAACTGCACCGCGAACTCGTGGTACGGCGTGGCCACGTCCAGCCACGTCCGCAGAACGCCCGCCAGCCGCGCCTCCAGGCTCGTCTCCCGCGCCAGAACCTCCCGGACCGCCTCCCGGTGCTCGGCGGCGAGACGGTCGTAGAAGCCCTGGATGAGGTGTTCCTTGCCGGCGAAGTAGTAGTACGCGTTGCCGACGGAGACCCCGGCCTCCTGCGCGATGGCCCGCATCGTGGTCTTGTCGTAGCCGCGCTCCTGGAACAGTCGCATCGCCGTCTCCAGGATCAGCGCGCGGGTCTGCTCCGACTTGGACCGGGCGGCGGCCTCGTGGGGCTCGTTCGGGGGACCGGCCTCGGCGGGGCCGTCGTTGTTCGCGGGCACGGACAGAGAGCCTAGCCAGTGGGGCGGACGCCGTGGTCACAGGCCGAGCGGCCGGCTACGTCCGCCCCAGCTCCGGCCGCTTGGAGTAGTCCGTGAACCCCAGGACGTTCCCCCAGGGGTCGGCGACCTCGACGGTCCAGCCGGTGGCCACGGAGAACGGCTCGTCCAGCGGCGTGACACCGGCGCCCGCCAGCCGCCGCGCCGCCGCCCGGGCGTCCGGGACCTCCAGCCAGACGCGCGGGGAGGGCCACGGCGGCGGCCGGCGCCCCAGCCCGTGCTCCTCCCGCAGCAGGATCCCGGGCGTCTCGCCCCCGACCCTCAGCAGCGCGATCCCGGCCTCGTCGAGCCGGAACGCCACCGCGAACCCCGCCCGCTCGTAGAACCCCACGGCCTCCCCGAGGGCCCCTACGGGCAGCAGCACGTTGTCGAACCCGAGCAGGTCGTACGACTGGTCGTCTGACATGCCGTCAGATTAGGTACGGCCCACGCCCCGAACGGTCTTCGACGCAAAGAGCGCCCCATTTTTCCACCACGTGCGTCCGGTGGCGCCACAGTCGTCATCAGCCCGGCTTCTCACAGACCGCCCTTCTCCTGCAAGATGACCTGCACTCACCTCTTTGTGTCGTACATCCGATCATCTGGCCTCGGGAGAAACCACCTTGTCCGAACAGCCGCAGCAGCCGCAGCAGCCCCCTCAGCCCGGGTACGGGTACCCCCAGTCGGGTTCCAACCCGTACGCGGGCGGCCAGCCCGGCCCCTACGGGTACCCGCAGGCCGGCCAGCCCGGTCAGCCCGGCCAGCCCGGTCAGCAGCCGGGTTACCCGCAGGCCGGCTACCCCGCCCCGGGTGCCTACCCGCCCCCCGGTGGTGGCTACCCCGGCGGGGACCCCAACGCGCCCTACGGATACGACCCGTACGGGCGCCCCTACTCCGACAAGTCGAAGATCGTCGCGGGCATCCTCCAGCTCTTCCTGGGGACCTTCGGCGTCGGCCGGTTCTACATCGGCCACGTCGGTCTGGGCCTCGCCCAGCTGTTCACCTGCGGCGGCCTCGGCATCTGGGCGCTGGTCGACGGCATCATCCTGCTGACGAGCAACGACAAGACCGACGCCCAGGGGCGGATCCTGCGTGGCTGACGCGGTGGGCGGGGAGCGTACGTCCCCGCTGCGGCACCCGGCGGCGGCACCCCTCGCGGTGCTCGCCGCCGGGACGGCCGGCTCCGCCTACCTCTACGTCACCGATCCCCACGAGCCCGGGCACCTCCTGCCCCAGTGCCCGTTCCGGCTCGTCACCGGCCTGCTCTGCCCCGCCTGCGGCGGCACCCGCATGGCCTACGACCTGATGCACGGCCACTTCGCCGAGGCCTGGCTCGACAACCGGGCCCTGCTGCTCGCCTCGCCGTTCGCACTCGCCCTGCTCGGGCGGTGGATGTGGGAGGGACTGCGCGGCCGCAGCTGGCGGCCCGGCCTCGGCCGGCCGGCCCAGGCCGTCATCCTCGGTCTCGCCGTCACCTGGACCGTCCTGCGCAACCTCCTCTAGCCCCGCACGGCTGACCGGAATGACACGTGCAGTGGCGCGATTTGATCACGGAATAGGAACGATCGTTCCCCCGCATTCCCTTCGCCCCACCACTCTCTCTAGGCTCACGGGTCACAGGGGGGACGTTCCGGCATGTCCATGCACGGTCGGTGCGTACGTGAGGTTTCTCGTCGCATCCCTCCTGGACTCCCCATTCGTAGTCATTCCAGGAGCAGTACTCATGACCGTCCCCACCCCTGACGCCCCCTACGGTGTCGACCCGCTCGGCCGCCCGTACTCCGACAAGTCGAAGATCGTCGCGGGTATCCTCCAGCTCTTCCTGGGCACCCTCGGCATCGGCCGCTTCTACGTCGGCTCCGTCGGCGTGGGTGTCGCCCAGCTCCTCACCTGCGGTGGCCTCGGCTTCTGGGCGCTGATCGACGGAATCCTGTTCCTCACCAGCAACGACCGCACCGACAAGCAGGGCCGCATCCTGCGCGGCTGAACCAGGTGCCACACGCCGAGGGCCCCGCTCCTGCAGGAGCGGGGCCCTCGGCGTCGTTGGTGCGAGCCGGTGGTCAGAAGCGGCGCGTGATCAGCGCCCGCTTGACCTCCTGGATCGCCTTCGTGACCTCGATACCGCGAGGGCAGGCGTCCGTGCAGTTGAAGGTCGTGCGGCAACGCCACACGCCGTCCTTGTCGTTGAGGATCTCCAGGCGCTGCTCGCCGGCCTCGTCACGCGAGTCGAAGATGAAGCGGTGCGCGTTGACGATGGCCGCCGGACCGAAGTACTGGCCGTCGTTCCAGAAGACCGGGCACGAGGACGTGCAGGCGGCGCAGAGGATGCACTTCGTGGTGTCGTCGAAGCGCTCGCGGTCCTCGGCGGACTGCAGCCGCTCACGCGTGGGCTCGTTCGTGTCCTTCGTGATGAGGAAGGGCATGACGTCCCGGTACGCCTGGAAGAACGGCTCCATGTCCACGACCAGGTCCTTCAGGACCGTGAGGCCCTTTATGGGCTCGATCGTGATCGGCTTCTCGGGGTTGATGTCCTTGATGAGGGTCTTGCAGGCAAGACGGTTCTTGCCGTTGATCCGCATCGCGTCGGACCCGCAGATGCCGTGCGCGCAGGAGCGGCGGAAGGTCAGCGTGCCGTCGACGTCCCACTTGATCTTGTGGAGGCCGTCGAGGACGCGCTCCTTCGGGTCGATCTCCAGCTGGAAGTCTTCCCAGGTCGCCTCCGCCGAGACCTCCGGGTTGAACCGGCGGACCCGGAAGGTGACGGTGATGTACGGAGAGGCCGCGGACCCCGCGTCGGGAGTCTCGGCCTTGTCCATGACAGGGGTAGCCATCAGTACTTACGCTCCATCGGCTGGTAGCGGGTCTGGACGACCGGCTTGTAGTCGAGGCGGACGGTCTCGGTGCCGTCGTCGCCGACCTCGCGGTACGCCATGGTGTGGCGCATGAAGTTGACGTCGTCGCGGTTCGGGTAGTCCTCGCGGTAGTGACCGCCGCGGGACTCCTTGCGGGCCAGCGCCGACACGGCCATGACCTCGGCCAGGTCGAGCAGGTTGCCCAGTTCGATGGCCTCCAGCAGGTCGGTGTTGAACCGCTTGCCCTTGTCCTGGATCGCCACGTTCTTGAAGCGCTCGCGCAGCTCGGTGATCTTCTCGACGGCCGTCTTGATCGTCTGCTCGGTGCGGAACACCATGACGTTGGCGTCCATGGTCTCCTGCAGCTCGCGCCGCAGCGTCGCCACCCGCTCGGTCCCGGTCGAGGTGCGCAGCCGCTCGATCTGCTCCTCCACCAGGGACGCCGGGTTCTCGGGCAGCTCGACGAAGTCGGCCTTCTGGGAGTACTCGGCGGCGGCGATGCCCGCGCGGCGGCCGAACACGTTGATGTCCAGCAGCGAGTTGGTGCCCAGACGGTTGGCGCCGTGCACCGACACACAGGCGACCTCGCCGGCCGCGTACAGGCCCGGGACGACCGTGGTGTTGTCGGCGAGCACCTCACCCTCGACGTTCGTCGGGATGCCGCCCATCGCGTAGTGCGCGGTGGGCTGGATCGGGATCGGGTCCGTGTACGGCTCGATGCCCAGGTAGGTGCGGGCGAACTCGGTGATGTCCGGGAGCTTGGCGTCCAGCTGCTCCGGCGGGAGGTGCGTGAGGTCCAGGTAGACGTGGTCGCCCTCGGGACCGCAGCCGCGGCCCTCACGGATCTCCGTGTAGATGGAGCGGGAGACGACGTCACGGGACGCGAGGTCCTTCATGACCGGCGCGTACTTCTCCATGAAGCGCTCGCCGTCCTTGTTGCGCAGGATGCCGCCCTCACCACGGGCGCCCTCCGTCAGCAGGATGCCCATGCGCCAGATGCCGGTCGGGTGGAACTGGAAGAACTCCATGTCCTCCAGCGGCAGCCCGCGCCGGTACACGGCCGCCTGGCCGTCACCGGTCAGCGTGTGCGCGTTGGACGTCACCTTGAAGAACTTGCCGCAGCCGCCGGACGCGTAGATCACGGCCTTCGCCTGGAAGACGTGGATCTCACCGGTGGCCAGCTCGTAGGCGACCACACCGGCGGACTTCTTGATGCCGTCCTCTTCGGTGATCAGCTGGTCGAGGACGTAGAACTCGTTGAAGAACTCGACGCCCTCCTTGACGCAGTTCTGGTACAGCGTCTGGAGGATCATGTGACCGGTGCGGTCGGCCGCGTAGCAGGAGCGGCGGACCGGGGCCTCGCCGTGGTTGCGGCTGTGGCCGCCGAAGCGGCGCTGGTCGATCGTCCCGTCGGGCGTCCGGTTGAACGGCAGGCCCATCTTCTCCAGGTCGAGGACGGAGTCGATGGCCTCCTTCGCCAGGATCTCGGCGGCGTCCTGGTCGACCAGGTAGTCACCGCCCTTGACCGTGTCGAAGGTGTGCCACTCCCAGTTGTCCTCCTCCACGTTGGCCAGCGCGGCGGCCATGCCGCCCTGCGCGGCGCCCGTGTGGGAGCGGGTGGGGTAGAGCTTCGTCAGGACAGCGGTGCGGCTGCGCTTCGTCGACTCGATGGCCGCGCGCATACCGGCGCCACCGGCGCCGACGATGACGGTGTCGTACTTGTGGATCTTCATGATTCTCGCAGCCCCGTGCCTAGCGGATGTTCGGGTCGAAGGTGAAGATCACCAGCGTGCCGAGCAGGATGGTGAACACCGTGGCCGTGTAGAGCAGGCCCTTCAGCCACAGCCGGGTGTTCGGGCGCTCGGCGTAGTCGTTGATGACCGTGCGCAGGCCGTTGGCACCGTGCAGCATCGCCAGCCACAGCATCAGCAGGTCCCAGACCTGCCAGAACGGGGACGCCCAGCGGCCGGCCACGAAGGCGAAGCCGATCTTCGAGACGCCGCCGTCCAGGACGAGCTGGATCAGCAGGTGGCCGATGACCAGGACGACCAGCACGATGCCGGACAGGCGCATGAACAGCCAGGCGGCCATCTCGAAGTTGCCCCGGGTCGACTTCGGGGTCTTCTTGGTGCGCTTGCGCGGGGCCTCGATCAGGGGCGCCGGGTTGTCGACGGAGTAGCCGGTGTCGCCCTCGACGGGGCCGATCCCGGACGCGGTGGTTTCAGTGGTGGCCATCTGCCTCAGCTCCCGAAGACTTCACGAGCGGCGTGGCCGAGGACGGGGTAGATCGCCCCGAGCATCAGCGCACCCCAGACGATGGCAACGGCCCAGAACATCTGCTTCTGGTAGCGCGGGCCCTGCGACCAGAAGTCGACGGCGATGACGCGCAGGCCGTTGAGCGCGTGGAAGAGGATGGCGGCGACGAGGCCATACTCCAGCACGGCGACGAGCGGGGTCTTGTACGTGGCTACGACCTTGTCGTAGTCCTCGGGGGAGACACGCACGAGTGCGGTGTCCAGCACGTGTACGAACAGGAAGAAGAAGATGAGGACGCCGGTGACTCGGTGAGCCACCCAGGACCACATTCCTTCCCGGCCGCGGTACAGCGTTCCAGCCGGCACGGAAGAACCCTCCGGGAGCGGGGACTGGGGCCTGCCGGCTTCGGTGTCGGACGGGCCCGGCCGGGTACGGTCCACCGGCCCCCAGCATCGTAGCGACGCGCTGGCGCTGGGCTTAGCGGGGGTCTAACGGTGTGATCAAAGTGGCACGCGGATGGGTGAGCGGGGGCGGCATCCGGGGTGATGTGTCCTGTTATGTGCCGTCTGTGGAAGCGTTTGGGCTGGTCGCGCCGTTCCCCGCGCCCCTGAGCAGGTCCACCAGACGTCTTCTTGCGAGGCGCCGTAGCTCCTCTGACGCCTGCTCCCGCTCCCTCTCCGGATCGTTCGTCAATCGTGACCGGATGGCTTCGAGGAGGTGGTCGAGGGTTTCCTCGGGGGGAGTGTCGCCCAGGTAGAGGACGAAGGCGTGGCCGAAGCGGGACTCGTAGGCGGTGTGGGCCGCGTCGAGGGCCGTGTGGGCCGCTCCGTACGCGTCGGCCGGCAGGGCGGGGAGAGGCTCGCCCGCCAGGGCTTCCACCAGGTCACCGGGGGTCAGGTCGTAGGACGCCTCGTCGGACGCGGCGAGGAGGGCGTCGACGGTGGGGTAGGGGCGGTGGGCCGTGATGCGCTGGGCCCAGTGGTGGCTGCCGAGGCAGGTGAGGAGGGTGCGGTGGGCCGCTTCGGCGGGTGCCCTGTTGAACGCCTCCAGCGGGGTCGGAGAGGTCCGGGTCTGCTCCGGGAGCGTCGGTATGGCGGCTCGGCCCGGAAGGTGGGAGAGACGGTGCGCAGGCAGCGTGGAATCCTCGCGTCACGTGTGGTGTGGCAGGGGATGCGGTGAAAGGTGTGGCGTCACGTTATCGAGAGTGGTCATGACGTGTCCGACGCTTGCCCGAATTTCACACGAAAGAGAGAGTTTCAGAAGGTGCGGTGGACCCCTTCCGCGCGCTTCGATCGGGATGCGGTCGTAGGTTGGCTGGGTGAGCAGGCACAGGCACCGGCGCCGCGCGCCGGAGAGGAACCCGCAGCAGAAGGTGGTGCGGCGGGCCCTGCTGGCCGGTGGTCTCGTCGTCGTTCTCGGGGCAGGCGTGGGGGTGTGGGCCTCCGGCGACGAGGACGTCCGGACACCGGCGGGGTCGGCTGCGGCACGGCAGACCAGCGACGGCGGATCCGCGCCGGAGAAGGGCGATCAGGCCGGGACCGGGACGGCGGCCGGCCCGACGCCCACCCGGTCGTACGCCCTCTCGCAGGCGCCGCAGACCATCCCCGCCGTCCGCGCGCACACCCCGGCGCGTGGTCCGGGGTGGCGGCCGGCCGCCCAGCACCGGGTGGTGGTGAGCGACGCGGACCTCGCCGACGAGGGGCGGCTGATCGCCGGTGAGCTGGGGATGGCGTACGCGGGGGAGCGGGACGACGTACGGGCCGGGGATCTGCGGCTGGCGCTGAACGACGACGAGGGGGCGAATCCGGAGTCGTACACCATGACCGTGCGCGGGGGCCGGGTGACCGTCAGCGGGCCGTCGGACGCCGGGGTGTTCTACGGGACCCGGACGCTGAAGCAGGAGGTGCACGGCGGGGGTACCGCGCCGGAGGGAGTCGTGCGGGACGAGCCCGCCAAGGCGCAGCGCGGGTTGATGCTGGACATCGCGCGCAAGCACTTCACGGCCGACTGGATCGAGGACCGGATCCGGGAGCTGGGCGACCTGAAGTTCAACCAGCTCGGACTGCACTTCTCCGACGACCAGGCCTTCCGGATCGAGTCCGACACGCACCCCGAGATCGTCTCCCCGCAGCACCTGACGAAGGCGCAGGTGAAGGGGATCGTCGACCTCGCGGCGAGCCGGCACATCACCGTCGTGCCCGAGATCGACTCGCCCGGACACCTGGGCGCCGTCCTCGCCGCCCACCCCGACCTGCAGTTGCGCAACGCGCAGGGCGTGCCGACGCGCGGGGCGATCGACATCTCCAAGGACGCCTCCGCGGCCCTCCTGGACGACCTGCTGGACGAGTACGCCGGGCTGTTCCCCGGCGGGCAGTGGCACCTCGGCGGCGACGAGTACCAGGCCCTGACGGTCTCCGATCCGGAGGCCTCCTACCCGCAGCTCGCCGCCGCCGCCCGTGAGCGGTACGGCTCCGGAGCGACCGTCGCCGACCTCGCCACCGGCTGGCTCAACGACCGCGCCGACACCGTCCGCCCCCACGACCGGACCATGCGGGCCTGGAACGACGGCTTCTTCCGGGGAACGTCGGTGAAGGCCGCCGACGACCTGGTGGTCGCCTACTGGACGGGCAAGGAGATCGGGGCGCGGCCGCCCGTCGAGTACCTGAGCGCGGGCCGCAAGGTCGTCAACTACAACGACGAGTACCTGTACTACGTCCTCGGTGAGCCGCAGACCTTCGTCTACCCGACCGGCGAGCGCATCTACGAGCAGTGGACCCCGCGGATCCTGCGCGGCACGACGCCCGTCCCGGCCCGGTACGACGACCAGATCCTCGGCGCGACCTTCGCCGTCTGGTGCGACCTCGCGAACTCCCAGACCCAGGACCAGGTCGCGGCCGGCATCCGGATGCCGCTGCGGGCGACCGTGCAGAAACTGTGGGACCCGGGACAGCCGTCGCTGACCTGGGCGCAGTTCAGGGCGCTGGCGGACCGGCTGGGCTGAGTCCGGTGCCGGCCGGGCCGCTCGTTGGCCGAAAGCCGACCTTGTCTACGCTGTGACACTCCCGGACTGTCGCACGCAGTAAGGGGAAGTGCGGGCTCCGTAAGGATGGCGCCCTGGACAGGGAGGCGTGAATGAGCCTGGTGGACCTCATAGCACGGGCCGACGAAAGGGGACTGGCCGCGAGCGGGCTGGCTTGTTTGGATCGGTGCGTGCCCCTCCTGGGCGGCGACGACGAGATCCTGCGCCCGCTGTGGGGGAACCTCACGGACGTGTCCGACGCGGCCGAGTGGGGCGGGCTGCTGGAGCAGGCGCGCGGCAAGCTGGACGCCGGCGCGGACGTCTCCGGCGAGGACGGCGACGAGGCCGTGCTGCTCGCCCGGCGGATGCTCGAAGCGGCCCCCGCCGAGCGGTCCGCCGCCGGCCTGCGGATCTGGGCCGACGCCTGCTCGGTCGCCTCGCTCCAGATCCACCGGCTCCTCGACCCCGCCGACGACCCGTCCCCGCTCGACTCCCGCCGTACGGGCGCCACGGAGGGCATGCCGCCGCTCGTCGCCGCCGAGCTGCGCCGCCAGGTCACCGTCCTGGAGGTCCTCGCCGGGCACGGCGCGGCCGGGCTGCGCCGGGCCCTGGAGGTGTCCACGGAGGGGCGGCGCGTGCTGCGGGCGGTGGTGTCGCGGCGGAACCGCGGGCGGCGGTGACCCGGCGGTTCACGTGCGGCGGCTCAGCAGGGCGCCGGGGTGAGCAGCCACTTCACCACCGCGTCGCCGTACCGCGCGGTCGTCGTGTAGAAGGCCGTCAGATCGCGGTGGGCCGAGGCGAAGGCGGCCCGTGTGCGGGGTTCCTCGGCGGGGCCGCCGTAGCGGGGGAGCAGCTCGGCGCGGGCCGGGCGCCACAGCTCCTCGAAGTCGGCCTCGGCCAGGTACGTGGCCACCCTTGCCGTCTGGGCCGCCGTGAGCAGCAGGAACGGCGGCTGCTTCGGCTCGGTGGCGAACACCCGCTGGCCGCCGAGGACCACATGGGCGCCGGGACCCGCGTCGACATGTTCGGGCGGGGCGTCGGCGTAGAGGAGCTGGTGGTCGTGGTAGCGGTCGTCCAGGACCTCCTCGCGGTGCCGGTCGATCCGGTCCCGCACGGTGTCCTCGTCGTCGGCGAAGAGCCTTCGCAGCCAGGTCGTGCTGTTGCGCAGTGCCGGGGACGGCACGGCACGGAGGTGGAGGTACGCGCTCATCACTGGGGGAGCGCACGGGGGCCCGGAAGTGTCACTCCCGTGTCCCTCCCGCGGGGGAGGTGAGGCGGTCCTGCGCCGGTCCTGGGGAAGACCCTACGCGTGGGTAATAGATCAAGGAGGGGCGACGCTGTTCCCTGTATGACTGCCTATCCCACGACTGCGACGACCCAGCAGACCCAGCAGGGCCGGCCCCACGCCGCCGCGAAACCCGTGCGATGGGCGGCGGACGCCGTCGCCACGCTCCGCGAGGGCGCGCGGCTGCACCTCGACCATTCGGCGCAGAGCCTGTGGCGCGTCGACCGGTTCATCGAGGACCTGCGGCGCGAGGACACGCCGTACGCAGCCGTGGAGGGCGTACTGCGCGGGCTCGGGGCGTACGCCGGTGAGGTGATCGTCCGGCAGACCGGCGCCGAGTGGTGGGCGACGGGCGGCGACCACTGGGTCCGCACCCCCGACGGCCGCCTCTGGGACCCCCTCGACGAGGCCCGCCGCTGCTTCGCCGGCCACGGCTCCCTGCGCCTGCTGTGCCGGGACGCGACGGGCGGGGGCCGGAGATGACACGTTCCCGGGCCTCGGCCGGCTCCCGCGTGTCGGCGGTCCTCGCGGAGCCCTCCGGCCACCGCCTTTCTGCTGCTGTACTCGTCGCTGAGCGGGTCGCGGTGGGGCGCCACCTGAGGCTCGGCGACCGGCGGCAGGGGCTGCACGACAGGCTGGTGGACAGCGTGGTCGTGCTACGGCGCCGCTGACCCTGTGGAACGGAGAGGGCCCCCGTGCGGGATGCGCGGGGGCCCTCTCCGTGTCCGGTGCCGGAGGCTACGGCGTCAGCAGCTGGCCCAGGCGGGCGGCCGCCGGAGTGCCCAGGGTCGTCCTGCTCAGGACCAGCGTGTGCGCGTAGTCGAGCCCCGTGCTGCCGCTCGGGACGTGCGTGAGCAGGCCGTTGCCGGTGTCCTCGCCCTCCGCGCCGAAGGTGAGGTCGGCGCGGCCGTAGCCGGACAGGTCGGTCAGCGTGACCGCCGAGCCGAACTTGTCGCTGGCCTCGGTGGAACCGGGGACGCCGCTGGTGTCCTGCGAGACACGGATCGAACCGGAGCCGGTGAGGCCGGAGGCGGTGCCCTTGAAGAGGTATCCGTCGCCCGCGTCACCACGGTTCGCGCCGTCGCGGGTCAGGTCCTCGCCGGGGGCGCCGACGAGGGCGTCGGCGAAGCCGTCGGCGTTGAAGTCGCCGACCGAGACCGAGGCGCCGAGCAGGTCGCCGGACTCGTTGACCTCCGACACGTAGGCCGTGTCCTGGTGGATCACGGTCATGCCGGTCGTGGTGAACCCGGTGGAGGTGCCCTGGAGCATCGTCACCTGACCGCCCGACTTGGCGCCGGACTCGGTGGCGACCGGCTGGCCGATGACGATGTCGTCGTAGCCGTTGCCGTTGATGTCACCGGCGGCGATCGACCGGCCGCCCTTCACGGAGATCACGCCGACCTTGGTCAGGCCGGTCTTCGAGCCGGCGAAGCGGACCACGCGGCCGATGCCCCCGGTGTCGCGGTAGTTGAGGGCGACGTCGGCGTAGCCGTCCCGGTTGAAGTCGCCGGTCGCGGCGTCCAGGTAGGCGACCGCGCCGGTGGCGGCGGTGAGCGTGCCGTACTGGGTGGCGCCGCCGGTCAGCTTGACGTTCCAGTTGCCGCCCTTGCCCGCGCCGGCCGCGAACACGTCGGCCTTGCCGTCGCCGTTGAAGTCGCCGACGGTGACGGCCGAGCCGAGCTTGGCACCGGCCGCCGTGACGCCCGTGGTGGCGTACGAGAAGCCGGTGTTGAGGCCCGGGCCGTACAGCACGGTGACCGAGCCGCGGTCGGTGCCGGCGGTGTCGTCCTCGCCGGGCGCGCCGATCGCGAGGTCCGCGCGGCCGTCGCCGTTGACGTCGCCCCACGCGGTCGAGGCGCCGAAGTTGTCACCGGACTCGGTGGCGCCGGGGACGCCCGCGCTGTTCTGGGTGATGGTCAGCTTCTTCGCCGCCGCCGGGCCGGTGAGGCTGCCCGGGACCACCGTCACCGAGTTGGCGCGCGGGGTGCCGGCGACCAGGTCGGCGATGCCGTCCCGGTTGTAGTCGGCGGTGGGCAGGGCGTGCGAGATGCCCGGGGTCTTGGCGAGCGCCCTGATCAGGCCCAGCTTCGGGTACAGGTTCTTGCCCGGGCAGGCCGTGGCGTTGGTGTCGCGGTGGCCGAGGACGCGCGGGACGGTGATCGAGGTGCCCTTCTCGACGAGGTTGCCGTCGACGCCCTTGGCGCTGCCGGAGGTCAGCGTGACCGTGCCGGCCGGGTCGATGCCGTACATCCCGAACTTCCACGCGACGATCCGGGCGATCGCGTCGAGGCCGGCCCGGCTGGGGGTGGCCGTCTCGTAGTTGCCGAGGTAGGAGATGCCGACCGTGTTGGTGTTGAAGCCGATGTCGTGCGCGCCGATCACCGGCAGATCGACGCCGCCGCTGCGGCCCTCGAAGACCTGACCGCACTTGTCGACGATGAAGTTGTAGCCGATGTCGAAGTAGCCCTGGGCGATGTGCGCCTGCTGGATGGAGCGCAGCCGGGCCGCCGACTCGGCGCAGGAGATCGTGTTGTCGCTGCTCACACCGGTGTGGTGGATGACGGCGGCCTTGATCTCGGTGCCGTAGCTGGGCGTGCCGTCGTAGTTCGTGCCGGCCCCCCACTGCGCCTGCGTGATGATCGGCGGCTTCACGACCGTGGAGGGGCGGGGCGCCGGGATCGTGGCGGTGGGTGAGGGGGAGGCGGAGCCCGACGGCGAGCCGGAGGCGGACGGGGAGGTGCTGTCGCTGGGGCTGGCGGAGTCGGTCGGCGAGGCCGAGTCCGTCGGCGGGACAGAGTCCGTCGGCGAGGCGGAGTCGCTCGGCGAGGCGGAGTCGGTGGGCGTGCCGCCGTCGCTCGGCGACGCGGAGTCCGACGGCGAGGTGGAGTCCGTCGGCCCGGCCGTCCCCTCCGCCACGAAGGCGGCGGGTGCCAGGGCGGACGTACCCACACCCTTCGGGTCGGTGCCGGGATCGATCAGGCGGATGTCCATGCCGGCGGGCTGGCCGGGAGCCTCGGTGCCGTCGGCGTTCACGACGCGCACCTCGATGCCGTCGGCGTCACCGGTCCACAGCGACTCGGTGGCGCCGCGCAGGGCCGCCCGCTCGCCCTCGGCGCCGTCGGCCTGGTTCGGCTCCGCGGGCAGCTTCTGCCAGGCGGACCAGGCGCCGGTCTCCAGGTCCCGGGTGCGGACCTCCGGCGTTCCCTTCGCCTTGGCGTGCTCGTCGTCCCAGGTCACGACGACGGCGCTGAAACGTTCCGTCTCCCGCTGTCCCAGACCCTTGCGGCCGCCGCCGTGGTCCTTGAGCTTCAGTGTGCGGGTGACCGGCTTGCGGGCTGCCTCCTGGCCGCCGGACTGCGTACCCGGATCGGCCATGGCGTACGTGACGACACCGGCGCCGCTCAGGACGACCGCCCCCGCGGTGAGCCAGGCTCTGCGCTTCAGGCCCATGGGTCTGTACGCACGGGTGCTGCGTGGACTCAACTACCCCACCCCTAGAAAAAGTGCACAATGACGCCGCCTGTCACACAGGCGGCACTTGTTCAGCGCACAACCACCCCGGAGCGTCACTCCGGGGATGAGACGACCGTGGAACGGGGGAGTGGACGTTGACGCGTCACACGTACGGAAGCCTTCTTCAGGCAGCCGTGGGAGCAATGAGAGCGCTGCTCGGCGTGTTCGCGCTGGTCGCCGGCCTGCTCGTGACGGCGGGCCCGGCACAGGCTGAACCCGCGCCCGCCCTGCCCGGCGGCAAGAAGAACTGGGTCGTGTCGGTGGGCGGCCTCGACACGGCGGCGGGGAACGACTACCGCAACTGGGTACGCCTCGGGTACTACGAGTTCCACTCGGACGGCACCGTCCTCACCCACTACTGGAACTGGTCCCAGCGGGACCAGCCGGTCCGGGTGAACGCCATGACCGCCACCTGCGGCGGCGATGTGCCGACCTGCCCCGTCCGCACGGTCGAGGGCTTCGCGGGCTCCCCCACGGGAGAGTTCCAGGGCGTCTTCACCCACCTCGCCGACGGCAGGCTCCAGGTGACCTGGCAGAAGGGGACCGGCGGGGCGGACCTCGCCAAGGACCTCGTCGAGTACTGGCAGGTCGAGACCGGCCTGGCCGCCGACGGCGTTGCCCGGATCACCAGCCCCACGTACTACGGGGCGTATATGGCTCAGGGCGTCGAGGTGCCCACACCCACCTCGGCGTCCCCCTTCTCCAACTACAGCGCCACGTTCGGCGTCGGCTACGGCAGCAACGCCGAGCTGGGCGCGGACACCCGCGCGTCCATGAGCGAGCTGCTGACCGACCCCGCCTACAGCACCGAGCGCTACCGGGGCGCGTTCGTCGTGGCCAAGCAGGGCGTCGTGGGCCGCGAGGGGGCGGGCGGCGACTGGACGTTCGGCGGCGGCGACGGCGGGGACAACCCGGCCGACCCGTGGAAGCGGTGCTCGGGCGCGGCCTGCATCGGCTATCTCCAGCCCGGAGCCGCCACCTGCGCGAAGAACGGCGTCGACGACTTCGACCGCGTCCGCTACATCGGCGAGGTCGGCGGGGGCCGGCGCAACACCGAGGAGTACTGGTGCCAGGGCCTGGCCGGGGCCGCCGACTGCTACGCCTACAACTCCCACCCGCGCCCCATGCTCCAGGTCGTCGACGACTCCGGCCGCTTCCAGGGCTGGGTCGGCGTCGAGGCGTTCACCCACGTGTCGACGAGCACCGGTCTGCCGGATGGCCCCGACGGCCACTGGGACGAGGGCTACTGGGGCGTCTTCGACATGGTCTCGATCTCCCGGCTGCGCCCCGGCATCCCCGCCTCGTCCGTGAACCCCTTCTCCAAGTTCACCGTGCCCTACGGCAACAGCTCCGTCTCGGGCGCACTGCGCTGGTACGGCACCCAGGTCTCCTTCCTGGGCACCAACCACGTCGTCAGCGGCTGCCGGTACGCGGAGGCGCTGATGTTCATGGCCGACGGGACGACGCAGCGGCTCACGACGAGCCCGTTGTGCGTCGGCATGGAGGAGGACGGGAAGCGAACCTTCGACCAGAAGGTCACGTTCGCGGAAGGGGCCGGGCCCAGTCGGGTCCAGGTCAGGTACTGGGTGGCGGCCGGGTCGTCCGGGCCGTACAGCGCCGCGGGGACTGTTCTTCAGTGCAGTCGGACCGGGGGCTGTGTCTGACAGCCCGGCCCGGCGACGTGCGCCGAAGCTCAGTGCGCGGGCGGACGGCTGCCCCGGCGGGGCAGGTGGCGGTCGAGTATGCCGCGCAGCCGGTCGGTGTCGTCCCTGCCCATGGCACGCTTCGGCAGATAGTGCACGACGAGCAAATACGGCGCAGGCGTCAGCAGGACGAATCCGGCGGCGGACTCCACGTACCCGCCGAGGCTCTGCCAGCCCCGCCGTAGCTCCATGTCCGTGCCCGCGAAGCGCACAGCGTCGTCGGAGTCGGCGACGGTCACGGTCCAGGGCCCCAGCGGGGCGGTCATCCTGGCATGCCGCGCGGCCAGGACGCCCGACCTGACGACGAAGCCGAACAGACTGCCGAGCATGGTGGCTCCCGCGACCAGGACGCTGTCGGTGAGCCACCACGCCGTCACCGCGAAGAGCACCGGCAGGAGCAGTCCTCGCAGCCGGCCCTTGATCCCCTGTGCCCGGACGCGTGCCCGGAGTGCGTCGGACCAGTCCGGCTGTCTCAGCTCGTATCTCAGCTCGACGACGGCACCCGCCGCCGCGCTCCGTCCCTCTGCCATGGCCCCTCCCGGTGCTGCTCGGTGACGGGCCGGGATCGTAGCGGGTGGGTGACCCTCAACCCAGGTCGAGGACATTCAGCTCATATGGCACCGCGACTTCAGCCTGCGATGGGGCCCGCGTAAGCCGTCGGGAGGCATTCGGATGGTGATCCGGTGGATCACCACCAACGATGGTCTTCAGTGCCCCGGTGACGGTCGAAGGAGACGCCGTGAGACCTGATGGCGATGACCAGGCGAAGAGTTCCCCTTGGTCCGGCGTCGGCTCGCGTCTGCGGGCGTTACGACCCCCGGCGAGTCCCCGAGGGTCACTGGCGGTCATGGTGGCGATCCTGCTGGTCCTCCTCCTGTCGGCCTTTCTGATGGGCCGGTTCGGCGTCGAGAACCTCAGCTGGGCCCTGACCTACACGGGGCGCATCACCGGTGCCATCCTCATCGTGGCCTCGATCACCACGGTGTTGGGCGCTGCCGCGGTCGTGGACCACTGGTACTGGAACGGCTTCCCCTACTCAGGACTGGTCGCGCTGATCGGCACGGTCGTGGCATTGCTGGCCAACGTGCTGCTCCTGCTCCAGACATTCGAGGGAGATTCCACGGCCTACCGAGTGCTGTGGGGCCTGCTCACGGCGGGTTGCCTGTGGGCCGGCTTCGCGCTGTGGCGGACATCGGTCGTGATCCCCGCTCCCAAGCGGGTGGCCGCGGCAGTGGTCGTCTCCTCGGCTCTCGCGCTGGCCAATTTCGGCTATCAGACCCTTTACAAGCCGTACCAGCACGGGGCCAAGCCGGTCATCAAGATGACCGTGGGGGAGCCGATGCTGAGTCAGGACCGCAAGGCGTTCTCAGTGCCGGTCGACATCAAGCTCGAGAACCAAAGCGATCTGGGGTTCTATGTGCTCGGCGCCGAGTTCCACGCCATGGGGGAACGGGTGCCGCTGAGCGCGAGAGACCGGCTCCGCATGCAGTGGCGTGCCGATGCCGAGCAGTGGAGCAATTCCTCGTTCCGGGAGACACACCCGCTTTCCCGTAGGGAAATCCACCAGCCCGGCCAGTTGGTGGCGGCGCAGCCATGGATGCCCACCGGACACTGGATCGAGTCAAATGACGAGTTCGTCACTCGAACAGTTGTACAACTGCCCATCAATGCGCCGTACGACCAGTTGGCGTTCTACGCCACCGCGAGCTTCGCGCGCAAGGACCGGCTCGGCCTGGAGAGGGTCTCCCCGAAGGGGAACTCCTGGTCCGGCGGCAGGGTGCCCCAGTGGATGAAGGCGCAGAAGGATGTCGACTCCGTCATCTTCCGCGGCAGGGTGCGCGAGAACAACGCGATTGACGAATTGACGAGGGATCCACGCTTCGTCACTGTCTATTGGATGTTCGGCCCGCACGGCGCAGATGTGATCGAAACCATCACGCGAAAGGGCGAGGAAGACCACGTCATAAGCGACGCGGAATCGCGCGAATTGGTGAATCGGTACGGAATCGTCGAGGCCCAGACGGGCCCGTTCGAACAGACGCTGTGGGACATCAAGGCCCAGCGATGACCGGCACGGCCGCGCCCTGCACGCGGCAGCGCTCGTCCAATCGCTCCAGCCACGCCACCAGGGCGAGAGAGCTGTTCACGCGATCCCAGGAGTTGGCGTTTCCCACGCCGAGCTGCGCCTCCCGCACCGCCCGGCACAGCGTCTCGACGTCGAACATCTCCGCGACCAGCGGATGCCGTGCGGTGCGGCAGAGGTCCATGAGTTCCTCGCCGTGTGTCCGCAGGCCGCGGGCGTAGACCTCGTCGAAGGGAACCTTGACCGTCCGGCCGTGGATCCCGGGCGGGAGCAGATCTGCCATGGCCTCGCGCAGTACCGCCTTCGGACGGCCCGGACGGAAGGTGGCGTCGGCGGGGAGGCGGCGCATCGTGGCGACCACCTCCGGGTCGAGGAAGGGGTGCGAGAGGAAGAAGCCGTCCTGCCGTGCGTGGTGCCAGGAAAACGGGTCGGGAGCGGCGAGGTAGTTGGCCGCGTCGTAGAGGGATTGTTCGGGCGCGCGCCCGAACGCGAAGCGGCTCTCCGCGAGGCATGCCTCACGGTAGTCGTGAGCCCGCGCGAATTCGGGTCGCAGCCATGGAGGGCGGGCGAAGGTGCCGAGGCCGCCGAGCACCGTTCCGCGACGGCGGACGAGCGCTGTGACGCGTTCGGCTGCCAGCGGCAGAGTCGGCTGCACGACGTAGGCGGAGACGACGTCCCGCAAGCCCCGCTCACTGCCCGCGGCCCAGGCCCGCGCCTGCTTCGTCATCTGCCGGAGCTGTCCTGTGCGGGCCAGCCCGTGCAGGTGAAGCGGGTTGGCGTCCGCGATCGGATCGGCTCCGCAGCCGGTCAGGAGGATGTCACAACCCAGTTTCGCCGCAGCGGCGTGCAGCCTGCTCCAGAACGGGGCGCGGAAGGCGTGCGCACAAGGCTCGTCCGGATCTCCCGCGTGACGCTGGAAGTCGTCGAAGTCGGCCACGTCGTCGACATCGACGACGACGGGGCGCGCCGCGGGTGCGTGACGGCGGATCTCCTCCATCGCCTCGTCGAGGTACGGCTGCTCCCCGGCAAGTTCTCCCGTGCCGAAACGCCCGGCGAGCAGGACAAGGCCCCTGCGGTCGCCCTGTCCCGCGGCCGACTGACGCGCTGCGAGCAACGCGACGCTGGTGGAGTCGGTGCCACCGGAGACATGGCATGCCGTCATCTCGCCCATACGGCGCCCGACAGCGTTCTCCAGTGCGAGGCGCAGGTCCTTCGCGGCCCCGCTCAAGCCGCGTCCGTTCGATTCCGGCGACAACGGGTCGTCGGCCTGACGGGCGCGTCGCGACCCCCGACCGCGTAGCTGCCCCGTGAGCGAGAGTTCCACCACCTCGCCGCCGAGGACGCGGTGCACCCCGGCGAAAGGGGTGAGTTCCGAGTGCGGTTGGGCCATGTTCCCCGTCAGGTACCGGCAGAAGTAGCGAGGTTCCAGCTCTGCGGCGTCGCCCAGGCGGCGTGCCGAGGTGCTCACCTCGCTCACCCGGCCACCGGACTTCCTGAAGAACAGGGGGATGCGTGCCTGCTCGTCCCGCATCAGCAGGATGCGGTCGCGGCACACCAGGACAGCCGCGTAGTCGCCGGTCGGCAGAGGCGGTGCGGCTCCCGGTGGGCCGAAGTCGTCGAGGAGGCGGCGCGCACCCGCCACACGGTCGCGGTACGAGCCGACCCAGCCGACGACCACCGCGGTGCCGGCCGGTGAGGAGACCGTCGTCACGAGTCCCTGCCGTGCCATGGCCTCGGCTGCCCAGAGCTTCGGCGCACCCTCGGCCCATTCGAGGCCGAGCGCCTCCACGTCACTGCCCTCCGCCGTCGATCGAGAGAACCGGCGTGAACGCGTGCCCGCGCGGATCGGCGTCAGGGATGCACAGGCCGGCCGACGAGGTCCAGGCATGCAGGGCGAACGGGTGCTCGCGCACACCGACGTGCAGTACGGCCTTCAGGCCACGCCGCCGCAGCAGGACGAACGCCGTCACAGCCTCGGCCTTGCAGTCGTCGTTGACGAACCAACTACTGCGGGCATGAGACGTCACCGCTCGCTTCAGCCGTGCGACGTCCTCCGCGGAGGGGGAATCAGCACGGGCGTACTCCGGGGCCACCAAGGACAGGAGCCGAAGGACGCGTCCGAAACCCATGGTGCGGATCAGCAGGTTCACTCCGCGCAGCCAGAGCCCGACCTCGGCGTCGGAATGCTCCCTCGGGCGGGCCGTGGCACACCCGGCACGTATGAGACCGGTGACGAGTTCCGCGCGTTGCTCGGCAGGGCTCCCGTCAGCGAATTTCTGGACGTCTGCGGTCGCCATTCCAAGAAAACGCGTCCGCTTCCAGTCCGCGATCAGCGCTCCGCTCGACATCCTGGTGACACGGCAGTGCGGTGACAGGATCCGCGTCATGGCTACCAGGGCATGTGTGTCCTCTGCCACCGCACATCCTCCAGGGGTGTGGAGTCAGCCCATGTATCCGTGACCGTCGTACATGCTGCCGCTGGCGCCCCGGATCAGACCGCCCTTGCCGAGCAGGACAAGCCCACGCGGCATACGACGGCGCAGCAGTCGGAGAAACATCGCCTACCTCCAGAATCAGGCAGCCGTCGATCAATTTCAGGCTACTCCGCCCCGGATGCCCCGCAACCGCAGGTCAGCGGCGGGAGCTCTGCTTCAGGGCCTCGATGAAGGTGGTGAAGACGTCGGCCGGGAAGGTGAGGGTGGCGCGCGACGGGGCTTTGGAGTCGCGGATGGCTATGAGGGGGTTCAGATCCGCGACCTCGACGCAGTCGTTCCCCTCACCGCCGCCGGAGAAGGAAGACTTCTTCCATGGGATGGGGGCGGTCATGCTGCTCCTCACAGTTCCTTGGCCAGCTCGTGGATGAGGTCACGCGATCGCTCCGGGGTGAGTGACCCCTTCTTCACCCTACGGAAGAGCTTGCGAAAATGCTCCAGTTGGGCTTCGGAGTCGACGAAGGCCGTGCCGTGCGGAGCATCGCGGACCACGGTGTCCAACCGGGGGACCGCTCCACCCACGTGCACCATCGTGCTGCCGGCGCCCGGGAAGTCGTCGAGGGCGAAGGGGACAACCCGAACGGTGATGTGGTCGAGCTCCGACATATCCAGGATGCGCGTCAGTTGGGCCTGAGTCGCGGCTCGTCCGGCCACCCTGATGCGGAGGGCAGCCTCATGGATCACGGTCTCGTACGGGATGGGGTCGGGGCCCTCGATGACGACTTTGCGCTTCATCCTGTGAGCCACTCGCAGCTCCACCTCGCCCTCCGGGAACTCCGGGTTCATGTAGGCGAAGAGGGCCCGGGCGTAGTCCTCCGTCTGGAAGAGGCCCGGGACATGGATGACGGCCACGTCGTGTCGGAACCTTGCGTGGTGATCCAGCTCGGCGATGTCCAGATAGGCGGCGGGCAGGATGCCTCGGTATTCCTCCCACCAGCCACGGGTTCGGTCGGTCGCCAAGGCCACCAGGGCGTCGATGAACTCGCCGTCGGAACAGGCGTAGTTGGCTGCGAGGCGGCGTAGCCGTTCCTCGCTCACGCCCGCCAGTCCGGATTCGATGTGGCTCATCTGGACGCGGCCCGTTCCGAGCAGCGCTGCTGCCTCGCGAGCGGTGAGTCCGGCCGCCTCACGGAGTCTGCGCAACTCGACTCCCAGGCGCATCTGGCGTGCCGTTGGTTCGCGCCTCAGGACCATCGATTGCTCCTCGTTCAACACGCCCGCCGCCGCGGCCCGTTCGGAGCCAGATTACGGGATCGGCTTGCTCGGGATGACAGGTTAGCCCTACCGTCAGTGACGCGACGCACACGCTGCGGAAACGCCGGGAGCCCGGAAGCGCACCGCCCCGTCCTGCCGTGACGGCTGCGGCAATGACACCGCCCGCCGACAGCAACCCCCCACCACCTCAACGGAGTTGACCCATGCCCGAAAACCAGCCCGACCAGCTCACCGACTCCTGGGAGTACTGCCTCTACATCCCCAACGACCCCCGCGCCGTCACCGTCAGTCGCCGCACCCTCCGTCTCGTCCTCACCCTGCACGGCCTCATCGGCCTCGTCGACACCGCCGAGCTGCTCGCCGCCGAGCTGGTCGGCAACGCCGTGCGGCATCAGAAGGGGCCCGCCGCGCTGAGGGTGCGGTGGCGGGAGGGGGTGTTGCGGATCGGGGCGTGGGACGCGGATCCGGAGCCGCCCGAGCCGCCGGGGAGGTTCGAGGAGCTGGAGGGTGCGGAGGAGGGGCGGGGCTGGCCCTCGTGCGGGCCTGTTCCGATCTCTGGGGATGGCAGCCGCTGTCCAGATTCGGCAATCGGGGCAAGGTCGTGTGGTGCGAGATCGGCGCCCCGGGGATGCGTACGCCTGTGTGACCAGTGACACAGGTGTGACCCGTGATGCCGACGGCGTCCCATCCGCTGGGGCAGGCGGGGGGAACTGGCAGTCCGTTCCCCCTACCCGGACGAGGGGGGACGGACCTATGGAAGACGCGGGTGGGATGAGAGCGTGTGCGGCCGGATTCGTCGCGCGGGTCACCGTGCGCAACCGGCTGCCGTTGGACTACTCCGTCGCCAGCCTGCGTGTCGTCGACTTTCTGGTCGACGGGTTGCGTAAGGGCGGCGCGGACCGGGAGCGCGCGCACGACACGCTGGTCGGGCTGGGGGCGTACGTCGGTGAGGTGCTCGTCCGGCGGGCCGGTGCCGAGTGGGTGGATTTCGACGCGTACCAGCAGGCGTATTTCGGCCAGCCGGTCGGGGTGCGGATGCCGGACGGGCGGATCTGGAACCCCCTCGGGAAGGTCGTCAACCGGTTCGAGGTGGGCGGGGCCGAGGAATCCCTGCAGACCTTCTACCTGACTCTGCACGGCAGGGCCCGCAGGGCGCCGGCCAGGAGGGCGGCGGCCTGACCGGGGTGCACGCCGCCGGTACCGGCACGGTCCCACGAGGGTGGACCGCGCCGGAGCCGCCGCTGCCCTGTGACACATCTGTGAGCCGTGACGCTGATGACCGTGGGGGCGTGGACGCGGCCGGAACGTGTTCACGGAGCGGCCGTCACGCACCCGCCACGAACTCCGCACGAACGAGGACAGTCTTGGGCCAGGGAGGGGAACCCCGGCGCGCGCACGCGTACGACGGGGAACTGGGCGCGGCCGTAGCACGGGCTCAGGACGGTGACGAGGCCGCGTTCGCGGTCGCGTACCGGATCGTGCAACCGGGACTGCTCGGCTATCTGCGCGGGATCGTCGGCGACGACGCCGAGGACGTCGCCTCCGACGCCTGGCTGGAGATAGCCCGGGACCTCGGGCGGTTCAAGGGCGACGGGGCGGGCTTCCGGGGCTGGACGGCGACCATCGCCCGGCACCGGGCGCTGGACCATCTGCGCAGGCTGCGGGTACGGCCCCGGTCGGCGGCGCTCGAACAGGACGTGCTCGACCTGCCGGGGGCGTACAGCACCCACGACCAGGCCCTGGAGACCCTCTCCACGGAGCGGGCCATGGAGCTGGTGCGGGGGCTGCCGCGCGACCAGGCCGAGGCCGTGCTGCTGCGGGTCGTGGTCGGGCTGGACGGGCCGGCCGCCGCCCGCGTCCTCGGCAAGCGGCCCGGCGCGGTCCGTACGGCCGCCCACCGGGGGCTGAAGCGGCTCGCCCGGCAGCTGGGCGTCGAGGGTGTGACGGATGACGGCCGCCGGACGCTGGGGGATTCGAAATGAACGGTGACGGCCGCGGCCCGTATGGATCAGGGGCGGCGGACGTTCCCGAAGGCAACAACTCGATCGAAGAGTCGAGCACGCGAGACAGGCGGAAACGGACATGGGTGAACGGATGAGCGGCGGCGGGGATCGCGGCCGTCGGCGTGCGCACCCTGGTGCCTCCGTTTCCGGATCCCACGGCGCGGGCGACGACACCGCGGTCGAGGAACTGCTCGCGGCCGCCCTGCGGACCGGCACCACCGCGGACGCCGACGAGGGCGAGCGGCGGGCCGTCGCCGCCTTCCTGGCGGCCCGCGACTCCGGCGCCCACCATGCCCGTACCCGGCGCCGGGACGACTGGCGTCCCCGTGGGCAGCGGCACGCCTCACGTTCGCTGAAGGCCACGCTCTCCGTACTCGTCGCAAGCCTCACCCTGGGCGGGGTGGCGGTCGCCGCGATCGGTTCCGCCGGGTCCTCCACGGACGCCCGTGACGACACCGGGCGTCAGCGGCAGTCGGCGAGCGCGTCCCAGAAGCCGGAGGCCGCGCCCTCCGTCACGCCGTCCCCCTCCGCTTCCTCCTCCACGGACCGGGACCGGCCGGTGAACGCGCAGGACACCGAGGCGCACTGCCGGGCCTACCAGCAGGTCAAAGGGCGGGGCAAGGCGCTGGACGCCACGGCCTGGGAGCGGCTGGTGACCGCTGCGGGCGGCGAGGAGAACGTCACCGCTTTCTGCGCGGCGCAGACCGCGTCCGCGTCCGCTTCCCCGTCTTCCGGCACCCCTTCTTCGGGCAGTGGCCAGGACAAGGGCGACAAGGCGGGCGAGGACTCCGGCAACGGGAGCGGTCAGCAGAAGCCCGAGGCCGAGAAGACCCCCGAGGCCGAGAAGACCCCCGAAGCCAAGGGCAAGAACCAGTAAGCGGCAAGAACCAGTAATTCAGGCCGGGCTCATCAGCCCCAGGGGCTCAGCAGCAGCCCAGCCGGTCCCAGAAGCCCGTCAGCCGGTCCCGTAGACCCTGCACGGCAGGCGGCGCCACAGCAACGGCCGGGGCCGCCACCCCCCACAGGAGAGGCCCCGGCCGTCGCGCGGCACGGGCCGCGCGGCGACCCGTACTTCCTACAGCGCCGAGAGTGCGTTTTCTGTCACACCCCGGGTCGGCAAATCCTGTCCCGAGTTGGTTGCATCTTGTACGGACATGGACGACCAGCGGTTTCAGGTCGTAACGTGCCTTTCGCGCCGGACGGCGGAGCGGCTGGAGCAGCATGACCACTGCGGCCCCACGACCACCGGGCAGCATGACCACTGCAGCACCGTGACCAACCGCGGGCCCCGACCGTTGAGGGCCGGGACGCTGTGCGGTCGGTGACACCGCAACCATCAACCGAGGAACCACGACGTGGGGGACGACGCGGAGCTGACAGCCGCGGTGCTTGCGGCACAGGACGGAGACGAGACCGCGTTCCGTGCTGTGTACCGCGCGGTGCACCCGCGGCTCCTCGGCTATGTCCGCACGCTCGTCGGCGACCTCGACGCCGAGGACGTCGCCTCCGAGGCCTGGCTGCAGATCGCCCGTGACCTGGAGCGGTTCAGCGGCGACGCGGACCGCTTCCGCGGCTGGGCCGCCCGTATCGCCCGTAACCGCGCCCTCGACCACGTCCGTATGCGCGGGCGGCGTCCCGCGATCGGCGGCGACGAGACGGAGCTGACCGGGCGGGCCGCCGAGTCCGACACCGCGGGCGAGGCCATCGAGGCGCTCGCCACCGGCCGGACCCTCGACCTCATCGCCCGGCTGCCGCAGGACCAGGCCGAGGCCGTCGTCCTGCGGGTCGTCGTGGGCCTGGACGCCAAGACCGCTGCCGAGACGCTCGGCAAACGGCCCGGTGCGGTACGGACGGCCGCGCATCGTGGACTGAAGAAGCTCGCCGAGCTGCTCGGTGAGGATCCGGAAACGGCCGGCGTGCTCGACGCACTCCCGCCCCAGCGAGGACCGCGCTCGGGCGCGGTGACGTCCGCCGGTGTGACGCATGCGTGCGCGCGGACGCAGAAGGACATGTGATGGCCGACGAGCGCTGTGTCTTCCCGGAAGATGCGGAGTCCCAGGACGCGGATTCCCCCGGCGGCTCCGCCGCGGGCCGGGCCCGCGGCCGGTGGCTGGACCGGGCGACCGCCGAGCGTCTGCTGAGCGGGGAGATGTCCGACAACGCTGTCGCCCCCGCCCACCGCGCCGAGGCCGAGCGCCTCGCGGGCACCCTGAACGCCCTCGCCGCCCTCTCCGCCGACCCGACCCCGCCCGACGAGGAACTCCCCGGCGAGGCCGCAGCTCTGGCCGCGTTCCGCAAGGCGCGCGCCGAACGCGCCGACAGCGCCGCTGGGCCGGTGATCGCCGCCCGGGAGGGAAGCGCTGGGGAGGGGGCCGCGCTCGCGGCTTTCCGCAGGGCCCGCGGTGCGCGTGCGGCGGAGCCGGTGGCAGGCGAGGACTTCGGCGAGGACCGACCCGGCGAGTCGGCCGCGCTCGCGGCTTTCCGCGCGGCGCGCGCCGGGCGTGCCGACCGTGATGCCGAGCCGAGCGCACCCGACGCCGACGCCGGGCTCGTCCGCATCGACGGCCGGGCGGCGGCCGGTGCCCGCCACCGTTGGAAGCGGCCCGCCCGGCTGGGGCTGGCCGCCGCGCTGGCCGTCGGGATGGTCGGCGGGGTAGCCGTCGCCGCCGGGACCGGCGTGTTGCCGACACCGTTCGACCGGGCCGAGCCGGAACCCGCGGCCTCCGTGTCGGCCGCCGCCACGCCCGACTCCAACCGGCCGTTCGTCTCGCCCACACCGGGCGCGACCACCGGGGACGGCGAGGGTGAGGCGACTCCCGACGGCGCACCGAGCGCGACACCGGCGCCGAACGCCGAGGGGAACGCGAAGGGCGGCCCCGACGACGACCCGGCCGCCCGCGACGGCGGCGGGGTGCCGAGCGGGGTGGCCTCGGCCTGCCGGGACGTCCGCGACGGCAAGACGCTGAACGGCGAGCGCCGCCGCACCCTGGAGGGCGCGGCGGGCGGCTCCTCGCGCGTGCCGGCGTACTGCGCGCAGGTCCTCGATCCGGTCGACGGCCGGCTCGGCGGCGTCACGGGCGGGCAGAGCGGCCCCGACGAGCAGAGCGGCGGCTGGAACGGCGGGGACAGCCAAAGCGCCACCGGTGGCAAGGCCGGAAAGGACGGCAAGGGAGAGACCGGCGGGAAGACCGGGAAGCCCGGCAACGGCGGGAAGAGCGAGAAGGACGACGCCTCCGGCGGCACGTCCGGCGGCTCCGGCGGCAGCCAGCACCCGAAGGGGATCGCCGCACCCTCCACCCCGTCCGCCTCCTCTCCGTCCACCTTCTCCCCCCTGCCCAAGCGGGCCCCCGAGACGGGCCCGTCGCCCGAGCCGACGTACAGCGCACTCTGAGCCGTCTGCGCGCCCCCTCTGACCTGCGGTTTTGGAAGTCGCCGAAATTTCTTCGCGACAGGTGTGACGTTTTCGGCGCCCCAGGCGCAGTAAGAAGTGAGCCGACTGGTCATCGGCCCTCGCACTGAGCCGGGGTTCCCCCCGTACCCACGGCTCGTGCACCTGGCGCGGGCGGGACACGTTCCCCCGGTCCCGCCCGCGCCCCAGAACCTCACCAGGAGACGACGACCTTGTCGCCGTTCCTCACCTCCGCGAACAGCTCCGCGATCGCCGCCTCGTCCCGTACGTTGACGCAGCCGTGCGAGGCCCCGGCGTATCCCCGGGCCGCGAAGTCCGACGAGTAGTGCACCGCCTGCCCGCCGCTGAAGAACATCGCGTACGGCATCGGCGAGTCGTAGAGCGTGGACACATGGCGGCGGGACTTCCAGTAGACGTGGAACACGCCCTCCCTTGTGGGCGTGTACTGCGAGCCGAAGCGGACCGACATCGTCGACAGGGTCCGGCCGTCGATCATCCAGCGCAGCGTCCGGCTCGTCTTGTCGATGCACAGCACCCGCCCGGTCAGGCAGCGCGGATCGGGCTCGGCGGCCGGCTGACCGCCCATCAAGTACAGCTCCCACTGCCCCGGCTCGTACGTCATCCCCAGCAGCCGCTCCCAGGTGACGGCGTCCGTCCGCCCGGTCTGCGGCAGCCCCCGCTTGCCCTGGAAACCGCTCACCGCCTCCTCGGTCGCTTCGTCGTACGTCCCCGTCGGCCCGTCGAACAGCCAGGACACCTGCCGCAGCCGGGCCTGGAGCTCACGGACCTCGCGCCCGGTGTCGCCGCGGGACCAGAGGACGGGCGGAGGCTCGGGCGGCTCCGGGGGCTCGGAGGTGGTGGGGGCGGCGTCGGACGCGCCGTCGCCGCGCGTCGCAGGGGCCGTAGGGGCCGTAGGGGTTGCACGGCTCCCGTGGGCCGTAGGGCTGACGTCGATATGGACGGGCGGGCGTCCCTTGTCCTCCGCGCCGGTCGTCTGCACCGTGCAGCCGCACACCGTCACCAGAGCCGCCGTGCCCGCCGCGACGGCGAGTGATCTTCGCATCGTCATGCCCGAGATGTTCCCCCCGGACGGCGGCTCGCGAACGGACCCGACGTGGTGTGCCCTGGACTTGTGACGGTCACCGCAATCACTCTGTGAGGAAGGTCCCAGCGTGCTCCCCTCCACCGGGTGCACGCCCGCCGCTACAGTCCGTCGAAGAGTCGGTCTGTACTGGCGAGTAACTGGCGAGTAACTCGAGCAACTGCTGAGCGGGAGGCATCACACCATGGCGCGCGAGTCGGAGTCCGGACTGCCCATCGAGCCGGTCTACGGGCCGGACGCTCTGCAGGGCTGGGATGCGGCCGACAAGCTGGGTGAGCCGGGGTCGTACCCGTTCACGCGGGGTGTGTATCCGTCGATGTACACCGGCCGTCCCTGGACCATGCGCCAGTACGCGGGCTTCGGGACGGCGGTGGAGTCCAACGCCCGGTACAAGCAGCTGATCGCCAACGGCACGATGGGGCTGTCGGTCGCCTTCGACCTGCCCACCCAGATGGGCCACGACTCCGATGCCCCGATCGCGCACGGCGAGGTCGGCAAGGTGGGCGTGGCCATCGACTCGGTGGACGACATGCGGGTGCTGTTCGGCGGGATCCCGCTGGACAAGGTGTCGACGTCGATGACGATCAACGCGCCGGCCGCGCTGCTGCTGCTGATGTACCAGCTGGTCGGCGAGGAGCAGGGCGTCCCCGCCTCCCAGCTGACCGGCACGATCCAGAACGACGTGCTGAAGGAGTACATCGCGCGGGGGACGTACATCTTCCCGCCGAAGCCGTCGCTGCGGCTGATCGCGGACATCTTCAAGTACTGCAAGGCCGAGATCCCGAAGTGGAACACCATCTCGATCTCCGGCTACCACATGGCCGAGGCGGGCGCCTCGCCCGCGCAGGAGATCGCGTTCACGCTGGCGGACGGGATCGAGTACGTGCGCACGGCGGTCGCGGCCGGCATGGACGTCGACGACTTCGCCCCCCGGCTGTCCTTCTTCTTCGTCGCCCGGACGACGATCCTGGAGGAGGTCGCCAAGTTCCGTGCCGCCAGGCGTATTTGGGCGCGGGTGATGCGGGACGAGTTCGGCGCGAAGAACCCCAAGTCGATGATGCTGCGCTTCCACACGCAGACGGCCGGGGTGCAGCTGACCGCCCAGCAGCCCGAGGTGAACCTGGTGCGCGTCGCGGTGCAGGGCCTGGCGGCGGTCCTCGGCGGCACGCAGTCCCTGCACACCAACTCCTTCGACGAGGCGATCGCGCTGCCGACGGACAAGTCCGCCCGTCTGGCGCTGCGCACCCAGCAGGTGCTCGCCTACGAGACGGACGTGACGGCGACCGTCGACCCCTTCGCCGGCTCGTACGTGATCGAGAAGATGACGGACGAGGTCGAGGCGGCGGCCGTCGAGCTGATGGCGAAGGTCGAGGACCTCGGCGGCGCGGTCAGCGCGATCGAGCACGGTTTCCAGAAGAGCGAGATCGAGCGCAGCGCGTACCGGATCGCTCAGGAGACGGACTCCGGCGAGCGGGTCGTCGTCGGTGTCAACCGCTTCCAGCTCGACGAGGAGGAGCCCTACGAGCCCCTCCGCGTCGACCCGGCCATCGAGGCCCAGCAGGCGGAACGGCTCGCGAAGCTGCGGGCCGAGCGCGACCAGGCCGCGGTGGACACCGCCCTGGCCGCCCTGAAGAAGGCGGCCGAGGGCGAGGACAACGTCCTGTACCCGATGAAGGACGCGCTGAAGGCGCGGGCGACCGTGGGCGAGGTGTGCAACGCGCTGCGGGAGGTTTGGGGGACTTACGTGCCGTCGGATGCGTTCTGAGTGATCCACTTCGGGGTACGGTGAGTAAGTTTCCGTATCCGGAGGGGAGTTGCCGGGGTGAGGCGTGCGCGGCGGACGACGGTCCTGGAGGCCGAGACCTGGCTCACCGGGGAGCTGGAGGGGTATCGCGGTGAGGTGCTCTACGGGAGGCTTACCGCGACTCCCTGGGCCGACGGCTCGCATCAGGTGACGCTGACTCATGTGACCCGCAAGTTCTACACGGCGGAGGCACGTCGTTCCGGTCTCAAGTGCGTGCTCGGCATCGGTCTCTGGCTGCCCACGGGGCCCGACGACTTCGCGGTACCCGATCTTTCGGTCGTCGAGACGGACTTCTTGGACGCCCACGTCCAGCACAACTGCTACGCCCCGCGTGCGTTCCGGATGGTGCTGGAGGTGACTGCCTGCAACTGGTCCGACGACCTCGGCCTCAAGGTCGACTGCTACGCCCAGGCCAACATCCCCGTCTACCTCATCGTCGACCGCAAACGCGACGAGGTCCTCCTCTACCAGGACCCAGCCGACGGCAAGTACCCCGACCCCCAGCGCTTCCAGCGGGGGCAGAGCGTGTCCGTGCCCGAGTCCGTCGGCGTTGCCGTCGATCTCTCCGTGGACACCCTCCTCGACGGCGACGACTAACGAAGCCCGACCCGCGTGACGTAGTCGCCGAGCCCCCTCGTCGAGTCACCGGCCCAGCCGACGTACCCGTCCGGTCGTACGAGGAACAGCCCGGTCCCGTACGTCTCGTGGGCCGGCCCGCGTACGACGGGCACCGCCTCTCCGAGGTCCGGTGCCCCCGTGGTGCCCAGCGCGAGCAGTGTCCACCCCGGCCCCCGGAACACGTCGAACAGCCGCATCCCCTCCACGACCCCGTCCGGCGCGCGGTCGCCCGCCCTCACCGGGCCCGGGGTCTCGCGGGTCTCCTCCGTCAGTGACGACTCCCGGTAGCCCAGCCCCAGCTGAGATGTAGCCTCGCCCCGCTTGGTCTCCCCGCGGTGCACGCTCGTCGACAGGCCCAGCATCTCGGCGGCGATCGGGCGCCGTTCCTCCTCGTACGTGTCCAGCAGCGCGGCGTCCGCCCCGTCCCGCAGGACCGCGCCCAGCTTCCAGCCCAGGTTGTAGGCGTCCTGGACGCTGGTGTTGAGGCCCTGGCCGCCGGCCGGTGAGTGGACATGGGCCGCGTCTCCGGTCAGGAAGACCCGGCCGGAACGGAAGCGGTCCGCCAAGGCCGCCCGGGGGCGGAAGTCGGAGGCCCAGCGGACCTCCGTCACGGCCTCGGGGGCGAGGTGCGAGCGGGTGGCGACCAGCTTGCGGACGCCGTCGAGGGAGAGGTCGACCGAGGCGCCCTCCGGGAACCGGGCCAGCAGCTGGAAGTCCTCCGTACCGGGCAGCGGGCAGATCGCCAGGAAGCCGTCGCCCTCGCCGCTCGGCGGGAAGATGTGCCAGTTGTCGCGGTCCAGGCCGGTCACCCGGACGTCGGCCACCAGCATCGGGCTCGGGTCGACCGTCTCGCCCGTCATGCCGATGCCGAGCGTCCGGCGCAGGGTGGAGCGGCCGCCGTCGGCGGCGACCACGTACCGGGCGCGGACGTCGGCGCCCGACGCGAAGTACGCGGTCACGCCCTCCGCGTCCTGGTCGAACCCGACCAGCTCCCTCCCGAACGCGACCCTCCCGCCCAGCTCCTCCAGCCGCGCCAGGAGGATCTCCTGTGTGCGCCACTGCGGCACCATCCACGGTCCGGTGTACGGCGAGTCCCCGGTCGTCTCGGCCGGGTCGAACATCCGGTGCTCGCCCGCGCGCTCGCCGTTCTGCCAGATCATGCCGACCGGATAGCTGCCGCCCGCCGCGCGGATCGCGTCGAGGACGCCGAGGTCGTCGAAGACCTCCATCGTGCGCGGCTGGATCCCCTTGCCGCGCGAGCCGGGGAAGAGCCCGTCGGCCCGCTCCACCACGAGCGCGTCCACCCCGCGCCGGGCGAGGTCGACGCCCAGCGTCAGCCCGCTCGGCCCCGCGCCCACGATCAGTACGTCCGCATGCGTCGTCATACGATCACCTCTCCTTAACGCTGTTAAGTGCCGTCGCGGGCAAGCGTGGCCTTAACGTCGTTAAACTGTCAAGCGTGAACTCGGAACGACGCGCGCCCCTCGACCGGAAGCGGGTGGCCGACACCGCGCTGCGGCTGCTCAACGAGGTGGGCCTGGACGGCCTCACCCTGCGGGCCATCGCCAAGGAGCTGGACGTCAAGGCGCCCGCCCTGTACTGGCACTTCAAGGACAAGCAGGCGCTGCTCGACGAGATGGCGACGGAGATGTACCGCCGGATGGTCACCGGGGCGTCCCTGGACCCCGCGGACACCTGGCGGGAGCGGCTGCGCAAGGCCAACCACGGCCTGCGCGAGTCGCTGCGCGGCTACCGCGACGGCGCCAAGGTCTTCAGCGGCTCACGCTTCACCGGCATCGAGCACGCCGAGCAGATGGAGGACAGCCTGCGCCTGTTCACCGCCGCCGGCTTCACCCTCGCCCAGGCCGTCCGCGCGACCACGACGACGTACCTGTACACGCTCGGCTTCGTCACCGAGGAGCAGGGGGTCGAACCCCTGCCCGACGAACGGCGCGAGGGCTTCGACGTCGAGGAACGCGCCCGGATGATGGCCGATTTCCCGCTGTCCGCCGCCGCGGGCGCGGAGATCTTCGCGGACTACGAGCAGCACTTCGGGGAAGGGTTGGAACTCGTCATCGACGGCATCGCGGCACGGTACGGAATCGACTGACCCGAGAAAGCGGATCAAGAAATGGGCCGCCTTCCGGTTCTCCGGAAAGCGACCGTGAATTTACTCCGAATTAACAGGCGTATTCACCGGCGCGGAGTCGACAACGCCGTCCGCAACTTCGGCGTCAGCCGCTCCTCCACCAGCCGGTTCAGCAGCCAGGCCAGCACCAGCATCGACCCGATCGTCAGCAGGAACGTGGCGTACGACGGCACCCCCAGGTCCTGGTGCAGGGCCTTCACCACCACCCAGCCCAGGTGCTCGTGCACCAGATAGAACGGGTACGTCAGCGCCCCCGCCACCGTCAGCAGGCGCCAGTCGACCCGGTCCAGCCGGCCCAGCGCGATCGCGCCGACCGCGAGGAAGCCGAACGCGACGACGGCGATGATGCCGAAGGACGTGCGGTGGGCGAAGGCGTTCGGGTCGGCGGCGTTCCACAGGCTGCGCACCGCGTAGTGCTGCCCGATGAGGAAGCTCACGCCGACGATCCCCCACGCGTACGCGTCCCGCCGGTCGCGGTGCACGAGGTACAGGCCGACCCCGCCGATGAAGAACGGCGCGTACTCCGGCATCAGCACGATCTCGAGCAGCGGCTCCTCGGCGCCCTGCGCGATCGCCGCCGCCAGCGTCCAGGCCGCGCAGAACATGATCACGCGCCGGCGGCTCGCGCCCGGCAGGACGACGCACAGCGCGAACAGGGCGTAGAAGCGGACCTCCGCCCACAGCGTCCAGTCCACGCCGAGCACCCGGTCCACGCCGAGCGGCTGCTGGAGCATCGTCAGGTTCACCAGGGTGTCGCTCGGCGAGAGCGCCTTGTAGGCCACGACCGGCAGCGCGAACACCGCGGTGACCAGGAGGACCGCCGCCCAGTACGCGGGCAGCAGCCGGGACGCGCGGGAGGCGAAGAAGGAGCGCAGCGGGCGGCCCCAGCCGCTCATGCAGATGACGAAACCGCTGATCACGAAGAAGATCTGGACGCCGAGACAGCCGTAGGCGAACGGCGTGTGCAGGGTGGGGAACACCTGCGACGGGGAGGTGCCCCAGGCCTGGGTGATCTCGCCGCCCCGGCCGCCGTAGTGGTAGCAGGCCACCATCAGCGCGGCCACCAGCCGCAGCCCGTCCAGCGCCCGCAGCCGCCCACCGGAGCCCCTGGCCCGGGACGCGCTCTTCGACGAGCCCCGCGGGGAGCCCTTCGACGGGTCTTCCGACGGTACGGGAACGGCGATGGGCTGCTGAGTTGAGTTCTCGACCGTCTGCGTCACGCCGCTGTCCGTTCCCGTCGTGCTCGGTGTTCTCAAAATGACGTCCATGCGGACCCTATGACGTCACTCCCAAAACTTCTGTTCGACGGCATGAGCATTCGCCTTCAGGTCCCGAGGGGTTCACCTGAGCGTCGCTTTCCTTTCTTACGGTCTCCCAACCTTCCATCAAAACCCAATAGTTCTGTGCTTTTTTCATACGCCAGGAGAATCATGACGAGGGTCCGCAGCAGATGGTCACGCCCCAGGCCGGAGGGGCCCTCATCGGCACTGCCCACCGCCCAGCCAAGCCCGGTCGAGCTGGAGGAGTGCCTGCGCGCCTGCTCCGTGCACAGCGGCAAGCTCGTCGGCAGCCTCGACTCCCGCCGCACCGCCCTCGCCGAGGCACTGCGCCAGCTCCTCGCCCTGTGGGCCACCCAGGAGCAGACGGCGCCCGCGCCCGCCACCGGCGGCCTGCTGCGCCGCGGCGCCAAGGCGGTCACCGGCGGCAGCACCCTCAGCAACGAGGTGCTCGACGCGCTCCTCGCCGTCGGCAACAAGGCGGTCGTCTGCGGCTACGACGACGAGCTCAACCTGACCCTGGTCATCAGCGACACGATCCTGACCCAGCGCCGGAACTCACGCGCCGGCTGGCGGCTGCGCGGCCGTCTCCTGGAGGCCATGGGCCTGCCCATCGCCGCCGTCGACGCCTACGAGCGCTACCTGGAGCTCACCAAGGAGGACGGCTTCGGCGTCCGCGCCCGCGTCGACGGCATCCGTGCCGCCACCTCCGCCCGCACCGAACTGCTCGCCCTGCTCGAGCGCAGCGTCCCGGACTCCGCGCGCTTCAGCGGCGGCCCGGCCACCGACGTGTGGGCCGAGGGCCTCGCCGCGCACGCCGCCGGGGACCAGCCCGGCGCCCAGGCCCGTCTGGTCGGCGCGCTGCTCGCCATGGACCGCACGGACACCGTGGAGCAGGAGGTCCAGGAGGCGATCGGCCACTACCTCGACCTCAGCACCTCCCAGCACACCCGGCCCGCCCCCGAACTCACCCAGGCGCTCGCCCTGTACGCCGACACCCGCCGCAACCGCATGCGCGGCCCGGTGCCCGACCCCCTGTTCGGGGGCGTGCAGTGGCTCAGCCTCGGCGAGTTCCGCAACCGCGTCGCCGGCCGGTCGGTGTGCCTCATCGCCAACTCCGGCACGGTCGGCGAGAGCGGCATGGGCGCGGAGATCGACGCCTACGACCTGGTGGTGCGCTTCAACTCGTACAAGATCGACCCGGTCCACACCGGCAGGAAGACCGACATCCACGTCACCATCCACAAGCACGCCTTCAACTGGGACAAGCCGGTCGACATCCGTCTGGTCTTCGGCGGCAACTCGCCCGACTGGAAGTACTCGGTGCGCAACAAGCTCGTCCCGGGCGCGCAGACGTACGTGAACGACGAGTCGCTGCGCTGGCCGGTGCGCAACATCGGCGGCTGGACGCAGGAGCAGTTCTCCGGCATCCCGACGTCCGGCTTCAACATGCTGTGGCTGCTCGACTTCCTCGACGTCAGCCCCACCCTCGACCTGATCGGCTTCGACTTCTACGAGAGCGGTGCCTACCGCCTCCCCGAGGCGATGAAGCTGGCGATCACCAATGTGCACGAATACGGCAGCGAGAAGGCGTGGGTCATGGAACGGGCCCAGAGCGTCTCCGGCATGAGGATTTCCCTGAGATGACCACGAGTCCCATATCCGCCCCGGCAGCCCCCGTCGCCGACGCCGGCGCCCTCACCGGCAAGCGGCGCGTCGCCTTCGCGAGCTTCGTCGACGAGAACTACCTGCCCGGCTTCCTCGTCCTGCTGCGCTCGCTCGCGCTGTCCAACCCGGACGTGTGCGAGGACTTCATCGTCCTCCACGACGGCCTGCGCCCGGCCTCCGTGGCCCGTATCCGCGCCCTGCACCCGCGCGTGATCTTCCGCCGCGTCGACGCCGACCACTACGACTCCTACGTCAAGGGCGACCAGGACAACTACCTGGTCCGCAAGGCGTACTTCATCCTCGACGTCTTCCGGATCCGCGACTACGACACCGTGATCACCCTGGACACCGACATGGTGGTCCTCGGCCCGGTCAAGGAACTCCTGTCGCTGCGTCACGGCCTCGGTGCCGTCGCCCAGTTCTTCTACGGCGACAGGACCCGCATGCTCAACAGCGGTCTGCTCGTCATCCAGAAGGAGTACCTGACCGACGCGTTCTGCGCGCGGATCGACGAGATCGGCCGCAGCGGAAAGTACGAGCTCGACAAGCACGACCAGGGCATCCTCAACGCCCTGCTCGACGGTGACTTCGTCGACCTCGACCCGAAGTACAACTTCGTCAAGCGCCGCCTCTCCGGCGACCTCCCGGTCCCCGAGGACACCGCCGTCCTGCACTTCACCGGCCGCCACAAGCCCTGGCAGGGCGGCGAGGCCGGCTACGGGCAGGCGCAGGAGCGCTGGGCCGAGTTCGACCTCACCGACGCCGAACTGCACGCCGCCTTCCTGGAGAACCCCGACCCCCTCCACCGCGACCTGCTGGTCCACTACGGCACCCCGCACGTCGAGCGCACCGGTGACGTCACCACCGCCCGCCGGGTCGCCCTCGCCCACATCGGCGCCGGCGACTACCAGGCCGCCGTCGACATCCTGGAGCGCGTGCACATCCCGGTCGACGAGGCCTGGCCGCACGAGGTGTACGGCCACGCCCTGATGAGCGTCTCCCGCTACGACGAGGCACGCGCCCAGCTGCTCCTGGCGACGGCCGCCCCCAACCGGGCCGCGACCGCCTTCTCGCGGCTCGCCCAGATCGCCTGGGTGCACGGCGACGACGCGCAGGCGCAGACGTACGCCATGTCCGGCCTCACCGTCGACCCCACGCACCGGGCCAGCCGCATCTGGCACCAGCGCACCCTCGGCGTCCCCGCCCAGCCGGCCGGCAGCCCCGAGGACCAGCTCGCCCACGTCGCCTTCTACATGGACCGCCAGGGCAACGCCGGCGACAAGCTGCTCCCGGAGAGCGTCCGCCTCGCCTTCGACCGGGACACCACCTCCCGCCGCTGGCACTCCGTGCACGCCCACCGCCTGTTCGACGAGGCGGCCCTGGAGCGTGTCAACGCCCGCAGGGGCCTGGTCATCGGCGGCGGCGGCCTGTTCATCCCGGACACCATGCCCAACGGCAACAGCGCCTGGCAGTGGAACGTGCCCGACGAGCTGATGAACCGCATCGACGTACCGATCGCGGTCTACGCCGTCGGCTTCAACGCCTTCGACGGCCAGTCCTACCGGGCCAACCGGTTCCGGGAGTCGCTGCGGCTGCTCGTCGAGAAGTCCGCCTTCTTCGGCCTGCGCAACCACGGCTCCATCGAGAAGGTGCGGGCGATGCTCCCGTCCCACCTGCACGACAAGGTGCGCTTCCAGCCCTGCCCGACCACGGTCACCCGCCAGCTCGTCGAGAACTGGCAGGACCCGGCCGAGCGCGAGGACACCATCCTCCTCAACGCCGCCTACGACCGCGCCGGCCTGCGCTTCGGCCACGACTACGGCTACTTCCTCGCCCAGATGGCCAAGGCCGTCAAGGAGCTGGGGAAGCTCGCCGAGGTCAAGTGCGTCGCCCACTCCCTCGACGACGAGAAGCTCGCCTTCGACCTGCGCCGCGAGCACGGCGTGTCGCTGCCCGTCATCCCGATGTACGACTTCGAGAACGACGGGATCCGCGACCTGTACGCCCGCACCAAGCTCGTCATCGGCATGCGCGGGCACGCCGGCATGATCCCGTTCGGCTGCGGCACGCCCATCATCAGCCTCATCTCGCACCCGAAGATGGCGTACTTCCTGCGCGACATCGACCGGCCCGAGTGGGGCGTCTCGGTGCACGACCGCAACCTCGCCGACCTGCTCGTGGAGCGCTCCCGCGACCTGCTCGCCGACCACGACAGGACGGTGGCCGACGTGCACGGCCGGCAGCAGGAGCTGTGGAAGGTCACCGAGGCGAACGCGGCCGACCTGCGCACCCTCCTGGGCGGCTGAGACATGGCGACGACCGCCCTGGCCGACGCACCCGACGCGCCCGCCGCCGCCCGGCCCCGTGTCCGCCGGTCACCCCTGTGGTGGCCGGTGGTCGCGGTGCCCGCGGCGGCGGCCGTTGTGTACACCGTGCTCACCCGGCGCCTCACCGGCGACATCCGGTACGTCCTCGCCGCCCTGCGCACCGGCGGTGAGGCGGGCTACTCGCCGTCGGAGGTCTTCACCCACCGGCCGTTCTTCTACCGGTGGTTCATCGCGCTCCTGGACGCCATCGGCTTCGGAGGGGTCGTCGTCCGGGAGACCCTGATGTACGCGGTGGGCGCGCTGCTCGCCGCCGCGGCGGCCTACGCCCTGTACATGGCGCTGCAGCGCCGGCTGACCGGCCGCGAGGCCGCTCTGACCGCGGGCGCCACCGGCCTGCTGCTGACCCTCACCCCGCGCACCGACTTCCTCCAGCCGGAGTGGGCGGCCGTCGTCCTCACCGTGTTCGGCATCGCGGCGGCGCTCGGCACGGCCCGTCCCTGGCCGGGCGCGCTGCTGGCCGCCGTACCGCTCGGGCTCGCGGTGATGATGAAGTACTCCACCGCCTCCACCGCCGCCTTCGGCATCCTCCTCGTCTACGTCGTCGACCGCGGCCGAGCGATCCGGGTCGCGCTTCTCGCCGTGCCCGGCGCGGTCGCCCTGTTCGCGCTGAGTGTGCTCGCCGGGTCGCACGAGTGGCAGTGGACCGAGGACATGCCGCAGATCAACCAGTCGGCGCTCAGCCGCACCGGCATCCGCCCCGGATACATCCTCGAGCGCTCGGTGGACTTCCTCGCCGACCGGTCGGTGCTCAGCCCCGTGCTGCTGCTCCTGCCGGGCGCGCTGCTGCTGCTGTGGGCCCGGGTGCGCGGCCGCGGGCGGCGCGTCGAGCTGCTCGTCATCGCCCTGGCCATCGGGTTCGGCTCGCTGGCCGTCGTGATCGTGCAGGGCAACTGGTTCGTGTACCACGCCTTCCAGCTGACCGCCGTCGCGGCCGCGATGTGGGGTCTCGCCGTCGGTGGCGCGCGCCGCTCGCCCCCGTGGTGCTTCGGCGCCGTGTCACTGCTGTTCGGTCTGCTGCCCGTCCTGTACGCGCAGGCACCCGAGGGGCTCCAACGGCCTGCCACCGTCTGGGCGTTGGGACTGGTCGCGCTGCTGGCGGCCGCGGTCGACGCCTGGCGCGAGTCCCGCGGAGGGAGCGGAAAGAGCGCGAGGAACAGCGCCCGGGGCGTGCTGCCCGCCGCACTGGTCGCCCTGGCCGGAGTGGTGTGCCTGTCCGGCGCCATGTGGCCCGGCTCCCCGCACCTGGTGTCCCACGGCAAGACGGGCCCGACCAACGCCTCGTTCCTGCGGGGCGTGGAGCGCAAGCAGCAGAACGCCGACGAGCTGCGCCAGCAGATCCCCGACGGCGCGCGGGTGCTCTACCTGGCGTTCGGCGACGACGTGTACTTCATCGACCACCCGGCCCAGTGCCGCTACCCGATCGCCACGTTCCTCCAGCGCACCCGTTTCCTGAAGGACGTCGCCGACCTGAAGTCGTTCAAGGAGAACGCCGACTGCGTCGACCACGACCCGGCGCCGTACGCGGTGCTCGACCGGGTCTGGTTCAAGCCCGGCAAGGTCGACCCCGGGCTCATGCGGCGCATCGTCGCGACGTACACCTGCCCTCCGGCCGGCGACGGACCGTCGAAGACCGTGGTGTGCGTGCGCAAGTAGGCGGCACACAAGGCAGCACACACAAGGGCCCGGTCGGCGCGCCGACCGGGCCCTTGCCGTGTCACCGGCGTCACCGCAGCCCGAGCGAGGCCGTCACCTTCCGTGCCATCTCCACCGAGTAGCTCTGCCCCCGGTCCTGCGGGTAGATCTGCGCCATCGTCGCCAGCGTGACCCGGCTCATCGGCGTCTCGTGGCCCGGGATCAGCGCCCGGTACTCCGGCGTGACGACCGGCTGGGCGAACCCGGCCTTCGAGAAGTGCCAGTCGGTGATCCAGGACTCGTCGAAGTCGGGGTTGATGCGCCGCAGGTACGGCACGAACGCCTTCAGCAGCTCGGCCGGCTCCGTCGTGAACCGCCAGTCCTCACGCTCGACGTAGTTGCCGACGTAGAGGACGTGCCGGCCGCCGTAGACCGCCGGGTCGATCATGCGGGTGTGCTCGACCACCGCGAGGAACGGGAAGTCCGGCTCGTTGATGTTGAGCCAGTAGTACGGGATGACGCTGCGGTCCAGCTCCAGCACGAAGCAGGTCGCGCCCAGGTACTGGTTCTTCCACACCGTGTCCTCGGACGGCAGCCCGGCCGCCTTCGCGAAGGCGGGCTGCGGCGTGGTCACGATCAGCCGGTCGAAGCCGTACGACGACCCGTCCGCGCAGGTCACCACGGCGGGGCCGTCCCCCTCCTGCCGGATCGTCTCCACCGCCTTGCCGAACTCGACCTTGCCGCCGCGCTCCTCGACGCCGTCGCGCAGCGCCGCGTACACCCGCTCGAATCCGCCGTCCAGGTAGCCGAGTTCGAAGGTCCGGCAGTGGATACGGGCCCACAGCCACGCCATCGACACCTGCTCGGCGCGGTCGCCGAACTTGCCGCGCAGCAGCGGCTCCCAGATCGCCTCGGTGGCCTTCTTCCCGGCCCGGCGGCGCAGCCAGGCCAGTGCCGTGAGGTCGTTGTACCGCTCGCCGCCGCGGACCGCCTTCAGCACCGCCGAGGACCCCGCGAAGCGGACCGCGTCCACCGGGGAGAACTCCGGGAAGCGCAGCATGTCGAACGGGGTGGTGAAGTCGATCAGCCTGCCGCCGCGGTAGATGCCGGTGGTCGGCTTGTGGAAGCGCAGCGCGTCCCCGAGCCCCAGCTCCTCGATGAGGGCGATCATCGCCTTGTCGCTGCGGAAGATGTGGTGGTAGTAGCGCTCCAGCGGGACGCCGCCCACCTCCAACGACGCGGCCAGACCGCCGAGTTCGTCGGCCGCCTCCAGGATGGTCACCTGGTGGCCGGCGCGTACGGCGTCCCAGGCGGCCGTCAGGCCGGTGGCACCTGCGCCGATGATGCCGAGGTTCATGCGAAGCTCCACTTTCTGTTGAGCACGAACTGCAGCGCGAGGACCAGCGGCAGCGAACCCGCCTTGACGAGGTTGGCGTCGATCCCCAGCGAGTCGGTGAAGAGCAGGAAGAGCAGGTTCGTGAGGAGGATTCCGGTCATACCGACGGCGTAGAAGCGCAGGAAGCGCACCACGATCCGGTCCCGGCGGTCGAAGGTGATCCGGGCGTTCAGGACGAAGTTGTTGGTGATGCCGATCGTGGTGCTGAGCGCGTTGGCCAGTTGCTCGTGCATCCCGGCGCTGTTGTGCAGCAGCAGGAACGCCAGCATGTCGAGCAGGACGCCGCTGCCGCCGATGAGGGTGTAGCGCACGAGCTGGCCGACCGTCCTCGCCCGGCTCCCGGAAGACGACACTCCTGAGGGCGCTACGGGAACCGCCTCAGCCGCGGTCCCGGCCCCAGTGTCGGCCGCGGTCCCGGCCGCAGTGTCGGCCGTGGTCTCGGTCGCGGTCCCGGCCGTGGTCTCAGACGCCACCACGACCGTCCCGCTCGCCGCCGCCGTCGCGCTCGTCCGCGCCGATCACCTCGCGCACCAGGTACAGCGGACGCCCCTGCGCCTCGCTGTAGATGCGCCCGACGTACGTGCCGATCACGCCCAGCGACAGCATCTGGGTGCCGCCCAGGAACAGCACGACGACCATCAGCATCGTCCAGCCGGAGACGGTGATGTCGGGCCGGAAGAACTTCATCGCCAGCGCGTACACGATGCCGACCAGCGACAGCGTCAGCACCACGAAACCCAGCTTGGTGATCATCTTCAGGGGCGCGGTGGAGAAGCTGGTCATGCCGTCGACGGCGAGGCGGGCCATCTTGCGCAGCGGGTACTTCGTCTCACCGGCGAACCGCTCGTCGCGGTCGAAGGCCACCTCCGTCTGCCGGTAGCCCATCGAGGCGACGATGCCGCGCACGAAGCGGCTGCGCTCGCGGTACTTGCGCAGCTCGTCGGCGACCCGCCGGTCCAGGAGGCGGAAGTCCCCGGTGTCCAGCGGGATGTCCACCTCGGTGGAGGAGCGCAGGATCCGGTAGTAGAGGTGCGCGGTGGCCCGCTTGAAGGCGGTGTCCTGCCGGCTGCGGCGGCGCGCGTGCACGATCTCGGCGCCCTCGCGCCAGGCGTCGACCAGCTCCAGGCTGACCCGCGGCGGGTCCTGGAGATCGGTGTCCATCACGATCACCGCGTCACCCTGGGCGACGTCCAGGCCGGCCGTGATGGCGATCTGGTGCCCGAAGTTGCGGGCGAAGTCGACCACCCGGACCCGGTCGTCCTGTTCCGCGATCCTCTTCAGGATCGGGAGCGAGCCGTCGGCGGAGCCGTCGTTGACGTACACCAGCTCGAAGTCGAGGTCCGGGCGGCCGTCGAGGGCGGCGGTCAGCTCGGTGTGGAAGGCGGTGATGCCGTCCTGCTCGTTGTAGACCGGCAGCACGTACGAGACGAGCGGCCGCCGGGCGGGCGTCGGCTCCACCGTCGCGAGGGCGACGGGGGCCGGGGCCTGGGCGGGCGGGCGTATGTCCTGCTGAGTCATCTCGGCGCGCCCTCGGATGCGAAGAGGCTTGCGGGGGAAGCTTTTTGCAGCATTCGGGGAAGCTATGGAGCATGGGTTAACCCCGCCCCAACACATCACATCCGGGAGCGGTCTTCCCTGTTGCTCTTCGTCTTTTCAGGTTTATTGACGCGGTGAATGTGTCAACGACGTATCGCTTTGCGCACAAGCCGGCGGAACCGGATCACCGCGGACGGCCGGGGAGTCTTCGCCCGCTCGGCCTCCAACGCCTTGCGGAGTTGCTCGAAGTGATCCTTACGGGTGCGTGAGAGATACTCGTCCGAGGTCAGCGGCTCGGCGATCTTCCAGGCCTGCTGCGGGCGTCCCGCGTAATGGGCGACAAAGGCCTTGGCGAGCTCCAGGACCGGCCGGAAAGGGACCCCTCCGGTGTGGTCGAGATCGACGCGTTCCTGGACTGCGGAGATCAATTCCAGTTTCTCGTCGACCGTGTACGCGTCCTCGGCGATCCGCCGCCACACCTCCTCGGGCACCGGCCGCACCACCTCGAAGGCCAGCGTGGACCGTACCGGCGGCCCCGCGAGCTCGATGTACGGCAGCAGGGCGCCCGTGCTGTGGTGCAGCCACGGCAGCCGGGGGCTGGCGAAGTCCTGGTGCAGCACCACCGCCCCCGGCTCCAGCCGGGGCAGGAACCGCTCGGCCACACAGCGGAACACCCGCTGCGTCTTGGCGATGTCGACGTGCAGGAACTCGATGGGGGAGTGGTCGTCCGGGTCCGAGGTCTGCCAGATGTCCCCGGCGTGGATCTCCAGGAAGGGCAGGAACGGCTCCAGCCGGGCCTGGAAGTCCTCCAGGAAGGAGTTCCCGTCCTCGGGCTTCGCCCCCGAGGTGAAGAACTTCTCCGTGGCGAAGGTCCCCTTGCCGACCCGGAAGAAGTCGTACGCGTGCAGTCTTCCCGTCCGCTCGTCGAACACGGGGCTCTCCTTGAGCCCCAGCGCCAACGCGTACGTGGACCCGCCCCCACCGGAACCCAGCTCCACCAGCCGGCCCTTCCCGGTGAGGTGATGCCGTCCCAGCAGATACAGGAAGCCCTGCTCCCACTTGCTCACCTGGGAGTAGGGCATGTCGTCCGGCAGCCGGACGTCGTCGAGGAGCGGGTAGAGCCGGGCGAGGTTCGACATGGTGGCCTCACGGTCGGTCGGAGAGTCTCTGCACTCACGCACGGGTGTACGAATGCGCGATGCTAGGCCCGGCCCGGGCTCACCTCGGCCGATGTTCCCGGGAGTTCACCTCGACTTCTCCCTCGCCCCCGCCTCAGCGCCGTACGGCCTTCCGCAGCGCCTTCGCGCGGCGTACCACCCGGCGGGCCGTGGAGTTGCGCGGCAGGAAGGACAGCCGCTCCGGGATGCCACCGGGCAGCCCCAGCGAGGTGAGCCGCTTGCGCTTGAAGTAGCGCTGGGTCCGCGGGCCCAGACGGGTGCGCAGGTAGGTCTCCGCGGCGGGCCGCAGAGACGGATGGAGCTGCGGCTGCATGACGAAGCCGACGGCGGTCACCAGCGCGGACAGCGTGTCAGCGGGCAGCGCGGCGTCCTTCTCCTCCAGGTCCGGCAGCAACGCGTCCGCCAGCACGACCGGCACCCGGTTGCTGTTCTGGTACGGCGTCAGCCGGTCCAGGAGCGGCTCGGTGCCGATCCGGGCGACCGACAGCTCGTAGAACGCCGACGCCGTGAACAGAGCCGTGGAGAAGCACCCCACCACCAGCGCCGGCCGCGCCCTGTCGAACAGCACCTCGGCGAGGACGGGCGTGTCCAGCACGGTCAGGTCGACGCCCAGCTTCTCGGCCTCGGCCTCCAGGATCCGGCTGTAGCGGGCCGGAGCGGTGGGGTGCGGCTTGAAGACGATGGCGCGGTGACCCCGGGCGACCGCCCCGCGCATCATCCGCACATGCAGGTCCTCCTCCTCCCGCACGGAGAGGATGCCGAGCGCGGACAGGTACTGGCCCAGCAGCAGCGCGGAGTCGTCGGGCACCCGGGGCAACTCCCCGGACGCCTCTCCGACCTGCCCGAGCACCTTCAGGAAGGCGCTCACCGGCACGGTCTGCGCGGGCACCTCGAACTCGGTGAGCAGCATCGGCACCAGACCGGACACCAGGTCGAGGTGGAGCAGCCGCCGCACCCGCGTGCCGATCAGCGGGTCGATCTTGTTGCGGGTGGGGCCGTAACTCATCAGCCCGTCGGCGTAGACGTCGACGGGCGCTCCGGTGAAGATCTGGGCGATGGCCTGCGCGGGGTTGACCTGGATCGACTCCAGGACGATCTCCACCCGGTCCTCGCCCAGCCCCCACAGCAGCCGCAGGTACCGCTCGAAGAGAGGGACGTCGTCGGGGCGCGGCGCCCAGGAGCCCGGGTGGAAGGGGCTGATCGCCTCGTTCCAGGACAGCACCGCGTCGAAGCGGTCCCGCAGCGGCTCGAAGCCCGGCATCTCGTCGACGGCCGGCGTGGTCTCCGGGTTCGTCGCGTTGTTGCACACCAGCAGCAGCCGGCGGTCCGCCGTGGGAAAGCACTCGGAGTCGAGCGCGGCGGCCAGGGTGGCGGCGCCGTACAGCGTGGAGGCGCAGAAGATCTGGGTCGTACGGGACATCAGGCGGCCGCCTTAGGGGGGGTGTCCTGGGGGGTGACCTTCGCCGAGGTGATCTTCCGGCGCAGCCGCCGCAGCTTGGAGGAGCGGCGCAGGTCCATGGTGTCGAGGACATCGGTGAGCAGCTCCTGCGGCATGCGCTTTATCGCCGCGGCGCTCATCGTGCGCAGCTGCTTGGCCACCGGCGCCTCGAACTTCTCGATCTCACCGAGGTGGTGGGCGATGATCGCGCAGTACGTGCGCACCGCCTTGGGCAGCAGCCGGTCGGCCTCCGCGTCCTGCGCGGTCTCCTCGATGACCTCGTCGAAGGCGCGGATGAAGTCCAGCTGGCGGGCGTCGCCGATCTGGGTCAGGGAGGAGGCGACCCCGCGGCGGTAGAAGACGCCGTACAGGTTCAGCACGGCGAACGACTCCGCCTCCCGGTGCAGCTTCCAGATCCACGGCCGGTCCTCGGCGGTGCGCAGACCGTCCGTGAAGTGCAGCAGGCCCCGGTCCAGCAGCCGCCGGTGGTAGGCGCCGGCCCAGGCGTAGGCGTAGTCGACGGAGGTCGTGCGGTCGGCGGGCAGGATCGCGTCGCGCGGGCTGAGGACCTCCCCGCGGCGCCCGTGCGGGTGCCGGACGACCGTGCGGGCGCGCCCGGTGGCCTGCACATGGTCGGTGCGCACGAAGTCGCAGCCCAGCTCCTCGAGCGCGGTGACCAGCTCGTTCAGGTAGCCGCGCGCGAGCCAGTCGTCGCCGTCCAGAAACGTCAGATATTCGCCCTGTGCCGCGTTGAGACCGGTATTGCGTGCGGTGGCGAGCCCTCCGTTCTCCTCATGGCGGACGAGGCGCACCTGCGCGACCTTCGAAAGATCCTCGACCGCCCGTTCGAGAATGGCGGGAGTTTCGTCCTTCGAACAGTCGTCCACCAGTACGAACTCGAAGTCCGGGCGGGCGTTCAGATGAAGACTTCTGAGCATGTCCGGGGCGTATTGCTGGACGTTGTAGAACGGCACGATCACGGAAAGCTTTGGCACCCGCAAAAGCCTAGGAGGGTGTCCGGCAGCGGAAATTTCCGGTGTGAGTACGGGGGATGAACTCGATGTGTCGGAATGGTGCATCCCGCGTATTTCCGAGAACTCGGCGGGCCAGTTGGGGCTTCGGTGGCGCGCTGTTAACTTTCCGTTGAGTCGAGGTTGGGCCAAGCACGGGTTTTGCTTTCTAGCGTCGTGGCCGTGCCACCTAGTACTTCGAAGCCTTGCCGGATCGCCGTGCTCGCGGACTCCGACACCCGCTGGAAATGGGGTGCGTTGACCGCGGGCCGGATCGCCCCGGGCGGGCGGACGGGCTCGTCCATGGAAGCCGGGTCGCGCGGCGGCACGCAAGTCGCCCCCGTCCTGGACGGGTTCCTGCTGCGCGGCCGCGCCACGCCCACCCCCCGCCAACTGGCCGAGGTGGGCGTGCACGCCGACTCCCTGCGCGAGGTCACGGCCGTGGAGTTCCTGCGCGTCATGGCGCGGGAGTCGTACGACGTGCTCGTCCTCGCGCTGGTCGGCGGGGGCGTCCAGGCGATCCTGCACGGACTGAAGCGGATCCGGGAGGGCACCGGCGAACGGCCCGTCGTCGTCACCGGCTACGTCGGTGTCGTCTACGAGAAGCTCGCCGACGGTCTGCTGCTGCGGCACGGCGCGGACCTCGTCCTCGCCAACTCCCGCCAGGACGCGGAGCGTTTCCGCGCGGTGTACGAGGGAGTGGGCGCCGACGCCTCCTCGGTGACCGAGGTGGCCCTGCCCTTCCTCGGCGGCGCCCCGTACACCGGTGAACACGACCCCTACACCGTGGTGTTCGCGGCGCAGCCCTCCGTACCGGAGAGCCGTAAGGACCGCACGTACCTCCTGAACCGGCTCGTCCAGCACGCCCGTCTGCACCCCGAACGCGAGGTACTGCTCAAGCTCCGCTCCAAGCCGGGTGAACACACCACCCACATCGAGGAGTTGCCCTACCAGAAGCTGGCGCAGAAGCTCGACCTGCCGCCCAACCTGCGCCTGGTCTACGGCAACATGGGCGAGGTCCTCGACCGCACCGACCTCATGGTCACGGTCAGCTCCACGGCCGCCCTCGAGTCGCTGCACCGCCGTATCCCCACCGTGGTCCTCACCGACCTCGGGGTGCGCGAGGCGCTCGGCAACCACCACTTCGTCGGCTCCGGCTGCCTCGCCTCCTGGGACCAGCTCGACGCCGGGCACCGCCCCGCCCCCGACGAGGAGTGGGTGGCCCGCCAGGGCGTGGCCGCCGACGGCTCGTACGACAGGGCCTTCGACGCGGCCCGCGAACGCATCGCGAAACTCCTCGCCCAGCCCGGCGGCCTCCCCCCGCTCACCCCCTACTACACACCCGCCACCGCACCCGGCTACCTCCCCGGCATCCTCGCCCGCCACCACCTCGGCCCCGACGGCAGCCCCCTGCCCGGCGCCCCGGCCGCCGACAAGGAACCCGGCCCGGTCCGCCAGATCGTCCGCCGCGCCGCCCGCGGCGCCTACCGGCACGGGGTGCAGCGGGTGGCGCCGGTCATCCGGCGCATGGGGGAGCTGTGACACCTCAAGGAGAAATGTCCATGTCCGACTCCTCAGTGGGCGTGCGCCGTGTGCTCGCCGTGATCCCCGCGCGCGGCGGCTCCAAGGGCGTCCCCGCGAAGAACCTCGCCCCCGTCGGCGGACTGCCGCTGGTGGCGCGGGCGGTGCGCGAGTGCCGGGCGACCCGGCTGGTGACGGACGTCGTGGTGTCCACCGACGACCAGGCCATCGCGGCGGCGGCCCGGGAGGCCGGCGCGGAGGTCGTGCTGCGGCCGGCCGCCATCGCAGGCGACACGGCCACCTCCGAGGCCGCGGTCCTGCACGCCATGGACACCCACGAGGCCCTGCACGGCACGGCCGTCGACGTGGTGCTGCTCGTCCAGTGCACCAGCCCGTTCATCGTCCGGGAGGACATCGACGGGGTCGCCGCGGCGGTCGCCGAGAACGGCGCCGACACTGCGGTGACCGTGGCCCCGTTCCACGGCTTCGTATGGCGAGACGCAACAGGCGCAGCGGGAACGGAGGACGGCGGCACGGACGGCGGCTACGGCGTCAACCACGACAAGTCCTACCGCCCCCGCCGCCAGGACCGCCCCCAGGACCTCCTGGAGACCGGCGCCGCCTACGCCATGGACGCGGCCGGCTTCCGTGCGCACGGCCACCGCTTCTTCGGCCGCACCGACCTCGTGCGCACCGACCCCGCCCGCGTCCTGGAGATCGACGACCCGCACGACCTGGCCCGGGCGCGGGCGCTGGCGCCGCTGTTCGACGCCGACCGGCCCGGCTCCCTCCCGACCGCCGACGACATCGACGCGGTCGTCCTCGACTTCGACGGCACCCAGACCGACGACCGGGTGCTGATCGACTCCGACGGACGGGAGTTCGTCTCCGTGCACCGCGGCGACGGACTCGGCATCGCGGCCCTGCGCAGGTCGGGCCTGAAGCTCCTCATCCTGTCCACGGAACAGAACCCGGTCGTCGCCGCCCGCGCCCGGAAGCTCAGGCTCCCGGTGCTGCACGGCATCGACCGCAAGGACCTCGCACTCAAGCAGTGGTGCGAGGAGCAGGGCATCGCGCCGGAGCGCGTGCTCTACGTCGGCAACGACGTCAACGACCTCCCGTGCTTCGCCCTCGTCGGCTGGCCCGTGGCGGTCGCGAGCGCCCACGACGTCGTACGCGGCGCCGCACGCGCGGTCACCACCCTCGCCGGTGGCGACGGCGCGATCCGGGAGATCGCCGGCTGGATCCTCGGACCCTCTCTCGACTCTCTCGACCCCCTCCCCGAGTAAGGAACCCCTGACATGAGCACCAACTCCCGCCTCCGCCAGTTCGGTTCGCGTACGGCCGGCCCGGGTCGGCCCGTCTACATCTGCGGCGAGATCGGCATCAACCACAACGGTGAGCTGGAGAACGCCTTCAAGCTGATCGACGTGGCCGCCGAGGCCGGCTGCGACGCCGTCAAGTTCCAGAAGCGCACCCCCGAGATCTGCACCCCGCGCGACCAGTGGGACATCGAGCGCGACACCCCCTGGGGCCGGATGACGTACATCGACTACCGCCACCGCGTCGAGTTCGGCGAGGACGAGTACCGCGCCATCGACGACTACTGCAAGGCCAAGGGCATCGCCTGGTTCGCCTCCCCGTGGGACACCGAGGCCGTCGCCTTCCTGGAGAAGTTCGACGTCCCCGCCCACAAGGTGGCCTCCGCCTCCCTCACCGACGACGAGCTGCTGCTCGCCCTGCGCGCCACCGGCCGCACGGTCATCCTCTCCACCGGCATGTCGACCCCGAAGCAGATCCGCCACGCCGTCGAGGTGCTGGGCAGCGACAACATCCTGCTCTGCCACGCCACCTCCACCTACCCGGCGAAGGCCGAGGAACTGAACCTCCGCGTGATCAACACGCTGGAGATGGAGTACCCGAACGTCCCGATCGGCTACTCCGGCCACGAGACCGGCCTGCAGACCACCCTCGCCGCCGTCGCCCTCGGCGCCACCTTCGTCGAGCGCCACATCACCCTCGACCGCGCCATGTGGGGCTCCGACCAGGCTGCCTCCGTCGAGCCGCAGGGCCTCACCCGCCTCGTCCGCGACATCCGCACCATCGAGGCCTCCCTCGGCGACGGCATCAAGAAGGTCTACGACTCCGAGCTCGGCCCGATGAAGAAGCTGCGCCGCGTCGCCGGCGTCGTCGCCGAGGCCGAGATCGCCGCCGCGGCCGGCGAGCCCGTCACGGTCTGACCCGGATCCCTCTCCGACCACCGCCACGAGTGCCTAACGGGACGGTCGTACGACGATGAGCCCTCGCGCCGGGAACACCGGCACCACCCCCCACACCCTCGCGTTCGTCGAGAGCCCGGTGCAGCTCCTGAACGTCCTGGAATGGGCGCACTCCCAGGGACCCGGTCCCCGGGAGGAGCCCGGCGCGGGGTTCACCCTCGTCGTCCTGTCCCCGACCGACCCGATGACCCGCGGCCAGCTGCGTCGCATGGCCGAACTGGCCCGTGAGGAGGGCCACGAGGTCCGCTGGGAGGAGGCCCGTGGCGGCCCCGGGGCCCCCTTCCGCACCATCGGCGGACTGGCCCCCCTGCTGCGCAGGGCGGAACGGGTCGTCATGGGGGACCCCTTCTCCCGCTACGTCCAACTCCTGCTGACCATCACCCGGGCCACCGAACTGGTCGTCGTCGACGACGGCACGGCCACGATGGAGTTCGTCGGCCAACTCGCCCGCGGTGAACGGCTGGTGCGCTGGCACCGCACAGGCGGCCGCCCCGCCCCCCGCGACGTGTTCTTCGCCCCGGTGTCCGCCTCCGCCCGCCGCCGCCTGACCCCCAGCGCGGGCCGGCGGGTGGAGGTCTTCTCCTCCATGCCGATCAGGGAGACCCCGGCCGACGTCACGGTCACCGTCAACGCCTTCGCCTGGACCCGCGCCCGCTTCGGCCCGCCCCGTGTGACGAAGGGCGCCGACATGGTCGGCACGTCCCTCGTCGAGACGGGTGTCGTCGACGGCGACCGCTATCTGGACGCCGTCGGGGTCCTCGCCAAGGCCCACGGCTGCGCACGCTACTTCGCCCACCGCCGCGAAAGCGCCGACAAACTCCACCGCCTGGCCGTGGAGACGGGCCTGGAGGTCGTCCGCCCCGAGCTGCCGCTGGAACTGATCGCCCGCAGAGGCCCCATCGGCAGAACCGTCCTCAGCTTCCCCTCCACGGTCGTCCACACCCTCCCTCTCGCCCTCGCCGGCACCGACGTCCGCGTCGCCGTCTGCGACATCGACCCGGCCTGGCTGACCGAACACGCCTCACCCCGGGCCCAGGGCTTTCTGTCGGGGGTGACGGGAACGGCGCGGGACGTGCACCGGCTGTCAGCGGTGAGCGTGGTCTGAGCTCTCCCGCGGCCTGGGCCGACGGGCCGGAGCGGCTCTACCCGGACCTGCGGGCCAGCACGAAGGCCCTGGGCCGCGTCCCGTCCTCGTCCGGTTCGAGCACGACCCGTGCCTGGAGCTCCAGCCCGGCCTTCGCGAGGTGGGCGACGACCGTCTCCGGGTCACGCCAGAAGCAGTCCAGCGCGACCTCGCACCCGAACCGCTCCGTGAGGCGCTGCTCCTCGTCCTCGCCGGTCTGGAAGGCGAGCAGCAGATACCCGCCGGGGACGAGCACGCGCCGGAACTCCCCGAAGACGACGGGCAGGTACTCGTCCGGGACATGAATGACCGAGTACAGGGCGAGCAGACCGCCCAGGGTCCGGTCGGGCAGGTCCAGGGAGTCCATCGACCCGACGTGAAAGCGGAGCTGGGGATGAGCCCGGCGGGCGAGGGCAACCATGCGGGGGGAGACGTCGACGCCGAAGACGGGGACACCGAGGTCGTGCAGCCGCGCCGTGACGTCTCCGGGCCCGCTGCCGACGTCCGCCACCGGCTCGCTGCCTCTGCCCTTCACCAGCTCGGCGAACCCGCGGAGGAGGGCTCGGTCCAGGGGCCGGTGCCCGAGTCCGTCGGGGAAGCGCCGGGTGTACTCCTCGGCGATCGCGTCGTACGACTCACGGGCGTTCTGCACGAAGCCGAGGTCCAGGAGGGCGTTCGGTTGGCTCACGGGGGCGGACTCTAGCGGGGGCGCGTGAACGGCGGGGGAAGCTTCGCGACTTTCACCTGACGGTCGGGCCTCTCACCCGGGCCGCTCCTCCTCCCAACGGCCGAACCTCCCGAAGAAGCTTCCCTCGGCCTCGTCCCCGGCCGGGACCTCCCACACCTCCACCTGTGCCACCACCCCTTCCCCCCGTCCCCACAACCACCTGACCGCCCACACCAGGCTCCCCAGCAGCCACCCCGCCAGGAGATCATCACCAGCAGCCCGCCCAGGACCAGGAACGCCGTCCCGCGCACGCCGAGCCGCGCCAGGGCCCACGGATCAGGGAAGGCGCATCCGCACGCCCACGAGGGGTCCGCCGCCAGGGCCTGCCTCACCGTCGTTATGGGGACCCCGTGCCCGCTGCGTCCCGGCCGCTCGCGCGGCGTGGCGCAACCGGTGCGTGGAGTTGATGCTTCCGGGACCGGGGCGGCCGGAACACGGGGCCGGACCGGTTCCGGTACCTGGACAGCGACGGCGCGGTCCCGTGGGGCGTGGTATGCGTGGAGGAGAGGAAAATAGCGGGATGGGTCAGAATTTCATGATCCACTCGGGCGAAGTCGGCCGAGTTTACCCATCTCCCATGCCAGCCATGCGCCGCGCGGCCAACTTTTCCTGCCCGATCGGGTTGAAGTTTTGTTGATCGGGTCAGTTGACCGTCCCGGCGTCCTACCCTTCAAAGGGTGAAGCAACTGATGTCCCGAGAGTCCGAGGCCGATACTTCCGGGGATGCCGTGCTCCCCGGCACCTTGCCGGAAGCCCTGCGCGCCGAGCTCGTCGCCTTCCGCCGCGACATGCACATGCACCCCGAGCTCGGCAACCAGGAGTTCCGTACGACGGCGGCGATCAAGGAGCGCCTGGAGAAGGCGGGCCTGAAGCCGCGCGTCCTCTCCGGCGGGACCGGGCTCATCTGTGACATCGGCGACTGGGCGGACGGCACGCCCGTCCTCGCGATGCGCGCCGACATCGACGCGCTGCCCATCCCGGACACGAAGACCGACTGCCCGTACCGCTCCACCGTGCCCGACCGCGCGCACGCCTGCGGCCACGACGTGCACACCGCCGTCGTCCTCGGCGCCGGCCTCGTCCTCGCCGACCTGCACCGCCAGGGCCGGCTGCCGCGGCCGGTCCGGCTGATCTTCCAGCCCGCCGAGGAGGTGCTGCCGGGCGGCGCCGCCGACGCCATCGAGGACGGCGCGCTGGACGGCGTGGGCCGGATCATCGCCGTGCACTGCGACCCCCGCGTCGACGCCGGGATGATCGGACTGCGGGCCGGCGCCATCACCTCCGCCTGCGACCGCCTGGAGATCTCCCTCGACGGGCCCGGCGGCCACACCGCCCGCCCGCACCTCACCACCGACCTCGTCACCGCCGCCGCCCGGGTCGTCACCGACGTCCCCGCGCTCGTCGGCCGCCGCGTGGACACGCGCGCCGGGCTCGCGGTGACCTGGGGCCGGATCGAATGCGGCCACGCCCCGAACGTCATCCCGCAGCACGCCGAGCTCTCCGGCACCGTGCGCTGCCTCGACATCGAGGCCTGGCGGCAGGCGCCGGACCTCGTCGTCGCCGCGATCGACGAGGTCGCCAACCTGCACCGCGCCAAGTCCGAGATCAACTACGTCCGCGGCGTCCCCCCGGTCGTCAACGACGCCGGCGTCACCGACCTCCTCCGCGCCGCCATGATCGCCCGGCACGGCGAGGAGACCGTCGAGGGCACCCAGCAGAGCCTCGGTGGCGAGGACTTCTCCTGGTACCTGGAGCGGGTCCCCGGCGCCATGGCCCGCCTGGGCGTGCGCCACCCGGGCGAGCGCACGGTCCGCGACCTCCACCAGGGCGACTTCGACGCCGACGAGTCCGCGATCAAGGTCGGCGTGGAACTCTTCACGGCGGCGGCACTCCTCGACGGCGGCCTGTAGCACCCGCCTCCAGCCGAACGGCGCCCCCGCCCCCACCCTGGGGCTGCGCCCCGGGACCCCGGGCGGGGACAGCGTTCCCCGCACCCCTGCGGGGCTGCACCCCTGCGGGGCTGCACCCCTGCGGGGCTGCACCCCGGTCCCGCCCACCCGCCCGCCCGACTCGGTGGGTCGAGAGGTGGCCCCTCACCCCGGGGCTCCGCCCCGGGACCCCGGGCGGGGACTGCGTCCCCTGCACCCCTGCGGGGGCTGTGCCCCTGCCGGGGCTGCACCCCGGACCCATCCGCCCGCCCGACTCGGTGGGGTGAGGGGTGGTGCTCCTCGGGCTTCGCCCCGGACCCCGGGCGGGTCTGCGTCCCCTGCACCCCTGCCGGGGGCTGCGCCCCGGCCTCCGCCTGCCCGTCCGCCCGACTCGGTGGGGTGAGGGGCGACCCTCCACGGGGCCTCCGCCCGGACCCTGGCGGGGCCTCCGCCCCGGATCCCGGCAGGGTCTCCGCCCCGGAACCCGGCGGGGCCGCCCCCGCACCCCTACCCGGTGCTCCACCCCCACCCGAGCTCCACCCCAGCCCCCGGCCCGCCGGAGGCCCCCGCTCCGGTTGCGTCCGGGGTGGGGTTGGAGGGAGTCTGGGCGCGTGGCGTTCGTGGCTGTGCGCCATCACGGTGGAGGCGCCCCAGATATACGGAGAGTCAGGGGACTCGGGCGGTGTTGTGTCCCAAAACACGCCATTCGATCCGGTGGTTCACCGGGACGTAACCGGCCATCGGCACGAATGGATAACGGCCACGGGGTACCCCGTTCCCAGGAGTGTCTACGCGCGTTAATCTGCGCCGAACTCAGCACCCACTGCGGGGCTTTGGAGAATGGGGAACTTCAGGATGCGTCGGATATCCAAACTGACCCGCGTCGCGGTGGGGGTCGCGTCGCTCGCGCTCGCTGCCACGGCCTGTGGCGGTACCAGCAGTGAAAGCAGCGGCAGCGAGACGAAGGAGGACCTGGGTCTCGCCATCGCGTACGACATCGGCGGCAAGGGCGACCAGTCCTTCAACGATGCCGCGTACTCCGGCCTGGACAAGGCGAAGAAGGAGTTCGGCTACAAGACCGCCGACGTGGAGCCCACCGAGGGCGAGACCGACGCCGACAAGGAGCAGCGCCTGGCTTCGCTCGCGAAGCAGGGCTACAACCCGGTCATCGGCATCGGCTTCGCCTACGGCCCCGCGATGGAGGCCGTGGCCAAGAAGTACCCGAAGACGACCTTCGGCATCGTCGACTCCGTGGTCGAGGGCAGCAACGTCGCCTCCCTGGTCTTCGCCGAGGAGCAGGCCTCCTACCTCGCCGGCGTCGCCGCCGCCAAGGCCACCAAGACCAACACCGTCGGCTTCGTCGGCGGCGTGGACATCCCGCTGATCCACAAGTTCGAGGCCGGCTACAAGCAGGGTGTCCAGGACACCAGCGGCGGCAAGGTCAAGGTCATCTCGCAGTACCTGACCCAGACCGCCGAGGAGGGTGGCTTCTCCAGCCCGGACAAGGGCAAGGCCGCCGCCGAGGGCCAGATCGAGAAGAAGGCCGACGTCGTCTACCAGGCGGCCGGTCTGTCCGGTCAGGGCGTGATCGAGGCCGCCGCCAAGGCGAAGGTCTGGGCGATCGGTGTCGACTCCGACCAGTACAAGCAGGCGGCGCTGGCGTCGTACAAGAACTCCATCCTGACCTCCGCGCTCAAGGACGTCGGCGGCGCGGTGTACGCGCTGGCCAAGTCCGTCAAGGACGGCAAGCCGCTGACCGGCACCCAGACCTTCGACCTGAAGGTGAACGGCGTCGGCCTGGCGGAGAGCAACCCCGAGTTCGCGAAGATCGCCGGTCTCACCGACGCCGTGGCCAAGGCCAAGGCGGGCATCATCGACGGCACCATCAAGGTCAAGACCGAGTAGTCGGGACCAGTAGGAGACGGACCGCCGATCCGGACGGTCCGCCGATCCGGACGGTCCGGTGGTCCGGACGGTCCGGTGGTCCGGATGGACGGACACGGTCGAATCCCTACGAAGCGGGCGGGCGCCCTGGAGCGCCCGCCCGCTTCGTTGTCCCTCCACGCATCACCCACCGCCACCCCCTCTTTGCGCTCGGCAAGCATGTGAGCAGGCTCTCGCTCAGGTTGGCCACGGGCGCATAACAAGGTGGACAGAAGGGGTTTTCAGGCAGGTCTACGCGCGTTAATCTGCGGCGAAGCCAGCGCCGTAGCTGAACCGTCCGGCGCTTGTACGACTAGGAGCACCACTCATGCGCCGGATTTCCCGGATCTCGGTCGCAGGCGCAGCGACCGCCTCTCTGGCCCTCGCGCTCTCCGCCTGCGGCGGCACCTCGACCTCGGCCTCGTCGGAGTCGAAGGGCGAGGACAAGGGTCTCGCCATCGCGTACGACGTCGGCGGCAAGGGCGACCAGTCCTTCAACGACGCCGCGTACGCGGGCCTGGAGCAGGCGAAGAAGGAGTTCGGCTACGAGACGGCCGACATCGAGCCCACCGAGGGCGAGACCGACGCCGACAAGACCCAGCGCCTGGTCTCGCTGGCGAAGCAGGGCTACAACCCGGTGATCGGTGTCGGTTACGCGTACGCGCCGGCCGTCAAGGAGGCCGCGGCGAAGTACCCGGACACCACCTTCGGCATCGTGGACGACTCCACGATCAACGCGAAGAACGTGGCCGACCTGGTCTTCTCCGAGGAGCAGGCGTCCTACCTCGCCGGTGTCGCGGCCGCCAAGAGCACCAAGACCAATGTCGTCGGCTTCGTCGGCGGCGTGGACATCCCGCTGATCCACAAGTTCCAGGCGGGCTTCGAGCAGGGCGTCAAGGACACCAACCCGAAGGTCCAGGTCCTGTCCCAGTACCTGACCCAGACCGCCGAGGAGGGTGGCTTCTCCAGCCCGGACAAGGGCAAGACGGCCGCCGAGGGTCAGATCGAGAAGAAGGCCGACGTCGTCTACGCGGCCGCCGGTCTGTCCGGTCAGGGCGTGATCGAGGCCGCCGCCGCCAACAAGGTGTGGGCGATCGGTGTCGACTCCGACCAGTACAAGCAGGAAGCCCTCGCCAAGTACAAGGACCACATCCTCACCTCGGCGATGAAGGACGTCGCCAAGGCGGTCTACAACCTCTCCAAGTCGGTCAAGGACGGTAAGCCCGAGACCGGTATCGTCAGGGGCGATCTGAAGACCGGCGAGGTCGGCCTGTCGAACTCCAACCCGAAGTTCGCGTCCGACGCCGACCTCCAGGCAGCCATCACGACGGCCAAGGAGAAGATCATCAGCGGCGAGATCAAGGTCAAGAGCAGCTGATCGGCAAGGGGGTGTCTCATGGATCAGGCCGGCTCGAAGTAACGGCACTTTGTGGACTCCGGCAAGATCCATGAGGCACGCCCTTGACACCCTGAGCAGCGTGTAACCGCGGGGTTACGTCCGCTCAACGGGGTACGGGGAGGCTTGCTCCCCGTACCCCGTTGTCGCGGTGCGTCGGCCCCTTTGTATGCCGTAGGGGCGCTACGCGCGTAGACGACCCCCGTCCCCAGGAGAGTGCGCCATCAACGCGTCCAGCAGCCCTCCGGCCGGAGCGGCGGTCAACGGTCAACCGACCGCCGTCGAACTCGCCGGGATCACCAAGCGTTTCCCGGGTGTCGTGGCCAACCACGACATCCACCTCAGCGTCCGCAAGGGCACCGTCCACGCCCTCGTCGGCGAGAACGGCGCCGGCAAGTCGACGCTGATGAAGATCCTCTACGGCATGCAGAAGCCGGACGAGGGGACCATCGCGATCGACGGCGAGCAGGTCTCCTTCCACTCGCCGGCCGACGCCATCGCCCGCGGCATCGGCATGGTCCACCAGCACTTCATGCTCGCCGACAACCTCACGGTCCTCGAGAACGTGGTGCTGGGCAGCGAGAAGCTGTACGGCATCGGTGCCAAGGCCCGCCGCAAGATAAAGGAGATCTCCGACCGCTACGGCCTCGGCGTACGCCCCGACGTCCTGGTCGAGGAACTCGGCGTCGCCGCCCGTCAGCGCGTGGAGATCCTCAAGGTCCTCTTCCGCGGCGCCCGGACGCTGATCCTGGACGAGCCGACCGCCGTCCTCGTGCCGCAGGAGGTGGACGCGCTCTTCGACAACCTCCGCGAGCTGAGGTCCGAGGGCCTGTCGGTCATCTTCATCTCCCACAAGCTGGGCGAGGTCCTCTCCGTCGCCGACGAGATCACCGTCATCCGCCGAGGTACGACCGTCGGCACCGCCGTGCCCGCCGAGACCACCCCCCGCCAGCTCGCCGAGATGATGGTCGGCAGCGAGCTGCCCACGCCCGAGACGGCCGAGTCCACGGTCACCGACCGCCCGGTCGTCACCGTGGACAAGCTGCGCCTGGAGGCGGCCGGCGGCAAGGCCCTCCTGGACGACATCACCTTCACCATCCACGCCGGCGAGGTCCTGGGCATCGCCGGCGTCGAGGGCAACGGCCAGACCGAGCTGGTCGACGCGCTGATCGGCCTCAAGCACGCCGACTCCGGCACGATCACGCTGGCCGAGGAGGAGATCACCGCCTGGGCCACCCGCAAGCGCCGCGAGCAGGGCATCGGCTACATCCCCGAGGACCGCCACCGCCATGGCCTGCTCCTGGAGGCCCCCCTCTGGGAGAACCGCATCCTCGGCCACGTCACCGAGAAGCCCAACGCCAAGGGCGTCTGGCTGGACCCGAAGGCGGCCCAGGAGGACACGCGCCGGATCGTCGAGGCGTACGACGTCCGCACCCCCGGCATCGACGTCACCGCCGCCTCCCTCTCCGGCGGCAACCAGCAGAAGCTGATCGTCGGCCGCGAGATGAGCCACAAGCCCCGCTTCCTCATCGCCGCCCACCCCACCCGCGGTGTGGACGTCGGCGCGCAGGCCGCGATCTGGGACCACATCCGCGAGGCCCGCCGCGAGGGCCTGGCCGTGCTGCTGATCTCCGCCGACCTGGACGAGCTGATCGGCCTGTCCGACACCCTCCGGGTGATCTACAACGGCAGGCTCGTCGCCGACGCCGACCCGGCCACCATCACCCCGGAGGAGCTCGGCTCCGCCATGACCGGTGCCGCCACCGGACACCTCGAACACGAAGAGACCCCCGAGACCTCGGCCGACGCCCCCGAGTCTCCGGAAGACGAGGCCCGCTGATGAAGAAGTTCGACAAGGAGCGCGTGCTCCTGGCGGTGGCCGGACCGGTCATCGCGCTCGCCGTGGCCTTCGCCCTGAGCTCGGTCGTGCTGATCGCCTCGGGCAAGAACCCGGTCGAGCCGTACACGCTGATGTTCGAGCAGGCCTCGTTCTCCGACATCCAGGTCCTGATCATCAACCAGGCCTCGATGTACTACATCGCGGCGCTCGCGGTGGCCATCGGCTTCCGGATGAACCTGTTCAACATCGGTGTCGACGGCCAGTACCAGCTCGCCGCCATGATGGCCGCCATCGTCGGCGCCCACATGGACCTGCCGGCCGCGCTCCAGATCCCGCTGCTCCTCCTCACGGCCGTCCTCACCGGCGCCTTCTGGTCCGGCATCGCCGGTGTCCTCAAGGTCACCCGCGGGGTCAGCGAGGTCGTCGCGACGATCATGCTCAACGCGATCGCCACCTCCGTCATCGCCTACCTGTGGCTGCCGAGCGTCTTCGGGGTCAAGGTCGGCAACAACAACACCACCGGCGAGATGCACGAGTCCGGCTGGGTGCCCGGCATCGACATGGGCGCGGCCGGCGAGATCTACGGCCTGGTCATCCTCGCCGTCCTGCTCGGTATCGGCTACTGGGTCGTCCTCAACCGCACCCGCTTCGGCTTCGACCTGCGCGCCTCCGGCGCCTCGGAGTCGGCCGCCGCGGCCAGCGGTGTCGACCCCAAGCGCATGGTGCTCACCGCCATGCTGATCTCCGGTGCCATCGCCGGTCTCGCGGGCCTGCCGATCCTGCTCGGCGACACCCACACCTACAGCCTGAACTTCCCCACCGGCATCGGCTTCCTCGGCATCGGCATCGCCCTGCTCGGCCGCAACAGCCCCGTCGGCATCGCCTTCGCCGCCCTGCTGTGGGCCTGGCTCGACAAGGCCTCGCCCGAGCTGGACTTCCACGGCTACGACAAGGAGATCGCGGTCATCATGCAGGGCCTGATCGTCCTCTCCGTCGTCGTCTCCTACGAGGCCGTCCGTGAGTGGGGCCTGCGCCGCCAGCAGCGCCGGGTCGGCGCGGAACTGGCCGCCGGACACGTCCTCGGCGCCGACAACAACACCACGAAGGAGGTGGCCGGCCGATGACCACCCCGCAGACCTCAGCGGTCGACGTCAACCAGCCCACGCTGCAGCCCGCGGCGCCGACCGGCCGCCGCCTGTCGTGGCCCGTACTGCTGCTGGTCATCGCCGGAGCCCTGGCGCTGACCTCGATCGTCCGCATCATCACCGGCGCCGACGGCATCACCAACGTCAGCCAGATGTCCACCGCGCTCCAGCTCGCCGTGCCGATCGGCCTCGCCGGTCTCGGCGGTCTGTGGGCCGAGCGCGCGGGCGTCGTCAACATCGGCCTCGAGGGCATGATGATCCTCGGCACCTGGTTCGGCGCCTGGGCCGGATTCCAGTGGGGCCCGTGGACCGGCGTCCTGGTCGGCATCGTCGGCGGGGCGGTCGGCGGTCTGCTGCACGCCTTCGTCACCGTCACGTTCAACGTCAACCACATCGTCTCCGGTGTGGCCATCAACATCCTCGCCCTCGGCGCCACCCGCTACCTCGCGCCCCTCGCCTTCGAGGGCCACGCGGGCGGCTCCGCCAAGCAGTCCCCGGCGGTCGAGTCCCTCGGCAACTTCACGGTGCCGGGTCTGTCCGACGCCCTGAGGGACCTCAACGCCAAGGGCTGGTTCTTCGTCTCCGACATCGCCGGCCTGCTCGGCGGCCTGGTCACCAACGTCTCCTGGCTGACCCTGATCGCCGTCGCGCTGATCCCCGCCACCTGGTGGATCCTGTGGCGCACCGCGTTCGGCCTGCGCCTGCGCTCCTGCGGCGAGAACCCGGTCGCGGCCGAGTCCCTCGGTGTCAACGTCTACAAGTACAAGTACCTGGCCGTGATAATTTCCGGCGGCCTGGCCGGCCTCGGCGGTGCCTTCCTGTCCATCGTGGCCAACCCCTTCTATCTGGAGGGCCAGGTCAGCGGCCGCGGCTACATCGGTCTCGCCGCGATGATCTTCGGCAACTGGATGCCGGGCGGACTCGCCATCGGCGCCGGCCTGTTCGGCTACACCGACAGCCTCAACCTGCGCGGTGGCTCGGCCAACGTCCACGCGCTGCTGCTGCTCGGCGCGCTGCTGCTGGTCATCGGCGCGATCTGGCTGGCCGTCCGCAAGAAGTACCTCCAGGCCGCGATCACCCTGATCGTCGGCGGCCTGGTGTGGGCCTGGTACGCCGGCACCAACGAGGTCCCCAACCAGGTCGTCTCCGCCACGCCGTACGTCATCACGCTGATCGTGCTCGCCCTGTCGGCCCAGCGGCTGCGGATGCCGAAGGCGGACGGCCTGCCGTACCGGAAGGGACAAGGCAAGTGACCCCGGCCGCCACCGTCGACTGGGACGCCCTGCGCGAGGCGGCCCGGGAGGCCATGGGCCACGCGTACGCCCCGTACTCGGGCTACCCGGTCGGGGTCGCGGCCCTCGTCGACGACGGCCGTACGGTCTCCGGCTGCAACGTCGAGAACGCCTCCTACGGGCTCGGCCTGTGCGCCGAGTGCGGACTGGTCTCGGAGCTGCAGCGCACCGGCGGCGGCCGCCTCACCCACTTCACGTGTGTGGACGGCCGCGGCGAGATCCTCGTCCCGTGCGGGCGCTGCCGACAGCTGCTGTACGAGTTCGGCGGCCCGGAGCTGCTGCTGGAGACGCCGGCGGGGATCCTGCCGCTGGCGGAGATGCTCCCGCAGGCCTTCGGCCCCGACCACCTCAAGTAAGTCCCGTGCGGCCCCTCTGACCCACGCAGAGGGGCCGCCCACTTTCTGCGATTCTCAGCACCACCGACTTCTGCACCACCGGAAGGAACGCCATGGCCATGGACGCCATCTCCGTCATCCGCACCAAGCGCGACCGCGGCGAGCTCAGCGACGAGCAGATCGACTGGGTCATCGACGCGTACACGCGCGGCGAGGTCGCGGACGAGCAGATGTCGGCGCTCGCCATGGCGATCCTGCTCAACGGCATGAACCGTCGCGAGATCGCCCGCTGGACGGCCGCGATGATCGCCTCCGGCGAGCGCATGGACTTCTCGTCGCTGTCCCGCCCGACCGCCGACAAGCACTCCACGGGCGGCGTCGGCGACAAGATCACCCTTCCGCTGGCCCCGCTGGTCGCGGCCTGCGGCGCGGCCGTGCCGCAGCTCTCCGGCCGCGGTCTCGGCCACACCGGCGGCACCCTCGACAAGCTGGAGTCCATCCCCGGCTGGCGCGCCCTGCTCTCCAACGAGGAGATGCTGACCGTCCTGAACGGGACGGGTGCGGTGATATGTGCGGCCGGCGACGGGCTGGCCCCCGCCGACAAGAAGCTGTACGCCCTGCGGGACGTCACCGGCACCGTCGAGGCGATCCCGCTGATCGCCTCCTCGATCATGTCGAAGAAGATCGCCGAGGGCACCGGGTCGCTGGTGCTGGACGTGAAGGTCGGCACCGGCGCCTTCATGAAGACGCTGGAGGACGCCCGGGAGCTGGCGTCGACGATGGTCGGTCTCGGTACCGACCACGGCGTGAAGACGGTCGCCCTGCTCACCGACATGTCGACCCCGCTCGGCCTGACCGCGGGCAACGCCCTCGAGGTCCGCGAATCGGTCGAGGTCCTCGCGGGCGGTGGCCCGTCCGACGTGGTGGAACTGACCATCGCCCTGGCCCGCGAGATGCTCGACGCGGCCGGCGTGTGGGACGCCGACCCGGCGAAGGCCCTCGCCGACGGGTCCGCGATGGACGTCTGGCGCCGCATGATCGCGGCCCAGGGCGGCGACCCCGACGCGCCGCTGCCGACGTCGAAGGAGCAGCACGTGGTGAAGGCTCCGTCGTCGGGCGTCCTGACCCGCCTCGACGCCTACGGCATCGGCGTCGCCGCCTGGCGTCTGGGCGCCGGCCGCGCCCGCAAGGAGGACCCGGTGCAGGCGGGCGCCGGCGTCGAGCTGCACGCCAAGCCCGGCGACACGGTGACCGAGGGCCAGCCCCTGCTGACCCTCCACACCGACACCCCCGAGCGGTTCGACTACGCCCTCCAGGCCGTGGAGGGTTCGTACGACATCGGCGCGCCGGGGACGGCGTACTCGGCGTCGCCGGTGGTGCTGGAGCGGATCGCCTGACGGCTCATGTCCGGCGCCTTGTGAGCGCGGGCCCGCACCATCGGCTTGTCCGGCACCCCCTCTGGGGGAGTTCCAGGGCGGGCCCGTGCAGGGCCGACAGCGGGGTCCCGGGCGCAGCCCCCGGGGACGGGAAGGGTAGGGGCGGCGGGGGCGAGAAACCGCGAGCAGCCCGCGCCGCCGGCCTTCACCCGAAGACGCCCCCCTCCGCGAAGGCCAACGCGGCGAACCGTTCGCCCATGCGGCGGTGGGTGGCGGCGTCAGGATGAAGCTGATCCGGCAACGGCAGCTCGGCCGCGTCGGTCTCGCCGTAGAGGTCCCGGCCGTCGAGGTGGTGGAGGTTCGGGTCGTCGGCGGAGCGCCGGTCGACGATCCGGGCCAGCTCCTGGCGTATGACGCCCAGGGTCAGCTTGCCGCTCGCGACCTCCGCCGGGCTGCCCATGGCCACGAACCGGAGCTGTCCGGTGCCGAGGTCGGTGAAGTCCGGGGCACTGGGGCCGGGTGTGTCCTCGTGCATGGGGCAGAGGATCGGGGACACGACCAGCAGCGGTGTCGTCGGGTGGCCCTCGCGGATCGTGTCGAGGAAGCCGTGGACGGCGGGGCCGAAGGCGCGCAGGCGCATCAGGTCGGTGTTGACCAGGTTGATGCCGATCTTGACGCTGATCAGGTCGGCGGGGGTGTCCCGGAGCACGCGGGCGGTGAACGGGTCGAGCAGGGCGCTGCCGCCCAGGCCGAGGTTGATCAGCTCCACGCCGCCCAGGGAGGCGGCGAGGGCGGGCCAGATGCCGGTGGGGCTCGCGGCGTCGGAGCCGTGGCTGATCGAACTGCCGTGGTGTAGCCAGACCCTGCGGTCCGGGGCCGGTGCGGGCTCGACGGGGGCGTCGGTGCGCAGAGCCACGAGCGTGGTGGTCTCGTTGTGCGGCAGCCAGATCTCCATGTCCTTGCTGCCCTCGGGCAGGTCGGTGAAGCGGAGGGTGCCGGGCCGGCCCGGGCGGTGCTCGAAGGTGCCGGTGGTCATGTCGATGGTGATCGTGTTGCCGCCCGTGACGCTCGCCTGTGCGGTCAGGCGGCCGTTGATCAGCAGGTCGTAGACGCCGTCCGGGCGGGGTGGAGCGCCCACGTAGACGCGCTTGGTGGGCAGGGTGTCCAGTTCCAGGGTGGTGGCCCGGGTGCGGAAGGCCAGGCGTACGCCGGAGGGCTGGGCCTCCGCCATGGCGAGCTGGGGGTCGGCGCACTGGGCGCGGGCGGTTGCGGGGAGGCGGTGCGGGAGGAGGCCCTGCTCGGTGCGCTCGACTTCGAGGGCGCCGCGCAGGAGGTCGGGGGTGAGGGGGGTGGTGATCATGGTTCAACCCTGTTGGTCGACGGTTGTGGCTGAGGTGGTGCCGCGGCCCGCTCCCGTTGTGGGCCAGTTCCGCAGCGTCGCGTCGAGGGCGTCCAGGATGCGGAGCCAGGACTCCTGGGAGCCGGGCGTGCTGTGGCTGAAGCCGCCGGCCAGTTCGAGGCTGACGTAGCCGTGGAAGACGCTGCCCAGGAGGCGGACCGCGTGGGTCTCGTCCGGCTCGGTGAGGTCGTAGCCGCGCAGGATCGCCCGGGTCATCTGGGAGTGGCGAGGGCCCGCGCTGGCCGCGGCTGCTTCGGGGGAGAGCCTCAGTTGTGCTGCCGCGTAGCGGCCGGGGTGTTCGCGGGCGTAGTCGCGGTACACGTTCGCCAGGGCGGTTAGGGCGTCCTTGCCCGCTCGACCGGCCAGTGCGGCCGAGCCGCGGTCGGCCAGTTCCTCCAGGGCGAGCAGGGCGATCTTCGTCTTGAGGTCCTGGGAGTTCTTCACATGCGAGTACAGGCTCGCGACCTTGACGTCGAAGCGCCGGGCGAGCGCCGAGACGGTCACCTGGTCGAAGCCGACCTCGTCGGCCAGTTCCGCCCCTGCCTGGGCGAGGCGTTCCGGGGTGAGGCCTGCGCGCGCCATCAGTGTCCTTACATCCTGTAGGTGATCTCTGGATGCGAGTATGCATTTGCCTAAAGCTTTTAGGCAAGTGGGTGCGCGTGTTAGGGGCTTGGTCACGATGAGTTGTGCGGGGCGAGCCGGTCTACCGTTCGTGGATGCGACGACACCCCCCGTACTTGCCCTGGCCGGCCCCGTCACCCGTGACCAGGTGACGGGACTCTGCGACGACCTACGGGTGCTGCTGGAGAGAAGCGGGGCGCGGGTGGTGGTGTGCGATGTCGCCGGGCTCAGGCCGCCGGGGCTGATGGCTGTCGAACTGCTGGCCCGGCTTCAGTTGGCGGCCCGTCGGGGCGGGGGGCGCATCCGGCTGCGCGACCCCGATCCCGCGCTACGCGCCCTGCTCGACCTGGTCGGCCTCCGCTTCGAGGTGGAGGGGGAGGCCGAAGAGGGGGAACCAGCGCTTGGTGTCGAGGAAGAAGTGGAACCCGGTGAGGCGGCCGTGTGAGATCTCCAGGACCTGGATCGCCCACGGCGCGAATCCGCCCGCCTCGGGGTCCGGCTTGTACTGGGCGAAGCCCGGCAGGCCGTTGACCTGGACCGGCAGCAGACGCGAGCCCTCGCAGGCCGAGCCGAGCGTGGTCATGAAGCCCGTGATGTCGTCGTGGCCGGTCAGCCACAGGTCGAACGGCGGCATCGTCATGACCGCGTCCTCGTGGAGGAGCGACGTCAGCGCCGTCATGTCGTAGCCCTCGAAGGCGGCCACATAGCGCTCCAGGAGCTTCTGCTGCTGCTCGTCCAGCGGGTTCGACACGGCCGCGTCGGACGCCTTGTCCTGCTGCTCGGCGAGGGTCGCGCGGGCCCGCTGGAGCGCGCTGTTGACCGAGGCGACCGAGGTGCCCAGCAGCTCGGCCGCCTCGCTCGCCTTCCACGCCAGCACCTCGCGCAGGATCAGCACCGCCCGCTGCTTGGGCGGCAGTTGCTGGAGGGCGGCCATGAAGGCGAGGCGCACCGACTCCTTGGCGACGGCCGCCTCGGCCGGGTCCTCGACGGTCGGCAGCACGCGCGCGTCCGGCATCGGTTCCAGCCAGGTGTTGTCGGGGCGGGGCGAGAGGGCCGCCTGGGCGAGCGGCGTGGACTCCGAGAGGTCCATCGGGCGGGCGCGCTTGTTGCCCGCCGTCAGCATGTCCAGGCACACGTTCGTCGCGATGCGGTAGAGCCACGAGCGCAGGCTGGAGCGGCCCTCGAACTTGTCGTAGCTCCGCCAGGCACGCACCAGCGTGTCCTGCACCGCGTCCTCGGCCTCGAAGGAGGAGCCGAGCATCCGGTAGCAGTACCCCGTCAGCTCGACCCGGTGTTTCTCCAGCCTGGCGTCCAGGTCGTCCATCGTCGCCGTACCGTCGGTCATCGTCGTCCACCCACCCCTGTGGCCGGTCTGTCACGCGCCTGTGCGCCCAGTACTTCGGAAGCTACCGCAGGCCACTGACAATGGCCCCCCGAGCCGACAAAGGCCCAGGTCGCAGCGGGGGTCGGACCAACTGCTCCGGTCCAGTCGCCTCGGACCGTTCGCCTCAGACCAGTCGCCTCAGACCGGCCGCCTCAGACCAGTTGCTTCACGGACATGAGCAGATGCCGGTGAGCCTCGGGGGCGTCCGCCGCGCCCAGCAGCGCCCGCTGGCCCGTGCCCAGCAGGTCCAGACGCAGCCTCGACGCCTCGAAGGAGGTCAGCGCGTCCAGCAGGTACACCGGATTGAAGGCCACCGTGACCTCCTCGGCGCCGCTCAGTACGGCCGGCAGCCGCTGCGCTGCCACGTCGTCGCCGTACCCGGCCCGCAGCAGGACGGACTCCGCCGAGAAGTCCAGCCGCACCGGACTGTTCGCCTCCGCCACCACCGCGACCCTCCCCCACTCTCGGCTTCGCTCGAGCGGGGGGACCCCCATCCCGGCCTCCGTCAGCGCCCCGCACTCCACCTCGGCCACCGAGGCCCCCGTCATCTCGAACAGCTTCCCGTACGCCGGCAGTCGCCCGTCCAACGGCCGTACGACCGACCGCATCCGCCCGCCCTCGAAGCCGACCGGACCGCCCCCGCCGGGCCCGCGGTCCAGCCCGATCCGTACCGTGCCGCAGCGGGCCAGCGACCGCGTCACCTCGAGCAGTCTGCGCGCCGGAAGCAGCGCGTCGACCCCCTCGCCCGTCTCGGTCGCGGTCTCCGGCTTCCACCCGAGCCGCCGTACCGCGAACCGGTACCGGTCCGATGCCGACAGCGTCATCTCCTCGCCGTCCAGGCGCAGTTGGACGCCCGTGAGCACCGGGAGCGTGTCGTCGCGGCCCGCTGCCACCGCGACCTGGGCGACGGCCGTCGCGAACGCGGCCGCGTCCACGGTGCCGTACGTCTCCGGCGGCGCGGGCGGGGTGGGGTACTCCTCGCGCGGCAGGGTCGACAGGCCGAAGCTCGTGCCGCCCGCCTCGACGGTGAAGCGTGTCCCGGCCACGGCACAGCTCACCGGGCCGTCCGGCAGCACCTTGCAGATGTCCAGCAGCCGGCGCCCGAGGACGAGCACCCGCCCCTCGGCCGTCACCTCGGCGTCCGTCTCGATCCGCGCCGCCGTCTCGAAGTCGAACCCCGACACGCTCAGCCGCCCCGCCGAGGCCTCCAGCAGCAGCCCGCCCAGCACGGGCACCGGCGTACGCGTGGGCAGCGCGCGGGCCGCCCACGCCACCGCCTCGACGAGGTCACCGCGGTCGACCCTGAACTCCATGAAACGAAACCCCCTGCTCGGACCAGTCGTGGCCGCCGACGCTAGCGGCGACCACTGACAACCGGCCCTGAACAGGGGGAACGCCGAGTTCCAGCAGACTTCTCGACAGGCTTCTCGGCGGCCTTCTCGGCAGGCTTCTCGGCAGGCCTCTCAGTGAGCGGCGACCAGCTCCCGCCGCGCCGCCCGCGTCCCGAGCACCGTGATCGTCACGACGCCCAGCACCGCCAGGACACCGACGCCGACCGTGCCGGCCCAGCCGCCCGCGTGGAAGGCCATCGCGCCGGCCGTGCTGCCCGCGCTGGAGCCGATGTAGTACGCGGACTGGTACAGGGCGGAGGCCTGCGCGCGGCCGGTCGTCGCCGTCTTGCTGACCGCCGAGGACGCCACCGCGTGACCCGCGAAGAAGCCCGCCGTGATCAGGACCAGGCCCAGCAGGACCAGGGCCAGGGAGTCGGCGAGGGAGAGCAGGAGACCCGTCGCCGTCGTACCGCCCGCCAGATACAGGGCCCCGCGCCGGCCCAGGCGGCCGACCAGCCGGCCCGCCGTCGACGCCGACACCGTCCCCACCAGGTAGACCAGGAAGATCGAGCCGACGATGCCCTGGGGGAGGGAGAACGGCTCCTCCGTGAGGCGGTAGCCGATGACCGTGTACACGCCGCCGAAGACGGTCATGAAGAGCGCGCCGATCGCGTACAGGCGGCACAGCAGCGGGTTGGCGAGGTGGTCGCGGACCGTGCGGGCCAGGACGCGCGGGCGCAGCGAGCCCGGCGCGAAGTGCTTCGGGGCCGGCAGCAGCAGGCGGAAGGCCACCGCGCACGCCACCGCGACCGCGCCGATCACGCCGAGGGCGACCCGCCAGCCCCACTCCTGCGCGACCCAGCCGGTGATGACCCGGCCGCTCATCCCGCCGACGCTGTTGCCCGCCACGAACAGGCCGATCGCCGTGACCAGGGCCCGCGGACGGACCTCCTCCGCGAGATAGGCGGTGGCGGAGGCGGGCAGCCCGGCCAGGGCCGCGCCCTGCACGCCCCGCAGCACGACCAGCCAGCCCAGGGAGGGGGCGAAGGGGACCAGCACTCCGACGCCCACCGCGACGGCCAGCGAGGCCGTCATCACCGTACGGCGGCCGTAGCGCTCCGACAGGGCGCTCATCGGCAGGACGAACAACGCCAGTCCGCCCGTCGCCGCCGCGACCGTCCAGCTCGCCTCGCTCGCCGCGACCCCGAACTCACCGGAGATCAGCGGCAGCAGCGCCTGCGTGGAGTACAGGAGGGCGAAGGTCGCCACGCCGGCCAGGAAGAGGGCGAAGCTCATCCGGCGGTAGCCGGGGCCGCCCGGGGCCATACGGGAGTCGGAGGAGGGAACGGACGTGACGGCGCCCACGGTCGTGGACGCCCCGGTACTGGCGGGAGACATGCCTCGAACCTACGGACGACTCCGCTGTTCCGTCCAATGCATGGAATCGCCATAATCGTTCCCATGGTGCATCAGCAGAGGTCACAGGAGCGCCTGTCACCGTCCAGTGACACAGAAGACATCGTCACACTGCTCGCCCCGCGGCTCGCGTACTTCGCCGGCGTCGCCCGCACCGAGCACGTCACACGGGCCGCGCAGGAGATTCAGGTCCCGCAGTCCACGCTGTCCCGGGCGATGGTCCGCCTCGAACAGGACCTCGGCGTCGATCTCTTCGCCCGCCGCGGCCGGACCGTCTCCCTCACCCCCGCCGGGCGCACCTTCCTCACCTCCGTCGAACGCGCCCTCGCCGAGATCGAAAAGGCCGCCGACGAGGTGCGCGCCGACGCCGACGCGGCCACCGGCAAGGTCGCCTTCGGCTTCCTGCACACCATGGGCGCCGAGACCGTCCCCGGCCTGATCCACGCCTTCCGCGCCGACCACCCCCGCGTCCGCTTCAGCCTCGTCCAGAACTACGGCGAGGCGATGATCGAACGGCTGCGGGCGGGCGAACTCGACCTCTGCCTGACCTCGCCTGTCCCGGACGCCCCCGACCTCGTCGCCCGCCGCCTCGACGAACAGAAACTCCGCCTGGTCGTCCCAGCCGACCACCGCCTCGCCTCCCGCAGACGCGTCCGCCTCGCCGAGGCCGCCGACGAAACCTTCGTGACCCTGGAACCCGGCTACGGCCTCCGCCGCATCACCGACGACCTGTGCAAGCAGGCAGGCTTCAAGCCGCGCGTCGCCTTCGAGGGAGAGGAGGCGGAGACCCTGAGGGGCCTGGTGGCGGCAGGCCTGGGCGTGGCCTTGCTCCCCCCGCCCGCCGTACCCCGCCCCGGGGTGGTGGAACTGACGGTCACGGCCCCGAGGGCGGTACGGGAGATCGGCGTGGCATGGCTGGACGGCCACCCGGACACGCCGCCGGTGGCCGCCTTCAAGAAGTTCTTGCTGTCGAGAAGGGGGAGCCTGCTCCCCTGATGCGGGGGGTGAGGCGGGGCCACCACCGAGCCGGATGCCTCCAGCGACCTGTCCCCGCAGCCGACCTGGCGGGCAGCGGACTTCAGGGGCGCGGGGCTGTACCGATATACGGCTCCGCCGCGTGGGCGCGACCAGTCACAGACAACCCGCGCCCCGAAGACTACCGACACCCCACCGGCGCTACCGCCTCAACGACCTACCGAACCCCGCAGCCAACGGCATCCTCAACCCCAGCGGCGGCGGAGCCTCCAACGCGTCCTGGACAGGCCGCGAGAACCCCCGCCCGAACAGCACCCCCACCACGAAGTCCTCCGCCAGGCAGAGAACTTCCTCCCGGTACTGATGCAACCCGTGCCCGTCCGAGTGCACCTCGAACCGGCACACCTCCCGGTTCACCTTCTTCGCCCGCGCCGCCAACCGGAACGACAACTCGGGATCGGTCCGCTCGTCGTTCGTGCCGTGCACGATCATCACCCGCCGCCCCACCAACTGCTTCACCGGTTCGGGGGGCACCGCCACATCCTCCTCCGGCAGCCAGGGGGCGATCGCCAGCACCGAGTTGACGGCCTCGTGCCCGCCCGCGCGCAGCGCGGCCCGCCCGCCCATGTCGACCCCGGCCAGGCACACGGGGACGTCCCCGTAGCGCCGTACGGCCTCGTCGGCGGCCCAGGTGGCGTCGGCGGCGAGATGGGCCTCGCTGCCGTTCCAGCCACGGTAGCGGTAGTGCACGACGTGGACGGCCAGCCCCTCCTGCCGTCCCGCGCGCGCGAGTTTGCGCCCGAGGGCGCGGACCAGGCCGTTCGCCCACAGGGCCGAGGGTCTGCGGTCGGAGACCTCATCGCCGCCCGGGAGCAGCAGCGCCACCCCGCACACCGTCTCCGGCTCCGGGCCGATCGCCTTCCCCAGCCTGGCCGTCCGCACCGGCGTCGCTTGCTGTCCCATGACAGAACAGTGTCAGAAGAGGCGGTGTACTCCACCCGTCCGTGCGGTCACCGTTACGTATCGACGGAGTTGTACACCCCGTGATCTACGCGCGTAGGAGTTAGAGTGCGGGAATGACGAGCCAGAGCATCCAGAAGGGCGTCACCCCGAGCTCGGACCAGATCCGCCGGGCGCCCAAGGTTCTGTTGCACGACCACCTCGACGGCGGGCTGCGCCCCGGCACGATCGTCGACCTCGCCCGGGACGCCGGGTACTCCCGCCTCCCCGAGACCGACCCCGGCAAGCTCGGCGTCTGGTTCCGGGAGGCCGCCGACTCCGGGTCCCTGGAACGGTACCTGGAGACCTTCTCGCACACCGTGGGTGTGATGCAGACCCGCGACGCGCTCGTACGGGTCGCCCGCGAGTGCGCCGAGGACCTCGCCGAGGACGGTGTCGTCTACGCCGAGGTCCGGTACGCGCCCGAGCAGCACCTGGAGGGCGGGCTGAGCCTCGAGGAGGTCGTCGAGGCCGTCAACCAGGGCTTCAGGGAAGGGGAGCGGATCGCCCGGGCGAACGGCCACCGTATCCGCGTCGGCGCCCTGCTCACCGCCATGCGGCACGCCGCCCGCGCCCTGGAGATCGCCGAACTCGCCAACCGCTACCGGGACCTGGGTGTCGTCGGCTTCGACATCGCGGGCGCGGAGGCCGGTTACCCGCCCACCCGGCACCTCGACGCCTTCGAGTACCTCAAGCGCGAGAACAACCACTTCACCATCCACGCCGGCGAGGCCTTCGGACTGCCGTCCATCTGGCAGGCCCTGCAGTGGTGCGGCGCCGACCGGCTCGGCCATGGCGTGCGCATCATCGACGACATCGAGGTCGCCGAGGACGGCACGGTGAAGCTCGGACGGCTCGCCTCCTACGTCCGCGACAAGCGCATCCCGCTCGAGCTGTGCCCCAGCTCCAACCTCCAGACCGGGGCCGCCGACTCCTACGCCGAGCACCCGATCGGGCTGCTGCGCCGACTTCACTTCCGCGCCACGATCAACACGGACAATCGTCTTATGTCCGGTACGAGTATGAGCCGGGAATTCGAGCACCTGGTCGACGCATTCGGTTACACGCTCGATGATCTCGCATGGTTCTCAGTCAATGCTATGAAGTCAGCATTCATTCCTTTCGATGAACGCCTGGCCATGATCAATGACGTGATCAAGCCTGGTTATGCCGAGCTGAAGGCCGAATGGCTGTTCCAGCAGACCGCTTCCACCAGCGGATCTGTGAGTGGAGAGGGCTGAGTGCGGCCTGTTTGGTGAACCGGACTGCGGACGGGTCTTCACCGTCTGTCCGCATTTCGATGTTTGCGGAGGGTGCCTGTCCGTGTTTACGGTCGTGCACCGCTCAGATTCCCGTATTTCGAGGACGCATTCATCATGAAGCAGTCTGCTGCCAAGACCCTCGGTGTCGCCGCTCTCGGTGTCGCCTTCGCCGCCGCCGGTGCGGGTGCCGCCAACGCCGCCCCGGCCGTCCTGGACGACGCCCCCCAGGTGCTCAGTGGCGTTCAGTCGTTTCCGGCGCAGGGTGACGCCGCGAACGTCCTGCCGGGTGCCGATCGGGCGCTGGACCAGGCCCAGCCGACGCTCGTCGAGGGCCTCACCTCCGCGCAGCCCGTCGCCGAGAAGGTGCTCTCCCAGGGCCAGGCCAAGGGCCTGATCGGCGGTCTGCCGGCCGGCCAGGGCCTGCCCACGCACGGTCTGCCGACCAACGGGGTTTCGGTCGGCTGAGGCGCCGTTTCACACACGCCGTTGGGGCGCACCCGGGTGACTCCGGGTGCGCCCCAACGGCTTTCTCGTGCGTCCTCACCAGGCCGTGCGTGCCTTGTCCTCGGAGGGCAGGAAGATCCACAGCGCGATGTAGAGCAGGAACTGCGGGCCCGGCAGCAGACAGGACAGCAGAAAGATCACGCGCATCGTCGTCGGGGACGTGTGGAAGCGGCGGGCCAGCGCGGCGCACACTCCGCCGATCATGCGGCCGTGGGTGGGGCGGGCGAGGCTGCTGGACATCTGCGGCTCCTTCGTGAGCGTCGGTCCGAGGCGGCCTCCGGTGGCTGCCTCGTGTGTCTTCCACGCTAAGGAGACGAAGGGGGCGAAACGTCGCTCTACGGGGCGATCCCGACCCTGGGAATCGTCGGGGTCCGACCCTGAGCCGGCTCGTCCTGGCGGGTTGCACGGCGGTCGCGCCGCTCGGTGCGGTGGCGGAGCCAGGCACGGGTGGCCGGGACCACCGCGGTGTGCGCGAGGGCCACGCCTGCGGTGTTCAGGAGGAGGGAGTCGACGTCCACCACCCGGCCGGGGACTCCGGTCTGCAGGAGTTCGATGGCCAGGGAGAGCAGGGCGCCTGCCGTGACCGTGCGGACCAGGGAGGCGAGCGGGGAGACGTGCAGTCTGCCGTGTACCAGCGGGACCAGGACGCCGAGGGGGGCGAGGAGGGCGAGGCCCTCGCCTATGCGGCGGGCCGCCTCCGGCCAGCCCAGTTGGAGGTCGGCGCGGATGCCGGCGAACGGGTGGAGGTTGGTGGGCATCACCCAGGGGACGTGCAGGGGGCGCAGTGTGAACCAGGCGACGAACACGAGGTGTGCGACCAGGAGGACACCTCCGGTCGCACGGATGCGGATCGCGGCGCTGCCGCCGATGGAGCCTTGACGCTGCACGTCCCCCTAGACGCGGGGGCCGGTTGGATCGGTTCCGGGGGGTGGGGGGAGGTGTGTGCCACACCTCCGGTGGGGTTGGGGGCGGTTGCGTGTGCGGGTGGGTGCTCCCGGGCGCCTGCCGGCGGTGGGTGGGTCGGGGTCGTGGCGGTGCGGCGAGCCCGTCGCGTGTTGGGCGCACTGCTGCCTGCTGCCACAGTCCGAGTTGGCTGTGACGAGCTAAGCGACGGGCTCTTGCCGCACCGCCACGACCCGCTCCCGCCGGAGGGCGGCTGCGGGTGCGTGGGGGCTTGGTGGTGCGGGTGTGTTTCCCGGGGTGCGCCGCACCGGCACGACCCGCTCCCGCCGGGGGCGGCTGCGGGTGCGGGTCGTATGGGGTGCCGTCTACTCCTCTGTGACCTCTGTTGAGGGGGGTTCTTTGGTTCCCGGGCGGGAGCGGACCTCGTCCGTGCACTCGTAGCGGCGGGGGAGTTCTGTGGGAGGGCCGCCCAGGACGACCGAGCCGTCGCCTTCTGCTGCCGCCGAGTCGGAGAAGGTGCAGACGAGTTGGGCCAGGGCGTACGAGGTGAGGTCGCCGGGGGAGGTGCTCAGGCGCAGGGTGTCGTCGGGGTCCTTGGGGGACGGGCCGCTCACCTTCAGGCCGCCGCGTACGTCCGTGGTGTAGCCGGCCTCCTTCTCGGGTGCGGAGGGGGATTTCGCCAGTTCGTCGAGCAGGCCCTGGGCCACGAGGACGCGTCGTTCGGAGTCCGCCGCTCCGTCGGGGACCAGGACCGTGCGGTCCACCGCCACCAGGGAGGAACCGCAGAGGAGGAACACCTGCACCGGGACGCCCCGCGCGGTCTGTGTCGTCACGTCCGGTTCGGTGAGGGAGCAGCGCACCCGCGAGGGGGCGGGGCCGAAGTCGGTCGGTACTTCCGTCGCCCGGATTCCGCAGCCGGTGAGCAGCGCGGCGAGGAGGGGGAGGGCCAGGAGGCGTGCGGGTTTGCCGGGTGTCATCAGGTCTCCCCCTTGTCCTTCTGCGTGCCCTCTTCCGCCAGTTCCGAGGCGTCCCTCGGCAGGCGGAGGGTGAAGACCGCGCCTCCCTCGGGGGAGTTGGCGGCCATGATCTCGCCGCCGTGGATGTGGGCGTTCTCCAGGGCGATGGAGAGGCCCAGGCCGCTGCCCTCGGAGCGGGGGCGGGAGGCGCTCGCCTTGTAGAAGCGGTCGAAGACGTGCGGGAGGACGTCCTCGGGGATGCCGGGGCCGTGGTCGCGTACGGCGATGACCACCTCGTCGGCCGATTCCCGCACCGACACCCGTACCGGCGAGCCGCCGTGCTTGAGCGCGTTGCCGATGAGGTTGGCGAGGATCACGTCCAGACGGCGCGGGTCGAGGCGGGCGTGGATGCCGCGCTCGGCGTCGAGATCGACGGCGTCCAGCCAGGCGCGTGCGTCGATGCAGGCGGTGATCTGGTCGGCGACGTCGACGTCGTCCAGGACCAGGCGGGCGGTGCCGGCGTCGAAGCGGGTGACCTCCATCAGGTTCTCGACGAGGTCGTTCAGGCGCCGGGTCTCGGAGACCACCAGGCGTACGGCCGGCTCGATCATCGGGTCGATGCCGCCCGACTCGGCGTCCAGTTCCTCCTCCAGCACCTCGGTGACCGCGGTGATGGCGGTGAGGGGCGTGCGCAGTTCGTGGCTCATGTCCGCCACGAAGCGGCGGGAGGCCTCGTCGCGGGCCGCCATGTCCGCGACGCGTTTCTCGAGGGCCTCGGCTGTGCGGTTGAACGTGCGGGAGAGGTCCGCGAGCTCGTCCGTGCCCGACACGCGCAGGCGGGTGTCGAGTTTGCCCTCGCCCAGTCGGCCGGCGGCCACTCCGAGGCGGTGCACCGGCTTCAGTACGGTCGTGGCCGCGGCCTGGGCGAGCAGTGCGGCCCCTATCAGGGCGAGACCCGTGGCGATGCCCAGCGACCAGGCCAGGGAGTTGAGGTCCTTGGCCTCCGGTTCCAGCGACTTGCGCATGTAGCCCGTCGGGCCGCCGCCGATCACCTTCGTCCCGGCCACCAGGTACGGCGTCCCGTGGTCGACGACCCGCTGCCAGTACAGGTGGTACGGCGACTTGTTGCCGCTGGTGACGTCCTGTTCCTTGTTCACCGCCGTGCGCAGCGACTTGGGCACGTCCTCCAGGGCAAAGCCGTTCAGGCCGCCGGAGTTGCCGTACACCGTCTTGCCGGTCGCGTCCTCGGCGACCAGCAGGACGCTGAAGCGCTGGCTGCTGTTGGCCATCTGGCCGGCCGTGTGCTGCAGCTCGTCCTGCGACGGGTGCTCGGGCAGCGAGCCGGCCCGGTTCTGCATCTCCTGCTCGAAGTCCCGCAGCACCGCCCCCTGCGTACGCGTCAGCACGGCCTCGCGGTTGAGCCAGTACGCGATGCCGGACGCGGACACGGCGGCGGTCAGCGCCACCAGTCCGAAGACCACGACGAGCCGCAGTCGCAGGCTGGTGAAACGCAGCCGTGAAAGATGTCCCTTGCGCGCCGCGGACCAGCCGCGGAACCCCCCTTGCCCTTGTGTCACTGAGGGGCGTCCAGGCGGTAGCCGACTCCGCGGACGGTACGGATCAGGGTGGGGGAGGAGGGGACGTCCTCGACCTTGGCGCGCAGCCGCTGGACGCACGCGTCCACGAGCCGGGAGTCGCCCAGGTAGTCGTGCTCCCAGACCAGGCGCAGCAGCTGCTGCCGGGACAGCGCCTGACCGGGGCGCCGGCTCAGCTCCAGCAGCAGCCGCAGCTCGGTCGGGGTGAGCTGGAGGTCCTCGCCGTTCTTCGTCACCGTCATCGCCGCGCGGTCGATGACGAGGCTGCCGAAGGTCGCCGAGTCGTTCGACTCGCGCTCCCCGCGCCGCAGCACGGCCCGGATCCGGGCGTCCAGCACCCGGCCCTGCACCGGCTTCACCACGTAGTCGTCGGCGCCGGACTCCAGCCCGACCACCACGTCGATGTCGTCGCTGCGCGCGGTGAGCAGGATGATCGGCAGCTGGTCGGTGCGCCGGATGCGCCGGCACACCTCGAAGCCGTCGATGCCGGGCAGCATCACGTCCAAAACGATCAGATCCGGCCGCTGCTCGCGCAGCAGCTTCAGACCGTCCTCACCGCTCGCAGCGGTCGCCACACGGTGTCCCTGGCGCGTCAGTGAGAGCTCCAGGGCCGTACGGATGGCGTCGTCGTCCTCGATCAGCAACAGGGAAGGCACGGGCTCATTCTGGCCCATGGAGGTGCTGTCGTTCGACCTGTGGGCCGGGCTCATGTGCAAGGCGGTGTCCGCGCAGGTCATCGCGGGTGCGTGGCGCCGGTCGTAACGCCGATGGCTGTGAGCTCGCTGTGGTGTCGCCGTGACAGGGCCCTGTGACAGGTCTGTGACAGTCGACGGACACGGCGATGAAGTGGCGTGGGCAAGCTTTTCGGCACAGGCAAGGCAGCACCACGCCGAGCCGACCGCACCAGACCGAAACACCGGAAGTCCACGACGGGGGGCGCAAGATGAACACGCTGCACGGACTGAGCACCAGCGCAGTGGTCACGCGTCTGCACGACGTGCACCGGGGTTCCGAGAAGTCCGGTGCCGTGAGCGGGCGGGGGTGCGCTCGCGGCACCGGGCGTCAGCACACCACGTACATGACGGTGGTTGACGCACACACGGGGGAAGCGCACGGGGGATCCGCGTACAGGGAGGACACGGGGGAGCGCCGCTCGCTGTCGGAGGCGGAGTTCACCGCCTACGTCCAGGAGCGCCGCGCCTCCCTGTACGCCACCGCCTACCACCTCACCGGTGACCGCTTCGAGGCCGAGGACCTGCTGCAGAGCGCGCTGTTCTCGACCTACCGGGCCTGGGACCGGATCAGTGACAAGGCGGCCGTCGGGGGTTACCTGCGGCGGACGATGACCAACCTGCACATCAGCGCGTGGCGCCGCCGCAAGCTGAACGAGTACCCGACCGAGGAACTGCCGGAGACGCCCGGCGACACGGACGCGATGCGCGGCACCGAACTGCGCGCGGTCCTGTGGCAGGCGCTGGCCCGGCTGCCCGAACTCCAGCGCACCATGCTGGTCCTGCGTTACTACGAGGGCCGCACGGACCCGGAGATCGCGGAGATCCTCGACATCAGTGTCGGCACGGTGAAGTCCAGCATCTGGCGGTCGCTCCGCCGGCTGCGCGAGGACGAGGTCCTCAGCTTCGGCCGTGACGAGGAGGACGCCTTCGGCGAGCTCGTCGCCTGAGGCTCACGGGGGAGCCGGCTCCGTTCAGGGAAGCCGGTGAACGGGGGAAACACGGGGGAGCGGTACCGGGGGGAACCCAACGGGGGACGTTCGGGGGAGCGGTACCGCACACAGCACGGGGGAAGCACCACCCGGGGGGAACGTGGGGAAACGGGGGAGCACCGAAGGAGCGGGACTGGAGGGCCGGGGGGTCCGTCCAGTCCCGCTTTCGCATGCTCCAGCGCGGGGTCTACACCGCCGTACGCGCCGTCGAGGCGCAGTGGCCCGCCGCCGCGGACGCCAGGCGGCCCATGGCCTCGTCGCGGTCGCAGGCGTACGCGCCGAGGGCGGTCTGGCGGGCCACGATGGAGCGCTCGGCGCGCATCAGGCGCCAGCCGCGACGCAGCAGGAAGGGGACCGACTTGCGGCCCTCCTTCAGGTCCCGCAGGAACCGGCGGCGGAAGGTCTTCATCGGGCCGCGGCTCAGGCACAGCGCGTCGGCCAGCACGCCCAGTTCCCGGCAGCGGCTCACGATCTCGGCGGCGAAGATGCCCTCCGCGATGAACAGCGGGGTCCGCCCGACCTCGATCGTCTCCTCGCCGGTGCGGGCGCTGAGGGCGATGTCGTAGACGGGGACGTTCGTACGGCCCGTGCGGCACAGGTCGGTGATCGCGGCGATCGCCGTGTCCGCGTCCCAGGAGTCCGGGTGGTCCCAGTCGATGTCGGAGCTCCCCGCCACCAGCGGCAGCGTCGGATCGTCGCCCTCCTTGTAGAAGTCGTCGAGCCGCAGCACCGGGAGGCCGGAGCGGGCCGCGAGGAGGGACTTGCCGGAGCCGGAAGGGCCGCAGAGCAGCGCGACTCGCGTGGGTATGGGCGGATGGGAACTCACGGGACACCAGTGTGGGGCATCGATCGGGCCGCGAACGACCCCGTGGGGCGGCTTTGATGCGCGTGTCACATCTCAACTACCCTTCGTGTCGCCCTGATTACCTACCGCACCAGAAAGCGGGCACCGCGATGGTCCGACACGACTCCACCCCGACCCCGACCGGCCGGCGCGCCCTGATCGCCCTCGCGACGGCGGGGGCGGCGCTGGGCGCGGGCGCGGGGACGGCCGCGGCCGCCGCGGAACCGGTCCTGGACGGGGCGCGCACGCGTCCCGCCTCGCTCGGCCACGTCGCCCCGCAGGGGCCGACCGGCGCCGTCGGCCACGTCACCGGCCCCGTCTCCCGTCTCAGGCCCAACCCCCTCGCAGGCACCGGCGTCGACCCCCTCGACAACGGCGTCGGCACCCAGATCGCCGACTTCCGGCCGCTGACCTCGAAGGATCTGACCGGGCCGGTGGCGCAGGCGGAGTCGGTGGGGGCGATTCCGGTGGTGGGGCCGGCGGCCGGGTCGCTGGGCGGCTGAGCGCCCCGGCCTGACCGAGAGAGCCGCGCCGCCCCTGGACGGAGGGGAGACGCGGCTCTCCGACGGTGTGCCGGGTCAGTACGACGAGCCCGACGCGCCCAGCGACCCCGTCGGGTGCCAGACCGTCTTCGTCTCCAGGAACGCCGTCATGCGGTCGATACCGGGCGTCGCGGACCAGTCGTCCACAGGCTGTGGACGCAGGACGCGCTTGAGGTTGTCCGCCGCGGCGATCTCCAGCTCCTTGGCGAGGGCCTCGTCGGCGCCCGCGAGGTCGATCGCGTTGACGTCCTGGTGGGCGGCCAGGGGCGCCGCGATCTCCGCCGTACGGCCGGAGAGGACGTTGACCACGCCGCCGGGGACGTCGGAGGTGGCCAGGACCTCGCCCAGGGACAGGGCCGGGAGCGGGGACCTCTCGCTCGCGATCACGATCGCCGTGTTGCCGGTCGCGATCACCGGGGCGACCACCGAGACCAGGCCCAGGAACGACGACTCCTGCGGGGCCACGACGGCCACCACGCCGGTCGGCTCGGGGGAGGACAGGTTGAAGTACGGGCCCGCCACCGGGTTGCCGCCGCCCACCACCTGGGCGATCTTGTCCGTCCAGCCCGCGTACCAGACCCAGCGGTCGATCGTGGCCCCCACCTGCTCGGCGGCCTTCGACTTCGACAGGCCCTCGGCGTCGGCGACCTCGTGGACGAACTGTGCCTTGCGGCCCTCCAGCATCTCGGCGACGCGGTAGAGGATCTGGCCGCGGTTGTACGCCGTCGCGCCGGACCAGCCACCGAACGCCTTGCGGGCGGCGACCACCGCGTCACGGGCGTCCTTGCGGGAGGAGAGGGGCGCGTTCGCCAGCCACTTGCCCTTTGCGTCGGTCACCTCGTACACCCGGCCGCTCTCGGAACGCGGGAACTTCCCGCCGACGTACAGCTTGTAGGTCTTGAACACACTGAGACGGTCAACTGCACTCATTTATCGCTCGCCCTCCGGGCTCGACGGGGCGAGGTACGCCTCCAGGCCGTGGCGGCCGCCTTCGCGGCCGAAGCCCGACTCCTTGTAACCGCCGAACGGCGAGGTCGGGTCGAACTTGTTGAACGTGTTGGACCAGACGACACCGGCCCGGAGCTTGTTCGCCACCGCGAGGATGCGGGAGCCCTTCTCCGTCCAGATGCCGGCGGACAGGCCGTAAGGGGTGTTGTTGGCCTTGGCGACGGCCTCGTCCGGGGTGCGGAAGGTGAGGACGGACAGGACCGGGCCGAAGATCTCGTCGCGGGCGACGGTGTGCGCCTGGGTGACGTTCGTGAAGAGCGTCGGGGCGAACCAGTAGCCGGAGGTGGGGAGTTCGCAGGCCGGGGACCAGCGTTCGGCGCCCTCCGCCTCGCCCTGGTCGGCGAGGGTGGTGATGCGCGCGAGCTGTTCCGCGGAGTTGATCGCGCCGATGTCCGTGTTCTTGTCCAGCGGGTCGCCCAGCCGGAGCGTGGAGAGGCGGCGCTTCAGCGACTCCAGCAGCTCGTCGTGGATCGACTCCTGGACCAGGAGACGGCTGCCCGCGCAGCAGACCTGGCCCTGGTTGAAGAAGATGCCGTTGACGATGCCCTCGACGGCCTGGTCGATCGGGGCGTCGTCGAAGACGATGTTGGCGCCCTTGCCGCCCAGTTCGAGGGTGAGCTTCTTGCGGGTGCCCGCGACCGTACGCGCGATCTCCTTGCCGACGGCCGTGGAGCCGGTGAAGGCGACCTTGTCGATGTCGGGGTGGGCGACGAGGGCGGCGCCCGTCCGTCCGTCGCCCGTGACGATGTTGACGACGCCCTTCGGCAGGCCCGCCTGGCGGCAGATGTCCGCGAAGAACAGGGCCGAGAGGGGGGTCGTCTCCGCCGGCTTCAGGACGACCGTGTTGCCGGTGGCCAGGGCCGGGGCGATCTTCCACGCGAGCATCAGCAGGGGGAAGTTCCAGGGGATGACCTGGCCCGCGACGCCCAGCGGCCTCGGGTTCCGGCCGAACCCGGCGTGGTCGAGCTTGTCGGCCCAGCCCGCGTAGTAGAAGAAGTGCGCGGCGACCAGGGGGAGGTCGGCGTCGCGCGTCTCCTTGATGGGCTTGCCGTTGTCCAGGGTCTCCAGGACGGCCAGCTCGCGGCTGCGCTCCTGGATGATGCGGGCGATACGGAAGAGGTACTTCGCGCGCTCGGAGCCGGGCAGCGCCGACCACTTCTCGAAGGCCTTGCGGGCGGCCCTGACCGCGCGGTCCACGTCCTCGGCATCGGCCTGCGCGATCTCCGACAGCACCTCCTCGGTGCTCGGCGAGACCGTCTTGAAGACTTTGCCGCCGGCCGCCTCGGTGAACTCGCCGTCGATGAACAGGCCGTAGGAAGGGGCGATGTCGACGACCGAGCGGGACTCGGGCGCCGGTGCGTACTCGAATGCGGATGCCATGGTGATCAGTCCACCGTCACGTAGTCGGGGCCGGAGTAGCGGCCGGTGGCCAGCTTCTGACGCTGCATCAGCAGATCGTTCAGGAGCGAGGAGGCGCCGAAGCGGAACCAGTGGTTGTCCAGCCAGTCCTCGCCCACGGTCTCGTTGACCAGGACCAGGAACTTGATGGCGTCCTTGGAGGTGCGGATGCCGCCGGCCGGCTTCACGCCGACCTGTACCCCGGTCTGTGTCCGGAAGTCGCGGACGGCTTCCAGCATGAGCAGGGTGTTCGCGGGCGTGGCGTTCACCGCCACCTTGCCGGTCGACGTCTTGATGAAGTCCGCGCCGGCGAGCATGCCGAGCCAGCTGGCGCGGCGGATGTTGTCGTACGTCGACAGCTCACCCGTCTCGAAGATGACCTTCAGCCGGGCGGACGTGCCGCAGACCTCCCGCACGGCGACGATCTCGTCGTACACCTTCAGGTACTTGCCCGCGAGGAAGGCCCCGCGGTCGATGACCATGTCGACCTCGTCGGCGCCCGCGGCGACGGCCTCGCGGACGTCCGCGAGCTTCACGTCCAGGGCGGCGCGGCCGGCCGGGAACGCCGTGGCGACGGAGGCGACCTTGACGCCGGAGCCCGCGACGGCCGCCTTGGCGGTGGCGACCATGTCGGGGTAGACGCAGACGGCCGCGGTCGACGGCGTCGTACGGTCGGTCGGGTCGGGGTGGACCGCCTTCGCGCCGAGCGCCCGGACCTTGCCCGGGGTGTCCGCGCCTTCCAGCGTCGTCAGGTCGACCATCGAGATGGCGAGGTCGATGGCGTACGCCTTCGCGGTCGTCTTGATGGAACGGGTGCCGAGGGATGCGGCGCGCGCCTCCAGGCCGACCGCGTCGACGCCGGGCAGCCCGTGGAGGAAGCGGCGCAGCGTGCTGTCGGACGTGGTGACGTCCGCGAGGGCGTGTGCGCTGGGGGTACCTCCCACGCGTTCAGCAGTGGGGGAGGGTGCATTGGTGGGCATGGTCACCAGACGAGCATATCTACGCGCGTAGCGGCTGTACACCCCGAAGGCGGCTCCTTGAGAGAGCGGGGACGGATCCCTTCCGGGGTGCCCGGCCGGGTCGGCCCGGCGTCGCGGGCTGCGGCAGAATCGGGGCCATGACGAGCCCGGAAGACCAGTCACCAGCGCCGCAGCCCCCGGTCCCCGAGTCCAAGGACCGCATCTACCGGTCGCCCGCGGGCATCGCCGGTGGTGTGCTGCTGCTCGGGCTCGTCGGCTGGATCGGTATCGACGCGATCGTCGCGGGGGACGGGCGCACGCCCTGGCTGGCGCTCGCGACGCTGATCCTGCTGGTGCCGCTGATCGTCGCGTTCACCCTGCGGCCGGCCGTGTTCGCGAGCGAGGACCGGCTGCGGGTGCGCAATCCCCTCCGGGTGATCGTGCTGCCCTGGGGGCAGGTCGCCTCGCTGCGGGCCGGGTACTCCAACGAGGTCGTCGCCACCTCGGGGACGAAGTACCAGCTGTGGTCGATCCCCGTCTCGCTGCGGGCCCGCAACAAGGCGGCCCGGCGGGAGTCGCGGATCGCGGCGGAGCGGGCCGGCGAGCGGCAGGGGCGGAGTGGCCGGGGAGCCGGGGGGCTCGGCGGCTTCGGTGGATTCGGAGGCGGGGCGTCCCCGCGTGCGGGGGCCGGTGCCGGTGTCCCGGACGGGCCGGTGCGGGCCGAGAGCGACAAGATCATGCATGAGCTGCGGGAGCTGTGGGAGACGCGGCAGAAGGAGGAGAGCGCCCAGGGCGAGGTGACCGTGCGGTGGGCCTGGGAGATCATGGGGCCCGCTCTCGCGGGGGCTGTGGTGCTGGGGATTCTGCTGGCTGTGGGGTGAGGCCGGGGGAGGTGTCGCGGCGACGGTACTCGGGCGGTGCCGCGCGACGGGCCCTCTGAGGGTGCCGTCGGCTGCCGTGAGGACGGTCTTGACGTCGCAGTAGGCGGTGCTGCCCTTCGGGCGGAACTGCAGCTTCACGGGGAGGCCGGCCCCGGCGGCGGCCGACGTGCCGGTCGCCCAGCTCGCGTGCCGCATGCCACCGGTGACGGTGAGCGTCCTGCCCCACTTCACCGGCTCGGGAGCGGCGTCTGCGGTCACCTGGGTCGCGCCGTCGGCCGGGGCGGTGCCGGGTCACTGCCCCGCCCGGCAGCCCCGCCCCCGCGCCCTCACCGTCCCCGGGCAGGACCACCGCGTCACCGCAGGGCGAGCCGACGGACCAGTCACCCCCGGCACCCCCGACCGCGTCGCCGCGCCCCGCCACCACGCCCGCCCGGCCCTCGCCGAAGCCGACGCCCGAGCCGTCCGCCATGACCCGCTCCAAGACGCCGGGCCCGCGGGGCGGGGACGGCGCGACCACCCTGCACATCGGCTCCTGGTCGGCGCGGGTCGTCCGCGGCGGGCAGGAGGCGGTGGACGCGTGCCGCGACGCCGTGCAGTGGACGGGGCCCGACCTCGGGACGGAGGACGGCTACGCGCTGCGCACCGCCGTCCTCGTCGGCCACGACCACTGCGGCTTCGCGCGGTTCGCCCGGCTCCCCGAGGGCACGATCGTGACGGCCACGACACCGCGCGGCACCTTCCGGTACCGCGTGTACGCCACCTACGTCACCCCCGGCCGGGGCACTCCGTCGCACGGGCTCTACTGGGGCGACCTCACGCTGCAGTCCTGCGTCGGCCCGGACACCGGCTTCAGCTACCTCATGCGCGTGTGAGCCGCCCGGGCAGCCTTCGCGGGACCCGACACGCGGGACCCGACACGCGGGACCCGACACGGGGTTCACCTGTCCGCGGCAGCCTGAACCCCGTGTCCGGCTGTTGCCGGGCATCCCGCCTGCGAGCGCAGGGGGGCGCGGGACGCCAGGGAGGCGGATGCGTCCAAGGGGGGACGAGGAGCGCATCTCCCCGTCAATCACGGCGCACTCGGCCACACCATCACCATGTAGCAACTGACGTACGCCGACACCGCGACCGCCGCCGCCAGCACCAGCGCCCGGTGGCGGCGGGAGGCGCGGGCGAGGTGCAGGGCGACGGGGAGCAGCAGGGGGAAGGCCGGGAGCAGGAAGCGGGCGCGGGGGAAGTAGACGCCGCCGCTGCCCAGCACGATCAGCAGCAGCACGCCGCTGAACACCAGCAGCGGCAGCGGCTGCCGGTCCGCCACCGACAGGCCGTACAGCACCGAGCAGGCCAGCAGCGTCATCGTCACCATCACCAGGAACAGATGGGGCCTCGCGTCGCTCACCAGCAGGTCCCGCATCCGCCGCAGGGTCTGGGAGCCGCCGTTCCACTCGTTGTGCCACAGGCGCTGTACGGCGAAGTAGCCGTCCCAGCGGCCCAGCCGCAGGCCCACCCAGCCGAAGTAGCCGCACCAGCCGAGCGGGGCGAGGACGGCGGCGGCGAGGGCGCGCGGGGAGCGGCGGGCGAGCAGGGCAGCGACGGTGACCGCGGCCGCCACCGCGACACCGCTCGGGCGGGTCAGACCCGCGAGCACGGCGAGCGTCGCCGCGCACAGCCAGCGGCCCGTGAGCACGGCGTACAGCGACCAGGCCGCACACGCCGTGAACAGGGACTCGGTGTAGCCCATCCACTGCACCAGACCGACCGGGAACGCCGCCCACAGGACGGCGAGCAGAATGCCCGTACGACGGCCGTGGAGATGGTCGCCGACGGCGAAGACGCCCCAGGCGGCGGCCAGGGAGGCGACGACCGCGATGGCGAGACCGGCGGTCGCGGCGGAGCCCGGGGTGAACGCGGCGACCGTCTTGATCAGGAGCGGGTAGAGCGGGAAGAACGCCAGGTTGTTGGCGTCGTAGGCGATGCCGAGGGCGTGGGTGTAGCCGTGGTCGGCGATGCCGAGATACCACTCGGCGTCCCACTGCGTGGCCAGGATCGGCCAGACACCGTGGTGCTGCCCGTGCGCCCACAGGGCGAGGACCAGCAGGACCGTGGCGCGGACGGCGAGATAGGCGAGCAGGGCCGGTGCCGCGTGGCGCAGGACGTGGGCGCGGGCCACGGGTGGGGCCGAGGTGGTCGGTCGTCGCCGGGTGGCCGGGATGTCGGCGGCGGTGGAGGACACGGCGGCAGCTCCAGGGCGTCGGTGGTCACTACCGGTCCACCGTCCCCGGGGCGGCGAGGTGGGCCGTGGAGCGTCCGCCCGCCGTCCCGGCGCAATCACCCGATGGGGGTGCCGCCGTGCCATCGGCCGGAGGCACCCTCGGGTACGGCTCAGATGCCGGCGGCCGCCGCCAGGTCCCGCCTGAGGGCCGTGAGCAGCTCCGCCGCCTTCGCCCGGGCCGCCGGGAGACCGTCGCGCGAGGCGACCGGCACGGCGACCTCCAGGTAGCACTTCAGCTTCGGCTCCGTACCGCTGGGCCGGACGATGACCCGGGCGCCGTCGAGGGTGTAGCGCAGGCCGTCGGTGGGCGGGAGTTTGTCGGTGCCCCGGGTGAGGTCCTCGGCGCCGATGACCGCGAGGCCGGCGAGCTCGGTCGGCGGCTGCTCGCGGAGCTTCTGCATCGCGCGGGCGATGACGGAGAGGTCCTCGACGCGGACCGAGAGCTGGTCGGTGGCGTGCAGACCGTGCTCGACGGCGAGATCGTCGAGCAGGTCGAGCAGGGTGCGGCCCTGCTCCTTGAGCTCGGAGGCGAGCTCGGTGATCAGGAGGGCGGCCGTGATGCCGTCCTTGTCGCGTACGCCCTCGGGGTCGACGCAGTAGCCGAGCGCCTCCTCGTAGCCGTAGCGCAGGCCGTCGACGCGGGCGATCCACTTGAAGCCGGTGAGTGTCTCCTCGTACGGCAGCCCGGCCTTCTCGGCGATGCGGCCGAGGAGGGAGGAGGAGACGATCGACTCGGCGAAGGTGCCCCGTGCTCCGCGCCGGACGAGATGGGCGGCGAGCAGCGCGCCGACCTCGTCACCGCGCAGCATCCGCCACTCCCCGCCGTCCTTGACGGCCACGGCACAGCGGTCGGCGTCGGGGTCGTTGGCGATGATCAGGTCGGGGTCGGTCTCGCGGGCCTTCGCGAAGGCGAGGTCCATGGCGCCGGGCTCTTCCGGGTTCGGGAAGGCGACGGTGGGGAAGTCCGGGTCGGGTTCCGCCTGCTCGGCGACGAGGGCGGGCTCCGGGAACCCGGCGCGGGCGAAGGCGGCGAGGAGGACGTCCTTGCCGACGCCGTGCATCGCCGTGTAGACGGTGCGGGCGGAGCGCGGGGAGCCCTCCGCCAGTACGGCGTCGGTGCGGGCGAGGTAGGCCTCGAGGACGGATTCGTCGAGGAGCTCCCAGCCGGTGGTGGGCCGGGGCACGTCGTCGAGGGACCGTACGGCGGCGATCTCGGCGGCGATCTCCGCGTCCGCCGGCGGGACGATCTGCGAACCGTCGCCCAGGTACACCTTGTAGCCGTTGTCGCGGGGCGGGTTGTGGCTGGCGGTGACCTCGACGCCGGCGACCGCGCCCAGGTGCCTGATGGCGAAGGCCAGGACGGGGGTGGGGAGCGGGCGGGGGAGGACGGCCGCGCGCAGGCCCGCGCCCGTCATCACGGAGGCGGTGTCCTGGGCGAACTCGGCGGACTTGTGGCGGGCGTCGTAGCCGATGACGACCAGGCCGTTCTGCTCGCCCTTGGCCTTGAGGTACGCGGCCAGGCCGGCGGCGGCGCGGATCACGACGGCGCGGTTCATGCGCATCGGGCCGGCGCCCAGTTCGCCCCGGAGGCCGGCGGTGCCGAACTGCAGGGTGCCGGAGAAGCGGGCGGCGAGTTCGGTGTGGTCGCCGGCCTCGAGGAGCTTCGCGAGTTCCTCGCGGGTGTCCGGGTCGGGGTCCTCGGCCAGCCAGGACTGGGCGCGGGCGGTGAGATCGTCGTGCACGGTCGGTCAACCTCTCGTAAGTGGTCGTGAGTTTCCTCGCCCCCGCCGCCCCTACCCTTCCCGTCCCTGGGGGCTGCCGCCCCAGACCCCCGCTTCGGCCCTGAACGGGCCTCGTCCTCAAACGCCGGACGGGCTGAGTTCACCGACCGGTGCTCGAAAGCTGAGGGGGGCCGGGGCTCCGCCCCGCCGGACGGGCTGGTTGTGGTGCACCTCTCGACCGACCGAGTCGGGTGGGTGGGCAAGGACCCGGGGGTCCAGGGGGCGGAGCCCCCTGGCGGGGTCGAAGGGGTGGAGCCCCTTACAGCCGGCCCAGCACCTGCGCCAGCAGCGATCCCATCCGCGTCGCGCTGTCGCGGCCGGCCTGGAGAACCTCTTCGTGGTTCAGGGGCTCACCGGTCATACCGGCCGCGAGGTTGGTCACGAGGGAGATGCCCAGCACCTCGGCACCGGCCTCACGGGCGGCGATGGCCTCCAGAACCGTGGACATGCCCACCAGGTCGGCCCCGATCACCCGGGCCATCCGGATCTCCGCCGGCGTCTCGTAGTGCGGCCCGGGGAACTGGGCGTACACCCCCTCCTCCAGCGTGGCGTCGATCTCCTTGCACAGCGCCCGCAGCCGCGGCGAGTACAGATCGGTGAGGTCGACGAAGTTCGCGCCGACGATCGGGGAGGTCGCCGTGAGGTTGATGTGGTCGCTGATCAGGACCGGCTGCCCGGGCCGCATGCCCTCACGCAGACCGCCGCAGCCGTTGGTCAGCACGATCGTCTTGCTGCCGGCCGCCACCGCCGTACGCACGCCGTGTGCGACGGCGGCCACACCACGGCCCTCGTAGTAGTGCGTGCGGCCCAGGAAGACCAGCGCGCGCTTCTCGCCGATCTTGTACGAGCGGATCTTGCCGCCGTGCCCCTCGACCACCGGCGGCGGGAAACCGGGCAGCTCGGTGACCTGGAACTCGGCGTCGGGCGCGCCCAGCGCGTCCACGGCCGGTGCCCAGCCGGAGCCCATCACGAGGGCGACGTCGTGGGTCTCGGCGCCCGTGAGTTCGCGCAGTCGCGCGGCGGCGGCGTCGGCGGCGGCGTAGGGGTCGCCCTGGATGTCATCCGGGAGAAGAGATGCGTTCACGCGATGAGGGTAACCGGTCTGTGCCTACGCGCGTAGATGACAGAGCCCGCAGGATGGTGATCGTTGTCTTGTCGTTTCCAATGAGGGAGGGCCTCCGGGGCCGTTCCGACGTCCGGGACGAGGATGTCGGTCTCGTCGAAGGCCGTGACGTGGACGACGACGAGCCGACGCGAGCTGATCGTGTACTCGACCAGGATGTCCCGGGTGAGCCGGACCCTTCGGTCCGTCCCCGGGGCGCCGCTCGCACGGGAGACGGGAGGGAACGGATCGCGGGCGAGGGCGGCCAGACCCCTGTCGAAGGCGGTGCGCCGTCGTTCGTCGAGTCGGTCACGGGCGGCGGTGGCCTGCTCGGTACAGCGGAGCTCGTAGGCGGTGGAGGCGTCCATCCGGCCGATTCTGCGGGCGGGCAACCTTCAGCAGGGCCTCTTCCGCAGCTCCATCACATAATCGTGTGGCGCCCCCGCCGATTCGGCGGCGTCGGCGATCTCCCCGAGGTAGCGGGCCGAGGGCAGTCCCCCCTCGTACCCGTTCAGCACGTACACCCAGCCCTGCTCCTCGCCGTCCAGCGTGTGCACGCGGACCCGGATCCGGCGGTAGATGCCGAGGCCCACGCCCTCCCAGCGGTCCAGTGAGTCCTCGTCCAGGGGCGCGAGGTCGTACAGCGCGACGAAGACCTGTGCGACGGGGTCCTCGACGAGCGTCGCCAGGGCGCCCTCCCAGCCCATGTGCTCGCCGCCGAAGGTGAGCCGCCAGCCGTTCAGCCAGCCCGTCGCGCGCAGCGGCGAGTGCGGGGCGCGGCGGGTCATCAGCCGCGCGTCGAGGTTGCCGGCGTACGCGGCGTAGAGCGACATGCGATGAGAGTACGGCAGCTCGAACGGAGGTCAGTTCGGTCGTCCGGCGCCTCTCCCACAACAGCCGTACCCGCGCCCGGCCCCCCGGGGAAGTACGACGTTGAAGCGTGCGGGACAATGGGGTACGTGACTCGGATCGTGATCATCGGTGGCGGACCCGGCGGCTACGAAGCGGCGCTGGTGGCCGCACAGCTCGGCGCGGAGGTGACCGTCGTCGACTGCGACGGTCTGGGCGGGGCGTCGGTGCTGACCGACTGCGTGCCGTCGAAGACCCTGATCGCCACGGCAGAGGTGATGACCACCTTCGACTCCTCCTACGAGGAGCTGGGGATCATCGTCGCCGACGACACCCCGCCGCTGGAGCAGGCCGCCCGGGTGGTCGGCGTGGACCTCGACAAGGTCAACCGGCGTGTGAAGCGGCTCGCGCTCGCCCAGTCGCACGACATCACCGCCTCCGTCACGCGCGCGGGCGCCCGGGTCCTGCGCGGCCGGGGCCGGCTGGAGGGCATGCAGGCCCTCGACGGTTCCCGCAAGGTCGTGGTCACCGCCGCCGACGGCACCGAGGAGACCCTCACCGCCGACGCCGTCCTCCTCGCCACCGGCGGTCACCCCCGCGAGCTGCCGGACGCGCAGCCCGACGGCGAGCGCATCCTCAACTGGACCCAGGTCTACGACCTCCGTGAGCTGCCCGAGGAGCTCATCGTGGTCGGGTCGGGTGTGACGGGTGCCGAGTTCGCCGGCGCCTACCAGGCCCTCGGCTCCAAGGTCACCCTCGTCTCCTCCCGCGACCGTGTGCTGCCCGGCGAGGACCCGGACGCCGCCGCCGTCCTCGAGGACGTCTTCCGGCGCCGCGGTATGAACGTCATGGCCCGCTCGCGCGCCCAGTCCGCCAAGCGCGTCGGCGACCGCGTCGAGGTCACCCTCGCCGACGGCCGTGTCATCACCGGCTCGCACTGTCTGATGGCCGTCGGCGCCATTCCCAACAGCGCGGGTCTCGGCCTGGAGGAGGCGGGCGTCCGGGTCCGCGAGTCCGGGCACATCTGGACCGACAAGGTCTCCCGGACGACGGCCCCCGGCGTGTACGCCGCAGGTGACGTGACCGGTGTCTTCGCCCTCGCCTCCGTCGCCGCCATGCAGGGCCGTATCGCCATGTACCACTTCCTCGGCGACGCGGTGGCCCCGCTCAACCTCAAGACCGTCTCCTCCAACGTCTTCACCGACCCCGAGATCGCCACCGTCGGCTACACCCAGGCCGACGTGGACGCGGGCAAGATCGACGCGAGGGTGGTCAAGCTGCCCCTCCTGCGCAACCCGCGCGCGAAGATGCAGGGCATCCGCGACGGCTTCGTCAAGATCTTCTGCCGGCCGGGCACCGGCATCGTCGTCGGCGGTGTCGTCGTCGCGCCGCGCGCCTCGGAACTGATCCACCCCATCTCGATCGCCGTCGACAACAATCTGACGGTCGAACAGATCGCGAACGCCTTCACCGTGTACCCGTCCCTTTCGGGCTCGATCGCGGAGGTGGCACGGCAGTTGCACACGAGGAAGTCGGGCGGCGAGTTCTAGGCCCTTCCGGGCGGCCGGAATCAACTTCCCGCTGGTCACGGGGAGTTGTGGCACGTGCGGGTGGCACAGGCGCCGGAACCGGGCTCCTATACCACCTCGCACCCTGGTGTGCGAACAACTTCTATTATTCGGCGCAAAGAGCTGAAAGCAGACGGTCGCCCGCGTTACTGTCAGTTTCGTGTTCGCTGCAGAACGTCGCCAATTGATCCTCGAAATGGTGCGAGCGAACGGGGCCGTGTCGCTCCGTGAGCTCGCCCGCGTCGTCCAGACCTCCGAAGTGACCGTACGGCGGGACGTGCGCGCACTGGAGGCAGAAGGACTCCTCGACCGCCGGCACGGCGGTGCGGTACTGCCGGGCGGTTTCACGCGGGAGTCCGGCTTTCCGCAGAAGTCCCATCTCGCGACCGCCGAGAAGACCGCCATCGCCGACCTCGCCGCCAACTTCGTGGAAGAGGGCGAGGCCATCGTGGTCGGGGCGGGTACCACCACCCAGGAGCTGGCCCGCCGGCTCGCCCGGGTACCCGGACTCACGGTCGTCACCAACTCCCTGTTGGTCGCCCAGGCGTTGGCCCACGCCAACCGGGTGGAGGTCGTGATGACCGGCGGCACCCTCAGAGGCTCCAACTACGCCCTCGTCGGCAGCGGAGCCGAACAGTCCCTCCAGGGGCTCAGGGTCTCCCGGGCCTTCCTCTCCGGAAGCGGTCTCACCGCCGAGCGCGGGCTCTCCACGTCCAACATGCTCTCCGCGTCGGTCGACCGGGCCCTCGTCCAGGCCGCCGCCGAGGTCGTCGTCCTCGCCGACCACACCAAGCTCGGCACCGACACGATGTTCCAGACCGTCCCGACCGACGTCATCACCCGCCTGGTCACGGACGAGCCGCCCGCCCACGACGACCGCGCCCAGACCGAGCTGCAGGCCCTGGCGGACCAGGGCGTGCAGATCGCCGTGGCCGGGGCGCAGGGAAGCCCGGGGGGTGAAGCGGTCCCGGCGCGCCGCCAGCAGCAGCGCCGGGACGTCCCCCTCCCGTCCCCCCGCCGCGGCCAGGTCCCGGGCGCCTCGGCCGGCCTGCGCGCCGCCACGGTCCTGGGCGAACAGCCCCCGGGCGGGGAACGGGCCCGGGTGGCCGACCTCCGCCGACGCTGAGCCCGCTGCCGACACCCCGTACCGGGGCGGCAGCGCCCTCGAGTGACCAACCTGCGCCCTGAGGCCGAACGTGCTGGTGAGGATGGGTGCGCGGGCCTCATGGGGTGGGCGGAGGCCGTACCGTCGTCTCAGGGGTGGCGAAGCCGTCCGAAGGGGCGCCCGGGGGAACGTGATGGAGATCAGCGGGGCGGACGTACGGCGGGTGACGGCGCTCGTCCGGGGGCTCGAAGAGGCCGATTCCGTCGCGGAGTTGCAGGAACGGGCGCTGCCCGAGCTGATGGGGCTGGTGGCCGCCGACGCCGCGCAGTGTTACGGGCTGCCGGTCGACGGCAACGGGGTGTCCGCGCTGTCGCTGCCCCGGGACTCCTTCCACGAGGACCCGAGCGTCATCTACGAGCACCCCCTCGACCACCCGCTCACCCACCTCCTGCTCCGGACCCCGACCCCGGAGGCATGGAGGGTCAGCGACGTTGCCGAGGACCGGCAGTGGCAGCGCACCCACTGTTACAACCTCGACTTCCGTCCGTTCGGCCTGCGCCGGCACCTCGTGGCCTCGGCCGGCTCCGACCTCGGAGTGGCCCGCGGGTACGCCCTGCTCCGCGCCGGACGGGACTTCACCGAGCACGAACGCGACCTGTTCGGCCTCGCCCAGCAGCACCTCGCCCTCGTGGAACGCCGGCTGGGCGAGCGCGAGCGGTTGCGGATGCTGGCCGCGGCCGCCCTGGAACTGGTCGGCGGACCCGGGCGGGGTGTTGCCCGTGTCGATGACGACGGCCGGCCGCAGCCCCTCGACGCCACCGCCGCCCGCCTGCTCGCCGCCGTACGGGACGATCCCCGGCTCGGCGGACAGAAGTCGTTCACCGCACGGGACATCGAGGTGCGGTACGTCCCGTCGGCCGGGCCCGGACTGCCCGGGCTGCTGCTCCTGCGCGACCTGGCCCGCGGCCGGGCCGTCGCCCGCCTCTTCGGCGTCACCGAGCAGGAACACCGCACCCTGCGCCACCTCCACAGCGGCCGTACGCCGACGGAGACCGCCCGCCTGATGGGCCTCTCCCCGACCACCGTCCGCGGCTACATCGCCTCCCTGCACAGGAAGCTGGACGCGGGACACACCGCCGCCCTGCTGCACCGCGGCCGGGAACTGGGCCTGCTCATGGACTGAGCCCCAGGACCGGCGGCTGTTGCGACATGTCGCGATCCGTCAGAATTGACGGATGGTCACCGGCCGGGCCGGGCGGCTTCACTGGCGGCAGGCGCCCCGTAGCCGGGGCCCGGCTCGCCAAGGGGGACTCCATGACCACGACGCCGTCACGCACGTCCGCCGACACCTCGACTCCGGTCACCGGGAGCGGCGTGGGCCGCGTACTCCTCGCGCTCTCCGCGGTGCTGGGCCCGCTGCTGTTCCTCGCCGCCTTCAGCGTCCAGCCGTACGAGACCACCGACTCGACCAAGGAGATCGTCGCGGCCATCGCCGAGAACGAGAGCGCGGTCCAGTTCGCCCAGTGGGCCATGGCGCTGGGGCTGATCCTGCTCGTGCTGGGGACGCTCGCGGTGGGCCTGCTGGCCACGGCGCGTTCCCCGAAGCTGGGCCTGTGGGGGACGGCCGTCCTCGCCACCGGCTGGCTGGCGATCGCCACGACCCCCAACCTCGACCAGGTCGCCCTGGGCGGACTGGAGAAGGGCGTCGGCCAGGAGGCGCTCGTCGCGGTCACCGACGGCACCTACGAGCTGGCGGTGAACGGGATCCCGACCCTGTACTTCGTCGCCGCCCACGTCATCGGTGCGATCCTGCTCGGCGTGGCGTTGCTGCGAGGGCGGGCGATCGCACCCTGGGCCGCCTGGGCGCTGATCCTGTCCATGCCGGTCAACGTGGTCGGCTTCGTCGCCGGTCTGCTGCCCGTCGTCCTGCTCTCCTTCGCCCTGATGGCCGTCGGCTTCGGCGCGGCGGGGCTGGTGATCCTTCGACGGGGCACGGGCTGGATCCGATCGTCCTAGACCACTGCCACGGGGAGAGAACGAGGCGCCCGGCGGATCGTGCGGCACGATCCGCCGGGCGCCTCGACGCCGTATCCGGGCGTCGCTCCTCGATCTCGGCGTCAGTCCTTGATCTCGCAGATCGCCGCGCCCGACGTGATCGACGCGCCGACCTCCGCGGTCAGACCCTTGACGGTGCCGGAGCGGTGCGCGTTCAGCGGCTGCTCCATCTTCATGGCCTCCAGGACGACGATCAGGTCGCCCTCCTGGACCTCCTGGCCCTCCTCGACGGCGATCTTGACGATCGTGCCCTGCATCGGCGAGGCGAGGGTGTCGCCGGAGGCGACGGGGCCGGACTTCTTGGCCGCGCGGCGCTTGGGCTTGGCGCCCGCCGCGAGGCCGGTGCGGGCCAGCGACATGCCGAGGGAGGACGGCAGGGAGACCTCAAGACGCTTGCCGCCGACCTCGACGACGACCGTCTCGCGGCCGGGCTCCTCGTCCGTCTCCGTGTCGGTGGGGGCGGTGAAGGGCTTGATCTCGTTGACGAACTCGGTCTCGATCCAGCGGGTGTGGACCGTGAACGGGTCGGTGGAGCCGGTCAGCTCGGGCGCGAACGCCGGGTCCTGCACCACCGCGCGGTGGAACGGGATCGCCGTGGCCATGCCCTCGACCTGGAACTCGGCCAGGGCACGGGCGGCCCGCTGCAGGGCCTCCCCGCGGGTGCGGCCGGTGACGATCAGCTTCGCCAGCAGCGAGTCCCAGGCCGGGCCGATCACGCTGCCGGACTCCACGCCCGCGTCCAGGCGCACGCCCGGGCCGGACGGCGGGTTGAACGTGGTGACCGTGCCGGGCGCGGGCAGGAAGTTGCGGCCCGGGTCCTCGCCGTTGATGCGGAACTCGAAGGAGTGGCCGCGCAGCGGCGGGTCGTCGTAGCCGAGCGCCTCGCCGTCGGCGATGCGGAACATCTCGCGCACCAGGTCGATGCCGGCGACCTCCTCGGTGACCGGGTGCTCGACCTGGAGGCGGGTGTTGACCTCCAGGAAGGAGATCGTGCCGTCGTTGCCGACGAGGAACTCCACCGTGCCGGCGCCGACGTAGCCGGCCTCCTTGAGGATGGCCTTCGAGGAGGAGTACAGCTCGGCGACCTGCGCCTCGGAGAGGAACGGCGCCGGGGCCTCCTCGACCAGCTTCTGGTGGCGGCGCTGCAGGGAGCAGTCACGGGTGGAGACGACCACCACGTTGCCGTGGCTGTCGGCCAGGCACTGGGTCTCCACGTGCCGCGGCTTGTCCAGGTAGCGCTCGACGAAGCACTCGCCCCGGCCGAAGGCGGCGACGGCCTCGCGGACCGCCGACTCGTACAGCTCGGGGACCTCTTCGAGGGTGCGGGCGACCTTCAGACCGCGCCCGCCACCGCCGAAGGCGGCCTTGATCGCGATCGGCAGGCCGTGCTCCTTGGCGAAGGTCACGACCTCCTCGGCGCCGGACACCGGGTCGGGCGTACCGGCGACCAGGGGCGCGCCCGCGCGCTGGGCGATGTGGCGGGCGGCCACCTTGTCGCCGAGGTCGCGGATGGCCTGCGGGGGCGGGCCGATCCAGATCAGGCCCGCGTCCAGGACCGCCTGGGCGAAGTCGGCGTTCTCGGAGAGGAAGCCGTAGCCGGGGTGGATGGCGTCCGCGCCCGACTCGCGCGCGGCGTTCAGCACCTTCTCGATGTCGAGGTAGCTGGTGCCCGGCGTGTCACCGCCCAGGGCGAACGCCTCATCCGCGGCGCGGACATGCAGAGCGTCCCGGTCCGGGTCGGCGTACACGGCAACGCTCGCGATACCGGCATCCCGGCAGGCCCGGGCAACGCGGACTGCGATTTCGCCACGGTTGGCGATGAGCACCTTGCGCACGATTGAGGCTCCCTCCTTGAAACAAGCCGAGTTTAGGGACTGCCGACACGGCACTTCGACCCGTCCCCAAAGGTGAGCTTGCCCACACGGAGCGTGATGCGAGGCTCACTCGACCGCGAAATCCCTTGTAGTACCGCCGTACGCAGCACTCCTCCCGGAAACCCTAGCCCTCTACTGTGGCCAAGGTCTCTGTGAGGGCGTGCTGCGGCCCACTCTGTTTCTTTGTGGAGTCCCTACGAATGGCCCAATGATTCTTTGCTGTCGCCGGAACCCTTGTCCCGGGGTTTACCCGTTAGTAGCGTTCACGATGTCTCGAACGTACTAGGGGTAACAGCAATCTTGCTCGATGCTGGGTCGAAAGTGGGTGGGGACCGGTGGTGCGCAGACCGGTGGCAGCCGTCGTGGCGGTCGTGCTCTTCGCGGAGGCACTCGGTGTCGCCGCGCTGAACTGGTTCCTCGGGATCGTCGTGGACCGGCAGGACATGTCCCTGGCGGGCCTGGACCCGGACATGATGTCGACGTCCTCGAAGATCGGCGGCGTCGTCTTCGGCCTCTACTTCGCCCTGTGCGGCCTGGTCGCCCTGCTGGTGGCGCTCCGGGGCCGCCCGCCGGCCGGCCTCGGCCGTGTCCTGCTGATCAGCGCCGCGGTGGTGCACGGTCTGCTGGGCGCGTTCGCCTGGGGGCTCGTGGGCCCGCCGGCGTTCCTGTTCATGGTGGTCGTGCTCGCGCTCATCGTGCTGCTGCTGATGAGCTACGACCGTCAGGTGGGCGCGGGCGACGCGGAGCCCCGGGACGCCGGGCCGCAGGACGGCGGGCCGAAGGGCGAGGGGCCCGCTCCGGTCACTCCGCCGGCGGCGCCCACAACTCCGTGATGCCGACGCCCAGTTCGGCCAGCAGCCGCCGGACGAGGGGCAGGCTGATGCCGATCACGTTGCCGTGGTCCCCGTCGATGCCGTCGATGAACGGGGCCGACCGGCCGTCGAGGGTGAACGCCCCGGCGACGTAGAGGGGCTCGCCCGAGGCGACGTACGCGGCGATCTCCTCGTCCGTCGGCTCGCCGAAGCGGACGACGGTGGAGGCGACGCCGGAGGTGTAGCGCCCGCTGAGGGTGTCGTAGACGCAGTGACCGGTCTGGAGCGTGCCCGCGCGGCCGCGCATCGCCTTCCAGCGGGCGGTGGCCTCCTCGGCGTCCGCGGGCTTGCCGAGGGCCTGGCCGTCCAGGTCGAGGACCGAGTCGCAGCCGATCACCAGGGCGCCCTTGACCTCGGGCTTCGCCGCCACGACGGAGGCCTTCGCCTCGGCGAGGGCGAGCGCCAGCTCGGCGGGGGTGGGGGCGGTGACGGCGTCCTCGTCGACCCCGCTCACGATCACCTCGGGGTCGAGCCCGGCCTGCCGCAGCAGGCCCAGCCGGGCGGGGGACTGGGAGGCGAGCACGAGTCGACGGCGCGGCTGATCAGTCATGCGGTCAGCCTAGCGCCGGCGCTGGTCCGGGCCGATCAGGTCATCTGACGCCGAGCACGATCATCGCCACCAGCATGGCCAAGGCGAGGAAGAGACCGAGCCGCCTCAGGGTCTCCTGCATGTCGCGGAGTTCCTTGGGCGGCTCGTTCTTCGGGTCGGACCACAGCATGCCACCAGCGTGGGGCCTGGCCGGGGACGGTGCCTGAGTATGCGTACTCAAATCGGCGCCGGCGTTGTTCTCAGGTGCGCCAAGGCGGCGGAGCCGCATATCGATGCAGCCCCGCGCCCCTGCGTATCCCGCCGCTAGCCGGGCCAGTAAGTGCGAGCCCATGACGCCTGCCCCGGCTTGGGCAGGCGCCGGCCCGCGATGCGGGCAGGGTCGGACCACGCGTCCCTCGGGCCCTGTGCGCCGGGCGGCGTGGCCGCTGCCGCCGCGGCGCGGGCTCTCACCACCGCCAGGGCGGCGGCCAGCTCCTCCGGGGTCGGGTTGCCCCGTACGACCTTGATGTTCATGACGGCTCCCAGCAGGCCTAGAGGGGGATGTTGCCGTGCTTCTTCGGAGGCAGGGATTCCCGCTTGGTACGCAGTTGACGCAGGCCGCGCACGATGTGGCGGCGGGTGTCGGACGGCATGATGACGGCGTCGATGTAGCCGCGCTCGGCCGCGATGTAGGGGTTGAGGAGGGTGTCCTCGTACTCCTGGATCAGCCGGGCGCGTACCGCTTCCAGGTCCTCGCCGTTGGCCTCGGCTTCGGCGATGGTGCGGCGGTGCAGGATGTTGACCGCGCCCTGGGCACCCATGACGGCGATCTGGGCGGTCGGCCAGGCCAGGTTGAGGTCGGCGCCCAGGTGCTTGGAGCCCATGACGTCGTACGCCCCGCCGAAGGCCTTGCGGGTGATGACCGTGATCAGCGGGACGGTCGCCTCCGCGTAGGCGTAGATCAGCTTGGCGCCGCGGCGGATGATGCCGTCGTGCTCCTGGTCGACGCCGGGCAGGAAGCCGGGGACGTCGACGAAGGTGATCACCGGGATGTTGAAGGCGTCGCAGGTGCGGACGAAGCGGGCCGCCTTCTCGGAGGCCTTGATGTCCAGGCAGCCCGCGAACTGCATCGGCTGGTTCGCGACGATCCCGACCGGATGGCCCTCCACCCGCCCGAAGCCGGTGAGGATGTTCGGCGCGTACAGCGGCTGCGTCTCGAAGAACTCGGCGTCGTCCAGGACGTGCTCGATCACCGTGTGCATGTCGTACGGCTGGTTGGCGCTGTCCGGGACGAGCGTGTCCAGCTCCAGGTCCTCGCCGGTGACGGTGAGATCCGCCTCCTCCGGGAACGCCGGGGCCTCGCTGAGGTTGTTCGACGGCAGGTACGACAGCAGCTGCTTGACGTACTCGATGGCGTCCTTCTCGTCGCCGGCCATGTGGTGCGCCACGCCCGACGTGGAGTTGTGCGTGCGGGCGCCGCCGAGCTCCTCGAAGCCGACGTCCTCACCGGTGACCGTCTTGATGACGTCCGGGCCGGTGATGAACATGTGCGAGGTCTGGTCGACCATGACGGTGAAGTCGGTGATCGCGGGGGAGTAGACCGCGCCGCCCGCGCACGGGCCGACGACCAGCGAGATCTGCGGGATGACACCGCTGGCGTGAGTGTTGCGGCGGAAGATCTCGCCGTACGCGCCGAGGGAGGCCACGCCCTCCTGGATGCGGGCGCCGCCGGAGTCGTTGATGCCGATGACCGGGCAGCCGGTCTTCAGCGCGAAGTCCATGACCTTGACGATCTTCTGGCCGTAGACCTCGCCCAGCGCACCGCCGAAAACGGTGAAGTCCTGCGAGAACACGGCGACGGGCCGACCGTCGACGGTCCCGTACCCGGTGACGACACCGTCCCCGTACGGGCGGTTCTTCTCCAGCCCGAAGTTGGTGGAGCGGTGGCGGGCGAACTCGTCCAGTTCGACGAAGGAGTCCTCGTCGAGGAGGAGTTCGATGCGCTCACGGGCCGTCAGCTTGCCCTTCGCGTGCTGCTTCTCGACGGCACGTGCGGAGCCGGCGTGCGTCGCCTCCTGAACGCGGCGCTGGAGATCCGCGAGCTTTCCCGCGGTCGTGTGGATGTCGATCTCTTCCGGCTCGGACATCGGGATGCGGCTCCCTGCCTGCTCAAAAGGGGGGACGGTTACTCATCCGTAGCGTAGTGGTGCGCCTCCGTATCGGCAGTGCGGCGTTTACCACACCTAGGGTGGCTTGCATGACGCCGCGAGATGCATCAGGAAACAACAGCCGCTGGGGCGACCTGGAACGGCCGCCCCTCAATGCCGCGAGCCTGCGCCGGGGGCTGGTGCGGGACGGGGGGCTGTGGACCGGGCTGGAGGTGGTGCAGCGGACCGGGTCCACGAACTCCGACCTCGTGGCTCTGGCGGCTGCGGGGAAGGTGGTGGAGGGGGCTGTGCTGGTCGCCGAGGAGCAGACCTCCGGGCGGGGGCGGCTCGACCGGCAGTGGACGGCGCCCGCGCGGTCCGGGCTGTTCTTCTCCGTGCTGCTGAAGCCGGCCGAGGTGCCCGTGGAGCGGTGGGGGTGGCTGCCGCTGCTGACGGGGATCGCGGTGGCGACGGGGTTGGCGCGGGCCGCGGGGGTGGACACGGCGCTCAAGTGGCCGAACGACCTGTTGGTGACCGTGGGCGGGGAGGAGCGGAAGGCCGGGGGGATTCTCGCGGAGCGGGTCGGGGCGGACGGGGTGGTGCTGGGGGTCGGCGTCAACGTCACGTTGCGGGCCGAGGAGCTGCCGGTGCCGCAGGCGGGGTCGCTGGCGCTGGCCGGGGCGGTGAGTACGGATCGGGATACGTTGCTTCGGGCTGTGCTGCGGGCGTTGGAGGAGTGGTACCGGCGGTGGCGGGATGCTGGGGGTGATCCTGCGGTGAGTGGGGTGCAGGAGGCTTATGCGGCGGGATGCGCGACGTTGGGGCGGGTGGTGCGGGCCGAGTTGCCCGGGGAGCGGGCGGTTGTGGGGGAGGCGGTGGCTGTGGACGGGGACGGGCGGCTGGTGATCGCGACGGCGGAGGGGGTGCAGGAGCCGGTGGGAGCGGGCGACATCGTGCACCTGCGCCCCGCGTGACCTTTTTTGCCCCCGCCGCCCCTATCCTTCCCGTCCCCAGGGGCTCCGCCCCTTCGACCCCGGCGGGGGCTCCGCCCCCTGCACCCCTGGCGGGGCTGCCGCCCCGCACCCCGCTTCGGCCCTGAACGGGCCTCGTCCTCAAACGCCGGACGGGCTGGATTGCCCTGACCGGCGCTTGTCAGTCGACCTCGGACTGGCTGGTTTGCCCTGACCGGCGCTCGGCAGGCGTCGCCGGGCAGGTGGGACGTGGGGCCCGCCTCTCGTCCGACCGAGTCGGTTGGTGGGTGGGCAAAGGCCGGGGGTCTGGGGGCCGAGCCCCCGGGGGGTACCGCCTCGCCGGGGGACTTACCCCCGGTTGGACACCCCCCTCCACCTGACGGAGTGAGCTGGCGCACACCTGCCGTAGAGTTGAGGCCGGTCGATACATGACCGCGGTAGATCGGAAGGGCAGCAGGCGTGACCGTCGACGACACGGGCTCCGGCGCGGGCGCGGACGGCCGGGTTGACCCGCCGGCCGCCGAACCCGGCGACGACCCGCTCGCCCTGCGACTCGAGCAGCTCATCCTCGGCGCCGAGCGGCGTTACACCCCCTTTCAGGCGGCCCGCAGCGCCGGCGTCTCCATGGAGCTGGCGTCCCGCTTCTGGCGGGCGATGGGCTTCGCCGACATCGGGCAGGCCAAGGCGCTCACCGAGGCCGACGTGCTGGCCCTGCGCCGGCTCGCCGGTCTCGTCGAGGCGGGGCTGCTGAGCGAGGCGATGGCGGTGCAGGTGGCGCGGTCCACGGGGCAGACCACCGCCCGGTTGGCGGAGTGGCAGATCGATTCCTTCCTGGAGGGGCTGACCGAGCCCCCCGAGCCGGGGATGACCCGCACCGAGGTCACGTATCCGATCGTCGAACTGCTGCTGCCCGAGCTGGAGGAGTTCCTCGTCTATGTGTGGCGTCGGCAGCTCGCCGCCTCCGCCGGGCGGGTCGTCCAGGCCGCCGACGACGAGGAGATGGTCGACCGGCGGCTCGCGGTCGCGTTCGCGGATCTCGTCGGGTTCACACGACTGACCCGTCGTATGGAGGAGGAGGAGCTCGGCGAACTCGTCGAGGCCTTCGAGACCACCGCCGCCGACCTGGTCGCCGCGCGCGGCGGGCGGCTCATCAAGACGCTCGGGGACGAAGTCCTCTACGCCGCCGACGACGCCGGGACCGCCGCCGACATCGCGCTGCGTCTCGTGGAGACCATGAGCAACGACGAGACCATGCCCGAGCTGCGCGTCGGCATGGCCTTCGGGACCGTCACCACCCGGATGGGCGATGTCTTCGGTACGACCGTCAACCTGGCCTCGCGGCTGACCTCGATAGCGCCACGGGACGCCGTCCTCGTCGACAGTGCCTTCGCCGAGGAACTCATCCGTACCGGCGACGCCCCCGCCTCCGAGGCGGAGGCCGCCGAAGAGGCGGCCGCCGCCGAGAAGGAGGGCAAGGAACCGCCCGTCTACCGGTTCGCGCTCCAGCCGATGTGGCAGCGGCCCGTGCGCGGGCTCGGCGTGGTCGAGCCCTGGCTGCTGACCCGGCGGGGCAACAGCAACGAGTGAGCCGCGTCAGCGCGGCGCGCTGAGCGGGCCCACGCACAGGCCGATCACCGGCACGCAGAGGTCGGGGCGCTCCGGCTGCGGGGCGGGCACGGCGGTGGTGGGGATCGGTGCCGGTGTCGGTGTCGGGTTCGGTGTGTTCGGGTGTGGGGCGGTGGTCACCGGGTGCGGCGCCGGGGCCCTGGTCGCCGGGGCGGATGCGGTCGTCCGTGGTGCCGCCGGGGTGGGTGCGGCGGCGTAGGGGCCGCTCGGCGTGCGGACGAGGGCCGTCGGGGACGCGGTCGGGGTGGGAGCCGCTGTGGGCGTCGGGCTCGTGGTCGGGCCGCCGCCCAGGGGTGTGGGTGTCGTGGGCGCCGCCTCCGGGGTCGCGGCCACCGTGGCGGCCGCGTGGGTCGTGTCCGCGGTGGGTTCCATCCGCGGTTCCGCCTCCGCCGTGGCCAGGCCTCCCACGCCCGAGTCCGGTGTCAGGCGGAGGAGGCTCAGGGCGCCGGCCGCCAGGGCCAGGCCGCCCGCGGCGAGCAGGACCTTGCGGGGGCGGGGGCGGCGGTGCCGGCCGCGAGTGCGGGGGGTCCGGAGCAGGTGGGTGGGTTCGGGCGCAGTGGGTTCCTCGCCTGCCTCGCCTTGATATCCGTAGGTTCCGGTCTGCGTTTTCACCGGTGTGGTCGTCATCGCGCTCCCTCCCCGAGGTGGTTGCGCCCCCTCCGCGCCGTGGCGGACGCACGTTATGCGCTTCCATGGGCGGTGCGGGCGGAGTCGGGCGAGATGTCACTCGAACGGGTTGGCGGGGCTGTGTGCGGCAACCGGACCGGTCCGCTCTTTCCCCGGCCCCGCCCGGCTGCGATGATCAGGCGGCCAAGTTGTTAACCCGCGTTAACCCGGAGGGTGTCATGAGCGAGGAACGGTTCGGGGAGTTCGTGCTGGTCCGGCGGCACGGGGACGGACATGTCGCGGAGCTGGCCCTCGACCGCCCCAAGGCCATGAACGCCGTCTCGACCGAGATGGCCCGGTCCATCGGGGCGGCCTGCGCGGCGCTGGGCGACGACAAGGGCGTACGGGTGGTCGTCCTCACCTCGACGCATGAGCGGGCCTTCTGTGTCGGGGCCGATCTGAAGGAGCGGAACTCCCTCAGTGACGCCGAGTTGGTGCGGCAGCGGCCGGTGGCGCGGGGCGCGTACACCGGGGTGCTGGAGCTGCCGGTGCCGACGGTCGCCGCGGTGCACGGGTTCGCGCTGGGGGGCGGGTTCGAGCTGGCGCTCGCGTGCGACGTGATCGTGGCCGACCGCACGGCGGTGGTGGGGTTGCCCGAGGTGTCGGTCGGCGTGATTCCGGGGGGTGGGGGTACGCAGCTGCTGCCCCGGCGGGTGGGGGCGGCCCGGGCGGCCGAACTGATCTTCAGTGCGCGGCGGGTGGAGGCCGCCGAAGCACGGGAGCTGGGGCTGGTGGACGTGCTGGTGGAGGAGGGGCGGGACCGGGAGGAAGCGCTGGCGCTGGGCGCGCGGATCGGGGCCAACTCCCCGGTGGGGCTGCGGGCGGCCAAGCGGGCCCTGCGGCTGGGGCAGGGGCTGGATCTGCGGGCCGGGCTGGAGGTCGAGGACGCGGCCTGGCGGGCGGTGGCCTTCTCGGGGGACCGGGCGGAGGGGGTCGCGGCGTTCAACGAGAAGCGGAAGCCGGAGTGGCCGGGGGAGTGAGCCCCCGCGCCCGGAGTGACCGGGGGTGAGCCCTCTGAGCCCGACGCTGAGAGGGGAAGCCTTTGAGTCCGAAGTCGCCGAGGAGGGAAGCCTCTGTACCCGAAGTCGCCGAGGGGGTGACCTTCCTGAGTGAGGGGTGAGCTCCTTGAGTGGCCGAGGGGTGAGCCCTCGCGCCCGGAGTGGCCGGGGAAGAGAGCCCCCTGGGCAGGAAATGCCGTGTCGACACTCCCGCTGCCACCCCGGTGTCTCGTTTGTAAGTAAATATCCCTAGCCTGGTGAGATGGGTGAGGACAGACGCCTCGCGGCCGTGGTGGCGCTGGCGCAGGGGATGGCGGCCGCGCACACGCCCCGTGAGTCGTGGCGCGCGGCGGCGCTCGGGGCGTGCCGGGCGCTGGCCGGCGCCTTCGCCGCGCTCTCGGTGTGGGAGCGGGAACTCGGGCGGCTGCGGGTCCTGGTGAACGTGGGGGACCGGGCGCCGGACGAGGACGAGTTCCCGGACGGCGAGGCCTATCCGGTGCACCAGTTCCCGGAGATCACCGAGTTCCTGCACGAACGCTGGGTGACCGGCGGTGAGCCCAACGCCTGGGTGGAGACGGCGGAGGGACCCGCCGCCGGGCGGCCCGGCTACTGCCACCAGCGGGTCGCCGCCCTGCGCCGGCGCGGGCGCGGCTCCTGTGTCGTCGCGCCGATCGTGCTGCACGGCCGCGCCTGGGGCGAGCTGTACGTGGCCCGCTCCTCCGGCACTCCGGTCTTCGACCGCGGCGACGCCGACTTCGCCACCGTCCTCGCCGCCGTCGTCGCCGCCGGGATCGCGCAGACCGAGCGGCTCGAGGAGGCCCGCCGGCTCGCCTTCACCGACGCCCTCACGGGTCTGGCCAACCGCCGCGCCGTCGACGTACGGCTGGAGGAGGCGGTCGAGCGGCATCGGACGCGGGGGGATGTCGTGAGCCTGGTGGTGTGTGACCTCAACGGGCTCAAGCGGGTGAACGACACCCAGGGGCATGCCGTCGGGGACCGGCTGCTGGAGCGGTTCGGGTCCGTGCTGTCGCTGTGCGGAGCCATGTTGCCGGGGGCGCTGGCCGCGCGGCTCGGCGGGGACGAGTTCTGCCTGCTCGCCGTGGGGCCGCCCGCCGACGACGTCGTCAAGGTCGCCGGCGAACTCTGCCGCCGGGCCGGCGAGTTGGAGCTCGGCGAGGGTGTGGCCTGCGGGGTCGCCTCCACCGGGGACCCCATCGGGCCGGTGCGTTCCGCCCGCAGGCTCTTCCGTCTCGCCGACGCCGCCCAGTACCGCGCCAAGGCGCTGCAGGCCGCTCGGCCGGTCGTCGCGGGGCGGCAGGGGCCCGACGATCCCGTCGTGCGCCTCGCCGACGAGCCGCCCCAGGGGCCGTCGGCCGAGCGTCGGCGCTTCCGTGGGCGGCGCTGAGACGGTGACCTGTCGGTAAGGGGCGAACCCCGCCCCCACTGGTGACATCCTCGTCTTCACTGCGTACGCTCCTGAATATGGATATGCACACTGTGGTGGTGGGGACGTCCGGGGTGACCGCGTCCGACGTGCTCGCCGTGGCGCGCGGCGGCGCCCGGGTCGAGCTTTCCGAGGAGGCGGTGGCGGCCCTCGCCGCGGCCCGCGAGATCGTCGACGCGCTGGCCGCCAAGCCCGACCCCGTCTACGGCGTCTCCACCGGTTTCGGAGCCCTCGCCACCCGGCACATCAGCCAGGAACTGCGCGCTCAGCTCCAGCGCAACATCGTCCGCTCGCACGCCGCCGGCATGGGGCCGCGCGTCGAGCGGGAGGTCGTACGGGCGCTCGTGTTCCTGCGGCTCAAGACCGTCTGCTCCGGACACACCGGCGTGCGGCCCGAGGTCGCGCAGACCATGGCCGACCTGCTGAACGCCGGCATCACACCGGTCGTCCACGAGTACGGCTCCCTCGGCTGCTCCGGCGATCTGGCCCCGCTGTCCCACTGCGCCCTCACGCTCATGGGGGAGGGCGAGGCAGAGGGCCCGGACGGCGTCGTACGGCCCGCCGGTGAGCTGCTCGTCGCCCACGGCATCGCACCCGTCGCACTGCGCGAGAAGGAGGGGCTCGCCCTCCTCAACGGCACCGACGGCATGCTCGGCATGCTGATCATGGCCCTGGACGACCTGGAGACGCTGTACAAGTCCGCCGACGTCACGGCGGCCCTCAGCCTCGAAGCGCTCCTCGGCACCGACAAGGTCCTGGCGCCCGAGCTGCACGCCATCCGCCCGCATCCGGGGCAGGGCGCCTCCGCCGCCAACATGCTGTCGGTGCTGAAGGGTTCGGGGCTGACCGGGCACCACCAGGACGACGCGCCCCGCGTCCAGGACGCCTACTCGGTGCGCTGCGCCCCGCAGGTCGCCGGCGCCGGACGCGACACCATGGCGCACGCCCGGCTGGTGGCCGAGCGGGAGCTCGCCTCGGCCGTCGACAACCCCGTCGTCCTGCCCGACGGGCGCGTGGAGTCCAACGGGAACTTCCACGGCGCGCCCGTGGCGTACGTCCTCGACTTCCTCGCCATCGCCGCCGCCGACCTCGCCTCCATCGCCGAGCGCCGTACCGACCGGCTGCTGGACAAGAACCGCAGCCACGGTCTGCCGCCGTTCCTTGCGGACGACGCCGGCGTCGACTCCGGGCTGATGATCGCCCAGTACACCCAGGCCGCGCTGGTGAGCGAGCTGAAGCGGCTGGCCGTACCGGCCTCCGCGGACTCGATTCCGTCCTCCGCGATGCAGGAGGACCACGTGTCGATGGGCTGGTCGGCGGCGCGCAAGCTGCGCACGGCCGTCGACAACCTCACGCGGGTGCTCGCCGTCGAGCTGTACGCCGCCACGCGCGCCGTGGAGCTGCGCGAGGGACTGACGCCGGCGCCGGCGACCCGGGCGGTCATCGACGCCGTACGGGAAGCGGGAGTTCAGGGGCCCGGCCCCGACCGGTTCCTGGCGCCCGACCTCGCGGCGGCGGACGCGTTCGTGCGGGACGGGCGGCTCGTCGCGGCCGTGGAGACGGTCACCGGGCCGCTGCGGTAGAAGACCGGTCGGGGCCCTGCCGTACGCGGTCGTACGGCAGGGCCCCGAGGCAGTGACTGGGGTGCTCGAGCGAGGGCTACTTGAGCTTGGCGACCTGCGCCTGGACCACGGCAGCAGGGATCTCGGTCGCGTCGCCGGAGGCGAGCGCGGCGAAGTTCACCGTGTAGAACGTGGCGATGGTGTTGCCCTTGCGGATCACCTCGGTGTGGAAGGTGGCCGTGCCCTCGCCGTCCATGTCGACGTCCTCGGCGAACGCGATCGCCTCGTCACCGCCCCCGGTGCCCTTCTCCGAGGTGACCTTGGTGACCTTGGAGTTCTCGCCCGCGGCGGCCAGGCCGTACCCGCCGGCACAGGCCGTCACACCGTCGGACACGGCCTTCATGGCCTTCTCGGCACCGTCGCCCGCGTACGAGGAGAGGCCCACGAACGTCATGTCGATGTTGAAGGCGTCCGCGAGGTCCTCCGGGGAGGTGGTGGCGGTCGACGCCTTGTCCTCCGCGACGGAGTTGCTGGCGTTCGCGTCCGTGTCGCCCGGGGCGAGAGCGGCCGTGGCCCAGGCCAGCGGGTCGCACGCCGCCTTGTCGGTCTTCACCTCGGTCTTGGACTTCGGGAGCGTGTCGTCGCCCGAAGTGACCTTGTAGCCCTTGACCTCGCCCTGCGCGAGCAGCAGCTTCTCCAGCTCGGCCGAGGTCAGCGCGGCGGCGGCCGGTGCCGACGACGACGCGGAGGAACCGGCCCCCGAACCGGAACCCTTGGACCCCTTGTCCTTCTTCGACCCGTCGCTCGAACAACCGGTGATGAGGGCGAGCGAGAGAGTGCTCACCACGGTCACGGCGCACAGCCGCGCCCCCCAAGATCTCTTCATGGGCGGACTATGAAGGGTGGGTCAAGTAAGCGTCAAATCAATTCACATACCGAGGCGTTCCCGGCGAACGGAATACACCACGAACCCCGCACCCAGGGCGAGCAGCGTGGTTCCGCCGATCACGTACGGGGTGGTGTCGAAGCTTCCGGTGTCGGCGAGGCGGACGCCGTCGGCGCCGGCCGGGCTGTCCTCGGTGCTCGTGTTCGCGGCCCGCGCCTGAGTCGTGGCCTGCGGCGTCGCGTCCGCTCTCGCCGGGGCGTCCTGCGACGCGTTGGCGTTCGGTACGAACCACAGGGCGCCCAGCAGGGTCCCCGCGGCGGTGGCGGTCAGCAACGGACGGCGAGCGGATGACACGGAATATCGATCCCCTTGTGGCGCTGGCGAATTGGCCGTGTGGGCCGATGCTAATGAAAGGCGCGGGTCGCGGGAAAGTTGCGGGAGCCGAGAGCCGTACTCTCCGGGCATGAGCACTGAAGAGACATCCCGATATGTCCGGCTTCGTGTCGAGCTCGTCCTGGAGATCGAGAACGAGGACGCCGTGACCCAGGCCGCCCTGCGGCGGATCGCGGCGGACCCCGGGACGCCGGAGAGCGAGCGGGCGCACGCCGAGAGCGCTGTGACGGAAGACACCGCCGAGGCCCTCGCCCATCTCGTCGACCCGTTCGACCTGGTCAGCGAGGTCCCGGGCGTCGAACTCCAGCAGGCCTCCTGGTCGAGTGAGCCGATCGACTACGACCCGGACTCGCCCGACTGGGACTTCGACGAGGATGATGGGGACGAGGACGACGAGGCGGACGGCGAAGAGGGCGGCCGCACGGGCGGCATCCGCTGAGCGTCTTGGGGAATTCGTGACCCCGGGCGGCAACCGCGGCCCGGGGTTTCGTCGTCTCAAGGGGCGCACTGACCGACACCCGCGCCACGGGTCCCGGTGGACCCTTCTGCCTCCGGCGGTATCCACCGCCTGCGGACGTGGCGTGGCCCACACATTGGGAAGATGTGGAACGGGACGAACCGGTCGTAGCGTTGATGTTCTTTGACGGGGACTCTCGGGGTTTCGGGAATCGGCAACGATGGAGAAGCGTGTGATGACGAACAGTAGGCGGCGCAAGGGTCTGAGGGCCGCGTCCGCACTGCTCGGCAGTGTTCTGTTGCTCTCTGCGTGTTCCGGCGGCAGCAGTGCCTCCGACGGCGGAGGCGGCAGCTCCTCGCAGGCCAAGGCCGACGAGGCGGCGGCCCAGAAGGCCTCCGAGGCTCAGATCAAGATCACGCCCGCGGACGGTTCGGACAACGCCTCCATCAACAACTCGGCGGCCGTCACGGTGAGCAAGGGCACGCTCACCCAGGTGACGATGACCACCGCCGACGGCACCGCCGTCGAGGGCGAGCTCTCCGCCGACAAGACCAGCTGGAAGCCCAGCGTCCAGCTCGAGCGCTCCACCACCTACAAGCTCGCGGCGACCGCGAAGGACTCCAAGGGGCTCGAGGCCCACGAGAACGCGTCCTTCACCACGGTCTCCCCGGACAACAGCTTCATAGGCAACTTCACGCCCGAGGACGGCTCCACCGTCGGCGTGGGCATGCCGGTGTCGATCAACTTCAACAAGGAGATCACCAACAAGGCCGCCGTCCAGAAGGGCATCACGGTCACCTCCAGCAGCGGGCAGGAGGTCGTCTGCCACTGGTTCAACACCCAGCGCATGGACTGCCGCCCCGAGGACTACTGGCAGGAGAACTCCACCGTCACGCTGAAGCTCGCGCTCGACGGCGTCGAGGGCGCCGAAGGCGTCTTCGGCGTCCAGCAGAAGACGGTCACCTTCAAGATCGGCCGTAACCAGGTCACGACCGTCGACGCGAAGACCAAGCAGATGAAGGTCACGCAGGACGGCAAGACCATCCGGACGATCCCGATCTCCGCCGGCTCGCCCGACAACAAGACGTACGAGGGCCAGATGGTGATCTCCGAGAAGTTCAAGGAGACCCGGATGAACGGCGCGACGGTCGGCTTCACCGACGACGACGGCAAGGGCGAGTACGACATCAAGGACGTGCCGCACGCCATGCGCCTGACCACCTCCGGCACCTTCGTGCACGGCAACTACTGGGGCGCGAAGTCCATCTTCGGCTCGGTGAACACCAGCCACGGCTGCGTCGGCCTGTCCGACACCAAGGGCGCCAACGACCCGAACACGCCGGGTGCCTGGTTCTACGACAACTCGATCGTCGGTGACGTGGTGGTCGTCCAGAACACCGGTGACAAGACGGTCTCGCCGGACAACGGCCTCAACGGCTGGAACATGGACTGGGCGCAGTGGAAGGCGGGTTCGGCCGTCTGACGGCCCTCCTGACAGCCCGGTCACAGCTTTCCGATGCCGCCCCCAGGGGCGGCATCGGTGTTTTCCGGGCCGGGCACAGCCTTCTCATCGATCTCTTATCGGCGCCTTATCCCTTCATCACGCTCCGTACCTAGCTTGCGGCGCATGTTCTTCACCTACCTGAGGCGCGAACTGCGCCGCCGCAGAAAGGCGGCCCTCGTCGTCGCCTCCGGCCTCGCGCTGGGCATCGCGCTGGTCATCGTGGTCACCTCCGTGTCCTCCGGCATGGGGAAGGCCCAGGACAAGGTCCTGCAGTCCCTGTACGGACTGGGTACGGACATGACGGTCACCAAGGCCGCCTCGCCCACCGCGAACCCCTCCGAGCGGCCGCGCTTCCAGTTCGACGCGCAGGAGAACGACTCCGACGAGGAGCAGAGCAGCGACCGCGTGATGGTCCAGGGCTTCCAGACCCTGTCGGCCTCGACCGTCACCAAGGTCGGCAAGCAGAGCGGGGTCGCGGACGCGGTCGGCGGGCTGAGCCTCCAGGTCGTCAAGGTCAGCGGGCAGTTCACCCGCGGCCAGGTCCAGCAGAACGGCAACGGCGGCCAGCAGGGCGGTCCGGGCGGCGCCGGTGGCGGGAGCGGCCAGCCGCAGGGTGAAGTGCAGGGCGGCGGCGCGAACTTCGACGTCAACAACTACTCCGTCTACGGCACCGACGTCACCGAGCCCGCGCTCGGTCCGCTGACCTCCTCCAAGATCACCAGCGGTCGTACGTTCAAGTCCACGGAGACCGACGCCAAGGTCGCCGTGGTCGACTCGGCGTACGCCAAGGAGAAGAAGCTCAAGGTCGGCTCCACCGTCACCATCAAGAGCGTCAAGTTCAGCGTGATCGGCATCGCCACCGCCGACAGCGGTGACTCCGCCGCCAACGTGTACATCCCGCTGACGCAGGCGCAGACGCTCAGCGACTCCAAGGACAAGGTCACCACGATCTACGTCCAGGCGACCGACTCCCAGAAGATCGACAGCGTCAAGTCGGCGATCCAGAAGAACGTCTCGGGGACGACGGTGACGACGTCGGCCGACCTCGCGGACACGGTGTCCGGTTCCCTGTCGACGGCGTCCTCGCTCGCCACCAGTGTCGGCAAGTGGCTGTCCATCGCGGTGCTGATCGCCGCGTTCCTCGTCGCCGGGCTGCTCACCTCCTCCGCGGTGTCGCGGCGGGTGCGGGAGTTCGGCACGTTGAAGGCGCTCGGGTGGAAGTCCGGGCGGGTCACCCGCCAGGTGGTCGGTGAGGCCATGGTCAACGGGCTGCTGGGTGGAGCGCTGGGCATCGCGTTCGGTCTGGCGGGGGCGTATGTCGTGACGGCGATCAGCCCCACGCTGCAGGCGCAGCTGGGCGGCGGTGGTGGTGGCGGCCAGGGTGGCCCCGGCGGCGGGGGCTTCGGCGGGCCCGGGCGGCAGGCGGCCGCGAAGACGCTGGACGTCGCGCTGACCGCTCCCGTGACGGTGACGACCGTGGCGATGGCCGTCGGCCTCGCCGTGGCAGGTGGGTTGATCGCGGGGGCGTTCGGTGGCTGGCGGGCTTCCCGACTGCGGCCGGCGGACGCGCTGAGGCGCGTCGAGTGACCGACGCCGACACCCCGAATCCCTCACCCCACCCAGGAGTTGACCCATGTACGAACTCAGAAACGTCACCAGGCGCTACACCCGCGGCAAGGAGACCGTCCATGCCCTCGACGGCGTCGATCTGACCATCCCGGACGGGGACCGGCTCGTCATTCAGGGCCCCACCGGCGGCGGCAAGTCCACCCTGCTGCAGATGCTCGGCGGGCTCGACCGGCCCTCCGAAGGTGAGGTCGTTCTCGACGGCGTCGATCTGGCCAGGCTGTCCGAGGCCAAGTTGACGCAGGTGCGCAGTGAGAACATCGGCTTCGTCTTCCAGGCCTTCAACCTCATCCCGACGCTCACCGCGCAGGAGAACGTGGAGACCGCTCTCGTCCCCCTCGGTGTGAAGGCGAAGGAGCGGCGCGAACGGGCCGCCGAGGCGCTGACGTCCGTAGGTCTCGGCGAGCGGCTCGGGCATCTGCCCAGTGAGATGTCCGGAGGCCAGCAGCAGCGCGTGGCCATCGCCCGCGCGCTGGTGAAGCGGCCGAAGGTGCTGCTCGCCGACGAGCCCACCGGCAACCTCGACGAGTCCATGCGCGACGAGATCATGGACGTGCTCGAGACGCTGTGGAAGGAGCACGGGCTGACCTTCATCATGGTCACCCACGACTCCTCGATCGCGAAGAAGGCCCCGCGGCTGGCGACGATTCGCAAGGGCAAGATCACGGTGAAGGAGAACGTCGTCTCCTGACGTACTCGTGACGTATTGAGCCGCCCCGCACCCCCCGGCATACTGCCTGTTCCGGGGGGTTTGCGCGTGCGTGCGTACGGACCGCCGCCCGGGGGTTCCGCAAGGGGGGAACGTGCGTTCACAAATGAAAAGGGCATGCGCGGCAGCGGTGGCCACGGTGGCCGCCGTCGCGCTCGCCGCGGGCTCGACCGGCCCGGCGGCGGCCGATGCGGTCGCGAAGCCCGGGGCCGGTGGCGTCCCGGCGCAGACCTCGTTGAAGGCGCCGCACCGGATCACGCTGATCACCGGTGACCGGGTCGCCGTCGACGCCGGGGGACGGGTCGTCGCTCTGGAGCGGGCCGAGGGGCGCGGGCACATACCCGTGCAGATCCGCAAGGTGGACGGGCACACGCTGGTCGTGCCGGCCGACGCGGCCGGGCTGATTGCCGCCGGCAAGCTCGACCGGCGCCTCTTCGACATCACCGAGCTGAACACGTCCGCGACCCGCAAGGCGCAGAAGGACGGCCTGAAGGTCATCGTCGGCTATCGGGGCGCCGCCACCGCCGCCAGGGCCGACGTCCGGGACGCGGGCACCCTGCGCCGGACGCTGAAGTCGCTGAACGCGGACGCGGTGCAGACGCCGCAGCAGGACACCCCCGAGCTGTGGGACGCGGTCACCGACGGCGACGAGACGGCCGCCGGTATCGCGCACATCTGGCTCGACGGCGTCCGCCGGGCCAGCCTGGACACCTCCGTCGCGCAGATCGGCGCCCCCCGGGCATGGGCGTCCGGCTACGACGGCACCGGCGTGAAGATCGCCGTCCTGGACACCGGCATCGACGCGACCCACCCGGACCTCAAGGACCAGGTGATCGCCGCCAGGAACTTCTCCACGGCCACCGGCACCGACGACCGCTTCGGCCACGGCACGCACGTGGCGTCCGTCGCCGCCGGTTCGGGCGTCAAGTCCGGGGGGAAGTACAAGGGCGTCGCGCCCGGCGCCAAGCTCCTCAACGCCAAGGTCCTCGACGACAGCGGCTTCGGCGACGACTCCTCGATCATCGCCGGCATGGACTGGGCGGCCGAGCAGGGCGCCGACATCGTCAACCTCAGCCTCGGCGGACCGGACACCCCGCAGCTCGACCCGATGGAGGCGGAGGTGAACAAGCTGTCCGCCGAGAAGGGCATCCTGTTCGCCATCGCCGCGGGCAACGCCGGCCCGCAGACAGTTGGTTCGCCCGGCAGCGCCGACGCGGCCCTCACCGTCGGCGCCGTCGACGGCAAGGACAAGCTCGCCCCCTGGTCCAGCACAGGCCCGCGCGTCGGTGACGGCGCGATCAAGCCGGACGTCACCGCACCCGGCGTCGACATCACGGCCGCCTCCGCCGCGGGCAGCGTCATCGCGAAGGAGGAGGGCGAGAAACCCGCGGGCTACGTCACCCTCTCCGGTACGTCGATGGCGACCCCGCATGTCGCGGGCGCGGCGGCGCTGTTGAAGCAGCAGCACCCCCGGTGGACGTCCGCCGAACTCAAGGGCGCGCTGACCGCCTCCGCCCAGGGCGGCGCGTACACGCCGTTCCAGCAGGGTGCGGGCCGGATCCAGGTGGACAAGGCCGTCCGGCAGACCGTGATCGCGGAGCCGGTGTCGCTGGGCTTCGGGGTGCAGCAGTGGCCGCACACCGACGACAAGCCGGACACCAAGCCGCTGACCTACCGCAACCTCGGCACGCAGGACGTCACGCTGACGCTCTCCGTGACCGCCACCAACCCCAAGGGGCAGGCGGCCCCGGCCGGCTTCTTCAAGCTCGGCGCGACGAAGGTGACCGTCCCGGCCGGGGGCAGGGCGTCCGTCGGCGTCACCGTCGACACCAGGCTCGGCGGCACCCTCGACGGCGGGTACGCGGCGTACGTGACGGCGACCGGGGGTGGCCAGAGCGTCCGTACGGCCGCGGCCGTCCAGCGCGAGGTGCAGTCGTACGACGTCACGCTCAAGCACATCGGGCGGGACGGCAAGCCGGCCGGCGGCTACGACACCGCGCTGCTCGGCTACACCGGTCTGGCCACCGACCGTGGCTACCAGGCCCCGGTCGCCGCGTCCGGCACGACGACCCTGCGCCTGCCGAAGGGCACGTACCTGCTGGACGCCTGGATCGCGGCGGACCTCGTCGACTTCAAGGGCGGCGTCGACTGGCTGGTCCAGCCGCAGCTGAGCGTCACGAAGAACATGACGGTGACGATCGACGCCCGCAGGACGAGGGCGGCGGACATCAGGGTCCCGGACGCCGGGGCCAAGCCCCTGTCCGCGACGATCAGCTACGTCTACGACACCGCGGGCGTCGGCGTCGGCCTGAGCCTCGACTCCTTCGCCGGCCTGCGCATGGCCCACCTGGGCCCGCAGGTGAGCGGTCTGACGCAGTCCTGGAGCGGCCAGTGGGCCAAGGGCGCGGACGCCGAGTACGACGTGGCGACGGCGGCGTCGGTCCGGGCGGTCCAGGGCGCGAAGGTCCGCCACTTCAAGAAGGCCGAGCTGGCGACGGTGACGAACAGCCTCGGCGCGTCGGTGCCGGGCAAGACCGGCGCCCTGACCGTCTGGGGCGAGCTCCCCGAGGACAGCGTCCTGGGCATGCCGGTCGTGCAGAAGCTGCCGCGCACCCGCACGCTGTACCTCTCCACGTCCGACGCGGCCCGCTGGACGCTCGACTTCGAGCAGTACGGCAACGCCAAGGACCCGGAGGGCCGCCCGATCCCCGACGCGTACTACACGCTCGGCGAACCGCGCGCCTACCAGGGCGGCAAGACGTACCGGAACACCTTCAACAGGGCGGTCTTCGGACCGCGGGTGAGCAGCGAGTTCGGTCTGTTCCGCGAGGGCAACAGCATCTACGGCTATCTGCCCCTGTTCGCCGACTCGGCCGGTCACGCGGGCTCGTCCGACTTCACCTCGGTGGCCACGACCCTGTACCGCAACGGCACCAAGGTAGGCACCATCGAGGACCCGCTGTTCGGCGAGAAGGCGTTCAAGGTGCCGGCCGGTGACGCCGAGTACCGGCTGACGACGTCGGTCCGGCGCGCCTCCGACGTGGCGGCCGTGTCCTCGCGGATCGACGCGAGCTGGACCTTCCGCTCCCAGCGCCCGCCCCGCGACACCGTGGCCCAGCTGCCCGCCTCCACGGTCCGCTTCGGCGCGGCCACGGCCGCCGACAGCCGGGCGCCCGTCCTGCGCCCGGTGACCGTCCCGGTCACCGTCGAGGGCCCGGCCCGCGGCAACCAGCTCCGCTCGCTGGCGGTCTGGGTCTCCTACGACCAGGGCAGGACGTGGAAAGCCACGCCGGTCGTGAAGGGCCGAATCCTGGTCAGGAACCCGGCACATGGGCAGAGCATCTCCTTCCGAGCCGAGGTCGTCGCCAAGAACGGGAACAAGGGGACGGTGTCGATCTACGACGCGTACTTCGGCAAGTAGGACGCGACACGGCACGCAGGCCGCGTCCACGGCCCGTGAGCGGCCGTCGGCGAGTCAACCGGCCCGGCCCCGGCCTCGGTGAGGCCGCGGCCGGGCCGGCGTGTGTCCGGCCGGTATGTGTCGGGGCCGTGTGGGTCGGGTCGGCGTGGCGGTGGGGCCGTGTGGGTCGGGTCGGGTTGGCGCGGTGGCGGGGCCGTGTGGGTCGGGGCGGCGTGGCAGTGGGGTTGCGCCGGTCGGGTCGACGCGGCGGTCGGGGTTGCGCCGGTCGGGCCGGCGCGGCGGTCGGGGCGGCGCGGGTCGGCTCGGTGTGTGTCAGGTCAGTGCGCGCAGTGCCTCGCCGAGTGCGGCCACCCCTTCGGGGATGACGCCGGCCGGGGTGGCCGCGTAGCCGAGGACGAGGCCGGGGCGGCCGGGGAGTTGCCGGTGCCAGGACAGGGGCTGGCACTTCACGCCCCGGGCGAGCGCGGCGGCGGCCAGTTCGGTGTCCGGCACGTCCGGCGCGTAGGTGACCGTGAGATGCAGGCCGGCCGCCGCGCCGTGCACCACCGCGCCCGGCAGATGGCCGGCGAGGGCGTGGATCATCGCGTCACGGCGGCGCCGGTGACGGCCGCGCAGCATCCGCAGATGCCGCTCCAGGCCGCCGGACTCCATCAGCCGGGCGAGGACGAGTTGCGGCAGCACCGCGTTGCCGAGGTCGGTGAAGCGTTTCGCGTCGACCAGCGCGTCCCGGTGGCGGCGCGGCGGTACCACCCAGCCGATCCGCAGCGCGGGCGCGAGCAGTTTGGACACGCTGCCCAGGTAGCAGACCCGGTCGTCGAGGAGGGCGCGCAGCGCGGGCACCGGCGGCCGGTCGTAGCGGTGTTCGGCGTCGTAGTCGTCCTCGATGATCAGGCCGCCGTCCGCCGCCCAGCGCAGCAGCTCCCGGCGGCGCTCGCCGCTGGTCACCACGCCGGTGGGGAACTGGTGGGCGGGCGTGAGCAGCACCGCGCGGGCGCCGGTGGCGCGCAGCGCGTCGACGCGTACGCCGTCCTCGTCGACCGGCACCGGCGGGGTGGCGAGGCCGCCGTTCTCCAGGTGCTGGCGGGTGCCGAGCGAGCCGGGTTCCTCGACGGCGACGGCGCCGATACCGTCGGACCGCAGGACGGGGTGCAGCAGCGTGAGGGCCTGTGCGGTGCCGGCGACGACGAGGATCTCGTCCGGCTCCACCCGGATGCCCCGGCCGCGCGCCAGCCAGCCGGCGAGGGCGCGGCGCAGCTCCGGGGCGCCGTGCGGGTCGCCGTAGCCGAGGTGCTCGGCGGACAGCCCGGAGAGCACGGCCCGTTCCGCGCGCAGCCAGGCCGAGCGGGGGAACGCGGTGAGGTCGGGCCGGCCGGGCGTGAAGTCGATGCGGGCGGGGGCGGCGCGCAGCGCGTCGAAGACGTCGGCTCCCGGCCGGCCGAGGAACAGCGCGCCCGTCACGGCAGGGCCCCTGGTGGCCGTCACCCGCGGCGCGGCGGAGGAGACCGCGACCACGACCGTTCCGCCACGCCGGCGCCCCTCGACATGGCCGTCCTCGGTCAGCCGCCGGTACGCCTCGGCGACCACCCCGCGGGAGACGCGCAGTTCGGCGGCGAGCACCCGGGTCGGCGGCAGCCTGCTGCCCACCGTCAGCCGGCCGTCGGCCATCGCCCGCCGCAGCTGCCGGACCAGCCAGTCCGCCTTGCCGCCGGGCGGCGCTTCATCGGCGTCGAGCTGCAGGAAGTCCGAGCCGTGGGCCGGGGATCCGGCATCCGCCGCCTGTTCCCTCTCGGTCACCCCGCCCATGCTGTCACGGGTCACCCGGGCCCCTGTCCGCCGTCCGGGTAGACGAACTCCGGCGTGGCGGGGGAGAGGACGGCGGTCACGGGCTGGGCCGGCCAGTGCGCGGCCAGCTCCTCGGCGACGGTCTTCAACAGCTCCGGTACCGCCTGCTCACCGCCGTCGTGCAGGGCCTCCGCCACCACGAGGATCCGGCGGGTGTCCGCGCCGACCGCGGAGTGGCCGCTCTGCCGGTTGGTCCAGCGGCGGGCATGGGAGCGTCCGGCCGAGTCGGCGAAGATCACCTCGCCGGGCGCGGGATGCTCGACGCCTCCGCCGAAGGCCGTGTACTCCTCGTCGCCGCGGGCGTGGCGCACCTCCAGCAGCGGACCGGCGATGCGGTCGGCGTCGAGGGCCGCCACCGGGACGGCGTACGCGGCCGAGATCGCGTTGCACAGGTCGACCACCGGATGGATGCGCGGCAGGCTCCCCTCCTTGCGCAGCCGCCGCAGCAGCGACTCCGAGGCACACCGGTACTGCGTCGGCCGGAGCCCCATCCGGGCGAACGCCCGCCGCCAGGCCAGCACTTCGGGGAACCCGCTCTCGCTGCCACCCGCCAGCCGCTCCAGGGCGCGGGCGGTGTACTCGGCGACGCGCGGGCCGGCATCGGCGGTGGCGTCGACTCCGGTGGCGTACACGGTGCCGGCGGTGAGGCCGGGATGTTCGGAACGGATGGCGTCCGCGTGCCGGAACCGCATGCTCACGCCACCGCCAGCCGTGCGCTCAGGCCCACGAAGCAGATGGCGAACACCCGGCGGATCCCGGTCATCACCTGAGGCCGGGCCAGCAACCGGTCGCGCACGGCGGCGGCGCACCACCCGTAGGCGGCGAACACGACGAAGGTGAGCGCCATGAAGACGGCCCCGAGCCGCAGCATCGCGCCGACGGAGCCGGACTCCCCGGCCGGGACGAACTGCGGCAGGAAGGCGACGAAGAAGACCGTGAGCTTCGGATTGAGCAGGTTGACCAGCACCGCGGAGCCGATCACCCGGGCCGCGGACCGCTCCTCGGCCCCGTCGACGGCCAGCGCCTCCTTGTCGCGCAGCACGGCCCAGGCCATGTACAGCAGATAGCCGACCCCGAGGTACTTCACCGTCTCGTAGGCGATCGCGCTGGTGTGCAGCAGCGCGGCGAGGCCGGTGATCGTCGCCGCCAGGTGCGGCACGATGCCGAGGGTGCAGCCGAAGGCGGCGACCACGCTCGCCCGGCGGCCGTGGGACAGCCCGGCGGCGAGGGTGTACACCACCCCGGTGCCGGGAGTGACCGCCACGACCAGGGCGGTCAACAGGAACGCGATGCTCAAGGGAACCTCCGGGAAGCCCGACGTACGTGCCTGCCCTCACCCTGCCCGGGCCATGGCCCGCCCGACAGGGCCAAAGCGAGCGGCTTGCACAGGTCCAAAAGGTCTCTCGCTGAGCGCTGAGCGAACGCCGTGCCGGAGGGGCAGCCTCCGCCGCCTGTTCGTGCTTGCGTGATCCCATGACCGCCGAGACAGCCACGACAGCCAGCACAGTCATCGAGTACATCCGCTATCGCATCCCCGAAGAGCGCTCCGCGGAGCTCCTCGCCGCCTACACCCGCGCCGCACCCCACCTGGCGGCCTCACCCCACTGCGTCGACTACGAACTCGCCCGCTGCGAGGAGGACTTCGCGCACTTCATCCTGCGCATCACCTGGACGTCGACGGAGGACCACCTCCAGGGCTTCCGCACCTCCGATCTGTTCCCGGCCTTCCTCGCCGAGATCCGCCCCTACGTCGGTGACATCGAGGAGATGCGCCACTACAAGACCACGTCGGTGCACGGCCGGGGCTCCGCCGTGCCCACCCTGTACGAGTGGGCGGGCGGCGCCGAGGCCTTCTCCCGCCTGACGGAGGCCTTCTACGCCAAGGTGCTGGACGACGACCTCCTGGCCCCGGTCTTCGCGGGCCTCGCCCCCGAGCACGCCGCGCATGTCGCCCTCTGGCTCGCGGAGGTCTTCGGCGGCCCCGAGGCCTACTCCGCGACCCAGGGCGGCCACAGCCACATGGTCGCCAAGCACTTCGGCCGCGGTATCACCGAGCCCCAGCGCCGCCGCTGGGTCAACCTCATCCAGGACGCGGCGGACGAGGCCGGCCTCCCCACGGACGCGGAGTTCCGCTCGGCCTTCCTCGCGTACGTCGAGTGGGGCACCCGCCTCGCCGTGTACTTCTCGGGCCCGGACGCGAAGCCGCCGGCGGAACAGCCGGTGCCGAAGTGGGGATGGGGGATGGCGCCGCCGTACCAGGGGTGAGGGCGCGGCCGGCGATGAGGGCGCGACCAGGGATGACGGCGCGACAAGCGATGACGGCGCGACCAGGGATGACGGCGCGACCAGGGATGACGGCGAGGCTCACTCACCGGCGCGTCACCGGGGGGACATGACCTCGTACAGGTTGCCCGACGCGTCGGTGAAGTACAGTCCGCGGGCGCAGAGCGGGTGCTCGGTGCGGCGGTTGTCGGGCCGGCTCGGGTCGTCGCCGTAGGGGACGTCGAGGTCGTTCAGCCGGCCCAGGATGGCATCGAAGGTCTCCGGGTCGACGTCGAAGGCCAGGTGATGCCCCTCGGTCGTCGCCGGGTCCACCGCCATGAAGTCCAGCGTCAGCTGGTCGTTGACCCGCACGGGCGCGAAGTGCCCGCCGGCACCGTCCGGCGGCAGCTGTTCCAGCCCCATGACGGTGGCGAAGAAACGGGCGGCCGCCGTGTGATCGGCGGCCGGGACGATCGTGTGGTTGAGCGTGACGGTCATGTGTCCTCGTTCCTGTCGAGTACGCCGTGCAGGAAGACGTCGGTGAGTTCGGCCGGGGTCGGGGCGGACGCGCCGAGGGCGCCGCCCTGCAACTGGGCGAGGAGCGTGGCGAGGAAGATCGCGGCCACCTTGTCCAGAGGCAGCCGCAGGACGTCCCGGTCGGGTTCGAGCAGCTCGGTCACGGCCTCCGTCAGCGCCCGGACGGAGGTCTCCCGGGAGTCCGGCGCCGGCTGCCCACCCGCCTCACGCCCGCGCCGGCGCCCCGAGGCGTGCAGTGAGCCGACCACCGCGCCGATCCGGTCCAGATGAGCCCGCATCGCCTCGGCGACCTCGGCGAGCCGCTCCGCGAGGGGCAACTCGGTGGAGATCGAGGCGAGTTCACGCAGGACGGCCTCCGGGCTCACCGCCTCCTCCACACACGCGTCGAGAAGCTCGTCCTTGTCCGCGAACACCCGGAAGACGGTCGCCTCCCCGATCCCGGCGGCCCGCGCGATCCGCCCGGTCGTGACGGCGGCCCCGTACTCGGCGACGAGGGGAAGGGCGGCGGCGACGATCATCGCTCGGCGCTGGTCGGGGGTCATGCCGGGGGCGCGGCGGCGGGGGGTCGCCGACGGCTGGGGCGTGGGGTCTGGCATACGGCCACGATACGGAGTGAGTACTCACTCCGTAAAGAGGGACGGAGGAACTCTGGGATGAGGCGGGGCTCCGCCGGAACCTCAGCTGTCCCGGACGCAGCGCCTCCGGGGTGACATCGCGGGCCCGCGGCGCGTCTTCGGGGGTGACACCGCGGGCCCGCGACTCGTCTTCGGGGGGTGACACCGCGGGCCCGCGACGTGGAGGCGTCCGCGGCCACCGGCCGCCTCGCTGAGGTCTTCTGACGTCGCGTCGCTGAAGTCTTCTGACGTTGCGCCGAAGAGACCGGCGTTCACCCCCCTGGCTGCTCCCGGAGGGCGGGATTCCGCGCACTGGAGATCCTGATCGCAGCGGGGATCCAACCGGGCTTCCCCCACAGCACAAGGAGTCTGTCGTGCGATTCGCACCCACGGCGGGCGGCGCGCTCGCGGCCGCCGGACTGGCCCTCGGGCTCGCCACGATCCCCGCCCCCGCCCACGCCGCACCGATCACCTGTGACGAGGCAGCCCTCGTGGATGCCGTCGAAGCGGCCAATCTGGCGGGTGGCGGCACCATCGAGCTGGCCCCGGACTGTGTCTACTCCCTCGATACGGCCGAGCCACCCGTCGGTGCCAACGGACCGAACGGGCTACCGGTGATCACCGAGGCCATCACCATCAACGGCTCCAACTCCGTCATCGAACGCGCCACCGCGACCGGCACCCCGAAGTTCCGCCTCTTCGAGGTCGGCGGCACGGACGGCGAGCTCACCCTCAACAGGGTCACCCTGCGCAACGGCAACCCCACCGTCGACGGCAGCGAGGACGGCGGCGCCATCCTGGTCGACGCCGGCCGTGTCCTGGTCGTCAACAGCAGCGTCCTGAGCGGCAACACCGCTCAGGAGGGCGGCGCCGTCGCCTCCCTCACCGGCAGCAGCACCACGATCTCCAGCAGCATCATCAAGGACAACGTCGCCCTCTTCGGTGGCGGCGGCCTCTACAACCTCGGCGGCAGCCTCACGGTCGGCTCCAGTGTCGTGTCGGACAACAAGGCCCACCACGGCAGCGGCATTCACAATCTCGGCACCCTGATCCTGCAGTCCAGCGTCGTGCGGAACAACTCCGCCCCGGTCACGGGGGGCGCGGGCGGCGGTGTCTACAACACCGGCACCGCGACGATCAGCAGCAGCAGCGTGCAGACGAACACCGCCGGTATCGGCGGCGGCCTCTTCAACCTCACCGGCTCCACGACCGTCAACTCCAGCGCCATCAGCGGGAACACCGCGGCCGACGAAGGCGGCGGGATCCGCAACTACGCCACACTCAACCTCAACTCCACCAGCCTCGCGAACAACAAGGTCACCGCTGCAGGCTCCCGGGGCGGGGGGCTCTACAACGGCACGGGCACGGCGACCCTTACGCACACCTCTGTGAGGGGCAACAGCGCCGTGCTCGAAGCCGGCGGCATCTACGAGGACACCGGCGGCACGGTCGATCTGGTGACCAGCCCCGTCAACGGCAACAGCCCCAACAACTGCAGGCCCTCCGGAGCCGTCCCCGGCTGCGTCAACTGAAACGACCGGGCTGGGCGGCAGCGGACGCCGCGCGCCCAGCCCGGCAGGTTGGTCGGGCACGCGAAAAAGCCCCGGCGAAAGCGACCCGCTCATGAGTTACTGACTCGAACAGTCTGACCGACCAGGGGGGAAGCCCGCGTGCCCAGCCACGACAACGACAACCGCGGCAGTGATGTGTTCCTGATCGGCGGCGGGTGGGACGAGGCGGCCGCCGAGGCCGTCTTCGGGCCGTTCCTGCGGGCCGCTTCCGCGGCCGTGCCCCGCATCCTCTGCGTCCTCGTCGACGAGGGCAACGGTGCCAAGCAGTTCGCGCAGTACGACGCGCTGTTGCGGAAGGCCGGTGACTGTACGCCGGTGCCGTTGTTGCTGCCGATCGGGGAGCCGTTCGAACTCGGGGCCCTCACCGAGGACGTGGACGGGCTGTTCGTGTGCGGTGGGCTGACGCCGGCCTATCAGGAGGCGTTCGCGGGGTGCCGGGAGCCGCTGGCCGGGCTGCTCGCCGAGCGGGGTGTGCCGTACGCCGGTTTCTCCGCCGGCGCCGCCGTCGCGGCTCGGGACTCGGTGGTCGGGGGGTGGCTGTCGGACGGGGTCGCGGTGTGTCCGCCGGACACCGCGGAGGATCTGGAGGAGGTCGAGGTGCGGGCGGGGCTCGGGCTGGTGCCGTTCGGGGTGGATGTGCACGGGGCGCAGTGGGGGACGCTGCCGCGGCTGGTCGCCGTGGTGGCGGACGGGCGGCTCGCGCACGGGGTCGCCGTCGACGAGAACACCGTCGTGCGGGTCACGGGTGAGGGACGTGCCCATGTCGCCGGGCGGGGACGCGCCCACTCCGTGCGTCCCGCGCCGGGTGGCGGGGCCCTCGTGCGGTCCTACGGGCCGGGCGAGTCCTTCTCCGCCGTCTGAGGCCGGCGCGCGTCCCTCACCGGCGGGTGAGCGGCGCCCTCAGCCGTTGTCGTCTCCGCTGCCGTAGGGCCGCGTGAGGATCTCCAGGCGGTGGCCGTTCGGGTCGTCGAAGTACGCGCCGCGGCCGCCGTCGTTGTGGTTGATCTCGCCGGGGTGGTGGTGGAACGGATCGGCCCAGTAGGTGAGACCTGCCGCGCGGATGCGGTGGAAGATCGTGTCGAAGTCGTCCTCGGACACCAGGAACGCGTAGTGCTGCGGGGTGATCTCCCCCGCCGTTTCCATGAAGTCGAGGGTCACCCCGTTCGGGACCTCGACCGGGATGAAGGGACCGTACGGCGGGCTCACCTCCAGCCCGAGGACATCGGCGAGGAAGCGCGCCGAGGCACGCTTGTCGTGTGCGGCGACGATGGTGTGGTTCAACTGGACGGTCATCGCGGAACCCTCCTCGTCACCAAGATACTCCGGCACCAGTTAAGGTGAGGCTTGCCTAACTGGGGAATCGCAGTGTGTCGTGCGCACATTGAAGTGCGGCGAGTTGAGGCAGTCACCAGCCGCAGCCAGGCGTCGTGCCGCCGGGGCGGCACCCGTCCCGCACGAGGGCGGCACCCCGCGAGCGCCGGGCTGCGCCCCCCACCCCCCCGGCAGCGGCCATGGTTGCGCGTCCCGAAGGCGTCACCGTCCTCCGCCCTCGTCCGGACATCTCCCTCCTCCTCCACCGCCGTTCCGCCCTGGTCGCCGTTGCCCTTCTCGTCCTTCTCGCCGCGACCATGCTCACCGCCGCCTGCGTCGGGCAGACCTTCGTCCCGCCGGGTGAGGTGTGGCGGACCTTGCGCGGGGAGGCCGGGCCGTACGACCTGGTCGTCAACGAACTGCGGGTGCCGCGGATCGTCACCGGCGCCCTCGTCGGGGCCGCGCTCGGGCCGGCCGGGGCGCTGGTGCAGACCGTGACGCGGAATCCGTTGGCCAGTCCGGATGTGATCGGGGTGGGACACGGGGCCGCCGCGGCGACTGTGCTCGCGCTCGCCACGGGGGTGGTCAGGTCGCCGGGGGCGATGCCCCTCGTGTCCGTCGCGGGCGGGCTGGGCGCCGCTGCTCTCGTGTACCTGCTCGCCTGGCGGCGCGGGATGCAGCCCAACCGGTTCGTGCTCACCGGCGTCGGTATCGGTGTGGCGCTCTCCGCGGTCGTCCAGCTCTACGTCACCGACAGTGAGCTGGAGGCCGCCGAGCAGATCAAGCTGTGGCTGACCGGGAGCCTCAACGGGCGGGGCTGGGAGCAGGCCGGGCCCCTCGCGGTCGTCCTGATGCTCTCCCTGCCCGCGCTGGTGTGGGCGAGCCGGGCCGTACGGCCGTTGGGGCTCGACACGGACACCGCGGCCGCGCTCGGCGTACGGGTGGACCGGGTGCGGCTCGGTCTGACGGTCCTCGGGGTCGTCCTCGCCGCGACGGCGACCGGAGCGGCCGGGCCGATCGGCTTCGTCGCCCTCACCTCGCCCCAGCTGGCCCGCCGCCTCACCCGTACGCCCCACCTGCCGCTGCTCACCTCCGCGTTGACGGGAGCGGTCGTCCTGGTCACCGCCGATCTGGCCGCCCGTACGCTGCTGCCCCCGTTGGAGATCCCGGTCGGCGCGCTCACCGCGCTCGTCGGGGGGCCGTATCTGCTGTGGCTGCTGGGGCGGCGTACGGCGGCACACTGAGCATGCCGAGGGCCCCGGCGCGCTGCCGGGGCCCTCGGCAGGCCGTTGGGACGATCTTCAGCAGGTCATCCGGACGGCCTTCGACAGGTCGTTCCCATGGGGCCTTCGGCAGGCCCTCAGATCGTCGCCGTGTCGATCACGAACCGGTACCGCACATCGCTGCCCAGCACCCGCTCGTACGCCTCGTTGATCTCGGTGGCGCCGATCAGCTCGATCTCCGCGCCGAAGCCGTGCTCGGCGCAGAAGTCCAGCATCTCCTGGGTCTCCTGGATGCCGCCGATGCCGGAGCCGGCGAGGGTCTTGCGGCCGCCGATCACCGAGAACAGGTTCAGGGCGACGGGCTCCTCGGGCGCGCCGACGTTCACGAACGCGCCGTCCGTCTTCAGCAGGGAGAGATAGGCGTCCAGGCTGAGGGGGGCGGAGACCGTCGACAGGATCAGATCGAAGGTGCCGGCCAGCTTCGTGAACGTCTCCGGGTCGCTGGTGGCGTAGTAGTGGTCGGCGCCCAGCTTCAGGCCGTCGTCCTTCTTGCGCAGCGACTGCGACAGGACCGTCACCTCGGCGCCGAGCGCGTGGGCGATCTTCACGCCCATGTGGCCGAGGCCGCCCATGCCGACGATCGCGACCTTCTTGCCGGGACCGGCGTTCCAGTGCTTCAGCGGGGAGTACGTGGTGATGCCGGCGCAGAGCAGCGGGGCGGCCACGTCCAGCGCCAACCCGTCGGGGATGCGGACGACGTAGTTCTCGTCGACGACGATCTTCTGCGAGTAGCCGCCGTAGGTGGGCTCGCCGTTCTTGTCGAGGGCGTTGTACGTGCCGGTCATGCCGCCGCCGGTGCAGTACTGCTCCAGACCGGCCTTGCAGTTGTCGCACTCACGGCAGGAGTCGACCATGCAGCCGACGCCCACGCGGTCGCCGACGGCGAACTTCGTCACACCGGGGCCGACCTCCGAGACGACGCCCGCTATCTCGTGGCCGGGCACCATCGGGAAGATCGCCTCGCCCCAGCCCTCCCGGGCCTGGTGAATGTCGGAGTGGCAGATACCGGCGAACTTGATGTCGATCAGGACGTCGAACTCGCCGACCGCGCGGCGCTCGATCGTCGTGCGCTCCAGCGGAGCCTTGGCGGCGGGGGCGGCGTACGCGGCAACGGTGGTCGTGCCAGTGGTCATGCAGGGATCTCCTAGCAGGTCGTACGCCCGGTCTGCCTTCGAACCGGGCACGGCGACCAGCCTGCCGCACCGCCCGGCTGCCACCCAGGCCTCACCTGTGCCTACGTTCGCTGTGCCTACCACTGGCGGGGTCAGGATCGCGTGCGTACGACCGTGAATACTGGACGCATGGACGAACAGCCCGAACCCGTGCCCGAGCCCGGCGCGGGCCTGGACCGGCGTGCCGAGCTCAGCGAGTTCCTGCGTACCCGGCGGGCCCGGCTCAAGCCGGAGGACGTGGGGCTGCCGGACTTCGGGCGGCACCGCCGGGTGCCGGGACTGCGGCGCGAGGAGCTGGCGCAGCTGGCCGGCGTGTCGGTGGCGTACTACACGCGCCTGGAGCAGGGCAACGGGCGGAACGTCTCGGCGGAGGTGCTGGACTCCATCGCCCGCGCGCTGCGGCTGACCGACGCCGAGCACGCCCACCTCACCCATCTCGCCAAGCCCAAGCACAAGAAGAAGCCGGCGGCGCGGACGCAGCAGGCGCGGGCCTCGCTGGGGCAGCTGCTGGACCAGATGGAGGGGGTGCCCGCGTACATCGTCGGGCGGCGCGCGGAGATCCTCGCGTGGAACCGGATGGCCGCGGCCCTTTTCGGGGACTGGGGCGAGTTGCCGGTCGCCGAGCGGAACTGGGCCCGGCTGGTGTTCCTGCGGCCCGACTACCGCGAGCTGTTCGTGGACTGGGAGCAGAAGGCGATCGACATCGTGTGCGCGCTGCGGATGGACGCCGGATGCTATCCGGACGATCCCCGGCTGTCCGCGCTGGTCGGTGAGCTGTCGGTCAAGAGCGAGGACTTCCGGCGGCTGTGGGCCACCCACGACGTCAAGGAGAAGAGCCACGGCGTGAAGCGGCTGAAGCATCCGCTGGTGGGGGAGCTGTCCCTGAACTTCGAGGGGTTCCGGCTGCTGGGCGACGGCGAGCAGTCGATGGTGACCTATCACGCGGACCCGGGGTCACCTTCGGCGGAGGCACTGCGCCTGCTGGCGAGCTGGGGAGCCGACGCGACGCGGGCGAGGGCGGGGTCTCGGACGCCGTCCGCTTGAGCGGTGTCCTGCGCCCACGCGGGGTCACCGCGCATTCTTCGGCGCGGGGTCACCGCCCACGGCGGATCAGCCGACGGGCGTTCTTCGGCGCGGTGACCCCTCTGACGTCGGCTCAGCCCTGCAGGCCCTTGAGTCCGTCGTAGGCGGCCATCACGATCTCCAGTCCCCGAGTGTCGTCCGCGGGTTCGCGCATCTGATTCGTCACATACGCCACCGCCATGCGCGCGTCGGGTTCGATCATCACCATCGAGCCGCCCCAACCGCCCCACCCGTAGGTGCTGCCGAACAGTCCGTAGCCCAGGCCATAGCGGACCGGCATGCCCAGGACGCGGTCCTCGCCGCGGAACTGTTCCTCCCACGCCCGGTCACAGCCCGCCCGCGACAACAGCCGCACCCCGCGCACCGATCCCCCGCAGGCCATCACCGACTGCACGAGGGCGACCGAGCGGGCATTGCCGAATCCGCTCGCCGCGGGGATCTGTGCCCGACGCCAGGCCTCGCTGTTGCCGTCGCGGACCCGTATGCCGGTCCCGGCGGCCGGGGCCGCGCTGCTTCCGGGCGCGCTCGCGGTCCAGTCCTCGTCCCTCCCCGGTGGCGGGACCGTCGGCGCCACCCGATGGTCGTGCTCGCCCGGCAGCCCGATACGGAAGTCCGCGCCCAGCGGTCCGGCGATCTCGGCGGCGAAGAACTCGCCCACGCTCCGTCCGGTGATCCGGCGTACGACCTCGCCCACGAGGAACCCCTGGGTGAGCGAGTGGTACCCGGCGGCGCTGCCCGGCTCCCATTGCGGCGCCTGCCCGGCCAGCCGCGCCGTGGCGGACGGCCAGTCGTAGAGATCGTCCACGGGCCCGTCCCAGTCGGGCAGGCCCGCGGTGTGCGCGAGCAGGTGCCGCACCAGCACCGCCTCCTTGCCCGCCGCCGCGAACTCCGGCCAGTACCGGGCGACAGGAGCGGCCGGATCGAGCTCGCCGCGGTCGGCCAGAACCAGCGCGCACAGCGCCGTCATCGTCTTCGTGACGGACCAGACGTTGACGATCGTGTCCCGCTGCCACGGCACTGTGCGCTCCGCGTCGGCGAACCCGCCCCAGACGTCCACCACTGGCTCACCGCCGACGAAGACCGCCACCGCGGCGCCCGCGTCTCCGGCGTCCAGCGACGCGGCGAGCGCCGTGGGCACAGCGGTGAACAGATCGTCGTACGAGCCCTGGATGTCGGCCATACACGCTATCCAGCACCCACCGGACCACCGAAGGCAACCGAATTCCCGCCCCCGAGTCCCGCTCGATTCTCGCCCCCGAGTTCCGCTCGCGAGGCCCCAGGATGAGAAGGCGCGAACCGGGTACACGGGGGTGTTGTCTGGAGGACCTGGACTGTGGATCTCACCGACTGGCTGCTGACCTCGGGCGAACGCGGCAACGGCGCGACACGTCTGGACAGCCGCCGATCGGACCGGGCGGCTTGGTCGTACGGAAACCTGGTGCGGCCCCTCATCCACGGCGCGACGTACTTCCGAGAACTCCTCGGCGCGATCCGCGCGCAGCGCGCCGGAGACCTCCTCCTGTTCACCGACTGGCGGGGCGACCCCGACGAGCGCCTCGACGGTCCCGGCAGCGAGATCGGCACCGTCCTGTGCGAGGCGGCCGAGCGCGGTGTGGTCGTCAAAGGGCTGGTCTGGCGCTCCCACCTGGACCGCTTCCAGTTCAGTGAGACCGAGAACCGCCACCTCGGCGAGGAGATCGAAGCGGCGGGCGGCGAGTGCCTGCTCGACATGCGGGTGCGCCCCGGAGGCTCGCACCACCAGAAATGCGTCGTGCTCCGGTACGCCGACCGCCCCGAGCTCGACATCGCGTTCGTCGGCGGCATCGACCTGTGCCACAACCGCCACGACGACGCGGCACACCGAGGCGACCCGCAGTCACTGCCCATCGCCGCCGCGTACGGACGGCACCCACCGTGGCACGACATCCAGCTCGCGATACGCGGACCGGCCGTCGGAGACATCGAGGCCGGTTTCCGCGAACGCTGGAACGACCCGGCGCCGCTCACCCGCAGCCCGTTCGTCCGCCTGCGGGAGCTCGCTCACGGCGAGGACACCCATGCGGACCCGCTGCCGCCCCAGGCACCCGACCCCTCGCCCTGCGGCCCCCACACCGTCCAGGTCCTGCGCACCTACCCCAACCGGCTGCTGCGCGGCTACGACTTCGCCCCCGACGGCGAACGCAGCATCGCGCGCGGCTACCGCAAGGCGCTGCGGCGGGCCCGCGCCCTGATCTACCTGGAGGACCAGTACCTGTGGTCTCCGCACGTGGTGGAATGCTTCGCCGAGGCGCTGAGCGCCCACCCCGGTCTGCGCCTGATCGCGGTCATCCCCTCCGTCCCCGAACAGGACGGCCGGCTCACCCTGCCGATGAACCTGATCGGCCGGATCACGGCCCTGGACAGGCTGCGCCGCGCCGGTGGTGGGCGCGTCGCGGTGTACGGGCTGGAGAACCACGCCGGGACACCGGTGTACGTGCACGCCAAGGCGTGCGTGATCGACGACGTGTGGGCCTCGGTCGGATCCGACAACATCAACCTCCGCTCCTGGACCCACGACTCCGAACTCAGCTGTGCCGTCCTGGACGAGAGCACCGACCCACGCGAGCCGCGCGACCCCGGCGGTCTCGGGGACGGTGCGCGCAGCTACGCCAGGAATCTGCGCCTGGAGCTCGCACGTGAGCACCTGGACAGGGAAGCACCCGCGACCCCGCATGCGCCTGACACGCTCTGCGATCCCCTGAGCGCCTTCGACGCCTTCGCGGCGAGCGCCGCCGCACTGGACGCCTGGCACGACAACGGTCGCCACGGCCCCAGGCCACCCGGGCGCCTGCGCACCTATCGCCCGCCCACCCTCTCCCGTACGGCCAAGACCCTCTGCGCGCCTCTGCACCGACTCCTCGTCGACCCGGACGGCCGACCCTTCAGGCTGCGGCGCCGCAACGAGTACTGATGCCCGAGTGGGGCCGTGGCGGGGATGCGGCGCCTGGTGGAAAGGCCGACGATGGACGAGCAGGGCGCGGCGCGATCAGCGAATCGGCGTTCGTCGGGCCGAACCAGGCGGCGCTGGAGCAGATTTGGCCGGCTTCGAGCCCACCGGCGGCGGCCACCAGCCTGCACCCGGCGGCCCGGGATGACTGCGGCGCGGCGGCTCGGGATTCTCATCCCGGCTGTTCGTGTCAAAGGCCCGCCGGGTGGCTGGAGAGCCAGTCTGCGTGCCGGTCGCGAAGCTCGTCCCGTTCGGCCGGCGTGGTGAGGATGATGTCCGCGCCGCCGTCGTAGGGGTGGTGGATGCGGCGGAGGTTCGTGTCAGTGATGAACACCTCGACGACCGCTTCATCGGCGACGGCGCGCAGCAGGTCGTCGACGCAGCCGGGCCGCCACGGCCGTCGGTCGGCGTACAGGCGCGTATAGGTATGGAACTCCGGGTCGAAGTCATCCACATCCGGTTCGGTCCACCAGTGGATGCCGTCGGGGTGGAGTTCCTGGCGTGGCGTCGGATAACCGGCAGGGCCGGTCGGTGTGTTCGACCAATCCATGGTCACCACGAACACATCCGTGTCGGCGAACAGGTCATCGAGGACCGTGTTGTACCGATCCAGAACGATCGCGTACTCGTCCTCGGACTCCGGGTAGCGCTTCGACCCGGGGAGGCTGTGGAAGCGCACCCAGTGATCCGCGTACGTGGTGCGGAACGTGTGGGCGATGGGCGGGCCCGACGGTCGCCGTTCCTGCCACAGCGCTTCCAGCAGCGTCGGTGCGACGCCCCTGCTCACCCGTCGGCCTTGGCCACACCGATCGGGCAGGACACCCCCGTCCCACCGATGCCGCAGTAACCCGCCGGGTTCTTGTCGAGGTACTGCTGGTGGTACGCCTCCGCCGGATAGAACGTCCGGCCCTCCGCCGGGAGGATCTCCGTCGTGATCGTGCCGTGGCCCGAGGCCGTGAGGACCTTCTGGTAGGCCTCCCGGGAGGCTTCTGCCGTGGCCGACTGGGTGGGGGAGTGGGTGTAGACGGCGGAGCGGTACTGGGTGCCGACGTCGTTGCCCTGGCGGAAGCCCTGGGTGGGGTCGTGGGACTCCCAGAAGGTCTTCAGGAGGGCTTCGTACGAGACGATCTTCGGGTCGAAGACCACGCGGACCACCTCCGTGTGGCCGGTCAGGCCCGAGCAGACCTCCTCGTAGGTGGGGTTCTCGGTGTGGCCGCCCTGGTAGCCGACCAGCGTGGTCCACACGCCCGCGGGGAGCTGCCAGAACTTGCGCTCCGCGCCCCAGAAGCAGCCCAGGCCGAAGTCGGCGACCTCCAGGCCCTCGGGGTAGGGGCCGAGGAGGGGGTTGCCGAGTACCGTGTGGCGGTCGGGGACGGAGAACGCCGGCTCCGGGCGACCGCGCAGAGCCTGCTCGGGCGTCGGGAGCTGGGGCGTACGGCTGTGCAGGAACATGCGGTCTCCAATCGGGGGTCCGCAGACGTCAACGTGCGGGAGGTCCGGCGAATTCCGGGCCCGGCCTCAGTGCGGCAGCGTCGCCGGGCTGCCGCCGTTCGCCTCGTAGCCCGCCACCGCCAGCGCCCGGTAGACCGCGAACTCCGCGGCCGGGTCCGGGGACAGCGTCCACGGCAGCGCGCCCACGTGGCCGTCGACGTGTATCAGCTGGTTCATGGCCTCCGACCAGCGCTCGGCGCGCACCAGGAAGAAGACGAGGAGATGGCGGACGTGCGCCAGCATCGGGTCGTCGGAGCGGGCGGCGTGCACCGCGAACAGCGCGCCGTGGATGGCCTTCTTCACGACCTCGCTCTGGTAGAAGCCGCTGACCAGGTTCACCTCGGGCAGGTGCTCGAACACCGCGAACAGGGGCATCGCCGCCAGAAGGGAACCCTGGGGAGCTCTGGCCGCCGCGGCCTCCGCGAACGTCATCGCCGTCTCGCGCGAGCCGTGCCACTTCTCGCACCAGTAGTGCAGGGCCGCCAGATGCGCCCCCATGTGCGCCGGGGCACGGTCCAGGATCTTCAGCCAGAGCTGCTCGAACTCCGCCTGTGAGTAGTTCAGTCCGCGGGCCACCGACAGTTCGACGATGTACGGGATCGGGTCACCGGGGGCGAGCAGTGCCGCCTGGCCGCAGGCGTCCTTCGCCTCCTCCATGATGATCCGGAAGTCGTCCGTGCCCGGCGTGGACGTCCGCCACGCCTGCTGTACCAGGAACTCGGCGTGCACCGCCGCGCCGCCCGCGTCCTTGGGGGCCTCGGTCCGCCACACCCGCAGCCACTGCCCGCCGGGCGTGTCACTGACCCCTCCCGGCCGCTGCTGCAGCTCCAGCGCGGCGGCGCCGGCGAAGGCCTGGACGCGCTGCCAGCGCACCTCGCCCTCCGTCTCCGTACCGGCCAGGAGTTGCTGGGCCGCCCGGTAGTCCTGCGTGCGCTGCACCACGTCCAGGACGTCCAGCAGGTCCTGGTCGGGGCCGGGCATGCGGATGTCCAGCTCCTCCTCGCGGACGAAGCCGTAGTTCGCCGGGTCCGCGGCGTCCGGGTGGCCCGCCGGGACCTGCTCGATCATGCCGCGCCTGCGCCGCAGGAACGGCAGCAGCACGAAGCTGAGCATGACCAGCGCCATCAGGACCCACAGAATCTCCATGTCTCAAGGGTTCCAGACGCCGCCGACAATTGGCCAACCCCCTCCGCCCGACCTGTGGAAAACCTTCGGCCCGGGGCCGGGACGCGGCGAAGCCGGTGAGCGCCCGGCAGCCCGCTGTCCCCCGCCTGCCCCTTTGGCGCACTACGCTCGATGCCCATGAGCGACAGGCACATCAGTCAGCACTTCGAGACCCTGGCGATCCACGCGGGCAACACCGCCGATCCCCTCACCGGCGCGGTCGTCCCGCCGATCTACCAGGTCTCGACCTACAAGCAGGACGGCGTCGGCGGACTGCGGGGCGGCTACGAGTACAGCCGTAGCGCCAACCCGACCAGGACCGCCCTGGAGGAGAACCTGGCCGCCCTGGAGGGCGGCGTCCGGGGTCTCGCGTTCGCGTCCGGACTGGCGGCCGAGGACTGCCTGTTGCGTACGCTGCTCACCCCCGGGGACCACGTGGTCATCCCGAACGACGCGTACGGCGGCACGTTCCGGCTGTTCGCGAAGGTCGTCTCCCGGTGGGGTGTGGAGTGGTCGGTCGCCGACACCAGCGACCCGGCTGCCGTACGGGCCGCGATCACCCCGAAGACGAAGGTGGTGTGGGTGGAGACCCCCTCCAACCCGCTCCTCGGCATCACCGACATCGCCGCCGTCGCCCAGGTCGCCCGGGACGCGGGCGCCCGGCTCGTCGTCGACAACACCTTCGCCACGCCGTATCTGCAGCAGCCGCTGGCGCTCGGCGCCGATGTCGTCGTGCACTCGCTGACCAAGTACATGGGCGGTCACTCGGACGTCGTCGGCGGCGCGCTGGTCGTGAGCGACCGGGACCTCGGCGAGGAGCTGGCGTACCACCAGAACGCGATGGGCGCGGTCGCCGGGCCGTTCGACTCCTGGCTGGTGCTGCGCGGCACGAAGACGCTGTCGGTGCGGATGGACCGGCACAGCGAGAACGCGACGAAGATCGCCGACATGCTGACCCGGCACGCGCGCGTGACGCGCGTTCTGTACCCGGGGCTGCCGGACCACCCCGGTCACGAGGTCGCCGCCAAGCAGATGCGGGCGTTCGGCGGCATGGTGTCGTTCCAGGTCGCGGGCGGCGAGGAGGCGGCCGTCGAGGTGTGCAACCGCGCCAAGGTGTTCACCCTCGGCGAGTCCCTGGGCGGCGTGGAGTCCCTGATCGAGCACCCGGGGCGCATGACGCACGCGTCCGCGGCCGGCTCGGCCCTGGAGGTCCCGGCCGACCTGGTCCGTCTCTCCGTCGGCATCGAGAACGTCGACGACCTCCTGGAGGACCTCCAGCAGGCCCTCGGCTAGTCGGTCCCTGAAAGGGCTCAGGGGTACGAGGGGCACAAGGGGCTCAGGGGCTCCAGGGCGCTCACCAGTCGGTCAGGGGTGGGGTCGTCTCCGACGGCGGCTCCACCCACGGCTGGACCGTCACCGCCCAGACGGTGAACCCCACGACGGCCGCGAACAGCAGCAGCCACAGCAGACGCCGGGCGAGCGTCCGCCGGCGCAACATGCGGCTGCCCCGGCGTACGACGTCCGCGTGCAGCTCCGGCGGCATCCGCGGCACCGCCCGCTCCATGATCTGCCGTACAGCGGCCTCCCGCTCGGACCGGTTCATCCGGGCCTCCCCTCGACGGACGGCCGCACACCGGTGCCGTCACCGTGTCCGCCCGGTCGCCTCACGACGTCGCCGCCTTGGCGCCCACCACTGCCGCCGGTCGTTTTCGCGGGGGATGCAGCAGTGTTGCCGTCGCGCGGTCGCAGATGGTGTGGACGCGTTCGGACGGCAGGCCGAGGAGGGCCGCCACCTGTTCCTCGGCGACGCCCTCGTAGAGCCTGAGGACGAGGATGAGGCGTTCCTGCGGGGTGAGGCGGGCCAGGGCACCGGTGGGACGGGTGCGGGTCAGGGTGCCGTACTGGTGCCAGGCGCCGTGGGCGAAGCGGGTGGCGAGGTGCTGGCGGGCGTGGTTGTACGGGTCCTCGCCGTGGAGGCGGCCCCAGCACGCGTACGTGTGCGCGAGGACCAGGGTGAGGAGGCGCCGCGCGCGGGGGTTGTCGTCCGGTGCCTCCGCGGTGAGCAGGGTGGCGGCGTGCAGCAGCCGGCCGCCCGCGCCGGCGACGAACGCCTCGAACTCCCGGGCCCGACGGGCGCCCTCAGCCGCATGCCGTGCTCGCATCGCGCGCCTCCCGCCTGCCGGCGACCCCCTGGAAACGGATCCCGGCCGTATGCGGCGAACGGGGACCCGGTCTCATATGAGGCCAGGGGCGGGCCGTCGGTCAAGAGCCGCGCACGCGCGGGATCGACGCCCCGCGCGCGGGGCGTCAGGAAGCAGGGGCGGGCTCCGCGCCCGGAACGCCCGGGACGCCCTGGGCGGCCATCCGGGCGGACAGCGCGCTGTTGAACCGTGTGAGGAGCGTGCAGAACGCCTCGCGCTCCTCCGGCGCCCAGTCCTCGGTCAGCTCGGCCATCAACTGACGCCGGGAGGAGCGCACTTCCTCCAGGCGGGACATCCCGCGCGGGGACAGCTGGAGCACCACGGCCCGCCCGTCCTCGGGGTGCGAGGTGCGCTTGACCAGGCCGGTGTCGACGAGCGGAGCCACCTGCCGGGTGACGGTCGACGAGTCGATGCCCATGCTCGCGGCGAGCGCCTTGACGCCCATCGGACCTTCCTTGTCGAGGCGGTTGAGCAGCAGGTACGCGGCGCGGTCCATGGAGTTGCGCACCTGCCCGACGCCGCCGAGCCGGGTCTGTTCGGCACGGCGCGCGAAGACGGCGACCTCGTGCTGCAGCGTGTCGAGAAGACCGGTGTCACCGACGGTCGTCATGTCCATCGACATTTCAGGTGTTGTGGGCATGGCCGGGGGCTCACTTCATGAAGGGGGTGCTGGGTTGGGGGACAGGGTACGCGGCCGGAAGGCGGGCCGTACCGGCGCTGCGGAAACCAGTCTCGGTGGTTGGTCACAGCGGTCGTTTCCGCCTGTGAACTGCGATGCTTGAGTCATGAGCTACGGCACGGCTGACTCCTTTCGGTCCGTCACTCTCGACGATGTGCGCGGCGCCCAGAAGATGCTCTCGGGAGTGGCGCGGGTGACCGCGATGGAGGGCAGCAGGCATCTGTCCCAGCTCGTCGGGGCGCCGGTGCACTTCAAGTGCGAGAACCTCCAGCGGACGGGTTCGTTCAAGCTACGCGGCGCGTACGTGCGGATCGCCGGGCTGCTGCCGGAGGAGCGCGCCGCCGGGGTCGTCGCCGCGAGCGCCGGCAACCACGCGCAGGGCGTGGCGCTGGCGTCGTCGCTGCTGGGCGTGCGCTCCACGGTGTTCATGCCGAAGGGCGCCCCGCTGCCGAAGATCAGCGCGACCCGGGAGTACGGCGCTGAGGTACGCCTGCACGGGCAGGTGGTCGACGAGACACTGGCGGCGGCGCAGGAGTACGCGGCGGAGACCGGTGCGGTGTTCATCCACCCCTTCGACCATCCGGACGTCATCGCGGGGCAGGGCACGGTCGGGCTGGAGATCCTGGAGCAGTGCCCGGAGGTGCGCACGATCGTCGTCGGGATCGGTGGCGGGGGTCTGGCGGCGGGCATCGCGGTCGCGGTGAAGGCGCTGCGGCCCGATGTGCGGATCGTCGGCGTGCAGGCGGAGGGGGCGGCGGCGTATCCGCCCTCGCTGGCGGCCGGGCGGCCGATGGCGATCGACAACCCGGCGACGATGGCCGACGGCATCCGGGTCGGCCGGCCCGGCGACGTGCCGTTCGGGATCGTCGGTGCCCTGGTCGACGAGGTGCGCACGGTGACGGAGGACGCGTTGTCCACCGCGCTGCTGCTGTGCCTGGAGCGGGCCAAGCTGGTCGTCGAGCCGGCCGGGGCGAGCCCGGTCGCGGCGCTGCTGAGCGCGCCCGGCGCCTTCGAGGGTCCGGTCGTCGCGGTGCTCTCCGGCGGGAACGTCGACCCGGTGCTGATGCAGCGCGTTCTGCGGCACGGCATGGCCGCGCAGGGCCGCTACCTGGCCGTTCGTCTGCGTCTGACGGACCGGCCGGGCGCCCTCGCCACGCTTCTCGGGGTGTTGTCAGTGGTCGACGCTAATGTCCTCGACGTGAGCCATGTCCGGACCGACCCACGGCTCGGGCTCACGGAGGCGGAGGTCGAGCTGCACCTGGAGACGAAGGGTCCGGCGCACTGCGCCGAGGTCGGCCAGGCCCTGCGCGAGGCCGGCTACATCGTCATCGACTGAGGTCAGGCCCCTCGTCGTCACTCGTTCGAGAAAGTGCATTGAGGGACGCGATACATCGCGTTATGGTGTGTCGCGCCGACGAATCCCGACTCCCCCCACCGAACCCCCACAGGCGAAATCAACGACTTGTCCCCAACGACGTGGAGACTTATATGCCAGGCGCCATCTACGCCGAAGGCCTGGTGAAGACCTTCGGTGACGTAAGGGCTCTGGACGGCGTCGACCTCGACGTCCCGGAAGGCACGGTCCTCGGCCTCCTCGGACCGAACGGCGCGGGCAAGACCACCACGGTCCGCTGCCTGACCACCCTTCTGCGCCCCGACCGCGGCCGCGCCGTGGTCGCCGGTATGGACGTGCTCAAGCACCCCAACGAGGTCCGGCGCTCGATCGGCCTGTCCGGCCAGTTCGCCGCCGTCGACGAGTATCTGACCGGCCGCGAGAACCTCCAGATGGTCGGCCAGCTCTACCAGATGAAGGCCGCCGCGGCGAAGGCCCGGGCCGCCGAGCTGCTGGAGCAGTTCGATCTCACGGACGCCGCCGACCGCACGGCGAAGACCTACTCCGGCGGCATGCGCCGCCGGCTCGACCTGGCCGCCGCGCTGGTGGTGTCGCCGCCCGTCATGTTCATGGACGAGCCGACCACCGGCCTCGACCCGCGCAACCGCCAACTGCTGTGGGACGTGATCAAGCGCCTCGTCTCCGGCGGTACGACCCTGCTGCTGACCACGCAGTACCTGGAGGAGGCCGACCACCTCGCGCACGACATCGCGGTCGTCGACCATGGCCGGGTCATCGCCCGCGGCACCTCCGACCAGCTCAAGGCCCGCACCGGCGGCGAGCGTGTGGAGGTCGTGGTGCACGAACGCGAGCACATCCCGACGGCCGCGGAGGTGCTGGCCGGCTTCGGCAAGGGCGAGACCACCGTCGAGGAGCACACCCGCAAGCTCACCGTGCCCGTCACCGGCGGCGCGAAGCTCCTCGCCGAGGTCATCCGCGAGCTGGACACCCGCGGCATCGAGATCGACGACATCGGCCTGCGCCGCCCCACCCTCGACGACGTCTTCCTGTCCCTGACGGGACACGTGGCCGAGGCCAAGAACGACGAGAACGGCAAGGAGGCCACGGCATGAGCGCCGTCACCGACACCGTCCGGAGCACGGCGCCCACCCGCCCGTTCGGGCAGGCCGTCCGGGACTCCCTGGTCGTTGCAAAACGCAACCTGATCAGGATGTCCAGGATCCCGGAAATGGTGATCTTCGGGCTGATTCAGCCCATCATGTTCGTGGTGCTGTTCACCTACGTCTTCGGCGGATCGATGCAGATCGGCGGCAGCACCAGCGCCACCGGCTACAAGAACTTCCTCATGGCGGGGATCTTCGCCCAGACCGTCACCTTCGCCACCGCCGGAGCCGGCGCGGGCATCGCCGACGACATGCACAAGGGCCTCATCGACCGCTTCCGCTCCCTGCCCATGGCCCGCGGCGCGGTCCTCACCGGACGCACCCTCGCCGACCTCGTGCAGACGGCCCTCACGCTGCTCGTCCTCGCCGTCGTCGCCCTTCTGGTCGGCTGGCGCGTCGGCTCCGACGGCGACACGAACGCCGGCCGCGTCCTGGCCGCCTTCGGGCTGCTGCTCCTGCTCGGCTACGCCTTCACCTGGATCGGCGCCCTCATCGGCCTGTCCGTGCGCACCCCCGAGGCGGCCACCTCCGGCGGACTGATCTGGCTCTTCCCGGTCACCTTCATCTCGAACGCGTTCGTGGACACCAGCAACATGACGCCCTGGTTGCGCCACATCGCCGAGTGGAACCCCTTCAGCGCCACCGTCCAGGCCTGCCGCGTCCTCTTCGCCAACCCCGGCCAGTCGCCCTCCGACGCCTGGCCCATGCAGCACCCGGTCTGGGCCTCACTGATCTACTCGGTGCTGATCATCCTGATCTTCCGCACGCTGGCGGTGCGCAAGTACCGCTCGGCCACCGCGTGAGCACGGCCGGACCGGAGCGGTGTGACCGCGGCACCCGCGCATGACGCATGACGAGGCCCCTGGCGCCACGGGGGGCGCCAGGGGCCTCGTCCAGGCGGAAACGGCCAGTCAGCCGTTGTAGGGCTCGGCCTTGAGGATGCGCACGGAGGCCTTCTTGCCGTTCGGCAGCTCGTACTCCGCGTCCTCGCCGACCTTGTGGCCGATCACGCCGGCGCCCAGCGGGGACTGCGGCGAGTAGGTCTCGATGTCGGAGCTCGCGTACTCGCGCGAAGCCAGCAGGAAGGTCAGGGTGTCGTCCTCGTCACTGTCGAAGGCGATCGTCACGACCATGCCGGGTGCCACCGCGCCGTCCGCGGAGGCCGGGGCCTCGCCGACCTTCGCATTCTCCAGGAGCTGGGTCAGCTGGCGCACACGGAGCTCCTGCTTGCCCTGCTCCTCCTTGGCCGCGTGGTACCCGCCGTTCTCACGCAGGTCGCCCTCCTCGCGCGCGGCCGCGATCTTGGCGGCGATCTCCGTGCGCGCAGGACCAGTAAGGTACTCAAGCTCATCCTTGAGCTTGTTGTACGCCTCCTGGGTCAGCCAGGTGACGTTCTCGCTGGTCTGGGTCACAGGGTGCTCCTCGTCGGTGCTGGGAATACAAAGCATCGCCCTACCCAGAAGCATGTTCCTCCAGGGATGGGCGAAACCACGAGCCTAACAATTCAGTGGCCGAAGGGGGAGGACATAAGCCATCAGAATTACGTCAACGCAGGTCAGGGCCTACCTATTCCGGAGGACACGGTCCCGGTGTCAGTCTGTGTCAGTCCGGGTGGCAGCCGAGCAGCTCGGCCGACGTGCCCTTCGTCGTGGTACGGAGCGTGACCACCTTGTCGATGCGTGTGTCCGAGCCGGAGAAGCGGAAGTCCGCGCGGCCCACCTCGGCGCCGTTCTCGGCCTGCGAGCGGACCGTGCAGTAGCCGCTCGCGCCGGCGTCCTTGCGGACCTCCAGGTGCACCTGCACCGCGTTGTCCGTGATCTCGAAGGAGATCACCTCGCCGCTGATCTTGTTCTGGCCGACGTAGTGGTAGGCGAAGTAGCCCACCAGTGCGAGCAGGGCCGCGCCCAGGGCGGCGCCGACGAGCTTGAGCGTGCGGTCGGCGCGCTCGTCCGAGGAACGGCCGTAACGGCCCTCGGGCGGCCGCGTGCTCGCCGTACTCATGATCGTCCTCTCGACAGGGCACGGGACAAATGTCCCGAAAGGGCTCCCGGAGCCCGGCTCCGGAATTATTGACCCCCCGATTCGGTCACTATAGAAGCCGCCGATCGCACCCCTTCGTACGGGGGGCGCCGACTTACCGAGGATTGAGTCTTGACTGACCAGCTACGACTGATGGCCGTCCACGCGCACCCCGACGACGAGTCGAGCAAGGGCGCGGCCACCATGGCGAAGTACGTGTCCGAGGGGGTGGACGTGCTGGTCGTGACCTGCACGGGCGGGGAGCGCGGCTCCATCCTCAACCCCAAGCTGCAGGGCGACAAGTACATCGAGGAGCACATCCACGAGGTCCGCAAGAGGGAGATGGACGAGGCCCGGGAGATCCTCGGCGTGAAGCAGGAGTGGCTCGGCTTCGTCGACTCCGGCCTGCCCGAGGGCGACCCGCTGCCGCCGCTGCCCGAGGGCTGCTTCGCCCTGGAGGACGTCGACACCGCTGCCGGGGAGCTGGTGAAGCAGATCCGCTCCTTCCGTCCGCAGGTGATCACCACCTACGACGAGAACGGCGGCTACCCGCACCCCGACCACATCATGACCCACAAGATCTCGATGGTGGCCTTCGAGGGCGCGGACGACACCGCGAAGTACCCGGAGGACGAGTTCGGGCCGGCGTACCGGCCGCTGAAGCTGTACTACAACCAGGGCTTCAACCGTCCGCGCACCGAGGCGCTGCACCAGGCGATGCTCGACCGCGGACTGGATTCCCCCTACGGGGACTGGCTCAAGCGCTGGGACGAGACCGGGATCAAGGACCGCACGCTCACCACGCACATCCCGTGCGCCGACTTCTACGAGATCCGCGACAAGGCGCTGATCGCGCACGCCACGCAGATCGACCCCGACGGGGGCTGGTTCCGGGTGCCGCTGGAGGTCCAGAAGGAGGTCTGGCCGACGGAGGAGTACGAGCTCGCGAAGTCGCGGGTCGATGTCTCCCTCCCCGAGGACGACCTCTTTGCGGGCATCCGCGACAATGCCTGACATGAGCGCAAGCGTGAGCCTGGCAATGACGCACCTCACCACCCTCGCGAAGGAGGTGGACGAGGACAAGGTCACCCCTGGCGTCCTCGGCTTCATCGTCTTCGCGGTGATGGCGATCGCGGTGTGGGGCCTGATGAAGTCCATGAACAAGCACATGGGCAAGGTCGACTTCACGGAGGCCCCGGAGGACACGGACACAGCCGAGGAGGGCACCTCCGGCAAGGGCGCCCCGGGGAAGACCTCGTCGGCGAAGGGCTGAGCCAGGCCCCACCCCCGGCCGCCCACCACGCGGCCCCGGCCGCCCGCCACGCCACGCCCCGGCCCGGTGGGAACGGGGCGAGCTCGTCCGGGCGGGGCTCGGCCAGCGCGCCGGGCTGCGCCGAGCCTGCCGGACGCGGGCCCGCGGATCAGGCGCCGGCGCGTGGACCGGGCGGGTCGGAGTCGGCGACATCGGTGGGGGCGGGCCGCAGCGCATGCGGCGGCCCGGGTGCTGCAGACAGACTGTTCACCCCTCCCCGCCCTGCACCGCCACCCCCATCACCTCCCGCGCGTGCCTTCCCGGGACCATGCCCAGGCGCCAGGCCTGCCAGCCCGACTCCAGTCGTACCCCTCGCTCCAGCAGCAGCGCGTACGCGTCCAGGGACTCCGTGAGCCTGGTGTCGCGCAGCGGGTGGGCGGATCGCGCCAGCTGGGTCAGTTCCTCCTGGGCCACCGCTGTGCCGATCTCGACGCCGCCCGGGGCCGCGTACGGCAGCAGGGTGCAGCGCAGGAAGCGGGCCCAGTCCTCGCCGCGGTGGTCGCCGTAGGAGGCGAAGAGGGCTGCCGCCTCGTCGCAGAGGGTGAGGGCTTGCGGGAGGCGGGCGTTGCCCGCGTCGACGATCGCGAGTTCCAGACAGGTCCAGGCCTCGCCGTGGGCGAGGCCGATGCGCTGGAAGTCGGCGCGGGCGTCCATGAGGAGCTGGCGGGCGAAGCCCGAGTTGCGCAGTGACCCCGTCTGTGCCGCGCGCTGGTCTCTCGTCACCCGGGCCGAGTGGTGGCGGGCGCAGGCCAGGCCGTAGACGTCGCGCATCCGGGAGAAGAGGGATCTGGAGCGTTCGAGTTCACGGACGGCCCGGTCCAGGTCGCCCGTCTCCTCCAGGGCGAGGCCCAGGTAGTACACGGTCCACGCCTCGCCGCGCGCGTCCTCGTTGTCCCGATGGCGGGAGGCAGCGCCGCGCAGGCCGTCCACCGCCGGGGACGGGTCGCCGGCGATGAGGCGGGCGCGGGCCAGCTGGGTCAGCGCCCAGGCCTCGCCGCGGCTGTCGCGGGTGCGGCCGTACAGCTCGAGGGCCCGGCGCAGGTCGGTCTCCGCGCGCGGGACGTCGCCGCGGCGGAGGTTCAACTGGCCGAGCTGGTAGTGGGCCCATGCCTCGCCGTGCACCGAGCCGCCCTCGCGGTGCAGGACCAGGGAGCGGGTCAGCAGGTCCAGGGCCTCGGCCAGCCGCGCCCGGTCCCGTTCCACCGCCGCCAGCGCGTGCATCGTCCACGCCCGGTCCGTCGCCAGCTCGGGCGCTGCCTGGAGGTCCAGGGCCTCCCGCAGCTTCGCCGCCGCCTCCTCGAGGTTGCCCTGGTGGTGCAGGGTGATGCCCAGCGAGCACAGCGCGCGGGCCGCGCCCGCGTCGTGGTGGGCCTGGAGATAGAGGTCGACCACCGAACTGAGCGTCGTGCGGGCCTTGTCCAGCTCGCCCAGCTGGCGGGCCGCGATACCCGTACGCCACCGCACGGAGTGCACCAGCAGGTCCTGGCCGACCGACTGCGCCAGCTCGCTGATCTCGCCGAGGCGGTAGAGGTCGCCGCGCAGCAGGCAGTAGTCGCACAGGGCGCCCAGCAGGCTCAGTACGGCCGCCTGGTCGACGCCCTCGGTCTGCCGCAGGGTCGCGGTGATGAAGCTGGACTCGTCGTCCAGCCAGCGCAGCGCCTCGTCGAGGGAGGTGAAGCCGTGCGGGGTGAAGCGGTCCGACCGGGTCGACATGTTGCCGTCGACCAGGCGCAGCACCGAGTCGGCGAGCTCGGCGTAGCTGACGATGAGGCGTTCCTGGGCGGCCGTGCGGTCGGCCAGCTCCTCCTCGTCGGCGAGGCGGGCCTGGGCGAAGGCGCGGACCAGGTCGTGCAGGCGGTAGCGGTCGCCGCGGACATGGTCGACGAGCCCCGCCTGCGCGAGGGCCGTCAGATGACGGGTCGCCTCCGTGCGGTCGGTCGCGAGCAGGGCCGCCGCGGCCGCCGCACCGAGCGAGGCCCGCCCGGCCAGCGCCAGCCGTCGCAGCAGCCGGCGGGTGACGTCCGGCAGGTCGGTGTAGCGCAGCCACAGCGCGCGCTCGACCGGATCCACCGGGCCGTACGCCCCCAGGTCCGACGCCAGCCGGCGCGGGGAGCGCGGGCCCAGCGAGGAGCCCGCCACCCGCAGCGCCAGCGGCAGCCCGCCGCACAACTCCGTGATCCGGTCGGCGGATTCGGCGTCGTACGGACCGGAGGCGTCCTGCGCCGCCGCGCCCAGCAGCTCCTCCGCGCCCGCCGCCTCCAGGGGCCGCACCGGCAGGTCGTGCACCCAGGCGGACAGGTCGGCCGGCAGGTTCAGCGGGTCCCGTGCGGTGACCAGCACCAGGCTGTCGGAGCGTTCGGGGACGAGCGCGCGGACCTGTTCGGCGTCGGAGGCGTCGTCCAGGATCACCGTCACCGGCAGGCCCGTCAGATGCTGGTGGTACAGCTCGACCAGCCGCTTGACCTGCTGTTCCGGGGAGGAACGCTCACGGAAGAGAAGCTGCTCGCGGGGTGCGCCGAGCCGGTTCAGCAGGTGCAGCAGCGCGTCCCGGGTGGACAGCGGCGCCTCCTGCGCGCTGTCCCCGCGCAGGTCCACCACGCACGCGCCCCGGAACTGGTCCCGCAGATCGTGCGCCGCCCGCACCGCCAGCGCGCTGCGGCCACTGCCCGGAGCCCCGTGCAGGACGACCACCGTCGGCTGGGTCTGCGTGCCGGCCCGGGCCGCCTGCACCCACTGCCGGATCCGCCCCATTTCCTGCCGCCGCCCCGCGAACGGCCCGATCAGCTCGGGCAGTTGACCGTACGACTGCTCCAGCACCGTCCGCCCGCGTGCCGCCGCGCTCTTGTCCGCGCCGCGCAACTGCGGCCCCGGCTTCTTCGGCCCCGTCGTCGCGCTCAACACCCGCTGCTGGTCCAGGAACGGACGGATCCCGCGCACCTCCAGCGCCGTCAGCCACTGGAGTCTCAGCTGTTCCGGCCCGCCGGGCTGACCGGCCTCGCCCGCGTGGTGATGCGCGGCCGGCAGATGCGATCCCGCCGCCTTCACGACGGTCGTCGCCGCGCCGACGACCCCGACGGCCACGCAGGCCCCCAGCGCCGTGCCCGGACCCGTGCCCAGCGCCAGGTCGGCGACGGCGGTCGTCACGGCCGCGACGCCCGCCACCAGCAGCGGAGTACCGCCACCGGCCTCCCGTGCGTACCGCCGGCCGAAGCTGGGCCGGCCGGCCTCCGTCTCCTCCACGGCCCGCGCGTACGCCTCGTACTCCTCGGCGGCGGTCTGCAGTATCGCGTCCAGTGCGCCCCGCGCCCGCGTCGTCAGCCCCTGCCGGTCGGTACGGCCGCCCGAGCGCCGTACCTCTTCCTCCACGGCCCGTACCAACAGCCGCTCGGCTTCCGCCCGATGGCTGTTCCGCATGTCACGTCCCCCTTTGGCGGCCACAGCGTGTCCTGGTCAAGTGTGCTGCGGCGGGCCCACGGGCGCGAGGGTGCGAACGGGGTCCGATCGCCGGGGCCGACGGCGAGTGGCAGGACGCCTGACACGTGCCCGGCGGGGTACTGCGGCAGGATGGATCCCATGGCGAACCGACTGGCCCATGAGACCTCCCCCTACCTCCTCCAGCACGCCGACAACCCGGTCGACTGGTGGCCCTGGTCGGCGGAGGCGTTCGAGGAGGCGCGCAGGCGGGGGGTGCCCGTGCTGCTGAGCGTCGGGTACTCGAGCTGCCACTGGTGCCATGTGATGGCCCACGAGTCCTTCGAGGACCAGGAGACCGCCGACTACCTCAACGCGCACTTCCTCAGCGTCAAGGTCGACCGCGAGGAACGCCCCGACGTCGACGCCGTGTACATGGAGGCCGTCCAGGCCGCCACCGGTCAGGGCGGCTGGCCGATGACCGTGTTCCTCACACCGGACGCCGAGCCCTTCTACTTCGGCACGTACTTCCCGCCCGCCCCCCGCCACGGCATGCCCTCCTTCCGGCAGGTGCTGGAGGGCGTGCGGCACGCCTGGAGCGACCGGCGGGAGGAGGTCGCCGAGGTCGCCGGGAAGATCGTGCGGGACCTGGCGGGGCGGGAGATCTCGTACGGGGCCGGCGTGGCGCCGGGGGAGCAGGAGCTCGCGCAGGCGCTGCTCGGGCTGACCCGGGAGTACGACCCGCAGCGCGGCGGGTTCGGCGGAGCGCCGAAGTTCCCGCCGTCCATGGTGATCGAGTTCCTGCTGCGGCACCACGCGCGGACCGGGGCCGAGGGCGCCCTGCAGATGGCACAGGACACCTGCGAGCGGATGGCCCGGGGCGGGATCTACGACCAGCTCGGGGGCGGCTTCGCCCGTTACTCCGTGGACCGGGACTGGGTCGTGCCGCACTTCGAGAAGATGCTGTACGACAACGCGCTGCTGTGCCGGGTGTACGCCCATCTGTGGCGGGCCACCGGGTCGGAGCAGGCCCGGCGGGTCGCGCTGGAGACCGCCGACTTCATGGTGCGTGAACTGCGCACCGCCGAGGGCGGGTTCGCCTCCGCGCTGGACGCCGACAGCGACGACGGCACGGGCAGGCATGTCGAGGGCGCGTACTACGTCTGGACGCCCGCGCAGCTCACCGAGGTCCTCGGCGCCGAGGACGCGGAGCTGGCCGCGCACTACTTCGGCGTCACCGAGCAGGGCACCTTCGAGGAGGGGGCCTCTGTGCTCCAACTCCCGCAGCACGAAGGGGTGTTCGACGCCGAGAAGATCGCCTCGATCAAGGAGCGGCTGTTCGAGGCGCGGGCGTCCCGTCCCGCCCCCGGCCGGGACGACAAGGTCGTCGCCGCCTGGAACGGCCTCGCCATCGCCGCGCTCGCCGAGACCGGCGCCTACTTCGACCGCCCCGACCTGGTCGACGCGGCCCTCACCGCCGCCGACCTCCTGGTCCGGCTGCACCTCGACGACCGGGCGCGGCTGGCCCGCACCAGCAAGGACGGTCATGTCGGGGCCAACGCGGGGGTGCTGGAGGACTACGCCGACGTGGCGGAGGGGTTCCTGGCGCTGGCCTCCGTGACGGGGGAGGGGGTGTGGCTGGAGTTCGCGGGCTTCCTGCTCGACCATGTGCTGGTTCGCTTCGCGGACCCCGAGTCGGGGGCGCTGTACGACACGGCCGCGGACGCGGAGCGGCTGATTCGTCGGCCGCAGGATCCGACCGACAACGCGGTGCCCTCCGGGTGGTCGGCGGCGGCGGGGGCGCTGCTCTCCTATGCCGCCCACACCGGCTCCGAGCCGCATCGCTCCGCGGCGGAGCGGGCGTTGGGGGTCGTGAAGGCGCTGGGGCCGCGGGTGCCGCGGTTCATCGGGTGGGGGCTCGCTGCGGCCGAGGCGTTGCTGGACGGGCCGCGTGAGGTGGCCGTCGTCGGACCGTCCGCGGAGGACGACGGCACGCGGGAGTTGCATCGCACCGCCCTGCTGGGGGCTGCGCCGGGGGCGGTTGTTGCCTGCGGCACGCCGGGCAGTGAGGAGTTTCCGCTGCTCGCGGGGCGTGAGTTGGTCGGCGGCGCGCCGACTGCGTATGTCTGCCGACGGTTTGTTTGTGAGATGCCGGTGACGGATGCTGTGGGGTTGCGAGCGAAGCTCACTCCGTGAGGGTGAGCGGGGGCGGGTTTGAGGTGGGGGATTTTGTGCGTTGCGGGGTGCGGGTTCGTTGTGGCTGGTCGCGCCCCCGCGGCGGAGCCGCATATCGATACAGCCCCGCGCCCCTCAGCACGCTGCCCTGGGCCGGGATGCGAAGGTGCCCGGCGGGACACTCGTCCCCCCGGGCACCTTCGACGGCCGTCAGCCCAGCGGGTCCGGGACCGGATCCGGCACCGGATCCGGAGTGGGCCTGGTGACCGTGACCGGAGTCGTCGCTGGAGTCCGCTTCTGCAGGCGGCGGTACAACCACCGGTCCACGACCAGGAAGCGGGCGGTGAAGACGATGGCCATGGCGAGGGCCGTGGCCGGCAGGGCCGTCATGCCGCCGGCGCCGATGAGGAGGGCGGCCAGTGGGATGCGGGCGACCAGGTCGATGTTGCCGACGGCCGCGAAGGACAGGAGTCGTACGCCGCGTCGGCGGTGGCGGCGCTGGTTGCGGTAGACGAAGGAGTCGATCAGGGCGAAGTTCCACAGCAGTCCGGCCTGGTTGGCGATGATCTCCGCCGGTGCGTAGTGGAGGCCGGGGGCCCAGGTGGTGAGGAGCCAGAGCAGGGCCAGATTGGGGACGAAGCCGGAGAGGCCGATCAGGCCGAAGACCACGGCGCGGGCGCGGGGGTCGGCGGTGCGCAGGGTGATGAGGTGGCGCAGGAAGCGCATGCCCTCGCGGGCCGTCGACTTGGACTCGCCGGCGTGTCGCTCGCCGAAGGCGTACGGCACCTCGGCGATGCCGCGCGGCCGGCACCGTACCGCCAGTTCGAGGAGGATCTTGTAGCCGAGGGGCTGGAGGCCCTCGTCCTCCGTCGAGGCCCGGTCGACGGCTGTGCGGCGGATGGCGAAGAAGCCGCTCATCGGGTCGGTGAGGCCGTTCAGGGCGCGGGGGAACAGGGACTTGGTGACCAGCGTGGAGGTGCTGGAGACCAGCTTGCGGTAGCCGCCGTCGAGGCCGCTGCGGTCGCCGCCGGCCGCGTAACGGCTGGCCACGACCAGCTCGGCGCCGGTGGCCTCGCCGCGGGCGATCAGTTCGGGGATGAGTTCCGGAGGGTGCTGGAGGTCGGCGTCGATGACGACGATCCAGGGCGCCGAGGCGCGGGCGATGCCCTCGACCACGGCGCCGCCGAGGCCGCCCTCGGGGACGGGCCGGTGGTGCAGGACCACCGGGACGCGGCTGTACGCCGCCGCCTCCTCGATGACCTCGCAGGTGCGGTCGGTGGAGTCGTCGGCGAAGACGACCTCCGCGCGGGTGCCGGAGGGGATCGCGGCGGAGATGCGGGAGAGCAGCTCGTGGATGTTGTCGGCTTCGTTGAAGGTCGGGACGACTATGGACACGTGGGCGGGCAGCGCCGTCACCGTGCCTCCTGGGGCTGCGGGGTCTGGACGGGAAGGTGGGCGCCGACGTGCGAGGTCAGCTCCCAGTCGCGGCGCCCGGTGTACTCGCGCCACACGGCGCGCAGCGCGGCGGCCGCGAGGATCACGGCGTACACGGGACCGCCGAGGACGAGCTTGGCGTAGTGGCCGAAGCCGATGCGGAAGCCGTACTCACGGCCGAAGTCGTGCAGGGCGACCGCCTCGAAGACGATCATGGCGACCATCGGCAGCATGGGCAGCCAGGCGAACATCGAGAACGGCAGCGGAACGCCGCCGATGACGGCGAAGAGAACACCCAGCGGGATCATCACACCGGTCGCAGCCTGCACGAACGGGGTGCTGAGCGTGTAGCGGGCGAGCATCCGCTGGCCGAAGCCGGGCAGTTGACGCCACTCGCCCTTGCGCAGGACCTGCAGGAACCCCTGGTTCCAGCGGGTGCGCTGCTTGTAGAGCGCCTTGACCGAGTCGGGCGTCTCCTCGCGGGTGACGAGCGCGGAGTGGTAGGCGACGACGACCTTGGCGCCGCCGCTGGACAGCCGGACGCCCAGGTCGCAGTCCTCGGCGAGGCAGTTGCCGTCCCAGCCGCCGGTCTCCCGCAGCAGTGCGGACCGGACGAAGACGGTGTTGCCGCCGAGCGGGATGAACCCCTTGCGGGCGTGCAGGTGCAGCCGGCTACGGAACCAGAAGAAGTACTCCAGGCAGTTGCGCAGGCTGTACCAGCTGCTCTGGTAGTTGATCAGCTGGACGCCGCCCTGGACGACATCGGCGTTCTCGCGCCGGAAGGCGAAGTCCACGTGGCTGAGCAGCTCGGGGTGGACGACGTCCTCGGCGTCGAAGACCCCGATGACCTCGCCGCGGGCGTGCGGCAGCGCGGTGTTGAGGGCGCGGGGCTTGTTCTTCTTGGCGTGGGTGTCGACCACCGTGCGCACCTTGTCGGGGTGCTCGGCGGCCAGTTCGTGGGCGATGGCGGCGGTGCCGGGGTCGTCATGGCCGACGATCAGCAGGATCTCGTAGTCCGGGTGGTCGATGCGCAGCATCTGCTCGACCGTGTGCCGCAGGACGGCCTCCTCGTGCCGGGCGGGCACGAGGAGCGAGAAGGACAGGTCCGACCTGCCGTCGGGTGTGGCGAAGGCCGTCGACTCCAGTGTCTCCGGGGTGCGCCAGGCATGGAGCATCCACCACAGGGTCATGCCGGCGGCGGCCATGAGGACGATCGAATCGATGAAAAGAATGGCGGAGACCACGAATTCCCCCCTCGGTCTTTCTTGGTCATCCTTGAACGTGTGAACGATGGTTCATCTCGTACAGGTGCGCGAAAGCGCGGAATGCTTCCGTCCGTCTGCGGCCCCCCGACCGACGGTCTTCCAGAACGCTCGTGATCATTGCACGGCCCTTGGCGACGGGCCGGTTCCCAGCCGGTTCCCTCTCCGGTTTCCCGGAGTTTTCGCGCATGATCAAAGTGGGCCCACGAGCAAAGTAGGGCCGAAGTTAGCAGGTTCGGCATTTCCCCCGCAATGTGGTCTCGCCGTGATGATCCCCGCCGCAAGCGGAATCACATGTTCAGGTTATGTCGGGACGAAAGGTGTGCCATGATGCTCCGGCATGCCTGATTCCGGGGGGTTTCAAGGGGGAGGCCTCCAGGCTGCCATCAAGCCCAGAAGTGGGTGGGGGGATTCCGCATGGGGACTGCAATACCGCACACACGTGCGCGTGATGCGTCCGAAACTGAGATTTCCGAAGGTTCTTCTTCCGTTTCCCTGCAGACACCCGGGGATTCCGGTAGTGAACGGACCTCTATACGCGGGAGCGTGTTACGGAAAGATTTTCTCTGGGTTGCGCCCATATTCCTTGCCGGCCTTCTCGTGAGGGCTCTCGGAATCGGCAATTACCCATTCCCGAACGACGACGAGGGCACGTATCTCGCGCAGGCGTGGGCCGTACAGCACGGTGAACTCGCGCATTACACCTACTGGTACGACCACCCGCCGCTGGGCTGGATGCAGCTCGCCACCATGTCCTGGCTGCCCAACTGGCTCCTGCCCGACCTGCCCACCTTCGTGCAGGGACGGATCGCCATGCTGCCGGTGGCCGCGGCGGCGATGGTCCTGGTCTATGTGATCGGCCGACGCCTCGGGCTCGCCCGCCCCACGGCCGCCGCGGCGATGCTGCTGTACGCGCTGTCGCCGCTCGCCGTGGTGCTGCACCGGCAGATCTACCTGGACAACTTCGCCGTCCTGTGGGTGCTGGTGTCCTTCGCCTTCGCGCTGTCGCCGCGCCGCCATCTGTGGCACCACGTCGCGGCCGGCATGGCGTTCGCCATGGCGGTGCTCTCCAAGGAGACCATCGCCGTCCTGCTGCCCGTGCTGCTGGTCACCCTCTGGCAGGGCAGCCACCCCAGCACCCGCAAGTTCTCCTTCGCGGGCTTCGGCTCCGGGTTCGTCCTGACCGGCCTGTTCTATCCGCTGTACGCCCTGCTCAAGGGCGAGTTGTTCCCCGGCGCCGGACATGTGTCGCTGCTCGGCACGCTCAAGTTCCAGCTCGGCGGACGCGAGGGCAGCGGTTCGGCCTTCGAGGAGGGCACCGACGCCCACCAGCTGTTCACGGACTGGCTGGACCGGGACCCGTATCTGCTGATCGGCGGTGCCGCGGCGGCCGTGTGCGCGTTCGCGGTACGCCGGCTGCGGCCGGCCGCCCTCGCCGTCCTCGTGCTGACACTGGTCGCGCTGCGGCCCGGCGGATATCTGCCGCAGATGTACATCGTGCAGGTGCTGCCGTTCCTGGCGCTCACCCTGGCCGGACTCGCCCAGGCCGTGATCGCCCGTCTGCCCGGCAAACCGCACCTGCGGCCCGCCGCCGCCCTCGCGGCCGTGGCCGTGGCCGCGGTGCTCGCCGGACCGCACTGGTACGAGCGGGACCGCGCCGCCACCGCCGCCGACGACAACGGCGTCTACCACGACGCCGCGCGCTGGCTGCGCGAGACGCCCGTCGGCGACCGCGACCAGGTCCGCGTCGTCACCGACGGCGTGCTGTGGCTGGACGCGGTCGACGCCGGCTACCGCCCCGGCACCGGGGTCATCTGGCACTACAAGCTCGACCAGGACCCGGCGGTCACCAAGACGCTGCCGCACGGCTGGAAGGACATCGACTACGTCGTGTCCACCCCCGCCCTGCGCGGTGAGCGCGAGCATCTCCCCACCCTGCGGGACCTGTTCGCGCACGGCACCCCCGTCGCCAGCTTCGGCGAGGGCGGCGGCCGGATCGACATCCTCCGCATCGAGAACGACGAGTAACCGAGTGACGCACCACCTGTGGAACAGGGCCTGCCGATCCCGAGGCAGGCCCTCAGGGGGGCCCGTGAACAAGGGGGGACTCACCATGTACGGAGCCCGAAGACCAGCACGGCGGCATCTGCTGCCCCGCGGGAGAACACCGCGTCTGCTGCTGACAGCCCTCATGCTCTTCGCCGCCGCCCTCGGGCTCAGCCCGTTGGGCGCCCAACCCGCCACCGCCGCCACCAACCTGGTGAAGAACCCCGGCCTGGAGATCCTCGACGGGGCGTCCCAGTTCCCCCAGTGCTTCGAGAAGTCGGGCTGGGGCGACAACGACTACAGCTTCACCGTCACCGGCGACGCCCACAGCGGCAGCCGCGCCGTCCGTATCGAGCTGACCCGGCGCGGCGACGGCGACCGCAAGACGATGATGCTGGAGAACTCCTGCGCCCCGCAGGTCACTCCGGACCACCAGTACGACCTGTCGTTCTGGTACAAGTCCACGACACCGAACGTGGCCTTCACCCTCTTCCGGCACGACACCCAGCTCGGGTGGGTCTACTGGACCGACCTCAAGACCCTGGAACAGTCGGCCGGCTGGACCCGCACCGAGGTCCGCACCCCGGTCATCCCGCCCAACACCGACCAGGTGACCTGGGGCGGAGCCCTCTACGGGGTGGGCACCCTCACCACCGACGACTACGCGATGACGGACGCCACCGTCCCCTCCGACCCCGACCCCTGCACCACGGGCGGCACGGGACCGGAGTGCAAGGGCGAGTGGACCGTCCAGACCACGAAGATGCCGGTCCGGGCCATCCACTCGGTGCTGCTGCACACCGGCAAGGTCCTGCTGATCGCCGGCTCCGGCAACGACCTCGACATGTTCAAGGCGGGCACCTTCAAGACGTCGGTGTACGACCCCGCGACGGGCACCTACACCGACATCCCGACGCCGGAGGACTTCTTCTGCGCCGGACACGTCCAGCTCCCCGACGGCCGCGTCCTCGTCATGGGCGGCAACAAGGACTACGCCGCCCCCGACGGCAGCGTCGGCTACAAGGGCCTGCGGACGAGCTACGTCTTCGACCCGGCGCAGAACAAGTACACCAAGGTCAACGACATGCTGGCGGGCCACTGGTACCCGTCGGCGACCGCGATGGGCAACGGTGACGTCATCTCGCTGGGCGGCCTCGCCGAGGACTCCTCGGGCACGGTCGTCAACGAGCACTTCTCCTACGCCCAGAACAAGTGGCTGCCGCTCGGTGAGGCCAAGCAGGCCTGGTCCTTCTGGGGCCTGTACCCGTCGATGATCCTGCTCCAGGACGGCCGCCTCTTCTACACCGGCAGCCATGTCTTCGGCAACGGCCTGCCCGGAACCGGCGCCTCCGTCTACGACTACGACGCCGGGACCATCGCCGAGGTGCCGGGCCTGCGCAAGAAGGACGAGCGGGACCAGTCCATGTCGGTGCTGCTGCCGCCCGCCCAGGACCAGAAGGTCATCACCATCGGTGGCGGCAACCACACCGTCTCGCCCGACGCACACCGGCTCGTCGACCTGATCGACATGAAGGCCGACTCCCCGCAGTACGTGCCCGGGCCCAACCTGCCGCAGGGCCACTACAAGGACGGCACCCCGCAGACCGGCGACCAGGGCAAGGTCTACGTCTCCGCGGTCATCCTCCCGGACGGCAAGGTCCTGGAGACCGGCGGCGCCCTGCACACCTACCGCGAGGACCCCGTCTTCGAGGCGTCGATGTACGACCCGGCGACCAACAAGTTCGAGCCGGGCCTGGCGACCGACCCGGTCCCGCGGACGTACCACTCCTCGTCCCTGCTGCTGCCCGACGGCCGTGTCCTGAGCGTCGGCGACAACCCGGGCGACGGCTCCTTCGACCAGCGGGTGTCCCTCTACAAGCCGCCGTACCTGTTCAAGGGCGACCGGCCGCAGATCACGTCGATGGCCGGCAACAGTTGGGCGTACGGCACCTCGCAGCGCATCACGGTCGACAAGCCGGTGGTGAAGGCGTCCCTGATCCGCCCGGCCGCGATCACCCACTCCTCCGACCCGAACCAGCGCTACGTCGACCTGCCGATGAGGGTCGAGGGCAACACCATCGACCTCAGCCTGACCAGCAACCCGAACCTGGCACCGCCCGGCTGGTACATGCTGTCGGTGGTCGACGCGAACGGCGTGCCGTCGGTGTCGAAGTGGGTGCGGATCGGCGCGGACGGCCAGGTCGCCGCGGCCCGGGTCCAGGAGTTCGCGGAGGATCTGAAGGAGACCCCCGCGAGCGAGACGAGCACGGCCAGCCCCGAGAGCAGCGCCCACAGCGACCACCAGAACCACCAGGGCCACAAGGGCGTGAAGATGCCCGCCGGCTTCGACGGCTGCGACCACTCCTACGGCACCATCAGCCAGTGCGTGCCGTGGACCTTCCCGAAGAAGGTGAAACAGGTCGCCGAGCGGTGCGACTGGCTCAAGAAGCAGGGCTACGGCACCGGCCTGCAGGTCCACGGCCGTGACCGGCACGGCCTTGATCCCAACAGGGATGGCATCGCCTGCGGAAAGGGTGACGTGAAGAAGCGGTAGCAGCGCTAGCGGTTGCCGGCGAACTCCGCCAGGGCGCGCTCCACGATGGCCTCCAGCTGCTCGTGGTGCGCGCCCTTCCAGTACGCCCGCCCGCACTCCCGGCACTGCGCGAACACGTCGTACGACCGGTGCGTGCCGTGCTTCAGCTGGTCGGCGACCTCGTCCTTGGTGGCCTCCTTCAGCAGGCCGTTGCAGGCGGTGCACCGCGTCCACGGGTGCAGCGCGGGCGCGAACCGGTCGAGGACGTCACGGAGTTGGTCGTCGGGGCGGGTGCTGTAGACGAACGCGCCGGCCCACAGCTCGCGGCGGCGCAGCAGGCCCCGGTCACGGCTGAGCATGACCCGCTTCTCGGCCGCGGAGCGGGCGGCGAGCGCCGGGTCGCCGATGTCGGTCGACTCGTACGCCGTGTCCACGCCGAGCAGCCGCAGCCGGCGGGCGAGGGTGCCGAGGTGGACGTCGAGGAGGAAGCGCAGCGGTGCGCCCGGCACCTGCTGGGGGCGGGCGACCGGGCGGACGCTCACCGACTCTCCGTGTCCGGGGATGTGCGAGACCGGCACCTCCCGGCCGTCGACGACCAGGGCACCGACCTCGGTCAGCGGGACGCCGAGCGACTCGACGACATGGCCGAGGGTGGAGACTCCGTCGACGGCGAGGGCATGGGCGCCCCGGCGCCGGGTGTGCGGGACGAACAGGGCCAGCTCGGGGGCGACTTCGACGTGGATCTCGGGTGTGCTCACCCGGTCAGGATGGCACGGGGGAGGGGGGACGGTCTCAGGGCTTTTCTCCGGGGTTCTGCCGAGGCAGGCCGTGCTCCAGGACGTTCAGGGTGCGGTCGAGGAGGTCCTCGAAGTCGTCCCGGTGGCCGCGCTCGGCCCAGTACATGGACGCCTCCAGCAGACCGCCGACGAGGGACATCGCGTAGACGCGGACCTCCAGGCTGTCGGGGTCGCGGCCGGTGCGCTCGGCGATCGCGCCGCAGAACATGCGGCCGGTGACCGACATGCTCTCCATCATCCGTGAGCGCACCGCGGGCACCTGGACCAGCAGGTGGGTACGCAGCCGCGCCACCTCCAGATCGTCCTTGACGCCCATGCGGGCGGCCTTCAGCATCACGTACCGGACGGTGTCCGGCCATGGCTCGTCCACCGGGCGGGCCCGCAGTTCTTCCAGGAGGATCGGGTCCCACTCGTCCGTGAGGACGATGTCCTCCTTGGTCGGGAAGTACCGGAAGACGGTCGACGGCGACACCTCGGCCCGCTCGGCGATCTGGTCGATCGTCGTGGCGTCGTACCCCTGCTCCTTGATCAGCGCGTAGGTCGCGGTGCGGATCGCCTCGCGCGTCTTGATCTTCTTGCGCTCACGGAGTCCCAGTTGGGGGCGGTCGGCGGGGGAGGTGGTGCGTGCGGCCGTCATGGGGTTCATTGTCGGGCATCCGCCTTCGGGGCGGCCACGCCCGGCGTGGGGCTTTCCTCGCGGCGGGGCGTCCCCGGCAGGAACGCTGCGGCCAGCAGCGCGGCGGCCAGGGCGGCGACGCCGCACACGATCAGGACCAGGCCCATGCCGTGGACGTACGCGCTGTTCGCGGAGACGGCGAGATGCGCCGAGCCCGCCTTCTCCGCGATCAGGTGGGCGGCGACCACCGAGTCCCCGGCCGTGTCGGCGGTCCCGGCGGGCAGGCCGGTGACGTCGAGGCGGTCCCGGAAGGTGCTGGAGAGCAGGCTGCCGAGCAGGGCGATGCCGATCGCGCCGCCGACCTGGCGCAGCGTCATCAGCAGCCCGGAGCCGCTGCCGGCGCGGTCGGAGGGCAGGGTGCCGAGGGCGCCGGACATCGCCGGGACGAGTGAGAAACCGAAGCCGGCCCCGGCGACGGACAGCCACAGCGCGGTGAAGCCGTACCCGGAGTCCGCCGTCGTACGGCTGCCCAGGAGCGCGGCGAAGGCAAGCACCACCAGGCCCGCGCTCACCACGGCCCGCGCCCCGAAGCGGGCGACGACGGGCTGCGCGGCCCGCGCGGCCACCATCAGCCCGCCCATCATCGGCAGCAGCCGTACGCCGGTACCGAGGGCGTCGTGGCCGAGGACAGCCTGGAGGTAGGGCGGCAGGACGAACATCAGGCCGGACAGGACGAACATCACCAGGGTCGCCGCGAGCGTGTTGAACAGGAATCCGCGGTGGGCGAGCAGCCCCATGTCGAGCATGGGCCGCACGGCCCGCCGCTCGCGCAGCACGAGCGCGGCGATCAGTACGACGGCCAGGGCGAACATCGCGAGGACCAGAGGGTCGCCCCAGCCACGCGTGGGCGCTTCGATGATCGCGTAGATGAGCGCGCCGAGCCCGGCCGCGGTGAGCGCGGTGGAGACGGTGTCGACCTTGGGGGAGGCGGGGTCGCTGGTCTCGGGCAGCAGGAAGACGCAGGCGAGGATGCCGATCGCGGCCATCGGGACGTTGATGAGGAAGACCGAGCCCCACCAGAAGTGGCCCAGCAGCCAGCCGCCGATGATCGGGCCGAGGGGCAGGCCGAGCGTCGAGCCGGCGGACACGATGCCGACGGCCTTGGTGCGCTCCTCGGGTGCGAACAGCGAGGGCAGGACCGAGAGCGCGAGGGGCGTGACCAGCGCGGCTCCGACGCCCATCACCGCACGGGCGACGACGACCGCGTTCACGTCTCCCGCGAGCGCGCCCACGAGAGAACCGGCCAGGAAGATCCCGAGCCCGACGATCAGCATCCGCCGCCGCCCGAACCGGTCGCCCAGCAGGCCCGCCGGGAGCATCAGCGCCGCGAAGACGACGACGTACGCGTCCGCCATCCACTGCTGTTCGCCGGTGGTGGCGCCGAGGTCCTGCGCCATGGTCGGCAGCGCCACGTTCAGGATCGTCAGGTCGAAGCCGAGCGTCAGCATGCTCGCGACCAGGGCCCCGAGGGCCCACCAGCGGCGGGGGTCGGGTGAGGTGACAGTAGTCATGAAACTGAGAGTAGCTCTCAAAAACTAGAGACTGTCAATAGGGATCTGCTGTTGGCATACTGGCTCTGCTGTCGGCGTGGCGGGCATGCGAAAGGGCCACGGCTCGGAAGCCGTGGCCCTGGGGTGGCCCTCGGAAGAGGGCGGGAAATGATCTATGCGTGCTGGTACGCCACCAGCGAGATGCCCACGTAGTGCACGACGAACGCGGCCAGCGTGAAGGAGTGGAAGACCTCGTGGAAGCCGAACCAGCGCGGTGACGGGTTGGGGCGCTTGATGCCGTAGATCACGCCGCCCGCGCTGTAGAGGAGACCCCCGACGACCACCAGGACGAGTACGGCGATGCCGCCGGTGCGCAGGAAGTCCGGCAGGAAGAAGACGGCCGCCCAGCCCATCGCGATGTAGCAGGGGGTGTAGAGCCAGCGCGGGGCACCCACCCAGAACACCCGGAAGACGATGCCGGCGGCCGCGGCGGCCCAGATGCCCCACAGCAGCCACTGGCCCTTGGCCTCCGGCAGGAGCAGCAGGGTGAGCGGTGTGTAGGTGCCCGCGATGATCAGGAAGATGTTCGCGTGGTCCAGGCGGCGCAGGATGCCGTCCATGCGCGGGGTCCAGTCGCCCCGGTGGTACAGCGCGCTCACGCCGAACAGCAGGCAGGCGGTCAGGGCGTAGATGCCGCAGGCGATGCGGCCTCTCGTGGAGTCGGCCAGCGCGGTGAGCACCAGGCCTGCGATGAGGGCGGCCGGGAACATGCCGAGGTGCAGCCAGCCGCGGAGCTTGGGCTTGACCGGATGCGGCAGGGGGAGCGCGACGGGACCGCGGCCGTCGGCCGGCGGGTCCGTGGGCGCGTCGGGGGCGGACGCAGTCATGCGCCGCATCGTACCTACGGAACCGTAAGTTACGGGCCGATCCGGCGAGATGAGGGGCGAAGAGTGGCCATCATCTCATGCCGATCAGGGGTTACGGAGCGAATCCGGATGAACACGTGGCGAGCCTCACCCTGCTCATCTGTGACGTCCTCTGGACAGATGGGCTCATGCGTCGGATGATCAAATGAGTGCAGTCGGCACCGGATGAGCGCTCAGCAGCTCGCTGCGAAGCATCCGGGCCGCGGCCCCCACGGGGCAGACAAGAACAAAATCCCTCACTTAGGAGCGAACGTGGCGCGCGACATCGCGGCTCCCCCCGTCATCCCCACCCAGCATCAGGAACTGATCTCGTGGGTCAACGAGATCGCCGAACTGACCCAGCCGGACAACGTGGTCTGGTGTGACGGATCCGAGGCCGAGTACGAGCGACTGTGCGAGGAGCTCGTCCAGAAGGGCACCTTCCGGAAACTCGACCCGATCAAGCGCCCCAACTCCTACTACGCGGCCTCCGACCCGACCGACGTCGCTCGCGTCGAGGACCGCACCTTCATCTGCTCCGAGGAGGAGCAGGACGCGGGCCCGACCAACCACTGGAAGGCCCCCGCGGAGATGCGGGAGATCTTCACCGGTGAGAAGGGCGTCTTCCGCGGCTCGATGAAGGGCCGGACGATGTACGTCGTCCCGTTCTGCATGGGCCCGCTGGGCTCGGAACTCTCCGCGATCGGCGTGGAGATCACCGACTCCGCCTACGTCGCCGTGTCCATGCGCACCATGACCCGCATGGGACAGCCCGTCCTCGACGAGCTCGGCTCCGACGGCTTCTTCGTGCGTGCCGTGCACACGCTCGGAGCGCCGCTGGAGGAGGGCCAGGAGGACGTCCCCTGGCCGTGCAACTCCACCAAGTACATCTCCCACTTCCCGGAGACCCGCGAGATCTGGTCCTACGGCTCCGGCTACGGCGGCAACGCCCTGCTCGGCAAGAAGTGCTACGCCCTGCGCATCGCCTCCGTCATGGCCCGCGACGAGGGCTGGCTCGCCGAGCACATGCTGGTCCTCAAGCTGACGCCCCCGCAGGGAGAGTCCAAGTACGTCGCCGCGGCCTTCCCCAGCGCCTGCGGAAAGACGAACCTCGCCATGCTGGAGCCGACGATCTCCGGCTGGACGGTCGAGACGATCGGCGACGACATCGCCTGGATGCGCTTCGGCGAGGACGGCCGTCTGTACGCCATCAACCCCGAGGCCGGCTTCTTCGGCGTCGCGCCCGGCACCGGTGAGCACACCAACGCCAACGCGATGAAGACGCTGTGGGGCAACTCCGTCTTCACCAACGTCGCCCTCACCGACGACAACGACATCTGGTGGGAGGGCATGACGGAGGAGACCCCGGCCCACCTGACGGACTGGAAGGGCAACGACTGGACGCCGGAGTCAGGGACCCCGGCCGCCCACCCCAACGCCCGCTTCACCGTCCCCGCCTCGCAGTGCCCGATCATCGCGCCCGAGTGGGAGGACCCCAGGGGTGTGCCGATCTCGGCGATCCTCTTCGGCGGACGGCGCGCCACCGCCGTACCGCTGGTGACGGAGTCCTTCGACTGGAACCACGGTGTGTTCCTCGGCGCCAACGTGGCCTCCGAGAAGACCGCCGCCGCCGAGGGCAAGGTCGGCGAGCTGCGCCGCGACCCGTTCGCCATGCTGCCGTTCTGCGGCTACAACATGGGCGACTACATGGGCCACTGGATCGACGTGGCCAAGGACAAGGACCAGTCCAAGCTGCCGAAGATCTACTACGTCAACTGGTTCCGCAAGGACAACGAGGGCCAGTTCGTCTGGCCCGGCTTCGGCGAGAACAGCCGCGTCCTGAAGTGGATCGTGGAGCGGCTGGAGGGCAAGGCCGAGGGCGTCGAGACGCCGATCGGCATCCTGCCGACCAAGGAGGCGCTGGACACCAACGGTCTCGAACTCGCCGACTCCGACCTGGAGTTCCTGCTCACGGTCGACAAGGAGGTCTGGCGCGAGGAGGCCGCCCTGGTCCCCGAGCACCTCAACACCTTCGGCGACCACACGCCCAAGGAGCTGTGGGACGAGTACCGCGCACTGGTGCAGCGCCTGGGCTGAGCAAGCCCCCAAAACGCCGCGGCCGGCTCCGATCGTGCCCTGACCAGCAACATCGTCACGGTCGGCCGCGGTGACAGCACCACGGACCGGCGAGGCTTCGCACAACGGCGTGCGGGGCCCTGGGCCTGTCGTCACCGCTCCCCGTCCGCCCCGACGGGAGGCATGACGGCAGGCCCTCGCCTGTTCGGGACCTTGTGGCCGCGGTGTCCCGCTCCCCCGAACACCCACAGCCGCAGCAGGGTGAAGCGCAGCGCCGTCGCGGCGGCGTTCGCCACGATCAGTGCGGCGATCTCCACGCGCGGCGCGTCCGACAGGGTCCGGTGCGCCACGGCGAGAGCGCCGCTGCTGAGCGCGAGCCCGGCGACGAAGGCCACCAGCCCCTGGAGGTGATGCCGGGCGGCCCCCTCGGCGCCCTGCACCCGGAAGGTGAACCGGCGGTTGGCGGCGGTGTTGGCCACAGCGGTGACCAACAACGCGACCAGGTTGGCGGGCTGGGCGTCGAGCACCGGCCGGAGCGCCGTGTACAGGCCCAGATAGGCGGCGGTGGACAGCAGTCCGATGACCGCGAACACCGGCAGCTGCCGGGTGACCCGGGTGCTGCGGGGCGCGGCGGCGTGCCGGACGGGCTCGGCGGGGTTCGGCATCGGTTACGGCACCCGGGGTTCGTAGGACGTGTGTCTGTACGCGCTGAAACAGCATCAGATTATATGGTAACCGGGTAAAAGGGGCGCTTTGCTGCGCTCGCCCGTTCCAGAATGCGCTGGGATCGCCGAATGATCGATGTGAGCCACGACCCGACGGACCGGGTCGAGTCGTCCGTTGAGTTGTCGGTCGTCATTCCGATGTTCAACGAGGAAGAGGCATTGCCGGCGCTGGTGGAGCGGCTGCGGCCGGTGCTGGACGGAACCGGAGAGGAGTACGAGGTCGTCGCGGTGGACGACGGCTCCACGGACGGGACGGCCGAACACCTGGCGCAGCTGCGGGCCGGCTGGCCGCAGCTGCGGCTGGTACGACTGCGACGCAACAGCGGACACCAGGCCGCGTTGACCGCCGGTCTGCACAGCGCCCGCGGTGCCTACGCCGTGAGTCTCGACGCCGACCTCCAGGACCCCCCGGAGAAGATCCCCGAGATGCTCGCGCTGGCCCGCTCCCGGCACCTGGACATCGTCTACGGCGTACGTACCAACCGCTCCAGCGACACCGGCTTCAAGCGCCGCACCGCCGGCGCGTACTACTGGCTCATGCGCCGGCTGGTCGGCACCCATGTCTGCGCCCAGGCCGGCGACTTCCGTCTGCTGTCGCGCAACGTCCTCGACGCCCTGAAGGCCCTGCCCGACCAGCCGCAGGTGTACCGGCTCCTCATGCCCTGGTTCGGCTTCCCCAGCGGAGAGGTCACCTACCGCCGCGACCCACGCGTCGCCGGTCATACCAAGTACCCCCTGCGCAAGATGATCCTGCTGGCGGTCGACAGCATCATCGGCTTCTCCGTCGCCCCGCTGCGGCTGGCCATCTGGCTCGGCGCCCTCGCCTTCTGTGTCTGCCTCGGCATGCTCGTGTACACGCTCGCCGTGCACGCGGCGGGCGACACCGCCCCCGGCTGGACCTCCCTGATCATCGCCGTTCTCTTCGTCGGTGCCGTCCAACTCGTCTGCCTGGGCGTGGTCGGCGAGTACATCGGCCGCATCTACACCGCCGCCCAGCAACGCCCGACCTACTTCGTCGCCGACGACACCGCCATGGCCATCGCCAGGCAGGCCCGTAAGACACTGTGACCGAGCGGCCGTCAGGCCCGGGCCGGCTCGGCCGTGTTCCCGTCGGCGACCCGTCGGCCGGGCACGGCCGGCGCCTCCGGCCCGCGGCGCAGCTCACGGGCGGTCGCCCGGAGCAGGGGCAGCAGCGCCAACAGCATCAGCGCACTGTGCGCGGGCATCGACAGATACGGAGCCAGGTCCGCGGAGTTGCACTTCAGGTAGCTGCCGAACGAGGCGAGCTGCACCAGCACCGGCACGTACCAGAGCTGCCGGGGCCGTGCGAACGCGGCGATCACGGTGAGCACGTCCGCGACGTAGAAGTACCGCTCGTGCATCGAGGGCAGCAGGAACGGCACCACGATCGCGGAGCAGGCGGCCAGCAACACGATCCGGGTGTCCGTGAGTCCCGGCACACCGGGACCGGAGTCCGGCACGCCGGGCCGGCCGCGTCGCAGGGACCACACCGCCAGTCCGGTCAGGAGCGACACGAGCGTCCCCGCGACCAGCACCCCCGCGAAGCGCACACCGCCGGTGTCCCCGGGCACCGACACGAACTCGTAGACGGACGGCGCGTTGACGGACAGCAGCTGGTACGTGTTCGTCTGCCGGGCGTAGACCGTCAGCAGCCGCCACGGGTCGGCGCCGAGCACGAGGGCCGGGACGTCGAGCACGAGGTACGCCCCCGGAACGGCGAGCAGGCACCGCCACGGCACCCGCTTCACCAGCACCAGGACGAGCAGGAAGGGGAAGAGGAAAACGGTCTGGAACTTGACCGCCAGCGCGATCCCGAAGAACGCGCACGCCCACCACGGCCGCCGGCCCAGCACATGGTGGATCCCACCGACCAGGAAGGCCGCGTAGATGCTGTCGCACTGCCCCCACCACCCGCTGTTGGTGACGACGGTGGGCAGGAAGAGCACCACCGCGGCCGCGCCGAGGGCCGCCCGGGAGGAGGTGGGCCGGAGCCGGGACATCATCCGGAAGGTGTAGTACGCCAGCGCCAGGTCGAACAGGATCGAGATCCACTTGATGCCCGCCAGCGCCGGCAACGGCAGGTAGGTCAGCGCGGCCAGCAGGTAGAGGTAGGGGACGTTGTAGTCCGAGAAGCCGGGGTCGGCGAGGGCGTGGAACCCCCCGTGGCTCGCGATGTGGCGGTACCAGGGATCGAGAAAGGTGCGGTAGTCCAACGACTCGCCGGGCATCAAGAAGACGCGCGCCGAGAGGGCTGCCACGACCGTGGTGTACACGGTCAGCGTCAGCACCGTCGGATCGGCCGGGTGCCGGCGTGGGGCCTCGGTGCTCGACGTCATCGGGTGCTCCCTGCCGGGCTCGGTTCGGGTGAGGGGCTCAGGGAATCCCGGAAGGATTCCGGCACGTGGGAACGGAGCGAGGGATCGGCCGCGACGGCACGACGGTATTCGTCCGCCGCTTCCTCGTCACGATTCTTCTTGGCCCAGATGTCTGCGAGGTGCAGATGTGCCGTGGTCGCTTGTGGATTGGCGCCGATGGCGCGTTCCAGGAGCCCCATGGCACGGTCGGGATCGCTCGATTTCAGCAGGAGCGCCTCGTTGAAGAGAGCCGACTCGAATGCCGGGTCGATCTTCAGGGACTTTTCGTAGGCCGCACGGGCATCGGCCGTCCGGCCGTCCTCGTGCGCGATGACTCCCAGGTTGTACCAGGCGAGCTTGTTCTGCGGGTCCAGTTCCAGCACGCGCCGATAGGTACGGGCAGCTCCCTTGGAATCGTGGGTCTGCTGCTGCAGAACGCCGGTCTGCAGAAGTGCGTCGACATTCTCGAGTGTCTTTTTCGGCGCGGGCTGGGCCTTGGATTCCGGGGCCGCTGCCGAGGAGGAATGAATCGCCCACACCATCATTCCGGTGGCTGCCGCAGCCGCACCGGAGAGCACCATCAACAATCGCCTGCGTTTCACCGTGTCACGTTACGAAGTCATGTTGACGGTGCCGCCGCTCGGCGGGCACTCGGGTGCGCGGTCCACCCGAATGTACGCAGGGAATTACACAGATCTGCGCAGGGAAACGCACACAAAAAATGGCGCCCGGTCCGCGCGTCGCTGCGGGTGCACGCGGACCGGGGCCGTTCACGGGACCCCGGGAGGGGTCAGCCGGCGGTGGTCAGTTTCTGTTCCGCCAGCGCGGCGGAGTGCGCGTCCATGCGCTCCGCCGCCAGGATCGCCGCCGCCGTGTCCGCGCGGGACGCCGCGACGACGAGCGCGCGGCCCGCCAGGGTGTGCGCCCGCTCGTGAAGGGCCGCCGACGGCGGCTCGGACCGGTCGGCGGCCGGGGTCGTACGGACCGGCGTCCGCCCTCCCCGCAGCCGGGCCACCTGCTGCGCGAGCCGTTCGGCCGCGGTGTCCAGGTCGGTGGACGGTGCCAGCGCGCGCAGCTCGTCGGTGACGGCGAGCAGCGCCGCGAGATGTCCCGCGAGCTGGATGTCCAGCTCCTCCTCGCGGGACCGGTGGGGGAAGTCGGAGGTGGTGCCGGCCATCGTGCTGTGGACCGACTTGGTACGGATCGGTTCGTACATGAGGATGGCCTCCCGTGCTCTGACAGGAAGCCATCCTAGCTTAGATTTCGTCTAAAGTTGAGCGGATCGCAAAACCGGACCGTTCCATCACCGGTCGTGAGCGTCAGGGCTGGCCGTAGCCGTCCAGGAAGCGCCCGATCCGGCCCACCGCGTCCCGCAGGTCCGCCACCGTCGGCAGCGTCACCACCCGGAAGTGGTCCGGCTCCGGCCAGTTGAAGCCGGTGCCCTGCACGACCATGATCTTCTCCCGTCGCAGCAGGTCCAGGACCATCCGCCGGTCGTCCTTGATCTTGAACACCGTCGGGTCGAGACGCGGGAAGAGGTACAGCGCCCCCTTCGGCCGGACGCACGTCACACCCGGGATCTGCGTCAGCAGCTCGTACGCCGTGTCCATCTGCTCCTTGAGCCGCCCGCCCGGCAGCACCAGGTCGTTGATGGACTGCCGTCCGGTGAGCGCGGCCACCACGCCGTGCTGGCCCGGCATGTTCGCGCACAGGCGCATGTTCGCCAGGATCGTCAGACCCTCGATGTAGGAGTCGGCGTGCGCGCGGGGGCCGGAGATGGACATCCAGCCGACCCGGTAGCCGGCCGCCCGGTACGCCTTCGACATACCGTTGAAGGTGAGGGTGAGCAGGTCGGGGGCGACCTTCGCGGTGGGGGTGTGCGTGGCGCCGTCGTAGAGGATCTTGTCGTAGATCTCGTCCGAGCAGACGAGCAGGTTGTGGCGGCGGGCGATGTCGGTCAGGCCCCTGATCATCGCCTCGTCGTACACCGCGCCCGTCGGGTTGTTCGGGTTGATGATGACGATCGCCTTGGTGCGGTCGGTGACCTTGCGCTCGACGTCCGCGAGGTCCGGCATCCAGTCGGACTGCTCGTCGCAGCGGTAGTGGACGGCCGTGCCGCCGGAGAGGGAGACGGCGGCGGTCCACAGCGGGTAGTCCGGCGCCGGGACGAGGACCTCGTCCCCGTCGTCCAGCAGCCCCTGCATCGCCATCACGATCAGCTCGGAGACGCCGTTGCCGATGAAGACGTGCTCGACGTCGGTCTCGATGCCCAGGGTCTGGTTGTGCATGACCACCGCCCGGCGCGCGGCCAGCAGGCCCTTCGCGTCGCCGTAGCCGTGCGCCGACGAGACGTTGCGGAGGATGTCCTCCAGGATCTCCGGCGGGCACTCGAAGCCGAACGCGGCCGGATTTCCGGTGTTCAGCTTGAGGATGCGGTGCCCCGCCGCTTCCAGGCGCATCGCCTCCTCGAGAACCGGGCCCCGGATCTCGTAACAGACATTGGCGAGCTTGGTCGACTGGATCACCTGCATGTCTGGGAGCTTAGGGCTCGTTCACGCCTTCCGGAGGGTGTTTTCCGCCACGTGAGACACCCGCTTTGGGGGGATATCGGCGTCCGCTGTCCCAGTCGCCCCACGGGTATCTACAATCCGCGGCCATGTCCAGGCCAGGTCAGAGTGGGAACCCCCGGGTGCAGCCGAACGTGTACCTCCCGGATGAGGGGGCGGCGCCGGCGTACGAGGAGTACATGGATCCAGCCGCCGCGCACGGCTGGCAGAACGCGTACGACGAGACGACGAGGTTGCCTCGGGTCATGGAGGGTGGCTCCGCGGTCGGCTCCGCCGGTGGGGCGGGTGGTCGTGCGGACCGGCGTCGCGCCGCTCGCCGGCCGCGGCGGGTGGCGGTCGCCGTGGGGGCGCTGGGGGCTGTCTCCCTGGCTGCGGTGATCGCGGGGGTGGCCTTCTCGGGAGGCTCTGAGGGCGAACAGCCGGGGACGCGGGGAGGTACGCGGTCGGCGCCGGGGGAGTCGGTCGGGTCTGCGCCCGCGTCCGCGTCTGCGCCCGCGTCCGCGCCCGGGGGCGCGGACGCGGGTCCGACGCGCGGCGCGTCGGCCGGGGCGACCCCTACGGCGGGGGCTACGGCGTCCAAGGTGCCCGCGCCCACCTCCTCGGCCGGTGCTCCGGCTTCCACGGCGGCTGCGGCGACCTCCGCTCCTGCGGCCCCCTCCGACAAGGGGAACGGCAAGGGGCGTGGACAGGGGGCCTCCAAAGGGCCTCGGTAGGTGAGTGGCGCCGGTGGCTGAAATGTGATCCTTGTTCTCCCCTCTTCGCGCGTTGAAAATGCGCATGACAAATCAGCGGGCGGCCGGAAGATCTCCGGTCGCCTTGTCGTAAGAGGGGACCCCCACATGAGAAAGCCTCTCGTTGCCGCGCTCTTCGCCCTGGCGATCGCCGGGGCCGGTGCGGCACCCGCGGTCGCGGCGCCCGTGAGCGCGGCTCCCGCGGCGGCGGAGAAGGCGGACGCCAAGGCCGCCTCGCCGAAGCTCCAGGCCGTGACCCTCGCCGGGACGGTCGCGCTCAGCAACTGTTCCGGCTCCGTCGTGCGCTTCCCGAACTCCCTGGACACCGCCCCGGCGCTCGTGCTGACCAACGGGCACTGCCTGGAGACCGGGTTCCCGGGGCCCGGCGAGGTGATCGTCAACCGGGCATCCACCCGCACCTTCGGCCTGCTCAACTCCGCCGGCACCCGGGTCGCGACCCTGCGCGCCAGCAAGATCGCCTACGGGACGATGACCGACACGGACGCCGCCCTCTACCAGCTCACCACCACCTACGCGGCGATCCGGAACTCGTACGGGATCAACGCGCTGACCGTGCAGGACACGCACCCCACGGCCGGGACCGCGATCACCGTCGCCTCGGGCTACTGGAAGCGGCTCTACAACTGCAACATCGACGGGTTCGTGTACCGCATGAAGGAGGGCGACTGGACCTGGAAGGACTCGGTCCGTTACACCTCCGCCTGCAACACCATCGGCGGCACCTCGGGCTCGCCGGTCGTCGACCAGGCCACCGGCAAGGTCGTCGCCGTCAACAACACCGGCAACGAGGACGGCGAGAGCTGCACGGTGAACAACCCGTGCGAGGTCGACGCGAGCGGCAACGTCACCGTCCGCCAGGGCATCAACTACGCCCAGCAGACCTACCAGTTCCCGGCCTGCTTCACGACCGGCAACCAGCTGAACCTGAGCGCGAGCGGGTGTGTCCTGCCCAAGCCGTGAGGCGATGAGGAGGGGCGTTCCGTCACACGGGACTGCGACGGACCGCCCGCCCCGCCAGCACGTCCGTCCGCCGCCCGTCCTCGATCACGAAGCGTCCGTCGACCAGGACGTACGGGATGCCGGTCGGGAGCGTGCGCGGGGCGTCGTAGGTGGAACCCGCCGCGACCGTCCGTGGGTCGAACAGCACCAGGTCCGCGCGGTGGCCCTCCCGGATCAGGCCCCGGTCCGGCAGCCGGAGGCGGGCTGCCGGGCGCCCGGTGAGATGAGCGACGCACTCCTCCAGTGACAGGACCCCCAACTCCCTCACGTAGTGGCCGAGGTAGTGCGGGAACGTGCCGTAGGCGCGCGGGTGCGCCTTGGCGCCCTGGAGGACGCCGTCCGAGCCGCCCGTGTGGACGCGGTGGCGCATGATCGTGCGCACGTTCTCCTCGTGGCCCACGTGCTGGAGGATCGTCGGGGCCAGCCGGTCGTCCAGGAGCAGGCGACGGGCCGTCGTCCAGGGTGTCTCGCCGCGCAGGGCCGCCGACTGCTGGATGGTGCGGCCGACGTGGTCGGCCAGCCGCGGGTCGCCCACGCCCGAGATCTCGATCGTGTCCCATTCCACCGGCACGCCGTGGCAGCCGTCGGCGCCGGTCACCTCCAGGTCGTGGCGGATGCGCTGTGCCGTCTCCTCGTCGGCGAGGCGGCCGAGGATCGCCTCGGGGCCGCCCTCGCTCGCCCAGCTCGGCAGCAGGGCGACGAGGGTGGTGCAGCCAGGGGTGTAGGGGTACGTGTCGAGGGTGATGTCGGAGCCTGCCGCCAGCGCGTCGTCCAGGAGGGCCAGCAGCTCGGGCGCCCGGCCCTTGTTCACGCCGAAGTTCATGGTGGCGTGGGTGAGATGGAGGGGGCAGCCGGCTTCCCGGGTCAGCTCCACCATCTCCGCGTACGCTTCCAGCGCCCCGGCTCCGTACGAGCGGTGGTGCGGGCAGTAGTACCCCCCGTACTCCGCCACCACCCGGCACAGCTCGGTCAGTTCGGCGTCCCTGGCGTACATGCCGGGCGTGTAGGTCAGGCCGGACGACAGGCCGACCGCGCCCTGCTCCATCCCCTCCGCGACCAGACGCCGCATCCGGTCCAGCTCCCGGGGTGTCGCCTCGCGGTCCTCCCAGCCGACGGCGAGCGCGCGGACCGTGCCCTGCGGGACGAGGTAGGCGGCGTTCACCGCGATCCCCCGGCCCTCGAAACCGAAGTCCAGACGGTCCAGGTACTCGCCCACCGACCGCCAGTCGAAGTCGATGTCGTCACCGTGGCCGTTCCAGCCGGCGATCGCCCGGCGCACCCCCTCCAGCGTGCGGTCGTCGACCGGGGCGTACGACAGGCCGTCCTGGCCGAGGACTTCCAGGGTCACGCCCTGAGCCGCCTTCGCGCTGTGGTCGGGGTCGCGCAGGAGGGCGAGGTCGCTGTGGGCGTGCATGTCGATGAAGCCGGGGGAGAGGACGAGCCCTTCGGCATCCAACTCCCTTGTGGCCTTCGGGCGTTGACAACCCGCCGCCGCGGCCTCCTGGACGATCGCGACGATCCAGCCGTCGTCGACCACCACATCGGCGCGGTACGACGGCCCGCCGGTGCCGTCGACGACGTCCGCGTCCCGGATGACGAGGTCTTCCATACCGGTGCCTCCTGTCGGTCCTCTGGAAGGCCGGCCCTCTAGAAGAACGTGCGGATGTAGTCGACGACCGTGCCGTCCGCCCGGACCAGCGGGATCAGCTGCCACTTGTCGAAGGACGTGCACGGGTGCGACAGGCCCAGGCCGACCCAGTCGCCCACCTCCAGATCCGCCTCGGCCGTCGTACGCAGCCAGGCGTGCTGGTCGGACAGGGCGGTGACCGAGACGCCGGTGGCGGGGCGTTCGGTGCCGTCCCGGCGGATCACCTGGGCGAAGGGCAGGTCGAGGTCGTAGGCCGCGTCGCGCTTGCCCGCGTTGACGAAGGCCTGGTCGGGGGAGGGGCGGGAGACCACCTGGGTCCACAGCCGGAACGCCGGCTCCAGGGCGCCCTCCTCGGGGACCCGGTTGAAGGGGGTCAGCCTGCGGTAGTGGCCGTCGTCGTGCGAGACGTAGGCGCCCGAGCGCAGCAACTTCAGTACGGGAAGGGAGAGTTCGGGGATGTCGGCGAAGACGTCGGCGACCGCGTCGAACCAGGCGCTGCCGCCCGCGCTGACCACGATCTCGTCCACGCCCGCGAACCGTCCCGCCTTGTCGAAGTCGACGGCCAGGGCCACCAGCCGGCGCAGCCAGGCCCGTACACGCTCCGGGTCGGCCCGCGGGACCTCGCCCTCGTACCCCGCCACGCCCACCAGCCGCAGGGTCGGCACGCCTGCCACCGCGTCCGCGACCGCCGCGCACTCGGCCTCCGTGCGCACCCCGGTGCGGGCGTCCTCGCCCGCGGCCAGTTCCACGACGACGTCCAGCGGGCGAGCGGTGCCGTGCAGGGCCGCGTCCATCAGCTCCACGCCGCGCACGGAGTCGACGTAGCAGACGAGGCGGAAGTCCGGGTCGGCGGACAGTTCCGCCGCGAGCCGGCGCAGGGCCGCCGGGTCGACCAGTTCGTTCGCGAGGAAGACCCGTTGGACGCCGTAGGCCCGGGCCACCCGTACCTGGTGCGGGACGGCGAGAGTGATGCCCCAGGCACCGTGGTCGATCTGCCGCTGGAAGAGCTGGGGCGCCATGGTCGTCTTGCCGTGCGGGGCGAACGCGAGACCGTGGCGGGTCGCGTACGTCTCCATGAGGCGGAGGTTGTGCTCCAGGCGCTCGGCGGAGAGGGCGAGGACGGGGGTGGTGAAGCCGCCGGTGAAGAGGTTGCGGCGCTGGGCGGCCAGCTCGCCCACCGTGAGGCCGTCGGCGTCCGGCGGGAGGCCCTTGAAACGGTGGTCGACGCGTTCGCCGGCGAGGCGGGCGAGGGCTTCGGTACCGGTCTCACGAGCCATGCGAGCCTCCTGAAGTGATGCGTTGCAGTTTGTGCAACGATCATTGCGTATGTCGCTCATCGCTGTCTAACATCTCGGCCGACGGGGGTCAACGGAGCCGCCCCCGCGGACGAGGACCCCCCACGGACGAGGCCTCACGTACGAGGCCCCGCGTACGAGGACTCCCGCACACGGACTGGGAGCTACGACGATCGTGACCGCCACCGGATCCCGCAACGCCCCCGACGTCGTGGACGTCGTCGCGCTCGGCGAGTCCATGGTCACCTTCCTGCCCTCCCGGCCCGGCCGCCTCGCCGACGTGCCGTCCTTCGACCGGGCCATCGGCGGCGCCGAGTCCAACGTGGCCTGTGTGCTGGCGACCGCCGGCCACGCGGTGCGCTGGGTCAGCCGGGTGGGGACGGACGGGTTCGGCGACCATCTCGTCGAGACCATCGGGTCGTACGGCGTCGATGTCGCCTCCGTGCGGCGGGACCCCGACCGCCCGACCGGCGTCTACTTCCGCACCGCCGGGGACCGGGCCACCGACGCCCACGAGGTGGCGTACTACCGGGCCGGGTCGGCGGCCTCCGCGATGGCTGTGGGGAACGTGGACCTGGCGGCCGTGCGCGCGGGGCGTGTGCTGCACCTGTCCGGGATCACGGCCGCGCTGTCGCCGGAGTGCCGGGACCTGCTGTGGGAGCTGACCGAGCCCGGGCCCGGGCGGCCGCTGGTCTCCTTCGACGTCAATCACCGGCCCGGGCTGTGGCGGGACGCCGACGGCGCACAGGCGCTGCTGGAGCTGGCGCGCCGGGCCGACCTCGTGTTCGTCGGGGACGACGAGGCGCGGGCGGTGTGGGGGCTGCGCGGCTCACGTGCCGTCCGGGAGGCGCTGCCCGAGCCGGAGATCGTGGTGGTCAAGCAGGGCGAGGGCGGGGCGATCGCGTTCGGCGAGGACACCGACGGGCTGGAGGACGCCGACGGCACGGCGACGTCCGTCCGGGCGCCGCGGGTCGACGTCGTCGCCGCCGTCGGCGCCGGGGACGCCTTCGCCGCCGGGTTCCTCTCGGCCACCCTGCGCGGCCTGCCCGTACGGCAGCGGCTGCGCCACGGCCACCTCATGGCCGCCGCCGCCCTCACCGTCCCCGGCGACCTCGCCGCACCCCCTTCCCGTGACCACGCCGACCGCCTGGCCGCCCTGGACGACGACGCGTGGGGGAGACTTCGACTCGGCCCCGGCTGGACACGAGCCGCAGCGGCCCCGGAGGAGGTACGCACCCCATGAGCCAGACCGTCGACCGCGCCCTGAGCATCCTGCCGCTGCTCGCCGAGGGCCCCGCCGACCTCGGACAGGTCGCCGACCGCCTCGGCGTCCACAAGTCGACGGCCCTGCGGCTGCTGCGGACCCTGCACGAGCACGGGCTCGTCTACCGCCAGTCCGACCAGCGCTACCGGCTCGGCGCCCGCCTCTTCGCCCTCGCCCAGGAGGCCATGGAGAACCTCGACATCCGCGAGATCGCCCACCCCCACCTCGTACGGCTGAACGAGCGGTGCGGACACACCGTCCACCTCGCCGTGTACGAGGAGGGCGAGGTCCTCTACATCGACAAGGTGGAGAGCCGCTACCCGGTGCGGATGTACTCCCGGATCGGCAAGCCGGTCGCCATCACCGTCGCCGCCGTCGCCAAGCTGCTGCTCGCCGATCTGCCCGAACCCGAGCGGCGGTCGGTCGCGGAGAAGCTCGACTACCCCCTGTACACGGCCCGTTCGACGCCCAACGCCCCCGCCTTCCTGCGGGAGCTGGAGAAGGTGCGCGAACAGGGCTGGGCCACCGACCTCGGCGGCCACGAGGAGTCCATCAACTGCGTCGCCGCACCGATCCGCGGCGCCGACGGCCGGGTGGTCGCCGCGATGTCGGTGTCCGCGCCGAACGTCGTCGTCACCGCCGACGAACTCCTCACCCTGCTCCCGCAGGTGCGCCGCACGGCGGACGACATCAGCGGCGAGTACTCCGGAAGAACGCCCGTCAAGGAAGCGCCGTAAGGCCTCCAGGAAGCCCACGAGAAGCCCACGAGGAATGAACGCCGCATGACCGAGAAGATCGCGCTCACCCCGACGACCCACACCACCCCGCCCGCGAAGTTCTCGCACGGTGTCCGCAAGGGCAACATCCTCCAGGTCGCCGGCCAGGTCGGCTTCCTCCCCGCCGAGGAGGGCAGGCCCCCCACACCCGCCGGCCCCACCCTGCGCGAGCAGACCCTCCAGACCCTCGCCAACGTCAAGGCGATCCTCGAGGAGGGCGGCGCGAGCTGGGACGACGTGATGATGATCCGCGTCTATCTGACGGACGTGGACCACTTCGCCGAGATGAACGAGATCTACAACGCGTACTTCGAGGAGCAGAACCTCACCCAGCCCCCGGCCGCCCGTACGACCGTCTACGTCGGCCTCCCCGCCGGGCTCCTCGTCGAGATCGACGCGCTCGCCGTTCTGGGCTGAAATGTCGAGCCTTCTCGTGTAGGCGTCTCATAACGAAGTTGGGGGCGGGCTGTGTCCGGCACAGGATCGTCGACCATACTGCCCGCTGTGGAGCAGCGCATAGGTTCGAGCAGCCAGCCCCTGGAGGGCGCCGGATTCGACCCGGCATTCATCCCCGGGCTCACCTCGCCCGTGACCGCGGAGCCGGAGGACGCGAAGGCGGAGGACGACGAGGCCACTTCGGCTTCGGAGGACGCCTCCGAGACCGAGCCGGCCGACGTGGCCGAGGAAGAGCCGGACGAGGACGTCCTGGACGGTCCCGTCTTCGAGGCCGCCGACCGCCGGGCGCGGATCGTCGCCGACGCCAGGGGTGTCCGCCTCCGCCTCGACGAGGAGGAGTGCGAGTTCCGCTGGGACGAGATCGGCGCCATCGAGACGGAGTCCCCGCGCTTCGGCAAGCGGTTCACCATCACGGTGCACACCCCTGACCGCCGCTGGTACCCGATCGAGATCGAGGCGACGGCCAGGGGGCGCTTCAAGGAGTGGGACGAGCAGCTGGACGCGGTGCTGGACGCCTACTTCGAGGAAGAAGTCGAGGACGCCGGTGACGCCAAGGACGTCGATGGCACTGAGAAGGCCGACTAGGTCCTTCGAGTAGGTCGGGTGAAGTCCGCTGCGGTTCGGCAGCGCCCCTGAAGGGGCGCGGGGCCGTGTCGACATGCGGCTCCGCCGCGTGCGCACGACCAGCCACGACGGTGCCGCAGACGACCGACGGCACATCGCGGCCCTTCCAGCGGAGCGCCTAGCTGCAGTACTGGGCCTGCTTGCCGATGGACCGGTACATGCAGTCCGCGTTCTCCAGCAGCTGGAGCACCGCGTCCTTGTTCCGGGCGGTCTCCCGCTCGATGACCTCGTCGGGCGGGTAGAACCCACCCCCGGAAGCCGAGCCCGGGTACATCTCGAAGGTGTACGCGAAGATCTTGTGCGTACCCCAGAGATAGTCGTCGATCGACCCGTCAGTGATGTACAGGTCGCTCGCCTGCTCGGGCGTGTACCCGTTGCTCGCCGCCATCGAACGGCCGACGGTCGCGAAGGCGTTGCGGTCGTCCGCCGTCATCCCGGTGGTGGTGTCGGCGGTGGTGTACCCGAAGGGCCACAGCACCAGTTCGCTGTACGTGTGGAAGTCGATGCCGGCCTTGATCTGCTGCTTGCCGCCGACGACCCGGCTGCGCACGAAGTCCGAGACGACCTTCACCTCGGGCGCCGACTCGGCGGCCGTACCCCGGTAGGTCTCGGAGGACGTCGAGCCCGAGGAGCCGCCGCAGCAGCCCCACCGGTAGGCCCAGTTGCGGTTGAGGTCCGTACCGACGTACGAGGAACCGGAGTTGGGCTGGCGGTTCTTGCGCCAGGAGCGGTAGGAGCCGGTGGCGACGTCGTACTCGCCGCCGTCCGGGTTGAGGTCCGGGACGATCCAGATCTCGCGGTTGTTCACCATGCTGGTGACGCGGGAGTCGGTGCCGTAGCCGGCGCCCAGCTCACGGATCAGGTACAGCGCCATCTCCACGGTCAGATGCTCGCGGGCGTGCTGGTGGTGGGTGAACAGCACCTCCGGCTCGGCCTCGTCCGTGCCGACGTTGTCGCTGATCTTGATGGCGACGATGTCCCGGCCCTGGTACGACTTGCCGATCACCCGCTTGCTGATGATGCTCGGGTAGGCCGCGATGCGCTGGTCGATCTCCGCGGTCATCTCGGCGTAGTTGTGGTACCGGGAGTCGGCGGACGGGAAGTCGTACAGCCGCACTTCGCCCTCGGCGGTGCGGTCCGGCGCTGCGCCCACCGGCGCGACCTCGTAGCCCTGCGAGGTCAGTTTCCTGATCTGGTCCGCGCGGCCGGAGACGACGACGGTCTCCTCGTCGGCCTCGTCGACGCTCACACCGGACGCGGCGATCGCGGTGCGCATCTGGGGTGTGCTGTGGTGGATGTGGATCTCGTACTGACGGATGTCGTCGGCGGCGGCCGCCGCCTTGGGGGCGCTGCCCGCCGCCGCGTCGGTGGCCGTCGCCGAGACCGGTGCCGCGAGAGCGAGGGCCATGAGGGCGGCGAGGGCGGCGGTTCGTCTGCCGCTGCGGGCGCCTGAGCCGCGTGTGCGGAGTCGCATGAGAGATCTCCTCGGTTCTCCAGATGTCCGGGGTCGCCGGACGTGTGGGGAGTGGAGCGGGGGGTGGTGCTTTCGTGCGACGTGCTGTCCGCTTGCTGGTTCTGGACTTGCCGTGTCTGTGCGCCTTGCTTGGGACTTCGCGCTTGCCGTGTCTGTGCGCTTGCTGTGCCTGGCGTGCGGGGTGCCGCTCATGGTCGACTCATGACATGGTCAGGTCAAGAGAGGCCCGGGAGCCGGTGGCTGGAATCGTGCGGAACGTGGCCGGGTGGCCGCGGAGTTGTCCGTGGCCGCGGGCGGCCGGGCAGTGTACGCACGACCGCCGCTCCCGATGCGGTACTCGGCAAAGCTCACCCGCGGGTGTGAGGCGTGCGTGCATATATGTACGGCCCGGGGGAGGCTGAGGGTCCGCACAAAAGAGGCGCCGCACCCTCCGGTTGCCTCCGACCACACCCCCAGAGGACTGGCTGATCATGGGCGGATCAGCGCCACGACGGGACTGCCACCTGCCGGTGGAGACGACCAGCTTCGTCGACCGGCGGAGTGAACTGGCCGAAGGGCGCGAGCTGTTGGCCAGGGCCCGGCTGGTCACCCTGACCGGCCCCGGCGGCGTCGGCAAGACGCGCCTGGCCGGGCGGATCGCGGCCCGGGTCGCCCGCGCCTTCCCCGACGGCGTGCGCTTCGTGCACCTGTCCGGGCTGCGCGACCCGGCCCTCGTCCCGTTCACCGTCGCCGCCGCGCTCGGCCTGCACGACTACTCCGACCGGCCGGCGCTGGACACCCTGGCGGAACGCCTCCGGGACCGGCGACTGCTCCTCGTCGTCGACAACTGCGAGCACCTGCTGCGGGCCTGCGCCGACCTCGCCGCCGCCCTGCTGCACGGCACCACCGGCGTCCGTCTCCTCACCACCAGCCGCCACCGGCTCGGCCTCACCGAGGAACACCTCCTGGACGTACGGCCCCTGCCCGTGCCCGACCCGGACGGCGACCTCTCCGCCGCCGACGGCTACCCGGCCCTCGCCCTCTTCGCCGACCGCGCCGCCGCCGTCGCCCCCGGCTTCCGCCTCACCGCCGCGAACCGTGCCTCCGTCGCCCGCCTGTGCCGACGCCTCGACGGCCTCCCGCTCGCCATCGAACTGGCCGCCGTCCGGATGCGCGTCCTGGACGTCGACCAGCTCCTCCAGCGCCTCGACGACCGCTACCACCTCCTCACCTCCGGCAGCCCCACGGTCCCGCTCCGCCACCAGACCCTGCGGGCGGCCGTCGACTGGAGCCACGAGCTGTGCGACGAGGTGGAGCAGGTGGTGTGGGCCCGGCTGTCGGTCCTGCCGGGCAGCTTCGACCTGGAGACGGCGGAGGCGGTGTGCGGTGATGCCGGGGAGCGGGCCACAGCGTGTTCCGCTCCCGCCGCTCCTGTCCTTCTCGCCTCCGGGGATTCCGCTCCCGCCGCTTCTGTCCTTCCCGTCTCCGGGGATTCCGCTCCCGCCGCTCCTGTCCTTCTCGCCTCCGGGGACTCCGCCCCCAGACCCCCGGTCGACGCCCACCCACCGCGCGACTCGGCAACTCGAAGCGCGCACGACCCGGGCGAGGCCCACTACTTAGCCGACCGAGTCGGGCAAAGGGACGGTCACCTTTCATCCGACCGAGCCGCGAGTCGTGAGGCCTACGTCCCAGCCGACCGAGTCGGGCATGGGGAGGGCCACCTTTCACCCGACCGAGCCGCGAGTCGTGAGGCCCACCTCCCAGCCGACCGAGTCGGGCGGTGGGTGGACGAAGGGCCGGGGGTCCAGGGGGCGGAGCTACCTGGCGGGGTCGAAGGGGCGGAGCCCCTGGAGAGGGGACGGGTAGGGGCGGCGGGGGCGCAACACACCCCGCCCCTCCACCCGCACGACGTCCTGGAAGCCGTGGCCGGCCTGGTCGACAAGTCCGTCCTCAGCCGCGAGACCGGCCCCGCCGGCACCGTCCGGTACCGCCTGCTCGACACCCTCCGGGACTACGGCCTGGAGCGACTCAAAGCACGCCCCGGCGAGGAACGAGCCACCCGCATCCGCCTCCGCGACTGGATGCAGCAACGGGCCGCCACCTGCGAGCGGGAGTGGTTCGGCCCCGGCCAGCCCCAGATCGTCACCCGCCTGAGAGCCGACCAGGACAACCTCCGCGCCGCCCTCGACTTCAGCCTCACCGCCCCCGGCGAGGCCCCCGCCGCCCTCCGCCTGGCCGGCACCCTGTGGTTCCACTGGCACGCCTGCGGCGCCCCCCGCGAGGGCCGCTACTGGCTCGACCGAGCCCTCGAAGCCAACCCCGCACCCACCCGCGAACGCGCCCGCGCCCTGTGGGCCGCAGCCCTCCTCGCCGGCTGCCCCGAGGACCTCACCCGCGGCCGTCACCGCGCCGAACAGGCCCGCGACCTGGCCCACCGCCTCGGCGACGCGGCCGAGGCGGCCCACGCCGAGTACGTCGTCGGCGTCATCCGCCTCTTCAGCGACGACCTCACCGGCGCCCTGGACCACTTCCGCGCCGGCGTCGACCGCGGCCGCGTCCCCGGCCAGCACCTCAGCCTCGTCGGCCTCGACCGCGTCGAACTCGCCTGCGCGTTGTGCTTCCTGGGCCGCGCCGACGAGGCGATCGCGGTATGCGAGGAGACCCGCCGGCTGTGCGCCGAGCACGGCGAGCGGTGGGTGCTGTCGTACGTCGAACGGATGCTGGCCCTCGCGCACACCGTGAAGGGCGACTGGCGGCAGGCGGAGCGGCACGGCCGGGAGGCGCTGCGCCTGAAACTCGCGGTGCACGACGTCCTCGGCATGGGCCTCACCCTCGATCTGCTGGCCCGGATCGCCGCCGAGCGCGGCGCCCACGACCGCGCGGCCCTCCTCCTCGGCGGCGCCGACCGCGCCTGGGCCGACGTCGACCGCAGCCGCTGGGGCTCGGCGGCCCTCAACTCCACCCGCCGCGGCAGCGAGGAACGAGCCCGTCGCACGCTGGGCCGCACCGCCTTCCGCCAGGCCTACGACCGGGGCGCCGCCCTCGCCCTCACGGACCTCGTCGCCCACGCCCTGCGCGACAAGGTCTCGGCACGGCGCCCCGTATCCCCCTCGGGCGAGCCGGACCCGTCCCCGGCGTCCGCGACGCACAGCCCGGCCGACGCACCGCCGACCGCCGGCCGCACGCACCCACCGCACGGACCGGCCGAGAGCTCCCCGCCCCCACCCCACGGCACGGCCGCAAGCCTTCCGTCCTCGCCGCCCGGGTCGGCCGCGAGCCCTCCGCCCTCGCCGCCCGGACCGGCCGGCTGCCCTTCCCCGCGCAGCTCGTTCATGGCCGCACCACTGGACGCCGTCCGCCTCACCCGCCGCGAGGCCCAGGTCGCCGAGCTCGTCGCCGAGGGCCTCGCCAACCAGCAGATCGCCGACCGCCTGGTGATCTCCCGCCGCACGGCCGAGGGCCACGTCGAACGGATCCTCAGCAAGCTCGGCTTCAGCAACCGCAGCCAGATCGCCGCCTGGGTGACAGCCCAACGGTGACACCACGCAGGACCCGCCCATGCACGCCCGCTGACGCGGGACCCGTTCACACAGGAACCCGCCGACGCACCACCCACCCACCTCCTGCCTCGCAAACACACGCACAACCACCGACAGGCAGTCAGCCGCAAGCACGTCACCCACACGCACACCACCCACACCACACGCACACCACAGATGGGGCACCAATGACCGCTCAACCCGCCCACTCCCCAGGGGCGTTCGACCATCGCATGGCCGCCCCCGCCACGGACGACGCCTTCCTGGCCGCCGCCCTGCCCTTCCTCGCCGAAGGGCTCGCGGCCCCCGACGAGCCCCCGCCCGTGGCCATCGCCGCCCCCGCCAAACTCGACCTCCTGCGCGACGCCCTCGGGGCCGACGCCAAGGAGGTCGGCCTCGTCCCGCACACCGACTGGTACACCGGCTCCGCGGCCAACGCCATCGCCCGGGCCGCCGGTCACCTGGCCGCGCACGCCGGCCCCGGCGGCCGTATCCACCTCCTCATGGAGCCGGTGTGGAACGGCCGGGCCGGACGCTCGCCGCGCGAGAGCGCCGAGTGGATCCGCTACGAGGCCCTCGCCAACCTCCTCTTCGCCCCCACGGCCACCACCGCCCTGTGCGTCTACGACACCCGCACCGCCGGCTCCGCCCTCGTCGCCGCCGCCCGCCGCGCCCACCCCGACACCGGGGTGTACGAGGACCCGGTGCGGCTCGCGGCCGAGCTGGACGCCGTACCGCTGCCCCCGCCCCCGGCGGACGCGCGGCGGCTCACCGGGGAGCCCGCGCCGGGCACCGTGCGCGCATGGGCGGCCGGGCGCGGACTGGGCGCCGCCGACGCCGAGCTGTTCGCGGCGGCCGTCACCGAGGCGGCCGCCCTGGGCCGGGTCACCGGCGCCCTGCTGTGGGGTGAGGCCCCCGGCTGCGTCTGCGAACTGACCCTGGCCCACCGCGTGGACGACCCCCTCGCCGGCTTCGTCCCGCCGGCCGGCCCCGACCTGGAGCCCGGCCAGGGCCTGTGGTTCGCCCGCCAGGTCTGCGCGTACGTCGACCTCCGCGACGCCGGAGGTGGGGGTATGTCCGTACGTCTCCAGTACGAATGACCCGTGGACCCGGCAGGTATCCCGGGTACCTACAGGTACGGAATCGGGTAGTCCTCCCCGTGTACGGAACCTACGGGGCGGTCACCCTGAAGTCATGCTGGAACTCTCCGGGGGGCGCCTTTCGGACCCCGACCCTCCGTACGGCGCCTGTCTGCAACCGCCCCTGGGGGCGGGGAATCTGAGCATCGGGTACGACCCCCGGCCGTCCGCGGTCGGCGAGGCCCGCGCCGAAGTGCGCCGGCAGCTGGAGGGGTGGGGGCTGGCCGACCGCGGCGACCTGGCGGACACCGCCGTCCTGCTCGTCAGCGAGCTGGCCACCAACGCCCTGCTGCACTCCGCGAGCCACTTCCGGCTCACGCTGTCCGCCGCGCACGGCGTCCTGCGCTGCGAGGTGACCGACACCGGCCGCCGCACCCCGCAGGTCCTTCAGGCGGGCTGTGCGGAGAGCGGCCGGGGGATATTCCTGGTGGAGGCGCTCGCCCGGCGCTGGGGCTGCCACCAGGACGGGCCGGGCAAGACCGTGTGGTTCGAACTCGACACGTGCGGGTGCGACGGCTGTGGCCCGCTACAGCCCTAGGAAATCCGGGAGTTGAGGAGCCCCGCGTTCTCACGTCCGGAACCACGGCCCGGGCCCCGGCGGCACGCCCAGCCGCCGGGGCCCGCTCTTCCCCCGATCAGGGTGTTTCACCAGCACGTGAGCACATCGGGTGGAGAACACGCACACCCTCTTGCCGTACCGGCTCCTTTGGGCTTTCTTGACCCTCATGGCGGACACCACGGGAAACCCCACGGACACCGAGGCATCATCCGGCAGTAAGGACTCCACGAACTCCTCCCCCCGCAAGTCCAGTTGGCGTTACATCGGCCCTGGCATCGTCGTCGCCGCGACCGGCGTCGGCGCCGGCGACCTGGTCGCCACCCTCATCGCCGGCAGCAACTTCGGCTACACGCTGCTGTGGGCGGCGGTCCTCGGCTGCCTGGTGAAGATCTCCCTGGCGGAGGCGGCCGGCCGCTGGCACCTGTCCACCGGCCGCACCCTGTTCGACGGCTGGGCGAGCCTGGGCCGCTGGACCACGTACTTCTTCGTGGTCTACGCCGTGATCTGGGGCTTCGTCTACGGCGCGGCGGCGATGTCGTCCAGCGCCCTGCCCCTCCAGGCGCTGTTCCCCGACGTGATGGACCTCAAGTGGTGGGCCGTCGCCTGCGGGGTGGTGGGCCTCGTCTTCGTCTGGTTCAACAAGTACGAGGTCTTCGAGAAGGTCATGACGGTCCTGGTGGGCGTCATGTTCGCGGTGACGGTGTACCTGGCCGTCCGGGTCACGCCGAACCTCCCGGACGCCGTCGCCGGCCTCCTGCCCGTCCTCCCCGACGAGAAGGACTCGATCCTCAACACCCTCGGCCTGATCGGCGGCGTCGGCGGCACCATCACCCTCGCGGCCTACGGGTACTGGGTGAACGCCAAGGGCTGGACCAACACCGGCTGGATGAAGGTGATGCGCCTGGACAACCGCGTCGCCTACGCCACCACCGGCATCTTCGTCATCGCGATGCTGTTCGTCGGCGCGGAGCTGCTGCACTCGGCGAACGTGGCCATCGCCAGCGGCGACAAGGGTCTCATCCAGCTCGGCGACATCCTGGAGGCCGAGTACGGCAGCGCCACCGCCAAGTTCTTCCTCATCGGCTTCTTCGCCACCTCCTACACCTCCCTGATCGGCGTCTGGCACGGCGTGAGCCTGATGTTCGCGGACTTCGTCGCCCGCTACCGCAGCCGAGCGGAAGCCACCGGCGAGGAGGTCGCCTCCGGCGAGCGCGAGCGCTCCTGGCCCTTCCGCGCCTACCTGCTGTGGCTGACCTTCCCGCCGATCGTCCTGCTCTTCCAGGGCCAGCCCTTCCGCCTGATCATCCTCTACGGCGTCCTGGGCGCGGCCTTCCTGCCGTTCCTCGCGGTGACCCTGATCTGGCTCCTCAACTCCGAGCGCACGCCGAGGGAGTGGCGCAACGGGTGGGTGAGCAACACGATGCTCGCGGCGGCGGGGTTGTTGTTCCTGGTGCTGTGCGTGAAGCAGGTGTGGGACCAGCCGTGGTCCGAGTTCTTCTGAGTGAAGCTTGAGTTGCGCAAGAAATTGACTTTCGCAAGTACCTCTCCTAGGCTGCTGTTCCCCTAGGAGAGGTACCTCGCGCCGTGGCCGTGACCGTGCTCGACGACAAGACCGCGCTCGTGCTGATCGACCTCCAGGCCGGCACGCTCGCCGCGCCCACCCGGCCCCACCCGGCCGCCGACGTGGTGGCCCGCGCCGCCGAACTGGCCGACGCCTTCCGTGCCGCCGGCGCCCCCGTGGTGCTGGTGCGCATGGCCACCTCGCCCGACGGCGCCGACGCGACGCCCGGCCGCAGCGAGGCCGCCCGCCTGGCCGGCGGCCGCTCCCGCCCGTACGACCTGGGCCCCGTCGCCGAGCCGCTCACCGGCCACGACGGGGACGTCCTGGTCACCAAGCGGACCTGGGGCGCCTTCCACGGCACCGACCTCGACCTGCAGCTGCGCCGCCGGGGCGTCACACAGATCGTGCTCGGGGGCATCGCGACCAGCCTCGGCGTCGAGTCGACCGCCCGTGCCGCCCACGAGCACGGCTACCACGTCACGTTCGCGGTCGACGCGATGACCGACATCAACGAGGAGGCGCACCGCCACAGCGTGTCGTACCTCTTCCCGCTGATCGGCGAGCCCGGCACGACGAAGGAGATCCTCGACCTGCTGGCCGGCCGCTGAGGGCCAGTCGGTCACCGGGCGCCGTCCGTCAGCCCACTTCCAGCCACGTCGGACTGAGGGCGATCTCGCGCAACTGGGCGATGGTGAGGGCGGGTTCCGGTCGGCTCGCCGCCGACTGCAGGTCGGCTGAGTTGTAGGCGCTGATCACCACGCGCTTGCCGTCCTTGCGCATCGTGTCGACGGTCCACGTGACGACCCCTTCGCGGCCCTTCTCGTCCGGCTGCTGCTGCGTCGCGACGAGTGTGCCGTCGGGGAGGGCCTCGGCGTCGGCGTAGAGCTGGTGGGCGACGTCCAGCATGTTCGGCTGCACGTTGACCTCGACGAAAGTCCTGCCCTTGCCGTCGTCCACGACGAGATACGCGTACTCCGTCTCCTGGTGGCCGCGCGAGACGACCTTCAGACCGGCGGGCAGCGAGGTGGCGAGCACCCGCTCGACCACCTTGCCGGAGGCGGCCCGGGGCCGGGGAGCGGCGGAGGCCTGGCTCGTCGTGGGCGTCGGCCGGCGGCTCTGCTCGGGCAGGGCGTCGATGATCGTGCGCCACTGCGTCGCGGCGGCCAGAGTCTTCAACTGGGCGGTGCTGAGCGGCGGTTCGGGACGGCTGACCGGCTGCCCCTTCTCGGCGGGGGCGTTCCACTCGCTCACGCTGACACGCTGCCCCTCCGGCGTGACCAGCTCCGCGCCCCACGCCTTGGTCTCCTCGCGGCGGTCCGGGTACTCGTAGCCCTGGAAGACGGTGACGACGGACCCGTCGGCCAGTTTCTCGGTCTCACAGCTGTCGAACGCGGACCGGGCGCCGGCCTCCGCCTTCGGGCACGGCATCACGGCACTGGCCGGATCGAAGCCGTTGTCGCCCGTCTCAGCGCTCAGCTCGATCCGCTCCAGACCCACCGAGACGGCGGCGGCACCCTTGCCGTCGTCGAACACGAGCTGCGCGGACGGCGGCAGGTCGCTGTGCGTGCCCCGCCCCTCCTGACTGTAGGTCTTCCCCTCGGGGAGCAGCTTCTCGAGCGTCCGGATCACGTCGTCCGCGGAGAAGAACCCCGGCTTGGCGGTCCCGTTCGTGGCGACGGAGGCGGTCTCCCGGACGCTCCCGTCCGACGGCAGCAGCACAGCCGCGCCCACCCCCACGAGGACGAGGCTCGCCGTGCTCCCCGCGACGGCGAGCCGCCGCAGCCGCAGCCGGCGCCCGTGCGCCTGACCGGCGGCGGCGAGTGCGGAGCGGTTGGTGTCGAAGGTGCCGCCGGCCTGGTGCAGGGCGGCGGAGAGGCGGTCCTCGAAGGGGTCGTGCTGGTCAACGGGCATGGCACACCACCGTGTTCGGTTCGAAGCGAAAGAAGTCGACGGGATGAGGAAGCCGGGTGGCTTCAGGGGCGGGCGTACTCGCCGATGTCCTCGCCCAGCAGCTCCCGCAGCCGCCCGAGAGCCCGTGAACACCGGGTCCGTACGGCGGCGGAGCTGGCGTTCAGCGCGCCGGCGGTCTCCTCGATGGACCGGTCCTCCCAGTAGCGCAGGACGACCACGGCCCGGTCCTTGGCGGGCAGCCGCGCGAGGGCCTGGAGCAACGTGAGCCGCAGCGGTACGTCCGCCCCGGCGGCGTCGGCCCGCTCCGGGAGGACGTCCACGGCACGCTCACCGCTGCTGCGCCGCCGCTGGTGGGCGAGGAACGTGCGGGTGAGGACGGTCTGCGCGTACCCGGCGGGGTTGTCGGCGCGGGAGACACGCCCCCAACGGACGTACAGCCGGCCGAGGGTCTCCTGAACCAGATCCTCGGCGAGGTGCGTGTCTCCCGCGGTGAGCAGGCACGCGGACCGGTACAGCTGCCCGGTCCGCGCCGCAGCGAACTCCGCGTACTCGTCCGCGCGGGCCTGCCTCATGTGCTCCCCCAGTTCGTCTGTCCGTCCGCACTGCGCTGTCCTCACCCCATTGATGGGGCGGGGTGGGGGAAATGTTTCAACGAGGACGGAAAGAATGTGCACAGACTCCGTTTCACCGCGACACACGAGGACCGCCGGATGACCCACCAGCCACCACCACCCCCGGGCTTCGGCCCACCTCCGCCGCAGTACGGCCCCCCGCCACCGCAGTACGCCGCCGCCCCGCCACCGCAGTACGCCCCCCAGGCACCCCCGTACGCCCCACCGCCGCCCCCGTACCCCGCCGCCCCGGCACCCCAACCCGCGCCCCCCGGGCCGGAGTTCATGGCGGTGGACAAGCACAACTCGGTTGTTGTCGACGCCTCGGGCGTCGCCTTCGAGGTGCACGACGTGTCGGCGGACTTCGACTGGCCCGAGATCCGCAGCATCCACTACAAGGCGAGCCCCAACGGCAAGGCCTTGATGGTGGCGGTGGTCCATCTGGACGGGCAGGTCTACGAGGCCGCGGTGGACGCGAAGCCCAGGGCGCGCTTGAACGAGTGGTTCGCCCAACTGGCCTGGGTGCTGGGGCACTACCGGCCGATGGGATAGGGCGAGGTGACCGCCCGGATAGAGTGCCACACCGGCTTTGGATCACCGACGGAGACTTCGTGAGCACACCACCGCCCCCCTACCAGCCTCCCGCCGGCCACCCGGCATACGTGCCCACGCCGCACCCACAGGCCGGCCCGGCACCCATGGGCGCACCGATGGGTCCCGCACCCGCCCTGGCTTGCGAAATATGCGGTGCCGCCCCCGCCGCGCCGGTGACCGTCCGAGGCCATCAGGGCATGATCGTGATCATGCGCTTCCTGAAGCGGCAGGGCGCGTTCTGCCGAAGCTGTGGGCTGGCCGTCTTCCGTGAGATGCAGGCGAACACCCTGGTACAGGGCTGGTGGGGCCCGCTGTCGGTGCTCGTCACTATCTTCACCCTGCTGGTGAACCTGGACGCCCGGTCCACCCTGCTCCGTCTCCCCGAGCCCACCGGGGGCTGGCGGCCACCCCTCGACCCGGGCAAGCCGGTGACGAAGCGACCGGCAGGCATGATCGCCCTCGCGCCTCTCGCGCTGCTCGCTGCGGCCGTCATGTCCATCCCCGTGTTTCTGATCATCGGCTGGATGGCCGGAGACAGCAGCCCGAAGCCCCTCACCGTCAACTCCTGCGCCCGCAACGACGGCTCCTGGAGCGACCAGGACCTGAAGACCGTGCCCTGCGGCTCGGCGGACGCGCAATTCCAGGTCACGGACCCCGGGACGGGGGAGTGCGAGGAGGGCGACTACGTCGCCGACCTGAAGTACAGCAAGGACGGCGAGACCTCCTTGTGCCTGCACCCTCTGGACCGCTGAGGCCGACCGGAGAAGGTCGCCGTCCTCAGAGGAGGTGGTCGGCCTTCCCCGCCTTGATGTCGAGGATCATCGCGCGGAGCGCTTCACGGGAGTCGGCGAGGTAGGTGTCCTCGGCGCCGGCTATGGCGATGTAGGCGTTGCCTTGTGGGTCGGTGCCGATGCGAAAGCAGGCCGATCCCTCGGCGCAGAACGGGTCTTCCCGCGTGATGTCGGGATGGTCGTCTCCTCAGAGCTGGCTGGCGATGTGCTGGATGAACCCGTACGACTCCTGGGGCGACAGCGCACGTTCCTCCATCCGGGACAGCCCTTGGGCGGATGTGTGTTCGCGGCACTGGTTCCTGGGCGACCAGGAGCTTCGCGGCAGCCGGGGGAGACGGAGATCCGTTGTCGCAGCCATGAGAATGGCGATATGAGGACCGAAGAGGACACCCCGCTCAGCGAACGCGTTCTGCTCGTCGAGAGCCGTGCCGACGAGACTGCTCTCACGACCATCGGTCAAGGGCTGCCCCGGCGCTCTGCGAACGAGGTGCCCCTTTTCCTCTCCTACAACTACGCGGACGTGCCCGTGGGGAGAAGCTTCGACTGCTGCTACCGACGCTCCGACAAAGGGGATGTCGCCTGGGCGAGGACGACTGTCGTGGCGGTCACTCAGCAGTTCGGAGTCGAGTGGGACACGATCCCTCACGGCTGGAAGACGCTGACCGTGTTGAGGTTCGAGCCCGAGATCCCCGCGCTGATCCGTGACCTTCCGGAAGCCGCTGCATGGTTCGACCAGCGCGTCTCCCTCTATGTCTCGGACAAGGACACGTGGGAAGCGCGAGGCACGAGCCGGTAGCCCGATGTGATCTGACATCAGGATGTCCCACCCCGCTGAAGCGCGCTGAACCGGGGCGGCTCCCGGCTCGCGTCGAGAACGACGACGTGCAGCCGCCCCCCTGGCTGCCTCCACGGTCGGCGCCAGCTTGGAGGGGCGCTTTTGGCTCGCCCTTCGTTGTGCCTGCCCCCGACCGTTGAGGCCGATCAAAGAAGGCCGGGCTGTCTGGCTCGGCGCGGTGTCTCGTAGATCCCCGCGGCCAAGGGGAGCGGCCACGGCAGTGCGACGTCCTGTCTCATCGGGGAGCCAACTCGGGTGCAATTCTATGGTGTAGGGTCTGAGAAGGGGTTCTCAGTGTCATTCCAAGTGAACGTGTAATCGCCGGTCAACGCGTTGAATGCAGCGGCCACATCATTTGCAGCCAATCCGAACTCCTCGCGGAGCCACAAGTTCATGGCAAGTGCTGCAGCTTCGGCTCTGTAGTCGCTCAGCGGCATTCTGAGGTCGAGCACTTGAATTGTGACGCCTTCAGGGAACGCGGTGTTGATTTCTTGGGCGTTGATGGCAATCCCGAAGGAGAGCCACGCAACATCCTTCCAGTGAAGCCCGCCACGCGGCAAAGCCATGCGAACTTTTCCGTACACCTGGATATCCGGAGCGGTAGCATCCGTGGACCGTAGTGCCTCTGCGGTGAGATCGACGAACGCTTCGGCTTGTTCGGGTGTCATGGAGACGATGTCTGCTTTCTTCATGCCAGCGAGATCGTCACCGGAAACCCTGAAGGTGACTATCTCTACTTCGCCTCCGCGGCTCCTGATTCGGTCTGCATACCGGACCGCCTCATCCATGGAGCCCCATGAGTAGACACCCTCTCCGTACTGGCCACGAATATCCTCGGTAGTGACGGAAGTAGTTGTAGTGCAGCCCGGTCTCGGGGTCGCAATACTGGCCCGGGGAAGCGGAGAGGCGTGTGCATCAGCACCTTACCGACCGCAACGCGCGCCCCCGGACGGCGGGTTCGCGCGCTGCGGTCGGTGTGGGTTCCCCGTTACGGCGAGCCCTTCACGGTCACGGCAGCGCGTGCACGTGCGGCCCCACCGCCCCCGACCAAGCGTTCCCCGCCGTCGCGTCCCAGTTCGTCGACCAGGTCATGGCGCCCCGCAGATCGGGATATGTCCGCGGCGGCTTGAACGAACCGCAGCCCGTGCCCTTCGTCAGGCAGTCCAGGGCGTTGTTGACGACGGTCGGCGAGACGTACCCGCTGCCCGCCGCGCGTGTCGAGGCGGGCAGGCCGAGGCCGACCTGGGAGGGGGACAGGCCGCCCTCCAGTTGGATGCAGGCCAGGGCGGTGAGGAAGTCCACCGAGCCCTGGCTGTAGACCTTGCCGTCACAGCCCAGCATCGAACCGCTGTTGTAGTACTGCATGTTGACGACGGTCAGGATGTCCTTCACGTTCAGCGCGGTCCGGAAGTAGGAGTTCGACGTCGACTGCATGTCGATCGTCTGCGGCGCCATCGTGAGGACCATCGACGGGCCCGCCTTCGCCGACAGCGCCCGCAGCGCCTGCGTCATGTACGTCGCGTCGAGGCCGTTCTCGAGGTCGATGTCGACGCCGTCGAAGCCGTACGTCTGCATCAGCGCGTACACGGAGTTCGCGAAGTTGGTCGCGGACGCGGCGTCGTTCACCGTGACCGTGCCGCGCTCGCCGCCGACGGAGACGATGACCTTCTTGCCGGCCGCCTGCTTGGCCTTGATGTCCGCCTTGAACTGGTCGACCGTGTAGCCGCCCAGGCCGGCGGAGTCCAGGTTGAACGTCACCGCGCCCGGCGTCGTCGTCGCGTCCGCGAAGGCGACGGCGATGATGTCGTACTGGGCGGAGACGTCCGAGACGCGCTGCACCGTCGCGCCGTTGTCGAAGTTCTGCCAGTAGCCCGTCACGGCGTGCCTGGGGAGGGAGCCCCCGCCGCCTCCGCCGGTCGCGAGCGTCCTCCCCGTCACCGCCGCCGACTTCACCGACTCACCCGCCGCGTTCGTCGCCGTGACCTGGAAGGAGTACGACGTCGAGGCGGCGAGGCCGGTCACGGTCGCCGAGGTGCCGGTCACGGCGGTCACCTTCGTACCGTCGCGGTGGACGCTGTAGCCGGTCGCGTTCGACACGGGGTTCCATGTCAGGGACACCGAGGAGGAGGTCGTACCGGAGACGGTGAGGCCGCTCGGCGCGGACGGGACCGTCGGGGCCGGGTCGCCGCCTCCGCCGCCGTCCGGGCCGTACACCGAGACGTCGTCGGCGTAGTACGCGGCCTGGCCGTACCAGCCGTGCGTGTACACCGTCACCGACGTCGTCGAGGAGCCCGTCGTGAAGCTCGTCGACAGTTGCTTCCAGGAGGACGAGTCGGGCGTCCATGTCGACACGTCCGTCGTGCCTGTGCCGGTCACGCCCAGGTAGGTGTAGCCGCCCTGGACCCACGCGCTCAGCGTGTACGTCGAGTCGGGCTTCACGGCCACCGTCTGGCTGCACCTGGCGTTGTCCTGGCCGGCCGGGGTCGCCTTCAGCGCGGCGGCGCCGCCGTGCACGGGGGAGGAGACCGTCGTACCGCTCGACGCCGAGCAGGTCCAGTTGGTCAGGCCGGACTCGAAGTCGGCGTTCTTCGCGTTGTCGATGTCCGCGGCGGACGCCTGAGCCGCGCCCGCCATGGCCAGGGTGAGGGCGGCGGTCGCCGCTCCCGACCAGAGTCGTATCCATCGTTTGTGTGGGGACATGACAACAAGTTGGTCCAGACCAATTGTGTTGTCAAGGTGTCCGTCTGTGGAGGCTCCGTGTGTGTAACCTGCCCCGCTTTGGCCCGACTTGAGCGAAGAGGAGTTGCTGCACAGCCACGGAAAGTGGTTCTCCGGCCACAGGGGCGTGGATACAGTGCTGAGGTAGTCACGCAATGAAGTCACCTCGGTGCACCGGAGTAACGCCGGTGGGCCGGACCGCGGGAATCGGGGAGCTGCGCGTGCCAACTGCCATTGCCGTGACCGGTGCCGATCTGGCGCTGCCGCCGCAGGACGAGCGGACCCTGCCCGCCGCCGTCCTCGACGGCCTGGACCGCCGGCCCCTCGACCAGGCCGTCGCCGCCGTCCAGACACTGATCGAGCAGCACGGGCATGTGATCGTCGTGTACTCGCGGGCCGTCCCCACGGCCGTCGAGCACCGGCTGCACACCATCCGCTCGCTCCTGGAGAGCGACCGCGTCGCGTTGTTCCGCCCCGATCTGCCCCCGCTCGGACTCGCCGTCCTGGCCCGCCAGTTGCGCCAGCTCGCCTCCTGCGACCTCAGCCCCGGCGTCCTCGCCTCGGCCGGCCGTCTCCTCACCCACTACATCCACACGGGCGCGCTCCTCGCCTCCGTCGCCCGCCTCGACCGGGTCCCCGTCGGCCTGAAGTCGCACGCCAGGTCATGGGTGCCGGGCAGTCAATTCGGCGTACTCGCCCATCCACAGCCCCAGTTGGTGAAGGCGGCCCCCGACACCACCTTGCCGGGCCCCGAGTTCGGCACCTGGATGCTGGTCGCCCGGGGACAGCTCCAGTCCGACTGGGTCACCGGCACCCTCGCCCCCGCCTGGAAGGCCCAGGGCCTGCGCGAGACGGAGCTGCCCGCCGAGTCCGCCGACTGGTGGGGCACCGGCAAGCTGATCGAGTTCTGCGCCTACCTGCCCGACCTGCCGGTCCTCTACCAACTGGTCACCTCCGTACGCCGGACCGTCTGCCACTGGTGCGGCATCGACGTCATCGGCGACCGCTGTGTGTTCTGCTCCGCCACCCCGCCGCCCGCACACGAGACCACCCGCCCCGCGCTCACCGCGGGTGGCCGCCACAGCCGCGCACTGACCAGCGGCGGCTGAACCAGGTCCACCGCCCCGCCCGCTTCCGTCCGCTCGACCCGACCCCCATACGAGGTTGCACGGTTCATGAACTCCCGTCAGCGCCGCGGCGTGATCCTCCTGCTCCTGTCCGTGTTGTGTGCCCTCGGCGCCTTCGCCGGCGTCCTCTCCGTCATCGACGACGTCGAGTCCAAGGTCGGCCCCGAGGTCGCCGCGTACCGGCTGAAGGCCGACATCGCGCCCTACACCCCGCTCACCACGGCCCAGTTCGAGAAGATCGAGATGCCCGAGCGCTGGCTCTCCGAGAACGCGGTGACCGATCTCGCCGGTATCCGCGGCAAGATCGCCGTGACGACCCTGAAGAAGGGGTCCCTGCTGCAGAGCGACATGATCGTCGACCAGCCCGCCCTCCAGCCCGGCCAGCAGGAGGTCGCCATCATGGTCGACGCGGCGACCGGTGTCGCCGGCAAGATCACCCCGGGCTCCTCGGTCAACGTCTACGCCACCTTCGAGGGCGTGAAGGAAGGCGACCCCGACCAGTCGAAGATCATCGTCACCAACGCCCGCGTCCTCGACATCGGCGAGCTGACCGCCCTCAGGCCCGACGCCGACGACCGCGGCCGGGAGCCCACCGACGCGGTCCCCATCACCTTCGCGCTGTCCACCCTCGACGCCCAGCGCATCACCTACGCCGAGTCGTTCGCCAAGCGCGTCCGGCTCGCGCTGGTGGCGCCGGGCACCCCCACCACGGTTCCCGAGCAGGACCGTACGTACGAACTCGCCACGGACAAGTGAGAGGCCGCCCGCCATGCCCACGAGGATCCTCCCGGCCGTCGGCGACGCGGACGCGGTCCGCTCCCTCACCACCCTGCTCAGCCAGCTCCCCGACGCCGAACCGGTCACCCCGGTCGCCGACTCCACCCAGCTGGTCGACACCCTCGCCCGCCTCGCCGCCGAGTCGGTCGACGAGCTGCCCGAGGTCGTGATCGTCCACGAACGCATCGGCCCCGTACCGGCGCTGGAGCTGGTCCGCGAGGTCGCGCTGCGCTTCCCGGCGGTCGGCGTCATCCTCGTCACCACCGACGCGAGCCCCGGCCTCTTCGCCGCCGCCATGGACTCCGGCGCCCGCGGCCTGGTCGCCCTGCCCCTCAACTACGAGGAGCTGGCCAGCCGCGTCCAGGCGGTCGCCCAGTGGTCGGTCGGCGTACGACGCCATCTCGGCCACGGTGGCGACGTGTTCACCGGCGTCGGCGGCGCCGTCGTCACCGTCAGCGGCGCCAAGGGAGGCGTCGGCGCGACCCTCACGGCCGTCCAGCTCGCCCTCGCCGCCCAGGCGTCCGGCCGCCCCACCGCCCTGGTCGACATGGACCTCCAGGCCGGCGACATCGCCTCCTACCTGGACGTCCAGTTCCGCCGCTCGGTCGTCGACCTCGCCGCCATCGCCGACATCTCGCCCCGGATCCTCGCCGAGGCCGTCTTCCGTCACGACACCGGAGTGGCCCTCCTCCTCGCCCCCGGTGAGGGCGAACGCGGCGAGGAGGTCACCGACCGAGCCGCCCGCCAGATCGTCAGCGCCCTGCGCTCCCGCTACGAGGTCGTCGTCATCGACTGCGGCGCCCAGCTCGGCGGCGCCGGCGCGGCGGCGGTGGAGATGGCGGACACCGCCCTGCTGGTGACCACCCCCGACGTGGTCGCCGTCCGCGGCGCCAAACGCACCGTCCGTATGTGGGACCGCCTCCAGATCCGCAAGGCCGAGGAGACCACGGTCGTCGTCAACCGCAACAGCCGCGCCACCGAGATCCAGCCCGCGCTCATCCAGAAGATCACCGGCACGGCCATCGCCACGACCACGATTCCCGCCAACTTCAAGGAACTCCAGGCCGCGGTCGACGCCGGCCGCGTCCACGCCCTCGACGGCAAGGGCACCGTCCGCCAGGCGATGTTCGCGCTCGCGGGCGAGCTGGGCCTGGTGAAGGCACCGGAGGGCGCGGAGCGCCGGGGCGGACGGGCGCGGGGCGGGGACCGCGGGCCGGTCGGGTTCCGGCGGAGGAGGGACTGAGGGTGCCTTTACGAGCCGCGAGGAGAGCGACGTTCCGGGCCGTACGGCGAGCGGCGTTCCGGGCCGTGCGGGGAGGCCGGGACCGGGGCCAGGTCACGATCGAGTTCCTCGGCATGACCCCGCTGATCATCGTGACCCTGGTGGTGGTGTGGCAGTTCGTGCTGGTGGGGTACACCTTCACGCTCGCGGGGAATGCTGCCGACGAGGCGGTGCGGGCGGGGACGGCGGCGCATCCGGGGGAGCGGCAGGCTGTGTGCGAACAGGCGGGCAAGGAGAAGCTGTCGGACGCGTGGCAGTCGGGTGCCCAGGTGAGCTGCTCGTCGTCGGCGGGCTTCGTGACGGCGGATGTCACGCTCCAGGTCCCCGTCCTCTTCCCGGGCGCGATCGCCTTCCCCTTCGAGGTGCACGGCCACGCGGGCGCGGTCGAGGAAGAGGACGACTGAGATGTCGTACGGACGCGGCAGACGTGACCGGGGCCAGGTCGCCCTGGAGTACCTGGGCTTCCTCCCGATCCTGATTCTCATCGCCCTGGCCGCCGTACAGCTGGGCCTGGTCGCCTACGCGGTCCAGCAGGCGGGCACGGCCGCCCGGGCCGGGGCCCGCAGCGCGTCGCTCGACGAGGGCGCCGAGGGTGCCTGCCAGAACGCGGTCAGCAGCTGGCTGGCCGACGGCACGAGTTGTGCGAGCGCGAGCCTGGGCGACGAGGTCCAGGTCACCTCCAGCGTCACGATCCCGTCCGTCATCCCCGGGATCGGGGACTTCGGCCAGGCCCACAGGACGGCCACGATGCCGGTCGACCACTGAAGGCCGTGAAGGAAGGCACCGGACATGAGCCTGCGAGCACGCATCACCTCCCCCGAGGAGAACGGCAGCCGGGGCGAGGACGGCCATCTGGTCGCCTCCTACCGCGCCAAGCTGCTGGAGGAGATCGACCTCGCGGAGATGAGTTCGCTGGCGGCGGCCGAGCGCCGGGCCCGTCTGGAGCGGGTGCTGGGGCACATCATCAGCCGCGAGGGCCCGGTGCTGTCGACGGTGGAGCGCTCGCAGCTGATCCGGAGGGTGGTCGACGAGGCCCTCGGCCTCGGCATCCTGGAACCGCTGCTCGAGGACGCGTCCATCACGGAGATCATGGTGAACGGCCCGGACGCGATCTTCGTAGAACGGGCGGGCCGGGTGGAGCAGCTCCCGATCCGCTTCGCGTCCGACGACCAGCTGATGCAGACGATCGAACGCATCGTCTCGACGGTCAACCGCCGCGTGGACGAGACCAACCCGATGGTCGACGCGCGGCTGCCGTCGGGCGAACGCGTCAACGTCATCATCCCGCCCCTGTCCCTGACCGGCCCCATCCTCACCATCCGCCGCTTCCCCCGCTCCTTCACCCTCCACGAGCTGATCGGCTTCGGTTCGCTGGACGAGCACATGGTGTACCTGCTGGCGGGCCTGGTGCAGGCGAAGTTCAACGTGATCGTCTCGGGCGCGACGGGCACCGGGAAGACGACCCTCCTGAACGCCCTGTCGGGGCTGATCCCGGAGGGCGAACGCATCATCACCATCGAGGACTCGGCCGAACTCCAGCTCCAGCAGTCGCATGTGATCCGCCTGGAGTCCCGCCCTCCGAACGTGGAGGGCAAGGGCCGCATCACCATCCGCGACCTGGTCCGCAACTCGCTGCGGATGCGCCCGGACCGGATCGTCGTCGGTGAGGTCCGGGGCGGGGAGTCGCTCGACATGCTCCAGGCGATGTCGACGGGCCACGACGGCTCCCTGGCCACGGTCCACGCGAACAGCGCCGAGGACGCTTTGATGCGCCTGCAGACCCTGGCGTCGATGTCGGACGTGGAGATCCCCTTCGTCGCCCTTCACGACCAGATCAACAGCGCGGTGGACGTCATCATCCAGCTCACCCGCTTCGCGGACGGGGTGCGGCGGGTGACGGAGATCGCGTTGCTCGACAGCCACGGCGGAGAGCCGTACCGCCTGGCGACCATCGCCCGCTTCAACGCCCAGCCGATGGCGGCGGACGGCCGTATATACGGCGCCTTCGAGTACTTCCCGCTCCCGCGCCGCACCGCCGACCGCCTCTACATGGCGAGCCAGCCCATCCCGCAGGCCTTCGGAGTGGCCCGCACGCGGGACGAACTGGCCACCCGAGAAGCCCGTTAGCCCCTCTGTCTGCAGCCAGGACAGCCAGGGCAGCCAGGACAGTCAGAACAAGCGGAACAGCCAGGACAGCCAGAACAAGCGGAACAGCCAGGACAGCCAGAACAAGCAGAACAGCCAGGACAGCCAGAACAGCAGGACAGACAGGACAGGCAGGACACCCCCATGGATCTCCAGACCCTGATCACCCTCACCACCGGCGTGGCCCTGCTGACCTGCGTCCTGGCCGTCGCGGGCCTGCACACCTACGCGCGTGGCCGCGCCCAGCGGGCGGCCCTCGTCGACCGCCTCTCCCACACCGGCCGGCCCGCCCTCACCGGCCGCCGGCGCCGCTTCCGCACCCTGGACCGCCGCCTGCGCCGTACGAACCTCGGCCGCACACTGGAACTGAAGCTGACGGCGACGGGCCTGGACGTGACGCCGGGCGAGTTCTTCGCCTACATGCTGGCGACGGTCGCCGCCCTGTGGCTGATCGGCCAGGCCACCCTGGCCCCCTTCTTCGGCCCTCTGGCCGGCCTCCTCGGCGTCTGGGCAGCCGTCCAGTTCCTCAACTGGCAACGCCAGAAACGCATCGAACGCTTCATCAACCAACTCCCCGAACTGGCCCGCATCCTCGCCAACGCCACCCACGCCGGCCTCGCCCTGCGCACGGCCATCGGCATGGCGGCGGAGGAGCTGGAGGCACCGGCCGGGGAGGAACTGGCGAAGGTGGCCAACCAGTTGGCGATCGGGCACTCCCTGGACGACGCGCTGCAGGAACTGGCGGAGCGGCTGCCCTCGCGGGAGCTGGTCGTCCTGGTGACGACGCTGGTGCTGTCGAACCGGGCCGGCGGGCAGGTGGTGGGGGCGCTGCGGAACCTGACGGAGACGCTCGAGGAACGCAAGGAGACACGACGTGAGATCCGCACCCAGCTCTCCCAGGTGAGCATGACGTCGTACGCCGTCCCCGCCCTGGGTGTCGGCTCGTTGTTCCTGATGAACGGGGTCAAGGACGGCGCCCTGGACCGCATGACCGGCTCCCCGCTCGGCCAGGGGGCGGTCATCATCGCCTTCGGCCTGTACGCCGTCGGGTTCGTCCTCATCCGCCGTATGTCCCGCATCGACGTCTGAGCAGGAGGTATCTGGTGATGGGCCTGCTGCTCGCACTGGTCATGGGCCTCAGTGTCTGGGGCATCTTCGCCGGCGTCCGCATGTTCCGGGCGGACGCGAAACTCCCCGCCGACCTCGCCCTGGCCCTGGAGGTCGGGTCCACCCGTACGGGTGCGATGGACTCGCTGGTCGACCGCATGGGCATGCGGTACGCGCCCGCCGTACTGCGGCTGATGGGGCCGAGGCAGGTCGCCAGGTACCGCCGCAGGATCGACCTGGCGGGCAACCCGGGCGGGCTGACGATCGACCGGTACGCGGCGCGCCGGGCGGTGTACGGCGCGCTGGGCGCCGTGGGCGGTCTGGTGTTCGCGCTGCGGGGCGACTGGTTCGTGGCGCTGCTGATGCTGGCCTTCGGGGCGCTGTGGACGGAGGTCGGCATCTGGTCGGCGATCCGGGTGCGCAAGGACGTGATCGAGAGGACGCTGCCGGACTTCCTCGACGTACTGGCGGTGGTGGTGAGCGCGGGCCTGGGCTTCCGCCAGGCACTCGACCGGGTGGCGACGCGGTACGAGGGCCCGTGGGCGGACGAGATCCGCATCACCCTCCGCCAGATGGACCTGGGCATGAGCCGCCGCCAGGCGTTCGCCGAGCTGCGCCGCCGCAACGACTCCGAACAGGTCGCCATGTTCGTGACGGCCCTGCAGCAGGGCGAGGAACTGGGCGCCCCGATCGTCGACACGCTCGTCTCCATCGCCAAGGACATGCGCCGTACGGACGCGCAGAACGCCCGCCGGAAGGCCGCGCGCGCGGTGCCGAGGGCGACCTTGATGATCACCACGTTCATGGTCCCGGCGACGATGCTGCTGCTGGGCGCGGGATTGCTGCTGGGGTCCGGGACGGACTTCGGCACGATCACGGGGAAGTAGGGGGGAGGGACCGGGTGGCGACGACGGCGGGCACGGCCGGACTGACGGCGATGGGGATGACAGGAGGGAGGGGACTGAGGGCGGTGTTCGGGCGGCGCCGGACGGCACCTCGGGATCCCGTGACCGGTCCGCCGCTCACCCTCCAGGTCAACGCCCTCCAGGCGATGTGCCGCCAGGTCTTCGGCTTCCGCCTGGCGATGATCGCGCTCGCGGCCCCGGCGGCCCTGCTGAACGCGTCCCCCGGCCTGGGCGCCCGCATCGTGGGCGCGGCGGTCGTCATCACCTTCATGGTCTCGTACGCCCTGTTCCGCGACTGGGAACGCTTCGGCCCGCTCCTGCTCCGCCACCCCACCCTCCTGGCCGCGGACACCCTCCTCGGCTCGCTGCTGCTGATCTCGGCGGGCCCCGACACGACCCTCGCCTACGTCAGCGTCTGCACTCCGCTGCTCGCGGGCATCGTCTACGGCTGGCGCGGCGCCGCCTGTTTCGCCTCGCTCCAGGCGCTGATCCTGCTGCTGGTGTACGCGACGACGCTGGAGGCCCAGACGCAGGAGACACACGTGAGCCTGGCCGAACGGCTGCTGCTGCCGGGCTTCTGTGTCATCACGGGCGCCGTGGGCTCGACACTGCGGGGCCTGACGCTCCGCTTCGGCGAGGCGACGCAGGCCCTGACGACGACTCAGGCCCGCCTGGCCGCCAGGGAGGCGACCGACGCCGAACGGGCCCGCCTGGCCCGCGAGATGCACGACTCGGTGGCCAAGACCCTGCACGGAGTGGCCCTGGCGGCAGAGGCACTGGCCCACACGGCGGACGCCCCGGACACCCACCCGGAGCGGTTGCGCGAACAGGCGGACCTGGTGGCACGGGCGGCGCGGCGGGCGGCGGCGGAGTCCCGGGAGCTACTGAGGGACCTCAGGGGCGAGCCGACGACGGTGACGCACATCCTGTCGGATCTGCGGGCCAGGGCAGAGGACTTCGGCCGACGGACGGGACTGCCGACGGAGTATCACTCCGTGGGCACCACCACGGAGTCACAGGTCGCACGGCTCCCCTCCGGGGTGGCCCGCCACGTCCTCACCATCACCGAGGAGGCGATGGAGAACGCCCACCGCCACGCCCGCGCGACCCACCTCGACGTCCACGCGGGCGTACGGGACGACCACCTGTACGTCACCGTCCACGACGACGGCCGGGGCCTCCCCCCGGACGCGACCCTCGAACACCTCCGCCGCGCGGGCCACTTCGGCCTGCTGGGGATGATGGAGCGAGCGGCTTCGATGGGCGCACGGATCGAGATCGGCAGGGGCGAGCGGGGCCGGGGCACGGAGGTCCGCCTGGAACTTCCCCTCTCCGGCAGGGGATCGGAGGCCGCCGAATGACACAGCTGCGGGTCGTGGTGGCGGACGACAACCCGGTGGTCCGTGCCGGCCTGACGGCCCTGCTCTCCGGCCGCGACGACATCACGGTCGTGGCGGAGGCGGCGAACGGACACGAGGCCTGCGAGGCGGCCGACCGCCACCGCCCGGACGTGGTCCTCCTGGACGTCCGTATGCCCGTCATGGACGGCATCGCGGCACTCCCGCACCTGGTGGGCATCGCGCCGGTCATGATGCTCACGTACAGCGGCGAGTCGGAGACCGTCCAGGAGGCGCTGCGCCGGGGGGCAGGCGGCTACCTGGTGCACGGCGAGTTCACGGTGGAACAACTCGTGGCGGCGGTACGGGACATCGTGGCGGGCCGCCCGCATCTGACGCCGACGGCGGCGGGGGCGCTGGTGGCGCACTTGAGGGAGACGGCGGTGAACACGAATGCGAATGCACATGACGACTTAGAAGTCCCGTTGAACCCAAGGGTAGTTACCCCCCCAAGGCCTTCACAATTGCAACCAAATATGGGACAGTCAAGGTTCCAGCTCAGTGGGAGGGAGGCGGAGATCATGGACCTCATCGCATCCGGGATGAACAACCAGCAGATCGCCGCCACCTGCTTCATCAGTGAGAAGACGGTCAAGAACCACATCAACCGCATCTTCGCCAAACTCCACAGCACCAACCGCGCGGAGGCGGCTGCCAAGTGGCTGGGGGCAGCGGGATGAACTCACGCGTGGGCCTGGATTGGGCCCGGAAATGGGCCCTGGGACCCTCGGCCCCCCGAGCCACCGCCCCGTACCGTGCTCGCGCCGGCAGCGCGACCAGCGGAGGGGAACACCATGAGCAACTGGATCAACACCACCGTCGCGTCCCTCAGGGGGCGGGCCGCTCGGGCCGGCCGGGGGGACCGGGGGCAGACGGCGGTGGAGTATCTGGGGATCATTGCTGTGGTGGTGGCGATTGTGCTGGCTATTACGGGGACGGACATCGGGCAGACGATCTACAACGCCATCACGGACAAGATCACCGAAGTCACGGGAGGCTGACGCCGTCCCGTAGGCGTGGCGACGCAGGGCAGGCTTTCCCCATCTACATCACGGTGGTGGCGGGCCTGCTCTTTCTCGCGTTCGCCTATCTGGCGGTCGGCCAGGCGGCGGCGAACCGAAACGGGGCCCAGACGGCAGCCGACGCGGCAGCGCTCGCCGCGGCCCAGGACACCAGGGACCAGTTGGCGGGCGAGTGGGTGGAGAACGTACTCGACCCGACGGTGTGGCAGCGCATCTTCGACGGAGACGCGGAAGGGATCGTCGACTCGTGCTGGCGGGCGTACGAACTCGCCGAGCAGAACGACGCCAGTGTGGACGGGTGCGACCCGGACGGCCTTCTCGGTTACACGGTCGCTGTCACCACCAACAAGAGTGTCGGGGACTCGATAGTGCCCGGAACCGAGGGCATGAGGTCCATCGCCTCCGCATCCGCCGTGATCGAGCCGCTCTGCACGTTCGAACCGCTCGGTGAGGACGCAGAGGAGGACGAGCTGCCGCAGCTCAACTGCGAGGACGACAGCATCTGGACCCTGGATCCGGAAGACCTGACCGATCTCCCGGAACCTCAGGACCTCTTCGACGTCCACCTGGCCGACTGACAAGCGAACGACGAACGACGAAGGAAGCAGGGGCATGAGCATTCGGTTCACGACGAAGGCCCTGAGGGGGATGGTCGCGTGCGCGGTCGCGGCCGGTCTGGCTCTCGGAGTGGCCGGCTGTGGCGGTGACGGTGACGACAGCGACAAGCCCAAGAGCTCGGCGTCCGCGTCGCAGGGCGATGGCTCCCAGCCGAGCCCTCAAGAGGGGCAGTCGGGCGATCCGCTGGCGGAGCTGAAGGGGCCTGACGGCCTGCTGCTGCAGATCACCACAGCCCAACGCGACTCGGGCGGCTTCGTCACGGTGAACGGGAGCCTGAAGAACGAGGGCGACAAGACGGCCAACGTGCCTGCACAGTTGAGCGGCAACGAGACCGAGATCATCCGGAACGGCCGGTCTCTCGGCGGGGCCACCCTGGTGGATGCCAAGGGGAAGAAGCGCTACTACGTGCTGCGTGACACTGACGGACGCCCGCTGACCACGACCAATTTCCCGGCGCTGAAGGCCGGTGAGTCCCTGTCCGTCTTCATGCAGTTCCCGGCGCCTCCGGCCGGAACCACGGAGGTGGCCTTCCAACTGCCCATGTTCCCGTCCGCCACGATCGGCATCTCCGGGTGAGGCCCACCATGACCTCTCCTCGAACCGCCCTGGCTGTGGCCACGGTCATGGCCGCCACCTGCCTGCTCGGCATCCCCACGGCCCACGCCGACGACTCACCCAGCGTCCCCCCGGGCACCGAACCCACCGCCACCGCCCCCGTGGAGGTCGACCCCAACGATCCCGACCTCAAGCTCCCCGAAGGCGGCACGCTGGCCGAGCCCAAGGTCCTCGACATCAAGCAGGTCGTGGAGGACCAGACGGGAGACGAACGCCGCGAGGACACCAACGCGGATGTGAAGTTCGCCCTCCAGGCGGAGGTTCTGTTCGGCAAGGACAGCGCCAAGCTGAGTGCCGAGTCGCAGGCACGTATCGCGGCGATCGCCGAGGAGATCAAGAAGCAGAACGCGACGAGAATCCGAGTCTTCGGCTTCACGGACAACCTGGGCTCCTCGGCCCACGGCGACGTCCTGTCGAGGCAGCGCGCGAACGCCGTACAGGCAGCCCTCGACGACGAGCTGAACGACCCGAACGTCACCTTCGACGTACGCGGCTACGGCGAGCAGTACCCCATCGCGTCCAACGCGACGGAGGAGAGCCGCAAGAAGAACCGCCGGGTCGAGATCACGTTCCCGCGCACGGAGGACTGACAGGCCGATCCTCGGCACGCTCGTCGGCTGCCCGCGGCATCCGGAGCCGCGTCGGGCAGCGGGTCGGCGACGAGGTGCCACGGTCGTGGACGGTCTCGATAAGCCCCCGAGCGAGCTGGGAACCCTGCAGGCACCCTCAGTCGGTGGACTCGTCGCTCTCGGAGGTGTCGGAGGGCATGGCGATGACGAACACTCCCTTGCCCTGGACTCCCTGAACGATCCCCTCTGCTTGCAACGCCTCGATAGCGGACTTGATGGTTCGGCGGCTGATCACTCCGCCCGTCTCCTGCTCCAGTTCGTGGTGAGAGGGGATGCGTCGGCCGACCGGGATCTCGCCGCGTCGGATGCGCTCGCGCAGGGCGGAGGCCAGCTGCACATACATGGGAATGATGCTCTCCCGGTCGATCTCTATCATGCCCTGGAGCGTAAAAGGCCAGCTCAAGCCAGCATAGGACGACTTAGCACGTGAAAACACGTACCAAGACGTTCCAAGTTGCCTTACAGTCGATGTCAGCAGAAGACCCCCGCGACGGTGGGCGCCGTCCGGGGGCATGGCCGCCAACCCTCTGGAGGTTGATGACAGTGAGCATTATCCACGCGCTGCTGCGCTGGACCTTGGGCGTGTGCGCTCCCGGCACCGGCAGGCGGAGGGCGGGCGCGCGCCCTGCCGCCGTACCGGCCCTCGCCCGCGAGCCGGAGATGCGCACCCCGGTTGTCGTACGGCTCCCCGCTCACCGCTCCCCTTACGGGCTGCCGGTGCTGCTCGACGGAGCCTCCACCGCCCCGGTCCGTCCGTACGTGCTCGCGGCGGAGAGGGCGGCGTGATGGGGGCGGGAGACAAGGCGCTGCGCCCGCCCGTGCGGATGTGCGTGCGCTGCGAGGTGACCACCGAGACCCCGGTCGTGGTCGCCGTGGTGCACCAGAACTCGGGGCCGGGCTTCGTCGTGTACGCGTGCCAGGCATGCGCCGCGCACTACCCGCCGCAGCCGGAGGTCCTCACTGTCGTGTCGCCGTCGCGCCGGGCCGAGGGCGAGCGGTGAAGCCGCGGGAACTGTCACCGGAGTGCACGCTGGCGTGCGAGCCGGGATACGAGGACGTCCACGGCGCGTGCCGTCGCCTGAGCGACATCCCGCTGCCGCACAGCGGAGGCCGCCTCCCGCTGCTGCGGCGCTGCGCCTGCCACCGCCCACTGGTGGGGGAGGGGACACGGTGAACGTCGGCACTCCACCCGAACCGGGAGCCTCCCGCCTGACACTGCGCACGTACCGCGTGGACGGAAACGGACGGCGTGTCAGCCCGGCCCGGGTCAGTGTCCATGGCGACGGCGGTGACCCCACCGCCCTGTGGGACGCCCCGTCGTGGCCGCCTTGTCGCTGTTTCCGTTGCAGGGAGGACGAGGGCTCGGCGGGCGTATAGCCCAGGCGTCCGGTGCGCGGGGATATGGACCCACTCGCGCACCGGACCTCCACGTGTCAGCCTGCCGTATCGACCTTGACCCCCACCCCCACCCGCACTCCCCACCCCTCCATCGTCCCCGCCCCCGCCTCCAGCACATGCCGCGCCCGCACCCGTGGCAGCCCCAACCGCCCTGGCTGCATCGTGCGCACCGCCATCACCCTCAAGTCACGGTCCAGATAAGCCACATCGATCGGCATACGCATCCGGAAGGTGTGCACACTGTTCGCGGGGGACAGAAGCATCGCCCCCTCGACGGAGCCCCGCCCGAGCAGCCCCTTCCTGCGAGCGCGGTAAGAGGTGGCGATCTCCAGCGGAACGCGCACCCCCTCCTCACCCACCACGAGCTCCCCCCACCCGTCACGCCAGCGCGCCATGCCCCGTCTCCCCTCGGCTGTGTCGCTACCCTCTGCACCGTAGCGAGCCGGGACACGAAGAGGTGGCCGTCGTATGCGGAAGATCGTCCTGATGATGTCGATGTCCCTCGACGGCTACATCGAGGGTCCAGACCGTGACATCTCCTGGCACCGCGTCGACGACGAACTCCATCAACACTTCAACGACACGGCCCGCGAGATGGGTGGCTTCCTGGACGGCCGCGTCACCCACGAGCTGATGGCGGGCTTCTGGCCCACGGCCGACCAGGACCCCGAGGCCCCCGCCCCCGTCGCCGAGTTCGCCGCCATCTGGCGCGAGAAACCGAAGATCGTCTACTCGCGGACCTTGCAGCACGCCGACTGGAACACCACGATCGTCCGCGAGGTCGTCCCCAGGAGGTCAGGGCCCTCAAGGAGCAGCCGGGCGGCGACCTGGGTCTCGGCGGTGCCCACCTCGCCGCCGCCTTCCTGCGGCACGGCCTCGTCGACGAGTTCCGGATGTACGTCCATCCCGTCCTCGTCGGCGCCGGCACCCCCCTCTTCCCGCAGGGCTCCGCTCCCGTCGACCTCCGCCTCGTCGAGAGCCGCACCTTCGGCAACGGGGTGGCGCACCTGCGATACGAGGTGGAGTCCTGACGCCGAACAGCGGTGTACAGGACCGGAATTGATGTCCCAGAAGTCACTACTGTTACCGGGCCCCGCGCGTTAAGTTCTGGCAAAGCGTTGCACGGGGGACCACGGGAGGTTGTGCGACATGGGGTGGGACGAGTGGGAGCAGCTGAAGGCCGACGCGGCTGAGCGCGGTTCGACGCAGATGCGGCTCAACCAGCTTCCCGCGGAAGGCGGCGGAGGCGGCGGTGCCCAAGCTGACCTGATCGTCAACCAGGACGACCTCGGCGCCGTCGGCCATGACGCGCACACCCTCTACGAGGACCTGCGGGTCGGTGCGGACATCGCCGGCGCCGGTGCGAACAGGGATGGCACGGGGTCCACGGGCCAGGCCGCGGCAGCGCTGAAGTCGCATGGGTTTGAAACGGGCGGTGCCCTGGAGACGACGGTCGACATCTGGACGTCGCAGCTGAAGACGGTGCTCCAGGCCTGTGCTCACATCTCTGACCACCTCGACTTCAGTAAGAAGCTGCATGCCCAGGATGACGCCAAGATCGGGGCCGTGATCCTCGGCAGTGACGGTGGTGCCCTGCCCGTTTCCCAGATCAGCAAGTACTTCCAGTAGGAGCAGCCCGGTGGCCCTCACGTACATGGACCTTGCCGAGGTCGACCTCGGCAAGCTCGGCACCGCGGTCTCCGACTGGAAGAAGAGCGTGGACGCGCTTAAGACTGCGGCGGAGAGTGCCCGCGACGGCATGCAGGCCAAGTCGGACAAGGCCCGGTGGGCCGGTGTGAACGCGACGGTGACACGGGAGTTCGTCACCAAGACGGTGAAGGAGATCGCCGACCTGCACATCGAGGCGGACAGCATCCACACGGTGCTTTTCGACGGCCACACGGAGCTCGTCGCGCTCCAGAAGAAGGTCAGGGCCGCCGTCGAGCAGGACGCCGCAAACCTCGGGGTCCGCGTCGAGGACATCGGCGAGGGCAAAGTCCGCTGCTTCTTCCCGCACATCCGGGGCGACAGCGACGACCGCACACAGGAACAGCTCGACGCCAAGCAAGAGCTGGAGGACCGCATCAACCGGCTCCTCGCGCACGCCTCCGAGATCGATTCCTCGCTGGCTCGCGCGTTGGGCAAGAGCCACGGGGGCGACAAGCACAACGCGGGTCACAAGTCGTACGAGTCCCTCGATGACGCCCAGGCCGAGCGCGCGGCCGAACTCGCGAAGGTCGGGCCGGAGATGAGCGACAAGCAGTACATGGAGCTCAACTCCATCATGAGGTTCAACGCCAGGGACGCGGACTTCTCCACGGACTTCTACAAGTCGCTGGGCGGTCCGAAGGAGGCGCTGGAGTTCTACGGCCGTATGTCTTTGGACGGCACGATGGGGGACGACAAGGAGCGGCTCGCCCTCACCCGGCAGCTCCAGCGGAACATGGGCCTGAGCCTTGCCTCGGCGACCGACCCCGACAACAGGTCTCACCTGCCGGCGAGCTGGGCGTCGGATTTCCGCAAGCTGGGCACGCAGCGGGTCGAGCTCTACCCCGGAGCGGGCAACTCCCCGTACGGCTACCAGCTCCTGGGCGGAATGCTGCGCTACGGCAACTACGACGCGAGGTTCATCAACCCCATCGCCGAGCACGTCGTGCAGCTGCACAAGAAGGACCCATACCGGTTCATGGACAACAAGCCCACGGTCCCTGGGTCCGACCTCGACTGGGGCTTCAACCCATCCGGAAAGAACGGCGTCGGCTACGACCCGCTGACGAGCGTCTTGGAAGGCCTCGGACACAGCCCCGAGGCCGCGAAGAAGTTCTTCACCGACCCGCCGACCGCCTACAACGAGGACGGCACGGTCGACAAGGACGGCACACTCGACTTCACGTCGTACTTCGACGAGCTGAACAAGAAGGACTTCGAATGGGCCCCGGACAGCCTCGTCCACCCCGGCAGTGATGAGGCCAAGCACGCGCGCGAGATGGGCCCTGACGCTCTCGGTCACGCGTTGGAGTCGGCAACGACGGGGGCGGCGTGGGACGCGGATCCGCCGGTGCTGCACCGGGACGAGCAGACGGCCGAGATCATGCGGCAGGTGATCGAGCGCTACAACGTCACGTCCGAGGACGGGCCGCCGCACGACGTCATGAAGGACAGCCTTGCCCGCATGGGCGCGGCGTACATCGACGATCTCAACTACTCGATCATGGACTTCGGCGGCTCGGGCGACCCGTTGAACCGCGACGCGCTTTTCGGACACAGCAGCGACGGCTCGACGCGCACGCCCTTCGGTGAGCAGCCGGCGCGGAACTTCATGATGTTGGTGGCAGGCGACGAGAACGGGTATAAGACGCTGACCTCAGCTCAACAGTTGTACATGGCGAGTGGCCTTGCAGCTTTCGAGAGCAATGAGGACAACGGCGTTTCATTCGCCCAGAATGCCGCCAAGGTGCACGGAGTTCTCGATGAATCACGGTCCCACGGGATCCGTGAGGAGTTCAAGGATTCGGAAGGTGCCCAGCAATTGGCCCGGGACCAGAACGGGGAATGGCGCAAGTCGCTCGTCACTGGAGGGGTCACTGTGGTGGCGACAGCAGGAGCCGCGATGCTCGTCGGTCCTGCAGCAGGATTCGTGGCCGCTACTGCCGTTCCGCTGGTGATGGAGTCCGCCGGGGCCGCGGTCAGCACCGCTTACGGCACCCATACGATGGAGTACTTGAAGGCCAACGAGTACAAGAACGACCCGGCGGCACTTCTCGCCGTGCAGGACCTGGAGAAGGTCGGAGAGCGAGCGGTCGCGCAACCCGTCTTGAACTATGCCCAGGCCACGGGAATGAACGACGTGGAGTCCCGCAACCTGATCAACGACATCGAGAAGTCCTACCTGACTGGAAAAACCGTCATCTCGAACAATGAGAAGGTGTCGTCGTGAGGTCTCTGATCCGGATTGCCTGGTGTGGTGTGATGGCGTCGCTGGTTCTGTCGACCGGTTGTTCGTACGACCAGTCTCTGAGTGAGAAGTACCCCACGCAGTGGAAGACCTGTAACACACTGTTCGGTGCGGGGAACATGGAGTCTCTGCGGGATTCCCTTGACTCCGGCGACCTGAAGTTCTCCGAAAGCGCTCTTTCCGTCGACCAGATCAAGAATGGCCTGATGCGGGAAGCGATCGAACCCTACGACAAATTCAAGGGTTTCGAGGAGTACAACGTCTGCAAGCTCTCGGGCGGCGGTCACTTCTCTGCCACGGTGGCGTGGGCCGCGGACTCCCTGAAGGCCGTGCAGACCTACACTGAGCGCTGGCATCGAGCGGCTGAAGACGTCTACGTGGCCGACATGGCCGGGGTCGTAGACCTCGTATTTCGCTGTGAGATCAAAGGCGCGAGCGGGCAGCAGGCGCAGGTCCTTCTCGAGGCCAGGGTCAGCGCACCGAACCCCCCAAGGGTCTCTGAAGCGTTCCACCAGAGGCTGACCGTGAAGCTGGCCCGCACGCTCAGGGACGAGCTGTCGTGCGCCAACGAGCCCGAGATCCCTGACGACTTGCCGATCAGTGGGTGACCGCGCCCCATGCGGTGTGTCGGAACGGCCCGGCCGTAAAGCAGTTGTCGCCGCAACGGCCGCCCGCTAGGAAGTCCCCATGACCCGACTCGGCGCCATCTTCCGCCCCCAACTCCCTCCCGAGCGCCTCCGCACCATCGCCCGGCTCGCCGACTCCACCGGACTCGACGAACTCTGGCTGTGGGAGGACTGTTTCCGGGAGGCCGGCATCTCCGCGGCGGCGGCCGCGCTTGCCTGGACGGAGCGGGTGCGGGTCGGTGTCGGCCTGCTGCCCGTGCCGCTGCGCAACGTCGCCCTCACCGCGATGGAGGCGGCCACGCTGCACCGTATGTTCCCGGACCGCGTCACCCTCGGCGTCGGCCACGGCGTCCAGGACTGGATGGGTCAGGTCGGCGCCCGCGCCGCGTCGCCGCTGACCCTGCTGCGCGAGTACACCCTCGCCCTGCGCGGCCTGCTGAACGGGGAGCGGATCACCACCGAGGGGCGGTACGTGACGCTGGACGACGTCGCGCTCGACTGGCCGCCGCGGGGCGGTGCCGAGGTGCTGGTCGGCGGTATCGGGCCGCGTACCCTGCGGCTGTCCGGTGAGGTCGCGGACGGCACGGTACTCAACGAGGTCTTTTCACCGGACGGTGTGCGCGAAGCCCGCCGGATCATCGAGGAAGGGAGGGCCGCGGCCGGCCGCGACGCCGGTAGCGCCCATCGGATCGTCGTCTATCTCTTCACCGCCACCGGGGTTGACGCCTCCGCCCGCCTCCAGCGTGAACTGACCGGGGCCGGCCTCACCGGCGTCCCCGGCCTCGGTGTCGCCGGCGACGCGGCCGAGGTCGCCGACACCGTCCAGCGCTTCGCCGACGCCGGCGCCGACACGGTCGTCCTCCTTCCGACCGCCGACGAGCCCGACCCGGAGGGATTCATACGGTTCGTGGGGGACGACGTACGGCCCCTGGTGAAGTAGAGGAGAGAGTCAGCCATGAGTGGCCACGGCAGAGAGCGGACCTTCGAGGACCTCGTCGCCGAAGGCGTCGCCGTTCCCACCGAAGGGTGGGACTTCTCCTGGTTCGAGGGGCGGGCCACCGAGGCGCGACCCTCCTGGGGTTACGCCGTTTCCCTGGCCGGGCGCCTGGCCACCGCCCGTGCCGCGCTCGATGTGCAGACCGGGGGAGGGGAGGTCCTGGACTTCGCCCTCGGGCGGGCCGCCCCGAAGGCCCCCGTCCTCGCCGTCGCCACCGAGGGCTGGCCGGCGAACGTCGCCAAGGCCACCGCTCTGCTGCGCCCGCGCGGCATCGCGGTCGTCGCGGCCCCGGAGGACGCGCCGCTGCCCTTCGCGGACGACACCTTCGACCTCGTCTCCAGTCGGCACCCGGTACGGCCGCTGTGGAGTGAGATCGCCCGTGTCCTCGAGCCGGGCGGCACCTACTTCGCCCAGCACGTCGGGCCGCGCAGCGTCTTCGAGCTCGTCGAGCACTTCCTCGGACCGCTGCCGGACGAGGTCAGCGCCGCCCGCCACCCCGACCGCGAACGCGCCGACGCCGAGGCGGCCGGCCTGGAGATCGTCGACCTGAGGGCGGAACGCCTCCGCATCGAGTTCCACGACATCGCCGCCGTCGTCCACTTCCTGCGCAAGGTGGTGTGGATGGTGCCGGGCTTCACGGTGGCGCGGTACGAGCCCCAACTGCGGGCGCTGCACGAGCAGATCCAGTCCGAGGGCCCGTTCGTCGCCCACAGCGCCCGCCACCTCTTCGAGGCCCGCAAGCCGGCCCGGTGACTCAGGCGTGCGGCCCGGCCGTCACCTCCCCGATCACCAACTCGGCCCGGGCCTCCAGTACTTCCCCCACTCGCTCCACCCGCTCGCCCAGCTCCCGTTCCTGCCGCTCCGTCAGCCGCCCGAGCGGCTCCACGGTGATGGTCGTACGACGGCCACGGCGGCGCTGGTGCCACACGCCCGCCACCACGCCGTCGACCAGCAGCACCGGATGGTTGCCCGCCTGCCCTCCGGCCAGCGCCCGCCGGTACGCGGCCCCCGGGAACAGCAGCTCGCGCGGCTGCGCGGCGATGACGTACGCGTCGAAGTACGGCAGCAGCCGGACGCCCCGTACGGCCGTGTCCGGGAAGTCGATGTCGGCCGCCGCCACCCATGCCGGCGCGCCCTCGAACAGCACCTCCTCGATCTCCCCCTCCGCCGCCAGCTCCCCGAACAGTCCGGCGGCCCAGCCTCCGGGGGCGGCCAGCCACTTGGCGAAGTGCTGGGGCGTCGCCGGCCCGTAGGCGGCGAGGTAGCGGCGTACGAACTCCCGCAGGGCCCGCTCCGGCGGGAGCGGGGCGAAGTGGGGCGGGCGGGTGTACGTCACCCTGCGGCCCCGGTGGGGGCCGAAGGAGAGCGCGCCCGCCTGGCCGGCCCGGTGCAGTACCTGCCGCCAGCGCGGCCACAGCTCCTGGAAGGCGGGCATCACCAGGTCACCGGCCCAGGGCCCGGTGCGCGCGACGACCTCCTGGCCCAACTCGTCCACCGTCAGACACACCCCCTCCAACGCCTCCCCGATCGCCGCCACCACCTGCCCGGCCTGCTCCTCGGTCAACCGGACGTCGGGCGGGAACGGACTCGGGCCCACCGGTACCGCCGTCAACACCGTGCTCCACAAAGGAAGTTCACGAGTGGGAAGCAGATGAACGGTCCCGCGCGGACCGTGCGTCCGCACCAGCGACCGGTCCTCCCACAGCGCCGCCCCTACGTCCGCCCGCGTCACCCCCTCGGCCCGCACCCCGACCGACACCTCCGCCGCGGACGGCACCTGCGCATGGGCCCCGAGCATCGCGGCCACGACCTCCGCGGGCGCGCCGGCGCCCCTCTCGGCGGGATTGGCCAGGAACTGCCGTTCGAGCCGCCGCGCACTCGCCTCACGCCAACTGATCCTCAAGGTCACGCCACCGACGCTAGAACCAGGAGAGGACGGATCCTGTCCTGTACGGCCACTCGGGGGAATCGGGCATTCCGTACCACACTCCAACAGATCACCTCTCTATCTCCACAGGGTTTCCACATCGTTATCGCGAACGGCTCGCATCGCCCGCCCGCCTCACGTAAGTTCGAGCCCAGGCAATTCGCGTGAGCAAAGCTGCGCGGGCGACACCGCGCAGTGGAGGGGGCTGCGCGGTGCCGTCGGCGTCAAGTCGGCGCCTGTCCTCGGGGTAGCCCGTCGGGGGGACGGCCGCCCGGTCGGCCGACAAGGGCCGAAGTGGCCCGAATGCCTCCACTTGCACCATCGGGCAGCCCGATTTGCCTGTGAATCCGCTGTCTTTCGGCCATGAATCACCCAAAAGCATGCCGCAGACGACCAGCGCCCCGTCGCCGGACAACTCCGGAGAGTAATTATCTCGCGCCGATGCACGCAGCAGCCCTTACGAAGGGTTATGGTGGAAACCCCCCCTCGGGCCGGTCCGTCTCCCCCCCCACGGACCGGCCCGTTTTTTCGTCCGTCCACGGGCGACTCGGAAGAGGGCGCTCACGTGCCCGACCTCAAGGGGCGCGGGGCCGTAGCAATGTGCGGCTCCACCGCGTGGGCGCGAGCAACCCACCACAACCCGCACCCGCGCGAAACAGGACCCACTCCCTCCTCCCGCGCCCCCGACCCACCCGCACCGCACAACCCCCGGAGGGGTAGGCTTCCGCCTCGCGGGGACCGCATCCGCACGGAGGGGCTGACATTCACGTGAACCTGCGCGACAAGCTGCGCGGCCTGCTGGTGAGGCTGTACGCGCGCCGGGTGGAAGGCCACCTGGACCACGCTCAGGTGCCCAAGCACATCGGCGTCATCATGGACGGCAACCGGCGCTGGGCGAAGGCCGCCGGCTCCACGACCGTGCACGGCCACCGGGCCGGAGCCGAAAAGATCGAGGAGTTCCTCGGCTGGTGCTCCGAGACGGACGTCGAGGTCGTCACCCTCTGGCTGCTCTCCACCGACAACTTCGACCGGGCCGAGGAAGAACTCGTCCCCCTGCTCGGCATCATCGAGGACGTCGTCCGCACCCTCGCCGCCGACGGCCGCTGGCGTGTGCACCACGTCGGCACCCTGGACCTCCTCCCGGCCGGCATGCAGCGCACGCTGAAGGAGGCCGAGGAGGCCACCGCCGACATCGACGGGATACTGGTCAACGTCGCCATCGGGTACGGCGGCCGACAGGAGATCGCCGACGCCGTGCGCTCGATGCTCGCCGACGCCCAGGACAAGGGCGTGTCGATGCAGGAGCTCGCCGAGTCCGTCGACGTCGACATGATCGGCCGCCACCTCTACACCGGCGCCCAGCCCGACCCCGACCTGGTGATCCGCACCAGCGGCGAACAGCGGCTGTCCGGATTCATGCTGTGGCAGACGGCCCACTCGGAGTACTACTTCTGCGAGGTCTTCTGGCCGGCCTTCCGCAAGGTCGACTTCCTGCGCGCCCTGCGCGACTACGCGGCCCGGCACCGCCGTTACGGCGGCTGACGGACGGACACTCCGCGGGGCATCACACCCCGCGTGAAAGCTTCCCGATTACCCCGTTCGGAGCAGTGGTAACGAGGAGTTCACCGGCGCGCCGTCATATGCCGTGGCATGGCAGCGCATGTTCGAGGGCATAAGCCAAGCAGGTCGACGCCCGAACCACGGGTGTCGGATCTCAGCGGACGGCACGGGGCCGTCCGCCCGGGAGGCCCTTTGCACCAGCCCGATCGTGCGGTCAGCACGGACGCAGCGGAGGGCCGGTTTTCGGCCCGTGCAGGGCGCCGAATTCCGGTCCAGCTCCACTCCGTCGCTCCCCGACCTCATCCGAGGGGGTACGTCCTTCCGTGGTGACCAGCACAAAGCGCCACAAGCCAGACCGGCGCACCTACGTTCTCGACACCAGCGTCCTGCTGGCCGACCCGAACGCCCTGACCCGCTTCGACGAGCACGAGGTCGTGCTCCCCATCGTCGTGGTCACGGAGCTTGAGGCCAAGCGGCACCATCCCGAACTCGGCTACTTCGCCCGGCAGGCCCTGCGTCTGCTCGACGACTACCGGGTGAAGTACGGTCGTCTCGACGCTCCCATCCCGATCGGGGAACTGGGCGGGACCATCCGTGTCGAGCTCAACCACTCGGACCCCAGCGTGCTGCCCACCGGCTACCGCCTGGGGGACAACGACTCACGCATCCTCGCGGTCGCCCGCAATCTGCAGGCCGAGGGGTTCGACGTCACCGTCGTATCGAAGGACCTCCCGCTCAGGATCAAGGCGTCCTCGGTCGGGCTCCTCGCCGAGGAGTACCGCGCCGAGCTCGCCATCACGGACGCCTCCGGCTGGACCGGAATGTCCGAACTGACCCTGTCCGGTGAGCAGGTGGACATCCTCTTCGAGGATGGACACGTATACGTCCCGGAGGCCTCCGACCTCCCCGTGCACACCGGCCTCACCATCCAGTCCGAGCGCGGCAAGGCACTCGGCCGGGTCACGCCCGACGGCAACGTCCGTCTCGTGCGCGGCGATCGCGAGGCTTTCGGCATCAAGGGCCGCAGCGCCGAACAGCGCATCGCGCTGGACCTGCTGCTCGACCCGGACGTCGGGATCGTGTCCATGGGCGGCCGGGCCGGCACCGGCAAGTCGGCGCTCGCACTGTGCGCGGGTCTCGAGGCGGTCCTGGAACGCCGCCAGCACCAGAAGGTGATGGTCTTCCGTCCGCTGTACGCGGTGGGCGGGCAGGAGCTGGGCTATCTGCCCGGCACCGAGGCCGAGAAGATGAGCCCCTGGGCGCAGGCGGTGTTCGACACACTGTCGGCGGTCACCAGCCGTGAGGTCATCGAGGAGGTCACCGCCCGCGGCATGCTGGAGGTCCTTCCGCTCACCCACATCCGCGGCCGCTCGCTCCACGACGCGTTCGTGATCGTGGACGAGGCCCAGTCGCTGGAACGGAATGTTCTGCTGACCGTTCTGTCCCGAATCGGCGCCAATTCGCGCGTGGTTCTGACCCACGATGTGGCGCAAAGGGACAATTTGCGGGTCGGTCGATATGACGGGGTTGTCGCCGTCGTGGAGAAACTGAAGGGGCATCCGCTCTTCGCGCACGTCACCCTGAATCGGTCCGAGAGGTCCCAGATCGCTGCCCTTGTGACCGAAATGCTGGAGGACGGGCAGATCTGACCGTCCCGACCGGGTTCACCAGGGTTACTCGGTAGTTGGCGCCGTCCGGCAAAGGCTGTGAGCCTAGTCGGGCGGCGCCTTCGCATGTGGTCGAACGATGAAATCCCCGGGGTCAAACCGGATGTGAGCTTTCACACGCAACTGGGAATTGCCCTACGGCGTCGGGTTACGGCAGAGTCTCACTCCTGTCAGGCCCCGCATACGACACATCTGTACCCCCAGCGGTACGGCACCACGAAAGCACCACCGCCAACTCCATACCTCCGTCGTATGCCGCCCGAGCATCACGCGGCGCTCCCTGGTCGGGAGTTGCCCACCGGGCCCGCGCCTCCCGTGACCCCTCAGTTGGGAGGCCAGTGCCAGGGGCACGATTGCGTCCGCCAGGGTCACCGAAGCGGGCGATGCTGGAAGGAAAACCGTGTGAGCCGGATCTCGGTCCGGGGATTCGCAGTGGCCTCGGCCACCGCGGTCACCGCAGTCGGAAGTGTCGTCGGCGTTGCCTCGGGCAGCACCGCACAGACCAACGACGCAGAGGCGACGGCCAGCGACTCGACGCTCCTCGCGGACATCCCTGTCGGCCAGCAGGCCCAGGTGCAGACCGCCTCCCTGACGCAGCAGGCCAGCATCCAGGCCATCGCCGCGGACGAGGGCGCCAAGAAGGACGCCGAGGAAGCGGCCCGCAAGGCTGCCGCCAAGACCGCGATCGCGAAGAAGGAGGCCGCCGAGAAGGCGGCCGAGGAGGCCAAGGAGCGCGCCGAGGCCAAGGCCGCGGCGACCCGCAGCGCCTCCGACTTCCCGATCCAGAGCTCCTACACCATCGCGCAGATCCAGGCGATGGCGCAGCAGATGGTCCCCAGCGGCCAGTTCCAGTGCTTCAGCAACATCGTGGACCACGAGTCCGACTGGCGCATCGACGCGGTGAACCCCTCCTCCGGCGCCTACGGCCTCTTCCAGGCCCTGCCCGCCTCCAAGTACTCCTCCGCGGGTGCCGACTGGCGGACCAACCCGGCCACGCAGATCAAGTGGGGCCTGAACTACATGAACGACCGCTACGGCAGCCCGTGTGGCGCCTGGTCGTTCTGGCAGGCCAACCACTGGTACTGAGCCCACGCGGCTTTCGACGTTCCTCCTTTCATCTGACGACCCAGTAGTAAGGAAGCCGTGTGAGCCGGATATCGGCCCGGGGATTCGCCGTGGCCTCGGCCACCGCGGTCACCACGGTCGGCGCTGTGATGGGAGTTGCCCAGGCGGGCACCGCCCAGCCCGCAGGCGACGCCGAGGCGACCGCGAGCGATTCGACCCTCCTCGCGGACTTACCCGCAGGCCAGCAGGCCCAGGTACAGACCGCCTCGCTGGCGGAGCAGGCCGACGTCCAGGCCATCGCCGCGGACGCCACCGCCCGGAAGACCGCGGAGGAAGCGGCCCGTAAGCAGGCGGCCAAGGACGCGGTGGCCAAGCAGAGGGAGGCCGCGGACAAGGCGGCCAAGGCGGCCAAGGCGGCCAAGGCCGCGCAGGACGCCAAGGACCGCCAGGAGGCGGAGACCAAGGCCACCAGCGCCTCGGCCGGGAACGTCGGCAGCTTCCCCCAGCAGGCGTCGTACACCGTCGCCGAGGTCCAGGCCATCGCACGTCAGATCGTGCCCGCCGGCCAGTTCCAGTGCTTCAGCAACATCGTGGACCACGAGTCCACCTGGAACTACCAGGCCGTCAACCCCTCTTCCGGCGCCTACGGTCTCGTCCAGGCCTATCCCGGCTCGAAGATGTCGTCCGCGGGTGCCGACTGGCGGACCAACCCGGCCACCCAGATCAAGTGGGGCCTGAACTACATGAACGAGCGCTACGGCAGCCCCTGTGACGCCTGGGACTACTGGCAGGCCAACGGCTCCTACTGAGCCGCCGCCGCGGCCGCTCAACCCTGGCACAGCCCCTCCCCGTCCTAGGGGGAGGGGCTTTCGCCCTGTACGGTCGTAAGCCGACGACTCCAGGGGGAGTGGTGGGGAGAGACGGGGGAAGAGGACGGATCATGTCGCGAGTGCCAGGGTGGCTCGGCCGGGTCGGTGCCGGGCTGACCGAGATGGGGGAGCGGCTCGACGAGCGGCGTGCCAAGGCCCGGCGGGAGGCCGGCGAAGGCGTCGGCTCCGAATCTCCACCGCCCGACCTCCACACCGTGCCCCCTGAGGACCTCCCGCCTCCCGGACCCCGCCCCGACCCCGCGCAGGTCGTGCCCTGGGGTGTCCGGGTCGCAGCCGAGGCCGGCTGGCGGCTGCTGGTGCTCGCCGGGACCGTCTGGGTCCTGATGAAGGTCATCAGCGCCGTCCAACTCGTCGTCCTGGCCTTCGTGGTGGCGCTGCTGCTGACCGCCCTGCTGGAACCCACCGTCGCCCGCCTCAAGAGCCTGGGTGTGCCCCGCGGGCCCGCGACCGCGCTGACGGCGATCCTCGGGTTCGTCGTCATCGGTCTCATGGGCTGGTTCGTGACCTGGCAGGTCATGGAGAACATCGACGACCTCTCCGACCAGGTCCAGGACGGCATCGAGGACCTGCGCCGGTGGCTGCTCAACAGCCCCTTCCACGTCACCGACAAGCAGATCAACGCCATTGCCAAGAACCTGCGGGAGGCCGTCGGCGCCAACACCGACGAGATCACCTCGGCGGGCCTGGAGGGCGTCACCGTCGTCGTCGAGGCCCTCACCGGCATCCTGCTGGCCTTCTTCTCCACGCTGTTCCTGCTCTACGACGGCAAGCGCATCTGGGAGTGGTTCCTCAAGCTGGTGCCGGCCGCCGCCCGGCCGGGCGTGGCGGGCGCGGGCCCGCGCGCCTGGGCGACGCTCACGGCGTATGTGCGGGGCACGGTGATCGTCGCGTTGATCGACGCGATCTTCATCGGCCTCGGTATCTACTTCCTCGACGTCCCCATGGCTGTCCCGCTCGCCGTCTTCATCTTCCTGTTCTCCTTCATCCCGCTCGTCGGCGCGGTGGCCTCCGGTGCGCTGGCGGTCGTCGTCGCGCTGGTCACGCAGGGCGTGTTCACCGCGGTGATGACCCTCGCGGTCGTCCTGGCCGTCCAGCAGATCGAGGGCCACATCCTCCAGCCGTTCATCCTCGGCCGCGCCGTGCGCGTCCATCCGCTGGCGGTGGTCCTGGCGGTGGCCTCCGGCGGCATGGTCGCGGGCATCGGGGGCGCCGTGGTCGCCGTACCGCTGGTGGCGGTGACGAACACGGTGGTCGGGTATCTGCACGCGTACTCGCGGGAGGCGACGGTGCGGATGGCTCCGCCGCCGCGGGGGGCTACGGCGGTGGATGCGGCGCCGGTCAGCCCGCCTCCGGTCCCGGCCCCGGAGGCTGTGCCTCCGGACCCCCCACTGTCGTGAACGCCGGCCGTTCCTCGCCCCCGCCGCCCCTACCCGTCCCGTCCCCGGGGGCTGCCGCCCCCGGACCCCCGCTTCGGCCCTGAACGGGCCTCGTCCTCAAGCTCCCCCAGAGGGGGTGCCCCCAGACGGGCTGTTCTCGCCGACCTGTGCTGAAAACCGTGCCCTCTTTCCCGACCGAGTCGGGCGGTGGGTGCGCACAGGCCGGGGGGCCTGGGGGCGGAGAACGACTGGGCCCCGCCCACCGACAGGTGAACGGGGCCCACGGAGTGAACCGGTGTCACTCGGCGAGAACCGCCTCCGCGTCCAGCGTCACGCCCACCGCCTGAACCACCGAGGCGATCTTGAACGCCTCCTGGATCACCTCACGGTCGACGCCCGCCTTGCGCAGCACCTGCTCGTGCGAGTCGAGGCACATCCCGCAGCCGTTGATGGCGGACACGGCGAACGACCACAGCTCGAAGTCGGCCTTGTCGACCCCGGGGTTGCCGATGACGTTCATCCGCAGCCCGGCTCGCAGGTTGCCGTACTCGTGGTCGGACAGCAGATGCCGGGTGCGGTAGAAGACGTTGTTCATCGCCATCACCGCGGCCGCGGACTTCGCGGCGGTGTACGCCTCCGGCGAGAGGTTCGCCTTCGCCTCCGGCTCCAACTCGCGCAGCACGATGGGGGAGCGCGAGGCGATCGCGGTCGCCAGCACGGTGCCCCACAGCTGCTGCGCGGGAAGGTCGGAGTTGCCGATGACCGAGCCCAGGTTGAGCTTCAGGTCCTTGGCGTAGTCCGGTACGGCGGACTTGAGGGAGTCGAGGGACATGTCAGCTCACTCCCCGGCCAGCAGCTTGACCGGGTCGAGGGTGTCCTCGCCCTTGGTCCAGTTGCACGGGCACAGCTCGTCGGTCTGCAGGGCGTCCAGAACCCGCAGGACCTCCTTCGGGTTCCGGCCGACGGAGCCCGCGGTGACCATCGTGAACTGGATCTCGCGGTTCGGGTCGACGACGAAGACGGCGCGCTGCGCGAAGCCGTCCTCGCCCTCGATGCCGAGGTCGCGCATCAGCTCGTGCTTGGAGTCGGCCATCATCGGGAACGGCAGGTCCGTCAGGTCCGGGTGGTCCTTGCGCCAGGCGTGGTGGACGAACTCGGAGTCACCGGAGAAGCCGAGGATCTGCGCGTCGCGGTCGGCGAACTCGTCGTTCAGCTTGCCGAACGCGGCGATCTCGGTGGGGCACACGAATGTGAAGTCCTTGGGCCATGCAAAGACCACCAACCACTTGCCCTCGTAGGACTTGTGGTGGATCTGCTCGAACTCCTTGCCCTTCTCCAGCGAGACGCAGGCGGTCAGTTCGAAATCGGGGAACTTGTCACCGACAGTGAGCACACGCTCTCCTTGCAGCGAAGAAACGTCCGGATCGCGGACGCTTCCCATGGGTTGGACTGTCCCGATGCTGGCACAAGGTGCATTGATCAAAGAAATCGCTACACTCTGTCGGGTTGATCGGAGGTGCCTATCAGTGACCGTGAGTAATGCAGACGGGAAGGGTTCCATGGGTGCCAAGAATGCCGGGGTGGCTGTGGGAGCGGGAGCCGGCGTGGGCGTCGGTTCCAAGCGGCGGCTGCCCAGCCTGGCCCAGCTGCGCGCCTTCGCGGCGGTCGCCGAGCATCTGCACTTCCGGGACGCGGCCGCCGCCATCGGTATGAGCCAGCCCGCCCTGTCCGGTGCCGTCTCCGCCCTGGAGGAGACGCTCGGCGTGACCCTCCTCGAGCGCACGACCCGCAAGGTGCTGCTCTCCCCGGCCGGCGAGCGGCTCGCCGTCCGGGCGAAGGCGGTGCTGGAGGAGGTCGGGGCGCTGCTGGAGGAGGCGGAGGCGGTACGGGCGCCGTTCACGGGGGTGCTGCGGCTCGGGGTCATCCCTACCGTCGCGCCGTATCTCCTGCCCACCGTCCTGCGCCTGGTCCACGACCGCTACCCGCACCTCGACCTCCAGGTCCATGAGGAGCAGACCGCCAGCCTGATCGACGGCCTGAACGGCGGGCGGCTCGACCTGCTGCTGCTCGCTGTGCCTCTCGGGGTGCCCGGGGTTACCGAACTCCCGCTGTTCGACGAGGACTTCGTGCTCGTGACCCCTCTCGACCACTGGCTCGGCGGCCGGGAGGGCATCCCGCGCGAGGCCCTCAAGGAGCTCAACCTGCTGCTCCTGGACGAGGGGCACTGTCTGCGCGACCAGGCTCTCGACATCTGCCGCGAGGCGGGCAGGGGAATCAGTGGGGCGGGGCGAAGCCCCTCGGGTGAGGGTGGTGGGCGACGGGAGGGCGCGCCGGTGACCACGACCGCCGCCGGGCTCTCCACGCTCGTCCAGCTCGTCGCCGGCGGACTCGGCTGCACCCTGCTGCCGCGCACCGCCGTCACCGTCGAGACCAGCCGCTCCACCCAGCTGCTCACCGGGTCCTTCACCGAGCCCGCGCCCGCCCGCCGTATCGCCCTCGCCATGCGCACGGGCGCGGCGCGTGGAGCGGAGTACACGGAGCTCGCGGAGGCCCTGCGAGAGGCGCTGCGGCCGTTGCCGGTGCGGGTGCTCGGCAGTGACGACTGATGTCCGCCGATCGGTCAAATGAGCGCCGAACAAAGAGAATTGACTTCACGGGCGGAGCAACTTCCGTCAGCTGAGAGCAGGTCGGAAATCCGCCGCTGGAATATGCGCCCCGGCTGATACACATTCCCTCCTCAGCGCTACGCGTCAGGCGTATGTGCGACAGGCCAAGGGGAGTGATGTCGGGCTACGAGCTGCTGGCACGCGACCTGGCCGCGTGCGGGCGTGACGGCTTCACCGGGGAAGTGCGGGTGTCCGGCTCGCCCGGCGGCACCGTCCATCTGCGCGGCGGTCTGGTCGTCGCCGTCGAGTCGCCGGGCGCGCCCGGACCGGAGGCACTGCTGCTGCGCTCCGGGCGGATCGGCGGCGAGGAGTGGGCCGGCCTGGTGCGCGAGTCCGGCGGGGCGCGCTGGCCGGCCGCCGGGCTGATCACCCACGGCTACACGGGGGCCGCCCAACTCAGGGTCGTCTGCGCGATGGCCCTCCAGGATGCCGCGTTCGCGGTCGTCGCAGGCAGCGTCGACGGCTGCGAACGCGGTCCGGCCGCCGAATCGCCGCCCGCCGCGGTCGCCGTGGGTGAACCTCCCACCCGGCTCCTGCAGGACGCGGCCCGCAAGCTCAACGCCCTGCTCGCGCTGCCCTACCCCGTACGTCCGGAGCGGGAACGCCCCGCCCCCGCTCCCCTCTCCCACGCGGCCGACCGTCTGACCGCGCTGCGGCGTGAGCTGATCGGCCACGCCGACGGCCGGCGCACCGCCCGTGACCTCGCCTTCCTCACCGGGCGCGGGGTCTACACCGTCACGGTCGAGGTGGCCCGGATGCTCGGCGAAGGGCTCCTGGAGTGCCCCGAGGCGCCCGCCCCGATCCCGGTGCGGTTACCGCCCGACGGGGCCGGAGTCCGCCCCCGGGAACCCGCCCCGCTCCCGCCGCCCCCGGTCGCCCCGCCCCCGGAACCGGTCGCCCTGCCCCGCCGCAGGCCCGGTGCCAGCGGTATCACCGAGGCGATCGGCGGCGAGCGGAACGGGACGAGCTGGAAGGAGTTCTTCCGCCTGCGCAATCCGACGGGGAAATGAAAGCCCCCACCCTTCTTTGCACCCCACATGCAATGCCCCCACGTGAAATGCCCTCACAGCCAACAGACGGTCACATGCGATCAGAAATAGGGGAGTTGCACTCATGGACCACCAAGCCCTCGCGCGGGAAATGCGCGGCCTGCGCGAGCAGGTGACCGGCATCACCGACACCGCGGTCGCGGCGGCCGACGGGCTGCTCATCGCCGCCGACACCGCCGACTCCATCGACCCCGAGGGCCTCGCCGCCCTCGCCGCGGCCGGTCTCGGCCTCGCCCGCCGCACCGCCGAGGCGACCGCCCGCGGCGCCCTGCACCGGACGGTGACGTACGGCAGCCACGGCTGCGCCGCCTTCTACGCGGTCGGCGACACCGCGCTCATGGTCGTGCTCGGCGACGAGGGCATGGACGTGGACCGCCTGCACACGGCGACCCAGCCGGCCCTGCGCCGCATCGACCTGATCCTCACCGAGAAGACCGAGAAGACCGAGAGATCCGAGAGGTCCGAGAGCTCCGAGAAGTTCGAGACGAACGTGAACTCCGCGAAGGCAGTCGAAGGAGTCTGAAGGGATGGCGACGAAGCGTATGACCCCGGGTTTCTCCGACCAGGTGATGGGCCTGGTCAAATCGCTCCGCACGGATGCCCCCGACTGCGTCGCCTCCGGCGTCGTCGACATGTCGACCGGCATGCTCCTGTCGTACGAGACCGTCGACAACCACCCGCCGGAGGTCCTGGACCTGCTGGCGGGCGCGACCCTCGACCTGTTCCAGGGCCGTACGGTCGTGATGATCGAGGACGTCTTCAAGGAGCGGCGCGGGGTCACCAGTGACAACCACTTCTTCCAGGAGATCCTCGTCAACAGCGACAACCTCACCCACCTGTTCGTGAGGATGACCGAGCAGCAGGACGTGGTCGCGGTGGTCGTGTGCCGCAAGTCGGTGAACGTGGGCATGCTCTTCGCCCAGGTACGGCGCGTCGTGAAGGAGTACAGCCTCTGAAGCGGGCCTCCGAAACGGGCGAAGGCCCCTCCCGGCGTCAGGGGAGGGGCCCTCGGCTCACTCGGTGCTCACTCGGTGCGCAGGCCGTCCGGCCGCAGCAGCCGCAGCAGCGGCGGCAGGCTGAGCAGCGTCACCACCAGGACCACGGCGGCGCCGATGCCGGTCATCGACAACACGCTCGCCCAGTCCACGTCCACCGGGGTGTCGGTCATCTTCAGCAGGACCGCCCCCAGCGTCAGCCCGACCGTCGAGGCCAGTGCCAGGCCCAGACCGATCGGGATCGCCGTCTGCCACAGCACCGACAGGCTCAGCGTGCGGCGCCGGGTGCCGAAGGCGACCAGCGACGACAGGAGCTTCTTGCGGTCGCGCAGCTGCTCCAGCTGCGACACCAGCAGGCTCGCGCCGATCAGTGCCAGCACACAGGTGGCGCCGATGAACAGGCCGGTGCGGATCTTGTCGTAGGTGTCCGTCCGCTCGCTGGACACCCACATCATCGGGTCGATGAGCGGATCGATCCGGTGGGCCGTGTTCCGCACGTGGTCGGGTGCGTCCGCCAGTGCCCGGTCCAGCCCTAGGTAGATCTCCCCGCTGACCCCCTGCTCGGCCCCCGCGGGCACCGCGCCCGGCGTCAGCAGGAAGCCGCCGCGCTTCACCCCGGTCGGGTCGTCGATCGACTGCGCCTGCTTCATGTGTGCCGGCACCGTCCAAGGCGACGGCTTGTCTTCGGCGTCGCCGTCGACGGGGTCGAACCACAGCGTCCTGCCGGGCTTCACCAGCTCGGGCGACGCCTCCTCGTACTCGCCGCCCTGGACGACGAAGGTGTCACCGTCCTTGCAGGAGGGCAGGGAGGCCACCTCGCGCAGGGACGCGCAGTCGGCGATGGTGACCTGGGCGAAGTTCTCGGGGTCCTTGCGACGGTCGCCGATGTAGCCCTCGTCGAAGGCGAAGACCTTCTTCACTCCCTTGGTCGCCTCGAACTCGGTCACCGCCTTGGCGAGCGGGGCGCCGTCCGGCAGGGCCACCTGCATCTGGGCGCGGGCGAGGTCGTTCTGGGAGTGCTCGGTGTACTGGCCCTCCACCCCGGAGAACAGCATCTGCAGCGCGATGGCGCCCGCCACCGCGACCGCGATGCCGTTGACCATGCGGGCGGCCGTGCCGCTGCTCAACTGGAGTCGGCGGATGGCCAGTTGCCAGGCGATGCCGCCCGAGCCGAGCCGGGTGACGACCGCCTCCACGACCCACGGCAGCAGCGCGGTCACCCCGACGAGCAGCAGCAGGACACCACCGGTGACCAGGTACTGGTTGAACTCACCGCTGTCCCGGCCGTTGCCGATCATCGGGTAGAGCATCGCGAGCCCGCCCAGCGGCAGCAGCAGCCGCCACCAGAGCCGGCGCCGCGGGGGCTTCGCTGTGCGCACCACACCGAGCGGCTCGATCACCACACCGCGCAGCGCGAACAGGGTGACCAGCACGGCGGCGGCCGGGACCGCGACCGCGACCAGCAGGGCGAGCGTGGGGGAGGGGGTCAGATAGCTGGGGAACACGCTCACCTCGAGCAGTTCCATGGTGCCGGCGGCCTCCCGGACGAGCAGGAAGAAGACCGTGCCGAGGACCAGGCCCGCCACGGAGCCCGCGAGCGCCTCGCCCGCGGCGATCCGCCGGGTCATCCTGCTGTCGGAGCCCACCAGCCTGAGGGCCGCGAGCCGCCGGTCCCGTCGCTCGCCGCCGAACCGCACGGCCGCGGCGATGAAGACGCCGACCGGCATCAGCAACACCACGAACACGACGAGGAGCAGCAGGAGCAGGACGGGGTCCGTCCGCGACGGGGGCGGATCGGGGTCGCCGAACCGTTCGAGGCGGACGACCTGGTAGCTGTCCTTCTCGGGTACGAGGTTGTCGGCGCCGCGGTAGAAGGTGAGTTCCTGGGAGCCGATCAGGCCGGGTTCGGCGATGGTGCCGACGATCCGGTCCGGCAGCCGCTCCCGCAGCAGCTTCCCGCCGTCCGACTCCAGCAGCCGCTTCAGCGCGGGGGAGACCACCATCTCGCCCACCCCGGGGAACTTCGCCACGCCCGGCGGCAGCGGTGCCCGGGGCCCCTCGGGCTGCAACTCCCGCCCGCGCACCTCCTCGTCGCGGAAGGTCGTCCCGACATCGGCGACCAGCAGCGTGTTGTCCGCCTTCGGCGGCAGCGAGTTCTCGTACGTGATGTCCGTGCGCGCTTCTCCCCGGTCGTGCCGGACGGCCAGCGCGTTCGGGATCGCGGTGGTGAGCAGCAGCAGCGCCACGCCGAGCCCCACGCCGACGGCGGTGAGCAGCATCCGCGCCCACCCCTCCCGCCCGCCGGCGAAGGCGAACCTGGCCCCCATGCCCAGGTCCCTGGACCACTGACGCAGGTTCATATCACCCGCTCCATGTCCCGCGACTTGCCGTCCCGTACGACGATCTCGCGGTCGGAGTAGGCCGCCACCCGCGCCTCATGGGTCACCAGCACCACGGCGGCGTTGGCCGACCGGGCCGCCTCGGTGAGCAGTTCCATCACGCGCTCGCCGTTGAGCGAGTCCAGCGCGCCGGTCGGCTCGTCGGCGAACACCACCCGCGGACTGGTGACCAGCGACCGGGCCACGGCCACCCGCTGACCCTGCCCGCCGGAGACCTCACCGGGCCGCTTCTTGCGCAGGTCGTCGACCTCCAGCCGCTCCATCCAGGCCAGCGCGGTCCGCTCGGCCTGCTTGCGCGGGGTGCCGTTCAGCCGCAGCGGCAGCGCCACGTTCTCCACACAGGTCAGCTCCGGCACGAGCTGCCCGAACTGGAACACGAACCCGAACTCCGAGCGCCGCAGCGCACTGCGCCGCGCGTCGCTCATCGTGGCGAGCTCCTGCCCGTCGTAGACGATCGAGCCCGAGTCGGGCGTCACGATCCCGGCGAGACAGTGCAGCAACGTGGACTTGCCGGACCCCGAGGGGCCCATCACGGCGACGACCTCGCCGGGGTGGATGGAGAACTCGGCGCCGTCCAGGGCCATCGTCGGCCCGTACGCCTTGCGCAGGTTCTCGGCGGCCAGCAGGGATCCCGCGGGAGCGGTCACGCGGTCACCACCTCTCGGAGCTTGTCGAGGCGCGCGGCGGTCAGCTCCAGCCAGCGCAGATCGGCCTCGAGATGGAACAGGGCGTGGTCGCAGATCAGCTGGTCGGCGAGGTCACCCCTGCGCTTGCGGTCGGTGAGGATGCGCATGCTGCGCAGATGCTCCGAGCGCTGCGTGTCGAGGATGTCGGCCGCGTCGCGGTGGGTGAGCAGCGCGAGGACGACCTTGGTGTAGAGCGTCGACTGCAGATACGGCTCGGGCTTCTCGGGCGTGGCGAGCCAGCGGGCGACGTCGGTGATCCCGGCGTCGGTGATGGCGTACCGCTTCCGCTCCGGGCCGCCGCCGGCCTCGATGCCGTCGACTTCGACGAGCCCGTTCTTCAGCAGCCGGGACATCGTCGAGTAGACCTGGCCGTAGTGCAGCGGCCGGTCGTGACCGAACTTCTCGTCGAAGGCCCGCTTCAGGTCGTAGCCGTGGCGGGGCCCGGACTCCAGGAGTCCCAGGAGGGTGTGACCGATGGACATGGGGAGGACTCTACATACGGTGTATACGCCGGATGTATACGCCGAGTGTGGAGTCGGTGGCGCGGGGTGCGACGGTGCAGGTGGGGGGCGATTGTCACAGCTCTGCTACAGGGGTGGGCGGGCGTGTCCCGCCCCCCGTGGGGGAGTTCGAGGACAGGGCCGTTCAGGCCGACGGGGGTCTGGGGGCCGAGCCCCCGGGCGGGCGGCCACGGCGCGGCAGCGGGCCGGCCTCACCGGGCAGCCTCCCCGCCTCCTTCAGGGCCTTCCGCAACAGGAACTCGATCTGCGCGTTCGCCGACCGCAGCTCGTCGGAGGCCCACCGGGCCAACGCGTCGTGCACCAGCGGATCCAGCCGCAGCAGCACCTGCTTGCGCTGCTGCGGCCGCCGCTTGGGTGCAGAGCCCTCCGAAGGATCCGCGGGCGAGGTCACTGGTAGAGCGTCCCCGTGTTCAGCACGGGCTGGGGCGCCCGGTCCCCGCACAGCACCACCATCAGGTTGGACACCATCGCCGCCTTCCGTTCCTCGTCCAGTTCCACGATGTCCTGCTCGGCGATCCGGTTGAGCGCCGCCTCCACCATGCCGACCGCGCCGTCGACGATCTCCCGCCGCGCCGCGACCACCGCGCCCGCCTGCTGCCGCTGGAGCATCGCGGAGGCGATCTCCGGAGCGTAGGCAAGATGGGTGAAGCGGGACTCGATGATCCGCACACCGGCCGCCTCCACGCGCGCGTGCAGCTCGGCGGCGAGCTTCTCGGTGATCTCCTCGGCGTTGCCCCGCAGCGAGAGCCCGCCCTCGTCGTGGGCGTCGTACGGGTACTCGATGGCGATGTGCCGCACGGCCGCCTCGGTCTGGGTGGAGACGAACTCGAAGTAGTCGTCCACCTCGAAGCTGGCCTGCGCGGTGTCCTGCACCTTCCACACCACGACCGCGGCGAGCTCGATCGGGTTGCCGTAGGCGTCGTTGACCTTCAGGACCGCCGTCTCGTGGTTGCGGACGCGGGTGGAGATCTTCTCGCGGGAGGTGAAGGGGTTCACCCAGCGCAGGCCGTCCTCGCGGATGGTCCCGCGGTAGCGCCCGAAGAGCTGGACCACACGGGCCTCGCCCGGCGCCACCATGTTCAGCCCGCACATCGAGAGGAAGGCGCCGGGGGCGACCAGGATGCCGACGACCATCAGCGCGGCCTTGGCGGCGCCCGCCACCACGGCCGCGGCGGCCACGATCAGTCCGACACCGATCAGCAGCCCGACCAGGCCGAGCAGCAGTGCGAGTCCGCCGCCCACGCTGCGTGCCGGGAACTCGTGCACACGCGGGGCGGGCATCTCGGGCGCGTCGACGCCTATGGAGGCGTCCGCGGTCGCCGACGGGGCCTGCGGGCCGTGCGGGTCATGCGTGGACATGAGGGTCCCCCTGTTTCTCGCGAGTGGTCTCTCGCGGGTTAGCTTCGATCTAGCTAAGTGATATCACTTTATCGGGGGATGGCAACCCTCGGGCCCTTTCGAACGTCGATTCCGGTGGAACGGTGTGCCGGTTCCACCGAGCGGGGTGCTGATTCTCACGGCCGCGCGGAGCCGGATCGACAGCCCTTCGTCATAGACAGCGGTGTTAGCTTTCTGAGCTGACCTGCCTCCGGGCACTGGTGTGACTGCCGAGTAGGAAGCGGAGCGAGCGGACTCATGGGACGAGCGGACGAGAGACGAGCGCGACAGCGCGGTGGCCGCCGCGCGGCGCCCAAGAACCGTTCGTCGCGGGCGGCGGCTCCCGCCTCGCGCAACGAGTCGGTACCGGCTGCCGAGCAGACCACGGCCGCGGCGACCGGCGGACGCGCGGCGGCCCGCAGGAGCGCCAAGAAGGGCGCCAAGGGCGCCAAGGCCGAGAAGGGCCGCATACGCCGGCTCTTCACCTGGAAGAAGATGCTCGGCACCTTCCTCGGCCTCGTCGTGCTCACCATCGGCGCCTTCATCGCGCTGTACATGACGACGCCGATCCCCGACACGGCGAACGCCGACGCCGAGCTCCAGAGCAACGTCTACAAGTACAGCGACGGCAACCTCCTGACCCGCGAAGGCAAGCTCAACCGCGAGAACGTCGACCTCGCGGAGATCCCCGAGCCCGTCCAGCGCACCTTCGTCGCCGCCGAGAACAAGACCTTCTACAACGACGCCGGCGTCGACCTGAGGGGCACCGCGCGCGGCATGCTCAACACGCTCATGGGCAAGGGCGCGCAGGGCGGTTCGACGATCACCCAGCAGTACGTCAAGAACTACTACCTGACGCAGGAACAGACCGTCACGCGCAAGCTGAAGGAACTGGTCATCTCCCTGAAGCTGGACCGGGAGAAGTCCAAGAACTACATCCTCGCCGGCTACCTCAACACCAGCTACTACGGCCGCGGCGCCTACGGCATCCAGGCCGCCGCCCAGGCCTACTACCGCGTCGACGCCGACAAGCTCACCGTCCCGCAGGGCGCCTACCTCGCCGCGCTGCTCCAGGCCCCCAGCCAGTACGACTGGCACGCCGCCTCCGACACCGGCAGGCGGCTGGTCCAGCAGCGCTGGAACTACGTCCTCAACAACATGGTCGAGGAGGGCTGGCTGGACAAGGCCGAGCGCAACGCCATGAAGTTCCCGGTGCCCAAGGAGCCCAAGGCCGCCCCCGGGATGGAGGGCCAGGTCGGCTATCTGGTCAATGCGGCCAACAACGAGCTGAAGAAGCAGCTCGTCGACCAGGGCGTCGCGGAGACCAGCAAGGAAGCCGACGCGATGGTCGACGCCGGCGGCTGGAACATCACGCTCAACATCGACAAGAAGAAGCAGAAGGCGCTGGAGGCCTCCGTCAAGGAGCAGCTGACCAGCAAGCTGGACAAGAAGAAGCGCTCGGTCGACGGCGACGTCCAGGCCGGCGCCGTCTCCGTGAACCCGAAGACGGGCGCGGTCGTGGCGATGTACGGCGGCGTCAACTACGTCGAGCACTTCACGAACAACGCCACCCGCACCGACTACCAGCCCGCCTCCACCTTCAAGCCGGTGATCCTCGCCGCCGCCCTCGACCAGGGCGCCGAGACCCAGGACGGCGAGAAGATCACCGCGAACACGATCTACGACGGCACCAGCAAGCGCCCGGTCGTCGGCAGCGACATCGGCTTCGCCCCGGAGAACGAGGACGACCTCGACTACGGCGACGTCACCGTCCAGACGGCCATGAACAAGTCCATCAACTCCGTCTTCGCGCAGCTGGGCGTCGACGTCGGCATGGACAAGGTGCTGAAGACCGCGGGCGACCTCGGCATGGACACCGAGGACCTGAAGGCGGTGCCCGCGCAGACCCTCGGCACCATGGGCGCGAGCCCGCTGCAGATGGCCGGTGTCTACGCGACCCTCGACAACCACGGCAAGAAGGTCACCCCGACCCTCATCAAGTCGGCGGAGAACAGCGCCCACGCGGTGAAGGCGGCCGAGCCGATCGGCGAGGAGGTCATCAGCCGCGAGGCCGCCGACACGGTCACCTCGGTGCTGACGGGCGTGGTCGACGACGGTACGGCCAAGAAGTCCGTGCGGGACAACCCCCTGCGCAAGGGCCAGAAGGTCGCCGGCAAGACCGGTACCTCCGACGACAACAAGTCGGCCTGGTTCACCGCCTACACCCCCGAACTGGTCACCTCCGTCGGCCTGTTCGGCGAGTCCGCCAAGCCGCCGCACCCCCAGGTCACCCTGACCGGCGCGACGACCGGCCTGAGCGGCGATGACGGCCGTGTCAACGGTGGTGGCTTCCCGGCGCAGATCTGGGCGGCGTACACCTTCGGCGTCTCCACCAAGGTCACCAAGTTCGACCTGGAGACCGACCAGGGCGCCGCGGTCCAGCCGAGCCGCTCGGCGAGCCCGTCCCCGTCCCAGTCGGAGGAGGAGGAGTCGGAGGCGCCGAGCCCGGAGGCCCCGACACCCAGCAAGTCCCCGCAGACCCCGACGACCCCGTCCAACACGCCGACGACGCAGGAGCCGTCGGAGGAGCCGAGCTCGGAGGCACCGACGCCCAGCAATTCCCCGTCGACCCCGTCGACACCACCTGAGGACCCCCTGGATCCGCAGTCGGGGCAGTAGACACGCAGAGAGGGCGCCCGGTGCTCACCGGGCGCCCTCTCCGCGTTCTCTTCGGGAAACTCAGCCCTGATTCAGCTCGAACCAGACCACTTTCCCGGTACTCAACCGAGTGGCCCCCCACCGCCGGGCCAGCCGGTTCACCAGGAACAACCCGCGTCCACCCTCGTCCGTGGCGCGGGCCTGCCGGAGCCGGGGCAACTGCGGCACGTCGTCCCCGACCTCGCACCGCAGGACGTCGGTGCGCAGCAGCCGCAAGGTGACCGGCCGCGTGGCATAGCGCACCGCGTTGGTGACCACCTCGCTCACCAACAGCTCCACCGAGTCGGTGAGTTCCTCCAGCCCCCACCGGGCCAGCGCACGACGGGCCAGCTTCCGGGCCCGTCCGGGCGCGGCGTCCTCCGGCTCCAGGAACCAGTACGCCACATCGCTCGGCGCGATCCCGTCGAACCGGGCGGCGAGCAGCGCGATGTCGTCGTCCCGGTCGCCCGGCCCGAGCATGTCCAGCACCTCGTCGCACAGCGCTTCCAGCGGCGGCGGATGATCGGGCCCGGTCAGCTGCGCGGTCGCCGCGAGCTTCTCGCGCAGTTGCTCTATGCCGGTCGCCACGTCCCGCAGCCGGGACTCCACCAGGCCGTCGGTGTACAGCAGCAGCGTCGCCCCGGCGGGCGCGTCCAGCTCCACGGCCTCGAAGTCGACACCGCCGACCCCGATCGGCGCGCCCGGCGGCACGCGCAGCACCTCGGCCCGGCCGCCCAGGTGCAGCAGGACGGGCGGCGGATGGCCGGCGTTGGCGATGGTGATGCGGTGCGAGACCGGGTCGTAGACGGCGTACAGGCAGGTCGCCATGCGGTCGGTGCCCAGCCGCTGGGCCTGCTCGTCGAGGTGGTGCAGCACCTCCTGCGGCGGCAGGTCGAGCCCGGCGAGGGTCTGCGCGGTCGTCCGCAGCTGCCCCATGATCGCGGCCGACGTCATGGAGTGACCCATGACGTCACCCACCACGAGCGCCACCCGGCTGCCCGGCAGCGGGATGGCGTCGTACCAGTCGCCGCCGACCCGCGCGGTCTCCGCGGCGGGCAGATAGCGGGAGGCCAGCCGTACGCCCGTGGGGCGGGGCAGGGTCTCCGGGAGCATGGTGCGCTGCAGTTCGTCGGCGATGTACGCCTCACGGTCGTACAGCACCGCCTTGTCGATGCCCAGGGCGCTGTGGGTGGCGAGCTGGGCGGCGACCAGCAGGTCGTCGTTCTCGAACGGGATGCGGTCCGGGCGGCGGATGAAGACGGCGGCGCCGATCACCCGGCGCCGGCCGCGCAGCGGGGCCAGGATCGCCCGCCGGCCGTCCGGGATGTCCAACTGGCTGTCCTCGCCCAGGAGCTCGGGCAGCGCGGCACGGGCGGCCGGGCTGTCGGCGAACACCGGACGCACCCCGCGCAGCACCTCCGCGAGGGCTCCGCCCGGCCGGACCTCGCACAGCTCGGCGACCGCCGCCGACAGCTCCGACCGGTCCGGTGCCTCCGGGAGCGGCAGGCCCAGCGCCGCGAACCCGGTCTCGGTGTCCCGCTCCTCCGGGATCCGGTCGGTGCGCCGCAGCCGCAGCACGACACGGTCCGCCGTCGGGCGTTCGTCGCCCACCGGCAGCGGGTCGCGCAGATGGACGAGGATCGCGTCGGAGAAGGTCGGCACGGTGGCCCGGCACAGCCCCATCACGATCTCGTCCAGGTCCAGACCGCGGGCGATCCGCCGGGTGGCCGCGCCCACGAAGCGCAGCCGGTCCCCGTCCCGCCGCATCGGCGTGGGCCGGCCGGGCGCCGGCACCTGTCCGGTACGGCGTTCCTGCCCGTCGGGGCCGTGCTCGGCGCCCGGCTGGGCCGGGATGGACTCGGGCACGGGGCGCGGCCGGTGGTCCCCCACGCTCGGCTCCGCTCGCCCGGGGAGTGCCCCCATGGTCTCGGCGGACGCCGACTGTGAGTGCTCGGGACCGGAACCGGCCGGATCCTTTCCCTCGCCCACCTCGGCCCCCTTGCCTGATGTGCCTCCCTTGCCTGCCTTACCGGTCCTGCCGTACGGCGCCGGAGAGCCCGGCGTGCCGATGCCCGGTGCCCCGTCGGTGCGGGCCTGGGCGGCGGGGGACGGTAAGGCCGTGGAGTCCGGCACGGGCGCCTGGGAACGCAGAAGCGCCCCGCGGGGGTCCGTGGGGTCGCCGCCCTGGGGGCGTTCGTAGGAGGTGGGCTGCTCCGTCACGCGTGTCGAATCCGTCCGTCCGGGGCTGCGCGCCGCGCGTGCAGTTGGTCCCGCAGAGAACCCGATACCCGGAATGCGTGTCCCCGGAACGGATTTCCCGCGTGGTCAGAGGCTGTTCCTGTGCCACCGGTGCACCGGGCGCGGCCCGCGAGGCCGGCGTCAAAAATCCCGCCCGCCCCACCGATGTTGCCCTCGTACCCCTCGCTCACGTCCTGCCGCCCCTCGGTGACATTCGGTCAGACCTGGCGTCTGCTCCGGGAGTTGCTGATTCAAGCCCTTGCGGAGGACGATCCTACGTTTGTTGCCCGGGGGCACATCAAGGGTCTCATGTGGACAGGTGCGCGGGCGTGCGGTCCCAGTCCTCCGGCAGCAACGGTACGGCCCAGGACGGATCCGGGCGCCAGTGCTGCCAGCCGTCCGAGAACGGCGGCCCCCAGGCGTGGATCATCTCCACCGCCGACCGGCCCGCCTCCCGCACCCGTTCGGCCGCCGACGCGTCCATCAGGCCGTCCTGCTGGGCCTGCGCGAACTCGTCCTCGTCGCGCCAGCCCCACGTGCGGTCCGGATACACGCAGATGTCCAGAAAGTGGTCCTCGGAGTCCACACCGCCCTCCCAACGGGCCAACGGCTGCTCCAGGTTGACGTACCAGTTCTTGAACTGCCAGCCCGGCTCCCAGAACAGCCACACCGACCACGGCTCGCCGGGCCGGGCCAGCTTCAGCACACCGGTGCCGAACCAGTGGTCGCGCACCACGGTCCGGGGCTTGGTGTACCGCGTCCGCAGCGGTTCCTGGTGCAGGGGGGTGCCGTCGGCGAGGACGGGCTTGACGCACTGGGTGCCGGGGGCCATCCACACGGCGAGCAGGTCCTCGTCGTCGCGCACGACGGTGACGGGCCGGGCGATGTGGAAGCGCTCGCCGCCGTTCTCCCGGTACCGCCACAGGATCTGCTTCCCGGGCTCCCAGAAGACCGCCGCACCGCCCGTTCCCACGCGTCTCACCGCTCCACCGTCTGCCATGCACAGATATTAGGTGCCATGGCCATACGACGCTGCGGCACGCGTCACGGTTCTCGCGCCGGACGCCAAAGGTTACGGACGCGTCATCCGCAGGACATCCAGCGCCTCGTCGAGCTGCTGATGCGTCAGGTCACCGCGCTCCACGTACCCGCCTTCGAGCACCGCCTCCCGGATGGTCTTCTGCTCCGCCATCGCCTTCTTGGCGACCTTCGCGGCCTCCTCGTACCCGATGTACTTGTTGAGCGGGGTGACCACGGACGGAGACGACTCGGCGTACTCACGGGCCCGCTCCCGGTGGGCGACGATGCCGTCGACGGTCCGGTCGGCGAGCAGCCGGGAGACGTTGGCGAGCAGCCGGATCGACTCGAGCACGTTCTTGGCGATGACCGGCAGCATCACATTGAGCTCGAAGTTGCCGGCGGCCCCCGCCGTGGCGACGGTGGCGTCGTTCCCGGTGACCTGCGCGGCGACCATGAGGACGGCCTCCGGGATCACGGGGTTGACCTTGCCGGGCATGATCGAGGAGCCGGGCTGGAGGTCGGGGAGGGAGATCTCGGCGAGTCCGGTGCGCGGCCCGGAGGACATCCACCGCAGATCATTGGCGATCTTCGTCAGCGATACGGCGATGGTCCGCAGTTGCCCGCTGGTCTCGACGATCCCGTCCCGCGCGCCCTGCGCCTCGAAGTGGTCGCGCGCCTCGGTGAGCGGCAGCCCGGTGACGCGGGCCACCTCCTGGATGACGGCGGCGGAGAAGCCGGGGGGCGTGTTGATGCCGGTGCCGACGGCGGTGCCGCCCAGCGGCAGTTCGGCGAGCCGGGGGAGGGAGGCCTTCAGCCGCTCGACGCCGTACCGCACCTGCGCGGCGTACCCGCCGAACTCCTGACCCAGTGTCACGGGTGTGGCGTCCATGAGATGGGTCCGGCCGGACTTCACCACGTCCGCGAACTCCTCGGCCTTGCGTTCGAGGGCGACGGCCAGGTGTTCCAGGGCCGGGATGAGATCCCGGGTGACGGCGGCGGTGGCGGCGATGTGGATGGAGGAGGGGAACACGTCGTTCGAGGACTGCGAGGCGTTGACGTGGTCGTTGGGGTGGACGTCCCGCCCGAGGCGCTCGCTCGCGAGGGTGGCGATGACCTCGTTGGTGTTCATGTTGGACGAGGTGCCCGAGCCGGTCTGGAACACGTCGACGGGAAAGTGCTCGTCCCAGCGCCCTTCCGCCACCTCGGCGGCGGCCTCCTGAACGGCGTCGGCCAGGTCCTTGTCGAGCACCCCCAACTCGGCGTTGACCTTGGCGGCGGCGCCCTTGATCCGGGCGAGGGCCTCGATGTGCGCGCGCTCCAGGCGCTGACCCGAGACGGGGAAGTTCTCCACCGCGCGCTGTGTCTGGGCCCGCCACTTCGCGTGCGCGGGGACGCGGACTTCGCCCATGGAGTCGTGCTCGATGCGGTAGTCGGTCATACCGGGTACAGCGTGGGGGAGGGTGCGGTTGTTCCGCGGGTTCCCCCGTCCGTGGCCGTTCCCGGGGACGGGACGGGTAGGGGCGGCGGGGGCGACGAAAGCCTCCCGCCGCCCCCGAACGGCTACGCCAGCCCCGGCCCCCGCACGGGAATGGTCGTGAACGTCGGCGCCGGCGCCGGGTCCTTGAAGAAGTCGTTGCCCTTGTCGTCGACGACGATGAACGCCGGGAAGTCCTCGACCTCGATCTTCCAGACGGCCTCCATGCCGAGCTCCTCGTACTCGACGACCTCGACCTTCTTGATGCAGTCCTGGGCGAGCCGGGCCGCCGGACCGCCGATCGAGCCGAGGTAGAAACCGCCGTGCGCCCCGCACGCGTCCGTGACCTGCTGCGACCGGTTGCCCTTCGCCAGCATCACCTTCGAACCCCCCGCCGCCTGGAACTGCTCGACGTAGGAGTCCATACGCCCGGCCGTGGTCGGCCCGAAGGAGCCGGACGCGTAGCCCTCGGGCGTCTTCGCCGGCCCGGCGTAGTACACGGGGTGGTCCTTCAGGTACTGCGGCATCTCCTCCCCCGCGTCCAGCCGCTCCTTGATCTTGGCGTGCGCGATGTCGCGGGCCACGACCAGCGGACCGGAGAGCGAGAGCCGCGTCTTCACCGGGTACTTGGTCAGCTCGGCGAGGATGTCGTCCATCGGCTGGTTGAGGTCGATCCTCACCACGTCGCCCTCGTCCAGGTGGTCGTCCGTCGTCTCCGGCAGGAACCGCGCCGGGTCCGTCTCCAGCTGCTCCAGGAAGACGCCCTCCGCCGTGATCTTCGCGACCGCCTGGCGGTCGGCCGAGCAGGACACAGCGATGGCGACAGGGCAGGACGCCCCGTGCCGCGGCAGCCGCACCACCCGCACGTCGTGGCAGAAGTACTTGCCGCCGAACTGCGCGCCGATGCCGATCTTCTGGGTCAGCTCGAAGACCTTCTCCTCCAGCTCCTTGTCCCGGAAGCCGTGCCCGAGCGGCGATCCCTCGGCCGGGATCTCGTCCAGGTAGTGCGCGGAGGCGTACTTCGCGGTCTTCAGCGCGTACTCGGCGGAGGTACCGCCGACGACGATCGCCAGGTGGTAGGGCGGGCAGGCGGCCGTACCCAGCGAGCGGATCTTCTCCTCCAGGAACTTCATCATGGAGGCCTCGTTCAGAACGGCCTTCGTCTCCTGGTACAGGAACGACTTGTTGGCGGAGCCGCCGCCCTTCGCCATGAACAGGAACTTGTAGGCGCCGCCGTCCGTCGCGTACAGCTCGATCTGCGCGGGGAGGTTGGAGCCCGTGTTCTTCTCCTCCCACATGGTGAGCGGAGCCATCTGCGAGTAGCGGAGGTTCAGCTTCGTGTAGGCGTCGTAGATGCCCCGGGACAGCGCCTCCTCGTCCCGCCCCTGCGTGAGCACGTTCTGCCCGCGCTTGCCCATGACGATCGCCGTGCCGGTGTCCTGGCACATCGGGAGCACGCCCGCCGCCGCGATGTTCGCGTTCTTCAGCAGGTCGAGGGCGACGAACTTGTCGTTGCCGGACGCCTCGGGGTCGTCGATGATGCGGCGCAGCTGCGCGAGGTGGGCCGGGCGCAGGTAGTGCTGGATGTCGTGGATGGCCTCCTCGGCCAGCTTGCGCAGCGCCTCCGGCTCCACCCTGAGGAACGTCCGCCCGTCGGCCTCGAAGGTGGAGACACCCTCGGAGGTCACCAGCCGGTAGGGGGTGGTGTCCTCTCCCATGGGGAGCAGATCGGTGTACTCGAACTCAGGCATCGGTGCCCATTCCTCACTCGACAGACAGCGCGGCCGGCCTCCATTGGCAAGCGCCCACCAGCGTAGAACCTGCCACTGACGCCGAGCTTGTGAGGTAAGGCTCAGTTCGACTCCGATCGATGGCCGAAGAGGGGCTATCGCGATCTATCGTGTTTCTGTACGCTGCTGCCGTGGACCTTCAGAAGCAGACCGAACCGCGCGCCTCCGTCGCCGAGTTGCGCGCCTCGGACGCCGACCGTGACCGTGTCGCCGACATCCTGCGCGAGGCCCTCGCCGAGGGGCGCCTCACCACCGAGGAGCACGCCGAGCGCGTCGAGGGCGTGCTGGCCGCCAAGACGGTCGGCGAACTGGACGTGTTCATCCGGGACCTGCCGGCCGCCCATCAGCGGCACGCCCCGCCGCACGCCCCGGCCCCGGGCCGCCCGTCGGCCGGCGCGATTCCCGCCGACCCCGACGACAACCTGGTCGCGATCTTCAGCAGCAGCGTCCGCAAGGGCCGCTGGCGCGCCGGGCGTCGCATCCACGCGTACGCGGTCTTCGGCAGCGTCGAGATCGACCTGAGCGAGGCGCTCTTCGAGTACCAGCAGGTCGTCATCAAGGCGTACTCGGTCTTCGGCAACGTCGAGGTCCGCGTCCCGGAGAACGTGTCGCTGCGCGGCACCGGCGGCGGCGTCCTCGGCAACTTCGAGGTGGACACGCTCGATTCGCCCGAGCCCGACGCCCCGGTCGTCTACGTCGACGGCTGGGCCGTCCTCGGCAACATCGAGGCCCGGCCGAAGCGCGGCAGACTCGTCGCGGACATCCTCGATCGCGTCCAGCGCAAGGTCGACAAGAGTCTGCGCAAACACCTGGACCGTTGACGGTTGTGAATGCCGGTGCGCTTCGGGACTCAGTGCATAGGCGCGCGCACAGCGGGTAGGGCTTGCTGCATCGTCTCTCGCTCGCGAAGCCGTCGTCAGGAGTAGACCGTGCTGCAACCGCCGCATTCGTCCCTGCAGGTAGCCGCTGTTCCGGCCCAGCGGGTGCCAGCGCGCGACAGGGACCAAGACGCTCCCTGGCACACCGAGGCCGTGTGCCGGCGCGACGAGGCAGGCTTGTTCTTCGCCCCCTCCAAGGAACCCACCGCCGCCCGCCTCTCCCGCGAGGAGGCGGCCAAGCGGGTCTGCGCCCGCTGTCCGGTCATGGTGGAGTGCCGCGAGCACGCCCTCCTGCAACCCGAGCCCTACGGCGTCTGGGGCGGCCTCACCGCCGCCGAACGCCGAGTGGTCCTGGCCCGGCGCCGCCGCCGCGACATGGAGCTGAAGAAAGCGGCGAGGGCAGCGAACCGCATAGCCGCGGCAGGCTGACACACGAAAAGCAGGGCGCCCCCTCCGCACCGGGGGCGCCCACTGCTTCCGGGTGCGGGGCCGCCCATGGTCCGCAGCTCCCGCACCGCGTGCGCGGCTACTTCGCGCGGTCGAAATCGATCGCGCTGTAAGCCCGCAGCTTGCTGAGCCGATGCTCGGAATCGATCCGCCGCACCGTCCCCGACTTGGACCGCATCACGATCGAGTCGGTGGTGGCGGTCTCCGACCGGTAGCGCACCCCCCGCAGCAACTCCCCGTCGGTGATCCCGGTGGCGACGAAGAAGACGTTCTCGCCGGTCACCAGATCCTCGGTCGTCAGCACACGATCAAGATCGTGCCCCGCGTCCAGCGCCCGCTGCCGCTCCTCGTCGTCCTTGGGCCACAACTTGCCCTGGATGGTGCCGCCCAGGCACTTCACGGCACAGGCCGAGATGATCCCCTCGGGCGTGCCGCCGACCCCGAGCAGCAGATCGATCCCGGTGCCCTCACGCAGCGCCAGGATCGAGCCGGCGACATCGCCGTCGGAGATCAGCTTGATGCGCGCGCCGGTGTCCCGGATTTCCTTGATCATGCCCTCGTGCCGGGGCCGGTCGAGGATGACGACGGTGACGTCCTCGGGGGTGGCCCGCTTGGCCTTCGCGACCCGGCGGATGTTGACCTCGATGGGCGCATTGATGTCGACGAACTCGGCGGCCTCCGGGCCGGTGACCAGCTTGTCCATGTAGAACACGGCGGACGGGTCGAACATCGCCCCGCGCTCGGTGGCCGCGAGGACGGCGATCGCGTTCGGCATGCCCTTGGCCGTCAGCGTGGTGCCGTCGATCGGGTCGACGGCGATGTCGACCTCGGGTCCGGTGCCGTCGCCGACGCGCTCGCCGTTGAAGAGCATCGGGGCCTCGTCCTTCTCGCCCTCGCCGATGACGACCACGCCGTTCATCGAGACGGTGGAGACGAGCGTCCGCATCGCACGCACCGCGGCGCCGTCGGCGCCGTTCTTGTCGCCGCGCCCCACCCAGCGGCCCGCGGCCATCGCGGCCGCTTCGGTCACCCGGACCAGTTCCAGGGCGAGGTTGCGGTCGGGGGCCTCGGAAGGGACATCGAGTTCGGACGGCAGATGATGATGCTCGGTCATCGGAGCGCACCTTTCTGATACGACGACGGCCGGATGAGGGTTCGAGCTCGACTCTATCGTCAGTCCGACAAAATGAGCAGGGGACCCCACGGATGAGCGCGCCGGGTACCTGCGACGATAGGGGGCGTGGCAGGTTCGAAAGGCAAGACGCAGACGGTCCGGGACATGGTGCTCTCCCTGGGCCTGATCATGGTCGCGGGGGCGGTGATGTACCTCTTCATCCCGCACGACGATCAGGCTCCCGACATCAAGCGGGTCGACTACCGCGTGGAGCTCCTCACGGCACGCCGCGCGGCCTCGTACCCGGTGGCCGCGCCCGAGGGCCTGCCGGCCGACTGGAAGGCGACCTCCGTGCGCTTCGACGGCGCCGACTCCGACGCCTGGCACCTCGGCTTCCACACCCCTGACGACGAGTACGTCCAGATCGAGCAGTCCGCTCAGGAGAAACGCTCCGAGTTCATCGACGAGGCGACCCAGGGCGCCCGGAAGACGGACGTCACCGAGACGCTGGGCGGCCAGACCTGGACGCGCTACACCGACGGCCGCTACGACGCCTTCGTCCTGGAGAGCGCCGACGGCTCGACGACGGTGGTGGCCGGCACGGCCTCGTTCGCCAAGCTGGCGCAGGTGGCGGAGTCGCTGCGCATGGAGTGAGGGTGCGGACGAGCGGGACGGCGTGAGCGTCGTGCCCAGCGCGCGAAGTGGCCCTACCCCTGCTGCTCCCCCTCTTCTTCCTCCTCGGCCAGCGCCGCGTCCAGCCGTGCCCGCGCGCCCTCCAGCCAGCGCCGGCACACCTTGGCCAGCTCCTCACCGCGCTCCCACAGGGCGAGGGACTCCTCCAGCGTCGTACCCCCCGCCTCCAGGCGGCGTACGACCTCGATCAGCTCGTCGCGCGCCTGCTCGTACCCGAGCGCCTCGTCCGTCTTGCCAGTCATGCACCCAATCCCTAAGTAACCGCCGACAACGAACCGCCGCCGGCCGACCGTCGCCGACTAGCCGTCGACTCGAACCGTGAACTCGCCCTCGGCGACCCGCGCCCGCAGCGCCTCGTCCGCCGTCACCTCGCCCGGATCCCGGACCACATGCCCGTCGGCCCTCTGCAGTACCGCGTACCCCCGCTTCAGTGTCGCGGCGGGGGAGAGCGCCACCACGCGCGCGTGGGTGTGCGTCAGCTCTGAGTCGGCGCGGTCCAGGAGATGGCCGAGCGTGCGCCGGGAACGGTCGACCAGCGAGGCGACCTGCTCCGCGCGCTCGTCGATCATCCGGTGCGGATCCTGTATCACGGGCCGCGCGATCGCGTGGGCGAGCCCGCGCTCCTCCCGCTCCACGAAGGCCTCCATGCACCGCCGCGCCCGGCCGCGCAGCATCCGCACCCGCTCCAGCTCCTCACCGACGTCCGGTACGACCTTCTTGGCCGCGTCGGTGGGCGTGGAGGCGCGCAGGTCGGCCACGTGATCCAGGAGCGGATTGTCGGGCTCGTGCCCGATCGCCGACACGACGGGCGTACGACAGGCCGCGACCGCCCGCACCAGCTGCTCGTCGGAGAACGGCAGCAGGTCCTCCACGCTGCCGCCGCCACGCGCCACGATGATCACGTCCACGTCCTCCAGCGCGTCCAGCTCCTTCACGGCCTGGACGACCTGCGGCACAGCGTGCACCCCCTGCACGGCGACGTTGCGTACCTCGAAGCGGACGGCCGGCCAGCGGTGCCGGGCGTTCTCGAGGACGTCCCGCTCCGCGGCGGAGGCCCGCCCGCAGACGAGTCCGATGAGCTGCGGGAGGAAAGGCAGAGCCTTCTTCCTCTCCGCCGCGAACAGCCCCTCCGCGGCGAGGGACTTCTTCAGCTGCTCCAACCGCGCCAGCAGCTCCCCGACCCCCACCGGCCGTATCTCGACCGCCCGCAGCGACAACTGCCCCCGCGGCGCGTACCACTCCGGCTTCGCGTGGACGACGACGCGCGCGCCCTCGCCGACGACGTCCGCGACCGCGTCGAACACCTGGCGGAAGCACGTCACACTCACCGAGATGTCGTACGACGGATCCCGCAGCGTCAGAAACACGACGCCCGCTCCCGGACGCCGCGACAACTGGGTGATCTGCCCCTCGACCCACACCGCGCCGAGCCGGTCGATCCACCCCCCGATGAGCCGGGACACCTCACCCACGGGCAGGGGCGTCTCGGCGGACGTGTTGACAGCCATGCCCGCGAGGGTAGTGGCCGTCACTGACAATCCGGCGTGCGCCGCATGGGGCGCGACTGCTGCGAGGGTCGAGCCCTTGGGTGCCGGCCGGAGAATCAGCCCGTCTGGGGGAGCTTGAGGACGAGGCCCGTCCAGGGCCGAAGCGGGGGTCTGGGGGCGGCAGCCCCCAGTGACCCAGCGGTGGCCGCACCCGGCCTTACGATGGGACGCATGACTGCTTCGTCTGGCCGCCGTGTCCTGCTCGCCGCCCCCCGGGGCTACTGCGCGGGTGTGGACCGCGCCGTGATCGCCGTCGAGAAAGCCCTGGAGCAGTACGGCGCTCCCGTCTACGTCCGCCACGAGATCGTCCACAACAAGTACGTCGTGCAGACCCTGGAGAAGAAGGGCGCCATCTTCGTCGAGCAGACGGAGGAGGTCCCGCCGGGCAACATCGTGATGTTCTCGGCGCACGGCGTCGCCCCCGTCGTCCACGAGGAGGCCAGGCGCGGCCGGCTCGCCACCATCGACGCGACCTGCCCCCTGGTCACCAAGGTCCACAAGGAAGCCGTCCGCTTCGCCGACGAGGACTACGACATCCTCCTGATCGGTCACGAGGGGCACGAGGAGGTCATCGGCACCTCCGGTGAGGCCCCCGACCACATCCAGCTCGTCGACGGCCCCGAGGACGTCGCGAAGGTCGAGGTCCGCGACCCGTCCAAGGTCGTCTGGCTGTCGCAGACCACCCTCTCCGTCGACGAGACCATGGAGACCGTCGACGCACTGAAGGGGAAGTTCCCGCAGCTGATCTCCCCGCCCAGCGACGACATCTGCTACGCCACGCAGAACCGTCAGCTCGCGGTGAAGCAGATGGGCGCCGAGGCGGAGCTGGTGATCGTCGTCGGCTCCCGCAACTCCTCCAACTCCAAGCGGCTCGTCGAGGTCGCCAAGCTCGCCGGCTCGCGCGCGGCGTACCTCGTGGACTTCGCCAGCGAGATCGACGAGGCCTGGCTGGAGGGCGTGACCACGGTGGGCGTCACCTCCGGCGCCTCCGTCCCGGAGGTTCTCGTCGAGGAGGTCCTGGCCTGGCTCGCCGAGCGTGGCTACGGCGACGTCGAGCTGGTCAAGGCCGCCGATGAGCACATCACCTTCTCGCTGCCCAAGGAACTCCGCCGTGACCTGCGCGAAGAGGCCGCGGCGCTGGTGGCCGAGCGGGGCGGCAGCGGGACGGCGGACGCCTCCGCGCAGTGACCGGCGGAGTGACTGTCAGTCGATCGTCGTAACGTAGAGCCATGCAGATCTTCGGCGTGGACATCGGTGGATCCGGGATCAAGGGCGCCCCTGTGGACCTGGACAGGGGCGATCTGGCCCAGGAGCGCTGCAAGGTGCTCACCCCTCAGCCGGCGACACCGGACGGGGTGGCCGACGGCGTGAAGCAGGTCGTCGACCACTTCGGGTGGACGGGACCGGTGGGGCTCACCTTCCCGGGTGTGGTCACCGGCGGCTCCACCATCCGTACGGCGGCCAACGTGGACAAGAGCTGGATCGACACGGACGCGCGTGCCCTGTTCAGCGAGCGGCTGGGCGGCCTGCCGGTGACGGTGGTCAACGACGCGGACGCGGCGGGCGTCGCCGAGGTCGCCTTCGGCGCCGGCCGCGACCGCAGCGGCACGGTGATCCTGCTGACGTTCGGCACGGGTATCGGCAGCGCCCTCTTCGCCGACGGCGTCCTCGTCCCCAACACCGAGCTGGGCCATCTCGAGCTGAACGGCCATGACGCGGAGAAGCGCGCCTCCAGCAAGGCCAAGGAGGACGCCGAGCTGACGTGGGAGCACTGGGCCCGCCGCGTCCAGAAGTACCTCGCCCATGTGGAGATGCTCTTCTCGCCCGAGCTGTTCATCATCGGCGGCGGCGTCAGCCGCAAGGCGCAGAAGTTCCTGCCCTTCATCGAGGGCATCAAGGCGGAGATCGTCCCGGCGCAGCTGCAGAACAACGCGGGCATCGTGGGGGCGGCGATGCGGGCGGCGAAGGGGAGCTAGAGCCAGGGCGGGTCCGGCGGCCCGGACGGCCAGCGCCGGACGCCTGCCCGGCCGCGTCGGCGACGTGTCCTGATCGCCACCCTCACCCGGCGCACCAGCGCCACCACTCCTGCCAGGAGCGTCCCCGCGTACAGCCAGCCGGCCTGGGTGGCCAGGGCGGTGAACAGGCCCATCAGGTGCGACCCCAGCCCGTTGCCGCTGTCGGCGACGGGTACGAGCCCCACGGCGAAGGCGATCGGTGCGACGACGGGCGCGGAGAACAGTTCGGCCCGGCGCACCCACAGCGCGGTCAGCAGACACACCGGCAGGAACAGCACGCTGTACACGGTCGGCGAGGCACCGAACAGCAGCTGGTCCAGCCAGCCGAGGGCCAGCATCAGTGCCACGCTGAACAGGCCGCCGCCGAGCCCGGTGAGCCGGGGGTTCGGCGGCCGCCGTACGGCTGGCGGCGGGGGCGGGGTGCGAGCGCCGGGGGCGCGGGCGGGCCGGGGGAGCGCCGAGGGGTGGCGGGCCTTCGGAGGCGTACCGGAGCCGGGTCCCCGGTTCCGGCCCGCGCCCTCGCCTCCGCCACCGGCCCTGCCCCGGTCTGCCTGCGGCGGAAGGGGTGGGGTGCCGCGTCGCGTTCCGTTCTGCGGGAGGCGGGTCCTGTGGTGCTCCATCGGTCCAACTTAGGTCGGTTTATGTGCCGAATCGGGCGCGGGACACGCCGTGAGAGAGACCTTGGCCATGCGTTCGAGCTGTCCGCCGGGGCGGTTGCGGGCACGCCGTAAACTGGTGGATCGGCCAGCCCCCTGGCCCCCTGGCCCTCTCACTACGGGAAGTCGCAACGTGTCGCTCACGATCGGAATCGTCGGTCTGCCGAATGTCGGCAAGTCGACCCTGTTCAACGCCCTGACCAAGAACGACGTGCTGGCGGCCAACTACCCGTTCGCCACGATCGAGCCCAACGTGGGCGTGGTCGGCGTCCCCGACGCCCGCCTCACCAAGCTGGCGGAGATCTTCAACTCGCAGCGGATCCTCCCGGCGACCGTCGACTTCGTCGACATCGCGGGCATCGTGCGCGGCGCGAGCGAGGGCGAGGGCCTGGGCAACAAGTTCCTGGCGAACATCCGGGAGTCCGACGCGATCTGCCAGGTCATCCGCGCCTTCAAGGACGAGAACGTCGTCCACGTCGACGGCAAGGTCTCGCCCAAGAACGACATCGAGACGATCAACACCGAGCTGATCCTCGCCGACCTCCAGACGATCGAGAAGGTCCTGCCGCGCCTCCAGAAGGAGTCGCGGATCAAGAAGGACATCGCCCCCAAGGTCAAGGCCGTCGAGGAGGCGAAGGAGATCCTGGAGAAGGGCGACACGCTCTTCGCGCATGGCATCGTCCAGGGCAGCGAGCGCGCGGAACCCCTGCACGACCTGCACCTTCTGACGACGAAGCCCTTCCTCTACGTCTTCAACGTCGACGAGGACGAGCTGGTCGACGACGCCTTCAAGGACGAGCAGCGCACCCTGGTCGCCCCCGCCGAGGCGATCTTCCTCAACGCCAAGCTGGAGGCGGACCTCGCCGAGCTCGACGAGGAGGACGCGATGGAACTGCTGGAGTCGGTCGGCGCCGAAGAGCCCGGCCTCGCCACCCTCGCCCGCGTCGGCTTCAACACCCTCGGCCTCCAGACCTACCTCACGGCCGGTCCCAAGGAGTCCCGCGCCTGGACCATCAAGAGGGGCGCCACCGCCCCCGAGGCCGCCGGCGTCATCCACACCGACTTCCAGAAGGGCTTCATCAAGGCGGAGGTCATCTCCTTCGCCGACCTGGTGGAGACCGGCTCGGTGGCGGAAGCCCGCGCGAAGGGGAAGGCGCGCATGGAGGGCAAGGACTATGTGATGCAGGACGGGGACGTCGTGGAGTTCCGCTTCAACGTGTGAGCGGATGACATGACACCACGTTGGTGTCCTGGTAAATATGCAGGTCAGATGGGGTCCGGCTCTTCGGGGTCGGGCCCCTGGTCTTTGCCCATGCTGGGATGGTGCCGGGAATCAATCACCCTCCGTACCCGACTCTGCACTCGCCCCCCCCAGGCCGGTGCCCTCGGTGTGGACGTCGTACGGGGGACCTGGCTGATACCTGGTCCCTGTGCGGTGTCTGCGACGGCGTCGACGTCGTGCTGCACCGGCGGCGCGTGATGAACTCTCCCTGACCGCATCGACGTACAGGGGGTTCAGTGGACAGCCATCGCGCACTGACGGGGAAGGTCGCGCTCGTCACCGGGGCCGCGCGGGGCATCGGCCGGGCCATCGCCGTCCGGCTCGCGCACGACGGGGCTCTGGTCGGGGTTCACTACGGCCACAGCGAGGCCGCGGCACTGGACACCGTGGCGGAGATCCGCAAGAACGGCGGGCGGGCCTTCCCGGTCGGCGCGGAGCTGGGGGTGCCGGGCGACGCTGCCGCCGTTTTCGAGGCGTTCGACGCCGGGCTGCGGGAGGAGGGGTCGGAAGCCGGCGAAGTCACCGAGGGCGGCGCGCTCGACATCCTCGTGAACAACGCGGGGGTGAGCGGTTCCGGGCCGGTGGGGCGGGCCGTTCCCGAGGTCTTCGACCGGATGATGGCCGTCAACGCCAAGGCCCCGTACTTTCTCGTGCAGCAAGCGCTGCCGCGGATGAGGGACGGCGGGCGGATCGTCAACGTCTCCTCGCTCGCCTCCCGGCACGCCTTCCCGGAGTCCGTGGCGTACGCGATGTCCAAGGGCGCGCTGGACACCCTGACCCTGTGCCTGGCGAAGGAACTCGGCGGCCGGGGCATCACCGTCAACACGGTCGCGCCGGGCTTCGTCGAGACGGACATGAACGCCCGGCGCAGGGCCACCCCCGAGGCGCGGGACGCGCTGGCCGCACGCTCGGTCTTCGGCCGGATCGGCATGCCCTCCGACGTGGCGGACGTGGTGGCCTTTCTCGCCTCCGACGACGCCCGCTGGGTCACCGGCCAGTACCTGGATGTGAGCGGGGGCACCGATCTGTGACGGTCGTACGGGACTCCCGGACCGCTGGTGACGCGTCGGGAGTCCCGCGACGTCCGCGCGGCGGCGCCGGTGCGGTCAGGCGGTGGGCCGGTCCAGGGTCAGCAGGCTGCTGAACACCTGCTCGCCGTCCTGGCGCCCCACGACCCGCACCCCGCCGGGCCGCCCGGCCGGGTCGTCGGCCGGCAGCTCCTCCGCCTCGATCCAGCACGGGGAGCCGAACTCCACGTACCGGTCGAAGCCGTTCTCCATGGCGACAAGCACACTGCCCTCGGGCGAGAGGGCCGTCGCGGCCTGGCGGGCCGCCTCCAGCAGCACCATCCCCGGTATGTGGTCGTCGGGGTGGTCGAAGAGGATGGGGTGAGCGGTGTCCACGCGCAGCTGCCAGCGCCGGGTCGACTCGCTCCCGGCCAGCACCACGTCGAACGCGGACTGACGGCCGACCGACGCCGGGGGCAGGGGCTGCGGGGGCGTCGCCGCCGCGCCGCCGCCCTGCGCGGACTGCTCCAGCCGCGCCCCGCGCAGCCGCCGGTAGACCGCGGGGGAGGTGCAGGTGAAGCGGGCGCCCCCGGTGGCCACGACCCGGTCCTCGAGACGGATAGTCACGGTGTACGGGCCTTCCAGCCGCCCCTTCGGGCCGCGCACCTCGCTGAAGTCCACGTCCAGTTCCAGGTCCGCGGGGCGCGTACCGACCGCCAGATGGTCGGGCCGAACCGTGAAGTGCAGCCCCCACATCAGGAAGCGGTGGCCCAGCGGCACGTCGTGGACGGCGTGCGCCACGAGGACCCCGGCCTGCCGGATGGTCTCGGCGACGAGCAGGGGGTCGTGCCGGCCGTCGACGGGCGTGTAGAAACTGTGGGCCCTGGGCCACTGGGCCAGGACGCGGGTGCGGCCCTCGTCGAGGGCCGACCAGCCCGTGAGAAAGACCTCGGCGACTGCGGCGCGATGCACCAGCTGCCGGGGCACGGTCCGGGTCAGCTCCGGAACGTCAACCGCCCCCGGGCGCGCGTCCGCCACGAACGACTGCATCATGAATGGTTCCCCCATGTGTAAGCCCCATGTGCCAGGTCGGTTCACATGGTCCTGTCCGCCGGGCGGAGACGTTACGTACTGGAGAGTTTACTTTGCAAGGGGCTACCTATCGTCTGTGTCATGAATAATCCTTGAATCCATACCTCACAGTTTGGTTTGAACAGGCGCAAGGCTGACGGCGGGAGCGCCGTGGCACAGAAGGGTGGTAACTCCGATGGCGAAGCAGGACAGAGCGATTCGCACGCGCCGCGCGATCCTGGAGGCGGCGGCGATCGTCTTCGACGAGAAGGGTTACCGGGCCGCGAAGCTGTCGGACATCCTGGAGCGGGCCAAGCTCACCAAGGGCGCGCTGTACTTCCACTTCACCAGCAAGGAAGCCCTCGCCAACGCGGTGCTGGACGCACAGGTCAGCGAGACGCCGGTGCCCTCCCCGCAGACGTACAAGATGCAGGAGTACGTCGACATGGGGCTGCTGTTCGCGCATCTGCTGGTCAGTGACCCGCTGCTGCGTGCCAGTGTGCGGCTGTCGCTGGAGCAGGTGCCCGAGATAAACCGCAGTTCACCGTATGTCGAGTGGGTGGAGCGCAACACCCGGGTGCTGACCGAGGCGAAGGAGTGCGGGGAACTGCTGCTGCACGTCGACCCGGCGGAGACCGCGCGTATCACGGTCGGGGCCTTCGGCGGCATGAACGCGATGGTGTCGACCATCACACCGCCACTGGATCTGGAGCGGGAAATCCTCACTCTCTACCGGCACTTGCTGGCCGGAATCGCCGTCCCCTCGGTGCTGCTGCGCCTGGACGTCCGCCCGGACCGGGGAGCCCAGGTACTGGCCGAGGCGGTCCTGGAGCCGGCCGCCGTGACACCCGGCGTGGACATCGCGTGAGCTGTGGATGAACGCGCGTCGGCATGTGATGGGCGCTACTTTTGGACTCGCTGGTCTGTTATTGACAGACCCGCAGGTATCTTTTTGAATCAATTCCAGCGCAGCACTGATTGTGTGAAGCGGGGGATTGATGGACATCAAGGTTCTTGGACGTCTGCAGGTGTCGGTGAGCGGCCGGTCGGCCCTGCCGGAGGAGCCGGAGGCCCGCAGGGTCCTGGCACTGCTGGCGCTCCGTGCGGATCAGGTCGTGCCGACCTGCCTGATCGCACAGGAGTTGTGGCCGAACGGTTCGCCGCCGGGCGGCGACTCACGGCTGGTCGCCCTCATCACCTCCATACGCTGGAAGCTGACGGAGGCGCTGCGCGCCTCGCACTCCCGCGGGAGGGGCCGGACCACGGGTGCGGATCTGCTGATCTCCACGCCCGCCGGGTACCGGCTGGACAACTGTGGCGGAGTGCTGGACGCCCGCCAGTTCGAGCGGCACATCGGCGCCGGATACCGGGCCATGGCCACCGGCAACGCGGTCAGGGCCGCCGAACGGCTGCGTCTGGCACTGTCGTTGTGGACCGACAACTCACTGTGCGACCTGGAGCAGGGCCCCGTGCTGCGGGCGCACACCACCTTGCTGCACGACGACCGGATGGCCGCACTCGACCAGTGGGCCGCGATCGAACTGCAACTGGGTCACCACCGTGAACGCCTCGTCGAACTCGGCGCACTCGTCGCCCGGCACAGCACCCACCAGGGGCTGCACCGCCACTACATGACCGCCCTGGCCCGCTGCGGACGCCCCGCCGAAGCGCTGCGGGTCTACGACCGGCTCTGCTCGACCCTGCACCGCGAGGGCGGCCCCGAAGTCAGCCCGGTGCTACGGCGGTTGCGTGACCGGATCCTCAACATGTCGATGGGACCCGGTGGTGCGGTCACGGAGTTCACCGCTCCACCGCTGGCCTGGGCAGGCTGACCCCGGGGCGATCCGGTGTCACCCGCGGGCCGGCCCGCCCGCGGCACGGGCGAAGTCCCGTGCACCGTGCAGCCACGCCACCTTGTCGTAGAGGTCGTCGACCGTCAGGGAACGCAGCATCGCGTTGCGTTCCTCGGCGGCCCGGCCCGCCGGGTGGTAGAGCCGGGTGCCCATCTCACGGGCCACGAGCTGGGTCCGCCCGGTGCGTTCACGCCGCTCGGCGTTGAACTTCTCCAGCCGCCGCGCCACGTCGTCGCCGGTGCCGCCCTCCAGCAGAGCGCCCAGCACGACCGCGTCCTCCAGGGCCTGGCAGGCCCCCTGGGCCGCGTACTGGAGCATCGGGTGGGCGGCGTCGCCCACCAGGACGACCCGGCCGTCGGTCCAGGTGTCCACCGGGTCACGGTCGCACAGCACCCACTCGCGCCAGCCCTCGCCGAGTTCGAGCAGCCGCGCCGGTGTCTCGCCCACGCCCGGGAACCGCCCGAGGACGTGCTCGCGCTCCACGGGACGGCCGGCCACCGGCACGCGGGCGCCGTCGTCACGGGTCACGGCGAGGTTCAGATACCGGCCGCCGCCGATGATGTAATGCACGAAGTGCCACTGGGGACCGGCCCACAGGGTCACGGCGTTCCACCGCAGTTCCTCCGGGACCTTCTCGATGGGGATCACCGACCGGTAGATGGTGTGCCCGGAGACCCGTGGATCGCCGTCGCCGAGCAGCTGTCGGCGCACCGTGGAGCGGATTCCGTCGGCGCCGACCAGGACGTCGGCCCGGAGGGTCCGGCCGTCGGCGGTGCGGACGTCGACACCGTCCGCGTCCTGCGTGTAGCGCTCGACGGTCGCGGCCGCGATCAGTTCGACGGCGTCGGACGCCTGGCACGCGGTCAGCAGCGGCTGGAACAGATCGCCCCGGTGCACCACCGCGTAGGGATTGCCGAAGCGGGTGCGGTACGCCTCGGTGAGCGGCATGGCCGCGACCTTCTCGTCCGTCGTCCCGTCCATGAAGCGCAGTTCGTCGATGAAGACGGCGCGGTCGCGCACCGCCTGCCCCACGCCCAGCAGATCGAGGGCGTGGAAGGCGTTCGGGCCGAGCTGGATGCCCGCGCCGATCTCCGCGAAGACCTCACCGCGTTCCAGCACCGTCGCGCGGTGACCCCGCTGTGCCAGGGACAGTGCGGTGGCGAGTCCACCTATGCCGCCGCCGGCGACAAGAATCCGAGCCATTCTTCCCGTATCCCTTCCGTTCCGTCGTGCGCTGTCTCGTTCGGTCGGACGCGGCGGGCCGACGCCGCTCGCTGTCCCGTTCCGGCACCTTCGGCGCGCGCGGCTCGTGTGCCGGGCTCGATCCAGCCATGCCACCGGGACGGCGGGCAACGCGGCGACGGGCACTTCGTCACAACGCCGTGGGCGCGGTCAGATCGGTGGCCCGGGGCGGGCGGTGGTGGCCAGTTCCCGGTCGGGGCCGCGCCCGGCGAGTAAAGCGACCGCGTGGGCCACCGAGGCCAGGGTGATGTGCCGGTGCCAGCCGTCGAAGGAGCGGCCCGAGTAGTCCCGCAGTCCTACCGGGCCGCCCGCCTCGGCGAGGTCGGCGGCCACCCGGCCCGCGAGTGCCGTCGTCCGCAGCAGCTGGGGCACGGACACGTCCGGCACATCGGTCAGCCACAGCCGGGCCGGCGGGCGCTGCGGGTCGTGCCACTCGCCCAGGAGCCGGAGCTGCCGTGATCCCCGCGGCCGGGGCAGCAGAGCGCCGAGCCGGGCGGGGGCCTCCACCAGCACGGCCGTCGCCAGCACCGGATGCGGGCCGGGTCCCGGCGCGGACGGGTGCGGCACCGACCGGCGCAGTCCCAGCACCGCCTGCATGATCCGCTCTGCGGGCAGCGGACCCGCCCCGAACCCGGGCAGCGCGGTGTCGGCGACACGCAGCCGGGTGGCCGGGTTCACCCGCGCCAGCACGGGGATCCGGGCTGTCGAGAGCCGGTGCCGTACGGCGTCCATGCCGGGTCCGCGGCCGTCGATCACCACCGGGCGCACCGGGACGTCCCAGTGCCGCACCGCTTCCAGGACCACGGCGGCGGCACACTCGTCGCGGGTCTCCGGCCGTATCTCCTCGGGCACCGACACCCGGTGGCGGCGTTCGGCGTCGCGCGCCCAGGCGTCGGGCAGCAGCAGCCGCCAGTTGACGGGCACGCTCAGCCGGGGCGAGGCGTACCACAGCCCGAACGCCTCCTGGCCGCGGAAGACATGGCCGAGCTGCGGATGGCGCTGCCGGGCCACGCCCACCGAGTGCCGGCCCGCTTTCGGGATGGGCAGCGGCTCGACCACCCAGGCGGCCGGCGGCGCGGTCCGCTGCAGGTGCCGGGCCAGGGCCGCCCGGATGGGGCGCCAGTCCCAGGTCGAGTCGGCGATGAAGTGATGCAGGTTCTGTTCCGACTCGGGGTGGCCCACGGCGGCGGCGATGTTGCGGACCGACTTGCGCCCCCGCGCGACCAGCAGGCCGCGGATGTACTGCTCTCCCCGCAGCCGCTGGTCTCGGCGGCGCAGGGAGGCGAACAACTCGTCGCTCAGCCCGGTGAGCAGATCCGCGGTGGCCGCGTCGCAAGGGGGCGGGGTCGCGCGGGTGGGCGCGTTCATGACTCTCCCGTCGATTCGGCAGCAGTGCGCGTGCGCCTTCACCGTCCCCCTCCGGCCGCCCGCCTGCGAGGTCCACCCGTCACCGTGCTGCACCGCGACCCAGGTGCCCGGCCACCTCCGCCGCGGGCTGCCGGGTACGCCGGGTGCGCGGTGGACGGGGTGGTGGTCCGGACACCACGCGGCAGGGCCCGGGCGGTGGTTCGGTCACCACCCGTAACCGCCTTGACTGCTACAAGTGACGGACCGTAGGTTAACGACGAGTACGACTTGGCCATCCTGGCCGTCTGGGGGGTCGGTTTCTGTGTCGGATGCGTCATCACCGGACGACGCTTATGCGTTCCAGGTCCTGGAACTGCTGGCACAGGAGGCACCGGCCGCCGAGATCGAGGCGCTGCTCGAAGCGGCGCGCGACTCCGGGGCCGGCCCCGGGCAACTGGAACGTGCCGAACGCGCCACCCGGCTGGGCATGTCCGTGCTGGCGCTCTTCGGCCAGCGGCAGAAACGTGAGGCCGATCTGGCGGCCCTGGTCGACACCGCCCGCGATCTGACGTACCCGCACGACCTCGACAGCCTGCTGCGGGTGATCATCCGTCAGGCCCGGCGGCTGCTCGGCTTCGACCTGGCCTACATCAGCCTGCTCGACGAGACCGACGGCAGCTGGCGCATCCGCACCTCCGAGGGCGAGACCACCGCGCTGAGCGTGGGCCTCCAGGTCGAGCCGGGCTATGGCTTCGGTGACGCGCTCACCGCCCGCAACGCCGCGTTCTGGACCGCCGACTACCTGAAGGACGAGCGGATACAGCACTGCGAGCGCATCGACGACGTGGTGCGGGCCGAGGGCCAGCGGGCCATCCTCGCCGTGCCGCTGCACCGCGGCGGCGCCCCCTTCGGCGCGCTGTACGGTTCCGACCGCACGGTGCGGCACTTCACCCCGAACGAGGCCGGGCTGATGCGCACCCTGGCCGATCTGGCCGCCGTCGCCATCGACAAGTCGCGGGTGCTGGACCAGGTCCGCGCCGACGTCAACGACCTGGAGGACGACTCCTACCGCGCCCAGCTGTCCCTCACCCGGATGCGCGGCCTGGTCGACATGCAGCGCCGGCTGATCGGCCTGGCCCTGGGCGGCAGCGACCTGGCGGCGGTCACCAGCGCGGCGGGACACGCCCTGGACGGCACGCTGGTGGTGCGCGACCCCGGTGGCCGGACCCTGACCGCCACCGGCGAGATATCCGGCCTGGACGACGCCGCCGTCGCCGAGGCCGTGCTCGACGCGCACGCCGGTGGTGCGCCCGTCACGCTCGCCAGCGGCCTGTGGATCGTCCCCCTCGACGCCAGCGGCGAGAACGTCGGCGCACTGATCCTGCGCCCGGCCGGTGAGCTGACCTCGGAGGACGAGCAGCTGCTGCAACTCGCCGCGCAGGCCGTGACCATGGTGCTGCTGCTCCAGCGCAGCACGGTCATCGCCGAGGGCCCGGTCCGCGACGAGCTGCTGGAGGACCTGCTGGCCGATCCGCCCAGCCGCTCCCAGCGCCAGTTCAGGGACCGCGCCGAGCGGCTCGGCATCGACCTGTGCGCGGAACACGTGGTGGTGCTGGCCCGGCCGGAGGGCGGGGAACAGGGTCGGGCCGCGGTCTGGGGCTCCTCCTACGCACACCGGATGAACGGCCTCAAGTGCGTACGGGCCGGCTGTCTCGTCCTTCTGCTGCCCGCCTCCGACGCCTCCGACGCGGCCCGCCGGGTGTCCGCCGAACTCTCGCCGCTGCTCGACCATCCCGTCTCGGTCGCCGCCGCCGGACCCGGCCGCGGCGCCGCCGACATCGGCCGGGTGTACCAGGAGGCGCTGCGCTGCCTGGACGCTCTGACCCTGCTGCGCGGGAAGGGTGCCACCGCGGCAAGTTCCGACCTGGGGTTCCTCGGGATGCTACTCTCCGACGACCACGACATCGACGGCTTCATCACCTCGGCGATCGGCCCGGTGCTGGAGTACGACAACGAGCGCTTCACCGAACTCGCCAAGACGCTCCAGGCGTACTTCGACTCCGACCGCAGCCCGACGTACGCCGCCGAGACGCTGCACGTCCACCCCAACACCGTCTCGCGCCGGCTGGAGCGGATCACCGAACTGCTGGGACCGGACTGGCACAAGCCGCAGCGGGCGCTCGAGGTGCAGCTGGCGCTGAAACTGCAGAACACCCGCAGGGTGCTGGAGGCACGGCGCCCCGACCGGCCGCGCCTCCACGGGGACGCCTGACACCGGCGGGGCCGCCGTACGTCGGTCTCATCCGGCCGGGGTCTCCAGCGCGATGCCCCGGCCCGCCAGGGCCGCGACGGTGTGCACGCCCTCGGCGGTGGCCTCCACGTCGAAGGCGAGGCGCACGCTCGGCGGCCGGCCGATGAGTTCGGCGGCACGGGACGGCAGCGGCGCCGCGGCGGCCTCGGCCGACTCCCACAGCAGCACGGCACCCCAGCGCTGGGCGGCCGTGTCGGAGATCCAGAACTTCAGCCGCAGGCCCTCGGCCCGGGAGAAACGATCCACCGCCTCGTCCCGCAGGAAGCCGCGCAGCGACTCCACGGTCTGCCCCGACCCCTCCAGGTCCCACCAGACCACTACCGCGTGCACGAGCGCACCACCTCGCCCAGCAGCGAGCCCACGATCTCCGGACCGTCCTGGGTCAGCACGGACTCGGCGTGGAACTGCATGGACGCGAAGCCCCGGCCCCGCAGCGCGTGCACCTCACCGGTCGCGGGATCCCGGCTGACCGCCACCTCGCCGAAGGCGGGATGGCCGAGTGTGTCCCGCTCGGAGCGGGCGGCGAAACTGTTGTAGAAGCCCACCTTGGCGGGCCGGCCGAACAGGTCGATCGTCCGCTGTACCCCCTGGTTCGGCACCGGGCGGGCGACCAGGTCCAGGCCGAGCAGCGAGCCGAGCACCTGGTGGCTCAGGCACACCGCCAGGAACGGCCTCCGCTCCTCCAGCAGCTGCGAGATCGTCGTGCGCAGGTGGGCGATCTTGGGGTGCCACACGTCCCGCGGATCGCCCGGCCCCGGCCCCATGACCACCAGGTCGTGGGCGTCGACGTCGTACTCCTCGTCGAACCGGCGGACCGTCACCTCCGGTCCCAGGGAGCGCAGCTGATGGGCGATCATCGCGGTGAAGGTGTCCTCGGCGTCCACCACCAGCACTCGGTGTCCGGCGAACACGCCGGTGTCCGGGGCCCGGCCGCCCGGCGCGTCCAGCCAGAAGTCCGCGATGCCGTCGTTGCGGGCCGTCAGCGCGGAGCGGACGTCGGGGTGCGCGGCGAACCGGGTGGGCTCCGGCTCGCCCAGCGCGGCCAGCAGACCCGACGCCTTGGCCCGCGTCTCGCGTACCTCGGAGTCCGGGTCGGAGTGACGGACCAGCGTGGCCCCGACCCCGATGCGCAGGTGCCCCTCGGCGGAGATGTCCGCGGTGCGGATCAGGATCGAGGAGTCCAGGGCACGGGCACCGGAGGCGTCCCGGCCGATCAGCGCGGCCACACCGCTGTAGTAGCCGCGCCCGGTCGGCTCGTAGCGGCTGATCACATGGGCGGCGTTCTCCAGCGGGGAACCGGTCACGGTCGGGGCGAACAGCGTCTCGCGCAGGATGTCCCGGACGTCGTGGTCGGTCTCGCCCTCGATGAAGTACTCGGTGTGGGCGAGCCGCGCCATCTCCTTGAGGTACGGGCCCACCACCCGGCCGCCCGAGGGGCAGATCCGGGCCATCATCTTCAGTTCCTCGTCGAGGACCATGTACAGCTCGTCGGTCTCCTTCCGGTCGGCGAGGAACTCCAGCACACCGTCCAGGGACGGGCCGCCGGCCGGGTACCGGTAGGTGCCGCTGATCGGGTTCATCACCGCCTTGCCCTTGTCGACGCTGATATGCCGCTCCGGCGTGGCCCCCACGAAGGTGCGCCGGCCGGTGTGGATCAGGAACGTCCAGTGGGCGCCGATCTCCCGCTCCAGCAGCCGGCGGAAGAACGACAGGGCGACCCGCGGGGTGAAACCGGGCAGCTGCGCGGTGAAGGCCCGCTTGATGACGAAGTTGGCGCCCTCGCCGGTGCCGATCTCGTCCGCGATCACCCGGCGCACGATGTCCGCGTAGTCCTCGTCGGAGACGTCGAAGCCGCCGTCGTCCACCTTCACCGGCTCGTTCGGCAGCCGGAGGAGAGCCTGGGACAGGGGCAGCGACTGGGCCGCGCGGACCGGCATCGCCATCAGCGGCTCGCCGTCGTCGTGGGCGGCGTAGCCGCGCTCGGCGATCTGGCGGTAGGGGATCAGGGCGAGCAGTTCGTGGCCGCCGCCCGGACCGGCGGAGTCCGGCAGCGGCAGCTCGGCGAGGGACGCGCACGGCGCCGCGTCGGTGAGCAGCACCTCCAGCGTGTCCCGGCCGGTGGCCTCGGGGCGGTGCAGCAGGGCGAACGCCGGCGCCGAACCGTCCAGGACGCGCGCCAGCAGGTCGGACGTGTCCTCCGGCCGGCCCGTGGGGGCTTCCTTCGTGGTCACCGGCGGTCCTCCTCGGGCATCGTGCCCAGCTCGTCGAGCAGGGACTTGGTGACGGCCACCCGGGCGCAGCGCTCGGCCGCGTACGTCAGGGCCAGACGGTGGTAGTCGGCGGAGAAGTCGGCGACGGCATCGGCCGCCAGGAAGGGCTGGATGTCGTGGGTGAAGGCGTCCACCGCCGTCATCAGCACCCCGACATGGGCGTACACACCGCAGACGATGAGTTGGTCCCGGCCGTGTGCGCGCATGCGGTCCAGCAGGTCCGAGCGGGCGAAGGCGCTGTAGCGCCACTTGGTGAGTACCCAGTCGCCGTCCGCGGGTTCCAGGGGCGCGACGACCCGGCGGTGCTCGGGGGAGGTGCGCATGCCGGGTCCCCAGAAGTCGGCCAGCAGACCGCGCTGTTCGGGGGTCATGCCGCCGGGCTGGGCCGTGTAGGCCACCGGGACGCCCAGCTGGGCGCACCGGTCGCGCAGCAGCGCCGCGTTGTGCACGAGAACGTCCGCGACATCGGGTGGGAAGGGCTTGAGGAAGTACTCCTGCATGTCGTGCACGAGCAGGACGGCACGTCGGGGGTCGGGCTGCCAGTCGACGGCCACCGGAGGCAGCTCGCCGGGTGCGGGCAACTCGTACGGCTCGATGGGCGGGATGCCGGCCATGGGTGGGGCGGGTCCTTTCGGGGCAGGGACGGGCGGGGCTCTCAGACGCCGAGGGTGGCTCCGCCGTCGACGGTGAGGCTGTGCATCGTGATGTGGCCGGCCTCGTCCGACAGCAGGAAGGCGACGGCCAGGGCTATGTCCTCGGGGCGGGCGATCTTGCCCAGGGGGATGCCGACCCGGTACGTGTCGGGGTTGCCGGCGATCGACGCCGCCGCGGCGCCGTGGTCCGTGTGCATGCCGTGCAGCATCGGGGTGTCCGTGGAACCCGGAGCCACCACGTTGCAGCGGATGTTGTGCCGGGCCACCTCCAGCCCGAGGCACTTGGTGAAGGCGGTGGTGGCCGCCTTGGACGCGGCGTACGCGGCCATCCGGTCGCGGGCCGTGCCCGCCGCGTTCGAGGCCACGGTGACGACGGCTCCCCGGCGGCGCGGGATCATGCGGTTCACGACGGCACGCGAGGTGAAGAAGACCCCGTTGGTGTTGACGCCGAAGGTCGTGGACCAGTCCTGGTCGGTGAGGGCGTGGGCCTCGGCCAGACGCAGCACACCGGCCGCGTTCACCAGGTGGTCGATCGGGCCGAGATCGCGCTCGACCGTGTCCACCAGCTGTTCCACCTCCCGGCTGGAGGTGACATCGGCGGGGTAGGCGCGCACGGTGTGTCCGTCCGCGGTGAGCTTGCCGACGGCGGTGGCCAGCCGGTCCGGGTCCAGGTCCACGGCGGCGACCGTGACGTCCCGCTCGGCGAGCAGCCTGACGACCGCCTCTCCGATTCCGCCTGCCGCCCCGGTCACCAGGGCGATGGTGCCTTTCACGGTGTTGCCTCCCAGCGCTGCTTCGTCTGCTGCTTCATGTGCCGCTCCGCCTGCCGTCCCGGGTGCCGTCGCGTGCGCCGCCTCCTTCGGGGTGCGGGTCGGGGTCCTGTGCCACGGGTCGTCAGCCACGCCAGGCCGAGACGACCTCGATGGCCTGCTGGAGGTTGAGCCGCGGGTCGCAGAAGGTCAGGTACTTGTCGCCGAGCCGGTCCAGGTGCGAGGCGTCGCGGACGCACTCGGTGACCGCCTCGGGGGTGGTCTCCAGATGCAGCCCGGCCGCGACACCGCCGTTGCCGTTCACCGCGCACTGGAAGTTCTCCACCTCGCGGACCACGGACTCGACATAACGGGTCTTCAGCCCCTCCGGGCTGGTGACGGTGTTGCCGTGCATGGGATCGGACAGCCACAGCACGGGGTGACCGGCGCCGGCGACGGCCGCCACCAGCGCGGGCAGCTTCTCGGCCGCGTTCCGCGCCCCCATCCGGGCGATCAGGGTGAGCCGGCCGGGCCGCCGCCCGGCGTCCAGGCGCTCGCACAGCGCCAGCAGTTCGTCCGGCGTCATGCTCGGGCCGACCTTGACGGAGACGGGGTTGTCGATCTCGGCGAGCAGCGCGATGTGCGCCCCGTCCAACTGCCGGGTGCGCTCCCCGACCCAGGGCCAGTGGGTGGAGGTGAGCAGCAGGGAACCGTCGGCCTCGCGGCGCAGCAGGGGGAGTTCGTAGTCCAGCAGCAGTGCCTCGTGGCTGGTCCACACGGGCACGTCCAGCTCCGGGCGCAGGGATGTGCCGCGCCAGCCGAGGAAGTGCATGGTGTCGCTCGCGGCCCGGTATCCGGAGAGCAGATGGCGCGGGTCGGGGCGGCGCAGCTCCGGGTCCGGCTCGGGGCGGTTGACCATGTGCCCCCGGTAGACGGGAAGTTCGGTGCCGCCCACGACCTCGGTGGGCCGGGAGCGCGGCTTGCCGTACTGGCCGGCGATCCGCCCCACCCGCAGCACGGGCTTGGCGGAGGTGAGCTTCAGCGTGCCGGCGAGCACATCGAGGAGAGCGGCCTTGCGGGCCACGTCGTCGGGTGTGGCCTCGGCGGGGTCCTCGGCGCAGTCGCCGGTCTGCAGCACCCGCAGACGGCCCGAGGCCGCCTCGCCGAGCAGGGCGCTCAGCCGCTGTACGGCGTCGGCGTCGACAAGCGCGGGCATGCGGCAGAGGTCGTGGCGGACTCCTTCGAGCGTGGGGTCGTCGTGCCAGTCCGGCTGCTGCCGGGCCGGGAGAGAACGCACGTAGGACACTGTGTCGATCATGAAAAGTCCCTGTGGGGGAAGACATCGGGCCAGGGCCCGGTGGATGGCTGGGGCTCGGAGGACGAAGGCGGAAGTGGTGTCCGGCGAGGGCCGCGGGCGTTACGGGGGAATCGCGCGCCGCCGGCCCCCGCCGGAGTCCTGGGGGCCGTGCCTGATCGACTGCGACTATCGATGCGCGTCAACCACGGGGGCAACGGCGTTCGTTCTAGTTCGTCAGGTGGCGGACGGCGTACGGCACCGCCGGTGGTCCGTGCACACCGGGCGGGTGGCGCGGTGGTGGCGCGGCCACTGCCCGACGTCAGGCGGTGAGCCTCGGACGCGGCTGGTCGAAGGGGCCGGAGGCGTCGGTGACCCCCGTCAGCAGGGACGCGGCGTGCGCCACCGCGGCGAGCGTCGTGTGGCGGTGCCAGCCGCGGAACGAGCGCCCCTCGAAGTCCCGCAGCCCGACCCGGTCACCGACCGTCGCGAGATCGCGCGCGACGCGGCGGCCCAGCTTGGTCAGCCGCAGCAGCCGACACGGGGGCGCAGCCAGATCGGTCAGCCACATCCGGGCCGGCGGCTGCCACTGGTCCTCCCACTCGCCCAGCAGGTACAGGGGCCGCCGGTCGCCCGCCGGGGCGGAACCGGGCGTGGCCACCCGGATCGACAGGGCGGAGGAGGCCCGCCGGGTGCCGTGTTCGGCGTCGTCCCACGCCACGGTCCGGCGCAGTCCTCGTACGGACATCAGGATCTGCTCCGCGGTCAGCGGCCCGGCGCCGTACCCGGGCATGGCCGGATCGGCGACCAGGAGCCGGGTGCCGGGCATCACACGGGCCACGACGGGCAGCCCGCAGCGGGCGAATCCGTCGAGCACCGCGCTGTCGGTCCAGTTGCCCGGGACGTCCAGGAGGACGGGGCGCGGGGTGACGTCCGGGTTGCGCAGGGTCTGGGAGACCGCGGCCAGCGCGCTCTCCTCGACCGTCTCGGCGGAGACGCCCTCCGGGAGCTCGGCGCGGCGCCGCAGGTCCGCGTCCTGCGTCCACTCCTCGGGCAGCAGCAGCCGCCAGTTGACCGGCGCGCTCACCGGCCCCGAGGCGAACCACACCCCGAGCGCGCACTGCCCGCGCAGTACCTGGCCCAGCTGGGGGACGAACCGCCGCCCCACACCCACGGAGTGCCGGCCCGACTTGGGGATGGTCAGTGCCTGGACGACCCATGCGGCGGGTGCGGTGGTCCGCTCCACATGGGCGGCGAGGGCGGCCCGCATCGGCCGCCAGTCCCAGGTGGAGCTGGAGACGAAGTGGTGCAGGGACTGCACCGCCGACCCGCCGCCCGCCTGCGCGGCGATGTTGCGCACCGACTTGCGGCCCGGTGTGGTCAGCAACCCGCGCACGTACTGCTCGCCGCGCACCCGCTGGTCCCTCCTGGGCAGTGACGCGAACATGAGCGAGCACAGCTCACCGACGATGTCGTCGCCCAGGAACGGGTAGCGCACGGGCCCGGTGGGGTGCCGCCGGTCGGCGGAACGTCCGGAGCCGTGGTCCATCGGGACGGATGACAGTTCGGATGGCTTCACCGCAACCTCGCCTCAGGGGTCAGGCAGCCCCGTTCGGACTGCCCTCTCACCGTCGCCTCGGAAGCGGCCGGTTCACGAGGTGGACCAGCCACCCTGATCGCGGACGCGCCGGTTGTGCGGCCACCGCCGCCGGCCGCCGGATCACGTGCCCGGAGAGGCGCGGACCGGTTACGGTCCGGACCACCGCGCCACCGCGGCCGACCGGTGGTCCGGGCACCGCACGTGTCAGGGGGAGGTGGTGGCGGCCGCTACGGTGCCCACGGCCAGGACGTTGCCCTCGCTGATGTAGCCGTCGGGGTCGTCGAGGGGGTGCGCGGGGCCGTCCGGGTCGAGCAGGTCCGCCCACCGTTCGCTCAGCCCGAGGTCGAGCGCCTGACGGGCCACCTGGGCGCAGGCGGCGGTGTAGAAGGCGCGGGCGGCCGGTGTCAGCGGGGCATGGTGCTCGATCAGCACGGTCCGCTGCCGTACACCGGTGAAGCCCGCCCGTCGCATCCAGCGGTACAGCTCACGCGAGCGCAGCAACTGGCGGGCGTAGCCGGGACCGGCGCCGGCGGCCCGGAAGAAGTCCGTGAACAGATACGGTTCGCCGGGCCGTACGGTGATCAGATGGGCGTCCAGGTCCTTCACGGCGACCGTGCCGCCGGGTCGGGTGACGCGCCGCAACTCGGCGAGCACCGCGGCGAGTTCGGTGTCGTCGAGATACTGCACGGTGTTGGCGCACCACACCGCGTCGAAGGTGTCGTCCGGGTAGGGGAGGGCGAGCAGGGTGCCCTGCCGGACCTCCACCGGGCAGCCCGGCGGCTGTTCCCGGACCCGCCGGGCGGCGAGGGCGGCGTTCTCCTCGGCCAGATCGATCGCGGTGACGCGGCCCGTGGGGCCGACGAGGGCGGCCAGATGCGGAAGGAAGTCGCCGCTGCCGCAGCCCGCGTCCAGGACGTGGTGGCCGCGCCGGACGCCTGCCTGCCCGAGCAGCTGGAGGTAGGGCACCTCGCACGCCTGGAAGTGGGCGTCGACGATGGTGTGGTGGGTGAACCCCAGGCCGGTGGAGGAAGTGTGGCCCCACGCCTCGTGGTCCTCGGTCAGCACGTGGCGGCTCCCACCCGGTCCAGGAGGGAGCACAGCGCGGCGGTCACCGCGTCCGGTGTCTCCAGCGGCTGGAGGTGGCCGGCCCCTTCGATGGTGACCAGCTCACCACGGGGCAGGGCCCGGACGGTGTGCAGCGACTCGTCGGCCGCGACCAGTTCGTCCTCGGCGCCCGCGATCACCAGAGCGGATACGTCCGTCTCCCGCAGTGTCGCGGTGTGGTCGGAGCGCTCGGCGATGGCGCGCTGCGCCCAGGCCACGGCCGCGGGATCGGCGCGGTGCGCGTCGGCCAGCACCCGGGCGAGCACCTCGGGCCGGGTCTCGCGTGTGGTACGGCCCACCAGACGAGGAGTCGTCCGGGCGACGACGGTCTCCCGCATGCCGTCGGCGGTGATCGCGTCCGCGAAACGCAGCCGCTGCTCCTGTGCTTCGGGCGGGTCCGCGGTAGCGCGAGCCGACAGCAGGCACACGGCCTCGGCCCGGCCGGGGTACCGGCGCAGAAACGTCATCAGGACGTAGCCGCCCATCGACGACCCGGCGAACACGGCCCGTTCGACGCCCCGCGCGTCCAGCTCACGGGCCAGGTCGTCGGCCACCACGTCCAGCGAGGGCGGCGCGTCGCCGAGCGGGGCCGAGCCGAAGCCGCGCTGGTCGACGGCGAGGACCTGGTGCCCGAGCGCGGTCAGCTCGCGGCGCTGGGCCTCCCACATGGATGCGTCCAGGGAGAGCGCGTGGAGCAGCACCACCTGGGTCATCGCTCGGCCCCGGCTTCCGCCGCCGCGACGAACCGCCGTACGTGCTGGGGCAGTTCGCGGTCGTTGCACCAGGCCAGGCTCACCGGAGCGGGCGGCAGGCCGGTCACCGGGACGACCCGCACCGTGGGCGGCGCGACATCGGCGAGGGAGATGAGGGAGAGGTGCACCGCGTTCCCCTCGGCCACCAGACGCATCATCGCGGGGATGTCGGTGACCCGGTGGCGGCGGTGGAGCGGCCGGCCGGCCGGGGTGTGCGGGGGCACCACCTCGTCCCACACGTACTGGGGCATCTCGCCCGGACGGTCGAAGAGTTCCTGGTCGGCCAACTCCTCCACGGAAATGGCGTCCTGCTTGGCGAGCGGGGAATCGGCCGCCACCACGGCGCCGCGTGCGTCGTACGTCAGAGCGCGGCTGCAGGCCAGGTCGGGCTCCTTGAGCCCGAACTTGACGATCATCACGTCGAATTCGCCCCGGCGCAGCTCGGTGAACGGATCGGCGATGTCGTACTGGCCGAGGCTCACCGCGGCCGGGTCCCATCCGGCGATCCGGACGATGTGCAGGGCGACGTCGGGGGAGCCGTGGAAGCCGAGGCGCAGGGGCGTGGGCTGGTCAGACAAGGGGGGTCTCCTGGGTGAGTCCGGCGGTGGCCATCAGCCGCCCGGGCCGCTCGAAGACGATCCGGACGGACGCCAGATGTCCGTGCTCCCCGGTCAGCCGGGGAACCTGGCGCAGCGTCAGCCGGTCGCCCGGTGCGAGCAGTCCGTCGATCACGGCTTCGGCCAGTACGTGGTTGAGGTCCACCAGGGTGTCGGCGACGGTGCGCCCGGCGGTGGCGAGACAGAGGTCACGGTGGGCGGCGGGACGGCCGGTGCCCGCGCCGGGCAGTTCGACGACGGTGTCCGGCGCGGGCGGCGGCGCTGCCCGGCCCTCGAACAGCTTGAGCAGCCGGCGCAGCGAGGACTGGTCGGCCTGGCCGGGCGCCGTCCACGCCGCGGAGCCGTCCTCGGCGATGTGCGCGAAGTCGAACCGTCCGCGCAGCCGGCCCGGATGGCCGGCGAGGAACACGGTGCGGGTGAACGAGCGGCGCCAGGCGGACGCCGTGTCCGGGTCGAGCCCGAAGGCGTACGCGCAGGTGTCCCGGACCCATCGGGCGAGGTCGACGTGGTGGATCACCACGACGGCGGTGGTCTGTCCGGTGTCGTCCTGCGCGGCGATGTCGTCCTGCGCGGCGAGGAGCCCCTCCGGCGAGGTCAGGTCGTGGCGCGCGGCCAGGTCGGGGCGGACCGCGACGATCCGCCGTCCGGCCGCCCGGCACAGCTCCGTCTGGACCGGGGTCACAGGAACACCCCCGCGAGCAGATCCCGGGCCGGCGGGGTGCGCCGTCTGCCGAGCAACTGGGCCGTCACCCGGTAGGGGTCGACGTACACATGGTCCTTGCGATGGCGGGCCAGCCGTTCGGCGAGGGGGACGTCCGGCGGCTCCTGGCCGTCGGCGATGAGCCGTTCGGCCCGCCGGAAGCACTGGTCGAGCAGGTCCGGGCGGTACGACTCGTGCTCACCCGGGCCCAGGGTCGCCACGAAGTAGAGGCGGACCCCGAGGCGCACCGCGGGCGGCGCGTACCGTTCGCGGGCGGCGGCCAGCAGGGTCCTGGCCTGATGGTCCCGCCAGCCGCCGTGCCGGGCGGAGCGGATGTGCCCGTCGACCGGAACGCGGCTGAGGGGCACCCGCCGCACGTGCGGGCCGAGCGCGCCCAGTACGCGGGCGAGCAGCTGGTAGTCGGGGTCGAGCTCACGGTCGTACAGCAGCACCACCTCGTCGAAGCCGACGGCCAGAGCGACCAGTTCGCGCAGCGCGCACGCGAGGTAGTTGGGCCGGCCGTCGGCGGTCACCAGACGGCGCAGCGGCAGCCCGCACCGGGTCAGGTCCAGATAGACGGGGCCGCCGTCGCGCCGCTGGTCCAGGCACATGCCGAGCCGGTCGAGCCGGTCCAGGACCTCGTCCAGGCCCAGACCAGGCGGCTGGTGGTGCAGCAGCCCCGGATCGTGCAGGCCGAGGCCGGCGTAGTGCTCCGACCACAACTGCAGGATCCGGGTGCTGGCCGGATGCACCCAGCCCCGTTCGGCCGCCTCTGCGTAGGGCCGCAGCGCCCGTGCGGAGGCGGTCCGGTCCGCGGTGCGGAACGCCATGTACAGCTCGCCGATCTCGTCCTCGGTCAGCGCGGAGTAGCCGGCGTCGCCGTGGGTGCGGTCGAGGAACTCCCAGAAGCCCAGGGTCTGTTCCGTCGGGTGGTAGGTCGTGTGGCTGTAGCGGTAGGTGACGTCGGCGAGATGGCGGGTCGCCCGGTACATCACGTCCGTCCACAGCAGACCCTTGAGGTGGCTCGGGGTGAGCGGCTTGGACGGGGTCACCGTGATCGGCGCCAGCAGCACCGAACGCCGGGCGGCGGACTGCCGTTCCGGGACGGTCTCCATGGACGGGGCGGCGGTCATACGGCCGCTCTCCGCGCCCCTGCCAGCAGCCGCAGCAGTTCGTCGCGCGGCGGGGCGCCGCCGGGCCGGGGCAGGTCCGCGCCGGGGTCGCCCGCGGCCTGCCGTACCCGCGCCACGAACTTGTCGTCACCCAGCAGCTGCGCGGGCGTCGTCAGGGTCATCAGCATGCGGGTCAGCCCTCGCCACACCTGTCCGTCCCGCTGCGCCGCTGCCGCGATCTCGTCGATCGTCGGCACTCCTTCGGCCGGTTCCGGGCGCGGCGGGGCAGCGCCGTTGATCGCCGCGCGCCAGCGGGCGATTCGCACCCGGTCGGACCCCACGGCCTGCTCGTACCAGGGCAGGAACAGTTCCTCGGTCATCTGCGCGACGGCCCGGGACTGGGCGATGCCGGCGTCCGGGTGGGCGGCGAGCACATCGGCGAGCCGGAAGGCGTGCTCCAGGGCCAGCGACACCCCGCGCCCGAACAGCGGGTCGGTGACACACGCGGCGTCACCCACCGGGAACAGCCCCGCGACCGGCCGCTGCGCGGTGGTGGCCAGGCCCCGCAGGGTGTTGGGCGGGCTGGTGATCGCCTGCACCGGCGAGACCGGTTCGCTCACCCCGTCCGCCAGCCACGGGGCGACTCCGGGCGTGGCGCGGGCCACCGCGGTGAACGCGGACGGCAGCCGCAGTTCGGCCATCGCCCGGTCGCCGGGCAGGGTGCCGAGGGCGACGGAGAAGACACCGCCGTCCGCGGGGTGGAGCACTCCGGCGTAGTGGTCCCAGATGCCGCCGGCGGCGTTGCCGCGGCCGAGCGGTCCGGGTCGTTCGGTTCCGGTCAGCCGGTAGAAGCGGGTCCAGCCGGTCAGTCCGGACGGGCTGGTTCGGTCATCGGCGACCGGCACCCCGGCGATCCGCAGCCAGGTGCGGGACAGCGCCTGTCGGCCAGTGGCGTCCACGACCAGGTCGGCGGGCACCCGCTCGCCGGTGGTGGTGATCACGGCCCGCACCCGCTGCCCGGACGGGTCCAGTTCCAGTCCGCCGACCGCCGTCTCGTGCCGCACGGCGACACCGGGCAGCTCCCGCACCACCCGGTGCAGCACCAGCTCCAGCACGGCACGCCGGCAGCCGAGGCCGACGAGGTCCTCGTCGCCGGGCGCCCGGCCGCCGTCGACCGCGTCGGCCGGCAGCGCTGCCGTCAGATCCAGGGTGACCGCCCCGGCCGCGACGGCCGCCTCCAGCACCTGCGGGGCGCGCTCGCGCAGCACCCGCACGCCCAGCGAGGTGAGGGTGTGGGCGTGCGCGGACTGCGGGACGGTGGGACGCCGCCATCGCCCGGCCGCCTCGGCGGGCGGACCCTCCGGTGGCGGCGCGGCCCGCTCCAGCACCAGTACCCGGTGGCCGGTACCGGACAGGGCCAGGGCGGTGGCGAGCCCCGCGACACTGCCGCCGGCGACGACCACGGCCGGCATGTCAGCGCCTCCTGCCGTGCACGAAGAACACCCGCCGTACGTCGCGCTCGGTACGCGGCGGCACCGGGTCGGGCCAGCGCCCGAAGTCCGCGCCCTCCTCGCCCGGTTGCAGCGCGTCCACCTCGTACCCGTACTCCGCGAACAGCGCCTCGGGCTCGTCGGTGCCGAACAGCCAGGGACAGCCCCAGCCCGCGAAGACGTCGAGCAGGCCCCGCATGTGCGGCAGGGTCAGCGCCGCCGCGTTCACGATGTCGGCGGCGATCCGGCTGCCCGGGGCCATCAGGGCCGCGACCCGGCGCAGGATCCGGTGCGCGTCCGCCTCGGGGATGTAGTAGAGCAACCCTTCCAGCAGCCAGGTCGACGGCACGGCCGGGTCGTAGCCCGCCGCCACCAGGTCCTGCTCCCAGTCGGGTGAGGTGAGATCGACGGCCACCGTACGGTGGTGCACGCGCGGCGCGGTCCTGCGCAGCCGGTCGGCCTTGTACGCCAGTACGGCGGGCCGGTCGACCTCGAACCAGCGCACGTGCTCCGGCCAGGGGAACCGGTAGGGCCGGGAGTCCATACCGGCCGGGGCCAGCACGATCTGGGTGGTGCCAGGGTCCTGGGCGGCCCGCAGCAGGTAGTCGTCGAAGAACCGGGTGCGGATGGCGTTGTAGTCGGGCGTGCTGGGCAGGGTGCGGGCCCGCCCGGGCGGGAAGGTCGCCTCCCGCACCTCGGCCAGCAGCTCCGGGCCGATGTCGCCGGCCAGCGCCGCGGCGAAGGGATCGGTGTAGAGCCGGTCCTCGCGCAGCGTCTCGGCGGCGCGCAGGGCGGCGGTCAGCAGGGCGGTCCGCTCGACGGCGTCCAGCCGGGGGGTCATCTCCCACTCTCCTCGTCGATTCGTGTCGATGGGTGCCGGGCCCGGCCGGTCAGCCGCGCCCATTGCTCCGGGTCCTGCCGGAAGAGGCGGTCCTTGACCTGGGTGGGGCGCACGCCGCTGCCCACGCGGTCCTGCCAGTCGCCCAGGAACGCCTCGGGAGTCAGTCGCAGTACGGAGGGCGTGCCGAGCCGTCCGTCGTGCCGAGCCGTGCCGTAGTCGGAGGACTCGGTGCCGAGGGCCGTGTCGAGCAGGGTGGTGAAACGGTCGGTCTCGTCCTCGCTCCACGGCAGACGCGGGGCCACCGCGAACGTGTACGCCGGGGCCGTGCCGGGCCGGGCGGTCGCCACCCGGCAGGCGGCGTTGGTGACCTCGAGGCCCGTGGCGGAGAGCGCCGTACGCAGTGCCCTGATCACCTGGGCCTCGCGCAGCCGTTCCCCGGCGTGGTCGGAGAGGGCGGCGCGGCCGTTGTACTCCAGCCTGGGCACTCCCCCCACCCGGTCGACGACTCGCACGACATCGCCGACCGCGTAGCGGTACAGGCCGCCGACGTGGCTGAACACCACGTGGTAGTCCCGGTCCGGCTCCAGCTCGTGCGGCAGCAGGGTCGGGGTGTCGGGGCCCAGGTCGGCGTCGGCGTCGGCGAACTCGTACAGGGCGGCGGTGACGACCAGGCTCCCGGCGGTCGGATGGCGGTCCAGGGCCACACCCACCGGCCCCTCCGACGCGGCCACCGGCGCCGGCAGCAGTGTCACTCCGGGGCCGTACTGTTCCCGCAGCCGGGGCAGATAGAGCGAGGCCAGGCCGGTCGTCCAGCAGAACAGCACCCGCATGTGCGGCCAGATGTGGGCCGGCAGAACCGTGCCGTGCCGTGCGGCGAGGCGCTCGAACTCGGCGGCCCGGCCGGGGTTCGGCGTGGTGAAGGGCCGCCCGCCCAGGGTGCCGTCGCGCACCTCCCGGACGATCCGCTCCCACCAGTGGTGAAGCTGGTACGGGACCGCCGCGACCATCGCCGGGTTGATGCCGATGACACAGCGGACGTCGCTCTCCACGGCCAGCCGCAGCCGCAGATACATCTTCTCCAGGTGGTCGCCGTCCGCGACCGGCACCGGCAGGGACCCCCAGGGAGCGGCGGTGCCCGGCTCCGCGGACAGCGGTTCGCCGAACCGCGCGCCGAAGTCGACCTGGCTGGCGCCGACATGGGGGCGGCCGGACGCGGTCGTGGGCGGGGCGGCCAGCGGGTCGTGCTTGAGGTTGAGCACCGCGTCGGGACGCTGGAGCACCTCGGCGAAGTGCTCGGCGAGCGGCGCCCAGGCGGTGAAGTAGAAGGGGAAGAACGTGGTCTTCATGAACCGCGGGGTGACCGGGATCTTCTTGTGCGCACCGGTGCTGCCGCTGCTGGTGAAGAAGACCTCCGGCCGGTCGGCGGTGAGCACGTTCGCCTCCCCGGCGGCGGCCCGCTCGATCCAGGGCGCGAGGTCCGCGTAGCGCTGCACGGGCACCGCCCGGCGGAACTCCTCGACGGTGCGGATGCGGCCGAAGCCGTACTTCCTCCCGTACTCCGTACCGGAGTTGAACTCCAGCAGATCCTCCAGCACCCGGCGCTGACGACCGGCCGGGTCCGCACAGGCCGCCCGCAGCCGCCGTCGCTCCCCGAAGACCCGCTCGCGGTAGCGGCTCAGCCGGTCCGGGTCCGTCCAGTCCTCAGTCGAACTCATCCGTGAGCACCTTCCGTATCTCCTCGGTGGTCCGGGCCGGCCCGTGCTCCTCGCCGATCACCGTCACCGGCAGGTCGCGGATCTCGTCCCACATCGTCTTGGCCAGGTCACGCTGGTACAGCTCGAAGCCGTCGCGCTCGGGCCGTTCGCCGTAGTACTCGAGGGCGTTGAGGTTCCGGCCGTGGCCGCAGCGCTGCCAGGCGCTCTCGGGCCGCACATCGAGATAGATCACCCGGCGCGGGCGGGGGAAGGAGCGCCACCAGTCGAACATGGGGTGGTCCAGCGCGCCCGCCAGACGGCACTTCGCCAGCAGTTTGTAGTAGTACGAGTCGACGACCGCCGGACGGGACGGATCACCGTGCAGCAGCTGGTCCCGCAGATGCACGACCGCCGTCTGCACCATGGTCGTCAGGAAGTCCGGGGACCAGACGCCGTCGGCACCCGTGACCTCCCCGACGACCTCCCGGCGCAGCCTGCCGATCAGGGCGTGCTCCGGCCCGAGGAACCGGTCGTCGACGGACAGCAGCCGCCAGGGCGCCCCGGATCCGCGCAGCCGCTCCATGACGGTCGACTTGCCCGCGTGGTCCGGGCCCAGCAGCACACAGAAGGGAGCCGCGCCGGCGTCGTGCGGACGCGTGGCGCGGGAACGGACGGAGACCATGGCGGTGCCCTCCCGGGAGTGTGACGGAAGTCGGGGGGCGGACCGGCCCTGGCGGGGCCGGTCCGCCCTGGGCGGGTCAGCTCGAGGCGAGACCGCGCTCGAGCGCCGCGGCGATCTCCACGCAGCGGGCGGTCTGGAAGCCGATCGACCCCAGGTTCTCCTCGGTGGCCCCCGTGGTGCCGTTGGCGGAAACGCAGCTGGCGCCGTAGGGGTTGCCGTTGGTGGGCGCGAACTGAACCTGGTCCGCGTAGCCGGGGGCCACGATGATCGCGCCCCAGTGGTAGAAGGTGTTGTTCAGCGCGAGTATCGTCGACTCCTGGCCGCCGTGCACGGTGGACGTGGAGGTGAACGAGGAGACGACCTTGTTCACCAGCTTGCCCTGCGCCCACAGGCCGCCGGTGGTGTCGATGAACTGCTTGATCTGGGAGGCCGGCAGACCGAACCGGGTGGGCGTGCCGAAGAGGACGACATCCGCCCACTCCAGGTCCTCGGGCGTGGCGACCGCGATGTCACGGGTGGCCTCGCGGTGCGCGGCCCAGTCCGGGTTCGCCGCGATGGCCTCTTCCGGGGCGAGTTCGGCCACCTGCCGCAGACGGACCTCCGCGCCCGCCTTTTCGGCGGCTTCGGCTGCCGCGACGGCCAGCTGGTGCACCCGGCCGGTGGACGAGTAGTAGATGACGGCGACGTTCGTCACGAGCGTGGGCTCCTCGGTCGATGGAGGCTCTGGTGAAAGAGGCAGAAGTGCCGGGGACGACTCTGGCCTGCAGGTGACGGCCGGCCAATGCGGCGGAGAAGACTTGGTCACCTGTGGTGTCGGAGGCCGGGTCGGCGGTGGCGCCGGCTCAGACGATCTGCATCGTCGCCATCATGCCCATCGCCGAGTGGTCGAGCATGTGGCAGTGGTAGACGTAGCTGCCCCGGTAGCCCTTGAAGGTGGCCTGCAGCTTGACGCTCTCGCCCGCCAGCAGCGTGACGGTGTCCTTCAGCCCGCCCTCCGGGCCACCGGTGACCGGTGTGCCGTTGCGTTCCAGTACCCGGAACTGCACCAGATGCATGTGGAAGTTGTGCGGGGCCAGTTCGTTGACGTTGCGCACGGTCCAGAGCTCGGTGGTGCCGTGCTGGATCACGGTGTCGACGCGGTGGTGGTCGTAGAGCTTCTCGTCGATGTAGGCGTTCGGGTGCGGCCGGCCGTCCTCGTCCATGCGCAGGTCGATCGTGCGCTCCACGGTCGGGGTCGGCAGGGCCGGCAGGGTGCGCAGCCGGGCGGGGACGGAACTGTCGTCGGCCGCCGTGCGGACCACGTCGAAACGCAGCACCTTGCCGACGTGCTCGGCCGGCCCCGGCCCGTTGTCGTTGACCAGCTCGAGCGACGTGCCGACCGGGTAGCGGGCGAAGTCGACGACGATGTCGGCGCGTTCACCGCAGGACAGCCTCAGCTCGGTCGTCTCGAACGGCTCCGCCAGCAGACCGCCGTCGGATCCGATCTGGGTGAACGAGCCGCCGTCGGACAGCTTGAGGGTGAAGAACCGCAGATTGGTCGAGTTCAGGATGCGGAAGCGGTACTTGCGCGCGGCGACCTGGAAGTACGGCCAGGGCCTGCCGTTGACCAGGATGGTGTTGCGGTTGAGGAAGTCGTCCATGACGTACACGAGTTGGTTGTCCGTGTCGAAACGGGCGTCGCGCAGCATGATCGGCACGTCGAACTCGCCCGACGGCAGCGGCAGGCTCCGCTCCGTGCGGTCGGAGAGCAGATAGAACGCGGACAGACCGCGGTAGACGTGTTCGGACTCGTGGTGGTGGGCGTGGTCGTGGAACCACAGGTTCGCGTGCGTCTGGGTGTTGGGGTACGTGTACGAGCGCCGGTCGCCCGGGGCGATCAGGTCCATCGGCCCGCCGTCGTGCTCGGGCGCGACATGGGCGCCGTGCAGATGCACGGAGGTCGCGGTGCCGAGCGTGTTGAGCCTGCTGACGACGGTGCGCCGGCCCGTGGTCGCGAGGAGCGTACGGCCGGGGAACGCGCCGCCGTACGTCAGCACACGCGTCTTGCGGCCGGGCAGGATCTGTACGTCGCTCTCCCGCATGTCCACGTCGAAGAACGAGGTGCCGCTGGTCAGCCGTGACGGTTTGAGCACCGGTATCCGCGGCATCGGGACCTCGTACTTGGGGATAGTGCCCGGGTCGAGATCCGCGGCGTGCGCGGGGCCCGCGGACAGCAGCGGGGCCGCGACACCGCCGCCCGCGAGTACGGCGGCGGTGCCGGCACCGGCCTTGAGCAAGGAACGTCGCGAAATCATGGACCTCAGCATGGACACGGCTCCGGCCGGGCGGCACGCGGTCCCGCGCTGATGTGTCAACTCCCGCCGCTGACCGAGGATTTGACCGGCTATTGACTAACTATCAAGGCCGTCGTGGCGGCTCCCGGGCGCTGGTGCGAGGCTGACCGGCACACCAGGAGGTTCGGCCCGAGATGGGGGATATCCATGGGGGAAATCAACTTCCGGATTCTGGGCCCGGTCCGGATCGGGAGCGCCGGCAGGCAGCTGCGACCGGGCGGCCAGCGCCAGCAGACCCTGCTGGCGCTGCTGCTGCTGGAGGCGAACCGGACCGTCGGCATGAGCGCGATCATCGACGCGGTGTGGGACGAGCGGCCGCCGGCCTCGGCGACCGCGCAGGTGCGCATCTGTGTGTCGTCGGTGCGCCGCGCGCTCGACGAGATCGGGCTGCCGGACGTCATCGAGACCCGGCCCGCCGGATACCAGCTCAACGTGGCGCGGGACGCTCTGGATCTGCACCGCTTCCAGGACATGGTCGCCCTCGGCCGGGCGAGGGCGAAGGAGGGACGGCTGGAGGAGGCCGTCGCGCTGCTGAGGGAGGCGCTGGAGCTGTGGCACGGGCCGGTCGCCGCGGGCCTGGAGAGCACACGGGTGCGCAACGCCGCCGCGCTCGCGGAGGAGGCACGGCTGTCCGCCGTGGAGGAGTGCCTCGACCATGAACTCGCTCTCGGACGGCACCACACGATCGTCGGCGAACTGCGTGACCACGCCGCCGAACACCCCTTCCGGGAGCGGTTCATCGCCCAGCTGATGCTGGCGCTGTACCGCTCGGGACGGCAGGCGGACGCGCTGGAGGTGTTCCGCTCGGCCCGCGCCCGCTTCGCCGGCGAACTCGGGCTGGAGCCGGGAGAGGGGCTGCGCTCGCTGGAGGCGGCCATCCTCTCCGGGGACTCGGCGCTGCTGCACACCCCGCCGATGGAGCGGGAGCGCGTGTCCGCGGTGCGGCCCCCTGTTCCTGGCGGCGCCGGCACCGCGGCCGACCGGCTGGACCAGCTGGAGCGCGAGAACAGCAGGTTGCGTGCCGAGCGTGACATCTTCAAACAGCTCGCGGCGTCCTGGCTGCGCTACCTGACGGATATCGACTGACCGATAGCGGCCGGGAAGGGCTTTTTTATCGGTTCGATAGGCCCCTCGCCAAGTCTCTGATCCCGACGAGACCGATGGTGAGAGGCGGTGCTGTGAGTCAGCTGCAGGACGGCGTCCTGGTGCAGAAGTACGGCGGCAGTTCCCTCGCGTCGCTCGACCAGATCCATGCCGTGGCCCGCAGAGTGGCCGCGGCGCGGGCCGGGGGCACACCCGTCGTCGTGGTGGTCTCCGCTCGCGGCGGCGCCACGGACGAGCTGCTCGCCCTCGCCGCCGAGGCGGGAGCGCTGCCTCCGCCGCGCGAGGTGGACCAGTTGCTCACCACCGGCGAGACGGCCTCCGCGGCCCTGCTGGCCATGGCGCTGTGGGAGGCCGGGACACGGGCCGGCTCGCTGGCGGGCGCCCAGACCGGGATCCGCACCGTGGGACCCAGCGGTGACGCCGTGGTCGACACGATCGACACCACGCACATCGAACGGCTGCTGGCCGGCGGACACGTGGTCGTGGTCGCCGGATTCCAGGGCACCACGGACGACGGCGATCCCCGGACCCTGGGCCGGGGCGGCTCGGACACCACGGCTGTCGCACTGGCCGCCGCCCTGGGCGCCGCGCGCTGCGAGATCTACACGGACGTGGACGGCGTCTACACCGCCGATCCGCGTGTGGTCCCCACCGCCCGTGTCCTGGCGGACGTGCCCGTCCGGGTCATGGAGGAGATGGCGTTCGCCGGGGCCCGGGTCCTGCACACGCGCGCCGTCGAACTCGCCGCCCTCACCGGGGTGGAGATCCATGTCCGGCACTCCGCCGGGGACGGTCCCGGAACGGTCGTCCAGGACCTCGGCGACCACGACGAGCAGGGGGACACGATGCTGGAGACACGACCCACCGTGGTCGCGGTGGTGCACGACGTCGATGTGGTCCGGGCCGTCGTCCGGATCCCCGAGACCTCCGGCGTGAGCGCCGTGGACGTTCTCGCCGAGGTGGCGCGGGGGCAGGTGGCCGTCGACATGGCCGGCTTCTCCGACGCGCCCGGAGACCGCCTGACGGTGAGCATGACCGTGAGCCGGCCCCAGCTGACCGCTCTCGGCGGCGTCCTGGGACGCCTGACCGAGCGCTGGGGCGGAGACACCGAGCTGTACGAGGACGAGGGCAAGGTCTCGCTGGTCGGCACCGGGCTGCTGAGCCGGCCGCAGTACGGGGCCCGGATGCTGTCGGCGCTGAGCGCGGCCGGGGTCGGGACAACCTCCCTCACCTCCTCCCAGCGCCGTATCTCGGTGACCGTGCCCGCCGACTGCGCGGTACGCGCCGTGGACGTGCTGCACCGGGAGTTCGAGCTGGAGTCTCCGGTCGTCACCTGACCCTCACCCGCCCTGCCCGACCGGCCGACATGGGAGAACACATGGCACTGGAACTGAACAATCCGTTCGGCCGCAGGCTGCGGCTGCGCCGACTGCACCGGCACCACCCCACCCGGCTGCTGATCGTGCCGCTGGACCACTCCGTCACCGACGGCCCGGTCACCGGCGGCAGCCGGGTCAACGCCCTGGTGGGCAGCCTCGCCAAGGCCGAGGTGGACGCGGTGGTGCTGCACAAGGGAGCCCTGCGCTACATCGAACCCGGATGGTTCACGGACACCTCGCTGATCGTGCATCTGAGCGCGAGCACCGTGCACGCCCCCGACCCCAACGCCAAGTACCTGGTGGCGAGCGTCGAGGAGGCCGTACGGCTGGGCGCCGACGCGGTCAGCGTGCATGTCAACCTGGGCTCGGACGAGGAGGCCCGGCAGGTCGCCGACATGGCCGCCGTCGCCGAGGCCTGCGACCGCTGGAACGTTCCGCTGATGGCGATGATGTATCCGCGCGGCCCCAAGGTGACCGACCCCAGCGACCCCGACCTCGTCGCCCACGCCGTCACCCTCGCCGCCGATCTCGGCGCCGACCTGGTCAAGACCCACTACGTCGGCTCCGTGGAGAAGATGGCCGAGATCACCCGTACCGCCCCGGTCCCCGTGCTGGTCGTCGGCGGCCCGCGGGTGGACGACCAGCACGCCCTGCTCGGCCATGTCGAGGAGGCGCTGCGCGCCGGCGCCGCCGGCGTCGCCATGGGCCGCAATGTCTTCGCGGCCGACGACCCCGAGGCGACGGCCCGCGCCCTCGCCCGGCTGATCCACCGTGAGCCGATCGCGGCCGACAGCGCCGCGCTGTGACCACCAGGTCCGCCTGACCTGTCCCCGTACCGCCGTGGCACCGACCGCCCGCAACCAAAGGAGTTCGAACGTGAAGCTGGTCTGGCTGGACATCCGTACCGTGGACGCCAAGCAGGCGGTCCTCGAAGAGGCCCTGCACCAGAGGGTCGACGCCGTCGTCACCGACGTCCTCGCCGACTTCGAGGGACTGCCGCCGACCGTCAAGAAGGTCTTCTTCCCGTCGGGCAAGGACCTGCCCGAGGAGTTCGGCGCCGCGGACGTCGTCATCGTGGACCCCCGGCGCCACGGCGAGCCGGCCGAACTCGCCGCCCGCTTCCCGGACCTGGAGGTCGGGAGGTTCACCGAGATCGTCGACGCCCCGACGCTGGAGGACGCGTGCCGGTCGGCGCGCACCGAGCGCTGGAGCGTGCTGCTGTTCCGCGACCCCACCAAGATCCCGCTGGAGATCGTGATCGCGGCGGCGGCGCGGGCCAAGGGCAGCCTGATCACCGTCGCCCAGGACGTCGAGGAGGCCGAGATCATCTTCGGTGTGCTGGAGCACGGCTCCGACGGCGTGATGATGGCCCCGAAGAAGGTCGGCGACGCCACCGCGCTCAAGGCGGCGGCCGAGGTCGACGTCCCCGACCTGGACCTCACCGAGCTGACCGTGGTCTCCACCGAGCACATCGGCATGGGTGAGCGGGCCTGCGTCGACACCTGCAGCCACTTCCGGGAGGACGAGGGCATCCTCGTCGGCTCGCACTCCAAGGGCATGATCCTGTGCGTCAGCGAGACCCACCCCCTGCCCTACATGCCGACGCGCCCGTTCCGGGTCAACGCCGGTGCCATCCACTCGTACACGCTCGGCAAGGACGAGCGGACCAACTACCTCAGCGAGCTGAAGGCCGGCAGCAAGGTCACCGCCGTCGACGTCAAGGGCCAGACCCGGCTGGTCACCGTCGGCCGGGTGAAGATCGAGTCCCGCCCGCTGATCTCCGTCGACGCCGAGGCGCCCGACGGCCGCCGGGTCAATCTGATCCTCCAGGACGACTGGCACGTCCGGGTCCTCGGCCCCGGCGGCGTGGTGCTCAACAGCACCGAACTGAAGCCGGGCGACAAAGTCCTCGGATATCTGCCGGTGGAGGACCGTCACGTCGGTTACCCCATCGACGAGTTCTGCCTGGAGAAGTGAGCGCATGACCTCGACGGAGCGTCGGAGGATCTTCGACGCCCACGCCCATCTGGCACCGGGCGAGGGCGCCGCGGACCGGCTCCTCAGGGTGATGGACAGCTGTGGGATCGACCGCGCCGTCGTCGTGGCCGGCGGCGTGGTCGATCCCGACCTGCTGTCCCGCCAGATCATCGAGGGGGGCGCGGTCGACCGCGACGCGGACAACGAGGCCGTACGCGGAGCCTGCGACACCTCCGGCGGCCGCCTCGTCCCGTTCTTCTTCGCCAACCCGCACCGGGGCGGCGCGGACTACCGGGCGGAGGGGCGGCGGTTCGCGGGACTGAAGCTCGCCCCGTCCGTGCACGGGGTGCCGCTCGGCGATCCGAGGCACGCCGAACTCGCCGCCATCGCCCAGGAGTTCGGGCACGGCGTGTATCTGCACTGTGTGGCGCGGCCCGGCTTCGGCGTCGCCGACCTCGTGGAACTCGCCCGCGCTTTCCCCGCCGTCACCTTCGTGCTCGGGCACGCGGGCGTCGGGGACATGGACCTGTACGGCATCGACCTGATCAAGCCGGTGCCGACCATCCTGTTCGAGACCTCGGGCGGCTACTCGGCGGTGGTCAGGGCCGCGCTGGACCGGCTGGGCCCGGAGCGGGTGCTGCTGGGCACCGAGTACCCGCTCCAGCACCCCGGCGTGGAGCTGGCCAAGTACCGGGCCCTGAATCTGACCGACCGGGAGTGGCACCTGGTGGCCTGGGAGAACACCCGCCGACTGACCGGGGAGACAAGCCGATGAACCAGCCGTACGCACCACCTGAACCGCCCGAGCTGCCCGAACTCGGCCAGTGGGGCTCGCTGGAGGAGCTGTACGCGCTCCAGGACCGGCTGCTGGCCGCCGCACTGGAACGGGCTCACGCCTCGCCCTTCCTCAAGCCGCGGCTGGCCGGGTCCGGGGCGCCGTACACCTTCGACGGACTGGCCGCCCTGCCGTTCACCACCAAACAGGACCTGCGGGACGCCTACCCGTTCGGCATGCTCGCCGTGGACCGGCGGGAGCTGGCCACCTACCACGAGTCCAGCGGCACCTCCGGCGAGCCCACCGCCTCCTACTTCACCGACGCGGACTGGCACGACGTGGTGAGCCGGTTCGTCCGCAGCGCGGTGGACCTCTCCCCTGCCGACACGGTCATGGTGCGCACCCCGTACGCCATGCTCACCACCGCCCACCAGGCCCACCGGGCCGCCCGGCTGCGCGGCGCGACGGTGGTGCCCGCCGACAACCGCTCCCTGGTCACCCCGTACGCCCGCGTCGTACGGAGCCTGCGCGACCTCGAGGTGACCGTCGCCTGGTGCCTGCCGAGCGAGGCCCTGCTGTGGGCCGCCGCCGCGCGGGCCGCCGGTCTCGACCCGGCCTGCGACTTCCCCGCCCTGCGGGCCTTCCTGGTGGCCGGCGAACCGCTCACCGAGGCCCGCCGGGCGCGGATGAGCGAACTGTGGGGCGGGATCCCCGTCCTCCAGGACTACGGCTCCACCGAGACCGGAAGCCTCGCCGGAGAGTGCCCCGAGGGACGGCTGCACCTGTGGGCCGACCGCTTCGTGGCGGAGGTGTACGACCCCGCCACCGGGCGCAGCTCCCGCGAGGGACGCGGCCGGCTGGTCGTCACCACGCTGCACCGCGCGGCGATGCCGCTGGTGCGCTACGACCTGGAGGACACGGTGGAGGTGTCCGGCACCGACTGCGGCTGTGGCTGGCGGCTGCCCGTGATCCGGGTCCTGGGCCGCTCCGCCGGCGGGGTGCCGGTCGGCCCGGTCCGGGTCGTACCGCACCAGCTGGAGCGGCTCGTCTTCGAACTGCCCGGCGTGCACGGCGTGCTGTTCTGGCGGGCGCGGGCCGCCGGGGAGCGGCTCGAGATCGAGATCGAGGTGGCGCCCGATCACCGTGAGGCAGCGTGCGCCGGACTGGCCGACGCCGTACGGGCCCGGCTCGGTGTGCCGTGCGAGGTGCGCGGTGTGCCCGCGGGCACCGTCGTACCGCTCGAAACGCTCACCCGCGGCCACGAGTTCGTCAAGCCCAGGAGCCTCTTCGCCGCCGGAGAGGACTGGGACAAGGCCCTCGTCTACTACTGACGCCGTCCAAGAGGAATCCCATGCCCCTGACCGTCCCCGCCTGGGCGGCCCCGGCCCCCGGCGCACCGCTCGAACCCACCGCCATCACCCGGCGCGACATCGGCGAGCGCGACGTCCTCATCGAGATCGCCCACACCGGCATCTGCCACACCGACCTCCACCAGGTCCGCGCCGACTGGGGGCCCGGCATCTTCCCCATGGTGCCCGGCCACGAGATCACCGGCACGGTCACCGCCGCGGGCCCCGGCGTACAGCGGTACGCGCTCGGGGACCGGGTGGGCGTCGGCTGCCTGGTCGACTCCTGCCGCGAGTGCTCCGCCTGCCGCGCCGGGGACGAGCAGTACTGCGCGCGCGGCCACACCGCCACCTACAACTCCCGTGACCGGTACGGCGAGCCCACCCAGGGCGGCTACAGCACCCACATCGTCGTCGACGAACGCTATGTCGTCCGGATCCCCGACGCCCTGGAACTCGACCGCGCCGCACCCCTGTTGTGCGCCGGGGTCACCGTGCACGCCCCGCTGGTCCGCCGGGGAGCGGGCGCGGGCACCCGGGTGGCGGTCCTCGGCCTGGGCGGCCTGGGCCATCTGGCGGTGCAGCTCGCCCACGCCATGGGCGCGGAGGTCACCGTGCTCAGCCGGTCCCCGCACAAGCGGGACGACGCGCTGCGGCTGGGTGCGAAGGCGTTCGCCACCACCTCCGACCCGTCGGTCCTCGGCGACCTCGCGGGCTCCTTCGACCTGTTGCTCAACACCGTGTCGGCGGGCGTGGACCTCGACGCCTGTCTGCGGCTGCTCGCCGTGGACGGCACCTTCGTCGGACTCGGCGTGCCCGACGGGCCGAGCGCGTTCGGGTTCTTCTCCCTCATGCTGGGGCGCCGCTCGATCGAGGGCTCGCTGTTCGGCTCGGTCGCCGAGACCCAGCGCACCCTCGACTTCTGCGCCCGCACCGGCGTCGCCGCCGAGATCGAGACCGTCACCGCCGACCGGATCAACGAGGCGTTCGACCGGCTGGCGCGGGGCGATGTGCGCTACCGCTTCGTCATCGACGCGGGATCGTTCTCCGCCTGACCGGTGGGGTGCCTCAGGCGTCCTCGACGTCCTGAGGAGTGGTCAGCGTCGGCCGGTAGTGGTCGATGAACAGCAGACCGACCAGCTCGCCACGCGAGGACACGCCCGTCTTCTCGAAGACGGCCTTGATGTGGTCGCGCACGGTGTGCGGGGAGAGGAACAGCCGGCCCGCGATCTTCTCGGTCGACAGACCGCGGGCCACGTACTTGGTCACCTCCAGCTCCCGCTCGGACAGCTCGTAGGCGTCGGCCACCAGCGGCATCACGTCCGACACCTTCGCCGGTTCGAGGACCACCGCGGTGCCGCCCAGCGAGCCGTCCGCCTGTCGCATGCAGGTGGCGTGGCACACCAGCCAGCGGCCGTCGCGCGTACGCAGCCGGATCCGGGCGGTCCCGCGGTCCTGGCGGTGCGCGGACGCGCGCACCTTCGTCGAGATGCCCTGCACCCAGGCCGGCACCCGCAGCCCCAGCGCGGTGGGCCAGGACGGCCCGTCCGGCAGCTCGTCCAGATAGCGGCGGGCCTCGTCGCTGACCGAGACCAGCTCCCCTGCGGGGTCGAACAGCAGCAGCCCCGGCCCGTCCGGCACGCCCATCGCGTACGGCGGCGGTCCGGCCGGCTGCGGCTCGGCATACGACCGCAGCCGCCGGGCGAGCGGCGTCACCAGCGACGCGACCAACTCGGTGTCCCGGTCGCCGAACGCCGGCCGGCCGTGCTCCCGGAACAGGCAGACGGTTCCCTGGGGGCGCCCGCCCACGCGCAGCACCATGCGCAGTTCGTCGTGCAGCCCGCGGGGCACCATGAAGTCCTGGTAGACCGCGCTGAGCCCGGGCCGGCCGCCGGTCGTGCGGTGCAGCCCGGCCACCGGGACCGGCGCCTGCGCCAGCTCGCTGTACAGATTGACGCTCTCCGCGAACAGCTCCAGCTCCCAGTACGCGGCACAGCTCTTCTCGTCGATGTTCTCCGCGTGGATGGGCGCCGTCATGATGCCGGTCTCCGGATCCGTCACCCGCCACACCGCCGCGTCGAACGGCAGCAGCCGCCGCAGCTGGGCGGAGGCGTCGGCGAACATGCGCAGCGCGTGCGGGGCGTGCTCCACCCGGGCCAGGAGTTCACTGCGCCCGGGACCGGCGGGGCGGGCGGACTGCGACATGGGAAAACCTCCGGAACCTCCCGCCGCGTCGCGCGCGGGGGACGGGACAGGGCAGCCGGACCGGCCGGCGGTCCGTGCCGGGCCGGATGCCCGGCCGATCTCCCGCCAGGGTAGGGCCGCCCGGTCCGGCACCGCTCCCCTCAATTGAGGGATGGAAGGGGCCCCGGCCGCTTCGCAGACTGCCTCTGCGCGACCACCGACCCCAAGGAAGGCCCCGGACATGTCTGTTCCCCACTCCCGCACCGACGACACGGCGGAATCCGGACCGGCCGGTCTCGCGGCCCGGATCCGCGGCGCGTTGCTCACGCCGGACGACGAGGGCTGGGACGACGAGCTGGCCCCGTTCAACGCCATCGGCGTGCACCGGCCCGACCTGGTCGTCGCCGCCGAGAACGCGTCCGACATCCAGGAGGCGATACGGTACGCGGCCCGCCACCGGTTGCCCGTCGCCGTCCAGGCCACCGGCCACGGCATCGCCGCGCCCGCCGACGGGGGCGTGCTGATCAGCACCCGGCGGATGAACGCCGTCGCCGTCGACCCGGTCGCCCGCACCGCCCGCGCCGAGGCCGGCGTGCGCTGGCACCAGGTCATCGACGCCGCCGCCGAGCACGGCCTGGCCCCGCTCAACGGCTCCTCCCCGCTGGTCGGCGTCGTCGGCTACACCCTGGGCGGCGGCCTCGGACTGCTCGCCCGGCGCTACGGCTACGCCGCCGACCACGTCACCCGTATCCACGTCGTCACCGCCGAAGGAGAGCTGCGTGAGGCGACCGCACACCGGAACCCCGACCTTTTCTGGGCGCTGCGCGGCGGCAAGGGCAACTTCGGTGTCGTCACCTCCATCGAGTTCGGCCTCGTGCCCGTCGCCACGCTCTACGGCGGCGGACTGTTCTTCGCCGCCGATGCCGCGCAGCCGGTGCTGGAGGCCTGGCGCCGCTGGAGCGAGGACCTGCCGGAGGACATGACCTCCTCGCTGGCGCTGCTCCGGCTGCCCGACGCCCCGTTCATCCCCGAACCGCTGCGCGGCCGGCTCACCGTCCACGTCCGGGTGGCGTTCCTCGGCCCGCCCGAGAACGGCGAGAAGCTGCTGGCGCCGCTGCGGGCCGTCGCGCCCACCGTGCTCGACACGGTGCGCGAGATGCCGTACACCGAGGTCGGCGAAATCCACATGGACCCGGTGGAGCCCGTCCCGTACCACGAGCGGTCCATCCTGCTGCGCGGCCTCGACGAGGCGGCCGTGCGGCGGCTGCTGGAGGTCGCGGGCCCCGGCTCGGACTGCCCGGCGTTCGTCGTGGAACTGCGCCGGCTCGGCGGTGCCGTCGCCCGCCCGGCGCCGGTGCCGAGCGCGGTCGGCAACCGCGACGCCGCCTTCACCCTCACCACCGTCTCCCCGCCCGCGGGCCCCGACGACCCGGCCCGGGTGGTCCTGACGGCGCTGGAGCCGTGGGGGACCGGACGCGCCTACGTCAACTTCCTCACCGGCCCCGACGAGGTGGGCGACGCCCGGCGGCTGTACGACCCCGAGACGTACGAGCGGCTCGCCCGGATCAAGCGCCAGTACGACCCGCACCACCTCTTCCGCTTCACCCACCCCATCGTCCCCGGCGACGCCGACGGCGTCTGACCGGACGGAACGGAGACCGTCATGACCACCGAGAACCCCACGGCGCAGGCCCTGCCGGCCGCGCCGCCCGGCCCCGCCCTCGGCGCGCGCTCCACCGGGCTGCGCCTGGGCGCCCTGTTCGGACCGGCCATCTTCGGCGTGACCGCGGCCGGTGTCGCCCTGCCCGACGTGGCGCGCGACCTGGAGGCCAGCCCCTCGGCCGCGGCCTGGGTGCTCACCGCCCACGCCCTCGCTCTCGGCATCGGCACCGCCCTGGCCGGCCGGGTGGCCGACTCCCGCGGCATCCGGTTCATCCTCTTCGCCGGCGGACTGGTGCTGGCGGCAGGTGCCGTGGTCTGCCTCGTCGCCCAGGACATCGGCACCCTGGTCGCCGGCCGGTTCCTGCTCGCCGCCGGATCCGGCGCCATGTCCTCCGCGGCGCTCGCCCTCGCCGCCTCCTCCGCGCCCGACCACCGGCCCCGGATCCTGGCGATCTTCGGCGCCACGATGTCGGTCTTCTCGGCCGGCGCCACCCTGGCCGGCGGTGTGGTCACCGAGTGGCTCACCTGGCGGCTCACCGTGATCCTGCCGGTGCTCTCGCTGCTGGCGCTGCCCCTGGTGCTGCGCCAGGCCGCGGCCCGGCCCGGATCCGGCCGCTCGATCGACCTGTGGGGCGCGCTGCTGCTCACCGTGACCGCGGCGTCCTTCCTCATCCTCATCCAGTCCTCCGCGCTGTCGCTCTCGGCGGTCGCCGTCACCGTCACCGCCGTGCTGCTGGTGCTGGCCGGGGCAGGGCTGGTCGCCCGGACCCTGCGGAAGCCCGAGAGCTTCGTGCCGCGCGCCATCGCGGGCGACTCCGTCTTCGTACGGGCCGCGATCACCGGGGTCGGCGTGTACGCGGGTCTGTTCGGCACGATGTACGCCGTACCGCAGCTGCTGGTGCGCGAGCACGGCTGGAGCGTGCTGTCGATCGGCCTGTGGCTGCTGCCCGGCGCCGTGATCGGCGCGGTGCTCTCCCGGTACGCCAGCACCATGGGCGGCCCGGCGGGCGTGCTGCTCACGGTGACCGCGTTCGTGTGCGCCGTGCTGCTCGCCCTGGTGTCGTTCACCGACGGCGGTCCCGCGTTGATCATCGCCGGCGCGTCGCTGGGCTTCGCGGCCTTCGCCGTCACCCAGGTCGTCGCCACCGGCCTGCTCTCGGCACGCATCGCGCCCCAGCAGCGGGGCGGCGCCGTGGCCCTGCTGAACCTGACGTTCTTCGTCGGCGGCGGTGTCGGCTCCGCGGTCGCGGGCGCCCTCGCCAAGTCGATGGACCTGACCGACGTGATCGGTGTCGTCGCGGCCTTCCCGCTGCTCGGCACGGTCTTCGCGCTGACCCTGCCGCGCCCGGCCGCGGCCCCCGGAGCAGGCGGCCCGCAGAAGGGCGGCCCGCGGGGCGCTGCCCGATAGCCCGCCGATACGGGAGCGATACACGGTCGTACGCACGATGGGCTCCGCCGATCAACCGCTGAGAGAGGTGGGGCAGCGTGACGTCCGATTTCGACAGCCACGTGCGCGCGACCGTGGCGTGGCACTTCGACCCCGACACGGGCTCGCCGTTCTGGCTCGGCAAGCGCGCGGCACTGGACTTCGACCCGGTCCGCGAGGTGCGGACGGCCGCGGACCTCGCCCGGTTCCCCGACGTCAGCGAGGAGTTGCGCACGGTCCCGGTGGCCGATCTGATCCCCCGGGGCCTGCGCGACAAGCCGTTCCGGGTGTACGAGTCGGGCGGCACCACCGGCGCCCCCAAGCGGATCGTCGACGCCGAGGCCCGCGGCCGGATGCTGCTGTGGGCCCGGGAGCGGCTGACGGAACTCGGCGTCCCGGCGGCCGGTGACTGGCTGCACCTGGGGCCCAGCGGACCGCACGTGGTCGGGTCCGACGTGGCCCGGCACGCCGCGATGGGCGGCGGCCTCTTCCACACCGTCGACTTCGACCCCCGCTGGGTCAAGCGGCTCGTGGGCAACGGGCGCGGCGACCTCGCCGACGAGTACATCGGCCATCTGCTGGACCAGGCCGAGACCGTGCTGCGCAGCCAGGACATCAGCGTCCTGAACACCACGCCGCCGGTCCTGGAGGCCATCTGTGCCCGGCCGGATCTGTACGAACTCGTCCGCGGCCAGGTCAAAGCGGTCATCTGGGGCGGCATGTCGGCGGGTCAGGAGACCGTCCGGCTGCTGGAGGAGGAGTTCTTCCCCCAGGCCACCGTGGCCGGTGTCTACGGCAACAGCCTGATGGGAGTGGCGCCGCAACGGCCCGCGCACCCCGGCGACTCCCACCGCTGCGTCTTCCAGGCCCACCCCGCCACCACGCGCGTCCAGCTCGTCGACGACGACGGCCGCGAGGTCGCCTACGGAGAGCGGGGCCGGGTCCTGCTCCACCTGGTCACCGACGAGATGTTCCTGCCCAACGTCCTCGAACGGGACACCGCGATCCGTGTCCCGCCCGCGCCGGGCGCCACGACGGACGGGATCGCCGACATCCGGACGGTCCGCTCGATGGGGCAGGCCCGGATCGTCGAAGGTGTCTACTGATGGCCTCACCGGCGCCCGTCGCCGTCGACCCGATGATCGCCGGCCGGACCGTGCACAGCGCCGACCGCGTCCCGCTGACCGGTGTGCTCGGCGAACCGCTCGCCGACATCGGGCAGGCGCCCCGGCTGCTGGCCGTCTCCGCGCTGCGCGAACTGCGCAAGCACGCCGACGGCACACCCCCCGGCGCCGAGGTCTTCCGCCGTGCCGCCGACCTGTTCGCCGACGCCGAGCTGGACGGCGAGAGCCCCGAGGACTACGTTCGCCGGGTCACCCTCGGCGCCGGGCTGACCACCACCACGGTCCGCCTCGCCACGGCCGAACTCACCGCCGAGATGCGGGACTTCGCCGCAGTCGCCGACGCCGAGCTGCCTGGCACGGACTTCGGCCCCGGCAACCGCACCCGGTGGGTGCCCCGCGGCCGGCTGTTCGCCGCCGTGCTCGCCAGCAACCACCCCACGCCCAGCAGCTCCTGGCTCCAGGCCTTGTTCCACGGGTACAGCGTGCTCGTCCGACCCGGCGGCCGGGACCCGTTCACCCCGCGCCGCCTCATCGCGGCCCTGCTGCACGCCGGGCTCGACCCGCACCGCGTCGCCTTCCTGCCCTCCCCGCACACCGTGGGCGAGTTCCTGCTCAAGGAGGCCGACCGGGGCATCGTGTACGGCGGTGACCGCGCGGTCGCCGCGTGGCAGGACCATGAGACGGTCGCCGCGCGCGGCCCCGGCCGGGCCAAGGCCCTCGTCGACGTCGTACCCGACGACACGGTCCTGGACCATCTCGCCGAGTACGCGGCCTTCGACGGCGGCACCCGCTGCACCAACCTCTCCGCCGTGCTCACCACCGGACCGGTCGACGAACTCGCCGACCGGCTCGCCCACCGGCTGAGCGCGCTGCCGGTGCTGCCCGCCACCGACCCGAAGGCGTCGCTGCTGGTCCTGGAGCGCAGCCGGGCCGACCAGCTGGAACAGACGCTGACCGTGCTGCGCGAGACCCTGACCGACCACTCCGCCCGGCTCGATCTGCACGACCCGTTCGTCCGGCTCGACGACGGATCGTTCCAGCCCCGGCCGCTGGTGCTGTCGGCCGACCGGGCCGACCACCCCGCGCTGGGCACCGAACTGCCCTTCCCGTTCGTCGTGGTGGCTCCCTGGCAGGAGCGGGACGGCATCGCACCGCTGAGCCGCTCCCTCGTGCTCAACCTGCTCACCGACCGCGACGACCTCGTCGACCGGGCAGTGCTGGAACCCGGCATCCGCAAGATCACCACCGGAACGGTGCTGCCGTGGAACGTCCCGCACGGCATCCCCCACGACGGCAGCTACACCCAGTTCCTGCTGGAGCCGAAGGGGATCGTCGGCGACGGCCGCCTCGGCAGGTCCGTCCGTGACAACCGAGGAGACAGTGATGAAACGACGTGAAGTGATCGCCGGGGTCGCCGCGGTGGCCGCCGCCGGCGCGATACCCGCCGTGGCCGGCTACCAGGGCGCGTCCGCCGGCACCGCCGACGCGCACCCCGCGGCCCACGCGGCCGGTGAGGTGCACACCGAGCGCTACCAGGGCCGCACCATCCGGGTCGCCGACCACGGCGGCGCCCCCGTCGTCACCATCGACGGCCGGGAACTGCACCTGATGCGTCTGGGCGAGGGCGCCTACCTGAGCGCCCTGTGCCACTACGAACTGTCCGCCACCCCGCTCCAGGCCGCCCGCCGCGCGGTGCAGGAACTGCGCGGCGCCCAGCTGCTACCGCTCGGGCACTCCGGCACCCACCAGGCATGAGCGAGGGAACCGAGGAGGCCCCCATGACCCCGTACATACGCAAGAACCACCTCGACATGACGGCCGAGGAGAAGCGCCGGTTCGTCAACGCGGTGCTGGAGATCAAACGCCGGGGCGTCTACGACCGGCTGGTCGACCTGCACATCAGAGTCAACTCCACCGACTACCTGGACAAGGACACCGGCAAACGGCTCGGGCACATCAACCCCGGTCTGCTGCCCTGGCACCGCCAGTACATCCTGGTCTTCGAGCGGGAGCTGCGGAAGGTCGACCCCAGGGTCACCCTGCCGTACTGGGACTGGACCACGGACCAGGGCGAGGACTCGCCGCTGTGGGCCGACGACTTCATGGGCGGCAACGGACGCCCCGGCGACCGCCAGGTCATGACCGGCCCGTTCGCCCGCGTCAACGGCTTCAGGCTGAACGTCAGCGTGGTGCCGGTCGGTGAGGAGCACCCCTCGCTCAACGGCCACTACACCCAGGACGACCGGGACTTCCTGGTACGGGACTTCGGCACGATCGCCCCGCTGCCCACGGCCAAGGAACTGGAGGACACCCTCGCCCTCCCGGTCTACGACTGTCCGCCGTGGAACTACACCAGCGGCCACACTCCGCCGTACGAGAGCTTCCGCAACCACCTCGAGGGCTACGCCAAGTTCGAGTGGGAGCCCAACTTCGGCAAGCTGCACGGGGCCGGGCACTCCTGGGTCGGCGGTCACATGGTCTACATCGGCTCGCCCAACGACCCGGTGTTCTTCCTGCACCACTGCTTCATCGACAAGATCTGGTCCCTGTGGATGGAGCGCCATCCCGACGTGCCGCACTACCTCCCGGTGGAGGACACCACCGACGTGCCCGGTCTGCACACCCCGCTGGGCCCCTGGCACACAATGACCCCGGCCACCCTGCTTGATCACACCTGCTGGTACCGCTACGACAACTGAGCCGTGACCGGAGCGTGCGGGGCGGCACCGGGTGCCGCCCCCACCTGACGAAGTGACCGGCGGTTCGTTGCCGCCCCCCTCGCCGCACGCAAGGCTCGTGCCCATGACGCACGCCGAGACCCACGACGCCCCTCCGACCCGCCGGACGGTGATCGCCGGCACCGCCCTCGCCCTCGCCGCGGCGGCGGTTCCGGCCGTCGCTTCCGCCGCGTCCTCCGCCGCCGGGCCGGTCACCCGCACCACCGCGGGCCGGATCGCCGGCGAGCGGGCCGGGCGCACGGTCGTCTTCCGCGGTGTCCCGTACGCCCAGGCGCCCACCGGCGCGCTGCGGTTCTCCTCGCCCCGGCCGCCCCGGCCCTGGCGCGGGGTGCGCGACGCGACCCGCTTCGCGCCGCCCTCCTACCAGTCGGTGATGCCCGGCAGCAGCGAGGACTCGCTCTACGCCAACATATGGACCCCGGACCTGAAGGGCTCGCGGCCCGTCATGGTCTACATCCACGGCGGAGGCTGGTTCGTCGGCGCCGGCAGCCACCCCCTGTACGACGGCCAACGCCCCGCGGACCGCGGCGACATGGTCGTCATCACCTTCAACTACCGTCTGGGCGCCTTCGGCTGGGGTCTGCACGAGGACCTGACCGATCCGGCCACCGGCTCGTTCGCCAACTGGGGTCTTCAGGACCAGGCCGCGCTGCTGCACTGGGTCCGGGCCAACGCCGCCGCGTTCGGCGGGGACCCGGACAACATCACCGTCTGCGGCACCTCGGCCGGCGGATCGAGCGCCTGGCAGCTGTCGCTGCTGCCCGAGATGCGGACCGTGATCCGGCGGATCGTCGCGATCAGCACCGCCCACGCCTGGACCCCCGCCGTCGGCCTGACCGCGGCGGACGCCACCGAGACGTACGAGCGGATCGCCCACCGGCTCGGCACCACCGTGCCCGGACTGCGCCACGCCGACGCCGCCTCCGTCAAGGACGCCTGGGAGGCCCTCTTCTCCGGCCCGCCCGAGAAGCGCGCTCTCGGCAGCGGACGGGAGTACCAGGGACCGGTGGTCGACGGCCGGTGGATGCCCGCCTTCGACCACGAACGCCCCACCCCCGGGGTGCCGGTGCTGTCCGTGCACACCCGCATGGAAGGGTCCTTCTTCACCGGCCCCGGCTCGCCCACCCCGCAACCCGCGCCCACCGATGAGACCGAGCTGCGGACCGCCGTACGCAACGTCCTGCTCAAGGGAGTCCCCGAGGTGCCCGGCACGCTGGTCGAGCGCTGCCTGGCCGACTACCGGGAGGCCGCCGCCGCGGACGGGCTGCCCGACGACCCGCTGACCCTGTGGACCGAGATCTGGGGCGACGGCCTCTTCCGGCGCCCGGTGGTGCGCTTCGCCGAGCGCCACGCCCGCATCGGCACCTCGCCGCTGTACGTGATGGACTTCGGCCACCCTGTGTACCCGCCGCACTTCGGCACCCCGCACGAGGCCACCTCGCGCTTTCTGTTCGGCACCCACCGGCTGCCCGAGGAGGCGCCGGTCTACGGCGACGGGCCGCTGGAGCGGCGGATCTCCGACACCTTCATCGACCTCGTGTCCTCCTTCGCGCGCGGGCAGGCGCCCGCGGCGCCGGGAGTCGACCCCTGGCCCGTCTTCGCGCCGGGCCGGCCCAGCGCCCTCGTCCTCGGCGGACCGGACGTCGCCCGGATCGGCGACATTCCCAAGTCACGCCAGCTGCGCTTCTGGGACGAGGCCGGCTGGGGACCGCGTATCTGACCGCGTAACCGACCTGGCGCTCCGGCCGCCCCCGCGGCCGGGCGCGTCCCGCACGGACACCCGAGTGCAGCACCGACGACCCATGAGAGGGGACGAGCCATGTGCGGCCTTGCCGGATGGCTGAGCTTTCAGCGTGACCTGACCCAGCACACGTCCACCGCCGAGAAGATGAACGCGACTCTGGAGTGCCGCGGCCCCGACTCCCACGGAGTGTGGACGTCCGAGCACGCCCAGCTCGCCCACCGCCGGCTGGCCGTCATCGACCTGGAGGGCGGCAAGCAGCCGATGGCCGCCGGCGACGCGGACGAGCCGGTGATCACCTACACCGGGGAGACCTACAACTACCGCGAGCTGCGCGAGGAACTGCGCGCGCTGGGCCACGACTTCCGCACGGACTCCGACACCGAGGTGGTGCTGCGCGCCTACCAGGAGTGGGGAACCGGCTTCGCCGAGCGGCTGACCGGCATCTACGCGCTGGCCATCTGGGACCCGCGCACCGAGGAACTGCTGCTGGTCCGCGACCGGATGGGCGTCAAACCGCTCTACTACTGGCCGACCGACGACGGTGTGCTGTTCGGCTCCGAGCCCAAGGCGATCCTCGCCCATCCCGACACCGAGGCCGTCGTCGACGCCGAGGGGCTGCGCGAGATCTTCGGCATCGTCAAGACGCCCGGCCATGCCGTCTTCCGCGGGATGTACGAGGTCAAGCCGGGCACGCTGCTGCGCTTCGGCCGCAACGGCAGCGAGGAGAAGCGCTACTGGCGGCTGACCGCCCGCGAGCACACCGACGACCTCGACACCACGGTCGCCCAGGTCCGCTCGCTGCTGGAGCAGATCGTCGCCGAACAACTCGTCGCCGACGTCACGGTCGGCACCCTGCTCTCCGGCGGGCTCGACTCCAGCGCCGTCACCGCGCTGGCCGCCCGCGCCCTGACCGACGGGGGAGAGGCCGACGGCAAGGGGCCGGTGCTCGCCTTCTCGGTGGACTTCAAGGGCCACGGCGAGCGGTTCAGGTCGAACGTCCAGTGGGCCGACCCGGACACCCCGTTCGCCGTCGAGGTGGCCCGGCACGTCGGCGCCGAGCACATCGTCGTCGAGTTGGACAACGCCGACGTGCTCGACCAGGCCGTGCGCGACGACGTGCTGCGCGCCCAGGACCTGCCGGTCTCCACGGGGGACATGGAGTACTCGCTGCTGGTGCTGTGCCGCGCGCTCAAGGAGCGGATGACGGTCGCGCTGTCCGGGGAGGCGGCCGACGAACTCTTCGGCGGATACACCTGGTTCCACGACCGGGAGGCCGTGGAGGGCGACACCTTCCCCTGGCACCACCCCTTCGAGAAGGCGGGCGGCATCGGGGCGCTGCGCACGATCGGCCTGTGGGGCCGGCTCGGGCTGACCGACTACGTCAAGCGGCGCTACGCCGAGGCGCTGGAGGAGGTGCCCCGGCTGCCGGGGGAGAGCGGTCGGCGCGAGCGGATGCGGGAGCTGACGTATCTCAACCTGACCCGCTGGGAGAACTTCCTGCTGGACCGCAAGGACCGGATCTCGATGGCGACCGCGCTGGAGGTCCGCGTCCCGTTCACCGACCACCGCCTCGTCGAGTACGTCTACAACACGCCCTGGGAGATGAAGAGCTTCGACGGCCGGGAGAAGAGCCTGCTGCGGGCCGCCATGCGCGGGGTGCTGCCGGACTCCGTCCTGGACCGCAAGAAGAACCCCTACCCGTCCACCCAGGACATCGGGTACGAGAGGGCCGTGCGCGAGCGGGTCGAGGCCGCCGTCGCCGACGACGACGCTCCCGTGCTGCAGCTGGCCTCGCGCGAGGAGATCCGCCGGCTGCTGGACGCCCCGGAGGGTACGTACTCCATGGGCGGACCGTGGAGCGCGCGGGCGGTGCTGGAGCGCCTGGTCGAGTTCAACAACTGGGTGAGGATGCATGACGTCCGCATCGACCTCTGAGTCGTGCCGCGGACCGGTCCTCACCGTCTGGTCCGACATCGGCTGCCCGTGGGCCTCGCTCGCCCTGCACACCCTGCGCGAGGAGGCCCGGCGTTCCGGGACCGAGCTCCTGATCGACCACCGGGCCTTCCCGCTGGAGCTGTTCAACAGCCAGCCCACGCCCAAGCGGATCGTGGACGCCGAGACCGTGGTGATCGCCGCGGCCCGGCCGGAGCTGGGCTGGCGGCTGTGGTCGGCGCCCGAGTCGACCTACCCGTCGACGACGCTGCCCGCGCTGGAGGCGGTGCAGGCGGCGAAGGACCCCGCCATCGGCGGGCTCGCGGCCAGTGACGAGCTGGACGCGGCGCTCCGGCGCGCCTTCTACGCCGACAGCCGGTGCATCGCGGTGTACGCGGAGATCTTCGCCGTGGCGAAGGAGTGCGCGCACGTCGATTCGGCGGCCCTGGAGGAGGCGGTGGCCTGTGGCGCGGGCCGGGCGGCGGTCTTCGACCAGTGGCGGACCGCCCGCGGCGGCCGAATCCAGGGCAGCCCCCACCTGTTCGCCCCGGACGGGTGGGAGGCGCACAATCCCGGCGTCGAGTTCCGCTGGACGGCGGACCCGGCGGACGGCGGCCTGCCCCAGGTGCTGCGCTGGCACCCCGACTGGGCGGCGGACCTGCTGTCCCGTCTGGCGGGCTCCTGACATGCCGCTCCGGCCCTGGGACGGGAGGCTCCGGTCCCAGGGCCCAGGTTCCAGGCCCTGGGCCCAGGCCCCAGGTCGCGGTGTCGCGGCCCCGAGGCGCGTCGCCTCAGCCGCGGTACGCGTTGCGCTGTTCCCTGAGGGCCTTCGCGAGCGCCTTCAGGGCCGGTGCGGCGGTCCTGAGGCTGTCCCGCTGGGCCGGGGAGAGCGCCGCCAGCGAGTCGGCGAAGATCTCCGCCCACGCCTGCTCGATCTTGGCCATGCCCTGCACGGCGCCCATCGTCGGATGCAGCTGGACGGCACGGCGGTCGTTGGGGTCCGGCTCACGGCGGATCAGTCCCTGGGCCACCAGTCCGCGCACGGTGGTGCTCACATTGCTCGCGTGCAGGCCCAGCTCCTGGGCGACGGTTCCGACTCCGATGCCCGGCGACTCCAGCACATGGCGCAGTACCTCCAGGTCGGACGGCGGGAGCGGGGTCAGTCCGGCCTCGTCCACACCGCGCAGCCGCAGGACGCGCCCGAGCGCGTACAGGGCAGGAGTGAGTTCCCTCGCTTCACGCAGCAGGACTGCGTCGCCTTCCGCATCGGTCGCTGTCATGGCTCGACAGTAGCAATGCTTATAGCTATATAGCTATATTGAAATCTCCGCTCAGTCATCCTTCTAGGAGCACGTGATGTCCACACCGTCCCCCGGTCAGGGGCAGACACCCCCGGCGTCACCGGCCGTGACGCTCACCGCGACGCTCGCCCTGCTGTCCTTCGTGATGCCGCTCGCCACGGACATGTACCTCCCGGCCTTCCCCCGGATGGCCGACGAGCTGGACACCAACGCCTCGGGAGTGCAGCTCACCCTCACCGCGTTCCTGGTCGGCATGGCGGCAGGCCAGCTGGTCCTCGGACCGCTGTCCGACCGGTACGGGCGGCGCGCCCCGATCCTCGTCGGCGCCGCCGTGTGCACCGTGGCCACGGCCCTGTGCGCGGTCGCCCCGAACCTCGCCGTGCTCATCGTGCTCCGCTTCGTCACCGGCTTCTCCGGCGCGGCCGGCCTCGTCGTGGGACGCGCGGTCATCGCCGACGTCGCCACCGGCACCGTCGCTGCCCGGCTCTTCGGGGTGCTCATGGCGCTCGGCGGCATCGCGCCGATCGTCGCCCCGCTCATCGGCGGTGTCGTGGTCAGCGACGCGGGCGGCTGGCGCGGGGTCTTCTGGGTCCTGGCCGGCGTCTCGCTGCTGATGTTCCTCGCCGCCCTGGCGTTCGTCCCGGAGAGCCTCCCCAAGGAGCGGCGCCGTGCCGGCGGCATGGCCGCCACCGTCCAGGCCGCCCGCTCCGTGCTCACCGACCGCGCCTACGTCGGCTACACGCTCGCCTTCTCCTTCGGCTGCGGCGCGCTGTTCTGCTACATCGCCGGATCGGCGTTCCTCCTCCAGAACGTCCTCGGGTTCAGCGTCGGCGAGGCGTCTGTCGCGTTCTCCGTCGGCGCCCTGACCGCCACGGTCTCCAGCACGGTCAACACCAAGCTCGTCGGCACTTACGCCCCCGGCCTGCTGCTGCGCATCGGCCTGACCACCCTGCTGATCGCGACCACCGCCGCCCTGCTGGTCACTTTGGCCGGACAGCTCAACCGCGTACTGGCGCTCTCGCTCATCGGCATCGGCTTCCTCGGCCTCGGCCAGGTCTTCGGCACGGCGACCGCCCTCGCCATCGAGCGAGTCCCCTACGCCGCCGGAACCGGCTCCGCCGTCCTCGGCACCCTGCAGAGCGTCCTGGGCGCCGTGCTCGCCCCGCTGGTGGGCCTGGGCGGCAAGGACACCGCCACGCCGCTGTTCATCGGCATGGCCGGCTGCTCCCTCATCGCGGTCCTGTCGCTGCTGCTGACCCGCAACAGCGCCCCGGTGGCCGACCCCTCCGCCACCCCGGCCGACGACGCCCTGGAGGGCACCGCGAGCGCGGCGACCTGACACACTTCCTGCCACCTGACCAGGTCGGCCCCTCGTCTTTGACCGGCCGATCGCGGTGCCAGCAGGATCGGCCGGGAACCCAGGAGTTCGCGAGGAGAGGGGCGGAAGCGCCGCATGACAGCAACCAATTCCCCAGCGAGCCGGCAGCGTCCTGCCTCCGGATGGCACAGCCTCACCCGTGCCGAACTGCGGGTGGCCCGCCTTGTCGCCACCGGCCTGACCAACCGCGCGGTGGCCGAGCGCCTCGTGGTGTCGCCGCACACCGTCGACACCCACCTTCGGCGCGTCTACGCCAAACTCTCCGTCCACAGCCGCGTGCAACTGGTCCGGCACGCCCTCCAGCACGAGACCGCGGAGGACTGACCCGGACCACCCTCGACGACGGACCACCCACCACGACGGCCGTGTGACCCACCCCCCGGGTCGCACGGCCGTCGCGCATGTCCGCCTGCCGCAGTGCCCCCGGCTACCGGCGGTCCGCCCGCATCACGATGACGTCGCCGTGCACCCCGTACCCCAGCAGCGGATGCGACGAGCCGTCCTCGTAGGCACGCTCGTCGGACGTCACCATCAGCCATGGCTCACGGCCGTCCGCGACCGGCAGCGGGAACACCTCCGGGAACGGCGTGCCCAGCGGATACGGGGCGTCCAGGGACTTGTGCGGACGCATGGCCATGTCGCGCACCAGGTACTGCCGCGACTCCGCGTCACTGGTCAGCAGATACCAGCGATCGCCGAACCGCTGGAGCCGACAGCCCTCGTTGTTGTTCGGCCACGCGACATCCTCGTGCCGGATCCGGATGCCTTCGTCGTAGTCTCCGCCCGGAGCGGCGGCGGCCAACACCGGCCGGAACCGCAGGGACGGCTGGAAGTCCGTGACATTCGCGTACGCGTAGTGCCAGCGGCCGTCGATCAGCCGCAGCGCCGGATCCCAGACCGCCTCCTTGAAGGGCAGCTCCAGCCGCTTCGCCTTGATCAGACGGACCCCGCTCAGCAGCTCCTCGCCGCCCGTCCCGTGCCGGACCGTCACTCCGGGAGTGGGCAGATTGCCGCCGCACGCGAGCGCGATGAACCTGCCGCGCTCGGCGTCCCGCACCAGCTGCCCCCCGTGATTGCCGACCAGGAGACCCTCGTACGAGAAGAAGTGGGAGCCGACCTGCTCCATGCGCTCCGGGTGCGCCGGATCCATCCGCCACACACCCGTGTGCGCCTGATGGGCGTACCCGACGCCGGAGGAGGTCGCGGTGAAGTGCAGCAGCCCGTCGCGGACGTACGGCGTGCCGTCGGCGTTGCGCACCAGGGACACGTCCCGCAGGCCGAACTGGCCGAACGGGCCCGCCTGCGCCCGGCCCAGCGCCACGCCCCGGCCGCCGAACGCGTAACGCAGCCGCTCCAGCTGAGCCGGCCGGTGCAGGTCCATCAGATCGAACAGCTTCCCGCGGTCGGTCACCAGCGGCTGCCAGGGATACGCGATCCCCGTGTCGTGGCCGCCGCCCGCGCTGAACGCGCCCACCGCGTTGGCCGTCACCACGAAGGCGAACGTGAACGGCGCCGTCAGCCGCACCTGCTCCGAGTGCACCGTGCGCACCGAACCCGAGCGCACCCACTCCACCGAGACCTTCGCCGCCCCGGCGTCGTACCGCACCCGCACCGCGTCGCCGTCGGCGGCGCTCAGCCCCGCCGTGACCGAGCCGTCGGCGGCCAGCTCCCGCACGTCCAGCACGACGGACGCCCACGGCGCCACCGGCCGCTGGTCCGTGCGCACCGTGCCGCCGGCCCGCACCCGCGCCAGCGCGGCCCCGTCACCGGCGCGTTCGGTGTCGTACTGGACCAGCCGCGGCGGTATCAGGTTCACCGGCCGGAAGCGGTGGGTGATCTCGAAGTGCAGATCCGACGGCGCGAGCCGGCCCCTGCCGGACGGGGCCGCGGCGGCCGGCGAAGCCAGCGTCGTCGAAGCGGCCGCGCCGGCGAACAGGGCCACCGCGCCGCGTCGGCTCGGATGGTCGTTCATGGTCATACCGAAGTCCTCCAGTCGTCCGGGCCGGGATGGCGAGTTCACCCTGGACCGGACCCCGCGGGCAGGCATCACGTGACCTCGCGATATCCCGTGGAATCCCGGAAAGACGTGATGTGCCGCCCGGCGGGCGGCGGGCAGGGTGTGCCGCGTACCGACCTCCACCGAAAGGCAGCCCTGCCCATGGATCCGCTCCTCGTTGTCAGCGAAGAGGTACGCACCGCTCTCGACGAACAGCGCCCCGTGGTGGCGCTGGAGTCCTCGCTCATCGTCAACGGACCCGCCTATCCGGCCAACACCGAACTCGGCCTGGAGATCGAGAAGTCGGTCCGCGACGCGGGCGCGGTCCCCGCGACGATCGGTATCGCCGACGGCAAGTTCGTCGTGGGCATGGACGCCGATCTCATCGACCGGTTCGCGAGCACCAAGGGCATCCCCAAGGTCAGCGCCCGCGACCTCGGCCCGGTCCTGGCGGGCGGCGGCCTCGGCTCGACGACCGTCGCCGGCACCGTGGTGCCCGCCGCGCGCGCCGGGATCCCGGTCTTCTCCACGGCCGGCATCGGTGGTGTCCACCGGCGCGCCCAGGAGACGTTCGACGTCTCCGCGGACCTGCTGCAGTTCACCCGCACCCGGATCGCCGTGGTGTGCGCCGGCGCCAAGTCCATCCTCGACCTGGGCCTGACCGCCGAGTACCTGGAGACCGCGGGCGTGCCCGTCCTCGGCTACGGCACCGACCGCCTCCCCGCCTTCTACGTCCGCGAGTCCGACGTGCCGGTCAACCGCGTCGACGACCTGCGCGTCGCCGCCCGCGCCACCCAGCTGCACTGGGAGGTCAACGGCGACCGCACCGTCCTGCTGACCACCCCCATCGACGAAGAGGACGCCCTCGACGGCGACGAGATCGAGCGGGCCATCCAGTCCGCGCTGGACGAGGCCGACCAGGCGGGCGTGCGGGGCAACGCCATCAGCCCCTTCCTGATGCGCGCCCTCACCCAGGTCACCGCCGGCCGCAGCGCCGCCGCGACCCGCGCCGTACTGCTGTCCACGGCCCGCGTCGCCGGCGAGTTCGCGGTCGCCTTCAGCGCCACCCGGACGGAGCGCTGAGATGACGGCAGAGCACAGCGGCGTCCTCCGCGGCGTCATCTTCGACATGGACGGCACCCTCGCCGACACCCCCGGAGCGATCGTCTCCATCACCCTGAAGGTCCTCGCGGAACTCGGCCGCGAGGCCGACGAGGACGCCGTGCGCGCCACCGTCGGCAAGCCGCTGGACCGCAACTTCTCCCAGCTGCTCGGACTGCCCGCCGACCACGCCGAGGTGCAGAACGCCATGGCCGCCTACCGGCGCGGCTTCGCAGAGCACCTCGCCGAGCAGCGTGAGCGCATGCTCTACGCGGGCGTCCCCAAGGGCCTGGTCAAGCTCCGCGAGTCCGGCCATACCCTGGCGATCGCCACCTCCAAGACCTATGACGCCGCGGTCAACGTGCTGCGGACCACCGGCATCCTCGACGAGTTCACCGTCGTCGCGGGCCATGACTCCGTCGACCGCGGCAAGCCCGCGCCCGACATGGCCCTGTACGTCGCGCAGGAACTCGGCATTCCGGCCGCCGACTGCGTCGTCATCGGCGACGCGACCGGCGACATCGAGATGGCCGGCGCCGCCGGCATGACATCCATCGGGGTCTCCTACGGAGTCGCCACCGCGGCCGAACTCCTCGCGGCGGGAGCCCAGTCGGTGGCCGACTCCTTCGACGACGTCGTCACCGCCGTCACCCAAGGCAGACAGACATGACTCTGGCATCGACACCGGACGTGGGGCAGGAAGCGCGCACCGCCACCAAGCGGCAGCAGCTTCCCGCCCTGACGGGTATGCGCTTCATCGCGGCCTTCGCGGTCTTCCTCTTCCACCTGACCATGCTCGCCATCCACACCCCGCACGGCATCGACGTCCTGCACCAGTTCGGGGACGAGGGCGTGCGCGACGCCTACAACTCGGTCTTCCGGGTGGCCGGCTTCACCGGGGTCTCCTTCTTCTTCGTACTCAGCGGATTCGTCCTGACCTGGTCCGCCCGGTCCACCGACACCCTCACCGGGTTCTGGCGGCGCCGGTTCTTCAAGATCTATCCGCTGCACGTGGTGACGTACGCGATCGGTCTGCTGCTGCTCACCGGCTCCGCGTTCCACGCCGCCGACGACCTCCCCGGCGTCGTACTGATCCAGTCCTGGATCCCTGACGCGCGTGTCATCTTCGCCGCCAACTCGCCGTCTTGGTCGATCTCCTGCGAGGCGCTGTTCTACCTGCTCTTCCCGCTGCTGCTGCCGCTGATCGAGCGGATCCCGGTCCGCCGGCTGTGGTGGTGGACGGCGGCCATGGTCGTCGGCATCTTCGCCGTCGCCACCATCGGCCACCTGTACGTCTCCATGGAGTACCAGTTCTGGTTCACCTACACGCTGCCCCCGCTGCGGCTGATGGAGTTCGTCCTTGGCATCTTCGCCGCACGGCTGGTGATCCTGGGCCGCTGGCCCGACGTCAGGCTCGCCCCGGCCGCGCTGCTCCTCGTCCTCTCCTACGCCCTCGCGCTCCAGGTGCCGCAGGTCTTCGCACAGACCGCCGTCACCATCGTCCCGGTGGTCCTGGTGGTGGGCGCCGGCGCGACGGCCGACATCAAGGGCCGCTCCCGACTGCTGCGCACCCGCACCATGGTGTGGCTGGGGGAGATCTCCTTCGCGTTCTACATGATCCACCTCGTGGTCCTGCTGTCGGTACGCAAGTGGCTGGGCGCGGAGAACTCCTACAGCACCCCCAAGGCCCTGCTGATCATCGCGTTCTGTCTGGGCGTCACCCTGCTGCTGGCCTGGCTGCTGCACATCGGCGTCGAACGCCCGGCCATGCGTCACTTCAGCGTGCGGCGCCAGGACCGCAGAAGGACCGAAGCGGCGGCCTGACCCGCCCCGCGCGCCGCGCCCACCGCCACCATCCGCCGTCGAACCGCCGACACGACCGAGGAGCACCGTTGAGCAGGTTGCGCTGGCTGACCGCGGGGGAGTCCCACGGTCCCGCACTCGTCGCGACGCTGGAGGGTCTGCCCGCCGGCGTGCCGGTCACCACGGAGCTGGTGGTGGACCACCTGGCGCGGCGGCGGCTGGGCTACGGGCGCGGTGCGCGGATGAAGTTCGAGCGGGACGAGGTCACGTTCCTGGGCGGTGTCCGGCACGGTCTGACCCTGGGCTCGCCGGTCGCGGTCATGGTGGGCAACACCGAGTGGCCGAAGTGGCGGCAGGTGATGGCGGCGGATCCGGTGGACCCCGAGGTCCTCGCCGGTCTGGCCCGCAACGCCCCGCTGACCCGGCCCCGGCCGGGTCACGCGGATCTGGCGGGCATGCAGAAGTACGGCTTCGACGAGGCCCGGCCGGTGCTGGAGCGGGCGTCGGCGCGTGAGACGGCCGCGCGGGTGGCGCTGGGCGCGGTGGCGCGGTCGTATCTGAAGGAGACGACCGGTATCGAGATCGTCAGCCATGTCGTCGAACTGGCCTCGGCGAAGGCGCCGCAGGGTGTGTATCCGACGCCGGCCGATGTGGAGCGGCTGGACGCCGATCCGGTGCGCTGCCTGGACGCGGACGCGTCGAAGGCGATGGTCGCGGAGATCGACCAGGCGCACCAGGACGGCGACACCCTGGGTGGTGTGGTCGAGGTGCTGGCGTACGGCGTCCCGGTCGGCCTGGGCTCGCATGTGCAGGGGGACCGGCGGCTGGACGCCCGCCTGGCGGCGGCGCTGATGGGCATTCAGGCCATCAAGGGCGTCGAGATCGGCGACGGTTTCGAGCTGGCGCGTGTGCCGGGCTCCAAGGCGCACGACGAGATCGTCATGACCGACGAAGGCGTGAGACGGGCCACGGGCCGCTCGGGTGGCACCGAGGGCGGTCTGTCCACGGGTGAGCTGCTGCGGGTGCGGGCCGCGATGAAGCCGATCGCGACCGTGCCGCGGGCGCTGCGAACCGTGGATGTCGGTACGGGCGAGCCCGCGCCGGCCCATCACCAGCGCTCGGACGTGTGCGCGGTACCGGCGGCGGGGATCGTCGCGGAGGCGATGGTGGCGCTGGTGCTGGCGGACGCGGTGGCGGAGAAGTTCGGTGGCGACAGCGTGACCGAGACCCGCCGCAATGCGGCCTCCTATCTCGAGAACCTGGCGATCCGGTGAGCGGGCCGCTGGTCGTGCTGGTCGGCCCGATGGGGGTCGGCAAGTCCACCGTGGGTCCCCTGCTCGCTGCCCGGCTGAAGGCTGTCTTCCGGGACACGGACGCGGACATCGTCGCGTCGCAGGGGCGGGAGATCGCGGACATCTTCGCCGAGCAGGGCGAGGAGGCCTTCCGGGCGATCGAGAAGCAGGCCGTACAGCGGGCGCTCGCCGAGCACGACGGGGTTCTCGCCCTCGGCGGCGGCGCGATCCTCGACGCGGAGACCCGCATGAGGCTGGCCGGGCACCGGGTCGTCCATCTCACGATGGGCGTCGAAGAGGCCACCCGCCGCACGGCCTTGAACGCCGCCCGACCGCTGCTGGCCGTCGACCCGCACCAGCGGTGGCGGGAGCTGATGGAGGCCCGGCGGCGTCTGTACGAGGAGGTGGCCGGGGCGGTGGTGGCCACCGACGGCCGTACACCCGAGGAAGTCACCCAGAACGTGCTGGACGTGCTGGACGTGCTGGAACTGAAGGGCACGAGCATCCAGGTCGGTGGCGGTGCGGGCGCCGAGCCGTACGAGGTGCTGGTGGGCCGTCGGCTGCTCGGCGAACTCGGCGGTCTGATCGGGGCCAAGACCAAGCGCGTCGCTGTCGTGCACCCCGAGGCGCTGGCCGGGACCGGCGAGGCAGTCCGCGCCGACCTGGCCGGGCAGGGCTACGAGGCGATCGCCATCCAGGTGCCCGACGCCGAGGAGGCCAAGACCGCCGAGCTCGCCGCCCACTGCTGGAAGGCGCTGGGGCAGTCCGGCTTCACCCGCTCCGACGTGATCGTCGGTGTAGGCGGCGGAGCCACCACCGATCTGGCCGGTTTCGTCGCGGCGACCTGGCTGCGCGGCGTGCGCTGGATCGCGGTGCCGACGACCGTGCTGGGCATGGTGGACGCGGCGATCGGCGGCAAGACCGGGATCAACACCGCCGAGGGCAAGAACCTGGTCGGCTCCTTCCACCCGCCGGCCGGAGTGCTCTGCGACCTCTCGGCCCTGGACTCCCTGCCGATCGACGACCACGTCTCCGGGCTCGCCGAGATCATCAAGGCCGGTTTCATCGCCGACCCCGTCATCCTCCAGCTCATCGAGGCCGACCCGGACGGCGCGCGCAGCCCGGCCGGACCGCACACCGCCGAGCTGATCGAGCGGTCGATCAAGGTGAAGGCGGGGGTGGTCTCCTCCGACCTCAGGGAATCCGGCCCGCGGGAGATCCTGAACTACGGCCACACCCTCGCCCACGCCATCGAGAAGAACGAGCGCTACACCTGGCGACACGGTGCGGCGGTGGCCGTGGGCATGCACTTCGCGGCCGAACTCGGCCGTCTGGCAGGCCGATTGGACGACGCCACCGCCGACCGCCACCGCACGATCCTGGAAGCCGTCGGTCTGCCCCTGCACTACCGCCGTGACCAGTGGCCCCGGCTGCTGGAGACAATGAAGGTCGACAAGAAGTCCCGCGGCGATCTCCTCCGCTTCATCGTGCTGGACGGCCTCGCCGATCCGGCCGTTCTGGAAGGCCCCGACCCTGCCCTGCTCCTCGCCGCCTACGGCGAGATCGCCGGGTGAGTGAGCCCTCCCCGGCACCACACCCCCTCTGCACGGGCTGTTGACGCTACGTCATGGGTGTGGGGCTCCGCCGGCCACGGCCAGGCGGCAGGCCTCCGCGTACGCCCGTACCAACGGTCGCTGCCCGTCCTCGCGGCGCCAGGCCAGGACGTAGCGGCTGGGGGTGACGCCGTGGACCGGGCGGGTGAGCACACCGCCCAGGGTGAGGAGCGGGACGTTGCCCGCGGCCACCAGGCAGATGCCGAGGCCGGCGACCAGGGCCTCGTACGTCTCCTCGGTGCCGGCGATCTCGGCGCCGATCACGGGTGGGCGGCCGCCTCGGGCATCCAGGGCGAGCCAGTAGTCCCGTCACGGGCCGGTGCTCTCGGGAAGGGCCAGGAACGGCTCGTCCAGGAGTTCGGTGAAGTCGATCTCGGGGCGGGCGGCCAGGGGGTGGGTCTCCGGGAGGGCGACATGGACCGGTTCCTCGGCGATCAGCGTCCAGGCGTAGCGCTCCTGGTCGGGCAGCGGCAGCCAGACGAAGGCCACGTCCGCGTCGCCGCCGGCCAGGCCCGCGGTCGGGTCCTCCCAGTTCACCTGGCGCAGCCGGACGACGGTGTGCGGGTGGGCGGCCGTGAAGCGGGAGCGGATCGCGGGCAGAAGGCCGCCGCGGCCGGGGCGGGTGCTCATGCCGACGACCAGCGTGCCGCGTTCCGTCGCCCGCGCCTGTTCCACCGCGGCCGCGCCCTCCGCCCAGGTGTCCAGCATCCGTCGCGCGTGCGGCAGCAGCGCCGAGCCCGCCGCGGTGAGCGCCACGCCGTGCCGGTCGCGGCGGAACAGTTCCACGCCCAACTGCCGTTCCAGCGCCCGGATCTGCTTGCTCAGCGCGGGCTGTGACACGTACAGACGCTCGGCCGCGCGCGTGAAGTGCAGTTCCTCGGCCACGGTGGCGAAGTAGCGCAGGTCCCGGATGTGGACGTCGGAAGTCATAGCCATCGGTTATCAGCGTGGGTCTTGGACGGGCAACCGCCTTTCGCCGCAAGCTCGTGGCACAGGAGATCGACGGACTGGGAGTGGTCATGAACAAGGTGTGGCTGGTGACGGGCGCGAGCAGTGGATTCGGGCGGGCGATCGCCGAGGCGGCGCTGGCGGAGGGCGATGTGGTGGTCGGCGCGGCCCGGCGGACCGAGGCGCTGGCGGACCTGGTGGCCGCCCGTCCCGACCAGATGGAGGCGCTGTCCCTGGACGTCACCGACACGGCCGCCGCGGAGGCCGCCGTACGGGACGTGGTGGCGCGGCACGGGCGGATCGACGTGCTGGTCAACAACGCGGGCCGTACGCATGTCGGCGCCTTCGAGGAGACCACGGAGGCGGAGCTGCGGGAGCTGTTCGACCTGCATGTCTTCGGGCCCGCCGCGCTCACCCGGGCCGTCCTGCCGCACATGCGGGAGCGGCGCTCGGGCGCGATCGTGCAGATGAGCAGCATGGGCGGGCAGATGTCGTTCGCGGGCTTCTCGGCCTACAGCGGGACGAAGTTCGCGCTGGAGGGCCTGAGCGAGGGGCTCGCCGACGAGGTGCGGGACTTCGGGATCAAGGTGCTGATCGTGGAGCCCGGCTCCTTCCGCACCGGGCTGTTCGAGGCCGGCCGGGCCGGGGCCAGCGCCGACACCGGGGTGTACGCCAAGGTCAGCGAGACCCGCGGCTTCGTCTCCGGCGGCGACGGCAGCCAGCCCGGCGACCCGGCGAAGGCGGCGGCGCTGATCCTCGCCGCGCTCGACGCGGAGGAGACCCCGTTGCGCCTGCCGCTCGGCGACGACGCGGTCACGGCCGTCCTCGGCCACCTGGACGCCGTACGGGCCGACATCGCGGCCTGGGAGAAGCGGACCCGGGCCACCGCGTTCGAGGACTGAGGCCCAGCCGACGACGGGTGCCGTGTCGTCGACGGGCGGCCGCAGTCCTCCTCGCGGAAACGCTTCGGCCCGGTGGGCCGGCCGTAGTCCTCCTCGCGGAAACGCTTCGGCTCGGTGCCCAGCCCGTCGTCAGCACCAGCCCCGTCGCGCGGTGAACGGAAGCAACTCCCCGGCCGGCCCGCCCGCCTGCCCGGCCGGCACCCCCAGCGCCTCCGCCGGCTCCTCCCGCGCCGGCCCCGCCGCGCCGTCCGCCGGAATGGCCGGCAGCGGCCACACCCCGGCGGCCGAGCAGACGGAGTCGCCCTCGACGCTCCCCGCCCACCGTGCGGTCAGCCCGTTCACCGCTCGGATCGTCGCATGCGACCCCCGTACCGCCCCCGCTCGTCCCGCGCTTACCATGCGCCCAGTCGTACGTCAGTTCCCCGACCCGTCTGATCCAGGAGCACGGTATTCGTGTCCATACCCCCGCCGCCCGGGCCGCAGCAGCCCCAGGACCCGTACCAGCCTCCGCAGCCGCAGAGCCCGTACGCTCCCCCTTCTCAGGGAGCGGACCAGGGAACGCCCCAGGGAACGCCCCAGGGTTCGCCTCCGGGATCGCCCCAGGTGCTGCCGCAGGGGCCGTTCCAGGGGCCGCCGCAGGGACCGTACGGAGGGCCGCCGTACCCGGTCTGGGGGCAGGGTTTTCTTCCCCTGCAGAACCGGCCCGCGCCGGTCAACGGGGTCGCCATCGCCGCCCTCGTCCTCGGGGTGCTGTGCTTCCTTCCGGCGGTGGGGCTGATCCTCGGGATCGTCGCGCTGGTGCAGATCCGCAAGCGCGGGGAGCGCGGCAAGGGGATGGCGATCGGCGGCGCGGTGCTGTCCTCCGTCGGGCTCGCGCTGTGGGTGCTGGCGATCGCGACGGGTGGCCTGTCCGCCGCCTGGGAGGGCTTCAAGGAGGGCGCGAGCGGCAACTCCAGCCTCTCGCTCGCCAAGGGCGAGTGCTTCGACGTGCCCGGCGCGACCTTCGACGAGGACGTCTACGACGTCGACAAGGTGTCCTGCTCCGGTGAGCACGACGGCGAGGTGTTCGGCACCGTCCCGCTGACCGGCAGCAGCTACCCGGGCGACGACTCCATCACGGACACCGCCGAGGACAAGTGCTGGGAGCTCCAGGACCGTTACACGATGGACCCCTGGGCGCTGACCGACGAGGTCGACGTCTACTACCTCACGCCCACCCGGGAGAGCTGGAGCTGGGGCGACCGCGAGATCACCTGCGTCTTCGGCAACACCGACGAGCGCGGCACCCTCACCGGCTCGCTGCGCGCCGACGAGACGACCCTCGACGCCGACCAGTTGGCCTTCCTGAAGGCGATGGACGCCGTCGACGAGGTGCTCTACGAGGAGCCCGAGGAATACGCCGAAGATGACCTGAAGGTCAATCAGACCTGGGCGGGCAAGGCCGGGGACGTGACCGGCGAGCAGGCCGACGCGCTGAGCGGGCGCACCTGGTCCGCCGACAGCCGCCAGGCCGTCGCCGACCTGGTGAAGGACATGAAGGACGCCGGCAAGGAGTGGGCGAAGGCGGCGGACGCCTCCGACGTGGACACCTTCTACGAGCACTACGACAACGCCTACGACTACGTCGACGGCGACAGCACCGTCACCGCGCGCGAGGCTCTGGGCCTGGCCACCACCCCGCCCACCTACGAGGAGGACCCGGAGAGCGGGGGCAGCACCGGGGACGAGGGCGGTCTCGATGTGTGATCACGTCCATACCGGGCAGAAAGTGCCTGCGTAAAGCCCCTCCCAGGGATAAGTCATCACATCGAGTGGTTCTCTGGCCTTTGCTTGCATGGCTCAACCCACGGTTGCCAGGCTGTAGCTGTCTGTACAACCTGATGGGAGCGGCCAGTGACATTCGGTGAGCAGCCGGCGTACCTGCGCGTCGCGGGTGATCTCCGCAAGAAGATCGTCGACGGCTCGCTGCCACCGCGCACCCGCCTCCCCTCTCAGGCCAGAATCCGCGAGGAGTACGGCGTCTCCGACACCGTCGCCCTCGAGGCGCGCAAGGTGCTGATGGCGGAGGGGCTGGTCGAGGGCCGCTCCGGGTCGGGGACGTACGTACGCGAGCGGCCGGTGCCGCGCCGGATCGCCCGCTCCGGCTACCGCCCGACCGGCGGCGCGACCCCGTTCCGTCAGGAGCAGTCCGACGCCCGCGCGCGCGGGACCTGGGAGTCCAGCAGCGAGCAGGCCGACGCGAGCCGGTCCGTCGCCGAGCGGCTCGGCATCCAGCCCGGCGACCGCGTGATGTGCACGAAGTACGTCTTCCGGGAGGCCGGCGAGGCGATGATGCTCTCCACCTCCTGGGAGCCCCTCGCCCTCACCGGCCGCACGCCCGTCATGCTCCCCGAGGAGGGCCCCCTCGGCGGCATGGGCGTCGTCGAGCGCATGCGCGCCATCGACGTCGTCGTCGACAACGTCACCGAGGAGGTCGGCGCCCGCCCCGGCCTCGCCGAGGAACTCGTCGTCCTGGGCGGTGTCCCCGGCCATGTCGTCCTGGTCGTCCAGCGCACGTACTACGCGTCCGGCCGCCCGGTCGAAACGGCGGACGTGGTGATCCCGGCGGACCGGTACCGGGTCGCGTACCACCTGCCGGTGAAGTAGCCGCAGTCCCGCGGCTGCCGGCCCGGCGCCCCAGCGCGAGTCGTGCGCCGGCCCGGCGTCCCTCGCGTAAGTCGCGCGCCGGCGGCGCACGCCCGGGCTGCCCGCCGGAGTCACGCCTGCCCGTCCAATGGTTGCGGTTCGGGCTGTCGACGGGGTGGGGGCGGTCGTCGGTGAGGTGGCGCATGGAGTGAGACAGCGCACACCCTTCCGGCAGTTGCCCCCGGAAACAGCCCTCCGCGGGACCGCTCGCGTGCCGTCGGAATCCGGTCGATTCCCGTCGTTCCCGCAGGTCGCCCGCCAGGTGCCCGGCAACGCGCCGACCGGAGGCATCGTGCCGCGGGCACGGCGCGTTCGGTCTCGTGCGCCCCCTCCGTCTTGGCTGGTTGCGTACCTGTTTGTGAAAAGCCGTATTCGCTGCGTAAAGGTTAGGCGTACGCTCGGGCATATGCGGATTGCGGTTTCCTTGGAGGGCGGGGCGCGCGGCGTGCCGCGGACGGGATCCGGGCGTGCCGGGACGGGAAGGGGGCGTGGGGCGCGATGAACGACAGCACCATCTCTCTGCCCTGGCTCGTCATACGGCAGGACGACAACGGCAATCGCTACCGCGTCGGCCGGTACGCGACGCGCGCCGAGGCCCAGAAGATCGCGGACAGCCTCGACCACCGCGGACACAAGCAGCTCTACTGGGTCGAACGCATCGGGCAGAACGGGGACGCCTCCCGGAACTGACCTCCCCGGCACTCCCGTAGGCTCCGGCGCATGACGGAACGGATCGTGGTGGTCGCCGCCGCCCTGCTCGACGGCGACCGCCTGCTCGCCGCGCGCCGCAGCGCGCCCCCCGAGCTCGCCGGGCGCTGGGAGCTGCCCGGCGGCAAGGTCGAGCCGGGCGAGCGGCCCGAGGACGCCCTCGTGCGTGAACTGCGCGAGGAACTCGGTGTCGACGCCGAGGTCGTCGAGCGCGTCCCGGGGGAGTGGCCTCTGAAATCCCCCTACGTCCTACATGTCTGGACCGCCCGCCTGCGCCCCGGCTCCCCGGCCCCCGCTCCCCTCGAGGACCACGACGCCCTGCGCTGGCTCACCCCGGAGCGGATCTGGGACGTGGACTGGCTCGACCAGGACGTGCCCGCCGTACGGGAGACGAGCGCCCGACTGGGGACGAGGGCGCGCTGACCGCCCTTCCCTGAGCGGCGCCGGCGTCTGCGCCGTTGGTGCCACAGCGCGCGCTCCCACGCGGTACTGGCCCCTGTATATCGGGTATGTGCCCATTAACCCTGCGAAACCGGACATGGGTGTACCTCGCTGGCCTGGGAAGTGATCGGCGTGATCGACACCGAAGGCGACTGCGCCGAGTGGACGTTCCCCGCTGACCCCGGCGCGGTGCGTACCGCCCGCAGTGCGGTGCGGGGGCAACTGCGCGGCTGGGAGCTGGACAGCCTCGGCGACATCGCGGCCCTGCTGGTCAGCGAGCTGGTGACCAACGCCCTCCGGCACGCCACCGGTCCCATCGGTGTCCGCCTGGTCCGTCCCGCCGGTCTGGAGGGCGTGCTGCTGGTGGAGGTCTCCGACCCGCTGCCGGACCCGCCCCGCGAGCGCGTCGCCCTGCCCGACGACGAGAGCGGCCGCGGGCTGCAACTGGTGGCCTCCTCCTCGCGCCGCTGGGGCACCCGGCCCGGAGACAACGGCAAGACGGTGTGGTTCGAACTGGCGGTGCCCGGCTGAGTCCCGAGGCGTCGAAGCCGGAGCCGCCGTCGCCCTATTCACTGTGCCCGATGCGCTGTTGCCCAATTCGCTGTCGCCGGAGCCGCTGTTGCCGGATTCGCCGAAGCCGGCGACCAGGTCTGGGAGGCTGAGGGGCCGCAGGTTGCCCGCCCGTCGGCGGGCCTGTCCGCAGACCCGTGCAGGAAGGTGTGGTTCGACGACGTGTCCGCTGGTTAGAAGACTGGAAGTGTTGTCACAGATCGGTCCGGAAAACGCCTGGACCGTGCTGTGATCGTGAACACCGTGCCGCGCGGCACCGTAGTGCTGGATACTGCGGGCAGCCGCCCCCGGTGACCGATGCCGGGCGCGGTGAGCTGGAGGGGACGGTTCGCGTGAGCGAGATACCAGCGAAGGCCACGGAGTCCGAGGACCCGTCGGACGGCGCGAGGGCTGGGGCCGCGGGTGCGCTCGCGGGCGAGGCCGGGCACACCCTGGGTGAGGGCGAGGGGGAGGTGCCGGCCGGGGACGCCATGTGGCAGAGCAGTCCGCCCGGCTCGATCTACGACTACATCAAGGTCGCGTCGTTCTCCATCGGCCCCGACGGGCTGGTCGACCAGTGGAGCCTGCGCGCCGAGCAGATCCTCGGCATCTCCGCCGAGCGGGCCGTCGGCATGGACCCCATCGACGCGTTCATCGACTCGGACCTGCGCGAACGCGGCCAGCGCAAGATGGCCGAGATTCTCGACGGGCGGGAGTGGACCGGCGTGGTCCCCTTCCGGATCCCGGACACGGCCGAGGGCGAGCGCGGCGAGGAGGGCCTCGCCGAGGTGTACGTCATGCCGACGCGCACTCAGGAGGGCGAGAAGGCCGCCGTGTGCATCGTCGTCGACGTCCGCACGCTGCGCAGCATCGAGACCGATCTTGCCGCCTCGCAGTCGATTTTCGGTCAATCCCCTTTCGGTTTCCTGCTGATTGACACCGATCTGCGGGTCCGCCGCGCCAACAAGCGGTTCGCCTCGATCTTCGGCGGAACCCCCGACGACCACCGCGGCAAGGGCGTGCACGACTACCTGCCCCGGTCCGAGGCCGAGCGGGTCAGCGCGGTCCTGCGCCGGGTCCTGCAGACCGGCGACTCCATCACGGACATGCACGTCACGGGCTTCGTGCCGGGATCCGAGGAGCGCCGCCACTGGTCCATCAACCTCTACCGCGTGCACAGCGGCAGCGGACGCCCCATCGGCATCGCCTGGCTCGGCCTCGACGTCACCGCCCGGCGCGCCGCCGCCCGCGAGGCCGCCGCCGCACGGCGCAATCTCGCCCTTCTGAACGAGGCGGGCGCCCGCATAGGGAACTCCCTCGACCTGGAGACGACCGCGCGCGAACTCCTCGACGTCGTCGTGCCCGGCTTCTGCGACCTGGCCACCGTCGACCTCTACCAGGGTCTCCTCGTCGGTGACGAGACCCCGCCCGGGCTCGCCGACGGCAGCGCCGAACTGCGCCGCGTGGCCTTCGCGTCCGCCGTCTCCGACGCCCCCTTCGCCGGCACCGGCGCGCCCGTCGCGGTCGGCGCGGTCCACCACTTCCCGTTCAACTCGCCCTGCGCGGACGCCCTGCGCACCGCCCGCTCGCAGTCCATCCCCGGCGAGGACGGCGGGCTCGTGCAGTCCACGCTCGCCATTCCGATGGTCGCCCACGACACCGTCGTAGGCCTCGCGCAGTTCTCGCGGACGAAGGGCAGCGAGCCGTTCGGGGACCGGGACCGGGACCTGGCCGTGGAGTTGGCGGCGCGGGCCGCCGTCTGCATCGACAACGCGCGGCTGTACCGGCGTGAGCACGAGCGGGCGTTGATACTGCAACGGTCGCTGCTGCCGCCGGGCGACCCCGTGGCCTCCGGCCTGGACATCGCCTGCCGCTACCTGCCCGGAAACGCCTCCACGGGCCGCCCCAGCGAGGTAGGCGGCGACTGGTTCGACGTGATCGAACTGCCCGGCCACCGTACGGCGTTGGTGGTGGGGGACGTCATGGGCCGCGGTCTGCGCGCGGCGGTGGCGATGGGCGAACTCCGCACGGCGGTCCGCACCTTGGCGCTCCTGGACCTCGAACCGGCCGAGGTACTGTCCGCGTTGGACGAGATCGCGCGGGGGCTCGGCACACCCGGCGGGGTCCAGCAGGCCACCCGGGCCGCCCGCCGCCCCCGCGAGGCCGACCTCTCCGAGGTCTACCTGGCGACGTGCGTGTACGCGGTGTACGACTCCGTGACGCGCCGGTGCACCTTCGCCAACGCCGGTCATCTGCCGCCGGTCCTCGTCGAGCCCGGCGAGTCGGCCCTGATGCTCGACGTGCCGCCGGGCATGCCGCTCGGCGTCGGCGGCGAGCCCTTCGAGGAGGTCGAGGTCGAACTCCCCGAAGGCGCGCTGCTCGCGCTCTACACGGATGGACTGGTCGAATCCCGCGACCACCCGCTCGACGAGGGCCTGCAGGCCTTCGTCGGAGCGCTCACCGACCCTTCCCGCCCGTCACCCGACCACCACCCCTCAACGGCGGCGCTGCGCGCCGACACCCATCGAAACCTGGAGGACGTCTGCGACCACGTCCTCAACACCCTCGACACCCACCACGGCGAGGACGACATCGCGCTGCTGATGGCACGTGTACAGGGCCTGCCCGCCGAGTCCGTCGGCGACTGGACCCTGCCGCGCGAGCCACGCAGCGTGGGCCGCGCCCGGGAGTACGCCCGCGGGATGCTCCTCAGCTGGGACATGGAGCCGCTCGTCGACACGACCGAACTGCTCGTCAGCGAGCTGGTGACGAACGCGCTGCGGTACGGCGAGGGCGAGATCAGGCTGCGGCTGCTGCTCGACCGGACGCTGGTGTGCGAGGTCTGGGACGCGGGTCTGGTCCAGCCCCGCCGTCGCCGGGCCCGGGACACGGACGAGGGTGGCCGGGGCCTGCAGCTGGTGGGCCTGCTCTCCGCGGCCTGGGGCTCACGGCGCACCGGGCGCGGAAAGACGGTGTGGTTCGAACTGCCGCTCCCGAACGGGGAGACGGAGCTCACGGATCCGGCTGAGGCGCTGTTGAGTCTCTTCTGAGACCCGTTCGGCCTCACCCGGGTGGCGGGTTGCGGCGGGCCGCTGTGCGGGGCCCGCCGAAGCTGTTCGCAGGGGCAGGGTCCAGGGACGGGTTTCCGTGCAGGCGTACGTCCTGTTCGGCGAGTTCCCGTGCCCGGCGGGCCGAGGTGCCTGCGTGCAGCCGGGTGGTGAGGGTGGCGGGCGTCGGGACCGGCCCCTCCGCCGCGGTGTCCGACCGGGTGTGTCCCGCCTCCAGCGCCTCCCGGGCCGCCGCCAGCAGGGTGCGGGCCTCGGCGCCCACCACGGCCCGGTGCGTCTCCACGAAGCCGTCCGCGTCGGCGATCGCGCTGCGTGCCGTGAGCAGGGCGGCCGCCGGAAGGACGCCGGTCCGGCCGGCGGCGACCGGCGCGACCGCCTCGGCGATCCGGCGCAGGAGGTCGAGCGGATCGTCACGCTGCCCGCCGGTCAGCGTGTTCCGTACGGCGGTCAGGACGATGTCGGCGTGGCGGAGCCGCGCCCGCAGCTCGCCCTCCGGGAGGTTCGGCGGGGCGGCGGCCGGTTGCCTCGGCGCACCCGCGAGCACCTCCCGCACCACCGCCAGTTCCGTCTCCGCCCCGGTCAGCGCCGCCGGTACCAGCCCGGCCGCCGTCCTCAGGTCCTCGGCGAGCCGGTCGACCGCGGTGAGGAACACGTCGGCCTGGGCGACGGCGCTCTCGGCGGCACGAAGGGCGTGGACCGCGCGGCCGGTGTCGCCCGAGTCGGTTGCCTGGCGGGAGTGGTTGAGGTGGGTCGTGGCGAGGACCAGACGGTTCTTGGCTTCTTCGACGTATCCGGTGACCGGGGCGGAGGCGGAGGGGGCGTACCGCTGGGTGAGGTCCGTGGCGGTTGCCTCCGTGACCGGTGTGCGGCCGGTCAGCTCCCGGAAGCGTGTCTCCGCGATCCTCACAGCCTCGCCGTCCTCCCGTTCCAGAGCGCGGAGTTGGTCGAAGGCCGGCGCCTGCGCGTCCAGGCGGCTGCCCGCCTCCTGGCAGCGGCCCACGATGCCGGTGAGCGCGTGCCGTCGGGACGGCTGGTCCGCCGGGATGCCGGCGTCGTAGCGCCGTCGTATGCGGAAGGCGGCGGAGAGTTCGGTCTGCGCGTCGTGCAGGGCCCGGGCGAAGGGGGCCACGGCCTCGGCTCCGGAGCGGGCCTCGGCGAAGGCCAGTTCCTCACGACTGGTGCGGATCCAGTTGTCGGCCTCGGTCAGCAGGGTCCGGGACTGTTCGTCGAGGTCGGTGAGGGGTGGGACGGCCGGCGTGGCGGGGGCGCCGCCGGGGGTCGTGCGGGTTCTGGCCCGACGGATGCGTCGTATGTAGGCGTACCCGGCGAGGGTGCCCGCCGCGGCGAGCACGACGAGCGGCAGGGCCAGGTCCGTGGCGGACGTCTCCTCGTCCTGCGACTCGGCGGCCGCGACCGGGGCATCGGCACTGATCGCAACCGGAACGTCCGTACTGATCGTCGTCACTGGCAACAGCAGCCACCCGACCCCGGCCGCACCGCCCAGCAGGGCGTGGGCCACCCGCACGGATATGTGCGAGGCGGCACGCCGGGGCCGGCCCCGTATCAAGGAAGACGACGTCACATTTTGGAGCGTATGGGGAGTAATGCGGGCACGCGAGCGGGGTGAGGTGGGTGGGGTAGCCGATGAGAAGGGGAAGCGTGATGGAACGTTCCGGCAGGACGGGGACAGGGCCGGAGACGGAGACAGAGACGGAGAGGGAAGAGGAGCGGGCGCCGGAGCCGGAGCGGGAGGAGAGAGGCGAGTCCGCTGAGGGCGCCGAGGAGGAGCGGGGCGTACTACCGGAGCCGAGGCCCGGGCGCCGGCTGTGGCTCCGCCGGGTCCGCCGGACGGCCCTCGGCCTCGTCCTCGCCCTGGTCCTTCCCGTCCTCGCCGCCCAGACCGCCCTGCGCATCAATTACCTGGGCGACCCGGCCGACGGCACCTACACCCGCGGCAAGGACGCCGTCTGGCTCGGGCACGCCTGGGTCGACGGGCGCAAGAAGGACGCCGATGTCACCGCGCTGGCCGCCCGCCTGAAGGCCACCGGCATGCGCGACCTGTACGTCCACGCCGGCCCCCTGGAGCACGACGGCACGCTCCCCAAGTCGGCCTACGCCAACGCGCGATGGTTCATAGCCGCCGTACACCGGGAAGCGCCCGGCATCCGTGTCCAGGCATGGCTCGGTGACGTTCTCGCCTCCGAGGGTTCCCGCGGCATGCGGCTGGAGCGGGCCGCGACCCGCGCCGCAGTCGTGCAGTCGACCCGCGAGATCCTCGCCACCGGCTTCGACGGCGTCCACTTCGACCTGGAGCCCCTGCACTCCGGCGACCGGAACTACCTCACCCTCCTCGACGCCCTGCACCGCGTCACCGCGGCCCAGGACGCCCCGCTCTCCGTCGCCGCCCACCAGATCGACCCGCTCCCGGGCCTGCACGCCGCCCGGGGCGCCGTCACGGGCCACCCGAAGTGGTGGTCGCAGTGGTTCTTCGGCCAGGTCGCCCGCCGCGTCGACCAGATCGCCCTCATGTCGTACGACACCATGCAGCCGCTGGAGAGCACCTACGGCGGCTATGTCGCCCAGCAGACCTCGCTGGCCCTCGAAGTCACCCCGGAGACCACCGACCTGCTGATGGGCCTGCCCTTCTACCACGAGAAGGGGTTCGGCCACTGGGAGCACGCCGAGACCGTCGCCGCCGCCGTCCGCGGCGTCCGCCTCGGCCTGTCCCGCACGGACGCCGACCGTGCCAACTTCGGCGTCGCCGCCTACGTGGACTTCGCGGCGAAGGAGGAGGACTGGACGGCGTACCGGGAGGGCTGGGTGCGGTGAAAAACCGCCTGCGCCCGGGCGGAGCGCGGTGCGACGATCCGGCGCATGACCGCCGACTCCGCGCCCTCCACCGCCGAACCGCTCACCCGCACCCCGCTCACCCGTGACGACCTCGCGCCCCTCGCCCGGGCGGCGACCGGCCGGCAGCACGGTCTGGCCGGTGTCGCCCGGCTGCGCGGCGGCACCAAGAAGGGCGTCTACCGGCTCACCTTCGACGACGACACGACGGCCGTCGCCTACGTCTGGTCGCCGGACGAGGACTACTGGGACGCCGGGCCCTCCGACCCCCGCGACCCCCTGTCCCACGGCACCGGCCTCGCCCTCCTCACCGCCGCGCACGACCGTCTCACCGCCGCCGGCGTGCGCACCCCCCGCCTCCTCCACGCCGACGCCACGCACACCCACCTCCCGGCCGACGCCGCGGTCGTCGAGGACCTGCGCGGCGGGAGCCTGGAAGCGGCCCTGGAGCGGGACCCGGACTCCGGGCGCGCCCGCCTGGAACAGCTGGCGGAACTCCTCGCCCTCCTGCACGCCCACGAAGGCCCGGCCTTCGGCAAGGTCGCGCTCGTCGACAACGGCGGTGTGTCCTCCGCCCCCTCCTGCGCACAGCGCGTCACCGAGGGCGCCCTGCGCGACATCGCCGCAACGGCCGTACGGGATGCCCGCATCGCCGCCGCCCGAGACGAACTCGAGGCCGCCGTACGGGAGATGGCCGCCGCCGTCCGCCCCCGCGCCCGGCACACCCTCATCCACGGCGAACTCGGGCCCGACCACGTCCTGCTGGACGACCGGGGCCGGCCCGCGCTCATCGACATCGAGGGCCTGATGTACTTCGACGCCGAGTGGGAGCACGTCTTCCTGGAACTGCGCTTCCACGAGGCGTACGACGCCCTGCGCGCCCCCGGTCTCGACGCGGACCGGCTGCGCCTCTACCGCCTCGCCATGCGTCTGAGCCTCGTCGCGGGCCCGCTGCGTCTGCTCGACGGCGACTTTCCGCACCCGGGGCCGATGCGGGCCATCGCCGAGCACAATCTGCGCATGGCGCTGCGGCTGATCGGACGCCCGGTACCGGGAACTTAATCTTCCGGTCGTCCGGACATCATGCGTGTTTTCCCTCCACGAACGACTGCGTTGGTTGTGCATGGACTGGGGGCGTCCTAGCGTCCACTTCTCCTATCCCTGTGAGGGTCACATTCTGATGCGATCGCTACTCACCAGTAAGGCCGTCCGTCGAGCTCTGCGCCCGGTGGCCGAACTCATCGACCAGCGCATCGAACGCCAGGTCCGGCGCATCGTCGGCACCAGCTCCGGCGGGAGCGCCGTCGGGACCGGGAGTGTCGCGAGCACCTCGTCCGACGCGCTGCAGAAGGAGCTGAAGACGCTCCGCGACCGCCAGCGCCCCCTGGAGCTGTTCTTCGACGGAACCGGGCGCGGCGCGTCGCGGCTGCCGTCCGCGCCCCATCTCCGCCGCACGATCGCGGAGCTGGCCGAGGTGACCGGGGACAGAGACGGCGCCGAGCGCAACGTCGCCCAGGCCTTCCGGCTGCTCATCGCGATGGAGGCGCTCGGGGTCGGCCGGATCGCCGGCGGCACCATGAACATCGTCGGCAAGCTGTCCGCCGTACCGCTGCTCGACCCGCCGAACGACGAGGTGCTGGAGATCGGCACCCTGTACGGGATGTTCGGCGCGGCCCTGATCCGGATGATGGAGCGGGCGGGGCGGGATCCCAGGCTGACGATCGTCGATCCGCTCGCGGGCACGCAGCTGCAGCCCGGCACCAGCATCGGCGACGACGCCTCCGGCACCCCCGTGCGGGGAGCGGCGGTCCGCACCAACCTGTCCCTGGCGGGCGCGGCCGGCGCCGCCGCCCGGATCCAGCAAGGCTTCTCCGAGGACCCGGAGGTCCGCGCCCTGGTCTCCGACCGCTCCTACGGCGTGATCATCGTCGACGGCGACCACTCCGCCGCCGGTGTGGCGGCGGACCTGGAGTGGGCCGAGAAGATCGTCGCGCCGGGCGGGATCGTCGTCCTGGACGACTTCGGGCACCCCAAGTGGCCGGGCATCAAGGAGGCGTTCGACAAGCACATGGCCACGGACACCCGGTTCACCTTCCTCGGCCAGGTGGCGCACTCGGGCTATCTGCGGGCGGAGGCCGCCTGAGGCGGCCCCGCGCCCGGGAAACCCCTCAGGACCGCCGACGGATCTTGTTCCCGAGCCACACGAGCGGGTCGTACTTGCGGTCCACGGCCCGCTCCTTCAGGGGGATCAGCGCGTTGTCCGTGATCCTGATCCCCTCGGGACAGACCTCCGTGCAGCACTTGGTGATGTTGCAGTAGCCGAGGCCATGCTCGTCCTGGGCCGTGCGCCCGCGGTCCAGGCCGGTCTCCTCCGCCGCGTCCAGCGGATGCATGTCCAGCTCCGCGACCCGCATGAGGAAACGGGGGCCGGCGAAGGCCTGCTTGTTCTCCTCGTGGTCGCGGACGACATGGCAGGTGTCCTGGCACAGGAAGCACTCGATGCACTTGCGGAACTCCTGCGGCCGGTCCACGTCCTCCTGGAACATGCGGTAGTCACCGGGGCCCAGCCCTTCGGGCGGGACGAACGACGGGATCTCCCTGGCCTTCTGGTAGTTGAAGCCGACGTCCGTCACCAGGTCGCGGACCACCGGGAAGGCACGCAGCGGCGTGACGGTGATCGTCTCGTCCCGCTCGAACACCGACATACGGGTCATGCACATCAGCCGGGGCCGGCCGTTGATCTCCGCCGAGCAGGAACCGCACTTGCCCGCCTTGCAGTTCCAGCGGACGGCGAGATCGGGGGCCTGGGTGGCCTGGAGGCGGTGGATGATGTCCAGCACCACCTCGCCGTCGTTGACCTCGACCTTGAAGTCCTCCAGGTCGCCGCCCTGCGCGTCACCCCGCCACACCTTGAAGCGGGCCTCGTAGCTGCTCACTCGTACAGCTCCTCTTCGGCGAGGTACTTGACCAGCTCCTCCTTCTCGAAGAGGGCGAGCAGGTCGGGGCGGATGGGGTCGGTGGTCTCGCGCGTGAGGGTGATCTGGCCGTGGGCCGGGTCGGTGGCCGCGAGTCCGCCGGTGGGGTCGGTCAGCCGGCACAGCAGGTTGACGTTGCGCCAGGCGCGGTCCATCGACGGGTGGTCCTCGCGGGTGTGGCCGCCGCGCGACTCGGTGCGCTCCAGCGCGGCCCGGGACACGCACTCGCTGACCAGCAGCATGTTCCGCAGGTCCAGGGCGAGATGCCAGCCGGGGTTGAACTGGCGGTGGCCCTCCACCCCGGCCCGCCGGGCCCGTACGCGCAGCTCCGCGAGTTTCTTCAGGGCCTGGGCCATCTCGCTCTCGCGGCGGATGATGCCGACGAGGTCGTTCATGGTCTGCTGGAGTTCCTGGTGGAGGGTGTACGGGTTCTCCGGCGGCGCCTCCGTCGGTTCCTCGACCTCCGCCGAGAAGGGGCGCAGCGCCTCCGCGGCGGCCGCGTCGACCTGGACGTCGTCCACCGCCGGGCGCTCGTGGGCGAGCCCCGCCGCGTACTCGGCGGCGTGCCAGCCCGCCCGGCGGCCGAAGACCAGCAGGTCGGAGAGGGAGTTGCCGCCGAGCCGGTTCGAGCCGTGCATGCCGCCGGCCACCTCGCCGGCCGCGTACAGCCCCGGCACCCCGCGTGCGGCGGCTGTGTCGGAGTCGACGGCGATGCCGCCCATCACGTAGTGGCAGGTCGGCCCGACCTCCATCGCCTCGGCCGTGATGTCGACGTCCGCCAGCTCCTTGAACTGGTGGTACATGGACGGCAGCCGGCGCTTGATCACCTCGGCGGGCATCCGCGTCGACACGTCGAGGAAGACTCCGCCGTGCGGGGAGCCCCGGCCTGCCTTCACCTCGGCGTTGATGGCGCGGGCCACCTCGTCGCGGGGGAGCAGCTCGGGGGGACGCCGGTTGTTGTCCGGGTCCTCGTACCAGCGGTCGGCCTCGTCCTCGGACTGGGCGTACTTCTCCTTGAAGACGTCCGGGACGTAGTCGAACATGAACCGCTTGCCCTCGGAGTTCCTGAGCACCCCGCCGTCGCCGCGCACCGACTCGGTGACGAGGATGCCCTTCACCGACGGCGGCCAGACCATCCCCGTCGGGTGGAACTGCACGAACTCCATGTTCAGCAGGGGTGCCCCGGCGAGCAGGGCGAGCGCGTGGCCGTCGCCCGTGTACTCCCACGAGTTCGACGTCACCTTGAAGGACTTGCCGATGCCGCCGGTCGCGATCACCACGGCCGGGGCTTCGAGGACGAAGAAGCGGCCGCTCTCGCGGTCGTAGGCGAAGACCCCGGAGACCCGGTTCCCCGCGGCGGAGCCGCTGTCGGGCGCCGTCTTGAGCACGCGCGTGACCGTGCACTCCTGGAAGACCTTCAGCCGGGACTCGTAGTCGCCGGTCTCCCTGTGGTCCTCCTGCTGGAGGGCGACGATCTTCTGCTGGAGGGTGCGGATCAGCTCCAGGCCCGTGCGGTCGCCGACGTGCGCGAGGCGCGGGTACTCGTGACCGCCGAAGTTGCGCTGGGAGATCCGGCCGTCCTTCGTGCGGTCGAACAGGGCGCCCCAGGTCTCCAGCTCCCACACCCGGTCCGGGGCCTCCTGCGCGTGCAGCTCGGCCATCCGCCACTGGTTGAGGAACTTGCCGCCGCGCATGGTGTCGCGGAAGTGCACCCGCCAGTCGTCGTGCTCGTTGACGTTGGCCATCGCGGCCGCGATGCCGCCCTCGGCCATCACCGTGTGCGCCTTGCCGAACAGCGACTTGCAGATCACGGCCGTACGGGCGCCCCGCTCACGCGCCTCGATGGCGGCCCTCAGGCCGGCGCCACCGGCCCCGACCACGACGACGTCCCACTCCTGCCGGTCGACCACGGACATCACAAGGCCCCACTCATCTAGAAGAAGCGCGGATCGTCGAAGACGCCGGACGCGACGAGATAGACGTAGAAGTCGGCGAGCGCCACGCTCAGCAGCGACGCCCAGGCGAGCTGCATGTGCCGGGCGTTCAGCTTCCCGACCCACTGCCACATCCGATAGCGCACGGGATGTTTCGAGAAGTGCCTGAGCTTGCCGCCGACGATGTGCCGGCAGGAGTGGCAGGAGAGCGTGTACGCCCAGATCAGCACGATGTTGACCAGGAAGACGAGGGTGCCGAGGCCCATGTGGCCCCACGCGTAGTGCTCGTCGCGGAAGGCGAGCACGGTGTCGTAGGTCAGGATCCCGGCGACGAGGATCGCCGCGTAGAAGAAGTACCGGTGGATGTTCTGCAGGATCAGCGGGAAGCGGGTCTCACCGGTGTACTTCTTGTGCGGCTCGGCCACCGCGCAGGCCGGTGGGGACGCCCAGAAGCCCCGGTAGTAGGCCTTGCGGTAGTAGTAGCAGGTCAGGCGGAAGCCGAGCGGGAAGATCAGGATGATGATGGCGGGGGAGATGCCCCACCAGCCGCCGAAGATCTCCCAGTTCGGGCCCGCCCGCATCGGTTCACAGCGCTCGGCCAGGCAGGGCGAGTAGAACGGCGAGACATAGGGCGCCGCGTAGTAGTCCGCGTCCGCGAAGGCCCGCCAGGTCGAGTACACGACGAAGGCCAGCAGACCGGCGGCGGTGGCCGCGGGGGCCAGCCACCACCGGTCGGTGCGCAGATGCGGGGCGTCGATCGCGGCACGCGTACCGGTGCGTACGCCGCCGCTGACGGGTTGAGGTTCCGTACCAGTGGCCAATTCATGACTCCGGTCGGCTCGGGACTCCGGGCGGTTCAGGGGGCACGGCGATCACGGGCGCCGAGTCCCTCGTCGTCCGTGTCGATCCACAGGGAGTCGTCGTAGGGGGTGTCGGGGATCGTGACGAGGTCGGGGCGCTTCTGCGCGGCCGGGGTGGAGGCCGCCTCGCGCAGCAGCGCGACGCTCTCGCGCAGGTGGTCGGCGTCGGCGCGGACGCGGCGCATCTCGAGCCCGCGGGTGCCGAGGTGCTGTTCCAGGCGGCCCACGGACCGCGACAGGTCGTCGAGACAGCGCTGGACCGATGCCAGATCGTCTTGCACGGACATGACGTGACCTCACTTCCGCGGGCCGGTGGCCCTGGACGGCGACGCTCATGTGCGCCTGCGAGTGTTGCGCGTCACACCTGTCGGTGTGAAGGCGTGTGCAGCGATTGGCCGATCGCGTGCCATCGGTGCACACCCGAACGCGCGCTGTGTGCGCCGGGAGCGTGCTGTGCTCCGCACGGGTGGGCTTGTGCGCCCCCGCCGCCGTGTCGCCCCCGGCAGGCGAACCCTTTCCTCTTCAGTGAGCCGTAGATCAGATCAGCTCCAAAATACTGCCAAATGTGAACATAACGCACTCCTATCAGCGGCGGCAGCGGCTTCCCGGAGGTACCTGAGATGTCCCACGACGGCGTCGGACCCCGCGCGGTCATGCGCTCGGTCGCCTTCCTCACCGCGGGTGTGCTCGCGGTCCCCACGCTGGCCGCCTGCGGCGCCGAGGACGAGGCCGGCAAGCCGCTGGCCGCCCAGGACATCGCCCCGGCCGCCCGTGGCCTGGTCGCCGAAGGCGGCACCCTGCGCTGGGCGGTGGACTCCGTACCGGAGACCTTCAACACCTTCCAGGCCGACGCCGACGCCACCACCACCCGGGTCGCCCAGGCCGTCCTGCCGTCGATGTACCGGCTCGACGCCGGCGGGCGGCCCGCGCGCAACGCCGACTACCTGGAGTCCGCGAAGGTCGTCGAGACCGAGCCCAAGCAGGTCGTCCTGTACAAGCTCAACCAGCAGGCCGTGTGGAGCGACGGCCGTGAGATCGGCGCCGCCGACTTCGCCGCCCAGTGGCGCGCCCTGTCCGGCAGGGACAGCTCCTACTGGACCGCCCGCAACGCCGGCTACGACCGCATCGAGAAGATCGAGCGCGGCGAGAACGACCTCGAGGTCCGGGTCACGTTCAGCCGCACCTACGCCGACTGGCAGTCGCTGTTCTCGCCGCTGTACCCGAAGGACGTCATGGGCACGCCCGACTCCTTCAACGACGGGGCGCGGCGCAAGCTGAAGGTCACCGCCGGGCCGTTCGTGGTCAAGCAGGTCGACCGGGGGAACGCCCGGATCCGGCTCACCCGCAACCCGCGGTGGTGGGGGCGGCCCACCAAGCTCTCCGAGATCGCGCTGACCGCCGTCAAGCGCGAGCAGCGGGCCGCCGCGCTCGCCTCCGGGAAGATCGACCTGGCCGACATCGACACGGCCACCGCCGAGCGCATCGACGGCGCCGCCCAGGGCGCCGCCGGACCGCTGACCGGCTCCGGCGGCCGCTCCGCCGCCAAGGCGCTGCGCTCCTGGGCCATCGCCCACGGCTCCGACGAGACCGCGGCCGAGGACGAGCAGTACGCCCGCAGGAAGCTGAGCCAGGCGATGGCGACGTGGGAACGCCAGCAGAAGGCGCTGCGCGACTACGAGGTGCGCAAGTCGCTGGAGCCGGCGTATACGCAGCTCGCGCTGAACGGCGCCGACGGTCCGCTCGCCGACGAGCGGGTGCGCCGGGCGGTGGCCCGGGCGCTGGACCGCAAGGAACTGGTCAAGCTGGTGCTGGGGCCGCTGGGCCTGCCCACGGTGCCCGTCGGCAGCCACCTCGCCCTGTCCGGGCAGGAGGCGTACGCCGACAACAGCGAGGCGCTCGGCGGACAGGACACCCAGGAGGCGCAGGCGCTGCTCGCGGACGCCGGGTGGGTGCCCGGCGGCCCGGTCAAGAAGCAGAAGAAGACGGAGAAGGCGGCCGGGGCCGAGGGCAGGAAGGCCGACGCGGACGAGAAGGACGGCACGGACCCCGCCGAGGGCGGCGACGACGGCACCTACATCGTCGGCGAGGACGACAAGGCGCCCGCGGAGACGGACACCGGGCAGCTCGCGCAGGACGGCAGGCAGTCCGTCCCCGGGCACGGCGCGCCCGGCGCCTACGCCCCCCGGGGCACCGCCGCCCCGGGCGGTGCCGAGCGCGGGGCGCTGGCCAAGGACGGCAAGGCGCTCACCCTGCGGTTCGTGCTGCCCTCCGGTCCGGGTGCGGAGCCCCTGCACCTGGTCGCCGGGCGGATCGCGCGGATGCTGGACAAGGTCGGCATCCGCACGGAGCTCACCAAGGTCTCCGACGAGAGCTACTTCAAGGACCACATCGCCTCCGGCCAGTACGACCTCGCCCTGTACTCCTGGCCCTCCTCCGCCTTCCCGGCCACCGACGCCCGGCCGATCTACGCCAAGCCGGTCCCGGCCGCCGACGGCTCGCTGAGCGTCGAGCAGAACTACACCCGGGTCGGCACCGACCAGGTCGACCAGCTCTTCGACGAGGCGATCTCGACCCTGGACGAGGAGGAGGAGCGATCCCTGATCCGCAAGGCGGACTCCCGTATCTGGGCGGCTGCCGGATCGATTCCCCTCTACCAGCGCCCCCAGCTCACGGCCGCGAAGAAGAACGTGGTCAACGCCGGCGCCTTCGGCTTCCAGACGCCGGTTTATGAGGACATGGGCTTTCTGAAGAAGGGCGCGAGGATCCCGGCGAGCGCGCCGGCGAAGAAGTGAGAAAGAAGTGAGGTGACATGAGCCTCGTGGCCCTGTGGAGGTCGTCCGCCGCGGGGCCACGTACCATGGGGTGAGGCCGTGGCGTGTCAAGCCCGGCAGGGCCCGCGTAACACAGACGTACGCAGCAGGGCCGGTCCTCACACTCCGGGAGAACGCCGCTTTATGGCCACGCGCCACGACATTCGCAACGTAGCCATCGTCGCTCACGTCGACCACGGCAAGACGACCATCGTCGACGGCATGCTGAAGCAGGCCGGTGCCTTCGCCGCCCACCAGCTCGACTCCGTCGACGACCGCATGATGGACTCGAACGACCTGGAGCGTGAGAAGGGCATCACGATCCTCGCCAAGAACACCGCGGTGAAGTACCACCCGAAGGACGGCGGGGACCCGATCACCATCAACATCATCGACACCCCCGGCCACGCCGACTTCGGCGGCGAGGTCGAGCGCGGTCTGTCGATGGTCGACGGTGTGGTGCTGCTCGTCGACGCCTCCGAGGGGCCGCTGCCGCAGACCCGCTTCGTGCTGCGCAAGGCGCTCCAGGCCCGGCTGCCGATCATCCTGTGCATCAACAAGACCGACCGTCCGGACGCCCGGATCGACGAGGTCGTCAACGAGACCTACGACCTCTTCCTCGACCTGGACGCGGACGAGGAGCAGATCGAGTTCCCGATCGTCTACGCCTGCGGTCGTGACGGCATCGCCTCGCTGACCAAGCCGGAGGACGGCACGGTCCCGGCCGACTCCACCAGCCTGGAGCCGTTCTTCTCCACGATCCTGGAGCACATCCCGGCCCCCACCTACGACGAGGGCGCCCCGCTCCAGGCCCACGTCACCAACCTGGACGCCGACAACTTCCTCGGCCGTATCGCGCTGCTGCGCGTCCACCAGGGCGAGCTGAAGAAGGGGCAGACCGTCGCCTGGATGAAGCGCGACGGGTCGGTCGCCAACGTGCGCATCTCCGAGCTGATGATGACCGAGGCGCTCACCCGCAAGCCGGCCGAGCAGGCGGGCCCCGGTGACATCTGCGCCGTCGCCGGCATCCCCGACATCATGATCGGCGAGACGCTCGCGGACACCGAGAACCCGGTTCCGCTGCCGCTGATCACGGTCGACGAGCCGGCGATCTCCATGGTCATCGGCACCAACACCTCCCCGCTGGTCGGTCGTGGCGGCACCGGCAAGGGTGCCGACGCCAAGTCGGCCGTCAAGGACCGCAAGGTCACCGCCCGCCAGGTCAAGGACCGCCTCGACCGCGAGCTGATCGGCAACGTCTCGCTGCGCGTGCTCGACACCGAGCGCCCGGACGCCTGGGAGGTGCAGGGCCGCGGTGAGCTGGCGCTGGCCATCCTGGTCGAGCAGATGCGCCGCGAGGGCTTCGAGCTGACCATCGGCAAGCCGCAGGTCGTCACCAAGGATGTCGACGGCAAGGTCTACGAGCCGGTCGAGCGCATGACGATCGACGTGCCCGAGGAGCACATGGGCGCGGTCACGCAGCTCATGGGCGTCCGCAAGGGCCGGATGGACAACATGTCCAACCACGGCTCCGGCTGGGTGCGCATGGAGTTCGTGGTGCCCTCCCGTGGTCTGATCGGCTTCCGGACCGAGTTCCTGACCCAGACCCGTGGCACGGGCATCGGGCACTCCATCCACGAGGGCCACGAGCCCTGGTTCGGCGCGCTCCAGACCCGCAACAACGGCTCCCTCGTCGCCGACCGTGCCGGTGCCGTCACCGCGTTCGCGATGACGAACCTTCAGGAGCGCGGTGTGCTGTTCGTGGAGCCCGGCACCGAGGTGTACGAGGGCATGATCGTCGGCGAGAACTCCCGCTCCGACGACATGGACGTCAACATCACCAAGGAGAAGAAGCTCACCAACATGCGGTCGTCCACGGCCGATGTGGCCGAGTCGATCGTGCCGCCGCGCAAGCTCTCCCTCGAGCAGTCCCTGGAGTTCTGCCGCGACGACGAGTGTGTGGAGGTCACCCCGGAGGCGGTGCGCATCCGCAAGGTGAACCTGGACGCCCGCGAGCGCGCCCGCGCCGCGAGCCGCGCCAAGCACGGCTGATCGCTGCCTGTTTCCCGATGACACCGGGCATCTCGCTGTACGGGGTGCCCGGTTGCGGTCGTAGAGGGCGAGGGTAGGGAAAACCCTTTATTTGCCAGAGCATGCCCCTCCGGGCGGACGGCGCCCACTACCCTGCTGCGGAAGTCGCCCTGACGGCCAGTTCGCGTCGGCCGGTACCGGCCCGCGGCACTCCGCCTTGCTGCGCAAGCGTGTTGAGAGCCCAGGGCCCGGCAGGGCGCCTTACATGGCGACCACGCCACTCGCAACTTGTTTTTTCGCCCCAGTGCGTTCGCAATTCGGACACCCGCCACCGATAGATGTGTAACAAGTCCGTTTCGCAGGGATCTTTCACCAAACCCTTTGTCCGGATTTTGGAAGATGTTAGCGCTAGCTGTGATCGAACCGAGACCTCAAGAGTGTGGTTCGGCCTTGGCGCATAGCAGATAGTTAGGCGCGTAGAGCTCGGATGAACGGGTCACGCGCTTCAGGCGGCACCCACTCACGAGCGCGGGGGCACCTGACCAACTCCGGCACCGGCGACGGGCGGTGCAGTGCTGTGTCGCGTGCTCCCTTTGCGGTGAACCAATGGACTCATGAGGAGGAACCCATGCGCGGTGCCAAGAGCGCCAAGTGGGTGGCAATAGCCGCGGTCGTGGCGCTGGGCGCGACGGCCTGTGGTGGGGGAAGCGGCGACAGCGGGGACGACAGCAAGGCCGCGATCGACCCGAACGGCAAGTTCTCGGTCGAGGTCGGCGAGCCGGAGAACCCGCTGCAGCCCGCCAACACCATGGAGTCCAACGGCAGCATCGTCATCCGCTCGCTGTTCTCCACGCTGGTCGACTACGACGCCAGCGGCAAGATCGTCATGGTGAACGCCCAGTCGGTCGACTCCACGGACAACAAGACCTTCACGGTCAAGCTGAAGCCGGGCTGGAAGTTCCACGACGGCACCCCGGTGACCGCCACGTCCTACGTCAAGGCGTGGAACTGGGCCGCCAATCCGGCGAACAAGCAGACCAACAGCTTCTGGTTCTCGGACATCGAGGGCTACGACAAGGTCGCTCCGGCCAAGGGCAAGCCCACCGCCACGGAGATGTCGGGCCTGAAGGTCGTCGACGACAACACCTTCACCATCACCCTGGCGAAGCCGCTGCCCTACTTCGTCTACAAGCTGGGCTACGAGGTCTTCGCGCCGCTGCCCGAGTCCTTCTACAAGGACCCGGCCGCCGCCGGCCAGAAGCCGGTCGGCAACGGCCCGTACAAGTTCGTCAGCTGGGACCACAAGAAGTCCATCGAGGTCGCCCGCTACGACGACTACCAGGGCCAGAACAAGGCGAAGAACGGCGGTGTGGTCTTCAAGAACTACACCAGCCTGGAGACCGCCTACCAGGACCTGAAGTCCAACAACGTCGACGTCCTGCGCCAGGTGGCCCCGAAGGACCTCCCGGTCTACAAGGCCGACCTCGGTGACCGCGCCGTGGACAAGCCCTACTCCTCGATCCAGTCGATCGCCGTGGCCTACTACACGCCGCAGTGGAAGAAGATCGACCCGAAGGTCATCCAGGGCCTGTCGATGGCCATCGACCGCGACACGATCACCAAGACGGTGCTGCAGGGCACCCGCGAGCCGGCCACCGGCTGGGTCGCCAAGGGCGTCCTCGGCTACACGCCGAACGCCGCCGGTGACATCACCAAGTACGACCCGGCCAAGGCCAAGGCGCTCATCGCCGAGGGCGGCGGCGTCCCGGGCAACGCCATCAGCATCCAGTTCAACGCCGACGGCGGCCACAAGGACTGGGTCGAGGCGGTCTGCAACTCCATCACCAAGGCCACTGGTGTGAAGTGCACCGGCGACTCCAAGGCGGACTTCCAGACGGACCTCCAGGCCCGTCAGAACAAGCAGGTCAAGTCGCTGTACCGCTCCGGCTGGGTGCTCGACTACCCGTTCATCGCCAACTTCATCCGCGACCTGTTCGGCACCCAGTCCGACGGCAACCAGGGCGGCTTCTCCAGCAAGGAGATCGACGACCTGATCGCCAAGGCGGACGCCGCCCCGTCGCTGGAGGAGTCGGAGAAGCTCTACCAGCAGGTCGAGAAGGAACTCCCGAAGTACATGCCGAGCATTCCGCTCTGGTACTACAAGGTCAACGCGGGCTACTCGGAGAACGTCACCGGCGTCGAGTACGCCCAGGACGGCGACCCGATCCTGACCGGCGTTCAGGTCAAGAAGAAGTAACCACAAGCCCGTAGTCCCGGGGCGCGGTCGGACCGCGCCCCGGGGAACGGCAGTGGCCGGGGGGCCCTTTCCGCACGCATCTTCCAGAGGTGCGCGGGGAAAGGGCCCGTCGGTGCTGTCGTGATTGACATGGAGGCACGATGGGGCGCTACGTCGCACGACGACTGCTCCAGATGATCCCGGTCTTCTTCGGGACAACCCTGCTGATCTTCCTCATGGTCTACGCCCTGCCCGGTGACCCCGTGAGCGGGCTGTTCGGCGACAAGGGCGGCAGCCCGCAGGTGATCGCAGCACTGAAGCACGAGTACGGCTTGGATCTGCCGATCTACGAGCAGTACTTCAACTACATGCGGGACATGATCCTGCACGCGGACTTCGGCACCCAGATCGCCAGCGGCCGCCCCGTCACCGACGTCCTGGGCGACGCCTTCCCGGTGACGCTGCGTCTGGCCGGCCTGGCCTTCGCCTTCGAGGCGGTGCTGGGACTCACGCTGGGCGTCCTCAGCGGTCTGCGCGCGGGCCGGGTCACCGACAACGCGATCCTGCTGATCACGCTGCTGCTGATCTCGGTCCCGGTGTTCGTCCTCGGCTTCATCCTCCAGATGGTCTTCGCCGACCAGCTCGGGTGGGTGGCTCCCAGCGTCAACGACGACACGGACCTCACCCAGTTCATCCTCCCGGCCGTCGTCCTGGGTACCGCGTCGCTGGCTTACGTGACCCGGCTGACCCGGACCTCGATCGCCGAGAACCTGCGCGCGGACTACATCCGCACGGCCGTGGCCAAGGGCCTGCCGCGCCGTCGCGTGGTGGGCGTCCACCTGATGCGCAACTCGCTGATCCCGGTGGTCACTTACCTCGGCGCCGACCTCGGTGCCCTGATGGGTGGCGCCGTCGTCACCGAGCACATCTTCAACATCCACGGCGTGGGCGGCACGATCGCCGAGTCCATCGTGCGACGCGAGGGCACCACCCTGATCGGCCTGGTGACCATCCTGGTCCTCGTCTACCTCCTCGCCAGCCTGCTCGTCGACCTGCTCTACGCGGTCCTGGACCCGAGGATTCGCTATGCCTGACGTGACCAAGACGGACGTCAAGGACGCCGTGGCCGAAGCCGCCGAGACTCCGGCGGCGGCACCGGCCACCCCCGCCAAGTCGGAGAAGGCCCGCAGCCTGTGGGGCGACGCCTGGGCCGACCTGCGCCGCAGCTGGATCTTCATCGTCTCCAGCCTGCTGATCCTGTTCCTGCTGACGATCACCTTCTTCCCCGGCTGGTTCACCAGCACGGACCCGATCCTGGGTGACCTGTCGAAGCACTACCTGCAGAAGCCGAAGCTGGGCGAGATAGGTTCGGCCGACTGGCTGGGCTACGACCAGCAGGGCCGCAGCGTGTACGCCCGTGTCATCTACGGCACCCGGGCCTCCGTGGCCGTCGGCTTCGGCACCACCATCGTGGTCACCCTCGCAGGCGGCCTGGTCGGCATGATCGCCGGCTATTTCGGCGGCGTCGTCGACTCGATCCTGTCCCGGCTGACGGATGTCTTCTTCGGCATCCCGTTCCTGCTCGGCACGATGGTCGCGCTGAACTCCTTCGAGCACCGCACGACCTGGGTGGTCATCGGCGCGCTCGGCTTCTTCGGCTGGACCCAGATCGCCCGTGTGATGCGCGGTGCGGTCATCACCACCAAGCAGGCGGACTACGTGCAGGCCGCGAAGGCCCTCGGTGCAAGCACTCCGCGCATCATGTTCCGGCACATCCTGCCGAACAGCCTCGCCCCGGTGATCGTCGTCGCCACCATCTCGCTCGGTGTCTACATCGGCGCCGAGGCCACGCTGTCGTACCTGGGCCTCGGCCTGAGCGGTGTGTCGTGGGGCAACGACATCTCCGACGGCGGCAACCAGATCCGCGTGGCGCAGTGGATCATGCTCTACCCGTCGATCATGCTCAGCATCACGGTGCTGGCGTTCATCATGCTCGGTGAGGCCGTCCGCAACGCCCTCGACCCGAAGATGCGCTGAGGGAGGCGTACGTGACCGTCATCGAAGAAACTTCCGTGCCCTCGCCGCGGGACGGCGGGGCCGACGGCGGCCCGCTGCTCGAAGTGCGTGACCTGCACGTCGAGTTCAAGACCCGGGAGGGTCTGGTCAAGGCCGTCAACGGCGTCAACTACAGCGTGAGCGCCGGTGAGACGCTGGCCGTGCTCGGTGAGTCCGGCTCCGGCAAGTCCGTGACCGCGCAGGCGGTCATGGGCATCCTCGACATGCCGCCGGCGCGGATCCCGCAGGGCGAGATCCTCTTCCGCGGTCAGGACATGCTGAAGATGTCCGCCGAGGAGCGCCGCAGGATCCGCGGACAGCGCATCGCCATGATCTTCCAGGACGCGCTCAGCTCGCTGAACCCGGTGCTGAGCGTGGGCTACCAGCTCGGTGAGATGTTCCGCGTCCACCAGGGCATGTCCAAGAAGGACGCCAAGGCCAAGGCGATCGAGCTGATGGACCGGGTGAAGATCCCGGCCGCCGCGGCACGCGTCAACGACTACCCGCACCAGTTCTCGGGCGGTATGCGCCAGCGCATCATGATCGCCATGGCGCTGGCCCTGGAGCCCGACCTGATCATCGCCGACGAGCCGACCACGGCCCTCGACGTGACGGTCCAGGCCCAGGTCATGGAGTTGCTCGCGGAGCTGCAGCGCGAGTACAACATGGGCCTCATCCTGATCACCCACGACCTCGGCGTGGTCGCCGACGTGGCGGACAAGATCGCGGTGATGTACGCGGGCCGGATCGTCGAGCGTGCCCCCGTGCACCAGCTGTACAAGCGGCCCGCGCACCCCTACACGCGCGGTCTGCTGGACTCGATCCCGCGCCTGGACCACAAAGGCCAGGAGCTGTACGCGATCAAGGGGCTGCCGCCCAACCTGCTGCGCATGCCGAGCGGTTGCGCCTTCAACCCGCGCTGCCCCAAGGCGCAGGACATCTGCCGCGAGGAGATCCCGGCGCTGGTGCCGGTCACCGAGCAGGACGGCAGCGAGCTGGTCGGCCGCGCCTCGGCGTGCCACTTCTGGAAGGAGACGATCCATGGCTGAGCTCAGCAAGAACGACGAGCAGCAGGACGCCACGCCGAACGTCTCCGAGGTGGAGGTCGTGGACGCCCACTCCGAGACGGAGGCGGTCGCCGCGATCGAGGCGCCCGTCGAGCGCGGTGAACCGATTCTCCAGGTGCGCAACCTGCAGAAGCACTTCCCGCTCACCCAGGGCATCCTGTTCAAGCGTCAGATCGGCGCGGTCAAGGCGGTCGACGGCGTCTCCTTCGACCTGCACCAGGGCGAGACCCTCGGCATCGTCGGCGAGTCCGGCTGCGGCAAGTCCACGGTCGCCAAGCTCCTGATGAACCTGGAGCGGCCGACGGCCGGCGAGATCTTCTACAAGGGCCAGGACATCACCAAGCTGTCCGGGCGCGCCCTGAAGGCCGTGCGCCGCAACATCCAGATGGTGTTCCAGGACCCGTACACCTCGCTCAACCCGCGCATGACGGTGGGCGACATCATCGGCGAACCCTTCGACATCCACCCCGAGGTGGCTCCGAAGGGCGACCGGCGCCGCAAGGTCCAGGAGCTGCTGGACGTCGTGGGTCTCAACCCGGAGTACATCAACCGCTACCCGCACCAGTTCTCGGGCGGTCAGCGCCAGCGCATCGGCATCGCGCGCGGGCTGGCGCTCAACCCCGAGATCATCATCTGCGACGAGCCGGTCTCCGCGCTCGACGTGTCGGTCCAGGCTCAGGTCATCAACCTGATGGAGAAGCTGCAGGACGAGTTCAACCTCTCCTACATCTTCATCGCACACGACCTGTCGATCGTCCGGCACATTTCCGACCGCGTCGGTGTGATGTACCTCGGGAAGATGGCCGAGATCGGCACGGACACGCAGATCTACGACCACCCGACACACCCCTACACCCAGGCGCTGCTCTCGGCGGTCCCCGTGCCGGATCCGGACGCACGCGAGCACCGTGAGCGCATCATCCTCACCGGCGACGTCCCGTCCCCGGCCAACCCGCCCTCGGGCTGCCGCTTCCGCACCCGCTGCTGGAAGGCCCAGGACAAGTGCGCCGAGGAGGTCCCCCTCCTCGCCGTCCCCGAGCGCTTCCAGGGTTCGGACACCCCGGCGGCCCACGAGTCGGCCTGCCACTTCGCGGAGGAGAAGGACGTCGTGCACGCGGCGTGACCCGCTGATCGGCAGACGCCGGTGCCCGGCACCTCGAAGAGAGGCGCCGGGCACCGGCCTTTTCCCGGAGGAAGGATGCTTCGAACGGCCCAGCCCAGCCGTTCCGGGTCATCCTCCTGACGCCCTTTGAACCCGTACGGGTGGGGTGAAAGTGCGTGAAAACCACCATGTGTCGATATTGACTGGTAAAGGATCCAGGTCCGGTGCAATACCCGGGTCCGGGCCCGGGTCAGTCAAGAGGAGGCACTCCATGCGTGGAGCCCCACACGCCACATGGGTCGCGTGCGCGGCGGCGCTGACGCTCGTGGCGACCGCCTGCGGGGGCGGGGCCGCCGGCAGCGACACCGGCGCGGTGCTCAGCTCCTCCTGGGGAGACCCGCAGAATCCGCTGGAGCCCGCCAACACCAACGAGGTCCAGGGCGGCAAGGTCCTCGACATGATCTTCAGGAGCCTGAAGAAGTACAACCCGGACACGGGCCAGGCCGAGGACATGCTCGCGGAGAAGATCGAGACGACGGACTCGCAGAACTTCACGATCACCGTCAAGGACGGCTGGACGTTCAGCAATGGCGAGAAAGTGACGGCGAAGTCCTTCGTCGACGCCTGGAACTACGGCGCGAGCCTGAAGAACAACCAGAAGAACGCGTACTTCTTCGAGTACATCGAGGGCTACCCGGAGACGCACCCCGACGACGGCAGCAAGCAGACCGCCGAGACCCTCTCCGGTCTCAAGGTCGTCGACGAGCGGACCTTCACCGTCAGGCTGAAGCAGAAGTTCTCGAGCTTCCCCGACACCCTCGGCTACGCCGCCTACGCCCCGCTGCCCCAGTCCTTCTTCACCGACCACGCCGGCTGGCTGAAGAAACCGGTCGGAAACGGGCCGTACACCATCGAGTCCTACGCCAAGGGCTCCCAGATGGAGCTGAGGACGTGGGAGGACTACCCCGGCCCGGACAAGGCGGTCAACGGCGGGGTGACCCTGAAGGTCTACACCGACAACAACACCGCCTACACCGATCTGATGGCCGGCAACCTCGACCTCGTCGACGACGTGCCCGCCTCCCAGCTGAAGAACGTCAAGAGCGACCTGGGCGACCGCTACCTCAACACCCCCGCCGGCATCATCCAGGTCCTCGCCTTCCCCTACTACGACAAGGACTGGAACAAGCCCGGCTCCGACAAGGTCCGCACCGGCCTGTCCCGGGCGATCAACCGCGAGCAGATCACCGAGACGATCTTCCAGAGGACCCGCACCCCCGCCTCCGACTGGACCTCCCCGGTGCTCGGCGAGGACGGCGGCTTCAAGGAGGGCCTGTGCGGGGACGCCTGCGACTACGACCCCGAGGCGGCCAGGAAGCTCATCGAGGAGGGCGGCGGCCTCCCCGGCGGCCAGGTGAAGATCACCTACAACGCGGACACCGGCTCCCACCGGCAGTGGGTCGACGCGGTCTGCAACTCCATCAACAACGCCCTCGGCAACGAGAAGGCCTGCGTCGGCAACCCCGTCGGCACCTTCGCCGACTACCGCAACCAGATCGGCGACCGGAAGATGCAGGGACCGTTCCGGGCCGGGTGGCAGATGGACTACCCCCTCATCCAGAACTTCCTCCAGCCGCTCTACTACACCAACGCCTCCTCCAACGACGGCAAGTGGTCCGACGAGAAGTTCGACCGGCTCGTCGACGAGGCCAACGCCGAGACCGACCCCGCGCAGGCGATCCGGACCTTCCAGCAGGCCGAGGAGGTCGTGAGGGACAACATGGCCGCCATCCCGCTCTGGTACCAGAACGGCAGCGCCGGCTACTCGGAGCGCCTGTCGGACGTCAGGCTCAACCCGTTCTCCGTCCCCGTCTACAACGAGATCAAGGTCAGCTGACCCGCCATGGGCCGGTATGTGATCCGGCGTCTGCTCCAGATGATCCCGGTGTTCATCGGCGCCACGCTGTTGATCTTCCTGATGGTGAACGTGATGGGCGATCCCGTCGCGGGGCTCTGCGGCGACCGCCAGTGCGACCCCGCCACCGCCGCCCAGCTGAAGAAGGAGTTCGGCCTCGACAGACCGGTCTGGCAGCAATACCTGACCTACATGGGGAACGTCTTCACCGGCGACTTCGGTACGGCGTTCAACGGCCAGCCGGTCACCGAGCTGATGGCGACGGCGTTCCCGGTCACCATCCGGCTCACGATCGTCGCGATCCTCTTCGAGATCGTCATCGGCATCACCCTCGGTGTCGTCACGGGCCTGCGCCGGGGCCGGCCCGTCGACACCGGCGTCCTCCTGGTCACCCTCGTCGTGATCTCCGTCCCCACCTTCGTCACCGGCCTGCTGCTGCAGTTGCTGCTCGGCGTCGAGTGGGGGTGGATCAAACCGTCCGTCTCCTCGGCGGCGACCTTCGACGAACTGATCGTGCCGGGCCTGGTGCTGGCCTCCGTCTCCCTCGCCTACGTCACCCGGCTCACCCGCACCTCCATCGCGGAGAACAAACGGTCCGACTACGTCCGTACCGCCATCGCCAAGGGGCTGCCCCGGCACCGGGTCATCACCCGGCACCTGCTGCGCAACTCCCTGATCCCCGTCGTCACCTTCATCGGCACCGACATCGGCGCCCTGATGGGCGGCGCGATCGTCACCGAGCGGATCTTCAACATCCACGGCGTCGGCTTCCAGCTCTACCAGGGGATCCTCCGGCAGAACACGCAGACCGTGGTGGGCTTCGTGACCGTCCTCGTCCTGGTCTTCCTGGTGGCCAACCTGCTCGTCGACCTCCTGTACGCCGTACTCGACCCGAGGATCCGCTATGCCTGACCAGCCGTACGAACCGGGGGGCGCCATCGCCGGGACCGGCGCGGGCGGTGCGATGGACCTGGCGGCGAGCGAGGGGGCGTCGCTGGAACAGCACCCCTCGGCCGCCTCCGGCGGACGCGCACCGGGAGGCCCGAAGGGCACGGGCCCCTTCGGGCCGGACGCATCGGCCGCCGCCGGCGGGCGCGCACGCTCCCTGGGCTCCGACGCCTGGCGGGACCTGCGCCGCAACCCCGTCTTCCTCGTCTCCGCCCTGATCATCCTCTTCCTGGTCTTCATCTCCCTGTGGCCCTCGGCCATCACCTGGGAGAGCCCTCTCCAGTGCGACCTCGCCAAGGCCCAGGAGGGCTCCCGGCCCGGCCATCCCTTCGGCTACGACGGCCAGGGCTGCGACGTCTACACCCGTACCGTCTACGGCGCCCGGACGTCCGTCACGGTCGGCGTCTGCGCCACGCTCGGGGTGGCGATCCTCGGCTCGGTCCTCGGCGGGCTCGCCGGCTTCTTCGGCGGGACGGGGGACGCCGTCCTGTCCCGGGTCACCGACATCTTCTTCGCGATCCCGGTCGTCCTCGGCGGTCTGGTCCTCCTCTCCGTGGTGACCAGCACTACGGTCTGGCCGGTCATCGGGTTCATGGTGCTGCTCGGCTGGCCCCAGATCTCCCGTATCGCCCGCGGCTCGGTCATCACCGTCCAGCAGAACGACTACGTCCAGGCCGCCCGCGCGCTGGGCGCCTCCAACTCCCGGCTCCTGCTGCGGCACATCGCGCCCAACGCCGTGGCGCCGGTGATCGTCGTGGCGACCATCGCGCTCGGTACGTACATCGCGCTGGAGGCGACCCTGTCCTACCTCGGCGTCGGGCTGAAGCCGCCGACCGTCTCCTGGGGCATCGACATCTCCGCCGCCTCGCCCTACATCCGCAACGCCCCGCACGCGCTGCTGTGGCCCTCCGGCGCGCTGGCGATCACCGTCCTCGCGTTCATCATGCTCGGCGACGCGGTGCGCGACGCCCTCGACCCGAAGCTGAGGTGACGGGCCCGATGCTGCTCGAAGTGCGCGACCTGCACGTGGAGTTCCGCACCCGCGACGGGATCGCCAGGGCCGTCAACGGCGTCACCTACGGGGTGGACGCCGGCGAGACCCTCGCCGTGCTCGGCGAGTCCGGCTCCGGCAAGTCCGTCACCGCCCAGGCGGTCATGGGCATCCTCGACACGCCGCCCGGCCGGATCACCGGCGGCGAGATCCTCTTCCAGGGCCGGGACCTGCTGAAGCTGAAGGAGGAGGAGCGCCGCAAGGTCCGGGGCGCCGAGATGGCGATGATCTTCCAGGACGCGCTGTCCTCGCTGAACCCCGTGGTCTGCGTGGGCGACCAACTCGGCGAGATGTTCGTCGTGCACCGGGGCATGGGGAAGAAGGACGCGCGGGCCCGGGCCGTCGAGCTGATGGACCAGGTGCGCATCCCGGGTGCGAAGGAGCGGGTCAAGGACTACCCGCACCAGTTCTCCGGCGGTATGCGCCAGCGCATCATGATCGCGATGGCGATCGCTTTGGAACCGGCGCTCATCATCGCCGACGAGCCGACCACCGCCCTCGACGTCACCGTCCAGGCCCAGGTCATGGACCTGCTCGCGGAGTTGCAGCGCGAGTACCACATGGGCCTGATCCTCATCACCCACGACCTCGGCGTGGTCGCCGACGTCGCCGACCGCATCGCCGTGATGTACGCGGGCCGCATCGTCGAGTCGGCGCCGGTCCACGACCTCTACAAGGCCCCGGCCCACCCGTACACCCGCGGCCTGCTGGACTCCATCCCGCGCCTGGACCAGAAGGGCCAGGAGCTCTACGCCATCAAGGGCCTGCCGCCCAACCTCATGCACATCCCGTCGGGCTGCGCCTTCCACCCGCGCTGCCCGATGGCCCGCGACGTGTGCCGGACGGACGTACCGCCGCCGTACGAGGTGTCCGAGGACCGCGCGAGTGCCTGCCACTTCTGGAGGGAGTGCCTGGATGGCTGAGCCGGTTCTGGAGGTCAGCGGGCTCGTCAAGCACTATCCGCTGACCAGGGGCATCCTCTTCAGGAAGCAGGTCGGCGCGGTGAAGGCCGTCGACGGCGTCGACTTCACGCTCGGCCGCGGCGAAACCCTGGGCCTCGTCGGGGAGTCGGGCTGCGGCAAGTCGACGGTCGCCAGGATGCTGGTCAGCCTGGAGAGGCCGACGGCCGGGACGATCAGGTACCGGGGCGAGGACATCACCCGGTTGTCGGGGAAGGCCCTCAAGGCCGTCCGCCGCAACATCCAGATGGTGTTCCAGGACCCGTACACCTCCCTCAACCCCCGGATGACGGTCGGCGACATCATCGGGGAGCCCTACGAGATCCACCCGGAGGTGGCCCCGAAGGGCGACCGGCGCAGGAAGGTCCAGGACCTGCTCGACGTCGTCGGTCTCGACCCCGAGTACGTCAACCGCTATCCGCACCAGTTCTCCGGCGGCCAGCGCCAGCGCATCGGCATCGCCCGCGCCCTCGCCCTGCGCCCCGAGGTGATCGTCGCCGACGAACCGGTCTCCGCGCTGGACGTCTCGGTCCAGGCGCAGGTCATCAACCTGCTGGACCGCCTCCAGAGCGAGTTCGAGCTCTCCTGCCTCTTCATCGCGCACGACCTGTCGCTCGTGCGGCACATCTCGGACCGGGTCGGGGTGATGTACCTGGGCAGGATCGTGGAGATCGGCCGGGACACCGAGATCTACGACCATCCCACGCACCCCTACACCCAGGCCCTGCTCTCCGCCGTCCCCGTACCGGACCCGGAGGCCCGCGAACACCGCGAGCGCATCATCCTCGCGGGCGACGTCCCGTCCCCGACGAACATCCCCTCCGGCTGCCGCTTCCGCACCCGCTGCTGGAAGGCCCAGGAGCGCTGCGCCCTGGAGGTGCCGGCCCTCGCGGTCCCGGAGGAGTTCCGCCGCACGACCGGCCCGGCCGCCCATGACTCCGCGTGCCACTTCGCGGAGGATGTATCGATCAGGCGCTCCGCGCCGGAGGTGGTGCTCCCACCCGAGGAGACCCGGGAGGATCATGTCAACGGGAGTGCATAGCAGCACATTTGTGCAGCAACCGCGTTAACACGCAGGCAACTTGGCTGACCCGGTTCCGATATACGGACGCGTCAGGCTGAACAGCGTACGGCCGTGCGGGTGCCGTAAACGGGCCGGGGCGCGCCATGTCGCCCCGGCCCGTTGCTGTTCTTTGCGCCTGAGCCGGCGCCGCTCTCGCGGACCTGGCTGGTGCTTCGTCGTGGTTCCTCGATTGATGGTTGCGGTGCTCCGTGGAGTGTCGCTGCTCAGACCAGATGGAGAGCGCGCCGGAGGAAGTCCACCTGAAGCAGCAGCAGGTTCTCGGCGACCTGCTCCTGCGGGGTCATGTGGGTGACGCCGGACAGGGGCAGGACCTCGTGCGGGCGGCCGGCGGCCAGCAGGGCGGAGGACAGGCGCAGGGCGTGGGCGACGACCACGTTGTCGTCGGCCAGGCCGTGCACGATCATCAGCGGACGGTGCGGCTCGGCGGGGGAGGAGAGCCCCTCGTCCGTGACGAGCGAGCTCCTTGCGTACGTCTCCGCAGCCGTCGTCGGGTCGCCGAGGTACCGCTCGGTGTAGTGGGTGTCGTAGAGCCGCCAGTCCGTGACCGGGGCGCCCGCGATGGCCGCGTGGAAGACGTCCGGGCGGCGCAGCACCGCCAGGGCCGCCAGATAGCCGCCGAAGGACCAGCCGCGGATCGCCACCCGGGTCAGATCCAGGGGATGTGTCTTCGCCAAATCCTGCAGCGCCTCGATCTGGTCGTCGAGGGTGACGGTGAGGTCCTGGTGGATCGCCTTCTCCCAGCCGGGGGAGCGGCCCGGCGTGCCCCGGCCGTCGGCCACGACCACCGCGAAGCCCTGGTCGGCGAACCACTGCGAGGTCAGATGCGCGTTGTGCGCGGCGAGGACGCGCGGTCCGTGCGGCCCGCCGTAGGGGTCGAGGAGTACGGGGAGGGGAGTGGGGTGCGAGGTGTCACCGGGGTAGTCCGTAGGCATAAGCACGGCGCACGGGATCCGCCGTGCGCCCCCCTCGATGAGCTTCACGCGGGGGGACAGACCAGGATCTTCCGCATACGACCGGACAGTCGCCACCGGCTTCCCCTCCCGCAGCACCCGTACCTGGCTCCCCGGCCGGTCCGGCACCGCCGACACCAGCACGGTCACGTTCCCGGAGCGCACCGCCGAGTGGACCCCGGGTTCCCCGGAAAGGCGCTCGACGCCGAGCTCGTTGACGCGGTAGACATGCACCTCGCCGGTCTCGGGGTGCTCGGTGTCCTCTCCGGCCGAGGCGGAGACCAGCACGTCGTCGGCCGTGACGTCCAGCACCGCCCGCACATGCAACTGCGCTCCGGTCAGCGGCCGTTCGCCCACCGCGAGGACCCGCGCACCCCCCTCGTCGGCGATCCGGACGAGCTGTCCCGACGGGCTCCAGCACGGCACCCCAGGGAAAAGATCCAGCCAAATCCGATCTTCGTCGGCGTGCACCATCCGGGTGGCCCCCGAGTCGGTGTCCACCGCCAGGAACAGCTGACTCCGCTGGTCGCGCGCTTGTACGAGCAGCAGCGGCGCACCCGCCGCTGACCAGTGCACTCGCGCCAGATACGGATAGCGCGCCCGGTCCCAGACGACCTCCGTGCGCGCGCCGTCGAGGCCGATCAGGAACAGCCGGACGTCCGCGTTGGCCGTCCCGGCCACCGGATACCGGACGTGTTGTGGGTCACGTTTCGGCTGGGCCGGATCCGAGATCCACCACTGCTCCACCGGCGTGTCGTCCACCCGCGCCACGAGCAGCCGGTCGGACTCCGGAGCCCACCAGAACCCCCGCGAACGCCCCATCTCCTCAGCCGCGATGAACTCGGCCAATCCGTAGGAAACCGACTCCGACTCCGGTTCGGCGAGTGCCAGATCGCCCTCCCCCTCGGCGCCCACGACCCGCAGGGCGCCCTGCGCGACGTACGCGACGAGCCGTCCGTCGGGCGAGGGGCGGGGGTCGATCACCGGTCCGGCGACGGGGAGCTCGCGTGCCGTGCCGGCCCGCAGCTCCGCCGTGAAAAGCCGCCCTGACAAGGCGAAAGCCGCCAACTCGACGGCCTCGTCGGTGGCGTAGCCGACGATCCCCGCACCGCCCTCGCGGCTGCGTTCGCGGCGCGCCCGCTCCTCGGGCGAGAGGTCCTCCGCGGCGTCGCCCAGGAGCGCGCGGGGGTCCGCAGCCACGCGCTCTTGACCGCCCGCCGGATCGAGCACCCACAGCGCGCCCGCGCGGTCCGTGCCGGAGTGCGAGCGCAGGAACACGACACGGGAGCCATCGGGGGCCACCGTGAACGAACGCGGCGCGCCGAGCGTGAAACGCTGGGTGCGGGCGTGCCGCCGGGGGAAGGAGTCGGACTCGGTCGTCATGCCCTGACCATATTGGCCATGCGCCCCCTTGTGCGGCTGTGCGCCACTCGATGCGCACGCACTCATAGTTATGATCACTAGCGCTGTGTGGGTATGAACCTGCTGGCAGTTGTATGGATTTACAAGTTCCCTCGCTCTGTTTCCCCCACGTACCCGGGTTCTTGGAGGTGAGCCGCCGTGGCACTCTCGATTTCGGCGGTGGTGCTGCTGGCGATCATCGTCTTCTTGCTGATCAAGAAGTCAGGACTGAAGGGTGGTCACGCGGTTGTCTGCATCCTGCTCGGCTTCTACCTCGCCTCCTCGACGGTCGCGCCCACGATCAGCGATCTGACGACGAGCGTGGCGAGCATGATCGGCAGCATCAAGTTCTGACGCGGGCCGAGGCTTGGGCTCCGGTGGGTGCGTGACCGGAGCCCGCCCTGCGCCGCCATGACTCGCGCCTTCCCCGCATCCGGGTCCGTAAGCCTGACGGGTCTGGAACGAGTGCGGGGCGGAAGCGGGGGCGCGTGAGATCGGCCGGCAGGCGCGGCTGTCGCCGTCCTGCGGCAGAATGGCGCTGTTCCAGGAGTAACCGCTCGTGTCCGGCTGTCGGTGCCTGCAGCGCTGTGTCTGGTCGCCGTCCTCAGCGGAGCCACGTCCCTGGCCGCGATCGCCCGCTTCGCAGCCGATACCGACTCCGACCTGCGAGGCCAGCTCGGACTGACCTCCGGCATCCCGAACGTCTCCACGCTGGGGCGACTCCCGGCGCGCCTGGACGGCGACGCCCTGGACGACGCTGTGGGTGCCTGGCTCGCCCGGTACGCCGCCGACCCGGTCGACGAACCCGGTGGCACGCTGGTCTCGGCCTGGCGGTCGACGGCAAGACCTTGCACGGATCCCGCACCGACGGCAGCGCAGTGCACCTGCTTGCCGCCGCGCCGCACGCCTACCAGACCGTGATCGCCCAGCGCCAGGTCGCCGCGGGGAGCACGAGATCCGCCTTAGTGCCTGTTTCTCATCTGGGAGGTCGTCGGCAGTTGATCGTCAACGTTAGGGTTGCTTCCTGGATCAAGCGCCTGGGGGGCGGATGAGGCGGGGGCGTTTACTGTGCATGTCGGCCTGTGCTGGGCTGGTTGCGGTCGTCGCCGCAACGACGGGCTGCACGAGCCGTTCGCAGGAGTCATCCAGCGACGACATGGCGCCGGAAGCGCGGACGTATTTGTCGAAGGCGCTGAGCATCATGGAAGAGCACTCTCTTCTCCGGCATCAGGTCGACTGGGCGGACGTGCGGAGCAAGGCGTTCACGCAGGCACAGGGTGCGCGGAAGCCGGCCGACACTTACGGGGCGATCGGCTCCGCATTGCAGACTCTGGGCGACGGCCACAGCGCCTTCTGGGAGCCGGAGCAGGCAAAGGAGAACCTGGGATCCTCCGCGGCCTCTCTCGATGGCCTGCAGGGCCGTTCACTGAAAAACGGTATCGGCTACATCTCTCTCCCCGGAGTGCAGGGATCTCAAAAGGCGTACGACGAGTACGTACGGCAGGGCCGAGATGCCGTGGCGAAGGCGGACCAGGCGGGATCCTGCGGCTGGGTGGTGGATCTGCGTTCGGATACGGGCGGCAACATGTGGCCGATGCTGGCTGTCGTGGGGCCCATCCTGGGCGATGGCAAGGTCGGTATGTTCGTGGATGCCGACGGCAAAAAGTCCGTCTGGTCGATCAAGCACGGTGCCCCGTACGAGGACGGGAAGCTGGTCGGCTGGGACGAAGGCCAGCCGGTGACCAAGAGCATGCCACCGGTCGCGGTATTGACCGGCAAGCGGACAGCCAGTGCGGGTGAAGCGGTCGTGGTGGCCTTCCGGGGGCGTCCGGACACCCGATTCTTCGGCGAGTGGACCTATGGCGTGCCCACGGGGAACGAGGGATACCGCCTGTCTGACGGAGCCATGCTGATCTTGACGGAACTCAAGGACGCGGACCGTACGGGCCGTACCTACGATGCAGCGATCCCACCGGATGAAGAGATCGTCAAGGACCCGCGCCCAGTGGCACGCGGTCGGGACGAAGTTCTGGAAGCAGCCCGGAGTTGGCTACTTGAGCAGAACGCCTGCCGACAACCGTGAACTGCTCAGCCACTCACTGGCGCTGTCTGAACCGGCTGGTTGGGTGCGGCGGTCCGGAGACTGATCAAGCGGCTTCTGGCATCACGTAGCCATGGTCGACGTCGCGGCGTTCGGCTGGACCAGTCTTGCTGCGGGTGGGCCGCCGGGTCATGAGTGTGATCGCTGCCCAGGTGATGAGCGACTCGCTCATTTCGGGCAGGCGTTCGTGGTCGCGGCAGTGCCGGCGGGCCCGCATGATCCACGACCATGAACGCGACCACCCATCTGCGGGGCAGGACGACGAAGCCCTTGGCGTCGGGCGGGCGGCGGACGGTCTTGATGGTGATGTCGAGGTACTTCTTGGCCCAGGTGATCAGCTTGCCGCCGTAGGCGGGTCTGTCTGAACTGCTCCGGGTCTGATGGAGGCTCGATTCCCTGAGAGGGACCGCCAGGCCGAGACCAGCGTGCCACCGGGTTCGTCGACCGGGTCGGCGGCGTACCGGGCGAGCCAGGCACCCACGGCGTCGTCCAGGGCGTCGCTGTCCAGGCGCGCCGGGAGTCGCCCCAGCGTGGAGACGTTCGGGATGCCGGAGGTCAGTCCGAGCTGGTCACCAGCGACTTGCGGAACGCGGATCGGCAGAGGCAACGCGGGTCGCAGCGCTTGAGCTGGACGAGTCCAAGATCTTCGTGAAGCTGCGCCAAGTGGTGCGCTCCGTCATCGCGAACTCCCCGGACGCGGAAGAGAGCGATCAGTCGGTCCGCTTGCTGGTTGAGTAACAAACGGACCAGAGATCGTGATCAGTCCTCGGACGCGAACGACACGAAGTTGGTCCAGGCCTCCGGCGAAAGCTGGAGGCGGGGGCCGGCGGTGTGCTTGGAGTCTCGGACGTGGATGGTGTCGGGGGTGTTGGCGACCTCGACGCAGTCGTTCGGGTTGCTGGTGTCGCTGTAGCTGCTCTTGAACCACACCAGTTCGGAAGCGCCTTCGGTAGAGGCCTTGCGGATCATGCTTCTCCCAGCAGTTGCTCGATGAAGGCCTGTGACTCCCGTGCGGTCAGAGCCTCGGCCCGGATGATGCCATAGCGCAGTTCGAGGATTCGTAGCTGCCTCGGGTCGTGGACGGGGCGGCCGTTGAACTCGTCGTCCATGCGCCCAACCGCCGTGCCGTCACCGAACTTCAGCACCTGGATCCGTCCTCCCGTACCAGGGTGGTCCCAGCGGTCCATCGGCATCACCTGAATTTCGACGTTCCGCAACTGGGCCATTTCAAGGAGGTGTTCAAGCTGCTTTCGGTGCACCATCTTGCCCCCAACCGGGCGCCGCAGCGTCGTCTCTTCCAGGACGAAGCTGAGCTCAGGGGCCGGCGAGCGCTCGTAGATCGCCTTCCTGGCCATGCGCGCGGCCAACGCTTTCTCCAACTGATCCTCCGGGGCCGTGGGGCGCCGTGTCATCAGCAATGCTTTTGCGAACTCCTGTGTCTGAAGGAGGCCATGCAGGGCGTGGCTGCCATATGAGAGCAGCTCGACTGCCTTTGCCTCCAAGTCCGCCAGGTCTCGCACCTTCTTCGGATACCGGACCTTCTCCACGTCCTCCTTCATTGCCGAGAGCAACCCACCCGCCCCCAACACCTCGTCCGCCCTGTCCAGGAACTCTGGCCGGGGGATCCGCTTCCCGCTCTCCAGTTTGTAGACCATGTCCTCGCCGTAGCCGACGGCCTCGCCGAACTTGCTCGCCCGCATCCCCACCGCTTCCCGGCGCAGCTTCAGCTGCCGCCCGACCGTGGCGACGATCGCGAGCCCCCACTCGTCGTCCGGGTCCACCTCCCAACCCGGCTCGTTCCCCTCGCCCTTGAGCAGCACCGCCTCGCCGTCCATCTGCGTCATGCTGGACCCCTCCGTCGTACGAACGTGCCGCGACGCTTACCAGTACGGCGGCTCCGGACAGTTTGTACGCGTCCGGACAACACCCGGACAGTCACCGTACGCAACCGCGTCGTCACTTTTCACGGTAAGCGTTGCTCGCCACTCTGGGTGACGTGATCCACGAAACCGCTGCCCCCGAGGCCCAATCCGACCGTCTCATCCGGAACTTCAGCGTGCGCCTGTCTCCCACGCCTCGCGGGGCACGCCTCAGCCGTCTTCTCGCGGCCGAGCAACTGCACTCCTGGGACATTCCCTTGGACCCGGCACGTCAGATCGTCGCCGAACTCGCGGCGAACGCCACCGTCCACGGTCGTGTCCCTGGCCGTGACTTCCGCCTCAACATGTACGTCCTCGCCAACACGCTGCGCATCGAAGTGACCGACACCCATGGCGATCGACTGCCGAGTCTTCAGCACCCCGCTCTGGACGCCGAGTCCGGCCGTGGCCTCCTCCTCGTCGAGGCCCTGGCCGACCGCTGGGGCGTGACGTCCGAACCGCGCCCGCGAAAAGCGGTTTTTGGGCAGAACTGAACCTCGCACCAGAAGCCGACGCCCCGCCCTTCGGCGCGAGAGGTGCTCTGTCCCAACACACCTAACGGGCCCTGTATGGCCGAAACCCGTACACACCGTTGAACGCTCCTGCGAAGCCCCAGAAGATGGTCATGGACGGGTGACGCGATGCCGGTCCTTCAGGGCTGGTGGGACGGGGGTTGAGCGGTGACGGTGTGCGGCGGCGCGGTGGTGAGCGGTACTCGATGAGGAACCGTATGCAGGTCGCGATCCAGATCATGCTGGCATTGGTCGCCTGCTTACTCGGGATCGCCACCAACTACGCGACCAGCTCCGACAAGGCTCCCTGGGTGCTGGAGGCGATCCAGCGGTTCTCCGTTCCGGCTATCGGTGTGCTGATCGTGGCGCTTGTTGTCGGGCAGGTCGTCGTCTATCGACTGGAGAATCCCGCGCCTCCCAGGATCGAGTGGCCGCGTGCGCGAGTGCCGTATCCGGGGCTCGATGCGTTCGACGAGGACGAGGCAGCCGTCTACTTCGGCAGGGAGGCGCAGGCTGCCGAGCTGACGCGCAGGCTGCACGCCACCGCGGCCCGGCCCGCGGAGCGGTTTCTGGTGCTGGTCGGGGCCTCCGGGAGCGGAAAGTCCTCGCTGGTCAGGGCCGGGGTGATGCCTCGTCTACGGGACCGCCGCTGGACCGTCGTGCCGGCCTTCGCGCCCGGCGTCAACCCGCTGGGCGCCCTCGCGGGTGCGCTGGCGGCTGCCGCCGACAGGCAGGAACCGGCGAGTGCCGTACTGCGCAGACTGCGCCAGGGGCCGGACGCGCTACGAGGTGAGCTGTCGCGGTTGCGTGGTGGACGGTTCCGGCGGGTGCTTCTCGTGGTTGACCAGTTCGAGGAGGTCGTCACTCTGGCGGGGGAGCGTGAACGCGCCCAGTTCCTCGATGCGCTGCGTGCCTGCGTGGAACAGGACCCTGCGGTCCGTGTACTGGTCACCCTCCGAGTGGATCTGCTCGGCAGGCTCCTCGGCGCTGGCCAGGCGGATCTCTTCCAGCACCCCGTCGTCATCGGCGCACTGGGCAGAGCACAGCTCATCGACGTCGTGGAGCGGCCCGGGGCTCTCGTCGGGCTCCGCTTCGAGCCCGGGGTCGTCGACTCCATCGTGAGCGAGACCGGCACGGACGACGCGCTGCCTCTGCTCGCCTACCTTCTCCAGGAGCTGTTCTACGCTTCCGGCCCCGGCGGGACAGTGACCGAGGAACTGTACCGGCGGCTCGGCGGAGTACCCGGTGCGCTGGCGCGCCAGGCGGACAACACCGTTTCCGCGCTGGGCGCGGGTGTGGGGATCGATTTCATCCTCCGCGTTCTGCTCCGGTTCGTCACCGTCGAGGGGCAGGAGGTGGCCCGCCGTCGTGTGCCGCTGTCCGAACTCGACGAGCGGGACCGCCATGTCGTCGATGCCTTCGTCGAGGCGCGGTTGCTGCGCACCGACGTCACAGGCGCAGGCTCCGCAGCCGAAGGCAGCGAGCCCTGCGCGCAGGTGACGCACGAGGCGCTGTTCCGCCAGTGGGCCCCGCTGCGGCAGGAGGTCGAGGCGCGGGCCGAACGACTTCGCGAGCGTGCCGAACTGGAGCGGTGGGCCACCGACTGGGAGCGCGCCGGTCGCAGCGACGACTACCTCCTCACCGGGGAACGCCTCACAGCGGCCCGGCGCTGGCTCGAAGCGCTGGAGGAGGCCGGGCAGGCGTCCGAGGCGACTCGCGCGCTCGTCGAATCCTCGCAGCGTCGTGACCTGACCTTCCTGAGCCAGGTCTCCGACAGCATCGGCCATCAGGTTCTGTTGAGCGCCGAGAGCGAACCAGAGCGTTCCCTCCTGCTTTCGCTTGCCGCGCTCGGCGAGTGCGCGCCCACGGCCTCGGCCCGACGGGGGCTGATGGCGGCACTGGCGGCGAGTCACCTCCGCGCGCGGCTCGACGGGCACACGGACACCGTCCGGCACATCGCCTGGTCCCCGGACGGACGGTTGCTGGCCACGGCGTCCAGGGACGGCACGGGCCGCTTGTACGACGCGCCGTCCGGACGCGCACGGCTGGTGCTGCCCTGCGACGGCGTCATGGTCGAGTCCGTCACCTGGTCGCCGGACTCGGCGAGGCTGGCGACCACCGGCCGTGACCGTGTCGTACGGATCTGGGACGCCGTCTTGGGGGCACCGGTCCGGCTGCTGACGGGTGCCGGGGACCTCAACAGACAGGTGGCCTGGTCGCCGGACGGCCAGCATGTCGCGGCGAGTTCCAAGGACCGGATCGTGCGGGTCTGGGAGGCCGACACGGGGCGGCTCGTGCATGAACTGCGCGGGCACGGCGATGACGTGTGGGGTGTGGCATGGGCGCCGGACGGCGGCCGCCTCGCCTCCGCCTCCCATGATCAGACCGCGATCGTCTGGGATCTGGCGACCGGGTCGCCGGCCACCACACTCACCGGGCACTCGGACTTCGTCGAGGGCATCGCCTGGTCACCGGATGGACGGCACATCGCCACCGGCTCCGGGGACCACACCGCCCGTATCTGGGACTCCGGGACCGGCGACCTGCGCCTGTTGCTGAGAGGACACACCGACTATGTGTGGAACCTGGCCTGGTCGCCGGACGGACGGATGCTGGCCAGCGCCTCCTCCGACCGAACAGTGCGCGTCGTCGACACCGAGGACGCCAAGGTCCTGGCCGTGCTGCGGGGCCACGCGGACACCGTGTGGGGCGTCACCTGGTCACCTTGCGGGACGATGCTCGCCACCAGCTCCACCGACGGCACGGGCAGGGTGTGGGACCTGCGTCCACGCGGCGCCGAGGTCGTCATGGCTGACGGGCACCGAGGCCCGGTGAACCAGGCCGCTTGGTCCGGCGACGGCAGTCGTATCGCCACGGCCTCGGACGACGGCACCGTACGGGTATGGGACCCGGCTACCGGCGTGCCGGCGGGGCCGGTGACCGAGGTGACGGACCGGATCTGGGCCGTCGCCTGGGCTCCACAGGGGGAGCGGCTCGCGTTCGGCACGAACGACGGCCTGTTTCGGGTCGTCGATGGGCGTGGGGGCACGCTGTTTGAACAGCAGGGTGAGGTTGTGGAGGGGTGTGCCTGGTCGCCGAACGGTGGGCGGATCGCCCTCGGAGGTCATGACGGCGCCGTACGTGTTCTGTCCCTACCGGACGGGATCGAGCTGCTGAAACTGACGGAACACCAGGACTGGGTGGGCCGAGTTGCCTGGTCACCGAGCGGACGGCGGCTCGCCAGTTGTTCCGACGACCGTACCTGCCGACTGTGGGATGTCGCGGAGGGACGGCAGTTCACGGTGTTGCGCGGCCACGACAACTACGTGGAGGACGCTGCCTGGTCCCCCGACGAGACGAGGGTTGCCACCGCTTCCGGCGACTGGACGGCCGCTGTGTGGGACGTCCTCACCGGACGGCGTATCGAGGTACTGAAGGGGCACGAGGGACGTCTGCGCGCCATCGCCTGGTCACCCGACGGCCAGCACATCGCCACGGGCGCCGACGACCGCACCGTACGGGTGTGGTCCGCCACCACTCTGGAGGAGATCTCCGTTGTCGGTGTGCACCAGGACAAGGTGACCTCCGTGGCCTGGTCCCCGGACGGTACACGGCTGCTCACCGGGTCGGCCGACGGGACCGCGCGCGTGTGGCGGGCGGAGCCGGACTACGACCGACTGGAGGCGACCGCCCGGGGAAGGGTCTTCCGCACCCTCACTCACGAAGAACGGCGGCAGCATCTGCTGCCGCTCGACCACGCATGACGGGGGGTCAGTAGGCCGACTCGACCGTGCGCTCTTCGGTGCGGACAAGGTAGTCGTCCGGGTTCAGACCCATGGCCTCGCGTTCGGGCGACGACCAGTACAGCGCGTTGCGTTCGGCGAAGGTCTCCGGGCCGTCGTACGAGATCAGCCAGAGGAACTGGTTGCTCTCCCGGTCCAGCCAGGCCCCTCCGATCGTGAACCCCAACTCCAGCCGCAGAGGAACGATTTCCTCCCGCCATCGCCTCGCCCACTCGTCGAGCAGGCCGTCCCGGACCGTGTACGTGCGCAGTTGTGTGGTCTTCGGCATGGCATACATCCTCTCCTGGCGGAGAGGTCCGTGTGCCACCGGAACCCGAGACCTCGTGCTCCGGTGCGAGGGGCGGTCTTTCCCAAGAACCACGGCGGTGAAATGACCTCACCAAGCCCCACCCCGTCCCTCCCGCCCGCAGCGCTCGCTCACTCGCGCGAGTGAACATCACCAACTCGGGTGGAATTTGGGCCTATTGCCTGACCTACTCTCAGCGCAACAGCACCCGCAGAAATGCGACGGCCCCCGCCGGGACGGCAATCCCAGTGCGAGGGCCTGACCACCGAGAAGGAAAGCCCCTTCCTGATGGATACGCAGAACCCTAGCGTGCCCCCGCACGCCCAGTCCCGCTCTGCCGCCAACAAACACCCGAACCGGCGGCACTTCGGCGGACTCGTCCACGACAACGCCCGGCACGCCGAACGCTTCACGGTGATCGGGAATCACCTCGCCCAGCATCAGGAACTGTCTCTCCTGGCGATCGGCCTCGGTGTGCACATCCAGTCGCTGCCCGGCGGCGCCCACATCGACATCAAGTCCCTCGCCATGCGTTTTCCCGAGGGCGCCACCCGCATCGCCGCCGCCCTGCGCGAGTTGGAAGCCCACGGCTACCTCCGGCGCGAGCGCGAGCGCATCCCCGGCGGTCGCATCATCACCCGCACGGTTTCCTGTAACCAGCCCGGCCATCAGCGTCGTACGGCCGTCGAACGCGCCCAGAGGGCTTCCGCCAAGCCGAAGGAGCGCACCCGCACTCCCCACAAGCCCCTCCCCGCCGTCCCGCGCCCCACGCACCTGTACGCCAACCTCCTCAAGGCGGCCACAGACCTCCTCGCCGACCTGCGCCGCCACGACTCCCGTCTGCTCCTCTCTGCCTGTGACGTCACCCACCTGGCCCCCGGTGTCGCCGCCTGGCTGGAGCGAGACGTCAGCCCCACGGCCGTACGCCAGGCCCTGACCGCCGATCTCCCGCCCGAGGGCCTCCGCCGCCCCGCCGCCCTCCTGGCCCACCGCCTCACGGCCCTGCTGCCACCCCCGCCCCCGTTCCGCGCCGCTCCCGCCACGCCGCCGCCGGCCGTCAGGCACCCGCTCCGGAACTGCGACGGCTGCGACCGCGGCTTCCGCTCGCCCGAGCCGGGCGGCCGTTGCCGCGACTGCCGGACGCCATCAGCCGCGGCCTTCTGAAGACCCACCACCACTCAGGCAAGGAACCGCATGGTCAACTCGTCCCACGAGGCGATGCACCGCATCTTCCAGGAGTACCCCGGCCTGTTCACGGGCGTCTCCAAGGTGCTCGGCCTCCCGACCATCCAGCCCACCTCCGTCACGGTGCTCCCCACCGATCTCACGGAGACCCAACCCATCGAACGTCGTGTCGACACACTGTTGCGTTTCGACGGCGACGCCCCGGTCCTGCTGGCCGTCGAAGCGCAGAGCGCGAAGGACCCGCACAAACCCGCCAGCTGGGCCTACTACCTGTCCTTCCTCTACACCAAGTACAAGACCCCGCCCCTGTTGCTGGTGGTCTGCCAGGATCGGGCCACAGCCGAGTGGGCTGCCCGACCCGTGCCCATCGGCCCCGAATGGTGGGCCGCACTGACGCTGCGCCCGCTCGTGGCCGGTCCGCACAACATGCCCTTCATCACCGACCCGGACGAGGCCCGCGCCGACCTGGCGCTGGCCGCCCTGTCCGCCATCACACACGCGAAGGATCCGGAGGTCAGTGGGATACTGAAGGCCCTGTCCACTGCTCTGCGGCACGTGCCGGAAGCCGTCGCCGACCCGTTGTCGAACTCACCACACGAGGCCTGGACAGCGTGCGCCGGGCCGCAGAATTCTGGAGGAACCTGGTGGCCGTGGACCTTTCCTTCTACAAGTCGTCCATCTCCGAAGAGATCCGTGACGAGGGGCGTGCCCAGGGGCGGGCCGAGGACATCCTGCTTGTCCTGGAGGCACGTGACATCGCCGTCCCCGAGGAGATCCGCGAGCGCATCACCGGCTGCGACGACGCCGACCTCCTCCGCCGCTGGCTCACCCGCGCAGTCACCGCGCCGTCCGCCGAGGACATCTTCAAGGAGCCGGACGACAACGCGTGAGCCGCCGGAAGCCGTCCCCCCGGCTCCGGCCGGGCTCGACGGCTCCCGCATTCGGACGAGCCCGCTCCGGAAAACCGAAGGACCGGAATCGGTCACCTTCCTCCGAGCAGCCCTTTGTCGCTTGAAGCCGGCCCGTACGGCTCGGCAACGGCTTCTCTGAACGAAAAGATACTTCGCAGTCGCTATCCGCAGATCACTCGGTGACGCAGCGACTGGATCGAGCGCATCGCGCTCGCCATCGCCCACGTACTCGACGACGAGGGAGGCGAGGCGGCCGGGTAGGAGGCGGGGGGCGGGTGGGGGCCTCGTAGGGTTGCCCCATGACGGAACTGCCCTCCACCGGCCTCCGGCCGGGGGGACCCCCATCGCGCGCCGCTCGGCGTCTGCTGCTGGTGCACGCGCACCCGGACGACGAGTCGATCAACAATGGCGCGACCATGGCCAGGTATGCGGCCGAGGGTGCCCACGTGGCCCTGGTCACCTGCACCCTCGGTGAACGCGGCGAGGTCATCCCGCCCGAGCTGGAGCACCTCACCGGCGCCGCCCTGGGCGGGCACCGCCTGCGCGAGCTGAAGGCCGCCATGGCCGAACTGGGCGTCGAGGACGTCCGGTTGCTCGGCGGCGCCGGCCGCTACGCCGACTCCGGGATGATGGGCATCCCCGACAACGACGACCCCGCCTGCTTCTGGCAGGCCGACGTCGACACCGCCGCCGGCTCCCTCGCCGAGGTCGTCCTCGAGCTGCGCCCCCAGGTCCTCGTCACCTACGACGACAACGGCGGCTACGGCCACCCCGACCACATCCAGGCCCACCGCGTCGCCATGCGCGCCGTGGAGCTCGCCGCGCACGCCGGCTGGAGCGTCCCCAAGGTGTACTGGAACCGCGTCCCGCGCACCGTCGCCGAGGCCGCCTTCACGCGGCTCCAGCAGGAGCTGCCCGGCCTGCCCTTCGCCCAGAGCGCCACCGTCGCCGACGTCCCCGGCGTCGTCGACGACGACCACATCACCACGGAGATCGACGGCACCGCGTACGCCGCCGCCAAGGCCGCCGCCATGCGCGCGCACGCCACCCAGATCGAGGTCGCCCCCGACGGACGCTCCTTCGTGCTCTCCAACCAGCTCGCGCAGCCCCTCTTCGCCACCGAGTACTACGAGCTGGTGCGCGGCGAGCGGGGCGAGCCCGGTGTCCCGCCGGCCTCGGGCCCGGGGAGCGCGGAGAGCGGCGGCCGGGAGACCGACCTGTTCGCGGGGCTGGAAGGGGTGGCCTGATGCCCGACCGCGGTTCGATGCTCACCCAGCCCCTCCCGCGGCCCTCCGCCGGACGGATCGCCGCCTACCTCGGGCTCCTGCTGCTCGGTGCGGTCGCCGGCCTCGCCGGGGCGCTCGTGCAGGCCGGCTGGTTCCCCGGCGGGCTGCTGCTCGCGCTCGCGGGCGCCGCCGGGCTCTTCCTCGGCGGGGCACGCGCCGTCCGCAGCCGGGGCGGGGCCGTCGCGCCCGCCGCCGGCTGGATGGTCTCCGTCGTCCTGCTCACCGCGGGCCGCCCCGAGGGCGACTTCCTGTTCGGCGCGGCAGGCGGCTCCTACCTCTTCCTGCTCGGTGGCATGGCCCTGGCTGTGATCTGCGCCACCCTTGGCTCCGGGCGGCAACCGGTCGGCGGCGACGTCCGACTTGCCAAGTGACGTACCACTTCTCCCTGGCGCGACCGTGCGAGTCCCGTGTGGGTTTCCCCGGCGGTCGTGGGATACGGGCCAGAAGTGGCCAGTATGGTGGTGCGCGCCGCCGAGCTGCCCGTGAGGTTGTGGCGGGCGGCGGAGCCAACCTGGAGAACCTGCCTTGAGTCGTGAAACTGACAGTCCGTCCTCCGGGCCCAACGGGCGCGGCGGAGCCGCATACCCTTCGGGCACGCCGCCGTACGGCATCCCCGTGGTGTCCGACGGCGGTGCGGACGCGGGCCGTTCGGCCGCGCAGCCGGAGGAACGCAAGACCACCGAGACCACGCTGACGACCCGGATCCGGATCAACATCCCCGGGTCGCGGCCCATTCCGCCGGTCGTCGTGCGCAAGCCCGTCGCGGAGGCGGAGGGCGCGGGCGAGAAGGGCGGTGCCGACGCGCAGGCCGCGGGCTCCGCCAAGGGAGCGCGCGCCGCGAAGGCCTCCGGAGCCGCGGGCGGCGGGAGTTCCGCCGCTGCCGCGGGGCCCGTCGAGGCACCCGCCGAAGCGGCGCCGTCGGCCGAGGAGAAGACGAGCGACTGGTTCGCACCGCGCAAGTCCGGGCCGGCCAAGGGCGGTCAGGGCGGCGGCTCCACCAACGGGGCCGCAGCCGCAGGCGGTTCGGCTGCGGGCACCGCGACGGGTGCCGGCGCCGGTTCGCCTGCCGCCGCCAACGGAGGTGCGCGTCCGGCCGGTTCGGCTTCCGGTGCGCCCGGTGGCGCACGTCCGGGGGCCGGGCGGCCCGGCGGTGTCGTCGGTTCCATGAGCATGCCGGGTGCCACCCGCCCCGGCGGTACGAACGGTGCCGGGCTCGCCGGCGCCACCGGCGGTCCCGTGGCTCCGGGACACGGCGGCGGCACCGGCTCCTTCGATGTGACCGAGGTGCTCGCCGCGGGCCCGCTGGGCAACGGCGCGCGTCCGGGGCAGGGTGGTGCCACCGAGCCGCGCCGCGACGACCTGCCGTACTTCTCGGACAACGGCGACGGCCGGAACGGCCACGCCGGGGCCAACGGCCAGGGCGGCGCCCCCGGCGGTCCCGGTGGCCCGGGCGACCCCCAAGACTTCAACGGTCCGGACGGCCCCGGCCGTCGCGGTGGCCGGGGCGGCCCGCAGGGCCCCGCCGGACCGACCACCGGCCCGGTCACCGGCGACGGCCCGTTCGTCCCGCCGATGCAGGGCTCGGCTCCCGGCGCGCCCGCCGGCGCCGTGGGCGCGCCGCACGCGCCCGGTGGCCCCGGCGCCCCCGCCGGTCTCGGCGGCCCCGGCACCGGTCGCCTCCCCGGCGGCGGTCTCAGCGACGACACCGCGATCCTCACCCCGCAGAAGCCGGCCCCCGAGCCCGGTCCGGGCGGCTACGGCCGGCATGACAACGTCTCCGGACAGACCGTCACCAGCGGCATCCCGGTCGTGCCCCCGCCCGGTCAGGGCGCCGGCCCCGGCGGGCCGTTCGCGCCCGGCGCGCACACCGACGGGCCGACGCCGCCCACCCCGCCGAAGCGGTCCGAGCCGACCACGCAGAGCACGCCCGCGGCCGGCTCGAAGAAGAAAAAGAAGAAGGGCCGCAGCAAGCTGGTCCTGCTCGGCGGCGTGGTCGTCCTCGCCGGCGCCGGCGCCTACGGCGCCGGGCTGCTGATGAACCACTCCGACGTGCCCAAGGGCACCACCGTGCTCGGCGTCGACATCGGCGGCGGCACCCGCGACGACGCCGTCAAGAAGCTCGACGACGCCTTCGACAAGCGGGTCACGCAGGCGCTGAAGCTGTCCGTCGACGGCACCACCGTCACCCTGAAGCCGGAACAGTCGGGCCTGCAGTTCGACATGCAGGCCACGGTCGACGCGGCCGCCAAGAGCGACTACAACCCGGTCTCGGTGATCGGCTCGCTGTTCGGGGAGCACCGCGAGGTCGAGCCGGTCATGCCGGTCGACGAGGAGAAGCTGCAGGCCGCCCTGGAGGCCGCCGCGGGCGGCTCCGGCTCGGCCACCGACGGCACGATCAAGTTCGAGTCCGGCAAGGCCGTCGCCGTCTATGGCAAGGCGGGCAAGGGCATCGACGCCGCGAAGGCCGGGACGGCCGTCGTGGACGCCTACCGCGCCCAGGTGGAGAGCGGCACGGCCACCGCGGTGAAGGTCCCCACGACCACCAAGCAGCCGACGGTGTCCAACGCCGAGGTCGACCGGATGATGAAGGAGTTCGCCGAACCGGCGATGTCCGCCAAGGTCACCGTCGAGACCGACCCGGCGCACTCCGTCCCGATGAGCCCGAAGAACTCCCTGTGGAAGTTCCTGGGCGTCAAGGCGGTCAACGGCAAGCTCGTCGAGTACTACGACAAGGCCGCCCTGGAGGAGCTGTACGGCGGCGCCTTCGACGGCGTCCTGATCACCCGCGGCAACGGGCAGAAGACGCCCGTCACCGTGGAGGACGTGATCAGCGCCCTGCGCCCGGCCCTGAAGAGCGAGACGGACCGGGTCGGGGTCATCGACACCGACCCGAGCTGACGCGACACCTCCGCGAAGGGCACCCGGCACCATCGCCGGGTGCCCTTCGCGCATGACATCCGTCATACGGCACTCCGGACGCCCGACACTGCCGCCCACCCGGCCCCCGGGACGACGATCGACGTATGACGACGACACCACCGGTGGTCGAGTTCGACCAGGTGAGCAAGGGTTTCGGGGACGTACGGGCAGTGGACGGGCTCAGCCTCGCACTGCACCCGGGGGAGACGGTGGCGCTGCTGGGGCCCAACGGGGCCGGCAAGTCGACCACCCTCGACCTCCTCCTCGGCCTCAAGTACGCCGACAGCGGCACGGTCCGTGTGTTCGGCACGAGCCCGCGCGAGGCGATCGTCGCCGGGCGGGTGGGCGCGATGCTGCAGAGCGGCGGGCTGATGGACGAGGTCACCGTCGCCGAACTGGTCGGCCTCGCCTGCGAGCTGCACCCGCGGCCGTACCGGCCCGCCGACGTGCTGGCCCGCGCGGGCGTCACCCAGATCGCCGACCGCAAGGTCGACAAGCTCTCCGGCGGTCAGGCCCAGCGTGTCCGCTTCGCCCTCGCCACCGCCGGCGACAGCGACCTCATCGTCCTGGACGAGCCCACCACCGGCATGGACGTCACCACCCGCCGGGCGTTCTGGGCCACCATGCGCGAACAGGCCGACCAGGGCCGCACGGTCCTCTTCGCCACCCACTACCTGGAAGAGGCCGACGCGATCGCCGACCGCGTGCTCGTCCTGCACCGCGGTCGCCTGCTCGCCGACGGCACGGCCGCCGAGATCAAGGCGAAGGCCGGTGCGCGCCGCATCTCCTTCGACCTGGACGGCGAGATCGACGAGCCCGCCCTGCGCACCCTGCCCTTCCTCACCACGCTGACCGTGTCCAACAGCGGCTCCGCCGCGGGGTCCGGCCCGACCGTCCGCATCCAGTCCGCCGACGCCGACGCCACCGTCCACGCCGTCTACGCCCTCGGCCTGTACCCCCGCAACCTGGAGGTCGCCGGCCTCGGCCTGGAGCAGGCCTTCGTCACCCTCACCGCCGCCGAGGAGGCACGCACCTCATGAACGGCCTGATCAAGCTGGAGCTCACCCGCGCCCTGCGCAACCGCAAGTTCCTGTTCTTCTCGGTGATCTACCCGTCGGTGCTGTTCCTGCTCGTCGCGGGCAGCGCCGACAGCACGACGAAGGTCGACGGCACCGGCCTGACCCTGCCGACCTACATGATGGTCTCCATGGCCTCCTTCGGCGCCCTCACCGCCGTCCTGATGGGCAACAGCGAGCGCATCGCCAAGGAACGGGAGAGCGGCTGGGTACGGCAGCTGCGGCTGACCCCGCTGCCCGGCCGCGGCTATGTCCTCGCCAAGACCGCGAGCGCCGCCGTCGTCAGCCTGCCGTCCATCGTCGTCGTCTTCGCCGTCGCCGCCGCCGTGAAGGACGTACGGCTGGACGCCTGGCAGTGGCTCGCGCTCACCGGCGCGATCTGGGCCGGCAGCCTCGTCTTCGCCGCCCTCGGCGTCGCGCTCGGCTACCTCGCGAGCGGGGACGCGGTCCGCCCGATCACGATGATCACCTACTTCGGCCTGTCGATCCTCGGCGGCCTGTGGATGCCGACGACGACCTTCCCGGCCTGGCTGCAGGACATCGCGAAGTGGGTGCCCACCCGCGCGTACGCTGCCCTGGGGCAGGCCATCGAGCAGAACCAGGTACCGCACGCCCAGGACCTCGCCGTCCTCGCGGTCTTCTTCGCCCTGTTCACCGGCGGCGCGGCCTGGCTGTACCGGAAGGACACGCTGAAGGCGTGAGCGGCATGGGCATCGGCATCGGGCAGCGCCCGGAGAACCGCAGGCAACGGATCGTCAAGTCCCTGTGGACCGGCATCTGGCTGGTGTACCTGAGCGCGCCCGTCACCGACCTGCTGCACGGCGGTCACAGCGCCGGCGTCCGGGTCCTCGGCTGGATCGGCCTCGCCGCCTTCGTCGGCTGGTACATGGTGCTGGTCTTCCGCACCGGGCGCGGCGAGCGCAACGGCCTGGTGCTCGGCTCCCTCGGGGTCCTCACGGCCCAGTCCACCGTCCTCGCCCTCACCCTGGGCCGCGAGTGGCTCGTCCTCTTCGTCTACGTCTCGATCGCGTCCGGCGCCGCACTGCCCCTGCGCCTCGCCCGCTGGACCATCCCGGCCACGTCCGCCCTGATGGCCGCGCTCGCGTTCGCGGTGCCGGGCGGCCGGGCCTACCTGGCCGGACTCCTCGTCCCGGCGCTGCTGGGCGGCTTCGCCATGACCGGCGTACGCGAACTCGTCCGGACGACCGTCGCCCTGCGCGAGGCCCGCGCCACCGTCGCCCAGCTCGCCGCCAACGAGGAGCGCCTCCGCCTCGCCCGCGACCTGCACGACCTGCTGGGCCACTCCCTGTCCCTGATCACCCTGAAGAGCGAGCTGGCCGGCCGTATGCTCCCCGACCACCCCGACAAGGCGGCCCGGCAGGTCGCCGACATCGAACAGGTCAGCCGCCAGGCCCTCGTCGACGTCCGCGAGGCCGTCACCGGCTACCGCCGCCCCCGCCTCACCGCCGAACTCGCCGGCGCCCGGGCCGCCCTGACCGCGGCCGGCATCACCGCCGGGATCCCCGCCGAACCCGACCTCGCCGGCGTCCCCGAGGACAGCGAGTCCGCCCTCGCCTGGGCCCTGCGCGAGGCGATCACCAACGTCGTCCGGCACAGCGGCGCCCGCCGCTGCACGGTGGAGCTCCTGCGCCGCCAGACCCTCGACGGCCCCGTCCTCGAACTCGCCGTCGAGGACAACGGCTCCGGCGCCTCGGGCCAGGGCCCCGGCAACGGCCTCACCGGCCTCACCGAGCGCCTGCAGAAGGCGGGCGGCACCTTGGACGCGGGCGGCATCCGGCACGGCTTCCGCCTGGTCGCCCGCGTCCCGGCGGGCCCTTCGCCGGACGTAGGATCCGGGCCATGAGCGGCACGATCAAGGTCCTCCTGGCCGAGGACCAGTCGATGGTCCGCGAGGCACTCGCCGCCCTGCTCGGTCTCGAGGACGACATCGAGGTGGTCGCGCAGGTGGCCCGCGGCGACGAGGTCCTCACGGCCGCGCGGACCCACGACATCGACGTGGCCCTCCTCGACATCGAGATGCCGGGCGCGACGGGCATCGAGGCCGCGGCCCGACTGCACAGCGAGATCCCGGAGGTGAAGCTCGTCGTCCTCACCACCTTCGGCCGCCCCGGCTACCTCCGCAGCGCCATGGAGGCCGGCGCCGACGCCTTCCTCGTCAAGGACGCCCCCGCCGCCCAACTCGCCGACGCCATCCGCAGGGTCCTGAGGGGGGAACGGGTCATCGACCCGGTTTTGGCGGCAAACGCCCTGGCAGAGGGCGCGAATCCGCTGACGGAGCGGGAGCGGGAGGTCCTGAGGGCAGCGGCGGACGGCTCCACGAACGCGGAACTGGCGGCGGCGCTTCACCTCTCCCAGGGCACGGTCCGCAACTACCTGTCGACGGCGATCCAGAAACTGGCGGTGCGGAACCGGGCGGAGGCAGTACGGGTGGCAAGGGAGAAGGGCTGGCTGTAGCCGGCGAGGCGCGCGGGGAGGTATCGACAGGCGGCTGCGCCGCGAGCAACCACGCATGCACCCGCAGACGCCGCACAACCCTCAGTTGAGCCTCGCTCGCGCGGCGAACGCCTGCTCCCGCACCCGCTCGGCCGCCCCCTCGTCCACAGCCCCCAGGATCTCCGCGTACGCCTCCAGCTCCACCGCCCCCTCGACGAAGTCCCCTCGCTGCACCAGCACCTGCGCCCGCTCGTACCGCAACCGAGCCGGATGAGAAGGCAGCAGCAAAGACAACTCCACCGCCCACAGGGCGACATCCGACCGCTCCGGCCGAGCCACGGCCCACGCCCGGATGTTGTTCAGGATCCGCAGCACGACCTCCAACGGCTCCGCCGGCACCAGCATCGACGCATCCAGCGGAGCCCCCGTCGCCCCCGCGACCAGCAACTCCGCATCACGCCCCGTCAACACCCGCCCCCCGTCGAACGGATCGACCAGCACCTGCTGCTCCGGAGGACCGAACCCCACCACGAAGTGCCCCGGCAGGGCGACCCCGTACACCGGTGCCCCCGCCCTCCGCGCGACCTCCATCCACACCACGGACAGCAGGATCGGCAGCCCGCGCCGACGCCGCAGCACCTCGTGCAGCAGCGAGGACTCCAACCGCTGGTAGTCCGCGGCGGAGCCATGGAACCCGTACCGCTCACCGAGCAGCTCCCGCAGCGCCACCGCCCACGACCGCGGCCCGCCGGGCCGGAAGGGCACCTGCCCCGCCAGCCGGTCCAGCTCGACCTGCGCGGCGTCGAGCCCGGCCTCGTCGAGCGTCCGGTCGGCCTCCGCGGCCACCAGCAGGCACAGCACGGCCAGGTCGGGCCGCTCGGCCCGCGCCTCCTCGGCGAACCGCCGCCGCACCTCGGCGGGCTCGAACCCGGTCACGGCGCTCCAGCCTCCGGTTCCCGGTAGTGGTGGTACGAGTGATGCGCGCCGAAGCCCAGCCCGGCGTACAGCGCCCGCGCTCCCCCGTTGTCCTCCTCGACCTGCAGCCAGCCGGCGGACGCCCCCTCCTCCAGCGCCCGCTGCGCCAGCGCGGCCATCACCACCGTCGCCAGCCCTCGCCGCCGCTCCCCGGGATCCACCTCGACCGCCGCGAACCCGGCCCACCGTCCGTCCACGACACACCGCCCGATGGCGGCCGGAGCCGCCCCCGCCTCGCCCGGCACGGAGGCGAACCACACCGACGGCCCGCTCCCCAGCACCCGCAACGCCACCTCGCTCACCCCCTTGCGCCGGTACCGCGCCAGCCACGCCTCGTCGGCCTCGCGGGCGAGCACCACACCCTCAGGCTCCGCCCGGTCGGCGACCGGCGCCAGCGCCCCGATCCACAGCTCGGCGGTCACCTCCCGCACCCACCCGCGCCGCTCCAGCTCCGCGCACAGCAACTCCTGGGCGCCCTCGGCCCCGGTCGCGGTCTGCACATAGGCGGGCAGCCCGCGCTCGCCGTACCACCGCCGTACGGCGTCCAGGGCCGCGTCGAGCGGCACACCGGGGTCGCCGAGGGGGAGGACGGAGTTCGCGCGGCGGGTGAATCCGGCGGCGGCCCGCAGCTCCCACTCGCCGAGCCGCTCGCTCTCCAGGGGCTGCCAGGCCCGCGCGGCGACCCGCGCGAGCTCCTGGTACGAGGCGGCCGGCCCCCGGCGGCGCGCCGGAGCGGCCGGGACGACCTTTCCGGCGACCAGCGACGACTCGTCAATACGGACGCTTTCGCCGCTCTTCCGTGTGATCACCAGCACACCGGCGTCCCATGATGTGAGAACACCCACCGTGTCGGTGAATTTCCCCTCCGTGACTCCAGGTTCGCTCAAGCGCCGCACGGAAACACGTTTGCCCACGTCAGCAGTGGTGATTCGGACCTCGAGGCGTCCGGCGGCCGAGAATTCCACAGGTCGGTCCACCCCTCCTGTTCGGATCATGCCCAGGAACGGAGATACTAGGGGCGGGCATCGACGACGCCGCGCTCCCGCGCGCCAGGCGGCGGAGCCTGTGGGAGGCCCGCCAGCGCCCTATCGAGGAGGAACGACAGCGTGACCTACGTCATCGCGCAGCCTTGTGTCGACGTCAAGGACAAGGCGTGCATCGAGGAGTGCCCGGTCGACTGCATCTACGAGGGCTCCCGGTCCTTGTACATCCACCCGGACGAATGCGTCGACTGTGGTGCCTGTGAGCCGGTCTGCCCGGTCGAGGCGATCTTCTACGAGGACGACGTGCCGGAGGAGTGGAAGGACTACTACAAGGCGAACGTCGAGTTCTTCGACGAGCTGGGCTCGCCCGGCGGCGCCAGCAAGCTGGGTCTGATCGAGCGCGACCACCCCTTCGTCGCCGCGCTGCCGCCGCAGGCCGAGTAACCACGCAAGCGGCCCGCATCACCGCGCCGCCTCGGTCCCGTACGGCCTGATCGCCCTTGATCGCCGTACGGGACCGAGGCGTTTGCGGTACGAGCCGCCGTACCGACGAAAGTGAGCCAGTAACCGTGTCCGCAGTCTCCGACCGTCTGCCCACCTTCCCCTGGGACAAGCTGGAGCCGTACAAGAAGACGGCTGCCGCGCATCCGGACGGCATCGTCGACCTCTCCGTCGGCACCCCGGTCGACCCGGTTCCCGAGCTGATCCAGAAAGCGCTGATCGACGCGGCGGACTCCCCGGGCTATCCGACGGTCTGGGGCACCCCCGCACTGCGCGACGCGATCACCGGCTGGCTGGAGCGCCGCCTGGGCGCCCGCGAGGTCACCCACCGCCACGTCCTGCCGATCGTCGGCTCCAAGGAACTCGTCGCCTGGCTCCCCACCCAGCTGGGCCTCGGCCCCGGCGACAAGGTCGCCTACCCGCGCCTGGCCTACCCGACGTACGAGGTCGGCGCCCGCCTGGCCCGAGCGGACTACGAGGTCTACGACGATCCGACGAGCCTGGACCCCACGAACCTCAGGCTCCTCTGGCTGAACTCCCCGTCCAACCCCACGGGCAAGGTGCTGTCGAAGGCCGAGCTGACGAGGATCGTGGCCTGGGCGAGGGAGCACGGCGTCCTGCTCTTCTCCGACGAGTGCTACCTCGAACTGGGCTGGGAGGCCGACCCGGTCTCGGTCCTCCACCCGGACGTCAACGGCGGTTCCTACGAGGGCATCGTCTCGGTCCACTCCCTCTCCAAGCGCTCGAACCTGGCCGGCTACCGAGCGGCCTTCCTCGCCGGCGACCCGGCCGTCCTGGCCCCCCTCCTGGAGATCCGCAAGCACGGCGGCATGATGACGTCGGCCCCGACGCAGGCCGCGGTGGTGGCCGCCCTGGGCGACGACGAGCACGTCCGCGTCCAGCGCGAGCGCTACGCGGCCCGCCGCACCCTGCTCCGCGAGGCCCTGGTGAACCACGGCTTCCGCATCGAACACAGCGAAGCCAGCCTCTACCTCTGGGCCACCAGGGACGAGTCCTGCTGGGACACGGTCGCCCACCTCTCCGACCTCGGCATCCTGGTCGCCCCGGGCGACTTCTACGGCCCGGCGGGCGAGAACTTCGTACGCGTGGCACTGACGGCGACGGACGAGCGGGTGGCGGCGGCGGTAGAGCGCCTCAAGAGCCGGTAGACGCTGTTCCTGGCTGTGGGCAGTCGTTCCGGGTGGGCACAGCCTGAGGCGCCGGGTGCCGTGCAACCCGCCCCGGCCCCTGCCGACGTAAGCCAGCACAAGGCGACGGGGTCCAGGGAAACACCCTGGACCCCGTCGCCGTTCAGGTCGGCGCTCAGCTGAGCGGCAGGCCGCCCTTGGTCAGCGAGTCCGTCGGCAGCCCGTTCTTCTTCGCGGTCGATGTGGTGTCACGCAGGACGGCGTCGGCGGAGCCCGCCGCCTGCTTCACGGCCTTGCCGCCGGCCTTGTCCGCATCCGGCACCGCCTGCTTGACCGTCTTGCCACCGGTCTCGCCCGCGGTCCTGGTCACCTTCTGCGCCGTGCTGTCGACCGTGTCGCCGACGTTCGCCCCGTCCAGGGCGGTCACACCGCCGAGGTCCGGGGTGGCGGGCAGGTCGGGCGCCGCGCTGGCGGAGCCGGCCGCACCGACCCCCGCAGCCGCTCCCGCAGCGACGAGCAGCGCGGCACGGGCGATCCTGCGGGTCAGGGGGAGGGACATGATGCTCCTTCGACAGGGAAACAGTCGTTGATCGTCCGGGCTCGGACGCAGTGACTACCGCTCGAAGCCCGCGAAGGTTGCGGACGGCCGACGTAAAGAGTTGGCAATGCGTCGCATTATCGCCTGCGGATGAAAAGGGGCAAAAAGCATCCGGTGTGAAAGCCCGCCAAACCCCGAAGCCCTTTGTTCTCAAGGGTTTCGGCGGATACCGGGATGAGGGCGCGAAAACCTGACCGCACGGCATCCCGGACCCGCCGCACATAACCCGTGAGGGTGAGGACCCGTACTACCGCGCGGTGACGATCCGTACCGCGCTCGTACCGGAACCGGCCGCCGAACCCGAGGCCCCGGCGGCCTCCGTCCCGCCCGTCCTGGTCGCCCGCCACTTGCTGTCGGTGTTCCCGGCGACCCACTCCCGCCCGGCGTATGTGACGCGCTCGATGTGCAGGGCCGAGGCGTTGGCCACCGCCCAGTGGGCGAGCTGCCAGCCGCGCTCGCCGATGTCGCGCCCGGCGGTGGTCTCGCCGGTGACGGGCAGCGTCACGGTCCGCCCGCTGGTCTCGGCGGCGGGCACGTCCGCCGCCTCGGCCGTGTCGACCTCCGCGCCCGCCTCTTCGAGAGCGTTCCGCCCGAAGTCCCGGACGAGCGCCGCGCGCACCGCGTCCGGACCTGTGGCCGTCGCGGTCTCCGGGCGCCCCTCGCAGGTCAGCGTGGCCGCCGAGGTGCCGGTGAGCGCGGCGGCCAGCAGCGTGGCGTCCGGCTCGTGCTTGGCGTACGCCTCCGGGTAACCGCTGCGCTGCACGCGCTGCGCGGCGACGGTGAGCGGCAGCTCGGTGTAGTCGGGCACCTTGGCGAGGTGCTCGTAGAAGATGTCGGCCGCGTAGGTGGGGTCGGTGACCTCCTGCGGGGTGCCCCAGCCCTGAGAGGGCCGCTGCTGGAACAGGCCGAGCGAGTCCCGGTCGCCGTGGTCGAGGTTGCGCAGCGCCGACTCCTGCAGCGCGGTCGCCAGCGCGATGGTCACGGCCCGCTCGGGCATGCCCCGGTCGGTGCCGACGGCCGCGATCGTGGCCGCGTTCACCGCCTGCTCCGGCGAGAACTCGTACGTCGTTCCCGTGCCCTCGGAGGAAACGACTCTGCACCCCGGATCGCCCGCGCCGCCGCTGACGTACTGGACCACGACATAACCCGCGATGGCGGACAGGACCATGCAGGCCGCCCCGAAACGGAGGAGGCGGCCGCGGCGCTTGGGGGAGGGTGTCGGCTCTGGCACCCGTACAAGGTACTGGAGAGTAGGGAGACCGGGGAGGCGAGATGCGAACGGTGGGGCCAGCGCGACGCACAGTCGGCGCGTTAGGGTCGTCGGCATGGCCGAGACCCCGCTTGACCTCACGCTGGATGCCGCTCTGCTCACCGCGCAGCTCGTCGACTTCCCCTCGGAGAGCGGCACCGAGAAGCCGCTCGCGGACGCGATCGAGGCCGCCCTGCGCGCCCTGCCGCACCTGACCGTGGACCGCTACGGCAACAACGTGATCGCCCGCACCCATCTGAGCCGGCCGGAGCGGGTGATCCTCGCCGGCCACATCGACACGGTCCCGATCGCCGACAACGTCCCCTCCCGGCTGGACGAGGACGGCGTGCTCTGGGGCTGCGGCACCTGCGACATGAAGGCGGGCGTCGCGGTGCAGCTGCGCATCGCGGCGACGGTCCCGGCGCCGAACAGGGACCTGACCTTCGTCTTCTACGACAACGAGGAGGTCGCCGCCGACCTCAACGGCCTCAAGCACGTGGCCGAGACCCGTCCCGAGTGGCTGAAGGGCGACTTCGCGGTCCTGCTGGAGCCCTCCGACGGCCAGGTGGAGGGCGGCTGCCAGGGCACCCTGCGGGTCCTGCTGAAGACGAAGGGCGAGCGGGCGCACTCGGCGCGCAGCTGGATGGGCTCCAACGCGATCCACGCGGCGGCCCCGATCCTGGCCCGCCTCGCCGCGTACGAGCCGCGCTACCCGGTCATCGACGGCCTCGAGTACCGCGAGGGCCTCAACGCGGTGGGCATCAGCGGCGGCGTGGCCGGCAACGTCATCCCCGACGAGTGCGTCGTGACGGTCAACTTCCGCTACGCGCCGGACCGCAGCGCGGAGGAGGCCATCGCCCATGTCCGCGAGGTCTTCGCCGACTGCGGGGTCGAGGAGTTCGTCGTCGACGACCACAGCGGCGCGGCCCTGCCCGGCCTCTCCCACCCGGCCGCCGCGGCCTTCATCGAGGCGGTGGGCGGCACCCCGCAGCCCAAGTACGGCTGGACGGACGTCTCCCGTTTCTCGGCACTCGGCGTTCCCGCGGTCAACTACGGCCCCGGCAACCCGCACCTGGCGCACAAGCGGGACGAACGCGTGGAGACGGCCAAGATCCTTGCGGGGGAGGAGCGGCTGCGGGCCTGGCTCACGGCATGAGGGATCCCTGTCGGCACTTCATGGCGGACACGCCGACGTCCCCCGCCCGTAACCCGCGTAGATCTAGTCTGAGGTGGAACAACCCGCAAGCGGAGGGAGCTCATATGGCTACCGGCAACCCCGAGGGCAAGAAGCAGCCACCGGAGGAACAGCGCCTGGGACCGGTCCTCCGAAGGCGGGATCAGGTACAGCCGAGCACCACGGACCAGCGTCTGCTGGACGAGCGTGCCCCCTCCGACTGGGTCCACACGGACCCCTGGCGGGTCCTGCGCATCCAGTCGGAGTTCATCGAGGGCTTCGGCACCCTCGCCGAACTCCCGCCCGCCATCAGCGTGTTCGGCTCGGCCCGGACGCCGGTGGACTCGCCCGAGTACGACGCGGGCGCGCGGCTGGGGCGCGCCCTGGTCGAGGCCGGCTGGGCGGTCATCACGGGTGGCGGCCCCGGCGCGATGGAAGCGGCCAACAAGGGCGCCTGCGAGGCGGGCGGCATCTCGGTGGGGCTGGGCATCGAACTGCCCTTCGAGCAGGGGCTGAACCCCTACGTCGACATCGGCCTGAACTTCCGCTACTTCTTCGTCCGCAAGATGATGTTCGTGAAGTACGCGCAGGGCTTCGTGGTCCTGCCCGGCGGCCTCGGCACCCTGGACGAACTCTTCGAAGCCCTCACCCTCGTCCAGACCCAGAAGGTCACCCGCTTCCCCATCGTCCTCTTCGGCACGGAGTACTGGGGCGGCCTGATCGACTGGCTGCAGAACACCCTGATCGCCCAGGGCAAGGCGTCCGAGAAGGACCTCCTCCTCTTCCACGTCACGGACGACGTGCAGGAAGCGGTGGCGCTGGTGTCCAAGGAGGCGGGACGCTAGCCGCTGGGCCGGGCAGGCTGAGGTGACCGGCGTGGGGGTCGCCCGACCGGCGGCTCCGCCCCCGGACCCCCGGGCCTATGCCCACCCCCCACCCGACTCGGTCGGCTGAGAAGCGGGCCTCACGCTCAACCCGCCCGGCGGCGCCTGACAAGCACCGGGCAGGGCAATCCAGCCCGTGTGGGGGTGCCTGGCGAGCGCCGGGTCAGGGCATTTCAGCCCGTCCGGCGTTTGAGGACGAGGCCCGTTCAGGGCCGAAGCGGGGTGCGGGGCGGCAGCCCCGCGTGGGGTGCAGGGGCGCAGCCCCGCCGGGGGTACAGGGGGGCGGAGCCCCCCCCTGGCGGGGTCGAAGGGGCGGAGCCCCTGGGGACGGGAAGGGTAGGGGCGGCGGGGGCGAGGAAAAACTACGCGAGCCCCCTCCGCGCCACCGCCGGCTGCCGGTGCCCGGCGATCGACGCCACCATGTCCAGCACCTGCCGTGTCTCCGCGACCTCGTGCACCCGGTACACCTGAGCCCCCAGCCACGCCGACACCGCCGTCGTCGCCAGCGTCCCCACCACCCGCTCCTTCACCGGCCGGTCCAGCGTCTCTCCGACGAAGTCCTTGTTGGACAGGGAAACCAGCACCGGCCACCCCGTCTCCACCATCTCCCCGAGCCGCCGGGTCGCCTCCAGACTGTGCCGGGTGTTCTTGTTGAAGTCGTGCCCGGGGTCGATGAGGATCGACTCCCTCGGCACGCCCAGCCCCGCCGCCCGCTCCGCGAGCCCGACGGTCACCCGCAGGATGTCGGCCATGACGTCGTCGTACGTCACCCGGTGCGGACGCGTCCGCGGCTCCGCACCCCCGGCATGGGTGCACACCAGCCCCACCCCGTACCGCGCGGCGACCTCCGCCAGCCGCGGGTCGACGCCACCCCACGCGTCGTTCAGCACATCCGCGCCCGCCTCGCAGACGGCCTCCCCGACCTCCGCCCGCCAGGTGTCCACGCTGATGATCACGTCGGGGAAGCGCCGCCGCACCTCGGCGACGAAGCCGACCGTCCTTCGCGCCTCCTCCTCGGCGGTCACCTCTTCGCCCGGCCCGGCCTTGACCCCGCCGATGTCGATGATCGCGGCGCCCTCCGCCACCGCCTGCTCCACCCGCGCCAACGCCGGCTCGTCACGGAAGGTCGCACCCTGGTCGTAGAAGGAGTCCGGGGTCCGGTTCACGATCGCCATGATCACTGGCTCGTGCGTGCCGAACTCCCGCCTGCCCAGCCTGAGCATCTCCTGTGACCTTTCCTGGTACGTCCTGGACATCCGCCGCCTGCGACCCTAACCGTCACACCCGCATGGCACGATCGGACCCTGACACATTCGACACCGAGCACAGCGAGCGTGGGGACCCACCGATGGTTATGTTCTTGTTCCTGGTCGTCGCGCTCGCCGTCGTGGTCGCCGCGGTGACACTCGCCGTGGTGGGCGGCGGCGAGGGCACCGGACCGCTGCCCGAGGTCGCCCCGGAGCGGCCGCACGACCCGCTGCCCCCGGACCGCCCCCTCGACCGGTCCGACATCGACCGCCTCCGCTTCCCGCTCGCCCCCCGCGGCTACCGCATGGCGGACGTCGACGACGCCCTCAACCGTCTTGGCGCCGAGCTCGCCGAACGCGACGCCCGTATCGCCGAACTGGAGTCCGCCCTGGCCGGCGCCCAGCCCCACGAGGCCCACCAGCCCCACATCTCCATGGAGAAGCCCCGGCAGGAGGAGCAGCGGTGAGTGACGCCACCGCCCTCGCCGGCCCGGACGGCGCGCTGCGCTGCCCCTGGGCCCTGTCCACGCCGGACTACGTGACGTATCACGACGAGGAGTGGGGCCGGCCGGTCCACGGCGACGACGCGCTGTACGAACGCCTCAGCCTGGAGGCCTTCCAGTCGGGCCTGTCCTGGATCACCATCCTGCGCCGCCGCCCCGGCTTCCGCGCCGCCTTCGCCGACTTCAAGATCGCCTCGGTCGCCGCCTTCACCGACGAGGACCGCGCCCGCCTCCTCGTCGACCCGGGCATCATCCGCAACCGCGCCAAGATCGACGCCACCCTCGCCAACGCACGGGTGCTGGCCGAGTGGACGCCGGGTGAGCTGGACGAACTGATCTGGTCCCACGCCCCCGACCCCGCCGGGCGCCCGGTCCCCAGGAGCCTGACCGACGTCCCGGCGGTCACACCCGAGTCGACGGCCCTGTCCAAGGCGCTGAAGAAACGGGGGCTGCGCTTCGTGGGGCCGACGACGGCGTACGCGCTGATGCAGGCGTGCGGGCTGGTCGACGATCACCTGGAGACGTGCGTGGCGAGGCGGGGCTGAGCCCCGCCCCGGCCGACGGTCACCTTCCCAGGTACTTCGGCGCCTCCTTGTTCACGAACGCCTGCACCGCGATCCCGTGGTCCTCCGACTGTCCCGCCCGCGTCTGGAGCTCGTCCTCCTTCTCCAGCGCCTCGGCCAGCGAGTGGGAGACCCCGTAGGCCACCGCCTCCTTGATCGCCGCGTACGCCACCGTCGGCCCCTCGGCCAGCGCCCGCGCGACCTTCTCGGCCTCGGCCCGCAGCTCGGCGGAGGGAACGACCCGGTTGGCGATCCCCAGCTCGTACGCCTCCTGCGCCTTGACGCTGCGCGGGAAGAGCAGCAGGTCGGTGGCCCGGCCGGGGCCGACCACGCGCGGAAGGGTCCAGGAGACGCCGGAGTCGGCGGTCAGCGCCACGCCCGCGAACGACGTGTTGAAGGCCGCCGTGTCCGCCACGATCCGGTAGTCCGCCGCGAGCGCGAAACCGAAGCCCGCCCCGGCCGCGACGCCGTTCACCGCGGCGACGACCGGCTTGGGCGCCTCGGTCAGTGCCCGCACGATCGGGTTGTAGTGCTCCCGGACGGTGGTCATGGTCTGCCCCGAGCCGGTCTCCCGGTCGGCGGCCAGCAGTCCGATGTGCTCCTTGAGGTCCTGGCCGACGCAGAAGGCCCGGTCACCGGCGGCGGTCAGCAGCACCGCGCGGACGGCCGCGTCCTCCGCCGCCGAGCGCACCGCCTCCCGCAGGGCGACCTTGGTCGCGATGTTCAGCGCGTTCATCGCCTCCGGGCGGTTCAGGGTGATCGTCGCGAGCCCGTCGCTCACCTCGTAGAGCACGGTGTCGGCCATGGGGTGTCCCCTCCGGTGTCGCTGCTGCGGCGTACCGACCGGTACGCCCGTCTCCGAAGGACAGCATGAAGGACGGGGACCGCGCAGCACGTGTGACCTGCGTCAAAGAATTCGGGACGATTTCCGGTCGGGGGAAGTCCGTGCGGATGCGAAGTATCGCAGTCACATCGCCGAATTGAGTGGTTTTGCTCGCGCGCGTTGCCCAAGCGATGCCAACCGATGTTGGTCATCGGGTCCTGAGATGCGGGATAATGGCTTGGAAGCAATGTGTTCGATGCCGGTGTCGCGTGTCCCCGGACCGCGCGTGCCCTTCACGGGCCGTCGGCTTTGACGGTGAGCTGGTTTCAGGAAGGGGAACGAGCATGGCGGCCATGAAGCCGCGGACGGGCGATGGCCCGCTCGAGGTGACCAAGGAGGGGCGGGGCATCGTCATGCGCGTTCCGCTCGAAGGCGGCGGTCGGCTCGTCGTCGAGCTGACCCCTGACGAGGCCGACGCGCTCGGCGACGCCCTCAAGAAGGTCGTCGGCTGACGCGCAAGCGACCATACCCTTTCAGCCGCCCCGGCGCCCTCTTGGGTGCCGGGGCCGCTGTTTCGCCCCCGAAGCCCTCAAGGACACGGCCTCGCCCGGCCGGGGCCACGGTCACCGAACCCCACGGTCAGCGCTTGACCGCGCACAGGAGCCCGTCCCCCACCGGCAGCAGCGACGGCACCAGCTCCTGGCTCTCCCGCACCGCCCGCAGCAGCTCGCGGATCCGTATGACCTCCGTGGGCTGCGGGCCGGAGTCGATCGTGCGGCCGTTGGCGAAGACCCCCTCGAACACCACCAGGCCCCCGGGGCGCAGAAGGCGCAACGATTCAGCGAGGTAGTCCATGACCTCGAGGCGGTCGCCGTCGCAGAAGACCAGGTCGTAGCCCGCGTCCGCGAGGCGGGGCAGGACGTCGAGGGCGCGGCCGGGGATGAAACGGGCCCGGTTGCTGGCGAAGCCGCAGGCGCGGAAGGCCTGCCGGGCGAACTGCTGGTGCTCCGGCTCGGGGTCGACGGTCGTCAGGACGCCGTCGGGGCGCATGCCGTACAACAGGTGGATCCCGGAAACGCCGGTGCCGGTACCGATCTCCGCGACCGCCTTCGCGTCCACGGTGGCGGCGAGCAACCGCAGTGCGGCGCCCGTGCTGGGCGACACCGAGCGCAGCCCTGCCTCACGGGCCCGGTCGCGGGCCCAGCGCAGCGCTTCGTCCTCGGCGACATAGGCGTCGGCGAACGCCCAGCTCGTCTGCCGGTTGCCGGTAATGACCCTCTCCTGTCCCCGTGGTTGCCTGGGCGTGACTGTATCCGTTGCCGCCGGGAACCCGCAGATGGGACCGGGCGTTTGAAGGGGTGGGAAAGACGACGGGGGGACACAGTTGGATCACGACGAGGGACGAGACGCCGAGCAAGTGCTGACGCAGCCGTATGAGCCGTATCAGCACAGATCAAATTCTCGTAAAACCGCTTATCCGGAGCTAACGGGCGAGGTGGCTATGGTAGGGGCTCCACTGGACACCACCAGAGCCGACAGGGGAGGTGCGGCTGCACCTGTGGACCGGGGAGGAGTGCTGCGGCGCTTCCTCGGGTCGGCGGGCAAGCCGAAATCCGTGAACGACACTGCTGACCACAGCCACGCCGCCGGTCCTGCGGCCGGCCACGCCCAGACCGCGACCTTCTCCACCGACGCGGACGGGCAGGCGTGGACTCCGCCCACGTGGGAGGAGATCGTCAGCATGCACAGCGGCCGGGTCTACCGGCTCGCCTACCGGCTCACCGGCAACCAGCACGACGCCGAGGACCTCACCCAGGAGGTCTTCGTCCGCGTCTTCCGCTCCCTGTCGACCTACACGCCGGGCACCTTCGAGGGCTGGCTGCACCGCATCACCACCAACCTCTTCCTGGACATGGTCCGCCGCAAGCAGCGCATCCGCTTCGACGCGCTCGGCGACGACGCCGCAGAGCGGCTGGCCAGCAAGGAGCCCACCCCGCAGCAGGTCTTCAACGACGCCCACTTCGACGCGGACGTCCAGCAGGCCCTCGACACCCTGGCGCCCGAGTTCCGCGCCGCGGTCGTCCTGTGCGACATCGAAGGACTGTCGTACGAGGAGATCGCCGCGACCCTCGGCGTCAAGCTCGGCACGGTCCGTTCGCGGATCCACCGCGGCCGTTCCCAGCTGCGCAAGGCGCTCGCGCATCGCTCGCCCGAGGCACGCGCGGAGCGGCGTTCCTTCATGGCCCGTGTGCCCGCTCTGGGGGGAGGGGGCGCGACCGCGTGAGTGGATCCCGTCCTACCCCGGCAGAGCAGCACCTCGGCGACCGACTGTCCGCCCTCGTGGACGGCGAGCTCGGTCATGACACACGCGAGCGCGTCCTGGCGCACGTGGCGACCTGCCCCAAATGCAAGGCGGAGGTCGACGCGCAGCGCCGGCTGAAGAACGTCTTCGCGGAAGTGGCCCCACCCGCCCCCTCCGAGAGTTTCCTGGCCCGTCTCCAGGGACTCCCCGGGGGAGGTGACACGGACGGCGGCGGTATGCCGCTCGGGGGAGGATTCGACGACCGCTTCGGCTCCCGCCCCGGAGCGTCCGGAGTCTTCGGAATGAGACGGGACGAGCCGTTCGAGTTCGGCTACCTCCCCGCGCGGGGTCACGACTCCGTGCTCACTCCCTCCTCGGACCGCGGCTTCCGTATCCACCCCGTCGGCCGCGGCGACGCCGAGCGCTCCCGCAGCCTGCGGTTCGCCTTCGTCGCCGCCGGCGCGGTGTCGCTGGCCGCGATCGCCCTGGGCGGAGTGAACGCCGGCGCCCCGGTCGACACGGACGCCCGCGGCGGCTCCGGCAGCAATGTGACCCCGGCCCGCACCCCCGGCACCGGCTCCACCCCAGCCCCGGACAACCAGCGCCGCCGTACCACCGCGCCGCTGCTCGTCCAGAGCGGCCAACTGCTCGGCGAGACCCCGGTCGCCCCGACCCAGGTCGCCGCGCCGCTGCTGCCCGGAGTGCCGGCCTCCGCCGCAAGCCAGGCCGACCAGACGCTGCACGGGCTCACCACCCCCGTGGTGGCCGGCGCCGCCGCCATGTCCCCGCTGATACGTCCGCTGGGCACGACCCCGCCGATCGCCCTGACCTCCTGGACCACCGCCCCCGAGGTCACAGCGCCCGGCCTGCTCGCCGCGCCCGTCCCCGACACCACCTCCGCTCCCAGCACCTCTGCCTCTCCGCAGAACGCCCGCTGACCCGGCCCCGGCGCCGGTGCGCCGCGAACCTGGTTGAATCCTGGGAGGACCGCGCCCGAGCCCGGCGGCCGGGCGCGGAGGCGGAGTTCGACGAGCTGCGGCCCCCCGCCGACGAGGCATGCCGCGACGGGGCCCGAGTGCGGGGAGAGCATGAACGAGGGGAAGCCCACGAAGGCGAAGTGGTGGAGCCGGCCTCGACCGCAGAGCCCTGGCGGGCAGGAGAGCGGCCGGGAGGACACCGAGGGCGACTTCGAACTGGCGCGGCCGGTCGGGCCGGAGGTGGAGGAGAGCGCGGGTGGGCCCGTCGTCACGGCCGAGGGTGGCCGTGACGACGGTGACTATGAGCTGAGCCGGCCGCTGAGTGAGGGTGTTCCTCCAGAGGCAGCGGTAGAGGCAGAGGCCGCGGCGCAGAGGGAGAAGCAGCCCGAGCCGACGGTGGGTTCCTCCGGTGAGCCCGCCGCCCACCCTCCGGCGGCGGTTGAGCCGGTGTCCGGGGAGGGGCCTGGCGATGCGGCGCGGTCGGTTCCGGCGGCTGAGATTGGTGAGCCTGTGTCGGCGGGTGTGCCGGTGTCGGAGCAGGGGCCTGTTGAGGTGGCGCGGTCCGTTCCGGCGGGTGAGGTTGGTGAGCCTGTGTCGGCGCATATGCCGGTGTCGGAGCAGGGGGGTGTTGAGGTGGTGAGGTCGGTTCCGGCGGGTGAGGTTGGTGAGCCTGTGACGGCGGGTGTGCCGGTGTCGGAGCAGGGGCCTGTTGAGGTGGCGCGGTCGGTTCCGGCGGGCGAAGTCGTTGAGCCGGTGGCGGCGGATGCGCCGGTATTCGCGCAGGAGCCCCCCGAGTTGGCCGAGTCCGTGCCCGTGCCCACGGGGGAGGTCCCCGAGGCCGTCACCCTGCCGCCGGTCGCGGGTGAACGTCCCAAGCCCCTGCACGACCCCGACCCCTACAGCACCCCGCCGTACGGCGAGCCGGGCCCCTGGGCCCCCGCACCGCCCGTTCAGCACCCGGCGACGGCCACACCGGCCCAGGGCGCTGCCGTGCCCACGCCCGTCCCTGGCTCGCCTGTCCCGGGCATGTCCGCCCCCGGTTCGACCGTCCCGGGCATGTCCGCCCCCGGTTCGACCGTCCCGGGCATGTCCGCCCCCGGTTCGACCGTCCCGGGCATGCCCGCCCCCGGATCGCCCGCCCAGGGCACGTCCGCGCCCGCTGTGCCCGTTCCTGGTGCCCTTGGCCCCAGCGTGTCTGCGCCCGCCGTATCTGCGCCTGTGCCCGGCGTGTCTGCGCCCGCCGTATCTGCCCCTGTGCCCGGCGTGTCTGCGCCCGCCGTATCTGCCCCCGTGCCCGGCGCGTCTGCGCCCGCCGTATCCGCCCCTGTGCCCGGCGCGACCGCTTCTGTGCCCGGCGTGGGCGTCCCGCCCGGGTCGGCAGCCGCGGGTGGAGGCCCTGCGTCGACCGTCCCCGTCCCCGTACCGCCGGCCTCTCCCGGCAACCCCTGGCACCGCTACGACCCCTGGTCCGCCCCCGCCGGCCCCCTTCACCAGACCGGCGCCGCCGTGCTCACGGAGGGGCAGCGGCGTAAGCGGGTGCGGAAGAAGCTTGTCGGCGGGGCCATGGCCCTTGCTCTTGTGTCCGGGGTGTTCGGCGGGGCCGTGGGCGTGTATCTGGAGCGCAACGGCGGGTTCGACGGGGTGGAGCTGCCGCAGGCCTCCGCGGAGCCCACCGGGCGTTCCGCGGACAGCGTGGCCGGCATCGCCGCCCGTGCCCTGCCCAGCGTCGTCACCCTGCATGTCAGCGGCACCGAGGAGTCCGGCACCGGCACCGGCTTCGTGCTCGACTCGCTCGGTCACATCCTCACCAACCACCACGTCGTCGAGCCCGCCGGATCCGGCGGCGAGATAACGGTCGTCTTCAACGGCGGCCAGACCGCCAAGGGCGAGGTCGTCGGCGGGGACAGCGGCTACGACCTCGCCGTCGTGAAGGTGACCGGAGTGAAGGGGCTGAAGCCCCTGTACCTCGGCAACTCCGACAACGTCCAGGTCGGCGACCCGGTCGTCGCCATCGGCGCCCCCTTCGACCTGGAGGGCACCGTCACCTCCGGGATCATCAGCGCCAAGGAGCGGCCCATCACGGCCGGCGGCGAGAGCGGCGACGGCAGCGACATGTCGTACGTCGACGCACTGCAGACCGACGCGCCCATCAACCCCGGCAACTCCGGCGGCCCTCTCCTCAACGCGCAGGGCCATGTGATCGGCATCAACTCCGCCATCCGCTCCGCCGCCGACGGCACCGACTCCGACAGCGGCCAGGCCGGCTCGATCGGCCTGGGCTTCGCCATCCCGATCAACCAGGGCAAGCGGGTCGCCGAGGAGCTGATCAACACCGGTAAGGCGACCCACCCGGTCATCGGTGTCACCCTCGACATGGACTACTCCGGCGACGGCGCCCGCGTCGGCACCAAGGGCGGCGACGGCGGTTCCCCGGTCACCCCGGGCGGCCCCGGCGACCGGGCCGGCATCCAGGCCGGCGACGTCATCACCAAGGTCGACGGCCGGCCCGTCCACTCCGGCGAGGAGCTGATCGTCAAGACCCGCGCCCACCGTCCCGGCGACCGCCTGGAACTGACGATCCAGCGCGACGGGAAGGAACGCACCCTCTCCCTGGTGCTCGGTTCCTCCGATTGACAGAAACCTCACAGGCCAGGGCCGAATCGTGGCTCCACTAGGCAAACAACGCGAAAAACAGGTCGCCCGTACGCACTCGGACACCTCGGGACGGTACCGGTCGGACAGGTGCGACAGGTACCGTGGACCCGGCCCGGACCACGGAAGACCCGAACTGACCACCGAGGGCCGAGGACCGCGGACATCGCAAGGAGCTTCAGGTGTTCAATGACATAGGTGCGCTCGAGCTGGTGACGATCGTCGTCCTGGCCGTGCTCGTCTTCGGTCCGGACAAGCTCCCGAAGGTCATCCAGGACGTGATGCGCACGGTCCGGAAGATCCGTGAGTTCTCGGAGAGCGCCAAGCAGGACATCCGGCAGGAACTCGGCCCGGAGTTCAAGGACTTCGAGTTCGAGGACCTCAACCCCAAGACGTTCATCCGCAAGCAGCTGGACAACGACGATCTGGGACTGAAGGAGATCCGCAACGGCTTCGACCTGAAGAAGGAGATGGCCGAGGTCACCGACGCGGTCCACGGCCGTGAGTCGGAGTCCTCCTCGGGATCCTCGTCGGGTTCCTCAGGCAGCCGCGTCGACATGGCGAAGAAGCCCGAGACGCCGGAGAAGGACGACCGCCCGCCCTTCGACGCGGACGCCACCTGAGCCACCCACGCCTCCCGGTGTGAGGGGGCGCACGCCCCACGCGCCGGGCGGCTTCCCCTCACCAGGCAGCAGGATGGCTATGCTGCCTGGTTGTTGTGCGGACCGGCCGAGTACGCCCGAAGGGGGGCGGGCCGGGACGGTCCGGCGAGAGCGAGGAGGCGTCCGGGCACATGGAGACGACGAGTCGGGCAGTCGAACAGACGCCGGCCGCGGAGGGTGGACAACAGGCCCCCTCCGCCCGGCGCACGGTCGACGGCTACCTGGAAGCACCCTTCCCCTGGTACGGCCTCGACGAGGCCTTCACGGGACCGCGCTGGCTGATGCAGGTCGGCACGGCGGCCGACGGGGCCGTGGAGCACGGTTCGATCGGGCACGGTGACGAGCCCTCCGTACGGCACGAGACGGCCGGTGAGGACCGCGGGAAGTTCGCGGTCGTCGTGACTGTCGCCGCCAACCCCGTACGGCGCAGCGCGGACGGCACGGGGCTGCTGGAGGCCACGTCCGTGTCCTCCGCGGCCTGGCTGGCGGGCGTGGGGCTGCTGTCCTTCACCTGGCCCGGCCAGATGGACCACAGCCTGCGCGACGACTGGCTGGAGCAGCAGACCGAGACGGCCTGGGTCCTGGCCGACGACCTCTCCGGCCCGGACTGGTCCACCCTCTCCCTCCCGGTCGACGGCGTACCCACCCCCTTCCACTACCGCGAGTCCGAATTCGGCTGGGTCCTGGCCGGTTCGACGAAGGAAGGGGTGCACGTGGGGGCGTACGGGAGAGGCATGAGCGCATACGGGCTCGGCTTCGCCATGGTCAAGGACATCTCGGAGTACGCGTAGTCACCGCCACGACAACGGGGGCGCCGTCCCTGCCGGACGGCGCCCCCGTTGTCGTACACGGTTGTCGTACGCGTATCAGAACTTGTTCTTCGGGGTGATCCCCAGGGACAGTCCCGAAAGACCCCGCTGCCGTCCCCCCAGCTTCCCCGCGATCGCGCGCAGCGCGGAGCCCGCCGGGGAGTCCGGGTCGGTCAGGACGACCGGCTTGCCCTCGTCGCCGCCCTCGCGGAGGCGGACGTCGATGGGGATGTTGCCGAGGACGGGGACGGAGGTGCCCGTCGTGCGGGTCAGGCCGTCCGCCACCGCTTGGCCGCCGCCCGTGCCGAAGACGTCGACCATCTCGCCGCAGTGCGGGCAGGGCAGGCCGGACATGTTCTCGACGACGCCGACGATCTTCTGGTGCGTCTGGACGGCGATGGAGCCCGCCCGCTCGGCGACCTCGGCGGCGGCCTGCTGAGGCGTCGTCACGACGAGGATCTCGGCGTTCGGGACCAGCTGGGCCACGGAGATGGCGATGTCGCCCGTGCCCGGAGGCAGATCGAGCAGCAGCACGTCCAGGTCGCCCCAGTACACGTCCGCCAGGAACTGCTGGAGGGCGCGGTGGAGCATCGGGCCGCGCCAGACGACCGGGGTGTTGCCCGGGGTGAACATGCCGATCGAGATGACCTTCACGCCGTTCGCGGACGGCGGCATGATCATGTTCTCGACCTGGGTCGGAGTGCCGTCCGCGCCCAGCATGCGCGGCACGCTGTGGCCGTAGATGTCGGCGTCGACGACGCCCACCTTCAGGCCGTCTGCCGCCATCGAGGCCGCCAGGTTCACCGTCACCGAGGACTTGCCGACGCCGCCCTTGCCGGACGCGACCGCGTACACGCGGGTCAGCGACCCCGGCTTGGCGAAGGGGACCTCACGCTCGGTCTGGCCGCCGCGCAGCGCGGACGCCAGCTCCTTGCGCTGCTCGTCGCTCATCACGTCGAGCGTGACGTCGACGCGGGTGACACCCTCGACCCGGGAGACCGCCTCGGTGACGCGCTGCGTGATCGTGTCGCGCATCGGGCAGCCGGAGACCGTCAGGTACACGGTGACCGCGACCGCTCCGTCCGCCCCGATGTCCACCGACTTGACCATCCCGAGCTCGGTGATGGGACGGTTGATCTCGGGGTCGTTCACCGTCGCCAGTGCTTCGCGCACCGCGTCTTCCGTAGCCATAGAGACGATGGTACGGCGCCGTACCGGGGCGTAGGAAAGCCCGTCAGCGGTCGTCTGCGTCACGTCCCCGTGACCGTTCTGCCGGGAATACGGCGTGGCCGCGGTGACCGTCCTGCCGGTCCTCCAGCTCCTTCACCATGTCCTGCAGTTCGGAGCGTATCCAGTCGCGGGTGGCGACCTCGCCGAGTCCGATGCGCAGGGCGGCGATCTCACGGGTGAGGTACTCGGTGTCCGCGATGGACCGCTCGTTCTGCTTGCGGTCCTGCTCCAGGTTGACCCGGTCGCGGTCGTCCTGCCGGTTCTGCGCGAGCAGGATCAGCGGGGCCGCGTAGGAGGCCTGGAGGGACAGCGCGAACGTCAGGAAGATGAACGGGTACTCGTCGAACCGCAGGTCGCGGGGTACGGAGACGTTCCACAGCATCCACACGATGATCACGACCGTCATCCAGACGAGGAACCGCCCGGTCCCGATGAAGCGGGCGATGCGCTCCGACAGCCGTCCGAAGGCCTCCGGGTCGTACTCGGGCAGGATCCGGCGCCGGGGCGGGCGCGGCTGGTCCAGGCGGGCCCGGGGCCGGCCGGTGGCCGTGGCGCCGGCCGGGGTGCGCTCGGTGCGCACGCTCTCGCGCTCAGGAGCCATCGGGCACACCTCCCTCCTCCAGGTGGAACTCCGTCTCCCGCCAGTCCTCGGGCAGCATGTGGTCCAGGACGTCGTCCACGGTGACCGCGCCCAGCAGCGACCCCGCCTCGTCGACGACGGGCGCCGCGACCATGTCGTACGTCGCGAAGAACCCGGCGACCACGGGCAGCGCCGCGTCCGGCTCCAGCGGTTGCAGATCGTCGTCGAGGATCGAGCTGACCAGGGTGTACGGGGGGTCGCGCAGCAGGCGCTGGAAGTGGACCGTGCCGAGGTACTTGCCCGTGGGGGTCTCGTCGGGCGGGCGGCAGACGTAGACCTGGGCGGCGAGGGCGGGGGACAGGTCGCGGTTGCGGACCCGGGCGAGGGCGTCGGCGACGGTGGCGTCGGGCCGCAGGACGATCGGCTCGGTCGTCATCAGACCGCCGGCCGTGTGCTCCTCGTACGACATCAGGCGCCGCATGTCGGCCGCGTCGTCGGGCTGCATCAGGCTCAGCAGCCGTTCCTTGTCGGCTTCCGGGAGTTCGGCGAGCAGGTCGGCCGCGTCGTCGGGGTCCATGGCCTCGAGGACGTCCGCGGCGCGCTCCTCCTTCAGTTTGCCGAGGATCTCGATCTGGTCGTCCTCCGGGAGTTCCTCCAGGACGTCGGCGAGGCGGTCGTCGTCGAGGGCGGCGGCTACCTCCGCGCGGCGCTTGGGGGAGAGGTGGTGCAGGACGTTGGCGAGGTCGGCCGGGCGCAGCTGTTCGAAGGTGGCGAGCAGATTCTCCGCGCCCTGCCCGTGCTCCTCCAGGGAGAAGCCCGTGACGGCCGACCACTCCACGGTCAGCTTCTCGCCCCTGCTGCGGCGGAAGGCTCCCGCCTTCCTCCCCTTCTGCACGAAGACCCGGTCGATCTCCCAGTCCCGGCGGGCCAGCAGATGATGCACCGACAGGTCGAGGACGGTGACCTCCTCGCCGGTCTCGACGAGCGTGACGCGCCGGTCGAGCAGCTCGCCGAAGACGAGACGCTCGGTGGGCCGCTGTTCGAAGCGGCGGACGTTGAGCACACCGGTGGTGATGACCTGGCCGGACTCGATGCTGGTGACCCGGGTCATGGGCAGGAAGATGCGGCGGCGCGTGGACAGTTCGACGACCAGCCCGAGCAGCCTCGGCGGCTTGCGCCCGACGCGCAGCATCACGACCAGGTCGCGGACGCGCCCCACCTGGTCACCGGCGGGGTCGAACACCGCGACGCCGGAGAGGTGCGAGACGAAGATCCGGGGGACGCCCGCGGCCATGGCCGCACCTCCTTCTCGTACGCGCACGTACGGGGTGGTTCCTGCAGTGGTGGGTGGGGTGTTGCCTGTGAGGCTCTTTTCCCGATTGCCCGCTCCTGCGGGCTTCAGGCTAGCCCGTCCCGATCGGGTACGCCCTGGTGAGCGGTCCGGACGGACTGGCTCCGCTCGCGCCCGGCGACCCCGGTACGCTGCGGTACGCCGCTCAGGACACCCCCGCAGAAAGGCAGCCTTCTCTGTGACTGCGATTCCCCAGGGCCGTACCCACCGCCGGGCCGCGCTGGCGGGCGCGATGTGCGCACTGGTCGTGACGGGCATGGGCGTGACGGGGTGCAGCGAGGATCCGGACGCGGGCACGAACGGGGTCGGCAAGCTGTCCGCCGAGAAGATCCAGGCGAAGACGAAGGCGGCCGCCGGCGCGGTCGACACGGTACGGCTGTCGGGGACCGTGGTCGCCGGCGGGAAGTCGTACAAGCTCGACATGCGCCTGAAGCCGGACGGCGGCACCGGGTCGGTCACCGCGCAGGGGGCCAGCTTCCACCTGCTGCGGGTCGGTGAGGAGCTGTACCTGAAGGCGGACGCGGCGTTCTGGAAGAACGAGGACGGCAAGGCCGGTTCCGACGACTCGGACACGGCGGCCGCGGACAAGCTCGACGGCAAGTACGTGAAGGTGCCGGCCGGCGACCCCTCGTACAAGAAGTTCAGTGGCTTCACGGACAAGGACCTCCTTCTCGGCGATCTGCTGACGCTGCACGGCTCGCTGGGCAAGGACGGGCACCACGAGCAGGCCGGGGTGCGCACGATCCGCATCACCGGCGACGGGGGCTCCGGCGGCACGCTGGACGTCTCCCTCGAGGGCAAGCCGTACCCGCTGCGCCTGGTGCGTGCCGGCGGCGCCGGCACGCTGACCTTCTCGGCCTGGGGCAAGGACTTCGCCCTGGAGGAGCCGGCCAAGGGCGAGACGGTGGACTACGGCAAGGAGCTGCCTACGTCGTAGCGGCGGGAACGGGTGGCTGTCCGCCGCGGCTGCTCCTGCTCGCGCCGGCAGCGGCTACGCCTGCTTGCGTTTGCGCTTCTTCAGCAGCAGTCGCGGAAGCCCCGCGGGGATCGGTTCACGGGTGGTGGCCGGCGACGGCACGGGCGCCGCCGCCAGGTCGCCGTCGGGCAGCGGCAGCGTGCCACCCGTCGGCTCGAGGCGGACGACCCTGCACTCGGCTGCCCACCGCGCCGTCATGGCCTCGCCGTCCGGCGCGTTCAGCCGCTTGCCCTTGAGCTCGGCGACGGCCGCGTCCCACGCTTCGGTGCCGGGGGCGAGCTGCACGACCCGGGCGGTCCAGGAGACCAGCCGGCCTCCCTTGTCCTTGCTGCGGACGGTCACCTCGGCCGACGCGCCGTCGGCCAGGCCCGGCAGCGGCTGCTCGCCCGGCCCGTCGCCGACCAGGCAGGCGGCGCCCTCGTGCCACACGTGCCACAGCGCCCGCGCGGCCGGGACACCGGCGGCCTTGACCCAGATGAGGCCGGACTTCTTGGTGGCCTCCTCGACGAGGGCCTGGTCGAGCAGCTCGCGTGTCATGGCTCCAGCCTATCCAGGCGCCTTCAGAGCCAGCCGTTGCGCTTGAGCGTGCGGTGGATGCCCACGCAGAGGGCCACCGTGACCGACATGATCACGGGGTAGCCGTACTTCCAGTGCAGCTCCGGCATGTGGTCGAAGTTCATGCCGTAGACACCGCACACCATGGTCGGTACGGCGATGATGGCCGCCCAGGACGTGATCTTCCGCATGTCCTCGTTCTGCGCGACGGACGCCTGCGCGAGGTTGGCCTGGAGGATCGAGTTGAGCAGCTCGTCGAAGCCGACGACCTGCTCCTGGACGCGGGCGAGGTGGTCGGCGACGTCCCGGAAGTACTTCTGGATGTCGGGGTCGACCAGCCGCATGGGCCGTTCGCTCAGCAGCTGCATCGGGCGCAGCAGCGGCGACACCGCGCGCTTGAACTCCAGGACCTCACGCTTGAGTTGGTAGATCCGGCCGGCGTCCGTGCCGCGTGGGCTGCCCTTGCGGCCCGGCGAGAAGACCTCGGTCTCCACCTCGTCGATGTCGTCCTGCACGGCGTCCGCGACCGCGATGTAGCCGTCGACGACGTGGTCGGCGATGGCGTGCAGCACGGCCGAGGGGCCCTTGGCGAGCAGCTCGGGGTCGTCCTGCAGACGGTGGCGCAGCGCGCGCAGCGAGCCCTGGCCGCCGTGCCGGACGGTGATGAAGAAGTCCTTGCCGGTGAAGCACATGACCTCGCCGGTCTCGACGACCTCGCTGTTGGCGTCGAGCTGGTCGTGCTCCACGTAGTGGATGGTCTTGAAGACCGTGAAGAGGGAGTCGTCGTAGCGCTCCAGCTTGGGCCGCTGGTGGGCCTGCACCGCGTCCTCCACGGCCAGCGGGTGCAGCCCGAACTCGCTGGCGATACCGGCGAATTCGGACTCGGTCGGCTCGTGCAGCCCGATCCACACGAAGCCCCCGTCGCGCCGCACCTGGCGCATCGCCTCGTGCGGGGTGAGCGGCACCGCGCTCGGGACGCGGGCACCGTCGCGGTAGACGGCGCAGTCGACGATGGCCGAGGGCGTGGCGGGGTCGCGGGTGGTGTCGTACGCGCCGCCGTGGTCCTTGCGCAGGGAGGGACGGGACGGGCGGACCACGGCACGCAGGTCGCGGATCATCGACATGGCAGGCTCCTTCGCGACAGGCAACGAAAGGCGCCGGCGACGGATGGAACTACCCGGAATGGGGACGTCCTGAGTGCGGATGTTTGGCACGTCCACAAAGCGGGGAGCACCGCACCGTCGCGGTGGCGGGTTTCGCTACTGATTCAGCTACTGCTTCAGATCGGACGGATCGGCCCGATCGGATCAGGCGGATCGGATCAGGCTGATCGAAGAGATCAGGCGGATCCGGTAAAACGAAACGAAGTGCTCTTCCGTGTGAAGACGCGAGCGCGAGAGGCGGCGGTCAGCCGGAGCCACAGAGCTACATCAGCGGCGGGAAGAGCGAGTGGTACTGCACGGTCGACTTCGATCCATGACAGCCCCACCTCCTCCTGCCGGTCCCCCGTAAGGGAATCCCTTGGGCGTCGGGGCTTGATCGCGACGCTTCTGCGTGCTGCCCCGAAGCACCGGGCAAGAGTATCAGCCGACTGAAGTGTCAAGGCGCTGCTTTGCCCGGTACTGACGAGTTCTATGCTCGCGACATGGCTGATGTTCTCCCTTTGGTCGAGGCCCGGTTGCGCACCGCGCTGGGTGAGCCGGATGCCCGCGCCGCGGTCACCTTCCTCGGTACGGACCGCGTCGAGGTACTGCGTTTTCGCGAGGGTGACGTCATCCGCTACGCCACGCTCGGCATGTCCGCGCAGCCGATGAGCGACCCCACCGCGATGCTCGCCGACCCGGTCAAGGGCCCGCGCGCCGAGCTGGTCCTGTCCGTGCGCGGCGGCCTCGCCGACACCGACAAGGTGCTGCGCCCGCTGGCCGTCCTCGCCGCGTCTCCGCAGGTCGAGGGTGTGATCGTGGCGCCCGGCGCCTCCCTCGACGTCGGTGAACCGCTGTGGCCCGGCGCGCCGTTCACCTCGGTGCTGGTCGCCGAGCCGGGCGGTCTGGTCGAGGACCTGGAGCTTGACGAGCCCCTCGACCCGGTCCGCTTCCTGCCGCTGCTTCCGATGACTCCGAACGAGGCCGCCTGGAAGCGTGTGCACGGCGCCCAGGCCCTCCAGGAGCGCTGGCTGACGAACGGGACGGACCTCAGGGATCCGTCCCGGAAATCCGTCCCGCTGGACTGACGTCGCGTGAGGAAGGTCACCAATCGGTGGCCGAAAAGCATCAGTTGGCGAAGACGGGCCTGTGCCCGGCCGGGGTGTTCAGTCCCTGGGTCGTGGGCGGCGGGACCAGGTCGGCGGTCCGCTGCCCATGAAGGCGATCGGTAAATTAGTCCGCCTAATTAATGCATGCCACACCTACTTGTCGGCTTCCGCCCGGACGGGTGATCGTCCTTGACGTGGACGGGATGGGGTAGGACCGTGGGGCCCTATGAGGGGCGAACCCAGTTGCCCGAAGTGTGGTGGCCGGGTCAGGGCTCCCGGACTCTTCGCCGATTCCTGGCAGTGCGATGTGCACGGGACGGTGCATCCGCTGCAGCCCGTGATCCCGCCCAGCGTCGAGGCCCTCAGTGTCGTCGTGCACCGCACGCAGGTGCCGGTGTGGATGCCGTGGCCGCTGCCGGTCGGCTGGCTGTTCACGGGTGTGGCGTACGCCGGTGACGACCGCAGCGGTGGCCGTGCCACCGCCGTGGCGTGCTCCGGACCGGGTCCGCTCGGTGGTGTGGGCGAGCTGATCCTGGTGGCCGAGGAGCTCGGTGTCGGCCTCGGCGCGCGGTACGCCGGGATGGACGGCCCGGACCCCGGCCCGTACATGAACGTCGAGAAGCCGCCCCAGGCCAAGGTCCTGGCCGCCGGTCGTCCGACCCCGCTCTGGCATGTCTCCGGCGTCCCGGACGACCGCGCCGTCTTCGCCGGTGAGGCACGGGGGCTGTGGCTGTGGGCGGTGGTGTGGCCCGAGCCGGCCGGTCTGCTGATGTACGACGAACTGGTGCTCACGGATCTGCGGGACGCGGGCGCGGAGGTGGAGCTGGTGCCGTGCGGGGCACTGTCGCCGCGCTTGATCAAGCCGTAGCGCTCCGCCGGCTCGGGCCGGGGGATGCGGGGTGCCTCGGGGCGGTGGGTGTCCGCGGGCAGTCGTGAGTCGATCGCGCCCACGCGGCGGAGTCGCGTGATGTGGCGGACCCGCTCCCCTTCGGGGGTTTGATTGCAAGGCCGACTGTAGGGGGCGCTCAGGCGGTGCGGGTGTGACAGGGGAGTCCGGAAATCCGGTTATCCTTGAGCGTCCGCTTCCGTCCCGTCGCCCTCTGGAGCCCGCCGTGCGCATCGATCTGCACTGCCACTCCACGGCCTCCGACGGTACGGACACCCCGGCCGAGCTGGTCCGTCACGCGGCCGAGGCAGGGCTGGACGTCGTCGCGCTCACCGACCACGACACCACCCGCGGCCACGCCGAGGCGATCGCCGCGCTGCCACGGGGGCTCACCCTCGTCACCGGCGCCGAGCTGTCCTGCCGTATCGACGGCATCAGCATGCACATGCTGGCCTATCTCTTCGACCCCGAGGAGCCCGCGCTGCTCGCCGAGCGCGAGCTGGTGCGCGACGACCGGGTGCCGCGGGCCAAGGGCATGATCGCCAAGCTCAACGACCTGGGCGTGCCGGTCACCTGGGAGCAGGTCGCGCGGATCGCCGGTGACGGGTCCGTCGGCCGGCCGCACGTCGCGACCGCGCTGGTGGAGCTGGGCGTCGTCCCGACCGTGAGCGACGCGTTCACGCAGGACTGGCTGGCCGACGGCGGCCGGGCCTACGTCGAGAAGCACGAGACCGACCCCTTCGAGGCGATCCGCCTGGTCAAGGCCGCGGGCGGGGTCACCGTCTTCGCGCACCCGGCTGCGAGCAAGCGGGGGCGTACGGTGCCGGAGTCCGCGATCGCCGAACTGGCGGCCGCCGGCCTCGACGGCATCGAGGTCGACCACATGGACCACGACGCGGACACCCGCGTGCGGCTGCGGGGGCTCGCCAAGGAGCTGGGGCTGCTGGTGACGGGGTCCAGCGACTACCACGGCAGCCGGAAGACGTGTGTGCTCGGCGAGTACACGACCGACCCCGAGGTGTACGGAGAGATCACCCGGCGGGCCACCGGGGCCTTCCCGGTGCCGGGGACCGGCGGGGCCTGAGCCTCACCTCCGCACTTCCCGTTCACCCTCTTCCCGCAAGGCCTCTGCACTGATGTTCGACGTTGCCGTCTTCGGCTCCCTGTTCCTCACCCTTTTTGTCATCATGGATCCCCCGGGGATCACCCCGATCTTCCTCGCGCTGACCGCCGGACGCCCCGGCAAGGTGCAGAAGCGGATGGCGTTCCAGGCCGTCTGCGTGGCCGGCGGTGTGATCACCGTCTTCGGGCTGCTCGGGCACCAGATCCTCAACTACCTGCATGTGTCCGTGCCCGCGCTGATGATCGCGGGCGGGCTGCTGCTCCTGCTGATCGCGCTCGACCTGCTCACCGGCAAGACCGACGAGCCGAAGCAGACCAAGGACGTCAACGTCGCCCTGGTCCCGCTGGGTATGCCGCTGCTGGCCGGTCCGGGAGCGATCGTGTCCGTCATCCTGGCCGTGCAGAAGGCCGACAGTGCCGCCATGCAGGTGTCGGTGTGGACGGCGATCCTCGCCATCCATGTCGTCCTGTGGCTCGTCATGCGCTACTCGCTGCTGATCATCCGGGTCATCAAGGACGGCGGGGTCGTCCTGGTGACCCGGCTCGCGGGCATGATGCTCTCCGCGATCGCCGTGCAGCAGATCATCAACGGGGTCACGCAGGTGATCCAGGGGAGCTGAGCCCCTGCCAGCGAACGCGCGGAGCCCCGTACGGCCATCCGGGTGATGTCGTACGGGGCTCCGAAGTGTGTGTAAGGACCCGTGGGTTACGAGGCCGTGGTGTCGGCCGGACGGATCCACAACCGCTGCCCGATGGCGGCGGCCTGCTGAACGATCCGGTTGACGGAGGCGGCGTCCACGACGGTGCTGTCCACGGGCGTGCCGTCGACGTCGTCGAGTCGCATGATTTCGAAGCGCATGGCTTCTCCCTTCGTCTGGTCATCCTCCTGAAGGAGAACTACTGGTGAGTGGCCCACGGGACGACGGTGCCCCCTGTTCCGTTCGTACTCAACGCGGTGCTTGTTACAAACATTCCCTACGCTAAGGAAATTTTTCGAACATCTAATTACTGACAGGTAAGCGGGTTTCTCGGGACCGAACGGGACCGGTTGTGTTCGCAGCGTGACCGCCGGAACAATGGAAGCGATGAACGACGACCTCGCGGCCCTCGCCGCCCGCATCGACCGCACGAACGAGCTGCTGACGCGCATGCTCGCCGAGGTGGCCAAGACGCCCTCGACCCATGCGATCTTCGTCGACGCGGGGTACCTGTACGCGGCCGCGGGGCGGCTGATCGCCGGGACCGAGGACCGCCGGGCCTTCGACCTGGACGCGGAGGGCCTGATCGAGGCGCTCATCGACCGGGCCCGCACGGTCTTCGCGGACAGCCGGCTGCTGCGCGTCTACTGGTACGACGGCGCCCGGCGCCGCATCCACACCGCCGAGCAGCAGTCCATCGCCGAACTCCCGGACGTGAAGGTCCGGTTGGGCAATCTCAACGCCAACAACCAGCAGAAGGGCGTCGATTCCCTGATCCGCAGCGACCTGGAGTCCCTCGCCCGGCACCGCGCCATCAGCGACGCGGCGTTGCTGGGGGGTGACGAGGACCTGGTATCGGCCGTGGAGGCCGCTCAGGGCTACGGCGCCCGCGTCCACCTCTGGGGCATCGAGGCCCCCGAGGGCCGCAACCAGGCCGAGCCACTGCTGTGGGAGGTCGACAGCCAGCGCACCCTCGACCTCGACTTCTTCAAGCCGTACGTCTCACGGCGCACCGCCCCCGCCTACGAGGCGGCCGGCGCCACCCGGCCCACCCGCGAGGACGTCCGCTTCGTCGGCGCGCAGATCGCGGCGAAGTGGCTGGCAGCGCGGGGCAGGGAGTCCCTGGTGGAGCTGCTGCCCGGCCACCCGTACCTGCCCGGCTCCGTCGACCAGGACCTGCTGGTGGAGGCGGAGGGGATCCTGCAGTACTCCCTGCGCGGACAGGCTGACCTGAGACGCGCGCTGCGGGACGGGTTCTGGGAACACCTGCAGGCGCAGTACTAGGTCTCTGTCCAGGTCGTCTCTGTCCTAGGCCTGGGGGTTCTTGTCCCAGAAGTCGGCCAGGGCGTGAGCCGTCGGCAGGGGTCGGTCCAGGTTGGGGGAGTGCTCGGCGCCGGGGACGACGGTCCGGTGCGCGCCGAGTCGTACGGCCATGTCGTCCAGGACGGTCACCGGCCAGGTGTCGTCGCGGGCGCCCGACAGGACGTGGAACGGCAGTGGGACGGCGGCGAGTTCGGCGACCCGGTTCGGCTCGACGAGCAACTGGCGGCCGGTGGCGAGGAGTTGCGCCGGTTTGTGGTTCACCCAGCGCAGGCGCAGCATGGGCAGCTCGCCGAAGCCGCGAGCGGGGCCGCCGACCTCCTCCGGGGGGCCCATCGCCATGATGGCCTCCCACACCTCGGGCATCGTCATCACCGCGAGCGCGTCGTGCAGCAGCTTCACACGCTGCTGCTGGGAGACGGAGATCTGGGCCGGACCCGAGGCGACCAGGGTGAACGAGACGAAGGGGGAATGGTCCAGGAGGACCGCGGCCCGGGCGATCTGACCGCCCAGGGAGTGCCCGACGAGATGCACGGGCGTGTCGAAGGCGGCCGCCTGCGCGAGCACGTCCTGCGCCAACTCCTCCTGCGCGTACGGGGATTCGTCGTCGGCGGGCCCGTCCGACTCGTTCTGCCCGCGCCCGTCCACGGCGATGGTCCGGTACCCGCGCACCGCGAGGGGCTGGTGCAGGAGGTGGAAGTCCTCCTTGCTCCCGGTGAATCCGGGCAGCAGCAGCGCGACGCCCCGCGGTTCGACACCGGCGGCCACGGGCGAGTCGACGACGGCGAACGTGCCGCGCGCGGTCCGCAGGGGGTAGGCGCGGGCGCCGGGGGGCGGCGTGAAGTTGATCGGCGTGGTCACGGGGTGAGGCTACCGGGAGGGCGCGGGAGAGACGCAGAGGCGGCTCCCCGAACGCCGACGGCCCGGCCCCTCCGAGGGAGGGACCGGGCCGTGGGGCCGTAGGGCTGTCCTGCCGGGCGATCCGGGCGACCCGGGCGACCCGTTCCGATCCGGGAGTCCCGGGTGTCGATCCGGGAGTCCCGGGTGACCCGGACGATCAGCCGTCCGCGGGCTCCGCGGCGGCCGTCGCCTTGCGCGTACGCCGGACCTTCGGCTTCGCCTCGACCGCGTCGGCCGTCGCTTCCGCCGCGGCTGCGGTCTTGCGGGTGCGGCGGGGCTTGACGTCGGGTTCCTGCGTGGCCTGGGCCGGGATGTCGGCAGTGGTGGCTGCCGCCGGCTGGGTGGCCTTGCGGGTGCGGCGGGGCTTGGCTTCCGTGGCCTCGACGGTGTCGACGGCGGCTTCGGCCGGGGCCGTCGCCTTGCGCGTACGACGCGGCTTGACCTCGGTGGCGTCCGACGCCGTCTCCGGAGCCTCGACGGTCGCGGCGGCCGTCTTCCGGGTGCGGCGCGGCTTGGCTTCCGCGGCCTCGACGGTGTCGACAGCGGCTGCGGCCGGGGCCGCGGCCTTGCGCGTACGACGCGGCTTGGCTTCCGTGCCTTCCGCCGCGGCTGCGGTCTTGCGGGTGCGGCGGGGCTTGACGTCGGGTTCCTGCGTGGCCTGGGCCGGGATGTCGGCAGTGGTGGCTGCCGCCGGCTGGGTGGCCTTGCGGGTGCGGCGCGGCTTGGTCTCCGTGCCCTCGACGGTGTCGACGGCTGCCTCGGCGGTGGCCGCGGTCTTGCGGGTGCGGCGCGGCTTGGCTTCCGTGGCCTCGACGGTGTCGACGGCGGCTTCGGCCGGGGCCGTCGCCTTGCGCGTACGACGCGGCTTGACCTCGGTGGCGTCCGACGCCGTCTCCGGAGCCTCGACGGTCGCGGCAGCCGTCTTCCGGGTGCGGCGCGGCTTGGCTTCCGTGCCCTCGACCGTGTCGACCGTGGCTGCGGCCGGGGCCGTGGCCTTGCGCGTGCGACGCGGCTTGGCCTCGGCGGCCTCCGTCACGGTCTCCGCGGCCTCGACCGTGTCGGCCACGGTTTCCGCGGGGGCCGTGGCCTTGCGGGTCCGGCGGCGCGGCTTGGCTTCCGCGGTCTCCGCGGTGTCGACGGCGGCCTCGGCGGCGGGGGTCTCCGCAGCCGTCTCGGCGGGGGCCGTGGCCTTGCGCGTGCGACGCGGCTTGGCCTCGGCGGCCTCCGTCACGGTCTCCGCGGCCTCGACCGTGTCGGCCACGGTTTCCGCGGGGGCCGTGGCCTTGCGGGTCCGGCGGCGCGGCTTGGCTTCCGCGGTCTCGGCCGTGTCGACGGCGGCCTCGGCGGCCGGAGTCTCCGCAGCCGTCTCCGCCGGGGCGTCCGCGCCGCGGCGGGTCCGGCGGCGGCGCGGCTTCGTCGGGGTCTCCGGAGTGTCGACGGCCGGGCCCTCCGCCGTCGTCACGGCCGCTTCAGCGGCCTCGGGGGCGGTGGGCTCGACGGCCGTCGCGGGGGCGGCGGCGACCGCCTCCTGCGCGGCCCCGCCCCGCGTACGGCGCCGACGGCGCAGTGTGCGGGACGAAGCCGACTCCTCCGTCGCGGGCGCCGTGGCCTCGGTCGCCGGCGTGGCGTCGAGCGGCGACCCGCCCCGCGTACGACGGCGGCTGCGCGGCGTACGGGCGGGGCGCTCGCGGTCGGCGGAGCGGGACTCGTCCCGGCCGCCCCGGCGGTCACCGCGACCGCGTGCACCGCGGCCGCCCGGCTCGCCCAGGTCCTCCAGCTCCTCCGCGTCGAGCCCGGCGCGCGTGCGCTCCGAGCGCGGCAGGACGCCCTTCGTGCCGGCGGGGATGCCGAGGTCCTCGAAGAGGTGCGGGGAGGTGGAGTACGTCTCCGGCGGGTCGGCGAAGTCCAGCTCCAGCGCCTTGTTGATCAGCTGCCAGCGCGGGATGTCATCCCAGTCGACGAGCGTGATCGCCGTACCCTTCGCGCCCGCGCGGCCCGTACGGCCGACACGGTGCAGGTACGTCTTCTCGTCCTCGGGGGACTGGTAGTTGACGACGTGGGTCACGCCCTCGACGTCGATGCCGCGGGCGGCGACGTCGGTGCAGACGAGGACGTCGACCTTGCCGTTGCGGAAGGCGCGCAGCGCCTGTTCGCGGGCGCCCTGCCCGAGGTCGCCGTGGACCGCGCCGGAGGCGAAGCCGCGGCGCTGGAGCTGCTCGGCGATGTCGGCGGCCGTGCGCTTGGTACGGCAGAAGATCATCGCCAGTCCGCGGCCGTCGGCCTGCAGGATGCGGGCGACCATCTCCGGCTTGTCCATGGAGTGCGCGCGGTAGACGAACTGCTTGATGTTCGCGACGGTCGCGCCCTCGTCGTCCGGCGCGGTGGCACGGATGTGGGTGGGCTGCGACATGTAGCGGCGCGCGAGGCCGATGACCGCGCCCGGCATGGTCGCCGAGAACAGCATGGTCTGGCGCTTCGCCGGCAGCATGTCGATGATCTTCTCGACGTCGGGCAGGAAGCCCAGGTCGAGCATCTCGTCGGCCTCGTCGAGGACCAGGCACTTGACGTGCTTCAGGTTCAGCTTCTTCTGGCCCGCGAGGTCCAGCAGGCGGCCCGGGGTGCCGACGACCACGTCGACGCCCTTCTTCAGGGCCTCGACCTGGGGCTCGTAGGCCCGACCGCCGTAGATCGCGGTGACGCGCACGTTGCGCACCTTGCCCGCAGTGAGCAGGTCGTTGGTGACCTGCGTGCACAGCTCGCGCGTGGGGACGACGACGAGCGCCTGCGGGGCGTCGGTGAGGTCCTCGGGCTTGGCGCGGCCGGCCTCGACGTCGACGGGGACGGTGACGCGCTCGAGGAGCGGAAGGCCGAAGCCGAGCGTCTTGCCGGTGCCGGTCTTGGCCTGGCCGATGACGTCCGTGCCCGACAGGGCCACGGGGAGCGTCATCTCCTGGATGGGGAAGGGGGTGATGATGCCGACGGCCTCCAGGGCCTCGGCGGTCTCGGGAAGGATCCCGAGCTCTCGGAACGTCGTAGTCAGGGTGCTGCCTCTTCTGTGTGCGCGGTGCGAGGCGAGCGCGGGGGTCGTGTCGGACCGTGCCGGGGACGTCGGCCGCCTCTCACGGGCAAGCCGTCAGGACACGGGACCTCATCCGACGCTCTAGCCTTCGAACCGCTGAGGTGTCCCTCCGATCCCCGTACGCACAGTGCCGTACGGTCAGGGAGGGCTGTCGGGTCGGAGCCGATCGGGCCACCGACCGGGCATCCTCATACGTGCGGCCCGTCGAGTACTCGGCAGGCGCATTACCACCATACCCCGGAATCGCGCACACGCGATGGCCGATTCGGTCACGTTGTGGTTGTCACACCGACGCGCCCGGTCCGTCGCGTCGTCGTGGCCACACAGATTGACCAGGGACTTCCGTCGCGCGGCGAGCGGGCTATTGTGCGCTTCATGACGACCTCTGACACGCCTGAGAACGCCACCGCCGGGATCGCCTCGCAGGACTGGGCGCATGCCTCCGCCGATCCCCAGTACCGTGCCGCGGTCGTGGATCTGCTCGGCGCTCTGGCGTACGGCGAGCTGGCGGCGTTCGAACGGCTCGCCGAGGACGCCAAGCTGGCGCCCTCGCTGGAGGACAAGGCGGAGCTGGCGAAGATGGCGTCGGCCGAGTTCCACCACTTCGAGCGGCTGCGCGACCGGCTCACGGAGATCGGTGAGGAACCGACGCACGCGATGGAGCCGTTCGTCGCCGCGCTCGACGGCTTCCACAAGCAGACGGCCCCCTCGGACTGGCTGGAGGGCCTCGTCAAGGCGTACGTCGGCGACTCGATCGCCAGCGACTTCTACCGCGAGGTCGCGGTGCGCCTGGACTCCGACACCCGCGCCCTGGTGCTGGCCGTGCTCGACGACACCGGTCACGCCGGCTTCGCCGTGGACCGGGTGCGCTCGGCCATCGACGCCGACCCGCGTGTGGGCGGACGCCTCGCGTTGTGGGCACGACGGCTGATGGGCGAGGCCCTCTCGCAGTCCCAGCGGGTGGTCGCGGACCGCGACGCGCTGTCCACGATGCTCGTCGGCGGGGTCGCGGACGGTTTCGACCTCGCCGAGGTCGGCAAGATGTTCTCCCGTATCACCGAGGCCCACACCAAGCGGATGGCTGCGCTGGGCTTGGCGGCCTAGGCGTATTGACCCGCAGCGTTGTTCACACGGCTGATCGGGTCGCCGGAAGCAACGGTGCCTCATCCATCGGCGCAGGAGAGCGGGGGCGAGGGGGGTGCCCCCGCGCGAGGTCGTCCGGGCGTGGGGGAGCGTTCAGCCGGGGGAACCGGGCCCTCGTAGGACGCCAAAGCGGAGGAAGACGTACCAGGACCTGCGTCCGCGGCATGATCCGCTGGGCGGGCCCTGAGGGCGCTATCGGCGCCGGCCGCTACGCCGGCGCTGATCGTCGCCGGAGGCGGCCCGCGGGGCGCAGCAGCAAGGAGAGCGACGCGGCGGAGATGATCGCCGCGCCCAGGAGGCTCAGCAGTGCGGAGCCGGGGCCCAGCGCGCTGTGGGTGACGAAGTCACCGAACAGGGCTCCGGCAAGGCCTGTCGCGAACACCAGGGTGGGTGCGGGCAGTCGGTGGGACAGGCGATGGACCGCCGCCCACGCGAGCACGAGACCGAGCACAGCGGAGCCGAGCGCTTCCAAGATCATGCGGGTCCCTCCCAGACGGCGGGCTGTGCACCAAGGTCGTAGCCCGTCATACCCGTGACCTGCGGAAGGCAATCCTCCCGCGTGGGGGAGTTGTGCGCCGTCTGTGGAGAAATCCCGGCGGGAACCGGGGCCGGAAACGGCGGTCGGGGGAACCGCGGCGGGCAAGCCACGGCGGGGAGCCGGGGAGATCGCAGCGGGAAAACCACGGCGGGAAAGGAGAGGGGCCCGGCAGCCTGTCCGGCCGCCGGGCCCCTCTCGCGTGCGTGCACCTACAGCGCGCCGAAGCCCACCTTGCGCGGGGCCGGCTCGCCCAGCTCGACGTAGGCCAGGCGGTCGGCCGGGACCAGGACCTTGCGGCCGTGCTGGTCCTCGAGGCTGAGCAGCTGCGACTTCCCGGCCAGTGCCTCGGCCACTACCCGCTCGACCTCCTCGGGGCTCTGACCGCTCTCCAGAACGATCTCGCGGGGCGCGTGCTGCACGCCGATCTTGACCTCCACGGCTATGTCCCTCCGACGGTCATGGGTGCGCGGGCGTCCGCGCCGTACGCTGCACACATTAGCCCGGTGAGGGGACGGACACGGCGCGGCCGTCCACGCCAGGAGCGAACAGCGGACGGGAACAAACGGCCGAGGCGGGTGCGGCGCTCAGTGCTGCTCGGTGCCGTGCAGCGGGAATCCGGCGATGCCTCGCCAGGCCAGGGAGGCCAGCAGCTGCACCGCCTCGTCGCGCGGGACGCTGCGGTCGCTGTGCAGCCAGGAACGGGCCACCACCTGGGCGAGGCCGCCGAGGCCGGAGGCCAGCAGCATCGACTCCGCGCGCGAGAGGCCCGTGTCCTCGGCGATCACGTCACAGATCGCCTCGGCGCACTCGTTGGTGACCTTGTCGACGCGCTCGCGCACCGCGGGCTCGTTCGTCAGGTCCGACTCGAAGACCAGGCGGAAGGCGCCGCCGTCGTCCTCGACGTAGGCGAAGTAGGCGTCCATCGTCGCGCGGACGCGCTGCTTGTTGTCGGTCGTCGACGCCAGCGCGCCCCGCACCGCCTGGATGAGGGACTCGCAGTGCTGGTCCAGCAGGGCGAGGTAGAGGTCGAGCTTGCCCGGGAAGTGCTGGTAGAGCACCGGCTTGCTGACGCCGGCCCGCTCGGCGATGTCGTCCATCGCGGCCGCGTGGTAGCCCTGTGCGACGAAGACTTCCTGGGCGGCGCCCAGCAGCTGGTTCCGTCGGGCACGGCGCGGCAGGCGCGTGCCTCGCGGGCGCGCTGCCTCAGTTTGCTCGATGGCTGTCACGCCGCCTCCCAAAGTCGTCCTCTTGCGGTGTGCCGCCGCGCCGCCATCGTACTTTTCGGTAACCGTGCTGTGCGCGGTGAGAGCGCAGAATTTCACGGACCGGACGATGACAAAAGCGGTGCGGAAGGTTTCAAACCGGGGCGTTGTGGGCATAATGCGGCCCCGCTCCAGCTCAGCGCACGATGCCGGCCGTCAGCGGTAGTCGTCCTCGTCGAGCGAGACGACGCGGGCCTGTTCGACAAGGTCGGCCTCGTTCGCCCGGGCGGGGTCGACGCCCTCCAGGGGGTCGTCGTGCTCCGGTGTGACGTCCGCGTGCTGTTCGGCGGCATCGTTCTCCGGGGCCTCGACGTCGAACTCCGCGGCGCCGCTGTCGTCCTCGTCCGCGAACGTCTCGGGATCGGTGGGGTCGATGGCCATGGTGGGCTCCCTTCCTACGAACGTCCCTGGGATGCAGGGGCCACACGCGGGTGCCCTCTGTACGAGCCTAGGAGACACCCTTTGCGGACGCTATGCGATGTGCCCAGGAATCGCGCCCCTATCTGTACGACGCATGGTCCGCCGTCTGTGACGGCGAACACACGGGCCGGGGCGTGATCGTCTCGTAACATTGCGGGCATGTCTTCGACCGAGTTGCCGTCCGTGCCGCCCACCAGTGTGCTGCCGAAGGCGGCTTCCGTCCGGGTCGCCGAGGGCGAGCGACTCCGATCGGTCGGACTGCCGGGCGTCAGCCTGACGATCCGCTCCAGGCCACCCGCGCGCGCGGGACTCGAACCCGCGCTGTACGTGCACGGGCTCGGCGGTTCCTCACAGAACTGGTCCGCGATGATGGCGCTGCTCGACGGGGTCGTCGAGAGTGAGGCCGTCGATCTGCCCGGCTTCGGCGACTCCCCGCCGCCGGACGACGGCAACTACTCCATCACGGCACACGCGCGTGCCGTGATCCGCTACCTCGACGCGCAGGAACGCGGACCCGTCCACCTCTTCGGCAACTCCCTCGGCGGCGCCGTGTCCACGCGCGTCGCCGCGGTCCGGCCCGACCTCGTCCGCACGCTCACGCTCGTCTCGCCCGCCCTGCCGGAGCTGCGCGTCCAGCGCACCGCGGTGCCCACGGGCCTGCTCGGCATGCCCGGCGTGGCCGCGCTCTTCAGCCGGTTCACCCGTGAGTGGACGGCCGAACACCGGGTCCGCGGGGTCATGGCCCTGTGCTACGGCGACCCCGGGCGGGTCACGCCGGAGGCGTTCCGTCACGCGGTGGAGGAAATGGAGCGACGGCTGCAGCTGCCGTACTTCTGGGACGCGATGACGCGGTCCGCGCGCGGGCTCGTCAACGCGTACACGCTGGGCGGCCAGCACGGACTGTGGCGCCAGGCCGAGCGCGTCCTCGCCCCGACGCTCCTCATCTACGGCGGCCGTGACCAGCTCGTCGGCTTCCGCATGGCCCAGAAGGCCGCGCGCAGCTTCCGTGACTGCCGTCTGCTCACGCTGCCCAACGCGGGGCACGTGGCGATGATGGAGTATCCGGAGACGGTCGCCACGGCGTTCAAGGAGCTGCTGGCGGAGACAAGTTCGGCGGCGGAGCCGGGAACCGGCGCGGTCTCCGGCGCGTTGTCCGAGCGGACCGGCCGGTCCGCGGGTGCGGGGAGCTGAGGGGGGTCGTGGGACGCCACAGTCGACGGGGATCAGCGCCCAAGGGCGCATCGAAGGGCAGTTCCGGGAACGCCTCCCAGGGGGACGCGCGGGGTGGTCGTGTCCAGGGCGCGGGCCGGCCTGCGGGCGGTACGCCGGTTCGTGGGGTGCCCCGGCTTCCCGACGGGACCCCTGCGCATGGCTTCCCCCGGCTTCCCGACGGCACTCCTGCCCACGGCGCGCCCAGGTTGCCCGACGGAACTCCCGCTCACGGCTTCCCGCAGGTCCGTGGCGGTCATCCCGAGCAGCGTGAAAGCGGGGGCGGGTGGGGGGAGTTGAGGGGGCGGACGCAGAGCGGTGCCGGACCCCTGATTCCCCGTCAGAGGCCGGCGGGTACCGGGGGTCCACGCAAGGAGTACCTCGACGCCTTCGCCGAGGAGGACGACGTGTTCGCACGCCGTCGGCCCGCGTCCGTCGCCGCGTCCGCGGACAATGCCTACGACCCGTACGCCTCCGTCACCGACTGGGACCCGGCCCCGCGGGGGGCCGCCCCGGCCGACGTCGACGACGACGCACCGCCCACCGGCGAACCCGTGGCCGCCAAGGGCGCCAAAGGGCGGACGTTCACCGGGATCGCGGCCGCCGCCGTCACCACCGTGCTGGCCGTGGTGGTGGCCGGGCAGGTCACCGACACACGGGACGGGGACGTCCAGTCGCAGTCCACGACGGACCAAGCCGCCCGCGACGCCCGCGACTCCGCCACGCGCGGGGACGACCGGCCGAGCCCGTCGCCGTCCGCCGACGTGGCGCCGCTGACGTACGAGCAGAAGATGGGCGCGAAATACGCGCTCAGTGCCACGCTCAAAGGGCCGGGGAAGTTCGACGCGGTGCCCGGCATCGACAAGGCGCCCGGCAAGGGGCAGAAGTACACCTACCGGGTGGACGTGGAACAGGGGCTGGGGCTCGACGCCGAACTCTTCGCGCAGGCCGTGCAGAAGACGCTGAACGACGACCGCAGTTGGGCCCACAGCGGCGCGCGGACCTTCGAGCGGATCTACTCGGGGAAGCCCGACTTCGTCATCACGCTCGCCAGCCCCGGCACCACCGCCGACTGGTGCGCGAAATCCGGTCTGGATACCACCGTGGACAACGTTTCCTGTAACTCGGACGCCACCGAGCGCGTGATGATCAACGCGTACCGGTGGGCGCAGGGGTCGAAGACCTACGGTGACAAGATGTACGCCTACCGGCAGATGCTCATCAACCACGAGGTCGGCCACCGGCTCGGCTACCCGCATGTGACCTGCGACAAGAACGGTGACCTCGCCCCGGTCATGCAGCAGCAGACGAAGTTCCTGGAGTATGACGGGATCCGCTGTCTGCCCAACCCCTGGCCGTATCCCAAGAGCTGACAAGTGGCTCAACTGTCGCCGACGCCCGCCCTCAGGCGCGTGCGTCGCGAGCTCTCTCATCTCCTCTCCTGCGCAAACCGGTCGTTCCGGGGCGCGGGATGCCGACGACCGACGTCGGGGCGGGCGGCCGCCGGATGACGTCCGTGACGTAACGTTTCGCGATCGAGTGATCTCTTAGCGCGACGGAACGCGACCCGCACAGGAAAGTTACGACCGTTCACCCCTTTTGGTGGCGCTGCGGACAACCGTCCGTCGCGCCACCGTCCTGTCCGCATACCGTCTTCCCGCTGCGAGCCGCCGGGTCAACGGTGGCTCCCCAAACGGGAGATCGGGGGTGCACACGTGCGCATCGGACTGCTTACGGAGGGTGGCTATCCGTATGTGAGCGGTGACGCCGGACTCTGGTGCGACCGGCTCGTGCACAGGCTGGGGCAGCACGAGTTCGACCTCTACGCGCTCAGCCGCAGCGAGCACCAGGAGGCCGCGGGCCGGGTCGCACTGCCGCCGCAGGTCCGCCAGGTGCGGACAGCGCCCCTGTGGAAGGCCGAGAGCGACGGGGTCGCGTTCGGGCGGCGCGCGCGCCGGCGCTTCGCCGAGTGCTACGGCGAGTTGGTGGCCGTCCTGTGCGAGGGGGCCTCCGGCGACGCCTCGGAGGAGCGTTCCGCTGCTCAGGCGGACCGTTTCGGCAACGCGCTGTACGGGCTCGCGGAACTCGCGCGTGGCGAGGGCGGACTGGTGGGGGCGCTCCGCTCGGAAGGCGCCGTGCGCGCCCTGGAGCGCGCCTGTGGTGCGCCCGGCGCACTGCGTACGGCGCGTGAGGCGCGCGTCCCCGACCTGCTCGCCGTGACCGCGCATCTGGAACGGCTTCTGCGCCCCCTCTCGCTCGACTGGTACGAGGAGGGTGGGGACGGCGGGGCCGATGCACTGGGCTCGGTCGACCTGTGTCATGCGGCGTCGGGGGGTGCGGCCGCCCTGCCGGGGCTGCTGGCGCGGCACTTCTTCGGGGTGCCCTTGGTGGTGACGGAGTACGGGGTGCGGTTGCGGACGCACTATTTGAGCTCCGGGGCCGGGGCGGCTCCCTCGGCTTCGTCGTCGTCCTCCTCGTCCGCTTCCTCGATCTCGGAACCGGCCCCCGCCGTACGGGCGTTGCTCGCCGCGTTCCACGGGCGGCTCGCCGCCGAGGTGTACCGGCGAGCCGCGTGCGTCACGCCCGGGAACGCGCACGCCCGCCGCTGGCAGGAGCGGTGCGGCGCCGACCGCGCCAAACTGCGCACCGTCTACCCGGGCATGGACGCCTCCCGCTTCGCCGAGGTCGGCGACTCCCCGGACACCGCCGACCCGCGCACGCTGGTCTGGGCCGGCCGGGTGGAACCCGCGAAGGACCTGGTGTCCCTGCTGCACGCCTTCGCGGAGGTCCGCAAGGAGGAGCCCGGCACCCGACTCCGGATCATCGGCGCGCCGGCCGGGCCCGAGGGGCAGGCGTACCTCGGCCACTGCCGGGTGCTGGCCGCGCAGCTCTTCCCGGATGAGGCGGACGGGCCGCACGCCGTCGGCGACAACCCGGTCTCCTTCGAGGAGATCGGCGGCCCGGAGGTGCCCGGCCCCGCGGAGGCGTACGCGGCCGGTGCCGTCGTCGTCCTGTCCAGCGTCGTCGAGGGCTTCCCCGTCGGCCTGGTCGAGGCGATGCTCTGCGGGCGCGCGACCGTGTCCACGGACGTTGGCGCGGTGGTCGAGGTCATCGGCGGTACGGGGCTGGTCGTCCCACCGCGCAACCCGCGGGCACTCGCGGAGGCGTGCGTGGCGCTGTTGCGCGACCCCGAGCGCCGTGCGCGCCTGGGCGCGGCCGCCCGCGCACGCGCCCTCGAACTGTTCACGGTCGAGCAGAACGTCGCGGCATTTCACGGCATTTACCTGGAGGTCGTCTCCCGCAGCCCGGTCCGCCGGGTCGTCCTCGACGAAGCAGGCGAACCCCGGCCGTTCGCCGTCCCGGCGGAGGCGTGGCTCCCGGACCGCTGGACCGGCCTCGACAGGCGGGGCTGCGATGTGCGCGGGGCCGGCCGGGGGGAGGAGCCCGCGCCAGTGCGGGGGACGGGGGCAGTGTCCGGCGCATCGGCGGTGCCTGGGGCATCGATGGTGCCCGGCATCTCTCCGGTGCAGCCCGGCCCACGGGTCGCCGCCATGGAGGGGACGCGATGAGCGGCCTGGGTGAACTGGACCGGCCCGGGACGCCGGGGAGCTCCGGGGCCTGGGACGAGCGGTCGGAGGGGTGGCTCTCGGGGCAGGAAGGCGCGGCGGGGGAGAGCCGGGAGCGGGGTGTCGGTGACGTGTTTGCAGGTGGGGGCGGGGAGCGGGGTGTCGGTGAC
>NZ_BMSX01000004.1 GCF_014649375.1 Streptomyces aurantiogriseus
ACCCGAGAGACTCTCTCAGGCTTTCCTCCGGGCGCTTCCCTTCGGTCTTGCGTTTCCGAGTCTATCAGATCTTTTCTCGATCCGATTTCCTCGGTGCTTTCCAGGCCACCGCTTTTGTTTCGCGGTTTCCTTTCCGGCGGTTCCGACTTTATCAGAAGTTCCAGGCCGGTCTGACCGGCCACTCATTTCCGATTCATCGGGAGGGGCTTCTGCGGAATCGATGTTCCGAGATGCCATATAGATACTCACTCGCTGCCGACCGAACCACGTCCAGTCCAGGCAACTGTTCGAATCTACCTCCCCACGCGCTCCGTGTCAACGGCTCTTGTGGGGCGAAGAGGAGACTAGCAGTTCAGCAAGCGTTCACGCACATCAGGCGGCCGTCGGCACCGTCGCGCTGCGCTCGGCTGCGTCGACATCGCCCGTGTCTCCGGCGCGGGCAGCCCTGCCGCCGAGGACGTAGACGTAGGCGAGGAAGGCCAGCTCGGCAGCGATGCCGATGGTGATGCGGGTCCAGGTGGGCAGACCGGAGGGGGTGACGAAGCCTTCGATGGCTCCCGAGACGAAGAGGACCAGGGCGAGGCCGATGGCCATGCCCACGGCGGCTCGGCCCTCCTCGGCGAGGGCGGTGCGTCGGGTACGGGGGCCCGGATCGATCAGGGTCCAGCCGAGGCGTAGGCCGGTACCGGCGGCGACGAAGACCGCGGTCAGTTCGAGGAGGCCGTGCGGGAGGACCAGGCCGAGGAAGGTGTCGAGTCGGCCCGCTGAGGACATGAGGCCGACGCCGATGCCCAGGTTGAGCATGTTCTGGAAGAGGATCCAGAGGACCGGGAGGCCCAGGAAGGCGCCCAGGACCAGGCACATCGCTGCGGCCTGGGCGTTGTTCGTCCAGACCTGGGCGGCGAACGAGGTCGCCGGGTGGCTCGAGTAGTACGTCTCGTACTGGCCGCCGGGTCGGGTGAGCTCCCGCAGTTCGCTGGGGGCCGCTATGGAGGACTGCACTTCCGGGTGGGTGCCGATCCACCAGCCCAGGAGGGCGGCGATCGCGGTGGAGGCGAGCGCGGTGGGTACCCACCAGTGCCGTGACCGGTAGACGGCGGCGGGGAAGCCCTGAGTGAGGAAGCGGGTGACGTCGCGCCAGGAGGCGCGTCGGGTGCCTGTCACGGCGCTACGCGCGCGTGCCACCAGTTGACTGAGGCGGCCGGTGAGCTGGGGGTCGGGGGCGCTGGACTGAATGAGGGAGAGGTGGGTGGCGGTGCGCTGGTACAGGGTGACGAGTTCGTCTGCCTCGGTGCCGGTGAGGTTGCGTCGGCGCAGGAGGGCGTCGAGGCGGTCCCACTCGGCTCGGTGGGCGGAGACGAAGACGTCGAGGTCCATCGGTGTGCCTGCTCCTCGGCTGTTTCCTCGGCGGCCGGTCGTAGGTGTCAGCTTGTCGTACTGCGGCGCCGTGTGCGCTCAGCTTGGCAGACTGGCCGTTGTCGGGGCAGGTCAGGGAAGGGACGGCGGGCGTGAGTGAGCTGGTGACCGGTGAGGCGGTGGCGCTGGAGCTGCGGCCTGCCAGGCTGCCCAGCAGGGCCTTGGCCGCGTTGCTGGACGTGACCGTGGCCCTGGTGGCCTACGTCGTCGTGAGCTTCGGCTTGCTGATGGCCACTGCGTCCTTGGACGAGGCGGCGCAGATCGCGGTGTCGATCGCCACGTTCCTGCTTGTGCTGGTGGGTGGGCCGATCGCGGTGGAGACGCTCAGCCATGGGCGGTCGCTCGGGAAGACGGCGTGCGGGTTGCGTGTGGTGCGGGACGACGGTGGGCCGATCCGGTTCCGGCACTCACTGGTGCGGGGCGCGCTCGGTGTCGTCGAGATACTGCTGACAGCGGGGGTGGTGGCGTGCATCGCCTCGCTCGTGTCGGCTCGTGGGCGGCGGCTCGGTGACGTCTTCGCCGGGACGCTGGTGGTGCGGGAGCGGGTGCCGGTGGCGCGGACGGGTTTCCTGCCGCCTCCGCCGCCGTGGCTGGCCGGGCAGTTCTCGGGGCTGGATCTGTCGGGGGTGCCGGACGGTCTGTGGCTGGCGATCAGGCAGTACCTCGGGCGGATGAGCCAGTTGGATCCGCAGGTCGGGTGGGCGATGGGAGAGCGTTTGGCTGGGGATCTGGCGGCGCGTACGGGGGTTCCGATGCCTCAGGGGGTGCCGCCGGCCGCGTATCTGGCGGCTGTGGTGCAGGAGCGGCAGGTCCGGGAGTCGCGGCGGGCGTTCGGGGGTGCGGGTGGTGTCGGGCAGTCCGGCATCGCGCCTGTCCACGGTCCGGCGGGTGCGCCGTCTCGTGGTGCACCGGTCGTTCAGGAGTCTGGTGCGGTCGGCGGGGTTCCGCCTGCGGCGCCGGAGCCTCCCGGTCAGGGCCGGCCGGCGGCGCCTGCGGATCGGATACCGCCGGCCGAGCGTCCGGCCACGGGGTTCGTGCCGCCTGCCTAGCTCCTTCTCGCGTTCGGTTCACGCGCTCAGTCGAAGGTCGACGGGGGCGATTCGAGGTCTTCCAGTTCGATGCCGGGTGCCGCGAGGACCACGTCGCCGGTGATGTGGACGGCGTGCTGTTCGCCCGTGTCCAGGGCTGTGACCTGGTATTCGTCCACGGTCAGGGGGCCGTTGTCAGTGGTGTGTGTTTGTCTGTTCACCAAGGCCCAGGACTGGTCCACGGTGCGCGGGGCGAGGACCGGGTCGGTGAAGGCGACGAGGCGTAGGCGGGTCGCGGGCGTGGAGGGGGTGAGGCGTAGGAGTCGGGTGGTGGCGATGAGGAAGGCGGGGGATGTGCCGGTGAAGGCATGGGCCTGGACGTTGCCTTCCGTGGCGTGGGTGCCGGTGGGGTCGGTGCGGACCCAGGTGACGCCGTCGAGCGCGGCGCCGCGGACCTGCCAGCTGCCGGCATGGAGTTCGAGGCGGAGGGGGCGGCCGAGGTCGTCGAGGGTGAGGTCGACGGAGCCGGTGTGATCGCCGGTGGAGGTGGTCAGCTGGGAGACATAGCGCCAGCCGGAGGGGCCGGGGGCGCATTGGAAGTGCTCGTGGGCGAGGGGGGTGTGATCGTGCGGATCGTGGAGCGAATAACGGCCGCGGGGCATGGGGGTCCTGGGGTGTGACGGGCTGGTCCGGTCACCTCGGCGAGTCGGCGCCGGCGCTTGTGGCGGCGGTCCGGCCGGAGGCCAATGGGGCAGGCCCCCGACACGGGGGTGCGGGGGCCTGCCTCGGAGGACCTGGCCGAGGAGCGCGTCCGTGGACGGGTGCGCTCCTCGGCGGGTGGGGCTGCGGACTCAGTAGCGGTAGTGGTCCGGCTTGTACGGGCCCTCGACCTCGACACCGATGTAGGCGGCCTGCTCGGGGCGGAGCGTGGTCAGCTTCACGCCGAGCGCGTCCAGGTGGAGACGGGCGACCCTCTCGTCGAGGTGCTTGGGCAGCGTGTAGACGCCGGTCGGGTACTCGTCGGGCTTGGTGAACAGCTCGATCTGGGCCAGGGTCTGGTCCGCGAAGGAGTTGGACATCACGAACGACGGGTGGCCGGTGGCGTTGCCGAGGTTCAGCAGGCGGCCCTCGGAGAGGACGATGATCTTCTTGCCGTCGGGGAAGGTCCAGGTGTGGACCTGCGGCTTGATCTCGTCCTTGACGATACCCGGGATCTTGGCGAGGCCGGCCATGTCGATCTCGTTGTCGAAGTGGCCGATGTTGCCGACGATGGCCTGGTGCTTCATCTTGGCCATGTCCGAGGCCAGGATGATGTCCTTGTTGCCGGTCGTGGTGATGAAGATGTCGGCGGTCTCGACGACCTCGTCCAGGGTGGTGACCTGGTAGCCGTCCATCGCCGCCTGCAGGGCGCAGATCGGGTCGATCTCGGTGATGATGACGCGGGCGCCCTGGCCGCGCAGGGACTCCGCGCAGCCCTTGCCGACGTCGCCGTAGCCGCAGACGACGGCGGTCTTGCCGCCGATGAGGACGTCGGTGGCGCGGTTGATGCCGTCGACGAGGGAGTGGCGGCAGCCGTACTTGTTGTCGAACTTCGACTTGGTGACGGCGTCGTTGACGTTGATCGCCGGGAAGAGGAGGACGCCGTCGCGCTGCATCTCGTACAGGCGGTGGACGCCGGTGGTGGTCTCCTCGGTGACGCCGCGGATCTCCGAGGCGAGCTGGGTCCACTTCTGGGAGCCCTCGGTGATGGTGCGGTTGAGGAGCTCGAGGATGACGCGGTGTTCCTCGTTCTCGGCGGTGTCGACGGAGGGGACCTTGCCGTCCTTCTCGTACTCGACGCCCTTGTGGACGAGGAGGGTGGCGTCGCCGCCGTCGTCGAGGATCATGTTGGGGCCGCCGGTGGGGCTGTCCGGCCAGGTCAGGGCCTGCTCGGTGCACCACCAGTACTCCTCCAGGGTCTCGCCCTTCCAGGCGAAGACCGGGATGCCCTGGGGGTTGTCCGGCGTGCCGTCGGGGCCGACGGCGATGGCGGCGGCCGCGTGGTCCTGGGTGGAGAAGATGTTGCAGGAGGCCCAGCGGACCTGGGCGCCCAGGGCGACGAGGGTCTCGATGAGGACGGCGGTCTGCACGGTCATGTGCAGGGAGCCGGTGACGCGGGCGCCGGCGAGGGGCTGGGAGGCGGCGTACTCCTTGCGGATCGCCATGAGGCCCGGCATCTCGTGCTCGGCGAGGGTGATCTCCTTGCGGCCGAACTCGGCCAGGGAGAGGTCGGCGACCTTGAAGTCCTGTCGGTTGTCGACAGTCGTCATTGCGAGCTGCTCCTCGGGGTTGGGTCGAGGTCTGGGTACGGCTGGTCTGCGCGGCGGCGGACACAGGGGTGCCCGAAAGGGACACAGGCATGCCCGCGTCGCGCAGCGCAGTCCGTCGGAGGCCCTCTCTCCCTCGGTCGGTCCGTGCGGGACCGCCCGACCGCCATCAGCAGCGACGTCTGGCTCCGTTCCAAGCTACACCGGAGGCGCGGCGCGGCCCCAGTCCACCTCCGAACAGATCACGCCGATCACGGAGGGTGAGGAGGGGCGGGAGAGAGGGGAAAAAGCCGCGGGGCCCGCCGGTGTTCGGCGAGCCCCGTGGGGTGGAGAGAGGGTCAGTGGTCGGCCGCGGGGTGGGCCGGGCCGCCCGGGGTGGCTTCGGGGTCGGCGCCCTTGGCGGCCTCGGCCTCGCTGTAGATGTCGGGCTCGAGGTAGATGACGCGGGCGATGGGGACGGCCTGGCGGATGCGGGACTCGGCGGCGTCGATGGCGTCGGCGATCTGGGTGGCCGTGTTGTCGTGCTGGACGGCGATCTTGGCAGCGACGAGGAGTTCCTCGGGGCCGAGGTGGAGCGTGCGCATGTGGATGACGCGGGTGACGGTGGCGCCGTCGACGATGGCGGCCTCGATCTTCTGGGTCTCCTCCGCGCCGGCGGCCTCGCCGAGGAGGAGGGACTTGGTCTCGATGGCCAGGACGACGGCGATGAGGACGAGCAGGACGCCGATGCAGATGGTGCCGATGCCGTCCCAGACGCCGTCACCGGTGATCAGGGCCAGGCCGACGCCGAGGAGGGCGAGGATCAGACCGACGAGCGCGCCCAGGTCCTCCAGGAGGACGACCGGGAGTTCGGGGGCCTTGGCATGGCGGACGAACTCGGTCCAGGACTTCCTGCCGCGCAGGACGTTGGACTCCTTGATGGCCGTCCGGAAGGAGAAGGACTCGGCGATGATCGCGAAGACCAGGACACCGACCGGCCAGTACCAGTGTTCGATCTCGTGCGGGTGCTTGATCTTCTCGTAGCCCTCGTAGAGGGCGAACATGCCGCCGACCGAGAAGAGGATGATGGAGACGAGGAAGGCGTAGATGTAGCGCTCGCGCCCGTAGCCGAAGGGGTGCTGCGGGGTGGCCTCGCGCTGGGCCTTCTTGCCGCCGACGAGGAGGAGGGCCTGGTTTCCGGAGTCGGCGAGCGAGTGGACGCCTTCGGCGAGCATGGACGACGAGCCGCTGAAGGCGAACGCCACGAACTTCGATGCCGCGATCGCGAGATTGGCGACGAGTGCCGCCACGATCGCCTTGGTGCCGCCTGACGCGCTCATGTGTTCGCGTGGTCCCTTCGTCCTGGGGGTCGTCCTCGGGGCGCTGGTGCCGTCGTCGGCTTTGCCCGTCCTTTGCGGTGGGTCATTGTTGCAGCCCGGTCCGCCATCCGTGTGCCCGGAGGGGCGAGTGGGATGCGTCAGGCGACGACGGTGGCCCGGAAGACCGTACCGGCTCCGGACACTTCGGCTGTTTCGCCCGCGGGGACGAAGACGGAGTGGCCGGGGGTCAGGGTGTGGTCGCCGGCGTGTACGGAGCCTGCCGTGCAGAGGAGGATCTGCGGGGTCGGGAGGGTGAGGTCGTGAGGGGCGGTGCCCTCCGGGAGGACGTAGCGGGAGAGGCGGAACTCGTCGATGGGGGTTTCGTAGACCTCCTCGCCGTCCGGGGTGGCCTCGGGGCGCAGTACGCCGGGGTCGCCGGGTTCGAAGCGGACGATGCGCAGGAGCTCGGGGACGTCGACGTGTTTGGGGGTCAGGCCGCAGCGCAGGACGTTGTCGGAGTTGGCCATGATCTCGACGCCGAGGCCGCTGAGGTAGGCGTGCGGGATGCCGGCGCCGAGGAAGAGGGCTTCGCCGGGCTGGAGGCGGACGTGGTTGAGGAGCATGGCCGCGAGGACGCCGGGGTCGCCCGGGTAGTGGTGGGCGATGCCGGCGTAGGGGGCGTAGTCGCCGCCGAGGCGGTCGCAGGCGGCTGCGGCGGCCGCGACGGTGTGGGCCATCTCCTCGGGGTCGGCGGTGAGGATCGCGGTGAGGACCTCGCGCAGGGCGGCGTCCTCGGGGTGGGCGTGCAGGAGGTCGACGTACGGCTTGAGGGAGTCGACGCCGAGGCCGTCGAGGAGGTCGGCGGCCTGGACGGGGGCGCGGAAGCCGCAGAGGCCGTCGAACTCGGTGAGGGCGCAGATGAGTTCGGGCTTGTGGTTGGCGTCCTTGTAGTTGCGGTGCGGGGCGTCCACGGGGATGCCGCGGCGCTCCTCGTCCTCGTAGCCCTCCTTGGCCTGTTCCAGGTTGGGGTGGACCTGCAGGGAGAGGGGGGCGCCGGCGGCGAGGATCTTGAGGAGGAAGGGGAGGCGGGGGCCGAATCTGGCCGTCGCCTTGGTCCCGAGTTCTCGCTCCGGGTCGGCCTCGATGACCTCGACGAGGGTGCCCCGGGCGGTGCGGGAGGGTGCGCCCGGGTGGGCGCCCATCCACATCTCGGCCTGCGGTTCGCCGGTCGGTTCGACGCCGAGCAGGCCGGGGATCGCGGTCGGGGAACCCCAGGCGTAGGGGCGGACGGTGTTGTCGAGGCGGTCCATGGTGGTGTCTCTGCCTGTCTGTCGGTCTGTCGCGGCGGCCCGCGGCGGTCGGGGCGCTGCGAGGGTCTGTCGGCGGGTGTCCGCGAGGGGCGTCGTCTGTCTGCGGACGTTCGGTCGCCAGATCAGGATCCCGAGGCGAGCGCCAGGTAAACGGCGGCGAAATCCGTGATGGCGATCAGTTCGGCGAGGCTGACGAGTTCGTCGCCGGCCTCTGGTTCGAGTTCGCTGATCGGCGTGTCGTGGCTGAGGGCCAGGTCACGGGCGGCCGGGGCGGCGGTGAGGCCGCCGATGGGGCGGTCGCGCAGGAGCACCACGCGCGCGTGCAGGGCGGGTTGTTCCTCGACGCGGTCGCGGAAGAAGTCGTCCGGGTCGGCGCTCGCGGCGAGGGGGCCGGCGAGCAGGGCGCTGTGGGAGGAGAGGGCCTCGGGGAGTTCGGAGACGACGGCGGGGCGGCCGGAGAGTTCGGCGAGCGCGGCGGCGAAGCGGCGGCCGGCGGGGCCGGCCGAGGTGCCCTCGGTCCAGATCACGGGGAGCGAGTCGGCGAGTTCGGCGGCCAGCGTCTTGGCCGGGTTGCTGTAGGTCGCGATGGCGGGGCCGCAGCGTTCGGCGATGTGGTCGAGGCGATCGGCGACCTTCTCGAGCGCGTCCGCGGGGGCGGAGAGCAGGGCGATGCGGTCCAGGAGCGCGAGGAGGGGCGTGAACAGGGCCCACAGGACGCCGGGTGCGGACGCGGCGACGGGGGGTTGCTCGTCGTGTTCGTACGGCGCGGTCGCCAGCGGTACGAACAGGCCGTGGGCGGCGGTCACCGCTTCGGTGAGCGGGGAGCGGGTGGGGGCCACGGCGACGACGGTGCAGCCGCGGCGGTAGGCATGCTCGGCGAGGAGGCAGAGGCCGGGTTCGGTGCCGTCGGGGGTGGCGATCAGGAGGAGGTCCACGGAGCCGACCCAGCCGGGGAGTTCCCAGCGCAGGGCGCCTGCGGCGGGGGCGACGCCGGTGGGGGCGAGGCGGATGACGGGGCAGGCGGCGCCGGCGAGGGTGCCGAGGAGGTCGGCGACACAGATGGCGGCGGCGCCGGGGCCTGCGATGAGGATCGCGCGCGGGCGGCCGTCCGGCTTGAGCTGGTGGACGCCGGCCTCGGTGGCGTGCCGGACCGCGGTGCGGACGCGGGCGCCGGCTTCGGCCGCTCCGCGCAGGAGGGCGCGGTGGTCCGCCTCGGCCAGGGCCTCCGGCGTGTCGAGCAGCGATTCGTCGAGCATGGCGTCAGTTCTCCGATCGCCGGGTCGTCGTCGGTGTGCGGGCGCCGGGGGTGCCGGGTTTGCCTGGGGTGGGGTGTTCCCTGCGCTGCCGTGGTCACCCCTGGGTGGGGCGCGGTGTCGGGGCTGCGTGCCGGGGCCGCCCTTACGCGGGGCGGCGGGCCTCGTCGACGAGGAGGACGGGGATGCCGTCGCGGACGGGGTACGCCAGGCCGCAGTCCTGACCGGTGCAGATCAGCTCGGCGTCCTGCTCCTTGAGGGGGGCGTGGCAGACCGGGCAGGCGAGGATCTCCAGGAGGCCGGCTTCGAGCGGCATGGGGTGTCCCTTCGGTTGTGGGGTTGTACGGATGTGCCTGGTCAGCGTACCGCTGGTGGGGGTGGGGTGTTGGGGTGACCGTCGGGGGGGTTTCGCCCTGCCGCCCTTGCCCGTTCCCCTCCCCGGGGTTCTGCCCCTTCGCCCCCGCCAGGGGATTCGCCCCGGGTCGGAGGCGGAACCCCGTCGCGTCACTCCCGCAAGGCTGCGGGGCCGGTCAGGCCCCGCTCGGTGGGCGCGCCCTCGAGCCCCTCGCCCAGCCGCTCCTCAGTCCCGGATGACCGCCAGCACCTCGTCCCGGATCTTCCGCATCGTCGCCTCGTCCCGTGCCTCCGCGTTCAGGCGGAGGAGGGGCTCGGTGTTGGAGGGGCGGACGTTGAACCACCAGTCCTCGGAGGTGACCGTGAGGCCGTCGAGTTCGTCGAGGGTGATGCCCTCGCGGGTGCCGTACGCGGCCTTGATCGCCGCGATGCGGGCCTCCTGGTCGTCGACGGTGGAGTTGATCTCGCCGGAGCCGGTGTAGCGCTCGTACTGGGCGACAAGGGAGGACAGGGGGGACTCCTGGCCGCCGAGGTCGGCGAGGACGTGGAGGGCGGCCAGCATGCCGGTGTCGGCGTTCCAGAAGTCCTTGAAGTAGTAGTGGGCGGAGTGTTCGCCGCCGAAGATCGCGCCGGTGCGGGCCATCTCGGCCTTGATGAAGGAGTGGCCGACGCGGGTGCGGACGGGGGTGCCGCCGTTCTCCTTCACGACCTCGGGGACGGTCCAGGAGGTGATCAGGTTGTGGATGATCGTGCCCTCGCCGCCGTGTCGGGCGAGTTCGCGGGCGGCGACGAGAGCGGTGATCGCGGACGGGGAGACCGGGTCGCCCTGTTCGTCGATGACGAAGCACCGGTCCGCGTCGCCGTCGAAGGCGAGGCCGAGGTCGGCGCCCTCCTCGCGGACCCGCTTCTGCAGGTCGACGAGGTTGGCCGGGTCGAGGGGGTTGGCCTCGTGGTTCGGGAAGGTGCCGTCCAGCTCGAAGTACATGGGGACCGACGTCAGGGGCAGGCCGGCGAAGACCGTGGGGACGGTGTGGCCGCCCATGCCGTTGCCCGCGTCGACGACGACCTTCAGGGGGCGGATGGACGTCAGGTCGACGAGTGAGCGGAGGTGCGCCGCGTAATCGTCCAACGTGTCGGCCCTGGTGATGGTTCCCGGGGTCGGGGCGGGTTCGGGGGCGCCCGACTCCGTCCAGTACTCGACGAGTTCGCGGATCTCCGCCAGGCCGGTGTCCTGGCCGACCGGGGCCGCGCCCGCGCGGCACAGCTTGATGCCGTTGTACTGCGCCGGGTTGTGCGAGGCGGTGAACATGGCGCCCGGCAGGTTCAGCGCGCCCGAGGCGTAGTACAGCTGGTCCGTGGAGCACAGGCCGATCTCGGTGACGTGCACGCCGCGTGCCGCCGCGCCGCGGGCGAAGGCGCCGGACAGGCCGGGCGAGGAGGGGCGCATGTCGTGGCCGACGACGATCGCCCGGGCGTCGGTGATCTGGGCGAAGGCAGCCCCGAACAGCTCGGCCAGCGACTCGTCCCACTGGTCCGGGACCACCCCGCGTACGTCGTACGCCTTCACGATCTGCGACAGATCAGCAGCCACGGCCAAACCTTCCTTAAAGTCCTGTGAGTCACCACAAACTACCCGGCGCGACCGACAGCCCGCCGGGGGTCCGCCGTGTCCGGCCCACAGACGTGACCTCACGCGCGATCCGCCGCGTGACCTCAGGTCCGGGCCGCCCCTACGGAAGCATCCAGTCCCGTACCGGTCGGCTTCCGGCCGACCACGATGAGGCACCTCACGAGCAGCGAGCCGATGCTCCAGGGCAGCACCTTGCGCAGGTCGCCCTCGGCAGCGTGCCGCCCGTCACCGCGGACGCGCGGACCGCCTCGGGGCGGGCACGCGCGCGTGCGGTACGGCGACCAGGGCGCCCGCGCCGGGCCAAGGCGGCGCCGATGTCGGCGAGTTACGCGGCGACGGAGTGGGAGGCGGCCAACTGGGCGACGGCCAAGGCGATTCCGCACACCAGGGCGGTCAGCCAGACCTCGCGCAGACCTCACCGGCCGTCCACCGGGCCGGCCAGCACGAGGGGCACGACGAGGGCCGGCAGCGGGGTCTGACGGGCCGACACCGAGGCCACGGCGACCAGGGGCAGGCCGGCACGAGGGTCAGGGCCACCACAAGGGCGGGCGGCGAGCGGGCCCGCGAGGGGTTGCGGTTCCTGGACGTGGCAGGGCAGCCGTGCCCCCGCCACATGGAAAGCGATTTCTACAATCCCCGCCGAACGGAACCGTCGTGTCCGTGCCAACGGCGCGTCAACGGGTGTGCGTCAGCCCTCGCGACGCAGGGCTTCAGTTGTCCGGCGACCGCAGGACCCGCAGATGGCCGCGGCGCGCGACCTCCATCGGGTCCGCCCCCCGGCCTCCGCCGCCGGCCCCGGCTGCACGTTCCTGCGGGCGGGCCGCTTCACGGACGGCGTTGGCAAGCGCTTCCAGATCGTCGCCACTGGGGCGCGCGGGAGCCGAACCGTCGAGGAGGCGGACGACCTCCCAGCCACGCGGGGCGGTGAGGCGCTCGGAGTGCTCGGCGCACAGGTCATAACAGTGGGGTTCGGCGTAGGTGGCGAGCGGGCCGAGGACCGCGGTCGAGTCGGCGTAGACGTACGTCAGCGTCGCGACGGCGGGTCGGCCGCAGGCGGTTCGCGAACAGCGACGTACAGGGCTCACGACGTTGGACGGTACCGCACTCTTGAGCGGGCCGCGACGACTCTCCACCAGGTCACTCCACCGTGTCGTGTTGTGAAACGCCCCACAGACCACTCCAGTCATACCCCGCTGACCTGCATGAACGCCAGCCCCTGGGACAAGGAAGGCCACACGGTCCGGTCACCACACGGCACAAACACCATCAATTGCCATGAGTTCGTCGGTCTCGGAGAGATACGGAATCGAGCCCAACCTTGGCTGGAATGGTCATCCTGCGACATGCCGTGCGGAGCGGCCGGACGGTGGCGAGGTTGCTGCGTGGGGCCGGGCGGCCGGGCGCGGCGGGGACTACGCTGCAGTAGTGATGGACAGCCCCGTACCGCCCCGTGCCGCAGGCCCCGGGCCCCGTCGTCGTGATCGCCACGGCCGGGGCATGCGGGGACCGATCGCACCCCCTCAGGTGCCGTTGGCCGCGAGCCGCGCCGAGGTGTTCGCGGATCTGGTGCAGGACTCCGTGGAGCGGCTGGAGCGGCGGTGGCCGCAGCTCGCCGAGATCGACTTCCTGGTGCTGGAGGTGCCGCGGCTGGACGGGGCCGCGGGGCCGTGGAACGACGAGGCGGTGCCGCTGGGCGGGACCATGCCCGCGCGGGAGGGGCATCGGGCGCGGGTCGTCGTCTATCGGCGGCCGGTCGAGATTCGCACCAAGGGGCGCGACGAGCGGGCCGCGCTGGTCCACGAGGTTGTGGTGGAGCAGGTGGCGGAGTTGTTGGGGCTCACTCCGGAGACGGTGGATCCCCGATACGGGGAGGACTGAGGGACGCGAGGACCGAGCCGCGGGTGGGCGGTCTTCACCCGCTGCTTTTCTGCAGCACCGTCAGATCCTCGTCCGCCTCCGGTACCGACACCGTTCCCCTGTCGTCCGGCAGCGTCTGGATCGTGAAGGCCGGGAGGTCGTCCACCGAGGTCGTCAGGGTGCGGGAGGCGTAGACGGGGACGGGGGTGAGGGGTTCCACGGTCAGGGCGTAGGTGCCCTTCAGGCCTGTGGGGACGGGCAGTTCGACGTCCTGGGTGGTGCCGGACTTGATCGTGTACGTCTTGGAGGCCGCCGTGCCTCCCCCGGTGCCCGCCGAGGCGGTGACCTTCACCTTCGCGGTGCCTCTGGGGGCGGTCAGGGAGAGGGTGGAGCCCTTGGCGGTGTTGTCGGCGACGGACGCGCGCGTGCCGACCGGGCTCGCGGCGGGGATGAACGCCGACTCCTGCTTGTCGCCCTTGCCGCGCACGATTCGTACGGCGGCGGCGACCGGCACGGACCGGTCGGTGGGGGTCAGGACCAGCGAACCGGCCTCCCCGCGCGTGATGTCGCCCAGATCCATGGCGGTCGTCATGCCCGCCTTGACGTGCAGCGTCTCCTGCCCGGCCGGGGTGATCAGGCCGGAGGGCGAGGCGAGTTGGACTTTCAGATCCGCGTCGGCGTCTCCCGGTGTGAAGGCGACCAGGCGGACGGCCGTGGCGTCCTTGGGGATGCCGGGGAGCACCAGGCTGCCCGCCGGATCGGTGGACGGGGCCAGCCAGTCCCCGCCGAGCTTGTCGTCCAGGGCCTGTGCGGCCGCCCCGACACGGCCGCTGCGGACGTTGACGTGGACGGTGAGGTCGTCCTGCTTCTCGTCGGTGAGCGTGGACAGCAGGATCGGCTCGCTGGAGTGCGGCGGGACGGTGATGTCCTCGCCGACCGTGGTCGCCACGGCGCCGTCCTTGCCGTAGAGCTCGATGTCGGCGACGGCGGCGGAGTCGTCCGGGTTGGTGAGATGGACGTAGTCCGTGCGGTCGGCCGCCGTGCTGACGCCGGGGAACCAGAACTCCGTGTCCGGTGAGGTGCAGGTGACGCCGAGCAGGCCGCGGCCGGTGCCGGCGGCGACCTGGGTGGTCTCCTGGACCGTCCAGCCGGGCGCGAACTTCCCCTCGGCGGTGCCCACGAGCGCGGGCGCGTCGCCGCCGGAGGTGTCGCCGGTGACGGGCGTACCGGGTGCCTTGGGGGTGAGGACGGGCTTGGCCGCCGTCTTCTTCTTACCGTCCGCGGCGCTCCCGGCCGCGGCCGACTCCGCGGGGGCGGACTGGAGTTCGGCCGTGCCGTCGCTTCCCGTGCCCTTGGTGACGGGCGTGAACGACGTGTACGTCGTCTCGGCGATATCGGAGCTGCTGGGCGCCGGGCAGAGCAGGCTGGTGCGCTCCACGGGCAGGACGGCGGCCGCCTTGGCGGTGTCCGCGCCGGGGGCGGCCGCCGGCTCGGTGAGCGTGGCGAAGCCGGTGACGGCGGCGAGCGCGGCCGTGCCGGCGATCAGGGACAGGGTGGTGCGCTTCACTGCTGGCTCCCGTCGGGGCGCTCGCTGCCGGTGCCGTGGGGGTGCTGGGGGTCCGGGTCGTAGCCGGGGTCGTAGCCGCCGTGGCCGTAGGACGACGGGTCGTATCCCTGCTGGTAGGCCTGGTCGTAGGCGGCCGCGGCCTCGGGCCTGCCCTCGTAGGCGTACGGGTCGTACTGGCCGGCCTGGTAGGGGTCGTAGGCCGCCTGGTCGTAGGTGCCCGCCGGGTACTGCTGCTGGGCGCCCTGATACTGCTCGTTGCCGTAGCCGCCGTACTCGGTGCCCGCGTGGCTCGGCGTGTCCCTCCCCCAGGCTCGAACGTCCTCGCCCGGGGGCACCCCCATGCCGTAGGACTGCTGCTGAGGCACCGCGACCGGGGTCTCCTCCTGCGCGGGAGACGGGAGTTCCTCGTCCAAGGCGGGTTCCTCGGACTCGGCCTGGGCGCGCAGACGGCGGGCGCGGCGGCCCTCGCCGGCGGTGGCCTGGGCGGGCAGGGGCTGCTCCTCGGGGAGGTCGTCGTCGACGTCGCGGCGGCGGCCGGGGAGGGCGAGGACGACGAGGACGAGGGCGAGGAAGCCCTGCGCCCACAGCCAGGCGGTGTGGGTGAACGGGTCGTCGTAGGTGACGTCCAGCGTTCCGCCAGAGGCGGGGAGTTCGAAGCCCTGGGCCCAGCCGTCGACGGTGGTGGGGGTGAGCGGCTTGCCGTCCAGGGTGGCCGTCCAGCCGTCTGCGGCGGCGTCGGCCAGGCGCAGGATCCGGCCGTCGGAGCCGTCGGGGACGGTGGTGTGGATGTCGACGGGGCCCGCGGCGACCGCTGTGGCGGTGCCCTTGCCGGACTCGGTGACGATGGCCGCGCGGGAGACCTCCTGGTTGACCCGCCACAGGGCACTGCCGTCCTGCTGGCTGAGCCGCTTCAGGCCGGGCGTGGCGTCCAGGACGCGGGTGACCTCGCGGGGAGCGCCCTTGTGCACGAGGACGTAGCGCACGGCGAACTTGCCGAGCTGGTCGCTCTGGTCGCCGCCGGAGCCGGCGACGAGGTGGGCGACGACCTTGTCGAGGGTGGCGTTCTCGCCGTCGGCCGCGGCGAGTTCGGCGTCGCCGAGGCGGGCGCCGGAGCCGCGGACCAGCATGTAGCCGACGTGGGCGGCGGAGTCGCTGTCGAGGACGAGGGTGCGTGCCTGGTCGCGGTTGCCGGCGTCCTCGGCGACGAACGCCGGCACCTGGACGGGGTCGCGGCGCTCCAGCGGGCCGTCGGCCCCGCCGAGCATCCAGCCGACGGCGACGAGCAGCGGGCCCGCGGCCGACGCGAAGGCGATGAGGGCGGCGACCGGCTGGCGCCAGCCGAAGCTCTGCTCGGCGACACGCGCGCGTGCGCCGTCGGCGCCGAGGACGGCGGCGGCGAGCAGGGCGATGCCGTAGACGAGGGTGGCGGGGCCGGCCCAGGCGGAGCTGTTGGACAGGACGGCGAAGACGAGGCCCACCAGGGCGACCGCCCAGGCCGTCCAGATACCGGACTGGCGCTCGGAGCGCAGCAGGGCGGCGAGCGCTGCCAGCACGATACCGATGAGCATCAGTCCGTCGACCGTGCCGGGTCCGCCGGGACTGGCGCCGAGCAGGTCGAGCGCGGAGGCCGCCGAGGGGCCGTACTCCAGGCCGGCCTCGGTGAAGAAGCCGAACGGCAGCAGCGACAGCGACCAGGGCGCGAGAAGCAGCAGGGGCGTGCCGAGCTGGGCCAGGAGGCGCGGGCCGTAGGCGAGGACGTCGGTGCGGCGCACGGCCAGGACGGCGAGGCCGAGGACCAGGGCGATGGGCCAGACGATCGGCGTGAACGCGGTGGTGATCGTCAGCAGCAGCGCGTACGCCCAGGTGGCCCGCCAGCTGCCGCGCGCCCCCGAGGAGTTGGCCAGGCCGCTCGCGGCGATGCCCGCGCGCGCGATGAGCGGCAGCAGGACGGCCAGGACGGCGGTGCCGATACGGCCGCCGGCGAGGGCGCCGGTGGCGGCGGGCAGGAAGGCGTAGACGACGGCGCCCCACGCGCGCAGGAGACGGGAGGCGACCAGTGGGCGGGAGGCGAAGTAGGCGGTGAAGCCGGCCAGCGGCACCGAGCAGACGAGCAGGACGGTGACGGCGAGGCCGGTCGAGCCGAACAGCAGGGAGGCCAGCAGCGCGACGATCGCGAGGTAGGGAGGCGCGGACGGGGTGCCGCCGGCGCCCACCGGGTGCCAGGCGTCCAGATAGCGCGACCACAGCTCGGAGGCGTCGGCCGGTGCGGGCAGCAGGGCGCCGCCCGCGAGCGCGCCGCCGCCCAGGAGGTTGCGGCAGGCGATGAGGGAGACGAGCAGCAGGACCAGGAAGAGCACCGGGCCGGGCTTGCGGGCGATGCGCTTGAGGCGGGCGAACTGCTCGATCTCCAGGAAGTCGGCGTCGTCGCCGCCGGGACCGGACTCGATGGCGCCGCCGTGCCGCCCCGCGCCGGTGGTGGTCTCGGCGTCGGAGGCGCCGAAGAAGTCGCCGGCGACCTGCTCGACGGTGGCCCGCACGGTCGCGCCGGGCGGCGGGAACAGCGCCCGCAGCTCATCCTTGTCGACCTGTGGGCGGCCGCGCCTGCGCCGGCCGGCGATGATCTTCTCGGGCCGCAGCAGCGTGCCCAGCAGACCGCGGATCTCGTCGACGGCCTGTCCGGGCACCTTGCCGACGAGGTAGGCGACGGTCCGCAGCAGCGTGCCGAGGACCACGCGGACGAGGATCCAGGGCAGCAGGGCCGTACGGCTGTTGACGAGGAGGGTGTAGACGGCGCCGGCCTTGTCGACCTTGTGGGGGGAGGCCGTGGTGCGGCCCGCGCAGTCGACCGTGCGCCGCTCGCGGGAGGCGGCCTCGGCGTGTCGTACGACGGCGTCGGGGGCGACGAGGACGCGGTGGCCGGCGGCGTGCGCGCGCCAGCACAGGTCGACGTCGTCACGCATGAGGGGGAGGCGGCGGTCGAAACCGCCGAGTTCCTCGAAGACGTCACGGCGGATGAGCATGCCGGCGGTGGACACGGACAGCACGGGACGGACGTGGTCGTGCTGACCCTGGTCCTGTTCGCGGCGGTCCAGGCCGGTCCAGCGGCGGCCGGAGTGGGCGATGGTGACGCCGACCTCGAGGAGCTGGCGGCGGTCGTACCAGCCGCGGAGCTTGGGGCCGACGACGGCCACGTCGTCGCGGCCCAGTTCGAGTTCGTTGTCCACGACGCGCAGCAGTTCGGCCAGGGCGTCGGGTTCGGGGGCGCAGTCGTCGTGCAGCAGCCACAGCCACTGGATCGGTTCGCCGTACGGGAGGTCCGGCAGGTCGTAGGCGTCGTCGCGCCAGGTGCGCGTGACGGGGTCCCAGCCGCTGGGGCGCTTCAGGTACGGCAGTTCCTCGGGCGTGAGGACGGGGGCCGTGCGGTTGGCCTCCTCGACGGCCTGGCCGAATCCGGTGCGCCGGGCGAGGTGCAGGACGCGGTCGGCGCCCAGGGCGTCGGCGACCAGCTGGGCGGAGTCGTCCGCGCTGCCGGTGTCGGCGGCCATGGCGGACTGGACGGGTCGCTCCTGGCCGAGCAGCCCGGCGAGCGCGTCGGGCAGCCAGCGGGCACCGTCGTGGGAGACGAGGACCGCGGTCACCACATGGCGCGGGAACTCAGGTGTGGCAGCGTCGTGTTGGGCTGCCGTGTGGCTGTGCACGGACATCGAGGTACGGGCCCCGGTTCGATGGACTGCGGTGGACGCCTGCGCCGTGTGGGGGCGGCGGGGCGTCTCGGACGAGCGACCACACTATCGGCTGGGCATGACGGCGGCCCGCCGCCTGTGGACAACCCCACCTGCGACGGGCCGCGCGCACCGTCCTGCGGATGTGTACGGGCGATGTCCGGCCGTACCTGCGCGGCCGCTCAGACGGCGGCCTTCTTCAGCCGGCGGCGCTCCCGTTCGGACAGGCCGCCCCAGATACCGAAGCGTTCGTCGTTGGCGAGGGCGTACTCGAGGCACTCGGAGCGGACCTCGCAGGCGAGGCAGACCTTCTTGGCCTCGCGGGTGGAGCCGCCCTTCTCGGGGAAGAAGGACTCGGGGTCGGTCTGGGCGCACAGTGCGCGCTCCTGCCAGCCGAGTTCCTCACCCGCGTCGTCGACCAGCAGTTGCTGCACCAGCTCGGTCATGTGCGCCCCTCGCTCTGTCTTTTTCGCAGTCCCCGTGACGTGGCCGTTACCGTTTTCGGCTGAACGACACGAGTGAAATTACAAGTGTGCTGCTCCGGGCGAGTCAAGCCGAGATCTGCTATTGGGCCCCTTATTCACTCTGCGGAACCAAGGCCGCGCGGTAAGTGTTCAAATCACCATAAACCTTGGCAAGCAGATGAGGCCCCGACGGGCCACCGGCCCCGCACAGCGCCTGTACGGGGAAGGACGCCCAGGGGTTCGATCCCGTTCCGACACGCGTGCGGAAACGAACCGGATCACAGTCGGATCACGGGATCGCAACGAGGCTTGCGCGCCCGGCATGTGCGCCATGTGTCCCGGTGAGGGCCTGCACAAACCTTTCACCTGAGAGATGACCCTGATGAGGTGAAGCGGTCCCACATAGCGGCCGTCGAGTTGACACCGGAGGTGTAAACCGGTGTCCTTGTGGGCATGCTCGCGAACTTGGCGCTCACCTCGACCCGCACTGCCGGGTCCCCCGGTGCTGCCCGCGCTCGCTGTAGCTGTTGTTGCTGTTCCAGCTGTTGAGCCCGACGCGTTCCAGCTGATCCTGAGTCCCTGTGACTCGGCTGCTTGTTCCCACGCCCGGACCCGGGCACCCCTCTCGCCCGTGACCCGGGCGGACGGTACGCGACACCCAGCCCCCACTCTTCTCCGCCGAGGAACCACCGCACCCCTATGAACAGCGACAGCGACCTCCAGATCGCCGGCGACATCCTCGAAGTCCCGCATCTCCTGCAGGCTCAGCGCGAACACCCGGCCACCGTCGCCGAGTTCGTCGGCCTGGCCCGCTCCATCGCCGCCGACCGCTCCCAGTGGGAGCACCTCGTCCAGTACGACGCGACGACGCGCTGGTACCACCGGCTGCGCACCGGTCCCGGCTACGAGGTGTGGCTGCTGTCCTGGGTTCCCGGGCAGAGCAGCGGACTGCACGACCACGGCCGCTCCTCCGGAGTGCTGACCGTCCTGGACGGCACGCTGACCGAGCGCACCGAGCGCGGCACGCGCGTGCTGGGCGCCGGCGCGCAGAGGGTCTTCGCGCCGGGCTACGTGCACGAGGTCGTCAACGACGCGCTCGAGCCGGCGGTCAGCCTGCACGTCTACTTCCCGGGCCTGACCGAGATGCCCATGCACACCGCCCCGTACTGCGACGGACGGGTCGAGCCGCGTGCCGTGACCGCCTGACGGCGACTTGCGCGACGCGTTGTCGTACCCGCCTGACGGCGACATGCGCGACGCGTTGTCGTACCCGCCTGCAAGACTTGCCCCCATGCGCATTGTGGTTCTGGCAGGCGGCATCGGCGGTGCCCGGTTCCTGCGCGGTCTGAAGCGGGCCGTGCCGGACGCGGACATCACGGTCATCGGCAACACCGGGGACGACATCCACCTCTTCGGGCTGAAGGTCTGCCCGGACCTCGACACGGTGATGTACACGCTCGGCGGCGGCATCAACGAGGAGCAGGGCTGGGGGCGGGCCGACGAGACCTTCCATCTGAAGGAGGAGCTCGCGGCGTACGGCGTCGGGCCCGCGTGGTTCGGGCTGGGCGACCGGGACTTCGCCACGCACATCGTGCGGACACAGATGATCGGCGCCGGGTATCCGCTGAGCGCGGTGACCGAGGCGCTGTGCGACCGGTGGAAGCCGGGCGTACGGCTGATCCCGATGAGCGACGACCGCGTCGAGACGCATGTGGCGGTCGAGGTCGACGGGGAACGCAAGGCGGTGCATTTCCAGGAGTACTGGGTGCGGCTGCGGGCGTCGGTGCCGGCCGAGGCGATCGTGCCCGTCGGCGCGGAGCAGGCGAAGCCCGCGCCGGGCGTCCTGGAGGCGATCGCGGCCGCGGACGTCGTCCTCTTCCCGCCGTCGAACCCGGTCGTGTCCGTCGGCACGATCCTCGCCGTACCCGGCATCCGGGAGGCGATCGCCGACGCCGGGGTGCCGGTGGTGGGCCTGTCCCCCATCGTCGGGGACGCGCCCGTGCGCGGCATGGCCGACAAGGTGCTCGCGGCGGTCGGCGTGGAGTCGACGGCCGCGGCGGTCGCCGAGCACTACGGCTCGGGGCTGCTCGACGGGTGGCTCGTGGACACCGTGGACGCGGGTGCCGTGGAGCGCGTCGAGGCCGCCGGGATCCGCTGCCGGGCCGTGCCGCTGATGATGACGGACGTCGACGCGGCCGCGCAGATGGCCCGGGAGGCGCTGGCGCTGGCGGAGGAGGTGCGGGACGCGTGAGCGACGCACTCGAGAACGGCTACCGGGTCTGGGCCGTGCCCGGCCTGCCCGAGGTGCAGGCGGGGGACGACCTCGCCAAGCTGATCGCCGCCGCCGAGCCGGGGCTCGCCGACGGGGATGTGCTGCTGGTGACGTCGAAGATCGTGTCCAAGGCCGAGGGCCGCGTCGTCCGGGCGGACGACCGGGAGGCCGCGATCGACGCCGAGACCGTACGGGTCGTGGCCCGGCGCGGGACGCTGCGGATCGTCGAGAACCGGCAGGGGCTGGTGATGGCCGCCGCGGGTGTCGACGCCTCCAACACCCCTTCCGGGACGGTGCTGTTGCTGCCCGAGGACCCGGACGCGTCCGCGCGGACGATCCGGGACGGGCTGCGCAACGCCCTCGGCGTCGATGTCGGTGTCGTCGTCACCGACACCTTCGGGCGGCCCTGGCGCGCGGGGCTCACGGACGTGGCGATCGGCGCCGCCGGGGTGCGGGTGCTGGACGATCTGCGCGGCGGTACGGACGCGTACGGCAATCCGCTGAGCGCGACGGTCGTCGCGACGGCGGACGAGCTGGCCGCCGCGGGGGACCTGGTGAAGGGGAAGGCCGCCGGGCTGCCCGTGGCCGTGGTGCGCGGGCTGGGGCACGTCGTCGCCACCGACGGCGACGGCGACGGGGAAGGGGCGCGGGCCATCGTGCGCGGCGCGCGCGACGACATGTTCCGGCTCGGCACGTCCGAGGCGGTGCGGCTGGCGGTCACCCAGCGGCGGACGGTGCGGTCCTTCACGGACGAGCCCGTGGACCCCGGTGCGGTACGGCGGGCGGTCGCCGCGGCCGTCACGGCGCCGGCGCCGCACCACACGACGCCGTGGCGGTTCGTGCTGCTGGAGTCGGAGGCGGCGCGGGTCCGGCTGCTGGACGCGATGCGGGACGCGTGGGTCGCGGACCTGCGGCGGGACGGCAAGTCGGAGGAGTCGATCGCCAAGCGGGTACGGCGGGGGGACGTGCTGCGGAATGCGCCGTACCTGGTCGTGCCGTGCCTGGTGATGGACGGGGCGCACACGTACGGGGACGCTCGGCGGGACGCGGCCGAGCGGGAGATGTTCGTGGTGGCGACCGGGGCCGGCGTGCAGAACTTCCTCGTCGCGCTGGCCGGGGAGCGGCTGGGGTCGGCGTGGGTGTCGTCGACGATGTTCTGCCGGGATGTGGTGCGGGAGGTGCTGGAGTTGCCGGAGGGGTGGGATCCGATGGGGGCGGTGGCGGTCGGGCATGCGGCGGAGGAGCCGAAGGCCCGGGCGGAGCGGGATGCGGGGGTGTTCATCGAGGTGCGGTGAGCGACGTCGGCGGACGCGTGCGCTCGTTTCTTCTGCTCTGATTGCGTCTGCGCTCGTTGCTTCCGCCCTCGTTTGCTTCTGCCCTCGTTTGCTTCTGCCCTCGTTGCGCCTGCTCCTGTTGCGCTCGTTCTTGTTGCGCCTGCTCCCGTTGCACCTACTCTCGTAGGTCTCCACCGCCTTCCCGAGGACCTCTCTCGTGTCAGGACGATTCGCTCCGCGGCCCACGCGTACGACCGTGCGCGGGGGGCAAGTCGTCGTGCCCGCGGGGGTGCCGCGGCAGGCCGGTTCCCGGGCGGGGCGGGTGCGGACGTGGGTGCCGGAGGGACCGCTCGATCTCGGGCTGGTGCTGGGACCGCTGCGGCGTGGACCCGGGGATCCGACCTTCCGGGCGATGCCCGACGGGTCCGTGTGGCGGGCCAGTCTGACGCCCGCCGGAGCCGGGACGTTGCGGATCAGTGTGGCTTCCGGAAGCGGTGCGGTACGGGGGGAGGCTTGGGGGCCCGGCGCCGAGTGGCTGTTGGAGCAGATGCCGGAGATGCTCGGCGCCGCGGACGATCCGGCCGCCTTCGAGCCTCGGCACCGGCTGGTCGCGATGGCGCGGCATCGGCGGCCGGGGCTGCGGCTGACGCGGACCGGGCTGGTGCTGGAGTCGCTGATCCCGTCGGTGCTGGAGCAGAAGGTCACCACCGATGAGGCGTATCGGGCGTGGCGGTTGCTGGTGCGGAAGTTCGGGGAGCCTGCGCCGGGGCCTGCGGCGGGCGGGCGGTTGTGGGTGATGCCGGCGCCGCGGACGTGGGCGCTGATTCCGTCGTGGGAGTGGCATCGGGCCGGGGTCGACAACAAACGGGCGTCGACGATCCTGCGGGCGGTGCGGGTCGCTGCGCGGCTGGAGGAGGCGGTTCGGATGGAGCCGTGTGCCGCGCAGGAGCGGTTGGAGGTCGTGCCGGGGATCGGGCCGTGGACGTCGGCGGAGGTGGTGCAGCGCAGTCATGGGGCGGCGGATGCGGTGACCGTGGGGGATCTGCATCTGCCGCGGATCGTGGGGTGGGCGTTGGCCGGGGATCGGTCGGCGGACGACTCGGTGATGCTGGAGTTGCTGGAGCCTTATGCGGGGCAGCGGCATCGGGCAGCTCGGTTGATTCTGCTGAGTGGGCGGGTTCCGCCTCGGCGGGCGCCGCGGATGCCGGTGGGGGACATCGGGAGGTTGTGAGAGGGGGTGCGTTGTGGTTGCCGTAGGGGTGTTTTCGCCCCCGCCGCCCCTACCCTTCCCGACCTCCAGGGGCTCCGCCCCTTCGACCCCACCAGGGGCTCCGCCCCCTGGACCCCGGCGGGGCTCCGCCCCTGCACCCACGCCGGACCGCCCGCCCCGCTACCCCGGACGGGCTGCGCCCCTGCAACCCCACCAGGGGACTCCGCCGCCTGAACCCCGGCGAGGGCTGCGCCCCCTACACCCCACTCGGGGCTACCGCCCCTGCATCCCGGCGGGGCTCCGCCCCTGCACCCAACGCCGGACCGCCGCTCCGCTACCCCGGAGGGGCTCCGCCCCTGCGACCCCGCCAAGGGACTCCGCCGCCTGAACCCCGGCGAGGGCTGCGCCCCTGCACCCCACTCGGGGCTACCGCCCCTGCATCCCACCAGGGGCTCCGCCCCCTGAACCCCGGCGGGGCTGCGCCCCCTACACCCTCGCGGGGCTGCGCCCCGCACCCCCGCTTCGGCCCTGAAACGGGCCTCGTCCTCAAACGCCGGACGGGCTGAATGACCCCGACCGGCGTTTGAAGTCACCCGTGTTTACGCCCCTATTTACGCCCCTACTGATCCGAGGAGAACCGCACCGCCCCCGCCGGGATCCGCGCGTCGCACCAGACGCGGGCGCCTTCGCGGAGTTCGTTGTCGGGGCCGACGATCGCGCCGTCGCCGATGACCGTGCCGGTGAGGACGGAGCGTTCGCCGACGCGGGCGCGGGTGCCGATGAGGGAGTCGGTGATGACGGCGCCGGGTTCGATCACCGCGCCGGGGAGGATTGTCGAGCCGAAGACGCGCGCGCCCTCCGCGACGAAGGCGCCCTCGCCCACCACCGTGCCGCCGGTGAGTTTCGCGTCGGGGGCGACCGTGGCCGTGGGGAGGATGAGGCGGTCGCCGCAGCGGCCGGGGACGGCCGGGGACGGGGCGCGGCCGAGGACGAGGTCCGCCGAGCCGCGGACGAAGGCCGCCGGGGTACCCAGGTCCAGCCAGTACGTGGAGTCGACCATGCCCTGGAGGTGGGCGCCGGCCGAGAGGAGATCAGGGAACGTCTCCCGCTCCACCGAGACCGGGCGGCCCAGCGGGATCGTGTCGATGACCGAGCGGCGGAAGACGTACGCGCCCGCGTTGATCTGGTCGGTGACGATCTCCTCGGGGGTCTGGGGCTTCTCCAGGAAGGCCAGGACCTTGCCGGTGTCGTCGGTGGGGACCAGGCCGTAGGCCCGGGGGTCCGTCACCTTCGTCAAGTGCAACGAAACGTCTGCCGACGTCGCCTCGTGGGTGGCCACCAGTCTTCTGATGTCGAGGCCCGTGAGGATGTCGCCGTTGAAGACGAGTACCGGGTCGTCGGGGCCCGAGTGCAGCCGGGACGCGACGTTGCGGATCGCGCCGCCCGTGCCGAGGGGCTCCTCCTCCGTGACGTACTCGATGTGGAGGCCGAGCGACGAGCCGTCGCCGAAGTACGGCTCGAAGACCTCCGCCAGATAGCTCGTCGCGAGGACGATGTGGTCCACGCCCGCCGCTTTCGCCCGCGCCAGTTGGTGCGTCAGGAACGGCACCCCCGCTGCCCTGACCATTGGCTTGGGCGTGTGCACCGTGAGCGGGCGCAGCCGGGTGCCCTTGCCGCCGACCAGGAGGATCGCTTCTGTCACCTTCGTCTCTGCTTCCTGCCGGGACCGGCCGAACTGTCTTTCGGCCGGCCAGTGTATGCAGACCGTTGCGTGGCAACTTCGATGGCCGTGCGGTGTTCCATGCGCTGTCCCCCCGACGGCTGTGGAATGTGCCCCCCACTGGACGTGTCCTCCGCCGCCTCCGGTTTCCGCCGGGGCCTCCCCAGGCCCCCGGCGTCCCGGACCCGCCTCAACGACCCTGGTAGCGGGCCGCCGTTGAGCGGGCCGAGCCGAGCTTGCCGTAGAGCTGCCGTCCTGGGCATTCCGTGGCGAAGCCGTCCCGGTGGCCGGAGATCACGTTCAGTCGTACGTTCTTACCTTTTGCGTACAGATTGCCACCACCCGACTTCAGGTATGTCTTTCCGCGCGGATTCGCCCCGAACAGGCCAAGCTTCCACGCCGTCAGACGGGCGATGGCGTTCACCGCCGCGGCGGACGGCTTCGCGGTGCTGAACGTACCGAGAACGGCGATCCCCATGCTGTTGGTGTTGAAACCCAGGGTGTGGGCGCCCAGGATCGCCTTGGTCACTCCCCCGGCGCGGCCCTCGTAGATGCTTCCGCACTTGTCGACGAGGAAGTTGTAGCCGATGTCCCGCCAGCCCATGCTCTTGACGTGGTAGCGGTAGATACTGCGGATGACTGAGGGCGCCTGGGAGCACTTGTAGTTGTTGCCTGTCGCCGAGTGGTGCACGAAGGCCGCCTTGACCGTATTCGTGTAGCGGAACGCCTTCTCCCGCATGCTCTCGTCGGCGCCCCAGCCGCGTCGGGTGACGATGCGCGGGCGCGGGCCGATGTAGGGCTTGGCCTGCCGGCGCTCCGTCAGTTCGCCCTGGCGCAGGGAGAGAAGTTCACGTTCTGTTCCTGCTCGGTCGAGGGCGGGGATCCCGGTGGCGCCGAGGGGGGCGAGGTCCGTGTTGGCGGCGGAGGCGGCGATGGTCCGAGCGGTCATCGCGGTCGCCGCCCCCCGCGGGGCGCCGACGGGGCCCCATGGGGTCACGGCACGGCTGCGGGGCGGGCCGACGGGCGCGTGGGCGGAGGGCTCCGTTCCGGGGTCGACCAGTTCGAGGCGCAGGCCCTTGGGGAGCGGGGGTGCCGCCGACGCGGTGAGGGGGCCGCGGGCGGTGTCCTCCGTACGGGTGGCGGCGGTGGGGATGACGCGGACCTCCACGCCGTCGGATTCGCCCACCCACAGGGGGGCGGTGGCGCCGCGGACGCGGTGTGAGGCGCGTTCGGACGTGCCGGGGTCGGCGCCGTGCTCGGCGCTGTGGGTCTCGAGGTCCTGCCAGCCGGACCAGGTGCCGGTGCCGGCGGCGCGGGTGCGGACCTGGGCGCCGCCGTGCAGTTCGGCGTCCGGGTCGTCCCAGACGACGCCCACGAGGGAGAAGGGGCGTACGTCCCGGCGGGGCAGGCCCTGTTCCGCGCCGGGGGCACGGTCGCGGGCGAGGGAGGTCAGAGGCAGCGACTGGGTGCTGCCGGGGAGCGGGGCGGCGGGGCTCGTGGCCGGGGCCGCGACGACGGTCGGCTCCGCGGTCGGCGCCGGTCGCGCCGTTGTCGCGGCAGCGGGCGGCGTCAACGGGAGGGCGAGGGCCGCCGCACAGGTGACACCGATCGAGGAAGCAAGCAATCCACGCATGCGACCGATCCTGGACAGGGCCATACGTATCCGCACATCGGGGAACTGACGGCCCGTCGGGTGCGTTCCGCCGAACCGGTGGCCCGGTGGCGGGTGTACGGCGCGGTCGGCGCGTACGCTTGCGCGGGTGAACGCCACCGACCGCACCCCTGCCGACCTGCTGCGTTCCGCGCTCGCCGCGGATCCCGCGCGCCCGCTGGTGACCTTCTACGACGACGCCACCGGCGAACGTGTCGAATTGTCCGTGGCCACCTTCGCCAATTGGGTGGCCAAGACCGCCAATCTGATCCAGGACGGGCTGTCCGCCGAGCCCGGCGACCGGATCGCGCTGCTGCTGCCCGCCCACTGGCAGACGGCGGTGTGGCTGCTCGCGTGTTCGTCGGCGGGGGTCGTCGCGGACGTCGCCGGGGACCCGGCGCGCGCGGACTTCGTCGTCGCCGGGCCCGGTCACTTCGAGGCGGGGCTGGCCTGCCGGGGCGAGCGGTACGCCCTCTCGCTCGCACCGCTCGGCCGGCGCTTCGTCCCGGCCCCGCCGGATGGTTACGCCGACTACGCCGTCGACGTCCCGAGCCACGGGGACCGCTTCGTGCCGTACGCACCCGTGGACCCGGAGGAGCCCGCGCTCATCGTGGCCGGCGCGGAGTACACGGGCGCGGAGATCGTGGAACGCGCCCGCGCCGAGGCGGCGGACCTCGGCCTGACCGGCCCCGGCTCCCGGCTCCTGTCCGGCCTGCCGTACGACACCTGGGAGGGCCTCAGCGCCGGACTGTACGCGCCGCTGGCCAGCGGGGGTTCCGTGGTGCTCTGCCGGAACCTCGGCCAGGCGGACGAGGAGACCGTGGCCAAGCGCATCGAGAGCGAACGGGTGTCGGCCACGGCCCGGTGAGGGGCGCGGCGCGGCTGCGGTCGCAGGGGGCCGTGCGCACGGGCCACTACGACCGCAGCCGCGCCGCCACGGCCCAGGCCGCACGCCCCGATACGGCTGCTGCCCGGCGGGCGCCCGGCAGGCACGGCCCGGTACCACCCCCGCCGGGGGCGACCACCCACCAGACCCACACCCCGATACGGCCATCACCGGACGGGCAGCAGGCACGACCCAGCACGATCCCCGCCGGGCGACCACCCACCAGGCGCTCGCCCTGCCACACCCCCTTCGGGCTGCCACCCGCCAGGCACGCGCCCTGCCATTCCCCCCTTCGGGCAGGCGCCCGCCCGGCACGACCCGGCATCACCCCCACCACGGCAGAGCCCCGTTCACCCGTTCGGCCCACCCCCGCCCGCAGCCCCGGGCCACCCGGGCGATCGTCGTAGGAGCGGCACGACGTGCGCGGCGCGGCACAGTCGTTCGTACGGCAAGCAGGAGGGGTGGAGTCCGGCGTGAGCAGAGACGCAGGGGTGTCCGGGACCCTCGGGCCGGGGGCGGGGGCCTCCGCCCGGGGCCTGCGGCTCGTGCGGCGGCGCCGGCGGCGGTGGGTGCGGTACGGGGCGGGGGCGGTCGTCCTGCTCGCCGTGGGGAGCGGGGTGGCCGGGTGGGCGCTGTACGCGAAGCTCAACGGGAACATCACACCCGACGAGGCCGCCGCGGCGGAGCTCGCGCGGTACGCGAGGGAACGGCCGACCGCGTTGGTGAAGGACGCGCGGAACATCCTGCTGATCGGGTCGGACACACGGTCGGGGGACGGGAATCGCAAGTACGGGCGGGACTCGGGGACCGAGCGGTCGGACACGACGATCCTGCTGCACCTGGCCGCCGGGCGGCGCAGCGCGACCGCCGTCTCGATACCCCGCGACCTGATGGTGGACGTACCGAGTTGCCGGCGGCGGGACGGGAAACGGGCCGAGCCGACGTTCGCGATGTTCAACTACGCCTTCCAGACCGGCGGCTCGGCCTGCACGATCCGGACGGTGGAGAAACTCACCGGGATTCGCATCGACCATCACGTCGTCGTCGACTTCAGCGGATTCAAGGAGATGGTCGACGCCATAGACGGGGTGGAAGTCTGCCTCAAAGAGCCTATTCGCGACAAAGCGGCCAAGCTGCGGCTGCCCGCGGGGCGGGTGACGCTCAACGGAGAGCAGGCCCTCGGGTACGTCCGCGCCCGCAAGTCCCTCGGGAACGGAAGCGACACCGACCGCATGGACCGGCAGCAACGATTCCTCGGCGCGCTCGTCAACAAGGTGCAGAGCAATGACGTCCTGCTGAATCCCGTGAAGCTGTATCCGGTGCTGGACGCGGCCACGTCGTCCCTCACCACCGACCCGGATCTGGCGAGTCTGCGCGGGCTGTACGAACTCGTGCGCGGCCTGCGCGACATTCCCACCGAACGCGTGCAGTTCCTGACCGTTCCGCGGGAGTCGTACGTCTACAACGCCAATCGCGACCAACTCGTGGAACCCGAGGCGGAGAAACTCTTCGAACTGCTGCGCGCCGACGGACCCGTGACCGTCTCCCCGGAAGGTCCCTCGAATTCGGGCTCTGCGCAGTCGTCCGATTACGACCCGTACGGATCGTCGCCGTCGCCGGTCCCCACTTTCCGCGGGAACACGGCCGCGGAGGACACCTGTACGTGAGCCCCGCAGCGCCTCCGCGAGGTAAAGCGCTTCCCAAGCGGGTGTTTCCGGCGAACTCCAGTTCAAGGAAATGGGATGGATTGCCCGGTTGTAGGGACGTGGAATTTGTCACCGTCGTCGCCCGACGCTGAACTGGGCGGATAGTGTGAGCGATCCGGTGCACCCGGCCAGAGGACCGTCCTGGGGTCGTGCACTGTGTGACCGAGACCCGAGCGCCTTTGAGGGGGGAAAGGCGCCGCGTGGCCCCGACGGAGGATTCGAGACAACCGTGGACGCGCAAGGCCGTGGGCGGGCGGACAACATCGATCCCGCAGACCAGTGGGTGCTCAATCCGAACACCGGCGAATACGAACTGCGACTGACTCCTTCCGCACCGCAGTCGGCGGTCCCCGGACCCCGCAGAGGCGGCTCCCCCACCTCGGGGGGCGCGGGCGCGGTCCGCAGCCGTACGGCGGCACCGGACCGGGACACGCCGGACCTGCCGGGGCCGCGACGGCGCCGGGGCGTGCCGGAGGAGCCGCCGCCCGGGCGGCGCGGGCGCCGGCCGGTGAAGAAGAAGTCGAAGGCGAAGAAGGTCCTGCTGTGGACCGGCGGGATCACCGCCTTCTCCCTGGTGGGCACCGCCGGTGCGGCCTACTTCTATCTCGAGCACCTCAACGACAACATCACGTCCCTCTCCGACGACGGCGCGAGCACCGGTGGCTTCAGCAAGGACAAGGCGATCAACCTCCTGCTGATCGGCACCGACAAGCGCACCGGCTCGGGCAACGAGGGCTACGGCGACTCCGGCAGCGTCGGCCACGCCGACACCACGATCCTGCTGCACGTCTCCAAGGACCGGACGAACGCGACCGCGCTGAGCATCCCGCGCGACCTGATCGTGGACGTCCCGGACTGCGAGACCCAGCAGGAGGACGGCTCCACCAAGGTCATCCCGGGCACGGAGAACGCCCGCTTCAACACCAGCCTCGGCCAGGACGGCCGTACGCCCAGCTGCACCATGCGCACGGTGACGGAGCTGACCGGGATCACCCCGGACAACTTCATGGTCGCCGACTTCAACGCGGTGAAGACGCTGACCACGGCTGTCGGCGGGGTCGAGGTGTGTCTGGCGAAGGACATCGACGACCCGGACTCGCATCTGAAGCTGTCGAAGGGCACGCACACCGTCGAGGGCGAGCAGGCGCTGGCGTTCGTGCGCACCCGGCACTCGGTGGGCTTCGGCGGTGACCTGAGCCGGATCGCGATCCAGCAGCAGTTCCTCAGCTCGCTGATGCGCAAGCTGAAGTCGAACGACACGCTCACCAGCCCCAGCAAGATGATCAAGCTGGCGGAGGCGGGCACCAAGGCGCTGACCGTCGACTCCCAGCTCGACAGCATCGGCAAGCTGAAGGACCTGGGTCTGGAGCTGGGCAAGCTCAACACCAAGAACCTGACCTTCACGACCGTGCCGGTGGTCGACAACCCGGCCGAGAAGGTGAAGGCCACGGTCGTCCTCAACCAGTCGACGGCGCCGACCGTCTTCCAGATGATCAGGGACGACGTCTCTTTCACCGAGGTGAAGGAGCAGCAGAAGGCCTCCAAGGACGCGGCGGCCGCGGCCGCGGCGGCCCGCCTCAAGGGCACCCAGTCCGCGGCCTCCGAGGTGCGGGTGCGGGTCATGAACGGCGGCGCCCCCGCCGGCAGCGCACAGGAAACTCTTAACTGGCTGCAGATCGATGAGGGCGTGACGAAGTCCGAGAATGCGGGCAACGCGCCCGCGGAACTCAGCAAGACGACGCTCGAGTACGCGCCCGACCAGGCCGCGCAGGCCCGCAAGCTCGCCGCCGTCATGGGGCTGCCCGGGACCGCGCTGAAGCCGGGCAAGAGCGTCACCAACGCCCAGGGTCTGCCGACGATGACGCTGACGCTGGGCAAGGACTTCAAGGGCGCGGGCGTCTCGCTCACGACTCCGACCAAGGTGCCGGACACGGTCGACAAGTCCACGGCGGACAAGGTCGAGTGCGCCAAGTAGGTAACCCTACGGGCCCGTCAAGCGTCTGACTTGACGCGGGACGGGCCCGTGTCATGTCAGCGCGGCGGGGAGGGCAGGGGAAGTGGCGGGGAGCAGTGTGCGGGGGGCGGTTCCCGAGGTCGAGGACACGACGTCCACGACGGCGGAGGGCCAGGACGCGTCCGAGGGCGGGCAGGGCACGGACGGCGGCGGGAAAGGCAGCCCGGACGGCGGGAAGGACACCGGCGCGGACGCCGGCACGGACGGCGGCGGCACCGGCGGTGACGACGGCGTGCGCGGAGCCGGCCGCGGCGGGGACCGCAGACGGCGCAGACGGCGTGTGCTGCGCTGGTCGGCATCGGTGCTGGCGCTGGTGATACTGGGCAGCGCGGGCGCGGGTTACCTCTACTACCAGCGCCTCAACGCCAACATCAAGAGCGACGACCTGAACATCGGCGAGGCCAAGGACCGGGCGGCCGAGACGAAGGCCAACGCGGCCGGGCAGAAGCCGCTGAACATCCTGCTGATCGGGTCGGACGCCCGCAACACCGCGGAGAACCAGAAGCTCGGCGGCGCCAGGGACACCTTCAACGGCATACCCCTCGCCGACGTCCAGATGCTGCTGCACGTCTCCGCGGACCGCAGCAACATGTCGGTGGTGAGCATGCCCCGCGACACGCTGCTGAACATCCCCAAGTGCACGGACCCGGACACCAAGAAGGTGTACCCGGCGCTCGAGCGGGAGATCACGAACGCGTCGCTGGGGCGCGGCGGGCCGGGCTGCACGGTGGCCACGTGGGAGAAGCTCACCGACATCCACATCGACCACTTCATGATGATCGACTTCGCCGGTGTGGTGTCGATGGCGGACGCGATAGGCGGCGTCCCGGTGTGCGTGGACGCCAACATCCACTCGCTCACCCGGGACGGCAAGGGCTCCGGGCTGAAGCTGGAGAAGGGCACGCACGACATCAAGGGCAAGCAGGCCCTGCAGTGGCTGCGCACCCGCTACGGCTTCGAGGACGACACCGACCTCGCCCGCGCCAAGGCGCAGCACATGTACATGAACTCGATGGTCCGTCAGCTGCGCTCCGAGGCCAGACTGACCAACCCGAACGGGCTGCGCAGGCTCGCCGAGGCGGCCACGAAGGCGATCACCGTCGACGACGGCCTGGACAGCATCAAGAAGATGTACGACCTGGCGACCGAGTTGCAGAAGGTGCCGACCGAGCGCATCACCATGACGACGATGCCGAACCGGTACGACACCTATCAGCCCGGCCGGGTGGTGCCCACCGAGGACGCCGAGAAGCTGTTCCGGCTGGTGCGCGAGGACATCGCCCTGGACGGCAAGGACACCACGAAGGCCACCGCCGCCCCGTCGCCGACGACGGCCGCGGACGCGGCCGCCGCGGACGACGAGATCGCCGTACAGGTCCACAACAGCACCTACACCGACACGCTGGGCGCGGCGCGCGGACGGGCGGCCACGGTGACGCAGTTGCTGGTCGGCAAGGGCTTCACCAAGGCCGTGGCGGACCGCTCGCCCGCCACCGCGGAGAAGACGACGGTGATCCGCTTCCCGAGCGCCGACCTCCAGGGCGACGCCCAGCGGGTGGCCAAGGCCCTCGGCATCCCGTCGAGTCAGGTGAAGAAGTCCACCGACGTCTCCGGGGTGACGCTGTTCGTCGGCGCGGACTGGCGGTCGGGGTCGGCGTACAAGGCGCCGGAGCAGGACGACAAGACGCCGAAGTCGGCGCAGACGATGAACGCGGCCGACACCAGCCAGTGCATGCACGTGGACCCGGACTACACCTGGTAGCCCGGGTCCCGGTGACGCCTCGCGACTCTCAGCTCGCCTCCGGGCTGAGGACCGCGGGGCGCCGGGAGGCGATCACCTTCTTCGCCAGTGACCTCGGGCTGGTGAGGAAGCCCCAGCCCCACGACATGTGCATGGTGGCGAGCGCCACGGGGATCCGCAGCCGCGCCTTCAGCGGCAGCCCCTTGCCGGCCGGCACCGATCCGGCGACGATCGCCGCGAGGTAGCCGCCGGGGACGACGAAGCCGAGCGGGGTGACGGCCGCGCCGACCACGATCCCGGCCGCTATCGCGCACACCGCGGTCGGCGGCGCGAGGTAGCGCAGGTTGATGGAGCCCTCGTGGTAGCGGGCGACCACGTGGCGCCAACGGCCGTAGTCCTTGTACTGCTTGGCGAGCGCCTTGACGCTGGGCCGCGGCCGGTACGACACCTTCAGCTCGGGCGAGAACCAGATCAGTCCGCCGGCCTCGCGGATGCGGAAGTTCAGCTCCCAGTCCTGGGCGCGGATGAACTCCTCGTTGTAGCCGCCCTGTTGCTCCAGCGCCTCACGCCGGAAGACACCGAGGTACACGGTCTCGGCGGGCCCGGCCTGTCCACCGGTGTGGAAGGCGGCGTTGCCGACCCCGATCTTCGAGGTCATGGCGGCGGCGACCGCGTGCTCCCAGTCGTTCTCGCCCTCGGCGTGCATGATGCCGCCGACGTTCTGCGCGCCGGTCTCCTCCAGGAGCCGTACGGCGGTGGCGATGTAGTTCGGCGAGAGCATGCCGTGCCCGTCCACGCGGACGACGATCGGATGGCGGGAGGCCTTGATCGCGGCGTTGAGGGCGGCGGGCGTACGCCCGGTGGGGTTCGGCACGGTGTGCACACGCGCGTCTTCGGCCACGAGCTGAGCCGCGATCTCGTCCGTGCGGTCCGTGGACGGACCGAGGGCGATCACGACCTCCATCTCGCCGGCGTACTCCTGCGCGAGGATCGCTTGGACGGCTCCGCGCAGATGCCGCTCCTCGTTGAGGACGGGCATGATGACGGACACGGCGGGGAGCTGCACGTCGGACTTGGCGTTCATAGGGGGTTCACGTTACCGCGAACGGGGGACACCCTCGCGCCCCGCCGGGTGCGCTGCCCCGGACCACAGATCGTATGGGCCTACGGTGCTCACGGCTCCCCCTCGTACGGCCGTCGCCCGGAGGTGACCCGCTTTGCCCCCCACCCCGCCCCGGTCCCCCGCCTCCAGGCCCCAGCACCGCCCACGGCGTCCACCGGCGCGCCCCGTACGGAGGAAACGCCCCCGCTGGGCCGTGCGGGCGGTGATGACGCTGTCGGTCGTGGTCCTGGCCTCCGCCGGCATCGGCCACTCGGTGGTCAGCACCCTCGACGCGGACATCGCCCGCGTCGACCCCTTCAAGGACATGAAGAACCGTCCGCGGGCCGGGCACGGCATGAACGTCCTGCTGGTCGGCACCGACGGCCGCGACCGCATCACCGAGGAGGAGCGCCGGAGATACCGGCTGGGCGGCGCCCCCTGCCACTGCACCGACACCCTGATGATCGTGCACATCTCGGAGGACCGGGAGCGGGCGAGCGTGGTCAGCCTGCCGCGCGACTCCTACGCCGAGACGCCCCCGCACACCGACGCGACCACCGGCCGGGAGCACCACGGCCACCCCGTCAGGATCAACGCGGCGTACGCGGAGGGCGGGCCGCAGCTGACCGTGCGGACGGTCGAGCACATGACCCATGTGAAGATCGACCACTACCTGGAGGTCGACTTCACCAGTTTCATGAAGACGGTCGACGTCCTCGGCGGGGTGAAGATCTGCACGGCGCAGCCCCTCAAGGACACGTACACCGGCCTGGAGCTCCCGCCCGGCACCCACACCCTCACGGGCGGCCAGGCCCTCCAGTACGTCCGCTCCCGGCATGCCGACGCCTCCTCCGACATCGGCCGGATGAAGCGTCAGCAGCGCTTCCTGGCGTCCCTGATCGACCACGCGACCTCCTCCGGGATCCTGCTGAACCCGCTGAAGTTCCGTGACGTGGCGCGGGCGGTCCTCGGCTCGGTCCGCGCGGACCGCGGCTTCGGCACGGACGAACTCCTCGACCTGGGCCGCGCGATGCGCACCTTCTCCCCCTCCTCCTCGGAGTTCACGACCATCCCCATCGGTGAGATGGGACACGTGGTGAAGGGCATCGGCTCGACCGTGAAGTGGGACCCGGTCAAGGCGGAGCGCGTCTTCCGGTCCCTCCGCGACGACAAGCCCCTCGCCACCACCGTCGCCCCGGCGCGCAGCGCGGCCGTGCGCGTCGAGGTGGCCCCGCAGCGGATCCGCGTCCAGGTCGAGAACGGCACCCGCACCCCGGGCCTGGCCAAGCGGGTCGACGCGGCCCTGGCGGCCACCGGCTTCCGGACCACCGGCCACCCGACCACCGCCCCGGTCGACACCGTCCGGCGCACGGTCATCACCTACGACCCCCGCTGGGACCGCTCCGCGAGGTCCCTCGCGGCGGCCCTGCCGGGCAGCGAGCTGCGACCGAAGCCGGGGCTCGGGGCGACGCTGAAGGTGACGGCCGGGGCGGACTTCCGCCAGGTGCGGAGGGTGCGGGCGGAGGATCCGGTGCGGGGGGAGTTCGGGGTGGTGCGGGGCAACGAGGTGGGGTGCTCCTGAGCGGCCGCCGCGGAGGGCCGGGGCGTCGAGGGCGCGACCGTGGGGAGCCCGGCCGTCCGGGGTTCAGTCGTCCTGGGGCCGGCCGTCCAGGGGCCAGCCGTCCTGGGGCCGGCCGTCCAGGGGCCAGCCGTCCAGGGTTCAGTCGTCCAGGGTTCAGTCGTCCTGGAGCCAGCCGTCCGGGGCCAGCCGTCCAGGATTCAGTCGTCCTGGAGCCAGCCGTCCAGGGGCCAGCCGTCCAGGGTTCAGTCCTCGAACCCCTCCGCCGCCCGGCGTTCCCGCAGCTCCATGATCGCCCGGCGGCGGGCCAGCCGGTGGGTGCGGCGGATCTGGGCCTCCTGGTAGCGGCGCTTGTCGCGCTCGGTCTCCGGGAGGACCGGCGGCACCCGGCGCGGCTTGCCGTCGGCGTCGACGGCGGCGAAGACGAGGTAGGCGGAGCCGACCTGGGTGGGCGGCGTGGACTCGTTCCAGCGCTCGGCGAGGACGCGCACGCCGACCTCCATCGAGGTCCGGCCGGTCCAGTTGACCTGGGCCTTCACATGGACGAGGTCACCGACGCGGACCGGCTCCAGGAACGCCATCTCGTCCATGGAGGCGGTGACGGCGGGCCCGCCGGAGTGCCGGCCGGCCACGGCGCCCGCCGCGTCGTCGACGAGCTTCATGATCACACCGCCGTGCACCGTGCCCAGGAGGTTGGTGTCGTTGTGGGTCATGATGTGGCTGAGGGTGGTGCGGGAGGCGGATGTGGGCTTGCCCGGGATGTCCGGGGTACCCGACTCCCCTGCGGTGACCTGGTCTGTCATGTCCTCCACCTTATGCCGAGGGGGACAAGCCGGGATTTTGTGTCAGCTTGGCAACAGCGGCGCTCTTATTTTCCGACTGCCCTTGTAAGGCACACAGCCCTGACCGGCACACTGGGGCCCATGAACAATTGGCCCGAGGGATGGTCCGACGACAACCGCGGCAACCACTACGGCAGCGGCAGCGCGAGCGCACAGCCCGAGGGCGCGCGCGTCATGCGGCAGGTCCGTCGCGGCCCGGCCGCCCCGCCGCACAACCCCGGCGTCCCGCAGCAGCCGTCGTACGTCGACGGCCAGGGATACGGCGGCGACTTCACGAACGCCCGGAACACCGGGTACGACAGCGGCTACAACACGGGCCAGGTCTACGGCGGCGGATCCGACGGGCCGGGGGACTACGACACCCGCGCCGCGCGCCCCGCGCCGAACTGGCGGCGCCGCATCAAGTGGACCGCGATCACCGTCGTGACCGTGCTGGTCGTGACGACCGTCGCCACCTACTTCTGGGCCGACTCCAAGCTGAAGCGCGAGGTCGACCTGTCGAAGGTCATCGACCGGCCCGAGGCGGGCGAGGGCACCAACTACCTCATCGTCGGCTCCGACAGCCGTGCGGGCATGTCCGCCGAAGAGAAGAAGAAGCTGCACACCGGCTCCGCCGAGGGCAAGCGCACGGACTCGATGATGATCCTGCACACCGGCTCCAACGGCGACACGCTGATCTCCCTGCCGCGTGACTCGGACGTGGAGATACCGTCCTTCGTGGGCTCGGAGTCCGGCAAGCGGTACGAGGGCACCGGCCGGCACACCAAGCTGAACGCCGCGTACGCGGAGGACGGCCCCGAGCTGCTCGTCCGCACGGTCGAGTTCAACACCGGTCTGCGCATCGACCACTACGTGGAGATCGGCTTCGCCGGCTTCGCGAACATCGTGGACGCGGTCGGCGGTGTCGAGATGGACATCCCGCAGGACATCAAGGACACCAAGTCCGGCGCGAACTTCAAGAAGGGCAAGCAGACGCTGAACGGCGAGGAGGCCCTCGCGTTCGTCCGCACCCGGTACGCGCTCGCGGGCTCCGACCTGGACCGTACGAAGAACCAGCAGAAGTTCCTCGCGGCCCTCGCCAACCAGGTGGCCACGCCGGGCACGGTTCTCAACCCGTTCAAGCTCTACCCGACCATGGGCGCGGGCCTGGACTCCCTGATCGTCGACAAGGACATGGGCCTGTACGACCTGGCCTCCATGTTCTTCGCGATGAAGGGCGTCAACAGCGGCGACGGCAAGTCCATGAACATGCCGATCTCCGGCTCCTCCGGCGGCAACCTCGTCTGGGACAAGGCGAAGGTGAAGCAGCTGGTGAGCCAGCTGAAGAACGACGAGAAGGTCACGGTGTCGAGTGGCTGACCTGCCCGGCGCCGGACGGCCGTTCGACGCGGTCCTGTGCGACATCGACAACGTGATACGGCACTTCGACTCCACTCACCTGGAGGCGCTGGAGCGCGCCGCGGGGCTGGCGGAGGGCACCACCAAGAAGGTGGCCTTCGCCCCCGAGGTCGACGGGCCGCTGCTACTGGGCCGGATCACCGAGCAGGAGTGGGTGGCGTCCATCGCCCGCGGGCTGGCCGGGCTCGTGGACGAGGAGACCGGCTGGGCGCTCGGCACCGCCCTGCTGGAGTCGCCCTTCCACGCCGACGAGGCCGTGGTGACCCTGCTGCGCCGGGCCCGCGTCCGGGTGCCGCTGGTCCTCGTCTCCAACGCCACGCTCGGCCTGGAGCGGGACCTCGACGCCCTGGGCCTGACCGAACTCGCCGACCACGTCGTCAGCAGCGCCCGCGTCGGCCTCGCCAAGCCCGACCCGCGCATCCTCGAACTCGGCGCGCGGCGGGCGGGCGTACGGCCCGAGCGGTGCCTGTTCGTGGACGACACCCTGGAGAACGTCGAGACGGCCGCGGCGCTGGGCATGACCGCCGTGCACTTCCACGAGGCGGCCGACCTGGAGCGGGCCCTGGAGCCGCTGTTCGCCTGAGCGGGACCCCGGCGCCGGGAGGACGTCTACGCCCTCCCGGAGGCCGGCAGGGCGATATGCGGCAGCGCCGGCCTCCCGTCACCGAACTCGGCGCTCAGCCGCTCGTACTCCTGCCGGATCCGCGCACGCGTCCCCGGCGCCTGGGAGGTCACGACAAGCCCGACGGTGGCGATCCCGCAAAGAAGTTCCCGACGACGGCATCGAACCACCCGTCGGAGAAGGGGAGTTCCGGCAGCACGGCCGTCCGTGCGTCGACCGCCGCCACCATCCCGGCGTCGGCGTCCACGGCCACCGCCCGATCGGCCCGCATCCGTCGCTCGGCGGCGTCGAAGGCGTCCGTCGCTCCCGTGTCGATCATGCTTCTCAGCCTCTTGCGCACAGGAACACAGGAGCAAGGGCACCCGCGGGGGGTGCCCTTGGACGCGTTCAGGCGGCGGTCACATCGAGGCGCCCGCCATCGCGCGGCACATCTCGGCGCAGCGACGACAGGACTCGGCGCAGCGCATCATCTGGGCGTCCTCCGGCATGGCCATACACGCCTCGGCGCACATCTCGCACGCCCTGGCGCACATCGCGCACATCTCGGACGACATGGGCGAGCGGCGCATCATCATGTCCGCGCACATGCGGGTCGCCTCGGAGCAGTCCATGAGCGCGCGCATGATCTGCATCTGGGCCTGGCCGCCCATCTGCATGCAGGTGCTCATGGTCTCCTCGCACACACTGTGGCAGGACATGCACGCCTCGACGCAGTCCTGCATCTCCTTGCTCATCGCGGTCATGCCTGCGGGCTGGGTCATGGCTCCTCCTGGGGAGAGAGGGGTGGGGCACGGGCGGTTCCCGTCTGCCCCTTCCGTCGTACGCCTCCCGGCCGCCCCGCGCCATCGGACGACAGCGCAACGGCCCCCGGCACGATGCCGGGGGCCGTTGTGCCCGCAGGTCAGGAGCCCTTGCGTCGCCGACGCGGCCCAGGAATCCGTTACGGCAGGTTCCGCGCCATCACGATGCGCTGGACCTGGTTCGTGCCCTCGTAGATCTGGGTGATCTTGGCGTCGCGCATCATGCGCTCGACCGGGTAGTCGCGGGTGTAGCCGTAGCCGCCGAGGAGCTGGACCGCGTCCGTGGTGACCTCCATGGCGACGTCCGAGGCGAAGCACTTGGCGGCCGCGCCCTGGAAGGTGAGGTCGCTGTCGCCGCGCTCGGACTTGGCGGCGGCGGCGTAGGTCAGCTGGCGGGCGGCCTCGATCTTCATGGCCATGTCGGCGAGCATGAACTGGATGCCCTGGAAGTCGGCGATCGGCTTGCCGAACTGCTTGCGCTCCTGGACGTAGTTCTTGGCGTAGTCGAAGGCGCCCTGGGCGACACCGAGGGCCTGGGCGGCGATGGTGATGCGAGTGTGGTCGAGGGTCTTCATCGCCGTGGCGAAGCCGGTGCCCTCCGCGCCGATCATGCGGTCGGCGGGGATGCGGACGTTGTCGAAGTAGACCTCGCGGGTCGGGGAGCCCTTGATGCCGAGCTTCTTCTCCGGGGCACCGAAGGAGACGCCCGGGTCGGACTTCTCGACGACGAAGGCCGAGATGCCCTTGGAGCGCTTCTCGGGGTCCGTCACGGCCATCACCGTGTAGTACTCGGAGACGCCCGCGTTGGTGATCCAGCGCTTCACGCCGTTGAGGATCCAGTGGTCGCCGTCGCGGACCGCCTTCGTCTTCATGCCGGCCGCGTCCGAGCCCGCCTCCGGCTCGGAGAGGCAGTACGAGAACATCCCGTCGCCCTTGGCGAGCGGCGCCAGGTACTTCTTCTTCAGGTCCTCGGAGCCGGAGAGGATCACCGGGAGGGAGCCCAGCTTGTTCACCGCGGGGATCAAGGAGGACGACACGCAGACGCGGGCCACCTCCTCGATCACTATGACCGTGGCGAGCGCGTCCGCGCCCGCGCCGCCGTACGACTCGGGTACGTGCACCGCGTGCAGGTCGTTGGCGACCAGCGCGTCGAGGGCCTCCTGCGGGAAACGGGCCTCCTCGTCCACCGCGGCGGCATACGGCGCGATCTTCGCCTCGGCCATCGAACGGACGGCGTCGCGGAGCATGTCGTGCTCCTCGGACGGGCGGTACAGGTCGAAGTCAGCCGATCCGGCCAAGGTCTCTCACGCTCCAAAACACTGGGGGTGATCTCGCTAATTACCGTTAAGTAACTCAAAGTTTAGGGGTCCGCCCACGCGAGTGATACGTGAGCTTGGCGACAGGGGGAATAGCACCGGAGCACTGCCCGGCGAGGGGCATTCGTACGCCTCTCCTTACTATGCTCGGGCACCGCACCCGATCCACGTCCAGCCCAGGAGCACATTCATGGCCCTCAAGATCACCGTGATCGGCACCGGTTATCTCGGCGCCACCCACGCCGCGGCCATGGCCGAGCTGGGCTTCGAGGTCCTCGCCCTCGATGTCGTGCGCGAGAAGATCGAGATGCTGGAGCGGGGCGAGACCCCGATGTACGAACCGGGTCTGGAGGAGCTGCTGCGCCGCCACGTCGCCGGGATCGAGGGCTCCACCGGGCGGCTGCGCTTCACCCAGGACTGGGCGGAGGTCGGCGCCTTCGGCGACGTGCACTTCGTCTGTGTGAACACCCCGCAGAAGCACGGCGAGTACGCCTGCGACATGTCGTACGTCGAGTCCGCGATCGCCTCCCTCGCGCCGCATCTGTACGGACCCGCCCTCGTCGTCGGCAAGTCGACCGTGCCGGTGGGCTCGGCCGACCGGCTCGCCCGCACGATCGCCGCGCTGGCGCCCGTGGGCGAGGACGCCGAGCTGGCCTGGAACCCGGAGTTCCTGCGCGAGGGCTTCGCCGTCCAGGACACGCTGCACCCCGACCGGATCGTCGTCGGTGTGCGCAGCGAGCGGGCCGAGAAGCTGCTGCGGGAGGTGTACGCCGGCCCGATCGGCGAGGGGTCGCCGTTCGTCGTCACCGACTTCCCGACCGCCGAACTGGTGAAGACGTCCGCGAACTCCTTCCTCGCCACGAAGATCTCGTTCATCAACGCCATGGCCGAGGTGTGCGAGGCCGCGGGCGGGGATGTCGCCAAGCTCGCCGAGGCCATCGGGTACGACGACCGGATCGGGAAGAAGTTCCTGCGGGCCGGGATCGGCTTCGGCGGTGGCTGTCTGCCCAAGGACATCCGGGCGTTCATGGCCCGCGCCGGTGAGCTGGGCGCCGACCAGGCGCTGACCTTCCTGCGTGAGATCGACTCGATCAACATGCGCCAGCGCGGGCAGATGGTGGAGCTGGCCCGGGAGGCCGTCGGCGGTGGCCCCTTCCTCGGCAAGCGGGTCGCCGTGCTCGGCGCGACCTTCAAGCCCGACTCGGACGACGTACGCGACTCGCCCGCCCTCAACGTCGCCGGGCAGATCCACCTCCAGGGCGGCCAGGTGACCGTCTACGACCCGAAGGGCATGGAGAACGCCCGCCGGGTCTTCCCGACGCTGGGCTACGCCCGTACGGCCCTGGAAGCCGCGCGGGGCGCCGATGTCGTCCTGCACCTCACCGAGTGGCGGGAGTTCCGTGAGCTGGACCCGGCGGCGCTCGGAGAGGTCGCGGCGGCCCGGGTGATCCTCGACGGGCGCAACGCGCTCGACCCCGCCCTGTGGCGGCAGGCCGGCTGGACGTACCGGGCGATGGGCCGCCCCACCGCCTGACGGACGAAGGGCTGACGGGCGAAGGCCTGATGGACGAACGGGCGACGCCGGTTCGGCCGAGGCTCAGTCGGCCGAACCGGCGTCTGGGTGCATTCTGCCGTACCCGGGTGCCGTGTGCGGTGTGAACTCCCTGTGGGTTAGGGCGGTTGGGCGGCGGGGCACTCGGCTTCTCCGTGTGTCCGCCGCGTCCGCCGGACGCCGGCCCGAGCGAGGAGGCCCGCATGGCACCCGTCGTCCGTCTCCGTTCCGTCGTGCTCGATTGCCCCGACCCGCAGGCGCTCGCCGCCTTCTACGCGGCCCTCGTGGGCGGGACGCCCCAGGCCGACGAGGAAGACGACGACTGGGTCGTCCTGCAGGTTCCGGGCGGGCCCCAGCTCGCCTTCCAGAAAGCGGACGGCCTGACCCCGCCCGAGTGGCCGCGCGCCGACCGGAACTCCCAGCAGTTCCACCTCGACTTCGACGCGGGCGCGACCTGGGAGGAGGTCGACGCGGCCCACGAGCGGGTGCTGGCGCTGGGGGCACGACCGCTGGACCTGGAGGACCGGGACAGGAAGGACTTCCTGGTGTACGCCGATCCGGCCGGGCATCCGTTCTGCCTGTGCCGGATCGAGCAGCCCTAGCCGGGCCTTCAGCCGTCCAGTTCGGCGATCGTCGCGTCGGACGGCCCCCGGGTCGCCCGGAGGTCCCGTGCCACGTCCTCCGCCGCGCCGAGGACCCGTACCGCGTTCTGCCAGGTCAGCTTGGCGAGGTCGGGCTTCGACCAGCCTCGGTCGAGGAGTTCGGCGATGAGGTTCGGGTAGCCGGAGACGTCGTTCAGGCCCTCGGGGGTGAAGGCCGTGCCGTCGTAGTCGCCGCCGATGCCGAGGTGGTCGATGCCGGCGACCTCGCGCATGTGGTCGAGATGGTCGGCGACCGTGGCGACCGTGGCGGTGGGGCGGGGGTGCTGTTCCTCGAAGGCGCGGTGGACCTTCATCGCCTCGGGGGTCGTGGCGAGGTCGTGGAAACCGTGGGCGCGCAGGTTCTCACCGGCCGCGGCCGTCCAGTCGACGGCCGCCTGGAGGACGAACTTCGGTACGAAGGTCACCATCGCGACGCCGCCGTTGGCGGGCAGCCGCTCCAGGACGTCGTCGGGGATGTTGCGCGGGTGGTCGCAGACGGCGCGGGAGGAGGAGTGGGAGAAGATCACCGGGGCGGAGGTGGCGTCCAGCGCGTCCCGCATGGTCGTCGCCGCCACATGGGAGAGGTCCACCAGCATGCCCAGGCGGTTCATCTCGCGCACGACCTCACGGCCGAAGGCCGTGAGCCCGCCCGCCTTCGGTTCGTCGGTCGCCGAGTCGGCCCAGTCCACGTTGTCGTTGTGGGTGAGCGTCATGTAGCGCACGCCCAGCGCGTACAGGCCGCGCAGGGTGCCCAGGGAGTTGGCGATGGAGTGGCCGCCCTCGGCGCCCATGAGGGAGGCGATACGGCCCTGTGCGCGCGCCGCCTCCATGTCGGCGGCGGTCAGCGCCCCCTTGAGGTGGTGCGGGTGACGGGCGATGAGCCGGCGTACGCAGTCGATCTGCTCCAGGGTCGCCGGGACCGCGTCGGGCAGGTCCGCGCGCACGTACACCGACCAGTACTGCGCGCCGACCCCGCCCGCGCGCAGGCGGGGGATGTCGGTGTGCAGGTGGGTGTGCTGGTCGGTGGCGATGTCCCGGGCGTCGAGGTCGTAGCGGACCTGCTCGCGCAGCGCCCAGGGCAGGTCGTTGTGCCCGTCGACGACCGGGAACTCGCGCAGCAGGTCCCGAGCCTCCTCCAGCGAGGTCATCGGCGTCACTTCCCGAAGCCGAAGCCGTTGCCGGATCCCTCGACCTTGGCGCGCAGCCGCTTGCCCTTCTCGGTGGCCTGGTCGTTGAGGTCCTGCTGGAAGTCCCGCATGCGGGCCAGGAGGTCCTCGTCGTGGGCGGCCAGGATGCGGGCGGCGAGCAGGCCCGCGTTGCGGGCCCCGCCGACCGAGACCGTGGCGACCGGCACGCCCGCCGGCATCTGCACGATCGACAGCAGGCTGTCCATGCCGTCGAGGTACTTCAGCGGCACCGGCACGCCGATGACCGGCAGCGGGGTGACGGAGGCGAGCATGCCCGGCAGGTGGGCGGCGCCGCCGGCGCCCGCGATGATCACCTTCAGCCCGCGGTCCGCGGCCTGCTCGCCGTACGCGACCATCTCGCGCGGCATACGGTGGGCGGAGACGACGTCGACCTCGTAGTCGATCTCGAACTCGTCGAGGGCCTGGGCGGCGGCCTCCATGACGGGCCAGTCGGAGTCCGACCCCATGACGATGCCTACTACGGGGCTCATTCGGTGATCGTGCCTCTCAGGTAGCCGGCAGCGTGACGGGCGCGTTCCAGCACGTCGTCGAGGTCGTCGCCGTAGGTGTTGACGTGGCCGACCTTGCGGCCGGGCTTCACGTCCTTGCCGTACATGTGGATCTTCAGCCGGGGGTCGCGGGCCATGCAGTGCAGGTACGCGGAGTACATGTCGGGGTAGTCGCCGCCGAGGACGTTCACCATGACCGTCCACGGGGCGCGCGGGCGCGGGTCGCCGAGGGGGAGGTCGAGGACCGCGCGGACGTGGTTGGCGAACTGGGACGTGATCGCGCCGTCCTGGGTCCAGTGGCCCGAGTTGTGCGGGCGCATCGCGAGCTCGTTGACGAGGATGCGGCCGTCGCGGGTCTGGAACAGCTCCACGGCGAGGTGGCCGACGACGTCCAGTTCCTTGGCGATCGTCAGGGCGAGCTCCTCGGCCTTGAGCGCGAGGGTCTCATCCAGGTCGGGGGCGGGGGCGATGACCGTGTCGCAGACGCCGTTGACCTGCTGGGACTCGACCACGGGGTAGGCGACCGCCTGGCCGTGCGGGGAGCGGACGACGTTCGCCGCGAGCTCGCGGACGTAGTCGACCTTCTCCTCGGCGAGGACGGGGACGCCGGCGCGGAAGGGCTCGGCGGCCTCCTCGACGTTGTCGACGACCCAGACGCCCTTGCCGTCGTAGCCGCCGCGGACGGTCTTGAGGACGACCGGGAAGCCGCCCGCCCGTCGCCCACCACCACCCTTGCCGGAGGGCACTTCGTGCCCGCCCCTTTCGAGCTCGCCTTCGGGAAGGCCTTCCGCCGCGAACGCCGCCACGTCCTGCGGGTCGCTCACGATCCTGTGCCGGGGGCACGGGATGCCGATCGCGTCCAGTTTCGCGCGCATCACGCCCTTGTCCTGGGCGTGCACGAGCGCGTCCGGGCCGGGGCGGACGGGGATGCCGTCCGCCTCCAGGGCGCGGAGATGCTCGGTGGGGACGTGCTCGTGATCGAAAGTGATCACGTCGCAGCCCCGCGCGAAGTCACGCAGCGTGTCCAGGTCGCGATAGTCGCCTATGACGACATCGCTCACCACCTGGGCCGCGGAATCCTGGGGAGTGTCACTGAGGAGCTTGAACCTGATGCCCAACGGGATGCCCGCCTCGTGTGTCATACGAGCGAGCTGGCCCCCGCCGACCATGCCGACTACCGGGAACGTCACGCCCCTAGGGTATCGGCCACGCCAGACGGCCGGATCCCGCGCCTCTCACCCGGCCCTTCCCCGCCTCTTACCCCTCTCTTCCGGGCTTCTTTCCGGCTGGTTCGCGACCCGTGAGTCCCACCACAGGAAACCTGTGGGTGGGGTGGTTAGCATGGCTGGGTTGACGAAACCGACACCCGGACGGGGGCCTGTACGACCATGGGACATGGTTCCTCGGGGGAAGGGCGGCTGCGCAGACTCGTCCACGAGCTCGTCAAGTTCGGCGCCGTGGGTGGAGCGGGGCTGCTGGTCAACCTGGGTGTGTTCAACCTCGTGCGGCATGTCACCGATCTGCCGGTGGTGCGGGCCAGTGTCATCGCGACGGTCGTCGCGATCGCGTTCAACTACGTCGGGTTCCGGTACTTCGCGTACCGCGACCGGGACAAGAGCGGGCGGACGCGGGAGATGACGTTGTTCCTGCTGTTCAGCGCGGTGGGGCTGGTCATCGAGAACGGGTTGCTGTTCCTGGCGACGTATGGGTTCGGGTGGGACAGTCCGCTGCAGAGCAACGTGTTCAAGTTCCTGGGGATCGCGGTCGCCACGTTGTTCCGGTTCTGGTCGTATCGGACGTGGGTGTTCCGGGCGATTCCCCTGCGGGGGGCTGTTGCGGGGGCCGAGTCGATGCTGGCGGCTGAGTCGCGGAAGCCGACGCCGAAGCAGCGGGTCAGCTGAAACGGGGGTTCTTCGCCCCCGCCGCCCCTACCCGTCCCGTCTCCAGGGGCTCCGCCCCTTCGACCCCGGCGGGGGCTCCGCCCCCTGCACCCCTGGCGGGGCTGCGCCCCTGCACCCCGCTTCGGCCCTGAACGGGCCTCGTCCTCAAACGCCGGACGGGCTGAAATGCTTGCCAGGCACCGCCGGGCGGGTTGAGCGTGAGGCCGGCTTTTCAGCCGACCGAGTCGGGTGGCGGGGTGGGCATAGGCCCGGGGGTCCAGGGGGCGGAGCCCCCCCTGGACGGGACTGGAGGGGCCTCGGCCTCGGACGCCGGGTGGGTTGAGCGTGACGCCCGGCTCTCGTCCGACCGAGTCGGGCTCAGGCCCGGTCCAGGGGGCGGAGTCCCCTGGGGTGGGACTGGGGAGGCCCTGGTCTCCGATGCCGGGCCAGGTGAAACACGGCCCGGCTTTCGACCGGCCGGGTCGGGGCCCGCGAGCGTGCGTCGTCAGGGCGCGGTCATCTGACCGTCGGCTCGTCCGGATCGCCCGACTTCTTCGCCGGGGCCGTGCGGGAGAGGAACAGGCCGAAGATTGGGGGCTGGGCCTGGAGCATCTCCAGGCGGCCGCCGTCGGCTTCCGCCAGGTCGCGGGCGACGGCGAGGCCGATGCCCGTGGAGTTGCGGCCGCTGATCGTGCGTTCGAAGATGCGGGCGCCCAGGTCGGCGGGGACGCCGGGGCCCTCGTCGGTGACCTCGATGACGGCCTGGTTGCCGGTGACACGGGTGCGCAGGGCGACCGTGCCGCCGCCGTGCATCAAGGAGTTCTCGATCAGGGCCGCCAGGACCTGGGCGACCGCGCCCGGCGTGCCCACCGCCTGGAGGTGGCGTTTGCCGGAGCTGACGATGGCGCGGCCGACGCTGCGGTAGGCCGGTCGCCACTCGGCGAGCTGCTGCTGGATGACCTCGTCGAGGTCGAAGGTGACGGCGGAGCCGGTGCGGGGGTCGCGGGAGTTCGTGAGCAGGCGTTGGACCACGTCCGTGAGGCGTTCCACCTGGGTGAGCGCGATGGTCGCCTCCTCCTTCACCGTATCCGGGTCGTCGGTGAGGGTGATCTCCTCCAGACGCATGGAGAGGGCGGTGAGCGGGGTGCGCAGTTGGTGGGAGGCGTCGGCAGCCAGCCGGCGCTCCGCCGTCAGCATGCGGGCGATGCGTTCGGCGGAGGAGTCGAGGACGTCGGCGACCCGGTCGAGCTCGGGGACGCCGTAGCGCTTGTGGCGGGGTCGGGGGTCGCCGGATCCGAGGCGTTCCGCGGTCTCGGCGAGGTCGGTGAGGGGCGAGGCGAGCCGGTTCGCCTGGCGGATGGCGAGCAGGACCGCGGCGATCACCGCCAGCAGCGCCACCAGCCCGATGATCAGCAGGGTCCGGCCGACCTCCCGGGTCACGGAGGAGCGCGGCTCCTCTATGACGACCGTCTCTCCCTCCTCGCCCTGGGCCTCACCCCGGATGACGTCGCCCTGGGGTTCGCTGCCGACCTCGATGGGCCGCTGCCCCGGGATGCGGATCACGGCGTAGCGGTCGTGCGTGACCTGGTCGCGCAGGACCTCCGCGTCGACGGTCCCCGCCCCCAGCAGCCGGCTGTCCACGATGCTGGCCAGCCGCGCCGCCTCCAGCTCGACCCGCTCCTGCGCGCTGTTGCTGATCGTGCGCGTCTCGACGATGACGAGGGACACGCCGAAGACCGCGATCACGACGAGCACGACCGCGAGGGTGGACTGGATCAGACGGCGACGCACGGGCCTCTCCGGGCAGCGACATGAACGGTGACCAAGGTGCCCCGGGCGGGGCAGCGTCCCTCAGGGGCGCGGGCTGCGGCGGTATGCGGCTCGCCGTCGCCGCGTGGGCGCGGCCGGTCCTCGGCCACCCGCACCCTCGCAGCAGCCTCGCCCCCTGTGAAACCCCTACGTGCGGCGACGCGATTCCCGCCCCGGCACCAAAGATCAGCTCTTCTCGAAACGGAAGCCGACTCCCCGCACCGTCGCGATGTACCGAGGGTTCGCCGCGTCGTCACCCAGCTTCTTCCGCAACCAGGAGATGTGCATGTCCAGCGTCTTGGTCGACGACCACCAGGTCGTGTCCCACACCTCCCGCATCAGCTGGTCCCGCGTGACGACCCGCCCGGCGTCCCGCACCAGCACCCTGAGCAGGTCGAACTCCTTGGCCGTGAGCTGGAGCTCCTCGTCGCCCATCCACGCCCGGTGCGACTCGACGTCGATGCGCACGCCGTGGGTGGCGGGCGGCTGCTGGGGTTCGGCGGAGCCGCGCCGCAGCAGGGCCCGGACGCGGGCGAGCAGCTCGGCGAGGCGGAAGGGCTTGGTGACGTAGTCGTCGGCGCCCGCGTCCAGGCCGACGACGGTGTCCACCTCGTCGGCCCGCGCGGTCAGGATCAGGATGGGCACGGCGTGGCCCTCGGCACGCAGCCGGCGGGCCACCTCCAGGCCGTCCATGCCGGGCAGGCCGAGGTCCAGCACGACCAGGTCGACGCCGCCCTGTATTCCGGCGTCGAGCGCGGACGGTCCGTCCTCACGTACCTCGACCTCGTACCCTTCCCGGCGCAGTGCACGGGCCAGCGGCTCCGAGATGGACGCGTCGTCCTCGGCGAGCAGTACTCGGGTCATGCGCTGATGGTAGTCCGCACGGGGCACGGCCAGAGGTGTGATGCAGACCCCGATTTCTTACCCAGGGACATCCCGGACAGCGGCCCCTCCCCCAGTCGGCCGATCTTGGTACGGACCTGCGGTCCAGGGATGCCATCCTGGTATGGACCTTGGAAACCCCGCACGCAGTTCCTCGATCGCCTGTGATCTATGCCTCAAGTCCTTCCATATCCGGCACTGTCCTGTCGTATGGTGAAAGAACGCCTGTAGCACCGCAGGGACCTTTGGCGCTCGACTTGACGCTGAAGGTCTCTTTTGTGTGCGGGCCGGCTTCCGCCGGCCTTCGAAAGGAACGACCTGTGGCCGGGCCCCCCACCGTCGAGGGGCGTGGATCCCGGTGGTCGCCGTCCACCGCTCCGAGACCCGGAGCGGACTCCCCCGTGGGCGTGGGATGGGCGGGCCGACCACGCCGGTGCCGGCCGCCCCGACCGGGCGCGTAACGCTCCACTCATGCGTCCCGACCAGCAAGGAACGACCATGGCGTCCAGCCTGACGAAGGACTCGACCCTGCCGGGCACCCCCGGCTCCGGGAAGACCTTCTTCGGCCACCCCCGCGGACTGGCCACTCTCTTCATGACCGAGATGTGGGAGCGGTTCTCCTACTACGGCATGAAGGCCCTGCTCACCGTCTACCTGCTCTCCGGCGGCCCCGACGCCGGCAAGGCGAGCATGGGCGGCGGCCTCGCCATGGACGTGGCGACCACCACCGTGATCGTCTCCGTCTACTCGGCGATGGTGTACTTGCTCGCCATGCCCGGTGGCTGGCTCGGCGACCGCGTCTGGGGCCCACGCAAGACGGTGACCATCGCGGCCGTCACGATCATGTCCGGCCACATCGTCCTGGCGCTGCCCGGCGGTCAGGCTCCGTTCTTCGCCGGTCTGGCGCTGGTCGCGGCCGGTTCGGGTCTGCTCAAGGCCAACATCTCCACCATGGTCGGCCACCTGTACGACGGCCCCGATGACCCGCGTCGCGACGGCGGCTTCACGATCTTCTACATGGGCATCAACGCGGGCGCTTTCTTCGCCCCGCTGGCCATCGGCACCGTCGGACAGGAGGTCAACTGGCACCTCGGCTTCGGCATGGCCGCGGTCGGCATGGCGATCGGTCTCGCCGCCTTCCTGATCGGCACCCGCAACCTGAGCCCGAAGAGCGACATCGTCCCCAAGCCGCTGTCCTCCGAGGAGCGGAGCTCCTGGCTGCGCCGGGGCCTGACCTGGATGCTCGTCGCAGCCGTCTTCTACGGCATCGTCGGCTTCACCGGCCACTTCACCCTGAACTGGGCGATGATCCCGCTGACGATCATCGGTCTCGTCGTCCCGGCCGGTGTGCTGCTGCGCATCAAGCGCGACAAGGACCTCTCGGCTGTCGAGCAGTCGAAGATGTCCGGCTACATCTGGTTCTTCGTCGCAGCTGCCGTCTTCTGGATGATCTACGACCAGGGCGCCTCCACCGTCCAGGCGTTCGGCGAGGGCAAGGCCTCCGGCTCGCTGCTCGGCTTCGACTTCCCGTCCTCCTGGTACCAGTCACTGAACCCGCTGTTCATCATGGCGCTGGCCCCGGTCTTCGCCTGGGTCTGGCTGTGGCTGAACCGCAAGGGCAAGGAGCCGAGCACCATCGTGAAGTTCGCGATGGCCCTGGTGCTCATCGGTGTCTCTTTCTTCTTCTTCCTGATCCCGCTGGGCATGGCGGCGAACGGCCAGGCGGTCAGCCCGATGTGGCTGGTCGGCATCTACTTCATCCAGACCGTCGGTGAGCTGTGCCTGTCGCCGGTCGGTCTGTCGGTGACGACGAAGATGGCCCCGGCCAAGTACGCCAGCCAGATGATGGGCGTCTGGTTCCTCGCGGTCACCGCGGGCGACTCCATCACCAGCCTGCTGTCCAACCCCGCCATCGCCGGCGTCGACCTCAGCGGCACGTCCGCCGTCTTCGCGGAGGCGGCCCTGGCCGCCCTCGCCGGTTTCGCGGTGTGGATGTACCGCAGGAAGGTCAAGTCGCTGATGGGCGACGTCCACTGACACTCCTGTCCCCGACGGCGAAAGGGCCGCCGCACCGGAGGGTGTGGCGGCCCTTTCGCATGGCCTCAGGGGACGGGCCTCAGGCTTTGGTCTCGACCGCCCAGGAGCGGGTGAAGCTGCTGAAGCCGCACATCACAGTCGACTTCTGGCCCGGCTTCACCCACGGCCCGTACAGGACCCTGGGGACCTCGTGTGGGGTGCCCCGGCCGCGCACCACGTCGCACACCAACTTCACGCGGTGCTTGCTCACCTTCTTGCCCGACGCGGACTTCTTGCACGAGGACGTGGCCTTGGGCCGGCCGAGGTCGAGGTGCGCCTCGGCCACGCACTTGTACTTCGCGCCCGCCGCCGCGGCCGGCACCGCCGTCGCCATGCTCGTTCCCGTCACCATGAGCACAGCGGCGAGCGCACCGCCCGCCACCCTCTTCCCCCCAGGCCATTTGCTCCTCTTTCCTCCGCCGGGCACCACAGGCGATAGTCAATCGTTCAACTGCACGTCGATCCGACGGGACGTACCATTGCTCGCTTGCTTACGCGAATGACGGGACGTTATGCCAGGTTCGATCTTGGAGCAAACTCAGCGCACACGCCGCCGTCCCGGCAAGTACGTGAACACCGCCGCGCCCAGCAGCACCGCCGTGCCCGCGAGGAGACCGAGGGCCTTGAGGGTGCCGTGGTCGGCGGCGCCCGTCTCGGCGAGGCCGCCGCTGGTCGACGTACCCCCGGCGGAGGACGAGCCGCCGGACGACGAGCCGTTGCCGCCGCCGGAGGCGCCGCTCGCCTGTTCGGCGGTGTCCAGGGTGAGGGAGACCAGAGACGTGTCGGGGGTGCAGGTGGTGGTCGTACCGAGGGCGTTGATGGTGAGGACGCCCGGGGAAAGGGTGGATGTGCCGGTCGCGCCGGGCTTGTACGTGCCGGTCAGGTCGGGGATCTCGATCGGGGCGCCCGATTTGATGGCCGCCGGGTTGGTCGGGCCGGTCACCTTCACCGAGCCCTGGTCGGCGCCGCCGAGGACGATCTGCATCGACGGTTTGACGGAGTTGGCCGGGATGTCGATCGGGCTGTCCATCACCGACTTCTTGAACTGCACGGTGAGGCCGTAACTCCCGCCGCTCTTCTTCGCGTTGATCTGCACGGGCGAGGTCGCCTTCTTCTCGCCGATGGGCGAGGCGCAGGTGTAGGGGACCTCCACGACCTTGCCGGTGAAGTCGGTCTGGCCGCCGCCGGTGCCGGAGGGCGAGGGGGACGCCGAGGGGGTGCTCGACGGGGACGTCGAAGGGGACGAGGAGGGGGACGACGACGAGGACGGGGACTGGCTGGGAGAGGCGGACTGCGACGGGTCGGGCGAGCCGCTCGACGAGTTCCCGCCCCCCGCCGTCACCGTGATGGTCGCCGCCGGCTGCACCGGCTCCGTCGGCGCGCACTTGGTGTCCGTCGACAGGGCGTTGACGACGTACGCGTCCGGCGTCAGCGTCACCTGTCCCGCCGCCGTCAGCTTCAGGGTGCCCTTCATGTCGGACAGCGTCATCGCGCCGCCCTTGGGGATCGGCGGGTTCTCGCGCGGGCCCTGCATCGCGATGTCCGCGGTCTGCGCGCCGGCCGCCTTGAGCGTGCCGGACGGCTGCACCGAGTTGGCGGGCAGGTCGATGATGTCGGGGTTCTTCGACGCGGCCTGCGTGAACTTCCAGACCACGTCGACGGTGTCACCGACCTTCGCCGTGGCCGGCGCGGTGATCTCGACCTTGGTGGTCCCGTTGACGTCGGGCAGGCCGATGCCCGAGGGCGGGACGCACTTGGTGGCGTAGGCCACCTCGGCGGCCTGGGCCTGCCCGGCGGTCACGCCCAGCAGGGCGGCGGCCCCGGCGAACAGGACGGCGGCGCCGGCCGCGGCAGCTCTCTTCCGCCGTCCGGTCCCGGGCGGTGCGGCTCTCTCGCTCTCGCTCACGTGGATCCCTTCCTGCTCGAAGTCGTGGGGCTGGTCGGTTGGTCGTCGTGCGGTGCGGAGAGCCGGCCCGCCGTGCCCGGGTCGGAGTCCGGGGTGAACCACGGCAGGGTCGAGGCCGGGGCGGGAGCCGCACGGTCCGGGGCGGCCCTGCGCCAGGTGGTGCGGGAAGGACCGGAGGACGGACGCGGACCTCCTCGGTGCCCCCCCGCCGGGCGCGGCCGCACCCGGTCCACCACCGCCATCCCGACGCGGAACACCGCCGCCGGTACGACGAGACAGACCAGGATCCAGAACAGGGTCACGCCCCAGGGGCGGCCGACGCCCCACGGCTGCTCGGCGAGGACCTTCCCGCCGTACTTCAGGGAGACGGTGTAGTCGCCGTGGGCGCCGCCGGTGAGTTCGACGGGCAGTTCGATGCGGGCCTTCTTGCCGGGGGCGATGGTGCCGCGCCACTGCCGTTCGTCCCACTGCGGGGCGAACACGCCGTGGGCGGTGCCGACCTGGAAGACGGGGTCCCGCACGGGCGCGGTGCCGACGTTGCCGACGGTGAGGACCAGCGTGCGGGCGGGCGGGGCACCGAACCAGGTGAGCAGCCCGTCGTCGCCCTCCAGCCGGGTGTCGGAGAGCACCGACAGGCGTCCGCCGGCCGCCTCGGCGGGCAACGGTTCGACGGCGTGCCCGGCCACCTGGAAGGCCGCGTCGGCCTGCGCCTTCGCCCCGGTCGCGGTCGCCACGTGCACCACGCACGGGCACGGCACCGGCGGCTCGGCCACCGGCAGCTCCCGGCTGAAACGGCCGTCGGCGTCGGTGGTGACGGCCCGGCCGTCCGCGTTGGCACAGGAGTTGGTGCCGCCGACGATCCCCCTCGACGGCGTGGCCTGCCCGCAGATCAGCAGCATCAGCAGCGCGCGCGGCCGCCAGCCGCTGCCGCTGACGGTGATCGAACCGCCGGTCCCCGCCTGGGACGTGGACAGCTTCACGGTCGGGGCGTCGGCCGCCGAGGCCGCCCCGGGCCAGGGCAGCAGCAACAGCGCCAGCACCACCGCCAGCCCCGCGATCCGTGCCTTCCCGCTCACGTCGGCTCCCCCTCCGCGCGCGCGACTTCAGCCGTACGGCGCCGACGACGGCGTACGGCAACGGGGGCGGCGGCGATCAGCAGCGCCCCGGCCGCCGTGCCCGCCGCCGTGCCCCACGGCACGAACCGCGCCGACGTCCGGCCTGTGGCGTGCGCGCCGCCGGGCGCGGTGACCGTCAGGCGGACGGTGACGGCGTCCAGGGCGGGGCGGTCGGGCCAGGGTTCGTCGAGGTGCAGGCGCCGACCCGGGGGCAGGCGGACGGGCAGGGTGCGCGGGGCACGGTCGAGGACGGGGCCCAGGACACCGTCGGCATGCACCGCGAGGCGCGGGACGAGGGCGGTGGTGCCGCGGTTGACCAGCTCGTACGTGATGCGGTCGGCGCGTACGGCCACGTGCTCGACGGTCAGCGCGGACAGCTCGGGCCCGCCGATTTGCAGCAGCAGCCGTACGGTCGCCTCCCGGCCGCCCGTGTCCCGTACGACGATCGCACCGGAGCGGTCGCCGGGGGTCGCGTCCGGTGGGACCGTGAGCGTGAAGGGGACCTCGGCGCGGGTGCGGGCGGGAATGCGCAGAGCGGTCTCGGCGAGGGTGACCGGGAGGTTCGTGCCGTGCAGCCGGACGGTGAGCGGGCGGGTGCCCCGGTTGGTCACGGAGAGCGTGTCCTGGAGCACCGCGCCGGGCGCGCCCTCCGCGTAGAAAGACGGCCGCCCGCCGCCGGAGGGCGCGGCGGACCAGCCGTCGGCGGCGGGCGCGGCGGCCGGCAGGAGCGGCAGGGTCAGCAGCAGGGCACAGACGGCGGCGTACGGCATCGGCGGCTCCGTGGGGCCGGGGCGGCGCGAAGCGCCTCGTTGAGGGGTGGTGGTCGGGCGACGGGCGGGCGAGACGGAGGTGCCGGTCAGCGCGTCTGGTTCCGCCGGGTCAGCCACAGGGTGCCGGCCGCGCCCGCGAGGAGAACCGTGCCGCCGAGGGTGGCGAGGGCGATCGCGGAGTCCTCGGGACCGGTCTGCGGGAGCTCGCCGCCCGAGCCGCTGTTGCTCTGCGTTCCGCCGCCGCCCGTGGCCGTCACGTCGAGGGTGAGCGACGGGCCGGGGTCCTTGGTGGGCGTGCAGGTGGTGGTCGTACCGAGCGCCTTGATGGTGAGCACGCCCGGGGTGAAGGTGACCTTGCCGGTCTTCCTCGGGGTGTACGTGCCGCTCAGGTCGTTGATCTTGATGGGGGTGTCGGCCGGGATGGCCTCCTGGTTGGCGGGGCCCCTGACGGTGAGGGTGCCGCTGTCGGCGCCGCCCAGCTTGATGGTGGCGCTCGGGTTCATCGCACCCTTGCCGAGCTCGACCGGGCTGGAGGAGACGCCCTTCTGCCAGGACATGGTGATCTTGTAGCCGCCGCCGCTCTCGACACCCTTGATGTCGATGGGCGAGACGGCGCTCTTGGCGCCGATGGGCGTCTGGCAGGAGTAGCTGACATCGACGACCTCGGCCCTGGCCACGGGGGCGGCCGTCCACACCGCCGGGCCGGCCAGGGCCGCGGCAGTCGCGAGCGCGGCGGTTCGCTTCCGGTACGACACGGTCCCCTCTTTCCTGCAGCTCGCTTGCGCCAGTTCCTGACGGCGCATCAGATCGGGCCGTCAAGGTACGCCCGAGGCCGTGAGGAAGGAAGGGGAGGCGCACGCCGGAGTTGTGACGATCCGACGGACAGGGGAGGGGGTTCGCGTGGAGGGCGGGGGTACTCGAGCGCCACGGGTGGCAAGCGGCTCGCGGTCGGCACCGAGGCGTTCAGGGCGGCGGATGGCGGATGGCGAGCCGGCCACCGGCCCGGGGCCCGGCAGGCGCGGGCGTCCGGCAGGCGCGGGCGGGGGAAGGGCGGGGTCCGGCAGGCGCGGGGTCCGGCAGGCGCGGGGTCCGGCAGGCGCGGGGTCCGAGAGGGAGGAAGTCAGGCCGGGCCGGGCCGGGCCGGGCCGGGACCGATGCGGCGGAAACGATCCCGCGTTACGCCGGAGCGCCCAGCTCCGCCCACACCGTCTTGCCGGAGACGCCCGGTGTCCGTACCACACCCCAGTCCAGGCAGAGCCGCTGCACGATGAACATGCCGTGGCCGCCGGGGCGGCCCGCGCGGTGGGGGGTGCGGGGGGCCGGCTGGCCGGTGCCGCGGTCGGAGACCTCGACGCGGATGACCTTCTTGTCGCAGCCGAGGAGGAGCTGATCGGGACCCTCGGCATGCAGGCAGGCGTTGGTGACCAGTTCGGAGACGACGAGCAGCACGTCCTCGGCGGCGGCCCGCTGGTCGGCGGTGGCGGCGGGCAGCCAGCCCCACGCGTACAGCGCCTGGCGGGCGAAGTCGCGGGCGAGCGGAACGACCCCGCTCTCGCCGTCGAAGCTCAGCCTGCGGACCTGACGACCCGCCGACGCCCCGGAAGCGCCGCTGGGCTCCGGGCCGCGGTCGCCCGGCGAGTAAGGCCGGGTGGTGCTCATCAGCGCTTCACCTCACCGATTCACCAGTCATGATTCACACGATTCGAGATTTCAAGAGTGCACGAGACTTCAGGGGTACAGGAGCCAGTACACACGGTTCCCGGCCGTCGCACGGTCGGTCCGCTCATCCCGCCCCCTCCTCAACGTGCTGTGCCGCCGACATGTTCAGGATGTTCTCCTGCCCGACGGAACCGGCGGAACACCCCCTGTTCGCCCGTATGTGACCCGTCCTGCGCGCCCGGCCGCCCGTCCGGCGGAGCCGTGACGTGTGGGACCGGGCCGGTCGCGCGGGGTCGGCAGGGGCTCCCGGGGCGGGCCGCCGGGCGGTGCGCGGGGTCAGCCGTCCCCGTCGGCGAGGGCCGCCTCGACCGTGTCGTGCACGGTGAAGACGGCGTCCGCGCCGGTGATCTCGAAGACCCGCGCCACCACGGGCAGCATGCCCGCCAGGTGCACTCCGCCCCCGGCCGCCTCCGCCTTCAGGCGGGCGCCGAGCAGGACGTTGAGCCCTGTCGAGTCGCAGAACTCCAGCCGGGAGCAGTCGACGACGAGCCGGCTCAGTCCCTTGGCGAGGCAGTCCTCGAGTGGCTCACGCAACAGATCGGCCGTGTGGTGATCCAACTCACCGGCCGGGGTCACGACGGCACTGGAGCCCTCTTGCCGCACCTCCACCAGAAGCCGGCCAGACTGTGCGCTGCCGACCGTCCCGCGGTCCATGCCGTGTCTCTCCCGAGGTCGTGACTGCTTGCTGACGCCCTCGAACACTACGCCTTCGATACGCACTCCAACAGCCGAACAATCACCCACAAACGGACATAACCCAACAAAATGCACTTGCGATCGGCTGAGTAAAGCGGGTAGGGCTAGAGGAACACGTACCCGACACGGCCGGCTTTGGAGGCGCCGCACACCGTAGTGCACGCACTGGCTTCGGCAGCCATATGCCGAGAACGATGGAGGACATCATGTCATCCCGGCTCGACGCACCGCATACCCACAGGGCGACGTCGACACCCCCTCCGGAAGAACTGAATCCCCTCGCACAGGGCATCGAGCCCACCGGCGCACTCGCCGGGCTCCCGGAGATCCCCCCGTACGACGAGGTCGGACCCGTCGATGCACGGGCCCTGTCCAAGACCCTCTTCGAGCGGCTGGAGTCGCTGGAGGAAGGCACGTACGAGTACTCGTACGTGCGCAACACCCTCGTCGAACTGAACCTGGCGCTGGTCAAGTTCGCCGCCTCCCGCTTCCGCTCCCGCAGCGAGCCCATGGAGGACATCATCCAGGTCGGGACGATCGGCCTCATCAAGGCGATCGACCGGTTCGAGCTCAGCCGGGGTGTGGAGTTCCCCACCTTCGCGATGCCAACCATCGTCGGCGAGATCAAACGTTTCTTCCGCGACACGTCATGGTCCGTGCGCGTCCCGCGCCGGCTCCAGGAGCTGCGGCTCGACTTGGCCAAGGCGGGTGACGAACTGGCCCAGAAGCTCGACCGCGCCCCCACCGTGGCCGAGTTGGCGGAACGTCTCGGCCTCTCCAACGACGAGGTCATCGAGGGCATGGCCGCCTCGAACGCGTACACCGCCTCCTCGCTGGACGCCCAGCCGGAGGAGGACGACTCCGAGGGCGCCCTCGCCGACCGCATCGGCTACGAGGACCACGGGCTCGAAGGCATCGAGTACGTCGAGTCGTTGAAGCCGCTGATCGCCGAACTCCCGCCCCGGGACCGGCAGATCCTCTCGCTGCGCTTCGTCGCCGGCATGACCCAGTCGGAGATCGGCGAGGAACTGGGCATCTCCCAGATGCACGTCTCGCGCCTGCTGACCCGCACCCTGGTGCGGCTGCGCAAGGGCCTGACGCTGGAGGAGTGAGGGCACCTCCGCCCGAAGAGCCAGTGCGGCCCGCGCCCGGATGAGCACCGCAGAGTGCCCACCGGGCGCGGGCTTGACCTGTCGGGCCCCCTCGGCCCCGTCTCGAGCGCGAGTCCGCCGACGGACGCCCGGGCCACCGGCCCTCGCCCCCCGTTCGGCCCTGTTCCGCGGGCTCGGCCCATCGGGCCCGTCAGCCCACCGTCTCGGACACGGGCCCGCCGACGGACCCCCGAGCCGTCGGCCCCCACCCCCGGTCACCCGACCAGCCCCACTCCGCGGGCCTGGCCCATCGGACCCGTCAACCCACCGTCTCGGACACGGACCCGCCGACCGACGCCCGGGCCGTCGGCCCCTCGACCCCGATCGCGGGACTGCCCTTGGGACGAGGAGGGCGGGCTGTCCATGGAGCCGTTGGACGGGCGTACGGGCAGCGGTGGCCGGCGAAGGCGTGAAGCCCCCTGCGAGGCGCCTCAGCGCCGTTCAGCCCCGCACTCGCGCCTCAGACCACCCGGACGCCCCTGCGCCACACCTCCGACACCAGCGGTACGCCCGGCCGGTAGGCCAGGTGGACGTGGCTCGGGGCGTCCAGGACGGCCAGGTCGGCGTATGCGCCGGGGGCGAGGCGGCCGATGTCGGTGCGGCGCAGGGCTGCCGCGCCGCCCGCCGTGGCCGACCAGACGGCCTCGTCGGGGGTCATGCGCATGTCCCGCACGGCGAGCGCGATGCAGAACGGCACGGACGAGGTGAACGACGAGCCCGGGTTGCAGTCCGTGGACAGGGCGACGGTGACGCCCGCGTCGAGGAGACGGCGGGCGTCCGGCCACTCGGCGCGGGTGGAGAACTCGGCGCCGGGGAGCAGCGTGGCGACCGTGGAGCCGTGCGCGAGGGCGTCCACGTCGGCGTCGGTGAGGTGGGTGCAGTGGTCGGCGCTGGCGGCGTCCAGTTCGACCGCCAGCTGCACGCCGGGGCCGTGGGAGAGTTGGTTGGCGTGGATGCGGGGGTGCAGGCCCTTCGCCCGGCCGGCGGTGAGGATCGCACGGGCCTGGTCGCCGTCGAAGGCGCCCTTCTCGCAGAAGACGTCGATCCAGCGGGCGTGCGGGGCGCAGGCGTCGAGCATCTCGCCGGTGACCAGGGCGACGTAGGCCGCCGGGTCGTCGGCGTAGTCGGGGGGGACGATGTGGGCGCCGAGGTAGGTGACCTCGTCGGTGTGGGCGGCGGCGATCCGCAGGGCGCGGGACTCGTCGGCGACCGTCAGGCCGTAGCCGGACTTCGTCTCGAAGGTGGTGGTGCCCTGGCGGAGGGCCTCGGTGAGGTAACGGGTGAGGTTCGCCTCCAGTTCCTCGTCGCTCGCGGCCCGGGTGGCGGCGACCGTCGTACGGATGCCGCCCGCCGTGTAACCGCGCCCCGACATACGGGCGTTGAACTCCTCCGTCCGGTCGCCCGCGAAGACGAGGTGGGAGTGGGAGTCGACGAATCCCGGAATCACCGCCCGGCCGCCGGCGTCGACCCGATTGTCAGTGGCGGGTGCTTTGCTTGATTCACCGGTCCACGCGACGCGGTCGCCGTCGATGACGACGGCCGCGTCCTGGACCAGACCGAGGGGGGAGCCGTCACCGAGGGAGGGATCGTTGGTGACCAGCGTGGCGATGTTGGTGATGACGGTGGTCGTGCCGGTGGTGCTGCTCATCGTGTCCTCGTGGGCGTGGGCGTGGGCTTCGGTGGAGGTCAGGCGCGCAGGGCTTCCACGGCCCGCGCGAGGGCCCGCGGCACATCCGGTACGAGCGTGTGGGCCCCGTCGCGTACGACGTGCCGGCCCGCGACGACCGTATGCCGTACGTCCGCTGCCGTCGCCGCGAATACGGCCGTCTCGGCGCCCAGCCGGGGCAGCGGGCCCGCTGTCCTGACCGAGTCGAGCGCGACCGTCGTGAAGTCGGCGACGGCGCCGGTCTCCAGGGTGCCCGCGTCGTCCCGGCCGAGCGCCGCGTGACCGTCGGCGGAGGCGGCCCGCAGCAGGGCGGCGGCCGTCCAGTGGCCTCGGGTGCGGGTGCGCAGGCGCTCGTTCAGCTCCATCGCGCGGGCCTCTTCGAGGAGGTCGATCACGGCGTGGCTGTCGGAGCCGAGGGAGAGCGGTGAGCCGGCCTGCTGGAGGGCGACGGCCGGTCCGATGCCGTCGGCGAGGTCCCGTTCCGTCGTCGGGCACATGCAGGTGCCGGTGCCGGAGCGGCCGATGAGGGCGATGTCCTCGTCGGTGAGGTGCGTGCTGTGCACGCCGGTGGTGCGCCGGCCGAGGACGCCGTGCTCGGCGAGGAGCTGTGTCGGCGTGCAGCCGTGGGCCGCTCGGCAGGCGTCGTTCTCGGCGGTCTGCTCGGACAGGTGCACATGCAGCGGCGCCCCGCGCTCCTGAGCCCACCGCGCCACGGTCGCCAACTGCTCGGCGGGCACGGCCCGTACGGAGTGGACGGCCGCACCGATCCGTGCGTGATCCCGTTCCTTGAGAAGTGAACAGCGTTCGGCCCAGGCGTCCGCGCTGCCGTCGGAGAAGCGGAGCTGGTGGGGGTCGGGCGGCTGTCCGAAGCCGGAGGACAGGTAGGCGGTGTCGAGGAGGGTGATGCGGATACCGGCTTCGGCGGCGGCCTCGATCAGGGCCTCGCCCATCGCGTTGGGGTCGGCGTAGGGGGTGCCGCCGGGGGCGTGGTGCACGTAGTGGAACTCACCGACGGCGGTGATGCCGGCCAGCGCCATCTCGGCGTACACCGCGCGCGCGAGGGCGTGGTACGTGTCGGGGGTCAGCCGGTCCGCGAAGGAGTACATGATCTCGCGCCAGGTCCAGAAGGTGCCGGACCCGACCTGGACGGTGCCGCGCAGGGCGCGGTGGAAGGCGTGGCTGTGGGCGTTGGCCAGGCCGGGGAGGGTGAGGCCGCGGAGGATCTCGGCGCCCGGGGGCGGGGAGTCGACGCCCGTACGGACGGCGGTGATACGGCCGTCCGAGCCCGCGGCGGAGCCGCTGATGGTCACGGTCAGGGCGACGCCCGGCTCGACGTGGGTGTCGAGCCAGGCGTGCTCCAGCCAGTACGTCCGTGTCCGCTGCGTGGGGGTCACGTGCAGGCCAGCCCTTCCAGTACGTCGGCGAGTGCGCGCACCCCGGCCACGCAGTCGTCCTCGGCGGCGTACTCGGCCGGGGAGTGCGAGACGCCCGTGGGGTTGCGCACGAACAGCATGGCGGTCGGGATGCTCCCGGAGAGGATGCCGGCGTCGTGTCCGGCACCGGTGCCCAGGACCGGGACCTCGAGGCCGGTGTCCTTGCCGAGGATGCGGGCGAGTTCGTCGCGCAGGGCGTGGTCGAACTCGACGACGGGCGTGAAGGACTCGCGGACGACGTCCAGGTCGACGCCGTGGGTCGCGGCGTACTCGCGGGCCGCCTTCTCGACGCCGTCGACCACTTGGTCGAGGCTCGCCTGGTCGGCGGCGCGGGAGTCGAGCCAGCCGCGCACCAGGGAGGGGATGGCGTTGACGCCGTTCGGCTCGACGGCGATCTTCCCGAAGGTGGCGACGGCACCGGCGAGTTGCGCCTCGCGGCGGGCGGCGAGAACCGTCTCGGCGTACGGCAGCATCGGGTCCCGCCGGTCCACCAGCCGGGTGGTGCCGGCGTGGTTGGCCTCGCCCCGGAAGTCGAACCGCCAGCGTCCGTGCGGCCAGATGGCACTGGCGATGCCCACCTGGTCGCCGCTGAGGTCGAGGGCCCGCCCCTGCTCGACGTGCAGTTCGACGAAGGCGCCGATGCGGGCGAGCCGCTCCGGGTCCGGGCCGATGGCTTCCGGGTCGTACCCGGCGGCCTCCATGGCCCGGGGCAGCGTGATGCCGTTCCCGTCGGTCAGCCGGTGCGCCTGCTCGAGGGTGAGCTGCCCGGCGGTGAGCCGCGATCCGACACAGGCCAGCCCGAACCGGGCCCCCTCCTCGTCCCCGAAGTTGACGACGGCCAGCGGCTTGGCGAACTCCACTCCCCTCCCGCGGAGTTCGTCGAGCGCGGCGAAGGAGGACACGACCCCGAGGGGCCCGTCGAAGGCGCCGCCGTCGGGTACGGAGTCGAGATGAGACCCGGTGACGACGGCGTCCCCGGCGGCCGGATCCCCGAGCCAGGCCCACTGGTTGCCGTTCCGGTCGACCTCGTAGGCCAACCCCCGAGCCTCGGCCTGCGTCCTGAACCACGCCCGGCACTCGGCATCGGCTCCGGTCCAGGCGAACCGGCGGTAGCCGTGGGAGTCGGGATGCCGCCCGATGGGCCGCAGCTCGCGCCACATCGAGTGAAAGGAACTGCCGCCAGGCTGTGAGGCAGGGCGGTCTGAGGCCGCAGTCGGTCCGGGCTGCCGGGCAGAGTCGTCCGAGGCTGCAGTCTGTCCGGGCTGTGGGCAGTCGTCCCGCAGGGCGGAACGGGTGGGCACAGCCGAACCCGCGCCCGGCGACGAGACCTCAGCCCCCACCGGAGAGTTGCCGCGCCCGCCCTGATACTCCGTCACGCGTCGTCACCCTCGCGCATGGGCACCCGCACGCCCCGCTCGTCGGCGACCGACTCCGCGATGTCGTACCCGGCGTCGACATGCCGGATGACGCCCATGCCGGGGTCGTTGCTCAGCACGCGCCGGATCTTCTCGCCGCCCAGCTTCGTGCCGTCGGCGACGGTCACCTGGCCGGCGTGGATGGACCGGCCCATGCCGACGCCGCCGCCGTGGTGGATGGACACCCAGGAGGCACCCGAAGCCACGTTGACCATGGCGTTCAGCAGCGGCCAGTCGGCGATCGCGTCGGAGCCGTCGAGCATGGCCTCGGTCTCGCGGTAGGGGGAGGCGACGGAGCCGCAGTCGAGGTGGTCCCGCCCGATGGCCAGGGGAGCGGCCAGCTCACCGCTCGCGACCATGTCGTTGAACCGCTCACCGGCCTTGTCGCGCTCGCCGTAGCCGAGCCAGCAGATACGGGCGGGCAGCCCCTGGAAGTGGACCCGCTCCCCCGCCATCCTGATCCAGCGGGCGAGGGATTCGTTCTCGGGGAACAGCTCCAGGATCGCCTTGTCGGTCTTCGCGATGTCGGCGGGGTCGCCCGACAGGGCCGCCCACCGGAAGGGGCCCTTGCCCTCGCAGAACAGCGGACGGATGTAGGCGGGGACGAAGCCGGGGAAGGCGAAGGCCCGGTCGTAGCCGGCGAGTTGTGCCTCGCCGCGGATCGAGTTGCCGTAGTCGAAGACCTCCGCACCGGCGTCCATGAAGCCGACCATCGCCTCGACGTGCCGGGCCATGGACTCACGGGCACGAGTGGTGAAGCCGGCCGGGTCCTTGGCGGCGTAGGAGGCCATGTCGTCGAACTCCACACCCAGCGGCAGGTACGCCAGGGGGTCGTGGGCCGAGGTCTGGTCGGTGACGATGTCGATGGGCGCGCCCATGGCGAGGAGCCGCGGGACGAGGTCGGCGGCGTTGCCGAGGACGCCGATGGAGAGCGGCTTGCGCTGGTCACGGGCCTCGACCGCCAGCTGCAGGGCGTGCTCGAGGCTGTCGGCCTTCACGTCCAGGTACCGGTGCTCGATGCGGCGCTCGATGGCGCGGGGATCGCAGTCGATGCAGAGGGCGACGCCGTCGTTCATGGTCACGGCGAGCGGCTGGGCGCCGCCCATGCCGCCGAGGCCGGCGGTGAGGGTGATCGTCCCGGCGAGGGTGCCACCGAACTTCTTCGCGGCGACGGCGGCGAAGGTCTCGTAGGTGCCCTGGAGGATGCCCTGGGTGCCGATGTAGATCCAGGAGCCGGCCGTCATCTGGCCGTACATGGTCAGCCCCAGGTGTTCCAGCCGGCGGAACTCCTCCCAGTTGGCCCAGTCGCCGACGAGGTTGGAGTTGGCGATCAGGACGCGCGGGGCCCACTCGTGGGTCTGCATGACGCCGACGGGGCGGCCGGACTGGACGAGCATGGTCTCGTCCTGCTTCAGCGTCCGCAGGGTGCGGACCATCGCGTCGAAGGAGCGCCAGTCACGCGCCGCCTTCCCGGTCCCGCCGTAGACGACGAGCTTGTCGGGGTGTTCGGCCACCTCGGGGTCGAGGTTGTTCTGCAGCATCCGCAGGGCGGCTTCCTGCTGCCATCCGAGGGCGCTCAGTTCCGTACCACGCGGCGCTCGTACGGCGCGGGGTCCTGACATGGTCTGCCTCCTTGCGGCTGGGGTGCTCCCGGCGGACTGTTGCAGTTGTTATTCACATCCTGACTTCATGAATAGGGCTAGTCAATACGGCGGGGCGCGACACCGGCGGCAACAACCACGGCAACGGCGAGGGCAACGGCGACGCGGGCGACGGCGCGCACGGCGGCACACGTGAAGCGTGAACGGCGACAGACGCGAAGGAGGCAGCCGGATCCCGATGGGGGGCACACGCCGCCACCCCTCACCACCCCGTCCCCACCCTCGCGCCCTTGACCCGCGCCCGCCGACCTGGTGTTGAACAGTCGGGAAAACAGGGACAGTTGACCCACCTTAGTCATCCCGCGCATGTTCCGCTGGAAAATGCCAGAACCATCACCCGTCGCGCACACGTTGCGTAGCCTCTCCCTCACTCAGCCGAACCGCAGGCGGGAGGGGAGCCACGGTGCCCGGAATCGATGAGTGCCTACTGGAGGCCATGCGGCTGCCCGGGGCCCGGGGAGCCGCGCTGGTCGACTGGACCAGCGGGCTGGCCCTGGGCACGGTCGGGGAGTTCCCGGGCGGCGACCACGAGGCCGCGGCCGCCGAGGCCGCGGAGGTCGCGCGGCTCACGGCCGAGCAGCGGGCGTTCACGCCCGGCGACCACGACGACGGCAGCGGGGAGGAGGCCGCCGACCCACCAGTCGAGGACCTGATCATCAGCAACCGGGACAGCTACCACGTCCTGCGGTTCGTGCCGACGTCCTTCGACAGCAGTGTGTTCCTGCACGTGTGGCTGGCCCGGTCGGACGGCAATCTCGCGCTGGCCCGGATCCGGCTGGGCGAGATGGCCGGACGGCTGGTGCTGGGATGACCGTCGTGGGGACGACCCCGCCGCCCCGGCTGCCGGTGCGGGACAAGGCGGCGGGCCGACACCGCGCGGGTGGCGAGGTGTCGCCGATGCTGACGCGGCTCGCGGCCGAGCGGGCCACCGGAGTCCTGGAACGGGAGCGCGGCACGCTCTACCTCACCGAGGGCCGGGTGGCGCACGCCGAGAGCCCGCTCGCCCCCGGTCTCGACGTACTCCTGCTGACGCACGGCACGCTCGACGCCGGTGCCTGGCGGGAGGCCGTCGAGCAGGCCGACGAGGAGCACGGCGCCGCCCGTCTGCTGCTCGGGGCCGGCCGTATCGGGCAGGGCGCGCTGGAGGTGTGCCACCTGGGGGCGTTGTACGACGCCGCGTACTTCGCCCTCGCCCCCAGCAGCACGCCGGGCCGGTTCCGGTACGGCACCGGGCACCCATTCGGGGCGCTGCGGCCGGTCGCGGTCGACGCGCTGGAGCGCGAGACGCTGCGCCGCCGTGCGCTGCTGCACCGCCTGTGGCCGGATCCGCTGCCGGACACCGCGCCGCTGCTGCGGGCCGAGCCGGTGGCGGCGCCGGGGCTCACCGCCCGGCAGCGCGCGGTGCTCGCACGGGTGGACGGGGTGCGCACCGCGTCGGACATCGCCCGGGCGCTGGGCCGGCACGCCTTCGCCACGCTGGTGGACGTCCGCCGGCTGGCGGCGGCAGGCCTGCTGACCGCGCAGTTCCCGCCGCCCGTCCCGCAGCCTCCGCCGGGGCTGACCCTGCCCCGTGTCAACGACCCCGACATCACCTTGCTGAAGAGGCTCAGGGATGCGCTGGAGGCCCTTTGAACGGCAGCGACCGCGTGCCGAGAGGAGAGCGCTGATGGCCGCCCAGCCCGAGATACGCGCCGAGCTGCTGCGGCTGCGGGCCCGGGTGCCCCAGCTGACCGGAGCGCTCGCGGCGGGCGTGGACGGCCTCGTCCTCGCCCACGACACACCCGGTGTGGAGCCGGAGGGCGTGGCCGCGCTCACCGCCACCGCCCTCGCCGTGTCCGTACGGATGGCGGACACCACCGGCCAGGGCGACTTCCGCGAGCTGCTCGTGCGCGGGGTGTACGGCTACGTCGCCACGTACGCGGCCGGGGAGAGCGCCGTGCTCACGGTGCTCGCGCAGGACCGCGTCAACGTCGGCCGGCTGCACCTGGAGGGCCGGCGGGCCGGGGCCCGCATCGGGGAGCTCGCCGACGCGGCGGCGGCCCTCCCGGCCACCCCGGCCAAAGCCCCGGCGAAGGCCCCCGCCGACACCGCCACCGCACGGACCAGAAGTGCGCGCACCCCGCGCACCCCACGCACCACGACAACCAACGCCCCTACCACCACCGAGAGTTGAAGGAACCGAGGAACCAGTCATGGCCAACACCGAAACCGCACTCAAAGAAGCGCTCGCCTCCATCGAGGGCGCCACCGGCGTCGCGCTCGTCGACTACACCAGCGGCATGGCGCTGGGCACGATGGGCGGCGGCAAGAGCTTCGACCTCAACGTCGCCGCCGCCGGCAACACCGACGTGGTGCGCGCCAAGATGCGCACCATGGAGCACCTCGGGCTCAAGGCACAGATCGAGGACATCCTGATCACGCTGTCCGACCAGTACCACCTGATCCGTCTCATCAGCGGCCGCGGCGGCAACGGGCTCTTCCTCTACCTGGTGCTCGACGCCAAGCGGGCCAATCTGGCGATGGCCCGCCACCAGCTGAAGAAGATCGAGGAGGACCTGGAGGTCTGAACCGCCGGGGGTTCCGACCCCCAGGCCTCCAAGCCCGCAGGACGGAACCGTCCGCGGAACCGAACCGGCGCAGGACCGGACCGAACCGTCCGCAGAACCGAACCGTCCGCAGAACCGAGCTAGACGAGTGCCGCGGTGCGGCGGCGCGCTCCACCCGGGGCCGCGTCGCCCGCCGCGATACCCGTGCTGCGGTAGGCCTTGACCGCCTTGCCGGCCGGACGGCCGCCGTTCCCGGCGAGCCAGTCGACCCGCACCCACAGCAGCGCGTCCTCGGCCCGCTCCAGCCGCCCCAGCCAGGCCGCCTTCAGCCGCAGCCCGGTCCCGCACCCGGCGAGCAGCATGCCGCCCGCGGCGGGCACGGCGAACGCGCTCCCCAGCGCGGCGGCGAAGGCCAGCAGCAGCCACCAGCGGTGGCCGCGGCGCCAGGTCCGGACGGTCACCCCGCGGTCCTGGAGCACGTCGTACTTGCTCGCCCTGGCGGCCGCGCGCGCGAGGGTGGCGTACCGCCCGCGGCGCAGCAGCGCCACCACCGCCGCCGCCACGATGAACAGTGCGGCTCCCGCCATCACACCGATGCGCCGGCCCGTCAGTCCGGGAACCAGTACGCCGACGCCCGCCGCGAACACCCCGAGCCACCACATCGGCGCGGCTCCGGCCCTTACGACCACGGCCACCCGAGCCAGACCTTGAGCTCTGCGATCCCCGCGTGCCACGTTCCGCCTCCTCGTCGACTCGACAACACACGCAGTTGCTGGTCGAGCAGATTAGCGAGCGACCGTGAGACCAGTCTGAGAACGGCGCGGAGCGCGAGAACGAGGCACCGGGGCCGTCACTCCACGAACAGCCCCCGCGCCGCCGCCTTCGCGTCGAACTCCTCCAGCCGCGCCTGCGCGTCCGGCAGGTCGTCGCACATCGCCTCCAGCAGCACCCGCCCGAGCAGCATCGGCGCGCACGCGGTGTCGAAGGCGAGCCCGGTGCCGACGGCGGCCGGCAGCAGCAGGTCGGACACCTTGGCGACCGGCGCGAACGCCGAGTCGGCGACCGTCACCACGGTCAGCCCGGCCTCCTTGGCGTAGGTGAGGGCGTCGACGACCTCGCGCGGGTGGCGGGGCAGCGCGAAGCACAGCAGGGCGGAGGCGCCGGCGCGTACGGCCGCGTCGACGCGGTCGTGGAGCATCGAGCCGCCCTCGTGCAGCAGCCGCACGTCCGGATGGACCTTGGCGGCGAAGTACGCGAAGCCGTACGCCTGGGCGGCGGCGGCCCGCAGACCGAGCACGGGCAGCGGCCGTGAAGCCGCGAGCAGCCGCCCGGCCCGCTGCACCGGCCGTGGGTCGGCGAGCAGCTCCGCCAGATGCCTCAGGTTCTCGATCTCGGCCTCGACGGCCTGCTGGTACTCGTTGTACGAGGCCGAGTCGGCGGCCTGCTCGACGGGCGCGACCTCGCGCAGGTGCTTGCGCAGGGCGGGGTAGCCGTCGAAGCCGAGGGCGACGGCGAACCGGGTGACGGAGGGCTGGCTGACCCCCGCCAGTTCGGCCAGCTCGACGCTGGAGAGGAACGGCACGTCGGCGGCGCGCCGCACCATGCTGTGCGCGATGCGCCGCTGGGTCGGCGTCAGCCGGTGCCCCTCGAAGAGCGCCTGCAGCCGTGTGGCGGGGCTGTCCGTCACGCCCGTGCCCGCGCCCGTGTCCCTGTCCGCGCTCATGCCTCGCTCCCCCTCCAGAGGTCCGTGCACCGGGCCGGCCGCCGGGCCGCCGGAAGTCCCGGGCCGGGCCGGACGCCGCGCCGGCGCAACGCCCGTACGGCGGCGACGAGTTCGCAGCCGACGACGAGACGGTACGCGCCGCGCGCCCGCGGCGTCTGCCGGGCGGCGAGCGGCACGTCCACGACCCGCGACGACGTCAAGCCCCGACTCCCTCGATCCGGACACCGACCCGTCGACAATCCATTCACTCACCCAGAACTCTGCATGACGTCATACAGCAGGGACAAGGGGGATCGCCCAGGTGCCACCGGGCGAACCCCAGCCCGGACAGGGGGGCTAACCCCAGTGCCGACGCCGCGACCGCTCCCTACCGTGGAAGCCATGACGGGACGGGAGACCACCATGGACGCGCGGGACGCCGAGCTGAAGAAGGAACTCAACGCCACCCTGCGAGCCCGCAGGGAGCTGGGTGAGGAGTACGAGTCCGCGCTGGTGGACTCGTTCCTGGAGAAGGTCGACCAGCGCATCGACGGCGCGGTCGAGCGCCGGGTGCGCCGCCAGTTCGCGGAGCAGCAGATGGTCGTGGCCCGGGACGCCCGCTCGCCCCGGGCGACGGACTCCTGGGGCGAGCGCTTCGGCTTCGGCATCGTCTCGCTGGTGCTGGCGGTGCCGCTGTCGGCGATCGGCGTGGGCGCCGCGAACCTGCCCGGTCTGATCGTCTCCTGGGTGGGCATCGTCGGCGTCAACGCGGTCCAGGCCGCCCGCACCAACCCGGGCCTGTTCGGCGGGCGGCGCCGCAGGTCCTCCCAGGGCGGGGACTGGGAGGACTGACCGGCGGGGTCAGGCCTGGCGGGTCGGCAGCACCATGATCTGGCGCAGGTTGACGTGCCGGGGCCGGCTGGTGACATAGGCGACGACATCGGCGATCTCCTCCGCCGCCAGTCCGCCGACGGCCTCCAACAGACCGTCCAGCTGCGCCGACAGCTCGGCACTGGCGACATGGGTCGCCAGCTCGGTCTCGGTCAGCCCCGGCTCGATGTTGGTGACCCGCACGTCCCGCGGCCCGAACTCGGCGCGCAGCGCCTGGGAGAGGTAGGTGACGGCGGCCTTGGTGGCGCCGTAGACCGCGTAATGGGGGAACACGAGGTGCGCGGCCACGGACGACACGTTCACCAGGTCCGCGGTGCCCCCCTCGGCGGCGGTGTCGACCAGGTCGGCGGTGAAGGCGCGGATCACCCGCAGCACACCGGTGACATTGGTGTCGAGCATGCGCTGCCACTCGTCGGCCCGGCCGTCCTCGACCGGGTGCGGCAGCATGACGCCGGCGTTGTTCACGACCAGGTCGACCCGCCCGTACGCCTCCCTCACGCGCGCGGCGGCCGCGGTCACGGACGCGTCGTCGGTGACGTCGGCGACCACGGCGAGGGCCTCGCCCCCGTCCGCGCGGATCTTCCCGGCGAGCGCCTCCAGCCGCTCCCCGCGCCGCGCCACCAGCGCGACCCGCGCGCCCCGGGCGGCGAGCAGAACGGCGGTGGCCTCACCGATGCCGCTGGCGGCACCGGTGACGACAGCGGTACGGCCGGCCAGGTTCTCGTACGACATGAGGTGCTCCTCGGCTGCGGGCCGGGGCGTCTCCCCGGCGGCACACACCACCCTCGCCGCCCGCACCGGCCCCACCCAGGGATGCGTTTTTCCTGGGTCTGCCAGTACCAGGTTCGCCGGCCGCCGCTCCCCTACGATCGAACCCATGGACGGGGACCTCGGAGACTTCCTTCGCTCACGCCGCGCCCGCATCCGGCCCGAGGAGGTCGGCCTGCCCTCGCACGGCCGCCGCCGCGTGCCCGGCCTGCGCCGCGAGGAGGTGGCGCAGCTGGCCGGGGTGAGCGTCGACTACTACGTCCGCCTGGAACAGGGCCGCGGCCCCGGGGGCCCCTCCCGGACGAAGACCGGGGGAGTCTCGGACGCCGTCCTGGACGCGCTCGCCCGCGTCCTGCGCCTGGACGAGACCGAGCACGCCTACCTGCGCGCGGTGGCCCGCCCCCGCAGACAGCCCGGCCGGCCGCCCGCACCCCGCGTCCGCCCCGGCGTCCAGCTCCTGCTGGACAGCATGGACCGCACCCCGGCGTTCGTCCTGGACCGCCGTATGGACGTCCTGGCCTGGAACGCGCTCGGCAACGCGCTCTTCGGCTACGACGGGACACCGCCCGAGGCCCGCAACGTCCCCCGCCGGATCTTCCTCGACCCGGCCGCCCGCACCCTCTACCCGGAGTGGCACGCGGTCGCCGTGCAGTCCGTCGCCTACCTGCGGATGCTGGCCGGCCACCACCAGGACGACCGCGGGCTCACCTCACTCGTCGGCGAGCTCTCCCTGAAGAGCGAGGACTTCCGCCGCCTGTGGGCCGACCACCCGGTCGCCGAGTGCGCGTACGGCGTGAAGCGCGTCCAGCACCCGGTGGCGGGCCTGCTGACCCTCCCCTACGAGACCCTGGCGATCTCGGCGAGCACGGACCAGACGCTGCTGGTCTACACGCCGGAACCCGGGTCGGAGACGGAGGAGAGGCTCGCGCTGCTGGGGAGTTGGACGTCAGCCGTCCCCGAAGCCACGGAACGTGCCTGAGGCGTCGGCGCAGTCGGCGAAGTCCTCGAAGTCCATGTTGGCGATGGACAGGTTCGCGGATATGTCCGGGAACCAGGCCGGCGGCACCCGGAAGGTCCGTCCGGGCTCGTCGTAGAGGTCGAGGGCCAGCAGGCGGTGCTGCGGGTCGGCCAGGGCGGTGGCGTCGGCGAGGAACAGGTGCGTGAGTTGTTCGTCCTCGTCGGCCGCGTTGTCCTCGTGCAGGAGCTCCGGGATGCCCACGCCGGCGAACCGCGGGTCGCTGACCCAGGTGGCGTGCGGTCCGCCGTCGAGGGCGTGGACCGCGGCACGCAGGGCGTCCCAGGCCGCGTCGTCACCGAAGTCGGTACGCAGCACGAGCGAGGTCAGGTCATCGGGTTGCGGCAGGGCCATACGGCGATGGTCGCATCCGGCACTGACATCCGGCCCCGGCACCGGCATCCGGCACCGGCATCCGGCCCTGAAGGAGCCGCCGGAAAAGACTTGCGCGGGGACCGCCGCACCCCCGTTGCCGGGGGGCGGGACGACGGCGGTCCCCGCGAGGGACGCGGGCCGGGTCAGGCCGGGCTTGCGCGTCCGTGGCGTCTGTGGAGGTCCGGGAGCCGCTCCGGAGGTCCGTGACGCCGTTTCGGTGCCGGCGGGGGCGGGGAGCCGCTCCCGCCCTGCCGACACCCACTAATGTGCCGGACCCGTGTTAAGCGTGTGCTGCGCGGACGTGACGCGCTCGTACCACTTCCGCGAAGTCCACCACTTGGGTGGGCAAACGGAAGTTCGCCGCCGGCGGGGCCGGTTCACCGCAGGTTTCCCGTGAGTTCGGCTCCCAGGCGTCGGAAGCTACTTCCCGCCCTTGGCCAGGAAGGCGAGGAGGTCCTGGCGGCTGACGACTCCGGTGGGCTTGCCCTCGACGAGGACGATCGCCGCGTCCGCCGTGCCCAGCACGGACATCAGGTCGCCGAGGGGCTCGCCGGAGCCGACCTGGGGCAGCGGGGCGGACATGTGCTTCTCCAGCGGGTCGTCCAGCGAGGCCTTCTTGCTGAACAGGGCGTCGAGCAGTTCGCGTTCGACGACGGACCCCACGACCTCGGCGGCCATGACGTCCGGGTGACCGGCGCCCGGCTTCACGACCGGCATCTGCGAGACGCCGTACTCGCGCAGGACCTCGATGGCCTGGCCGACGGTCTCGTCGGGATGCATGTGGACGAGGGACGGGATGGCGCCGGCCGCCTTGTCGCTGAGGACGTCGGCGACGCGGGCGCTGGGGCCCTCGTCCTCGAGGAAGCCGTAGTCGGCCATCCACTCGTCGTTGAAGATCTTGCTGAGGTAGCCGCGGCCGCTGTCGGGCAGCAGGACGACGACGACGTCGTCCGGCCCGAGCCGCTCGGCGACCCGCAGCGCGGCCACGACGGCCATACCGCAGGAGCCGCCCACCAGCAGGCCCTCCTCCCTGGCCAGCCGACGGGTCATCTGGAAGGAGTCCTTGTCGGACACGGCGACGATCTCGTCGGCCACGGTCCGGTCGTAGGCGGTCGGCCAGAAGTCCTCACCGACGCCCTCGACGAGGTACGGCCGCCCGGAGCCGCCGGAGTACACGGAACCCTCGGGGTCGGCACCGATGACCTGAACCCGGCCGTCGCTGGCCTCCTTCAGATACCGCCCGGTCCCGGAGATGGTGCCGCCGGTGCCCACACCGGCGACGAAGTGGGTGATCTTCCCCTCCGTCTGCTCCCACAGCTCGGGGCCGGTGGAGTGGTAGTGGGAGAGCGGGTTGTTGGGGTTGGAGTACTGGTCGGGCTTCCACGCGCCCGGGGTCTCCCGGACGAGCCGGTCGGAGACGTTGTAGTACGAGTCCGGGTGCTCGGGGTCGACGGCGGTGGGGCACACGACGACCTCCGCTCCGTAGGCCCGCAGCACATTGATCTTGTCGGTGCTGACCTTGTCGGGGCACACGAAGATGCACTTGTACCCCTTCTGCTGCGCCACGATGGCGAGGCCCACCCCGGTGTTGCCGCTGGTCGGCTCGACGATGGTCCCGCCGGGCTTGAGCTCCCCGCTCTGTTCTGCCGCCTCGACCATGCGCAGGGCGATGCGGTCCTTCACCGAGCCGCCCGGATTGAAGTACTCCACCTTGGCCAGGACGGTCGCCCGGATGCCCTTGGTCACGCTGTTGAGCTTCACCAGCGGGGTGTTGCCGACGAGGCTGATCATCGAGTCGTGGAATCGCACCGTTGTCTCCGGTTGCTTGCAAAAAACAGTGGTCGTGGTTGGTGTCGCCAGCCTACGGCCCCGGCAGGGACGTTCACTCCCCGTTGAGATTGGCCGACGGTCCGTACGGGGCAAGGAGTGGGTGTACGGACACGAGGAGGTGGCGTCGAGGCATGACGAGCATGTCCAGGGCAAGGGTGGCCCGGCGCATCGCGGCCGGCGCGGCCTACGGCGGCGGCGGGATCGGACTGGCCGGGGCGGCGGTGGTCGGACTGCTGCTGGCGGAGGCGCAGCTGGCGCGGCGCCATGTCAACGGCAACGGCGCGAACGGACGCGTCCCGGTCGCGGACGGCCTGTACGGCAGGTCGTACGCCACCCCCGGCGAGGAGGCCCTGCGCCTCACGCTGCTCGGCGACTCCACGGCGGCGGGCCAGGGTGTCCACCGGGTCGGCCAGACGCCCGGCGCGCTGCTGGCCTCCGGCCTCGCGGCGGTGGCCGAACGCCCGGTGAAGCTGCGGAACGTGGCGCTGCCCGGAGCCCAGTCCGACGACCTCGACCGGCAGGTCGCGCTGGTCCTCGGCGATGTCGACCGGGTGCCCGACATCTGCGTGATCATGATCGGCGCGAACGACGTCACCCACCGCATGCCTCCGACCCGCTCGGTACGTCATCTCTCGGCAGCGGTACGACGGCTGCGCACCGCCGGTGCGGAGGTGGTCGTCGGCACCTGCCCCGACCTGGGCACCATCGAGCCGGTGGGCCAGCCCCTGCGCTGGCTGGCCCGCCGGGCCTCCCGCCAGCTGGCGGCAGCCCAGACGATCGGCGTGGTGGAGCAAGGCGGCCGCACGGTCTCCCTCGGCGACCTACTGGGCCCCGAGTTCGAGGCGAACCCCCGCGAGTTGTTCGGCCCCGACCACTACCACCCCTCCGCGGAGGGCTACGCCACGGCGGCGATGGCCGTCCTGCCCACGGTCTGCGCGGCCCTGGGCCTGTGGCCGGCCGAGGAGGAACGCCCGGACGTCTCCCGCCGCGAGGGCTTCCTGCCGGTCGCCCGGGCGGCGGCGGAGGCCGCGGCGGAGGCCGGCACAGAGGTCACGGCGGCGATGCCGACGGGTCCGCGCGGCCCCTGGGCCCTCCTCAAGCGCCGCCGGCGCCGCCGGGTCCCCGAGCCGGAACCAACACCGCTGTCTCCCTGAGGCGCACCACGTCCAGCTCGCCCGGCGTTCGAAGCCGAGCCCCCTCCAGTCCCGTCCAGGGGGCTCCGCCCCCTGGACCCCCGGGCCTATGCCCACCCCGCCACCCGACTCGGTCGGCTGAAAAGTGGGCCTCACGCTCAACCCACCCGACGCCACCTGACAAGCGCCGATCAGCGCAATCCAGCCCGCCCGAGGGCACCTGGCAAGCGCCGGGCAGGGCAACCCAGCCCGCCCAGGGCACGTGGCGAGCGCCGGGCAGGGGCAACCCAGCCCGTCCGGCGTTTGAGGACGAGGCCCGTTCAGGGCCGAAGCGGGGTGCGGGGCGGCAGCCCCGCGAGGGGCGCAGGGGCGGCAGCCCGCCGGGGGCAGCGGGCAGTCCCCCCGTCGGAGGGCCGGGAGCGCAGCCCCCGCCAGGTGCAGGGGCGCAGCCCCGCCAGGTTCGGCGCGGAGCCGCCGTCGGGGTCGAAGGGGCGGAGCCCCTGGGATGGGATGGGTAGGGGCGGCGGGGGCGAGAAAAAAGCAAGCGCTTAGAAAATTGCGGTCAGGGTCACACCTCGCCCCCGGTGACCCCGCCCATACGGACGGGTAACTTCCCACACAGCCATACCCATCCCCGTACCGCCAATGGAGCCGTGATGCCCGAAGCCGTCATCGTCTCGACCGCCCGCTCCCCCATCGGCCGCGCCGGCAAGGGCTCCCTCAAGGACCTGCGCCCGGACGACCTGACCGCCACGATCATCCAGGCGGCCCTCGCCAAGGTCCCCGAGCTGGACCCGAAGGACATCGACGACCTGATGCTCGGCTGCGGCCTCCCCGGCGGCGAACAGGGTCACAACCTCGGCCGGATCGTCGCCGTACAGATGGGCATGGACCACCTGCCCGGCTGCACGATCACCCGCTACTGTTCCTCCTCGCTCCAGACGAGCCGCATGGCCCTGCACGCCATCAAGGCCGGCGAGGGCGACGTCTTCATCTCGGCCGGTGTCGAGACGGTCTCCCGTTACGGCAACGGCACCTCCGACATGCCGGGCACGCACAACCCCCTCTTCGCCGAGGCCGAGGCCCGCACGGCCGCCGTCGCGGCGCAGGAGGGCACCACCTGGCACGACCCGCGCGAGGACGGCCTCGTCCCGGACGCCTACATCACGATGGGCCAGACCGCCGAGAACCTCGCCCGCTGGAAGGGCGTCACCCGTGAGGAGATGGACGAGTTCGGCGTCCGCTCCCAGAACCTCGCCGAGGAAGCCATCAAGAACGGCTTCTGGGAGCGCGAGATCACCCCGGTGACCCTCCCCGACGGCACGGTCGTCAGCAAGGACGACGGCCCCCGCGCCGGCGTCACGATGGAGGGCGTGGCGGGCCTCAAGCCGGTCTTCCGCCCCGACGGCCTGGTCACCGCCGGCAACTGCTGCCCCCTGAACGACGGCGCCGCCGCCCTCGTCATCATGAGCGACACCAAGGCCCGCGAGCTCGGCCTCACCCCGCTCGCCCGCATCGTGTCGACCGGCGTCTCCGGCCTCTCCCCCGAGATCATGGGCCTCGGCCCGGTCGAGGCGAGCAAGCAGGCCCTCCGGCGCGCCGGTCTCACCATCGACGACATCGACCTGGTCGAGATCAACGAGGCCTTCGCCGCCCAGGTGATCCCCTCCTACCGTGACCTCGGCATCGACCTCGACAAGCTGAACGTCAACGGCGGCGCCATCGCCGTGGGCCACCCCTTCGGCATGACCGGCGCCCGCATCACCACCACGCTCATCAACTCCCTCCAGTTCCACGACAAGCAGTTCGGCCTGGAGACGATGTGCGTCGGCGGCGGCCAGGGCATGGCGATGGTCATCGAGCGCCTCAGCTGACCCACTGACAGCCGTCGCGCGCAGACCTCTCGGTAGCCGCGACGGCACCCACCGTGAGCCGATGGCCCGGAGTCCGGGAAACGCCTGGATTCCGGGCTCTTTTGTGATCCAATCTCCCCCAGGATGTGACCTATCTCCCTCGCCGGAGGGATTTACGCAGCTCAGAGCCGTTTCACCACTAAACCCCAGGCCAAATGCCCTGTCCGTTTCGTGACGTTACGCACTGACAGCTGGATAGTCCGCCCTTCAAGCTGATGTAGGAAGTCGGGGGTCGACTTTGAACCGGGAGTACGTCAGTGAGCGCCATGCCGATCGCCTTGCTGGTCACCACGGCCGCCACGGGCGCCGTGGGCGTCGCCGTCCTGCGCACCCTCGTGCTGCTGCGCCGACAGGTGGCAGCCCTGCACACCCAGCTCGCGCAGAACAACGCCGCCGAGACGCACGGCCTCGTTCCGGCCGCCCGCACCGCGGCCGACACGGATGAGATACGGGCCGCGGTGGCCGAGGCGCTGGCCGAGGAGCGGGAGCGGGAGCTGGCCGAGGCACGCGCGTTCTGGGCCGCCCAGGAGGCCCGTGACGTCCCCGACGGCCCCTCCCTGCTGGGCCTGCCGGACAGCGAACTGTTCCTGCCCCGCCAGGCCGACTTCGTGGGCCTGGAGCACCTGGAGCCCGTGACCGAGCCGACCGCGGACGCCGACGAGTTCGCCGCGGGCACCCCCTTGGGGGGAGAGTCCCCGGAACTGGCCGCGGCCCGCCGCCGTCACCCCTCCCACCCGGACTTCGTCCCGGTCCAGTCACCGGTCGTGGGCGACCACGAACGCACGGTGGCCACCCTCGAGGAACTGGCCGCCTCCCGCACCGAACTGACCGACGTCCGCCCGGGCCCCCTCGGCACCCTCGACGTCTACGTCTTCGCCGACGGCACCACCCTCTGCATGACCCCGGGCCACCGCGAGACAGCGGAACGCCTGGCAACGGCCCTGACGGTCGGCGAGACGCCGTACCTCCTGGGCGGCTCGGGCATCTCAGGCGCGTACACCCTGACGTTCGCGTGCGGGGAGGAGAACGTCTACATCCTGGCGGACAGGGTCATAGCGAGCCTTTAGCTCCTGGCTTTCCGGAGCTCCCTGGCTTCCGGAGCTTCCTGGCTTTCCGGGGCACACGGCCGCATCGGTGTGCGGACCGCCGCGTGGGCGCGGCCGGTCAGGCCCCGTGGGCGCGGCCGGTCACCCCGCGACCGGCCGTCGCGCGCCCACCTCAGACGCCCGCGCGCTTCTGCGCCTCTTCGACCAGCAGCACCGCCTGAGCGACTTCACCCTCACTCGTCAACACAACCGCCAGATCATGCCCCGCCACAGTGATCTGATCGGCGGCGGCGAACATCCCGGCGTCAGGCATCACCCGAGGCTCGCGCTCGGCATCCTCGAGAACCTGCGCCCACCGAGCCAGCTCTCTGGCGAGCGCCAGCGCCTCCGCGGCGGCCCCCCGCTGCAGGCGGGACTGCGGCGCCGCCCTCAAACGATCGGCAAAATGTTCCACCGCACGGGACAGAGGCGTCGTATCAACCACGCGGTGAGCGTACAGCGCCGCAGCAGGACTGTTGCCAACAGGCGAACGCTCAGGCACCGTGACCTGAAGGACCGGCTTACACCCCATTGCGTCCGGAGGCGCCGATGTCCCACGTCCTCTCCGAGGAGACCCACCGCAACATTCTCGCCCGCATCCCTCACTGCACCGGTCGTGAAGTCTCCGACTGGCTGCGCACCGTCGACGAAGGCCCCGCTCTCCGCTTCGAGGAGAAGGTCAGCTGGCTGCGCCACGAGTACGACCTCGCGTACGGCCACGCCAAGGCGATCATCCACGAGTACGACCTGAGGAGGGCCGCGCGCAAGCTGCTGTAGCGCGCCAGCAGGACACCACACCGGACCCGAACACGACGAAGGGGCCCCGGGAGATCCCGGGACCCCTTCAGTGCTCACACGTGCTCACTCACACGTGCTCACACCGAGTGCTAGTCGTCGCTGTTGAGGATCGCGAGGAGTCGCAGGAACTCCATGTAGATCCACACCAGCGTCAGCGTGAGGCCGAAGGCGGCGAGCCAGGCCTCCTCGCGCGGCGCGCCGTAGGCGATGCCGTCCTCGACCTGCTTGAAGTCCAGGGCGAGGAAGCAGGCGCCGAGGATGATGCCGATGACGCCGAACACGATGCCCAGGGCACCGCTGCGGAAGCCGAGTCCGTCACCACCGCCGAAGACGCTGAACAGCAGGTTCACCGCCATCAGCAGGACGAAACCGAGCGCGGCGGCCATGACGAAGCCGACGAAGCGGCGGTTGACGCGGATCCAGCCCGCCTTGTAGGCCACGAGCACACCGGCGAAGACCGCCATGGTGCCGAGTACGGCCTGGGCGACGACGCCGTCCGCGATGTACGTGGACACCGCGCTGGAGATCACGCCGAGGAAGACGCCCTCGAGGGCGGCGTACGACAGGATCAGCGCGGGCGCCGGGCGGCGCTTGAAGGACTGGACGAGCGCCAGCACCATCGCGACCAGACCGGCGCCGACGGCGATGCCGTAGGACTTGCCGATGTTGGCCTCGTCGACGGGCAGCAGCAGCCAGGACAGGACAGCGGTCACGACCACGGTGCCGAGCGTCGTCGCGGTGCGCGCGACCACGTCGTCCATGGTCATCACACCGGTGGTGGTGACCGGGGCCTGCGGGGCGCCGTACTGCACGTCCTGCTGGGCGTAAGGGTTCTGCGCGTAGGGGTTGCCGGCCGGCTGGGCATACGGGTTGCCCTGCGCGTACGGGTTGCCCTGCTGCGTACCGACAGCGGGACCCCCGGCCTGCGGCGCGGCGTTGAAGCCCGCGTAGCCGTTGTCGCGGCTGAACCCCCGTCGCGAGAAGACCGGGTTTCTGCTCCTCATTTCACTCCTCCATGGCCACACAGCGCGGCCTTGGCTCAAGAGTAATAGGTAGGCAAAGGATTGACCCTAGTGCTTGGGGAGGATCTTTCCCTCGTCGTGCTGGCCAACACGCTACGTGCCTCCCTGATTCCCGGCACCAGAGGGCCTCATTCATGACCAACCCGGTACACGTCCGGAACCGTCCGGAGATCACCCCCGCACATCACCCGAACGGGAACCCCGTGTACCCCTCGGCCAGGTCGGTCTCCGCGGCCCGGGAGGAGGCGATCCGCTCCAGGCGGGCGAGCTGGAGCCGGTCCTCGAAGGGGGTGGCGTCGGGGGCGCGGTGCAGCAGGGTCGTCATGTCGTACGAGAACCGCTCGGCCTGCCAGATCCGGCGCAGACAGGTCTCCGAGTAGGCGTCGAGCAGCTCGGGCGAACCCGCCTCCTTCTCGTACGTCAGGGCACGCGCGAAGGTGACGACGTCACCGACGGCCAGATTCAGCCCCTTGGCGCCGGTCGGCGGCACGATATGGGCGGCGTCGCCGGCGAGGAAGAGACGGCCGTGCCGCATGGGCTCGTGGACGTAGGAGCGCATGGGGGTGACCGACTTCTGGGTGATCGGGCCGCGCTCCAGCCGCCAGTCGTCGTCCGTCTCGAAGCGGCGCTCCAGCTCGGCCCAGATCTCCTCGTCGCTCCAGGCCTCGGCGTCGGTGCCCTCGGGCACCTGGAGGTAGAGGCGGGAGACGAACGGGGAGCGCATGGACAGCAGGGCGAAACCGCGGTCGTGGCGGGCGTAGACCAGCTCGTCGTGGGAGGGCGGCACGTCGGCGAGGATGCCGAGCCAGCCGAAGGGGTACGTCCGTTCGAAGACGCGGGTCAGCTCGGCAGGTATCGCCTTACGGGAGACGCCCCAGAAGCCGTCGCAGCCCACGACGTAGTCGCATTCCAGGACGTCCTCGCGGCCCTCGTGGCGGAAGCGGACGCGAGGGTGGTCGGTTTCGGCCTCCTCGACGGCAAGCGCCTCCGCCTCGAAGAGCAGCGGGCCGCCCTCCTTCAGCTGGAGGGCGATGAGGTCCTTGCACACCTCCGTCTGGGCGTAGACCATCACTGACCGGCCACCGGTGAGGGCGGGGAAGTCGACGCGGTGGCGCCGGCGCGCGAACCGCAGCTCGATGCCGTCGTGGCGCAGGCCCTCGCGGTCCAGGCGCTCCCCGGCGCCGGCCGCGCGCAGCACGTCCGCCGCGCCCTGCTCCAGGATTCCGGCGCGCTGGCGCTGCTCCACGTAGGCCCGGTCGCGGCTCTCCAGGACGACGGAGTCGATGCCTGCGTTGCGCAGAAGGCGGGCGAGGAGGAGGCCGGCGGGGCCGGCGCCGATGATGCCGACGGTGGTGCGCATCGGGCGTTCCCTTCAGACGGGCGTCATTGCCGCGGTGGTCCGGTGGTGCAGAGGGGTTCGAGACTGCGTTCGCGTAGTGAAGTTTTTTTCACCATTGCTGGACGTGAGTCTGCGCCCGCTTTCAACGGGTGTCAACGGTTCCGCACGGAGACGATCAAGGCCTCAATGGAGGGTGCAACGAACGGGAGGCGTCGGAGGTGCCCGGAACCGGACTTGAACCGGTACGCCCGCGAGGGGCAGCGAGGTTTAAGCTCGCCGTGTCTGCATTCCACCATCCGGGCAGGCCATGGGCTCCGCGTCGAGGTCCGAGCCTATCGGTGAGCGTCCCCCCAACAGCCGCAGAGCGACCCGATGTTGTCTTATTTTATTGAGGTCTGAGGGAGCATCAGCACCGGGAACTCGCCATCCGCACTTGCCAGTAGCCTCGCGCGCGGCAGTCGGCCGTAGACGCGGAATGACGGAATTTCACCGTCCGAACGAGGGTGCTCCACCGGTTCTTGACGTTCTCTGACGAGGCGGCATCTCAGGGACCGTGTCATCCCCTGGTATGACCCGGCGGCCGTCGGTCCGACCGAAGTCTGCCTTCGGAACCGGAACAGCGGGTGACTACACGGCCGCGGGTGGCCGGGACGATGGTTCACGTCCCCGAGCAACGACGTCGTCCCGACAGGAGCCCTATCCGTGACCACCACCCCTCTCGCCGACCGGACCACCGCCGTGGCCGCACGTGCCACGGACCTGTCGAAGATCTACGGGCAGGGCGAGACCCAGGTGGTCGCCCTGGACCGGGTCTCCGTCGACTTCCGGCAGGCCGAGTTCACCGCCATCATGGGCCCCTCCGGGTCCGGCAAGTCGACGCTGATGCACTGCGTGGCCGGTCTGGACACCTTCTCCTCCGGCTCCGTGCGCATCGGCGACACCGAGCTGGGCTCCCTGAAGGACAAGCAGCTCACCAAGTTGCGCCGGGACAAGATCGGATTCATCTTCCAAGCGTTCAACCTGCTGCCCACGCTGACCGCGCTGGAGAACATCACCCTCCCGATGGACATCGCGGGCCGCAAGGCCGACAAGCAGTGGCTGGACAGCGTCATCCGGATGGTCGGGCTCGCCGACCGGCTCGGCCACCGGCCCTCACAGCTCTCCGGCGGCCAGCAGCAGCGCGTCGCCGTCGCCCGCGCCCTCGCCTCCAGGCCCGAGATCATCTTCGGCGACGAGCCGACCGGAAACCTCGACTCGCGTTCGGGCGCCGAGGTGCTGGGCTTCCTGCGCAACTCCGTGCGGGAACTGGGACAGACGGTGGTGATGGTGACCCACGACCCGGTGGCCGCGGCGTACGCGGACCGGGTGGTGTTCCTCGCGGACGGCCGGATCGTCGACGAGGTGTACGGGCCGACGGCCGACTCGGTGCTGGACCGGATGAAGCAGTTCGACGCCAAGGGCCGTACCAGCTGACCCGTCGGCACCAGCTGACCCACGTCACCAGCTGACCCGTCGTCACCAGTTGACCCACCGTCGTCACCAGCTGACCCGTCGTCACCAGCCGGATCGGCCGGCCCGGCCGATCCGGACAGGCCGCTCGACCCGGTTGACGCGCCCTCTCACACTCGCACCCTGGACTGAGACAACCCATGTTCCGTACCGCCTTGCGCAACGTCCTCGCGCACAAGGCCCGGCTCCTGATGACCGTGCTCGCCGTGATGCTCGGCGTGGCCTTCGTGTCGGGGACCCTGGTCTTCACCAACACCATCTCCGACGCCTTCCAGAAGAGTTCGGCCAAAGGCTTCGACCAGGTCGACGTGGCCGTGACCGCCAAGTACCAGGAGAGCAAGGGTGACCAGGTCGGCAGGACGCCGGACCTGACCCAGGCACTGCTGGAGCGGAGCACGAAGGTGCCGGGCGCCGCCGGCGCGATCGGCGTCGTCACCGGCTTCACCGCCATGGCCGACAAGGACGGCAAGCTGATCGGCGACGGCTTCCAGTCGCAGGGCGGGAACTACTGGGGCGACAAGGACCCCCGGTACCCGCTGAAGTCCGGCAGCGCACCGCAGGGCAAGGACCAGGTCGCCATCGACTCGGAGACCGCGCGGCGCGCCGGCTACAAGGTGGGCGACACCCTGCGCCTCTCGGTCGACGGCCCGGTGCTGGCGCCGAAGATCACCGGCATCTTCACCACCGACGACGGCAATGTCGCCGCCGGCGGCAGCCTGGCCCTGTTCGACACGGCGACGGCTCAGCAGCTGTTCGGCAAGGTGGGCACGTACGACGAGATCGACGTGAAGGCCGCCTCCGGCACCTCCCAGACCACCCTGAAGGCCGCGCTGGACAAGGCGCTGCCGCAGAACCTCGTCGAGACCACCACCGGCAAGAAGCTCGCCGACGACCAGGCCGAGCGGATCGCCTCCGGCATGAGTGGCCTGCGTCAGGGCCTGCTGGTCTTCGCGGGCATCGCGCTCTTCGTCGGCACGTTCATCATCGCCAACACCTTCACCATGCTGGTCGCCCAGCGCACCAAGGAGCTGGCGCTGCTGCGGGCGGTCGGCGCCTCGCGACGGCAGGTCACGCGCTCGGTGCTGATCGAGGCGTTCGTGGTCGGTGCGGTCGCCGGCGTCACCGGTCTGGTGGCGGGCATCGGCATCGGGGCCGGGCTGCGGTCGCTGATGGGCACGCTGGGCGCCACCGTGCCCGACGGGCCCCTGGTGATCTCCCCCGGCACGATCGTCGCCGCCCTCGCGGTCGGCATCGTCATCACCATGCTCGCGGCGTGGCTGCCGGGCCGCCGGGCGGCGAAGATCCCGCCGGTCGCGGCGATGGGCAGCCTGCACGCACAGCCGACGACCAAGTCGCTGGTGCTGCGCAACACGCTGGGCGCGCTGTTCAGCGCGGCGGGTATCGCCACCGTCCTGGCCGCGACGACGATGAGCGGCTCGGACGGCCAGGCGCCCATGGGCCTCGGCGCCGTCCTGCTGATCATCGGCGTGTTCATCCTGACCCCGCTGCTGTCCCGCCCGCTGATCGCGGCGGCGGCTCCGGTGATGCGGATCTTCGGGGTGTCGGGCAAGCTGGCCCGCCAGAACTCGGTGCGCAATCCCCGCCGTACGGCCGCCACGGCCTCCGCGCTGATGATCGGGCTCACCCTGATCACCGGCATGACGGTGATGGCGGGCAGCCTGCAGAAGTCGATCGACAAGATGGCAACGGCGGCGATCCGCGCGGACTACGTGGTCTCCATGGCGAACGGCAACGAGCTCTCGCCGGACGTCGAGAAGAAGCTGGGGCGGATCGACGGCGTCACCGACGTCAGCCCGATGCGCAACGCGAACTCGCGCATCGACGGCGAGACCGAGTTCCTGACCGGCGTCAACGGCACGGCGATCGGCAAGCTCACCGATCTGAAGGTCGACGAGGGCACCTTCGCGGTGGGCGGCACGCGCGTCGTCGTCGACGACCAGCGCGCCGAGCAGTACGGGTGGAAGGCCGGTTCGACCTTCACGGTCGCCTACGAGGACGGCAAGAAGCAGAAGCTCACGGTCTCCGGGATCTACGAGGGCAACGAGCTGATCAGCGGCATCCTCCTCGACAACGCGACACTCACGCCGCACCTGTCGGACAAGGCCGACATGATGGTGATGGTGAAGACGTCCGACGGCGCGTCGGACGCGACGAAGGACAAGCTGGAGAAGGCCCTCGGTTCCAACCCTGCGATCCAGGTCCAGGACAAGAAGGACCTCTCCAACGAGATCGCACAGATGTTCACGCTGATCCTGAACATGGTCTACGGCCTGCTGGCCATGGCGGTGATCGTCGCGGTCCTCGGCGTCATCAACACCCTGGCGATGTCCGTCTTCGAGCGCTCCCAGGAGATCGGCATGCTCCGCGCGATCGGCCTGGACCGCAAGGGCATCAAGCGGATGGTCCGCCTGGAGTCCCTGGTGATCTCCCTGTTCGGCGGCGTCCTCGGCATCGGGCTCGGCGTGTTCTTCGGCTGGGCGGCCGGTGAGCTGCTGGGCACGAGCATGGCGACGTACGAACTGGTCCTGCCCTGGGGCCGGATGGCGCTCTTCCTGCTCCTGGCGGCGACGGTGGGCGTCCTGGCGGCGCTGTGGCCGGCGCGGCGCGCGGCCCGGCTGAACATGCTGGCGGCGATCAAGTCGGAGTAGCGGGAGGCGTGTTCCGGGGCCCCGTCGCGGATGCGGCGGGGCCCCTTCGTGTCGTGAGGTCAGTTCCAGGTGCGGGCACGCAAGGGCATGCCGGAGGTGCCGGAGGGCTGGGTGCGGACGGCCAGGACCTGGTTGACGCCGATGCGGTTGCGTTCGAAGGCGAGGGCGGAGGCCGCCATGTAGAGGCGCCAGACACGGGCGCGGCCGGGGCTGGTGAGCTGCACCGCGCGGGCCCATTCGGCCTCCAGGCGGGCGACCCACCGGCGCAGGGTGAGGGCGTAGTGCTCGCGGATCGACTCGACGTCACGGACCTCGAAGCCGGCGCGTTCGAGTTGGGTGACGGTGCTGCCCACGGGGGCGAGTTCGCCGTCCGGGAAGACGTAGGCGTCGATGAACTCGTCCACGTGGTAGGTGGATTCGTCGCGGTGCGGGCGGCGGGCGATCTGGTGGTTGAGCAGGCGGCCGCCCGGCCTGAGGAGGGCGTGCAGCGCGGTCGCGTACTCCAGATAGCGCGTGGAGCCGACGTGCTCCGCCATACCGATGGAGGAGATCGCGTCGTACGGGCCGTCGGTGACGTCGCGGTAGTCCTGGACGCGGATCTCCACCCTGTCGGTGAGACCGGCGTCCGCGACGCGTTTGCGGGCGTACGCCGCCTGCTCCTGGGAGAGGGTGATGCCGACGACGCTCACGCCGTGCTCACGGGCCGCGTGGATCGCCATCGAACCCCAGCCGCAGCCGACGTCGAGGAGACGCTGATCCGCGGTCAGGGCGAGTTTGCGGCAGACCAGTTCGAGCTTGTCGCGCTGGGCGTCCTCGAGGGTGCCGGCCGGGGACTCCCAGTAGGCGCAGGAGTAGACCATGGAGGGGCCGAGGACGAGCTCGTAGAAGTCGTTGCCGACGTCGTAGTGGTGGCTGATGGCACGTCTGTCGGTGCGGCGGGTGTGGAGGTGGGTCGTACGGCGGACCTCCTCGGGGGGCGGGCTGGGGGGCAGCGGAGGGCCGGCGAGCCTCAGCAGGCCGCGGGCCGCCGCACGGAACTGGGGGTCGCGAAGAGCCTCGCTGAGCGTACGGGCGTCCTCGCCCCGCTCCCAGATGAGGCCGGCGAGGAGGTCGAGGGCGGTGTAGAGGTCGCCCTCGATCTCCACGTCGCCGGCCACCCAGGCGCGGGCCAGGCCCAGTTCACCGGGTTTGAACAGGAGGCGGCGCAGCGCCCTGCGGTTGCGTACGACCAGGGTGGGCGCGTCGGGCGGGCCCGCCTGCGAACCGTCCCAGGCGCGGACGCGTACCGGGAACGGGGCTCCCAGCAACTGTTCTACAAGGGCATGGAGCCGCGGCGCGGCGTCGGCCATGGTGCACACCTCCGTGACGGTAATCCCGGAATGTCCTGACACCACGTAAACACCCGGAGGGCTCGGTCGCAGTCCCCCGTGCGCGTTACGGCTGGGCAAATCATCCGAGCGGGTTTGTTTCCGGCGGGGCCTTGCCCACCCACCCACCCGACTCGCTCGGTCAACAGGCCGCCCCCACGGGGCTCCGCTGGCGACTGCGGGGGTGGGGGGCCAGGTACGCCGAAGGGGCCGCCTGCACCACGGATGGCAGGCGGCCCCTTCGGGGTGTTCGGTGACCGGAGGTCAGGAGGCCTTCGCCTTCTCCTCGGTCTTCTCGGCCTTGGGGGCCGCGGCGACCGGGGCCGGCTTGGCGGCCTCATAGAACTCCTCGCGCGGGGACTCCAGGGCGCCGAGGGCGACGACCTCGCGCTTGAGGAACATGCCGAGCGTCCAGTCGGCGAAGACGCGGATCTTGCGGTTCCACGTCGGCATGGCCATACCGTGGTAGCCGCGGTGCATGTACCACGCCAGGCGGCCACGCAGCTTGATCTTCATCTTGCCCATGACGATCATCGCGACGCCCTTGTGGAGGCCCAGACCCGCGACGGCGCCCTTGTTGGCGTGGCTGTAGTCCTTCTGCGGGAAGCCCCGCATGCCGGAGATCACGTTGTCGCCGAGGACCTTGGCCTGACGCAGGGCGTGCTGCGCGTTCGGCGGGCACCAGGCGTTCTCGTTGCCCGCCTTGCGGCCGACGAGGTCCGGGACCTGGGCGTTGTCGCCGGCGGCCCAGATGTAGTCCGTGCCCTTGACCTGGAGGCTCGGCTCGCAGTCGACGTGACCGCGGGGGCCGAGGGGCAGGCCGTAGCGCGCCAGGGCGGGGTTCGGCTTGACGCCGGCCGTCCAGACGATGGTGTTGGAGTCGACCTCGAGGCCGTTCTTCAGGACCACATGGCCGTCCACGCAGGAGTCCATGGAGGTGGAGAGGTAGATCTCCACGCCCCGGCTCTCCAGGTGCTCCTTGCCGTACTGGCCGAGCTTGGGGCCGACCTCCGGCAGGATCTTGTCGGCGGCGTCGACGAGGATGAAGCGCATGTCCTCGCGGGACACGTTCTTGTAGTACTTGGCCGCGTCGCGGGCCAGGTCCTCGACCTCACCGATGGTCTCCGCGCCGGCGAAGCCGCCGCCGATGAAGACGAAGGTGAGCGCCTTGCGGCGGATCTCCTCGTCGGTGGTGGAGTCGGCCTTGTCGAGCTGCTCGAGGACGTGGTTGCGCAGACCGATGGCCTCCTCGATGCCCTTCATGCCGATGCCCTGCTCGGCGAGGCCGGGGATCGGGAAGGTGCGGGAGACCGCGCCGAGCGCGATCACCAGGTAGTCGAAGGGCAGCTCGTACGCCTCGCCGACCAGCGGGGCGATCGTGGCGACCTTGCGGTCCTGGTCGATGGTGGTGACCCGGCCGGTGAGGACCTCCGCCTTGGGCAGCACACGTCGCAGCGGGACGACGACGTGACGCGGGGAGATGTTGCCGGCGGCGGTTTCGGGGAGGAAGGGCTGGTAGGTCATGTACGACCGGGGGTCGACGACCGTGACGGTCGCCTCGCCGTAGCGCATCTTCTTCAGGATGCGCCGAGCTGCGTACAGGCCTACGTACCCACCGCCTACTACGAGGATCCTGGGACGCTCCGTGGTGCTCATGCCATCGAGTATCCACCCGCCCCGGGGGGGTAGCTCGTGCGCCCCTTCACAAGCTTCCGCAGGGTGTGTGCTATCCTCCGCGCCCCGCGTGATCCACGTCATGGCGGGAAACGGGAACCTGTGCCCAGCACGCACCGTTGTCAATGCCGCGTGAGCTGCCTCTCCGGGCGAGCGGAGCCCGGGTGAGGGCTCCGAAACACCACCGCCGCGGACCCCGCGAAACACCCGCGCCTTCCGCTTTTGAACACGTTCACAGGGGCGGCGAGCCCCCGGAAGGGTCAACCGGGGCGTCCGTGTCCTCCGACAGGGCCGAATTCCTTGTGAAGAACTTCACGAACTTTTTCGACGGGGTCCGGCCGGAGTGCCACAGAGGGGCCCGCGAAGGCCCCTCAGGCACGCTCATACGTTATCCGCACTGCTCAGCAGAGTGCTACCCATCAGTAACAAAAGAGAGCTACGCCACCGACCACGCGATGCCGTCGAGGATGTCGTGCTCGCTCACCACGACCTCCCGCGCACCGATCCGCTCCATGATCGACAGGAGGACCAGGGCACCCGCGGCGATCACGTCCACCCGGCCCGGGTGCATCGACGGGACGGCCGCGCGCTCGGCGTGCGTGGAGTGCAGCAGCCACTCGGTGATCTCGCGGACCCGGTCGAGGGAGACGCGGGAGTGGTGAATGGCCGTGGAGTCGTACTCGGGAAGCTCCTGCGCGATCGCCGAGACCGTCGTCACCGAGCCCGCCAGCCCCACCAGCGTGTGCGCCTCGTGCAGCGGGACCGTCTGCTCGACGAGGTCCAGCGCGGCCTCGATGTCGGCGCGCATCGCCGCGATCTGCTCCGCGGTGGGCGGATCGGTGACCTTCCCGCCCACGACCAGGTGCCGCTCCGTCATCCGCACACAGCCGACGTCGACGGAGCGGGCCGCCCGCACATGGTCGTCGCCGACGACGAACTCCGTCGAGCCGCCGCCGATGTCCACGACGAGGTACGGCTTGGTGAGGTCGCCCGCCCGTCGCCCACCACCCTCGAACGAAGGGCGCTCCGTGCCCCCCTGGTTCTGCCCGGTGAGTTCCCCGGTCGCTCCCGTGAACGAGAACTCGGCCTCCTGATCACCGGAGATGACCTCGGGTTCCACCCCCAGGATGTCCAGCACCCCGCGCACGAACTCGTCCCGGTTCTCGGCGTCCCGGGAGGCGGAGGTGGCGACGAAGCGCAGGTGCTCGGCGCCGTGCTCCTTGATGACGGCCGCGTACTCCCGGCAGGCGGCGAAGGTCCGTTCCAGCGCCTCGGGGGCGAGCCGTCCCGTGCGGTCGACGCCCTGGCCGAGACGGACGATCGTCATACGACGGTCCAGCTCGACCAGTTCACCGGTGGCCGGGTCGGCGTCGGCGACGAGGAGGCGGATGGAGTTGGTACCGCAGTCGATGGCGGCGACGCGGGTCATGGCATTCCTTGTCGTCTGGGGCGGGTGTCAACAGCCCGTCCGGGCACTCCCTCTGGGGGAGTTCGAGCGGGAAGGGCAGGGGCGGGGGCGATCATTCCGCGGTCGGCACCACGCACGCACCCTTGGTCCACCACTCGGGCAGCATCGCGATCGCCTCGTCGCCCAGGGGGTTCACGCCCGGGCCGGCGGCCAGGGAGTGGGCCACGAGTACGTGCAGGCACTTCACCCGGTCCGGCATGCCGCCCGCGCTGGGGAAGCCCTTCAGCTCCTCGATCTCGTCGCGGCGCCGGATGTAGTCCTCGTGGGCGGCGCGGTAGGCGGCGGCCAGCTCCGGGTCGGTCTCCAGGCGGGCCGTCATCTCCTTCATCACGCCGTTCGCCTCGAGGGTGCCGATCGCGGAGTTCGCCTTGGGGCACGTCAGGTAGTACAGCGTGGGGAAGGGGGTGCCGTCGGGAAGGCGGGGCGCCGTCTCCACGACGTCCGGCCGGCCGCACGGGCAGCGGTGCGCGATCGCGCGCAGACCGCGCGGCGGGCGCCCGAGCTGCTGCTTGAAGGCCTCGACGTCCGCGTCGGTGGGTTCGGTGCGCGGGGTGGTCGGCGGGGGCGTTTCCATGCCGTACGAAAGTCTCTCTGCTGTCTTGGGTGGATTCACTGGTCGGAGGCGTCGGACTTGTCGACCCCGTCCCAGACGTTGGAGTACCAGGGGCGGTCGGCGGCCCCCAGGTCGGTGCGGGCCTGCTTCGCCGCGTCCGGGTCGATGACGACGAAGCCCGTCTCCCCCGGCATCACGTAGTGGAGCCGCTGCCGGATCTGCTGCTCGGCGTACGCGTCGTCCTGCCAGCGTGCCTTGAGGTCGCGCAGTTCTTCCACCCGCTCCTCGGCCCGCTCCCGCTCGCGCTCCAGATCGGCGATCTCGGCGCGCTGGGAGACGTACTGCCGCATGGGGTAGGCCAGGGCCACGATCAGCGAGCACAGGACGAGCGCGAGGAGGGCCGCGCGGCCGGTGAGCCGGGAGCGGCGGGCCTGGCGTCGGGTCTGGGAGCGATAGACGCGGGCCGCCGTCTGTTCGCCGAGCAACCTGATCCTGGTCGCGGTGGAGAAACGGTCCCGGTCCCTCGCGGCCACTGTCCCCCGCCTCCCGTCTCACACGTGCGTACGTCCCCGGACACGGTACGGGACCGAGTACGGGGACGTACGTACGACTGGCTGAGGCTTGGCCCGCCGAGGGTCAGCCCTTGCCGTTCTTACTGGTTCGCGGAGCGAAACCGCGGGAACGCGCTGCGACCCGCGTACACCGCCGCGTCGTCGAGGATCTCCTCGATGCGCAGCAGCTGGTTGTACTTGGCGACGCGCTCGGAGCGGGCCGGGGCGCCGGTCTTGATCTGGCCGCAGTTGGTGGCGACGGCCAGGTCGGCGATGGTGACGTCCTCGGTCTCGCCGGAGCGGTGGGACATCATGCACTTGAAGCCGTTGCGCTGGGCCAGCTCGACGGCGTCCAGGGTCTCGGTGAGCGAACCGATCTGGTTCACCTTCACCAGCAGGGCGTTGGCCGCGCCCTCCTCGATGCCGCGGGCCAGGCGCTCCGGGTTGGTGACGAACAGGTCGTCACCGACGAGCTGGACCTTGTCACCGAGCTTCTCGGTGATGGTCTTCCAGCCGGCCCAGTCGTCCTCGAACAGCGGGTCCTCGATGGAGACGAGCGGGTACGCCTCGACGAGCTCGGCGTAGTACTCGGTCATCTCGGCGGCGGAGCGGTCCTTGCCCTCGAAGGTGTAGGAGCCGTCCTTGTAGAACTCGGAGGCGGCGACGTCGAGCGCGAGGGCGATCTGCTCGCCCGGGGTGTAGCCGGCTTCCTTGATGGCCTCGAGGATGAGGTCGAGGGCCTCGCGGTTGGAGCCGAGGTTCGGGGCGAAGCCGCCCTCGTCGCCGAGGCCGGTGGACAGGCCCTTGGACTTCAGGACCTTCTTGAGGGTGTGGTAGACCTCGGTGCCCCAGCGCAGGGCCTCGGAGAAGGACTCCGCGCCGATCGGGGCGATCATGAACTCCTGGATGTCCACGTTGGAGTCGGCGTGCGAGCCGCCGTTCAGGATGTTCATCATCGGCACCGGCAGCAGGTGCGCGTTCGGGCCGCCCAGGTAGCGGAAGAGCGGCAGGTCGCTGGCCTCGGAGGCGGCGTGGGCGACGGCGAGGGAGACGCCGAGGATGGCGTTGGCGCCGAGCGAGCCCTTGTTGTCAGTGGCGTCCAGGTCGAACATCGCCTGGTCGATCAGGCGCTGCTCGGTGGCGTCGTAGCCGACCAGCTCCGGGCCGATCTGCTCGATGACGGCGAGGACGGCCTTCTCGACGCCCTTGCCCTGGTAACGGTTGGGGTCACCGTCGCGGAGCTCGATGGCCTCGAAGGCGCCGGTGGAGGCGCCGGACGGGACGGCGGCACGACCCGTGCTGCCGTCGTCGAGGCCGACCTCGACCTCGACCGTGGGGTTGCCTCGGGAGTCCAGGATTTCCCGGGCTACGACGACGTCGATGGACGGCACGAGCATCTCCTTCTTGGGATGTGACGCTGGTAGTGCGGGGCACGTGTGGGCCGTGATGAGCCCTTGCTGAGCCTTGCGACTAGAGCCTAACCGCCCCGGGGCCGTCGGCAGCCGACCGACCGTCCCGTGGACAGCCTGACGGTACACATTGTTTCCGTCCGGAACAAAGGGGGTGGGGAAACTCCGGGAACTCCAGGGGAACGGCGGGACACCGGCGGGACACCGGCGGGCGAAGAAAAACCCCGCCCCGGTGCGTACGGGGGAACACGCACCGGGACGGGAGCCCGTGGGGACGGGGGGGAGGCCCTCACGAGGCCCTCAGTGTGCGGGCCTCGGTTGTGAGGGGGCTGTGCCCCTGCTGGGGGCCAGGTGTCACTTGAGGTGCAGCTGCTGGCCCGGGTAGATGAGGTCGGCGTCCTCGACGATGTCCTTGTTCAGCTGGAAGAGCTTCTCCCAGCCGCCCTCGACGTTCTGCTCCGCGGCGATGGAGCTGAGGGTGTCGCCCGCGACGACCTTGTACTCGCCGTCGCCCTTCTTGACCTTCTTGCCGGTCGGGGTGGTGACGGTCTTCTGGGACTTGGCGGCCGGACGCTCGGACGAGCGGGAGGCGCTCCGCTCCTCGGTGGAACGGGTCGTGGTCTCCGAGGAGCCGGAGCCGTTGGAGGAGCCGTTGCCGGAGGAGCCGCCGTTGTACGCGGCGTTCGACAGACCCTTGCCGCAGACCGGCCAGGCACCCTTGCCCTGACCCGCGAGAACCTTCTCGGCGATCTCGATCTGCTGCGCCTTGGAGGCCTTGTCGGCGGTGGAGGCGTACTGCGTGCCGCCGTACGCGGCCCAGGTGGAGGCGGAGAACTGCAGACCGCCGTAGTAGCCGTTGCCGGTGTTGATGGACCAGTTGCCGCCGGACTCGCACTGGGCGACGGCGTCCCACTCGGAGGCGGTGGCGGCGGAGGCGTTGCCGGCCGCCATCAGCGGGGCGGCGATGGCGACACCGGTGACGCCGGCGAGCGCGGCGGCACGAGTGGCCTTGGACGGACGACGGTGCTTGCCCTTGCCGGAAAACAGCATGGATCGATCCCCTCACCGACGCCTGCGAGGTGAGCTGTCGGGTTCGGGCCGGTTGAGTTGCCCGGCCACTCCTCCGTGGGAGGCGTGGCTTCACCCCTAGCCGCGGCCGTCAACTGCCCGGTGCGGCACTTACCTTGGGTCCCCCGCTCCTGCCTGCGGCGCTTGACGCGACGACTGTTCCCGGGCAGCCGCTGGCAGGATTCGGCGTTGCGACAGCCGGGGCTCGGGTTGCCGAGCGGTCATGACCGTAGACACGCAATCGGCGGAATTTCAAAGACGATCAGGGCTTCTGAGACTCATCCCACACTTTCGCCAAAGCGGACATTTGACGCGAAGTGTGACGTGAACTCCGGCCGTTTTCTCGGGGTTTCCGCCCTATTCGACCCCGGTCGCAAGGGTCTGACCGGGGGAGATGTTGCTCGGATCGGCCCCGATGAGGTCCTTGTTCTCGGCATAGAGGGCGCGCCATCCGCCGTCGAGGTCAAGGGAGTCGGCGATGGAGGCGAGGGAGTCGCCCGCCTGGACGGTGTAGGTGCCGGCCGTGCCGCCGAGGGTGCTCGCGGCGTGACGACCGGAGGAGGCGGCGGGCGCACCCTCGGTCGCGCTCTCGTCAGCGGTGCCGCCACGGTGGCGGCCGGAGCCGGCGGCGGCGTCGACCGCACCGGTGTCGACGAGGCTCCAAGAACCGGCACTCTGCTCCGAGTTGTCCGAGCCGCCCGCTTCCGGGGTGCCGCTGGGCGAGCTGTCGTCCGCCTGCGAACCGCTCGCGTCGGAACCGGCGGCCGCATCGGACTTCGAGGGGCTGTCCGGCGTGGAGGAAGAAGAGGACGAAGGGGACGAAGGGGACGAGGAAGGCGTATTCGCGGTATCCGAGGAGGAATCGGCGGACGGGTCGGTGGAGGTGTCGCCGGAATCGCTCGAGGAGCCGGAGGAGTTGGAGGATCCGGACGAGCCCCTGGACAGGTCGGACAAGCCGGATGTTATGGAGGAGTCGGACGAGTCGTCCGCCACGCCCGTGTCCAGGTCCACCGAGCCGGACTCCTTGCTGAGCCCGGACGTCAGCCCGCAGGTGCCCCACGCTCCGACGCCCTGGTCGGCGAGGAGCTTCTGAGCGACGGAGATCTGCTGGTTGCGGCTGGCGAGGTCGGGGCGCGAGGCGTAGTCGAGGCCGCCGTGCGTCTCCCAGTCCTCCTGAGTCAGGGACAGGCCGCCGTACTCGCCGCCGCCCTCGTTGGCGCTCCAGGAGCCGCCGGTCTCGCACTCCGCGACCTTGTCCCACACCGTGCCGTCGGCGGCGCTCGCACCGGAGGCGCCGAGCAGCGGGATGGCGATGGCGGAGCCGGTCACGCCGGCCGCGACGAGGAGGGCCGGGGCCTGGCGGGGGCGACGGTGACGACCGTTCCCGGAGAGCATGCGGGGGCCTTTCTCGAGACAGCAGTGCCCGCGCGGCGGGTGAAGCAGGGTCGCCGCGTTGACGAGTGAACGTATCGCCAGACGATCACTTGTCACAAGTTAATGCCGCGCAGATCACGTGAAGATCACAGAGGTGAGGAACGGTCACCTTTGCTTCGCCGTACGGGCACATCACGGCGGGTCAGCGGGCGGGTGCTGGGGGTGGGGTGGGGTCAGTCGGTGGTGCGGGTTCATTGGCTTACGGGTTCTACGGGTGCTACGGGCTCTACGGGGCTGAACTCCACGGGCAGGGTGCGCAGGCCGCGCATGATGAGGCCCCCGCGCCATCTCAAGTCGGCCGGGTCGGCGGCCAGTCGGAGGTCGGGGAGGCGGGTGAGGAGGGTGGCGAGGGCGGTCTGGCCCTCCAGACGGGCGAGGGGGGCGCCCAGGCAGTAGTGGATGCCGTGGCCATAGCCGAGGTGCTGGTTGTCGCGGCGGGAGAGGTCGAGGACGTCGGGGTCGGTGAAGCGTGCCGGATCGCGGTCGGCGGCCGCGAGGACGACGAGGACGGGGTCGCCGGGGGCGATGTCCTGGCCGCCGATGGTGAGGGGGCGGGTGGCGAAGCGCCAGGTGGCGAGTTCCACGGGGCCGTCGTAGCGCAGGAGTTCCTCGACGCCGGTTTCGAGGAGGGTGCTGTCGCCGGTGGTCAGGGAGGCCTGGAGCCGGTGGCGCTGCTCGGGGTGGGTGAGGAGGGCGTAGGTGCCGTTGCCGATGAGGTTGACGGTGGTCTCGAAGCCGGCGAACAGGAGGATGAAGGCCATGGCGGCGGCCTCGTTCTCGGTGAGGTGCTCGCCGTGGTCGGAGGCGCGGATGAGGCCGGAGATGAGGTCCTCGCCGGGCATGGGCTCGGCGGGCAGGGCCTCACGCTTGCGGTGGATGAGCTCGGCGAGATAGCCGCGCATCTTCTTCACCGACCGCGCGACACCGCCGCGCGGGCCTCCGCCGTGCCGGATCATCATGCCCGCCCAGTCGCGGAAGTCGTCCTGGTCCTCGCGGGGGACGCCGAGGAGGTCGCAAATGGCGTAGATGGGGAGGGGGAAGGCGAAGTCGTGGATGAGGTCGGCGGTGCCCTGCTGGGCGAACCGGTCGATGAGGTGGTCGGTCAGCTCCTGCACGCGGGGCGCGAACTCGGCGACGCGGCGGGGCGTGAAGGCCTTGCTGACCAGGCGGCGCAGCCGGGTGTGGTCCGGCGGGTCGATGTTGAGCAGATGCGTCATCAGCTCGGCCTTGCGCTCACCGGGGATCCCGGTCTTGCCCTTCGCGTGCGCGGGCTCGTCGTGATGCGCGGGGTTCTTGCTGAGCCGCTGGTCGGCGAGGGCCTGCCGGGCATCGGCGTAACGCGTGACCAGCCAGGCTTCCACGCCGCTGGGCAGTTCGGTGCGGTGCACGGGGGCGTGCTCGCGCAGCCAGGCGTAGGCGGGGTAGGGGTTGGTGGCGAATTCCCAGGTGAAGAGGTCGGGGGCGGGGGTGGCGGGGGTGGGCTGGTTGGTCACTCCTTGACGGTAGCCGGGATGTCGGCGAGAGCTTTGCGGAGGGCGGTCAGCTGGGTGGCTGCCGGCTTGGAACCGGCTTCGGCGGCCTGGGCCAGCCAGTGTTCGGCGCGGGTGAGGAGGAAGGGGCCGATGTCATGGACCGCGACGGGGTTACCGGCCCCGGCTGCCGCTTCGTAGTAGCGGATGGCTTCGGCGTGCTCACCCCGTCCGGCGAGGTATCGGGCGAACAGAAAGGTCCCCCAGATCCTGTTCTGGTCCGCCAGCCTCTCGTACCAGAACCTGGCGTCGGTGTGGTCCCCGGCAAGGGACGCGAGGATGCCGAGGGTGTTCATGGCGTTGCCGTCCCCCGCCTCGCCCAAGGCGCGAAGGGCTGCGCGGCCCGCCCGGACCACGTCGTCGAGGTCGTCCGGGCTGTGCTTCTGCGCCTCCTCGGTAGCCCTCACCCACTGGTCGTGCTTCAGGGGTGACAGGTCCGGCGACCGCAGGGCATCCGCGACCAGGGGTCCGCTCGCCCGCCACGTCCCGGTTCCCTCTCCCCGGACGAGAAGGCCGACGGCGCCGAGCCGGGGCCTGACCGCCCATTCGAGAGCCTCGTCCAGCCAGGGCCCGGTCAACGTCGTCAGGGCCTCCAGCGGCACCGCCGCCGTTACCCCGCACCGGGCCAGGTCGACGGCCGCCCGCACCAGCTCGTGCCCGCGCTTCCGCGCCAACGACCGGCCTGCCCGCAGCCACTCCTCCCACAGCTCCGGCCCGACCGCGAGGAACTGGGTCACGCCCAGCGTCCCGCGATGCCGGCGGGCGTCCACGAGGCGCGGATCGGCTGCCTCGGCGAGGCGGGCCCGTTCTGCCTCGCTCCAGTGGCAGGTCAGCTGCACCGTGGACGCCCCGCTCAGCACGCGGGCCGTGGGCCCGTCCCCGAAGCGACGGTCGTCGTAGGCCGCGTCGCGCATGGTGGCCAGGACGAGGACGCCCTCGTGGACGCACTGCGCCAGCAGACCGGCCGTCAGGCCCTGTTCGCCGAGGTGTCCTTCGAGGTCGTCCAGCCAGACGACGTGGTTGCCCGAGCGGTCCCGGCCGCGCAGGGCGGTCGGCAGTCCGCGCAGGTCCGTGCCCGGCTGGGCGTTGTGGACGCGGGTCCGGACACCGCCGCCCACCCGGCGCAGTGCCGCCCACGCCGTCCTCGACTTGCCGGAGAGCGGTTCCCCCGTGACGACGACCAGTCCGCCGGTGCGCAGGCGCTCCTCGACGATCCGGTCGAGTACGTCGTCGGCGTCACGGCGCACGTACGGCGGCAGCGTGGGCTCGTCGCCGAAGCGGCGCACGGGGCGAACACCGAGGGTGAGACGGCGGACGGCGCGGAGTTGAGGCCAGGTGTCGGCGGGGGTGACGGGGGTGGGGGCGGAAGCGTAGTTGTACTGGGCGCCGATCACGGCGGCATGGAAGGTTCCGTGGCTGAAGTCGACGTGGTCGCGGGTGGCGGCCGCGGCAGCCTCGGCGGGGACCACGGGAACGTCGACATGGTCATGGGCGGGAGCGGGGGCGACGGGAACCGGGATCGACTCGGCTTCCGGTTCACGCAGGGGCGCACCGCACACCGGGCAAGCGCTGTCACGGCTGCTCGTGGAGGTGCCGCACCCCCGGCAGCTCACAGAGCGAGACCTCGTGTTCCTCCGCGCCATACAAGCCCCCGCGCCCACTTCGACGAGTCAGAACCCCACCGTACTAATCCCCCACGCCCTCAACCCCCCGAATCGCATCCCGATAAGCCCGAGCCGCCGCTCTGAGCGCCGCCTCCGGGTCCACCCCCTCCGACTCCGCCCGCGCCGCCAGCGCCAGCAGCTCGTAGCCGATGCCCTCGGCCGTCGGCAACGGCACCTCCAGGTCCGCCGACCGCACCCGCGACGCCAGCTTCGCCGCGAGGGCCAGGCCCGGCTGGTGGAGGGGGATGCCGTCCGTCACCGACTCACGGCGTTTCTCCACCGCCTTCGTGCGCAGCCAGTGCTCCTTGACCTCCTCCGGGGTCGTCGCCGTCGCGTCGCCGAAGACGTGGGGGTGGCGGTGGATGAGCTTGGTGACGATGGTGGCCGCCACGTCGTCGATGGAGAACGGGGAGTCCGGATCATCCTCGGCGATCCTCGCGTGGAAGACGACCTGGAGGAGGACGTCGCCCAGTTCCTCCCTCAGTTCGTCCCGGTCGCCGTCCTCGATGGCCTCGACGAGTTCGTAGGCCTCCTCGATGCCGTACTTCGCCAGGCCCTTGTGGGTCTGCTGCGACGACCAGGGGCACTCGGCGCGGATGCGGTCCATGACCTGGATCAGGTCGAGGAGGCGGGCGCCTGGGAGGTCGTAGGAGGCGGGGAGGAGTTCCAGTTCGGGCATGGCGACGCGGCCGGAGCCGGCCAGGCGGGCGAGGCCGTCCGTCAGGGTCGGTTCGCCCTCGCCGGTCGCCACGACGACGACCGTGTGACCGCCGGCGCAGGCGGCGACCAGGTCCTCGGCCGTCGGGGACGCCTCCTCGACGCGTATGCCGGCCTCGCGCAGGTACGGCAGCTGGGGGTGGGCGCCGTCCGCGCACAGGACGCGGTCGGCCGTGCGCAGGGCCTGCCAGGCGGGCCAGGACAGCAGGCCGGGGGCGACACGGTGGCTGGTGGTGAGCAGGACGACTCGGCCGGAGGGGTCTTCGGGCGTCACACTCGTTGCGCTCGTTGCGTTCACACCTCGAACGTAACCCACGCCTGCGGACGGCCCCGCCGGTTGTCCACAGGACGGGCCGGCCGGTCATATGGTCAGGTCGTCCGCCGGTTCCCAAGGTCAGGCCGTCCGCCGGTTCCCGCGGTCAGGTCGTCTGCTGGGTTCCTGCCGACGTGACCTCCCGCACCCACGGCGTCTTCGCGTTGACGCGGCTGACCTTCTTGACGTCCCAGGCGCCGTAGCGCGGGTTGAGGTCGACGCCGAGTTCCTGGGACGTCCTGGACAGGGCGCTCCAGAAGGCGGGCTGGCTGGTGTCGGTGCCGAGCCGGGCGGCGAGTTGCTGGGCCTCGAGCTGGAGGCGGAGGTTCTCGTCGAGGCGCTGCGGCGGGATGCCGTACTGCTGGAGCCAGGTCATCTCCAGGCCCTTCCCGCCGCCCGCCTGCTGTTCCAGGCCGGCCCGCATGTCCTGGACCTCCTTGCGGGTGACGGTGATGCCCGCGTCCTCGGCGGCGCGGTGCAGGACGCGGTCGAGGACCATGCCGTGCAGGGTGTCGCGGGTGAGGGTGCCGGTCTGGGCGATGACCTGCGCGTACTGGGCGTCGTCGGTGACGGCGGCGCGCTGGGCCGCGCGGACCTCCTTCACCCGGTTCTCCAGCTGGGAGACGGTGATCCGCTGGCCGTCGACGACGGCCGCCGCGCCGGGATGCGCCTCGTTTCCGCAGGCGGTGAGGAGGGGTCCGGCCGCGACGATCGCGGCGGACAGCAGGAGCGCGGTGCGACGACGGCGGCTGTGCAAGGAAGCCTCCCGAGGAGATTGTGCGACGGTGCACAAAGTCTTGCGGTGATCGATGGTAGGCAGTGGTGCGGCTGTGGCCAACCCATTCGACCAACGATTCACCGGGACTTGCGGCACCGCCGCGCCCGCCCGCCGGCCGCCGGCCGCCCGCCGTCCACCGACCGTCCCCGGCTCGTCCACGCGCGCGTGGCGTCAGTGGCTCGCGTCCGTCGTGCGCTCGACCGCCTCGGCCACCTCCGCGCGCAGGCCCTCGCCCGCGCCGACGGTGGTCACGTTCGCGCCCGCGTGCGCACCGCCCACGAGGACGAAGGCGACCTTCTTGTACCGCGGTGCCGTCTGCTCCGCCGCCGTGACCTCGGGCGTGCCCACCGCCAGGACGACGTCGCAGGAGCGCTGGAGGAGGCCGTTGAGGAAGGGGCGCGCGTTGCCGACGCTCTGCTCGCCGGTGACCTGCGCGTAGCTCACGCGCGCGTGCGTCTTCAGGGACGCGTCCTGCATGCCCTGCCAGACGGTCGCCGCGGGGGTGCCGGCCGTGATGCCCCGCTCGCCGGTGAGCAGGCACGTGTCGACGTCCGTGTAGGCGCGGGCGCGGGTGGCGGGGACGGGCGGGCGGTCGTCGTGCGCGAAGAGGAGGACGGCGGTCACGGCCAGGGCGGCCGCGACGGCGAACGCGCCGGCGGTGAGGGCGATCGTGCGCCCGCGCAGGGTGCGCAACCACGCGAGGAGGGCGCGCCCGGCGGCGGATGCACGCCCTGCGCGCGCCGTGCGCGCCGTCTGCGCCGAGCGCGCCTGGGACACCTGTCTGACCTGCTTGCTCACCGCACCCGCCCTCTCCTCACCGCGCCCGCCCTCTTCACCGCTTCCGCCCCGCTCCTCACCGCTCCCGCCCCCGCTCGTCACCGCTCCCGCGCCCCCCGCTCGTCACCGCTCCCGCCCCTGCTCGTCGGCCGGCCTGCGCGGCCAGGACGTCCACGCGTGCGTGGCCGCGCCCGCCGTCGACAGCAGGATCAGCAGCAGGTCGAGGGCGAACAGCGGCCCGTGTGTGTCGACCGGGGTGAGCGAGAGCTCGGTGAGCCAGGCCGCCAGCACGGTCGTGAACCCGGCGAACGCCCACCAGTCGGCGCGGGAGCGCCGGCGCAGGGCCAGGACGAGGGCCGGGACGGGGCACAGCAGTCCCAGGCTCACCACGGGCAGCAGCGCGAACCCGAGCCGGGCCACGGGCGTGCGCAGCACGGCCCCGGCGACGACGACCTTCATCTCCCGCCCCCGCTCCCTCGGTCCCGCTCAGCCCACGATCGCGACCGGCGCGTCCCACGCGTCGCGGTCCACGGTGATCGTGTAACCGCCGCGGGTCTCCTTGCTGTTGACCATGTACTGGTGGCCGCGGCTGTGGTTCGTGTACTGCGTGGCACCCCACGGCCAGTCCGCGGTGGTCGTGTTCTGCTTGTCCCACAGGGCGTACCAGAGGTTGCCGGGCAGGTCCGTCTTGTCGGTGGCGGTGGCGATCGCCTTGGCGCTGGAGCTGGAGAAGCCGTAGTAGCCGGCCCGGTAGACCTTGGCGCGCAGCGTCCTGGTGAAGGAGCGGACGTACGTCAGCACGGCGTCGTTGCACGCCTTGTTGGTGATGTCGTACGGCTCCATGTCGAGGTAGATCGGGCTGCCGGCCTTCATGCCGAGCGCGGAGGCCTTGGCCACGGCGTCGGCGGCGTCGGTCGCACCGAGGGAGGCGGCCGTGGAGGCCGAGATCTTCTCGGGGCTGGAGCCGGTCTGGCAGGGCGGCTGGGCGCCGACGTAGATCGGGATGAGCTTCCAGCCGAGGGAGTTGACCGACTTCACCCAGGACGCGGTGAGGTTGGGCTGGGCGCAGCCGCGGTTCTTGCCGCCGACGTAGACGGCGGCGGCGCCGTAGAAGCCGTCGTTCTTCCAGGCCTTCATGGCGGCCAGGGAGGGCGCGGCGCAGGTGTCGAAGGCGCGGCCGGTGTAGGTCTTCTGGGCGGGCCAGGTGGTGGCCGCCATGGAGGTCTGCGCGGCGATCCCGGCACCGGCGACGACGGCCGCGCCGGCCACGCCCCACGTGATGTATCTGCGCTTCCTGGACTGCCGGTGCTCGGCCATTCCCACCCCATCGTTGTGGTGCACGCGGTTGGTCGTGCACGCTCGCTCGGTTTCGGAGCCCCCGGTTCGGATCCCCCTGAGTCGGAACGCACCGTAGCCTGCGGCGGCTCTGTGATCGGGAAACACAGGCCTCTCATAGCGACAAGATTCCCTCATGCCGCGGTAAAGAAGGGAGGTCGGCAGCGGTCCTGCCGTGCCCTACCCTTGCCCTCTGGCTACTTGGGGGGCGAGATGACGACGGCGACGACGACGAGACCGGAGAAGCGGCTGGAGGGCGGCTGGTTCCAGCGACTGGCCTGGGCTGCCCTGGCGTGGTTCTCCTTCGGCCTGCTGGTGTGGGTGCCCTTCCTGTACGTGGCGATCCGGCGGGGGCGCTCCTCGGACTGGGGGGCCTTCGCCTCGTTCGCGCTGTACGAGGTCCTGACCCTGCCGTGGGCGCTGATCACGTCCGGCGGCGAGGGCGACCCGTTCCTGGGCATCACGGTGATCGTGACCCTGCTGATGGCGACGTGGATGCTGCTGTTCGCCCTGTTCGACCGGCGGACGCCGCCGGTGCCGTACGGGATGCCTCCGGGGCCGCACGCCCAGCCGCCGTACCAGCAGCAGGGCTACCCGTACGGGCGGTAGGCCCGCCTCGAGCGGGGAGTCGAGGACGTCGAGCAGCGGCAGCGGGCGGAGCGGGCAGAACGCTCCGCCGGGCCGCGCTTCGGTCAGGACCACTCGCTGAGGCGGATCCACACGTTCTCGTCGCCCGGTCTGACCCTGGCCGAGTCACCGACACCGAGCTCGCTGAGCACGGCGAAGATGCCGCGCAGAACGACTTCTTTGGCCACGTCCTCCTCGACTTCCACATCGAGGTTGGAACCGGACTCCCCGGTCCCCGCCCCCACGACCTCACCCATTCCCGCCAATTTCTCGTTGAGGGCGTCCTCGACGTCGTCCCGATCCACCGGAATGGGGCCGTCCAGCCAGATTTCCACAAAGTCCACTGCTACCTCACCGCGATAGGAGCTCGTCGAAGAAAGAATCCATCATCTGGACTGATTTCCGCCCGCGCGGCGTCTTGGAGAATCCCAGTGCCGGGGATTCGGGACTGTTCAGCAAGTCCGCGCCACGCTGGGCGAATCCCTGGGTGAAGAACTCCTCGGCCCCCTTGTTGGCCTCGGCACTCCCCTGGACGTCAACCACATGCGGAGTGAAGTCCGGATTCTCCTTGAAGATGTCGTGACCTCGCGATATGCGCCCCTTCATCACCTGCAGGGGATTTCCCTTCCCTTGCGCACGTCCCACGTACCGAACGTTTCCTTCAGCGTCTTTGGCCACGTAGGTGATGTAACTCCTCCCGTTGGACGCGGAGGGCTCGCTGAGGTTGAGGTTCTTGCCCGGCTCCACCCCGAACGTGTCGAAGAGGTCCGCATCCTCGTCCACATCGCAGTTGTGGACGAGGACGGGGGTGGCCCCGGCTTCCACATAGTACGTGTGGAGGTCGCCGACGGTGAGGTCGTACGTCGTGGTGTTCGCGTGGTACAGGCGGACACCGGCGACCTGCGCCGTGCCGGTCGGCGTCTGGAGGACGTCGCCGGGTCGGAGGTCCTTCGCCTCGACGAAGGCCGACTGTGTCTCGTCGTAGAAGGGGTGGTGGAAGGTCGTCTGAAGGTGGGCTTCCTGCCCGGTCGCCCCGGATGCCGTGCTGACCGCCGCCACCGGCTGCGTCGCCGGCGCGTTGCCGTCGCCGTGGCCGTGGCCGGCCGACAGCGCACCCAGCAGGGCCGCCGACGCCGCCAGACCGAACGCCGCCTTGCGAGCCGCCTTCCGGGCGAGCGACTTCACCGCGGACTTCTTCGCCCCGGCCTGCGCGGTGGACTTCTCGGCGGTCTTCCCCGCCGCTCCCTCTACCGTCACGTCCACGAAGTCGTGGTCCGTGTGCGTCACGATCACCTCGGTGACCTGGTGCGCCTGCGTGCCCGTGGCGCCCGGAACCGAGTTGGCGATCTCGTCGCCCACCCGCACCCGGTCGATCGCCTTGGTGGTGCCGTCGGCCATCAGGACGCGGGTCGAGCCCGTGAAACTGTGCGGCATGCCGGGCCTCGTGCAACTCGGCCCCGCCTCGTCCGAATGCGACTGGGCCCGAGAGCCCGCCCCTTCCGAATCCGCCCGTGCGGCCGCCGCTTCCGTCGCGTCCGTGGCGGCCGTCTCCTCGGCCTCCGTCGCGCCCTTGCCGAAGAGACCGCCGACGACCTTCATCGCCTTCGGCGCCGCCTTGGCGAGGAGCCTGCCGCCGATCTTGCCCAGGGCGCCGCCCACCGCACCGGCCACCGCGCCTGTCACCGCGGCGCCCGCGAAGGCGCCCGCGCTGCAGTCGTCGCCGCCGTTCTCGGCGCAGGCGAAGCCCTGCTCGACCAGGGAGCCGACCGCGCCCGCGGCCGCCGCGCAGCCGATGGAGCCGACACCTGCGGTCAGGGCCTCACAGCCGGCGAAGACCGCCGTGGAGACCACGAAGGAGGTGATCGCGGCCGCGTGGTGCTTGACGAAGGTCGCCGTGGCCTTCGCCGCCTTCACGGTGGCGTGGTAGGCCGTCCGCGCCGCGTGACCGACCGCGTGGGCCGCCTTCTTCACGGCGTGCGCGACCTTCTTCGCCGCCTTCTTGACGGTGTGCACCACTCTGTGCACCGCGTGCGACACCTTGTGGTACGCGGTGTGCACCGCGTGGACCACCCGGTGATACGCCCGTCGCACATGTCGTGCCGTGTAGTGGTAGACGCGGCGCACCACCCGCACGGTCGCGTGGTAGACGTCCCGCACGTGGTGCACGACCCTGTGGGCCGCGTGCTTCACCGCGTGGACGACCTTGCGGGCCGCGTGCTTGACCGCGTGGTAGACCTTGTGCGCCGCGTGCTTCACGGCGTGGGCCACATGGTGGACGGCCTTCTTCGCCCCGCACACCACGTCGTACCAGGAGCAGTTGCCCGACTCGTCCGTGCCCGCCAGCGGGTTGTCGTCGACGTATGCGAAGGGGTTCGCGGACACCGAGTTCGGGACCGGGTTCAGCGACAGGCTGTCCTTGTTGAGGAACACGCCCGTGTCCGGGTCGTACCAGCGGGACGCCGTGCCGACGTCTCCGGTGCCGGGCTCGGTCCAGCCCGACTGGAAGCCCAGGTGGCCGACGACCGTGTTCGTCGGGGAGACCACCTTGCCGAGCGGGTCGTAGGACGCCGAGCCCGCCAGGGTCGTCGCGCCGGAGGTGAACGAGCCCACCACGTCGTTGTGCTGGTCGGTCAGGGCCAGCACCCCGGAGCCGCCCGTGTCCTTGACTGCGACCAGGCCGCCCGACGGGTCGTACGTGTACGTGTCGTCGCCGTCGGAGGCGATGGTGTTGTCGCCGCCGGAGTAGGCGAAGGTGCGCGTCGCGCCCGTCGTGGTGTCCCGGTCGGTGATGTTCCGGCCGGTCGCGTCCAGCGTGTAGGACTGCTCGCCCGCGACGATCTGCCCGCCGAAGGCGTCCGTCCTGTACGCGACCGTGCCGCCGGCCGTCGACGACTCCTGTGTCATCGTGCCGCGCGCCGAGTAGGAGTAGGTGTGCGTGCCGTCGGACGTCAGCTCGTCGCGCGCGTCGTAGGTGTAGACGTCGGCGCCGTTGCGGATGCGGTTGCCGGAGGCGTCGTAGGCGTACGACGTCGTGGATGTGCCGTTGTTCCAGGACGTCAGGCGGTCGGCCCAGTCGTAGGTGTACGTGTTCGCCGACGCACCCGAGACGCCCGTCGTCGTCTTCGACGTCAGGTTGCCGTTGTCGTCGTAGGCGTAGGCGAAGCTCGCCACCGTGGAGGCGCCCTGCACCAGCACGTCGTTCGTCAGCTCGTGCCGGGTGTTGTAGGTGAAGGTGCGGGTCTGGCCCGTCGAGCCGTACCTGACCGTCTTCAGGTCGTTCAACTGGTCGTAGGTGTACGTCAGTTGGGTGCCGGTCGCCGGGTCGTTCAGGGAGGAGAGGCGGCCGGCGGTGTCGTAGCCGTAGGCCGTCGTGCCGGCGGCGTCGGTGCGGGAGGTGACGTTGCCGTCGTCGTTGTAGGCGAAGCTCGAGGAGCCCGCCGAGCCGGACGTCGTCAGCAGGTCGTCGCGGTCGTCGTAGGTGAACGCGTCGTGGGTGGCGTCCTGGTGGTCGACGGCGCCGGAGACGCCCGCCTCGTCGGTGTCGGCGGTCAGGACGCGGCCGTCGGCGTCGTAGGTGAAGCTCCGCCTGGCGGTCGCCGCGTCGGCTCCCGCACCGGACATGGTCTTCAGCCGGCCGAGCGAGTCGTACGTCATCGCCGTCGTCGTCCCGCCGGGGAGCGTGACGTTCGTCAGCTGCCCGTCGGCGTCATAGGCGAAGGTCGTCGTCGAGTCGGCGGCCGAGGTGTACTGGGCCGTCGTCGGCTCGATGATCCTCTCCTGCTGGCCCCACGGGGTGTACGTGTAGCGCCAGGAGTTGCCGCGGCCGTCGGTGAAGCGGGTGCGGTTGCCGGCCGCGTCGTAGCCGAAGGTGGTCGTGATCGAGGTGGAGGCGTCGACCGGCTGGATCTCCTGGGTGAGGGTGCCGGCCGCGTCGTAGGTGAAGTGGCTGGTGTGGCCGCGGGCGTCGGTGGCGGCGACGAGGTTGCCCACGCCGTCGTACTGCTGGGACGTCGACCAGAGCTGGTTGTCGTTCGCGTCGTACGCGCGCGTGCTGAACGGGTCGCCGTCGGCGTCGTAGTCGGTCTCGGTCCAGGTGCCGTCGGCGAGGATCGTCTTCTGCTGGTTGCCCTGGAAGTCGTAGGTGTAGCGGGTGGTGTTGCCGGCGCCGTCGGTGACCGAGGTGAGGTCACCGGCCCTGTTGTACCCGTAGCTCGTGGTCACGCCGCCGGGGGTGGTGACGGAGGAGGCGTGCGCCCCGTAGGGGTTGCCGGTGGTGACCGCGTAGGAGGTACGGGTCGTCAGGGTCTTCGTCGACGGGTAGCGCTCCATTGTCGTCGAGGTGACCTGGCGGCCGAGGAAGTCGTACGTCGCCTGCGTCTGCGCGCCCGTGCCGTCCGTCGCGGAGAGCTGCTCGCCGTTCTTGTCGTAGAGGGCGTGCGTCTTCGTGCCGTCGGGCTCGGTGATCTGGGCGAGGTCGCCCATCTGGTCGTACAGGTAGGAGGTGGTCTTCCCGCCGGGCGTGGTGACGGAGGTCTGGTCGCCCTCGCTGTCGTACGTCCACACGGTGGTGCCCGCGTTGGGCGTGGAGGCGCCGGCCGGGGTGTACGACGGGAGGGTCTCGGAGACCTTGTCGCCCTCGGCGTCGTAGACGGTCGTCGTCACCAGGCCGCTGGGGTCCTGCTCCTCGACGGCCTCGCCGAAGGTGTTGAAGCCGCTGGTGGTGATGGGGCGGACGGTGGAGGCGGTGGTGCCGTCGGGTTCGGCCTGGACGGCGGGCGCGGTGCTGACCGCGAGGTTGCCGGCCTCGTCGTAGGCGTAGTCGGTGGTGTGCTGCTCGGCGTCCGTCATGGACGTGGTCAGGCCGCGCCGGTCGTAGGTGTACTTGGTGGTCTGCGCGTCGGAGGAGCCGACCGTGCCGCCGGTGCGGCCCTTGCCGTAGAGCGAGGTCACCTCGGACGCGGACAGCGCCCGCTGGTAGACCTGCACGTCGCCGACCTCGCCGTTGACGACGTCGGAGGTCGTGCCGCCCGCCGTCCTGGTGCCGCCGATGGTCAGCGGCCCGGTGCCGGTCCACGGTGAGGTGTTGGTGTCGGAGCCGGCCTGCGCGCCGTTGACGTACAGCTTCACCGAGCCGTTGCTCGCGTCGAACACGCCGACCAGGTGGGTCCAGGTGTTGAGCGGGGCGGCCGTGGCGGCCTGGGCGTCGGCGAAGGAGGACGGTGAGGCCACGTCGGAGTCGGGCACGTGGAAGCGGAAGGCGTTGGCGGTCTTGTTGTACTGCAGGTAGAAGGAGGCCCGGTTGGTGCCGCCCTGCGCGACGAAGGTACGGAAGGCGGAGGTGTCGGCGAGGTTCACCCACGCGGAGACCGTGTAGGAGGCGGTGGTGTCCAGGACCGGGCTGTTGGTGGCGATGACGTCACCGGTGCCGGAGGTGGTCCCCGCGAACCTGGCCGCGTCGTCCGCCCAGGTGACCCCCGGGCCGGCGGTGGCGGTGTTGCCGGTGCCGGAGGAGTCGGTGACCGAGCGGCCGGCGGTCTGGTTCAGCTTCCACCAGCCCGCCGGGTGCCCCGAGGCGTCCCCGTACAGCGTCTCGCTGAGCAGGTTGCCCATGTCGTCGTAGGTGTTGGTGGTGGTGCGGTCGTAGCCGGACGCGTCGTGGTCGTTCTCGGAGGCGACCTGGTCGTCCGGGGTGTACGACACCGTCGTCACCCGGTCCACGCCGGTCGGGTCGAGCTCCGTGGAGGTGGTCCGGGAGGCCGCGTCGACCGTGTACTCGGTGACGTTCTCGCCGTTGTCGGTGGTCGACCGGGTGAGGTTGCCGGCCGCGTCGTACAGGTCCGACTCCAGGACGTAGGTACTGGTGCCGTCGGCGCTGGTCCGCTTCACCGTCGCCGTCAGACCGTCGTCGGTGTACGTGTACGCCGTGGTGTTGCCCATGGCGTCGGTGACGGACGCGAGCCGCCCGGCCGGGTCGTAGGCCCGGGAGGACTCGGTGAGCAGGGTCGCGGTCTGCGGGTTCACCGGGTCGCCGGTGTACATCAGGCCCTGCGTCAGCAGGTTGCCGTTGTCGTCGTAGGTGTACCGGGTCTCGTTGCCGGCGCTCGTCACCTCCTTGGTCTTGTTGCCGGAGGTGTCGTACGTGTACGTCGTGGTGTTGCCGTTGCTCGCGCCCTCGGCCGCGTTGGCGTCGGACTCGGTCAGGACGCGGTCGTAGGCGTCGTAGGTCCAGGTCTGGGTGCGGGCGTGGTCGCCGCCGCTCGCGTCGGCCACCGTCTGGGAGGTGACGTCGCCGTCGTCGTCGTGGACGGAGGTGGTGACGGCGGCGTGGGTGGCGCCGGTGACGCGGTCGGTGAGCGGCGGGTCGTGCTCCTCGGTGACCTGGCCCGCGGCGTCGTACCGGTAGGTGGTGACCAGCCCGTCCGGGTAGGTGTCGGAGACCACCTTCTGGCTGAGGACCTGCCCGAGACCGTCGTAGGTGTACGTCGTCACCAGGCCGATGGCGTCGGTGGTGGAGGCCACGTCACCGTTCTTGAAGTACGACACCTGGTTGACGGCCCCACCGGGGCTGATCGTCTTCACCGGCAGGCCCTTGGGGACCACCCCTCCGTCCGCGGAAGGGTAGGTACTGGTCCCGTCGCTGTAGACGGTCGTGGTCGTACGGCCGCCCGGGAAGCCGGGGACGGCGGGGCCGGTGATGGCGGTCTGGTTGCCCGCGGAGTCGTAGGTGTACGACGTCAGGTAGGTGGTGTCGGTCGCCGACGCCGACCTGCCGTCGCGCTCGGTCAGCAGCTGGTCGTTGCGCGGGTCGGCGGTCGTCAGCTGAGCTGTGGTGTCGTCGGGGTAGTACGTGTAGTACTCGGTGTTGCACTTGTTCGCGGCCTGGTCCTGACAGGACGTCGAGGAGACCACGTTGCCGCGCACGTCGTGACCGGTGATCGTCATCGCCCCGTCGGGGTCGGTGACCGTGTGCTCGAATCCGGCCGAGTCGTAGCCGAAGCTGGTCTTGTCGCCCAGACCGTCGATCTCGGTCAGGGCGCGGTTTCCGTTGGTGACGTCGTAGGTGTACGTCAGGGTCGAGGTGGTCGGCGAGGTGACCTTCACCGTCTCGACGGGGAGCAGGCCGGTGGAGTTCTTCGCGGCTTCCACATGGGCCGCGACGTCCGCCGCGGTCAGACCCGTCCGATAGAAGGCGGCCTCGGCGATGGAGCCCTTGAAGTAGCTGATGTCGGCAGGCGAGTTCACCCAGGACTTCGCGAAGCCGGCGCCGATGTACAGGTGGCTGTCGGACTGGTCGTTCGGGGCGCCGCTGTAGGTGGCCTGCTGGACACCGTCGAGGTAGAGGGTCTGGGTGGAGCCGGTCACGGTGAGCGCCACGTGGTGCCAGGCGTTGTCGGTGACCGTGCCGGTGGAGCCGAACGCCGTGGAGCCCGAGCCGCTGCCGGACCAGAAGTGGCCGTGCAGCTTGTTGTCGCTGCCGACGTACAGTACTGGCGTCCAGCTGCCGGACGGCGTGCTCGCTCCGGCGAGCGGCACCGACTGGTCGCCGATCAGCACACCCTGGTTGGCCGTCTTGAACCACAGCTCGACACTGCGGTCGTTGCCGGCGTGCAGCCCGGCGGCCGGGACCTCCACGTACGAGGTGGAGCCGTCGAAGGTGGCCGCCTTCTGGTCGCTGAACGGGCCGGACGCGCCGAGGGTGACGGAGGTGTACGTGCCGTTGCCGCCGCGCACCTGGTCCACGGCCGTGGCCGCGCCCGCCGCCTCACCGAGCCGGAAGTACTGTGAGGGCGCCCCGCCGAGGACCGCGCCCCGGTAGGTGTCGCTGGAACCGGTGACGGTCGGCGCGCCCATCACCCAGGTGCCGCCGTTCTCGTCGGTCATCTGCGACAGCGCGGTGGTGTTGGTGTCGTACGTCATCGCCGCGTACGTCTTGCCGGACGGCCGCTTGACGGAGGTGAGCAGGCTCGCGCTGTGGGTGCCGTACGTGTAGAGGGCGCTGACGTCGGCGGCGACCAGCGGGCGGCTGTACCAGGCGACGTCGGCGAGGGAGCCGTTGAACCAGGTGGCGTAGCCGGTGTCGTCGGAGGTGGAGGCGTGCGGTTCGTCGGGCCAGGTGCCGCCGAGGAAGCCGGTGCCGAGGTAGTTGAACGACTGGTTCTTGCCGAAGGCGGTCGCGCTCTTGATGGAGATCGTGCCGGTGCGGGAGCCGACCTTGGTGTTGTCGAGGTAGAGGCTCTGCGAGTTGCCGGCGGCGGAGAGCACGACGTGGTGCCACTTGCCGTCGGCGACGGACGCCGGGGAGACGATCGGGTTGACGCCGCCGCTGTACCAGAACTCGGCGTTCAGCTTGCCGTCCGTGCCGACGTAGATCGACGGCGTGTAGAAGCCGGCGGCCTGACCGGAGCCGATGGGCTGGGAGGCGTAGGAGTAGAGGACGCCGGGGCCCGCGGACGTCTTGAACCAGAGGGAGATCGCGCCGGAGTCGGTGTCGTTGCCGAGGTTCTTCGGCAGGGAGATGTCGGAGGAGGTGCCGTTGAAGCCGGCCGCCTTCGCGGAGGAGCCGGTCAGCGGGCCGGTCTGGCCGAGGGTGACGTTCTCGTACGTGGCGTTCGTGGTGCCCTCGTTGGCCAGAACGGCGTCCTTGGCGGTGGTGCCGGAGGTCTCCGACAGCGGCCAGAAGGTGTGCGGGTCGAGGTCGAGGGCCGCGTTCTGGTAGCCGGAGCCGGTGGTGTAGCCGTACGTCGTGCACTTGGTCGTCGACAGCGGCGAGCAGACCTTGGTGAGCTGGTCGCCGGTGTAGCCGTACGTCCAGGTCTGCGCGGTCGACGCGTCGCCGGCGGTGACGGGGTCGGTGACGACGGTCGCCACGTGCGCGGCGAGCGCGCCGGACGGGGTGGACCAGGTGAGGTTGAGGGAACGGCCCGAGACCGCGGAGGTCATCGTGGTGATGTGGCCGCCGGCCCAGGTCAGGTTGACGGCGCGGCCGTTGGCGTCGGTGACCGAGGTGAGGCCGTAGCCGCCGGAGCCCAGGGACTGGGTGAAGGTGTAGAGGGTGTCGTCCTTGTCGGTGAGGGTGTAGCCGCCGGTGACCGGCTTGAAGGTGGCGAAGCGGCCGTTGCCCGGGGTGAAGGTGCCGTCGCTGTTCCTGCCGTAGCCGACCTGGGAGCCGTCGGGATAGGTGACCTGCACGCTCGCGACCGCGCCGGACGCCGTGTACTGCTCGGTGGCCCGCGCGTCGAAGATGCTCGACCAGCCGGCGCCGAACGCGCCCGTCCAGCGGGGGTCGCGGGAGTTGTAGTCGCGGTCGACGTCCAGGGACGGGCCCACGGTGGAGACCGAGGCGTCCGTGTCGGAGGTCGTGTAGTTGCCGATCGACGCGTCGAAGCCGTGGTCGCTGCTGTTCTGCGACAGGCCCGAGGTGATGACCGTCTGCGGGACCTGGACCGAGATCTCGTACGGGGTGGCCGGCGAGTAGAGGTTGGTCGCCGAGTCGTAGGCCTGGACGGTCCACGAGTACGACGTGCCCCAGGCGAGCTTGCCGGCGGGGACGGTCCAGTCGCCGGTGGCGACCAGGCCGGAGTCGGCGACCTTGGTGCCATTGGCGTCGTAGACGCGGAAGAGGTACTGGTTGCTGCTGCCGCTGGTGGAGTTGGCGCCGCCGGCCCAGGCGGTGAACTCGGGGGTGGTGGTGCCCACGACCGCGTTGTCCGCCGGGAACTGCTCGTAGAGCTGCGGGGCGGTGTTGCCGGTGTAGGTGACCTCGATCCAGGGGCCCTTGCCGGGGTCGTTGAAGGAGCCGAACTGCTTCCAGTGCAGGGTGTCGGCGGTGGACGCGTACACCGCGAGGCCGTGGTCGGCGGTGGCGCCGCTGAACCAGCCCTGGATGGCGGAGGTGGACAGGGAGACGGTCACCCAGTCGCCGACGGTGCGGTCGGCGGCGGTGTTGGCACAGGCGTCGGGGACGCTCGGGGTGGCGTTGCCGATGGAGGAGCCCTTGGACGGGCCGGGGTAGCCGGTGACGCCCTCCGGGGTCCAGGCGCTGGTCACGAGCGCGACGTCGAAACGTTCCGCCGTGCAGGTGGAGGCCCAGGTGTCGAACAGGTGCAGGGACGCGGAGGTGACGGTGGCGTTGCTGCCGTCCCAGGCGGTGTCCCAGTGGTTGACGAAGCTGTTCGCGGAGTGGGTGCCGGAGTCGTAGGAGCCGACCTTGATGGTCTGCTCGTAGGAGTGGTCGATGTTGTTGCCGGACCCGGACTCGGCGTAGGTGGTGGTCCAGCCGTCGGAGACCGTCGGGTCGACGGTGACGGGGAAGACGCGGCTCTTCGCGTGGAGCCAGGCGCTGTCCAGGGTGATCTTCAGGGCGTGGCCGCCGTGGCTGTCCCGGACGAGCTCGGTGGTGACGGCGTGCGTGGTGGCCGGGTCGCCGGAGCGCGGGTCGGCCTTGGAGTCGTAGGCGTACGCGGGCGGGATGCGCTCGACGGTCCTGCCGGAGGCGTCGGTGAGGTCGATCCAGCCGGTCCTGGTGTCCTGGACGGGGGTGAGGCCCTTGAGGGTGAGCGGGAAGGTCCAGGTGTTCGTCGCGTCGGCGGAGTCGAGGACGACGGACTCCTTCACACCGGTCGCGGTGGGCTGGAGCTTCAGGTCGGTGCCGGGCAGGACCTGCTCGTACGTGACGGTCGAGCCGTCGACGGTGCCCCGGACGGGGGCGGCGCCCTGGAGGGCGTAGGCGACGCGGTGCTTCGTGTCGGTCGCGAGGGAGGCGAGCGCGGGGTCGGTGGCCCGGTCGGCGAAGTCGACGGCGAGGGAGTTGGCCGTCTCGTGCCAGCGGCCGTCCGGCCCGGCCCGCACGTCCACGTCGATCGGCGCCCATCTGCCCTTGCCCACCTGGTAGTTGACGGGCGTGGGCGAGATCCGGCGGGTGGTGGAGCCGTCGGCGTTGTCGTAGACGGTCTCGGTGCGCGTGGAGTGGGTGGCGCTGCGCTTGCTGGTCTTGGCGTCGAACCCGGTGGCGCCGGCGCTGCGGCCCTTCTTGATGTCCGGCTTGTGCGGCTGGTAGGCGGGCAGCTCACCGTGGCCCTCACCGGGCGCGCGGCCGGTGCCGCGGTGGGCGGCGGTCGCGGCGGCCGGGACGTGGTGGCGGTGGCCGGCCGCGGTACCGGACTGCTGGTGCGGCAGCTTGCCCCACTGCGGGTCCGTGAACCAGGACGCCAGAGAGGCGAGGCTCAGGCTCGGCAGCTCGATGCTGCCGAGCTCCAGTCCCTCCGCCACGGCCTGATCCGTCGTCAGCATCAGGGCGAGGGCGGTGAGGACGAGGGCGGCTATGCCGCGCAGGGCTCGGCGGGAGCGGAGTGCGGTGCGTCTCGGAGGGCGTGGACGGCCCGCACGGCGCGGTCGGGACGTACGGTGCGGGCGGCGGCTCATCGGCCGGAGGGGCAGCACGGCGTGGACTCCAACGATCGGAAAGCGACACGAAGCGCGCTGATCTTGCCCTCTGTGAACAAGCTGTGGACAGGCTCAAGGCGCGATCTTGCACCTGGCTTGACCAGCTCTTGCTGAACCCGGCCGATTTGCCGGGGCATGCGCGTTTGCGGCCTGTGAAGTCCTTTACCGGCTCATCGAACGGTCCGCACCGACTGTTCATGTGCGGGGCGTTCCCATGGAGGCGCGGGGCGCTTCCCGCGACCGCTGGTCAAAGGCGGTGCCGCAGCCACACGTTCGGCTCGACGTACACCGCGTGGTCCCGCCCCGGCTCACAGCGCACCGGCACCAGCGCGCCGGGCACCTCGACCTCCCCCTGTGTGTCGAAGGGCAGGCCCGTCCAGCGGCGCCACTCCTCCAGCGAGGCGGCCACCGTCATCGACGCCGGCGCCATCCGCTCGATCGTCGCCCCCACCCGCACGTGCACCCGCAGCCACGGGTCGTACGGCAGCCCGTCCTCCCGCACCCGATGCGCGTACTCCTCGATGGGGGTGTGCGGTTCGCGGTGCTTGGCATTGGGGCGGACCGGGGCGACGACCTCGGTGAAGCCGTGCGCCCGGGCGTTGTCCCGCATCGCCGCGAGCATGCGCCCGGACAGGCCCAGGCCCTGGGCGTGCGGGGCGACCACGATCGAGATCGCGCTCACCGTGTCCGGCCGCGCCCCGCTCCGCCGGTCGGCGAAGGCCCACACGAGCACCTGGTCCCAGCCCCGGGCGGGCAGTTCGCCCCGGCCCTCGGTGTGCAGGGCGAAGGGCACGCTGTAGGCGTGCGCCACGACCTCGCCCCGCTCGTCCTCCGCGAACAGCACGTACTCCGGGAACTCCACGGGGATCCGCCCGTAGTGCGCGTTGCCCACGGGATCCTGGGTGGCGAACTCCGGCCAGGTGTCGGGCATGTCACGGACCGGCCCCAGCATGTCGGGGCGGTCGGCGAGGGAGGAGACCTTCAGTTCCATGCGGCCACCGTAGGTGGGGGCCCGAGGTGCCGGAAACGGGTTTTGCGGCGTCCCCGGGCGCCGGGCGCGCGCTCAGTCCGCGTGGAACCGCTCCGGTGCGTTCGTCGGATTGCCGCCGGTGGGGAGTCTCTGGCCGGGGCAGCCCGCCAGGACCTTCTCCATCGCGGTCTTCTCCGCCGCGGTCACCCACAGCCCGTACTTCTTCTTCACGGCGACCTGCGCCGCGACGTACGGGCACCGGTACGCCTTGTTGGGCGGCAGCCATGTCGCCGTGTCGCCGTCCCCCTTGGAACGGTTGGTGCTCGCGTCGACGGCCAGGAGGTTGAGGGGGTCGTTGGCGAGGGCGATCCGCTTGCCCGCGTCCCAGTACTTCGCGCCCTTCTGCCAGGCGTCGGACAGGGCGACGACATGGTCGATGTCGACCTTGCTCGCGCCGCGCCGGTAGACGACCTCCTTGCCGGAGTACGGGTCCGACTCCAGCACGCCGTAGGACACCTTGCAGGTGCCGTCGGTGAACCTCACCTCGTCCAGGTCGCGTTTGAGTATGTCGTCCCGGGTGCCGCAGTCGTTGGAGTCCGTGTCCGCCCAGGGGCTGCCGAACCGGTCACGGTCGTAGCCCGTCCTGGGCGCCCGGCCCTTCACCGGCAGCGACTCGGCGGCCGCGAGGGCCGCTCCCCCGCCCGCTGTCCCGGTCGGTCCCTGTCCGGCGGAGCCGGTGCCTGCGGATCCGGTGCCGGCGGTCTGCTCCGTGCAGCCGGCCACGGCACACACCAGCACGACGGCGACCGCCGCCCCACCTCTCAGACGCCTCACGTGCGCCCCTCCCCTTGCCCGACCGCTGTCACCCGCACAGGGCGGCTTCCCCTGTCGGGCTCGCGTACACCGTAGGCGAGGGGCGTGCGGGGGTGGACGGGGGTGGGGGTGGGAGGTGCGGGCGGGAGGTGCGGGCCGCGCCGGTTTCCCGTGGGCCTTCGGGGCAGTCCACGCACATTCCTCGGCGCGAAAGGCGACGAGACCACGGGCCACGTACGCGTCCCAGGTCGACTCCGCGAAGCGGCCCGCACCGGCGGCTCGGCACGGACGGCGACCGGCTCGACCCGCCCGACCGGCCCGGACAGCGGCCGTGCCCGGCGACCCGGCGCGCGCCCGAGGCCGCCCGCCAGGACAACCGCCCGCAGGCGCGGCTTCGGGTTGCCGCACATCAGGCCGGGGCCGCCTCGACGGTCACACCTTCCCGATCCCCAGCGTCGACTCCGAGGGCAGCAGGCCGGAGCCGAGCGCCGCGACCCAGTAGTCGCCGAGCAGGGTGGCGAGGCGCTCGGTGTCCTCCGGGCCGAGAGCCTGCCAGGGGCCCAGGGCGAGCCGGTCGGTGTCCCGCTCGACACGGCGGCGCAGCTCACGGCCCGCCTCCGTGGCCGTGCCGTCGGCGTCGAGCAGTCCCCGAGCGGTCAGGCGCTCCCGCGCCGCCGCCCACTCCTCGGGCGTCCAGCCGCGGCTCTCGAAACGCTCGACGGACGCGGCGCCCACGGCGGCGAAGGACACCAGCGCCTCGACGGGGTCGAGGCCGGCGGTCAGCAGGGCGGCGAGGTGGCCGTCACCGCGGTGTTCGCGCAGGATCGTCGCCGCCTGCCACAGCTGGAGGTGCGGCTCGGACGGCCAGTCCAGTGCGGCGTTGGCCGCGGCGAGGGGGCGTCCCGCGAGGTCGGCCGCTTCGGCGGCGCGCCGGACGAGCGCGGCGGCCTCCACCAGCTCGGGACTGCCTGTGCGGTCGCCGAACAGGGTGCGATACGTCCGGTCGATCCCGCGCAGTCGCGCCGCCAGCGCCGCTTCGGGGCCGGCGGCCTTCCACATGCCGTCCACGTACCGGGCGACCATGCCCGGCCGGAAGCTGTAGAAGGCGGAGGCCACCGCCTCGGTGCCGACCGGACCGAGCGGCGCGGCCCGGAGCGGGAAGTAGCTCGACCAGCGGTCCTCGGTGGAGTAGCCGAGCGCACCGGCCTCCTCAAGGACCTCCGGCGCGAAGTACAGCACCGCGTGCAGCGGCTCCAGGAGATGCCAGAGGCGGCGCGCCTGAGCCGGCTGCACCTGCCCCTCTGCGTGAGCTCCCTCTTCGTGTGCGGACATGACGTCTCCCCCTCGTTCCGTACAGCGCTCGTCACGGCTCGAGACCGCCCCCGGGCCCCGGCCGGCCGCTACAACCGCTACGACCCCAGCACTGAAGCCAAGAACTCCCCGACCCACCCGAGAAGTTCCCGCCCGACGAGCGGCTTGCCGCCGACCTTCGCGGTCTTCGGGCGGGGGACGAGCACCTGGTGGACCGCCGGCTTGATGACCGACCCCGGATACAGCCGCTTGAGCCGCAGCTCCTGCGACTCGCGCAACTCCACCGGCGCGAAGCGGATGTTGGTGCCCTGCAGGACGATCTCGCCGACGCCGCACGCGCGCGCGAGCATGCGCAGGCCGGCCACCAGCAGCAGGTTCTCCACCGGCTCGGGCAGTTTGCCGTAGCGGTCGACGAGTTCCTCGCGGACGGCCTTGATGTCCTCCTCCGTGGTGGCGGAGGCGATGGACCGGTAGGCCTGCAGGCGCAGCCGCTCGCCGGGGGCGTAGTCGTGCGGGACGTGCGCGTCGACGGGCAGCTCGATCTTGACCTCGAGGGGCGGCTCCTCCTCGATCCCGCCGGTCTCCAGCTGGCGCCGGTAGTCGGCGACGGCCTCGCCGACCATCCGGACGTACAGGTCGAAGCCGACGCCCGCGATGTGACCGGACTGCTCGCCGCCCAGCAGGTTGCCCGCGCCGCGGATCTCCAGGTCCTTCATCGCCACGTACATGCCCGCGCCCATCTCCGTGTGCTGGGCGATGGTGGCGAGACGCTCGTGGGCGGTCTCCGTCAGGGGCTTCTCCGGCGGGTACAGGAAGTACGCGTAACCCCGCTCGCGGCCACGGCCGACGCGGCCGCGCAGCTGGTGCAGCTGCGACAGGCCGAAGGTGTCGCCGCGCTCCACGATGAGCGTGTTGGCGTTGGAGATGTCGATGCCGGACTCGACGATCGTCGTCGAGACGAGCACGTCGAACCGCTTCTCCCAGAAGTCGACGACGACCTGCTCCAGCGCTGCCTCCGACATCTGGCCGTGCGCGGTGGCGATCCGCGCCTCGGGGACGAACTCCCGCAGCCGGGCCGCCGCGCGGTCGATCGACTCGACCCGGTTGTGGATGTAGAAGACCTGGCCCTCGCGCAGCAGTTCACGGCGGATGGCGGCGCCGATCTGCTTCTCCTCGTACGGGCCGACGAAGGTGAGCACCGGATGGCGCTCCTCGGGCGGTGTGGTGATCGTCGACATCTCACGGATGCCCGTGACCGCCATCTCCAGGGTGCGCGGGATCGGGGTCGCGGACATCGTCAGGACGTCGACGTTGGCGCGCAGCTTCTTCAGCTGCTCCTTGTGCTCGACGCCGAAGCGCTGCTCCTCGTCGACGATGACCAGGCCCAGGTCCTTGAACCTGGTCTCCGACGAGAACAGGCGGTGGGTGCCGATGACGACGTCCACGGCCCCCTCGCGCAGCCCCTCCAGGACCGCCTTCGCCTCCGTGTCGGTCTGGAAGCGGCTCAACGCCCGTACGTTCACCGGGAACTGCGCGTACCGCTCGCTGAACGTGCCGAAGTGCTGCTGCACCAGCAGCGTGGTCGGCACCAGCACCGCGACCTGCTTGCCGTCCTGCACGGCCTTGAAGGCGGCGCGGACCGCGATCTCCGTCTTGCCGTAACCGACGTCGCCGCAGACCAGCCGGTCCATCGGGACCGACTTCTCCATGTCGTCCTTGACCTCGGCGATGGTGGTGAGCTGGTCGGGCGTCTCCGCGTAGGGGAAGGCGTCCTCCAGCTCGCGCTGCCACGGCGTGTCCGAGCCGAACGCGTGGCCGGGGGCGGCCATACGGGCGCTGTAGAGCTTGATGAGGTCGGCCGCGATCTCCTTGACGGCCTTCTTCGCGCGCGCCTTGGTCTTCGTCCAGTCGGCGCCGCCCAGCCGGTGCAGGGTGGGCGCCTCGCCGCCGACGTACTTGGTGATCTGCTCCAGCTGGTCGGTGGGGATGTAGAGGCGGTCGCCGGGTTGGCCGCGCTTGGCGGGGGCGTACTCCACGACCAGGTACTCGCGTGTGGCGCCCTGGACGGTGCGCTGCACCATCTCGATGTAGCGGCCCACGCCGTGCTGTTCGTGGACGATGTAGTCGCCCGCCTCCAGGGTGAGCGGGTCGATGGTCTTCCGGCGGCGCGCCGGCATGCGCGCGCCGTCCTTGCCGGCCGCCTTCTGGCCGGACAGGTCGGTCTCCGTCAGGACGGCGAGCCGGAGCGCCGGGTCGACGAAGCCGTAGTCGATCGAGCCGCAGGCGACGTGGACGAGCGACGGGGACAGCTCGTCCAGGTCGGCGTCCAGGCGGGCCGCCACCCCCTCGCCGCCCAGCACCTCGACGGTACGGGCCGCCGGGCCGTGGCCCTCGGTGACGAAGACGACGCGCCAGCCGTCGGCCAGCCAGCCCTTGGTGTCGGCGAGCGCCTTCGCGGTGTCGCCGCGGTAGGTCTCCGGGGCGTGCATGCCGAGCTGGAGGGTGTCCGCCTCCAGCTCGAGGTCGGCGGCGAACGGCGACACCGACCACCACATCATGTCCAGCTCGCGCGCGCGGTCGCGGACGTCCGCGATGGACCACAGGGAGGCCGCGCCGACATCGATGGGTGCCTCGCCGCCGCCGGCGGTGGCCGCCCAGGACGCCTGCAGGAACTCCTGCGAGGTCGCCACGAGATCGGCGGCACGCGTGCGTACCCGCTCCGGGTCGCACACGACGGTCATGGCGCCCTTCGGCAGGACGTCGAGGAGCAGTTCCATGTCGTCGACGAGGACCGGGGCCAGGGACTCCATGCCCTCGACGGCGATCCCCTCAGCGATCTTGCCGAGCAGCTCGCCCAGCTCGGGGTGCTGTTCGGCGAGGGCACGCGCGCGTGCGCGGACGTCGTCCGTGAGAAGCAGCTCGCGGCAGGGGGGTGCCCACAGGCCGTGCTCGGCGACTTCGAGGGAGCGCTGGTCGGCGACCTTGAAGTAGCGGATCTCCTCGACGTCGTCGCCCCAGAACTCGATGCGCAACGGGTGTTCCTCAGTGGGCGGGAACACGTCCAGGATGCCGCCGCGGACGGCGAACTCGCCGCGCTTCTCGACGAGCTCCACGCGCGCGTACGCGGCCGCCGCGAGGGCTTCGACGATCTCGTTCAGGTCGGCCGTCCGACCCGACTTCAGGGCCACCGGCTCCAGGTCGCCGAGGCCCTTGACCTGCGGCTGGAGCACGGAGCGCACGGGGGCGACGACGACGGAGACCGGGCCGGTCTCGGGGTCGTCGGGGCTGGGGTGGGCCAGACGGCGCAGGACGGCGAGGCGGCGGCCTACGGTGTCGCTGCGGGGGCTGAGGCGCTCGTGGGGCAGGGTCTCCCAGGAGGGGTACTCCACGACGCCGTCCGGGGGGAGCAGGGAGCGCAGGGCCGCGGCCAGGTCCTCCGCCTCGCGGCCGGTGGCCGTCACCGCGAGGACCGTCCGGCCGGTTTCGCGGGCGAGGGCGGCGATCGCGAAGGGGCGGGCCGCCGGGGGGCCGACCAGGTCGACGTGCATGCGGTTGCCGTCTGCGGCTGCCGGGATCGCTTCCGCGAGGGCGGTGTCCTTGACTACGGCGTCGAGCAGACCGTGCAGGCTCATGGAGGGCTTTCCGTCCGGGGGTGGCGAGGTGGTCCTAGGGGTCCTAGGCGGTTCCAGTGGTCCTAGGCGTTGCCGGGTGGTGCTGGGTGGTGCCGGGTGGGCAACGCGAAGGGCCCGACGCGTGTCACGGGCCGGGGGTGTCCAGAGTACGACGGGGGCGGGTTCATGTGCCGGGGCTGTGGATAACGCCGGGGGTGGCGGGGCGGGGTTTTCCTCGCCTCCGCTGCCCCTGCCCTTCCCGTCCCCAGGGGCTCCGCCCCTTCGACCCCGGCGGGGGTTCAGCCCCCGGAACCCGACGGGGCTCCGGCCCTTCGTCCCTCTCAGGGGCTCCGCCCCGGACCCGGCGGGTCTCTGCCCCGCTGCCCCCCAGGCAGGGCTGCCCCCCAGGCAGCGCTGCGCCCCAGGCAGGGCTGCCCCCCAGGCAGCGCTGCGCCCTGCAGCCCTCGTGGGGCTGCCGCCCCGCACCCCGCTTCGGCCCCGAACGGGCCTCGTCCTCCAACGCCGGACGGGCTGGATCACCCTGATCGGCGCTCGCCGGACACCGCCGGCCGGGCGGTGTCGGCGCGGTCGAGGCGACCCTGACCAGGGTGAGCGTGGGGCCGGCCTCTCAGCCGGCCGCGTCGGGCTGTGGGTGGGCACAGGCCCGGGGGTCCAAGGGGCGGAGCCCCTGGGGCGGGACGGCAAGGGGTCTCGGCCTCCGACGCCGGACGCGCTGAAACGCCCGACCCCGCCTGTCGACCGACCGAGTCGGGTGGCGGCGGGCACAGGCCCGGAAGTCCAGGGGGCGGAGCCCCCTCGAGCGGGACTGCGCGGGGTCTCGGCCCCGGTGCCGGACGAGGTGAGCCCCGTACAAGAAACCCGGCGCCGAAGAGTCCCCCGTGACTCCTCGGCGCCGGGCTCCCCCCGTGCGCGGTGGCTAGTCCGTCGCGATCGCGTTCAGTACGTTCATGCGGCCCGCCCGGAACGCCGGGATCAGCGCGGCGAACAGGCCCACGAAGGCCGAGGCGATGAAGACGCCGATGATGGTCGGCCACGGGATGTCGAGGACTTTCAGGCCCTCCAGGGCGAGGAGTTGCTGGGCCGTCGCGCCCCAGCCCATGCCCAGGCCGAGGCCGAGGAGGGCGCCGAAGAGGGCGATGACGACCGACTCCATGCGGATCATGCGGCGCAGCTGGCGGCGCGAGAGGCCGATCGCGCGCATCAGGCCGATCTCCCTCGTGCGCTCCACCACCGACAGGGCGAGGGTGTTGACGACGCCGAGGACGGCGACGACGATCGCGAGCGCCAGGAGGCCGTAGATCAGGTTCAGCAGCTGGCCGATCTGGTCCTTGAGGGCCTGCTTGTAGTCGGTCTGGTCGCGGACGGTGTACTGCGGATAGTCGTGCAGCGCGGACTTCAGCGCCGTGTAGGCGGCGTCCTGCTGGCCTTCCTTCGCCGTGGCGAAGACCAGCTGGTCGAGCGGCATCCTGTCGGCCGGGACGTACTTCGCCGCCGTCGCGATCGACGCGTACATCGCGCCCTTGTCGATCACCACGTCGTCACTGGTGATCGCGCGGACCGTGAGCGTCGCCGTCGTGCCGTCCTTGAAGTCGACGTCGACCTTCGAGCCGAGCTTGATGCCGTGCTCCTTGGCGAAGCCCTCGAAGACGGACATCGAGTCGGGCCGGTAGGCGTCCGCGAGGTTGCCGGCCACCGTCTCGGTGCGCAGGTCCGTCGCGTACGTCGGGTCGGCCGCGTTGATGGTCTCCTTCGCCGACGTCTTGCCGTCGGGAGTCCTGATGTCGGCGTCCAGGACCTTGTACTCCGTGACGCGCTCCATACCCGGCGTGGACTTCACGGCTTGTACGGCCTGCGGGGTGATCTGCTGGCCCGTGTCGCTCTGGATGATGAAGTCCGTGCCGACGGACTTGTCGAGCTGGTCCGTCGCCGAGGCGACCATGGAGGAGCCGACCACCGACAGGCAGGCGACCAGCGCGAGGCCGATCATGAGGGCGGCGCCGGTGGCGCCGGTACGGCGCGGGTTGCGCAGGGCGTTTCGCTCCGCCATCCGACCGACCGGGCCGAAGGCCCGCAGCAGGACCGCGCCCAGGACGCGGACCACGCCGCTCGCCAGCAGCGGGCCGATCACCACGAAGCCGATGAGGGTGAGCACCACGCCCAGGCCGAGCCAGAGCGAGCCCTCCTTCGCCTTGTCCGCTGCGGCGGCCAGGTAGAGGCCGCAGCCGCCGGCGCCGGTGAGGAGCAGGCCGAGCACGGCCCGTACGACACCCGCCTTGGCGTCGGCGGGGGCGCCGACGTCGCGCAGGGCGGCCATCGGGGAGACCTTGCCGGCGCGGCGGGCGGGCAGGTAGGCGGCGAGGACGGTGACGACCACGCCGAGGATCATGCCGATGACCGGGGTCGTCCAGGCGACCGTCAGGTCGTCGGTGGACAGGTTCATGCCAGTCATGCCCATGAGCTTCATCAGGCCGACGGCGATGCCGACGCCCGCGCCGACGCCGAGGATCGAGCCGACGACACCGAGCAGCAGCGCCTCGGCCAGGACGGAACGGTTGACCTGCCGGCGGCTGGAGCCGATGGCCCGCATCAGGCCGATCTCACGGGTGCGCTGCGCGACCAGCATCGAGAACGTGTTGATGATCAGGAAGATGCCGACGAGGAAGGCGATCCCGGCGAAGCCGAGCATCGCGTACTTCATGACGTTCAGGAACTCCCCGACGTCCTTCCGGTTGGCGTCGGCGGTCTCCTTCGCGGTCTGCACCTTGTAGTCACCGCCGACCGCGGCCGCGACGTTCTTCTTCAGCTGCGCGTCGGACACCCCGGCCGCGGCCGTGACGTTGACGTTCGTATAGACGTTCGACTCGCCGACCAGGGTCTCCTGCGCGGTCCTCGTGTCCAGGTAGAAGATCGCCGCGCCGGGGTTGGTGACCTGGAAGGCGGCGATGCCGGAGATCTTCGCGGTGTGCGTGCCGACCGCGGTGATCACGCCGATCTCGTCGCCGAGCTTCAGGTGGTGCTTGTCGGCGGTGTCCGCGTCGACCATGACCTGGCCGGAGCCCTTGGGCGCGGCGCCTTCGGTGACCTTCATGGTGCGGGCCTCGTTGGCGTTCCAGCTTCCGACGATGGTCGGGGCGCCGCTGGAGGGCGACAGGTTGTCCTTGTCGGCGTCGACGACGGTCACCGAGGTCGAGAAGACGGTCCCCTCCGCCGACTTCACGCCGTCCGCCTCACGGACCTTGGCGAGCACGGCGGCCGGCATGACCGGCGGCTTGCCGTTGCCGGAGGTCGTCTCACCGGTGTCCGAGGCACCCTTCGCGCTCACCGTCACATCGGAGGAGGTGGCCGCGAACAGCTTGTCGAAGGTGGTGTTCATGGTGTCGGTGAAGACAAGGGTGCCTGTCACAAAGGCCACCGACAGCAGGACCGCCACGGCCGACAGGGCCATGCGTCCCTTGTGCGCGAAGAAGTTGCGCATCGAGGTCTTCATCACGGTCATGACGTACGCCCCCGCGCGTCGAAGTCCTTCATGCGGTCCAGGACGGTGTCGGCGGTCGGCTTGTACATCTCGTCGACGATCCTGCCGTCGGCCAGGTACAGCACCCGGTCCGCGTACGAGGCCGCGACCGGGTCGTGGGTGACCATCACGATCGTCTGGCCCAGCTCGTCCACGGAACGGCGCAGGAAGCCCAGCACCTCGGCGCCCGCGCGCGAGTCGAGGTTTCCGGTCGGCTCGTCACCGAAGATGATCTCGGGGCGCGCGGCGAGGGCGCGCGCCACGGCCACGCGCTGCTGCTGGCCGCCCGAGAGCTGGGTCGGCCGGTGCTTGAGCCGCCCGGCGAGGCCGACGGTCTCCACGACCTGGTCCAGCCACGCCTTGTCCGGCTTCCGGCCGGCGATGTCCATGGGCAGGGTGATGTTCTCGATCGCGTTCAGCGTGGGCAGCAGGTTGAAGGCCTGGAAGATGAACCCGATCCGGTCCCGGCGCAGCTGCGTGAGCTTCTTGTCCTTCAGCCCGGTGATCTCGGTCTCGTCCAGGTGGATCTGACCGCTGGTCACGGTGTCGAGACCGGCGAGGCAGTGCATCAGCGTGGACTTGCCGGACCCCGACGGGCCCATGATCGCGGTGAACTGACCGCGGGCGATGTCCACGTCGACGTGGTCCAGGGCGACGACCCGGGTCTCCCCGGACCCGTACGCCTTGACGACCTGCCGCGCCCGCGCGGCAACGGCCGTACGCCCTCCAGTGCCCCCGTGCCTGGGAATGGTCACAGCCGAAGTCACGGTATGTCTCCTATGTCGGAAGTGAATGAGACGCGCGAAGTGCCGCGTCGGTACGTGATGAGTCCTGCGAGGTGCTGCGGGGTCCGCCGGGCCCTGCCAGGTCCTGCGAAGTGCTACGTCGAAGAGTCTGTCGGCGGAAAGGGGTCCGGCGCGCTGGTGCTCGGGCCCGTCTTTCCCGGGGGTTAACCCCACCCCCCGACCGTGGGGGTGGCCCGCCCCCAGCGGCGTAAAGCCAGGTTAAGGACGGCCACCCGCCCGTCTCGTCCTCCGGCGGTACGAACCCTCCCCCAGCCGTAGTACGGAGGTACCCCTAGGGGCCGTCCACCGACGGGTGGAGTGCTCCTCGGGGTCGGGTCCACCCTGCGGCTCCACCCTCCGGCCCTTTCAGGCTTCACCCTCCCGTCGCGTCAAGGTCAAGTGGGAAGCTGTGGGCAGCAGATAGCTGCAAGGGGCACGGGAGACACAGGGGGCATCCGGTGGGGGACACGCAACCCGCGACACGACACGCCGCACAGCGCACGGCCACCGGGAAGCGGGGAGCGGTCGTCGCCGCGCTCATGCTCTCCATGGCGCTGGCCGCCCTCGACTCCACCGTCGTCTCCACGGCGGTCCCTCAGATCGTCGGCGACCTCGGTGGGTTCTCCGTCTTCTCCTGGCTGTTCTCCGGCTATCTGCTCGCCGTGACGGTCACCCTGCCCGTCTACGGCAAGCTCTCCGACACCTTCGGCCGCAAGCCGGTGCTGGTGGCCGGCGCGTCCCTGTTCCTGCTCGGCTCGCTGCTGTGCGCCCTCGCCTGGAACATGGGCGCACTGATCGCGTTCCGCATCGTGCAGGGCCTGGGCGGCGGGGCGTTGCAGGGCACGGTGCAGACGCTCGCCGCGGACCTGTACCCGCTCGAGGAGCGCCCGAAGATCCAGTCGAAGCTGTCCACGGTGTGGGCGGTGTCCGCGGTCGCGGGTCCTGGCGTGGGCGGCCTGCTGGCGGAGTACGCGGACTGGCGCTGGATCTTCCTGGTCAACCTGCCCATCGGCGCGGTGGCGTTGTGGCTGATCGTGCGTCATCTGCACGAACCGGCACGGGGGTCGGCGCGGGAGCAGGAGCGCGCGCCGGACCGGGAGCGCGCGCCGGACCAGGAGGGCGCGCCGGACCGGGAGGGCGCGCCAGACCGGGAGGGCGCGCCAGACCGGGAGGGCGCGCCAGACCGGGAGGGCGCGCCGGCGCGCGCGCCGGCGCCGCGGTCGGGGCAGGAGCCGGATCGGACGTCGCCCGCACGCGCGCGTGTCGACTGGGCGGGCGCGCTGACGGTGTTCGCGTGCGGCGGCGTACTGCTGACCGCGCTGGTGCAGGGCGGGGTGGCCTGGCCGTGGCTGTCGGCGCCGTCGCTCGGCCTGTTCGGCGCCGGCCTCGCCCTGGCCGCGCTCGTCGTCGTCATCGAACGCCGGGCCGCCGAGCCGATCATCCCGGGCTGGGTGTGGCGCCGCCGTACGATCGCGGCGGTCAACCTCGCCCTGGGCGCGCTGGGTCTGCTGATGGTGGCCCCCACGGTGTTCCTGCCGACGTACGCCCAGTCGGTGCTGGAACTGGACCCGGTGACCGCCGGATTCGTGCTGTCCGTGTGGACGCTGAGCTGGCCGCTGTCGGCCGCCCTGAGCCAGCACGTCTACCGGAGGATCGGCTTCCGCGACACCGCCCTGCTCGGCATCGGCACGGCCACGCTGATCCTGCTGGCCTTCCCTCTCCTGCCGTATCCCGGGCAGGCCTGGCAGCCGACCGTGCTGATGCTGCTGCTCGGCGCCGCACTCGGCCTGTTCCAACTGCCGCTGATCGTCGGCGTGCAGTCGACGGTCGGCTGGTCGGAGCGCGGCACCACGACGGCCTCCGTCCTCTTCTGCCGCCAGACGGGCCAGACCGCCGGCGCCGCCGTCTTCGGCGCCGTCGCCAACGGTGTCCTGGCCGCCCGTCTCGGCGGCGCGGGCGACCTGGACTCCGTCACACGCGCCCTCGACGCCGGACCGGCGCACGAAGCGACCCGGCGCGCCGTCGCGGACGCCGTGCACGCCGTCTACCTGGGCGCGTCCTGCGCCGCCGCGCTGGCCTTCCTGGTACTGCTCCTTCTGGCGCCGCGCCGCTTCCCCGTCCTGAAGGACTGAGTTAACGCGGGTAACACCCCAGGTCAGCGGCCCACGCGCCATAGCAAGCGCATACCGACCGATCAGTTCGTCCAAACCCTCGCCTAAACCCCTACTCACCGGTAGCGTGCGTGACTCGCACCCCCCACCTCCCTGCGGTCCGCCGCCACGGACCCGAGCCACGCAAGGAGCCGGGATGTCCCACGGCCCGTTCCCGCACCACCCGACCCATCCCTGGCAGCCGCCACCCGCGGCACCCGAGCCCGCCCGCCCGCGACCCGCCCACCACGCGCCATCCGGCCACCACAGCGACCTGCGGATCCTGCGCGGCGCCTACCGCCGGCAGCGACGCGTCGCCACGCTCACCGCGCTCGGCTACTTCGTCCTCTTCCTCGTCCTGTCCGCCTTCGCGCCCTCCCTGATGACCAGCAGCGTCGCCGGACTCCCCGCCGGCCTGCTGCTCGCCCTGCTCCAACTCCCCGTCACCTGGCTGGCGATCGCCCTCTACGAGCACACCGCCCGCCGCCACGTCGACCCGCTCGCGCACCGCATCCGCAAACAGGCCGAACTCGACGCCAGGCGCACCGCCCGGCACGAGGGGACGACGCGATGACGGACACGACGACGAACGCGACGCCGGGCTCGAGTGACGAGTTCGACGGCATACGGCAGGCAGCCGGCAGCATCACCGAACTCAGCGGCGACGCACAGACGATGTCCCTCGTGGCGTTCACCGCGGTCGTCACCATCACCCTGCTGCTGTGCGTGATGACCGGCCCCGACCGCGACGACCTCGACGAGTTCTACACCGGCTACCGCTCCCTGTCCCCCCTGCGCAACGGCCTGGCCATCGCCGGCGACTACATCTCCGCGGCCACCGTCCTGGGCACCGGCGGCGTGATCGCCCTGTACGGCTACGACGGTGTCGTCCTCGCCCTCAGCACAGCCCTGTCACTGATGCTGCTGATGTTCCTGCTGGCCGAACCCCTGCGCAACGCGGGCCGGTTCACCATGGGCGACGCCCTCGCCCGGCGCATGCCCGGGCGCGCGGTACGCATCACGGCGTGCGCGGTCACGATCGCCGCGCTGCTGCCGATGATGCTGGTCCAGCTCGCCGGAAGCGGCCAGCTCCTCGCGTTCCTCCTGGGATTCTCCGGCGAGTCGGTGAAGACGGCCTGCATGGTCGGCATGGGCGTCCTGATGATCACCTACGCGGCGATCGGCGGCATGAAGGGCACCGCCCTCATCCAGATCCTGAAGATCGTCATGCTGCTCGGCTCCGGCGCCGTGGTCGCCGTCCTCGTCCTGCACCGCTTCGACTGGAACCCGGGCGCCCTGTTCGACGCGGCGGCCGCGGGCAGCGGGATCGGCGACGCCTTCCTCCGCTCCGGCCTGCAGTTCTCCACCGGCCCGTACCCCGGCCTCGACATGATCAGCTCCCAGCTCGCGGTCGTGCTCGGCGGCGCCTGCCTGCCCCACATCACCATGCGCATGAACACCGCCTCCTCCGCCCGCCAGGTCCGCCGCTCGATGTCCTGGGCGGTGTCGGGCGTGGCCCTGTTCGTGCTGGTCATCACGGTCGTCGGATGCGGCGCGACGGCCCTGATCGGCCGCGCGGCGATCGCCCGGGCCGACCCGCAGGGCAACACCGCCTACCTGCTGGGCTCCCGGGCCGCCTTCGGCCAGGACGTGTCCACGGCGGAGACGCTGCTGTTCACCACCGTCACGACAGCGATCTTCCTCACCGTCCTCGCCTCGGTCGCCGGCATGATCCTCGCCTGCGCCAACTCCCTCGCCCACGACGTCTTCGCCGCACGCGCGCGTGAGACGTCCCCGCGCCGCGAGATGCTGCTGGCCCGCCTGTCCGCGCTGGCCGTCGGCGTGCCGACGATCCTGCTGGCCGCCCAGGTCCAGCACCGCAGCCTCCAGCCGCTGGTCACCCTCTCCTTCTGCCTGGGCGCCTCGGCCCTGGCCCCCGCCCTCGTCTACAGCCTCTTCTGGCGCCGCTACACCCGAACGGGCCTGCTGAGCACCCTCATCGGCGGCACCCTGACCGTGCTCCTGCTGATGCCGGGCACCAACCTGGTCTCCGGCTCGCCCGCGGCCGCCTTCCCCGACGCCGACTTCAACTGGTTCCCGTTCACCACGACGGGCCTGGTCACCATCCCCCTCGGCTTCGCCCTCGGCTGGCTGGGGACGGTCGCCTCGGGCCGGAACAAGGCCCAGGAGCAGCGGCGTCAGTACGAAGCGGTGGAGGGATGGATCCTGGCGGGAGCAGTACGGAGGGGAAGCTGACGCGGGCGAGCGGGGAAGGCGACGGACGGACTACTCCACCTGGTCGAGGAGCGGACGGACCGACGACTCCACCTGGTCGAGGAGCGGACGGCCCGACGACTCCACCACACGCCCCGTGAGCGCTCTCAGACTGTCGCTCACGGAGTCCATGTGCGCCTGGACGTCGTTGCTCCGCTCGCTGTGCTCACGCAGCACCCGTTCCGTCTCCCGGGCGATGCGCTCCTCCCGGAGGCGGGCCTCGGCGAGAAGCGAGGAGGCACGTGCGCGTGCCTCCTCCTCCCGCCGGCGGGACGCCTCCTCCGCCTCGGCCAAGTCCCGCTGCGCCTCGGCCAGGGCCTCCTCGGCGCGGGCCATCGCCCGGGCATGCTGCGCGTCGAGGGCGGCGGCCCGTTCGGCGGTCTCACGCTCCAGCGCGGCCAACCGCTCGGCGTACTCCTTCTTCGGTTCGACGAGCAGGCCGGCGGTGCCGTGCCGCACCTCGCGCAGCGCCGTGAGCGCCTCGGTGCGGAACTCCTTCACCTTGCGCCGGGCGCTGACTCGGATGCCGTGCGCCTCGGCGCGCGCGGCGAGCAGCCGCCGACGGACGTGTTCCTTGGCCTCCGCGCGGACCTCGTCCGCCTGTTTCTGCGCCGCCTGGCGCATGGCGACGGCGTGCGCCTCGGCCTGCGCGACATGCTCGTCCGCTTCACGCCGGGCGCGTTCGCGCAGCTCGGCCGCCTCCTCCTGGGCGAGCTGGAAAATGCGCCGCGCGCGCTCCCCGAGAGTGTCGTACGTCTGCGGCTCGAGCCCCGTCGCAGACTCACGCAACTGCTTGGCCTCCACCACCATCTCCTGGGCGAGCACGGTGAGCCGTGCGACCCGTTCCCAGGCGGCGTCGCGTTCGGTGGTGAGCGCGGCGGTGTACGCCTCGACCTCTTTGGGCCGGTAGCCGCGCCCGCGAACGGTCACGAACCCCAGCGGTGACACCTTTGCGCTGCTCATTCTGTAGCCCCTCTGCACCGGACGGACGCGAAATGATGATTTCGGTCATATCTTGATGTATCAGGCTTAAGTGTTCATAACGCGACACTCCGCGCGTAGGCCAGCCACAGGCAATCCCGTACACAAAAGGACCGGGCCCGGTCATACGACCCGGCCCGGCCCTCGACACACAGGGTGTCAGCGAGGCGTACGCCTCACAGCAGCCCGTCCCACATCTGCTCCAGCAGCACCGACCACCAGCTGTCCGGCGAACCGAGCGCCGCCGGGTCGAGCGAGGCCAGCTGGGCCTGGAAGTCGACGGTCCAGCGGCCCGCCTGCTCCTGGTTCAGGCCGAACCGCAGCCGCCACATCCGCCCGAGCAGCGCCAGGCAGCGCGCGAACTCCGGCAGCCCGGTGTTCACGAACTGCGGCGGCACGGGCGCCCCGCCCGGCCCCGCCTCCACGGGTACCGCGACGATGTTCGCCGTCCCGTACTGCACACAGATCGCCTTGCCGAAGTCGCTGCCCATGACGAGGTACGAGCCCGCGTCCGGGGCCGGCTGCACACCCCGCTCCGCCGCCAGCTCCGCCAGCGTCGGCACGGGCCGCCCCGGCTGGGCCTGCGCCCAGAAGAACGGACCCATGTCCATCGGCAGACCCGCCACCACCAGCGTGTGCGCCACGACCGGCGGCACACCCTGCCGGGACACCGCCGCCTGCTCGAACCGGAACACGCCCGGCCCGAACGCCGCCCCCAGCTCCTGCGCGATCGCTTCCGGCGGAACCGGCGGCGCAGGCTGCACCGGCGGCAACGGCGCACGCACCGGCGCGGGGCGCGCCGGGCCGTCGGCCACCTGATGCAACTCGCCCTGGTGCGCGAGCAACTGCCGCATCCCCTGCTGCCGGCTCGCGTGATCCGTCCCGTACGGCGCGATACTCGTGATCCGCGCCTGCGGCCACTGCTCCCGGATCATCCGCGCACAGTACGCACCCGGCAGCTCACACGACTCCAACTCCGTGTGCAGCTCCAGCACCTGGTCCGGCGGCACGTTCATGGCGCGCAGCTCGTGGAAGATCTGCCACTCCGGATGCGGCGTCCCCGGCGCCGAACGCCGGATCAGCTGCTGCTCCGACCCGTCCTGCGCGCGGTAGCGCAACACGGCCTGATAGCCCGGGCCGACCGTCGGCTGCCCCTGCTGCGGATACCCGTACGCCGGCGGCTGCCCCGGCACCGGCGCACCCGGCGGCATCGGCTGCGGGGCACCCGGAGGCATCCCCGGAGCGCCCGGGACACCAGGTACGCCGGGGGCGTGCGGCGGCGGGGGCGCGCCGGGGCCGCCCGACGGGGGCGCGGCCAGCATCGTCTCCGCGTGGTGAACGGCCCCTTGCCCACCACCGGCAGCACCGTGCCCGCCCGGGGCGCCAGGCGTACCAGGGGCGCTCGGGGGCTGGGGTGCGCCGGGAGCACCCGGGATGTTGGGGGCGCCCGAAGGGCCCGGTGCGCTGGGGGCGCCAGGCGCACCGGGCGAGCCAGGCGTGTTCGGCACACCCGGGGCGCCCGGAGGCTGCGGCACGCCGCCCCCCGCGCCCATCCGGCCGGGGTCGGCCAGCATCGTGGCGGCATGGTGAACCCCACCCGGGGGCGTGCCTCCGGGGCTGTTCGGCGCGACGGGCGCGTCCGGAACGCCGGGAGCGCCTGGGACACCCGGCGCGCCAGGCGCATTCGACGCACCCGGGGCGCCCGGGGTACCTGGTGCGCCCGGGACACCCGGCCCGTCAGGGCCGAGCGCCGACACGAACTGCGTCGGCACGTACCCACCCGCCGGAGTACCGGGGGCGCCCGGACCGGAGGAGGGCGGAGGCGGCGGCGTGTTGCCGGGCCGCGCGCCCGGCGTGCCCGGCGCACTCGGCGGGGGCGGCGGAGTCGCCCCACCACCGCGCCCGCGACGTGGAGGCGGCGCCGCCTTGCTGGTCGCGGCGTCGGCGATGTCACCGGCGTTCGGCGCGAGCGGCCGCGCGGGAGCGCCCGGAACACCAGGCGCGCCCGGCGCACCAGGCACACCCGGGGCGCCCGGAGCCTGTGGCGCGCCCGCCCCCGGCGCACCCGGAGCCGGAGCACCGGGCCCCTGGGGATACCCGTACGACTGCGCACCCGGCGGAGGCGGCGGCGTGTTGCCCTGAGGGCCGCCCGGCGCACCCGGGCCCTGCGGGTAGCCGTACGAGGGCGCGCCCGGGCCGGGCGGCGGAGGGGGCGTGTTCCCCGGCGCGGACGGCACGCCCGCGCCCTGCGCACCCGGCGCACCAGCCGGCGTGTTCGGGTCGTCGAGCGCCGGTGCGACCGCCGTCGGCGGGAGCTGGCTGCCGCCCGACATGAGCGCCGTCTTGGCGTCGGGCAGGACGGAGGGCGGCGCGTCGTCGTCGGAGCCGCTCAGCGGCGGCGCGAACACGGTCGCGGGAAGAGGGACCGAACGATCCTCGCCGGCGTCGGCGTTGGTGTCCGTGCCCGTCCAGGGCGTCGCCCCGACGGGCGTGGCGGCCGCCCCGGAACTCGCGTCCACCGGCACCCCGGCGTGCGTCTGAGGCAACGACGGATCGGGCGTCACCACCCCACCGGAACCAGCCGGCCCACCGCCCGGCCCACCGGCCGTTCCACCCACAGCCGCACCCGAACCCGACCCGACACCCGCACCCACACCCGCGGCCGAGCCCGAACCGGAACCGGAACCGACAGACGAACCCGGCCCCGCAGACGCACCCCCGGAAGAACCCGCCGCCCGCTGCTCCCCGATCCCCAACTTGTCCGCCGCCTCCTGCAACCACTCCGGCGGCGACAGTAGGAACGACGTCTGGTTCAGATCCACCCGGGCCGCAGGCGCCGGCGCGGACTGCGCGGCCTCGCCCTCCGGACGGCCGTACTCCTCCTCGTACCGGCGGATCACCTCACCCACCGGCAGCGACGGCCACAGCGAGGCCTCCCCACTGTCCCGGGCGAGCACCAGCCGCTGCTCACCCCCGTCCGAGCGCGGCCCCTCCGCACGGTCCTCCGCCCAGACCACGAAGCCCAGCCCGAACTCCCGCACCCGCACCTCACGATGCTGGTACGCCGGGACATCCCCGTTGATCCACTCTTCCCCGCGCTCCTGCGCCTGTGCGAACGTCACCATCGCCCGATCACTCCCCCACGCCCACGGACGATACGGAAGCGGCCCGCGCGAACCCGCCGTCCACCATCAGATTCGCCACCGTCTCCAACTCCGGCGGCCGGCCCGCCAGCCGCGACAGGAACACGTCGAAATCCTCACCGCACGGCAGCAGCAGCCGCTCCGTCCGCTCGGCCGGGGACCACGCCGGATCGACGTCCCGCGCGTCGTCGTACGCGCAGAACCACACCGAACCGATCCGGTCACCCTTCACCTTCACGGCCAGCAGACCACCCTGCACGAAACCGACACCCAGATAGTCCTTGGTCAGATGGTCACGCAGACACTTGTTGACGTACACCAGGTCGTTGACGGCCGCCTCGTCCCGCACCGTGAAGAACGGCTGATCCACCAGCAGCCCCAACTCCGCGTCCAGCGCCGCCCCCACAGGCGCACAGCCACCCGCCGCCTTCAGAAACGACCGGTACGCGCCCGGCAACCGGTACCCGAGATCCTCCTCGACCCCCTGCACCTGCTGCTCCGTCACCGCCACGCCCGACTTCGGCAACCCGAAATGCGCCGGACGCGTCTCCTGCAACGGCCGCGTCCCCCGCTTGGTCTGGTCCACCGCCGCCGTCGCGACACCACCGTGATGCCGCAGCAACGCCTTCACCTCGACCGGGACCAGCTCCAGACGCCGCGAACCCACCGCGTGATGCCACGTCCAGCCGTGCGGAGTCGCCACATTCGCCACCGTGTCCCACAACTCGTGGCCCGACGCCGCCAACGCCGCGTTCGCCGACACATAGTCCGTCAGCCGCAACTCGTCGACCCCGAAACCCTCCGGCGGCTCCGCGATCTCCGCGGCCGCACGCGCATACGGCGAGAAGTCGGGGTAACCACGCTCGTCAACCCGTACCCCCCTCGGGTGACGTGCGGCCCGGACCGGATCCGGGAAATGCACGACCTGCCCGGCATAGGCCGCGTTCGGCGGCGCGGCTTGCTGCCCGAGCCGACCTGTCGTCATGGCGGTTGCCCCCTGCGGCACTCTGTACGGACCGCAGGGCCGGTCCCGCTTCCGGTTCCGACCACCACGCCCCGTATTCGACTGTCTCCAACGGTCTCCAACGCGCGTCAACCGCGCGCCGGGCGGTGCCGACAGCCTATGCGGTACGACGACACCGGTCACCGGGCCTCCGCTTCCGTGACCTGCCGTCACCCCGCCGTGACAGCACGCCCCGAAGCGGGCGTGTCGCACCGCCCCAGCTTCCCCACCGGCCTCGCCATTTGGCACCCTGTGACGTCCGGGGGGATGCACGGGAGGGGAAGACGATCATGAACGCCACGCAAACGGGACCGCACACCAACCACTCCGGCGACCCCCGCATCGGCTGGAGCCACGACGAAACCCCCCATGCCCCCACCCTCCGCCACCGCCGCGACGGCATACTCCCCACCATCGCCGCCGCCCTCTCCGTCCGCGGCGCCACCCTCACCGGCACCGCCGCCCGGAGCGACCAACCCCCCACCCTCCACCCCCTCGTCCAGGACTTCCTCGACACCCTCACCAGCGGTGAGCGCGACCGCTTCACCGGCCGCTGCGCCGAAGCACTCCTCATCTCCCGCCACCTCGCCGCCGTCGACGCCGCCCGCAGCAGACGCGCCGCCCGCAAGCCCATGACCAACGGCGAAGCCCGCAAAGCACTCAAACAGGCCAAACTCACCGCCCGGCGCATCCGCGAGGACGGCGACCCCCTCCACGGCAGCTTCGCCGCCCCCTGCCGCGCCTGCACCGCCCTCAGCGCCCACTTCGGCGTCCGCATCGTCGACCCGACAGCACCCGAGGACTGACCGCGAGGACCGAGCCGAGGGCCGACCCGAAGACCGAGCCGAGGACCGACCCCAAGACCGAGCCGAGGACCGACCGCGGCCCACCCCCACCACCGCACCACAACAGGCCACCGGCCCCACCCCCGACAGGCCACCGGCCCCACACGATCTCGACGAACGAAGGGCAGATGCACCCCGACCGCGCCTCCACCACGCGCTTCCCCGTACCCGTCGACGCCGCCCTGCGCGCCGCCGGCTGGCAACCCGGACGCTGGCACATCAAACAAGCCGAGATCTGGGCCGACACCCTCCGCGAACACACCTCACCCGCCGGCCACCGCCACGCCGTCTTCCCCGCCGCCGTCGAAGCCTGGGCCGAGTTCGGCGGCCTGCGCATCACCCCCACCGGCCCCGGCCGCCAGGTCGCCCCCGTCGCCCTCGACCTCAACCCCCTCCACGGCCTCCACCTCGCCCGCACCCTCGCCGACCTCGGCCGCGCCCTCGACACCGACGTCAGCCCCCTCGGCACCGAGACCGACACCCACGCCCTCCTCGCCATCGACGCCGAAGGCCGCGTCTACACCCTCGACCACACCGGCGACTGGTACCTCGGCGCCGACATCGATCACGCCCTCGGCGCCCTCGTCTCCGGCACCGAACCCGTCCGCCTCACCGCCGGCTGAGCCACCGAGACACCCGCCGAAGCCCTCACGCCGGCTGAGCCACCGAAACGCCCGCCAAGGCCCTCACGCCGCCGGAATCACCGCCGACACCCGAAAGCCCCCGGCCTCCGTCGGCCCCGACACGAACACCCCGCCCAAGCCCACCACCCGCTCCTTCATCCCCACCAACCCGTTGCCCCCCGAAGGCAACCGCGCCGACGACGCCGACCCCACCTCCGGCGGCGGCTCGTTCTCCACCTGCATCGCGATCTCCGCCACCCGATGCGCCAACCGCACATGCGTCTTCGCCCCCGCCGCATGCTTGTGCACGTTCGTCAACGCCTCCTGCACCACCCGGTACGCCGTCTGCTCGATCTCCGGCGTATACCCCCGCACCTCACCCTCCACCGACAGATCCACGACCATCCCCGCTGCCGCCGACTGCCCGACCAACTCGTCCAACTCCGACAGACACGGCCCCTCCCCCTCCTCCATCACCCGGGAAGCCTCAGCAGCCGCCCCCACCACCGCCAGCGGCACCGACGCACTCCGCGTCCCCTCACCACTGCGCAACACCCCGAGCATCTCCCGCAACTCCGTCAACGCCTGCCGCCCCATGTCCCCCACCAGCGCGGCGTTCTTCACCGCCTTCTCCGGATCCTTGCGCGCGACCGCCTGAAGCGCCGCAGCATGCACGACCATCAGACTCACCCGATGCGCGACCACGTCATGCATCTCCCGCGCGATCCGCGTCCGCTCCTCGTTGCGCGCCCACTCGGCCCGCTCCTCCGCCCGCTCCGCGAGCAACTGCAACTCCCGCTCCAGGCTGTCCGCCCGCTCCCGCAGACTCTCCATGAGCCGCCGCCGCGCCCCCACGTACAGCCCGAGCAGCAAAGGCGGCGCGATCAGCCCCAGCGACGTGGCGATCGAAGCAAAGGGGACGAACCAGTCCCCCAGATCCAGATCCCCCCGCACCATGTCCTGCCGCACCCGTACGAACGTCACGATCAACGTCCCCACCAGCTGCATCGCCGCCAGCGACCCGATGATCCGACGCGGCAACTCCGACGCGGCGAGCGTGTACAGCCCGACGATCCCCATCAGAAAGCCCATCTGCGCCGGCGTGATCGCGATCGCCACCAGCACCACCGCGATGGGCCACTGCCTACGCACCAACAACACGGACCCGGCAAGCAACCCGAAGACGACCCCCGCCGCCACCGGAATCCCCGCGTCCCGCGCGAACGGAACCCCCTCCAGCGCGCACTCCGCGGCAGACACCGCCGCCAGGCTCCAGTCGAACACCGCGCTGCGCCGCCTGGCCCACCACCACGGCCCTCCCCGAGCCGTCGCGTCCTCTTCCCCCGTCGTGGTCATGCCTCCAGCCTACGGGCGCGACCCCCGGCTTTTCCGGCGCATTTCCACGACTGGCCTACACCACACTCCGTAACCGAACAGCACCGAAACCCACCGGTATCCCTCGAACTGCTGAACCAGGGCCGTTCGAGGCCGGAACCCTCCATTCCGGCCGGACGGTATGTCCATGGCACATTCCCATGGCAAGTACGCGGACTTCGAGGGGCTCAGGGAGCAGGCGGTCGCGCTGCGGCGGGCGGGACTCAGCCGACGCCAGATCCGGGACCGACTCCGCGTCGACAACAACGACATCCTCAACCGGCTCCTGGAAGGCGAGCCGCCACCCGAGTGGACGAAGCGACCGAACGCGAAGGACGACCTCAGGGCCAGGGCGAGGGAACTCCGGCTCCAGGGCTGGACGTACGACCAGATCCAGGTGGAGCTGGGGTGCTCGAAGAGCTCGATCTCGCTGTGGGTGCGGGACCTGCCGAAGCCTGAGCGGCGTGACCCTGCGGAGCAGGCGAGGCTGGCGTGCCGGAAGAGGTGGGAACACGAGCTGGCCGTGCGGGACGAGCAGCGTCAGCGGACCAAGGCGGCCGCAGCGGCGCAGATCGGCGAGATGTCCGACCGCGACTTGTTCATGGCGGGCGTCGCTCTCTACTGGGCGGAGGGCTCCAAGGACAAGCCCTACGACCGCCGAGAAAATGTCCTCTTTGTCAACAGCGACCCCGACGTGATCCAGCTCTATCTGGCCTGGCTCGCCATGCTGGGCGTAGGACGCGAGCGCCTGACCTACCGCGTAATGATCCACATGACCGCAGACGTAGAAGGAGCCAAGCACTATTGGGCAGACTTGGTCGGCGTCGACGTCTCCACGTTCCAGAAGACGACGATCAAGAAGCACAACCCCAAAACTGTGCGTAAGAACGTTGGCGAGAACTACCGAGGCTGCCTGGTGATTCGGGTGTTGCAGGCAGCAGAGCTGTACCGCCAGATCGAAGGTTGGTGGAAGGGAATGGTGGCTCAGGCTCCAGCACGTCTCGGGTAAGGTCTGACGCAGCGATCCGCCATGGGGTAACTGGTAGCCCGCGGGCCTTTGAAGCCCTGTAGTGCTGGTTCGAATCCAGCTGGCGGAGCTGCGGGTTCGGGTCCTGACCTACACAGGTCAGGGCCCACTCCCATGTCCCCCAAGAAACGCCCCGGTATCCTTCGGATGTCCCCACCCCTACACAGCCGAAGGGCAACTCCGTGAGCGCCATTCGCCCGGCAGCCGTCGTCGTTCTCGCAGCGGGTGAGGGCACCCGTATGAAGTCGGCCACACCGAAGGTCCTGCACGAGATCTGTGGTCGCAGCCTCGTGGGTCATGTGCTGGCCTCCGCCCGTGAGCTGAACCCCGAGAACCTGGTCGTCGTGGTCGGGCACGCGCGGGAGAAGGTCACCGCGCATCTGACCGAGATCGACCCGGACGTGCGCACCGCCGTGCAGGCGGAGCAGAACGGCACCGGGCATGCCGTCCGGATGGGGCTGGAGGAGCTCGGCGGGAGCGTCGACGGGACGGTCGTCGTCGTCTGCGGAGACACGCCCCTCCTCACCGGTGCGACCCTCGCTCAGCTCGCCGCGACCCACCACTCCGACGGCAATGCCGTGACGGTCCTGACCGCCGAGGTGCCGGACGCGACCGGGTACGGCCGGATCGTGCGGGACCCGGCCTCCGGTGCCGTCACCGCGATCGTCGAGCACAAGGACGCGACCGAGGCGCAGCGGGCGATCCGGGAGATCAACTCCGGTGTCTTCGCCTTCGACGGGCAGCTGCTCGCGGACGCGCTGAAGCAGGTGCGCACGGACAACAGTCAGGGCGAGGAGTACCTGACGGACGTGCTCGGGATTCTGCGTGAGGCCGGTCATCGTGTCGGTGCTTCTGTCGCCGTCGATCACCGTGAGATCGCCGGGATCAACAACCGGGTTCAGCTGGCCGAGGCGCGTCGGACCCTCAACGACCGGCTTCTCACCGCCGCGATGCTGGCCGGTGTGACCGTCGTCGACCCGGCCAGCACGTGGGTGGATGTGACGGTCACGTTCGGGCAGGACGCCGTGATCCACCCGGGGACGCAGCTCCACGGGTCGACCCATGTCGGTGAGCGTGCCGAGGTCGGTCCGAACAGCCGGCTGAAGAACACCTCGGTCGGGGCGGGCGCCCGGGTGGACAACACCGTCTCGGAGAGCGCGCAGATCGGTCCGGACGCGACGGTCGGTCCGTTCGCCTACCTGCGGCCGGGCACGCGCCTCGGCGCGAAGGGCAAGATCGGTACGTACGTGGAGACGAAGAACGCCTCCATCGGGGAGGGCACGAAGGTGCCGCATCTCTCCTACGTCGGTGACGCGACCATCGGTGAGTACACGAACATCGGTGCCGCGAGCGTGTTCGTGAACTATGACGGGCAGGACAAGCACCACACCACGGTGGGCTCGCACTGCCGTACGGGGTCGGACAATATGTTTGTGGCTCCTGTCACGGTCGGGGACGGCGCGTACACCGCCGCGGGGTCCGTGATCACGAAGGATGTGCCGCCCGGTTCGCTGGCCGTGGCCCGTGGTCAGCAGCGGAATATCGAGGGTTGGGTGGCTCGTAAGCGTCCGGGCAGTGCGGCGGCGAAGGCGGCTGAGGCGGCGTCCCGGCCGGGCGGGAGCGAAGACTGACCGGAAACGAGTGCGCCAAACACGGCGTACCGTGATAAGTGCACACCCGCACCCACCAGCTGAGACGACCTCTCATGCCCAGCCGAGGTCGCTCGACACCCAGCTGAGACACCTCTGAGGAGACAGTGCTGTGACCGGGATCAAGACGACCGGCGAGAAGAAGTTGATGTTCTTCTCCGGCCGCGCCCACCCCGAGCTTGCCGAGGAGGTCGCCCACCAGCTGGGTGTCGGGGTCGTCCCGACGAAGGCCTTCGACTTCGCCAACGGTGAGATCTACGTCCGTTATCAGGAGTCGGCGCGTGGTGCGGACTGTTTCCTGATCCAGAGCCACACGGCTCCGATCAACAAGTGGATCATGGAGCAGTTGATCATGATCGACGCGTTGAAGCGTGCTTCGGCGCGTTCGATCACCGTCATCGTGCCGTTCTACGGTTATGCGCGGCAGGACAAGAAGCACCGTGGGCGTGAGCCGATCTCGGCGCGTCTGATCGCGGACCTGATGAAGACGGCGGGTGCGGACCGGATCCTCACGGTCGATCTGCACACGGACCAGATCCAGGGTTTCTTCGACGGACCGGTGGACCATCTGTTCGCGTTGCCGCTGCTGGCGGACTATGTGGGCAGCAAGGTGGACAGTTCGAAGCTGACCGTGGTGTCCCCGGACGCCGGCCGTGTCCGGGTCGCCGACCGCTGGTGCGACCGCCTGGGCGCCCCTCTCGCCATCGTGCACAAGCGGCGCGACAAGGACGTGGCGAACCAGGTGACGGTGCACGAGGTCGTGGGTGAGGTCAGGGGCCGGGTGTGTGTCCTGGTCGACGACATGATCGACACGGGTGGCACGATCTGCGCCGCGGCGGACGCGTTGTTCGCGCACGGCGCGGAGGACGTGATCGTGACGGCGACGCACGGTGTGCTGTCGGGTCCGGCGGCGGACCGCCTCAAGAACTCGAAGGTCAGTGAGTTCGTCTTCACCAACACCCTGCCGACGCCGGGTGAGTTGGAGCTGGACAAGATCACGGTTCTGTCCATCGCGCCGACGATCGCGAGTGCGGTGCGTGAGGTGTTCGAGGACGGTTCGGTGACGAGCCTGTTCGACGAGCAGTGAGCCGCTGACCGGGCGTGTGATCGCGCGCGCCCGGGGATGCTCAAGGTCGATTTTTCTGCGGCCTCCCGCGCCGAGTAGACTGCTGCAGTTGCTCGGCGAGGGAGGCCGTACGCGTGTGTACGGCGGTCCGTTATCGACGCGCTCTTCGTAGCAGGCCGTTCGTGGCCGGGTGACCACGTCCGTTCCGATTCCTACGAGGAGTGATCCATATGTCCGAGGTGAAGCTCGCCGCCGAGACGCGCACCGAGTTCGGCAAGGGTGCCGCGCGTCGTATCCGCCGCGACAACAAGGTCCCGGGTGTTCTGTACGGTCACGGCTCCCAGCCGCTGCACCTGACGCTGCCCGGTCACGACCTGCTGCTGGCGCTGCGTACGCCGAACGTTCTGATCTCGCTGGACATCGACGGCAAGACGAACGAGCTGGCGATTCCGAAGGCCGTGCAGCGTGACCCGCTGAAGGGCTTCCTGGAGCACGTCGACCTGCAGCTGGTCAAGCGTGGCGAGACGGTCACGGTCGAGATCCCCGTCCACACCGAGGGTGAGCTGGCCGCGGGTGGCAACCTGCTGGAGCACGTTCTGAACGCGCTGCCGGTCGAGGCCGAGGCCACCCACATCCCCGAGTCCGTCACGGTGTCCGTCGAGGGCCTGGCGGCCGGTGCCTCCGTCCTCGCCAAGGACATCACGCTGCCGAACGGCACCAAGCTGGCCGTCGACGAGGACGCGGTCGTTCTGCAGGTCCTGGCCGCGCAGGCCGAGGAGGCCCCGGGCGAGGCCGCCGAGGGCGAAGAGGCCGCTGCCGAGGCCTGATCCTCACCGTCGTCGTTTGTTCGTCAGCCGCTGTTCCCGCCGGGGACAGCGGCTGGCGCGTATCAAGGAGACATGGACGTGACGACCGACCCAAGTGCCCCGTGGCTGATCGTGGGCCTCGGCAATCCGGGCCCCGACTACGCCATGAACCGGCACAACGTGGGGTTCATGGTGGCCGATCTGCTGGCCGAGCGGATCGGGGGGAGGTTCAAGCGGGCGAGCAAGGCGCAGGCGCAGGTCGTCGAGGGGCGGATCGGTCCGCCGGGGCCGGGGAACCGGCGGGTGATCCTGGCGAAGCCGATGTCGTACATGAACCTGTCGGGTGGCCCGGTGAACGCGCTGCGGGACTTCTACAAGGTGCCGGCCGCCCACATCGTCGCCGTGCATGACGAGCTCGACATCGACTACGGGGTGCTGCGGCTCAAGCTGGGTGGCGGGGACAACGGGCACAACGGGTTGAAGTCGATGACGAAGGCGTTCGGTGCGGACTACCACCGGGTGCGGTTCGGGATCGGGCGGCCGCCGGGGCGGATGCAGGTCGCGGACTTCGTGCTGAAGGATTTCTCGTCGGCGGAGCGCAAGGAACTGGACTACTTCGTCGACCGGGCGGCGGACGCGGTGGAGTGCCTGGTGATCGACGGGCTGGAGCGGGCGCAGAGCACGTACAACTCCTGAGGCCGGACCGACTCCCGAGGCCGGACCGAATCGTGAGGCCGGGCCGACTCGTGGGACCGGGCGGTCGGCCGGAGAAAGGTACGGACAACTCGCCACTTGTCCCCCACCGAGGTTGACGGTTCGTTCAGGCATGGCCAATGATCCCCGCCATGCCTGCCACAGCCGCCCCCTCCCGTCGGCGCTCCCGTCAGGGGGCCTCCCGCCGGGGGTCCTCCCGCCGGACCTCGGTCACCGCGCTGCGCTTCGGCCGGCTTGCGGCGATGGGTGTGGTCGCCCTGCTCATCCTGATCGCGGGGGTGTGGGGGTCGTGGGGGACCGCGCAGCACGTGATGCTGACGAAGGGCCACGAACAGGGCACGATCAAGGTGACCCGGTGCGGTGCGGATGCGTGCACGGGGCCGTACACGCCGTTGTCGGCGGGTTCGACGGCACGCGCGCGTGTGGTGATCGAGAAGACGGTGGCGGTGCGCGCGGGGCAGACGTACACGGTGGTGGTGAAGCCGGACAGCGACGAGGTGGTGCGGTCCGGTCCCGCCGGGGTGCTGTACTCGTGGGTGCCGATGGGCGGGGCGCTGCTGCTGGCGTCGGTGGTGGTGGCCGGCGGGCTGGGGCGGACGCGGGTCGGGTGGGTGCTGGCGGGGTCCGGGGTGGCGTTGCTGACGGCTGTTTTCGTGACGATCTGAGGGCGGCGCCGTTCTCCGGGTGTGGAACGGGGGTTCGTTGCCTCTTCGTGCTTGACCTGAGGTCAGCGCGGGCCGGATGCTGAACCGCCCCCTCCACATCTTCCCCTTTCGTCACTCGAAGATGGATTGCCCCATGCGTACCCTCACTCGCGCCGGCGTTTTCGTCGCCGCGTCCTCGGCTGTTTTCCTGTTGGCCCCCGCCGCCCACGCCACGGGTGACGACACGTACACCGTGCAGCTGCGGCAGCAGCTGCCGCGGACCGCGACCACCGATGACGGGGGTGCGCCGCAGGAGTCGCGGGACGAGTGCCCCGGTGTCCCCGACGGCCAGGACGGCTGGCATTTCGTGCTGCCGGGGAAGTCGTCGGATTTCGTGAAGCTGACGGTGACCTTCGAGCCGGGCGGTCAGCAGGTGGTGACGGACTTCGGCCCGCCGTCCGACAAGCACGCCTACGTGTGGTCGCTCCCGGGGGCGAAGCTGACGTCGGCGGTCGCCGAGGTGCGCGGCGGTGAGCTGGAGCTGTTCAACCTCTCGCACACCTGCCCGGTGACCGGGGGCACGCCGAGCGGCTCGGCGTCACCGTCGTCGAGCACCAGCCCCGAGCCGTCGTCGAGCACGAGCACGTCCCCGTCGTCGAGCACGAGCACGTCCCCGTCCTCGAGCACGAGCACGTCTCCGTCGACGGGCACGACCACGGAGCCGACCGCGTCGCCCACCGGCAGCGGTGCCGCCGCCCCGGCCGCGTCCTCGTCGGCGCAGGCCGGCGGCGGTGACCTCGCCGAGACGGGCAGCGGCGCCCCGGTCGGTGCCCTGTCCGCGGTCGCGGCCGTGCTGGTCGCCGCGGGCGGTTTCCTGGCGTTCCGCCGTCGCAACGGCGCACGTCAGGGCTGATGCATGGACGAAGGTGCCCCCGAGCCGGTACGGGCTCGGGGGCACCTTCGTGTGTGAGCGGCGGTCAGCCGGTGTTGCGCAGGCCCGCTGCCACGCCGTTGACGGTGAGGAGCAGGGCGCGGGAGAGGAGGGGGTCGGGTTCCTCGCCGGCGGCTGCGGCGTCGCGCTGGCGCTTGAGCAGGGTGACCTGGAGGTAGGAGATGGGGTCGAGGTAGGCGTCGCGGATGGTGAAGGTCTGCTTGAGGACGGGGGTGGCGTCGAGCAGTTCGCGCTCACCGGTGATCTTGAGGACCTCGGCGACGGTGAGGGCGTGCTCGGCCTCGATGGTCTCGAAGACGTGCTTGAGGTCGTCGGGGACGAGGGTGTCGACGTAGTGGCGGGCGATCCGCAGGTCGGTCTTGGCGAGGGTCATCTCGACGTTGGAGACGAAGTTGCGGAAGAAGTGCCACTGCTCGTGCATCTCGTCGAGGACGGTGTCGAGGCCGGCCTCGCGCAGGGCCTTCAGGCCGGAGCCGACGCCGAACCAGCCGGGGACGATCTGCCGGGACTGGGTCCAGCCGAACACCCAGGGGATGGCGCGCAGTCCGTCGAGGCCGGCGCCGGAGTCGGGGCGCCGGGAGGGGCGCGAGCCGAGGTGGAGGTCGGCGAGCTGGTCGACGGGGGTGGAGGCGAAGAAGTACGCCGGGAGGTCGGGGTCCTCGACGAGCCTGCGGTAGGCGGCGTGGGCGGCGTCCGAGACGACGTCCATGGCGGCGTCCCAGCGGGCGAGGGCCTCGTCGGACTGGCGGGGCGCGGTGTGCAGGGCGGAGGCCTGCAGGGTGGCGGCGACCGTCAGTTCCAGGTTCTCGCGGGCCAGGGAGGGGATGAGGTACTTGTCGGAGATGACCTCGCCCTGTTCGGTGACCTTGATCTCGCCTTCGAGGGTGCCCCAGGGCTGGGCGAGGATCGCGTCGTGGGAGGGGCCGCCGCCGCGGCCGACGGTGCCGCCGCGGCCGTGGAAGAGGCGCAGGCGGACGCCGTAGCGGTGGGCGACGTCGCGCAGGCGGCGCTGGGCGCGGTGGATCTCCCACTGCGAGGTGGTGATGCCGCCGAACTTCGAGGAGTCGGAGTAGCCGAGCATGACCTCCTGGACGTCGCCGCGCAGGGCGACGAGGCGTCGGTAGGAGGGGTCGGCGAGCATGTCCTCGAGGATGGTGTCGGCGGCCTTGAGCTCGTCGGTGGTCTCCAGCAGCGGCACGATGCCGATCTTCGCCCAGCCGGCGTGCAGGTCGATCAGGCCGGCCTCGCGGGCGAGGACGGCGGCGGCGAAGACGTCGTCGGCGCCCTGGCACATGGAGATGATGTACGACTCGATGACCTCGGGTCCGAAGACCTCCAGGGCCCGCTTGACGGTGAGGAAGACGCCGAGGGTCTTCTCGCCGGCCGCGTCGACGGGCGCCGGGGTGGGCGCGAGGGGCCTTCTGGACCGCAGTTCCTTCGCGAGGAGCTTCGTGCGGTACTCGCGGGGCATGTCGGCGTAGCGCCAGGACTCCTCGCCGAGACGGTCGAAGAGCTGGCCGAGGGCGTGGTGGTGGGCGTCGGCGTGTTCGCGGACGTCCATGGTGGCGAGCTGGAGGCCGAAGGCGGACAGGGTGCGGATGGTGCGGTTCATGCGGCCGTCGGCGAAGAGGCCGCCGCGGTGCTCGCGCAGGGAGGTCTGGATGAGGGTGAGGTCGCGCAGGAGTTCGCTGGTGCCGAGGTAGTCGCGGCCGGGTTCGTGCGGGGTGCCCTTGGCGAGGCGCTGCTTGGTGTTCTCCAGCTTCTGCCGGATGCAGGTGGCCTTGAGGCGGTAGGGCTCCTCGGCGTTGAGGCGCTTGTAGCGGGGGCTGATCTCGGGCAGCCGCTCCAGGTCGGTCTTCAGGGACTCCAGGAGTTCCTCCGTGGCTCCGGTGTACCTGATGGAGTTGGAGAGGAAGCCGCGCAGCTCGTCGATCATCTCCAGGGCGTCGTTGATGCCGTGCTCGTGCTGGAGGATCAGGACGTCCCAGGTGACCTGGGGGGTCACGTTGGGGTTGCCGTCGCGGTCGCCGCCGATCCAGGTGCCGAAGGTCAGCGGACGGCTGTCCTCCGGGACGGTGACGCCGACGCGTTCCAGTTCGGCGGTGAGGTCCTCCAGGACGTCGCCGACGGCGCCCGCGTGCAGCTCGTCGAGGTAGTAGATGGCGTTGCGGGCCTCGTCGGCCGGTTCGGGGCGGACGACGCGCAGTTCGTCGGTCTGCCAGACGAGGTCGATGTTCTCGGCCAGCCGGGTGTCGTGGCGGCGGCGGTCGGCCTCGATGACGGGGGTCTCCAGGAGCGCGGCGACGCGCCGGAGCTTGTTCAGTACCGACCGGCGCGCGGCCTCGGTGGGGTGGGCCGTGAACACGGGGCGGACGTTGAGGTTGCGGACGGTCTCGCGGACGTGGTCGGGGTCGGCGTCCTTGAGGCGGTCGGCGGTGCGGGCGAGGAGGCCGCCCTCGGCGGCGCGCCTGGCGCGCAGTTCGCGGCCGCGGTGGACCTGCTCGGTGACGTTGGCCAGGTGGAAGTAGGTGGAGAAGGCGCGGACCAGCTTGGCCGCGGTCTCCAGTTCGGTGCCGCGCAGCAGTTCGGCGGCGGCCTCACCGTCCTCGCGGGTGAGGCGGCGGACCTTCTCGACCAGGTCGAGGAGCTCGGGGCCCTCCTGCCGGACGAGGGTCTCACCGAGGAGGTCGCCCAGTCGGCGGATGTCGGCGCGCAGCTCGGTGCTGGTCGTCGTCTGGTCGTCGGCACTGCTCACAGGTGCGGCTCCTTGCAGTGTTGAAGCTCGTCCGGGAGGGGAACCCGTCAAGTCGGGCCCCGCGGCGGGCGCCGCATACGGGCCAGAACATCCGGGAATGAATCAGAGCGGACCGCGCTGTCCGACCGTCTCCAAGGATAGGTGTCCGTGCGGACGCGCTGGCTTCCGGGCTCGTGCCGCCCGGGCTGCGCACTGCCATACTTACGATGCCGTAGGTTACGGAACCGTAGGAAAAACTCTCCGCGGTTGCCGGCCCGGCTTCTGTCTCGAATCCACGACCCCCCAGGGGACGCGCATGACCACAAGCTCCGACGTGATCGAAGACCCTTCGAAGGCGCCCGACGACTCCTCCACGCCCTCCGCCACCCTGGGTGGCGAACAGAAGCGTTCGATCGAGCAGATCACGCTGCTGCTCTTCATCACCGTGCCGTTCCTGGCGCTGCTCGCGGCGGTGCCGCTGGCGTGGGGCTGGGGGGTGAGCTGGCTGGATCTGGGATTGCTGGTCTTCTTCTACTTCCTCGGATGCCACGGCATCACGATCGGCTTCCACCGCTACTTCACGCACGGCTCGTTCAAGGCCAGGCGGCCTCTGCGGATCGCACTGGCGATCATGGGGTCGCTGGCGGTGGAGGGCCCGCTGGTGCGCTGGGTGGCCGACCATCGCAAGCACCACAAGTTCTCCGACGCGGAGGGCGACCCGCATTCGCCGTGGCGGTTCGGGGAGACGGTCCCGGCGCTGATGAAGGGCCTGTGGTGGGCACACATCGGCTGGATGTTCGACGAGGAGCAGACGCCGCAGGACAAGTACGCGCCGGATCTGATCAAGGACCCGGCGATCCGGGCGATCTCCCGGCAGTTCGTGCTGTGGACGGTGGTGTCGCTGGCGCTGCCGGCGCTGATCGGCGGTCTGGTGACGATGTCCTGGTGGGGTGCGTTCACCGGGTTCTTCTGGGGTTCGCTGGTGCGGGTCGCCCTGCTGCACCACGTGACGTGGTCGATCAACTCGATCTGTCACGCGGTGGGCAAGCGCCCGTTCAAGTCGCGGGACCGTTCCGGGAACGTGTGGTGGCTGGCGGTCCTGTCCTGCGGAGAGTCCTGGCACAACCTGCACCACGCCGACCCGACGTCGGCGCGGCACGGTGTGGAGCGCGGGCAGCTGGACTCCTCCGCGCGCCTCATCCGCTGGTTCGAGAAGCTCGGCTGGGCGTACGACGTGCGCTGGCCGTCACGCTCACGTATCGATTCGCGCCGGAACACCGGTGGGGACGGCTCCCGGCGCCGGAAGGTGACCGCTGACGCGGCATGATGGACGCCGTGGCGACCGACTCCAGCAGTACCCCGAGCAATGAGAAGCCGCGGCGGACGCGTCGCACCCGGATGACCGGTGCCGAGCGCCGCCAGCAGCTGCTGGAGATCGGTCGTACCCTCTTCGCGGCCAAGGGGTTCGAGGGCACGTCGGTGGAGGAGATCGCGGCGAAGGCCGGGGTGTCCAAGCCGGTGGTGTACGAGCACTTCGGCGGCAAGGAGGGGCTGTACGCGGTGGTGGTGGACCGTGAGATGCGCCGTCTGCTGGACATGGTGACCAGCTCTCTCACCGCCGGCCACCCCCGGGAGCTGTGCGAGCAGGCGGCCTTCGCCCTCCTCGACTACATCGAGGAGTACACGGACGGTTTCCGCATCCTGGTCCGCGACTCCCCGATCCCCCAGTCGACGGGTTCCTTCGCCTCTCTGATCTCCGACATCGCCACCCAGGTGGAGGACATCCTCGGCCGCGAGTTCAAGAGCCGCGGCTTCGACCCGAAGCTGGCTCCCCTGTACGCCCAGGCCCTGGTCGGCATGGTCGCCCTGACCGGCCAGTGGTGGCTGGACGTGCGCCGCCCGAAGAAGGCGGAGGTGGCGGCGCATCTGGTGAACCTGGCGTGGCACGGTCTGGACGGCCTGGAGCAGAAGCCGCGGCTGATCGGCCACCGCAAGAGCTGACCGCGTGCGTGGGCCCCCGTCCGGGTTCCGGCCGGGGGCCTCTTCGCGTTCCTGTCCGTGCTTCGTCTGTGCTTCGTGCGTGCTTCGTCAGTGCTTGAAGATGTCCTTCATCTTCTCCTTGGCCTGGCGTGCGTCGCCCTTGGACTGCCCGGCGCGGCCCTTGGCCTCCGCCCTCGCGTCGCCCGCGGTGCGCCCGACGACTTCCTTGGCCTTGCCCTTGGCCTGTTCCTTCTTCGCCTTGGCCTTCTGCTCTCGCGCCACCGTCGATCACTTCCAGTCAGGTCCGACTACGGTGTCGCTACAGCGGGTAACCCTGCCCGCGCCGCTCAAACTCCGGCCAGGGCTCCAGGAACTCCAGCCGGTTGCCGACGGGGTCCCAGGCATGGAAGCGCTGGTGGCCGGGGAGGTCGCCGTCCCGGACCACCCGCACGCCGTGGGCCTCCAGCCGGGCGGCGTACGCCTCGATACCGCTGACGCGGAGTCCCGGGTGGGCCTTCGGCGACGGCCGGAAGTCCTTCTCGATGCCGAGGTGGAGCTGGACGTTCCCCGCCTGGAACCAGCAGCCTCCCCGGGCCGCGAGCAGGGGCGGCTTGGGGATCTCGGTCATGCCGAGGGCGTCGGCGTAGAAGGGGCGCAGGAGGTCCTCGGAGCCGGGTGGGGCGGCGAGCTGGACGTGGTCGACAGCGGTGATCACCTCACGCCTCCTTCCGGGCCACCACGAACAGCCGGCGGAACGGCAGGACCGTGCCGTAGGCGTGGGACGGGTAGGCCTCCCGGAGGAGGTCGCGGTACTCGGTGACGAAGGCGTCGCGGGCCTCGGGGTCGTCGGCGAGGGCGGTGAGGACGGGGCGCAGGGCGGTGCCCTTGGTCCAGTCGAGGACGGGGTCCTCGCCCTCCAGGACGTGGTGGTACGTCGTCGTCCAGACGTCCGTGTCGCAAGCGAGGCGGGCGAGGTGGTCGAGGTAGACGCCGGGGGCGTGGACGGAGTCCTCGTGGCGCAGGACGGGGGCGAGGCGGTCCTTCCAGCGGGGTGTGTTGCCGAGGTCGCGCAGGAGGGCGTGCAGGGGAGCGTGGACGTTGTCGGGGACCTGGAAGGCGAAGGTGCCGCCGGGGGCGAGGCCGTCGAGCCAGGCGGGGAAGGCGTCCAGGTGGCCGGGGACCCAGTGGAGAGCGGCGTTCGACACGATCAGGTCGTACGTCTCCGTCGGCGTCCAGGTGGTGAGGTCGGCGTACGCGAAGTCGAGGCGCGCGCCGGCGTGCGCCTGCGCTTCGGCGAGCATCTGCTCGGAGTTGTCGTAGCCGGTGATGCGGGCGGTGGGCCAGCGGTCGGCGAGGACGGTGGTGACGTTGCCGGGGCCGCAGCCGAGGTCGGCGATGCGGGGTGGCCCTGCGGGCGGTTCGGTGGGCAGGTCGGGGACGCGGGCGAGGAGGTCGGTGAAGGGGCGGGCTCGGTGGCCGGCGTGACGCAGGTACTGCGCGGGGTCCCAGGTGGGGGCGGGCATGGGTGGGCCTCCTCGTCGTGACGGTTCCGGCGGGTCCAGCCTCCCAGCGAATTTAGCTTGACGTCAAGAGACTCGACATCAAGAGACTTCATGTCGACACAACCACTACACTGATCGTCATGGAGGACGAGGTCGATCGGCTGGTCGCAGCATGGCGCCGGGAGCGCCCGGACCTCGACGTGGAGCCGCTGGAAGTGCTCAGCCGGGTGAGCAGACTGGCCCGGCATCTGGACCGGGCACGCCGGCTGGCGTTCTCCGAGCATCAGCTGGAGCCCTGGGAGTTCGACGTCCTGACCGCGCTCCGGCGCGCGGGGGCGCCGTACCAGCTGTCGCCGGGGCAGTTGCTGACGCAGACGCTGGTCACGTCGGGCACGATGACGAACCGGATCGACCGGCTCGCGAAGAAGGGCCTGGTGGAGCGGCTGCCCGATCCGAGCGACCGGCGCGGTGTGCTGGTGCGGCTCACGGACGACGGCAAGGACCGCGCCGACCAGGCGCTGGCCGGCCTGCTCGACCAGGAGCGGGCGATCCTGGCCGAGCTGTCCCACGCCCAGCGCGGCGAACTGGCCGGACTGCTACGCCAGCTGACCGCCCCGTTCGACAACATCCCCGGCTAGGTCGGCCGGCCCGACGCCCGCGCGGCGCGCGAGGGCGACCGCGGCCAGCGTGGAGTGCACGCCCAGCTTGCCCAGCACGTTCTGCATGTGGGTGCGGACGGTGTGCGGGGAGAGGAACAGGCGCTCGGCGACGGCTTTGCGCCCCAGCCCCGCGACCATGCAGCGCAGCACCTCCCGCTCGCGGGGCGTGAGGGACTCCACGAGCCGCTCGCTCTCGGTGCGGTGCTTGCGCGCGGCCGTCAGTTCCCGCAGCACGCCCGTGAGCAGGGCGGGCGGCAGATGCGTCTCCTCGCGCAGCACCCCGCGGATGACGGTGAGCAGCCGCGACAGCGAGCAGTCCTTCGCCACCCAGCCGGATGCCCCGGCCTGCAGGGCGAGGGCCGCGCGGCGCGGGTCGTCCTTCTCGGCGAGGACGACGACCCGGACGTGCGGCTGCGCGCTGCGGACCCCGGCGACGAGGGAGATCCCGTCGACGAGCCCGTCCTCGCCCACCTCCTGCACGGGCACCGCGGGCCGTACGCCCGGCAGGCGGCCGCCCAGATCGGCGTCGACGAGCAGCACGTCGTACCGGCGTCCCTCGGCGGCCGCGCGCTCCAGGCTGCGCAGGGCCGCCGGGCCGCTGCCGGCGGCGGAGACGTCGACGTCGGGCTCGGCGGCCAGTGCGGCGGCGAGCGACTCGGCGAAGATACGGTGGTCGTCGACGACCAGGACTCGGATGCGAACCACGAAACCCCCTTCCCCAGGCTCCTTCACGGAGCAGGGGATACCCCAGGTCCGGAGAACGACGACCGGCGCGGGTACGACGCCCGGAGGGGGTCCGCCCACACGGCCGCCGCCGTGCAGAAACCGCTACCCCCACCTCGGGCGCCGTACCCGACTGTCTCGCCCCCTGATCAGCACCGGCCCCCACCGGTGCTGTTCACAGGGTAGGGCTGTGGGCGGGGAGGGGAAGGCAATTTGCAGAACTGGCCGTCCGGCGCGTTTATGGTGTGCCGCATGTTTCGTCTTGAGACAGAAGTCGACAGGACCCGGCGTGATCTTCTCCGCTCGCGGCTCCTCGACACCAACACGGCGGCCTCCCCCATCCTGCGTGCCCTGCGCGGAACACCCGCCGAACGCGAAACCCCGCTGCACGTCTGGGCGTCGGACGGCACCGGCGACCTGGCCGGCGGCCTCGTCGGCCACACCTGGACCACCTGGCTGCACGTCACCTACCTCTGGGTCGACGAACGCCACCGCGGCACCGGCCTCGGCACCCGCCTGCTCACGGAGGCGGAACGCGTCGCGCGGCAGGAACGGGGCTGCCGGCGGGTGCGGCTGGAGACCTGGGACTTCCAGGCGCCGGACTTCTACAGGAAGCGGGGGTACGAGGTGGTGTGCGTGATCGAGGACTATCCGCCGGGGGTCACGGAGTTCACGTTGACGAAGCGGCTGGGGTGAGCGGGGGGGGGCGGGCGGAGCGCGGCAGCAGCTCGAGGCGGCCGCGCCCGTCGGAGCGCGCGCGTATCGCGTCGCCCCTCACCGTCCCGCCCCCGCCCCCGAAAAAACCGTCAGCCCCGCACAGGCGTACGGGGCTGAGGAGGCTGCCGAAGAGCTCAGCTCACCCGTCGGGCCCCCGCCGAGGGCACCGCCTCGAACACGCGCGGGGCCGTCAAGCCGGCCGCGGCGAAGGCCTCTTCGACCGCCTTGGTGATGGTGTCGACGTCGGCGGCCTCCGCGAGGACGATCGCCGAGCCGCCGAATCCGCCGCCGGTCATCCGGGCGCCGAGGGCCCCCGAGGCGAGGGCGGTGTCCACGACGAGGTCCAGCTCGGGACAGGAGACACGGAAGTCGTCGCGCAGGGAGGCGTGGCCCTCGGTGAGGACCGGGCCGATGGCGCGGGTGTCGCCCGACTCCAGCAGGGCGACCACGCGTTCCACGCGCTCGTCCTCCGTCACCACGTGACGGACCAGCCGGCGGACCTCCTCCTCGTCGCCGAGCCGGGCGAGTGCCGCGTCCAGCTCGGTGTACGGGACGTCCCGCAGGGCGTCGACGCCCAGCAGGGCCGCGCCCTTCTCGCAGCCGGCGCGGCGCTTGCCGTACTCGCCGTTGCTGTGGGCGTGCTTGACCTGGGTGTCGACGACGAGCAGGCGCAGCCCCAAGGCGGCCAGGTCGAAGGGGATCTGCTTCTGGGAGAGGTCGCGGGTGTCGAGGAACAGGGCGTGGCCGGCCTCGCAGCAGGCGGACGCGGTCTGGTCCATGATCCCGGTGGGGGCGCCGACGTAGACGTTCTCGGCGCGCTGACACAGGCGGGCGAGCTGCCAGCGCTGCAGGCCGAGGTCGTACAGGTCGTTGAGCGCCAGCGCGACGACGACCTCCAGGGCCGCCGAGGAGGACAGGCCCCCGCCCGACGGGACCGTCGAGGTGAGGTGGATGTCGGCGCCGGCGACCGGGTGGCCGGCCTCGCGCAGCGCCCAGACCACGCCGGCCGGGTACGCCGTCCAGTTCCCGTCCGTCTGCGGGGTGAGGTCGGCCGGCCGCAGCTCGACGACGCCGCCCTCGACGTCCGCCGAGTGCAGACGCAGGACGCCGTCCTCGCGGCGCGCGACCGCGGCGGTGGCGGTGTGCGGCAGCGCGAAGGGCATCACGAAGCCGTCGTTGTAGTCGGTGTGCTCCCCGATGAGGTTGACGCGGCCGGGCGCCGACCAGACGCCCTCGGGCTCGGCCCCGTACAGCTCGACGAAGCCGTCCCGCACCTGCTCTGCGCCCACTACTGCTCCCTTGCGATCTTCTGCGTGAACTCCCACGCGTCCGCGACGATACCGGCGAGGTCCGCGCGGGACGGGTTCCAGCCCAGGCGCTCCCGGGCGGTGGCCGCCGAGGCGACCAGGACCGCCGGGTCGCCGCCGCGGCGGGGGGCCACGACCTCGGGGATCGGGTGGCCGGTGACCTTGCGGACGGTCTCGACGACCTCGCGGACGGAGAAGCCGTTGCCGTTGCCGAGGTTGCAGATGAGGTGCTCGCCGGGGGTCGCCGCCTCGACGGCCAGCAGGTGGGCCTCGGCCAGGTCCGCGACGTGGATGTAGTCGCGGATGCAGGTGCCGTCCGGCGTCGGGTAGTCGTCGCCGAAGACGGAGATCGCGTCCCGCCTGCCCTGCGCGACCTGGAGGACGAGCGGGATGAGGTGCGACTCGGGGTCGTGGCGCTCGCCGTACGCGCCGTAGGCACCGGCCACGTTGAAGTAGCGCAGGGAGACCGCGCCGAGTCCGTGGGCGGTGGCCTCGCCGGTGATCATGTGGTCGACGGCGAGCTTGGACGCTCCGTAGGGGGAGGTCGGCGCGGTGGGGTCGGTCTCGGTGATCGGGGTGTTGACGGGCTCGCCGTAGGTGGCGGCCGTCGACGAGAAGACCAGCTTGCGCACGCCCGCCTCGCGCATGGCGCCGAGCAGGGCCATGGTGCCGCCGACGTTGTTGTCCCAGTACTTCTCCGGCTTCACCACCGACTCGCCGACCTGCGAGAACGCGGCGAAGTGGAGGACGGCGTCGAAGGAGGGGTCGAGCCACTTGGCGGCGTCCCGGATGTCGCCCTCGACGAACGCGGCGCCCGCCGGGACGCCCTCGCGGAATCCGGTGGAGAGGTTGTCGAGGACGACGACCTCGTGTCCCGCCTCCAGCAGGTGCTGGGCGACCACGCTGCCGACGTACCCCGCGCCGCCCGTGACCAGATACTTGCCGCTCATGAACTCGCTACCTCTCGCAGTCGCTCGGCCGCGCGCTCCGGCGGCACGTCGTTGATGAACACGCTCATGCCGGACTCGGAACCCGCGAGGAACTTCAGCTTGCCGGACGTGCGGCGGATGGTGAAAAGCTCGAGGTGGAGCGCGAAGTCGTCGCGGTTGACGCCCTCGAACTCCTCCAACTGCCCGAACGGCGCCTGGTGCCAGGCCGCGATGTACGGCGTCGGCGGCTCACTCTCCCCGAAAATCCGGTCGAAGCGCCTCAAGAGTTCCAGATAGACCTTGGGGAACTCTGTGCGCGCCGCCTCGTCGAGGCCGAGCAGGTCGGGGACGCGGCGCTTGGGGTACAGGTGCACCTCGTACGGCCAGTGCGCCGCGTACGGCACGAACGCGACCCAGTGTTCACCCTCCAGGACGACCCGCTCCTCGGCGAGTTCGCGCTCGAGGACGGCGTCGAAGAGGTTCTCCCCGCCGGTGGCGTCCTTGTGTGCGGCGAGTGAACGCAGCATCAGGGCGGTGCGCGGAGTGGTGAACGGGTAGGCGTAGATCTGCCCGTGCGGGTGACCCAGGGTCACACCGATCTCGGCGCCGCGGTTCTCGAAGCAGAACACCTGTTCCACGGAGGGCAGATGCGACAGTTCGGACGTCCGGTCCGTCCACGCGTCGAGCACCAGGCGTGCCTGCTCCTCGGTGAGGCCGGCGAAGGAGGCGTTGTGGTCGGAGGTGAAGCAGACCACCTCGCAGCGCCCGGAGTCGCCGGCGAGGGAGGGGAAACGGTTCTCGAAGACGACGACGTCGTACGACGAGTCCGGGATCTCGCTCAGCCGGTCGCCCTGGGACGGGCACAGGGGGCACTCGTCGGCCGGCGGGTGGTAGGTGCGCCCCTGCCGGTGCGAGGCGACGGCGATGGAGTCGCCGAGGAGCGGGTCCCGGCGTACCTCCGAAGTGGTGACGGTGCGCTCCAGCGGACGGCGGTCCACCGCGTCGCGCACCGAGTCGTCCCGCAGGTCGTAGTAGATGAGCTCACGACCGTCGGCCAAGCGGGTCGAGGTCTTCTTCACCGCGACTCTCCATCCGTGCACCGAGCAATATCAACAAAGCTTCAAACAGAACCGAACACATAAAACCATAACCCCCCACGAGAGTCACCACCACAACCAAACAGAGAACCCCAAGCGAAGTGAGCAGTGCATGCGAACCCCCACGTATTTCGCGGCAGAGCCCCTGGCTGCGGAGCTACGGCTCCCCACCAACTGGCTCGACTACACGATCCTCGGGATCTACTTCGTCGTCGTCCTGGGCATCGGCTTCGCCGCCCGCCGCTCGGTGAAGACCAGCCTCGACTTCTTCCTCTCCGGCCGCTCCCTGCCCGCGTGGATCACCGGCCTCGCCTTCATCTCCGCCAACCTGGCGGCGACGGAGATCCTCGGCATGGCCGCCAACAGCGCGCAGTACGGCGCGTACACCGTCCACTGGTACTGGATCGGAGCCATCCCGGCGATGGTGTTCCTGGGCCTGGTGATGATGCCGTTCTACTACGGCTCCAAGGTCCGCTCGGTCCCCGAGTTCCTGCTGCTGCGCTTCGACCGGGGAGCCCACCTGCTCAGTTCCCTGCTGTTCGCCTTCGCCGCCATCCTGATCTCCGGCGTGAACCTGTACGCGCTCGCCATCGTCGTCGAGGCGCTGCTGGGCTGGCCGCAGTGGGTGGCGATCGTGGTCGCGGGCTTCTTCGTCCTGGCGTACATCACGCTGGGCGGTCTGTCCTCCGCGATCTACAACGAGGTGCTCCAGTTCTTCGTGATCCTGGCGGCCCTGATCCCGCTGTCGGTGCTGGGACTGAAGCGGGTCGGCGGCTGGGACGGCCTGACGGACTCGCTGACGAAGGCCCGCGGCGACGACTTCGTGACGGCGTGGGGCGGCACGGGCATCGGCAGCGACAATCCGCTGGGCGCGAACTGGCTGACGATCGTGCTGGGCCTCGGCTTCGTGCTGTCCTTCGGCTACTGGACGACGAACTTCGCGGAGGTCCAGCGCGCCCTGTCCGCGCGGAACCTCTCGGCGGCCCAGCGCACGCCGCTGATCGCCGCGTTCCCGAAGATCTTCATCGTCTTCCTCGTGATGATCCCGGGCCTGGTGGCGGCGGTCCTGGTCCCGCAGATCGGCACCGCGGACTCCGACCTGCAGTACAACGACGCGATCCCGTACCTGATGGAACAGCTGCTGCCCAACGGCGTGCTGGGCATCGCGGTGACGGGTCTGCTGGCGGCGTTCATGGCGGGCATGGCGGCGAACGTGTCGTCCTTCAACACGGTGTTCACCAACGACATCTGGGCGAAGTACGTGGTGCTCGGACGGGAGGACGCGTACTACGTCCGCTTCGGCCGGCTGATCACCGCGATCGGCGTGCTGGCGTCGATCGGCACGGCGTTCCTGGCCTCGTCGTTCTCGAACATCATGGCCTACCTGCAGACTCTGTTCTCCTTCTTCAACGTGCCGATGTTCGTCGTCTTCATCGTCGGCATGTTCTGGAAGCGGGCGTCGATGAAGTCCGGCTTCTGGGGCCTCCTGGCGGGCACCACGGCCGCGATGGTCAACTACTTCGTCCTCTACAAGCAGGACGTCATCGGCATCCCCACCGACCAGGGCGCCAACTTCGTGTCGGCGATCGCGGGCTTCGTGGCGGGCGCGGTGGTGATGGTCGCGGTGTCGCTCTTCACCGCTCCGAAGCCGGCGGAGGAGCTCCAGGGCCTGGTCTACGGCACCGTCTCCCCCGGCATGGCCGAGCCGCCCGCGCCGGGCGACGAGGCCTGGTACCGCAAGCCGGCCCTGCTGGGCTGGGGCGCGGTGATCCTGGCCGCCGCCTGCTACATCCCGTTCTCGTTCTGAGCCCGCCGACGCCGATCGCGGGAGGATGGAAAGACCATGTCCGAGCAATTCGAACCCGACGAGCGCGCGGCGGCAGCCGAGCGGCTGCGGCACGCGGGTTTCTCCGAGGCCGACGTCCAGCGGGAAGTCACCGAACTCGAGGAGAAGTCCGCGACCGCGGCCCGCATCTTCGACCTGCGCCGCATCATCGGCGGCCTGTTCGTCGTCTACGGCGTCATCGTCACCATCACCGGCCTGACCGACAGCGACGCGGATATCGCCAAGGCCCAGGGGATCAACATCAACCTGTGGACGGGCCTGGGCATGCTGCTGCTGGGGATCTTCTTCCTGGTGTGGCTGAAGCTGCGGCCCGCGGCCCATCCGACGCCGCCGGTGCCGCCGGTGCCGCCGGAGGCGGTGGAGGAGAAGCGGCCGGAATGACACCTGTACGGCTGTCCGTGGGCCTGGTTCGGCAGGGCTGACGTCAGGCGGTGCCGAACCAGGCCCGGGCGAGGGCGGGGAGGGTGCCCTCGAGGGGCGTGCCCAGCTCGCGCAGGTACCAGGGAAGGTTGCTGTACACGTGCAGCAGCGTGTACGCGAGGAGGGTGTCCGGGTCGAAGGTGTGGCCGTACGCGGCGCAGAGGCGGGCGAGCAGTTTGGGGTCGCCGCGGGTGACGAAGAGGCCGACACCGACGAAGTCGTAGGCGCGGTCGCCGATCATGGCGGGCTCGAAGTCGAAGAGGCCGGTGAGGCGGTGGGTGGCGGGGTCGAGAAGGAAGTGCTGCTGCATGACCTCCGTGTGCAGGAGGGAGGGGCCGGGCTGCGGGGTGCGGGGCAGCGGGACCGAGGCGAGGAAGCCGGGGATCTGCTCCACCCAGGCGGCCGCAAGGCCACGCTCGCGCTGCCGCTCCACGGCTCCCGCACGCTGCCGGTCCAGGAAGGCTCCCCAGTCGCCGGGACCGAGGACGTCCTGGAGGGGGCTGGGGTCGAGGGCATGGAGAACGGCGAGGGCCTCGCCGATCTCGGTGACAAGGCGTTCGCGGTCGGCGCGCGGGACACCGCCCCAGGTCTTCGCGAGGTTCTCGCCGGGGAGACGGGACATGAGGACGTACTGCCAGCCGTTGTCGTACGGGCCGAAGGCGTGGACGTCGGGGGTGCGGATCGGCAGCCTGCCCTGGAGGTGGGAGAGGACGCGGCCCTCGGCGATGCCGTCCTCGGCCGCGGCGCCCGGGAACAGCTTCAGCACGTGGTCGTCACCGACGGCGTAGACGGGCTGCGAGCCGTCCGGGAAGCGGGTGAGGGGGACGCCGGCGAGACCGAGGCGGGCGGCGAGGGCCTCCGCGCCGGGGCGCATGATCGTCTCGTCGGGGACGATCGCGTCCCACTGTTCGTCGGTTTCCACGGGGGGCAGCATGATCGGCACGGTAGGCGGCGGCCCCTGCCCGGACAACGGAGTTTCGCCGCGCGAGCACGGTTCGATGGCGTCGAGGGGCCTGCCGACCGTCACGGGCTGTCTTGCGCGGCTTCGGCGAGGGGACGGCCGGCGATCTGGTTCGACAGCGAACGCCGGCCATTCACGGTGACGGTCGAGGGCGAGGAGGCCGCGGCCGGCGGAAGTCCCGTGCGCGGCGCCGCGGTTACGACTCCGGCCCCGCGTCCGTCTCCCGAGGCCCGTGCGGCAGCGGACCCGCCCGGTCCAGCAGTCCCGTCCGCGCCGCCAGCGCCGCCGCCTCCAGCCTCGAGCCCACCCCCAGTTTCATCAGGACCCGCTGGACGTGTGTGCGGGCCGTGGACGGGGCTATGCCCATGCCGGCCGCGATCAGGCGGGTGTCCTCGCCGTCGGCGACGCGGACGAGGACCTCGACCTCGCGCGGGGTGAGCATCTGGAGCAGACGCTGGCCCTCGTCGTCGGGCTGGGCGGCGGGGTTCAGCAACTCGCTGAAGGCGCCCTGCAGGAGCTGGGGGGCGACCGCCGCCTCGCCCGCCCTCGCCTTCATGATCGCGCGTTCGACGCCCTCGATGCGCTCGTCGTGCCGTACGTACCCCGAGGCGCCGGCCGCGAAGGCCGCCGCGATGCCGCGCGGGCTCGGGACCGGGCCCAGGACCAGGACGGCGACCTGCGGCCGCTCCCGTTTGATCCGGACCACCGGGTCGAAGATCCCCGGCTCGGCCGGGGTCGCCGTGCCCAGCAGGCACACCTCCGGCGCCCGCGTGATCACGAGTTCCGCCGCGCCCGCGGCGGGCGCCGCCGCGGCGAGCACCCGGTGCCCCCGCAGTTTCAACGCCGAGGCGAGCGCCTCGGCGAGCAGTCGGTGGTCGTCGACCACCATCAACCGCACTCCCATCGAGCAACCCCCCAGTCCCCCCATGGATGCCCACACGGACACACAGGCAAAGCCAGATACCACCATGTGCACCTGGATCCTGCGCACAGACACGCACAGACAAAAGGTGCCCCCCGGCACCTCGTCCTTCATGCCCCCGGAAGCTACACGCTTGTTCGACGTTGCGCTGCCCCTACTCGTGAGAAGTGCCCCGGATCGCCGAAATTCCTCTCATTCGAGGGTGATGAGCGGTACGCGAACGGCCCCGCCCCTGAGCAGGGGCGGGGCCGTCGACGGCCGCCACGGGGGCGATCAGCCGCTCGTGCCGAACGCCAGCGCCAGGTACTCCTTGTCACCCGAGGCGGAGTCGTCCGCGTACCCCGAGGCCATGTACAGGTGACCCTGGGAGTAGATGATCTCGGAGTACTCCGGGAGCATGCCGGCCTCCGCGTCCCGCACCGACTCGGTGGCCGGGTTCTGCATCAGCTTGGTCTGCTTGAACGAGCCGCCGTCGATGCTGACGATCTGCCCGCCCTCGTCGTACGGCGGCCGCTTGTAGGCGATCAGGTTGCTGCCGTCCATACGCAGCGGGGTGAGCTCGTAGCCGTCGCCGGCGTCGGCGCGCTGGCCGGTCTGCTTGCCGGTGGTCAGGTCGAAGGCGACGATCTCGTTCGTACGGCTGTACTCGCCCGTGCCGTCGTGCTCCTCGGTCGGCAGGTACAGCCGGCCCGCGCCGACCGCGATGCCGGAGCAGTGCTCGATCCTGGTGATGCCGTCGCAGCGGGCCGCGAACTGCTCGCCCGGCGCGGAGATCCGGGTCTTCAGCTTGCCGGTCTTGTTGTCGATGGAGAAGAAGTCCGAGATGCCGCTGCCGTCCTGGGCGCTGTCGCCGACGTCGGCGGCCACGACCAGCGGCTCCGTCGACACGACGCTCGCGTACTCGATGCCGGTCGCCATCTTGTACTCGGAGATCACCTTCCCGGAGGCCGGGTCGATGGTCTGGATGTGCAGCTCGCGCGCGTCGAAGTCACCGCACTTGCGCACCGCGACCAGCTTGGGTCCGCCGCCGTAGCCGGCGTCGTAGCAGGTGTCGGCCGGCTTCGGCGCCCACAGCTGCTTGCCGGTGTCGATGTCGAAGGCCGCGCCGCCCTCGGTGGCGCCGAGGGCCACCGTGTTCCCGCTGACGGTGACGTTGTCGAAGGTGACCGGGTAGTCGCCGGACGAGACGGTCTTCGTCCACAGCTGCTTGCCCGCGGCGAGATCGATCGCCGCGACCTGGGTGCAGCCGGCCGAGGAGTCCTTCGCGGGCATCTTCGGCTGGAAGACGATCGCCGTCCTGCCGTCGTCGGTGGCGTGCTCACTGGCCGTGCACACCGGGCCGGGCAGCTTGATCGTCCACAGCTTGGTGCCCTTGTCCGGGTCGTAACCGACGACCTCGGCGACACCCGACTTCACGTATGCCTTCTCGGTCAGCCAGGAGCCGCTCACGATCACGCTGTCGTCCTTGGCGACCGTGGGCGACGGGAGCTGGAAGAGGAGCTTGGAGGCGGGGTCGGAGGGCACCTTCTCGGTGCCACCGGAAGAGGTGCCTCCGGAGCCGCCCTTGTCGTCGCCGCCTCCGCCGGTCGTGCCGCCGGAGCTCGCCGTCTCGTCCTTCTTGCCGCTGTCACCCGAGCTCGCGTACCAGACGCCACCGCCGACGATCAGCGCGATCGCGACGACCGCGGCGACGATGATGGCGACCTGGGCGCTGACCTTGCGGCCACCGCCGCCCGGCTGACCCGGCTGGGGGTGCAGGGGCATGGTGGGCTGGCCGGGGTAGCCGTAGCCCGGCTGCGGGTAGCCCGGCTGACCGGGGTGGCCGGGCTGGCCCGGGTAGCCGTAACCCGGCTGCTGGCCGTATGCCGGTTGCTGGCCGTACGCGGGCTGTTGGCCGTACGGGGGCTGCTGGCCGTACGCGGGCTGGTGGGCGTAGGGGTTCGGCTGGCCCGGCTGACCGGGCTGGCCCGGTGCCGGCTGGCCTGGTGCCGGCTGGCCTGGTGCCGGCTGGTTCGGGTAGCCGTAGCCCGGGCCGGTGGGGGGCTGGGGCGGCTGGGCGGGCGGGGCTGCCTGCGGGTAGCCGTAGCCCGGCTGGGGCTGCGGGGGCTGGGGCGGGGTGCTGGGTGCCTGCGAGGGCTGTGCGGGCTGTGCGGGCTGTGCGGGCTGGCCGGGCTGTGCGGGCTGGCCGGGCTGTGCGGGCTGGCCGGGTTGTGCGGGCTGGCCGGGTTGTGCGGCTTGGGCCGCCTGGGCTGCCTTGGCCGCCTCGAAGTTCCGCAGTACCTGGTCCGCGGTGGCCACCTGGTGGGGCATGGGACCGCCCGGGTCCTTGCTGAGCTGCGGGCCCTCGGGCGGGGCCTGCGGTGGCGGGGCCTGGGGCTGAGGGGCGGCGGGCTGGGGGGCGCCGAAACCGCCCTGGGGCGGGGCGTCCTGCGGGGCCTGCGGCGGCTGGGGCTGCTGGGGCTGCTGGGGCGCGCCGAAGCCGGCCTGCGGTGGGGCGTCCTGCGGCGGAGTGTCCTGCGGCGACGCGTCACGCGGGGGCTGGTCCTGGGGAGGGGTGTCCCGCGGGGGCTGGTTCGGCGGTGGGGGCGGCGGCTGGGTCATGGTGTGGGTACCTCGGGAGAACGCTCGGGGAGACGGGGCACGGGGCCGGGACGACAGGGCCGGGGAGAGCGGAGGGGCCGGGCGGCTGCGGAAGTACGCGCCGCCGCGGCCGGGGTCGCCCGCCTCACTTGCCGTAGGCGAGCATCAGCTTCTCCTTCGTGTCGTCGTTGCCCGTCAGCCGGGTGGAGGAGAGGTAGAAGCGCCCGTCGACCCAGGCGACGTCCTTCGAGTAGAAGCCGTTCTCGATGCCGACCGTGCTCTCGGGCATCTGCAGCAGCGTCGTGGGCGTGTGCGTGGAACCGGCGACAGGGATCGACACGACCCGGCCGGCCGCGTCGTACGACGGCTCGACGTACGCGACGAGGTTGCCGCCCTCCAGGCGCACCGGCAGCATCGACTCGTCGGCCGGGGACTTCACACGCCACTTCTCCTTGCCGGTGGCGAGGTCGATCGCGACGATCTCGTTGGGGCCGGTCGTCGCCTGGGTCGGCAGGTACAGGGTGTTGGCGTCGGCGGCCGTGCCCACGCAGCCGCTCAGGTTGCGCTGGAGGATGGCCCAGCCGCACTCCGGCGCGAAGTCCTCGTCGAAGGCGACCTGCGAACGGAAGCCGCCGCCCGGCTTGAACGCCGCGATGTTCCAGACGTTCTTGTCCTTGTTGGTGCTGTAGACGACCAGCGGATCGACGGAGTACGCGCGCTCGACCGTCCAGCCCTTCTCGAACGCCTGGGTCCACTTGACCTTGCCGGTCGCCGGGTCCAGCTCCTGCACCTCGTCGTGCTCGTTCGCGCCGGTCGCGTCGCAGGACGCCACCGAGAACAGCTTGGTGCCGCCCGCGAAGGCGGTGGGGAAGCAGGCGTCGCCGTACCTCTTCTTGTCCCACAGCTTCTTGCCGGTACGGACGTCGTACGCGGTGCCGGACTGGGAACGGCCCACCATCAGCGTGTTGCCCGTGAGGGACATCTGGATGCTGAGCACGCTGTCGAACAGCTCACCGTCCTCGACGACGGCCTTCCAGCCCTTGGCGCCGGTGTTGAGGTCGATCTGCTGGAGCTCGTTGCACTTGGCGCGCTCGCTGGTGCCGCTCATGTACGCCACGACGACCTTGTCGTCCGCGGTCTTCTGCGGTGTGACCGCGCAGATCTTCTGCGGGAACGTGAGGGTGTCCCAGGTGGGCCTGCCGTCACCGACGTTGTAGGCGACGATCTCCTTGTAGGCCGCCTTCACCGCCGTCTTGGAGGTGATCCACATGGCGGGGGCGTCGGCGCCGGAGGCGGGGGCGTCGGGTGCCTCCTTGTACCAGAGCACCTTGGCCTCGCCGGCCTTGCGGCCCGCGTTGAAGTCCTCCGGGTCCTCGCCGCCGTCGCCGCTGCCGTCGCCGGGGTTGACGGGGCTCTCGCTCGCGGTCGCCTTCCCGTCGTCGCTGGGTCCGGCGACCGGCTTCTTCTTGCCCTCGTCGTCCCCGCCGCCCGTGACCGCGAACACCGCCCCGCCGATCACCAGCAGCGCCGCCACCGCGGCCCCGACGACGAGGGCGGGCTTCCCCTTGAAGGGGTTGCGCGAACCGGGCGCCGGGGCGCCGGGGGCACCGGGGAACTGGGCTCCGGGCGGAGGCGGGTAGCCGTAACCGGGCTGCTGTCCGTAGGGTCCGCTCGGCTGGCCGTACGGGCCCGGCTGCTGCGGCCCGCCGTACGGTCCGGGCGCGGCCGGGGCGCCGTAGGGGCCGGCCGGCTGGGCGTACGGGCCGGACTGCGGCGGCTGTTGCTGCGGGTGGCCGTAGCCGGGCTGCGGGGCCTGTGGCGGCTGGGCCGGCATCTGCGGCGCGCCGAAGCCGCCGCCCTGCGGGGCCTGCGGAGCCTGTGGCGGCTGCGGTGGCTGGTCCTGGGGCGGCTGCTGCTGTGGTGCTCCGAAACCGCCCTGCTGCGGCGGCTGGTCGGGCGGCTGAGTCATCAGCGTGTTCCCCCTCGTTCACTGATTTTTAGCCACGCCCTGAGGTTCGTTACGGACCCAGAGTCGTTCTCACATGGTTCTCAGACGGCTCTTTCTATCACCCGGCACCGACAGCACACCGGCTCGTATCCGCCCCTGTTCCCAAGGGAGCACACCGCCGTGATGCCGTCGTTATGCGCCTTCACGCCCCCTTCACGCAGCGCACGCGCCGTCATCGCGCGCGGGGAGTGGGGGAGTTGGGCGGGGCGCGGGTGGGGGTTGTTCACGCCAGGGCAGGTGGGGGGCTTGGGGGGCGTGGGTGGAGTGATTCGCGCCAGGGGTGGTCAGGGGTGGGCTGCGCGAGCGGGGGTGAGGCGCGCGGTTGGGGCGTGCGGTTGGGGCGTGCGCGCCGACACCGGGGGCGCGCGAGGGCGTTACGGGCGCCGCAGTGGGCGGCGCGTCAACTGGTTGCGGGCGGCGCGTCGACCGGTTGCGGGCGGCGCGTCGACCGGTTGCGGGCGGCGCGTCGACCGGTTGGGCGCGCCGGGCGGAGCGGCGCGCCGCGGCTCACGGCGCGCGCAACCGCCGCACGCGCCCCTGCCTACGCGTCCTCCGCCAACTCCAGCCAGCGCAGTTCCAGTTCCTCGCGCTCCCCGGCCAACTCGCGCAACTCCGCGTCGAGTTTGGCGACCTTCTCGAAGTCGGTGGCGTTGTCGGCGATCTGGGTGTGGAGTTTGGTCTCCTTCTCGGAGATCTTGTCCAACTGGCGCTCGATCTTCTGGAGTTCCTTCTTGGCGGCGCGCTGGTCGGCGGCGCTCTTCTCCGGTACGGCCTTCGGGGCGGCCGGCGTGGCGGCGGCCGCCACGGCCTCCTCCATGCGGTGGCGGCGTTCCAGGTACTCGTCGATGCCGCGCGGCAGCATCCGCAGGGTGGCGTCGCCGAGGAGGGCGAAGACGCGGTCGGTCGTGCGCTCGACGAAGAAGCGGTCGTGGGAGATGACGATCATCGAGCCGGGCCAGCCGTCGAGGAGGTCCTCGAGCTGGGTGAGGGTCTCGATGTCGAGGTCGTTGGTGGGCTCGTCGAGGAAGAGGACGTTCGGCTCGTCCATCAGGAGACGCAGGATCTGCAGGCGGCGGCGCTCACCGCCGGACAGGTCCCCGACCGGCGTCCACTGCTTCTCCTTGTTGAAGCCGAACGTCTCGCACAGCTGCCCGGCCGTCATCTCGCGCCCCTTGCCGAGGTCGACGCGCTCCCGCACCTGCTGGACGGCTTCCAGCACCCGCCAGTTCGGGTCGAGTTCGGCGACCTCCTGGGAGAGGTAGGCGAGCTTGACGGTCTTGCCGACGGCGATGCGGCCGCCCGCCGGCTGGTTCTCGCCCTGTGTCCGGGCCGCCTCGGCCATGGCCCGCAGCAGGGACGTCTTGCCGGCGCCGTTGACGCCGACGAGGCCGATGCGGTCGCCGGGGCCGAGCTGCCAGGTGACGTGCTTGAGGAGCACCTTGGGGCCGGCCTGGACGGTGACGTCCTCGAGGTCGAAGACGGTCTTGCCGAGCCGCGAGGAGGCGAACTTCATCAGCTCGCTGCTGTCGCGCGGCGGCGGCACGTCCTTGATGAGCTCGTTGGCGGCCTCGACCCGGAAGCGCGGCTTGGAGGTGCGCGCGGGGGCGCCCCGGCGCAGCCAGGCCAGCTCCTTGCGGACGAGGTTCTGCCGCTTGGCCTCCTCCGTGGCCGCGATCCGCTCACGCTCCGCGCGCGCGAAGACGTAGTCGGAGTAGCCGCCCTCGTACTCGTGGACGTCGCCGCGCTGCACGTCCCACATGCGGCTGCAGACCTGGTCGAGGAACCAGCGGTCGTGCGTCACGCACACGAGCGCGGAGCGCCGCTCGCGCAGGTGCTGGGCGAGCCAGGCGATGCCCTCGACGTCGAGGTGGTTGGTGGGCTCGTCGAGGACGATGAGGTCCTGTTCCTCGATGAGCAGCTTGGCGAGCGCGATACGGCGCCGCTCACCGCCGGAGAGCGGGCCGATGACGGTGTCGAGCCCCTGGGGGAAGCCGGGGAGGTCGAGGCCGCCGAAGAGGCCGGTGAGGACGTCCCGGATCTTGGCGTTGCCCGCCCACTCGTGGTCGGCCAGGTCCCGGATGACCTCGTGGCGGACGGTGGCCGCCGGGTCGAGGGAGTCGTGCTGCGTGAGCACGCCGAGCCGCAGGCCCCCGGAGTGGGTGATCCGGCCGGTGTCGGCGTCCTCCAGCTTGGCGAGCATGCGGATCAGGGTCGTCTTGCCGTCGCCGTTGCGGCCCACCACGCCGATGCGGTCCCCTTCGGAGACGCCGAGGGAGACGCCGTCGAGCAGGGCACGCGTGCCGTACACCTTGCTGACGTTCTCGACATTGACCAGGTTGACGGCCATTTCTCTCCTGACAAGGGGGACGATCGACCCTCCAGGGTAGTCGGCGGGGCCGGTGGCCATCGGCGGGCAGGGTTTCTCGCCCTCGCCGCCCCTGCCCGTCCCCTTTCCGGGGCGCCGGTTTCCGGGGCAGCAGTCAGGGAACGGCCGTGCGCCCCGGGGGCACCACCACCCGGGGCGTACGGCGTTTCAGTGGCTCGGGCGGGCCGCTGCCGCCCGGACCTCGTCGAGAAGGTCGTACATCGTTCGGCCGGGGCATTCGGTGTCCAGCCAGTCACGGTGGCCGGAGACCGTCGTCACGTCCTTCGTGACGCCGTTGACCGGGTTGACGTAGGTGATCTTCGCCTGGGGGTCGAGGCCCTTGAAGCGGGCGATCACCTTGATCAGGCGGATCAGGGCCTTCTTGGCCGCGTCCGTCGGCGGTCGGTCGGTGAGGGTGCCGAGGAAGGCGATGCCGAGGTTGCCGGAGTTGTAGCCGGCGGTGTGGAAGGCGGTGACGAGCTTGCCGTCCGGGTCGAAGGCGGGGAGGGCGTCGTCGCCGGAGTAGCGGCCCTCGTAGACGGTGCCCGCCTCGTCGATGAGGAAGTGGTAGCCGATGTCGCCCCAGTCGAGGGTGACCGCGTGGTACTCGTAGATGCCCCGGACGGTCGCCGCGGGGTCGGGGTCGTCGTTCGGCGTGTCCGTGTGATGGACCGTGATCGACTGCAACGGGTAGTACTGCTCGGGCGAGTTGACCTTGCCGTCCTTGTAGCGCTTCGACTCGTCGGCGCCCCATGCCGGCCGCGGCAGGTACGGCACGCCCCGCACGCGCGTGGGCTCGGACGGGACCTTGAAGTGGCGCGCGGGGCCGTCGGTCGTGTCGATCGCGAGGGCGCGCACGGCGCTCGCGCCCGCGGGCGCCTTCAGCTCGTACGCCGTGGCGTCGCCGGCCGCGATCAGCGCGGTACCGCCGTCCTCGACGGTCGCGCAGCCGCCGTTCAGCGTCTGCCAGGTGCCGGGGGACGCCGTGCCGTCCGTGAATCGGATGCCCGCGCCGGCGCGTGCGCCGCTCCAGCGGACGCCGACGTAGGAGGCGGCGAAGGCGGCCGTGGCCGCGCCGGCGCCGGTGGCCGCGTCCGTGCGGGTGGCCGGGAAGGACTCGGTCTTCGTGCCGGACGGGGAGGCGCCGGAGCCGGAGCCCGAGTCGTCCGAGTCGGTCGCGGCGAACACCGCCGGGGTGAGGGCGGCCCCGGCGGCGACGGCTCCGGCGGCCCCGATCACGCCACGGCGCGAGAGGGGCGTCTTCCTGCGATGGGAGGGGGTGGGGGGTTCGGACACGGATGTGGCCTTCCACAGTGGTTCACGGGGGGGGAGCGCCGCGTGACAGTACGTCACATGCGGTGCTTTAAACATCAAGCGACCCTAGAGGCCCCTGATTTCTCCCGTGTACTGCGAGCGCAGTAATTCCGTGTGGAGATCTCGCGAAGAGTGTTTACCGCGTCACGAGGCGGCACAGAGGAGTCACGCTCCGCCTCCGTCCACCCATCCGCCCGTCCGCCCTTATGCCCTCTGACGCCGGATCAGCGCGACGGACGTCCGAGCACGGTCGCCCCCGGCGCCGGCCCCGACGCCGTGCGCACGCTCCGGCAGGTTCCGGATGTCCGCAGCGCCTCGGCGACCTTCGCTGCGGAGGAGGGGTCGCGCGCGAGGAACGCGGTGGTCGGGCCCGAGCCCGAGACGAGGGTCGCGAGCGCCCCGGCCGCGCGCCCCGCGGCGAGCGTGTCGGCGAGTTCGGGGAAGAGGGACAGGGCGGCGGGCTGGAGGTCGTTGGAGACGGTCGCCGCGAGTGCGTCGGGGTCGCCCTTGGCGAGGGCGTCGAGGAGTTCCTCGGAGGCGACGGGTTCGGGGATGTCGCGGCCCTCGGCGAGCCGGTCGAACTCCCGGAACACGGCCGGCGTCGACAGCCCCCGCTCGGCCATCGCGAACACCCAGTGGAAGGTGCCGCCGACCTCCAGGGCCGTCAGTTTCTCGCCCCGCCCGGTGCCGAGGGCGGCGCCGCCGACCAGGCTGAAGGGCACGTCGCTGCCCAGTTCCGCGCAGATGTCGAGGAGTTCGTCGCGGCTCGCGCGCGTGCCCCACAGCGCGTCGCAGGCGAGGAGCGCGCCGGCGCCGTCCGCGCTGCCGCCCGCCATGCCGCCGGCGACGGGGATGTCCTTGGCGATGTGGAGGTGCACGTCCGGCGTGCGGCCGTACCGCTCGGCGAGCGCGACGGCCGCGCGCGCGGCGAGGTTCGTGCGGTCCAGGGGGACCTGGCCGGCGTCCGGGCCCTCGCAGGTGACGCGGAGTTCGTCGGCCGGGGTCACCGTGACCTCGTCGTACAGGCCGACCGCCAGGAAGACGTTCGCCAGGTCGTGGAAGCCGTCGGGGCGGGCGGCGCCCACGGCGAGCTGGACGTTGACCTTGGCGGGCACGCGGACGGTGACGCTCACTCGGAATCCTTCTGCTGGTGCTCGGCGATCCGCGCGAACTCCTCGACGGTCAGCGACTCGCCGCGCGCCTGCGGGGACACACCGGCCGCGACGAGCGCCGCCTCGGCCCGTGCCGCGGACCCCGCCCAGCCGGCGAGCGCGGCCCGCAGGGTCTTGCGGCGCTGGGCGAACGCCGCGTCGATGACGGCGAAGACCTCGTTCTTCGAGGCGGTGGTCTTGAGCGGCTCGGCCCGGCGGACCAGCGAGACGAGCCCGCTGTCGACGTTCGGCGCCGGCCAGAAGACGTTGCGCCCGATGGCGCCGGCCCGCTTGACCTCGGCGTACCAGTTGGCCTTCACGGACGGCACGCCGTACACCTTCGAGCCGGGCGCGGCGGCGAGCCGGTCGGCGACCTCCGACTGGACCATGACGAGGGTGCGTTCGATGCTCGGGAAGGTGTCGAGCATGTGCAGCAGCACGGGCACGGCGACGTTGTACGGCAGGTTCGCCACGAGCGCGGTCGGGGCGGGGCCCGGCAGTTCGGTCACGTGCATCGCGTCGGAGTGCACCAGCGCGAAACGCTCCGCGCGCTCCGGCATGCGCGCCGTGATCGTCGCGGGCAGCGCGCTCGCCAGCACGTCGTCGATCTCGACGGCCGTGACCCGGTCGGCGGCCTCCAGCAGCGCGAGGGTGAGGGAGCCGAGCCCCGGCCCGACCTCGACGACCACGTCGTCGGGCCGTACCTCCGCGGTACGGACGATACGGCGGACCGTGTTCGCGTCGATCACGAAGTTCTGACCGCGCTGCTTGGTGGGACGCACACCGAGGGCTGCCGCCAGCTCACGGATGTCGGCGGGGCCCAGGAGGGCGTCGGGGGTGGGGCTGCTCACGGGACAAGGGTACGGGGGTGCGGTGGGGGCGGCTGCCGTACGGGGTGCACCGGGCGCGGCTGTCCAGGCTGCCCGGCGCTGCCCGGCGCTGCCGGCGCTGCTGCTCGGGGGTGGGTGGCGCGGCTCGGCGCTGACGGGGTGCCGCCCTTCTGCAGCGGGAGCCGCCCCAAGGCGGCACGACTGCCCGCGGTTCCACGCCTGCGGCCGGCGCTCAGCCCTGAAGTCGCGCCCCGCAGTGCGGCCAGGGGCTCGTGCCCTGGCGCATGTACAGCTTCTTCGCGCGGAGGGTCTGTTCTGCCGCCGAGGCGTCCTGGGGGCGGCCGGTGCCGCCGAGGCTGTGCCAGGTGCGGGTGTCGAACTGGTACAGGCCGCCGTAGGTGCCCGACGGGTCGACCGCGTTCGGGCGGCCGCCGGACTCGCAGGCGGCGAGGCCCTGCCAGTTGAGGTGGTCGACGCCGTGTACGGAGGTCGGCAGGGGTTTCGTGCCCACCTTCACGACCTGGGCGCGCGGCTCACGGACGAGCTCGGTCCTGAGCCGCTTCGGCCGCTGGCGGACGCCGTTGACGGTGCGCAGGGAGTACGTGACCCGTCGCAGCCCGGGCTGCCCGGCGCGCTCCACGACCTCCGTGCCCTTGAACAGGGACGGGTCCTCGGTGCGCCGTACCCGGAACGGGATCGCCTCCTCGCGCACTTCTTTCATCCCGGTGATGCGCAGCACGGTGACCGTCTGTCCGTCGCGCGGGAAGCTGCCGGGCGGGACGGACGTGGTGTCCTGGCCGCGCAGGGTGATGCCGGCCGCCTCGACCGCCTCGCGCACGGTCGCCGCGTTGGTGCGGATGGTGCGGGAGCGGCCGTCGGCCATGATCGTCAGGGCGCGCTCGGTGCGTACGTCCAGCGCGAGCCCCGCGCGTCCGATGCGCTGGGAGCGCGCGGCAGAGAGATACGCGCCCTCGGCGCGCACCCCGAGCTGTTTGAGCGCCTCCTCCACCGTGCGCGCCGTCGTCCACACTTCGCGCCGGTGTCCGTCCAGCGTGAGCCGTACGAGGCGCCCGTAGCGCACCGCGATCTCGTCGCCGCTGGCGAGCGCCGTCCCGCGGGCGGGCGCCACCAGGTCGTGCTCCCCCACTGTCACGCTCTGCTCCGCCAGCAGCTCGGTCACGTCGTCGGCGAAGGTGTGCAGGGTGCGCGGCTTGCCGTCGACGGTGAGCTCGATCGCCTTGTCCTCTGCGACGAAGGCGGTGGTGCCGCCGGCGAGGAAGGCGACGACGAGTGCCTGCGGCAGCAGACGGCGCACCGTGGATTCCGGGCGCTCGGCGAAGCGCGCCCTCCGCCGGCGCGCGGCCCGCCGCCTCGCTCCGGCGTGCGCGACGGGCGCCGGAGCCCACTCGACCAGCGTGCGCGCGTCACCGACGGCGCTCACCGTGACTCCCGCGCCGCCGACGCCGTCGACGACGCCCTGAACGCCGTACGCGCCGTCAATGTCCGCCACGCCCGGGCTCCCGGCACCTTCGGGATACCCCGCACCCCAGCCCACCTGACGTGGAAGCGTCGCTTCGGGCATCTCGTAGGCGGGCCGGTACGTGTCCTCGTACGCCCCGGGCATCTCGTACGCGCCGGGCGTGCCCTGCTCTCCGGGCGCCGCGTACGTCCCGTACGCCAGCGTCTCCGCGGTGTGCACGTCGAGGTACGGGTCGGGGGTGCCGTACGGGTCGGCGTGGGGGTTCTGTGCGTACTGCGCGTTCCACGGATGGGAGGAGTTGCTCACGCCGACACGCTCCAGGGGTCCTGGGGTCCGGAGGGGTCCGGATCGGGCCCCCAGAACCTAGCGGAGCCACCGTCACTCTCCAAAGCGACGCGGCTACTCAGAGTTGTGTTCGGATGAGTCAGTAGTCGAACGCGCGGGCCGTGTTGGCGGCGAGGGCCGTCGCCAGGGTGTCCTCGTCGATGCCGCGGACGGCGGCCATGGCACGGACCGTGACGGGGACGAGATACGGGGCGTTGGGCCGTCCGCGGTAGGGCGCCGGGGTGAGGAAGGGGGCGTCGGTCTCCACCAGGACCAGCTCCAGGGGGGCGACGGTGAGGGCGTCGCGCAGGTTCTGGGCGTTCTTGAAGGTGACGTTGCCGGCGAAGGACATGAAGTATCCGGCGCGGGCGCAGATCTCCGCCATGTCGGCGTCGCCGGAGTAGCAGTGGAAGACGGTGCGCTCGGGGGCGCCCTCCTCCTTCAGGATCCGCAGGACGTCGGCGTGGGCGTCGCGGTCGTGGATGACGAGGGCCTTGCCGTGGCGCTTGGCGATCTCGATGTGGCTGCGGAAGGACCGCTCCTGCGCCTCCTTGCCCTCCGGGCCGGTGCGGAAGTAGTCCAGTCCCGTCTCGCCGACACCCTTCACGTGGGGGAGCGCGGCCAGGCGGTCGATCTCGGCGAGCGCCTCGTCGAGCGCCCTCGCGCCCCCCGGCTCGCGTGCTCCCTGCCGGGACCAGCCGTCGGGGTCGCCGTGGACGATGCGCGGGGCCTCGTTGGGGTGCAGGGCGACGGCGGCGTGGACGCTCTCGTGGGCGGCCGCCGTTTCGGCCGCCCACTGGGAGCCGCGGACGTCGCAGCCGACCTGGACGACCGTCGTCACGCCGACCGACGCGGCTTTCGCGAGGCCCTCCTCCACCGTGCCGGACTGCATGTCGAGGTGGGTGTGGGAGTCGGCGACCGGCACCCGGAGGGGGGCCGGGAGCGGCGGCGCCGCGTTCTTGTCGGCGTTCGAAGGCATGCCCCGATCCTACGGAAGGCGCATGCCCGTTCGGCCGCCCGCCGGTCGCCGACCGGCTCAGCTCGCCTTGCGCTGGAAGGGGTGCAGCAGATCGGACAGGTGCCAGTGGTGGTGCTGCTGGGAGCGCTCGTCGTGGCCCTCGCGCCCCTCCCGCACCTCGTGCTCCCCGTCGGCCTCCGGCGCCTCCACCGGCCCGGCCGCCGGCGTGTGCCGGGACCCGCGGGCCGCACTGAGCACCGAGGAGACCTGCCCCGGCCGCATGATGCGTACGACGTGCCCGTCGCAGTTCTGGCACGTGGGGCGGCTCAGCGGGGACGGCACGATCCGGCCGTTCGCCACGTACTGGACGAACTCGTGTCCGTCGGCGTCGGTGTGGTGCTCGATCTCGTACGACTGCTCCCAGCCGTGCCCGCAGCGCATGCAGGCGAAGGAGTACGACTCGTGCACGACGGGGATCGCCGCGGTGCGCAGGCCGGTCTGCCCTGTGATGTCACTCATGCCAGCTCCTGATCGTCCGCTGGACAAACGCCCCCGGTGCGCGGGTTCCCCCCGGAACCCAGTGGGGGCGAGGGACGGGTGCGTCCCTGAGTCCAGTGGACTCCCCTGTCGGGGCGAAGGCATCAGACCTGTCGAGTGTTGGGTCCGATTTGGGCGTTCCTTGCCGAAGCGGCCTGGGCGAGGGGCCTGGGCTTTGCCTTTCGCGAAGGCGTTTTGCCCGGCCATGGGGCGCGCGCTCAGGGGAGACGCGCCCCGCTCAGAGGAGGCGTCCGCCCTGGTCAGGGGCGCGCACCGCAGGCGCACCCCTCATCCCACACGCCCCGCGTTCTTCGCGGCGACCACGGCGTCGAACACCTCCCGCTTGGGCACCCCCGCCTCCGCCGCCACCGCCGCGATGGCCTCCTTGCGGCGCTCGCCGGCCTCCTCGCGCACCCGCACGCGCCGTACGAGCTCCTCCGCGTCGAGTTCCTCGGGCCCGCGCTCGGGCGCCCCGGCCACCACCACGGTGATCTCGCCACGCACGCCCTCCGCCGCCCAGGCGGCCAGCTCGCCGAGCGGCCCGCGCCTGACCTCCTCGTACGTCTTGGTCAGCTCCCGGCAGACGGCGGCCCGCCGCTCTGCGCCGAACGCCTCGGCCATGGCGGCGAGCGTGTCGTCGAGCCGGTGCGGAGCCTCGAAGTACACCAGGGTGCGGCGTTCCTCCGCCACGTCCCGCAGCCGTGACAACCGCTCCCCCGCCTTGCGGGGCAGGAACCCCTCGAAGCAGAAGCGGTCGACGGGCAGCCCGGACAGGGCGAGGGCCGTGAGGACGGCGGACGGGCCGGGGACGGCGGTGACCCGGATGTCCTTCTCGACGGCCGCGGCGACCAGCCGGTACCCGGGGTCGGACACGGACGGCATCCCGGCGTCGGTGACGAGCAGCACGCGCGCGCCGCCGAGCAGGTCCTCGACGAGTTCGGGCGTGCGGGCGGACTCGTTGCCCTCGAAGTACGACACGACGCGCCCCTTGGGCGTCACGCCGAGCGCCTGCGTCAGCCGGCGCAGCCGACGCGTGTCCTCGGCGGCGACGACGTCGGCGCCGGCCAGCTCCTCGGCGAGCCGGGGCGGGGCGTCCGCGATGTCCCCGATGGGGGTGCCTGCAAGGACCAGGGTTCCGGGTGCGACTGTCACGTTTCCATCCTCGCAGGGGGAGAGACACGGGACTCGCACAGACGGGTTCCCTACGATGGCGCGGTGACCAGTACCGCGTCCTCCACGGACTCCACGGACTACCGGCAGGACCACGCGCCGCAGGACCAGCGGCCGACGTGGCGGCAGCGGCTGCGCCGTTTCGGATACACGACGGCGCCGAGCAGCGACGTCCGTGAACGGCTGGTGCCGCCGTTCGCCGAGCCGAGCCCGCGCCTGTGGCAGGCGCTCGGCGTGCCGCCCACTCTGGCGGACCGCGTCACGCGCTGGTCGGGCTGGGCCGGTCCGCTGCTGATCACGCTGGTGGCGGGGGTGCTGCGGTTCTGGAACCTGGGCAGCCCGAAGGCGGTGATATTCGACGAGACGTACTACGCGAAGGACGCGTGGGCGCTCGTCCACCGCGGTTTCGAGGTCAACTGGGACAAGAACGCCAACGACCTCATCCTCTCCTCGGGCGGTCATGTCGGCGTCCCGACGGACGCCGCGTACGTGGTGCATCCGCCGGTCGGCAAGTACGTGATCGGGCTGGGCGAGCTGATGTTCGGCTTCGATCCGTTCGGCTGGCGGTTCATGACGGCGCTGCTGGGGACGCTCTCCGTCCTGATGCTGTGCCGGATCGGCCGCCGCCTCTTCCGCTCCACGTTCCTGGGCTGTCTGGCGGGCGCGCTGATGGCGGTCGACGGGCTGCACTTCGTGATGAGCCGCACCTCGCTGCTCGACGGGGTGCTGATGTTCTTCGTGCTGGCGACGTTCGGCTGTCTGGTGATCGACCGGGACAAGGCGCGCGAGCGGCTCGCGGCGGCGCTGCCGCCGGACGCTGACGGCCGCCACCGCCCGGACGCGCACATCGCCGAGACCGCGCGCCTGGGGTGGCGCCCCTGGCGCTGGGCGGCCGGTGTGATGCTGGGGCTGGCGATCGGCACGAAGTGGAACGGCCTGTACATCCTGGTCGCGTTCTGCCTGATGACGGTCCTGTGGGACGTGGCCTCGCGCCGGGTCGCCGGTGCGCGCCACCCGTACCGGGCGGTGCTGAAGCGCGACACGGGCCTGGCGTTCCTGGCCACCGTGCCGGTCGCGCTGGTGACGTACGTGGTGTCGTGGACGGGCTGGATCCTCTCCCCCAGCGACGGCTCCGGCGGCTACTACCGCAACTGGGCGGCCACCGACGGCAGGGGCGGCAGCTGGACGTGGCTGTTCCCGGACTGGTGGCGCAGCCTGTGGCACTACGAGCACGAGGTGTTCGAGTTCCACACCCACCTGACCTCGCCGCACACGTACCAGTCGAACCCGTGGAGCTGGATCGTCCTGGGCCGCCCGGTCTCGTACTTCTACGAGTCCCCGGCGCCCGGCAAGGACGGCTGCCCGGTGGACGCGGGCGAGAAGTGCGCGCGGGAGGTCCTGGCGATCGGTACGCCGATGCTGTGGTGGGCGGCCTGCTTCGCGATCCTGTTCGTGCTGTGGCGCTGGCTGCTGCGCCGCGACTGGCGCGCGGGCGCGATCGCCTGCGGCATCGCGGCCGGCTACCTGCCGTGGTTCCTGTACCAGGAGCGCACGATCTTCCTCTTCTACGCCGTCGTCTTCCTGCCGTTCCTGTGTCTGGCGGTGGCGATGATGATCGGGGCGATCGTCGGCCGGCCGGGGTCGAGCGACACACGGCGGGTGGCGGGGGCGACGGGCGCGGGCGTGCTGGTGCTGCTGATCGCGTGGAACTTCATCTACTTCTGGCCGCTGTACACGGGGACATCGATCCCGATCGACGACTGGCGGTCGCGGATGTGGCTGGACACCTGGGTGTGAGTCCGTCACCGGATCGCCCAAATATCCCCAAAACCCGATCTCCGTTCGGACAACTTCCGGAAACTCCCGTCACAGGAGACCCCGCCTCCGCATACAGTGCGAGCACGACCCGGCCTTTCTGAACGCGTTCAGAAAACGCTCGGAGAGGCTCACGGGGGACCGAAGGGGAGAACGGGGAGGGTTCGCATCATGCGCAAGGGGGCCAAGGCGGCGATCGTCGGCTCGGTGTTCGCCGTGATGGTGGGCGGGGCGGGGTACGGCGCCTTCAACATCGTGAACGCGCTGAACGGGGACGGCACCGGCGGATCGGGGGGCGGCGAGCCGGTGGCGGTGAAGAAGAGCGGGCCGCCGAGCGACTCGGAGGTGAAGGACACGACCGCCCAGTTCTTCGCCGCCTGGGAGAAAGGGGAGGCCGCGGCCGCGGCGGCGCTCACCAACAACGCGGAGAAGGCGGAGCCGCTGCTGACCTCGTACGCGCAGGCCGCGCACATCAGCGGCGTGAAGATCACGCCGGGGTCGGCGACCGGGGACACCGTGCCGTTCACGGTGCAGGCGACGGTGTCGTACGAGGGGAAGTCCAAACCGCTGTCGTACAAGAGCTCGCTGACGGTGGTGCGGGGCATCACGACCGGGAAGGCGCTGGTGGACTGGCAGCCGTCGGTGGTCCATCCGGAGCTGAAGTCCATGGACGACACGCTCGTCACGGGTGAGTCGGCGGCGCCGCCGATCGAAGCCGTGGACCGCAACGGCAAGGTGCTGACGAAGGAGAAGTACCCCTCGCTCGGGCCGATCCTGGACCAGCTGCGCGCCACGTACGGCGACAAGGCGGGCGGGACGGCCGGTGTCGAGCTGGCGATCCGGCACGCCACGCCGGACACCGCCGACACCTCGCTGCTGACCCTCGCCGAGGGCAAGGCGGGCAAGCTGCCCACCACGCTCGACGCGGGCATGCAGGCGGCGGCCGAGAAGGCGGTGCAGAAGTACAGCAAGTCGTCGGTGGTGGCCGTCCAGCCGAGCACCGGTGAGGTGCTGGCGGTCGCCAACCACCGCGACGACGGCTTCAACGCCGCCTTCCTGGGAGAGCGGGCGCCCGGCTCCACCATGAAGATCATCAGCGCGGCCACCCTCATCGACAACGGGCTCACCACGGCGAACGGTCCGGCGCCCTGTCCGGACGAGGCGGTCTCCGAGAGCCAGACCTTCCACAACCTCGAGAACATGACCCCGAACAACAACGCGACCCTCTCGGAGAGCTTCGCCCGTTCCTGCAACACCGCGTTCGTGAAGTTCGCGGACGAGGTCCAGGTCGACTCCCTCACCAACGAGGCGCAGGATCGTTTCGGGCTCGGGCGGGACAACTGGAAGACCGGCATCCCGTCCTTCGACGGCCGTGTCCCGGCCTCCGGCGGCCCGGACACCGCGGCCAACCTGATCGGCCAGGGCCAGGTCCAGATGAACCCGCTGAACATGGCGTCCGTGACGGCGACCGCGATGACGGGCACCTTCCGGCAGCCCGTCATCGTGCCGCAGAGCCTCGACGACCGTGAGCTCGCACGCGCGCGCGGGCTGTCCTCGAGCACCGTGGAGCAGCTGCGCTCGATGATGAACCGCACCGCGACCAGCGGCACCGCCGCCGAGGTCATGTCCGAGCTGAGCGGCCGCATCGGCGCGAAGACCGGCTCCGCCGAGGTCGACGGAAACGCCCGGTCCGACAGCTGGTTCACCGGCTACCGCAACGACACAGCCGCCGCGGCCATGGTCGAGGACGGCGGACACGGCAGCGACGCGGCCGGCCCGATCGTGGCGACGGTGCTGCAGGCGGGCGGCTGAGGCGCACGGGCCGGCGCTGCGGGCGGCGGCCGAGCCCGCGCGGGGGCCGACGGCCGAGCCCGCGCACGGGGCCGTCGGCCCGGCGCGGGCTCGCGACCGCACGCCGGCGTGCGCCGAGCCCCGCACGCCGGGGGCGCGCGCACCCGCGCCCGGGTCGGCGGCTGAGGCGCCGGCGGAGGCCGCGGCACCAGGCCTGCCTTCAAGTCCGCGCGCGGGCCCGTGCCCCTGTCGGCGTCGGGGCGGGGAGCCCGGGCGCGGGTTTTTTCGGCCGAGGCACGGGCCGCGGGGCCCGGACCTGCGGTCGAGGCCGGGCAGGGAGCCTCAATCGGCCCGCTGGACGGGCCCGTCAGGGCGTGGCTGACGTCACATGTGACGTCTGTTCACGTGAGGGGACTCTAGGGTGGTCGTGGTCGTTGGGGTCGGTGAGGGCAACGGCAGCTGGCGGGGTCAGTGGGGCCGACGGGCTCCCGGGATCGCGGAGGATCGCAGGCAGTGGGCAAGAGAAGGCGCGTCGCCGAGCGACGGAACAAGCGGCCTGCCGTGGTCGCCGGCATGATCGCCGTCGTCGTCGGCGGTGCCGGCTTCGGCGTGTACGCACTGTACGGCGGCGGAGCGGCGGCCGAGGACGGCGCGAGCGCGGCTGCCGAGAAGAAGCCGGCGGTCAAGACCGGCCCGCTGTCGGCGACCGAGGTCACCACCGCGGCCCAGACGTTCCTCACGGCCTGGCAGCAGGGGAAGGCCGCCCAGGCGGCGGCCGTCACCGACGATCCGGCGGCTGCCACGGCCCTGCTCACCGGGTACACCAAGGACGCGCACATCACCGGCGTCACCCTCACCGCCGGCACGCGCGCGGGAAACGCAGGCAACACGGTCCCGTTCTCCGTGAAGGGCACGGTGACCTACAAGAAGACGACGAAGCCGCTGACGTACGACAGCAGGCTGACCGTCGTGCGGCGGGCGAAGGACGGCAAGCCGCTGGTCGACTGGCACGCCTCCGTGGTCCACCCCGATCTCGCCGACGGGGACACCCTGGTGACCGGCGAGGCCGGCGACCCGCCGGTCAAGGCGCTCGACAAGCACGGCGGTGAGCTGACCGCCAAGAAGTACCCGTCGCTGGCCACCGTGCTGGACGGCCTGCGCGAGAAGTACGGCAAGAAGGCCGGCGGCACGGCGGGCGTCGAGCTGCGGGTGGTGCGCGGCAAGGCGTCGAAGGCGAAGAAGGCCTCCGACAAGACGCTCCTGGAGCTCAGCGAGGGCACGCCGGGCACCGTGAAGACGACGCTGAGCCCGACCCTGCAGGCCGAGGCGGAGAAGCTGGTGGCGAGCCGTCAGCGCGCCTCGGTCGTGCTCATGCGGGCCTCGACGGGCGAGATCCTCGCCGTCGCCAACAGCAACCCCAACTTCAACACGGCCTTCCAGGGTTCCCTGGCGCCCGGCTCCACGATGAAGGTCATCACCTCGTCGCTGCTGATCGAGAAGGACCTGGCGTCGGCGGACAAGGCGCACCCCTGCCCGAAGTACTTCACGTACGGCGGCTGGAAGTTCCAGAACGACGACAAGTTCGAGATCAAGGGCGGCACGTTCAAGGCGAGCTTCGCGCGCTCCTGCAACACGGCCTTCATCAGCCAGGCGGGCGAGCTGGACAACGACAGCCTCACGAAGCAGGCGCAGCAGGTCTTCGGGCTGTCCATGAACAACTGGTCGATCGGGGTGCCCACCTTCGACGGCTCGGTTCCGGTGCAGTCGGCCGCCCAGATGGCCGCGTCGCTGATCGGGCAGGGCGGGGTGCGGATGAACCCGCTGAACATGGCGTCGGTCGCCGCGACCGTCAAGGCGGGCACCTTCCACCAGCCGTACCTGGTGGCGCCGTCGGTCGACGACCGCACGCTCGCCACCGCCTCGCGCACGATGTCGTCGTCGACGCTGTCGCAGCTGCGGGAGCTGATGAACTACACGGCCGCGTACGGCACGGCGGCCGAGGCGATGTCCGGGCTCGGCCCCGACTACGGCGCGAAGACCGGCTCGGCGGAGGTGGACGGCCAGGAGAAGCCCAACGGCTGGTTCACCGCCTACCGGGGCGACCTCGCGGCGGCGGGCGTCGTCCAGCAGGGCGGCCACGGAAGCGACACGGCCGGGCCGATCGTGGCGGCGCTGCTGAAGGCGGGCGGCTGAGCAGCCGTCAGTGGGTGACGTGCGGCCGGCGGCCGACGGGCTGTGCCGCCGCCGTGTAGGTGCGGCGCAGGAAGCGCAGCAGCGTCTTGGACTCGAACTGCACGACCGACACGCCCTGCGAGGAGTGGAACTCGACCACGGCCTGCACCCGTCCGCACGGCCACACCCGGACCTCTCCGCTGCCGGCCGGGGCGCGCAGGCCCTGTTCGAGGAGGGCGCGGGCGATGGTCCGCTCGTGGGCGCCGGGCAGTCCGACCCGGACGGTGCGGGGGTCGTCCTCGGGGTCGTAGCGCAGGACGACGGGGACGGCCGCGTGTTCCTCGTCGAGGAGGTCCGCGTCCGTGACGATGTGGGCTCGCGCGTACTGCTCGACTACAGACATCGAGACGCCCTCTCACCGTATGTGACCTGTGTGGAAGCTGTGCGTCCGCTCCCCCTCCAATGTCGCATATTTTCCGGAGGCCGCTCCTTGGGGCGGGGGTATCTCACATGTGCGATACACGGGAGCAACAGAGCGAGAGCAATGAACGAGTCACTCGCTCTTGCGAACCGTTCGCATTAAGCCACTATCATCGAACGGTGCACGTACCTGACGGATTCATCAACGCCCCCACCTCCGCCGTGACCGGAGTCGTCGCCGCGGGCGCCATCGCCGTGAGCCTGCGCGGCGCGCGCCGGGAGCTCGACGAACGCACCGCGCCGCTGGCCGGCCTGGTGGCCGCGTTCATCTTCGCCGTGCAGATGCTGAACTTCCCCGTCGCGGCGGGAACCAGCGGCCACCTGCTCGGCGGCGCGCTCGCCGCCATACTCGTCGGCCCCTACACAGGGGTCCTGTGCATCTCCGTGGTCCTGCTGATGCAGGGCATCCTCTTCGCCGACGGCGGGCTGACCGCGCTCGGTGTGAACATCACCGTGATGGGCTGCGTGACGACGGTCGTCGCGTACGCCGTCTTCCGGGGGCTGGTGAAGGTGCTGCCACGCGGTCGCCGGTCCGTCACCGTCGCGTCCTTCGTCGCCGCTCTCCTCTCCGTCCCGGCCGCCGCGCTCGCCTTCACGCTGCTGTACTGGATCGGCGGCACCACCGACGTGGCGATCGGCAAGGTCGCCACCGCGATGGTCGGCGTGCACCTGCTGATCGGCATCGGCGAGGCCGCGATCACCGCGCTGACCGTCGGCGCCGTCATCGCCGTACGGCCGGACCTCGTCCACGGGGCGCGCGGGCTGCAGCAGAAGCTGCAGTTGCGGGTGAACGGCGCACTCGTCGACGTACCCGCCGCCGAGGGGGCGCGCACGGCGCCCGTCGCGGCGCGCACCTCCCGGCGCACGCTGTGGGTGAGCGGTCTGGTCACCTCCCTCGTCCTCGCCGGCTTCGTCAGCTTCTACGCCTCCGCCAACCCGGACGGCCTGGAGAAGGTCGCCGCCGACAAGGGCATCGACGAGAAGGTCGAGGAGCACGCGGCCGCCGACTCCCCACTCGCCGACTACGGCGTCAAGGACGTCGACAACGCCCGCCTCTCCGGCGGTCTCGCGGGGGTGATCGGTGTCGGGGTGACCGTCGTCGCGGGCAGCGCGGTGTTCTGGGCGGTGCGCCGGCGCCGTGGCGTGGACGACGCGTCCCCGACGGCCGTGGAGAACGTCTGAGATGGGCGCCGGGCACGCGCACAGGCTCTACCGGCACGGGCACTCGCCCGTGCACGCCCTGCCCCCGCACACCAAGCTCGCGGCCACGTTCGCCTTCGTGGTGGTCGTGGTGTCGACACCGCGGGAGGCGATGTGGGCGTTCGGCCTGTACGCGGTCCTGCTCGGCCTCGTCGCGTTCCGCGCGCGCGTGCCGGCCGGTTTCCTGCTGAAGCGGCTGCTGATCGAGGTGCCGTTCGTCGCGTTCGCGGTGCTGATGCCGTTCGTGGCGGAGGGCGAGCGGGTGGACGTCCTGGGCGTGTCGCTCAGCGTCAACGGCCTGTGGGGCGCCTGGAACGTCCTCGCCAAGGGCACCCTGGGCGTCGCCACCTCCGTCCTCCTGGCCGCCACCACCGAGCTGCGGGAGGTCCTCCTCGGCCTGCAAAGGCTGAAACTCCCGCCGCTGCTGGTGCAGATCGCGTCCTTCATGATCCGCTACGGCGACGTCATCACGGACGAGCTGCGGCGCATGCGGATCGCGCGGGAGTCGCGCGGCTTCGAGGCGCGCGGGGTGCGGCACTGGGGGGTGCTCGCGAAGACGGCGGGCGCCCTCTTCATCCGCTCCTACGAGCGCGGGGAGCGCGTGCACCTGGCGATGGTGAGCCGGGGGTACGCCGGCGCGATGCCGGTGATCGACGAGGTGACCGCCTCGCGCGCTCAGTGGTCGTACGCGCTGACCCTGCCGTTCGCCGCGCTGGTCGTCTGCGTGTTGGGATGGGCTCTGTGACTGCTGCTGTGACGCCTCCGCCTTCCCTCGACGTGGCCGGACTGGCCTTCGCCTACCCCGACGGGCACCAGGCCCTCTTCGGCGTGGACTTCTCCATCGCGCGCGGGGAGCGGGTGGCGCTGCTCGGGCCGAACGGCGCCGGCAAGACCACCCTCGTGCTGCATCTCAACGGCATCCTCACCGGCGGCACCGGCACGGTGACGGTCGCCGGACTGCCCGTCGGCAAGCAGCACATGGCCGAGATCCGGCGCAAGGTCGGCATCGTCTTCCAGGACCCTGACGACCAGCTGTTCATGCCGACCGTGCGCGAGGACGTGGCGTTCGGGCCGGCCGCGGCCGGGATCAGGGGCGCGGAGCTGGAGGAGCGCGTGGACCGGGCGCTCGCGCGGGTCGGCATGGCGGAGTTCAAGGACCGCCCGCCGCACCACCTGTCCTTCGGGCAGCGCCGCCGGGTCGCCGTCGCGACCGTCCTCGCGATGGAGCCGGAGATCCTCGTCCTGGACGAGCCGTCCTCCAACCTCGACCCCGCGTCGCGCCGCGAACTCGCCGACATCCTGCGCTCGTTGGACGTCACCGTCCTGATGGTCACCCACGACCTGCCGTACGCCCTGGAACTGTGCCCGCGCTCCCTGATCCTGAGCGAGGGCGTGATCGCGGCGGACGGGCGCACGGCCGATCTGCTCGCCGACGACGCGCTCATGCGGGCCCATCGTCTGGAGCTGCCGTTCGGTTTCGATCCGCGCTCCGTGACAATGGGCGCGTGACGAACGGGCGCGTGACCAACGAGGAACCCCCCGCCGACGGCTCGCTGCTGCTGGACCAGCAACTGTGCTTCGCGCTGTACGCGGCCCAGCGCGCCGTGACGGCCGCCTACCGCCCCCTCCTCGACGAGCTGGGCCTGACCTACCCCCAGTACCTCGTGCTGCTGGTGCTGTGGGAGCGCGGCGAGACGACGGTGAAGGAGCTGGCGGCCGCCCTGCGGCTCGACTACGGGACGATGTCGCCGCTGCTGAAGCGGCTGGAGTCGGCGGGGCTGGTGCGCCGGGAGCGCTCGGCGCGCGACGAGCGCTCGGTGCTCGTCGCGTGCACGGGGCGCGGGGAAGAACTCAGGGGGCGCGCGGCGCGCGTACCCGGCGCCCTGCTCGCGGCGACGGAGCTCGGCGGCGCGCAGGTAGCGAGGTTGCGCGAGGAGCTGTGGCAGCTCGCACAACGGGCGGAGACGGCAGCAGAGCGCTCCCGCTGACACCGCCGCCCCGCGCTCCGGCCTCGCGGCCCGCGCTCCCGCCCCGCCAGCCACCGCCCCGGGGCAGCCCGGGACACCCGCCGGCAGGGCCCACCCCCGGTGACCTGAGACACCCGCCGGCGGGACCTACACCCCGCGCTCAGCGCGCACGCCCGGCGTGCACGCCCGGCGGCCTCACAACGCCACCCGCCCCCCGCTCCACCACCTCCCGCCCCCATCCCGGAGCGGGCGCCCGGGACAGCAGCCGACAGGGCCTACACCCCACGCCCGGCGCGCCCGCCCGGCGGCCTCACAACGCCACTCGCCCCCCCGCCCTGGCTACATCGCCCCGCCTCGGCCACCCGCCGAAGCCATGCCCAGCCACGTGTGCGGATTACCGGCCCAGCACCATCCCAGCTTCGGCGTGTTCCGGCTGATCCAGATCGCCGGGACCCGGCGGTCACTCGAGCGGGAGCCGCCGAGGGAGAAGCACTTGTTCTTGACGAGGAGTTGCGGGAAGTGGGTGACCAGGGCGACCCCCTCCTCGATGGTGAGCAGGGTGCGCCCGCGCTCGGCGATGACGTCCATGGCGTCGTTGGGGACGACATCGCAGAACTCCTCTCCCCGCTCGACGTCGAACAGGAGATAGGCGCGCCGGTCGGGAAGCGCCGTCGACGGGATGGCGACGAAGCGCTCCAGGGCGCCCGGTTCGAAGCTGCGGTCGACGAAGCCGGACTTGTCCTTGCCGCGCAGGGTGGTGAGGGGCATCGTCTGCTCGATCGGCACGACCTCACGGCTGACCACGAGCAGGAAGGGCACCCGGCCGCCCTCCGGGTCGTACGGCGTGGGGGCTGCGCCCAGGGCGAGGTCGCGCAACGGCGCGAGCAGCGCCGTGAACCGCTCCGGGTCGAGGCCGGCGAGGTCCGGGTAGCCGAGGTCGGTCAGGTTGCGGACCTGCCGGTCGAATTCGGTACCTGCGTCGAAGGAGGTCTGAGGAGTCATGCAGTCCTTTCGATGGGGGACGGTGGTCAGAGGTACGGCCTGGTGATCAGTTCGATGGCGTGTCCGGCGGGGTCCTTGAAGTAGACGCCGCGACCGCCGTGTTCGGTGTTGGTCTCGCCGGGGCGGGTCATCTGCGGGTCGGCCCAGTGCTCGACGCCCTGGTCCACGAGCCGGGCGTAGGTCCGGTCGAAGAGGTCGTCGTCGACGAGGAACGCGTAGTGCTGCATGAGGATCTCCTCGACCCCGGGCAGGACCGCGAACTGCAGCAGCACCCCCTCGTCGAGCAGCACGTTGGCGAACGGCCCCCACGAAGGCGCCTCGGGCAGTTCGAACAGCTCGCGGAAGAACCGCGCCGACTCGCCCGCGTCCTTGGCGGCGATGATGGTGTGGTTGAAGGTGACGGGCATGAGGGTCCCCCTGTTCAGGTGTGTGAGGCGCGCTGTTCAGGTGTGTGAGGCGCAGTCGTCTGCCGGAACGGCCTTCTCCAGGCCGTGCTCGGCCGCGATGCGCGCGATGTCGGCGGGTGTCCCGGCCATGATCGTGCGGCAGTTCTCGGTCACCAGGTCGACGGGCCAGTCCCACCACGCGGCCCGTAGCAGCCGCTCGACGTCGGCGTCGTCGAAGCGGCGCCGGATGGGCTTCGCCGGGTTCCCGCCGACGATCGTGTACGGCGGGACGTCGGCGGTGACCACGGAGCCGGCTGCGATGACGGCGCCGTCACCGATCCGTACGCCCGGCATGACGGTGCATTGGTAGCCGAACCAGACGTCGTTGCCGACGACGGTGTCACCGCGGCTGGGCATGCCGGTGACGATGTCGAGCGTCCGCTCGGTCCACTCCCCGCCGAACATGGTGAACGGGAAGGTCGACACCCCCATCGTCGGATGGTCCGCGCCGGCCATGAGGAACCGTGTGCCCGAGGCGATCGCGCAGTACCGGCCGATGACCAGCCGCTCGGGGCCGTAGGCGTACAGCACGTTGCGCTGCTCGAAGCCGGTGGCTCCGTCGGGGTCGTCGTAGTACGTGTACGCGCCCACCTCGATCTTCGGCGAGCTGACCAGGGGTTTCAGGAACACCACCCGCTCGTGGGCGGGCAGGGGATGGAGCACAGCAGGGTCGGGGGTCACTCGTAACAAGTAAGGGGTCCTCTCGACGGCCGGGGGCGGGCTCGGACCGCCCGCCCTCGACACGGGTACAAACTTATGTCCGACCTAGAAATATGTCAAGCACTTTTTTGGGTGCGACCTAGATATAGTGGAAGCATGAGCGGGCAGACGACGAGCCTGAGAGCCCTGAAGAAGCAGCAGACCAGGGAGAACATCTCGCGCCAGGCCACCAGGCTGTTCCTGGAGCGGGGCTTCGACAACGTGACGATCGCGGAGGTGGCGACGGCCGCGCAGGTGGCCAAGATGACCGTCACCAACTACTTCCCGCGCAAGGAGGACCTCGCGCTGGACCTGGCGGACGTCTTCGTCGAGATGCCGGCCACGACGATCCGCGAGCGCGCCCCGGGCGAGTCCGCACTGGCCGCGCTGCGTCGCGCCTACCTGGCTTCGGCGGCCGAGCAGGACCCGGTCATCGGCTTCTCGGGCCCGGAGTTCGCCCGCATGATCACCGGCAGCCACGCCCTGGTGACTCGCCTGCGCGACTTCCACGACGACCGGGAGAGGGCCATGGCCCGCGTCCTCACCGAGGAGACCGGCGCCGCCCCGGACGACATCCGCCCCCGCGTCGCCGCGGCCCAACTGGGCGCCGTCCATCGCCTGTTGTTCGAGGAGACCCTGCGCCTGACCCTGGACGGACGCCCCAACGACGAGATCGCGCAGATCGTCACCGACTACGCCCGCATCGCCTTCGGCGCCCTGGAGCCCTCCCTCGCCGACTACGCGGTCCGCCCGGCCGGCCGATCCGCCCTGACGTCACCCTGACGTCGTGTTACCCGCGGTTGCCACCCCCTGGTAAGCGAGCGCTCCCCTACCGGCCGGTACCTTGTGCACGATGTAATCGCACCATCCTCTGGGGGAGGGCCCGCCGTGACCGAGGACGACGCCGGCGCCGGCACTGTCGACACCCGTCCGACGAAGATCATGTACGTCGCCGAGGCGACCGCGCACGGTGGTCGGGACGGGTATGTGACCAGTCAGGACGGCCAGATCGAGCTGAAGGTGGCGATGCCGCCGGAGCTGGGCGGCGACGGGAACGGCACGAACCCGGAGCAGCTGTTCGCCGCCGGCTACAGCTCCTGCTTCCACAACGCGCTGATCCTGGTCGGCAACCGCGCGGGCTACGACCTGACCGGCTCGACGGTCGCCGCGAAGGTCGGGATCGGGCCGAACAAGTCCAAGGGCTACGGCCTCGCGGTCGCCCTCAGCGTGTCGCTGCCCGTGCTCGACGCCGACCTCGCCACGAAACTGGTGAACGCGGCGCACGAGGTGTGCCCCTACTCGAACGCGACGCGCGGCAACATCGACGTAACGATCCTTCTCGGCTAGCGGGACGCAGGAATCGCAGGCTGCGGGCGGGTGTTCTCCCCACGGTCGAAGGCGAGCCGAAAGGACGTAGGGCGTGGACGTGAACGGTGCGGTGGCCGCGGGCTTCGAGCCGGTCAGGGAGGCGTTCGTACGGAACTTCGAGGTGCTCGGGGACCGGGGTGCGGCGGTGACCGTCTACCGGGACGGGCGCAGGGTCGTCGACCTGTGGGGCGGCAGCCGGGACGTGGACGGCGGGGCGCCCTGGGAGCGGGACACCGCGCAGATCGTGCGGTCGGCGACGAAGGGGGTCGCCGCGGCCGTACTCCTGCTGCTGGTGCAGCGCGGGGAGCTGGATCCGGACGCGCCGGTGGGGGCGTACTGGCCGGAGTACAAGGCGGCCGGCAAGGAGCGGACGGTCGTACGGGATCTGCTCGCGCATCGTGCGGGGGTGCCCGTGCTGGACCGGCCGTTGACGCCCGCGGAGGCCGCCGACCCGGAGCTCGGTGCGGCGGCGGTGGCGGCGCAGACACCGGTGTGGGAGCCGGGGACGGACCACGGGTACCACGCGCAGACGTACAGCTGGCTGACCGGGGAGCTGGTGCGCAGGGTCACCGGGCGGACGATCGGCGCGTGGATCGCGGAGGAGATCGCCGGGCCGGTCGGGGCACAGCTGTGGCTCGGGCTTCCGGCGGAGCAGGCCGCGCGCGTGGGGCGGGTCGGGCAGGTCGAGACGCCCGCGCAGGCCGGGGCGTTGAGGACGCGGCCCAAGCGGGCCGTCGCCGACGCGTACGCCGACCCCGCCTCCCTCACCCGGCGCGCGTTCGCCGCGATCACGCCGATGCCCGACGAGAACGACCCCGCCTACCGGGCCGCCGCGCTGCCCGCCTCCAACGGGATCGCCACGGCGGACGGCCTGGCCCGTTTCTACGCGTCGCTGATCGGCGGGGTGGACGGCGGCACACGCCTCTTCACGCCCGAGACGGTCGAGCTGGCGCGTGGCGAGCGTTCGGCGGGGGCGGACCGCGTCCTGGTCGTGCAGACCCGCTTCGGCCTCGGCTACATGCTGCACGGCGCCGCGTCGCCGCTCCTGTCCCCCACCTCCTTCGGTCACCCGGGCCGTGGCGGCGCCCTCGGCTTCGCCGACCCGGAGTCGGGCATCGCCTTCGGGTACGTGACCAACGGGTTCCGTTCGAGCGTGACGGCGGACCCGCGGGCGCAGGCGTTGGTGCGGGCGGTGCGGACGGCGATCGTGGGCTGAACCGCCAGGACGGCTCAGCCCACGACCAGGACCACCCGGAGACGTGGACCAGACGCTGACCGGACGAGGCTCAGTCGCTGATCCGACGTGAATCAGACGCGGATCGGACGCGGATCGGACGCGGATCGGACGCGGATCAGACGTCGATCCAGTGTGATCAGACGTCGATCAGCGTCGACCCAGCCCTCGATTCAGCCCTCGATTCAGCCGTGATCAGACGTGGATCGGGTGCGACGTACGCCCCGACGCCTCGTCGATCTCCGTGTGGGCCTTGGTGAGGAGCTGCATGGCGAGCTCGTTCAGCGCCCGAGCGCCCGCTATCTCCTCGCCGACCCTTGGCTGGTTGGCGTCGACGCGGTGGCGGCTGGCGTGCCCATGGGCCCGGACCTCGGTCCCGTCGGGCAAGCGCACCAGCGCTGCCGCGCGCGTGTGCGTGTCGTCCTCCTCGAATTCCAGCTCGACATGCCATCCCACAGTGGTGTGCATCATGACGATCACCTCCGGAACATCTGATTCCAGGGTGCTCCTTCGGGCGGGCGGACGCACCCACGCGGATCGAAAGTCGTCAAGACGTCGTAGGCCCTCCCGTCGGTCCCGTGATGGCCGAGATCTTGATTGCGGCGGCCTGCGGCGGACCAGTACCGTCGGCCGGGTAGCCGGGTCGGCCATGGGCCATGCACGAGTGGGGCTCCCGGCCTCGGCGTGAGCGCGAGGCGGGCGCGGGGCCCGCCGTGATCTCCGTGTTCCTCGATCTCTTCCGCACAGGACACCGAGACCCGGAGACATCCACACCCCATGCCTGACCAGACGCCTCTCCCCCAGCTCAACCACACCGCCGTACTCGCCCGCGACCGGCGGCTCTCGGCCGAGTTCCTCGCCGCGATCCTGGGACTGCCGGTCGGCGCCCCCTTCGGCCCGTTCCTGCCGGTCGACCTCGGCAACGGCGTCACGCTCGACTTCTACGAGAAGCGGGACGAGCCGATCCAGTCCCAGCACTACGCGTTCCTCGTGCCGGAGGAGCAGTTCGACGCGATGATCGACCGTCTGGAGGCCGTCGGCGTCACGTACTACGCCGATCCCCAGCACACCGAACCCGGCCGGATCAACCGGCTCTTCGGCGGCCGGGGCGCGTACTTCGACGACCCCGACGGCCACAACATGGAGATCATGACGCGGCCGTACGCGCGGCCGTAGCCGCGCCGCGACGGGGATCTCCTTCGCTCGACGATGACGGTCAGCTCTCGCACCCCGTGATGTCGTCCTCGCAGTCCTGTACGTCCTCGGGGGCGACGGTGCTGAGTCGCCAGAGGACGAGTCCGTCGGCGTCCCGGTTCGGCGGGGCGATCCGGGCGCTGAAGGAGCCGCCGGCCGGGAGGTTGAACTGCTCCGCCTCGCGGTCGCCGCACTCCACCTCCCATTCGCTCGCCGTCTCACCCCGTACCAGAATCAGGGTGAGCGTGTGCGGCGCCGGGGTCTGGTAGGCGACGTCGAAGGTGTACGGTTTCGCGCCCCGCGTCGTGAGCGTCCTGTCCAGCCCCTCCCCCAGGGCCGCCGTGCCCGAGTCCTCGTCCGACCGCCGGAGCGCAGACCAGCCGGTGTCAGCCGTGACCGGCGCGCGACGGGCGGTCTGGCCGGCGGTCACTTGGTGGCGATCGCTTGCCAGATACCTGCCGCAGCCGCCAACTGCGTGATCAGGAAGGCGAGCTGCCCGGACAGCCCCTGCACCTGGTAGATCGATTTCAGCAGGCCGAAGCGTTTTGTCCAGTAGGGCCGTTCACGACGGAACGTGTCGGTGTCCACCCACATGCTCGTCAGGGTCAGCACAATGAGCATCAGGATGACGTTCAGGGTCGCCAGGCCCAGCTGTTTGAGGCCGATGCTGTGGTTGAGCGCGGCAACGACAATGATGGGCACGAGCCAGGCGATGAACAGGTTCAAAGCTCGCATGGGGCCACGCTCTCCGGGCAGCACACGCCACAGCGCACCAAGGACAAGTCCCGCACCGGCGAAGGAGATCTCCCGCGTCAGGAACGACCCGACCGCATCAGGAATGCCTGTGGGCAGGTCGACTGTGAATTCCCAGCGCTTGTCGCCATGCACATGCTGGTACCAGGCGGTGACTACGCTGGGGAGAATGCCGAAGAGGGAAGCCCAGCGGGCGGCGTTGAGCGCGTTCCCCCACCAACGCGGCTGCGGTCCCCAGCTGAGGGCGACATCGACCACGGACACCGGGTCCGGTAGGCAGGCGTGGCGACATCCGGTGGGCCGCCAGCGGTGCAGCGAGTGGAGTTGTTCCTCCAGGCTGCTTCTCCCGGTTTCCTCTGCGCCCGCGTGATCAACGAGGTGAAGCCGGTGGAGAAGATCGCGGCAGCGGCGGGCATCATCCATCAGCTGATCGTGCTTCGCCGGGTCGCTCAGTTCTGCTACGACGCAAGGTGTCTCTGCTTTCCGGTCCACCCGGCTCAGTACCGACCATCGACGCCCCGCCTTCACCACGGCGTAGAGTGCGACCATATTCAGAGGCAGCCAGAGGCCGTACACCGCCGCCACGCTTCCCGCGAACGGGACAGCCCTCACCACGACGATGGCGAAGACGGCGGTCACCAGCAGCAGATCCACCCCCTCCGGTCCCAGGGACGTCTCCGGTCCGGTCCGGGATTTGCTGTGGAGGAGCGCCACCAGTGCGATCCCGGCCAGTACCCACGTGTAGGTGTATATCCACTGAGGACCCATGAATGCGAAGTCCGCGAGTTGCTGACTCAGGGCGCTCCTGTAATCGATGCCGAAAACAGAGCCGGCGTCCCCCATCCAGTCGGCGCGTTCCCACTTCTTGTGGAAAGAGAAAACACGGCACGCCACCACCACAGCTGCGACGACAGCCAGTGCCACCCCGACCACGACGACAGGGCGGAGGAGAGGCGCGGCCGGGCTTACGCCCGAGGACTCGGGACGCTCAGGTCGGCCTTCACCCGCGGGTTCGCCCAACTTCCCTTCCCGTGCGAAACGCCACGCCCAAGCAACGATCGCGGTCAGCCATAGCCACAGCATGGAGAAGTCCAGCAGAGCCAGTCCGACAATTCCTGAAGTCGGCGGCGAGGCTTTCGGCATCAGATTGGTCGGGAGGCCGAAGAGGTGAGGGGACACGATCACCAGCAGACCGGTCACTGCCGCCACCCCCGCGAAAACGCAAGCGACCGCCTTGCGGTTCCTCATTCCTCTGTGATGGCCGTCGGAGCCCTGCTTCAACGGAAGCCATGGCCGCGCGAGGAGCACGAGAGTGAAACCCGACGAGATGCCGATGAACGCGCGCCAAGGGTTCACGCGAGGAGAGGGTTGAAGCAACAGCAGCAATGTGAGACCGAGGGCCGCACTCACCCCTGCCCACTGCAAAGCCGTGTAGGCCAAATCGGTCTTTCTGCGGAGCGGCCATGCTGACGCGGCGATCACGATGGAGGCGGCGATCCACCAGGAGACGACACCCAGAGAACGGATCCACGAAGCGCGGCCCTGCCTGGCAAGATCCTTTGGCGGCGCCATGGTGACGTAAATCGCCTTTTCGGATTCCGGCTTGTATCCGCTCCACACCCTGCTGTCTTTATCGGCGATCGAGACTTCGGGCACATCGGGCACATCGCTGATTTTCAGACCGCCTGGATCGACCTCGATCCGCTGCCACGTGGATTTGGCCAGAGCGCCCGATGGATGGAGGGTGACTTTCCAGCCCTTGGTCCCGACCTTGACCGTCCATGGACCTACTTCGAACATGCCGGCCGAGCGGATGAGATTCCATGATTCATACTTCACCACGACCGCGTCTTTTTCTGTGGACGGCTGGTCGACGGTCGACGGCCACTCCGGGTACCACGTGTTGAGGTCGATATCCTGGGATGAGTTTCTCCCGAGCAGCAGACAGTGGAGCGCACGACGGTAACTGGGCACATCTGGACTGAGTGTCAGGTCGTCTGCATCCTCGTTCTTTTGTTTCGGCACCTTGATGGTGGTCACCTGTAGCGCCTTGACGAATTCGGTATGCTTTCGACTGAAGGAAAGCTCGGCAGTGACGTTTATCTTATGCGGTTCGCCGATTGTCGGGCACTTACTTGCATCGACGGCATGCGCCTCAACCGGTAGGACTGCCCAGCACCCGAGCGTGGCGATGGCGAGCAGGATCCACCGCCACGCAAGGAACCTCATTTCTGCGGCGGACATCCGCTGTAGGGGTCGCACACCAGGACGACCTCATAGGGGTCGTCGGCGAACTCGACGCGGCGTGAGTGGTCGACGCCGGGGAGAAACCGCCACTGGGTGGGCTTGCTGTGCTTGGTCCGGTTCACCTTCTCCACGCGGGTGTGGAGGGTGCGTGTCTCTGCATCGGTCGTCTCGGCCAGGATCTCGCCCTCAGCCAGAGGAAAATGGTCGTGCAGCAGGCACAGGCCGAAGCGCTCGAGGTTGCCGTGCCTTTCCAGGACCGCGACCAACTCCTGGACGAATACCGCGTCCTGCGGTCCGAGAGGTTCGGCCTCCTCGAACCGCGGGAGACTCGGCTTCGAGGTCTCCTTATGAGTGCTCACCGCGACCTCCATGATTACCTAGAGGATCCACAGTGTCACCGTAAGTGCCCACAGGGTGCCCCGCCACCCGACCCAGACCGGACACGACCCCGGGCGCACCCATAGGCGTCGCGAAGCCGATGACGCGTCGGTGATGAGCAGCAGGGCGGCATCGGTGTGCGGCCCTGACTCAGGACGGTGACGAAGAGGGCTGCGCCCAGCAGGCCGAGGGCGGCGAAGGGGCGGCGGGTGGTGACGACTCCGAAGAGCCCCGGCTCACCGCGCCCTGCTCGAGTGCGGAGAACCAGTAACCGTCGCTGAGGAAACGTCAGCGCCGCATAACGTATTTCGGTTTAAAAAATCATAGCTTTCAGCGTGGCAGAGGTGTGGAGATAAGCGCCATTGGGACTTTGGGTTGGCCATGGATACCGCGCGTCACTTACCGTCTGTGTCCGTCGATGCGGCCCGTCGCGGACTGCATCGCACAGAGGAACGGAGAAGCAATGCGTAAGTTCCAGAAGGTCGCTGTTGTCGCGGCCACGGTCGGTAGCGTCGGCCTCGCCGGGATGGGGACTGCCCAGGCACAGGGCCACGACGGTGAGGACGACCACGGCAAGAAGCCGAGCGTTGTCTACAACATCGAGTACAACTGCTATGTAGGCGGTGACGTAAACTCCACAACCCCCAGCGAGGGTTTCTCGACCCTGGCCATCCTCGTGGATCCTCCGTTCTTCGTGTCGGCCGCCACCCAGCCGCAGGGAGTCAACTCGAACGCGTCTATCTGCTCTCCCGGAACCACCACGATCTTCAACGAGCCTGACCCGGCCCAGGTCTCCAGTAGTTGACGACTGAGAGCCCATGGTGCTCGTGTCCCTGCACGAGCACCATAGGCTGCCGAGGTGTTCAGGTTGACCTCGTGGATTCCGTGAGCCCATGAACGCCCTTGATGCCCTCCTGGACGCCGGAGTTGAACCCGGCGGAGGGCATACGGCCAGTTCTCAAACAGCATCTGGCCGACATTGCCGTCGACTGTTTCCGCTTCTTGAATTCGAGCCCCAGATTGACTGACATCATTCTCGTTGCCGAGACGCCTGATCGGTAGCTTGATCCAATGGATCAAGCTCAGGTGATGCAGACTCTTGAAGGCGAGGTCGGCGCGCTCGTCCGCGGCCTCTCCGATCTGTCGGAAAAGGACTGGGAGCGCCCGACTCGTTGCGAGCCGTGGCGAGTACGGGAGCTACTGAGTCACATCCACGTTGTGGTCGGATGGCTTCCGGTGATGCTGGCAGCGCCGGCGCCGCCACATGCCGAGATTTCCGCGGCGGAGTACTACCGACCGGACGACCGCTTCGCACCGCAGACCAATGCGGCCCGCATCGAGCTTGCCCAGCAGCATGCAGCGGCCCCGGTGCGCGGTGCCGCCCTGGTGAAGGACTTCGCTGCCTTGTGGCAGCAGGTGGACCGGCTGTGCCAGGCCCAGCCGCACGGACGAGTGGTGCGCACTCGCCACGGGGACGCCATGCTGCTGTCCGAGTTTCTGCTGACCCGCCTGGTCGAAGTCGCCGTCCACGGCCTGGACCTGGCGGACGCACTCGAGCAGGAGCCTTGGCTGACCCATGCTGCTGGGGAGCTGATAGCGGGGCTGCTCGGGGGCCCGGACCCAGCAGACATGGCGCGTGAGCTCGGCTGGGACACTGCGAGGCTTGTGCGCAAAGCCTCCGGGCGAGAACCGTTGGAAGGCCAGGAAGCCGTCCAGGTCGAGCGGCTCGGTCTGCAATGGCTCACGCTCGGCTGACCTTCGAACGAAGCCGGAGCTGAGTTGCATTGCAGGCTCGGGCATCGGAGCGCTCAGCCGTGCACGATCAACCGGCGTACACCTGCGGGTGACCAGCCCGACGCGGGCCGACCACGACCCCGGCCATACCGAGGACTCACGGCGCAGGACGACACCGAGGTGCAGGGCCGGAGGACGGTGAAAGTTTCGCCGCGCCAGCGGGTGAACGCGTACGTGGCGAACAGGACGGCCGCGGTGACCAGTGGGGTCACACGGTGTGCTCGCGTACGTCCACGAGGGTCGCGCCGGCGTGTTCGACCAGCTCCTCGGGGGCCATGGGGAAGACGGTGTGCGGGGTGCCCGCGGCGGCCCAGACGACGTCGTGCGCGAGGAGGCTGCGATCGGCCAGGACGCGGGTGCGGGTGCGGTGCCCGAAGGGCGGTACGCCGCCGATCGCGTACCCCGTCGTCTCCCGTACGACGTCTGCGGCGGCCCGCGTCACCTTGTCCGCGCCGAGTTCCTTGCGGACGAGGTCGACGTCGACCCTGGACGCCCCGTCCATCAGCACCAGCACCGGCACCCCGTCCGCCGCGAAGATCAGCGACTTGCAGATCTGGCTCAGCTCACACCCGATCGCGGCGGCGGCCTCGGCGGCGGTACGGGTCGCGTCGGGGAAGCGGCGGATGCGGGTGTGCAGGTCGTCGAGGCCCAGCTCGCGCAGGGCTTCCGAGAAACGGGGGTGGGCTTCGGGCGTCGTCATGGACAGGGACGGTAGCGGTGGGTGCAGGGAGCGGGCGAGTGGGTTGTCGACCGCTTCTCGGAGTGGGCTCCTCTGCCGGATCCTTGAGAGGTCGTTCTCTCCCGTTGGCCGCCTCCGGCCCCGCCCGGGGAACTGGCCGGGCGGGGCCGGAGGCGGATGCGCTCCCAGGTGTGGTGAGCGGTTTCTAGTGGTAGACGGTGCCGATGTTGGTGGACCGGTTGACGGCCGTGCACTGGACCTGTCGGCGGCTGCCGGTGGCGGTGACCGTCAGATCATTGGGGTTGCCGCAGTTGTTGTTCTGCCGGCCCGACTGTGCGGTGTTCTGCTGAGACAGACCCATCGCGCTGGAGCCGCCCTCCGCCTTCGCGCCGTGGCCGATCTCCCTCGTTCCCACGTTCGTGGACTCATCGACCGTCGCACACCCGATCTCCGACCGGCTGTCCGTCAGGTCGATGTCCGAGTCATTGAGGTTGGCGCAGTTGTTGTTCTACCGCCCCTCCTGCGCCGTGTTCTGCTGGAACACGCTGCCGCCGGTGCTGGAGCCGCCTTCGGCGTGAGCTTCGCCGCCCTTGACCAGGCTGTGCTTGGTGCGGGAGGCGTCCTTGTTCACACACCCGCTCTCCTGCCGCCCACCACCACTCGCGCCGACGGCGGAGCGGTTGGGGTTGGCGCAGTTGTTGTTCTGCCGACCCTCCTGCGCGGTGTTCTGCTGGAACCCGCTGCTGGTGCTGGAGCCGCCCTCGGCACGCGCCCCGCCCCCCTTGACCACGCTGTGCCTGGTGCGGGAGGCATCCTTGTTCACACACCCGCTCTCCTGCCGCCCACCACCACTCGCGCCGACGGGGGAGAAGTTGGGGTTGGCGCAGTTGTTGTTCTGCCGCCCCTCCTGTGCCGTGTTCTGCTGGGCCACGCTGCTGGTGCTGGAGCCGCCCTCGGCGCGCGCCCCGCCCCCCTTGACCACGCTGTGCCTGTTGCGGGAGGCATCCTTGTTCACACACCCGCTCCCCTGCCGCCCACCATCGATCGCGATGACGCTGGGGCCGTCGGGGTTGGCGCAGTTGTTGTTCTGCCGACCCTCCTGCGCGGTGTTCTGCTGGAACCCGCTGCTGGTGCTGAAGCCGCCCTCGGCACGCGCCCCGCCCCCCTTGACCACGCTGTGCCTGGTGCGGGAGGCATCCTTGTTCACACACCCGCTCCCCTGCCGCCCACCATCGATCGCGATGACGCTGCTGACGTTGGGGTTGGCGCAGTGGTTGTTCTGCCGCCCCTCCTGCGCGGTGTTCTGCTGGACCACACCACCCGTGCTGGAGCCGCCCTCGGCGCGCACCCCGCTCCCCTTGACCACGCTGTGCCTGGTGCGGGAGGCATCCTTGTTCACACACCCGCTCCCCTGCCGCCCACCATCGCTCGCGGTGACGTCGGAGCGGTTGGGGTTGGCGCAGTTGTTGTTCTGCCGCCCCTCCTGCGCGGTGTTCTGCTGGACCACACCACTCGTGCTGGAGCCGCCCTCGGCGTGTGCCCCGCCCCCCTTGACCACGCTGTGCCCGTTGCGGGAGGCATCCTTGTTCACACACCCGCTCCCCTGCCGCCCACCATCGCTCGCGGTGACGCTGCTGACGTTGGGGTTGGCGCAGTGGTTGTTCTGCCGACCCTCCTGCGCGGTGTTCTGCTGGAACACACCGCCGGCGCCGGAGCCGCCCTCGGCGCGCGCCCCACCCCCCTTGACCACGCTGTGCTTGTTCCACGAGGCGTCGTCGGTCACGCAGCGCACGCTTGTCCGGCTGTCCGTCAACTCAAGGTCTGCGGCAGGGGAGTTTTCCTGTGCACAGTTGTTGTTCTGCCAGCTCTCCTGTGCGGTGTTCTGCTGGAACAGCTCACCAGCGGTACTCGAGCCACCCGCTGCGACGGCGTCCGGGTCATCGGCAACGGCGATCCCGCAGTTGGCAGACGCCAGGCCGCCGACAGCCAAGGCCACCAGTGTGGCCATCCTGATCCTGTGTGTGCGCACCCATTCCTCCCGGGCGGGCTCGGGGTGCCGGGTTCACCGGCCTCCCCTCCGGAACGACGGCGGAGCCCAGTGCGGCATGGCCCGGGCCATGCTCACTCCCTGGACGGCCTATCAATTCCCCCCTGTAGGCCTGCCGCGCGCATTCGAACGGGCCCGACGCCGTCAGACCAGCCGGCCACCGAGCCCAGGTGAGAGACGCACGTCACATTTGGCCATGTCACAGCTCGCCGGGCCGATCCGTCAATGAGGTGTAGCCACGACAACGACAAAGGAGTTCGTCATGGAAGCCCGCCTGAACCTCTTCGAGAGCCCGCTCGCCGCCAAGCTCCTGAAGCACTTCGTCTCGGCCGGCAAGGTGGTCTCGGACTCGACGCTGCCGGCCGCGACCCGGGAACTGGTGCTGCTCCGCGCCAGTCAGATCAACGGCTGCGCCTTCTGCACCGACATGCACACCAAGGACGCCGCGCACGCCGGGGAGACCGCTCAGCGTCTCCACCTGGTCGCCGCCTGGCGGGAGGCCAAGGTGTTCACGGAGGCCGAGCGCGCCGCCCTGGAGCTGACCGAGCAGGGCACCCGTATCGCCGACGCGGCCGGTGGCGTCACCGACGAGGCCTGGGCGAACGCCGCCAAGCACTACGACGAGGAGCAGCTCGTCGCCCTGGTGGCGACCATCGCCACCATCAACGCCTTCAACCGACTGAACGTCATCGTTCAGCAGCCCGCCGGGGACTACCAGCCCGGCCAGTTCGCCTGACGAGGAAATCGGCGGTTGACCCGGCCGACGGCCGGGTCAACCTCATTTCTCGGCGTACGTGAGGAAGTCCGCCCAGGCGCCGGGAGAGACGGTGAGCATGCCGTGGCCAGGGTTCTTGGAGTCGCGGATGTGGACGGTGGCGGAGGTGGTGGCCACTTCGACGCAGTCGCCGGGTTCGCTGCTGTCGCTATAGCTGCTCTTGAACCAGTGCAGTTGCATGGCGCTCATAGTCTCCCCAGCATGTGCTCGATGAAGGCCTGCGACTCCCTCGGTGTGAGAGCCTGCGCTCGGATCATCCCATAGCGCAATTCAAGGATCCGGAGATCCCTGGGGCTCGAGACCGGGCGGCCGTTGAACGCGCCGTCGGAGCGTCCGATCGCCGTGCCGTCGGCGAACTTCAGCACGTCAACCAGGCCCTGCATCCCAGCGTGGTCCTCGCGGTCGGTCGGCATGACCTGCAACGTGACGTTCCTCAACTGCCCTACCTCCAAGAGGTGTTCGAGTTGTCGGCGCAACACCATCTTCCCGCCGATCGGCCTTTCGAGCGTTACCTGTTCCTGGACGAAACCGAGCGTCGGAGCGGGTTCCCGATCGAAGACCGCCTTGCGGGACATGCGTGCGGCCGTCTCCCTGTCCACCACGTCCGGGGCGAGCGCGGGTTGATGGGTCTCGAACAGCGCCTTCGCATACTCCGGCGTCTGCAACAGGCCGTGGATGTTGTGGTTGCGGTAATGGAGCAGTTCAACCGCGCGGGCCTCCAACTCGGCCAGTTCCCGCACCTTTTGGGATACCTGGCCTTTCTCATGTCCTCCATGAAGGCCTTGAGGTGCCCCTGCGCCTTGAGGACCTGGTCCGCTCGTTCCAGGAACTCCGGGCGGGGGATGCGCACCCCTCGTTCCATCTTGCGGATCATGTCCTCGCCGTACCCCATGGTCTCCGCCAGGTCGGCCGGTCGCATCCCTGCCGCCTCACGACAGACCTTGAGCAGGCGTCCTACCGCCTGGACAACCGGCTCGACCTCGTCCCCCACAGGCGTCGCCGCTCACTCAAGTAAGCAACAGCAGCCACGCTGAGTGACATGAATCAAGGAACCCGTGCCCCTGAAAACAACCTCCGCGCTCACTTCCGCAACTTCAGCGTCCTGTTGTCCCCCACGCCCCGCGGCGCCCGTCTGGCGCGCCTGCTCGCGACCGAGCAACTCCGGGAGTGGGGGCTGCCGTTGGACACCGCGCCGCTGATCGTGGCCGAGCTGGCGGCGAACGCGGCGACCCATGGGCGGGTCCCGGGGCGGGACTTCCGGCTGACGCTCTACGTCATCGCCGACACCCTCCGTATCGAGGTCACGGACACCCTCGGCGACCGGCTCCCCCGGCTGGACCGCCCCTCTCCCGACTCGGACTCCGGCCGAGGGCTCCTCCTCGTGGACGCCCTGGCCCACCGCTGGGGTGTCGTACCGGAGCCGTGTCCGCGCAAGACGGTGTGGGCGGAGGTGCTGTGCGGGCCGGGGCGGCACGGGACATAGACGAGCGGCGCGCCCGGCCCGGGAGGAGGAAGGGCTGGACGCGCCGCTGTTCACGCGGGCTCGGTGTCAGTGACGGTTGCCGTCGTGGTGGCGGTCGCCGTCGTGGTGGCGGTTGCCGCCGTGGTGGCGGTCCCCGTCGCGGTAGCGGTCGCCGCCGTGGTGGCGGTCCCCGTCCCGGTAGCGGTCCCGGTCGCGGTAGCGGTCCCGGTCGCCGTGGTGGCGGTCGCCCCAGGAGGCCTCGTCGACGATGCGGTGACGGTCGTTGCGCAGGGTGGCGGTGCCGAAGTGGTTGTCCCACACATGGCGGTTGCGGTCCAGGTACAGGTCGGAGCGGGTGTCGCGGCCCTCGCCGGTGTGGACGCGGACGGTGGCGCGGGCGGCCAGCCGGTAGCGGTCGAAGGTGTACTTCCGGCCGTCCTCGTCCGACAGCGTCCACCCCTCGAGGTTGATCGCGTGGCGGGTGTTGTTGGTGAGTTCCACCCACTCCTTGTTCAGGGAGTGGTTGGCGCGGGTGTCACGGCCCGGCGCGTCGTACTGGACGGCGCTGATCTCCACCTGGGGCCGGTCCGGGCGCGGGTGCCCGGCGGCGGACGCCGGCAGGGCCACCGCGCCGATCAGGGCGGCGGCCGCGAGCGAGGCGGCGGCCAGACGGCGGGCGGAAACAGGGGAAGCGGACACAAGGTCTCCTTGCGTGGGGCGTTGCGGGTCGCGACCGGTCGGCCGCAGGACCACACCTGACCACCCGACACGGCCCGTTCGCCGTATCCGCGCCCTCTGTTACTGATCCTTCACATTTCAGTGACGTTCGCATGCAATGTCCATTGATGCGCCGAATGCGCAAGGGTGCCGCTCCGCCGCCGTTTCCGGCCCGCTCCGGTGCGGGTCCTCACCCGAAAGTGCGTCACAGACGACGGGACCCGGGCAGTTCAGCAGGTCATATGAGCGCTCGGCGCCGGACTGCTGCATCCGGGTGGTCCCTGCTGTCGTCCGGAACCGGGCTCACCGACGGTGAAGTCCCTTAGCGCAACGCAGAGTTCGGGCACCCCGGTGTTCGAACACCCCGTGCATGAGAGGAAGGAGCCTGACCATGGCCCACACCACCCTGATCGGCCGGCAGTCCCAGGCACACGACGACTTCCTGCTGCCGCCGCCCAACCCCGCCCAGCGCGTCGACGTCGTCCTCGATCCGCGTGACGTCCGCCGTCTGGAGATCCACGCCGCGCTCACCATCGCCGGTATCGCGCCCATGCCGGGCGATCTGGAGGCCATCGAGCACCTCAGCTCCCTCCCCCACAGCGTCCACACCGCGCTGCACCGCTGGCTGACCGCGTCGTAGCAGGGCATGAAGTCGTCGCAGAGCAGGAACTCGTAGCAGAGCAGGAACTCGTAGCAGGGCATGAAAGAGGCCGGTGAGGGCGCCCCGTCCCCACGGAGCCCTCACCGGCCGTCCTTCGACTGCGCCCGCTCAGCGCAGCGTCACACGCGGACCAGCTCGCGGTCCTCGTCCGGGTCCGTGTCCTTCGATTCGGCGTGGGTCTTGAGGCCCTCGCCCTCGACGTCCACGTTGGGCAGGGCCCGGTCCAGCCACTTCGGGAGCCACCAGGCCTTCTTGCCGAGCAGGGCCAGGACGGCGGGCACGATCGCCATGCGGACGACGAAGGCGTCGAAGAAGACGGCGATCGCGAGGCCGAAGCCGATCATCTTGATCATCGACTCGCCGGAGCCGATGAAGCCGGCGAAGACGGCCATCATGATGACCGCGGCGGCCGCGACCACCCGGGCGCTGTACTTGAAGCCGGTCACCACGGCCTGGCTCGGGTTCTCGCCGTGGACGTATGCCTCGCGCATGCGGGTCACGAGGAACACCTCGTAGTCCATCGCCAGACCGAAGACCACGCCGACCATGAAGATCGGCATCATCGACATGATCGGTCCGGTCTCCTCGACGCCGAGGAGGCCCGCCAGCCAGCCCCACTGGAAGACCGCGACCACGGCGCCGAGCGCGGCCAGCACGCTGAGCAGGAAGCCGAGGGCGGCCTTCAGCGGGACCAGGATCGAGCGGAAGACCACGATCAGCAGGAGGAAGGCGAGGCCCACCACCAGTGCCAGGTACGGGACCAGCGCGTCGGTGAGCTTCTGCGAGAAGTCGATGTTCATCGCGGTGGCGCCGGTGACCAGCACCTGCGCGTCGGTGTCGGCCTTCACGCCGGCGCCCGCGTCACGGATGGCGTGCACCAGGTCCTCGGTCTGCGTCGAGGACGGCTTCGAGTCCGGGATCACCGTGATCATCGCGGTGTCGCCGGCCTTGTTGAACCTCGCCGGGGTCACCGTCACGACGTCCTTGAGGCCCTTGACCTCGTCGGTCACCGCGGTGGCCGCGGCCTGCGGGTCGGCGCTGTCCTCGGCGTCCACGACGACCATCAGGGGGCCGTTGAAGCCGGGCCCGAAGCCCTCGGACAGCAGGTCGTACGCGCGGCGCTGCGTGGTGGACGTCGGCTGCGAGCCGTCGTCGGGCAGGCCCAGCTCCAGCCGGCTCGCCGGGAGGGCGATCGCGCCCAGGCCGACCACGCCGAGCAGCAGCACGGCGACCGGACGGCGGACGACGAAGCTCGCCCAGCGGGTGCCCATGTTGGGCTTGGCCGCGGCGGAGTCCTTGGTGGAGCCCTGGGCGGAGTCCTTGGCCTTGCCGCGTCCGAGCAGCTTGCCCTTCGCGCCGGCCGGGCGGATCCTGCGGCCCGCGTAGCCGAGCAGCGCCGGGATCATGGTGAGGGCGATGAGGACCGCGATGACGACCGTGCCGGCCGCCGCGAGACCCATCTTGGTCAGCATCGGGACGTTGACGACCGCGAGACCGGCCAGCGCGATGACGACCGTGAGGCCCGCGAAGACCACCGCCGAGCCGGCGGTGCCGACGGCGCGGCCGACCGCTTCCTCGCGGTCCCGGCCCTCGGCCAGTTCGGACCGGTAGCGGGAGACGATGAACAGCGCGTAGTCGATGCCGACGGCGAGGCCGATCATCAGGGCGAGGGTGGCGGTGCTGTCGCCGAGGTCGAGCGTGCTCGCGAGGGCGGTGATGGTGGAGACGCCGATCCCGACGCCGATGATCGCCGTCAGCAGCGGCAGTCCGGCCGCGACCATCGAGCCCAGGGTGACGACGAGGACGACCGCGGCGAGGGCGAGGCCGATGATCTCGCCGGTGGCCGCCGTCTCGGGCTCGGGCTGCAGCGCGTCACCGCCCATCTCGACGGTCAGCCCGGCGTCCTGGGCCTTGTCCGCGGTGGCCTCCAGGGCCTCCCTGGAGGAGTCCTCCAGCTCCATGGCCGGGACCTTGTACGCCACCGAGGCGTAGGCGACCGTCCCGTCCTTGCTGACCGCGTTGGTGGTGAACGGGTCGGAGACGGAGACGACCTCGGAGCCGTCACCCAGTTCCTTGACGGTCTCCGCGACGGTCGCCCTGTTGGCGGCGTCGGTCATCTTCTCGCCGTCGGGCGCCTTGAAGACGACCCGCGCGGTGGCACCGTCCGCGCTGGAGCCGGGGAAGCGCTGTTCGAGCAGGTCGAAGGCCTTCTGGGCCTCGACGCCGGGGATCGAGAAGGAGCTCGAGCCGGCGGCGGGCGCGGAGGCGGCGCCGACGCCCGCGAGCGTCAGCAGCGCCACCCATATCAGGGCGACGAAGTGCCGTCGCCGGAAGGCGAGCCGGCCGAGTTTGTAGAGGAACGTGGCCACGGAGGCGTACTCCCGGTCAGGTCGTGGGGTGTGGGCGCCCGGCCGGGGTTTCGACACAGGCCCCAAGGGCAGGGGTGACCAACCCGGCGGGGAGGCAGGGGTGATCGGCCCGACGACGTGAGCGGTGACGTCAGGGTGGGCGGACCGCGGGGACGGTCAGGTGGTGGGGACGCCGAGGGCGGGGAGGACCACGGCGTCGATGTACGAACGCAGGAACTCCTGCGTGGGAGGCAGATCGTCGATCAGCGTGCGGGTCGCGAAGGCGCCGACCAGCATGTGCACGATGTACTCGCGCGCCGGGCAGTCGGCCCGGACCTCGCCGCGGTCGATCGCGCGCTGCATGACCCGCTTGAACTCGTCCATCTCGGGTTCGACGAGCAGCTCCTTGAACGCCCGCATCAGATCGGGGTTCGAGTGCACCGCCATCGCCAGCGCCCGCATCAGACTGGAGTTCCGCTCCATGGTGCAGTCGTCCTCGAGGGTCACGAGGGTGTGGAGGTCTCCCCGCAGGGATCCGGTGTCCACGTCGGCGATTCTGCCCGGCTTGCTGTGTCGCATGGCCTTCACGACCAGCTCGGCCTTGCCGCCCCACTGGCGGTAGAGCGTCGCCTTGCTGGATCGGGTGCGGGCGGCCACGGCGTCCATGGTGAGGGCGTCGTAGCCGACCTCCCGGAGCAGGTCGAGCACGGCCGCGTAGAGCTCGGCCTCGCGCTCGGGGGTGATCCGACTGCGACGCGCCGTCGCGACATCGGTCATCTCGCTCACCTTCCCACTCCGTAAGGGCGTTCGAAGGACCTCCGAACGACACGGTTTCGTACGTGATGAATGTAGCGCACCCGGCGTGCGAAACGAAACGGTTTCGTTCGTGTCGTAGGTCACGGCGCGCCTGATCGCCCCGATACGGCACGACTTGCCCGGCTCTTCTGACCGGAAAAGCATGGGGAGGTGACCTATTTGCGCCTGCCGCACCTCAGCGGTGATCTGTTGTGCTTCGTGGCCGAGGACGACCTCTGGCTGGCCCCCCTCGACGGGCCGGGCCGCGCCTGGCGGCTCACCGTCGACCGCTCCAAGGCCGGCCATCCCCGCTTCTCGCCCGACGGCCGCCATGTCGCGTACACGAGCTGGCGCAGTCTCGTCCCGGAGATCCACCTGGTGCCGGTGGACGGCGGGCCGGGGCGCCGGCTGACGTACTGGGGGAGTCCGGACACCCAGGTGTGCGGCTGGACACCCCCCGACCAGGAGGGACACGCCGACATCCTCGCCGTCGCCTCCCACGGCGAGCCCTTCTCCCACTACACCTGGGCCTACAAGGTCTCCCCCGACGGCGACCCCGGCCGCAAACTCCCCTGGGGCCCGGTCACCGACCTCCAGGTCGCCGACCTCGAGGGCGAGCGCAGGACCCTGCTGCTGACGGGCACGCCCCCGCACGAACCGGCCGCCTGGAAGCGCTACCGCGGCGGCGCCACGGGCCGCCTCTGGCTGCACGGGCAGCGGCTGCTCGCCGACCTCGGCGGCCACCTCCACTCCCCCATGTTCGTCGGCGGACGCATCGCCTTCCTCTCCGACCACGAAGGCGTCGGCAACCTCTACTCCTGCGCCCACGACGGCTCCGACCTGCGCCGGCACACCGACCACGACGCCTTCTACGCCCGGCACGCCTCCAGCGACGGCACACGGGTCGTGTACCAGTGCGCCGGGGACCTGTGGATCGTCGACGACCTGTCCGCCGGCTCCGAGCCGCGCCGGCTCGACGTACGGATCGGCGGGCCGCGGGCCGGGCGGCGGCCGTACCAGATCCCGGCCGCTCAGCACGTGGACGGGATCTCCGTGGACGAGACCGGGCGGGCGAGCGCGGTCGTCGTCCGCGGAAGTCTGTACTGGATGACGCACCGGGACGGGCCCGCGCGGACGATCACCGACACGCCCGGGGTGCGGGTCCGGCTGCCGGAGATGCTCGGCTCGGGCGGGCAGGTGGCGTACGTGACGGACGCGGAGGGCGAGGACGCCGTCGAGATCGCCTACCTGCCGCGCGCGACCGGGGACCGCGAGCCACGGCGGCTGGCCTCCGGGGAGCTGGGCCGGGTGCTGGAGATGGTGTCCGACCCGGAGGGCGAGCGGCTCGCCATCGCCTCGCACGACGGACGGCTGCTGCTCCTCACCGTGTCCGACGAGGCGGCCGCCGCCGCGGGGACGGAGGACTCGAACGGCGAGGTCACCGAGCTGATCCGGTCGATCAACGGGCCCGTGCGGGACCTCGCCTTCTCGCCGGACGGGGCCTGGCTGACGTGGTCGCATCCGGGGATCGGGCGGTCGCTGCGGCAGATCAAGATGGCCCGGATCTCCGGACTCGGCAAGGGGGAGCGGCTGATCGTCGATGTGACCAACGGCCGGTTCGAGGACGAGAACCCCGTCTTCACCCGGGACGGCCGCTACCTCGCCTTCCTGTCCTGGCGCGGCTTCGACCCCGTCTACGACGTGCACACCGGGGACCTGTCCTTCCCGCTGGGCTGCCGGCCGTACCTCGTACCGCTGTCGTCCGCGACCCCCTCGCCCTTCGCGCTGAACCCGGAGGGCCGGCCGGCCGCCGGAGGGCTGGATCCGCTGGAGGAGGACGAGGAGGGCAACGGCACGGTGACCGTCGAGATCGAGGGGCTGGAGAGCCGCGTGACGCCCTTCCCGGTGGCCGCCTCCAAGTACTCGGCGCTGTCCCCGGTGGCGGGCGGCGGCCTGGTGTGGCTGCGCTGGCCGATCTCGGGCGCGCTCGGCGAGACCTTCGTCAACCCGGACGACACCAGCGGACGGCCGACGCTGGAGTACTTCACCATCAGCAAGGCGAAGAAGTCCGAACTCGTCGGGCATCTGGACTGGTTCGCGGTGAGCGCGGACGGCACACGGCTGGTCGTCGTCGACGAGGGCGACCTGCGGGCGGTGCCCTCGACGGAGTCCGGCGACCTCGACACCACCGTCTGGATCGACGTACGCCGGATCATGCACGAGGTCGACCCGGGCGCCGAGTGGCGGCAGGCGTACGCGGAGGCCGGGCGGCTGATCCGGGCGTACTTCTGGGATCCGGGGATGTGCGGGATCGACTGGGACGCGGTGCTGGAGCAGTACCGGCCGCTGGTCGAACGGGTCGCGTCCCCCGACGAGTTCGCGGACCTGCTGCGGGAGGTGCTGGGCGAGCTGGGCACGTCGCACGCGTACGTCAGCGCCGCGCGCCGCAACGAGGGGCCGCCGCACTACCAGCGGCGGCAGGGCCTATTGGGCGCCAACTTCGTCCGGCGGGACGCGGGTTGGACGGTCAGGCGGATCCTGCCCGGTGACTCCTCCGACTCCAAGGCGCGTTCGCCGCTGGCGGGGACCGGGATCCGGGAGGGGGCGGTGCTCACACACGTCGACGGGCGGCCGGTGGATCCGGTCGCCGGGCCCTACCCGCTGCTGGCGCAGGCGGGCGGGACGACGGTCGAGCTGACCTTCGTCCCGGCGGAGGGCGAGTCGGGGCACGCCCGGCGGGTCGCCGTGATGCCCCTCGTCGACGAGCGGCCGCTGCGCTACCAGGACTGGGTGGCCAAACGACGCGAGGTCGTACGGGCGTTGAGCGGCGGGAAGTGCGGCTACCTCCACATCCCCGACATGGGCGGCTCCGGCTGGGCCCAGTTCAACCGTGACCTGCGCATGGAGGTCTCCCGGCCCGCGCTGATCGTGGACGTGCGCGGCAACGCGGGCGGCCACATCAGCGAACTGGTGGTGGAGAAGCTCACGCGCACCATCCTCGGCTGGGACCTGACCCGCAACGCCCAGCCGGTGTCGTACGCCTCCAACGCGCCCCGGGGCCCGGTCGTCGCGCTCGCCGACGAGGCCACCTCCTCCGACGGCGACATGATCACGGCGGCCTTCAAGCTGCTGAAGCTCGGGCCGGTCGTCGGTCAGCGCACCTGGGGCGGCGTCGTCGGCATGACCGGCCGGCACCAGCTCGGCGACGGCACGATCATCACCGTCCCCATGAACGCGGCCTGGTTCGACGCCTACGGCTGGTCCGTCGAGAACCACGGAGTCGCCCCCGACCTGGAGGCCCTGCGCACCCCCCTGGACTGGGCGGAGGGCCGCTACGCGCAACTGGACGACGCGGTGAGGCTGGCCCTGGATCTCCTGGAGACGACCCCGTCGGCCGCCCCGCCGGACCACAGGGGCGTACCGGACCGCTCACGTCCCGAACTGCCTCCGCGCAACTGACCCGGGGCGCGGGCCTCTTGAGAAGAAAGCGCAGGGTGCCCTCCCGAAGAACGGGAGGGCACCCCACGTCAGCGGCTGAGGCCGAGCGCAACTACACGTCGTAGTCGGCGTCGAACCGCTCCTTCTCATCGCGCTCGCGGTCCCGCTCCCGCTGCGTCCGCTGAGGGTCGTCCTCGCGGTCACGCTGGCGGCCGCCGCGCTGCTTGGTCTGCTCCTTGGCCTGTTCCATCTTTTCCTTGGCCTGGTTCTGCCACTGCTCGGCCTGGTCCTGGAACTTGTCCTTCATACCCATGTGGGTTCACTCCCGTGAGGGTGAGGGGAACGGCCCTTGGTGGGGCCTCGACCAGATTCACACGGGCGGACACGGCACGCATTTCGATCAACTACGCTGCGTAGCACGGGCTTCCTCGTCGGCCGCCCCACCTGCGCCGACGAGTCCCGTGCGCATCCCCTGCAGCCTGGGCGCGAACCGCCTCATCTCCCGTTGCCCGACGGTCCCGATGAGTCCGGGCAGGTAGCCGCGCACGCTCTGCATGCCGCGCAGCCACCACTGTCCGTACACATGTGAGGAGCGCCGCTCGATGCCGGCGACGATCCGGTCGACGGCCGGGCCCAGCGGATACGTCTTGTTGGACGGCCACGGCAGCCGCTGCCTCAACTCCCGCATGACGGCCTCCTGGTCGGCGCCGCGCACCATGTCGGTGTCCGTCCAGGACAGGTAACCGACGCCGACACGCACGCCCTTGTGGCCGACCTCGGCGCGCAGGCTGTGCGCGTACGCCTCGACGCCCGACTTGGACGCGCAGTACGCGGTCATCATCGGGGCCGGGGTGATCGCGGCGAGGGAGGCGATCTGGAGGAGGTAGCCGCGACTGGCGATCAGCAGCGGCAGGAAGGCGCGGGCGGTGACGGCCGAGCCGATGAGGTTGACCTCGATGACGCGGCGCCAGGCGTCCGGGTCGGAGTCGACGAAGGGGCCGCCGGTGGCGACGCCGGCGTTGGCGACGACGACGTCCACCTTGCCGAAGCGGTCCTTCACCTCCTGGGCGACGCGGGTCATCGCCTCGTGGTCGGTGACGTCGGCGTACCAGTGGGCGCTGTCGCCGTGCAGGCGCTCCGCGACCCGCTTGAGGGCGTCCGGCTCCAGTCCGACCAGCGCGATCCGCGCGCCGCGTGCGGAGAGTCTGCGGGCGAGGAGTTCACCGACGCCGCGTGCGGCGCCGGTCACGACCACGACCTGTCCTTCGAGGCCGACCTTGCTCATGAGCCCTCCTTGAGGTGCGGTGCGTAGGCGGTGACGAGTTCGCGGAGCCTGCCGGACACCAGGTCCGGTGCCTCGACCGGGGTCATGTGGCCGAGGCCGGGCAGTTCGGTCAGGCCGACGCAGTCCGGGAGCGCCTCGGCGAGGCGGCGGGCGTGCACCGGCGGGGTCAGACGGTCGGCCGTGCCCACGATCACCGCCGTCGGCACCCTCAACTCCCGTACGCCGTGGTCGAGATCGAGCAGGTGCAGGACATGCGACCAGGCGTGGCGGACCGTGCGGGGGCAGGCGTGCACGATCCGGGCGCAGGTCTCGACCATGTGCGGGGCCGAACCGGCGCCCATCGTGGCGTACTTGAGGATCCGGCGGGCGACCGGGGTGACCGGGCCGAGCGGTGCCCTCGACCCGAGGATGTGGCCGGTCAGCCAGGTGCGCAACCGGCCGGGGCGCAGGGGCAGGACAGTCGACTCGGCCACCAGCCGCGAACTGCCCGTGCTGCACAGCAGGACGGCCGCCGCGTGCGCGCGGAAGGCGGGGCGGGCGGAGGCGGCCATGATCGTCATGCCGCCCATGGAGTGCCCGGCCACGACCGCCTTCTCGCCGGGCGCGAGCGTCGCCGTCAGTACGGCTTCGAGGTCGTCGGCGAGGACGTCCGTACCGCACGCCGGGCTCGCCGGGGTGCGGCCGTGGCCGCGCTGGTCGTAGGCGATGACCTTGTGGTCGGCGGCGAGGGCGCGGATCTGCGCCGCCCAGAACGCGGTCGAGCAGGTCCAGCCGTGGGAGAGGACGACGGCGGGCGCGGTGTCCGGGCCGTGCACCTCGACGTGGAGGGGGGCGCCGTCGGCGGAGACGACGGTGAGGGTGCGGGACGGGGCGGGCGGGGCGTCGCCGGTGGTCGTGGTCACGCGGTGGCCTCCGTCTTCGGCGCCGTCTCCTGCGGGGACTCCGGTGCCGTCTCCTGAGAGGTCTTCGGTGCCGTCTCCGGCAGGGTCTTCTTCGTCGCCGGCGGGCGCAGGACGACGTACTCGGCGAGGTCCACGCGCCGTGTCACCCGGCGGAACTCGCTCGTCGTGCCCGGCCAGATGGTGGTGTTGCGGCCGTTCGCGTCGAGGTACCAGCTGGTGCAGCCGCCGGTGTTCCACACCGTGCGCCGCATACGGTCCTGCACCCGGCGGTTCCAGGCGTGCACGGCGCTGGGGCGGGCGTCGAGGGCGACGCGGCCGCCGAGGACGGTCAGCTGGCGGAGGTGGTCGACCATGTAGTTCAGCTGGGACTCGATGATCAGGATCATGGAGGAGTTCCCGAGGCCGGTGTTGGGGCCGATGATCGACATCCAGTTGGGGAAGCCGGGCGCGGACGCGCCGCGCAGGGCCTCCATGCCGCCCTTCCACGCCTCCGCCAGGGTCCGCCCGTCGGCGCCGACGACCCGCTCGGCGATCGGCATGTCGGTGACGTGGAAGCCGGTGCCGAAGACGATCGCGTCGGCCTCGGCCTCGCTGCCGTCGGCGGCGACGAGGGTGGAGCCGCGGATCTCACGCAGCCCGCTCGCGACCACGTCGACATTGGGCCGGGTGAGCGCCGGATAGTACTCGCTGGACAGCAGGATCCGCTTGCAGCCGATGCGGTAGTCGGGGGTGAGCTTGGCGCGCAGCACCGGGTCCTTGACGGCGCGGGCCATGGTGCGCTTGGCGAGCTGCTCGACGAAGCCGAGTTCGTTCGGGTGCTTGGTGAAGGCCTGGACCTGGAGCTCGCGGACGCCCCACAGGAGGCCGCGGCGCACCTTGGCGGTGAGCGGCAGCAGTTGGTGCAGCCGGCGCTCGGCGCGGCTGATGGCCCGGTCGACGCGGGGCATCACCCACGGCGGGGTGCGCTGGAAGAGGGTGAGGCGGCCGACCTTCGGCTGGATGGCGGGCACGATCTGGATGGCCGAGGCACCCGTGCCGACCATGGCGACGCGCTTGCCGGTGAGGTCGTAGTCGTGGTCCCAGCGGGCGGAGTGGAAGACCTTGCCCGGGAAGGCGTCGAGCCCCGGGATGTCCGGGATCTTCGGGTCGGACAGCGGCCCGGTCGCGGAGACGACGAAGTCGGCGGAGAGCGACCCGCTCACCGTCTCGATGTCCCAGCACAGCCGTTCCGCGTTCCAGGTCATGCGCTGGACCTCGGAGTCGAAGCGGAGGTGGGGGCGCAGCCCGAAGACGTCCGTGACGTGCTCCAGATACGCACGGATGTGCTCCTGCCCGGAGAAGGCGCGCGGCCAGTCGGGGTTGGGCGCGAAGGAGAAGGAGTACAGGTGGGAGGGAACGTCGCAGGCGCACCCCGGGTAGCTGTTGTCCCGCCAGGTGCCGCCGACGCTGCTCGCGCGTTCGAGGACGACGAAGTCGGTGATCCCCTCCCGCCGTAGCCGTACGGCGGCCCCGAGCCCGCCGAACCCCGACCCGATCACCGCCACCCGCACGTGTTGGTGTCCGTGCTCGGTCATCCCGACGCCTCCCTGCCTCACGCGACCATGCCAGTGAACACTGGCGCAATGGAGGTTAGAGCAGCTCGATACTGATGGGTAGGGGTCGTACGGGGGACGTTCGTGGGACTTTCACCTCAGCGGCCACCGCCGCGGGCACCCGGGGGTACGACATAGGCTTCCGGCGTGGCGGACAAGCGGGAATACCGGACGGAGGAGCTGGCCAGGGAGGCCGGCATCACGGTGCGCACCCTGCGCTTCTACCGCGAACGGGGGCTGCTCCCACCGCCCCGCCGCGAGGGCCGCATCGCCTGGTACGACGACCACCACCTGGCCCGTCTGCGCACGATCGCGGCGCTGCTGGAACGCGGCCACACCCTGAACGGCATCGCGGAACTCGCGGAGGCCTTCGACCACGGCCGCGACGTCGCCGACCTCCTCGGTGTCGACGCCCCCACCGAGGAGGAGCCGGTCCGCCTCACCCCCGAGGAACTCGCCGCGCGTTTCGAGGGCCAGGTCACCACCGAGAACCTCGCCGCCGCCCTCGACCTCGGCTACCTCGCCGCCGACGGCGACGACATCGTCCACATCAGCCGCCGCCTGCTGGACGTTTCCGCCGCCCTGGTCCGCGAGGGCATCCCCCTCGCGGAGATCCTGGCGGCGGGCGCCCGCGTCCGCGAACACGCCGACGCCCTCGCCGAACTCTTCACCGAACTCGTCCTGCGCCACGCGACCGAGGAGGACCTGCCGCGCCTGCGCCCGCTGGCGCGCAGCGTGGTGGAGGCGGAGGTGTCGCTGGCGTTGGACCGGCGGCTGCGGAAGCTGAGCTAGCGGGAACGGGGACGGGCGGCAACAAGAACGGGCGAGAACGGGACTAGAGGTCGTAGACCACGGTCACCGGCGCGTGGTCCGACCAGCGCTCGGCGTGCGTGGCCGCCCGCTCGACGTAGCCCTTGACGGCCTTGCCGGCCAGACCGGGGGTGGAGACATGGAGGTCGATCCTCCACCCCGAGTCGTTGTCGTAGGCCCGGCCCCGGTACGACCACCAGGTGTACGGGCCGGTGACGTCCGGGTGCAGGGCGCGGACCACGTCCACGTAGCCGCCCGCCTCCGGGGTGAGGACCTGGGTCAGCCACTCCCGCTCCTCCGGCAGGAAGCCCGAGTTCTTCGTGTTGGAGCGCCAGTTCTTCAGGTCGGCCTGCTGGTGGGCGATGTTCCAGTCGCCGCAGATCAGAACCTCACGGCCGTCGGCGGCGGCGCGTTCGCGGAGGGTTTTGAGGTAGGCGAGGAACTCGCCCATGAAGCGGACCTTCTCGTCCTGGCGGGCCGTGCCGACCTCGCCGGAGGGGAGGTAGAGGGAGGCGACCGTGACACCGGGGAGGTCGGCCTCGACGTAGCGGCCGGAGGTGTCGAACTCCGTGGAGCCGAAACCGACGCGGACACGGTCCGGTTCGCGGCGGGTGTAGAGGGAGACACCGGCGCGGCCCTTGGCGGCGGCGGGGGCGTGGGTGACGTACCAGCCCTCGGGGGCGCGGACCTCCTCCGGCAGCTGGTGGGGCTCGGCGCGCACCTCCTGCAGGCACAGCACGTCGGCGGAGGTGTCGGCGAGCCACTCCACGAAACCCTTCTTCGTGGCGGCGCGCAGACCATTCACGTTCACGGAGGTCACGGTCAGCACCCGGGCACGATACCGGCACACTGGACGGAGTCCAGATTTCTCTGTCGCCGACCGCACTGTATGGATGTACCTTGCCTCGCATGAATATACGTCGCGTTTCCTTCGACCACCCCGACGCCGTCAAGCTGAACGACGAGGTCCAGGCCGAGTACCACGAGCGCTACGGCGACGGCGGCGACGCCACGGTTCTGGAGCCGGGCGACTTCGAGCCGCCGCGTGGCGTGTACTTCATCGCCTACGACGAGCTGGAGAGGCCCGTGGCCACGGGTGGCTGGCGCAGTCAGGACGAGAACGGCGAGGGGAACGAGGACGGGGACGCCGAACTCAAGCGGATGTTCGTGATCAAGGAGATGCGCGGGCTCGGGCTGGCCCGGCGGATGCTGGCCGCGCTGGAGGAGGACGCGCGGGCGGCGGGGCGCCGGCGGATGGTGCTGGAGACCGGGACCGAGCAGCCGGAGGCCATCGCGCTGTACACGTCCAGCGGCTACGAGCCGTGCACGAAGTTCGGCTACTACCGGGCCTACGAGTCCAGCCGGTGTTTCGCGAAGCCGCTCAGCTCCTGAGGTAGGCGAGGACCGCCAGAACCCGGCGGTGGGTGTCGTCCGCCGGGGGCAGGTCCAGTTTCGTGAGGATGCTGCCGATGTGCTTGCCGACGGCGGCCTCCGACACGACCAGTGCTCGGGCTATCGCGCCGTTGGACTTGCCCTCCGCGACCAGCGCCAGCACCTCCCGTTCACGTGGGGTGAGCCGGGCCAGCGGGTCGCGGCGGCGGCGCAGCAGCTGTCGTACGACCTCCGGGTCGACGACCGTGCCGCCGGCCGCGACGTCGTGGAGGGCGTCCACGAACTGCTCGACCTGGCCGACGCGGTCCTTCAGGAGGTAGCCGACTCCCGTGCCGTCGCCGGAGTCGAGGAGTTCGGCGGCGTAGGCGCGCTGGACGTACTGGCTGAGGACGAGGACGGGAAGGCCGGGGTGTTCGGCGCGCAGGCGGATCGCCGCGTGCAGGCCCTCGTCCTGGAAGGCGGGCGGCATACGGACGTCGGTGACGACGATGTCGGGGGTGTGGTCGGCGACCGCCGTCAGCAGGGCCCGCGCGTCGCCCACCGCTGCCACGACCTGGTGGCCGAAGCGGGTCAGCAGCGCCGTCAGGCCGTCGCGCAGCAGGACGCTGTCCTCGGCGAGGACTACGCGCAGGCCGTCCCGCCCAGGTGACTCGGCTCGCTCGACTCGCTCGACTCGCAAGGGATCTCCACACGCAACAGGGTCGGTCCGCCCGGCGGGCTGGTCAGCGACAGTCTTCCATCGAGCACCGACACACGGTCGGCGAGACCGGTGAGGCCGGTGCCGCGCGCGCTGTCGGCGCCGCCGTGACCGTCGTCCGTCACCTCCAGGACGAGCAGCCGTCCGTCCCGGAACTCCGCCCGCACGCGCGCGCGTTCCGCCCCGCTGTGCCGGGCCACGTTGGCGAGGGCCTCGCAGACGACGAAGTACGCGGCCGCCTCGACGGGTTGGGGAAGGCGGCAGGGGAGTTCGAAGTCCACGTCCACAGGGACCGGTGAGCGGTCCGCGGCATCGGCCACGGCCGCCTCCAGGCCGTAGTCGGCGAGGACCTTCGGGTGAATGCCGTGGATCAGCTCGCGCAGTTCCGCGAGGGCCGCGCCCGCCTCCTCGTGAGCTTTGGCGAGCTGTGCGGCGAGGAGGCCGTCGGGCGGGGCGTCGAGGCGGGCCAGGCCGAGGGTCATGGTGAGGGCGACGAGGCGTTGCTGGGCGCCGTCGTGGAGGTCGCGTTCGATGCGGCGGCGTTCCGCCTCGAAGGCGTCGACGAGGCGGGCGCGGGAGCGGGTGAGTTCGACGACCCGGGCGTCCGGGTCGCCCTCGCGCGGGGCGAGCAGCAGGCGGGTGAGGGCGGCCCGGGCGCCGGCGGCCACGCCGAGGACGTAGGCGCCGGCGGCCAGCAGCAGCACGCCGAGCGCGGCTGCGGCGAAAGCCGTCGGCCAGTCGGTGACCGTCCACACCTTGAGCACCTTCGTCTCACGGCCTTCGCCGACCGTCGCCAGGAGGAGCGGGGTCGCGACGATCGAGAGGGGGGAGGCGAGGGCCAGCGTGAGCAGGAGCGCCTCGGCCGGCCAGAGGAGGCCCGCGGTGAGGACGGTGTGGCCGAGTTCGCGCCAGGTGGCGCGTTCGCGCAGGCGGGTGGTGAGCCAGCTGCGCAGGCCGGGGACGGGGGGTTCGGTGTGCGGGTCGGGGGCGCCGGCCGTGTCCACCAGTCGCAGGCGGCGGCGCTCCAGCGCGGCCACGGGCAGTCCGGCGAAGGCCAGGGCCGCGAGGAGGGGCAGTCCGACCAGGGCGACCGCGAGCACTCCGCCGACGGCCACCCAGGTCACCAGGCCCACGAGGACGACGGCTCCGGTGACCGCCCCCGTCAGCAGGTACCCGGCGGCACGCCAGGGCCACGGCGACAGCAGGTAGGCCGGGCGGGAGAGGGCCGGCCACACGGAGACACGGGCGGCCGCGGGCTCGGGCGCGGACGGAGACGCGGGTCGGGGGTGCATGCGGATCACCGTAGGAGGGGGGCGAGGGGCCGGGCCATCCCTCCAGGGAGAGGTCCGGAGGTAGGCCTGGCCCTACCCCAGGTCTCGTTCCTGCCCCAACGACCGGGGCGGGTGTCCCGCGGTTTCGTGGACCCACCGACATCGATCAACGGGTGGGAGCTCAGGCAGAGATGACCGAACACGCCGTCCAACTGACCGCCGTACGGCGGAGATACGCCGCGAAGGGCGCCGCGGAGGCCGGCGTCACCGCGCTCGACGACGTCACGCTCGCCCTCCCCCGCGGCTCCTTCACCGCCGTGATGGGGCCGTCGGGGTCGGGCAAGTCGACGCTGTTGCAGTGTGCCGCGGGGCTGGACCGGCCCGACTCCGGGTCGGTGCGGATCGGGGGGACGGAGCTGACCGGGCTGAGCGAGCGGCGGCTGACGTTGCTGCGGCGGGAGCGGATCGGGTTCGTGTTCCAGGCGTTCAATCTGCTGCCGGCGCTCACCGCCGAGCAGAACGTGGCCCTGCCGCTGCGGCTGGCCGGGCGGCGCCCGTCGAAGGCGCGGGTGCGGGAGGTGCTGCGGCAGGTCGGGCTCGCGGAACGGGGCCGGCACCGGCCCGGCGAGCTGTCCGGCGGACAGCAGCAGCGGATCGCCCTGGCCCGCGCGCTCATCACCCGTCCCGAGGTGCTGTTCGGCGACGAGCCGACCGGCGCCCTGGACACGACGACCGGCCGCGAGGTCCTGGCGCTGCTGCGCGGCATGGTCGACGGGGACGGCCGAACGGTCGTGATGGTCACCCACGACCCGGTGGCCGCCTCCTACGCGGACCGGGTGGTCTTCCTGGTCGACGGACGCGTGCACGGGGAGCTGGTCGGGGCGGACGCGGAGACGGTCGCGGCACGCATGGCGGGACTGGAGGGCCACGGGCGAACGGGCGAGGCCGGCACCGCTCGAGCCGCCCTCGACGCCGGGACAGGAGGCCGGCACGACGACGCCCCGGCCCGCCCGCACGCCGGGCGAGCGGGCGGGGGCGGTGCGGGGCGGGGCGCGCAGGCCGCGCAGGCCGCCCAGGGCGCGCAGGCCGCGCAGAGCGCCCAGGCCGCGCAGGGCCCGCAGGCCGCGCAGGGTCTCGCGGCCTCGGAGGGTGCCTCGTGTTGAGTGTCGCGTTGCGTACGTTGCGGGCTCGGTGGGTGGGCTTCGTCGGGAGTTTTGTCGCGCTCGGGTTGGGGGTGGGGCTGCTGGCCGTGATGGGGCAGGCGCTGGCGGCCTCGCTGGAGGCGCCCGTGCGCGGGCCGGAGCGGTTCGCTGCGGCGCCGGTGGTGGTGAAGGGGCAGGACTCGCTGCGGGTGGAGACGCCGATCGGGGTGCGGACGGCGGAGTTGGCGCAGCCGCGGGCCGTGCCGGACGACGTCGTCGCCGCGTTGCGGGCGCTCGGGCCCGTCACCGAGGACCGGTCCTTCCCCGTGCGGGTGGAGGGCGCGCCCGCGGGGCTGGTCGGGCACCCGTGGTCCACGGCGCGTTTCGCCCCGTACGAGCTCAGCGCCGGGCGTGCCCCCCGGGCGGGCGGTGAGGTCGTGATCACGGGTGACTGGGCGCACGTGGGTGAGCGGCTGAGCAACGGGGACCTCGTCGTGGGGACCGTGCGGGGACTCGGGTTCGAGGACGCCGTGTTCTGCACGGACGGCCGGGCGGCCCGGTCGGCGCCCGTGGCACGGCAGTTGGTCGTGGAGGCGGACCCGGCTGCCGTCCGGGCCGCCGTCGGCGGATCGGGGGCCGTCGTGCTCACCGGGGACGACCGGCGGCTCGCCGACGCCGACCCGGGGCGGGACGGCGAGGCCCTCACCGCGCTGAACGCGCTGTTCGGCACCGCCGGCGGGGTGACCGCGTTCGTGTCGGTGTTCGTCGTGGCGTCCACCTTCGCCTTCGCGGTGGAGCGGCGGCGCCGGGAGTTCGGGCTGCTGCGGACCGCCGGTGCCACGCCGGGGCAGGTGCGGCGGACGGTCCTGGCGGAGGCGCTGCTGGTCGGGGTGCTCGCCTCGGCGGCGGGGTGCGCGCTGGGTGCGTACGGCGCGCCGGTGCTGGGCGAGGTGGTCGTCGAGGGCGGGCTCGCGCCGCGGTGGTACGCCATCGGCGGGCACACCTGGCCGTACCACCTCGCCTTCTGGACCGGCCTGTCGGTGGCCCTGTCCGGTGCGGCCGTCGCCGCGTGGCGGGCCGGACGGACCGCGCCGACGCAGGCCCTGCGCGAGGCGTCCGTGGACGGACGTGCGCTGACCCGGGGACGGCGGGTGTGCGGGGCGGCGCTGCTGGTCACGGCCCTCGCGACCCTGGCGTACGCACTGGTCGCCGACCCGGGTGAACTGCTGCACCGGAAGACGTACGTCAGCCGGCCCATGCTGCTCATCACGGCGGTGGCCCTCCTCGCGCCCGCTCTCGTCCGGCCGTTGGTGCCCCGGCTGCCGGGGACGACCGGTCTGCTGGTGCGGGCGAACGCCGTCGCCGCGGTCCGTCGTACCGCCGCCGTCGCCGCGCCCGTGCTGGTCACCGTGGCCCTCGCGGGCTCCCTGCTCGGCGCCACGGCCACGCTGAACGAGGCGCGGGCGGCGGAGGTGCGGGAGCGGACCGTGGCGGACTTCGTGGTGACCTCGCAGGAGGGAACCGCCGTGGATGTGCGGGCACTTGAGCGGGTGCCGGGGGCCGTCGTGTCGCCCTCCGCCCCGACCGCCGTCCACACCCTGGAGGATGGGGTCGCGCTGGTGAGATCCGAGGCGCGGGCCGTGGATCCCGCGCTGCTCGCCGGGACCGTACGGCTGCCGGTGACCGCCGGGCGGGTCGCCGACCTCGACGACGGGTCGATCGTCGTGAACGAGGAGTGGGCCGAGCACCGGGTGGGGCAGCGGGTGCGGGTGTGGCTCGGGGACGGCACGGCGAAGTCGCTGCGGATCGTCGCCGTGCTGGCCACGGGGACCGGGGACAACGGGGTGTACGTCACCGCCGCCAACGCGGGCGGGGCCGGTGTCGACCGGGTCGACGTGCGGGTGCGGGCGGGGGCCGACGCGGCGGCCGTCGTCGAGGGGCTGCGGGCGGTCGACGGGGTGCGGGTGGCGAGCAGGGCGCAGTGGGTGGCGGCGAGTCACCCGGAGACCGACCGGACGACCCGGCTCGGTGTGCTGCTCGTGCTCGGCATCGCGCTCGTCTACACCGGTGTCTCCCTCGCCAACACCCTCGTCATGGCCGCCGCCGAGCGTGCCCGGGACCTGGCGGCGCTGCGGCTGGCCGGGGCGACCGGCGGGCAGGTGCTGTGGACGGCCGCCGTGGAGGCGCTGACGGTGGTCGGCGTGGGCGGGGTGCTGGGGCTGCTGGTGACGCTCGCCAATCTGGCCGGAATGGGCGGGGCGCTGGCGCTGTTGTCGGCGCCGGTGGCCGTGGTCGTGCCGTGGGCGGAGCTCGCGTGGACGACGGGGGCGTGCGCGGTACTCGCGGTGGTCGCGGTGCTGGTGCCGACGGGGGTGGCGTTGCGGCGGCGGGCCGGGGAGACGGCCGGGATGCGGGAGTGAGTCGTCGGAGCGGCGCGCCCCTCGGGGAACGCGAGAACCGCCGGCGCGCGCAGGTCCGGGCGTCGTGGCCGACGGGGGTGGCGGTCGGCTCCCGGCAAGTCCCTTGTGCAGTACGTCACTTGAGGAACGCCAGAACCGCCAGCACCCGCCGGTTGGCGTCGTCCGACACCGGCAGGTCCAGTTTGGCGAAGATGTTCGACGTGTGCTTGATGACGGCGCGTTCGGTGATCACCAGGGACTGGGCGATCGCGGCGTTGGAGCGGCCCTCGGCCATCAGGGCCAGCACCTCCCGTTCGCGGGGGGTGAGGCGGGCGAGGGAGCCGGTCGGGCCGGTGTCCTTGGCGAAGAGCTTGGCGACGACGTCGGGGTCCATCGCGGTGCCGCCGGCGGCGACCCGGCGGACGGACTCCACGAACTGGTCGGGGTCGAAGACCCGGTCCTTCAGGAGGTAGCCGATGCCTCCGCTGCCGTCGGCGAGGAGTTCGCGGGCGTAGAGCTGTTCGACGTACTGGGAGAGGACGAGGACCGGCAGGCCCGGGACCTGCCTGCGGGCCTGCAGGGCGGCCTGCAGGCCCTCGTCGGTGAAGGTGGGCGGGAGGCGTACGTCGACGACCGCGACGTCGGGCCGCTCGTCGACGAGGGCCCGTAACAGGCTGGGGCCGTTGTCGACGGCGGCCACGATCTCGAAGTCGTACGCCTCCAGCAGCCGCACCAGACCGTCGCGCAGGAGGAAGAGGTCTTCGGCTAGGACAACGCGCAAGGGATCTCCAGGGTGAGGGTGGTGGGTCCGCCCACGGGACTGGTGACCGCGAGCAGACCGTCGAAGGCGGCCAGCCGGCGCTCGATGCCGCGCAGGCCGGTGCCGCGCGAGGGGTCGGCACCGCCGTGGCCGTCGTCGGAGACCTGGGCGCGGATCCGGCCGTCGGCGTACCAGAGGTCGACGGAGACGTGGGTGGGGGCCGCGTGCTTGGCCGCGTTGGTGAGGGCCTCGGAGACGGCGAAGTAGAGGGCGGACTCGACGGGGGCGTCGGCGCGGCCGGGCAGGTCGGCGGTGACGGTGACGTCGAGGGGGCTGTCCATGGCGAGGGCGCGGACGGCGTCGGCGAGACCGCGGTCGGCGAGGACCGGCGGGTGGATGCCGCGGATCAGGTCGCGCAGCTCGTTCAGGGCGGTGGCGGACGCCTTGCGGGTGTCGGCGAGGATCGCGCGGACCGCCTCCGGGTCCTTGGCGAGGAGCTGCTCGGCGACGCCGAGGTTCATGCCGAGGGCGACGAGACGGGCCTGGGCGCCGTCGTGCAGGTCGCGCTCGATGCGGCGCAGTTCGGCGGCGGAGCTGCTCACGACCTCGGAGCGGGTGCGGGTGAGGTGGAGGACCTTGCGGGAGGTCTCGGTGGGGGCGAGGAGGGTGCGGGCGAGCTTGGCGTGGTCCCGCAGTGAGGCGGGGGCGATGAACAGGCCCATCAGGACCGTCGGCACGCCCAACCCGAGGGCGTACAAGGCCGACTGACTGTCCGTCACCTTGATGAAGAAGTACCAGTTGTTGCCGCCGTTGCTCGTGATGTCCTCCCACAGCACGGGCATCAGCAGGCCGAAGACACCGAAGGCGACCAGGAGGAGCGGCAGCAGCACCATCAGGACGCCGACGACCGGGTTGACCAGCATCCAGGCCAGGTCCCGCCAGGTCGCCGGGTCGGTGAGGATCCACTGGGTGCGGGTCCACCAGCCCTTGAGGCCGGCCTCGCGGGGCGGCTCGGGCAGGTACGGCTCGGGGATGCCGCCCTCCAGGCGGGCGCCGGCCAGTCGGCGGGTGACGTTCACCGTGCCGCGGGCGGCGATCGCGGCCGCCGGGATCAGGAAGAGGCCGATGCCCGCCCCGAGCAGGGAGACCGCGGTCACCAGCAGGGAGAAGCAGAAGACCTCCACGATCGCGAGACCGGCCAGCGGAAGTCCGGCGCCGACGGAACGCACGCTCTTGGGGATGCTCATACTTCAACTCCTTGGATCTGACGGCCCGTTGCCGCCGAACGTGTTACATCCTGGTGCGCCACGTGCCGCCGATCACGGGACCATTGTCCCCTCTCGGGGGGTGTAGTCAGGTACCCCTCGGACACCACACAGGGCCATGGGACGTGGCGCCCGCGGCGGGTGGAATCGGAGGTATGACGAGCCGAGAGCGAATCCTCATCCTGGTGGCGGCCGTGGTGGCCGCCGTCCTGTGCGTGGTGACCCCGGCCGCCGCGGACGGGCGTACGAGCGCCGGCACGGGTACGGGTACGGGTACGAGCGCCGGTACCCGTACGGGTACAGGTACCGGTACGGCGTCCGCACGGCAGGGCGGCGGACCGGCCGCGCTGCTGGACGAGCTGGTGCCGAAGCAGCTGGCCGAGTACCGCATCCCGGGCGCCTCCGTGGTCGTCGTCCAGCGCGACGGGCGGACGCTGACCAAGGGCTACGGGCTGGCCGACGTCGAGCGGGGCGTACGCAGTGACCCGCGGCGCACCGGCTACTTCATGGCCTCCGACGCCAAGCTGTTCACGGCGGTCGCCGTGCTCCAGCAGGTGGAGAAGGGCAAGCTGAGCCTGAACGCCGACGTCAACCGCTACCTGACCACCTTCAAGATCAAGGACAGCTACCCCGGCCGTCCGGTGACGGTCCGTCATCTCCTCACGCACACCGCCGGTTTCGACACCAGCATCCTCGGCCGCGGCGGCACCGCTCCCGAGCCGTCGGACGCGCTCGGCGCAAGCCTCGCCGAGCACCAGCCGTCCCGGGTACGGCCGCCGGGCGAGGTCGCGAGCTACGACAACTACGGCGTGGCGCTGGCCGGTCACCTCGTCGAGCGGGTCACCGGCACGCCCTTCGCCACGTACGTCGACCGCGCGATCCTCGAGCCGCTCGGCATGACCCGCACGACCTTCGCCCGCCCCGACGCCCGCACCGCGGACAGCCTGGCCCGCGGCTACCGGCCCGACGGCGGCCGGCAGCGTGCCGAGGACGGCCAGTACGGCGCCTGGACGCCCACCGGCGCCGGCGCCGTCACCACCGCCGCCGACATGGGCCGCCTGATGCGCGCCCTGCTCACCGACGGCGGCCCCGTCCTCTCCCGCGCCTCCACCCGGGCCATGCTGCACCGCCAGTTCGCCAACGACCCGAGGCTGCCCGGCATCGGCTACGTACTGGAGGAGCGCGTACGGAACGGACACCGCCTGTGGGTGAAGGACGGCGACCTGCCCGGCTTCCACGGCAACCTGGCGCTGCTGCCGGCCTTCGGCGTCGGCGTGTACGTCGTCTACAACGGCGACGGGAAGGACGGCAGCGCCTCCTACGCCGGGCAGGAGCTGGTGAACCGCATGGCGGACCGGCTGACGGGAGGAAAGAACGCCGCCGACGCCCCCTCCACCACCGACCGGGACGAGGGCCCCGCCGAGGCGACGCCCGCCGCCCCCGCCCGCCTCACCCGGCCGGGCGGCAACGGCGCCTCCCCGTACGCCGGCTACTACCGCACCACCCGCACCAGCGCCTCCGACCTGACGCGGGTCGCGGCGCTCACCTCCTCCGTGCACGTCAGCGCCGGTACGGACGGTGGGCTGACCACCACCGGGCTCGCCCGCGACCCGCGGGTCGGCGAGCAGCACTGGATGCCGGTGGCGCCCGGGGTTTTCCAGGAGCGGGGCGGGCAGGACCGGATCGCCTTCCGGGACGGCCGGCTGGCCCTGGCCTCCGACCCGACCCAGATGTTCGAGAAGCTGCCCTGGTACCAGTCGCCCGCACTCCACCAGCAGGCCCTGCTCGGCGGCCTCGCGCTGCTCGGCGCGGCCGTGCTGCTCCTCCCCCTCGTGGCGTACGTACGGCGCCGCAAGGCGAAGGCCCCCGGCGGCCGGGTCGCCTGGGCCCTGGCCTGGGTCACCGGCGCACTGCTGGCCACGGCCACCGTGTGCTTCGTCCGGCTCACCGGCGACGGCAACGCCCTCAACCGCACGGTCCTGGTGGGCGACTCGCCGCTCCTGACCCTGATCCCCCGGCTGATCGCCGCCGCGGCCGCCGCCACCGCCCTGCTGGCCGTGTGCACCGTGGTGGCCTGGCGCCGCCACTGGTGGCCGGTGGCCGGCCGGCTGGTGTTCACCGGCCACACCCTGGCGGCGGCGGTGGTCGTCGGCCTGGGCGCCGCCTACGGGCTGATGCCATAAGCGGCCGCTCATCCGGTGTCCCCCCAGGAACCCGCCGTCCGGTACTCGCCCGGGCGGCGGCGCCACGGGTGGCAGCGGCGGCGGCACGGGTGGCCGGTGGCCGGCCAGGCGGCGTCCACCGGCCACACCCCGGCGCAAGCGGCCACTCATCCCGTGTCCCGCCACGAACCCGCCGACCGGTACTCGCCCGGGCGGCGGCGCCACCATTCCGCCACCGAGAGGGTGGCCTCCGCCGACTCGGGGCGGGACTGGGTGAAGGCGTACAGGACGAGGGTGAGGGCAGCGAGTTCCGTCATGTCGGGCTCGCCGGAGACGACCTCGAACCGGGGCGCGGGAAGCCCCGCGGGCAACGGGAGTGCGGGCGGCTCGGTGTACATGATCGGTCCCTCCCCTCAGCCCAGGCCCGCGGCGGCGCGGAGCTTGTCGGCGCGGTCGGTGCGCTCCCAGGTGAAGTCGGGCAGCTCGCGCCCGAAGTGGCCGTAGGCCGAGGTCTGCGCGTACACCGGACGCAGGAGGTCGAGGTCGCGGATGATGGCCGCCGGGCGCAGGTCGAAGACCTCGGCGACGGCTTCCTTGATGCGGGCGACGGCGACCCGGGCGGTACCGAACGTCTCCACGAACAGGCCGACCGGCTCGGCCTTCCCGATCGCGTAGGCGACCTGCAGCTCGCAGCGGTCGGCGAGACCGGAGGCGACGACGTTCTTCGCCACCCAGCGCATCGCGTACGCGGCGGAACGGTCCACCTTCGACGGGTCCTTCCCGGAGAAGGCCCCGCCGCCGTGCCGGGCCATGCCGCCGTACGTGTCGACGATGATCTTCCGACCGGTCAGGCCGGCGTCACCGGTCGGCCCGCCGATCTCGAAACGGCCGGTCGGATTCACGAGGATCCGGAAGTCCTCGGTGTCCAGCTCGATCCCGCGCTCGCGCAAGGCTGCCAGCTCGGGCTCGATCACATGCGTCCGGATGTCCGGGGCGAGGAAACTGTCCAGGTCGATGTCCGCCGCGTGCTGCGCGGACACGACCACCGTGTCCAGGCGGACCGGACGGCTGCCCTGGTACTCGACGGTGACCTGCGTCTTGCCGTCCGGCCGCAGGTAGGGGACGGTGCCGTCCTTGCGAACGGCGGTGAGCCGCTGCGCGAGACGGTGCGCGAGCGACACCGGCAGCGGCATCAGCTCCGGGGTGTCCCGGCAGGCGTACCCGAACATCAGGCCCTGGTCGCCGGCGCCCTGCGCGTCCAACGGGTCGCCCTCGGCGCCGTCCGTGTCCACCCCGCGCGCGATGTCCGGGGACTGCTGGCCGAGCGAGACGGAGATCCCGCAGGTCGCGCCGTCGAATCCCTTGACGGAGTGGTCGTACCCGATCTCCAGGATCTGCCGGCGGACGATGCCGGGGACGTCGAGGCAGGCGGCCGAGGAGACCTCACCGGCGAGGTGCACCTGCCCGGTGGTGATGAGCGTCTCCACAGCGACCCGGGCATACGGGTCCTGCGCGAGGTGCGCGTCCAGGACGGCGTCACTGATCCGATCGGCGATCTTGTCCGGGTGTCCCTCCGTCACGGACTCGGAGGTGAAGAGGCGGCGGGTCATTGTGGGCTCCTTCCGGAAGGGTGGGGTGGAGCGGGGAGGGTGAGGTGGGGGGTGGTGGTGGGGTGCGGTGGGGGCGGGCGAGGAGGGGGCCGAGATGAGGGGGCCGAGATGAGGGGGCGGTGAGGAGGGGGCGGTGAGGAGGGTGGTCGTGTTGGAAGGGTTGGGGAGGAGGCGAGGTGAGGGGCGGGCGAGGCGGGGACCTCGCAGGTGCGGGAAGGCACCTGCGAGGGGTGCGGGGGGCGGCCCCGAGCAGGGGTGCAGGGGACGCAGTCCCCGCCCGGGGTCCGGGGCGGAGCCCCGAGGAGGGCCACGGCAAGGCCGGGGCGCAGCCCCCGGCAGGGGTGCAGGGGACGCAGTCCCCGCCGGGGTCCGGGGCGGAGCCCCGAGGAGGGCCACCCCTCAACCCCACCGAGTCGGGCGGGTGGGCGGGCAAGGCCGGGGCGCAGCCCCCGGGGCAGGGGTGCAGGGGACGTAGTCCCCGCCCGGGGTCCGGGGCAGGGGTGCAGGGGACGCAGTCCCCGCCCGGGGTCCGGGGCAGGGGTGCAGGGGACGCAGTCCCCGCCCGGGGTCCGGGGCGGAGCCCCGAGGAGGGCCACCCCTCAACCCACCGAGTCGGGCGGGTGGGCGGGCAAGGCCGGGGCGCAGCCCCCGGCAGGGGTGCAGGGGGCGCAGTCCCCGCCGGGGTCCGGGGCGGAGCCCCGGGGTGGGGGACCTCTCAGCCCACCGAGTCGGGTGGGTGGGTGGGCAGGAATCCCCCAGCCGTCCGCAGGATCACCTCCCCGCCAGCAACACCCGATGCATCGGCGTGTCCAGCAGCGCCACCCGCCGCAACCCCGCATCGGCCAGCCACTGGTCGTAGTCCTGCACGGTGTACGCATCGCCACCCCCGGTGGCGAGCATCGACGCGGCGAACAGCCGGAAGAACCGGTTCTGGACGTTCGCCCCGCCCGCCTCCTCGTCGACTATGTGGTCGACGATCGCGATCAGCCCACCCTCGGTGAGCCCCTTCGCCGTCTTCAGCAGCAGCTCGTGCGCGGACTCCGGCGTCTGGAGGTGGAAGATGTTGACGAACAGCGCGAGGTCGGTGCCGTTGCCCCAGTCGTCGTTCCAGAAGTCCGCCGTCAGCGGCTCGAAGCGGTCGTGGACACCGAGCCGCGCGGCCTGCTCGGAGGCGATCGCGGTGATCCGCGGCGCGTCCAGCCCGCGCGCGGTCAGCCGCGGGAAGGCCTCCAGCATCAGGTGGCTGTAGATACCGGTGCCGCAGCCGACGTCCAGCAGCAGCGCGTCGGTCTCGTCGCCCCAGCCGCGCTCGCGCAGCGCGTCGGCGAGGACGGAGACGACCGGCGGCGCCCAGAAGTTGATGCCGCGGGCGAGGGCGGTGTAGTCCTCCTCGGATATCTGGTTGACCTGCTGCCCGCCGTGCGCGCTGCGCGCCCCGCTGCGGACGTTGTCGGCGAGGTGCCGCCAGGCGTGCCAGGCGACGTTGCGGTCGTGGGTGATCTTCCCGGCGAGGCTGAACAGCCCGTCGGGTGCGAACACGCCGTGCAGGGAGGCGGGCAGCGTGTAGACGGCCTGGCCGTCCCCGCCGCGCTCGCGCTGGACGATGTCGTAGGCGTGCAGGCCGTCCAGCAGGACGCGGGTGGCGCGCAGGTCGGTGCCGAGGGTCTCGGCGAGGCCGGCGGCGGTGGCCGGGCCGGCGGTGAGGGTGGCGAAGACGCCGAGGTCCTGGGCGGCCTCGATGACGCCGGGCGCCCACATGCCGATGAGGTGCTCGTAGACGCGGTGGGTGGCGCGGGCGCCGGCGTCGTCGAGGGGCAGCAGGCGGGTGTCGACGAGCGGGGTGTGGTTGGCGGTGGCCTTGGGGGTGAGGTCGACGGGCGCGGTCATGGCAGATCTACTCCCGGAAGGAAAGGAACGGACGATGTCGGTGGAGCCGGCGGTCACACGACGATCCCGCCGTCGATGCGGAGCACCGCGCCGGTGATGTACGCGGCCTTGTCGGAGACGAGGAAGGCGATGGACTCGGCGACCTCCTCGGCGGTGCCGAAGCGGCCGAGGGGTACGGCGGCGAGGGTGCGGGCGCGCTGTTCCTCGGTGAAGGCCTCCGCGGTCATGTCGGTCTCGATCATGCCGGGGGCGACGGCGTTGACCCGGATGCCGAAGCGGGCGGCCTCCTTGGCGAGGGCGCAGGTCAGGCCGATGATTCCGGCCTTGGAGGCGGAGTAGTTGCCCTGTCCTGGGTTGCCGGCGCCGGAGACGCTGGAGAGGGTGACGATCGAGCCGGCCCTGCGCTTGACCATCGGGAACAGGGCGGCCCGGCAGACGTGGGCGGTGCCGTCGAGGTTGGTGTCGATGACGTCCTGCCAGTCCTGGTCGGACATCAGCAGCAGGGGCCGGTCGCGGGTGATGCCGGCGGAGGCGACGGCGACGGTGACGGGCCCGAGTTCGCTCTCGGTGCGCCCCACCCAGTCCCGTACGGCCGGTGCGTCGGCGACGTCCAGCCGCTGCGCCAGCCACCGCACGCCCAGCGCGTCCAGCTCCTTCCCGAGCCGGTTCGCGGCGTCCTCGTCGGCCCGGTAGGCGAAGCTGACGTCGTACCCGTCCCGGGCGAGCCGCAGGGCGGTGGCCCGCCCGATACCGCGCGACCCGCCGCTGATCAGGGCGGTGCCGAGGCCGTCCCGTGCCCCGCTCACGTCTCCTCCCCGAGCAGTCGCACCACCGCGCAGGCCACGGACCCGTCACGGTCGATCGAGGTGATCACGGCCGGTCTGCCGTGGCTCGTGGGATCGCCCTTCGCGGTGGCGAGGAGGGCGGCGAGCTGGAAGGTGGTGGAGGCGGCCGCGGTGTCGCCGATGTGGGTGTGGACATGGACCCGATCCGTGGCCTCGGGGCCGAACAGGCGCCTGAGCAGGGCGGTTTCGACGTGGCCCGTGCGTCCCGTGAGGCCGCCCGCCACCGCGGCCCAGACGTCCGGCGCCTCGACGCCGGCGGCGGCGAGGGCGGCACGGACGCAGGCCTCGGCCGTCGTCGCGAGCCGGTCGTCGACGTCCACGCGGGCGTCCACGGCGAGGAGTTCGGCCAGCGCGGTGCGACCGGCCGGTATGCCGTTGCCCGGCTCGACCAGGAGGAGGGCGCAGCCCTCGCCGAGCGGTCCGGGCGTCTCGTCGGCGGCGCGGGTGTGGTGCTCGATCCAGGAGCGGGACGGCGAGTACTCCTCGACGGCGCCGACCAGGACCCGTTCGGCGCGGCCGGCCGCGAGGAGGCGGCGGGCGTAGCCGAGGGCGAGGAGGCCGGAGGGGCGGCCGCCGGCGAGGGTGGTGTTGGGGCCCTTGAGGCCGAAGCGGATGGCGCTGGCGGCGGCGGGGCAGTTCATCAGGACGTTCGGCATGTACTGCGCCGGCACGTCGTAGGGCTTCTCCCCGGTGAAGGAGGCGTGCGCGAAGTCGTGCTGGCTCTGCGCGCTGCCGAGGGTGGTGGCGAGGACGAGTGCGGTGCCCGTGCCGACCGGTACCGGCCGCCGCGCGCGGGACGCCTCGTCGAAGAGTTCCCGTACGGCGGTGACGGCGAGGCCGGTGGCACGGTCCATGGTGCGGGTGCCGGCTCGGCCGAGCACCTCGCGCACCTCGAACCCGGGGACGAGGCAGGCCTGTTCACCGGCGTGCCCGTCGGGGACGGGGACGGCACGGCTGCCGTCCCCGGCGTCCGCGGCGACGTCCGCTGTGACGCCCCGCGCGTAGTCGGCGCTCTCCAGGCCGTACGGCGAGACGGCCGACCAGGCGGTGATGAAGTGGCGGTCGGTGGGGACCGCGACGGTCGTCATGATCAGCTCTCCTGGTGTCTGCCGAGGACGACGGCGGCGTTGTTGCCGCCGAAGGCCAGGCCGTTGTTGACGACGACCCTGAGGTCGGCGTCGACGGCGTGGTTGGGCACGCAGTCGACGGCGCACTCGGGGTCGGTGGTGCGGTGGTTGACGGTCGGCGGGACGAAGCCGTGCGCGAGCGCGAGCGCCGAGGCGGCGGCGCCGAGGGCGCTGGCGGCGCCCATGGTGTGGCCGAGCATCGACTTCAGGGCGACGGTGCGCGGCGGCCGGTCCCCGAACACCTGGCGGACGGCCCGGATCTCGGTGACGTCGTTGGTGGGGGTGCCGGTGCCGTGCGCGGAGATCAGGTCGACCTCCTCGGGTTTGACGCCCGCGTCGGCCAGGGCGAGCCGCATGACCTGCGCGACGCTGTCCGTGTGGGGCGCGGTGGGGTGGTGGGCGTCGCAGTTGAGGCCGTAGCCGAGGAGTTCGGCGTAGACGCGGGCGCCCCGGGCCCGCGCCGACTCCAGGTCCTCCAGGACGAGGACGCCCGCGCCCTCGGCGGTGAGCAGTCCTTCCCGGTCGGCGTCGAAGGGCCGGCAGCGGTCGGAGGCGACGAGGCCGAGCCGGTGGAATCCGGCGAAGGTGCGCCGGGTCAGCGCGTCGGCCCCGCCGACGAGCGCCCAGTCGGCCTCGCCGGAACGTACGGCGTCGTAGCCGTCGCCGACGGCGTAGTTGCCGGCCGCGCAGGCGGTGCCGAGGACGGAGGGCACCGCCCGGGACAGCCGCAGTTCCCTGACGACGGCGAGGGCGAGGCGGTGGGCGGCGAGCCGGCCGACCGCGACCGGGTCGAGGTCGGCCGGTACGGTGCCGTTCGCCTGGGCCTCGACGAGCCGGTCGAGGGCGTCGGCCTCGCCGTCGGTGGTGCCGACGGTGACCAGGCCCGGCCGCTCCCGCAGGTCCGCCGGGTCGAGCCCGGCGTCGCTCACCGCCATGCGGGCGGCGGCGACGGAGAACTGCGTGGCGCGGCCGAGCTGTTCGGCCGGCGTGTGGCGGACCCACTGGGACGGGGTGAAGTCGTGCACCTCGTGGGCGAGTTGCCGGCGGAAGCCGGTGCTGTCGAAGCGGGTGATGGGGCCCGCTCCGCACCGGCCCTCGCGCAGGCCCCGGGTGAACTCGGTGACGCCGTTGCCGATGCTGGACAGGACCCCGATCCCGGTCAGCACCACACGCCGGGCGGTCATCGCGCTTCGGCCCGCGCCAGGACCTCGAGGACGGCCTCGAGGTTGACCATCTTCGGCAGTTCGTCCTGCTCGATCGTCACGCCGAAGGTCTTCTCCAGCGTGGACAGCAGCTCGATGGCGGCGAGGGAGTCGGCGCCGTAGTCGTCGACGAACAGGCCGGTCCGGGTCAGCTCCTCCTCGAGTTCGAGGGCGTCGGCGATGATCTCTCTCACCTGGGCCTCGACGGCCTCGTCGATGGTGATGGCACTCATGGCGTTCCTTTCCTGTCCTTCGTGTGAGGTGGTGGTGGTACGAGGTGGGGTCGGTGGCCGGTGGTGCGGTCGGTCAGCTCGCCTCGGCGAGGCTGCGGGGCCGCAGGTCGGTCCAGGTCCGCTCGATGTGGTCGAGGGCCTCGGCCCGTGACGCGTCCGACAGGACGGCACTCCAGCCGTCGGGTATCTGCGCGAACGCCGGCCACAGGCAGTGCTGTCCCTCCTCGTTGACCAGCACGTGAAATGTCCCGGCCTCGTCGTCAAACGGATTTCCCATTACCGTGACGTGTCCCTTCTTTTTCCACGGACGCGGGCGCACTGATCCCGCGCGGGCATTTCATGGAATGATTCGGATTCGGAATCGGAACCGGTGTGGGAACCGGGATCCGAATCGGAATCGAAATCGGAATTCAGAGTTCGGTTCTGCTTTCGCTCCTCATTCCATGAGGTCGGTCAGCACGCGGGCGATGGCCGCCGCCGGGGCGGCGTCCAGCATTCCGTCGTGGTCGGCGTCCACCGCGTGCCGGACGATCCGGCCGGCGGTGTGGTCGGCCCAGACGGACTCGGTGGGGGCGTGCGTGTCCCCTCCTCGCGTCGCCGCGAAGAAGTGCAGGTCGCCCTGGTGAAGGCGGGGGCGGTGGGTGACGGCGAGACCGTCGAGGGCGCGGATGACCCGCAGCAGGCGGGTGTACTGGCCGTCGGTCAGCTCCGTCAGCGCGTTGCCCGCGGCGCCGAGCCGGGCGCGCAGTTCGGCGCTCAGCAGGACGTCATCGGGTACGCCGTCCGCGGAGTCCGCACCGTGCTTGGAATCCCCCGATTCCCCCGATGCCCCCGTCTGTTCGGCCGGCTGCGCCGGGAACCCGTCGAGGTTCGCCAGCAGGGCGACCTTTTCCCCGGCCGCCACGATGTGGCATGCCATTTCGTGGGCGACCAGGCCGCCGAACGACCAGCCAAGAATATGGTACGGGCCGTCCGGCTGGATTTCCACCATTCTTTCGACGTATTGGGCGGCCATTTCCGAAACGGAGGCCGGCTGCGCGGCGTCGTGCTGGATTCCGCCGGCCTGGAACGCGTACACGGGCGTGTCGGGAAGGTGTGCGGCGAGGGAGAGGAAGGGCCAGCCGAGGCCGACGCCGCCGTGCACGCAGAACAGGGGCGGGCGGCTGCCGTGCGGGCGGATCGGCAGGACGGGGGCGAAGGCGGCGTCGCCGGAGGTGTCCGGGCCGCTCCGCTCGTCCCGGCCGGCGAGGTCCTGGACGGCGAGGTCCTGGACGGCGATCCCGGCCAGCGCGGCGACCGTGCGGTGCACGAAGACGTCGGCCGGCGTGAACCGGACACCGGCCGCCCTGGCCCGGCCCACCAGCCGGATGGAGCGGATCGAGTCACCGCCGAGCGCGAAGAAGTCGTCGTCGGCGCCGACCCGTTCGACCCCGAGGGTCTCGGCGAACAGCCGGCACAGCAGCTCTTCCAGCGGGGTGTCCGGCGCCCGCCCGGCGGCCGGCGCCGGGGTGTCGGGCACGGGCAGCCGTGCGCGGTCCACCTTGCCGTTGGGGGTGAGCGGCAGCGCCTCCAGGGGTACCAGGGCCGCCGGGACCATGTAGTCGGGCAGCCGGCGGGCCAGGTGGGCGCGCAGGTCGGGACGCTCGTCACCGCCGTCCGCGGGTGCGGCGTGCACGACGTACCCGGTCAGCCGGTCCTCACGGACCACGACCGCCGCCTGGGCGACCGCCGGATGGTCCGCCAACGCGGCCTCGATCTCGCCGAGTTCGATGCGGAAGCCCCGCACCTTGACCTGGTGGTCGACCCGGCCGAGGTAGTCGATCGTGCCGTCGGACCGCTGCCGTACGAGGTCGCCGGTGCGGTACATCCGGGCGCCCGGTGCGGAGGTGAAGGGGTCGGCGACGAAGCGTTCGGCGGTGAGGGCGGGGCGGCCGTGGTAGCCGCGGGCCAGGCCGACGCCGCCGATGTACAGCTCGCCGGTGGCGCCGGTCGGGGCCGGCTGCAGGTCGGGGCCGAGGACATAGGTGCGGTTGCCGCCGAGGGGGCGGCCGATGGGCGGGGTGCCGGTGCCGTCCAGTTCGGTGGCGGTGGACCAGATGGTGGTCTCCGTCGGGCCGTACAGGTTGGTCAGTTTGCGGGTGGCGGCGGCCAGCCGGGCGGCGAGCGCCGGGCTGATGGCCTCGCCTCCGGTCAGCGCGTGGAGGCCCGCGAGTGCGGCCGGGTGCTCGGTGACCAGGGCGTGCCACAGGGTGGGCGTGGCCTGCATGACGGTGGCGCCGGAGGCCGTCAGCAGCGCGGCGAGCGCGTCCGGGTCGCGGACGGTGTCGTGGCCGGCGAGGACCAGGGTGGCGCCGGAGACCAGGGGGCCGAACAGCTCCAGGTTGGCGATGTCGAAGCCGAACGTGGTGACCGCGACGAACCGGTCGTCCGCCCCGAGGCCGAGGCGTCCGCGCAGGTCGGCGAGGAAGTTCGCGAAGGCCGCGAAGGAGATCACCACGCCCTTGGGGCGGCCGGTGGAGCCGGAGGTGTAGATGGTGTAGGCGGCCTCGGCGGGCGCCGGAACGCCGGTGAACTCCGGTGCGGCCGGGACGGGTTCGTCCAGCAGCAGGCGCGGTACGGCGTCCAGCGCGGGCAGGCGGCCGGCCACGTCCGTCGTGGTGAGGACCAGCACCGGGCCCGCGTCCTCCACCACGTAGCCGATGCGCTCCGACGGGTAGGCCGGGTCGATCGGCAGATAGGCGGCGCCCGCCTTGTGCACGGCGAGGACGGCCACCACCAGCTCGGCCGACCGGCGCAGGGCCACGGCGACCAGGCTGCCCGGGCCGGCGCCCCGGGCGCGCAGGGCCCGCGCGAGGCGGGAGGCCCGCTCGTCCAGCTCGCGGTAGGTCAGCTCCTGGTCCTCGAAGACGAGGGCGGTGCGGTCCGGGTGGGCGGCGGCCCGCTGTTCGAACCAGCGGTGCGGGGGCTCGTCGCAGGGGTGGGCCGCGGCCTGGTTCCACTCCTCCAGCAGCGTCTCGCGCTCGCCGGGCAGCAGGGCGGAGATCTTGCTCAGGGGCTGGTCGGGGGCGGCGGTCAGGGCGGCGAGGAGGTGCGCGAACCGGTCGGCGAGACGCCTCGCGGTGTCCTCGGCGAACAGGTCGGCGCTGTACTCCAGCCGGCCGGCGAGACCCGCGGGCCCGCCCGCGCTGTCGTGGTCCTCCGCCAGGTCGAAGGCGAGGTCGAAGCGGGCGCCTCCGGTCTCGGCGGACCCGAACTCCACCTCCAGTCCCGGCAGTTCGAGATCGGCGCGGGCGTTGTTGTGCAGGGCCAGCAGGGTCTGGAAGAGGGGGTGCCGGGCCGGCGAGCGGTTCGCGGCGAGCGCCTCGACGAGCTTCTCGAACGGCACGTCCTGGTGGGCGAAGGCCGCCAGGTCCGCCGTACGGACGCGGTCGAGGAGTTCGGCGAAGGTGGGGTCGCCGGAGACGTCGGTGCGCAGGACGAGCGTGTTGACGAAGAAGCCGACCAGGTCGTCCAGGGCCTCGTCGGTACGGCCCGCGACCGGGGTGCCGACGGGCACGTCGTGGCCGGCGCCCAGCTTGGCGTACAGGGCCGCCAGCGCGGCCTGGAGCACCATGAAGAGGCTCGCGCCGCTGCGGGCGGCGAGGCCGGCGGCCCGGCGGTGCGTCTCGGCCGGGACGGTGAAGCCGACGGTGCCGCCCCGGTAGGAGGCGACCGCGGGCCGGGGCCGGTCGGCCGGGAGCTGGAGCTCGTCGGGCAGACCGTCCAGCGTCTTGCGCCAGAAGGCGAGTTGCTCGTGCGCCACGGTCCCCGGGTCGTCCTCGTCGCCGAGCAGCTGCCGCTGCCACAGCGCGTAGTCCGGGTACTGCACGGGCAGCGGCGCGAACCGTGGTGCCGCCCCGCCGAGCCGGGCCCGGTAGGCGGTGCCGAGGTCATGGGCGAGGACGGCGTTGGACCAGCCGTCGGCGGCGATGTGGTGGATGACGACGGCGAGCAGGTGCTCGTCGTCGCCGGTCCTGAACAGCGCGGCCCGCAACGGGAGTTCGACGGCGAGGTCGAACCCGCGGGCGGCGAAGGAGGAGACGTCGTCGCCGTCGAACAGCGGCAGCTCCACGCCGGCCGTGTCCAGCACCCGCTGGTACGGCTCCCCGTCCGCCTCCGGGAACACGGTCCGCAGCGCCTCGTGCCGCGCGACCACGTCGTTCAGCGCCGCGTGCAGCGCCTCCCGGTCCAGCGGCCCCGACAGCCGCAGCGTCCAGGGCAGGTGGTACGCCCCGGCCGTCCCCCCCAGCCGGTTCAGCACCCACATCCGCCGCTGGGCGTACGACAGCGCAGGCCGCTCGGGCCGTACGGCGGGCGCGAGGGCCGGGCGTGCCGCTCCCCCCGTCCGCAGGCGGGCGGCGAGGCGGGCCGGGGTGGGCTCCTCGAAGACCAGCGCCATGGGCAGTTCCGCGCCGAGCAGCGCCCGCACACGGCTGATGAGCCGGGTCGCGAGCAGCGAGTGGCCGCCGAGGTCGAAGAAGTCGTCGTCGGCGCCGACCCGTTCGACACCGAGGACGTCGGCGAAGGCCTGGCAGAGCGCGGCCTCCTGCGGGGTGCGCGGCTCGCGGGTCGTGACGCCGGCCAGGTGCGGGGCGGGCAGGGCCTTGCGATCCACCTTGCCGTTCGAGGTGAGCGGCAGCGCGTCCAGGACGACGAAGGCGGACGGCACCATGTACTCGGGCAGCAGCCCGGCGAGGGCCTGCTTCACGCGCGCGGGGTCCGCGTCACCGGCGAGGTACGCGGCGAGGCGGGCGGTGCCGGTCTCCCCGAACACGGTGACCACGGCGTCCGCGACACCCGGCAGGGTGCGCAGGACGGCCTCGATCTCGCCGAGTTCGACGCGGTGCCCGCGCACCTTGACCTGGTGGTCGCGCCGCTCCAGGAACTCCAGCCGCCCGTCCGCGTGCCGCACGACCCAGTCGCCGGTGCGGTACATCCGCGCCCCCGGCACCCCCGCGAAGGGGTCGGCCACGAACACGGCGCCGGTACGCCGGGCGTCGTCGAGATACCCGCGCCCGACCCCGCGCCCCCCGACATACAGCTCCCCCGGCACCCCGGCGGGCACCGGCCGCAGCGCGTCGTCGAGGACGTACAGCCCGGTCTCCCGCACGGCCCGCCCGATCGGGGCCCGTACGTCGCCCAGGCCGATGTCGGAGCCGATCAGGGCGTGGGTGACGTCGTCGGAGCACTCGGTGGGGCCGTAGGCGTTGACCAGCCGGATGCCGGGGAAGCGGGCGAGCCAGCGACGGCACAGGTCGGCGGGCAGCGCCTCCCCGGTGACGACCAGGTGCCGCAGCCCCGTCAGCGCCGGCGGCCGCGCCCCCGCGTCCCAGGCGTCCAGCGCGGCCCGCAGCAGCGACGGCACGACCTCCAGCACGGTCACCGCCTCCGCGTCGGCGAGTCCGAACAGCGCCTGCGGATCGGCGGCCGTGGACCGGGCCACCACCCGCAGCCGGCCACCGCTGACGAGCGCGGCCAGCATCTGCCACACGGAGATGTCGAAGGTGACCGGCGCGTTGTGCACCAGCACGGTCCCCTCGTCCAGCCCCAGGTCCTCCACCTTGGCCAGCAGATGGTTCACCATCCCGTCACGGTGCACCATCGCCCCCTTGGGACGACCGGTGGAACCCGAGGTGAAGATGACGTAGGCGAGGTCGAGGGGGGTGCCGGGGGCCGGGGGGAGGGGGGCTGCGGACAGGGTGGTCACCACGGTGACGGGGATGCCGACCGAGGGCTCGCCGACGAGCGCCGGGCCTCCGGCCGCGACAGGCGCCGTCCCGCCGGACACGGGGAGCGCACCCCCACCGGACCCGGCCGGGCGCGTCGGCGCCCCGGCCACAGGCACGGAGAACTCAGCCCCACCGGCCCCGCCCGAGCGCACCGGCGCCCCGGCCGCGGGCGCGGGAAGCGGCGTTCCGCCGGACACGGCCGGCTCCGTCGGTGCCCCGGCGGCGGCGGTGAGCAGTTCCCGTGCCGCTCCCGCGTGCTCCTCGTCCACCAGCAGGTGCCGCACCCCCGCGTCCCGGACCAGCGAGGCGCTGCGGGCCGGCGGCGCGTGTACGTCGAGGGGGAGCCAGGCGGCGCCTGCCGCGAGGGTGCCGAGTACCGAGGCGACGAAGTCGCAGCCCGGTGCCGCGAGGACGCCGACCAGGGAGCCGGGGCCGATGCCGGCGCCGGTGAGGTGGGCGGCGATGCCGCCGGCGCGCTCGGACAGCCGACGGTAGGTGAGCCGCTCGTGGTCGTCGGCGACGGCCTCGGCGTCGGGGCGGGCGGCGGCGAGGCCGCGGACGCGGGCCACCACGTCGGTGAAGGCGTCGCCCCAGGCCGACCGTACCGGCAGGTCCAGCACGTCCTCGCCGGGCAGCAGCGTCCCGATCCTGCCGAACGGCGTCTCCGGCTCGGCGACCGCCGTCCGCAGCACCCGCTCCAGCCGCTCGACGACACGGGCCGCGTCGGCGGGGGCGTAGCGGCCGGGGTCGTAGGAGAGGGTCAGGCGGAGCCGCTCGCCGGGGATCGCCATCAGGCTCAGCGGGTAGTGCGTGGCGTCCTTCGCCTCCAGGCCGGTCACCGTGAGGCCGGGGACGGGGTCGCGCAGGGCGGCCGGGTCCAGGGGGTAGTTCTCGAAGACCAGCACGGTGTCGTACAGCTCGCCCAGGCCCGCCGTCCGCTGGATGCGGGCGGCGCCGAGGTGCTGGTGGGGCAGGAGCGCGGCCTGCCGGTCCTGGAGCCGGGCGAGGATCTCCGGGAACGTGCGGTACGGGTCCAGCGTGACCCGCACCGGCACGGTGTTGATGAACAGGCCCACCATCGACTCGACGCCGGGCAGCTCCGGCGGCCGCCCGGAGACGGTGCCGCCGAAGACGACGTCGCTGCGGCCGGTGAGGGTGCCCAGGACGGCGGCCCAGGCGCCCTGCACCACCGTGTTGAGGGTGAGGCCCCGCTCCTTCGCCCAGGCGGTGAGGTCGGCCGTGAAGCCGGCGGGCAGGTCGAGGACGTGGTGGTCGGGCAGCCGTGAGCCGTCCGTGCCGCCCGGGGCGACGAGGGTGGCCTCGGTGAGCCCGTCCAGCGCCTCCCGCCAGGCCGCCTCCGCCCCGGGGACGTCCCGCCGGGCGAGGTGGGCGAGGTAGGCCTTGTACGGGGTGACCGGCGGCAGGGGCGCCGCCGGGTCGCCGTACAGGGCGAACAGTTCGCCGATGATGACCGGCATCGACCAGCCGTCGAACAGGATCTGATGAGCCGTCAGCACGAATCGGTACGTCTGCTCGCCCGTTCTCAGCAGCCGGAACCGGAGCAGCGGCGGGCGGGCCATGTCGAAGGGCCGCAGCCGGTCCTCCTCGGTCAGCTCCCGGACGCGGTCCTCGTCCCTGACGTCGTCCTCCCGCCACGGCAGGGTGACCGTGCGCGGCACGAGCTGGACGGGGTCGCCGTTGTCGCGGTAGCGGAAGCCGGCCTTCAGGTGCGGGTGGCGATCGAGGAACCGCTCGGCGGCGGCCCTCAGACGCGCCCCGTCCAGCGGGCCGGACAGGTCCAGGACCAGCTGCACGGTGTAGACGTCCAGCTCCCGCCGGCCGGAGACCGCGTGGAAGAGCAGGCCCTCCTGCAGTGGGGTGAGCGGCAGGACGTCGCTCAGGTTGGATCGTCCTCGTGTCACAGGGAGGCCCCCCAGTCGTCCATCTCGTTCTCGAATGCGTCCAGTTCGTCCTGGCTCAGCGCGATCAGGTCCACGTCGCTGGGCGTGTGGCCGCCCGCGTCGGGCCCCTGGGCGTGGGCGACGAGCGCCCGCAGCGCACGGAACCAGCCCTCGGCGACATCGGCCGCATCGGCCTCGTCGAGGAGTTCGCCCGGCCAGGTCCAGGTGGCGGTCAGGCGCGGCCCGTCCGGCCCGTCCTCGGTGAGGGCGTTGAGGCCGAGCACGTGCGGCAGCGCCAGCCCGGGGTCGGCGCCCGCCGCGATCAGCGGTGACTCCGCGGTGGTCGCCCAGTCCGCGTCGCGCGCGGCGGGCAGCCGGCCCAGGTAGTTGAAGCCGAGCTGCGGGGTCCGCTCCAGGCCCGGGTGGGCGGCGAGCCGGCGCAGGAGGCCGTGGCCGATGCCGTGGTCGGGCACGGCCCGCAGCTGCTCCTTCACCTGCTTCAGCACCCGCCCGGCCGACGGCCCGCCGGCCCACACCTCCGTCCAGTCCGGCGCGCCCAGCTCGACCCGCAGCGGGTAGGTGGTGGTGAACCAGCCGACCGTGCGGCCCAGGTCGACCCCCTCGGCGATCTCCTCGCGCCCGTGCCCCTCCATCTCGATCAGCACCGCGCTGCCGTCGTTCCCCTCGCCCCGCGTGCGGCGCCGCCAGTCGGCGACGGCCAGCGCGTAGGCGGTGACGAGCACGTCGTTGATCTCCGCGTGGAAGGCGGCGGGCACGTCGGTGAGGACGGCCCGGGTGGTCTCCGCGTCGAGGGTGAGGCGCAGGGTGCGGGCGGTGGCGTGGGTGTCCCGCGCCGGGTCGAGGGGCCGTGCGGCGAGCAGCGGGTCGGGCGCGGACAGCATCCGCTGCCACAACTCCGCCTCGGCGGAGCGCCGTTCGGAAACGGCCTCCTCGGCGAGCAGCCCCGCCCAGTACCGTACGGAGGTGCCGACCGGCTCCAGTTCCGCCGGCTCGCCCGCGGCCGCCGCCTCGTGGGCGCGGCGCAGGTCGTCCAGGAGGATCCGCCAGGAGACGCCGTCGCAGACCAGGTGGTGCAGGGTCAGCACGAGCCGCCCGGGCCGGCCGGCGCCCGCGTCGAGCCAGGTCGCGCGGAGCATGGTGCCGTCGCGGGGGGCGAGGCGTGCGGCGCCCTCGCGCGCGGCCCGCCGCACCGCGTCCGCGACCTCGGCGGCGTCCAGCCGGGCCACGTTCTCCCGGCCCAGCAGCCAGGGCGCGTTGACCGAGCCGGGCTCGCGCACCTTCAGTGTCCAGGTGCCGTCCGCGCCGTCGACGGACAGGCGCATCCGCAGGGCGTCGTGGTGGTCGATCACCGTCTGCAGGGCGGTCGCGAGGACGGTGCGGGTGAGGCCGGCCGGGGTGCGGACGGCGACCGCCTGGTGGAAGGCGTCGTACGGGCCGTCCAGCTCGCGCAGCCAGTGCACGATCGGGGTGGGCGCGAAGTCGCCGACGCCGTCGTCCGTGCCGCGCACGACCTGCTCCTCGACCGGCCGGGCGACGACGGCGAGCGCGGCGGGGGTGCGGTGCAGGAAGACGTCCTGCGCGGTGAGCAGCAGCCCCGCCGCCCGGGCGCGTCCGACGAGCTGGATGGAGCTGATGGAGTCGCCGCCGAGGTCGAAGAAGCCGCTGTCCGCGCCGACCTCGGCCAGCCCCAGCACCTCGCCGAACACCGCGCACAGCACCCGTTCCTGCTCGGTCACCGGCGCCCGGCCGCGTGTCGCGTCCGTGTAGTCGGGCGCCGGCAGGGCGCGCCGGTCGAGCTTGCCGTTGGTGGTGAGCGGCAGGTCCGCCAGCGTCACCACGGCGGCCGGGACCATGTAGTCGGGCAGCCGCCCGGCCACGTGGGTGCGCAGGGTCGCCGGGGGCGGGGTCGCGCCGGCCGCCGGGACGACGTAGGCGACGAGCCGCTTGTCGCCGGGCCGGTCCTCGCGGACGACGACCGCGGCCCGGTCGACCTCCGGGTGGGCGAGCAGCGCCGACTCCACCTCGGCCAGTTCGATGCGGAAGCCCCGCAGCTTGACCTGGTCGTCGGCGCGGCCCACGTAGTCGAGGGTGCCGTCGGCCCGCCAGCGCACCAGGTCGCCGGTGCGGTACATGCGGGCGCCGGGCCCGCCATGGGGGTCGGTGACGAACCGCTGGGCGGTCAGGTCCGGGCGCCCGAGGTAGCCGAGCGCGAGGCTCGCGCCGCCGACGTACAGTTCGCCGGTCACGCCGACCGGGACGGGCCGCAGGTCGTCGTCGAGGACGTGCACCACCGTGCCGGCCAGCGGGGTGCCGATCGGCGGCCTGCCGCCGGGGATCAGCGGGGTGCTGACGGTCGCGCAGACCGTCGTCTCGGTCGGGCCGTAGGCGTTGAGCAGCGTGGTGTTCGCGGCCCACTTCTCCACCAGCGCGGGCGGGCAGGCCTCCCCCGCCGTGATCACGGTGATCCCGGGCGGCGCCGGCCGGTCCTCCGGCCAGGCGGCCAGCACGGCTGGCGGCAGGCACACCACGTCGATACCGGCGTCGGTGAGGTAGGTGGCGAGCGGGTCGCCGGGGCCGCGCTGCTCCTCGGTGGCCAGCACCAGGACCGCGCCGGTCACCAGGGTGGTCAGCACCTCCCAGGCCGCCGCGTCGAAGCTGAGCGAGGCGAACTGCAGCACCCGTGTGCCCTCCCGCACCCCGAACCGCCCGGCCTGCGCGGTCAGCGCGGCGGCGGAGGCGTGCCCGACGACCACGCCCTTGGGGCGGCCGGTGGAGCCCGAGGTGTAGATGACGTACGCCGGGTCGCCGGGCGCCGGACCGCGCCCGGGGGCCCGGGTGGGCCGGCCCGCGAGGTCGGCGAGGGTCCCCTCCGCGTCCAGCACGAGCGGCTCGGGAGCGCTCGCCGGGACCCGGTCGGCGACGGCCGCCGTGGTCAGCACCGCGGCCGGGCGGGCGTCGCCGAGGACGTACGCGATCCGGTCGTCCGGGTAGGCCGGGTCGACCGGCAGGTACGCGGCCCCCGCGGCGAGGATCGCGAGCACCGCCGTGACGGTGTGCGCGGACCGCTCAGCCATCAGCGCGACCACCTGCCCGGGCCCGACGCCCCGCTCGACGAGCAGGTGCGCGAGCCGGTGCACCCGGTCGGCGAGGTCGCCGTAGGAGACGGTCGTGCCGTCGGGGAGGGCGAGCGCGGGCCGGTGCGGGTCGGTGGCGGCGCGGGCGGCGAACAGGCGGGGAACGGTGGTCGGTTCGGGGGCCGCGACGGACGAGCCGTTCCACTCGCCGAACAGCCGCTCCCGCTCCTTCGGCAGCAGCGCGTCGAAGCCGCTGAGCGCGGTGTCGGGCCGCTCGGTGAGGGCGCGCAGGAAGCTCGACAGGCGGGCGGCGACCGACTCGGCCGTCGCGTGGGTGAACAGGTCGGCGCTGTACTCCAGCAGGCCGCCGATGCCGGCGGGGCGGCCCTTGTCGTCCTGCTCCTCGGTGAGTTCGAAGGCCAGGTCGAAGCGGGCGGTGCCCGTCGGGACGGCGGTCGTCTCGGCGCGGGTGCCGGGCAGGGCGAGGTCGGCCGGGGCGTTGTTCTGCAGGGCGAGCAGCACCTGGAACAGCGGCTGACGGGCCAGCGAGCGCTCCGGGTTGAGGGCGTCCACCAGCCACTCGAACGGCACGTCCTGGTGGGCGTAGGCGGCGAGGTCGGTGGCGCGGGCGCGGGCGATCAGGTCACGGAAGGTGGGGTCGCCGGAGACGTCGGTGCGCAGCACCAGCGTGTTCACGAAGAACCCGACCTGCCGCTCCAGCGCCGCGTCCGTACGCCCCGCGACCGGTGTGCCCAGCGGGATGTCGGTGCCGGCGCCCAGCTTGCGCAGCAGCGCGGCGAGCGCGGCCTGCAGCACCATGAAGGTGCTGGCGCCGGTGGCGCGGGCGAGCGCGGTGACCGCCTCGTGCAGCTCCCGGTCCAGCCGGAAGAACACCTGGCCGCCCCGGTGACCGGGCAGCGCGGGCCGCGGGAAGTCCGCGGGCAGCTCCAACTCGTCGGGGATCCCGGCGAGTTCCTCGCGCCAGAAGGCGAGCTGACGCGCGGCGAGCGAGGCGGGGTCGGCGCTGTCGCCGAGCAGCTCCCGCTGCCACAGCGTGTAGTCGGCGTACTGCACCGCCGGCGGCTCCCAGTCGGGGGCGCCGCCCTCCGCGCGCGCCGTGTACGCGGTGCGCAGGTCCTCGGCGAGCGGCAGCACCGACCAGCCGTCCCCGGCGATGTGGTGCAGCACCACCAGCAGCACGTGCTCGCGCGGCTCCTGGCCGTCGCCTTCCGGCAGCGCGAACAGTTCGGCCCGCAGGGGCAGGTCGACGGCGAGGTCGAAGGGGCGTACGGCCCGCTCCGCGAGCGCCGCGTCCAGGTCCTCGGGGGCGATCTCGGTGACCGGCAGCAGCGGGCGGTGGGCTCCGGCGTCCAGGACGACCTGGACGGCCCGGCCGTCCTGCTCGGGGAAGACCGTGCGCAGCGACTCGTGCCGGTCGACGACGTCCCCGAGGGCCGCGGCGAGCGCGTCCCGGTCCAGGCGTCCGGTCAGCCGCACGGCCCGCGGCAGGTGGTAGCCGACGGCCGCGTCGGCGTCGAGCCGGTCCAGGAACCACAGGCGCTGCTGCGCGAAGGACAACGGCAGCTCGTCGGGCCGCTCGCGGGCGGTGACCGCAGGGCGCGCGGCACCGGCCTCGGCGAGCTTCGCGGAGAGTTCGGCGACCGTGGGCGCCTCGAAGAGGACCCGCACGGGCAGTTCGGCGCCGAGCAGCAGCCGGATCCGGCTGATCACCCGGGTGGCCAGCAGGGAGTGGCCGCCGAACGCGAAGAAGTCGTCGTCGATGCCGACCTGTTCGACGCCGAGGACCTCCGCGAACACCGCGCACAGCACCTGCTCCTGCGGGGTGCGGGGGCGGCGGCCCGTCTGTCCGGCGGCGAGGTCGGGCGCGGGCAGCGCCTTGCGGTCGACCTTGCCGTTCGGGGTCAGCGGCAGCCGGTCCAGGACCACGAACGCGGCCGGGACCATGTAGTCGGGCAGGGTCCCGGCGAGCTCCGCCTTCACCTCGGCGACATCGACGTCCCCGGTGACGAACGCGGCCAGCCGCATCGTGCCGGCGCTGTCCACGGCGACGTCGACCGCCGCGTCGGTCACCCCGGTGACCTGCCGCAACGCGGCCTCGACCTCGCCGAGTTCGATGCGGTGTCCGCGGATCTTGACCTGGTGGTCGACGCGCTCCAGGAACTCCAGCCGGCCGTCGGCGCGGTGCCGTACGCGGTCGCCGGTGCGGTACATGCGGGCGCCCGGCGTCGGCGCGAACGGGTCGGCGACGAACACGGCCGAGGTGCGGCGCGGGTCGTCCAGGTAGCCGCGGCCCACGCCGACGCCGCCGACGTACAGCTCGCCCGGCGCGCCGACCGGCACGGGGCGCAGGCCGTCGCCGAGGACGTACAGGCGTGTGTTGCGGATCGCGGAGCCGATCGGGGTGTGGACGTCGCCGAGGTCGGCCTCGGAGCGGATGAAGGCGTGGGTGACGTCGTCGGAGGCCTCGGTCGGGCCGTAGGCGTTGACCAGCGGGACGTCGGGGAAGTGCGCGAACCAGCGGCGGCACAGGTCGGCGGGGAGGGCCTCGCCGGTGACGACGAGGTGGCGCAGGCAGGACAGCGCGGGCCGGGCGGCGCCGCTGTCCCAGTCGTCGACGGCGGCCCGCAGCAGCGAGGGCACGACCTCCAGGACGCTGATGTCCTCCTCGTCGACCAGCGCGAACAGGCCCTGCGGGTCGGCGGCCAGCGAGCGCGGCACGACCCTGGTGCGGCCGCCGGAGACGAGCGCGGCGAGCATCTGCCAGACGGAGATGTCGAAGGTGACCGGCGCGTTGTGCACGACCGTGTCGGCGGCCGTCAGCTCCAGGTCCTCCACCTTGGCCAGCAGGTGGTTGACCATGCCGGCCCGGTGCACCATGGCGCCCTTGGGGCGGCCCGTGGAACCGGACGTGAAGATCACATAAGCCAGGTCGTCGCCCACGCCCGCAGCCGCCACAGAAGGCGTACGAGCACCCGTCGGCGCATCGGAGGGCTCCCCCTCGTGGAGTTCGACGATCTTCGGCCAGTGCTCACCGGCCGCCAGCAGCTGGTGGGCGTACCCCTCGCGGGCGGGGCTGAACAGCAGGGCGTCCGCGCCGCTGTCGGCGAGCAGGGCGGCCCCGCGGGCCACGGGCGCGTGCACGTCCAGCGGGATCCAGGCGGCCCCCGTGGCGAGCACCCCGAGCACGGCGGCGACGAACTGCGCCCCCGGATCGGCCACCAGCGCCACCAGCGACCCGGTGGACACCCCGGCCCCCGACAGCCGCAGCGCCACCTCGTCGGCCCGCGCGCACAGCTCGGCGTACGTCAGCCGTACGGTGCCGTCGTCGACGGCGATCGCGTCCGGGGCCTCGGCGGCCAGCTCGCGCACCCGCTCCACCACGTCGGTGAAGCCGCCCGTGCGGACGGTGGCGTTCCAGTCCTCCAGCACGACCTGCCGTTCGGCGGGCAGCGTGACGTCGATGCGGCCCAGCGGCAGCGCGGCCGGGGCGAGCGCGAAGCTCTCCAGGTGACCGAGCAGACGCTCGCCGTGCGCGGCGAGTTCCTCGTCCGTGAACAGGCCCGGGTTGGCGTCCAGCCGCAGCGTCCAGCGGCCGTCCGGGGCGTCGAGGTAGATCACCTGGAGGCCCGGCACGGGCCCGGTGGAGTGGTTGTGCAGCCGGGCGGTGCACTCCCCGAAGACGAGGCCGGCCCCGGACTCCAGCACGTTGACGGTCGGCCCGTACGACAGCTCGGCCTCCGCGGACAGGCCGAGCTCGCGGCGGAGCCGGTCCCCGCGGTAGCCCTGGTGGCGCAGGGTGGAGCGGAGTTCGGCCGCGGTGTGCTCCAGGAGGGCGTCGCGGGTCAGGGCGGGGGTGACGTCCAGCGGCAGCGGCAGGAAGTTGGCGCGCATCCCGGGGACGGAGCGCGCGACCGGCGTCGACCGGGCCGGCACGGGCAGCGTCAGCAGGACGCGGCTGCCGCCCGTCACCTGGGCCAGATAGGAGGCGGTGGCGGCGACCAGCGCGGCCGGCAGGGTGACCCGGCTCTCCCAGGCGACGCGCTCCAGCCGGGTCACGGTCGCCGCGGGAACGGGGGAATTCCACCGCAGCGTGTGCCGTGCCCGTGCGGAGCGGCGCGGGGAGAGCCGGGTCGGCTCGGGGGTCTCCGCGAACCGGCCCGCCCAGAACCGGGCGTCCCGCTCGTGTTTCGCGGAGTCGAGGTAGGCCCGCTCGTCGTCGACGAGGACGCGCAGGGCCGGCAGCGGAGCGCCGGTGGTGTCGCCGGCGTACAGCTCGGCGAACCGCCGGTAGAAGGGCGTACGGCTGAAGCCGTCCAGCAGGATGTGGTTGGCGGAGACGTAGAAGCGGTGGTGCTCGTCGGTGAGGCGGTGCAGATCCCACCGCACGGCGCCCACGTCCAGGGAGGAGGGGCGCGCCAGGTCCTCCGCCATCAGCCGCCGGGAGACGGCGTCGGGGTCGCTCTCCCGGCGCAGGTCGCGGACGGGGACGGTGGGGGTGGCTAGGGGGCCGGTGGGGTGGGTCGGTTCGGCGGGGTGCAGGCCGCCGGCCGACTCGGTCCGCGCGGTGAACTCCCGGATCGTCTGCACGGCCTCGCCGTCCCGCTCCGTGAACACCGCGCGCAGGGCGTCGGTCTCCGCGAGCAGGCGCCGCCAGGCCGCCTGGAGGCGGGCGGGGTCCAGGGGGCCGTGCAGGTCCAGGTGGTCGGCCATGGTGAAGACCGGGTTGCCGGGGTCGAGCTGCTGGGCGTACCACATCTCCCGCTGCGCGAGCGAGAGCGGCAGTTCGTGGCTGAACGACTCGCTCATCGTTGATTCACTCCAGAGGTGGCGGGGGTCGGCCCGGTGCCGAGGCCGAACTCGTCGAGGCCGTAGATGTCCTGGACCCAGTTGCTCTGGTAGATCGTGTCCAGGTAGCGATCACCGAGGTCGGGGGAGATGGCCACGGCGGTGACGTCCTCCCCGGGCCGGTGCTCGTCCAGCCAGCGCACCGCGCCGTTGACGACCGTCCCGGTCGATCCGCCGAAGAGGAACCCGCTGCGCGCCAGCTGGTGGCAGGTGCGGATGGTGTCGATCTCCGGCACGAGCACCATGTCGTCGACGTACGACTCGTCGAAGAGGGCCGGCCGTACCCCGGCGCCGAGCCCGGGGATCATGCGGGGCCCGGCGGGCCCGCCGAAGGTGACCGAGCCGACGCTGTCCACGCCGACCACGGTCACCTGGGATCCGGGCCGGTCCTTGAAGTAGCGGGCGCAGCCCATCAGGGTGCCGGTGGTGCCGGCGCCGACGAACAGCAGCTCCAGTCCGGGGAACTGCTTCTCGATGGCCGGCGCGGTGGTCCGGTAGTGCGCCATCCAGTTGTTGGCGTTGGCGTGCTGGTTGAGCCAGAGCACCCGCTCGTCGCGGGAGCACAGCGCCCGTACGTGGTCCAGCCGGGCGCCCAGGAAGCCGCCCGCGCCGGTGGCCTCGGTGATGACGTGCACCTCGCCGCCGAGGGACTCGATGGCCTGTCGCGTCGTCAGGTTGGTGCGGGCGTCCACGACGCAGATGAAGCGATATCCCTTGGCCGCGGCGATCATGCTGAGCGCCAGGCCCAGATTGCCCGACGAGGACTCCACCAGCACGGAGTCCGGTCCCAGCGCGCCGCTGCGCTCGGCCGCGTCGATCATGGAGGCGGCGGCCTTGAGCTTCACCGAGCCGGCGAAGTTGAAGGCCTCGCACTTCAGATAGAGCGGCCATCCGTACAACTGCCGCAGATCGACGAAGAGATCCTCTTCGTGGAACTCCTGCGGGGTACCGATGATGGGCACCGTGCCCGACCTCCCCCGTCCGTCCCGTCAGGACCACTCGGGCTCTTGGTACAACCCGGCCAGCGCCGGGAGGGACCCGAGGAGCGACAGGCCGGAGAGCTCGACACCGACCGTCACGCCGACCGCGGCCCCGCTGTTCGTGGCCGGCTCGGTGAGCTGCTCGGCGGACGCCGACGCGGCACCGAGGCAGAGCGCGGAGAGGGCGACGGTGGTGCAGGCGGCAATTCGGAGCGTCGACCGCATGGCAATTCCTCGATTCAACTTGTTGGGAAATTCCGGAGGCGCCCGCTCGGATTTTCTCGGAGGAAATCCGGGGCATCTCGTCCGATGCGATGATTCTTACAACGGGTCACCCGCTGGTTAAGGCTTTTCGCTGTCAGGGTCCTGCCGTGACAACGTCATGCCAGATTCTTTTCCGGGGTGCCTCGCGAGCGCAGGGAAAAGGGAATTAATGATTCCCCGACAACACCTCAGGGTGCGGGCCAAAAGGAGCCCGGCATTCCGGGAATCGCCGCGCCACGAGGGCCCGCGAACCGCCGGCGCCACGAGCCCCGCCGCGCCCGCTCACTCCCCGGCGGACTCGCGGATGACCCAGCCGCGCAGCGACTCCACCTTCAGGAAGCGGGTCACCACGCGGCGCGCCGCGGCATGCGCGGCCGCCTGCGTGGACGCGGTGACGAAAAGCACGAGATCGGCGCCGTCGGCACCGACCTCCGCGTAGACGTGCTGCAGACCGTCCTGGTCACCGGCCACGTCCCGCACGGACCGGCGCAGTTCGCCGTCGTCCAGCGGCCTGAGACCCCGGGCCAGGCGCACGTTAATCATGTACATAGCACGCTCTTGATGATGTACACAGCAAGCTCTCCCAGCTTGGCCCCTAATCGGTCAACTTGGGCTGTATTCACGCCACAGGTGTCTCATTCCGGTAGGACAGCCGCAGGCTGTCACTGACGATCTACTCAGCCCGCGGGGACGGGAGAGCGGGGAGACCGGTGCGTGGTCCAATACGTACATAGGGGGCGAAGAGTGTTGCGGATACTCGGGCTTGCTTCGGATGCCGAGAGTCTGTATCGAGCCATGATCGGCGAACCCCATCAGGACGTACCGGGGCTCGCCGCGCATCTGCAGTGGCCCGAGGAACGGGTCCGTCACGCCCTCGACGAACTGGCCCGGCTCGCCCTGGTCCGCCCCTCCGGCGACCCTCCCGGCGAACTCCTCGTCGTCAACCCCGAACTGCGGCTGACCGCCCTGCTCACCCAGGAGGAGGTCCGCCTCGCCGAGCGCCAGCAGCAGATCGCCAACAGCCGCCAGGCCGTCACGGAGATCATCGACAGCTATCACAACGCCGTCCGCAACCAGCGCGGCCTCGAGGTCGAGCGCATCACCGGCCTCGAGATGATCCGGGCCCGGCTGGAGGAGCTCTCCCAGGAGTGCGCCGAGGAGCTGAGCGCCTTCATCCCGCTCAGCCGGCACCCGGCCGACTCCCGCCGCGCGGTCCGCCCGCTCGACGAGAACCTGCTGGGCCGCGGGGTCCACATGCGCAGCATCTACCTGCAGGGCGCCCTCAACGACCCGGACATGACCACGCACTTCGACTGGCTGACCGACCTCGGCGGCCGGGTGCGCACCGTGGCCACCCTGCCCCTGCGCCTGATCATCTTCGACCGGCGCGTCGCCATGGTGCCCTCCGACCCGGAGAACACCGCCTCCGGCGCCCTGCTGCTGCGCGGCAAGGGCCTGGTCTCCGCCCTGTGCTCGCTGTTCGAGCACGTCTGGGAGGCCGCGACCCCCTACGGCCAGGAACCGATCAACGACAGCCGCACCGGCCTGTCCAGCCAGGCCCGCGCCATCCTCAGCCTCCTCGCCCAGGGCTACACGGACGACGTCGTCGCCCGCAAGATCGGCGTCTCCGTCCGCACCTCCCGCCGCATCACGGCCGAACTGATGAGCCAACTCGGCGCCCGCAGCCGCTTCCAGGCCGGCGTCCTCGCCGGCGAACGCGGCTGGCTCCGCGGCGCGACGGCGGAGGGCGGGGGGCCGGTGTGAGACGGGCACCCCGGACCGCCGCGAGGCGAACGGAAACCCCCGCCCCGGAGCGACCACACCCGCCCGGCCCGAGACAGAAACGACCAAGCAGCCCGAAGCAGGCACAGCCCAGCAGCCCGAGGCGAACACGGGCGACCGACCCGAGCGGAACGGAAACCACCGCCCCGAGCGGAACGGAAGCCACCGCCCCAAGGCCGCCGGCACCGACCGGCCCCAGACAGAAACGACCAAGCAGCCCGGAGCAGGCACAGCCCAGCAGCCCGAGGCGAACACGGGCCACCGACCCGAGGCGAACGCGGGCAGCCGGCCCGAGGCGAGCAGGGACGATCGGCCCGAGGCGGGTGCCGCGGCCGTAGCAGCGGGCCGCCGCGCCACGGCACCCACCCCTCACCGTGTCGCGGCCGTGCGGAACGCCCGCAGTGCCAGCGGTACGACGACCGCCAGCAGCACCGCCAGGGTGAGGACCGACGCCAGTTCGGGATGGCGTACCGGCAGGCTCGCCCCCTCGGAGGCGGGGGCGTTGTGCCACAGCACCCGGCAGGCCTCGGCCACCGAACTGACCGGGTTCCACTCGGCCACCGTGCGCAGCCACCCCGGAAGTCCCCGCAGCGGCATGAACGAGTTGGACAGGAACGAGAACACGACGAGCGCGAGCGCGGTGACGCCGTTGATCGCCTCGAGATTGCGCATCACCAGCCCGATCAGCACGCCCAGCCAGAGCATCGTGTACGTGAAGCCGAGGAGCAGCCCGACGGCGGCGAGCGACTCCAGGAGCCCTCCGTGGATCCGCCACCCGACCAGCAGCCCGACCCCGGACACCGCACCCATCGCGGCGACCGCGGTGACCAGGTCCGCCACCGTGTACGCGAAGAGCACCGAGGCCCGCGAGATGGGCATCGACCGGAACCGGTCGGTGAGCCCCGTCTGCAGGTCCGACGCCACCCCGATCGCGGTGGAGCCCACACAGGCCAGCCCGACCTGGGCGAAGACGCCCGCCATCACGTAGTCGTGGTAGGCGCCGCCCTCGACGGTGATCACGCTCGCGAAGAGGTAGCCGAGGATCACCACCATCGCCACCGGCGTGAGCGACACCGCGATGATCTTCTCCGGGGTCCGCCGCAGATGGGTCATCTGCCGCCCCGTCAGGGACAGGACCTCACTCATCGCCGCTCTCCTTCACCTGGGCGCTCGCCCCCGTCAGCTGCAGGAACACCTCGTCGAGCGACGGCCGCCGCACGGCGAAGTCGGTCACCGGCACACCGCAGCGCTCGAGTTCGGCGGCCGCGCGGGCCACGCCCCCGATGCCGTCGGCGAGCCGCACCGCGATCCGGCGCGTCTCCCGGTCCACCACGGGGGCCTCGGACACCGCCCGCCCGAGCGCCGCCGCGGCCGGCTCCAGCGCCTCGACGCCCTCGACCGACACCTCCAGCCGCTCGTCGCCCACCTTGCGCTTGAGCTCGTCGGCGGTCCCCTCGGCGATCACCCGGCCGGAGCCGAACACGGTGATGCGGTCGGCGAGGAAGTCCGCCTCCTCCAGGTACTGCGTGGTCAGCAGCACGGTGACCCCGCGGGCGATCTGCTCGCGCACCTGCTGCCACAGCGTGATCCGGCTCGCCGGGTCCAGCCCGGTGGTCGGCTCGTCGAGGAACAGCACCTGCGGCGAGGCGACGAGACAGGCGGCCAGATCCAGCCGCCGCCGCATCCCGCCCGAATACGTCTTCGACGGCCGGCCGGCCGCGTGCTGCAGACCGAACCCGTCGAGCAGTTCCTCGGCCCGGGTGCGGGCACCTCGCCGGCCGAGGCCCATCAGCCGGCCGATCATGACCAGATTCTCACGGCCCGTCAGCAGTCCGTCGACGGCCGCGTACTGCCCGGCGAGCCCGATCCGGCGGCGCACCTCACGGGGCCGGCGCACCACGTCGTACCCCGCCACCGTGGCCCGGCCGCCGTCCGGCGCGAGCAGCGTGGCCAGGGTGCGGACCGTGGTGGTCTTGCCGGCGCCGTTCGGTCCGAGCAGCCCGAGCACCGTTCCCGGCGGCACGGAAAGGTCGACTCCGGCCAGCACTTCGTGATCACCGAATCTCTTTTTCAACCCTTCGGCTTGAATGGCGAATTCCATGCCCCTCCCCGCCCTCTGTGGATCTTTCTCGGGTGTGTGCGGATTCCCTTTCCGACGCTGGAAGGTAGCAGGATAAATACCGGCCAGGTGCCCGTTTTGCCCGGTATGGCATGGCAGCACTCTGCAGCCGCAGCATGCTGCCTCCGCGAGACCTACGAATGCCCCGGAACCCGCCCCTAGCGTTTTTGGAGAAACCCCGCACCCCCCATGCCGCAGGAGAGAAGAAGCGAATGGCAGCCAAACGGAACCTCGCAGCCGCACTCGGCAGGTGGAGTGCCGGACACCGGAAGACCGCGGTGTTCGGCTGGCTCGTCCTGGTCGTTCTGGTCATGACGCTGGGCAGCTCCGCGGGCCAGGTCAACCTCACCGAGGCCGACTACGGAACCGGCGACTCGGGCCGCGCCGAGCGCATCCTCCAGGACGCCGGCCTGACCGAGCCCGCCGGCGAGCTGATCTACGTCCACAGCGACGAACTCACCGCCGACAACCCCCAGTTCACCAAGGCCGTCACCGACACCGCCGACGCCGTCGAGGCCACCGGCCTCACCGCCCGCGTCCGCACCCCCGACACCACGAACCTCGTCTCCGCCGACCAGCACGCCGTCCTCATCACCTACGACGTCAAGGGCGACCCGGACACCGCCGCCGACCGCATCCAGCCGGTCATCGACGCGGTCAAGAAGACGGACGCCGCCCACGCCGAGGTGACCCTCGGTCAGTACGGCGCCGCCACCGGCCTGAAAGCCATCAACGACAGCCTCGGCGAGGACTTCGTCCGCGCCGAGTACACCGCGCTGCCGGTCTCGCTGGGCATCCTGCTCGCCGTCTTCGGCGCGCTGGTCGCCGCCCTGCTGCCGATCGCGCTCGCGGTGACCGCCTGCGTCGGCGCGATGGGCCTGCTCGCCCTGACCAGCCACGTGGTGCCGGTCGACGGCATGACCAACTCCATGATGTTCCTGATGGGCCTCGCCGTCGGCGTCGACTACTGCCTGTTCTACCTGCGCCGCCAGCGCGAGGAGCGCGAGGCCGGCCGCGACAACGCCACCGCGCTCCAGATCGCCGCCGCCACCTCCGGCCACTCCGTGCTGATCTCCGGCATCACCGTCTGCGTCGCCATGGCCGGCATGTTCCTCTCCGGCCTGACCGTCTTCGAGGGCTTCGCCATCGCCACCATCGAGGTCGTCGTCATCGCCGTCCTCGGCTCCATGACCGTCCTGCCCGCCCTGATGGCCATGCTCGGCGACCGGATCGGCGCCGGTCGCATCCCGTTCCTGGGCCGCCGCCGCGCCCGCAGGGCCGCGGCCGGCACCCCGCGGGGCAACAGCCTGCTGCTGCGCGGCGTCCTCGCCCGCCCCGGCGTCTTCGCCCTGCTCGCCGCGGCCGTCCTGCTCGCCCTGGCCGCGCCCGCCCTCGGCATGAAGACCGAGAAACTCGGCACCGACAAGCTGCTGCCCGCCGACAACCCGACCGTGAAGGTCTCCCAGCAGATCGAGAAGGACTTCCCCGGCTCCCCGGCCCCCGCGAGCGTCATCATCAGGTCCGCGGACATCGACTCGGCGCAGATGAAGCAGGCCCTCGCCGACTTCGAGGCGAAGGCCCTGGCCTCCGGCCAGACCGGCAAGTCCATCGACGTCACCGTCCACAGCAAGGAGAACATCGCCGAGGTGAGCGTCCCGCTGGCCGGCAACGGCTCCGACGACACCTCCAAGAAGGCCCTCACCACCCTGCGCGAGACCCTCGTCCCCGACACCTTCGGCAAGATCGACGGCACCACCGCCCTCGTCCGCGGCGACCTCGCGTTCTCCGTCGACTACAACGACCAGCTGAAGAAGAGCATCGTCCCGGTCTTCGCCTTCGTCCTCGGCGTGACCTTCCTGCTGATGCTGTTCTCCTTCCGTTCCCCCGTCATCGCCCTCACCTCGATCGTCCTCAACCTGCTCTCGGTGGGCGCCGCCTACGGCGTGATGACGGCCGTCTTCCAGCACGGCTGGGGCGCGTCCCTGGTCGGCACGGAGGGCATCGGCGCGGTCGAGTCCTGGATGCCGCTGTTCGTCTTCGTGGTCCTGTTCGGCCTGTCCATGGACTACCACGTGTTCGTGGTCTCCCGGATCCGCGAGGCCTACGACCGCGGCGCCACCACCCGTGACGCCATCGCGCACGGCATCCGCTCCACGGCGGGCGTCGTCACCAGCGCCGGCCTGATCATGGTCGCCGTCTTCGCGGTCTTCGGCACCCTGGACATGCAGGACTTCAAGCAGCTCGGCGTCGGCCTCGCGGTCGCCGTCCTGCTGGACGCCACCCTGGTCCGCGCCGTCCTGCTCCCCTCGGTGATGCTCCTGCTCGGCAAGGCCAACTGGGCGGCCCCGTCCTTCCTGCGCGCCTCCCGCCCGACGCCGACCGGCACCACCCACCCCGTCCCGTCCGCGCCGACGACCCCGGAACACGCGGCGGCAGGCCGATGACCCCCACCACCGGGGCCACGGCGACGACTTCGACGACGACTTCTACGGAGAGGACCCCCGTGTTCGAGTTCAGCGTGGTCGGCGGCACCACGGCCCGCGCCGTCATCGACCGTACCCGCCCCGAGATCGTGCGCGAGGTCCGCTCCACGTACCTGGCCCACGACGACGGCGACTCGGTCAACCCCGACAGCTACTTCCTGCGCTTCCCCGACAAGCCCGACGCCCGCATCATCGCGCTCCCCGCCTACCTGGGCGGCGAGCACGACGTGGCCGGCATCAAGTGGATCGGCTCGTTCCCCCAGAACATCGCCGACGGCATCCCCCGCGCGAGCGCCGCACTGCTCCTGAACGACTACGCCACCGGCTACCCCTTCGCCCTGCTGGAGGCCTCCCAGATCAGCGCCGCCCGCACGGCCGCCTCCGCGGTCCTGGCCGCCGAGCAGCTGACCGGCTCCCGCACCGCCGGCCATCTGTCGGTGATCGGCGGCGGCATCATCGCCCGCAACGTCCTGGAGTTCTTCGCCGCGCAGAACTGGCAGTTCGGCGGCGTCACCGTCCACGACAAGATCCCCGAGTACGCCGAGGCCCTCGCCGCCCACACCACCGACCAGCTCGGCTACCGCACATCGACCACCGCGAGCCTCGAAGTCGCCCTCCTCAAGGCCGACATCGTGGTCTTCGCGACGACGGCCGCGGAACCCTACGTCCTGGACGCGGGCGCCTTCGCCCCCGGCCAGGTCGTGTTGAACATCTCCCTGCGCGACATCGGCCCGGAGCTGATCAACGACGCGTACAACATCCTGGACGACGTCGACCACTGCCTGAAGGCCAACACCTCACCCCACCTCGCGGAACAGAAGTACGGCCACCGCGACTTCATCACCGGCACCCTCGCCCAGCACATCCGCGGCCGGGTGACCACCGGCACCGACAAGCCGGTGATCTTCTCCCCCTTCGGCCTCGGCGTCCTCGACCTCGCGGTCGGCCTCCACGTCTACCGCGAGGCCCGCGCCACCGGCGAAGCCGTCCCCGTCGACGGCTTCTTCGGCGAGACGACCCGCTGGCCGACCCGCCCGCCACAGCACGGCTGACCGTCCCGACATGACGGAGCCCCCGCCGGCTTCACCGGCGGGGGCTCCGTCATGTCACGTCATGTCACCCATGGCAAGGGGCCCGTTCCTGTGTCAGGAACGGGCCCCTATGCTGCGTGGACCTGAGGGGATTTGAACCCCTGGCCCCCTCGATGCGAACGAGGTGCGCTACCGGACTGCGCCACAGGCCCTTGCAACGAGTGAAACTCTAGCACCCCGATCGGGCTGCTTGGAAATCCGTTCCCCGGCCCCGACCACGCAGGACAGGGTCCGCTCACTCGTTCGCGGCCCGGGGCCGCTCCCCGTCCTCGTACTGGTCGAACAGCGGTGTACGCCCCCGCTCCCGCGACCGGCGAGCCGACGCGGCACGGCGGGCGTCACTGCGCTCGCCCCCCTCGGCCCTCGCCGTCCCGCCCGACGCGTCACTCTCCGCGGAGGGCCCGGGATCGCCCTCGGTGTCCCCGTCCGCCGCCTCCTGCTCCGGCGCGACCGAGCTCGACCGGGCCGAGCTCCATGTGTCCGGCGCCCCCAGGTCGACGCCGGCCGTGGCGCGCGGGGCGACCGGGGCGGTCACATACGTCGGCAGGGGGACGGGCACCGGGTCCCAGCTGTCCCCGTGGCCCGGCCGCCGCTGCCGCTCACGCTGCTGATCGACCCACTCCGCGTGATCGGTCTGCTCGACGAGCGCCCTGCGGTCCGCGGCGAGCGCCAGCAGGCCCGGGTCGGTCTCCGGCTCGGGGGCCTCGTGCGGCTCCTCCGCGCCGGGGTCGGGGACGTCGTCGGCCGCCGCGGGCGCGGAGGCGGGGGTCCGCCGGCGCGGCTGGCGCTCACGCAGCCGCTGCGCGGCGGCCTCGGCGCGTCTGCGGTCCATCTGGTAGGCGAAGCGGCGACGCTCCTGGGAGCGCAGGTGCGCGATGTACGCGCTGAGCAGGATGGCGGGCACGCCGGGCGCCCACAGGAACGCGAGCCCTCCGACGGCGGCGACGATCGCGCCCAGCGTGAACGCGAGGAACAGCACCACGGTGGTGCGCCGTCGGCGTGCGAGCACCTTCGTGCGCCGGGCGCGCGCGGCGGCCGCCTGCGCGGAGGCGGTGGGAGACGTGCGCCGAGCGTCGGGCACGCGCGGGTGCGCCGGCGCGGCAGCCGATTCGTGCGCGGGCTTGGACGCTTGTTCACGCGCCGGCTTGGCGCTCTGTTCACGCCCGGGCTTGCCCGCCGCTTCACGCGCCGGATCGCGCGCCGCCTCCGTGCGCTCCTGCTCGCGCTCCTGAACCGTCGCCTTGACCTGCGGACGCGTCGGAGGCACGGCGAAGGCCCGGACGTCCACCGAGTCGGTGACGGCGTCCGGTGCGTCGGCGTCGTACTCCCCCTCCTCGGTGGAGCGCGCCCGCAGGTCCCTGGCGTACCGGCGCTCCATGCCCGCCCGTCCGGACAGGAGCCGGATGGCGGTGCTGAAGCGTTCCGTCGGACGGGCCTCGTTCAGCTCGTCCTGCCTACGGAGCCACATCGGCACCAAGTAGGCGGCCCAGGCCCCGACAATGACTGCGTAGATGAGGCCGCTGCTGCTCACGCCTCACACGGTAGAGGGGTTTGCGTGAGGCCATCCGCCAATTGGGCCGGTGTGTCGCACGATCTGGCTGATATTTCGAGCTTTTTTTGGGACCGATGCGATCAGCAGGCCACCCGGAGCCGTGAATTCAATGCCCGGAGACGGTCACCACCCGATCACTTTCGAACACTTATTCAATTTCCCGGCCGGTGGGATTCCGTCGCGTGTTCCGCGGGTCACGGGGCGTGCTCCGGGCCCGGGTGCGCCGCCAGCGGCTCAGCAGGCCCTCCGGGACTTCCTCCGCCGTGAGCGCGAAGACGAGATGGTCGCGCCAGGCTCCGTCGATGTGGAGATAACGCGGCCGCAGCCCCTCCTCACGGAATCCGAGTTTCTCCACGACCCGGCGGCTGGGGCCGTTCTCGGGCCGAATGCAGACCTCGATGCGGTGCAGCCCCACGGTCCGGAAACAGTGGTCCACGACGAGCGCCACCGCCGTCGGCATCACCCCGCGGCCGGCCACCGCCTCGTCCACCCAGTAGCCGACGTGCCCCGAGCACATGGACCCCCACGTGATCCCGGCGACCGTCAACTGCCCCACGAGCCGCCCCTGGTACTCGATGACGAACGGCAGCATCCGCCCCGCGTTCGCCTCGGACCGCAGGTGCCGGACCATCTGGCGGTAGGTCGGCCGGTGCGCGATCGGCCCGCTCGGCGCGGGCGGCGGGATGGTCGCCTCCCAGGGGCGCAGCCAGTCCCGGTTGCGCCGGTTGACCTCGCGCCAGGCCCTCTGGTCGCGCATCTTTATCGGCCGCAGGACGACATCGCCCTCCGCGAGTTCGACGGGCCAGGACGGGCTGTTCAGCTCGCACCCCCACTACCGGCGCCGGGTCTGGGGTGGTCACCGCCGCGCAGCTGCTCCACGGCGTGCACCAGCAGGGGCTCCAGGACGGTCAGCCCGTCCTTCACCCCACCGGTGGAACCGGGCAGATTCACGATCAGCGTCCGGCCCGCCACCCCGGCCAGGCCCCGGGAGAGCACCGCGGTCGGCACCTTCTCCCGGCCGAACGCCCTGATGGCCTCCGCGATGCCCGGCACCTCGTGGTCGATCACCCTGCGGGTCGCCTCCGGGGTGCGGTCGGTGGGCGAGATGCCGGTGCCGCCGGTGGTGACGATCACGTCGTACCCGGCCTCCACGCCGGCGCGCAGCGCGGCCTCCACCGGATCCCCGTCGGGCACGACCTGCGGCCCCTCGACGGCGAACCCGAAGCCCGTCAGTCCCTCGGCGATCAGCGGGCCACCCTTGTCCTCGTACACGCCCGCGGAGGCGCGGTTGGAGGCGGTCACGACCAGCGCGCGATACGGCGCGCGCGGCGCGCCACCGGCGGACGGCGCGGCGCTCACGACCGGCTCCAGTCGCCCGACTTCCCGCCCGTCTTCTCCTCCACCCGCACGTCCGTGATGACCGCTCCCTTGTCGACCGCCTTGACCATGTCGATCACGGTGAGGGCGGCGACGGAGACCGCGGTGAGGGCCTCCATCTCGACGCCCGTGCGGTCCGTCGTCCGCACCGTGGCCCGGATCTCCACGGCGTCGTCCGCGACCGACACATCCAGTTTCACACCGGACACGGCCAGGGGGTGACAGAGCGGGATGAGGTCCGGGGTGCGTTTGGCGCCCATGATGCCGGCGATCCGCGCGGTGGCCAGGGCGTCACCCTTGGGGACGCCCTCTCCGCGCAACAGCTCGACCACGCGGGGTGAGACGAGGACGCGTCCGCTGGCGCGCGCGGTGCGCGCGGTCACGTCCTTGTCGGATACGTCGACCATGCGGGCGGCGCCCGCCTCGTCGATGTGCGTCAGTCGGTCCTGCGTGCTCATGCGTGTGGCGCTCCCGGTCCGGGCCCGTCGCGGTGCGGCGCACGGGCCTGCTGTGCGCGACACGGTACCCCCAACCTGGAGGGTTCAGCCGAGCAGGACCACCTCGACCTCGGTTCCCGGCTCGACGGACTCCACGTCCTCGGGGACGACGATCAGCGCGTCGGCGTGGGCGAGGGCGGCGATCAGGTGGGAGCCGGCGCCGCCGACGGGGCGCACGGTGCCGTCGGCGTAGGTCGCGCGCAGGAACTGTCTGCGCCCCCTCGGCGAGGTCAGCGCCTTGTCCGCGGTCAGCTTCGCGCGCGTGGTGGGCCGGTGGACGTCCTCGAGCCCCATCAGCGTGCGGATCGCGGGCCGCACGAACAGCTCGAAGGAGACGTACGACGACACCGGGTTGCCGGGGAGGGCCAGCAGGGGGGTGTGGTCGGGGCCGATGGAGCCGAAGCCCTGGGGCTTGCCGGGCTGCATGGCGAGCCTGCGGAAGTCGATCCCGCTGCCCGCCTCGTCCTCGTCCCCGACGTACGACAGGGCCTCCTTGACGACGTCGTACGCGCCGACGCTGACGCCGCCCGTGGTGACGACCAGGTCGGCGCGGACGAGCTGGTCCTCGATGGTGGAGCGGAGGGTCTCGGCGTCGTCGGCGACGGCGCCGACGCGGTAGGCGATGGCGCCGGCGTCCCGGGCGGCCGCGGTGAGGGCGAAGCTGTTGGAGTCGTAGATCTGGCCGCTGCGCAGTTCCTCGCCGGGCTGGACGAGTTCGCTGCCGGTGGACAGGACGACCACGCGCGGGCGGGGGCGCACCCGGACCATGCCGCGGCCGATCGCGGCGAGCAGGGCGATCTGCGGCGGGCCGAGGACGGTGCCGGCCTCGAGGGCGCGGTCCCCGGCCTTCACGTCGCTGCCCTTCGCACGTACGTGCGCGCGTGCCTCGGCGGGCCGGTGCACGCGCACGTGCCCCGAGGCCTGTTCGGGGGCGAGGCTGCGGGCGCGCATCCCGTCGACGGGGCCCTCGCCGAGGCCCCCGTCGGTCCACTCCACGGGGACGACGGCCTCGGCGCCGGGCGGCAGCGGCGCTCCGGTCATGATCCGGGCGGCCTGGCCCGGTCCCACGTGCAGCAGGTCGGCGGCCTGTCCGGCCGCGACGTCCCCGACGACCTCCAGGACCGCCGGGAACTCCTCGCTCGCGCCCGCCACGTCCGCGACCCGCACCGCGTACCCGTCCATCGAGCTGTTGTCGAACGGCGGCAGCGAGACCGGCACCGTGACGTCCTCGACCAGGACGCACCCCTGGGCGTCGGGCAGTTGCAGCTCGATGGGTTCCAGGGGGCGGACGGTGGCGAGGATGTCCTCCAGGTGCTCGTCCACCGACCAGAGGTGGTCCTGGCCGGTGGGGCGGGGCGCGGCGGTGCTCAAAGTTGCTGCATCTCCTCGGTGACGTAACTGCGAAGCCAGGTCCGGAAGTCCGGACCCAGATCTTCACGCTCGCACGCGAGTCTGACAATGGCACGCAGGTAGTCGCCGCGGTCGCCGGTGTCGTAGCGGCGGCCCTTGAAGACGACGCCGTGCACCGGGCCGCCGACCTTCTCGTCCTGTGAGAGCTGCTGGAGGGCGTCGGTGAGCTGGATCTCACCGCCGCGCCCCGGCTCGGTCTGGCGCAGGACGCCGAACACGGCCGGGTCGAGGACGTAGCGTCCGATGATGGCGTAGTTCGACGGGGCGTCGGCCGGGTCCGGCTTCTCCACCAGGCCGGTCACCTTGACGACATCGCTGTCCACGGTGGTCTCGACGGCGGCGCAGCCGTAGAGGTGGATCTGCTCGGCGGCGACCTCCATGAGCGCGACGACGCTGCCGCCGTACTGCTCCTGGACCTCGATCATCCGCGCGAGGAGCGGGTCGCGGGGGTCGATCAGGTCGTCGCCCAGCAGGACGGCGAACGGCTCCTGCCCGACGTGCGGAGCGGCGCACAGGACCGCGTGCCCGAGGCCCTTGGGGTCGCCCTGGCGCACGTAGTGCATGGTCGCGAGGTCGCTGGACTGCTGGACCTTGGCGAGGCGCTGGGCGTCGCCCTTCTTCTCCAGAGCCGACTCGAGTTCGTAGTTGCGGTCGAAGTGGTCCTCGAGGGGGCGCTTGTTGCGGCCCGTGATCATGAGGACGTCGTCGAGACCGGCGGAGACAGCCTCCTCGACCACGTACTGGATCGCGGGCTTGTCCACGACCGGCAGCATCTCCTTGGGAGTGGCCTTGGTCGCCGGCAGGAACCGGGTGCCGAGACCGGCCGCGGGGATGACAGCCTTGCTGATCCTGGGGTGCGACTGAGTCATGGCGGCCACCTTATCCGGTGGCTTTGCGATGAATCTGTAGCTCCGGTTAATTCGTGATCATATGGGTGTATTGGACCAGTGGCGGAACGGTGCGGGAGCGACAGATGAGCCACCTCAAGGGCGGACCGGAGTCTGGCAAACGTATGTTGCGGCGCGAGCTCCTCGCGGTGAGAAACACGTTGACGACGGATGACGTACGGGAGGCGGGCTCAGCGCTGGCCGAGCGCGCCCTGGAGCTGCCGGAGTTGGCGCACGCGCGGACGGTGGCGGCGTACGTGTCGGTGGGGAGCGAGCCGGGGACGCTCGCGCTGCTGGACGCGCTGCGCGCCCAGGGCGTGCGCGTCCTGCTCCCCGCGCTGTTGCCCGGCAACGATCTCGACTGGGGCGCCTACGCCGGTGAGGGCTCCCTCGCGCGGGTACAACACGCCGGGCGGATGGCCCTCTTCGAGCCCGTCGGCGAGCGCCTGGGCCCCGACGCCGTGACGGACGCCGACGTGGTGCTGCTGCCGGGCCTCGCGGTCGACGGGCGCGGTATGCGCTTGGGGCGCGGCGGCGGCTCGTACGACCGCGTGCTGGCGCGTCTGGCGCACGCCGGCGCGCGTCCCTCGCTGGTGGTGCTCCTGTACGACACCGAGGTCGTCGAGCACGTCCCGGAGGAGGCGCACGACCGGCCGGTGCACGCCGTGGTGACGCCGTCGGGGGTGCGCCGCTTCACCTGAGACATGCGGAAGGGGCCCTCCACGCGCGCGTGGAGGGCCCCTTCCGGTGGCTCACGGCTTGAGCACGAGTGTGTCGCTGGTGCTGTCGTCGACCGCCTTCTTGGAGAAGGACCAGTCGAGCAGTTCGCCCTTGGCCCACTTGCCGGTCTGGTCGGTGTAGTGGGCGCTGAAGGCGTGTCCGGAAGCGCCGCTGAGGTTGATCCACTTCGACTTGTCGAGGTCGTCGAGGTTGACCACCATCCGCATGGACGGCACCCACACGACGTCGTAGCCGCCGGCGGCGTTCCAGCCGGTCGCGTTGACCGCCGCCTCACCGCCGCTGAGCTTCCACGGCCCGCGGTTGAGGAGGTACTGCAGGAAGCCGGGGCCGTTGGTGCCCAGGGTCTGGTTCTTCAGGAACAGGCGGTGCAGCCGGCCCCAGCTCCAGGTGTCGATGTCCTTGCCGAGCTTGGCGGTCAGCTCCCAGCGGGCGTCGATCATGGCGCGTTCGAACAGCTTGTCGCGGTTGTGGTCGGCGCCGGGGCGCCGGCCCACCTCGGGCGTCGTCCACCAGTCGCTGTCCGGCTTCTGCATGAGGTTGCGCACGACCTCGAACCAGCGGTCGCCGCCGTCGGGCTGCGCCTGGTCGCCGTCGCGCCGGCCGCACTCGCGGACCTTGCCGGTGTCGTCGACCGGCCCCGTGCTGTTGACCGGGTCGACCCACAGGCACTGGCCCTCGACCCGCACCTCCTTGGGCAGCTTGTGGCCGAAGGCGAGCTTGAGGATGTTGCGCCACACCGCGTTGAAGTAGGCGGCGGCGGCCGAGTCCGCGTCCTGGGTGTAGTCCCAGCCCTGCAGCAGCTCCTGCGCCTCACGGACGTCCGGGTCGTCCAGGTTGATCTTCAGCAGCGCGGGCACGAGCAGCGTGGCGATCTGGCTCCTGTTGTCCAGCTGCATCTGGCGCATGTCGTCCGTGGAGATCTTGCCGCCGCCCTCGATCTTCAGCTTGATCAGGTCGGTGATGCGCTGGCTGCGGGTGCCGTAGCCCCAGTCCGTGGTGAGCGTGTAGGGGTACTTTTCCGGGTCGACCACGGCCTGGTTGGCGGTGACGATGTAGCCACGCTCCGGGTCGTACTCGTAGGGCAGCTCGTCGAAGTCGATGAAGCCGGTCCACTTGTACTTGGAATCCCAGCCGGGCGCCGGGATCGAGCCGTCGTGGCCCTTCGCGCGCGTGGGGATCTTCCCGGGGAGCTGGTAGCCGATGTGGTTGTCGGTGTCCGCGTAGATCAGGTTCTGCGAGGGCACGTCGAAGAGCTTGGCGGCGGCGCGGAAGTCGTCCCAGCCGGCCGCCTTGTTCATGGCGAAGACGGCGTCCATGGAGGTGCCCGGTTCCAGCGCGGTCCACTTCAGCGCGACGGCGTAACCGTCGCCGCGGTCGGGGGCGGCCTCGTCGACGGTCGCCTTCTTGCCGACCTGTACGAGTTCGTCGTCGCGGTCGGACAGCAGGGGCATCCCGTCCTCGGTCTGCCGGACGACGATCTTCTTGGGCGCGCCGCCGGCGACCTTGATGGTCTCCTCGCGCGTGGTGAAGGGCTTCACCTTGTCGTCGTACTGGTAGCCGTCGCCGGAGAGCTTCTCCAGGTAGAGGTCGGTGACGTCGACGCCGGAGTTGGTCATGCCCCAGGAGATCTTCTGGTTGTGGCCGATTATCACGCCGGGCATGCCCGCGAAGGTGTAGCCGGAGACGTCGTACTGGCAGGTGCTGGAGACCGTGCGGCAGTGCAGGCCCATCTGGTACCAGACGGAGGGCAGCGAGGGCGACAGGTGCGGGTCGTTGGCCAGCAGCGGCTTGCCGGTGATCGTGTGCTTGCCGGCGACGACCCAGGAGTTGGAGCCGATGCCGTTGCCGTTCACGCCGACGGCCGCGGGCAGGTCGTCCAGGACGTCGTAGAGGCCGGAGAGCTGGCTCTGCAGGGCCGAACCCTCGGTGCCCGAGGAACTGCCCGTGCCGGTGCCCGTGCTGCTGCCCGTGCCGTCCGCCGATCCGTCCGTGGAGGAGCCGCCGGAGCCACTGTCGCCGCCGTCCTGCTCGAACTTGCCGGTCAGCTCGTCGTACTGGCCTTCCTGGACGATCGTCTGGCGGTCGGAGGGGTACTGCGGGTACAGCTCGGCGATCTGCTGCGGGCCGAGGCGGCTGGTCAGCAGCGCGCGGTCGATCTCGTCCTGCATGTTGCCGCGCAGGTCCCAGGCCATCGCCTTCAGCCAGGAGACCGAGTCGACCGGCGTCCACTGGGCGGGCTTGTAGTCGTTGCTGAACCCGAGCGCCGCGTATTCGAGGGAGATGTCCTCGGCGCCCTTGCCCTTGAGGTAGGCGTTGACTCCCTTGGCGTAGGCCTGGAGGTACTTCTTCGTGGAGTCCTTCAGCTTGGTGTCGTACTCCTGCTTGGCGACACGGTCCCACCCCAGGGTGCGCAGGAACTCGTCGTTGTCGACCTGACTCTTGCCGAACATCTCGGACAGGCGCCCGGAGGTCATGTGCCGGCGCACGTCCATCTCGTAGAACCGGTCCTGCGCCTGGACGTAGCCCTGCGCCATGAACAGGTCCTCGTCGGAGGACGCGTAGATCTGCGGGATGCCGTAGCCGTCCCGCTTCACGTCGACGGGGCCGGACAGGCCGTCGAGGGTGATCGAACCCTTGGTCTGCGGGAAGGAGGCGCGGACGGTGCTGACTGACCAGTAGGCGCCGAAGGCGATGCCGCCGATGAGGGCCAGCACCAGTACGAGGACGATCAGACGGGCTTTGCGCCCCTTCTTCCTGCCGGACTTGCCGGGCTTGTCACTCGTTGTGGCGGTGGTGTTGGGGGGCATCGCTGTCCTTGCTGTCCTAACGCGAGCGGCAGGTCGGGCTGTGACTATGAATGAGCGCTGGAGCAACCATAGGCGCAGGGGTCCGCGGCACTTGACGCGGAGTCGGCAAGCAGCGCGGAAGGATGTTCGATCTTGCCCGGGCCAACGTCAAGAAATCGTCAAGAGTTAGGTAAGGTAACGAAGTAGTTGGGTGCGGGGCGCGCTGCTTCGTGTCCGATGTACGTGTGCACCCGCGCGCGGCGCGCGCGCCAGGTGAAGGGAACCGCCGCTGACTGTCCACCACCTCAACCAGCTCCTGCTCGTCTGCTCGCTCGTCCTGCTCGTCGCCGTCGCAGCGGTCCGGATCTCCTCGCGCAGCGGGCTCCCCAGCCTGCTCGTCTACCTGGGCATCGGCGTCCTCATGGGCCAGGACGGCATCGGCAACATCCACTTCGACAACGCCGAACTGACCCAGGTCATCGGATACGCGGCCCTGGTCGTGATCCTGGCCGAGGGCGGCCTCGGCACGAAGTGGAAGGAGATCAAGCCGGCCCTGCCGGCCGCCACCGCGCTGGCGCTGGCCGGGGTCGCGGTGAGCGTCGGGGTCACGGCGGCGGCCGCGCACCACCTCATCGGGCTGGAGTGGCGGCAGGCGCTCATCGTCGGAGCGGTGGTGTCCTCGACGGACGCGGCGGCGGTCTTCTCCGTCCTGCGCAAGATCCCCCTCCCCGCGCGCGTGACGGGCACACTGGAGGCGGAGTCCGGCTTCAACGACGCCCCGGTGGTCATCCTGGTCGTCGCCTTCTCCACCGCGGGTCCCGTCGAGCACTGGTATGTGCTGCTGGGCGAGATACTGCTGGAGCTGGCCATCGGCGCCGCGATCGGCCTCGCGGTGGGCTGGGCGGGCTCCTGGGGTCTGCGGCACGTCGCCCTGCCCGCCTCCGGCCTCTACCCGATCGCCGTCATGGCCATCGCGGTCGTGGCGTACGCCGCGGGCTCCCTGGCGCACGGCAGCGGCTTCCTGGGCGTGTACCTCGCCTCGATGGTCATGGGCAACGCGAAACTGCCGCACTGGCCCGCCACGCGCGGGTTCGCCGACGGGCTCGGCTGGATCGCCCAGATCGGCATGTTCGTCCTGCTCGGCCTGCAGGTCACGCCGCACGAACTGGGCGACGACGTCGTGCCCGCGCTCGTCATCGGCCTGGTGCTGACCATGGTGGCCCGCCCGCTGAGCGTGGTGCTGTGCCTGGTGCCGTTCCGGGTCCCGTGGCAGGAGCAGACCCTGATGTCCTGGGCGGGGCTGCGCGGCGCCGTGCCCATCATCCTGGCGACGATCCCCATGGTGGAGGGCGTCGAGGCCAGCCGCCGCATCTTCAACATCGTCTTCGTCCTGGTCGTCGTCTACACCCTGGTCCAGGGACCGACGCTGCCCTGGCTGGCCCGCATGCTGCACCTGGGCGAGGACACGGAGGCCGCCGACCTCGGCATCGAGTCGGCGCCCCTGGAGCGGCTGCGCGGGCACCTGCTGTCGGTCGCGATCCCCGAGGGCTCGAAGATGCACGGCGTCGAGGTCAACGAGCTGCGCCTGCCCGCCGGGGCCGCCGTCACCCTCGTCGTGCGCGACGGCACCTCGTTCGTGCCGCTGCCGACGACGGTGCTGCGGCGCGGCGACGAACTCCTCGTCGTCGCCACCGACCCCGTCCGCGACGCGGCCGAAGCCCGGCTGCGTGCCGTGGGGCACGGCGGCAAGCTGGCCGGCTGGCTGGGCACGAACGGCAACACACGTTAAGTGCACGTTTCACACCGTTCACACCCCCTTCATTCGGAGGCGATCAGCATCGGTGGTGCTCGTTTTCACAGGCCAGACGGGTGACGTCCCTGTACGATGAAGGCGCACCTAGATCGAACCAACTCTGCCTGACGCAGAGCTGGCGCGACCGTATGGCGGCCGGGACGCCTCCCGCAGTGGCGCCGGTATCTACCGCGTACGCGCAAGAGGACAGCTCTCGGCGCCCCCGCCCGACACACCAGGGGTCGCGCTACCAGGCGGCAGAAAGGCACGGGCCGTGGCATCCACGGTCACCTCCGAGCCGTCGAACGACTCGTCGGCATCCTCCCGCCCGGGATACGGGCAGCTGCTGCGCACCCGCCGCGCATGGACGTTCCTGCTGCCCGGCTTCGCGGCGCGCCAGCCGTTCGCGATGCTCACCATCTCCATCGTGCTGCTCGTGCAGCACACCACCGGCTCGTACGGCGCGGCGGGCGCCGCCGCGGCCGTCACCGGCGTCTCCATGGCGCTGTGCGCTCCCTACGGCGGGCGCCTCGCGGACCGCTACGGGCAGCGCGCCGTGCTGATCCCCGGCGTGCTGGTGCACACGCTGTCGGCGCTCACGCTGACGGCGCTCGCGCTGGCGCACGCGCCCCTGTGGGCGCTGTTCGCGGCAGCCGTGCCCACCGGCGCCTCCGTCCCGCAGATCGGCCCGATGGTCCGCGCCCGCTGGGGCGTGACCCTGAAGGGCTCACCCCTGATGACCACCGCGGCGGCCTTCGAGTCCGTCACGGACGAGCTCACCTTCGTCGTCGGCCCGCTGCTGGCGACGGCCCTGTGCACCGCCGTGAACCCGGCCGCCGGCCTGGTGACCGAGGCCTCGCTCACCCTGCTCGGCGGCCTGCTGTTCGCCGCGCAGAAGAGCACGCAGCCCCCGGTCGCCCACGACCGGCACGCGCGCGTGCAGCACGTCTCGGCCCTGCGCGTCCCGGGCGTGCGCGTACTGGTCGTGACCTTCCTGGGCATCGGATCCGTCTTCGGCGGCATGCAGGTGTCGCTGGCCGCGTTCACCGAGTCGATCGGCGAGCCCGGCCTGAACGGCGTCCTGTACGGCACCTTCGCCGCCGGCAACATGCTCTCCGGCCTGGTCTGCGGCGCCGTCGCCTGGAAGGCGGCCCCGCAGCACCGCCTCGTCCTCGGGTACGGCGCACTGGCGCTGACGGCCTCCGGCCTGTGGGCCGCGCACTCCGTGCTCGTGCTGGCCGGCCTCGGCCTCCTGGTCGGCATGTGCATCGCGCCCGCGCTGATCACCGGTTACACCCTGGTCGAGAACCTGGTCCCGGCCGGGGCGCGCACCGAGGCGTTCACCTGGCTCACCGGCGCGGTCGCGCTCGGCCAGGCGGCCGCCGTCACGGTCGCCGGACAGCTGGAGGACCGCTTCTGGGACGGCGCCGGGTTCCTGGTGCCCATGGGCGGCACCCTGCTGGCCCTGGCGACCCTGCTGGCCCTGCGTTCCCGGCTGGTGACGCACCCCCGGAGCCGTACCGTCGCACGTGGCGTCGGTCACCGCGTGCCGGTGACAGTGGACTGATCCCGAGGAATACGTCACTATGGACCGTCGTTAGCACTCATTGAGTGAGAGTGCCAGGAGGAAGACAGTGCCGACCTACCAGTACCAGTGCACCGAGTGCGGCGAGGGCCTCGAGGCGGTGCAGAAGTTCACCGACGACGCCCTGACCGAGTGCCCCAACTGCGGTGGCCGCCTCAAGAAGGTGTTCTCCGCGGTCGGCATCGTCTTCAAGGGCTCCGGCTTCTACCGCAACGACAGCCGCGGCTCCTCGTCGAGCAGCTCGCCGTCGTCGTCCAAGTCGTCGACGTCCTCGGCCTCGTCCTCGTCGTCCTCCTCGGACACGAAGTCGTCGAGCACCGGCAGCTCCGCCGCCGGCACCTCCGCCGCGTAAGACTTCCTCCCGGGACCCTGCCGTCGTGCGACGACAGGGTCCTCGGCGTTTGCGGAGGCGGGGCCGTTCGCGGAGGCGGGAAGCGATTCCGGAGCCGGGAACAGGGTGCGTTCGATTCCGGCTACTGTGCTGGTCATGGCGAACGCAGAGATCGGCGTAATCGGCGGCTCGGGCTTCTACTCGTTCCTCGACGACGTGACCGAGATCCAGGTGGACACCCCGTACGGACCACCCAGCGACTCCGTCCTCCTCGGCGAGATCGCCGGCCGGCGGGTCGCCTTCCTGCCCCGGCACGGACGCGGCCACCATCTGCCGCCCCACCGCATCAACTACCGCGCCAACCTGTGGGCGCTGCGCTCGGTCGGAGTGCGCCAGGTCCTCGGGCCGTGCGCGGTGGGCGGTCTGCGCCCCGAGTACGGGCCCGGCACGCTGCTCGTCCCCGACCAGATGGTCGACCGTACGAAGTCGCGGGTGGGGACGTACTTCGACGGACTGCCGCTGCCCGACGGCTCGGTGCCCAACGTGGTGCACGTGTCGCTGGCCGATCCCTACTGCCCCGCCGGCCGCTCGGCGGCGCTGAAGGCGGCGCGAGGCCGGGACTGGGAGCCGGTGGACGGCGGGACGCTGGTCGTGATCGAGGGACCACGGTTCTCGACCCGTGCCGAATCGTTGTGGCACCAGGCGCAGGGCTGGTCGGTGGTCGGTATGACGGGCCACCCGGAGGCGGCGCTCGCCCGCGAACTCGAGCTCTGTTACACCTCGTTGACCCTCGTCACCGACCTGGACGCGGGCGCCGAGAGCGGCGAGGGCGTCTCGCACGAGGAGGTGCTGCGGGTGTTCTCGGCGAACGTGGACCGGCTGCGCGGGGTGCTGTTCGACACGGTGGCGGCGCTGCCCGCGAACGCCGAGCGGGACTGCCTGTGCACGAAGGCGCTGGGCGGCCTGAACCCGGGGTTCGACCTGCCGTAGCCGGGGCCGGAAGGAAAGACGCGGGAGGCGGAACTCATCGTTCGAGTGAGGGAGTTTTCCACAACCCCTGGGTGATCCACCGGCTCCTGCGAGCGGCGGCGCGAAGGCCCATCGTGGCTTCGCACACCGATTCCTCGTCGCTGGTGGTGATCCCGTGTCCCTTTCTCCGTCGCCTCCCTCTCCCTTCGCCCATCCGTCGCCATCCGAGTCCCCGCCCTCGTCCCCGTCCCGCTCCGCTTCGCGCCCGCCCGGCACGGACGCTCCCGCGACCTGCGAGGTGCCGCTGTTCGCTCCCGTGCGGGTGCGCGGCGGGCGCTGTCGGCTGCGGCGGCTCGTCCACAGCCGCAGGCGTGCCCTGGCGCTCGCTCTCGCCGTCACCGCCGCCGCGCTCGTGGCGGCGGGGCCGGAGGACGCAGGCGCGTCCCGCGGGCACCCGGACGGGGGCGCGCACGCCCGCGCGCAAGCCCCGACGGGCGACCCCGTACGCCGTCGTCCCACCACCGACACTGCCGAGGCCGTCGAGGCGCCGGTGCGGATCGCCGACGCGGCCGCCGTACGGCTGTTGCGGCCCGGTGACCGGGTCGACGTCATCGCCGCCGAGCAGACGGCGGCGGGCGGTGAGGCCCGTGTGGTCGCGCGCAGGGCGCTCGTGACGAAGGTGCCCGAGCCGCTCGACGGGGCGGCCGGCGCGGCCGGCCCCGCCGCTGGGGATGTGGTCGACGGCGGCGCGCTGGTCGTGCTGTCGGTGCCGCCGCCCACCGCGGCACGCCTGGCGGGTGCGAGCGCCACGGCCCGGCTGGCGGTGACGTTGTGGTGAACCTCGTTGTTCGCGTTCTGCGCGGCATGCTGTCGAGTCGCTCGTTCGTGCCCCCGCGTTGGACACGGCGGCCTCGCCCTGACGTAGGTTGCGGAACTGTTTGTTCCCCTACCCGTTCAGACGAGGAGTGTCCCCGAGGTGAGCGAGAGCAAGAAGGAATCGAGCGTCTGGCAGGACTTCAAGGCCTTCCTGATGCGCGGGAACGTCGTCGATCTGGCAGTGGCGGTGGTGATCGGCGCGGCCTTCACGAACATAGTCAACTCGGTGGTGAAGGGCATCATCAACCCGCTGGTCGGCGCCTTCGGCACCAAGAACCTGGACAGCTACAGCTCCTGCCTCAAGGGTCCCTGCACCGGTACCGGCGACGCGGCGACGGGCGTCCGGATCCTGTGGGGCTCGGTCCTGGGCGCGACACTCAGCTTTGTGATCACGGCGGCGGTCGTCTACTTCCTGATGGTGCTGCCCATGTCGAAGTACCTGGCGAGGCAGGAGGCGCGCCGGAAGGCACGGGAGAGCACGCACGAGGCCATCGAGGTGACCGAGTTGGAGGTGCTCAAGGAGATCCGCGACGCGCTGGTCGCGCAGCGGGGCTCGGGGCACAACGAGCCGTAGCGGCGACGGTCGTCCGCGGAACCCGGCGAGCGTGGGCCCGCTGTGCCCGGCGGCTTCAGAGGTGGTGGGGCGGCTTCTCGTCGAGGAAGCGCCTGAGGTCGGCCGCGCTGTCGCCGCCGGCTCCCGGCCGCTCGCCCCACCCACGGTCCGTGTCGTCCGAGGACTGCTGGTCCAGCGGGTCGTCGAAGATCAGCGCGGCCTTCGGCTCGCGCGGCTCGGGGGCGGAGGGGGTGCTCATGCGTCCAGGGTACGGCCCCGGGACCGCCCCTGACGGGGCCCGTGCCGACGGACCACCGACCGCGCGCCCGCGCCTCGGCCTCGTCCAGCCGGTGGAGGAGCAGGCCGTCGGCGCGCCGGTGGAGGAGCAGGGCGTCGGCGCGCGTGACCTCGCCGAGGAAGACGGCGGAGGCTGCTACCGATCACGACAGGGCGTCGACGGCGGGCGGCCACGAACTCGTGCGTGCCGCCTGGCCCTCGGGTTCGCCGACAGTACTGACCCTCCTGCGCGCGGGCGTCCCTGTGCAAGGTACACAGGCGGTTATCTGATGTGCTGGGACCCGTGACGACCAAGCCCCGCTCCGCCGCCCTCCTCCTCCGGCGGGCCCACGCGTCGCGGGCTTCGAGTGCGACGGTGTGACACCCGCTGTCCGCGCGTGCGCGGGGTGAGACTGGCTCCCATGACAGTTGACGCTCTGACGGACGTCGCCGGCCTGCGGGTGGGTCATGCGACGCGCACCGGCGACGGTTGGCTCACCGGCACCACGGTCGTGCTCGCTCCGGCGGGTGGGGCCGTCGCCGCCGTGGACGTGCGCGGCGGTGGCCCCGGCACGAAGGAGACCGATGCCCTGGACCCGCGCAACCTGGTGCAGCGCGTCGAGGCGATCGTGCTGACCGGTGGCAGCGCCTACGGGCTCGACGCGGCGTCCGGGGTGATGGCCTGGCTGGAGGAGCAGGGGCGCGGGGTGCCCGTCGGCACGGACCCGGCGCACGTCGTACCGGTCGTACCCGCCGCCTGCGTCTTCGACCTGGGACGCGGCGGCGACTTCCGGGCCCGCCCGGACGCGGCCACGGGCCGGGCCGCGGTCGAGGCGGCCGCGGCGAGTGAGCCCGGCGCGCGCGTGCCGGAGGGATGCGTGGGTGCCGGAACGGGCGCCGCGGTCGGGCCGATGAAGGGCGGGGTGGGCACTGCCGGCACCGTGCTCGACTCGGGGATCACCGTGGCCGCCCTGGTCGTGGCCAACGCGGTGGGATCCGTGATGGACCCCGAAACGGGCGTGCTGTACGGCGAGTTGTTCCAGGGGCGTGTGGAATATCCGGAGGGGCGCGTGCACGACGCCGCGCGCCGGCGCCTCGCGGAGAGTGCTGCGAAGAGCGCGCCCGCTCCCCTGAACACGACGCTCGCGGTGGTCGCCACCGACGCGGACCTGACGAAGGCGCAGGCGCAGAAGCTGGCGGGCACGTCGCACGACGGCATCGCACGCGCCGTGCGCCCGGTGCACCTCCTGCACGACGGGGACACGGTGTTCGCGCTGGCGACGGGCGCGCATCCGCTCACGCCCGCGCACCCGCTCGCACTGAACGACATCCTCGCGGCGGGCGCGGACATGGTGACGCGCGCGATCGTGCGGGCCGTGCGCGCCGCGGAGTCGGTCGAGTCCGCGGGCGGGCAGTGGCCGTCGTACACGGAGTTGTACGGCGACCGCCGGTAGCGCGCCGCCAAGAGTGCTTCGAGAACAGGCGATTGTCCCGGTTCTGTCACGCGATGGCGTCCATGGCGCACGGAGGGAACCCCTCCGTGCGCCGAGCTCCTCTTCCTCCACGTACTGGAGCGGACCAACGCACATCACATGAAGCTGGAGCAGCCCGTGACAACGCCGGACATAGCAGCGCGGCGCGTACTGGGGGCCTGTGCCGTCCTGGTGGTCGGCGCCCTCACCCTGACAGCCTGCGGTGGCAACGCCACCGCCAAGAACGACGACGACAAGGGCGGGAAGGACGCCGCCAGGACGTCCACCGCGAAGATCGTCATCTCGGCCGAGGACGGATCGACGGGGGCGTCGATCAACACGACCGGCGTGAAGGTGAGCGACGGCGAGCTCACCGGCGTGAAGATGACGGTGGCAGGGACGGGCCAGGTGGTGGAGGGCTCGGTGTCGGGCGACGGCCGCAGCTGGAAGCCCAAGGAGCAGCTGGAGCGGGGAACGAAGTACGAGATATCCGCGACGGCGAAGGACGCGAACGGGCGGACGGCCGCCGCCAACTCCATCTTCACCACGGTCACTTCGGCCAACAGCTTCATCGGGACGTACACGCCGGACAACGGGACGACGGTCGGCGTCGGGATGCCCGTGTCGTTCACCTTCGACAAGGTGATCAGCGACAGGAAGGCCGTGCAGTCGCACATCACGGTGACGTCCAGCAGCGGGCAGAAGGTGGTCGGGCACTGGTTCGGGGCGCAGCGGCTCGACTTCCGGCCCGAGGAGTACTGGAAGGCCGGCTCCAAGGTCACGATGAAGATCGACCTGGACGGCGTGGAGGGCGCGAACGGCGTCTACGGGGTGCAGAAGAAGACGGTGACCTTCACCGTCGGGCGCTCGCAGGTGTCGACGGTGGACGTCGACACGCAGACCATGACGGTGGTGCGGGACGGCCGGACGCTGAAGCCCGTCCCGATCTCGTCGGGCAGCGCGCAGCACACCACGTACAACGGGCAGATGGTGATCTCGGAGAAGTTCACACAGACCCGCATGAACAGCCGGACGGTCGGCCTGGGCGGCGAGTACGACATCCCGGACGTGCCGCACGCGATGCGGCTGACGACGTCCGGCACCTTCATCCACGGCAACTACTGGTACAACCGGGGCAACCCGCCGTTCGGACGCGAGGGCACCAGCCACGGCTGCGTCGGGCTCGCGGACGTACAGGGCGCGCAGGGTGACACGCCCGCCAAGTGGTTCTACGACAACTCGCTCATCGGTGACGTGGTGATCGTCAAGAACTCTCCGGACAAGACGGTGGCTCCGGACAACGGGCTCAACGGGTGGAACATGGCGTGGAGCGAGTGGATCGCCGGGAGCGCCGCGTGAGGGGGCGGCAAACCGGTCGGAGCGGCTGGGTGACGAGTGAGTCCGGTGACTGCCGGCGCGGCTGACGGAACCCGGCCGTTCTGGCGGAACAGGCCGCTGACCGGCTGTTTCTGACGGATCCTCGGGCCGTGCGGGAACTTTTCGCGCGGCCCGCGCGTTTTCCCGGCGTACGTTTTCTCGGTTCCCGGACATGATGTCCGGCCGAGAGGCTACGGTATGCACCCACAAGGTGACATGCAGCAACGCCGGGAGAAACCTTGAGCGTTCCGTACGAGACGGCAGCGCACGAACCAGCCGAGTCGCCCGAGACTCCGGACGTACACCTCGAGCGGCTCCTCGGTCGCGCCCTGAACTCGTTCGAGCTGCCCGACGACACGATAAGGCGGCTCGACTGCGCCCTGGCGCACGACAGCTCGCTGCACTCCGCGCACCACAGCGCGGGGCTGCACCGCGAGACGTACCGGCACACCTGGCTGCTGGCAGACGGCTCCGCGCTCACCCTGTGGGAGCTCGTCCACAATCCCGAGCCGGGCAGCGAGCCGCAGCACGAGGTGTACGTCGACGAGGAGGAGCTGCACGCCGCCACGGCCCGGCTGCCGCTGCCGCCGGACGCGCCCGACTTCGAGCTGCCGGTGTTCGCCCAGCTGTCGCCGATCCCCGCGCCGCGGCATGTGTACGTGCCGGACGACTCGGCGGACCACGCGCGCCGGCTGCTGCGCCGCGCGGAGAACGCCGACAGGCCCGGCCCGGACACGGCGACGCTGCTGCGGACGGCGTTCGCGCACCAGATCACGCAGGCGTTCGGTCGCCCGTGCCGCGCGGGGCGCATCGGTCTGGGCTTCGCGCTCTACGAGCACGCGTTCCTGCTCCGCGACGGCCAGGAGATCTCCCTGTGGGAGGTCGAGCACACGGCGACGCCCGACGGGCGGCACATGTGCGAGGTGTATCCGTCGGAGGACGCGGCCCGGGAGGCGATGGAGCGGCGGGCGGCGCAGGTCTCCTGACGCCGGGCGCGCTCAGCGTCCGCTGCGGGCGCGCTCAGCGTCCGCTGCTGAGTCGGCGTACGAGGCCCGCGAAGGCGGCCTGTTCCGCCGGGGTCAGTTGCACGGTCTCCAGGTGCGGGCCGACCTGGCGTTGGCGCGGGAGGGCGGGAAGGGCGGGGAAGGGATGGAAGGCTTCCCTCGCCGGGTGGTGTACGCCGGCTCCCCGGCGTCGTATGCGCGCCCCTGAACGCAATCCGCCTGCCCCAGGGCGCGCCCTGTCCGCCTTTGAGCGCCGTGTGCGCCCTTCAGAGCGGCGCGCGCCGGTCTCGAAGCCCCCTGTGCCGGCTGCGCCCCCTCGGCTGCGGCGCAGAACGCGGGTGAGGCCGACCAGCCAGGCGGCGCACGCCAGGGCGAGGAGGGCCACGCCCACCGGTTGGGGGATCGAGAGGTGCTCGGGCATGCGCACCAGTAGACACGACGGTCCGGGACGTTGGTCCCGGACCGTGACGTATCTCGCAGGTGGTGCAGGTCGCACTAATGCCCCATGTGGCGCGAAGGAGTTGGGAACCGTGCACAGCGCGCCAAAAGGGCGAGCGGTCGGCCGCAGCCCTGTCCCGCGAGGGCTGTGACCGGCCGCTCCGGCAGGAACTTCGCCGCTATGCCGCCACCGGCTGCTTCTTCTCCGCCGCCGTGGCGGCCGCGCCGCTCTCCGCTCCGGGGGCCGTGGCGCCGGGGGCCGGCTTGCGCAGGCCCTTGAGGATGACGACCAGGGCCGTCGTGACGCACACACCGGCCGCGATGGCGATCAGGTAGAGGAACGGGTTGCCGATCAGCGGGACCACGAAGATGCCGCCGTGGGGGGCGCGCAGGGTGGCGCCGAAGGCCATCGACAGGGCGCCGGTGACCGCGCCGCCCACCATCGAGGAGGGGATCACGCGCAGCGGGTCGGCCGCGGCGAACGGGATCGCGCCCTCGGAGATGAAGGAGGCGCCCAGGACCCAGGCGGCCTTGCCGTTCTCACGCTCGGTCTGTGTGAAGAGCTTGCCGCGCACGGTCGTCGCCAGTGCCATCGCCAGCGGCGGGACCATGCCGGCCGCCATGACCGCGGCCATGACCTTCATCGCGGAGTCGCTGGGGTCGGCGACGGCGATGCCGGCGGTGGCGAAGGCGTAGGCGACCTTGTTGACGGGACCGCCGAGGTCGAAGCACATCATCAGGCCGAGCAGGACGCCGAGCAGGATGGCGTTGCTGCCGGAGAGACCGTCGAGCCAGTCCGTCATGCCCTTCTGGGCCTCGGCGATGGGCTTGCCGATCACGACGAACATCAGGAAACCGACGACGATCGAGGAGACCAGCGGGATCACGACCACCGGCATGATGCCGCGCAGCACCGGCGGGATCTTGATTCGCTGGATCGCGAGGACCACGCCACCCGCCAGCAGACCGGCGACCAGGCCGCCGAGGAAGCCGGCGGCGATGGTGGAGGAGATCATTCCGCCGACGAAGCCGGGCACGAGGCCTGGCCGGTCCGCCATGCCGTAGGCGATGTATCCGGCGAGGACCGGGATGAGGAAGCCGAAGGCGACCCCGCCGATCTGGAACAGCAGGGCGGCCCAGCTGTCGACCTGGGTCCAGGAGAAGTGCTCCATGACCGAGGGCGCCTTGTTGATCTCCCAGCCGCCGATCGCGAAGCCGAGAGCGATCAGCAGACCGCCCGCGGCGACGAACGGGACCATGTAACTGACGCCCGTCATCAGCCACTTGCGGAGCTTGGTGCCGTAGCTGTCGTCGGACTCCCCGGCCCGCTCGACCGGCGTACCGCCCCTGGCGCCCGCGGTGACCTCGCCGCGCTCGGCCTTGCCGCGCACCTCCGTGATCAGTTCGGCGGGACGGTTGATGCCCGCCTTCACGCCGACGTCCACGGTGGGCTTGCCGGCGAAGCGGTCCTTCTCGCGGACGGGGACGTCGTGGGCGAAGATGACGCCGTCCGCCGCGGCGATGACAGCCGGGTCGAGCCGGGTGAAGCCGGCCGAGCCCTGGGTCTCGACGACCAGCTCGACGCCCGCCTCGCGGCCGGCGTTCTCCAGGGATTCGGCCGCCATGTAGGTGTGGGCGATACCGGTCGGGCAGGAGGTGACGGCGACGATACGGAAGGGGCGCTCGTCGGAGCCCGAGGGGGCGTCCGCGGCCGGGGCTTGCGCGCCCGGTGCGGGCGCCGTGTCAGCCGCCGTGGCGTCGCGAGAGGCCGCCCCCGACGCCACGGCGGTGTCCTTGGAGGCGCCGGCGGCGCCCTGTGCGCCCTCACCGGCGCTCTTGGTGCCTTCGTCAGCGCCGTGCGCATCCGCGCCCGCGCGCTCCTCAGCGCCGTGCGCGCCCGCGCCCGTGCCCTCGTTCGCGCTGGCCGCGTCCTCGTCCGCCCCGGCAGCGGTGCCCTCCGCGGGCGCCGTAGCCGCGGTGGCCGCCTCGTCGCCCCGGATCAGCGCCGCCGCGGCTCCCGCGTCCTCCACCGACCGCAGCGCGGAGGTGAAGTCGGTGTTCATCAACTGGCGGGCCAGGGACGACAGGATCGTGAGGTGGGCGTCGTCGGCGCCGGCGGGGGCGGCGATCAGGAAGATCAGGTCGGCGGGGCCGTCCGGGGCGCCGAAGTCGATGCCGGGGGCGCTGCGCCCGAAGGCGAGCGTCGGCTCGGTGACGTGGGTGCTGCGGCAGTGCGGGATGCCGATGCCGCCGTCGAGGCCGGTCGGCATCTGGGCCTCGCGGGCGGCCACGTCGGCGAGGAAGCCCTCCAGGTCGGTCACCCGGCCCTGGGCCACCATGCGTTCGGCGAGGGATCGCGCCGCCGCTTCCTTGGTGTCGGCGGACAGGTCGAGGTCGACCAGGTCCGCGGTGATCATGTCGCTCATCGCGGGCTCCTTCGCACGCGTATCGCCCGGAGTGTGGGGTGGGCGGGGGAGGGGACGGGGGTGCAGTGGGGGGCGGGGTGGGGCGGGAGGGGGGAAGCAGGGGGCGCGGAGACGGGGTCGGGGAAACCCCGCCTCCGCGGGGCGGCAGAGCGGCTCAGGTGGCCCTGCCTCCCGTCTGCCGTGGCGAGTAACGGGGCGCCTCGCCGTTTCGGGGCCGGTGACGTGAGCGCCTCGGCAGGCACGTCGGGGTTGACGAGGAGGGTCATGACACCGGCTCCTTCAGTTCGCGGTTCACCGGCACCTCCGCCGTGACCGTCACCGCCGCCGGGTCCAGGTCGGCCGGGGTCGGCATCACGCTGCCGGGCAGCTGGACGGCGGCCGCGCCGTGCGCGACGGCGGAGGCGAGCGCCTGCGGGCCGCTGCCGCCGGCGATGAGGAAGCCGGCGAGGGAGGAGTCGCCCGCTCCCACATTGCTGCGGACGACGTCGACGCGTGCGGAGGCGAACCAGGTGCCCGCGTCCTCCACGAGGAGTTGTCCGTCGGCGCCGAGGCTCGCGAGCACGGCGCGTGCGCCCATCTCGCGCAGCTCCTCGGCCGCCTTCACCGCGTCGCCCACGGTCGCCAGGGGGCGCCCGACGGCCTCCGCGAGCTCCTCGGCGTTCGGCTTCACCACGTCGGGCTGCTCGCGCAGCGCTTCGAGCAGCGCGCGCCCCGAGGTGTCGAGCGCGATCCGCGCGCCTCCGGCGTGCGCCCGCGCGACCACATCGGCGTACCAGGACGGCGCGAGCCCTCGGGGCAGGCTGCCGCAGCAGGCGATCCAGTCGGCGTCGTGCGACTGTTCACGCACCGTCTCCAGCAGCAGTTCCTGCTCGGCGGACGTCAGCTCCGGCCCGGGCGCGTTGATCTTCGTGAGCACTCCGTCCGACTCCGCGAGCGCGATGTTCGAGCGGGTGGCTCCGGCGACCGGGACCGGCGCGACCTCGATGCCTTGCGCGTCGAGCAGGTCGGCGACGAGCGCCCCCGGCGCACCACCCAGAGGCAGGACGGCGACCGTGCGCCGTCCGGCGGCCGCGACGGCGCGCGAGACGTTGACGCCCTTGCCGCCGGGGTCCATGCGTTCGCCGGTGGCGCGGATGACCTCGCCGCGCTCCAGCGCGGGGACCTCGTAGGTGCGGTCGAGGGACGGGTTGGGGGTGACGGTGAGGATCATGCGCGCACTACTTCCGTGCCGCCGCGCTCGATGGCGGCCGCGTCGTCGGGGCTCAGACCGCTGTCGGTGATCAGCAGGTCCACGTCGCTCAGGTCGCCGAAGCGGGCGAAGTGCTCCTGGCCGTGCTTGGAGGAGTCGGCGAGCAGCACCACCCGGCGGGCCGCGGCGATCGCCGCGCGCTTGACCGCGGCCTCGGCGAGGTCGGGGGTGGTCAGGCCGTGCTCGGTGGAGAAGCCGTTGGCGGCGACGAACAGGACGTCGGCGCGGATCTCCCCGTATGCGCGGAGCGCCCAGGCGTCCACGGCGGCGCGCGTGCGGTGCCGTACGCGCCCCCCGACGAGGTGGAGTTGCATGCCGGGGTGGTCCGCGAGGCGGGCCGCGATGGGCAGGGAGTGGGTGACGGCGGTGAGCGAGGCCTCCAGAGGGAGGGCGGCGGCCAGGCGGGCGACCGTTGTGCCGGCGTCGAGGATCATCGTGCCCTCGGACGGCAGCTCGGTGAGGGCCGCCTTGGCGATGCGGTCCTTCTCGTCGGCGGAGGTGGACTCGCGTTCGGCGAGGTCCGGCTCGAAGTCGAGGCGTCCGACCGGGATGGCGCCGCCGTGCACGCGGCGGACGAGGCCGGCGCGGTCGAGGGCCTTCAGGTCGCGGCGGATGGTCTCCGCCGTGACCTGGAACTCCTCGGCCAGCGACAGGACATCCACCCGGCCGCCGTCACGGGCGAGCCGCAGGATCTCCTGCTGCCGCTCCGGTGCGTACATGTCCGTCGCCTCCGACTCATGTCCGACTCATGTCCGGCCGATGCCCGACTGTTTCCGACTCATGCCCGAACTTGTGGTTTCTCCTCGGAGGCTACGCCCGGATTTCCAGAAAGTAAACAGGTTCGGGCCTTATTCGGGCATGAACGGACTTCAGGCCCTGGCAGGGCATGCCGAAGGGCCCGGCACCGGGAGCGGCGCCGGGCCCTTCGGCGGGCCCTCGGGCCCTGGGCTTCGTCCGGGTCGGCCTTCGGCCGCCCTTGAGTCGGCCTTGGATCGCCCTCGGATCGTCCTTCGGTCAGCCCACCAGTTCGGGCTCACGCCCCTGTGCAGTGGACTCCTGCCCAGCCGGCGTCTCCCCACTCGGCTTCTCCGCGGAACGCTCCTCCCCGGAGCCCCCCGCTTCCGCCCCCGCCCCCGCGCCTTCCACATGCTGCGCCGGCCGCTTCGGCAGGGCGAACATCAGCAGGAAGATGACGGCCATCACCGCGGCCACCCAGCCCAGCGCGTACCGGAAGGCCTCCGCGAACTCCGGGCCGATCCGGACCGGGGTCAGCCGTTCGCCGATCCGCCCGAAGAAGACGACGGACACCAGACCGAGGCCGAGCGCGTTGCCCATCTGCTGCACGGTGTTGATGAGCCCGGACGCCGAGCCGGCGTGCTCACGCGGCACCTCCGACAGCACGGCGTCCGTCAGCGGGGCGACGATCAGGCCCATGCCGACGCCCATCACGACCAGCGGCAGCGCCATCTGCCAGGAGGCGATGCCGAGGCCGTACCGCTCGGACTCCCAGATGTAGAGCAGGACGCCGACGGCCATGGCCAGGGCACCCGCCTGGAGCACCTTGCGGCCGAAACGCGGGACCAGCTTCTGCACGGACAGACCGGCGGCCGTCGACACGGCGAGGGAGAACGGGATGCCGGTCAGGCCGGCGCGCAGGGGGCTCCAGCCGAGGCCCTCCTGCATGTACAGCGTCCAGACCAGGAAGAAGACGCCGAGGCCGACACCGAAGACCGTCTGCACCGCGATGCCCGCCGCGAAGCTCTTCACCCGGAAGAGGGAGAGCTCGATCAGCGGCGAGCCGTCCCGCGCGCCCTTGCGCCGCTCGTACGCGACGAGCGCCCCGAACACGCCGAGCGCGCCGGCCATCGAGACGTACCCCCACAGCGGCCAGCCCAGCTCGCGGCCGCGGGTGAGCGGGTAGAGCAACATCAGCAGGCCCAGCGTCACGAGGACGACGCCGACGAGGTCCAGCTTCAGCGCCTTCGGCGCGCGGGACTCGGTGATGAAGCGGCTGCCGAGGATCAGGCCCGCGATGCCGACGGGCAGGTTGATGAGGAAGATGGGCCGCCACTCCAGCCCGAACAGGTTCCACTCCGTCAGCAGAGCGCCGAGCAGCGGACCGGAGACGGCTCCCAGCCCCACGATCGCGCCGAAGAGCCCGAACACCTTGCCGCGTTCGTGCGCCGGGAAGGTGGCGTGCACGATCGACAGCACCTGCGGCACCATCAGCGCCGCCATGGCGCCCTGCAGGATGCGGGAGGCGACGAGCATCTCCGGGTTCGCGGCGAAGCCGCACAGCGCGGACGCGACGGTGAAGCCGCCGATGCCGACGAGGAACAGCCGCTTACGGCCGTGGATGTCGCCGAGGCGGCCGCCGGTGATGAGGCCCGCGGCGAAGGCGAGCGCGTAGCCGGCGGTGATCCACTGGATCTGGCTCCAGGAGGCGCCCGCGTCCTGCCGGATGGACGGGATGGCGATGTTGACGATCGTGACGTCGACGAGGTCCATGAAGGCCGCGGTCATCACGATCGCCAGGGCGAACCAGCGGCGGCGGTCTCCAGCGGCGTTCTCAGCGCTGTGCTCACCGGCGTTTCCCGTGGCGCTCTCGGGGTTCTCACCGGCGTGTCCGGTGTTCCCACCGGCGGTGGGCGTGGTCTCGGTAGAAGTCATGCTGCGACGCTAGAAGGGCATTAGGTCAGACTGTGTCCTAGAGGTGCGGCATCCTCGGAAGCATGACGACGGACACCCCGGCACGGCTGCTGCAGTTGCTCTCCCTCCTCCAGACGCCCCGTGAGTGGCCCGGTGGCGAGCTCGCCGAGCGGCTCAGCGTGTCCCGCCGTACGGTCCGGCGGGACATCGACCGACTCCGTGAGCTGGGCTATCCCGTGCAGGCGACCAAGGGCTCGGACGGCGGGTACCGGCTGGTCGCCGGCAAGGCCATGCCACCGCTCGTCCTCGACGACGAGGAGGCGGTGGCGATCGCGGTCGGTCTGCGCGCGGGCGCCGGGCACGCCGTGGAGGGGGTGGACGAGGCGTCCGTACGGGCCCTCGCCAAGCTGGAACAGGTCCTGCCGTCCCGGCTCCGCCACCGCGTCTCCACACTCCAGGCGGCGACCACCCCGCTGACCAGCGGCGACGGAGCGAGCATCGCGCCCGAGACACTGACTGTCATGGCTTCGACGGTGGCCGGACGGGAGCGGCTGCGCTTCGCCTACCGGGCGAAGGACGGCACGGAGTCACGACGGCTGACCGAGCCGTACCGGCTGGTGTCGACGGGACGCCGCTGGTACCTCGTCGCCTACGACCTCGAACGCGAGGACTGGCGCACGTTCCGCGTCGACCGTGTCCGCGAGCCGTTCGCCACCGGGGTGCGGTTCGCTCCACGGGAGGTACCGAAGGGCGATCCGGCGGAGTACCTGCGGCAGTCGATCCAACGGCGCCAGGAGACGTACGAGTTCGATGTCGCGTTCGCCGCGCCGGCGGAGTACGTGGCGGGGCGGATGCCGGCGTGGTTCGGGAGCCCGGTGGAGCAGGAGGGCGGGTGTTCGCTGCGCGGGGTCACCGGTGATCCGGTGGAGTGGCTGGCGGTGCGGCTGGCGATGGTGGGGTGCGAGTTCTCGGTGCGGGGGCCGGGTGAGCTGGTGGACTGCGTACGGGAGTTGGGCGGGCGGATGGCGAGGGCGGGCGCCACCGGACGACCCCACTGAGCCCCTGCTCCTCCCCCGCCGGGTCCGCCGAGCTCTTCGCCTCTCCCTCCCTCGGCCCCGGCCAAGCGCCTCACCCCTGCGCCTCACCCCTCCCCTCCACCCACCCGAACCCGCGCAACGCCTCAAGATTGCGCAACGCCAACTCCGCCGGACCCCCCGCACCGCTCGGCGGGCTGTCCGTCATGGCCCAGCTCTCCACGGCCACCCTGACCGCGGCACTCGCGACCGCCGCCGTGAAGCGTTGACGGGGCGTGGGGGAGGAAGCGGACGCCGGCTCGGCACGGTTCGCGGAAGCCGACCCAGCACGGCTCGCGGAAGCCGACCCGGCACCGTTCGCGGAAGCCGGCTCGGCACCGTTCGCGGAAGCCGGCTCGGCACCGTTCGCGGGAACCGACCCGGCACCGTTCGCGGGAACCGCCTCGGCAACGTTGTCAGCACCGAAGGTGCGCCCCTTGAGCACCTCCGCGAGTGCTCCCTCCGACGCGTGGCAGACCTCGGCCCAGACCTTGCCCAGGGCGGGACTGGCCGTCGCCAGGCGGATCAGGGTGCGGGCCCACTCCCACGAGGCCGCCGACACTCCGGCGCCGGGGGTCAGGGTGTGCCGTACGGCGTGTTCCAGGGCCTCTGGCAGCGGCAGTTCCGCGGGGGCCGCGCGTACCGCCTCCGCCCAGCGCTGGGCGCCTGCCGCGTAGAGGGGGGCGACGGCCTCCTCCTTGGTGGCGAAGTACCGGTAGAAGGTGCGCGGGGCGATGCCGGCGGCCTGGGCGATGTCCTCGGCGCGGGTGGCCTTCAGGCCGTGTTTCACGAAGAGGCGGGCCGCTGCCTTGGCGATCTCCATCCTGGTCGCCGCTTTGCGTCGCTCCGTCAGCGAAGTCGGGGCGGGCGGCGTTCCGGGGGAGGGCAGTGGTGCTGGGGTGGAGCTGGTCACATCGGCAGGCTATGCCCATGTGGCAGAATCTGCCATTCGGGCGGGTCACCCCGTGGTTCAGGTACGGGGTGCCCCGCCTCCAGCATGCCCACAGGCCGGGCCCAGCGCCCGTCGGCCCTCCCTCGCCCCTCCCCCAGCCGCTCCGCCCGCTCCCGCTGAGTCATGTGCGGCAGCAATCAGCCGCCTCGCCTCCGCGCCTCGACCGCACGAGAGGAGCCGGGCCCCGGCGCCTGGGGGGAAGGCGCCGAAGCCCGGCTCGGGAAGTCCCGGCGCCGGGGGGGGGATTGCGTCGGGACTTGGTCCAGGGTGTGCTGGTCCAAGGCGTGCTGGTCCAGAGTGTGCACAGACCCACGGCGTTCACGGGTCCGGGGTGTTCATGGGCCCAAGGCGTTCACAGCTGCAGGGTGTTCTGACGTTCCGGGTGAAGCGGAGCGATCGCTGGAACAGTGCTCTGTCCGTGCTCTCACGCAAGGGCTTCGGGGTCCGGCGGTTCCGAACTCCCGTGCCCTGAAGTCTTGTTCCCCCGTCCCGCACGTTGAAGCGGCGTTGTACCGCCATGTTTTGCGCGTACTTCAGCCACCCCGCGTACGCCGGTGGCGCGGACCCCCGCGGCTCCACGCCACCTCACGTCGCCATGCCACCGGGTCGCTCACGCCGCTGCTTCGAACCCGGTGTCCCGGGCCAGCTTCTTCAGCTCCAGCAGCGCGTGCTTCTCGATCTGCCGGATCCGCTCGCGGGTCAGCCCGTGCTCCTTGCCGACCTCGGTCAGCGTCCGCTCGCGGCCGTCCTCGATGCCGTACCGCATCTTGATGATGGAGGCCGTGCGCGGGTCGAGACGGTCGATGAGGCCGTCCAGCGCCTCGCTGCGCAGGAGGGTCAGGACGGACTGCTCCGGGGAGACCGCGGAGGTGTCCTCGAGCAGGTCGCCGAACTGGGTCTCGCCCTCGTCGTCGACCGACATGTTCAGGGAGACCGGGTCGCGGGCCCAGTCGAGCACGTCGATGACGCGCTCCGGCGTGGAGCCGAGTTCGGCGGCGATCTCGACGGGCTCGGGCTCGCGGCCGTTCTCCCGGTTGAACTCGCGCTGGACGCGGCGGATGCGGCCGAGCTCCTCCACGAGGTGGACGGGCAGCCGGATGGTGCGCGACTGGTCCGCTATCGAGCGGGTGATGGCCTGGCGGATCCACCACGTCGCGTACGTGGAGAACTTGAAGCCCTTGCGGTAGTCGAACTTCTCGACCGCGCGGACCAGGCCGGCGTTGCCCTCCTGGATCAGGTCGAGCAGGGGCAGTCCGCTGCGGGGGTAGCGGCGGGCGACCGCGACGACCAGGCGGAGGTTGGAACGGATGAAGATGTCCTTGGCGCGCTCTCCCTCGGCGACGAGCGCCTCGAGCTCCTCGCGGGAGGCGTCCGCCTTGGACTCCTCGTATCCGTCGAGGACCTGTCGCGCGAACACACCCGCCTCGATGATCTGCGACAGCTCGACTTCCTTCGCGGCGTCGAGCAGCGGTGTGCGTGCGATCTCGTCGAGGTACATGCCGACCAGATCGCGGTCGGCGATCTCGCCGCCGTGGACGCGAGCGCTGCTTGCCGCGTCGGCCGTCTCGCCGGTGGCGGACTGACGACGGGCGACGGCACGGGTTGCCATGCGTGCTCCCTTGCGATGGTGGGGTCAGCGGGTGGTCCGTGGACACCGGGCCACTACTCGGGTCCTCCCGGGACTCTCACCGGGACTCTCCTCGGGTGCCCTGCATCCGATGGAAACAACGACTGGAATCAGGACAGAATTCCCAACCCGCCCCTCATTTTTTCTGATCTTGCAGTACCCTGTCCGGCCACACGAGGAGGCACGATGCCGCCGGAACGCACAGAGGTGCAGGTCAGGCCGGGAGTCGAGGGTGACCTCGCAGCCCTCACGGACCTCTACAACTACTACGTTCGTGAGACGCCCATCACATTCGATACCGCGGTGTTCACTCCGGAAGAGCGCCGCCCTTGGCTGCTCTCCCACCCTGAAGACGGCCCGTACCGGCTGATGGTTGCCACGGAGAGCGACCTCGGAGGGAACTCACAGGAGATCCTGGGGTACGCCACATCCAGCCCTTACCGGCCGAAGGCCGCCTACTCGACCTCGGTGGAGGTGACGGTCTACGTCGCCCCGCACGCCGGCCGCCGCGGCATCGGCACGCTGCTGTACAAGGCCCTCTTCGCGGCCCTGGCCGGCGAGGACCTGCACCGTGCGTACGCGGGCATCGCCCAGCCCAACGAGGCGTCCGTCCGCCTGCACGAGCGCTTCGGCTTCCGCCACATCGGCACGTACGGCGAGGTCGGCCGCAAGTTCGGCAGGTACTGGGACGTGGCCTGGTACGAGAAGGAGCTCTGACCCCAGGAAACCCCGGGCACCCGGCGAAGGGAACCCCTGCCGCCCAGAGGCCGCCCGGGGACCCCGGGGGAAGCCCGCCCCGGCTCAGCCGAACTGCACCGACCGCTTCGCCAGCCCCAGCCAGAACCCGTCGATCACCGACTTCTGGTCCCCCAGCTCGCCGGCCGCGTCGGCGGCCCCCATGGTCACGAACAGGGGCGCGAAGTGCTCGGTGCGGGGGTGGGCGAGCTGCCCCGCCGGGGACTTGCGGGTGAAGTCGAGCAGCGCGTCGATGTCACCGGCCTCCAGCGCCCGCCGGCCCCAGTCGTCGAACTCGGCCGACCAGCCGGGTACCCCGCCCCCGTGCCGCAGGGCGGCCAGGTTGTGGGTGAAGAAGCCGGAGCCGACGATCAGCACGCCCTCGTCGCGCAGGGGCGCGAGCCTGCGGCCGATCTCCATGAGCCTCACCGGGTCGAGGGTCGGCATGGAGATCTGCAGGACAGGAACGTCAGCGGCCGGGAACATCTCGACGAGCGGGACGTAGGCGCCGTGGTCGAGGCCGCGGTCGGGGATGTCCTGCACGGGCATGCCGGGCGCGCGCAGCAGTTTGCGTACGGACGCGGCGAGCTCGGGTGCGCCGGGGGCGTCGTAGGTCACCTTGTAGTAGTGCTCGGGGAAGCCCCAGAAGTCGTAGACGAGGGGGACGGTCTCGACGGCGCCGAGGGCGAGCGGGGCCTCTTCCCAGTGGGCGGAGACCACGAGGACGGCCTTGGGGCGGGGCAGGTCTGCGGACCAGGCGGCGAGCTGGCCGGGCCAGACGGGGTCGTCCGCGAGGGGCGGGGCGCCGTGACTGAGGTAGAGGGCGGGCATGCGCTCCTGCGGGACGGCGCGTTCCTCGGTGGCGGCGGACATGGCGGCGACTCCCTCCGAGGGCCTGTCGGCAGGCCCCCGCTTCCATCAGTACTTGAACTCTAAATCTCGTACGCTCATTACTGTATAGCCCATTTGTTTAATCTTCAAGGACAGGACCCGTACAGTGGAGTACATGACGAAGGCAGCCGCATCCACTGACGAGCCCCAGTGGCTCACCGCAGAGGAGCAGCGCATCTGGCGCTCCTACCTGCACGCCACCTACCTCCTCGAGGACCACATGGACCGCCAGCTCCAACGGGACGCCGGCATGCCCCATGTCTATTACGGGCTGCTCGTCAAGCTGGCGGAGTCCCCTCAGCGGCGGCTGCGCATGACCGAACTGGCGATGCACGCCAAGATCACCCGTTCCCGTCTCTCCCACGCCGTCGCCCGCCTGGAGAAGAACGGCTGGGTACGGCGCGAGGACTGCACCTGGGACAAGCGGGGCCAGTTCGCGGTCCTGACCGACCAGGGCATGGAGGTGCTCAGGAACGCCGCGCCGGGCCATGTGGCCACCGTGCGCAACGCGCTCTTCGACCGGCTCACCCCCGAACAGCAGAAGTCCCTCGGCGAGATCATGGAGATCATCGCCGAGGGACTCCAGCCCGACGAAGCGGGTGCGGACCTCCCCTGGCTCCGCTGAGGACCCAGGGGGCATGGCCCTGATCAGGTACGGACGTCAGTGGGCGACCACCGGCACCGGCACGGCGTCCTCGGCGTCCTGCTCCCCCGAACCGCTGACCGCGCCCATGTCCGGCTTGCCGGCGTTGACGAGGGTCAGGGCGATCACGGCGGCGGCGACCAGGATGCCGACGGCGAACCAGATCGCGCTGGTGTAGCCCTGCACCATGCCCTCCAGCTGGACCAGCTGCTGCTGCGGCCTGGAGGCCGCACCGGCGATGTGGTCCTTGATGTAGGACGTGGTCGCGGAGGCGGCCACGGTGTTCAGCAGGGCGGTGCCGATGGCGCCGCCCACCTGCTGCGAGGTGTTGACCATCGCGGAGGCGACACCGGCGTCCCGCGGCTCGACACCCTGCGTGGACAGGGACATGGCCGGCATGAACGCCGTACCCATGCCGAGGCCCAGCAGCAGCATCGCCGGCAGCAGCAGGGCCGTGTACGAGGAACCGATCTCCAGGCGGGTCAGCAGGAGCATGCCGAGCGCGGCGACCAGGAAGCCCGGGCCCATCAGCAGCCGGGGCGCGACCCGGGTCATCAGACGGGTGCCGATCTGGGTGGAGCCGGTGATCATGCCCGCGATCATCGGCAGGAACGCGAAGCCGGTCTTCACCGGCGAGTAGCCCTTCACGATCTGCAGGTAGTAGGTCAGGAAGAGGAACAGGCCGAACATCGCGATGATCGCGAGGCCGAGCGAGAGGTAGACACCGCCGCGGTTGCGCTCGGTGATCACGCGCAGGGGCAGCAGCGGGGCCTTGACCTTGGCCTCGACGAGCACGAACGCGGCGAGCAGCACCCCGGAGGCGACGAACATGCCGACGGTCAGGGAGTCGCTCCAGCCCTCGGACTCGGCGCGGGTGAAGCCGTAGACCAGGGCGACCAGGCCCAGGGTGGAGAGGATGACGCCCGGGATGTCGAGGGGGGAGCGGTTGCGGCTGCCCTCCGGCTCACGGATGACGAACCAGGCACCGGCCGCGGCGGCCACCGCGAAGGGGATGTTCACGAAGAACGTCCAGCGCCAGTCCAGGTACTCGGTGAGGAAGCCGCCGAGGATCAGACCGACGGCGCCGCCGCCACCGGCGATCGCTCCGTAGATGCCGAACGCCTTGGCGCGCTCCTTGGCGTCCGTGAACATCACGGCGAGGAGGGAGAGCGCGGCGGGCGCGAGCAGCGCGCCGAAGACGCCCTGGAGGGCGCGGGCGCCGAACATCATCACCTCGTTGGTCGCCGCACCACCCAGCGCGGAGGCCGCGGCGAAGCCGGCCAGGCCGACGAGGAAGGCGTTCTTGCGGCCCCACAGGTCGGCGATGCGGCCGCCGAAGAGCAGCAGACCACCGAAGGCGAGGGCGTAGGCCGTCACGACCCACTGCCGGTTGCCGTCGGAGATGCCCAGGTCCTGCTGGGCGGAGGGCAGGGCGATGTTCACGATGGTCGCGTCGAGGACGACCATCAGCTGGGCGAGCGCGATGAAGACGAGCGCTTTCCAGCGGCCCGGGTCCGCCTGGGGGACGCCGGGAGCCTTGGTGGCTGTTTCAGACATGGGGGTACCCACTTCGGGACTTCGTGACGGAAAAAAGGAAAAAGCGTGAGGTGCAGCGAGAAAAGGTGTGTCAGGGACGGCTCGCCCAGGGGACGGCCGGTGATCGGGTCAGGTGATCACTCGAGCGATCAGGTCGGGTGATCGGGTGGACCGGGTCGGCCCGGTTCGCTCAGGCCTTGCGCATGTCCTCCAGGGTCACGGCCGCCCCCGGCAGGACGGATCGGGCGGGGGCCCGCAGCCCGTCCAGGAAGAGCTGCAGATGGCGGTGGATGAAGCGGTCGGCGCTCAGGCAGCCGGTGCCCGCCGGGGGCCGGCTGAGCTGGGCCACGGCGAGCAGCAGATCACCGAAGCCGACGTCGTCGCGGAGCTGCCCGGCCCGCCGGGCGCGCTGCATGACCTCCTCGACGAGCTGCTCGGTGCGTTCACGGACCGCCACGAGATCCGGGTGGTTCTCGTCGAACGTGCTGGCGACCATCGGGCACAGCGCGCTGAGGCGTTCGTCGGCGGCGGCGTGCACGAAGCGCTCCAGCGCGCCGAAGGCGTCGCCCGTCTCCGCGAGCGCCTGCCGGGCCGCCTCGGCCGTCCGGTCCATGACGGAGCAGACGACGTCGCGGACCAGCGCGTCGCGGTCGGGGAAGTTGCGGTACACCGTGGCGTTGCCGACGCCGGCCCGGCGGGCGATGTCGTCGAGCGGCACGTCGGGCCCGAGTTCGACGAACAGCTCGCGGGCGGCGGTGACGATCCGCTCCCGGTTGCGCAGGGCGTCGGCGCGCGGCCGGGTCGCCTTGCGCGGCGCGGGGGCTGCGGTCTGCACGGCGTACTCCTGAGAGTCGTAGGCGAACCGATCCGGGGAAGGTCTCCCCGTTTCAGTCGGACGTCTGACTAAACGGGGAGACGATCCCCGGTTATTTCCCGCCAGGCGATCCAATTCCTGTGACCTGAGCCACACACGCCCCTACCGCCAAGTAATCCCCGAACGGTCGCCCCAGCGCGCGCCCCCGCCCGCCACGACGGAGGGTGATCGCAAGGGTGCAGTCGGCGACCGGTGGCTGCCTGGAGCGAAAGGTTCCTGCATGCAGCCGCGACCCGAGCGCCCCGGGGGAGGCCACCGGAGCACGTTCCCGGAGCCGCTCCCCCGGCGGATACGCCCGCGCCGCGTGGCCGCCCTCGCGTCCGTGACCGCGCTGACCCTCGCCGTCAGCACCTCGGCCGGCTCCGGACGCCCCACTCCGAGCCCGACATCGGCCGGGGCGGGCCCCATCTCCCTGGCCCGCTCCGCCGCCCTCGCCCCCTGCATGATCAACGGCCACCCCTCCGTCCAGATGTCCGAGGGCGTGCCGACACCCGGCGGCTACACCCGCTCCACGGGCACCGTCCGCGCCCTGACCCTGATGATCGACTTCTCGGACGCACCGGGCCGGGGCAGCGCGCGGAACCGTTTCCGCGAGTTCTTCCCCCAGACCCAGGCGTGGTTCCGCACCGCCTCCTACGGCCGCCTCGACTACCACCCGGCGACCCCGATCCCCGGCTGGCTGCGCATGCCCAAGCCGTTCAAGGAGTACGGCATAGACCGCGGCGCGCCCTTCGACCCCGGCTACCGGGAGCTGGTCCAGGACATCGTGGCCGCCGCCGACCCGGTCGTCGACTTCCGGGCGTACGACCTCCTGAACGTGCTGGTCACCCCCAACGCCGGCCCCTCCGCGCTGGACACGGTCCTGTCGGTGACGTTCGCCGGCAACCCCGAGGCCCCGGTCGCCGACGGTGTTCCCGTCTCGAACGCCTCCTTCGTCTACTCCCGCCAGGACGACGGCTCCGGCTCCTACGACAAGACCGGCTACCGCGTCCTGCCGCACGAGAACGGCCACGTCTTCGGCCTGCCCGACCTCTACACCCAGGAGGGCGGGGGCGCGGTCGGCCACTGGGACATCATGAGCGAGGACTGGGGCGCCAACAACGACCTGCTCGGCTGGCACAAGTGGAAACTGGGCTGGCTGGACGCCGACCAGATCAACTGCGCGGCCGCCCCCGGCACCACGGAGTACACCCTCACCCCCCTCTCCCGGGCCGGCGGTCCCAAGCTGGTCTTCGTCCCGCTGGACCGCCGTACCGGCTACGCCGTCGAACTGCGCACCCGCGGCGGCAACGACGAGGCGGTGTGCCGCCCCGGCATCCTCATCTACAAGGTCGACGCGGACGTCGACACCGGCATGGGCCCGATCACCGTCCACGACTCCCAACGCGGCAGCGGCGGCTGCACCCGCAGCCCGAACGTCCACGCGGAACTCTCGGACGCGCCCTTCGTACCCGGAGAGACCTTCAAGGACCCCAAGCGGGGCATCCGGATCTCGGTGACGGCGGCGGACCTGGAGGGGGACTACCGGGTGCGGGTGACGCGGCGCTGAGGCGCTGAGGCCGGCCCGGGAGCCGTTGTGAATGCCGAGGTCCCCCGGCCCGGGACCCGCTGTGACCATGCCTGAGTCCCGGATCCCCTTCTGGATCCCGTCCGGGGACGCGTTGTGACTACGGTGGGCCTGCCCCGACCGCCGTACCGGAGAGCCGATGCCCGCGAAGACGCCCCCGCCCGCCCCGGAGACCTCCGCTCCGTCGTCCGTTCCGGAGGAGGCGGTCACGCCGTTGATCCGTGGGATCGCCGTGCTGCGGGAACTGACGATGGCGGGCGGCACGATGAGCCTGAGCGCCCTGGAACGCGCCACCGGCCTCGCCCGCTCCACGGTCGACCGCATCGCCGCGACCCTGGCCCGCATGGGGTACGTCCGCCTCGACGGCCGTGACGCCGTACTGGCACCACCGGTGATGGAGCTGGGCAACGCCTACCTCGCGGCCCTGCGCCTCCCGGCCCTGCTGTCCGCCCGGGCCGACGCCCTGGCCGACGAACTCGACGAGTCGGTGTCGCTCGCCGTCCCCGACCGCGACGGCATCCGCTTCATCCACCAGGCGACCCGCCGCCGTGCCATGTCCCTGAGCTTCCGCATCGGCGACCTGCTGCCGGCCGAACGCACCGCACCAGGCCCTCTCTTCGCGACGGAGTGGACGGACGCCGACTGGACCCACTGGCGCACCCGCCGCACCACGGACCCCCAGGACCGCGCCTTCCCCGCCGTACCGCCGGCCCCGCACGCCACCCCGGACGAGGACTTCGTACGGCGGGCCGAGCGGGCGAGGGAGGACGGCTGGTCCCTGGACGACCAGCTGATCGAACCGGGCCTGGTCGCCGTCTCCGCCCCCGTACGGGACCCCCGGACGGGACGCATCGCCTGCGTGGCGAACGTGGTGAGCCACACCAGCAGACACACGGCGGCCGGCCTGCGCGCCGCCCTCCTCCCCCGCCTCAGGACGGCGGTGGCGGCTATGGAGGAGGACCTGCGCCAGGCACCGCCCCCCGAGCCGGGCCCACCCCCCGCGGGACTGGCCCTGTGGACGGGCGCCTCGAAGCAGGAACTGGGCCGCGAGTTCATCGAATCCCTCGCCCGCGGCCTGACGGTCCTCACCGCCTTCGGCGAGGGCCGGGCCGCCCTCACCCTCACGGAGGTGGCCAAGGCGACCGGCCTGGCGAGGGCGACGGCCCGCAGGGCCCTGATCACCTACGACCACCTGGGCCTGGTGACCCCGACCCCCGACCGGGCGTTCACGCCGACGCCCAGGGTCCTCTCCCTGGGCTTCCCTCCCCTGTCCCGCACCTCCCTCCCACGCATCGCGACCCCGCACATGGCAGCGCTCACGGACCACATCCACGAATCGACGTCCCTGGCGATCCTCACGGAGACGGGCGAGGACATCCAGTACACGGCGAGGGTGACCGCGCGCCACGTGATGAGCGTGGACGTCGGGGTGGGGACACGAGCACCGGCGGACAGGACGTCGGCGGGGAGGGTGCTGCTGGCGGGGGGCGTGCTGCCGGCGGAGAGCGTGCTGGCGGCGGGGGGCGTGCTGCCGGCGGAGAGCGTGCTGGCGGCGGGGGGCGTGCTGCCGGCGGAGAGCGTGCTGGCGGCGGGGGGCGTGCTGCCGGCGGAGACGGAGACCCGGGACGGGGCCGGGCACGGAGCCGGGGACGGGGCCGATGGCAGGGCCGGGGATGGGTCTAGGGCCGGTGGCGGGGCCGATGGCAGGGCCGGGGATGGGTCTAGGGCCGGTGGCGGGGCCGGGGCCAGTGGCGGTGGCGGTGGCGGTGGCGGTGGCGAGCCTTTGCCCTACGCCCTTACGGACGAGGAGTTGGAGGAGGGCCTGCGCACCATCGCGGTCCCCGTCCGTGACCGCGCCGGCCGCACGGTCGCCGCCCTGAACGTCGCCACCCACGCGGCCCGCCGCACACCGCAGGAATGCGTCCAGGACATCCTCCCCGCCCTGACCGCGACGGCGTCCCACATCGAGACGGACCTCCATGTGGCGTCCCGGTTCACCCATGTCCCCCTGACCTGACCACCACACCCCGCCCCACCAGATCCGGTACGCTGACGCCTGTGGCCCGCGCGGCCATGGCTCCGCCTTCGTGGGGCTTGTAGAAAACTCCGTCGCCGCAGGTCAGCGGGTGGTCAGGAGATCGCTCCGAAACGCACTCCTGCCGATCCGGAAACGCTGAGCTGATCGCTGCAGGTCAGGGCGCGTCCTCGGTCGCGCCGTCCAACGTTGCAGCATCAGCTGCCAGACGCCTTCGCTGCAGCGGCCCGCTTCAGTGAATGGCTTCTTTTTCTAGGCTTCATTCTTTTCCGGTCCAGAGAGGGCGTATGCGCCGATTCTGACCGATGCTCAGGGCATGAGGACCGAATTCCGAAATAAGTCGCTGCGCACCGCCCTGACTGTGATCGATCACGAAGAGCGTGTACTGCTGTGCAGAGTTCACGGTGACCCCTCGTGGCGGCCGGTCGCTTCTCGGGTAATCCGCCTTCTGCCGTCACAGTTCTCTGTCATTCATGTTCTGGACTCACTCTTCTCGCACTGGTTCCTAGCGCGTACTCCGGTTGTCGGACGTTACAACCCGCTACCGGAGCGAGACAGGCTGGAGGAATCGACGCACATCTTTGCAGTCCGTCGCAGCAGAATGAGATCGATCAGTCTTCGCGCCCGCGCACGTGTCGTCACGAACGTCGATTACGTCTGGCACCCGTTGTCGAACGTCGAGGACGAAAAATTCGATGCATACCCGCGCGAGCTCGGCCTATTTCTCCGTGGATATATCGAAGGCTGGATTCCTGACGGCGTCATCACTCTCGTCGAATGACTACTCTCCCAACCAAGGGGTATGCCTCGTGACAAGTGCTCAGCATCGGCTCCAGCCGCCAGGCCGCGGACCGCTGCGGTTGGAGATCCGGACGCTCCTGGCGGCGGCCGGGCTACCCGAGGCGGACAACGACGACCGTTACCGTGCCCACGGCGTCGTGGTGACCGATCGCGGTGAGTCGGTCGGCGTGGAGTGGTTCGTCTCCCGTAGTCTGCGCCGCACCGCGGCCGACGAGCAGCTGCGGGGCTGGCCCATGGGTCCGGCGGATCGCGCGCAGGAAGCCGCCCGGCGTCATCTCCATGCGGCCTTGTTCGGCATTCTGACGGAAGTGGGGTACCTGGTGGAGGCTGATCCGCCTGATACTCCCGGTGCTCTTTCCGTTCGGGCCGGCCGGGTTTCCGCGCCCACGACATTGGCTGCGGACATCAGGCGCATCCTGGCGGACCCGCACGGCGTCGCGGACGCACCAGAGGACTCCGGACTGTGAGCGCCTCTACCCTGACCTGGATGGCCCAGGGCAAGCGGCCAGACGTGGATGGGCTTGCAGCGCTGTGCGCGTGGTCCGGTCTCGACGCGGACGACTTCGTCCGCTCCGAGGACGAGGACCGGCCGACGGCTGAGCCGCTGGCAATGATCTCCACCTATCTCCGCGGCGACCGCAACCTCTCCCCGGAGTCGGCTGCCGCGCTGGAGGAAGTCATCAAGATCACCTAAGAACGGTCCGAAAATCTGTCACGATCTGCGATCTCATCACTACGAGAGACCCAGCCCGCTCGATCCTCGTCCCACCACGTCTGCCCTTCCTATACTTGCGGCATGGACCAGGAGCTGGAGCGTGCCGCCCTCGTCGCGCTTCTGCGGCGCGGCGATCGCCCCTGGCCGGAGCTCACCGACCAGGTCGAGACGGTCGGGAGCGCACGCGAGGTCCTGGAGAGCGCGCTCGACGCCTCGGGACAAGGTGCGCTCTTCGACACTGAGCCCGCCGTGGACCTGGAGGCCGTGGCCGCCGAGATCGGCGCCTGGGGACGCGAGGGCATGCGGCTGGTGACCATCCTGGACGAGGACTACCCGCTGTATCTGCGGCTGGTCCACCAGCGTCCGCCGTTCCTGTTCCTGCGGGGAACCGCGCTTGAGAACGATCTGCGGGTCGCGGTCGTCGGTACCCGCAACCCGACCCCGGAGGGAGTCGCGCACGCGCGAGCGATCGCGGGCGGGCTCGCCGAGCGCGGCGTGACCGTGGTCAGCGGTCTGGCCGCCGGCATCGACACGGCCGCTCACGGCACCGCCCTCGCCGTCGGTGGCCGTACGGTCGCCGTCATCGGCACCGGCCTGCGCCGCTCCTACCCTGCCCAGAACGCCCGTCTCCAGCAGGAGATCGCCGAGCGGGGGTTGCTCATCTCTCAGTTCTGGCCGGAGTCGCCGCCCTCGAAGGCGTCGTTCCCCATGCGCAATGCCGTGATGAGCGGCTACAGCCTGGCCACCGTCGTGGTCGAGGCCGCCTACCGCAGCGGTGCCCGCATGCAGGCTCGCCTCGCCCTGGAGCACGGTCGACGCGTTTTTCTGATGCGTTCCCTCATGACTCACGAATGGGCGCGCGAGTACGCGTCCAGGCCCAACACCACCGTCATCGACGGCCCTGACGACGTCTTCTCGGAACTCGGCTCCCTCGTCCCGGCCACGGGCGAGCTCACCTGGGCATAGCGGGCGGTCCGGGTGGCAACCGTCGGCGAGCTGTCCGCCCGCTACACCAACTTCCTCGTCCACCCACCGCTGCCCGGCCCCGGCGTCTGCCAGGTCTGCCGGGGCATGGCGAACAACGGATACCCCACGTGCTGGCCCTGCCAGCAGGCGACAAAGATCCTCGGAACCGATGTCGCCGATGCCGTGGTTCCCGTGAGCCTGGCCCTCAAGGGCGAGCAGTACGCCAACGAACTGTGGCGCTACAAGAACACCGTGGGGCCGCAGCAGGAGTACTTCCGTATGGGGTTGGCAGCCGTGCTGTGGCGCTTTCTCGCGCTGCACGAAGCCTGCGTCGCAGCGCACTGCGCGGTACCCGCCTTCGACACGGTCACCTCGGTGCCCAGCACCAGCGGACGCCCCACCCATCCCCTGCGGGACATCGTCGCCGACATGGTCGCCGTCACCCGAAGCCGCCACCGCGACCTGCTCAGCCCGACGCCGGACGCAACATCTCTCGGCCGCGCCGCTTCCTCCCAGCGCTACACGTCATCGGCGTTGTGGGGCAACAACGTGCTGCTCATCGACGACACATGGACCACCGGCAACCACGTCCAGTCAGCGGCGGCAGCTCTGAAGTCCGCCGGTGCCGGCAGCGTGGCGGTCGTCGTCCTCGGACGTCATCTCAACACCTCCTATGGCGACACCGCGGCCCATGTGCACCAGGCGCGGCTGCGTCGCTTCTCCTGGGCCGCCTGCACGCTCAAGCCCTGGGATCACGCACAGGCCTGACCCGCTCCCACCTCATCGACCCAAAGTCCCTGGAATCGAGACCGCGGCCGAACGCACCGCGGACGGTCCCGGCCAGAGCTGATGGTCGAGGGCGTCCTCCAGGCGTGTGAGGGTGCCGATGTCGGGAAGCACGTCACCGTTGACCACGCGGGCGACGGTGGAATGGGCGACACAGGCGACCTCGGCGAGTCCCCGCAGGGACAGATCACGTGACCGCATCGTCCGGCGCAGGTCTCGCGCCAGCAACAGGCCGCAGTGAGCGCTCAGCGGAGCATCCGAGGCGAGGGTTACCTCAGGCCAGGTGCCGTCCGCCACATAGAACAGAGGGGGCTTGTCGTTGTTGCTGCGTGGCATGGCCCGATCGTGCCACGCGCAGTACCACCCCTGGGCAGGCTGTGCGAGCGCTGCAACCCGTCGAAATACGGTCCGGACACGGGGCCTACCCTCGTCCAGGGTCGCCAGCGGCGCCTGAAGCCGTCCCCTCAGGGTCACGGACGACGACTGGGCATCTACGCCTCCTCTCCTCTTGCACCTGTCGGCGCACCTATCCCTGCACCTGCCAACCGCCCGCGAAACTAAGTGACTTGCCACTACGCGTCGCTGATCTAATGCATCAACTCTCCTTAGTGACTGGCAGGTTGGACGCAACGCGCTGACGCAAGTGGCCTTAGATCACCACTAATCCGACCGCTCGACGTGAGCAGACGAACCATCAGATGCGTTTTGCTCACGGAGCATTTGGCTACTTGCTGCAGTTGGCTGCGCCGCCAGGTAGGGTGATCCACAAGTCGCTCCGGAAGCAGCCGAGGAGGGTGTGGTGGCTAACGCGACGAGCACTTCTGCTCAGCCGCTCATCACTCGTCTTCGGGAGCTGGCAGATGTCGAGCGAGCCCGTCGCGAAGCGGCCGATCTGGCCGTAGCGGAAGCCGAGCGCGTGCTGCAGGAAACCCAACACCTTCAGCGTGTCGCGGCCGAGCGCCATGCCGCTGTCCTGGCGACCGTCGAGGCCGCCGAAGCGTACGTGGGGCAACAGGCACAGGACGCATCGGACATTGGTTCCCGCGACGAACAAACAGAGCAGCCTAGCGCGGACACGGCTGCCGCTCCGAGTGCTCCAGGGCGTTCCCTGAAGCACCTCGTGGTGGACGCGTTCGACATCGGAGAGATCACTCCACTGACGCTGATCTACGAGCGCGTACGAGAGGTCCGACCGGACTCGACCGCAAGTGCGATCCGCGCCGCCCTAGCGGCTCTGCACAAGAGGGAGACGGTGGAAATCGTCCGCCGGGGCGCCTACCGACTGCTGGTGATCCCGGAGGCGTACCGCACAGACACCTAGAGATTGCAACCTCACACCCAGCAGCAACGTGCGCGTGGCGCCGCCAGAGAGTACTTGCCGGTTCTCCTCCAGCGGCGCCGGTGACACGTCAGCTGAGGGCCCACGCATCGAACACCACCCTAGGGCATAGCCCCTGTTCCGCGTCGGGCCCTGATCAGAAATGCCTGTAGCAGGACACGAACTGAGGGCCCGTTATGCCATTCCTGGCGCCATACATCAGCAAATGCCGCTCCTCCGCGCTGCCCATGACCCGTTGCGCCCTGCGTACAGGAGGTGCGTGATGGCGCCCTCCGATTCCTCGCGATCGCGGATCCTTCCGACCGAGCGCCTCACCCCGCGCCGGCAGCTTGAGGTCATCGACGCCATAGCCGAACTCGGCGGCCCCGGCCGGTCTGCCGTCAGGGCCACTACCGTCGGGAAGCGGCTGAATATCGCTCCGAGGTCCGTCAGCGGGGCGGCAGGTTTCCTTGCCCAGGCCGGGATCTTCCGGGCCGACCCCGGCTCCTTGGCACTGACCGAGCTCGGCTTCGCCCTCGCTCAGTTGCGCAGCACCGATTCGGCACGTGCGCGGCTTCTGCTGCGAGACAGCTGGCAGGGCCAGTGGTTCCAGCGATCCGCCGTACAGCACCTGTCGTCCGGGCCTTTGGAGGAGGCCGAGCTGGCCCGACGACTCAAGGCCGGCGCTCCTGGCCCTGCGGAACGCGGCCTCTATCTCACGGAGTGGCTGGTGTACGCCCTGCTGGTCGACCGTGACGAGCTAGGGCGATGCACGCTCCCCGCCGGAGAGGAGTGTCCCACGGCCTCCGCGCCGAAGGAGCAGGAGTCCTACGGAGTCCTGGACCCCTTGATGAGTGCCACTCCCGCGCAGATCTCCGCGCTGCCCGATGACCAGTTCATCGCGCTGATGGGCGCCTATCGGACCGTCTTTGCCTCGCTGTCCCCGCGGATTCGACAGCGGACCAACGGCTGACCGAGCCCGCTTCCCGGCGCCGCGTGGCTTCTCAGCCGTGACGCCTCTTCACCCGCCTGCACTCGTTGAGCCAGGCGGTCAGCGGTCGTGCCACTACGGAGCCGTTGCGTCGGCGCGGCGCTTGAGCATGTCTGCGTCCTGCCAGGGCGGCCGCTGCGTCTGTCACCCCCGTTTGCCTCCCTCCTGTTGCCGCGGAGATCATCCATGCCCAAGGTGTCGCATGTATGGAACACCACCATTTCAACCGTTTCGACCCCTTCGTTCGCGCATCCTGTCGTTGCGGGATCAGAGCCGGTTGTGCTGGTGCCACCCCGGCGAAGGGCCCTCACTGTGGGAAGCGACCCCTCTCTCACGTACGCGTTCGACCGCGTTCAGGACACCTGGCAGACCATGGCCACCCGCGGCGAATTCACCGAGCAGACCCTCGACAAGTTCGGTCTGCTGCTCAAACGCTGCGAGCGCTACATGCAACTGCGCGGCGCCGTTGTCCTCGGCGATGTCACCGCCGATCTCGCGGAGGACTTCGTCACCGCCCGCGGCCGCAGCCGCCACGGCCGGGTCACCGACTCTGCGGCGGCCACGATGCGGCTACGCCGCTCAGTGGTCCGCACTGCCTACCGCACCCTGCGCGAGCTCGGTCTGAGCGACGCCGATCCCGCCCGGGACATCGTCCTGCCCGCTCGGGCGATCGGTGGTGTCCGGCCGCTGGCCGAGGACGAGGTCATCGATCTGCGCCACCGCGCCTCGTTCGTCACCCGTCCCAGCCGTCATGGAGCCGCCGCCGCGCTCGCGCTGGCCGGCGGGCACAGCGGGGAGATCGGGCACATCCGCGTACGCGACCTCGACGTCAACCACCGCCGTGTGCGGATGCACGGCTCCACCAAGGTGGACGCACGCTGGTGCCCCCTGGACGACTGGGGCCTCAACGTTCTGACCAGCCGCGCCGAGTTCGTCAGCGCGCGGCAGCTGCGCAAGGAGTCCGCGCCGAACGCCCGCCTGGCCGTGTCCGACCGGCACGGCTCCGACGCCTACTTGCAGGCACGTGCCTGTGTCGCCCTGGGCGACCTCCTCAGGCGCATCGGCCTGGGCGACGAGGAGGATGTCAAACCGTCCTCGATCACCGCCTGGGCGGCGGTCGCGGAGTTCGAGCGCACCGGGCGCATCGAGGACGCAGCCCGTCGCCTCGGCCTGCGCTCCCTGGACCGAGCCGCAGCGGTCGTCGGCTACACATGGCGGACCTCCAGCGCTGAGGACGGGCAGGAGGCGGTCGGTGCCTGACGACGTCTTCGGCGACCCCGTCCCTCAGGAACTCCGGCCCAGCAGAAAGCGTCAGCTCAGCGACTGGGAACAACGCACGCAGCCGCAACGGATCGCGGACTGCCTCGATGAGCCCCTCATCTATGAGATGGCCGAACTGCTGCCCGCGTCGGCCAGCTGCGGCTGCCCCCGCCAGTACCCGGCCGTCGTCTACGTCCTGCTGGCCGCTCTGATGACCGTCACCGGTTCCAAGCGCTCCGCCGTCGGCACCCTGGACACCAGACAGTGGCGCGCCGTCCGCGCCTCCATACGGCGCAACGCCGGACGCACGGCAGCAGCCCTGCTGCCGGTCACCCCGCCGAGCCGTGGTCAGTACCTGTACGCCGAAGAGAAGCTCCTGGCCCCGAGCATCGAACTGCTTCAAGACCTCTTCGAGCAGCGAGCCGTCCAACAGGCCCTGCACCAAGGCTTGTTCCCAGTAGGTGCCGCACGGAACTGGGTGAGACCTGAACGCCGCCAGCTCCTCGTCGGCGACGCCACTGTCCCCAAAGCGCCCTCCAAAGCGGAACACGCCTTCACCGTCGACACCGCCACCGGGGAGATGCGCAGGCACCGAGTGGATCCCGCCGCCCGGCTCTACTACGAGAACGGCGAGAAGGAGAAGCGCCTGGCAAGGGGTACGAAGTGGTTCTTCGCCTCGGCGCGTGACGACGGCTACTGGCAGCGCGTGATCCTCGCCGTCCGGCACGTTGCCGGCGGCGACTACGAGGACGAGGCCGCCGTCGCCGTGCGCTCCTTCAGCCAGCTGAGCAGGCGGCTTCCCGGTTGCATGGGGGTCATCTACGACGGAGCGTTCCGCGGCGTCCACCGTGACGCCCTCGCCCGCCTCGGCCTGCTGGTCATCAACCGGCAGCACGGATCGGTCAAGCCCCGCGCCTACGAACTCCTGCGCTTCGGGCGCTGCCGCCACGACCTGTGGTGCGACCAGGGCCGCATCGCCGAGCGCGTCCTCCTCGACGACGGCACGAGCACCCTGATCCCGGTCCCCGTCAGCCGCCTCGAACACCGACAGGGCCGTACGAAGTCACGCTGGTACCACCTGCTCCTCATCCCCTGCCGCCACGGGGCACACACGTACCGGGTCCAAGTCGGGATCACCACGACCCCCAGTGACCGCATCGGCACGGATCCGGCCACCGGCCGCAGATTCAAGAGCGACACCGAACGCGACTTCCACCGCGCCGAATACCTTCAGCAGATACCGGAATCCACCCTCACCCACCAGCAGCTCTACCCCTACCGCAGCGACTCCGAGTCCGTACACAACCAGTTGGACCAGAGCATGTGGAACAACCGCATGATCTCCTACGGTCTCGAACGCCAGAAGGTCTTCCTCCTCTGCTTCGCCCTCGCCCAGAACGCCACCAGCAGACGCGTCTTCCTGGAGCGATCAGGGGCTCTGCAAGCGGTGGGTGCGGGGCGGAATCCGGCGTAGCGCGCTTTCCGACCGATCCCCGTTTCGGGGGCCTGCCGACGGCCAATGCGGCTTCGTGTTTCGCCGGCCACCAGTAGTGCAGCGTCGAAGCCCAAGTGCCGCTGGGCGGGGACTGGCTACGGCGTTCCGGATGCCTGCGCTCGGCAGCCGCTGCGTACGAACCGACCACGCTGGGGGCCGTGGGCGCGGTGCCGCCGACGGCTACACCAACGGGCCGCACTTGCGGCCCGAACGGACGTCCCGCGGCAAGGCATCGGCAAGCACGCCACTGGTCCGGGCCGTAAGACCATCGACCACCCGACCGCTCGTCATCGCGCACAGTTTCTGCGCGCATCCGAGGTACAGCGTGGTCAGAGCAGAGTCCGAGATGCCCCCCAGCAGTTCCTCCGGGCGCGTGCCGGTCAGTGCCGCGACACGGTGCAGCATGAGCGCCAAATTGTGGATCGCGGCGTCCTCCACGGCGCAACTTTCCTGGCTTTGTGCCGAGTCGACTCCCCCGAGGCAACACTCCGTTCCGTTTCCCGGTCCGTGGGTATCAAAGGTGGTCACGGCACTCCTTCCAGAGGTTCGGCGCCCGTGATGTGGTTCTCGTCTGCTGGGGTTGGCTTGTTGCGCTTTTCCTGGGAGGCGCCCCACTGCGGCGTACTACTTGCCATCAGGCTGCCGCCGATCAGACGCCCTGGCATCTGTCATACGACTGCGCCCACCTCGAAGGAGGGTTGCCGGCTCACCTCACGGGCCGCAGTGCCTGTCCGACAGCACGCTGGAAACGGCGGTGAAACCGGAGTAGCCCGCGGCTTCGGCATGGATCCCACCGGATGTGCTCATCAGCCGTTACGTGAATGAGCCAAGGTGGCGCATAATTGCGCCGGAATCGTGAGCGGCATACGCGGCATGACGCAATGCTGCCCGGTCAGGTTCGACAGCGGGCCTCCCACTCGGTCGTCTGAGAGCTCCACAGCAGCCGGGGTCTCGTCAGCATCGGTCATGGTGTGTCCGGCTCTCGAAGGGAGCAGTTCGTGGACAGCAACGATCGGGCGGTGCGGGGCGTCACCGAGGGTCTGATGGGGCGGTCCCGGGAGCTGGAGTTGCTCCTGTCCTTTGTCGAGGAAGCGACCGCCAGCGGTGGGTTTCTGCTGGTGTCGGGGGAGCCGGGGGTCGGCAAGTCGGTCCTCCTGGATGCCACGGCGAAGGCGGCCTCGGCTTCCGGAGCGCTGGTACTCCGCTCCGACGGCGTCGAGTTCCTGGCGGATCTGAGCTTCTCCACCCTGAGCCACGTGCTCATGGCCTTGCACCAGGAGCTCGACGGGCTCAGCGCAGTACACCGTGACGCGCTCGAGGTAGCGCTGGGGTTCAGCGAGGGCCCCACCGCGGACCGCCTCGTCGTCTACAGCGCTGCCCTCACCATGCTCCGCAGGGCCGCGACGGCCACTCGCCCGTTGATGGTGATCATCGACGACCTGCAATGGGTTGACCGCGCAAGTGCGGCGGCGCTCGCATTCGTCGCCCGGCGCCTGACCGGAAGCCACGTGGGGTTTCTCGCCGCATGGCGGCCTGGGTTCGAAAGTTTCTTCGATCGGGCAGGGCTTCCCGAACTCGAGTTGCGGCCCCTGAGCGACCAGGCCGCAGCCAGCCTGGTCCGGAGCCGTTTCCCGATGCTTCCCCCTCGAGTCACACAGCGCGTTCTGGCCGATGCCCAGGGCAACCCGCTGGCCCTGTTGGAGCTGTCGGCGGCGTTGAGCGACCCGCGGCTCGCAACGATGGGAGCGCTGGCTCCGGTGGTCCCGCTCGGTCGCCGTCTGCAGAACCTGTACGCGTCACGTGTCGAAGAGCTGCCGGCGCCCACCCGTCGTCTGCTGCTCCTGGCCGCTCTGGAGAGCACCGGTGATCTACAGGTACTGCGCGCGGCCGCCTCCGTTGATGACACGCTTGCCGACCTCGCGCCCGCAGAGCGCGCCGGACTGGTCCTTGTCGACGACAGGGAAACGGGACGATTGGCGTTCCGGCACCCGCTGGTCCGCTCGACGGTCGTGGGGGTCGCGGCCAGTGGTGAGCGTCTTGACGCCCACCGTGCTCTGGCGGAGGTGCTGGCGGATCAGCCCGATCGACGTGCGTGGCACCTCGCCGAAGCCACCCTCGACCCCGATGAGCAGGTCGCCACCCTCCTCGAGCGGACCGCCCACCGTGTCCGCCGACGTGGTGATGCCGTCGGTGCCTTCAACGCACTGGTACGGGCCGCCGACCTCAGCCCGGCTCCCGCCGACCGAAGCAGACGCCTGGCCGAAGCAGCCTACGTGGGCTCGGATGTCGCGGGCGAGCTGCGCACCGCGGCGCAACTGCTCGTCGAGGCCCGACGCATCGACCCCGATCTCAGGGGGTCACTCCAGGCCGCAATCGCGGCCTCCTACCTGCTGCTCAACGGCGACGGCGAGATCAATACCGCCCACCGGCTGCTCGTCGGAGCGATCATGACCCGCGCCGGCCGGTCGGACGGCGGTGATGACGGCGCGCTCCTCGAAGCGCTGCACACCCTGCTCGATGTGTGCCTCTACGGCGGCAGACCCGAACTCTGGGTTCCGTACCACGCCGTGATGACCCAGCTGACGCTGGATCTGCCTCCTGTCCTGCAGTTGCTCGCGGGCACTCTCGCCGACCCGGCAAGGACCACCGCGAAGGACCTCGCCCTGCTCGATACCGCGATCCACGGTCTGCATCTCGAATCCGATCCCACCAGGATCGAACGGACGGCGACGGCTGCGCTCTTCCTCGACCGGGCCATGGAATGCCGCACCGCGCTCTGGCGTGTCGTCGACGACGGGCGCAACGGGGGTGCCGTCGCTTCAGCCATCAACTCGCTGATGGTGCTGTCCATGGACTACTTCATGACCGGACAGTGGGACGAGTGCGAGCGGGTTGTCGCAGAGGGCCTGGAGATGTGCGACGGACACGGTTACGGGTTGCTGGCCTGGCCGCTCCGGCTGGGCCAGGCTCTGCTCGCCGCGGTAAGGGGCGACCACGACATGGTAGCGACACTGGCTCACGAGATCACTGGCTGGGCGGCCCCCCGCGGGGTCCGCGGCGTGGAGTTCTACGCACTGCACGCCACGGCGCTCGCCGCCCTGGGGCGCGGCGACTACGAAACGGCCTACCACAGCGCGTCGGCGATCAGCCCAGCGGGGGTTCTCGCCCCCCACGTCCCGCACGCCGTGTGGGTGCCCATGGACCTCGTCGAAGCCGCGGCCCGGACCGGCCGCCGGGCAGAAGCGCTCGCACACGTGACCGCGATGCGTGAAGCGGGCCTCGCCCTCCTCTCCCCTCGCCTGGCCATGGTGACGGCCGCGTCAGCGGCCATTGCCGCCCCCGAGGATCAGGCTGCCAAGCTGTTCGATGAAGCCCTCGTGATCCCCGGCACCGAGCGTTGGCCCTTCGAACTGGCCCGCGTCCGTCTCGCCTACGGGGAGCATCTCCGGCGGGCCCACCGAACCGACGCATCGCGGCTTCAACTCGCCACAGCCCTCGACACCTTTCACCACCTCGGCGCCACCCCCTGGGCGGCACGGGCGGCGGACGAGCTCCGCGCCGGCGGACAGAGCACTCCGTGGACGCACCAGGGGCCACGGGCAAACCCCCTCACACCGCAGGAATACGAGATCGCCGCACTCGCCGCTTCCGGCCTGACCAACAAGCAGATCGGAGCACAGCTTTTCCTCGCCCACCGGACTGTGGGGGCCCATCTGCACCGCATCTTCCCCAAGCTCGGCATCACGACGCGGGGGGCCTTGCCCGACGCGCTCGCCGAACTGCCGCCGCTGGAAACCTCCTGATCCAGCAGACGGCTCCCGGCAACCTCATTTCGTCGCGCTTGCCCGGGACCGTCCACGTGAGCGCGTACACGGCGATGGTCATGCGCCTGTTCGCGATCGCCGCCGCGTCCTCGCGCCTTCGCTGAGGAAGGGCCCGGTTCAAAGCGCCCCGCCGGAGCCTGGGCCCTGTCTATGCGTACCGCCGCCTGGCCCCTTACGGTGATGCGCAGCCCGCTCGCCTTCCGACAGACCGCCCCACACGCCGTGCTGCTGCCGCGTGCTGAGAGCGAACTGCGCACACGCATCCTGCACCGAGCACTGTCTACACACCGCCCGGGCACGTTCCTCCCGTTCTCGCCGCTTCAATGCGCGCTCACCGAAAGGTGAGAAGAATACCGAGGCGTCCATCCCACGGCAGGCGGCGAACATCTGCCATCCCCAAAGCGCGGCAACGGGGGCAAGGAGATGTCTGGTCATCGCATAGCTCCTCTTCGGCTGTCCACGCATGCGATCCGAGGGGCGCTATGGATGCGGCTCACCGGGCGCGCTGAGAAGCCGGTCGGCGATGTCGTCCATGTCCAAGTGCCGGTGCTCCGTTCCGAGAGGCACCAGATCCAGGGTTCGTCTCAGGAACGCGTCAAGGGCCAGTGCTCGGGCCTCCAGGACGACCGCCTCGTCCAGCGGGCCAATCGATATGCACACCTTGCTCACACCGAGTCGCCGCGACGGCCAGGCCCGCACGTCGCCAAGGCCCGTGAGCCGCTGCTGTCCACTCATCAGGAGATCACGGCCCAGTACCCACTGTGTGGTTGCATGGGGGCCCAGGTAAAAGGTCATGCACACGGCATAGGGGTCAGCGATGTCGTAACGCAGATCCGTTGGGAGGGGAAGGTCCACCTCATCTGTGCCAACGAGGCGTACGAGCATCCGGCACACCACCGACGTAACGGTGGCAGCTCTTTCGTAGCAATGGCCTGCGCTGGTTTCGACGGCGCGATCACGAGGGTTCGGGAATTGGCGTGTCATGGTACGAACCTCCGAAAGTCGGTGACACCGCAATTCTGTGAGCCGCCGGAAAACGCGACATCTGTCAAATGACCCGCACTACGCCTTCCAGAGGTGCGGACCGTGGCCTCCCTCACCGAAACACTGACGGGACGGGCAGCGAACGGCGGATCTCTGACCTCATCGACCAGGGCTCCTCGAACTGACCTGCAGGACACCTACTCAAGGCGCCTCCGCACCGGATTCTAAAATGACCGGTCAGAGGCTCCACCGGTAGACAGGCATGGGAGTCAGTTGCACTTCCCGGGCCGTTCGGTCATCTGGCGCAGTCAGGCCGTGCGGGCGCGGAGGCGGCGCAGCATGCGCGGGTCCTCGAAACCGACTGAGCGGGCGGCGGCGTCGATCGTCGCGCCGTGGCTGATGAGGTGTTGGGCGCGTTCGAGGCGGAGGGTCTGCTGGTAGCGCAGTGGGGTGAGCCCGGTGGCGCGGCTGAAGAGGCGGGTGAGGGTGCGTTCGCTCACGCCGACGGCGGAGGCCAGGGCGGGCAGGGGAAGTGGTTGGTCGAAGCGGGCGTCGATGAGGTCCTGGGCGCGGTGCACGGTGTCGTCGAGGTGGGACCGGTGCCGGAGCATCGCGCTGGACTGCGGCTCATGGCCGTTGCGGCGGGCGTAGACGACCATCTCCCGGGCCACCTGGGCTGCGACTGCGGGGCCGTGCCGGGTCGCGAGCAGGTGCAGTGCCAGATCGATGCCGCTGGCGATGCCGGCCGAGGTGATCACCAGATCGTCGGCGGTGAACAGGACGTCGCGGACGACCACCGCCCGGGGGTGGCGCCGGGCCAGCTCGTCCTGCACGTCATGGTGGGTGGTGCAGTGGCGGCCGTCGAGCAGGCCGGCCCGGCCGAGCGCCTCGGCCCCGGCGCAGACGCTCGCCACCGTCCCGCCCCTGGCGTGGTGGTCGCGGAGCACCTGCAGAGAGGCGTCGCCGATGGCGGGGGCGTCGCCCAGGTCGACTGTCCGCCAGCCGGGCACCACGATCAGGTCCTCGGGCGTGAGCTCGGGCCAGTCGAGCCCGGCCACCAGCGGAAGCCCCTGGGCGGTGGAGATCTGTGGCTGCTCGGCGACGTAGGCGAGCGTGTAGGGGTGCCCGAAGTCGGCGGCCGTGGAGAAGGCCTGCGCGGGGCCGGCCAGATCCAGAAGGTGGACTCCGGGCACCAGGAAGAAGACGATGTGGCTCACGATTCGGTCATCATGCCTGAAGTCCTGTCGCGGCCTCCAGCTGGTCGACGGTCGCGATGGTGGCGAAGCGTCCGGCGAGGGCGTACTCGGTGCGCCTGATGATCTCTTCGGCGGGCAACGTGCGGGGGTCGGCAAGCAGCTCGGCGACGGTCTGGTCGGCGGGAGCGTCGCGGTGCGGGATGGGATTGGTCGCGGTCGCGTCGATGACGAAGGTGACCTGGTAGCCGAGGTCGCCGGCGACGCGGGTGGTGGTCTCCACGCACTGCTCGGTGCGGATGCCGCAGACGGTGAGCTCGCGGATGCCGCGCTCGGTGAGGAGTTGCTGCAGGTTGGTGGTGGTGAAGGCGTTGTGCGAGGTCTTGTGGATCAGCGGCTCCCCATCCGCTCGCTCAAGCTCCTCCATCAGCCGGACATGGCCGAGAGCCGGGTCGAAGACATCGCCGGTGCCGGGCTCGCAGTGCAGCACCCACACCACCAGGTCCCCGGCCTGACGGGAGAGCCGGACCAGGCGGTTCACCTGGTCGGCGATCTTCGGGTCGGAGATGGTTTCCCACAGCGGACGGGCGCGGAAGGACTCCTGGACATCGATGACGATCAGTGCTCGGGTCATGTCCCCAAGCCTGAGCCTCACGGGCGGGCGGCGACAGGCCGCATCGGGTCCCGCAGCGGACCGATCCGGTCACGGAAGGTCAGGCAGTTGAGCAACCGGCCGCCGGCCTGGATACCGGGGCATGCGGAGCCGTCTCCACGACAGCCCCGCCCACGGGATACGGGCATGTCGGCGGGGAACACCACGTCACCGAGTTCCCACGTCACCGCTCCCGCGCCCAGCGGACAACTGCCTGTTCCGGCCCTCCGCCAAGCCCATCCACGCACTCCCTGACTGCCTGCCGCAGCCAGGCGTGAGCGGCGGCGTCTGCGAGAGCGGAGTGCCAGACCATCGACACGACGTAGTCCGGCATGGCGATCGGCGGCGGGCTCACCGCCAGACCGGCTGCCTGCGCGAAGGCGGCCGCCGCGTGGCTGGGAACGGTGGCGATGGCCGGTACGGACTTGAGCATCACCACGGCTCCGGAGAAGTGTGTGGTCGCGGTGATCACACGCCGAGTGAGGCCCTGAGCTTCCAGCAGATCGTCGACGATGCCGCGGCGTCCGTCGCGGGACACCAGGACGTGAGGGTGGGCGAGGTAGTCCTCCCGGGTGAGCGGAAGCGTCAGGTCCAGCCGCGCGGGGTCGAACACACAGGCGTAGCCGGAGGTGAACAGCGCCTCCTGGCGGTGATCCGCGGTAACCACGGGTGCGACGGCGACACCCAGATCGATCTCGCCGCGATCGAGCATGTCCGCGACCACGGTGCGGTTGGCCTGACGCGCCACGAACCGCAGCCCCGGGTGTTCACGCCACAGGCCGATCAGACGCGGCATGAGGTGCGCCTCGATGTCGTCGGACATACCCACGGTGAACGTCCGGTCCGCCCGGTCGGGGGCGAACTCCGCCGCGCCCGTGATGGCACCGTGCAGTGCGTGCAGCGCGGGCTCGACTTGCCGGGCGATCTCCAGCGCACGCGGGGTGGGCTCCATCCCCGTGCCGGTGCGTACGAAGAGCACGTCGCCGAAGAGCCGGCGCAGCCGTCCTACGGCGGCGCTGACCGCTGCCTGGCTCAGCCGCAGTTCCTGTGCCGCGCGGCTCACGCTCCTCTCGCGCAGCACTGCGGAGAAGACCACCAGCAGGTTGAGGTCGGCCCGCCGGAATTCGGCTTCGTAAATGTTGATCATTATGAGTATTAGTTTGCCGCATGTCCGGGGTTCTTCCTACGGTCGCCGTATGACTCCCGCGCATCACGTGACCGCCGCCGTCGTCCAGGCGGGCTCCCGGCTCTTCGACACCTCCGGCAACTTCGCGAAGGCCAAGGACCTCATCAGCCAGGCAGCTCAGCAGGGCGCCGAGATCATCGTCCTGCCGGAGGCGTTCCTCGGCGGCTACCCCAAGGGCCTCGACTTCGGCGTCACCGTCGGCAGCCGTACGGCCGAGGGGCGGGAGGTGTTCCGCCGCTACTTCGAGTCCGCCATCGACGTCCCCGGTCCGGAGACCGAGGAACTGGCCGCCCTCACCCGCGACTTGGGCGTCCATGTGGTGATCGGCGCCGTCGAGCGCGCCGGCTCGACCCTCCACTGCGTGGCACTGTTCTTCGGCCCGGACGGACTCCTCGGCAAACACCGCAAACTCATGCCGACCGCCGCCGAGCGGCTGATCTGGGGCTTCGGCGACGGCTCCACGATGCCAGTGGTCGACACGGGCCGCGCACGGCTGGGCTCTGCCATCTGCTGGGAGAACTACATGCCGCTGTTCAGAACCGCCATGTACGCCAAGGGTGTTGACATCTGGTGCGCGCCGACGGTGGACGACCGGGAGAACTGGCAGGCCACCATGCGCCACGTGGCCCTGGAAGGACGCTGCTTCGTCCTGAGCGCCAACCAGTACCTGCTCCGCTCCGACCTGCCCCCCGACCTCCACCCCGTGCAGGGCGACACCCCGGAGACCGTACTGATCGGCGGCGGCAGCTCCATCATCTCCCCACTGGGCGAGGTCCTGGCCGGACCCCTGCGGCACGACGAAGGCATTCTCACGGCCGAACTCGACCTCGGCGAGATCGCCCGCGGCCGCTTCGACTTCGACGTGACGGGCCACTACGCCCGGCCGGACGTCTTCAGCCTCAGCGTCGACGAAACGCCCCGGTCGGCGGTGGACGGACACCCGTTCTTGCCTTACAGGCAAAGCTTTTGCCCATGAGGCATTAGCCCGCCTATACCTGGTCATATACGCCGCCCTCCGGATACGGCCGGGGCGTCGCCCCTCACTGTCGGGCTCCAGTGGTGCGCTCCGTCTCGAAGGCTCCCGTCGCCTGCCCGACACCTACCGCTCAGGAGAACCTGCCGTGAGCCGAACCCGCGTACTCGTCGACGCCGACTGGGTTGAAGCCCGCCTCGACGACCCCGGCGTCGTTCTCGTCGAGGTCGACGAGGACACCGCTGCCTACGACAAGAACCACATCCGCGGCGCCTTGCGCATCGACTGGCGACAGGACCTCCAGGACCCGGTCCGCCGCGACTTCGTGGACCAGGCCGGCTTCGAAGCGCTGCTCTCGGCCAAGGGCATCGCGCGCGACGACACCGTCGTCCTGTACGGCGGTAACAACAACTGGTTCGCCGCGTTCGCCTACTGGTACTTCAAGGTCTACGGCCACCGGGACGTGCGGCTTCTCGACGGCGGACGCAAGAAGTGGGAGCTCGACGGCCGCGAGCTCGTCTCCGAGACCGTCTCCCGCCCGGCCACCGTCTACACCGCCTCCGCTCCGGACGACTCGGTACGCGCCCTGCGCGACGAGGTGCTCAGTGCGATCGGTTCGCAGAACTTGATCGATGTCCGCTCCCCCGAGGAGTTCTCCGGTGCGCTCAGCGCCCCGGCCCACCTGATCCAGGAGGCGGCCCTCCAGCGCGGTCACATCCCCACAGCGGTCAACGTTCCGTGGTCCAGGGCAGCCAACGACGACGGCACGTTCAAGTCCGACGAGGAACTCGCCGCCCTGTACGCGGCGGTGGACACCGATCGCGACACCATCGTGTACTGCCGCATCGGCGAGCGCAGCGCGCATACCTGGTTCGTCCTGAGCGAGATCCTCGGTCGGCCAGGCGTCAGGAACTACGACGGATCGTGGGCCGAGTACGGCTCCCTGGTCGGCGTTCCGATCACCCTGCCCACCGCCGAATAGCGCGCCGATGAGACGGCCCCTGCCCGGGCCGCCGCCTCATCCGATGCCGAAGGAGTGACACACATGGTCGACCGGCCGACATTCCAGCCGCCCGGGCCGCGGGCCACCACCACGGGCGTTTCAGGCGACCTCGGCCTGGTGTCCGTCCGCTCACCCGGGACGGGGCGTTCATCGTGTGCGGACGACGCGTCTGCCGGCACAGCGCGCAGGCGGCGGCCCGAGGGGCAGTGGGCCCTGGGCGAGATCGCCCCGCTCAACCCGAATGAGCGCTTCAAGCGGGACGACGACGGCCTCAATGTGCGCTCCCGCATCGAGGACGTGTACGCCTCCGCCGGTTTCGCCGGCATCGAACCGGAGGACCTGCACGGCCGGATGAGATGGTGGGGGCTCTACACCCAGCGCCGGCCGGGCATCGACGGCGGCAGGACCGGCAGCCTGCAACCCCACGAACTCGATGACGAGTTCTTCATGATGCGCGTCCGCGTCGACGGCGGACGGCTCACCACCGAGCAGCTCCGCACGATCGGAGAGGTGTCACGCGACTTCGCCCGCGACACGGCCGATCTCACCGACCGGCAGAACATCCAGCTGCACTGGGTGCGCATCGAGGACGTCCCGGAGATCTGGCGGCGCCTGGAAGCGGTGGATCTAACCACCGCCCAGGCCTGCGGGGACACCACCCGGGTGTTCCTGGGCAGCCCCGTCGCCGGTGTGGCGGCCGACGAGATCATCGACGGCAGCCCGGCCATCCAGGAGATCCACGAGCGCTGGATCGGCGATCCCGGCTTCTCCAACCTGCCGCGCAAGTTCAAGACCGCGATCAGCGGCTCGCCCCTGCAGGACGTCGCCCACGAGATCAACGACGTGTCCTTCGTCGGAGTGCGCCACCCCGAGCTCGGACCCGGATTCGACGTCTGGGTCGGCGGCGGACTGTCGACCAACCCGATGCTGGCCCAGCGCCTCGGAGTCTTCGCGACGCTGGAGGAGCTGCCGGAGATCTGGGCCGGTGTCGTCTCCGTGTTCCGCGACTACGGATACCGGCGTCTGCGCAACCGGGCCCGGCTGAAGTTCCTCATCGCGGACTGGGGCATCGAGCGGTTCCGGCAGGTTCTCGAACAGGAGTACCTGAAGCGCACCTTGACCGACGGGCCCGCGCCGCCCGCACCGGCCGGGCCGCGCGACCATGTCGGCGTCCACCGCCAGCGCGACGGCCGCTATTACGTCGGCGCCTCACCCGTGGTCGGCCGGACCCCGGGAACCATGCTGATCGCCCTGGCCGACCTCGCCGAGGCACACGGGGCACGGCGCGTACGCACCACACCCCACCAGAAGATCCTGCTCCTCGACGTGCCAGAGGATGCGGTGGAAAGCCTGGTCGAGGGCCTGGAGGCGATCGGCCTGGAGGCACGGCCGAGCACGTTCCGCCGCAACACCATGGCCTGCACCGGCATCGAGTTCTGCAAGCTGGCGATCGTGGAGACCAAGGCCAGGGCGGCAACCGTCATCGAGGAACTCGAACGACGCCTGCCGTCCTTCGACCAGCCCCTCACCATCAACGTGAACGGATGCCCCAACAGCTGCGCCCGCATCCAGCTCGCCGACGTCGGCCTCAAGGGCCAGCTCGTCCTCGACTCGGAGGGGCGCCAAGTCGAGGGATTCCAGGTCCACCTGGGCGGCGCCGTCGGAATGGATGCCCGCTTCGGCCGCAAACTCCGCGGCCACAAGGTCACCGCCGAGGAACTGCCCGACTACATCGAACGCGTCGTGCGGCGTTTCGACCACGCCCGCGCGGACGGGGAGACCTTCGCCACATGGGTCGCCCGCGCGGCAGAAGAAGACCTCACGTAGCACTCCGCCAACGGTCAGGCATCCGGCGCAGCCGCACCTGCTGACTGCAGGTGCGGCTGCGCCTTTGTATATTTGCCTCAGAGGCAACACCCCGTACACGACTCATCACTTGACGTGAGGAGCATGTAACGCCGCCTTATTCCGGATGCCTCGGTTCGGTAATCGCTCCTGGCTGAAGTTGTCCTCACAAGCAGCGGCGAGGTGTCAAGGCCTCGGCGCCTCGCATGGAGGAACTTCATGCCTGAGATCTATTTCCATGTGCGCTGGCCCGATGGCGTGACCCAGCGCTGCTACTCCCCCTCCACGGTGGTCGAGGACTACTTCGTGGCCGGCCGCGAGTACGAACTCACCGACTTCGTGGAGCGCAGCCGCACGGCGCTCGGTATCGCCGGTGAGCGGGTGAAGGAGAAGTTCGGCTTCTACTGCACCGGCGCCTCCGACCAACTCGCCCAGATCGAGCGGACCGCCGCCGCCTACGCGGCCGCCGACGGGGCCAAGGTCACCGTCGAATCCCTGGTCAACGCAGACGGGAGCACGCGATGAACCCCACGCCAAGGCCGGCCGGAGCCCTCCCCCATAGCCTGAAGGGCATGGGAGGTACCCCCATCCCGGTGGCCGTGATCGGCGGCGGACAGGCCGGTCTGTCGGTCAGCTACCACCTGCGCCAACGAGGCATCGACCACATCGTGGTCGAGGCGAACCGGGTCGGCCACGAGTGGCGCGAGCGCCGCTGGGACTCCTTCTGCCTGGTGACCCCGAACTGGCAGTGCAAACTGCCGGGCTTCCCCTACCGGGGCGACGATCCGGACGGGTTCATGGTCCGGGACGAGATCATTCAGTATCTCCAGGACTACGTGGCCTTCTTCCGGCCGCCACTGGTGGAGGGCGTATCGGTGACCGGGCTGCGGCGCGCCGCCGACGGCCACTTCGAAGTTGCCACCACGGAAGGCGAGTTCACCGCCGAGCAGGTGGTGGTGGCCACCGGCCCGTACCACGCCCCGTCCATCCCGCGGATGGCCGAGCGGCTGCCCTCCCACGTCGAGCAGATCCACTCCTCCCGCTACCGCAACGCGGACCAGCTCCCCGAGGGCGGCGTCCTGGTCGTCGGCACCGGTCAGTCCGGCTGCCAGATCGCCGAAGACCTGCACCTGGCCGGGCGGCAGGTCCACCTGGCCGTCGGCAGCGCGCCCCGCGTCGCCCGCTTCTACCGCGGCCGGGACTGTGTGGCCTGGCTCGACGACATGGGCCACTACACGAAGAACATCGACGAGTTCGACGACGCCGGTGCCGTCCGGATGCGCGTCAACCATTACGTCACCGGGCGTGACGGCGGCCGCGACATCGACCTGCGGGCCTTCGCCCGGGACGGCATGCGCCTGTACGGGCGACTGACCGGGATCGACGGTGCGGCGCTGGAGTTCGCGGACGACCTGAAGGTCAACCTGGACCGGGCGGACGCGGTGGCCGAGGGCATCAAGGACGCCATCGACGCCCACATCACGGCGCAGGGGATCGAGGCCCCCGAGGAAGCACGGTACGTACCGGTGTGGGAGCCCTCCGGGCACGTGGCCGACCTCGATCTGGCCGAGACGGGTATCACCTCCGTCGTCTGGGCCACGGGCTTCACCCGCGATCACCGGTGGATCGAGATACCCGCTTTCGACGGCCGCGGCTACCCCATGCACTGGCGCGGCGCGACGAGCACGCCCGGCCTGTACTTCCTGGGTCTGCCCTGGCAGTACTCGTGGGGCTCCGGCCGCTTCGAAGCGGTGGGCCGGGACGCCGGGTTCCTCGCCGACCACATCGACACCAGCCACCGCCTCGCCGACGTGTGCGGCGCCCTCACCGGAGCGCCGGCCTCCGTCGCCTCCGCCCTTCCCCTGGGCTGACAGGAACCACAGTCATGGTCTACGACGCACACCGCCACATCGGCGTCCTGCCCGCCTACCCGTTCTACGGCGGACCGCCCGTCAACCCGGACACCACCGCCCGCGCCACCGTCAAGCAGCTCGTCGCCGACCTCGATGACGAGGGCACCGAACGCGCCCTCGTCATCCCCAACTACGGCGTTCCCGACCCCGCCGTCGCCTTCTCCTTCAACGAGCTGGCGATCGAGGCGGCCCAGAGCGACGACCGCATCCGGGCCGGCCTGTGGGTGTCCCCACGCCCCGAGGACACCGAACGCACCGAGCAGGCCCTCGCCCTGGCGGGAGAGGACGGCGTACGGGCCCTGAAGCTCAGCTTCCTGCTCGGCGGCCGCCCCACGGACCCGGCCTGCCGCCCGCAACTGGACCGGATCTTCCGAACGGCACAGGAGCACGGGCTGGTCGTCCATGTCCACACCTCCCCGGGTGCCGCGTCCGACATCGACGAGGTCGGCCACCTCGTCGACTGGTACGCCGACCAAGTCCCCGTCCACCTCGTGCACTTCGGCGGCGGGATGAGCGGTCACATCAAGCTCGTCGGCTCTCGCTTCTTCGACTGGATCGAGTCCGGCAAGCGCGTCTACACCGACCTCTCCTGGGCCATCGGCTTCACGCCGCGCTGGCTGGCCCGGGAGATCGAGCGCCGCGGCATCGGCCACGACCGGGTGCTCTTCGCCAGCGACCAGCCGTGGGGCGACTTCACGGGCGAGTACGCCCGCCTCGCCGAAGCGACCGGCGGTGGCGAACTCGGCGAACTCGTCTTCAGGGACACCTTCGCCACGCTCTACGACTGACCGACCCCACCCCCTTTCCGCACCAACCCTCTTTTCCGTACCAAGCAAGGAGACAGCCATGTCCGAAACCGCCTCTGCCGCAGAGCTCACCGACGTCGAGCAGAAGTCCCTGGGCGAGATCCCGCACCCCTCCCTGCCCGAGGGCTCCAGCATCTACGGCTCCACCAAGGTCTTCCCCGACTACCAGGCCGAGAACGGCGAGAGCTACTTCACCCTGGTCCACGGCATCGCCCACGAGTCCTCGGTCTCCTTCGTCGCCGTCCTGCAGGCCACCCGCGCGCTGCGCAAGGGCTTCGAGGCCGCCATCTACTTCTACGGCCCCGGCTCCCTCAACTGCCTTGCCACGCGCGGCTTCCCGACCGTCGGCAACTCCGCCTTCCCCGGCGAGCACAACATCAACAACCAGCTCAAGACGTTCATCGCCGAGGGCGGCAAGGTCTACTGCTGCCGCTTCGGACTGTCCCTGCACGGCGCCCGCGAGGAGGACCTCATCGAGGGCGTCATCCCCACCCACCCCCTCGACGTCCAGGACGCGCTGATCCACTACGCGCGCAAGGGCGCCATCATCAACTCCACCTACCAGCTGTAAGGGGCAGGCCGTGAGCGTTGGCACCGAGCCGACAGTGACAGAGCGTACGGCGGTGGACGTGCGGATCATGACCCGCGCCGAACTCGCCCTGCGCGGCATCCGTCAGGACGTTGAGGTCGAACGGCCGGACGGCGCGGGCCCCAGCGACGACGGACACGTCCTCGTCGACGGCGCCAACGCCGCGCTCCCCCGCAACCCCGACAGTCCCTACACGGTCCGCGACGGCAAGGTCTGGCTCGGCGACGAGACCGGAGCCCTCACCGACACCGGGCTCTCTCTCATCCCTGTACGACGGCCCAGGTTCTACGACCTGACGACGGCCGACGGCACCCGGTACGAGCAGATCGCCCGGCTGCACGGCTCCGATGTCCTGGCCAGCACTGTCGTCCAGACCTGCATCCGCTACGCCGAGTCCGACCGCTGCCGCTTCTGCACCATCGAGGAGTCCCTGCGCTCGGGCGCCACCGTTGCCGCCAAGACCCCGGCGCAGCTCGCCGAAGTCGCCGAGGCGGCGGTCCGGCTGGACGGCGTGCAGCAGATGGTGATGACCACGGGCACGACCACCGGCCCGGACCGGGGTGCCCGCAATCTGGTCCGGTCGGTGCGCGCCGTCCTCGAAGCGGTACCCGGACTGCCCATCCAGGTCCAGTGCGAGCCGCCCGGAAACCTCGCGTGGATACGGGAGTTGTACGACGCCGGTGCCACCGCCATCGGTATCCATGTCGAGTCCCTCGACGACGAGGTACGGCGGCGCTGGATGCCCGGCAAGTCGACCGTCCCGATGGCCGAGTACGAGGCCGCGTGGGACGAGGCGGTGCGGGTCTTCGGTCCGAACCGGGTCTCCACGTACCTGCTCGTCGGACTCGGCGAGGATCCGGATGAACTCATCGCAAGAACAGGGAAGTTGATCGACCGCGGGGTGTACCCGTTCGTCGTCCCGTTCCGGCCGATGCGTGGCACGCTCGCCGCCCGCGACGGGATCGGGGCCCCGAGCGCGGAACTGCTGCGGTACGTCACCGAAGGCGTCGCCGCGAAACTGCGCGCGGCCGGGATGAGCGGCGCCGACCAGAAGGCCGGCTGCGCGGCCTGCGGGGCGTGCAGCGTGCTCAGGACGGCAGGCGGGTGACGATGTACCTCGACGGATCCACCGCACCGCCGGCGGCCGACCGTCCGGTCGACGTCCTGGCGCTGCTCGGAGACCGCAGCACCCTGGCCCGACAGCCCCTCTTCCACATCGAACAGGCATGTTCCGCAGCCGAGTTGTCCGACTATCGGCGCCTGCGCCGGGAGGCCTTCGTCCACGAACAGGGGCTCTTCACCGGCCATGACCTGGACGACCGGGACACCGACCCCCGCACCCTCGTCCTGGTCGCCAAGGACCAGGACGGCACCGTGGTGGGCGGCGTACGCCTCGGACCGGTCCACGACGGTCCCGACATCGGCTGGTGGCAGGGCGGACGCCTCGTCGTGGCCCGCCGGGCCCGCGGCCCGCACGGCATCGGCGCGGCACTGGTCCGGGCGGCCTGCGCCCGCGCGGAGGCCGAAGGAGTCCTGCGCTTCGACGCGACCGTCCAGGCCCGCAACGAAGTCCTCTTCAAGCGGCTCGGCTGGCGCTCCGTACGCGAGATCGAGGTCGCGGACGCGCCGCACATGTTGATGCGCTGGCCGATCGGCCGGATCGCGGCACAGGCAGCGGCCGCCAAGTCCGCACTCGGGCCGCTCCTCGCGGCCCTGCGCGAAAACGCGCGGGCCGCTTTCGGCGGGCCCGGGTTCGTCGGCGACGACGGCGCCCCCGTCCCCGGCACCGACGTGATCGCCGCGTGCGACGCGATCGTGCCGTCGATGGTCGAACGGGACCCGGACTGGGCGGGCTGGTGCTCGGTCCTCGTCAACATCAACGACCTTGCCGCGATGGGCGCTTCGCCGATCGGCCTGCTCGACGCCGTGGGCGCCAAGGACGCGGCGCATGCCGCGCGGGTCCTCGACGGGCTCGGGCGGGCGGCACAGGCGTACGGTGTGCCGGTCCTGGGCGGGCACACTCAACTCGGCGTACCCGCGGCGCTGTCCGTGACCGCGCTGGGCCGCGCGGACCACCCGGTGCCGGGCGGCGGCGGACGGCCCGGACACTTGGTGCGGCTCACCGCCGACCTCGGCGGCGGCTGGCGCACCGGCTACCGGGGCCGCCAGTGGGACTCGACCACCCATCGCCGTACGGACGAACTGCGCGCCATGACCGGCGCGGTGGCCGCCGCCCGGCCCGCCGCCGCCAAGGACGTGTCCATGGCGGGCCTCGCCGGCACTCTCGGCATGCTCGCCGAGGCGAGCGGCTGCCGCGCCGTCCTCGACGTGGCCGCCGTACCGCGCCCGAGGGCCGTACCCATGGGTGACTGGCTCACCTGCTTCCCCGGCTTCGCGATGCTGACGGCCGACGAGCCGGGCTCCGCACCGCTGCCCGCCGGGCCCGCCACGGGGGCCGTGTGCGGGGAGCTGACAGAAGGACAAGGCGTCGGGCTGTGCTGGCCCGACGGAGAGATCACAGACGCGGTCACCTCCACGGTGACCGGGATGGGGACCGCATGAGCACCCTTCGCATGGCGGCCGCCGCCGACGAGTTCGGCCGCGACCTCGAAGAGGACTTCGCCATCGCCGAACGGCTGATCAAGGAGGCCCGCGCTGACGGCGTACGCCTGCTCGCCCTGCCCGAAGCCTGCCTCGGCGGCTATCTGCTCAGCCTCGACAACGACACCGAACTGGACGAGGGCCCGCCCGCGCTCGCCCTCGACGGCCCCGAGATCCGCCGACTGGCCGCGCTGGCAGGCGAGATGACCGTCGTCGCCGGCTACTGCGAGGCCGGCACGGACGGCCGACGCTACAACAGCGTCGCGTGCGTCAACGGTGACGGCGTTCTCGGCAACCACCGCAAGGTTCACCAGCCGCTCAGCGAGGACGCCAGTTACGCCTCCGGCGACCGCTTCCACGCCTTCGAGACACCGGTCGGCCGGATCGGCATGATGATCTGCTACGACAAGGCGTTCCCGGAGTCGGCGCGCGCCCTCGCGCTGGACGGTGCCGAGATCGGCGTGGTCGTCTCCGCCTGGCCGGGCGCGCGGACCAACGCCACCACCGATCTCGCGGGCGACCGCTGGAAGCGGCGCTTCGACCTGTTCGACCGGGCCCGCGCGCTGGAGAACCAGATCGTGTGGCTGTCGGCCAACCAGGCGGGCACGTTCGGGTCGCTACGCTTCGTCGGCAGCGCCAAGGTCGTCGACCCCGGCGGTGAAATACTGGCGGACACCGGTGTGGGCGCGGGCATGGCGGTTGCCGAACTCGACGTCGCCCAGGCCCTGGAGACCGCCCGCCGCGCCATGGGCCACCTGCGCGACCGGCGCCCGGAAACCTACACGTACGCAGGAGCAGTCAGCGCATGAGCACGATCCGGATCGCGGCCGCCGCCGCCCACTTCGGCCGCGACCTGGAGTTCGACCTGGCCCGCATCGCCAAACTCATCGATGACGCCCGCAGGTCGGGCGCCGGGCTGCTCGTGCTCCCCGACGCCGCGCTCGGTGGCTATCTCGCCGATCTGCGCCACCCCGACCCGGAAGCGCTTCCCCCGTCCCTCAAGCCCGACGACCCGCTGATCCTCGAGGTCGCCCGGCTGGCCGCCGAGATGGTGGTCTGCGTCGGCTACTGCGAGGACGGTGGCGACGAGCGCTACAACGCGGCCGTCTGCGTCAGCGGCGACGGGATCCTCGGCCGCCACCGCAAGGTCCACCTCCCCGCCGGGGAAACCGCCGCCTACACCCCCGGCGACCGCTTCGACGCCTTCGACACGCCCGTCGGCCGCATCGGCATGCTCATCGACTACGACAAGACCTTCCCCGAGTCCGCCCGCTCCCTCGCCCTGGACGGCGCCGAGATCCTCGCCTGCCTCTCGGCCTGGCCCACCAGCATCACCAACCGCGCCCCGCGCATGGCCCAGGACCGCCAGGCCAAGCTGTTCGACCTGTACGACCAGGCGCGCGCCGCCGAGAACCAGGTCGTCCTCGCCTCCTCCAACCAGACCGGCGCCATGGGCGGTATGCGCTTCCTCGGCCAGTCCAAGGTCGTCGGCCCCGGCGGCGACATCCTCGCCCGCACCTGGGCCAAGGCCGGCCTCGCCGTCGCGGAAGTGGACGTGTCCGATGAGATCGACCGCGCCCGCCGAATCCTGCGCCATCTCGACGAGCGCCGCCCCGACGCCTACCGGGAGACCTCGTGAAGATCGCCCTGCTGAGCTACTCCACCAAGCCCCGTGGTGGCGTCGTCCACACCTTGGCCCTCGCCGAGGCGCTGGCCGCCAACGGGCAGGACGTCACGGTCTGGTCGCTGGGGCGGGGCGGCGACGACGGCTTCTTCCGCGCGGTCGACCCGGATGTGCGCGTACGGATCGTGCCGTTCCCCGACGGACCCGCGGCGGAGACCGTCGGGGAACGCATCCTGCGCTCCATCGCCACCCTCCGCGACGCCTTCGACCCCACCCCGTACGACGTCGTCCACGCCCAGGACTGCATCAGCGCCAACGCGGCCGGCCGCTGCATCCGCACCGTCCACCACCTCGACCACTTCACCACGCCCGAGCTGGCGGCCTGCCACGAGCGGGCCATCGTCGAGCCCTACGCCCACATCTGCGTCTCGCGCTCGGTCGCCGACGAACTCGCGCAGGGCTGGGGCCTGAAGGCGGAGGTCATACCCAACGGCGTGGCGTACAACCGCTTCGCCGTCACCGACCCGGCGGCCCGCGAGGCCTGGCGAACCCGCCTCGGCCGCTACGTCCTCACCGTCGGCGGCATCGAACCCCGCAAGGGCTCCCTGGACCTCCTGGAGGCGTACGCGCTCCTGCGCGCCGACCACCCGGACGTGCGGCTGGTGATCGCGGGCGGCGAGACCCTCTTCGACTACCGCGACTACCGCGCCCGCTGGGAGGAGCGCGCCACCGAACTCGGCGTCGAACCGGTCGTCCTGGGCCAGGTCCCCGAGGACGATCTCCCGCCGCTCGTCGCCGCCGCGGACGCCTTCGCGTTCCCCTCCGTCAAGGAAGGCTTCGGCCTGGCCGCGATGGAGTCCCTCGCCGCCGGGGTTCCCCTGGTCGTCCGCGACCTGCCCGTCCTGCGTGAGGTGTTCGGCGCTTCCGCCCGCTTCGCCGACACCCCGCCGGACCTGGCCGACGAGCTCGGCGCGGCGCTCGCGAACGGCGACCCCGTATGCCGCAAGGCGGGCCGAGAGCTCGCCGCCCGTCACACCTGGGACGCCGCGGCCCGGCGCCACCTGAACTTCTACCGCACGCTGCGCTGAACGGTCAGACGGCCAACGCCTCGTGCGCGGAACGCGAGATGTGTGCCGGGGGGAGAGATGCGCCGTCGCGCTGGTCTGCTGACGCGCCGCACGATGTGCGGAACGTCCGACGCGGTCCGGGAGACACGGCGGTGGGCGGTGGAAAGTGACGGCCGAGCGACCAAGAGGGCGCGCGTTCAGCTGGACGCGGTGGCGGCGGATGCCGCGTTCGCGGACTCACTTGGACTCCAACTTCCTGCCACCGCCGTACAGGAAGGTGGCCAGCGCACCGCGCGACGTGACTCCTGTCTTGGCGAAGACCTTGTGCAGGTGGTATTCGACGGTACGCGGGCTCACGAAGAGCCGACTGCCGATCTCGGGATTGGTCAGGCCCTCGCTCGCGAGTCGCGCTATCTGCGCCTCCCGAGGGGTCAGGTCGTCGCCGCTGCTCCCGGCGCTCCGCTTCCGAGCGGTCTCCCCCGTGGCCTTCAGCTCGCGCGCCGCGCGCTCGACGAACGCCTCCATACCCGCGTCCGCGAACAGGTCGTGGGCCGTGCGCAGTTGCTCGCGCGCGTCGATCCGGCGCCGCTCGCGGCGCAGCCATTCGCCGTAGACGAGATGCGCCCGTCCGAGATCGGCTCGGCACAGGGTCCGTCCGAGTCTCTCGATCGCCTCCCGGTAGAGGCTCTCGGCGTCCCTGCCCTGGCTGAGGAGCGCCCGCGAACGGGCCTCTGTCCCGAGGGCCCAGTCGGTAGGGCTCGCCTGCGTCGTCCGCACCAGCCGCTCGAGTGCTCGGGAGGCGCTCTCGCCGTCGCCGCTCCGGACTGCCGCTTCGACCAGTTCGGCCGGCCCCCAGTGCACTGCGACGCCCGGAGCCGGCGGGTCGAGGACGACTCGTTCGGCGGCGGCTCGGGCGTCCTCGTACCGGCCAAGGCCGTTGCAGAGCACTGCACTGGCCCAGTCCGAGACAGTCAGCCCCACTCCCTCGCCCCGCAACGCCGCCTCGCTCGTGGTGGCGCGCACCAGTCGGTCGACCTCGGCCCGTCGTCCCTGCCACGCGGCGAGTGCGAGCGCGCCATAGTTGGTGATCTGAAAACCGGTCGCCGTGACGATCGTGCGCACCTCTTCGCTCAGCGACGCCGCTTCGGGCATTTCGCCCTGGAAGAGGTGCACGATGATGCGCGAACTCAGGCCCAGAGGCAGTGCGGCGAGCGCGCCGGTGTCACGGGCGAGACGGACATGGCGGTCCGCCAGTACACGACAAGACCTGTCGTCCCACAATGCCACGGCGATGATGAAGGCGAGCCACAGCCAGCGGAGTTCCTCCTCAGGGGAAACGTCGTCCTCGGTGAAGGCGCGTAGGGCCCGCCGCATAGCCGGCGCCGCTGTCCGTGCGTCGTCCGTCAGGAGCAAAGCCAGGGCGTCGAGGAGCAGGTCGGCGGCACGCGGGGCGACCGGCGTGGCCGGCGCCGCGCGAGCGGCTGCGGCGATCTCCAGGAGACCACCGCCCTCGACCGCCAGGCGGCCGGCGAACATCGCCGCGGACAACGCCTGCAGATTCGTTTCGCGCGCCAGTGGGACGTCCAGCGGCTCAAGTTGCCTGGCAACCTCGAGCAGCATCGGCGGAGCGAGATTGCCACGATTCGTGGTGAACGCGATCTCGGCCCGCAGCAAGGACGCGCGGGCACGTTGCAGCTCGTCAAGCGGGCCGGCCAGCGCCGCGGCCAGCAGCGACAGCGCGGCGTCGGGCGCTCCGGCCTCATGCTTGGCCTGGGCGGCGGCCAGGGCGCGCTCCGCCCGGCGCCCGGACTCGGGCGTGAGCGTGGCCGCGCGCTCCAGGAAGGCTGCGGCCGCGGCCAGGCCGCCCCGCCCCTGCGCGCGCCCGGCCGAGCGTTCGAGTTCCGCGGCAACGTCCTCGTCCGGCTCCACCGTGGCGTGCGCGCGGTGCCACGCGCGCCGATCCGGATCGGCCTCGGCATCGGTCGCTTCCGCCAGGGCGCGATGAGCCGTCCTGCGTTCCTCGGGCGACGCTGCCCGGTAGACCGCCGACCGTACGAGCGGATGCCGCAACCGCACCCGGGCGCCGAACTCGATCAGGTCGTCCGCGGCGGCGACGGCCGCGGTGTCGCCGGCGTTCCCCAGCCGTGTGGCCGCACGCCAGACCAGCGCCGGGTCACCGAGCGGCTCCGCGGCTGCCAGCAGCAACAGCTGTCGCGTCCGCACGGGCAGCGGCTCCAGCCGTCGCCGGAAGCTGCTCTCGATGCGCCCACGGAGGGTCTGTGCGGTGGGCGACCCGAAACCTCCCGCCAGTTCGTCGTGGGTCAGTTCGCGCGGTAGCTCAAGAAGCGCCAGTGGATTTCCGCGGGCCTCGGCGATGATCCGCTCACTCACCTGTTCGTCCAGCCGGCCGGGGATCACCGAGCGGAGCAGAACCCGCGCGTCGTCGTCGCGCAGGCCCGCGAGGTCCATCGTCGGCAGTCCGGACAACTCATGCATCGCATCGCTTGAGTTGCGTACCGCGAACACGCAGGCCACCGCCTCCGCGAACAGCCGACGCGCGACGAAGGCGAAAACCTGTGCGGAGGCCCGGTCGAGCCACTGCACATCGTCGATCACGCACACGAGCGGCCTGCTCTCGGCGGCCGCCGAGAGCAGGCCGAGCACGGCCAGACCGAGGAGGAAGCGATCCGGTGCGGGCCCGTCAAGGATCCCGAACACGATCCGGAGCGCGTCGCGCTGCGGACCCGGCAGGCTGTCCAGAAGGTCCAGCATCGGTGCCAGGAGCTGATGAAGCGCTGCGAACGGAAGCTCCATCTCGGCCTGGACACCCGTTGCGGACACCACGCGGCAGTCGGCAGCCCGGTCCAGCAGGTGTTCCAGCAGCGCGGACTTGCCCACCCCCGCCTCTCCCCGAAGGACCAGCGACTGGCTCTGGCCGGCGCGGACAGCCTCGACGAGCCGGTCGAGCACCTGGCATTCGGTGTGCCGTCCCAGCAAGACGGAGCGACGCCGCTCACGGGTCATGAACTCGTCACCGGACGGAGCCGCCTCCACGCCGCCTCCCGGGGAAATGGACCATCCTGGTCCAGTGCCACTCCAGTATGTCAGGGACGTCATGGGTTACCGGCCGGTCGTCGACCGGCCCCGCTGGTGGGCCGCGCCACCGCGGGCGTCTCACAGAGCACCTCCCCGGGCTCGCGGGTTTCAGGTACGTCTTTGCCGACCGGGCCACTGCGTCACCGCCGGGGCCGCGCCCGCCCGCGCCGCTACGTCGGCCAAGCGGGGCTCCGTCTCCCGGCAGGAGGGTGCCGGAGAGCCGGCCACCCGATGGCGACCGCCGACGGTGGTGCCGTCAGTCGTGGGTCCGGCCTCCGGGGCGGCGGTAGGGGATCTCGCGGTCCACCTTCTACCTGTACTTCCGCGACAAGGTCGACGTCATGCTGCGGGTGAGCGGTTCGCTCAGGACGCGGAGTGGGAGACCGCGGAGGCGTGGGAGCCCTGCGGCCCGACGGCCTGGCCCGCCCGCGGCCCTCGCCGCCCACCCGGCCGTGCACGGCGTACTGGCCGGCACCGGGCGCAACAACCTCTCCCTTGCGTTGCGGCTGCCGGACATCGCCGCCCTGTATCGCTTTCTCAGCGAGGACCTCACAGGTCTGGGGATCACCGCCACCGAGACCTTCCTGGTCGCCGCGCTATTAAGCGTCCGGGCTGAGTGGCGTGCAGTCGATGCGCCCGCGCACGGCGGCAGCGGCCGCCTGGCGGTCCGGCAGGCCCCCACGAACTACAGCACCCGGCTTCTGGCCGATGTCCTCCAGGCACGGCGGCAGCGGCCGCTGCGCACGGGGTCGCGCTCGCCCCGGGGCGGGGGCGTGCGGCAGAGGCCAAGGACTGGGGCGGGCCGCCGCGAGCGAAGCGACGTCGCGCGGCGAGGGGGCCGGGCCTGAGCGTGGCCCACTGGGCGAACGCCGTGCTCTGCAACGGTTTGGGCCGGTACCACCGCGACGCCGCCCGGCAGGCGTGCGTAGTCCCTGCGACGCCGGGCGTTGCGGCCCAGTGGGCTCCCGCCGAACTGGTCGAGGACGTCGAGGCCCTCTACTGTGAGGCGATCGACCGGCTCGGCCACACCCGGCTGCGATCGGAGACCGCCCGCGCCCACCTCCTGTTCGGCGGAGGGCTGCGCCGGGAGCAGCGTCGGCTCGAAGCCCGCGAGCAACTGCGCCACGCCCACGAGGCGTTCACCACGGCGGACATGAAGGCGTTCGCCGAGCGCACGACGCGCGAGCTGCGGGCCACCGGTGCTGGTGGCCAAACTCGCCGTCCCCACGGCGATGACCGTGGTGATCAGCGGAACCCTGGCCCTGGTGATGACGTGGTGGTGGCATCCGGCTGCCGAGGTGCTGGGCGAGCGGTTCCCCTGGTACGACTGGTACCCGTTCAACGGCATCGGCCCGGTGGTGGTGGGCCAATCCGTCCTCCTGCTGTTCCTCGGCGTGACCTTGGGCCTCCTGCTGCGCAGGACGGTGGCCGCGATGGGCGCGACCCTCGCTGTTGGGGCCGGCGTGCTCCTGGCGCTCGACCGGATCCGCAGTTATCTCCTGCCGACCGTGACCGTGAAGGCGCAGGGCATCACCGAGGCACCCGCTCCACACGGCGCCTGGGTGATGGCCGACGGTCCCCTTTCCCCGTCGGGAGCGCGTGTCCCGGACGTCATGGACTGCTACGCGGCCGAGGATTTCCGCGGGTGCCTGACGGCCCATGGACGCACCGGCCACTGGGCCGAGTACCACCCTGCTTCCCAGCTTTGGTCAATGCAGTGGGCGGAGACCGGGCTGTGTCTGCTTCTCGCGGGCGCGCTCGCGGCCCTGTGCGTATGGCGGGTCCGACGCCGGCTGGCCTGACGGCTGACCGAGACAGACCCTTGTAGGCCGCTCGACGCAGCGGCCCTATGCCCATGAGTGATTGCCTCACCTCCATCACCGCCTTGAGAGGTGACGAGCCGAGGCGCGGGAGCGTCACCTGTTGAACCAGTGACGCTCTCGGTGGTGGAACAACGAGAGCCTCCTGGGCATCGGTGCAGACTTCGCAATCGACACCGAACCCGGAGGCCCCTCGCCCCGTTCAAGCACCACGCCAGGCGTGTCGCCTGTCACCACCGTCCCCGAACAGCACACCTAGGTCCCACATCCTCCACCGCGGCCAGGCTTCATGAAGTCATTTGACCGATGCTCGCCGCCGCTCCTCGGGGAGGCTGCACCGGCCGTGAGTCGGCGCGACCTGATCCTGGTCGCGCGTAACCAGCAGAGCCTGGCCGACGAGGCCGAGCAGTACCGGCGCCCCTCACTGAGATCGTTTCATCCTGAAGTCGCTGGTCACGGGGCTGGTGTGGCCGATCGCGGTGGTGCTCGTGCTGGTCGGTGGCGTGATCGCTAGCAGGTGATCGTCTGGTCATGGAGCGATTCGCCGGAACTGCGGGCCCTGGATGCCTGCGCCGCCTACTGTCCACGGGATCAAGGAGTTCGCGGGACGGGAGGGGGCGGAGGGTGGCCGAGGTACTGACGTGGGTGATTCAGCGGCGGGTCGTGCTGGCGGACCGGGTCGAGCAGTTGCGCAAGGAACTCGCGGAGACGGAAGCCGAAGTGGGCCGTCCGGAGGCGGCGGAGGTCGTGTTCGGCCAGTTCATCGAGGTCGAACGCGCGGGCGAGGCGGACGATTCAGCTGTGGACGCGGAGTTCGAGCGCGTCACCACCGCTCCCGGGGCGGGTGGGATGCGGCTGATCCCGGACCGCGCGGACGGCATGGATGCCGGCGTGCTGCCCAAGGACTATCAGGCGATCATGCGGCTGGTGGCGGACGCCGCCGAGCCGGCCCAGGCCGGGCAGGTGAGCGAGGCACTCGGAAAGGGCACGCTGCCCGGGCAGGTCGAGGCGGTCCGCGCGAAGCTGAAGCGGCTCGCGGAGCGGGGCTGGCTGCACCGCACCCCCGGCGGCCGGTTCACGCTCCTCGATAACGGGCAGCGGTGACCGACGCCACACGTAACTCGCATACCCCCTAAGGCAGTTGGGGGTTTCATGTCGATGAACGCCGCTGTCGCCGAGGGTCTGGACCCGCTTGTCGACCAGTGCCGCCTGCCGCTGTCGACCGCCACCTTGGACATGTTCGCGCACCTGGTCCGTTCCCACTTGAACAAGATCAGATCCCGGTGGCGCAAGTTGTCGCCGGGCCGCATCACGCTGATCGTCCTGGCCGTACTCCGTCACGACCAGCGGCTCGCCGACATGGCGGGCGCCTACCAGGTGTCCGCCTCGACCGTGCGGCGCTGGCTGCTGGAAGTGATCCACCTGCTGGCCGCCCGCGCCGAGCGCCTGGACCGCGCCCTGAAGAAGATCGTCAAGCGGGGCGGTGCCGTCGTGCTCATCGACGGCACCCTGATACCCACCCGGCACCGACAACCGCCCGAACTACTCCGGCAAACGCAAGATGCACGGCCTGCACGTCCTCGCCTTCACCGACGAGAACGGCAATCTGATCTGGGTCTCGGCCGCCCGGCGCGGCCGCACCCATGACGTCACCGCCGCCCGGCACGACCACATCACCGCCCACCTGCGCGAAGCCGGCATCGGCGCGTTCGCCGACCTTGGCTTCCTCGGCCTCGACGACGACCCCGACAACCCGGTGATCATCACCGGCTACCGCGCCGCCCGCGGCCGACGGCTGACCGCCGCGCAGAAGGAGGCGAACAAGCTCGTGGCCCGCGAACGCGCCGTGAACGAGCACGGCTTCGCCGACTTGAAGAACTGGCGCGTGTTCACCAAGCTCCGCCTCGATGCCCGTCACGCCACCGCACTGCTGCGGGCCTTGCTCGTCCTCACCCGCACCGAAGTCTCCCGGTGGCGGGCAATCATCTGCTACCGATCCCGCCGCCGACCAGCACAAGCACCCCCCACGACCGGCCACACCTGGAATGGGATGCCGAACGAGTCACCGGAGTTCGACGGAACCGGTGGCCGCCGCTCCCGTGGTGGCGAGGGGCCCAAGAAGGCGGACGCTTCGCGCGTCAGTCAGTCACTTGTAGATCTTGCCGGGCTCGGCCTTGGCCGGAGCGAGCAGCTGGGAGACGGTCACGAAGGTGTAGCCCTGCCTGCTGAGCGCCTTCAGGATGGAAGGCATGGCCGGCACGGTGCCCTTGTGCAGCGGGTGGAGCAGGATGATCCCGTCGCGGCCAGCACCCGCGAGCACGCGCTTGGTGATCAGCGCGGTGTCGTCCGTCTCGTAGTCCTTCGCGGTCACCGTCCACAGCACCTGCGCCATCCCCAGTTCTTTCGAGACCTTGGAGACGCGGTCGTCGGTGCGGCCCTGGGGCGGGCGCATCAGCGTCGGCTCGCTGCCGGTGAGGCTGGAGATGGCCCGTGCCGTGCGGCGCAGCTCGTCGCGGATCTGCGCATCAGAGACATCGGTCAGCACCGCGTGCGTCCAGGTGTGGTCCCCGATCTCGTGGCCGTCCTTGGCAATCCGCCGCACCACATCCGGGAATTTGTGGATGCGCCGGCCCTCAAGGAAGAACGTCGACGGCGCCTTGTACTCCTTCAGGAGGTCCATCAGTCGGTCGGTGGGTCCGCCCGGGTTGCCGTCGAAGGTGAGCGCGATGCACTTGACCTTCCGGCAGTCCACCTGACCCGACGGTACGACCGCTCCAGACGCGGCCCGGTCACGTTCCTCGCGCGGGGAGAGCGTCTCCATCTTGTTCGCCTGGATGACCATGACGACGGTCACCGTCACGGCCGCCACCACGGCCAGGGTCAGGAGTATGAGTAGGCGAGGCCGCCTCTTCAGGATCTTCATCCCGAGGAGAAGATTTCAGCGCCGGAAGGGTTGCCCAGCGGCCTCGATAGTGAGGCAGGACACGTGTGTGCAGCGCGTTTCGAGTGCGCTGCGGCGCCACCTCGGCTGCGATCCGCTCCAGCGCCTCTCCGACGTGTTCGGCCGCCGACGGTGGCGCTGGTGTGCCTCGCGCCTTGCAACGGCCCGCTGCTGCGGCTGCCGCCAGGCGGGCCACCTCGGCTTCCGCCTCCGCGAGTTCCTTGCGCAGCTGCTCGACCCGGTCCGCCAGCAAGACCCGCCGCTGAATCACCCACGTCAGCACCGCGGCCACCCTCCGCCCCCTCTCTCGCCCCGTGAACTCCCTTGATTCCGTGGGCAGTAGACGGCACGGACGCCCCGCGGCCCCAGTTCCGGCGAATCACTCCATGACCAGACGATCACCTGCTACCGATCACGCCACCGACCAGCATGAGCACGCCCATGACCGGCCACACCAGCCTCGTGACCTGCAACTTCAGGATGAAACGATCTCACTCACACACTGAGCGCGAGCGTGGGTGATCAGGGGTTAACGATCCGAGGGCCGGTGTTGGACGGGCAGTACTCGAACGACACCATCGCTGCCAGCTGCCTCGCGCAGCTGCTGGTTCTCAACCTCTAGGACGTGCACGACCCGCACCAGCTGCTGCATAGGGGCCCCGCACGAGCCAGTTGTTGAGCACGTTCGCGGCAGCCAGGACGACAACGACATAGATGATCCGCATCCTCATTCCAGGATCCCCCGCCGGGGCCGGAAGCGGAACGTACCCCTGAGTCGGAGTCTGAGTCGGAGAAGGTCTGAGTCGGAGAAGCGGCTTCCAAGAACCCGAAGCAATCGCACACGCCGAGCCGAGCCTGTGATCAGGCCGCTCAGATCGCGTTGCCGGCTTCGGCGCCACGCCGGGGCTGCTCGCCGGCACGCCGCGTGAGCCCACGCCACTCGGTACGTACGCGTAGCCACGTACGCGCGATACGCGCGTCATGCCACCCGGTACTCCTTCACCTCGTCCGCCCGCAGGGTGAGTCCGTGGCCGATGGCGCCGTCGGGGTGGACGGTTCCGCCCATCGGATCCAGGACGGCGTCGAAGAACATCGACTCGATGCGCACGTGGTCGTGGAACCACTCGATGCGGCGGAGGTCCGGGACGGCCGCCGCCGCCGCAGCGTGGGCGTGCGGGGCAGCGGTGGGAGGAGCTCTCCAGGCCGTCGGGCATCGGCACCGCCACCATGTGGTCGTGTCGGTCTTGCGCGAGAACAATCGTTCTCGTACGGTTGCGCTTGACAGTGAGAACGTTCGTTCTCGCGATGGTCCACCCACGCCAACGGAACCCACACCCCCGCCGGCGGCGATACCGCACAGACCCAAGGAAGTGACATGACTGACGAAGCGCGCCCCCCGTTCCCGCCGTTCACCCGGGAGACCGCCATCGAGAAGGTCCGCCTGGCGGAGGACGGCTGGAACACCCGCGACCCGGAGAAGGTCGCCCTCGCATACACCGTGGACTCGCGCTGGAGGAACCGCACGGAGTTCGCCACCGGCCGTGACGAGATCATCGCCTTGCTCACCCGCAAGTGGAACCGGGAGTTGGAGTACCGGCTCATCAAGGAGCTGTGGGCCTTCGACGGCAACCGCATCGCTGTGCGCTTCGCCTACGAATGCCACGACGACTCACGCAACTGGTTCCGCTCCTACGGCAACGAGAACTGGGAGTTCGACGACAACGGCCTGATGCGACGGCGCTACGCCTGCATCAATGACCTCCCCATCAAGGAGTCGGAGCGCAAGTTCCACTGGCCCCTCGGGCGCCGCCCCGACGACCACCCCGGCCTGAGCGACCTCGGCCTCTGACCGCCCGGCCCCGCGCCGTGGATCCGGGCCCAACGCCGGATCCACGGCAGGGTCGTTCGCGCGTGAGGCCGTACCTGCGGCAGAGACCGCCGCGTACCTGGAGGGCAGTTCGGCTACGCCGCCATCCGCTCGATCGGCTCCAGGCTGAATGCACGGAAGCCCGAGGGCGATCCCCGGCCGTTGACTGCTTTGACGTAAGCGCCTGCCCGGCAGCCGTTCTGGCGCACCCCCGGGCGCACCGCAACCGGCCCGGCCAGAGGGCATCGACCGCAAGCCGTACCTGGCAGCAGGTCGGTACCGATTCGCCCCCGAAGCGATGGGGTGGCGGCTCGCACCCCATCCGCTTGCCCACCACCGGCGAGGGGAGCAGGACTCCCTCGCAGGCCTTGAAGACCCTCTCGCCTGCGGTGAGCGTGGGGCGTTGCTCCAGATTTCGGCAATTCTTTCGTCCCTCTTGCACTGAGAACCATCGTTCTATAGGCTGATCTCAAATGAGAGAACGACCGTTCTAGGCTGGAGTCTCACGACACTGCCACCGTTGGCCGGACGGATTGCCGGTTCGGCCGCCGCGAGTGCCGCGGGACCGCCGCCTCGGCCCTGACGTCGACCCAGTCCAGGGCCGAGGGCAAAGAAGCCGCAGAACATGAGCCTCTCGATGTGGGCTCGGAAAGTTCAGATGGGCGTTCCCATGACCCTCTCGCAAACCGCAACGCAACCCCCGCCGACGGCCATGTGCGTGTCCGGCGAACAGCCCCGGACAGCCCCCGTGACCACTGCGCCGGCCCATGTTCGCATGGGCATGCACCGGCACGGCGTGATCGCTCTTCCCGCCGAGGAGCGCTGGGTATACACAGCCCGCCGCTTCGCCGCGTCCCTGTTGGCCCGATGGGACGTCGTCCCGGAGGATCAGGACTCCGTCCTGCTGATCGTCGGCGAGCTTGCGGGGAACGCGGCCCAGCACGGACGGGCCGACATGATCGTGAGCCTTACGTTCGAAGGCCGGGCCGTGCGTATCGAGGTTGCGGACTCCGGTGCGGCGTCCTCGCCCCATCCTCGCTGCGCCGGCGCCGGTGATGAGCACGGCCGCGGCGTGGGCATCGTCGAGTTCCTGGCGGACTGGACCGAGACGCTCGAGGAACGGGATCGCCGACGGGACCGCGCCGGTCTGCGCGTCGCCACCGCACCGGCCGGGTCGTCCCGGGCGGACCTTGTGCTCGCTTGAGAGGGCAGAGGGCGGGCGGGGCCGCGGGCAACACACCCGGCCCCGCTCCGGGCAGAGCGCGTACGGCGACGGTCCGGCCCGCGCCCGGGAATGTACCTTGCGACCTGGCGCGCTATACCGTAAGAGAACGTTCGTTTTCGAGAATAAGGTGATCGAAGTGGAGCTCGAAACGACTGAGCAGCGGATCCTCGACGCTGCCGAGGAACTGTTCTACGGCCAAGGCATACAGTTGGTGGGAATGGACGCGATCCGCACCGCCTCCGGCGTGCCCCTCAAGCGCCTGTACCAGATCTTCCCTTCCAAGAATTCCCTGGTCGAGGCGTACCTGAAGCGGCGGGACGCGAGATGGCTCCACGATCTGGCTCAGTACGTGGACAGCTACGACTCACCTACGCAGCGGATGCTGGCGGTCTTCGACTGGCTGTTCCTCTGGTTCAGCGAGCCGGACTACCGCGGCTGCGGCTTCATCAACTCCTTCGGGGAACTGGGAGCGACCTCCCAGGCTGTGGCCGACATCGCGAAAGCCCACAAGGATGCCTTCCGGCGATATCTCGCCGATCTCGTGGCCGCCGCGGACGCGCCCACGTGGCTGACCGACCAGGTCGTTCTCCTTGCCGAGGGCGCGATGACCACAGCGGCCATCTCCGGGTCTCCAGAGCCCGCCCGTCACGCCAAGGACGCCGCACGCATTTTGCTGCGGACCGCTCACGCAGGCGTCGTCACCGCTGTCTGAGCACGCGGTCGCCTTCACTCACAGCCCGGGTCTTCGTAGGGGCATCCAGGCCCTTTACAGCTCGGGTCGGAGTGTTGGGACACAGAGCGAGGACAGCTCGAACGGGCTTGGTGATGTTGTGCGGCAGCCGCCAGGTCCTGAGTGCGGCACCACGGTCTGTTCGCCCGGTGCCCGAACCCGGGCGCGGGAAACGCTGACGGCACGCTGACCGGGCTGCCGGTGCATCCGAGGCGGCTTGGGTACGGACCGCGTGGGTGCGCAGCTCTCAAGTCGCGGCCCGCCGAAGCGACAGAGAGCAAGAAACCCCTCGGAGACACCGCCCCGGGCTGCCCACGCGCGATGTTCCTCCATCGTCCTGGGTGATCCCCGTGGCCGGAGCGGGCCCAGGGCCCCGCCTCCTCACCACGACCCCCTGTCGTGCCGGGATCGCGGGAAGCGGCGGGATCCGCAGCGGCAGCCCCGATCGCTCGAAGCTGATCGACGTGGCGGCCAGGGCGGCTCATCGGCAATGGCCGTCGGCACGGCAAACGGCTGGATCAGAAGGGCTTGGTGGGCAGGTACTTGCCGTCCAGGGTGATCACCGCGCGCTCGCCACCCTCGGGGTCGGCGACCTGGGCCTGGACCTCACCGGTCGTCAGGCCCTTCGCGGACAGCGAGATGACCATCTCGTCCACGCCGGGCAGGCGCTTCTGCCGCTTCTTGACGATCTTCGGCTCGAAGCTGCCCTCGCGGTCGCGGGGCACGGCTATCTCGACCGGGCCGACGTCCGTGAGCACGGTCTTCGCGCGGGTGCCGTTGCGGCTGTTGCCGCCGTTCTTCCCAGCAGGGTCGTGCTTGTCATAGCCGAGGCGGTCGGTGATCTCGCCTTCGAGGGCGGACTCCAGGAGCCACTTGGTCAGTTGCTGGAGCAGCCCGCCCTCGCCGGTCAGCTGCAGGCCCTCGGCCTGGGCGCGGCCGACCAACTCGTCGATGAGCTGGTCGTCCACCCGCTTCGCCGGGTCCGGCTCAGTGGCCTTGACGGACTCGGCCTCGGTCACGTTGTTACTGGTCATCGATGCATCTTCCTTGATCAGGAGTTACACCGATCGTTTTACAGTCCCACCTGTCGATGTCGGCAGACAGAGCAGCTGCTGTGCGTCGCATCAGAGCGGTGTCCAAGGTGTCCTCACGCCCAGGAACGCGCGACCGATCCGCCGTGCCGCAGTCAGATGACCGATGCACAGGAGGCGTCTGGGGAACCAGGGTGAACGGACTGGTATCGCACCCTTGAAAGCGGAGCCTCCCATGTCCGAGAAGCAGCCGGACGCGTCGGCGCACAAGCCCACTGCGGGCCCTATGCCTTCGCTGCGGATGCGTGTCCACAGGCTTCTGTGGTCGTCGATCCGCGTCCCGCTGGAGTCCGAATTCCGCTACACCGCGGACGAACCTCTCAGCGTGTCCGTCGAACTGCACACGCAGGAGGGGCATGCGGTCGCATGGCTGATCTCGCGTGACCTGCTCTACGACGGCACGCAGGAGCCGAGCGGGATGGGAGACGTGCGGCTGTGGCCGTCGGTCACCGACGCTTGCCCCGTGGTGTGCATGAGGCTGGAGAGACGCGGCATGTCAGTGCTCCTCGAGATGGATCTGAGGCAGCTGAAGCAATGGCTGCTGGAAACCTTCGGTCTCGTACATCGGGGCACGGAGACGGATCAGGTGGATTGGGACGCCGTTGTGGCGGGCCTTGTCGAAGGGTAGGGAGAGCAGACATCAAAGCCCCCGAGACCGTCGGCAAGGACAGCCGCGGCTGGGATGAAGCCAAGAAGATCAGCAGGAGGAGGAAGCGGCACCTGATCTGCGACCATCGCGGCCTGGTGCTGCTGGTCACGCCGACGGGACAGTCCCGCACATACCGACATGAAACTCAATGACCTGGCAATTCCCGACACCTTCGCTTGTACCGCGGCGTTCGAAGTGGCTTCCGCCTACTGCCCGCCCGCGCTCCTCAACCATTCCGTCCGGTCCTATGTGTGGGCGGCGGCCTACGGATCATCGCAAGGTATCCCCTTCGACGCGGAACTGCTCTACGTGGCGTCGATGTTCCATGACCTCGGCCTCGTCAAAGAGTTCGACAGTCACAGCGTGGCATTCGACGAAGCCGGTGGACATGTGGCGTGGGTCTTCGCGGCAGGAGTCGGATGGCCGGTGGAACGTCGCACGCGGCTGTCGGAAGTGATCGTCAGGCACATGTGGGATCAGGTCGATGTGAACATGGACGCAGAGGGGCACCTTCTGGAGCGTTCAACGGGTGTGGACATCTCAGGCCGCAACGTGGACGACTTCTCAGCCGCCTATCAGGCCGAAGTACTTCAAAGCTACCCACGTCTCGGCCTCGCTCAGGAGTTCCTGACATGCTTTGAGAGCCAGGCACTTCGTAAGCCGCACAGCTCGGCAGCCGCGTCGGTGCGCAACAACATCGCAGCCAAGATCCTGGCCAACCCGCTGGATGCCCATCTGCGGACGCAATCGCCATAACGGACTTGACATGCAAGAGCCACCGTGGAGGCGTTCCTGGGCCACTTCACCGGCACGGGGTGGCTTGTGCGGCTGTGTGGGCGAGAGGTGCCGGGTCGCGTTCTGCAGCAGGTATGCGATCACCCCGGACCTGCTCTCTTCACCCTGGCCCGACCGGGCGGCGGCCTTGTCGTTCGATCGGCGGGCCGCCGCCTCCTTGACCGGTTGTGGCAGCGGGTTTCCTACTGGGCTTTGTAGCCACCGTCAACGTTGAGGATGGTTCCGGTGACGAAGGACGCCGCCGGTGAGGCGAGCCAGGTGATGGCCGCGGCGATCTCCTCGGGGCGGCCCATGCGGTTCACCGGCTGAAGTGCCGCGATGGTGGCCTCGTCCCAGGTGCCGGCTTCGATGGCGTTGCTGAGGATGTCGGTCTTGGTCGCGGCAGGAGCGACACCGTTGATGCGGATGTTGTCGGTGGCGTACTCCAGTGCGGCGGACTTGGTCAGACCGACCACGGCATGCTTGGTGGCGGAGTAGTTGGCCGCGTAGCGGATGCCGCCGAGGCCCGCAATCGAGGCCAGGTTGATGATGGCTCCGCCGGGGTTGTCCTGAGCCAGCATCTGCTGGATCTGGTACTTCATGCCCCAGAAGACACCGAGCACGTTCGTGGTGATCATCTGCTGGAAGGCGCTGGTGGGCTCGTCGGCCAGACGGCCGGTGTCCAGGGAGACGCCGGCGTTGTTGACCGCGACGTCGAGTCGGCCGTAACGCTCGACGGTGGCGGCGATCAGGGCGGCGACGGACTCTTCGGAGTCGACGTCGGCGGCGATGAAGGCGGCCTGGCCGCCGTTGTCGCGGATCTCGCGGACTACGGCTTCTCCCGCCTCCTTGCGGCGGCCGGAGACGACGACGGCGTGGCCGGCGCGGGCCAGGGACAGGCTGGTCTCCTTGCCGATGCCGGTGGTGGCTCCGGTGACCAGGGCGACGCTGGAAACGCTCATGACGGTGGACCTCTTTCACGTGCCGGATGGTGTGTGCGGCCGACGATTCCGAAATAGAAGACCGCCGGTCTCTTGGCTTTCAAGTTAAGAGACCGGCGGTCTAATGTCAAGGGACCGACGGTCTGTAACATGGAGGGATGGCGACTTTCCAACGGGCGCGCAGTGAGGAACAGCGCGAGATCCGTCAGCGGGCGATCCTCGACACTGCGGCGGCGATGCTCGACGAGATGCCGGTGAGCGCGGTCAGCCTCAACGAGCTGAGCCGGCGCGTGGGCCTGGCGAAGTCCAACGTGCTCAGGTATTTCGAGTCGCGCGAGGCCATCCTGCTGGAACTCCTGGACCACAACTGGCGGCAGTGGACGGCCGGGCTCCCCGAGCAGCTGGACGCCGCGATCACCCCGGACGCTCCGGTGTTCCAGCGCGGCCGGGCGTTCGCCGCCGTCCTGACCCGTTCCCTCGCACAGAACCGGGTGCTGTGCGACCTGCTCAGCGCCCAGGCCGGCGTACTGGAGCACAACGTCTCCGCCGATGTGGCCGCCCGCTACAAGCGGTCCGCCCTCGACAATGTCGCCGCCCTGGCCGCCCTGGCCCGCCGCCACCTGCCCGAACTGGGCGACCGCGCCGACCAGTTGTGCGCCCAGGCTGTCATGGTGACCGGCGCCGTGTGGACGCACGCCCGGCCCTCCGCGGCGATGCTCGCCGCATACGAGGCGGACCCCTCGCTCGCCGCCCTGCGCATGGACTTCACCGCCACCCTGGAGGAGATGCTGACCACCCTCATCGTCGGCACCCTGGCCCAGGCGGAGGGGTGACCATGCGTGTGATCGCCTTCGGAGCGTCCGGCATGGTGGGGTACGGCGTGCTCGGCGCCTGCCGGCAAGACCCGTGGGTGGACGACATCACCGAAGCGCACGACACGCCACCCATAGCCGATCGCCGCGGCCCGGCACGGAATGGTGTCCTGCGTGCCGGTGCACCGGGACGGCCGCTCAGAGGCCGAGATCGCTCAGGCTCGGGTGGTCGTCGGGGCGGCGTCCCAGCGGCCAGTGGAACTTCCGCTCCGACTCCCGGATCGGCAGATCGTTGATGCAGGCGTGTCTGGCCCGCATCAGGCCGTCCTCGTCGAACTCCCAGTTCTCGTTCCCGTACGAGCGGAACCAGTTGCCCGCGTCGTCATGCCACTCGTAGGCGAATCGAACCGCGATCCGGTTCCCGGTGAAAGCCCACAGTTCCTTGATCAACCGGTAGTCGAGTTCCCTGGTCCACTTCCGTCGCAGGAGCGCCACGATTTCGTCGCGCCCCGTCGCGAATTCCGCCCGGTTCCGCCAGCGTGAATCCTTCGAGTAGGCCAGAGCCACCCGTTCGGGGTCCCTGGTGTTCCAGCCGTCCTCCGCAAGCCGCACTTTTTCGATGGCCGTCTCACGTGTGAACGGGGGGAGGGGAGGGCGAGCAGTCATCATGTCTCCTCTGTCGTGTCTCTTGTACAGGTATGCGCAGGGGCTCGGGTTGGATGCTCTCCGGCCCGCCGGCCCGGCCCCGTACGGGTTCGAGGTTTGGGGCCCACCGGCGGAGTATCCGGTCAGGCAGCAAGCCGGGCCGGGACAACGGCCGGCCAGTCGTTGTCGACCTTGGCGAGGATGTTGAAGTAGTTGGTCAGCACGTTCAGCGCGAGATGGCCGATGACCTCGCCGATCTCGGCGTCGCCGGCCCCGGCGTCCCGGGCGGTCTGCAGGGTGGCGTCGTCTACGGTGCCGCGTCCGCGGACGATGGCGTCGGACAGTGCCAGCAGCGCCGCTGTGTGGGGGTCGGACGACCGCGCGTGCCGGGCCTCGGTCAGTTCCTCGGCGTCGACCTTGGCGATGTTGGCGCCGACATAGGTGTGGGCGGACAGGCAGTACTCGCACCCGTGATACTCGGCGGTGGCGATGGCCAGACGCTCACGGACTCCAGCGGGCAGCACGCCGCCGGCCAGGGCTCCGGACAGTGCCAGGTAGCCCTTGAGGAGTGCTGGGCTATTGGCCATCACCTTTGTCATGTTCGGTGTACGGCCGAGAGTCTTCTGTACGTCGGCCAGAAGGTCGGCGGCCTTGCCGGTTGCTGTGGCGGGATCGATGGGGGTGAACGCCGTCATGAGATGTACGCTCCCTTTCATTTTCAACGCATGATGGGGCGAGTAACCGTGAGAAGTCTTGCGCGCTCCATTGCGAGTTAACGGGAAGGTTGGATTGCAACCGTTGGAATCGCGGTGGGATGGAGCGGTGCGACGCCGCCACGGTGTCATCGCCCGGACCGCCCGTACATCTGTCATGTGACGGTGGGGAGCGCAGGGCGGCCGGAGGCTGACCTGGTGACGACGGCCGTAAACCGCCGGCGGTCCACGGCGACGGGCCATGGTCCCTCGAGGGCGGGCAGCCGTGCCGGGCCCGGAGGCCGGCGACCCTCTTGCGGGACCGCGAGGATTCAGGTGGCCCTTTGGGGAGTGCTGGACTGCTGGTCGCTCGCCGCCTTTCTCACGTTCGGCGCAAGGCTGAGGGTCTTCCGTGCGCACTCGGTGAACTCGTCGGCGACGAAGCCTGGTTGCGCGCCGTCGCCCCCCGTACCGACCTGATGAACGCATCCGACCTCGACGCTTTGGCGGGGGACATCGACCGTCTCGCGCAACGGCTGATCGCGCTGCGCGACGCCCTTCGGCGGCTCGCAGCCGAAGTCACCGCCGACCCGCGGTCGGCAGCAGCATCCTCGGCAAGCGAACTGGATGCCGCCGTCGCCGAGTCAAAGAGGCCGCCGACGCGCCGTGGCCCGCTTCGTGGTGGCTGCCGGGTAACGCTCCGTGATGGGCCCGACGGTCCTCGGACAACCGTGCGGGCTCCGACCCGTGGCTCAGGCTAGGGATGTCACGGATGCGAGTGCGTGCATGCGCCGACGATGCTTGAAGAACAAGACGTGACTTCGCCCTTCGGGCGAAGATGCCCAACGACGAGCGTCGGCCGGGAACGTCATCGCCGTCGGCCCCGCACTCCTCGCGGACGTCGTTCGGGAGCGGTGCAACACGGCTGGACCAGGGACGCAGGGCCCCACAAGGGCTGGTGCTGCAATCGCACGGAGGAGGAGTCGCAGGCCAGGCCGGGCGTGACAGCCCGACGGGAGGGGCTCCGTCGACGACAGGGCCGTGGGGGCACCTCGTGGCCCGCGCCGGGCGCGGCCGAAGGCGTCGATACCTCTGGAAGGCAGGTGCGTCGTGGCGGTGCCAAGGGGGTGGCAGGCCACCCGGCGGACAAGGACCGCAACCCGTATGACGGTGCCGGATCACCGAGCATGGCCAGGAGGCAGTCGAATGACTCCATGGAAGCGTTTTGTGGCCGCCGGTACCGACTCCTTCGAGCACGACGAGGCCGACGCTCTGATAGGCCGGGACACGGATCTTCAGCGGATCCGCAGCCTCTTGGGCGTCGGGGGCGGAGGCGGAGCGCTTCTGCTGTCGGGAGAGGCTGGAGTCGGGAAAACGGCGGTGCTGCACGCTCTTGCCGAGGCCGCAGCCGCGGACGGGGCCCGGGTGCTGCGTGCCGTCGGCGTGGAGTTCGAGGCGGACTGCAGCTACTCGGGTCTCAACCAGGTCCTTTTCCCGTTCCAAGAGGTACTCGCCGACCTTGAGGCGGGGTATCGTGACGCGCTTCGCGTCGCGCTCGGCTTCGAAAGCGGCTCACCGCCGGAGAAGCTGGTCGTTTCCGAGGCCGTACTGGTCCTCCTCCAGACCCTCGCCACCGAAGAGCCGCTGCTCGTGATCGTCGACGACCTCCCTTGGATCGATCGGGCAAGTGCCGCCGTACTGGGTTTCGTGGCCCGGAGAGCTACTGGCGTCCCCGTGAGCTTCCTCGCCGCGTCACGCCCGGGATCGCACAGCCTGTACGAAGGTGGTGCACTGCCCACGTACCAGTTGCGGCCACTGAACGGGGAAGCGGCCGCCCACTTGGTCGGCACCAGATTCCCGGGCCTCGCCGGCAGCGTGCGCCAACGCCTGGTCTCCGCAGCGGGCGGTAACCCGCTGGCCCTGCTGGAGCTGCCGAGGGCCCTGCGAACGACGCAGAGTCCGGCACTGGACGGCGTGCCCGTCCTACGGCCGCCCGGCCGACGCCCGGACGTGCTGTTCGGCTCCCGGGTCGCCGGCCTGCCGCGGCCGTCGCAACGCCTGTTGCTGCTTGCGGCATTGGAGGGCAGTGGTGATCTCGATGTGCTGCAGGCGGCTTCGCGACAGGCCGACGACGGGTACGGCCTGGACGACCTCGCGCCCGCCGAGCGGCAGCAACTGGTGCAGGTCGACCGGAGCACACGGCGGCTGAGGTTTCGTCATCCGCTCATCCGCTCCGCCGTGGTGGAGCGCTCCACGAGCGGCGAGCGGCGCGCGGTTCACGGGGCGCTCGCTCAGGTGCTGGTGGATCAGCCCGAACGCCAGGCCTGGCATCTGGGTGAGGCGGCTGTGGAGCCGGATGAAGTGGTGGCCGCCTTGCTCGAACAAGCGGCACGTCTCACGATGCGTCGCGGTGACGCCAACGGGAGCATGCGGACTCTGATCCGGTCGGCGGCCCTCACGCCGCAGGGTCCCGACCGCGGCCGCCGGCTCGCGGAGGCGGCCTACATCGGAGCCGAGTCCTCCGGCACCCTGCCCAGCGTGCAAAGGCTCCTGGACGATGCACGGCGTGTTGCCCCGGACCTGAACCGCTCACTGCACTCGGCCGCGGCGGCGGCGCTTCTCATCCTGAACAGCGACGGCGACGTCGACACCGCTCATCGGCTGCTGGTGGGCGCCGTCGAAACCGGCGCCCATGGGTACGACGCCCACGACACGGCGCTCATCGACGCTCTTCACATACTGGCGCTGGTCTGCTTCTTCGGCGCCCGGCACGAACTGTGGAAGCCCTTCTACCACGCGCTGGAACGCCTGACGCCGAAGCCACCGCCGTTCCTGTCCGCGCTGGGCAAGACGTTCTCCGATCCGGCGCATACGGGCATCGCGGCATCCAGGGAACTCGACGGGCTCCTGGCAGAGCTCACCGAAGAGACCGATCCGGTCCAGATCAATCGGACGGGCACGGCGGCCCTCTATCTCGACCGGCTGAGTGAGGTACGCGAAGCGGAGTGGCGCGTGGTGCGGATGGGGCGTGAAGGGGGCCCGGCACGCTGGTACCTGTCGGGACTGACTCATCTGTGCCTGGACGACTACCTCACCGGAATGTGGGACGAGGCGTTGGGACTGGCCGACGAAGGACTCCAGGTGTGCGAGGACCACGGTTACCGGGCCTTCGCCTGGCACTTCCTGTACATCCAGGCCATCGTCCGTGCCGCCCGCGGGGAGGCGGACGGGAGTCAGGCGATGGCCGGCCGCATCATCCACTGGGCCTTGCCCCGGGGAGCACACTGCGCCGCGCACTACGCCCGCCACGCAGCCACCCTGGAGGCCCTGGGACGCTGCGACTTCTCCAGCGCATACCGGCATGCGAATGCCATCAGTCCGGCCGGGACTCTTGCGTCGCACGTGCCGCACGCGCTGTGGGTGACCATGGACCTGGTGGAGGCCGCCGTCCGGACCAACCGGCACACAGAGGCTGCCGCTCACGTGCACGCCATGCGGGAGGCCGGCACAGCGGATCTCTCGCTGCGTCACGCCCTGCTGACCCAGGCCTCGGCCGCCTGGTGCGCCACCGACGACGACGAAGCTCTGCGGTTGTTCGCACAAGCCCTGGCCGTTCCCGGGGCGGACCGGTGGCTCTTCGACTTCGCCCGTGTACAACTCGCCTACGGCGAACGGCTGAGGCGTGCCAGGGCGACGGCCGAATCCAGGGGACCCCTCAGCGCCGCGCTGGCCACGTTCGAGCATCTTCAGGCGCGGCCGTGGGCGGAACGTGCGGAGAAGGAGCTGCGTGCGGCCGGTTCCAGCAAGCGGCATTCCGGCACGTCGAGGGAGCGCACGCTCACTTCCCAGGAGAGGGAGATAGCCCAGCTGGCAGCCCGCGGCCTGACCAACAAACAGATCGCCGAGCGCCTCTTCCTCTCTCACCGGACCGTCGGAGCCCATCTCTACCAGATCTATCCGAAGCTGGGTATCACATCGCGTGGCATGCTGCGTGACGCGCTGGGCCCTCAATCCCCCTTGGAGATCCAGCAGTAGTCGGCGACCGGCGGTCGGCCAACCCGGAACCTTGCACCGTGCAGGTGCAGCGCCCGTCATACGGCAGCGCCCGCCCTGGCTTCCTGGAGACCACTCGGGCCGGGGGCCGACGCCGATCCCGTCGACCTGCCCCATGGGCCGGCGCTCATATCGTGCCGGGGCTACGGGCATCAGCAAGGACCGCCGCGCATCCCCCCTCGCACTGCGGGCGTCTCGCAGCGCGCCCGCGGGCTTCAGGTACGTCTTTGCCGACCGGATCACTGCATCACCGCCGGGGCCGCCCGCCCGCGCCGCTACGGCGGCCAAGCGGGGCTCCGTCTTCCGGCAGCAGGGTGCCGGAAGAGCCGGCAGCCCGACGGCACCGCCGTCAGTCGTCGGTCCGGCCTCCGGGGCGACGGTACACGCCGTACCAGTAGCCGCGTGCCAGTTCGCCGGCGACGAGGGCATCGTCGCTGCCGTCACTGTTGGCCACCTGCTGAGCGATGACCTGAGCACCTCCCTGGACGATCACCTTGGCGGCCGTCTGAGGGTCGATGTCCGCCGGTGTACGGCCGGCCTGCTGCTCCTTTTCCAGCACCGTCACGACGTTGTCGATGAATCGGTCCTGGTCGGCCGTCCACGCCTCGCGGACCAAGGGGTCGTACCCGGCCACTTCGTTGATCGCCGACAGCAGGGCCGCGTGTTCGCGGTAATGCCGCAGGATGAGTTCGTAGGTACGGGCCAGGCCGTCGACTCCGCCGTCGGGACCGCAGGGCCGCCAGGCTTCCGCAATCGCGAAGCTCTCCGTCTTGAGGGAACCGCTCAGCCGCAGCAGCACATCCACCTTGTCGCGGAAGTACAGATAGAACGTGGACCGCGAGATTCCCGCGGCGTGCGCGATCTGCTCCACGCTCAGCTCGGTGTAGGTCACACCACCGCGCAGCACCTCTTCGATCACGCACAGGATCCGCTTTTCGAGGGCGGCCCGCCGGTCGGCCGCGGTGGAGGGTCGTCGGGTGGTGGAAGCCATACGACCATCCTAGAGAGCCGACCGGAGGGCCTCACCACAGGCGTGTACGTGAGGCCCGTACCCGCCGAACAGATCTGAAGCGGTACACAGCGCCGCGGAGTGCGGGCTCAGACCATGAGGCTCACCCGCTCGCCGATGCCCAGAAGCGACTTGCCGTGGACCTCCAGGCCGACGGCCGGGACCAGGCCGGCGTGGCGCGCCGCGGTGTTGGCGTCCCGCCAGATGCGCTGCAGGGGGCTGGCGTCGGCGAACGCGGACGAGCCGTGGGCGTCCAGCAGGATGCCGATCGCCTCGATGATCTGCTGGGCCGCGTAGCCGGCCTGCGCCCTGATGTGCGCGCGTGCCGCGTAGTCCAGAGGGCCGGAGGCCGCGGCCTGGTCCACTTCGGTGACCGCGCGGTAGGTGTGCAGTCTGGCCGTCTCCAGCTTGATGGCCGCCTCGGCCACCTGCATCTGGACGCCCACCGAGTCCGCCTGCCGGCCATGGACGGTGAACGACAGCGGCTTTGCCGCAGCCGCCTTCACCACCAGGTCCAAGGCCGCCTCTCCGAGCCCGAGCAGCGGACCGACCAGGCACAGCAGCAGCATCGGGCCGAACGTCGAGCCGTACAGGTCCTCGTCGCGGTGCGAGCGCGGGTAGGCGCCCTCCGCGGCGGCGGGAACCGACAGCACACGGTGTTCGGGGACGAACACGTCCTGCCCGATAAGGGTGTTGCTGGCGGTCGCCTTCATGCCCGCCGTGTGCCAGGTGTCCTCGATGGTGAGGTCACAGGCGGGTATCAGAACCAGCCCCTGGTCGGTGACCGCGCCGCTGTCGTCCTTCAGCAGCACACCGACTGCCGCCCAAGTCGCATAGGGAGCACCCGAGTTGTACGACCAGCGACCGCTGACCCGCCAGCCGCCCGGCACCCGCTCTCCCATGCCCGTCGGCGCCGCCACTCCGGTCACACGGGCGTCCGGGTCGGCGCCGAACACCTCCTCCTGGGCCTTGTCCGGGAACAGGCACGCCAGCCAGTTGGTCACCGAGATAATCATTCCGACCCAGGCGGCCGATCCGTCACCCGCGCCCAGCGCCTGCGACACTTCGGTCAGCGTCCGCAGGTCGGTCTCGTGGCCGCCGTGCCGCTTGGGGGTCAGCAGCCGGAACACCCCGGCCTCGGCCAGCGCGTCGACTACCTCCTTGGGTACGACGCGCTCCGACTCGCCGCGTGCCGCCTGGTCCCGCAGCAGCGGCTGCAGGGCGGTGGCCCGAGCCACGAGTTCCGCCCGGATTTCTCTCTTGGACTGCGCACTCGCCTCGTCGTCACGGCGGGCACTGGTCATCACATTCTCCTTTGGTGCGGTCTTCTTGCTTGACACGGGGACCGTCCACCTCCGCGCGCCCGGCCCAGCCGGGCGCGGCGGCCCAGCGCCGGCGTGGAACGGCGGCCGCGGCGAAACCGAGGGGGCCTGTGGTGTCGTCCACGGTGACCTTGACGGTGCGGGTGTCAGCGGCGATACGACGGCGGATCCCCTCGGAGTGGGCGGACGAGGAGGCCGCCTCGGCACGTCCGGCGCGGGTCAGTCCTGTCGGGGACGGGAACCCACTGCTGCTCCACTGATTCCGTGCCGCTGGTGGGCTCATGTCCGAAGGGGGAGGCGGAGCGCGGGGCGAACCACCGCGCGCAGTTCCCTCCCCGAGGGTCTCGGGGGCGTGCGTCTGGTCCGGGGCTCAGCCGGCCGATCCGAGCGCGATCTTCGCCAGGAGGGCGGCGAGTTCCTCGGGCATCGACAGGAACGGCGAGTGGTGGCTGGCGATGCGGTGCACCGCGCCGGCCCTGGCGGCCAGCGTCTCCTGGTTCTGCGGCGGCAGCGCCTGGTCGTTCTCGCAGACGATGTACGTCGAAGGGACGGTGTGCCATCCCGCCTGTGTCAGCGTGTCGCTGAAGGACCTCGTGCTCTGCGGCACGAGCCTCTGGGCGGCCTCCTCGGCCTCGGCCCCGGGCACGTCTCCGTAGAACATGGGGGCCGGTTCGTCCGGTACGGCCTGGAAACCGTGCGGCTCCGGTGGAACGGGAGCGCCGTGGTACCCCAGGAGGCTCTCACCGACGTCGAGTTGATATGCCGTCAGGTAGACGAGATGTGACACGTTGTCGGCCTCGGCGACGGCCTCGCTGACCGGTATGCCGCCGTAGGAGTGGGCGACCACCACCGCCGGGCCGTCGATGCGCGCCAGCTCGTCGAGCACCGCTCGCGCGTCGTCCCGCACTCCGGCCTCCTGCCCGGCGCTCGGCAGGTCGACCGATCGAGTCGTCCAGCCGTCGGCGTCGAGCACCGCTCTCAGCCTGTCCCAGCACCAGGAACCGTGCCACGCCCCGTGCACCAGGAGCAGGGTCGGACGGGAAACGCCACCAGCAGCCACCGAAAATCCACTCTCACGATCAGTCAACTTAGGCGCTCACTAGCGCCGTTACAGAACCCTAAGGCAGATTGGACACACTGTCCAACGATCCGTCCAAAATCGCTTTCGCCGAGGGCCGGGGGTGAGAAACATCCGCGTCGATCGTGCGCCGAGCCCGCCTCGGCCATCCCCTGATGCGATCGCCGAGACCACCGGAATGCCGATTCCGGCTCGGTGGTGAGCTGCGACGGCTCGCCGTCGAACCCCCGGCCAGGCGTCACCGTGGCGTGCCGGTGACGGCGATCCCGTAGCGCGAGGTGCGGGTTGCCGGTGCGGCGCTGTCACGGGAGCGGTCTAGCGGTGGCCGCCCTGTTCCGTGGCGTGGTCGTCCTGCTGGTCGGTGGGGTGGGCGGCCCACTGGAGGAGGAAACGCAGTGCTTCCTGAGAGGGGGAGTCGGCTGGGGCGGTGTACGCAACCAGATGCTGGTCAGGCTGTGTATCGACGGAGAACTGCTGGACGTCGAGGGTGAGCGCGCCTACGACCGGGTGGAGGTAGGTCTTGGTGAGCTGCCTGGGTCCGCGGACCTGATGGCTTCCCCACCAGGCGCGGAAGTCCGGGTCGCGGACGCTGAGTTCGCCGACCAGGTTGGTCAGGGCGGAGTCGTTGGGGTGGCGGCCTGCCTCCATCCGTAGGACCGCGACGCATTCGCGTGCGGCGCGTGGCCAGTCCGCGTACAAGGACCGGAAGGCATCGTCGAGGAAGGTCAGCCGGATCAGGTTGCGCTCGTGTGCGGACAGCCCGGCGAAGTCGGTCAGCAGGGCGGATGCCCCACGGTTCCAGGCCAGCACATCCATGCGGCGGTTGAGGATCATGGCGGGTATGTCGTGCATGCCGTCGAGCAACTGCCGCAGCTGCCGGTGGACCTGCTGCTTGCCCGGCTGCCGCACGGGGGCGGCCTGCGTGAGGTCGGCCACGGTGAACAGGTACGCACGTTCGTCCGGGGCGAGTTGCAGCGCGTCCGCGAGCGCGTCGAGGACCGGGCGCGACACCCGGCGGGTCCGGCCCTGTTCCAGCCGTACGACGTAGTCGACGCTCACGTGCGCGAGCTGGGCCAGCTCCTCCCGGCGCAGGCCCGGCACCCGGCGCAGGCGGCCGTCGTCCGGCAGACCCGCCCGGCGCGGGTCGAGGCCGGCGCGGCGGGCGCGTAGGAAGTCGCCCAGTTCATTGGCGTCGGAAGTGTCATCAGGGTGTTCCATGGCCTCCAGTGTCCGCCCGGCCACCGCCGTGTGCCTGGTACTGGTCTGCATAGGCAGCACCCTCCCTGGCACCTCGTACCGGGTGGCACGACGGTGGGGACGTGGCCGGCGAACTGAGCCGACCGCCGGAACTCGCCCTCTCGCGAGGCCGCCCCTTTCTGCGTGACTGGAGCACCGCTATGAGGACAGACGTCACTTTTGTCAGCGCCGGCCTGAAGCTCGCCGGACACCTCTACACCCCCGACGATCAGGCCCGCGACCCGCACCCCGCCATCGTTGTCGGTCATCCCGGCAGCGGTGTGAAGGAGCAGGCCGCCGGCCTCTACGCGCAGCGCCTGGCCGCGCAGGGCTTCGTCACCCTCGCGTTCGACGCCGCCTACCAGGGCGAGAGCGAGGGCACGCCGCGCGGCCTCGAGGACCCGGCCCACCGGGTGGAGGACATCAAGGCCGCGGTGTCGTTCCTCGCCACCCGCGACGAGGTCGACCCCGATCGCATCGGGGCGCTGGGCATCTGCGCCTCCGGCGGATACGTGCTCCCCGCCGCCGCTACCGACCACCGCGTCAAGGCCATTGGCACCGTCAGCGCCGTTGACATCGCCCGCCAGTTCCGCCTGGGCGCCGACGGCACCCAGGACCCCGCCGTCATCCAGGGCATGCTCGCCGCGGCCGCGGCCGCGCGTACCGCCGAGGCCCGCGGAGAGGGCGTCCAGAGCTTCCAGCTCTTCCCCGACACCGCCGAACAGGCCCGCGCCCTGGGCGGCCAGCACGGTTTCGAGGGCTTCGAGTACTACCGCACCGACCGCGCCCAGCACCCGCGTTCGGCGAAGTTCCTCACCTGGTCCAGCGTCGACCACCTCGCCTTCTTCGACGCCTTCCGCTGCGTCGACCTGATCGCGCCGCGCCCGCTGCTCATGATCGCCGGACGTGAAGCGGTGACCTCCTGGATGAGCGTCGAGGCGTTCCAGAACGCTCACAGTCCCAACAAGGAACTGCACTGGATCGACGGCGCCAGCCACGTCGACCTCTACGACAAAGACGAGTACGTCACGCCCGCCATCGCCAAGCTGACCGACTTCTTCGGAACCCACCTGACCGCAACCAAGTAGACGACCAGCTCCCGCTCGGGGCGCCACGGGCCAAGTGCCGAGCAGGCCGGCCCGGGAGGATCCTGTCGGATCCGTCGGAGGGCATGCGGTACTCGTACCTGGAGCAGCTGCGCCCGGCCGTCGACGCGGACCGCGGGTCCCGCGATGAGGAACGCGTCCTCGCACCGCTGGTCCGATCCGCGACTCGCCTGCTTCAGGGCAAGGAGTGGGAGGCGGTCCGCGAGGACGTGCCCCATGGGCCGGAATCTGTGTCACCAGCCCTGCACGGATCCGCTGAACACCGCACGCGTTCACCCATGCGGGTAAACGCGTGCGGAAGGGCGCCGGTTTGCCCGCTCGGGCTGCGGGTTCTCGATACGTCGCCCGAGCGGAGCGCGTCGGTTCACGCGCGACGGCGTGCCCACCAGATGCTGAATGCGGTCACCGCCGTCGTCGCGGCGAGGAGCACCGCGGTCGTGGCCCACTGCATGGGCCAGAAATGGGAGGCGGGGTGGTACTGGGCCCACACGCCCACGACGTCGTGCGCCTTGAGGCAGTCGGCGGAGGCTTCGGTGAAGTCGCCGCAGGCACCGGAGGTGAAGTGGTCTCCCGAGGAGGTGAGGTAGCCGGAGTCGACGTTCCAGGAGCTGTAGGACTTGTTGGGCAGGTCCATGGGCCATGCGTGCGGGGTGTAGAGGCCCAGCGGAGTGGGCGAGCCGTAGAAGTCGGCGGTGAACTGGTGGGCGGTGGCCTCGCGGGCGGGCCACAGGTGAGGCCGCAGGAGGTTGAGGCCGACCCAGCCGACGACGCTGACCGTGCAGGTGATGGCCATGGCCGCCACGGTGCGGCGCAAGACCATCCCGATCGCCGCACCGGTGACCAGAGCGAGCACGGAGAGCGCAGCGGGAACCACGCCGACGTTGGTGAACGGCGGCGACTGGTACCAGTACATCCCTGTCAGCAGGGTGTCCGCCGGCCGCCACCACCAGGTGTAGAGCGCAGAGAGGAGACCGGTCCCGATGAGCGTGACCAGAGCGGGGACGCCGAGCTTGAACGCGATCCAGCGTGTGCGGCTGACCGACTGCGAGCGCGACAGGGCGTACGTGCCGTTCTCCAGTTCGCGGGAGAGCAGCGGGCCGCCGAGGAAGACGCCGATGACGAGGGGGACGAAGGAGATCAGCAGGCCGGTGTAGTGCATCAGGTTGTAGAAGTGGCCCCGGAAGGCGTTCACCCCCTCGCACCGGGACTCGGGGGACTGGTAGACGCAGCCGGCCAGGTGGTGGGCTTCGATGTAGGCGACCATGTCGGACCGCTGCGTGATGACGAAGGCAGCGAACGCGGCGAGCAGGAGGAGGCCGGTCCAGAAGGCGGACCGGTGCTGGCGCCAGGTCAGCCAGGCGAGCCCGGACAGGTGCGGGCCACCACGGCGTATGCCTGCTGCGGGGACGGCCTGGGTGGCGGTCATGCGGCGTCCTCACTCGCGCCGGTCCGCGCGCTGGGGGTGAGCAGGGGTTCGATGTCAGGGGCGCGCAGATAGGCGATCAGCAGCTCTTCCAGGCTCGGTTCGTGGTGGGCCCACTGGCCCGCCACCGGACCTCGTGGGCGGATCAGGGCGGTGAGCTGGTGTCCCGTCGTGTCCGTCGATACGACGGTGTGCGGTGCAAGTTCGGAGGGAAGGCCCTCACCCTGGTGACGGCCCATGAGCAGTGTGTGGGCGCCGAGGATGACGTCGACCTCACCGGCGAGCCGCACCCGGCCGCCGGTGACCGTGACGAGGTAGTCGCACACGTGGTCCATCTCGGAGACCAAGTGCGTTGACATCAGCACCGTGGTGCCGTGCTCGGCCACCTCGCTCATCAGTGCAGCGGTGATCTCGTGGCGGACGAGGGGATCCAGGTCCGACATCGGCTCGTCCAGCAACAGGAGCCGGGGTCTCTTGCCGAAGGCGAGGGCCAGTGCGACGCGCGTGCGCTGTCCGCCGGAGAGGGTGCCGACCTTGGCGTGGAGCGATATGTCGCCCTGGCGTACCAGCCGCTCCGCTTTCGCCTGGTCCCACCCGGGGTTCAGTTCCCGGCCCGCCCTCAGCATCTCCTCCACGGTGAAACCGGGGTAGAGCGGCTTCCTCTGCCCCACGAACGCCACGCGGCTGCGGCTGGCCGGCGTCTTCGGGGAGTCCCCGAAGACGCGGAGCCGTCCGCAGGTGGGTTCCAGCAGGTCGGCGGCCAAGGACAGCAGAGTCGTCTTGCCCGCGCCGTTCGGGCCCACCAGAGCGCAGATCCGTCCGGCGGGCAGCCGGAAGTCGCAGTCGCGCAGCGCCCAGTTCCGGCGGAACCGGCGTCCCAGCCCCCGAGCTTCGAGCGCCGGCGTCTCCTCGTTCTCCGCGGCGGTCCGGTGCGGTGCGGGATCTGTGCGGGAGCCTTGGTGTAGGGGGTTGTTCACCCTGCGTCCTCCGTACTCGTGTGCTGCATGTCGTTCGTTTCCCCGCTTGCCGGGATGTCCCGTGCCGACGGAGAAGCCTCCTGTTCCGGCGTCGGCGCCTGCGGAGAGGCGCCGTACTCCTCGATGAGGGCCGTGAACAGGGCTGTCACGTCGTCTCTGTCGAGGCCGGCCGCGTGAGCGTCCTGCAGCCACTCACGCAGTCCCCCGCTCAGGGAGGAACTGGAAGCTGTCTCCGGCCGTGAGAGCGACCGGACGACGAAGGTCCCCGCTCCCCGCCGTGACTCGACGAGCCCTTCGTGCTCCAGCTCCCGGTAGGCCTTGTGCACGGTGTTGGGATTGATCGCGGTGGTGGCCACCACCTCCCGCGCCGTGGGCAACCGGCTCCCCGGGACCAACACGCCCAACCGCATCGCCTGCTTGGTCTGCTGGACGATCTGCATGTAGGCCGTCACGCCGCTGCGTCGGTCGATGCGGTACCGCATCACAGAAAACACCTTCTACTAGTGAACTAGTAGAATGAGTCTGGCGACTGATCCGCACGGATGTCAAACCCCCCTGTTGCCAGGGGCAGCCATGCGTGACCAGTAGCAGCCGGCTCGTGCCTGCCTCTGCACTCGCGCGCACAACACCGCAGTCCCGCCACGATCAACGGCGCAGGAACGTGACCATGCGCGGGCCCCACAAGCTGACGCTCGGCGTCGATCCACGAGCAGCCCGGAGTCCCGTGCGACTCCCCCTCCAGCCTCCGGCCAGTTCACACCCGCCAGAGCGAAACCGACCAGGAGCGCCACTCTCACCCCTCGGACGCCACAAGTGATCTCAGCCAGGAGGACGCGTCGGACAACCCTTTTAAGGGTTCCCGAGGCGCCCCTCTCGCTATCGGCCAGCCCGGACTGCGCCCTATTCCCCGCCGGGTGTCCGAAATGCATCCGTCCGCCCCTATGGCTCGGACACGGAGGGCAATACCTGGCGCACATGCTCACGATTCCACCCACCCGAACGGCCAGAATTTGATCCAGATTCGACCCGGATTCACCCCCGCCAGTTTGTTTAGCTAGAACACAGAGGCTCTGACCTGCAGAAATGCGGGGCGACGGACGAGTTGAGCTATACGCCAGATTCTGTCACACCAATATCCCCAATCGGCCCCCGACGCGATGTTCCGACGCTCCCGAGCAATATTGGGGATCACGAGGATCAGGCAGGCAAGAGACTCGAATCAGTTCAGCAGTGGATGAATGGAAATCAGCCGGAGAGACGCTTGACCTTTGTTCGAACCCGATCACCGCTGATACGCCATCTCCATTCGGGTCGCTGGAGGCTGGCTAAACCGATCTTCACTCGACCGATTGAGAAAACGATGAGCCAGAACCGTCGGCTGATCTTCGCGCAGTCTGATGCTGGTGCGCCTTGCGGCCTTCCCGCCCTGCATTCCGGACCTGGCCTGGCTACCGCACCGGCGAACTGTGAGCTCCGGCCTGCGTGCATCGCAAGAGACCCCTACCGCCACGAACAAGGGGCAGCCCGTCATGCCAGGCGCCGCGAGACAGCGCCAAGTGGCCCCACAAGCTGACGCAGGGAGCAGAACGGTCCAACCACCCTCGGCCCCAGCCTCCTCAGCGTCCACCAATCATTCATTCACAGCCGCAGAAGCGGCAGGTCAGAAGCACCCTTGCCTGCCGTCCCGCTCTCCTGCCCCTATACAGAGGACCCTCGCTGGCGCACATCCGCTACGCTGTCCCTGGTTGCTCGTTGGTGCATCGCGTTGTCCGCTCAGGTGACCCTGCGGAGGGCGTCGCACCACGTCTGACCAGCGGGCTTGTGATCCTCGCCGAAGATCCACTTCCTGGATTTTCTCCAAGGTTTTCCACAAGCCCCCGCCTTCGTAGCTCAGGGGATAGAGCACCGCTCTCCTAAAGCGGGTGTCGCAGGTTCGAATCCTGCCGGGGGCACACTGCCTGACCAGGCAATATGTATCGAACAGGCCCCTCGGAGTGATCTCCGAGGGGCCTGTTTCGTGGCTGGTGGGGACAAGGTGGGGACACGGCGTGTGTGCCGTATGTGTGCTGCCTCCGGCCGCAGGCCGGCGACGGTCCGGCTATGCGGCGGGCGCCTCGTCTGCGGCTTCGGGTGCGGCCTCTGCTGGGCCGACCATGGGATGGACTTCCGCTCCCGACGCATCGCTGGAGTGAGGCGCTGCAGGAGCCGGGAACGCCGTGGGCTCGGCGGCCGGTACGAGCTGAGGGCCTTGCGGCGCGCCGTCCACGGCCTGCTCATCCTGCTGGGCTGCCTTGCGCGGGACGAGCGCCACGGGCGCGTCCGCAGCCTCCACCTCGAGCTGTGGGAGAACGCTGGTGTAGGTGTCGGCGGTGAGCTTGAACGAGGAGTGCCCGAGCAGGACCTGAATGGCCTTCATGTGGACGCCGGCCGCCAGGGACAGCGTCGCAGCGCAGTGGCGCAGGTCGTGAAGCCGGATCGGCGGCAGGCCCAGCTTCTGGACGAGCCGGTTGAAGACCTGGGAGAGGTACTCCGGGTGGTACGGGCGGCCGTCCTCCCAGGTGAAGACGCGACCGGAGTCGACATACGGCCCGTACTTCTTCGGCTCCTTGCGGTGCTTCTTCTCCCACTCCGCGCGTTCGGCCTGCTGACGTCGCCGCCAGAACTTCAGGAGCTCGTGGGTCTGGCTGTCGAGCCGGACGGTGCGGGCGCCGCTGTCGCTCTTCGGGGTGTCCTCCCAGACGTCGTAAGAGGCAGCGACGAGCTGCTCACTGATGTGGACGGTGCCGGCGGTCATGTCGGTCTCACGCCAGGGCAGGCCACAGGACTCACCGCGCCGGGTACCCCGGAAGACCATGAGATGGAACATCGGGTAGAGCCGGTGCTCGGCGACGCCGTCGAGGAAGGCGCCGGTCTGCTCGGCCGTCCAGACCATGACCGGTCCCGGCTTCTCCCCTGTCTCGCGCCAGCGCGCGACGCGCTCGTCGGTCCACACGAGTGGCTTGGGCGGGGTGTACTTCGGCAGGACGAGGTGCTGGGCCCAGTTCTCGCTGATGAGCTTCTCGGTGTTCTTGGCGTAGTCGAGCGCGGCGCTGAGCTCGTTCTTCATCTTGAGCTGCACGCCGGGGCCGGTGATGTACCGGGGCTTGCGGCGGGCCTCGCGGAGCCTCTCCTTGGCCGTGGTCCAGCGCTGCCGCAGTTCGGGCGGGCGCGGCTTCGCGGCCTGCTTCCAGGCGCGGTGGGCGGCCTCGCACTCCAGCCTGGCGACCTCGGCGGCGTCCGCGTTGGCGGCGTGCTGCTCGTTGTCGCGCCAGATCTGCTGAAACATTTCCTGGATGTGCCGGGTGCGCAGGTCGCGCATCTTGATGTGGCCGAGGTTCGGGATGAAGACCCGGTGGATGTGGTCTTCGTAGGTCTTCCAGGTGGACCGCTTGAGGTCGACGCGCTTGGCGAACCAGCGGAGCAGGAACTGCTCGACCGTCTCGTCCGAGAGCACGTCGACGCCGTCCTGGGCCTTGTCCCAGATCTCCTGGGCTGCCTCCTCGGCCTTCTTCTTGGTAAGGAACCCGCCCTTGCGTGGTCGACGCCGCTCTCCCTTGGGCCCCGGCGGAAGTTCGACGTAGTAGTACCAGCTGCCGTGGTCCCTCTTGCCGAGGTCGGGGCACTCTGCGCCGAGCTCTCTCGTCTTCGGTCTGTTCTTGGCGTCGAGGACGGGAGAGCCGTCCTCGCCTGTGACGAGTTCCTTGCAGCCACAGCGCCTGTAGACCGAGCCCTTGAACACATCCCCTCCTACATGTCGCGTGAGCAGCCACGATTCGGTGATCATATGTGGAGACATACGCAGGATCTCTCAACTAGCGGATGCCAGATGGATCCGCCCGCCCAGAATCCGATCCTGGAAATCACGACTGACCGTGCGGCCGCCGAACGAAGCCACACACCACATGTGTGGCAGCAGACACCGCATCGCCGCACTCAATGGCTTCGAGCACGATCTTGTTCGGCCGCCCGGAGAGAACATAGACTCCATCGGCACTTCCTGGGAGGCGCGGGGGCAGAACAGGAGAGTCTGAGCATGCGAGATCGAAACGATCCGGCCACCGAGAACACCGCGGTGGTGGTGCGTCCATGACGCGGGACGAGGTTCTGGCGCTACCCGTAACGGTCGACGTACTGACGGCCGGCAGGGCGTTCGGCTTCAGCCGGAACACCACATACGAGTTGATCAGGTCCGGCGAGTTCCCCGTACCGGTGCACCCGTACGGCAAGGGCAAGCGCAGGGTGCTGACCTCCGAGCTGTGGGAAGCGCTGGGGGTTCGGCCGTAGAGGGAGGCGGCACACCGCACGCCTCGTCCACCCTTTCGACATCCGGCACCGCACGGCCTCCGCCGCGCCGACCACCAATCGGCACATGCCAGAACGCTCGAACTTCCCAGTAGCCCGATCTCCCCGCTGTACAGTCCGCCGTGCGGCGGCTGAACCGGGTTCACAACCAGCACCACATGTCAGGGTGACAATGCTGCGTTTTGGCATACCCTGTCCGGGGAAGCAGGGGGACTCGGGCTGGAGAGAACATGAGGGCCTATGGCCACGAGACGGACGGTGTCACCGCCGTCCCGGATGAGGCCGCCTGGCTGGCGGCGGCCGCGAAGCGTCTTCTCGAAGAGAGGAGGACGCTCGCGGAGACCGCGGACTGGATGACGGAGAACGCGGGTCCGACGGTGTCGGGGCGCTCCTGGTCTCCGACGACACTGCGTCGCCGCCTCCTGAATCCGGCGATCGCCGGCCTCAGGGAGAACGCGGAGGGTGAGCTGGTCGCGGGTCCGGCCGAGCCGCTGGTCGACCGCGAGACGTTCGACGCCCTACGGGTTCTGTTCGAGGAGAACAGGAAGGGCCAGGGCACCAAGCCCAGGCACGTTCACTATCTCTCCGGCGGCACGGCGACGTGCGCCCTGTGCAAGCAACCGCTGACGCCCAGGTCCACGGCGAACGGCGGGCGGGGGTACGTCTGCGAGAGTGAAGGCTGCGGCAAGGTACGTATCTCCGCTGAGCCGCTGGACGAGTACGTGGGGGAACGTGTCGTCGCCCGGCTGGCCGGCCCGAAGCAGCTCAAGCGCCTCGCCGCGATCCGTGACCGGTTCGCGGCGGAGGCCCGTCAGGGTGAGGGCTTCCTGGAGGAACTTGGAGGTCACAAGGAGGAGTTGGCGAAGGCGTTCGGCGCCAGGGAGCTGAACCTCAGTGAGTTCAGGGCGGCGAAGGCCGCCCTCGAGAACCGCCGTGGAGAGGCGATGGCCGCCGTACGTCGAGGCAAGGCCCTCGATGAGCTGCCGGAGTTGACCCCCCAGGGCATCGAGACCTGGTGGAACGAGACAGCAGGCCGCCAGCAGCGCCGGAGCCTGGTCCAACTCACCGTACGGGAGGTGCGTGTGGGCCCGGCGACGGTGCGCGGTTCGCGGAAGTTCGACGAGACCCGGTTCGACATCTTCTGGCGGTGACGCCCGCTCCCGCGGGCGGCGTTCGGCCGGCCGCGGGAGACCTGCTCAGGTCAGCCAGGTGAAGACGCCGCCCGCCACGAGGCTGCCGAGTGCCGCACCGGCGACTACCTGGCCCAGGGTGTGGTCCCGCAGGGCGACCCGTGACCAGCCGATGAGCGCGACCAGTGGGAAGGCAGCCGTCCACCAGAGACCGACTCCCACGGTCAGGATCGCGACGGCCCCGGCCGAGACCGAGGTGTGCACGCTGATCTTCCAGAACGCCGTCACCGGCAGGATGGCTCCGAGCGTGGCCAGCATCGCCACGACCAGGGCGGTCATCTGCGCGGGCGCGTCGAGGACCACCATGGCGGCGATGGCGACGCCGACCGACGACATGATCACGGGTATGAGATGCAGGCGCCGCTCACGCTGGCCCACGTGACGGTCCTGCCAGCGTCCGACGCGGATCCCGTACTTGATGTACGCCATGGGAATCACTGCGGCGAACACGATGGCGTGGACGGCCCAGGCCAACCCGACGACTACGTCGTCCTGGGCCGCCCCGAGCACGAGGCACACGGCGAGGATGACGTTCTTCGGCTCCAGGCCGTCGGTGACGGTTCGGGCGGCACGGTTCTCAGCGGCGCGGTCTTCGGCTGTGGGCATCGTGGTCATGTGAGGTTCCTGATGGCGAGGCGGGCTTCGAGGGCATCCATGAGTGGGGAGTGGTAGTACTTGGCGACGCGTGTGAGCCAGGCCGCGTTGACGTCCAGGTCGTCGCCCACGGTCAGGAGCGGCGAGGTCGGGGAGCTGTCAGCGCGGGGCTCGTCGTCGGCGCGGCCGCGGCGGCCGGTCCGCAGGCACAGCGCCTGAGCCGCGGCCTCGGCGTCGCCGCCTTCCAACCCGTGGGCGAGGGCCGCTTCCAGGGCTCGCGAAGGCAGGTCCGCCGCGATCCAGGGAAGGACCTCGAGGGCGGAGTCATTGATGTCGAGCACCCGTTGGTCCAGCCGTTCCCACAGGCCACGCAGGCTGTACCGGTCGCGGGACGGGGACGGAGCCTCCGCGAGGACACGGGCGATGGCCTCGGCGGGCAGAACGGAGACCAGCTCCAGCCACAGGGATCGCAGTGCGATCAGCCAACGCCGACGCCGCACCACACGCGTGACGTTCTCCCAGCCTCGGACCGACACGCCGGCCAGGATCAGCCCGATGGCGACGACCTGGACGAGGCTCGCGACATCGTCGGCCGCCTCAGCGGACATGGGATAGGCGATGTCGGCCAGCCCGTAGAGCAGGTAGCTGCCCCGGAAGAGGGAGTAGCCGACCCCGGTCCAGCAGCCGAGGGACATCAGGTACATGCACGCGCTGAACATCCGCTGACCGGAACGCCGTGCCGCCCGGGCGGCGACCATGCACAGAGCGCCGGAGAAGGTCAGGGCCACGGCCATGGTGCCCAGGTAGGCGGCCAGGTACACGGTCCCGGCCAGATCGCCCGACTGCGCCACGACGAAGTTGCGGTCGCCGTCGGCCTCGACGACCGAGGGCCTGGCGAAGGGGAACGTCGCGACGGCACCGGCGACGGCGAGGATCGCGGTGATGGTGCGCGGCCACGCGGTCGTCAGTCTCCGCCACCATCGATGGCGCACGCCGTCGGCCGCGATGGAATCCACCCAGCGCCACAGCAGGACGGAACTGAGGATGACCGCCAGGTGTTTGACCAGGACCGAAATGTCGGTGATCCCCGACCACCGGGTGACGGCGCGTTCGACGTGGCTCAGGCGTAGTGTCGCCCCGAGCGCGAGCAGCGCCAGGACCGTCCACAGCTCCCGCTGCCCGCGAGCGCTTCTGAGATAGCCGACGCGCCACAGGCACCAGGCCCACAGGGGCACGATGGTGCACAGGGCCATGACGTCGTCTCTGATCATGTGAGGGTTTCCAGCTGTCGGTCAGAGGCTGCGGTGCAGCCGGTCCAGCAGGGGGTCGGCGTGCCGACGGGAGCTGTGCGTCGCGGCACGCTGCCGAAGAAGGACGGCGAAGGACTCGGCCTCGTCCTCGCGCTCGGTGTACAGCGGATCGCGGTGGCGACCCGGGGAGCGCGTACGGACTCCCAGGAGATCACCGTCGAGGAACGCCGGGGAGAGCCAGGTGAACGTCACCGACTCCGCGGACTCGACGACGGGCTCGGGCGGCTTCTCGCCGACGGGTACGAGAGGCAGCGGAGGATGGCCCAGAAGCTGGTGGCCCAGCTCGTGAGCGTACGTGTGCACGGCGTGAGCACCGGCCGCTTCGGGCGCCACCCAGATGTGGTCCGCGTCGTCCGTCGGCCACCACATACCGCACGGGCGCTGGAGGCCCGGCGGGAACGGTTCCCGGTGCAGGACCAGGGGCCGGCCGTGGTGATCGACGGCGGCCCGGTGCAGTGTGTCGATGGTCAACGGGTGCGGTACGGGGAAGCCGTCGAGTGCTTCCACACAGCGGCGGCGCAGGGCAGGTCTCAGCACGGCCGGGCGACACCGCCCGCGGTCGTCGGTAAGAGGGGGCTCATCACTGGAGGATTCCGGGGGTCGGCGTTCAGTCCTGGCGCTTCTGCATCTTCTGCAGGCTGGAGATGAACTCCATGGCGAGCTTCAGTCCACGGGAGTCGAGCCGTCGGGCGCTGCGCGCCAGCATCCGTATGTCGTCGGCTTCCTTCGCCACCTCGCGGTCCACCTTCTCCGTGTGTTTCCGGCGCGCTTCGAGCAACTTGACCGCCTCGGCGGCGACGGCCTCGTGAGTGTGGGTGCCGTCCTTGAAGGCGTCGAGCGGCACCTGGAAGAAGGCGGCGAGGTGCGCGACCCTGTCGAACGACGGCTGCGGGCCACCGGGTGTACGCAGCTTGCGGATCGTCTCGTCGGAGATCACGCGCCTGCCGGCACGTTGGTTGATGGCGGCCGCGACTTCGGAGTTGGTGTACTCCACGCCGTTGCGCGCCGCCGCCGCCGCTTCGAAAAGCAGGTTCAGCATCCGGGCGCTGAACGACCACTCGTCCACGGCCGTGCCGTCGGGCGGCGTCATGCGCATCTCCTCTGCCGACCAGTCCGCGGGCCACGCGGCAGCCGGTGACCACATATCTTTGGCCGATCAAGACTCAACAACCCAAAGATCCTTGACAGTTCGTGAAGGGCATGTGTTGGATCCGTAGCGTAATTGAGCGGTTGTGCTCATGCCAGGAACACCGGACGCCCACCCTCCACTTCCGGACACCCGGCACGACAGGCCGGCCGCCCCACCCCCACGACGTTTGCCACCAGAGGGGCCCTCGATGCGAGCCGCCGACAACTCGCCCACACGGCCAACCGGCCCACCCCGCGCCATCAACCCCACCCGAAGCATGCGCGAACCAGGCGGGCGCGGCAACACGAGCACCGGATCACAGAGGGACACCACAGGCGACCGAGAGGACGACATGGAGCGGCACGACCCGTTGGAGACGGCGGGGGCGCGCGGCGAGGCAGGGCCCAGCGAGGCGCCAGAAGTCGCCCCGGGGAGCGAGGGCTGGCGGGACATGGAGATCTGGAAGGTGCTCATCGGTGCCGACATCGAGTTGAACCCGGAACCCCTCCCTTCTACATATGTCGAGACGGAAGACTGATTCCCTCGCCCCACAGACACATACATTGATAGATTTAACTTGACGCTCACGATCGTTTGATAATAGTATTTAGCTATCACCTCACAGGAACCCATCCTGCGAGACCGGAAGTGCGAGGAGTCGACGAAATGAGCGTCACCGAGGCGAACATCGAGGTCATGGCGATCCCGCTCGCGGACATCGAGCCCAACCCGGACCAGCCCCGCAAGTTCTTCGACGAGGCCAAGCTGGAGGAGCTCGCGGCCCAGTTCCGCTCGGTTGGCCAGCTCCAGCCGATCGTGGTCCGGCCGGACGGCGACAAGTTCCAGATCGTGATGGGAGAGCGCCGCTGGCGCGCGATGCACCTCGTGGAGGGCGCCACCACCATCGAGGCCAAGGTCGTCAGCAGCGTCGACGACGAGCAGGCGTTCGTGATGGGCATCTCCGAGAACATCGGCCGGGCGGACATGACGCTGATGGAGGAGGCGCAGGCGTACGCGGACCTGGTCGGGTTCGGCTATCAGGCAGAGCGCATCGCGGAGATGTTCGGCAAGACCACCGACTACGTGCGGTGGCGGATGGACCTGCTGAACCTCACCACGGACATCGCGGAGCTGGTGGCCGAGGGGAAGATCAAGGCGGACTTCGCCTGGTACCTCTCCAAGCTCACGCCGGCGAACCAGAAGGTGGCGGTCACCCGGTACATGAAGGGCGACTTCAGGACGGAGACGGACGCCTCCACCTTCGCGCAGGCCCTGCGGATGAAGGAGAACCAGGAGGGCTTCTTCTCCGAGAGGGAACTGTCGGACAAGGAGAAGGAGGACAAGGCCAAGGAGCGCAAGCAGGCCAAGGGCAGGGTGGACCAGGTCGAGCGGGCCGGGACCCTGCTCGAGGAGCTGACGAAGATGACGCCGTCGGAACTGGCGGACCTGTTCGAGGGCGAGGTCGGCAAGCAGTTGGACGCGGTGGAGCGGGTGCGCAAGGCGGCGGCCGAGGCGGTGAAGAAGCTGCGGAAGGCGAAGGCGATGTCGGAGGCCAAGCAGCTGACGGTGCGGCCGGAGCTGGAGGTCGAGCCGGAGGCCGAGGAGGTTGAGGGCGACGAGGTCGAGGGCGAGGAGGAGCCGAGCGAGGCCGAGCTCGCCGAGGTGGCGACCGAGGAGCCCTCGGAGGCGGAGCTCGAGGCTGCCGCCTGAGCTGTCGCCCGAGCGCGTGCGTTACAGCCGGGACCCTGGGGCGGGTCCCGGCTGTTTCGTATCGGCGAGCACTGGAGGCGGCGCGTACGGGATGGGGCGGTCGTGGGGGGCGAGTGGGGCAGTAGGCGAAGCCCACGATGATAAATTAATATTGACACGCTGCTTCGCTTGACGATAGAATGATATTGCCGAAAGTCGGCACCGCGAGAACTGAACGAGCGCGTCGCGGGTGCGCGGAACGATCCGGCGGCCGGCCAGGGAGGCAGCTCCCCGGTCGGCCGCCGACTTGCAGTGACGCCCCTCGGGACGCGCGGAAAGGTGGGCGACATGGAAGTCGTCGTCAAGGAGGGCGGGTGCCTGGACCCGGATCAGGCGGCCGGCCTCCTGGCAAGAGGCGTGCTGACGCCAGGGTGCGGATGGTTGGTGGCCGCACTGGGCACGGTGATCCCCTGCCGGTCGTGCGGGCGGCACCTGCGGGTAGTCGCCGTGCCGGGACCCGGGAGAGACACCGTGGCGGTGGACAGCGAGGGGCGTCTCGTGTTCGGCTCCGGCAGCGTCGCCCGGGACTCGCTCGGTGTGCGGTTGTGTGACGCCTGCTTCGAGTCGGCCGGGTGGGAGAACACCCACAGCGACGAGGGTCATGAGGAGAAGCCGGACCCGGACTGCCCGCTGTGCGGTGCGCCGGAACCGGCGCGAAGGAGGAATGTGTTCGAGCTGTTCACTCACAGGTACCAGGACTTCGAGCCGTCGATGGGGGTGCCGGTGCGCGTCACACTGGGCGCGCCGCGTTGGACGCTGCCGTACACGCTGGAGCACCAGGTGCGGGAGGCGGCGCCGAGTCGGGAGTACTTCGGGTCGGCCCGGCCCGTGTACGAGGCGGCGTATCTGGCCCAACTCGATCGGTACGGCGTGGAGTTCTTCGCGTCACGGTTCCAGGAGATCGCGGTGGCGACCGGGGACCTGCGGCTGGTCCTCCTGTGCTTCGAGGACCTGTCGGAGCCGGAGCAGTGGTGTCACCGGCGGATGTTCGCCGCCTGGTGGCAGGAGAGGACCGGAGGCAAGGTGAGGGAACTGGGACCACTGGGACCCGAGTACGAGCAGGGGACGTTGCTGTGAGCGAGGAGCGCGGGCCCAACTGGGCCGAGATGAGGCGGGAGGACTTCGAGGCCGCGCATCGACCGAAGCCGGCGCCGCCGGGCCAGATGGAGTTGTTCGAGCCCGGGCCGGCCAGAGCGAAGGCAAAGCAGCGCTCTCCGGAGGGATGTTCGATGGGGACGTTGAGCCTGTTGGACCTCCTGACACCGGAGCCGTAATGCCAGCTGCCCGAGTCTGACGAACCATGTGATGGGTGCCGCACCGCACCCATCACATGTGTTGTGACAGTGTTCCGTCTGGTAGCGTTCGATGTGGCGGGGCGATCTTCCCGATCGGGCCTCGCCGCGCGCCGGTAGTGCATTTGGCAGCACGCCCCGCCCCCGGTGGGGAGGAGCTCGTTCGAGTCGGGCCCGGCGCTCGAGGACGCGTCCGCACAGGCACGTGGTGCGGAGCCGACCAGCCAAGGAACCATCCCCCTCCAGGCGTCCCCCGCGCCTCCTGGTTCCCAGGCGGTCCGGCACGGCAGGACCAGCCCCCTGCCCCTCCGGGCCCGCGTCCCACCCCTCATTGAGGGCGCTTGCCAGAGAGAAGGAAGACAGAAGTCAGCACAGCGGGGAGGCCCGGTGTTCCACGGCTCGATCCCCGCGGACCTCCGCGCGATCATCCACGAGCACGCCACCACGTGGCGTGGCCAGGCCGAGGACATCCACGTCGGCTGCTCGGGCAACTTCACCATCGAGCGCGTCCTGCACGACTCGGGCTTCCGACTCCACGGCTGCGACGTGCAGCTGTACTCCTCCGCGATCGGCTGGTACCTCGCCGGGCAGGAACTGCCCATCACCATCCGCCCCGAGTCGGCGTACGAACTCGACTGGCTGGCCCCGTACATGGACGGCCGGGCCGGGACACTCGCCGTGGTGCTGCTCGGCTCCCGGTTCTTCCAGTGGATCGGACGCTACGAGCACCCGTACTACGGACGGATGTTGGCGGCGTATCGCCGGCAGTTCCCGGAACTGCACGCGAAGACCGTCGCGAAGATCGAGGCGCTGCCGCTGCGCCTGGCGTCGTACGCGCCGATGGACGTGAACCAGTGGCTCGCCGAACAGGTCCCGGCGGACGCCCCGGTCGTCGCCTTCCCGCCGTTCTACGCCGGAGACTACGAGGGCCAGTTCGCGGCGCTGGACAAGCATCTGGACTGGCCATCACCGGAGTACCCGACGCTGGACGACGCGGCGAAGCAGACCCTGATCGAGCGCGTCACCGACCGCCCTCACTGGGTGCTCGGGCTGCACTACGACGTCGACGAACTGACGGGCCACCTGCGCGGTCAGGTGCAGACGGCCAACCGCGGCCTGCCGATCAACGTCTACTCGTCGGTGCCGCGATCCCGGATCGTACGACCCCACCAGCGCCTGGAGCCGGTGCGCGCCCCGCGCCTCGTGCCGGGCCAACGGCTCGGCGAGACCCTGACGCTGGCCCCGCTGTCCATGGGCCAGTTCGCGACGCTGCGCTCGCAGTACATGAACCACAACATCCGCCCGGGCACGCCGACGATGGCGCTCGCGGTGCTCGTCGGCGGGCTCGTGGTGGGCGCCTTCGCGTTCTCGACGCCGAAGTACGACCCGCACAACGTGTATCTGCTCTCGGACTTCCCGGTGGCGCCGACGTCGTACGGGCGGCTGGCGAAGCTCGTGCTGTACGCGGCGCTCTCGACGGAGGCCCAGTTCCTGACGCAGCGCACGATGAACACCCGTCTCACGAGGCTGAACACGACGGCGTTCACCCAGCGCCCGGTGTCCATGAAGTACCGCGGGCTGCTGCGCCTGAACTCCCGCAAGGACTCCACCGATCCCGCCTACCGGTACCAGCTCGACTACGGCGGCGAGCTGGGCCGCTGGTCGCTCGACGAAGGGTTCGCGCAGTGGAGGAGAAAGCACGGACAGGCCGAGGGACTGAAGGAGGACAGGAGCCCATGAGTGAGCCGCTCAAGCCCCGCTTGGTCGAGGGCGACCCACGGGAGCTGACACTGCTGGACGTCAACGCACGGTTCATGCGGCATGAGCAGTTCCAGCGCCTCGTGGCGAACATCCGTGCGGACGGGGCACTGACCTCGACCCCGCTGGTGTGGAACGACAGCGAGTCGGGGCGTCGGATCGTGCTGTCGGGCAACCACCGCACGAAGGCCGCCGTCGAGGCCGGCCTGGAGCGCATCTGGTGGATGGAGATCACCGAGCCGCTGCCCAGGCAGCGGCAGATCGCGTTGCAACTGGCTCACAACGCGATCGTGGGTGAGGACGACCCGGCCACCCTCAAGTCGCTGTACGAGGAGCTGGAGGACGTCTCCATGCGCCTGTACTCCGGCCTGGACGACAAGACGCTCGACCTGCTGGACGAGGTCAGCGTGCCGAGCCTCGCGGAGGCCAATCTCGACTTCGCGACGGTGCAGATCGTCTTCCTGCCGGACGAGAAGGAGGCCGCGGAGAAAGCCTTCGAGGCCGCGCGGAAGGCCGCCTCGGCAGACGCCCGCTGGCTCGCGCGCATCGAGCAGTACGACAGCGTGCTGGACACGCTCGACACGGTGAAGGGCGCGCACAACATCGGCAACGTCGCCGCCGTGTTCGCGATCATCCTCGCGCTGGTCGAACGCCACCTCGGTGAGCTGGCGGACGGCTGGTACGACCCGGACGAGCAGACCGCCACCCGCAAGGGCACCGCGCCGGTCGAGACGGTACTGGCCACCCGCACCATGCCCGCCGACGCCGCGGCCGTCGTGCAGCGGGCCATCGACCGCATGGAGCGGGACGGCGACATCGAGGCCGGCCAGCGGTGGCGAGCCCTGGAGCTGTGGGCCGCCGACTACCTGGCGGGTGCGGCGTGAAGCAACCCGGCGTACAGGTCGGCGTACAGGTCGGCCAGGTATGGGCCGACAACGACAAGCGGGGTGAGGGCCGCACCGTGCGCGTCGACGAGGTCGACGTCCGCTACGCGTACTGCACGGTGCTCACCGCGGCCACGCCCGGCGGTCGGACCGGGCACCGGACCCGGATCGCGCTGGAGCGGATGCGGCCGACGAGTACGGGCTACCGGCTCCTGGACGGTGCGCCGTGAACGGGGAGCTGTACCGCAGGCTGCTCACCGAACGGTACGGGCCGCTCGACCGACTGGAGGCCGAGCGCTTCCCGCCGGCCATCGACAGGGCGGGGTCGGCGGGGTCGGTCACCGGCACGAGCGAGGAGCAGTGGCGTCATCAGGTCCGCGACATCGCCACGCGCTACGGCTGGCGCCTGCAGTACCACACGGCGGACTCCCGGCGCTCCGACCCGGGCTGGCCCGACGAGGTCTTCGGCCACCTCGGCCAGCGCCGCACGCTGTTCGTCGAGTTCAAGACGGACACCGGGCGGATCCGCCCGGCCCAGCGCGAGTGGCTGGCCCACCTCGCCGACAGCGGGTTCGAAGTCGCCGTATGGCGCCCTCGCGATCTGCCCACCGTCCTGGGGGTGCTCGGCCCGGCACGGCAGCGGGCCGCTCTTCCCTCGGACTTCCGGAGGCCGACCTCGTGAGCGACCCGTACGCCGGCGAGCTGAACCGGCTCCACGCCGAGATCGACCACCTGACCACTGTCCACCGCACGGCCGCCGGCCTGGCCCGTGCTTTGAGAGAACACCTCTCGGACGAACCGTTCCGCCTCGCCGACCAGCTCGCTCGCCTCCTCGCGGGCGAGCTGGAGCCCGACGACATCCCCGAGGGAGAGACCTGATGAACCTTGCCAAGGACTCCGCGTCGTGGGAGCGCACCGTCTCCGTCACCCCGCTGCCCGACTCCGTACGCCGCAGGGCCGCCCTCCAGGTCGCCGCCCGCGCCGTCGGCAGGAAACGCGCACAGCGTCGCGCGGACTGCGCCGACCTCCTGGCGCACCTCGGCCTCCTCGACCCGGCTCTGCAAGGCCCGTCGAGCTGAGACAGGACGTCCGTCAGGAGGGGAGCGGGAGGAAGTGGAAGGAGAGACAGGCCAGTCGGGAGAGCACTGATCGGATGGCGGACAGCGCCGAGGCATGGGAGCGGCAGCCGAGCGAGTCGGCCGCCGCGTGGGAGGCGTTCGCCTGCTACCGCGACCTCGGCCTGTCCCGCAGCATCGGCAAGGTCGCCGAACGTCTGGCCAAGTCCCGCACGCTCATCGAGCGCTGGTCGACGACACACCGCTGGGTACTGCGCGCCGAGGCGTGGGACCGGGAGCAGGACCGGCTCTGGCGCGGCGAACAACAGCAGGCCGCCCGGGAGGTGGCCCGCCGGCACGCCCGCCTCGCCTCCGCAGCCCAATCGAAGATCATCGCCCAGCTTCAGCAGCTCGACCCCGCACGCCTCAGCCCGTCGGACGTGATCCGCTGGCTGGAGGTCACGATCCGCATCGAGCGCCAGGCGTACGGCATGGACCTGGCCGACGCCGCCGCGGCGGCCTCCAAGGGACCGGAGACGGCGGACGTGTCGGGTCTGACGGACGAGGAACGCCGGGCCCGTATGGAGCAGCTGCGCCGCGAACTCGAGTCCCGCATCGGCACGTTGGGCGGTGACCAGCCGTGACCGCCGATCCGCTGGCCGCGCTGCCGGACGCGGCCGCCATGTCCGACGCCGAACTACACGCCGAGATCACCGCGCTGATCGAGGCCGACGCGGTCTCGGCGCGCCGCTGGGCCTGCGACCGCCCCGCCTGCGACGGCCTGCCCCATTCCGGCTGGCTGCACCATCACGCCCGCGCCACGCAGCGTCCACCCGAGGGCGACTGGGCGGCCTGGATGATGCTGACCGGCCGAGGCTGGGGCAAGACGAAGTCCGCGGCAGAGGCCGTACGGGAGTGGGCGACGACGCCGGGAACGATGATCGCGGTCGTCGCGAAGAACGCCACCCTGGTCAAGGAGATCTGCTTCGAGTCTCCCAAGTCCGGCCTCTTGGCGGTCATCCCGCCCGAGGACGTCCGCCGCTACAGCCCCGGCAACGGCCTGACCACTCTCCGACTGAGGAACGGCTCGGCGATCTACGGCTTCGGGGCCGAGACCCCGGACAACCTGCGCGGCTTCGCCTTCGACAAGGGCTGGCTGGACGAGTACGCGGCCTGGAACCGCCACACGGCCCAGTCGGTGTACGACATGCTGTGGTTCTGCCTGCGCGAGGCACCAAGCCCTCAGGTCGTCATCTCCACCACGCCCAAGCCGCTCCCCCACGTCAAGCGCTTGGTGGAACGCGGCCGGCGCCCCGGCTCCACCGTCGTCCTGACGACCGGCCGCACCGAGGACAACCGCGCCAACCTCTCCCCCGCCGCGCTCGCCGAGCTCGACTCCGAGTACGGCGGCACCCGCCTGGGCCGCCAGGAGCTGGACGGCGTGCTCCTCGAAGACGTCGAAGGTGCCCTGTGGAAGCAGTGGATGTTCGAGGTGGAGGGCTTCCGCATCGCCCGCCCCGCGGTCCCGCCGCTCGACCGCCTGGTCGTTGCCGTCGACCCTGCCGTCACGACAACGGACTCCGCGGACCTGACCGCCTTCACCGTGGCCGGCCGCTCCTACCCGCTGGAGCAGATGTACGGCGACCGCCGCCCCCGCGGCTACGTCCTCCACGCCGAACAGGACCGCCACACCCCGACAGCCGCGATGCGCCGCGCCGCAGCCCTGTACCACGAACACCAAGCCGACTGCGTGGTCATCGAGGCCAACAACGGCGGCGACTACCTCCCCGCCCTCCTCGCCGAGATCGACCCGACGGTGCCGTGCCGCGTCGTACACGCCACCCGCGGCAAGCGGGCCAGGGCGGCGCCGGTGGCGATGCTGTACGAGCAGTCCCGCATCAGCCATGCGGGGCCGCCGCGTACGTTCGCGGCCCTCGAGGAGCAGATGACGACGTACGTGGGCGCGTCCGAGGCCGAGGAGAGGTCACCCGACCTTCTGGACTCCTGCGTCTGGGCGCTGACGGATCTCTTCCTCGACGGCACAGGATCGGGCATGCCGACCGGTGCCGCGGACCACCGGCTGGATGGTCGTCGATGACGGGCGGCAGACGCGTGAAGGCCCACAGCTTGCCAGGTCACGGGCGGTAGGGGTGGTCTAGTTGTGCCTGCAGTGCCCGTGCGCCTCACCGCCCATTAGGCTGCGCCGCCTTTCACGACGGAAATCCCCTGCAAGGAGTCACGGATGCGGCGATGGCGGAAGCTCCTCATCGACACGTGGGGACCGCTGGCGTACAAGCCGGCTTTCCAGGCGGCAGCCGAAGGCCGGCCGACGCGGCTCCCCGGCCCCATGGCTGCCTCGTGGCTGCCCAGTACGGACCGGCGGCGCCTGGCCGCGTACACGGTGCTCGCCGCGTACGACAGCAACCAGGCCGCAGCCCTGCTCGACGAGGACGGCGATGACCGACGCGAGTACGGCGACGCCGCCCTGATCGTCGACCAGACGCTGAGCCACCTGCTCGGCGAGACGCAGCAGATCGTCGTCGAAGGCGCCGAGGAGGACACGGCCGCGCAGGAGCGGGAGACCCTGCTGCGGCAGTGGGCGCAGTCCGAGCAGCTGCCGATGCGCATGCAGCACGCCGAGCGCACGGCCGTACTGCTCGGCGACTCCGTCTACCTTCTCGCCTGGTCCCGTGCGAAGAACCGCCCGGTGCTGAAGACCATCGACCCGGGCTTCTACTTTCCGGTGCTGCCGGACGGCTCCCTCGACACGGACGACTACCCGCAACGCGTCCACCTGGCATGGGAGGTACCGGAAGACCCGGCAACGGGTCGCAAAGGCACCCTGCGCCGCGTGACCTACGAGTTGGGTCCCATCGAGGACGGCGCCTCCGCACGGACGTACCCGTGGTCGAGTCGGCCGAGCACCACCACCTGCTACCTCACCGACGCCGAATGGGACCTGGACCAGTTGGACCGAACCGGCGACATCGACGTGCTCTCCCTGTCCCGCGCCCACTTCCGCACGAACGCCGACGGCGAGGTCCTCGACCACCTCGATCTCCAGCTGGACTTCATCCCGGTCATCCACGTACCGAACACAATCGACAGCGCCGAGCACTACGGAAAGTCCAGCCTGCTGTCCGCCGCCCAGCTCCTGGATGACCTCGCCGCCGCCGACACCGACAGCCAGCGCGCCTCAGCCACGACCGGATCACCGATCATCGGCCTGTCCGGGGCACGTCTCCCGGTCGACCGCAGGACCGGCAACCCGCTGCCCGTCCAGGTCGAACCGGGGATGGTCTGGCCGCTCGGCGACAGCGGCCAGCTCAGTACCGTCGACACCTCGACACAGCTGGCCGAGCTGCGCGCCTACGTGGAGACGTTGCGCGACCGCCTGTCGGTGGTGACCCGGCTGCCAGGCAGCGTGCTGGGCACGATCCGTCCCTCCGAGGTTCCGTCCGGGTACGCCCTGCAACTCAGCTTCGGTCCGCTCGACGCCATGGTCCGTTCCATGCGGCGCGCCCGCGAGGCGAAGTACCCGTTGCTCCTGAAGATGGTGCAGCGGCTGTACCAACTCGGCGGCGTGCTGCCTCCCGGCGACAACCCCAGCGCCACGATCGTCTTCGGCCCCTACCTGCCGACCGACCTGTCCGGCACCCTCGACCTGGTGACCCGCGGAGTACAGGCAGGTGTGCTTTCGTTGGAGACCGGCGTGCGCATGCTGGTCGACGCCGGCTTCCCGATCGAGGACGCTGCCCAAGAGGTGGAGCGCATCCGTGCAGCAGGCCGGTCTGCGCCGGCTGCACGGCAAGGCACTGACGACGAGACGGAATCCGTGACCGACGACGCGGCCTGAACCCGGAGATCCCGCACCACACAGGCCGGCCAGGAGTATTAGACTCCGCGCCGACGCGGGGGCGTCTGGGCGAGGAGTGCCCATGACCGAAGCCATGACCGACGAACCGACGAGGCCCGCCGCCGAGCCCGCCACCGAGAACACCGGCGTCGCCGTGGTCACGCTTCCCCAGGACGAACTCTCCCGCCGGTTCGCCCGGGAGAAGGACCAAGGCCGCCGCGCCGGCGTCCGCGACCTGCTCGGTCAACTCGGATTCGAGTCCGCGAAGGCCCTCACGGAGTTCGTGGAGAACCAACGCCAGGCCGAGCAGCAGCGCAGGGACGCCGAACAGGCACGTCTCTCCGAGGCCGAGCGCCGTGAGCAAGCCGCGGCAGAGCGCGAACGCCAGGCACAGGACCGGGAAGCGGAGGCCACCGCACGGGAGCGAGACGCCGCCCGCCGCGCCGTACTGGTCGGCCTGGGTGCCACCGGCGCGGAACTGGAAGACGCCGTCGCCCTGCTCGCCCGCCGCATCGAACCGGATGCCGACGACTCCACCCTGGTCCAGGCTGCCGAGGAGCTGAAGCAGCGCCGCCCGGAACTCTTCGGCGCCCGCTCCCCACAGCCGCCGACTGCCCCGCCCTCGGGCAGTCCCTCCAACATCCCGGGGCGCTCCGGCAGCACTCCGCCCCGCCCCGGCCAGTTCGGCCTGGACCTCGCCCGGCGCCGGGGCCACCTCAGGGAACCCTGACCCCCAGCCAGCCGCAGGGACCGCGCCCTCTGCACCTCCGCGGACGACGGCACCACCGGTGACCGTACGGCCTCACCGCCGACACGCCCTCGCGGAGGAACCCGGCGTGGATATCCAACCGATCACCTACTCCCAGTCCGCCACCGCCGACCGCCCCTGGCTGGCGTCCGTCCACGGACTCGACACCCCGGTGACCATCACCCTCGACACGACCCTGTTCACACAGGGCACTCACTACGCACCACCGAGCCCGGCCCAGCCCCACAACGTCATGCACTCCGGCATCCCCCTCGGCCGCATCACCGCCACCGGCCTGTACGGCCCCTGGGACAGGGATTCCACCGACGGCCGCGCCACCTTCACCGGCGTACTCCTCGCCGACGTGCCCTTCGCCCCCGGCAGCCCCCGCGCCGGCGCGGCCCTGCTCTGGCACGGCGTGATCGCCGCCGCCCACATCCCCGGCGGCCTGGACGTCTCCACCATCACCGCCTCGACCGCACAGATCCACTTCATCTGAGCTCTCCGACCCGCTGAGGATCCCGCCCCATGCTCGAAACCCTGCTGCGCGACATCGACGCGGCCGACCTGAACGCCTTCGCCCGCACCATGCAGACGCCGGCCGACTTCGAACTGACCCGCACGATCATGCCGGAACGCCGCCTGAACTCCGTCAAGTTCCGCATCAAGAGCAGCAAGCGACGCGTGAACGCCGCCAAGTTCCGCGCCTACGACGCCCAGACCGCCATCGCCCGCCGCCAGGCCGAGAAGATCATCACCGAGGGCATGCTGCCCCCGCTCGGCCAGAAACTGATCGTGGGTGAACTGGAGCAGATCCTCCTCGACACCTCCCGCGGCGCTGACTCGTCGGAGTTCGTCGAGCTCCTCTACGACGACATCGAGCGCCACGTCGAGTCCATCCACAACCGCATGGAACTGGCCGCCGGCGACCTCCTCCTCGACGGCAAGTTCACCCTCAACGGCGAGAACGGTCTCACCCTGGAAGCCGACTTCGGCGTCCCGGCCGCCAACATGCCCACGGCCGCGAAGCCCTGGTCGGACCCGGCCAGCGACCCGATCGCCGACGAACTGCGCTGGATCGAGTACCTGCGCTCCATCGGCGCTCCACTCCCGGCCCGGGTGCTCACGTCGTACAAGGCGAGGGCGACGCTGGCGGCGAACGACGCCTACCGTGCGGCGTACTACGGCAGCGTCAACGGCTCGACCACACCCACCGCGGTCCTCGCCCCCAACGAGGTGGAGGTCGTCCGCGCCCGCTACAACCTCCCTCCGATCACGGTCTACGACGTCCAGATCTCCGTGGACGACCAGTACCAGCGCGTCATCCCGGAGGATCGCTGGATCCTCCTTCCCCCCAACCCCGAGTCCTGGGCGGAGACGCAGTACGGCATCACGGCGGAGTCCCTGGTCCTGTCCTCCAGCACCAACCCGGCGATCACCCGCGAGGACGCCCCCGGCATCGTCATCACCGCCGACTACCAGGACGACCCGGTCCAGGTCTGGACGAAGGGGTCTGCGGTCGCGATGCCGGTGATGTACGTCCCCGACATCCACATCACCGCGAAGGTCCTTTGATGCCAACCACCCGAATCCTCGCCACGGCGGTCTTCGTCAGCGCCCCGAAGACGCGGGAGACGTTGCTGCTCGAACCCGGCACTGAGGTCAGCGACCCGGCGATTGCCGCGCAAATCACTCATCCCGACGCCTGGCTCTCGCAGACCCGGCGGCGCTCCCGTATCACGAGAGCCGAATCGTCATGAGTCTGACGGATGCTGAGTACGCCTACCTACACTCCGAACTCGGCGAAGCGGAGCGCAGTGACCTGGAAGCTCGTTACCAGCGCCTCGGCTCGCTCCGAGCCGTCGCCATGGAGGTACTGCGTGAGCGCCGAGCGGCGCTCGTGGCTGACCCGTTGTCCGTCTCCGTCCAGGGTATCGCCACCATGAGCAACGCCGAGAACGTGAGAGCCATCGAGAGACAGATCGCGACGCTCCGGGAGGCCGACGTTGACAGCACCTGCCAATCCCCGGTCCTGCTGATCCGAAGGCCCCTTCGCTGACATGAGCTCGCGCCACTCAGCTTTCGGAGCGCGCTGGTAGAGGAGGAGTTGCAGGTGGTTAATCCCACACCTGCGGATGAATCCGAAGGTCTCTGCATCTCCTGTCGGTCCGGTCCCATATGATTGGGCCGTCTCAGAATGCGCCAGACCGTTCCCAAGAAGACGGGCCCTTCCGTACACCTCCACCGCTTAAGTGAGCACTGGTCATCGGTCTGTTGGTCACAGGGCGAAATCGAGCTCAGCAGGCTCGGAATCTTGCTCTGGCCAGCCGTTCTGTGATCTCTTGGTGCTCATTCATTTCGTAGTGACGGAGGTTGGACTGTGAGTGGCCACTACGGTGTGCCCCTCGAGCGGAGTGACCAGCTCAGGCTCACCCCCCACCAGCACAGCTGTGAACCGGAGGGGTTCGAGGAGTGGCTGCGAACCTTCGGCAAGGACAAGCGGCTGGCGGTGGACCTGTTCTCCGGTGCGGGCGGCCTGAGCTTCGGCGTCCAGATGGCCGAATGGACACTGGCCGCAGCCGTCGACAGCGACGAACGCGCGCTTGAGACCCACAGGGCGAACTTCCCTGGCCTCAGTCTGAAGATGGACCTCGGCGACGCGGCAGAGCGCGACAGGCTTGAAAAGATCCTCCAACCGGCAACGATCGACCTCGTTGCCGGAGGGCCTCCCTGCCAGCCCTTCAGCCGGGCCGGCAGGAACAAGATCCGTGACCTGGTGGAGAACCACGGCCGTGATCCCGAGGACCGGCGCAAGGAGCTCTGGCGCGCCTACCTGGACATGGTCAAGCGACTTCGTCCGCGCGTCGTCCTCATGGAGAACGTGCCAGACATGGGCCTTCATGACGATTTCGCCGTCATAAGGATCATTGAGGACGAACTGGAAGAACTGGGATACGCCACCCAGGTGCGCCTCGTTGACGCCTGGAACTACGGGGTGCCGCAGCACCGCAAGCGTCTGATCTTCCTGGCAAGGAACGACGTCGACCGTTTCTCCTGGCAAGCACCCCAGTCCCAGCCCACAAGCCTGCGCGACGCCATCGGAGACCTGCCGGTTCTCGAGGTGGTCCCCACCGAGAGGGTCGGGCAGCGGCAGCTTCCGTACCGGACACCGCGCAACATCTCCGCCTTCGCCCGGAAGATGCGCGAAGGAGCACCCAAGGGCAAGGTCTGGGACCACATGACCCGGAGGGTCCGACGCGACGACTACCGGATCTTCGAGGTGATGGAGTCCGACACCCTCTACTCCAACGTCCACAAGAAGCTGGGCGAGGACGAGAAGACCTACCTGCGTTACAGCACGACGAACTTCACGGACAAGTACAAGAAGCTTGCCTACAACGAGCTGAGCCGGACGATCACGGCTCACATCGCCAAGGACGGCTACTGGTACATCCATCCTGAGCAGAACCGTACGCTCACGATCCGTGAGGCAGCGCGCGTCCAGACCTTCCCGGACTGGTTCAGGTTCGCCGGCACGCGGAGTGACGCCTTTCGGCAGATCGGAAACGCGGTTCCACCTCTGCTGGGTAGTGCCGCTGCCGAGGTACTGAAGCCGGTCGACGAAGCCGTCACCACCACAAGGCTCCGCCCGCACTGGCGGGAGGTCAGGGCCGTACTCACGGAGTGGGCCGTGCGGGAACGGGACGGCGGACAGTGGTACCAGTTTCCCGCCGAGGAACCGATCTCCCTGCACGCCGCGGTGGTCGCTCTCCTCTCCGGAGCAAGGGTCAAGCCAGCTGCCATGGCGGAGATCATGTCATCCGTCAGACGATCAAAGCGGCTCACGCCGACACTCTTCAAGAAGCTGGTCGACACGGCACCGACGGCCCCCGTCCGGTCCCGACTGGAACGGCTGGCACCGCTGGTGGACAAGCCCTCCGCCTGGCAGCAGGACAAGTTGCTCGAGGTACCGGAGAAGCTCGGCATGAAGCCGGCTGAGGCCGCCCTCTACCGGGTGCTCGTCGGAGACGCGAACATGCTGGTCGTGCAGGGTTCACTGCGGGTCGCTGCGCGGGTGAACGGCCTCGACCCCAACCACACGAACCGCATGAGCGACGGCCGCGTCAACCTGGTCAAGCTCTTGGGTGCAGGGCCGGAGGCGCCGCTCCGCATGGCAGCGGTCCGCCTCATCGGCAACAGCCTGTGTCGGGACTCCCAGCCGGTCTGTTCCGAGTGTCCACTGGCGGCCTACTGCCCTCGCCGTGAGTCCGACGATCTCCTGGCGCTGGCCGTCGAGGTGTGACCAGGGCTCTGGAGTGGCCGGCCCCGATCATGCTCGGTCGCCTTCGCCACTCTTCGAGCCGCGCTGTCGACGTCTCGGCGGACCTCGCACTCCCAGACGCGGACCACCGTCCAGCCGGCGGCGGTGGCCGCTGCCGTGTTCCGACGGTCTCGTTCCCGGTTGGTCTCGATCTTCTGCTGCCAGAGGGACGCGTTCGGCCCTCTGAACTCCTCCGGGGAATGGTCTGGGCAGCCATGCCAGAAGCAGCCGTCAACGAAGACGGCGACTCCGTAACGCGGCAGCACGACGTCGGCCGTACAGCGCGGTGCAACCCGGCGATGAAGGCGGAAACGGTACCCCATACCGTGCAGCGCGCGGCGCAGCGCGATCTCGGGAGCGGTGTCACGCACCCGCCGCCCCCGAAGGTGCTCCCCCTTCTCCGTGGGGATCCACCCGTCGCGGCCCGTGTTCTTCCTGTCGACCATGCCTTCTGACTCCAGCCCAGCTGTAGAGTTCGCGGTCGAGGGTGTCACACTCATGCCATGATCCGGGAACCTGCCGAGCTCAGCGTTGACCACGACGGCCGTGTCGAGTTGCCCTTGGGACTCCTGGCTGAAGCGGGAATCGCACCAGGTAGCGACGTGGTTGCCTTCAGTGACGGAGATGGTCGTATCGTCCTGCGCAGGGCTGAGGACGCGATGAAGGACCTGGTAGAGAAGGGCCTCCTCTGACTCTGGTCCCTCACCGCAGTGCAGCCCAAGGCGCTCAGGACGCCAGCCTGAATCCCAGACGGTGGGCTTCGTTCCGCACGTGGAGAGCCTGCGCCACCTGCGTGTCTGGCACTCCCTGTCCCAACTCCAGCTTCCGTCCGACCGAGTAGGCGAGCTGCCTCTGCCAGGGCTCGAGGTTCCGTGTCTCCTTGGCCCACCGCTCGATCGCGTACCACTCTTCAGGCGACACGAGGGTCACCTCACCGCGCGCCGCCGAGGACGCCTCGTCGTCCGCGGCGACCACCTCGTCCAATGGGTGGTCGAGCAGCTCCGCCTCCAGTGTCGGCGGGACTGCCCAGCGCACTCTGGACACGGCGTCCCAGCACGCCGCCTTCTTGGCCCACTCGCCCACGTGGGCCCCGTCCCTGGGGTGCGTCACCACGTGCATGACCCGAGGGCACAGATCGTCGATCGCGTCCTCAAGGGTGGTGGACACCGCCTGCTCACGCCAGATCCGATCAAGATCCACCCGCTTCTCGGTGGCCAGGGTGAGCCGGGCAACGGTGTACGTGGTGACCATGGACTTGTGGCTTCCGGCTCCATGGGACGCCGCGATCCTGTCCACGGCCTTGAACAGGATCGCCATCGCGATCACCCGCTGGCAGTACAGGACGTCCACCCTGGGCTGCGCCTCGTCGATGCGGGCCATGAACTCGTTAAAGTTCTTCTGGGCGCCACGGCTGACCCAGTACGGGAGCTGGTGCCACGAGTGCACGTACTTGGCCAGGTCCGACTTGGAGAACTTCTGGCTGGTCGGATTCAGATCCCGGAACCTGCGCTGCTGCGCCGGCGTTCGTGCGTTGGCGAGCCCGTCCGTGTACTGGCCGCGGGCACGCTCGTAGAACCAGTGCGTCTCCTTGCCGCTGCCGTCCTTCGCGGGCGCCCACAGCGATCTGGTGATCTGCTGGAACCTCACGTGGTACTCGTGGTTGGAGCTGAAGTCCACCAGCGTCACCCGGTTCTGGGTGTTGGAGTAGCGGGAGATCTTGGGAACGATCTCGGTCAGCTGGTCCGGTGAGACCTCAGTGAGCTTCATCTGGACACTGACCTGGGAGAGGTCCTTCCTGTCCCGAAACATCACGTAGTGCAGGGACGCCGTCGTCTGGCCGCCGTTCACGACCTGGATACCGTGCACGCGGGAGATGTGCGTGGGCTGCCCGTCGGCGTCCTTCAGAAACTCGACCTGTGACGCGGTCGCCGTGATGCCGTTGTTGTATGCAAGGAACTTGCCCGGGTGCTCCAGCGCCGTCTGACGGATGCCCTTGTTCACACCTCCGCGGACCTGCAGGAACGATCTCACGTTGAGTTCGAGGAGCCGCGTGTCGTACTCGGCGTACAACTCGGCAAGCACCCGTCCGGGAATGACCGCGAGAACGACGGAATGGTCGGGCTCGTTGCTCGGCGCGGAGACGCAGGGCAACGGAGGGTCGAACGACACCACGATCGGCTCGCCCAGCACACCGGAGGTGGCGTGCCGGTGCAGCCTTGCCAGGTCCCACACCTCGTGGGTCACGGGTATGCCGTCCAACTCGTTGGCCGACACGTCCGTCCAGGTCCCCACCCTGTTGCTGAGGAGGAACAGCCGGATCCTGTTCACCTCGGTGAGCGACTTCCCCACCGCCGCACACATGTCGTAGGCGTCGAAGGACTCGCCGACCTCCTGGCCGAAACCCTCCCCGCAACGGCGCACAAAGGTCAGGAGCCTTCTGAAGCGCGTCTCGGTGTCCGCCTTGCCGAGCTTGGAGTCCAGCGGGTTCAGGTGGAAGTCGGTGATGAAGAGGTCCAGCGTGTCGCCGGAGTCGCTGACGCCGTAGCCGTGTACCTCGTGGCCGTGCGTCTTGTGGTACGCAGTGAAGGTGTTGGCCACGACCCCGGCCTGTTCGAGGTCCTCGAGGACCCGGCGCGTGAACGCCTCAGGCGTGGTCGTGCCCTCGGCCTCCGCGTCCGCCTGCACCTCCAGCAGCAGGCTGTGCGAGTACTCCTGCAGGTCCAGCTCAGTCATCTTCCCCCCTGATCATGCCGACCACCTCGTCGGCCGTCACCCTGTAGTCACCCAGCCCCGAGATGCCGATGTTGTAGGAGCAGTCGCCCACCCCCTCGGGGAGGTCCTTCTCGACGATCCTTGGGAAGCCCTCCCGCACGTGCCAGAAGTGAAGGTCCCGGAGCGTATAGCGAGGCTCGTCGTACAGGTCGCGCTGCCCGGGGAGGTAGCCGACCTGAACGAGTCTGCCGTCGAATCGGGCGCGGGCGGAAGCACTGGTGAGCTGCTGTCGGATTCGGTCGACGCACCTGTTCAGGCTCTCGCCGGAGCCTCCGCGGCGTTCGTCCAGGACGGCGAGTGCCAGCAGGAGCGTCGGCGTTCCTGTGCCGTCGAGCTGCCTCTCGCTTGCGATGTGGACACTGCGGGGCCTCTTCGCGACGCTCGTCTTGGTCTCGATGGCCACCTCGGGAAGCTGGAAGTCCTGGTTCGCGCCGGTCGGTCCCGTCCAGGCGTCGACGGCGTCCGACTGGGATATGGAGGACAACAGGTGCCTGCCCAGCAGGTGCAGCTCCCCGTACAGACCGCGCCGTGCTTCGGGTCCGAGCCCGTCTCTGGCGACCGTGCGCAGCAGGTCCTGCCACCGTCCGAACCGGTCAACCGCCGCCGTGAGTGCCTCCGCGGCCCCGGAAGCCTCGCGTACCTTCTCGGCCACGTCCGTGACGAGGGGGTTGAAAACCTCCCGGAGGTCCTCGGCGGTCAGTATGACCTGGAGCTCGTACTCCACGCGGGAGACGGCGGTGAGGTTCATCTCGAGTCCGGCCGCCCGCGGCAGGCGTCCGACCGACCGGACGATGTGGTCCGCGGCCCGGGCGTCCGACCTCAGCACGAGCATGCGCTGCCGACTCGGGTGGGAGACCGAGAGGAAGATGTCGACCGGGGCCTGGGGATGGAGCCTCAGGACCGAGCGCCCCGGGCGTTGTTGCCCGCTCTCGAGCGTGTTCCACTCGGACTCGGTGACGGTCACTCGTCGTCCTCCTCCTCGTCCGTGGAGTAGATGTCCTCCTGGAACCAGATCTGGTTGACCACGTACTCCGTCTCGGACTGGTGCTCGGAGTTGGGGAAGCTGACCTGGAAGCCGACCAGCGGCTTGTCCGTGTCGACGCCCTGGGACTGCAGCTCGATCGGATAGATCAGCAGGAGCGCCTGGTCCGTGCGCCGCTGCCACCGGATGTGGTCGCCCGACGGGTTCCTGGGTGCAGGCTTCTCCAGCTTCTCGGCAGCACGCCGGGAAAGCTCCCGCGCAGCCTCCCTCTGCTCTGGGGCAAGGTCCAGCATCTCGTCCGGCGGGCTCAGTACACGACGGATCGTGTACCTACCGTCGGCCTTGTAGGTCTCCTTGTTCAGGGGGTTACGGGTGACGAGACCGACGGTGTGGCCGGCGATCTCCTGTGGGTAGTCAGAGCCGGACCTGCTGACCAGGCAGACGGTCCAGTTACCCAGCTCGCCCACCTTCCTGCACTGTTCGATGTACTTCGCAATGAACCGGGGCCTGACCCTTTGTGCCATGCGGTCGGTCTCGTATTCCGTCAGGAAGCTCGTGACCAGTTCGGGGGGCACACCCCGCCACAGAAGCCTGCCCCCGGCTGCCAGTTCCTCCGGCTCGGCCACTGCATCCAGCCTTCGGACGAGGTTCTCGAGGACCTTGAAGTTGCTGTTGATGCTGCCGCGGCTGAGGTTGAAGATCACGGACTCCGGGCCCTCACCGGAGTAGCTGAGCAGCACCTTGGTGCCCCGCCGCATCTTGTTCGCCGCTGTCACGGTCAGTCCCAGCGATGACGACCTGACCTTGAGACCGAACTCCTTGGGGGTGAGGTTGAGCGCCGCCATCTCCTCGATTTCCCGGATCAGTTCGTCCGTGGCGGCGGTGACCTCGACGTACGCGGCTTCGAGTGCGGGCGTCGTGTAAAGCCGGCAGACGTCCTCGTAGCCCGGCCTGTAGCCGAACCAACGCCCCATCTGGAGCAGCGTGTCGTACGTCTTGGACACGCGGAGGTAGTAGCTGACGGTGAGTCCCTCGAGCGTGAGACCCCGGGACAGCTTCTGGCCGCCGATCGCGATCACCGAGAGGCCGGACCTGCGGTTCTCGAAATAGTCCAGCGCGTCGCGGGAAGCGCCGTTGACCGTCTTGACCTGGATCTTCCTGATCGCGGGTAGCAGCTGCTTGGAGACCTGGTCCCAGCTCAGACGTTCCGCCTCGTCCTCAGTGAAGCACTCTGTCGTCGGAACGAAGTCCTTCTCCCACAGCTCTTGGAGCTCGCTCATGAGCTCGGGCCCCTTGCCGTACCGGTCACGGAGGGTGTCGATCACGAGGCGAAGGTGATCGTCGACCTGTTCCCTCACGAGTTCCTGCACTCCGGTGAACCGCGTGACGTGGACCAGCATGGAGTTGTGCACCTTCGTCTGACCGCGTGCCCGTCGAGCGGCACAGGCAAGGACGAAAGAGGCGATCGCCTCCCGCAGAGAGGCGGGAAGCTCGCTGGCAGGAACGTCCCGCGACCTGTGGTTGGCGGGCAACCAGGCGTCAGAGTCATCGACGGGACGGACGAGAGGCAGTGCGAGCACGTCCTCCTCGTCGTCTGCGTCCGTCGCGAGCCCGAAGGTGCGCTCGGGCCCGAGGTAGTTCGAAGGAGCCGGCAGGGTTCGGATGAAGCTCTCGGGAAAGAGGTCGGCTCCCAGCTCGGCGTGCTTGGTCTCCGGATCGATGTAGATGTTGGCGAACGGTGTCGCCGTGTACCCGACGTACGCTGCCTTGTCGAAGCTGTTGATGAGCTCGCGGATCGCCTTGTTCGTCTTGGTCGGATCCGCCTCCGGCTCACGTGCGGTGTTGATGGACGCGTTGTCCGCCTCGTCGTCGATTACGAACAGCGGCACATCCCGCACGATACTGCGGCCGTCCTCGTCCACGGTTCCGTGAACCTCCGTGACCCACTTACGGAGGTAGGACAGGATCTGGTAGTGCTTCTTGATCACAAGCACGACGGGAAAGCTTCCCAGGGGGAAGTTCACCGTGTTCGCAGCCTGCTTTCCGAAGTCGCCCTTCTCCGAGCTGTTCGTCGGGGAGGCGATGTCGAGCTTCTTGGCGAACGGCATCCTCCCGGCACCCATGAGCCGGGACTTGCCGCCCTCGGAGGAGCGCATCTGGAACTGGGTGTCGAACCCCAGGAGACCCTCGTCTATGCGCAGCTGCGTCTGGCTGCGAAGGTCGTTGTGGATGCCGGCGAGGACCACGATGAGCCGGTAGCCGGCATCAACGGCCTTGGCTGCCAGACCGATGTATTGCCCGGTCTTGCCGGACTGGACCTGCCCGATCACGAGACCGGTCCTCCGCCACCTGCCGGGACGCCGCGGGTCCTCCAACTGGCCCAGTACCTCGTCGGTGGTCTGGTCGAGTCGCCGGACCACCCATGGGGGCATCCCCCGCACGTCCTCCAAATACCTGCGGTACCGCTCCCAGAAGTCCCAGTCCCGGTCGTTCTTGGCCTCGGGCAGCCAGGGCAGGTGCCCGTCCGAGTCGTCGTCAAGCCCCGAGGACCGTCCCTGGAAGATCGCGGTCATGGCCTCGATCTCCTTGGCCAGAACGTCACGGTCGATCGACTTCCCCTGCACGCTGAGCAGGCCGTGGACAGCGTTCACGGCGCTGTCGACCTCCTGGTCGGTCGGCTGGCGGTCCGGGGACAGCATCGCGAGAACGAGGCGCTTCGCCGTGGCGAGGGAGTCGTCAGGGGACTCTTCGGGCGTGACGCTCACTGGTTGACCTCCAGCTGGGACGGAAACGTACGGAGCACATTAAGTGGGGGCACTGACACTCGGGCGGCCTAAGCGCTCCAGAAGCCGCGCAACTGGTCGAAGGGCGGCATCGTCCGAAGTCGCTCCCGAGCGGCAGCAGGTGACCGACCGTCGGACACGAGAGCCTCGTAGATTCTCTGGGCCACCTCGGTGGCCGCCTCGTCGGCCTGTCCAGCTCCTCCGAACGGTTCCGGGTCGTCGCTGGTGTCCGTCTCGTGAAGGACGCGCAGCGCGGCGACCGGCACGGTTTCCTCAAGTAGTCGAAGCACGGCACGGACGTCCTCGGCCCGGGGGCCCTCCGGCCTGAGGACCTCTCGGACAAGCGGATGGCTGCGGTTGATGCGACACACCACCTGATCGTCGGTACGACGGACGTGCCAGGCGTACTGCAGGGGGTCACCGTGGGTGCGTGCCGCAACCCGTCCACGGTGACGCAGGACGTCAGCGGCCTTGGAGCGTGCCTGCCGTGCGATGCGGTGCAGGTGCCTCCGCAGGACGACAGGAGGCACGACGCTGGACTTGCGTACGTCGACGCCCCACTCGACGTCGGCCTCCCCGGGAATGTCCACCGAGATTCGCGCCAGGTTGTACTTCTCCTCGCGCCTCAACCCCCGCAGTCCCAGCCAGTCACCCGCCAGAATGAGTCGGTTCCTGCGGTAGACGTAGAAGCCCTGTTGGTCGAGCCAGCCCCTGGGGCCCGCCGCCTTCTCGAAATCCTCTTGGGAAAGTCTCTGGGAACCCGGCAGAACGAACGCCTCTACCCGGACCGTGCCACCTCCGAGAGGTAGTTCCTCCACAGGCAGACGCTGCACGGACGGATGGTTCACCAGGAAGGGATCCCAGGGCTCCACCGGCGTGCCGGAGATTCTGAGAAGGCGACGCCTGCTCCCCGTGAGGAACCGGGCGAACACCATTCCCAGGTGTGCCTCTGCGCGCGTCGCCTCGGCGTAGAACTGCTTCTGCGTGCGCTCATCGTCCTCCGTCACCCCGGCGGAGTCGTATCCCCTGAGTCGGCGCCAGAGGACCACCGTTCCGCGGCCAGCGGGGGGCTGGATCCTTTTTACGACTGCCATCGTCTCATCGTCGGCTTCGTGGAGCAGGCGCCACTCACCGTACTTCTCGACAACATCCAGGTCCCATGTACGCGTATTCCATTGCTCACCCTTCGAGGTGGTCACGGTGACCTGTCTGGCCTGCGAGAACGAGGCGGACTTGAGCCCCACCCCGAAACGCCCCAGATCCGTGGCGGCCCGCGGGGTCGTCGGCCCACGGGCCGCCACCGTCATGGCCGTGACGAGCTCCTCGGCGCTCATGCCCCAGCCGTTGTCCACCACCGCGACCCAGGAGTCACGGCCCGCCCAGGTGAACTCCACGTCCACCGTGCTCGCTTCCGCGGAGACGCTGTTGTCCACGAGATCCGCGATCGCCGCCGGCAGCGAGTAGCCGAGGGAACTCAAAGAGGCGATCATCCCGGCAGGTTCAGGGGCTGCGATGTCGTACGTCACTTGTTGCCGAATGCCCCGTTCCCGCCCGCAGGTTCAACTGATCGGTACGCAGCTGATGAGGGACGGCTGAGTACCTGTCAGGCGAAGAATGCGCAGATGCGGTTCCGACGTGTCACGTTGTCAGAACCCGCATGGACCCCCACCCGCTTTAATCGTAGACCGGAGTTGGCGAAAGCGCTCCCAGAAGCGCGAACCATGGCGTGCGCACGCCACCCCCACCGACAGAGCGGTCACGGAATTCCCGACGTCCTGACGCGACGCCTTCGAACTGTTGTGTTGCATCCCTGTCTGGAGGTGGCCACTGGCAGAGAGGCGCCCTTGACCTCGGTCCGTGAGAACTGTTCCGTTGGGGAGTCGGGGCGTCGGACTCGGGGGTGGCCTTCGTGACCAGGTCGGTTGGCGTTACGTGGTGTCTCGTCAGCGGCACACGAGCGGAGCCGACCACTCCCCCGGCCTCTGGGGCCTCCGTATGACATTCCGGCGCGGATTCGCCATCGCTGTCGTCGCCGGAGGCGGCGCTGTGACCACGATGCTCGTCGGGCTCGTCACGAATGCCGTGTCCGATGAGTCGCGGTGGCCCGGATGGCTGGGGTGGTTACAGGAGCACGCCTGGTTCTCGTTCGTCGTGTTGGGTGTGACGATGGCGGGGCTGACGGCTCTGCTCGCCGGGCTCTCCGAGACGCGGCCTCCCACCCCGCCGGGGCGACCGGAGGATGGAGTGGGGCCACCGGGGGCCGCCCAGGTGCTGCGTTCGTTGCCGCGCGACACCGCCGCGTTTACCGACCGTGCCGCGGAGCTGGAGCGGCTGGTGGGCTCGGTGCGGGCATCGCAGGAGCGTGGTGAGGGGCTGCCCGTTCACGTGATCGACGGGATGCCAGGCGTCGGGAAGACCACCTTCGCCGTGCACGTCGGCCACCTGCTCTCGGAGCGGTTCCCCGACGGGCAGCTCTTCGTGAATCTCAACGGGCACACGCCGGGGCGTACTCCGGTAGAGGCCGGCGAGGCGCTCGCCTCGCTTCTCGCGGCCGCCGGCGTGCCGACGCAGCAGATTCCCGTCGGTGATGACGTCGGAGCGGTCACGGAGGCTCGGGCCGCCATGTGGCGGAGCAGGCTCGCGGATAAGAAGGCGCTGCTGATTCTCGACAACGCGGCCAGCTACCGGCAGCTGGAGCCGCTGCTCCCCGGCGGGAGTGGCTGCCTGGTGTTGGTGACCAGTCGCAAGCGGCTGGTGGCGAACGAGGAGGTGGTCATGTCGGTGGACGCGCTGCCGCCGGATCACGCGGTCGACCTCTTCGTGCGGCTCAGTGGGCGGCCGGCCGACGCTCTCGACCGGGATGTAGTGGAGGAGTTGGTGCGGCTGTGCGGGTGTCTGCCGTTGGGGGTGTCGTTGCTCGCGGCACGGTTGCGGCACCATCCGTCCTGGAGCGCCGAGGACGTGCGCGGGCGGCTGGTGGCGGCACGGGACCGCCTGGGAGAGCTGCGGGCCGGGGAACGTGCCGTCACCGCGACGTTCGATCTCTCCTATCGGGATCTCGCGCCGGAGCGGCAGCGCTTCTTCCGACAGCTCGGGTTCTTCCCCGGCACCGATCTCGACCCGCACGTGGGGGCGGCGCTTGGTGAGGTCTCGGTCGTGGTGGCCCGTCGGCATCTCGAGGCGCTCTACGACGACCACCTGATCGACGAGCAACCAGGGAGTCGCTACCGGCTGCACGATCTCCTGCGCGACTACGCTCGCGGTCTCGCCGCCGAGGGGGACAGCATGGACCATGTACAGGCCGTCCAGCGTGTGTGCGCCTACTACCTGGCCGCTCTCGCCGTCGCGAACGGGCACATCGTGCGCCGCGGAGCCGCGGTGCCGACGGCGCCGGATGACGCGTCGCGGGTGGAGACGCCAGCCCTGGAGTCGCGGACGGACGCCCTGAGCTGGCTGGAGACCGAGCGGGCCAACGTCTTGGCGTGCGTCCGGCGGGCGAACGGCCTCGCCCTGTACGACCTCGTGGTCCGGCTCGCCGCGGCCATGGCGCCCTTCCTGCGCCAGGCCGGCCCCTGGGACCAGGCCGTCGGGCTCCACCGGACCGCCGCCGAGGCCGCCCGCCACACCGGCGACCAGCGGGCGCGGGGCGACGCTCTCGCCGAGCTGGGTGTCGTACGCCGCTTCATGGCCGCCTACCCACAGGCGATCGAGGCCCTGAACGACGCCGTGACGGCGTACGAAGCGGTCGACGACCGGCGCGGCAAGGCGGACGCACTCAACCAGCTCGGCATCGTCTGGTACCTGACCGCGGACAACGAGGACGCGGCCCGCGCCCAGACTGAGGCCCTCGCCCTCTACCGTGAGCTGGGGTACCGGCTCGGACAGGCGAACGCGCTTGCGGATCTCGGCATGACACGCCGGCAGATGAGCCGGTTCGACGCCGCGGTGGAGGCGCAGAGCGAGGCCCTGACGATCTACCGAGAACTCGGTGACCGGTACGGGGAGGCGAACTCCCTGCGGGACCTGGGTGTCGCGCACTGCCTCATGGGCGCGTACGACCTGGCCGCGCGGCATCACCAGGAAGCGTTCGACATCTACCTGGAGCTGGACGATCGTGTTCACCAGGCTTACGCACTCAATGAGTTGGGCGTCGTCCGGCGGCTGACCGGAGACATCGAGGGGGCTCGGGCTGCGCACAGCCAGGCCCTGACGCACTTCACCGAGCTCGGTGAGCGGTTCGGCCGCGCGACCAGCGTGCGCCACCTTGGCGTCGTGGAGCGTGTGACCGGGGATGCGACAGAGGCGATCCGGCTTCTGGAGGAGGCCCTCGACGACTACCGCGAGCTCGGCAGTCGCGGGGGTGAGGCCGCCTCGCTGAGCGAGCTGGGCGTTGTGCGCGGCGTGCTCGGTGATCGGGACGGCGCGGCCGAGGCGTTCGAGCGCGGCCGGGAGATCCTGCGAGGCTTGGGCGACCGGTGCGGCGAGGCGGAGGTACTGAACCACTGGGGGATGCTGCTGTTCACCTCCGGTGAACCGACGGCCGCTCGCGCGCGCTTCGACCAGGCGCTCACGCTCGCACGGGACATCCGCTGCCCGCTGGAGGAGGCGCGGGCGCTGGAGGGCATCGGGCGCTGCGACTGGACGGTTGACGGGCCTGGTCACGGCGTGGGCTCGCTGCGAGCGGCCGTGACCGTGTACCGACGGTTGGGGGTGAGCGCGGCCGTGGACGACATCGAACGGTTGCTGGTGCCGCGGTCCGGCTGACGCCGACCATGTGGCCGGTTTCCCTGTGCCGGGCGGGTGGTTGAGGATGCTACGTTTCCGGCTGATCTGTCGCTTCAACCCCGTCGCACCGTGCCGCCTCCGGCATGTACCTCACGAGGAGCGATGAATGCCGTCACCCACGTCCGTCACCGAGCCACTCGCCATCACGCCCGCCGGCTCGGCGTCCGCGGAGCCGACGGCGGTCCGCACCGCCGTCCTGGACCGTGTGGCCGCCCGCGTCCGGCAGCGGCTGGAGGCCGAGGAGGGCGCGACGGGCCAAGTCGGTGACGGTGCTCACGCGGCCTCGCTCATCTGGCCCTGGCCGCTGTGAGCACGTCTGCTCGATGACAGAACCCGCAGAACCCGAAAACCCTGTTCCCTTCCGGACGTTCATCCTCAAGGTCGCCAACCGCTGCAACATCGACTGCGACTACTGCTTCGTCTTCAACTCCAGGGACCAGGCGGCGCGGCGACTCCCCGCCCGAATGGACCTCGCTGTGGCCCGGGCCGCGGCCCGGCGGATCGGTGAGCACGCCGCCGCACACCGCCTTCGGACCGTCCACGTCGTACTCCACGGCGGGGAACCGCTGCTCGTCGGTGTCGGTCACATGGCCGACCTGCTGGACGCCGTCCAAGGCGGCGTGCCGGCCGGTACCCGGGTCCTCTTCGAGCTCCAGACCAACGGGACCCTTCTCTCCGGTGCCTGGCTGGATCTCTTCGAGCGGTACGAGGTGACGGTCGGTGTCAGTCTCGACGGGCCGCCGAGGGCGAACGACCGGCACCGGCTGACCCACGCCGGGCGGTCGAGCGCCGCCACCGCCGTGCGCGGCATCGAACTCCTGCGGTCGCGGCCGCACCTGTTCGCGGGACTACTCGCCGTCGTGGACCTGGCCAACGACCCCGTGCAGGTCCACGACTACCTGGCGGCGTTCGAACCGCCCGTGATCGACTTCGGCCTTCCGCACGCGACCCACGACGACCCGCCGCACCGCTCCGACCCGAGCGTGCCCGAGTACGGGCTGTGGATGAGCAGGGTGTACGACGCCTGGCTCTCCCGGCCCGAGTTCGAGCACAGCGTCCGGATGCTGGAGGACATCGTGGCTCTCAGCTCCGGCGTGCGCGGCTCGGTGGAGACGCTCGGCCTGGCCCCACCAACGAGCGTCGTAGTCGAGTCCGACGGCTCCATCGAAGCCGTGGACACCCTGCGGTCGGTCGAGGAGGGTGCCTCCCAACTCGGTCTCGACGTCTTCCACCACTCCTTCGGCGACGCGCTGTCGCACCCGAAGCTGCTTCACCGACAGCACGGCAGGGACGCGCTCGCCGCGAAGTGCGGTGCCTGCCCACTCCTGGACGTGTGCGGCGGTGGCTACCTCCCGCACCGCTTCAGCGCGGCCAAGGGCTACCGGAACCCGTCTGTCTACTGCGCGGACCTGGAGTACCTCATCCGACACGTCCAGGGCTCCCTGCGGCAGCACGGCTGGAACCCGTACACGCGGGCCGCCTCGTCGCCGTAGGCGCGTGTGCCGTACCGCCAGGAGGGGATCACGCGTTGGAACGAACGAGTGCAGCAGCGACCGAAGCGGTCGAGGAACGACAGGAGGCGCCGATGACCGTGACGATCCGTCCCGCGGAGAAGCGGGACGTGCCGGCCGTGGCCGAGCTGATCGAGGAGATCGAACGGTTCTACGGGGCGAACGACACCGATATCCAGCCGCTCGAGGAGCGCCGCCTCCAGGTGGAGGAGGCCCTCTTCGGCGCGCCGCCGCTGGCCTCCGCCCTGCTCGTCGAGGACGAGAGCGAGGACATCGTCGGCCTCGCCGCCTATTCCTTCCTCTGGCCGGCCGCCGGCTCCTCGCACTCCCTGTTCCTCAAGGAGCTCTACGTCCGCGACACCCTGCGTCGGCAGGGCGTCGGTGCCCGCCTCATGGACGAACTCCGCGCCATCGCCGCGGCGCGCCCCGGGTGCAGCCGCGTGGAATGGATGACCGACAGTGACAACCCAGGGGCACGGGCCTTCTACAAGTCACTCGGGTTCGCCGAGTTCGGCGGGAAGATCGTCTACCGGGTCGACTCCGGCACGGCGTGAGGGTGGTACGAGGCCAGTGGAAGTAGAACGCTGCGACGAGTGCGGCAGCAAGATCGTTATCGGGCTCGGATGCGAGTGTCCGCCGGGCTCGTCCGCGTCGGCGTCGGCGACCCCGCGTTCGGTGGGTACGTTCGTGAGGACGGAGTGGCGTACTCACCCGGAGGACACGATCCTGATCTCCCCGGCCCAGTGCGCGCACAGGCCCGGATGGTGCGACCACATGACCGAGGACGACGTACAGCCGCCGCGCTGGGGGTGGATCCCGGATCCTCCGCCCGGGCTCTGGGAGCGGTTGAGCAGCGCTTCTCCGGCGACCGCCACTGCGGGCAATCCGAGGCGGCGGGCCGTGCGACGGTGCACCACCTGTGAGGCGAACCTCGCGCAGGGCTGACCACCGTGCTGCGACATCGCTCTCTTCTCCCTTCGGCGGGCGCGGCCTCACCCGTCAACGGCCGCGCCCGCCTGCGTCAGGCTCAGTAGGTGATGACGAGCCGCACGGAAGGCCGGTCGATCACGGCTCCGTCGGCGAGGTCGCTGTCCGGTGTGTCCGCGGGGTAGGCGGTGACCACGGGTTCGGCGGCCCGGGCCGTGCTCCAGGCGCGGATCTGGGCGCAGATCCGCTCGGCGAGATTGGCGCCGGCGGGGCCGTAGCCGACGGCTCCCAGCCGGAACCGGGGTTCGGCGCCCGGGGCTTCGACGGTCCGCTCCAGGGTGAGGTACGCGATGGAGTCGCCCTCGACGAGGGCGGGGCTCAGGGCGGGTGAGGCGGGGCGGTGGAGGCCGGCCTCCAGCGCCGCGGGCTTCGCGGTGATGCGGCAGGTCGCTCGCTCGGTGGCGCTCAGGCGCAGCCAGACGCCGTCGAACGACTCGACGGGGCCGACCGTCGCATCGGTCCAGGCGACCGACTTCGCTTGGGTGAGGGCGTCGCGCAGGAGTTCCGGGGCGATGGACTGGTCCTCGTCCCAGTAGAGCCTGACGAGCCGGTCATGGTCGATGTAGTCATTCCGCTCTCCGTCCTGGCCGATCACCGGGAGGAAGCCGCACATCTTCACGGAGTCGGACCGCATCCGGCCCTTCTCTCGCCGGAACGCCACGGCCCTGGACAGCCCGCGCCATCGCAGCGGGACCACGAGACGTCCACCGACGGCGAGCTGGTCCCACCAGGCACCGGGGAGGTCCCACATACCGACCGTGGCGATCATTCGGTCGTAGGGGCTGAACTCCGGGGCGCCCAGGGCGCCGTCCCTCGTGACCACGCGAACGTCTTCGTATCCGTTCGCGTCCAGCATCCGGCGGGCGTAGGCGGTCACGTCGGCGTCGATGTCGCATGTGGTGACCTGCCCGGACTTCCCTGTGAGGTGCTTGAGCAGGGCGGCGTTGTAGCCGGTGCCGGCCCCGATCTCGAAGACGTTGTCGTCTTCGCGGACCTCGAGCTGGACCAGCATGAAGTGCACGACGTCGGGCTGGGAGGCGCAGCTCAGCGGAAGTGCGTCCTCGTCGGGGTTCTCCTTGATCGTCACGCTCTTGTTGGCGTACGCCTCCTCGATGGGCACGTCGGGGAGGAAGGCGTGGCGGGGTACTGTCCGCATGGCGGTTTCGACGCGTGCGTCGCGGAGGCCGGAGAGGTCCTCTTTCAGGATGGCGTCGACCAGGCGGTTGCGCAGGTCCTCGGGGGAGGCGCCGGTGGTGGTGTTCATCGCGTCCTTCTGGAAGGTGCCCAGCCGTGCGTTCGGCAGGGGCAGATCGTACTCATTTGTTCTGGTGCGTGCGGGCCGCGGCTTCATCCCGCCAGGAGCAGGCAGCGGTCCCAGGGGGCTGTGATCGCGGTGTTGACGGGGCCAGTGAGACGGACCAGGTGGATGCCTGCCGTGCCGTCCATCAGGCCGGCGTCGTCCGGCAGTCCGTGGTGGTCCAAGTGCTCGTTGAGCCGGGCGTTCAGGCAGGGTAGACGCGCCGCGAGTTCGTCGTCGACGGCGTCGGCGGCGGCACGGGAGACGGTCCGTATGAGCCCCGCCCAGCCGTGGCAGAGGGATGCGTCGGTGAGCTGGGCGAGCTGCTGGTCATCGGCCAGACATCCGGCCAGGGCCTGCTCGGCCTGGTGTTGCCGGTCACCGTCGCCGAGGGCGAGGCCGGCGAGTTGCTGGGCGCGGGCGATGCCGGGGGTGCCGTAGCACCAGGACGGGCGTCTGGGGCCTGGGCGCTGGAGCTCGCCGCGTCGGTGTTCGGCTCGGGTGATCAGGTCCGGCCACCAGACGCGCGAGCCGGTACCGACGCGCCAGCGGTCGAGCCAGTCACAGATCCGGATGATGGCCCGCGTCTGTCCGGGCACCCGGTGGCCGTGGCGCCGTGCCACAGCCAGCAGCGCCAGCGGCCCAGCGATGCCGTGGGCGAGTCCGAAGTTGCCGTGTCCGCCGGGCCATCTCGGCGACGGCCGAAGATCGGGGCTGTCTCCCGTCCACCAGCCGGGCAGACGTTGCGCTTCGAAGGTGATCGGTTCCGTCAGCCGCACCAGGTAGGCGAGAACGTCCTGAAGTTCCGTCTTGTGGGCGCGGTGCAGGTGGTACACGCCCAGCCCGGTCAGTCCGCTGATGAGGTCGTACTCGCCCAGGGTGGGCAACGCACCGCGATCGATGCGGGCGTGTGCCCGCCTGAGGCGGTGGCGCGTGACGTCGGCGAGGTGTGTGTCCAGGGTCGCCAGGGCGCGTGCGGCGGTGCTCGTGTGCGTGAAGCTGAGGACGTACGCGACGGCCGGGGCGCCCTCGTACAGGCCGCATGCTTCGGCGGCGGCCTGGATAGGGCCCTTGAGCATGGCGGCGGCCCACGGCCGGAGTGCGTCCCTGTCGTCTTCGCCGGTGTGGGCCCTGACGGCGTGCAGCAGGGCGACTCCCGCCGCGCCGGAGTACAGCGACTGGCCCCAACCGGGCCTGGTGGGTGTGGGCGGCGCTTCGTGGTTCATCAGCGGCTCTCCCCGGGCCAGGCGACCCATGCGACGGCGGACTGACGGGCAAGGCGGCGGCAGATCCTCTCGTCCTCGCGGTCCAGGCCGCGCAGGCGGTTGTGATGCATGTGCAGCAACGATTCCAGGACGGAGTCGAGGTCCATGCTCTCGGCGAGGCGCTCGCGATACAGCACAAGGGCCACGGCGCGACGGTGCCACGCTTGGGCGAGCGCTTCGCCCCAGCCGCGGGCCCGCGGCGTGGTGTGGCGAACGAGTGCGATGGCCTGGTCGCTGACGCCTCGCTCGACGCGGGCCGAAGGCGCGGGGCGGTTCGCCAGCCACCGCATGCCCTCGTCAGGGCCTAGCAAGCCGCAGGCGATGTCCACCATGCCGACCGCGGCCAGCGCGCGTCCATCGATGCCGTTGGCTCCCAGGCTCCGCAGGGCGGCGTGGACATAAGCCGAGTCGGCCGTGAACACCCCCTCGGCACTGCGCAGGGCGGCGCCGGCGCCGTAGCGGCCGATCTCCGGGGTGTACGTATCGAACACGAGCCTGCTGCTGAGCCCCTCGCGGCGCAGCCCGGCGGCCCATCCAGCGACGAGCTCGGTGCCGGTGGCGTACTGTCCCGGGCTGCGCGTGCGGATGCGCAGGCGCAGGTGATCGAGATCGTGCGGGGTGCGGTAGCGGACGAACCACCACTCGGGTGTACCTGGGAGTTGGGCCACGAGCCGCGCGAGGTGGGTGCCGATCAGCTCATCGAACTGTTCGGGGTGGCTGTAGATCTTGGCGTTCAGCCAGGGTGCCTGCACCGCCCCCGGTACGGGCCCGAGGGTGCCGTTCGTGAGCACGGGGAGGAAGCCGGAAAGCGGGTCGGGTATCGGCGGGCGGGTGCTGGTCATCGGCAGGGCGATCTCGTGGACGTGGCCGCCGATCCAGCCGTAGGTCTCCTCGGCCGGCGTCTCCGTGAGCACGGCATGGCCTTCCCGGTCCAGGTGGGCGCGCAGGACGGTGGCGTGGGCTGGCACGTCGAGTTGGAGTCGACGTGTCCGGTCGTCCTCCCGCAGCTCGACGGCACCGTGGCAGTGCCACCGCTTCCGCCACCGGCCGAGGGCGTCGGCCCACTCCCGCATGTCCGCGCCACGGCTTGGAAGGTCATCGGTGGTCAGGCTCCAGCGGCTGGGTGAGAGGATCACGCGCCCGTAGCGGACGCGCGGCAGGAACGGCAGCCGTGCGCCCTGCGGCCCCCAGTCGAAGCCCGTCCAGGCAGGGCCGAAGGCGCGGGTCAGGTGCGCCAGGAACCGGGCGAGGGGCGGGGGTTGCTTGTCCAGGGCCATGGCGTGGAAGACCTGCGGGTCCACCAGGCGACGTCGGGAGATGCTGACCAGGTACAGGCGGGTGTGCGTGGCTGTGATCGCGAGGTCGTCTACGTCGATGAGCGTCGTCGAGGAGTCGTCGGGGCTGCGGTGCTCGCCCAACGGGATCACGTGTGGAAGATAAGCGGGGATGCGGGCGACGTTCTCTGTGTGCGGGTACAGCGGCGGGAAGGACAGCTGCGCGGTCAGCGCGTTCTCGACGCCCGCGGGAACTTGGCCGTAGATCTCGTCGAGTCCCGTGCCGGTGGCGACCGGAGTGAACCGGGAGGTGAGCGTGCCCGCGGCGCGGGCCGGGGTCACCGTGAGCGTGAAGTCCCCGCGTTCCAGGGCGGACAGACTGTCGGCGTGCAGGCGCGCGCACATCTCCACGTGCGGTGGTGTGTCCTGCCCGGTCGGCGCATCGCCGGCCAGGCGGTTGATCAGGTCATCGTTGAGGACGATCTCTCTGCTGCCGTCGGCGAGTGCCTGCCAGGCCAGGGCCAGCAGCCGCTCGTCACGCTCGGAGACTGTCGAGGGCGGTGCGGTCATGCGGCTGCCGGGATACTCGGCCGGGTAGCCGAGCCCGGACGCCGGGTCGACGACCTCCTTCACTGGCACGAGCGTGCCGGTTCCGTACCGTTCCCAGAAGGCGATCTGGTACTCCTTCCACACACCCTGGCCCGCCGGTCGGCGCGTGAGCCGCAGCAGGGCGTCGGCAGCCCTCTCCATTTCGAGAGCGACACTCTCGGGGATCCGCACCTCGGCGTCCATCCGCAGGTCGACGGCCAGCGGGCTTCGACCCGCGTCGGAGAGCCGACGCAGTCGAGCCGTGAGTTCCTCCCGAGCCGGCCCCTGCGCGCTCGCGGGGCGCTGGTTGTGCTCGTGTACGGCGCGTCGCACTGCTTCCAGCTCGTACAGAACCCGCGCTACCTCCGGCACCGTACCCGCGTCCGCGCCGTGCAGCTGCTCGATCAGGTGGGACAGGGGATCGGTGTCGGTCATCGGCGCGCGCAAACTGGTGATCAGGAACTTTTCCCGCACCAGTACGCCGAGCAGTGTGCGGATGTTCTGCGGCTCGGTTCGGCGGAAGGAGGCGGCCAACTGCTCTGCGAGGGCGGCGAAGTTGACCGGTCGGCGTGCCAGGTCCTCGATCACTCGTACCGCGCTGGTGCGCCGGATGGTGGCCCCCATCGGTCCGCCGTGTGGGACGTGCAGGCGTCCACCGCGGCGCGCCGCCAGGTTGTTCAGGACGACATCCAGGCGCTCCAGCAGCGCCGGGCACGCCTCCAAGCGGACGATGACGTCGTCCAGCCACTCGGTGTCCACCCGTGCCACGGCCCGGTGTGCGTCTCCCCACCTCACGTGCGGCGTCGAGCCCACGTTGGCCGCGGCGACTCCCGCGAAGAGGCCGAACGGGGTCGGTCGCCCGGTGGCGCGCAGCACGTAGCGGACGGTGGCCATGGCGGCGCGCCGGACCTGCTTGGAGCGTGCCGGCTGCCCGCCGCAGATCGTGTCGACCCGCGTGGCGAGATCATCGCTCGCCTGCCGTACGGCGTCGGCGAACCGCGCATCGGCCCACACCTGCTTCAGCCACCTGCCGCATGCCTCCGTGTCGGACGGATCAGGCCACCATGTCGGCAGACCCGTCAGCGGCATCGCGGCGGCCCGCAGCAGCGCCGCGCCCGTGTGCTGGTAGAGCTTTCCGTCGCTTCCCATCCCAATGCCTCCGCCATCAGTGCTGTGAACGGGCGGGGTCGGGAGCGGCAGCGCCCCCGACCCCGTGCACGAGCCGCTGTCAGACGGCGCTCGCGCAGGACGACGCACAGGTCGACGCGCACCCGTCACCGGTGCCGCACGCCTTGGGGAGCAGGTCGGCGCCGATCTCCGTGACGATGGTCAGGTCGATGTCGAACGGGTCGGCGGGCATTCCGGTGTCGACCGTCGCGACGGACGACTCGCTCTCGGTCGTCGCGATCGGATTGAGCATGACTGCGGTCATCGCGGTTCCTCCTGTCGGATGAATCTGAAGGACTGGATATGAGTTGGTTCGTGGTGCCGCCCGGCCCCTGCGCGGCATCGCCGCGCACAGGCCGGGGTTCTGCGTCCGCACCTGCGTGCGACCCCTCTCCGGTTGATCGAATTCCGTAGGGGACCTGGATTCGGAGCATCCGGAGAGGGGAGTCGAGGACACGGGCCGGAGCTACCGGATCTGGCCCGCGTAGAGCGTGGTCAACGTTGTGCCGGTCACCAGGACGGGCAGGAACAGCACCTGTAAGGCGCCGAAGCCGAACCGGCCGACGTACTTCGCCGGGCGGCGAAGCGCCCTTCCGACCTGGCCCAGCAGCTGCCGGAGAGACCCTTGCCGCATGGTGGTCATCACGCCGCCGGTCTACGTAAGGCCGTGGAGTCGGCAGCGTCGACGACCGCCCACAGCGTCGTGATCAGCGCCCCGGTCCGGGCTTGCCAGGCGGCGAGGTTGGTCCTGTCCTGCTCCAGATGACCCAGCATCACGAGCAGGGGGGTGACGATCCCGGCTGCTCTCCCCTGCTCGACCGCGGCCAGAGCGTTGTGCCAGCCCTCGCACAGGGCGCGACTCTCGAACGGTGCCGCCCGGTCGACGTACGTCTCGACCGTCTGCCAGCCGGCGTCGGCGACATACCGCCGTGTGCTGGCCACGCTGTGGTCGGCGGCCTCACCGAGCGACGCGGGCAGGCAGGCGTAGAGCACCAGGCGCGTGCCCGGGGGCACCTCGTGTGGTGCGGTTTGCCTCGCACTGCTGCTCATTCCGCGTTACCTCCAACCAGGTGTGCCGAGACGCCAAGGGCCGGCGTCTCGGAGAAGAGCCTCGCCGGGGGCGGTCGGCGGCGGTACGCCGTCAGCACGCCGTTCGTCCGCCGTCCGGCAGCGCGCTATGAGGCGGAGCCGCGGCGTACCGTCGCGGCTCGCGGGTGGCGAGGCTGATCGGTCCAGTGCCTAACCGGAAACGAGAAGCGGCGATGGACGCGGTAGACGAAGAGCGCCTCCGCAGGCGGACATCAGTGAGGCGTCATTGGGTGAAGCTGGCCGACTGCGCCGAGCCTTCGGGCCTCGCGCGCCGGCACGTACGCGAGGCCCTCGAGGGACGTGCCTCGCCAGAGCGTGTCGACGACGCCGTTCTGGTCGCCTCGGAACTGGTGGGCAACGCGGTCAGGCACACGGCCGGCGGCCCGGACTGCATGTGCGTGGAGATCTACCAGGACGTGGCGGTACTGCGGGTCCACGACGCAGCACGGGATGTCTCCAGAGTCCGGGCACGATCGGCGGCGGCGTCGCTGGGTGAGCTGACGGGCAGTGGGCTCGGGCTGCTGCTCGTCGAAGAGTTGGCTTCCGGATGGTCGGTCTGGCCGACCGCGATCGGCAAGGAAGTCGTCGTGGTTCTCCCTCTGGACGCCGACGGGCTATCCGAGCGGAACGTTCCTCCGTACGTCCCAGCGGTACGTCCGCCCCTCGCGGCGGAGCTCCACCAACTGGACGGCGGGCACGATGAGTTCGACGGCCGGGAGAGCGCGGAGCCCTGAGACCGCCTCCACGACGGGGGCGGCGGGACGCCGACGGTTGTTGTAGGCGAGGCTCAGGTGCGGTCGGAAGGCGGACGTCGGCTTCTTCGGGGCGAGACCGACGCTGCCCCCAGCCTTGGCCAGCGCGTGGTGCAGGCGAAGCAGGGGTTCCCAGGGGCCGAGGGACAGGCGGACGGCGCCTCGGGAGCCTGCCAGCGGCATGGCGCGCACGGAGAACGCGGAGGGCAGCAGAGCCTCGGCGTCGCGCACCAGAATGTCCAGCTGGTCGGGGGCGACGTCGTCCGGCCTGCCCACGCGGGCGAGGGTGATGTGCAGTCCATCCGCCGGCACCGGGTCGAGGCCGAGGGGCGCCAGCTCCTCCTGGCAGTGCCCGGCGAGAGCCGCGAGCCGTTGATCGTCCGGGAAGGTCAGCATCCAGTAGTACGCCCGGCTGCCGTCCGACCAGCCAGGGCGTGCCCAGTGGTCGGTCATCTCGTCGAGTGCGCTGAACGCCGCCCAGTCGTGGGCCGCGGTGACCGCCGGATCGTGAGTGTCGGCGGGAGGCTCGGCGGGGAACGCGGCGGGATCGCCGCTGAGCAGGGGCACCCGGCGTACTCCTTCGGCTTCACACTGCCCCGGAGCACGACGACACCAACGGCGCCTACGACGCGGATGACGCCATGGCCAGGGCCGCTGGCTGCGAGCTCCAGGTCCGGAACTCGTCGCCATAATCGCGTACCGCCGGCTGTTCACGCCACGGCCCCGCCTGCTCGTGCAGGTCGCGGGAGCGTTGGTAGACGGAGCTGATCGGGGTGTCTCCGCACAACCGCAGGGCCTCACGGCCAAGCGCCATCGCGTGGTCGACGTCGGGCGTGCGCTGCTGCAGCAGCGCGGTGGCGACGTCGAGGCGTACGAGCGAACGGCTCCAGGAGGAGGTCGAGTGCTCCACCAGATCGTCGATGTGCTCGGCGTCGCGCAGTACCTGGGCCGTGTCGCGCAGCGCCACGTGTGATGTGACGGCGTTGGCCAGCGTCCGGGCCCGTCCGTACGGCTCGAAGGAGATGCAGGAGGTCAGCCCGACGGGTACCTCGTGGAGGTCGGAGAGGCGGAGTGCCTGTCCGAGGGCCTGCTCGACGGCACGCCGGTCGCCGGTCTTGCCGAGAGCCCGGGCCCGGCCGTTGGCGAGCAGCCGGATGGACTGGGCGTGGCGCGGGGCTCGCTCGACGGCCGCGGCCGCGCAGGCGTCCGCCTCGTCGTACCGGCCGGCGTAGTAGAGGCCGAAGGAGAGGGTGCCGCACGCCCAGAGTTCTGTGTCCAGGTCGCCGATCTCGCGGCTGAGATCCCGGGCCTCGGTGCAGTACGCCTCCGAGAGCGCGAAGTCGCCCGTGTTGACCGCCATGTAGCCGAGCAGGCCGGAGGCCCGGGCGGCGAGGCGGAACAGCTCACGACGCGCGCGTGGCGGCTGGCGGCCGTCGAGGAGGGTGTGGGCGAGCTGCCGCGCTTGGCGGGCCTGGGGGCGGAGGACGTACGGCCCGTCCTGTTCGTACCGGCTGGTGATGCCCTCCAGGGAGGCGTCGAGGAAGGCGAGCGTCGCGTCGTCGGTGTTGCTGGCCGTGAGCTGCCGGGTCCGGGTGACGATGTCCAGCGGGTTCTCGTCGTCCTCGCGTGGAGGAGGGGCAGTCGGCGCCTGCCGCCGACTGCGCGGCTCCTCCTCGTCTTCGTCGGCCTCGGAGTCGCCGTCGTGTGCCGCGGCGAACAGCTCCGAGACGGGTCTGCCCAGCATGTGTTCCAGCACCCGGCAGGCGTCAGGACGGGGCAGAGTCAGTAACTCCCCGCCGTACCAGCGGTCGAACTGGCGTGGGGAGACCTGGAGGGACGCCAGGCGGGGGTCGCGGTCGAGTTCCGCCAGCCGGGCGGCGGCCCGCTCGTACTGGGCGGCGAAAGCCTCGTGCGTCGTCAGGTGCCGATGCTGGAGCAGCTGCCGGAACAGCGTTGTCCGTGGCATGGCCCACCCTCCTGGTACGGCGTGCGGGACCGACGCGGAGGCGCGTGCCGGTGACGGGGTGGTGGCGAGGCGTCGCCCATCGGTCTGCTGCGGCGCGCGCCCGTACGAACGCGCGACGTGACTCCTGACAGCATGCCGACGCGACTAGCAACTAGGCAATATGTCTTGAGAAGTTGACCCGCATGGGTTGTAGAGGAGTCGCCGATACGGAGAGACTTCCGGCATGGCCTTGAAGAGAAGCCTGGTCCCGCAGTCCGTGTACCGGCGACAGCTCGCGGCCCGACTGAAGGAGCTGCGCGACGCGACCGGGCTCACCCTCACCGAGGTCGCCGATCAACTGGAGGTCAACCAGGGGTCACTCAGCCGGATCGAGAACGGCGAGCGCGGTACGACGCCGGTCCTCGTCCGGGCCCTGCTGGACCTGTACGGCGTCGAGGACGAGGATCGGCGGGCCGACGTGCTCGACCTCGTACGGGCGGACAAGGAGCAGCAGAAGCCCTGGTGGCGGAAGTACTCGACGGTGCTGACCCCCACCCGCTACGACGGGTACCTCGCGCTGGAGGCCGGCGCGACGCACCTCGCCAACTACCAGCCGATGCTCGTGCCGGGGCTGCTCCAGACCGAGGACTACGCCCGCGCCGTCATCTCCCAGATGAGGAAGGACCTGTCCCCGCCGCAGGTCGAGGCCCTGGTCAGGGTCCGCATGGAGCGGCAGAACAGCCGCCTGGGTGGTGAGGCCCCCGCCAGGCTGTGGGCGATCCTCGACGAAGCCGTGCTGCGCAGGACGGTCGGCTCTGTCGAAGTGATGCGCGACCAGATGCGGAAGCTGGTGGAGGCCGGCGAGCGGCCGAACGTCACCGTGCAGCTGCTGCCGTTTTCGCTCGGCGCGCATCCCGGGCTGTACGGCCCGTTCGTCATCCTGACTTTCCCGCACCCCACGCCGGATCTGGTGTGGCTGGAGAATCCCAAGAACTCCGTGTACCTGGAGTCCGCCGAGGACCTGGACAACTACACGGAGATCTTCGACCAGTTGATGGCCTGTGCCCTCAGCCCGTCGGAAACCCGCACCCGCATCACCGAGATCAGCAAGGAGCTCGAAGAGTGAGCACGCCCAGCATGGCCGCCCCGCACGACGTCACGACAGCTACGCACGACGTCGATCTCACGCTGGCGCGGTGGCGGAAGAGCTCGTACAGCGGGGGTGCGAACGACTGCGTGGAGATCGCGGAACTGGGCGAACACGCCGCAGTACGCGACTCCAAAGACCCCGGCCGTCGGCCGTTGCTGTTCTCGAAGGCGGCGATGCGTGTATTGGTCAGCGGAATCGCCCACGGGGCAATTCAGTGAAGGTTGCGGCTGACAAGAAGGCTGGGGATGAGGAGGGAGCTCTCGCCGCAACTGCGTCCACTCTGGTCTGCGGGGCGCTGTCTAACAATCGTCAAGCCTGCCCGTGATCTCGTCGGCCAGGGCGACAGCATCCGCGTCAGGCACTCGGTCACGTCGCCCTGGCCCGTGCTTGCCGTAGAGCACGCGATCCGCCAGCCGTTGCCGGGCCTCAGCAGGTGTCTTCTGGCCCCAGGTGTAGGAGTCGCTGTTGCAGAACCGATGGGCAAGGGCGACGTTGTCCAGAGTGTCAGTGCCGCCTGCCATGACCTCTATGACGTGGTGGACAGTCGGAGAGCAAGGATGCGGCGAGGTGAACGCGCGGCTCACTGCACTGTGGCAGATCACGCACCGCCACCCGTCGCGGTCCCCGATCTGCACCGGTGTGTAGACGTCCCGTGGACCGTTCTCTCGAATGCGCTGTGCACGCCGACGATTCTGACGCCTCTTGACCGCCCTGTGCCGCTCCGCCTTCCGCTCCTCCTCCGTGAGGCTGGACCATCGGTCCTGGTCAAGGACATCGAACGTCCACTGGCCGGGGCGTCCCCCGCTGACCTCAACCACGTGGCGACGCCTTTCGCTTCTCCGACCGCCCTCTTGCGCCGTGCGGGTGCGCTGCTCACTCATGCATCTCATTCTGGCGTCTGGCCGACGGTCGCACACCGGCACCGTCGCCGATTCCGATCGGTGCGGCCACCGTGGAGATGGTGTCCCAGTGATCCACAACTACGGTCACAGGCGTCCGGGTGACGTTGCCATGGTGGTGCGGCCGGGAGTTGCACCGTTACTGACTGGGCGTCCTCAGGTGCGCCTGGCTCCGACTCAAACTCCGCAACCAGGTCAGTTCGTGCGAGTGTTTGACAAGTGGGGCCCTATGTAGCCGACGATCACCTTGCCCGTGGCGCCGGCTGTGTCGTCGTAGAAGTGGATGCGAGGCGCGATCCGCCCCTTGTTGTCGATCTTTATGTGGGCTTCCATGAACACCCTGCCCGACGTGTCAACTTCCGGCGGTACAGGGAGCATTCGCTGTTGCCGGAACCTCTTGTCGTTGCGCACGGAGTCGGACTCCACCATGGCCACACGCGTCAGCGGATAGGTACGCATGCCCTGAGGGGCCGCCTCGCAGAAATCCCGGAAGGTTCCGCCGAATCCCTCGTCGCTGGCGCTGGTCGCGCCGTAGGAATCCAGCGCCAGCAGCGCGTCCCACACCTTCGACGCCCAGGTGGAGCTCTTCATGTCATCGTCGAGATCCTCCGCCTTGCTCTTGTCATAGGTCAGAACAAGATGCTTCATCCGGTCGCGAACGCGTTCGTTCAGTTCGGCGAAGGACATCGGCGCCGACTCCTCGACGGGAGGCGTGTACGCGTCCTCGGCTCGGCCGGCCTTCACCAGCCGCTGCTGCAGTACCGCCACTTGGTGACGCAGGGCGGACAGCTCCGCCTGGGTGGCATCGTGGTCGGCGATTTCGTACTCGTAACGGTCGGTCGCCTCCCGAAGCTGCTCATCGAGTGCGCGCCTGCTGCGCTCCGCCAGGTCCCGGGCGCTGGCGGCCTCGCTCAGCTCTTCTAGCGCCTTGTCGATCGTCTCGTTCGCCGTGTTCAGCTGGGTTCGCAGGGAGCCGACGGTCTCGTTCCCCAGGGACTCAGCGGTCTGGGACCGTGCCGCGCGCAGATCCTTGAGAACCTCCTCGATCCCTGGAAACGCAGGCTCGGCAAGCAGGGCCGGCTGCGGTGTCGTAACGGCATGCTGGCGCGGGTACCTGGAGATCCGGATATCCGCGTTGCGGAACTTCGGATCGCTGAGCCGCCGGTACGTCAGCAAGCGGTGCCGACGACCATCCTCCGCGGAGCCGAGGGTGACGTCCGGAAGATACGTGCGTATCTGACCGGGGAACACGTCGTGCCGCTCTCCGGCCTCGTTCCGGAAAACGGGGACGGCCTCCCGCTCCAGCCGGAACACCGTGGCGATTCCGACCAGATTCCTGATGACCCCGGTCAACAGCCTTTCCCAGGCCGGATCGTCGTTGGACGGCTCCGCGGCGAGGACCAACGGCAACCCTCGGTCGGGATCAGTGAGGGCGGACACGAGGAGGCCGACAGAGTCGGCATCGATCAGGTGAGGTGCCGTCGAGAGTCGGATCGTCCCATCCGTCACGGTGAAGTGATCGAGAAGTTCCCGCACGAGCCGAGGCGGGATCGGGGTGAACTGCCGTCTGCCCGGGCTGGGGTAGTGCTCCAGGTCGACTCCAACGTACGCCGCGCCCGACTCTCGGTCGACAGCGGACGTGAGAGTCGTCTGCCAGGTCCCCTCCTGCTTGTCCTCCTTGTTCTCCCGCAGGCGGAGCCGCAGCGCGGTCTGGTGGCCATCGGTGTCGTAGGAGTCGGTCACGGTGAGGGTGTAGGTCTCCGTGAGCCGATGGACGCCCGAGGAAAGCTGAGTCGGCAACCCCTTGCTCTCCAGCCAGGACGTGAAGCACGAGCGGCCCCCGGCGAACATTTGCTCCTGCTCGTCCTCAGGGATCGGCAGCACCGCCCGGTAGACCAGCGGGTTCTCAGCACGCGGTTCCTCTCGGACGAACCCGCCCTGTCCCCTTGTCGGAGTCCGCGACGCAGGCTTGCGGCTGGGCATCGCCAACGGAGTGGGTCTCAAGCTGACCTCCTGCTTGATCGGCACATGGGAGGGATGGCTCCGCACACCGGCACCGCAAGGTCCCCCCGACCGTTACGTTCTGACTCCGATCCCCCTGACCGAAGTCGCGAAGTGGCTGCTGATGATGGTGGCAGCAGCCGAAGACTTGAGAGTACCCAGACGGGGCTTAGGCTCCGCCGGTGACGACACCAAACCGTTTCCGGATGACCTTCGACGGCCGTACTTACCGCGTCGTGGTGGACGGCCAAGACGTGACCGAGCGCGTCGCCGCCATCGACGTTCACACCGACGCGCATGATCTGCCGCGCGTCGTGCTGCACTTGCGTCCGACGGGCATCTGGCCCGCCGAGCTTGATCTCCTGGCGCGTGTGCAGGTTGGCGTGTCGCCCGAACCCGGGCCCTCGGCCGCCGCGTTCCTAGAGGCGCTCGACCCGCTGGAAGTCGAGCGGGCGGCGCTCGCGCGGGTGGACCTGGAGAACGTACCAGGTGGCGGAACGGCGGCGGTACTGCGGCAGTTGACGGAGTGGGCCCGTGGCGCTTGATCTGTCAGGCGTGCGCCGGATCGTGGAAGGGCTTCTCGATGACGAGCTCCAATTGTGGCGGGACGCGGACGGTGACTCGGGTGACGAGCTGGACGAGGAGACGGGCGACCTGAAGCCCGCCAGCGAGGGGTCTGTGCCGCTGTGGGAGGGGTCTGGGGCCGTCGTGCGTCCAGGGCAGCTCTCGGTCACCCCGCCCTTGGACGGGGCCGTCGCATCATTGTCCGCCCCGACCGCGTACCAGGGGCTGCTGCCGCTCTCCGCGCCGCAGGTGATGGTCAACGACGTGCTGAGCGTTTCGCGTTCCGTGCGCGACGAGCAACTGGTGGGCCGCCGGTTTCGGGTGGCGGATGTCGCGGTCGGCACCTACGCGGTGATGCGCGTGGTGCGCCTGGAGGTGATCGGATGATGGCGCTGAACTCCCATCCCAACGCCCACCCCGACGCGGCCGCGTTCCGGGACCCGATCGAGTTGGCCGCGGCGCTGTCGGGGATGGGTCCGGCCGTTCGGGCCCGTACGCGGGCGATCACCCGGCATCACGCCATGCTTCTGCGGGTCCGCATTCAGAAGAACGCCTCCGGGCGGCCAGGGCCGAACGTCATCACCGGCCAGTACCGGGCGTCGTGGGACGTGAAGGTGACTGTGGCCGGAGGGCAGGTGAGCGCCGTGGTGTTCACGGAAGCTCCGCAGTCGCGGCGGCTGGAGTACGGCTTCGTCGGTGTCGACCGGTTGGGGCGTCAGTACCGGCAGCCGCCGTACCCGCACATCGAGCCGGCCTTCCGACAGACCGAACCCGGCTTCCTGGAGGCCCTGCGCAGCGGGGTGCTGCCCCGATGAGCCCTCCTCGGCTGCCGCTGACCCGGGCGCTCGTCGACGTGCTCGCCGCCGGGACCGGACGGCCCTGTGGCCTCACCGTCCTGCCGCGCGCGACGGACGGCCGGCCCGCGGCCTACCCGTACCTGATCCTCGACAGCCTGCCCGGCGAGTTCTCCGGTCCGTCCTTCGCCGACTGGCACGCGGACGTCGCCTGGACGTACCAGGCGACCAGTGTCGGCGAGCGGGCGGATCAGGTGCAGTGGCTCGGCGACCGGGTCCGTGACGTGCTCTTCGACCGCGCGCCGGGCGGCTGGCGTACGGACATCCCCGTCGCCGGAATGCAGGTCATCGGCCGGGAGTTGAGCTACGACGCCGACGGAGAAGCGGTTGACGGTTCGCAGGGCAGTATCGTTACCTACGTGCAGCGGTTCACGATCACCGTGACGCCCGCCGCCTGACCTCCTTCGTTCTACGACACCTCACCGCGGAGCCACGCGGACGCCCGGCCGTCGAGCCCGGCGCAGCACCCGTCCAGGAGTGCCCGTGGCTCAGCAGCGCTTCATGCGGCGCGGCATCACCAAGATCCTCTGGTTGAGAAAAGTCGCCTCCGCCGACCTCATCCCCACCCGCGCGGAGATCTCGTCTCCGAACGCCACCGACCTGACCGAGGCGATCAGCGACGTCGACGGCTGGTCGCTGACGAACGAGGCGATCGAGACGCCCGACATGGCGTCGACCTTCTCGTCCTCGATCCCCGGCAACGACAAGGCGGACAACTCCTCGATCACCTTCTACGAGGACCAGCTCAGCGACACCATCGAGACGCTGCTGCCCAAGGGCGCGGTCGGCTACGTCGTCTTCCTCCGCAAGGGCGACATCCCAGGGTCGAAGTCGATGGACACCTTCCCGGTCCAGGTGGCCTCTCGCACCGCGCAGTACAACGCCGGCAACGAGGCCGCGAAGTTCCAGGCCGTCTTCTCCGTCACCTCTCCGCCGACGCTCGACGCCGCCGTCCCGACCGCCGCCTCCACCTCGTCCTCCTCCTCGTCCTCGTCCTCGTCCTCCTCCGGAGGCAGCTGATGGCCACCAACAAGGCTCAGGACACGGTGACCTGGGAGCAGAAGATGGAGCGGCTGCGTCGCCGCTCGCTGCCGGAGCGCGTTCTGCGGATCTGCGACGACGCGGCGCTGCGGGCGGAGTACGACGAGGCCAGGCGAGCCGCCGACCGGGCGCGGATCCTGGCAGAGAGCGACGCGGACAACAGCGTCCTCGCGGAGCGGGCGGCCGAGATGGGGCGGCGGTACGACGCCGCGGCCGGGGCTCTGCGCGCGGCCTCGATCCACCTCACCTTCCGCGCCCTTCCGCGCCCGGTCCTCGAGGAGCTGCTCCACGCGCATCCGCCCACCGACGAGCAGGCGGCCGACGGGGCGGCGTTCAATCCCGACACCTTCCCGGCCGCGCTCATCGCGGCGTCGTCCACCGACGGCATGACCGAGGCCGAGGCCCGCGAGCTGCTCGACGCGTGGTCGGCCCCGGATGCGAACGCCCTGTGGGAGACCGCCTGGGAGGTGCAGCAGGAGGCCCGTACCGGCCAGGCCGATCTGGGAAAAGGCTGAAGGCCGACCCGCGGCTGCGGGCCGAGCTGGAGCTGTGCGAGCAGTACGGCATCCCGCACTCGCGGTTCCTCGGCGGGGACGGCCGCTGGAGCGACCTGGACCGGGCCAAGGCCCTGGCCTGGCAGCAGTGGCAGCGCATCGTGTGCCCGGACTGCCGTACCCGGCTCGACGAGTGGGACCCGGCCGAGGGCGGGCACCGGCACGCGTACGTCACGGACACCGTGCGCTGCCCGGGCTGCGAGCTGATCGCCCAGGAGCGCGACCAGGTGCCCGCGGGGCGGGCTGGTTACGGCATCAAGATCACCCTCCTGCCCCGCCTCGCCTACGAGGCGCGGCGCGGCGCTCCGTCCGTACAGCCCGACCCGCCGAACGGACGGTGAGCCGTCAGGATGGCGACGTACAACCTCACCGTCCAGCTGACGGCACAGGCCAACAGCCTCATTTCCGGCCTGCGTTCGGCCGCCGACGCCGCCCAGGACCTCGGCCGCCGCACACGCGAACTCGACCGCCGCCTCGACACGCTGGACGCCTCCACCCGACGCACCGCCCGCCAGATCGACACCCTCGGCGCCCAGGCCCGTACCGCCGCCACCCGACTCGGCACCCTCAGCGCGCGTGGCAGTCAGACGGGCCGTGGCCTGCGTCGGGCGGGCGACGACGCCGGCACGCTCGAGCGCTCCCTCAGGAACGTCGGCCGCCAGGCCACCGCCCTCACCCGCCTCCTCGCCGGAGGCGCCCTCGTCCTCGGCACCGGGCAGCTTGTCGAAGAGGGCAACCGCTACCAGCGGCAGATGAACATCTTCCAGGCGGTGACCGGGGCCACCGCCGGTCAGATGCAGCGCGCCGCCTGGATGGCCAACCAGCTCGGCAACGACCTCACTCTCCCGACCACCACCGCGGCCGACGCCGCCGAGGCCATGGTCGAGCTGGCGAAGGCGGGCTTCCGCACCGACCAGGCCATCAGCGCCACCCGCGCCTCGCTCCAGCTCGCCTCCGCCGCCGGGGTGAACGCGGCCGACTCGGCCCGCTACCTCGGCGACATCATGGACCAGTTCGGTCTGGGCGCCGACCAGGCCGCCCGTGCCTCCGACATCCTCGCCGCCACCGCGAACAACGCCTCCGGCGGCATCATCGACATCTACTACGCGATGCGGTACGCCGGTCCGGTCGCCGCCGGTCTCGGCGTGAGCATGGAGGACGCGGCCAGCGCGGTCGGCATGCTCGGCAAGGCCGGCATCCTCGGTCAGACCGCCGGTACCGCGCTGCGCGGAATGATGGCCAACCTCGCGGCGCCCACCAAGGAGATGCGCGACGGGCTGGAGGCCCTGGGGATCGAGGCGTGGGACGCGCAGGGCCGGTTCAAGGGCCTGCGGTACGTCATCGAGGAGCTGAGCCACGCCCAGCACGAGATGTCCCAGCAGGACTTCACCGCCGCGGTGAAGAAGGCGATGGGCAAGCCCGCCATGTCGGGTGCCATCGCGCTGGCCCACCAGGGCACCGAGTCCTTCGACGCGCTCAACCTCGCCGTACGGGAGACCGGCGCGGCCGCGCAGATCACCGCCGCCCGTGGCCAGGGGCTCGCGGGCGCGATGACGCTGCTGCGGAAGCAGACCCGGCAGACCGGGCTCGCGCTGTACGACGCGATGGCCCCGGGCCTGGAGTACGTCACCCGGCTCCTGACGCGCGGCATGTCCGGCGCGACCCCGTACCTCGTCGCCGCGATCGAGTACGGGCGCGACCTGGCCACCCTGTACGGCCCGGAGCTCAAGGACAGCGCGCGCGGCGGTCTCGGCGAGTTGATCGGCGAGGCCGAGCAGCTCCTCGACCCGCTCCAGGCCCTCGGCGAGCACGGCTTGGCCGCCGGGTTGAACATCCTCGTCAACGCGGCCCGTGCCCTCGGCGAGGTCCTCGGCAACGCCGCCGAGGGCGCCGCGCCGGTCGCCTCCGCGCTCGGTCTGCTCGGCGACGAGGCCGGCGGGGTCGGCACCAGCCTCGACGTCCTCGTCACGACCGCGGACCTCGCCATGTCCGCGATCGCCGGACTGTCCGCCGTACTCGTACCGGTGGGTGAGGTGGTCGGGTCCCTGGTGCGGGCGTTCGGGTCGCTGCCCGGCCCCGTGCAGACGGCGATCGCCGCGATGTTCCTCGCCCGGCGCCTCACACGGGTCCTGGGAGGGCTCGCCTCGACGGTGAGCGGTCGGCTCACCGGCGCCTGGCAGGGCTTCGGCGCGCAGATGCGGGTGCAGCAGAACCTGGCCGCGCGGGCCGGGATGTCCCTGTCACGCTACGGAGCGGCCTTCGCGGTGATTCAGACGCGGATCCCCGTGGTGGGTCAGATGGCGGCCGCCTTCCGCAGCGCCCAGGGCCCGACGTCCGGCTTCGCCGGCACGCTCAGCGGCGTGGCCCGGGCGGCCGGGGCGGGGCTCCTCGGCGCCGGACGTGGGCTCGTGGCGTTCATGGGCGGGCCTTGGGGTGCCGCGATGGTCGCCGCGACCTTCGGTCTCGGGCTTCTCGCCAGTCACCAGCGGAAGGCCGCCCAGGCCGCGGCCGAACACGAGCAGCGGGTGAGCACGCTCACCGACGCCCTGCGCGAGTCCAACGGCGTCGTCGACGACAACGTGCGCCGGGCCGCGGCCCAGACCCTGCTCGACACCAAGGTCCGTGACGGCAAGGAGAAGCTCGTCGACGTCATGGAGAGCGCCGGCGTCTCCATGCGCGAGCTCACCGACGTCTACCTGGGACAGGGGCAGTCGCTGGAAGACCTGCAGGCGGAGCTGAACGCGACCGCCGAGGCGAACGTCAAGTGGATCGCCACGCAGGGCGGCGCCGCGAAGACGTACACCGACACCGGCCTCAAGGCCAAGATCGCCGCCGATGCCCTTGGTGAGGTCAAGGGCGAGATGGCCGAAAGCGTCGAGAACGCCGAGCGCCTCGCTGACGCCAGCGGCGACACGGAGGCCGGTACGAGCGCGTACGACCGCTTGAAGACCGCGGTCGGAGAACTCGCGGACACCACCGCGGACGCCGACACCCGTACCCGCGCTCTCAAGGACGCCCTCGACCTCCTCTCCGGCGGCAGCATCTCCCTCCAGGCCGCCGAGGCCCGCGTCAACAACGCCGTCCTCGACGTGAACGAGGCGCTGGCCGACGGGATCGACAAGGCCGACGGCTACGGCAAGGCCCTGCTGAACAACAACGGCACCCTGAACACCGCCACCCGCAACGGCCAACAGCTCTACCAGTCCCTCACCTCTCTCAGCGACGCCGCCGCCGACGCGTCCGTCTCCGCGTACGCCCTCGCCCAGCAGAACGGCCGGCCGCTCACCGAGTCCCTGTCCGCCGCCCGCGCGCAGATGACGAAGGCGAGGGCGGCCGCCGTCGAGGCGGCCCAGGGCTACGGGCTGACGCGCGCGCAGGCCGAGGCGGTGGCCGACAGCCTCGGTCTGCTGCCGTCGAAGGTCTCACTCCTGCTGGAGACCGAGGGCATGGACTCCACGCTGGCCGATCTGCTCGCCGTACAGGCCGAGTTCGACCGCGTCCCGAAGAAGACCACGATCCAGGTGGACTCCCTCAGCGCGGAGGCGCAGAAGGACCTCAGGGATCTCGGCTTCAAGGTCGAGACCATCCCGGGCACCCGCCAGATCCGGATCACGGCTCCGACGAAGGACGCCCGCGGTGCGCTCCAGGCGCTCATCGACCAGCTCAGCGCCACCCCCGGCCACAAGACGGTGAAGGTCGACGCCGCGACGGTCGGCGCGCTCGCCAGCCTGAAAGCGGTGGAAACCCAGCTGATCAGGACGCCGAACGCCAAGAGCGTGACCATCAGCGCGCCAACGGCCGTCGCGCTCAAGGCACTTGAGGACCTCGGCTTCAAGGTGCAGAACATGCCGAACGGCAAGGCCGAGGTCACCGTACCCGTCCAGCCGCCGCTGACCGCCCTCGGCACCATCCAGGGCGCGATCAACAACATCACCGGGACGAACGTCGGCGTGGGCGTCTTCCTCAAGGCGACGGCCTGGGACCGGGACGGCAACGGCGTACCCGACGCCATCCAGGCCCGCGCCGACGGCGCTGTCGTCGGCTACTTCGCCGACGGCGGCCTGCGGAGCACGCGACGCGAGAACCACGTCGCGCAGATCGCCCCGGCCGGCTCCTGGCGGGTGTGGGCCGAGCCGGAGACGCAGGGCGAGGCGTACGTGCCGCTCGCCGCGAGCAAGCGGCCCCGCAGCAAGGCCATCGTCGAGGAGGTCGTCCGGCGTTTCGGCGGTGACGTCACCTGGTACGCGAGCGGCGGTCTGTCCGACTGGTCGTACAGCGCCTCCGGCGGGAGTGAGCTGGTCTCGGTGTCGACGATCCGGTCGGACTCCGTGCGCACCGTGAAGAGGAAGGGCAAGGAGGTCGAGGTCTTCGACCTGTCGAGGTTCGAGAAGAACCTCGACAAGGCGGTGAAGAGGACCGAGCGGTGGCGCCGGGACCTGCGGACCGTCGCCCGCCGCGCGGGCCAGGACGTGGCCGACGCGCTCGAGGCCATGGGCGAGGACGGCGTCGAGCTGGCCCACAAGATGGCCACCGGCTCGTCGAAGTACCTCAGGGAGATGGCCTCCGACCTGGAGCGACTCGGCCTGGTCGCGAAGGTGTCCCTGGGCGACTTCACCGCCCAGCTCAAGCAGGCCGTGAAGGACCAGAGCGCCTTCGAGCAGAACCTGGCCAAGCTCGCCGCCCTCGGCTACGGGGACCTCGCCGCGAGGCTCGCCGAACAGGGTGACGAAGCCGCGGAGGACCTGGCCGCCGAGGCAGTGAAGGACAGGACGAAGGCGAAGAAGGCCGACGACGCGGCGAAGGCGGCCGACAGGACGCTCGCGGCCGAGGACCTCGCCGACCTGCTCGACATCATCAGTGCGATCAAGTCGAGCAGTACGGGCATCCACCAGGTCGCCGACACCACGGGTCTGGAGGAGGACCGGGTCATCGAGGTCGGCGACCTCGGCAGGTCCCGCATCCAGTCCGCCCTCGGCTCCCGCGCGACGAAGTTCCTCGACGACCTGGCCAAGGCGACCAAGGGCCTGGCCTACGCGAACGGTGGCGTCTGGGAGCCCGGCGTCTACTCCTCACCCACCGCCCTGATCAAGTTCGCGGAGGCGAGTACGGGTGGGGAGGCGTTCATCCCGCTCGCCTCCGCCAAGCGCCCCGCGGCGACGGCGGTACTCGCCGACGTCGCGCGGCGCTTCGGTCTCCAACTCAGCTCAGAGGCAGGGCCCTTCGGCCCCGTCCACACGGTTGACGCCCGCCCGGCCGGGTCCGTTCAGGTCGTCGTCGTACGGGAGCGGCAGCCGCTGATCGGCACCATGCCGGTCACCGTGTCCTCGGCTCAGGTCACTCCGCAGCAGGTCGGCGCCGAGGTCATGCGCCGCCTCCGCAACGCGCAGAGGGGAGCCCGGCTTTGACGGCGGAACTCGCCGAGTGGCAGATCGAGGTCGCCGGGGTCCTCATCGGCGCCGGAACCGACGTCCTGGTGGGCGAAGTCGAGGGTCTCGGCGTCCCCGAACTTCGTACACAGGATGTGGATAATCCCGTCGGGGATGGCGCGTTCCCCGGCGTCGACCTCTACAGCGTACGGACAATCCGTATCGAGGCGGGCATCCGCACCGCCGGCAACCCAGCGGCCGCTCTCGACGTGCTGGGCCGGCTCCAGCGCGCCGCCGACGATCCCGCCGTCCGGACGAGCGCCGGCGCGCAGTCCGTGCTGCGCCTGCGCTGGCCGGGCCGTACGACGCGCCGCCTCTACGGCCGTCTGCGCCGGGTGGAGGCCACCAGCACCGCGAGAACGCTGCACGGCTGGATTCCGCTCGACCTGGAGTTCGCGGCCCTCGACCCGCGTTTCCACGCCGACGACGCCTCCGCGCTCACCCTCGCCCTGTCCGCCGACGGCCTGGGCGGCTTCCGCGCCCCGCTCGTCGCCCCGCTGACAACCGGCGTCGCCATCCCCGACGAACGCCGCGGCTGGGTACGCAACGACGGCGACCTGCCCGCCTGGCCCTCACTTCGTATCACCGGCCCGTGCACCGACCCGCGCATCCGTCACGTCGAGTCGGGCGAGGTCATCGAACTGTCCGTCACGCTGCGGAGCGACGAACACGTCGACATCGAGACCCGGCCCGGCACCCGCTGGATCCTCCGCGACGGCACCGGCAACCTCGCCCCCGCGCTCTCCCCCGCCTCCCGGCTGGACACCTTCGTCATCCCGCCCGGCACCACGGAGATCTGGTGGACCGCCCGCGACCACACCAACGCCACCCGGCTGGCCGTGACCTGGCGCGCGGCCTACGCCGCCCTGTAGCCCACACGAGGAGTCCGTACGTGACCCTGATCAACCCGCCGTTGCTCACTCACGGCGGCACGCACGCCGCCCGCGCCTTCCGCATGATGGTCCGCGACCTCGCCCGCGGCTCCCAGGGCGTCACCGAGGGCGACGACCTGAAGGTGCGGCAGCTGACCACGCCCGGTGCCGGCGTGCGGGTGGTGGACGGCTCGGCGGTGATCCGCGGCGCGGCGTGGGGGCAGGGCTCGTACACGCAGTACAACGTCGGCGACGCCACGGTGCCCGTCGCGCCCACGGGAGCGAGCGCCCGCTCCGACCTGGTCTGCCTGCGGGTGGAGGACCCCGAGTACGAGGGCACCCGCGATCCGGAGACCGACGAGATCGGGTACTTCCACGTGGTCAGCAACGTGTCGGCCACGGCGACCACCGTGCCCTCCGGCATGACCGCCGTCCCGCTCGCCCGCGTCGACATCCCCGCCAACACCTCGGTCATCACCGACTCGATGATCAAGGATCTGCGGCAGATCGCGAACCCTCGCCGCGAACGGACGTTGTACACCGCCTACCCCGGCTCCCTGAGCCAGCTCACCGCGCAGAACGGCCAGTGGTACAACTGGCCGACCGCCGCCCGCTGGAAGGTGCCGGTCCCGACCTGGGCGGTGACCGTGAAGCTCGTGGTGACCCTCGCGGGCCTGCGACTGTCCCGGGCCGACGTGTTCGCCAACATGCAGACGGTCCTGGGAACCACCTACGGGCAGGCCGTCGCCATCGACGACGACCAGGGCGCGAACACCCGCCGCAACACCGTCGTGCTGGCCGACACGATCAGCGTCTCGGCGGCTCTCCGCGGCACCACCCAGGACCTCTACGTCCGTACCCAGCCGTCGAAGAGCGAGTCGGGCGATCTGGGCGTCGACGCTGCGACGTCCCTGATCGCGGACGTCGAGTTCACCGAGGGCGTGCGGTGAGGCCGGGGCGATGACGACGTCGTACCGCTACCGCACCTGGCACGCCCTGACCGGCGAGTCGCTGGCCACCGACCTGCCACTGTCCGAGGTGGAGTTCGGCCTGTCCCTCAATGCGACCGGCGACTTCTCCGGCCGCCTGGAACCGCGCTTCGCCCATCTGCTCCCGGCCCAGCTGGACCCCGGCAACACGCTGCTCACCGCCGAGCGGGACGGCACCCCGCTGTGGGGCGGCATCATCTGGCGGGCGGAGCCGGAGGGCGCCGCGTACCCCGTCGAGGCCGCGGGGTGGGGCAGCTACCTGCACCGCCGCCACGACGTCCACGGCAATCTGGGCGGCCGCGGCCCGTACACCCACGCCGACCCCTGCCAGGTCATTCGCGACGTCTGGACGTACGCGCGGTCCCAACCCGACGGCGACCTCGGCGTGACCGTGGACGGCACCACCAGCAAGGCCCAGGCCGGCACCCCCGCCGAGCCGTACAGCACCGAATGGTGGGAGGCCCCGGTGCTCGGCGAGGTCGTCGACGACATGACGCGGGTCGACGGCGGCCCCCAGTGGACCGAGGCCACCGAGTGGACCGCCACCGGCCGCCCCGGCGGCCGTATCCGCCTCGGCTGGCCGCGCCTGGGCACCCGCCGCACCGACATCTCCTTCGCCTCCGGTGTCAACGTCGCGGCCACCGTCCCGGTGGCCTACGACGCCGACGAGTACGCCCAGGTCGTCATCGCCCTCGGCGCCGGAGAGGGCCGCAGCCGCCGCCGAGCGGTCGACGCGATCCGCAACGGCCGCCTCCGCCTGGAACACGTCCTCGAAGTCCCCGACGAGAAGGCCAACGACCGCCTGGCCGCCCGCGCCCGCGCCGAACGCACCGCCCGCCAGATCCTCGGCGAGGTCACCGAGATCCAGGTCCTCGACCATCCAGCGGCCCCGATCGGCAGCTGGCAGATCGGCGACGACGTCCGCGTGACCCTCCACGACCAGTGGTCGGACTACGACGGCTGGTGCCGCATCACCGCATGGACCCTCCGCCCGCCCCAGGGCAGCGACCCAGAACGCGTCACCCTCACCCTCGCCCGTGCCGACCGCTTCACCTACGGGAGCTGACCGACCGCCATGGCCGACGACCTCGCGAAGCTGGCGGCCCGCATCGCCGCCCTCGAACGCCGCCTCACCCAGCAGACCCGCACCTCCCGCCTCGCCTACTCCTCGCTCGAGAACGGCGCGCTGGACGTGTACGACGCGGACGGCTCCCTGCGCGCCGTCATCGGCCGGCAGCCGGACGGGACCACGGCCGTCAACATCGTCAACGCCCCGCCTCCGCCCACCCCGAGCCGGCCCACCGCCGTGCCCGTGCTCGGCGGCATCGCCGCCACCTGGGACGGCACCTTCGCGAACGCCGTCGCCGTGCCCCTGGACTTCGCACGCGTCGAGATCCACGCCTCCGCCCTGGACGGGTTCACCCCCGGCCCGGCGACACTGCTCGGCACCCTGGAGTCCCCGCTCGGCGGCACCCTCACGATCCCCGCCAACCGGCCGCTCTACGTACGCCTGCTCGCCCGCAACACGTCCGGCACCTCCTCCGCCCCCTCCCTCCAGAGCGGCCCGGTCGGCCCGGCACCGGTCGTCGCCCAGTCGGTCCTCGACGGCGTCGTCACGGAGACCGCCCTGGCCGAGGGCGCGGTCTCCCGCGCGAAACTGCGGATCGGCGCGGTCGGCCACAACCAGCTCGCCATCGGCACCGGCAACCTCATGCCCGACCCGAGCTTCGAGGGTGCCTTCACCGAGCAGCTCATCGCCGCATCCCCCCTGTGGCGCCTGACCGAGGGCAACGGATCCCCTCGAGGTCTACGGGTCGACGGCACCAGCAGCGAGCCCGCCTCACCCAGCCTGCGCGTCACAGAGCTGGCCGTCTCCCCGGGAGACCGATTCCACCTGGGCTTCGACTATCGCGTCTCCGCCGACTGGGCCGGGGGCTCGGTCAGCCTCCACCTGCGCTGGCAGGACGCGGCCGGGACGGTGCTCGGCTACGGCACTGCGACCGCCACCCCCACCCCGGGCGCCGACTGGGCCCGTACGGGCCAGCAGGTCCAGGCTCCGGCCGGCACCGTGACCGCCACCGTGTGGCTGCAGAACTTCGAAGCCACCGCCGGTACGGCCGACTTCGACAACGCCGAGATCCGCACCGTCATCGGCGCGGGCATGGTGCTGGCCGAGTCCATCGGCACCCTGGAACTGGCCGCGGAGTCCGTGACAGGCGAGAAGGTCGTCGCGAAGACCCTCACGGCCCGCGAGATCAAAGCGCTGTCCCTGACCGGCGACGAGATCGCCACCAACACCCTCACCGCCCGCCACATCGCCGCGGGCTCGCTGTCGGCCTCCCGGCTGGCGATCGGCACCACCGGCAATCTGGTCGGCGACCCCTCGTACGAGAACGGCGTCATCGCCACCTACATCGCCGGCAAGGACGACTACGGCGTCGAGGACGGCGGCAACAACTCCGCCAAGTGCCTGCGCGTCACAACGGGAGCGAACACCTACCGATGGCTCCAGCACGCCACCTCGCCCGTCCTGCCCGGCGACCGGTACTGGATCGCCGCAGACTACAGAACGTCCACCGACTTCACCGGCGGCAAGGTCATGCTGTACCTCGGTTTCTACGACGAGGCCGGCACCCGCCTCGGCTCCGACGGCGTCACCGTGTCCGCCCCGGTCACCGACGGCACCTGGCAACGCGTCTCGAAGATCGTCACCATCCCAGCCGGCGCGTCCCAGGCAAACCTGCGCGTCGGCGTCGACGCCACCGGCAACACCACCGCCACCGGCCGGGTCTACTTCGACAACCTCGAGTGCCGCTCGCTCCTCACCACCCCGGGCCCCGGACCGCGCGCCGAGCTCTCACCCCAGGGGCTTCGCCTGTACGACGAGTCCGGGGACGAGGCCGTGTCCCTGACCACCGGCTCCCCCAACTACCTCACCCTGACGAACGACGGCACGGCCGTCGCCACCATCGACCAGGACGGCAACACCGGCGTCGCCGACCTCTCCGTCGCGGGACGGCTCACCATCGCCGGGGACCCCATCGAGACCTACCTGTCCGGCTTCGCCCGCGGCCTGGTCGCCGTCGACCACCAGACCACCTCCGTGTCGGCGGGCACGACCGACTACGGCTACGTCGAGCTCTCGTTCGACGCCGACACGAGCCGCATGTACCGCGTCGTCCTGGACTGCTACGCCGATCCCTCGGCCGCCGGCGGCGAACTCGTCCTGGCCCTGAAGGACGGCGGCGCGAGCACCCCGACGATCTCCTCCACACAGATCCAGTCCGCGATCTACCCCATGCCCACGGCCGGCTACAACCGCATCCACATGGAAACCATCCGTTCGGGAGCGGCCTTCGGCGCCGGCCTCCACCGCCTCCTGATCACCTTCCGCTGCCAGAACGGCCCCAGCGGCCAGACCGTCCGCCTGTTGGGCGGCTCCAACCACCCCGGCCTGATGTACGTGGAGGACGTGGGACCGTACGTCCCCGAAACGGGCCAGTACAACACCGGCGGCGGCACGACGACCCCGCCGAAGAAGACCTACACCAAGACCTACGCGGCCTCCTGGTCCGGCTCCTACGCCAACCGCGGCGCGTACAACTCCTACTACGGCAACAAGTGCATGCAGGGCTACTACAGCTCGACCAACGGCACGCAGGCGAGCCTGATCGGCTTCCCCTCCTCCCTCGCCACCGACCTCTCCGGCGCCACCATCCAGAAGGCCGAGGTCTACCTCTACTTCGACCACTGGTACTACAACAGCGGCGGCAAGGCGGTCATCAAGGCCCACAAGCACACCTCGCGCCCGTCGACGTTCAGCTCCGACAGCGAGGCGCAGACGATCACCTGGGGCAAGAACGTCGGCAAGTGGGTCGACATCACCGCGGTGTTCGACTCGACGAGCTGGCGCGGCATCGCCCTAGACCCGAACAACTCGGACAGGAACTACTACGGGCGAGCGCAGGGAGTGGGGCAGACGTACCCGCCGAAGCTGCGCGTCACGTACACCAAGTGACTACCCGCGAGGCGCCAGCGCTCGCTCTCCACACGCACGTGCCCGTTGTTCGGGTGACACGAAAAGTACATCTCATGTGAGGTCCGGAAATCTCGGGCGCCATCCAAACTGCCTGATTCCGATTGTGTCAACGACGACGGTATGATGCCCCACCCTCAAGGTGAACGTCTCCTCGGAAAAGTGCAGGCCCCGCTTCGGCAGGTCCGGACGCTTGAGCATCTCCACGACGCTGCGAAGCGACGGGGGGTCTCCGGCCTCGATGAGATAGCGCAACGAGGTCGGGTAGATGCCCTGCACGGAAACCGGCCGTAGACAGAGCTGCTGCGGTGTGCCCACGCCCCAGGTCATCTCGATCTCACTCAGCTGGGGCCATCCGTCCGGCAGCTCCGCCACGGCAGTCCCTGACTCCAGCTCGCCACGCACTCTTCCCAATTGGTCTGCGGCAGAGGTGACCCAGTTCTCCACCTTACCTACTTCCCGCCGCGTGACAGCGTCAATGGGCCACTTGATTTCGAGGCAGACTCCCAGCTTGTTCTCAGCGTCGACAGCGATGACGTCCAGGTCGCCCGCGCGTCTTCCATCAGCACGCAACACCTTCACGCCACTCCGTGCCACCACCCCCGGAATCGCGGCAAACCAGTCCTCCCACTCTTTTGCCCGTTTTCCCAGGTTGTGCCCCACCCGACCGAACCGACTCGCATCTTGAGCGGCCGTTCTCAGCGCTATGACATCAACCGCCCTCGAAGTGATGAGGGGAGGACACAGAATGATCTTTTCTCCGCTCTCGACGAGAGGCGCAGTCCGGGCCGAGCGGCCCACCCGATAGGTCAACCGCTCAAGCAGGTCGTCGATATGCGTAGTCGACACGTCGGGGCACAGCTGGCTCAAGGCATCGACCATTACCTGCCGATCCAAATGCGCAAGCGTGCTCTCCAGTCTCGCGGCAGAACGTGCCACAAGTTCACAGAGGTCGGCAAGCCCCATGATACCGGCCAGGAGAACCGTGGCTTCCCCCATGGTGAGTCCGTTGCCAAGGGCGAAGGAATCAGGCAAGTGCCCTTCCGGCGCTGACTTCCTCCAGGCGTCAATTGACACCATTGCCCGATCTGCGGACGCCTTCAGGACCTCGAACGGTGGCCCCTCACGCGACTCGACGGGGCGAGCCTGAGCCCACCTCCGTTCCGCCTCGGAGAACGGTGGTAGTTCTCTGGGGCGCGCTCGTGATTCCAGATACATGTCGGCTGCCTCAAGGGCTGCATCCCAGGCGTGGCGAACGCGAAGATCCCTCCCTCTGCGCTTCACCGAGTAACCACCCATGCGGACACCGTGCTCTATCTGCTCCCAGCGCGAGAACTCGAGAGCGAAGGTAAGCACTTCGAAAGCCGCCTCCTCATCACAGTCACCATCACCAAGCGGAAACTGATGATGCCACTCAATCACGAGCTCGAAGAGAGTCTCCCAGGGAACGTCAGTCTGTATCCCGGCGTCTATCTCCCTGGCTCTGAACTCGGCCGCCTTCCGCAGTAGCGCGTAGATGCGTCCCTCTCCTGCACTCCATGCACGGTGTCGCCGCAGTGCGGACCTCTTTCTGGAAATCTCCTCCAGAAGCTCTTCCGCCGGTTTCATGTCTCTCCCCCTCGATGTCCGCGACCCTCGGCATGGCATCGGTCAGATGCCTGGACCACCCGAGCGCAGACCACGGTCTTGGGTCTCCGTGTGATCCTCGTACACCAAGTAGTACGACACCACCAGATTGTCAGCGCTGGCACCCGATGCGTTAGGCTCCCCGCCCCAGGTGACCCTCCACCGACCATCGGCACCGGCCAGGCATTCAGGAAGAGGGACCGCCAGTTGGCTCCTGGCGTAGTGGAAGCCCATGGAGGCGCGGGGAGAAAGCGTCCCGACGTGGCCAAGCCACTGTCCGCAGACCAGTTCCTCGCCGTCCTGAAGAGGTCCGGCGTCCGCGTCGTCGAGCATGGCAACTGGCGTACCCACAACCGCAACCACAAGGGCGCCTGGGGGCCGGTCCATGGTGTGATGGTCCACCACACCGGCCCGCACGCCACCGAGTCCGCCATGGTGGAGCTCTGCCGCACCGGATACACCTCCCTGCCAGGCCCCCTCTGCCACGGCGTCATCGACCGCTCCGGCACTGTCCACCTCGTCGGCTACGGCCGCGCCAACCACGCCGGCTCCGGCGACGACGACGTCCTCGAGGCCGTCATTGCCGAGAAGCCCCTGACGCCGGACAACGAGGCCAACACCGACGGCAACTCCCACTTCTACGGCTTCGAGTGCATCAACACCGGGGGCGGTCAGACCTGGCCAGAGGTCCAGCTCGACGCGATGCACAAGGTCAGCGCGGCCCTGTGCCAGGCCCACGGCTGGAGCGAGCGGTCGGTGATCGGCCACAAGGAGTGGCAGCCCGGCAAGCCCGACCCGGCCGGCATCTCGATGGACGGCTTCCGCACGGCAGTCGCCAAGTACCTCGACGGAAAGCCTCCAAGCAGCACGCCGCCCACGGAGAACAAACCGGAGTACGCCCCGTTCCCCGGCTCCGACTACTTCCGTACCGGCCGTCGCTCCGCCCTGATCACCGCCATGGGCAAGCGGCTCGTCGCCGAGGGCTGCGGCAGGTACAGCAGGGGCCCCGGCCCGAGTTGGACCGAGGCCGACCGCCGCTCCTACGCCGCGTGGCAGCGCAAGCTCGGCTACTCCGGCGACGACGCCGACGGCATCCCGGGCCCGACGAGCTGGGCCAAGCTGCGCGTTCCCAGGCCCTGATCCCACGTCGAGAGGATTCCTCCCCCATGGCCACTCCCACCAGAACTCCCAAGCTCCTCGCCGACATCGCCGAGCGCGCCGTGCTGACGTACGTCGAGGCGTTCCTCGGCCTCCTCCTCGCGTCCGGAACGACCAACGTCGTCACCCTCTCCACGCTCGAGTCGGCGGCCATCGCCGCGATTCCCGCGGGCCTCGCCGTGGTCAAGGGCGCCGTCGGCTCCCTCCTGGGTCGCGCCGGTACGGCTTCGTGGCTCCCAGCGAAGAACGACCCGGCCTCCACCACCATCAACTGATCAGGAGCAGCAGGCGCTATGCCCGACGGAGAGATCGCCCTGGAGCTTGCCGAACTCCGCCGCGCCCTCGAAGTCGGGCTGGCGCGCATCGACGGCCAACTCGCGCTCTTGGTCCAGCGGTCCGATCAGATCGACAAGGCCATCGAGGAACTCGACACTCGCGTTACCAACCTCGAACGCACCCGGTGGCCGCTTCCCACCATCAGCACGCTAACCGGCCTCGCCGCCCTCGGCGTGGCTGTCTGGTCGGCAACAGGGCGCTGACCCCGTCGCGCTCCTGGGCAAGTTTGCCACGGCCACTTGGACGTTTTCCGTCACCGCCACGTCGTCAGGAGATAACGGAACACTCACGCACGATATCTAGATCCCGCGTTCGTGCTCCCGAACATAGGTGTAACCCCGGGGCAGCTCGTGGGGTCCAGCAAGACCAGCCCTCTGATGGTCGTATCGGTACGCGGCCCTCGCCTCCACGCTGGCTTCCTTGCCAAGATGGCCGATGCGCATCAGATGTCCTGCCACTCGATGGGCGCCGGCGTCCGTCCCGTGGCCACCTGCCCGAAGGCTCTCATGCTCCACCTCACGCAAAGTCGGGGTGTAGCAGAGCAGTTCGACAGGCGTCTCACCATCGCGAACGGGGAAGTGAAGCATGCCGCCCGCGCCCAGGCTGCCCCACTCCCACGTGAGCAACTTGCGTGCAAGTAGCCGCCGGACCGCGTTCTCGACCTCACTTGTCGACGTCTCCCCCGGCTCTGCACGTTCAGTGATGTTGCGGAGCAGTGCCGCTTGCGGAAGCAGTGCGCGTCCCTGCTCGTCGAGGTAGCCCAGTTCACGCAAAGTGATCAGGACGATTTCCTCCGAACGGTCCGCCCTCACGTCGATTGCGGCGAGGTCTCGGGTCATGATCCTCGGGTCGTAGACGTAGCGAACCATCGTGCCGGCAAAGACGACCGGCGTGCGCAGCCGGGTGTAGGCGAAGTGCAGCCTCGTCTTCGCCCGATGATCCCAACGCACGGCGACCCGGGTCCCAGGGAGGACGAAGCGATGCCATGACATGCCCGTCAGGAGCGGTCGATCACCGTCCGACCGGAGTTTGACTCCCGGTTGGTATTCGAGGATGGCGACACGTTTCGCACCCTGCACGAGAGCGAGTTTGCCGATCGGTACGAGGGCAACGTTGAGAGGAGTGCGCGGGAGCCTGTCGGCCATCTCAGCCGGGATGGGACAGGTACCAAGAAGCAAATGCTCAGCACGTACATGAAGCTTCCATGCCACCGCCTCGTCGGTGTGCACGACTGAGAAGGGTCGCCCCCAGTCGCGTTCTTCGACGACAACGCGAGAAGGGTTCCACGCTCCGGAAGCCGTCGGCTCGGCACGTGGCGCTGCCGATGGGAGTGCGGAAACCACAGAAGGCTGACCAGCCTCTCCTGCCCCGTCCCGCTCTGCTTCCATACGCCCATAACATCCGTTGCAGAGCAGGACATTGCCGCGCAGAGCAACAAGACGTGCCGCTTTCGCCTGCGCGCACCGCGAACAGGTGAAGGACGCCGCCGCGCTCAGCCGGACGAGCTGCAGGTCGCCCCGGCGGGGGTAGGTCTTCGTGATCTTTTTACCGAGCAGCGTCCCGCCGACGTTCATGACAGCCAACCCCCGGATGCCCTGTCCTCCCCCAGTCCTTCCCAGCCGTGGCAGCGCCCCAGGCAGAGTGCGAGTCAGATCCCGGAGCGCCGTTCCACAAAGGAAAGAGGAGGTCAGCCTAGGGCGTGGACCCGCGCCGGACAAGAACGGGCCTCCGACTCCGGGAGGCGCCGGCCATGGGAAACCCTGAGTGTCAGTGCCAGTGGATAGCGTCCCGCCATGGCTGACGCGTACACCACCCTGTGGACCAACGACCTCTGCCGGGCACTCGCCAGGGACGGCTTCGAGGGTGAGCGATTGAGCGTGCTCTTCGGAGGGCCGCACCAGTCGCTGCCCAGCTTCACGCGGGCCGGGGTAAAGCCGGGGGATCTCGTCTATCCGATAAGGGTTTTCCGCAAGCAGATGTGGGTCCTCGGAGCCTTGGAGGTAGGACGCCTCCTCGACTACGACACAGTCGGCGAGCATCTGCCCATGGAGGACTACGTCCGGCTGATCCACTGGAAGACGCTGAAGACCAGCTGCGTCAGCGAGGTTCTCGTCGGCCCTCCCGGCACGCAAGTCAGCTTCAGCCGACCGGTTCCCGGAGACCTTCTCAGCCGGCTCACCTACCGGTCGCGGCGAGGCGAACGGCAGATCAAGCACGTCGTGGACGGGGAGCTGCGCAGCTCCGTGAGTGTCCATGGGGTCTACCGCTTGGCCCCGGAGTCCGCCCGCGAGCTGGAAGCACTCGTCCGCCAGGTGCCGGGACCCATCGGTGAACCATCTCTGTGATCAAGCACCCGTCGTTCCAACTATGCTTGACGGCATCAAGTCAGTTTTATGGAGTCGAGCGGGTCCGGAGGGCACTGTGGCGAAGAAGCGGTTCCCCTATCTCCTGGGGCACGCCGAGATCGCGTCACTCTACGGCGTGGAGCGACAGACCTCGCAGCTGTGGAAGACCCGTGGCGTGCTGGGTGAGCCGGACGTTGTGATCTCCGGGAACCCGTACTGGCTGCTGCCGACCGTGCTCGGCCTCGCCGAGGACGGGACGCGGGACTACCTGCCGGAGCGACTGAAGGAGTACGAAGCCGGCATCGACGGCGGGTACGTGGTCGACGACGCGGCGGAGCTGCCGAACATCGTGGGCCTGAAAGAGATCCCCTGGATCTTCGGCAAGAAGTACATGGACGTCTACCAGTGGCGGGTCCGCAGGAGCTTCGCGCCCGAGGACGCCATGATCTCCGGCTCGCCACTGTGGTTGCTGGACAGCGTGCTCGAGGATGCCGAGCAGCGTGGACGGGCCACCGCCCAGGAGGGCATCGACCGCATCCGGGCGGGCGAGCGCGAGCAGATCAAGCCCCGGGGCCGGAAGCCGTCCGCGGAGCCGAAGCCGACACCCCCGCCGCTTCCGGAGGCACGCACCTTCACGCCAGGTGAGCACACCGTGGAGGACGTGACCGCGTTCGCCGCCGAGCTCCTGAACTCCGGGTTCTCCATGACCGTGCGGCCCAAGCGGTAGGGCGGCCTGCTGCCGCGCCGCCCGGTCACGTCGCGTTGCAGCGACGTGGTCGGCGGAGAGCGGCCTTGTCGATCATCGGGTTCAGTCGAGGTCCCCAGTTTCCACGAGGTGCGCCACGAAGGCGGCGGTGATGCGCGGGCGGGTGGCGTCCGGGACAAGGGTGTCAGGGAGGTCGGCTTCCGCGCCCCACTCCGTGTTGAACATGACGGCCATGCCCGCCGGCACCACGTTGTTCCTGAGCCAGAGGACGAACCTCGCCGCGGACTGGGCGGTGCAGTCCTTGACGGACACGCCTTCGGGAGACAGCAGGGCCATGCCTTCCAGTTGTTCGTCGTCCAGGGTGATCCCGAAGTGCATCGACGACCCGCCGACGGGTCCGTCGGTGCCGTCGTCGACACGGACGAACTCGTCGGGGTTCCGCTCACGCAGCACGGCTTCCAGGCCCTCGTAGGTCAGGCCCCAGCTCTGTCCGTCCGGCGGGGTGAAGATGTACATGGTGCGGAGTGCGGCGATCTCGTCCGGTTCCATCGTGGTGTGGTGCTTCCTCTGTGGCGGGTGGTGGTGTCAGGGGACGTAGCGGGCGGTTCCCTTGACGCCGTAGGCGGCCATCATGATGCGCCAGTACTGGACTGACTCCTGGTTGTTGGTGACGGTCTCGACCCCCCGCATCTCCGTGTTCCGCGGATCGTTGAGCGCGGCCGCGTACTTCTTGAGCTCGTCGCGGTCCGAGCGGTAGAGGAAGTCCTTCTTTCCCGACGCGTGGTTCTCGCGGAGTTCCTCGAGGGAGCGGTAGCAGCGCTGGTTCGGCTTGTTGACGTACTTCGCCTCGACGGCCATGCCGTCGAGGTTCCGGAACCCGTCCACCATCAGGGTGTTGTTCACGCTGTGCCCCTTTGGGATGTGGACCTCGTACTCGGGGTAGCCGGCCACGCGCAACTGGTAGGCGACCTCGGCCGGCTTGCCACCCGAGACGTCGCCTTGGCGCAGGGAGTTCAGCCAGGTCTGGAACTCCTGCTGCTGCCCGGCCGTGAGCGGCGGAAAGCGCGGGTCGGGTGGCGTGGCCGGCGGAATGGGCTGGACGCGGGGGCCGTTGGCGGGGCGGTAGGCGACCGGGACCAAGGTCGGGACACGGATCAGTGGAGCCAGGAACGGGGGGAGGCCCGGAAGGAAACCGTCGTTGTCCGGCTGCGGCATGGGGACGCGTGACTTGGAGCTGTCCAGGGCGGCCGGGATCTTGCCGAGAGACGCGATCCGCATGTCTCCCGCGATGAGCTCGTGCAGACCGCCGTCGTGACCGTCTCCTCCGAACCTCGGCTGCTCCCACGGCCAGAGGAACTCGCCGGTGGGTGAGGTCTCCTCGTAGGGCAGCCGTCGTTTGGCGGTCTCTATGTGATCGGCGTAGGCGTCACAGGCGTTGGCGATCATCTTGCACGCCACGGGAAGGTTGGCCATGAGGGTCTCGTCCTCGCCGACCTCGCCGGGGGGCGGGTTCTTTCCGACGAACTTCTTGAAGAAGCCCTCGACGGCGTCAGCGGTCTCGCCGACCTGGTCGAGGTTCGCGGTCTTCCAGGCGGTGTCGGAGTCCCAGTAGGCGTCCTCGGCAATCTTGGACGCCGCACGCCAAGCCTTGGCCACGGTGCGGAGTTTCTGCGGCTGACCGAGGAAGCGCTCGTTGAACAGGTACTGGTCGACGCCGCTGGTCTCACCGACGACCTCGGGCAGGTCCTCCGCGTTGTGGCTGGCGCGCGGATTGCAGTCTGGGCCGGTCGGCTGGGCACCGATCCCCGGCCCCTGCGGGCTCTGCCCGAGGAGTTCAGCCGCGATCTTGCTCTCCCGCTTCAGGAACTCCTCCGACGCCTTGAGCAGGGCGCCCGCGCCGTTGGCCATGACCTGGTGAGCGAAGCCGGCCTTGTCGAACACCGTCTTGGCGGCTTCCTCGTACACCTTGGCGAAGGCCCGGCCCGCCTCGCCGTCCCCGGCCATGCCGCCGTTCTCGCTGAGTTCCGTGAAGAGCAGGCCCAGCATCTCGTAGATCAGGTCACGCAGTCCCACCATCGACCAGGACGCGTTGACGAAGTTCGCCGTCTGATGCTGAAGATCCAACGTTCCCCCGCAGACCGTTACGGATGCCCATGGCACCGTACACGGTTGCGAACGGCGTTTACGCGGAGGGTGGTTGACGTCCGGCGCGCGGGCCGGCGCGGAACAGGACCGCGCCGCAGCCTCTCGCTGTGCATCCGGACAGTCGTCTCGTCGCACGCAGCACGCATCTACGCCGTCACGTTTAAGGTAGTGGCCAACATGTGTTGCGACACACCTTGGTCTTGTTGGGGGTAAGCGATGCACGCACACCACCAGGCGGAGCTACCGCTGGAGATAGCGGAGCCAGACAACGCCCACCTTCACGACGATCCCACCATCGACGAGCGCTTCGAGGACTTCCACGCCGCACACCCCTGGGTGCTCGAGGCCCTGGAAGACCTCACGATGCGCTGGATCGAGGCCGGCGGCGGACGCATCGGCGTCAAGGCGCTGTTCGAGCAGCTCCGCTGGTCGCGGCCAGAGATCTCGGACGACCGGCCGTTCCGACTGAACAACGACTTCACGTCGCGCTACGCGCGCCTTCTCCGCGCGCGCCATCCCGAGTGGGCGGGCGTGTTCCAGCTGCGCAGCCTGCGCACAACCGACGAGGATTGATAACTCAAACTTGACGGTCAGGAGTCGGTGAAATAGATTTTGATTAACTTCAACTGATCGCTACATGTGTTGTGGCAGTTGAAGGCCAAACGAGGGAACATCAGCAATGCATGGAGGGGATGTGGCCGACGCTCCGGTCACCTGGCTCGCGATCCGCGAGGACCAGAAGGCGTTCGAGGACCAGCAGTTGCGCGCGTTACGCGCGGCGTTCCCGGATCTGGCGGAGGCCAGTCCGGCACAGCTGGGGATCTTCTTCCACTACTGCAAGGCGTCGGGGCTCGACCCGTTCGGCCGGCAGATCTACATGATCAGACGCAAGTCGCGCGGGGAGACCCGCTGGACCATCCAGACCGGCATCGACGGCTACCGGCTCATCGCGCGCCGGGCCGCCGACCGTGCCGGACAGTCCATCGCGTACGAGGACTTCGTCTGGTACGACGCCGAGGGCGGCGAGCACACGGTGTGGCTGCGTGACGAACCGCCGGCCGCCTGCCGGGTCGTCGTCTGGCGCGGCGACTCCCGCTTCCCAGCCGTCGCCCACTGGCGGGAGTACGCGCCGAAGGTGTGGGACTACGAGGCGCAGGAGTACAAGCTGGGTGGCCTGTGGCCGCAGATGCCCGCCAGCCAGCTGAGCAAGGTCGCGGAGGCGTTGGCCCTGCGCCGGGCCTGTCCCGCGGACCTGTCCGGCCTGCACGTCGACGAGGAGATGCACGCGGCGGACGCGGCGGAGTCCCGCGAGCGCGTCCAGGCGGCCGCCGCACGACTGAAGCACGAGACGACAGGGCAGCCCGACAAGTCCCAGCCGGCCGGAGAAGCTTCCTCGCCCGGAGACACGGTCGAGGCCGAAGTCGTCGAAAACCGAAACGACGACGAGACGTCGAGCACCGCGTTGGCAGGGGAGAACGAGACCCCGTCACCTGCCGACCCGCACGCCGAACTGGACAGGGCCCGCAGGGAAGTTCAGCGACTGGCCGACCACGTCGGCATGGCCTTCGACACCGTCAACGAGCGGTGCTTCGACGACTTCGGCGTCTCCTACCAAGACGCCAGCGCCGAACAGCTGCGTACCCTCCTCGGCTCGCTGCGGCCGGACGGTGAAACCGGTGGCCACGCTTCCGCCGACGCCGATCCATCGGCCGAGGCCCCGCCCACGCGCCGTCGCGCCCCGGCCAAGAAGGCGACACCCCGCAAGGCCGCGGCGAAGAAGACGGCGTCGCGGAAGAACGCCGCGAAGAAGGCGTCACCCCGCGGCTCCTCCCCGAGCCAGGCCGACGCCACCACAGCCCAGTAGACCGACCGCTCCTGCCCGTCAGGCAGGGGAGCAGACTTCCCGACAGAGTGCGAGAACACCATGACCACCGACAGCGTCGTCGACAAACTCGGCATCCCCGTACCCGACCTGTGGAAGGGCGCGCACCGCGACGACCGCGCCAGACCCCGCTCCCGCCAGCGCCTTCTCGGCCCGTCGTCGGTCGGCCTGTGCCGACGCCGAGCCGCCTACGAGGTCCACGGCACCTGGCCGACCGACCTCGCCGACAACATGCACGCCGCGATCCTCGGCACCTGGCTGCACGAGGGCATCCTGCGCGTCCTGCGGGAGCAGTACGGCGCCCACACCGAGCTGGAGCTCACCGACGGCGTGATCCTCGGCCACGCCGACGCCTACTGGGCTCCGGGCGATTTCCGTCAGCGGGCCGCGAGTCGCGGGTCGACGGCGGGGCCGGCCGGTGACGTGGGCGTCGTGGAGGACGTGAAGACCAAGAGCACCCGGGCTCTCGACGTCGTCGTGCGCCAGGGGCCCAGCCAGGCCGAGTGGTTCCAGGTCCACCTGTACGCGCACTTACTCCGCGTCGGCGGCCTCAAGGACCACCCCAGTCTCCCGACCGGCGAACCGCTGCCGGTCGATGTCGTACGGCTGCGCTACGTCGGCCGTGAGTACGGGCAGGTCGTCGTCCACCAGCGCCCGTACGACGAGGACGTCACCAAGCAGGCCCTGGCGTGGGCCGAGGACGTCCTGGCCAGTCCCGAACCGGAGGCCATGCCGCGTGACCTCGACGGCCCTGGATTGTCCATCATCTGCGACAACTGTCCGTTCAAGACGGCCTGTTGGAACCTCGACCAGCTCTCCGACGACCGCGCCCCGCAGACCATTCTCGCCAAGGACACCGCGGCCATCACCGAGGCCCTGCACGCCTACGCCGACGCCGCCGAGGTGGAGAGCGCCGCAAAGAAACGCAAGGCCAAGGCCCGCAAGATGCTGGACGCCGCCGACGCCGGTGTCTACGGCGCCTTCAAACTGTCCTGGTCCGGCGGCAACCCACGGCCGCCCGAGCCCGACCCCGCGGCGATGATCCGCGTCCTCGAGGGCCTCGGCATCGACATCCCCATGCGGCCCGGTGGGCGGACCTCGCGCACGATCGGTGTCACGCGCCTGCCCGAGACCTCCTGATCACTTCGGGTGATCGGTTCGTTCGGTCCACGAGCCGTGGCCGGGGGAGGCCCGAAGTCTCGCGACCGGTGCGCCCCGGCCCGCACTCACTGTTCAGTCAACGCCCCTGGAGGGGGACCACCTTGTCCACAGCCATGCCCTTCGAACACCTGGCGAGCGTCCCGGCGCCCGACACGCGCGACGACGCGCGGTCCCGCGTCGACGACGCGCTGCACGCGCTCGCCACCTACGAGGGCGACGACGTCCTCGGCCTCATGCTCCACCTGACGGCCGTCCTCGACGGAGCCGAACCGCACACCGGCACGGCCCAGCCGCCTCGTCCGCTGCCCGACGACCACATCCGGCAGCGGCTCGCCGACAGGCTCACGGCGGACTGGCCCCGCATGGACTTCGCCGGCCACGCCCGGGATGTCGCCGACACCGTCCTGCAGGTGGTCCTACCGGTCATCACCCAGCTGCGTGCGGAGGCCGCCGCCTGGCGGAGCAGGGCCGAGCGGGCGATTCCGCAACGTGACAGGGCCCGCGCACTCGCGGTCACCCTGGAGCAGACGACCGCCGAGGCTGCCCGGCTCCTGCGCACCGGTCAGCCCGGCCCCGCTCTCGCCGTCCTGGAAGGCGACGGCCAGCCGCTCGGCCTCGGCGACACCCCGTGCGCCCGCGAACCGGCCCTGGAGGTGGGGCACGAGCCTGAGAACGCGTACGCCCCTCACGGCGGCCGCGACCTCGACGACGAGCGGTGAGCGGGTCGTGCCCACCACCCCTACACATCGACCACACGCCGCAGTGCCCGCGTTCCACGTCAAGGGCATCGACCCCGCCCGCGAGCCCGCACGCCGCGTCTACGTCAGCACCACCGCCACAGGCGTCCCCGGGGTCGACTACCTCGCGATCGAGCGGGTCGTCAACGGAGATCTCCCGCTTCCCAGCCTCAATGAGGCCGAGCAGAAACTCGCCGCACGTCTCATGACCCGCGAGGGCCTGGGCGCGGAGGAGATCGCCGAATGCCTCGGTGTGGAGCCCCGCACCGTCACGCGCTGGCGTGCTGCCTGGAAGAAGGAAGAGAGGGAGGGCAGTTGAGCATCGAGGCCATGGCGTGGGCCTTCCGGCAGGACATCCCGAAGCCGGGCGCGAAGCTGGTGCTGCTGGCCCTGTGCGACTTCGCCGACGAGTCGTGGTCCTGCTTCCCGGGGCAGGCCACCCTGGCGGAGAAGACGAGCCAGGGAGAGCGTACGGTCCGCCGGCACCTGGAGTGGCTGGAGGAGGAGGGGTTCATCGTCTCGCACGCCCGCTTCTCGGACGGGCGACGCACCAGCAACCGCTACACGATCCACGCCCCTCGTCCGCGGACGCCACCACCACCGTCGGGTTCGTCGGCGTCCGGTTCCGAGGCTCCCGCCGAGGAGGCGAAAAAGGGCGGGCGGAAGCGCGCCGGAAAGCGGACAAAGCAGGCGGCCAGAACGGCCACCGGCCAATCCGACCAGCGGCCAGATACGGCGGGGGAACCGGCCAATCTGGCCGGGGAACCGTCAGGGAACCACCAGAGGAACCCCCTACCCCCGGCACGTGGTGACAGCGGCCATGGGGCAGGCGGCTGTGCGGCACATCCCGACTCCCCTGCCGCCAACTGCCGCGGCTGCCGCACCAGTCCGCGGGCACGTCGCATCGCCGCCGAGGCTCAGGAGAAGCGCGAGAAGGACGAGCGTGCCCGCAGCCGGGACCGCCGTTGGTTCCAGGAAGACCGAGCGCGGCGCGTCCGTGCCGCGGAGCTCGAAGCCCAGGGCGCGCTGGACGGACCGCGCCAAGCAGCGCGCGAAGCGCTGAGACGCAGTCGCCCCCGGGGCGACAGGCGAACTAAATAAACAACACTTGACATCAATTGATCAGAATTGATAAAATGTTATCAATCGACACCAATCCACCCCGGAGGGCTTGACCGATGTTCCGACATCTCACCCCCAACGAACAGCAGGCACTCACCACCAGGCTCACCGCTCGCGGCGTCACGCCCGAGCAGTTCGAGCAGGCCAAGGATCGGGCTCGCGTGATCGGCGAAGCCCTGGCCCGCGCCTACGGTGAGGCGATCGGCCGCCCGGTGACGCCGGTGCGGTTCGTCACCGACGTTCTCGGCATCGAGGGCGCCGGCCGACTCCTCGTGTGCGCCCTGCGCGAGACGACCGGCCGTCCGGACCTGTACCGCGACGTCTGATGGAGCGGGTGCTGCCACACCTTCCACATGTGTGGTGACAGTCAATTGATGCCCTGCCTGGCTTCCAGGCCCTGACGAGAGCGCGAGGAAACCGATGAACATCTCTCTGTCCGACATCGCGGCGATAGTGGCCGCCGCCCACCTCCAGGGCCCGCCCACCGTCCGTGCCGACCTGGACGGCAAGCCCGTGCGCGTCCTGACGCTGCGCGGCTCCCGCCCCGGCGAGCTGTACGACTTCACGCTCGACGACGGCCACCGCCGCTGGCGCCTGGAGTCCGTCAGCCACGAGAGCGGCGTCGACACGCACGGCCGCACGCTCGGCCGGCGCCTGTCGGCCCGGCTGAACGTCCTGCACGGCACCGCCGCCGAGCACTTCGGCCAACGACCCCTGGCCCTCCCGTGACGCCCACCCCGACCACGGGCCCGGGATCACCGGAGCCCGGTATCCACGAAGGAGAGAGCGAAGTGGACCAGCCCACCCGCGAGCGGATACTGCACACCGAAGCCGCCAAGTACGGCATCGCCCCGGACGTGATCGACCGCGCGGTCGGCGTCATCGCCGCCGTCCAGCGCCGCGACCGCGCCGACTTCCGTAGGAACTTCGGCGGCGATCTGACACCCGACCGGTGGCTCGCCGCACACGGCGTCTCCGGCTTCGAGGAGCTGTGCGCCCACGCGGCCCGCACGGCCGGCCTCGGTGACGACGGCGACCTGATCATGCGCATCGTCTCCGCCATCGCACCGCCGCCCGAGCAGCGCGCCGACGACCGCCCCGTCCAGTTCTGGGCCCGCCCCCTCACCAACCCCGAGGAGGCCGCGTTCCCCGCGTACCGCGTCAGTTACGAGGACGCGCGGGTCGACATCAGCCCCGGCTTCGACTGGTCCGGAGCCCTCCTGCGCCGCGCCCTGCACGAGGCCACCGCGCGCGCCAGGGGCGCGGCGAGCCTCGAGGAGGCCACCGGGGTCGTCGTCTTCACGGACGGCGACCTGAGTGGCGCCTACGTGGCACGGCCCGCCCCGGGCCACATCCAGCCCGCCTGTGCCCGCTGCGGCCAGTGGGAGCGGGAGCACACGCTGCACGAACGTTTCGGCTCATGCCAGGAGTTCACCGCACCGACCACTCGCCTGGCCGCGGTTCCCGTGCCGTAGCGGCCACTCCCGCTCGGGGCCGCGCCGGTGCGAGCGGCCCGGTCCCGGGCGGACCTGCTGCATTCCCTCTCACCCGCAAAGGAGTCAGTCCAGTCATGTCCCCAACACCCTGGCGCGTGGGCGGCGCACAGCGGCAAGGCCGCCGCGAGGTCCAGGCGGACGCCTTCGCCGTCGGAGGCGACCAGGTCACCGGCCGTATCGCCGTCGCCGTCACCGACGGAATCGGCGACACCACGGCTGCGGCCGACGCGGCCGACCTGGCTGCGGAGGAGGCGGTCGGTGCGGCGCTCGTCGCCACGCCCGAGACCGGCTGTATCAGGGCGCGCAGCCAGCTCGCCGCCAGCGGCATCGCCGCGGACGCGTCGATCGTCACCGCGTTGTTCGACCCCGTCCACAGCCGTGTCCAGTTCGCCTGGGCAGGTCTGTGCCGCGCCTACGTCCTCACCGCTGAGGGACAGCTCCAGCGGGCCACATACGACCACTCGCTCGGCGAGCGCATCCGCCGTCACACCACGCGGCCCGGCCCGCTGCCGCTCTACGACCGCAAGGTGACACGCACCGTCGCACGCCACGAGTTCGTGACCACGTCCCTGCCCGCGCACAGCACCACCGCGGTCCTGCTGTGCACCGACGGCGTCAGCCAGGCCGTCGACGACCGGACCATCGCCGCGGCGCTCCTCCGCGACGACCCGAACGAGGCCGCCGAACTCCTCGCCGGCACCGCCGGCATCAACGGTCCGGACAACGCGACCGCCATCGTCCTGCGCCGCGCGCACTGACCACCCCACCCAACCGTGAGGAGCCAACTGTTATGAAAGAACAGCAACTTCGCCCCACCCAGATCCCACTCAACGACCTCGCGACGACCTACGTCCAGGCCGGCGAGACCCTCTTCCTCGCCATTCACGACGACATCGCCGCCCGCGTACGCCTGGCCCACCCCGACGCCGAGCACCTGGAAGTCAGCTTCGACGCCAACGGCGACGTCCGGCTGCACGGCGTCTGGAGCGCCCAGGACTCCGCGATCGGCAGCTGCCGACTCCTCTACGCCCCCCACGACGATCCGGAGCAGAGCTGGCGCGACGGTCCGCTGGACATCGACGAACTCGTCACCGACCTCGACCGCGTTCTGACCGGCGCGTTCCTCCACCGATGGGGCGTCGTCGAGCCGCATCCCGTCTACGAGCACCGCGACCGCCGCTGGATCACCCTCCCGCCCGCTGACCGGGCCGCCACCGTCGCCGCGATCGTCCGCCGCCACGTCCCCGACGCCGAGTCGCTGATCTGCCGCTTCGAAGCGACCCACCGAGGCGTCGCCGTCGGCTTCGAACAGATCACGCTCCACTGCGGCGAGAGGGTCAACATCCCGTGCCCCCGCTGCTCGCCGGAGTCCGACGACAACCCGTGGCCGCACGACGTCTCACACGAACTGGCCCGCCTCCTCGCCCAGCTCTACGCCCTGCCCCACCTGCGCAGCCGCCACCTGACCCCGTGCATGGACGTCGCCTCCGAGCACGAAGGCCAGCTGTGGCAGCTGGTCTTCCCGTACCGCGAGCCCGCCTCCGCCGGCGCCGCCCACCACTGACCGCAGTTCCCTGGGAGGACACACTTCTCATGACCGACACCGCAGCGCACCGGGTCGCCACGGCCCTGCGCCACCGCGGGCTCGCCGTCGACGCCTTCAACGAGGCCCAGGCCCAGTACGAGATCGCGGTCCTCGACCACGTCACCGCGCGCATCGTGGAGGCGTACCCGAAGACGACCCACCTCACCTTCGACCACTCCACGCACGACCGAACCGTCGAGCCGCACGGCCTGTGGACCACGCACCACGACGGAACGGAGGAACTGGTCCTCGACGTCCGCGGGGACGCCGACACCACCACGCTGGCCTTGGAGGAACTCGCCGGCGACCTGAGCGACGCGCTCGCCGGACTCCACTCGGCCGCCTGGAGCGCCGTACGCCCGGACCCGAGACCGGACCGACGCCGGACGCTCGACCTCCCGCCGGCCGACCGGATCGTCCGGGTCGCCGAGCTCGTACGCGCACGCCACCCCCACGCCCAACTGATCACGGTCGACTTCGCCGACGACACGTGCCGCGTACTCGACGTCATCTGTGCGGACACCTCCCAGGCCGACGGCGGCGTCATCAAACCGATCCGCGCCACCGACGAGCACCCCCTGTGGCCGGAGGACACCGAGCGGCGCATCACGGCGCTCGCCCGACAGATCCACGCCCTTCCGCACCTGCGCGCACGGCACCTGGCACGCGTCGGCGGCCCGGACGAGCACACGGCGTTCCTCCTGCTCCCGCAGACCCACACCCACGGAAAGTGAGATGACATGCCCATGCTCTCCGGGCGCTCGTCGGCGCCGTCCGTTCCCGCCACCCACGCACAGACCATCGCGGCGAACGTGCTGAAGACCTGGCCGACCACCATCGGACTGACCGTCGAGTACGTCTCCCACCACGACCAGGGCCCACACGGCGCCGTCACCTTCGCCATCGTGCGCGCCCGTGAGCCCTGGCCGGGCCCCGTCCTGATCCGCTGCGACGGCTACGGCCACATCACCCGAGGCTGCGACCACCCCCGCCCTGACGGACAGCCCTGCTGGCATCCCTCGGCCTCCCACCTCTCGCTGCGCGACCAAGGCCGCTGCCCGGAGCACCTGCCGCCGCTCACGGAGCGCGAGTGGGTCAAGCACCCCGAACAGCCGCTCTACGGCCGCGTCACCCGCGTCGACCCGGACGGGACCGTGCTCATCGACTTTGCGAGCGGCGAGCTCACCCTCCACGACACGCAGGTGCCCCGCGTTCCCCGGCACATCGCCGAGGAGCTCGACCGCGGCCCGATCAACGGCCCCCGGCACGTGATCAACGAGTAACCAGACCTCCGCCCGGTGCCGTGTGCGAGACGCCACCGAGCGGCCAACCACCCACACCCACAACGGAAAGAGATCCCTGAGTATGAGCAACCACGCCGTGGTCACCCTCAACTTCACCAGACCCGTGTACGCGCACGAACTGCGCCCCGGCGACGTGTTCGCCTTCCCCGACGCACCGCACACGCCCCTCACCGTGGGCGGGGTCAAAAAGACCGTCATCTCCCCCGAGCTCACTTTGCTCGCCTTGGCCCTCCACGGCCGCCGCGCCGAACCGGTCCACCTCCCGGCCAGCACCCCCGTCCGCCCTCTGCGCATGGTCCGCACCGTCTCCCTGACCTGCCTGCTCTGCCACAAGCCCCAGGACGTCGAACTGGACCTCCCGCACGACGGCGAACCCCTCTCCCTCGTCTGTGGCGACCACGCCCCCGACACGGCCCAGAACACGGAGGGCGAGTGATGGCCCTCCACTACCTCAGCGCCGTCCGGCTCCTCCACCGCGCCGACGAGGACAAGGCCCGCGCCCTGTACGCCGACGTCATCGAGGCCCTCGAACAGCACTGCACGGACGTGGGCGTGGACTGGTGCGGCAACGAGCTGAACATCACCGTCCTGCTCACGACCGACGGCGAGCAGTACGTCGCCATCGCGGGCCGCGAGTCGCTGCCCTGGCACGACGACCGCAGCGAGATCGGCGGCTGGAAGGCCGTGCACATCGACAACGCCCACGGCCAGTCCAAGGTCATCTACGACACCACCGCAGCCGAGGGCGAACCGCCCGGCGACATGTCCCTCGAACCCCTCGCCGAGGAGGTCGGGACGTACGTCAACGGCTGGCGCGCCGAACACGGCGGATAACCCCAGCCCACCCACACACCACCAGGGGGCCGAGCCCACGACATCGGCCGGCCCCCTACCCACCCATGCCTCGATCACGAGAGAGAGCACCCTTGTGCTGACCTTCACCGTCGGCGGCGGACCGGCCCTCGAGGTCGCTGAGTTCGCCGACTTCGACACCGGCCAGGCCGTCTACCGTGTCACCGGCATCGGCGCCTTCACGCTCGGCTGGGACCCCGACCACCATCCGGAAGCCGACCAGGACCCCATGGAGGAGGTCCTCCAGGTCGCCTACGGCACCGGCCCACGCGGCTTCCACATGGACGAGGCGCCGGTCCTCTTCGGCGTCACACTCGCCGGAACCGAGTCCTTCACCCGCACCGCCCTCGACGCCGGCGCCCTGCGCCTCCGCCCATACCGCCTCATCATCAGCGCCCCCGTGCGCGTCCCGAAGGGCACGGCCCGCCGTGCCTCCGACATCGTCTCCGCCCTGGCCCGACACTGGCTCATCCAGCCCTGGACCCCGGAGCTGCGTCGCGCCCACGAACACCACTGCGCACCTCACTCCCTGAACCGCTACGGCGGCCTCATCGCCCAGCACGAGGAACGGATGCGCCGCCTACGCGAGGCCCACGCCTACTACATCCAGCGCGCCGAGCGCGCCACGGCGATCCTCCAGGCGGGCCCAGTACCCGCCCCCGCGGGTGCCCCACCGCACCCGCGCTCGCACATCTCAGCCGAGACCGCGGGGAGGTGAGCGTCGTGGTCCAGTTCGACCTGTTCGGCGAGGTGGAGCAGAAACTCGAAGAGCGCGCCAAGCAGCGAGCGGAGGATGCCGCCAAACCCAAGGGACCACCGACCCCCGCATCGCGCCGAAGGCACCGCGCCTTCCCGAGCGACCCGCGCCGCCACGCCAGCGACGTCGCCGACAACGTCATCGCCGCATGGTTCAGCCACTACGGCGGCAGCCGCATGGACGTCCCCCTCGGCACCGTCGCAGCACTCTGCTTCTTCCGCGAGCCGCTCGTCGAAGACTGGCTCCTCACCCTCCAGCCCGCCCAGCTCCCGCAGCTGCTGAGGGAGATCTGGGGCGTCCAGTGGATGGCCCGACCCGACCTCATCGAGGTCGCCCGCCCCCTGCACGACTGGATCGAGGAGAAGCCCGACGAGTACCAGCTCAAGGCCGTACAGGCCGTCATGCACGCCGCGATCCACAAGGGACTGCTCGACCTCACCGCCCGGGACGACCCGTACGCACGCTCCGAGGCCGACGTCCTCAGCCCGCTCCTGACGGGCCTGCGCCACAAGAGCGACAAGAAATGGCGTGGCGAGTACCACACCCCGCCGTGCGTCACCGACCTGATGGCCGAGATCCTCGTCCACGACGACCACGGCCCCACCATCCGCGAACCGGCCCTCGGCAGCGGCGGCATGTTCCGCTCCGTCGCCCAGACGCTGCGCTTCCGCGACCTCAACCCGCACGACTACACCTGGTTCGGCAACGACATCGACCCGCTCGCCACCGCCTGCGCCGCCGTCAACGCGATCATCTGGGACCTCGGCCCCCGGACGGTCATCTGGTGCGCCGACTCCCTCGCCACCGAGGACGCCGGCCTCACCAAGGCACTGGCCGAACGCGAGGCGGTCATCAAACACCGCAACGCGGTAGTGGAACAGGCCCTGTTCGAGCGTCGGGCCCGCCGGATGCTCCACGCCTTCAACCAACTCCTCGACGGAGCAGCGGCGTGAACGTCGCCTCATCCCCACACCCGCACAGCCAGGAGGGACACCTCGTGAGCCCGAAGAAGCCCCAGACAACCGACGAGGATGCCGCGAAGAAGCAGCGCGTCTTCCCCGCGGACTTCGCCGAGTTCGTCACCACGACCGCGGCCGGCCTCGGCGACGGCTGGACCGCCGACGCCGACACCAAGCCCCACCCCGGCCCGTCCGCGTACCTCACCCACCCCGACGGCCGCCGCATCGGCATCAAGCACCTGTGGCGAGGCGAGGCCGTGCAGACCTGGGCGCTCGACGTCCCGCCCCGCGAGTTCGAGGAGGGTGACGCTGACGCCGAGACGTACGCCGACAGCCTCAAGCACCTCACCCCGGGCATCCGCTACAACGTCGGCGTCTGCTTCACGAACAACCCGCCCGCCGCGACCACCGCGCGAATCATCCGCACCCGGCTCCTGCCAGCCTTCGACGGCAGACGCCCACCGCTGCGCGCCTTCCCGAAGAAGCCCTCCCGCCGCACCGCAGCGGCGGAGAAGCCCCCGGCAGCCGCCGACGCGACGACGAGCAGCGAGTCCACACAAGCCGCGGACCAGCCCCAGCCGGAGAAGGCCACGGCGAAAACCGCGGTCCCGGCGAGGAGCCCACGCCGTACGGCCAAGAAGACCCAGCCCGCCGCGAAGAAGACCGAGCCGAAGAAGCAACTGGCGGCACCCCGGCCAAAGCGCACCACGGCAACGGCCACCAAGACGGCCAAGGCGAACGAGACCAAGGCGAAGAAGAAGTCGCAGCCGACCGAGACCACCAATAACTGATCAACACACCCGGTGTGGGGCGATCCACGCATCGCCCCACACCCACAACACATCGACTGATCCGAGCACTGCCATGACACAACTCGATCTCTTCGGGGAGAAGCAGGCCGCCATGGACCGCAGCTCCACCCGCAAGGCAGAACGCGACGCCCGAGCCGCCCGCCACTCCGCCTACCGCAAGTCCCTGAAGATCGACTGCTGCACCGGCGAACCCATCCTGCCCGACGAGCACGGCATCCAGCGGTACCGCTGCGGCCGCTGCGGCGCTCTCGCCTTCGCCGGCACCTTCCACTTCACCCACGACTGCGGCTGGGCTGGCTGCTACGCCGACACCGAACCCACCCGCGGCACCGCCAGGCCGGCCTCTCGGCCCACCGCCACGACAACCAACACCACCCCCGCTGCGCCCGCCCCGGCTGCAGCCACGCACGCGGCGTCCACCAGAGCGTCCCGCCCACCGCGCCCGAAGACTCCCGCTGCTACGAGCACTGCGGCTGCCGCGGCTACGTCGCTCCGCTTTCCTCTGACGCCCAGGCCATCGCCCAGCAAACTCCACCGACGAGACGGTGACCCGAGCCAGCTGCAAGCAGGCACCCCGTAGCATCTACGGGGTGCCGCCCCTGAGCTGCTTCCCCCGGTCGAAGAGCATCCGCTCCACTACGTCTGGCGCAGTACCCCACCGTTCGGCCCACGAGTGGGCCAGTTCCAGGTAGCTCGCATACTTCTTGGAATCCCATCGCTCGTCGGCTTCCCACTCCTGGGCCGACAGTTCGTTGAGGGCCAACGCGACGTTGCTGTCGAGGATCAGGGGCCAACGCTCCCCAGCAGGACGATCAGCAGTGGCAAAGTACAGGAGCTTGCTGAAGAACGCTGGGCCGAAGTGCTTCACCCGGGCGTCCCGGTCGTTCAATACCAGGTAGGCGGCGACAGGGTCTCCGCTATCAACCTCAGCTTTGGCCGCACAGATCCGCTCGTCCAGCCAGTCGAGATCGTTCTCGTGGAAGATCCGCGCACGGCGGACAACCTCCCGAGCCTTGGTACCGGTACCCCACGCAAGGGCGGCAATCAGAAGGTCTCTCCTGCCCTCCAACGTGTCGGCGTGCTCGGCAATCTGGAACACCGTCCGCCGGTCCACGGCCGGCCAGCGTCCCGCACGTGGCAGGTCGGCCAAGCTCTTGGGCCACCACTCATCGCTTGGCAGCCTGGTGATCCACTGGTCGGGGTTGAACGGAATGGCCTGCCCCAGGATGTACGAGTCACGATCCGGGGGCGGGTCACGGAACAACTCATCGAGCTTGGTCACCTTGGCTCCTCAGCTGCCTGCCATCGCGCTGCCCGAATACTGCACCAGAGGGCTGACAGCCAGCGCCGCACCGCCGCCGATGCGCCCTCGGAAAATGGCCGAATCAGCACTACATGCGTTTTCCGACCTTTCAGGCAAAGGGGATGCCGGAACTCGCATGTCCACTACTCAGCTGGTCGAGGACCAGCACTCTCGTAGTACCGAGCCCGCGCCTCCCTCACCCCGTCGAGCGCGGCGCCCTCTCCCGCACCGTCGACGTTGAGCGGCGGCCCCAACCGGGAGATCAACTCCCCCTCCACCGATAGCGGATCGGGGCGCTCGACCCAGGTGAGCGCGAGGTGCTCGTGCATCCACTCGGTGAGCCGCTCCTCGTCCTCCCGGACAAGGACCACCCGGTCGGTCCACACCGTCCGATAGCCCTCGGTGGGCATGAGCAGCCCCGCCAGCGTCCGTCGCAGCGTCGAACTACCGGAGCGCCTCAGGTGGTTCGAGGTGACACGGCTCCGCAGCCGGGTGGCCTTGCCGAGATACAGCAGTCGGCGCCCGGGGTCTGCAGAGTTGGCCGGCCCGGGAAACGACGGGAGAACGCTCGGCGGCGCCCACCAGGCATACAGCCCCGCGGTCCTCGGCAGCGCGACCGCCGCCTCGGACAGCAGCCGCGGTGCGGTGAACAGGGCTTCGGTGGTCCGTTGCACGGCCGTCTGCTCCGACATGGCCGCAGGATAGAGCCACAGACAGAGGGCGCTCCCCGAGTCCTCCAAGTCCACTCCACCGAGGTGATGCGTACTCGCCCGCGAAGGCCGAGCGGTGCTCACGAGTTCGCGAGACGCGACCCGACGTGCCCTTTGTACGTCCTTGGGCGGCTCGGCACACCAGGCGACCCCGATGGGGACCGGGTGGGGACAGCACGGGGACAGGCGGCCCTGATGGGGACAGATTGGGGACGTAGTGCTTGGTACAGCCAGGGACCGAGCGGGACTGCTTGGGACCGGCCGGGACCTCGTTCGTGCAGGTCAGAGGCAATGTGGATGCCCTTGAAGGCGCCTCTCTGGAGTTCTGCCTGGTGAGGCCGCTCCCGCCCCGCCCGCCCCAAACGCGATCTTGGCTTTCTCCTAAGACGTCGTTTCTTATGGCTGTCAGAGCGGCATGAGAGCCTCTGGGCATGAGCTACGACCTTGCTGTCTGGGAAGGCGAGAGGCCGGCGGACGACAAGACCGCCGGTCGGGTCTTCAGTGACCTGTACGACCGTTACATCGACGGCGAGGTGGAAGAGCCGCCGTCCGAACGCATAGCGGCCTACGTCGCCGCGCTGCTTGAGCGGTGGTGCGACCTCACCGAGGACGACGAGGACACTTCGCCCTGGTCGACCGGGCCGTTGATCGGCGAAGCCAGCGGTCCGTTGATCTACTTCCCCATGCGGTGGAGCATGGCCGAGGAGGCGTCGGCCTACGCAGCGGCCGTCGCCGAGTCGATGGGGCTGATCTGCTTCGACGTGCAGCAGGACCGGCTCAGACCGTGAGCGGGGTCGCCAGGCGGCGGTAACCGATCAGGGTCGCGGCTATGCCGACGAAGGCGAGGAAGTGCTCAGCCTTGCGTTCGTACCGCCGGTGCAGCCGACGGCAGCCGGCCAGCCAGGACACGGTTCTCTCCACCACCCAGCGATGTCGGCCCAGCCGCTGTGAGGATTCAATCCCTTTACGTGCGATGCGATGGCGTATCCCCCGCCGACTGAGCCACCGGCGCAGGTGGTCGTAGTCATATCCCTTGTCGGCGTGCAGTTTCGCCGGGCGCCGGCGGCGCGGGCCGCGGCGGGACCGGATGGGCGGGATGCCGCGCACGAGCGGCTCCAAGCCCTGGCTGTCGTGCAGGTTCGCGCCGGAGATGCCCAGGGACAGCGGCAGCCCGTTCCTGTCACAGATCAGGTGGATCTTCGATCCCGGCTTGCCGCGATCGGTCGGATTCGGTCCCGTCAATGGCCCCCTTTTGCCGCCCGCAGACTGACCGAGTCGATCGCACACCGCGACCAGTCCAGCTCGCCTCGCGCTCCGAGTTCGTCGAGGATCACTCGGTAGAGCTTCGCCCAGACCCGGTCCCGGCTCCACTGGGCGAATCGCCGGTAGACCGTGGGCCAGGCCGGGCCGAACACCGGCGGTAGCTGACGCCACGTGCAACCCGACGTCGCCACGAAGATGATGGCAGCCAGAGCCTCACGGTCACCCGCTCGACGCCGGCCACCGCCCTGCGGACGTATCACCACCGTCGGCGGCACCACCCGCCTGAACAGCACCCACAACTCGTCCGGTACCAACCGCTCAACCAGATCCGTCATGCACGGATCAACGAACGATCACGCCATAAGAAACGACGTCTAAAGCGGGTGTCGCAGGTTCGAATCCTGCCGGGGGCACAACGCATTGCCGCTCTGACCTGGGCTTTCTCCCCCAGGGAGGGCTCTACTCGGCCTCGGACTCCTCGTCCGGGGTCGTTTGCGTGAGCGGGAGGACGTCACCGTAGCAGTGGGCCGGAGGCTCGGCGGGACGACAGGCCATAGACACCTGGCACCCACTCGTGTCCCGGCGTGCTCAGGAGGACCACGCCGCGAGGAGTTCCGCCGGGCCGTACGCGGCGTCGAGCCCCGCGCAGTCGGTCCCGCTGCGCGAGATGGCGATCACAGGCACGGGAGCAGGCGTGAGCGCGGCGCGGTGCCGGTGCAGCGCCGCGAGATCGTGCCGGTCGAACGGGGAGCTCTCCAGCCACTTCACCGAGCCGACGAACAACAGCTCCTTGGCGATCGGCGCGCGGTCCGCTCCCACGACGTCGATCTCCACATCGTTGGTACGGGTCCAGTAACCGCCGATGGCGGGGGCGGCGGGGAGGTTCGCGTCGGGCAGCAGCCGTGCCAACGCCTCGCGCACCAAAGGTTCAATGGCCCTGCCACGCCAGCTGGTCCAGTTTTCACGGATGCGCTGCAGTGTCAGGTCACCCCGGCCCCGCTCGATCTCCTCCATCGCCGGACCCAGGAGCTTCAGCCAGAAGCGGAGGTAGGGATCCGCGACCCGGTAGCGACGATCCTTCGAAGGCCGCGTGGACACGGGAAGCTCCGCCGCGATCACCCGCTTGTCCGCAAGGATCCCCAGCGACCGCTGTAGCGGGGTCGCCCCGATCCCGCCGGCGGCGCGGGCAATATTGGAGAACGTCCGCTCACCGCTGCCGATCGCCGAGAGGACGGTGCGGGCTTGGACCTGCTGGGGGAACTCTGCAGCAAGCGAGCGCTCCGCCGATACCAGCAAGGCCGACACGGGATCGCTGAGCGCCGTCTGCAGGAACTCCCACATCCCGGCGCCGTGCGTCCACTCCGCACAGATCAGCGGCAGTCCACCGGTGATCAAGGCCGCATCGAAGGCCGAGGCAGGATCGAGGCCGAGCATCTCGCCCACCTCCGCCGGGTTGAGCGGACCCAGCACCATCTCCCGTCCGCGCTGGTGGAACGGGCGTCCATAGCTGTTCAGCGCCTCCATCATCGACAGGTCGGAACCGATGAGAACCAGCAGAACCGGCTTCTTCTCCAGCACTCGGTCCCAGGCCCGCTGAAGCATGCCCTCGAAGGCGCCCTCCGCATCCATCAAATAGGGCACCTCGTCCATGACCACCACGCTCGCCCGGTCGTGCGGAAGTGCCGCCGCCAGTACGTCGAAGGCCGCATCCCAACTCGCCGGGCGGGCCGCGGACAACAGATTCGCCAACGGAAGGCTGGACGACTGCGCATCCTGGCTGAGCCGCTCCAGGTCCGCCCCCGGCGACGCCCCTGTGGCGGCATAGAAGAGGAACGGCGCACCGGACCTCTCGGCGAACCGCTCCACCAACCGCGACTTACCCACCCGGCGGCGCCCTCGAAGCATCACGCAGCGCCCGGGCCGCTCCCCACCGACCCCGGCCGTCACCTTGCCGAGCTCGCGATCCAGCGTCTCGAGCTCGTGCCGCCTGCCCACGAAATCTGCCATGCCGCCGCCTCCCCAGTATCACCTAACGACACAAATACTAACATCACAGTTAGCAACATTGATGTTAGTTAGAGGAGAGGTTCGGGGAGATGCTACTCCCCCGGTGTACCCACCGGAGAAGATCAGCCTTCCGCGCCCCAGCATGGTCCGGTATTGGACGCCCGGCAGTCGCCGGATGCGTGAACAGCGCGTGAGGTGACTGCGCAAAAGGACCCGTCCTGAGCCGGATGGGCCGGCCGCGACGACCTGATCCGAGGGAGACGCAAGGGGGCGCACACCGCATCAGTGCGGCGGGGTACCCCCTTCGGTTACGGCGCCCCGGCACGGGTTGGGCACACATCACGCGGCGTCTTCCTCCAGGGCGGCCACCGTCTCGGCGGCCTCGCGAGCCTTCCTCTCGGCCTTCTCCAGCTTGGCCTTCGCTTGGCCAACTGCTTGGCACGGCGCAGAAACGTGTGCCCTGTGTGCCCTGCGCTTCCTCGACCGCAACCGCCGCTGGTGCTCCGTCCACCTGCGGCAACCGCACCAAGAAGTGCGCACGGAACGCATGCGCAAACGCGCTCAGCTCACTCGGCGCGCTTCATGCGAAAGGCAGGGCCGGGAACGCTCTCGATGTCTTCCGTCTGCACGGTGTGGCCTCGTTCGCAGCGGATCTGGACGTCGACGTGCGCTCCGTGGACCGACCTCACCCTCGGGAACGCGTCGGTGGACGAGAACGAGGACAACGACAAGATGCTCAGCAGGAGCACCCTCGAGCTCTTCCGGGCAATCCTCGCTACAGGAGCCCGGAGTGGACTTCGCCGCCCCCGAGATCAGCCTCGTGAACGCCGACCTGACCGGTCTGCCGCCCACCACCGTCCACTACGGCGAATACGAGACCCTCGCCGACGACGGCGCCCAGCTCGCCCGCCGCCTCGCGGACTTCAAGGTCACCTCCGAGCTCCACCCGCTGCCCGAGGGACAGCACTCGTTCGTCCTGGGCGCGGGACGCGTACCCGAGGTCGACCAGGCCATCCAACAGATGGGCCAGTGGCTGCGCCGGCACCTCGGCACCTGAGCAGGACCTGAATGTGACGACGGGGCCTGCCGAGCAGGCCCACTGCACCACCGCGATGCCGGGGACCAGGCCACTGGTCTCCGGCATCCTGCTCGACCATGGCGGCCGGCATGCGGTACTTGTGTCCGACACCGTCCTGCACGCCACCACACATCTGTCCCTCGATGCCACAAAGGAGTGCGCGCTGGAAACGTACGAGGATGTCTTCCGCGCCAGTACCGAAGACCCGGAGAGCTTCTGGCTGAAGGTGGCAGAGGGCATCGACTGGGATGTCACTCCACGACGCGCCCTGGACTCCTCGGGCGCACCCTTCTACCGCTGGTTTCCCGACGGGCGGCTCAACGTCTGCTTCAACGCCGTCGACCGACACGTCGAAGCCGGGCGCGGCGAACAGCCCGCGCTCATCTACGACTCACCCGTGACCGGTGCCCGGCGCCCCCCGCCGATGACAGGCGTAGGCACCCACGGCCACCGAAGAGCGGTGGACCGCCTGACTCGGCGAGCGGCTACCCGGCGACTGCAGCAGCTCCATCGGACAAGTCGGACACCAGGCCGAATGGCGCCAGGGACACTGTACGAGCGGGAGTACTCGCCGGCAGGCCCTTGAGCAGGGCTCGCGGAATCGGAGGGGTAGGTTCAGGGTGACGTCGAGCCCCGGCTGCGGTCTACGCCGATGGCTCACGACCCAAGCCGGGCACCGGGTCCCAGCCGGGCGGTGACTTGCCCAGGGGTGAGGGTGGAGTGCCCCTCGGAGCACTCGACGACGACGCGGACCGGAGCGTCGCAGTCGGTGTGGCGAACGTCCAGTACAGGGCCCTCGGGGCCGAGGGCGTACGCCTCACCCCACTGCCTCAGCGCCATCAGGACGGGCCACAGGTCCCAGCCCTTGCGGGTCAGGCGGTACTCGTTGCGGGAGCGGCTGCCCGGCTCCTGGTAGGGGACGGTCTTGAGGATGCCGGCCGCGATCAGCTTCCGGAGGCGGTCGCTGAGGACGGCCTCGGACAGGCCGATATGGCGGTGGAAGTCGTCGAAGCGGCGGACTCCGTTGACGGCGTCCCGCAGGATCAGCAACGTCCATTTCTCTCCGACCACGTCGAGCGTGCGCTGGACGGGGCAGTTCTCCGTGCTCGCCTCAAGCCACTCCATCCGGCCATCGTAGGGGCCTGGCTTCGTCATTGACAGTCAGGTGAGACGGAAGCTAGCTTCACTTGCAAAAGTCAGACGGGAAGGCGCTCGGTCGTGGGACGGACACGTACGTATCAATGGGAAGATCCCGCGATCCTGGCGGAGGCCGCCGGACGCATGGCCGGCATCGACTTCCTGCGCGAGTTGCAGGCGGGGCGACTGCCGGGGCCGCCCATCAACTACGCCATCGACTTCGCCCTGGAGGAGGTGGAACCCGGCAGGGCGGTCTTCTCCCTGACGCCGGGAGAGGAGCACTACAACCCGATCGGCAGCGTGCACGGCGGCATCTTCGCCACCCTGCTCGACTCGGCGGCGGGATGCGCCGTCCAGACCACCCTCCCGCAAGGCATGGCGTACACCTCACTCGACCTGACGGTGAAGTTCCTCCGGCGGATCACCGTGGAGACGGGCACGGTGCGCGCCATCGGCACGGTTGTCAGCAAGGGCCGTCAAACCGCCCTCGCCCAGGCGCAGTTGGTCGACGCGAAAGACCGTCTCCTCGCCCACGCCACCAGTAGCTGCCTGCTCTTCCCGGTTCCTCCCTCTCAAGGGTGAGCGTCGGCGGCGACCGGTGAATCGGACCTTGTCCCCCACTCACCGACGCCTCATCCCCGGACGGCCCAGACGGCGTTGAAGGAGGCGTGACCACGACGCTGCGGCTCACGCCCGTCATCGGCGTACAGCGCAGCGGTAGCGAAACGGTTCCCCACCCCGAACTGGAGCCGATCTTCACCGAGCTCGCCGGGCCCATCGCGCTCCGCAGACGTCTGGTCCGACAGGCCCTGCCAGGCCCTCTCGTCCGGCACCCCTCCCCGCGGCCCGCCCGGAGACGCCCACTCCGCAGCAGGTGAGAACGCCCCACACGCGTGAGCGATGCGTGAGCGGACGGTGCGGGACGAGCCGTCACATGCTGGTTCCTCCCCGTGTACCGCGTGGCGCTGATCAGGAAGAACAGCTCCACACGGCACAGCCATGCACCACCCGGCAAGGATTCGATCCCACTCCTAAAGCGGGTGTCGCAGGTTCGAATCCTGCCGGGGGCACAGCAACCTCGGGCCTCTGATGAGGGCCGTCCCAACGTCACACTCCACGTCGGCGGTCGCCCACGAGCCCGGTCTCGTAGGCGACGATCACGAGCTGGGCACGGTCGCGCGCACGCAGCTTGGTGAGCAAGCGTCCGATATGGGTCTTGACCGTGGCCAGGCTCAGATGGAGGTGCTCTGCGATCTCCGTGTTGGACAACCCCCGCGCGATCAGGCCGAGCACCTCCAACTCCCGGTCGGTGACTCCGTCCAGCGAGCGGCTGGGTGGGCGCGCAGGCTCCGGGCGGCGGGCGAACTCCGCGATCAGGCGGCGGGTCACCGAGGGAGCGAGCAGTGCCTCGCCCGCGGCTACGACGCCGACAGCGGTGAGGACCTCGGAGGGCGGAGTGTCCTTGAGCAGAAAGCCCGCGGCGCCGGCGCGCAGGGCGCCGTAGACGTACTCGTCCAGGTCGAAGGTGGTGAGGATGAGGACCCGGACGCCGGACAGCACCGGGTCCGAGCAGATCAGCCGGGTCGCCTCGATGCCGTCGAGGTCCGGCATGCGGATGTCCATGAGCACGACGTCCGGCCGTTCGCGGCGGGCGAGTTCGACGGCCTCCGCTCCGTTCGCGGCCTCGCCCACGGCTGTCATGCCGGGCGTGTGGTCGACGAGGACCCGGAAGCTGCCGCGCACCATCGCCTGGTCGTCGGCGATCAGTACCCGGACCGGGGGCACGTCGGTCATGGTTGCTGGTTCCCTTCGGTGGGCAGGCAGACGGACACCGCGAAGCCGCCCTCCGGCCGGGGGCCCGCCTCGAAGCTGCCGCCGTACATCATCACCCGTTCACGTATTCCCAAGAGTCCGTGCCCGCCCGGCAGTTCGCGGACGGGATGCCCGGGTGCGGACGGTGGTCCCTCGTCCGCGATGTCGATGCGGATCTCTCGTTCATCCGCCTCGACGGTGACCTGGCAGCGGGTCGGGGCGGCGTGCCGGACCGCGTTGGTGAGGGACTCCTGGACGATCCGGTAGACGGTCAGTTGTGTTCCCTCGGCCAGAGCCTCCGCGGCGCGCACCGTCAGGTCGACGTCCACCCCTGCCCGGTTCGCCTCGGCCGCGAGCGAGTCGAGGCGGTCGAGGCCCGGTGCAGGCCCCAGGGGTGCGCCCTCGGTGCGCAGTACGCCGAGCGTGCGCCGCATCTCGGCCAGCGCGGAACGGCTTGTCTCCTCGATGACCTTGAGGGCGGCCCGCGCCTCCTGCGGGTCGGCCTCCGCCACGTGCCCGGCGACACCCGCCTTGACAGCGATCAGGCTGAGGTTGTGCGAGACGATGTCGTGCAACTCCCGGGCGATCCGCAGGCGTTCCTCGGCCAGTGCGTGCTCCGACCGGCGCCGCTGTTCCCGGACGGCCCCGGCCCGGCGGCTGCGCACGGTGAACCCCGCGCCCCAGGCCCCGCCGATCACCAGGAGCACGAGACCGGCCACTCCAACGGCACCCCGCCCGTCTTCGGCGGGAGTGACCACCGCCTCGCCGAGATACACGGCACCGCCCGCCACCGGCAGCGTCATCGCGAGTGCGGGCACGGACCGGCGGGTGGGTTCGGCCAGTCCGACGAGGTAGCCGGCGAGCCCGGCGGCGGCGTACGGCTCGCGGGGGATGTCGAGCAGCGACGCCGTGGTCAGTGCGGCCAGCACGGTCACCAGGACTGCGAGCGGCCAACGGCGGCGTACGGCGATCGGCAGGCCGACAGCGGCGGCGATCAGACAGCCGAGCCAGAACGGTCCTGTGTAGACGGGCTGGCCGTCGTCGGCGGTCAGCCGGGCGAAGCCGATGTATACGGCGGTCAGGGCCAGGGCCGCGCAGAGGTCGAGGGCGTAGAGATGGCGCTGCCGCTTGGACTTCATGGTCCGACCGTACTTGGACGTGTGCACTCAACCGGCCTGTCCGAGCAGCACCATCAGTCCGAGCGTGACCAGGGTCAGCGGCACCCAGCGCAGCACCGCCGCCCGGCTGGGACGGGGCGCTTCACGCAGTAGCACCAGGCCCAGCGGCACCAGTGCGGCGCACAGTCCTGCCAGGGCCACCAGCGACAGGGGGGTGGTCCCCTTGAGTACGCCGAGGGGCAGCGCCGCTGTGAGGCCGAGTGCGGTAGCGCGGACCGGGCCGAGCACCCCGGTGCGCCAGGCGCCGAGGGCAAGGACGATCCACCCGGCGAGGATGGCGAGGTTCAGCGTGGCGAAGACGTGGAAGGCGCCGTAGCCGGCGGAGACCGCTTCGGTGGCGGGCCCAGCTCCCTCGGAACGCACGAGCTGAAAGGCCAGATGGTCCACTCCTGCGTGGAAGGCGCGGGCGAACAGTCCGAACATGACCAGCACCCCGCCCCACAGTCCCCAACCGGCACTGCGGGCCCCGATCCGTGCGGCCACCACGGCCACGGCGGGCCAGAGCAGCAGGCTGCCCGCGGCAAAGAGGCCGTATGCGGTGGCCATCAGGGTGGGGTGCCGCTCGTACGCGGCGAGTTGATCGGGGTAGAAGAAGTGGAAGCGGGCCCGCAACAACGCGCCGGTCAGCATCAGGAGTGGGCCGAGCACCATGGCAGACCCGCCCACCCAACGTCCGGGAAAGCCGGTGGCCTCCAACCGCTCCACAGGCAACGCGCCACGCAGTCGGACGCCGATCGTCGTGACCGGGATGGCCATGGATGTCTCCGGGTTCGTCATACCGACGACGATGCCTTCGCCGCCCCTGCGGGGCGTCGGACCAGGAGCTGAACCGCACGGTCAGACCTGGGTATGACCCACCAGGCTGCCTGAACGGTCACTGCCTCCAGCCCGCAGCAGACGCCTTGCCAGGAGGGCATCCCTGCGGAACGTATTCAGCACACATGAGGACGGGAAACCCCGCGAAAAGCGTCGGCGGGCTCTGGCTCCTCTGTGGGAGGGGTGTTCTCGGAGGTGGCGCGGGCGCGCGGTACGAGCCGGGCTGCGGCCTCGGCGATCGCCAGGTCCGCCTCGGGGAAGCGGCTCGTGTACGTGTCGGCCGTGATGGTGATCGAGAAGTGGTCGGGTCGCACCCCACGCCGCCCGCCGGGCTCGTGCAGATCACTGCTGACACTGCGGAACAGGCGGAGTGTCAGGTCCTGCCAGCCCTTCTCGTCGGCCCTCAACTCGACTCCCTCTCAGCGGTCTCGGTGAAGGCCAGCCCTTGCAGGGAGAGTCGTTGCGTTTCGTATCGGCCCTCGGTCGTGGCCTCCACATCGAAGCCGTGAGCGGCTACCGGTGGGTAGCCGATGAGTTCGAGCGCCCGGCTGGGCAGTGCCTGTCGGGATGCCTCTTCTGATTCCCACAGCAGCACGGCTCCCCACCGGTTGGTGGCGGGATCGGAGAGCCACATTTTGAAGCGGAGTCCGGGCACCTTGGAGAAGGCGGTGACGGATTCATCGCGCAGGTAGTCACGCATGGTCTCGATGGTCTGGCCGGAGGCGGACAGATCCCACCAGACGATGTCGGCGCGCATAGCCATCTTTCCTTTCATGAACGGGGTGCAGGCTGACGGCGGCTACCGGACGGAGAGACAGCGCGAGGCCGGCGGAGCCGGCCGTGCCCGCCGCTCGGCAAGATCGGCACGTCCCTCACGCCGTGCCTGGTGAAGACCTCAGGTGCGGTTCTGTCTCTGCGGCGGGTGGGGCGGCCAGGGCCCGAGGGCGGGTAGTCCGTGCGCCGCTACCGGTGAGACTGCGGGCGTGCGTCCGGCCAGCCAGGCCGCCAGGTCGCGCACCCGCCCGGTGACCACCGTGCCCGGCCGGCCGCCGACGGACCACTGGCGGCGCACGTCTTCGGCGTATACGCGCGTGCCTGCCGGCAGGCGGCCAAGGAGGAATGCGATGGCGTGAGTGGCCAGACCCTCGGGCCAGTCGTCCGGCCGTACGCCGAGGTCCAGGTCGACCATGTGGATCCATGCCTCGCGCCAGCGTGCCCAGACCGTCGCGGCCAGGTCGGCGTTGCGGAACGTGACCGAACGTTTCCAGTCCTCGTCGTCGGCGCGTGCCCAGGCTGCCTCCAGGCGGGCTGAGTGTGCGGCGAGTTCGGCCCGGTGCTCGGCGGCACTACGGCCGGCCGTGGCCTCGATGATCGCGTTGCGCTCGTCCACGCCACCGTCGTAGGCCGCCACCAGGTCCCCGCGCAGGGCATGCTCCGCGAGACGGGCGAACATCCTCGCGTTGTCGGTGAGATGCGCCAGTACGTGGCCACGGGACCAGCCCGGAAGGGCGGATGCTTCGGCGAGCTGCTGGTCGGTCACTCCGGCGACGAGCCGTTCCAGGGTGCCGTGGGCTTCGATCACGGCTGCGACAGGTGGTTGCATGGGCAGCCCTTCTACGAGGCGGAAAGCGGGTTCACGACGGCGGGCGCTACCGGCCCGTTCTGGGGATGAAGGCACCGTGTACAACCTGCGCCGGCTGCAGATCCTGCGGGAGCTGAAGCACCGCAGCACGCTGGCGGCCGTCGCGACGGCCCTGTCCTACAGCCCGTCCGCCGTCTCCCAGCAGCTCTCCCTGCTGGAGAACGAGGTCGGCGCACCACTGCTGCAGCCACACGGCCGCCGGGTGCGGCTGACCCCACAAGCCGAAATCCTGGTGGCCCACACCGAGGCGGTACTGCGCCAACTGGACCAGGCCGCGGCCGACATCGCCGCGTCCCTGGCGGAGGTGACCGGCACACTGCGGGTGACCGGGTTCCAAACGGCCGCACTGGCGCTCCTGCCCCGGGCGCCGGTCTGGCTGCGCGAGACCCACCCGGGGGTGCGGGTGACGTTCACCCAGGCCGAGCCGGACACCGCGCTGCCCGCCCTCCTTGCACGGGACTGCGACCTCGTCATCGACGAGGTCTTCCCCGGTCGGCCACAGGCCCGCGCAACCGAGGTCGAACACCAGTTGCTGGCGCGCGACCCCATGCGGCTGGCCACGCCCGGCCTGGCGGAGCTGGCGGAGCTGGCCGGGCGGCCGTGGGCGATGGAGCCAGTAGGCACGCCCGCCCGGGAGTGGACGACGGCGGTGTGTCAGGAGGCCGGATTCGAGCCGGACGTCGCGTTCGAGACCGCCGACATGCTGGTGCACGCCGAGCTGGTGGCGTTGTCCATGGCGGCGGACAACGCCCAGACTGCCGCGCACCGCCACCTCCCCGCACAACGCGGCCACCTCCCCGAACAACGCGCATAGGCGCGCACTCCACAGGACTGACCGGTCCGCAGTATGGAGGCACGTTGTGTGAGTCGGGGCCGGCTGCGGTGACAGGAGGCAGATCCGGACAGTCGGCGGGTACCACGTCAGGGTCGTTCGCGCTGCCGGTGGCCGTTGGTCCGGGCCGCGCAGAAGGAGTTCAGCGCGTGGTCGTGGCCAGGCGCAGCCCCAGGGCGACCAGCACGCCTCCGCTGACCGCTTCGACGCGACGCCGGATCCGTGGCCGGCGGAACCAGGCTCCGGTGCGGCCCACAACAGCGGCCAAGCTGAGGTAGAACGCCGTTTCGATGAGCACCTGCACCGCGGCCAGCAGCGCGGTGGTGGCGAACAGTGGACGACTTGCCGGAACGAACTGCGGATAGAACGCAATCATGAAGAAAGCGGCCTTGGGGTTGGCAAGCATCACCACTGTTCCTTCGCCGAAGGCCGTCCACCATCCCCCTCGGCTCGCGGGCGGCGTGATCGACGCTTCTGCGTCTGCCGGTGCATCCCCCGGGCGGGTGCGGCTGCGCCACACCGTGCGCCATGCCTTGATGCCGAGGTAGACCAGGAACACCGCACCGACCATGCGAAGCACGACGAACGCCACCTCGGAGGCCGCCACGAGAGCGGCCAGACCGGCACCGGCGGCCAGCGCCCACAAGTACAGACCCGCTTCGAGTCCCAGGACGGTGGGTACCGCCGCCCGCCACCCGCGCAACGCCGCCTGCCGAAAGATCAATATCATTGCCGGCCCCGGCGACGCCGAGATGAGGAGCACGGCAACCACGAACGGGGGTAACCACGCAAGCAGATCCATGAGCTGATCGTGCCAGCGCCCAGTAGCCCGTTCAACGGCTTGCCCACCGAGGGCCGGACCCCGGACTGGAGCGACAAGGACCATGCTCGGGCTGGTCAGACCATGATTGGTGGAGTCGAAGGGGACGATCGGGCCAAGCTGCTTCTTGCCTACCGACCTTCGACCTGGGTTCGCGTGGTCATTCCTTTCCCCTGGCCGATAGTGCGAATCTGCAGCCCGTTCGAACTCAGGCACGACAGCCGTCGCACCGATCGTTGATCCAGTCAGGGCCTGTCGCTCCGCTCACGAGAGCCGGGCCCGGCTGGGGGCATCAGTCCCCAGCCACGCTCGACCGACTGACGGCATCGGTCGGGTTCGTCTCCTGCGCTGGTGAACAGTGCGGTCAGCATGGGCACGCCGTGAGCGAGTGCCTGGTGCGGCAGAGGGCCTGTGGCGACAAGTGAGGCGAGTCCGTGGCCGATGGTCCAGCTCTGTGTTGCCAGTTCCAGCGGGTCGATCTCGTCACGGAAGCGGCCGTTCGCCTTGGCCCGGTCGATGGCGTGGACGAGGCGGTGCAGGGTTTCGTCCGCGGCGCCGGTGTCTTCGAGGTCGAAGCCCTCATCGAACATGACGCGGTAGAGATCGGGGTTCTCCAAGGCATTGGCCAGGTAGGCGGCCCCCAGTGCGGCGAGGTCGCGTACCGGGTCCGCGGACGTTGTGACGGCCGCGAGTTTGGCGGCCAGGCGCGTGAAGCCTTCTTGCCGCAAGGCCTTCCACAGGCCGTCCATGCCGCCGAAGTAGGTGTAGACGGCCATTGTTGACACGCCGGTTCCAGCGACCAGGGCGCGGAGCGTGACCGGTTGCCGCATCCGCAGCATCTGTGCGGCTCGGTTGAGCAGCAGGGTGCGGACCGCTGGGTCTTTCGTCCTCGCCATGGCCCCACAATACATAGCATCGCTATGCTTTCAGGGGGCTGATCTTGCTGTCCCTGACGCCAAGAGGAAGAGGCCGTCCATGTCCGTGACGCTGGTCAATCCCGAGGGGTTGCCGAAGCCCGATGTCTACCGGCAACTGTCGGTAGCCACCGGATCGAAGCTGGTGTTCCTTGCGGGGCAGGTCGCCCGTGATGCCGACGGCCGGCCCGTGGGCGAGGGTGACTTCGCCGCTCAGGTCGAACAGTGCTATCTCAATGTCGCCACTGCTCTGGCCGGGGTCGGTGGTTCCTTCGATGACGTGGCGAAGCTGACCATCTATGTCGTCGACTGGAGTCCCGAGAAGATGCCGCTGCTGGGTGAGGGCGTGGGCCGGGCGGCAGCCAAGCTGGGCATCGATCCGGTCAAGCCGATCACCCTGCTGGGCGTTGCGGCGCTGGGGGAAGCGGATCTCCTGGTCGAGGTCGAAGCCACCGCGGTCATCGAGTAGCCGGATCGCTGCGAGCAGCGAGACCGTGGTCTGGTCATGCTGAGCCGGGGGGATCTGACGGACCGCGAGTGGGCGGTGCTGGAGCGGCTGCTGCCGGTGAGTAACAACCGGTGCGGCCGATGGCGCGATCACCGGCAGGTTATCGACGGGATCATTCACCGGCTGAGCACCGGGGCGCAGTGGCGGAAGTGCCCGAACGCTTCGCCCCGTGGAAGACCGTCCACAACCGGCACTTGCTGTGGTCGGCCGACGGCACCTGGGAGAGGCTCCTGCCGCACGTCCAGTCCGCTGCCGACACCGAAGGCGGCACTGCCTGGAACATCAACGTCGATTCGACCATCACGCGCGCTCACCAGCACGCCGCAGGAGCACCTCGAACCCCCCTACCAGCGCCGAGCCCTTCAAAAGAGGTCGTCATTCCAGCCGCACGGCCATCTTCTTCCCATGATTGGCGGTGAAAGCAGCCGAGCCCGACAACGTCCCAGCCCCGCCATTCACCCAGGCCAGCGACCTAGTGGGCCACAAGTGCTCGCAGCTTCCCAATGCCGATGGCCCACCGTCGGCCTTGACCTCATCGGCCCGCCCTGATCGGCTGAGTCCATGGCCACGGACCCCAGAGAGTACGAGAAGGCGATGCCGATCGTGGCAGCCCACATGGCGAAGATCGAGCGGGCGGTCGACCGGACCCGAGCCTCACACGCCGGGCAACCCTGTGCGGCAGTCCATCAAGCGCTTGTCGAAGCGCTGCAGGACGAGGCCGCTCAGCGTGTCGTCCCGCAGGTGATCGAGGAGTTGGCGCGACAGATCTCTGAGACCCCCGCGAGCCCCCCGTCCTGACATCCACGCCTGACATCAACGGCAGCAGACAGCAGGAGCCCTGGGCACCCCGTAGCGGCCTCCCCCCCGGGGGGGGCCACACATCATGGTCATGTAGTGAGCATGGCTCCCTGGACGGCCTTGGACAAGGTCGCAAGCGCGGCCTGCCTCCCTCCACGGCTTTACAAGGCGTCCGCATGTCGTTCGGAGGTCTTGATCAGTCGAACGATGAGTTCTTGCGGGCTGCCGGGTCAGTACGGGCATGACTGCTGTGAACACACCGCCGGTCGTCTCCCGCTCGGAGTGGCTGGCCGAAATCGACACCCTGCGCGCCCGGGAGAAGGCGCACACCCGAGAGGGCGACGCGATCGCCGCCGCCCGGCGACGCCTGCCGATGACCGAGGTGGACCCATCGACTCCGATCGTCGGAGGCAACGGAGAAGTCCCCCTGATCGACGTCTTCGAGGGCCGCACCCAGCTGTTCGTGTCGTATCACATGTGGCACGACGGCCGCCCCGCCGCGGACCAGTGTGAGGGCTGCACCTTCTTCACCGGCCAGGTCCGCGAACTGTCCTATCTGCACCAGCGTGACGTCACCTTCGCCGTCTTCTGCCAGGGCCCCTACGAGGAGTCCGACCGCTACCGCCGCTTCATGGGCTGGGACATGCCCTGGTACTCCGTCCCCGCCGAGTCGCACGAACGGCTCCTCGCCGGCCGCCACTTCGGGATGAAAGCGAGCTACCTCCGCGACCGGAACCGCGTCTACGAGACGTACTGGACCACCGGCCGCGGCGTCGAACCCATGGCGCCGTCCTACGGCATCCTCGACATGACCGTCCACGGACGGCAGGAGACCTGGGAGGACTCCCCGCCAGGCTGGCCACAGCCCTACGAGACCCTCGGCCAGCAGTTCCGCAAGGACGGACGGCCGACCGCGCAATGGGCACGGATCACCGCCGGCCACGACGACGACCTCCACAGCGGACAGCCCGGCACGGGCGGCTCAGGCTGCTGCTCCTGACCCACCGCACCCGCTCGGCCTCTTCCCGGGACTTCTGCGAGTACGAACGGACGAACTTCCCCATCTCTCCCGTCGTCGACCGCCGTTCATGCCCGTCAAGCCTCAACCAAACGATCACTTTCGGAAAGCGGAAGCCTTTGGGAGAACGTCACTGGCCGGCCCGTTCTCCTCAGGGCTCGGCGGACGAGCCGGCTAACGAGCCACGCGGTAGCGGAGGTAGACGACTCTCGAGCTGAAGGTGCGGGTCTCGACGAGTTCGAGATCCACCCGGCGCTCGCGTTGGGGAAAGAACGGAATGCCACCGCCCACAAGCACCGGGTAGACCATGGCCCGGTACTCGTCGATCAGACCCAACGCGGCCGCCTCGGCGGCGAGAGTCGCGCCGCCGATCGCGATGTCGCCCTCCCCCGGCTCGGCTCGCAACCGCTCGATCTCCTCCGCCAGGCCGCCGGAGGCCAGGCGGGCATTGCCCTGCACCTCCGACAGCGTGGTGGAGAACACCACCTTGGGCAGCGGATTCCAGAGCGCGGCCCACTCGAGCTGGGAGTCGTCGAGCGACGGATCCTGGTCGGCGGTCTCCCAGTACAGCATCGTCTCGTACAGCCGTCGTCCCAACAGGTGGACGCCGACCTCCCGGATCTCGTCGATCCAGAAGCGAAAGACCTCCTCGTCGGGCACCGTCCAGTCGAAGTCGCCGTCCGGCCCGACGATGTAGCCGTCAAGTGAGACGCTCATCGAATAGGTCACGCTGCGCATCAGAGTCCTCCTGGTAACGGGTTCGACAGTACGACCGCCGGACGCCGCAGGACTCATCGCGGCTCGCGGGATCCCCTGGGCCGAGTCGTCTCACGAGATCATTTCGTTGAGAAAACCTCAGTGTGCCGCCCCCTGCGTGCCCGATCGGACGGCCATGGGCGGGGAACAGCGGGGAAGGCCGGCGAGTCGCCCGGGAACGCGCAGGTCGGCGCCTTGCCGGGTCAGACCCCACCCGGCTACGCGATCCTCCAAACTGGTGCTCTTGTCACCGTACGGGCCGCCGACTGTACGCTCACCGGCAGCCGCCGACGCGGACGAGGAGGCTCATGGAACTATCGCCATCGGCGCTGAACCGTCTTGCGAACAGCAGCCTCGGAGCCACTCCGGCAGTCGTGGGAATCGCCTACGCCGCACAAGCCAGTACAGGCATTGAACGGCTCGCGGCTTGTTTCGCGGTGAGCGGGTTCGCGATCCTTGCCGTGCGGGGCTACCGACTCGGAGTGACGTGTGAGCACTCGAGGATGGTGGTGCGCGGCCTCGTGCGCACTCGGGTGATCGCCCGGGAGCGCATCACCGAGATCACGGACTTCCCGGCAGTCAGGTGGACTACTCAGGCGGGGAAGACTCAATGGACACCCATCACCGCGCTCGTGACGAGCTCAGGCGAGATGTCCGCTACCCGGCTCCACAAGGAACGTGCCATCGGGAAGCTGCGGCGCTGGGCAAGGGGCAAGCAGTAGGTCGGGGACGGACGAAAGGAAGACGTCACCGATCAACCGCCGATGTGGGGCTGCCCGCTCGGACTGGGACCACCCCTGGCGGCTGTCCGTTGTCAGCCCGCGCTCGTCCATGCATCTGGGCGGGGCACCAGCACTGCGGAGACCACCGTGTGGGACGAGGTCATGACATCGACCACGAATCGCAGGCGCCCGACGTCGAGTCGGCGCAGTGCCGGACCGTGGTCGGCGGCGACGACGAGAGAGACCGCGAGCAGAAGGAGTCGCCAGAGGGCCATCACCGGGCGGCGCATTGCGCGGGGCAGTTCCGCCAGGGAGGCGTGCAGTCGCTCGCAGTGGAACGGGACGTGGCGCTGCTCGTCGGACAGGATCCGCCCCGCCACATCCGCAGTGAGCGAGTCGTCGGTGCCATCGCGCAGGGCCCGGTAATAACGCAGCGCCACCACTTCCGCGATCATCAGCACCAGCAGTTCCATGCGCAGGCCCATGAGACGCCGCAGCCGTACGAAGACCATGTCGCTCCAGTGCCCGGTCAACGTCGGTATGCCCCCTGCGGCCAGCAGCCGAGCAAGGAGACGGGCGTGGTTCTGTTCCTCGGCGATGAAGAGCCGGACCGCCTGCCCGTAGTCGGCGTCGCCGGCCTGGTCCGCTTTGCCGACAAGGTTGGCGCCGTCGCCGTCCTCGCCCACCTGGAAGCGCTGGATGCTGGCCCACACCGCCGGATGCAGCGTCGCGCTTTGCCCCCAGTCCGGATCACCCTGGGCGCGCCTGCGCTCGCGCTCGTCCTCGAACCGCCTTGTCCACTTGGCGAAGCCGCCCGTCTGCACCCGGTCTCCCCTCTCCGGGACACAGCCACCGTGCCCCGGAGAGGGACGACGCAGGCGGACCCCAAACCGTTCCACTGCCGCCAGGCGCACCCCCATCCCTTTCTCGCCCCAGCCGCGAGGTGCGCCTCCAGCCCGGCCCGCCCGATGATCGCCCTCACCGAGGTCATCTCGTCCAGAAGACCTTGGTACTAATCTGATCAGCCTCAACGGCTTTTCGAAGCAGGGCCCCATGCGAAGCAGGGCCCCATGGGAAAGGTGACCGGTGATGTCGCTGAGCCCCGGCGATGCGGAGTCCATAGGCGGCTACACGCTGGTCGACCGGCTCGGTAGCGGCGGCATGGGCGTCGTCTATCTGGGCCACTCGGACTCGGGACGGCGGGTCGCGGTCAAGGTCGTGCACGCGCAGTACGCGCAGGACGAGGAGTTCCGGACGCGTTTCCGGCAGGAGGTCGCGGCGGTCCGCCGGGTGAGCGGGGCCTTCACGGCCCCGGTGGTGGACGCCGATCCGGACGCCGAACGGCCGTGGATGGCGACGGTGTATGTGCCGGGCCGCACGCTGTCGGACATCGTGGCCAAGGACGGCCCGCTGCGCGGACGTGAGGTGCGCACGCTCGCGCTGGGCCTTGTCGAGGCGCTGCGGGACATCCACCGGGTGGGTGTGGTCCACCGTGACCTGAAGCCGAGCAACGTCCTGATGGCCGAGGACGGACCCCGCGTCATCGACTTCGGCATCTCGCACGCCGTCGACAATGAGGCCCTCACGGTGACCGGGCGGCTGATCGGCACCCCGCCCTTCATGTCCCCGGAGCAGTTCGCCGCGCCGCGGGACGTCACCGCGGCCTCGGACATCTTCTCGCTGGGGTCGCTCCTGGTGTACGCGGCCACCGGCAACCGTCCGTTCGACGGCAGCAGCCCGTATCTGACGGGTTATCAGGTGATGTACGAGGCACCGGCCCTGGACGGAGTCGCCGAACCGCTCCGGAGCATCGCCGAACGCTGCCTGGACAAGGATCCGGCCGCCCGGCCCGACCTCGCCGAACTGCAGCGGATGTTCCGGACGCTGCCGGATTCCGCCGCGCCGGTCGTGCCGGGAGTGGCCGACTCAGCGGAGACCAGCCCCCCGGTTTCCCTTACGCTCCCCGTTCCGGACAGACGTCGGGGGCGGCGCATCCTCGTCGGCCTCGCCGCAGCCGTGGCCGTCACCGGGCTGAGCATCGCGGCGGTGAACATGGGGGCGCATGAGACCAACACGTCCCAGTCGCCCACTGACCCCGCCCCCGCGCCCGCCGCCGCGGTGACACTGCCGCCGAAGCACGTGCTGTGGGACTACCAGATCGGAGGCGCGTACGCCCCGCCGACCGGTGTGCGGGTGGTCAGTCGCGACCACGAGGACGCGCCCGCGCCGGGTGTGTACAACATCTGCAATCTCAACGCCTTCCAGGCACAGGAGCACGCGGAAGGTGACTGGGACTCCGACCTGCTGCTGCGCGACGCCGACAAGGACGTCGTCTACGACAAGGACTGGGGCGAGGCGGTCCTGGACATCCGCACGGACGCCAAGCGGCAGCGCATCGCCGCCAAGCTGAACACCTGGATCGACGAGTGCGCGGCCAAGGGGTACAAGGCCGTCGAGCCCGACAACTACGACACCTTCACCCGCTTCCCGAAGTACCTCACGGCCGACCAGGCCAAGGCCCTGATGAAGCTGCTGTCGGCGCACGCCCACGAGAAGGGCCTGGCCATCGCCCAGAAAGGCACCGCGGAGCTCCTGTCCGACCGTGCGGCGGTGGGCCTGGACTTCGCCGTGGTGGAGGAGTGCGGCGAGTGGGACGAGTGCGGTGAGTTCGCCGAGGCGTTCGCCAACAACGTGTTCGTGGTCGAGTACACGGCGAAGGGCAAGTCGAAAGCATGCTCCGGCTGGAGCAGCGAACTGAGTATCGTCCGCCGCGACCAGGATGCTGTGCCCAAGGGCGCGAGCGGCTACCTCCGCCAGACCTGCTGACGCCGAGCCACTGCGGCGTCCTGCGGGTACCAGCGGAGTTCCACGGTGTTGCCGTCCGGGTCCTGGACGTAGACCGACGTGGCGGTTCCGCGTGCGCCGAAGCGCTCGACGGGGCCTTCGAGGACGGTGAGGGTTTCCGACTTGATGAACTCGTCCCAGTCCAGCGGTTCTACGGTGAGACAGATGTGGTCGACGTTGGACTCCCCTCGGGGGCGGCTGACCAGATCGATAATGGTCTCAGGGGTGATGCGCACCGACGGGAACGGGATTTCGCCGGCCCGCCATGCGGCGACGCGTACAGAAGCGGCGTCCTTCCGGTCGGGGAGCATTCCCGGCGTTATTACCCTCGGCCGGACGTCGCCTACGTGCCCCTCCACGACGCACCGCCGATCGAACGGGGGCCGGTGTGGCTCGAGGGGAACACCACGGAACGCGTCCGCGAGTTCGTACGAGCGGCGACAGACGTTGCCGAGACGCCGCCGATCGCTCGAGCGTGCTGTGAGCAGCTGCGGAGGCCGTGATCACAGAAGTGCGGTGCGCCCGAGCGGGAGCTGCTCCATCGTCGCCACGCTCACGCCGGGTAGGGAGCGGCGTCGCGTGCCGACCGGAGCGCGCCCGCCCACCAGGCCAACTGGTCGAGCAGCGTCTTGGCGTACCCGGGGGCCTCGGGGTCGAGGGGTCGGCCGTCCTGCCACGCCGTGAAGTAGTTCGGGAAGGCGAGACCGTCGCGGATCGTCACGGCGTGCAACTCGGTCAGCACGTTCTCCAGGTGCAGCACCGCGTGCCGGCCACCTGCCGCACCGCCGTAGCTGACGAAGGCGACGGGCTTGGCCGTCCACTGGGTGAAGTGCCAGTCGATGGCCGCCTTCAACGACGCGGGATAGCTGTGGTTGTACTCCGGCGTGACCACGATGAACGCGTCAGCGCTCTCCAGAGCCGACGTCAGTGCCGCCATCCCGGCCGGACGGGGGTAACCGTCGCCGGCGAACTTCGGCGATGCCGCGGGAAGCGCCAACGGGATGTCGATCTCGGCCAGATCGACGACTTCTGCATCGAAACCACCGTGCGTGCCGGCCTGTTCGGCGACCCACGAGGCCACCACCGGGCCGAACCGTCCGTCCCGGACGCTTCCGACGATGATCACCAGCTTGTGCTTGTTCTTCTCCATGCCCACCACGATCAGGCCGCGCCGTGGCTGCAGCCAGACCGTGCTCAGGCTGGCCCCCACAGGGCCATCCTGAGCACTCCGCAGTCCGCGGGCAGCACCGTATGCTCGCGGCATGGGTACGCCGTTAGGGGACTTCGTTCGCTCCAAGCGCGACAGCATCCAGCCGGAGTCGCTGGGACTGCCGGATCGCGGCCGTCGCCGATCACCGGGTCTACGGCGGCTGGATCTCGCCACGCGGGCCGGCATCAGCGTCGAATACCTGACCCGCATCGAACAGGGCCGAGACCGCAATCCGTCGGTGGCGGTGGTGAACGCGCTTGCCGATGCGCTCAGCCTCGACCCTTCGGAGCGCAACCACCTGCGCTACCTCGCGAAGATCACTGGCGGCGAATGTTCCGCTCACTGCCGGCCCGCACCACCGCCCCGCGACGTCCGCCCGCCGGTCCTGGAGACCCTCCGCCTCCTTGAACCGGGGATCGCCATGGTGACCAACCGGCTGGGCGACATCCTCGCCCGGACCAGCGGCTACGAGTCGGTGACGAGCGGAACCGGACTGCTCGACACCGACGCCCCGAACCTCACCCGCTACCTCTTCACCGACCCTCGCGCCCGGACGTTCTTCGCCGACTGGGACGACGTCGCGGACGAGCAGGTCTTCGACCTGTGGCTCGCACCGTCCGTCGAGAACTCCGAGTGGTTCACCGCGGAGCTCGCCCCCGTCGCCGGCCCCGACTTCACGCGCCGCCTGAACCGTCACGAGGTTCCGCGACGGGGAGCGCTCCGCCTCAAGCACCCGTCCGGGCACGAACTCCGGCTGCTCCGCGAGACGCTCGAACTCTCCTCGGACGCCCAGCAACTGGTCGTGTTCCTCCCCGCGGACGAGGGGACGGCCCAGGCCGTCGACCAACTCCGCCGCCTGCCCCACAGCCGGCTCCGGGCCATCTCCTGACCGCGGCCGTCAACCACGTCCTGACTCGCGCGCATGGCCAAGGACGTCACCTGCTGGACGTGCACAGCACCCGCGGGCACGGGCCGGTCAGCCCTCCTGCAGGCGCACCAGCCGGGTCGGCAGCCCCGCGATCGGCTCCTGGGCGAGCGGGGTTCCGCTCTCCGCCTTGAGCGCGCGTTCCACGACGGCGTACCCGATGCCTGCGGCTTCTCCGCAGCCGGCCAGGGAGGCGCGCACCCGCACCGCGTCGGGGCGGTCGGGGCGGGCGACGGCGATGTCGGCCGTCTCCGTTCCGTCCGTGCGGATCTCCAGGAGTGCGACGGGGGCGGGTACGTACGCGTACCAGGCGTCGCTGGCGGTGCCGAGCTGGTCCAGGAGCCAGGCGTACCGCAGCAGGGGTGGCGCGTCGGGGCCCGGGGCCCAGTGCATGTCGTCGTGGTCGAGGGGAGGGGGCGCCGCGGGTCCGGCCGCGCCCAGAGTGTCCAGGAGGGCGGGTACGCCGGCCTCCGGATCGGGGCGCAGGGTGATGTAGCCCCCGTCCGGCCAGTCCACCTCCACGGACGGCGTCGTCTCCGTGAGCGAGATCCGGCGTACGACGAGGCCCAGTGACGCGCTTCCCCGCTGGATCGCCGCGAGGTCGGTGACCAGGGGCGCCCACCATTCGGCCGCGGGCCACCGCCGTGCCGGTCGGGTCGGCCGAGTGCTCATGGAGGATCTCCCTGAGGTCGCCGGTGGGCCGGCCTTCGGGCAGTCGGCCGGCCCATCGGGTGACTGTACGCGGACGTGGCCCGTCCGGTCAGAGGTTGATGGCGTTGCGGACCCAGTCGGGGCAGCGGCCGGGCACGCCCTCGCAGAAGGCGGTCACGGCCCCGAAGGCCTTGCCGTCTCCCAGTTTGCGGTAGTCGATGCCCGCGAGCACCGTCTTGACCTCGGTGACCCGGCAGGTGCGGAAGATCCACCAGCCGCTGCACTCCACGTGCAGGACCTCGGTCCGGTAGTTGTAGGTGGACGGGCCGATCTGTTCCTTGCCCGTCGGTCCGGGCCGCGGGTACATGGTGGTCGCCTTGACGGCGTCGAGGCTGAGGTTGTGCTTCTGGTCGATCTTGGTCAGGCCGAAGCCGCCTCCGCCGCCGTTCCACCAGCCCTTGCGCATGGTCGCGTCCCAGCCGTCCCGGTCCTTCCATTCGGCCACGACGTCGAAACGGTCCGCCGGAGGGGCGTCGGCCGCGGCGGGTGCCTCTTCGGCGGCCGTTCCTTCGCCGGCGGCGAGTTTCTCCGTGGTCTGCCGCGGGATGCCGTAGTCGGTGAGGTCCTTCAGCTGGAACGAGTGGTCGCGTGGGATGCCGGCTCCGGTGTCGACGACGGAGAACTCCACGAGCCCCCTGTCGTCCGGCCCGGCGGGGGCGGCCTGCGCCGACGCCGGCATCACCAGCGCCGTACCCATTGCGGTCGCCAAGGCGGTCACGGCGATCCCGGCACGTTTCCGTACGGTGTTCATGATCCTCCCCGTTGCCTGTCGGCGGTTCCCCCGAGGCGTGCGCCGCAGGGGCCCCGTCCTGTCGGCGAGGAACCATAGGGGCCGGTCTTCGCAGGAGTAAACGGGCCACCGGAAGCAACAGGTCGATTATGAGGGCCGGTTGAGCCACACCTGTGGCGGACTGTCCGATCCGTCACCGCAGTTCGGCGCCCTGAGGCCCTCTCGCGCCAACGCCCCCGGCCGTGCCCGGAGTTCGGCTCGTTCCTCACGCTCCCGTGACCACACGGTGGAAGCGGCGTACAGCTTTCCCCACAAAGACACCCGAAGCCTGCACCGGCCGCAGCGGACGTACGGCCGACGCGCCGACTTCGGCTCCCTCCCCCGCCGTTACCCTTCCCGTATGGGGAAAGCCGCAGGTGAACAGATGGGGGTCGGGCCCGCGTTGGTGCGGTCGGCGTTTCTGGTGAACGCCGTGTACGCCGAGTCGAGCCGGGCGTACGGCATCACTCCCCAGCAGGGGCAGTTGCTGTGCGTCCTGAGGCCGCAGCCGTACGGGATGAGTGAGCTCGGGGAGATGCTGGGGCTCGCCAAGTCGAGTCTGACGGGGCTGGTGGACCGGACGGTGCAGCGCGGGCTGGTGCGGCGGGAGGCCGATCCGCGGGACGGGCGGGCGGTGCGGGTCGCGCTCACCGACGAGGGGGCCCGGCTGGCCCACGAGTTCCACGAGGCGACCTGCCGGCGGATCGACGAGCTGCCGTCGGGGCTCAACGGGGCAGAGCGCGACCGGCTGGCCGCGCTCCTCGCCCGCGTCGTCCTCGACAACAAGGTGCCCGAGGTGTTCACGGACCCCGAGGTCACTCCGTAGAGCCCGGTCAGGCGCTCACCCGGATCAGGCCCTGCGCGCCGCCAGGATGCGCCGCATCCTGGCCTCCAGTTCGGAGCGCTCCTCGGCGGCGCGCTCCGCCTGGGCCCGGTGGTACTCGAGCTCCAGGCGCCGCATGCGATCCGCGGTGTCCTGCTCCACCTGGTGGCGCTGCACCTCGTGCTCCAGCCGCGCGCACGCCTGCTGCACCTGGAGCTCCTCGGAGTACAGCCGCCGGCTCGTCTCGAAGCGCTTGCCGAGCAACTCGTCGTACACCGTCGCACCGCTCATCAGCTTGGCGAGGACGGGCATGGCGTCGAAGCCCAGGAGCAGCAGGTGCAGGACGACGGTGAGGAAGAGCGCGAAACCGTCCGCCCCGGCGACCTTCGTGAGCCCGTGGGCTCGCGTGAGGATGCCGTCGGTGTCGAGGGCGGCGGCGCGCCGGCTGGTCTTGTCGTCGATGGCCCGCTGCAGCAGCGGCTGGTAGTCGTTGGCGGCCCTTTCCTTCTGGGCGGTCAGGGTCTGGACCTTGGCGGTCAGGTCCTTGAGCTGCTTCTCGTACGGCTCGAGCTCGGTTGCGGCGTCCGAGGTGGCCGTGCGGGCCCGTTTGCAGGTGATGGTGACGTCCCGGCCTCTCCCCGTCCAGATGTAGTACTTCGGTCCGCACAGGCGCTGTTCGGTGGCCAGCTTGTCGTCGTGTTTCTTGCCGAGGCCGTCGACCTGGGTCCTGAGGGTCGCGGCGCGGGCGGTGTTGTTCTCGATCTGGCGGTCCAGTTCGGCGGGCGAACCCGCGACCTTCAGCTGGTAACGGCCGCATTCGGGACGGCCGGTGGTGGAGGTGCCGTCGGTGGGGTTGCAGGAGACGAGCATGCCGCGGTAGTCCGCCACCTTCTGCTCGTTGCCCACGGCTATCTCCTGGCGGATCTCCTTGTCGAAGATCTGGAAGAGGATGGGCTCGGCGATGAACAGGCCGAGGAGCACCGACAGGAAGAAGCGCAGCATCAAGGTCCACTTCTTGACCTGTGTGCCGTGCGTGCTGGACACCAGCCAGCTGTCCAGCGTGAGGACCACCCAGAACCAGATCAGGGACACGCACGCCACCGCGGGCCACGGCAGGTCGGAGCGGAAGCTGCCGAGCGCCAGGGCCATCGAGGCCGCGCCCACCACGGCCGTGTTGAACACCAGCGCCCCGTACAGGGTGTAGCGGGTGCGCATTTCCGGGACCCAGGTCAGCAGGCCCTCGTCCACGCCGATCAGCTTGCGCAGCCGGACCGCCGGCCCGTGGGCGGGCGCCACCGGGCGGCGCGCCGACGTGCCGTCGCCGTCGTCGAGGGAGGCCGTGTCGGCGGGGCGCAGCGGGATGTCAGTCGCCAAGGCTGGCCTCCTGGTCGGTGCCGCCGAAGTCGAGGAGGGCGTCGTCCGTCTCGCCGTCCGTCGCGCTGCTGTCCGGGGCGGGCCGGGAGGCACGGTGCGGCTCGCCCTTGGCGTCCGCCGTGAGCTCGGCCGGCGCGTCGCCGGCCAGTTCGCCGCCGCGGGTCCGCCGGCCTTCGCTGCGGCCGCCCGGCGTCCGGCCCTGGCCCTGGCCCTGGCCCTGCGGGACGTCGCCGACGCTGTTGATGAAGGCGCCCGCGTCGTACATCGTGCTGTCGAACAGCCCCCGGTCGATGGCCTGTTTGCCGAGGGTGGCACGGACCGCCAGCTGTTCCTTCGCCCACTCGCGCTCGTCGCGGTCCCACCGCTCGGCGTCCGCGCGCTCCTCCTGGCGCCGGCGCAGCCGGTCCTCGTGCTCCAGGTCCCAGCGCCGGGACTGCTCGCGCCGCCGGGCGGCCATCTCCTCCCGCTCCTCCTTGCGGGTCAGTTCCCGCTGCTGGTCGGCGCGTTGGAGGCGCCAGCGCTCGTCGTCGCGCTGCACGGAGTGCCGCTGCAGCTCGTACTCGCGGTCGACGCGGGTCCACTCGTCCTGGCGCGCGTACCCGTCCTTCTCGGCGTCGTGCAGGCGCCGGGAGAGCTCGTCGGCGCTGATCTCGCCGCTGCGGAAGGCCAGGAAGGCCGCGCCGAGCGGGTCGTTGCCGATCAGGTTCACGTCCTTGGCGAGCTCGGCGCGGACGGTGTCGTTGCGCCGGACACCGAGGTCGAGCTCGTGGTCCTGCTGGTCGGACTCCGCGAGGCGCGTGTACTTGGTGCGCAGCGTGTCGTGCTCCTGCCTGTTGTACTCCTTGTCCAGTTCCTCCTTGTGCCGGTTGCGCTCCTTGCGCTGGGCCTGGAGGCTGCGGATCTCCTCCTCCTTGAGGGCCAGTTCGGCCTCGCGGATGGCCCTGTCGAGGGCGGCCTTCTGCTGCCGTTCCGCGAGGACGAGGTCGCGCTCCTGCTCGCGGCGGACCCGCTCGAGCTCCGCGAGGTGCGCGGCCTGCTCCTGCGGGGTGCGCACCTCGACCTGCCCGCACCTCACCCGCAGGCCCGACACGTCGGACGGCCGCATCTCGTGGTACGCGGTCAGCCGGGCGTCGATGCGGTTGCGCACGGTCGAGGAGTCCGCGACCGGCAGGTCGCTGCCGTCCTCGGTGAGCCCGGGCACCGCGAGCAGCTGGGCGAGCAGCAGTGCCTCCACGTCGGTGATGCCGTCGCGCACGACCGCGCAGGGGTCGATCACCCTGCTGAAGTACGTCACCCGCACGGTGAACTCGCCCGCGTCGGCCGAGGGGATGCGTGTCTCCACGACCACCGGCACCTCGGCCCGCCGGTCGACGACGGTGACCGAACTGGCCGCGAGGACGACCGGGTCGTCGGCGCGCAGCTCCCCGTGGTCCTCGACGTACTCCTCGCCGACCCGGAAGACCCGCACCTGGTGCGCGGCGACCCGGGGCAGATCCCCCTCCTCCCGCGTCGTGCGCCTGCGCAGGATGCCACCGCGCCTCTCCGGCCGCCCGTACTCCCGCTGCTCGACGAGCGGGTATGTCTCAGCCATGTCTGTCAGTCCTCCGTGCTCAGTACGGCGGTCATGAAGATCTCGATCAGTTCGGCGGTCGCCTCGTCGGGGTGGGCGGCGACCTGCCGGAGGGGGGCCGTCAGCCGCAGCCTCTCGTCCGGGGCCAGGGCCGCGCCCACGGCCCGGCCGAAGCGCTCGGCCACCGGCTGCGGGCGGGCGGTCACGACGGGCAGGTCGCGCAGGGCGGCGTACAGACCGCGCAGGGCCAGGCCCCGGCGCGGACGGTTCTCCAGCACGCCCGCCCAGAGTGCGCCGATCCGTTCGCTCAGCCGGGCGTCACGCTCCAGCAGCCCGGTGCACACCAGCCGGCCGGTGCGCGCGTCCCGCGCCCGCAGAACGGTCAGGACGGTGTCGAGGACGGTCTCCTTGTGCGGGCCGGTGCGCGTCTCGCGCTGGGCGCGCATCTGGTAGGCGAGCGGCCGGAACACCGCGCCCGTGTCCTGGTCGCACTCCGCCAGCACCGCGACCAGCCCGGCCAGCGCGTACGCCGCCTCCACGGGCCGGCCGTCCCTGCGGAGTATCAGCCGCAGCAGTGTGTGCACGGCGTCCGTCGGGAAGCGCACCCCGAGCGCACCGCTGAACGCCGACGTCGCCGTGGACCGCAGCATCGGGTCGGAGGAGCGGGCCCAGCCGCGGGCGACGCCGAGCGCGGTCGCGGCGAGCGACTCGTCCAGGCACATGCACTGCAGCACCAGCGTGGCCGTGGACTGCCCGGCGGGGCCCGCGCGGCCGGCCGCCCACGGGTGCAGATAACTCTCGACGACCTCGTCGAAGGCCGGCAGGGCGAGCAGCGCCAGCCCCTGCGCGACGGACAGCTGCAGTCCCAGCCCCGGCCGCCCGGCGACGAGCCGGGTCAGCCAGTCCCGCACCCCGTCCCAGTACGGCGTCGAACGCTTCGCCCACAGCTCCTCCAGCACCCACTGCCGGTACTGGGGCTGCGGGAAGACCAGCGCGGTACGGGTGAGCGCGCCGTGCTTGCGCTCCTGTACGGCGACGAGCGCGTTGCGGCTGAGCGACAGCCGGATGTCGACGACCCGCTGAGCCTCCAGGGCGGCCTGCTCCGGGGTGGGCGGTTCGGGGAAGACCGGGGTCACCCTCTCCGCCAGCTGCTCCTGCCAGGTCTCGAACTCGCGGTAGCCGGCGCCGGTGACGAAGGCGAGCGTGGTCACCTGGACCCATTCCTGCGGCGAACGCTCTTCGGCGAACCACTCGCGCACGGGCTGCGCGGCGCTGCTGCCGTACTCCCGCCAGACCTCGGCCGGGTCGGCGCCCCGCGCGATCCGCTCGGCGGCCGCGGCGACCTCGGTGACCGTGCAGCCGGACGGCATCAGGGCGACGGCCCGCTCGACGGTGTCCCCGGCGCACGCGGCGCGCCGCAGGCGCACCCGCAGCACGGCCGCGAGATCGGGCAGCCGCCAGGGGACGTGCCGTACGGACTCGACCTGGGCGCCGACCGGGTGGACCGTGGTGACCACCAGGTACGCGCCGTGTTCGCGGACGGTGTCCCGCACCCGCCGCCAGTCGAAGTCGGCGGTCGCGGACGTCTCCTCGTTCATCCGGTCGAGCAGCACGTAGCCGACGCCCTTCTCGAACGCGACCCGTCCGCCGGCGAGGTCGTCCAGGCTGCGGCCCGGGGAGAGCACGACGTGGTCGGAGCCCGTGGCGACGGCGTCGACGAGCGCCACCGCCCCGGACCGCTTGCCTGTGCCGGGCGGGCCGACGAGCACGACGACCCCGTCCTCGTCGAGGGCGCGCGCCGCCTCCTCGAAGCAGGCGGGCCTGACGTACGGCGCGAGAAGGGCATCCGCCTCGCCCGCGTCGAGGCGGCCGACGGCGCGGCGGCGGGCGCCGTTGCCGGAGTCGGCGGTGCCTATGCCGAAGAGGGACCCGGAGGCGTCGAGGGCTCCGTAGAAGTACTGGTTGACGTTGTTGTGGTGGACCTGGGCCGGTGTGGTGGGCGGCTCCTTCTCCTCCTTCTTGTCGTTCTCGGTGTTCTTTGCCGGCTCCTCGGAATCGTCCGGCCGCTTCGGGTCCTGCGTGGGTTCGGGGGTTCTCGGTTCCGCTTCGTCGGGGGCCGACGGTTGCGTCGTCGGCTCCAGGGTGTCCTGGGCCGTGCGCTCGCTCTGTTCCTCGTTCATCTTCGGCCGTCGCTAGAGATCACTTGGAGATCCCGAAGACGGATCCCGGTGCGTGAACGGTTCCGTTGATGACCTGAACCACCGTGTCTCCAGGGGCAGTTGGGGCACTCGGGGGGCGCACGTCCGGCACTTCACCGCCCCCGGTGGCGCCTTCACGCCCCGCGCCGGACGGCACCCCCAGGTCCAGCGCCCGCGCGTCGTACCCCGGCACCCGGATCCACGCACGCCCCGTGTGCTCCTTCTCCGCGACGACCACCTCGCGGAACTCCTGGGCGCGGATGGTGGTGTACGCGTCACTGATCACGTCGTTGAAGACGGTCGGGGACACGGCCAGGGCGAGACAGGCGTCCGGCGCCGCGGCCAGGGCCGCCTTCAGGGCCGCGCTGTCCAGCATCCGTCCGACCTCGACCGGGGCCCGGCCGACGAAGCCGATCGCGCCGGGCGAGGCGGAACCGAAGTGCACCACCGCCCGCAGCCGCAGCCACGCCGCGCGCACCCGGCCGTGGTTGAAGGCCCGCAGGCCGGCGTCCAGGTGCCGCATGAACGTGTCGACGAGGTCGGGCTCGGAGGCCCCCTCGGGCAGGACCGCGAACACCGAGTCGCCACCCACCTGGGTCTCCCAGCGCTCCCACTCCAGCCCGGACGCGGCGGCGGCCTCGCTCAGCAATCTCCGGATGGCCTCCTGCAGCTGCCGCTGCGTCACCGCGTCGGCGCCGCCGTATCCCTTCGCGTCGACCGCCAGCAGCAGTCTGCGACCGAACGTTCCCATGCTCGAACTCCCCGCTCAATGGATGAAGCGCACCCCCGGGCCTCGGGGCCGGGGGGCGCGCTCCGGAACACGCCGGCGTCCGCTCCCCCACAGGCGGACGCCGGTAGGCCAGTGGTACACGCCCCGTGCGCCGCGGACCCCGTCGAAGTACGGGATGCGGAAAGGTGCGGGAACATACAGCGGTCATCGCAAGTTACGGGTGGGTTCGAGCCGTTGGAGCGGAAAACGGCAGGCCGACGGCCCGAATCCCGCAGAAATCCCAGGTTCCACGACCTGTTTCCGGGCTCACTGGAAACAACCAGCCCTTCGCAGGCCGCCCAGAAGGAGCCCCATGCAGCCCCCCGTCGATCACTCCGACAGCCGTCCGGCGCAGTTCATGTTCACCGCCCTGCAGACCACCCACCAGCACGCCGACGCCAAGGCCGGAATCCTGGCCGCCGCTCAGGCCGCCCTGGTCGGTACGGCCGGGTTCTGGAGCGCTCCGGCCCTGCGCGCCGCGCAGGCGGGCGGCCCGGCGGGGGTGTTCGCCGCCGGGCTGCTCGCCCTCTTCCTGTGCGGGCTGTTCGGTGGCGCCGGGTTCCTGGCCGCGACCGTGCGTCCGCGGGTGCTGCATCCGTCCGGCGCCAATCGCTACAGCTTCGTCCACCTCGCCTCGGGCCCCGACATCCTGCCGGCCGAGGACTCCGGTGGATCCGGCGAATCCGGCGACCCGGCCGCCCGGGAGCGCCGGGAGCTGTCCGAGACCGTCCGGTTCCTGTCCCGGGTCGCGGTGCGCAAGTACCGGTGCCTGACGGCCGCCGTGGCCTGCACCGCGCTCATGGGCGTCAGCGCCGGGCTGCTGGTGGTGCTGCGGCCGGCCCTGTCCTGACCGGCACCGCGCCCATCTCTCGGGGCTGCTCCTCCCTCGGAGCCCATCCCTTGGCGCTCATCCCTCGGCGCTCATCCCTCGAGCAAGAGGTCTCCCAGCCGCCTGAGCCGGGGCAGGTCCCGAATGACCGTCGAGCCGTACCCGGTCTCCAGCAGCCCCTCCTCGCGCAGCTCTCGCAGCCCCTTGTGGACCGTCGTCTCGGCGGCCCCGGTGAGAGCGGCGAGTTCGGGCTGGGTCAGCCGGCAGCCGAGGACCATGCCGTCCTCGCCGGGTTGGCCGTAGGTGCCGACGAGCTCCACCAGGAGCCGGGCCAGGCGCACCTTGACCGGGTAGCCCCGGAAGTCGAGGCGTCTGCGGTTGGCCCAGCGCAGCCGGTCGGCGACGATCCCGGTGAGCACCAGGTGCACGTCGGGGCGGCGGGCCAGGAGGGTGTGCAGCGTGGCCGCCGGCACCAGCCGGGCGACCACTTCGCCGCAGGCCGTCACCGTGGCCGAGCGCGGCGCTCCGTCCATGGCCGCCATCTCCCCGACGCTGTCGCCGCCGACCCGGACCGCGAGCAGCGTCTCCTCGCCGTTCTCCACGCGCGCGGTCACCTTGGCGAACCCGGACAGCAGCAACAGCACGTGCCGGTCGTCCGCCCCTTCGCTCAGCAGCACCTCTCCCACCTCGAAACGTGTACGCACGCCCAGGTCGAGCAGTTCCCGACGGGCGTCCGGCGACACCGCCCCGAGCAGACTGCGCGCGGGCCACTTCTGCGAGCCGTACGTCATGAGCGGGCTCCCCCCGGCCGGTCGACGAAACCCTTGAATCCTGCCCGCTCCTCAGGCACCCGCGAGGGGAATTCGCCCCACGTCGTCCGGGCCGGCCGCCGCCGCGGGGGATGTCCCACCCCTCCGGTCCGCCCACGCCAGTGCCAGGGTCACCGCGACCGACGCCAGCGCCATCACCGTCATCGCCGTCGCGGGCGAGGTGAGTTGGGCCATCGCGCCCGCGAGGGCCGCGCTCACGCCCTGCAGGGTGAGCATCCCCGCCGAGTGCAACCCCAGGGCGTGGCCGCTGAGTTCGGGCGGTGTGAGCGCCATCAGGCGCTCCTGCTGGACCAGGCTCGCACCGAAGCCGACGGAGGCCACGGTGGCGCAGAGCGCGGCGAGCGGCAGGGCCGGGCGCAGGACGAAGAAGACGTACGGGGTGGCCAGGAGCAGCAGGAGCGGGGTGGCCATGCGGGTGCGTACGGCGGGCGGGAGCAGCCGGCCGACCGCGAGGTCACCGACCAGCATGCCCAGCGCCGCGCACGCGAACAGGGCGCCCGCGGCGGCGGGGTCGTACGGCACGAAGAGGGCCTCGCAGCCGACGACCAGGCCGTTGGGGAGCCAGAGGCCGAGGTAGACCAGGCGGCGGGGGCGGGAGGACCACAGGAGGGCGTTGGTGCGCCAGGTCGCCGTGACCGAGGGGCGGCCGCCGGTGCGGGGTGGGCGCGCGGTCAGGCCCAGGCGGGCGAGGGCACCGGCCGTGATGTGGAGGAGGGCGGCCAGGAGGAGGACGCGGTGCGGGGAGAGGGCGGTGACGAGGGCGCCTCCGGTGGCGTAGCCGGTGATCTGCATCAGGCCGCTCATCATGTTGAAGACCGAACGGCCGGGCAGGTAGCCGTCCTGGGGAAGGATCTCGTTCAGCAGGCCCCAGCGGACTCCGCCGCCGAGCGCCGCGACCAGGCCCTGGACGAGGACGACCGCGAGGACGGCGGCGACCGGGAGGCCGGGCACGGCGAGGACGGCCGTGGCGGCGGCGAAGGCGAGGGAGAGGCCGGCGAGGGCCGTTCTCGGGGGGAGCCGGTCGGCGCCCGAGAGGAAGAAGGTCGCGCCGAGCACCTGGGCGAGGGAGGCGCCGAACATGCTGACCGCCGAGAGGAGCGGGGAGTCCGTCGCGCGGTACACCAGGGTGCCGAGGGCGAGGCCCGCGGCCGTCTGGGCGGCGGTGTGGGCCGCGGAGGAGAGGAGAAGGGGAGTGAACTCCCGGGTGCGGAAGAGCTGTCGGTAGCCGGTCATGCGGCGGAGTCTCGGGCGGGTGTGGGCGGGGTCGTTATTGTTTCGCGCGAGCGCGAAAGGTCGTACGGGTCGTACGGGTCGTAGGGGGTGCCGCGGATGGGGTGGTGGCAGGTGAACGCCGACACCCTGGCGGGAAGCCGGTTCGTGATCTCACCGTTCGCCGAGACCTTCGCGAGTCTGAAGCTGCTCCACGCGGGGGTGGGCGCGCATCCCGGGGAGGGGGCGTGGCTGCGGGCGCATCTGCCCGGGTACCGGGAGCGGATCGCCGGCGACCCGGTGACCGCGCTGCTCGTACGGGCCGGGCTCGGGCGGCACTGGATCGCGGACTTCCTCACGCCCACGCCCCGGGAGGGGGAGAGCCTCGAGGACGGCGTCGCCCGGGTCCGGGCGGCCGCTCCCGCCGACGCCCGCGCGCACCTGCGGATCTCCCTCGCCGGGGAGTTGCCCGCGGCCCTGGAGCGCGACGATCTGCCCGAGCGGGCGGCGGCGCTGCTGGAGTACGTGTGGGAGGCCGCCGTACGGCCGTACTGGGAGCGGCGACGGCGGGTCCTGGAGGCGGATGTCGTCGCGCGGACCGCGCAGGTGAGCCGGGGTGGCTGGGCGGCGGTTCTGGACTCGTTGCGGCCCGGGACGCGGTGGCTGGGCGAGAGTCGGTTTCAGGTCAACCTGCATGAGTATCCGCCGCGGGAGATCTCCGGGGCGGAGTTGCTGTTCGTACCGGTGACGCCGAGGACGGGGTGGGTGTCGTGGGAGGGGCGGGAGCGGTACGCCGTCGTCTACCCGTGTACAGGGGCTCTCGCCGAGGACCACCGGGAACGGGCCGTACCGGCCGCCCTGCACGCCCTGCTGGGCCCCGCCCGGGCGGCGGTCCTGGTGCTGCTCGGTGGGGGCCCGCTGAGTACGACACAGCTGGTCGCTCTGACCGGGCAGGGGCTCGGGTCGGTGGGGCGGCATCTGCGGGTGCTGCTGGACGCGGGGCTGGTGGAGCGGCGGCGGGCGGGGCGGTCGGTGCTGTACTCGCGGACGGGGGCGGGTGAGGTGCTGGTGGAGGCGAGTGGGGGTGCGGCGGGGTGAGCCGTACGGGGGCCGCGCCGTGACGGCCGGGGTCTGTCCGCCGGACAGGTCCTGGGCGCCCCCGGAACCGCCGCGCGTCACCCACCGGAGCTAGCATCCCCGCATGACTACAGATGCCGGTATTTCCCCCCTCCATGTCGAGATCGGTGCCCTCAAGGGCGGTTCCGCGGAGCTCTCGCAGTACGTGGGCCAGGCCGTCCTGATCGTGAACGTGGCCTCCAAGTGTGGGCTGACCCCGCAGTACACGGGGCTGGAGCGGCTCCAGGAGCGGTATGGCGCGCAGGGCTTCACCGTGGTCGGCGTGCCCTGCAACCAGTTCCTCGGGCAGGAGCCGGGAACCGCCGAGGAGATCGCCGAGTTCTGCTCGGCGACGTACGGCGTGACCTTCCCGCTGACCGAGAAGGTCGAGGTCAACGGGGAGGGGCGGCACCCGCTGTACGAGCGGCTCGTGGGGTTCGCGGACGCGGAGGGCCACGACGGCGACATCCGGTGGAACTTCGAGAAGTTCCTGATCGGGCGCGACGGGAGCGTCGTCGCGCGGTTCTCGCCGCAGACCGAGCCGGAGTCCGCGGAGGTCGTCGCCGCCGTCGAGGGGCAGTTGGGCTGACCCTCGCTTGACCTTGCCCCTGGGGCAGGGCGGAGTGTCCTCGTCGCCGGGCGGAGAAGGCCGCCCGGCGACGGAGGATGACGGGGTGGACGTGGGGGACGACGAACTGCTCACCATCGGCGCGTTCGCGGCACGGGCCCGGCTGTCGGCGAAGGCGCTGCGGCTGTACGACCGGCTGGGGCTGCTGGCCCCGGCGCACGTCGACGAGGCCAGCGGTTACCGCTACTACCGCGCCGGGCAGGTGGAACGGGCACGGCTCGTGGCCATGCTGCGCCGGCTCGACATGCCGCTCGCGCGGGTCGCCGAGGTGGTCGGCGCGGCGGACGGCTCCGAGGCCGCCGACCGGCTCGCCGCCTACTGGGCGCACGTCGAGTCCCGGGTCGCCGCCCAGCGCACGCTGGCCGAGTACCTCCGTGGACGACTGTCGGGGAGGAGCTCCGAGATGTACGGAACGTTCGAGGTCGAGACGGTGGACGTACCCGCGCAGGTGGTGATCACCGAGAAGCGGCACACGCTGGCGGGCGAACTGCCCGCCTGGATCGACGCGTCCCTGGGCCGGCTGGAGGAGGGCGCGGCGGCCTGCGGAGGCATCACCGGGGCGCCGTTCGTCGTCTACTACTCCGAGGTGTCGACGGAGAGCGACGGCCCCGCCGAGTCCTGTGTGCCCGTCGCCGACGAGGTGGCGGCGCGGGCGTGGGTGGAAGCTCAGGGGCGCGGCCGGGACGTCTCGGTCCGGGTGGAGCCCGCCATGCGGCTCGCCTACACGCGGATCGTCAAGGCACAGGTCGCCCATCCCCAGATCCTGGCCGCGTACGAGGCGGTGGAGGCGTGGATGAAGCGGGAGGGCCTGGAGTACGACGGCCCGTGCCGGGAGGTCTACTTCGCCGAATGGGAGGCTGCGGGCCCTCAGGACCCGGTGTGCGACGTGGCGTTCCCGGTACGGGTGACCGAGTAGCGCCGAGGACCGTGTAGCTCCCCGGGAGACCGCGTGGCCCCGAGAGACCGCGTGGCGCCGGGGAACAAGCCGAGCCCCCTCGGCAAGGACGGCGAGCTCGTCGAGAGGGCTCTTCGGTAGTGCTTGTGAAGTTGTCAGACGTGAGGGGACGGGGATCGAGGGAGATCCCCGCCCTACGCCTTGACCGAGGCGACGAAGAGGTTCCACGCGTCGGCGGGGAAGTCCAGCACGGGCCCGTCCTCGACCTTGGAGTCCCGTACGGCCATGGCCGCCACGATCGGCGACTTGACCTCGACGCACGCGCCGTTGCCGGTGGAGTAGGAGGACTTGGTCCACGTGTCCGTGATTCCCTGACGGATTGCCATTTTTGCTCCGGATTGCCTGTGTGATGAGTTGCTGTCGCCGTACACAGGGCACGCCTGCGGGCCCACGGCACGGTTTCCGCCAACGGTGTTGCTCGATGGCGTGATCGACGCTACTCGCCAACATCGGCTTACGAAGCGACTATTCACTCGACCGGATGGCATATTCCAGATGGGTCTTCCATCCGGACCGGTGAAGGTGTACTGTGCGGCACCCTCCCGGCCGGACAGCCCGCCGGGACACCTAACGCGCGTAATCCTTCGCGATGTCCGCGATGAACTGGCGGGACTGATCCACGTTCAGGGCCTGCGCCCGCAGGTGCTCGTACATCACGCTGTACTTCTGGACGTCGTTCGGCTTCTCCAGGTAGAGGTCGCTGGTGACGCCCTCGATGTAGACGACGCTGGAGTCGGACGCGTCGGGGAACTCCAGGATCGCGTACTGGCCGTTCAGACCCGGGTGCGCGCCCATGTCGAAGGGGATCACCTGCACGGTGACGTGCGGCAGTTGGGACTGCTCGACGAGATGTTCCAGCTGGTCGCGCATGAGGGAGCGGTTGCCCACCACCCGGCGCAGGGCCGCCTCGTCCATCACCGTCCACAGGCGCAGAGGGTTCTCCTCGGCGCTGATTCGTTCCTGCCGGCGCATCCGGACCTGCACGCGCTTCTCGATCTCGGTGGCCGCGGTCTCCGGCAGCGCCCCCGAGATCAGCGTCTCGGCGTACTGACGGGTCTGCAACAGGCCGGGCACGACCTGCGGGTCGTACACGCGCAGGCTCGCCGCGTCCGTCTCCAGGCCGATGTAGACGCTGTAGGGGACATCCCCGAAGGCGTGCCACCAGCCCTGCTGGCGGGAGTCCTTGGCCATCTGCATCAGCGACTCGACGATCCGCTGGTCCTCGACCTCGTAGACCCCGCACAGATCGCGGACGTCGCGCTGGCTGATGCTGCGCCGGCCGTTCTCCAGACGGCTGATCTTCGACTGGGACACGAGCAGGCGGTCGGCGACCTGTTCGGCCGTCATGCCTTTGTCCTCGCGGAGCTTGCGCAACTCCTGGCCCAGCCGGCGCCGCCGGACGGTGGGATTGACATTGGACGCCACGGGACGTGCACCTCCGGCTGCATGCCTGTAACTGACACTTTGCGTATCTGCTGTTGAGCAGACTGCCACCAAGGCGCTTACTACCGCTGGAAAACGGTGGATATGCGGCCGGTACACGCCACTCAGGCGTTTCCGCACCCCCTTCTCACCCCTGCCCTGGTAATGCGCCGAGCCCTGACGCCGTGCCAGACCGGCCACCGCTCGGTCCGGCTCCGGACATGCGTCCGCGCGGGGCGGTGACGCCGGGTGTCCCGAGGGACGTACGGCATCACCACCCCGCGCGGGCCGCGGCGGCTCCCGAACGGGTCTCGCGGGTCTTACGGGACGCAAGGGGCCTACGGATCACACCCCTTACGGGTCATACGGGTCGTGCGGGTGCGTCGTGGGACTGCGGCTCAGTGGGCCACGACACGTGCCATGGAGCCTCGGCGCGGCTGCGCCGGAACGCCACGGGCGGGTTCCGGTGCGGTCCTGACTCCCGGTCCGGCCTGGCGGCCGGCCTGTGCCGGGCTGCGACGCGGCTGTGCCGCCGCGCCGTTCTGGACGTCCATGACGGCGTGCGCCACGAGTCCGCCCATGGGGTCGTGCCGGATGAGATCCCGCAACCGGGAACGGGACGAGCGTCCTTCGTTCCCCGGGTACAGGTGCTTGCCGAGGCCGACCGCGTGCGCGAGCGCGGCGAGCGCCGCGGTCCGCGGGTCCGGCGGTACGCCGGTGCGGATCGCGGAGTCCAGCCGGGCCCTGATCTCCCGGCTGATCGCCGTGTCCGTCGCCTGGTAGCGAGTCGTCGGCAGCACTCCGCACATCTGGCCCGCCACGGCATGCACCATGCCGCACCGCTCCAGATGCGAGAGGTAGGTCTGGCGGAGCCCGAGACGCGGCCCGCCGATCCAGTGGACGGCCCGTACGGGAGCGCCACGCCTTCGCAGCAACTCCAACGCGCAGTCCAGAGTTGGATCTCCAGTCGGCCGTGGGGACACCACGGCGATACGATCCCCGTCTGGGGCTATCCGTCCGGCCAGCGCCAGCTCCACTAGCTGTGCTCCGGCCAGACCAAGGTCGAGCGACTGCGGCTGCGCAGTGGTACCCGTGGCCGGGTCCAGTGCCAGCAGCAGAAGCTCCTCCGGAAGTGTTCTGCGGCTCCTGCCCATCCATGCCTCCCCGCGTGGATGAATGACAGGGTGACCCCTCTCACATTCATCTGTCGAGGGTGCGTGACCGGTTCGTAGTGGAACCAGTAGGTATGTCGTTCTCGTCTACCGCAGGAGCCAAGCCCACTACACAGGACACTGGTACATGGTTCGGACAGTGCCGTGGAGCGGGTCCCGGGTGGGCGGTTCATGGTTCGACAGGCGCGCGGTGGGCGTGCGGCACATGGAGGAGGCATCGGTGGCGGGCGAGTCCCCCGACAGGTCGAAGCAGCGCGAGTCGTCGGCAGAACCGACGTCGGGGAGCGCGGGAGCGGTTCCCGAAGCGCGGGATCCGCGGGCCGCGGTGACGCGCGGTGGGGTGGATACGGCGACTCGGGTGTTCTCCGTGCGGGAGCTGAAGACGGACGGCTCCCCCGAGGACTCCGACTCCGCGGAGCCCGCCGGGGGCGAGGAGCCCGAGGAGGCCGCCCAGGACGCCGCTGAGGGCGACGAGGCCTCCGCGGGCCGCGAGAAGCGCGCCGGCGCCTCAGAGAGCCGCGACGAGCGGTTGCGGGCGGCTGTGGCCCAGTGGGTGGCTTCGGCGGACGAGACGGCGTCCGGCGAGACCGGCGAGGACTCAGGGAAGGGTTCCGGGACGTCCCGGGACTCCCAGGAGGAGTCCGCGCAGGACGCGGCCGAGGAAACAGCCGGGTCCGCCGCCGACGACGGCGCCGACGACGGCGCCGAGCCGGAGGCCGGCCAGGAGCCCGCCGCGAAGGCCGAGGCGACTCGCGAGCCCAAGCCCGCGAAGACCACGCCCAAGTGGGCGACGAGCGCCTCCGCCGGCGCGGAGGCCGAGCCCGGCCCGGGCGCTACGGCCACCCAGGACGCCAAGGGCGACGACGCCGAGCCCGACAAGGCCGACGCGACCGGCAAGCGCGAACAGGCCCGTCAGCCGCGTGAGTCCAAGGACGAGGTGGCCGACAAGGCCGTCGCGGCCCACACGGATGACGAGCCGAAGGCCGACAAGGGCGACGCCGGGGCCGATGGGTCCAAGGGCGCCGCGGACGGCAAGGCCGGGGCAGCCGACGGCCCCAAGGGCGCCCCTGCCTCCGCCGAGAGCGCCAGGGACGCCGAGGGCGACGACGCCGCCGAGGCCGAGGCGGTCGGCAAGGCGGGCTCCGCCGACAAGAGCGACAACAGCGACGAGGGCGGCAAGACCGTCACGGCCGACGAAGGCGGCGCCCCGAAGGCCGAACGGCGTGACCAGCCGAAGGCCGACCAGGCCGACGCAGGCGACAGCGGCGCCAAGGCCGACGCGGACGACAAGCCCGGCACGGCCGACGCGGACGCCGAGTTCGCCGCGGCCGACGCGCCCTCCGACACCCCCGTCGACCAGCCCACCGCTGTCTTCAAGGCTCCCCGGCCCGCCAAGCCCGCCGTCGATCAGCCGACGACCATGCTGAAGCTGGGCGGCGCCGCCAAGGCGGACGACAAGGACAAGAGGGACGCCGAGGACGAGAAGCCGCAGTCCGGCGGCAAGGCGCAGCCGGACACGAAGGCGCAGCCGGACACGAAGGCGCAGCCCGGCGACAGGGGCAAGGCCGAGGGTGACAAGGCCGAGCCCGGGGCAGCAGCGGAGCGGACCAGCAAGTTCGTCGCGCTCAAGCCTCTTGACGATCCCTCCACCCGTCAGCCGAAGCCCCCCGTGGAACCGGCGAAGCCCGTCGTGCCGGCGGAATCCACCGCCGTGATTCCCCAGGTCGGCCCCGAGCGGACCACGCAGCAGCCGTTGCCGCCAAAGCCGCCGCTGGATCTGCTGGCCGAGCTGACGAACACGCCGCCGCCTCCGCCGACGCCGCTGCGGACGCTGGCCCGGCGGGTGAAGATCTGGACGCCGTTGGTCCTGTTGCTCGTGATCGTGTTTGCGATCGTGCAGGCCGTGCGGCCGTTGCCGGCGACCGCGCTGACGCTCACCGCGAAGGACTCGTACACCTTCGAGGGCGGCAAGCTCTCCCTGCCCTGGCCGGGCGAGGGCCAGGGCTGGATGGACGTCGACGGCGTCGGCAAGATGGGCAGCTTCGGCAAGCAGACGCCCGTCGCCATCGGCTCGGTGGCCAAGACGATGACCGCGTACGTCGTCCTCAAGGACCACCCGCTCAAGACGGGCGAGGAGGGTCCGAGCATCACCGTCGACGCCACCGCCGAGAAGGAGGGCGGCTACAACCAGACCGGTGAGTCCACGCTCGACAGCGTCAAGGAGGGCGACAAGCTCACGCTGCATCAGGCCCTCTCGGCGGTCATGATCCCGTCGGCGAACAACATCGCCCGGCTGCTGGCCCGCTGGGACGCGGGCACCGAGGCGGCGTTCATCGAGAAGATGAACGCGGCCGCCAAGGAGCTCGGGATGACGAACACGACGTACACCGACGCCTCCGGACTGAAGGAGACCACCGTCTCCACGGCCGAGGACCAGGTGAAGCTGGGCAACGCGGTCGTGAAGATCCCGGCTCTCGTCGCGATCACCAGCGCGGCCAGCTGGACGGACCCCTCCGGACGCTACTACTCGAACTTCAACACGCTCCCCTACCTCATGGGCGCGATCGGCATCAAGACCGGCTCCACCACCGCGGCCGGCGGCAACCTCCTCTTCGCCGCCCGCAAGGAGGTCGGCGGCGAGACGGTCACCGTCGTCGGCGCGATCCTCGGACAGCACAAGCCGAAGATCCTCGAGACGGCCAACAAGGTCAGCAGGACGGCACTGACCGCCGCCCAGGACGCGCTGACCTCCGCGAAGATCCTGAAGAAGGGCGACGTCGTCGGATACGTGGACGACAAGCTCGGCGGCCGCACCCCGGTCGTCATCACCAAGGACGTCACGGCGGTCGGCTGGGCCGGGCTGACGGTGAAGCTGAAGTTCGCCTCCGGCGAGGTCCCGCACACGGCGAAGGCCGGCACCCAGGTGGGCACGCTCACCGTCGGGGACGGCTCGGGCAATGCGGTCAAGGTACCGGTCGCCCTTCAGGGGGAGTTGGTCGAGCCGGGCTTCTCGGACAAGCTGACGCGCGTCGGCTGAGCCGCGCGCCGCGTACGCCCCCGTCCCGCACCCCGTCAGGGCAGCCGCCCGGCGGGGTGCGTGCTAGCGTCACGAAACGGGACAGGTCGGCGGCCGCGACGACGCGGCCGTGAAGCGGGCGCGAACGGGACGCGACCGAGAGCAGAAGACGGGACACGGGGAGTGCCTTCAGGTGGCCACTGCGGAGCCGACACGCACCGACGACACCGGTCCGGGCCCGGACACCGGCCCGCGGGTACACGTGCCCGCGCCGCAGTCCGGTGACCACGACCGCGACCCCGCCCCTCCGACGGGTGGGCGGGAAGCCGTCGCCGAGGCGTCCCGCGTGAGAGCCGTCGCCCGCCGGGCGGGTGAGTGGCTCCGGCGGCATCTCGTACTCTCCATGACGGCCCTGTCCGGCGTACTGCACCTCATCTGGTTCTTCGCGTTCGCGAACAGCGGCGGGGATCTGGCGGCACAGGACGCGTGGGCCGAGTTCGTCGGCCGGCACCCCGACTCCGCGTACAACCTCGCCTGGTACGGCGGTATGCATCCGGTGTCGTACAGCGTGGTGTCGCCGTATCTGATGTCCGTCCTCGGTGTCCGTACGACGATGATGATCGCCGGAACGCTGTCGGCGGGGCTGCTGACGCTGACCCTGCTGCGCTGCCGGCCGGTGCGGAACCCGGTGTGGCCGGCGCTGGCGGGGGTCTTCGCGCTGCTGTGCAACGCGGCTTCGGGGCGGGTGACGTTCGGGCTGGGCAACATGTTCGCGCTGGCCGCGGTCGCCGTCGTGTTCTGCTGGCCGCACCGCTGGCGCTACAAGCGGTGGGCGAAGGCGCTGTGCGCGGCGCCGCTCGCCGCGCTCGCCACCATGGGGTCACCGGTCGCGGGACTCTTCGTGGGGCTGGTGGCCGTCGCGATGTTCCTGCAGAAGCGGCGGCCGGGCGCCTGGGCGCTGGGGCTCGCCCCGAGCGCCGTCGTCGCCGTCTCCGCCTGGCTGTTCCCCTTCTCCGGCACCCAGCCGATGTCGTTCGGCTCGGCGTCCCTGCCGCTGCTGTTCTCGGCGGTCGTCTACGCCGTCGTGCCGCGCGACTGGAAGACGGTACGGATCACGGCGGCCGTGTACGGGCTCGCGGTGCTGCTGGTGTGGATCGTCAGCTCGCAGATCGGGTCCAACATCACGCGGCTGGCCATGCTGTTCGCGGGTGTGGTGCTGATGGCCGCGCTGCCGTTCGCGGTGCCGCGCAGCCGCAAGTGGTACGTGATCGTCGTGTCCTCGCTCGTCTTCGTCGGCTGGATCGGCTTCAAGTCGGTCGACGACATCGTCCGTACGACGCCGGCGGCGTCCTGGGCGCGGGAGTTGGCGCCGCTGGTGAACGAGTTGCAGGAGGTCGGCGCCGAGAAGGGCCGGGTGGAGGTCGTCCCGGCCCGCTCGCACCGCGAGGCCTCCGCGCTCGCGCCCTACGTCAACCTGGCCCGCGGCTGGAACCGGCAGGCCGACATGAAGCGCAACCCCCTCTTCTACGACGACACCCTCAACTCCGCGAACTACCACGAGTGGCTTCAGCGGTGGGCCGTGCACTTCGTGGTCGTGCCCAAGGACGAGCCCGACGGGGACGGCGGGCAGCGGGAGCGGGAGCTGGTGCAGCGGGGGCTGCCGTACCTGAAGCAGATCTGGGGCGACGCCAACTGGCAGCTGTTCAGGGTGACGGATCCGGCCTCGCTCGCCGAGCCGAACGCGGTGGTGCAGCGGGCGGCGCAGGGCGAGATGACGATCGACGTGAAGAAGGCCGGGCGGGTCCTCATCCGGATCCCGTACTCGCCGTGGCTGAGCATCGTCGACGCGGACGGCAAGAGCCTGAAGCCGCCGCAGGAGACGCAGGCCTCCAAGGACCGGGCGGAGGGCGAGCCGAAGACGTACGAGAACGTCAACGGCTGCCTGTTCGAGACGGAGGAGGACGCGGAGGGCGACCAGTGGACGATGCTGGTCGCTCCGCGGGCGGGGACGTACCGGCTTGCCGCGCCCTATCAGTTCCCGCGGGGCACGCCGTGTCCCGATGAGTTGCAGTGAGCCGAGGCGGGCGTTGCCTGGGGGCTGCCGCCCCCAGACCCCCGCTTCGGCCCTGAACGGGCCTCGTCCTCAAACTCCCCCGGAGGGGGCACCCCCGGACGGGCTGGTGGTCCGCAGCTCGGCGACATAGGTGTCCGTTCCCGGAACGGTCGGGATGAACGGCGCCACCAGCTCCACCCTCCCCAGCCCCGACTCCCCCACCGCCTCCCCGAGGCCCGCGAAGCGGTCCTCCCAGCACTCCCTCGGGTCGGTCTCCAGGAACCACAGCAGGGTCAGGCGGGTGTCGACGCCCTCGACCTGCTTGACGTACGTCATGCGGTCGCCGGGGAGGGGGGTGGGGCGGAAGACGGTCACCATCGCCGTCGGGGAGCCCGCGAGGCGCCTGGGGAGGTGGCGGGTGCGGAGCCACTCGAGGAGGCCGGCGCGTTGCTGCGGGGACTCCGAGTCGACGACCTGGAGGACCAGGCCCCGGTAGGGGTGGTCCAGGGCGTGGAAGTCGCGAGGGCCCGCCGCGCCGTCCCGGTACACCGTCGTCTCGTGGTCCTGGAACGCCGTGAAGACGTGGGTGCGGTCGCGGTAGACGCGGGCGTCGCGGTTGAGGCGCTTGTTGATGGCGACCGTCCAGCGCATGTGGTCGTCGTAGCGGCCGGCGGTGATCCAGTAGGTGGAGAGGTAGCAGCCGGCGGTGACGGGCTCGGCGACGGCCGACTTCTCCGGCCGGCGGAGGAGTTGGAGGTCGCGGGTCGCCACCCAGCGGCGGCCGGCGTACATCCAGGGCATGGCCATCGCGCCGGCGTAGTAGTGGTCGTCCTCGTACCAGCGGTTGTAGGCGTACTCGTGGCCAGGGTGCGGTTCGACCATGGTGATCAGGGCGTGTCCGGGGTGGACCCCGTAGGGGCCGACGGCGGCCAGTTCGGCGTACGTCTCACTGCGGGTCTCCCCGTGGTTCTCCCCGTGGGTCGCCGCCCGGGTCTCCTCGCTCATGGCCTTCCCCTTCCTCTTCCTCTTCCTCTTCTTCGGCGGGTCGCCCATACTCTGACGCTCCGTCAGATAATGCGCCAGGGTCAAGGAGAGCCGTCATGTCACTGCTCACCGGCAGGACCGTCGTCGTCTCGGGAGTCGGCGCCGGGCTCGGTCACCAGGTCGCCGCTGCGGTCGTACGGGACGGCGGGAACGCGGTACTGGGGGCGCGGACGGAGGCGAACCTCGCCAAGAGCGCGGCCGAGATCGATCCGGACGGCAGGCACACGGCGTACCGGGCGACGGACATCACCGACGAGGGGCAGTGCGCGGCGCTGGCGGGGCTGGCGCGGGAGCGGTTCGGGGGGATCGACGCGGTGGTGCATGTGGCGGCGTGGGACTCCCACTTCGGCGGGCTGGAGGACGCGGACTTCGCGACCTGGCAGTCGGTGCTCGACGTGAACCTGCTGGGGTCGCTGCGGATGACACGGGCCTGCCTGGACGGGCTGAAGGCGCGGGGCGGGTCGGTGGTGTTCATCGGGACGCAGTCGGCGGTGGCGGCCCCCTCACAGGTGCGGCAGGCGGCGTACGCGGCCTCGAAGGGGGCGTTGACCAGCGCGATGTACTCGCTGGCGCGCGAGCTCGGGCCGTACCGGATCCGGGTGAACACCGTGCTGCCGGGGTGGATGTGGGGGCCGCCGGTGCGGGCGTACGTGCAGTTCACGGCGGCGACGGAGGGGGTGTCGGAGGAGGTCGTCCTGGGCCGGCTGGCCGAGCGGATGGCGCTGCCCGAGCTGGCCACGGACGGGGACGTGGCCGATGCGGCCGTGTTTCTCGCCTCGGACCGGGCGCGGGCGATCACCGGGCAGTCGTTGCTGGTCAATGCCGGGGAGTTGATGCGATGAGGGGCTGATTCCAGCCAACTTCCACTCCGGGTAGCTGTTCAGATTCATGAACTCAGGTCACCACGGAGAACTTTTTTGCGTGCTCTTGACCTTCCGCTTGCTTGCCGCGGGCATGCCACCGAACTCAGAGTTCACATGCCTGACCCTGGCGGCGGACCCTGGAAGGGGGCACATGAACGGTCTCGACTGGGCCGTGCTCATCGGCTACTTCGGCGTGATGGTCGCCATCGGCGTCTGGTCCCACAAACGGGTCGACAACGTCAGCGACTTCTTCACCGCGGGCGGCAAAATGCCGTGGTGGCTGTCCGGCATCTCGCACCACATGTCGGGCTACAGCGCGGTGATGTTCACCGGGTACGCCGGCATCGCCTACACCTACGGCGTCACCTCCTTCGTCACCTGGTCCTTCCCCATCGCCCTCGGTATCGCCATCGGCTCCAAACTGTTCGCGCCCCGCATCAACCGGCTCCGCTCACGTCTCCATGTCGCTTCCCCGCTGGAGTACCTGAAGAACCGGTACGACCTGAAGACGCAGCAGGCGCTGGCCTGGTCCGGGATGCTGCTGAAGATCGTGGACGTGGGCGCCAAGTGGGCCGCCATCGCGACCCTGTTGTCGGTGTTCACCGGCATCTCGCTGAACCAGGGCATCCTCATCACCGGCACCATCACCGCCGTCTACTGCACGATCGGCGGCCTGTGGGCCGACGCGCTCACGGAGCTGGGCCAGTTCGTCATCCAACTTCTCGCCGGCATCGCGATGTTCGTCGCGGTCCTGATGGAACTCGGTGACAAGGGCCTCGGACCCGTCAGCGCGTGGGACGAACCGGCGCTGCAGGGCCACGAGAAGCCGCTGGTCGCCGACTACGGCGTGGTCTTCCTCATGGCGTTCCTGTTCATCAAGCTCTTCGAGTACAACGGCGGCATGCTCAACCAGGCCCAGCGCTACATGGCCACGCCCACCCCGCAGGAGGCCGAGCGGTCCGCGCGGCTGTCGGCGGCGCTGTGGCTGGTATGGCCGCTGGTCCTGTTCTTCCCGATGTGGATGTCGCCGCTGCTGGTGGAGTCCCAGAAGCCGGACGGCTCCGACTCCTACGCCCTGATGACCGAACAGCTGCTGCCGCACGGCCTGTTGGGCCTGGTCATCGTCGGCTTCTTCTCCCACACGATGGCCATGTGCTCCTCCGACGCCAACGCCATCGCCGCCGTCTTCACCCGGGACTGCGCGCCGGTGGTGTGGCCCAGGGCACGGACGTGGAGCCAGGGCCAGGGCCTGCGGGTGGCCCGGATCGCGACGGTCGTCTTCCTCGGCCTGTCCATGGCGGCGGCCACGCAGGTCAACTCGCCCGCGTTCAAGGACATCATCACCGTCGTGATCAAGTGGGTGGCCGGCCTGATGGGCCCGATGGCCATCCCGATGATGCTCGGCCTGCTGCGCCCGTTCCGCCGCTCCGGCCCGACGGCCGCCCTGGTGAGCTGGTCGATGGGCCTGCTGGCCTTCTGGCTGGTCAACTACCCGATCAACTGGAACGTCGAGGGCGGGGTGCCGCTGCAGTACCAGGTGTCGGTGCCGCTGGCGGTGTCCCTGGTCCTGTACATCCTGGTCGGCTTCGTGAAGCCGGAGGACACCCCGGAGCGGCTGGCGATCATCGACCGGATCAACTCGGACGGGGACGGCGACTCCTCGGGTGCGGCGGCCGCGGCACCGGAACCTCGGGACGCGATGCCCGCACCGGTCAAGGACTAGGACCTAGGCACCCCGCGGATAGCGGGCCATCCATCCCGGTGACGCCCCCGCGGGGCCGTGCAGGGCCGGGCCCTGGGTCATCTCCATCGCGAAGTCGTCGGCCAGTTCCAGGATCGTGGGGCGGCCCTCCAGCTCGGCCAGCCAGGCCGGCGGGAGGGCCGTCTCGCCGTGCAGGGCACCGAGCAGACCGCCGGCCAGGGCGCCGGTGGAGGCGGAGGGCGCGCCGTGGTTCACGGCGAGGCGCAGACCGTGGCGGACGTCCTCCGCGACGAGCGCGCAGTAGACGGCGGCAGCCAGCACACCCTCCGCGGTCCCCCGCCCCGCCAGTTCCTCCACCCTCGTCGGCCCGGGCAGCCCCTGCCGTACGGCGCCCAGCGCGTGCTGCAGCGCCTCCGACACCGGTTCGTGCCCCGGTCGCGCGGCCAGCAGGGCGAGCGCCCGCTGCACCGCGCCGTCGAGACTCTCGCCACGGGCCAGCGCGTGCACGGTCACCGCGTACGCGCCCGCCGAGAGGTACGCCGTCGGGTGGCCGTGGGTCTGGGCCGCGCACTCGACGGCGAGCTGGGCGACGAGTTGCGGCTCCCAGCCGACGAGCAGCCCGAAGGGCGCCGAACGGGCGGTGGCCTCCGGCCCGGTCTCGCCCGGGCTCTTGGGCGCCTCCAGCGTGCCCATCATGTCGTCGCCGAGCCCGAGCAGCAGGGCGCGGGCCGGGTCCCGGCGGGCGTACAGCCACTCCTCGCGGGCCAGCCAGCCGTCGTCCTTGCGACGCAGGTCGGGGCCCCAGTCGCGCTGGGTGGCCGCCCATCTCAGATACGCCCGGTGCAGATCGGTCGGCGGATGCCAGGCGCCGGTGTCCCGGCGGACCTGGGCGCGGATGAGGCCGTCCACGGTGAAGAGGGTGAGCTGGGTGAGATGCGTGACGGCGCCCCGGCGGCCGTAGGCGGGGGCGAGGTCGACGAGCCCCTCGGGCCCGTGCGCCTGCCGGATCTCCTCCAGTCCCAGCCCGTCGACGGGAGCCCCGAGCACGTCTCCCACCGCCGCGCCCAGCAACGTGCCCCGCACCCGGCTACGGAAGTCCTGCTGTTCGGTACGGCCCCAGACGGCGCCGGCTGTCGCACCCACCATGTCCTCCCGGGCACCGTCCGTACGTACGACGATCGCCACTGTAATCGACGGAGGCCGGGGCGTTGAGGGGCGAGCGACGCGGGTGTCTCCGCGGCGGCCACTATGCCCCCTCTGGGCCCGCTCTGTGCCGGGACTGCGGGGTGGAGGCCTGGTGGAGGGCCGGTGGAGACGGACGAACGGACGACGAGTGCGGCGGGCCGGGCCAGGCCGGGTGGGCTGGGCTGGCCGGGCTTCTGGCCGGGCTTCTGGCCGGGCTGGGCCGGGTTCCAGGAGTACCTCTGCCCAGAACCTCACGTTCGGGTGAATCTCCCCAATCGCCGCAACCGCACGACTTCATCCCGGGTCGTACACCCACACATCGTCATTCATGCCTCGGGGAGACCATGAGCCAGCAGTACCCACAGCACCAGCCCGGATTCGGAGCACCCCAGCAGCCCGGATGGGGTCCGCCGCCCCCGCCGGAGAAGAGCCCCGCCGGGAAGATCATCGGTCTCGGCTGCCTCGGCGTCGTCGCCCTGTTCGTCGTCATCGGCATCATCGCCGCCCTCGTCGGCGGGGGCGGCGACAGCGAGGACGCCGGCACCACCGGCGCCGGGAGCAGCGCCCCCGCCGCCGCCCAGGAGAAGGACACGGCGCCGCAGAAGGACGAGCCGCCGGCCGAGGAGGAACCGGAGGAGAAGTCTCCCGTCGCCGTCACGGCGAAGAAGACGTCGTTCGCGAAGAGCATCCTCGCCGACGGCGGCGACTACACCAGCGTCCTCGTCACGATCACCAACAACGGTGACGAGCAGATCGACGTGAACCCGCTGTACTTCACGATCACCGACACGGACGGCACCAAGCACACCGCCGAACTCGCCGTCGACGAGAACCAGATCGACACCGTCACCCTCGCCCGTGGCGAGAACGTCTCCGGCACCGTCACCGGCAAGGGCACCTTCACCCCGAAGTACGTGACCTACACCGACGGCCTCCTGGGCGACTCCGTACGCACCGAGGTCTCCTGATCCCGGTACGAACAGTGCCCGGTGACCCCGGCTCCGCCGCGGATACCGCCCGCGGCGGGGCTTCCGCCATTTCTGGCGCGATGTGTGCGGGAGGGGACGGCCGTCGCGGGCAGACCTTCCACCATGACTGCCATGAACTCAACAGCCTCAACTGCCCCAACTGCCCGCGCCGTCACGCTGACGGCCACCCTCCTCACCGCCGCCGTCGCCCTCTACACCGCTCTCGTCGCCTTCGGGAACATCACCGACTTCGGGACCAACCAGCAGTTCGTGAGACATGTCCTCGCCATGGACACGACGTTCAAGGACGACGACCTGATGTGGCGGGCGATCACGAGCAAGGGCCTTCAGGACGCGGCATACGTCGCGATCATCGTCTGGGAGACCGTCGCCGCGCTGGTGCTGATCGCCGGGACGTGGTTCTGGATACGGCGGGACCTGGGACGCGCCCGGCGCGTGTCCACGTACGGGCTGCTCATGCTGATGCTGCTGTTCGGGGGCGGGTTCATCGCGATCGGCGGGGAGTGGTTCGCGATGTGGCAGTCCGGGGACTGGAACGGACTGGACGCGGCGACGCGGGTGTTCGTCTTCAGCGGGATCGTGCTGATCGTGCAGTATCTGCCGCTCGGCCGGTCGGCCGAGGACAGCGACTGACTACTCGACCACCCGTACGTTCGTCCCCGTCGCCCCGAACGCCCACAGCGCCGAGCCGTCGGCCTTGGCCATGCGGATACCGCCGGTCCGGGCACCCGAGGCCGGCGGCGGGGACGAGCCGTCGACCGCGTTGGAGAAGGCTATGTTGACGCCCGACTTGGCCGAGAAGTAGATGATGTGCTCGATCTGGACTCCGTCCGAGCCCGTGGTGGCGTCCTTGCGCAGGGACACCGTGTAGCGGCCCGGGTCGGGGTTCACGGTGCCCGGCCAGACGACGAAGGTGCGACGGGCCTCGTCGTCCGCGTCGACCAGCCAGACCCGCTTCTGCTCCAGCGAGTAGACGATACGGCGGCCCGTGCCCGAGCCGTCCGGGACGGGCGCCGCCGGAGCCGCGGAGGGGGACGGCGAGGGCTTCGAACCCGCACCCGCCGTGGCTGACGCGGTCGGCCTGGCGGCCGTCGCCGTCGGATGCGGGCCCTTGTCGGCCTGCACCGTCAGTACGGCGACCGCCGCGATCGCGCCGGTCGTCAGACCGGTGACCCAGGCCCACGAGGGAAGCCGTCGGGCAGCCACGGGCACGCATCTCCTCAGTCTCCAGCCCCGATACCGGGGGTCGGATCATCGTACTGTGAGGCGCCTGTTGCCCGGCCCTCAGTCCAGCACCGGCAACAGCTCCGGCAGATGCCCGTCCGAGGCCGCCGCCGCCTTCCGCCGTTCCTCCGGGACCTCGCCGTACAGGGTCGTGCGGGGCTTCGCCGGGCGGCCCGCCGCCTCCGCCACCTCGATCAGGTCCTTGACGGACTTGTAGGAGCCGTAGGAGGAGCCCGCCATACGGGAGATGGTCTCCTCCATGAGGGTGCCGCCGAGGTCGTTCGCGCCGGAGCGGAGCATTTCCGCCGCGCCCTCCGTGCCCAGCTTCACCCAGCTGGTCTGGATGTTCGGGATCCAGGGGTGGAGCAGCAGACGGGCCATCGCCGTGACCGCCCGGTTGTCCCTGGTCGTCGGGCCGGGGCGCGCGATGCCCGCCAGGTACACCGGCGCGTTCGTGTGGATGAAGGGAAGCGTCACGAACTCCGTGAAGCCGCCCGTGCGTTGCTGGATCCCGGCCAAGGTGCGCAGGTGGGCCAGCCAGTGCCTCGGCTGGTCCACATGGCCGTACATCATCGTCGACGACGAGCGGATGCCCAGTTCGTGCGCCGTCGTGACGACCTCGATCCAGGTGGCCGTCGGCAGCTTGCCCTTGGTGAGGATCCACCGCACCTCGTCGTCGAGGATCTCCGCCGCCGTGCCGGGGATGGAGTCGAGGCCGGCCTCCTTCGCGGCCGTCAGCCACTCGCGGACGGACATACCGGTGCGGGTGGCGCCGTTCACGACCTCCATGGGCGAGAACGCGTGGACGTGCATGCCGGGGACGCGCTCCTTCACCGCCTTCACGATGTCGAAGTACGCCGTGCCCGGCAGGTCGGGGTGGATGCCACCCTGCATGCAGACCTCCACCGCGCCCACGTCCCAGGCCTGTTGGGCGCGGTCGGCGACCTGGTCCAGGGAGAGGGTGTAGGCGTCGGCGTCCGTGCGGCGCTGGGCGAAGGCGCAGAACCGGCAGCCCGTGTAGCAGACGTTGGTGAAGTTGATGTTGCGGGTGACGATGTAGGTGACGTCGTCGCCGACCGCCGACTTCCGGACATCGTCCGCGACACGGGTGAGGGCGTCCAGGGCGGGGCCGTCCGCGTGGAGGAGGGCCAGGGCCTCGGCGTCGGTGAGCCGCGTCGGGTCGTCGGCCGCCGTGCGCAGGGCCTCGCGTACGTCGGTGTCGATGCGCTCCGGCCGCATGCCGGGGGCGGCGGCCTCGCGCAGGGCGCCCCAGTCGCCGTACACCTCGTCGAAGTCGTCACGGCGGTCGGTCGTACGGCCCTCGGTGTCGATGGTGCGGTGCAGGTCCGTACGGCCGGAGGCCTCGAACGCCTCCTCCGGTTCCTGCCACGGACGGCCTTCGACCACGGCGTCGGGCCGCGCCAGGCCCGTCCGCGGGTCGGCGAGGGCGCGGACGTGGGGCAGGAGGCGCGGGTCGAGCCAGGGTTCGCCGCGCGTGACGAACTCCGGGTACACACACAGACGTTCCCGCAGCGCGAAGCCGGCCGCCTCCGAGCGCGCGGCCAGCTCCTCGATCTGCGGCCAGGGGCGCTCGGGGTTGACGTGGTCGATGGTGAGGGGGGAGACACCGCCCCAGTCGTCGATACCGGCGCCGATGAGGCGTTCGTACTCGCTGTCGACGAGGTTCGGCGGGGCCTGGAGGCAGGCGCTCGGGCCCATGATGTGGCGGGCCACCGCCACCGTGGCGACCAGTTCGTCGAGTTCCGCGTCGGGCATGCCGCGCATCGCGGTGTCCGGCTTGGCGCGGAAGTTCTGGATGATCAGTTCCTGGACGCCGTGGTAGGCACGGGAGATTTTGCGGAGCGCGAACAGGGACTCCGCGCGCTCCTCGTACGTCTCGCCGATGCCGATGAGGATCCCGGAGGTGAAGGGGACGGAGGAGCGGCCGGCGTCCTCCAGGACCCGCAGGCGTACGGCGGGTTCCTTGTCCGGGGAGCCGTGGTGCGGGCCGCCGGGCTCGGACCACAGGCGGGTGGCGGTGGTCTCCAGCATCATGCCCATGCTGGGCGCGACGGGCTTGAGGCGCTGGAAGTCGGTCCAGGTCATCACACCCGGGTTGAGGTGAGGGAGGAGGCCCGTCTCCTCGAGGATGCGGATCGAGATGGCGCGGACGTAGGCGATCGTGTCGTCGTAGCCGTGCGCGTCGAGCCACTCGCGCGCCTCGGGCCACCGCTCCTCGGGCTTGTCGCCGAGGGTGATCAGGGCTTCCTTGCAGCCGAGGGCCGCGCCCTTGCGGGCGATGTCGAGGACCTCGTCGGGGGACATGAACATCCCGTGCCCGGCGCGCCGCAGCTTGCCCGGCACGGTGACGAACGTGCAGTAGTGGCACTTGTCCCGGCACAGCCGGGTGAGGGGGATGAAGACGCTCTTCGAGTAGGTGATGACGCCGGGGCGGCCGGCCGCCTCCAGGCCCGCGTCCCGCACCCGGGCGGCGGACGCGGCCAGGTCCTCCAGATGCGCGCCGCGCGCCTGGAGCAGGACCGCCGCCTCGGAGACGTCGAGGGCGACGCCGTCCCGGGCACGTTTGAGGGCGCGACGCAGGGAGCTCTCGGTGGGGCCGGTGCCGCCGGGGCGGTCGGCGGGGCCGGTTCCGGAGGTCGCGGAAGTCGTCATCCTTTGAGGATACGTTCGAGCTGATCAGGGCCGACCAGGGTGCCCGATTCGTCCGTCACCAGCAGTCATCACACGGTGTCACTGGTACCGGCGAGATACCCGCCGTACTCGTCCAGCAGCCGCAGCACCTCCGTCTCCCCCGCCGGCGGCAGCTGCACCACGGCCTCCTCGATGCCCAGTTCGGCGTAGTACGCGAGCTTGCCCGGGGACGGGTGGACGGCGTACGGGACGACCTGGAGCGCGCCCGGGTCGCGGCCGGCGTCGGCCCAGGCCGCGCGCAGGGCGGGCAGGGACTCGGACAGACCGCGCCCGCCGATGGGCAGCCAGCCGTCGGCGTACTCGCAGATGTGGGAGAACAGCTTGGGGCCGGCCGCCCCGCCGATCAGGGTGCGGGGGCCGACGACCGGGCCGCGCGGCTTCTGTACGGGCTTGGGGTGGGCCTCGCTGGCGCGGACGGAGCCGAACTCCCCCGCGTACGCCGTCGGCTCCTCCGACCACAGGGCGCGCATCAACGCCATCCGGTCCCGGACGAGTTCACGGCGCGTACGCCACTCGACGCCGTGGTCGGCGGCCTCCTCGACGTTCCAGCCGTAGCCGAGGCCGAGCGTGAGCCGCCCGCCGGAGAGGTGGTCGACGGTCGCGATCTGCTTCGCCAGGTCGATCGGGTCGTGCTGGGCGACGAGCGTGATGCCGGTGCCGAGGCCGAGCTGCTCCGTCACGGCCGCCGCCTGGCCGAGGGCGACGAAGGGGTCGAGGGTACGGCCGTACTCGCGCGGCAGGTCGCCGCCCGCGGGGTAGGGCGTGGTCCGCTCCACCGGGATGTGCGTGTGCTCGGGCAGGTAGAGCCCGGCGAACCCGCGCTCCTCCAGCTCACGGGCGAGGCGGGTCGGGGTGATCGTCTCGTCGGTGAGGAAGATCGTGACGGCGATGCGCATGGAGGGCCTTTCGTCCGACGCGGCGACGCGGGTGTCGTCGCCCTCATCTGTACCTTCGGAACGGCCGCCTGTCCATACCGACCGGTCGGCATCAATGAGGGGCGGCGGTGAGCGCGCTCACGGGCGGCGGCGGGCGCGCACGGCCTCGAGGGCTCGCTCGGCCGGGTGCGGCGGGAGACGGCGGCAGTGGGCCGCGAACCGGTCCCGGCGCCCCGGCCACCAGCGCACCGTCGCCCAGCCCAGCGGCACCGCGCACCTCACCCACAGCACCAGGCACCCGAACAGGGCGCTCGCGAGCGGCCCGACGCCGCTGGTGGGGTACGTCTCGCCACTGTGCCTCCCCTCCTTCCGACGCCCGTCGATTTCCTTCCCTTCGTTGGGAGTTCACATCCGCGGGGAACGGTTGCGGGCATGTGTGACGACGACGCAAGGATCGGAAGACGCGCGCTGTTCGTGACGGGTGCCGCCGCCGCGCTTACGCTCTCCAGCGTGAGCTTCGCGTCGGCCGCGGGCCAGGAGCAGCAGACGAAGACCGTACGGGGCACCCTGCCCACCGGGTCGCCCGACTTCGTGTACGTACCCGTCGAAGTCCCCTCAGGAGTACGGGAGTTGCGGGTCGCGTACACCTACGACCGCCCCTCAGTCCCCGCCGGCACACCCGGCAACGCGCTCGACATCGGCATCTTCGACGAACGGGGCACCGAGCTGGGCGGGAAGGGCTTCCGGGGCTGGTCCGGGGGCGCCCGCACGGAGTTCTTCATCCGGGCGGACGAGGCGACGCCGGGGTACCTCGCCGGTCCGGTGCGCCAGGGCACGTGGCATGTGGTGCTGGGCCCCTACACGGTGGCACCGCAGGGCCTGACGTACGAGCTGACGATCACGCTGACGTACGGCGAGCCGGGCGAGACCGCCCGGCCGGCGTACCCGCCGGAGCGGGCGAAGGGCCGGGGCCGGGCCTGGTACCGGGGCGACTGCCACCTCCACTCCTGGTACTCGGACGGCCGCCGCACACCGGCGGAGATCGGCGCGCTGGCGCGGGCGGCGGGCCTGGACTTCATCAACACGTCGGAGCACAACACGCACGCGGGTCACGCTCATTGGGCGGAGGTGGCCGGCGACGACCTCCTGGTCCTGCTCGGCGAGGAGGTCACGACCAGGACCGGCCACGTCGTGGCCCTGGGCACGGACCCCGGCACCTTCGTCGACTGGCGCTACCGGGCCCGTGACAACCGCTTCGCCCGCTTCGCCCGCCAGATCCGCCGCGCGGGCGGCCTGGTCGTCCCCGCCCACCCGCACGCCACCTGCATCGGCTGCGGCTGGAAGTTCGGCTTCGGCGAGGCGGACGCGGTCGAGGTGTGGAACGGCCCCTACACCCCCGACGACGAGGTCGCCCTCGCGGACTGGGACGCGATGCTGGTGACGGGCGTACGGGAGGGACGACGGGACTGGATCCCGGCGATGGGCAACAGCGACGCGCACCGGGACCCGGACATGGTCGGCCTCCCCCAGACGGTCGTCCTGGCCGACGACCTGACCCGGGACGCGATTCAGGAAGGCATCCGGGCAGGCCGCTCGTACGTCGCCGAGTCCAGCAAGGTGTCGCTGACCTTCACGGCGACCGGCGGACGCGGCGAGCAGGCGGGGATCGGGGAACGGCTGGCGGTCGAACAGGACACCCCGGTGACCGTCCGCCTGGAGGTGAAGGGCGCACCCCGCTGCACGGTCCGCTTCGTGACCGACCAGGGCGTGCTGCTCACGAGCGGCCCGTTGCCGGTGTCGGGCGAGGGGGTCGTGGAGTGGCGTACGACGCCGTCGTACGCGGCGTACGTCCGGGCCGAGGTACGGCACGAGGTGGCGGCGGGGCCACTGCCGGGGGCGTTGGCGGCGTTCACGAATCCGGTGTTCCTGGGCCGCTAGCGGTTCACCAGGCGGCTACGACCTGGCAGCGGGGCGCAGCCGCAAGCGCGGGGACAGCGTCTGGACCAGGGCCAGGGTGCTGAGGGCGAACATCACCACGCCCAGGGGGACGTGGAACGAGGGCACGTGGGCGATGCCCAGCGCGACCTGCGCCGAGGCGAGAAGGAGGAAGCCGGTGGCGTACAGGGCGGGGCGGGGGGATCCGCCGCCCGGGCGCCAGGCCAGGACCGCGGCGAGCAGGTACAGCATGGTGGCGGCGTACATGACCTTCGATCCGACGTCGTGCATCAGATAGCCGTGGGACGAGGTCAGCAGCATGCCCGCGGTGACCGCCTGGAAGAAGAGGGTCAGGGTCTGCAGGGCTATCGCGGTCCTGAGGAAGGTGAGGCCGCGCGGCGCGACGGCTATCCGGGTGGTCATGGTGTGGTCCCCCTCTTGTGGTGTGCGGCGATGAACGGGTGCTGTCCGAGCCGTTGGCGTCAACGCAGGGTGAGCGGGGTCTCGGAGGTGACGTGGGTCAGCTTCTGGGGGTTGCGGACGAAGTAGAGGCCGGTGATGCGGGCGTCCTCGACACGGACGGCCATGACGCCGTCGAGCTCACCGTCGCGGTGTACGGCGAGTGCTGGGCTGCCGTTGACCACGGTGGGCTCCCAGGTGATCGTGGCCTCGACCTTGGCGGAGCCGCCGAGGTAGAAGCGGACGATCTTCTCGGCGCCGATGACGGGCCTGAGCGCGGCGCGCTTGACGCCGCCGCCGTCGCTGAGCAGAACGACATCGGGGGCGAGTACGTCGAGGAGGTCCTGCGGGTTCCCGGTCTCGATGGCGCGCTGGAACGACTCCAGCGCCGCCCGTGTCTCACTCGGAGAGGCCGTCCGGCGGGGCCGGCGGGCGTCGACGTGCCCACGGGCGCGGTGCGCGATCTGCCGTACGGCCGCCGGGGTCTTGCCGACGGCCTCGGCGATCTCGTCGTAGTCGGCCTCGAAGACCTCGCGCAGCAGGAACACCGCCCGCTCGGTCGGGGAAAGGCTTTCCAGGACGAGCATCATCGCCATCGACATGCTCTCGGCGAGTTCGATGTCCTCGGCCACGTCCGGCGTCGTGAGCAGCGGCTCGGGCAGCCACTGGCCGACGTACGCCTCGCGGCGGCGCTTCATGGTGCGCAGCCGGTTGAGCGCCTGCCGGGTCGTGATCCGCACCAGGTACGCCCGTTGGTCGCTCACCTGTCCCAGGTCGGCCTTGACCCAGCGTAACCAGGTCTCCTGGAGGACGTCCTCGGCGTCGGCCGCCGATCCGAGCATCTCGTAGGCGACGGTGAACAGCAGGTTGCGGTGGGCGACGAACGCTTCGGTCGCCAGGTCGGTGGTGTGGTCGGTCATCCCTCGGTCTCTCTCCCTCGATCGCCTGGTCAGGCTGCCCGCCCCGCGATGACCGACGCCCCGCCGTGCTTGGCCTGTGGCAGTTGCCGGCGGTGGTCGCCCTGGGGTCAGGTGTGCACGACGACATCGGTGTTCTCAGCCGTGGGTGGCTCCTCCGTTTTCCAGGGGTCGGACCGTGTTCTCGACGGACAGATCCGGCGCGGCGGCCAGGCGGTGCTTGCGCTTGGGCAGGCCGAAGGTCGGGTGCGAGGTGGCCCACAGCGACATCCTGACGATGCCCGCCTTGATCCGCGCGGCCTTCCGGCCACCCACGTGCTTCGGCTTTGCCTGCGCTTCGTCGTCGACCATCTGCAGGATCCCGTCCCGCCGCCCGAGGCTGATGTGGTTGCCCAGGTACTCCAGCCTGGTGTTCGGGATCTTGCGGCCGGTCAGGCGTCCCACGATCGCGTCCGTGGCCTGCCGGCCGGTGTAGCCGGCCGAAGCGCAGGACATCGGCAGCGGGCGGCCGTTGTCGCCGATGGCGTGGGCGCTGTCACCGGCTGCGTAGACGTTCGGGTGCGAGACGGACCGCATGGTGCGGTCGACGACGATCCGGCCGTTCTCGGTGACCTCCAGCCCGCCGGCGGCGGCGATGGGGCCGGCCGCGAACCCGGCCGTCCACACGGTCGCGTCGGACGCCAGGGCGGTGCCGTCGGCGCACAGCACCCGCGTCGCTTCGACAACTTCGACGCTGGTGCGCTCCCGGACGGTGATGCCCAGCCGGTCGCAGGCCTGGCGCAGGTGACCGCGGGCTCCGGCGGAGAGCCGGGCGCCCAACTCGCCGCGGGCGACCAATGTCACCGACAGGCCGGGCCGGGACTCGGCGATCTCGGTGGCGGTCTCGATGCCGGTCAACCCGTCGCCGACGACCAGCACACTCCCGCCTTCGGCCCGCCTGCCCAGGCTGTCCAGGCGCTCGCGCAGGCGCAGCGCCGACGGCCGGCCGGTGACGTCGAAGGCGTGCTCGGCCACGCCGGGGACGCCGCCGTCGGCAACGTGGCTGCCGAGCGCGTGGAGAAGCGTGTCGTAGCCGAGTTCGCCGCCGCCGTCGGCGTCGGTCACGGCGACGACCTGGCGCTCGGGGTCGACGGCGGTGACACGGGCCAGGCGCAGCCGTATCCCCGTGCCCGCGAAGACGTCGGCGAGCTGTGGAGCCTCGATCTCCTGGCCGGCCGCGAGCTGGTGCAGCCGCAGCCGCTGGACGAAGTCCGGCTCGGCGTTGACCACGGTGATCTCGGTGTCCGCCGGGGACAGCCGGCGGGCCAGGGTCCCGGCCACGTAGGCCCCGGCATAGCCGGCGCCGAGGACGACGATGCGGTGCTTCACGAGTTGCTCCTGTCGGCTCGGTTGCTCCCGGTGAACTGAGCGGAACAGCACCCCGATCGCTGACGGGAACCGACACCCGCGTATCCGCCGCCGATCACGACCGCCGCCTCGATCTCCTCGGTCATGCTGTCTCCTCTGTCTCAAGGGGTCGGCCTCAAGACACCGCGCGACTGATCGCTGTGACAGCATGTGAGGCAGATCACTCCACAGGTTCCGGCCGAAGCTCACCGCGGACCGGACCGCACTCGCCCAACGGCTCTACGACGAGCGGGAGAAGACCGTCCAACAGATCGCGCCATGTTCGGCGTGCCGAGGTCGACGGCGCGGTGCGCGGTGCGCGGTGCGCGGTGCGCGGTGCGCGGTGCGCGGTGCGCGGTGCGCGGTGCGCGGTGGCGAGGATGCCCGGCCGATCGTGGCGTTGAAGGCGGACCCTAGCCGTGCACGGCGGTGCAGCGGGCCTCGTGCTTCGTCTCGCCGAGGGGAATCTCGACATTGGTGCCGGGAGTGCCGCAGGTCTGGTTCTGGCGGCCGTTCTGCGCGGTGTTGGTCTCGGGCCCGACGACGTCTCCGGCAGCGGCGGTGGCCCGTCCGCGATGCGTGTTCCCGGATCCGGGGTACGCCTGGTCGGCGGCGGTGCACGTCGTGAACTTACGGATGGTGCCGAGCGCATTGACGGTGACGGTGTCGTTGTTGTTGCCGCAGTAGAGGTTCTGCCGTCCGGTCTGGGCGGTGTTGATCTGGGGTCCTACCGAGGTGCCGCCCTGCGTGCGGGCGCCGGCCGTGTAGGCGCCGTCGTCGCCGCCCGGAGCGCCGTGGCCGGAGGCCACGCAGGTCGTGTCCCAGTTCATCTCACCCAGCACGTTCACGGTCATCAGGTCCGCGGAGTTGCCGCAGTTCAGGTTCTGCTTGCCGGTCTGGGCGGTGTTGACCTGGGGCCCCAGGGTGGTGTTTCCGGCGGCCTGGGCGCCGGCGTCACCACTGTGGCGGCGGGTGTGGCCGTCGTCGTCGACGCAGACCCGCTGTCGTTGCATCCGCTCCGCCACGTTGAGCCGCACCAGACGGGCGGAGTTGCCGCAGTCCAGGTTCTGCTCCCCGTCCTGGTCGGTGTTCTCGTCACCGCTCAGCGGGATGTCCTCCAGGACGTCGGCGAAGGCGTCGGCGCCCCCGAGGGAGACCAGCACGCCGGTGGTGAGCATCACGGCCGCCACCCTGCGGATCCTCTGCACACCAGCACTGGCCCTCGCGTGCCGTCCACGCTGCCCCATACGCCCAGATCCCCTGTCCATTCGCTGCGAGGACCGCTCCGCCGCATCCGGTGGGTGCCTGCACGGTTGCAGCCCTTGTCAACAACCAAGAACGCACAATGGATTGAAACGTTACTTTATGCACCAATTACGGTGGCCCCGCCCGAGGGCACACGGCGTATCGATCCTTCTGCGCCCTCCTCAACGACTCCCGTCTTTCACTGGGCATGGCACGAGCGGTGGTTCTCCCCGTTTGGCCTACCGTGCGCCGCAGCTCCCCGACCGGACGCAGAACCAGCTCGACAGCTGCCGTCGTCCTGCTGACCCTTGCGCCGTTCGTGTACACCGCGTGTTGACACAGCTGCCGTGAGCTGGGGGAATACGACGTTCGCTCTGAAGGGCCTATGTCGTCGACCGCCTCGTGGTGAAGGCTCCCGTGAGCCAAGCCAAAGCCCACGAGAGGCAGGAAAAACGTGGCACACCCGCGCAGAATCCGACGAGCCAGAGCGGTGATCGGCACCGCAGTGGTTGCCGGAGCCGTGCTCTGCGGTGCTCCCGCGGCACACGCTCAACCGCCCGTCCCCGGGGTCCCGAACGTCCCGTTCATCCTGGGGCCGGACGTCCCCCGCGAGTTCCGCCCGGTCATCGTCATCCCGAACGTCCCGTTCGTCACGGGTCCGGAGACCAGCCCGGGATTCCGCCCGGTCATCGTCATCCCGGACACGGGCGGAAACGGCGGCAATGGTGGCGGAGGCGGCGGTGGCGGTGGCGGCGGCCCTGCGTAAAGGTACGGACGGCAGTTCGATCTCGGCGACCTGACCGCCGCACGATGACCGGGAGCACGGGGCGCTCCCGGCCCCCGGTCATCGGACCACGACTGCCGCGTGGTCCGATCCCCGGCATCCGGTGCCGTACTTCACGCGATGAGGCCGGGCTGCGGTTGACCATGCCGTGAAACGATCGCGACCATGACCTCTGTGCCGCTCCCTCGGGCCGATACCCACGTCACACTCCTGGCCGGACACACCAGCAGCGGCAAGCCCGCCCATGAGGTGCTTCCCGCACGCACGCTGGACGGGGATCTCTTCGAGCTGGCCGGCAGTCCGGGTCTGGTGCTGGGATGCGCGGCCGGGGATGTTCTACGGGTCTCGGACGACGGGACCTTCGAGGTGACGCGTCAGGGCGGGAACCTCCGGAACGGAGATGCCGCCGGGTAGGCGGCCAGGAGGCGGGGCGGTCGGCCACGTGCACCACACGCGCCCGCCTGCGGGCACCCCGCATCCTGCCGCTGACGGCTCAGTCCACCACCTGTGGATCACGGAAGTAGTAGACGACCGTCACCCCCATACCGGGGGTGTGCGTGTACACGACCGTGATCGCCTCGGCCGAGTCGCGTGCGAGGAGCGTGGTGTACGTGTACTCCACGGACGGTGGCCGCCAGCCTGGGATCTCGCGGCCCGTCGCCGGGTCGCGGGCGATCACCCCGAGCGCCTCCCGGACAACCTCCCGCTCCCCCTCCGTCAGGTCGCCGAACGCCTTCCTGGCCGGCTCGGCCTCTTCCAACGGGACTTCGTTCACGCGCGGCCGCCTCCGCCACGCGCGTCTTCCAAGGCCGCCATGATCTCCGGTGAGTTCCTGATCAGGATCCGGTGACGGTAGGCCCTCACCACAGCCGCCGCACCCTCGAAGTCGTTGGTCGGGGAGGCTCCTATGGCAGCGGCCAACTCCTCCTCGAACCGTTCCCGGTCACCCGGGAAGCCGTAGCGGCTGAGCGCGCTGCGCAGGTCGTCCACGGTCCGGATCTCCGGGAGGGGCATCGTTCCCCAGCCGTGCTCAGGCTGTGCGCTCATGGTCTGCTCCTGCTGGACGGGCGTCGCTCCACTTCCCAGTATGGTGCCGCCCAGCCGGGACGGGCATCGCATGCTCACCACGCAACCCCGCCCCCGCAGTCGGCCCACAGCAGCTTTCCGCCCCGCGACGCACCCAGGTGTCTGAGCACCGACACGCCCACCTCGTCCGCACACGCCCGTACGAGGTGCAGTCCTCGGCCGTGCTCGGCGTCGAGCGGGGGCGGGGCCGCCCTGTCGTCCGAGAAGCCGGGCGGGACCCTCGGGTCCGTGTCCCAGACGGCGACGCGGACCCGGCCGGGCTGCGGCGACAGGACCCGGAGGGCGTAGAGGCCGGTCGTGTGGCGATGGGAGTTCGCCAGCAGTTCCGCCGCGAGGAGCTCCGCGGTGGGGGTCAGCTCGGGCAGCTCGTGGGCGGCCAGGATCAGGCGGAGGGCGCCCCGTGCGATACCCGGTGCGCGTGGATCGCGGGGAAGGTGCAGGGTGTAGTTCCAGGACGGGGATACGGTGGCCATCGGAAGTCTCCGGTCACTGAGGGGAGTTGAACAGGTGCCTGGTGTCTCTGCCGTGGCGTCCCACGGTGCGCTTCCAGGCGGGGCGCCTGCTGATTAAGCTAGCGACTCGTCACGTAATACATTTCCCATTCCGGCAATCACATGAGGTTTTCCCTCGTGTGGGTGACGCCAACGCGTGGCTTCGCAAGGAGAGTTGACCCATGGCGCCGAAGACCGCCACGACCGCCCGCCGACTCCGTCTCGGCACGGAGCTGCGCAGGCTTCGCGAACGCGCGGGTCTGTCCGTCACGGAAGGTGCCCGTCAACTCGGCGTCAGCCAGGCCCAGCTCAGCAACATCGAGGCCAGCCGGTTCGGCGTGAGCCCGGACCGCTTGCGCGCCCTGGCCCGCATCTATCGCTGTTCCGACGCCGCCTACATCGACGGCCTCATCGAATTGGCCACCGACCGGAAGGGCGGTTGGTGGGAGACGTTTCGGGAAGTGCTTCCGGCAGGCCTGCTCGACCTGGCGGAGATCGAGCACCACGCGGTCCGGCTTCAGGCAGCCAACACGGCGCACATCCCTGGCCTGCTCCAGCTAGCTGATCATGCTCGAGCCATCTATGAGCAGGCCGTGCCCGAGTTCAGCCGCCGCGACATCGAGCACCGCGTGAACCACCGGCTCCAGCGCCAGGCGCTACTGGACCTGGACGAGCCCGTGCCGTACCAGGCGATCATTCACGAGGCGGCGCTCCGGGTGCCCGTGGGCGGCCCATCGATCGCCAAGAGGCAACTGAAGCACTTGCTGGCCCAGAGCGAGCGCGGCAGCATCACGATCCAGGTCATTCCGTTCGCTATCGGCGCCTACCCGGGGTCCGGACAGACGTTCCTGTACATCCACGGGCCTGTCCACCGGCTCGACACGGTGTCTCTGGACCAGTCGCACGGACCCGCGCTGCTCGACGCCGAGTCCGCGCTGGACACGTACCGGAATCTGCTCCAGCGCATGGAGGCCGTAGCGCTGCCACCCGAGAAGACCCGGGACTTCATCCACGACCTGACCACCGAGCTCTGAGAGGACCCACATGACCGCTTACACATGGCAGAAGTCGTCCTACTGCGCCCAGGGCGAATCCTGCGTCCATGTAGCCGCCAAAGCGCAGAAGTCGTCCTACTGCGGGCAAGGCGAATCCTGCGTCCACATATCCGCCACCCCTGCCCCCACAACCATCCACCTCACCGAATCCGCCGACCCCACCCAAGCCATCCTCACCACCACCCCCACCGCCTTCGCCGCCCTCCTCGCATCCGTCAAGGACCGCTGACCTCACCCCCGCCCGCATCCACATCCACCACCACCGCCGCATGATCCGACGGCCACACCCCGTCCACCGGCCCGTCCCCCGCTCGCCGCACAGCCCGTACGCGGACCGGGCCGCCCGCACCGATGTGGACGTAGTCGATCCGTGCGCTCGGCAGGCCGCCGACCGCGACGTACGGGTTCGCCGCGTCCCAGGTGGCCCACGGGGCCGCCGGGTCGGCGTACTCCCAGGCGTCGAGGAAGACCTGGCGGGGGACGGGCGGGGCGGTCCGGTAGCCGCCGAACAGGCGGATCTCGTCGGAGTCGGGCCAGGCGTTGAAGTCGCCGGTGACGATCGGGGGGAACGGGGTGTCGCCGCGGTGGTGGGCGACGAACTCGGCGAGGGCGGTGACCTGGCGGCAGCGGACGGACGAGGCGTGGAGCTGGGAGGTGAGGTGGGTGGTGAAGAAGGGGATGTCGTACGTGGGGGTCGCCAGGCGGGTGTGGAGGGCGACGCGGCCGTCGTTCACGTCCGAGGGGGCCGGAAGCGGGAGGACCTGCTGTTCCGCCACCGGCCATCGGCTCAGGACGGCGTTGCCGATGTGCACCGACGCGTCCCCGATCCGCCGCTGCCAGCGCTCGGGGGCGTGGGACGGTGCCCAGGCCCAGTGCAGGCCCAGCTCGCCGGCGAGCCACTCCGCGAGGTTCTCACCGCCGGCGGCCCACACCTCCTGCAGGCCCACGGCATCCGGGCGCAGTTCCCGCAGCACGGTGAGGATCGCCTTCTGCCGTGCCTCCCACGGTCCGAAGCGCCACCACAGGTTCCAGGTCACGACCCGCATCCGCAGCCACCCGCTCTCATACGCGCGTCGGCCACCATTGAAGCAACAGTTCCAGCCTGTGGTGTGAAGGAGTTGCACAGACGATGTCCCGCCTCGACGACCTCCGCTTCCGCGCTGCCACCGCCTTCCAGCGGCGCGCCAACCCCCTGCTGCGCCGTCTCCCCCTCCAGACCGTCCTGGAGACCACCGGCCGTGTCTCCGGTCTGCCCCGGCAGACGCCGGTGGGCGGCCGGCGCGTCGGTGACTCCTTCTGGCTGGTGTCGGAGTTCGGGGTGCGGTCGCAGTATGTCCGCAACATTCAGGCCGATCCGCGGGTACGGGTGCGGATCGGAGGCCGGTGGCACGCGGGCACCGCGCATCTCCTGCCCGACGACGACGCCGTCGCCCGGCTGCGCTCCCTCCCGCGGTTGAACAGCACGGCGGTGCGGGCGTTGGGGACGGATCTGCTGACGGTGCGGGTGGATCTGGGGAACTGATCCGGATGGCCCGGATGGTCCGGATGGCCCTCACCCCGGCCAGACGATCGCCTGCACCTCGCTGTAGGCGTGCAGCGCGTACGACCCCACGTCCCGTCCCACCCCGCTCCTCTTGAACCCCCCGAACGGCGCTTCCATGTTGCGGCCGACGGTGTTGATGCCGACGCCGCCCGCCCGCAACCGCCTCGCCACGCGGAAGGCCCTCGCGACATCGCCCGACCAGACGTAGTCGATCAGGCCGTAGTCGGAGTCGTTCGCCAGGGCGACTCCCTCGTCCTCCTCCTCGAAGGGGATCACCACGACCACCGGGCCGAAGATCTCCTCCCGGGCCACCCGCATGTCGTTCGTGCAGTCGGCGAGGAGGGTCGGGCAGAGGTAGAAGCCCCGGTCCAGGGGCGGGCGTCCGCCGCCCGTCACCAGCGCCGCGCCCTCCTTGCGGCCCAGTTCGACGTACGACTCCACCCGGTCGCGGTGGGCGGCCGAGATCAGTGGGCCGACCACCGTGTCCGGGTCCCTCGGATCGCCCACCGTCAGGCGGGCCGCGTAGGCCGCCAGACCCTGCACCACCCGGTCGTACACACCCCGCTGCGCCAGCACCCGCGTCGGTGCCGTGCAGATCTGGCCGCTGTAGAAGGAGAAGGTCGTGCCGATGCCGGCGATCGCGGAGGCGATGTCCGCGTCGTCGAAGACGACGGCCGCGCCCTTTCCGCCCAGCTCCATCAGCTGCCGTTTCATGCCCCGCCCGCACTCCTCGGCGATGCGCTGCCCCACCGCCGTCGAGCCGGTGAAGCTCACCATGTCGACGTCCGGGGAGGACACCGCCGTCTCGCCGGTCTCGGCCCCGCGGCCGGAGACGACGTTCACCACGCCCCGCGGCACACCCGCCGCCTCCAGTGCCTCCGCCAGCCGGTAGACCGACAGGGGGTCCTGCGGGGCCGGCTTCACCACCACCGTGTTGCCCATCGCGAGCGCCGGGGCGACCTTGCCGGCCGTGTTCGCCCACGGGTTGTTGTAGGAGGTGACGCAGGTGACGACCCCTACGGGCTGGCGGACGGCCAGCGCGCCGAACACGCCCGCCCTCCCCATCGGCCCGGCCTCGTTGATCTGCGGCGGGATCGCCCACTCGGCGGGCTCCACGCGCGCGTACCGCCGGAAGCGGGCAGCGGCCACCCCGACCTGCATCCCGCGCGCCGTCACGGTCGTCGCCCCCGTCTCCGCCCCGGCGAGTTCGGCGTACGGCACCAGCCGGCCGCGGATGATGTCCGCCGCCCGCGCCAGCACCGCCGCCCGCTCCTCCGGGGCCGTACGCGACCACGGCCCGAAGGCCTCGCGGGCCGCGGCGCAGGCCGCGAGCACCTGATCCCGCGAGGCCTCCGGCGCCCACCCGACGGTCTCCTCGGTCGCCGGGTCGGTCACCTCGTAGTGGCCGCCGTCCGGATCGACCCACCGGCCGCCGATGAACAGACGCTGTTCCCCGCTCACTTCGTCGCCACCGTCCGCGTGTCCCGCCCCGAGCGCAGCACCCGGCCCGGGACCGCCCCCGTCACCACGTCGTCCCGGATCGCCGCCACCCCGTTGACCCAGACGGCACGCACACCGAGCGCCCGGGAGTCCAGGCGGGGGCTGTCGCCGGGAAGGTCGTGCACGAGGGTCGCCGGGCCGGCGTCGATCCGCTCCGGGTCGAAGAGGACCAGGTCCGCATGGAAGCCCTCCTGCACCCTCCCCCGCTCGCGCAGGCCGAACAGCCGCGCCGGGTCGTCCGTCAGCATCTTCACCGCCTGCTCCAGCCCCACCAGCTTCCGGCCGCGCAGACAGTCGCCGAGGAAGCGGGTGGTGTAGGGGGCGCCGCACATGCGGTCCAGGTGGGCGCCGGCGTCCGAGCCGCCGAGCAGCACGTCCTCGTGCTGCCAGGTCTCCGCCCGCAGCGCCCAGGACGCCGGGTCGTTGTCCGTCGGCATGGGCCACAGGACCGTACGCAGCTCGTCGGCCGCGCAGATCTCCACCAGACAGGTGAAGGGGTCCTGGCCGCGTTCCGCCGCGATGTCGTTCACCACCCGGCCGGTCAGGCCCCGGTTCGCCTCGCTGTACGTGTCGCCGATGACGTACCGCCCGAAGTTCACCAGCCGCCGGAAGACGCCCGCCTCCTTGGACTCGGCGCGGCGCAGCATCTCCGCGCGCACGGCGGGGTCACGGAGCCTGGCGATCCGCTCGGGAACCGGCAGGCCCAGGATCGGGCCCCAGCCGGGGATGAGGTTGAGCGCGCAGAAGGTGCCCAGGGACATGTTCATCGGGGTCAGGATCGGCATGGTCAGGGCGACCACCCTCCCGCCCGCCTTCCTCGCCCGCTCGCTCGCCGAGAGCTGCCTCGGCACCCGCTCGGGAACCGCCGCGTCGATGGTCAGCACGTTCCAGTTCAGGGGGCGCCCGGCCGTCGCGCTCATCTCCACGAACAGGTCGATCTCGGCGTCGCTGAACTGGTCCAGGCAGCCCGCGACGATCGCCTCGATCTGGGTGCCCTCGTGCTCGCCGACGGCCTGCGAGAGGGCCAGCAGTTCGTGCGGCGTGGCGTGCCGGGAGGCGACCGGCTGTCCCTCGCCGTCGGAGTGGGAGGTCGACTGGGTGGTGGAGAAGCCCCACGCCCCCGCGTCCATCGCCTCGTGCAGCAGCCGCACGATCTCCGCCAGCTGCTCCTCACTCGGCTGACCGCCGACCGCCTCCGCCCCCATCACATACCGCCGCAGCGCACAATGCCCCACCATGAAGCCCGCGTTGACGGCGATCCGCCCCTCCAACGCGTCCAGGTACTCCCCGAAGGAGCGCCAACTCCAGGGCGCCCCCTCCTCCAGCGCGACCAGGGACATGCCCTCCACCTTGGACATCATCCGCCGGGTGTAGTCGGCGTCCTCGGGGCGGTCCGGATTCAGGGGCGCGAGCGTGAACCCACAGTTCCCGGCGGCGACCGTCGTCACCCCGTGGTTGAGGGAGGGGGTCGCGTACGGGTCCCAGAAGAGCTGGGCGTCGTAGTGGGTGTGGGGGTCGACGAATCCGGGGGCGAGGACGAGGCCGGAGGCGTCCTCGACCGACCTGGCCTCCTCGGTGATGTTCCCGACCGCTGCTGTACGGCCGTCCCGTATACCGACGTCGGCGGTGTATGCGGGCGCGCCGGTCCCGTCGACGACGGTCGCGCCTTTGATGAGGTGATCGAGCATGAGGGCTCCTCTCGAGTCCGTGCGCTGGACGTCCCTGAAGGGGCGCGGGGCTGTATCGATATGCGGCTCCGCCGCGTGGGCGCGACCAGCCACGAACGACCCGCACCCCGCAAGGCCCGCAGCCGCCGACGGCGATCAAGCGCCCTGCCGGAACCGCGTAGTCCGATGCACCGGATCCGTGTCGATCTTCGGAATGACGTGCTCCCCGATCAGCCGGATCGTCTGCAGCGTCTCCTCCTTGGGCACCCCGACCGGCAGTCCGAAGGACAGCTGGTCGGCCCCCGCCTGCTCCCACCGCTTGCACTGCCGCAGCACCTCGTCGGGATCCCCGCAGATCAACAGCTCCTCCTCGATGAGAAGCTCCACGAAATCGGCGGTGTACTCGGGCAGCGTCTCCGGCCAGACGGGAAAGCCCTCGGGACGCGGGAAGGTGTCGTGGTACCGGAAGACCAGCGACGGCAGATAGTGCAGCCCGCCGTTGACGGCGATCCGAATCGCCTCGTCGTGTGTCGGCGCGCAGATCGCGGTCGTCGTCACCATCACGTTGTCGTTGACGAAGTCCCCGATCGGCTCGGCGTTCACCACCGCCGTCTTGTACTGCTCCAGCACCCACTCCATGTCGGAGACCTTCTGCACGCTGAAGCCCAGGACCCCGAGCCCCTTCCGCGCGGCCATCGCGTACGACGGCGGCGACCCGGCCGCGTACCACATCGCGGGGTGCGACCTGCCGTACGGCTTGGGCAGCACCTTCCTCGGCGGAAGCTGCCAGTGCTTGCCCTGGAAGCCGGCGTACTCGTCCTGGAGCCACATCTTGGGGAACTCCGCGATGGTCTCCTCCCAGATCTCCTTCGTGTGGTTCATGTCGGTGATGCCGGGGAGGAAGCCGAGGATCTCGTGCGAGCCGGCGCCGCGTCCGGAGCCGAACTCGAAGCGGTTGCCGGAGAGGTGGTCCAGCATGGCGACCTTCTCTGCGACCTTCACCGGGTGGTTGACCTGGGCCAACGGGTTGAAGATGCCGGAGCCGAGATGGATGCGCTCGGTGGCGTGGGCGAGGTAGCCGAGGAAGACGTCGTTGGCGGAGAGGTGGGAGTACTCCTCCAGGAAGTGGTGCTCGGACGCCCAGGCGTACTTGAAGCCGGACCGGTCCGCCTGGATGACGTACTCGGTCTCCTCCATCAGCGCCTTGTGCTCGGCCAGCGGGTCGGTCTCGGCGCGCTTGCCCACATATCCCTGTACAAAGAGCCCGAATTCCAAGGAGGTTCACCGTCCCCGAGTCTTCGCGGATACCTGACCGGACCGGGAGTAGCTGACGATCCGTCAGATTCGACTGCCGCCGACTGTGGCACCGAGGGCATGCACCGTCAATAGCTGACTGAGCGTCAGACGACGGCGACCCCCGCCAGCCAGCCCCCGTCGATCACGAACGGCTGCCCGGTGATGTAGGAGGAGTCGTCCGAGGTGAGGAAGAGGGCGAGCCGCGCCACCTCCTCCGGCCTGCCGATGCGGCCGAGCGGTACGAGCTTGCGGTACAGCCCGTCGAGGGCCTTCGACGCCTCCTCGGCGTCCGCCGCGGGGTCCAGCTGGGCCGGATTGGACATGGCGGTGTCGATCGCGCCCGGACACATCGCGTTGACCCGGATCCTCCGGCCGGCCAGCTCCAGCGCGGCGACCCGGGTGAGCCCGAGGATGGCGTGCTTGGTCGCGGCGTACGCGCCGACGGCCGCCATGCCGGTCAGCGCGGTGTAGGAGGCGGTGTTGACGATCGTGCCGCCGCCCGTCATCTCGGGCGCGACGGCCTTCACGCCGAGGAAGCAGCCGACCTGGTTGACCTGGACGACGCGCATGAACTCGTCGAGGGGGGTGTCCAGGAGGGCGTTGAAGCGCAGGATGCCGGCGTTGTTGACGAGCCCGTCGATCCGGCCGTACGCGTCCCGCGCGGCGGTGACGGCGGCCTGCCAGTCGACCTCCCGGCTCACGTCGAGGTGGACGTACAGCGCGCCGATCTCCTTGGCGAGGGCCTCGCCCTGTTCGTCGAGGACGTCGGCGACCACGACCTCGGCGCCTTCCTGCCGGAACAGGCGGGCCTCCTGCTCGCCCTGGCCGCGCGCGGCGCCCGTGACGAGGACGACACGTCCGTCGAGCTTGCCCATGGGGACTCCCTTCGCGGTGCGTTGGTCGAGGTCAGCGTACCGCCCTAACTGACGATGCGTCAGATAGGAGGGAGGTGCTTGCAAGTGCAATCTCAAGTGACCGGCGAGTAGGGACATTTGACTCTGTCGACGCCGTCCTGCGGAGCCCAATAATCACCTGTCGGAAGGTAAAGGCCTCCCCAAGGAGAGAAGACGGTATGGGCAACAGACGCTTCAGGAACAAGAAAGTCCGGTACGTGGCGATCGGGGCGTCGCTCGTGACCGGTGCGGCGGTCGCCACCGTTCTGCTTCCGTCGGCGAACGCGGCCGACGAGAAGACGCCCGAGCAGATCACGACCATGTGCCAGAGGTCCGCGGTGCTCAACGGGAAACAGCAGTCGGTGAGTGATTTCGGGGGTGGCTTCGCGGACGGCTTCATGGCCGACAACTGCGATTTCGTCGAGACGAAGTTCGAGACCTTCGACGGCCCCACCGAGAAGGCGTCCATCGACTTCCCGAACTGCGAGCCGAACGCCACCACACCGGCGAAGGTGTCCGTCACCTGGTCCTCGACGGCGGCTCAGGGCCAGGGCAAGTACACCGTGACCCAGCAGGGCGGCGGAGGCGGCCTTTTCGGGCTGCTGAGCGGATCCTGGCTCAAGCACAAGGGAACCCTGGACATGACCGTGAAGTCGGCGACCGCCGGCGCCACGGAACAGCATGAAGTGCCGGTCGGCAAGGTGCTCCACATGGAGTTCACGCCGAAGATGCAGCGCATGACCGGCGAATGGCGGGTGCGGATCGACGCCCGCGAGGCGACGACCGTCACCAATGCCACCCCCGAGCAGAACTTCGTGGCGCCGGAGGTCGTCGAGGGCCCCGTCGTACTGCCGGGCGCCGCGGGCGCCCCCGGTGTCGTGGACGGCACCTCCAAGCCGGTCCTCGAGGACTGCTGATCCCTGACTTCACCCCCTTCCACCAGCCATTACCCCCACAGGAGACACGCATGACCCGCACCGACCGTCCGAGAAGCCACCGCAGCAGGAAGAAGCGCATCACCCTCGCCCTGGCCCCGGTGGCCGCCCTCGCGGTGGTCGTCCCGCTGATGAACCAGGCGGGCGCCGCCACCCCCTCCGAAGTGACCGCCGACTGCGCCGCGGACTCCGACAAACTGGAGAACTGCGAGTTCGTCGACGTCCAGTTCAAGGCCAACAGCCTCGGTCCCAACCAACGCGTCTCGGCGGTGACCGACAACTGCGGGCGGACGACCGCGGCGACGAACACCTTCAGCGTGAGCACGTCCGTCACCAGAACCATCCAGCTGGAGGACGGATTCACCGCGGCCGCCGACACCAAACTGGGAAACTCGTTCTTCGAGATCGGCGTGAAGTTCAACACCACGGAAATCAACATCACGCGTGACGACAAGACGACCGGCCTGCAGTTCAGCAGGTCGGACACCGTGCAGCCGGACAGCCTCGGTTTCTTCATGTGGTCCGCCAAGCGCACCGACGTGAGCGGATTCCTGAGGGCCACCTACAAGGAGGCGCAGAACGGCCAGAAGGTGTTCTTCGCGCCGAGCGAGGGCGCTGCCACCGTCCACGTCTTCTATCCACAGATCCTGAAGAACGGAACTCCCGACGGCCGACTGTGGCTGCGCAACGTGAAATGTGGGACACCCGAGGCGAACGGGATCCAGAACTCCGCGAACAGTCTGCGGGCGGAACCGGGATTCGGTGAGGCAGGTTCCAATGTCACCGACGTGGAAATCCCGCTGACCGAGATCCCGGCTCCCTGACGTACTGCTCTCCGTAAAGTTCCGCACTGTTCTCAGGTGCGAAGCACGGGCGCGGCGCCCAGCCATCGCAGGACCGCGTCCGTGCTTCCCCGGGCGTCCAGCTTGGCGTAGATGTTGCTGAGGTTGTTGCGGACGGTCTTCTCGCTCAGCCGTAAGCGCAGACCGATCTCCTGGGCGCCCAGGCCGGTCGACAGCAGCTCCATGATCTGCCGCTCGCGCGGCGAGAGCAGGGAGCGCAGCCGTTCCAGGGCGTCGCCGGCCGTGGGCATCCGGCGGGCCGCCTCCCGCAGGACGGCGCACGCGGAGGGCGACAGGTAGGTGTGGCCGACGGTGGCGGCCATGACCGCCGAGGAGAGCATGCAGGCGCAGTAGTCCCCCTCGGCCAGATAGCCCGCTCCCGTGCGGAACACCTGCAGGACCGCCTCGCTGTCCCGCCGGGGGCTGATGACGATCAGCGGGACGTTCGCGTCGCCCATCGCGCCGAGCAGCTCCGGGAGGGCGACCGACGGGTCGTCGCAGCGCAGGACCGCCACGTCCAGCGCCTCGGGCACGTCGTAGGGCGGGGACAGGTGCACGGCCCGGATCACGTACGGGTCGTCCGGGGCCGGCCAGTCCTCGTGCGGCCACTCGCCCTGGGCGCAGGCGAGAGCGACGGTCAGGCTGCGCACGGCCGCTGGGTCCGCCGTGCCGACGCGCTGGGAAGTTCGGACCCACTGGGAAGTTCGGACGTGCTGGGAAGTTCGGACGTGCTGGGGGGATCGCACTTCGCGTGTCCTTCCGCCGAAGTCGTGACGTCCGTACATACGCGGTCCGGCGCGGACATGTTCAAAACTTCAATGAAGGTGTCAGGCTGTCTGACAGGTTGGCCGAACTTCACCCCTGCCGCAGCAACGGACCCACTGCGGCGCCGAACTCCCCCATCTGGTCGACGAGTTCACTCCGGCTGCGGCTCCGGAACCGCACCTGCACCTGGTGCACCCCCATCGTCCGGTACGCCCGCAGGGACTCGGCGAGGGCCTCCGGCGTGCCGCTGAGGGTGCGGCGCCCCACGTCCCACGCGGGTGCGCCGACGTACAGCGGCTCGGCGATGGCGCCCACGGTGAACTCACCCTGGACACCGGCCCGTTCGCGCAGTTCCCGCAGCCGGGCGAGCTGTGCGGGCAGGCGGTCCCTCGGATCCCCCTGCGGCAGCCAGCCGTCGCCCTTGAGGGCGGCCCGGCGGACGGCGGCGGGGGACGAGCCGCCGACCCAGAGCGGGACGCGGGGCTGGGCGGGCCGGGGCCGCTGGCCCAGGTCCTCGTAGTCGTACGACTTCCCGTGGTGGGACGGGAACTCGTCCGGCCCGAGGGCGGCGCGGAGGGCGTCGACGGTCTCGTCGAGGACGCTGCCGCGGTGCCGGAAGTCGACGCCGAGCGCCTCGAACTCCTCCCGTACGTGTCCGGCGCCGACGCCGAGGATCAGCCGGCCGCCGCTGAGGTGGTCGAGGGTGGCGTACTGCTTGGCGGTGAGGAGGGGGTGGCGCAGGCCCACGACGGCCACGTGACTGAGGAGGCGGACTCGTTCGGTCACGGCGGCGAGGTGGGCGAGGGTGGCGACGGGGTCGTACCAGACCGTGCCCATGGCGTCGGCCAGGCGGCGCGGGATGGCGACGTGGTCGCAGCAGGCGACGTAGGCGAAGCCGGCGCGGTCGGCGGCGCGGGCGACGGCGACGAGGTCGGCGGGGCCGGCGTCGGCCTCCCAGGGTTCGGCGTACAGGGCGGACTGGGACTGGACGGGGAGCTGGATGCCGTAGTCGAGGCCGGTCACCTCGTCCCACCGGCCCACAGGCCGTCCTCCGTGAGCCCCAGCAGGTCGATCGCGTTGCGGCGGACGATCCGCTCCACGACGTCGGCGTCCAGGTGCCCCATCTGGGCCTCGCCGACCTCCCGCGACTTGGGCCAGGTGGAGTCGGAGTGGGGGTAGTCGGTCTCGTAGAGGACGTTGCCGAGGCCTATGGCGTCGAGGTTGCGCAGGCCGAAGGCGTCGTCGAAGAAGCAGCCGTAGACGTGGTCGGCGAAGAGCTCGGACGGCGGGCGGTGGACCTTGTCGGCGACGCCGCCCCAGCCGCGGTTCTCCTCCCAGACGACGTCGGCGCGCTCGAGGATGTACGGGATCCAGCCGATCTGCCCCTCCGCGTACATCACCTTGAGGTTCGGGAAGCGTTCGAACTTGCCGCTCATCAGCCAGTCGACCATCGAGAAGCAGCAGTTGGCGAAGGTGATGGTGGAGCCGACGGCGGGCGGGGCGTCCTCGGAGGTGGAGGGCATACGGCTGGAGGAGCCGATGTGCATGGCGATGACGGTGCCGGTCTCGTCGCAGGCGGCGAGGAAGGGGTCCCAGGCGTCGGTGTGGACGGAGGGGAGGCCCAGGTACGGGGGGATCTCGGAGAAGGCGACGGCCCGGACCCCGCGGGCCGCGTTGCGGCGGACTTCCTCGGCGGCCAGCTCGGCGTCCCAGAGCGGGATGAGAGTGAGCGGGATGAGGCGGCCCTGGGCCTCGGGGCCGCACCACTCCTCCACCATCCAGTCGTTGTAGGCGCGCACGCAGAGGAGGCCGAGCTCGTGGTCGGCGGCCTCGGTGAAGGTCTGGCCGCAGAAGCGGGGGAAGGTGGGGAAGCAGACGGCGGACTGGACGTGGTTGACGTCCATGTCGGCGAGGCGGGCGGGGACGTCGTAGGAACCGACGCGCATCTGCTCGTAGGTGATGACCTCCAGCTTGATCTCGTCCCGGTCGAAGCCGACGGCGGTGTCGAGGCGGGTGAGGGGGCGGTGCAGGTCCTCGTAGACCCACCAGTCGCCGACGGGGCCGTCGTCACTGCCCGGGGTGCCCATGACGGGCTTGAAGCGGCCGCCGAGGAAGGTCATCTCCTTCAGCGGGGCGCGGACGATGCGGGGTCCGATGTCGAGGTACTTCTTCGGCAGGCGGTCCTGCCAGACGGCGGGCGGTTCGACGGTGTGGTCGTCGACGGAGATGATCCGCGGGAAGGTCTCGTTGGTCTCCATGAAGGCACGGTAGCGCCGATCTGACGGTCCGTCAGCTAGGACGGCAACGGTCGGCGGCCGGTGCCGATGTCGGACTCTGTGTGAACGCGTGCGGGGAGCATGTGAGGGTCGTGTGCAGTCTCGTGTGCCGCCCTGTGATCCCGGTGTGCCGCCCTGTGATCGGCGTCTCCCACGGCTGACGGTTCCGGCATGGACAGGGCAAACTGACCTGGTTGGTCATGATGCCTAGGGGGACCCCGATGCACGACCGTGTAGGACACGGCGGCCCGCGCGTGCCGGAGCAGAGGCGTCCCGGCTCCTCGGGGGAGCCGGCGGCGCTGCGCTTCGACGTGCTCGGCCCGGTGCGCGCCTGGCGCGGCGAGGAGTCACTGGCGACCGGATCCCCTCAGCAACGCGCCCTGCTCGCCGCCCTGTTGCTGCGCGAGGGCCGTACGGCGACGGCCGCCGAGCTGATCGACGCGCTGTGGGGCGAGGAGCCGCCGTCGCAGGCGCTGGCGGCGGTGCGGACGTACGCCTCACGGCTGCGGAAGGCGCTGGACCCGGGCGTCCTGGTGAGCGAGTCGGGCGGGTACGCGGTGCGCGGGCTGGGGGAAGGCGCCCTCGACCTGGTGGTGGCGCAGGAGTGGGCGACGGAGGCGGAGAAGGCGCGCGGGGCCGGGGATCTGGGCCATGCGCGGGAGGTGCTGAACCGGGCGCTGGGCCTGTGGGACGGGGAGGCGCTGGCCGGCGTACCCGGCCCGTACGCGGAGGCGCAACGCGTCCGCCTGGAGGAGTGGCGGCTCCAACTCCTCGAATCCCGCCTGGACATGGACCTGGAACAGGGCTGTCACGCGGAGGCGGTCTCGGAACTGACGGCGCTCACGGCGGCGCATCCGCTGCGCGAACGCTTCCGTGAACTGCTGATGCTCGCCCTGTACCGCAGCGGGCGCCAGGCGGAGGCCCTCGCGGTGTACGCCGACACACGGCGGCTGCTGGCGGAGGAGCTGGGCGTGGACCCCCGCCCGGGCCTGCGCGAGCTCCAGCGCCGGATCCTCCAGGCCGACCCGGACCTGGCGGAGCCGTCCGCCCCGGCGGCCGAACCGCCGTCGGCGCCGGTACGACCGGCGCAACTCCCCGCCACCGTCCCCGACTTCACGGGCCGCAAGTCCTTCGTGACCGAGCTGAGCGAGGTGCTGGCGGGGGCGTCGGGCGGCGACGCGGGCACCGGCCGGGTGATGGCGGTGTCGGCGCTGGCGGGCATCGGCGGCGTCGGCAAGACGACGCTGGCGGTGCATGTGGCCCACCAGGCGCGGGGCGCCTTCCCGGACGGTCAGCTGTATGTCGACCTCCAGGGCGCCGGCGCGCGGGCGGCCGAGCCGGAGACGGTCCTCGGCTCCTTCCTGCGGGCCCTGGGCACGGCCGACTCGGCGATCCCGGACTCGCTGGAGGAGCGGGCGGCGCTGTACCGCTCGGTGCTGGACGGCCGCCGTGTCCTGGTCCTGCTGGACAACGCGAAGGACGCGGCGCAGGTACGTCCGCTGCTGCCCGGGACGGAGGGCTGCGCCGCCCTGGTGACCTCCCGGGTGCGGATGGTGGACCTGGCCGGGGCCCACCTGGTCGACCTGGACGTCATGTCGCCCGACGAGGCACTGGCCCTGTTCACGAGGATCGTGGGTGAGGAGCGGGTGGCGTCGGAGCGCGAGGCGGCTCTGGACGTGGTGGCGGCGTGCGGCTTCCTGCCGCTGGCGATCCGGATCGCGGCGTCCCGTCTGGCGGCCCGCCGCACCTGGACGGTGTCCGTCCTCGCGGCCAAGCTCGCGGACGAGCGCCGCCGACTGGACGAACTCCAGGCCGGCGACCTCGCGGTCAAGGCGACCTTCGAGCTGGGGTACGGCGCACTGGAGCCCGCCCAGGCCCGGGCGTTCCGGCTGCTGGGGCTGGCCGACGGGCCGGACATCTCCCTGACGGCGGCCGCGGCGGTGCTGGATCTGCCGGTGGAGGAGACGGAGGACCTGCTGGAGTCCCTGGTGGACACGTCGCTGCTGGAGTCGGCGGCTCCGGGGCGATACCGGTTCCACGATCTGGTCCGGCTCTACGCGCGTGCGTGCGCGGAAAGGGACGAACAGCCCCCCGGGGAGAGGGACGCGGCGATGTCCCGGCTGCTGGACTTCTACCTGGCCACGGCGGCGGGCGTGTACGCGATCGAACGTCCCGGGGACCGGCTGGTGGACCATCTGGAGGAGACCGGTGCCGCGGGCTTGGTCTTCCCGGACCGTCATGCCGCCCAGGACTGGCTCTACGCCGAGGCTGTACCGCTCCTCGCCTGTGTCCGGCAGTCGTCCGGCGGCGCGACGCTTCGACGGGCGGTCGATCTGCTCTGGGCCGCAGTCGATCTCGCGGAGTCCGGCGCGAACTTCAGGGAGTACGAGGCGGCGGCAGCCGCCCTGCGGGATGCCGCGCGGGCCGCTGCGGACAGCCGCGCCGAAGGGCGGGCGAACCTCATCCTGGCCAACGCCCGCCACTGGTCGGGGCAGTTCGACCAGGCCGACCAGGAGGCCCGGGAAGCCCTCAAGCTCTCGGAGGCGGCAGGCGACCCGTTGCCATGCTGCTGGGCCGCGAACATCCTGGGCGCCTTCGCCTACTACCAGAACCGGTACGCGGAGGCCGAGGAGTACCTCGAGCGTGCCATCAATGACTTCCGCGCCTGTGGCGACCTGCCCGGCGCGGCAGCCGCGTTGTGCAACCTCTCCCGCCTGCACCTGGAGACGCAGCGCCCGGAGAGCGCCGTCCACCTGGCGCGGCAGGGTACGGAGACGTACGAGCAACTCGGGCATTCGCTCAAGGCCGCGAATGGGCACTACGCGCTTGGGATGGCCCTCGGCAAGAACGGCCAGCTCGTCGACGCGGCCGCGCACCTCGCCAAGGCCCTGGAGGTCTTCCGGGAGAGCCGTCAGAGGCTGTGGGAAGGGATGACCCTCTTCCGCCTGGCCGAAGTGGACCTGCTTGCACAGCGCCCCGCTCCGGCCGCCACCAACGCCGAAATGGCCCTGGCCTCGCTGAGGGGCATCGGCGGCGAGTGGCGGCGAGGGAACGTCTTGACAGTTCTCGGCAAGGCGCTGAACGGGATCGGCCACTCGGGACGGGCCCAGGTGTGCTGGCGCGAGGCACTCGAGATCTACGAGGAACTGCAGTCCCCCGAGGCCGCTGAGGTGCAGGTACTGCTCGCGCCCGCCACGGCCGCCTGAAGCCGGCAGGCGACGTTCATCGTTCGTTTATCGCCTCCCGGCACCCTCCTCTTGTCGGATCCGTCGCGTCGGGGGGCAGACGGACGGCCGGTGAGGGTCGCCTTACTCGCGATCTAGAGTGGGCGGCTCGAGGGCCCTTCCGGTCACCCTCGGGGGAGTGACCGGAAGGGCCCTCGACAGCTTGAAGGCAACCAGCAAGGGGAGACACCAGCATGAGCGACACCAGCAGCAAGGACGAGCCGGTCATCAAGCCGCTCAACACGCACATCACCGACGCTGAGGCCGGCACGGTGGTGAAGCCGCTGAACACGCACATCACCGACGTCGACGACGAGAGCGACGGCGGCGAGGCGACCCCGGACAACACGCACATCACGTCCGACCCGAAGTAAGTGCTCAGCTCAGACGAGTGACGACTTCGGCCGCGACGGCGCGGAGGGGAGCCGTCGCGGCCGATGCATGGCTGATGAGACGTTCAGGTCATTCTGCGGCCAGATTCGATCACTTCTCTCGAAAGATCGTTCCCTTTGACTCCAGGGCCATCGGCGCCGGAAGTCCCCGCGCTCTTAAGGGAGTTGGAATGACCCGCACCAAGAAGATCATCACCACCATCGCCCTGGTTCTCAGTGCCACTGCCGCTGCCGCAAGCCCGGCCCTGGCCGAGAACCATGCCACGACCTCGCCGCAGGACACTGTCGTGGCGCCGCTGGAGAACCACGCCACCTGATATCAGGTCGGCAACTAACGGTGATGTGGCCGGGCTTGGGCTCGGCCACATCACCATGCCACAGCGGCGCTGAGGGGGAGCCGCCGCGGCCGAGGTTGTGTCACCGATCAGGCGGCGCCTTCCTGTGCGCTCTGTGACGAATCACTCACACACTGGCGTGGCGTTGCGTACCGTAAAAGAGGTTTACGTTGCGCAACGCAACTGGAAAGAGACGGTGGTGAGTTGTGCCCCCGCGCAAGGATCCCGACGCCTCGGCGAACGTTCCGTCCTTCTACGGCGCCGAGTTGCGCTACCAGAGGGAGCTGGCGGGTCTGACGCTCGAACGGTTGGCGGAAGGGAGCTTCCACGGCATCCCCTTTCTGAGCCAGATCGAGCGCGGTGAGCGTCGGATGCCCCTGGATCTCGCCCAGCACGTCGACAAGGTGCTGAAAACGGACGGGTTTTTCGAGCGGCGTTGTGAAGACGCCCGAAGGGCCCGGCAGTCGGGGCACGCGGAGTATTTCGCGGACGTGGCGGAGATGGAGCGTCACGCGGAGACGATCGAGGAGTGGGCGCCGATGCTCGTCCCCGGTCTGTTGCAGACGGCGCCCTACACGCGGGCGATCGTACGAGCGGCCATGCCGCGAACCTCGGACGGGGAGGTCGAAGAGAAGGTGGACGCCCGGATGGGGCGGGCCAAGCTCTTCACCTCGGAGAACCCGCCCAAGTTCTGGGCCATCCTCGACGAGTCCCTGATCCGCCGAGCCGCTCTTCCCCCTGGGGAGATGGCGGAACTGCTGAATCACATCGCGGGAGTGATCAGGAGCACGCAGTCCATTCTGCAGATCGTCCCGGAAACATCCGCCGCTCATCCCTTCATGATGGGCATGACCAAGTTCATGACCTTCGCGGACGCCCCTCCTGTCGTGTACACCGAGAGCCTGCACAGCGGTCAACTCATCGACTATCCGGCGCTCGTGAAGCAGTACCGGGAGTCGTACGTCTGCTCAGGGCCGTCGCAATGCCGCCTGAGGCGTCCCTGGCGATGATCGAGGCTGCGGCAGAGGACTATCGACATGGCAAGCCACGAGATTGATCTGAGCGCCGCCCGCTGGCGCAAAAGCAGCTACAGCAACGGCACTGGCGGTGATTGCGTCGAGGTCGCCGACAGCCGCCCCGGCGTCGTCCCCGTCCGCGACTCGAAGCGTGCCCGGGACGGCGACCCCGTACTGCTCTTCCGGACCTCCGCCTGGGCCGCTTTCCTCACCTCCCTGCAGAGCTACTAGCGCGCATCCCGCCTCACCCACCCACGGGCGGTTATCCACAGGGCAAGCGGAGAACTGGCCGGACTGCGATCTTGGGTGGGTGGAGCGGAGGGCGTTGCGGGAGTTGGCGGAGGGGAGAGTCCTCCTTACTTCGCGTGCCCTTGACGCCGGGTGGCCCAAGCGGAGCCTCGCACGGGCGCTCCGGGCGGACGGTTGGACTCTCCTGAGAAACGGCGCCTGGGCCGAGCCGGGACGGAAGCCGGACCTCGTCACACGACTCCGGGCAGAGCAACTCCTCAACCCCCGGCTCGTCGTGAGCCACCGTTCGGCAGCCCCCCTGTGGCGGATCGAGACCCTGACCCGAGCCTCTCGTACGCCCCTGGAGTTCACCGACCCCGAGCTCAGTCACCGGCCGGAAGGGCGAGACGTACGCGTGTACCGCACGCGCCTGGAGCCGGCGGACGTGTTCGAACGGCGGGGCCTGCGGGTCACCGGCCCGGTGCGGACACTCACCGACCTGCTGCTGACCGGCCCCAGGGACGACGCCCTCGTCGCCGTCGAGTCGGGACTCGCCCGCCGCACAGTCGACGGCGTCCGCCGCGCACCGCTCACCGACCTCGACACGATCAGCTCAGCTCTCGGGGCACGGGTACAGGCACGGGCACGGGGCGCGGCCAGGGCATGCACCTGGCTCCGCCTGTGCGACCCGCTCGCCGGATCCCCGGCTGAGACGATCGCCCGCCTGCGCATGTACGGCGCAGGCCTCCGCCCCGAGTCGCAGGTCGCCCTCCGTGCACCGGACGGGCGCAGGACCGTGCTGGACTTCTTCTTCCGTGCCGAGGGCCTGGCAGTGGAAATCGAGGGCTATGCCTACCACGGCGCCCGCGATGCTCACCGGCGTGACGTGATCCGCTTCAACTCACTCCAGCAGTGCCCGGAAGTCAGACGCGTCCTGCGCTTCACCGCCGAGGACGTCTTCCACCACCCCGGGCGGATGATCCAGGAGATCCGCGCTCTCCTGGCGGCCGAAACTGGAAGGGGCGTCGTGTGAGAGGGCGTCGCGAGAGGGGCTTGGACAGGTGCCGGACTACCACATGTGACCGTCGGGGCCGCCCGCTTCTTGGCCAGTGTCGTGCTTCCGCGACCCCAGTAAAGGGCGCTACGCGTCGGCTACGCCGATCGGCCTGCGGCCGACCCTTGACTCGGCCCGCTCCAGCACGGGTGAGAAGCGAGCGGGCGGCCGGGGGAGGAACGGTGGCCCAGGCACGCCGGCCCTTGGGTTGGCTGCGTACTGAGCCGGGGTGGAGGTGCGCGCTCGCGCCTCACCTGCACGCCGGGTGAGCTGGCGGCTTGCGGCCGGTGGATGGTGGGGGCGCACCAGCGCGGTGAGGGCACGCCGGGCCGGCTCAGCGGCCTGCGGGCCAGTCGGAGGGCGGCGCATCAGCGATGAGGGATGGCGGGCGGGCCCTCACACAGTTGGCTGATTGGCGGGTTGGTGCCACGTCCGAGGCCCGCCCCCACCTCAGCCGCCCCGCACCTGGCGCAAACCCACCGATTGCCGTCCGACGGCCATGAGCGTGGTCGACGGCGTCCACCGGGTCGTCGCGGCTTCGCCCGGCTACCCGACCGTGTACTGCGTGCCCCCGAAGTCCGCCACCAGCCGCAGCTCTCCGCCGAGGGCTCGCACATAGGAGCGCAGGGTGGCGAGATCCGTGCGGTCGATCTCGCCGTGCTCGAGCGCCGAGATGCGGGGCGTGGAGACACCCATGGAGTCCGCGATGTCACGCTGGGTGAATCCCTGTTCGCGGCGGATCTCGGCCAGCGCGTAGGCCCGGACCTCGGCGAGGAGGCGTTCCATGTCGGCCCGCTTCTCCTCGGGGGTCCTCACGGGCAGTCCGGCGGCCCTCCGCTGCTCGGCAGCCCGGCGCTTGACTTCCTCCCAGCCGACGGTGCTCATTCGCACTCCCTCATATCAGCTCGGCGGTGTGTTCCCCGCGACGGAAATTAACGCGAGCGATAACCGCACAGCTGACATTCCCGATCTATCACCCCAATGGGTGAAAACCGCCACGGACACGCAACTCCCCCTTCACCACCTTCCCACTGGCATTCCGCGGCAACTCCCCCACGAACTCCACCACCCGCGGCACCTTGTAGTTCGCCATCTCCCGCCGCGCCCAGGCGATCAGGTCCTCCCCGGTCACCAGGGCCCCGGCCCGCCGCACCACGTACGCCTTCCCGACCTCGCCCAGCCGGGCGTCCGGGACGCCGATCACCGCCACGTCGGCCACGTCGGGGTGCAGGCCCAGGAGTTGCTCTATCTCCGCCGGGTACGCGTTGAAGCCGCCGACGATGAACATGTCCTTGATGCGGTCGGTGATGCGGAGGTTGCCCGTCTCGTCCAGGACGCCCACGTCGCCGGTCCGCAGCCAGCCGTCCTCCGTCAGGACCTCGGCCGTGGCGGCCTCGTCCTCGTAGTAGCCGCGCATGACGTTGAAGCCGCGGACCAGGACCTCGCCGGGGGAGCCGGGGCCGAGCGCGGTTCCCTCGCCGGAGACCACCTTCACCTCCGTGCCGGGTATCGCCCGGCCGGACGTCGACGCGATCACCGACGGCTCGTCTCCCCGGCGGCACATCGTCACGATGCCGCTCGCCTCCGAGAGGCCGTACGCCGTCAGGACCGTGCCCACGCCCAGTTCGCCCCGCAGCCGCTCCACCAGCCGCAGCGGCACGACCGCCGCGCCCGTCACCACCAGCCGCAGCGCCGAGAGGTCGTAGGCGTCCCGGGACGGGTGGTCCAGGAGGGACTGGTGGAGGGTGGGCGGGCCCGGCAGTACCGACACCCGTTCCTTCGCCACGTTCGCCAGGACCGTGTCCACGTTGAACACCGGCTGGGGGATCATCGTCGCGCCCCGCATCAGACAGGCGATGACGCCCGCCTTGTAGCCGAAGGTGTGGAAGAAGGGGTTCACGATCAGATAGCGGTCGCCCCGGCGCAGGCCGGCCAGGTCGGACCAGATCTCGTACGCCCGCAGCGTCTGGGTGTGCGTGATCACCGCGCCCTTCGGGCGGCCCGTGGTGCCCGAGGTGAAGATGATGTCCGACGGCCAGAAGCCGTCCACCGTCTCCGCCCTCGCCCGCACCTCGCCCGCCCCGAGCCCCTCCCCGCTCGCCAGGAAGTCCTTCCAGGTGCGGAAGCCCACCGGCGCGTCCTCCGACAGGACCACCACCTGCTCCAGCTCCGGCAGGCCCGGCAACGGACCCTCCCCCGGCCCCTCCCCCGCCGCCCGCCTCAGCGACGCCACGTACGACGTCCCAAGGAACGTGCCCGTCACGAACAGCAGCCTCGCGCCACTGCGCTTCAGCACGTCCGCCGCCTCCGCGCCCTTGAAGCGGGTGTTCAGGGGGACCAGGACCGCGCCCGCCGACACCGCCCCCAGCGCCGCCACCATCCAGTCCAGCGAGTTCGGCGCCCAGACCGCCACCCGGTCGCCCGGCTCCACGCCGTTCGCCATGCACGCGGCCGCCGCCCGTTCCACCCGCGCGCCCAGCTCGCCGTACGAGATCCGGGTACGGCCCTCCACCACCGCCTCGACGTCCGTGTACCGTCCGGCCGCCCATCGGACCAGCCCCGGGATCGTCCCCCACTGCCCGTCACCGCGCACGACGACCTCCCCACACTGCTTGCTGACTGGTCGTCAGATTAGCTGTAATCTGACGGACTGTCAGCTCCCACCATCCCCTCCGCGGAGGTGCGCGCGCCATGCCAGGAGCAGCAGGACTCAAGGACGCCACCGCCATCGCCGGCATCGGACAGACCCCCTTCGCCAAGCACCTCCCCGAGGACGAGAAGACCCTCGCCTGCCGTGCCGTCCTCGCCGCGCTCGACGACGCCGGGATCGCGCCCGGCGAGGTCGACGCGCTCGCCTCCTACACCATGGAGGAGACCGACGAGGTGGAGCTGGCGAAGGCCGTCGGCTTCGGGGACCTCACCTTCTTCAGCCGCGTCCCCTACGGGGGCGGCGGCTCCTGTGCCACCGTCGCCCATCTCGCCGCCGCCATCGCCGCCGGGCAGGCGTCCGTCGGGGTGGCGTGGCGGTCGCGGAAGCGGGGCAGCGGGCCCCGGCCGTGGACGAACACCGTCGTCCAGCTCCCCACCCCGGCCCAGTGGACCCGGCCCTCCGGCCTCCTCCGGCCCGTCGACGAGATCGCCATGCTCGCCCGCCGCTACATGTACGAGTACGGCGCCACCCGGGACCATCTGTTCAACGTCGCCCTCGCCTGCCGGAACCGGGCCAACCAGAACCCCGCCGCCGTGATGTACGAACGGCCCCTCACCCGCGAGTCGTACATGACCTCCCGCTGGATCAGCGAACCCCTCTGCCTCTACGACAACTGCCTGGAGACGGATGGCGCGCTGGCCTGTGTGGTCGTCTCACGCGAACGCGCCCTCGACTGCCGGCACCGGCCCGTCCTCGTCCACTCCGCCGCCCAGGGGCTGCCCGCCCAGCACCACGGCATGGTCAACTACTGGAACGACGACCCGCTCACGGGCCCCGCCTGGACCGCCGCCCGACACCTGTGGAAACACGCCGACTTCACCCCCCAGGACGTCGATGTCGCCCAGATCTACGACGCGTTCACGCCCCTCGTCCCCCTCTCCCTGGAGGGCTACGGCTTCTGCGGCCGGGGCGAGGGAGGCGCCTTCACGGAGGGCGGCGCCCTGGAGATCGGCGGGCGGCTGCCCCTCAACACCGGCGGGGGCGGCCTCTCCGAGGCGTACGTCCATGGCTTCAACCTCATCAACGAGGGCGTGAAGCAGTTACGGGGGACCAGTACGGCCCAGGTCCCGGGCGCCGCCACCTGTCTCGTCACCGCCGGCGAGGGAGTCCCCACCTCCGCACTGCTTCTGAGGAGTTGAGATGCTCGAGCCCCTCGTCGACCCCGACGGCGCCCCCTTCTGGGAGTACGCCGCCCGGGGCGAACTCCGCGTCCAGACCTGCGCCGACTGCGGCGAACCCCGCTTCCCGCCCCGACCCTGCTGCCCGCACTGCCAGTCCTTCGTGAGCGCATGGGCCCTCACCTCCGGACGCGGACGCATCTGGTCCTACGTCGTCCCGCATCCGCCCCTCCTGCCCGACTACGCCGAGCACGCGCCGTACAACGTCGTCCTCGTGGAGCTGGCCGAGGCGCCCCGGATACGGCTGGTCGGGAACCTGGTGCGCGAGGCCGGAGCGCCGCTCGGCTCCTTCCCTCCCGACCGTGTCCGCATCGGCGCCCGCGTGCAGGCCGTGTTCGACGGGAACCGTCCTCCCCAGTGGATCCTGGAGCGCCCGTGAGCCTGCGGACCGCCCTCGACAAGGACACCGGCGTCGCCGTCGTCACCCTCGACCGGCCGGACCGGCTCAACGCCATCGACCTCGACATGGCCCGGCAACTCATCCGGACCTGGCGGGAGTTGCGGTTCGACGACTCCGTACGGGCCGTCGTCCTCACCGGTGCCGGGCAGCGCGCCTTCTCCACCGGGCTCGACCGGGACGCCGTCGTACCGCAGCCGTCCTCCCCGTACATGCTGGACGATCCGCTCCTGACCATCGGGCCGAAGGCGAACGACCTGTGGAAGCCGGTCGTCGCCGCCGTCGAGGGGATGGCCTGCGGGGGCGCCTTCTATCTGCTCGGGGAGTGCGAGTTCCTCGTCGCCGGCGCCGACGCCGTCTTCTTCGACCCGCACACCACCTACGGGATGGTCAGCGCGTACGAGTCGGTGCTCATGGCGCAGCGGATGCCCTACGGGGAGGTCGCGCGGATGATGCTCATGGGGACCGCCGAGCGGATCTCGGCCCGGCGGGCGTACGAGACCGGGCTGGTGTCGGAGGTCACCGACACCGGTGGGGCGTTGGAGGCCGCTCTGGCCTGTGCCGGGGTCATCGCCGGGTATCCGGCCGCCGGTGTCCAGGGCACCGTACGCGCCCTGTGGACGGCGAAGGAGGCGGCCCGGGCGGCCGGGTTCGCCCAGGCGCCGTATCTCATCTCGCTGGGGAACCTGCCCGCCGAGCGGCAGGCGGAGTTGTTCGCCGGCCGGCGGGCGGGCGGGTTCCGCACGCGCTGAGGGGCGCGGGCCGGCGGAGGTCCGCCGGTCCACGGCCGTCACCGCAGGCCAGCGCCTGTCGCGATCATGTCATCGCCTGGCGACCGGCGCGTACTCGGCGTAGCGTCTGGGGTGAGAGCGGCGAACGGGCCGCTCCCCGCAGCGACGGCCGCCGTCCGGCCCCCTTTCCGTGTAACTCGGTACGACGGCCGTCCCGGACGGCACAGAGGCGGCGCTACGCCGTTCTCGCCGTCCCGGTCCCCTTCTCCGCGTCCAGCGCGTACACGCACCGGTCCTTGCTGCACGCGTACACCACGCCGTCGCGGACCACCGGGGAGCCGGTGATCTCGCCGCCGGTCGCCAGCTTCCAGCGCAGCCGGCCGTCGTCGGCCTTCAGGGTGTAAAGCAGGTGGTCCGTGGAGCCGAAGTGGATCCGGCCCTCGGCGACCGCGGGGGCGCCCACGATGTCGCCGCCCGCCTGGAAGCGCCACTTGGGGGTGCCCGTGACCGCGTCCAGGGTGTAGAGGCCCTTGCCGCTGCCGACGTGGACGTGGCCGGCGGCCACCAGCACCGGGTCGACGGAGGAGCGGGCCTCGGTGGCGATGCGCCAGCGGTCGCGGCCGTCGGTGGCGTCGAGGGCGTAGACCGTGCCGAGGTAGTCCGCCAGATACACCCCGCCGCCCGTCACCGCGGGTCCGGGGACGAAGGCGGGCGGGGAGAGGAAGACCGCCGGGGCCTCGAAGTGCCAGCGCACCCTGCCGCTCGCCACGTCCACGGCGAGGACCCGGGTGCCGGCGCAGATGTAGGCGTAGCCGTCGGGGGCGGGGGTGACACGGACCGGGACGCCGCCGCAGGAGGCCATGTCGCCGATGGGGTACGACCAGCGCTCGTCGCCGGTGCGGGCGTCCAGGGCCCGCAGGCGGGCGTCCTGCCAGATGTAGACCGTGCCCTCGTGGAGCGCCGGTCCGGCCTCCGGGGACTCGAAGTCGGTCTGGCAGCCGGTGACCTCCCACAGCTTCTGGCCGGTGGAGGCCTCCCAGGCCTGGACGCCGCCGCCGCGGGTGCCGGTGACGACCGTGCCCCGCTCGGCCTTGAGGCAGTACACCCAGGCGTCCGTCGGCAGCCGCCACAGGTCGGTGCCCTCCCGGGCGTCCAGGGCGAACAGGGTGGGGCCGTCGGAGGCGTGGACACGGCCGTCCGCGACCGCCATCGACCAGGCCACGTCCCGCGTCTTGAAGCGGCGGCGGCCGGTGGCCACGTCCAGGGCGTGCACCTCGAAGGAGGTGACGTAGACGAGGTCGCCGTCGACCGCCGGGGTGCCCCAGACGTCGTTGGACATGCGGAAGCGCCAGGGGCGCCAGCCCGCCGGGGTGTCCGGGGCCGCCGTGGGGGCCGCCGGTGCCGTGGTCGGCTCGGCGCCGTTGACGCCGGGGCGGACCCGGGTCCAGTGGGCGGAGAGGGCGGGCTCGGGACCGGTGGCCCGGACGGCGGTGGCGCGGACGTCGGCGACGCGCGGGCCGGGGCCGATCGGCACGGCCGCGCCGGCCAGGCGCACCGGGCCGGTGTCGGGGGCACCGACCGCGACGGGTGCGGGCGGGGACTCCGGAGGAACCGGGACGACGGGGTCGTGCGAGGGCGGGGGCGGTACGGCGGGCCGTGCCAGGCCCACGCCGCCGCCTGCGCCGCCTCCGCCGCGGCCCGAGGCGGACGTGGCCGGCTTGCCGACCGGGCGGCCGCCGCGGCGGGTCTCGATGAGCGCGACGGCCTTCTCGGGCAGCCACGCCGACGCCGTACCGCTGTCGTCGGAGCCGGAGCCGAAGAGGTGAGGGGCGAGCTGGGCCTGGAGGTCGGCCGGGTTGGGGCGGGCCGTGGCCTCCATCTGCATGCAGGACTCGATGAGCGGGCGCAGCTCGTCCGGGAGGCCTTCGAGGTCGGGGCCCTCGCGCAGCAGCATGAAGACCGTCTCGACCGGGTTGGCGCCGTGGAAGGGCGGGTGTCCCGTGGCGGCGAACACCAGCATGGAGCCGAGCGAGAAGACGTCGCTGGCGCCGGTGACGCTGCGGGAGTCCTTGGCCTGCTCCGGGGACATGTAGGCGGGCGTGCCGACGGCGACGTTCGTCATCGTCAGACGCGTGTTCGAGACGCCGGACGCGATGCCGAAGTCGATCACGCGGGGGCCGTCCTCGACAACGAGCACGTTCGAGGGCTTCAGGTCGCGGTGGACGAGCCCGGCGCCGTGGATGGACTGCAGGGCCTCCGCGACGCCCGCGGCCAGCCAGCGCACCGCCTGGGCCGGGAGCGGCCCGCACTCGTTCACTATCTCCTCGAGCGACGGCGCGGGCACGTACGCGGTGGCGAGCCACGGCACGGCGGCGCGCGGGTCGGCGTCGACGACCGCGGCCGTGTAGAAGCCGGAGACCGCCCGGGCCGCCTCCACCTCACGCGTGAAGCGCACGCGGAAGAGCTGGTCCTCGGCGAGCTCGGTCCGGACCGTCTTGATCGCCACGCGCCGGCCCGAGGCCGAGCGTGCCAGATAGACCAGCCCCATGCCCCCGGCCCCCAGCCGTCCCAGCACCTCGAACGGCCCGATCCGCCGCGGATCGTGCTGTGTCAGCTGATCCACCACTTGCCTGCCACCTCCCCGTACGAGCCCCGTCACCCATATGTGTACGCGACCCCGTGCAGCGTCTCACCACCGCACCGCCATGGCGGCACGCACCCTGATTCTTCCTGGCCGGGCCACCGGTTGCGAACCCGGGAACAATCAGGGTGTCCAATACCATTTACCGCAAAAAGTTACAGCTCATCGCTCCAGAACCGCGAACGACGCCCCCTGATTGTCCGTGACGACGGCCACCGTGCCGTACGAGGCGGTGAACGGGCCCGCCGTGACGCGTCCGCCGAGCCGGCTCACCGCACCGATCGCCGCCTCGCAGTCCTCGACGCCGAAGTGGACGAGGAAGTGCGGCGGCATGACCTCCGGGAAGACGTCGGTGACCGGCACCCGGCCGAAGTCGGGCTCGGCGCCGGGGCCGAAGAGGGCCTCGTGGAAGAGGTGGCCGTAGAAGGTGTTGGCGGTCTCGGTGTCACGGGCGTACAGCTGCGCCCAGGCGAAGGCGCCGGGCCGGTGCCGGATGCCGAAGCCCTGGTGGCTGCCCGCCTGCCAGAGGCCGAAGACGGCGCCCTCGGGGTCGGCGGCGAGAGCGGCGGTGCCCAGCCCGTCGACCGGGAACGGCGCCATCACGACCTGCCCGCCGGCCACCTGGATACGGCGGGCGGTCGCCTCCGCGTCCGGCGTCGCGAAGTACACCGTCCAGACGGTGGGCATACGGCCGTCCGTCTTGTGGGCGAGCGCGGCGACCGGCCGGCCGTCGAGCCGCGCCCACACGGAGGCGCCGTACGCCGTCTCGAAGGTCCATCCGAAGAGCTCACCGTAGAACCGCTTGCCCGCGTCCACGTCGGGAAGCTGCGCGTCCACCCAGCAGGGGACGCCCTCTGCGTACACCGATGCCCTGTTTTCGGCCATGCAGCCAACCTAGCGGCGCTTGACGCACGCCGCAGACCAGGCACACCAACCCCCGTATCACCTCACACCCCATTTGCAGTCGGCCGAATAGCGCTCCGATCACCCCTCGGTAAGCTGACGGCATGACAGGACAAGTGCGTACCGTCGACGGCCGCGTTGCCGGTCGACGCGGGCAGGCGACGCGGCAGAAGTTGCTCGACTGCCTCAGTGAGATGCTCAGCTCCTCTCCTTACCGGGACGTCAAGGTCATCGATGTCGCCCGGAAGGCGGGGACTTCGCCCGCGACCTTCTACCAGTACTTCCCGGACGTCGAGGGCGCCGTCCTGGAGATCGCCGAGCAAATGGCCACCGAGGGCGCCGGGTTGACCGAGCTGCTCGAGGGGCGGTCCTGGGTCGGCAAGGCCGGCTGGCAGACCGCGCAGGAACTCGTCGACGGTTTCCTGGAGTTCTGGAAGAAGAACGACGCGATCCTCCGCGTGGTCGACCTCGGTGCCGCCGAGGGCGACAAGCGTTTCTACAAACTCCGCATGAAGATCCTGAACTCGGTGAACAACTCCCTCGTGGACACCGTCACCGAGTTGCAGTCCAAGGGGCGGGTCGACAAGGACGTGAACCCGGCCGCGGTCGCCGGTTCCCTCGTCGCGATGCTCGCGGCGGTCGCCTCGCACCAGAAGGGTTTCCAGACGTGGGGCGTCAAGCAGGCTGAACTGAAGCCGAACCTGGCGCTGTTGGTGCACCTGGGCATCACCGGCAGGAAGCCGACGAAGTAGCCCGCGGCGGCAGCGCGCCTTTCTTTTTTCAGACCCCAAGTCCTGTCTGGCAGGCGGTGGTTCACCCGGACACCCGGGATGGACCACCGCCTGCCGCGCTCTGGGGGCGCTTGCCCCACGCCTGCTGCCCCCACAGCCCTCATGCCGGCAGTGGCCGGTCCTTCACCACGTGCTTCATCACCAGCGTGGACGTCAGCCGCTGCACCCCCGGCAGTGTCGCCAGCCGCTCGTCGTACAGACGCTGGAAGGCCGCGAGGTCGACGGTGGCCACCCGCAGCAGATAGTCCGGGTCCCCGAAGAGCCGCTGGGCGTCCAGGACGTGCTCGACCTCACCGAGCGCCCGCTCGAACTCCGCGACCGTGTCCCGGTCCTCCTGCCGCATCGAGACGAAGACCAGCGCCTCGAAGGTCAGCCCCATGGCGGTCGGCTCCACCACCGCCCGGTAACCGCTGATCGCCCCGGACCGCTCCAGCTCCCGCAGCCGCCGATGACACGGCGAGACACTCAGGCGCACCCGCGCGGCCAGCTCGGTCACGGTCAGCCGCCCGTCCTGCTGCAGCTCGGCAAGAATCTTCCGGTCCACGTCGTCCATGGGGTGGATCATTCCCCGTTTCCACCGTTACGGGAAATCTAAGACCTCGAAACGATCCGGAACAGCCGTATCTCCCGCTCCACCCGCGCCTGGTACGTCGCATACGGCGGCCAGAACGCCAGCGCCGCCCGCCACACCCCCGCCCGCTCCTCACCCTCCAGCAGCCGGGCGGTGACCGGGATGTCCTCACCCTTCCAGCTGATCTCGGCGTCGGGGTGGGCGAGGAGGTTGGCGGTCCAGGCGGGGTGGCCGGGGCGGCCGAAGTTGGAGCCGATCAGGATCCAGCTGCGGCCTTCCTTCTCGGGCATACAGGCGAGGGGCGTGCGGCGGGGCCGTCCGCTGCGGGCGCCGGTGGAGGTGAGGACGACCCCGGGCAGGAGCTGGGCGCTGAGCAGCACCTTTCCCCGGGTGAGCCGATGGATGGCCCGGTCCAGGGCCGGGATGACGTGCGGGGCGGCCTTGGCGAAGGCCGGGGCCGAGGAGATCTTCTGCACGAGACGGACGCCGATCACACCGCCACCTCCGTCCGGGGCCGCCGGAACAGCCGGGCCTCGTCGGCCGCGTGGGCGCGCAGCCGGTGCGCCGGCCCGAACAGCAGCTCGTCGCCGGCGGCCCGCTTGAAGTACAGGTGGGCCTCGTGCTCCCAGGTGAAACCAATGCCTCCGTGCAGCTGGATCGCCTCCCCGGCGGCGGTACGGAGGGCCTGGAGGGCCTGGGCGAGGACGAGCCCGCCCACCTTCTCGCCGAGGTCCCGGCCGGTCGCCCACGCGGCGTAGTAGGCGGCGGAGCGGGCCGCCTGGAGCTGCACGTAGACGTCGGCCAGCCGGTGCTGGACGGCCTGGAAGGAGCCGATCACCCGCCCGAACTGCTCCCGCTGCCCGACGTACTCGACGGTGCGCTCCAGTGCGCGGTCGGCGGCGCCGACCGCCTCACAGGCGAGGACGGCGGCGGCGCGGTCGCCGACCCGGGACAGGGCGGCGGGGACGTCCTGGCCCTCGTCGTGACCGAGCAACTCTGCTTTCACGTGCCGGAGTTGGATACGGGCCTGCGGCCGGGTCGCGTCCAGGGCGGTCTGCCGCACCCGGACGAGTCCCTCGGCATCCCCAGGAACGAGGAAGAGGAGGGTCCGGGAGCGGACGAAGCCGCCGGTGTGGGCGGCGACGAGGAGCAGCCCGGCGCTGTGCCCGTCGAGGACCTGGGCGGCCTCCCCGTACAGCGTCCACGCGCCGTGGAGGCGCCGGGCCTGGACGCCGCCCGCCCGGCCGCCCCCGGCCCAGTCGCCGTCGTTGCCGCCGGTCAGCGCGAGGGCGGTGGCCAGGGCGGGGGCGGGGACGGCGAGGGTGGCGGTGAGGTCGCCGGAGGCGATACGCGGGAGGAGGGAGGCGCGCTGGGCGTCGGTGCCGAGGGCGAGGAGGAGCGGGGCGGCGAGGACACAGGTGGCGAGGAGGGGCGAGGGGGTGAGGGCGCGGCCGGTCTCCTCGCAGGCGAGGGCGAGGTCGGTGACCGGGCAGCCGACACCGCCGTACGCCTCCGGGAGGGCGAGGCCGGGAAGGCCGAGGTGGTCGGCGAGAGTCACCCAGAGGGCGGGGTCATGGCCGGCCGGGGTGTCGAGGGCGGCCCGGAGGTCGTGCGGGCCGGAGCGTTTGTGGAGCAGTTCCCGCAGCGTGCGGCGGATCTCGTCCTGCTCGGCGGTGAGGCTGGGGTCCATGGAGGGCACTCCCCTTCCCGATCTGACGGGCCGTCATGTTAGGGCGGGGGACCGGGAATGCCCAGAGAGCCGACGGAGGGACGACACCTGCCACGGGGCACCGTATCTGATGTACCGTCAGATTCATGTCACGCCTCTCGCCGGGGAACCGCAGGGTCGCCGTGGTCGGTGTCGCCCTGTCCGACTGCGGCCGCGTCGACGACGCGACCCCGTACGCCCTGCACGCCCAGGCCGCCCGCCGCGCGCTGGCGGACGCCGGGCTGGACCGGTCGCAGGTCGACGGCTTCGCGTCGGCGGGTCTGGGCACCCTGGCCCCCGTCGAGGTGGCCGACTACCTGGGCCTGCGCCCCACCTGGGTCGACTCCACCTCGGTGGGCGGTTCGACCTGGGAGGTCATGGCGGCGCACGCGGCGGACGCGATCGCGGCCGGCCACGCGAACGCCGTCCTGCTGGCCTACGGCTCCACGGCCCGCGCGGACGTCAGGGCGGGCCGCCGCACGGGCACCTTCGCCTTCGGCGCGCGCGGCCCGCTGCAGTTCGAGGTCCCCTACGGCCACACCCTGATCGCCAAGTACGCGATGGCGGCCCGCCGCCACATGATCGAACACGGCACGACGATCGAGCAGTTGGCGGAGGTCGCGGTCCAGGCGAGGGCGAACGCGGCCCTGAACCCGGAGGCGATGTTCCGCGAGCCGATATCCCTCGACGACGTCCTGTCCGGCCCGATGATCGCCGACCCCTTCACGAAGCTGCACTGCTGTCTGCGCTCCGACGGCGGCGCGGCGATCCTGCTGGCGGCCGAGGAGTACGTACAGGACTGCCGTACGGCCCCGGTGTGGATCCTCGGCACCGGAGAGCACGTCTCGCACGCGAGCCTGACGGAGTGGGACGACTTCACGGTGTCCCCGGCGACGGTGAGCGGACGGCTGGCCTTCGCACGCGCCGGGGTACGGCCGGACGAGATCGACTTCGCGGAGATCTACGACGCCTTCACCTACATGACGTTGGTGACGCTGGAGGATCTCGGCTTCTGCGGGAAGGGCGAGGGCGGGGCGTTCGTGGAGAAGGGGCGGCTGAGGGTGGAGGGCGGGGAACTGCCGGTGAACACCGACGGGGGCGGGCTGTCGGCCCAGCATCCCGGGATGCGGGGGCTGTTCCTGCTGGTGGAGGCGGTGCGGCAGTTGCGGGGAGAGGCAGGGGCACGGCAGGTGCGGGCGCGGGACGGGGACCTGCCTCGCCTGGGGGTGGCCTCGGGGACCGGGGGGTGGTTCTGTTCGTCGGGGACGGTGGTGCTGGGGCGCGATTAGGGTCGCCGTATGACGTGGAGCGAGGCGGAGTACGCCGAGTGCCTGGAGGGGGAGCGACGTCGCTACGCGTGGGTGATGCGGCGGTACGGCGGCCTGTCGCCGACGGAGTCCTGGACGGCGGCCCTGCGGTGTTACCCGTACGAGCCGCCCGACAAGCCGTACCGTGGCCTCGTCTTCCACGACGAGGCGTGGCACTGGGCGATGCGGGCGGTCCATGGGGACCGGTACGTTCTGGACCGCCCCGAGCTGGTCGATCCGCCGGCCGAGTACCGGGCCCTGGACTGAGCGGCCCGAGTGATACTCGGGGCATGGGAACGGATCTTCACGAGCTGCTGAGGTCGCTGCGGGTGTGGGACCCGGAGGTGACGGAACTGCCGGCCTTCGATCCGGGTTCGGCGCCGGACGACCCGGTGACGCTGTTCGCCCGGTGGTTCACCGAGGTGGTGGCGGCGGGCGAGCGGGAGCCGCACACGATGACGCTGGCGACGTCGGACGAGGACGGACTGCCGGACGCCCGCATCGTGATGCTGCACGGCGCGGACGGGGAGGGCTGGTCCTTCGCGACGCACGCGACGAGCCGCAAGGGGCGCCAGCTGGCCGCCCGCCCCTACGCGGCCCTCACCTTCTACTGGCCCGTGCTGGGCCGGCAGGTCCGCGTCCGGGGCCCGGTGTCCGTCGCCCCGCCGTCGGAGGCGCAGAGGGACCTGCGGGTGCGGTCGACGGGGGCGCTGGCCGCCGCGCTGACCGGGCGGCAGAGTGAGGTACTGGGGTCGCTGGAGGAGCTGGCGCGGGCTTCCGAGGCGGCCTGGGAGCAGGCTCGGCAGGAACCGGCCGCCGAGTCGCCGACATGGACGCTGTACCGGCTCCGTCCGGATGCTGTGGAGTTCTTCCAGGGGGACGAGCGGCGTCGGCATGTGCGGCTCAGCTACCGGTGGGCGGCCGGGGCCTGGGGCAGAGAACTGCTGTGGCCGTGAGGGCTGACGCTGCGGTGCTGTGCGGGGCGGGGTCACGCCGCGCGTTCGTCGAACACCACCGTGTTGGACCCGTCGGAGACCACACGCAGGTCCACCGTCACATCCAGGAGTCGTGCCGACATGAGATGTCGCCCTGCCGTCGCCATGCGGTGGGGCGGCGCCCTGCCGGCAGCTCGTCAGATCGCGCTGGGCATGTAGCGAGCGGCCACGATTCCGGCCATCATCCGCAGCCTCGCGTAGTAGGACGTGCAGTAGTCGTCGCCGATCAGAGGCAGGATCTTGTCGAGACGCGCGATGCACGCCCAGAGGATCGCGACACCCTCATCGCCGAGCCCGCCGTCGAGCTCCCTTTGGACGAGGGCGGCAACATCCGCATCGAGAAGGATCAGGTCCACCCCTTCGAAGTCGACCCCGCGGAACCCTGCGGGGAACAGCGCGCGCATGTGCTCCTCCCACAGCTGGGAGAGCCGGCCGTCATGGGGGCGCTCGCTCATGTCCGTGATCATCCGAAGTCGTACACCGCGAAGTCCGCCACCGGCCGATACCCGATGCGCTGGTACAGCCCGTTGCTCGTCGGGTTGGCCAGGTCGGTGAAGAGGAGGATCTCCTTCACGCCGGAGTCCCGGGCCGCCCGGCTGACCTCGGCCGTGGCCGCGCCCGCGTAGCCTCGGCCGCGCAACTCCGCCGGGGTGTAGACGGGGGCGACCCGTACCTGGCCTGCCACCTCCGGGGTGGCGCCGGCCATGGAGACGGGGGTGCCGTCGGGGGCCTCCCAGAAGGTGATGCCGCCGTACGCGATGCGGAAGTCGGCCAGGGCTCCGCTGTCCTGGCCGTTGTGTTCGCCGATCTGTTCCGCGAAGTCCTCGAACCAGGCCACCAGTTGGGCCCGGTCGGACGCGGTGGCGATGCGGGGGCGGCCGGATGGGGCGGGCTTCGGAGGTGTCAACTCCTCCAGGCGGTACAGGCGTTGGCGTTCCCTCAGGCTCGTCTCCGCTCCCGTGCGGCGGCGCCAGGCCTCCGCGAAGGCTCCCGCCGTGTCGTCGGACGCCGAGACGCCGGGGAGGCGCTGTCCGGCCAGGCGGGCGGCGAGCGCTTCGGCGTCGGCCTCCGCGAGGGGTGTGACGTTGATCCAGTACGGGGGTGTGCGGACGAAGACCGCGCGGACCTCGCCGTTCCGCTCCAGGGAGCCGAAGAGGGGGGCCTCGGGGCCGAAGGCGTGCAGGCCCCTGCGGCGGAGGGCGTCCGTCACCGTCAACGGGACGGTGTGCAGCGCGGGTTCGGAGCGCAGGAAGGCGTCGGCGCGGGTGAGGAAGGCGTCGAGGTCGTGGGTGAGGTGCCAGTCGGCGGGGCTCATCGCGGCGCTCCGATCTCCGGTTCCGGGTCCGTCGCCAGGCGTCCGTGGCGGTGCACGTCCCGCCAGGCGTCCCTGCGGCCCGCCTCCCACATCGCGCCGCGCAGAGTCCCCTCGTACAGGAAGCCGCACCGCTCGGCGATCCTGCAAGAGGCCTCGTGGCCGAGGGCGTGGCCCAACTCCAGCCGGTGGAGGCCGACTTCGGCGTAGGCCCAGCGGGTTGCCAGGAGGAGCGCGCGGGTCGCCACCTGGTGGCCTCGGGCCTCGGGGAGGACCCAGTAGCCGATGTTGCCGAAGCTCTGGACCCGGTCGATCACGTTGAGGCCCACCTGGCCGAGGATCGTCCCGTCGTCGGCGTCCGTGACACAGAAGATCGCGGACGTCCCGGCCGCCACGTCCGCGGTCTTCGCCCGCAGCGACTCCCGGGCGGTGGCTGTGTCCGTGATCGTCCGCAGCGGGGTGTTCCAGCGCTGGAACTCGGGATCGACGTGGCCGCGCAGCCACGCGTCGACATCGGCGGCGGACTCGGGGTCCCACGGACGCAGACGGAGGCCGAGACCTTCGAGACCCGGGGCGGGCGGGGCGGCGGCGTACGGCTCGTGGGTGTCGGTCATCCGATTATTGAACACCCGCCCGAGCGGGGACGGCTGTCGAATTTCCTCCCGGCCTTTCCTCCCGGCCTTTCCTCCCGGCCGGACGGGCTCACCCGGTCGAAGCTTCAGTCGCCGGCCCGAACACCGGCACCCCCTCCGGAAAGGCCACCCTCAGCCCCATCCCGGCCTGCAACTCCCCCTCCGACACCCCCACCAGCTCCGTCGCCATCCGCACCCCCTCCGCCAGATCCACCACCGCCGCGACATACGGCACCCGCTCCCCGAACGGCGGCAGGTCGTTCCGGTGGACGACGGACCAGGTGTACAGCGTCGCCCGCCCGCTCGCCGCCTCCCACCTCACGTCCTCGCTCCAGCAGTACGGGCAGAACTCCCGCGGATAGTGGTGGGGCCGCCCGCACGCCCCACACCTCCGGATCAGCAACCGCCCCTCCGCCGCCGCGTCCCAGTACGTGCGCGTGAAGGCGTCGGCCTCGGGGACGTCGTACCGGGAAGCCACCGCCGGAACCGGCACCGGAGCCGCCGTCGAATCCGCCGCCCCCATCAGAACCACCCCAGCGCGCTGTCCAGCGACCACGTCTGCCAGGACATCCCGAACAGCCCCACGACCGAGATCAGTGCCATCATCCCGTTCTGCCCCTGCTCGGCCCAGTCGTGGATCATGAGGGTGAGGTAGAGGAGGTTCAGGAGCAGGCCGCCCACCAGGGCGATCGGGGTCAGGAAGCCGAGGATCAGCCCGAGGCCGAGTGCCAGCTCCGCGTACAGGACGACGTACGCCATCACGCGCGGCCTCGGCGCGACCACCACCTCGAAGCCGGACCGTACGGCGTTCCAGCGGTGCTTCGAGGCGACGTCCGCCGCCCACGCGATCCCGGACCCCTCGAACCAGCTCTTCTTCTCCTTGTGCCGCCAGCTCTCCAGCCACCACAGGCCGAGTCCGATCCGCAGCACGGCCAGCCATTGCGCCCCGGTGAGCCAGATCGCATCCATGAAACTGACGGTACGTCAGATTGGGGTGTCCGGGAAGCCCGCGCATTCCGAGGGGTTCATGCATTTCCGATCCCCCAGCAGGCCCCCGAACGCAGCGCCCGTTTCCCGTCATGGCTTCGGTCGCCGTCAACCCGCGACGCCGAGCCCAGCGCACCTGGGCCCGGCGTCGCGGCGTATCCACAACCACGGATGCACCACCACGGATCCACGGACGAAGGACCCACGACAACGTCTTTACAACCGGCGGCCATATGCCACAACCAGGTGGCGTACGCCACACGCCCCACCCAGGACTCCTCCAAGCGTGATCAATCCGCAACCAATTCCGGTCTTGACCGAGACCCATCAACCGCCCGCGTGATTACGCTCGCGCTCATGGCCGACTCCACACCGTCCGCGAACCCCTCCGCGATCACCACCGCGAACCCCGCCGACCGCCCGGTCTACGTCATCGGCGGCGGCCCGGGCGGCCTCGCCACCGCGTACGCGCTGCGGGCCCAGGGGATACGTGCCGTCGTGGTGGAGCGGTCCGACGGGGTCGGCGCGTCCTGGCGGCGCCACTACGACCGGCTGCATCTGCACACCACCCGGCGTCTGTCGGCCCTCCCCGGGCTCGCGATGCCGCGCCGCTTCGGGCGGTGGGTGGCCCGGGACGACATGGTGCGGTACCTGGAGAAGTACGCCGAGCACCACGAGCTGGAGCTCGTCACCGGCGTCGAGGTCTCCCGGGTCGAGCGCACCGCCGACGGCACCGGCTGGCTGCTGCACGCTTCCGGCGGGCGCGAGCTGACGGGCTCCGCGGTCGTCGTCGCGACGGGGTACAACCACACCCCGTACCTGCCGGACTGGCCCGGCCGCGAGGCGTACACCGGTGAACTCACGCACGCCTCCGCCTACCGCGACGGCACGCCCTACGCCGGCCGGGACGTCCTGGTCGTCGGCGTCGGCAACACCGGCGCGGAGATCGCCGTCGACCTGGTGGAGAGCGGGGCCGCGCGGGTGCGGCTGGCCGTGCGGACCGTGCCGCACATCGTGCGCCGTTCGACCGCCGGCTGGGCCGCCCAGTACAGCGGCATCCTCGTACGCCGTCTGCCTGTGGGCCTCGTCGACCGGCTCTGCCGGGTGATGGCCAAGGTGAGCGTGCCGGACCTGTCGGCACGCGGGCTGCCGCGCCCTGACACCGGGCTCTACACCCGGGCCAGGCAGGGGGCGATCCCGGTGCAGGACGTCGGTCTGATCGACGCCGTGCGCAGGGGGAAGGTGGAGATCGTGGCCGCCGTCGAGGGCTTCGAGGACGGCAAGGTCGTCCTGGCCGACGGCACCCGTCTCGAGACGGACGCCGTCGTCGCCGCCACCGGATACGTCCGTGCCCTGGAGGGCCTGGTCGGCCACCTGGACGTGCTCGACGAGCGCGGCAGGCCGGTCGCCCATGGTGCCCGCTCCCCCAAGGACGCGCCCGGCCTGTACTTCACCGGCTTCACCACTCCCATCAGCGGCACGCTGCGCGAGCTGGCGCTCGACGCGGAGCGGATCGCGAAGGCCGTACGCCGTCAACTCGCCTGACATCCCTGCCCGTTACACGTGTGTCAGATGTGACGGGAGCGTTGTCCGGGCCTCCGTGCGGAGCCAGAATGTGAGCCCTGTTCACCTTTTCCGGCTCCACCCCCCTCTCGACGGAGGACGCACGTGGCACGTGAACGACAGCTCTCCCGCCGCTCCCCTGACGGCCTCTCCCGCCGCTCCCTGCTCGGCGGCACCGCCGCCCTCGCCGGCGCGGCCACCCTCACCACGACCACCGCCGGCACGGCGTCCGCGGCGACCACCGGCGACGTGGACGTCGCCGTCGTCGGCGCCGGCCTCGCCGGCCTCACCGCGGCCCGCGACCTGGTCGCCGCCGGCCGGACGGTCGCCGTCCTGGAAGCCCGCGACCGCGTCGGCGGCCGGGTGATGGGCCTGCCCCTCGCAGGCGGTGGAGTCACCGAGGGCGGCGGCGAGTTCATCGGCCCCACCCAGCACCGCATCAAGGCGCTCGCCGACTCCCTCGGCGTGGAGACCTTCGCCACCTACAACACCGGCAAGAACCTGCTCTACAAGGACGGCAAGAAGACCCCGTACGCCACCGACGGCCTCCTCGGCTCGGTCCCGCCGATCGACGCGGCCGGGCTCGCCAACGCGGCGATCGTGCAGGCCACGCTCGACGACATGGCGAAGCAGATTCCGGTCGACGCGCCCTGGACCGCCGCGAAGGCCGCCGAGTGGGACCGGCAGACCTTCGAGACCTGGCTGCGCGCCAACGCCGTCGTCCCGTCCGCCAAGTTCCTTCTCGACGTGGCCTGTACGTCGATCTTCTCGGCCGAACCCCGTGAACTCTCCCTGCTGTTCGTCCTCTTCTACATCGCCGCCGCCGGCGACGCGTCGAACCCCGGCACCCTGGAACGCCTCACCGAGACCGCGAACGGCGCCCAGGAACTGCGCTTCGTCGGCGGCTCCCAACTGGTGCCGATCAAACTGGCCGCCACCCTCGGCGACCGGGTGGTGCTGAACGCCCCGGTGCGCACGATCACCCGGTCCGGCAGCAAGTACGTCGTGACGGCCGACGGCGCCACGGTCACCGCCAGGAAGGTCGTCGTCGCCGTACCCCCGCCGATCGCCGCCCGCATCACGTACGACCCGCTGCTGCCCGCCGCCCGCGACCAGCTCACCCAGCGCCTGCCGATGGCCTCGGTCGGCAAGGCCATCGCGATCTACGACACCCCCTTCTGGCGTGCCGACGGCCTCAACGGCCAGGTCGTCAGCGACACCGGAGTGATCAGCTCCACCTTCGACAACTCCCCGCCCGACGCCTCGTACGGCGCGCTGATGGGCTTCATCGAGGCCGACAAGGCGCGGGCGCTGGACGCGGCGAGCGAGGCGGAGGTCAGGGCGGCCGTCCTGAAGGACTACGTGACGTACTTCGGCGAGAAAGCCGCCTCCCCCACCTCGTTCGTCCTGCAACGCTGGAACAACGAGGGCTACACCCGTGGCGGGCCCGTCTCCATCGCCGCGCCCGGTGTCCTGACCCAGTACGGCCCGGCCCTGCGCCGGCCCGTCGGCGGCATCCACTGGGCCGGAACGGAGACCTCCACCTACTGGATGGGCTTCATGGACGGTGCCGTGCGCTCGGGCGAGCGGGTGGCGCAGGAGGTGCTGGCGGTGCTGTAGGCCCGCTCTCCGGCTCCGTCCTGGTCCATGCCTTTCTGTGTGCACACCCATTCCTGACATCCCGTCAGTTATGTAATCTGACACTGCGTCAGTTACTTGGCAGTCACACAGGAGCGGGCGGACCGATGCTTGGATCAACCCACGGCACCCTCACCACCGACTCCCGCCGGGCCCGGGTCCTCGCGTGCGACGAGCGGCCCGGGCCCGCCGTCCACGGCCGGTCCGCCGACGCGGACGACCTGGACGTCAGCGGGCGCCCGCTGTACGCCGACGTCCCCGATCTGGACCGCTTCTTCCGGCCCGAGTCCGTCGCGGTGATCGGCGCCTCGGACGCCGAGGGCCGGCCGAGCACCGGGGTCACCCGGCAGCTGGTCGGCTGGGCGGAGCGGGTGGGGGCGCGGCTGCACCCGGTGCACCCCACCCGTGAGTCCGTCTTCGGCATCCCCTGCTGCCCCTCCGTCGCCGACCTGCCCGAACAGGTCGACCTGGCCGTGCTGCTGGTCGCGGATCCGCTGCCGGTGATCGAGCAACTGGGCGAGGCGAAGGTGAAGTTCGCGGTCGTCTTCGCCTCCGGCTTCGCGGAGACCGGCGAGCGGGGCGCGGCGGCTCAGGACCGGCTCGCGGCGGCCGTGGCCCGCTCGGGGACACGACTGCTCGGCCCCAACACCAATCTCAACGCCTTCGAGCACTTCCGCGACGACCTCGACGGACCGGCCATCGCGCTGATCACCCAGTCCGGCCACCAGGGCCGCCCGGTCTTCGCCCTGCAGGAACTCGGCATCCGCCTCTCCCACTGGGCCCCCACCGGCAACGAGGCCGACCTGGAGACCGCCGACTTCCTCTCCTACTTCGCCGAGCAGCCGGAGGTCGGCGCGATCGCCTGCTACGTCGAGGGCCTCAAGGACGGCCGTGCGTTCCTGCTCGCCGCCGACCGGGCCGCCCGGCGCGGGGTCCCGGTCGTCGCCGTCAAGGTCGGCCGCACCGAGACCGGCGCCCGCACCGCCGCCACCCACACCGGCAAGCTGACCGGCGCGGACGAGGTGGTCGACGCGGCGATGCGCCAGTACGGCGTGATCCGCGTCGACGGGCTCGACGAGCTCCAGGACACGGCGACCCTGCTGGCCCGCGCGAAGCCGCCGCTCGCCGACGGGGTGGTGGTGTACGCGATCTCGGGCGGCACCGGCGCCCACGTCGCCGACCTGGCGACGGCGGCCGGACTGCGCCTGCCGGAGCTGTCGGCGGCCCGGCAGGCCGAGCTGCACCAGTGGATACCCGAGTACCTGAACGTGGCCAACCCGGTCGACAACGGGGGTCACCCCGTGGGGGACTGGCGGGGCCGGAAGATCATCGACGCGATCCTGGACGATCCGGAGGTCGGTGTCCTGATCTGCCCGATCACCGGGCCCTTCCCGCCGCTCAGCGACCGGCTCGTCCAGGACCTGGTGGACGCGGCCGAGCGGACGGACAAGCTGGTGTGCGTGGTGTGGGGCTCACCGGTCGGCACCGAGCCCGCGTACCGCGAGGTCCTGCTGGGCTCCTCCCGGGTGGCGACCTTCCGTACGGTCTCGGGCTGTCTGACGGCCGTCCGCGCCCACCTCGACCACCACCGCTTCGTCCGGGGCTACCGCTCCCCCTTCGACGAGGCCCCGCGCACCGCGTCCCCCTCCTTCCGCAAGGCACGGATGCTGATGCGGCCGAGCCAGCAGCTGAGCGAGCACGCGGCGAAGCAGCTGTTGCGGGCGTACGGCATCCGGGTCCCGCGCGAGCAACTGGTGACCAGCGCCGCGGCGGCCGTACGGGCGGCCGGGCTGGTCGGCTACCCCGTGGTGATGAAGGCGTCCGGCGCGCAGATCGCCCACAAGACCGAGCTGGGCCTGGTGAAGATCGGCCTGACCTCGGCGAGCCAGGTGCGCGACGCCTACCGCGAACTCACCGACATCGCCCGCTACGAGGGTGTCTCGCTGGACGGTGTCCTGGTGTGCCAGATGGTCGAGCGGGGCGTGGAGATGGTCGTCGGTGTCACCCACGACGACCTGTTCGGCCCGACCGTGACCGTCGGGCTCGGCGGCGTCCTCGTGGAGGTGCTGCGCGACACGGCCGTACGCGTGCCCCCCTTCGGCGAGGACCAGGCGCACGACATGGTCGCGGAACTGCGCGGCCGGGCCCTCCTCGACGGGGTCCGGGGTCGCCCCCCGGCCGACCTGGACGCCCTCGTGGAAGTCGTCCTGCGCGTCCAGCGCATGGCACTGGAGCTGGGGGACGAGCTCGCCGAGCTCGACATCAACCCGCTGATGGTGCTGCCCCGGGGGCAGGGGGCGGTGGCGTTGGACGCGTTGGCGGTGTGCCGGTGAGGGGTGCGGCGTGCGTCCGTGCGGGTTGTGCGGGCGCGCCGTACCGGCGAAGATCACGCCGTGGAGGAGACGAGCGGGACCGGCAGCACCGGCGGGGGAGCCAAGAGGCCCCCGCGCGTCGGAAAGGGCTTGAGCGACGAGCCGATCGAGGCGTGGCGGGCCCGGCGGCCGACGGCCGAGGCGCTCTACGCGGCGGTGCGGCAGGGCGACGTCGACGGGACACGCGCGCTCATCGAGGCGGGGGCGGATCCGGACCAGATCATCGGCGAGTACGACGAGTACACGCCGCTGACCCTGGCGGCGGACATGGGACACCTGGCCGTCGTGGAGTTGCTGCTCGACGCCGGAGTCCACCCCGACTCCCAGAACCGGTTCGGCTACCTGCCCGTCGTGATGGCGGCGAAGAGCGCCGCACCCCACTCGGAGATCGTCGACCTGCTGGTGCGGCGCGGAGCGGACCTCGACGCGGAGATGAAGGGCAGGTCCGCCCGCGCATGGCTGGCCCTTCCTCCCGGAACGGAGCATGACAGTGCCGGAGCCGTGGATACGTCACACGACTGACCACCACGTCACCCACCTCACCCTCGACCGCCCCGAGGCACTCAACGCCCTCACGCCCGACCAGCGCGACCACCTGATCGACCTGCTGGCCGCAGCGTCCGCCGACGCGGAGGTCCGGGCCGTCGTCCTGACCGGGACGGGCCGGGGCTTCTGCGCGGGTGCGGACCTGCGAGGCGGGTCGGCGGCCGGGGACCGGGTCCCCGGTGACGTCGCCCGCACCCTCCGCCTCGGCGCCCAACGCCTCATCTCGGCCGTCCTCGACTGCGAGAAGCCGGTCATCGCCGCGGTGAACGGCACGGCGGCCGGCCTGGGCGCCCACCTCGCGTTCGCCTGCGACCTGGTGCTGGCCGCCGAATCGGCCCGCTTCATCGAGGTGTTCGTACGCCGGGGCCTGGTCCCCGACGCGGGCGGCGCCTACCTCCTCCCCCGCCTGATCGGCCCCCAGCGCGCCAAGGAGCTGATGTTCTTCGGCGACGCCCTCACCGCGGCCGACGCCGAACGCCTCGGCCTGGTCAACCGGGTCGTCCCGGAAGGCGAGCTGGCGAAGACGGCCCACGCCTGGGCCGAACGCCTCGCCGCCGGCCCGACCCGCGCCCTCGCCCTGACCAAGCAGCTCGTCAACGCCTCCCTCGACACCGACCGCGCCACCGCCTTCGCCGCCGAGGCGGCCGCCCAGGAGATCAACATGGGCACGGCGGACGCCCGGGAGGGCGTGGCGAGCTTCGTGGAGCGGCGGGAGGCGCGGTTCCGGGGCCGGTGACGCTCAGGACCGCTGCTTGAGCACCCGCAGCTCTCCTGCGTCCAGGTCGGGCCCGAGAATCGCGAACAACTCGGGCGCACGGTCCGTTCCGGCGACCGTCCAGGCCGTCTCGTCCCCACAGCCGCTGCCGGTGCCCCTGCCCGTGTCGAGGCGTACGAGGACATCGGCCCGGTCGTGGTACTCGCCGTCCGGGTCGAGGGACCAGGTCCCGGTACCGTCGCACACCTCGAAGCCGGCGCTCGCCTCGGCCCCGGGCTGGGCCGGCATCCGGGTCAGCTCGGCCCGCCCGCCCGGCAGCAGTTCCAGCACGGCCCCTTCCTCATCGCGCCAGACGCCGGAGAGCTGCTCGGCGGACAGCTTCGGGGGGTCGTACTCCTCGATCAGACCCGTGACGGTGGCGAGCAGACCGCCCGTCACGGCGAGGACGAACAAGCCGACGGTGGCGCCTGCCGCGCGGCCCCAGGAGACCCCGACCCGCCCGGCCGTGCGCGGCCGCCCGCGCTCGTACGCCACCCCCAGGACAGGCAGCACACCGAGCTCCGCGAAGAGCGGAGCGGTCGTGGAGAACGACCAGCCCCACCACGCCGAGCACACGGCGGCCCACACCACGCCCACCAGGCCGGTGCACACCAGATGCCGCACCCACCGGGGCCCCGGAACCCGGCGCAGCACGACGTCGGTGAGCACGGCCCCCCGGCACGGTCTGCACGCACGCGTGCAGAAGCCCCAGCACCGGCAGATACACAGGCGCGAGGAAGAGTACGCAGAACAACCCGATGGTCTGGCCGCCGACCCCGTACTGGCTGGTGGCCACCCCATGGATCCACCACAGCACGAACACCGCCGGAAGCTGCGCCGCGCCCGCCGCAGCGGCCGCGTTCACATCGGTGACAGCCCAGTTCAGAGCGGCTTTTCGCCGCACGCCCTCCCACCCCATGACCGCAGCGTACGTCCCACCGTCCCTCCCGCCTCCCCACCCCTTCCTATCTGACGCTCCGTCAGCTTCAATGGGGAACGTGATGGGACACGCAGGCGCGGCGGCCGCGGCCGTCCGTCATCTCCGGGCCGGCCCGGTCGAGCCGCTGCCCCGCCCCGAACTGCGCTGCGTCCGTGCGGACGAGCGGGCGCCGGTCGACCAGGGCGAGTTCCGGCGGGTGCTGGGGACCTTCGCGACGGGTGTGACCGTGGTCACGGCACCGGCCGCCGATGACGGCGGTGCCCCCGCCGGCTTCGCCTGCCAGTCCTTCTCCTCCCTCTCCCTGGACCCACCCCTCGTCGTCTTCATGGTCGGCCGCACCTCGACGACCTGGCCCCGGATCGCCCGCGCGGGCGTCTTCTGTGTGAACGTCCTGGGAGCGGGCCAGGCCGGCCTGTGCCGCGCCTTCGCCGTCTCCGGCGCGGACAAGTTCGCGGGAGTCCCCTACGACGCCGCCCCCGTCACCGGCTCCCCGCGCCTCGCGGGCGCCCCGGCCTGGATCGACTGCACGATCCACGCGGTGCACACCGGAGGGGACCACCTGATCGTGGTGGGACGGGTGGAGGCGCTGGGGACGGGCGACGGGGACGAACCGCCGCTGCTGTTCCACAAGGGGCGGTTCCTCTGACGGTCAGCCCGCCACCGCGAGCCGACCCACCGCCCTGTCCGGCCGCCGCCGGATCACCAGCGCCATCAACGCCGCCGCCGCGCACAGCGCCCCCGACGCGTACCAGACCACGTCGTACGAGCCGAAGACGTCGCGGGCGACGCCGCCGAGGAAGGCGACCAGGGCGGCGCCGACCTGGTGGGAGGCGAGGACCCAGCCGAAGACGATGGCGCTGTCGTCGCCGTACTGCTCGCGGCACAGGGCCAGGGTGGGCGGGACGGTGGCGACCCAGTCGAGGCCGTAGAAGACGATGAAGAAGATCATCGGGGGGTGGACCGTGGGGGCCAGCAGCATCGGGAGGAACAGGAGGGAGATGCCCCTGAGCGCGTAGTACACGGCCAGCAGGCGGCGCGGTTCGAAGCGGTCGGTGAACCAGCCGGAGGCGATCGTGCCGACCACGTCGAAGACTCCGATGACCGCGAGCAGGGAGGCCGCCGCGGTGACGGGCATGCCGTGGTCGTGGGCGGCGGGCACGAAGTGGGTCTGGATCAGGCCGTTCGTGGAGGCGCCGCAGATGGCGAAGGTGCCGGCCAGCAGCCAGAACGGGCCCGTGCGCATCGCCGAGAAGAGGACCGTGACCGCCCGACGCGCGGCGCCCGGCACCGGGGCCGGCTTGGGGACGAACTCCTTCGCGCCGTACGGCTTCAGGCCCACGTCCGCCGGGTGGTCGCGCAGCAGCAGCCAGACGAAGGGGACGACCGCGAGGGCGGCGAGGGCGACCGTCACCGCGGCCGGGCGCCAGTCGTAGCGCGTGATCATCCAGGACAGCAGCGGCAGGAAGATCAGCTGGCCGGAGGCGGAGGCCGCGGTGAGGATGCCGCTGACCAGGCCCCGGCGCTCGGTGAACCAGCGGTTGGTGACCGTCGCCGCGAAGGCCAGCGCCATCGAACCGGAGCCGAGGCCGACCAGCAGGCCCCAGCACAGCAACAGTTGCCAGGCCGCCGTCATCCACACCGTCAGGCCCGAGCCGATCGCGATCACGGTCAGGGCGACGGCGACGACCCGGCGGATGCCGAAACGGTCCATCAGCGCCGCCGCGAAGGGTGCGGTGAGCCCGTAGAGGGCCAGGTTGATCGAGACGGCCGCGCCGATCGTGCCCCGCGACCAGTCGAACTCCTCGTGCAGCGGGTCGATGAGCAGGCCGGGCAGCGAGCGGAACGCCGCCGCGCCGATGATCGTGACGAAGGTGACGGCGGCGACGAACCAGGCGCGGTGGAGGCGGATACGGGAAGGGGGCTTCTGCTCCTCTATGGCTGCGGGAGCCTCGCTTGTCTGGATCACGCCCCAAAGGTTCGGCTGTCCGCCTCTCCCCAGCGAGTGGCCCGAAGGACAGCATTCGCTAGGATCGGGCCATGAGTCCGGAGAGCGACCACCCTCCTCACCGCGTCGTCGTGCTCGCCCTCGACGGTCTGCTCCCCTTCGAGCTGGGCATCCCGCACCGCATCTTCGGCCGCCCCAAAGGGCCCGACGGACGGCGCCTGTACGAGGTCGTGACCTGCTCGATCCGCCCGCCCGGCCCCGTCGAGACGGACGCCGACTTCGCCATCCACGTCGAGCACGGCCCGGAGGCGCTCGCCACCGCCGACACCCTGATCGTCCCCGCCTCCTACGAGCTGGGCCCGGTCTTCGAGGAGGGCGTGCTCACCGAGGAACTGGCCGCCGCCCTCACCCATCTGCGCCCCGGCACCCGCCTCGCCTCCATCTGCACCGGCATCTACGTCCTCGCCGCCGCCGGCTTCCTCGACGGCCGTCCCGCGACCACGCACTGGGCCGACGCCGAGCACTTCCAACGCCTCTTCCCGCAGATCAAGGTCGACCCGGACGTGCTGTTCATCGACGACGGCGACGTGCTGACCTCGGCGGGCGTCGCCGCCGGCATCGACCTGTGCCTGCACATGGTGCGCCGCGACCACGGCACCGCCGTCGCCAACGACGTCGCCCGCCGGACCGTCGTACCGCCGCATCGCGACGGCGGGCAGGCGCAGTACATCGAGCGCCCGGTCCCGCATCCGCAGCAGGCCGGCACGACCTCCGCGCGCGCGTGGGCGCTCGGCCGCCTCCACGAGCCGATCCAGCTGCGGGACATGGCCGCACAGGAGTCCATGTCGGTACGGACCTTCACCCGCCGCTTCCGCGAGGAGGTCGGCGTCAGCCCGGGCCAGTGGCTCACCCAGCAGCGCGTCGAACGGGCCCGGCACCTCCTGGAGTCCACCGACCTGTCCGTCGACCAGGTCGCCCGGGACGCCGGTTTCGGCACGGCCCAGTCGATGCGCCAGCACCTCCAGGCGGCGCTGGGAGTGACACCGACGGCGTACCGCCGCACCTTCCGGACCAGCCCCCCGCCCGTCCGGAACGTGCGGACGCCGGCCGTCAGAAGGTGAGCACGCCGACCGTCAGAAGGTGGGCACGCCGATGTCAGAAGGTGAGCACGCCCCGCGCCACCCGCCCCGCCTCCGCGTCCGCCACCGCCTTCGCGAAGTCCTCCACCGGGTAGGTCTGTGTGACGAGTTCGTCGAGGAGGAGCCGCCCCGCGCGGTACAGCTCGGCGTACAGGGCGATGTCCCGTTGCGGGCGGGAGGAGCCGTAGCGGCATCCCAGGATCGACTTGTCCAGGTACAGGGACGAGACGAGGAAGGACGCCTCGGCGGTCGCGGGCGGCACACCCAGCAGGACGGCCTGCCCGTGCCGGTCGAGCAGATCGATCGCCTGCCGGATCAACTCCACCCGCCCGACGCACTCGAAGACGTGGTCCGCGCCCGTCGGCAGCAGCTCCCGCACCCCCTCCGTCGACGTGAGGAAGTCGGTGGCCCCGAACCGCCGCGCCACCGCCTCCTTCGCCGGATTCGCGTCGACGGCCACGATCCGCAGCGCGCCCGCGATCCGCGCGCCCTGGAGGACGTTGAGCCCGATCCCGCCCGTCCCGATGACGACCACGCTCTCCCCACGGTCCACACGCGCGCGGTTGAGCACGGCGCCCACCCCGGTCAGCACCCCGCACCCGATCAGCGCGGCGGACGGCAGCGGAATGTCCTTCGGGATCCGCACCGCCTGCACGGCCTTCACCACGGTCCGCTCGGCGAAGGCCGAGTTGGACGCGAACTGGAACACCGCCCGCCCCGCGCGCGTGAACGGCTTCCGCGGCCGCCCGATGGCCTGCCGGCACATCGTCGGCCGCCCCCGGTCGCACTCCGCGCAGGTGCCGCAGTTGGCGAGCGTGGACAGCGCGACATGATCCCCGGGTACGACATGGCTGACTCCGTCACCGACGGCCTCCACCACCCCGGCCCCCTCGTGCCCGAGCACCACCGGCGCCGGGAAGGGAATCGTCCCGTCGACCACCGACAGGTCGCTGTGGCAGAGCCCGGCCGCCGAGATCGCCACGAGCACCTCCCCCGGCCCCGGCTCCCGCACCGCCAGATCGTCCACGACCTCGGCCCGCTTCCCGTCGAACACCACGCCACGCATCGCGCTCCCTATCCCTTGGGCTGTCTGGGCAGGCCGAGCACCCGCTCGGCGATGATCGTCCGCTGGATCTGGTCCGAGCCGCCGTAGATCGTGTCGGCCCGCGAGAACAGGAAAAGCTGCTGTGCCTCGTCGAGTTCGTACGGCGCCGAAGGCGACCAGTCGGCCGGCCCCGCGCCCGCCGCCGCCCCCCGCACCTCCACCGCCAGCTCCCCGAGCCGCTGGTGCCACCCCGCCCACAGCAGCTTGGCCACACTGGGTGCCCCCGGCCCGCCCGAACCCCCCAGCGTCCGCAGCGCGTTCCAGCGCATGGCGCGCAGCTCGGCCCACAGCCGCACCAGCCGGTCCCGTACGACGGGGTCGTCGGCCGCGCCCGTCTCCACGGCCGTACGGATCACCCGCCCCAACTCCTCCGCGAACCCGATCTGCTGGGCGAGCGTCGACACCCCGCGTTCGAAGCCGAGCAGGCTCATCGCGACCCGCCAGCCGTCACCCACCGCGCCGACCACGTGCTCCACGCGCGCGTGCGCCCCGTCGAAGAAGACCTCGTTGAAGTCGCTGGTCCCGGTCATCTGCCGGATGGGCCGCACCTCGATCCGGCCCGGCTGGTCCATGGGGACGAGGAAGAAGGTCAGCCCGCGGTGACGTGTGGAGCCGGGGTCGGTGCGGGCGAGGACGAAACACCAGTCGGCCTCGTGGGCGAGGGAGGTCCAGATCTTCTGGCCGGTGATGCGGTACGTCCTTCCGTCGTCGTCCGGTTCGGCCTTCGTACGCACTCCGGCGAGGTCGGACCCGGCGCCGGGTTCGCTGTAGCCCTGACACCAGAGCTCGGTGCCGGCGGCGACCGGGGGCAGGAAGCGGGCCTTCTGCCCGGCCGTGCCGTGGGCGAGGAGGGTGGGCGCGAGGAGGTTCTCCCCGATGTGCCCGGAGCGGGGCGGGGCACCCGAGCGCGCGTACTCCTCGGCCCAGGCGACCTGTTGGGTGAGGGTGGCGGTGCGATTGCCGTACCCGGCCTCCGACCAGCCGAGACCGATCCAGCCGGCGGCACCGAGGGTGCGTTCCCAGGCACGGCGATCAATGGCGTGCGGGGCGTGCGCGGCCAGCCACTCCCGAGCTGAGGCGCGAAACGCCTCGTCCTCGGGACCGAATCCGAACTCCACGGGTACCGCCTTGGGTTGGCGCGAATACAACTGACCAAAAGGGGCGCGGGGCTGTATCGACAGGCGGCTCCTCTTCCACTCTCGGCTGCGCTCGAGCGGGGGGACCCCCACCGTGGGCGCGATCAACCGCAACGGCCCCGCACCCGCCGACGAAACACCAGCTCACCCGTTGGGCCGGGCCCCTTCCGCCGCAGCACGCCTCATCTCCTCCAACCGCGCCAGCATCGGCATCGGATCCACCCCCACCGACCCCGGCAGAAACTCCGCGATCGTTTCCGGCGTCCACCCGCCGGAGGCATACGCCGAACGCAGTTCCCTCGGCTGTGCCCACACCGCGATCTTCGGCCCGGCGACCGTGTACACCTGCCCGGTGACTCCCTGCTCGCGCGCGCGGTCGGACAGCAGGTACACGACCAGCGGAGCGACATCCTCCGGCTCCCCGATCTCCGCCAGCTCCATCGGCACCCCCGCCGACATCCGCGTACGGGCCACCGGGGCAACGGCGTTGGCGGTCACCCCGTACTTGTTCAGGCCCAGCGCGGCGCTCCGCACGAGCGAGATGACCCCGCCCTTGGCCGCGCTGTAGTTGGCCTGCGACACCGACCCCTGATGGTTGCCGCTGGTGAAGCCGATCAGCGTGCCCGAGCGCTGGACGCGCATCACGGCCGACGCGGCCCGGAACACCGTGAACGTGCCCTTCAGATGCGTGGCGACGACCGGGTCCCACTCCTCCTCGGTCATGTTGAACAGCATCCGCTCCCGCAGGATCCCGGCCACGCACACGACCCCGTCGAGCCGCCCGTACGCCTCCACGGCCGTGTCGACGACCCGTTGCCCGCCCGCCATCGTGGAGATGTCGTCGGCGACCGCGACGGCCTCCCCGCCGACCGCCTCGATCTCCTTGACGACGGCCTCGGCGACCTCGCTGGTGGGTGAGGCGCCGTCCACGGAGACGCCGTGGTCGTTGACGACGACCCGCGCCCCCTCCGCCGCCGCGGCGAGCGCCACCGCACGCCCGATGCCTCGTCCCGCGCCCGTGACGGCGACGGCCTTGCCGGTCAAGAAGTTCCCCACGCCGGGCCCCTTCCCGCGGTTTCTGACGGACCGTTAGATTTTATGGCCCGTCAGTCAGTCGGGGACAAGCCCCGGGAGGCACCGAATGGCACTGCCCACGCTGCATCCGGCGTTCCAGGACATCGCCGGGCGCGTCAACAACTGGGGACGCTGGGGCACCGACGACGAGATCGGCACCCTCAACCTGATCACCGACGAGGTCGTGCGCGCGGCGGCCGCGGAGGTGCGCACCGGCCGCCGCGTCCCGCTCGCGCTCCCGTTGCGCGAGGACGGCGTGCAGACCGGGATGATCCCGGGGCGGGTGAACCCGCTGCACGCGATGGTGCAGATCAACCAGGAGATCTTCGGCCCGGGGACGGTGGCGTGCAGCGACGACGCCGTGACGATGGGGCTGCAGGCGGCCACCCATTGGGACGCGCTGACCCACGTCTCGCACTCGGGCCGGCTCTACAACGGCCGCCCGGCCGGCACGATCACCCCGCACGGCGGCGCCGAGTTCAGCGGCATCGACAAGGCGCGGCGCGTCGTCTCGCGCGGAGTCCTGCTGGACGTGGCACGCGCGCGTGGCGTCGACCGGCTGGAGGGCGGGCACGCGGTCACCCCGGAGGACCTGGAGACCGCCGAGGAACTGGCCGGCACGCGCGTACGGGCCGGCGACGTCGTGCTCGTACGGACCGGGCAGATGCGGCTCTATCTCGCCGGGGACAAGCACGGGTACGCGCATCCGTCGCCGGGCCTGTCGGTGCGCACGCCGGAGTGGTTCCACGCGCGTGATGTGGCGGCGGTCGCCAACGACACCCTCACCTTCGAGATCTTCCCGCCCGAGATCGACGATCTGTGGCTGCCCGTGCACGCGCTCGACCTGGTGGAGATGGGGATGCTGCAGGGCCAGAACTGGAATCTCGAAGAGTTGTCCACAGCCTGTGGAGAAGAGGGCCGCTACGCGTTCCTGCTGTCGGCGACGCCCGAGCCCTTCGTCGGCGCCACGGGCGCCCCGGTGGCACCCGTGGCCCTCCTCTGACGGACGGTTGCCAGGGCTCAGGAGCAGCCGGAGACACTGCCGGCCGGGGCGCACTGGTCGGGATCGTTGCCGGCGACGAGGGCGGCCGTCAGGCTGACCGAGCCGCCCGCGAGGTAGACGCCGCCTCCCTGGCCGTTCTGGGCCGTGTTGTCGGTGACACGACTGCTGATCAGGCGGGTCGTGCCGGTGTTGTTGTACAGGCCACCGCCGTCGTCCGTGGCGGTGTTCTCGTCCACCACGGTGCTTCGCAGGTGCACGGTGCTGCCCCAGTTCGCGATGCCACCGCCGTACGAGCCGGCCGTGTTGTCCTCGATACGGCCGGCGTTGACGGTCAGGGTCCCGGTCGCCGTGTAGATGCCGCCGCCCTCGAAGCCGACGGTTGTGTTCTCGCGGACTTTCGTACTGCTGAGCACGGTGGTTCCGAAGGTGGCCAGTCCCCCGCCGGTGGAGGCCGCGGTGTTGTCGACGACGGATGTGGTGGCGACGGTCAGCCGGCCGGAGGCGCCGACGTGGAGACCGCCACCGTCGGAGCCGGTGTTCTCCGACACGGTGCTGTTGGCCAGTTGTGCGCGGGCACCGGACGCCACCGCGATCCCGCCTCCCGCACCCGAAGCGGTGTTGTCGGTGATGCGGGAGTTGACCACCGTGAGGGTTCCCTGGTTCAGGATTCCGCCGCCGGGCGTGCCGGCGGCCGCCGTGGCACTGCCGCCCGAGATGGTGACCCCGGCGAGAACGAGGGACCCTTGGGCAGCGACTTCGGCGATGCGGAACGGGGTGACCGAGCCGCGGGTGATGGTGGCACCGGGGCCGATGATGACCAGCCTCCCGGTGATGGTCGGAAGTCCGTTGGCACCGTTGAGGCCGACGGGCTCGTCGGCCGGAGCCGTGAGCGTGTACGTGCAGCCGGGCGCGAGCACGATCGCCCCGGCACCGAGGGCGTTGGCCCGGTCGATCCGCTCGGTCAACTCGGCGACGTCTCCGCACGGGACCACCGCCGCTCCGCCCGAGGGCAGGTTCCCGGCAGCGGCCGGCGTGGCGGTGCCCGACACGGACGTGCCCAACAGTGCGGCCAAGGCCAGGCCGCGCATGTACTTCACGGTCAGCACTGGTTCTTCCTCGTTTCTCTGGTCGGGCGACGGTCTTCCGGACCGGATGCCCTCCGCGGCGGTGTCCGTGGCGTGCGCCCTCGGCAGTCCACTGTGATCATGGCCGTCGACCGTGCGCACCCAGTGGGATCCGGACGGGTGAGGACAGGACTTCGTCCGCTCTCCGGGGGCGGCAGCTCCTGAAGCAGTCCGGACGTCCGGACTCGCCGACCGACCTTCCAACCGGCCTTTGTCACCCCGGAATTGGTGTCGCCCGACGCAAGGGGCGCGAAAAGTGCGCTGGGCCGTTCGTGTGAGTTGCCCAGGAGCCGCTTGCCGCTGGCATAGCCGCGATGAATAACTGGAACGGATCCGACCGGTGGGCCGCCCGTCCTCGCCGGGGGATGCGGCAGTCGGACCCATCCGAGGCTCTTTCCGGAAGAGAGTCCGGGTGACCATTCCGGCATACCGCGATGGGCACCCCCGGTGGGGAACTGGATCCCGTTCAGCCGGTGTCGTTCGCGGCACCGGCTGAACGGCCGCCCAGGTCACGCCCCCCTTCGCTGCCGCCGAAAGGACCGGAACAGAAAGACCGGGAACAGAAGGAGCGGGAGCAGAAAGACCGGGAGCGGAAAGACCGGGGCAGAAGGGCGAGGCCACAGCTCGCTTCAGCAGGGAAATGAATCGCAAAGCCGCTCACGCCGACGACATTTCCGCAGAAACGAATCCCTCGCATGACACCGCGGCATGGAATGTGAATTCCCCCCGCCACACCTCTTTCAGGCCGGCCGGGCCCGGTCGGCGACCTCGCCCCCACAACCCCAAGAACACATGCTCGACTCATAATCCTTACGAGTGATGCGAGTTGACGACCCCTTGTCACTCGATCGGACGTGTGGGTCACTGAGAGTACGAACCGGCGGGCTGCCCATCCCCGTGCCGGGGGATCGTCGAGACAGGCAGCGTCTGCCGGTTTTCTCTTTGCCCGAAGGGATGCGAAAGCCGCTGTGCCTCGCGCCCTGTGCGCGGAAGCAGATGTCTCCTCGTTCACCCCGTGCCCGGTGGCACCGACTGCGTCTGAACGGGCCCGGACGAGAGCAGACCTGCCTGTGGCAGGGCTGGTTCCCCATGGGCGCGGCAGCCGGTGGCGGGTGCCCCTTGCCGGTTCCTCGCATGTCCCCCTCAAGCAGCGAGGAGTGTTTCATGCCCATTTCTCCGAATCAGGGTTCCACCGGCGGCGGCACGCTGGTGACCATCACGGGAACGAACCTGTCCAACACCAGCGCCGTGAAGTTCGGCTCCAAGTCGGCCACGAACGTCACGCAGGTCTCGCCGACCCAGGTGACCGCTGTCTCCCCGTCGGGAACCGGCACGGTCGGGGTCACCGTGACCACGCCGGGCGGGACCAGCAACCCGGTGTCGTTCTTCTACGTCGGCGCCCCCTTCAAGGGCTCCCTGGGGGTCACGTCCGGGCCGTTGGCCGGCGGCAACACCGTCGCCATCAACGGCACCGGTCTGCAGACGGCCACCAGTGTGTCGTTCGGCGGGGTGACCGCCACCCCCACCGTGGTGAGCGACAGCCAGCTCACCGTCACGGTTCCGGCGGGCCTCGCGGCCGGGCCGGTGGGGGTCAGCGTGACCACCGCCGGCGGGACCAACAACGGCCTGTCGTACACCTACGTCGACAACCCGACGATCGGGACCATCAGCCCCAACTCGGGCTCGACCTCGGGCGGGACCGCGGTGACCATCACCGGCACCAACCTCGACAGCACCGAGTCGGTCACCTTCGACGGCGCCCCGGCGCCGTTCTCGGTGATCAACAGCACGACGCTGTCGGCGGTCACCCCACCCGGCACCGCGGGCGCGGTCGACGTGGTGGTGACCAACCCCTCGGGATCGGACACCGAGGTCGGCGGCTTCACCTACGTCACCGGCCCCGGCATCTGAGCCGTCCGGCAGCCTTCGCTCGACGGAGGCGATGAGTACCCGTCCGGGCGGCAGACACCCCCCTCCGCCCGGACGGGCCCCCGACCCGCGTCCACGGGCGTGTCCCATCGAAGGAGTACAGCCATGGCTGCCCCTGTGGTCTCATCGGTCAGTCCCCAGCAGGGACCGGCCTCCGGCGGCACCACCGTCATCGTGACCGGCACCAGTTTCACCGGCGCGACCACCGTCCGGTTCGGTTCCAAACCCGCGACCTCGTTCACCGTCAACAGCAGCACTCACATCACGGCGGTCAGCCCGTCCGGCACCGGGACCGTGAACGTCACCGTCACCACCAGTCAGGGCACCAGCACCCAGCAGGTGCCCTTCACCTATGGCACCGCTCCGTCCCTCACCGCCCTGACGCCGACTCAGGGGCCGGTCTCCGGCGGTACCAGCGTCACCCTGACGGGCACGAGCCTCTCCGGGGTGACCGGGGTGAGCTTCGGCGGCACCCCGGCCTCGTTCACCGTCACCTCGTCCACCCAGATCACCGCAGTGGCCCCGCCGCACGCGGCCGGTGGCGTGCCGGTCACCGTGACCGCTCCCGGCGGCACCAGCAACGCTCTCACCTTCACGTACGTCGCGGCCCCTTCCGTCACCGGCCTGTCCCCCCTTCAGGGTCCGAGTACCGGCGGCACCACCGTCACCCTGACCGGCACGGGCTTCACCGGCGCGACGGCGGTGAGCTTCGGCGGAGTGCCCGCGACGTCGTTCACCGTCATCTCGGCCACGCAGATCACCGCGGTCGCCCCGCCCCATGCGGCCGGCACCGCGGCAGTCACCGTGACCACCCCCGCCGGCACCAGCAACCCCGACAATCCCAGCGCGTACTTCTTCTACGCCGCGCTGCCCTCGCTGACCGCTGTCACACCCGGATCCGGAAGCACGGCGGGCGGCACCACGGTGATCCTGACCGGCAACGACCTGCTCGGTGCGACGGCGGTGAGCTTCGACGGGGTCCCCGCGACGTCGTTCACCGTCGACTCGGCCACGCAGATCACCGCGGTCGCCCCGCCCCATGCGGCCGGCACCGCGGCAGTCACCGTGACCACTCCCGGCGGCACCGGCAACCCCGTCGGTTACGTGTATGTCGCGGCCCCCACGCTGGTCTCCCTCGTCCCGGGCCAGGGACCGACGCACGCCGGCACCGTCGTCACCCTGACCGGCACCGGCCTCACCACCACGACCGAGGTCCGGTTCGGTTCCACCCCAGCGGCGTTCACGGTCGTCTCCCCGACCCAGGTGACCGCGGTGGCCCCGGCGGGCAGCGCCGGGCCGGTCGGCGTCACGGTCACCACTGCCGCCGGTACCAGCAATGCCCTCACCTACACGCGGGTTCCGAGTCCCGGCATCTGATCAGCGGCTCCCGGGGCCGGGCGGTGGGTTCACCCCTCCGCCCGGCCCGGCCGTCGTGACGGCGGCACGATCGCGCGCGCCGCCGTCCGACTCCGGCGTTCCCGCCCCGGTTCCCTTTCTCCCCCTGACGGAACCGACGCCGCACCACGACTCACACTCGCCGAGGGCTCACATCACCGAAGCCCTCGACGTCCCCTCGCGGCGAATCGCTGACCTCAAGCGTGATCAATCGCTCACGAGGCGTCAACAGCCCTGAGGCGATTCATCACTTAAGCCCTTTTTGCTCCGGGTGCGCACGGAAGCACGGACCGGCGCACCGCCGCACACCTCAGCAAACTTCGGCACGCGCGAGCGGATCACCACGCACCCATGCACCGCTCACGCCGCGTCAGACGGCCGGGCGACCCCGGCCCCCTATACCGCCTCGTACGCCAGCCCCTCGTACGCCACCACGCCGCCCCCGCACGCCGCGGCGGTCGTCCTGGGCTCCGCGTCCCGGTCCAGTTCGCACCAGATGCGCTTGCCGGGACCCTCGACGGTCCAGCCCCAGCGGTCCGCGAGACCGTCGACGAGGGCCAGGCCGCGGCCGCCGGTGGCGTCGTCGTCCGGACAGCGCGGCACGGGCGCCCGGGTGCTGCTGTCGGTCACCTCCAGGCGGACAGGGGCCTCTCCTGACTCCCCGGCCGCGACGCCCGGCAGCGAGAGTCGCAGCACGGCCGGACCGCCGGTGTGCACCACGGCGTTGGTGACCAGTTCGGAGACGAGCAGGATCAGTGTCTCGGCGAGCGCCTCGTCGACCCCTATCCCGGACCCGGCGAGGCGCGAACGGGCCCACCTCCGGGCCCGACCCACCTCAGCGGGGTCGGGCCGGATCTCCAGCTGCACTTGAAGCACCTGCACCGCTCACACCATCCGAACCGGCGGACACATGGCCGCGCGCCACGTGAGCCACGCAAGCCACGCGAGCACCATGACGACGAGGGCCACGATCGTAGCCATTTTCTGCATGGCCAGAACAACAGCCAGAGGCAGGGTGACGGAACGTGATTCCCTTACGAGACAGCTTGATTGACGTACAGTCACCCCAACAAGCGCTTCGGGCATATTCCAGCGCGAAGGAGTACTCGTGCGGCATACTGTGCGACGCCCACTGCGGGGAGCCGAACGAACGGGCCTCTGACGCCCGTCCGTCCTGCGAGCAGGGGCGCGCACCGTCGTATCCGGCACCGCCCCAGGGGCACCACCGACACGGATCGCGCTCGGAACCACTCGCATTGCACAGAAGGTACCGGAGCGACCCTCCGACTCCGGGCTGTGACGGGTCACGCATCGGACACAACCACATATCACGCTCCGTGATCGCGATATGCCACGATCCGCGACAAACGACCTGCCAGAGTGCTATCGCCGCAGGCAGGAGCCCTGTCCACCCGCCTCCGACAGCAGGTCCTCCGCGAGTATTTGCTCACTCTCCGTGCTGCCTCCCGCACGTCGCGTGCGCACCCAGGCACGCTTCAGCAGCAGGTGCACCTCCGCCTCCCAGGTGAACCCCATGCCACCGTGGACCTGAAGACAGTCGCGCGCGCCGCGTACGGCGGCCTCGTCGGCGAGGAGCCGGGCGGCCGCGATGTCGGCCGGGTCGGCGGTGACGGCCGCCGCGTAGACGGCCACGCGCGCCATCTCCACCCGCACCAGCAGCTCCGCGCACAGATGCTTGACGGCCTGGAAGGCACCGATCGGCTGCCCGAACTGCTCCCGTGTCCGCGCGTGTTGCACGGCGAGCTCGCACGCGCGCGTGGCCGTGCCGAGCTGCTCGGCGGCGGTGAGGAGGGCGGCGACGGGATCCGGCACGCCGGCCCCGGGCACTCCGGCGACCTGATGCAGCGGCGTCAGCGGATCCACCGACCGCAGCGGTACGGCGCCGGAGGCGTCCCCCCGCACGACGTCCGCCTCGGCCAGCCACTCCACCAGTCCGCCGTCGACGGCCGCCACGACCGTCTCCCCGCTCGCCGCGCCCGGCACGCTCCCCGCCGCGAGATGGGTGGCCACCAGCGGCCCCGGCAGCAGCACCCGGCCCGCCTCCTCGAACGCCAACACCGCCTCGGGCAGCCCGAGTCCGACTCCGCCGTCCGCCTCCGGCAGCCGCAACGCGAAGAAGCCCGCGTCCCCGAGCTCCCGCCACAGCGCACGGTCCAGCGCGGGCCGGCTCACGGCCGCGCGCAGCCGCTCGGAGCCGAAGCGCCGTGCCAGCATGCCCCGCACCCCGTCCCGCAGTGCCCGCTGGTCCTCCGTCAGTCGAAAGCGCATCTCGACGCGTTCACCGCCCCTTCGGCAGCCCCAGGATCCGCTCGCCCACGATGTTCCGCTGGATCTGCGAGGTCCCCGCGGCGATGGTGTACGACAGCGAGGACAGCCGGTCGAGCACCCAGGGCCGGTCGAGGTCGAGGGCGCCGTCGCCCAGGACGTCGGCGGCGGTGTCGTACAGCTCCTGGCGCATGTGCGAGTACCTCAGTTTGAAAACCGAACTCCCGACCCCGGGCACCCCGCCGGAGGCCTCCGCCTCGCTCACGTTCCACTGTGTGAGCCGCCACAGCGCCCGGAACTCGGCGTTCAGCCGGCCGAGGCGCCGGGGCACGCCCGGATCGTCCCAGCGGCCGTTCCGGCGTGCCTCACGGGCGAGTTCGACGAGGACGCGCCGACAGGCGACCACCTCGCCCACGAAGGCCGTGCCGCGCTCGAAGGACAGGGTCACCATCGTCACCCGCCAGCCGTCGTTCTCCTCGCCGACCCGGTGGGCGACGGGCACCCGCACCTCGTCGAGGAACACCTCGGCGAACTCGGCGGACCCGGCGAGCGTCCGCAGCGGCCGTACGGTGACGCCGGGTGCGTCCATCGGCATCGCGAGCCAGGTGATGCCCCGGTGCCGGGGCGCCTCGGCGTCGGTGCGCACCAACAGCTCGCACCAGTCGGCGACTTCGGCGTGCGAGGTCCAGATCTTGGAGCCGCTCACCACATAGTGGTCTCCGTCGCGCCACGCGCGCGTGCGCAGCGCCGCGAGGTCGGAGCCGGCGTCGGGCTCGCTGAAGCCCTGGCACCAGACCTCCTCGCCGCGCAGGATCGGCGGCAGCCAGCGGGCGCGCTGGGCGGGCGTCCCCTCGGCGGCGATCGTCGGCCCGGCGTGCAGCAGCCCGACGAAGTTGGCGCCCACGTAGGGCGCGCCCGCCTTCTCCGTCTCCTCCAGGAAGATCAGCCGTTCGGTCGGCGACGCGTCCCAGTGCACCTGCGCCCACCCCGCGTCGTACAGCATCCGCTGCCAGCCGAGGTCGTAGGCCCTGCGGGCGGGCCAGTCGTCGGGGGGCGGCTTCGGCGGGAGCGTGGGGAGCGCCTTGGCCAGCCACTCCTTCAGGCGGGCCCGGAACTCCTCGTCCTGCGGGCTGTCCGAGAAGTCCATCACAGGTCGAGGCCGAGCATGCGGATGGCGTTGCCCCGCATCAGCTTGTGGACGGTCTCGTCGTCGAGGCCCTTGACGTGGTCGAGGGCGACCTCCTTGGTGTGCGGGAAGGTCGAGTCGACGTGCGGGTAGTCCGTCTCGAACGTCGCGTTGTCCCGGCCGACCACGTCCAGGGACGCCACCCCGTGCTTGTCGCGGAAGAAGCAGCAGAAGATCTGCCGGTAGTAGTACGTCGACGGCGGTTCGGGGATCAGGTCGCGCACCCCGCCCCAGGCGCGGTGCTCCTCCCAGACGTCGTCGGCGCGTTCCAGGGCGTAGGGGATCCAGCCCATCTGGCCCTCGGAGTAGGCGAGTTTGAGGTCGGGGAACTTCACCAGGACCCCGCTGAAGAGGAAGTCCATCATCGAGGCCATGGCGTTGTTGAAGCTGAGCGACGCCTGGACGGCGGGCGGCGCGTCGGGCGAGGCGGCCGGCATCTGCGAGCTGCTGCCGATGTGCATGTTGACGACCGTCCCGGTCTCCTGGCAGACCGCGAAGAACGGGTCCCAGTAGCCGGAGTGGATCGACGGCAGGCCCAGGTGGGTGGGGATCTCGGAGAAGGTCACCGCGCGCACCCCGCGGGCCGCGTTGCGCCGGATCTCGGCGACCGCGAGGTCGATGTCCCACAGCGGGATCAGGCACAGCGGGATGAGCCGCCCGCCGCTGTCCCCGCACCACTCCTCGACCATCCAGTCGTTGTAGGCGCGCACACAGGCCAGCGCGACCTCCTTGTCGTGCGCCTCGGCGAAGGTCTGCCCGCAGAAGCGCGGGAAGGTCGGGAAGCAGAGGCTGGCCTCGACGTGGTTGAGGTCCATGTCCGCCAGGCGCGCCTTCGGGTCCCAGCAGCCGCGCCGCATCTCCGCGCGCGTGATGCCCTCCAGCGTCATCTCGTCCCGGTCGAAGCCGACGGCGGCGATGTTGCGCTTGTACGGGAACTTCAGGTCCTCGTAGATCCACCAGTCGGTGAGCTGGCCGTCCGGGTCCATCGTGATCTGGTACTTGCCGCCGATGTAGGCCAGCTCGCCGATCCCGGCGGTGAGCGGCTGGGGGCCACGGTCGCGGTACTTCTGCGGCAGCCAGGTCTCGAAGAGGTGCGCGGGCTCGATGACGTGGTCGTCGACGCTGATGATGCGGGGCAGTTCGGTCATGGTCCCCTCCGCCTGGCGGACGCCTCTGCGACGGCCGTATCTGATGGACCGTCAGATTTACTCTGCCCAGCAGGCTAGTCCGCGACCCCTGGACCGACAAGGCGGCCGGCCCTACGCTCTGCCCACTATCTGACTGTCCGTCAGCTCTCGAGGGGGTCGCCGTGACCGACACCGCCCACGCCCTGAGCACGTCCCGCACCCTCTGGGACCTGCTCGCCCGCCGCGCCGCCCTCACCCCCGACCGCCCGGTCCTCCTCCAGGGCGACCGCGTCCTGACCTTCGGCGGACTGCGCGAGCGGGCCGAGCGCACCGCGGCCGGCCTGTACGACATGGGCGTACGCCCCGGCACGGTCGTCGCCTGGCAGCTCCCCACCCGCCTGGAGACGGCCGTCCTCACCTTCGCGCTGGCCCGCCTGGGCGCCGTCCAGAGCCCGGTCATCCCCTTCTACCGCGACCGTGAGGTCGGCTTCGCCCTGCGCGAGTCCAAGGCGGAGTTCTTCGCCGTACCGGGCGTCCTGCGCGGCTTCGACCACGGCGAGATGGCCCGACGGCTCGGCGCGAAGGGCGTCTTCGAGGCGTACGACGACCTCCCGGCCGGCGACCCGTCCGTCCTGCCCGCCCCGCCCACCGACGGCACCTCCGTCCGCTGGATCTACTGGACCTCGGGCACCACCTCCGACCCCAAGGGCGTCCTGCACACCGACCGCTCACTGATCGCGGGCGGCTCCTGCCTCGCCCACGCGCTGCGTCTGTCGGAGGACGACGTCGGCTCGATGGCCTTCCCCTACGCCCACATCGCCGGCCCCGACTACACGGTGATGCTGCTGCTGTACGGCTTCCCGGCGGTGATGTTCGAGCAGTTCGCGCTGCCGGACGCGCTGACGGAGTACCGCCGTCACGGGGTCACGGTGGCGGGCGGGTCCACGGCGTTCTACTCGATGTTCCTCGCCGAGCAGCGCAAGCAGCCGGACTCCCCGGTGATTCCGAGCCTGAGGCTGCTCGCCGGCGGCGGGGCGCCCAAGCCGCCGGAGCTGTACCACGCCGTCGTCCGCGAGATGGGGGTGCAGCTCACCCACGGATACGGGATGACCGAGGTGCCGATGATCACCATGGGGTCGCCGGACGACACGGCGGACAACCTGGCGACGACCGAGGGGCGGCCGCCGGAGGGGATGGAGATACGGATCGTGGACGGGGAGGTGCGGCTGCGCGGCGAGGCGGTCTGCCAGGGCTATCTGGACCCGGCGCAGACGGCGGAGGCCATCGACGAGGAGGGCTTCCTGCGCACCGGTGACCTGGGGCGTGTGACGGACGGCGGCCATCTGGTGCTCACGGGGCGGCTGAAGGACGTGATCATCCGCAAGGGCGAGAACGTGTCGGCGAAGGAGATCGAGGACCTGCTGCACACGCATCCGGGGGTGGGCGACGTGGCGGTGATCGGGCTGCCGGATCCCGAGCGCGGGGAGCGGGTGTGCGCCGTGATCGAGCCGGCCGAACAGCCGCCGGGCACCCGGGAGTTGACCCTGGAGGCGGTGACCTCGTATCTGCGCGCGGAGGGACTGTCGCCGCACAAGCTGCCGGAGCAGCTGGAGGTCGTGGACGCCCTTCCGCGCAACGAGACGCTGCGGAAGGTGCTGAAGTACAAGCTGCGGGAGCGGTACTCGGGGACGGCAGGCGCCTCGGGGAAGGCAGGCGCCTCGGGGACGGGAGGCGCCTGACGGACAAGCGGGCAGCGGCTACTCGGGGACGGTGAAGTAGCGGGCGAACGCGGGCACGATCTCCGCCTCGCCGACCTTGCCGTCCGCGTCGGTGTCGAGGGCGCGGGCGGCCGCGGCGGCCGCGGACTCGGGCACACCCAGGCATGCGAGCACGCGCGCGGTGTCCTCGACGGTGGCGTAGCCGTCGCCGTCGGTGTCGGCGACGTCCAGAGCGGCGTGCAGGAAGGGGCGGGCGATCTCGGCGAACCGGTCCGGATTGTCGCGCAGCCGCTTGACCGCGCCGTTGACGAACTCGTCCCGGCTGATGCGCTGGTCGCCGTCCCGGTCCGCGATCCCCGCCATGCCCTGCCAGAACGCCTCGGCGCCGACGTACAGGGCCTGTCCCTTGTCCGACCGGGCCGGAGTGCCGAACTCGGCGAGCAGCGCCTTGGCGGCGCCGCCGAAGTCCTCGCGGTCGATGTAGCCGTTGCCGTCCTGGTCGAAGGTGGCGAACCGGCCGGCGATCCTGCGCTCGTACTCGCTGCTGACCATGTCTCCTCGGGCCGCCTTACGTCGTTGCGTGGGGGTGCTTCCGGCAGGGAGCGTACGACGCCGACGACGCTCCGGCAGCGGGAAGGTGACGGTTGTGCCAAGACCGGGGGAATTTCGGGACAGGCGTGTGGCCGAGCCGTGATGTGATCAACTGTCAGACGGGGAAGCGGTGGCGGCGAGTGTCACAGCGGTGCTGGGGACCCTGCTGGGTGCCGGACTCACCCACCGGTTCCCGTTGCGGTCGGTGGAGCGTACGGAGCGGTTCACGCGTGACGAGCGGCTCCGGCAGGAACGCATGGACGCCTGCAGCGCGTACGCGGGGGCGCTGGTCAACTACCGGCGGATCCTGGTGCACCGGTGGTTCCGGGAGCACGAGGACGGCACCCCGGAGGAGTGCCATCAGATCCGCATGGACGGGTACGAGCTGCGGTCCGTGGCCCAGGAGGCGCTGTTCCGGGTGCAGATGCCGGCGGCGGACGACGCCCTCGTCGAGCGCGGACGCCAGGCGCCGGCGCGGATCGACCAGCTGCACAAGGCCGAGAACCGCCCCGAGCTGGACCGGCGCCGGGACGACACCCGGACACAGGTGAGGGAGTTCGTGTCCGCGGCCAAGGGACGCTCGAGGTGTCCTGGCAAGGGCACGCTGGAGGCGTCCTAGGCCGACAGCGGCTCGGTTCCGTCGTCCACGGCGTCCGTGACGTCCCCGTACACGTCGAAGAGCCGGCGGACGCCCAGGGCGCCGAGGACACGGTTGACGTGGGAGTCCTCGACCGCTCCCCGCGCCGGGAGGATCAGGCGCAGGCGGCCCCGGCAGGAGCGGATGAGGCGGCGGGCGGCGATGAGGACGCCGACGCCGCTGGAGTCGCAGAAACGCACCTCGGAGAGGTCGAGGACGAGACTGTGGCGGCCTTCGGCCACCTCGTCGTGGATCCGCTGACGCAGCACGGGCGACGTCACCAGATCCAACTCGCCCGATACATGGAGCACGGCCCATCCGCTCCGCTCGCCGCCGGTCACTTTGAACGCCACCACCACGCCCTTCATTCGCCGGAACGGAAGCTTTCCCTTCGCTTCCTCGCAGCGCGGCTGCCCACCGGCCGTTCCCCGAAACGCCGAACATAAAGCCGAAGGAAAGAGAAAGAGGCTTGTTTCAGTCGGTTTCAGTCCTGTTCGATCTGTCTTGATGCTCTTCCAGTCCGATGCGATCGAGCCTGATCTTGGGAGGGCGGGCAGACACGGCTCGGGAAAGGTCCTTTACCACCTCGCGCTCGGCAGGGGGCGCACATTGCACCAAAGGAGCGTGCGCTGCCGGACGTGCCGACTACATTCGAGGTGACGGTGGACGCACGCTGGACGCAGAGACGCACAGGGCGAGGGGGCCGCATGGCGAAGAAGGACGCATCGCCCCGCTGGGACCGCAGGATGCAACAGCGGCTCGCGCGCGGGGAGGCGGCCGCCCTCGGTGAGCTCTATGACCGGTTCGCTTCGCTCGTGCACGGTCTTGCTCACCGCGTGCTCGAAGACGAGCGGGCCGCCGACGGCATCACCCGCGAGGTCTTCGCCCACGTCTGGGAACACCCCGACTCCTACGACCCCAAGCAGGGCCCCCTGCGCACCTGGGTCGCCACCCTGACCCACCGCCTCGCCGTGCAGCGGCTGCGCGCCACCGAGACCGCGGCCCTCGCGCGCGGCGGCCCCGGCACCACCGAGGAACTGGAGAGCAAGGTCCGCCACGCCGCCGTCGCCGCCCGCGCCGACTACATCGTCCAGTCGATGCCCACCCCGCTGCGCGCCGCCCTGGAGCTCGCCTACTTCCAGCGCCGCGACTACCGCCAGACCGCCGCCGACCTCGGCGTCACCGAGGACGAGGCCCGCCGCCGCCTCCGCCTCGGCCTCCAACTCCTGTCCACGGCCCACGACACCGCCGCCCCGGGCGCACCGCCCGGCTACGGAGGTGCGGCGTGAGCGGCGGCGGGCCCTTCGAGGCGTACGACGGACCCTCCGGGGACGACCAGGGCGAGGAGGCGAAGAACGGCCTCGGAAGCCCTCGTGACGGCGACGGCGACCGCACACACCCGGCCCCAGCACCGGCCCCCGGCGAACCGCCCCGCATCCCCCTCCCCCGCGCCTCCGTCGAGGACGGCGAACTGCCGCTGCCCGACCTCGCCGGCCTCGCGCCCCCGCACCTGGAGCATCGGGTGCTCAAGTCGCTGCTGGGCGCGTGGGCGCTGGCGGCCTGCTCGGCCGAGGAGACCGCGGCCGTCGAGGAGCACCTCGGCACCTGCGGCTCCTGCGCCGACGAGGCACGGCGGCTGCGCGAGGCCGTCGGCCTGCTTCAGCGGCCCGAGAGCCTCGACCTCGACCCCGGCCTGCGCACCCGCGTCCTGGACGGCTGCCTGGACCGGCGCCCGCCCCGTATCCCGGTCCCCGACTGGGCGACGCCGTACGACGCCGAGACCGCCCGCCTGGACGCCCTGCTGCAGGACTTCGGGGACGCCGAGTGGCACGCGCCCGTGCGGCTGCGCTGGTTCCGCGGCGAGGGCCCGACGAGCCGCCGTACGACCGTCGCCGGGGTCATCGCCCATCTGCTCGCGGTGGACGGGCTGGTCGCCCTCGCCCTGGGCCTCGACGACCCGCTGGCCGGCGCCAAGCCGGCCGGGACGCCCGCCGAGCGGACGGAGGCCTTCTGGGAGGCCTCGCACTTCCCGCCGACGCGCTCCGTACGGGCACCGTGGCGGGAGCAGACCCACGCCCTCGTCCGCACGGTCTCCTTCACCGGGGGCGCCTCCCGCGCCGACGAGGCCCCCGGCACCCTTCCGGTGTCGTACGGCGACTTCGAGCTGCCGCTGCGGGACGCGCTCGTCGACCGCGCCTTCGAGTGCTGGGTGCACGCCGAGGACATCGCGGAGGCGGTCGACTATCCCTACGCGGCTCCCGCGCCGCGCCACCTCCACGGCATGATCGACCTCGCCGCCCGCATGCTCCCCGGCGCCCTCGCCGAACGCCGCCGCGCAGGCCTCGCCTCCCCGGCGGCGACCCGTCATCTCGTGACCGCCGGGCAGCCCGGCCGCAGCCTGCGGCTGGAGATCGAGGGCCGCGGCGGCGGTGACTGGCTCATCCCGCTCGACGCACCGGGCGCGGTGGGCTCGGCCGACCACCAGGTGGCCCACATCGCCTTGGACGACGTGGAGTTCTGCAGGCTGGCGGCGGGTCATGTGTCGCCCGAGGAGGCGGCGGCGGGCCAGGTGGGGGACAGGGAGGCGATCAGGGACGTGCTGTTCGCGGCCGCGTCCCTGAGCCGGATGTAAGGGGTGAGTGCAGCTACCTGAGGGGCGCGGGGCTGTCTCAGGATGCGGCTCCGCCGCGTGGGCCCGACCAGCCACCCACAACCCGCAGACGGCGACGATCCGCACCCGCGGACGGCAACGAGCTACGCGAAAACGACCGTCCGCCGCCCGTTCAGCAGAATCCTGCGCTCGGCATGCCACTTGACGGCCCGGGCCAACGCCTGGCACTCCACATCGCGCCCGATGGCGACCAGTTGGTCAGGCGTGACGTCATGCCCCACCCGCTCGACCTCCTGCTCGATGATCGGCCCCTCGTCAAGATCGGCGGTCACGTAGTGCGCGGTCGCCCCGATCAGCTTCACACCCCGGGCGTGCGCCTGGTGATACGGCTTCGCCCCCTTGAAGCTGGGCAGGAACGAGTGGTGGATGTTGATGATCCGCCCGCTGAGCTGCTTGCACAGGTCGTCGGAGAGGACCTGCATGTACCGGGCGAGGACGACCAGCTCGACGTCCTCCTCGCGGACGATCTCCAGCAGCCGGGCCTCGGCCTCCGCCTTGGTGTCCTTCGTCACCGGGATGTGGTGGAAGGGAATGTCGTAGGAGCCCACGAGCTCGGCGAAGTCGGTGTGGTTGGAGACCACCGCCGCGATCTCCACCGGCAGCGCGCCGATCCGGGCGCGGAACAGCAGGTCGTTCAGGCAGTGGCCGAACTTGCTGACCATCAGGATGATCCGCATCCTCTCGTCGGCCCGGTGGATCTGCCAGTCCATGTGGAAGGAGTCACCGATGGCCGCGAAGCTCGCCCGCAGCTTGTCCACGGTCACCGGCGCCTCCGCCGAGAAGTGGACGCGCATGAAGAACAGTCCCGTGTCGTGGTCGCCGAACTGCTGGCTGTCCTCGATGTTGCAGCCGGTCATGAAGAGGTAGCTCGACACGGCGTGCACGATGCCCTGCTTGTCGGGGCAGGACAGGATGAGGACGTACTGGTCGGCGGGGGCCGCCGCGGCTCGGGTGGACTGCTCACTCATGCAGGACAGGGTCTCATGACGGCCCGGGCCCGGCGGAACTCCGTCCGCAGGCCGGACCTGGCGGACCGGGCTTGCGCGGACCGGACCTGCGCGGACCGGGCCTTACGCGGACCGGGCCTTACGCGGACCTCGTCAGGATCCGCAGCACCTCGAGCGTGCGCGGGGGCGCATCCGGGTCCTCCCCGTCGGCCGCGGCCATGCGGACGTGCGCGTCGCGCGCCGCCCGTACCGCCTCCGGCCAGCCTGCGTGGTCGACGTACGCGGAGACCGGGGCGTCCGGCCCGACCTGGTGCATGATCCGCAGCACGCGCAGCACCGCGGTGTCGACGAGGGCCGCCTCCTGCGAGTCCCGGAAGATCGTGCCGACGTACTTCTCGGCGGACCAGTTGTCCAGCCAGGTGTCCTCGACCAGGCGGTACACGGCGTCGGTGACGTCCCCGTACCCGTCGACGCCGGCCAGCCAGACGTCCCGCTGGAACACAGGGTCGGAGAGCATGTGCAGCGCGGAGCGCACATTGCTGCGCCAGCGCCACCACGGCATGTCGTTGAGTGGCATGCCGCCCATGGTGGAGGAGCGACGGCCGCGACGGGAAGAGTTCTCCGAACCTTGTTGCACGGTCATCGATCGTACGTTCTCGGTCACGCGAGCCTCACAGACCCCCGCTATTCACCCGTACGTCACCTTTCGTTGACCGAGGAGCACTCTCAGGTTAGCGATGTGGCGGAATGGTGCGGAACCATGACCGGCAAGCGACGTTCGCGAGGAGCCTTCCTCCCCAGGTCCATCCGCTTCCCCAGGTCCGTCAGCGCAACCGTCCTGTCGGCGGCGGCCCTGGCGGCCTGTGCGTCGCTCACCGCCGGCTGTGGGGTCATCCCCGGAACCACGGGGGGTTCCGGGGACGATCCGATCGTCGTCATGACCTGGGCCCCCGAGGGAACGGCCGCCACGAACAAGCCCGGCATGCCCGCCTTCGCCCGCGCCTACGCCCGCTGGGTCAACGCCAACGGAGGCATCAACGGCCGCAAGCTGACGGTGCTGACCTGCAACGACCGCAACGAAACCGTGGACGCCGCGAAGTGCGCCCGGCGTGCGGTCAAGGAGGACGCGGTCGCCGTCGTCGGCTCCTACAGCCAGCACTCCGAGTCCTTCTTCCCGCAGCTGGAAGGCGCCGGCATCCCCTACATCGGCGGCTACGGCGTCACCAAGGCCGAGTTCACCAGCCCGCTGTCCTACCCCGTCAACGGCGGCCAGTCCACCCTGCTGGCCGGCCTCGGCAAGGAGCTCGCCACGGCCTGCGGTCCCGTCGCCCTCGTCCGCCCCGACACCATCGCCGGGGACACGCTGCCCCCCATGCTCAACGCCGGGCTCACGGCGGGCGGCCACAACGCCGCCAAGGACCAGCGGGCGGCCGAGGACGCCACCGAGTACTCGGCGCAGGCCGAGGCGGCCCTGGACCAGGCCACCGCCGACCCCGGCGAGAAGGGGTGCGTGGTCCCGGCGCTCGGCGACCGCACCAGCACCTTCATGGACTCCTTCCGCCGCACCCGCGACGACTACACCTCCGTCCGGACCGCCACCGTCCTCGGCAGCGTCGACCAGACGGTCATCAACTCCACCGGCGGCGCGTCCAGCCCGTACGAGGGGGCGTACGTCACCGGCTGGTACCCGGCGGCGAACGACTCGCGCTGGGCCGCGATGAAGAAGGTCATCAGCGAGCAGGCGTTCTCCGACACCCGGATCGACGCGACGGACCCGGGGGTGCAGACCACCTGGATCGCGTACAGCGTGTTCCGCCAGGCCGTGGAGTCGCTGGAGGACGGCGAGGTGACCGCCGACACCGTACGGGGCGCGCTGGACGACGGGCTGAAGGTCAGTACGGGCGGGCTCACGCCGAACCTGCGCTGGGAGTTCACCGACAAGCTCGCCTCCATCGGCCTGCCGCGCCTGGTCAACGCCAATGTGACCCTGCAGACCGTGAAGCAGGGCCGGCTCGTCGCCGCCAAGGAGGCGTTCGTCGACGTGACGAAGACCCTGGAGAACGCGGACGTCGACTGAGCCGCCCGCGCCCGCCGGCACCTACAACTGGGTCGGCTGCCGCTGCGTCAGCCCGTACGTCTTCGCGATCTCGTTCCACAGCTTCGCGGCCTGCGCCTTCTGGGTGCTGGCGGTGCCGCTCGCGCGGTTGCCGGCCTGTGTCTGCGCCGTGGTGCGGGCGGTGCCCTTCTTGCAGCTCTGCTTCTTGCTGGCGGCGACCTGGTCGGCCCAGGCCGCGTAGTGGTTGTCGGCGGACTCGGACGCCTCCCACGCCTTCGTCAGGGCGGTGGTCAGCGCGGCGTGGTCAGGGAGCCGGTCGACGGTCAGCCCCGACAGCTTGGTCACCAGGTCGTTGCGCTGCTTCGCCGCGTCCCGCAGGTCCGAGGCGGCCTGCGCGAGGTTGTTGCACGCCTTCACATCGGCCACCGCGCTGATCACACTGGCGCGGCTGCTGCCACTGTCCGCGAGCAGCTTGTCCAACGCGATCGCCTGCTGCTCGGCCGGGTCGGCGGACGCCGAGGCGGAACCCTCGGTCGCGGGGGCGGACGCGGCGACGGTCTTGTTCTCGCCGCCCTGGTCACTACCGCCCCCGCCGGCGAGCAGCGCCCCAGCGCCGACCCCGACGACGGCGAGCCCGACCCCGAGCGCCGCGAACAACGGCACACGCGATCCGGTACGACCTCCCCGGCCCCGCTCATGATCGTCGTCATCGCGCACACCGCGTCTGCCCCCGCCGGTGCCGGGCGGGGCGTAGGAGGGCCGGTCGCCGGAGTAGCCGGGCCCGGGACCGTAGCCGCCGTGCCCGACGCCCTCCGGCTCCGAGAACCGCGGCAACTGCTGCGTGGACGCGGCCGGCGCGTCACCCCCGGTCGCGCTCCGGAAGAGGTTCTCGAACCCCGCGGGCGGCTGCCGGTCCCCGCCGGGTCCGCCGGGTCCTCCGTACGGGCCCTGCCCGGTCACCGGCGGGATGTACTGCGTGGCCTCGGCGTCGGGGTTGGAAGCACCGGGGAGGGGGCCTGCGCCCGCGTGCGCCCCGGCGCCCGGGTGGGAGCCCGCGCCGGCGTACGCGCCCGAGCCCGGGAGGGAACCCGCGCCCGGCTGCCCGCCTGCGCCCGGAAGCGGACCAGCACCCGAAGGTGCTCCGGCGCCGGGGAGGGGGCCTGCGCCCGCGCTCGGAAGAGAGCTCGCGCCCGCGTGCGCGCCGGCGCCCGGAACGGAGCCCGCGCCGGGCATCGGCCCCGGCCCGCTCTGAGGCGCGCGGCCCAGGAAGTGGGTCGACTCCGACGGGGTCTCCGGCGGCAGGGCGCCCGGGCCGACCGGGGGGAGGTACTGCGTCGCGCCCTCGTCCGCGGGGGCGGCGGGGACGGGCGGTATGTACTGGGTGGCGCCGTCCTCCGCGGGGGCGGACTTGACCGGCGGTATGTACTGGGTCGCCCCCTCGTCCGCAGGGGCGGACGTGACCGGCGGTATGTACTGGGTCGCCCCCTCGTCCGCAGGGGCGGACGTGACCGGCGGTATGTACTGGGTCGCCCCCTCGTCGGCGGGCGGCGGCAGGGGTGCGGCCGGGGTGCCCTGACCGTACGTCGGGGCCGGGGCGCCCTCCGGGGGCAGCGGGCCCGGGCCCTGGCCGGACGGGGCGCCCCATGCGTCGGGGGCCGTCTGCTGTGGTGTGTCCCACTGCTGGTCCGCCGGGAGCGGCCAGCCCTGGTCCGGCTGCTGCTGGCCGGGGCCCCACGGCTGGCCCCAGGTCTGCCCGCCGGCGGGCGCGGACGCCTGCGGCGCCTGCTGCCCGTACTGCTGCGGGCCGTCGTAGGGGCTGTTCGCCATGCCCGGCAGCAGGGGCTCCCCGCCGTCGGAGGGCAGCACGATGCCTTCGCGCGCGGGCCGCGCCGAGGGCTCCTCGCCCTGTCCACTCTGCGTCACCGGGACTCCTACGAATGGGGGACCTTTCGGAATCGTCGGCTCACGCTACCGGGTCCCCGGAACCCCGTGCCACGCAGCTCAGGACGTGATCTCCCTCCCAGTGAGGTGTGTAACGGAACCGGAGCGCCGTGCGCTGTATCCGTCACGCCCCGCGCGACGTCGGGCAGTTCCCTGCCGTTCACGCCCCGGCGCCCCGTCCGTTCACGCGGCGGCCTGAAGATCCAGGCGCGCCCCGAACTCCCTGACCACCGGCTCTTCCCGGAACGGCTCCAGCCGCTGCTGGAGGTCCTCCAGGTACTCCGCGCCCCGGTTGGAGCGGAGCGTCTCCAGCAACTCCACCGCCTTCATGCCGGTGGCGCAGGCCTGTTCCACCTCGCGCTGCTGCACCTGGGCCGTGGCCAACAGCACATAACCGATGGCCCGCCGTCGCGCCCGGCTCTCCGGATGCCCGGCCAGCGACTGCTCCGCGCAGCGCGCCGCCGCCTCCGCCTGCCCCAGGTCGCGGTGGCAGTGCGCCAACTCGTCGGCGAGGTAGGCCTCGTCGAAGTGCGCGATCCACGCCGGGTCGTCACCGGAGGCCGGATCGGCCGCCTCCAGCGCCGCCTCCGCCTGCCCGGACGCCACCTGAGCCGCCCGTACGTCGCCCATGAGCGCGTGTCCGCGCGCCTCGGCGGCGTGGAACATCGCCTCCGCGCGCGGTGTCACGCGCCCCCGCGCCCCTTCCTGCGCCGCCCGCGCCAGTTGGGCGATCTCACGCGGGTTTCCGAGCTGGGCGGCGAGGTGGCTCATGGAGGCGGCGAGGATGTACCCGCCGTAGCCGCGGTCGCCGGCCGCCTGGGCGAGGCGCAGGGCCTGGATGTAGTAGCGCTGGGCGAGGCCGGGCTGTCCGGTGTCGACGGCCATGTAACCCGCCAGCTCGGTCAAACGGGCCACGGACGCGAAGAGTTCACGCCCCACCGCCTCCCGGTACGAGCCGGCGAGGAGACCCGAGACGACGCTGTTCAGGTAGTGCACGACGACCGGACGCACATGCCCGCTGCCGTACTGGTGGTCCAGGTCGACCAGCGCCTGGGTCATCGCCTTCACGGCCGCCACGTCGGACAGGCCCACCCGAGGACCCGCCGAGCGCGCCACCTGCGCGTCGGGCGAGGAGATCAGCCAGTCACGGCTCGGCTCGACCAGCGCCGAGGCGGCCACGGACGATCCCGAAAGGAAGTCCCGGCGGCCCACGTCACTGCGCCACAGCTCACAGACCTGCTCGATGGCCCCCAGTACCGTCGGCGAGAACTGGAGACCGACACCCGACGCGAGGTTCTTGCCGTTGGCCATGCCGATCTCGTCGATCGTGACCGTACGGCCGAGTTTGCGGCCCAAGGCCTCGGCGATGATCGCCGGGGCGCGTCCCCGCGGCTGCTGTCCGCGCAGCCAGCGGGCCACGGACGTCTTGTCGTAGCGCAGGTCGAGGCCGTGTTCGGCGCCGCACATGTTGACGCGGCGGGCGAGCCCGGCGTTCGAGCATCCCGCTTCCTGGATGAGCGCCTGCAGCCGTTCGTTCGGCTGCCGCGCGACGAGAGGCCTTGCGGCCATTGGCACTACCCCCTGTGGCTGCGGTGCCTTTCCCGCGCACCGAGTTGACGTGTCTTCCACCGAAAAGATCCGGCCGTGAAGATCAATGCCCCGCGGACACAGCGAAAATGCGAGGCATGCGAGGATTGCCGGGGTAAAGGCGGAAGCCGACCCCCAAGCGTGACTACCCGCTCCCGCGCTCATTCCTCCTGCGCGCCCCCACCCGTGCACCCATGCGCCCCGGACGGGGAATCGATGCTCCTCCCCCGCGCACGCGGGCGGGCGTAACCCCTGGTGACGCCCAGAGTTGTGTTCATCGTGGAAGAGACCATCGCGGGCACCGAAGCCACCCAAATCCCGAAGCAGCGCGGGGAATCGCTGCTGGAGACCGCTGTTCGCTACGCCGAGGAGCGTCACTGGGACGTCTTCCCCGGCACCTGGCTGGAAGCCGTCGAGGGGGTGCAGCGGTGCTCCTGCGGTGACGCGGCGTGCGGCGCGCCGGGTGCGCATCCGTCACGCCCCGACTGGGCGACCCAGGCGACGGGCAGCGCGACCGTCGCGCGGCGCATGTGGCAGAAGCAGCCGACCGCCTCGATCCTGCTGCCCACCGGGCGGACGTTCGACTCGATCTCCGTTCCGGAGACGGCGGGGTTTCTGGCGCTGGCGCGGATGGAGCGGATGGGGTTGACGCTGGGGCCTGTGACGTTGACGCCTGACCGCCGGATGCACTTCTTCGTGCTGCCGGGGGCGTCCGTGAAGGTGCCGGAGTTGGTCCGGAAGCTCGGCTGGTCCTTGGGGTCACTCGATCTCGTCGCGTTGGGTGAGGGCACGTATGTGGCGGCGCCGCCCACGCGGTTCGGGTCCCGGGGGGCTGTGCAGTGGGCCTGCCGGCCGACTGCCGCGAATCGGTGGCTGCCGGATGTGGAGGAGTTGATCTCGCCGCTTGCTTACGCGTGCGGCAGGGATCGTTAGGGGCGCGGAGCCGCACATCGAGCACAGCCCCGCGCCCCTTCGGGGCGCGTTTCCCCGCCGTAGGGTTCATTCATGACCTCCGAGGCAGTCACGGGTGCAGCCGCCGTACGTGTGCGTGGGCTCTGGAAGCGGTTCGGGCAGCAAGTTGCCGTTGCGGGGATCGATCTCGATCTGCCTGCCGGGAAGTTCATCGGGTTGGTCGGGCCCAACGGGGCCGGGAAGACCACCACGCTGTCGATGGTGACCGGGTTGCTGCGGCCCGATCAGGGGGCCGTGGAGGTCGTCGGGCACGACGTGTGGCGGGATCCGGTCGAGGTGAAGGCGCGGATCGGGGTGCTGCCGGAGGGGCTGCGGCTGTTCGAGCGGCTGTCGGGGCGTGAACTGCTCGGATACAGCGGGAGGTTGCGGGGACTGCCGGGGGCCGAGGTCGACAAGCGGGCCACGCAGCTGCTCGATGTCCTCGATCTGGCCGGCGCCCAGCACAAGCTCGTCGTCGACTACTCCACCGGCATGCGGAAGAAGATCGGTCTCGCTGCGGCGCTGCTGCACAATCCCGAAGTGCTCTTCCTCGACGAGCCGTTCGAGGGTGTGGATCCGGTGTCCGCGCAGACCATTCGCGGGGTGCTGGAGCGGTACACGGCCTCCGGTGCGACCGTCGTCTTCTCCTCCCACGTCATGGAGCTCGTCGAGTCGCTGTGCGACTGGGTGGCGGTGATGGCGGCGGGGCGGATCCGGGCCCACGGGCCCCTCGAGGAGGTGCGGGGGACCGCTCCCTCGCTGCAGCAGGCCTTCCTCGAACTCGTCGGCGCGCAGGGGCGGGACGCCGGCTCCGATCTCGACTGGCTGGGCGGCGGCGCCCGGTGACCGGCCTGACCTCCACCGTCGTACGGCTGAAGCTGTCGCTGTTGCGGAACGGACTGAGGCAGTCCGGGGGGCGGCGGGCCGCGTATGTGGCGTCCGCCGTCGCGACGTTGTTGTTCGCCGCGCTGCAGTTGGTCGGGCTGATCGCGCTGCGGGAGCATGAGCACGCTGCTTCGCTGGTGGTGCTGCTGGTCGCCGTGCTGGGGCTGGGGTGGGCCGTGATGCCGCTGTTCTTTCCCGGCGGGGACGAGACGCTGGACCCGACCCGGCTGGTGATGCTGCCGCTGCGGCCCCGGCCGCTGGTGCGGGCGCTGCTGCTGGCGTCGTTGGTGGGCATCGGACCGCTGTTCACGGTGCTGATGCTGGTGGGGTCGGTGATCGCCGTGGGGCACGGGGCGTTCGCGTACGGCGTCGCCGTGGTCGGCGTCGTGCTCGCACTGCTGGTGTGCGTGGCGCTCGCGCGGGCCGTCGCCGCCGCCAACATCCGGCTGCTGACCAGCCGTAAGGGACGCGATCTGGCGGTGCTGAGCGGGCTGGTCATCGCGATCGGGGCGCAGGTCGTCAACTTCGGGGCGCAGCGGCTCGGTTCGGCGGGGCTCGGGCAGCTCGATCCGGCGGCGGAGGTGCTGGCCTGGGTGCCGCCCGCGTCCGCGGTCGGCGCGGTGGACGCGGCGAGCGAGGGGGCGTACGGCGTCGCCGTCGCGCGCCTGGTGGTGAGCGCGGGGGCGCTCGCGCTGCTGGTGGCGCTGTGGGCACGGACTCTGACGCGGCTGATGACCGCGCCGGACGGCTCGACCCTCCAGGCCGCCGAGCCGACCGTACGGGACCGGCGGTCCTCGGCGGGGCTGCGGCGGCTGCTGCCGGGCGGCCGTACCGGCACGGTCATGGAACGCAGCCTGCGCTACGTCTGGCGCGATCCGAAGACCAAGGCGGCCTGGGTGACCTCGCTGGCGATCGGGCTGATCGTGCCCGTGTTCAACGCGTTGCAGGGCACTGGCTCGATCTACTTCGCCTGCTTCGCCGCCGGGATGCTCGGCATCCAGATGTACAACCAGTTCGGGCAGGACACGTCCGCGTTCTGGATGGTCGCGATGACGATCTCCTCCCGGCGGGACGCCTACGTCGAACTACGCGCGCGTGCCCTGGCCCTGCTGGCGATCACCCTGCCGTACGCGACGCTCGTGACCGTCCTGACGACGGCCCTGCTCGGCGACTGGGCGAAGCTGCCGGAGGCGCTCGGCCTGTCCTTCGCGCTGCTCGGCGCGATGCTGGCGACGGGTGCCTGGACCTCGGCCCGCTTTCCGTACTCCATCCCGCAGGAGGGGTACAAGAACGTCGCCCCCGGCCAGGTGGGGCTTGCCTGGATCGCGATCTTCGGCGGCATGGTCGCCGCCGCCCTGCTGTGCGCCCCCGTCATCGCCCTGACGATCTGGCTGAACGTCAGCGCGGGCGGCGAGAGCTGGACCTGGCTGCTGCTGCCGAGCGGGACGGCCTACGGGGCCGCGATCACCTGGCTCGGCCTACGGCTGGCGGCACCGCGGACAGCGGAGCGGCTCCCGGAGATCCTTACGGCGGTGAGCAAAGGCTGACGGGATCCTCTGGTGAGGGGTTACTGCACGCCCTCAGGGGCGCGAGGCTGTGTCGATATGCGGCTCCGCCGCGATGGGGTCCCCCCGCTCGAGCGAAGCCGAGAGTGGGGGAGCGAGCGACCACCCACAACCCGCACTGGCCTACGCAGCCGCAGCCACAGCCGCGCAGACGAGAAGGCGCCCTGCTCTCACTGTGTGAGCACCCCGTCCAGGAACGGTTCGATCGCCGCCCGCCAGGCCTCCGGCTGGTCGTAGTGGACGAGGTGGCCGGCGTCGGCCACCTCGGCATACTCACCGCGGGGGAGGACACGGACCATTTCCTGGGCCTCGGCGCGGCCCAGCTCGCCGTCGAGGCCGCGGACGACCAGGGTGGGGCACTGGACCTGGGCGAGTTCCTCCCAGTGGGCGTCGTAGACCCAGGTCTCGCGGGACTTCAGCATCTGCTCGGGTTCGAAGACGGGGCGCCAGCCGTCGGCGGACTCGTGCATCACCTCGGCGTAGAACTCGCCGCGGGCCGGGTTCGGGCGCTCCACCCAGGGGTCGTCCTCGCCGAACCACTTGCGGACGTCGGCGAGGGTGGCGAAGGGGAGGGGCCAGGACTTGAACCAGTCGGCCCACTCGCGCTGGGAGGCCGCGCCGAGCGCGGAGGCCCGCATGTCGCAGATGATCACGCCGGAGATCAGGTCGGGGCGCTTGGCGGCGAGCTGCCAGGCGGTCAGGGCGCCCATGGCGTGACCGATGAGGACGGCGGGGGCGAGGCCGAGCTGTTCGAGGGCGGCCTCGGCGTCCTCGACGTACGCCTCGCGGGTGAAGGCGGCCTGGGGAGGCTTGTGGCTCTGGCCGTGGCCGCGCTGGTCGAGGGCGATCGCGCGGTGGCGTTCGGAGAGCCAGCGGGCGGTGGACGCCCAGTGCGAGGCCCGTCCCATCAGACCGTGCAGTAACAGGACGCCGGTGGTGCGCTCCGGCAGATCGCCGGTCGTGCGCTCCGGGTCGGTCCTCGCGGCCCCCTCCCCCGCCGACTGGGACGGAATCAGGGGTTCCGACCCGTTGTCCGCCGGGTCGCCCTTCGGCGGGTCGCCGAACTCCCAGGCCGCCAGGCGTACGCCGCCCGCCCCGGCCACGTCGATGCGTCGCGCCATAGGTCCTGGCACCCCCCTAGCTCTGCTCGGACCCCTCGCTCCCGCTCGAGCCGGCCGGTCCGGTCACGCGTCGTGTCTGCCGTCGTACCGCTGTGCTGCCCACTGCTTTCACTCATCGCACGCCCTGCGTGAACCGTCACGGGCGGGCCTCGTCACACGCAGGCTATCGAATGCCTATTCGAAAATGCTCGTCTCCGCGAGCAACACCCCTCGTTCGAGTGACCACCCTGAAGGAATGATCGCCGCTGCTGAGGGGAGATCTTCAGCGGGAGGCGGACCGCTCGGGGAAACCGGTCCGAGGGGAATGACCCTGAGAGCTCGGGGCTCCGGGTCAGAACAGGGGAGGACAGGCCCCGGTGCCACACGGCACCGGGGCCCTCCTTTCGCCTGCGGCACAGCATCCCGCCCCCTCAGGTCATATGCCTCACGCGACAGGGTGGCACGCGAAGCGCCGGAGCGCTGCGATTCGGCACAGGGAATCCCCGATTCGACGACATCGACGGGTCGCCTCAACTGCCCCGGGGGCCCCAGGAGTTGAACAGTGCTCAACGTTTGACCGAGAGCTCGGACCGGCGTTCGACCGAGCGTCGGACTCAGCTCTCGGCTCGGCGCCAGACCCGGCTCTCGGCCCGGTGCCCGACTCGGCGCCCGGCTCAGCCCTTGGCTCAGCGCTTGGCGACGAACACGTGGGACGCGACGTCCGCCTCCAGCTCGGCCGCCTCGCCGCCGCTGCCGACCAGCACACCGCCGGCCGACTCCGTCACGCTCACCACCGAACCGGGCTGCACGCCCGCCCGGCGCAGCGTGTACATCAGCTGCGCGTCCGTCTGGATCGGCTCGCCGATACGGCGTACGACGACCGTCTTGCCCTCCAGGCCCGGGTCGAGGTCGGCGAGCGAGACCATGCCCTCGTCCAGGAAGGGGTCGGCGCCGTCCTTCTCACCCAGCTCCTCCAGGCCCGGGATCGGATTGCCGTACGGCGACTCGGTGGGGTGCCGGAGCAGCTCGAGCACGCGGCGCTCGACGGCCTCGCTCATCACGTGCTCCCAGCGGCAGGCCTCGGCGTGGACCTGCTCCCACTCCAGGCCGATCACGTCGACGAGGAGACACTCGGCGAGGCGGTGCTTGCGCATCACGCGCGTGGCCAGTCGGCGGCCCTCGTCCGTGAGCTCCAGGTGCCGGTCGCTGGCCACCGAGACCAGGCCGTCGCGCTCCATGCGGGCCACCGTCTGGCTGACCGTCGGCCCGCTCTGGTCGAGCCGCTCGGCGATCCGGGCACGCATGGGGACCACACCTTCCTCCTCCAGCTCGAGGATGGTGCGGAGATACATCTCCGTAGTGTCGATCAGTCCGGACATACATGCCCCTCGATGAGATGTGCCGAAGGCTCGACGGCTCTCCGGCGCGTGCGCTGGCCCTGGCTTCAATTCTGCCGGATACCACTGACAAGCGTGCCGCGCCGTTGAAACGAGGCGGTTACGTCAGAGGGCGTGATCCTGGTGACGATCCCGGGAGCCCGCCGCCAGGCCGCCGCCGAGGCGCTGTCGCACCCGGCCGCAGGACACCGCCGGGCGGCATGTCGCACCGTATTGACAGCGAACTGGTCCAGACCGCACCGTGATCCGCGACACGAACATGGACACGGACACCGGACACCGGACACGCCAAAGGGGCCCTTCGGATGAGCGACCGCACGCCCGCCGCCCAGTTCTTCGACGCCGCGATCGGCCTGCTGCACCGGGTCCGCGACGAGGAGGCCGAGGCCGTCGAGGCCGCGGGCACTCTCCTCGCCGACACCGTGGCGTCCGGCGGGCGCCTCTTCGCCTTCGGCGCCGGCCACTCCTCGCTGGCCGCGCAGGACGTCGTCTACCGGGCCGGCGGCCTGGCGCTGATGAACCTTCTCGCCGTGCCCGGCGTCGTCGGCGTCGACGTCATGCCCGCCACCCTCGGCTCCGCCCTGGAGCGCGTCGACGGCCTGGCCGCCGCCGTCCTGGACACCTCCCCCCTCCGGGCGGGCGACGCCCTCGTGATCATCTCCCTGTCCGGCCGCAACGCCCTGCCCGTGGAGATGGCCCTCAACGCCCGCGCCCGTGGGGTGAAGGTCATCGGCGTCACGTCGGTCGCGTACGCGGCGCAGACGACGTCCCGGCACGTGTCGGGGACGTTCCTCAAGGATCACTGCGATGTCGTCCTGGACTCCAAGATCGCCGTCGGCGACGCCGAACTGACCCTCGACACCGTCCCCGCCCCCTTCGCCCCCGCTTCCACCGTCGTCACCGCAGCCCTCCTCCAGGCCGTCATGGCCACCACCGCCGCCTCCCTCGCCGACCGCGGCATCGAGCCGCCACTGCTGCGCTCCGGCAACGTGGACGGGGGGCACGAGTGGAACGGGCGGATCATGGAGGAGTACGGGGACCGGATCTTTTACCGGCACTGAGGCAGTGGGCCACTGAGCCGGTGGGCCACTGAGCCGGTGGGCTACTGAGCCGCTGATCCGCTGGGACGCCGGTCCGCTGGGTCCGCTGGTCCGCCGCCACACGCGCGTGAGGCCTCCCCGCCCCCTCGCGAGCGCCCCGTACGGTGCCGTGTCAGGCGCCCGCGTGAGGCCTCCCCGCCCCCTCGCGAGCGCCCCGTACGGTGCCGTGTCAGGCGCCCCCGCCGCCCCCGGGCGGCCCCGCCAGGTCCAGGGCTGCCGCTATGCGGACGGCGACGTCCTCGGCGTACGTCGCGTCGGAGCGTTCGAAGGCGGTGCGGGCCGCGCCGCGGAGGAAGGTGACGACCCCGAGGGTGCGGCCGCGGCTGCGGAGGACCGCGCACAGGGCGTGGACGGTGTCCTCGGGCCACTGGCGGGCGCGAGCCCACTCGCGGGCCTGGTCCGGGGCCACCGTGCCGGCGGAGGCGCGCACGGAGCCGGCGCGGGCCACGCACTGCAGCGCCGGATGGCCCTCGGCGTAGCGCACGGGCAGGCCCGCGTGGCCGGTGAGGGCGCTGGGGCCGGGGCCGCCGGACGGGGTGGCCGCGACCCGCGCCAGCCGGGGCGGCCCGGTGGTCTCCCCGTCGGCCGTCGGAGCGCCCGCCACACGGTCGATCACGGCGTGGTCGGCGAAACCGGCCAGCGCGAAGTCGAGGTGGACGGTGGCCGCCTCCGCCGGGTCCTCGCACTCGGCTGCCGCACGGGACGCGCGGTGCAGCTGGTTGGCGCGGAAGCGCAGCAGCGCGGCCTCCTGCTCGCCCTGCTTGGCCTCCGTGACGTCCTGGAACAGCCAGCCGACCCCCAGCGGCACCGGCTCCTCCGCCAGCGGCGAGGCCAGCCGCAGGAACCCGCTGCGCCAGCAGCGCCGCTTCTCGCCCTCCGGGGTGCGCACCCCGACCCACATCTCGGCGGGGGCCGGCGGAGCACCCTCCGCGAGGACGTGCGTCAGCGCGTTCTCCAGCTCCTCGACGCCGCGGGTGAGCAGCTCGCCCAGCGGGCGGCCCAGGACAGCCGTACGGCCCGTGCCGAGCGCGCGGGCGGCGTGCGCGTTGACCACGGCGGGCCGCAGGTCGGCGTCGACGAGGACGACGCCCCAGGAGGCGTCCTCGAACAGGGCCTCACTGAGCGCGATGGAGCGCTCCAGGTCGATCTGGGCGTGCACCTCGCTGAACGCGCAGTACAGGCCGGCGGGCCTGCCGTCGGGGCCGCGGACGGCGGCGGACTGGGTGCGCACGAGGACCCGGCCGCCGTCCTTGGTCACCAGTGCGAACTCGTGCACCTGCCGGCCCGGCGCGCGCATGGCGGACATCAGGCGGCCCTCGACCTCCTCGGCATCCGCCTCACGCACCGCCCATCCGGCGAAGCCGCGCCGGCCGACGGCCTCCTCGGCACTCCAGCCGAGGATGCGCTCGGCCTCACGGTTCCAGTGGGTGACGACACCGTCGGCGTCGAAGGCGCACAGGGCCGCGTCCATCCCGTCGAGCAGCGCGGCGAGCAGGTCCGAGCCGTCCGGGCCCACCGGGCCGGCCCGCTCGGGCTCGTCCGGACCCAGCTCGTCGGTGGTCCCACTACGCCGGGAAGCACTCACCTGAACCCCCTGCAGGTTCGCTCACTTGCCCTTATTCAACTCGAACGTGACGCAGCCCACATATGGTTCCCGCAAGATTGCAGAGGAATCGTTGCAGCGCCTACGGAGTGGGGCACGCGGCGGCCAGCCGCAGGTCGACCCAGAGATCGCTCTCGCCGTCCAGCACGTACCGCTCGGTCTCCACGAAGCCACGCGCCTCCGCGAACCGCAGGCCGTCCTCGTTGACGGCCAGCACGCACGTCTCGACCGCCCGCGCGCCCAGCACACGCGCGTGCGCGAGACCGCGCTCGTACAGGGCGGTGCCGTGGCCGCGGCGGCGGTACGCGGGCAGCACGCGCGCGATGACCGTCGCCACCGCCTCCTCACCCTCCGGCGGCCGCACGGTGGTGCAGCCGACGAGGACATCACCGACGTAGGCGTTCTCCAAGTGGTAGCGGGCCGCACGCGCGCGTACCTCGTCGAGGGACATCGCGGCCGGCGGCACGATCGTGTTGTGGACGTACCGCCACTGTTCGAGCATGGCGTCGCCGGCGACGGGCTCTGTACGAAGATCAGTCACGGGCAGCAGGCAAGCGTGCCCCCGCGCGCGCGTCAACGGAATTCGGGGCCGACGCGTCACCTCTGCGCGCGTACACCTCGATCTCGATCCTCATCCGCGGATCGGCGAGCCCGCACACCATCATCGTCGCCGCCGGCCGCACCTCCCCGAAGCGCCGGCGCAGCACCGGCCAGCAGGGCTCGAAGTCGTCCCGGTCGGGCAGCAGATACCGCACCCGTACGACGTCGGCGAACCCGCACCCCGCCTCCGCGAGCGCGGCACCGATGTTCCGCAGACACTGCTCGGCCTGCTCGACCACATCGTCCGAGATGGTCATCGTCGCGTAGTCGTAGCCGGTCGTCCCCGACACATGCACCCAGTCACCGTCGACGACGGCCCGGGCGTAGCCGATCCGTTCCTCGAACAGGGAGCCGCTGAGGATGGCACGTCGCTCGGTCATGGCCGGAACGGTAGGTGAGCAGGGAAGATACGTCCAATACGCGAAGACGCCGCCACTGATACCTCTGGAGATATGAACCGCCCGGAACTCCCCCTCCCCCAACTGCACGCCTTCGTCGTCCTCGCCGAGGAGCTCCACTTCGGCCGCACCGCCGACCGCCTCGGCATCGCCCAGCCGCCCCTGAGCCAGCAGATCCGCCGCCTGGAGGACAAGGTCGGCCACCCCCTGTTCACCCGTGCTCCGGGCGGGGTCACCCTCACGCCCGCCGGACACGCGCTCCTGCCCGCCGCCCGGCGCGCCCTCACCGGCCTCGCCGACGGCCTGGCCGCGGCCCGCGCCGCCGGCGACGGCCACACCGGCCGACTACGCGTCGGATTCGCCGCATCGCTCGCCCTGACCGTGCTGCCGGACCTCCTGCGCACCCACCGCGACCGCTTCCCCGGCGTCCACCTGGACCTCCTCGAGATGACGACCGGCCCCCAACTGACCGCGCTGCGCGAGGGCGCCATCGACGTAGGCCTCCTACGGGAACCGCCGCCGGAGGACCCCGACCTCACCTTCACCCCCCTCCTGACCGAACCCTTCGTAGCGGTCCTCCCGGCCACCCACCCCCTGGCCGCAGGAACCACGGTCCCCCTGGCCGACCTCGCGAACACCCCCTTCATCCTCCTCCCCCGCGAAGCCGGCCCCGGCCTCCACGACCGCATCACCACCCTGTGCACCACAGCCGGCTTCACCCCGCAGGTCACCCAGGAAGCCGTCGAGTGGATGACGGTCTGCGCCTTGGTCGAGGCCGGCCTGGGCGTCTCCCTCGCCCCGGCGGGCATCCGCCGCACCCGCCTGGAGGGCGTCACCTTCCGCCCCGTGGACCCGCCGACGGCCCGTACGACGGTGGCGGTGGCGCGACGGACGGAGGACCGGAATCCGCTGGTGGGGCACCTGCTGGCGACGGCCACGGGGCACGAGGCCAGACGGCACGATGCCGGACCGGACGATGCCGGACCGGACGATGTCAGACCCTCGTGACAGAGTCCCTCCATGGAGACGGACGAGTTCTGGCACACCTGCTGAGGAGAGGGCCCGCACCCGCTCCGCCAGGCACGGCCGGCGAGGACCGCATGGGGGCGTCATGAGACGCTGCCGACATGGACGGACCGTCTGACGATCAGGCCCGCCGAAGGTTTCTGGCAACGATCCACGTCGGTGACGTCTGCCATGGGACGGCCACAGAGGTCACACGTCACGGGGTGACAGTGACCCTGGACGGATTTCCCACGCGCCCGTTGGGAACGGTCGGCCCCTTGGACCGGTCATGGGGTCGGCACCCGGCTGCGGCTGTGGAGGTCGGCTCGCGGATCACCGCCGAGGTGATCGCCGTCGACGTGGACGAAGGCCGGGTCCAGTTGTCGACGGCCGCCACCGAGAACCCGGAGCTCTGGGCCTTCCTCGCATCACTGCGACGCACGGACATCCTCACGGGCGCCATCGCGGCGATCGAACGGTTCGGCGTGTTCGTGGCCCTGGACGACGGCCCCGACCACCCGGTCTTCCCCGGGGTCGGATTCATCACGTTCCCCGAACTGTCCTGGCGGCGCTTCGAAGCAGCTTCGGACGTCGTCCAGGTCGGCCGGCGCGTCTCGTGCGAGTTCCTCCAGTTCGACACCTGGAACGGAGAAGCCAGACTCTCCCTCCGAGCAACCCAGCCGGACCCCTTCCCGGCATTCGCCGACGACACCGCGGTGGGCCGGACGCTCCACGGAAAGGTCACCAAGCTGGTCCCCTTCGGCGTCTTCGTCCAGGTCGCCGACGGGATCGAGGGCCTGGTCCCGCTCCGAGAGCTCACAGGGACGCCCGTGGACGCGCCGGAAGAGGTCGTCCAGGTCGGTGACGAGGTCACCGTCGTCGTTACCGAAATCGACCGGGAGCGCCGCAGGATGACCCTCTCGCGGCGACAGACCTCACCCGAGCACCACGTCATGCCCAACAAAGGATCTCTGCGAAGCTCGGGGTTGAGGCAACGGGAGGGATCAGTGGGAATCGAGCTGGAACTGCACTCGGGGCGGCCCGCACGCGGACGGTCGTCCCGGGACACCTTGGTGCGAGGGTCCTACCAGCACGGCGAAACGTTGGCACGAGCACTGAGCACGCTCGATCGGCACAGCGCGGGCAAGCTCGGCTGGATAGATCCATACGGCGACACGCTGTTCAACGAGCAAGAAGCCCAAGCCGCCCTCCAGGAAGTCGCCGCCCTGGCACAACAATGCACTGACGAACACCAGAAAGCGGCTCTGCTTGACCTCGCCGAGCTGCTTGAGGCGTGTGCGGCAACGCCGGGCAGTTACCTGTGGTTCATCGGCGACTAGGGCGTGTGTCGGAGTGCTCTAGGTTGGCTGATGTGAGTGCGCGGGGGCGGAGTTACAGATATGTCGGACCGGTCGAGCTGAAGACTGCGGTCCGGCCTGGTGGCGGCGGGTGCCGGATCAGCTCGGCGGCTGACTTCGGCAGCTGGATCGCTGAGCAATCGGCGGCGGAGCTGGCCGAACCGTTCACCTTCGTGGTCGGTATGGACGGTGTGCTTCGACTGGCGCCGCGACGAAGCGAGCACGTGGCTTGTGCCGGCGGAGACATGGTTTTGAGTGCCGGCGAGATGAGCTTCGTGCGCGAGGCAGACCGGTGGGTCGTGAGCGAGGTCAGCAACCAGTCCACCGGATACCGCCCGGACATCAGCTCCTGGTCGGAAGTCGCCCGTGCTTTGGACGACGTAGAGCTCGGGCGGCCCTCCGGCTTCACCCACGAGGTGGTATTCCGGCGGTGCCCCGACTGCCAGGAACACAACATCGTGCGCGAGGACGACTTCGTCTGTGTCTTCTGCGGCAGCGATCTGCCTGCGGCGTGGAACGTGGATCCCACCGCGTGACGGCGGAGGGTCACAGCCACTCGTTGATGGCAGCGACGAGGACGGTCGCCTCGTAGTGGACCGCGAGCTTGTCGTATCGCGTGGCGACAGCGCAGTGCCTCTTGAGGCGGTTGATCCCGCACTCGACCGCGTGACGCTCGCGGTAGTCGGCCGGGCCGAAATGCGGCGGCCGACCGCCACGGAAGCCGGGCCTCTGGCGGTTGCGCGCCTGGTCGGCCTTGTCCGGGATGGTGCAGCGGATCCCACGGTGGCGCAGGTAGGCGCGGTTCTTACGGGAGGCGTACGCCTAATAGGCATGTGGGTTGGCCGGTTGGACCGGTCGGCAGGGGCCAGAGCGAGACGTCTGGGATATACGCAGCGCCAGGAGTGCTTCGACAAGACGGACGCGGTTCAGGCCCCTGCCATGTCGGCTCCAGTCGCCGTACCGTGCCGTGATTCGAGCCGTTCGTCAGACCGCCCCGCCCCGCCCCGACCCGACCCGACCGAAGAATGATCCAGGAGCGGCGGTCACATGATCCGCCGGACAGGCCCAGGACTTGTCCGGTAAGCCATCGAAGCCAGCGGATCATGGCCTTGGCTCGTTCAGCCGAGCACGAGCGGGATCCTCTCGGCCAGCTCACCCAGCGCGGCTTTCTCGGCGTCCGTCGGAACGCGACGCCCGGTCCCCACCAGCAGCGCGTCCTTGTCGGAGAACAACGCCGGAATCGGCGCCCCCGCGATCTTCTCCAGCGACGCGCGGGCAGCCGCGAGGGTCTCTGCGGGCGGTTCGGCGGCCGAGGGCAGGTGCGCGATCAGATCGAGGTGATGCAGTGTCCATTCCACGACATACGCGGACAGGTAGTCGCCGACCGTCAGCACTTCGTCGCGGGTGCTGACGCGGACGCCCGGGTCGGCGAGTTCGGCGGCGCGCCCGGCGGCGGAGCCGACGTCGTCGAAATGGAACTTGAGCCACCTCGGCTCGCCGTACGCGGCCGCCAGCCGGGGGATCAGCGCGTCCAGCGGGTCCTCACCCGTCGGGGGCTCGACAAGGTTCCAGTAGGTGACCGAGTCCACAGTCGGTTCGGTCTCAGCGGGCGTGACCAGCGTGATCAGGACGTCCTGGGCGTCGATGACCAGATGACACACCAGGTCCCGCACAAGCCAGCCCGTACAGCCGGACGGCCGTTCCCAGTCCTGCTCCGAAAGTCCGTCGACCGCCGTGCGCAACGCCGTCCAAGAGCGCGAGAACAGATCCACTTCGGCAAGGTAGTGCCGTACCGGAAGGCGGACAAGCGTACGGGAACGGTCGACTCATACCCGGACGGCCGACTCGCCTATGCAAGCGTCGCCACTTGGGCCCAGGCCGGCTTCCGGTGCCCGACCGCGCGGCGCCGGCCGGCGGTACTCCTGACCGAGCTGCGCCGGACGAGTGGGCTGGCGCTGGACCAATGCTTGGTTGACGGCTCCCATGCGACGACCCTGAAAAGGCTGCCCTCACTCCCACGAAAGCCCCTAACACAGGGATCGACCTCACGTTCGAGAGATTTGAGGATCTCGCACAGACGGGCGAATTTTGTCGAGTTCGGCGTTCCCGCCCCGCCTCGATGACTAGCGTCAGCTACATATTTCGGAGAGGAGGTCACTCGCTCCCCGACCGCAAGGTCGTCGAGTGACCAGCCCCAGTCATCACGATCCGCAGGATCAGGGAGGTGCCCCGGATGACTACGTTTCCTGCAGGCCAACAGACCCACCAGGCTGTGCTTCCTCAGCAGCCTGCTCTGGAATCCGTGAGAGCAGACACCCCCGGGAGCAGGGACGAAACGGCTCACGGACACCCCGCCACCACGCGGGACACCGGCAGGGAACATGGGCGAGGGGAGACCGGCGGGCACAGCACCCGTACCCGTCGGCGTCACGCCAAGAGCGCTGCCACGGCGACGCAGGCGGCAGAGAACAGGAGCGGTGACGCTCCCACAACCAACCAGCTGTACGAGGGCGGAGCCGGCGCCAGCAGAGTCTTCGTGCTGTCCAAAGACGGACAGCCCCTCATGCCCTGCCATCCCGCCCGCGCCCGCGAACTCCTCGGCAAAAAACGAGCCGTGGTCGCCCGCCAAGTGCCCTTCACCATCCGCCTCAAGGACCGCACACGAGCCGAGTCGGAGGTCGACGGCGTGCAGTTGCGCATCGACCCCGGATCCAGGGGCACCGGACTCGCCCTCACCGACGAGAAGAAGGAAACCGACGAACAGGGCACCACCGTCATCGTCCGACGCGGGCTGTCCTCCGTCGAACTCCAACACCGCGGCGACCAGATCCGCGCCTGCATGCGCCAACGCGCCGGATACCGCCACCGGCGCCGCTCAGCCAACCTCCGCTACCGAGCCCGCCGCTCAAACAACCGCACCACCGCGCCAGGGTGGCTGCCACCCTCCCTACGCCACCGCGTCGACACCACCATCTCCCAGGCCAAGCGCCTCTGCCGCTACGCACCGGTCACCGAGATCCACATCGAACACGTCACCTTCGACACCCACTCCATGAGCGCGGGCCGCTCCCTCAGAGGAACCGAGTACGCGCAAGGCCCGCTCGCCGGCACAAACGCCCGCTCCTACCTGCGCGCCAAGTGGAACAACGCCTGCGCCTACTGCGACGCCACCGGCATCCCCCTGAACATCGAGCACCTCAGCCCCCGAGGTCGGGGAGGCTCCCACCGGATCTCCAACCTCGTCCTCGCCTGCGCCCCCTGCAACCAGGCCAAGGGCAGCAAACCCGTGGAAACCTTCCTGGCCCACCGGCCCGGCCGTCTCGCCCGGATCCTCCAGCAGATCAAGACACCTCTCACCGACGCGGCCGCCATGAACACGACCTGCAGACAGCTCGCAGAAGCGCTGAGCACCCTTGGTCCGCCCGTGCACGCCTGGCCCGGCTGGCTCACCAAGGAGAACCGGGACGCGATGGGCCTGGCCAAGACACACACCCTGGATGCCCTGTCCGTCGGACCTCTTGATCACACGAACGGCGACAAGATCGTGCGGTCCCCTCGCCACGTCCTCGTCACCAAGGCCACCGGACGCGGCTCCTACGCCCGGACCACTCCGGACCGGTACGGATTCCCACGCTTGCTGCGGTCCCGCGCCAAGCAGCACTTCGGATACGCCACCGGAGACCTCGTACGTGCCGTGATGCCGTCCGGCAAGTGGGCAGGGACATGGACCGGCCGTATCTCGGTCCGCGCCAGGGGGCAGCACAGCCTCATGACGCCGAGGGGGCGGTTCAACGTCTCCCACTGGCATCTCAAGCTGTTGCAGCGGGGCGACGGATACGGCTATGACGTCCGGCCGGAGTCGTCGTAGTCAACATCTCGGAAAAACAGTTGCCTGGTGGTCGAGCGGTTCTTAAGGTGCGATGTACACGCGAAAGGAGGTGATCCGGTAGATGTGTGAATCCCGGACTCGTGAGGTGACTGCGGGCTAGCGGCCCGCCACCACACCCAGTGCGGCGCCGGACCAGCGTGTGTGAGACGCACGCAGCCGGCCAATCCAACGCAGTCACCCGACCCGCGAGTCGCCGGTACGTCCGGCCGGCCCCTCCTCTGGAGGACCAGACTCGCGGGTCGCCTGCGTTTGTGGCTCTGTTGCCTCGCCACCCCGCCACCCGACGGTCCGTTCCGTAGATCTTTCGGTGCGTGATCCGCGACACGTACGGATCTTCTGTCAGGCAGTACGCTGGGGGCATGCTTTCGCTCGTTCGGCGCCGCCACGTGGACTACGTCCGCGTCACGAGCATGGGCTGTCGACGCTCCGTCTGAGCTGTCCGGCCTTCCTCAGCGGTTTCGTGGTTTTCCACAGCCGCCTGCGTTTCTCCCTTTCTGCCCATCCGGCACCCGTGCGCCGCCTCACCCACGGCGGTCGCGTGGGACCCGTACACCCTGCGGATGCACCATGACGAATCTGTCGACGAAGCCGTCGTACCAGCAACTGCCGATCATCGATCTCTCCGCCGCCGACCGTGGGCCGCAGGCCCGGGCGCTGTTGCACGCGCAGTTGCACAGTGCGGCGCATGATGTGGGGTTCTTCCAGCTTGTCGGCCATGGGGTCGGTGAGCGGGAGACCGAGGATCTCCTCTCCGCCATGCGGCGGTTCTTCGCTCTGCCCGAGGCGGAGCGGCTGGCGATCGACAATGTGCGCTCGCCGCATTTCCGGGGGTACACCCGCACCGGTGACGAGCGGACGGGTGGGCGGCAGGACTGGCGGGATCAGCTGGACATCGGGGCTGAGCGGGCGGCGCGGGTGCCGGGGCCGGGTGAGCCGGCTTACTGGTGGTTGCAGGGGCCCAATCAGTGGCCCGCGCGGCTGCCTGAGCTGCGGGTGGCCGCGCTGGCGTGGATCGAGCGGCTCAGTGCTGTCGCCGAGAAGCTGTTGCGTGAGTTGCTCGCGTCGATCGGGGCGCCTGCCGACTTCTACGACCCGGTCTTCGGGGAGCGGGCGCATCCGCATCTGAAGCTGGTGCGGTATCCGGGGAGTGCGGGCGACGGGGCCGGTCAGGGTGTGGGGGCCCACAAGGACTACGGGTTCCTGACCTTGCTTCTCCAGGATCAGGTGGGTGGGCTTCAGGTGCAGCGGGAGGACGGGCTGTTCCATGATGTGCCGCCGCTGCCGGGCGCCTTCGTCGTCAATCTCGGGGAGCTGCTGGAGGTGGCCACCAACGGGTACCTCGTCGCCACCAATCACCGGGTCGTTTCGCCGCCCAGCGCTGTCGAGCGGTTCTCCGTGCCGTTCTTCTTCAATCCGCGGCTGGACGCGCGGGTGGAGCCGCTGCCTTTCCCGCACGCCTCCGTCGCGCCCGGTGTGACCGACGATCCGGCCAATCCGCTGTTCGCCGAGTACGGGTTCAATGAGCTGAAGGGGAAGTTGCGGGCGCATCCGCTGGTGGCGGAGCGGCATCACGCGGAGCTGCTCAGCCCCGCGTGATGGTCCGCTGGTCGGCTCAGTGTGCGATGTCCTCGTAGCCCTCGATTGCGCGGGGGTTGCGGGGGCCGGGGCCGATGTAGCGGGCGGAGGGGCGGACGAGGCGGCCGGTGCGCTTCTGTTCCAGGATGTGCGCCGACCAGCCGGCCGTGCGGGCGCAGGTGAACATCGAGGTGAACATGTGCGCGGGGACTTCGGCGAAGTCGAGGATGATGGCCGCCCAGAACTCGACGTTGGTGGCCAGGACGCGGTCGGGGCGGCGGGCGTGCAGTTCTTCCAGGGCGGCCTTCTCCAGGGCTTCGGCGACCTCGAAGCGGGGGGCGCCCAGTTCGCGGGCGGTGCGGCGCAAAACGCGGGCGCGGGGGTCTTCGGCGCGGTAGACGCGGTGGCCGAAGCCCATGAGGCGTTCGCCCTTGTCGAGGGCGTGCTTGACGTAGGCCTCGGCGTCTCCGGTGCGTTCGATCTCTTCGATCATGCCGAGGACGCGGGAGGGGGCGCCGCCGTGGAGGGGGCCGGACATGGCTCCTACGGCGCCGGAGAGGGCGGCGGCGACGTCCGCGCCGGTGGACGCGATCACGCGTGCGGTGAAGGTGGAGGCGTTCATGCCGTGTTCGGCGGCCGAGGTCCAGTAGGCGTCGACCGCCGCGACGTGCTTGGGGTCGGGTTCGCCGCGCCAGCGGATCATGAAGCGTTCGACGACGGACTGGGCCTTGTCGATCTCGCGCTGGGGGACCATGGGGCGGCCTTGTCCGCGGGCGGACTGGGCGACGTAGGAGAGGGCCATGACGGCGGCGCGGGCGAGGTCCTCGCGGGCCTGTTCGGCGTCGATGTCGAGGAGGGGTTTGAGGCCCCAGACGGGGGCGAGCATGGCGAGGGCGGACTGGACGTCGACGCGGATGTCGCCGGAGTGGACGGGGATGGGGAACGGCTCGGCGGGGGGCAGGCCGGGGTTGAAGGCGCCGTCGACGAGCAGGCCCCACACGTTGCCGAAGGAGACGTGGCCGACCAGGTCCTCGATGTCGACGCCCCGGTATCGGAGTGCGCCGCCCTCCTTGTCCGGTTCGGCGATCTCCGTCTCGAACGCGACGACTCCTTCGAGTCCGGGTACGAAGTCGGACATCGGGCGGCTCCTCGTGATGTGTGCGACAGGTGGCGCCGGTGGATCCACGGTCCTGTGCACGTGGGTGTGCGGGGACTCGCGGTCCTGGCGGTCATCCCAGTGATGCCCCGTGGGGCCGGCGGTCACCCCACCGGGATGGCCTCAGCACCATAATCCCCGAGTGCCACCTTTGGGGAGCCCCTGTGGCACTGAGTGCCACCCTCTGTGGGGTGGCGTTCGATACGGCAAGATGACCGCGTGAACGCCGCAGACGCCGTCTTTCCCGATCCCGCCTCGATGCGCAAGCAGTACCGGGCCGAGGGTCTCGCCGAGTCCGAGCTGGCCGCGACGCCGGTGGAGCAGTTCGCGCGCTGGTTCAAGCAGGCCGCGGCGGAGGCTCATCTGTTCGAGCCGAACGCCATGGTCGTCGCCACGGCGGACGCCGAGGGGCGGCCCAGTTCTCGTACGGTGCTGCTGAAGCACTTCGACGAGCAGGGCTTCGTCTTCTACACCAACTACGACTCCCGCAAGGCCCGTGATCTCGCGGAGAATCCTTACGTCTCGCTGCTCTTCCCGTGGCATGCGATGGCGCGGCAGGTCATCGTGCAGGGCGTGGCCCGGCGGACCGGGCGGGACGAGACGGCGGCGTACTTCCGGACTCGGCCGCACGGCTCGCAGCTGGGTGCGTGGGCCAGCGCGCAGTCCTCGGTGATCGTGACCCGTGCCGACCTCGATGTCTCCTACGCGGAGCTGGCGGCTCGCTATCCGGAGGGTGAGCAGGTACCGGTGCCGCCGCACTGGGGTGGTTTCCGGGTGGCGCCGCAGTCGGTGGAGTTCTGGCAGGGGCGGGAGAACCGGTTGCACGACCGGTTGCGGTACGTGGCGGAGGCGGACGGGAGCTGGCGCGTGGAGCGCCTCTGCCCGTGAGGCGCCCGTCGCCGGGGCTCCTCATACCTTGCCCGGGAGGAACGCCGTGCGGTGTCCCGGCAGGAACTCGGCCACCCGGGCGCGGAACTCCTCGCTGAGCGGGGGCCAGTTCCAGAACCTGAAGCCGAGGTGGACGAAGGCCAGGTGGTCGTCGGTCCAGTTCCAGGCGGGCAGGGGGACGGTCCGGGCGCATGCGGGGCACTCGACGTCGGCCGTGCCGGTCGCGTACCACTCGTCCATCGCGGCGGACAGCAGCGACACCGCGGACGACTGGTCGGGGACGCCTGTCCCGCAGTACGGGCAGCTGACCGGGACCGGTCCCCCGCTGTTGAAGTTGCTGTAGAAGACGTGCCGCTCGGTGTGGACGGCGACGCCCTCCGGCGCGCCCCAGCGGGCGTCGTCGACCGCCTTGTGCCAGTGCGGGCCGGGAGGATGGGCCGGGTGTTCCCCGAGCCCCCAGCCCGGTTCCGCCTCGGCGAGCACGATGCCCTCGGCGACGAGCCAGTTCACCACGTCCCGTGCGAGGCGCGGCGCTTCCTCCGGTGTCGCGTCACGGTCGGCGATCGTCTGGTACGTGTCTCCCATGCCGGAAGCGTAGGTCCCGGCACTGACATCGCCGGCCGTCGCGCCAGGGACGACGCCCTCAGCCCAGCGTCTCGTCGAGCAGCCCCGCCCACTGCGTCACCACCCGCTCGCGGCGCTCCCGGTCGTCCGTGAGGAGGTTGGCCAGGCCCAGGCCGCGGGCCATGTCCAGCAGGCCCTGGACGGTCTCGCGGACGCCGGGCCGGGACTCGTCGGCGCCGAGGAGGTCGACGGCTGTGCGGTGGGTCTCGCGGCCGACGCGGGCCTCGAGTTCGGTGACGCGTGGGCGCAGCTGCTCCTCGTTGGAGGCGGCCACCCACAGGTGGAGGGCCGCGCGGAACAGTGGGCCGGTGTAGAGGTCGACGAGGGCGGAGACGACCGCGCGCCGGTCTCCTGCGGCGCCCTGGGGAAACAGGGCGCGCAGGGCGAGGCAGCGTTCCTCGGCGACGTATTCGACGGCGGCGGTGAACAGGTCCTCGCGGGTGGGGAAGTGGTGCTGGGCGGCGCCCCGGGAGACGCCGGCGCGTTCGGCGACGACGGAGACCGTGGAGCCTGCCCAGCCGTGTTCGGCGAGGCAGGCCACGGCAGCTTCCAGGAGCCGCTGCCGGGTGGCCCGGCTGCGGTCCTGTTTGGGGGCGCGGTCGCCCGGGACGCGGTCGGCCGTGGTCACAACACCCATGGGGGATCCCGTCGTTCGAGGAAGGCCGTCATTCCCTCGCGGGCGTCGGGCTGGGCGAACAACGAGGCGGAGAGCCTGTTCATCTCGCCCGCGTCCTCGACGAAGGCCTCCAGCACTGTAGCCGTGAGGAGTTCCTTCGTCCGGGCCAGGGCCGAGGGTGAGGCCCGGCGCAGGCCGTCGAGGGCGGGGGCGAGGGCCTCGTCCAGGTCGAGGTCGCCGGCGGCCTGGGTGATCAGGCCGATGCGGGCCGCCTCGGTGGCGCCGAAGGTCTCGCCGGTGAGGCAGTAGCGGGCGAGGGCGCGCGGGGCGACGCGGGGCAGCAGCGGCAGCGAGATGACGGCGGGCGCGACGCCGATGCGGACCTCCGTGAACGCGAAGGTGGCCGCGTCGGAGGCGACCGCGATGTCGCAGGCCCCGAGCAGGCCCAGGCCGCCTGCCCGTACGTGGCCGGCGACGCGGGCCACGACGGGTTTGCGCAGCTTGACGATCCGCTCCAGAAGGCCGGTGAGGGCCTTGGCGGGCGGGGGGTCGCGCAGGTCGGCGCCCGCGCAGAAGGTGTTCCCGGTGTGGGTGAGGACGATGGCGCGTACGCCGGGGTCCTTGCCGCACTGTTTGAGCGCGTCCGTGAGGCCGGCCACGAGCGCGCGCGACAGGGCGTTGCGGGTGTCGGTCGCGTCGAGGCTGAGGGTCTCGATGCCCCGCGCGCGCGTGCGGCCGATCAGTTCTGTCATGCGCGCTCCTCCCTGAGCTGTCGGCGGAGGATCTTCCCGGAGGCGGCGCGGGGCACGGCGTCGATGAAGGTGACGTGGCGGACGCGCTTGTAGGGGGCGACCCGTTCGGCGACGTACATGGCGATCTCTCCTTCGGAGAGGTCCGGGGAGGTGGGCTGGCGGACGACGTACGCGTGCGGTACTTCGTTGCCGTCGTCGTTGTACTCGCCGATGACGGCGGCGTCGGCGATGCCGGGGTGGGTGAGGAGCAGGGCTTCGAGTTCGGCGGGCGCCACCTGGAAGCCCTTGTACTTGATGAGCTCCTTGACCCGGTCGACGACGAACAGCCAGCCGTTCTCGTCGACGCGGCCGATGTCGCCGGTGTGCAGCCAGCCGTCGGTGTCGATCATGGCGGCGGTGGCGTCGGGGCGGCCCAGGTAGCCCTTCATGACCTGGGGGCCCCGGATGAGGATCTCGCCCGCCTCCCCGACGGCGAGGTCCTTGTCGGGGTCGTCGAGGGAGACGATGCGCATCTCGGTGCCGGCGATGAGCTTGCCGACGGTGCCGGCGGGGGCGTCGCTCATGGCGTCCAGAGGGACGACATGGGTGCCCGGGGACAGTTCTGTCATGCCGTAGGCCTGGCCGACGGGCGGCAGGTCCAGGCGCTTCGCGCAGGCGGCGGCGAGGTCGGCGTCGAGGGGGGCGGCCGCGCTGATGACGTACTTCAGGGACGACAGGTCGTACTGGGCGACCGCCGGGTGTTTGGCGAGGGCGAGGACGATCGGTGGGGCCACGTACAGGCCGGTGATGCGGTGGTTCTGGATGGCCGCGAGGAAGGTCTCCAGGTCGAAGCGGGGCAGGACGACGACGGTGGCCCCCCTGCGCAGGGGGGCGTTCATCAGGGCGGTCAGGCCGTAGATGTGGAAGAAGGGCAGGACGGCGAGGATGCGGTCGCCGGGGCCCGCGGAGATCGCCGGTTCGAGCTGGGCGAGGTTGGTGGCGATCTGCCGGTGTGTGAGCATCACGCCCTTGGGGATGCCGGTGGTGCCGGAGGAGTACGGCAGGGCGGCGACGTCCGCCACCGGGTCGAGGTCCACCTGTGGCTCGAGGGCCGCCGAGGCGAGCATGTCGATCAGGGAGCGGTGGCCGGGGGCGCTGTCGCAGACGAAGATCTCCTCGACTCCGCCCGCGATCTCGGCGGCCCTGCGGGCCGTCTCCAGCAGCGGTGAGACGGTGACGATCCAGCGGGCGGCACAGTCGCCGAGTTGCTTGGCGAACTCCTCGGCCGTGGCGAGCGGGTGCACGGTGGTGACGGTGGCCCCGGCGCGCGTGGCGGCGTAGAAGGCGGTCGGGAAGGCGATCGTGTTGGGGCTGTGCAGGGCGAGCACGTCGCCCTTGCGGACTCCGGCCTCGGCGAGGGCGGCGGCGATCCGCCGGTGGAAGCGGTCCACCTGTTCGTACGTGAGGGTGGTGCCGTCGGTGCCGTCGACGAGGGCCGGCTGGTCGCCGTACTCGGCGGCGCGGCCCAGCACGGCGTCGTGGATGGGGAGTTCTACGGGCGGGACGTCTGCGTACTCGCTGCGGAACATGGTTCCTCCTCGCGCGACCAGCACAACACTGTGCTTCTCAGTACGACTTGGGCAGGCCCAGGGTCTGGTGGGAGACGTAGTTGAGAATCATCTCCCGGCTCACCGGAGCAATACGAGCCACGCGGGCGGCTGTTATCAACGAGGCGAGGCCGAACTCGCGCGTGAGGCCGTTGCCGCCGAGGGTGTGCACGGCCTGGTCGACGGCCTTCACGCAGGCCTCTCCGGCCGCGTACTTCGCCATGTTGGCGGCCTCGCCCGCGCCGGCGTCGTCGCCCGCGTCGTACAGGTGGGCCGCCTTCTGCATCATCAGGCGGGCCAGTTCGAGATCGATGTGGGCCTGGGCGAGGGGGTGGGCGATGGCCTGGTGGGCGCCGATGGGGGTGTTCCAGACGGTGCGCTCGCGCGCGTACTCGACGGCTTTGGCGAGGGCGTGGCGGCCCATACCGATCGCGAAGGCGGCCGTCATGATGCGCTCGGGGTTGAGGCCGGCGAAGAGTTGGAGCAGGCCCGCGTCCTCGTCGCCGACGAGGGCGTCGGCGGGCAGGCGCACGTCGTCCAGGACCAGCTCGAACTGCTTCTCCGTGCCGTGCAGTTCCATGTCGATGGGGTGTCGGATGAAGCCCTGCGCGTCGCGCGGGACGATGAACAGGCAGGGCTTGAGGCGGCCCGTGCGGGCGTCTTCCGTGCGGCCCACGATCAGGGTCGCGTCGGCGACGTCGACGCCGGAGACGAACACCTTGCGGCCGGTGAGGAGCCAGTCGGTGCCGTCGCGGCGGGCGGTGGTGGTGATGCGGTGGCTGTTGGAGCCGGCGTCGGGTTCGGTGATGCCGAAGGCCATGAGGCGGGAGCCGTCCGCCAGCGCGGGGAGCCACTGCTGTTTCTGGGCTTCCGTGCCGAAGCGGGTGATCACCGTGCCGCAGATCGCCGGGGAGACGATCATCATGAGGAGGGGGTTGCCCGCGGCGCCCAGCTCTTCGAGGACCAGGGAGAGTTCGGTGATACCGCCGCCGCCACCGCCGTATGCCTCCGGCAGGTTGACGCCGATGTAGCCGAGCTTGGCTGCTTCCTGCCAGAGGGCCCTGTTCCCCATGTCGTGGTGGTTCCTGGCGAAGGACGAGACCGCCTTGCGGAGGGCCTTGTGCTCTTCGGATTCGATGAGGGTGGTCACGGTGCTCCTTCGGGTGCGGGTTCGTTGTGGCGGGTCGCTCCCCGTCGCGGCGGAGCCGCATGTCGATACAGCCCGGCGCCCCTAGGGTCGGCTGCTCTCCACCACGGCCAAGAGCGTCCCCATCTCCACTTGCTGTCCTGGACTCGCCGGCAACGCCGTCACCGTCCCCGTCACCGGGGCCGCGATGACGTGTTGCATCTTCATCGCTTCGAGCCACACGATCGGTTCGCCCGCCTGGACACTCGATCCGGTGATGAGACCGTCTGCGATCTTGACGATCGTTCCCGGCATCGGGGCCAGCAGGGAGCCCGGGGCGCGTTCGGTGGTCGGGGCGGGGAAGCGGGGCAGGGCGGTGAGGGCCGTGGTGTTCACATGGACCTGGTCGTCGTACCTCGCCACCTCGAACCTGCGCCGGACGCCGTCCACCTCCAGGATCACCAGGCTCGTGCCGGCGTGGACGACGTGGACTCCGTCGGCTGTCAGGCCGTTCCTCGTGTGGTGGTAGTGGACCTCGTGTTCCTCGCCGGCCACGGCGTAGCGCTTGGTCTGGGGCTGTGACGGCAGGTTGCGCCAGCCGCCGAAGCGGGAGCGGCCGTGTGCGTCCGCGAGGGCTGCCGCGAGGGGGGCGTACGGGTCGGGGGCCGGCTCGGTGAGCTTCGCGAGGTGGCGGTCGTAGAAGCCCGTGTCCATGCGGGCCGAGGTGAACTCGTCGTGGCGCAGGGAGCGGACCAGGAGGTCGCGGTTGGTCGTCGGGCCGTGGATCGTCGTTCTCTCCAGGGCGCCGGCGAGTTTGCGGAGGGCCTGCGCGCGTGTGGGGGCGTGGGCGACGAGCTTGGCGAGCATGGGGTCGTAGTGGACGCCGATCTCGTCGCCGTCGCCGTAGCCGGTGTCCAGGCGGATGCCTTCCGGGGCGGTGAGGCGGTGCAGGGTGCCGGTCTGGGGGGTCCAGTCGTTGGCGGGGTCCTCGGCGTAGAGGCGGGCCTCGACGGCGTGGCCACGCGCGGGTGGGGGCTCGGGGGGCAGGGCGTGGCCTTCTGCGATGCGGATCTGCTCTGCCACCAGGTCGAGGCCGAAGATCTCCTCCGTGACGGGGTGTTCGACCTGGAGGCGGGTGTTCATCTCCAGGAAGTGCGCGCGGCCGTCGGCGACGAGGAACTCGACGGTGCCCGCACCGACGTACGCGACGGCGCGCGCGGCGCGCACGGCCAGCGTGCGCAACTCCTCCGCGAGCTCCTCGGAGAGGCCGGGCGCCGGCGCCTCCTCGATCACCTTCTGGTGGCGGCGCTGAAGGGAGCAGTCGCGTGTGCCGAGCGCCCACACCGTGCCGTGCGCGTCGGCGAGCACCTGCACCTCCACATGGCGCCCGTTCTCGACGTACGGCTCGACGAAGACCTCGCCGTCGCCGAAGGCGCTCGCGGCCTCGGCGCGCGCGCCCTCCAGCGCTGCTCTCAGCTCCTCCAGGCGGCGCACGACGCGCATCCCGCGCCCCCCGCCGCCCGCGGCCGCCTTCACCAGCACCGGCAGGCCGGCCTCCGTCACCTCGTCCTCGCGCAGGGGCGCGAGCCCCATGAGCCGTTTCGCGCGCGTCTTGGACGCCATCGCCTCGATCGCCTCCGGCGCCGGCCCGATCCACACCAGGCCGGCGTCCAGGACCGCCCGCGCGAAGTCGGCGTTCTCGGAGAGGAAGCCGTACCCCGGGTGCACGGCGTCCGCGCCCGCCGCCACGGCCGCCTTCACGATCAGGTCGGCGCGCAGGTACGTTTCCGCGGGCGTCGCGCCCGGCAGCCGTACCGCCGTGTCGGCCACGCGCGCGTGCAGGGCGTTCTCGTCGGCGTCCGAGTGCACGGCGACCGTTCGGATTCCCCACGCACGGCAGGTGCGGAAGACGCGGCAGGCGATCTCGCCGCGGTTGGCCACGAGCACAGAAGTGATCACAGAAGCCCCTGAAGTCACTGGGTCCCTCACATCCGGAAGACGCCGAAGCCGCCCCGCGCGCCCTCGTAGGGGGCGGTGTGGACGGCCGACAGACACAGGCCGATGACGGTGCGGGTGTCGCGCGGGTCGATGACGCCGTCGTCGTACAGCCGCCCGGACAGGAACATCGGCAGCGACTCGGACTCGATCTGCTGCTCGACCATCGCGCGCAGGGCGGCGTCGGCGTCCTCGTCGTACGGCTGCCCCTTGGCGACCGCCGACTGGCGGGCGACGATCGACAGGACGCCCGCGAGCTGCTGCGGGCCCATGACGGCCGACTTGGCGCTGGGCCAGGCGAAGAGGAAGCGGGGGTCGTAGGCACGGCCGCACATGCCGTAGTGGCCGGCGCCGTAGGACGCGCCCATGAGGACGGACAGGTGGGGGACGCGCGAGTTGGAGACCGCGTTGATCATCATCGCGCCGTGCTTGATGATGCCGCCCTGCTCGTACTCCTTGCCGACCATGTAGCCGGTGGTGTTGTGCAGGAAGAGCAGCGGGATGTCGCGCTGGTTGGCGAGCTGGATGAACTGGGCGGCCTTCTGGGACTCCTCGCTGAAGAGCACGCCCTGGGCGTTCGCCAGGATGCCGACCGGGTAGCCGTGCAGGGTGGCCCAGCCGGTGGCCAGGCTCGTCCCGTACAGCGGTTTGAACTCGTCGAAGTCGGAGGCGTCGACGATCCGGGCGATCACCTCGCGGGGGTCGAAGGGGACCTTCAGATCGCCGGGGACGATTCCCAGGAGCTCCTCCGGGTCGTACTTGGGGGGCGCGGCCGGCCCCGGGTCCTCGTACGCCTTGCGGTGGTTGAGCCGCGCGACCACCCGCCGCGCCTGCCGCAGCGCGTCCCTCTCGTCGACGGCGAAGTAGTCGGCGAGGCCCGACACGCGCGCGTGCATCTCCGCGCCGCCGAGCGACTCGTCGTCGCTCTCCTCTCCGGTGGCCATCTTCACCAGCGGCGGCCCGCCGAGGAACACCTTCGCCCGCTCCTTGACCATGATCACGTGGTCGGACATGCCGGGGATGTACGCGCCCCCGGCCGTGGAGTTCCCGAAGACGACGGCGACGGTCGGAATGCCGGCCGCGGACAGCCGTGTCAGGTCCCGGAAGACGGCGCCCCCGGGGATGAAGATCTCCTTCTGCGAGGGCAGGTCCGCCCCGCCCGACTCCACCAGGCTGATGCAGGGCAGCCGGTTGGCGAGCGCGATGTCGTTCGCCCGCAGGGCCTTCTTCAGTGACCACGGGTTGCTGGCGCCCCCGCGCACGGTCGGGTCGTTGGCGGTGATCAGGCATTCCACGCCCTCGACGACCCCGATCCCGGTGACCAGCGAGGCACCGACGGCGTAGTCGCTGCCCCAGGCGGCCAGCGGCGACAGCTCCAGGAAGGGCGTGTCGGGGTCGAGGAGCAGCTCGATGCGCTCGCGGGCGAGGAGTTTGCCGCGCGCGCGGTGCCGGGCGACGTACTTCTCGCCGCCGCCCGCCAGCGCCTTGGCGTGCTCGGCGTCCAGGCCGGCCAGCTTGGCGAGCATCGCCTCGCGGTTGGCGCGGTAGTCAGGGCCGTTGGGGTCCAACGCCGACGACAGGACGGTCACAGCAGGACCTCCGGGATGTCCAGGTGGCGGGAGCGCAGCCATTCGCCGAGGGCCTTGGCCTGCGGGTCGAAGCGGTGCCGGGAAGCGACGCCGGCGCCGAGGATGCCCTCGACGACGAAGTTCAGGGCGCGGAGGTGGGGCAGGACGTGCCGGGTGACCGGCAGCTCCCGGCTCTCCGGGATCAGCTCCCGGAACCGCTCGACGGTCAGCGCGTGCACGAGCCACCGCCATGCCTCGTCCGTCCGTACCCACACTCCGACGTTGGCGTTCCCGCCCTTGTCGCCGCTGCGGGCCCCTGCGACGAGCCCGAGCGGAGCGTGCCGGGTGGCACCGGGCGCCAACGGCTCCGGAAGGAGCGGCTCCGGTACGTCGTCGAGTACGAGCGTGTCGGCGGCCGGCGGCACGGCGACCCGGCGTCCGTCAGGGAGGACGGCCACCTGCTCGACCTCGCCCTGGGGGACATGGGCCGCCTCGAACACCCCGTAGGGCGAGCCCTTCTCGGGTGGTGCGACCACATGGAAGCCCGGGTAGCTCGCGAGCGCCAGCTCGACGGCGGCCCCGCTCAGCGCCCGCCCCACCGCCTCCTGCGCCGGATCCCGTACGACGAGCCGCAGCAGCGCGCTCGCGGTCTCCTCGGTGTCGGCGTCCGCCCGGTCCGTACGGGCCAACTCCCAGCGGATGTCGGCGACTTCGGCGAGCGCGGGCTCCATCTGCTGCCGTACGAGCGCGGCCTTGGCCTCGATGTCGAGGCCGGTCAGGACGAAGACGACCTCGTTGCGGAAGCCGCCGAGCCGGCTGCACCCGACCTTGAGGGTCGGCGGCGGAGCCTCCCCCCGCACCCCTTCGACGCGCACCCGGTCGGGACCGTCCTGGGTCAGCCGTACGGTGTCCAGGCGGGCGGTGACATCCGGTCCCGCGTAGCGGGCGCCGTCCGTCTCGTAGAGCAGCTGCGCGGTCACCGTGCCGACGTCGACGAAGCCGCCCGTGCCCGGGTGTTTGGTGATCACGCTGGTGCCGTCGGCGTGGAGTTCGGCGAGCGGGAAGCCGGGGCGGCGGACGTCACCGCTCCCGTCCCGGAAGAAGGCGTAGTTGCCGCCGGTGGCCTGCGTCCCGCACTCCAGGACGTGCCCGGCGACGACGGCGCCCGCGAGCCGGTCGTACTCCGTGGGGCCCCAGCCGAAGTGGGCGGCGGCGGGCCCCGTGACCAGTGCCGCGTCGGTCACCCGACCGGTGACGACGACGTCGGCGCCCTCCCGCAGGCAGGCGGCGATGCCGAAGCCGCCGAGGTAGGCGTGGGCGGTGAGGCTGTCGGGGCACCGGGGCCCGAGGTCGTCGCCCTCGACGTGCGCGACGCGTACGGGGATGCCGAGTCGCTGTGCCAACTGCCGTACGGCGTCGGCGAGTCCGGCGGGGTTGAGGCCGCCGGCGTTGGTGACGATGCGGACGCGGCGGTCGTGGGCGAGGCCGAGGGACTCCTCGAGTTGGCGCAGGAAGGTGCGGGCGTAGCCGGCGGAGGGGTCCTTGAGCCGGTCCCGGCCGAGGATCAGCATGGTCAGTTCGGCGAGGTAGTCGCCGGTGAGGACATCGAGTTCGCCGCCGGTGAGCATCTCCCGCATCGCGTCGAAGCGGTCGCCGTAGAAGCCGGAGGCGTTGCCGATCCGGAGGGCGGTCACCGGGCGGGCCCCTCCCCGGTGGCGTCCGGCGCCTCCTTCGGCGGGCGGCCGGCTCCGGGCGGCCCCGCGAAGGCCTGGGCGATGTCCAGCCAGCGGTCGGCGTCGGGGCCTTCGGCGCGCAGGGAGAGATCGGCGCGGTGCGCGCGTTGAGTGACCAGGAGGCAGAAGTCGAGGGCGGGGCCGGTGACGCGGTCCGTGGCGTCTTCGGGGCCGTATGTCCACAACTCGCCGGAAGGAGCACGCAGTTCCACACGAAACTCCTCGAACGGCGCGGGCAGTCCGTGCACGCCGAAGGCGAAGTCGCGAGTGCGGACGCCGAGGCGGACGATGTGCCGGAGCCGGTCGGTGGGTTCGGGCACCACGCCCAGCGCGTCCGCCACGTCCAGGCCGTGGGCCCATGTCTCCATGAGACGGGCGGTGGCCATGGAGGCGACCGACATGGGCGGGCCGTACCAGGGGAAACGCGACCCCGCGGGTGCCGCCCGCAGGGCGTCCTGGAGGGCCTCGCGCCCGGCCCGCCAGTCCGCGAGCAACTGCGCGGGCGGCTTCCCGGCCCCCTCCTCCGCGCCGTTGTCCACGAAGTCCCCGGGCGCCGCCAGCGCCTTCTCCACCTCACGGGCGAAGGCGTCGTGATCGGTCACGGCGAGCAGCGCGGCGCGGTCGGTCCAGGCGAGGTGTGCGATCTGATGGGCGATCGTCCACCCGGCTGCGGGTGTGGCGAGCGCCCACTGCTCTTCCGCCAGCTCCCCGACGATCGCGTCGAGTTCCTCGCTCTCGCGGTGCAGATCGCCGAACACGTCCACGGTGACGCTCCCTCAGGGCACGACGGTGTGTGCTCGGGAGCATGCCAGCACACCCAGAAACAAGCAAGCGTGCTTGCATTTTTGAGTGGACGTGGGCTCCGGTGCGCGGCGGCGACCTCCGGTCTCCGGCGCGAGGGCTCACGATGCGTATCCGCCGTACGTGTGTCCTGCGGGGGTGTCGGGTGCGAACAGAGGGTCCGCCGCGAACAGGGGGTCCACCGCGGGCGCGGGAACGGTCATGGGCGCGGGAACGGTCATGGGCGCGGGAACGGTCATGGGCGCGGGAACGGTCATGGGCGCGGGAACGGTCATGGGCGCGGGAACGGTCATGGGCGCGGGAACGGGCGGGATCGGCTCCGCCAGGTCCGTTGCCATGCCCGTCCTGTCCTTCCGGGAGCTGTACAGGCGTGCGTAGGTGCCACTGAGCGCCAGCAGTTCACCGTGCCGGCCGGTCTCGACGAGATGGCCCTTCTCGATGACGATCACTCGGTCGGCGTCGGGGGCCAGATCCAGGTCGTGCGTGATCATGATGGTGGTGCGGCCCGCCATCAGACGGCGCAGCGGTTCGACGATGCGGCGCGCGGCGAGCGCGTCGAGGCCGGTGGTCGGCTCGTCCAGGACGAGTACGGGAGCGTCACGCAGCACCGCGCGCGCGATGGCCAGGCGCTGCAGCTGGCCGCCGGACAGCCGGGCGGAATGGGGGTCGACCTGGGTGTCGTAGCCGTCCGGCAGGGCGGTGATGAAGTCGTGCGCGTCGGCTGCCCGGGCCGCCTCCTCGATGGCCTGGTCGCTCGCCCCGGGCCGGCCGCAGGCGATGTTGGCGCGGACCGTGTCGTGCAGGACCAACGTCTCCTGCGGCAGGAGGGCGATGTACTCGCGCAGCCGCTCCAGCGGGAACTGGTGCAACGGGGTGCCGTCCAGGAGGACCGAGCCGGGCGCGGGGACGCGGAACCACGCAGTCGCCTCCTGCCTCAGCCGGCGGCGCTCGGCGTCCTGGCGGCCGTACGCCTGGGTGAGGACGAGGTTGCCGAGCGACTCCTCCACCACCGAGGTGACCGCGCCGTCGGCTAATGCTGTGAAAACCTTGGGAAATCCTGGGTGCTGACGGTCAGTCAGTAGCGGAGACCGGCGCCTTTCCCCGCCCCACCTGCGTCCGCATCGCGCCCATGCTCGCCGCGACGACCAGTGCGATCGCGGCTGCCTCCGTGGCCGACAGGGCCTGGTCGAGGACGAGGAAGCCGGCCGTGGCCGCGATGGCCGGTTCCAGGCTCATCAGGACCGCGAAGGTGGAGGCGGGCAGGCGGCGCAGGGCGAGGAGTTCGAGGGTGTAGGGGAGGACGGAGGACAGCAGGGCCACCGCCGCGCCCAGACCCAGGGTCACCGGGGCGGCAAGTTTCGTGCCCGACTCGGCGATACCCAGGGGCAGGAAGAGCAGCGCGCCCACCACCATCGCCAGCGCGAGTCCGTCGGCTTGCGGGAAGCGGCGGCCCGTACGGGCGCTGAAGACGATGTACGCCGCCCACATCGCGCCCGCGCCCAGCGCGAACGCGACCCCCAACGGGTCGAGGCCACCGAAGCCCCCGCCGCCGAGCAGGAAGACGCCGGCGAGGGCGAGCCCGGCCCAGACCAGGTTGATCGCCCGGCGCGAGGCCAGGACGGACAGGGCGAGGGGGCCGAGGACCTCGAGGGTGACCGCGGGACCCAGCGGGATGCGGGCGAGGGCCTGGTAGAAGAGGCCGTTCATCGCGGCCATCGTGACGCCGAAGACGACGACCGTGCCCCAGTCGGCCCGGGAGTGCCCGCGCAGCCTGGGCCGGCAGACCAGAAGAAGGACGACGGCCGCGACCAGCAGCCGGAGGGCCACGACGCCCAGCGCGCCCGCCCTCGGCATCAACAACACCGCGAGCGCGCCGCCGAACTGGACCGAGATGCCTCCGGCGAGCACCAGGCCGACCGGGCCGAGGGAGCCCCAGCGGGCGGGGCCGGGAACCGCCCCGGCCGCTGTGGACGAGGGGGAAGGCGAGGTCGACGTGGCGGTGTCGGGGGTGCTCACGGGCGGTCCTGAGGCTCGGGATTCGGGGGTTCGTCCATCACGATGTACTGCCAAGTCCAGGGTAGTGGACCTCGTCAGGTGTGTGAAGCGTTGATGCCACTGTCCCGGTGGTATCTCGAATGGCGGAACGCACCAGGGGCCCCATGAGTGACGCCATCATGGAACCCATGAGCGACGACGTCCTCTCCGTCATACCGACCGACCCGCACTGGCAGCCCGAGCGCGCCCGAGCCGACCGGGCCGCAGCGCTGGCGGCGGGGCTCTCGGACCCGGACGATCCGGACGCCTTCGACGCGGAGGTCGAGGTGTACTGGCACGACACGCTCACCCCCGTCGACTGCGGCGACAACCTGGAGCGGATCACCTGCCCGCTCTGCCGCTCCGCCATCGACACCGGCTGGTGGGCCGACCTGCTCGAAGCCCACGCGGACGACGGCTTCCCGACCCTCGCGGCCGAAGTGCCCTGCTGCGGCGGCGCGACCACGCTCGACGCCCTGGAGTTCGACTGGCCGTGCGGTTTCGCCCGCTTCGAGATCGCCGTCTGGAACCCCGAGCGCATCTGGTTCAGCGACGAGGAACTCGCCGGCCTCGGCGACGCGCTCGGGCACCCCGTCCGCCAGATCAGGGCGCGCATCTGACGGACGTACCTCTGCGCGATCGCCTGCCGGGTCCTCCTCAGCGGCGCGCCATGTACAGGTCGAGGGCCTTGTGCAGCAGCCGGTTGAGCGGGAAGTCCCACTCCCCCAGGTACTCCACGGCCTGCCCACCCGTGCCCACCTTGAAGCGGAGCAGGCCGAGGAGGTGGTGGGAGTCCTCCAGGGTGTCGGTGATGCCGCGCAGGTCGTAGACGGCGGCGCCGAGTTCGTGGGCGTCGCACATCATGCGCCACTGCATGGCGTTGTTGGGCTGGACCTCGCGCTTGTGGCTGGTGGAGGCGCCGTAGGAGTACCAGGCGTGCCGGCCGACGGTCAGCATGGTGGCGGCGGCGAGGACGTCACCGTCGTGGTGGGCGAGGTAGAGCCGCATACGGTCGGGGTGTTCGGCGTTCAGCGCGGTCCACATGCGCTGGAAGTAGGGCAGGGGGCGCGGGATGAAGCGGTCGCGTTCGGCGGTCTCGGTGTAGAGGGTGTAGAAGGCCGACAGGTCCTCGTAGCCGCCGCGGACGACCTTCACCCCCGCCTTCTCCGCCTTCTTGATGTTGCGCCGCCACTGCTGGTTGAGGCCCTGGTGGATCTCCTCCAACGACCGTCCCTCGTACGGCACCTGGAAGACATGACGCGGCTGCCCGGCGGCGAACCCGTCCTCTCCTCCCGGCTCGGTCTGCTGCCAGCCGGCGCGGCGCAGCCGGTCGGCGAGGTCGAAGGCGCGCGGTTCGTACGAGGTCGCCTCGGCGTCGCGCAGGCGGTGGGCGCCCGGGTCGGCGATGGCCGCCTTGACGGCGTCGGCGCTCCAGCGCCGTACGACGACGGGCGGGCCCATCTTCACCGAGAACGCGCCCCGCGCCTTGAGATGGGCGAGCATCGGCTCCAGCCAGCGCTCGACGAGGTCCGGCGCGAACCAGTCGACGACCGGTCCCTCGGGCAGGTAGGCCAGGTACTTCTTCAGCTTCGGCAGCGGCCGGAAGAGCACCAGTCCCGCTCCCACGAGCAGGCCCGCCTCGTCGAACCAGCCCAGGCTCTCCGCCCGCCAGTCCGGCTTCACATCGCCCCATGACGGGATCTGCATATGGCTGGCGGAGGGGAGGCCCTCGACGAACGCCAGGTGCTCGTCACGGGAGATCGGCTGGACACGCAGGCTCATGCGCGGGGCTCCTTCGAGTGGCTGTTCCGGCCGCAGTGATGTTGCGGCGATGGTCGCGGCAAACGGCTGTTCCCGTCCTCGCACGGCCGTACACCCAGCCTAGGAGGTCATCGGCGGCCGTCCCGGGGACCGAAGGCCTCCAGTGCCTGCGTGTCCGTCACGCGCGCGTGCAGGTAGGTGTCCGCCCACTCGGCGATGCCCGGGTACCGGCACTCCGCGACGAGCCGGGCGACGGCCGCGGGGACGTCGTACGGCGTCACGCGCAGGTCGGTCCCCGGGCCCAGCAGGCACCAGTGCGCGCCGGCGCGGCCGTACGGCATGCCGACGCTGCCCGGATTGACCACCAGCCGGCCCTGCGCGAGGCGGACGTACGGCATGTGCGTGTGGCCGCACACCACCGTGCGCACCTTCTCGTCGAGGCCCTCGAAGACCTCCCTCCAGCGGGCCGGGCGGGAGTCGACGAGGACGACCTCCTCGTCGTCGCGGGGGGTGGCGTGACAGAAGAGGACCGGGCCGAGACCGCGGACGGTCAGGGTGCGGGTGGCGGGGAGGCCTTCGAGGAAGTCGACCTGTTCCTCGCGGAGCGCGGACGCGGCGAACGGGCCTATCGGATCCGGGATGTCGCTGCGCTTCCCTCGCCGGTACTCGACCAGTTCCCGGTCCGCGTTGCCCGCGACCCACAGCACGCGCTCGCCCTGAGCCCGTAACAGGTCGAGCACTTCGGCGGGTTGGGGCCCCGCCGTGATGTCGCCGGTCAGCACGACGCGGTCGGCCGCCGCGACCTCGGGCTCGGCGAGGACCGCCTCCAGGGCGGGCAGGACGCCGTGGATGTCGGAGAGGACGGCCACCCGCCCCCACTCGTCCGTCATGTCTCTTCTCCCTCCAGCTCTTCTGCCAGCGCTTCCGCCAGATGCCGCCCCCGCACCCCCGCCAACTGCTCCATCTGCGTCCGGCAGGAGAAGCCGTCCGCCAGGACCACCGCGTCGGCCGGCGCCTCCCGTACGGACGGCAGCAGCTGCTCCTCCGCGCACGCCGTGGACACCTCGAAGTGCCCTTTCTCGAAGCCGAAGTCACCGGCGAGGCCGCAGCAGCCGCCGCTCAGGTCGCCGGTGAGACCGGCGGCCTCGCGCAGCCGGCGGTCGGCCGTGTCGCCCAGCACCGCGTGCTGGTGGCAGTGGGTCTGGCCCACCGCCGGGCGGTCCAGGCGCGGCGGTCTCCAGTCGGGGGCGTGCCGCTCCAGAGCCTCCGCGAAGGTCAGGACACGGGCGGCGAGGCGCGCCGCACGCGGGTCGTCGTGCAGCAGCTCGGGCAGGTCGCCGCGCAGCGCCGCCGCACAGCTCGGCTCCAGCACGACCACCGGAGCGTCCGTCTCCAGCACCGGCTCCATCAGGTCGAGCGTGCGCCGCAGCACCCCACGCGCATGATCGAGCTGCCCGGTGGAGACGTACGTCAGCCCGCAGCAGACGCGGCCCCGCCGGGCCGTCAGCAGACGGAGGGCGGACCTGGACCGGGCGTCCCCGACCGGCCGGCCCCGCAGCCGCAGCGTCGGCGGAAGCACCACCCGCAGTCCTGCGGCTTCCAGCACCCGTACGGCGGCCCGGCCGACGGAGGGCGAGAGGTGCTCGGTGAAGGTGTCGGGCCACAGGACGACGAGGTCTCCGGACGTGGTGGTCCGTGTCCGCCTCCCGCGCCACCAGTCGCTGAACGTCCGCCGCGCCAGCCGCGGAATATCCCGCTCCGGCGCGATCCCGCCCAGCCGCTTGCCGACGCTCGCCAGCGGCCTCACCGACGCGAGCGCGTTGATCAACGCCACCGCGCGCGTGCGACGCGCCCAGCGCAGCCATACCGGCAGCCGGCCCATGCTGTAGTGGGCGGCCGGGCGGCGGCGTCCCTCGTAGTGGTGGTGGAGGAACTCCGCCTTGTAGGTGGCCATGTCGACCTCGACGGGACAGTCGGAGCGGCAGCCCTTGCAGGACAGGCACAGGTCCAGGGCCTCCCGCACCTCCTGCGACCGCCAGCCGTCGGTGACCAGCTCGCCCGCGAGCATCTCGTGCAGCAGGCGGGCACGCCCGCGCGTGGAGTGCTGTTCCTCGCCCGTGGCCCGGTAGGAGGGGCACATCACGGCCGGCCCGGTCGCCGTGGTCGTACGGCACTTGGCGACGCCGACGCAGCGGCGGACCGCGGCGGAGAAGTCGCCGCCGTCGCCGGGGTAGCCGAAGGCCACGTCGACCGGTTCGCGGGGAAGGGCGGAGAAGCGGAGGTGGGAGTCGAGGGGGGCGGGGCGGACCAGCATGCCCGGGTTGAGCAGGTCGTCGGGGTCCCACACTCCCTTCGCCCGCTCGAACAGCGCGACCAGCTCCGCCCCGTACATCTTCGGCAGCAGCTCGGCCCGCGCCTGCCCGTCGCCGTGCTCCCCGGACAGTGAGCCGCCGTGGGCCGTGACCAGGTCGGCCAGTTCCTCCGAGAAGCGGCGGAAGCGGCCGATGCCGGCCTCGGTGAGCAGGTCGAAGTCGATGCGGACGTGGATGCAGCCGTCCCCGAAGTGGCCGTAGGGGGTGCCGCGCAGGCCGTGGGCGCGGAGGAGGGCGCGGAAGTCCCGCAGGTAGGCGCCCAGTCGGGCCGGCGGGACCGCGCAGTCCTCCCAGCCGGGCCAGGCCTCGGAGCCGTCGGGCATCCGGGTCGCCGTACCGCTGGCGTCCTCGCGGATGCGCCACAGGGCGCGCTGCCCGGCGTCCTCCGTCACCACCAGGGAATCCATGACGTCCGCCGCGCGCACGATCGTCTCCGCACGCGCGCGTGCCTCCCCCGCCGACTCCCCGCCCGTCTCCACGAACAGCCAGGCCCCGCCCCGTGGCAGCCCCGCGGCCGACGGCACCAGGTCGGCGGCCATGCCCTCGACCGTCAGCGGCCCGAACGGCAGCAGCCCGGCCGCGGCCTCGGCGGCGGCGCCCTCGTCGGCGTATCCGAGCACGGCCAGCGCACGCGCGCGTGGCGCTTCGACGAGGTCGACGACGGCCTCCGTCAGCACGCCCAGCGTGCCCTCCGAGCCGCAGAAGGACCGGGCGACGTCGGCGCCCTTCTCGGGCAGCAGCGCGTCCAGCGCGTACCCGGAGATACGGCGGGGCAGCTCCGGAAAGCCGGTGCGCAGCCGCGCCAACTCGCCCTCGACGAGGGCCCGCAGCCCGTCCGGCGCGCCGGCCCACCCCTGGCCGAGCCGGAGCCGCTGTCCGCGCGCGGTGATGACGTCGAGCTCCCGCACGTTGTCCGCGGTCGTCCCCCACGCCACCGAGTGTGAGCCGCAGGAGTTGTTGCCGATCATCCCGCCGAGCGTGCAGCGGCTGTGGGTGGAGGGGTCGGGGCCGAAGCGCAGGCCGTGCGGAGCGGCGGCTTCCTGGAGCCGGTCGAGGACGAGCCCCGGCTGGACGACGGCCGTCCGCGCGACCGGATCCAAGGCGACCAACCGGTTCAGGTGACGCGTGAAGTCCAGCACGACGCCCGCGCCCGTCGCCTGCCCGGCGATCGATGTGCCCCCACCACGCGCCACGACCGGCACTCCCCGTGTCCGGCACACCTCCAGCACCGCCGCCACGTCGTCCGCGTCGCGCGGCGCGACGACGCCCAGCGGCACGCGTCGGTAGTTGGACGCGTCCATGGTCACCAGCGCGCGGGAGGTGACGTCGAACCCCACGTCACCCCGGACGGCCCTGCGCAGCTCCCCCTCGAGATCTGTCATGCGTCCAGGATGCACCTCGTCACCGACAGTGACGAAAGCCCTGTGGAAAACCTGTCACCTCACAGGAATCCACAGGTCCGAACGCCGGATATCGCGTCTCATCGAACGGACACGTTTCCGTACCGTTTCCCCCAGGGGATACGCTCCGGCCGTGGCTGAGATCCAGATTCCTGCTGACATCAAGCCCGCCGACGGTCGATTCGGCGCGGGCCCCTCCAAGGTGCGGGTGGAGGCGCTGGACGCCCTGGCCGCCACCGGTACCTCTCTCCTCGGTACCTCCCACCGCCAGGCCCCGGTCAAGAACCTGGTCGGCCAGGTCCGCGAGGGCATCTCCCAGCTGTTCCAGATCCCGGACGGCTACGAGGTCGTCCTCGGCAACGGCGGCTCCACCGCCTTCTGGGACATCGCGACCCACGGCCTGATCGAGAACAAGTCGCAGCACCTCAGCTTCGGCGAGTTCAGCTCCAAGTTCGCCAAGGCCGCGAAGCTCGCCCCCTGGCTCGCCGAGCCCGACGTCATCTCCTCCGACCCGGGCACGCACCCCGAGCCGGTCGCAGAGGCGGGCGTCGACGTCTACGCCTTCACGCACAACGAGACCTCCACCGGCGTGGCCATGCCCATCAAGCGCGTGGAAGGTGCCGACGAGGGCGCCCTGGTCCTGGTCGACGCGACGTCGGGCGCCGGCGGTCTGCCGGTCGACATCGCCGAGACCGACGTCTACTACTTCGCCCCGCAGAAGTCCTTCGCCTCCGACGGCGGCCTGTGGATCGGCATCTTCTCCCCGACCGCGATCGAGCGCGCCGAGCGCATCCACGCGTCCGGCCGCCACATCCCGGAGTTCTTCTCGCTCCCCACGGCGATCGACAACTCCCGCAAGAACCAGACGTACAACACCCCGGCGCTGGCCACCGTCTTCCTGCTGAACCAGCAGCTGGAGTGGCTCAACGGCCAGGGCGGCCTCGACTGGTCGGTCCGCCGCACCGCCACTTCCGCCCGCACGCTCTACGGCTGGGCCGAGGACGTCAAGTACGCCAACCCCTTCGTCGCCGACCCCGCCAAGCGCTCGGCCGTCATCGGCACCATCGACTTCACCGACGAGGTGGACGCCGCCGCCGTCGCCAAGGTCCTGCGCGCCAACGGCATCGTCGACACCGAGCCCTACCGCAAGCTCGGCCGCAACCAGCTGCGCGTCGCGATGTTCCCGGCGATCGACCCGGCGGACATCGAGGCGCTGACGAAGTGCATCGACTACGTGATCGAGAAGCTCTGATCACTTCGGTACGGCAGTGAGGGGCGCCCGGTGACCACCGGGCGCCCCTCGTCGTCGCGGCGGCCGCCGCTTCACACGGTCGGGTTCACACGGTCGGGCCATTGCCTCCGTTTCCGGGGTTGGCGGACGCTGGTCGGGTAGGACGGGATGTACGGGCCGTACGGGCTGTTCAGGGGGAGGGCGTCCCACCGTGTTACGTGGCGGCAAGAGCTGGTCCCGGCGTCGTCGTGACGTGGCGTCTCATGTGGTGCTGCGGGTGCTGATCCTCGCGGTCGCGGTGCCGGGGCTCGTCCTGTGCGTGGATCGCGTCGAACGGAACCATCCGGCTGTCGTGTTGTACAAGAACGCCTCCCTGTGTCCCGTCGGCACACCGTGGGAGACGGCCGACGACTGCATCGCGCGGACCACCGGCGAGGTCGTCGACATGGACTGGAGCGAGTCGTGCACCACGAACAGCAACGGCGGCACGTCGTGCACCCGCAGTTACAGCATGGACGTCCGCTTCGGTGAGCGCACGGAGTCGCTGGGCGTCGGCTCGAACACCTTCCGCGCGACGGACCGTGGGGATCCGGCCGAACTGCGCCTGTGGCGTGGAGAAGTGGTGCGGATGGTGGCCGGAGGTCACGTCGAGGGCTATCTGACCTCTTCCGAGTGGGCGTTCTGGGGTTGGCTGTTCCTCGGCTGGCTGCTGCTGGGAGCCTCATGGCTGGCCCTTTTCGGGCTGTGGCTGTACCCGCTGCTGGGGGGCTGGCTGCTGCTGACCGTGCCGTATCTGATGGTTGCTTACAACCTTCTGGGGCTGAACCCGATGGGCGTGGTGGGCTGGAGCATCACGGGTCTGATCACGGGGGTGGGGGTCTGGTTCATGGGGCGCTCGCTCGCCGCAGTCGTGGTCTGACCGCCGCTCGGCCGGCAGCGGCGGGCGCAGCCGTCACCGGTGCAGGTCGGGCCGCGTCGCCCGGCTTCGCCGCCCTGGAGGACCTCGACGAGGTCGTCCACCCCCTGGTGCACGGGCTCGCGCCTCGCTGAGGGCGAGGCCGCGGGCCGGGGGCCACTTGTCGCCGGGCACCGGCGTGCGCCCCTGACCCCGCGGTCTCCATGGGGGTGCCTCAGGCAGATGCCCGTTCGGGTGTACGCCGACAGGCTTTCCGGGGGAACGCGATGGGCCATCTGGGGAAAGACGCCGGCCGGGCCATGTCGAACGGAGTCCGGCGTCGTTGTGGCACGACGCCAGAGAACTGGATTCGCCGAGTCTGTCCGGAGGAACAGGTGCGCGCACAGAAGATCAGGTTGGCCACACTTGTGGTCCTGGCGGTTGGCAGCCTGGCGTCCGCCCACTGCGGGATCGCTGTCGCCGATGACCCTGGCGCCGCCGCCACGGGTGGCTCCAACACCGTCGGTGATCTGTTCCAGCAGAACACCGCCCAGGAGAGCAAGCAGAACAACAACTGCTCACAGGAGATCGGCCTTCCCCTCACCACCGGGGAACTGACGGACAGCAGAAGTGACGTGCGCTGCGTGACCGACGACGCGTCATTCAACAAGCACGATCTCGTCGAGGATGGCGGGGCGCGCGCCGAGGGCGGCTCCAGCGCCAGCAGCGTGTTCCAGCAGAACACGGCGCAGGAGGGGCGGCTGAACAACAACTGCGCCAACCCCAACGGCTCCAACACCAACGTAAGCGGTGGGCGGCGAGAGAGCGGGTGCGTGAACAAGGACGCCTCCCGCAACAAGCACACCACCGTCAAGGGCGGTGGCGCCCACGCCGAAGGCGGCTCCAGCACCGGCAGCATCGTGGTCGAGCAGAACACCGCGCAGGAGGGAAGGCAGAACAACAACTGCGCCAACCCCAACACCTCCAACGTCACCGCGACCGATGGTGGGCGGCAGAAGAACGGGTGCGTGAACAAGGACGCCTCCCGCAACAAGCACACCGTGGTCAAGAGCGGTGGGGCGCGCGCCGAAGGCGGCTCCGCCACCGGCGACGTGGCCCAGCAGAACACCGCGCAGGAGGGGCGGCAGAACAACAACTGCGCCAACGCCACCAACTCCGGCGTCACCGCGTCCGGTGGTGGGCGGCAGAAGAACGGGTGCGTGAACAAGGACGCCTCCCGCAACAAGCACACCGTGGTCAAGAGCGGCGGCGCCCACGCCGAAGGCGGCTCCAGCACCGGCGGCAACGTGTTCCAGCAGAACACCGCGCAAGAGGGGCGGCAGAACAACAACTGCGCCAACGCCAACGCCTCCAACGTCACCGCGTCCGGTGGTGGGCGGCAGAAGAACGGGTGCGTGAACAAAGACGCCTCCCGCAACAAGCACACCGTGGTCAAGAGCGGCGGCGCCCACGCCGAAGGCGGCTCCACCAGCGGCGGCACCCTGATCCAGCAGAACACCGCGCAAGAGGGGCGGCAGAACAACAACTGCGCCAACCCCAACATCTCCAACGTCACCGCGACCGATGGTGGGCGGCAGAAGAACGGATGCGTGAACAAAGACGCCTCCCGCAACAAGCACACCGTGGTCAAGAGCGGCGGCGCCCACGCCGAAGGCGGCTCCACCAGCGGCGGCTCCGTGTCCCAGCAGAACACCGCGCAAGAGGGGCGGCAGAACAACAACTGCGCCAACCCCAACGATTCGGGGATCGAGCTGACGGACTCGGATGCGGAGCTCCGTTGCCTGACAGTCGATGAGTCCACCAACGTAGGCACCGTGGAGATCGGCGACGGTGCGGAGGCCGAGGGCGGCTCCGGTGGGATGGATCTGCTCCAGCAGAACACCGCCCAGTCGGGGCGGCTGAGCAACAACTGCGGCAACCCCAACAACCTGACCGTCACCGCCACCGGAAGCAGCACGCGGGCCCAGTGCGTGGCCGCCGACCGGTCCACCAACATCGGCTCCGTCCACCGCTAGACACCGCTCACCGCACCTGGGTGCGGCCATTGGGCAGTGCGGTTGCTCGCGCCGACTGAACGGCTCGGCGTCCTACGGGAGTTCCGGCTGACGATGTCTGCGGTCCGGGCCCGGCGGGCGGCCGAGAACGCCGACAGGGCGGCGTAGCCGACGCGGTGTCGGAGTACGCCGCCCTGGGGCGGGACGAGTTGCGGGAGGCGGCCCGCGCTGTCATGGCGGTTACTTCGGGTCGCGG
>NZ_BMSX01000005.1 GCF_014649375.1 Streptomyces aurantiogriseus
TCGCCGTCTGCCTGATCACCCACCGCCATGTCCAACGCCTTTGTTAGGACCTCTAAGCCTTGATTGGTGCGGCCGACCTGGCGGCCTGCTCGATCTTCGCGCAGTGGGCTGCACGGGCTTCCTCGTCGATCTGCTTCTCGTGTTCGGCGCGCAACCCGGTCCGGCCGTCGAGGCCCTCGCGCAGGATATCGGCGTGCCCGGCATGCCGGATGGACTCGCCGAGGACATGGACCATGATGGCGAACAGGTTCGTGTCGGCATAAGGCTCCGGCCACCACGGCACGTGGCCGGGGGCGTCGAGGGGAAGCTCGTTGATCGTCGCGTCCGAGTGTTCCCACGTACGCCGGTAGAACCCGATGATCTGATCGCGGGTCTCGTCCCCGGTCGCCCACAGATCGCTGCCGTTGGAGTCCTGCCACCGGGGCAGCGGTTCCGGGGAAGGGCGGTCGAAGACCTCGCCGAAGTACCTGGCCTCGACGGTGGCCACGTGTTTGACCAGGCCGAGGAGGTTGGTCCCGGTCGCTGTCAAAGGCCGGCGGGCGTCGTATTCGGACAAGCCGTCGAGTTTCCAGAGCAGCGCCTTGCGGTCCCGCCGCAGTCTTCCGTGCAGGTTGTCTTTCGCGAATTCATCGATCATGCGGCATGAGCCTGCCATGGGCTGCTCGTGGTCTCAAGATCCCGTACGTGGTCCGCAACGACTGGCAGAGCCGAGGCCTGGCCATGGCCGCCGCCCTGACCTGCTACAAGAAGCTCGCGAAACTTGCCACGTGAGACAACCTTTTAACCTTTGACTCTGTTTCTATTTTGCACGGCATGTCCCCGCCTGATTCATTCCAGCGCAACGCCACTGGAGGCCCGGAGTGCGACGCATCAGGAGTTTCGCCGTAGTTGCCGCAGCAACGTCAGCCATCACGTTCGCTGAAGTCGGCACAGCAACCGCCGACACAACTGCAACCAATGGCGGCTTGGCCAGCGCCACCTTCCTGAGCTACGGCGTATCCATCACGTGCCGCCCGAACGTGGCCGAGAACCGGTACATATACATCCGGGTCTGCACGTACAACAGCTTCATCAATCCCCCGGTTTGCGGTGCCTACAAGAGGTCTTCGACCTCATAGAGACGCCGTGCCCCGGAGCCCGGGCGGGAGCTCGGCCAGCTGACTCCCCGTCCGGGTGTCGTCACTCCTGAACGGCCCCTTCCTCAATGTCGCGCCCGCCATCGGCGGTCACCTCCACTGGGCGGACACCGGCTGCCCGCGCGCTCTTCACCAGCATGCCCGCCGTACGGAAGAGGTAGCCGCTCCAGGAGTGACACCCGCCGAAGCGGAGCGTGTCCCCTCGGTTCTAGCAGACGGGGACGTACTGTCCATGCGATGTGGCACGATCGGCTCACATGTCGTCCCTACCTGTGTGGTCCTTAACAGCCGTTCGCCGTCTGCTGGTTGTTCTTCTGGTAGTGCTCATGACGGCGGGTGCCACTGCCGCCGGAGCTGTCACAGAGCCCCGGGGCGAGGCGCGGCCCCCCGAGACCGCGACTCCCGATCGCCTGCGTTACGACGTGACCGTGCGCGGCGACGCCGACGGCTCCCACTGGAGTGGCCGGCAGCGGGTGTCGTTCCGCAACGCCACCGAACGACCCCTGCGCGAGGTGTACTTGCGGCTGTGGGGAAACGGAGTCGACGGGTGCGGTACGCCCGGAAGACCGTCTCCTGTCAGAGTGTCCAACGTGCGCGGCGGCGATCCGGGCCGCCTCACCGTGAAGTGCACGGCACTGCGCATCACCTTGCCGAAACCGCTGACGCGCGGAAAGCGGGCGAGCATCGCCTTCGACGTATCCATCACGGTGCCCGAGCGCAACGACCGCTTCGGCCGTGAGGGCGCGTTCCGCTTCCTGGGCAACGCCCTGCCCGTACTCGCTGTGCACGACGCGAAGGGGTGGCACCTCGACCCTTATGCGCCGATCGGCGAGAGCTTCTACAGCCTGGCCAGTGACTTCCAGGTTCGCATCGACCACCCGTCGACGCTCAAGGTCCCTGCGACCGGCCGCAGTTGGACTCAGGCCGGAGAACCCGGACGCGCCATCACACACAGCATCGCGCACCAGGTACGGGACTTCGCTTGGGCGGCCGGCCCGTTTCGCACGGCGAGTGAGACCTCCGCCGGGGGCGTACGCGTGAAGTCGTACTGGGCACCGAACACGCCCGCCGCTGGAGTACGCCTGACCCGCAGGGACGGCGTCAATGCCATCGACCGGTTCAGCAAGGAGTTCGGCCGCTATCCCTACGGCGAGATCGACCTCGTGATGACCGAGAAGTTCGGCGGCGGAATGGAGTACCCCGGCCTGGTCCTCCTCGGCACCACCGACGAGGGCAGCGCCGTCGTCCACGAGGTGGCGCACCAGTGGTGGTACGGCATCGTGGGCAACGACCAGTACAGCGCGCCATGGCTGGACGAAAGCTTCGCCCAGTACGCCAACGCGCGGTTCTACGGCTGGGACACCCGCGGGTGCTGGTCCGACGTCTACTGGCCGAACGACCGAACCGCGCTCACCGACTCGATGGCCTACTGGGCCGCGCACCGTGACCAGTACCATCTCGTCTATACGGCCGGTTCCTGCGCGCTCGCGGACCTGGAACGCACCATCGGGGCCGCCGCAATGGCGCGACTCCTCAAGCGGTACGCACAGGACCACTGGTACGGCGTCTCCACCACCACCGCGTTCAAGAAGGCCGCCCAATCGGCCACTGGCAAAGACCTCGGGCCCTTCTGGAAACAGCACCACATCCGCTGACACCACCGGTCGACGTGCCGACAGCGGCTTCGCCTGAAACCCCCGGCTCCTGCTCGGCGAACCTTCGACGTGACCCGACTCAGCTCCGGGACCTGGCCTCCCTGCGAGATGGTCGTGCAGCATGTCGCGTTGGGTCCGCGGCTCATGGCCGTCCTGGGCGCCGGGGGCTCGCGGCGTTCGCCGGTCTGGCTTCGGCACCGCACGATTCCGGAAGCGGAACGGCAACCTGCACCGGCCGCCACTACCACCGGGGGCTCCAGCGCGTCTTCTACATGTCCGCCCTGACGAGCGTGCGCTACGCCCCCAACTCCCGGGCGTTTTACGACCGCAAGCGCGCCTAGGGCAAACGCCATACCCAGGCCGTGATCGCCCTCGCCCGCCGCAGAGTCAACGTCCTGTGGGCCCTGATCCACGACGGCCGACTCTACGAGGTCGCCCCACCCCGGCCCACCGGTCAGGTTCTGCATCGAAATCCAGGCGACGAGCCTTGTCCCCTCTCGGCAGACTGCGGACATGTCCACCGACGTGAGCGGAATGATCGAGTGCAGACCCTTGGCCCGGATTTGGGGAGAGGACGACGAGGACGCGGTATGGCACGCCGCCATTGACCGTTTCCTCCTCAACACCGGCAACGTCTATGACGCCCTCGCCTGCCTCTTCGGCGTCCGCAACTCCTTCGGTTTCCGGCCGCTGACCGAGGACCGCGGTCTGCCGGAGGACGCCTCGGATGGACTGCGGGACGCGTTCAACGCGTGGGGCGGGCCACAGGACGCGCACGGAACGACATGGCATCCCGGCCTTCGGCCTCGCGCACCAGTCGCCGCAGCAGGCCATTGAGCTGGTCGAAGACTCCTTCCTTCTGCCAGGCGGCGAAGTAGCGGTAGACCGTCTCCCACGGAGCGAAGTCGTGCGGAAGGCACCGCCACATGACCCTGGCCATGGCCGCCCACGCCTGCCTGACCGTCCTGCGGGCCCGCCAGCCGGACATGGGGAAAGCGGAAACGGATCCTCCCAACTCATCCACCCCGGCCTCGCCGCGATCAGACGCTTGATCACCCGCCTCAAAGCTCGGCGCCCGACGCCGGCCGAGGACATCCTGCGCTGGTCACACTGGGCCGACGACACCAGCATCAGGCCCGCATCAGCCACCGCAAACGACGCGGACACAGCCCCTGAAAACTGCCCAGCACTGCGCCGACTGATCGCCGCGATTTATGATGATCGGATGCTGACGTTCACCGATGTCATCCTCGACTGCCCCGACCCCTGGAAGCTGGCCGAGTTCTACGCCGAGCTGCTGAGCTGGGAGATCAACACCGATATCAGCACCAAGGACTGGGTCAACCTGCGCAACGACGGCGTCGAGCTGTCGTTTCAGCGGGTGGAGAACTATCAGCGGCCCAGCTGGCCGGGCCAGGAGCATCCGCAACAGTTCCACCTCGACTTCGAAGTGGACGAGTTCGAGCCCGAGCAGCGCCGGGTGATCAAGCTGGGCGCCACCCTCCAAAAGAGCTTCGTCGGCGAGTCCGGCTACGGCTGGCAGGTCTACCTCGACCCGGCCGGGCATCCGTTCTGCCTGTGCCGCAACCCTCCCCAGTCCTGACCGCATCCGACGAGGAACCGCCCCGGCGCCGATGGAGCCGTCGGAGTGTCCCGAGTCGGGTGGAGGGCAGGACGGAAGTCATCCCTCCAAGAACGCCGAAACCGACTCCATGAACGCCTCCGGCGCTGCGCGGTGGATCAGGTGTCCCACCGGAACGGTGACCACTTGCCCGCCGGGGATGCGGCGGGCCAACTCGGCGACGCCATCCTGGGGAACATGGCTGTGCGGGCCGCCGGCGAGCACGAGGGTCTTGGCGGTGATCTGGCTGAGTCGCTCCAGCCACCTGGGGTCAGGCACGTCGATCTGCCGCCTGACCGCCAGCACCATCCCCCAGTCGAAGGGCAGGGCACTGTCCGGCCTGGTCGGGGTGGCTGGCTCCCGGGGACGCGGGAGCGGAACGTCCTCCAGGATGAGCCGGCTCACCCGCAGCGGATGGTCCTCCGCGAGCAGGTAGGCCACAATCCCACCCATGGAGTGCCCGATCAAATCCACTGGGCCAAGTCCCAGCGCCTCCAGGAACCGGAGCACATCGGCCTGCATGAGCTCGAGCGAGTACTCCCCCGGCCAGTCGCTTCGGCCGTGACCGCGAAGATCGAGGGCATACACCCGTCGACTCCGGGCCAGGGCGGGCGCAACAGCCTCCCAGTCGGTGGCGTCCTCGCCCAGCGCGTGCAACAGGACAAGCGGCGGAGCATCCGGCGGACCCGACATCTGATAGGCCAGCCGGACCCCGCCAACGTCGACCGAGCATTGATCAACCATGTCCGAAGGATATGCGGACATGTCCTGCCTGAGGACCGGCGTTCTGCGGCCGAACGCGGAGAACGAGATCACCGGCCTGCGTGCCGTTCCCTACGACGTTGAGACCACCGTGGGCACGATGAAAGCGTCTCCACCGGGCAGGTGGGTGCACCAGCAGCGCACGGCGCTGCGGGCCGGGGAACGGGAGCCACGGCGCAAGGAACTGCTTGACTTGCCCAGGGCCGGGATGGTGTGGGAGCCCGGTGAGGAAGCCTGGGAAGCCAAGCTCGCCGCGCTGTGCTCATACCAGCGGGCCGCTGGACACCTTGCACCCCGACAGGACGCGGTATGAGGCCAGGGCGAGACGATGGTGCTCATCGGGCAGCACATGACCAACCTCCGCACGAAGAGCGGCCTCCGCAAGAACCTGAGCGCGCCGCACTCCGGGCCGCACAACTCGCCACCGTGGATCCCGACTGGAAGGGGTGCGCCCGGAATGGCCGGTCCGGGGCCCGGAGCGTGGCTCATGCTCGGCGAACCGCATACCCCAGGTACGTCACCACCGGGCTGCTCTCCGGCTCGAGCACCATGTCGACGAGCTCCGGCAGCTGATCGTCCGTCAGCGTGCCACGCCTGCGCCCGCGCGTCGCGCGCACCAGACTGCGTACGTCGCGCGGCTTGAACGCCGAGATGTCCTTCGCGGACAGCCCCGCCCGGTCGAGGGACTCGGCAAGCTCCTCCGGGCGGCGCAGCCGGCGCGCGGCGTTACGGCCCCGGGGCATGATCCGTGTACCCGGGAAGGCTTGGAAGGCACCGAGGTAGATGAGGCGGGACACGGGGGTGCGGTTCACCGTGTCGTAGACGAAGGCCGCGCCGGGGCGCAGCACGCGCGCCGCCTCCACGAGGACCGCGTCCGGCCGTTCGGTGATCTCGAGGGTGTCGGCGCAGTACACGAGGTCGAAGGAGGCGTCCGGGAGGTCGAGCTTCTCCGCGGGCGTCGTCAGGTACGTGACGCCCGACCCGTCGTCCGCGTCCAGGGCCAGGGCCGTCGCGGCAGGGGACGAATCGGCGGCGACGACCTCGAAACCGAGCTGGGCGAGGCTGCGGGCCAGAAGGCCGCGCCCGCTGCCGACGACGAGCGCCCGGCTGCCGGCCGCCGCGAGGCTCAGCTCCCCGAGCACCCGCCGTAGGTACTCCATTCGTACGGACTGGAAGGTCAGGGCCCGGATGTGGCGGCCGTCGACGGCCGCGGCTCCGGCCGAGTCGAGTGCAATGTGCGGGGCGGTGGGCATGGCAGGCTCCTTCGACGCTCCATCAGGTTCCCTGAGGGAACCCGGTACGGACGGGTTCCCTCAGGTTCACGCAACGGCTACCGCTTCACCTTGGCGCAACAGCTAGCGCAACACATGCCGCAACCCTTTGGGCCTCTCTCGGTCGGGTGAAGCCGGGCCGGATCGCAGATTCTCGGACTCGCGTGTCGCGTAGTGCCAGGCAGAAGCAGGTCAATGAAGCTGCGCCATCAGGCAGTTGCTGATCAGTGTGCTGACGGCGGGCTGTGGCTCATGCTGATGATAGGCGGTTGTCTGTGGTGCAGATCGTCCGTCAGCTGTTGATTTCGAGGTTGGTCCGGATGACCAGGGCGCGCCGGTCTGCGGGTGGGTCGTCCTTGCGCGCGTAGTTCCCTCGGGGCCCGTTCCGGCATTGGGCCTCTCCCGGAGGGGTCAGGGATGTGGCAGCGCCGGCTCGGCACTCTTGGCGTCCTCGGCGCCATCCGGGCTTTCGACGTCCTCGGTGGCGGCCGGGAGTTCGGGGCGCGGGGTGTTCATCAGGACGGCGACGATCAGCGCGCCGGCCAGGAGGATCCCTGCGGCCCACGTACTGGCCGTCTCGAAGCCTTCCAGCAATGCCTGCTTGGCGATGGCCGGGCTCCTGCCCTGCGAGGCATGCGAGGTCAGGTAGTCCGCTGTCTTGCCGGCCGCGATGGTGTTGAGCAGCGCGGTTCCGATCGAGCTACCGACGTGCTGCGCGGTGTTGACGCCGGCCGAGGCAACGCCCGCGTCGCCCTGGTCGGCGCCGTGAGTGGCGTAGTTGAAGGCGACCGGCATGATCATGCCCGCTCCGAAGCCGAGCAGGAGTCCCGCCACCAGCACGCCCTCGACGTAGGCGGTGTCGGTCTCCATGGTGAGGAACCACAGCATGCCGCAGGAGACGAGGAGCATGCCCGGCACGATCAGCACCCGCGGCGGGACCTTGGGCAACAGCCGGGTGGCGAGCCCGCCGGCCGACAGCAGGACCGCCACGGTCATCGGGAGGAAGGCCACGCCCGTCCTGATCGGCGAGTATCCCTTGATGATCTGAAGGTAGTAGGTCATGAACAGGAACGCCCCGAACATGCCGACCATGGCCAGTCCCGCGCTCAGGTAGGCGCCGCCGCGGGTGCGGTTGACGATCAGGCGCATCGGCAGCAGCGGCTGCGCCACCCGGCCCTCGACGAAGGCGAACGCGGCGAGCAGGACCGCGCCGGCGGCCAGCAGAGCGATGACCGTCGTGGAGCCCCAGCCGTCGGACTCGGCTCGGCTGGTGCCGTAGACGATGGCGACCAGCCCGCCGGTCACCAGCAACACACCGGGGACGTCGAACCGGGACCTGCCCTCGCGCCGCGACTCGGCCAGCATCATGTACCCGCCGACCGCCGCGATCAGGGCGATCGGGACGCTGATGTACAGGCACCAGCGCCAGTCCAGATAGTCGGTCAACGCCCCGCCGGCCATGGCGGTGATGGCTCCCCAGATCCCGAACGCCTTGGCGCGCTCCTTGGGCTGGGTGAACGTCACGGTCAGCAGCGACAACGCGGACGGCCCGAGCAGCGCGGCGAACCCGCCCTGAAGGGCACGGGCGGTCAGCAGCATCTCGAAGTTGTCCGCCGTGCCGCCGAGCGCCGACGCGCCGGCGAAGCCGAGCAGTCCGATCAGGAAGGCCCGCTTTCGGCCGGTGTAGTCGGCGATCCGGCCGCCGAGCAGCAGCAGGCTGCCGAACGCCAGCGTGTACCCGGTGATGACCCACTGCCGGTCGCCGTCGGAGATCGCCAGATCCCGCTGGAGCGACGGCAGCGCGATATTCACGACCGTGCCATCCAGAACGATCATGAGCTGGGCCAGCCCGATGAAGAACAGCGCGGCCCAGCGGCGCGAGTCGGCTGCCGGGGCCTGCGCCTTCATATGTGCCATGACTTCGTCCTCACTTGTGGTGCTGCCTGCCGCGCGGATCGTTTGCGCGGCGTCCTGATGCCCACCAGACGCCGGCGACCCGGACCCTGTGACAACGCATGCGTGTGACCTGGGCCATTGCTCATGGGTGTCACAAAGCGGCGGCCACCGGCGTCTTGTGTGGGCAGCGCAGTGGAGAACACACAGGCAGGAGCCGACGATGAGTGAGTGCAGGGAACGGACGACGGGCAGCGCGGTTCGCTCCGCTCGCGGCGGCGAGCTCGACTCGGTCACCCAGGCATTTGTCACCCACCGCAACCTGCTGTTCACCGTCGCCTACGAGATGCTCGGCTCAGCCGCCGACGCCGAGGACGTCCTGCAGGAGACCTGGCTGCGCTGGGTGGGCGTCGATCTCGGCTCGGTGCGGGATCAGCGTGCGTTCCTGGTGCGGATCGCCACGCGGAAGGCGCTGGACCGGTTGCGCACGCTCAGCCGACGCAGAGAGTCCTATGTCGGCCCGTGGCTGCCCGAGCCGCTGCTGACCGCGCCCGACGTGGCCGAGGACGTCGAACTGGCCGAAAGCGTCTCGATGGCGATGCTGCTGGTGCTGGAGACGCTCGCGCCGACCGAGCGGGCGGTGTTCGTACTGCGTGAGGTCTTCGACTTCGGCTACGACGAGATCGCTCAAGTCGTCGACAAGAGCCCCGCCGCGGTCCGTCAGGTCGCCCATCGGGCACGGGCGCATGTCGCCGCGCGCCGGCCGCGCGCCACCGTCTCCCCGGCCGACAACCGAGCCGCGATACGGGCCTTCCAACAGGCGGTCGAAACGGGCGATCTGCAGAACCTGCTCGACCTCCTCGCGCCGGATGTCGTCTACCTGGGTGACGGCGGCGGAGCCAAACGGGCCACGCTGCACCCGGTCTTGGGGGCCGACAACGTGGCTGCGCTGCTGGGCATCGGCTTGACCCGGCTCGGCGCAGACGCTTCCGTCGAGCCGGTCCAGATCAACGGTTGGCCAGGACTTGTGGTGCGGCGCAACGGGGAGATCGACAGCGTCGTGGCGATGCGGATCGAGGACGGCCTCATCACCGGGTTCTATTACGTACGCAACCCCGCGAAGCTGGCGTGGAGCAGGAGACCGTGCTGAGCCGCTGAGCTGGAACACCCCGCGTGAGGTGATCCCCGCGATGGGGTCACCTCACGCCTGCCCCTGCCGCTGGCCGGCCCTGAACCCGGCTCGTCAGGACGGTTCTTGAACCGCATGGATGTGATGCATGTTGATCGATCTGCCGATGCGGTGAGGGAGAAACCTCGAGCTGGGAACTGACAAATGGATCACCCTCTGGAGCCGCGCAGTATGACCCCCCAACAGTTGGTCGGCCTGGCCATCGAGGTCGCCGAGGAAGGCTTGACGGCGGGCGAGCTGCCGATCGGCGCGGTCGTGGCCATGGGGGGTGAAGTCGTTGGGCGGGCATACACACAGGAACAGACGCCTGACCGGCGGCTGATCCACGCCGATCTGCTGGCAATGATCGATGCTGATCAGCGATTGGGGTGGCGAGAGCGTTCCGACCCGCTGGTTCTTGCCGTAACCCTGGAACCGTGCCTGATGTGCCTTGGAGCCGCTCTTGCGATGGGGGTCTCGGAGGTCTGGTTCGGACTCGAATCCCCGAGCGATGGCGCAGCCAACGTCGGGGCCGTATGGCAGCCGCTGCGGCCCAGGGAGGAGTTCACCCGAGTCCCGACCATCGCCGGCGGCATCCTTCGGCGGCAATGCCGAGATCAGTTCGAGCGCTATGCCGACGTTGCGGAGAACCCAGGGATGCGGCGGTGGGCGTCGGAGCTCGCGAGCCTGCCGGACCAGTAGGGTGGTCAGGTTCGTAGTGGTGTGGGTATGTGGCGGCGGCAGGTGGGGCAGGCGTCGGCCCAGAGGGCGAGGAGTGTCTGCGGTTCGCGGACTACTTGGTAGAGGCTCAGTCCTGCGCCGCGTCTCTTGGGTCTTGGGCCACTCGTTGCAGGGTGCAGAAGGCGTGGGCGGCGGAGACGAGGGTGACGTGGTGGTGCCAGCCGTTCCGCGGCCCGGCACGGCGGGACGGGCGTCCCGCTGACCGGGGCGGGAACACCGATCCATCGCAACACAGAAGGCCAGGACGCAGTTCCTCACGCAGCCGGGAAGCCCGAGAGCGCGTGGGACCGGCATGACCTCATCCCCGTGCGCCGACGCACGGCTGCCCCAGGAGCAGGAAGCGACGTCCGGCTTGCCCTCTCCGGTCACGGAGCGGTCCGACGCGGCCCGCAATCGGGTCCGGCTGCTGGAGGCGGCCGATCGACCGGTCGCTGAGCGAGGGGCCCGGCATGAGATCGGGAGTGAACTCGATGAAGTTGAGCCATGCCACGGTCCTCGCACGCTGTCGCGACCGGGAATCGCCCCATGCCGGCGCGGTGACGGAAGTCAGTAGAGGGCTTGTCGCCCGCTCTGTTACGGTCCTGATGCCGGCCGCGGGACTCCGGTGCGACTTCCGGAACCTGCCTCTGAAGCAACGATTCGCAGCTCGTGCCCCCATTCCCCGGCCGGCACCCGCACCCATGAGGAAGTTTCGGATGGATTCGTACGGGGACCTCATCGCGGCCGACGATGTCCTGCTCTTCGTCAACGCGGCGATCACCTCCACCGGCCAGCGTGAGTTCCGCAGCGACGCGGGCGAGCAGCGGCTGTCCTTGGACTTTCTTCATGCGTACATGCTGGGCAACTACCGTGACCTCTACGCTGGAGTCCTTGCGCTCGACATCAACGACTACAACGCGGTCCTCATCATCCGGCGTCTGCTGGAGACCACCCATGAGGCCACTGCCGACCAGCGTCGCAGCGAGGGCCGTCTGATCGCGTGCCGTCTGGCGATGCTGCCGCCGCAACGCGTGTACGGGCTGTTCGACGCACTGCGCCGGGCCAGGGTGAACAACCGCCGCACCCGCGCGATCATGCGTGACTGGCTGTCCGCCCGCCCGGACCTGGCGTTCGATGCCGTGAAATACCGCAGCGGACTCAAGCGGGCGCTTCGCCACGCACACCTGGCCCCCGCCGCCGAAGAGCTGGGACCGTTCGTCTTCGCGCCGCTGACCCGTAAGCGCTATGCGACACCCCTCCTGGAGACATGGCGCCGCGCGCACTACGAGAAGGCTGCGCTGTACGAGCTGCCCTTCACGGCTGCCGAGGGCTTCGCCGCCAAGCACGGCATCCCCCGGGATGTCTTCCTGCAGCGCATAGCCCCACGCATGACCCGCCTGGAGACCCTGCGGCTGCAGGAGTCCGCGCACAAGCGCGGGGCCAGAGGTGTACAAGCAGACCTGACCCGAATGCCCCTGACCAGGCTGGCCGCCTATGTGCTGTCGCTACCGGTCGAAGACCGCCTGCGCCGACGTCATGAGCTGACCCATGCCCTGGAGTCGGCCGCAGATCGGGTGGCCGGCTCACACAGGGGGAGCTGGGGCAAGGTCACAGCCGTCCTGGACGACAGCTTCTCCGCCTTCGGCTCAGCCCACAAGCGTCGTCGACCGCTGGCCGTGGCCCTTGCCTGCCACTACCTGCTCGCAGCCCTTGCCGGCGACTACACCGGGCTGTGGACATCGGGGCGGACCGACGTGCTGCTGACCTATCCGTACGGGCCGACGCCTCTGGGTCGGCGGATCCTCGACGCGCTGGACACCACCCCGTCCAGGCTGGTGATCGTCTCCGACGGATGGGACAACGCACCCCCCGGCCTGGCGGCCGAAGTGCTGCGCATCTGGCGGACCCGGCTCGACCCCGAGCGTCGCACCAGCATCGTGCACGTCAACCCCGTCTACGACGCGGTCGACTTCGACGTGCGCCGACTGTCCGTGACGGTGCCCACCGCGGGCATCCGTGACGCCGAGGACCTTCCCGCGCTGGTGGAACTCGCCCAGTTCACGGAAGGCCGGACCGGCCTGGCCGAACTGATCACTTACTTGGACACCCGTGCGGCCCGAATGTTGAGCGGCCACAACCAAGGGCAGGCGCGATGACCACGCTGGACCTCACCGGACTGGACACCATCCCCTCCCAGGTCTGGGGCGCCGTCCGTCTGGTGCCGCTCGTGCGTGACGAACCTGTCGACGATCTCCGTCTGCGCCCGCAGCTCTACGGCGACGCGGCAGGTCTGGTCGAGGTCGGCCCACGCCAGGCCTACGTCTCTTACATCCCGCACGGATTCGTCGCCACGTGGACCCATGACGGTACGCCGGCAGCCGCCTACGGCACCCAGATGTCCGCCGACGGCAACTCGGCTCCCGCTGCCACGATGGGCCTGCGTTTCCACCACAGAATGGCCCGCCGCCAGGCCAAGGACCGGCTGCGGTTCCTCCCCATGCACCTGGCACTGGAAGGCTACCTGGCACTGCACTTCGGCGGCCCCTCGATCGCCTGGGAGGAGTGGTCGCAGCGCGCTATCCGGCAAGGGCTCTCCCCTCGCGTCGAAGAAGCGTACGTGGGTACCGAAGTACACGGACTCGGCGACGCACTGCGCATCTTCGAGATCCATCCCAACCAGTGCGGCGTGATGCTCTACGTAGCCGACGCACTCGCGGCCGTGTTCGCGGTCCCGCATCCCGACGACTACCGCGCACTCCACCCGACCCTCCTGCAGGACCTGTACGGCGAGCTGATCCACCACTACGCCACGCTGATGCCCCCGGTGCAGGAGTTCCAGGCGCGCATCCCTGACGCGCAGATCCGCTCCCTGGCCCATCTGCGCACGGCAGTCGCCGACCAGGAACGCGCCTGGACGCATTTTCACGACACGACCATGGCCACGGGCCTGTTGGAGCACATGTACACCTGGCAGACGGTCTACCGGATGGGACGCTTCACCCTCTCCCGCTTCCTGCCGGCGTTCCGTCCCAAGCAGGAGAACCACATCGGTGAGGCCATCACCGACGACAGGGGCAGAATCGCCTACCTCAAGACGTTTCGACTGTCGGAGAATCAGGTCCGTCGCGGCCACCTTCTCAGCCGATTGGCAGCCATGGGCTGGCATCTGGCGGACGCCGCAGCCGACTTGGGTATCGATGAAGCTCAACTGGGCCTACGGCTGGAGTCTGCGGGCTTCGGTTTCCTGCTCCGCCAGGACGTCCTGGACGCATACTGCAAGCAGGAACGAACCCGGAATCAACGGTGAGTGAGTGCGCGGCCCTGCGGTTCACAGATCCGTCGCGGGTATCCGTGGCGCCAGCCGGTAGCCGGCCGACGGCAGTCTGCTCCGCCCGGCTCAGCACCTCCCCGATGGCGTCGACGAGGCCGGCGTGGGCGCCGGAGATGACCAGCTGGTCGCCGGACAGGCCACGGGCGATCAATGAGCGCGGGAAGGCCAGCCAGCCGGCGCCGTCCTCGACGGTGGCGACGTCGAGGCCGAGGATCTCGCGTTGGCCGTCGGCGTCGGCGCCGACCGCGATCAGGGCGTGGACGTTGATGATGTGGCCGCCCTCGCGGAGCTTCTGGATCAGCGCGTCCACCCAGACGAAGGCATACGGTCCGGCGTCCAAGGGCCGGTTGCGAAACGCTGCGACCTGCTCGTCCAGGTGCCGGGCCATCGCCGAGACCTGCGACTTCGACAGCTGCGTGACACTGAGCGACTCGGCGAGCTTCTCGGCGCGGCGGGTCGAGACACCCAGCAGGTAGGCGGTGGCGACCACCGAGATGAGGGCCTGTTCGGCCCGCCGTCGTCGTTCGAGAAGCCAGTGCGGGAAGTAACTGCCGGACCTCAGGGGCAGAGTGTCGGGTGCGGTCATCGTGCTGGTCGCCTTCGGGCTTCGACACCTCGAAGATCAGCCGGTGGCCGTTCATCTCTGCGGGCATCATCCCGACGCCGGAGCAAACCCCCGGATCAGGTCGAACCCGTACACCACCTCCATGGACGCAACCCCAGCCAGGCCGCCACTCGGGCTTCATCCGTGATGGACGCCCGGACGGCCCCTTGGACCGCAGCCCCTCAACGTCCTCTCGCCAGGGCATGCCAGGCACAGGCAGACTTCCGTGAGACCCGTAACTGCCGCGCGACCTGCGGCGGTGTCACCCCTTGCGCGAATAACTCGGCAGCCTCGAACCGCTTGCTCCCGCCGGGCCCGCTGCTTCGCGGTCAAGCCACCCCCATCGGGATACCGCATGACACCGGGATACACTCACCAGCGAGATCACCGTCACCCGCCACCCGGTCCCTGCTCTTGGCCCGCCGCATCGGAGCACCCCGCTGCGTCAAGCTCGTCGACGACCTTCTCCCCCGCTTGCTGGGATCCGCCTTGGCGGGGGAAGCGTGGGAGCCCAAGAGCACGGCGGCCAGCGTCCCGGCGAGCAGGAACGGGCCGAACGGGATCCTGCTCGCACGGTCGGCCCGGCCCGCGAGCATCAGGCCGATGCCGTACAGCGCGCCGAACAGGTACCCGGCGACGTCCCGACCAGGACGATCGCCCAGCCGTACCAGCCCAGGACAGCGCCCAGGGCGAGGGCGAGTTTCACGTCGCCGAACCCGAAGCCCTTGCTGAGGAGGAAGAGCACGCAGTAGCAGGCGCCCAGGGTGAGGGAGCCGAGCAGTGCGGACGTCCAGCTGCCGCCGGCGGCGGGCAGCACCGCGGCGATGCCCAGCAAGGCGAGCGCGGCCGCGGCGAGCGGCAGGGTGAGCACGTCGGGCAGCCGATGTGCCGCGAAGTCGACGGTGGCGAGCAGCACGGCGGCCGAGGCGAGCAGCAGCCAGACCACCAGCTCGGGGCGGGCCCCGGTGGCGGCCGCCAGCAGCGCGCAGACCACGGCCGTGACGGAGGCGACGGAGAGCGTGCTCGGCCCGTAGGTGTCCCCGGCGGCGCAGCGAGCACGCCCCAGCCAGCCGCCGCCGGTGCCGGTGAGGGGATGGCCGGCCGGGCAAGCCGACCGCCACGGTTCCTCGGGCGGCACAGAGAACCGGTCCGCGGGACGGGATACGGGACGGGATATGAGCAGGCCCGCGCCGCAGCCCCACAAGGCGGCAGCCGTGATGATCAGCAGCGTCTCCACCGGACGGAGCTTAGGGTCTGGACGGCATTACCGAGAGACCCACTACGCCGCGGCCGCGCCGGGCTGCGGGCGAACCGGCTGGCGAACTCCTCGCGGACACCGGGCGTGCTGAGGAAGAGAGCACTGCCTTCGAGGAACCGCGCCTCGTCGAGCTCCTGGGCCAAGACGCGTCCGGCATACACGGTCGGATCCTCGTGCCGCTCGCGCGCATCGCGCACAAGCTGCTCGTACAGTTCCTGGCCGGGGTTAGGCCTGGCGCCAGGAACGCAGCCTCTCGGCGATGCCGTACGAGTCCATCCGCAGCCCCCGGATGTCGTAGATCAGTTCCCGCCAGAGCTCGAACTTCGTGTCCACGCGTTCTCCGGAGGCCTCGATGTAGGCGATGGCGACGCCATATCCGTAAACCTCATTGCGGGCCGGGAGCGGCCGCAGCAGCACGCACTCCTCCAGCATGACCGCAGCCCGCCAGAAGGCGTCGGGATGGTGCTGATCATGCCGGGGCGGGTCGACCCGGTGGCGCTGGGCCATGCCGACGAGCACAGAGAAGTCGTTGACGGTCAGGTCGTCCCGGAGGATCTCTTCCTGGCGCTCGAGGAACCACCGGTAGTCGACGTGCACGACGGGAGGCACAGGTCAGGCCGCCCGCGAGGTGTCGTGCGCGACGGGAGGCAGTCCGCCGAACTCAGCATCGAAGGCGTCCATGACGCCGGGCTCGCTGATCGCTCGGCGGAAGGCGGCGGTCGCCGTCTGCAGGGCCCGCTCTCCTCCTCTCGGTCGGCCCAGGCCTCCACCTCGGAGTCCGTGGAGGTGGAGGTGAGGTCGCTCGCGGCCAGGCGGTCGTGCTCGGCCTCCCAGTCACGGAACTCCTTCAGCGGCCGGGGGTCGCCGCCCATGTCGCGCTTCTGGCGACCCCGGAAGCCGCCCGCCCCTCTGTCCCCACGGCCATCCCCGACATCGTTCCGCTGCGAAGGACTCCATGACGTCCACCGACCGTCACTGATCACGGGCCCGCCGACCTGACGGTCGGCGGGCCCACACCGTCAGTTCATCGAACGCAACCGGTCCAGTTCGCTACCGATCGCGTCCCGCAGCACATCGTGCTGCGGGCCAAGTCTGAACCGCTCGTGACTCCACCGCTCACGCGGATACAGCCACACTGGCTTGCCCACCAGCTCGGCTGGCTCCCACTCGAAGCGCGGCCAGACATGGGCATGCAAGAACGGATCAGTGTTCCCCAGGATCTCCAGGTTGACCCGGCGGAAGTCAGGGTCCAGCTGTCGACAGGCCCGCTCAACCGCTTCTCCGAGTCGGTCCATGTCGGACAGAAACGACAGCCGCTTGGCCCTCGGCAGGTCAGACAGCCGCTGAGCATTCAGTTCATCCACGAGGAGAACCGAGTAGCCCGGCAGGAACTGAACGTCGCCGATCACCGCAAATCCTGACTCAAGCCGCCGCAGCACGGTCGGGTTCTCGCCCCGCAGAGCAGCCCCGATCCGGTCCATCCGCCAGTCACCAGTCATGGCCCGAACCTATCCGCAGGCGATCAAGACCTGCTCTTCGCTCCCCACTCTCCCCACTCACTTCAAGGGCCAACGAAGCGAGGCGAGGAGCGACCCCGGCCGTTTTCAAGGCTCTGTCTGCAGTTCCGTGAACGGACATATGGCGGGGAGCGAACGTGCCGCATGTGGCACTCTGACTGGATGGCACAGAGCGACCGGGAACGCGCGGTGGAGGGCTGGATCTGGATCGAGAACGTCCAGCCCTTCTTGGCTCTCTTGGCGCGTTACGCCGGCTGCGACTTCGATGGCGCCGACTGGCAGGCGGTCGAACTCGGCCTTGAGGCCACCGATGATGAGCACCCGGATTGTTGGTACAGCTATCCACTCGTCGGATCGGACCATCGCCTCAAAGTGCACCTCGCGCAGGCCGTGGGTGGCAATGAGGTTTCTGTCCGCGTGGCGGGAACTTCCAACCCTGAGCTGCTGCTGAGGGCGGACACCCTGATAGCGGCCTTTGCCACCAGGCTCGTCGCATGAGGCGAGCATGAGTTACAGCCCTCCTGGCTGGGTGAGAATCCGGGTCCGGAGGAGGGCGAACGAGGCTCGGCCATACATGGCTCGTTTGAGCGTTTTTAACCCGCTTCACGTGTCCTTCGACGACGCCGGAACTCCAGGGGAGGGTGAGGCCGGCGGTGACGGCGTCGAGGTCCTGGCGGAGGAAGCCGGCGAAGCCCTTCATGGCCTTCGGTGCGTCCTGCTCGGCCTGGCGGATCCACTCCAGCAGCAGGTATCCGCGCTGGTGGCGGAGCAGGTCGGCGAAGGCCCGGGCGAGATCGCAGGCCCGGGTGATGTCCGGGCATGCGAGCCGGACTTGAAGGAGTCGCTCGTCCTGGCTTTCGGTGAGCGTCTCCCGGGGTCGCATGATCCACGAGGTGATCTTGCGAGGGCTGGGGATGTCGGCCCGGCGCGCCGCGGCCGCCTTGAGGATCATCACGGGCGCTGCGAACGCCACGAGCCGCCCCGAGTGCCGTAGCGGTCGGTCGTGCGTCCACGGCTGAAGCCTCTGCCGCACGTCCCGGGCGGCGCTTGCGCGGGCTCGGCGGCAGCGGGGCTGCCTTGCCACCGGCACCGCCACCTTACGGCCTGCACCCGGTGCAGGCCTCTCCAGGCCTCACCGCGGCCGCATGAGGCGATGGGCGAACGCTGACCACGTGACCAGGCGATGTGCGCCATCAGAACGTCGGGCCGGTACCCTTCGCCAAAGGAGTGATGTCGATGCGGCCCTTCTGGAGGACCTCACCCAGCTTCCACGCAGTGTTGAGATGGTGGACGGAGTCGGGTGGGGTGACTTCCAGGCGGGTGGGGTTCTGCTCCGCCTTGGTCGGTTCACCCGCAGCCGGCACATCTCCCCAGTGCAACCGGGTGTAGGCGCTCTGCCCCGGCTTGAGGGTGATCAGCTCGGCCCGACCAGGTCGCGGACCACACGCGTGGGCACGTCCTTGCCATGGGAGTTGAGGAGTTGCAGCCCCACGTATCCCTCGGTCCGGACGGTCTTGTGGGTCTTGTGGGTGAGAATCACCGTCGCGTAGCGCTGCCCCGCGCCCGAGGCCAGACCGTGCACACGGACGGACAGCGAGGACGTGTCCGCCCATCCCGGCCGGGTCGCGGCCTGCGACGTGCCTGCCGTGACACCGATCAGCGCCACGGCAGAGAGCGCGGTGAGAACGACAGGTGTACGGAGATCCCTCGGCGGGGGTGCGCCAGCGTCCGTTGCACGTGGTGGCCGGGCGGTCGCTGGTCGTCTGGGAGATGCAGCTGGTCAGCCCACCCGACGACCCGGATCACTGCCCGCCCGGTGTCGCCTGGATCATGTCGCTGGACAGCGGCCGCTTCGACCGGGTCTCCCTCTACCACGCGGCACGCCCGGAGCCGCCGCCTGCGCCTGCCGCGGCCTGAGTCCCGGGGCCAGCTCCACACCCCGCCAACATGACCCAGATCACATTACGGCGATAAAACTTCTCGGTTTCCGGAGCGTCTTGTCGGTGTCACTGCCCCTGCGGACCTACGGAGATCCCGATGAGCACATCCACCGCCCACACCGACCCCCTCTCCCCCGGCACCCGCTCCAACCGGATGGGCGGAATCGTCCAGCGCTATCACGTCCACGGCCGCGGCCCGGTATGCGTGGCGCACTCCGGTGGTCCCGGCATCTTCTACGACTACCTGCGCATGCCCGCACTCGAAGAGCACCGCGTCCTGGCACCACTGTGGCCACAGGCCGCCCTGCTGGAGGAGGCGACTGGCCCGGTCGCCGTGCAGGAAGGCGAGCACTTCCTCGATCCGGTCCAGTTTGGCATCCCGCTCGGGGTCCGGGGTGGTCACGGCCCGAGACGGCGGCGAGCCATGCCGCGGTGCCCACCCTCTTCGAAGGCAGCTGGCGCGAGCGGGTCGTTGCTCGGACTCTCGGCCCCACCCAACGCAAAGGGCCGGGTCTGCGACCCGGTCCTTTGCCATGCACCCCCAGAGACGCCACCGTGTCACGTGTTCGGCAGCGAGGGGGCGAGTGCGGTGTCGATCTCGCCTACGACGGTGTCCTTGCCGAGCCGTTCCGCGAGCATCAAGCGCCGGAGGAACAAGGGGCCAAGGACGCGGAGAGATAGGTGCGTGGGGTGTATCTGGGCGCCGCCGCTGCCGCAGAGTTCATCCTCGCCTGGGGCGCCTTCCGCGGACCCGTCGACGAGACCGAAGCCGGACCGTGGAAACCGCGCGGTCCGCGCTCAGGGCAACAGCCGGCCCCTTCGAGACGCCCGACGGGGTCCGCCTGCGCAGCACCACCTGGCTGGTGAAAGCGACTCGTTCCGCATAGGCAGGGCGCTGGAACAGGCAGGGCGCCGACAAAAGTTGCTAGCCGCCGGCATCCCTGACATGTCCGCCGGACAAGGTGCGATGGTGGTGCACCACGTGCCCACCGACTCGGCGACGGTCCGCCTCTTCTCGCGGCCGTGACGTTGAGAAGAGTGACGGAACGTGCCGGGTGTCCGAGGTGTGTGTGCCTGGTGGAGCGCACAGGTGAGGGAAGCGGAAGATCCGCGTCGCCTCGGTTCGGCTCGCCTCAGCGGGTCGCGGAGGGCACCTTGCGCAGGAACTCCGCGAGGCTGTGCGTAGCCGTGTTGCGGTCCGTCGCAGCGAACAGCGGGTCCAGGTGGTTCATGCCGTTGTCCGACTCGTAGACGCCGTACGGCACCCTGGAGCCGGCCGCGACCTTGCGGGCCCCCTCCACCACCGTGCCCTTGGAGTAGCTGGTCCCGAAGGCGTAGAGCGGTACGTCGATGCCGGCGCCGTGGTACAGCCGCAGGTCCAGGGAGCGGGCGAGGTCGGTGTCGGCGTAGACGTCGGTGACGTCGAGGTCCACGGAGAGCCGGGCGGGCCAGTACCACTCCCAGACACCGGGCACCGGACCGGCGTACGCCTCGGCGACCCGCGAGATGGGCGTGATCCCGTCATCGACCCACCCCCGTACGCCATCGCTGTCCGCGCTCTCGGCGAAGTGCCCGGAGTGGACGGTGATGTCGTTGGGCCAGCCGAACCCGGCGTCGACGAGGAGGCCGAGCAGGGCCGCGTTGCTCACCGGGAACGAGGGCAGCAGCGCGGCCGGCAGCCGGGGCTGGAGTATGGAACGGCCGCCCGGGTCCTGGTGGGCGTACCATCCGGCGAGCTGGTACCAGATCTGGGTGCTCTCGGCCCGGCTGCCCAGCCCGACTCTGCTCAGGGTCATGTCGAACACAGCCCCGCCCTCGATCGCCGCGAGCCGCTGCCGAACCTCCTCCGGCGAGTCCTGCACGGGCGTACCGGTCCCGTCGAACGCCCCGAGCACCCCACCGTCGATCACAGCGAGCCCGGCCAGCTCCCGGAACCCTGGGCGCCCCGCGAAGTCCCAGGCGGCGTACGCCAGTGCGGTGGTCGCACCCCAGGAGTGCCCACCGAGCACCACGCGCCGGGTGCCGCCGGCCCGGGCGGCCAGCACGATCGCGCGGAGGTCGCAGAGAGTGAGCGAGAGCCCCCACCCGGCGGCGAAGGCGGAGGCCGCGGGGTCCTGGGATCGGTAGTGACCGTCGAGGTAGTAGCCGGCGGGGTCGGAGCCGCCGAACCCGGCCCGATCCGCCAGGTTCTCCTCCCGCCGGTCGAACGCCCACACCTGCAACCCGGGCACGGCCGCGACCAGATCCCTCGCCATCAGCCGGAAGTCATTGGCGGCCCCGAACATCCCCGGCACCAGCACCAGCACGGTGGCCGCGTCCCTGGGGCCGATCCTGAGGACGTGCACACGGTCGGTGGGGGTGGGGCCGCCACCGGGGGCGACGGGTATCGCGGTGTACGACTCGGGGGTTGCCGCTCGGCCGGTGCGGGCGGGCAATGCGGCAGACGCCGCTCGCGCGGTGCCAGTTGTTCCCGCGGCCAGGGCGAGGCTGCTCAGCACGGTCCCGCTCATCAGGGTCCTGCGGGACGGATGCCGACGCGTCGGACGGTTCTTCATCTTCGGGTCTCTCCTTCGACGTTGGGGGATGTGAGACGCCGTTGACCCCAAGCTTCTCCCGAGTCCTGTGTGGGCCTGGCGCGGGGTGCCGCCGTGACGCGGCGCGTCAGCCCAGCCGTACGTACGAAGGTGAGAGTGGCAGGGGTGCAGGCCGTGGGGGTGTCGTCGAGACCTCCGCCCGCGCGTACGTGAGGGGTGGGATGAGCGCCTTCGCGCCACCCGAGCGAGGACGACCGTTGCCAACGCGCTTGTGGTGTGCCGGCGGCGCCGGCCGCCGACGGGAGGCTCACTCAGCTGTGTCCGGGCGGTCTGGGCGAGGCCGGACCGGTGCGGGTGACCGACGGTACCCCGGCGTCGGTGTTCCGGACGGCGAACCAGGTGATGGCCTTCTGCCGCTCTGTCGCGCGTTCGGCAGCCAGGGGGCCAGTGCGCTGTCGACCTCGCCCGCCACGGTGTCCTTGTCGAGCCGTTCGCCGAGCATGGAGCGCCGGAAGAACAAGGGTCCGACGATGCGGGCCATGAGTTGTCTGGCGTGTACCTGGGCACCGGGGCGGAGTTCGCCGCGTCGGGCGGCGGCGCTCAGCGCGTCCGTGAAGTGCTGGTCGACGCGGCTGACGACGTCCTCGCGGATGCGCCGTGCGTTCTCGTCCCGCTCGGCTCGTTCGACGACGGTGGCCATGATGGACGCGGAGGCCGGTTGGTTGAGCCAGTCGGTCTGCCGTTGGAGCTGGGCCGTCAGCTGGTCGCGGACGGGCTGTCGTCGAAGGCGAACAGGGGGCGGACGCCGCCCGCGAGTGCGGCGATGAGGAGGGTCTGCCGGTCGGGCCAGTGCCGGTAGACGGTGGCACGGCCGATTCCGGCTCGTTGGGTCACGGTGGCGTGGGTGACGTTCTCGGGGCCGCCTTCGGCGAGGAGTTCGGTGGCGGCGGCCAGGGTGGCGGCGCGGGTGCGGAGGGCGCAAGAGTCGTCGTTGGTCCGGGGATCGGAACACCTCTTCCAGGAAATCTGTGAGACGGTTTGACTCACACTCATCTTCGATACACACTGTCTCACAGCTGGTCGGACAACCGCCTTGCCGATCGAGCACCGTCAGTCGCAGGTCCGCCATGGGCCTGCCGCCGGGTCCGAGGAGACGGCTCATGCCCATGAACGAGAACGTCATCACTCTTCGCTTCACCGACCGCGCCGCCGCCTACCAGGCGCTGAGCGGCCTGAGGCACCTCAATGCCGCCAGCACTGAGGTCCTCGGTGCCGTACTGATCGAGCGCCTGGAGGACGGCGCGGTGCGCGTCACCGAGGGCGTGGACGGTGTGGCGGGGCGGAACGCAGCGGCCGACGCCTGCATCGCACACGCCCCAGCTGACGGCACGGTCATCCTCTCCGAGGTCAGGGAAACCGGCACCGACACCCTGGACATGCTGGCGCTGTGGTACGGCGCAGCCCTGAAGCGCCTCCCGGCCGACTCCGTACGCGGTGGGCTGCACGCGGTGGAAAGGGCCGCCGACAGCACCGGGAAGGAAGAAGCGCGGCGGACTGGCGCGGCGGAGCGCGCCGAAGCCGCGCGGAAGTCCTCGGACGGCGTCGCGGTGCTGAGGCAGATGAGCGCCGCGTAGCCGGGCGGGGCGCCACAGACGCGGAGCAGTTCCCCCCTGCCCCGCATGGTGAGGGTGGGCCTGATGCGGGCTCACCCTCGCCGCATTCACCCAGGGGGTTCCCTCGGCACTCGCTCGCCTTCCGGGCCGTGGTCGCCGCCAGGCCTGCTCCGTGCGGCCCGGGTGGTCACGAGTACCGTGCGCGTCACCGCGGCCGCCGCGAACGTGTGGCCGACGTCGTCGAGGGTGACCCGCGACGGCTCTGGACGGCGGGCGCGGTACGAACGCACCGACGGCTGCGGCTGCGACGCCGGCCGACTGGTCGCCACGGAAGGCAGCGGCTCCGGCCGATGCCGTCGATGAACCGCCCCCCGAGCGCGGTCCGGCGAAACGGGCGAGAGGCCGGGGACGGTATTCGGTGCCTTGTGCGCGGCACGCACTGTCCCAGGGCCGAGCATGCGCCGACGGCATACGGAGTCCGGCCCCGCGGCCTCGGGCGAGACGGCGGAAGCGGTGCGCGGTTCGGCGGCTGACGGCGTCGGACCGCGTCGGACGGTCACGCGTTCGGCAGCCAGGGCGCGAGTGCGGCGTCGACCAGGCTGACCACCAGGTCCTTCTCGAGGTGTACGCCGTGCAGGAAGCGCTCGAAGAGCAGCGGTCCGATGATGCGGGCGATGAGATCCCTGGCGTGCTCCTGGGCACCGGGGCGCAATTCACCGCGTTCGACGGCGGCAGCCAGCACGCGGGTGAAGTCTTCGTCGGCCCGGCCGAACATCTCCTCGCGGATGCGCCGCGCGTCCTCGTCCCGCTCGGCCCGCTGGATGACGGTGGCGAGGATCGACACGGCGCTTGGCTGGTTGAGCCGATGGGCCATCTGTTCCGCCTGGGTCACCAACTGGTCGCGGACGGGGCTGTCGTCGAAGGCGAGCAGGGGGCGGACGTCGCCCGCGAGTGCGTCGATGAGGAGGGCCTGTTGGTCGGGCCAGTGCCGGTAGACGGTGGCACGGCCGATTCCGGCTCGTCGGGCGACGGTGGCGTGGGTGACGTTCTCGGGACCGCCTTCGACGAGGAGTTCGGTGGCGGCGGCCAGGGCGGCGGCGCGGCTGCGCAGAGCGCGTGGGTCGTCGTTGGTCCGGGGCATCGGAACACCTCTTTCTCGGCAACTTGTGAGACGTATTGACTCACAACTCCTCTTCGATACATACTGTCTCACAGATGGAGGTGGAAGTCCCGCCGAAGCCGGTGCCGTGGCCGTCCACCGTCAGACCTGGGCCCGGTGTGGGTCCGCCGACCGAAGGAGAGCTCATGTCCGTGAACGAGAACGCCGTCACCCTGCGATTCGCCGATCGTGCCGCCGCCTACCAGGCGCTCAGTGACCTGAAGCACCTCAGCCCCGCCACGACGGAGGTCCGTGCCGCCGTTCTGATCGAGCGCCTCGAGGACGGCGCGGTGCGTGTCCCGGAGGGAATGGACACCGAGGAGGGACGCAACACGGCGGTCGGCGGGCTGGTCGGCTCGCTGGTCGGTATCCTCGGCGGACCCCTCGGCGTCCTGATGGGCCTGGGCGTCGGCGCGCTGATCGGCCAAGGCCGCGACTACAAGCGGGCCGAGGAAACCACCACTGCCGTCGGCGCCTTCGTCCAGCACGTCCCACCCGGTGGCACGGCCATCCTGGCGGAGGTCGCGGAGAGGGACACGCAGGCCCTGGACCTGCTGGCCATGCGCTACGACGCCGTCCTCGAGCGCCGCCCGGCCGACGGCGTACGAGCCGAGCTGAAGGCCATGGAGGAGGCCGCCGAGCGGATCCGCAAGGACGAGGCGAAGGCCAAGCGAGAGCACAAGCGCGCCGAGGTCGCGAAGAAGCTCGGCCGGCGCCCCGGCGGACGCAAGGAGGACGACGCGGCGCCGAAGGAGACGCTCGCCATGTGACCGGTGCGAGCGCCATGGGCGCGGGGCACGGACCGCACCGCGGTTCAACTCCCCCTGTGCCCCGCTGGGTCGGGGCGAGCCGATACCCCCCGGCCCGCCCCGACCGCTTCAACCGACACCAAGCACTGACACCCGTGCTCTCGGCCTTGCCGACCTGCCCAAGGGAAAGACCGACCCCCATGAAGCGTCGCTCAGCAGTCCGCGCCCACCGCGTCTTCGACGGGCACACCGTGCACGACGGCCCGGTCATGGTCCTCGTCGAGGACGGGGCGATCACCGACGTCGACCTTTCGGGCGCCGCCCCGCCCGACGGGGTGCCGCTGACCGATCTGGGCGACGTCACCTTGCTGCCCGGGATGGTGGACGCCCACAGCCATCTGGCGTTCGACCCCCTGGGCCGCACCGAGAAGCAGATGCTCGGCGACGACGACGCGACGGTCCTGGCCCGTATGCGCACGCATGCCGGGCAGGCCCTGCGCGCGGGCGTCACCACCGTGCGTGACCTCGGTGACCGCGGGTATCTGGCGCTGCGCCTGCGGCAGGAGTACGAGGATGGCCCGCACATCGTCGCCTCGGGACCGCCCATCACCCGCACCGGCGGGCACTGCTGGTATCTCGGCGGCGAGGCGGACGGCGCCGAGCAGGCCGCCCGCGCGGTGACGGAACGGGCCCGGCACGGAGTCGATCTCATCAAGGTGATGGCCACCGGCGGCATGACCACGGCCGGCTCGGACCCCGGCAGCGCGCAGTACACCCTGGCCGAACTGCAGGCGATCACCCGTACCGCGCACGAACTCGGTCTGCGCGTCACGGCGCACGCCCACAGCGCGGCCGGAATCGCCGACGCGGTCACCGCTGGCGTGGACGGGATCGAACACTGCACCTTCATCACCCGCTCCGGGGTGCGCCCTGATCCGAGAACCATCGACGCCATGGCCGAGGCGGGCGTCTTCGTCGGCTGCACCGTCGTCGAACCGATGGACGGGATGCCCACCGAGGTGCTGGCGATCCTCGAACCCATGTGGGAGAACATGGCGGCCATGCACGCGCGTGGCGTGCGCGTCGTCTGCTGCACCGACGCCGGGGTCGGCCCGTTCAAACCGCACGACGTCCTACCCAAGGACCTCGCCTGCTTCGCCTCGCGGGTCGCCACGAACACCGCCGCGCTCGTCTCCGTGACCTCACTGGCGGCCGACTCCTGCGGGCTGGGGCACCGCAAGGGACGGCTCGCACCCGGATACGACGCCGACCTGCTGGCCGTCGGCGGCAATCCGGCACACGACATCACCGCGATACGGTACGTCCGGGCGGTGTACCGGGCGGGCCGTCGAGTGGACCGGTCGGAACCGGCCGCCTGAACCAGGCGCACGGACAGCCCGGACCGCAGGACGCGCCGCGCGCAGCCGAGCGGCCCCCGGACCGTCGCTCGTCGCGGGGGGGCCTGCGGTGACCGAGCCGTCGCCGGGTCCGCCCCGATCGCCTTCGCCCGAGGCCCGTTGGGCGCGCGGCGTCCGTACCCGGAAGCCTCTGAACGGACTTCCGGGTGGTTTCCCGATCACGTTCGGCGACGTGTGCGCCGTTGTGCCGCCGCAGACCGCCTGCGGCTCTCCCGTCGGCCGTCAGGTGTTGGTGGGGAAACCGAGGTCGATGCCGTCATGGGTCGGGCCGGGCCATCGCTGGGTGACGGCCTTGCTGCGGGTGAAGAACTTCACGCCTTCCTCGCCGTAGGCATGGGTGTCGCCGAAGAGGGATGCCTTCCACCCGCCGAAGGAGTAGTAGGCGACCGGAACCGGGATCGGTACGTTGATGCCGACCATGCCGACTTCCACCTCGTTCTGGAAGCGGCGGGCGGCACGGCCGCTGTTGGTGAAGACGGCGGTGCCGTTGCCGTAGGGGTTGGCGTTGATGAGTTCCAGGCCCTCGTCGTATGAGGCGACGCGGACGACGGACAGGACCGGGCCGAAGATCTCGTCGTCGTAGACGGACATACCGGGCTTGACGTTGTCGAAAAGGGTCGGGCCGAGCCAGAAGCCGTCAGCGGTGTCGCCGCCCGTTACGGGGTGCTCGCGTCCGTCGACGGCGAGAGTGGCACCGTCGGCGATGCCCGCGTCGAGGTAGGAGGTGACCTTGTCGCGGTGAGCGCCGGTGATCAGCGGGCCCATCTCGGAGCTCGGCAGGCGCCCGGGGCCGACCTTCAGGCGGGCCATCCGGTCCTTGATCTTCTCGATCAGTTCGTCGCCGACCGGGTCGACGGCCACCAGGACGGAGACGGCCATGCAGCGCTCGCCCGCGGCGCCGAAACCGGCGCTGACAGCGGCATCGGCGGCGACGTCGAGGTCGGCGTCGGGCAGAACCAGCATGTGGTTCTTGGCGCCGCCGAGAGCCTGGACCCGCTTGCCGTACCGGGTGCCGGTCTCGTACACGTAACGGGCGACAGGCGTGGAGCCGACGAAGGAAATCGCCTTGATGTCGGGGTGCTGCAGGAGCCGGTCGACAGCGCCCTTGTCGCCGTGCACGACGTTGAAGACGCCGTCGGGGAGCCCGGCCTCCTTCCACAGGGCGGCCAGGAAGTTCGCGGCCGTGGGGTCCTTCTCGGACGGCTTGAGGACGACGGTGTCGCCGGCGGCGATGGCGAGGGGGAAGAACCACATCGGCACCATGGCGGGGAAGTTGAAGGGCGAGATGACGGCGACGGGGCCGAGCGGCTGGCGGACGGAGTAGACGTCGACTCCGGTGGACGCCTGCTCGGTGAATCCGCCCTTGAGAAGGTGCGGGATGCCGCAGGCGTACTCCACGACCTCGATGCCGCGTGCCACTTCGCCGAGGGCGTCGGAATGCACCTTGCCGTGTTCGGCGACGATGATCGCGGCCAGTTCGTCGCGGCGGGCGTGCAGCAGCTCGCGGAAGGCGAACAGGATCTGGGTGCGCTTGGCGATGGACGTGCTGCGCCATCCGGTGAAGGCGGCCGCCGCCGCGCTGACGGCCTGGTCGACCTCGGCGACCGACGCGTAGTCCACCTGACCCGTCACCGTGCCGGTCGCCGGGTCGTGGACGGCACCCTGTCGTTCCGCGGTGCCGGACCAGGGCCGGCCGGCTATCCAGTGCGTGATGTGGTTGGTCATGGTGTGGGGTTCCTTGGTGCAGGGGATGGCTGGTCGTGGGGCTGCTGAGTACCGGAGCGTGGTGGGCCGGTCGGCCAGGGGACGTGGAAGACGGCATGCCGAGTCGCGCGAGGTCACGTCGGGGTACTGGAATGTGGCGGCAGCGGGGTGGAAGGGAGGCAGGCAGATGTCGGGGTGGGCGCTGGGTCAGTCCGGACGGCGGGTCCCCAGCGCCTGCTTCAGATCGTGCTCCAGCTCGGCGGACTCGGCGGCGGTGAGCTCCTTCAGCGGATGCCTGACGGATCCGCCGGCCATGCCGACCAGCTCACACCACTTCTTCAGCGCCGCGTTCGGCATGTGTCCGTTCTCCAGCGGGCCGATGATCCACTTCCGGTAGACCTGCCGGACGGCCGACAGCGAATCGAAGACCTCCTTCGCCTGCTGTACGCGGCCCTCGCCGCAGAGGCGTATGTACTCCTCGATCGGCCGGTGGTGTGCTGACTGGTACAGGTAGCCTTCCGGGTCGCAGTAGAGCAGCGCCTGGCCGTGTTCGAGCAGGTTCTCGAAGAAGTGTTCCTCCAGGGGATCCGAAACGCGGACGCCGGTTCCTTTCGCGATGTCCCGCAGCTGGTTGTTGGAGTGGGGATCCGCCGTTGTCTTGAGGATTTTCACGTTCGGACGCTCACACAGTGCGGCGAACGCCTTCAGGGAAAGCGTGCTTTCGCGTGTACCGGATTTACCCGGGTTGAAGATCACGAACGGCATGTCGACCGCTGCGAAGACCGCGTCGAAGTGATCGAGCACATCCTGGTCCGAATCGGCGGCCGCGGGCACCTCCAGCACGGAGTAGGCGGCGCCGACCCGCTGGGCGTGGGCACTGAGGGCGATGGTTTCGTCGAGCGAGGGCGCCGAGGTGACGGGGGTGACCAGAAGGCGGCCGGCGGCCTCGTCGACGATGACTTCGACGACGCGCCTGCGCTCGTCGTGGCTGAGGGCCCAGCCCTCACCCATCAGACCGTTGCAGTAGACGCCGTCGAGCCCCGCGTCGATGCAGTGGTGCACATTGCGTCGCAGGCCGGATTCATCGACTTCCCCGGACGGGAGAAAGGGAGTCGGCAGAGCCCCCCAGAGTTCGATGCCGGTCCTTGAGCTGCACTTCACGCTCGGTCGCTCCTTCGCATGATGGGTTTCGCGGACACCGCGGACACACCCATGCCCTGGGTGGAGCGGTCGGCCGTACGGCTGGTGTCCGCGAGGGGAAAGGTCAGGTCGGATGAATGCCGAACTCCCCTGTAGCCTCGCTCCCTGTAACGGGCGGCTGCTATGCGGGACATGGATGTCCGGCGTCCCGGGTGCGGGCAGATCGCTGCCACAGGGACGGGGCCCAGGGGATTCGGCGTGGTCAGGCGTTCCGGCCGCGGGTCTCCGGGAGCCGGGTCAGCGTCACCAGCAGGAGCACGACGACGGCGGCCCCTGCCAGGTAGTAGCCGGGAGACGCGGCGACCCCGGTGGCGCCCACGAGGGCGGTTCCGACCAGCGGGGCTGTTCCGCCGAAGGCCGCGTAGGCGGTGTTGTAGCTGATGGCGGCCGAGGTGAAGCGCGTCTCCGTGTCGAAGATCTCCACGAAGAACGCGTAGCAGCCGCCGCCGTAGACGCACAGCGGGACGACGAAGAGCAGCTGCCCCAGACCGGCCAGCAGGAAGGATCCGCTGGTGACCAGCATGAAGCACGGGACGGAGAGCACGGCCAGCGCGGCAGAACCCGCGATCAGCATCGGCTTGCGGCCGACCCTGTCGCCGATCACGCCGCCGATGGGCAGCAGCACCGTGTACGCCGTCATGGCTGCCGCGTTGAGCAGCAGTGACTGTTCCCGGCTGAGACCGCCCGCGGTCTGGACGTAGGTGACGAAATAGCCGGCCAGCGAATAGAAGCCCATGGCGGTCAGGCCGAGCACGAAGACGACCTGAAGCATCCGGACCTTGTTCTCGCGGAACGCCTGGCGGATCGGAGTGCGCTTGCGGCCCGCCGTCTCGGCCTTGATCCGCTGGAAGACTTCGCTCTCTTCTGTGCGCAGGCGGATCCACAGGCCGAAGAACGCCGCCGGAAGGGCGAGCAGGAACGGGATGCGCCAGCCCCACGACATGAACGCGTCGTCACTCATGGAGTTGCTGAGGACCAGGATCAGGGTGCCGGCCACGACGGAGGGCAGGGCGGTAGCGGCGAGGGTGATGTTCAGCCAGCAGCCGCGGCGGTGCACCGGGGCGTGCTCGAACACGAAGGTCGGTGCGCCCACGGACTCACCGCCCGCGGAGAAGCCCTGCACGAGTCGGCACAGCACCAGGAGGGTGGGAGCGAGCGCGCCGATGGACGCGTACGTGGGAAGCGCTCCGATCGCGGCCGTGGCGATGCCGATGGACAGCAAGGTGAAGTACAGGACCTTGCGGCGGCCGATCCTGTCACCCAGAGCACCGAAGAACAGCCCGCCGAGCGGCCGCACCGCGAACGCGACGCCGAAGGTGGCGAAGGTGACGAGCAGACCCGCGAGGGCACTCTCACGGGGGAAGAACAGCTGGGAGAGGGTGACGGCCGACAGGCCGTAGAGCGTGAAGTCGTAGAACTCGACGAACTGGCCGACGCTGCCGCCGGCCAGGACCCGCCGTTGCATGCGGGTGATCCGCGTGGGCTTGGGGGATGTCGCCGTACTCGCCTCGGTCGTCGTCATGAGGTCCTCCGAAGATCGAAGCGGCAAGGCGCCGACATGGTCGTTCTGCTGCACATGGCGTCTCTCTCGAGTCGCACCCATTGAGGGGACGGGTGGGTGGCACACAGAGTCCAGCCCTCAGCAGGAATCAGGCAATGGATGCCTTGAAGGTGACGGATCTGGCCATAGGATTGGCCGATGCTAGAGGATATGGACCGCCGCATCGTCGGTGCCCTACAGGTCGAGGGGCGTGCGTCCTGGCGCCGCATCGCCGAGGTGCTCGGCGAGGCGGAGCGCACGGTCAGCCGCCGCGGAACGCTCCTGCTGGAATCGGGAGTTGTCGTGGTCGCCGGATGGCACACACCCGGTGCGGCCTCGATCATCAGCGTGCGCAGCACGCCGCAGACCCTGAAGATCACCGCCTCGGCCCTGGCCCGCAGGCCGGACACCACCTTCGCCTACACCCTCACCGGCCCCGTGGACTGCGTGACCGAGATCCGCACCGCACCCGGCGCGCTGCCCGCCCTGCTCTACGACGACCTGCCCGGGACACCGGGCCTGGTGGCCATGTCGACGCTGCCCGTCATGAAGTACTTCCGCACCGGGTTCCAGTGGCAGCCCGACCTGATCTCCGCCGAGCAAGTCGCCGCCCTACGGGAATTCCAGCCGCCCCCGCAGTCACCCGACGACCCCGTCACACCATTGAGCAGCGACGACCGCGCCATCGTGCGGGCCCTGGCAACGGACGGGCGCATGTCCTACGACCGGCTGGGCCGGACCGTGGGAGTGTCGGAAGCCACAGCCCGGCGCCGGGTGGAGGCGCTGCGGCGGGCGGGCACTCTGACGATCCGGGCCGTCGTCGAGCCGCAGCAGCTCGGCCTGCCGGTCGAAGCCGTGATGTGGATCAAGGCGTCGCCAGGCGACGTCGACACGATCGGTGACGCGCTCCTGTCCCACTCCAGCGTGCGGTACGCCGCGGCCATCATGGGTGAATACCAGGTGATCGCCGACATCATCCTGCCCAGCAGGCAAGCCCTGCACGAGTTCGTCACGCGCTCCCCGGCCCTGGCCCGAGCGAGAGCCGTCGACACCACGCTCGTGATCACCGCGCTCAAACGCAGCGGCGTTCTGGCCGCAGACCTCCGATCGGCCCGCGCTGCTCCTGACTGAGGTCACGGGGGTGACTCGCGCGTGACGCGAGTTCGTTCCTGATCATCCACACCGGACGTACCTGGCCGGCCCGAACTGCGCCACGGGCCCCGGTTGCCGACCCGGCGCGAGGTCGGGGCGGCAACCGGTGTGGGCTACCGCGTTGGGTCCGCCGCCCTGAAGGTGTGGTGGGCCGGGGCCGCGACGAACGGCTCTTCGCCAGGGAGGTCGATCGTCGCCCGCGTGCGCGGACGCCCGGCCGCGCGTCTCGATCACCGTCGGCCGACGGGCAGACCGTGCCGGGCCGACGGCTCCCCCGGACGCACCAACACACTGCAACGTCCTGTCACGTCGTCCAGAGTCAGTCCAGCAGGGGCAGGTGTCAGTCCAGGGTCAGGCGGTCTCACGGGTGCCTTCGTGTTCGATGCCCAGCTGCTCGATGGCCGAGGTCATGTGCGCGTGCAGGATCTCCTTGGCCGCCGCCGCGTCTCCGCGTGCGATCGCGTCGGCGATGGGCGCGTGGGAGGTCGCGGACATGGCTACATCACGGCGTTCGCCTGCGGCGCTCATGATGACCACGCGCATGGGTCCTTCGAGTTGCCGCCAGGTCTTCAGGAGTATCGAGTTGCCGGACAGTTCACACAGCAGGAGATGGAAGCCGAGATCGGCCTCGACCTTCGCAGTCAGATCCGCGCCTGATTCGAAGGCGTCGTGGAGCTTTTCCAGGGCCTTGCGCAGGGCTTCGGCTGCTTCCTGCCTACGCGGTGACGCGATGATCTGCGCCACCGCGAGCCCCTCCAGCGCTTCCCGGACCTGGAAGAGTTCCCGCACTTCGGTGGGGGTCAGCTGGGACACGCGCAGCATGCCGCGTGCTCCCGCGGTGACGAGCCCTTCCTGCTGGAGGTGGCGCAGTGCTTCGCGCACCGTGCCACGGCTCACCGACAGGTGCTCGGCGATCTCCACTTCGCCGAGGTGGTCGCCCGGGCGGTACTGGCCGGTGGTGATGGCCGTCCGCAGGGCCACGAGCGCGCGCTCCCGGAGGGTCTTCGAGCGGGTGAGACTGGAAAGCGCCTGACCGGACACGGTCGAACCCTCCTTCGACATCACAGAGCGATCATCTTAGCCCGCACAGCGGCCATCTGTTGACAGTCGGCAGTCTGCACCGATTCCCGCCGTGCGGGTTGACACGTCTTGCCGCCGGGCTCAGCATCGACTCTCGACTGTTAACAGTCGACAGCCAAGAGTGGCAGCCCCGGGACGGCTGGCCCGCCTACGATCAAGGAGGATCGGCATGGCTGAGTTCAAGGCGCCGCAGCAGGCGGCGCAGGGGTCGCCGGAGCGTCTTCGAGTCGCCGTCGGATGCGGGGTCGGCGCGACCATCGAGACCTACGACTTCATCGGCTTCGGAACAGCCGCGGCCCTCTACTTCGGCGACGTGTTCTTCCCCGACTCCGACCCCCTGTCGGCCACCCTGCTGTCCTTCGCGACGCTAGGAATCGGCTTCGCCGCACGGCCGCTGGGCGGCATCGTCGCCGGTCACCTCGGGGACCGGATCGGCCGTAAGCCCGTACTGGTCGGTTCCCTTCTGCTGATGGGCATCGCGACCGTGCTGATCGGGTGTCTGCCGACCTATCAGATGGTCGGGATCTGGGCGCCGATCCTGTTGGTGGTCGTCCGCGTGATCCAGGGGCTCGCGTTCGGCGCCGAGTGGGGCGGCGCCATCCTGATGACTTTCGAGCACGCCCCGTGGCGACGGCGCGGCCTGTACACGGGCATCACGCAGGCCGGATTCCCGGTGGGGCTGCTGCTCGCCAACCTCGCCTTCCTGCTCAGCCGGCACACCCTGGACGACAACTGGGCCTGGCGTGTGCCGTTCCTGCTCAGTGCCGTCCTCATCGCCGTGGGCATCTTCATCCGGCTCAAGATCGACGAGTCGCCCCAGTTCGAGGAGCTCAAGGAGTCGGGCGAGGTCGTCAAGAACCCGCTGCTGGAGGTCATACGGGAGGACTGGCGCAACGTGCTGCGGGCGTTCTGCCTGCGGATCACGGAGACTGCCGGGTACGCCGTCTCGGTCACTTTCGTCCTGTCCTACCTGGACGACGGCGACGCTCCCGACGTCTCGGGCACCACCAGCCTGACCGCCCTGGTCACCGCCGCCGCCCTCGGCATCGCCGCCACCACGCTCTGGGGCCGCCTGTCGGACCAGGTCGGCCGCCGCCCGGTCTACCTTTTCGGCTGCGCGGTGAGCGTCGTATGGGGCATCCCGCTCTTCCTCCTCGTCAACACCGAAGCCGCGGCACTCATCATGATCGCCTTCGTGATCAGCTACGCCGTCTGCCAGAACTCGCTGGCCGGTGTCCAAGGAGCCTGGTTCTGCGAGCTGTTCGCCACCAGGACCCGCACCGCCGGAACCTCCCTGGCCTACCAGCTCTCCGCCGTGGTCTCCGGGTTCACTCCCATGATCGCCACCGCGCTCTACTCCGCCACCGGATGGATCGGTCCCGCGGTTCTCTTCAGCTGCTACGGGGTGCTGGGCCTCGTCGCGACGTTGGTGACACGCGAGACGTGGGGCGAGCACGAGCGCCGTGAAGCCGACCGAGCCGTCACCGCATCCGCCGAACCCGCCCTCCCCGCCTCCCGCTGAGAGACGCCGCCCACTGGTCAAGAGATGAGGATCAACGTGATGTCCACCCAGGCGCCCGAGACAGGGGTGTCGTTCGCCCGGCGCGTCAGCGCCCTGAAGGACTCCGCCTACCGCATCCGCATACACGCGCTGGACATGGGAGAAACCCAGGGCCAGGGCTACATCGGACAGGCACTGGGCGTGGCCGACATCCTGGCCGTCGTCTACAACGACGTCCTCAACCACCGTGCCGACGATCCGGAATGGCCGCAGCGCGACCGGTTCCTGCTGTCGATCGGCCATTACGCCATCGCCCTGTACGCGGCGCTCGCCGAGGCCGGCGTGCTCGACGTCGGCGAACTCGCCACCTACGGAAGCGACGACTCACGTCTGCCCATGTCGGGCATGGCCTCCTACACACCCGGCATGGAGATCTCAGGCGGCTCCCTGGGCCACGGCCTGGGCGTCGCCACCGGCATGGCGCTCGGCCTGCGCCACCAGGGCAGCGACGCCCACGTCTACAACCTGCTCTCCGACGGCGAACTGGACGAGGGCTCCACCTGGGAGGCGGCGCTCGCCTGCGCTCACCACGGGCTGGACAACGTCACCGCCATCGTCGACGTCAACGCCCTCCAGGCGGACGGCCCGACCAAGGGTGTGCTGCGCACCGAGCCGGTCACGGCCAAGTGGGAGGCGTTCGGCTGGCACGCGATCCGGGTCGACGGCAACGACGTCGAGGCGCTCGTAGCGGCCTTCGACAGCCTGCGCGAGCACCGCGGATCGCCGGCCGTGCTCATTTGCGACACCCGGATCGGATGCGGCGTACCGATGCTGGAGACGCGGGAGAAGGCGCACTTCATGCGCGTCGAAGAACACGAATGGCAGCTCGCCCGCGACCAGCTGACGGAGCGTCACCGAGCGGAATCCGGCTCCGCCCACGCAACCACGCAGGGAGAGGGACCCGTTCGATGAACACCTCAGCACCCACCCAGGCCCCGAAGCGCAAGCTCACCACCTCCGCGATGATCGCCTCGATCGCCGAAGAGGGGCAGCGCACCTCCAAGGCCCCCTTCGGTCACGCGCTGGCCCGGCTCGCCGACGAACGCCCCGACGTGGTCGGACTCTCCGCGGATCTGGCCAAGTACACCGACATGCACGTCTTCCGCGAGGCCCACCCCGACCGCTTCTTCCAGATGGGCATGGCGGAACAGGTCATGCTCGGCGCGGCCGCGGGCCTGGCCGAGGTGGGCCTGACCCCGTTCGCCTCCACCTACTCCGTCTTCGCCACCCGCCGCGCCTACGACTTCCTGTGCCTCGACATCGCCGAGCCGCAGCTGAACGTCAACGTCGTCGGCGCCCTTCCTGGCCTGACCACCGGCTACGGCCCCAGCCACCAGGCGACCGAGGACCTGGCCATCCTGCGTGGCATGCCCGGTCTGACGATTGTGGACCCCGCCGACTCGGTCGACATCGAACAGGCCGTCCCCGCACTGGCCGCCCACCCCGGCCCCACCTACATGCGGCTGCTGCGCGGAGCCGTCCCCACCGTCCTGGACGAGTACGACTACACCTTCCGCCTGGGACGCGCCGCCGAACTGCGCGGCGGACGCGACGTGCTGTTCATCTCCACCGGCCTGATGACCGTCCGTGCCCTGACCGCGGCCCAGGAACTCGCGCACGACCACGTGGACGTCGCCGTCCTCCACGTACCGACGATCAAACCGTTCGACCGCGAAACGGTGCTACGGGAGACCGCCCAGGGACGCCTCGTCGTGACCCTCGAAAACCACAGCGTCGTCGGAGGCCTCGCCGAGTCCGTGGCGTCCTGCCTGGCCTTCGCCCAGCAGACGGCACGCATCGTCCCGATCGGCCTCCCGGACGAGTTCCTCGCCGCGGGCGCACTGCCCACCCTCCACGACCGCTACGGCCTCTCCGTCGCCGCGATCAAGGAACGCGTCCGCCGCGAACTCTGATCCCTGTTCCTCCCTCTTCCCTCTCCTCAGGAGAACCGCATGTCCACCGAGCACACCCCCCGTACGGCCGTCGTCACCGGAGCGGGCTCCCGTCGCGGCATCGGACGTGCCACCGCGCACGCTCTGGCCGCCGCCGGCTACCACATCGCCGTCCTCGACCTGGACAAGGAGGCCGCCGAGGACACCGCCCGGGAAGTCGCTGCCCGGCACGGGGTGCAAGCCCTGGGACTTGCCGCGGACGTCACTGACGCCGACGCCGTCGACGCAGCAATCGGGGAGGCCGAAGCCGCCCTCCCGCCGATCGGTGTCCTCGTGAACAACGCGGGGATCACGTCCCCGACCCGCTTCCTCGACGTCACACCCACCGAGTGGGACAAGCTCTTCGAGGTCAACGTCCGGGGGAGCTTCCTGGTCACCCACCGCGTGGCCGCCGGCATGGCCGAGCGCGGCTTCGGCCGCATCGTCTTCCTGTCGTCCGTCTCCGCCGAACGCGGCGGCGGCGTGTTCGGCGGAGTGGCCTACTCGGCCGCCAAGGCCGCCCTCCTGGGCTTCGCCCGCGCCCTCGCCCGCGAACTCGGCCCGTCCGGAGTCACCGTCAACTCCGTCGCTCCAGGCCTGATCGACACCGACATCACGCAGGGCAAGCTGGACGAGGAGCGCAAGGCGGCCATGATCGCGGACGTTCCGGTACGCCGCATCGGAGGTGTCGAGGACGTGGCCGACGTCATCGCCTTCCTCGCACGGCCCGAGTCGGGCTATCTCACCGGCGCGACGTACGACGTCAACGGCGGATCCCACATCCACTGAGGAAACCTCGGGCACCCCTGCCGACGGCACCCTCCCTCTGCGCGAACCAGTTCGGAGGGTGCCGACCGCTCAGCTCGTCACCAGGGAACCAAGTCGTGCTTCATGCGCCGGCCGAGCACGGGATGGTCCCGGCGCCGATTCACATGTCAGGCTGCCGGCCGTACCAGGCCGGACTCGTAGGCGTAGGTAACCGCCTGGACGCGGGAGTGGGCCTGGATCTTGGCGAGGATGTGGCTGACGTGAGACTTGACGGTGGTCGGGGCGATGGACAACCGGGCGGCGATCTCGGCGTTGGACCAGCCCGAGGCGACGGCGAGGAGGACGTCGCGTTCGCGTCCGGTGAAGGTGTCGGGCCCGATGTGCTGCTCAAGGGGGTGGGGGGTGCGCTGTTGGCGGACGGCGTCGATGAGTGCGCGGGTCAGGCCGGGGGTGATGACGGCGTCTCCGGCGGCGACGATGCGGATGGCGGCGGTGAGTTGGTCTGGGTCGGCGTTGTCGAGGAGGAATCCGCCGGCTCCGGCGCGCAGCGCGGCGCAGGCCTGTCCCTCGTGGCTGGTTGGGGCCAGCACCAGGACGCGGGGCGGAAGCCGGACCGCTCTGGCGGAGTCGGGGGCGTCGGGGAGAAGGCGTACGGGTCGGGTGATGCGTCGGATGGTCTCGATACCGGCCGTGTCGGGAGGAGGGGTGGCCAACAGGACGACGTCGGGACGGAGTGCGGCGCTCAGGCGGACCGCTTCGGCTCCGCCGGCTGCTTCGCCGACGACGGTCAGGTCGGGCTCGGTGGTCAGGAGCATTCGGAGGCCGAGTCGCTGCAGGGACTGGTCGTTGACGATGAGTACGGAGGCCATGCCGGTCGTTCTCCTTGCCGGGTGTGAGAGATGCGACGTCATCGGCGAGGGTGCTTGAGGCGCCGGGCCGAGGCGGCCCGCCGGGTTTGCGGCGGGCCGTCGCGGAGGGTGGGGGCGGTCGCGGGCCGGTCGGGGTCTTACATGTGGACGACGGGCGCTGCGTCGGGGTCCTGGGTGGGTACGCCGCGGCGGTACAGGACGACGCTGATGACCAGGCCGACGGCGAAGAAGACGGCTGACCACCAGTAGGCGGTGGAGTAGCCCTCAAGGCCGGCCTGCGCCTGGACGGCCGGGTCCGCTGGGTTCTTGCCGTCGAGGTAGTCGGTGACGGCGCTGGAGAAGAGGGTGTTGAGCAGGGCGGTGCCGAGGGAGCCGCCGACCTGCTGCATGGTGTTGACCGCGGCGGAGGCGACGCCGGAGTCCTCGGCGGCCACACCCGCGACGGCCAGGCTCATGGCCGGGGCCATCACCAGGCCGAGGCCGAGGCCCGCCACGACCAGTGGGGGCATGACGTCGGTGGCGTAGCTGCTGTTCAGGTCGAGGGTGGTGAGCCAGACCATGGCGGCGGCGGCGAGACCCATACCCAGCGGCACGATCGCCTTGGGGCCTATGCGGGGGATCAGCGCGGTGGTGGCCAGGGTGGAGGCGACCATGAGGCCGGCGACCATGGGCAGGAAGGCCAGGCCGGTCTTGATGGGCGTGTAGCCCAGGCTCTGCTGGAGGTAGTAGGTCAGGAACAGGAAGACGCCGAACATGCCCGCGCCGGTGATCAGAACGGAGATGAAGGAGGCGCCGCGGTTGCGGTCGAGCAGGACGCGCAGGGGCAGCAGGGGGTGGGCGGCGCGAGTCTGCCACCAGGTGAAGACCGCGAGCAGGATGGCTCCGGCGAGGAGGAAGACCCAGGTCTGCGGGGAGCTCCAGTCATGGCTCTCGGCATTGGAGAAGCCGTAGACCAGGCAGAACAGGCCGCCGCCGACCAGGATGGCGCCGGGGATGTCGAGGGTGGCGGACTTGTCGCGGGTGGTGCGCTGGAGCAGGAGCACGCCGCCGACGAAGGCGGCGGCCGCGAAGACGAGGTTGACGTACAGGGTCCAGCGCCAGTCGAGGTACTCGGTCAGCACGCCGCCCAGCAGCAACCCGATGGCTCCGCCGGCGCCGGCGATGGCGCCGAACACGCCGAAGGCCTTGGCGCGTTCCTTGGCATCGGTGAAGGTCGTGGTCAACAGGGACAGGGCGGCCGGGGCGAGCAGGGCACCGAACACGCCCTGCCCGGCGCGGGCGACGACGAGCATCTCGAAGCTGGTGGCGGCGCCGCCCAGGGCCGAGGCGCCGGCGAAGCCGACCAGGCCGACCAGGAAGGTCATCTTGCGGCCGAACAGGTCGGCTATGCGGCCGCCGAGCAGGAGCAGGCTGCCGAAGGCGAGGGCGTAGGCGGTGACGACCCACTGCCGGTCCCCGTCGGAGAAGCCCAGGTCCTTCTGGGCCGAGGGCAGGGCGATGTTCACGATCGTCGCGTCCAGCACCACCATCAGCTGGGCCACGCCGATGACGACGAGGATCCACCAGCGGTGGGGAGGCGGTGCGTCGGCGGACGGGAGGGCGGACACGGTGGCCGCGTCCGTCGTGTCGACGGGGGTTCGAGGCATGAGGAAGTCTCCAGAGCCGGAAGAACGGATAGGGCGGTTGGGCAGTGCGGGGGCAGGCAGGAGGGTTTTGTGGCCGAGCCGTTGTGCAGCGGCCGTGGACGGCTACTGTCCGCCGGTGAGCTCGACGTAGGTGGTGCCGGTGACCGGGCGGTGGTCGTAGGTGCCGGTGACGGCGGCGCTGCCTTCGTAGCGGGGCCCGGGGACCGTCAGTTCCTGGTCGTTGGCGTAGACCTTGACGTTGAGCTTGGCGTGCTCGCCCGGGATGGTGACCTTCCAGCGCGTGGGGTACTTCTTGCCGGTGGTCGGGCTGGTCCACAGGGTGGACTCGTCAGGCGTGAGGGTCGCCTCGGCGACGGTCTGCGTGCCGTCGGGCTTCAGGACGGTCGCCCAGGTGTTCTCCTTGCTTTCCTTTGTCTTCCAGAGGCTGACCTTGTCGCCGTTGGACAGGTTGAGGTTCATCCAGGACCACGAGGCCTTGCCCGAGGCGATGTCGGGAAGGGGGCCCCACTGGTGGTCCAGCCAGGCCTGCCCGCGGACCTTCTCGGTGCGGCCGTGCAGGGTCAGCGTTCCGGAGGTGTCCATGGTGGGGAAGGCGTACTCGTAGTTCGCGTACTTCGCGTCGCCGAACATGGGGAAGTACCCCGTCCCCATGTTGTAGAGGACGTTCCCCTGCGGGCGGAACGTGACGTCGATGGTCCCCTCGGGGACCTTGGCGCGCAGCTTCTGCTCCTTGGCGTCGCCGGTCCAGGTGATGTTGTCGGTGTGGATGTCCACGCCCTGCTTGTCGGAAAGGCCGGTTCGGGGCGGGAGAGCGATCTCCGACTTGGTGTACCAGCCGGTGTCCTCGTCGATGATCGACACGGTTGAGAAGGTGCGCCCCTGCTTGGCGTCACCGGAATTCAGGTGGTTGGCCATGAATCCGTACCGGTGACCCCCGGCGGTCACGTGCGCGGTCACGTACCAGGACTCGTTGAGCCGGTCGGGGTTGGCGGTGAGGTCCGCGGCGGGGTCGACGGCGACCGGAAGACCGGTCTGCCTCAGCCCCTGCCCGGAGGCGGTGGTCGCGGTGGCCGATCCTCCCGCGGCCAGGGTGAGCGAGGCGATGAGCGCGGCGGCGACGGCGGTCGCGCCGACGGTGGTCTTGCGCATGGAGGCTCCTTGTGGAGGTGTCCTGCTCGGGTGCACGTATGGCTCAGATATGTACGAAACTGTTTCGTACTCCCATTGGATATACGGATGGAGGGAACGTTGCCGCACGGGAGGGGGGCGCATGACGAACGCCCGGTCGAGCCGCGCGGCGACTCGACCGCCAAACTGGAGAAGCGATCTCCAGTTGCGGTCCACCCTAGCAGCAAAACTGGAGAAGTCATCTCCACATGCGGGATACAGTGGATCCATGAGCCGCAGGATCGACCCCACCCCATCCCCGGAGCCACACCCGAGCCCCCTTCGGGCCGACGCGGAACGCAACCGGCTGCGCATCCTCGTCGCCGCCCGGGAAGTCTTCGCCCAACGTGGACTCGATGTCACGATCGACGACATCGCGCGTCACGCAGGCGTCGGCGTCGGCACCGCCTACCGCCGCTTCGCCAACCGCGAGCAACTCGTCGAAGCCGTCTTCGAAGAGGGCGCGGAGCATCTCATCGCCCTGGCCGAACAGGCGCTCACCCACGAAGACCCCTGGGACGGATTCGTCCAGTTCTTCCTGGCCACCGCCGAGGACTTCGCCGGAGACCGCGGGCTGAGGGAAGCCTTCCTGGAGGGCTTGCATGGCAAGATCCGTGTGGCCGCAGCCCGGGACCGCCTCATCCCCGCGGTCAGCGCCCTCATCGCACGCGCCCAGCAGGCCGGCCAGCTCCGCGGCGACCTTGAATCCACCGACTTCCCCCTCCTCCAGCTCATGCTCGGAGCCGTCACCGAGCACAGCCGAACCGTCGCCCCCGCCGTGTGGAGGCGCTACCTCGTCCTCCTCCTGGACGGCCTGCGCCACGACCGGGACCATCCGACTCCCCTGCCGCATCGCGCTCTCGACAAGGACGAGTTCGACCAGACCATGGCGTAAGGCCCGAACGAAACCGCTCAAGGGTGCTTGCGATCAAGCCCTGCCCCAGCCCGCCGGAAACGCCGGGCCGGAGACCGCGCGTCGCCGCGGGCATGCTCAGCTATGCCCGTCCAAGAGTGCGCCAGAAGGCGCAGTGGTGTTCGGCCGCGTAGTCCGGCATGGTCGAGACGTTGTCCGGGCTGAGCTGCACGGTGCTGTTGCCACCGCCCTGGTACGTCGGCCAGTCGGGTTGGCCGTGGCCGTTGGGGTCGCCCCGCCCGGTGAACGTGGCCCAGTACCGCATGATCCTGGATGGAGCCGACCGCACGGACGGGATCCGGGTGCCGGATCTCCGCGCCCCGAGGGCTGGGCAACAGCCCGATGAAGCGGTCGCGCAGGTCCGTGTAACCGGCAGCCCACCTCCGCGACCGCCCTGTCATCCAGCGGCAGGCCTTCCCAGCGCTCCGGCTCGATGAGGCTACGGTGCGCGGCCGTCATCCGCTCCTGAAACCTGCTCTGCGCGGCACGCAACAGGTCGTCCTTGCCATCGACGTGGGTGCAGACGGAGCCGACGGACACCTTGGTCGGCGTACACCTTCGCCGCCAACAACTCCAACGTCGTATCGAGCACCAGGCCGAACGAGCGCCGGCTTCGCTCCTGCTGGGGAGCACGCACGTCAACCGCCGCGGAGTGCCGTCGGGACGAAGGCGGCCCCCCACGTTCTACGCCCCCCTGCCGCGTACTGGTCGCGCGCGTACGGACAGCCCGGCTCGGTGTGAGTCCGGAGGGCTCGCGGCACCGTCGGACCCATCCCATGACCTCATGCTGCACCGCGGCCACCGATTTGGGTCGGAACCATGGGCTCGTCATGTTCCGATCCTCCGGTTCCGAAGCGAAAGAAGCCTCTGCGGCGAGGATGCACCGCCTTTCTCCGCTCGGAGTGCAAGGACCCCTCAGGCGTTCCGTGCCTGCCAGGCGCGCACGTAGGCGCGGCCGTAGTCGTTGCCGTGCGGGGTGCGCAGCACGGTGTGGATGTGGAACGGCTTGGGGGTGTCGTAGTCGAGGAAGACGCCGCAGTGGTGGTCGAGTTCGGCGATCAGCACCGGCGACTGAAGTCGGTAGTAGAAGACATCGCCCACCTCGTGCCCGCCGATCCAGCAGAACCAGGTCTCGTCGAGGTGGCCGCGGATCTCGCGCACCCGGGCCGCGCGGGGACCGTCGGGCAGCAGGGACACGAACGACTCGGCGATCTCCAGGAGGATCTCCCGGGCCTGCTCGGGCATGTCCGCGGCCCGCAGGCCCTCGAGGGGGATCACCCGGTTGTCCTGGAAGGCCCCGGCGAGGTGCCGTTCGTCGCCGGGGTGGATGCGGCCGGGCGGCATGGCGGGGTCGACCATGTGCTCGTACACGGTCGCGGTGGCGCGCTGGTCCTGCGGGAGCGCGGCCATCAGGTCCGTGCCGAGCCGGATCCGGTCGGTCAGGGCCACCTTGCCGGCGTGGGGACCGTCGTCGATCTCGTTGGGTTCGGCGCCGAGGAAGACGGGGCTGACGACCATGCGCCCCTCGACGACCAGGCAGTGGACGGCGCAGTGGTGGCCGAACAGCTGCCAGCCCCACGGGACGGTGGGGTCGGGATTGCCGTAGAGCGCGAAGTTGTAGCTGAACTCGTTGAGGATGCTCTGCAGACCCACGACCTCGCCGAGGAAGCCGTTGATCAGCATCATGTCGTGCACCAGGCGGAAGCCGTCGGGGCTCAGCGAGGCCTCCACCAGGGCGAGGGCCTTCTTGCGGACCTCCGGTGGCTGGAACTCCAGGCGGATACCGGTGTCGAACTGCAGGAACTCCGGGTTGGCCCAGGTCTGCCACTCGACCCCGTCCACCGGGTGGCACAGCTTGGCACGGGCGTCCTCGTCGAGCGCGGCCAGCAGGTCCCGCGCCGCGGCGACCATGTCGGCGACGGGTGCCTCCTCACCCGGGCGGGCCGGCTCCCAGGCGTGCACCTCGGGCCGTGGCGTGCCGTCCTCGCTCACTCCACGGAAGTCGGCGAGCTGCAGGGGTTTCCAGCCACGGATCAGCCCGCCGGTGAACGGGTCCGCCTTGGCCGCCTCCCGGTATGCGTAGGCGTCCAGGCCTCTGATCGAGGACAGGCGCGGCGAGTTGGACGGGTAGAGGTACGTGCGGTACTCGGCTGATGGCATGACGGCTCCCCTGACCCCGTACGTTCAGTCGGTGTGGTTGTGGCGCGCGACGGCCGCGCGAACGGCGTCCTCGTCCCCGGCTGCGATCGCCTCCACCAGGTCGACGTGGATCCGCAGCCGCCTCGCCCGGTAGGCGCCGGCGTCCCGGTCGTCGGTGCGCGCGGTCGATGACGTGAGGTGGCCGAGCGTGCCGACGTAGACCGCGCGGGCCATCGCGTTGGGGCACAGTTGCGCGATGCGCTCGTGCAGCGCCCAGTTGGCCCGCATGAAGGCGTCCCAGTCCGGCGCGGCCGCCATGTCGTCCAGGCAGGCTCGCAGCGGCGAGATGTCGCCCGCACCCGCGCTCCGGGCGGCGCCGACGGCGACGAGCTCCTCCAGATGGTTGCGGAGCTCGATGGCGTCCGCGACCGCTCCCGGCTCCCCCACGACGCTGAGCAGGGTGTGACGCAGCCGCACGACCGGACTCTGGTCAGCGACGAACAGTCCGCCGCCGCGACCGGGGCGAATCTCGAGCACCCCACGGTCACGCAGGAGCCGGATGGCCTCGCTGACCGTGGCGCGTGCCAGACCCGACTCCTGCCGGACCTCCTCGATGGTGCCGATCGCGGAGCCGGGACTCAGTCCGCGGACGCGGTCTTCGAGGGCGCCGGCGAGTTGTTCGGCCCGTGTGCCGCCGGGAGCGCTCAGGCCGGCCAGCAGGGCGCGGTTCTCGGTAACCATAACGGCATTCAATCATAAAGATTATAACCTTTAGAAGTTATGGCGTTACTGTCTTCCCCGAGCGGAGAAGTGCGGATGCAGATCGTTGGAGTGGCGTACGGCGACGAGGTGCGGGTTGCGAACCTGTCGCCGGACGGTGAGAGGCTCACCGTGGTGGCCGGAGTGCGGGAGTTCTGGGCCGAGCCCGAAACATGGCTGGCCCGCCAGCCGACCGGCGAGGTGGTGCCCGTGGGTGAGGCGCGCCTGGTGCCGCCGGTGTTGCCGGAGGCACAGATGCTGTGCGTCGGTCTGAACTACCTCGAACACGCCGCCGAAGGGTCCTACCGGGACCAGGAACTGCCCGAGCACCCCACGCTGTTCGCGCGGTGGACGCGGTCGCTGACGGTCGGCGGGGCCGAGATACCCGTGCCCTCCACCGAGGACGGTCTCGACTGGGAGGGCGAGATCGTGGCCTGGGTGGGCCGGAGGCTGGCGGACGCGGACCCCGCCGAGGCGCTCGAGGCCGTGGTCGGCTACTCGACGTTCAACGACGTCACCGCGCGGCGGGCGCAGAAACTGACCTCCCAGTGGATCCTCGGGAAGAACGCCGACCGCTCCGGCCCGCTGGGCCCCATGGTGCCCGCCGGCGAGGTGGGTGACCTGCGGGACGGGCTGCGAGTGCGGACGCGGGTCAACGGCAGGACCGTCCAGGACGCCTCCACCAGCCAGATGATCCACCAGGTGGGCGAGACGCTGGCCCACATCTCGCGCACCGTCACGCTGCACCCGGGTGACCTGCTGGCCACCGGCACCCCGTCCGGTGTCGGCTACGCCCGCACACCGCCCTGGCTGCTGCGGCCCGGCGACGTGGTGGAGGTCGAGGTCGAGCGCCTCGGGATCCTCCGCAACACGATCGTGGGCGGGGAGCACCGCCGGAAACCCCCTCTCAGGGATCCGCTCGATTGAGGACAACGGTGTTCCTGGGGTCGTCTTCGGGCGGGAGCAGTGCTCTCTCCCCGGCAGGACAAGCGGGTTGACCCGGTTCCGGACGCGGGAAGGCCGCTCGCCGCCTGTGGATCTCGCGCGGTCGCCTCGTGGTCGACGTTGATGGTCTGCAGGCGGACCGCGCGGAGGAAGCGTGCAGGTTCCGTACCAGGGCGTGCTCAGCTACTTGAGCCCAAAATCCGAAGTGGTGTCGAAGGACGCGTGCGCCGGCCGGACCAGCTGGCGCCCTCACTACGATGACAGGGGGTCCACCACCAAAGGAGAGAGCGTGAGTGAGTCGTCGGACACTCGGCAGGGAATGCAGTCGGTGCTGCGATCCCTCGATGTCCTCGAGGCCGTGGCCCTGTCACAGCCCGTCGGTATCAGCGCCCTCGCGAGGTCGCTGGGAATCCCGAAGGCGACGGTCCACAGGATCTTGCGCACTCTCGGCGAGGCCGGCTGGCTGGCCCCGCAGGGAGCACCGGGAGAACAACGCTGGGTCCTGACTGCCCGGGCGCTCGCGGTCGGAGCAAGGGTCATGACTCAGGACGACCTCCGGGAACGAGCCCGCCCCGTCCTCGAAGATCTCGGCCGACGAACCGACGAGAACATCCACCTGTCCGTCCCGGACGGCGAGTCGCTGGTCCTGATCGACAAGGTGCCGTCCACCCGGCCCGTTCAAACGGTCGCGCAGGTCGGCGAGCGGGTTCCCATGATCCTTACGGCGTCGGGCTGGGCCTACCTCTCCCACCTCCCGGTTTCGGAGCGAGTCGCCCGAATCCCGCCCGTCGTCGATCTGGCCACCGGCACACGCCTTACCCGCAACGAGGTTCTCGCCGAGCTTGAGGCCGTCGCGGGACGGGGCTTTGCCATCAACCCGGGGCGGTGGCGACCGGACGTCTCCGCGATCGGTTCGGCAATCACCGATCGACAGGGACAGCCCGTGGCCGCCCTGTCGATCTCGTTGCCCAGCTACCGACTCACCGATGATCTCCACGAGCCGTACGGACAGTTGGTGATGGAGGCGACTGCGCGGATCTCGGCGGAACTCGCGCGCCGCTGACGAAGCCCGACGACTGCCAGGTGCGTACCGGACGTGCTGGGGCTTCCGGCCGGTGGAGCGACAGCGCGCGCCGGGCGTCGCAGCCGGGCGAACGTCGTCCGTGCGACTCGTCGGGACATGCCTCATGACTCGAAAGAGGGAGGAACAACAGGGCAGTTGGTCAGCAGTGCGGGCATGATCACCAGGTCGATGTAGCGCGTCGCGTAGTCCATGTCGAGGAAGGCGCCCTCGGTCAGCGGCCGGGCCATCAGCGCGACGAACATCAGCTGCGGCAGGAACTCGGCGGCGGCCGGGCGGGCGGCCAGTTCACCGCGCTGGACGGCCCGATCCACGAAACCGTCCAGCGCGGCGGACTCGGGTTCGACGAGCGACGTGCGCATGGCCGATGCGAGTTCCGGGTCGATGAGCACGGCGTGGGCGAGCGCCGCCAACAACTCGGTGTCCCGCTGCACATCCGCCACCAGTTGACCGCACAGGGCCAGCAGGTCACCGCGCAACGTGCCGGTGTCGATCGCGCCTGTGTCCACCCGCCGCGTGGCGTACAGCGCCGCCACGATCATCTGCGGCTTGCCGCGCCATATGCGGTACAGCGTGGCCTTGCTACAGCGGGCCCGGACCGCCACCGCCTCCATGGTCAAGGCCTCGTAGCCGACCTCGCGCATCACGTCGAGGGCGGTGGTGAGCAGTTCGACCCACCGCTCGGCCGTCATTCGCTTGCGGCGGATCGGCTGGTCCGGCATACGAGGGCCTCACCGATTACTCATGGCAGAACTGACCCGGTCTGCGATGAAGGTCTCGACGAGATCGACGAATTTCTCTGGTGTGGTGTTCTGCAGGTCATGCCACCCGCCAGGAATCAGGCGGAACTCCCCCTCGGGCAGGACGGTGCAGAAGGTCTCCTCCTGGGACGGCTTCAGGATCTCGTCGTCGCTGCCCAGCAGCCCCAGCACCGGGATCCCACGCTCACGCACGACGGCGATCGCCTCGGTGGCGTCCGTGTCCGGGGGCGTCTGCTGGATCATCCGCATCCGGTTGGCCATCTGGTGGGTGACGTAGCCTGGCGTCGCCCAGGGCTTGTTGGGGTGTATGGCAGGAGCGCCTGTCGGCAGGGGGCGCATGTCTTCAGGTCGGCTCGGCGCCATGGACGCTTCGAGGATGATGCCCTGCACCCGGTCCGGGATCCTCGCGGCCATGTGCAGCGCGTTGGCGCCGCCCATGGAGGTTGCCAGCAGGACGAACGGCCCGTCGACGAGATGCCCGACCGCCTCGGCCAGCAACGCCCCGATCTCGCTCTGGGGCATCGGCCGGGACACGTCCGTCCGGTCCCCCCAGCCCGGGGGGTTGATCTCCACGACCCGGTACCGCTCGGCCAGGCGGTCCTTGGCGGTGGACATCTCCAGGCCGGCGGAACCGGGCAGTGACACGATGGTGCCCAGGGGGGCCGCGGGGGCTGCTTCGGCGTAGTGGAGGGTGAATCCGGCGACCGGGACCGTCGCCCGGGTGAAGGCGGCTCCGGGCCGCCGGACGACGGGTGGCAGTGTGGCGGAAGAGGCAGGTAGTTCGGTCTGTGTCAGCGCGGCGGCCAGGGCGTCGATGAGTGCGGGGAGGTCCTCCGCCGTCGCCGCGGTGCCGAAGAGGTAGAAGTCCGGGCGGCTGAGGTAGGCGACCAGACCGTGGTCGTCCAGGAATCTTCGGTAGGTGCCGTCGACGTCCTCGACGTGGTCCGGACCGAGGACTACGACATGAACGCCCAGTCGCTCCAGCGGGTCGGTCTGGGCCGGCGTGAGCGACTCCGCGACCGGGATCCGGCTGACCAGCTGGAAGCCGAAGCCGACGAGGTCGTCGAGCAGCCCGCTGCGCTCACCGATACGGACGCGTCCCTGCGGGCTCAGTGAGCCGGCCAGCGGAGCCAGGCTGCCCTCGGCCACACCTTGAAGGAATCCGGTCGTGAGCGTCGGCATCGGCGGGAGTGGCACCTCGCCGGAGCGCAGGAAGGCGTCGCGGGCGGCGGCCTTGGCCGGGTCGGATTCCGTGGTCAGGGTCCACGTCATCAGCGAACCCTGGATGAGGGGGGCGACGTGGGCGAGCCGCTCCGGGCCGTAGCTGTCGAGAACCGAGTCGCAGGCCTTGCCGTCGAGCACGAGGTCGAGACGCCACGCGAGGTTGATGGCATCCCGCATCGCGCTGCACGATCCCTGCGCCATACCGGGGGTCATGAGATGGGCTGCGTCACCGCCGATGAAGACGTTGCCCACCCGCATCCGGTCGGCGATCTCGGAGCGGAACCGGTAGGTGACATGCCGCGTGATGCGCACCGACTGCGGGCCGATGCCGGTCTTGTCCTGCAGGAAGCCCAGTGCGTGCTCCTCGGTGCGGACCTCGGCGGGGTCGTCGGGGAGCAGCCTCATGTCGATGCGGCATCGCCGGTCGCCGTTCGGGCCCCAGTAGTAGGCGCGGGGGCAGTCCAGGTGGATCTCGGTCGATGGGGTGGCGACCTCGGGATCGATGATGTCGAAGTCGGTCAGCAGCCACTCGTCGTCATGGTGATGGATCACGTCCATGCTGATGCCGACCGCCTGCCGGACGAAACTCGATCCCCCGTCCATACCGACGGCGTAGCGGGCGTTCACGCGGATCGGCTCACCGTCCGCGGTCCTGGCGGCGGTGACGACGACCCGGTCACCGAGGTCCTCGACACCAGTGGCGGGCGCCCCCCAGTAGACCTGCGCGGAGGGGCAGTCGTCGACGCGAGCGTGCATGGCGGTTTCGATGTTGGGCTGGTGGAGGCTGAGGTGGAGAGGGTGGCCGCACACCGTCCTGCTCCAGTCGTCCACGAGAACCGGCTTGCCGTCGGCACCGTAGACGCTGCCGGTCACCTGGGGCAGGGAGTCCTTGAGCGCTTCGGCGGGGTCGGCGGCGTGTTGCAGGACACGGGCGATCTCGCCGTCGAGCGTGCTCATCCGGGGCAGGTTGTAGGGGGCCGGGAACTTCTCCAGCACGGCCACCTTGTGGCCTCGCTGTCCCAGGAGGGAAGCCAGCACGGCACCTCCCGGCCCGTACCCGACAATGGCGACGTCGACATTGATGTCCATAGCGGCTCCTGGTGTGGCATGGGGAGTCACGGGATCCCCGCGGCCCGGGGCTGGCGTGACGTGCGGCTCAATGACCGCCGACGCCTGCGGTGTCCGGACGGGTGCGCGCGGCAGGCGGTCGGCGAGGGTTCAGGTGGGAGTCGGTCTCCTCAGGTACCGGGCTTCCACAGCAGACGGCCGTAGTCGTTGCCGTTGGGCAGCCGCAGGATGGTGTGGATGTGGAAGCGGGCCGGGACCGGATTGGTCAGAAACATGCCGGCGTGGTGGTCGAACTCGACGAGCACCACCGGGCTCTGCACCCGGTAGTAGAACGGCTGCTCGTCGTCGACGCCGCCGATCCAGGTCAGGTACGTCTCCGGAAGGTGCGCACGCACCTCGCGCATGCGGGCCGCCCGTGGGCCTTCGGGCAGCAGGTCGCTGTACTGCTCGATGACGGCCAGCAGCAACTGCTGCTGTTCGCCGTCGAGTTCCGTGGCGCGGATGCCCTCCACCGGGATCACACGGTTGTCCTGGAACGCGCCCGCGAGGAACCGCTCCTCCACCGGGTGCACCCGTCCTTCCGGCATCCGTGGATCACGCACGTCCGGGTAGCTGCGAGCCAGGGAGAGCTGTCGGGGAGTCAGGCTGTTGACGAACGACAGCCCGACCTGTTCCCGGACACCCAGCGGTCGGACGCCGGCCTCCGGGCCGACGTCGGTGCTGTCCGGCTCGGCACCGAGGAAGACCGGGCCGATCACCATCCGGTCCCCCGCCACCAGCGCGTTGACACACACATGGTGCCCGTACAGGTGCCATCCCCACGGCTGGTCCAGGGACGGTTCGCCGAAGACGGCGAACTGGTAGCTGCCGGGATTCATGACCCCGGTCATGCCGGTGAGCTCGCCGAGGAAACCGTTGAGCCTCATCAGATGGCGCACCACGGTGTAGCCCTCTTCACTGAGGGTCGCCCTCACCAGCCCCAGCAGCGCATCCGTAGTCCGGTCCGACACTTCCTCCAGGCGCAGGCCGTTGTCGTACAGCAGCACCTCGGGGTTGCTCCAGGTCCGCCACTGCGGGGCGTCCAGCGGGTAGGTCAGCCGCTGCCACTGCTCCTGCGTGGTGTGGCGGCGGATCTCCTCGACCGCGCGGAGCATCGCCCCGGTGGGCGGGCGTTCGGCGTCGGGGACCGCCCCGAGGTCGTAGACGCCGTGGCGGACGCGGCCGTCGGTGGTGATGCCGACGTACGGTTCGTCCGCGCTCTCGCGCCACTGGCGTACCACCTCGGCGAGCACCGGAACGCTCAGCCGGGCGTCGGCGTACGTCCGAGCCGTGTGCTCGTGCAGGCCGGCGACGCGCGGGTCGTCGGGGGCGGGAACGTAGCGGCGGAACCGCGTGGCGTGCTGCACGTCGGTCTCAGGCGGTTTCGGCATGATGACTCCTTCCGACGACGCCCAGCTCGGCGAGGTCGTCAACGGCGTCGCGGTCCGGCCCGAGGCCGGCCGGCAGCGATTCGGTGCCCGTGTCGGGTGCGGGGAAGCTTGTCTCGGCGAGTTGCCCGCCGGTGGTCCCGGTGACGGACTTCAGGCCGCTGTACGGGACGTCGCTGCCTCGTACCGGGGAGCGCGCGATGTCGGCGCGGGCGGGGGACTTCATGTCGACCGCGAGGTTTCGCAGGAAGGCTGGGCTGGGCTCGGCGGACTCCGTTGTCGCTGTCATTGCGCCCTTCGTTTTGCGCGGTCCGCATTATGGACCAGTGGACCGTGATAGGGACCTCCGGCAAACCTAGGCCCGCCGTTCCAGAGGCGTCAAGCAGGTGGGAAGGATGCCTCTGAGGCCCGCGAACCTGGGCACTGCGACACCGCAGGCTCGACCCCCCGGAGAAATTCAGGCCATGCCCATACTCGAAGCGACAGTTCACGAGAACGTGGCGGCGCGAACCGGACGGGCGAAGGACCTGCGCGGCCTATGCGCGGCTGCCCCCCGAGCGGTCTCGCGCCGGATCGCGCCCCGCACGGCCTTGCTGGGCGTAGGCCCTCGGCAGGTCCTTCGTGATCGTCGGGAGTTCCGGGATCACACCCGGCTCGCGGCGCTACGCGTCAGAAATCGAGCACGGTGGTGAACTCGTGGGAGCGGTCCGCCAACACGGGAGCAGCCTGGCCCACCGCGTACTTCGTGAAGTGCGGGTATTCGCCGTGCGCCTCCTGGTGAACGACGTACGCCTGGCATCCGGGTTCGGCACGAGTGGCTGGGACCAGTTTGGCCAGGGCTTCGCGGACGACGTCCTCCTTGCCGGGCTGGGCCGTCCAGGTGGCGGAGATGGCGATGGCCATGGGAGGTGCTCCTCAGTGCTTCCCTGTACAGGGGTGCGATTACGGCGGCCCCGACGAGGCCGTCGGCGGTCAGACTGTCGAGGTGGCGATCGCGGCGCGGGGACAGTCGGGACAGGAGGTCATCGACGAGCACGGTCCCCCGTTCCGCCCCGGATACGCCCCCGAAGAGACCGATGTCGGGACGCGTGAGGGGTGTGGAGGCGTCGCGCTGGCCGACGAACCAGCCGCCCGGGCACGGGGAACTTCTGGAAGCATGTCGACAGGGCCGGCTCTCGGGCAGAGGCCGCTCCCATGACCCGGAACGGCGTCGACACCACCCCAGGAAACTCGACGGCGCTTGACGCGGAGGCGGTCACCGCAGCGAAGTCGTCCGATCCCTGCACCACTCGGCGCGAGCGGGGTCGACACCCGATCCTGAGGGCAGTCGCTTTCGGCCGAGACGCACTGTTCGTTCCCGAGTCGACCACTCCTCAGGCACGCAAACGGCACGAATGGGCAGGCCCGCCCCCGGCGCGGGAGCGAGGCCGCCACCCACTGGCCGGATTCGACCGCCCCAGGATCACCGGATGCGGGCCTGTTCCTCGCCGTCGAGCACACCCAGAGCGCCAGGGCACCGGATTCCGCCTGGCGGTGAGCCCGCGGTGCCGTAGGGCCCAGGCTGACGGGCCCCAGGGGCATCCTGCTTGACGCTTCTGGAATGCCGGGCCTAAGTTTGCAGGAGGTCCTTATTGCGGTCCACTGGTCCACATCGCGGACCGAAGAAACGAAGGGCGCCATGACAGCGACAACGGAGTCCGCCGAGCCTGGCCCGGCCTTCCTACGAGGCGTACGCGTCCTGGATGTGACCGGGGCACTGGCCGGCCCCTACTGCACGACCATCCTGTCCGACCTCGGCGCGGACGTTCTCAAGATCGAACCGGTCAAGGGTGACGGCATGCGCGCCCGGCGGATGGGCCCGGAGCGCAGGTCGATCCCCTTCGACCTGACCCACCGCGACAAGCAGAGCCTCGCGGTCGACATGAAGTCCCCCGCCGGCGCCGACATCGTGCGCTCCCTGGCTCGACGCAGCGACGTTTTGGTGGAGAACTTCCGGGTGGGCGCGATGGCGCGGCTCGGACTGGGCTATGAGGATCTGCGGACGGAGTGCCCCGACCTCGTCTACTGCTCCATCTCCGGCTTCGGGCAGTTCGGCCCGATGCGCGACGCGAAGGGCATCGACCTGATCGCACAGGCCTACAGCGGGCTGATGTCCGTGACCGGGTCGATCGACGGGCAACTGGCCAAGGCAGGCTTCCCCATATCCGACGTGGGCACCGGCATGTGGGGAGCGATCGGCGTCCTGGCCGCCCTGCTGCGCGCACGCGCCGGTGGTGGCGGCGCGTACATCGACGTCGCGCTCGCGGATTCGGTGGCCGCCTGGTCGCTGTGGGAGGTCGCCGACTACGTGGCGACCGGGGTGGAACCGGCCCCGCTGGGCACGGCCCACCGCCTGGCCGCACCCTACGAGGCGTTCACCTGCCAGGACGGCGCCACTCTCGTGCTCGGTGCGGTCGACCGGGCGTGGGAGGCGCTGTGCGCCGTCCTGGAGCTCGATCTGCGCGACGATCCACGCTTCGCCACGGAGTACGAACGCTTCCTGCACCGGGCGCCCCTCGCGGAGATCATCCAGGCACGTTTCGCCACGGCTCCCCGGAATCACTGGATGGGCGCGCTGCGTGCGGCAGGGGTCCCCTGCGGTCCGGTCAACGGCATCAGCGACATCCTCTCCGACGAACAGTTCGCCGCGCGCGGCCTGTTCGTGCACGACGAGGAGCGCTTCGCGGAGCCGACGATCGTGAACACCCCCATCGTCGCCGACGGGGCGCCGCGCGCCCGTGGCCGCGCACCCGAACTGGGCGCGGACACCGTCGCGGTGCTGGCCGAGTTGGGATACGACGACGAGCAAATCGCCGCCCTGGTCGAGGTCGGTGTCGTCGGCGTGCACGATGCCGACGAGGCCACGGCCGGCGCCGCTCACGCGAGGACGGATGCGACCACATCGGCCGCCCGCAGCGCCGAGACGCGAAAATGAATCAGGAGGGCACCTTCATGACCACTGCGACGCCCGCTTCACCGGCGGACTGGACGGACGGACTCGGCCTCGCCCGGGTCCTGCACGGCGGTGGCCCCGTGGTCGCGCTGCGGCGGGACGGGGCGGCGAAGGCGCGCCTCGCCCTCGTGGACGGCCAGGTCTTCGACGACCTGCCCCCGCTGTTGGAGGCGGCTCAGGGCGACCCGGCGGCCATCGAGGCCGGCGCCGTGATCGACGCGCCGGACCATCGGCTGCGGAGCCCGGTCGGACGCCCGGGCAAGGTCATCTGCATCGGCCAGAACTACCTGGCACACGTGCACGAGGGCGGCCGGGACACGGGACCGGCTCACCCCGATCTCTTTCCGAAATGGCACACCTCACTGGCCGCGCCCTTCGCCGAAGTGGCCCTGCCACCGGAGTCGGACCAGATCGACTACGAGAGCGAGCTCGCCGTGGTCATCGGCGCCCGCGGACGTCGGATCGCGGCCGAGGACGCGGAGAGCATCATCTTCGGGTACACCGCGGCCAACGATGTCTCCGTCCGTGACTTCCAGTTCCATACGCCGGGGCGGGTCGCCGGCAAGGCCTGGGACGGTCTCACCCCCCTCGGCCCGGTCGTCGTGCCCGCCGCCCGACTCGGCGGCTCACGCCCCGACCTCGCCATCAGGGGCACGCTCGACGGGGAGGTGCTCCAGGACGACCGCACCTCCCGACTCATCTTCGGTGTACCGGAGTTGGTGGCCTACATCACCACCGTGATGACTCTGGAGCCGGGTGACCTGATCCTCACCGGCACTCCGGCGGGGGTGGGGTTCGTGCGCGAGCCGAAGGTGCTCCTGCGCGAGGGCTCGGAGTTCGAGGTGCGCATCGAGGGGATCGGCGCGCTGCGCAACCGCTTCGTGGCGGAGAAGGCCGGATGACCGCGGTGACCGAGACCTCCTCGCCACGGATCCGCACCGAGGTACGGGACGCGGTCGGCACCGTGGAGATCAGCAACCCGGCCCGGCGCAACGCGCTGTCCGTGGCGATGATGACCGAACTCGCCGCCTCACTCCGGGCGATGGACGAGGACCAGGACGTACGCGTGGTCGTCCTCCGCGGCGCCGGCGAACAGGCCTTCGTCTCCGGCGCGGACATCAGCGAGTTCCCGGGCCACCAGGACGAGGCTGCACGGCAGGCGGCGGACGACGCGGCCACGACGCTGTTCACACAGCTGTCGGCGCTCTCGGTGCCCGTCATCGCCCGCATCCACGGCTACTGCCTGGGCGCGGGTATGGCCCTCGCCCTGGGCGCGGACCTGCGCTGTGCGGACACCCGCAGTGTCCTGGCCATCCCGGCCGCCCGCCTGGGCGTCGGCTACCCCTTGGCGCAGACCGCCGCGCTCGTCCAGACCGTGGGGCCGTCGGTTGCGAGCGACCTGCTGTTCACCGGACGCCGGCTGCCGGCCGCCGAGGCGTACGCCGTGGGCCTGGTGGACCGGGTCGTCGAACCCGACGAGTTGGGCAAGGTCGTCGACGAACTCGCGGCCACCATCGCGGCGAACGCCCCCCTGTCCGTCCGCGCCGCCAAGGCGGCCGTACAAGCCGTCCGCCGCCTGAGCGAGGGCGACGAAGCGGCGGGCAGCGCCGCGCTGGGCCGCGCGATCGAGGCCGTCGCCCGCTGCCGCACCTCGAACGACCTCCGCGAAGGCGCCCTCGCCTTCCTGGAGAAGCGGCCCCCGCGCTTCACCGGCTGCTGACACCCACTGCACGATCGACGACGGGAGCACCCCGGCATGGGGACATCACTGAAGGGCCGGACCATCGTCATGTCCGGCGGCAGCCGTGGCATCGGACTCGCCATACTCACCGCCGCGGCCCGCCAGGGCGCCAACGCGGTGTTCCTGGCCAAGACCGACACACCCGACCCGAGGCTGCCGGGCACCGTGCACACGGCGGTCGCCGAGATCGAGGCAGCCGGCGGATCCGCCGTCGCGGTGGTCGGCGACGTCCGCGAGGAGGCCGACGTCGAGCGCGCGGTCGCCACCGCGGTCGACCGGTTCGGCGGCGTCGACATCTGCGTCAACAATGCCAGCGCCCTCGATGTGCGGGGAACCGAGGAACTGCCCGTCAAGCGCTTCGACCTCATGCAGTCGATCAACAGCAGGGGCACGTTCCTGCTGACCCGGGCCTGCCTGCCGTACCTGAAGCAGTCCGACCACGCCCATGTCCTGACCCTGTCGCCGCCGCTCAACCTCGCCCCGCGCTGGCTCGGCGCCCATCCCGGCTACACCGTCTCGAAGTACGGAATGACGCTGCTCACCCTCGGCTGGGCGGCCGAGTTCGCGGAGCACGGCATCGCCGCGAACTGCCTGTGGCCGCAGACCATGATCGCGACCGCCGCCGTGGCCAACGTCCTCGGCGGCGAGAGCCTCGCCTCCCGGTCACGCGGCCCCGAGATCATGGCGGACGCGGCCCTCGCCGTGCTCTCCCGCCCACCGCGTGAACAGACCGGCCAGACCCTCGTCGACGCCGACGTCCTGACCGCAGCCGGCATCACGGATCTCGCCCGGTACGGCGGGGGTCAGGATCCGGAGCTCGACCTCTTCGTGGATCCGCCGCAGGGGGGATGACCGTCCGGTCGTGCGGGCGGAACCGGGCCACGCGACCGGACGGGATCGCCGACCGATCGCGCTCCGCGCGTCCACCGCGATCGAGCCTCAGGCAAGTTCGTCGGCGTACGCGCGGTCGGCGGACCGGCGCAGGCACTGCCGCGGAGCACGGGCCGCCGCACCAGGACCCGAGGTTGTACCCGCGACGCTTGTGCCGGACCGGCTTTCGAGACCTGCCGATGCTGATCATCGGCAGGTCATCGGCCGTTGTAGGTCGCCTTGCCGGGGCCGTCGCGGAGGAACGAGGCGACCGCGTCGCGCAGGTCGTCGGTGGCGAAGAGGGCACCGGACACCGCCGGAACGGCGTCGTCCGCGGCCCGCACACCGTCGCGGACCGCCGTCGCGACCAGCCGCTTGGTCGCCGCGTGGGCGCAGGTGGGGCCGGCGGCGACGCGGCGCGCGTACTCCCGCGCGGCTTCGGTGAAGCCTTCGTCGGGAAGAACGCGGTTCACCACGTTCCAGCGCTCCAGGGTGGCCGCCGCATAGCGCTCCCCTGTGTAGATCAGTTCACGGGCTCTGGCCGGCCCGGCGCGCTCGGCCAGGCGCTGGGGCCCTCCCATCGAGGGTGTCAGCCCTACGACGGTTTCCACCAGCCCGAAGGTCGCGGACTTCGCGGCCAGCAGGATGTCGCAGGCCAGAGCGATCTCGAACGCCGCGGTGAGGGTCAGCCCGTGGGCGGCGAAGACCGTCGGCACCGGCAGATCCTCCAACGCCTGGACGATCCGCAGCAGTCGCTTGAACAGCGTCTCGGCGTCCTGCACCGCACCGGGGCTTTCCGCGATCGCGGCGAACACCGCCACGTCGACGCCCCCGGAGACGACGTTGCCCCGAGCCTCGACCAGCACCGCTCTGGCGCGACCGGGGCGCGCCGGATCGGTGACGGCGGCAAGCTCGTCGACGACCTGCTCCCATGCGGTGAACACCGCCTCGTCGAAGAGGTTCAGCGGCGGCTTGTCGAGTACGACGACCGCGAGGTCGCCGTCGGTGTCGTACTCGATACGGACCGGTGATGTCATCGGTTTCGTCCCTTCACAACCATGTGGCATCGGCATCCAGCGTCGTCGTGTCCAGGCTCGCGAGGAGGTCGAACTGCGCTGCGGTACGGGGCAGTTCATAGCGGTAGAAGTAGTGGCAGGCCTTCCGCTTGCCCTGCCGGAGGGAATCGTCGCCGTCGCCGGTGGCGAGGAGCTGCTCCAGCCAGATCCAGGCCACGACGGCATGCCCGGCGGCCTCCAGATACAACGACGCGTTGGCCAGGCGAACGCCGGCGGGCACGTCGGCGGTGTGGATCGTCCGGGTCACCTCGACGAGCCGGGTGAGGGCCTGATCGAGAGCGGCCGCGAGATCAGGTGCTTCCCCGCCTACGGCACAGGCCCGCTCGATCGTGGTCCGGACGAGCGCTTCGAGAGCGGCAGGGCCGGCCCCCTCGTCCATGACCACGTTGCGGTCCAGCAGGTCGAGGGCCTGAATTCCAATGGGTTCCCTCGTGGAAACATCTTTTCATCGCTCCTGTTGAGCACCGCCAATCCGAAGGCAGAGGCGGTCCGCAATTCGGACCAGTGAACCAGAATACGGTCCAATAGAAAGCTAGGTCGGATTCGGCATCTGGTCAAGAAGCGAAGGGGCGCCGGGACCCACCTGGCGAGCTGGCCGATGGCGGCTCCGGTCACCACCTGTCGAAGATCGAGTGCCTCACTGGGCCCTGGCCGACAGGATGTTGGCCGCGCGGCCGGCCGGGCGGGAATTCGGGGCGGTCGGCCGCGGGGATGCGGGACCACGGCCGCGCGGACGCCGGTAGAGCGCCTGCGCGGCCGTGGTCTTCGTTGCAGTGCCGGGAGTTGTGCGCGGGGCGGGCAGGAGGGTTCGCCCCGCCGTCGTTCAGCGGCCGGTGACCTCGATGTAGGTGGAGCCGGTGACCGGGCGGTGGCCGTAGGTGCCGGTGACGGCGGCGCTGCCTTCGAGGCGGCCCGGCACCAGTTCCTGGTTCTCGGCGTAGACCTTGACGTTCAGCTTGGCGTTCTCACCCGGGATGGTGACCTTCCAGCGCGTGGGGAAGCTCCTGCCGGAGTCCGGGCTGGTCCAGCGGGTGGACTCGTCAGGCGTGACGATCGCCTCGCCGACGGTCTGGGTGCCGTCGGGCTTCTGGACGGTCGCCCAGGTGTTCTCCTTGTCGCTCTCCGTCTTCCAGAGGCTGACCTTGTCGCCGTTGGACAGGTTGATGTTCATCCAGGTCCACGAGGCTTTGACCGTGGCGAAGTTGGGAAGGGGGCCCCACTGGCGGTCCAGCCAGGACTGCCCGCGGACCTTCTCGGTGCGGCCGTTGAGCGTCAGCGTCCCGGAGGTGTCCACGGCGGGGAAGGCGTACTGGTAGTTCGGGTACTTCGTGTCGCCGAACATGGGGTAGTACCCCGTCCCTGCGTTGTAGAGGACGTTCCCCTGGGGACGGAGCGTGACGTCGAAGGTTCCCTCGGGGACCTTGGCCCGCAGCTTCTGCTCCTTGGTGTCGCCGGTCCAGGTGATGTTGTCGGTGTGGATGTCCACGCCCTGCTTGTCGGACAGACCCGTCCGGGAAGGGAGAGTGATATTCGACTTGGCGTACCAGCCGGTGTCCTCATTGGTGATCGACATGGCTGAGACGACGCGCCCCTGCTTGGCGTCGCCAGTGTTCAGAAAGTGGGCCAGGAGTCCGTACCGGTGACCTCCGGCGGTCACGTGCGCGGTCAGGTACCAGGACTCGTTGAGCTTGTTGGGGTCGGCGGCGAGGTCCGCGGCGGGGTCGACGGCGACCGGAAGACTGGTCTGCTTCAGCCCCTGCTTGGATGTGGTGCTGTGCGCCGCGGCCGGGCCGGCGGCGGTGGTCGCGGTGGCCGATCCTCCCGCGGCCAGGGTGAGCGAGGCGATGAGCGCGGCGGCGACGGCGGCCGCGCAACGGTGGTCTTGCGCATGATCACTCCTTGTGGGGGTGTTCTACAGAGATGCACACGGCTAACAAGTGAACGAAACTGTTCCGTACTTCCGCTGACTGCAGTTAGGGATGGAAGGTGAGCCGTTCGATGGAGGGGGCTGGTCCTGCTGCTGAGACCGGGTTCCTCGGCACACAATCAATCCGGGAGCCTCGCGGGAGCCATGGCTTGCGCGGCTCCGGGCGGCCACTGGCGTGCGGTTCCCGGTGGTTACGCGGTGGCGCCGGTCTGCGGGGTGAACGCGGGGACAGCGGCCTGCGGGGTCAACTCCACCGGGTGGGCCTGCTCGACTCGGTCACGCCGCGTGTACATGTCCCAGTAGTGCTCGGCGAGTACGTCCGGGTGGACGACAGGGAACTCCACGCCGGTGTCCGGAAGCTCGATGTCGCCCTTGGCGGTTGCCTCGGCCGCCTCGCTGCCGGTGATCATGGCGGCGATGGTGAGGGTGCCGGCGTAGACGCCGGTGCCGGCGAGTTCGCCGTTGAGCGAGTACACGTAGTTGCGGGCGGCGGACATCACCGGGCCCGGGCCGCTGAGGTGAGGCACGCCCAGCACGGCCGAGTAGCCGGTCGTCATCAGGAGGGCGCCGTCGCCGCGTTCGGTCATCTCCGGCAGTACGGCGCGGAACACCTCCACCGGGGTCAGGAGGAGCACCCGGGAGATCCTTTCCAGGGTGGCCGCGTCCAGCTGGGCGGCCGGGGCGAATGCCTGGTCGGCGCCGGTCGGCCCGTACTCGACGACGTCGATCCGGCCGAAGTGGTCGCGTACGGCGTCCACCAGGGCGGGAACCCGCGCGGGATCGGACAGGTCGGCGGGGAAGGCGGCGGCCTCGACGCCCTCGTCGGTGAGTTGTGCCACCAGGGCGTCGAGCCGCTCCTTGCGGCGGGCCACCAGGGCAACACAGAAGCCTTCCCTGCCGAACCGGCGGGCAACGGACAGGCCCAGGCCCGTACCGGCACCGAAGACAGCGATCACTTTGGACACGGGAGTTCTCCTTGGTGTGAGCTATCTCAACTGGCCCCTACCGGGCTTCGTACACGAGAAACGCTAGGCGTCCGGGAACCGCGAATCTTGGTACCCAGGAGAGCAATGACGCGGACGCGGTGGTACCGCGGTACCACCTGGAGTCCCCTGCCAGCCTGGTCGACGGCCTTGAGGTGCTCGTGGACACGCTCACCATGGACCGAGCTCGGGTGTGCGGCCCTTCGTTGGGCTTGCGTGATCGCGCTGTCCTCCGCAGTGCGCCATCGCGGCCGTGTGCCTCCTCCCGCACTGGTGGACACGAGCGCCGCGGTGCGATCGACCCATGTCGCGCTGGAGACGGGCTGGAGCGCATGCTCGGCGACGACCTCCGCCTGCCTCCGCACAGGTACCGACACCAGGTACTGGTGGTCATCGCGGGAACCGACGCACTGCTCCGGACCTCACATCGCACGACGGGCCGTCCGCGGGTGACGTCGAACGACCGCACTTGGCGCACCGGCAATGCCCATGGCATGAGCGTGGCGTGACGGGGTTCAACGCGACGTTCGTCAAGACGCGCCGGCACTTCCGTTTCGTCAAGTCGCGCTCGACCGGCGTCCACTCGCTGCCGATCACTTGCCCGGCGCCACTCACCAGTTCGCAGCGCACGATGCATCGCGGAGCGTCCCATAGGCCTCGTCGCTCCTGCCCTTGGCGATTCAGCCCTCCTGAAGGCGCAACCTGTCGTGACTTCTGACGTCAGCCGAGCGCGTCCGTGCAGTTCGGAGGCCTTTCGAACCGGTGGACGTCGAGGAGGAGGGACTACGCGCGTGACGCCGGACGCTCATCGTCGGCGCCGGGCAAGCGCCACAGGTCCCTCGCTCCTCACTCGGGGGCGCTCGGGCGGGCGAGGCCCAGGTCGTAGGCGAGGATGACGGCCTGGATGCGGTCGCGGGCTCCCAGCTTCGCCAGGACACGGCCGACATAGGTCTTCACGGTGGACTCCGACAGCACCAGCCGCTCGGCGATCTCACCATTGGTCCAGCCCTGACCGATGGCGACGAAGATCTCGCGTTCGCGTTCGGTCAGCGAGCGGACCCTGGGGTCGTCGTCCGGTGTGCGGCTGGGCGAGGCCTGGGGCAGGTGCTGGGCGTAGGTGTCCAGCAGTCGGCGCGTGAGTGCCGGGGCGATGACGGCGTCGCCGCCCGCGACCGCGCGGATCCCGGCCAGGAGTTCATCGGGTTGGGCGTCCTTGAGGAGGAAGCCGCTGGCTCCCGCGCGCAGGGCCGCGTGGGCGTACTCGTCCAGGTCGAAGGTGGTCAGGACGAGGACCCGGGAGCGACCGCCGGAGGCGATGATGCGGCGGGTGGCTTCGATACCGTCCATGCCGGGCATCCGGACGTCCATGAGGATCACGTCGGGACGGAGTTCGGCGGCCATGCGGACGGCCTCACCGCCGTGCTCCGCCTCGCCGACGACCTCGGTGCCGGGGGAACTCTCCAGGAGCATGCGGAAGCCGAAGCGCTGCAGCGGCTGGTCGTCCACGATGAGCACGGTCGTCATTCGGCACCACCCGCGTGGGCAGGACGGTGGAGACCGCTGATCGGGCTGAGGTCGAGGACGGCCCGCACCGCCCAGCCTCCGCCGGGAGCCGGTCCTGCGGTGACAGTCCCGTTGTACAGGGCGGCGCGCTCTCTCATACCGGTCAGGCCTTGTCCTTGGTCGCGGGGTGGTTCCGGCCGGGCGGCTCCCTGAACCGGGCCGGTGTCGTGGACGTCGATGCGCAGTTCCATGTCCCGGGCGGTCACCGTCAGGTCGATTCGCGTGTCGCGGCCCGCGTGTTTGAGGGCGTTGGTAAGCGCTTCCTGGACGATACGGTAGACGGTCAGCTGGACACCACGGTCGAGGTTGTCCAACTCGCCGCTGGTGCGGTAGACGACCTGCGGACCGGCGGCGCGGATACGGGCGCACAGGGCGTCGATGTCCGCGAGGCGGGGCTGCGGGCTGAGCTCGGCGGTGTCGGCGGTGTGCTGGTCGCGTAGGACGCCGAGGGTGCGGCGCAGTTCACCCAGTGCCTGGCGTCCGGTGTCTCCGATCATGAGCAGGGCCTGTTTGCCGCGTTCGGGGGTGAGGTCGGCCGCTCGTGCGCCGCCGTCCGCGAGGGTGATGATGACGGAGAGGTTGTGGCCGACGATGTCGTGCATCTCGCGGGCGACTCGGGTGCGTTCGGCGGCGGCGGCCAGTTGGCTGCGCTGGTCGCGTTCGATCTCCAGACGGGCCGCGCGGTCGTGCAGGGCCGCCAGCTGGGCGCGTCGAACGCGTACGGCGAGGCCCAGCGCGACCGCGGCGACGACGGTGGTGCCCAGGAAGAACATCCCGTCCACGATCGACACCTCGCCCCTCAGCCGCACGGCGACCAGCCCCATGGCGAGGACCGGCGCGGCGCAGGCCACGGGCAGATGGCGCGGCCGCCCGTGCAGCGCAAGGTTGTAGAGGGCGATCAGCACGGCCATCCCGGCGCGTAGCCAGACCCCCAGCGCGCACACGACGAAGAACACCGCGGCGATCATGGCGAAGGTCATGGCAGGCCTTCTGCGCCGCCACAGCAGGGGCAGCAGCAGGCCCGCCTGCAGCGCGACCGTCCCCGGCCAGGGCAGGCGGGTGAAGTCGACGTCGAATTCCTCCGGCTGCTCCGGGGAGATCAGGTCGGGCAAGCACAGCATGGGAATCAGGACGACGACCAGACCGGCGTCCAGCAGCCACGGACGCTTCCGGTCGATCTCCCTCAAGCGCTGCCCGATACAGGACGCCCGCCTGACCAGGGGGTGGTCCCACCTGGCCTCGATTCCTCCCGGTGACGGGTGGGAGGCCGTCCCCGGCAGGGTGGCGTCGTCGGTGCTCATGGGGTGTCCCCTGTCCATCGTGGCTCAGAACGGCCGGGCGGTGCGGTACCGGCCAGGCCGGTACCGCACCGCCCGAGAGGAAGGGCCGGGTTACGCATCTTTCCGCACCAGACGGTACGCGGCGCCGGCCAGTGCGAGCGCGCTCCAGCCGAGCAGGACCAGGAGTCCGGCGGTGGGCGACAGGCTCGCCGCGTCGTGGGTCAGCGAGTACAGCGACTCACCCGCGTTGGTGGGCAGGTACTTGTTGACGTCGTCCTCCCACGAGTTGGGCAGCAGCGAGGTCAGATTGGGTACCAGCATCAGCGTGCCGACCAGGACGGAGATGCCGCCCGCGACGGAGCGGAACAGCGCGCCCAGCGCGGTGCCGATCACGGCGATCAGGCCGAGGTACACACCCGCGCCCAGCAGGCTGCGGACGACGCCGGAGTCGGACAGCGAGAGTTCCGCCGCGGTGCCGGAGACCAGTTCGTTCCCGATCAGGAAGGCGACCAAGGCGCCGATGGTGCCGACGGCGAAAGTGACCAGTCCGAACACCGCCGACTTCGACCACAGCACCGGCAGCCGGCGCGGGACGGCGGCGAGTGTGGAGCGGATCATGCCGGTGGAGTACTCGCCGGCGGTGACCATCACGCCCAGAATGCCGAACGCCATCTGCGCGAGGGAGATACCGAACAGGGACAGGCCCAGCGCGTCGGCGTTGCTCAGGTCCCCGCCCGGTCCGCCGTCGTCGAGGCCGCTGCCGGACCCGTACTGCGCGGCGGCGATGACACCGAACGCGATCAGGAACACCAGGCCCAGGGCCAGGGTGATCCAGGTGGAACGAAGGGTCCACAGTTTGGCCCACTCCGAGCGCAGCACCCGCAGTCCGGTGACCTTGTACCGCGGACGTGCCGGCTGTGCGGCCTCGGGCGAGGACGGGGACGTCGTGGTGGCGTTGTGGGTCTCGGTCATCGTGGTCATGCCGCCCTCCCAGGGGTGTCGACGGTGGAGGCGCCGTGGTACTCGACGGCGTCGTGGGTCAGTTCCATGAACGCCTGCTCCAGGGAGACGGTCCTGGAGCTGAGCTCGAACAGGGGGATGCCGTGCTCGGCGGCCTTGAGGCCGATGGCACGCGCGGACAGGCCGGCCACGTGCAGATGATCGGAGCCGACCTCGCCGGTGATCTCGACACCGGGGCCGGAGAGAACCTCCCGCAGACGGGCGGGCTGGTCGCAGGCCACGGTCACGGCGTCCCCGCCGTACTGGCGCACCAGTTCCTGCACGGTGGTGTCGGCCAGCAGACGTCCGCGTCCGACGATGATCAGGTGATCGGCGACCAGTGCCATCTCGCTCATGAGGTGGGAGGAGACGAAGACGGTACGGCCCTCTTCGGCAAGCCCGGTCAGCAGGTTGCGGATCCACAGCACGCCGTCGGGGTCCAGCCCGTTGACCGGTTCGTCGAGCATGACGGTGGCCGGATCGCCCAGCAGCGCCGCGGCGATGCCCAGCCGCTGCCCCATGCCGAGGGAGAAGGCACCGGCGCGCTTCTTGGCCACCGCCTGCAGCCCGGTCATCTCGATGACCTCCTCCACCCGGCGGCGCGGAATGCCGTGGGTGTGGGCCTGCACCATCAGGTGGTCGAACGCGGACCGGCCCGGGTGGATCGACTTGGCCTCCAAAAGCGCGCCGATCTCCTGCAACGGCGCGGAGTGGCGGTCATAGCGCTTGCCGTTGACCGTCACACTGCCGCTGGACGGTGCGTCCAGGCCGACGATCATGCGCATGGTGGTGGACTTGCCGGCCCCGTTCGGGCCGAGGAATCCGGTGACGGTACCGGGCTTGACGACGAAGTCCAGGCGGTCGACCGCCGTCTTCTCGCCGTACCGCTTCGTCAGTTGCTGTGCTTCGATCATGGTCACTACCTCGCATCTGGCTATTGGCCCCTACCGGGCTTCGTTCACCAGAAACGCTAGGAGTCCGGGAGCCGCGCATCTTGGTACCCAGGGGAGCAATGACGCGGACGCGGTGGTACCGCGGTACCACCTGGAGTGGAACGTCCGTACCGGCCCCGGCACTTGTCTGGTCGCCGCCTGCCGTGGTCGGGAAGTGGGACAGTGCGTCCTCCCGCGCGCGGAACGGCGGCGGAGCGACTCCCATTACGCGGTGACCGGACGAGGTCCCGCCACGGAGGCCGTGCTCTGCGGGCACGCCGGACGGTGACCACCTGCGATGCCTCCGCACCCGTACCGACACCAGGTACTGGTGGTCATCGCGGGAACCGACACACTGCTCCGGGCCCGCATCGCACGACGACCAAGGAGCCGGCGCCGGCCAAGCGCCGTCTTCCGGCCCCGGTCCGTGATCACTGCACACCGCCTGCCGCACCGTCGCCGACCACCTGGCACCGGCCGGCGGGGACCCCCGGCACGGCCCCCGCGGTCAGCCCGGCACCGGACACCTCACGCCGGAGGAGGCGCCAGGTGTGCTCGCGGCCGGACTCATCGCTCTCGCCGCTGCCAACTGACCCGAACCGCGCCACTGGTCGGCCGACGCACCGTGCCAGCGGGCTGACCGGGTGGGCGGCGCGCCCGCTTCGGCGAGGGACTCGTCGCTGCCGAGGCCGGTCGGCTTGCTGGGATCGTCCTCCGGTTGGAACGGACTCCGCGCCCGCACTTCGGCGGTGTTCCGACTGTCGGCGAAGACGACCAGGCGCAGCACCAGGAAGCGTCCTATTCCGGCGGCCCCGGAGGCACCGAGATAGACGGCCTGCTGCCAGAACATCCCGGCCGACGGTTGCAGCGCGTCGAGTGTGAGCACCGCGGCGGTGGTCACCACGTATGCGGCCGTGGCCGACCCCGCGGACTGCAGGTGCCGGCGCCATCCTGCACGCCGTCCGGTCCTGAAAGTGACGAGTGCGTGGAGTTCCGTGCACAGCAGGGTCGTGACGACTGTGATCAGCGCGTTCGCCACAGGCCACGGCAACAGCTCGGCCGTCCACGGCACCGCGGCGCTGGCGGCGAGACTGACTCCGCCGCCGCACAGGACGAACCAGGCGAAGGAGGCGAGTGGGCTGCGAGCAGCCGGCGCCGGGTGTGTGTCGTCCGTGCCGGTCTGGATCCACTCAGTGCTCTGCGGCCCTGTCATTGTTTCCCCCTGCGCCCGGGGACCGATCCCCTCCTGGCTTGCTTTCCTGCCACGCTAGGAGTCGGTGAATCGGAAACGGTGGTACCCGCGGGGTCAATGACGGCCCGGCCGTGGTACTGCGGTACCACGGCCGGGCAGTGGGAGCATTCCCGCGCCGCGTGTCCTGCCGAGTCCCGAGGTCTCCGGCTGCGCGGTGGGCCCCGCCGCCCTGCCGAGTCGGCGATGGCAGTACCCAAGAAAGGCGAGGGAGACGGGGTTTGGCCGCAGGACGGTCCGCAAGTACCTCTCGGCCCAGGGGCTGGCTGCGCCGCCGCGCCGCACGTCGAACGACCAGCACCGAGGCCGGATCGTCGATGAGGTCGCACCACTGATCGACGCGATGCTGCGGTCCGAGATCCTTGTGACGTAGGGTCCTGTCGTCATTCCAGCCCGCGCCTGCCCGGCGCCCAGAACGGCTTGGTGAGGACCGACCGCCGGTCCCAGCCTGCCTCCCGCACGAGCACCTGCCGCACCGCTTGCACGGTCCGCGCCTCCCCGGCGACATACGCGACGCCGCCGGGCGGAGGAGCGAGTCGTCGTACCGAGGCCGGCAGCGATGTATCGCCCCTGACCAGCCAGTCGAGGCGGGCGCCGTGGGCAAGCGGCAGCCGGTCCGCCGGCGTCTCCGTCTCCACGCAGCCCGAGACCCGTGCGCCCTCGGGGAGCGCGGCCAGCATCGCCCCGAAAGCGACGGCCGCAGTCTCGTCCCCGGCGAAGACATGGTGCGTGGCGTCCGGGCGCAGCACGAAGGAGCCCTCCGGCCTGCTCAGCCGCACCTGGTCTCCCACCTCGGCGGTCCGCCCCCACCGGGCGCCGGGCCCGGCGCCCGGATGATCCAGCACGCACAGTTCGACGGCACCGGCGGGTTCGTAGTGCCACACCGAGTACGTACGCCGGGTCAGCCCGTTGCCCACCAGTACGCGCACCTGCTGTCCGGGCCGCACCGCCAGCCCGGCGAGCGCGTCGCCCTCGATACGGAGCCGGCGCATGCGGGCGGCGATCGGCTCGGTGGCCGTGACGGTTCCGCGCAGCATCAGCAGGTCGAGGACGGGATCCAGCAGGGCGGGCATGGCGAGCTCCGGGTGGGAGAGGGACAACCGGGCGACGAGGGAGGGGAGTTCTGACACGATCGGGTGGAGGCGGGCCTTGGCACAGGTGGCCGGGCGGCCTGACCAGCGGGGCGGACGTGGCCGGGCCGGCGCGTGGTCAGCGCACCGAGCTCAGTGGCATGACCCTGCGGTACGTCGGCACCGCGATCGCCGCGACCGCGACGTGCATCAGGAGCAGTGCCACCACACCGGTCACCTCGCCGTCGCCGAACTGGAAGAAGTCCGGAACGAAGGAGACCACGACGACCGAGGGGACGAGCCGGCGGAGCAGCCGTTCGGGATCGCGGGAAAACCTGCGGACGACGGCCCATCCGACGGTTCCTCCCAGCACTCCCAGCGTGGTCAGGAAGATGTACGACGAGGGCTCCAACGGGTCGAAGTCATCCGGTGCACCCAGCGCGTGCGCCAGCACCGCGATCAGCGCGTTCACCAAAGAGGACAGCAGGATGGCGATGACCACACCTCCCGCCACCACGAGCGGACCCCGACGTGAGGGAAGCGTCTCAGAGACAGGGGACATGGCAACTCCAGATTGTGAGAGGGAACATGGTCAGTTCTTGGCGCTACTGGTGGCGTCCACTTGCTGAAGGAGACGGCCGGCGTTGACGCCGGTACGCCTGTCGGCTGCGCGCCGTGTCGCAGCCAGGAGATAGGTGACGGCAGCTGCGAAGACCAGCAGGGCGGTCCAGTCGTTCAGGCGCAGGCCGAGGATGTGGTGGGCCTCGTCCACCCGCAGGTACTCGATCCAGAAGCGGCCGACGGTGTACGCGGCGGCGTACACGGCGAACGTCCGGCCCCGGTCGAGGCGGAAGCGGCGATCCGCCCACACGACCAGGGCGACCACCCCAAGACACCACAACGACTCGTACAGGAACGCGGGATGGTAAGTGGCCAGGTCCGGGGTGGCCTCCGGCCGGTGTGCGGGGTCGATCTCCAGGGCCCAGGGGAGGGTGGTGGCCCGCCCGTACAGTTCCTGGTTGAACCAGTTGCCCCAGCGGCCGATGGCCTGGCCCAGCGCGATGCCGGGAGCGACGGCGTCGGCGAACGCGGACAGGGCAACGCCCTTGCGGCGGCAGCCGATCCAGGCTCCGAGAGCCCCGCCGGCGATGGCACCCCAGATGCCGATGCCTCCGTCCCAGACGAACAGGGCTTTGAGGGGATCGCCGCCTTTGCCGAAGTACGGCTCGCTGGACGTGATCACGTGGTAGAGGCGGGCGCCGACCACGCCGAACGGGACCGCCCACAGGGCGATGTCCGTCACGACGGTCTTCTCTCCGCCGCGTGCGGCCCAGCGACGGCCGCCCAGCCACACCGCGGCGGCGATGCCGAGGATCAGCATCAGTGAGTAGCCGCGCAGCGGCAGCGGCCCCAGGTGGACCTCACTGATGGACGGGCTGGGAATGAAGGCCAGGTTCACTGGTGGTTCCTCACAAGGTGCGGTGGAGAGAAGGCCGTCGGCCGCGGGGCTGATCGTCGCCGCCCGCGCCCGTCCCGCACATCGACCGATCGACGCGCCCTTCGTCCACCGATCGGTGGACCCGCCCCCACTGGCCGGCTGATTCTCCCGCTACGCGGCTGCGCCTACTCTGATGGTCATGGCATTGCAACAGGCGTGGGAGTGGGAGCGGTGGAAGGCTGTGGGGCAGCACGCCTTCTTCGCCACCGTGCTCGCCCTGTCCGTGCCGGGTGCGCTGGCCGGGGCGGACATGACGATCGGCGCGGCGCTGTCGCGGATCGGCCCGGCGGTGGGACTCGCCCTTTGGTACGCGTACTGGATCGCGCTGCGCGGCGGAGCCGATCGCCCGCCGCTGCCCTACCTCGTCGGGGCCTTGGCCGGGTGGGCGTTCATGGCCGTGGTGGACCCCGCGTTCCTCCCGGTCGCCGTGGCGGTACTGAGCCCGTACTGGCTGCGGCGGGCCTGGTGGTCGGCCGGCGGAGTGCTGGTGCTGGGCGCCGCCTGGTCGTGGCAGAGCCTCACCACGGACGGATCCGTCGACGTACGGGAGCTCACAGGCTGCGTGCTCGGCACCGCGGTGGCCGTCACCATCACCTGCTACGTCGCCACCCTCGACCACGAGAGCCACAAGCGTCAGCGGCTCCTGGACGAGCTCACCGCCACCCAGGCAGAACGAGCCGCGGCGGAACGCCAGGCGGGCACCCTGGCCGAACGCCAGCGCCTGGCCCGTGAGGTCCACGACACGCTGACCCAGGGGTTCGCGTCCATCGCCATGCTGCTGGACGCCGCACGTGACGACCTGCCCCCCGACTCCCCTGCGGCCCGTCGCGTCGAGCAGGCCATGCGCACGGCCCGGGACAACCTCGCCGAGAGCCGCCGCCTCGTGCACGCCCTGCGCCCCGCGCCGCTGGACCGCACGCACCTGGCGGACGCGGTCCGCGAACTCACCGCCCGGCTGGCGGAGGAGACCGGCACCGAGGCCTACACGGTCGTCACCGGCCGGCCCGTCGCCCTGCCCCCCAGCACCGAGGGCGAGTTGCTGCGCGTCGTGCAGGAGGCACTGACCAACGCCCGGCGCCACGCCCGCCCGGTGAGCGTGTCGGTCACGCTCTCCTACCTCGGTGATGTCCTGGCGATCGACATCCAGGACGACGGCACCGGTTTCGCACCCGCTTCCCGGCATACGGGCATCGGGCTGATCACCATGCGGGAGCGCATCGCCGCCTTGCACGGCACGTTCGCGGTGGAAAGCACCCCGGGCGAGGGTACGACCGTCGCCGTCACGGTGCCGCTCCCGGCCGAGCCTCCGTCCTCCGAACCCTCAGCCGCCGTGTCGGGCACCGACCGGATGGCCCCGGCGTCATGAGGGCTTCGACCGGTCCCACGATCCGGGTCCTCCTCGCCGACGACCATCCCGTGGTCCGCGACGGGCTTGCCGCCATGCTCTCCACCCAGCCCGACCTCACGGTCGTCGGCGAAGCCTCCACCGGTGCCGAGGCACTGCACCAGACCGCCTCACTCGCGCCCGACGTCGTGCTGATGGACCTGCAGATGCCCGGCATGGACGGCACCGCCGCGACCGCCGCCATCCGCGCCGCCCACCCCGAGGTGCGGGTGCTCGTCCTGACCACCTACGACACGGACGCCGACATCACTGCCGCCGTCGACGCCGGCGCGGTCGGCTACCTGCTCAAGGACACCGGACGGCACGAGCTGTGCGAGGCCGTCCGTACCGCCGCCCGGGGAGGCGCGGCGCTGTCGCCCTCGGTGGCCGCCAAGGTCCTCGCCCATATGCGCGGCGACCAGGGCGCCGGCCTGTCCGGCAGGGAACTCGAAGTCCTGTCCGCCGTGGCCCGCGGGCAGAGCAACAAGCAGATCGCCCGCGCCCTGCGCCTGTCCGAGGCCACGGTCAAGACCCATCTGCTGCACATCTACGCCAAGCTCGACGTCGGCGACCGGACCGCCGCCGTCACCGCCGCACTGGGCCGGGGAATCATCCGCATGGACTGAGCGCCGGCGACGTCGTCGTGCCGGTCGCCGTTGCCGCTCCGCGAACGCCGCCTGCTGACAGGCACGTTCGCCGCCTCGGAACCGCCGGACCTGTCACTCGATCAGCACCGCGCTGTCGGCGAGCGGACGTGCGTACCGGCTGTGCACCCGAGCCGACAGCGTCCCGCACACCGGACACGCGGCCGTTCCACGGCCGTCCGGGCCCGCACGGCCACCAACTCGCCTTCGGGCATGACGTTTTCACCGCGATACCCGCGGCCGTTTCATGGTCGCGGTGTGTCGTTCAGCCGTACGGTGACGAGGACGCGGCCCTTGTCGCCTCGCTGGGCGACGGCATGGCCTTCTCGATCCGACCCTTCCAGCTGGAGCGATATCGGGCCCCCGTCCCCCGTGAAGTTGCGCCACCAGTTCTTGGCGTCAGGGAAGGCCACGGCGATCGTGACGATGTCGCCTTTGCGCTGGTAGGCCACCGGAGTACTGAACGTTCGTCCCGACCGCCGCCCCGTGTATGTGACGACGGTGAGATAGCGACGGACCCACCTCCCCCACCGACGCGACGAACGGAGTCTCACGACCCAGGCGTTGAAACCGCCGATCGCTCGCCGCCTCAGTCCCCCACTGTTCCGCATGATGCCTCCCGGGCTCGATTCCCGATCATGATCCTGGTGGCCGACCGGAGCTTACAGACTGTCCCTGACCCAATAACCGCTCCCAGGTGCCGTCCGCCGACCCACAGCCGGCGCCGGCGTCCAAGGCAGCGATCGGAGGACATGGTCGTCCTCCGATCGCAGACATGACGGGCGCGGGGTGTTCATCCTCATGCGTTCCAGACGACCGGCGCCTTGTGGCTCCACGTGCCCTGCTCGACGGTGTCCAGGAGGAAGCCGGCGAGGTCGGCGCGGTTGATCCGCGTGCCCGGCTTGTCGGTCCCGGCCTCGGCGGCCCGCACCGGGGTGACGACGGGCTTGTCGGCGAGCAAGACCGCCCGGACGAGGGTCCAGTCGGTGTCGGAGGCGCGCACGGCCTCGTCCACGCCGTCGTGGTCGTCGAAGGTGGCCTTGAGGTTGGAGAGCTTGACGAGGGCCTTGAAGGCCGGGTTGACCGAGGCCCGGCCGTCTCCGGTGTTCTGCGTGGAGGTGAGGACGATCCGGCGGATGTTCTGCTCGCCCATCACGGTCAGGGTGTTGCGGGTGGCGTCGGTCATGAACATGGGTGGGCTGACGGACTTGGCCCAGGGGTTGTCGGATGCACGGGAGTTGTTGAGCGCGCTGATCACCGCCTCGCTGCCCTGGGCGGCCTTGCGGATGTCGTCGATGTTCGAGGGCGTGCCCTGGATCAGCTCGACGCCGACCGGAGCCTGGACGGTGTCGGGGTTGCGCACCAGCGCGCGGACCCGGTGGCCGCGTGCGGCGGCCTGAGTGAGCACATGGATTCCGGTGCGGCCACTGCCGCCGAGGATGAGCAGGTTGGTCATAACACTCACCTAGGTAGGGGTCAGACGACGGACGTGGCTTGGGCGGTCGCGGGACGGGAGCGGTCGCGCTGCGGCCTGATGGAGGAGGTTGATGAACACAAGTGCCTTGTCCACCTCGCTGTGCGGAACGGTCTTCAGGGGCGGGTGGATGGCTCGGGTTCCGGGGTGGGGCTGTCCGGCGAAGGGGCCGGGAGGGGTTCGTCGGGCGGGTCGACGGGGAGGTGGGGCATCCTGCGGTCCAGCCAGGCCGGGAGCCACCGGTTGGCCTTGCCGAACAGGTGCATGGATGCCGGGACCAGGATGGTGCGCAGGACGAAGGCGTCCAGGGCGACCGCGGCAGACAGGCCGATACCGAACTCGGCGATCGTGCGCTGGCCGCCGAAGACGAAGGCGATGAAGACGCAGACCATGATGGCGGAGGCGGCGGTGATGACCCGCGCCGTCTCCACCTGGCCGACGCGCACCGCTCGGGCGTTGTCTTTGGTCTGCACCCATTCCTCGTGCATCCGGCTGACCAGGAACACCTGGTAGTCCATAGCCAGGCCGAACAGGATGGAGATCATCATCACGGGGAGGAAGGCTTCCACCGGACCCGCCCTGCCGAGCCCCAGCCCCACTGGAACACCGCGATCAGGATGCCGAAAGAGGCTCCGGCGGCCAGCAGGTTCATCACCGCCGCGACGGCCGGGATCAGCAGGCTGCGGAAAGCGAGCATGAGCAGCAGCCCGCCGAGGATGACGATCACCGCGATGAACAGCGGCAGCTTGCCGGTGAGCACGGTCGCGAAGTCGTCGAATATGGCGGTCGGTCCGCCGACGTGGACCTTCAGCGCGGTGCCCTTCTCGGCTGCGGGGATCACCTCGTCGCGCAGGCGGTCGATCAGGTCGGAGGTCTCCTCGTCCTGGGGGGAGGTGGTGGGGACGACCTGGACGATGCCCACCGTGGAGCCGGGCCGGATGGGCATCGCGTTGACGCTCGCCACCCCTTCGACGTTCTCCAGCCGGGCGGACAGTTCCGTCAGGGCGGCCTTGTCCGCGGCCGAGGGGGCCTCGGCGACCAGCTGCAGCGGCCCGTTGAAGCCGGGGCCGAACCCGTCGGCCAGCAGGTCGTAGGCCTTGCGGGTGGTGGTGGACGCCGGGTTGTTGCCCGCGTCGGACGACCCCAGGCGCAGGGAGAACACGGGAAGGGTGAGGGTGACCATCACCACCAGTGCGACCAGGGACAGCACTCGCGGGCGCCGCTCGACCAGAGCGGCCCAGCGGACCCAGGGGCCGGACGTGGCGGCGCCCAACACAGCCTCTCCCTCGCCGAGGCACGCCTGCTCGCCGACCTCGACGAGGACGACGCCCGCCAACTCCGCCATCTCCTCATGCGGGTGGCCCAGACGGCTCAGCGCGAGGCGCTCGCCCCCGAGAGCGACTGCTGAGCAGACCCGAGGCCCCGCGCGGAGTGTCGCCAGGTCAACTCCCGCCATGCGGCGACCTTGCCCGACGCGTTCCGGTGAGCCGGGCGTCGGCCACACCGCAGGGGCAGGGCCTCCGCATCGCGCCCGGCTGACCTGCCGTCAGCGCCACGGGCGGCCGCGAGCCGCGCCGATGCGCCGGTGGCGTGGCCGTACTTCAGCGACCCGGCACGACGCGGCAGGTCGTCCCAGTGGCCGGCGAGCAGGTCCCCGGAAGGGGCGGGGCGTCGAGATCGAGCAGCAGCGCACGTGCGCGCTCGACGAGGTCACGATCACCTGGTTCGCCGAGCTCGTGATCCGTGCGCGAAGAGCCGATTCTGGATGTGGCCGACCGCGCGTCCCACGGCGTCGGCCACGTCCCGCACCCGGGCCGTCGGCATGCGACTGATCGGTGCCGCGACGCCGACGCTGCCGGCCGGCTGCCCGAACAGGTCGAGGATCGGCATCCCCACCGCGGCGACGCCCGGAGTGATCTGGTCCTCGATGTAGGCGAAGCCCTGGCGTCGGGTCTGGGCGATGAGCTCGTCGAGGGTCTGTTCGGTGATCCCCCAGTCGTGCTCGAGCGGCTCCACGACGTCGCTCAGCACGTCGTCGCGTTCCGGTTGCTCGATGGCCGCGAGGATGGCGAGACCGGCGGCGCCCACACCGAGCGGACGGCGGCTGCCGATGCGCAGGGTGACGACCTGAATGGGCGCCGGGCCGCTTTCGACTTCCAGACAGACGGCCTCCGACCCGCTGCGCATCATGAGGAAGACGGTGTCACCCAATTCGGTCGCGAGCGTGACCAGGGCAGGGCGGCTACGGCTCCGGATGTCGAACTGCTGGGCGGCGGCGACACCGAGCTCGAAGGCGAGCGGTCCGAGCGAGTACATGCCGTCGGGTGCGTCCTGGCGCACCAGATGAGCTTCGCGGAGCTGGCTCAGGACTCGGTGGGCGGACGAGTGGGGCAGGCCGCATCTCTCGGCGATCTGGGTCAGCGCGAGACCGCCGGGCCCGGCGCTCGCGAGAGCCTTCAGTACGACGACTCCACGCTTGAGCGAGCCCACGGCTCCTGTCTGCGGCATGGTCCGGATAGTGGATCCCTTGGACCTCCGAAGTCAAGAGCAGCCCATGCAACAGCCCAGTGGCCGCACGAAAGAGGAGGGAGAACCGTCTTTCCGATAAACGGAAACCTCTCCTGACAGCTGTGCGGACGGTCTCTTCAATGGGTGACGCAAAGCCGACCGACTGGGAAGGACCGCACAGTGAAGCTGGGCAGTTTGGTTGAAGGAGGCCGTGACGGCACTCTCGTCGTCCTCGATCGCACACTGACCCGTGCCGTGCCGGCGACCGGGATCGCGTCGACGCTCCAGGCCGCGCTCGAGAACTGGACCGAGGTGGAGGAGCCGCTGCGGAAACTGAGCGAGGCCCTCGACGGGGACGGCGTGACCGGCGCCCTGCGCGTCGACGACCTCGAGATGGCGAGTCCGCTTCCCAGGAGCCACCAGTTCCTCGACGGCTCCGGCTACCTCGACCACATGCGCAAGGCGCGAGCGGCTCGAGGGGCGGAAATGCCGCCGAACTGGGAGACGGAGCCCCTGATGTACCAGGGCCTGTCCGACCGTTTCCTCAAGGCCCGGGACGAGATGGTGATCCCCGACGAGGAGCTCGGTCTCGACTACGAGGCCGAGATCGCGGTCGTGCTCGACGACGTTCCGATGGGCACCCCCGTCGAGCAGGCGGGGGCCCACATCAAGCTGTTCGTCCTGCTCAACGACTACACGCTGCGGACCCTGACGCAGACCGAGCTTCCCAAGGGCTTCGGATTCCTCCAGGCGAAGCCGACCAGCGGCTTCGCCCTCGCGGCGGTGACCCCCGACGAGCTCGGCAGCCGGTGGGACGGTGAGCGCGTCCACCTCCGGGTGCGGACCAGCCGCAACGGATCGATCGTCGGCGAACCCGACTCGGGCACCGGCATGTACTTCACGTACCCGCAGTTCATCGCCCACGCCGCTCGTACGCGAGACCTCGCCGCCGGCACCATCCTCGGCGCGGGCGCGGTCTCCAACGAGGGCGCCGAGAGCGGGCACGGATGTCTCGCCGAGGTGCGCATCTGGGAGACCTCGACCTACGGCGCCGTACGCACCCCCTGGCTCCGTCATGGCGACGTGCTCGAAATGGAGGCCTTCTCCGACGGAGAGTCGGTCTTCGGCCCGCTCGAGCACCGCATCACGGCGATGAACAAGACGGGCGAGCCTGCGGGCGAGCGGCGATGAAGCGGTACGACGCGGTGATCGCGGGCATGGGCCCGACCGGGGTCACTCTCGCCCATCTCCTCGCTCGCAGAGGGTGGAGCGTCCTGATCGTGGACCCCGCGCACGAGGTGTATCCGCTGCCCCGGGCGATCACCGCCGATCACGAGGTGATGAGAACCTTCCAGGCCATCGGCATCGCCGATGAGGTCGCACGCGAGAGCATCCCTCATCCGGGATCGGACTATCTCGGCGTCGACGGCCGACTCATCAAGACGTTCTACCCGGCTCCGCCTCCGAACCCGCTGGGTTGGGAAGCGAACTTCCTCTTCTACCAGCCCTGGCTCGAATCCCGGTTGAGGCGGGAGCTGGAGCGCTACGGGAACGTCGAACAGCGACCGGGGACCTCGCTCGTCGACGCGGCCGAGAACGCGGACTCGGTCGTGGTCGTCCTTGAGCACGACGGAGAGACGGAACGCGTCGAGGCGGAGTTCCTGGTCGGTTGCGACGGCGCGAGGAGCCGGACCCGCTCACTCGTCGAGCCCACGATCACCGACCTCGATTTCGACGAGTGGTGGGTGATCGTCGACGCCAACCTCGTCGCCGACACCGACCTTCCCTCCAGGGCCACGCAGTACTGTCAGCCCTCCCGGCCGGGCTCCTTCATCATCGGACCGGGCTCGCTCCGGCGCTGGGAGATCAAGGTGCTTCCGTCGGAAGACCCCCAGGACTTCAAAGACGATGCCGTGCTGAGAAGGGTCCTGTCCCATTTCGTCGATGTCGACGCTGTCGAGATCGCCCGGGTCGCCGTCTACCGGTTCCACGCCCTGGTCGCCGACAACTGGCGACGCGGACGCATCCTGCTCGCCGGCGACGCGGCTCATCAGATGCCGCCCTTCCTCGGGCAGGGCATGTGCTCCGGAATCCGGGATGCCGCCGGACTCGCCTGGAAACTCGACGCCGTCGCCAAGCGCGGCTGGCCTGAAGACGTGTTGGACACCTACGAGGCCGAAATGCGTCCGCACGTGCGCGAGGTCGTCGGGCTCGCGAAGGAGTTCGGCAAGATCATCGGCGAGCTCGATCCGGACCGCGCGAGGGCTCGGGACGCCCGGCTCCGCGAGGCACGCCGACTGCGTCCGGACCCCACCCGGCAGCAGGTCATACCGCCGCTGTCGGCAGGGCTGATCGCGTCGCCGCCGAACGTGGCGGCGGGCACCCAGTTCCCTCAGCCGTGGGTGAGGGACGCGGGCGGTGACCGGGTCCGCCTCGACGAGGTACTGGGCGACTGGTTCGCCGTCGTGAGCATCGAGAACGACGACGAATCCCGGGCCTGCGCAGGCGACGGCACCGGACGGTTCTTCGAGAGCGCGTGCCGAGCACTCGGTGCCCGGCACGTAGCTGTCAGGAGATCGACCGGTGGCGAGAACGGCCGTACGGCGACCGGGACGGCGGACGCGGAGGTGGTCGACCTCGACGGCACCCTCGTGGACTGGGCCTCCCAGCTGGGGATCTCCTGGGCGGTCGTCCGGCCGGACCGTTACGTCTATGGCACGGCCACCTCTCAAGGCGCGGTCCTCGGGCTCGTGGAGGAGCTGTGCCTGCGGGGAGAGGTGCTCGCGTCCGAGCCGGTCGTCGAACGGCACTGAGGCGCTCCGCTGGATGAACGGTGACAAACCCGCGGGCCGGTGGGGGCTGGTCGCTTCCCCACTCTCGGCTCCTCCCCCACTCTCGGCTTCGCTCGAGCGGGGGGACCCCCATGAGCGGGGGGGACCCCCATCGCGGCGGAGCCGCATATCGATACAGCCCCGCGCCCCTTACGGGGCGCGGTACCGCGCCGGACTTCGCCAGAACCGCTGAGACGTCTCCCCCTTCGCCCAAGCCGATCCTCAACTCCCCGTCCCCTCCCGCTCTGCCGACGAACCGGCCGTGAAAGGAACCGACATGGCTGTCATTCACCCCACCGCCACCGAGGCGCTGCACGAACTGCTGTCCGACGGGATGACCCTGGCCGTAGGCGGGTTCGGCCTGAGCGGCATCCCCGACGACCTGATCGCGGCGGTCCGCGCATCGGGCGTCCGGGACCTCACCGTCATCTCCAACAACATGGGGGTGGACGGGATCGGCCTCGGCGTCCTCATCGAGGGCGGCCAGGTCCGCAAGGTCATCGCCTCCTACGTGGGTGAGAACAAGCTCTTCGCGCAGCAGTACCTCGACGGAGTGCTCGAGGTGGAGTTCAACCCCCAGGGCACCCTGGCCGAACGGCTCCGTGCGGGCGGCGCCGGGATCCCCGCCTTCTACACCCGCACGGGGGTGGGCACCGAGGTCGCGGCGGGCAAGCAGACCGAGGTCTTCGACGGAGTCGAGTACGTGCTCGAACGGGGCCTGGTCGCCGACCTCGCGCTGGTGCGGGCCCACCGCGCGGACACCGCCGGCAACCTCGTCTACCGCTACACCGCCCGCAACTTCAACCCGGTCGTCGCGACGGCCGGCCGGGTCACCGTGGCCGAGGTCGACGAGGTCGTCGACGAGGGTGAGATCCATCCCGACCACGTGGTCACGCCGAGCATCTACGTCCAGCGCGTCATACGGACGTCGAGCCGGTTCAAGCACATCGAGCAGCGCACCACGCGGCAGCGGGCCAAGACGTCCGCGTGAGCGCGTGCCGCACAAGCCGAGCAAGAAGAGCCGCGTGTGAAGAAGAGGAGTTGTCATGACATGGTCGCGTGACGAGATGGCCGCCATCGCCGCCTCCGAACTGAGAGACGGCGCCTATGTCAACCTCGGCATCGGCATCCCCACCCTGGTCGCCAACCACCTCCCCGAGGGCGTGAAGGTCACCCTCCAGAGTGAGAACGGTCTTCTGGGCATGGGCCCGTTCCCCTACGAGGGGGACGAGGACGCCGACTTGATCAACGCGGGCAAGCAGACCGTCACGGTGTTGCCCGGCGGCAGCATCTTCGACTCGGCCGCCTCCTTCGCGATGATCCGCGGCGGGCACGTCGACCTCACGATCCTGGGAGCCATGCAGGTGTCGGGCTCCGGAGACCTCGCCAACTGGAGCATCCCGGGATCCGTCGTCAAAGGCATGGGCGGAGCCATGGATCTGGTCGCGGGAGCACGCCGCGTGATCGCCCTGACGACCCACCTCGCCAAGGACGGCTCCTCCAAGATCGTCCGCAAGTGCACCCTCCCGCTGACCGGTGTCGGCGTCGTGGACCGTGTCATCACCGACCTCGCCGTCTTCGACGTCGTCGAGGGCGGCCTGGTGCTTGCCCGGACCGCCCCCGGGGTGACGGTCGACGAGCTCCGTGCCGTCACCGAGGCCGAGTTCACCGTCGGCTCCGCATACGAGGCGGCGGCATGACTCTCGCCCAGACCTTCGGAACCGACATCGTCATCTCCGGTTGGGGGCACACGCGCTTCGGCTCACTGCGTGACCAGTCCCTCGAAGACCTCGTCATCGCAGCCGCCGGCGACGCGATCGCCGCCGCGGGGATCGACGCCGGGGACGTCGACGAGATCTGGTTCGGCCAGTTCAACTCGGGCCTCTGGCCACTCGCCTTCGCCTCGTCCCTGGCACTCCAGATCTCCGACGACTTGTTCGGCGTACCCGCCACCCGGGTCGAGAACGCCTGCGCCTCCGGCTCGGCGGCCGTCCATGGCGGCGTCAAGTCCCTTCTCGCGGGCACCGCTCGGACCGTCCTGGTGATCGGCGCCGAGAAGATGTCCCACGCCCCGGCGGAGCAGGTCGGTGCCGCCCTGCTCGGGGCCGACTACGAGCTCGCCGGCCAGGAGTCCCGCACCGGTTTCGCCGGGCTGTTCGCCACGGTCGCCGAGGCCTATCAGGAGCGTTACGGCGGCCTGGACGACGTTCTCGGGCGGATCGCCGCGAAGAACCACCGCAACGGCCTGGCCAATCCGTGGGCTCACCTCCACAAGGAGCTCACCCCCGAGTACTGCGCGACGACCTCGCCCAAGAACCCCGTCGTCGCCGGTCCGTTGCGGCGCACCGACTGCTCGCCGGTCTCCGACGGCGCGGCGGCCCTCGTCCTCACGACCGCGCCGAGCCGCGGCGCGGCCCAGAGCCCCGTCCGGCTGATCGGCTTCGGCCAGGCGAACGACTTCCTGCCCGCCGACAAACGCGACCCCGTCGAGTTCGCCGGCAGCGCCGCAGCCTGGAACCGCGCGAAACGCATGGCCGGCGTGGAACTGGGTGACCTGGACCTGATCGAACTGCACGACTGCTTCACGATCGCCGAGTTGGTGATGTACGAGGTGCTCGGAATCGCACCTCGAGGGAAGGGGCGCGTCGCGCTCGACGAGGGCACCGTGTTCCGGGGCGGCAGTCTGCCGGTGAACCTCTCCGGCGGGTTGAAGAGCAAGGGCCACCCGGTCGGCGCCACCGGGGTCTCCCAGCACGTGATGGCGGCAATGCAACTGTCCGGCACCGCCGGTGACATGCAGCTGCCGGGAGCGCGTCGCGCCGCCGTGCACAACATGGGCGGGCTCGCGGTGGCCAACTACGTCAGCGTCCTGGAGGCGACCTGAGCCCGCCCCAGGCCCCCGAACACCTCATGGAGACACTCATGACCACTGTTGACACGTCAGTCACCAACACCACCGGACCGGCTTCCGCGCGCGACCTCGCGTATCTCTCGGGTTTCGGCAACCAGCACGTCACCGAAGCCGTCCCGGGGGCCCTCCCACAGGGCCGCAACAGCCCGCAGAAGGCACCGCTGGGCCTCTACGCCGAGCAGCTGAGCGGCACCTCGTTCACGGCGCCGCGCCAGGACAACCTTCGTACGTGGGTCTACCGCATCCGCCCCTCCGCCAAGCACTCCCCGTTCCAGCAGCTGGATGCCGGCAGCCTGGCCGCGAGCCCGATCGCGAACGCCGCCCCTGCCCCCAACCGCCTGCGGTGGGACCCCTACGAGTTCCCGGCCGAGCCGAAGACGTTCGTCGAGTCGCTGTTCACCATCGGCGGCAACGGCGATGTGCGCGCACAGTCGGGCGTCGCCATCCACATGTACGCCGCGGCCAGGTCGATGGACCGCGAGTACTTCGTCAACAGCGACGGCGAGATGCTGATCGTCCCGCAGCAGGGCGGTCTGCGCGTCGCCACGGAACTCGGCGTCCTCGCGGTCTCTCCCGGCGAGATCCTCGTCATTCCCCGCGGCCTCCGCTTCAAGGTGGAGCTGCCCGACGGCGTGGCCCGCGGATACATCCTGGAGAACTACGGCCAGATCTTCAGGCTGCCCGAGCTCGGCCCGATCGGCGCCAACGGCCTGGCCAACCACCGGGACTTCCAGTACCCGACGGCGGCCTTCGAGGACCGGGACGAGGAGGTACAGGTCTTCAACAAGTACCTCGGCAACCTGTGGGTCTCCGACTACGACCACTCCCCCCTCGACGTCGTCGGCTGGCACGGCAACCTCGCGCCCTACAAGTACAACCTCAGCAACTTCATGGTGATCGGCACGATCTCGTTCGACCACCCGGACCCGTCGATCTACACCGTGCTGACCTCGCCCAGCGGAATCCCCGGGACGGCGAACGCCGACTTCGCGATCTTCCCGGACCGCTGGCTCGTCGCCGAGAACACCTTCCGTCCGCCGTGGTTCCACCGCAACGTCATGAGCGAGTTCGTGGGACTCGTGCACGGCACCTACGACGCGAAGGCCGAAGGCTTCCTCCCCGGCGGCGCCAGCCTGCACAACTGCTTCGCCTCGCACGGCCCCGACCGTGAGACCTACGAGACCGCCAGCACGGCGGAGCTCAAGCCGCGCAAGATCGACAACGGGCTCACGTTCCTGTTCGAGACCCGACTGCCCATCATCCCGACCGCCGCCGCCCTCGCGCTGCCGACGCTTCAGGAGGACTACGACGCGGTCTGGAACGGCCTCCAGCGCCACTTCGAGGGCTGACACCGCCGTACAACACGTCGTCCGGCCCGCACCCCATGGCGGGCCGGAAGCGCTTGTGAAGCGACCAGATCCGGACGGACAGTCAGCGTCGCAGGCTGCCCGGCATTGTCAGTGACTCTCGCGCCACTTGTCGAACCCCTGCTTCCAGCGACCAGTAGGAGGGAACAGTCCCTCGACCGGATTCCCTTCCGCGATCCGCTCTGCCACCCAGGCGTCTTGTTTCTCTTGGTCGGCCGCGGCGTCGGCCACCTCTTCGACGAGGTGTGCCGGGATGACGACGACACCGTCGTCGTCTCCGACCACGATGTCCCCGGGCTGGACCGCCACTCCCCCGCACGTGATCGTTGTGTCCCTCTCCCAGGGGACATGGCGTCGGCCGAGGACCGCGGGGTGAACCGACTGGGTGAAGGTCGGAAGGCCGATGTCAGCGACAGCGACCGAGTCCCGAACGCCACCGTCGCTGACGATTCCGGAAGCGCCGAGCACCTTGGCGCGAAGGGCGAGAGCATCGCCGAACGTCCCCGTGGAGGGATCCTGGCGTGCCTCGATCACCAGCACGTCGCCGGCCCGGAGGTCGTCGAAGGCTTGTTTCTGGGCGTTGTAACCGGATCCGTACTCATCGGAGAGGTCAGGCCGGTAGGCGACGAAGCGGAGCGTTCGAGCAGGGCCGATGAGCTTGCTGCCCGGCAAGCGGGAGTGAACGCCGTCGATCGACATGTCCGGGTAGCCCCGCTGACGCAGTTCCGCGCTGATCGTGGCAACGGCAGTGTGCCTCAACTTGTCCCGCACTTCGGCGTCCAACGTGGCTCGGGTGCCCTTCGTGACTCGGTTTCCTCCGTTCACGACGTGCCTCCCCCCGTGTAGGCGGACATCAACCGCTCACTGCCCCGCGCCAGCAGGTCGACGTCGGCGCCGACGAGGATGAAGTCGGCACCCGCTTCGATGTAGCGCTGGGCGAGGGCGGGGGCGAACGCGTTCACTCCGGCCTTCCTTCCGGCACGCCTCGCGGCCGTGATGCAGGTGGTGACGGCGTGTATGACATCCGGGTGATCCTGTTGGCCCAACAACCCCATGGATGCCGCCAGATCGGACGGGCCGACGAAGACGCCGTCGATGCCGGGTGTAGTGGCGATCTCCGCGATGTTCTTCACCGCGGTGTCGGACTCGACCTGCACATACGCCGAGAGCGTTTCCCGGGCCTGTCCCAAGTAGTTCGGCACCCGGTTCCAGCGCGACCCGCGAGCCAGCGCGCTGCCGACCCCGCGGATCCCCTCCGGTGGATAGGTGACGGCTCGTGCCACCTCCCTGGCCTGCGCACCATCGTCGATCATCGGAATCAGCAAGTTCTGGACGCCGAGGTCGAGATACTGCTTGATCATGACCGGGTCGGCACTGGGGGGCCGTACCACCGGGGTGATCGGGTAGGCGTGGGTTGCTTGCAGCTGGCTCTGCAGCGTCATGAGGTCGCCGGGGCTGTGCTCCGTGTCGATGAGCAGCCAGTCGAGGCCACTGCCGGCGCAGATCTCGGCGACAAGGGGGCTGCCGCTGCATACCCACATCCCGATCAGTGTCCGGTCCGCGTCGGCGAGCACCGAAGCGAATGTCGGGTCTAGACGAAGCGACATGTGACCGCCCCCAGGTTCCCGTAGTCGGCATGGATCGTGTCACCGCGCTCGACCCACAGGGGACGGGTGAAGGATCCCGAGAGCACGATGTGGCCTGCGCTGAGCGTCGTGCCGTGCTGGAACAGCTTGTTCGCCAGCCACGCGACTCCGTTGGCGGGGTTGCCCAGCACGCCGGCGGCGAGGCCGGTCTCCTCGATGGTCTGGTTGCGGTAGAGGAGCGTGCCGACGCGCCGCAGGTCGATGTCGCCGACGGGCACGGGACGACCACCGACCACCATGGCTCCCATGGCCGCGTTGTCGCTGATCGTGTCGACGATTGTTCGTCCCGCGAGCTCGATGTGGGAGTTGAGGATCTCGATCGCCGGTACGACGTACTGGGTTGCGGCGAGAACGTCGAAGACCGTGCAGCGCGGTCCCGTGAGCGGCCGACTCAGCACGAAGGCCAGTTCGACTTCGACTCGCACGTTGGAGAAATTGTCGTGTGGGACGTCGGCACCGCTCTCAAGAACCATGTCGTCGAAGATGACGCCGTAGTCAGGCTCGGCGATGCCGGTCGCCTCCTGCATCACCCGGGACGTCAGGCCGATCTTGTGTCCGACAACGGTGTGACCTTCCTCTTCACGCCGCCGCGACCACAGCCTCTGCACGGCGTAGGCATCCTCAACCGTCATTCCCGGGTTGCGGGCCGTCAGCAGAGGCACCACCGTGCGGCTGTGACCCGCTTTGGCCAACTCGTCGGCGATCTCCTCGATGCGCGCATGTTCGAGCATGTACCCTCCCGCCAATCGTGAGGTAACATCATATACGATTGCAGATATGAAACCATGCATGACGCCAGCGAGTCAGGCGCGGACCGGGTCCACCGGCCCACCCTCAGTCGCTGCGATGACGAAAGGACGCTCTGGTGATCAACCCACTCCACGATCGGCCTTCGAAGATGGTGGCCGTCCACCTCAACTACCGAAGTCGCGCCGATCAGCGCGGCAGGACGCCCGCGTTCCCGTCGTACTTCCTCAAGGCGCCGTCAACCCTGGCGCCCTCCGATTCCGTGCTCGGCGTGCCCGCCGACTGTGAACTCCTGGCCTTCGAGGGAGAGATCGCCCTCATCATCGGAGCCGAAGCGCACCGCGTCAGCCGTGACACCGCCTGGCGACACGTCAGCGGGGTGACGGCGGCGAACGACTTCGGCCTGTACGACCTGCGCTATGCCGACCCCGGGTCGAACGTCCACTCCAAGGGCCTCGACGGATGCACCCCGATCGGCCCGGCCATACTGGACGCGGCACAGCTCGACCCTTCGAGCCTGCACCTCCAGACCTACGCGAACGGTCGGCTGGAGCAGGACGCGCGAGTCGCGGACGACATGCTGTTCGACTTCGCCTACTTGATCGCGGATCTGTCACGGTTCATGACGCTGCAGCCGGGTGACGTGATCCTGACCGGCACGCCAGCCGGCTCCTCCGTCGCACAGCCCGGGGATGTGGTCGAGGTCGAAGTGGCCGGCACTCACGTGAACGGAACTCGAACGTCGACCGGCCGCCTGCGCACGTCGATCGCCAAGGACGACTACCGCGTCGGATCGCTACTGCCGGCTCCACAGGCCGACGCAGCCGCGAAGGCGGCGGCATACGGGCACCCTGCCCCTCAGGCCACGGGCCCCACCCCGCGCGGGTAGCCGTCGCCCGCACTGCCGGATCGACACCATGTCCACCCAGAGAAGCCAAGGACTCACCCAGGTGACTGCGCCATACGAGGCCCCCGACACCATCAAACGGATGCTGTTCACCACGTGGGCGCTCTTGAACTCACTGACGCCCGAGCAGCGTGCCATCGCTTCTTATCCCATGTCCGATCCCCGACGCCTCGACTGGGACTTCATCCCGAAGCCCGATCGCACCGGGATCGCGATGTCGATGCTTCACGGCCACCAACGAACCCTGGCCCAGCACCTGCTGGCTTCGGGCCTGAGCACACGGGGCTACAGCCAAGCGCTGCAGATCATGGCCATGGAGAACATGCTGCGCGAAAAGGAGGTCCATGAGCGCGGCCTCGGCGTCATCGCAGGTGACTTCCGCGATCCCGACAACTATTCCTTCTCGTTCTTCGGCCGCCCCGGCTTCGAGGACACATGGGGCTGGCGAGTCCTCGGTCATCACCTCTCCCTGAGCTACACGATCATCGGTCAGCGCTACCTGACGGTCACACCGTGCAACATGGGTGCGCAGCCGGTTCCCTCGGGTGTCTTCCACCCGCTCAGGGACGACGAGGAACTCGCCTTCGAACTGCTGCACGGCATGTCGGACGCACACCGCAAGGCGACGGTGATCCACGACGTGGCTCCCGCCGACTACGTCACCCGGCAGGTGCCGCGCATCGGCCGCGTCGAGCTGCCCGACTACGTCGACCTGGGCATCCCCAGCTACCGCATCTCGGACGCGGATCGGGAGGCGCTCAAGTTCGAGGCCGACCGGCCGCGCGGGGTGGCGGCATGCGACCTGGACAGCCGGGGGTCCGCGTTGGTCAAGGACCTCATCCGGACCTACGTCGGCCGCATCCCCGACGAACTGGCCGACACCTATCTGCGCACGCTCGACGGTACGAACGACGACAAGATCTTCTTCTGTTGGGCGGGCGGGATCGAGCACGGAACGTCGCACTACTACCGGATCCAGACCGACACGTTGCTCATCGAGTTCGACAACGCGATCGACAGCGGCAATCACATCCACTCGGTCTGGCGGGACTATCACAACGACCTGGGACACACACTGCTGATCGACCATTACGAACAGTCGAAGAACAGCGATCACCATCTGTCCCGCCGGACTCGGTCCACCGTGCCCGCAGAGGGATGACATGCTGAGGAATGCCGGTGCCCCGCCCGGCCGGCTGTGCCCCTTGTACGTTCCAGACCCACCGGCAGGATGAACCGATGCCTTCCCCCGATGCACAACCGACTCGCCTGTCGAAGTCACAGCTGGTCTACCGCGCACTTCGCGAGCGCATCATGGACGGCACCTACAGCCCGGGGTACCGTCTGGTCCTCGAACAACTGGCTCGTGAGTTCTCCGTCAGCGCCGTCCCGGTACGCGAGGCGGTGCGGCTCCTGGAAGCCGAAGGCTACGTCACCTTCGAGCGGAACGTCGGCGCCCGGGTCGCGATCGACGAGACGCAGTACGAGACGGCGGCGGAAGCGCTGGCGGTGGTCGACGGTGCCGCCGTCGGGCTCAGTGGTCCGCACCTCACCGAGGACGACCTCGAGGCGGCCCGCGAGGTGAACGAGAAGATGCGCCGGAGCCGCGAATCCTTCGACCCGGTCAGCTTCGCCAGGCTGAACGGCGAGTTCCACGCCATCCTGCGCAGCAGGTGCCCGAACACCGACCTGCTGAACATGGTCGGCAAGCAGCTGCAACTCCTCGACCGGATCAGAAGGTCCCCCTTCGACTTCGTACCGGCACGCTCGCTCCAATCGGTCGAGGAGCACGAGGAGTTGCTGTCGCTCATCGAACGGGGTGCGGAACCGGACAAGGTCGAGCGCTACGCGCGGCAGCACAGGCTGAACACCTTGCAGGCGTTCATCGAGCAGCGCAGGCAAAGCGCCGAGTGAGTGCGCGCCCTACGCGCGGGCGGCGAGTGCCAGGAGGCGCCGTGCGCGTTCCAGGACGGGCCTGTCGACCATCTGGCCGCCGACAGTCGTGACGGAGTCACCGGCCTGGAGTACGGCGCGGGCCCAGTGCAGTTCGTCCGCGGTGGGGGCGAATCCGTCGGTCACGTACGGGAGCTGGTACGGGTGGACGCAGAGCTTGCCCGTGAAGCCCAGGCGTCGGGCGTGGGCGATGTCCGAGCCGAGGGCTTCCCTGTCCCGTACAGCGGTGGTGACGCCGTCGATCGGCGGGCTGATGCCCGCGGCGGCCGAGGAGAGGACCAGGCTGGAGCGGGCGTAGGTCAGTGCCGCGTGGTCGTCGTGGGCGACGCCGAGCTGGGCGGCGAGGTCGACGTTGCCGAAGGCCGCCCGGACGACACCGGGTGCCGCGCATACCTCGCGGGCCCGCCCGACGCCGAGGGCCGTCTCGATGAGCGGCACGAGGGCGCACCGTCCGGCCGTACGGGCGGAGAGTTCCGTGAGTACCGTCGGATCCTCGGCCTTGGGCACCATCACCGGGCAGCCGTGGTCGGCGGCCACGGCGAGGTCGCTCTCGGACCAGGGGGTGCCGGGCGGGTTGATCCGTACGACCGCCTGGTTGCCGAGGGCGAGCCAGGCGGCGGCGTTGTCCCGGGCGCGGTCCTTGTCCTCGGGGGCGACGGCGTCCTCCAGGTCGATGACGACCAGGTCGGCACCGGAGGAAGCCGCCTTGTCGAAGCGGTCGGGCCGGTGTCCCGGGACGAACAGGAGGCTGGTCGCGGTGGCGATCCGGTCGTGGGGCGCGGTCATGCGAAGGTCACCTCGGCCGTGGCGTGCCGGTGTTCCCGGTGGGTGGCGACGTGCAGCTCGGCGCCGCCGCCCGCGGGAGTGCCGCAGGCGATGAGGTGTTCGCCGGCGAACACCGGCCGCCGGAGCCGGTAGGACAGTGAGCGCCACGGCCGGTCGGGGGCATGGCGTCGGGGCAGCTCGAGCATGAGCAGGGCGAGCAGGGGGCCGTGGACGACGACTCCGGGGTAGCCCTCCTCGTCCCGGCAGTACGGGGCGTCGTAGTGGATGCGGTGGGCGTTCGCGGTCAGGGCGCTGAACCGGAACAGCAGGGCGGGATCCGTGCGCAGCGGAAGCTGCCACGGGCTGTCGGGGTGGGGGAAGGCGGATTCGTCGAGGGCGGCCGGGTGCTGTCCCGCCGTGCGCCCGGACCGGTAGACCATGTCCTGTTCCTCCACCAGGCAGACACGGCCGTGCTGGCGGAACTCACGGCGTTCGGTGACGAACAGCATCTCCGGTGCGGCCCTGCTTGGCGGTCACCGCGCCGAGGCTGCTGGTCCGCTCGGCCGGCTCGCCCAGGAGCAGCGGCCGGGCGATCTCGCAGCGGCCGCCCGCCCACATGCGCTGCCGCTGCGGGACGGGCGGCAGGAAGTGGCCGTCGAGGGGGTGGCCGTCGGCGCCGAGATCCCGCCCGGCGGGCCAGCTGAGGAAGTACAGCCAGTGCCACAGCGGGGGGGGGGAGCGGATCCCCGGCCTTCGCGACCGGGTCGGGCAGGTTCAGGACCGCCGAGAGGGCGGCCACCGGCCCGGTGGGCAGGGGGTCTTCGTCGGTGACCGGCCCGGGAGTCCAGGACTCCAGGTATGAGGCGAGTGAGGGCGGAGTGGGCTGCATCGTCCGTGTGTCCTTCTGTGCGTCTGTCCTTCTGTCCCTGTCGGCCGCCGCAGGTTCTCTCAGCGCAGGACGAAGGGGTTGCCGGCGGGCGCGCCGGTGTTGATCCAGACGGTCTTGTCCTCCAGGTAGGAGGTGAGGGCGACGATGCCGTTCTCGTGTCCGATGCCGGAGTCCTTGAAGCCGCCGAAGGAAGCCAGGTAGCTGACCGCGCCGTAGGTGTTGACCCAGACGGTGCCGGAGCGGATGCGGTCGGCCATGCGGAAGGCACGGGAGATGTCGCTCGTCCACACGCCGGCCCCGAGGCCGTAGCGGCTGTCGTTGGCGATCTCCACCGCCTCGTCCTCGTCCTTGAAGGGGATGACGGACAGGACGGGGCCGAAGATCTCTTCCTGGGCGATGCGCATGCCGTTGCTCACGCCGGTGAAGACGGTGGGTTCGACGAACCAGCCGCCCCGGTCGGCGGCCTTGCCGCCGAGGACGAGTCGGGCGCCCTCCTGCCGGGCGATCTCGATGTAGTCGAGGACCTTGGCGTACTGGGTGGGGGTGGTGATGGGGCCGACCTGGGTGGCCTCGTCCATGGGATCGCCCATGCGCGCGGTGCCCGCCAACTCCACGAGCCCGCCCACCACTTCGTCGTGCGCACTCTCCTGCACCAGTAGCCGGGAACCGGCGATGCAGGTCTGCCCGGTGGCGGCGAAGATGCCGGAGACGGCGCCGTTGACCGCGGCGTCGAGGTCGGCGTCGGCGAAGACGATGTTGGGGGACTTGCCGCCGAGTTCGAGGCTGACGTGCTTGAAGTCGCCGGCGGCTCCGGGGTCGGCTGCACCTCGGCGCGGGCCCGCTCCAGCTCGTTCAGGGCGCGCTGGGCCCGGTCGACCATGATCGCCCCGGCCTCGGTGGGCCGCATGCCCGTCCTTGTCCGTTCGCAGAGAGGGGCGCCCAGCTCCTGCTCCAGGGTGCGGATCTGCCGGGTGACCGCGGGCTGCACCAGGCGCAGCAGCTCCGCGGCGCGCGTGACGCTGCCCACCTCGGCGACCGTGACGATCGCCTTGAGCTGCTTGATGTCCAAGACGTTCTCCCTTCCGCCGCCATCCGAGCCACGCATGGGGGCATCACGATCGGCAACTACCTGGCCGATATGGCGACTTCACTGACCGCGGCGCGGCAACTCACCCTGTACGCGGCACGGGAGGCGGACGAGGGCCGCCGCGTGGACATGGAGGCGGGCATGAGCAAACTCTTCGCCTCCGAGACCGCGATGCAGATCGCGCTCAACGCCGTTCGCATCCACGGCGGTTACGGCTACTCCACCGAGTTCGACGTCGAACGGTACTTCCGCGACGCCCCGTTGATGATCGTCGGCGAGGGCACGAACGAGATCCAGCGCAACGTCATCGCGAGCCAGCTCGTCAAGCGCGGAGGGCTGGACGGCTGACGCAGCGGGTCTTCGAGAGAACAGACCTGTGATCCGCCACGGCAGCCCGTCAGATGCTTGACACCTGTAGAGACGCATTGAAATATTTACGTACGGTCATTTAAACATGTCTCAATGAGGCCTACGAGGCCTCTGAGGCCGTCTACTCCAGGGGGGACCCGTCGTCGGGACGACGGCCGGCCCCGAGGATTCCCGAGCAGGATCACCCAGCTTCCATGTGATCGAAAGTTGGCCCCATGACATCCGCATCCGCAAAGTACGGTTCCGCCTTCACCGAAGGCATCGCCCAAGCCGACGGCCACCCCATTCGATACTTCCGCGCTGGTGACGGCGACACCCTCGTCGTCATCCACAGCGCCGCCGGCTTCCGCTTCTCCCCCATGCTGGACCGCCTCGCCGAGAAGTACGACGTCATCCTGTTCGCGCTACCCGGATGGGGCGACGAGCCCGACGACGGCCGCGACCGAACACTCAGCGAACTGGCCGACACCGTCTACCAGGCGACCCAGGACCTCGGACTGAAAAGCTTCCACCTGCTCGGAAGCACGCTCGGCGGCGACGTTGCCCTCAACATCGCCCTCGATCACCCAGAACGGGTGGCCTCACTGGTCCTCGAGGCACCCGGTACCTTCCGCGAAGGTGTCGACCCTTCATCACAGGCGGACGTCACGCCTGAGGAAGCCCTGCGCAAGGTTCGCGTCCACCCCGAGCGGCCCCCGGTCTTCGAACCGCCTCACCCCGAATCCCAGGCTCGGATGTTCGCGTTGATCTCCAGGCTCGAGGGAGCGAACCCCGACTACTCGCAGCAGATCACCGAACGTCTGCCTGGAAGCTCCGTTCGCACCCTTGTGGTGTTCGGCGACAAGGACGGCTTCATACCGCCCCAGAACGGACGCACTTTCGCCCGTCTCATGCCCGACTGCAGCTTCGTCCTCCTTCACGATGCCGCGCACGACGTGCAGGGCGACCGCGCCGAGGATCTGGCCGCCCTCATCGCGGACTTCCTCGCTCGCGGATCGGACTTCCAGCTTCCCCCGGACGCCACCCTCGTCACCCCGTGAGTCACGCCATAGCGCCATGAAAGTGGGCGGTTAGTTCGGGATCCCGAACTAACCGCCCACTTCGGCGCACGGCCCCGGGCGCTCCAGTGACATCGCGCCGGACACGCGACGCACCGTCACGCGCGATCAGAAAAGGCGACGCCCGCACGTCGAGTACGGAACGTCGCCAGTCCTGTCACTGATCAGGCCGCCACTTCATGGACGGGCGCTGTCACAGACCGGGAGGCAGGACAAGTGCCGTTCCCATCCACTGCAGCTCCGGCGGCGCGCCGATGAGTTCATGACCGATGTCCGGCAGCTGGCTGCGGCTGATCACCGCGTGCTGACAACCGGACATGGCGTCGCGGATGACGCGCTGAAGCGTTCCGGCGCGCAGTGCGGTGCCTCCGCCCTTGTTGAACGCCCACAGGGCGAGATCCCGACAGATGTCGTGCATGTGCACGCTGGCGCCGGCGAGCAGAGTGGTCTGCCGACGGCTGAGGGGCTCCCCACGTGCCACCGTGGCGTCCATCTCGGCGAAGACTTCGGCCCCGAATGCGCGAGCGGAGCGGTAGGCCAGTTCGAAGTCCGCGTACTCGGTGCGGAAAACCGGGTTGTCCGCGAGCCGGGTCGCTCCCGGCTTGGGTTCACGGCTCGCGAAGGCGGCGATCTCGTCGAGGAGTCGACGGGTGGTGCCGGACGCCCACGTCTGGCGCCCGAGATGAACCACTGCCAGCAGGCCGGCTGCGGTGTCGCCAAACAGCGGGACGGCATGGTGATCCGGAACGAAGTAGTCGGTCACGGTGAAGTCGACGGAGCCGGTGCCGCGGAGCCCGATCGTGTCCCAGTTGCCCCGGAGGGTGGTCGCCGAGGCCGGTACGAGGAACATGAACGGAGGGCCGGGGACGGGCTGGTCGCCATCGAAGACCAGGGAGTTGCAGAGCACATAGTCCGCGTTCGGAAGCCCGCTGCAGTACGAGTAGGAAGCGGTGAGCCGGTAGCCGCCCTCGACCCGGACGGCGCGTCCGCTGGGGTAGGCGGTCGCGGAGAAGTTCGGCACCCCGTCGGCCAGAAGTGATTTCTCGACGGCTTTGTCGAAGAACGCCGTGAGGTAGCCGACGCCCGCGAAGATTCCTCCTGTCCAGCTGATCGACCCGTCGATGTAGGCGAAGCGTTCGAGGACCTGGGCTGAGTCGCTGGGAGTCAACGCCAGGCCACCCAGGTCCTTGCTGACATACATCCAGCTGAGGCCACTGTCTCGCAGCAACTCCATCGTGCGATCCGTGAGCATGCCTGCGTCGTCACACGCCGGGCCTTCGACCTGGAGCGCGTCGGCACTCGCGTCCAGGGCGGCGAGCAGCCGGTCGCGGCCGGCGGCGGAGTCGGCGCCGGCAACGTCAGACAGGTCAGAAATGGTGGTCATAGGAACCTCGATCCGTGGGAACGGCGCTGTGTTCGGCTCGGCCGAACCTTTCTGTCATGCGATCTGAGACACGTGCCCGGCCGGTGTCCCGGCGGGCGAATCCCCGGGCCGGGCAGGAGATCCGCCAGGCCATCAAGGGGGCGGAGGACCAAGCCCTACGAGGGCAGCAGCACCAACCGCCCCCGCACCCCGCCCTCCGCGAACCGGGCGTGCGCCTTGACCGCGTCCTCCAGGACGTAGGTCCCGGCCACCCGAGGGGTCAGCGCCCCCTCGTCCGCGAGCCGGACCAGCTCGGCCAGACTCGCCCCGTCGGCGTTCACCTCGATGGCGCTGGTCCGCACGCCACGCTCCGCCGGCGGCAGCAGGGGCGGCAGGAGACCGACGTAGGCGCCGCCGTCCCGCACCCATGCGAGGGCCTGCTCACCGAGGACCGCCGCGTCGAGAACCGCGTCGACGCTCTTCGGCTCCCCGCTCGTGACGTGCGCCGCCCCGAGCGACCGTACGAACTCCTCGTCACCTTCCCGCGCCTGCCCCGTCACCACGAGCCCGCGGCGGGCGGCGAGTTGCACGGCGTACGCGCCGACCGCGCCCGCGGCGCCGGTCACCAGGAGCGACTGCCCCTCCGTCAACTCCAGGAGGTCCAGGGCCTGGAGCGCGGTCAGTGTGTTCAGCGGCAGAGTCGCGGCGTGCGCCGAGTCCACCGTCGTGGGCGCCTTGGCGACGGCGTCCGCGGGTACGACGACGTATTCGGCATGGGTGCCCAGCGGCTTGACCAGGCCGAAGAGGAGCGCCACGACGTTGTCGCCGACGTTCCAGCCGCTCTGCTCGCCGACCGCGTCGATCGTCCCGGCGACGTCCCAGCCGAGCCCTATCTGCTGCCCCTCTCCCCCGTAGACCCCGGACCGCGCCGCGACGTCGCACGGGTTCAGCGCGGCCGCGGCCACCTTGATCCGCACTTCTCGCGCCGTCGGCTCCGGAACGTCGGTGTCCACGATCTCCACGGCCTCGGGTCCGCCGAAGCTGTTCACTACTGCAGCACGCATGGCATGTCTCCTGAACTCATTGATCATTTACCTGAAGGTCGGCGGTGTTCGTGGGGTGCTGCCAGGCCCGGAGTTCGGGCAGGACGTGTTCGGCGAACAAGTCCATGGAGCGGCGGACCGCGGCCGTGTCCATGAACACCTGGCGGAAGGACAGGGCGAGGTTCGTGTTACGCGCCGACCGGACCCGCTTGAGCAGGGATTCCGCCACCTGGTCGGGCGTGCCGACGTGGTACGGGATCGGTGAGTTGGCGGCCCAGTCGCGCAGTGGGGCGGGTTCGGGCACGTCGAGTCTGCCGCCGGTGAATTCCAGGCCGACCCATTCATGGCCGGCGAGGAAGGTGAGCCAGTGGTGGACTCCGCGGGCGGCCTCGGCCCACGCCCGGTCCTCGTCGTCGGCGACGTGCACCATGGACAGGAGCCCTGACCCGTGGTCGGCGGGGTTGTGCCCGTGGGCGCGCAGCTCGCTGTCGAACAGTTCCATGAGCTGCGGACCGAACGCGGAGGCGCCGGCGATGTTCAGTCCTCGGCGCGCGACACGCTTCACTCCGACGGGACCGCTGGCGGCGACCCAGACGGGCAGCCTCTCCTGCAGCGGTTTGGTGGTCATCCGCACGTCGGGGAAGGTGAAGTACTTGCCCTCGTGGCTGAACTCGTCCTCGGTGAAGCACTTGAGGATGATGTCCAGCCCCTCGTAGAGGCGGCCGAAACGTTCGGCTGCGTCGACGTCGTAGGAGCGGAACTCCTCGTAGAACGACCCGGCGCCGACCGTGAGTTCGAATCGGCCCCCGGAGAGGATGTCGAGTACCGCGGCGTCCTCGGCGACCCGGAGCGGATGGTGGTAGGGCAGCACGGTCACATGGGTGCCGATGCGGATCCGGCTGGTCCGTTGGGCCACCGCGGCCAGCACCGGGAACAGTCCGGGCGTCGCCTGGTCCCAGGCGAAGTGGTGTTCGCCGGCCCAGGCGTGGGTGAATCCGAGCCGCTCGGCGTGGACGACATCGTCGATGTGGTCCTGGTAGACCTGCTGCAGGCTGCGCTGTTCCTCGGGGTGACGGCGGATGTTGAACAGAAAACCGACGTCCATGGCGGTTCTCCTTCCGTAACGCGTTACTCCGTCACGTGGTGGGGTGCTGGTGTGCGTAGTGCTGGCGCAGCAGGTCCTTGCCGTAGTCGCCGCCGTTGGGGGTGCGCACGATGGTGTGCACGTGGTACGGCTCCGGTTCGTCGTTGTCGAGGAAGATGCCGGCGTGGTTGTCGTACTCGATCAGCACGACCGGACTGTGCACCCGGTAGTAGAAGGGCGCGCCGGGCTCCCACGTCCCGATCCATCCCAGGTGGGTGTCGTCGAGGAAGCGCTCGATCTGGTTGCGGCGGTGCGCACGAGGCTCTCGGGGCAGGGTCTCCAGATAGGGGTCGGTGAGCGACAACAGCAGCTCCCGCTGGCCCGGGGTCAGCCGGTCGCCCTCCAACCCGACATAGGGGAGCACACGGTTGTCCCGGCCCGCTGCCGCGCGGTGGCGGCCGTCCACGATGCCGGACAGTTCGGGGGGAAGGTCCGCGGACAGCATCGAGCCGTACAGCAGGGCCCGGTCGCGCTGCGCCGCGCTCAGGGAGTCCATGAACTCCCGGGCGCGCTCGCGATGGTCGGAGAACACGGCCTCACCGCCGAACTCCACGCCGAGGAAGGTCGGTGTGAGCACCAACTGGCCGCCGATGAAGAGCGCGTGAAGATCGATGTGGTGACCCGCCAGCTGCCAGCCCCACGGCTGCTTGAGCGACGGCTCGCCGAACAGGGTGAACCGGTAGCAGTACTCGGTGAGTGTGTCCGGGTACTTGCCGACGAACTTGCCCAGTTCGGCGTTGAGACGCATCGCCTCGCGCAGCAGCTCGTAGCCTTCGGGGCTGATGGTGGCTTCGATCACCGACAGCGCCGCGTCACGCGCGGTCCCGGGCAACTCCTGCAACAGAAGGCCGTGTTCGGGGAACGTCAGAAACGCGTTGGACCACATCCGCCATTCGGTGGCGTCGACCGGCAGCACGCCAAGCGCCTGTTGCGCTGCCGTGAGCTGATCCAGATAACCCCGTGCGTTGTGCACCGCCTGCTCGGTCGGGGCACCCTCGTCGGCCAGGGTGAAGAGGTCGGTCAGGGGCTGCCCGTCGGTCGTGATCCCCACGAAGGGATCGTCGGCGGTCTCCGCCACCGGCGGCAGCTCCGCGCCCGCGACGAGCTTCATGATCGCAGCCACACCGGCGTCGTCGGAGAAGTCCACCGCGCCCCGCTTCAACGCCAGGCGCTCCGGGCGCGGCCGGTACCCACCGTGCAGATCGGTCATGACCGCCGCGCTCCGATCTCCTCGAAGACGGACTGCGGGCCGGTGGCGTCGTCGCCGTTGGCGCTGAAGTCCACACCGCTGTCCCAGGGCTTCACCGGCTCCGGCGCGGGTGAGAGAACCGAGATGTGCTTCTCTGCCACCGTGCCCGCGTTGTACTGCCGGTGCGGTACGCCGGCGGGCAGCACCACCAGCGTGCGGGGGCCGACGACATGCTTCTCCAGAGCGACCTCGACGGTCAGTTCCCCCTCCAGCACCAGGTAGTACTGGTCGAAGGCGTGGATGTGGGTGCCCGGCCCGGCCCCGCCGGGAGCGACTTCCATGTAGTTGACGACGGTGTGCCGCGCGCCGGTCGCGGGGCCGGCCAGAGCGACCATCTTGAGACCCGGCATCGGCTCGTCCAGGGTGTCGGGATCGACTCGCCGGGTGTAGCCGGGGTGGTCGGTGCGGTGGGAGGCCGGTACGTCGTCGGGAGAGTCCACCATGTACGCCAGCTGAGCCATCGGCCCGGGAGCGGGGATCAGCATCTCGAAGTGGGTCTCGGCGCCCGGCCCGTCGTTCCAGTTGCGGTGTGCCAGCCCCGCCGGGATGAACACGAGGGTGCCGGCACTGATGTGCTGGACCTCGTGCCCCAGCTGGACGTTCATGGTTCCCTCGACCAGGTAGTAAAGCTGGTCGACGTGGTGGTAGTGCAGACCGGGGCCACATCCGCCTTCCTCGATGTGGCTGTTGATCAGGATCGCGCTCTCCAGATGGGAGAGGAACTGCGCGCGGTAGCCGGGGAACCCCGTGTCGATGGCCTGGTCCGGGTCGAAGGGGCGGATGTACTGCATGCGGGTCGGCGGTGTGACGGGCGACATCGGCCTACTCCTGCGTCTTGGTGTGGTTCTGGTTCTCGTGGTGTGCGCGGCTTATCGGGAGAAGGCGGCCACGACGTCCTGGGTGGTGACGTTCTCGCCCAGCAGCGTGAAGGTGTCCAGGGCGGCCTGGTGCGCCTCGTCGTTGGCCGCCGAGCACGCGTCGGAGACGATGAGGCTGCGGTAGCCGTGGTTGACCGCCTCGCGGGCGGTGCCCTGGACGGAGTGGTCGGTGGCGACCCCGGAGAGGACGACGGTGTCGATGCCCTTCCCGCGCAGGATCCCGTCGAGGTCGGTGCCGTGGAAGCCGGTGAGGCGGGTGTGGGTGATGACCAACTCGCCGGGCTCGGGGCTGAGTTCCTCGATGAGATCAGCGCCGCGCGTTCCGTCGACGAGGGCCTTGCGCTCTTCCACCAGGGCCAGCAGAGGGCAGTTGATGATCAGATCGGTGTAGCCGGGCCGGAAGGCCGTCCGGATGTGGATCACGGAGGCTCCCGCCGCTCGGGCCGCCCGGGTGAACAGCCCGTTCTTGGCGATGACGCCGTGCCGCTGCACGCCCTCCGCGAAGAACGGTCCGAAAGCACCCTCGGGCGTCACGATGTCGTACTGCCAATGGATGTTGATCACGGCGGTACGGGCTGGATCGAACTCGGTCATGGTGTCCTCCGACTGGCAGGCCCGCGGGCGTCCGATTGACCGCTGAGCAACCATGTTTCAGATCGCAACACGACAGATCTCAACTGTCAATAGAAATGTTTATTCTCAAGTTAGACATGTCTATGTTACGTTCACATTGGCTCCCCAAGGACGTCGCCGGACGGTTCGCGCATGGCTGCGGTACCTGCGGTCCGGCCGCCGAGAGCCGATCCAGGAGGCTCCCACTCGAATTGGGCCGCAGCAGGGAACTGTTCGCCGCCGAGGTGCTGCCTGCCGTGCGCGCCTTCAGCGACGACCTGGTCCCCGCCTGACCGGAAAAGGACACCCACAATGGCATGGACATCATCGCCGGCCTCACAGAGCCGCTCTGCCGGGAGCAAGGCGCCCCTGGAAGCCACCCGTTTCCGCGAGGTCCTCTCCGCGGTGCCCACCAGCGTTGTCGTGGTGACCGCCATGGACCGCGGCGAGCCGGTCGGGCTGGCCGTCGGCAGCTTCCTCGCGGTGTCGTTGAATCCACCACTGGTCGGGTTTCTGCCCGCGGCGACGTCGACCAGCTTCCCACGGATACGACAGGCCGGCGCCTTCTGCGCGAACGTGCTGACCGTGAACCAGCAGCACGTTTCCCAGGCGTTCGCCACGAGTGGCGCCGACAAGTTCGCCGGCCTGTCCTGGCGTCCGGCACCGGTGACCGGCTCGCCGGTGCTGGAGGGAGTGGCGGCGTGGATCGACTGCCGGATCACGACCCTGCACGAGGCCGGGGACCACTTCATCGTCATCGGTGAGGTCGCCGACCTCGATGCGGTACCGGGGGAGATACCGCTGGTGTTCCACCGTCGCCGCTATACGGCCGCCGCCGGGCCGGCCGCGGCTTGAACGCCCTGAACCTCGCCGGACGTTGGGTGCGTCGGTCGCGGCTGACAGCGCGTCGCGGCTCACAGTGCAGGGAGAATCGCAGATGTTCGTCCGTATCACCGATGACCCCGACCGGCCGGTCTCACGGGAGGACTCCGACGACTCAGGGCGGTTCCACGTCGAAGTCGTCGGCCTCGACACGGCGCGGTTGCGCGCCGCGGTCGAAGAGCACGGGCTCGGGCGGACACCTGACGCGGATCACGTCCGCACGCATGGCAAGAGCGCCTGATCAGGCCGCGACTCGGCGTGACTCGTCCCGCTCGCTTCCGGCCAGGAATCCATGAGGAGAAGCACCGATGAAGCTGCTCACGTATCGCATCGGCGACAAGGTGTCGTTCGGCGTCCTCGCGGCCGACGGCGTCATCGACGGCGCCGAGACACTCGGCGGAGAGGCCACCTCGATCCGAGAACTCCTGGAACGCGATCTCACGGGCCGACTGGAGCGGCTCAGCGCGGGCCGCGAGGCCACCCACTCGCTGGCCGAGATCGAGTACCTCCCGCCGGTCCCGGACCCGGCGAAGATCCTTTGTGTGGGCGTCAACTACGTCGACCACCGCGAGGAGACGGGGCACGTCGACAAGCCCGAGCACCCCACCGTCTTCAGCCGCTTCGCCGACACCCAGGTCGGACACGAACAGCCCGTAGTCCATCCGCCGAACACGAGGCAGCTGGACTACGAGGGAGAGGTCGCGATCGTCATCGGACGTCATGTGTCGGTGATCGAGACGGACGCCGACGCACGGGCGGCGATCGCGGGACTGTCGTGCTACAACGACCTGAGCGCACGGGACTGGCAGTTGCACAACAGCCAGTGGCTGCCCGGCAAGAACTTCCGCGGCGTCGGTTCCTTCGGTCCGTACCTGGTCACGATGGACGAGTTCGACGACCTCGGATCGGTACGGCTCACCACCCGGGTCAACGGCGAGCTGCGGCAGGACGCCACACTGGACCAACTCGTCTTCGATTTCACGGCGATTCTGGGGTATGTCACCGGGTTCACCTCCCTGGCTCCCGGCGACGTGATCGCCACCGGAACTCCGGGCGGTATCGGACTGGCCGCGAACCCGCCGCGTCTCCTTGCGCCCGGCGACGTGACCGAGATCGAGGTGTCGGGGGTCGGGATCCTCCGGAACGAGGTCGTGGCAGCGCGGGAGGACTCGCGGTGAACCGCGGCCAAGGTGATCAGCGAGCGGAGCGGCATTCTGCGACTGCCGCGCGCCAGCACGGCAGTCGTTCCGTCTCCGACCGTCCCGCCTGACCCATCGCCAAAGGACCATATGGCGCGAGGCCTGCCGCCCGGCACATCTGAGGACAACCTCGACCGGGTGACATCTCTCTTCAGCGGTATTGAAACCTCAGTAGCCCCGGAGGGCCTCAGGTGAACACATACCAAGACCTGCCGTGGCTGGCCCACTACCGCCCAGGTCAGCCGGCCAGTATCGAGCCCGAGCACCACACCATGCTCGAGTTGTTCCGCGCGTCCGTCGCGCGCGCACCCGATCAGGTCGCGCTCCGCTACTTCGACGGCGAGGTCACCACCGGCCGACTCGACCAGGCGTCCGACGCGCTCGCGCTGGTCCTCCTGGAGAGCGGTTTCCAGCGCGGCGACCGGCTGGCCGTCTACGTGCAGAACGATCCGGGCTTCGTCATCGGTCTGCTCGGGGCGTGGAAGGCCGGCGGCGCCGCGGTCGCCATCAACCCGATGAACAAGGCCCGGGAACTGGAGTACCTGCTCGCCGACTCCGGCGCGAAGGCACTTCTTTGCCTGGACAGCCTGTACCGGGATATCGCGCGGGATGTCATCGCCGCCGGGCGGACGAGCGTCGAAACGGTGATCACCACCTCCGAACTGGACTGGCAGGCCCGCAACGACGAACGAGTGCTGCAGACACCACGCCTGCCCGCCGCCGACGGCACGCTCGACCTGCTGTCACTCATCGAGGTCCATGACGGACGCCGCCCCGGCGTGGTGCCCCCGCAACCGGATGACATCGCGGTGCTGACCTACACGTCGGGGACCACCGGCCGGTCCAAGGGCGCGATGAACACCCACCTCACGATGGTGTACGGCTGCTACAACTTCCGCGAGTGGCTCGGCCTCACCTCGGCCGACAGTGTGCTCGGCATCGCCCCGCTGTTCCACATCACCGGTCTGGTCGGCCATGTCGGTCTGTCGCTGCTGCTGGCCTGCCCGCTTGTGCTCACCCATCGTTTCCATCCCGCGGTCATGCTGGACGCGCTGCGCGAACACCGCCCGACCTTCACAGTCGCCGCGATCACCGCGCTCACCCGGCTCGCCGAAGAGTCGAACAAGCCGGCAGAGGACTTCTCGTCGTTGCGGATCGTGTACTCCGGTGGCGCGCCGATCGCGCCCGCCGTCAATGACGCCTTCCAGGCCAAGACCGGGATCTACATCCACAACATCTACGGGCTGACCGAGACCAACTCGCCGACCCACGGGACACCACTCGGCGCCAAGGCGCCGGTCGACCCGACGTCGGGTGCGCTGTCCATCGGGGTGCCGCTGTTCGGCACCGTCGCCCGCGTCCTGGACGACGACGGCGAGGAATGCGTGGTCGGCGCGGTCGGCGAGATCGCGATCAGCGGCCCCCAGGTGGTCCCCGGTTACTGGAATCGGCCCGAGGAAACCGCGGCGGCCTTTCCCGGCGGCGAACTGCGCACCGGCGACGTGGGCTTCATGGACGCGGACGGCTGGTTCTACCTCGTCGACCGCAAGAAGGACATGATCAACGCCTCCGGGTACAAGGTGTGGCCACGAGAAGTCGAGGATCTGCTGTACACCCACCCGGCGATCCGGGAGGTGGCCGTGGTGGGAGTCCCCGACTCCTACCGCGGCGAGACCGTCAAAGCCTTCGTCTCGCTGCAGCCCGGCGCGACGGCGGCGCCGGAAGAACTCATCCGGTACGCCAAGGACAACATGGCGGCCTACAAGTACCCCCGCCTCGTCGAGATCGTCGACGAGCTCCCCAAGACCGCGACGGGAAAGATCCTGCGGCGGCAACTCCGCGACAGCCCACCACAGGCAGGCACGGGCCCTGAGCCCGCCGACAAGAGGACGTGACAGAGCAACCATGGACTTCACGGAGACCGAGAAGATCCGGGATCTCAAGCTACGGGCCACCCGATTCCTGGACGAGTTCGTCATCCCCGCGGAACCGGTCTACGCGCAGCAGAAGACCGAGATCGGGCCGTGGGACACCCCGCCGGTCATGGCCGAGCTCAAGAAGGCCGCCCGTGACCGTGGTCTGTGGAACCTCTTCCTTCCCGGAGAGCGGGGCGCCGGCCTGACCAACCTCGAGTACGCGCATGTCGCCGAGATCACCGGCCGCAGCCCGTGGATCATGCCGGAAGCGCTGAACTGCTCCGCGCCCGACACCGGCAACATGGAGATCCTCGCGCAGTTCGCCACGCCGTCCGTTCGCAAGCGGTGGCTCGAGCCCCTGCTCGACGGTGAGATCCGCTCCGTCTACTCGATGACCGAGCCCCAGGTCGCCAGTTCCGACGCGAACAACATCGATACCCGGATCACCGAGGACGAAGACGGGTTCCGGATCAACGGCCGCAAATGGTGGTCCAGCGGTGCGATGAGCCCCGCCTGCAAGGTCGCCATCGTGATGGGCCGCTCGAACCCGGGCGGAGAACGCCATCGCACCCACAGCATGGTCGTGGTCCCGCTCGACACTCCCGGAGTGGAAGTCCTGCGATCGACCAGTGTGTTCGGATACTCCGACAGCGGTCACGGCGGTCACGCCGAGATCGTCTACGACGACGTCCGGGTCCCTCGGGGGAACCTCCTGGGCGAGCTGCACGGCGGTTTCGCGATCGCCCAGGCGCGCCTCGGCCCCGGCCGGATCCACCACGCCATGCGCCTGGTCGGCATGGCGGAACGTGCCTTCGACCTGATGTGCACCCGAGCCCACGAGCGCATCCCCTTCGGTCAACCGCTCGCCGAGCAGGGCATCTTCCAGGACTGGGTGGCGGAAGCACGCATACGTATCGAGACGACCCGCCTGCTGGTGCTGAAGACGGCCTGGCTGATGGACACCGTCGGCAACCGCGGCGCGGCGATCGAGATCTCGGGCATCAAGGTGGCCGCACCGCGGATGGCGACCTGGGTCATCGACCACGCGATCCAGGCTCACGGCGGCGGTGGCGTGAGCCAGGACTTTCCCCTCGCCGAGCTCTACGCCCAGGCGCGGATGCTGCGTATCGCGGACGGGCCCGACGAGGTCCACAAGATGTCCCTCGCGCGCCGCGAACTCCGCCGGTTCGCGCCGAATACCCCGTGAGTCGGACCTTGACACTTCACCCGTTCTCAGGAGAGAGCTCGCGATGAACCTGTCGTTCGACTTCACCGGCCAGTCCGTGATCGTGACCGGCGGTGCGCGAGGTATCGGTCTCGAACTCGGCCGATTCTTCGCGGACTCCGGTGCCGACGTCTTCCTCATCGACTACGACGGCGAGGAAGTCCGCAAGGCCGCGGCCGAGGTCGGAGCACGAGCCATCCCCGGTGACGTCAGCAGCACCGCGGACATCGACCAGGCCGTCGAGCAGGTCATCGCCGAGACCGGCCGGATCGACATCATCGTCAACAACGCCGGAATCCTGCGCGACAAGGTCCTGTGGAAGCTCACGGACGACGACTGGGAGAGCGTCCTGGCCGTCCACGCCGGCGGCACCTTCCGACTGACCCGCGCCTGCGTTCCGCACTTCCGCGCCCGGGGCTACGGCCGCGTCGTCAACGTCACCTCCTACACGGGCCTGCACGGCAACACCGGTCAGGCGAACTACGCCACCGCCAAGGCGGGCATCATCGGGTTCACCAGGACCGCGGCCAAGGAACTGGCCCGGTTCGGAGTCACCGTCAACGCGATCTCCCCCAACGCCGAGACCCGGATGGTCGCCTCCATCCCGGAGGACAAGAAGGCCGAACTGGCCTCAGGCATCCCGCTGGGCAGGTTCGGCGACGCTTCCGAGATGTGCGCCGCGGTGGGCTTCCTCGCCTCCCAGGAAGCGGGATACGTCACCGGCGTCGTACTGCCTGTCGACGGCGGGATCTCGATCTGATCAGGAGGCGCGTTCGATGTTCAGGGGAACCGACCGGATGGACTGTGCGCCCTGAAGAATCCGGTTGATCTCCGTCGCGCCGACGTGGATCACTTTGAGGACCGCCTCCCGTGCACGTTTCTCATCGCGGGCCGCCATAGCGTCCAAAAGGACGTTGCGCCAGCGGACGTAAGCGGGGTCCAGGAAATTATCATCATGCAGCAGTCCGAAACTGAGAACTCGTTCCATATGCGTCGCCAAGGGCAGCACCATTTCCGTCATTACCGGATTGCCGCAAATCTGGACGAGGTAACGGATCGGGGCTGCCTTCAAATCAGGCTTGACTTCAGTCGCGGGACGTCCCGGCGCCGACCTGATCACCTTTTCACCCAACGTGGCGATCTGCTCGTCAGTGGCGTTGCGGATGATCAACACCACCAGCGACGGGGCGGTCAGTTCGAAGGCTTCGAGGATGTCCTGGACGCTCTGCAGCGTCATCGGCGTGACCTGCCAGCCCTTGCGCTTCACCGGGCGGACGAACCCGGCCGCCTCCAGGCGCTGCAGCGCCTGCATCGTCGGCGTCCGGCCCAGGCCGAGCGACTCCGCGAGCTCGGACGCCTTGATCCATGCCCCCGGCGCCAGTTCGCAGCTCACGATGGCCTCGCGGAGCGTCTCATAGGCCTTGTCGCTCATCGGCCGCGCCTTGCTCTGCCTGTCGTCCCCCTTCATCATCATGGCGGTATTATAAGCGAAGATCCGTGTACACGGGACGGACTCCGCAGCCGACTTTTCGGCACTGCAATTCGTTCGAACTACGGCTTTCCCGCCGACCAAACTATGATATCGCTCCGCGTCTCCACGTGGCACTACCGGACTCGCCCCCCACCGCGTGGGAACTCATGTCCCACATCGCGGTCAGCGAGAACCGGTAGGCCAAAAAGGCCGCTGCGCCTTCGACTTGATGTTCCACGCGGTCAGCCGAGTCCGTCGGCCCCCACCTGGACGGCGGACTCGTCCAGCAGGGAGCTGCTCACCGGCTGCTGCCGCCCGTCGAGGTCGAGAACCGGGGTCGCCTCCTTGTACCAGGATTCGATCACCGCGTTGCCCCAGAAGTCGCGGCGGCGGTCGTCGTGGACGTTCCACCGGTACGTCTCGTGGTCCGGGTCGCCGGTGTAGTAGTCGGAGGTGTAGATCTCCACCCGGTGGCCGTCGGGATCGCGCAGGTAGACGTAGAAGGCGTTGGAGACGCCGTGCCGGCCAGGCCCGCGCTCGATGTGCTTCTCCTCGTGCAGCGCGCCGAAGATGTCGGCGGTCCGCAGCACCTGGTGGGACTCGTGGGTGGCCACCCCGAGGTGGTGCAGGCGGGGGCCCGCGCCACCGGTGAAGGCCACGTCGTGGACGGTCTGCTTGCGGTACATCCAGGCGGCGTACAGCTCGTGCTCGTCACCCTCGATGGTCTCCGAGCAGCCGAAGCCGAGGGACCTGTAGTGGGCGTATGCGGCGGGGATGTCGGGGGTGCAGATGTTGAAGTGGTCGAGGCGTGCGATCTGGGCGCCGCGGTGGAGGTCGTAACGCTGGATGAGGCGCTCACCACGCTCGATCTCGTGGAAGAACTCGACCGGGAAGCCGAGCGGGTCGACGACGCGTACGGCGTCTCCGACTCCGACCGTGCCCTCGCCCTTCTTCAACCGCTTGACGGGGCGGCCGAGTTCGGTGAAGAACTTCTCCGCCTTGTCGACGTCCTCCGTGGTGCGGACGCGGTAGGAGAGGTGGTCGAGCGCGGCGATGTCACCCTTGCGCAGCACGAGGGAGTGATGAGTGAGCTCGTCGGTCCCACGCAGGTAGAGCGAGTCGGCATTCTCGTACTGGACGTGGAATCCGAGCATGTCCACCCAGAACCAGCGGGCCTTGGCCAGGTCCGTGACGGCCAGTTGGGCGTAGGCGGAGCGGACGACGTCGGGTGCCGGGGTGCTCATGAGGCGGCTCCGAATCGAGGGGTGTGGACGTCGCCGAGCGCGACGTGGACGATCTTGGACTCGGTGTAGAAGTCGATGCTGTGGGCGCCGCCCTCGCGGCCGACGCCGGAGGCCTTGACTCCCCCGAAGGGGGTGCGCAGGTCGCGGACGTTGTGGGAGTTGACCCAGACCATGCCGGACTCGACGGCGTGCGCGATGCGGTGGCCGCGCTTGAGGTCCGAGGTCCAGATGTAGGCGGCCAGGCCGAACTGGGTGGCGTTGGCCAACTCGATCGCCTCGGCCTCGTCGTCGAAGGGCGCGACGGCCACGACGGGGCCGAAGATCTCCTCCTGGAAGATACGGGCGTCACGGGACACGTCGGCGAACACGGTCGGCTGGAGGTAGTTGCCCTCGGTGAGGTGGTCAGGGCGGGCGCCACCCGCCACCAGCCGGGCCTCCTTCCGGCCGATCTCGACGTAGTTCAGGACGCGCTCGTAGTGCTCCGTGTGGACCAGTGCCCCCACCTCGGTGGTGGGGTCGGAGGGCGGGCCCACCTTGACCCGCTCGGCCCGCTCGGCGAGGCGGCGGGTGAACTCCTCGTACAGCGAGCGCTCGACGAGCACCCGGGAACCCGCTGTGCAGCGCTCGCCGTTGAGCGAAAACACGCCGAAGACCACGGAGTCCAGGGCCGCTTCGAGGTCGGCGTCGGCGAAGACGACGACCGGGGACTTGCCGCCCAGCTCCATCGACGTGGTCTTGAGGTGCTCGGCCGAGGAACGGATGATGTGGCGGCCCGTGTCGGTCGAGCCCGTGAAGGAGATCAGGGGCACGTCCGGGTGGTCGACGAGGGCCTGCCCGGCCTCCTCACCGATGCCGTGGACGATGTTCACGACTCCGGCCGGCACACCCGCCTCGGCGAAGATCTCCGGCCAGAGCGAAGCCGACAGGGGCGTCCACTCGGCGGGCTTGAGGACGATCGTGCAGCCGGAGGCGAGGGCCGGCGCGAGTTTCCAGCTCTCCAGCATGAACGGGGTGTTCCACGGGGTGATCAGGCCGGCGACCCCGACCGGGGTGCGGACGACGTAGCTGAACTGCTCCTCGCCCTGCCGGAAGGCCTCCTCCCCGAGTGCGACGATGACGTCGGCGAAGTAGCGGAAGTTCTCCGCGGCGCGCCGGGCCTGGCCCTTGGCCTGGGTGATCGGCAGCCCCGAGTCGTACGACTCGAAGCGGGCGAGGCGGTCGTGGCGGGCCTCGACGGCGTCGGCGATGCGGTACAGGACGCGGGCGCGCTCACGGTTGGATATGGACGACCAGCCGGGGAAGGCGGCCTGCGCCGCCTCGACGGCCCGCTGGACGTCGTCCCGCGCACCGCGTGAGGCCTGTGTGTAGACGGTGTTGGACACCGGGTCGGTGACGTCGAAGGTGCGGCCGTCGGCCGCGTCGACGAGTTCGCCACCGATCCAGTGCCGGATGGTCGAGGGCAGGCCCTCGGGGGCGGTGCTCACTTGTCGGCTCCGTTCTGCTGCTGCGTTCCGAGCTGCTGCGTCAGGTCCCCGCCGTCGGCGAGGAGGGCGCGGATACGGGTCAGGCCCGGGGCGGTGGGCGTGATGAGCGGCGGCCGTACGTGAGGCGAGGCGATCCGTCCCTGCTGGGCGAGGACCCACTTCGCCGGGGCCGGGTTGGTCTCCACGAACAGCAGGTCCACCAGCGGGTGCAGGCGGTAGTGCAGGTCCCGTGCGCCGGCCATGCTTTCGGCGTCTCCCGCCTCCCACAGCTCGTACATCCTGGCCACGGCGCCCGGCGCCAGGTTGGCCACGGCGCTGACGAAGCCGGCGCCGCCCAGGGCGAGCAGCGGCAGGCACAGGAGCTCGATGCCGGACCACACCAGAAGCGAGCGGCCGCAGGCGTGCAGCACGCGGGAGAAGTGCTCGAAGTCCTTGGTGGTCTCCTTGACTCCGACGAAGTTGTCGAAGTCGGTGAACAGCCGCTTCACCGTCTCGGGGGCGATGTCGACCGCGGTGCGGGAGGGCACGTTGTAGGCGACGATCGGCAGGTCCGGGAACTCCCGGGCCACCGTGGCATACCACTGGTACAGCGCCTCCTGGGTGGGGCGCGCGTAGTAGGGGGTGATCACCAGGGCCGCGTCCGCGCCCAGATCCTGGGCGGCGGCTGTCAGTTCGAGGGTCTCGCTCAGCTTGTGCGAACCGGTGCCGGGCAGGAAGGGCACCCGGTCGCCGATCTCCTCGACGGCCGTACGCATCGCGGCGATCCGCTCGGTGACGGTCTGCGCGCTGGGCTCGCCGGTGGAACCGCCGAGCGAGATGCCGTGCGAACCGGAGTCCAGCTGGAAGCGGATCAGGGAGCGCAGGCTGTCGTGGTCGACGGCGCCCTCGTCGGTGAACGGGGTGACGACCGGGGCGATGGATCCGCGGATGGCGGACGGGTCACTGCGGAACTTCATGCGGATTCTCCTTGCGAGGCTTGTGAGGGGTCCTGGCTGCGGCGCCACTGCTCGAACGGTTCGCGCCAGTCGGGACCGAGGGGATACAGCCCGTCGACGCTGTGCCCGGCACTCACCTGCTCGGTGATGAAGCGCTCCCGCAGCTCCTGCTCCCGGCAGTCGGCGATCAGCTCCTCGGCCAGCTCGGGTGGTACGACCACGACACCGTCCGCGTCACCGACGATCAGGTCGCCGGGCTGCACCAGGGCGCCGCCGCAGGCGATGGGCACGCCGGTGTCCCACGGGACGTGGCGGCGGCCCAGGACGGAGGGGTGCTCCCCGCCGTGGTAGACGGGCAGGCCGAGCTCGGTGACCGCGGCGCTGTCGCGCAGGCCGCCGTCGGTGACGACCCCGACCGCCCCACGCATCTGGGCACGCAGCGCGAGGATGTCACCGAGGGTCCCCGCGGAGGTGTCGCGGCGGGCGTCCATGACGAGCACGTGGCCCGGCCGCAGCTCCTCGATCGCCCGCTTCTGGGCGTTCATGCCGTTGCCGTACCTCTTGAAGAGGTCTTCGCGCAGCGGCAGGTAGCGCAGGGTGTGCGCGACGCCGACCATGGTCCGGTCCGGCAGCGTGGGGCGGACGCCGTCGATGGACATGTGCAGCAGGCCGCGAGCACGGAGTTGTGCGCTGAGGGTGGCGACGGCGACCGAGCGCAGTCCCTCCTCAACCCGCTTGTCCAGCAGGGGCGCGGGAGTGTACGCCGTCCCGTACGCGGCCTCGCGCTCCGCCGGATCGGCCTTGGGCATCGCCCCGTACGGCTCCAGGGCGGGGCCGGCGGCGACGGGATTGCGCAGGCGTCCGGTGGACAGCCCGTTGCCGGACACCTCGATCTCGACCACATCACCGGGGGCGACCACGGAGGCTCCGGCCGGCGTACCGGTGAGGATGACGTCCCCCGGCTCCAGGGTGACCTGCCTCGACAGGTCCGCGATCAGCTCGCCGAACGGGAACAGCAGGGTGTCCGTGGTGTCGTCCTGGACCAGTTCGCCATTGACCCAGGTCCGCAACCGGAGGGCGGCCGGGTCGAGTCGGCGTGCGTCCAGCAGTCGCGGCCCGACCGGTGTGAAGCCGTCTGCGCCCTTGGAGCGGAGGTTGGAGCCGCGGTCGGCGTACCGCAGGTCGTACACACCCGCGTCGTTGGCTGCGGTCACCCAGCGCACGTACTGCCAGCCGTCCTCGGGCCTCACTCGCTGCGCGCGCGAGCCGATGACGAGGGCGATCTCGCCTTCGAAGCCGAGGAGTTCGCATCCCTCGGGGCGGACGAGCGCCTCCTTGGTGCCCGCCAACGACGAGGGTGGCTTGAGGAAGTAGGAGGGATGGGCGGGGATCCGGCCGCGCTCCTTGGCGCGGCTGGGGTAGTTGAGATGCAGAGCGATGATCTTCGACGGGGGGTTTCCGAGCGGGTGCGTCATGTCGTCCGCCCGGGATCAGGCGCGGTCGAGGAAGGCCTGGACCCTGGCCTTGTACGGCTCACGGTCGTAGCTCTTCACATACGCGCCGGCCATCCGCACCGGGTCACCGAAGAAGTAGTACTCGTACAGCGCCTGGCGGCTGGAGAACGCCGAGATGCAGGTGTCCCACACCAGGCGGAAGAGCTTGACGCGCTCGGGGCCGGTCAGGGTGGCCGACTGCAGGTACGCCTCGATGTCGGCGGCGGCGGGGCCCTGGATGTCGAGTTCGGTCGGGGTGGCCATCAGGCCGGACGCGCCGAGTTTGCGCAGGATCTGCGGAAAGCGCTGGTAGAGCTTGGGGTAGAGGTTGCGGGCGGCGTTGAGCGGGGCGAAAGCCGGGGTGAGGACTCCGTACTCGTTGACCTCGGCGTCCGCCTCGGCCGCGCGCAGGAAGGCCCGCAGCATCTCCAGCGTGGTGATGATCTCGGCGATGTCCTCCTGGACGTGCTGGAACTGCTCGATACCGATGGCCTCGGTCAGCAGCGAGACCAGGCCGAGGATGTACTCGGTCTTGGCGGTGGTGCGGGTGACGACCTGGTGGGTCATGTGCACCACGGACGAGGTCTGCGAGTAGAAGCCGTTGCACAGCTCGGCGTCGCCGAGGGCGAAACACCGCTCGTAGGGCACGTGGACGTCGTCGAAGACGACCACGCAGTCCGACTCCTCGAAGCGCGAGCCGAGGGGGTGGTCGTGGCGCGGACGGTCGTAGTCGAGGGGCTCGCGAGCGATGTAGCGCAGGCCGGGGGTGTCGTTGGGGATGGCGAAGGCGTAGGAGTACGGCTTGTCCTCGGGAGTGCCGCGCAGCACGGTCGAGGGGAACACCAGCATCTCGTCGGCGAACGGGGCGATGGTGGCGAGCATGCGCGCACCGCGGATGACGACGCCGTTGTCGTCCTCCTTCACGATCCGCGCGGCCAGCTTGCCGCCGGCCTGCTGGGTGCCGGCCACGGACCGGTTGACCTGCGGCGGGATCAGCGTGTGCGTGCACAGCAGGTCCTCTTCGCGGACCTTCTCGTAGTAGCGGCGGATGTTCTCGCCGAAGGCCGGGTTCGCCTGGGCGAACCAGTCGGCGGCCGAGGCGAGCGCCATGAGGGAGCTGTTCATGTAGTCGCCGGTGCGGCCGAGCATGCCGTTGCTGTGGTCGGCCCACACCTTGAACGCCTTGCGGCGCTTGACCAGGTCGTCCGGGGTCTTCGGGGTGAGGAAGGACGTGCCGACCGGCTCGCCGGACGTGGGCGAGGTGTAGGTGAGGACGTCCTTGTGCTCGTCCGAGTGCTGGAGGTCGAACAGTTCGGCGTAGGTCTGGACGACGTTGCGGAAGGCGGGGTGGTCCTGGATGCCGCCCGTGACGGTCTCGCCCTGGATGTGGACGGTGGGGCGGGAGGCGGCGAGGCGCTCCAGGTATTCCTTGCCGGTGCGTGCGGCCATGGTGGTTCTCCTGGGGAGGTGATCAGCGGGGTCGGGTTCAGATGAGGTGTTCGATGCCGTCGGTGGACTCGGCCGCGGTGCCGAAGCGGCTCCAGGCGTAGGTGAGGGCGTCGCCGTCGCGGTGGCCGAGGTCGGTGACGCGGCCGACGACGAGGGTGTGGTCACCGCCGTCGTACGCCCGCCAGGGCTCGCACTCCACCCATGCCAGGGGGTTCATGAGGCGGGGCACCCGGGCCCCGGTCGCCCAGCGGGGCTCGGCGGCGCCCTGTGCCCCGGCGAACAGCCGGGCCAGGGGCTCCTGTTCGGCACCGAGAATGTTGACGCAGAAGGGGCTGTCGATCAGTTGGTCGTGGCAGCGGGCGCGTCGGGCGACGCTGACGAGCACCAGCGCGGGATCGGCGGAGACGGACGTGAAGGAGTTCATGGTCGCGCCCCGGAAACCGTCCTCGCCCGCGTACGTCACGACGGTGACGCCCGTGGCGAACCGGGACATGCAGGCGCGCAGGGCGCCGGGGCTGGGAGGGGCGAGGGCTTGGGACATGAGGAGGACTCCTTGAGTCGATCGCCGGCTGTGCGCTCCCCGGAGGCCGGGGGGGGGGACGGCGCTGGTCCGGCAGGCCGGGGACGAAGCGCGCGAGATCCTGGCAGAGCATGTAATCAAAGCTTTGATTATTTAGCGACGGTACCTGCGTCGGCCACTCTTGGGAAGCCCGGGGCGTCTCGACGGAGTCGGAATTTATAGCGTCCCGATACTAGACGTACCGTTTCGGAGATGCTTTTCTGCTCGCTGTGACGCACGTCTCGGTGGCCGCTTCATCCGCGGCCCGTACCGGGGACGCACAGAACGCCCTCCGCAAAGCAGCGTCCGGACTCGCAACAGCCAGGCACGTCGCGTCGCGGACGCATCACGTCCTGGCCGGAGAGGACCACTGAGCATCGGTCACCGCATCCGCGCTCTTATCAATCCACCCCGCCCCGGAAGGCACCCGCTCATGACCGCATCTCACCCCCAAGTCGCCTCGTCCGACGTCGACCGGCCGCTCCGCTCGGTCTTCGGGCTCGCCCGAATCCACCGCCACCACGGCATCGCCCCACTGGTGGCCCGCACGCTGAGCGGGCTCGTTCTGCTCCTCCACGGCCTGCAGAAGATCGTCGACGGGACCGACGGGACCTCCGGATTCGCCGCGTTCCTGCAGCACCAGCTCGATCTACCCGCTCCCGCACTGATGGCCTGGGTCGTGGCACTGCTGGAGGCCGTGGGAGGAGCCCTCCTCCTGATCGGCCTGGTATCGCGGCTCACGGCAGCCCTGCTCACCGTGCAGCTCGGCATCGCCATCGCCCTGGTGATCGAGGACGTCGGCTTCTTCACCCCGGAGACAGGTCCGGCCTCCGGCTCCGGAGCGGATTTCCCTCTCGTGGTCATCGCCGCCCTGCTGGTGGTCGTGCTCGCCGGCCCGGGGCCGCTCGCGGTCGACCGTGTCATCGGCCTGGAACGCGGCGACGCCCCGGCCGGCCCCAGACCGGCGCGTGACGGCGAGGCGTCACGGCCTGCCATCGCCCAGCCCTCCGGCGGCCGTGCCGCGGCCGCCGGCGGCCTCATCGGCGGAGTCGTCGGCGCCGCGATGAGCGCCCTCGTCAACTACACCGCCGTCGGCATGCCCAGCGGTGTCGGCGCCAACACGGCCAATCACGCGGTCTCGGGACTGATCAGCGGATTCCTCGCGGGCTTCGTGGGAATCCTGATGCATCAGCGCAGGTCGTCCGCGCCTCCGGCAACAAGCACCACCGCGCATGAGGTATCCGGGAGCTGACCGGAGCGCTACCGCCGAGCCCACCTCGAACCCGGAGCGGTCCCCCGCAGTCGTCTGCGGGAGGCCGCCTTCCGGCACCGCCGCAGGGCGCGGTGCCTCTTACAGCGAGCGCCAAACGAAACGATACGTACCGAACATGTCTGGGGAGACAGAGTGCTCAGCTCGCGCCCGGCGAGATCCCCAGGGACCCCTTCGCGCCCGTACCCCTTGTGGTCATCTCGGTGCCTCCCGGGAACGGACCACGCACAGGATGCGTGCCGCCGCCCCGGGTTGAGTACGCCGGAGGCCGGGCGGCCGTCCGGCCTACACTCCTGGTGTGAACCACGAGCAGCCGGACAACGAGGACCTGCATTTCTGGTCGTTCATCGACCATGCGGTCAACCGCGCGAGCCGTGAGCTCCCGGGCGTCGATCCGCTGGCGATGCGGCTGGTGCTCACCCTCCACCGGGCCGCGAACATGCTGGTGTACGACCTGGAATCAACCGTCCACCGGCCCCGGGGATGGTCGTGGCCCGGCTTCCGCGTACTGTTCGCGATCTGGCTGTCGAGCCCCGTCGAGGCGAAGAAGGTCGCGGAGCTGTCCGGCATGAGTCGCGCGGCTGTGTCGGCGCTGGTGAACACGCTGGAGCGGGACGGTCTCGTCACCAAGACACGCGCCCCGCACGACGGACGAGCGGTCAGCCTCAGCCTCACCGAGAGCGGTCTGCACGCGATCACCACGGCGTTCCAGGCGCACAACGAACGCGAACAGGAGTGGGCGGGCTCTCTCAGCGCGGACGAACAGAAAACGCTCATCGCACTGCTGGAGAAGCTCACCGCCCACTCACTGCGATTCGAGGTCAGGCAACGGACGTGACGGCGGCTACCTGCAGAGGTTTCGCTGCGTGCCGAGTCCGGTGATCTCGCTCTCCATCACATCGCCCGCGCGCAGGAACCGGCCGTAGTGCGAGCCGTTGCCCTGCGGAGAGCCGGTGATGATCATGTCGCCCGGCTGCAGCGTCACCCGGTGCGAGATGTACGAGATGAGGGCGGCCACCCCGAAGATCATGTCGTTGGTGTTGCCCTTCTGCATGACCTTGCCGTTGAGCCGGAGCGTGATGTCCAGGTCCTGCGGGTCGGGCACGAAGCGCGCCGGCACGAGGTAGGGGCCCGTGGGGTAGAACGTGGGCTGGTTCTTCGCCCGCATCCAGTCGGTGCCCATCATCGGGATGTCCGGTCGCGGCACCAGGCTGCGCGTCGTCAGGTCGTTGCAGATGGTGTACCCGGCGACATGGTCCAGTGCCTCGTCACGGCTCACCTCGCGTGTCTCGCGCCCGATGACCACGCCCAACTCGAGTTCCCAGTCGTGGTTCTCACCGATGGAGGGCAGGATGACGTCGTCGTACGGGCCGCTGATCGCGGACGGGACGCCCACCCACACGTACGGCTCACCGTGCGCGGCACGTTCGTCCATCTCCCGGGCGGCCTGCTCGCGCAGTTCCTCCTCCGTGGCGCCCGCCTTCCCCAGGCGGTGCGCCACGGTGATCTGGATGACGTGCTCGCGGTAGTTGGCCCCGGCGCCGAAGATCTGGCCCGGCGGCTGGACCGGGGCGAGCACCGTGAGCTCCCCGACCGGCCGCCCGTCGCCCTCGGGTGCGTCGGCGAGGGACTGGAGCACCTCCAGGGAGGTGTCCCAGTCGGCCAGCAGGTCCGACGTGGTCGTGGCTTCGGGCAGGACGGTCCGGGTGTCGTACACCCGGTCGTCCACGACGATGCCGGGGAACGGACCGGACTGTCCGTCGGCGAACGTTCCCAGCGAGAAGGGGGTCTGGCTCATGGTTTCCTCATGCTTTCCGGCGGGTGTGGGCGAACTCCGCGTATTCCTGGAGCAGCGCGCTGTCGTCCACCGCGCCCAGGTCCACGACGTCGCTCAGGGAGGCTCCCTGCAGCAGGCGCTTGACCGGCACCTCTATCTTCTTTCCCGTGCGGGTGTGCGGGATCCCGCGCATGGGCACGACCTCGTCGGGCACGTGCCGCGGTGACAGCTCCTCCCGGAGCACCTGGTTGACGCGCCGCGCCACCGCTTCGGGGTCGGCGTCCTCCTGGAGGGCGACGAACAGCGGCATGTAATAGGCGTCTTCGCCCAGTTCGGCGCCCACGACGAGGGCTTCGCGCACCTCGGGCAGCGCCTCGACGACCCGGTAGATGTCCGCCGGCCCCATGCGCACGCCCTGCCGGTTCAGGGTGGAGTCCGAGCGGCCGTGGATCACACTGCTGCCGTCAGGCTCGAACTCGATGAAGTCCCCGTGCCGCCAGGCTCCGGCGTACACGGAGAAGTAGCTCTCCCGATAGCGCCGGCCGTCGGGGTCGTTCCAGAAGCGGAGCGGCATCGAGGGCATCGGCTGCGTGATCACCAGCTCGCCCCGCTCGCCGACCACGGGCTTGCCGTCCTCGTCCCAGGCTTCGACACAGACGCCCAGGGCCGGTGCCTGGATGCGCCCCACGCGGACGGGCAGCGTGGGGGCTCCGCCGACGAAGATCGAGCACACGTCGGTGCCGCCGCTCATGGAGGTCAGCCACACGTCGCCGAGCCGGTCGTGGACCCAACGGAAACCGTCGGTGGACAGCGGTGATCCGGTCACCTGCACCGTCCGCAGTGCCCCGGTCTCAGGGGCGAGACCGGCCTTGAGACAGGCGTGCAGGTATCCGGCACTGACACCGAGCGTGTCGACGTCGTGTTCGTCGGCGACACGGAAGACGCGCCCCAGGTCGGGGCGGACCGGGTTCCCGTCCAGCAGAACGATCGTGGCGCCGACCGCGAGCCCGGAGACCAGCATGTTCCACACCACCCAGCTGGTACTGGCGACGTTGAGGAAGCGGTCGCCGACCCGTAGGTCCGAGTGCAGCCGCAGGACCTTGAGGTGTTCCAGGAGGACACCTCCATGGCCGTGCACGATGCCCTTGGGTGCCCCGGTGGTACCGGAGGAGAACAGCACCCACAGCGGGTGGTCGAAGGGCAGTTCGTCGAACTCCGGCTCGCCTCCTCCAGCCGTGACCGTGCCCCAGAGCGACACGGGGCGGTCCGCCGTGGGCAGGCTTCCGAAGTGGAGATGATCGACCCAGAGCACGTGCTCCACCGACGGCAGCCGGTCGATCACGGTGCGCATCTCGTCCGTGCGCTCGTGCCTCCGCCCGCCGTAGTGGTAGCCGTCCGTGAGGATCAGGACCTTGGGCTCCAGCTGGGCGAACCGCGAGAGCACCCCGTCCGCGCCGAACTCCGGGGAGCACACCGACCACACGGCCCCCACCGCGGCACAGGCGAGGAGCCCCACGACCGCCTCCGCACGGTTGGGCAGGACGGCGGCCACCCGGTCGCCGTGGGCCACGCCCATCCGGCGCAGCGCGGCGGAGAGGGCGGCGACCTGGCCGCGCAGTTCGGCTCGCGAGACCTTGTGGGACGTGCCGTCGTCGTCCACGACGACGAGCGCCTCGCCCGGGCAGCGGCGCAGCACATGCTCGGCGTAGTTCACGGTACGGCCGGGAAACCACGTGCCTCCGGGCATCTCCCGGGGAGCCACCGGGCCGGTCGGGGTACCACCGAGTCGTACGTCCTCGAACTCGGCGACCGACTCCCAGAACCGGCCCAGGTCCCGCGTCGACCAGCGCCAGAGAGCGAGGTAGTCGCCGCCGCCGTCGTAGTCCTTCAGCCCACGGCGGTAGCGAGCCAGTTCGCTACCCTCCTGCCGGGTACGGCTCGGCGTCCACAGGATGTCGTGCGCGGTGCTCATGAGACAGCGGTGTCGACGGGCAGGGCACCGATGAGGACGAAGGCCACGCGGCAGGTCGTGTCACCGCGGTTGGACCAGGAGTGGCTCGTGCCTCGCTGGATGATCACGTCACCGGCCCTGGCGAGGGTCTCTCCCTCGTCCGTCAGCAGCCATATCTCGCCCTCGAGGACGAGGGCGTAGTCCAGGCTGTCGGTGCGGTGGAACCAGAAGTGGCGGTCGCCGGCGGAGGGGGGCGCGGCGTCGCGGGCGTGTTCGCCGTCGATGGCGTCGAAGAGGGAGTCGGCGGCGGCGTCGGTGTAGGCGCTGTCGGGCGGGAAGCTCGCGATCCGGAAGACCGTTCCTCCGAGCTTGGGGTACATCGGCACCTGGACGTCGGCGGAGGCCGCGTCCTGGTTGCCGTCGTTGCTGACATCGCCCGGTTCGGTCTGCCAGGGGACGATCGCGCCGAACCCTTCGACGGTGTCGGACGCGAAGACGTGGGGAGCCGGGCCGTCGCTGATGACGGTGGAGCGGCCGTCGGCGGTGTGGCCGGTCACGATGCGCCGCACCGGCTTGATGGCGTGCGGGTTGGTCATCTGTCTTGTCCCGTCGTCAGTTCGCCGACGTACCGAAGGGGTACGGGCGGGGCTCGGGCCACCAGGGGGCCTGGTCCGGCTCGGCGCTCATGCGGTTGCGCAGGACACCGACGCCTTCCAGCTCGAGTTCGACGACGTCTCCGGGCGACAGCCGCCGGTCGATTTCCAGGCCGGAGCCGTTGGGGAGGGTGCCGGAGCCTATGAGGTCGCCGGGCTGAAGCCTGTCGCTGATGGAGACGTAGGCGAGCAGCTCTTCCGGCGTGTAGATCATTCCCTCGGCACTGGTCTCGCTCCAGACCTCGCCGTTGACGCGGACAACACCCTTGAGTCCGTCGACGGACGGCAACTCGTCGACGGTCGTGATCCACGGACCGATGCCATACGCGTAGTCCTTGCACTTCTGCGGGCCCATGCCCATGCCCATCTCGGGCCCCTGGACGTCACGGGCGCTGAAGTCGTTGAAGATCGTGACGCCGAACAGGTGGGCGCGGGCGTCGTCGGGGGTCAGGTTGCGGCCCGCGGCCGCGACGACGAGGCCCATCTCCAGTTCGTAGTCGACGAATTCGGAGTAGCCCGGGTAGGGAATCTCCTCGTCGTGGCCGTAGACCACTCCGGTGGATCCCTTGAAGTAGCCGGGCGTCTTGAACAGTTGGGGGTTGGGCAGTCCGCCGCCCACCTTCTCCGAGAACCCCTTCATGTGCGCTGGGAAGGTCAGTCCGTCACGGATGACCGGCGGGTCGACGGCCGCCACCCAGGACAGCCCCTCGATCGGCAGCGAAGCGTCGTCGTCGGCCCGGTCCACGGCCCAGTGGGCGGCGTCGAGGAACGCCGGCCCGGCGGCGATGGCGGCGGCCATGCTCGACGGGAAGTGGGCCGCGGCCAGTCGGCGGGCCGCCTCCGGCGTCGCGCGCTGTGCCTGCCTGCCCAGGGCATAGGCCCTGGCCAGGTCGACGACCCTGCCCTCGTCGGGCCGCACGGCGACGAGCCTGATCTGCTCGCCGTCGGGGGAAGGTGTTGAGATCCGGCCCAGCTTCATGTGTGCAGCTCCTCTATCTATCCGAAACGTTTCGTATCGTATGGCGAACAAATTGCCTTGTCGATCCCTTGCTGGCATGGGGATTGAGGCCGTGCGTGGGGTAGTTTGACTTCGTGGCTGTACGAAGCGAATCGAGTCGTCGAGCGATTCTCGACGCGACCATGGACCTCCTTGTCCGCGACGGCAGGCGCGCCATCACGGTGCAGAAACTGACCATGGAGGCGATCGCCAAGCGGGCCAAGGTCAGCAAGGCGACGATCTACCGGTGGTGGCCGAACAAGGCCGCGGTCGTCATCGACGCCTTCATGGAGAACCACCTGGCGCACACCCGCATCCCCGAAGGGGTGCCGGTCCGCGAGGCCCTCCTGACGCACCTCAAGTCGCTGATCTCCCGCTACGCCGGCCCGCAGGGCAAGCTGGTCGCCCAGATCATCGCCGAGGGGCAGTACGACCCCGAGACGATGGCCAACTTCCGCGCGCGGTTCTGGCAGGAGCGCGCCGCGGCCGTCGAGAAGCTGATGCGCAGGGGAATCGACGAGGGCGTCTTCCGGTCCGACCTCGATCCGGCGTCGGCAGCCCAGATGTTCTACGCCCCGGTCTACTTCCACCTCCTCTTCGGCGGCGTCCCGCTCGACGACGCGCTCGCGGAACAGCTCGTGGACCTGGGGATCCGCGGCCTGGCAGCGCATCCGTCGCCGGACGAGGAGTCCTGAGCCCCTCCGCCCGGCGGCGTGCCGAGCGCACCGCGGCACCTCGGGCCCGGGGGGTCACACCGGCGGTGCGATGAACAATCCCCGGTCCGGGTCGTTGAACATCTCCCTGGACACGAAGTCGTTCATCGGGTTGGAAGTCCCCCACACGTCCGAGGTCTCCGGGTCCTCGGTGCTGTACAGGTGGGGGTGCCAGGTGTCCTCGTCGAGGGTCTCCAGCTCCGTGGTGTACTCCATGGTGTTGCCGTTGGGGTCGTGGAAGTACGTGAAGGTGTTGTCCCCGGCGCGATGCCGTCCGGGCCCCCAGACCTTGTGGATCCCGTCGCGCATCAGGCGCCCGCTGCCGCGCATGTACTCCTCCAGGCCACGCATCTCGAAGGACGCGTGGTGCAGCGAGACATGGGGACAGCGTGCGATCGCCATGCTGTGGTGCTGGGGGTTGCAGCGCAGGAACCACATGATCCCGCCGAGCTGCGGGTGCACATTGGTGTCCGAGAGCCGGAAGTCCAGGTACTTCTCGTAGAAGGCCATCATGCGCTCGGGCTCCGGGGAGTTGAGCACGACGTGGGACAGCCGCACCGGGATGTCCTCGCGCTCCTCGATCCTGCGGTGGGTGCGGGCGGCCACCTCGGTGGAGATCTCGATGGTCCGCCCCTCCACGTCGAAGAACCGGAAGCCGTAGCCGCCGCCGGGCGTCTGGAGCGTGTCCGGCTCGCTGACCAGCTTCACGCCGTCGGTGGCGAGGCGGGTGGCGAGACCGTCCACTGCGGCACGGTCGGCGGCACCGAAGGAGACCAGGTCGAGGCGCTTGTCCTGGGAACGGCGGACCCGGACGACGTACTGCTCGGGCGAGCCCTCGGCGGCGAAGTAGGTGACATCGCCGTCGGAACCGACCTTGGTCAGCCCCCACTGCTGCTCGTAGAAGGCGACCTGCTTGTCGTAGTCCTGAACTGCGATGTCGACGTGCCGAAGGTGGGTGATGGGCTGGTCGGGCATGGTGAACTCCTGTGGGGGAAACAGTGTCTGCACGCGGGCGGGTCAGTGCTGTGCGGTGGTCTCTTGCCGCGGCGGGCTCATCTCGCGCCGGGGTTCCAGGGCGCCCGCGAAGGGCAGGAGCCGGAGCAGCGCTTCGAGCTGTTCGGGGGTGTGTGCCGTCCCGAGCACATAGCGGTCGGGACGGACCAGGACGGCAGGGGCCTCGACCGACGTGAGCAGTTGGCCGACGTGCTGGGGGGAGGTCAGTACGGCGACCTCGGGCTCCTCCTCCAGCGCCTTGCGTACGGGGTCGGGCAGCCCGGCCTGCAGTTCGGGCGTGGCCGCGAGCAGGAACCGGCGTCCCACGAGGTCGTCGAGACGTGTCCCGTCAGGCAGCATCGGCTGCATCGAGAGACGTCCGCCGTGCGGGTCGGCGGGGCCCGTGTGCACACCCGGGCCCAGGGCCGGTGCCGGCGGGTAGCTGTCGGCCGGATTGGCGCGGATGTGGGCGTCCCGCCGGGCAGCCATCACGGGGTCGGTGGTCTGGACGAGTCCGGCCATCGTCGCCGCCTGCTGGACCCAGTACCTGGCGTGGTCCTTGCGTTCGGACTCGTAGGTGTCGAGGAGGGACTCGGGGGCTCTGCCACGTGAGACGAGCCGGATCTTCCACACCAGGTTGGCCACGTCCCGCAGGCCGGCGCACAGTCCCTGGCCGAACAGCGGAGGTGCCAGGTGAGCGGCGTCACCCGCGAGGAACACATTGCCGACCCGCCATGACGTGGCCAGCCGTGCGCGGAAGGTGTAGATGACGCTGCGGTCGGGTTCGAAGTTCTGCGGCGTGAGAACACCTCGGCTCAACCGGGCGATGCCCGCCGGTGTGACGATCTCCTCCGGGTCGTCTCCGGGGAGGACTTTGAACTCCATGCGCACCCGGTCACCGGGAAGCCTGATCCAGAGCGCGGGACGGGTGTGCCGGCCGAGGAAGACCATGTCACCCTCGATCCCCGCCGTCCCTCGCAGGTGTCCGTCGACGACGAGCCACGGATCGTCGGTGCCGAGGTTCTCGCCGGGTATCCCGAGCGCGCGCCTGACGGTCGAGGTGGCGCCGTCACAGGCGATGACCCATCGCGCGGTGAGTGTCCGTGTCGTCCCCTCCGGTGTACGGACGGTGCAGCGGACCGAGTCATCACCTTGCTGGATGTCCAGCAGCGTGGTGCCGACCCGGAGTTCCACATCGGCGAGCCGTGCCACTTCGGCGCGCAGCAGCCCGTCGACCTCAGGCTGATGGAACAGGACCTCCGAGTGCCATGCCTGCGGACCCATCTGCCCCGTGGCATGGGACACCAGAGTCTCGCCCGCCTCGTTCTCCATACGGTAGTCGCACATCGGTTTGACCCGGGCGGAGAGCTCCTCTCCCAGGCCCATGGCCTGGAAGGAACGCACGGTCTCACCGTCGAAGTGCACGGCCCGCGCTTGTCGCCACAGCTCGGGCTCGCGTTCGATCCCCACGGCCCGCACACCGGCATGGCCCAGCAACGCAAGGGCCATCACCCCGACGGGTCCACCACCGACAACGATGACTTCACAGTCCTGTGACACCTGAACTCCATTAGCGGCTCTGGTACTTGGACGTACCGTTTGGTCTCTGCACCCCTGCGCGTCCGCCGGACGACTGTGCGCTCGGCGTCCGCGGCTCTAGCGGCCCGACGTGTGCCGTGGCACGGCCGGTCCGTCAGCGGCTCTGGTACTTGGACGTACCGTTTGGTCTCTGCACCCCCGCGCGTCCGCCGGACGACTGTGCGCTCGGCGTCCGCGGCTCTAGCGGCCCGGCGCGTGCCCTGGCACGGCCGGTCCGTCCACCGCGTCGGTGTCCGCGCCCGCCGGACGGGCGCGGTGCTCCTCGTGGCCGGCTCGTCCGGACAAGCCGCCCGGGACCGGATCGCTCCCCTCCGCCGGCTTACCGTCCGCCACCACGATCCGCACCCCCCGCCCGCGGAACTCGGCGATGACGTCGTCACCGCGCCGCACCGTGACCTCGCAGATCACTGAGCGGCCCTGCCAGGAGCGGGTCACCGCTTCGGCGATCAGGTCGTCACCGAGGTGGCCGGGGCGCCGGAAGGCGATGTCCGCGCTCGCCGTGACGACCGGCGGACCGAAGCTGTTGACGGCACACGCGAAGGTGGTGTCGGCCAGCGCGAACACGAGCCCTCCGTGCACGATCGCGTGACCGTTGACCATGTCCGGCCGGACCCGCATCCGTGCGCGCGCCCGCCCTTCGGCGGCCGAATCGACCTGTATTCCGAGGAGCTCGCGGGTACGGTCCTCGCTGAGCATGTGGCGCACGCTCTTGGCCACCTGACCGTCCGTGACGCGCCCCGCGTCGTCGCGATGACCGTCGGACGGGAACAGGTCGGGCGTCATGAACGCAGCTCCAGACCGAGCGGGCGGCCGTCGTACAGGTCATCGACACCAGGCGCGTGGTCGGGCATCATGCCGAGCTTGTCGCGCATCGTGAGGACGCACTGCAGACCGGCACGAGCAGGAGCCAGCGAGGCGGGGCGCGTGCGCAGCGCGGCCTGCGCCGAGGCCGGTCCGTACCCGCCTCGCGTCAGCACGTCCAGGATCTGTTCGTCCTCAGTGGCGTGCAGCCACTTTCGCGCCCTGTCGAGGGCCGTGAGGTAGAGCGAGAGGTTGTCCCGCCCCGCCTGCCGCGTCGTGGGACCGGCCACGACGGCCTGCCCAGGGAAGTCCGGCACCTCGTCCTCGACCGCGAGCAGCGAGACGAACCCCTCCTGTCGCGCCGGCTCGTCCAGCGGCGGCCCCAGCCACGCCGCATCGATCGACCGTGAGCGCAGGGCCTCGAAGCGCTCGCGCACTCCGCCCACCGGCTCGAACTCGTACGCGTCGGGCGGAAGGCCATGGTGACCGAGGAGATGACGCAACACGACGGCGAAGCCGTTGTCGGGCGCGTCCACGCCGAGCACGGCGCCCCGCAGGTCTTCCAGCCCCCTCACCGAGGGCTGTGCGACCAGCCGGAGCGGTGTCGTCGACTCGATCTCGGCGACGACCCGGAGGTCGCCTCCGCCGGAGTTCCAGACGACCAGGTTGTCGATAGCCGTGACGCCCACATCGACGTCGTCGGTCAGCAGTCGGTCACGCTGGTCCGTCGACGACTCGATCAGCACGGTCTCGACCTCAAGGCCGGCGTGAGCGAAGAAACCCAGCTCGTCGGCAACGACACATACGGGCGGCGGAACGAACACCGCCTGTCGAAAGCACGCCGTCATTGGAGTGCTCCTCTCTGCACGAGGTGCCCACACACTAGGTCAATCGAAACGGAACGTCTAGGATCGCAGCCGGTGATTTTTTATGGCCGCAGCGCCCCGCGACACGATCGCACGGCAGCCGATAAAACCTCACTTGACCTGGCGAAATGATGCTTCCGACGCGCGCCCCCACCCCTCCGTGCGCGCACCGGAACCCCCGCACAGCATGGGCAACCCCGCGCCTCATACGAAACGGTCCGTTTAGCATTCCCTTCGATGGAGAGCCGCCGTCGAGTCGGCCCGCCCCACGCAGCCGCCCTGAGAGGTGCATGACATGCCTGAAGCCGTCGTAGTCGCTGCCGCCCGCACGCCCATCGGGCGCGCCGTCAAGGGTTCCCTGAAGGATGTCCGCCCCGATGATCTCGCGGTGACGGCGGTCCGCGCGGCCCTCGACCAGCTGCCCGAACTGGACCCGACACGGATCGACGACCTTCATCTCGGCTGCGCCGAGCCGAGCGGCGAGCACGGTGCCAACATCGCCCGGCGGGTGGCCGTGCAGCTGGGGCTGGACGAGGTGCCCGGTACCACGGTCAACCGTTTCTGCTCATCCTCGTTGCAGACCGCCCGGATGGCCTACCACGCCATCAAGGCGGGAGAAGGCCACATCTTCGTCAGCGCGGGTGTGGAATGCGTCTCGCGCTACCGGCACTTCGGACCCACCGGAGCGGATGCCGACAACGCTTCGAACCCGGCATTCGAGCAGGCCAGGGAGCGCACCTCGGAGGACGCGCGAACCAACCGCCTGTGGACCGATCCCCGCTCCGACGGCCTGCTGCCCGACGTCTACATAGGCATGGGGCAGACCGCGGAGAACGTGGCGGGCCTCCACAAGATCAGCCGTCAGGAGCAGGATCACTACGCCCTGCGCAGCCAGCAGCTGTACGCCAAGGCCGCCGAGTCCGGGTTCCACGCCCGGGAGATCACCCCTGTCCGGCTGCCCGACGGCACGGTGATCGCCACCGACGACAGCCCGCGCCCCGGCACGACGTACGAGGCCCTCACAGGTCTGACGCCGGCCTTCCGGCCGGGCGGCACGGTCACCGCCGGAAACTCCTGCCCGCTGAACGACGGAGCCGCCGCCGTGGTCATCATGAGCGATGTCAGGGCGCGAGAGCTCGGCGTCACTCCCCTGGCCAGGATCGTGGCCACCGGCGTGTCCGCCCTGTCCCCCGAGATCATGGGCCTGGGGCCGGTCGAGGCCACACGACGGGCTCTCGCGCACGCCGGCCTGTCGGTCGGGGACATCGACCTGTTCGAGATGAACGAGGCGTTCGCCGTTCAGGTCATCGCCTCTCAGCGCGAACTCCGCATCCCGTTGGACAGGCTCAACGTGCACGGTGGGGCCATCGCGCTGGGACATCCGTTCGGCGCGACCGGCGCGCGCATCATGACCACCTTGATCAACGGGCTGCGTACGCGCGACGCACAGTGGGGCGTGGAGACCATGTGCGTCGGAGGCGGGCAGGGCATGGCCATGGTGCTGGAGCGCCTCAGCTGAGTACCCCGTCGCCTGCCTGGGGCCGCCTGTCAGCCGGACGGCCCCGGGCAGACGCCGACGCAGACGGGCGGCGCTTGGCGCGCACCCGCCTGCTCGAAGCCAAGCTGCGCGACTCACACGTGGAGGTCGGAAGGGAGGGCCTGGGGAACGCACCAGCCAACCCCTCCATACCCGACGAGACGAACCGGTCCTGCCGCCCGGCTGCTACGCCGGGCCGGGAGGCCCGACATCTGTCGACAGGGTCTGTACGGCCCGGGCGACGTCCACGCGGAGGTCGTCGAGGCTGTAGTCGGGGCCGAGGACCATGCGCCGCAGCTGGGGCATGGCGATGCTCCAGCCGGCCAGGGCGAGAGTGAAGAACACGCGGGTACGCGCGTCGCCGCCCTGCCCGCCGGACTCGGCGGCATCGATCTTGTCCTGGTAGTGGCGGGTGCGGGGCGCGCGGAGGATCTTCAGGTTGTCCCGAGGACGTCCTGTACGAAGGCCGGATCATTGAAGGGCCAGAGCCCCGCGCCGCGTGAACCCCTGCATCATGCCAAAGACTTCCGTCAGTCCTTGCCGACGACAACCACCTCGTCCTCGACCGACCAGCGGCGCCGCTCGGCTTTGGGCGGGTTGATCCGCACGCCGTAGCCGGGACTCGTCGACGCGTCGTCGTGGCTTCGGTAACCAATGGCGCATTCGCCGCGATGACGTGCCGCGGCCACGACTGTGGCGAAGGACGTCTCACGCCCCGGCAACACGTAGTCTGTGGCCGGCCGCAGGCGAACCCCGGTGCCGTCGGCGGAGAACAGTTCCTCGAACACCGCTGCCAAGTGCCGGTTCTGGGAGATCTGCGCCATGAGCAGGCCGATGAGCTTGCCACTGATGATCACGTCGGCTCCGGGGCCGATGGGGGCCAGCGCCCGGTTGCGGTCGTCGATCAGTTCGGTGACAACCGGCAGTTCGCGCCCAGTGGCCTCCTCCAGTTGGCGCAGAAGCAGGAGGGTGACGAGCGTGCGGTTGTCGGGGTCGTCCGGCGGCTGCTCGGGAGCGGGGTCCTGGCCCAGCACGATCACGCTGTCGTAGGAGTGAACGTCCAGACGTCGCAGGGTCTCGGGACGGGTGACGTCCCCGTGGTGCAGTGTCACGGTCAGGTCGGTGCCGCTGTGTGCGTCGGCCTCGCTCACCTGCCGGACTGTCACTTCATCACCGTTCGCCACCACGTCGACGGCTGATCCGGGCTGAGCGCGGCGGCGCAACTGGTCGACTATGAGCGGCGCTCGGCGATTCCAGCCCAGCAGGAGAACCCGCTCCGGTCGCGCGGGCGTCGCAGGGCCGGACGCCATCGCCGCCTTCTCGACCAACTCAGCGCAGTCTTCCAGCCAGGCCGTGTCGTCGTCACGGGAGATGACGATGAGCAGATCGTCCGGGGCCATGGGTGTCTGCGGTGGCGGGTTGAGCAGGGGGGTGCCTCCTCGCATCATCCCGACGACGCTCGACGTCGGGTAGGACAGCATCGCGTCGCCGAACGGTCGGTCGGCCAGGGTCGGCTCGGTGATCAGGTAGAACTCGTCGCCGGCGAAGTCCAGGAGTTCCTGGTGGACGAGGGAGAGCCCGGGCCGGCGGGCGGCCTGGACGATCAGCCGGGCGGTGACGGTGTCGCTCTCGAGGACCACGCCGCCCGGTCCGGCGGCGAGACAGGCGGCCAGGCGGTAGCGGTCGTCCCGGACGGCGGCGACGATAGGCGGACGGGTTCCCCCACCGGCCAGGGCTGCCCTGAGCGCCAGCAGCGTCTTGACCACCTCGGCGTCGGCGTCGGGCTCGTCGTGGGGCAGGAGCAGCACGACACCGGCCGTGGCCGGACTGGTCAGGCTGAGCACGGCCGGGTCGGTAGTGGGGCCGCTGCGGCAGATCAGCCGCGTACGGCCGACGGGACCCACCTTCGTGCTCAAGGCCTCCTCCATGGCGGTCTTGTCCCGGTCGGCCAGCACGGCCACCGCCGCCCGCCGCTGGTTGGCATTGGCGGCCACCAGCTCGCTCACCACCGTGAAGACCTGCTCCGACCACCCCAGGACCACGGCGTGCCCGTGTTCGAGCACGGTGGAACGGCCCCGTCGCAACGCGGTGAGCCGCTCCGTGAGCGCGGTCGTGATCAGGCCGACGAGCGTCGAGACGTACAGCAGAGCGACCAGTGCGAGCAGCACCGACATCATCACTCGCAGCGGCGTACCCGTCGCACCGCCCAGCCGCAGTGTCTCCCCGGTGAGGTGCCATACCTGCGCCAGCCGCTCCGCCAGGGACGCCGGCGCGCGGGGGTCGGTCCACACCAGCACCGCACTGGCCGGGACGACGATGGACAGACACAACAGCGCCATCCAGCCGACGAGAGCGGACGCACCGCGAGCCAGCGTGCTGTCGAACCAGTAACGGGCTCTGTCGCCGAACCGATTGCACCACTGCGCCAACCTTCCCCCCTCCGTAGCCCCGCACTCTCGTGAGGCCGGGTCGGCGCCGCGTACGCGATGCGCCGCGCAGGCCCGCCGGAGAGCACGAATGTGAATACGCATGTGGCAGTGTGGGGAATCGATCGCGGCGGCAGTCGGAGTTTGCTCAGCATTCATCCCTTCGGGTTTCCCCAGCCGTCCACGTCGGCGGACCTGCTGTGACGTAAGGGTTCGTCGCCATCGTCGCTATCGGATGCCCAGCCGCAGACGCCGCTCGACGAGGGCTTCACACGTCACCGGGGAACAGGGGCCTTCTACGACGGCGGCCACGAAGTAGAGCGGGAACGTTCCGCACGCCGCGCGACGAGATCGTCTCGCGCATGACCCCCGTGCCTGAATCGCGGCCGGCGGGGCCGGCAGCGGTTCAGGTGCCGTCGTCGCTCAGTACCTTTGAGGCGGAGGCGATCTCGTCCTGCCAGGCGTCACGCTCGTCCTTGGGCAGCAGGGGTGTGATGTCCTCCGCGAGCGGCATCAGATCGGACGGGTGAGAGGCGATCACGTGCGCCGCTCCGCTGAGCAGCCGGGGCCGGAGGGGCGCGGCGCGGGCGATCATGGTGAGGCCGTGTCGTACCTGGTCCTTGTCGAGGTGGGGTGAGGTGAGGGCCCAGTTGACAAACTCGCCCTCGGACGCCTCCTCCACCCCGGCCATGAGGTGGGCTATGAGCGCGTCGGGACCGATGCCGCCCCAGAAGCCGTTTCCCATGGAGGGGTAGAGCTCGCGGAGCGTGCGCTGAAGAGCGAGGCCCGTGGGCCCGTCCAGCGGGTGCGGGAAGCCGCGGTGGTGGAAGTCCCAGGCAGTGCGGATCGCCGCGCCGGCCTGCCGCCGGTCGACGGCGCAGGCCATGCGCTGAACCGCGACCAGCTCCTCGCGCAGGTCCTGGGGAAGGTGAGCCAGACCGTTCGCCCCAAAGGCACGGTCCCAGTACTTGGCCTCGTGGGCGAGCAGCACCTGAGCGGGTGTCAAGCTGTCGGCCAGTCCGTCCGACGTGCCCGCGAGAACCCCGGCGAGGGCGTCCATGTGAACGGCGAGGATCCCGCTCCCGTCGTCGGCCGGCGGCGGGCCGGGCAAGCGGGCCAGGTCGGTGATCTCGCCCGGATCCCAGTCATCGCGCAGACCGGCCCGGCGCAGCATGGCGAGGCATTGGCCGAAGGCGAGCACCGCCTGCTCACGGACCTCGCTCACCTCGTGCTGCCGGAAGACGTCCCGCGGGGCCACCGCGATCACCGGTCCGCCAGCCATCGGTGCGTACCGGGCCCGGACCAGCTCCCACCAGGCCGGCACGGCACGGGCGAGCAGCAGCAGCCGTACGGGCTTCCCTGGCGGCCGGTGCCTGGCGAGGGTGGCCATGAGCTGCTCAACCTGGTCACGGCGGGTCTCGGCGTAGTCGACGACGACGAGCGTGGGCCGGATCAGATGCCGCAGCATGGTGTACGGGGCTTGCGGATCGAGCTGCAGGAACCCTGCCGACCAGGGCACGGCGGGGCCGCCCGCTGCGTGCTCAGCCTCCGGCCGCCGCTGGGACACGCGGCGCGCGAGCTCGACGGCGAGGCGGGTCTTGCCGACCCCGCCAGGGCCGTGCACGACGGCCACGCTGACCGTCGGACCGGTGGTGCACCAGTCGGACAGCCGGGTCAGCTCGGTGGCCAGGCCGACGAAGGGTACGACCTCGGAATGCGGCGAGAGCAAGTAGGAGGCGGCGGCCACAGGCTGCGGATGTCCCTCGAAGAGCGGGTCGAGATCGGCCGGCTCGAGCCGGGGCCAGGTGCCGCACGCCTGCTGCACGAGTGCGCAGAATTGCCGGTCGTCCAGCAGCTCACGGACGGGAAGGGCGTCCAGACGGCCGTGCCCCCACCCGGTCGGCGCAGTAGTGACCAGCCCGATCAGCAGGTCGTCGCAGAACACCCCGGCACCTGACATCCCCTGCCATGGGGAGGCCGCGCCCTCGAGGTCCTGCGGGGGCTGCCGGTCGACCTGGAGGCTGTAGGTGCGCGAGGCGTTGTCGACGACGTTGATCCTGCCGGTGACGACGTGCTCCGCCCGATACCAGCGATCCTCACCCACACAGCTTCCCTGGACACGCCGCACACCAGCAAGCGGCCGGCCCACCGCCGAGCACTCCGGCGGCATCGCGGGCCGCACGCAGGTGAGTTCCCCCCACCGAACCGGCGCGAACTCCCCGCCGAGATCCTGAGGCCGGCATGCAAGCAGAGCCGCGTCGCCCCGGTGCCAGATCACCTCGGCCACCGCCCGACCCGCTTCAGCCCCACCATCCATGACCCGGACGACGACAGGCGCATCCTCCAACCCCACAACCGGCCGGACCACGTGATACGCCGTCAGAACCAAGCCCGGCGCGACGACACATCCGGCGCCCACACCACCGGCGTACTCCACCGATGCCGCACGGTCCCATCCCATCTGCGCCGCCCCTCTTACTGGAACGCTCTCCCGCCCGGCAGGTCGCCCACCTGCCCCTGGTCACCGATCAGCACCTGCCGGCCCGCGCCAGTGCCAGCCACGGCAGCGCCGCCTTCAGCGACCTCCAAAGTGACGGTCATACGATGGGTGGCGGTTCCGGCACGCTCACCGCGCGCTTCGCCGGAGACCACGAACGCCTTCACGCCGCCACCCGCCGAGGCCGTCCTGCGAATCTCGATCCCCAGGTCGAGGACGATCTCCTTCACCGTGAAACGGATCGCCGAGTCGGCGCCCTCCTGCTGAGCGGCCGCGAGCCCGGCACGGACCGCCTTGACCGCCTCGGACAACTCCGTCCCGTCCACTTGTTCCACGCCTGCCCCCTCGCCCGACCCACCTTCGTCCAGTGTGCCTGAGGAAACCGCGATACGCGGGCGAGTCAGCGCCTCAGCGGACAGCACAACTCGCCTGGGGCGTACCGAATTTGCCCCCATCTGCTCGGCGAGAAGCGGAAGAGACGTCGGCACGGCGGTCAGCCAGCGCTTTCCCGCCACCTGTTCCACCGGGCTTCCCCCGCGGGCGCGGGGGAAGCCCGGATGAGGCGGTCAGGTTCCAGCTGCACGAGACGTCATCCCCGGGCACGCGGGTGTCTGTAAGCACTTCTTTGGGCTCCACCGCACGGAACTGAAGTGGCTCCAGGCGTAAGAAGTTGATCTGGCTCCACTCTGCTCTGCCCTCATGGCCCTGCATGGATCTTGGACCTCGGGATAGGGTCCGGTGGGAGGTGCGGGGTAATGAGTTTCCGGCTGGCGGCGTACGCCGTGTGCATCGAGGGCGGGCGGGTGCTGCTCGCCCATCACGTGCCGCCGAAGGGCGAGAGCAACTGGACCCTTCCGGGTGGCAGGGTCGAGCACGCGGAGGATCCGTTCGACGCGGTGATCCGGGAGGTCGCCGAGGAGACCGGCTGCGACGCGGTGGTCGAACGCCTGTTGGGTGTGGACTCCCGGGTGATCCCCGCGGCCGAACGTGCCATCCCCGGCGGACCAGAGCATCAGAACGTTGGCGTCTTCTACCAGGTTCGTATCACCGGGGGCCAGCTTCGGCCGGAGCCGAACGGCGCAATCGCTGAGTCGGTCTGGACTCCGATTCCCGATGTCGCTTGTCTGCGCCGGTCATCGCTGGTCGACATTGGCCTCGCCTTGGCTCAGACGCTTCCGGCAACCGGCCACGTCGCTGCCGTCCCGGTCGGCGGCCTGATCCTGCACTGAGGCGCCATCACCATCCTCGTGTGCGTCGAGAACGTCAACGGATGGTTGCGGTGAGGGCTGGGTGACCGCCGCAGGCTGTCACAGAGGTCACCTCCTTCTCGTCAGGTTGTTTGTTGCCACGCTGATCCTGAACCTGGTGAAGCGATGATCCCCCCTCCGGACGGGCCGATGGCGGCCGAACTCACCGGTGGCTTTGACACCCTGCCTGCGATGGGGGCCGCGGTGACCCCATTCCAACGCCCTGCTGAGCATGGAAGGACGACGGAGAGCGTGACCTGCCAGGCCGCGGCGACCTCGCGTACGGCCTGGCGGCCGCAGCCGGGCAGCATCCGGTGCACCGCTCGCGGCGAAAGCCAGTTCCCCATCCCGGTGTTGACCCGGGCGCCCCACGTCATGACGTTGACCGCGTCCCGTTCTCCGCTCTCGTCGACACGGCTTCCTGGCCGGTACGCCCGGACGACCAGCCCGGCCTCGGCGGCCCGCGCACACAGGGCCTCGGCGAGCGCCGGGTCCGCGACGAACGCCCTTTGCCGCCGTGGCAGTTCATGGAGTTCGGCGAGATCGCCGGGCTGGAGCCCTCGGTGAGGAACCCTGCATCGTTGGCGGCCGCGAGAACCTCCAGCAGCGGTACGCTGCGGGCGCCGCGGCAGGAGGAGCCGAAGTCTCCACGACACCGGGCAGGGCCTCTTCGACGGTCTCGTCCTGCCACAGCTTCTACGGCTGGAACCAGTACAGCCCGAAGCCGACTCCGCCGACCGCCACCACCAGCACCGCGATGACCAACGGACTGGTCAGTACCTTCCGCACGCGCTCCATCCCCGCCTCGTCTCCTGGGAGTTTGTCTGCCGCTGCCCCATTCAACGGAAGGGGCAGCCGTCCCACACCCCGCAGGTGATGACGGAATCCTTACGCCGCACCGTCGCATTCAGCGGTGTTCGGGGTTGTCCGCCCCCGGTCGGCGGCCGGCGTCCCACTCCGAGCGCTGGTTGCCGTAGGCCGGGAGGCCTCCTGCGCGTTTGAGCAGGACCGCCAGGTGCATCAGATTCCAGGTCATGAAGCTGGTGTTGCGGTTGGTGAAGTCGTTGTCCGGGCCGCCCGAACCGGGGTCTGCGGTGCAGGATCAACCGCCCCCAACCGGCGCGGGGCAGGCGGCAGTCCGGCAGCGCTGCCGCGACCGCCTCCTCCGGGCGAAGACCGGCGTAGTACATGCCGGCGAAGAACCCGACCAGCCGACGGCCACGACCCCGCCGGTATCCGCCCACGTAGGAGACGGCGCTCAGCAGCTCCCGTGCCCCGTACGGGTTGGCCACCGCCCGCGGATCCACCGAGACCGACGGCTTGGGCACCCGCCACCGGATCTTCTCCAGCGGATGACTGCCCAGCTCGCCTCTCTCCACGACGTAGTGGAGCGCGTGCACCAGCACCTTGCGCTTGCGGCGCATCGTCTCCACGGCCGCCTGGCCGCCGTCCAGCTTGCGGCGCAGCGACTCCAGCACATCGCGCGCCAGGACCGGGTCATGCAGGCCGATCAACGGCCGGGACGCCTTCGCCACCCACTGCAGCACCAGCCGGTCCTCCGCCGGCAACTCCCGTTGCTCCGGCCCGGGTACGACTTGGTGGGTCGTTACCGTTTCGGCCTGGACACTACGGCTCCGGTTCGGGCGACTGATCGCAGACTGCCATGGCAGCGCCCGCCGTCGCGTCTCGACAGCCTGCACCCCGGTGGCTCAGGGCTACGTCCCGAGCACCACAGCTCCCTTTCGCGCTCGCGCAGTCACGGCGCAGCACAGGCGGTATCGGGCGTAAAGCCACTGAAGAATGGAAAGAGGCTATACGGCGAACCTGGGGAGTGGTCGGGCACGCCCGGGATGCCGGGCTGACGTGCGGCTGGAGGGGCTGGGCATGGGCGGGCATCCCTTGTATCTGAAGCCGCGGCTGGGCCCGCGGCTCGGCTCGTTGTTGGAATCCCCTGGCGTGCTCAACACGCTCACCGATGCCCTCGGGTCTCCACTGCACGTGGTGATCCCTGACCAGATCGCCGCCAACCTGGAGCAGTTCCGGTCGGTGTACGGCAGGCATCACCTGTCCGGCCAGGTGTTCTTCGCTCACAAGGGCAGCCGGTCCAGTGCCCTGCTGCGGCGGCTGGCCGCCACGGACGCCGGCGTGGACGTCGCGTCGTTGGGCGAGCTGCAGCACGCGCTCGGCGCCGGCTTCACCCCTGACCGGATCCTCGCCACCGGGCCGAAGAACCCGGAGTTCCTGTGGCTGGCTGCACGCACCTCGGTCACCGTCAGCGTCGACAGCCGCGATGAACTGGAGCAACTGTCCGCGCTCATACGCAAGTGCAGCCTTCCGCGCGCCGACGTCCTGTTGCGCCTGTCGGGCTTCGACGTGCCCGGCGTGCGGGTGCTGAGCCGACGCAGCCGGTTCGGTACGCCGGCAGCGGAGCTGGTTCCCCTGCTGGAGGCGGCCGAGCGGCACAGTGACGCGGTGGACCTGGTGGGGATGGCGTATCACCTGGACACGACGAGTCTCGCCGAGAAGGCGACCGCGCTCGAAGGCTGCCTGCGGGCTCTGGAGGAGTGCCGCAGTCGGGGGCTGCGGCCCTGTGCCGTGGACATCGGCGGCGGCTTCGGCATCAGCTACCTGGCCGACGGCGAACAGTGGGAGCGGTACACGACCGAACTCACCGCCGCAGTCCTGGGCGCGCGTCCGCCCCTGACCTGGGGCGGGCACGGCTATGGCCTGCGCAACGAGGGGGGCACGCTGCGCGGGAGTCTCGGGCTGTACCCCGCCCACCGGCCGGTCGCCGGAGCCCGGTACCTCGACCAGTTGCTGTCCCACCCGGCCGCGTCGCTGGGCGGCCGCCCGCTGGGCGCGCTGCTGGTGGAGCACCTGTACGACCTGCACACCGAACCCGGGCGGGCGCTGTTGGACCAGTGCGGGCTGACCCTCGCGAAGGTGCTGGAGGTGCGCGAGCAGGAGCCCGGCGGGGAGCTCCTCGTGCGGCTGGCGGCGAAGGCCGACGACGTGGGCCTGGAGGAGCACGGGGTGCTGATGGACCCCGTCCTCATCCCCCGGCCGGACAGACGCACTGCTGACCAGCCCGTGGCCGTCCATCTCTTCGGCAGCCTGTGCCTGGAGACCGACCTGATCACCCGGCGTACGGTCTTCCTGCCCCGTCGCCCCGAGCCGGGCGACCTGCTGGCCTTCGTCAACACCGCCGCCTACTGCATGGACTTCCATGCCACCCGCGCCCAGCAGCAGCCGGTCGCACGCAAGGTCGCGGCCTGGCAGGAGGGCGGCTCGTGGCGCTGGTGTCTGGATGATCAGTACTGGCCGACCACATCCGTGGGGGGAGCTCAGTGAGGTACGACAGCATCACCGAGGCCATCGGCAACACCCCGCTGGTGCGCATCGACCCGGCCGTGCACGGTCTGACGCACATCGATCTGTACGCCAAGCTGGAGCTGCTGAACCCGTTCGGGTCGGTCAAGGACCGGGCCGCGTGGAACATGGCGCGCCCGCACCTGGCTGACGCGGCCGAACTGGGCAGCCAGGTCGTCGAGTTGTCCAGCGGCAACACCGCCAAGGCCCTCGCCGTCCTCGCGGGCATGCACGGCCTGACCTTCAAGAGCGTCACCAACCGGATGCGTGTGCCGGAGATCAAGGACCTGCTGCTGTTGCTCGGCGCGGAGATCGAGGAACTGCCGGGCCAGAGCGAATGCCTGGACCCGACCGCGACCGACGATCCGCTGACCCTCTTCCACCGGACGATCTCCGGGCAGGGCAACGCGTACCTGCACACCGACCAGTACTTCAACCCACGCAACACCGAGGCCCACCTCACCGGCACGGGCCCGGAGATCGTCAAGGACCTCGACGGCCGGGCACCCGAGTGGTTCATCGCCTGCGTCGGCACCGCCGGATCCTCCACCGGCGTCGCCCACGTCCTTAGGGAAAACGATCCTGCGGTGCGGGTGGTCGGGCTGGTCGCGGCCAAGTCCGATTTCATCCCCGGCATCCGCACCATCGACGAGGCGCACGAGGTCGGTTTGTTCGACCCCGGGACGTACGACACGATCGAGGCGGTCAGCACCGACGAGGCCATCGAGGGAATGCTGACCCTCAACCGCCGGTGCGGCATCCTGGCAGGTCCCACCGGCGGCGCCGCCTATTTCGGCGCCGTACGCCACTTGCGTGCGGTCGACGGTGAGCTGACGCAGCGCCAGTCAGCGGTGTTCATCGTCTGCGACCGGGTCGAGAGCTACCTGAGCTACGTCCGGCAGCGGCGTCCCGACCTGTTCGGGCGCCCCCGCCGCCCGAACTCCCCGGCCGATCTGACCGACGCCGAGATACGCACGGCCCCGAGCGTCGGCGTGGCCGACGCCCAGGCGTGGATCGCCACCGGCCGACCGCTGGTGGTGGACCTGCGCAGCCCCTTCGCCTACGCCGCGCTGCACATCGACGGCTCGGTCAACATCGTCGACGAGGTCTTCGAGGAACTCCTGCGTGGCGGCCTGCCCTTCAGCCGCAGCCGACCGGTGCTGCTGGCCTGCCCGGTGGGCGAGAAGTCCGCCCGCTATGCGGCGTTGCTGACCCGGATGGGGCATCCGGATGTCCGCAGTCTGGCCGGCGGCATCATCGCCTGGCGCGACGCGGGCGCACCCCTGGTACGGGACTGACCCCATGACCGCATCCGGCATGGGTACCCAAGGTGGCGCCACCCTCGAGGAATTGGCGGCATGGCAGCGTGCTCTGCGCGCCCAGTTCCCGATCATCACCAGCCACCCGGACCTGGCCTACCTGGACAGCGCCGCCACCGCGCAGAAGCCGCAGGCCGTCCTCGACGCCGTCCAGACCTACCTCACCGCCACCAACGCCAACGCCGGACGCGGCACCTACACCTGGGCCAACCGGACCACGGACCTGGTCGAGCAGACCCGCGACCGGGTCAGGCTGTTCCTCCACGACCCGGACCCGGAGCAGTCGGCTGTCCACTTCACCAGCGGCGCCACCGAAGGGCTGCGCACCATCGCCCGCGACTGGCTCCCGGCGTTCCTCGCCGACGGCGACGAGATCATCGTCCCCGCCGGCGACCACCAGGCCAACGTCGCACCCTGGCTGGAAGCCCAGCAGCTGCTGGCCGGCCAGGGCGTGCACGTCCACGTCCGCCCGATGCCCTATCAGCAGAGCTCCGGCGACTACGACCACACCGCGCTGGCCGACCTGGCCGGGCCGCGTACCCGATTCGTCGCCCTCACCCACGTCCACCACGTGTACGGCGGCAACATGAACGTCCACCGCATCCGCCAGGTGGTCGGCCCGGAGGCGGTCCTCTGCCTGGACGCCGCCCAGAGCATCGGCCACCTGCCGGTGTCCGTGGCAGAACAGGGCGAACTCGACGTCGACTTCGTCGTCTTCTCCGGGCACAAGGCCATGGCCCTCCCCGGCACGGGAGCCGTCTGGGCCCGCCAGGCGCGCGGCCCGGCGTTCACCCCCGGCGGCTGGTCGGGCACCCCCAACACCGTCGGCATCGCCTCCCTGACGGCCGCCCTGGACTGGCTGGACACCGCAGGCATCGACCGGATCGAACGTTGGACGGTGGCGCTGGCGGCCCGGCTCACCGACGGGCTGCGCCACCTGGACGCCTACGAGATCCTCGGCTGCCAGACCAGTCTGGCCGCCGGCTCCCCCGTCCAGCAACGCCACGGCATCGTCACCTTCCGGCACCGCGCCATCGACTCCGGCGACCTCGGGTTCATCCTCTTCAGCCACGGCTTCATGGTCCGCTCCGACCACCACTGCCAGGGCAGCGCGGGCGAGAAGACCGGCTCCGTACGCGTGAGCCTGCACGTCTACAACACCGTTGAGGAGATCGACCGGCTGCTGTCCGTCCTCGCCTCGCTCGCATGACACCCGCGCTTACCTGGCACGGCAAAAAATGTAATGGAAACCGTTTCCACCTGTAGGCTCGGGAGCCAAGCAGAGACAGCAGGTGCGAGACGGCAAGGTGGCACGACCGGGATGGGACTGAGCCTGGCGACGGCAGAGCGGTGGGTGCAGCGGTGGGAACTCCAGCAGCAGCGCTACGCCACCGACCGCGAGGAGCGCTTCACGGTTATCGCCGACATCATCGAGCACGTCACCGCCGACCACGCGGGCAGGCCCCTCGTTGTCGACGTCGGCTGTGGCCCCGGCTCACTGGCGGCCCGGCTGTCCCGGCGGCTCCCCGGTGCGGAGATCGTGGCCGTGGACCGGGACCCGCTGCTGCTGGAGCTGGCCCGGACCCATCACGCGGACGCGGCCCGCTACGTCGACGCGGAGATCGGCGAGCCGGGCTGGACCAAGACCCTGGGGCTCGACCGCCCGCTGGACGCTGCCGTATCGACGACCGCACTGCACTACCTGAGCCCGGAAGCACTGCAGCGCACCTACCGCCAGCTCGCCGCGCTCATGCGGCCCGGCGGAGTCCTCGTCAACGGCGACCACCTTCCGCATGACGACTCCCGGGTCGCCGAGGTGGCCGGGTGCGTCGGACGCCGCCGAGCCGAGCGGCAGAGGGCCTTCGCCCACGAAGACTGGGCCTCCTGGTGGACGGCCGTCGCGCAAGACCCTGAACTGGCCGACCTCCTCGCCGAACGCCGCGAGCGCGAGCCCTCGACCGCGACCACTGCCCCGGCCCCCCTTTCCCTCGCCGCACATGTCCGGTTGCTGCGGCAGGCGGGCTTCGGCCAGGCCGGGGCAGTCTGGCAGTACGGCGACAGCCACGTCCTCGTCGCGATCCGCTGACACCAGGACCAGGAAACAGTCCGCGGGGCTCGGCGACCGCCCGGTCAGGGCCCCGCCCCCGCCATTGACCCTGCGCGGATGATCCCGGCCGGTTGGCACCGGGCACCGCCGTGGTGCCATCCGTGCGTGTCGAGCGGTCAGAGTCAGGGCCGCGCCTGGCCGCTTGGTCCGGGCTGCCAGTCGTCGTCCACCGGTTCCACGCGGGCGGCACGCCCTGGGGTCAGCGCATTCGGGCCTGGTCCGTCCAGTCGGACAGTGCGGCATCCGACTGCCAAAGGCCCCCGCTTTCTACAGCCATTGCCGCCCATTGGTGCGCCCATGACCGACTATCACGGAGGATCGACGTGGCGACCAACGACCGGCGGACCCTGAAATGCATGCAGGAATCGCTATATGTTAATGTCACCATGCATTGCCCGCCGGGAGAGCAAGGGCAGTCGCAAGAACGAGCAAGGAGTTCCCATGGCCACCGCCACCGAACACCGCACCCACACGGACCACGCGCACAGCCACGGCGACGGCTGCGGCCACGTCGCCTTCCCGCACGGCGACCACACCGACTACGCCCACGACGGCCACATCCACCGGGTGCACGAGGACCACGTCGACGAGTGCACCGCCGGCGCTCACGGCGTCCACGAGAGCCATGACCACCAGCACGGCGAGGGCTGCGGCCATGTTGCCGTGCCGCACGACGACCACACCGACTACGTGCACGACGGTCACCGCCACGCCGCCCACGAAGGGCACTGGGACGACCACTGACGACCCCGCTCGACTGACACCGCACCGGGAGAGCACCATCGCAGCCGGACTGGAAATCATTGCCACATGCTAATGTATGCATATGACAACGACTTCCCCTCCCCCGATGGACGAGCCGGCACAGGACCTGCAGGCGGCCAGCGAGCTGCTGCGCGCCCTGGCCTCGCCCGTGCGTCTCGGCATCGTGCGCGAACTGTCCGGCGGAGGGAAGTACGTCCATGAGCTGGTGGCCGCCCTGGGTGTGAGTCAGCCGCTGGTCTCCCAGCACCTGAGGGTGCTGCGCACCTCCCGGATCGTCACCGCCCGGCGTCAGGCGCGCGAGACCCGGTACAGCCTGACGGACGACCACATCGCGCACATCGTGCTGGACGCCATCCGCCACGCACAGGAATAGGCGCCGCACCCGAACGTCGGCACCACCTCGACGGCCGTCCGCCCCGGACGGCCGTCGGTGTTCCCGGCTGATCCTCTGGCCTTCGCGCGGGAGAGGGCAGGCATGAGCGGCAGCGCCGTGTACCTGGACACCGTCCACGAGCGCTTCCGATGCCGCTGACCGGGCGGCGGAGAACCGCACGGGTGTGTGGGGTGGCAGCGTCCGCCATCGACGACAGCTCTGCCGCCGTGTGGTCCGGGTTCAGGATGGGGTGACGGCGAGGACACGGCCCAGTGCGCTGTCGGGGCGGGTGGTGAGTTCGTCCCAGGTGCCTTCCTCCGTGATGCGGCCGGCTTCGAGGATGGCGATGCGGTCGGCGCGGCGGATGGTGGCGGGGCGGTGGGCGATGACGATCGTGGTGCGGCTTTCCTTGCCGAGAGCGGTGGCGAGTTGGGCGTCGCCGGCGTTGTCGAGGTGGGCGGTGGTCTCGTCGAGGACGAGGACTCGGGGCTGCGCGAGCAGCGCGCGAGCGAGGGCGATCCGGGCGCGCTGGCCGCCGGAGAGGGTGGAGCCGCGCTCGCCGACAAGGGTGTCCATGGGGGCGATGCGGTCGACGCCGCACAGCCGGGCGGTTTCGGCGAGGAGGTCGTCGTCCGCCTCTGGTGCGGCGAGCCGCAGGTTGTCGGCGAGGGTGCCGTGGAAGAGGGGGGTGTCCTGGCCCACCACGGCGACGGCTCGTCGGAGTTCGGCATCGCTCAGGTCACGTACGTCGACGGGGTCGCCGTCGCCGGGTATCAGGTGGACGGTGCCCTTGGACGGGTCCCAGAAGCGGGCCAGCAGGTGGGCGCAGGTCGACTTGCCGGCCCCCGAGACACCGACCAGGGCGAGGGTCTGCCCTGCGCGGACTGTCAGTTCGACTCCGCTCAGCACAGGTTGACCGCCGTAGTCGAAGCTCACCTGGTGCATCCGGACACCCAGCGGACCGGAGGGGAGCGGGCGGGGTGAGGCGGGCGGCGGGGCGAGAGCGGGGGCCTGCACGGCCGCGCCGACGCGGGCGGCCGCGGCGCGCAGTCCCACTGCCTGGCTCAGTGCCCTGGCCGACTCGGCGACGGGGCCCAGCACCGACAGGGCCAGCGCCATCGCCGCCGGGGCCCACGCGCCGTGCAGCCGCCCGGAGGTCACGGACTGTGCCGCGGCGGCCACCACGCCGAGGACCGCGAGCACGATGAGGAGGTCGCGGACCGCGGCGGCCATGGCCTCCCAGGTGGCCTCGGCCCTCTGGGCCTCCCCCACCTGCCGGCCCTGTTCGGCGAGTTGGCGGCGCCGCTCGGCCAGCCCTCCGAAGGCGAGCAGCTCACGCAGCCCGTCGACAGTCTCCACGGTGTCGGCCGACAGCTTCGCGGCGGCCGCCCGGGTGCGGGCTCCGCGCGCCGCGCGTCCGCGCGCGTCGGCGAAGGGCGCCGCGGCGAGCAGCGCGGCGACCGGCAGCACCGCCGCCAGCAGCCATGGCTCCACCGTGGCCAGAACAGCGGCGCCGCCAGTGAACACCATGCCGGATGCGAGGAGTTGGGCGGTGGTGTGGGCGTAGAAGAACTCCAGTGCCTCGACGTCGGCCATGGCGGTGGCGGCAAGGTCCCCGCTGCGGCGGCCGGCGACGCGGGCGGGCGCGCTGCGGGCGAGCCCGTCGAAGACCCGCACGCGCAGTTCGGCCAGCACCCGGTAGGCCAGGTCGTGGCTGAGGTCCATTTCGCGCCAGGTCATCAGGGCGCGTACGAGGACGAGGACGATGAGCGCGGTGATCGTACCGGCCGAGGGGGCGCGGTCTTCGATGACGGCGCTTCCGACGGTGTGTGCGGCCAGCGTCAGCAACGTGACGAGAGAGCCCTGTTCGATGAGTGCGGCGCCGCAGGTGCGGGCCATCATGATCCGGTGCCCGGCGAGGGCGGGGAGCAGGGCGCGCAGTGAGCCGCGTGCGGGCATGTCGGCGCTACCGCGGTCGGTGGTGGTGCTCATGCGGCGAGCCCTTCCTCGTGAGCGTGGCCCGCCTTGACGAGATGGGCGTAGACGCCCCCGGCTTCGACGAGGGCGGTGTGCTCGCCGACGGCGTCCACGCGTCCGCCGTCGAGGACGACGATGCGGTCGGCGTGCCGGACGGCGGCGAGCCGGTGGGCGACCACCAGGACGGTCCGGCCGCCTGCGGCGTCGAGCAACTCGCGGACGATGTCCGCCTCGCGGCGTTCGTCGACCGCGCTGGTGGCCTCGTCGAGGACGAGCACCGGAGCGTCGGCCAGCAGGGCGCGCGCGAGGGCGAGCCGCTGGCGCTGGCCGCCTGACAGGGTGGCGCCCCGTTCGCCGAGGACGGTGGCGTAGCCGTCGGGGAGGGCGGCGATCTCGTTGTGGATGCCGGCGGTGCGTGCCGCGCGCGTCAGCTCGTCGTCCGTGGCGTCCGGCCGGGCCAGGCGCAGGTTGTCGGCGATGGTGGCGTGGAAGAGGTACGTCTCCTGGGAGACGACGGCGATGCCCTGCCGCAGCGAGTCGAGCGCGTACTCGGTCACGTCGTGTTCGTCGAGGGTGATCCGGCCGCCTTGCGGGTCGTGGTGGCGCAGGAGCAGGGCGAGGAGCGTGGACTTGCCGGCGCCGGACGGGCCGACGATCGCGGTCGTACGTCCTGCCTCGGCGGTGAAGGTGACGCCGCGGAGCGCGGGCGTCTCGGCGCCGTCATAGGTGAACTCGACGTTCTCGAAGCGCAGTTCGGGCGGGGCCGACCAGTGCGCCGGTGCCGTTCCCGTGTCGGGGACGCCGGGTTCGGCGGTGCGCAGCACCGTGAGCCCGTCGGCGGCCGACACGCCCAGGTATCCGGCGTGCCATTCGCGGGACAGGTCTCGGACCGGCCGGAAGCACTCGGAGGCCAGGAGCAGCACCAGGTAGGTGCCGGTCACCGTGGTGGATCCGGTGACGGCCGACCAGCAGGCGAGGAGCGCGGCGGCCGCGGTGCCGCCCTGGATGGCCAGGTCGGTGAGGCCGGTGTCGACGAGGGACACGCGTAGCTTGGCGACGGTGGCCCGGTGCAGCGCCGCCGACCGCTTCTCCAGCCGCTCCCGGGTACGCCCGACGGCGCCTGCGGCCCGCAGGGCGGGCATGCCCTGCAGTGCTTCGAGGTAGTCGGCGCCCAGTTGCTCGTAGGTGTCCCAGTGTTCCTTGCCCCGCTGGGCCAGGAGCCGGTCCCAGGCGCGTGGCCCGACCAGGGCGAGCAGGAGGGCGGGAACGAGGCCGAGGAGGGCGGCCGGTTCGATGGCCACCAAGGCTGCGAGCAGCAGGGGCGGCACGGTGAGGGTGATCAGGAGCTGGGGCAGGTAGCGGGAGACGTAGGCGTCGACGCCCTCCACGCCGTCGACGAGGGTGGTGCGGACGGCCCCGGCGCGGGCGGTGGTCAGGTGCGCGGGGCCCAGCCGTCCGAGGTGGGCGAGGAGTTCGTCCCGCAGAGCGACCCTGACCCTGGCCCCGGCGCGGGTGGCGGTGCGCCGTTGCCCGTTGCCGAGTCCGGCGCGTGCGGCGACGACGCCGAGCACCGCGCCGAGGACCAGCGGGAGCCGGTCCGTTTCACCGCGGGCCAGGTCGGCGAGGGCCACTGCCAGCAGTACGGCCTGCGCCAGGTGGGTGAGGGTGACGGCCGCCTGCAGGAAGGTGGCCGCGAGCAGGGGGCGCCGTGCGTGCCGTGCGGCGCGGCGCAGCTCGGGGTGGACGATCACGAGGTCTTCTCCTCGTCGGGGTGGGTGGTGCCGAGGGCCAGGCCGTGGACGATCCAGTCCCGGCCCGGTGGGGCGCCGAGGGCAGCGCCCAGGTCGGCCTGCTGCCAGGAGCCGACAGGGCGGGCGGCCAGCCCGTGCCGTACGGCGGTCAGGTGGGCGAGGTGGACGGCGAAGCCGGCCCGTAGGTGCGTTCGGCGGATCAGCGCGGCGTCGGCGTCTGCCGGGCAGCCGTACGCGATCAGGACGGCGCCCGCGTCCGCGATCCACGCCTGACCCGCGGCCCATACGGCGAGCGTCGGTCGGGCCTCCCCCGCTGCGAGCCGCCGCAGTGTGCCGTCGGGGGCCGACTCGACCAGTTCGGGCTGCGGCTCGCCGACGGCCGCGCACCAGGCGAGCTCGCCGACGGCCGCGCACCAGGCGAGCTCACCGGCGCTCGCCTGGACGGCGGTGGCGAGCACCGCACGCAGAGCGTCCCGCGATGGGGTGCCTGTGAGCGGTGGCGCGGCGCTGCGGCGGGCCAGCAGCTCGCCGGGGGCGGGCACGTCCATGGGCGGGCTCGCCCCCTCAGGCTGAGAAACCCGGCCTGCCCTCTGAGGCAGGGTGAGGTGCAGTGCGGCTGGAGGGCCTTCGCTCAGCCCGTCCAAGCGGAGTACAGGCTCTGCCATGTCCAGCGCACGGGCCGCGAGCCACAGCGCCGCGGCAACGTGCCCGGTGTCCAGCAGCATCAGCGGCCAGGCGCGGTGGCCGTAGTGGGAGACCGTGCGCCGTGGGGTGACGGACAGTTCGACGGTCGCCCCGGGCAGCGTGCCGTCGGCTTCGGGACCGAGGCGGTGCACGCGGTGGCGCAGCGGGTCGTAGCCGTAGCGCCCGGGCGGCAGCGGGCAGCCGGTGCCCACGACGAGCTCGGCGTCCACTGGGTGCAGCCCGCCGGCGGAGGGGGCGGGCCGCAGCCGCCCGGAGCCGTCCGAGGCCGCCAGGGAGAGGCGGAGCAGCCGGTCCAGGTCCAGCTGCCCCGGGGCACCCTGCGGCAGGGCGTGCGGCGGCCCCGGCCAGGCGCGGACGGCGGGACCGGCGGACGTGTCCGGGCCGGGCCGCTCGGGCGAACGGGCGCGGGCGAGGGCGGTGACGAGGTCCACGCGCTCATGCATGAGGTCCACAGGGAGGAGGTCCCTCACATGTGCGGCGGAGGAGCCAGCGTGAAGTCCTCCGGCGCGCTCGGCGCGGTCGTCCGCCAGCCGCGGGCAACGGCGGCGTCGGCCAGGCGCGGGCAGCCGAAGTAGCCGAAGGCAGCGGGGGCGTTGGGCAGGAGCCCGGAGACGAGGACCCGGGCGACGCGCAGGGACGTCTCGGCCACGTCCTCGGTGGTGAGGTCGAACGTCATGATGCGGTGGCCGCCCTCGTGAAGGGCACGTTCCAGCCGGTCCCGGCTGCCCGGCTCGACCGCGTCGATGGAGACGGTCCCGTGCGCGGGGTCGGTGAACCGCCGGGCCTCGGGCGCCATCCGTTCGTCCAGCCACACCTGGACGTGCGCACCCAGGTCCCGTACGTGCTGGAACTGTTCGCCGCACACGTCGAGATAGCGGCCGTCCTCGCGGTGGTCCAGGTACAGCCCGCGGGCGAGCAGCCCGGCCTCGACGGCCTGGAACACCCAGCCGTCGGGGTCGGTGAGACCCCGGGTGAACACCCAGGTGTGGACAGCTTCGAGGACAGCCTTGCGTGCAGCCTCGGCCGGGTCGTACTTGCAGGCGAACCCGGCGGCATACAGGCCGAGCCGGGGGTCGTGGACGAGCGCGGCCATACAGGGAGCGAACTCCGAGGGCATCTCGACGAGATGGACGTCGAGGGCGGATCCGGCAAGGTCGTCGGTGAGGCCGGGCACGCTGGCCGGGTCGATGCCGCGGGTAGGGCCGTCGAGGTGCCACCACAGTTCGAGCGCATCGCGTTCGACGATCTCCAGCAGGCCGCGCTCGGCCGCGTCGTCGAAGCCCTGCCCGGTGGCGATGCCCGCGTAGTTGAGGTGGTGGGTGCGCGGCAGCGAACGCAACTCGCCCTGGCGCCAGTTGAGGTGGGTGAGTGCGACGGGTGCCCAGACCTCGGCGGTCCGGCCCTCGGGCAGCCGTTCAATGCCACGCGTCCACAGGGACGGCGTGTCGGCGGTGTGGGGGCAGTAGGGGAACTTCTCCCGGGCGTACTGCCAGTCTGCGTAGGCCGGCAGTTCGCCCGGCCCGTACAGCCGCAGCCCCTTCTCGGCCAGTTCGGCGGCCGTGGCGCGCAGGGGGGCGTCGGGATGGCCGGGCGGCGGCACCCGGTTGCCGCAGTATCTCTCTATCCCTTCCGCTATCGCGGCTGTTCGAGCACTCTCGGGGTCGCCGAAGGTGGTGCCCAGCGACACCCGGTCGGCGGGCCACAGGCCGAGGAGGCGGGCGTCGGCGATCTCGGCGGTGAGCGCGGTGTAGCGGGGCGGTGCGCCCACGGGGTGATCGACGGGCTTGACGTCGCGGACGATGCCGCAGACGGGGTCGACGAGAGCTTCCAGCGGCAGCGCCGTCATCGCGGGATCTCCTCTGCGGGATGGGCGGGAGTGGGACGGGACAGGAGCACGGGCAGCCGGAGGGCCACGCTCCCGGCGTCGACCTCGCGCCGGGAGGGGAGCAGCCGGGTGGCCGTGATCGGGTCGTCGCCGGTGTGGGGGTTGCGGGCGTGGGCCGGGAAGTGGTGCCCGGCGATCTCCAGGCGCAGCCGGGTGCCCGCGGGCAGCCGCCGCGCGAGCCGGCCGAGCCCTACGGTGAACTCGGCTTGACTTCCTGGTGGTTCCTCGCGCCGGACGACCCCGACGGCGAGCCGCTGAGCCGGCCCCTCGGGGGTGAGTGCGACGAGGCGGACGGCCCAGTCGGCGGACGGTGTGTGGGCGGTGGCCCGCAGCCGCACCTCCGCGGGGCCGACCACGTCCAGCGGACGCGGCAGCGGCGGAGTGACCAGCAGACAGCGGTCGGGCGGACTGTTCTTGGGAACGGCCAGGTCCTCGGACGACACGGGGCGTTCGGGATCGGCCGTGAAGAAGGAGCCGTACAGCAGACGTACGTTCTGCGTGCGCGGCTCTCCCTCTGCGTCGGCGGGCATCCACAGGGTGCTGCCGCCCAGGCCCACCACGCCACGCTGCCCGGGAGCGAGGTCCCCAGCGAGAGCGCGGCGGGCCCATCGCACGTAAAGCTCACCGAGACTCACCCGGTGCGCCGGATCAGCGTCGGGTCCGGGCTCGGCGACGAGGCCGTGCCCCCAGGGTCCCAGCAGCAGCCGCGCCGACGGACCGCCCCAGCGGCGCCACAGCGTCACAGTGTCCCCGGTGAAGTGGTCGTGGTGGCCGCCCACCACGAGCAGGGGCATCCCGGCGTACTCCGCTCCCGAGAGAAGCCGGCCGCGTTCGCGGTGCCGCCACAGACCCGGCCAAGAGGGCAGGCTCCGGCCGAGCCGCTCGGGGAGGCCGGTCAGCGGGAGATGGGTGAGCAGGCCAGGGTCCGCGGCGAGGCCCTTGTCCAGGGCGTTCTCGTCGGAGTCCGGCCGGTCGCCGTGGGCCGCCCACCATCCGGCGCGGGCCAGCAGCCGTTCCACGCCGGAGGGTTCGCGGGCCGTCTCGGCAGTGCCCAGCGCGGGCACGGCGGCAATGACGGCGTCGGGCCGGGCGTCCGTGGGCGCGTCGAGCGCGAGCGCGAGGGCGCAGTGAGCGGCATAAGAGGCGCCGACGGCGACCAACCGCCCGTCGCTCCATGGCTGTCGGCGGATCCAGCGGGCGGTCGCCGCTCCGTCGGCGGTCTCGTTCTCGTACGGGTGCCACTCCCCCGGCGACGCGTGCCGCCCCCGTACGTCCTGGACCAGTGCGGCGAACCCGCGGCGGGCCCAGCCGCGCAGCTCGGCGCGGTGCCGCCTGCGGTCGTAGGGCGTGCGGATGAGGACAGCCGGGAAGGGGCCGCCGCCGTCCGGGAGGTGGATGTCGGTGGCGAGCCCTTCGACGGCCACCGTGAACGGCGTCATCCGGCCTTCTTCGGCATATGGGCGACGTCGGGCACGGGCAGCACGGGGTGCTCGGTGACGGTCAGCGTGCGCAGGTCGACGCGCCGCAGCCGGCGCCGGGTGGGGAGGCCGCCCGTGTCGGGCGCGCCGGTGATCCACCGGCTGAGGTCGTCGGCGAGCAGGGCGGCCAGCAGACCCGCAGCGGGCGCGGTGAGGTGAACGGGCGCACCGGACGTACGAGGCCCGCTCCAGTAGGCGGCCAGCTCACGGTGCGCGGGTGTGGCGGCGAGCCGGCGGGCCCGGACATGGGCCGAGGTGACGTCCCCGGGAGCGGCGGCGAGGGGCTCGACGTATGCCTGCCAACCCTCGCGGTGGCAGCGCAGCCAGGCGATACCGCGCTCGGGCAGCCGGTCGGCGGCGTCCCACAGCCCTTCGGACACGGGCCCGTCGAGGCACCACACGACGGCGGCAGGATCTCCGGCAGACAGGTCGTCAGGTGACGGTGAAGTGCTGCTGCGCACGGCCGTTCGCGGCGCGGCACCCAGGGCGCGCAGGAGCGCGGCCAGTGGTTCGGTCAGGACCGGGTCGCCCAGCAGCCGGATGTCACGGCGATCGGCGGGCCATCGCGGGCGCCGCGGTCCGTCCGCCAGGTACCCGGCGTCCTCGAAGGCCCGGACGATGCGGTCGAGTTCGCCGTGCGGCTCACCTGCGGCCGTACCGGAGAGGCGGGACAGCAGGGCGTCCTCGTCCGCGTCGCCCGTCCTGACAGTGAGGAACTCCCCCTCGTCCGTACGGACGGCGAGACCCCGCCCAGGCACGGCGACAACCTCGACACCGGGTACGAGCCGACTGCGGGACACGTCAGTCCTCCTATGGGGAAGGGGCCTTGGAAGGGCGTGGGCCCGCCCGCGAGGTGACGGACGGGCCCACGGTCGAGGGTGCGGGACCCTCGCTTACTCCTCGGTGTCCTCGAAGGGGTTCTCGACGAGGGCGTTGGAGTGCGTGGCCGAGGCGTGAGCCAGCTGACCCGGGTCGGCGATCGGCGCGAAGACCTTCTCGGTGTCCATGAACTCTCCTTCTTCATCGGGGAGATATGGCGTTCTGGTGAGCGCCACACCAGGACTCTAATGAATATGATTTTCATATTCTAGAGCGGGGAGAGGGTGATCTGGGTAACACACGGGCCAGCCCCCTTCGGGGTCCCGGCCGACCCGGCCGGCCACCCGGAGGACCTCTGCGAGCAGCCCCGGCGTGACGACCTCCTTCGGCGTGCCGTCGGCCACCACCCGGCCGTCGCGCAGCGCGACGATCCGCTCGGCGAACCGGGCGGCGTGGGCCAGGTCGTGCAGCACCATCACGACGGTGAGGCCGCGTTCCTCACGCAGCCGGACCACCGTCTGCAGCACGTCGAGCTGGTGGTGCAGGTCCAGGTAGGTGGTCGGCTCGTCCAGCAGCAGGACCCGGGTGTCCTGGGCGAGCGCCATCGCGAGCCGCACCCGCTGCCGCTCGCCCCCGGACAGCGCGTCGACATCACGCTCGGCCCACTGCTCCACACCGACGTCGCGCAGTGCGCGGCGTACGACGGGGTCATCGCCCTCGCGCAGCATGCCGAGCGGGCCGCGCGCCGCGTACCGCCCCTGCCGGACGAGCTGCCGTACGGTCATGCCGGGGACGGCCGGGGCCGACTGGTGCAGCAGCGCGACCCGTCGGGCGGTGGCGCGCCGGGACAGCCGGGCGAGGTCGTCCCCGGCGAGCAGGACGCGTCCCTCGTCCGGTTGCAGCAGCCCGGCGGCGAGCCGCAACAGGGTCGATTTCCCACAGCCGTTGAGGCCGATGAGGGCGGTCAGCTCACCCGGCTCGACGGTCATGTCGACGCCCCGCAACACGGGTTGGCCGGGGTAGCCGAAGTGGACCCCCTCGGCGCGGATCCCCACGGACTCGGTCATGCTCTGTCCTTAAGTCGGCATCAGAACGTACGGCTCGGCGCGCGTCGCACGACGAGCAGCAGCAGCGCGGCCCCGAGGCAGGCGGTGAGGGCCCCGACCGGCAGCGTGAGCCGCCCGGAGTCCAGCGCGTCCGCCAGCAGCCTCGAGGACAGCTGCGCCGCCGCGTCCGCCCCGCACACCACGGCCGCGCCCACCAGGGCGGCGCCGGGCAGGGTCACCCGCAGGTCGGCGCCGAAGACGGCCAGGGCGAGGTGCGGTACAAGCAGCCCGACGAACCCCAGCGCCCCCACGGCGGCCACCGCACCCGCTGTCAGCGCCACCGCGCACAGCAGGGCGAGCGCCCGGGCGCGGGCGGCGGACAGCCCGGCGGCGAGGGCGATGTCGTCCCCGCAGCGCAGCAGGGTCAGCGGCCCGGCCAGCAGCCATGCCGCGGCACCCCAGGCCAGCGCCCACGGCCACAGCAGGTGCCAGTGCTGCCACACCCGGCCCTCCGTGGTGCCGACGAGCCACTGCACGACGCTGCCGAGTTCGCCCGGCGCGACGAGCAGCACCATGGCGGTGAGCCCGCCGAGCACCGCCGACACCAGCACCCCGTGCACGGCGGTCTGCGCGGGGTCGCTGCGGCCGCGTCCGGCGAGCAGCCACAGCAGCGCGGCCCCGGCGCAGCCGCCCACGCACGCGGCGACGACCACGGCGAGGGGCGATTCCCATCCCGCGAGTCCGAGGCCGGTCGCGGCGACGGCACCGAGCACCGCGCCCGGCGTCACACCCGTCACCTCGGGTCCGGCCAGCGGGTTGCGCAGCGCCGACTGCAGGACCAGGCCCGCCACACCGAGGCACGCCCCCGCACCGAGGGCCACCAGGAGGCGGGGCAGCCGTAGTTGGAACAGGATGTGCCGTTCCGTCGTATCGCCGCCCCCGCCGAGGACGTCCCAGACCACGGCTGGGGACATGCCGCGCCCGGCCACCAGTTCGACACCGGCGCATACGACGGTGAGTGCGGCGAGTACCGCGAAACGCCGGCTCACCGGACTTCCTCCGCTCCGGTCGCCTCACCGCGTGAAGCGGAAACACCGGAAGGGCCGTCGCTCCCGGGAGCCGCTCGACGGACACATTCTCGGGCCCCCGTGGAAGGCTCCTCCTTCTCCGAAGGGCCGGCGGGCACGGCTTGGGCACCTTGCGGCACCGAGCCCGCGGCAACGGTGCCCGCCGCTCGGCGCCGGGCCGCCGGCCTGCGGCTGCCCGACCGGAGCAGGGCGACCCCGGCGGGCACACCGACCAGAGCCGTCCACGCGCCGACCGGCGTCTCCACGGGCGCCAGCGCAAGGCGGGCCGGGACATCGGCGACGGCCACGACGACGGCGCCCCACGCAGCAGACCAGGGCAGCCAGCGCACCGCGTCCGCCGCGGGATTGAACCACCGCGCCAGGTGCGGAGCGAGGAAACCGACCCATGCCACCGGCCCGCACACGGCCGTCACGGGCGCGATCAGCACGACGGCGATGGCCAGCGCGGCCAGCCGGGCCCGCTGCGCGCGCACACCCAGTGCCTCGGCGTCCTCGTCCCCGAGCCGCAGCACCGAGAGCACCGGCGCGCACAGCACGAGCGCGGGGACCGCGACGAGCAGCCACGGCCACAGCCCGGTGACGTCGTCCCAGGTGCGGGCAGAGAGCGAGCCGAGCAGGTAGCGGTAGATCAGCTGGAGGTCGAGCTGGTCGGCCATCACCATCAGCACCAGCAGCGCGGCCTGCAACGCGGCGGCGACCGCGGCGCCGGTGAGCAGCACAGCGGACGGACTGCGCCCCAGCCCCGCGGCGAGCAGCGTGAGCCCGCCCCCGAGCCCGGCCCCGCCGATGGCCAGCAGGGGCTGGACAGCAGCAGGGAGGGACACCGACAGCACCAGCGGCGCGGCCACCCCGAGCGCGGCCCCGGACGACACACCCAGCATCTCGGGGACGGCCAAGGGGTTGCGCAGCGCCTCCTGCAGCACGAGCCCCGCCGCACCGAGACACGCCCCGGCGACAACCGCCAGAACCAGCCGGGGCACGCGCAGCTCGGTGACGACGATCCCGGCGAGCGTGCTGTCCGCGTCCATCAGCGCACCGGGCAGCCGGTGCAGCGGGACATAGGGCGTACCCAGGCTCAGCGCGCAAGCCGAGGCGGCTACCAGCAGCGCGACCAAGACGGGCAGTTGCCATCCTCCTGCGAAGCGCACCGACCGCTGTGGGCCCGATGTTGTGTCACCTGCTGCGGTGTGCGTCGCGACGGGCGCGCTCACCGCAGTGCGGCCGTGGCCTCATCGAGGATGATGCCCAGCGAACGAGTACCGCGCCCCTTGGCCCACACCTCGGAGTTCACCTCGTGGACGCCGCCGTTCTTCACAGCCGGGAGCTTGCCCCACAGGGGGTTCTTCGCCAGCTTCTCCGACAGCTTGCCGTCCGCCTCGCCGAAGCTCAGTGTCTCGACGAACAGCACGTCGACGTCCGCCGCGAGGATCTCTTCGAGGCTGTAACTGCCCTCCACGCCACGGGACTTCCAGGGGTAGTCGGCGAGCTTCGGGAACAGGCTGGCGCCCACGTCCGTCTCCGGGGTGGCGACGCCGAAGTTCTCGTCACTGCCGTAGATGATGAGCGCGGTCTTGTCGCTCCTGCTCTTCTCGGCCTCGGCGAGCTTGGTGCGGAACGTCTTCTCGGCCTTCTCACCCTCGGCGGTACGGCCGGTGAGCGCGGCGACATCACGCAGGTAGCCCACGCTGTCCTCCCACGTCTCGGGCTGCATGGGCCAGAAGGTGGTGGCGTCCTTCAGGGCCGGGGCGAGCTTGCCGTGGGTGTCCTCCAGGCCGATCACGAGGTCGGGCTTGTGGGAGAGGATCGCCTCCACCTCGGGAGCAATGAAGCCTCCGGGAATGATGTCGACCTTCTTCGCCTTCTCCTCACCCAGGAATTCGGGGTGGGCGAGGAGTGCGCTGTTCGTGGCCGTGGGGACGATGCCCAGCTCGGTCAGGATGTCGTCGCAGAGCGCGAACAGGCAGACGATGCGCTCGGGTTCCTTCTCGAGGGAGACCTTGACGCCGCCCGCGTCGGTCAACGCCCGTGTCGCCTTGATGCGTTCGACGGTGACGTCGGTCTTCGGGCCGGCCGCGGCGGCCTTCTCGCTCGCCGGTTCGGTGGATGAGCCGCACCCGACCAGCACCGAGCCCACCAGCGCTGCGGTGATCCAGCTTCGGACGAATCTCGACGGTGAGCGCAGCATCGATGCCCTCGCTTCTTCTCAGGAACCCGGAACACCCCGAAGATACATGATAATCGTTTTCAACAGGACCTGTTTTTCATGGAGGCATCGATGACAGCCGCCCTTGCTCTGCTGCTCGTCTCCGACCACGTGGAGGGATCCATCCACGTACTGACCGTGCCGGACGGCACCGAGACGGACCGCCTCACCGGCCGTCACCTCTCGGAGCACGCCGGGTTCCTGGCGTTGCCGGACGGGCGAGTGGCCTGCGTCGACGACCGCAGGGGCGAGTTGCTGGTGCTCGACCCCTTCGGCGATGAGCTGGTGGAGTCCGCGATCCCGGTCGCCGTGCCGGCCGAGCACCTGGCCTGCGACCCGTCCGGCCGGTGGGCGGCCGTCACGACGGGCCTGGGCGAGAACGGCGAGCCGTGGTCGGACCTGCTGACGGTCGTCGACCTCACGACGGAAGACGCGGCCCGGGTACGCACACGCGTCGGCGAACCGGGTGTGACGGTTCTGGGCAACGGTGATCCGCTGGTCGTCCTACGGCACCGGGAGCCCGGCACGCTGGCCGCCCACCGGTTCGCCGACCTGCTCGCGGCACCGCCCGGCTGCCCTGCGGTCACGCCGCACACCCACCTTCCGCTGCCGGACGACGGACACGGGGACGCTCAAGACCCGTCCTCCGGCCACGTGTTCGCTGCCACGGGCGACGGCGTACACCGGGCACGCCGCGAGGGAGACACACTCGTCCCGGAGCAGACGATTCCCTGGGATTCGCCCGCTCGGGGCTGGTACCTGCGGCTCGACCCTCGGCGACGGGCGCTGTGGTCGACACTGCGGGGCGGCCCCGCAGACCCGCTGCGGTGGCCGGAATGGAGCAACCAGGCATGGCACCACGACCTGGAGACGAACCGCACCACTCTGACAGAGCTCGGCCCCGGCCTGGTCTTCCGGCTGGCCCTCGCCCAACACCACACCGCGTTCACTCGCATCCACCCGGACGGCGACGAACTGATCCTCCTGGACGCCGCCGACACCGCCCGCCGCGTCCCGCTTCCCGCCATGGACGGCGCACCCCGCCGCGGCGGCACCCCTTGGGAGGGCGTCCAACGCCGTGCGGTGGCCGCCTCACCGGGCTCCGACTGGGTCGCCGTCACCCGCGGCGGCCACGGTGAAGCCCACATCTTCGACGCTCGAACCGGCAGCGAAGCAGCCCGATTGAAGCTGGACACGCCCCTGCGCCACGGCGGCCACGCGATGCTGCGTACGCAGACCGACGGCGCCGAAGGCGATCCCGTGGGCCGCTGACAGCCGGGCCGCGCCTCGCAGCCGGCGCAGGGCAGGCGGTCTCGGCCTGAGCCAAGCTCTTACAATGGGATCCATTTTCATATAGCGTCAAAGGCTCCCACCGGATGGGGAGGCAGTCATGGCAGAGCGCACCGCGCGCCTGGGCACGGTCCAGGAAACGCTTCTCATCCCCCTGTACGGCCGGGCGGTGGAGAACCGTCAGCGGGACGCCGCCCTGCGCGACCCTCGGGCCGAGGAGATCGCGGCGTCGATCGACTACGACTTCACCCGCTTCGACAACCTGCCCAGCCTGATCGGCACCGTCCTGCGTACGAGCCTGTTCGACCGATGGGTGGCGGACTTCCTCGCCACCCATCCCACCGGCACCGTGGTGGAGATCGGCACCGGGCTCAACACCCGCTACGAACGCGTCGACAACGGCCAGGCACACTGGTTCGACCTCGACCTGCACGACGTGATCGAGCTGCGCCGCGCCTTCTTCGAGAACATCCCGCGCCGGACGATGATCGCCGCGTCGGTGACCGACGGGACATGGACCGCGGCAGTGGCCTCGCAGGCCGGCGGCCCGTACTTCTTCGCCGCCGAAGCCGTTCTGCCCTTCCTGGCGGACGCAGACGTACGGCACGTCGTGGACCTGCTCGCGGACCGCTTCCCCGGCTCCCTGCTCGCCCTGGACACCGCCGGCCCCGGAATCATCGACACCCAGGACCAGCACGACGCACTCAGCAAGGTCGACGCCCGCATGCGGTGGGCCTGCGCCGACCCGGCCGAGATCACCTCGTGGCGCCCCGGGGCACAGCTGCTCGCCTCCCACACCCTCACCAGCCTGCCCCCGAAGATGCACGCCGAACTCCCCAGTCCATACCAGGAGATGCTCGCGAGCCTCGCCACGCAGCAGCTGGTGCAGGTCGAGGAGTATCGACTCAACCTGGTCCGGCTGCCCTGACAACCCTGAGCCCGCCGCCGCATCGACGTCGAGGGCGATGAGTTGAGGTGGGCTACATGCTGCGGCGCGGGGGCCGCCCGCAGCCGGTCGGGCAGCGTGCCGTCATCCGGCATCCCAGCCCGCAGCCACACCCCGACCGCCTCGGCATCGGCCTCGGTGACGAGCGGACCAAGGCGTACGACGGGCGCACTGGGCCTACGGTCCGCCGCGCACGGCTGCACGGCGGCATACAGCCCGCGCCGCTGACGGCAGTGCAGGACCTTGTCCGCCCGGCACCGTGGTCGACTGAGGGGCGAGATCAGGTTCGCCGACGCGACCACCCTGACATTGGCTCTCACGGCCTGAGTTGCCCTGACCCGTCCAGCGGGATGCGGTACCGGCCTCACGGAAGACCGCCATCCGGGTTGCTCTCGCCTGATGGTCAGCCAGGCTCAGCAGCGGTTCGTGCGGCTCCCCACTGCCGGGTCCGGTAGGTGCCCGTCAGTCTGCACACGAGGTAGATCGTGAACGAGATCGTGGTGACGTACGGGCTGATGGGGATGCTGCTGCCCAGGGCCAGCAGGATGCCGCCCTCGATGGAGGCCACCGCGAACACCACGCTCAGTACGGGCAGCAGCACCGGTGAGGCCGTGATCCGAGCCGCGGCGGCCGCGGGTGTGACGACGAGAGTGAGCACCAGCAGCGCACCGACGATCTGCACGGACAGGGCGACCGCGAGCCCCAGCACGATCATGAAGGCGAACGACAGTGGGTGGACCGGCACGCCCCGTGCCTCGGCCACCTCCGGGTCGGCGCTGGCGAAGGCGAGCGGTCGCCACATGATCGCCAGTGCTACGAGCACCACGGCAGAGGTGCCGATCAGCCAGGACATCTGTGGGGTGTCGACGGCGACGATCTGCCCGGTGAGGATGCCGAACTTGTTCGCCGCGCGGCCCTTGTACAGGGCGAGGAAGAGCACGCCGAGCCCGAGGCCGAAGGGCATGATGGTGCCGATCACCGAGTTGCGGTCCCGGGCGCGGGAGCCGAGCACGCCGATCGTCCCGGCCGCGATCAGCGACCCGACGATCGAGCCGGCCACGATGTTCATCCCCAGCAGCAGCGCGGCCGAGGCGCCGGCGAACGACAACTCGCTGATCCCGTGCACCGCGAACGGCAGGTCCCGCATGATGACGAAGACGCCCACCAGGCCGCCGACCAGGCCGAGCGCGACGCCGGCGATGAGGGAGTTGCGGACGAGGGCGAGGAGTTCGCCGTAGTTGTCGAAGTTGAAGATCTGCTGCCAGATCCCGTCGGCGATCGTCATGGCCGTACTCCGTGCGGCAGTTCGGGGTGGTGCGGCGGCTCGGCCACCTCGTCGGGCACGCCCACGACCGTGATCCGGTCCCGGACGCGGATGACGTCGACCTGCGTGCCGTACAGCCGCGACAGCGCCTCGGAGGTCAGTACTTCGTCGGGTGCGCCGGCCCGGAAGCCGCCGCGGGCGAGGTACAGCACACGGTCCACCAGGCCCAGGACGGGGTTGATCTCGTGGGTCACGAAGACCACCGTCGTGCCGTGGGAGCGGCGGCGGGCGTCGACCAGTTCCGTGACGGCCCGCTGATGATGCAGGTCGAGGGAGAGCAGCGGTTCGTCGCACAGCAGGATCCGCGGGTCGGTCGCCAGCGCCTGCCCGATACGTACGCGCTGCCGCTCCCCGCCGGAGAGCAGGCCGACGGGTACGTCCGCATACGAAGCTGCCCCGACCGCCTCAAGGACCTCGTCCACGCGGCGGCGGACGGCGCCCGTGCGCAGCCGGGGTCCAAAGCCGTGCCCGTCGATGCCGAAGCGGACCAGGTCCCGGGCGCGCAGCATCGCGTGCGCGGACAGTGTCGCCTGCTGCGGGACGTAGCCGATGTGCCGACTGCCCTTGCGGGGCGGGCGGCCCAGGACCGTCAACGTGCCGGCGGACAACTGCCGCTGGCCCAGCAGGGCGCGTACGAAGCTGGTCTTGCCCGACCCGTTGGGCCCGAGCACGGCCAGGAACTCCCCCGGCCGTACGTCGAGATCGAGGTCCTGCCACAGCACGCGCTCGCCGTAGGACAGGGCCGCGCCGCGCAGGCTGATCACCGCGGCGTCCGCGCCACGGTCCGGGTCCTCGGTCCTGCCCTCGCGGGCACGGGGCAAGGAGGCCACGGCGGGCCGCCTCACTTGCCCAGCGCGCTCGCGAGCGCGTCGACGTTGGCGGTCATCCAGCCGACGTAGTCCTTGCCCTCGGGCAGGGTCTCGGTGACGGGGACGACGGGAATCCCGGCGGCCTTGGCCGCCTGCTCGACCTTCTCGGTCTGCGGGCCGGAGGTCTGCTCGTTGTAGACCAGCGCCTTGACCATCTTGTCGGTGAACAGCGCCAGCGTGCCCTGCAGGGTCCTCGGTGAGACGTCGTCGCCCTCCTCGATGGCCTCGCTGAACTCCTCGGGCGTCGCGTTCTTGAGCCCGCTCGCCTCGACCATGTACAGGGGTACGGGCTCGGTGATGGCCACCCCTTCGCCGCCGTGGTCGGTCTTGATCTTCGCTTCCTTCGCCTCCAGCGGCTTCAGCTTCGCCTCGAAGTCCTCTGCGTTCTTGGTGAAGGTGGCGGCATCGTCGGGGTCGGCCTTGCCCAGGGCGACGGCGATGCTGTCGGCGAGCTTGCCGACCGTGGGGAAGTCGTACCAGACGTGCTCGTTGAGCTCCCCACCTGCCGGGGCGGTCTTCCCGGAGACTTCGACCGCGTTGATCACCTCGGCGGACGAGTTGCTGCTCTTCAGCATGCGGTCGATGAAGTCGTCGTAACCGCCGCCGTTTTCGATGACGACCTTCGCCTTGGACAGCGCCAACTGGTTCTGCGTGTTGGCCTCATAGGAGTGCGGGTCCTGGTCGGGGTCACTGATGATCGAGGTGACCTTCACGTTCCCGCCGCCGATCTGCTCGACGATGTCCCCGTAGACGTTCGTCGACGCCACCACCGGGATGGCGGACGAGGAGACGGGGCTCTGCGAGGCGCCGGTGTCGCTTCCGGAATCGGACGAGTTGCCGCAACCCGCCAGGAGGGCCAGGGAGACGCCGGTTATCAGCGGCGCCAGACGCCGGGACGAGGACGCACGCATGGAGGATCCCTCCGCAATAGGGTGAGTTGTCCGCCGAGCTCAGCCTGTCCCGGCTGCGGCACACGCTAGATGGAAACGGATATCAAGACCATCTTTCGGCCATCCGATATGGAAATCCTTACCAAGAACTTAACCCCCCTGGCCTCGGCCTGCCCGGCCACAGCGCGGCCCAGACCGACTGGGCGCGATGCCCGCCACTGGGCGAGAATGGACTTACCGCGTCGAAGACGGAGGCATCCGCTCCGCGGAAGGAGAGCCTGATGCATCCCGCCGCTTTCGCAGGTGCGGTCGTGGGCCGCATCACGCACTACGCCTTGTCCGGAACCGCCGGTGTCCTGGTTCTGCGGGGAGCCGCCAAGGCCGCGCCCAAGGCCAAACCCGCGGCACGCAGGCTTCTGGTCAGCGGTATCGCCGGCGGCATCACGACGGGGCGGCGGCTTGGGGAGGCCGCCGAAGAGGCCCGCCTGAAGGCAGGAGACCTGCTGGCCGAGGCCAGGGAGCAGTTGGGTGAGGAGGCGCCGCCGCCCTCGGCGGTCGGTGTCGAGGGGCACGCCCACGACCACCAGCACTGAGAGGCGGTCGCCATGTCCGGCCCGTCCGCGTCCGGCGACGTCCCAGTGCCCGGTTACGACTCCGCCCCGGTGTCCGGCTCCAGCGGCGGCGTGGTGGTGCGCTCCGCCGCCGCGGGCCGCGTACGGCTGATGGTTCCCTGGCTGCGGGCGCGTCCGGGCTGCGCGGGGATCGTCGATGAGCGGTTCACCGATCTGCCGGGTTTCCGGGCGCTGCGAATCTTCCCGCACACCGGTGCTGTGATCGTCTGGGTACAGCCCGACCTGGTCGACCTAGACCGGCTGGTCGCCGCCCTGGACGAGGCGCCACCGCCGGGAGTGCCCGCCAGGGCCAGCCGGTCCGTGCCCGATTCCTCCACCGGGGAGGTCGCGCGGCTGGTGGTCGGCGGTGCGGTGCTCGCCCTGGTGGGACTGCGGCGACTGCTCGGTCGACCCCCGTGGACCCCGGCGGGCTCGGCCGGCTTCCTCGGCACGGTCACGGTCTTCACCGGGCTGCCGTTCTTCCGCGGCGCCGCACACACCCTCGGCGGCCGACGCCACGCGGGCACTGATCTGCTGGTGACGACGGCGACCGTGATCTCGCTCGTCCTGCGCGAGAACGTGGTTGCGCTGATGGTGCTGTGGCTGCTCAACATCGGCGAGTTCCTGCAGGCCATCACCCTGCGACGGACCCGGCGCGCCATCGAGGAACTCCTCTCCGTCGGCGAGGAGCGCGTCTGGCTGGTCCGCGACGGCGTCGAGGTGGAGGTCGATCTCGCGGAGGTCAGGGCCGGGGACGTGGTCGCGGTCTACGAACACCACCGCATCCCCGTCGACGGCACCGCCGAGACCGGCGAGGCACTGGTCGACCAGGCCGCCATCACCGGCGAGGCGCTCCCGGTGTACGTCCAGCCCGGCAGCGAGGTCTACGCGGGCACCCTCGTCTCCACCGGCTCCCTGACCGTACGGGCCACCTCGGTCGGCCAGGACACCGTCGTCGGACGGATCATCACCCGGGTCGAGGAGGCGCAGGCCGACCGGGCCCCCATCCAGACCGTCGCCACCGCCTTCACCCGCCGCTTCGTACCCGTCTCCTTCGCCCTCGCCGGGATCACTTACGTACTGACACTGGACGCCCGACGGGCGATGACCATGCTGCTGATCGCCTGCCCCTGCGCCGCGGGCCTGGCCACCCCGACGGCAATCAGCGCGGCCATCGGCAACGGCGCCCGCAGGGGCACCCTCATCAAGGGCGGCACCCACCTGGAAGGCATCGGCCGCGTCACCGCCGTCGTCTTCGACAAGACCGGCACCCTCACCCTCGGTCGCCCCCTGGTCACCAGCGTGGTCACACTCGACGAGACCGTCACGGCCGACGAGGTGCTGAGCCTGGCGGCCTCCGGCGAACTGCACGCACGGCACCCGCTCGCCGAAGCCATCGTCCGGCGCACCGAGGAACAGCACCTGCACATCCCCATCCACCAAGCCTGCGAGGTCGTCCTCGGCATGGGCGTACGCGCCGAACTCGACGGCACCCGCCTGCTGGTGGGCAGCCCCGCCCTGCTACGCCGCCACGGCCTGGAACTCTCCGAGGTGGCCCAGGAATGGACCAGCCGCCTGCGCGCCGGCGGCGAGACCGTCATCTGCCTCGCCCACGACGACAAGCTCATCGGCATGCTCGGCCTGTCCGACGCAGTACGCGGCGGAGCCGACATCGTCGTCCGCCAGCTGACCGACCTCGGCGTGACCCGGATCGTGCTGCTCACCGGCGACGCACCCGAGACCGCCCAGGCCGTGGCCGACACCCTCGGCATCACGGAGGTGCACGCCCACGCGCTGCCCGAGGCCAAACTCCAGCTGATCCGCGACCTTCAGGCAGAGGGTCACAGCGTGGCGATGGTCGGCGACGGCACCAACGACGCACCCGCACTGGCCCTCGCCGACGTGGGCATCGTCATGGGCGCCCACTCCTCCCACGTCGCTCTGGAGACCGCCGACATCGCCCTGGCCGGAAACGACCTGCGCCAAGTAGCCGCCGTCGTGGAACTCAGCCGGCACACCCTGCGCGTCGTACGGCAGAACTACACCCTGTCCATCGGCGTGAACCTCGCCGGCCTCATCGCGGGCGCCGGCGGCTCCATCAACCCCGTCCTGGCTGCCCTGCTCCACAACACCAGCAGCATCGCCGTGGTCGCCAATTCCGCCCGACTGGTGGGCCACACGCCCCACCTGCCGAGCGACACTGCCACACGGCTGCGGGCCGCACCGCTGGAGGAGCGGCGTGTGCACTGATCCCACACACCGTCAGTCCGGCGTCCCCGGATACCGGGCAGGGACGCTACCTGCACTCGGCACCGGCTACCGGTCAAGCCCGCTACCGGACCCGGCCCCTGTGTGTCGCCGACTATCGGCGTTCCCCTTGCGGTCCTGGGCCTCGTCGGCTCCATAGCGATCACAGAGCCGGGACAGATGCTTGCTCAACTCTCACCATGCAGCCGCTGCGGGTGGGAGGGACGTTGAAGAGTACCCGGCTCAAGCGTCTCCGGATCCGTGGTGCACCTGGCGCCTCTCGGCGCCGGCCTCCGCGAACGCGGCATCGGACGGGAGATCAGAACCCCCAGATGAGCGAGGCACGCACACCCTGACTCGCAGCAAGCCACCCCCACATGAGCTATCGTTCATATGGAATGGATTTCATTTTCATCTACACTTGGGGAAACCTGATGTGAGCGACCCGACGCCCAAACAGCGGCCCACCCGGCAGCGATCGGCCCTTGTGGAAGCGCTCGCGAACTGCCAAGACTTCATCTCCGCTCAGGACCTGCACGCTCGTATGACAGAAGACGGCACACGGATCGGGCTGACCACCGTGTACCGCGCGCTACGCGACCTGGAGGCCGCGGACACGGTCGATGTCGCCCAAGCCGGCGCCGGTGAACGCCTTTACCGATGGCGGCCCGCAGGCAGACACCGCCATTACCTGATCTGCCGCGCCTGCGGCAGCAGTCGGCCGGTGGATTCCGAGGTGGTCGAAGAGTGGGCCGGACGGATCGCCGCCGACTCCGGATTCGCGGCGGTGGAGCACACCGTCGAACTCACCGGCGTCTGCATCGGCTGTCAGCCCACCACGGGCGAAGGAAAACTGCCGTCATGTCCCTGGAGTCCGGACTGGGAAACCCCGCGTCACCGAGCCCCCGGTTGCGGGAGCTGAAGGAGACATATGCACCGTGCTGGACCTCGACGACGACACCGCCGTCGTGATTGATCCGCTAGTTCGCCTTCAGCGAGCCGGGCTGCCCGCCCCTGGAGACGGTCGTCGCCGTCCTCCCGATGAACGCGCCGCCCCGCCACTGGACCCTGCACCAACCCAGCGAGCAGATCACCAAGGGACCACCTCAAGGCCGCCCTGCTCACCATCACAGGGATCAGCACCCCGGACAGGACCATCGGCTACACGAACCTCCTGAACCGCCACCTTCGCGCCCGCGGTACGGCCCGCGACTTCGAACAGGCCCTCGATGCCATCGCCGCCGAGCTCCGCGCAAAACCCGTCATCGACTACCAATGCCGACGCGAGGCCCTCGCTTCCTGGACGCTGGAACCGGAGAGCTGGCAGCACATGCTCACCCAACTCCCCGTCCTCACAAGCCATCGAAAGCCCATCAACGAACGACCGCAGACGCCTGGCCGTCAGCGCCTACATCGGGACCCGCGTCACCGAAGGCGAGCCCGATTTCGCGCCCTGCCCGCCGCGCATCGCCCTCGACCCCGAACTACGCGCCGTCTGGACCCGGCAGCGACACAACGTGTTCCACCGGCTCTGCAAAGCTGACCACCAGCCCTACTACGGCGCCCTCAAGCCACTGCTCGAAGGCCAGGCACAGCAACTGGCCCAGGCGATTGACCACACCTGTTCGGGATCGGTGCGCCTCTTCTGAAGTGAGCTCGTCGGTCGCATTACCAGCATCTTGACGTATCCCAAAGCCCTACCCCATGGCCCGGCCGGGCGATAGGGTCCACATGTGCGTTGATCTTCCGGGCGGCAGCCACGTGCAGCCGCGGACGGTGCAGGGCGCCTCGTAACGGGGGCGCCCCAGCAGGCATACCCGTCATCGCCACACCGGAGATCCACACCATGACTGCTCAGCAGCCGCTCTCCTACGACGCGTTCGTCGAACTCGCCGTCGCCGACTCAGCCGTCGTCGGTCTCGTCCTCAAAGGTTCCCAGGCCCACGACGGCATGATCACCCCGCACTCCGACCACGACCTGTACGTGATCGTTGCCGACGACGCCATGACCGACCTGACCCGGTTCGCGGGTCACCGCAGCGCCGAGCTCGACCTCATTATCGTCACTCTCACCGAGTTCTGCGGAGCCGGGATGCCCGGTTGGGAACGCTATGCCCTCGCCCGTGCTCGGATCGTGCTCGACCGGCTCGACGGAGGCATCGCCCGTATCCTTGCCGACTGGGCACGGCTGGATGCCGATGAGGCGTTCCGGGACTCCGGCGGATGGCTCGACGCCTACGCCAACTCCCTCTACCGCTCGGTCAAGAACCACCGGGACGGCCTGGCTCTGGCCGCCCGCCTCGACGCCGCCGACAGCATGCGGCTCCTGCTCGAGTTGCTCTTCGCTCTCCACCGTCGCCCCCGCCCCTACAACAAGTACCTGGAGTGGGAGCTCGCCAGGTACCCGCTGCCGGGCTGGGACACCGACGTGCTGCTGCGTGCTGTGGACCGCATCTCGGCAGCAGGCGACGTATCCCTGCAGCGGCAGCTGTTCACCCTTGTCGAGAAGGCGGCCCGAGAGGCCGGACACGGCGAGGTGCTGGACGCATGGGGCGACGACCTTGACTTCATGCGACCGCAAGAGGCAGACAGCGACACTCCCTGAGCTCTGCCCTGGCCTCACGGCATCGGAGCCGCCCTGGATGGCTCCGTTCGCTGGGCTGAACCCGCGACAGTTTCACCGAATTGATCAGCGCACTGCGGCGCGAGGGCGCCCATCCGGATTCCACGGCTTCAGGCCACCATCCCGGCCCTGAACGGGAGGGCCAAGCCACTCATGCAAAGGAAAGCCATGCTGGAACACTCCGACGATCGAGCAGTGAATGACTGGTGCATCGAACACCTGGGCTACCCGGTCGCCGAACGCACTTTCACGGCGGGGAACCTGTCCGTGGTCCACGGCCTCCGGCTGACGAACGGTCGCGAGGTGGTACTGAAGATCCGCGACGATGATGCGCGGCTGGGAGCCTGTACCTGGGTGCAACGCCGGATGTGGCAGGCGGGCTTCCCATGCCCGGAGCCATTGACCGGTCCGTTGCCGCTGGGTAGGAAGGTCGCCAGCGCCGAGACTCTCGTGCCAGGGGGTGGGGAGCCCGCGCCCGCCGATGCTCCCCGACAGTTCGCCGGCCTTCTGGCCGACTTCGTGACCCGCGCAGAGGATTTGAATCCGCAGCCGCTGCTACGACCAGCTCCCGCATGGGTCCACTGGTACCACAAAGAGGATGGCGTCTGGCCGGTCCCGGATGACCGCAACGTCGACCTCAATGCTGAATGGTGCCCTGCCACGGCGTGGCTCGACGAGCTCGGCGCGGCCGTACGCGAGCGGCTGGAGGAGGTCCGCGACGCTGCCTGCGTACTCGGACACGGGGACTGGGACGGCCGCAATGTGAAGTTTCGCGACGGTCGGCCACTCGCGGTCCATGACTGGGACAGCGTGGTCTACGAGCCCGAGGTGGTGATCATCGGCCAGGCCGCCGCCATGTTCGAGGGCGGCCCCACTGGTGCAGGCGCCTCGGTCGAACGGACGGTGGCCTTCCTGGAGGAGTACCAAACCGCGCGCAGACGGGCGCTGAGCAACAACGAACTGCAGTTGTGCTGGGCAGCGGGCCTGTGGGTACGCACCTTCAACGCCAAGAAGTTCCATCTCGACAACTTCGATGCGCTGGGACGCGACGAAGCCGAGACGAGGATGAGGCATGCCGGGATCTGATGACGGTGGAGCTGCGAAGCTCCCCGCACCACGGGGGATCAAAGTTGCGTGCGATTCGTCTGAAGTGAAATGGGTGCGGCCCTTGTGAGGGGGTATGGCGGGAGGGCCTCGCCTGCTCCGGCGCGTCCCCGGCCGCTGTCAGGGCCTCGCACGGCGTGAACAGTCCCGGCTCCTCCTCCGCCAGCAGAAGAGCCACACCCATTCGGGACAGGCAGCACCTGATCTAGCAGGTCGGCACCACCCTGAGAAACGCCGAAGCCATGCCGGATTTTCTACTCTGCCTGTCCCCGCGGCCCGCACGACGCTAGCGTCAAATCCATGATCGTATGGCTCAACGGTACCCACGGCGCAGGCAAGACGACGACCAGTGCGCTCGTGCAGCAGCTGATCCCGGACTCACGGGTGTTCGACGCCGAAAAAGTCGGCGAGACACTCATGGACATCACGCCGGGGCTGCCCGCGACGGACAACTTCCAGCACTGGCCGCCGTGGCGGCCACTCGTAGTCGAGACCGCCCGGCGCGTCCTCGACTACACCGGCGGCACCCTGGTGATGCCCATGACGGTCCTGGTCGAGCAGTACTGGCGCGAGATCAGCTCGGGCCTTGCCCAGCACGCCATTCCCGTCCGGCACTTCGTCCTCCATGCCGACCAGGACACCCTCCGCGGGCGCATCGCGGGCGACACCGTTCTTGGCCCCAACTCCCCGTTCCGTCTCCAATACCTTGAGCCCTATGCTGAGGCGGCCCGCACCTGGCTGCACGCCGAGGCCGAGGTCATCGACACCACGCACCTCACACCCGCCCAGGCCGCCCAGCAGATCGCGGAGGCCGTCAAGAGTTGAGAAGACGATCCAGGCTATGGGTGGCCAGTCGGCGACGAATCCGTCCTCACCCTGCTGCTCGGCGGTGATGGCTTCCTCCTGCGTCTCTCGCTCGCGGCGGCGCTGGACAAGACCGGCGCGCACCCAGCCGTGCAGCCGGGTCCTGACACGGGCCCGCCCTGACCAACGACAAGCCGCCCCTGTCCAGTTGGAGCTGCGGGCACGAGCCATCGGCATGGCCATCGGCGTGCAGGCGATGCATCATGAAACGATGAAGTTCCGTCGGTGGCGCGCCCAGGAACGCGGCCAGGACGTGCTGGCTGCTGCCCTCTACGAGGGCAACAGCCGGGCCCGTGAGCGGATCGACCGGTGGTGGTCGGCCGGCGGAGCCCACCGCGACGAGGTCTGGCGCGGCGCGTGGTTCCTGCTGACAGCGGCGAACTTCAGGTTCGGCAACCACGAGCGGCCGGAGCTGGTCGTTCCGGTGCTGGAGTTCCTGCTCGAGGCCGACCCCACGTCCCCCTACCGGCCGCAGGTCCGGCTGACCGCCTGTCTCCCGCAGACCGCCGAGGACCCGCCGAACGGCGTGTACATGGGCGATCCGGAGGTTCCGCGGCTAGTCGAAGCCGCGCTGAGGTTCCCCGATCCCAGCTTGCGCCAACGGTTGGCCGACCTGTTGTCCGTCACCGACCAGCCCGGCCTGCTGGACGCCCTGGAAACCGGCTTCCGGCCGCGTGCGCGGCTGGGCCCGACTTACATCGGCGCGGCACCGCCCGGCCATGAGACCCGGTGCGGCCTGTGGCTTGAAGGCGAGCCGAATTCGTTCCTGAAGATCGTCTGCGCCAACCCAAACCTGCCTCGGCCGCCCGCCCAGCCCGACGACATCGACCTGTCTTTGCTCGCGCTTCTGAAGGACCGGCCCGATCTGCTGCCGGCATTTGAACAGGGCGCCCTGGCCGTGCGGCTGCTGGAGTATCTCGGCACCTGGCTGCCGGAACAGGTCCACGACCGGTGCCGCCGCGCGTTGCGTAACCTGTCGGCCCGAGAGGGTGTCACGGCGGTGTGTGACCAGGCCATGCTCGGTGACGCCGAGGCGATTGCCGCGGCCCGCGACGCCGGGTACCGGCCGGCCAGCCCCGCCTGGACACCCCTCTTCCTGCTGCTCACCCGGCAGTTCCCGGCCTATCGCGAGGCCGATCCGAACGGGCGGCTCCTGCAGCTGACGTGCTCCATCGACGGGTTGAGGATCGGGAATGACGTCATCATCGACCGGATCCTGGCAATCCTGGACACGGACCTGCCCGACGACGTGGCCGCAGCCGTACGGCGGTCCCTGCGCGACCTCGGTCCCTTGAGCGACCCCTCGGTCGAGGACGTCGGACGCTGGGGTATGCGAAGGACCATCCTGGCTCGCGCGATCAAGCTCGAGCCGGAGGCGGTCGCGGCCGTGGTCGACGCGGGCTACCTGCCCGAAGACGACGACCAGGAGCTGCTCCCGCTGCTCTTCCTCACTGAGCAGTTCGAGCGGTACGACCGCGAAGACCCGAACGGCACAAGGCTACGCGCCGTCCTCGCCGAGAAGCGTTACCGGTACGAGCACGAGCATTTCCGGACCGTCGCGGAGCGGGCGGGACGCCCAGATCCCTGGCCGCCCAAGCAACCGTCGCCGTCGGGTGACCGGACGTCGACCCGGCACGCCACCACTTGGCCGAGCAGCTTCGGCGTCGGTGGCCACTTCTGAGCCGGAGGTTCCGGCATCGGCACATCATGCCGATCGGCCCGATGGCCTCGCCGCTGTGGGAGCCGGAACCGTCGCCGCCCTAGGTGCTCTGACCGGAAACGATCACCGGAGTGGTGTGATGGCCGAGTGTCTACGGAGGTGGATGTCGCGCAGGTCAACTCAAGGTCGTGACACGGCCTGTCAGTTCTCTGGTCTAGGGTCGCCCGCATGGCTGAGCCCTCCTTTCTGACCGCCGTCCGCGAGTCGTACGACACGGTCGCCGCCGATTACGTCGAACGCGTCCCGCCTCCGGCCGCGATGGACCCGCTGTCACGCGCGATGCTGGCGGGGTTCGCCGAACTCGTGCGGACGGCCGGTCTGGCGCCGGTCGCGGACCTGGGATGCGGCCCCGGCCGCGTGACGGCGCACCTGGCCGGGCTGGGAGTGTCCGCCTTCGGCGTCGATCTGTCACCGAAGATGATCGGGCTGGCCCGGCACGCCTATCCGAACCTGCGGTTCACCGAGGGCTCGATGACCGCGCTGGAGATGAGGGACGACGAACTCGGCGGCATCCTGGCCTGGTACTCCACCCACCACACGCCCCCGCGGTGGCTGCCGGCGGTGTTCGCCGAGTTCCACCGCACGCTCGCGCCCGGCGGCTACCTGCTCTGGGGAGACTATGTCGGCGATGAACGGCTGCAGCCGACCCAGGGCTATGGCCATCCGGTGTCCTACGAGTCGTATCTCCTGCCCCTGGACCGCATGATCGGCCTGCTGGAGCAGGCCGGACTCGTCGTCACTGCGAGGCTGGAGCAGGAGCCCGGCGGACGGGTGAACAGACCGCACGCCTGCCTGCTGGCCCGCAAGCCCGAAAAGCCCTGACGGGGCTCGTTCCTGCGGCGAGGCCGCTCGTCTCAGATCGCCGACGGTCACGGCGCGGCGGTCAGGCCGCAGGGTTGAGAGGGCGGCCGCCCCAGCGGATGCCCTACTTTCTTGATCGTGGTCCGAACTGGTCACTCGTAAGATCAGCGGGACCCAGGGGCTCTGGGTATGGCTGTCAGCGGTTCGCCATGAGATGGCTGGAAAGGCTTGGCCGCCCGGAGCCCCGCGACGACTCGACCGCCAATTGGGAGATGCGACTCGATCGCTGTGTAGGGCAACGTCGGCGAGGTCGTCCGAGCTGGCGGAGGTGCCCGTGCCCCGGATATGGGCCGGAGTGGACATCGGCAAGGAACACAACCACTGCGTGGTGATCAACGCGGACGGCGAACGGCTGCTGTCCCGCCGGGTCCTGAACGACGAAACGGCCTCGGTTGACACCCCAGAGCGTGTCGTCGCCGACCGAGTAGCAGCCATGGAAGTACTGAACTTGATTGGGTGATGTCGGGGATGTTTGCCTGACGCCGTTCTGTCGGCTGCGGTAGCTGTGGGGCTGTGAGGTACGCGCAGGGCGGCGGGCTGACCGACGCCGAGAGGGCCACGCGGGAGCGGATCCGGCTGCAGGCCGTGGAACGCTTCGAGGGCGCGGAGAAGAACCGGGAGATCGCTGCCGCGCTGCGGTTGAGCGAGCGGTCGGTGGAGCGGTGGCGCCGGGCCTGGCGCGAGCGAGGCGAGGCCGGGATCCTGTCGAAGGGATCGCCGGGACGCCCCAGACTCAGCCCGGTTCAGATTGCGAGACTGGAGCGGGAGTTGGAGCGTGGACCGCTCGTCCACGGCTGGGCCGATCAGCGGTGGACGCTGGCGCGGGTCAAGACGCTGATCGGTCGACTGTTCCACGTTTCGTACACGGTGGAGGGCACGTGGCGGCTGCTGAAGCGGCACGGCTGGTCGTGGCAGCAGCCCACCCGCCGGGCGATCGAACGCGACGATGCGGCGGTTGAGCTGTGGAAGAAGGAGGTCTGGCCGCGGGTAAGAGCTGTGCGACGGCGTGTAACGGCTGGATCGTCTTCGAGGATGAGGCCAGCCAGTCGATGACGCCGCCGCGCTCTCGAACCTGGGGGCGGATCGGCCGGACCCCAGTCGTCCGGGTTCGCGGCCGGGGCTCCGGACGGGTGTCGATGGCGGGTATGACCTGCTACAAGCCGGGCGAGCGGTCCCGGCTGATCTACGCCATCCGCGAGCACCGAGGGCGTAAGGGCGAGCCGAAGGGCTTCGGCTGGCGGGACCTCTGCGACCTCTTGGTGCGTGCCCGCATCCAGCGCGGCGGACCGATTGTGCTGGTCTGGGACAACGTCCGCCTCCACCTGACCGCCGGGATGCGGGAGTTCATCGCCGCGAATGCCGCCTGGCTCACCGTGTTCCAGCTCCCCACCTACGCGCCGGACCTGAACCCGCAGGAGGGCATCTGGTCGCTGGTCAAGCGCGACATCGGCAACCTCGCCGCAACCGACCTGGGCCAGATCACCAGGGCCGTGAAGCGCAGGCTCAAGCAGATCCAGTACCGCCCGGATTTCGTCGATAGCTGCCTTGCGGGCACCGGCCTCATCACGGACGACTGAGCGGCGCTGCAGATTCGTCAGTCGACGTAGTACCGGTCGTAGACGGCGGAGTACTCCTCCACTGAGAAGTCCTCGAATTCACCGTCCGCCTCAAGCTCGCGCAGTCGATCCAGTGCCGCCGCCGCAGAAGGTGCACGGTTGGCCGAGAGGTGGGCCTTCGTCGCGTCGAGCCCGTGCCCAAGCAGGAGTTCGATGTCGATCGAGCACGCTGCGTCGAAGCTGGCTTGCTTCGCACTCCAGACCAGGAGCACGTCGTCGAGGTCGCCGCTGTTGAACAGCTGGACGCAGCAGAGCTTCATCAGCACGGTGTCGCCGTCGCCCTGGGCGCGTCGCTCACGCGCCGTGTGCTCTCTGAGGAGTGCACGGATCTCGTCGAGGTCCGCGCCGACGGGGCGAAGCCCGTAGCGGCGCAAGCTTTCCTGTTCATCCATCGCTGGTCTCCTTGATCGTCCGGCCCGGCCCGTGGCCTATCGGCCCCGCCCATCGCCGTTCGGTCGGACGACGGCCCCTCTGCCGGTCACAGTATGCACACCGAGGGCCGGCCCATGTGGGTCGGCGGCCACCGGCGCAGGTGACCGATGGCCCACGCCACCCGACATCACCCAATCAAGTTGAGTAGCGCACTCCGTGGGTGCGGTGGAAGGTGGCCGGGAGCCGGTCGGGCTTGCCCTGCCTGGCCCAGCAGGCCCCGGCGGTCGGACGGATGCCGAGTGGGCCGAACTCGTCGAAGGCGAAGGTGCGGTCGGGGCGCTCGTGGAGGGCGTGCTCGATCCGGTCCAGCTTGGCGTCCTTGTCCGGGTTGGTGCTGCCGCGGCGCACGATCCGCTGCAGCTTCTGCCCCTCCGCGTCCGACAACCGCCGGACCCTGACCAGCTGTGCCATCCCACCTCCCGCCCCGAACAGATGTGTCGTCACATCCAATCGGCGCGAGGACGATCAGCACCACGCTCAGCGTGCCTCCGGACGCCGCGCGAGAAAAACAAACTCCCGCCCCGGCCGGTCAGGAGCTTCACGCACATCGTCGACCACGTACCCCTGCGCGAACAAGTCCGACTCGACCTCCTTGCGCTCACGGAAACGCAACGTCGAATCCGACGTCAGCACTTGCCCGTCCGCAGCGAAGACGTAGGTCCACCGGAACGTCACCAGCGGCAAACTGACGTCGGTCACCTCGACCCAGCTCTCGACCTCGCCAACACCCGGGATCTCCGCCACGCGGTACGAATCCTCCCGGTTCCACTCCTCCCATGCACGCCTGGCTGGATCCCGAGTCTCGAACACAAGGCGTCCGCCTGGCCGCAGTGATTCGTACGCCCTTCGCAGGGTCTCCTGCCAGATCTTCGGGTCCACGATGGCCTGAGCGACGTTCGCCGTCATGGTCGCCAGATCGACCCGCAGCAGCGGGAGTGCCGACACGTCACCACAAATCCATCGCACCCGTTCACTGCCCGGCTTGCCCTCGGCTACTTCGATCGACGCATAGGCGGGGTCGATCCCGACAACCTCGATCCCGCGATCAGCCAAAAGAAGGGCGAACACGCCTGTCCCGCAGCCGATGTCTAGCACTCGGCGTACTCCGAACCCTTCCGCTATGCGGACGTACGCGTCGAGATCGCTGCGATCAGGGTCAAGCGGGTCATAGATCGCGGCGAGCCGTGGATGCCCAAAGCACTCGTCAGCCATGCATCTGAAGGTATGCGGCACCAACTCAGCTCCTCTACTCGCTTCACTGCAGCCCAGCGGTATCAAGCCGATTTGCGTTGAAGGTTGCCGCCCCTAGATGCTTCCGCATCTCCAGCAGGGGAATACCGCATCCTTCCAATACCGCCACTTCACCAGTGGTACGGGTCACCACTGAAGCCGTGATCGGCGCGGTCACCGGGTCGATTACCGCGCCTCTCACGCTGCTGCTGGGCCGCTGCGACCCGGCGGGCCGCCTGCGCTACATCGGCCGCAGCACCACTCTGTCCCGGGCCGCCGGCCGCGCTGTGGCCGACCAACTGGCCCCGCCGCGCGCCGCGCATCCGTGGACGGGCTGGAGGTTCTCGGCAGGCTGCGGAACGCAGCGGACCCTTTGATGCCGTCCTGGTGCAGCTGGATGTCGTGATGGAAGTCGACGTCGACGTCGCCCGCGACAGCGCCGGACGGTGGTGGCACCCGGCCCGCCCCCACCGCATCCGCGCGGACATCGACGTCCAGGAGGTGCCGCTGTTCGGCGAAGGCAGCGCCCTGTCATGAGTCAGGGCCGGGCCGTGGTCGGCTCCATGCTCGGGCCGACCACGGCGGCCGCGGTGAGCTGCTGGCGCAGGTCCAGGTAGCAGCGCAGCCGTAGGCCGGGCTGACCGGCGTCCCGCGTCGTCTGCTCCGCTGTGGCCGTCGCCCACCGTTCGGCGAGCAGCTGCTGGAAGGCGAGCACGGTGGCGTCGTCGGCGGCCGCGACGTCGACGACGAGCAACCCCGGCTCGCTGACGTGCCTCTCAAGGAACGGGTCCAGGTACGGCACTACGCCCAAGTCCCCTGGGAGAGTTCCGCCGCTGCCATGTCTTCACCCGACCGAGTGGCGAGCCGTCAAGGCATGTCGCCGGACCGGTGGGTCGGAGCCACTGGCACAGCGGTGGCGGCCCCGACCGTGCCCGGTCGCTCCCGCCACACCGACCATCCCTCGACCTATCCGAACGGGAGGGGGCTCCGAGCCGACGCTGGCGGGCGTCTGAAACGAGCCCCGCCCGCCTGGCTGGCGGCTACACCGGTGGGTGGCCGGGATGACGCGCCAGCCATTGCTGCAGCTCACGGTGCCGGAACTGGTAGGCGGAGCCCGAGAAGCGCAGCCGCCCGGCGGCGCAGGCCCAATCCAGGAAGACCCCGAGCCTCCATGGCAGCTTTCCCCTGGAGCACAGCACGAGGACCAGGTACCGGCGTCCGGATGGAGCACCGAACCCGACCCCGACCATGAGCCCGACCACGAGTCCGAGCCCGAGCCCGGCCGCTAGCCCGACCAAGAGCCCGACCGCGAGCCCAGACAGGATCCCCAACGCGAGCCACACCGCAAGGTCGCGGCATCCGGCTTTGGTGCGCAAGCGTCCCCAGCGCACGCGCGCGGGTGGATCCACCGAAGCCCGTGCCGCATGGCAGCCGACCACGACGGCAGCCACAATGGACATGATCATCACCCCTGGAATGGCCGTGGCCCATCCCAGGGGGATCGGCAGCAAGACCGCGAGCGCGGTCAGCACGGCATCGGCGGCGCGGACCCGTTTGGATCCGGCCATTGGCCACAACTGGTGCAGGACAAGGTCGGTATGGGCACGGATGCCCGCCCCCGCCGGTGCCCCCGGAGCGGGGGATGGAGTGTCCAGATAGTCGGCAAGACGGGCCAGCCAGCAGTGGACATCACCCACGGCGTAGAGGCGGCGGGCGCGCGGGTGGAGGGCGGTGGCCGCAGGGATGAAGCGGGCCAACAGGTGTTCATCAAGGTCGCTGGCGGTGGCGTGGCGGGCGAGGCCGCAGGGGTCGCCGTGCTGGGCGTAGACGGTGGCGGCCAGGGTCAGCCGCCACGGCGTGGACAAGGCCGTGGCCAGCGTCCCGGTGGGGTGACGGTCCAACACGTCCAGCACCGGCAGCACGCGGCGCTGGCGGATGAGTTCCCCCGCCATCTTGGCCGGCCAGTCGTAGACATCCACCAGATGGCGGGCGAGCCACGCCGACTGAGGGATGGCGGTGGCGGTGTCCCACTCGGCCAGCGACAGGCGCACCGGTACCGGGTCCCCCTCCTCCCGCTCCTCGATGAGGGCCAGCATCAACTCCAGTGCCAGCACGGATTTGCCCGCCCCTGGCGCACCGGTGACGACCAGCCGGCGCGGGCAGGTGTGGCGGTAGTACGAGGCCACATCCGGCAGGGTCGGGGTCCCCTCGAACAAGCGCCCAGCCCCGGCGGGGGCCACAGCGGCCCGCCCCGGCTCCGGGCGGAGACTGAAAGTCAGATTGATCCTCTGGGTGTCGTCTCCGATGGCAACGCCGACGCGGCCGGTGCGGGCGAGTGCCTCCACCAGCAAGGCGCAGGGACGCTGGCCTGGCTCGCCGTCGGGGTCGGCATAGTAGGCCCGGTCGTACAGCAGCGGGTCGACGTCGTGGTCATCGACGAAGCCGAGAATCTCCACCCTGCGCCTCGTGGCGAGTGGCAGGCGGTCCAGATCCTCGTCCCGCAGAACGACCATGCGTCCGTACGGTGTCTGCCGGCCCCGGCCGATCTCGCCCTCGCCGACCTCACGGTCGTCGGCCTCACACACCCGGCGGTGCCGAATGCGGGCACTGTCGGTCACATGGACCTCGTGCAGCTGGGGCCGTGTCTCCTGCATTGCCGCGTATAGGCGCACCGGCACATTCACCAGTTCGCAGGTGATGTGACCCGACCACAGTACGCGCATGATCCAAACCTGCCCGCCCCGCACGAAGGTGGCGCGGCAAGTACTCCACCCGGAGCACCGCCCGTCAGCGGAAGAGTGGTCAGTACTTGACCGCGCCGGCACGCTCCAGGCCCTCCGTTGGGCTGGCCTGGACGAAGCGTCAGGGAAGCTGTCTCGCAGCCCGACGGAGCGTTGTCAGTGGCTGAGGAGACACTGGTGCCATGGAGACTTCCTCGTCCACCGCAGCCGGTTCAGCCGAGCCTTCCTTCACCTGGGTCGAGTCGATGGGCGGCCCGCTGATCGCCATACCGGTCTCCGCACTGGACGGATGGCGTGGCTGCACGGAGTCGGGGATGGTCATCGGCGACGGGGACGTCCCGGACGATTACGACCGCGCCTGCGAGGTGGACGGTCTGGCAGGAGTGCTCGCTGTCGGCAGGGAGGGCGCGCGAGGGCTTGTCCTGGCGGACGAACCCGCCAGCACCTGCTATCTGCCAGAACACCAAGCCTTCGTCCGTTGGCTCGGAGCCAACTCGGAGACCGATCTGGTCACCGCAGCCAGGGCTGTCCTCACCGACCCCACTACCGAGTGGGAGGAGTGTGGTGTCTGGGAGACGGACGGCCCGGCAGTGCTCATGGACTCTGTCACCGCCGGGGCCGAGCTGGACGTCGAGTACCCGATCGGCGGAGGGCTGCCGGAGCAGGCCCACGTACCGATACCGCCCGGGCGCTGGACCGTCCGCGCCGTCCACACCTCAGCAAACGAGAACACCTCCGTGGGCCTGGTCCAACTTCTGCCCTGGTCGCCGAGCTGATGGGAAGTCCCCCTCTCTCGGACTGGTCTGCCTCTACTGGTGCAGCCCCAGAAGGTCCGTGAATGCTTGTCGGCTGTGCACGAGCAGCTCGCGTACCGAGGGGTTGTGGGCGCTCTTCCAGATCAGGGCGAGCAATGCTGGTGTTTCGACATCATCGATGGTGTGGGCGGTGAGCCGGTCGCGATAGCTCGCGGCCATCGAGTTGCTGAGGATGGCGACGCCGAGCCCGCGGGCGGCGAGGTCGGCAATGGCATCCGCGGCGCTGGCTTGCAGCGCGATCGAGGGCTGGAGGCTCTGTGCGGCGCAAGCCTGGTCGAATACCGTGCGTAGGCCGGTGCCCGGTGGCATGCACACGATCGGGTAGGCAATCAGGTCGCGTAGGGTGACCCGCCGCTGTTTCGCCAAGGGGTGCCCGGCCGGGACTGCCGCGATGAGCCGATCGCTGATGATTGTCAGCGCGTCCAGCCCGTCGGGGGTGGCTGTTGCGGCCCCGATGAGTGCCAAGTCGACGGCGCCGGTACGCACCCCGTCGGCGAGCCGGTCGGAGCTGTCCTCCAGCAGCGAGATCTCTACACCGGGGTGCGCCTTGTGAAATGCGGCGAGAGCGTCGAACAGCGGGGTGACGGTGCAGCCGATGACCATCCCAACGGTGAGCCGACCCCGGATCAGCTCGGTCACCTCGCCCACTGCCTGGCCGACTGCCCCAGCTGCGGCGAGTGCGGCGCGGGCGTGTTCGAGCGCGGCCTTCCCTGCGACGGTGAGGGTGACGGTGCGGGCCGACCGGTCGAACAGCTCGGCGCCGAGTTCCCGTTCGAGCCGGCGGATCTGGGCGCTGATGCCGGACTGGCTGATGTGCACCCGCTCGGCCGCACGGGTGAAGTTCTGCTCTTCGGCGACTGCGACGAGGTATTCCAGCTGTCTCAGCTCCATGACTACAGATTCTAGTTCGTAGAAAATCCATCTGTTGGACTTCTGGTCAGCGGGCGACCAGGCTGAGAAACACCGGAGCCTTACGTCAGGAGGAACCCATGCCGGAGTACGAGAAGGCCATGCGGCCCGAGGACATCACCCGCTTGTTCGTCGAGCGATCCAACGCCGGTGACGCGGCCGGGGTTGCCGCGCTGTACGAAGAGGACGCAGTGATGGCTTACCCGCCCGGCGAGCTGACGGTGGGGCGGGATGCGATCCGCGCGCTATGGGAGAAGGTGCTGGCCAACGCTCCCCGCTTCGAGCCGGAACCACCCCTGCCGACGCTGGTCAGCGGCGACATAGCTCTCACCTCGACCCCGCCGAAGGACGGTGCCGGCGCGCGGGCGCAGGTCGTCCGGCGCCAGCCCGACGGAAGCTGGCTTCGCGTGCTCGACCAGCCCGAGTTCGTCCCGCCCACTCGCTGACCCCCTCGCCTCCTGGAGTTCGCAAAGACGGAGGCTGTTGAGGGGAATTTTGAGGGGCCATCCTCTGACGTCAGAGGATGGCCCCTCAAACCGGGAGACCTCGGCGCCATAGACCTCCGCCAGGTGGGCCTGAACCTCACCGGTGGTCAGTCCCTTTGCGGCCAGCGAGATGACCATCTCGTCCACGCCGGTCAAGCGCTTCTGCCGCTTCTTGACGATCCTCGGCTCGAAGGAGCCGTCCCGGTCACGGGGCACGGCTATCTCCACCGGTCCCACGTCGGTGAGCACGGTCTTGGAGCGTTTGCCGTTGCGGGAGTTGCCGCCGTTCTTGCCCGCCGGATCGCGCTTGTCATAGCCGAGGTGATCGGCGATCTCGTCCTCCAGGGCGGACTCCAGCAGCCGTTTGGTCAGCTGCTGGAGCAGCCCGCCCCCGCCGGTCAGCTGCAGGCCCTCGCCTGGGCCCGGCTCACCAGCTCGTCGATCAGCTGGTCGTCCACGGCCTTCGCCGACACAGTCGCTGTCGACTCGACAGCCTCGTGCTCGGCCACGTTCTCACTGGTCATCGATGCATCTTCCATGATCGGGAGTTACACCGAACGATTTACAGTCCCGACAGACGCAGAGAGGTGGGAGAGTAATCAGCCCAGTAAGGTTTTCTCAGTGGCGCGATTCTTCCCATCCCGTTTGGCACTGCTCGTCGCGATGACAGCTCCGTCGCTGACTGGGAGCGACATGTCAACGAGCAGCGCCCCTGCCATCGGGCAGGACGTTGCGCGAGATGGTCTGTTTCAGGATGCCTTTTGGTCGGCGGGCTTCTCGATCTCGGTGGTCACCCGTGCCCCTCGGAAGAGCACCGGGAGCCACAGGAGACATGCCAGCAGGGGGACCGCGGCGTAGGTGGCCATGCCCACACTGGAGCCCAACCCGTCCATGAGCGCGCCGAGGACGAGATAGCCGATGCCGATGAGCGCCGACTCCACGAATGCGATCACCGACAGCAGGCTCGCCCGGTAGCGCGACGGCACTGCCTCGTTGAACACGTTGTCCACGATCACGGCGGTGATCTCGGGAATCCCGGCCAGGACCAGGAACGCGGCGATGGTGACCCAGACAAGGCCGAGGCCGCTCAGGCCGAGCGCCACGGCGAGCGTCAGGAGAGACACCGGGACGATGACCCGATACCCGATGCGCCGGTCCGCGCGGTCCGACAGCAATGGAGTGAGCCCGCCGGCGAAGAATCCCGCCGCTATGACCACGCTGACCAATGCGGTGCCCGCTCCCTGATCGGAGAGGGTCTTCTGCGTAAAAATGATGTACGGCGTCAAAGTCGCATGCATCAATCCGGACACCACGACAAGCGTCACGAGCGCCGGCGTGGCGACCCGAAGCATCGCCCGCCATGCTGTGGCGTCGCCGTGCTCCTCGGCTCCGTCCTGCTCGTCCACCGCGTCCGCGCCGCGGATCTCGGGCACCCCTGACATCAGCACCACCATGGCCAGGACGAGGCACGCCGCCGAACCGACGTAGACGACTCCCCAGGAAATATGCTGCAGTTGGCCGCCGAGGACGATGGCGGCTCCCGAGGTGACCGTCCCGAGCATGGTGAACCGGGACTTGATCTTGACGTAGCCGGCCGTTGCACCACGACGCACGAGCAGGTCGTACAGCAGGGCGGTGTCCGAACCGGACACACATGCCATGCCCACGCCCTGCCCGATGAACAGCGCCAGGAACACCCAGTAGTTGGAGAACGCCACCTGACCGAGCAGACATCCAGCTATCAGCATCTGGCCGATCACGATGCCGGCACGCCTGCCGATTCGGTCGGCGATGACTCCCGTCGGCAACTCCGCAAGTCCACTGACCAGGTAGAGCAGTGTCTGCAGTAGGGCCACTTGCCCGACGGAGAAGCCGCGCTGATAAAGGAAGAGGACGAATACGCCGCGCTGGAACAGCGTGTTGGCGAGCACGGCGTATACGTAGAACGGGCGCGTGACACTTCGTGCTGCATCGTCGACTGCAGCCGACCCGCCAAGGGCCTCCCTGGTGCCGGTCATGCTGCGGGCTCCCCCTGGTGACTCCGGTGATCATTAGTGTTGGGTCTCCGCCGCCGACCGGAACCTCCAGTCCATACTTCGCGCAGGATATTGGGGGCCGGCCATCCGGGAACCGTTGCCAGCGCCGCGGCCATCCTCGGTGGAGGTGTCACATGCTGGGAGCAGTAGCGTGCATCTTCTGGAAACGGTTGCGTACATCTTGGAGCCGGCGTGGGCGTGAAGTCAGGGAAATCCCAGACCTCGTCACTGAGAAATGATCTTCGCGAAGCTATGTGAACCGCTCGATTCGGGACAGGTGGGGCAGGTGGGCCCCGATCGTCGGGAGACGTGAAGCCCCTGGTAGGACGGTTCTCACCACAAGATCGTCCGCTGAACCAGAGGCTTCAGGTTGGTCACCTATGCTGCCACGCTCGATGTCCCGCGCCACATCGTGGTGCACCTCTCCCGGCTGCTTGCCGCGCATCGCCGTCGTCTGGGCACCCCGCGGGTCTCGCGCGCACTGGGCACGTTCCGGCAGGCGGTCCTCGTGCTGCGCTGGTTCCGTGAGCGGGGCTGCGTGCACTGCCTGGCCAGGGACGCTGGCATCTCCCAGGCCACCAGCTATCGCTACCTGCACGAGGGCCTCGACATCCTCCCCGCCCAAGCACCCGATCTGCACGAGGTGTTGGACCGCTGCCGCGAGGAGAAGATGAGTCACGTGATCCTCGACGGCATGCTCATCGAGAGCGACCGCCTGGCCGGCACTCGGGACAACGGCAACGACCTGTTGTTCAGCCAGAAACACAAGAGCTTCGGCGGCAACGTCCAGTTCCTGTCCGCCCCGGACGGCACCCCGCTGTGGGTCTCCGATGTCGAGCCGGGCTCCACCCCGGACCTCACCGCCGCCCGGCTGCACGTCCTGCCCGCGTTGTACAAGGCAGCCGCAGACGGCCTGCCCACCCTGGCCGACACGGGCGACCCCGCCAAGCTCGCCCGCGCCCTCCTGACGATCGCCGACCAGCAGCAACCGCCGCTGCGCTTCGTCGCCGGTGCCGACGCCATCGAGGGCGTGAAGGCCAAGGCCCAGGAACTGCTGGCGCAGGCCGAGGCGTCCCGCGAGCTTGGCGGCAACCTGGCCTACGTGGACTCGATCGCCTGAACACCACTTCGGGCCGAGCTGACCCTGTCCGTATCGGGTGGGATCCAACCCGGCCGGTGCAGGCAGTGCGGCCCGATGTCAGCCGTTTCAAGCTGGTCAGGTCAAGGGGGCCGGCCGCCTCCTGAACACCTGCGCGTTCGTGGCCGTCAGCGGTACCGGTTGGCCATGGGGGTGCCGGTGGCCAATCCGGTCCCGGTCTGGGGCTGGTCCATGTCGAGGAGCACCATCACGTCATATGCGGGGGTGCCTGGCTCGGCGCAGTAGAAAATCAGGCGGTGACTGCCGGTGCCGTCCAGGTCGAGGGCTTGAAATCCGAGCGTGAAGACGCCGAACTCCGGGTGGTGGAAGGTCTTTGTGCCTGTGGTGTGGCCCTGGACGTCGTAGTGCTCCCACAACTCGGCGAAGTCCGCGCTCTTGTCACGTAGTTCAGCAATGAGGCGGCCGAGCCCCGGGGTCTCGGGGGCGGTGCCGGCGAGTGAGCGCAGCCGGGCTACGCAGCCACGGATCTGATTCTCCCAGTCGTCCGGATACAGGGCGCGGGCCCCCGGATGCAGGGCGAGCCACCGTACGACGTCCTTCATACCGGGCAGCAGGCGCAGGCCGCCGGGGGTGGCTGCGAGCAGTTCGTAGGTGCGGCTGACGACGTGGACGGGGTGGGGCCGCATTGTCCGGAGCAGCAGTTCGACGCCCCGGTCCACGGCCGGACGCTGCCCGGCGCGATCCGGCTGCGCGCCCCCGTCGCCGCCACGGGCCGTCCTGGCGGCCAGGTCGCGCAGGTAGGCGCGCTCCGTCTCGCCCAGCCGCAGAGTGGAGGCGAGGGCCTCGACGACGGACGGGCTGGGCCGGGTCTCCTTGCCGCGTTCGAGCCGGGTGTAGTAGTCGATGCTCACCCCTGCGAGCGTGGCGAGCTCCTCGCGGCGAAGGCCTGGGGTCCGGCGCGGCCCCGGACCAACGGTCCTCGCCGCGATCGGCAACGACCTCGCCGACTTCACTGGCCCGGACGGACTCGCGGCCTTCGCCGGCCTGGCCCCAGCACCGCACGATTCCGGGAAGCGGAACGGCAACATGCACCGTCCCCGGCGCTATCACCGAGGTCTCCAGCGCATCTTCTACATGTCCGCCTTGATGAGCGTTCGTTACACCCCAACTCCCGGACGTTTTACGACCGCAAGCGCGCCGAGGGGAAACGCCATACCCAGGCCGTGATCGCCCTCGCCCGCCGCAGAGTCAATGTCCTGTGGGCTCTGATCCGGGACGGACGCCTCTACGAAGTCACCCCGCCCCAGCCCACCGGCTAGTTCCGATCGGACTTGCGCCAATCGATGTTTGGACGTCCAAGGGACACCTACTGTGCTGGCATGACGTCGATCAAACAGGTCTCGTTGGGCGTGAACGACGACAAGAGGGCGGGCAAGTTCTGGCGGCAGGCACTGGGATACGTGCAGCGGCCTCCACGCTACGAGGGTGATGACTGGATCGTTCTCGAACCGCCGCCGGGTGAGTGCGGGGTCGCTATCGCCATGGACACGAGTGAAAGTCCTGCGGAGGAGTTCCCCCGCATCCACCTCGATCTGGACGCCGGTGACCGGGATCTCGACGAGGAAGTGGACCGTCTGGTGGCCCTGGGGGCGCGGCGCGTCGACTGGCAGCACTATCCGGAAAGCCTGCCGCCCGGAGGGCGACCGTACGTGGTGCTGGCCGACCCGGAAGGCAACCGGTTCTGCGTCGAGGGCCACCGTCGCGGTTGACGACCCTCCCGCTCGCCCGACCCTCCACGAAGCGGGAGCGACACCGCTTGACTTCTCCATCGGGAAGCTACTTGAGTCCTGCACCATCTGGGCTGTGACTGAGCGGCTGATCTGGCCGCTGAGTGCAGTGCTTGAGTCGGTCGCTTGAGCGCCGCGATTGACCCGGCTGAACGCAAGGCCACGGTTTCTGCAGGGCGACTGACCCGAGCGGAGTCCGGTCCGTCGCTCAGTAGCCGGGCGGGATCCGGTCCTGCGGCCCGTCAGCCGCCTCTGCAGCGCCGTCGTCCATCTGCGCCCGCTCGGCCACGGCCGGGTCGTTCGAGTCCGAGACCAGCTCCGCGATGCGCAGGGTGCACTCCCACTCCGACAGCTTGCCTTTGATCACCACCAGGTATGACTCCTGGTCGGCGAAGCGGTACACGCGGCGCCGCTTCTCGACGATATTTTTGCTCGGCAAATAGGTGTGGAGGGCAGCGCGGAGTGCCTTCAGTGCCTGGTCCTTCGTTTCCTGCCCGCGGCAGATGAACTCGGTCCTGTACACGTCGCTGTAGTACTCCGCGATCACGACCCAGTTGCCCATGCCCTCACTCCCCCTCGGCGCCGTTGCCAGTCAGCCACAGCTCAGCCTCCGGAGCAAGAGTGATGCAGACCCAGGGATGGCCTCTGTGCGAGGGCGGCGGATGGGACGAGCGGCTGACCACCGCCGGACGGGACGGGACGGGCCAAGCTATTCGCAGCTGGCCGTGGTGGCCTGCTGATTCAGGCGTGTGCGCCGTGGGTGCTCGGGTCGCCAGGGTGGAGTGGTGGCGCGGCTACCGTGGGTTCACGGCGTAGGTCAGGTGCGTCACCCGCGACGACGGCTCCGAACGGACCGGCTCCAGCGCGACCCTGGACGCGTCCACGCCGTCGAACAGGCGGGTGCCGGCGCCGAAAAACACCGGTGACAGCGCGATCGAGAACTCGTCGACCAGGCCGGCGTTCAGGTGCTCCAGGATCGTCGCGCCGCCGCCGGCGATGCGGACGTCGCGGTCGCCGGCGGCCTCGCGGGCCTGGTCGAGGGCGTGCTCGATGCCGTCGTTGACGAAGTGGAACGTGGTGCCGCCGGGCCGCTCCCACGGGTCACGCTTGGTGTGCGTCACGACGAAGACAGGGGTGTGGAAGGGCGCCTCCTCCGGCCATGACTGCTCGCCGAGGTCGAACATGCGCTTGCCCATGACGCTCGCGCCGGTGCGCTCGAACGTCTCCCGCGCTACGTCGTTGTCGCGGCCCTCCTCGCCGCCCTCGCCCAGCTTCAGGTTCTCCCGGATGAACCGCAGCGGGAACAGCCACTGCTGCAGCTCCGCCCACTGCGCCATCCAGCGCTGGACGTCCGGGTCGTCCTGCTTGTCGGGTGCGAAGAGCTCGTCCTCAACGGGCACGGACTCGGGCGCGATGAAGCCGTCCAGCGACATCGACACGCTGAAGAACACCTTCCCGGCCATCAGCCCTCCGCCCTCTTCCGCGCGAGGTCGGTGACGTAGGCCGCCAGGCTGCTCAGGGTCTGCCGGCCGCCCTCGATCGCGTGGTACTTCTCGACCGCCTCGTCGCGCAGTTCCTTGGTGGGGAACACCGTGCGCATCACGATCCGGGTCGCCGCGCCGTCCGGCGCGAAGGTCAGGACCGACTCGAAGGCGTTCGGGTCGTCGCGGGACTCACCGTGCAGCAGCGCGATCCGCTCCGGCGGGACGATCCGCAGCCAGCGGATCCACTCGGAGTAGTCGGTCCCGTCCGGCCCGTGCAGCACGAAGTCCCACTCCCCGCCCTCGCGGAACTCGAAGGACCGCGTGGTGGTGGTGAACCCCTCCGGACCCCACCACCGCGACAGGTGCCGGACCTCGGTGAACGCCTCGAACACCAGCTCCCGCGGGGCGTCGATGACCCGGGAGATCACGATCTCCCGGTCGGCCGTCGCCGGCTCCGCCCGCAATTCTTGCCTTGCCCCTGCCATCGGTCATTCCTCCTGCCGTGTCTGCTTGAGGTCCTGCACGTAGGTGTCCAGCCGGTCGAAACTCTCGTTCCAGAACCGCTCGAATCCGCCGACCCACTCGTGGACCGGCTGCAGCCCGCGGGCGTCCAGGCCGTAGAGGCGCTGCTTGCCCGCCTCGCGGACCCGCACCAGCCCCACCTCCCGGAGCACCCGCAGGTGCTTGGACGCCCGCGGCTGGCTCATCCCCAGCTCCTGGGCCAGGTCGGTCACCGGCCGCTCACCCGCCCGCAGCAGCGCCAGGATGTCCCGACGCTGCGGCTCGGCGATCGCGTTGAACGCGTCCGACGTCGTCGCTGCTCGTGCCATGGCAGCCATCATATTCCTATATCGGAATACATCAAGCCGGTGGGGAATCGGGCGAGTCTTGTCGGATGACGACTGCTGTGTCGTCACCTGAAGGTGTGGGGCTGCGGCATCCCAGCCGGCCGGCGGGCTCGGGCGTGCTGGCCTGAACGTCGTGAGCGAGCGCAAGCCCTACAAGACCGACCTGTCCGACGAGCTGTGGGCGCTGACCGAGCCGGTGATCGCGGCGTGGAAGGCCGTGCACCCCCTCGGTGAGCGGCCACCAGGGCCGGTACGAGATGCGGGAGATCGTCAACGCCCCGCTCCTCCACCAGGGCCGCACCGGCTGCCAGGGGGACCTGCTGCCGCACGACCCGCCCCCGCGTGGTGCGGTGATGTACTACTTCAGCAGGTGGCGCGACGACGGCATCGACCGGACCGTCCATGACCTGCTGCGTTAGCAGGTGCGTGAGAAGGCGCGGCGGAAGGCGGACTTGAGCCTGGTGGTGCTCGACACCCGGAGCGTGCACGTGGCGGCCGGGGTGCCGGCGGAGTCGACGGGGTGTGATGCGGCAAAAAAGTACCGGGCCGCAAGCGCGGCCTGGCCGTTGACGTGTTGGGCCTGGTGATCGCGGTGGTGGTGCTCGCCGCGTCCGTGCGCGACAACGCCGCCGGCATCGAACTGCTGGACAAGGTCGCCGGACGACGGAAGTGCCGGCCGCTGGGCTGGGCCGCCCAGGAACCCCCAGGGGCCGCCAAGGCCAAGCGCAAGCGTCACGACGTGAGCCTTGGCGGCCCCTGGAGAACGCCGGTACGGCGAAGCTGCCCGACCGAGGAGGGACCATCCCGCTCTGGCTCGGTTGGTCAGCTCCACCGTGGCGAGGTACCACCAGAAGATCCAGTACAGGAACGCTTCGTCGTAGTCGCCACGCTGGTCGGCCCTGCGGTGGCGCAGGTCGTAGCGGTCGGCGATCTCGAACAGCGCCCCTTCATCGGACTCGCCGACCTGTTCCTTGATCAGGGCGCGGCGTTCTTCGAGGATGCCCGCGAGGGTGGCGATCGCCGATCGCTTGCTCTCGGCTGACGTGAGGGTTACCCGTCGGCGGACCCCGCCCGTGCCGACCCGGGCGCCGCGGGTTTTCTGCATGGACGAGTTCGCGTTCCGCAAGGGGCGGACCTACGGCACTGTCCTCGCCGACGTGGAGACCTCCAAGCCCGCAGACGTCCTACCCGACCGTGAGACCGGCTCGGTTGCCGCCTGGCTGACGAGCACCCCGGTGCCGAGATCGTGTGCCGTGATCGCCTGACGGCTTTCACCGAGGCCATCAGCAGGCGGCGCCTGACGTCCAGCAAGTGGCTGATCGCCGGCATCTCCTCCAGAACCTCTCGTCGGCTGTGGAAAAGACGTGCCGTCGGCACCACGCATGTCTGCGCAACGGGAGCGTGCTCTCGAGCCCGGGCCGGACGGCCCTGAAGGCGATGCTTGATCAAGTGGAGCCCACGGGGTTTCCCACATGTGGCGGGGATCACGTTGGGGGGAAAACCTGCGGCCCGGCTCGGGCGTCTAGCGGGTGTGAGATCAGTCAGAGCAGCGCTGCACGAGTTGGACGAGGAGCGTCTCGTCCGGCTGGTGGCAAAAGGCGACCGTGCCGCGTTCGAGGAGTTGTACCGGCGTACGTCGCCGTGGATGGCGGTGCGGCTGCGCCGCCGGTGTGGGGACGAGCAGATCGTCGCGGAGGTCATGCAGGAGACCTATCTGGCGGTGTGGCGCGCGGCGGGTGCGTTCGCCGGGGCCGCGGTCGGAGGGACGGCGCTTGGTTGGCTGTGGACGATTGCGGCGCGCCGCCTGGTCGACGCGTTCCGGCGCAGGGCTCACCACGCGGAGCCGCCGCCGGCCGCCGCTCTGCCCGACGCGGCGCCCGCCGCCGAGGAGGAGGCGCTCGCGGCGACCGTCGGCGGTGATGTCGGAGACGCGCTGCGGTGCCTCGCGCCGGAGCTGAGACAGGTACTGCAGGCCATGGTGCTCGACGGGCTGTCCGTCCGGGAGACCGCGGTCCTGCTCGGGCTGCCCGAGGGCACGGTCAAGACCCGTGCCCGCCGGGCCCGGATCGCGATGCGGAGGGCGCTGGCATGAGTGTGGAACATGCGTCGATGCGGATCATCGAGGGTTACGCGCGCGGCGGCACGGACCTCGCCGCCGACGAGGTGTGGGCCCTGGAGGCCCATCTGGAGGCGTGCCGGGTGTGCCGTGACCGGCTGTCCGCCGCCGTCGATGCCGAGGCGCCGGCCGTGGCGTCGCTGGTCGACACCGTGTGGTCCGGCCTCGAACCCCACCTGGCCGCCACCGCCACGATGCCGCGCCGACGGCGCTGGTGGGCGCGGCTGTCGAGGTGGATGACGCCCACGATGGTGCCGTGGCTGGCCATGGTCGTGAGCGTGACCCTGCTGGCGCTGCTGCTCGACCTGGTCGACACCGGTACCGGCGAGGTGTCGCTGGTGCTGCTGTTCGCGCCGGTCCTGCCCGTGCTCGGCGTCGCGGCGTCCTGGTCGCGCGGTCTGGACCCGGCGTACGAACTGACGGCCTCGGTGCCCAGGGCCGGGCTCTATCTGGTGCTGCGGCGCACCGCGTCCGTGCTCGGCGTGGTCGTCCCCGCGCTGCTGGTGGGCGGATGGGTGACGGGGGTGATGGTGGCCCAGTGGCTGCTGCCCTGTCTGGCCTTCACGGCGACGACCCTGGCGCTCGGCGGTGTCGTCGGCGTGACCCGCGCCGCCGTCGTGCTGGCCGCGGTGTGGGTCGCCGTGGTCGTGGCGCCGACCCTGGCCACCAGCCGTACGGCCTTCGCCCTGCAGACGGGCGGGCTGCCTGTGTGGGGGCTGATCCTCGCACTCGGCATCGGTGTCGTGATCGCCCGTCCAGGCGCGTACTCCGTGCTGGGAGCCCATCGATGACCATCGGAAAGGACCATCACATGACGTCCGCGGTGAGTGCGGCCGACATCGCACCGACGGCCTACGCCTGGGAGATCCGGGCCGCCGGGCTGAAGGTCAGGGTCGGCAGGAAACGGATGGCCGTCGACGGCCTTGACCTGTCGCTGGGCACCGGCGTCCACGGACTTCTGGGACCAAACGGGGCGGGCAAGACCACCCTCATTCGGACGCTGGCCACCGTACTGCGCCCCACCGAGGGCACCCTGGAGCTGCTCGGCGAGTCCGTGGGCGGCATGGGCGAGCATCGTGCGGTGCGCCGCCGGATCGGCTACCTGCCGCAGGAGTTCGGCTACTACAAGCGCTTCACGGTGCGCGAGTTCGTCGAGTACATGGCGTGGCTGAAGGAGGTGCCCAAGGCGGAGATCCCCGCGGCGGTGCAACGTGCCGTGGAGCGGGTGGGTCTGGCGGACCGCGCCGACGAGAGGATGAAGGCCCTGTCGGGCGGCATGGTGCGCAGGGTCGGCATCGCCCAGGCCATCGTCAACGACCCGACGATCCTGCTGCTGGACGAGCCGACGGTCGGCCTGGATCCGGCGCAGCGGCTGCGCTTCCGCGAGCTGCTGCAGGAGCTGGGCACGGACACCTGCGTGCTCGTGTCGACCCATCTGGTGGAGGACGTCGCCGCCGCCTGTACCGACGTGGTGCTCTTCGCCGAGGGGCGACTGGTCTTCCAGGGCACCCCGGACGAGCTGGCCGCGGCGGGCGGCCCCGAGCACGTGGGCGACAGCCCGCTGGAGCGCGGCTACTCGGCGCTGCTGCAGGGCCCCGGCCAGGGACGGGGCGCCTGGTGAACACGCGTGTCCTGCGCATCGAGCTGAAGCGCTCCGTCGCCCCGGGGGCCGGCGCCGTGGTCCTGACGACGGCGCTGGCGTTCCTGTACCTGCTGAACGCCGGGTGGTGGACGGGCACCACGGCGTGGACGGCCCAGTGGACATCCCTGGCGCTGTGGACCCGCTCCCTGCTGTTCTACCTATGGCCGCTGGCCGTGGGGCTCGGGGCGCTTCAGGGTCTGCGCGACCACCGCTCGAAGATGTCCGAGCTGCTGACGAGTACGCCGCGGCCCGCCCGGCACCGCGCGGCCACGCTGGCGGGCGCGACGGCGATCACGCTGGCCTCGGCCTTCGCGCTGCTCATCCTCGTGGGCGCGGTCCAGGTGCTCGCCCACACCGAGTACACGCACCTCGGATGGCTGCCGATCTCGCTGGTGGGGGCACTCTCTCTCGTCGCGGGGGCCGTGCTGGGCATGGGGGCCGGGCGGGCCCTGCCGACCGTGCTCACCCCGCCCTTGCTGGCCATGGGCGCCTTCGTGTTCACGGCGCTCATGCACATGTCGTTGGGCCGGACGGAGACGACCACGGCGGCGGGGGTCCCGAGCACGGAGCCGAACCGGATCTCGCTGCTGTCACCGGCGGTGCAGGAGGTGCGCGATGTGCTTGTCACGCTCTCCGCGTCCGTGCACGTCGGGCAGACGATCTGGCTGCTCGGCCTGGCCGCGACCGGCTTCGTGCTGCTGGTCGCCGCGACCCCGCGCGCCCGGCTGATCGCCCTGACGCCCGCCCTGGCGGGCGCGGTGATCGCCCTGCTCGTCCTCCCCACCGACCCGCGCCGGATGTATGTCGTCGACGAGGCCGCCGCGGAGCTGGTGTGCGACGGCCCAGTGTGCGTGACGAAGACGCACCAGGCACAACTCATCGACCTCGCGGGTCCCGGCAAAAAGGCGCTGCGCCTGCTGCACGACGCCTTGGGCGGCCAGGCACCGGTCTCCGTCCGGGAGAACACCTCCTTGCTGCCGGACGGCTCCATACCGCAGTGGTCCCGCAAGACCGTGCTCTTCGACGTCGACGACGACATCATCGCCGCCGCGCAGGGCGAGGAGCTGACCTGGGCCCTGATCGCCAAAGGCATGGTGCCAGGGTGTTCCCCGGTCGGCTGGAGCGGCATGGGGGAAGATGACATCGCGCAGACCGTCGCCGTGGGCTGGGTCCTCGGGGACCTCAGGTCGCTGCCCGGCACAGGCTCAGCAAGCTGGCGCCGCGAGGTCGACGCCGAGGCCCGCCCGGTGTGGAAGGAACTCAAGGCGCTGCCGCGCGCCGAGCAGCTCTCACGGATCAACGCGATGCGCGCCGCCGCACTCTCCTGCAAGGGCGACGCGTTCGACGCGCTGAACGGCGGTGCGTCCCGGTGAGATGGCTGACGCTGTACGCGCGCTCGCGTCAGGTACCCGCGTCGCTCGCCGCGGTGGTGATCAGCGCGGTGGCGGTGTGGGCACTCGCCCGGGACGGGGGCGAGGGGCCCGGTGATCCGCGGCTGCCCGTGCTCGTCCTCGCTACGGGGGCGATGGCGGCCTCGATCGGGCTCGGCGGGCAGGACCTCGCGCTGGACCGGACGGCCGCGATCCGCTGGGTGCCCCGCAGAGCGGCACACGTGCTGCTCGCCGGCGCGGTCGTCGGCACGGCGCTGCTGACAGTGCGGACGATGGGCGGGGACATGGCCACCACCGCGTTCGTCGTCCGGGACAGCGCGGGCCTGATGGGACTGGTCGCCCTGGGCGCGGCGCTCTCGGGCGGCCAGTACGCATGGACGCTGCCGTTCTCCTGGCTCTCGTTCTCGTTCTTCGCCCCGCCCCCGACGAGTGCGCCGATGCAGGTGGCGACCTGGATGCTGCTGCCACCCGGCACGGCAGCGGGCACCTGGACGGCCCTGGTCCTCACGGTCGCCGGCACCGCGGCCTACGCCGTCGCGGGACCGAGACGGTAACCGGACCGGGACACGGCCGTGAGCGCTGCGGCGGGGCCGCGGCGCTCACGAGGGCGGCGGCTTTTTCAGGGCAGGAATTCGTAGAACGGGCCGTCAGGAGCGAAGTTGCGAGAACACACCGTCACGTCCCTACCCTTGAGGTAGGCCAGCAACCAGTCACTGAACGTCATCTCGTAGAGAGTCCAGGCCGGACTGTCGAACTCCTGGACCACGACTCGCCAGGGCGACGATGGGTTGTCGGGAACGCGAAGGAGAACCGCCTCGCCCGTCATGGCCGTCGCCACCGGCATCAGTTCCCCGGGGTTCGCCCCCACCGGACTGGGCAGGAACTCCGCCATGTCCTCCTCGCGCCAGAGCTCGAGGTCCCCCCTGATGGTTTCTCCCAGACTGTGCAGAAGATGGCCGGCGGGGTGCTCCAGATACAACTGCCCGTTGATCTGGATCGAACCGTAGGCGTCCACGATCTCACGGAAGTCCGCAGGGAATTCGATACCGAGTTCCTGCTCCAGTTCGATCCATGGAGCCGGATCCGACCAGTTGAACCGGGGTTCGCCCAACAAGGCTGTGATCTCTGGGAGCGTTGCCACCACTAGGTCCTTCTAGAACGTCGAGCCGATGCCTGTCTTGGAGTTGACCGCAGTACAGGAGAAGTCACCTCGACCCCCTGGGGTCCGTACATGGTCATTCCCACCTGAACGGTGACAGAACGGCCGAGCGAGGGTCTCCGTACATGAGTACGATCTCACCAGCCCCGCCACGCATCACTGACCGGTCGAGGAGACAGGCCTAGGGCGCGTATCGAGTCGTGACCATCGGGTGGTCCTGGTGAGGTCTTTGATCCAGATCATCGAGGCGTGCAGGTGGAGACTGGCGAGGTAGCTGTCGGGAGTCTTGTCGTATCGGGGGACTCACCGTCCCAGTTCCGGCCTCCTGGTACGTCACGCTCTGGGGCGGGTGAGGCACGTGGAGCCGACGTGAGCCGACCGGTGCACTGATGTCCGGGCGGGGACTCATGGGACATGGCCCAGCACCCGGCTCAGGTTCCGGGGAGGATACGGCGCGTTTCGTAGGCCCACATCGCGATCTCGACCCGGTTGCGGGCGCCGAGTTTGGCCATCAGGCTCGCCAGATGCGTCTTCACCGTGCTGAGGCTGATGTGCAGCGCGTCGGCGATCTCGGTGTTGGTCAGCCCGCGGGCGACGGCGACGAGCACCTGCTCCTCGCGGGCGGTGACGGGGGAGACCGGCTGGGCCACGGGCCGGCCGGCGGGCAGGTCCGCGAATGCCTGGAGCAGACGGACGGTGACGCTTGGCGCGATGAGCGCCTCACCGTCGGACGCCGACCGTACGGCCTGCGCCAGAAGGTCCGGTCCCGTGTCTTTGAGGAGGAATCCGCGGGCGCCGGCACGCAGTGAGCCGTAGACGTACTCGTCGAGGTCGAACGTGGTGATGACGACCACGGCCAGCGGGTCGGCGACGCCCGGGCCGGCGACCAGCCGGGTGGCCTCGAGCCCGTCGAGTACGGGCATGCGGATGTCGAACAGGCAGACGTCGGGGCGTAGTTCGCGGGCCAGACGTACCGCTTCCCGCCCGTCGGCGGCCTCGCCGACCACCTCGATGCCGGGCTGGGCGTTCAGCATGATCCGCAACCCGGTGCGGATGATCGTCTGGTCGTCAGCGACGAGGACGCGAATGGACACCGCTCTCGCTCCTCGCTCTCGGCAGTTCGGCTTCGACATGCCAGCCCCGGTCGGTACCCGGGCCGGCTCGTAGTGTGCCGCCGAGCAGGGTCGCGCGCTCGCGCAGTCCGGTAAGTCCGTATCCGTCGCGACCCCGGCCGGTGCGCCGGCCGTTGTCGCGCACGCTCACCCGTACCGTGTGCCGTTCCGCGGCGACCCGAACGACGAGCTCGGTCGCGTCGACCGCATGGCGCAGCGCGTTGGTCACCGACTCCTGCACGATGCGGTAGACGGCCGCGTCCACGGCCGGGGGCAGCGCGTCCAGTTCGCCGTCGAGCCCCAGGTCGACCCTGAGGCGGCCACCCGGGGTGCGCACCAGGCGCTCCAGATCCGCGACTCCGGCAGGGGGCGCCAGCTCGGCGCCGACCCCGCGGTCGCGCAGCGCGGCGACCATGGCGCGCATTTCCTCCAGCGTGCGTGCCCCTTCCTCCTCGACCCCCTCCAGCGCCTCGACGGCGGCGGACGGGTCGGTGCCCGCGAGCACCCGGCCCGCCTGGGAGATGATCACCATGGCCGACACGTGGTGGGCCACCGTGTCGTGCAGTTCCCGGGCGAGCTGCTCGCGCTCGCGGGAGCGCACCTGCTCCAACTGCCGCTCGCGAGCGGTCACCCGGAACCGCACGGCAGCCCCGACCACGCCGGGCAGCAGCAGGAAGACGAAGCCCACGACATTTTCGACGACCGGGGTCTCGTCCGTGACGGAGCACAGCGCGCCGGCCGCGAGGATCACCGCGCTGCCCAGCACGATCTCGCGTCCCGATCCCCACCGGGGCAGCGCGTACACCAGCACGAGCACGACCGCGCCGGTGTACAGGCCGACGGGCTCGCGCGGTGCGGCGACGAGCGAGGCCACCTGAAGCAGGATCACCGAGCCGAACGCCAGCGTGACCATCGCCAGGGGGCGGGTCCGGCGCCACAGGGGCAGCAGGCACAGCCATACGGCGAACATCACCGCCACCGGCCGCCACACGACGTTCTCGCGCAGGGTGGCCTCCAGCGCGACACCGGCAAGGCCTGCGGCGAGCAGAGCCCAGTCCCGCCGCACCCGGGCGGGCGCGTCGGGCGGCCGGGGTTCGGTCCACAGGGTTCGCAGGTCGTCTCGGAGCACGGTTCTCAGCGTAGGGACCGCGGCGTGCCGCGCATCGGCCGAAAGGACGGTTCGTCACTCCGCCCCGGGGCCGACGGATCCGCGGCCCACGGGCCGATGCCGCGGAGCGCCGTGGCGACGAGCCTCGGCATCGGCGGCCGTACAAGGACGGCCGACGAGGTGGTTGGAGGACCCGATGCTGTCGAAAGCCCTGTTGCGCCTGGGCGCAAGCGCCGCCCGCCATCCCTGGCGGGTGATCGCGGCATGGCTGGTCGCCGCCACGCTCGCCGTCCTCGCCGCCGTCGCCTTCGGCGGGCGGACCGCGGACTCGATGACCGCTCCGGGACTGGACTCCCAACGGGCCGCGGAACTGATCGAGCGGGCCGGCACCGGCCAGGAGGGGATGACCGCCCAAGTGGTCGTCACCCCCCTCGACGGCGCTGCGACGTTCTTCGACGACGACGGCGCGCGCACCGCTCTCACGCGGCTGCAGGCCGAGGTGAAGCGGCTGCCGCACGTGCTCGGCACGAGCGACCCGGCGGGGGCACTCGACGCGGGCGGGGACACCGCCGTGCGCGGCGGCCTTGTCTCGGCCGACGGGCGGATCGCGGTCGTCCGGGTGCAGTACCCCGACCAGAGCCGGCTGTCGGCCGAAGACCTCGACGCCCTCGTCGATCTCGGCGACCGGCTGCGCGCCGAGCTGCCGCTGCGCATCGAGATGGGCGGGAACCTCTTCTACGCCTTCTCCGACCCCGACGGCGGCGCGAGCGAGCTGATCGGCCTCCTCGCCGCGGCCGCGATCCTGTTCCTGGCGTTCGGTTCGCTCGTCGCCGCCGCGCTGCCGATCGGCATGGCGGTCTTCGGGCTGACCGTCGGGGTCGCCACGATGACGGTACTGGCGGGGGTGACAGAGGTCCCCACCTTCGCACCGGTCCTGGGCAGCATGGTCGGGCTCGGAGTGGGCATCGACTACGCGCTGTTCGTGCTCGCCAGGCACCGGGAGTACCTCGCGTGCGGGCTCGATCCGCAGGCGGCGGCCGGACGAGCGGTGGCAACGGCGGGGCGGCCGGTGGTCTTCGCCGGCGGCACCGTCGTCGTGTCGATCCTCGGCCTGGCGGTCGCGAACGTGCCGTTCATGACGGTGGGCGGGGTTGCCGTCTCGATCGTCGTCCTGACGATGGTGCTCGCGTCGGTGACGCTGCTGCCGGCCTTCCTCGGAGCGGCCGGCCCGCGTCTGGGCCGGGCCGGTCGGATCGGCCGGGCTCTTCGGGCCGGGCGGCTCTTCCGACGGCAGGGCGCGGCGCCGGACGCCGTCCCCGCCGCCGGATGGCGTCGCTGGATCGGGCACGTCAGCCGGCACCCGGTGCCGTACGCGGTCGGCGCGGCGGGGCTGCTGCTGACCGCGACGCTGCCCGTGCTCGGCCTGCGCGTCGGCCTGCCCGACGACGGCTCACTGCCCCACAGCCGTACCGAGCGCCGGGCCTACGACCTCGTCGCCGAGGGGTTCGGCCCGGGCACCAACGGTCCCCTCGTCATCGCCGCGGACCCCACCGGTGATCCGGGAGTGCTGGACCGACTCGTCGGGGCGGTCGCGGCGGATCCGGGCATCGCATCCGTCGCGCCGACGCACATCGATCGGGCCACCGGCATCGCGACCCTCGTGGTGTTCCCGACCACCAGCCCTCAGGACAAGGCCACGGCCGACACCATCGCCCGGCTGCGCACCGACGTGCTGCCCACGGCGATCGGGCACGGCCCGGCCAGGGCCCACGTCGGCGGCGCCGCCGCGAGCCTGTCCGATGTGGGCCAACGCACCAGCCAACGCCTGCCGGTGTTCGTCGCCGCCGTGCTGGCGATGTCGTTCCTGCTGCTGATGCTGGTCTTCCGCTCGATACTCGTACCGCTCAAGGCGGTACTGCTGAATCTGCTGAGCATCGGCGCGGCCTACGGCATCATGGTCGCGGTCTTCCAGTGGGGCTGGGGAGGCGCACTCATCGGGCTGGAAGCGACGGTTCCGATCGTGTCGTTCATCCCGATGTTCCTCTTCGCCATCCTGTTCGGCCTGTCGATGGACTACGAGGTGTTCCTCCTCTCCCGTGTACGCGAGGAGTACCTGCGCACCGGCGACAACGGCACGGCGATCGTTGAGGGCGTCTCGCGCACCGCCCGGATCATCACCTCGGCCGCCCTCATCATGGTGGCGGTCTTCCTGTCCTTCGCCGTCGCCGACGACCCCTCCACCAAAATGTTCGGGCTCGGCCTGGCCACCGCGATCTTCATCGACGCCACGGTCGTACGCATGGTGCTGGTACCGGCGACCATGACACTCCTCGGCCGGACCAACTGGTGGCTGCCGAAGTGGCTGGACCGGATGCTTCCCCGCGGCCCGGTCGGCACCGACGACACCGACGCGGAATCCACGGGTGAGGCCCCGCGTCCACGGCTGGTCGACCGTTGACTCAACTCCTGCCCGCCCTTGGCGTCCGGCACCTCAGCGCGTCACCTAGGGGCATATCGAGTCTTGATCATCGGGTGGTCCTGGTGAGGTCCTTGATCCAGATCATCGAGGCGCGCAGGTGGAGACCGGCGAGGTAGCTGTCGGGAGTCTTGTCGTACCGGGTGGCGATGCCTCGCCATGCTTTGAGCTTGTTGATCAGGCGTTCGACGGTGTTCCGCTCCTTGTAGAGATCGGCGTCGTGGCTGACGGGTCGGCCACCTCTGGAGCCCTTCTTCTGGTTGGCGGCCTGGTCCTTCTTCTCCGGGATGACCGCCTTGATACGGCGTTTGCGCAGGTGGGCGCGGTTTCCCCGGGACGAGTACGCCTTGTCCCCGGCGACCGCGTCCGGCCGGATGCGGGGTCGGCCGACGGGCCCGCGTACCCGTACCTTCTTCAGGACGGGGATGAACTGCGGGCTGTCCGCTGCCTGGCCTGTGGTCAGGATGAACGCCAGCGGGCGGGACTTGCGGTCGGCGGCGAGGTGGACCTTGCTGGTCTGCCCGCCTCTGGAACGTCCGAGGAGGGCGGCCTTCAGCCGGAGTTTCCGCCGACGCCGGATGCGTCGTCGTTCTTCCAGCGCGGGATCACTTTCGGTCTCTTGCCCGTTTCGCTCTTCGAGGCTGCCCCCTTTGACCTGGCCTTCTCCTCCTCGGCCGCGGCTTTCTCCAGGGCGGTGACGACGTCCTCGTCGAGGTGCATCCCGGCCGCGTCGTGGGGGGCTCGGGCGGTGGTGGAGTCGATGCTGACCAGGGACAGGTCCACCTCACCCCGCTTCGCGGCTTCCGTGATCAGGCCCTCCAGCAGGGCCTCGAAGACGCCGGCGTCACGCCACTGCCGGAAGCGGTTGTGGACGGTCGACCAGGCGCCGAACTCCGTCGGCATCTCCCGCCACTGCCCGCCCGTCTTGAACCGCCGGATCACGCCCTCGAACTGCTGCCGCAGTCGCTCGGGGTACGGGCCGTACTCGCCGATCGGCAGGTACGGCTCGATGAACTCCCAATCCGGATCGGTCAATTGCACTCGCGTCACGTAAGAGCGTCTATCGGACCGGACCGTGCCACGAAGGCACATCCCGCAAGTTGATCACGACTCGATACGCGCCCTAGTAGGGCTTTCTCGTCGAGCAGGCGGAACCAGGTCTCGAAACCCGGCACCTGCGCACGGACACCGGGCGGCAGGGTGTGGACGGCGAGGTCGGTCGGGGTGGACCAGTTGTCCGGTCCGGCGTACTCGGCATACGACAGGATCCCGATGCCCACCTTCGGCTGCTGGTCGCCGTACCGCCTGCGCAGCCAGGTACCTCTCCAGGTTGGTGCCGGAGCCGGCCCATGCGTACCAGAACCCGCTCGGGTAGACGGAGGTGGTGCCCCCCGGCGTGCGTGGTCCCGAACAGGGATCTGTGCCTGCACTGCTGTCATGGCTGGCGCCTCAGCCGATGCGGGCTCCCGCGCCGCTGACACGGACGCGCGGGTCACCCGCGCGCAGCGTCACCGTGAGCTCGCCGGGGCGGCCCAGGTCCTCGCCCTGGTGCAGGGTGAGGACGGCGTCCTCGGGGACCAGGCCGAGCTCACGGGCGTACGCACCGAACGCGGCGGCCGCGGCGCCGGTCGCCGGGTCCTCGACGACGCCGCCGACGGGGAACGGGTCACGGACATGGAAGACGGTGGCCGACTCCCGCCACACCAACTGGACCGTGGTCAGGTCCAAGCGGTGCATCAGGGCTTCGAGGCGCGCGAAGTCGTACGCGAGGTCTGCGAGGCGAGCGCGGGTCGCCGCCGCGAGAACGAGATGGCGGGCGCCGGCGAACGCGATACGGGGCGGGAAGGCCGGATCGAGATCGGCGGCCGGCCAGCCGAGCGCGGCGCGCGCCTCCGCGAGGTCGGCGTCGGCGATCTCCTCGATGTGCGGCTCGACACTGGTGAGCGTGGCCCTGACCGTCCCGCCCTCCTCGGCCACCTCCACCGGCACGGTGCCGGCGCGCGTCGCGAACACCAGCTCCCCGGGGCCTATCCGCTCGGCGAGCGCGACGGCGGTCGCGACGGTGGCGTGCCCGCAGAACGGCACCTCGGCCTTGGGGCTGAAGTAACGGATGCTGTACGCCCGCCCCTCCGGGCCGCCGAGGCCCTCCGGGGGCGCGGTCAGGAACGCGGACTCCGAGTATCCGAGCTCGGCGGCGATGGCCAGCATGTCGCTGTCGTCCAGGGCGGTGGCGTCCAGAACGACGCCGGCGGGGTTTCCGCCGTCGGGGGCGCTGGAGAAGGCGGTGTAGCGCAGCACCTCGGGCCGCGAAGCATTCGTCGTCATGATCGTGGCAACCCGAGGCAGGCCCGCAGCTATTCCTGGACGCGGGCGGAGGCGGAGACGGGCGCCCGCGGCGGGCCCACGGGGCGGAGCCGCACATCGACGACCGAGATTGAGTCAGGGGTCCGGCTGGGGCCGGTTGATACCGCTTCTGGTCCTGTGCACCCCGGCCCAGAGCTTGGCCCACGGTGCTACAGAGCAATCAGACCGGCTGTCGTCTCCTTGAAGCCGCAGGCATCGAAATAGAACGAACGCAGGTGCTCCTCGAAGTCGACGTGGAGCCATGCGCACTTCGCGGCACGAGCTTCGTGAGCCGCGGTTGCGACCAGCGCGGCGCCAATGCCTCTCGCCCGGCGATGCTGGGCGACCACCGTGTCCAGGAGGAAGGCGTGAACTCCGCCGTCCCAGGCGACGTTGACGAAGCCGATCAGCGAGCCGTCCTCCCAGGCACAGACCCAGCCGAGACTGTGGCGCTCAAGTCGTTCTCGCCAGTCGGTCTGAGCGACCAGGTGGCCGAAGCCGTCAGCGTGCAGGGCGTTGAGGGCGGCGTTGTCGACGTCGCCCCGCCACTCGTACTTGATCGTCACTCCTCGATCGTCGTCACGACGGTGCCGGCCGCCTCTGGCGGCTACGGCGGCGGGAAGCAGGTGCCGGGCCGCGTACGGCACATCGTGGCCATGAGCTCGACCGGAAGGTCGGCCCTCGGGCAGTCGCCGGCTTCTTCCGAGAGCCCTTCGGGCGTCACGACACACCGCTGCCGCCCACCGTGCCGGCGTCCGGCAACCAGGTCCCGTCTCTTCGGCCGGCGCCGTATCCGGTGCTGCCGGTCCGCCGACGTTGGCCGATTCCCCCCGGGCGGTGGGGCTCCTGGGATAAGATCACGGCGGCTGTTGATCGTCGCGGTCACCGTCATACCGAAGAGGGAGCCATGTGGCGAACACTGGCCAGCGCGGTGGCCGGTTTGCTCGTGCTGTTCGTCGGCAGTCTTGCCTTCAACGCGGCGTCCGGCCAGAGCCGCTGGCCCGGGCCGCTCGACTTTGTGCGCGTCCACCCGTGGGTGGTGCTCCTCATCCTGATACCCATGTCGCTCATCGGGCTCTGGCAGGCGCCGCGCCGCGACCACGCGCAGGCCCCGCTCGCGCCCATGGCGTACCGGCTGCCGCCACGCAACACCAACTTCACCGGCCGCGACGCCACACTGCGGGAGGTGCGGCAGCGCCTCACCTCGGTGAACGACGCCGCGAGGCTGGTCGTGCACGGGCTGGGTGGCGTCGGCAAGACCCAGCTCGCGGTCGAGTACGCCTACCGCTACCTGTCGAAGTACCGGTTCGTCGCGTTCGTGGACGCCGAGAACCCGGACCTGGTGGCGTCGCAGTTCGTATCGCTGGCCAGGGAGCTGGGGCTGACCGAGGTGAGCTCCGACCAGGTCATCCCACGGGTGTACGGCAAGCTGCGGGACCGCAGGCCCTGGCTGATCATCTTCGACAACGGGGAGAAACCGGGCCCGCTCACGCACGCGCTGCCGTCGGGTGGCCTGGCGGGCAACGGCCATGTCATCGTCACGACCAGGGTGAGTAACTGGTCGGGCAGCGCCGGCGTCATCGACCTGGATGTGTTCACCAGGCGAGAGTCGGTGGAGCTGCTGGTCCGGCGGGTGCCCGGCATGACCGCGGCGGTGGCGGACCGGATCGCCGAGCAACTGGGGGACCTGCCGCTGGGGTTGGAGCAGGCGGCCGGGTACATGGCGTACAACCACACGGCCCCCGAGGAGTACCTGGCTCTGCTGACGTCGCGACTGGAGGACATGATCGCGCAGGGCGAGCTGACCGACCGGCCGATGGTGGTGGTCGCGACCCTGTGGCAGCTCAGTGTGCGAAGGCTGGAGACAGAACAGCCCCAGGCGGTACGGCTGCTGAAGCTCTGTTCCCTTCTGGCGCCGGAGCCGATCCCGCTGGACCTGTTCACCGGCAGCCCCGACACGCTGAACGTAGCCGCAGCCGACCCGCTGGCGTGGGACACGACGGTCGGCGCCCTGGCCGGTCTGGGTCTCGCAAGGCGCGGGGAGGCGTCCCTGGTACTGCACCGGCTGGTCCAGGCCGCCACCCGGGCCTCGCTGCCGGACGAGGCGCGCGCCGACACTCGGGTCCAGCTGTGTCGTGCGCTGCTCACGGCCGTGCCGCACGACATCCACGGTGACCCGGATGCGCGGCCACGGTGGGAGAAGCTGCTCCCGCACGTGATCGCGGTGACCAAGGACGACCCACCGGCCGAGTGCGCTGCAGAGACGGCAGTGCTGCTGAGGCTGGCGTCGACGTTCCTCCTCCAGATCGGGGATTTCTCGGTGGCGCTGTCCCTGTGTGAACGTGCCCTTGCGATTGACGAGTCGCTCGAGGGCCGGGATGCGGAGATCGGCTTCGACCTGATCACCCTGGCGCACATCCACCGGGACCTCGACACGCCGGAGAGGGCACGCCCGCTGGCGGAACGCGCGCTGCGCCTGCACGAGTCCTGCCTGCCGGCGGACAGTCCCGCCATCGCGACGGATCTGGCCACGCTGGCGCGGACACTGTGCCTTCTCGGTGAACACAGGGCGGCGCAGCCACTGGCCGAGCGGGCGGTACAGATCGACGAGGTGGCGTACGGACCGGACGACCCGTACGTGAGCTTCGACCTGATAGCACTGGCGAACGTTCACGTCGAGCTCGGCGATCACGCCACGGCCGTGCCACTGATCTCGCGTGCGCTGCGGATCCGCGAAGCCCATTACGCGCCGGACCACCTGTACATCGGGTACGTCCTGCTGCTCAAGGCCCAAGTCCTGCACACGTTGAACGACCCGACCGCAGCGGACCTCGCGCGCCGGGGTGCACAGATCATGCACACCCAGCTGGGCGAGACCCACCCCAAAACCGAGGAAGCATTCGCCCTCGTCAACCGCCTACGCTGACAACGCCATCACAGACCGTGTCCCACATGATCTGATCGGTTCTCTGCTGCGGCGGGATCAGTGGCGGTGGGGCGAGTGTTGTCTGCGATGTCTGATGCTGGACGGCCGGCGCAAGTCGATGCCCTCGGACCGTCCGGCGGCCAGCGCCGCCGGACACCGGGGCGCCGCCGGGCCACCCCCGTCATGGGCCCGGCGGCGCCCCGCCCGGCTCCTCTCCATGCTCGGAAATCCGCCCATGCTCAACTTGGCCCACCCGCTTCGCAATTCGTGCCGCAAGGCCCCCAACCACCGCCAAGTCGTCAGCGGCAGCGCACCCCCTGCCACCGGCACCGCACTCGCCGTGGACACGGACGGCAACGCGGTCGGCAGCGTTCCCGCAGGCTGCGCGGAAGGGGCCGTTTACGCGGCGCACCTTCAACTGCCTCTCCCCACGCACGACCGCTGCGGCAGCGACCGCCGTAGCGGCATCCGAAGGAGAAAGGACCACAGTCATGTCAGCAACGAGCAGCAACGGGGACCGCCGATCCGTACTACGAGCCTCCGCCGCCCTCTCAACACCGGCTGCGCTGGCCGGATCGGCCATCAACGGCGGCACCGCCTACGCCGACGAGCTTGGCAATGCAGGGTCTCCCCCCACCACGGGGAAGCTGCCGAAGGCGCCGACCGCCAAGGGGCCGGCCGAGCGGCTCACCGGTGACGTGTGGCTCGATACCCTCACGGCCGGCGAGGAGCCGTCCGGAATCCTCGTGGCCGAGGTGCGCTTCGCACCCTGCTCCCGCCCCGCCTGGCACCGCCATGCCTACGGACAGACCCTGCATGTCACCGAGGGCGTCGGGCTGGTTCGCGCACGTGGCGGCAAGCTCATCGTGATGCGCGCCGGCGACACCGTCTACACGCCGCCGGGCGAGTGGCACTTCCACGGCGCCGCCCGCGAGCACTTCATGACCCACCTCGCGATGGTGTCGACCGGCGGTGATCCCAGAAACGGGACCGAGTGGGGCGACCACGTCACCGACGAGGACTACGACGGCAGGTAGGGACCGCCTTCACCCTCGGTCGCCAGGCGCCTCGCCCTCCGCGCCGATGTGCTGTCGCAGAGAACACCTCACGGACTCTGATCAGGTCGGGGCTGTAGCCGCCCCGCACCGTGACCTCCACCCGCTGCACCCCGCCCTCGACCCGGGCGGCGCCGGCCCGGCGCGGCCCGAAGAAGAACCAGCCCAGCCCGGCGACCAACAGCACGGCGGCCAGGACCACCACGACATCGAGGGCACCCATGAGCTGCCCGCCTCCCTTGGAAGGTCACTCTCCAGCCTGCGCCCGGGTACCCCCGCCGGGTAGGGGCTGAACGGCCCACAGGTCCCTGGACCGTCCGGCCCAAGAGCGCCACTCATACAGGGGAACAATGGAGGTGAGGGCAGCAGCCCGCTCCGGAGGACGGGCTCCGCGCCCGTACCAGTCGCCGAAACAAGCCGAAGCAGGTGAGTGGCGATGATGTTCTGGTACGACCACGATGTCAGCGGCTGGGGCTGGTTCGGGATGTCGGTCGGCATGGTCCTGTTCTGGGCGCTGATCATCACAGCTCTTGTCCTGGTCTTCCGTGCCGCCAACCAGCCCCACGAACACACCCACACCCCCGCCGCACCCACACCTGAGCAAATCCTCGGCGAGCGGTTCGCGCGCGGGGAGATCGACGAAGAGGAGTACCAGCGCCGACTGAAGGTCCTGCACGCCGGCCCTCTCAGCAAATCCTGAACACGGCCGCACTCCCTGTGGCCTTGGCCCTCCGCTGAAGGAGGCCCATGATGAACGACAAGCGCAACTACGGCATGTACGCCCTCGCCGCCGCGATCGTCGTGGTCGGCACCCTGATCGTCGGCGCGTCGCTGGAAAGCCTGGTCTGGCCCGCCCTGGTCGCGGCCTGCCCACTGATGATGTTCTTCATGATGCGCAGCGTGCACGGCCAGGACATGCACGGCGGACACGATCAGCACCGCGACGACCGGGACGAGGGCCCGCTGCGCAAGCACGACCACCACACCGGGCCCGGGCGGCGGCCCTGACCGCCCCGCTCTCGGGGAGGGGGTGAGTGCCATGGCCGCCGTGATCGCATCGGTGGCCGGGGCACTGATCCTGGCGGGCATCGTCCACGACACCGCCCGCCTGATCACCACCACCGAGCCGCGCCGCCCGCCGCTGGCCCGCCTACGCGGACGCCGCGCGCCGCGACGGCTTCCTCCTCATCCGCCGCAGCAGCCCCGGCCTCTGCGGCGACCGCCCCAGGCGTAGTGCTCCAGGCGTAGTGCTCCAGGCGTCAGGTATCGCCGACCGAGCACACGCGTACGCAGACTTGCCCGCCCACACATGATGTCGCCTCCTGGTCCGGCGGGCCCTGCTCGGCGCTCCTGCCCTCTACGGCCGGCGGGGTTGCGGACGCCGGGAGCTGGGCCTTCATCCGGGCCAGCTCCTTGTCCACGTCCTGGTCCGCGGTGACGCGCTCGAGTTCGGCCTGGATGTCGTCGCGGCCGGCGGGGAGGGTGGCGTCCTCCAGGACACCGGAGGCGAGCAGTTCGTCCAGTGCTCCGGCGCGGGCCTGCAGCTGTTCGGTCCTGTCCTCGGCACGCTGCATGGCAAGGCCGACATCGCCCAGCTCCTCGCCGATGCCGGTGACGGCCTCGGTGATGCGGGTCTGGGCTTCGGCGGCGGTGTAGCGGGCCTTGATGGCCTCCTTGCTGGTACGGAAAGTGTCCACCTTCGCCTGCAGGCGCTGTGCGGCGAGGGTGAGTTTCTCCTCCTCGGCCTGCAGCGAAGCGTGCTGGGTCTGAAGGTCCGTGACCTGGGAGGCCACGGCGGTGCGCCGACTCAGGGCTTCGCGGGCGAGGTCCTCTCGTCCGGCGGCGAGTGCCTTCTGGGCCTGTCCTTCCAGCTTGCCGCCGGACTGCTGCAGCTGGTTGATCTGTACCTCGACGCGTTTGCGGCTGGTGGCCACGTCCGCCACACCGCGTCGAACCTTCTGCAGCATTTCCTGCTGCTGGGTATAGGAGTAGTCCAGTACCTCGCGCGGGTCTTCAGCCCGGTCCAGGGCTTTGTTCGCCTTGGTCCGGAACAGGGTGGCCATGCGGTGGGCGATGCTGGTCATAGCGGCCTGCCTCCTCTCGATCGGTGAGGAATCAGCCGGTCCATGCCACATCTGCGGGACACTTCCAGGCTCCAGCGGGGTGGTCCGGGCCGCAACCTCGGTCCTGGCGTCCCAGCTCTGGTCAGCAGGTGCTCGATGCCGATTCCGGCCCGGCCGGTCCCCCAGCTGCGGTCTCGTGCGCCTTCCTCCACGATGAATGCATGGCGCTCGTCCGTTCCGCTCACTCTTTCGACGCTTTCCGGGCGCTGGCGGACCGGCGTGGGCGGCCTGGAGAAAGGTTGGTGGAGTCGCTGGCCAAGGCCAGGGCTACGACGGGGGGCAGCCCCGATGTCTGGGCACCACCGATCGCCGCCCGCGTCGGTCTGCCTGCCGCCGCCGCGCTGGGACCTGCCAGTTACTACGCGGACCTCGCCGCCCCGCACGGCGACCGTCATGTCCGGGTATGCGCCGCGACAGCGTGCTTCGCCGCAGGAGGCGGAGGGCACCTCGCGGAGGTGGAGCGTGAGCTGGGTGTCGCCGCACACACCGCCTCACCGCGCGGTGACGTGTCGCTGCAGGCTGTCCGCTGTCTGGGCTACTGCTACGCGGGACCCGCCGCCCTTGACGGCGACACCCCCTGTACCGGGACGACCCTCCCCGCTCAGCTCGCCGGGCGGGAGCCAACGAGAGCGCCGGACATCCCGGTGGCCGATGACACCGATGACCCGGTCCTGCTGAGCGCGGTGCTCTCCGGTGAGCCGGCGTGGCAGGTGTGGTCGAGGACGGTGTCGTCGGGCACTCCGGACGAGGTGCAGCGCGAGGTGGCGGCGTCCGGGCTGCGTGGGCGTGGCGGCGCCGGATTCCGCGTGGCGTCGAAGTGGGAGGCGGTCGGCCGCGCACCCGGGGGCGTGATCGTCGCCAACGGCGACGAAGGCGATCCGGGTTCGTACGCCGACAGGCTGCTGATGGAGGCCGACCCGGGGCGCGTGCTGGAGGGTCTGGCCCTGGCCTGTTTCGCGTGCGGGGCCCGTCAGGGCATCGTGCTGGTGCGCTCCGAATACCCGGCCGCTCTGGCACGGATGAGGGACGCGGCGCGCCAGGCGTACGCCGACGGGCATCTCGGACCGTCCGTGCACGGGACGACCACCTCCGTGGACATCCACATCGTCGAGGGCGCCGGCTCCTACGTCGCCGGTGAGGAGACCGCGCTCATCGCGGGGTTGGAGGGCAGTCGCGGATGCGCCCGGCCCCGCCCGCCGTACCCCACCGAGCGCGGCCTGTGGGACGCGCCGACCGTGGTCAACAACGTCGAGACCCTGGCGGCCGTCCCGTGGATCGTCCGGCACGGCGGCCAGGCGTACGCCCGGCGCGGGACGCCCGACGAGACGGGGACCAAACTGGTCTGTCTCTCGGAGCGGTTCGCCCGGCCGGGTTGCTACGAGGTCGAGCTCGGCACGCCGGTGCGGCGGATCGTCACCGAGCTGGGCGGCGGTCTGAAGGACGGCGCCGAGCTGATGGCTCTCCAGGTCGGCGGGCCGCTGGGCGGCTTCCTCGCTGCCGACGCGCTGGACGTGCCGCTGTCGGAGGCAGGGCTGTCGGCCCGGGGTGCCGCTCTCGGCCACGCCGGTCTCGTCGCCTTCGACGAGCGTGTGGCACCGGAGGAAGTGCTGCGTCACGTCTGGGAGTTCGCCGCGGCCGAGAGCTGCGGCGCGTGCTCACCCTGCCGTGTCGGCTCGCGCCGCGGCCTGGAATGGGCGTCCGCCGACACGCCGCCGGGCCGAGAGTGGGAGCGGCTGTCGCGGGTCCTGGCCGAGGCGAGCCTGTGTGCCTTCGGACGGCGGATCCCGCCCGCCGTGCACAGCCTGGCCCGCGCCTACGGGGACCGACTGGCGGGATGGGGGCCATGAACGGAGTCACGATCGAGGTCGACGGCACCGGCGTCGAGGTGCCCGAGGAGTCGTCACTGCTCACGGCGGTGCGGGCGGCCGGGATCGAGCTGCCCGCGCTGTGCTCCGACGACCGGCTCAGTCCCGCCGGGTCATGCCGTACGTGTCTCGTACGGGCGGAGGGGCGCATCGCGGCGGCCTGTGTCACTCCGGCCTCACCCGGCGTGCGCGTGGACACCAGAGGCGACGAGGTTGTGCGGCTGCGCCGGGACGCGGTGGAGGTCATCGTCTCGGCACTGCCGCCCCGGGCCCTCGCCGACGACAGTCCCAGCGAACTGGCCCATGTCTGCCGGTCGATGGGCATCGGCCCCGAGGCGGCGCAGGATGCCGGAGGCCGTGGCGGGGACGAGTCCCACCCGTACGTCCACTTGGACCGGGACCTGTGCATCGCCTGCGGCCGGTGCGTGCGGATGTGCTCCGAGTTGCAGGGCACCTTCGCCCTCACCCTGGTCGGCAGAGGCGGCGACACCGTCGTGGCCCCCGGCACCGGCGGGCCCTGGGCCGAGTCGGACTGCGTGGCCTGCGGCGGCTGCGTGGACACCTGCCCCACGGGGGCGATCACCCAGCCTGGACCGGCGCGGGGACTCACCTCGGCGTTCCACCCCGCGGAGGCCCGGACGCGCACCACATGCGGCTACTGCGGCGTGGGCTGCACCCTCGACGTGATCGCACAGGACGGTGAGGTCACGGCGGTGCTGCCCGCCCGGGACGGCCCGGTCAATCGCGGCCACGCGTGCGTGAAGGGCCGCTTCTCCCACGGATTCCGCACCTCACCGGAGCGGCTCACCCGGCCCCTGCTGCGACGCGACGGCGTGCTGGAGCCGGTGGGCTGGGACGAGGCACTGGCTCACGTCGCCCGGGGACTGCGGGCCGCCGTCGGTGCCGGGGGCCCGGACTCCGTGGCGGTGATCTCCTCGGCCCGTGCCACGAACGAGGAGAACTACCTCGTACAGAAGTTCATGCGGGTCGTCGTCGGAACCAACAACGTCGACAACTGCTCCCGCCTGTGCCACTCCCCCTCCGCCGCCGGCCTGACGGCGTCCTTCGGGCTCTCCGGCGGCACCGACACTTTCGACGACGTGGAGCGGGCCGACTGCCTGCTGGTGGTCGGGGCCAATCCCGTCGAGGCTCACCCGGTGGTCGGAGCGCGGCTGCTGAGGCGGGTCCTCCACGGGGCCAGGCTGCTCGTCGCCGACCCGCGTGCCGTGGGTCTCGCCCTGCACGCCGACGTGCATCTGCGTCCGCGTCCGGGCACCAACGTGGCGCTCTTCCACGGGCTCGCCCATGTCCTGCTCGCCGAAGGGCTGGCAGACGAGGCGTTCCTGCGTGAACGGGCCACCGGACTGCCGGAGCTGACCGAACTGCTGGCCGACTACCCGCCGGACCGGGTCGCGGACCTCACCGGCGTGCCGGCCCCGGACCTGGTCGCCGCCGCCCGCCTTTACGGCAGCGCCGAGCATCCGGCCATCGTCTACGGCCTGGGCGTGACCGAGCACCTCCACGGCACCGACGGGGTGCGGTCCCTGGCCAACCTGGCGATCCTGCGCGGCGCCGTGGGCACCGACCGGGGGTACGGGGTCAACCCGCTGCGCGGCCAGAACAACGTCCAGGGCGCCTCCGACATGGGCGCCCTGCCGGACCTCCTGCCCGGGTACGGAAAGGTGACCGACCCGGCCGCCCGCGCGCGGGCCGAGGACGTCTGGGGCGTACCAGTCCCAGGGCGGCCTGGCCTGCGGATCCCGGACATGTTCGCCGCCGCACGAGCCGGCGATCTGCGAGCGCTGTGGGTCATCGGCGAGGACGTCTGCGCCACCGACCCCGACGCGAACCAGGTCGTCCACGCCCTGGACGCCTGCCCGCTCGTCGTCTGCAACGAACTGTTCCTGTCCGAGACGGCCCAGCACGCCGACGTCGTACTGCCGGTGGCCTCCTGGCTGGAGAAGGACGGCACCTTCGTCAACTTCGACCGCCGGTTCCAGCGTGTCCGCCCCGCCGTGCCCCCACCGGGACAGGCCCGCACCGACTTCGACACCCTGCGGGCCGTCGCCGAGGCCATGGGAGTCGACCTGGGCTGCGCGACTCCCGCCGACGCCCTCGCCGAATGCGGCCGGCTCGCGCCCGTCTTCGCCGGGCTCTCCCACGACCGACTGGACCGCGAGGGCTCCGTGCCATGGCCCTGCACCGCCCCCGACCGGCCGGGAGAAGCCAAGCTGTACACCGAGCGCTTCGCCACACCGGACGGCCGGGCCCACCTGGCCGCCGCCCCCTATCTCCCCCCGGGCGAACGACCGGACGACGACTATCCGCTGGTCCTGGTCACCGGGCGGCGCTGGGCTCACTACAACTCCGGAAGCATGACGCGGCGCGGTGGCAACCTCGCGCTCGACCCGGTTGACTTCCTTGACCTCCACCCCGACGACGCCGGCCGGTACGACGTGCGCGATGGCGAGCAGGTAACGGTGGAGAGCCGGCACGGCCAAGCCCGGCTCATCGCTCGTGTCGGTGACCAGACACCCCCCGGCCAGGTCTTCTGCTCCTTCCACTTCCCCTCGAGCGGAGTGAACCGCCTCACCTCGGACGTGGCAGATACCGTCACCTCCTGCCCCGAGTACAAGGTCACGGCGGTCCGCGTGGCTGTGTCGTAATCCGCGGCAGACCGCCTCGTCCCCCGTGACCCGTTCATGGCCGCCCTTGCCTCTCGCCCGCTGGTAGCGGCGGTGCTCCGTATCGGTGTGGGGCCGACGCCGACGCCGGGTCGCCCAGCCGCGCCCTGGCTCCCGGTCCATCTCCACCAGGACCCCGCGGGCGTAGGGAGAATGCAACCCCCCTGCGGCAGCCGCGCGGCTCGTACCCCGCTGTCCGCCACGACCGTCACCTCACTGCATTGGGAGAGCCTGACGGACACCCACACCGCAAAATTGCCTTTATGTGCCAATTTCTGCTGGTCCGGAGAAGCAGAGCGTCCCGCAGCTACAACAGCAGCCGCACCGAGTACGGGAAGGTGAGGGCGTCACCGGTGTTCGTAGAGAGGAAGAGCCGGTGAGCCGGTTCACGCAGCCGGCGCGCATGCTGGCTCTGGCCACGGCTGGGTTCATGGCGGGCTTCTGGGCGTGGGCTCTGCTGGGGCCGCTCGGCCCGACGCTCCGCGACGACTTGGGCCTCAGTTCGTTCCAGCAGTCCCTGGTGGTGGCTGTGCCGGTCCTCGTGGGCTCGCTCGGCCGGATCCCGGTCGGAGCCCTGACCGACCGCGTCGGTGCCCGCCGGGTGTTTCCCCTCGTCACCGCCCTGACCGTCCTGCCCGTGCTCTACCTGGGCCATCTGGCCGACTCCCTGGCCGAGTTCCTCGTCGGCGGCTTCTTCCTCGGGTTGGGCGGTACCACGTTCGCCGTCGGCGTGCCGTTCGTCAACGCCTGGTACCCGCCCGAACGGCGCGGTCTGGCGCTCGGCATCTTCGGCATCGGCACGGGGGGAACGGCCATCTCGGCGTTCACCACCGTGCAGCTGGCCGATGCCGTCGACCGGAGCTTTCCCTTCACCCTCGTCGCCGTCATCCTGGCCCTCTACGCCGTCACCGCGCACTTCCTCCTGCGCGACCGGCCGGAACGCGCCATCCCGGCCGGCTCGCTGCTCGCGCGCACCACCGCCACCATGCGGATGCCCACCGCCTGGCAGCTGGCCTTCCTCTACGCCGTGGCCTTCGGCGGGTTCGTCGCGTTCAGCGTCTACCTGCCCACCTATCTCACCACCGCCTACGATCTCGGGCGCTCCGACGCCGCCCTGCGCACCGCCGGCTTCGTCGTCCTCGCGGTCGCCGCGCGCCCGGTGGGCGGCTGGCTTTCCGACCGGCTGCACCCCGTCCCCGTGCTCATCGGGGCGTACGCCGCCATCGCCGCACTCGCCCTCCTCGCCTCCCTCGAACTCGCCCTGATCCCGATCGCCACACTGACCTTCCTCGGCATGGCCGCAGCCCTGGGAACCGGATCGGGCGCCGTGTTCGCCCTCGTCGCCCGCCTCGTACCCGCCGACCAGGTCGGATCGGTCACCGGTATCGTCGGCGCCGCCGGCGGACTGGGCGGCTTCTTCCCACCCCTGGTCATGGGCGCGGTCTACAGCGTCGCCGACGACTACACCTGGGGATACCTGCTCCTGGCCCTCACCGCTGCCGCCACCTGCGCTTTCACCGCGACCGTGGTCCGGCGCCATGCCCTGCGCCCGGATGTACGCGGGCGAGGCGCATGACTCCTTCCGACAGCACCGGGGCCGTTGTGACCGAAGACGTGGTTGTCCACCTCAGCGCGGAAAGGCCAAGCTCAGCGGAGCCCCTTTGCCCGGGCGCGACGCCGACCGCGGTGTTCACCGTGATGACGAGCAGAATCAGGGGGCGCGCGGCTTCGCCGGGATCGCGTGGGGCCCGTAACGCGTCAGTCGGCGCGCGGCCTTGGGCGACGACAGACCCGCCGCGGAAGACGCGGAAGATGTCGTAACGGGGTGCGTCGGTGCCCGCAGCGAAACCCCGGTCACCCCGCTGCTCGCTCACGCGCCCGGCGGGGTCCTGTACGCGGGTGCGCCACGGACTGCTCGAAGGCCGCTGTCGCGCACCGCGAGGACGCCGGGGCGTGCCGGAGCGGCGGTATCAGGACCGGCTCGTTCGCTGTGTGCCATCCACCCAACTCCCGTCATGCAGGGAACCGCCGTCCCCGGATACCGGTGTCCGCTCGCCAGGGTGCCAACGCTGACGCCGACCGGCATGACCGACCACTCGTCGTGTGGGCGATCCTGGCGATGCAAGACCGGGCATCGGCCGGTTGGTCAGGGCTGTGCGAGGCTGCGCCCGTGGTCGGCGGCGTACGCGGCGAAGACTTTCGTCGCCGCGCCACCGGTGTGGAGAAAACGCTGGTCAAGGATGGCGGCGAGGTCCTTCAGCGCACCGGCGAGCAAGTCACCTGCCAGGCGCACCTCCGGCCGCTGGGCTGCCCGTCCTCGCTGGGCGAGAGTGGCGGCGTAGCCGACCATGGCCGCCAGCGACGAGTGGTCCTCCCCGTCGTGGAAGTAGTACGCCTCGGCGTACTGGGTGAAGTCCATACGCACGCGTACGACTTCGGTGGCCAGGCTGTCCAGCAGCAGCGCCCCGGCCGTGCAGTCGATCTGCTGTGGTGTCGGCGCCGAGTCGCGCAGCAGGGCCAGCCGGATGGCCAGGACCCTTCTGCGGGTCAGTGCCGGGTAGATCTCCAGTACCCAGGAGACGGTGGCCGTCAGGAGGGCGAAGCCGACGAGGGCTTCCAACGGTGAGACCAGGCGGAGCCAGCCCTCGCCGGGTGCGATGTCCCCCAGCCCCAGGGTGGCCACCGTGACGAGCGACAGGTACACGGAGTCCAGCAGCGCGGGCTCCTGCGCCGCCTTGGAACCGGGCGAGAAGGCGAACGCCCCGGGCATGTGCGGCCAGTAGACGATGGCCCAGCCGAGGACGACGGTGAAGGCCCACATTCCCACCACCGTGACCATGGCGAGCGGCCCGACGAGCCCGACCACACGCCTGCGCGCACGGAAGCGCCGGGCCAGGCGCCACAGTGCCGTCATGACGAGGCGGCTCAGGCCGCCGTGGCGGGTCGGGTGCCAGAGGGTATGGAAGAGGTCCCGCAGGGTGAGCATGACGAGCCCGGCACCGACCAGCGAGACCAACCACTTCATCCACGCCTCCCACGGCACTGTCGCCAGAAGCGGAACCCCGCTTTCGGAGCCTATGGCCTGTCCGGCAAATCCTGCCGCAGACGCCGAGGTCGGCACGCCCGTCTGCGCGGATCAGCTATCCGGCAGCACGAGCGTGCACGTCTCCCCGGGCGCGACGGTCACAGCCCGGTCGGCCAGCACCACTCGGATCGGTGACTCCTCCGAGTCGGGCACCCGGATCTCCAGCTGTCCGCTCCGGCGCCGTATGCCGACACCCCAGTGGCCGCGGTAGCGCAGGGAGAACCCGTACTCCGACAGTGCCGGAAGGGGCACCGGATCCAGCCAGAGCGCGTCCTCGCGTGTCTCCAGTCCCGTCAAGCCGCGTTGCACCAGATCCAGGGTCCCGGCCATGGCGCCGAGGTGGATGCCTTCGCCGGTCGTGCCGCCCTGGATGTCGGCGATGTCCGCCTCCAGGGCCTCGTGGACGTAACTCCACGCCTCGGCTCGTCTGGCCCGGGCGAGGACGAGGCCGTGGACGAGTCCGCTGAGTGTGGAGCCGTGGCTGGTGCGCTGGAGGTAGTAGTCGACGGTCCTGCGCCAGACCTCGTCGTCCACGTCGTACCCGAGACGGTGGAAAAGGGCCCGCAGCTCTGAGGGCGAGAAGAGGTAGCCGAGCATCAGGACGTCAGCCTGTTTGGAGGCTTGGTAGCGGTTCACGGAGTCGCCCTCGGCCTCCAGGATGCGGTCCAGCCGCCGGATGCTGTCGTAGCGGGTGCGGTAGGCGTCCCAGTCCAGCTCGGCGAGGTCGCCGTAGCCGTCGAACTGGCTGATGACGCCCTGGTGGAACGGCACCCGCAGCCGCCGGGAGACCTCCTCCCACTTCGGGAGTTCACCACTGTCCAGCTCGATGCGCTCGAACAGCTCCTGCCGACGCCATACCGGGAGGCGCCGCACCAGGTCCAGGGCGCGACTGAGGACCCAGACGGCGGTGACGTTGGTGTACGCGTTGTCGTCCAGGCCCGGCCGGGCGGCGTCGGGGTAGCTGTCGTGGTATTCGTCGGGGCCGACCACGCCACGGATGCGGTACCGGCCGAGGCCGGGGGTGAACTCCGCGCTGTCCGCCCAGAAGCGGGCTATCTGCAACAGCATCTCCGCGCCCTTGGTGTGCAGGTACTCGGTGTCACCGCTCGCTTCGCAGTACTGCCACACGTTGTAGGCGATCGCCGAGCCGACGTGGTGCTGGAGGTGGGAGTTGTCCGTCAGCCACCGGCCGGAACGGGGGTTGAGGTGCAGCTCCTGGCTCTCCTCACGGCCGTCGCTACCGGACTGCCACGGGTACATCGCCCCGGCCCGGCCCGCCGCGTGGGCCGCGCGGCATGCCTGGGGCAGGCGTCGGTGACGGTAGTTGAGCAGGGCCCGCGACACCTCTGGGAAATGCATGTTCAGATAGGGCAGTACGAACAGCTCGTCCCAGAAGACATGGCCCCGGTACGCCTCGCCGTGCAGCCCACGAGCCGGCACGCCCACGTCCAGGTCCGCGGTGTGCGGCGACAACGTCTGCAGCACATGAAACAGATGCAGGCGCAGGACACGGCCCGCCTCCCCGGGCACCTGGACGTCCGCGCCCCGCCACAGGCGCGCCCAGGCCGCGACATGGGAGTTCACAAGCGCCGGGAAGCCCGCAGCCGTGGCCACCCGCTCGAGCGCCGCGCCGAGCGGGTCACTGATCGCCGGGTCACGGGAGGTGTGCAGGGCCACGGTCTTGTCCACGACGGCGGGTCGGCCAGGAGCGACAGGGAGCACCAGCCGGTGCACGGCACGGCGGTGGGACGGCCGAAGCTCCGACGACGTGGGCGGCTGCCCGACGGTGACCGTACGGGCCGCCATGCCGATGCCGATGTCGGAAGTGCTGGTGCGGCAGCTCAGCCACGTCACGTCGGTCGCGGACGCGCCGGTCCGCACACGGACCAGGTGGCGACGGTTGAGAGACCGGTAACGGTGCACGTTGCTGTTGATCACGTCGCCGTCGAGCACGGACTCCACCTCAAGCGCTCCGGACCACTCCTCGGCTGTGACAACAGTCCGCAGTGCGGCCAGGTGAGGATCCGCCATGTGCACCAGCCGGACCTGCTCCACACCCAGCTCGCCTGCCTCGTCGTCCCGGAACCGGAATGTGCGCGTCAAGGTGGCCCGGCGCAGATCCAGGCTGTACCGGTGGTCGAGCGGTTGCCGCGTGTCGGGAGAGAACCATGGACCCGCCGATCCGTCGGCGAAGCGGAGACGGAACCGCAGAAGCAGCCAGTTCGGAAGATTCACCAGGTCCTCGTTCACCACCCGCCGCCCCGCCACGGTCGACTCCAGACGGTTGTAGACCCCGGCTGCGTAGGTGGCCGGACAGTGCACCAGGCCCGCCCTGCTCTCGGGTACGGCGCCACGGGTGGCGAAGTAGCCGTTGCCGAGCGTGCACAACGACTCGCGCAGCCGCTCGCCGGCCGGGTCGTAGCCCTCGTACTCCCAGGTCCACTCCGACATCCGCCGCCCTCTCCTTCTCCCTTCACGAGATGTGCAGGAGTATGAGACGCGCGTCGGGTCAGGCCCGTTGGGGGACGACGGCCACCGGGCACTCGGCGTGGTGCAGCAGGGCGTGGGCGACCCTGCCGAGCTGCAGGCCGACATGGCCGTGGCGCCTGCGAGCACCCACGACCACCAGGTCGGCGTCGGAGGAGGCGTCCAGGAGGACCTTGTGGGCGGGGCCTTCGGCCGCCTGACGATGCACTTCTACCTGCGGGTGGTTCCGTACGGCGTCGCGCAGCGCGTCGGTGAGGAGGGCGGAGGCGCGCTCCTCGTGGGCACCGGCGGCATCGTCCGCGATCAGGGGATGGTCCACGTGTTCATGGGCGGGGCGGCGCCAGGCCCGTACGGCGTGCAGGGCGCAGCCGCGCGTCTCGGCCTCGCGGAAGGCGAACCGCACGGCGGCCGAGCCCTCCTCGGAGTCGCCGAGGCCGACCACTACACGGCCGAAGGAGCCCTGCCGGTTCCGCTTCCCACCGCGGACCACGATGACCGGGCACACGGCGCGGGCCGCCACCGTGAGGCTGACCGATCCCAGCAGCATCCCGGCGACCTCGCCGCGGCCGCGGGAGCCTGTGACCAGGGCGAAGGATTCATGAGCTGCGTGCAGGAGAGCGGACACGGCATCGTCGGGCAGTACGTCGCTGGAGACCTTCACCTCTGGGTTGCGCAGCCGGGCTCGTTCCGCGCAGGACGCTGCGATGTGCTGGGCCATGACCTCTTCGGCCGGACGGTCAATACTGAAGGAGGGCCGGCCTCCCTCGTACCGTTCCCACAAAGAGGCGTAGACGAGCCGCAGAGACAGTCCGAGGCGCGCCGCCTCGTCCACCGCCCAGTCCACGGCGTCCAGGCTGGAATCCGATCCGTCGACTCCCACGACCAGCGGGAGCTCCATGGTCACCACCACCTTCCTGCCCGGCCGCTGCCGGAAGCCCCTGTCAATACCGTCGCACCGCACGGGTTCCGTCGCGACACGTGGACCGGCTTTCGAAGGGGGCCCTCGGCCCAGGTTGCACTGCGCCGATTTGCGACGATCGTGGAGTCATGCGGCCGGAGAAAGAACCGGGGTTCCATTCCTCGCATCGCCGCCACGGCCGTCGCATCGGCCTGATACGAGCCTGCTTCCGCTTCGAGGTCATGGCGAAGGGAAGGCGATGGTGGTTGCCAGGACCGGCGTCTTCGGCGCCCTGACCACAAGGAACAGCGCTGCCGGCCCGATGCGCGCCTACGGGTTCGACGCGGCTGCGGTCCGTGAGCTGTGCGGGAACGACCCGGAGCTGGATCACGCGCTGCTGACCCATGTCGCAGGCGTGATCGCGGACCGGCTCGGGTCCGCCCGGGTGCGGCTGCTCGACCTGTACGCACCCCACGGCGCCGGCGAGGTGCCCTGACGAGGCGAGACGAGGAGGATCGCGGTGCCTGAGACCCCGCACATCGTCAGCGATGTGATGACCCAGACGGTCGTGGCCGTCGGACGCGAAGCGCCCTTCAAGGAGATCGTGCAGACCATGGAGCAGTGGAAGGTCAGTGCCATGCCGGTCCTGGAGGGAGAAGGGCGTGTCATCGGCGTCGTCTCCGAGGCCGACCTGCTGCCCAAGGAGGAGTTCCGCGACAGCGACCCGAGCCTCTTCGAGCGACGCCGGCGCCCGTCCGACGTCGCCAAGGCCGGGGCGGTGACAGCGGAGGAACTCATGAGCACTTCCGCGATCACGGTCCATCCCGACGTCACCCTGGCACAGGCGGCCAGGATCATGGCCGTCCGGCGCGTCAAGCGGCTGCCCGTGGTCGACGACATCGGCATGCTCCAGGGCATCGTCAGCCGCGCCGACCTGCTGAAGGTTTTCCTGCGGCCGGACGAGGAGATCGAGGAGGAGGTCCGCCGCACCGTGGTGTCCTACCTCTTCCCGGCTTTCAGCCACGCCATCCACGTGAACGTGCACGAGGGAGTCGTCACGCTGCGCGGGCACATCCGTGACACCTCGCTCATATCGGTCGCCGTGCGCCTCGTGCGTGCCGTGGAGGGCGTCGTGGATGTCGAGCCACAGCTCACCGGCGAGTCAGCTGGTCGGGACGGGCCCGGGACAACACAGTGACCGTGTGGAGGCCGGCCGCCGGCCGGCTGCGGTCCCTCGGGCGGGTCAGGGCTGGATGGCAGGTCAGGGCTGGATGTCGAGTACGTCCGACACCGGGCGGCGCGGTGTTCTGGGGCCTTTGGGTCCGTACCCCAGGCGCAGGAGCATCTGGGTATAGCCCGTCCCGGACACCGGGTCGCGCAGCGGCCAGCGCAGGTCGGTCCATTCGATGGGTTGGGTGGCGAAGGAACTGGACAGGCCCTCAAGGGTGGCCAGCAGCAGGACGCGTTCCATGGCCTGACCGGCGCGGAGCCAGTCTTCCGGGTGGTCGTGGCTCGTACTGAGGAGGGCCAGCTGAGGAGTGCGTTCGAAGTCCGCGGCGTCACGGCCCGCCACCCTCCGGGGGCCCGCGAAGTCGCGTATGGGCGCCTTGCCCCCGCGCTTGCGCGGCCCGAAGGCGTAGTGCGGGACTCCGTCGTCGGCGGTGCCCACCGACGGGGCGTCGATACGAGTCCACCGCGCCAGGTCCTGGTCGCTGCCGAGGTCGGTGATGTTGCGTGCCTCGGCTTCCTGGACCAGTTCCAGCACCTCCCGCAGATGCCATGAGGCCGGGAAGGTCAGCGCTGCTCCCTCAACGCGAGCGGCTGCGCTGAGAGCCTCCCGCACGGGATCGGGGATCTCTCTCTCCTCGAACGGGAAGCGACTGCTACGCCGCTGGTGAATCGCGGGACACAGCGCGCCGAGTTCGCTCTCGTCGGTTGCGGAGCCGGTCAGCCGAACGCTCGTGAGCAGCGTCCGGTCGGTGGGGTCGGGCAGCAGGAGAGTTTCCGGATACCACCCCTCGTGGGCCACGGCGACTCGCAGGTTCAGCAGGGCGGCGCCGCAGCCGATGTGCAGGCCGCGGGTGTCGGGGTCGGAGTGCGGCATGGTGCGCTCGAAGTCGGCGTGGATTTCGAACGTGCGGCTGCGCCGGAAATAGCGGAAGAGCCAGGGCTGCGCGTTGTGCATCGACGGGGCGGCGGCAGCGGCGTGGGCCAGGGCCGTCACCTGCCCGTCGGTTGGTGCTTGTCGGCTCACTGGAACCTCCCCTCGCGAGTCGGCGGCCCGCTGGGATGGGGCCGCTCTTCGACGGCCCGTGGGCGCCTACTGATCGGCTGGAGTGATGCGCCGGCCCGTGAGGCGTGTGGGCCGGATCGACACCCACATCTCGCGTGCACCGCCCGCCCATGGCTCGGTGTGTGCGCGCTGGGCGAGCCCACGCACGGCGTCGGGCTCCGTGACGACGTTCGCGGGGCCGACTGCGAGCACACTCCAGCCCTGGCTCATCGCCTCGTCCACGTGGTCGACCTCGAAGGCGACCTCCGTTCCGACAGCCGCCGCGGGTACGGAGTCGGGCGCGGTCCGGAAGACGATCGCGTCCTCCACGACCTCGTAGTTGACCGGGACGACCGCGGGGCGCCCGTCGGGCGTCGACACCGCGATGCGCCCCACGCCGTGCGTGGACAGCAGGTGGCGGCACTCTTCCGGGCTGAGGTCCCGCAGCTGCGGATGCAGCAGTGCGTGGCCCTGACCGGGTGGCAGGTCGACGCCTGCCCCGCGCAGGGCCGTGGCGGTGGTGCCCAGTGCGGTGGCCAGACTGAGGAGGGTCGCCACGGTCGGGTCGGCCGGCTGTTCCTCCAGGTACGCCAGATATCCCGGCGAGATGCGGGCGCGGCGGGCCGTTTCCTCCCGGCTGAGCCCGCGCCTCCGGCGTTCGACGGCCACGCGTCGGCCGATGTCGCCGGGGTTGGGTGTCCCGGTCGGCGGAGCGACCGCGGACACGGCCTCCGCCTCACCCGTGTCCGGCTGGGAAGACCCGCGGGTGGTCCCGGGCTGCCCATGTTCCACATGCTTGATGTGTGCGTCGGGCCCGGGGAACACGAGCGTCACTTCATCCGTGTCCGACCAGCGCACGTCGTAGGGGGGTGTTCCGTCCTCGTGGTGGAGTCCGACGATCTCGCCGTCGCGCCTGGTGGCGCCGGTCTCCTGGCTTTCGATGACGAGTTGGTCGCCGAGGTGAGCTCGCATGATCGCCGCCCTCTCCTCAGAATGGTGCTGTATCCAACGTGCCACGTGCGACACGCCGCCGCATGGGACAACCGGCCCATATCCGCAGGGGCGGGCTGAGCCGACTGGATGTCAAGCGGTCACAACCCGGACGGGAGAGGCGACATGCAGCACCGAACGGTCGCGGAGCTCATGACCCGAGACGTCGTCAAGGCGCGGCGCGACCTGCCGTTCAAGGAGATCGTCAGGCTGCTGGCGGAGAACGACGTCACCGCTGTGCCCGTGGTGGACGACCTGGACCGCCCCATGGGTGTGGTGTCCGAGGCCGACCTGCTGCGCAAGAGCGCCGACCAGGCCGACCCGTCGGGCAGGGTGCCTGTTCCGCACCTGGAGGCATGGGAGCGGGCCAAGGCCGAGGGCTCCCGCGCCGAAGAACTGATGTCGGCTCCCGCCGTGTGCGCACGTCCGGAGTGGAGCGTGGTGGAGGCCGCCCGCCTGATGGAGGCCCAGCACGTCAAGCGGCTGCCCGTCGTGGACGAGACGGACCGGCTCTTGGGCATCGTCAGCCGTGGCGACCTGCTGCGGATCTTTCTGCGCCGTGACGACGCCATCCGCGACGAGATCACCGAGGATGTGCTGCGCCGCACGATGAGGCTTGCTCCCTCAGAGGTGACGGTCGAGGTACGCGAGGGGCGGGTCGACCTCAGGGGCTCGGTCGAGTTCAGCAGTCTGGTCCCCGTCATCGAGCGGCTGTGCCGGAGCGTCGACGGGGTGGTCTCGGTCTCCGAGCACCTCGCGTACCGGACCGACGACGCCCGACGGTCCCCCACCACTTCCACCTGAGGGGGGCAGTCGGAGCCGGCGGCTGGGAGAAACGCGGGACGGTGGCCGCGCGAGGCCGGCGGAGCCGTCGGCCTCGCGCGGAGGGAACGGACACCCGCCTGCCGGACCCGGTACGTGGTCCGGCGGGCGGCCCACCCCGGCTCAGCCGGTGATCTCGATGCGGTGTGCCTTCCCCGTCTCGGTTTTCGGGACACGCACCGTGAGGACTCCGCTCGTCAGGTCCGCGCTGATGTGCTCGGTGTCGGAGTTCGGCGGCAGAGTCGTGCGGTAGTCGAACTGCCCCATGCGGCGGGTATGCCTGCGGACCACCCCGGTTTGTTCCTTCTCCTTGATCTCACCGTGGATGTCGAGCTCGCCCTCGGCAACCTCCACGGTGATCTGGTCCTTGTCCACGCCGGGAAGCTCCAGTTCCACCAGGTAGGCGTCCTCGGTGTCCACGACGTCGGCCAGCGGCGCCCACGGCTCGGCCGTGCCGAACTCGGGGTAACCGCCGACGGGAAAGACAGCGTGCATGAGCTGGTCCATCCGGGTACGGAGATCGTCCAGCTCGTGCAGGGCCGCCGAGAGCCCACCTCTGCTGTGTCGTACGGGATGTGTCATGGCTGATCCTCCTTGACTTGCTGTGCCAACCGTCGGTCACATGGACCATCCGGTGACCTGTCGAGTGCTGGGCCGCGGCACCCCCATGCCCTCGATGTCGCGCTCGGCGATGTTCAGCAACTGCTGGGCGAGGTCCTCCATGGCCCGGCCCGCCGCCAGCTCGTCGCCGATCTCGGGCACGTTGGCGTCCGCCGGGTGGCGGTGCGCGGTCCCGTGGCCGCTGAGCGCCGTGGTACCGGTGTCCAGCACCACCTGTGCCTTCGTGGTTCCGTCGTCGTCCTCGAAGAGGTGGAGTCGAACCTTCCACTCCGCCGTGTGCGGCATCGCTTTCTCCTCACCTCGATACGGACCCATGCGGTCCGGACACGGTTCGTTGTGGGACCGAGGAGCGTGCGGAAGCCGCCGCCGTCTGTTCCTCGATGCGGCGCCGGACGCGGGCGGCGAGGGTGCTCAGCCGCTCGGAGGCCGTCGCCCGAGGCGCGACCGGCGCTCGGATCCGTCGGGCTGCCGACGGCAGCTCGCCCAGGTCCGCCGTACATCTCTCCCGGCACTCGTCGAGCGTGGGCCTGGTGCCTGTGCGCTGCCCGCCCCGCATCACCGTTTCCAGCAACGGCATGCCACCATCCGGTGGCTGCTCGTCGGCCAGACCGATCACGTCGGCGTATCCGGGGCAGCGGAACACCTGCTTGGGGCCGGGTGCCGTCACTTTCGCCGAAGACAGCTTCATCACCGGCCGTCCGTCGTACTCCACCATCTTGTACGCCGAGTCCAGATACGGTGCGTCGGCCGAGACCCCGACGCGGGTGCCGACGGCGTACGTGTCGATCGGCACTCCGCGGCAGACCAGTTCGTCCACCGCGTACTCGTCGAGACCGCCGCTGGCGATGATCCGTACGTCGGGCAGACCCGCGTCATCGAGGACGGACCTGGCCCGTATCGCCAGGGCCCCGAGGTCGCCGCTGTCCAGCCGTACGGCCGAGCCGGGCCCGCGGGCCGCGTGGTCGAGGTCTCGCAGGACGCGCGCGGCGACGCGGACGCCCTCCTCGGTGTCGTAGGTGTCCACCAGCAAGGTCACCGGCCCCGGGTGCGACCGCGCGAAAGCACGGAAAGCGTCTTCCTCCGTTGCGAACGCCTCCACGAAGGAGTGAGCCATCGTGCCGACGGCAGGGATGCCCAGGGCGGTGGCCGCGGCCACGTTGCTGGTTCCGGCGAAGCCGACCATCGCGCCGAGGCGGGCGGCCTGGAATCCGGCCTGCGGGCCGTGGGTGCGCCGTAGGGAGAAGTCCACGACCGGATGCCCCGCCGCCGCGAGGACGCACCGTGCGGCCTTCGAGGCGATCGTGGTCTGGTGGCTGAGCTGGTTGAGCACGTACGTTTCGGCCAGCTGCGCCTGCGGGAGAGGCGCGGTCACCTCCAACAGGGGCTCTCCCGCCAGCACGATCCGTCCCTCCGGCACCGCCCGCACGTCGCCGGTGAACTCCAGGCCGAGCAGGGGCTGAAGATCCCGTCGCGGCCGACGCACCGCGGACGCGAAGGCGTCGACGTCCTCCGGGCCGACCTGAAGACCTGACAGGTAGTCCAGGGCCGACTCCAGCCCCGCGGCGACGAGGAAGCCGCGCTCGGTGGGCAGGTCGCGGACGAAGAGGCTGAACGTCGCGGGGCCGTTCATTCCCTCCCGGAGGTAGGACATGGCCATCGTCACTTCGTACAGGTCGGTGGTCGTCGCGTCGGACATCGGCGTCGCCTCCTCGTCTCCCGTCCGGGTTTCCTGCCCGTCAGCGGCGGAAGCGCGCGGACCACAGGGGCTCGACCAAGTCCCACTCGGCGTCCCACTGCGCGTACCTTCTCCGGTCCAGCACACGGCGCATGCCGGCCCGCGCCGCGTAGAACCCGGCGCCCACACCGATCGCGGCCATACCGCCCACGAACCAGCCGGTGGTCGTCGCGTTGAGTTCGCTCATCGGCGGACTGGTGAGGCCGCCGTCCCGGTCCACCCACACCCGCACGGTGGCGCCCTTCGGCGTTCCCGACTTCACGAGGGTCGTCCCCGTCCGCACCGTGCCGTTGTCGTCGGTCCAGCGGACCTGCGCCTGTTGCTTCCCCTCTGTGGTGACGCCCTTGACGTTCGACGTCAGTCGGGCGGTGACCTCCTGCCGCTGCGCCGACTGGGCTTGCACGGTGCGCATCGACGACTCGTACGCCGTCACCCCCGCGCTGAGCGCGGCCACCGGCAGGCCGAGGACGAGGACCAGCATCAGCAAGCCGCGGAACCAGGACTCGAACCTGTCGGACGTACGTCGCAGAGGGTTCGCCCCCTTTGACGCACGCTCCTGGCGCGGCGGGAGCGGACCGGACGCGTGCGGCGAATTCTGTGCACTCATGACTCGGCCTCCAGCAAGTCGCCGACCCGTTCCTCCACCACTTGTCCCACCATGGAACGGCACCGGCCTCCGGTCACAGGGCCGAACGTCCCTGCGGGGACGACTTCCGGCCCCGCAGGGGCCGACAGTCGACGTGGTCCGTCTCCGCCGGTCCGGTCATATCCGGGGAACAACCGCGATCGGACATGGCGCGTGATGCAGTACCGCATGGTTGATCAATCCCAGTTGCAGGCCCAGGTGCCCCTGTCGTTTGCGGGCGCCGACGACCAGCAAGTCCGCCTCGGAGGCCGCCTCCAACAGGGCCTGGCGTGCCGGTCCCTCGATCACCCGTCGGCTCACCGAGGCGTCGCGGTACTGCTCCGACGCGTCCCGTAGGGCGTCGTCCAGCACCTGCGCCGGCGGACGCCGGTGGGCCTCCAGGGCGTACCACGACGGGGCTTGAGGTGTAGGGAAAGCACCGAACGGTGCGCTCCAGGCGTGCACCGCCACCAGCCGGCAGTGCCGCACATGGGCCTCGCGGAACGCGAACTGCACGGCCGTGCCGCTGCCCTCTCCCTCCTCGACACCGACGACGACGCTCCCGAACCGGCCATCCCGGTGCTCTGCCGCGCCGCGCACCACGACGACCGGACAGTCCGCTCGCGCCGCCACGGCGAGGCTGACCGACCCCAGGAGCATTCCGGCGAGGTCTCCGAACCCTCTGGATCCCAGCACGAGCGCAAAGGCGTTACGCCCTTTGTCCACCAGGGCGGCGGTCGCGTCCTCGTTCAGCACCTCGCTCGACAGCCGCACCGCGGGAGCACACGCCCTGACACGTTCCGAAGCGGCGTCGATCACGCCGGACGCCTCGTGGTCCCGCGCCGCCGCGTGCAGGAGGTGCAGCGGCACGCCGTGCCGAACGGCTTCGCCGGCGGCCCAGTCCACCGCCTCCAGGCTCGCCACGGACCCGTCGATACCGACCACCAGGGGAATCGTCACCGCCCCTATCTCCTCTCGGCCGGATCCCGCATCTCCGGCCCCCCTCCTCCGGTCCACATGCGCCGTGGAGGGGATTGGGGTACTCCTCGAATGAGAGAACCCGCCGCGCCCGGCACGCCGGCGACGTCCGGACCATCCACACCGCCGGACTCGTTCACCGTCATCCACCCGTCATCTCCAGCTTCGTACGAGACGGAGGCCGCCGCCATGCAACCAGTCGTCACCGTGGGCCTGGACGGCTCACCGGAGAGTCTTGCCGCTGCCCGCTGGGCCGCCGACGAGGCCGAGAAGCGCAAGCTCACCCTCCGCCTGCTGCACGCCTGGCCGCTGCTGGCACCGGAACCGACCCGCGTCCCCTCTGAAGTCGATCAGAACTATTGGGCGAAGCGTCTCGTCCACACCGCGCAGGCCGAACTCCAGGCACGTCACCCGGGCCTGTCCATCGTCGGGAACCTGGTCGCCGACGATGCCCAGAACGCCTTGCTCCAAGCGGCGTCGGAGTCCGAAATGCTCGTGCTCGGTTCGCGGGGGCTGGAGCCCGTCGAGAGTTATTTCCTGGGCGACGTAAGCATGCCCGTCGTGGCACGGGCGGAGCGGCCGGTGGTACTGGTCCGCGCCCGAACCGGCGGGGAAGGGGCAGCCCCGGCATCCGCAGGCCGCGTGGTCGTGGCCCTGAAACTGCACGGTTCGTCCGACGACCTGCTCGACTTCGCCTTCCACACCGCTGCCGCCAGAGGCGCTCCCCTCCAAGCCGTCCACGGCCGAAGCGTGCCACTCCACGCACGTGTGCCCTGGGGTGTGGACCACAACGTCACCGAAGAGATCACGCGGGACGCGCTGAAGGAACTGGGCAAGGCGCTCCGCCCCTGGCGCGAGAAGTACCCGCATGTGGACGTGGCCGACGGTATCCGTCTCGAAAGCCCTGCCAAGGCCGTCGTACGGGCCGCCGAAGGCGCCGCGCTGCTGGTCGTCGGCCGACGCGAACACCGTCCTGGTCTGGCGCCCCACCTGGGTCCCGTGGCGCAGGCGGCCATTCATCACGGGCGCTGCCCCGTCGCCGTCGTGCCTCATGACTGAGCCCGGCCTCAACGGGAGGTCAGCGGGATCGGTGCCTCGAGCCGAGGCGTCCGTGCTCCGGTCCAGTGACCGGCACGACGGCGATCCGCTGCCGCGCGCGGAGGTGTGCGAGACCCACACCGCAATCGTCTTCTTCGCCGGCGACCGAGCCTACAAACTCAAGAAGCCGGTGGATCTGGGATTCCTGGACTACACGACGGTGACGGCCCGCCGAGCCGCGTGCGAACGCGAAGTCGCTCTCAACCGCCGCTTCACCCCCGACGTCTATCTGGGTCTGGGGGAGATCCGAAGCCCCGACGCGCAGGCGCCCGAACCGCTCGTCGTGATGCGCCGGATGCCTGCGGACCGCCGCCTTTCCCATCTGGTACGGGAAGGGGTCACCGTCGACGACGTCCTGCGAGCCGTCGCCCGGCATCTCGCAGCGTGGCACGCGGACGCGCCCCGGAGCCGGGAGGTGGACGAGCAAGGCACGCGGGACGCCCTGTCCTCCCGCTGGGAGGCCGGCTTCCAGCAGGTACGCGCGTTGGCCGACGACGGCGTCGTGCCGGACGAGGTGGCGGAGGTGGAGCGGCTGGTACGCCGCTACCTCGCCGGCCGCAAGCGTCTGTTCGACTCCCGCATCGAGCAGGGACGGGTGGTCGACGGCCACGGCGATCTGCTCGCCGAGGACATCTTCTGCCTCGACGACGGGCCCCGCGTCCTGGACTGCCTGGAGTTCGACGACCACCTCCGCTACGTCGATGGCCTCGACGACGCCGCTTTCCTCGCTATGGATCTGGAACAGCTCGGCGCCCCTCAGGCCGCGGCGTACTTCCTAGCCCAGTACGGCGAGTACTCCGGCGACCCCGCACCGCCTTCCCTGTGGCACCACTACGTCGCCTACCGCGCGTTCGTCCGCGCCAAGGTCTCCTTGATCCAGGCACGCCAGGGCGCGCCTGGCTCGGAGACGGCGTCGCGGCGGCTGGTCTCGACGGCGCTGCGCCACCTGCGTACCTCCGCCATCGGTCTGACACTCGTCGGCGGGCTGCCGGGCAGTGGGAAGTCAACCCTTTCCGGAGCGCTGGCCGACCGGCTGGGGGTCACGCTGCTCAGCAGCGACCGCCTCCGCAAGGAGTTGGCGGGGATCCCGGCCGAGCAGTCCGCGGCGGCCGGCTACGGCGAGGGCCTGTACACGCCGGAGTGGACGGCCAGGACCTACGCCGCTCTGCTCGACCGTGCGTCCGCCTTGTTGTCCTCCGGCGAGTCCGTCGTCCTGGACGCCACCTGGTCTGATGCGGCACAGCGGGAAGCGGCTCTGCGCATGTCCGAACGCACCAGCGCCGATCTGGTGGCCCTGCACTGCCACGTGCCGGGTGACGTGTCAGCGACCCGCCTGAGCACGCGCGCTCCCGGAGCGTCCGACGCCGACCTCGGCATCGCCGCCGCGATGGCGGCCAGGGAACAGCCGTGGCCCGAGGCCGTCGCGGTCGACACCAGTGGCACGTTGGAGTCCGCGGTCGCCCAGGCGCTGGCTGCCGTACGGCCGTGGGGCACCGGCCAGGCACCGGTCTTCCGCCGCCCCTACATGGAGCCGGATTAGACGAGCGGGTGTCCCCGCTGGTGTTCGGGCCCGACCACTGGTTGCCGGGTCGCGCCACCAGGTTTCGCGGCGTGGCGCATTGCCTCATGGCTCGTCGCAGCACCTGTCCTGCCGCACCGCGGCGGCCTGGAACGTAAAGCCGGCGTGCTGCGCTCCGGCCGCCGCGCCCGGCGCCGCCGTCGCCCCGTGGATGAGCGCGCCACCCGCTTCATCGTCCCAGGCTCGCCCGGCTGGAAGCCGCCGCCCGTGTGGGGGCCGATGCCGCCGAACTACCGGGGACGATGATCGCCGATCTGTCCGAGGGACCGGGTGCCGACGTCGTCATCGAGGCATCGGGTGAACCGGAGGGCTTCGTCCTGTGCACCCGCGCCGTCCGTGCGGGAGGGCACATCGCCAACATCGGCACCCACGGCAGGCCCGCGACCCTCCATCTCGAATCCCTGGCGCAAGAACGTGACGATCAGCACCGGCCAGGTAGACACGTACTCCACACCGTGGCTGATGGAGCTGGTGAGGTTCGGCCGCCTGCACGTCTCACAACTGGTCACCCACGCATTCGGCCTCGATCGGGTGGAGGACGCCTACGAGGTGTTCTCCCACGGCACGACTTCCGGCGCGCTCAAGGTCGTACTGCACCGTGAGTAAAGGGCCCGGCCGACAGGAGTCCGAAAAGGCCGTCCGGTCCCCTGTCCTGGGCCGTCCAGCCCTGTAACTCGCCCACGAGCGGCAGTGCGATGGAAATGAGCCGAGGGGCCATGGGAGACACGGCGAAGCGGAGCGAGACCGCGCACCGTGCAATTCGGGCCCGCAAGAAGCGGGCGGCCCTCGGCTCCACATACGCCGACAGCGACCGCCGCCCGTCCCAAAAGGCCCGTGCCCATCCGGCGGAAATGCGGCCAGAGCCGTGCTCGGCGACCCCGGAGATCAGGGGACAGTGCCGGGAGGAGCCCCCATGCACTGGGAAACCGTCCACAAGGACACCGCACCGATCGTCCCACCCCGTCTCACCGACTACGACCGGAGGGGCTCCGCCTTCGCCTGGTCGCAGGCGCGCGCCGCGCTGGCCGGGCTGCCCGGCGGCGGGCTCAACATGGCGTACGAGGCCGTCGACCGGCACACGGCCTCTGACCACGCGGACAAGGTCGCGCTGCGCTGCATCGCCCGGGACGACTCGGTCTCGACCGTCACGTACGAGAAATTGGCCCGCCGCACGGCCCGCTTCGCGAACGCGCCCCGCCGAACCCGTAAACCTGGACCACGCCGCGATCCGCCGCCCCGGCACCGACATCTCCCCGATCACGTACGGCGGTTCACTGCCCAAGGCTCTCGCGGCGGCGGACGAACTGGCCGCCGAGGGCATCAGCGCCGAGGTGATCGACCTGCGCACGCTGCGTCCCCTGGACGACGCGGCCGTCACCGCTTCGGTGGCCCGAACGCATCGTGCGGTGGTCATCGACGAGGCATGGCGGACGGGAAGCCTCGCCGCCGAGGTGTCCGCGCGCATCGCCGAGAGTCGTTCTACGACCTGGACGCGCCCGTCGAGCGGGTGTGCAGCGCGGAGGTGCCCATGCCGTACGCCCGGCGGCTGGAGGAGGCCGCCCTGCCCCAGGTCGCCGACATCGTCGCGGCCGCCCACCGGGCGGTGGACTGATCATGGCCGAGTTCACCATGCCGCCCCTCGGCGCGGACATGGACGAGGGAACGCTCCTGCCGCAGCCCGCGCACACGAGTCCCCCACCACCAAGCGGCAAGCCTCTTGAAGAGGGAATGCCTCGCTCCGTCTCGCCCTCGCGCCACGCCGTGGACCCGGGCACCCCGAGACGGCTCACCCAGGCTCATCCACGAGAGCCCAAAAAAAACCGGACGGCGATGTCGAGAACCCGCATCCGGCTCCGTCCCCGGGATGAACGCGACCACAATGGGTCGCACGAGACCGAGGAGAACCACGATGGCCAAGTACCTGCTGCTCAAGCACTACCGCGGCGCCCCGGCTCCGGTCAACGACGTCCCCATGGACCAGTGGACGCCGGAGGAGATCTCGGCGCACGTGCAGTACATGAACGACTTCGCGGCCCGGCTCGAGAAGACCGGCGAGTTCGTCGGCGGTCAGGCGCTCGCCCCCGAGGGGGCGTGGGTCCGGTACGACGGTGAGGGCCGCCCGCCGGTCACCGACGGCCCGTTCGCGGAGACCAAGGACCTCATCGCCGGCTGGATGGTGATCGACGTCGACAGCTACGAGCGCGCCGTCGAGCTGGCCGGGGAACTGTCCGCCGCCCCCGGGGCGGGCGGAAAGCCGATCCACGAGTGGCTCGAGGTACGCCCGTTCCTGGCCGCGCAGCCCACCATCACGGAGTGCCCTCATCGATGAACGAGGCCCTGCTCAGGAGCCTCACGCCGAGCGTGCTCGCCATCCTCGTCCGCCGCGGAGCCGACTTCGCGGCGGCCGAGGACGCCGTGCAGGACGCGCTGGTCGAGGCGGTCCGCGTCTGGCCGGCCGACCCGCCGCGGGATGCGAAGGGCTGGCTGGTCACCGTGGCCTGGCGCAAGTTCCTCGACGCGACCCGCGCGGACACCGCCCGCCGCCGACGTGAGGACCTCGTCGAGGAGGAGCCGGCGCCCGGGCCCGTGCCCGCGGCGGACGACACGCTCCAGCTCTATTTCCTGTGCGCCCACCCGTCGCTGACGCCGTCGTCCGCCGTCGCGCTCACCCTGCGCGCCGTCGGCGGGCTCACCACCCGCCAGATCGCCCAGGCCTACCTTGTGCCCGAGGCGACCATGGCGCAGCGCATCAGCCGGGCCAAGCGCACCGTCTCCGGCGTGCGGTTCGACCAGCCCGGCGACGTCGCCACCGTGCTGCGCGTCCTCTACCTGGTCTTCAACGAGGGCTACTCCGGCGACGTCGACCTCGCCGCCGAGGCCATACGGCTCACCCGGCAGCTCGCGGCCGCGATCGACCACCCCGAGGTGGCGGGACTACTCGCCCTCATGCTGCTCCACCACGCCCGGCGCGCCGCCCGGACAGCGCCCGACGGCAGCCTGGTGCCGCTCGCCGAGCAGGACCGCGGCCGGTGGGACACCGGCTCGATCGCCGAGGGCGTCGAGATCCTGCAGGCGGCCCTCGCCCGCGACCGGCTGGGCGAGTTCCAGGCCCAGGCCGCCATCGCGGCACTCCACGCCGACGCGCCCACCGCCGAGGAGACCGACTGGGTGCAGATCGTCGAGTGGTACGACGAACTCACGCGCCTGACCGACAGCCCGGTCGTCCGGCTCAACCGCGCGGTGGCCGTCGGCGAGGCCGACGGACCGCGCGCCGGCCTGGCGGCGCTCGCGGCGCTGGACGCCTCACTGCCCCGCCACACCGCGGTGGCGGCGTACCTCCACGAGCGCGACGGCGACCTGGCGACGGCGGCACGGCTCTACGCCGAGGCGGCCCAGAAGGCACCCACTCTCGCCGAACGCGACCACCTGACGCGCCAGGCCGCCCGGCTCAACACCCGCCGGTGTCGCTGACGGGTCGTACTCGGCACGTCCTCGTAGTGAGCCCGGTACACGTCCGTGAACTGAGCCTCGGTGTCGATGGGCATGGCTTCCTTCCGTAGCGCCTGCCATTACATGTCCATCACCGGCACAAGTGCAACAGACCCAAGTACGCGAGCTCTCTGGCCCCTGTGGCTTCGAAGCCGGACCGGCTGATCAGCCGATTTGCGCGCTCAGGGGGGCAGCAGTCGGGACCTCGCGTCCTCAGCCTGCGCGGCAGGCCCGGACGAGCGAGCTCCCTTCCCAAACGGTTCAGAAACAGCCGCTGAACTTGATCTTCAAGGTCTGACCTCGGGGCGCCCCCTGCCGCGATGAGTTCCGGCCGGGTCGCGAGTCTGTTCTGGTGACCGTCGTAGGACGTCGTCGTACGACGCTGCCCGGCACGAGACACCACGGAGGACACCATGACGACCACGCCGGATGACCCGACCACCGCGCTGCCCGGCCGCCCGCCCGTCGTTGACCTGGCCACCTGGCAGGCCGCCCGTGACGAGCTTCTGGTCCGCGAGAAGGCCCACACCCGCGAGGGCGACGCCCTCGCCGCGGCACGCCGCCGGCTGCCGATGGTGGAGTTCGACGGGACGGTCGAGGTCGTCGGAGCCGACGGCCCGGTCCCGTTCCTGGACCTGTTCCAGGGCCGCGACGAGCTCGTGGTCTACAAGCACATGTGGTACGACGGCGCGCCGCACCAGGGGCAGTGCGAGGGCTGCACCACCACGGCCTGGCACCTGAAGGACGCCGTCTACCTCAACGCCCGCGGCGTCTCGTTCGCCGTCCTGACCACGGGCCGTTGGGACGAGGTGGCCGCCTACGTCGAGTTCATGGGCTACACCCAGCCCTGGTACTCGGTGCGCGACGTGGACGCGCCCGTCGGCGGCGACATGGGTTACCTCACCTGCTTCCTGCGCGACGGCGACCGCGTGTTCCTCACCTACTCCACGACGGGCCGTGGCAACGAGCGGGTCAACGGGTCCTTGGGCCTGCTCGACATGACGCCTTACGGCCGCGGCGAGGCGTGGGAGGACAACCCCGAGGGCTGGCCCGAGGGACGCAGCCCGTGCTGGTCCTGGCGCTCGGACGCGGACGGGAACGCAACCTGGGGCTCGACCAGCCGCCCCGTGCCGCAGTGGACCCGCCCCGGCGCGACCCCCGTGGAGACCCTCGGCCGGCACGGCCACCACCACTGACGCGCCTTCGTCGACGGCGTCGGCACGAGGTGTCAGGTGCCGGGCGGAACCTCCGGACGGTGCGAACGGCCCCCGCGCGCTTGGTCGGTGGGCGGTTCGCCAGGAAGGTGAAGGACTCCTGGTAGGAGAGGGGCTGTCCAGGCTTGCCGTGCGCCCGAGAGGGTCTAGAACACCGTGATCGGATCGATGGCCCGTTCGCGGCGGGCCAGGGTGCGGATCACCGGAAGGAAGCCGTGACGGGCCACGGCGATGCGGGTGAGGCAGGTGGTGACCGCGTCGGCGGCCTCGGCCGGCACCGACGGCGTGGGGGTCTCCAGGCTGACGGCTACGTCGTCGAGGTGGACAACGAGTTCCACGAGCCGGGTGAGCAGGCACTGGTCGAGTGGGAGTACGTGGGCGAACACGCTGACAGGCCTGTCGAGTGGCATGGCCGGCAACTGCTTTGCGAGGCGGGCGCGCGCAGCGTCAAACTCCTTGGCCAGAGCGGCAGATCCACCGGCCGCCTCCTGTTCGCTCACCTCGCGGATCCGACGCGGCACCGCACCGTCCAGATCCGGTTCCGGGCCGGCGCCCGCCAGGAATTACGCGACAGCATCAATCGATGTCCCGCCCGCCGGTGGCGGCTCGGCCAGCCACCGCTCGACGTTGAAGACCGCTCGGGCCAGATGCCCAGCCAGGCCACTGACCCGAAACTGGGCCAGCGCGCTCGGCCGCTCCCAACGCTCGGCCAGTACCGGCGAACGCAGCAGCCCGGACGCGACCTCAGCGGTGTTGAGAAAAGCGGAGATCACGCCGGAAGGCTAGCGTCCGGCCCGCTGCGTCGCCAGCCACTGATCGAGATCACCACGGCCCACCCGTCTGACTCCCCCGTGATCCGCCGGACAGGCCCTGATCCGGCGACGGTTCTTCGAACCTGGTGGGCGGCCGGGCCCGGGACAGGATGGTTTCGGTGCACCTGCCGGGGGGCCGGTCTTCGTGCGCAGGTTCCTGAACCCCTGCGGACGCGGGCGGGCGTCAGCTTGTTCGGCTCGGCTGGCTTCTCCCGGGGCCTGCGGAGGTCGGTGGCCAGCGGCCGGGCGAGCCGGAGCTGGGTATGGGCGGCGATCACCAGCCATGTCCACCGGTCGGCCGCCGCTGAGCTGCGAAGACGGGGCTTGGTCCACCCGAGCGTCTGCTTGAACAGGCGAGTGTGCGGCGTGACGCTGGGGGGCGTGCACTGGGAGTCGGGGCGGTGGGAGCCGGTTCGTCCTCCAGGGCAAAGGTGCCCGCAGGTCCGGCCTCCGGCCGCGGGAGGCGTTCCTGTTCGATGCGGGGCGAGCGGCTCGCTCTCAACCGTTCTTTGCTCAGTTGTTCTCCTTGAGGACGTATCCGGACGTGAGGTTGTCCTCGGTGCTGATGACATCCCTCGTAAGCTTCACACCGCCCCCCTCTCGCACCACGACCCGGCGGTCACCACGGCATATGCCCTGCTCGTGCCATGGTGGACAGGGGTGTCCAGGCCTGGGCCACGGGCAGAGCAGGACGTGCTTCAGGCGTTCCCTCCCCCGACAGCTTGCCTCTTCACAGTCCGAACAGCCCTGCCGCGTTGTCGTGGCACACCGCCCGCAGCCACTCCTCTCCAAGACCCAGCCGATCCAGGGCGTGGAGCTGGTGCACGTACGGATAGGGAATGTTGGGAAAGTCGGAGCCGAGCAGGATGCGGTCGCCGAGCCCGGCCAGCCGGGGCAGGGCCCGGCTGGGGAACGGCATGAACTCCTCGGTGAAGTCGGTGAACGCCATCGTCGTGTCCAGCCGCACCTCCCCGTACCGCTCGGCGAGGCCGAGAAACTCCTCGTACTCGGGCATCCCCATATGCGCGACGACCAGCCGCAGCCGGGGATGCCGCGCCAGCACCTGCGCGATCGGCTCGGGACCGGTGTGCTTGCCGGGCGCGGGCCCGGAGCCGCAGTGGATCACCACAGGAATTCCGGCCTCGGCCAGCAACCCCCATGCCTGCTCGAGGAGTTCGTCGGCCGGGTCGTACGCCCCCACCTGCACATGCGCCTTGAAGACGCGCGCGCCTGCCTCGACGGCCTCCCGGACGTATGCCTCGACGCCGGGCTCGGGGTAGAGGGTGGCGGTGTGCAGACAGTCGGGGGTGCGGCTGGCGAAGTCGGCCGCCCAGCCGTTCAGCCACCGGGCCATGCCCGGCTTGTGCGGGTAGAGCATCGCGGTGAAGGCCCGGACTCCGAACACCCGGAGCAGGGCCGTCCGTTCCGCCTCCTCCTTCCGGTAGGTGATCGGCCACTCCAGCCCACCGGTCATCGGTCCGAGCGCGTCGAAGTAGTCCCAGACTTTGCGCAGGACGCGCTCGGGCATGAAATGCGTGTGGACGTCGACCAGCCCGGGAAGACCGAGCCGGCCCCAGAAACGGCGTACCTCGCCGGCCTCCTCACCCACAGGCACGTCACTCATGGCCCCTCGCAATCCCGCGGCTGCGCTCGACCTTGGCGATCCACGCACAGTACGGGGGGGCCGTGGGCGGGGGTGGGTTCGACGGAACCGGCAGGGTCCACAGGTGTCATGCGGTGATCGTTCATGCCGCCCACGATCGGCTCTGGTGAGGTGGCCGGTCCACTCCTTTGCGCAGGGGATCCGTGAGGGATCCATCACCTCGCCCTCCGGCTGTGGGGAAGCCCGGCCCGGCGCATGGACGGCTTGCGAGTCAGCGGCTGACTGTCTCGACCTGTACGCCGTCGAGCCGGTCCACACCGTGCAGGTCTGGCTGGACTGTGAGGGCGTCGGAGCCGAATTGTCGTTCACCGCAATCCTGCATACGCCTCCGGCCGCGGATGTAACCCCCGGCCCTCATCACTGGCCCACCCGTCCGTCGATGCACTCGCGCAACAGGTCGGCGTGCCCGCAGTGACGGGCATACTCCTCGATCCTGTGCACCATCAGCTCCCGAACTGCGATCCCGTCCTTCCCCAGGCGCTCGCCCAGATCCGGGTGCTCGGCCAGCGCGGCGTCGGTAGCGGTCTGCTCGCGCTCCAGAGCGGAGTACGCCGCGTCGACCTCGGCCTGCTCGGCGACAGCTCCGTCGAAGTCCGCGTCACCCTCGCCGTACAGCTTCGGCAGCGGATCATCGTCGCTGATCCAGTTGCGCCAGTCCCGTTCCACCTCGGCGAGGTGCCGAAGCAGGCCGAGCAGCGACATCGTCGACGGCGCAACGGACCGACGGGCCAGTTGCTCCGCATCCAGGCCCTCGCACTTCATTCGTAGGGTCATGCGGTAGTTCGTCAGGAAGTCCTGCAGCGTCGCAAGCTCGCCGTCCGGGCTGACGCCTTCGCTGTTGCGGGGGTCGTCGTCCGGGTCAGCCCACATGTCGGGGTAGACGGTTGCCCTGCTCCATCGTGCGGGTTGGTCACTCATGCGTTCCATGTTCGTCTGTGCCGGCCCGGACTCGCCAGTGATTTGCGTCTTGACGCGGTACCAGGAGGAACGTGCGGAGACGGCTCACACGACCATGGTGGCGACCGTCCCCCCCACACGGCCCTGTGAGATCTGGTCATCGTGCGATGCGGTAGTAGCAGTCCGGCGACAGGGTCAGCGCGAACACCGTGCCGTACCGGCGGCGGATACCGCCCACGCTCGCTGCCGGGGGCTCGCACACGAACCGGTAGGCGTTCGCCGGTTGTTCGGGCTCGGGAAACGGCGAGCCCGGCTGATCCCAGTGAGGGTGTGTCCTGCATGGGCCAGTTCGCCGCTGTCCTCGTGGGCGATGTCGTGGGTGAAGGGGATACCGGACAGGGCCTGCTCCCCCGCGTCGAGGATCCGGGTGATGGTCTCGGCCGGCGGCAGCGGGGAACTGTAGTAAGCCGTCAGGCGCATCCAGCAGGACACCCGATAGGCGGGCCTCAGCGAAGTGAACAGATCCAAGCTGGCCGTACCGCGGGTGTAGTGGTCCTCGACGACCAGGAGACGCAACACCAGCGGCGTGCTCCCCGCATAGGCGTCGGCGATGGCACGCAGCCGGGCCTCGGCATCCTGCCGAGCCTGCCGGGCGGTGTCACTGGCTGCGAGGCGGCGGGCTCTGCGGCGGCTGGTCGAGCCAAGGAGTGTCCACACACGGGCGACGACATTGAGTGTGACGAGGAGCGGCCACGTCACAGCGCGCAGCACGAGGATCTTCACCGGGCGCCGGGTCAAGAGGACCGCTCCCTGGGCTGTGTGCCGGCGGGCATGAGCCTGGCTTGCAGGAGCGAGGCGCCGGTCGTGGCGGCGAACTGTACGGCCACCCACAGGACGGCCTCCCACGGGCCGGGGGTGGAGTCCACGAGGTGTCCTGTGGTCATCGTGGCCCACACGTGGGCGCTGATGATGATCGCTGAACGGTTGCCGCGGACTCCGGCCAGTCTGAGGCCGGCGAACGAGCTGATGGCCAGGGCGACATGGACGACGGCCAGCAGTGCCACAATCACCGCGGAAGCACGGATGACCGCGACGGTGAGGCTGCGGCGATGACCAGTTGTGCACCTGTCAGCCCGGGCAGTCGGAGGCCGGCCTTGTCGAGGTGGCCGGCCAGCATCGGGTTCTGTGCCGCCGCACGGGCCGACTACGACCGCAAACGCGCCGAGGGCCAGAACCACAAGCAAGCCGTCCACGCGTTCGCCTGCCGCGGAGCCAACGTCTTTGAGGCTCAGTCAAGAACCGCAAGGTGGTCGGCGGCGCCCCCGCGCCACTCGATCATGAAAAGGGTGGCGTCGTCACTGGTGCGCCCACCCCGTTCGTTCTTCAGCATGCGGGAGAGCCGGCGCAGATCCGCCCGCACCCCCTGTGAGGGTTCTTCCCCGAGGCGGTTGACGCAGCCGATGAGGCGTTCCTCGCCGAACAGCTCCCCGCCGGCGATGTGCTCCTCGATGATGCCGTCGGTGTAGTACAACAGCCGGTCGCCTCGATGGAGCGTGTGCTCTCTGATCCGGGGCGTCTCACCGCCGAAGCCGACGGGCAGCGTCGTTGCGCTCTCCAGCTGCCTGACGACCTGGCCGTCCCGGATCAGCAGCGGCGCGGGGTGGCCCGCGTTGACCAGCTCCATCTCCCCGGTGGCGATGTTCATGTGCATCAGCTGTGCCGTGACGAAGTGGTCGGGGCCGAACTGCCGGGAGATGGCGTCGTCCATGAAGGCGTACTTCTCGGCCAGGCCGATGAACACGCGCCGAGCATGCCGGTAGGCGCCGATGGCCACGGTCGCCATCGTGGCGGCGTCCAGGCCGTGGCCCATCGCGTCGATCAGGGCGACGTGCAGGATGTTGTCGTTGAGTGCGTAGTCGAAGCTGTCGCCGGCGACGCGGTAGGCGGGCTCCAGGATGCCGGCCACCTCGACCTGCGGCACGGACATCGACAGCGGCGGCAGCAGGGTCCACTGGATCTCTGCGGACACGCTCATCGGCTCCCGGCGCCGGGCCTGGAAGAACTGGTCGGTGTAGGCGTTCTTGGTGACCAGCAGGTCGGCGACCAGGCCGGCAAGCCGGCTCAGCAGCCTCCGGTCGTCCTCACCGACGGCGTCCAGGGTGAGGGCCATCACGCCCACCTGGTCGCTGCCGTCCAGCAGCGGCAGGTACATCCGGACGCCGCCGCGGGCCTGCGCCACCTCGACGACCTCCCCGCGCAGGAAGGACCGCCCGGCGGGGGAGTCGATCACCGGCTCGGGCTGGCTGACGTGCAGCTTCCTGCCCGGCAGCGGCACCAGCAGTTCCTGCGCGTAGTCCTGGAGCAGGATAGAGACGTCACGACCTCCTACCCTGCCCACCTCCTCCGCGACCAGCGGGGCGATCAGCTGCGGCGGCAAATACCGCGCCCTGTCCAGCAACAGGCCGAGCAGTCGCTCACCAAAACCCTCCGACCGGTCCTCCGGGATCTCCTCGCCCATGGCCCCGCTCGCCACCTCGTTCCTGCCCCTGTCCCGGTCACCGCCTCTGCACAACGTGACCTGGGAAGCACATCTGAACGGCTCATTACGCCATGCGCGGCATGTCGGCGCACGCTGTCCGCAGTTCGCTGCTTGTCCGGGATCGTCTCGCCTGGCGGGGTGATCAAGCTCTTGGAGTGCTGGACGAGCCGTTCGTAGTCCCGGCCATGCCGACGTGCGTGCAGGGTCCACGCCGGCGACCTCTCAACGGCCCACCGCAGGGGCAGGACGACGAGGAAGAGGACGTCTTTCGCGGCGGCGGAGTGGCGGTGGCGTCTTCGCCGGTGCCGACCCCGCCTTCCGCCCGGGCGCCGCCGCTCTTGACCAGACTTGTGCCTGGTGTGGGAACGGTCCGGTCCTCGTTGACGCAGCGACTGTCCGCCCGGACGCCGGTCACTTCGACGCCGGTGCTGTTTCGGCCCGCGAAGGATGAGGGGACGTCAGGAAGGCAGCCGGTGCCCCACCGCGCTTGTCGAGCTGCTGGATCTTGTCGGATCAAGAACCGCTCCGTCAGCGCCGCGCAGATGGGAAGGTGTGAAGGTCGTATCCGCTCAACGGAAGAGAACCCTCAGTATGGCCGTCATCCACCACACTGCTCTCAAGCCGACCAAGCTGGAACTGCTCACCTCCTGGCTGCCCTCCCGACCGTGGTACGTCGGCGGCGCGGGCGAACCAGAATTGGCCAAGGCCGGCGGCTTCCGGCTGGACGACCCGCAGGGTGAGGTCGGGATCGAGTTCATGGTGGTCACCGACACCTCCGGCACTGCCCCCGCCACCTACCTGGTGCCGCTCACCTATCGCGGCGCCCCGCTCGACGGGGCGGAGCACGCCCTCGTCGGCACCATGGAGCACGGAGTGCTGGGGCGACGCTGGGCCTACGACGGCTGCCACGACCCGGTGCTGGTTGCCCAGTTGCTGGCCCTGATCGAGGGCCGGGTCCAGGCCCAGGACCAAAACACCAGCGACATCCCCGACCGGGAGGTCACCCGCTCCTACATCGGTGACGGATTTACCCCCACGGACTTCACCACCAGTGCCACCGACGACCAAGAGGGCACTGAGCTGCCTGCTCCGCATGGCACGACACTCCGCTTGCACCGGGTCCTGCGCCCCGCCCCGGACAACGCGCCTCTCCTGCCACCGCAAGCGACTGGCCACGTCGCCGGCTCCTGGGACATGCCGGATGGCACTCGCTCGCGGGGGCTGTTCGCTGTCTTGCACACCGGGTCTCGCGGCTAGGGCCTGTTGCGAAAGAGGGCGTTGGGCTTATCGAGTCCAATGAAATAGCTGACCGGCAAGGGATGTTGATCACTTCATGAGTCAACGACCAGCGCCTCGCTCACTATCCGACGAAGCCCTCTCTACCTTGCTTGGCCAGCAGCAGTTCGGCACGCTCGCCACCATCAAGCGCAGCGGCCATCCCCACCTGACAACCATGGCGTACAGCTGGGACCCCGGAGCCCGCATTTTGCGGTTCTCGACCACGGCCGACCGGATCAAAGTCCAGCATCTGCGGCGCGATCCACGTGCGGCGCTGCACGTGTCGGGCGGCGACGTGTGGTCGTTTGCCGTCGCCGAAGGGCAGACCGTGGTCTCTGAGAGTACGACTGTTCCTGGGGACGCGGTCGGGCGGGAACTGCTCGGGATGATCCCGAAGGCCGGGAGGCCCAAGGACGAAGCCGCGTTCCTGGAGGAGCTGGTTGCCGAACGCCGGGTGGTCATCCGGCTGAATGTGGACCGGCTGTACGGCACGGTGCTCGACATCGACGGCTAGGACATATCGGGTCTGTGCTGGTCACAGCCACTCGTTGAGGACTGCGACCAGCACGGTCGCCTCGTAGCGGACGGCGAGCTTGTCGTACCCAACGTCGGAACAGGTCGTAGACGCAGTGCCAAGGGTCGTAGCGTTCCGGCACGTCGCGCCAGGGGGCGCCGGTGCGGGCCCGCCACCGTATGCCGTCTATCAGCTGCCGCCGCGTCCACACCGGCGGACGGCCCGGCCCCGCCCGAGAGATTCGGGCGGGGCCGCAGGGACGGGGCGGGGGCGAGGGTTACTTCTCGACGGTGCCGATGTTGGTGGACCGGTCGACGGCGACGCACTGGGTCTGCATGCCGCTGCCGTTGGTAGTGAGGACGGCGGCGATGCCGCGGCGGCGAGGGAAGTGGCGACGGAGTCGGCCCGTGGGGCTACGGCGCCATAGCCTGCGCGCGGGCGGAGCAGGGCGGTCGCCCGTTGTCGGCGGACGCCCGCCATGGCATGGACGCGTACCACGGGCCAAGGCCGCCACCCTAGGCGGTGCCCGGGCCGGTTCGTGAGAGGCGGACCATGGCGCGGTAGAGGGCAGTGGGCCTGGGGGCTTCGGGCAGCTCGGGGATCGGTGCGTCGGGGGCGGCGTAGGAGCGGATCATGTGGCCGACGAGGCGGCGCCAGGCGTCGGGGGCGTCATCACCGGCGGCGGCGATGACGCCGGCGTTGGCGATGAGCAGGATGACGACGTCCTGGTGGGTGAAGTCGTCGCGCAGGTGCCCGGTGTTCTTGGCGCGGGCGATGAGTTCGAGCAGCCGGTCGTACGCCTCGGCGCGGCGGGCCTCCAGGGTCTTGGCCGTGGGGAAGGCCATGGTGAGGACGTCGGCGAAGCCGCGGTCGGCGGCCTGCATGGCGCAGATGGCGTGGAGGTAGCCGGTGAAACCGTGCCAGGGGTCGGGATCGTCCAGGGCGGCGGTGACGGCGGCGGCGTAGGCGTCCATGCGTTCGGCGAAGACGGCGGCGACGAGGTCGTCCTTGGTGGGGAAGCGGCGGGAGAGGGTGGCTTGGCCGACGCCGGCCTCGCGGGCGATGGAGGCCATGGACACGCCGAGTCCGGCGCGGGCATAGAGGCTGCGGGCGGCGGCCAGGATGCGGCAGCGGTTGCGTTCGGCGTCGGCGCGCAGTCCCGCTCCGGGCTGCTGGTCCGAGGTGTCGCCGGGAACTGCGGAAGAAGTCATGCCCGCATTCTATCTAACTGGAATGGGTTCCCCAGTTCTGAGGCTGGGCACCGGGGGCAGCCCGGATTCGGTGTACCGCGCCGTCGAGCTCGGGTTGCCGATGTTCCTCGGCGTCCTGGGCGGCACCCCCGAGCACTGGGCGCGTTACGGGCACGCCTACCGCGACGCCTGGGACGAGGCCGGTCACCCCGCCGAGCAGGCCGCGATCGCGGTCGCCGTGCACGGGTTCGTCGCCGAGTTCGGCACCCAGGCCCGGTCGACGTATCTGGACTACGAGCACCGCATGATGGCCGAGGGCTCAGCCGAAGTGGGTCGTCCCGCCCCGTCCCGCGCCGACCGCGCCGCGGCCCTCGGACCCGACGGCATGGTCTTCGTCGGCAGCCCCGACGAGATCGCCGACCGCATCCTCCACCTGCACGGACTCCTCGGCCACACCCGCCAGATCCTTCAGATGGACGTCGGCGGTATGCCGCAGCGCGAATGCCTGCGCGCCATCGAACTCCTCGGCACGAAAGTCCTCCCCCAGATCCGCGCCGAACTGGCGAAACCATGAGCCGGCGCCGTCCCCGCCACGGCGGCCACCTGCTCTCTCGCGCTTTCCGCCATACGGTCGGCTCGGCGCGCCCCCGACCAGTTGCTGAGGCGTCTGCGGGCCCAGCGGACCCAGCGGTGCAACCCCAGGCCGACCGCCAACCAACCCGCCGGACTCCTCGCCACCGAAGTCGCCCCCGCCATCCGCAGGGAACCCGCCCCGCCGCCCGAAGTGACCGCGGCGTGATGACCTCCGCCACCGGCTTACGCGCCCGTGCCCCTCCGACTCCCCTCACCCCCCAGGCGCCTGCCCGCCCTCAGTGATCCCCCCCACCATGAAGGAGTAGACCGGAATGACCACGACCACCGATCCGTCCTACGTCGACCCGGCGCTGATCAACCCCCGCACGGTACGTCTCGTCGAGGCGTTCAAGGACGCGCTGGCCCGCCTCCGCGACGAGGAAGGGCTGACCTTCGACGACATCAACGCCGTCACCGAGCTGTTCCAGCAGCTCCAGAAGGCCACCGGCGCCCCCCTCGCGTTGGTCGCCATGCCCCTGTACGGCGAGCTCTTCCAGGGCGGCCGGGACGGCTACACCCCCTCCGAGGATGTCAAGAGCCCCACCGTCATCCCTGGCTCCCCGCGTATCGACAACCCTGGCGTCCTGCCGATGCGGCCGGACGAGCCCGGTGTCCCGCTGGTCGTGTCCGGCCGTGTTCTGGACGGGAACGGTCAGCCGCTTTCGGGCGCCAAGCTGGAGATCTACCACGCGGCCAACAACGGCAACTACTCCGGTCTGTACGACGACGGAGTGCCCAAGTACAACCTGCGTGGGCACCTGTTCACGGACGACGACGGCCGCTACGCCTTCACCACCGTCACCCCCGTCGCCTACGCCGATGCCTACGCCATGGAGATCGACAGCGTCGTCGAGGCCGCCGCGGCTCTCGGCCGCAGCCTCTACCGTCCGGCCCACATCCACTACGAGGTCCACCACCCCGACCTGGTCACCCCCTGGTTCGGGGAGATCTACTTCAAGGGGGACCCGGTCATCCCGGTCGACTTCGTGGGCTCGAAGCTGGCCCACCCCGCCCTGCAGGCGGACACCGCGTTGCACGAGGACCCCGAGGACATAGCCGGACACGGTTTCCAGGGCCCGTACCGCACGATGGAGTTCGACTTCGTCCTCAAGACCCGCACCAGCCCGGACACCATCACCCGGAAGGAGGAGAAGGCGTGACTCCCGAGGATGCCGCGGCCTGGTCGCTGGCCCGGCTGAACACGGCCTTCTTCCACCCCTACGACCGCCACGAGCACGACGAACTGCTCCAACTGTTCTGCCCCCGACGCCTTGTACGAGGTGCGTGGACGCAAGCTGCGCGGTCATGCCGAGATCCTGGACGTGCTCCACGCTCGTTCCGGTCCCGAGGTGACGGTCCGTCATCTCGTCACGAACCAGCACTTCCACAGCATCGGGGACAGAACCGCACAGGGCACCGTCTCCCTGATCGCCTACGGCGGACCCACCCCCGACGGCGAGGGCCCTGCCCTCTATCCGGCCGCGAACGCCGGACACCTCGTCGAACTGAACGACCACTACCGGCTCGACAACGGGCACTGGAAGATCGCCCACCGCACAGCCCACACGATCCTCGCCCCAGCCCCCGCCTGATCACCCTTACAGGGTCATCGTGTCTCGTCCGCGGGAACCGCCATGGCCGTTCCCGCCGACGAGCATCCGCCCGTCGGGGAAGAGCCGACCACCCGCGGCGGATCACCAAGTACCAGCAGTCCGGCGAAGCGACCCGTGCTGCCGCCGGTTCACCCAGTTCCACCCTGCGGTCCTTCGCCCGGCCTGCAGGTGAGGGGGTGTCAGAGTCCACCAGTCGCCCGGCGATTCGGCGTCGGCCAGGCCACGATCGACACCTGATTGCTGCCTCAGCAGGAACTGCCGCAGGACGATGAGCTGCTGCTGCATGAAGAGGAGCTCCCGCACGAGGAAGAACTTCCGCTCGACGACGAGCCACTGTCACAGGACGACGACGAACCGCTGCCGCACGAGGAACTGTTCGACGCGCCGTCGTACGAGGTGCCCCCCATGACGTACCAGGACGAGTCGCTGAACGACCCGCCACCGGCACTCCTCGCTGCTCCCGCGCTCCCCGGCGACCAGACCCTGTTGCCACGCCCGGCGCCACCACTGCCGACGCTGCCGACGGATGCCTGCCGGCCCAGATCCGCCCATGCCCGCCGCCAGGCCCGCCGGAGCATCCACGTGGACCAGGTGACGAGGCCCAGCACGGCCGCGCCCACCAGAACGAGCGTCATCAGCATGATCTCTCCCCCCGTAACCGCCGGGCCTTCGCACCGGCTGCTTTCGAGGGTGCCCGGAGGCATACCTGCTTCAAGCCTTCCTTGAGCAAGCCCAGAGGTTCAGCGAGCAGGCCGTAGGAATCCATACGCCCCGGCCGAACCGCTCGCAGCCGACGCGGCGCCGCGTACACACCGATCCAGTCGCCGGGGTCGAGGACGCCTCGCAGTTGTTCGTCGACGCTGACGGCGGCGCGCTCCGACCGCTTGAGCGCACGCAGCCCGACGGGTTCGAGTTCGCAGTCGTGGTCGATCCACGCGGAGCGGGTGGTCAGCCGGGGGTGGATGCGGGGCCAGGCCATCGCGCGGGCGGTCCCCTGTCGGTCGGTGACCTGCGCCCTGGCTGCGTCCGGCTTTCTCCGCGTCTCGGGCTTGTTGAAGCGGAACTCCTTGCGGCGCTTCGTGGCCACCCCACCAGCTCAATGGGATCCTGCGTCGTCTCGTGCGCGCGGCGAAGGTCGCAACGCCGAGCCGAGTGCATGCGTCTTGCACGCACAGAGCATCATGACCTTCGCCAACGTGGCCGCCGCCGGCCAAAACATCGGTGCCGGAAAGAAAATGGCGGGCCGCAAGCGCCATGTCGGCGTGGACACCCTGGGACTTCTGCTGGCCGTGTGGGTCACTGCCGCCAGCGTCTCCGACGACACCGGTGGCATCCACCTGCTGTCACAGATCGCCGTCACCAACCCGCCCGTCACCAGGCTCTTGAGCGGACCTTCGGCTGACTCATGCACCACCGCCGGCTCTCCCCTGACTACGAAGCACGTCACCGCGACGAGCTGGACCAGGCCAAACGTGGTGTGCGGTCCGGGTGTTACCTGCGCCGCTTGCACCCGGTAGCGTCCCGCCGCCATCTCGACCCGCAAGCATTCGTCCTCATGCGCCTCGTCCCCCGGCCAGGCTGAGTCCATCAGCACCACCGGGCCCGGCACGTCCCATGTCACCGTCTCCTCCCGGACGACGGACGCGAGAGCCGTATCGACGCTGCCGTCGACATCGCACGCCCTGTCGTACTGGTCGTTTCAGAATGGGATCCGCAGGCGGCGGAGGAGCTGACGCGGCATCTCCGGCTGCTTGAAGCCTCCTGCTCGGAAAGTGTTAGCGGGAAGCTGCCCGTTCCAGTACAACGATCGCTATGAGTTGGGTGGCGAACGTGATGATCTCGGTTGACATGGCCGACAACGCAAATGTGGAGGCATTGAGCGAGTGGTTGCGTACGGAAGCCCCTCGTCGTGCTCAACCGGAGACCCGTGGGGTGGGGTTCCTGAAGCTGCTCACCAGCGCTGAGTCCAACCAGTGGGGCGGCTGGAAGCAGCCCGAGTGCGAGGTGTGGGCGGGCGCCTTGAACCATGCCGATCTCGACGCCCTCAAACAGCGGGTGTTCGAGACGCCATGGCGAGAGCCGAACCTGGTCCAGCTCTTGATGATGGACCAGGAGGAAGGGTTCTTCCGCATGTGGATGATCCGCGGCAATGAACTGCGGCAGTTTGCACCGCTGGAGCCAAACGAAGAGGACGAGGGCTTCTACCTGAACTGATGAGCTGGGTCAGTGGCGTCACGCCGGCCGACTCACGGAGCGTTTCAGCCCGTGTTGCGCTGTGGGCCCGTGCTCGACGACCGTGATCGGCAGGGTGTCGGGGGTGCGTGCTGATCTTGTTCCTGACGACCTGTGGGAGCGGGTTGCTCCGCTGCTGCCACCTGCTCCCGAGCGGCGCCGCCGCCATCCGGGGCGGTTGCGCGTTCCCGACCGGGCAGCGCTCGCCGGCGTGATGTATGTGCTGCGGACCGGTGTGGCCTGGCGGGACGTTCCCGGGGAGACTGCGGGCTGCTCTGGAGTGACGGCCTGGCGCAGGCTGCGCGACTGGACAGAGGCCGGCACGGTCAGGTTCGCTGCGCGCTGGCCGCCAGAAGGCCGGGCGACAGGCGGATTGGCTACTCGAACAGATGCCGGTGCGCCTTGCTCCAGTCGATCCTGTTGTCGAGTTCGGTCAGGAACCCATCGGCAGCCCAGGTGGCCTGGGGCTCGTGCCCCTGCTCAGCCAGCCGGCGCACGAGGTCGGCATTGTCTTGTTGTCCGGCGATGACGGCGTCGACGATCCCCGCGGCCGAGTCGAGGCCGTACGCGCTGCAGAAGTCCTCCAGCCGCGAACGGCGGTCGGGCGGCGCCGGGTACTGCAGCCAGCGCAGGCAATCTGCATCGTTGCGGAACGGGGCAACGTACTCCAGGGCGTAGGCCACGTCGTGCATGCGTGGTGCCGGGCGGGCGAAGTCCCAGTCGATGATTCCCATCGGCTGGTTACCCTGCCAGACGACGTTCCAGGGACCGAAGTCCCCATGGCAGATGACCTCGTCGTCGCCTGGGCTGCCTGCGTCCGTGGACCAGCTCGCGCCCGGCGGAGGCGAAAAGCTCCTGCAGGCATCGTGGTAGTCGCGCAACAGCCGGGCGAAGTTCCTCAGACCTTGGCCGTCCACGACCTTGGCCCAGCCCGAAGGACCGGAGTCACCCTCGATGTAGGTAAGGACCTCACGCCCCTCGTCGTCGATTCCCAGCGGCTGCGGCGCATAGGCAAAGCCAACCTCCGCCAGGTGCCGCAGCAACGCATGGACGGTGGGTGTCCACGGCTGGACGGGCCTGCGGACAGTGTCGCCGATCCGCACCACCCGACGATGGGCACCGTCCTGCATCACTTCCTCACTCGACACGCGGTTCACGTTACCCAGCCGCCTGAAGGCGCGGCACCTCGATTGACCCAGCCCGCATGTGGCTCGTTCAGCCACGGACGGCCAGGGCTTTCCTCCCGCCTCCGTAACGGGACAGCGCGTGAAACGATCTGTCCGTGACTGGTGTGATCACGGCGTCGGAGCCTTCCTGGACAGCCCCGTTCACCGGGCTGAGTCTGCGTCAGTTCGGCAAGCTGATCACCGCGTTTACAGCGCATTGACCCTGAAACAGGTGCCTATGCCTGGACGCAGGACATGCGCAACTCCGTCAAGGCGCCCCATGCTGAGTCGGTAGCGAACAGCGCCGTCGAGGTGCTCCGCCCGGGGACGAACAGCACATAGTGCCTTGCATGGTAGGACAGGTCACCCCACGGCTCCCGGTTGTGCGCACGTGCGAGCACTCGGCCGCAACGTGTACAGGCAATCCACGGGACAACCAAGAGATCAGCCAGTGCCGTGTCGGTGCCGACCGAGGAGCCGGGCAACGGGACGGTGTCGGCATGCTCGATCAACCTCAGACCAGTGTCCTCCCGGTGGTCGCCGAGGCATCGGCCGAGGCCGGGAGCGAGCGCCGTCCGTATGCCCCAGACCTCGGCCGCCACAGCGATCTCGGCCCGCACGGTATCGCTGATCGGCACCTGATGTTCCAGAAGGCCGGCAACGAGCCGGTCCAGTCCGGCTTCCTGCTCCCCGATGTCCCAGCAGTCCACAATCCCCGCGGCGTCAGCGGGTGGCAGGAGCGCAGCGAACCGACGCCACTGGGTTGCTTCATCGATCACGCGGCCGAGGCTATCGGTGTGAGCCACTCCAGAACTCGACCACAAAAGCTGTGCCAGAGCCGAAACTCACCGACCAACCCACCCTGCCCGCCGGCCCCCGGAAAAAACGGCGCCGCGGAAACGGTGCCCTACCCCTTGGACGCGGCACCTGCGCCGCGTCCAAGGGGTACGGCACGATGCGCATGGTGCTCCGCGGGAGGAGAAGTCGCAGCGGACCATGCAGAGCGTCACGGGGCCAGGGGCGGGTGACTCGTCAGGGTCGACAGTGTCGCGCGGGCCCGGGCCGCCAGGTGTTCGTCGTTGCGGATGATCTGGTCCTCGATGCCCCCGGTGACGACTCGCCGGTCCCGGTTGGCCAGGGCCGTGAGCCGGTGCAGGTGCTCGTCGGTGAGGGCGGCGGGGCCCAGGGCGGCCAGCGCCTCGAAGGCGTTGTCGGCGTCGATGTCGCTCTCCGCCGCGTCCAGGACCGGGCCGGCCAGGGCAGTGCGGTCGAGCGGGCCGCGCAGGTCCTCCTCGGGAAGCGCGGCCAGTAGCGCGAGGACAGCGGCCGGCGCGTGCAGGGGTGTGGCGAGGAGCTGTTCCAGAGCCGGGCGCAGGGGCCGCGCCGCGGGGCCCATCCGGGCCGCGAGGCGGGCCGCCCGCAGGGCCGTCCAGCGGGTCCAGGGACCGCTGTCGGCTCTGATGACGGCGTCGAGCACCTGAACGGCTGTGGCGGCGTCGCCGGTGATGTCCCACAGCGCGGCGGCCAGTTCCGCGTCGGCATCCGCCCGGGGCAAGGACCGGCCCTCGGGCCGCTCTCGCAGGGCGGCGCGCACGTCGGGTTCAAGCTCCCCGGCGGCCTCCCCGAGCGTGCCGATCAGCCGTGCCGCCTCCCGCAGACGGCGGCCGTCGCCGGCGAGTTCGGCCCGGATGACAGTGAGGAGGGGCCCGGTGTCGCCGGTCAGCTCGTGCAGGGCACGCGCTGCGGACAGACGTCCGTCCTCGGGACCCCGCAGGGCCGCTTCGCGCAGGTGGTCCTCCGTACGCGTCCGGAGTTCGCCGTCCACGGGGCAGACGGCCGCCAGGGCGATGGGGCCGGCGAGCGGAATCCGGGGCAGAGCGTCGAGCAGTTCGGGAACGGCGGGGGCGGCCTGTCGGCCCCAGGAGGCGAGGAGCAGTGCGAGATGGATCGGCTCGTTCCCGCTCGGCCCCTGCTCGGCGAGGCGCTGTCGGACCGCGTCGAGCAGCGCGGCATCGTACGGGAGAGGGATGCTCGCGGCCTTGCCGTGGGCGCGGGCTCCGGAGGCGGTGGCCAGGGCCCGGGGGCGCTGCGGCAGGTGTTCGGCGAGCAGCGGGACTGCGAGGTCGGGAGCAGCCGTCGCGAGCGCCGCGAGGGCGTGATCCGCCACGTCACCGTCCGCGGAGGCGAGCCGGGCCAGCGCCGCGGCACCCGTACCCGCCTGCTCCGCGACCTTGCCGAGCAGCGCCACCACGCCGTGTGCCGACTCCGGATCGTCGAGAAGCGGGAGCAGCGAGGGCAGCAGCCGGGCCGGGGCGGAGCGGGACACCCGGCACGCGTGGTCCGCCGCCCACACGGCTTCGGCCCGTACGTCCCGCGCCGGAATCCGCAGGGCGTCCTCGAGCAGCGCGAAGGCGGCCTCCCGGTCCTCGTCCGTGTCGCGGCGCAGCAGGGCGGCGACCACGGCCTGCAGCGGCTCGCACTCCTCGAACTCGGAGACCAGGCCGTCGGCCGGGAGTGCGCCGAGCACCGCCTGGTGCTGGGCGGCGTCCCACGCAACTCCCGCCGCCAGACAGGCAAGGACAGCGGTGACACGCAGCCGGGCCGGAGCCTGTGGGCCAAGACAGGCCACGGCCGCGGCGGTGCCGCGCGCCGCGTCGAGCCGGACCAACGCGGTCACCAGCTCCGCCCGTACGCCCTCGTCGTGCTCCTCCTCCCAACGCCGCTCCAGCGCGGGCCACGCCTCAGCGGGGGCAGCGGTGTGCCCGGCCGCCCAGACGGCGGCCCGCCGTACCTGCGCCTCCTCGGCGCCCGTCAGACCCAGAATCGCCGGAAGCTGTGTGGCCACCGCCGCGCGGCAGGCGCCCGGTGCGACCTCGTGCTCGTCGCCGCTCTCGGCTATGCCGCCGAGCAGGACGAGGAGATCGGCGGGTCTGTGTCCGGCCATCGCCAGACGCGCCAGGAAAGGCACCGCCTCGGCCGTGGCCGCGTAGACGGTGCCCTGGTGGAGGATGCTCTCGTAGAGCTCGTCCAACGCCTCGTCCGCGGCCTCCGGGTCGTCGCCCGCAAGGGACCGCAGGACGGTGGGGAGGTCCTCGGCTGCTCCGAAGGCGTGGTGCAGGTCCGCCCAGGGGCGGTCGTCGAGTCCATTGAGGGCATCCGCGCGGTCCATGGGCGGATCCTTGCAGAGTGACACGTGCCGCTGAGCGGTGGGGCGCCTCTGGACGGAGGTGGAGCGGTGAGCGTGCGGGCTCTCGGCAGCCGCCGGCTGTTCCCGCAGCCTGCGGCCGGTTGCCGGCCCTGCGGACAGGGCGTTGTCGTCGACGTCCGAGTGATGGCGAAGTGCACATGGAGCAGTGCACAGGGGAGAGGAGCGGGAACCATGTCCCGGAACAAGCAGACCATCGAGACCTACCTGGACGGCTTCCGGAAGAACGACCACACGCAGATCCTGAGCTGCCTGACCGACGACATCGAGTGGACCGTCTTCGGCGGCTTCCACCTGACCGGCAAGGAGGCGTACGACGCCGCCATCGAAGGCCCGGGCTTCGTCCCGCCGCCGCAGCTGGAGGTCGTGCGCATGGTCGAGGAGGGCGATGTGGTCATGGCAGAACTCACCGGAACGGTGAAGCGCGAGACGGGGGAGGTGATGCGCATGTCGATGGCCGAGGTGTTCCGCATGCGTGACGGGAAGATCTGCGAGCGTCGCGCGTGGGTGATCGAGCTCAAGGAGAACGACTACCGCTGAGGCCGCTGCCGGGGCCGGGATCAGCCTCCGGCAGCAGCCTGTGTCCGGGCCGCCCTGAGGTGGGCGAGCCCGGAGGACTCGGTGGTGCCGGTCTCTTACCCGGCGTCCTGCGCGCCGCCTGAGCCGGAGTCGCAGTAGAGGTCCCGGGCCGGTCGCTCCCCCGTCGTCAGAAAGTGGGACACCGTCCGGTCGCCGCAGGCGTTGCCGTTGGCGAGGTAGGCGTCGTGGCCGGTGGAGTCGACGGTCACCATGACGGCGCGCCTGCCGAGGGCGGCGCGGAGCTTCAGAGCGCCGCTGAGGGGAGTGGCCACGTCGCGCTCGTTCTGGACGAGCAGGACGGTCGACGGGCCACGGTCGGTGATCCGTATCGCGGGCTCCTGGGGCTGGTACGGCCAGGCGGCGCACACCATCGCGTTCCTCGGCATCCCGGCGGTCAGCGGGTACTTGGCGCGGCTCTCGGCGACACCCTTCTGGTACACGGCCGGCGACTCGGGCCAGGTGACGTCGTTGCACATGGTGGCGGCGCCGACCGCGACGACGTTCTGCAGGACCGCCTCGGGCGGTCCCTGGGGCGCGGGCGGCACCGTGCCCTTCCGGGCGGACAGGATCAGCCGGGCCAGCGCGGGGTACCTGTCGGGGTCGTAGAGGCTGTCCAGCATGGTCTGACGCAGCACGTTGCCGTTGAGCTCCTCCGGGTTGGCGCCGGGCCAGGGAATCGGCTCGCGGTCGAGGCGTGCGGCGAGGCGGAGGAAGAGCGGGCGCACCTCGGCGGCCTTCTCGGCCAGTCGGTCGGGATTGCCCGGTGCCGAAGCCCACTTGGCGAACTCGGGGAAGTTGTCCTCGGCGCCGGTCTCGTACGCGGCGAGCCAGCCGCGGGCGACCCGCGTGTGATCGGGGTCGTCGTTGCTGTCGAGCACGATGCGGTCGGTGCGGTGCGGGAACAGCTGGTTGTAGACGGCGCCGACATACGTTCCGTACGAGACGCCCCACGCGGAGATCTTCCGTTCGCCGAGTGCCGCGCGGATGCGGTCGAGATCGCGGGCCTCGTTGGCGGTGCTGATGTGCCGCATCAGCTCGCCGCCGTTGCGGGCGCAGGCGTCCGCCATGCGCTGCGCCGTGGCCATGTTCTCCGTGACGGAGCCGTCCGGGGCGGGCCAGGGCCGGAGCTTGGTCAGGGCGAGGTCACCGTGTTCCAGACCGCAGGTGACCGGAGTGGAGCGGCCATAGCCGCGCGGGTCGAAGCCGATCAGGTCGTAGGCGTCCCGTACCTCCTGCGGCAGCTTCTGTTCCTTGCCCGACGGGTCGTTGAGGCTGCCGCCACCGGGTCCGCCGGGGATCATCAGCAGGGCGCCGCGGCGCGCCTCGGGGTTTTCGGCGGGGATGCGGGAGACCGCGAGGGTGATCTTCTTGCCGTGCGGGGCGGCGTAGTCCATCGGCACCTCGACAGTGGCGCACTCCTGCCGGGGGTCGAGCCCTTCCCCTTGGCACGTGGTCCAGTCGAGGGGCGGCGGCTTGGGAGCGTCGGTCGTCGAAGCGGTCGCGGTGGTGAGCGGTACGGCGAGGCTGAGGACGGCGGCTGAGGCGGCGAGCAGGGCGGCGTTTCGCTTGATCTTCGTCATGGGAACGAGCTTCGCCTGCCTGGCCCGTCGCTTACATCCTGCCAACCGGCCTGTGTGCACGGGGGTTTACCCCCGACCAGCCTTTCGAGGTTGTCGGTGTTGTCGGTCCAGTGGGGGTCACAGTGCAGTCAGACCGGCTGTCGTCTCGTCGAGGCTGAACGACCTTGTGGTCGTCGGGAATCCGCCCGGCAAGGCGCCCCTGCTTCGCCGGGCGGACCGGCAGGCCGTACCGCTCCGACGCGGCCTCGGTGCACCAGCTGCGGACCGGCGTCCTGGCCGTGCGGGATCAGCCGGCGCACCGAGTCCGGCGCGCCGGCTGCTCTCACCGTGCCACCGTGGAGCGCCGCACCTCGACGGCCGTCAGTGCCAGCGCCAGCGGGCCGGGGGCGAGGAAGGCGAGCGGCAGCAGCATCCACGCGCACAGGGTGGCCGTCGCCGCCGCGAGGAGCACCAACGCGCTGCCGCCCGTGTCCCGTACGGTGTCGCGGGCCGCCTCGCGGACAGCGGCGGGCCAGTCGGTGAGCGACTCGGGGCGCGCGCACGCCCTCAGGCCCACCACCAGGGCGCCCGTACTGATCGCGGCTGCCACGACCGCGAACAGCGGCGCCCCCGGCAGTCCCGCTCCCGCCAGCGCCAGGTCCGCCGCGAACAGCAGTGCTCCCGCCAGGACGATCGTCCCCGCCAGCAGGTCGCCGGGGCGCAGCCGTCGCCACAGGACGCTGAAGTACCGCCCGGCAGTGGCGGGCCGGTCCTCCCCTGCTCCCCGCAGCACCCCACACGCGCTCGACAGCGCGGCCGGGACGGTCACCAGCGGCAGACAGGCCACGGCTGTGGCGAGGCCGACGGTCAGCACGTCGGCGAGCAGGGTCATCCGTGGGCCGAAGACCTCACCCGGCTCCTGTGTCGGCATCCCGCTCACCCCTTCAGTCCGGAACTGGCCATGCCCTCCACCAGGAACCGCTGGAAGGCGAGGAAGAACAGCACGATCGGCAGCAGCGCGATCACCGACATCGCGAACATGGGGCCGAACGACGAGGTGCTGGAGGCGTCCACGAAGGACCGCAGCGCCAGCGTGAGCGTGAACTTCTCCGGGTCGAAGAGGTAGATCAGCTGGGTGAAGAAGTCGTTCCACGTCCAGATGAAGGTGAAGATCGCCGTCGTGACCAGCGCCGGCCGGGTCAGCGGCAGGACCACCTTGAAGAAGCTGCGGAAGGGGCCGCAGCCGTCGATACGGGCCGCCTCCTCCAGTTCACGCGGCAGGCCCCGCATGAACTGCACGATGAGGAACACGAAGAAGGCTTCCGTGGCCAGGAACTTCGGCAGGATCAGCGGCCAGTAGGTGTTCACCAGGCCCAGCTGGTTGAAGATGATGTACTGCGGGATCAGCACCGCGTGGTGGGGCAGCATGATCGTGGCGATCATGAACGCGAACAGCGGGCCACGGAAACGGAACCTCAGGCGGGCGAAGGCGTAGGCCGCCAGCGAGCAACTGACCACGTTGCCCAGGACCGCGCCGCCCGCGATCAGCAGCGAGTTGGACAGCAGTCGCCACACCGACACGTCGTTCACGCCGTCCAGGGCGGTGGAGTAGTTCGACCACTCCAGGCGACCGGGCAGGAGATCGAGGCTGGCGATGACCTCGTCGGCCGGCTTGAGCGAGGTGGCCAGCAGCCACACCAGCGGGTAGAGCATCACCAGCAGCGCGGCCAGGCAGCCCGCGTGCACGGCGACCCGGCCCCAGCGAAGCGGCCTGCGGGAAAGGGTGGTCGATGTCATCGGTCCCCCTCGGACGCGTAGAAGACCCAGGAACGCGAGGTGCGGAACAGCACGGCCGTCACCACGCCGATGACGAGCAGCAGCACCCAGGCCATGGCGGAGGCGTAGCCCATGTGGGACGCCACGAAGCCGCGGTCGTAGAGATAGAGCGTGTAGACGAGGGTGGAGTCGGCGGGGCCGCCCTTGCCGGCGCTCACCGCGAACGCGGGAGTGAACACCTGGAACGCCTGAATCGACTGCAGTACCAGGTTGAAGAAGAGCACCGGGGAGAGCATCGGCACGGTGACGGACACGAACTGCCGCCATGTGCCCGCTCCGTCCACTGCCGCCGCCTCGTACAGTTCCGCGGGTATCTGCTGCAGGCCCGCGAGGAAGATGACCATCGGCGCGCCGAACTGCCACACCGTCAGCAGGGCCACCGCCAGCAGTGCCCAGCCGGGCTTGTTGACCCAGCCTCCCGTGCCGAGCAGGTTGTCCACCGTGCCGCCGTCGTTGAAGATCGCGCGCCAGACGAGGGCGATGGACATGGAGGCGCCGAGGAGCGAGGGGGCGTAGAACGCGGAGCGGTAGAAGCCCTTGCCGTGCTTCATGGACTTCAGGGCGAGGGCGACGACGAGCGCGAGCGCCAGTTGCAGGGGCACGGCGATCACGACGTACGTCAGGGTCGTCACCACCGAGCGCCAGTAGCGGGGGTCCTCGGTGAACATCTGGGTGTAGTTGCGCAGGCCCACCCAGTGCGGTGGGTCGAAGAGGTTGTAGTCGGTGAACGACAGGTACAGCGACACGGCCATCGGCAGCAGGGTGAGGACGGTCGCGCCGAGGACCCAGGGCGACAGGAACACCCAGGCGGCGCCCTCGCGTTCGCGCTTGGGGCGGCGTTTCGGGGTGGTGGCGGAGCGGTGGGGGCGTGCGGGTGCGGGGACGTCGGTGGTGGTCATGACCTCAGCTCCGCCTTCGCCTCGGTGAGGTAGTTCTCGGCCGCTTCGCGTGGTGACATGCGCTCGTAGGACACCTGGTCGTAGTCGCGCTGGAAGGTGGTCTGCAGGGCGTTGTCGCCGGAGGGCGGGGCCTGGGGCGGGTCCTTCAGGGTGCCTTCGAGGGAGGCCTGGTAGTCGGAGATGGTCCTGTCGAAGTCCTTCAGCTGCGGGCCGAGCTCCTGACGGATCGTCTCGTTGACGGGGATGCCGCGGGTGGCGCCGAGGATCTTCGCCGCCTCCCTGTCGTTGACGAGGAAGTCGACGAGCTGCGCCGCCTCCTTCGGATGGCCGGTGTTCGCCGAGACGCCGAGGAACATGGACGGCTTGAAGTACTGGCCGGGTGTGCCGTCCTCGCCGGAAGGCATGGGCGCGAGGGCGATGCCGTCCGGGACGAGGGCGAGGAAGCCGCTGGCGGGGGCGTCCCAGTTGGTGTCGCTGACGGCTTTGCCACGGCCGAGCGGGGTGTTCTCGACGGAACCGTCGAGCTGGGTGGTCTGCTCGGCCGGCGAGACCGCGCCCTGTCGGCGCAGCTCGTCGGTGAAGGTCCACCAGCGGGTCAGGTCGTCGGCGGTGAAGCCGAGTCGGCCGTCCTTGGTGTAGAGCGCCTTGCCCTGGCCGCGCAGCCACACCTCGAAGGCGTCCTCGCTCTGGCCCGGGTCGGTGGCGCCGGGCTTTCCGGTCGTCTTCGCCAGCGTGCGTACGGCGTCGGCCCAGTCGTCCCAGGTCCAGCCCGCGCGCGGGAGCGGCACGCCGGACGCCTTCCACGTCGTGACGTCGTAGACGACGGTCTCGGTGCCGCGGCCCTGCGGGACGGCGTACTGGGTGCCGTCGACGCGGCCGGTGGCGAGCAGGCCGGTGTCGATCTGCGAGGTGTGCAGGACGTCCTTCTGCCGGGCGAGGTCGAGGAGGACGTCGCCGGAGGCGTACTGGTCGATCTGGCGGTAGTCGAGCTGCATCACGTCGGGGGCGTCGCCGCCCGCGGCCTGGGTGGCGAGCTTCTGCTTGTAGGCGTCGTAGCCCGCGAACGAGGTCTGCACCCGGATGTCCGGGTGCCGTTTCTCGAACAGGGCGACGGCCTGTTCGGTGCGTTCCGCGCGGTCGGGGTTGCCCCACCACGTGTAGCGCAGCACGGCCTTGCCGCCGCCGGCCGACTCCCCGGGTCCCCCGCAGCCGGCCAGTAGCGCGCACAGTGCGAGTGCGGCGGCCGACGCGCAGAACCCCTTTGTCCTGTGTCCGGGCATGCCGAGGTCACCTCTTCCTTCCTCGGACTTCTTCGACGGTGTGTGGAGGGCCCCCGTGAGCGGGCTGCGGGGCTATGCGCCGTGGTACGGCAGTGTCGTGCCGGGCAGCGTGTACTCGTCTCTGCGGCCGCACATGCCGAAGCCGCCGAGCCGAGTGGGGGCGGCCTCGTGCGCGGTGGCCTCGGAGAGGTACGACGGTTCGCCGTCGGCCAGCGCGTCGAGCTGGGCGCCGGTGCGTTCGGCGGTGGCCAGGGCGCCGGCCCGCCACAGCTCGCGCCAGGTGGGCACCTTGTCGCGTACGAGGCGGGCGGCCGCGCGCTGGAACTCCAGGTACGGGCCGTTGTCGCCGGCGACCAGGGCCTCGCGCAGGGTGAGGTAGCCCTCGACGGCGAGGTCTCGGCGGCGGCGGGCGGCGGCCGCCGTCTCCGGGCCGGTGCCGGGCGGGAGCGTTGCCGCGGCCGCGTACGTCTCGGGGTCGGCGAGGACCTCGGGCGGGAAGGTGAAGACGGCGTCCCCGGCTTCGGGCAGGCCGCTGTTCTGCATCAGGACGGTGATGCGCAGGTCTCCGCCCTGCACCATGCGGTGCACAGTGCCCGGGGTGAACCAGGCGATGGAGCCGGGTTCGAGGGGGATGTCCCGGTAGCCGTCGGGGCTGAGCGTCTGCACCGCCCCGCGGCCGGCGGTGACGACGTACGCCTCCGTGCACACCAGGTGCAGGTGGGGGCTGCCGCCGCAGACGCCGTCGGCGGCCTCCCAGTCGTAGGCGCTGAGGTGGGACAGGCCGACGGCGCCGGGAAGCGGGTGGGGAAGGGTGGGCTTGGGCTCGTTCACCACGGCAGGCCCTCCAGGTGGGTGGCGACGCGGTCGCGGTCCCAGGCGCCGTCGGCGAAGACGACCCGGTAGCGGTAGGCGAAGGACTCGCCCGGGGGCAGTTCGAACTCCTCGAAGAACGCCCAGGAGAACGCGACCGTGGGGATCGGTTCGGAGCGCACGAACCAGTGCGACTCGTGGATGGCCGCCTTGTCGTCGAGGTTCTCGGGGGCGTGCGCGAAGACGATCGTGGAGTGGCCGTCGACGTCGTCGTGCTCGGTGGTGAAGGCCAGCCAGGGACCTTGGGTGCCCATGAGTTTCCCGGCGTCGGCGTCGCTGTCGGGGGCGAAGACGGTGCCGCCGGTGAAGTCGCGCGGGCCGCGCCACTGCAGGCCGGTGTAGCCGGCCAGCTCGCGGCCCGCGGTGGTGGGGGAGCCGAAGGTGAGGGGCTGGCCGCGAATGTTGGTGAGGCGGATCGACCAGTCCAGGGTCCAGGCGCCGGCCTCCTCGTCGACCGCGTGGACGGTCAGACCACGCCCCTCGCGCGCCCACTCCTCACCGCCGTTCTCCACCCAGGTGAGCTCCTCGGTGAAGGCGAGCCGGTCGTCCTCGACGGTGAGGTCGGCGAAGCCGTCGTGCCGCATGGAGCCGACCCGCTCGGGCAGGGCCAGATAGCCCTGGCCGTGGACGTAGCAGTTGCCGCCCCAGAAGTTCTGGCCGGACAGGTGGCTCGCCGTCATCTGCAGGCCCTTGTGCCAGCGGTGGTCGTTCGGGCGGTAGCCGGTCACCGTGCGCCCGGCGAGGGTGCGCACCGGGTGGGCGTACGGCTTGCGGGACTCGAAGGCGTCGGGGTCGGGGCGGTAGACGTACCGGAGGATCTCCGTGCCGTTCGCCGCCTCGACCGCGATGTGGTCGCCGTGGGTGTGACGGACGCGGATGCTCATGCGCGCTCCTAGGGGCCAGTGGGGGGTGGTGGCCATGTGTGGCTGAGCGGCGGGGCGCCCGGGCAGGACGCCCAGAAAGCGCTTGCACGCCACCGACCCTAGGCGCGGGTCGAATGTCAGGACAACCCCTGTGCAGCGAGATTGATCCAAAGAGGCGGAGGCAGGGTGGGAGCGGCGGTGGACGATCCTCAGGCGTCGACGACGGGGGTGTCGACGGTGGCGTGGGTGAGGCGGGGCAGTGCGGCGGCGCCCACGGCGAGGAGGGCGACGATGGCCATGTGCACGTACTCGACGGTGGCGAAGGCGTGCGACACGCCGTGCGGGGCGAGGCCGATGTAGAGGGTGCCGAGGGTGGCCACACCGAGGGCGAGCCCGCTCTGCTGCAGGGTGATCAGTACGCCGCCGCCGATGCCGCCGAGGTGGGCGGGTACGTCGGCGAGGACGCTGCGGAAGAGGCCGGCGAACAGCATGGACTGGCCGGCTCCGGCGAGGGCGAGCGGTGCGGCCATGGTCCACAGGCCGACGTGCGGCCAGTCCATCAGGAGCACGGCGACCAGCCAGGCCAGGCCTGCGAGTTGGGCCACGGCGCCCGCGGACATCGCGGCCCGTCCGAAGCGGGTGAGCAGCCGCGGGGCCAGAACGGATCCGGCGAAGAACAGCAGGGCCATCGGGAGGATCGCCAGGCCGCCGTGGAGGGCGTCGGCGTGCAGCCCGTCCTGGATCGTCAGGGCGAAGACGAACATGAACGCGCCGAAGCCGATGCTGAACGCCAGCACCATGACCAGTCCGCGGGACATGGAGGGCAGGCGGAGCAACGACGGCGGCAGGAGCGGGATCTCGCCGCGCTGTTCGGCGCGCTTCTCGACGAGGTGGGTGACGACCCCCAGGACGGCGGCCAGGGCGAGCAGCAGCCAGGTCCACCAGGGCCAGCCGAGCGCGTGCCCCTCGGTCAGCGGGACGAGGAGGGCGACCAGCGTCGCGGCGAACAGGACGGTGCCGGGCAGGTCGACGCCGACGGGGTGGTGCGAGCGGGTGTCGGGCACGATGCGGGCCGCGACCAGCAGGACGACCAGCCCGATGGGCACGTTGACCAGGAAGATCGGCCGCCAGGAGGTGCCGGCGATGTTCGCGCTGACGAGGAGGCCGCCCACGAGTTGGCCGACGACCGCGGCGATGCCCGAGGTCGCGCCGTACAGGGCCAGGGCACGTGCCTTGCGCTCGCCTTCGAGGGCGTGGTGGAAGGTGGCCAGGACCTGGGGGACCAGCAGTGCGGCCGCGGCTCCCTGGACGATGCGGGCCGCGATGAGCACCTCGACGCTCGGGGCGAGGCCGCAGGCCAGTGAGGCCAGGACGAAGGCGACGAGGGCGGTGAGGAAGAGCCGGTGCCGGCCGTGGCGGTCGCCGAGGCGGCCGCCCAGGACGAGGAAGGCGGCGTAGGCGACGCCGTATCCGGCGATCACCAGTTGCAGGGAGGCCGGCGAGGCGTGCAGGGAGGTGTCGATGCTGGGCAGGGCGACGTTGGTGATGAAGAAGTCCATGATCGGCAGGAAGGCGCCGGCCAGCAGGATCAGGACTCCCGTGGGGTGGAGTTCGGGGGTGCGGTGGTGGGTGTGAGGGCGGGCTGCGGCACCCGAGTGGGTGGTGGCCATGGTGAGCCTCTCGCGTCGAGCAATTATTTGCTTGCGCCAGCAACCATAAACTTGCGTGCACAAGTAAGCAACCGTAGGGTGGGGACATGCCCGACAGCGACGACACCACCCCGCTCACCGCGGAGGAACAGGCCGTGATCAGAGCGCTCCGGCCGGCGATGGCCGCGCTGATGCGCGCCTTCGACGAGGATCTGCGCCGGGCCGAGGGCCTCAGTCACACGGAATACATCACACTGATGTTCCTGGCCGAGGCACCGGAGCGGACCATGCGCCTGAGCGACCTGGCCGAACTGGTGCAGCAATCCCCCTCCGCGCTCGGCCGGACCGTGCGGCGCCTGGAGGCGGACGGGCTGGTCGCGCGCGAGCAGTCCGTCGAGGACGCCCGCTCCTTCCACGCGATCCTCACCGACGCCGGCCTCGCCCGTCTGGAGAAGGCCAAGTCCGTCCACGTCGCCAGCGTCCGGCGCCATCTTTTCGACCGGCTCGAAGGCGTCGACCTGGGCAGGCTGGCGACGTCCTTCCGGAACATCACGGGCACGGTCTGAGCCGTCCGAGGCGCGGCGCCCGTACGGGCGGACGACGTGCAGGGTGCGTCGGGACCGTCAGCGGGGACGGCGATGTGTGGCGGAGCCGTTCGGGATCACTCGGCCGGTGTCAGACACCCGATGGCCGTCGGCCGACAGGGTCCGGCCGCCGCGCCGGTCCACGAGAGGACAGCCCGATGCACACCCTGGAAACGCAGGGCACCCGTCCCGACCTGCTCGGTATCTACCTCAACGACCACCTCGCCGGTGCCACAGCGGGTGTCGAGCGGGCCCGCTACCTGGCCGAGTCGGAGCAGGACTCGGCGCTCGCGGCGGCCGTACGCCCGCTGGCGGGCGAGATCGCCCAGGACCGCGCGAGCCTCCTGGAGATCATGCGACGGCTCGACGTCCCCGTACGCCGGTACAAGGTGGTCGTGGGCCACCTGGCCGAGAAGGCGGGCCGGCTCAAGAGCAACGGCCGTCTGATACGCCGCTCCCCCCTCACCCCCCTGGTGGAGCTGGAGCTGCTGCGCACGGGCGTGACGGGCAAGGCCGCCGTCTGGGAGGTGCTGCGCCGCCTGGCCGCCCAGGACCGACGCCTCGACACCGGAGAGCTGGACGGCCTGCTGGACCGTGCCCACGATCAGCTGCGCACCCTGGAGCGCCTGCACACGCAGCAGAGCCGGCAGACCTTCGCGGCGACGGCCGACCGTCCGCACCGGCAGGAGGCGCCCGAATGAGCGACCACGCGCCGTCCCGGACCGGGGGCGAGCCGCAGGACGACCACGCCCCCGTCGGTCGAACCGAGGTCTCGATCCCGTAGGTGACGAGTCGTCAGTCCTCCTCGTGCGGGACGCCGCAGCGACCGCGACGGCCCGGCCGGCCGGCCGGGCCGACCCCACGGAAAGTCGTGCCTGCGGACGGCTCGTCGGCCGAGGTCGTGGGCCCCACCTGGCCCACCTGGCCCACCTCCGCTTCCACTGTGTCCCCTTCGTCTGTCGGCCTGTCATGTCCCACCGTGTGTGGGCTCGTTAGCCCATTCGCTGTCCTCCGGCGATTCCTCCGGCTGCGGCCGTCTCTGCTCCTGCGACCTGCGTAAACGTTCATGCGGAAGCAGTCATTGCGGCTGCCCGAGTGACGCATGTGTCGGTGCGTCATGTTGCGGAGGTGACGGGGTGTCGGTTGCCTCATCAGTGGAGCACCACAGAGGCGCCGCGCAGACAGGCCGGACACTGCTCCGTTGGAGGATTCTCTTGCGAAACACACATATTGGCGTGGGTATGGGCCTGATCATCGGTGTCCTGGCTCTGCAGACCCCGGTCGCTGTCGCCGCTGGTGACTCAGGCGTCGACATCCACCCGGGGAAGGCCTCCCCGGGCTCCACGGTCACCGTCAGCACCACGGCCTGTGGCAAGGACGTGACCTACGGCAAGGGCGAGTCGGAGGCGGGAGGGAAGTTCCACCTCTTCGAGGGCGACCACAAGGGCGAGCTCAAGGGCCGGTTCACGGTCCCGGAAGGGACCGAGGACCGCACCGACACGGTCACGCTCAAGTGCCCACCACGGATCAAGCTCACTGATACCTACGAGATCACCAGCCGCCAGCCGAACGGCGCCGTCGAAGCCGGCTTCGGAGACGCCACGGATTCGGATACACAGCTTGTTCTGGGCAGCGTGCTGATCGCCGCAGCCGGCGCCGGGTGGCTGGTGAGGATGCGCCACCGCTCGAACAGCCATCAGACCTGACCGCACGATTCCCGCCGCACCGGCCCCCGGGACCGCATGCACCTCCGGGGGCCGCGAGGATGCTTCTCACTCCGCCGCAAGCCGGAGGCTCAACCGCGATGGAACCCGGGCACAGGACGAGCGCTCCCCCACCCTCGTTCACCCCTTCGACCAAGCATCTGACCATGGCGTTCGTGACAGGTGCCGTGCTGGTTCTCGGCGCGATGCACGACGGGCACGACGGACAGCCACCGCAGCCGTCGAGCGGCCAGTCCTTCTCCGCCCCGCCAGGCCCCACGCCCAGCCGCACCGCCTCAGCGACGCGCCCCGCCGTCCCGCAGCTGCCCCGCGCGGAGCCGGTCTCGCTGCGGATCCCCGCCATCCACGTGCACGCCCCTCTCACAAAGCTGGGGCTCGACGCCACAGGGGCGCTGCGGCCCCCGCCCGCCGGCAACCCCAGCCTCGCGGGCTGGTACAGCGGGGGCACGGCGCCCGGCTCAGCGGGGACAGCCCTCATCACCGGGCATGTGGACATGCCGACCGGCAGCCCCGGCGTCTTCTACGAGCTCGGCGCCCTGGCCAAGGGCGACAGGATCGAGATCCACCGGACGGACGGACGCACGGCCGTGTTCACCGTCTACGCCGTGGAGGTCTACAAGAAGGAGACCTTCCCCGACGAGAAGGTCTACGGCAGCTCCGCCCGGCCCGAACTGCGGGTCATCACCTGCGGCGGCGGTTACGTCAAGAACGACGGTTACCAGGGCAACGTCGTCGTCTTCGCGACGCTCACCACGGTGCGCCGGTGACCCGGGACCTGCTGCTGACCGGCGAAGGCCGAGTGGTCTCGCCGGTCAGCGGAGAGGGACGTCAGGCAGTGGCGCAGGCGGATCCGTTGAGGGTGAATGAGGCCGGCGCGGTGTTCGTGGCGCCCTTGGCGGCGATGAAGCCCAGCGTCACCGAGCCACCCGCCGGGATCGTCGACGTGTAGGAGGCCGGGATGACGCTGACCGTGCCGCCGGTCTGGGTGGGGGTCCCGCCCCACATGTTGTTGATCGTCTGACCGTTGGCGAAGGCGAAGACGAGCGTCCAGCCGTTGACCGGTGCGGTACCGGTGTTGCGCAGGGCGATCTCGCCCTGGAAGCCGCCGGGCCACTCGCCCACCACGCGGTAGCCGACGGAGCAGGACGCGCCGGGTGTGCCGCCGCCCTCGTCGGTGGTGACGTTCACCGTGGCCGAGCGGGGTGAGCGGTTCCCGGCCGCGTCTCGGGCGTAGACGGCGAAGGTGTACGCGGTGTCGGCGGTGAGGCCGGTCAGGGTCACGGTGTTCGTCGTGGCTGCGGCGACCTTGGTCTCGGTGCCGCCGCTGACGCGGACGATGTCGTAGCCGGCCACGCCGACGTTGTCGGTGGCCGCGGCCCAGGTCAGGGTGGCGGAGGTGGCCGTCACGGCGGAGGCGCTGGGGGTGCCGGGCGCTGTCGGGGCCTGGGTGTCGCCGGGGCTGCCGCCGCCGTAGACGGTGGCCTCCTTGGCGGTCTGGGCGATGCCGTTGGCGCCGTTGAAGATGCGCTGGCCCCAGGAGCTGAGCCGTGTGGGGTCGAAGTCGATCGACAGGTCGAGGATCGGGTCGGTGTTGCCGCTCCAGGACCAGGCCAGGTAGCCGAGGCGCAGTTGCTGCGCGGCGGCCATCATGGTGTCCTCGTCCGGGTCGCCCCACTGGTCGGGGGGTCCGCCGAACTCGCCGATCAGGAGGGGCAGTTCGGCGGTGACGAAGGCGTTCAGGTAGTCGGTGATCTCCTGGGCTGTGTCGAAGACGCTGTACATGTGGATCGAGAAGATCAGGTTGCCGGTGGGGTCGGCGTCGTAGACGGACCGGGCGTTGGCGCGCATGACGCCCTGCCAGTCCTGGCCCCAGTTCGGGGCGTCCACCATGATCGTGTGCTCGAGGCCGGCATTGCGCAGCGTCTTGATCGCGGCGATCGTCGGGTCGGTCCAGCCCTGCGGGTTGGTGTTGCCCCAGGGCTCGTTGCCGATGTTGACGATGACGTAGTTCTCCTGGCCGGCCAGGACGTCCTTCAGGCCGATCCAGTAGTCGGCGGCCTGGTCGAGGGTGCCCGCGGCGGCCTCCTCGCCGTAGCCGGTGGTGTCGTGGACCTCCAGGACGCAGATGAGGCGGTTGGCCTTGCACTGGGCGATGACGTTGGCGACGTCCGCGGGGCTGTTCTTCGTCCAGCGGTGGCCGTTGGAGAGAACGACGCGGACGGTGTTGGCGCCCAGCGCCTTGACGTCGGCCAGCGACTGCGTCTCGCCGGGGTACCAGGTGTGGGCGTGGTTGACGCCCCGCATGATGAAGTCGTTGCCATTGCCCTCCAGGAGGCGGCCGTCGCTGATGTGGAGGCCGGTGGCGCGGGTGCGCGGCGACGGGGCGGCCTGGGCGGTGGCCGGGGCGAAGAGCCCGGCGACCACGGCGAGTCCGAGCAGGGTGGCCAGGGCGGGCAGGAACCTTTTTCGTGTCGTGCTTCTTGCTCTTCTCACTGCGACTCCAGGGAGTGAGCGCCAGAAACTCAGGCATCAGAAAGAGGGATGGGAGCGCTCCCATGAAGCCACTGTGCCAAGTACACGTCAAGTCGTCGCGCACGACCGACGTGCCGTTCGCGGGCCCGGTGGGTCAGGGGCTCCGCGGATTGTCCCGCGGGTGAAGCCGGTCGGTTTCCTTCACCGGCCGTCCGTGCTCAGGCTCTCCGGCGGTGAGGTGTTCGAGGACCTCGACCAGTTCCTGGCAGGCGCGTTCCACCGAGCGTCTGGTGTTGCGCTGTTCGGTGATGACGGCCGAGAGGAGCAGGGCGGTCAGGGCCATGGTGCCGTTGAAGGCCTGTAGCTTGATCATGACTTCGACGCGGGTCAGCCCGGCGAAGGGGCCGACCTCGTCCGTGGCCGCGATGGTGGCCAGGACCGAGGTGAACAGGGCGCACAGCATGCTGCCCGCGAGCCGGAAGCGCAGGGCCGCCCAGACCAGCAGCGGGTAGACGAGGAAGAGCAGGCTGACAGGGCTGTGGGTGGCCAGGGGGACGACGCCGAGGGTGATGAGGGTCAGACCCGCGGCCTCCTTCCAGCGGGCCAGGGGTGGTGGCCGGCGGAGGGCGGGGAGGAGCAGCAGGACGGGGGTGACGAGCAGGACGCCCATCGCGTCGCCGACCCACCAGGCCAGCCACACGTGCCAGAAGCTGTCCGTGGCCAGCTTGCCGATGGCGACGAGAAGGCCGACGCCGGTGGTGGAGCTCAGCAGCATGGCGGTCAGTGCGCCCAGGAACACGAGGGCGAGACCGTCCCGTAAACGGGCGAGGTCGGTGCGGAAGCCCACCTTGCGCAGCATGAGGTACGCGCAGACGGGGGCGGCCGTGTTGCCCGCCACGGTGCAGAGCACGACCGGCCGGAACGCGGTGAGCGACAGGATGACGAGGAGCGCCCCGAGGGCGATACCCGCCGCCGACCGGAGTCCGAAGATCAGCAGGCAGGCGACGGCGACGCCCGAGGGCGGCCAGACGGGAGTGAAGACCGCGCCTTCGACGACGAGTTCCCGCATGAGGCCCAGCCGCCCGGCCGCGTAGTAGCAGAGGGCGACAGCCACCGTCTCGACGGCGAAGACGGCCGGACGGCGCAGATCGCTGGTAGCCACCACAGCAGCCATGAGACACCGGCGCGGCGCCGTCGGCGAGGTGAGAGGCGTGGCGTCCGGCCCTATGGCTGAACCCGGCGCCCGTACTCCCCCGGGATCCCGTCGTGTCCCACGACGAGGACGGCCGCGTCGTCCTCGTGTCCGACGCGTTCGGCCCCCTGGATCACGGCGGCGGCGAGCGAGCCGGCCTGCATCCCCGCGACGGCGGCGCTGCCCGCGAGCCGTACGACCTCCTCGAGGCCCTCCTCGGCGCTCATGGAGGGTCCTTCCACGACGCCGTCGGTGAGCAGGACGAACACCCCGCCCTTGGTGAGCCGGTAGCGGGTGACGGGGTATTCCGTCCCCTCCTGGACGCCGAGGGGCGGTCCGCCCTCGTCCTCGGCGACGCCGGACTTGCCGTCCGCGGTGGCCCAGACGCAGGGGATGTGGCCGGCCCGGGCGCTCTCCAGGACGCCGGTGACCGGGTCGAGGCGCATGAAGGTGCAGGTGGCGAAGAGGTCGCTGCCGAGCGACAGCAGCAGATCGTTGGTCCGGGCGAGGAGTTCGCCCGGCTCGCCGGTGACGGAGGCGAGGGCGCGCAGGCCGACGCGGACCTGGCCCATGAAGGCGGTGGCTTCGATGTTGTGGCCCTGGACGTCACCGACGGACAGGCCGATGCGGCCGTCGGGCATCGTGAAGGCGTCGTACCAGTCGCCGCCCACGTTCAGACCGTGGCAGGCGGGCGCGTACTGGACGGCGAGGTGGTATCCGCGGGCCGTGGGGAGGTCCCTGGGGAGCATGCCGCGCTGCAGGGCGATGGCCAGCTCGACCCGGGAGCGTTGCAGTTCCGCGCGTTCGCGCGCCTGGGCGGTGAGCGAACCGAGCCTGGCCAGCAGCTCGTCGCCGTCGTCCGTGGGGCGCTTGCGGGACATGGATCACTCCGGGGAGGACGATGGCCCCTTCGGGGCGAACGTCACATTTTACGTTTAGAGGATGATAGCCACCTAGTCGGTGGGCTGACGGTGCCGGTGGAGAGGCAGGGCCACCGGCCGCGCGGTCCGTGCGCCGGCGGACCAGGGGCCGTGCGCGCGCAGGCCATCCGCGTCCGCGCGGCCGGTCCAGCCTCGCGACGAGCCGGGGCCTGGGTGGTACCGGTTTCTGGGAGAGAGTCGGCTGCCACCGCTACGGCGACCCGTAGCGCGAGCAGCGCACTGGTGCACTGGTGCAGTTGATGCGACTGGGGCGAGCGGGCGTGGTCGTTATCCGGCGCCGGGCGTGGTCGTCGTCCGGCGCCGGGCGTGGTCGTCGTCCGGCGCCGGGCGCGGCTCCTGGAGCGCCGCCCGCAGAACGCCACCGCCCGCACCCTGGCCCTCACCGTCCCCGGCCGGCCCGGCCATCTGCCCGGCCAGCCCGTCGACGTGCGCCTGACCGCGGACGACGGCTACCAGGCCGTCTGCGGCTACTCCCTCGCCGCGCCCGCCGACGGTCACCGGATCGAGCTGGGCGTGCAGGCGGTGCCCGACGGGGAGGTCTCGCCGTATCTCGCCGACGCGCTGCCGGTCGGGGTGGAGGTGGAGGTGCGGGGACGCTCGGGAACTGGTTCGTGTGGCGGCCCGGGCGGCCCGAACCGGTACTGCTGGTCGCGGGCGGCTCCGGGGTCGTCCCGCTGGCGGCGATGATGCGGGCCCACCCGCACGCTCGGGGCCGCTCGCCGAACTGCACGTCTACGGCCCCGAGCCCGGCCTCACCGCAGTCTGCCCCGGCTGCGCGCATGTGGCGCTGCGGCTGGTGCGAGAGGAGCGGTACGTGTGGCTGACGCGGGCGGGGGCGACGGCGCGTTCCGGGTCGCCGTCGCCTGAACAACCTCCGACGACCCGCCCGGGTCAGCCGCCGAGCGCCGCCATGACCACGTCCTTGGCCTCCTCCTGCACCTGGCGGAGGTGGTCGGGGCCCTGGAACGACTCGGCGTAGATCTTGTAGACGTCCTCGGTGCCCGAGGGACGGGCCGCGAACCAGGCGTTGGCGGTGGTCACCTTGATGCCGCCGATGGCCGCCCCGTTGCCGGGGGCCTCGGTGAGCACGCCGGTGACCGCTTCCCCGGCGAGGGTGTCCGCGGTGACCTGGGCGGGCGAGAGCTTGGCGAGCAGTGCCTTCTCCTCCCGGGTCGCGGGGGCGTCGATGCGGGCGTAGGCGGGTGCGCCGAAGCGGGCGGTCAGGTCGGCGTAGTGCTCCGACGGGGTCCTGCCGGTGACGGCGGTGATCTCGGAGGCGAGCAGCGCCAGGATGATGCCGTCCTTGTCGGTGGTCCACACCGAGCCGTCGCGGCGCAGGAAGGACGCGCCGGCCGACTCCTCGCCGCCGAAGCCGAGCGAGCCGTCGACCAGGCCGTCCACGAACCACTTGAAGCCGACGGGCACCTCGACGAGCCGGCGGCCGAGGTCGGCGGCGACGCGGTCGATCATGGAGGACGACACCAGGGTCTTGCCGATGCCTGTGGTGTCGGGCCACTGCTCGCGGTGGGCGTACAGGTAGGCGATGGCGGCCGCCAGGTAGTGGTTGGGGTTCATCAGGCCCGCGTCCGGGGTGACGATGCCGTGCCGGTCGGCGTCGGCGTCGTTGCCGGTGGCGATCTGGAAGCGGTCGCGCTGGTCGATGAGGGAGGCCATCGCGTAGGGCGAGGAGCAGTCCATGCGGATCTTGCCGTCCCAGTCCAGCGTCATGAATCGCCAGGTGGGGTCGGTGAGCGGGTTGACCACGGTCAGGTCGAGCCGGTGCTCTTCGGCGATACGGCCCCAGTACGCGACGGAGGCCCCGCCGAGCGGATCCGCGCCGATGCGGACGCCGGCCGCGCGGACGGCGTCCAGGTCCAGGACGTTCGGGAGGTCGGCGACGTAGGTGCCGAGGAAGTCGTAGCGGCCGGTGCCGGGGGCGGCGAGGGCCTGGGTGCAGGGGATGCGGCGTACGTCCTTGAGGCCGGTCGCGATGATCTCGTTGGCGCGGTCCTGGATCCAGGAGGTGGCGTCGGAGCCGGCCGGGCCGCCGCTGGGCGGGTTGTACTTGAAACCGCCGTCGGCGGGCGGATTGTGGGACGGGGTGACGACGACGCCGTCCGCGAGGCCCGTGGTGCGGCCGCGGTTGTGGGTGAGGATGGCGTGCGAGACGGCCGGGGTGGGGGTGTAGCCGTCGGCGCTGTCGATGAGCACCGTCACCTCGTTGGCGGCGAACACCTCCAGTGCGGTGACCCGCGCGGGCTCGGACAGGGCGTGGGTGTCGGCGCCGAGGAAGAGGGGGCCGTCGGTGCCCTGGGCGGTGCGGTACTCACAGATGGCCTGGCTGGTGGCGGCGATGTGGTCCTCGTTGAACGCCGTGTTCAGGGACGAACCGCGGTGTCCTGACGTGCCGAACGCCACCCGCTGCCCCGGGTCGGCCGGGTCCGGGTGCAGCGCGTAGTACGCCGTGACCAGCCGGGCGACGTCGACGAGGTCCTCGGGGCCGGCCGGCCCGCCCGCTCGCTCGTGCTGCATGTGCCCGCTCCTCCACATCGGTTGGCCAAAGGCTTGCGGCCCCATCTTTCCCTGTGGCGAGGGTCGTCCGCGAGTACGGGCCGGGGGTGTCCGACGCGATTCGACCGCACCGTCCGGGGGGCCGGAGGTGGTCGGAGGTCGCGGGGCGGGTTCCCCCGGCCGCTGTCAGCGTCTGCGGCCGCGGACCCCCCAGCCGCTGCCGATGCCGGCGACATGGAGGGCGAGCAGGGTCAGTCCGAGGAGCATGACGTTGGTGGAGGTGAAGGTGTCGTTGGTCGAGATCTCCGCCGCGTTGATCAGGAAGGCGAAGAAGAACGCCACCGCCGCGATGATGGCCAGCACGGTGTCCGTCCCTTCGGGAGTCGGGTCGTTCGGGGTCGTTGTTGTTTCGGGGTCGTCGTTGTTTCGGGGTAGTTGTTGTCCGGATGCCCCCGAGCGGGCCGGGGACACCGCTCCGCGGTGCACCGAACTGAGTAGCCGTACTCAGGCGCCGTCCTCCCGTCGCGACGGACACTGAGGGCCCCATCGCCGCCCCAGAGAGGCCTCGCCGTGCTCAGCCGTGCCGCCACCGCCCTGACGCCGCTCTTCGGGCGGCTCACCGTCACCAGCGAGATCAGGCTCCGCCTGCCCGCCGGGACCATCTTCGTGGCCAACCACGACTCCCTGGCCGACCCGGCGGTCGTCATCGCCGCCCTGCGGCGGTTCGACCTGGAGCCGGTGGTCCTGGCGACCGCGGGACTGTGGCGCGTCCCGCTGCTCGGACGGGCCCTGACCCGTGCCGGGTACATCCCCGTCCACCGCCGTACGGCACATGCCGCGCAGGCCCTCGACGCCGCCGCCGAGGCGCTCGCGGGCGGCCGCCACGTGCTGCTCTACGGCGAGGGCGGGCTGCCGCGCCGCAAGGACGCCGCCTGCGCTCCGCCCGAGCCGTTCCGCACCGGGCTTGCCCGTCTCGCTCGGACGTCCGGGGCGTTGGTGGTGCCGGTCGGTCACGCGGGCGCCCGGCGGATCGCCTCGGGTTCCGCCACGAAGCAGCTGGCCGGCACCCTCACGGCACCCGTCCGCCGCCCGCGCTGCCACGTCCACCTCGGCGCACCGCTGCGTCTCCCCGCCGAGATCGACAGCGGTACGACGGCCGCCCACCTCGCCGTCACGGCGGCCTGGCGGACGGCGGTGAGGGCGGTGGGCGAACCAGGTGGGGAGCAGCAGCGCCCGGAATAGCTCGCCACGCGTCACCGTGGTGGCCAGGGATTCCTCACCCAGCCCGGACGTGGCCGCTACCAGAAACGGACTTAACGCCCTCTCAGGCTTCGTCTCGACCGGGATGCGGTGCAGCCCCTTGCGGTCGTACCAGGCGGTCATGCCGAAGCCGAACAGCAGGGCCGCCGCGAGGCCGGCGGCCATCATCACCGGTCAACGCGGGCGCCTACGTCAGTGTGCTGCCCCGTTCGCTGTGCCAGGACTACCTCGACGACGGCCGCCTCACGCTCCTCCACGAAGCAGAAGAAGCGCCGCTCAATACCCTGTTCCTCGTGCAGCGGCCGGGCGCCGAGGCCAACCCCGACGTGATCCGGGTGTGTGACGTCTTCCGGAGCGCCGCCCGCGACTGGTAGGCGAGCTGGACCCGGATTCCCGCGGGTCGCCGTCGGGCCGCGCGGCACGGCCGGCCGCGCGCTCGTCCGCTTGACCTGCCTCCTTGACCGCGCGTCCGCCTGGATGCAGGCGGGTTCCTCGGCGGACAGCCGCGGGTGGTCCTCGGGGTCGCGGTAGAACTTCGACCAGAACGAGCCGGGACTGGAGCAGCGCGGGTCAGGAGCGGCAAGGCTCCCTGGTGGTGCTTCGGATGACGAGGTGGGGTGTGACGACGACTTCTCGTTCGTCGTCCGTCGCCCCGCCCTCCAGCCGGGCGACGACCCGGCTCACGGCCCGGCGCGCCAGCTGGCGGGCTTCTTGCCCGACCGTGGTGAGTTGGACGTGGGCGAGGCGGGCGAGGTGGCTGTCGTCGAAGCCGACGACCGAGATCTCGTCGGGCACCGGGATCTGTGCGCGCAGGAAGGTGTCGAGGACGCCGATGGCGCAGTGGTCGTTGAAGGCGAGGACGGCGGTGGGGCGGGAGGAGTCGGTGAGGAGTGTCCGGGCGGCTGCGGCGCCGTGGTCCTCGGTCAGCCCGCCCGGCACGAGGCGGACGTGGCTGGTAAGGCCGTGGTGCTTCATGGCCGACTTGTAGCCGCGGCGCCGGTCGGCCGCGCCCGGCGCCCTGCCCCCGTCGATGTGGACGATGTCGCGGTGGCCCAGTGCCACGAGGTGGTCGACCGCCTGGCGGGCGCCCTCGTCGTCGGCCGCGCGGACGACGTCGACGCCCTCGGCGAGCGGACGCAGCCGGCGGGCCACGGAGACGACGGGCAGCTGCGCCGCGAGTTCCGCCAACCGGGCCGCCGGGGCATGGGGGCTGAGCAGGATCAACGCCTCGCAGCGGTCGGCGAGCAGCGTCTCCACCGCCTCCTGTTCGCTGCGGCTCGCGGCGACGGCACTGAGCGCGATCTGATAGCCGGCCGCCCCCGCCGCCGCGTAGAGCGCCTCAACCATGTCGGCATGGAAGGGCTGTCGCAGGTCGAACTGCACTCCCACCAGGTGCGAGCGGCTGCTGCGCAGGAGGCGGGCCCTGCTGTCCGGCCGGTAGCCGATTTCCTGCGCGGCCCGCAGCACCCGCTCGCGACTTGCCGCGCTGGGGCCCTTGGCACCGCGCATGACCATGGAAGCAAGCGGCACGGAGACACCTGCCCGCGCCGCGAGGTCGCTGAGTGTCGGCCGCTTTCCGTCCGGGACGGCAGAGCGCGATGGCACCGTCGGCCTTCCTGATCGAGGGTCTTCTCCGAGGTGATCGTAGACCGGGCCAAGCAGGACACGCACTGGTCAGCGTTGTTACAACGTTATAAATCGAATGTCCGCACAAACCCTTGACAGGCTGCCCGGCGCCTGGCGTACTGCTCCTGTTCTCTTAGAACGTTATAAACCTGGAGCTGCGATGTACACGTTGGCGGTCTGTGCCGAGATGGTCTACCGCGACCTGCCGATCGAGGAGCGGGCCCGGCGCATCCACGAGGCCGGCTTCCAGGTGGAGATCTGGAACTGGACCCGTCACGACCTGAACGCACTGGCCCAGACCCCCGCCGAGTTCTCCTCGATGACCGGCTACATCCGCGGCACCCTGACCGACCCGGACGGCGCAGCCGAACTCCTGCGCACAGCCGAGGAATCGATCAAGGCCGCCGAGCATCTCGGCTGCCCCCGGCTCAACCTGCACGGCACCGGCCTGGACGGCGAGGGCCTGCCCGTGGTGCCGGTGACCGGCGAGGCCACCGGCGAGATGTGGATCACCGCCCACCGCACGCTCACCCGCCTGGCCGAACTGGGCGAAAGCGCGGGCGTCACCTTCACCCTGGAGAACCTCAACACCACCGTCGACCACCCCGGTGTCCCGTTCGCGCGGGCCGACGACACCTTCGCCCTGGTTGCGGCAGTTGATCGGCCCGGCCTGCGGATGAATCTGGACCTGTACCACGCCCAGATCGGCGAGGGAAACCTCATCGAGCTGATCCGCCGCGCGCACGGCGTCGGCCTGATCGGAGAGATCCAGGTCGCCGACGTGCCCGGCCGCTGCGAACCCGGCACCGGAGAGATCAACTATCCGGCCGTCGCCCGCGCCCTTACCGACCTCGGCTACGACGGCACGGTCGCCCTGGAGGCATGGCCCTCCGGCGACAGCCACACCGCCATGGAGCGGTTCCGCGCCGCGTTCACTCTCTGATCCCCACCCCGAGCCGCACAGCCAGCCACGCAGTAGCTCCCCGTCCGACCCGCAACGGGATGTGTGGCGTCCCGCCGGTGGATCTCCCCTTCCCGCAAGTCAGCACAGTGAGGTGCCGAAATGAACCGCTCGCTTCCCTCCCGCTCCCGCAGATTCACCATCCTGGTGGCCATGGCCGCCAGTACAGTCCTGACACTCGCCGGCTGCTCCAGCAACTCGGGCGGCAAGAAGTCGGAGGAGAGCGCCGGTGGCGTCTCCGCCGGCAAGGCCACCACGCCCCGCATGACCATCGCGATGATCACCCACGCCGTCCCCGGTGACACGTTCTGGGACACCATCCGCAAGGGCGCCCAGGCCGCAGCCGCGAAGGACAACGTCAAGCTGATCTACACCTCGGACCCAAACGGAGGGAACCAGGCCAACCTGGTGCAGAACGCGATCGACCAGAAGGTCGACGGCATCGCCGTCACCCTCGCCAAGCCCGACGCCATGAAGGCCACCGTGGCCAAGGCGGTGCAGGCCGGCATACCCGTGGTCGGCTTCAACTCCGGTGTGGACGACTGGAAGAAGCAGGGCCTGCTTGAGTACTTCGGCCAGGACGAGACCGTCGCGGGCGAGGCGGTCGGCAAGAAGCTGAGTTCCCTCGGTGCCAAGAAAGTCGCCTGTGTCATTCAGGAACAGGGCCAGGTCGCCCTCGAGGCACGCTGCGCGGGCGTCAAGAAGGGCTTCTCGGGCACGACGGAAAACCTGTTCGTCAACGGCGCCGACATGCCGTCCGTGAAGTCGACCATCACCGCCAAACTCAAGCAGGACCCTTCCATCGACTACGTCGTCACCCTCGCCGCCCCGGTCGCACTGACCGCCACGCAGGCGGTGTCCGACGGCGGCAGCAAGGCCAAGGTCGCCACCTTCGACCTCAACAAGGAACTCGTGAAGGCGATCCAGGACGGCAGCATCCAGTTCGCCGTCGACCAGCAGCCCTATCTGCAGGGCTACCTGGCGGTCGACTCCCTCTGGCTCTACAAGAACAACGGCAACTACAGCGGCGGCGGCGTGGCGCCCGTGCTGACCGGCCCGGCCTTCGTCGACAAGTCCAACGTCGCAACCGTCGCCACGTTCGCCGCCAAGGGAACACGGTGACGCGTACGACCCGGGGCACGGCCGGACCCATGTGGGTTCGGCCGGCCCACGGCTGACCGTCACCGCCGCCCCACCCCCAGGCAAGGAATCACATGACCCAGCACGCCTCTATCGGAGTCGCCGTGATCGGCGCCGGTCGCATGGGAGCCGACCACGTACGCCGGATCAGCGAGGTGACCAGCGGCGCCCATGTGGCCGCCGTCGTCGACGTCGACATCGATCGCGCCAAGACGGTCGCCGACGACGTCGAAGGATGCGCGGCCTACGGCGACGTCGCCGAAGCGATGGCCTCACCCGACGTCGACGCGGTGCTGCTCGCCTCCCCGGGCATCGCCCACGAGGCCGCACTGCTCACCGCGTTCGAGCACGACCTGCCCGTCCTGTGCGAGAAGCCCCTCACCCCCGACGCCGCCTCCGCCCTGCGCGTACTGGAGGCCGAGCAGCGGCTCGGGCACCGCCGGGTGCAGGTGGGCTTCATGCGCCGCTACGACCACGAGTACATCAAGCTCAAAGCGCTGCTGGACAGCGGAGAACTGGGCCGGCCTCTGATGCTGCACAACCGGCACCGCAACCCGTCCTGCCCGCCGGACTTCACCAGCGCCATGCTCATCAACGACTCCGTGACCCACGAGATGGACATCACCCGCTGGCTGCTCGGCCAGGAGATCACGTCCGTCACGGTGCTGCGGCCGCGGCCCTCCGGGAACGCGCCCGAAGGGCTGGCCGATCCGCAGTTCGTCGTCTTCGAAACCGACGGCGGCGCCCTGGTCGACGTCGAGATCTACGTCAACGCCCGCTACGGCTACCAGGTCCAGGCCGAGGCGGTGTGCGAGCACGGCACCGCCCGCATCGGAGACCGACACGACATGCTCGTCAGCACCGGCGGACGCTGGGGCGGCACGGTCACCCCCGGCTTCGTCGAGCGGTTCGAGGAAGCGTACGACCGCGAGGTCCAGGCATGGGTCGACGCCACCCGGCGCGGCGAGGTCACCGGCCCCAGCGCCTGGGACGGCTATGCCGTGGCCGCGGTCTGCGAGGCGGGCATCCGCGCCCAGACCGAGGGCCGCCGCGTCGAGGTGGAACTCGCCGACCGCCCCGCCTTCTACAGCTGACCCCTACCGCCGCCACACCGAACCACCGGGGAACGACGACCCCCGCCGACGACACCGCAGACAGGACGCATCATGAAGATCGGTCTGAACACCGACAGTGTCGGGCAGCTCACGCTCGACGAGACCCTGGACCTGGCGGCCGAACTCGGCCTGGACCACGTGGAGTTCGCCACCGGCGCCTGGTCCACCGCCCCGCATGTCGACATCGACCGGCTTCTCCACAGCGACGGCGCGCGCCGCGAGCTGCTGGCCAAGGTCGCCGACCGGGGGCTCACGATCAGCGCCCTCACCTGCTCGGGCAATCCCCTGCACCCCGGACCCAGCGGTCGCGAGCACGACCAGGTCGCGCGCAGGACGATCACCCTCGCGCCGCTCCTCGGCGTCGACCGCGTGGTGATGATGTCCGGGCTGCCGGGCGGGCCGGGCGACGCCAACCCCAACTGGATCACGGTCTCCTGGCCTCCGGAGACCACACAGATCCTCGACTGGCAATGGACAGAGGTCGTACTCCCGTACTGGCGAGACCTCGTCGCCCACGCCCGTGACCGGGGCGTGCCCAAGCTCGCCCTGGAGATGCACGCTCACCAGGCGGTCTACAACGTCCCCACGCTCCTGCGCCTGCGCGAGGAGGTCGGGCCCGTGGTAGGGGCCAACTTCGACCCCAGCCACCTGATGTGGATGGGCGCCGACCCGCTGGCCGCCATCGAGGCCCTGGGCGACGCGATCTATCACGTGCACGCCAAGGACACCCGGCTGGAGTCCTCCCGCCAGGCGCTGACCAGCAGGCTGGAGACCCTCCCGGTCATGGCCTCCAAAGACCGCTCCTGGAACTACGTGACCCTCGGCTACGGTCACGACGACGCGTTCTGGCGTGCCTTCTGCCTCGCCCTGCGCCGGGCCGGCTATGACGACGTCCTGAGCATCGAGCATGAGGACGTGCTCATGGCACCGGTCGAAGGAGTGACCAAGTCCGTCGACCTCCTACGCCGTGTCACCCTGCGCGACCCCAGCTCCTACAAGCCCCAGGAGATCTGAACCATCTGACACGACCTTCGCACGCCCTCGGGCCTTTCCACAGCACCACAGCAGGCGGGGCAGGCCGCGCACACTGCCGGTCCTCCTTCAAGGTCCTGGTCGACCAGGGCTTCAAGGACGCCGTGATCATCCACGGAGCGGTGAAGGACATCACCGTCGAGGTGGTCCGACGTAACCCCGACGACCAGGGCAAAAATTTCGTTCCGCAGCCGAAGCGGTGGGTGGTCGAGCAGGTCAACGGCACCCTCATGCTCCATCGCCGCCTCGCCCGTGACTACGACCACCGGCCCGACAACGCAGCCTCCCGCGTCTACTGGGCCTCCACCGCGGGCATGCTCCGCCGCCTCGCTCCCCCCACCGCCGCATGGCGTGACGACGTGGAGCCGGCCGCGTGAACGTCAGCGAACTCCTGCGGCTGCTGCAGACCGAACACGACGAGACCGCCGCACGAGCCGACAACCTGCGCGAGCAGATCGAGCGGCTCACCACCGCCCTCGCCGAGGCCGAGGCCCGCCTGACCGAGCTCGCCGCCACCCGAAAGGTCATCGACGGCCTCACTCCGCCCGACCACGAACCGACCTCCGCAAAGACCGACACCGTCTACCAGCGCATCGTGACTGCCTTCAACGAGCACCCCAAGAAGGTGTTCCGCGTCCACGACCTGAACGAACAGCTCGGCCTACCCACCGACGAGCCCTCGATCAACGTCACCCGCTCCCGCCTGGGACGACTCGCTCGCCAGGGATTCCTCACCCAGCCCGGACGTGGCCGCTACCAGAAACGGACTTATCGCCCTCTCAAGACCCGCTCCTGAACAACATCTCCCGCCCCCTGGTCCCATCGGATTTCCGGGACGCCCCACTCAAGAACTAGGGAACCCTCACGGCTGTGCGCGTAGGAGTGATCGGGGCCGGCTGGATCGGTCAGGAACACATCCGCCGGCTCACGGAAACCGTGACCGGCGTCCAGGTGACGGCGGTGACCGACATCGACGCCGCCCGCGCCGAGGAGGCGGCGGCCCGGGTGGGCGCCCCGGTGTTCGCGGACGGGGCCGAGCTGATCGCGGCGGACGACGTGGACGCGGTGCTCGTCACTTCCTGGGGCCCCACCCACGCCGAGCATGTGCTGAACGCCATCGCGGCCGGGAAACCGGTGTTCTGCGAGAAGCCCCTCGCGACGACCGCCGACGACTGCCTGAAGATCATCGATGCCGAGACGGCTCACGGCCGACGGCTGGTCCAGGTCGGCTTCATGCGCCGCTACGACGCCGGCTACCGCCAGATGAAGCAGGTGATCGACTCCGGCCGTATCGGCGAACCACTGATCGTGCACTGCGCCCACCGCAACCCGTCCGTGCCCGAGTCGGACCACACCGACATGGCCGCGCTCGACTCGGCGGTCCACGAGATCGACGTGCTGCGCCGGCTCCTCGACGACGAGATCGTCTCCGCCCAGGTGGTCCTGCCGCGCTCCACGGGCCAGCGGTACCCGCACCTGAAGGACCCGCAGATCATGCTCTTCGAGACCGCCAAGGGCGTCCGCATCGATCTCGAGGTCTTCGTCAACTGCCAGTACGGCTACGCCGCGACCATCATCTCCAACGCCACGGTCGAAGCACGCCAGTCGGGCCGCATCGTCACCACGGACATGAAGCCCCGCCCCGCCTTCTACGGCGGCACCGCGTGAGGACGATCTGACGGGGAGCGAACCGCTCACCCAAAACCACCGTCGCCGTCACGGCTTCCGAGCTTGATCGTCGGCTTCACGGTGAGCAGTTGGGGAGCCGCCATCGCCTGCGAGGTGACGACGGACAGAGTGCCCCGCGGACATGCCCACGTTCAGTAGTCGGGAGCGAAAGGAGAGATACCGTTCGGCTGGGCCAGTCCATCCAGTAGCACAGTGGGGATGTGTGCCGTCCCGGTCGAACCGGATCACCCCGGCCAGCCGGAGCCCGAGCCGTGCCCTGGTAGTCAGGGACAGAGATCGCACCGCTCCCGTCGAAGGCGAGGTCGTCGGCCACCAAGGGCTGGCCAAGCACCGCCCCGGACACCCCTGGTGAAAGCGAAACCGTCCACGTCATCCCGGTCGACGGTCAGGTCATCGGCGAAGTGCGGTCGCCAGTGTGGGGCACGTGCTTCACGCGCACCACGATCTTCATGCCTCCAGTCCTCCTCGCTTGACCAGCTGGCTCGCGATCACGTTCCGCTGGATCTCGTTGGTGCCCTCGCCGACGATCATCAGCGGCGCGTCACGGAAGTAGCGCTCGACGTCGAACTCCGTCGAGTACCCGTAACCGCCGTGGATGCGCACGGCGTTCAGGGCGATCTGCATGGCCGTCTCGGAGGCGAAGAGCTTCGCCATCCCGGCCTCCATGTCCACCCGGCGCCCGGCGTCCGCCGCCCGGGCGGCATACAGGGTCAGTTGCCGGGCCGCCGTCAGTGAGGTCGCCATGTCCGCCAGGTAGTTCCCGATGGACTGGTGCTTCCAGATCGGCTTGCCGAACGACTCGCGTTCCTGGGCGTAGGCGAGGGCGTCCTCGAAGGCCGCCCGGCCGACCCCGAGCGCACGGGCCGCGACCTGGAGGCGTCCGGTCTCCAGGCCCTTCATCATCTGCGCGAAACCCTTGCCCTCCACGCCCCCGAGGACGGCGTGGGCCGGGACCCGGTAGTCCTCGAAGGACAGCTCACAGCTCTCCACGCCCTTGTAGCCGAGCTTGGGCAGGTCACGGGAGACGGTCAGCCCCGGCCCGTGCTCCACGAGGAGGATGGAGATGCCCTTGTGAGCCGGAGTGGCGTCCGGGTCGGTCTTGCACAGCAGGGCAATCAGGCCGGACCGCCGCGAGTTGGTGATCCAGGTCTTCGCCCCGTTGACCACGTATCCGCCGTCGCCGTCCTTACGGGCGACCGTACGCATCGCCTGCAGGTCCGAGCCACCGCCCGGTTCAGTCAGGGCCATGGTCGCGCGGATCTCGCCGGTGGCCATCCTCGGCAGGTACCGGCGCTTCTGCTCCTCCGTGCCGAAGAGCAACAGCAGCTTGGCGACCACGGTGTGGCCGCCCATCGCGCCGGCCAGACTCATCCAGCCGCGCGCCAGCTCCTCGGTGATCAGCACGTAACAGGGGGTGGAGACCGGGGTGCCGCCGTACTCCTCGGGCACGGCGAGGCCGAAGATGCCGAGAGTCTTCATCTGCTCGATCAGGGCCTCGGGGTAGGTGTTGGTGTGCTCCAGCTCCTGGACGACGGGCTTCACCTCCTTGTCGACGAAGTCGTGCACAGTACGGATGATGAACTGCTCGTCCTCGGACAGGACGTCGAGAGTGCTCATGCGGTGACGCTCCTCATTGGGTGACGTGGATGCCGCGGTCGGCTCGGACGGTTCAGACGGCGCGTTCGTCCTTCAGGCCGTCGATGTCGGCCGGGCTGTATCCCAGGCCGGCCAGGATCGTGTCGGTGTGTTCCCCGGCCGCGGGGACGGCGTCCATGCGCGGGGCCGCACCGGCCAGGTCCACCGGCGGCAGCAGCGCGGACACCACGGCCCCGCCGGGGATCCGTACGTCCCGCCAGCGGTCCCGGCCGCTGAGCACCGGGTGCGCCAGGAACTCCTTCATGTCGTTCACCCCGGCGTTGGCGATGCCCGCCGCGTCCAGCAGCTTCGTCACCTCGTGGCTGTCCAGCTCGCCGAACCGTTCGGCCACGATCGCGTTCAGCTCCTCGCGGTGGGCGACGCGGGCCGAGCCGGTGGCGAAGCGCGGATCCGTGACCAGCCCGGGTTGGCCCAGGAACTGTTCACACAGGGCCGCCCATTCGCGCTCGTTCTGGATGGAGAACAACACGTCCTTGCCGTCGGCCGCGGGATAGGCACCGTAGGGGGCGATGGTGGCGTGCTGGGTGCCGATGCGGGGCGGCTGGGTGCCGCCGTAGCGCGTGTAGTAGGCGGGTTGGTTCATCCACTCGGCCAGTGCCTCGAACAGGGAGACCTCCACGGCGCGGGCGACGCCCGTGGTGGCCCGGGTGAACAGGGCGGTGAGGATGCCGGAGTAGGCGTACATGCCGGCCGCGATGTCGGCGATCGACACCCCGACGCGGGCGCCGCCGTGCTCGTTGCCGGTGAGGGAGACCAGGCCGGTCTGGCACTGCACCAGCAGGTCGTACGCCTTGCGGTCGGCCCATGGGCCGCTGGACCCGTAGCCGGAGATCGAGCACGGGATCAGCGAGGGGAAACGCTCCGTGAGGGCCTCAGCGCCCAGACCCATCCTCGCGGCCGCGTTCGGTGCCAGGTTCTGCACGAACACATCGGCGCCGGCGAGCAGTCGCTCCAGGACACGCCTTCCCGCGTCCGCCTTCAAGTCGAGGGTGATGGACTCCTTCGACCGGTTGAGCCACACGAAGTAGCTGGACTGGCCGTGCACCGTCGTGTCGTACCGGCGGGCGAAGTCGCCCCCGCCCGGCCGCTCCACCTTGATCACCTGTGCGCCGAGGTCGGCGAGCTGGCGGGTGGCGAAGGGGGCGGCCACCGCCTGCTCGATGCTGATGACGGTGATGCCGGCGAGCGGCAGTGTTCGGGGGAGCTCGGTCATGAAGTGACCTCCAGAGGGTGCGGTCCCGTACCGGAGTACCATCATTGATGGTCATGTCCCTCTGGGTGAAATAGCAATGTGCTATGGCCCCATGCGCGCCTCGGATGGCAGCGGAAGGAAGCCCCCTTTGGACATCAAGCAGCTGAAGGCGATCGTCACGGTCGCCGAGGTGGGCAGCGTCACGCGCGCCGCGGAGCTGCTGCATCTGGTGCAGCCCGCGGTCACCCGGCAGATCCGCACCCTGGAGCAGGAACTCGGCATCCCGCTCTTCGAGCGGACCGGGCAGGGCATGCGTCCCACCGAGGCGGGGGCGATCATGGTGGACCGGGCGCGGCGCGCACTGAACGAGCTGGAGCGGGCCCGCGCCGAGGTGCAGCCGACCCCCGGCGTGGTGACCGGCATCGTCACCCTCGGGCTGCTGGAGAGCACCAGTGACCTGCTGGCAGAGCCGCTCGTGACGGCCCTCGCCCGTGACCGCCCCGGCGTCGAGCTTCGTCTCATGACCGCCTACTCGGGGCACCTGCAGCAGTGGCTCGACGACGGCGATCTGGACCTGACGCTGCTCTACAACCTGGACAGCACGCCCTCGCTGAACGCCCACCCGCTGGTGCGGGAGCGGTTGTGGGCTGTGGCTCCCCGGTCAGCCGGCCTCCGCGCCGACCGTCCCGTTCCGTTCACGGAGGCGGCGAAGCACCCGCTCGTCATGCCCGCCTCGGGGCACGCGTTGCGCCGGCTGATCGACGCAGCGGCGGTACGGTCCGAGGCTGCCATGGACGTCGTCATGCAGACCAACTCCATGCGCGTGCAGAAGCAGCTCGTCCAGGCGGGGCACGGCTGGACCGTCCTGCCCGGTGTGGGCATCGCCGACGATGTCGCGCGGGGCGCCCTGAGCGCCGCACCGCTGAGCGAGCCCGACGTGTGGCGCTCGGTCGTCCTCGCCACACCGCGGTTCGGGCGTACGCCGCCGGCCGTGGAGGTCGTCGCACGCGAGCTGGTCCGCCAGATCAACTCCGCGGTGGCTCAGGGGAGATGGCCCTCGGCCCAGATCCAGGGAGACGACACGCCCACCGAGGGTGAGTGACTCGCCCGCGGCAACGCCCAAGAACACCACCCGAGAAACCTGTGGGAACCCCCATGACTGACACTGGTCACCAGCTCGACGGCGTCGCTCTTACCCGGGACGGCACGGCACTGGCCTGCCAACAGCGGGGAGAAGGGTATCCGCTGATCCTCCTTGCCGGACAGGCGAACAACCATCACTGGTGGGACGGCGTACGAGAAGACTTCCACGCCACGCACTCCTCCATCACCCTCGACTACCGGGGCACCGGCGCCAGCGACAAACCCCAAGGGCCTTATTCCACACAGCAGTTCGCGGAGGACGTGATCGCCGTCCTCGACGGCCTCGGCATCGAGCACGCCGACGTCTACGGGACCTCCATGGGCGGGCGGGTCGCCCAGTGGATCGCCGCCCGCCACCCGGACCGGGTCCGCCGCCTCGTCCTGGGTTGCACCTCCCCCGGTGGACCACACGCCGTGGAGCGCGACGCCTCGGTACGGCGCACCCTGGCCCAGGCGGACCCTCAGGCCGTCCGGCGGGCCCTGACCGACCTCATGTACACCCCCGCCTGGCTCGCCGCCCACCCCGGCCCCTACACCACGCTCGGCGACCCCGACATGCCCCCGCACGCCCGCCGCGGCCACCTGCAGGCGAGCAACGGGCACGACGCCTGGGACGCACTCCCTCTCATCACCGCGCCCACCCTGATCCTGCACGGCGGCCAGGACCGGCTCACCCCGCCGGACAACGCCCCACTGCTCGCCGCCCGCATCCCCGACTCCCGGACACACCTGTTCCCCGGCGCCCGGCACGCGTACTTCGAGGAATGCCGCACCGAGGCCAGGGCTCTCGTCGCGGCGTTCCTCAACGAGGGCTCGTAGCCGACCCCCCAGGTCACACGGTCACAACCGCTCGACATGCGCGCGACGCATACACGTATCACGCCTTTCTATTGTTCAACCTCATCCATCAGCGCTCATGATGCTGGATACCTTGAGCCGACCGAGCACGGAGCCGCTACGGATGAGTCAGACACATGCCCCAGCCCCTGCGTGGCAGGAGGACGTGTTCGCCGCGTTGAAGAAGCGCGGCGTCCAGCAGATCGCCTATGTACCGGACTCCGGACACTCCCACACCATCCGTGAGGCGCAGCGCGACCCCGCCCTCCACGACGTGGTGCTCACCACCGAGGAGGAGGGCGTCGCCGTCGTCAGCGGGGCCTGGCTGGGCGGGCAGAAGGCGGTGCTGCTCATGCAGAGCAGCGGCGTCGGCAACTGCGTCAACATGTTCTCCCTGCTGCAGATGTGCCAGTTCCCCTTCCTCACTCTGGTGACGATGCGCGGCGAGTACGCCGAGTTCAACCCCTGGCAGAGCCCCATGGGCCGCTCCACCCAGCAGGCCCTGGAACTCATGGGCATCACCGTCCTGCGCGCCGACCGCCCCGAAGACGTCGAGGAGACCGTCGAGGCCGCACTTGACTCGGCGTTCGAGGCCGGCGAGCGCGTCGCCGTGCTCCTCGGACAGAAGCTGATCGGCCGCAAGAAGTGGGAGCGCAACTGATGACCGCCACCGACACCCTGCCCCGCCTGGACCGGCGCCGCTTCGTCGCCGACCTGGTCTCCCGCCTCCCCGAGGACGCCCTGCTGGTGACCGGCCTCGGGTCGCCGAGCTACGACGTGTTCGCCGCCGGCGACCGGCCCACCCACTTCTACCTCTGGGGCGCGATGGGCGCCGCCGCACCCCTCACCCTCGGCCTCGCCCTGGCCCGGCCGGACCGCCCGGTCGTCGCCGTCACCGGCGACGGCGAACACCTCATGGGCATCGGCACGCTGGCCACCATCGGCGCCCGACTCCCGCCCAACCTCACCCTCGTCGTCCTGGACAACGCCCACTTCGGTGAGACCGGCATGCAGGTCAGCCACACCGGCCTGGGCACCGACCTCGTCATGGTCGCCCAGGGCTTCGGCATCCCGGACGTGGTGCGCATCACCGACCTCTCTCAGGCCGAGGACCTCGCCGCCCGGATCCGCGCGCGCTCGGCGACGACGTACGCCCAGGTCCTGATCGACACCACCGAGCCGCCCCGCGCCCTGCCGCCACGTGACGGCGTCGCCAACAAGAACTCCTTCCGCGCCGCGCTCGGTCTGAACACCTTCTAGCCGACGGGATCCCCTTCCATGCAGCGCTACGAGTTGTTCATCGACGGGGAGAGCCGCAAGGCCGTCGGCGATGAGTGGTTCCCCACCGACAATCCCTACCTCGGCACCCCGTGGGCCGAGATCGCCAAGGGCACCGGGCGGGACGTCGACGACGCTGTCCGCGCCGCCCACCGCGCCCTGCACACCGGCCCCTGGGCCGAACTCACCGCCAGCGCACGCGGCGCCCTGCTGCACCGGCTCGGCGACACGATCGCCGGCCACACCCGTGAGCTGGCCGAGCTCGAAGTCCGCGACAACGGCAAGCTGTTCACCGAGATGCACGGACAAGTCGCCTACGTTCCACAGTGGTTCCACTACTACGGGGGTCTCGCCGACAAGATCGAGGGCACGGTTCCGCCGCTGGACAAGAAGGGCTACTTCGCCTACACGAAGAAGGAGCCCGTCGGGGTCGTCGCGGTCATCACCCCATGGAACTCCCCGCTGTTGCTGCTGGCCTGGAAGATCGCCCCCGCGCTGGCCGCGGGCTGCACGGTGGTGGTGAAGCCGTCGGAGTTCACCTCCGCCTCCACCCTGGAACTGGCCCGGCTCCTCCACGAGGAGGGGCTGCCCCCAGGGGTGTTCAACGTCGTCACCGGCTTCGGCCGGGACGTCGGTGCCGCACTCGTCGAGCACCCGCTGGTCCGCAAGGTCAGCTTCACCGGCTCGGACGCCACCGGCCGCCGTATCAACGAGTCCGCCGCCCGCGACTTCAAGCACGTCAGCCTCGAGCTGGGCGGCAAGTCACCCAACATCGTGTTCGCCGACGCCGATCTGGAGGCCGCTGTCAACGGTGCCGTCTCCGGCATCTTCGCCGCCACCGGGCAGACCTGCATCGCCGGCTCCCGGCTGCTGGTGCAGCAGGACGTGCACGACAAGGTCGTGGGCCGCCTGGTGGAGCTGGCCGGCACGGCCCGCATGGGCGATCCGATGGACGAGAACACCCAGGTCGGTCCGATCACCACACCCGCCCAGTATGCCAAGGTCCTCGACTACATCGGCATCGCGCAGCAGGAGGGCGCCCGGCTCGCCCTCGGCGGCAGGGCCGCCGACCGTGGCGGATGGTTCGTCGAGCCGACCGTCTTCACCGGCGTACGCAACAGCATGCGCATCGCCCAGGAAGAGGTCTTCGGACCTGTCCTCGCCGTCATCCCCTTCAAGGACGAGGACGAGGCGGTGGAGATCGCCAACGACAGCCGCTACGGCCTCGGCGCCGGCGTGTGGACCAGCGACATCGGCCGCGCCTTCCGCATGGCCGACCGCATCCGCTCCGGCACCGTCTGGGTCAACACCTACCGCACGGTCAGCTACCTGGCGCCCTTCGGCGGTTTCAAGGACTCCGGCCTCGGCCGCGAGAACGGCATCGCCGCCATCACCGCCTACCTGGACGACAAGAGCGTCTGGATCAACACCGGCGCGCCCACCGGCAACCCCTTCGTCCTGCGCTGAGAAGACCCCGCACGAACCATTCCCCACCGCGACAAGAGCAACGGAGCTTCCCATGTCGCAGAGCGGCGTATCCACCACCGGACGATCCCGCGTCACCGCCAACGTCATACGTGGCTGTCTGGGCAATCTGATCGAGTGGTACGACTGGTTCGCCTACGCCACCTTCAGCATCTACTTCGCCGCCGCCTTCTTCCCCGACGGCGACGCGACCGCCCAACTCCTGTCCACGGCCGTCGTCTTCGCTGTCGGCTTCCTGATGCGCCCCCTCGGCGGCTGGCTCCTCGGCGCGTACGCCGACCGGTACGGCCGCCGCCGCGCACTGACCCTGTCGGTCACGCTGATGAGCGCCGGATCGCTCACCATCGCCCTCGCCCCCGGCCATGACGTCATCGGCCTGTGGGCTCCCCTCCTGCTGGTCCTGGCCCGCCTTGTCCAAGGGCTTTCGGTGGGCGGCGAGTTCGGCTCCAGCGCCTCCTACCTCGCCGAGGTCGCCCCGCCGGGCCGGCGCGGCTTCTACTCCAGCTTCCAGTACGTCTCCATCGTGCTCGGCCAGCTCGCCGCCCTGCTGGTGGCCATCGTCCTGCAGAACCTGCTCACCGACGACGAGATGCAGAGCTGGGGTTGGCGCGTCCCCTTCGTGATCGGCGCGGGTACTCGGCGCTGGCCGCCATCATCAAGGCGGAGATGTTCCCCACCAAAGTCCGGGCCCTGGGCGTTGGCCTGCCGCATGCACTGGTCACCGCCACGTTCGGCGGACTGACGGAACCGATCGCGCTGGCTCTGAAGAAGGGCGGCCACGAGACCACCTTCTTCTGGTACGTGACGGGGTGCATCGCCCTGACCTTCCTGGCCACCCTCGTCGTACGCGAACCGTCCCGCACCTCCCTGCTGGAGGCCGGACCGACCAGCACGACGCCCGCCCCGCCGACGACCGCCCCGCTGACCTGACCTGCCCACGAGGACACGACATGCCCGCCTCCCTCTCCTCCCACGTCGAGTCATGGCATCCCGCACCAGTCACCGACGAGGACGCCCTGTCGCCCAGCCCGGCAGCGGCCCTGTCGGCGCTGCTGGACCTTCCCGACGCCGCCGCCAGGTCCGGCGACCCACTGCCGCCGCTGTGGCAGTGGCTGTACTTCCTGCACTGGCCGCCCCAGCACGCCCTCGGCCCGGACGGACACCTGCACGACGCCCGCTTCCTGCCCCCGATCCCCGACCGCCGGCGCATGTTCGCCGGCGGACGATGCGAGATCACCGCGCCCCTGCGCCTCAGTGAACCGGCCGAACGCGTCAGCAGCCTGGCCGCCATCACCCCCAAGCAAGGCCGCAGCGGCGAGCTGCTGTTCGTCACCGAACGCCAGGAGGTCCGGCAGAACGGCCGCACCTGCCTGATCGAGGAGCAGGACATCGTCTACCGGTCGGGCGACGGCTCCGCACCACGGCACCCGACCGCGCTCGACGACTCAGCCGTACCAGAGCCGGAGGGCCCGTGGCAGCTGCGGCTGCGGCCGGACGAGACCCTGCTGTTCCGGTTCAGCGCGCTCACCGCCAACGCCCACCGCATCCACTACGACACCCCCTACGTCCGCGACGTGGAGGGCTATCCCGGCCTCGTCGTCCACGGCCCGCTGCTGGCCCTGCTCATGCTGGACCTGGTCCGCAGAAAGGCCCCGGAACGCCAGGTACGGTCGCTGTCCTACCGGCTGCACCGGTCGGCGTTCGCGGGCGAGCACCTCCTCGCCGACGGCACGCCCACTGACGACCGTGCCCGGCTGCACATCGCCACCCACCGCGAGGCCCGGCACGCCACCGCCGAGGTGACCTTCGCGTGAACCACCCGGACAGCGACCGCATCGCCGCCGCACGGACCCTGCTCTTCGTCCCCGGTGACCGGCCCGACCGCTTCGCCAAGGCGGCCTCCTCCGGCGCCGACCTGATCATCATCGACCTGGAGGACGCTGTCGCCCCCGGCGACAAGGACCACGCCCGCGACAACGCCGCCGCCTGGCTGGCCCTCGGCAACAGGGCCGTCGTACGGATCAATCCGCCCGGAACTCCCTGGTTCGAGGCGGACCTCGCACAGGCGGCCGACCACGGCTGCCCCCTCATGGTGCCCAAAGCCGAGGACCCGTACCTCCTCGCGGAGATCGCCGCCCGCACGGCCGGGCGCTGCCCGCTGGTCCCGCTGGTCGAAACCGCCCTGGGCATCGAGCGGGCCCACGAGGTGTGCGCCGTCCCGGGAGTCGCCCGCGCCGGCTTCGGCAACGTCGACCTGGCCACCCAGCTCGGCGTCGCCCCCGACGACCATCACGCCCTCACCCACGCACGCTCCCGGCTGGTCCTCGCCTCCGCCGCAGCGGGTGCCCACCCGCCCGTTGACGGCGTCACCACCGCCGTACGAGATCTGGACGCGCTCGACACCGACATCACCCACGCCCGGCGCCTGGGCTTCACCGGCAAGCTCTGCATCCATCCGGCCCAAGTACCGCCCGCCACCGACGGGTTCACGCCCACCCCGGACGAACTGCGCTGGGCCCGCCGCATCCTCGACGCCGGTGAGTCCGTCACCACGGTCGACGGGCAGATGGTCGACCTGCCGGTACTCACGCGCGCGCGAACCGTCCTGGCCCGGGCGGGACAGGCCCCCTGACGGCGGCGGCGCTCACGCCATCTCTTGCCGGTGAGTCGTCGCGTGGCGCAGGAACTCCTCCACCAGCGGCTCGTGCGTGGCTGCCCGGGAGACCAGGGAGAGTTCGACGATGTCGGCGGAGTCGGTCAGGGGCCGGTAGGTGATGGGTCCCTGGATGGAGCGGACTGCCACGTTCGGTACGAGGGTGACACCGAGGCCGCAGGCCACCATCGCCAGCTGGGTCAGGATCGAGTTGGCGATGTGGCGCGTCTCGGGGGTGAACCCGGCTCTGCGGCAGGTCGCCATGAGCTGATCGTGGTAATCGGGGGACGCCTCACGACGAAGCCACACCCATGGCTCGTCCGCGAACCGTGCGAGGTCGACCGGGTCCGCCGTGTCCCCGGCGAGGACATGCCTGCCCGGCAGGGCGATCACGAACTGATCGTGGCGCCAGGGTTGCACGCGCAGGCCGCGCACCGGCGCGCTGGGCCGGATGACGGCGAGGTCGATCTCGTGGCGGGCAACGGCTTCCTGGCCCTCCCCGGTGTCGACCTCCGTGAGGTGCAGGTCGACGCGGGGCCGGGCGTCCCGGAAGGCGGACAGCGTGCCCAGCAGGGGCTCGCTGAGAGCCGAGGTCACCACCCCGATCCGCAGCGTGCCCACCAGACCGGCCTCGGCCTGGGCCGCCACCTCATGGGCGTGCCGGGCGGCCGCCACCAGCTTGCGGCACTCCTCAGCGAACGCCCGGCCGGTCTCGGTCAGCCTGACCCGCCGTTCGCTGCGGTCGAACAGCCGCACGCCCAGCTGCCGCTCCAGCTGAAGGATCGCCTGACTCAGCGGCGGCTGCGACATCCGCAACTGTTCCGCGGCCCGGCCGAAGTGGAGCGTCTCGGCGACGGCGAGGAAGTAGCGGGCCTGGCGCACCTCGATCATCAGTCGCCCCACATATCAGTAAGAGATGGAGATTCTTTGTTGACACAGTTCGCTGCGCTGGACAGCGCGACCGTGTCCGATGCCCTCGACGCCTGCGGTCTCCCGCCCGGACAGGGCGGGCTGCGTCCGATGTGGGGCACGCCCAAGGTGACCGGGTTCGCGCAGACCGTCGAACTCGCACCCCTGCCCGGGGAGCACGGCGGTGCCCACATCCTCACGAGCGCGATCGCCGAGGCTGGTCCCGAGAACGTCGTCGTGGTGGCGAACGGCGGCCGTACGGACGTGTCGTCGTGGGGCGGCATCGTCAGCCTCGGCGCCTCGGTGCGGGGCGTCCGCGGTGTCGTCACGGACGGCGTCTGCCGGGACGTGGGACAGGCTCGCGAACTCGGCCTTCCCGTGTTCGCCCGTGGCCAGGTGCCGGTGACCGCGCGAGGCCGGCTGCGGCAGAAGTCAGCCGGTGAGCCGGTGTCGCTGGGTGAGGTGACCGTCAATCCGGGTGACGTGGTGCTGGCGGACGAGGGCGGGGTCGTGGTCGTGCCCCGCGACCGCGCCGACGAGGTCCTTCGGGCCGCCCGGCGGCTCGCCGACCGTGAGGCAGCCATCGAGGCCGAGGTGAGGGCCGGAGTGTCGCTGCCCGATGCGATGCGGGACGCCCGCCTGGCCGGAACGGAGGCGTAGTGATGAATGACCTCGTTGCGCGCCTGGGCGCGCTTCCCACCGCCGCGATCTCCGACGCCCTTGACCGAGCCGGGATCAAGGGCGCGCTGCACGGCCTCTCCCCTCTGTCCAACGACTTCCGCGCGGTCGGCCCGGCCTTCACCGTCCGCTACGCGCCCGTGAACGAGTGCGGCGTCGGCACGGTCGGCGACTTCCTCGACGACGTCCCGCCCGGGTCGGTCGTCGTCATCGACAACGACGGCCGCACCGACGTCACCGTCTGGGGCGGCATCATGACCGAGGTCGCCGCCCACCGCGGCATCGCCGGCACTGTGATCAACGGCGTCTGCCGCGATGTGTCGGCCTCCCTGGCGCAGAGCTATCCCCTGTTCAGCCGCGGCCGGTTCATGCGTACCGGCAAGGACCGGGTGCGCCTGGTCGCCGTCGACGAGCCGGTCACCGTCTCGGGCGTCGAGATCCATCCCGGCAATCTCCTCTGCGCCGACGCCGACGGTGTGGTCGCCGTGCCCGCCGTCGAGACGGAGCGGATCACCGAGACCGCCGAGCGCATCGAACGGGTCGAGGCGGACATCGTCGCCGCCGCGCACGCCGGCAGCACCCTGCGCGAGGCCCGGGAGAAGTTCGGCTACCACACCCTCCAGACAAGGACCCAGGCATGACGGACGCGGCCCGCGGTCACAGCACCGCCACCCTCTACGAGGCATCCGCCTCGCGAGCGCACGCCGTCGACCCGTCCCTGCACGCCGCCTGGACAGGGGCGCGTGTAGCCGGTCCGGCGTTCACCGTGCAGGGCATCGGCGGCGACAACCTCGCCCTGCACCGAGCGGTGGCCACCGCCCCCGCCGGCAGCGTCCTCGTCGCCGACCTCCAGGGCGCCCGGCACGGGCACTGGGGCGAGATCCTCGCCGTCGCCGCACAGCAGCGCGGCATCCTCGGCCTGGTCGTGGACGGCGGCGTACGGGACACGGCGGAGCAGGCGGAGTTGGGCTTCCCCCTCTTCGCCCGCCACGTCACCGTGGTCGGCACCGGCAAGGACCACACCGGCCACTTCGGCGTCCCCGTCCGTGTGGGGGATGTCGTCGTACGACCCGGCGACCTCGTCGTCGGCGACGCAGACGGCGTGGTGGTCGTCCCCGCAGAAGCGGTCGACGAGACCCTCGACCGGGCCGACGCCCGGGTCACCGCCGAGCAGCGCGCCCTGCAAGCCATCCGCACGGGCGTGACGACGCTCGAGTACTACGGCCTGCCGGCCTGCTGAACGGGTGGCACGCCGCGCCTTTGACTTCCCGGCGGCGGGCGGCGCCTTCGGGATCGTCAGCGCCGAGTGCGGGCGTGGAAGTCCGCGATCCGTTCCCACATCGCGACGGGGTTGGAGTACATCGGCCAGTGACCGCTGTGCGGGATCTCGGCCAACTCGACGCCGTTCGCAGCGAGTTTCGTCAGGTACGACAGGGAGGAGTTCTGCTCGCCGTACAGGAACACGCGAGGGAAGGGCAGCGAGAGGAACTTCGTCATCAGGTCGCCGTGGTCGGTCATGTCGACCACGACTCGAAGATGCCACGCACCGCGCCGGGACGGACCCTGTGGCGCAGGCCCGCCGCGTACAGGGCGCCGGCCAACTGCGGTGAGCGGCGTACCCGTTCCGCGAAGTCGGCCAGGAAGTGCTCAGGATCGTCCGCGGGGTGCGTGACGATCTGCCTGCTCAGGAAGCAGTCCTCCGGGGCCACGTTGCCTTCGACGTCGACGAAACTGAGGACGCGGTCGGGCTCCTGGTGGGCCAGCAGCAGGGCGGTCAGGCCGCCCATGGAGTGCCCGACCAGGTGGAAACGCGTGATGCCCGCCCGTGCCAGAACCGCCTGGGCGGTTCGCACCAGGAACGGGAGCGAGATCGCGGACAGGTCCTCGCACGCTGTCTCTCCACAGCCCGGCGCGTCGTAGGCGAGGAACGGCCTCCCGGCGAACGCGCCGTGCAGGGCGACGTCGGCGTAGTCCTCCTTGGTGGAGCCGAAGCCGTGCAGAAAGACGACGGGGGCGTCGTCGCCGTCGCGGCGGACCGCGGCGACGGCGAGATCCACGCCGGCGACCCGCAGGTCGAGGCGTTCGTTCATCACTGCCATGGCATCGAGTCCATCAGACACTGTCCGTGGACTCAGAGTCTGATTCTGATTGCTGACGATATGGACAGCGTCTTGAGGCGGTTCGGTCCGGCAGGGCCCGGCGGGGTAGACCGCCGGATCGACGTTGCCGCCCGACGCCACGAGCGCCACGACCTTCCCCAAGCTCGACGCGGGCCGGCGGCTGTCCCAGGCACTGGTGCACGCCGAAGCCGAAGGCCATGTGGCGCCGGGCATCGCGGTGGATGTCCAGCCGGTCCGGATCGTCGAACGCAGTGGCGTCACGATTGCCGATGTCGTTGGCGATGATCATCCCGTCGAGATGAACGATCGCCCATGCCGGCTGCGCCCCTTCATCGCAGGGATGTTGGGGGCCGGCCCCCGTCGATGGAAACGGAAGCGCAGGCTCCGTGTGCACCGGTGGGCATGATCTTCGTGATGATGGTGGTGCTGCTCATGCCGCCGCTCCTGTGGGGGAAGGCGGCAGTGTGGGTACGGCGTGGTGCCAGGGGGTGCGGGCGGCGACGGCCCGCTGCCAGGGAAGGATGCTCTTGGGCGGCATGCCGACGGCCAGGACCCCGGTGATGTGACTGCCGGTGCGGTAGACGGAGATGCACTTGCGTTACGCAAGGCTGCCTTCGGCGATGCGTACCTCGTCGTGACCGCGCAGGTAGCCGTAGGTGCGGATCTTCTTCGGCGTTGACGCAGACGGTGTCCAACTGCCGCAGCGGCGATGCGTCAACGAAGCGGTCAGGAGGCTGTCGGCGGGGTGTCTGTCGGTCCGGAACCGTTGACGAGTCCCGCGTGGCTGGCCAGGAGGGCGGCTTGGACCCGGGTGCGGACCCCTAGTTTGGTGAGAACGCTCTGGACATGTGTTTTGACCGTGCTTTCCTCGATGTGCAGTCTCCGGGCGATCTGCGTGTTGCTCAGTGCGTGCCCCAGGAGCGTGAGTACGTCCCGTTCTCGGGGCGTGAGGCCGTCGGGCAGGCGTACGGGGCCGGTGTCGTTGCTCGCGACCCGGGGTGATCAGCCTCATGGTCGGTCCCGGAGAGACGAAGCCCTCTCCGCGAGCGACCGCCCGGATGCCCTCCAGGAGGGTGGCGGCCGGGTCCCCTTTGAGGACGAAGCCGGCGGCGCCCGCACCCAGGACTCCAAAGAGGTACTCGTGACCGATTCAGCACCTGGTTGGCCATGGGCGGTTTGGGCGTCGGCGTACCCCTGATGCTGTGGACCCACTTCCGGCTGCCCGGTGCGGAAACGCTCTCCGTTCTGTCCCGCTACACCATCGCTCCGGGCGTGGCCTTCGGCTATCTGGGACTCGTCCTGATTCTGCTGCGGTGCGGCGGAGGAGGTGGTTTCCTCTCCCGCCAGTTGGCCGCGGTGGGCCGAACCGCTCTGTCGTGCTACATACTGCAGAACGTCATCAGCATCGTCGCCTTCTACGAATGGGGCCTGCGTCTGGGCCCGTTGGACAGCATCGGGACGATCACCGCCTGGGCGGTGATCAGCGCGATACTGATGCTCGGCGCCTCGCTGTGGCTACGACGTTTCCCGCAGGGGCCGTTCGAACTGGCCTGGAAGGCCGCGGTCGAGGCGTCCTTCCGCCGTCGTGACCGTACGCGAGCCGAAGCGAAGGATGTGCGGCAGGAGCCGGGGCAGCGGCACCACGACGACAACAACGACCCATCCGGGGCCCCCTAGCGCAGCCCCGACACCCGGCACGTCGGCATCGGTCCGCCCGGACCGATGCCCCTCTCGACGCTCTCCCGCCACAAGGCCGCCAGCTGCGGCGGCAGGGGCACCACCCTGGTATCCCTCGGCGGGCGGTTCTGCAGACCGCGCTCGTCGTGGTGCTGGCCGGTGTCGGTCCATCTGGCTGGGATGTCCTTCCCCCGGCCGGGATGAGCGTTGGCACCGGTGGTGCGGTATCAGCGCCCGTGGTTGTGCATGAGGTGCTTGGTGCGCGAGTAGTCGTCCAGCACGTAGATCGACAGGTCCCGGCCGTAGCCGGATCCCTTGAAACCGCCCCAGGGAACTTCGCCGGCCAGCACGAGATGGGAGTTCACCCAGACCGTGCCGAAGTCGAGCCGCGCGGCGATGTCGTGGCTGCGGCGGGCGTTCTCGGTCCACACCGATGCCGACAGCCCGAGAGGGACGTCGTTGCCTCGCCGTACGGCTTCCTCCTCGTCGGCGAAGGTCTCGAACCTGATCACAGGGCCGAAGATCTCCTCGCGGGCGACCTCGGCCCCTTCGGGAACGTCGACCAGCACGGTCCGAGCCACGAAGTAACCGGGCCCGTCGAGGACTCCACCACCGGTCGCCACGCGGACGCCTTCGGTCTTCGCGCGCTCCAAGTAGCCCGTGACACGGTCGAAGTGGGCCTTCGACACCAGGGGACCGAACCTCCACGTCCTCGCCGGCGGTCGCCTCACCGACGACCAACGACCGCATCTCACCGACGAGTTGCTCGACGAACCGCTCGCCGACCGACTCGTGGACGAGGACGCGGCAGGCGGCCCCGCACTCCTGGCCCGAGTTGTAGATGCCGGTGGTACGAAGGGAGGTTGCGGCGGCCGCGAGGTCGGCGTCCGGGAAGATCACGACCGGGGCTTTGCCGCCCGGCTCGAGGTGCACGCGCTTGAGGGTGTCGGCGGCGGCCCGGGCAACGGCACGGCCGCTGGGGACCGACGTCGTGGTGGCCTTCCGCCCAGTCGATGCCGCAGTAGACCGTGCTCAAGCTCGTCCTCCCTCTCCCGTCGTGCAGCCAAGCTGCAGGTCAGCTCCATGCGGAGCACGCAGCGCTCTGAGAGAAGTGCTCAAGGCACGCCATCTCATGAGCCGTTCGTGTCTCCAGCGACCGGCAGGGACCTCGGTCTCCGGAAGAGCTCAGGGCCCGCGCGCTACTGAGAGGTCGGCCCCTGCCGGCGGGCTGATGACATGAAATCGGACTGCGACTCGCCGCCTTGGGTGCGCAGTCGCTCGTTGATGCGCTGGGCTTCTTCGAGCTGGTCTTCGAGGACGACGATGCGGCAGGCAGCCTCGATGGGGGTGCCCCGGTCGACGAGTTCACGGGCACGGGCGGCGATGCGCAGCTGGTAGCGGGAGTAGCGGCGGTGGCCGCCTTCGGAGCGCAGGGGAGTGATCAGGCGGTGCTCGCCGAGGGCGCGGAGGAAGGCGGGGGTGGTGCCGAGCATCTCGGCGGCCCGGCCCATGGTGTAGGCGGGGTAGTCGTCATCATCGAGAGGGGTGAGGGGACGGGTACTGCGAGGGGGCATAGACCTCTTCTTTCAGGGGACGCGTCGGGGGGCCCGGGTGCCGTACTGGCACCCGGGCCCCGAGCTTTCAACACCATCTACCGGCCGACTGCGTCGGCCTTCTTCTTCCGCAGGTTCCGCCTGGGAGGGCGGGGCTGCGGGGATCGCGGATGCGTGACCGGGGACCACCTTCCAATCCGGGGCCTGCGGTACCCGAGCGGACTTCTTCCTCGCCCGGGCGATCCTGATGGCGTCTGCTCCTTACCTCGTTCGGTTACTCGGCTGTACTACTGGATACCGCGGGTACTGCTCGCAGCCCCTGTGGGGCTGCGTCCTGCTTGACCTGCATGCACGGCAGTTCGTGTCTGTCGTGCCCGCTTCGACTTCCTGGGTACGAAAGAAACAGTACTCCTGCGCGAGGCCAATTTCTACTCCCGACACAACAGGTTTTCTCCTTGGTCGACATGCAGAGGTCTGCCGCAGGCAAACCCGGAAGAGTGCCCTCCGGCGGGTCGAATCCCGGCCACCGCTTACACGGTCGGGGGAAGAAGCGCGATCAGGCATGAGGCCGATCCATGACGCACAGGGGGCAGATCCAGGGCTGGCCGTGGCGGGAGTCGCAGGCTGTGACGGGCGGCGCGGCGGTGCGCTTCCTCCTGGACCGGGCGGCCGCCACCGACTGCGCCGCTCTCGGCCGCAACCTGGCACTGCGTCCCGTCGAGCCGCGACGGGTGCACGCCCTCGTCGCCGGCGGCGCGGCCGAACGGCCAGGAGCGCACGCTCGATGATCGAGGACCACCCGGAGGAAGCCTTGCGGCTGCTCGACACGGTGTGCGAGCGATCCCTGGTCCACACCGACCCCGTGCAGGCCGCCGTCACGAACTGTGGCGGATGCCCATGGACCGCTGGACCGCCCCGGCGGCGCGGCACTGGAAGCGCCGGCTGCCACAGGAGATGCACAGGTGCTGCACAGCACGTGACCGCCCTGCGCCCGCCTTCCCCATAAATGATCTTTAGGTTCTGTGATCAACTCCGCGCGCATCTGCGGTGCGGAGGCTCCTAGTCGCCCAGAGAGGCACAGTGCACCGTCACAGAATCTTCCGAATATCCCGCCGCGCGGCGGCCCTCGCGATCGGTCTTACGCTGCTCAGCCCGCAGTTCGCCGTCGCGGACGGGCCCGAGCGGGAACGGACCGGCGGCTCCGCCCCGCTCCTCGCCGACTCGCTGAAGCCCATCAAGCTCGAAGTCGGCATCTCCTCGGCGCAGTTGAAGAAGCTGCGCGAGCGCGGCAAGGCCGCCGAGCGGGCCGGCAAACCGCTGCCGAAGGCGGACGTCCCGTTCCAGACCGAGCATCGCTCCGAGCGCGAGTCGGCCGCCGGGCGCGCCGATCTGACCTTCGCCGAGGCGGCCGAGTTCATCGAGCAGGACGCCGAGCGGCGCAAGGCGCCGATGAACAGCCGCGTCGACTCCTACCTCGGTCAGCAGCAGACCGTCCGCACCGCGCCCCTGGCGGAGGGCGGCTTCACCACCCAGGCGACCGCCGCGACGATCGGCGAGACGCCGTCACAGGCGCTCTACGACTCCTGCATGACCGCCGACGCCGCCTCCGACGCCGGGCGCGTGTATGACCGGTTCACCTTCTGCCAGCAGGTGCCGATCACCGCCGAGTACTGGGAGAAGGACGCCGCGGGCAACCCGGTGGACCACCTGGGCACCACCAAGGCCACCCTGGAGATCGTCGCCCAGGGCTTCGAGGACCAGCGCACCATGCGGCTGTTCTCGCAGATCAAGCAGGGCTCCGTGTCGTACGACTGGGGCTGGTGGGACAACATCTGGACCGCGCCCGGCGTGCCGCTGTCGCTGTTCGGCACCTGCGCCCCGGACCAGCTCGACTGCGGCGCCTCCCGCAGCCCGGCGACCCTGACCTGGGACAACTGGAACAACAACCCCAGCTGGGCCTACTGGGACATCAGCAACTCGGCGACAGCCGGCTACGGCCGCGACAAGGTCATGCCGAGCTTCTGGCGGGTGGAGTTCTTCACCGACACCGACGAGTTCAGCACCGACGCGCCCGGCACCTCCCCGGTGCAGGTGATCCGCTGCGACTCGGCGGCCTACATCGTGGGCCCGTTCGGCGCCGACCGCTCGCACGGCTGCGTGTTCCCCGGCGCGACCCCGATCCTCCGGTACAGCCTGTCGGGCACCGAGGCCGCCGTCGCGCAGCACATCCTCGGCGCGCAGACGCGCCCCGAGTACACCTACCCGCGCCTGCCGGCCGAGGAGGAGGCGCAGCGCGACAAGAGCATCCCCGGCCAGGCGATCAACGGGCAGCCGGTGCACTACGGCCTGCACCGCATCCACTCCACGCTGAACGCCACGGAGTACCAGGCCAACCGTGACCACAAGGACGGCGCCTGCTACGGCACCGGCCCGCAGGCCTCCAGGTACGCGGGCCTCGGCCTGAACCCGCCGCCGGACACCTCCACGCAGCAGTGCGACGAGTACCCGTTCGCCTCGACGCTGGAGGGCGCCGCAAGCCCTGACTGGGACTTCTCGGTGCAGGCGGTGCCGATCACGGACAACGCCTCCGCGGGCGGCAAGCTGATCGCCTACTACAACGCCGACCGTATTCTGGCCTGGGACGCGACCCTGCCGTACCCGGACGGCAGCAACGACCGGTTCTGGGTCGAGATCGTCGACTAGACCGGCGTATCTGCGGGGGCCGCTGCCCGGAGGCGGCCCCCGTTTCCGAAAGCCACCAGGGAGCCGACGCGATGCACGCACAACCGCTGGATCTGACCCGCCTGTGGGGCGAGGGCTGGGCCGTCACCTTTGCGCCCCGGCCGCCCGCGTTCTGCCTCGACGCCATGGGGGTGAGCAAGGCCGCGCCGCTGCCGGACGGGCTCGCGGCGTTCGCCCGCCGCTCGCCGTTCGACGGGCCGCCGGTGCTGGTCGCGGCGGCCGTGCTGGACGAGCGGTGGTCGGTGGTGGTGGAGAGCGAGGCGCAGACCGGCTGGGTCGGCACCCACCCGGACGTCCTCGAGGCGCTCGCCGCGCCGGGGGCACCCGCGTGCACTGCCACATCCGATCCGAACAAGGTGCAGGTCGTCTTCCGGGAGTACGGCAGCCCGGTCGGCGGCCTGGAGCCGCGCACCAACCGCCGCTGGGGCCACTTCGCCGACCGAACCCGGCAGTCCCTGCGCGAGGCGGGCTTCCCCGACGGCCACGCGACCCAGGAACATCCGGTACCGGCCGCCCCCAGCGAGGGCGCCCTCGCCCTCCTCGCCGCCCAGGCGGTCACCGGCACCGAACTGCGCGCCGAACACCTCCAGGGCTCCTGGCTGGGCGGCCTCACGGCCAAGCCGTACCCGACCACGCCCTGACGGTGCCGCTCGCCCCGCTGCCCCGTCGCGTCCCACGTTGAGGAAGTGTTCGGCCTGCGCGGGGCACCGGCTTGTCGAGCTCACGCGCCGACGATCTCGCTCATGCCTCCGTGCCAGGCGGAGCAGGCGGCCGGGCGGGCGGCCTGCCTGCGGCCCCGAGCCCTGTCACACCTGCGCGTCGTTGGCCGACCGCGCGGGGGCGGGGCTGCTACCACAGGTGCCATGAACGCAAGCCCGGAGCGGCGACGAGTCCGACCCCAGGTGGATCTCGTGCCGAAGGACAGGATGCTCGCCCTCACCGACGGTGTGACGGCCATCGCCATGACGCTGCTCGTGCTGGACATCGAGCTGCCCGAGGGGCTCGACGGGGCCGAGCTGCGCCGGGCGCTCGACGAGGTTCAGTCCCAGGTGGGCGCCTTCGTGCTGAGCGCGGTGGTGATCGCGCTGTTCTGGCGGGCCCACCATGCGGCGGTGCGGAACGCGGAGGGGATCGACCTGTACGCGTTCTGGCTCAACGTCGCGTTCCTGGTGCTGGTGTCCTTGATCCCGTTCCCCACCCATGTCCTGGAAATGTACGGCGACCGTTTCCTCGGTCCCGGTCTGTACGGGGCTGTCATCGGCGCGGCCGCACTGGTGCTGTACGGGCTCGACCTGCACGTCAGCCGTTCCGCGGGCGCGAACTGGCGCAGCGTCCCGCTCCCTGCCCAGGCGGTCGTGTTTCTGGCCTCGGTAGGGATCGCGCGCTTCTCGCCCCTCGCCGCCATCTGCAGCTGGGCTGCCAGCGTGCCTCTGTCCGTGCTGGCGGACCGGATTGCCGCACGTGCGCGCGAACGGCCCTGATCAGAGCCGTCCGGGTCGGCAGGCGGCTGTTCGGGGGAATCGCCGGTGTGGTCAACGGGACGCGAGGGGCACCGCTCCTACGGTCGGCTGATATGACGCATCTACCGAAGCACGTCGCCGACCCCATCCGGCGGACGGCACTGACTGGGCTCGTCGTCGGCGCCGGGTCCGTGCTGGCGGCCGGCTGTACGCCTTTGGGCCATACCTCCGCGCAAGGGATCACCCCGAGTCCCACAAGGTCGGCCACCGGCTCCGCGGGCGGTGCCACGCCCGGGGTGATGACCCTCTTCAAGGACCCGGGGTTCAACTTCAACGCGCTTCTCGCCCTCGGCGGGTCCGGTCAGGGTTCCGCTGAAGTAGGCGAAGTGCTCACCGCGGTGAACGCGATCAACAAGGCCGGGCTCTCCGCGCAGACGTATGTGGAGACCTTCGGGAAGCTGGCCGACCGACTGTCGAAGGCGCCCGAGGGTGACAAGCCTGGCACGGGGACCACGCGCTTCCGTGCGCTGCGGGCCTCGCAGTACTACAGCCAGGCGCTGTTCTTCGTCCTCGGCTCCGATGACCCCGGCAACGAGGAGCAGCTGTACAAGTCCACGCGTGGCGCCTGGGACACGTTCTGCAAGCTGTCCGACCCGGCCCCGGTTACGGCGAACGTTCCGTACGGGAACACGCCGCTTCCGGTCTGGTTCTTCCGGCCGGACGACTCCGTCGAGCGACGCCCCACCGTGATCCTCACCAACGGCAGCGACGGGCAGAACGTCGACATGTGGACCTACGGCGTGTCGGCCGCCCTGGAGCGCGGCTGGAACGCCCTCGTGTACGACGGACCGGGCCAGGGCCAGCTGCTCTTCCTGGACCGGGTGGTCTTCACGCCGCGCTGGGAGACGGTGGTGACTCCCCTCGTCGACTGGCTGGCCGCCCGTTCCGACGTGGACACCGACCGGATCGCCCTGACCGGACTGAGCATGGGAGGCGAGCTGGCTCCCCGGGCCGCGGCCTACGAGAACAGGATCGCCGCTCTGGTGGCGATGCCCGGGGTACTGAGGCCCTGGCTGGGTTTCCCTGCGGAGATCCGGGAGATCCTCACCCCGGACAAGGAGGAGACGAACAACATCTGGAACAAGGAGGTCGTCCCCGAGCTGTCTCCGGCCGAGGCCGCGACGCTGAAGAAACGGTTCGAACCGTTCTCCGTGCCGGCGATGCTCGCCGCCCGCCAGGGGAAGATGTTCACCGACTTCTACACCCCGGCCAAGCTCGTCGAGTCGCTCGACATCACGAACGTCGTGCGGCGCATCAAGACGCCCACACTGGTCCTGGACTACGACGACGAGCAGTTCTATCCCGGGCAGCCGCGCGAGTTGTTCGACAAGCTGACGTCCCCCAAGGACTACGTGAAGCTCAGCGCCGCCACCGGCGCGCAGCTGCACTGCTCCCCCATGGCCCCGCAGGAGCACTGCGAGGTCGTCTTCGACTGGCTGCAGGAGACGTTGCCGGGACGCTGAGCGGCGGGACGAGGCCGGGACACAGGGTGCGTCGTCAGTGCGCGGTCGCGGAGGAGACCGCGGCACGGGCCGCGCGTTCCACCAGCGCGACGCCGTCCTTCATCGATGTGCTGCCGTCCGAGAGGACTGCGACGAGGTAGCGGTGTCCACGGGTTGTGACCTGTCCGATGCTGTTGACGTCCCACAGGCCGGTCGTGCTGCGCTGCAGCCAGCCGTTCTTCAAGGCCCATCCGGAGCCGGAGGCCACCGAGACGCCCCATGCCTGCTCGCCTACGACGCGAGCCATCAGGGTGCGGATGTAGGTTCGGGAGGACTCATCGAGCGCCGTGGGGGTCGCGCGTGCAGCCGGGGCAGTGTCGAACACCGCGCGCAGCAGCCGTATCTGGTCGCTCGCCGTCGTCTGCGTCAGTCCCCACCTGGCGCCGGGGCCGCCCTTCGTCGAGGTCAGCCCCAGCCGCTTGTTCGCCGCCTCCAGGCCCGGCGCCAGGCCGATGCGCCGCCACATCGCGTTCGTCGCCGCGTTGTCGCTGCGCTCGATCATCGCCGTCGCGCGGGCGCGCTCCTGCGCGGTCAGGTCGTGCCCGGCGTTCTGCGCCTGGAGCAGCGCGGCGGCAAGGATGTCGACCTTGACGATGCTCGCGGTGTCGTAGGGCGAGTCGTCGCCGTACACCACGGGCTCCCGGCCCGTGCCGTCCAGGTCGAGCACCGCGGCCGTCACCCGCGCCTTCCCCTGTGGCTGCACCAGCGCACGGAAGCGGGCCATGGCGTCGTCGGGCGCCGTCCTCGCCGTGGCCGCCTGTGCCGGGGCGTGCGGGGCGGCCGAGAGGAGCGTCGCCAGCAAGGCCGCGAGAACGCCGACGCGGCCCGCGGAGCGCCTGGCGCGGGGCCAGCGCCTCTGAGCGCTCTGCGGGTGCGACAGGGGGGACGGTCGGTGCGGCATGGTGAAGGGGCCTCGCGGTTCGTGTGGGAGGGCACGGGACTGCGAACGTAAGCAGGCCACCCGTCCTGCGATATGACCAATGCCACGAAAGGGCCCATTAGGTGGGAATTGTGGCGAGAGCCACAGGTTCAGGCGGAGGAAACCAGGAAGGCGCGCCGGTCAGGACGTCGACCTTGCCGGCGCCGAGCGCGTGGTGAACGCCGACGACGCGAGTGCGCCCTTGGTCACGAGGGGGCCGGGTTCCCCCGTCGTCGAAGTCGGCCTTCTCGTGGCCGACCTCGCGTGGGCCGCGGAACGGGCCGCCGCGGTGGGCGTCGACATCCTGGTCGAGCCGATCAACGGCCGTGACACGCCAAGCTACTGCCTGAGCCGGCAGGCAGAGACCTCAAGGTGCAACTCTGTGAGACGTCCGTTCGGCGTCATCGCCGAGCCGGGTCTCGACGGGTGGATCGGCTGCGAGTACGTGCCCCGCGCCGGCACGAGCGAGGGGCTCGGCCGGCTGAACGACTGCAGAGGAGGCACCGCATGAGGATCGTCATCACGGGTGGCTTCGGCTTCCTGGGACGACAGGTCACCAGCACCCTGCTCGGGACACGGACGTATCGAGGTGCGCCGATCGATCGCCTGGTGCTCGCCGACCGCTTCGTGCCGCCCGGGTCGCCGGAGGCGGCCGACCCACTCGTGGAGATCGTGCGGGGCGACCTGATCGACCGCCTCGACGAGGTGTTCGCGGAGCCGGTAGACGTACTGATCCATCTCGCCGCCGCCGTCTCGGCCGAGTGCGAGGCCGACTTCGACCTCGGCATGAGCGCGAACCTGGACACCACCCGCGCGCTCCTCGAAGCCGCCCGGGCCCAGTCGGCCGCCGGTGGGCCGACGCCGCGCTTGGTGTTCTCCAGCAGCGTGGCGGTCTACGGTGCCGACCCGGCGCTCCCGCTCCCGCCTGTGGTCAGCGAGTCGACCCTGCCCACGCCACGATCGAGCTACGGGATCCAGAAACTCGTCTGCGAGCAGCTGGTCGCGGACTACACCCGCCGCGGTTTCGTCGACGGACGCGTCGCCCGCCTGATGACCGTGTCGGTGCGGCCGGGCAAGCCGAACGCGGCCGCCTCCGGCTTCCTGTCCGGCATCATCCGCGAGCCGCTCGCGGGCCTTCCGGCCGTCTGCCCCGTGGATCCCGCCCTACGTGTGGCCCTGGCCTCGCCACGACGCACGGTCGAGGCGATCCTGCGCATCGCGGAAGTCGAGCGCGGCACCGGAAAGGGCCGGCTCCACGGCGGGCTGCCGGTCAACCTTCCGGCACTCACGGTCTCGGTCGCCGAGATGCTGGCCACGCTGCGGCGAGTGGCCGGCGACGCCGTCGCCGACCTGGTGGCGATCGCGCCCGATCCTGACGTCGAGGCCATCGTGGGCTCGTGGCCCTCCGTCTTCGACAACACACGCGCCGCCGCGCTCGGGCTGGAGCCCAATCCGAGCTTCGAATCGGTGGTGCGGGACTACATCGGCGACCATCCTGACGCCGTCGTGGCCGACACATCGCTCGCGGCGGGGAGGCCGAACCCAGGTCCATAAACCGACAGCCACACTTTCCGAGGTGACGCCGGACCGGGCTGAAGCCGCGCGGGTCTGCTGCGGCGCTTCGTCCTCGGGTTCTTCGCCCTCGGGTTCTTCGTCCTCGGGTTCTTCGTCCTCGGCGGGTTCGCCGGCCGTCTCCTGTTCGGCCCCCGATCAAGGGGACCGCGGCGGTCTGATCCACCCCAGTGACCGCTCGACGGCTCGCTGCCAGTTGTCGTACTCCGACTCCCGCCGCTCGGGGTCCATGTCGGGCAGCCACTGGGCGGCCCGGTGCCAGTTACGACGCAGGACGGACAGGTCCGGCCAGTAGCCGGCGGCAAGCCCTGCGGCGTAGGCGGCGCCCAGGGACACCGTCTCGGCGACCATGGGCCGCACCACGGGCACGTCGAGTACGTCGGCCACGAACTGCATGAGCAGGTTGTCCGCTGTCATGCCACCGTCCACCTTGAGCTGCTGCAGGGGGACCGAGGAGTCGGCGTTCATGGCGTCGACGACCTCGCGCGTCTGCCAGCCGGTGGCCTCCAGCACGGCCCGGGCCAGATGCCCTTTGGTGATGTAGGAGGTGAGGCCGACGATGACACCGCGTGCGTCGCTGCGCCAGCGGGGTGCGAACAGGCCGGAGAAGGCGGGGACGATGTAGCAACCGCCGTTGTCCTCGACCGTCAGCGCGAGGGTCTCGATCTCCGGCGCGCTGCTGATCAGTCCCAGACGGTCACGGAACCACTGGACCAGCGAGCCGGTGACGGCTATCGAACCCTCCAGGGCGTAGACCGGGGGCTGATCCCCGATCTGGTACGCGACGGTCGTGAGGAGTCCGTGCCGGGACCGCACGACATCGGTACCGGTGTTGAGCAGCAGGAAGCTGCCCGTTCCGTACGTGCACTTCGCCTCGCCCGGGGAGAAGCAGGTCTGGCCGAACAGGGCGGCCTGCTGGTCGCCGAGGGCGGCCGTGATACGGACGCCCGGGAGGACCGCGCGGGCCTCGCCGTAGCGCTCTGCGGACGACCGGATCTCGGGCAGCATGGAGCGGGGGACGCCGAAGAACGCCAAGAGCTCCTCGTCCCAGGTGAGTGTACGGATGTTCATCAGCATGGTGCGGCTCGCGTTGGTGGCGTCGGTGATGTGCAGGCCGCCGTCCACGCCCCCCGTGAGATTCCAGATCAGCCAGCTCTCCATCGTCCCGAACAGCACCTCGCCGTCCTTGGCGCGCTGTTCCAGCCCGCTGACATGGTCGAACAGCCAGCGGATCCGCAGCGCCGAGAAGTAGGTCGAGGGGGGCAGGCTGCAACGTTCGAGGAAGAACTCCTCTCCGGGGCGGTGTCTGAGGTCCTCGACGAGCGGTGCCGTGCGGGTGTCCTGCCAGACGATCGCCCTGTCCAGCGGGATCCCCGTCCGCCGGTCCCAGAGCACCGTCGTCTCCCGCTGGTTGGCGAGACCGACGGCGGCGACCTCTTCCGCCCCGGCACCGGCATCGGACAGAGCCTCGGGCATGACGCGCTGCAGGTTGCGCCAGATCTCGACGGCGTCGTGCTCGACCCATCCGGGTCTGGGAAAGTGCTGCTGGTGTGGCCGCTGGGCGACGGACACCAGCCGCCCGTGATGGTCGAACAGGATGCATCGGGTGGAGTTGGTGCCCTGATCGATGGACATTACATACCGTTCAACCATGATCGGGTCTGCCTTCTGATGTGTCGGGGAGGCGGTGGGACTACCAGCGAGCCGCTCCCAGGTCTCTGGAGATCGCTCGTGCCGCCTCACGGAGCAGGCTGATCAGGTTCGGCCGGGGACGGCCCTGCCCGTGGCAGATCCTCTCGACCGGGCCGGACAGTCCGATGGCGCCCACCACGAGGCCGCCGTGCCCACGGATCGGCGCGGCGACGCTGGCTTCGCCCATGCTCATTTCCTGGACCTCGGCGGCCCATCCGACGTCCCGGACCTCGGCGAGTGCCTGGTTGAGTTGCTCCGGCGCGGCCAGGGTGTGCCGGGTGTAGGCCTCCAGCCCGGTTTCCAGGGCCGGCTCGAGGGGCGCGGTGCCGAAGGCGAGCAGGACCTTGCCGAGCGAGGAGGCATGCAGCGGCAGCAGCGAGCCCACGTCCAGGGTCTGCAGCGTGTCGTCCGGCCGGAACACGTGGTGGACGACGAGGACCTTGCCCTCCAGGGGGGTGCCCAGGCGGACCGCTTCCCCACTACGGGCGGCCAGGGCGTCGGCCCAGTTGATGGAGCGCGACCGCAGCTCGTTGACGTCGAGGTAACTGGTGCCGAGGTGCAGCAGGGCGGCCCCGAGCTGGTACTTTCCGGTCGCCGCGTCCTGCTCCACGAAGTCCACGTGCTGGAGCGTGCGCAGAATGCCGTGCGTGGTGCCCTTCGCGAGTCCGAGCGAGGCCGACACCTCGCCGAGCCCGAGTCGGCGCGGTCCACCGGCGAGCAGACGCAGAATCGCCGCCGCCCGTTCGATCGACTGGACTGGGCCGGCCATGAGGCGAGCCTATTACCGCCACAGAGAGTCCGCGTTACGTGCAGGTGAACGGTGCACCAAGGGACGAACCACCGCGTTCGGTAATGCCGACCGCCGTTCATTGACCGGCCTGGTCTCGCTCCCTAGCGTGCCTTGTGGCCCGGCACAACGCGCTGCAGGCCGCGTCAGGCCGACAGCGCTCACCGGAGGAGAGCAATATGGCGGTACAGCTCAATACGAGGCAGCGGGACACAGTCGAGCACGTGTGTACGATGCCGCCCGCCCCCGGTGCCGTCTCAGGCGTGCGCCGACGGGTGCGAGCGATTCTCGACCTCTGGAACGTGTCCCCGCAGATCGTCGAGGACTCGCTCCTGGTGGTGTCGGAGTTGCTCACCAACGCGATCGTCCACGCCCTGCCCCCGGCGGTACTGCGGCTGGCCTGGGTCAGCGACGACGGGCTCGGCACCCTGCGCGTCGAGGTCACGGACGCGGGACCCGTGCGCCCGAGGGGGCAGTCGCCCGAGGGGATCGACCCGGACGAGCACGGCCGGGGCGAGCAGATCGTTCACGCGCTGGCGACTCGGCACGGCATACACGTCCACTCCGGCGGGGTGACCCGGTGGGCCGATCTCGTCGCGGCATGAGAATGCGCGGCTGTACGTCGGAGAGCAGCTTTTTGCCTGGCGGACGCTGTGCCGCCTGGAAACGACTTGGGCGGATTATGTATACGCCGGGGTATACGCGAGGCCAGGCGCGTGGCCGGCGGGGCGCGGCAAAGCCTTCGCACCGCCGTCAGGCCCGCGCGAAGGCTTCAGGGCAAAAACAGTCCCCGGTAGTGCTGCGCGTGTCCTGAAGCTTCAGTCGTCACTGTTGCCTCGGTGTCGCGCCGGCTTGCCGGGGGCCTGAACCACATCCTGTCCAAGTCACTCCGCCGACTAGACGTCCTCACCGACTTTGTGACTCTTTCGGTGTTGTGGTCTACTAATCACCTTGCTCCAGATATGCCACGAGTCAATAGAATTTGGGTAAAATTTTCAGCATTCAGTGGGGAAGGGGCGGGGCCTCCCAGGGCGACGGACCGCAGAGCTGTCGTGAACGTTTCTGAGTCGGCGGGCGTCACAGCGGTAACCGACTCAGAGGGAGCCACCATGACTGCCGGACGTCTCCGTCCCCGTTCCGCATCCGCCGCCGCGATGATCGGGGCCCTGCTGTGTGCAGCCACCTCAGCCGCCTGTGACTCCTCGACGTCCGCCGAGTCCGCTGATGAGCGCAAGCCGAAGACCACCTGGGAGGAGCCTGCCGCGTACTCCTACACGCTGACATCGACCACCCAGGTCCTGGCAGGCACCTTCCGGGTGAAGGTCCGGGACGGCACGGTGACAGAGGCAGTCGGAATCGACGAGGACAGTCAGCGGCAGGTACAAGAACTGCCCCGTGAGATCCCCACGATCGCCGAGCTGTTGAAGAGGCTGGACCAGGCCCGCAGCGACGGCGCGGACACTGCGGAAGCGGAATATGCGGCCGACGGCCGCCCGCTGCGGATCACTCTGGACTGGGAGAAGAACGCCATCGACGACGAGGCCCTGTACGTGATCAGCTCCTACGAATCGACCCCCGTCTAGCGCGGTGCGGTGGAGACGGCTCCCAACCGCTGTCCACCCCCCGCCAACGGCCCACGTCCATGTCCCGCAGCACCGGTTCTGCGGCGGCGGTCCGCGCCTCCCGAAGGGCCCGCGGACCGACCGCCGGCAGCGCGATCAGCGCAGGGTCTTCCAGAAGGCGTAGTGGTGGTCCTTGGCGAAGTCCACGGGCTTGATGCCGCCCGGGCCCGAGGCGAGTTGCTGTGCGTTCGTGGCCGCCGGGGTGGTGGGCTTCCAGGCCGTCCTGCCCGTGCGGGCGAAGTCATCGGCAGCGGTTGCCACGCCCTCGGCCAGGGCGTCCCTCCGGTTCCGTTTGCCCATGGTGGATGTGCACGGGGCGCTCTGCAGGACGACCCGGTCGAAGAGGCCCGCCGATGACGGGGCGGCCAGGTGGGCGCAGGTGCTGTGACCGCCGGCGGACTCGCCGAAGAGGGTGACGTTGTACGGGTCGCCGACGCCACACGCGTGGGGACGGGCCGGCGGCAGAGCCACCGGCTTCGTGGTGGACGAGCTGCACCACCGGAGGCCGGGTTCCGCCGCGTGGCGCCTCGGCGGACCGTCAGCTGATCGTGATGGACTTCGTGGTCGTCGTCTGGTCGATGTCCGTGACGCGGACGGTGACCGCCATCGTCCACTTGCCGGCCTTGGAGAGCTGGAGGTTTCCGGTCTGCCAGTAGCCGCCCACGTTGCGCAGATTGGCGTCGAGCGGTCCGATACCGCCGTCGGCGCTGGTGAAGGTGATCCGCAGTTCCGGGATGGAGATGATGCCGCCGTCGACGGCGTAGACGAGCGCCTGGAGTTCGTTGCGGCCGACGCTCGCGGGGCTGAGGGTGATGAGGACGTTGCCGCTGCCGTTCTCGGCCCCGGTGTCGAAGGGGACGGTGACGCTGACGGCGTTCGGCTGGGCCGGGACGGTCACCGCCGCGACGGTCGCCGCGTTCGCCTCGGTCCGGGCCGGGGTGGTCTCGGTCAGGACGGTGGTGATCCCGAGGACCGCGACCGCGAGAAGGGCCTCGGCAGCGACCGAGCGCCGCAGCCGGTGCCGGGGGTCGGGGTCGGCCGGGCCGGTGTCGCCCGAGGCGGTGCCGAGCTCCGGGGTGTCCGTCGGGGACGCCTCGCCCTGGGGACTGTCGGCGCCGCCCTGTGCTGAGCCACGCGCGGCCGCGACAGCCAGGGCGGGTTCCCTGGCCTCCCCGGCCGCCGTCTCCTCGGCGGGCTCCCGCAGGCGAGCCGTCCAGCGGCGGGAGTACGCCGCCACCAGCAGCACGGCCGCCACGGCCGCGGTCTTCAGCAGCAGCAGTGTGCCGAAGCGACTGGAGGTCAGGGCGTCCCAGGAGCCGACCAGCCGCCACGACTGGTAAAGGCCCGTCGCGGCGAGGACGACGACTGAGACGAACGCGAGGCGGGAGAAACGGGCCACCGCCTCCGGGGGTGCCTCCTCGCCCTCGCGTGCACGGAACAGGACGATGACCAGCGCGACGAGACCGCCCAGCCACAGCGCGACGGTCACCAGGTGGAGGGCGTCCGCCGGGATGGCGAGCCTGGTCTGCTCTCCGGCTGCGGCGTGTCCGGTGAGGGCCCAGGTGTATGCCAGAGCCGACGCGATCAGCGCGCCGGCCGCGATCAGGGCCGGGCGGCGCCTGCCGGGTGACGACCCGGCGTCGGCCGCGTCCTTCGCGGCACCGGCGACACCCGCCAGGAAAAGTCCCGAGGCCGCCAGCACCAGGAGGCGGACCATCAAGGCGCTGCCCGGCTCCGTGCCGAGGGTGTCGCGCAGAGCGGCCGGGTCGACAGCCTCGGCCAGGCTCTCCCCCGAGGTGTAGGGGGCACGCAGCGTCAGCAGGGTGAGACCGGACAGCAGCAGGGTCACCCAGCCGGCCACGAGCAGCCGCCGCATCCGGCGCAGCCGAGCCCCGTCCGGCCAGCACACCAGCAGGAAGGCCGCCGTGCCCACCATCAGGACGTAGCCCAGGTAAGCGACGAACCGGGCCCCGGAGTACAGGGTGCCGACCAGACCCTCGCCGGGCTGGGTGTCGGAAACCACGGCCCTCGTCGGAGACGGCGCGCCCACAGAGAACACGAACGCCTCGCCGATGGGGTGGCTGTCGGCCGAGACCGCCTTCCACGACACGGTGTACGTGCCGTCGGCCAGGCCGGCCGGCAGGGCGACCCGGGCGGTGGCGGGGTCGGAGCCGACGTGCTCGGTGGTGCCCGCCTCGATCCGCCGTCCGTCGGGGTCGAGAACCTTGATCGAGTCCTCGAAGAGGGTCATGGACTCGGTGAAGGTCATGGTGACCTCGCTGGGCGCGGTCTTCAGCACACTGCCCTCGGCCGGGTTGGTGTCGCGCACCTTGGCATGGGCGGCGGCCGGTCCCGCGCCCGCGAACAGCAAGCCGAGGACCGCTCCCAGCAGCAGGACGAGGGCTCCCGCCCGGCGGCCCGGGCGGGAGGCGGCGAAAGTACTCACGGACCGGACTCCTCGATATCAGTGGGCGCGCTGTGCTCCACCTTTGTCCTACGCATGTCCCCACCCCGGTGTTCAGTCCGCGGTCGGCGGGGGCGCACCGGTGTAGGGGCCGACGGGAAGCCGGTGTCGACGTGCAGGTGCTCGCGCACCTTGATGTTCTGCCAGACCGAGCCCTCGTCGCCATGAGCGGCTGCACACGGCCTACGCCGCCCGCTTCCCGGCCGTCGAGGAACTGCGACGGTGTCACCGGCCGGGCCGGCTGGAGGGGCGGGCGCTCCGTCGGTGCCGCGGACGGGGTGGCACGCGTCGGGGCAGCGGCCTGGGGGACGTGAGCCGCACGGTCACATCAGCGTGCTTCTGGCGGCGGGGCCGTGCTCTCCCGGTGTACCAGCCGTGTCGGCACCAGCGTCGTCCCGTGTTCGGGGTCGTTGCGGCGCATCTTGCGCAGCACGGCCTGGACGCAGAGGCGGCCGACCTCCGCGAAGTCCTGGTGGAGTGTGGTGAGCGGGGGCAGGAAGGAGCCCGCCTCGGGGATGTCGTCGAAGCCGATGACGCTGACGTCCTCGGGTACGCGGCGGCCGCGTTCGTGGAGGGCGCGCAGCAGGCCCAGGGCCATCTGGTCGTTGGCCGCGAAGACGGCGGTGCAGTCCTCGCGGGCCGCGAGTTCGAGTCCGGCGTGGTAGCCGGACTCCGCCGACCAGTCGCCCCGGACGAGGGGCGGCGGGGTGCGGCCCGCCTCGACGAGGGCCTCGCGCCAGGCGTCGGCGCGGCGCTGCGCGGCGAAGGAGTCCTCCGGACCGCCGAGGTGCCACACCGTGCGGTGGCCGAGGCCGAGCAGATGCTGGACGGCGGTGCGGGTGCCGCCGGCCTGGTCGGTGTCCACGACCGTGTAGCGGTCACCGGCGTCGGAGTCGACGACCACGACCTGGACGTGCGGCGGGAGGATGACGGTCGCCGCGTCCAGCAGGTGCACCTCCATGATGACGATCACGGCGTCGACGGCGAGCTCCTCCAGCCGGGAGAAGGCGCCGCGCACCTCGTCCTGGGTGGGGACGGCCACCGGCAGCAGGGTCACCGCGTACCCCTCGGCGGCGGCGGAGGTGGCGATCGCCTCCAAGGTGCGCACGTTGCCGGTCGTCGACAGGGTGAAGGTGATGACGCCGATGGTGCGGAACTCCCCGCGCTTGAGGGCACGGGCGGCGCTGTTGGGCCGGTAGCCCAGCTCCTTCATGGCGGCCAGCACCTGCCGGCGGGTCTCCTCGTTCACGCCGGCGTAACCGTTGGACACGCGGGAGACCGTCTGCGACGAGACGCCCGCCAGGCGGGCCACGTCCGCCATCGAGGCGGTGGCCCGGCCACGGGTCCCGGGGCGTTTCGCGGCGCCGCCGGGCCGGGACGCGCCTCCGGCCGGTTCCACGGCCGCCCCGGCTCCGCTCACCGGGGCTCTTTCAGCCATCTCCACGCGTAGGCCCCACCTTTCGTTCACCGCAGGTTCCACGGTCTCCCCAGAGGACCCTTGACCGTGGTTATCGGGGCAGTGTAGACATGCCGCCATCAGATGTTTACGTAAACATAACAGCTCACCGGGCTTCTGCGGTGGCTGATGTTTGCGTAAACATCGTGGCGGCGCGGCACGGCACGTCGGTGCGGCACCGCCGGTTCCGGGACAGGACGAGCAAGGAACGACATGACGACGCTGCAACCGCCGGCGGCTGCCGAACCGCGGCCGGCACCCCCTCCGGCAAGACGGGACCGCCGCTCCTGGACGGGGTGGGGGTTCATCGGTCCCTTCGTGGCCGTGTTCGCCCTGGTCTTCCTGGCCCCGATCGCGTATTCGATCTATCTCAGCCTCTTCCGTGACCAGCTCATCGGCGGCACCACCTTCGTCGGCGTCGACAACTACACGCAGGCGCTGAAGGACGACCAGTTCTGGGCCGCCCTCGGACGGGTGTCGCTCTTCCTGGCCGTCCAGGTCCCGATCATGCTCGGCATCGCCCTGCTGGTGGCCCTGGTCCTGGACAGCGGGCGGCTCTACGGAAAGAGCTTCTTCCGCATCACGATCTTCCTGCCGTACGCGGTGCCCGCCGTGGTCGCCACCCTGATGTGGGGCTTCATGTACGGCACGAAGTACGGGCTGGTGGGCGACATCAACGAGGCGTTCGGCGTCTCCCTGCCCGATCCTCTCTCGCCCGACCTGGTCCTGGCGTCGATCGGCAACATCGTCACCTGGGAGTTCGTCGGCTACAACATGCTGATCTTCTACTCGGCGCTGCGCGTCATCCCGCACTCGCTCTACGAGGCGGCGGAGATCGACGGCGCCGGACAGATCCGTGTGATCACCGCGATCAAGCTGCCCGCGATCCGCGGCGCCCTCGTCATCGCGACGATCTTCTCCATCATCGGCAGCTTCCAGCTCTTCAACGAGCCGAACATCCTGCGGCCGTTGGCGCGCAACGCCATCACGACCGACTACACCCCGAACTACTACACGTACTCGCTGTCCTTCAACGGCCAGCAGCACAACTACTCCGCGACGGTGGCCATCATCATGGGCGTGATCACGATGGTGATCGCCTACGTCGTGCAGCTGCGCGGCATGCGCAAGGGAGCGTGACCCGATGAGCAGCCCTCTCACCACCGACTCCCCCGCCACGCCCGCCAAGACCTCCTCCCCCGCCAGGAACGCGCCGCGTCTGCGCGGCCCGCGCAGGCACACTCCGGGGAAGCCCCGGCGCAGCCTGCTGCTGACGGTGCTGACCTCCCTGGTCGTCCTCTACACCGTGGTGCCGCTGATCTGGCTGGCCATCAACGCCACCAAGACCCAGGCGGGCCTGGCCGACTCCAACGGGCTGTGGTTCAGCAGCGACTTCGCCCTGTGGGACAACATCCGTGACACGTTCACGTACGACGACGGCGTGTTCACGCGCTGGCTGCTGAACACCCTGCTGTACGTGGTGCTCGGCGCCGGCGGTGCCACCTTCCTGGCGATCCTGGGCGGTTACGCGCTGGCGAAGTTCGACTTCCCCGGCAAGCGCGGCATCTTCGCGGTCGTCATCGGCGCCGTCGCCGTCCCCGGTACGGCCCTGGCGGTGCCCACCTTCCTGATGTTCAGCAAGATGGGCCTGACCGACACCCCGTGGGCGGTGATCATCCCGTCGCTGGTCTCGCCGTTCGGCCTCTACCTGATGTGGGTCTTCGCCAGCGAGGCGATTCCCACCGAACTCCTCGAGGCCGCCCGCATCGACGGGGCCGGCGAGGCGCGCACCTTCTTCACGGTCGCCCTGCCCCTGCTCGCCCCCGGCATCGTGACCGTGCTGCTGTTCACCACGGTTGCCACCTGGAACAACTACTTCCTGCCGCTGATCATGCTCAAGGACTCGGACTGGTATCCCCTGACCCTGGGTCTGAGCGTGTGGAACTCCCAGGCCGAGACCATCGGCGGCGATGTGATCTTCAACCTGGTGATCACCGGTTCGCTGCTCACCATCCTGCCGCTGATCGCCGCGTTCCTGCTGCTGCAGAAGTACTGGCAGTCGGGTCTCGCCGCCGGAAGCGTCAAGGAGTGAGCCTGCCGCCCTCCGGTCGCCCCTTCAGCCCCACGTTGCGCACCACCACCCTCACCCTGTCCCACCCACGAAGAAGTGGAAGCACCTCCATGCGCAGAAAGACCAGCCGCCTGCTGCGCGGCATAGCCCTCCTGTCCACCCTCGCCCTGGGCGCCACCGCCTGCGGCGGCTCGGACGACGGCTCCGACCAGAAGGCGGTCTCCGCCTCGGACATCCAGGCGGCCCTGAAGAAGGGTGGCTCGGTCACGGTCTGGGCCTGGGAGCCCACGCTGAAGACGGTCGCCGCCGACTTCGAGAAGAAGTACCCCAAGGTCAAGATCAACCTCGTCAGCGAGCGGTCCGGCGACAAGCACTACACCGCCCTGTCGAACGCCATCTCGGCCGAGAAGGGCGTGCCCGACGTCGCCCAGGTCGAGTACTTCGCGGTGAGCCAGTACTCGCTCACCAAGGGCCTCACCGACCTGGCCCCCTACGGCGCCGACAAGCTGGCCTCCAAGTACACCCCGGGTCCGTGGAACGCGGTGAGCGAGGGCAAGGCCGTCTACGGCCTGCCGATGGACTCCGGCCCGATGGCGCTGTTCTACAACAAGACGGTCTTCGACAAGTACAAGGTCGCCGTCCCGACCACCTGGGACGAGTACGTCGACGCGGCGCGCAAGCTGCACAAGGCCGACCCCAAGGTCTACATCGCCAACGACGCCGGTGACGCGGGCTTCACCACCAGCATGCTGTGGCAGGCCGGTTCCCGTCCGTACAAGGTCGACGGCACCACGGTGAAGATCGACTTCTCCGACGCGGGCGCCAAGAAGTACACCGACACCTGGCAGAAGCTGATCGACGAGAAGCTTCTCGCGCCCATCAACGGCTGGACCGACGACTGGTACAAGGGGCTGGGCGACGGCACCATCGCCACCCTGGCCACCGGCGCCTGGATGCCCGCCAACTTCGTGACCGGTGTGCCGGGTGCCAAGGGTGACTGGCGTGCGGCCCCGATGCCGGCCTGGACCAAGGGCGACAAGGCGAGCGCGGAGAACGGCGGCAGCTCCCTGGCCCTGCCCGCGCTGGGCAAGAACAAGGAACTCGCCTACGCCTTCGTCGAGTACGCGAACTCCGGCGCCGGCGTCCAGACCCGCGTCAAGCAGGGTGCCTTCCCGGCGACCACCGCGGAGCTGCAGTCCACCGAGTTCCAGAGCACCAAGTTCGACTACTTCGGCGGGCAGGAGGCGAACAAGATCTTCGCCGACTCCGCCGCCAACGTCGCCGACGACTGGTCGTACCTGCCCTTCCAGCAGTACGCCAACTCGATCTTCAACGACACGGTCGGCAAGGCCTACGTCTCCGGCACGAAGCTGGCGGACGGCCTGAAGGCCTGGCAGGACGCCTCGGTCAAGTACGGCGAGGAGCAGGGCTTCACCGTCGAGAAGTAGTCGGAAAGCAGTAAACGCCGGGCGGCGCGGTGATCCGCGCCGCCCCGTGCACCACATTCGGAAGGACCGCCATGATCTCCACCCTCCAGTCCCGCCGCCGCGGGGCGGACGGTGACCCCGCCCCGCGTCTGGCCTACGGCGCCGACTACAACCCCGAGCAGTGGTCCCGGGACGTGTGGGAGGAGGACGTCCGGCTGATGCGCGAGGCCGGTGTCACCGTCGTGTCCGTGGGGATCTTCTCCTGGGCCCGTATCCAACCGGGCCCGGACACATGGGACTTCGGCTGGCTCGACGAGGTCATGGACCTGCTGCACGCGGGCGGCATCGGGGTCGACCTGGCCACCGCGACCGCCTCCCCGCCGCCCTGGCTCACCACGGCCCACCCGGAGATCCTCCCGGTGACGGCGAACGGCGAGACGGTGTGGCCGGGGGCGCGGCAGCACTGGCGGCCCACCTCGCCCGTCTTCCGCGAGCACGCGCTGCGTCTGGTCCGGGAGATGGCGAACCGCTACAAGGACCACCCGGCCCTGGTGGCCTGGCACGTCTCCAACGAGCTGGGCTGCCACAACATCTATGACTACTCCGACGACGCGGCCCGCGCCTTCCGTGTCTGGCTGCGCGCCCGCTACGGCACCCTCGACGCCCTCAACCACGCCTGGGGCACGGCTTTCTGGTCGCAGCACTACAGCGACTGGGAGCAGATCCTGCCGCCGCGGCTCGCCGCCTCGCACCCCAACCCGACCCAGCAGCTGGACTTCAAGCGATTCTCCTCGGACGCGCTGAAGGAGCATCTGCGCGCGGAGCGGGAGATCCTCCGTGAGCTCACGCCCGACGTGCCGGTCACCACCAACTTCATGGTGATGGGCGGCACGAAGGGCATGAACTACCCGGCCTGGGCCGACGAGATCGACTTTGTCTCCAACGACCACTACGTCCACCCCGGCCCGCAGGACCGCGACGAGCTGTCCTTCTCGGCGAACCTCGTCAGCGGCATCGCGGGCGGCCGGCCCTGGTTCCTGATGGAGCACTCGACCAGCGCCGTCAACTGGCAGCCCGTCAACGTGGCGAAGCGGCCCGGCGACCTGGCCCGCGACTCGCTGCTGCACGTGGCGCACGGCGCGGACGCGGTGTGCTTCTTCCAGTGGCGGCAGTCGGCGGCCGGCGCCGAGAAGTACCACTCGGCGATGGTTCCGCACGCCGGCGCGGACAGCGACCTCTTCCGCGCGGTGACCGACCTCGGCGCGACGCTGAAGGCGCTCGCCCCGGTCGCCGGTTCCGAGCGGGAGCCCGCCCGGGTCGGCGTCCTCTTCGACTGGGAGTCGTGGTGGGCCAGTGAGCAGGACTCCCACCCCACCTCCCTGCTCGACTACCGGCAGGAGGCGCTCGACTGGTACTCGGCGCTCCTCGCCCTGGGCATCCGCGCCGACCTCATCACCACCCGCGCCGATCTCGCCCGGTACGGGCTGCTGATCGCCCCCGTGCTGCATGTGGTCCCCGCCGAGCTGGCCAAGGAGTTTACGCGCTACGCCGAGCAGGGCGGCCACCTCGTCACCACCTACTTCTCCGGCATCGTCGACGAGAACGACCACGTCTGGCTCGGCGGCTACCCGGGCGCCCTGCGCGAGCTGCTCGGCATCCGTGTCGAGGAGTTCGGGCCGCTCCTGGCCGGTGAGAGCGTGGAGCTGGACGACGCCACCACGGGCACCCTGTGGACCGACCGGGTCACCGTCGCCGACGCCGACACCCAGGTCCTGGCCCGCTACCGCACGGGCGTGCACGCCGGGCGCCCGGCCGTCACCCGGCGTTCCACGGGCGGCGGTTCGGCCTCCTACGTCTCCACGCGTCTCGGCGTCGACGGGCTCGTCTCGCTGCTGCCGCGGCTGCTGGAGCCGGCCGGTGTGCACAGCGAACTGCCGGCCGACCTGCGCGGACGGGTCGAGCTGACCGTCCGGCGCGGTGAGACGGGCCGCTTCCTGTTCGTGGTCAACCGGACCGACGACACCGTGCCGGTGACCGGTCTGGACGGAGAGGTACTCCTCGGGAGCGCCGACGCCGACGGTGCCCTCGTCCTCGGACCGAGGGAGGTCGCCGTCCTGCGCCGGCCGGCCGGCTGACCTTCGCCCGCACCGCACTACCCGCACCACCCCCTCGACTCCCCGGCACGGCACGCAGCCGTGTCGGGGGCCATCCCCTCCCGCTCTGGCCGTGGGAGGGGCCCACGCAGCGACCGCACCGCAGTTGGGAGCACAGATGGCACGCCGTACCCGCAGCAGACGGTCCCTCGGGGCCGCCACCCTGACCGCCCTGGCCACCGGGGCCGCTCTGCTCAGCGTCCCCGCGCAGGCCGAGGCCGCCGCCTCCGTCACCGTGCAGCCGGACCCGTCGTACCAGCAGGAGAAGTTCGAGGGCTGGGGCACCAGCCTGGTCTGGTTCGCCAACGCGACCGGCGACTATCCGCCGGCGATCCGCGAGAAGCTGGCGAAGCTCCTTTTCGACGACGACGGGCTGGCGCTGAACATCGCCCGCTACAACATCGGCGGCGGCAACGCCCCGGACGTCAAGGACTACCTGCGCGCCGGCGGCGCGGTCGAGGGCTGGTGGAAGGCCCCGGCGGGGACCACCCGCGAGGACACCGACTGGTGGAGCGCCGACGACCCGGCCGACTGGAACAAGAACGCCGACGCCACCCAGCGCTGGTGGGTGAACCGCATCAAGGACGACATCACCCACTGGGAGACGTTCAGCAACTCCCCGCCGTGGTTCATGACCGTCAGCGGCTACGTCTCCGGCGGATTCAACGCCAACGCCGACCAGTTGAAGACCGAGTCGGTCGACGACTTCGCCGCCTACATGGCGGGCGCGACCAAGCTGCTGGAGAAGGCGGAGGGCATCAAGGTCGACACCGTCGACCCGTTCAACGAGCCCAACACCGGCTACTGGAGCACCCGTCTCGGCGCGGACGGCGAGCCGGTCGGCGGCCGTCAGGAGGGCGCCCACATGGGCCCCGAGCTCCAGCAGAAGGTCCTCGCCGCCCTGGCGCCCGCGCTGAAGAAGGCGAAGGTCAAGGCGGAGATCTCGGCGATGGACGAGACCAACCCGAGCATCTTCGCGCAGAACTGGAACGCCTACTCGCAGGAGGCCCGCGATGTCGTCGGGCAGATGAACGTCCACACCTACGGCACCGGGCAGCGCACCACCGTGCGGGACCAGGCCAAGGCCGCCGACAAGCCGCTGTGGATGAGCGAGGTCGAGGGCGACTGGGGCGACGGGCAAAGCTTCACCGACATGCGGCCCGGTCTCGGGCTCGCCCAGCGCATCGTCGACGACCTGCGCGAACTGGAACCGAAGGCCTGGGTGTTCTGGCAGCCGGTCGAGGACTACGACAACATGAAGCCGGGCGGCGAGTCCGCCAAGGGCGGCAACTGGGGCAGCATCCAGCTCCCGTTCAGCTGCACCTCGACGGACACCCTCGAGACCTGCCCGATCTACACGAACACGAAGTTCGACACCGCGCGCAACTTCACCCACTTCATCAAGCCCGGCGACAAGCTGATCAAGGTGAACGACACCTCCAGCGCCGCCGCCGTCACCGCGAACGGCAAGGGCGCCTCGCTGGTCCACGTCAACAGCACCACCGAGGCCCGCACGGTCACCATCGACCTGTCGAAGTTCCGCAAGATCAGCGAGAACGCGACCGTCACCCCGGTCGTCACCAGCGCCGACGGCAAGCTCCAGCCGCAGGCGCCGATCAAGGTCGCCGACCGCAAAGCCACCTTCACCGTGCCCGCCCAGTCGGTGACGTCCTTCACCGTCAAGGGCGTGTCCGGCGTCGCGAAGGACGCCCCGCTGATCCGCAAGGGCCAGACGTACACGCTGACCGGCGTCCAGAGCGGCAAGGCGGTCACCGTCGCCGCGAACGGCACCAACCTGGTCATCGGCACGGGCAACGGCACCACCGCGCAGCAGTGGCAGCTGGACGCCCGGTACGGCAAGACCGGCGCCCGTCAGCGGTATGTGTTCGCCAACCCGGCGGAGGGCAAGCGCCTGGCCGTCCGCGACAACGTGCCCGTGGTGGAGCCCGACACGGGCGAGCGGGACGCGGCCACCGAGTGGATCATGTCGACCACCGGTGACGGCACCTGGACGCTGGTGAACGCCGCCACCGGCCGGGTCCTCGAGGTCGGAGGCCAGGCCACGAACGAGGGTGCCGCGGTCACGACGTGGCAGCCCAACTCCGGTGCCAACCAGCGCTGGAGGGTCACGGACGTGACCGCCGAGGACTGACCTTCTTCGGCGGCGCCCTGAAGTCCTCCGCCCGCACCGTGTCCGTCACGGTGCGGGCGGAGGTGTGTCGGGTGCCATGCCGGTGCAGGTGTCGGTGTCAGTGCCGGTGTCGGTCAGGAGTGCAGCGCCTTGCGCAGCCGGGGCTTCGAGGCCCGCTTCCACAGCTGCGGGAACTGCCGCTCCCGCTCGGCGGCCGTCGCCTGCTCCTGGCCATGGAGCAGGCCCCAGGTGAAACCGGGCTCACCGGCGGCGTGGGCGGCCACCGCCTGGCGGCGCAGGGAGTCGCGGGCGACGACGCTGTCGTGGTGGTCGCCGAGCGCCTTCTGCACGGCCTTGGCACGCTTGGCCAGGCGTCGCGCGGGCTTGCCGAGGGCGGGGCCGGCCGCCTCGCCGGCGTAGCGGAGGCGTTTGGCTCCCTTGCGCACCTCGTGGAGGGCGGCGTCGCGCTCCGCGCCGGGCGGCTTGCGCCGGGCACGTTCGACCCGGCCGGCGAGCCGGTCGTACTCCTTCAGGATCGCCTGGGGCAGCGTCTTCGCCGGCTTCCGGGAGGCCTTGGGGCGCAGGGGCGGGTGGGTGGTCAGCCGGTTCAGCGCCTCCAAGAGGGCCACATAGCGGGGCGAGGACAGCGCGGCGAGGGAGCGTTCGCGGGCCTCGGCCGACCGGGAGGCGTTCCAGGCCTGCAGGCGGGCCGCGGCGGGGCCGAGGACCAGTTCGCGGGGCAGGGCCTCCATCCCCTCGCGCAAACGCTCCATCAGCACTTCCTGGTCGCGCTCGGCACCCAGTTCACCGCCGAGCCACTTCAGGTCCGCGCGGACCGGGTCGGTGACCTCGCGGTCGAGGAGTGAACGGTAGGAACGCAGGCAACTGCGCAGGCGCCGGCAGGCGACCCGCATCCTGTGCACCGAGTCGGGCAGGTCGCGGCGTACGGCCGGGTCGAGGTCGACGATGGTGCGGGCCTGTTCCGAGACGTAGGCGAGTACCTGCTCGCCCGCGGAGCCGGAGGGCACGTCGGCGGGGTCGTCCGGTGCGGACTCGGCGTCGGGGGTCGTCTCCTTCAGGGCGCGGGTCAGCTTGGACGGGGCCGTCGACCGGGCGAAGCCCTCCTTGCCGAGCGCCTTGTCGACGCGCTCGAGGAGGGCGGTGTCGCCGTCGGCCGCGAGTTCGACCTCCAGCTCCGCCCAGGACGCGTGGCCGCCCTCGGGGCGCAGGGAGTCGGCCCGGACCTGGTCGAGGACGACCTCGGCGAGGAGGGCCCCGTCGGCGTCGACGAGGTCGCGCACGGCCCTGCTGGAGCGGATCCGGACGACCGGCTCGAGGCGGGCGCCGCGGGTCCGGGAGAGCGCCAGGTCACTCAGGCTGTCGGGGATCTCCTCCTGCAGCGGCGCGCGGATCTCCTCACGGGTGTCGTCGGCCAGCGGAAGCTTGAGGTGCCATCCGGCGTCGGAGCCGCCCGTGCGGCGGCGCAGGATCGCGGAGGTGCGGGTCAGGCGCAGGTCGGCGGTGTCGTAGTACACCGCGTCCAGGTCGTGGGTGCCCGCGTCGACGAGTGAGGTGCCCTTGCCCTTGTCCTTGGCCTTGCCCTGGCCCTTGCCGGTCAGGCCGGTGAGGCTCGGGAAGTCGCCCGAGGCCGGCACCTCGTACTTGCGTTCCGTCTCCCGTGTCGACTGCGTCATGTATTCCCGGTTGACCCGCTGGGCGGAATCAAACCTCCGGAGCGCCGATCCGCACGGGATACGGCAGGTCAACGGCCGTCCTCGCGGCACCGGCCGCCGGGATGCGCTCCAGGACGCCGCCCGCGAAGACGTCGTACAGGGGCAGTGTCTCGAGGTGGACGTAGCCGATGTGACAGTCGCAGACGGTCATCGGGCAGGGGCGGGGACGCAGGGCGGCGCGGTAGGAGCCGTCGTAGAGGTTGCCGAGGGGGGTGCGGACGAAGTGGCAGCGGCGGACGGTGCCGTCGCCGTCGACGGAGATCACGGACTCGCCGGTGCGGCAGGGCAGGCCGACGCTGGTGTGCGGGTGGCGGCTGTACGGGAAGAGGGGGTCGAGGGCCGTCCAGTGGCCGGCGTCCGCGTCGGTGTAGGTGTGGCCTTCGGCGGCGTTCACCCACAGGTAGACGTGCTCGGGGAGGTCGGTGCGCAGGCGGCGGGCCGCGTCGAGGTGGTCGGGCAGACCGACGATGCCGACGCTGAAGCGGATGCCCCGCTCGGCCAGGTCGCGGCACTTGCCGAGGAAGCGGTCGTAGGGGGTCTGGCCGGGATGGTAGGTGCACCACAGGGCGAGCGTGTCGGGGTCGGCGTCGGCGAGCCAGTCGGTGCGGCAGCTGAGGTTGGTCTGGATCGCGACCCGGTGGATGTGCGGGAGGTGGGACAGCTCGGTGAGGGTGCGCCGGTACCAGGAGCGGACCAGGCCCTCGCCCCAGGGGGTGAAGAGGACCGAGAGGCGGTCGCCGGTCCGGTCGGTGGCCCAGTCCGCGAACCGTTCGAGGGCGGCGCGGTCGGCGCGCAGTTGGGCAGTGGTGTCGCGTCTCTTGGCGAACGGGCAGTAGGGGCAGTCGTAGTCGCAGGAGGCGAGCGGGCCGCGGTAGAGGAGAGTCAGGTCCATGGCGGGCCGGTCACTTCCGCTCGTAGGCGGTCATGGCGGCCCGGACGGCCGGGGAGAACAGCTCGGGGCCTATGGCGTCCGAGTGGGCGAGGCCCTCGGGGGTGAGGGTGAGGGTCGTCGGGTCGCCGTCGGTCAGCCAGCCGCGGTCGGCGAAGCGTTCGAGTTCGGCGCCGAAGTCGTCGGCGGGGGTGCTGCCGAATCGGGCGCGGTAGTCGTCCAGGCGCAGGCCCTCGGCCTGGAGGAGGGACTGCAGGAGGTGGCGGCGGCGCGCCTCGTCGGCGTCGATACGGCGCCCGTACTCGGCGTGGGCGAAGTCGGCGGCGGGGCGGGAGACGTAGTCGTCGATGATCGTGCGGATCTCGTGCATGTCGACGGCGTAGTCGAAGGAGTAGTGCAGTCCGGCCGTGTAGGAGCGGGCGCCGCAGCCGAGGCCGATCATGCCGTCGGTCTGGCAGGCGTAGTCGTCGGCGCCCTGGGGCGGGGCGTCGGCTCGGCGGAACATGCGCATGGACTGCTGGGTGTAGCCGTGCGCGAGGAGATGGTCGCGGCCGGCGCGGTACAGGCGCAGCCGCTGCTCGTCCCAGGCGGGGTCGGGCCGGCCGGGCCGGCGACGGTCGAGCCCGGTGAGGGGGCGGACGTAGAGGGGGTAGAGGTAGAGCTCCTCGGGGCGCCAGGCGAGGGCCGCGTCGAGGGAGTGCCGCCAGGTGTCCTCCGTCTGGCCGTCGATGCCGTAGATGAGGTCGATGTTGAGGACCGGGATGCGGGCGTCACGGACGCGGGCGAGGGCCGCCTCGACGTCGGCGCGGCGCTGCGGGCGTACGGCGGCCCGCGCCTCGGAGTCGACGAAGCTCTGTACGCCGAGGCTGAGGCGGGTGGCGCCGCGGTCGGCGAGGACCGCGAGCCGGTCGGCGGTGGCGGTGGCCGGTGACGCCTCGACCGACAGGGGGACGGCGCTCAGGTCGGCGCCCATGCGGCGCTCCGCGAGGTCGCAGAGGCGCTCCAGTTCGGGGGCGGTGAGGAAGGTGGGGGTGCCGCCGCCGAAGGCGGCCGTGGCGAAGCGGACCTCGTCCGTCTCCCCCAGCGCCTGCCGCACGGCCGTCGCCTGGCGTTCCAGCGCGTCCAGGTAGGCGCCGGTCAGGCCGTCCGGGGCGCCGATGCGGGTGAAGAGGTTGCAGAAGCCGCAGCGGACCTCGCAGAAGGGGATGTGGAGGTAGAGGGAGAGGGCGTTCTTGGGTTCGGCCGCCCAGAGGGCGCTGAGCCGGGGGCGGTCGGGGAGTCTGCGGTAGGCGGTCTTGTGGGGGTAGGCGTAGACGTAGCTCTGGTACGGGCTGGTACGGGTGGGCTGTGGCGTGGTGGTCATCGGGCGGCCTCGGCGGGGTCGAGGAAGAAGTGGGCGTAGGGCACGGTCCACACAGACTCGTGGCCGAGGCGGTGGCCGGTGTAGCCGCCGTCGCCGTAGGCGGTGCCGTGGTCGGAGCAGACGATGGCGAAGCAGCGGCGTCTGCTGCTCGCCGCGGCGAAGAGCCGTCCGATGTGCCGGTCGACGTACTCCAGCGCGGCGGCGTGCGTGGCGCGGGTGTCGCCGGCCTCGCGGGTCGCGCCGGGCAGGTGGAACCAGTTGGGCTGGTGCAGGGCGGAGACGTTGACGAAGAGGAACAGCCGCTGTTCTGCCGGGAGTTGGCGCACGACCTGTTCGGCGCGGGCGACCTGGTTCTCGAAGGAGGCGGGTGAGGTGACGCCGAACTCCGGTGTCCAGTGGGACTCGTGGAAGAGGCCGGGCAGGACCGAGCCCAGCGGGCCCTGCTTGTTGAAGAAGCCGACTCCCCCGATGCACACGGTGTGGTAGCCCGCCTCGGCCAGGCCGGAGACGAGGTCCGGGGTGTCGTAGACGAAGGTGCCGTCCGCGGTGGTCTCGCTGCCCGCGAAGCTCGCCGCGAACAAGCGCGGGTGGGGGCCGGGGGCGGCGGGGGTGGGCAGGAAGCCGGCGAAGATCGCCTGGTGGGAGGCGTAGGTGAAGCTGCCCGGGGCGTGCCGCTTCTCCCAGTGGCCGCCGGGGAGGTGACGGGCGATGTGGGGTGTGCGGCCGGCTTCGGCGAGTTCGGCGGCGACGTCGAAGCGGAGGGTGTCGAGGGTGACGAGGAGGAGGTCGTGGCTGCCGACGATCTCGTTCATGTCCGGCTCGCCCGCTGCCAGGGGGGCGGGCGGGAGCGGCTCAGACGGCATGGGTGCTTCCTGTTCTGTGTCCGTGCGGGTCGTGCGAAGGGGCCAGGGTGCGCAGGGCGGCGGCGACCTGGGTGGCGTAGGTGTCGAGGCCCTCGGCGCCGCTGCCGGGCAGTCCGGTGAGGCGGGGCAGGAGGTCGCCGAAGGCGTTGACCTCGCCGACGGCGGCTGTGCGCCAGCCGACGGCCGGCAGCAGGTCGACGCCCACGCAGAGGGTGCGCGGGAAGCAGGCCGCGGCCTGTTCGCACACGTCGAGCAGGTCGGCCCAGCGGGCGCCCGCCGCCTCGACGGCCTCCCGGGCCGTGTCGAGGTCGCCCCGGCTGCCGCCGAGGTGGAGGTTGGTCAGCGGGGTGCGGCTGGTGCGGACGACGGCGTGGGTGGCCCGGCCGGCCACGACGACGACCCTCAGGTCGGCGGCACGGCCCTGCTGGGAGGCCTTCGGCAGCCAGCGCTCCAGGTGCAGTCCGTCCGGGGCGAGCGTGTCGACGATGGTCGCGATGTCCTGTTCGCGCTCGTAGCGGCGCACCTTGAGGGAGTTGAACAGCCGTCCGTCCGCGGCGAGTTCGACGGAGGTGGTGGCCCTGATCCGGCCCGCACCGCCCGACTCCACGGCCAGGACGCCCGACGCGGACGACCCGTGCGCGGGCTTGACGAACAGCCGATGCATGCGGTGCTCCCGCATCAGCGTCCGTACGTCGTCCCAGCCGCGCACCGGCGCCGCCCTCGGCCCCGAGGTGGGCGAGGCGGGCACCGGTACGCCCGCCGCGTCGAGCACGGCGTGGCAGCGCCGCTTGTCGAACAGCACGGCGAGGTCGTCCGGGTCGTCGAGCCGGATGCCGCCGCGCAGGCCGCGCAGCGCGGCGGTGAACCCGGCGTACCAGCGGGCCGAGCCCTCGACCCGGGTGGGATCCTGGGTGCCGCGCAGCTGCCGGTCGACGTCGGCGTTCTCCCCGGGGGAGTCGATGCGGACGACCTCCTCGTCGCCGAACTCCGCTCCCCCGGCCCCGAGGACGTCCCTCCAGGAGACGACGCGCGGGCCGGGGAGACCGGCCGCGCGCACCGCGTCCGCGAAGAGGGTGACGCGGCGGTTCTCGGGGTTGCCCACCACCGCGAAGCGGGGCCCGGGGTCAGGCGCCGGCCGTGGCACGGCGTTTCCTGGCGGGGCGTTCGCGGTGGGGGCGCGGGGTGAGGGTGAGTGGGCGCATGGAGGGTGTGCTCACTCCCCCACGGCCACGTAGCGCCACACCGTGCCGTCGTCGTCGTGGTCCTCGTCGGCGTCGTCGCGGTCGAGGTCCACCTCGACGCCCGCCGGTTCCAGGGTCTGGCGGATCCGCTCCTGGAGGGGCTCGCTGAGGTAGTGGTGGTGGAGGTCGAGCTTCTTCAGGTGGGTGAGCGGCTGGCCGGCGAGCAGGGCGGCGGCGCCCTCGTCGCTCAGGACGCCCATGGACAGGTCCAGCACCTCGAGGCGCGCGACCACCGGGGCGGAGGCGACGGCGGTGGCGACGGCGTCCTGCATCTCGCTGTTGCGCAGGGCGAGATGGCGCAGGCGGGGCAGGCGGGCGCCGGACAGGATCGGCTCCAGGTCGGCGGCCTCGCTGTCGCCGCCGTACTCCGGGGTGCCCAGCCACAGGTCGAGGTGCTCCAGCGCGGGCAGGTCGCTGGCGGCGACGCCGCGCACCACCTCCGCGGGCAGGCCTCCGGACTCCATGGTCAGCTTGCGCAGGCCGGCGTGGCGCAGGGCGGGGAAGCGCAGGCCGGACCCGCCGCGCACGCCGAACTCCTCCAGGTCGGGGAAGGCTTCGAGGAGCGGCGTGACATCGGTCTGGTTGATCCAGGAGATCTCGCACTCCTCCATCACCATGTCGCCGAGGAACAGCGCCCGCAGAGCGGGGAAGCGGTCCTTGGCGGCCACCAGTGCCTCGATGACGGCGGAGGGGTCGGTGTCGTACGCCTCCTCCCAGGCGCCGACGATCAGGGCACGCACGCGGGTGGTGTCGACGGCGTCGCAGAAACGGGCGAAGGCGGCCGTCCAGTTCTCGTGGGCGTCGTAAACGTCGCTGGTGATCCTCCAGGCGACGGCGTCCGCGTCGGGCAGGTTCTGCTTCCGCGCGTCGGGGCCGGGAAAGGGGTGGGCGGGCAGCCGGTACAGCGCGTGGAGGTGGTCACCGATGGTCATGCGGCTGCTCCTGTGGAGAGAACGAGTGCTTCCTGTGATGACCGCAGTTCTACCAACAGGCACTGACAACGCGCGGCGGTGGGGCCACGGTTCGGGCCGTTGTCAGTGGGTGCCCCTACGGTCGACGTCATGAGGCCGGTGCGGCGTGCACCGGCGGACGGGAGGGGTCCGTGTATCGGCAGGGAGACGTGCTGATCGTGTCCGTGGCGGAGGAGGCGGTGCCGGCACATGTCGCCACCGCGCCGAAGGAGCGGCGCGACGGGCGGGGACGGCTCGTGCTGGCGCTGGGCGAGGTCACCGGTCACGCCCACGCGGTGGTCGGTCCGGGAGACCTGGTGCGGGAGCCGGGGCCGTACGGGCCGCTGCTGCTGCATCTCCCCCAGGGCGGTCGTGTGGTCCACGAGGAGCACGCGGCGATCACCCTGCCGAACGGGTGGTACCGGGTGATCCGGCAGCGGGAGTACGTGCCGGGGTCCGTGCGGATCGTGGCGGACTGAGCGGGGTGGAGCAGAGGGTGACGGAGGGGCAGATGACCACGGCTGACGCGATGGACGGGCTGGACGGGCTGGACGGGCTGGACGGGCTGGGTGCGGGTGACACGGCCGGTGACGGTGTCGGGTTCTGGCGGGCCTGTGCCACTGCGGCCGTCCCCGCCGACCGGGCGGCCGCCGAGGAGGGCATCCGGCGGGCCTATCGGCAGGCCGGTCTCGCGGAGCCGGAGCGGGTGGTGTGGGCCGGCTCGCCGCGTGAGGCGGTCACGCTGATACGGGGCCTGGCAAACAGGGGTCCCGGTGTGCGCGAGGCAGTGCGGACCGCGCCCTGGGCGTGGGAACGGCGGCGTCTGCACGAGGAGTTGGGTGCCGCGGGCTGGTCGGCGCACTGGGCGGCGACCGGGGGCCGGCTGTGGGAGTCCACTCAGGCGCTCGTCGAGCGGATCCGCAGGGGCGTGCTGGAGGAGCTGGCCGAGGGACGCGAGGAGGAGCTGGAGATCCGGCTGCTTCTGCTGGACGCCGTGCTGGGGCAGCACGACGCGCCGTGGCTCGCCGCGTTCCCCACGGACAGCGGGCCCCTCTCCGGTCTGGCCGAGGTGTGCCGCAGCGCCGGCTGGTGGTGGCCGTTCGCCGAGGTGGCGGTCGTGTGCGAACGCCCCGTCGCCCTGCACCGCGACGAGGCCGGCCGCCTCGACCGCGGGGACGGCCCGGCGCTCGCCTACCCCGACGGCTTCGCCCTGCACGCCTGGCGGGGCATGCCGGTCCCGGCCGCCTTCCTCGCGGAACTGCCCACGCTGACGCCGGAGCGGATCCGCTCCGAGGAGAACGCCGAACTGCGCCGTGTGATGCTGGAGTACTACGGCTACGACCGCTACCTCGCCGACTCCGGCGCGCGACCTGTCCACCGGGACGAGACGGGCACGCTCTGGCGGATCGACCTCGACGGCGACGAGCCGGTGGTGATGGTGGAGGTCCTCAACTCCACGCCGGAGCCGGACGGGAGCCGGCGCACGTACTGGCTCCGGGTCCCGCCGTCGACACGGACGGCCCGGCAGGGGGTCGCCTGGACGTTCGGCCTCCAGCCGGAGGTGTACGCGCCGCTGCGGGAAACGTAGGCGAGGGCGGTGTGGGGCGGGTTGCGCTGGACGCGGGCGCGGCGGGCGGGCGCCGCGCGAGGCGGCGCCGTCGGCTGCGTGCGCAGCCCGCGCTGCTCCCCCGGGCCGCGGAGGAACTGCCGCTGTGCGTCCCGCACCGCGGCACGGCCGGCCTGTGGCGGAACGCGTGGGAGGCCGCAGAGGCGCGGTCGCCGCGAGGAGGTACGGCGGCCGCACGGCACGGTCAACGGGGCCGGCGGCGTTGCCGGTGACGTGGTGAGGCCGCGCTCGCGGAGGTGCGGTGTCAGCCGTCGGAGAGGCGGTTGAGGACCTCGGTGACCTGGTGGCGGACGGCGTCGCGGGCCTCCGCGGCCAGCGCGCCGAGGTCCGTCCGTTCCAGGGCGTCGAGGACCTGGTCGGTTCCGGCGTCGCAGGGGACGCCGGCGCTGAGCACCTCGTAGCCGTCGCGGACGGCCACGCGCAGCAGCTTGCGTCCGTCGCCGTCGGCGTGGACGGCGGCGGCGACCACGAGGGGCGGCGGGCCGCCTGCTTCGGCGGGCAGCTTGCGATAGCCGCTGACCAGGGGCTCCTGCCAGGTGAGGCCGAGCAGCAGGGGGCGCTTCGCGACGAGCTCGGCGAGATCGGTCTCGTGGACGCGGTCGGGTTCGAGCACCGTGGCCCGGGCGTCGAGGACGAGGGCGGCGGGCAGCAGGCAGCGCAGGGTGCTGCCGACGATGTTGCCGCCGACCGTGGCCGTCCGGCGCACGGCGCCCGTGCCCACGGTGGCGGCGGCCCGGCGCAGCACCTCCGGCACCTGCTCGTCGATCCGGTTCAGCACCACGGCCGCGCCGAGCGTCCCGGGCCCGATCACGTTGGCCTCGGGCACCTCCCGCAGGGACACGGCCAGTTCGGGGAATCCGTCCCGTTGCCAGGTCGCCCACACCAGGCTGGCCCCGCCGATCGGTACGGCTCCCTCGGCGAGACACTCCTGCACCGCGGATATGGAGGTGGGAAGACGCAACAACACGGCAACCGACCTGCCTTCCCTGGAACGTTGGCGTGAGGAACACAGGTTCTCCGCCAGATGATCACTGGACAGACCGAATTCTGCCCATGCTTGCGGGGGCGCAACCAGGGCTCACGCCTGCGGTTCGTGCGCCCCTCGTGTCGGGGTGCGGCCGTGGTCGTCCCCCGAATTTCCGTTGCGGCAGGCCTTTCTGCGCCGGAACCTGACCCCATGTCCTACGTCCTGCGTCCCGCCACGCTCGCCGACGCGCCCGCCGTCACCGACCTGCTCAACGCCATCGACCTCATCGAGATCGGCCGTCCCGAGACGGACCTGCACACCGTCGAGGCGGATCTCAAGCACCCGGAGACCGACCTCGAGCGGGACTCCTGGCTCGCGTTCGACGGGGACCGGCTGGTGGCCTACGGGCTGCTGTGGGACGAGTCGGGCGGTGAGCGGATCGACATCGACCACTACGTCCTGACCGACCATCAGGAGGCGGGGCGGATCCTCCTGGAGGCGATGGAGGCCAGGGCGCTGGGCAAGGCGCGGGAGAACGGCGCCGAGCAAGCCGTGGTGCACCTGCACCTGAACGTCCGGCCCACGCTCGACACGGAGCTGATCCGCACTCGGGGCTGGTCCGTCCTACGGCGTTACCACGTGTTGCGCCGCCCCCTCGACCGGGCGACGGACCTGGCGCCGTCCCTGCCCGAGGGCGTACGGGTGCGGTCCTGTGCCACCGAGGCGGACCGGGCCCGCGTACACGAGCTGTACCAGGCGAGCTTCGCCGACCACTTCGATTTCCAGCCACGCGGTTACGAGCAGTGGCTGCACGACGTCGACGCCGCGGGGCTCGACTGGTCACTGGTGTGGATCATCGGCACCGAGGACCTCCCGGACGCCGGGTTCCTGCTGGCGCGCGACGATCGCGAGGCCATGGGATGGATCCGCAGCATCGGCGTCCTGCGCGAGGCCCGGGGGCGTGGCCTGGCCGGACTGCTGCTGCGGCACGCCTTCGCGGCCTTCGCCGCGCAGGGGCGGGACATGGTGGGGCTGGGCGTCGACACCTCGAACGCCACCGGCGCGCCCGAGCTGTACGCGCGCAACGGGATGACCGTCCACTACGCCGTCGACACGTGGGAGGCGGTGCTGCGCTGAGCGTGGTGCGGTCGTCCGACGACGGCGCGGATGGCGGCGGTCTTCCGCGACCCGGGTGCGTACGTCGTCGCTCACGCCACCGGCCGTTGCGGGGAGTTGCTGGTACCGGCGGCCGGACGCGGGGGCGGAGTGCTGTCGCCGTCTTCGGGCGAGGCGGAGGGGGCCGTCCCCTGGGGCAGGCCTGACGCGTCGGCGTGGACGCCGTACGGTACCGGGAAACCGGGGACCGGGGTGTACGGGAGCGGGACCTGGGCGTACCCGCTCGGGAAGGGCGGCGGGACCGGTGTCGGTGCGGGGGCGGTCCGGGCCGGCGGGCGGCGGCGGGCCAGCCACAGGACGGCCACCGTGTACAGGGCGATGCCGGCCAGGTCGAGTGCCACGAGCTGCCAGGGCGCGTCGGCGGCGGTGTCGTCGCTCTTGAGGCCGTCGACGACGGCGGCCGAGATACCGAAGGCGAACAGGTTGTTCACGGCGTGCAGGCCGATGGCCGCCTCGAGGCCGCCGGTGCGCACGGTCAGCCAGCCCGCGACCGCCCCGTACACGACCAGGTCGGCGAAGCCCCACGGGGTGCCCCAGCCGTGGGCGGCGGCGAACAGGACGGCCTGGGGCGCGATCGCCCACCAGGGCGAGCGGAGGAAGGCGCCGACCGCCTGCGTGAGCCAGCCACGGAAGACGTACTCCTCGGCGGCCGCCTGCAGGGGCACCAGGACGACCAGCATGGCCAGCGCGGGGCCGAAGAACTCCCAGCCCGCCCACCGCGCCGCCGGTTCGTCCTCCGCGGGCAGCAGGAGCATCACCCCGGTGGTGACGGCGAGAACCGGGAGGGCCGTCAGGACGCACAGGCCCAGCCAGCGCCACCGCAGTCCGCCCGTCACCGACGAGACGGTGCCGGCCGGGCGGCGGCCGATCCAGCGCACCGCGAGCAGCACGACGGGGATGGCGACGGCGATCGTCAGCAGGTCGACGGCGGTGCTCGGCACGGGGCCGAACTCCACCGTCCCGTCGGGGGCTTCGGGGTAGCCCCGCGCGGCTCCCAGGATGGAGACGAGGCCGTAGAGAAGGACGGTCACGACCATGTACGTCACCGCCACGAACAGGGTGCCCACCACGGGCCGCCACCATCGGTGACGTGCCGAGATCCGGGCCAGGCGGTGGTAGCGGAGAGGTTCGGCGAGGTGCGCGGGCGGCGGGGCGGCGAGCGGGCCGGAGAGGTGCGCAGGCGTCGCAGCGGCGTGCGGGTTCGTCATGCTGACAAGCCTCTCCGCCGGCCCGTGGCCCGGCATCGACCCCGGGCAGGAACGGTGTCTCCATCGGAGGGTAGAGATCGGCCTCGTCCCGGGGAGGGGCGCCGGGCGGTCGTACGCCGTCCTACGCTCGTGCCGACATGGAAACGATACGCAACTGGCTGCTCCCCGCCCTGCTCGCAGCCGGACAACTCGCCTGGCTGTGGCCCGGAGCGAGCCTGGCCGGCGAAACGGTGCCCGGCCCGGCGGGACTCGTCGCCGTCCTGGCCGCCCTGGCCGTCGAGACGGCCGCGCTGGGCCGTCGGCGCCAGGCCCCGGTCCGGGCCCTGGCCTGCACGCTCGGCACGCTTCTGCTGGGTCGACTGGCCTGGGACGAGGGATACTTCGGGTGGGGAGTGCTGGTCGCGCTGTACTCGGTGGCGGTCCGCTGCCCCGTGCCCGTGACCGTCCGCGCGGTCGCCGCGGGCCTCGGCGTCGAGTGGCTGCTGTCCTTCGTCCGCATCGGGCTGCGGCCCGCACTCGCCTCGGAGTGGGCGGTCGGCGCCCTGGTGTACGCGGTCTGCGTGGGGCTCGGCGAGGCCCGCCACCAGTGGCTCAAGGGGCGGTCGGCCGCGGCCCGTCGGCTGGCCGGCGCGGAGGAGGCCCGGCGGCAGGCGGGCGACACCGAACGGCGGCGCTTGGCCCGCGAGTTGCACGACGTGAGCGCCCACCATCTGACGTCCGTCGTCATCACGGCCGACGCCGCGCGCCGACTCGGCGACAGCAGACCGGAGTTGACGGCCGACGCGCTGGCGTTCGCGGAACGCACCGGCACCGAGACCCTCACCTCGCTGCAACGGCTCGTCGGCCTGATGAGGGACACCGACGGCGGCGCGGACCCGCGTCCGATGACGGCCCGCATCGAGGAACTCATCGCCGGATTCGGGCGGTTGGGGCGTCCGATCGAGGCCGAGCTGCCCGACGACCTGGCCGGTCCGGCGGCCGAGGCCGTCCACGGGATCGTCCGCGAGGCCCTGACGAACGCCCTGCGGCACGCCCCGGGCTGCGCCGCGCGCGTGAGCGTGCGGCGCGGGGACGGCGTCCTGGAGCTGACCGTGGACAACGCTCCGCCGCGTGGCTCCGCACCGCACGGTGCCGGCGGCCTCGGCTCGGGGCGCGGCGTCGCCGGGATGAAGGAGCGGGCGGCGGCCGTCGGCGGGGAGCTCACGGCCGGTCCCGAGCCCGGCGGCGGCTGGCGGGTCCGGGCCACACTGCCCGATGCCACGGGGCCGCGGAGTCAGTCCGCGGGCCGGCGGGACGTGCTGCGGGAGCAGCGGCTGGCCGATCCCGCCCTGGTGTTCGCCGCGACGGTGCTGCCCCTGGTGTTCGCCATGGTCACCGCGGAGGAGTGGCCGGGCCCGAGCCTGCGTGCCGCGGTGCCCGCACTGCTCGTCCTGGCCGTGCTGGTGACCGTCCACGCGGTGCCGCTGCTGTGGCGCCGGAGCGCTCCGTGGGCGGCTCTGCTCGGCGTGCTGGCCACGTCGTGGCTGTGGCCGGTGGCGGTCGCCGTGGCCGACATGCCGGCGCGGGTGTCCCAGTTCTTCGCCACCGGAGCGCTCGCGGAGCTGCTGGCCGTGTACGCGGTGGGGGTGTACGGCCGGGGGGCCGCCCGCACCTGGCCGGCATGGTGCGCGGCGGCGGCCTCGCTCGCCGGGGTCCTGGTGGCGACGGCGGCCGCCGACGGAGAGCTGACGGGCGCGGGCTCCGTGCGGGTCTCCGCCGTGGTGATGTTCCTGCCGCTGGTCGTCATGCTGGCCGCCGTGTTCGTCGCCCTGTGGGGTGCCGGGCTGGCCGTGCGGCGCCGACGACTGCGGATCCTGGCCCTGGACGACTTCGCGCTCGCCACCTCGCTGTGGCACGCGGAACGGGCCGCGGACGCCGAACGGCGCCGGCTGGCGGCGCGGTTGCGTGACGCCGTGCTGCACCGCACGGCCGCGATGGTCGAGCAGGCCCGGCAGGGGCGGCTGGAGGAGGTGGCGGCCGAGGCCCGCTCCGCGCTCGCCGCCATGCGCGAACTCCTCCACGGTCTGGGCGAGTCGGAGGATCCCGGCCGGCGGCTCGCTCCAGCGCCCACCGCCGTGGACCTCGACGCACTGTGCCGGACCCTGACCGCGTCCGGCCGCAACGTGACCCTGCGAGGCCTGCCCGAGGCCGCGCGGGACCTGCCGCCCTCGGTGGCCCTGTCGGCGTACCGGATCGTCGAGGCGGCGCTCGGCGCGGGCGACCAGGGGCCGGCACGGGTCACGCTGAGGCGGCGGCGCGACACCTTGCGGGTCACGGTGTCGGGCGTGCCGCTGGCCGTGACCGGGCCGGTGGCCGAACGCCTGAAGGTGCAGGTGGAGGCGGGGGCGGGCCGGATCACGCTCGAACAGACCGGTATCGTACGGGTGTTGCTGTCGGCCCGGCCGAGTCCGGCGCCCGTCCAGGAGGTGTCCCCGTCGTCACACGCGTGATGGTCGTCGACGACCAGGCGGTGGTCCGCGCAGGATTCGCCGCCATCGTGGACGCCGAGCCCGATCTGACCGTGGTCGCCGAGGCCGGTGACGGGGCCTCGGCGGTGTCGCTCGCCGCCACCGAGACACCCGACGTCGTGCTGATGGACATCCGTATGCCCGGCATGGACGGCCTCACCGCGACCCGTCTGCTCACCGCGTCGGAGCACCGGCCGCGGGTGCTCGTCCTGACCACCTTCGACCTGGACGCGTACGTGTACGAGGCGTTGCGCGCCGGGGCGTCGGGGTTCCTGCTCAAGGACGCCCAACCCGAGGACCTGCTGTCCGCGATCCGGGTCGTCGCCGCCGGGGAGGGCATCCTGGCCCCGACCGTGACCCGCCGGCTCATCGACACCTTCGCGCAGGGCGCCCCGCAGCCGCCGTCCGTCACCGGTGCGCTCTCCTCCCTCACGCCACGCGAGAAGGAGGTGCTGCTGCACATCGCCTCGGGGCTGGCCAACGCCGAGATCGGCGCCGCGCTCGGGGTGACCACGGGCACGGTGAAGACCCATGTGAACGCCCTGCTGTCCAAGCTGGGGCTGAGGGACCGGGTGCAGGCCACGATCCTGGCGTACGAGAGCGGGCTGGTCCGGCCGCGCGGTGCGCCCGGCGCGTAGGGCTGTCGGTGGGCCTTGGTAGAAAGGGCGGCCATCGGGCCGGCGCACAGGGCGTCGGCCGCCGTCCGACCATGGAAGGCCTTGGCGTTGGACCACATATCGCACCTGCACGGACTGCCCGTCCACAACTTCCCGAGGCTCGAGGAGCCGCCCTCGCCGTTACCGGCGGTGGAGACGGTCGCCTGGCGGCTGTCGGTGGACGAGGACCGGGTTCTCGGGGAGACCTTCGAGGAGAGCTGGCAGCGCTTCCTCGACACCGTCGATCCCGCACGGGTACGGGCCCTGGTGCTGGGCGTCGGCGCCTACGGCACCGAGAATGACGCCGCCAGCCCCTGGGAGACGGTGAAGCTGCTGGCCGGGGCCGCGGACCGCCTCACCGGGCTGGAGGCCCTCTACCTGGCCGACCTCACCTTCGAGGAGTCCGAGCTCTCCTGGATCGTGCAGGACGACGTGACCCCGGTCCTCGCCGCCTACCCGTGCCTGAAGGAACTCGGGGTGCGCGGCTCCGGCGGCGGCTTCGACGGCGCTCCCGGCCTGGAGTTCCACGCCCTGCGCCACGAGCATCTGCGGGTCCTCCGCCTGGAGAACGGCGGACTGCCCACCGAGGTGGCCCAGGGCCTCGCCGCCTCGGACCTGCCCGGGCTGGAGCACCTGGACCTGTGGCTCGGCACGGAGGACTACGGCCGCACCGCCACCGTCGCCGACCTGGCCCCCGTCCTGGACGGCGGCCGGCTGCCGTCGCTGCGCCGGCTCGGCCTGCGGAACTGCGACCTGCAGGACGAGGTGGCGGCCGCGGTCGCGAGCGCGCCTGTCGTGGCCCGGCTCAGCTCCCTGGACCTGAGCCTGGGCACCCTCGGCGACGTCGGCGCCGAGGCGCTGCTCAGCGGCCAGCCGCTCACCCATCTCGAGGAACTGGACCTTCACCACCACTACCTGTCGGAGCCGATGATGACCCGCCTGCGCGAAGCGCTGGAGCCCTTCGGCGTGCGGGTCAACCTCGACGAACGGGAGACGGACGACGAGTGGGGACGGTACGTGGCCGCCGGCGAGTAGGGGCCGGCTAGCCGACCTCGACCAGCAGGTCACCGCCCTCCACCTGCTGGATCCTGTTGATGGCCAGCCTGCTCACCCGGCCGGCCTTCGGGGCGGTGATGGTGGCCTCCATCTTCATCGCCTCGATGGTGGCCACCGTGGCGCCGGCCTCCACCTCGTCGCCCTCGGCGACCGCCAGCGTCACCACCCCCGCGAACGGCGCCGCGACATGGCCGGGGTTGGACCGGTCGGCCTTCTCGGTCACCGGGACGTCGGAGGCCGCAGCCTTGTCGCGGACCTGGATGGGCCGCAGCTGGCCGTTCAGGGAGGACATCACGGTGCGCATGCCGCGTTCGTCGGCCTCGCCGATCGCCTGCAGCTCGATCAGGAGCCGCACGCCCGGCTCGAGGTCGACGGCGTACTCCTTGCCCGGGCGCAGTCCGTAGAAGTAGTCCTTGCTGTCCAGGACGCTGGTGTCGCCGTAGGCCTGGCGGTGGGTGTCGAACTCTCGGGTCGGGCCGGGGAAGAGCAGCCGGTTGAGGGTGGCGCGGCGGGTCTTCTCCAGGCCCTTGCGGTCCTCGGCGGTCAGTTCCGTCACGGGCTTGGGTTCGGCGCGGCCCTGGAGGGCCTTGGTGCGGAACGGCTCGGGCCAGCCGCCGGGCGGGGTGCCGAGTTCGCCGCGCAGGAAGCCGATGACGGAGTCGGGGATGTCGTACTTGTCCGGCGCCGTCTCGAAGTCCTCGGGGCTGACGCCGGCGCCGACCAGGTGCAGGGCGAGGTCGCCGACCACCTTGGAGGACGGGGTGACCTTCACCAGGCGGCCCAGGATGCGGTCGGCGGCGGCGTACATGGCCTCGATGTCCTCGAAGCGGTCGCCGAGGCCGAGCGCGACGGCCTGGGTGCGCAGGTTGGAGAGCTGCCCGCCGGGGATCTCGTGGTGGTAGACGCGGCCGGTGGGCGAGGCGAGGCCCGCCTCGAAGGGGGCGTAGATCCTGCGGACGCCCTCCCAGTACGGCTCGAGGTCGCCGACGGCCTGGAGGTCGAGGCCGGTGGGGCGCTCGGAGTGGTCGGTGGCGGCGACGAGCGCGGACAGCGAGGGCTGCGAGGTCGTCCCGGCCATCGAGGCCACCGCTCCGTCGACGGCGTCGGCGCCGGCCTGGATCGCGGCGAGGTAGGTGGCGAGCTGGCCGCCCGCGGTGTCGTGGGTGTGCAGGTGCACCGGCAGGTCGAACTCACGGCGCAGCGCGGACACGAGGGTGGCGGCGGCCGGGGCGCGCAGCAGGCCGGCCATGTCCTTGACGGCCAGGACGTGGGCGCCGGCCTCCACGATCTGCTCGGCGAGCCGCAGGTAGTAGTCGAGGGTGTACAGACGCTCGTTCGGGTCGGACAGGTCGGAGGTGTAGCAGAGGGCGACCTCGGCGACGGCCGTGCCCGTCTCGCGTACGGCGTCGATGGCGGGGCGCATCTGGCCGACGTCGTTGAGCGCGTCGAAGATGCGGAAGATGTCGATGCCGGTGGCGGCGGCCTCCTGCACGAAGGCGTCGGTCACCTCGGTCGGGTAGGGCGTGTAGCCGACGGTGTTGCGGCCGCGCAGCAGCATCTGGAGGCAGAGGTTGGGGACGGCCTCGCGCAGGGCGGCCAGGCGCTCCCAGGGGTCCTCGGCGAGGAAGCGGAGGGCGACGTCGTAGGTGGCGCCGCCCCAGCACTCCAGGGAGAGCAGTTCCGGCAGGGTGCGGGCGACGACCGGGGCGGCGGCGAGCAGGTCCTTGGTGCGGACGCGGGTGGCGAGCAGCGACTGGTGGGCGTCGCGGAAGGTGGTGTCGGTGACGCCGATGGTCGGGGAGTCGCGCAGCCAGCGGGCGAAGCCCTCGGGGCCGAGGCCGACCAGCCGCTGGCGGGAGCCGGCGGGCGGCTCGCCGTCGGGCAGCGGGGGCAGCTTGGTGGTGGGGTCGATGAGTTCGGGCCGCTCGCCGTGCGGCTTGTTCACGGTGACGTCGGCCAGGTAGGTGAGCAGCTTGGTGCCGCGGTCGGCGGAGTGGCGGGCGGTGAGCAGGTGCGGGCGCTGCTCGATGAAGGACGTCGTGACCCGCCCGGCCTGGAAGTCGGGGTCGTCGAGGACGGCCTGGAGGAACGGGATGTTCGTCGCCACGCCGCGGATGCGGAACTCGGCCACGGCACGCCGGGCGCGGCCGATCGCGGCCTGGAAGTCCCGGCCCCGGCAGGTGAGCTTGACCAGCATGGAGTCGAAGTGGGCGCTGATCTCAGTCCCCGCGTGGGTGGTGCCGCCGTCGAGGCGGATACCGGAGCCGCCCGGTGAGCGGTAGGCGCTGATGCGGCCGGTGTCAGGCCGGAAGCCGTTGGCCGGGTCCTCGGTGGTGATGCGGCACTGGAGGGCGGCGCCGCGCAGGGTGACCGTGTCCTGCGACAGGCCGAGGTCGGCCAGCGTCTCGCCGGAGGCGATGCGCAGCTGGGCCTGGACGAGGTCGACGTCGGTGACCTCCTCGGTGACCGTGTGCTCGACCTGGATGCGCGGGTTCATCTCGATGAAGACGTGGTTGCCGTCGCGGTCGAGGAGGAACTCGACGGTGCCCGCGTTGCGGTAGCCGATCTGGCGGGCGAAGCGGACGGCGTCGGCGCAGATGCGCTCGCGCAGCTCCGGGTCCAGGTTGGGGGCGGGCGCCAGCTCGATGACCTTCTGGTGGCGGCGCTGGACCGAGCAGTCGCGTTCGAACAGGTGGATGACCTCGCCCTGGCCGTCGGCGAGGATCTGCACCTCGATGTGGCGGGGGTCGACGACGGCCTTCTCCAGGAAGACGGTGGGGTCGCCGAACGCGGACGCCGCCTCCCGGGACGCGGCCTCGATGGACTCGCGCAACTGAGCGGGATCCTCGACGCGCCGCATGCCGCGTCCGCCGCCGCCCGCGACCGCCTTCACGAACACGGGGAAGCCGATGTCGTCCGCGGCCCGGACCAGCTCGTCGACGTCGGTGGACGGCTGCGAGGAGCCGAGCACCGGTACGCCCGCCTCGCGGGCCGCGGCGACCGCGCGGGCCTTGTTGCCGGTCAGCTCGAGGGTGCGGGCGTCGGGGCCGACGAACGTGATGCCCGCCTCCTCGCAGGCACGGGCCAGTTCGGGGTTCTCGGACAGGAACCCGTAGCCCGGGTACACCGCGTCCGCGCCCGCCCGGCGCGCCGCGCCGACGATCTCCTCGACGGAGAGATACGCGCGCACCGGATGTCCCGGCTCCCCGATCTCGTAGGCCTCGTCGGCCTTGAGCCGGTGCAGCGAGTTGCGGTCCTCGTGCGGGAAGACGGCGACGGTGCGCGCGCCCAGCTCGTAGCCGGCGCGGAACGCCCGGATCGCGATCTCACCACGGTTGGCGACCAGCACCTTGCGGAACATCCTGGATCCCTTCAGCCTGCCCGGTGACGGGACCATCGTGTCGGTGCCGTCCCGGGAGTGCCATGTGAGTCGGGCCACTCACCGGTCGTTCTCCCCCGGAAGGAGCCCGGAGAGAGCCCGGAGAGAGCCCGGAAGAAGCCTCAGAAGCCGCGTACCCACCGGGAAAGCGCTCACCACGGCGGCCTGCGACTTCCTGTCGGTGGGAGCAACTAAGCTCCGGCGCATGAGTGAGGCGGACAGCGACAGACGGGTCGTCGACGGGCGGTTCGAGCTCCGGGAACGACTCGGTGGCGGCGGCATGGGGACGGTGTGGCGCGCCACGGATCTGGTGCTCCATCGGAGCGTGGCCGTCAAGGAAGTCCGCCCGCCCGACCCGGGACTGGCCGAGTACGACCCGGAAGCGGCACGGATGCTGCGGGAGCGGGTGCTGCGCGAGGCCAGGGCGCTGGCCCGGATCGACCATCCCAACGTCGTGACGATCCATCACGTGGTCGACGGGGGTGAGGGCAGTTACCCGTGGATCGTCATGGAGCTGGTCAGCGGCGGTTCGCTGGCCGACCGTCTCGCCCGCGGGCCGATGGAGCCCGCCGAGGCGGCGCGCATCGGCCTGGAGGTCCTGGCCGCGCTGCGTGCCGCGCACGACGCCGGTATCCAGCACCGGGACGTCAAACCCGCCAATGTGCTGCTGCGCCCCGACGGACGTCCCGTCCTCACCGACTTCGGCATAGCCGCGATCCGCGAGGCGACCGGCCTGACCGCCACCGGATCGGTCATCGGCACCCCGGACTACATGGCGCCGGAGCGGGTGTCCGGCCGCGACGGCGGTCCCGCGTCGGACCTGTGGTCGCTGGCGATGATGCTGTACGCGGCCGTCGAGGGACAGCACCCCCTGCGTCGTGCCACGACGCTGGCCACGCTCGCGGCCGTCCTCAGCGAGGAGGTGCCGCCGCCGACGCGGGCCGGGGCGCTGGGGGACGCGCTGATGCGTGTGCTCGTACGGGATCCCGCGGCGCGGCCGGACGCGGCGGCGTTCGCGCACTTGCTGGCCGAGGTGGCGCGGGGGCAGGGACAGCCGGGGCCGGCGCAGGGCACCCCGACCTCCTACCCGCTGTCTCCTCCGCAGGGGGTGCCGAGTCATGGACCGGTGACCGCGCCGAGTGCGTTCGGGCCGCCGTCCGGGTCCCCGACACCGTGGAACCACCCCGCTCCGCCCCCTTCTCCGGCGCCGTGGGGCGGTCCCACCCCACCGGTGTTCCCGGCCGCCGGGACCGGTCCCACCCCTGCGGTGGGTGTTCCGGTACGGCCGGCGGGGCGGCGCCCGCGCTGGGTGACGGTCGGCCTGCCCGGGGCGGGGGTGGTGCTCGCCGGTGTGCTCGTGTGGACGCTGTTGCCGGGGCAGGACGGGGACTCACCGACCTCCGGTTCCCCCAGCACGGCGAGGACGGCGAGCACGGGTCCGGCGACGGCTTCCCCGACCGGGACAGGCGCGGCCGGACGGCCGGCCCAGCAGACGAAGGAGGCCGCCGCGACCGACATGCTGACGCCCGAGGGCATCCGCACCGCGATCGCGGCGTTCAAGAAGGAGACCGGCAGGGACCGCTTCGGCTCCTTCTCGGTGTATCCCGAGTACATCTCCGCCTACCTCATGGTCGAGGGCAGCGACACCAAGTACGACTCGTACACCTACCGCCCCGGCGAGGGCGTGCGGAAGGGCATCATCAAGGGCACGTTGATGGGCGGGCAACAGCCCGTCAGCCTGGACGGCTTCGTCTGGGACCGGGTGCCCGCGCTGCTCGCCGAGGCGGACAAGAAGCTGAACGTGGACGACCCGGACACCCGCTATCTGCTGGTCAGACAGCCGAGCACCGTCTTCGACAGCCCTGCCGGTATGGCCGTCTACCTGAGCAACGACTACAACGAGAGCGGCTACCTGGAGGCCGACACCAAGGGCCGGGTGACCAGGGTGATGCCGGTCGACGGTTAGCGCGTGCCACGGGCGTGTTCGGCCGTCGTCAGTGGCGTGCGGCGTCCAGCAGCTCCTGCAGCCGGAGCATGCACGAAGCACAGTGGCGGTCGGTGTCGTGGCCGGCCGACGCTGCCGTGGCCAGAGAGGTTCCGCACAGGCTGCTGTCGTGCCGGTGCCGGGACACGACGTGCCACACCAGCTCACCGCCGCCCGACGCCAGTCCCACCTTCATCTCGTACATGGCTCTTCCCTTCTGCCGGGCTGGTCTCCAGCAGACCGCGTACGCCCGCCCGGCGCCCCGTCGGGCTGGGCCGTTCGAGGGAATCCGCCCCCGACCGGCGCAGCCCCGGTGGCCGGGACGCGCCGGTCGTGGCAGGGCCGCTCAGCGTCATGTCTCCCGGTGCACGGTGAGGGCGGACACCGCGAAGGACATCTCCGTCACGTCCGGCTCGGGCGCCGGGTGGTAGCGGCCGGCGCACACGGACAGGTTCACGATGAGGTAGGCGTACCAGTCCTCCCCCACGCCACGGCGATCGGCGAAGACGGTGCTGCCGTTCAGGGCCCACACGACGTTCTCCGCGCCGAACTCGACGCTCAGGTCGATCCAGCCGCCGGGTCGGACGGCTTCGTCACGGTGGTAGCGGTGGGCCTCCCGCACATGGTTGGAGAACTCCAGCAGATCGGGATGGTCGGGGTGGTACTCGAACACGTCGATCTCCTGGTCGCCGTCCCGCCAGGTCCAGATCGCGGGCCAGGCCCCCGTCTCGGCCGGCAGCCGGACCCGGGCGTCGAGGCGGTCCCCCGCCCTCACCGTGAAGCCCTCCTCGCTGCCCTCCGTGGTCAGCAGCCCGGTGTCCCAGAGGCCGTCGGAGCGGCGGGTGGCCCGGAAGGTGCCGTTGCGGGCGTACGCGGGATCGGACACCAGGTGGTCCAGCTTGTTGTCGCCGGGATTCACCGGCCCGCCCCCCGGATAGGCCCACGAGCGGCCCGCGATCCACTGGCGGGGCGAAGCGAAGTCGGCTCTGAAGCAGACGTCGGTCACGGGCGTCCTCCTCGTCCTCGCGCACGGTGCGTCGCGCGAGGCATCCCCGCCCCCACCACCGTCATGCGACGGCGGGGACGCGGGGCGTCGGCAACCACTCCGGTGCGGGACGGACGCGCACACCTGTGCGTGGGCCGTCAACGGTCATCGGGCAGGAACCGTTGACGGGCACTCCGCCACGTTCGACCAGTCGGACATTGTTCGAGATCTCTTGACGGCACACCACACGCCGTTTGACACTCTCGCAACACCACGTCACACAGCTGAAACGGCGGGCCGACATGACGCACATCCCCCGACTTCGCAGCCGCTCCAGACGCTGGGCGGGCCGCCTCGCCGGAACGACCGCCGCGTCACTGTTGCTGGGTCTCCTCGGTACCGCAACTCCCCTACAGGCGGCGGAGGTTGCCGACGTCACCGACGGTCTGGCCCTCTGGTACAAGCTCGACGGTCCGTCCGGCGTCACGGACGCCTCCGGTCACGGCCGGGACGGCGCGGTCCAGGGCACCGCCGACTGGTCGTCGGACCAGGGCCTGGCCTTCAACGGCACCGACACCTACGTGAAGGTGCCGAACAACATCATGAGCGGCATGGACTCGATCACCGTCTCGATGGACGTGCGGATCGACTCCACGCAGGCCACGCCGTACTTCATCTACGGCTTCGGCAACACCAGCGGCAGCGCGGGCAACGGCTACCTGTTCACCACCGGCGACAGCTTCCGGACCTCCATCGCCACCGGCAACTGGTCGACCGAGCAGACCACCCGGCCCGCCGGCTCCCCGAACCTGACCCGCTCGGTCTGGAAGCACATCGCCTACACCCAGACCGGCAACACGGGCGTGCTCTACGAGGACGGTGTGGAGGTGGCCCGCAACACGGCGGTCACCATCACCCCCGGCGCCATCGGCTCGGGCACCACGACCGCGAACTACGTCGGCAAGTCGGTCTATCCCGGAGACAGGCTCTTCAAGGGCCGGATGCGTGACTTCCGGGTCTACAACCGGGCGCTCGCCGGCTCCGAGGTGGAGCAGCTCGCCCTCCCCGTCGACACGCAGGGCGTCGCCGACGACAAGGCCGCCCTCACCCTCGGCGACACCAGCGCCGTCACCTCCGACCTGACCCTGCCGACGATCGGCACGGCGGGCGGCTCGAAGATCAGCTGGGCCAGCGACAACCCCGCCGTCGTCTCGGCCACCGGCAAGGTCACCCGCCCCGCCGCCGGCGAACCGGACGGACACGCCACGCTCACGGCGACCCTGAAGAAGGGCACCGTCACCGACACCAAGACCTTCGCCATCACGGTCCCCGCCGACTTCGACGACGCCATCGCAACCGAGCAGGCCGCCGAGAAGCTCAGCGTCCACAACCTCGACGACGTACGCGGCAACCTCACCCTGCCGACGAGCGGCGCCTTCAGCACGAAGGTCAGCTGGTCCTCCGCGAATCCGGACGTCATCTCCGCCGACGGCGTCGTCCACCGCCCCGCACACGGCGACGGCGACACCACCGTCAAGCTGACCGCCACCGTCACCAAGGGCGACGCCGAGGCGACCCGTGAGTTCACCGCCCAGGTGCCGGAACTGCCGAAGAAGGAAGCCCTCAAGGGCTACATGTTCAGCTACTTCACCGGCGAGGGCACCGCGGACGGCGAGCAGCTCTACGCGGCCCTCAGCAAGGGCAACGACCCGCTGAAGTGGCGCGAGCTGAACAACGGCAAGCCGGTCCTCACCTCCACGCTCGGTGAGAAGGGCCTGCGCGACCCGTTCATCATCCGCTCCCCGGAGGGCGACAAGTTCTACCAGATCGCCACCGACCTCAGGATCTACGGCAACGGCAACTGGGACGCCTCCCAGCGCACCGGCAGCAAGTCCATCATGGTCTGGGAGTCCACCGACCTGGTGAACTGGACCAACCAGCGCCTGGTGAAGGTCTCTCCCGACAGCGCCGGCAACACCTGGGCACCGGAGGCCTTCTACGACGAGGAGCGCGGCGAGTACGTCGTCTTCTGGGCGTCGAAGCTGTACGACAACCCGGAGCACTCGGGCGACACGTACAACCGCATGATGTACGCGACCACCCGCGACTTCTACACCTTCAGCGAGCCCAAGGTCTGGATCGACCGCGGCTACTCGGTCATCGACTCCACGGTGATCAAGCACGACGGGACCTACTACCGCCTGTCCAAGGACGAGCGGAACAACACCTCCTCCACCCCCAACAGCAAGTTCATCTTCGAGGAGAAGAGCGACTCGCTCCTCGACCTGTCCTGGGACGCGGTCGCCGAGGGCATCGGCAAGGGCGCGATGAACGCCGCCGAGGGACCCCTGGTCTTCAAGTCCAACACCGAGGAGAAGTGGTACGCGTTCCTGGACGAGTTCGGCGGTCGCGGCTACATCCCCTTCGAGACGACGAACCTCGCCTCCGGGAACTGGACCCCGTCCACCGGCTACGACCTGCCCGCCAGGCCCCGGCACGGCACCGTGCTCCCGGTGACGCAGGCGGAGTACGACCGGCTGCTGCGCAGCTACCAGCCCGACCAGCTGGTGGAGAGCGTCGAGGACATCAAGGTCGAGACGCGCATCGGTGACGCGCCCGTCCTGCCGGCGACCGTCATCGCCGAGTACGCCGACGGCGTCAAGCGTCCCGTCTCCGTCACCTGGGACGACGTCCCCGAGTCGGCCTACGCGCAGGCCGGTGCCTTCACCGTGAAGGGCAGCCTGCCGGACGGCGCCGCGATCGAGGTCCGCGCCGAGGTCACGGTCTCGGAGGAGGGCCCGGACGTGCCCGCCGACCTGGTCGTGCGCTACGACTTCGACGAGACCGGCGGCAACATCGCCCGGGACTCCAGCGGCCACGGCTACCACGGCACCTACGTCCGCACGCCCGACTTCGGCACCGGCGTGAAGGACGGCTCCTTCAAGATGTCCGGCGGCTCCAGCAGCTCCACCACCTCGCCGTACGTCACGATCCCGAACGGGGTCCTGAAGGGTGCCGACAGCGTCACCGTCTCCACGTACGTCAAGTGGAAGGGCGGGGACAACTTCCAGTGGCTGTTCGGCCTCGGCCCCGACAACAACAAGTACCTCTTCGCCACCCCCTCCAACGGCGGCGGCAAGCTGTTCTCCGCGATCACCAAGGCCACCTGGTCCGGTGAGAAGCAGATGATCGGCGGTTCGCAGCTCACCCCCGGTGCGTGGAAGCACGTCACCGTCACGGTGAACGGCGCGACCGAGACGGCGGTCCTCTACCTGGACGGCGCCGAGGCCGCCCGCGCGACCGGCGTGACCGTCAAGCCGTCCGAGCTGTACGACGCGAGCAAGGGCTACTCCGGCTACATCGGCAGGTCCCTGTACTCCCCGGACCCGTACTTCGGCGGTGAGGTCGACGACTTCCGGATCTACAACCGGGCCCTGTCGCCCGCCGAGATCCTGGAGCTCAGCGGCAACACCACGGGCATCGCCACGGCCACGCACCCGGCGCTGAAGGTCGACGCGATCATCAACGACAAGGACAGCAGCATCGTCCTGCCGGTGACCGAGGCCGCCGACATCACCGCCCTCGCCCCCGAGTTCATCCTCGCGCACGGCGCGGCCATCAGCCCCGCCTCCGGTTCGCTGCACGACTTCACCGAGCCGGTCACGTACGAGGTCACCGGCTCGGACGGCAAGAAGCGCACCTGGACGGTGGAGGCGCAGCGGATGCGCAGCCCGGTCCTGCCGGGCCTCAACGCCGACCCGAACATCGTGCGGTTCGGCGACACCTTCTACATCTACCCGACGACCGACGGCTTCCCGGGCTGGAGCGGCACGCAGTTCAAGGCGTACTCCTCCACCGACCTGGTCCACTGGAAGGACCACGGCGTCATCCTGGACCTCGGTCCCGACATCAGCTGGGCGGACAGCCGGGCCTGGGCGCCCACGATGGCGGAGAAGAACGGGAAGTACTACTTCTACTACTCCGCCGACACGAACATCGGCGTCGCGGTCTCCGACTCGCCCACCGGTCCGTTCAAGGACCCCCTGGGCAAGCCGCTGATCCCCCGTGGCGCCTACACCGGCCAGATGATCGACCCGGCGGTCTTCACCGACGACGACGGGCAGACGTACCTCTACTGGGGCAACGGCCGGGCGTACGTCGTTCCGCTGAACGACGACATGGTCTCCTTCGACGCCTCGAAGGTCACCGACATCACTCCTCCCGGCTACAACGAGGGCACCTTCGTCGTCAAGCGCAAGGGCACCTACTACTTCATGTGGTCGGAGAACGACACGCGCGACGAGAACTACCGCGTCGCCTACGCCACCGGGTCCTCGCCCACGGGCCCCTGGACCAAGCAGGGCGTCGTCCTGGAGAAGCGCCTCGGCCTCGGTATCAAGGGCCCCGGCCACCACTCCGTGGTGAACGTGCCGAACAGCGACGACTGGTACATCGCCTACCACCGCTTCGCCATCCCGGGCGGTGACGGCACCAACCGTGAAACGACCATCGACAAGCTGGAGTTCGACAGCGACGGCCTGATGAAGAAGGTGGTGCCCACCCTCACCAGCATCGACCCGGTCACCATCGTCCACGCCGGCCCGAACGCGAGCGGAACCGAGGGCAGCGCCATCTCCCTCACGGGCACCATCTCCGGAGCGGGCGGTCCCCAGTGGACCGTCGAGGACGGGGCACCCTGCACCTTCTCCGACGCGAAGGCCATCCTGACCGCGATCACCTGCGCCGACGACGGCATCTACAAGGTCACGCTGACCGGCGGTGGCAGCAGTGACACGCTCACCGTCACCGTCGACAACGCGGCCCCGGTGATCACCTCGGCCAAGGGCCCCGCGGCCCCGGTGTCCGCGGGCAGGAGCGCGACGGTCAGCGCCGAGTTCACCGACCTGGGCACTGGTGACAGCCAGACCTGCCAGGTCGACTGGAAGGACGGCACCGCGCCGGCCTCCGGAACGATCACCGGCTCCCGCTGCGAGGCCGCGCACACCTACACCAAGGCGGGCATCCACCGTCCGGAGATCACCGTCAAGGACGACGACGGCGCCTCGGACAGCACCACGCTGCCCGAGCTGATCGTGTACGACCGCGCCGCGGGCCCGGCGGCCGGGGCGGGCCTCGTCGACTCCCCGGCCGGCGCCTACCCGGCGAAGCCGGACCTGACGGGCAAGGCGGCCTTCTCCTTGGCCGCCCACTACCGGGCGGGCGCCACCGCGCCGACCGGCCTGGTCACCTTCGACTTCGGCCCGGCCCGCCTGAAGTTCCGCTCCACCGGCTCCGACTGGCTCGTCGTCACGGGCTCCCAGGCCGTCCTCCAGGGCTCCGGCACGGTCAACGGCGCGAGCGGCTACGCCTTCCGCGTCACGGCCACGGACGCCCCGGACACCTTCCGCATCAGGATCTGGAAGAAGTCCGACGGGGGCGTGGTCTACGACAGCGCCGTCGGGGCGAAGGTCATCGGCGTCGTCGAGGTGGGAGTGCACCGCTAGAACAACAACCGCCTGGTCAGGCACCGGGCCAGATGGTTAAGGTCATGGGCCCCCTGCTGCCGCGGGGGGCCCGTTCGTCGCATGGGGGGACACGAAGCATGCCGACACCCGAGCAGATCTGGCAGGACGCCGATCTGCCGACCCGGCGCCTGGCCGGACTGGCGCTCAATCCGTCCGCTCCGCACAACGTCCTGCTGCGGCTCCTGGCGGACGCTCCGTTGGCGGTACGGATGGTGCTGTGCCGGGACCGGGTCCTGCCCGAGGCGGTCGTCGACGCCGTCGTCGAGCATCCCGACAACCGCACCCGGAGCTTCTTCGCCCGCAATCCTCACGTCGACCCGGCCCAACGGGTGCGGCTGGTGGACGATCCGGACTGGTTCGTCCGCGCCCACCTCGCCGAGGCTCCCCGGGTGACCGCGCCTGCCGAGCCCCGGCCGCTGCCCGACGCCGCCGTCGTCCACATGATGAACACGTACGACCCCGAGCACCTGGGCGGGACTTTCTACCGGCAGTTCTCCGTCGAACTGCGCCGCTCCATGGCGACCCATCCGGACGCCAAGGTCCGCGCCTGGGGGGTCGGCATGTGGTGGGGGTGGCTGCCCGCCGAGACGCGGGCCGCGCTGCTGGCCGACCCCGACGACGAGGTGCGGGAGAGGGCGGAGAACCACCTGCGCCACGAGGATCCGGCGTGGGTGGAGAGCGTCCTGCCCGCCCACTCCTGCCACGCCCGCACCGGCATACTGCTCCACAACGCCCTCAGCAGGGCTGTGGTGGACAGCGTCCTCACCACTCCGGCCGGCCCGCAGGACCGGTCGATGATCGCGTCCAACCCCAGTCTCCCACCCGACGTGGTGGTCCTGCTGGCCGCCGACCCGGCCCCGGAGGTCCGGGCGGAGATCGCGCGCCGCACGGATCTCGGCCCCACCGAACGGCGCGCCCTGGTCGCCGACCCCGATCCGGACGTGCGCCGGGCGGTCGCCCGTCAGCCGGGCCTCGACCACGTCGAGCGCCACGCCCTCGCGGCGGACCCCGACCCGAAGGTGCGGCTGGCCGTGTCCGTTCACCCCGCGTGGACCGAGGAGGAACGGGCCCGGATCTCCTACGAGGTCCCCCTGGACCACTTCTTCGTCTTCCACCCCGCGCCCCTGACGCCCCGGGACCCTGAAGTCGTCCGCCGGAACGCGCTGTCGGGCCACCCGATGCTGCGCCGGGAGGCGGCGCGGGAGCACTCGCTGCCACCGGACCTCGTGGCCCGGCTGGCCGTCGACGACGACCTCGGCGTACGCGTCCTGCTGGCCCAGAACCACCCGGACGCCCCGGCGCCGCTGCTGCTGCGCAGCTTCCTCGAGTACACCGGACCCGACCGCGCGCATCTCCTCACCCGGCCGAACTTCCCGACCGACGGGCTGGCGACCTACGCCGACGACGAGGATCCCGAGGTCCGCGCACTGGCCGCACGGGACCCCGGGACCGCGCCGGACACCGTGGACCGGCTCACCCGGGACCCGGACCCCGCCGTTCGGGCCGCGTCGGCACGGCACCCGAATCTTCCGCCCGCCCGGCTGACGGAGCTCCTCGACGACGAGGAACTGGCCCACTGCGCCGCCGCGAACCCGGCGTTGGACAGGGACACGATCCTGCGGCTGGTGGCGGCTCTCCCGGTCATGTGACGGCCAGCAGCGCCTCCAGTTCCGTCGCGGTCCGCGGGTGCCGGGCGAGGAGCGCCGCGCCGGGTGCGGCGGTTTCCGTGGTCTCCCACGTCCCGTCACAGCCGAGCAGGTCCGCGAGCGCGTCGCAGGTCGCCGGGTGGGTGGCGAGGAGCGCGACGCCGGCGGCTGCCCCGGGAGATCGCTCGGGGTGGACGGCGGGCGGTTCCTGCGTCAGGTGCCACGGCGGTATCCAGGCGTCCAGTTCCGGGAGGCGGGCCGGGAAGACGCGGCCCGCCTCCCGGATCAGCAGGGGGGCCAGTTCGCTGCCGCCGGCGCGCAGGGTGGTGATCAGGGTCGGGAGCCAGGGCAGGAGGACGGGGTCCGGGAGACGGGCGAAGGCGTTCGACACCGCCTCGACGACGAAGTCGGCGAGGCCGGGCACCGGTTCCAGGGCGTGGACGAAACCGCTGAGGTAGCGGGGGTAGGCGGGGACGACCAGGGGGTTGGCGAGCAGGTCGTCGCAGCGGGTCCGCAGGGCGGCTCGGGACAGTGTGCCCAGGTGGGTCTGTGCCGCCCACAGCAGGGCGGTGCGTGAGGGTTCCCGGGGGTGGGACTGGGCCAGGGCCAGTTCGAGCTGGGTGCGGTCGCAGCCGAGGGAGAGGGCCAGGCCCTCCATGCTGAAGAGGAAGCCCAGCATGGCCGCGACCTGGCGGACCGTCGCGTCCTCGTCGGTGAACGCCGTCGGCAGCAGCGTGCAGTAATGCGCGTAGCCGGTCTTGACGAAGGACTCGATCCAGGACGGCAGGAGCGGTTCGCTGGTGCGGTAGTAGGCCAGCAGGCCGCGGATGCGGCGCAGTACCTCCGGTGCGCCGTCGACGGTGCGTTCGCTCGCCAGGACTTCCAGGGCGCGGGTGCCCAGTTCGTCGGCGAGGCGGCGGCTGCGCAGGTAGCGGATGGCGTCCTCGACGGCCTCCAGCACCTGGGCCGCCGTGGCCTGGGGCGCGTACGCGGTACGGCGCAGCCGTTGTTCCAGGACCTGCTCGATGGTGACGCCCTCGTAGCCGAGTTCGATGAGCGCGCGCTGGTGGGTGCCGAGGGCCAGGTCCCAGGACTCCTGGATCGGGCGCTCGCCGAGGCGCCGGTCACCCATGATCGGCCGGGCGGCGCCCTGGGGCAGCAGCCGGCGCAGCATCCACAGCACGTCGGAGCAGCGCTCCAGCTCGGGCCGGGAGGCGATGTCCAGGAGGGCCCGCTGGACGCCGCGTTGCTGGAGTCTGAGAGCGAGCGGTGCGAGCCGGTCGTGCACGTCCCGCGCGAGGGGCGGCAGCGCGTCGTAGCCCACCTGGCCGACCCGGTCGCCGCCCATCATGATCTCGACCAGCCGGCGCACGTCCCGCCGCCCGGGCACCGTGTCCTTCTCGATGCAGGTGACGGCCGCGTCCTGGAAGTCGTACGGCGTCGGCCTGACACGGTCGCGCATCCCGGCCAGCAGGATCGACGTCTCGTACACGGCGATGGCGTCGGCGGTGGAGGCCAGGTAGCCGTTGCGTCGTGCGGCCCGCACGATGTCCACGGACCAGCCGAGCAGTTCGGCCTCGTCGAGGGGGTCGAGGGCGGGCGGCCGTTGCAGGAAGCCGGTGAGCCGGTCCGCGGGCCGGGCCTGGGGCACCGAGGCCGGGGTGGGCAGGGCCTTCCTCGGCTTCGTGCTCTTCTTCGTGCCCGCCTGGCCTTCCAGGCGGTACGGGCGGACGCCGGTGCGCCTGAGGTTCTTCGCCCATTCCGTCGCGGCGATGGACACCGAGCCGGCGGCCAGGCCGAACTGCGCCTCGATGGCCGCGTGGCTGGATGGGATCAGACCGTGCCGCCACTTCGTGGCGGTGGGCGGCGTGATGGTGAAGGTGTCGCTGCCGTGCACGCCGAACTCCTCGACGCGGCTGGCCGCATGGAACGCGCCGCAGACGTAGAGGCAGTCGGCGGGGTCGGTGCCGGTGGCGGCGAGGTGTTCGCGCATCCGGGTCCACATGTACCGCTCGCGGTCCTCGTCGATCCGTACGCGCCGCGGGTCGCCGGGAGCGAGGCGCCTGAAGAGGCTGCCGATGAGCAGCATGACCTGCCGGTAGGTGTCGTGGTCGCTGTCGCCCAGGGGCAGTTCGACGTACTGGTGCCACCACTCCGACCAGTGCCGTACGCGGCCGTGGCGCAGCAGGTGCTCCTCCAGTTCCGCGAAGCGCGGGCGGAGGTCGCCGATCTCCACGCCGACGGCGTCGCCGTGCAGGGCGGTCTCCTCGTCGGCGGGCGGTGCGTCGGGGCCGGCCTCCTCGGGGGTGGGCGTCTCCCATTGGAAGACGTGGTCGGAGGAGCGGTCGACGAGGACGAGTTCGACGCCGGGGGTGTCGAGGGCGTAGGCGATCGCCTGGTATTCGGCCGAGGCCTCGGTGACGGGGGCGACCACGGAGAGCGGCGCCCAGTCGGCGGGGAAGCCGTCGATCTCGCTCGCGAACGCCTGAACCGCCACCGGGAGGCGGCAGTTGCGCAGTTCGGTGAGGAGGGGCGCCATGTCCTCGCACAGCTCGAGGTAGATCACCTTCGGCTGCTTCTCGCGGAGCCGGCGGGCCATGGCGAGGGCGGAGGCCGGGGAGTGGTGGCAGACCGGGAAGATCTCCAGCGGTTCAGCCACCGCGCGCTCGACGTCGTCGACGATGCCCCGCAGGATGCCCTCCAGCGCTCCGGGCCCGTCGGCGAACGCGGTGGCCGCGTCCTGGAGTTGGGTGCGCAGGGCGGTGAACGTGCCCTCGGGCAGGCCGCTCATGACAGGGTCGCGATCGCGTCGCGGCCGCCCTCGAGGAACTCCGGCCAGGAGCCCCCTTCTTCCTTGCTGCGCGGTTCGACGACGCCGTGCAGGTACTTGTTGAGGATGGCGAGGTCCTCGGGCTCCCGTCGGGCCAGCGAGCCGACCAGGGAGGAGGCGAGGGTGTGGGCGGTGAGGGCTCGCTCGCCGAAGAAGTTGCTGTGCAGGATCGCGTCCTCCAGGACGCCGATCTGCTCGGCCGTGGACAGCGCGGACTCCAGCTTCTCGTCGTCGCTGCCGGCTGCGGCGGCGGAGGCACGCAGGTCGGCGAAGCTCTGCAGCAGCACGTCCAGCAGGGTGGGCGGGACGTCCAGGTCGATCTGGTGGCGGCGCAGCAGTTCCTCGGTGCGGAAGCGGACGATCTCCGCCTCGCTCTTCTTGTTCGTCACCACCGGGATGCGGACGAAGTTGAAGCGGCGCTTGAGGGCGGAGGAGAGGTCGTTGACGCCCCGGTCGCGGCTGTTGGCGGTGGCGATGACGGAGAACCCGGGCTTGGCGAAGACGATGTTGTCGCTGTCGAGTTCGGGGACGGAGATGTACTTCTCGGACAGGATGGAGATCAGCGCGTCCTGGACGTCGCTGGTGGAGCGGGTGAGCTCCTCGAAGCGGCCGATCGAGCCGGCCTCCATCGCGGTCATGATCGGCGACGGGATCATCGACTCCCGGGACTGGCCCTTGGCGATCACCATGGACACGTTCCACGAGTACTTGATGTGGTCCTCGGTGGTGCCGGCCGTGCCCTGCACCACCAGGGTGGAGTTGCGGCTGATCGCGGCGGACAGCAGTTCGGCCAGCCAGCTCTTGCCGGTGCCGGGGTCGCCGATGAGCAGCAGGCCGCGGTCGGAGGCGAGGGTGACGATGGAGCGCTCGACGAAGCTGCGGTCACCGAACCACTTCTGGGAGATCTCCCGGTCGAGGCCGTCGGCGCGCTCGGAACCGAGGATGAACAGACGGACCATCTTCGGCGACAGACGCCAGGAGAACGGCTTGGGGTTGTCGTCGACGGACTCCAGCCAGTCCAGCTCCTCGGCGTACTTGATCTCGGCGGGGGCGCGCAACAGGTCGGACATGTCAGGGCCTTTCCAAGTGAGTGGGCGGCGAATGCCGCGAGCAAGGGGGGCGAATGCCTAGGCGAGGGACGACTTGAGCTCGTGCACGAGTCTGCGGACGTGACCGGAGACCACCGGTGTGCCGAGGGCCTTGAAGCGCTCCCGGAACCAGGGGTTGACCTCCTGGCGCCCTGAGCTGGTCACCGAGCCGACGGGGATGAACTTCACCCCGGAGCGGTGGACCGCCTCGATGCCCTCGAACAGCGGCTGGGAGCGGTCGAACTCGTAGAAGTCCGAGATCCACACCATGACGGTGTTCCGGGGTTCGGTGATCTTCGGTCGGGCCATGGCCATCGCGACCGGACCGTCGTTGCCGCCGCCCAGGTTGGTGCGCAGCAGCACCTCGAAGGGGTCGTTCACCCAGGGGGTGAGGTCGATGGCGCGGGTGTCGTAGGCGATGAGATGGACGTCCACCTTGGGCAGGCCGGCGAAGATCGACGCCAGGATGGTGCAGTTGACCATGGAGTCGACCATCGAGCCCGACTGGTCGACGACGACGATGAGCTTCTGCGGTGTCGTCTTGCGGGCGGTGTGCCGGTAGTAGAGGCGGTCGACGTAGAGCCGTTCCTCTTCCGGGCTGTAGTTGGTGAGGTTCTTCCAGATGGTGCGGTCGAGGTCGAGGTTACGGAAGACCCGCTTGGGCGGAACGGAGCGGTCGGGAGCGCCGACCGTGGCCTTCTCGACCTGGGTGCGCAGCACGTCGGCCACCTCGTCGACGAAGCGGCGGATCAGGGCCTTGGCGTTGGCGAGGGCGACTCCCGACAGGTTGCTCTTGTCGCGCAGCAGCTGCTCGATCAGCGACATGCTCGGGGTGAGCCGCGCGGCGAGCCTGGGGTCGGCGAGCACCTCGCGCAGGTGCATCCGCTGGACGAGGTCGGCCTCGATGGCGCCGAGTTCGGGGCCGATCGCGGGGATCAGGCTGCCCGCGGCGGGTGTCGTGCCGCGTCCGCCGCGCAGTTCGCCGGGTGTGCAGCCGAGCGCGCGCTCCAGCCAGCCGGCGTCGGACTGCCAGCGCGACAGCTGCCCGGCGCTGACGGCTCCGCTGCCGGTGGCGAAGACGTTGAGCAGCACCTTGGAGACCAGCGCCGCACGCCGCACCTCGGCGGCACGGTCGCGTACGTCCGTGTCGTCGTCGCTGTCGCCGGTCTCGGGGACCATCAGGCCGTCGAACTCGGCGGCCAGCTCCGGGTGGCGCTGCACGACGGAGTCGACGGAGGCCTGCGGGTCCAGCAGCGCGGGCGGCAGCCCGAGGTCCTCGACGACGGCGAGGCTCGCGGACTCCAGCGCGGCCTGCTCCTCGGGGTCGAAGAGGCGGGCGAGCAGCCGCCAGTAGAGGACCTGGCGGCGGTTGTCGTGGGCGGCCGCCTCGGGGGCCTGCTCGGTCATGTGCTCGGTAGTGCGTTCAGTCGTGTGGTCGATCGTGTGCTCAGTCGTGTGCTCGGTCATCTGCTCGCTCATTTCCGCAGCAGCCTCCCCGCCCGCTCCCGCAGCACGGTCACGGCGTCCGTCGCGGCCTTCTCCGCCTTGACGCCGGCCTTGTCGGTGGTGCCGCCGGCCCAGGCCCCCGCCTGGAGGGCGACGGTCTTCTTCCGCACGGTCGTCTCGACGGCGAGCGGCTGCAGGCGGAACTCCCCGTCGTCCCAGCGGAGCAGGCCGATGCAGGCGCCGGAGCCGGCGACGGCCTCGGTGGTGAGGGGGCCGGCGGTCGGGATGCGGTCGGTGTCGACGGCGAGGGTGCGTCCCGCGAAGGTGAGGGTGAGAGCGCCGGCGTCCTGCTGAGTGGCATAGCCCTCCAGGAACACCGGTTCGGCGAGGCGTGCGGGATGGCGGTCCAGGGGTGTGGTGGGTGCGGCGGTCGCGGTCGGGAGGGCGACGCGGGCGGTGGCGAACGGGTCCGCCGGGTCGCCCGGGCGGGCCCGCTCGTCGTCCCAGATCAGGTCGCCCTCGTCGGTGAGGGGCATGGCGGTGAGGTCCATGGTCCGGCCTTCGCCGAGGGCGGCCAGCAGTGAGAGGTGGGGGCGCAGAAGTTGCCAGACGCCGGCCGCCACGACGGTGTCCGGCTTGGGCACCGAGACGCTCGCGCGCACGAGACGGGGCGCGCCGCCGTCCGCGGGTTCGAACACCGCGTGGACCTGGGCCTGTGCGGCGGTCGCGTGTTCGTGCAGGTCGACGCCGAGTGGCAGCAGACGGCCGGTGGCGGTGCCGACGACCTGCGGCTCGGCCGCTCCGGGTTGTGTCAGGAGCAGGGCGCGCGCCCACAGGTCGCCCCAGCGGCGCGCCGGGAACCGCTCCAGGGCGGTGCCGGGGCAGGAGGCGGCGAGTTCGGCGGCGAATCCGTCGAGGAGCGTGGCCAGGCGGCGCAGCGCGGGGTCGGGGAGCATCGCGGAGACGATCTGTGCCGCTGAGCCGACGAGTTCGTGGTCGATGCCCTGCCAGCCGGTGCGGGCGAGGTCCGCGAGCCAGGTCCGGGCGGCCACCAGCAGGTTGGCCGCCTGCCGCTCGGCGGGTGCCGTCACCGTCGTCTCGGTGCGGATGCGGCCGGTCGTCTCGTCGGCCCGGGCGGTCAGCGCGTCGTGGGCGGCGCCGAGCAGGGCGGTGCGGGCGGCGGCGAGGGCGACGAAGTGGTCCTCGCTCGCGGCTCCGGCCGCGGCCTTCTCGGCGGCCTCGGCGACCCGCGCGGCCAGGGGCGAGCCGGCGACGGCAAGGGCGAGTTGCGTCAGGTCGGCGGCGCGGGCGGCCTGGGGGCGCAGCAGACCCGCGACGAGGGCCCGGTCGAAGGCGTCGACCGCCGCCAGGGCCTCGTCGAGCCCGTCGACGGGCGCGGTGAGCAGGTCGGCCTCCTCCCCCACGCTCGTACCGGGCTCGTGCGGGGGCGCCTCCGTCGCCGCCGACCGGGTCGGCGGGAACCACTGCATCTCCGGCAACGGGGCGGTGGTGGGGGCGAGTTCCAGGTAGGCGAGGTGGCGCAGGAACCTGCTGAAGACGGGGGCCGCCGCTGCCTTGCCGTCCGCCTGTGCGGGACGGGTGCGGGTCATCGCGACGGTGAGGGAGGCGGCGTCCGCCTCCCCGCCCTCGGGCTCGACGCGTAGATAGCGGGCGACGCGCTCGGCGCCGTACTGGAGGACCGCCTCGGTGATCAGGGCGCGGATGTGGTTGCAGAACGAGCCGCGGGCGCCGCCGCAGGGGCGGTTGTTGTTGGTGCTGCACGCGAACGCGTAGGTGCCGGAGGCGACCGACGAGACGTACACGCGCTCGATGTCCGAGCCGCTGGAGACCACACCCTGGAGGCGTCCGTCGGCCAGTTCGACGAAGGGGACCTTGGCGAGCTTGCGTGGCCGCGCGGGCGGCACCACCCGGGCCGTGCTCGACTTCTCCCAGTCCGTCAACGCACCATCTCCTTTGCAGCACAAGGCGTGTCACGCCGAGTCGGCGCAGCACAGGGGGACTGTCGCGGCAGAGCGGCTGCGACAAGAACGAAGCTACCGGCGACCACTGACAACGCCCCTCGCCCTCGATCCGACAGCGCTTTCACCGCCGATCGGACAACGCTCTCGCCGCCGACCGGAGCGGGCCCGGGAACCCTCTCCGTCTCTTCTAGAATTCGGATGATCATGCTCGGGGGCGTCGGCAGGGGCATGGCGAGACGAAGGGGCGGGATTGACCGGGGAGCAGGCGGCGTTCGGAGCGCTGCTGCGGGAGTTGCGGCTGTCCGCGTCGCAGACCATCGAGGGCCTGGCGGAGGCGTCGGGCGTGAGTGTGCGCGGCATCGGGGATCTGGAGCGGGGCCGGCGGGCGGCTCCGCAGCGGCGGACGGTCGCCGCCCTCGCGGACGGCCTCGGCCTGGACGAGACACTGCGGGAGCGGCTGCTGTCGGCCGCGCGGGCCGGGCGCACACCCGGCTACAGCCCGCTGGGAGTGCGGGCGTTCCCGCGGGGCATCGACGACTTCGTGGGCCGGGAACGGGAGTTGGGGCGGCTCACCGGGCTGGCCGCCGGCGAGCGTGCCCAGCCGGTGGTGGTGGCCGTGTCCGGGCCGCCGGGGACAGGCAAGACGACGCTCGCGCTGCACGCCGCCCGCGACCTCGCCGGCCGTTTCCCGGACGGACAGCTGGTCCTGGACCTGCTCGGCACGGACGACGACCCGCCGGGCCCGGCCGAGCTCGTGCTGGGTGTGCTCAAGGCCCTCCAGGTCGCCGACCGCGACCTGGTCAAGGCCGGTCCGCAGGGCCATGCGGCGTTGTACCGGCAGCTGTTGGCGGAGCGGCGCTGTCTGCTGGTGATGGACAACGCCCGGGACGAGGGCCAGGTGCGTCCGCTGCTTCCGGCCGCCGGCGCGAGCATGGTCGTGGTGACGAGCCGGCGCATGCTGACGGGGCTGGACAGCGTGCACCGGCTGCCGCTCGGGGAGTTGAGCCCGCAGGAGGCCGCCGTCTTCCTGACCGGCCTCGTCGGGGCCGAGCGGGCCGCGGCCGATCCGGCCGCCCTGGCCGAGGTGGCCGAGCGCTGCGGGCACCTTCCGCTCGCCCTGCGGGTGGCGGGCAACTGGCTGGCAACCCGCACCGGTTGGACCGTACGGCGGCTCGCGGACCGGCTCGCCGCCGACGACCGGCGCCTGGACGTGCTGGCCGCCGGGGACGTCCGCGTGGACGCCGCCTTCGAGCTGTCGTACCGCCAGCTCACCCCGTCGGCCGCCCGGCTGTTCCGGCGGCTGGCGCTGGTGCCGGGGCCGGACGTCGGGGTCGCCGGCGCGGCGGAGCTGACCGGGCAGCGGGTGTTCGACGCCGAGGACACGCTGGAGGAGCTGGTCGAGACCGGGCTGCTGGGGACGGACGGAGACCGTTACCGGCTCCACGACCTGCTACGGCTGTTCGCCCGGACCCGGCTGAACGCCGAGGAGAGCGCGGGGGACGTCGAAAAGGCGCGGGCCGCGCTGCACCGCTGGCTGCTGGAGACGGCGGTCGTCGCGGGCCGCTGGTTCGAGCCCGACCACGGTGCTCCCCCGCCCACCTGGCGGGGCACCGTCGACCTGTCGAGCGCCGACCGGGCGCGCCGGTGGCTGCAGGCCGAGGGCCTCAACTGGCTGGCCGCCCTGCGCGCGGCCGCGGCCGCCGGGAACCACGCCGCGGTGGTGGAGGTGGCCGAGGCGCTGCACTGGTTCTCCGACCAGTGGATCTTCTGGGGGCACTGGTCCGAGGTGTTCGGCACGGCTGCCGACTCCGCACAGGCGCTGGGCGATCCCGTCGTTGAGGCGACCCAGCTCAACTACCACGCCTGGGCCGTGCTCCTGTGCGAAGGCCGCCCCTACGACAGCCTCTCCCGCTCCGCCCTGGCGCTGGAGGCGGCCCAGCGCGCCGGCGACCTCGCTCAGCAGGCGTGGGCTCACAACTACGCGGCCTGGGCCCACCGGTTGCTCGGCGACTACGCGTCGGCCATCGAAGCCACCCGCGAATCCGCCCGCCTGTTCGAGTCCGCCGACGATCTCCACGGCACCCTGCAAGCCATGCTCGGCCTGAGCATCGTCCTTCTGGACGCGGGCCGACCCGAGGAAGCCCTTGCCTGTGACCTGCGCTCGCTCGCCTTTCTGGACGAGGCCGGCGACCGCGTCGAACCGCACATCGCCGCCATGGCCCGGCTCAACCTGCACATAGGCATGGGCCGCGCCCACGCCCTCATGGAACGTTGGGAGGAGGCCGTCACCCATCTCCGAACCGCCGGCGACCTCAGCCTCGACGGCCGCAATGCGGCCATGCTGAGCCGTTGCCTGGTCCACCTGGGCAACGTCCTGCTGTCCGCCGGACGGCCCGCCGAGGCACGGGAGGCCTTCAGCCGGTGTGTCTCGCTGGGCCTCGACGCCGACCCCCAGCGTGTCGCCGAGGCCCGCGACCTTCTCGCCCGCCTCGACGCCGACTGACCTCCGTTCCCTGTCCCCGCGCCGCCGCAGCGCGAGGACAGGGAACGGTGCGCGGGCGTCGCCGGCGGGCGAGTCCCCCTCGTCGTGCCCCCATCCTCGTCCCAACGGCTCCCCGCGTCTTGCCCTTGAGCGCACGGGGGCTGTTCCCTGCGCGCACTCCACATGACCCACCGGGCTCGTGCCTCGCTTTCTGCCTGCTTCCTGCCTGGAGGCCGCCGTGTGCCGCTGCTTGGCTGGGAACGGCGGGGAAACCGGGGCCGCAGTGTCGCCGGCCCCGCCCCGGCGAAGGGCAGCAGCGGGCCCTCTTGGCCCGCGTGACCCACAGCGCCACGGCTTCGAGCTCTCCGCCGGTATCGCACAGGTGGAGAGGAGAACCGGGTGAACCTGGTCCTGACGACGGCTTCGGTCCCCGACGGGGAGAAACTCGCCTACTGGCGAGACGCGCTGAGCACGGCGCTCGTCCCGATGACGGTCGCCACGCGCGGCGACGGGCCGTTCTCGGGCCGGATCTCCACCGCCCGCCTGGGACACCTCCGCGTCTCCGCCATCGAGGCCGACCCGCAACGCACCAGCCGCACACCCCGGCACATCGCCCAGGCGCCCGCGGACTACATCGCGATCGGCGTCCAGACAGCGGGCACGGCCACCCTCGTCCAGGACGGCCGACACGCCGGGGCCAGCGAGGGCGACCTCGTGGTCTACGACACGACACGCCCGTACTCCCTGGACTACCCGGAGCCGTTCTCCACCCGGATCGTGCGGATGCCCCGCCGGGCCGTGGGCCTGCCCGAGGAGGATCTGCGGCGGGTCACCGGTACCGCGATCAGCGCCACGGAGGGGTTCGCTGCCCTGCTGGTGTCCTTCCTGACCGCCCTCACCACCTCGGTCCCGGCCTGCTCCCCGTCCGTCGCGGCCAGGCTGGCGGACGGCGTCGTGGACCTGTTCGCCACGCTCGTGGAGGAACGGACACGGGGGCGCGGGGAGCAGGCGGCGGGCGCGCACAAGCACCTCGTCCTGCGCATCCGCGACCACATCGACCGGAACCTGGGCGATCCGGCGCTGACCCCGCAGACGGTCGCCGCCGCGCACCACATCTCGGTGCGCTATCTGCACCGTCTGTTCGAGGGCGAGGGCATCACGGTCGCCCGGCTGATCCAGCAGCGGCGGCTGCACGAGTGCGCCCGTGAACTGGGGCGCCCTGACGCGCCGACGCGCACGGTGTCGGCGGTGGCCCAGCGATGGGGATTCGCCAACCCCGCCCACTTCAGCCGCGTCTTCCGCGCGGCCTACGGACGCTCCCCGCGCGAGTGGGTCCGTGCCGGCTCGTTCACCTGAGGGCGCGGACACTCGCCGGCCGAAGTCCGGTTCCGGACCTGCTGCCGGAGCCTCGCCGAAAATCGGCTCGGTGAGGCAAGCTCCTGGCCGATCATGGGGCGTATGACCGTTCAGCTTCCGATCAGCACGCTCAGCCTGCGGCACGTCATACCGGAGCCCCTCGCCCTGGAGCAGTGGGCGGAGGTGCGTCCGCTGATCGATGGCCGGGATGTGCTGAAGGAGATTCACCCCGGTGGGGTGGCGAGCTGCTGCCGTTCGGAATGGGCCGGTCCGGCCGAGCGATGGCCGTTGGCGGCCACGGAGGTGCCGCGTCGGGTCGAGCTGTCCAACAACAACTGCTACACCGGGTGTTGCGGCGGTGTCTTCGTCACGATCCACCGGCAGGGCGACCGAGTGCTCTGGTCGTCCTGGGAGAACACCCACGACAGCCGGGTGCCGGTGCCTGCCGACGTCCGCTTCGACGCGGCCCGGTACGACGCCGAACTGTCCCGCGCCGTGGCCGATCTCAGTTGGGAACAGCCGGTGGACACCGTCGCCCGTCTGCTGACGCAGACCTTTGCCGACAGTGGCTGGTTCGAACGCTGGGACTGCGTCCTGGAGGATGTGGATCTGCGACGTGAGGAGCCCCAAGGGGTCGACGTGTACTTCAGCCACGCCCGCGCCCCTCATGAGCGGCCCACCCACTACGCGTACGAGTTCCTCGTCACCCCGCACGAACCCGCCGAGCAGCAGGCGCAGCGGTTCGCCGCGCGGATTCTGGCCGACGACCCCCGCCTGACTGCCGAACAGTGGGGTGACTGAGACACCCCGCCCTGAGCGGTGGCCACCGCCGTGGGCTCACCCGGGGGGAAGGGTCCCGGCCCGCCGCCCATGGATCGGCGGGGTCAGCCCACCTCCCACAGGAACCGGTGGGTGTGGATGGCGAAGTAGGGGAAGGACTGGACGCCGCTGACGCCCTCGATCTGCCGCACGGTGTCGTTGACGAAGTCGAGCAGATCCTTCGCGGTGGGGCTGACCACCTCGGCGAACAGGTCGAAGCCGCCGGAGGTGAGCACCGAGTACACCACCTCGGGGTGGGCGGCCAGCGCGTCGGCGACGGGGCGCGGGTCGCCGTCGACGGTGATGCCGAGGAGGGCCATGGCCTGGCCGCCCATGGCCATCGGGTCGGTGACGCCGACGACCTGGACGGCCCGGGAGTCCAGCAGCCGTTGCAGGCGCTGGCGGGCGGCGGACGCGGACAGGCCGACCTTGGGGCCGAGGTCGGCGTACGCGATGCGCCCGTCGGTCTGCAGTTCGCGCAGGATGGCCCGGTCGATCTCGTCCACGTCTGTGTCCTCTTCCTGTCGTCGGTGCTCAGCCGGCCAGCTCGGCCAGGGCCGTCGCGAACAGCTCGGTGTGGGTGTCCACGTCCTGTTCGGTCGTGTCGGGGCACATGAGGGCCATGTTGTGGAACGGGGTGAGCAGGATGCCCCGGTTGGCGAGGTAGAGGTGGAGGAAGTCCTCCAGCTCGGTGTCGCCGGCGGCCGCGGCCTCGGTGCCGGTGCGGGGCGCGGGGGTGGTGAAGCGGTACTCGGTGCGGGCGCCGAGGCGGCTGACGGACCAGGGCAGGGCGTGGGCGTCGATGCCCGCGCGCACGCCGGCCTCGAAGCGCTCGGCCAGTTTGTGCATGCGGGCGAACGCCTCGTCGGTCAGGACGTGTTCGAGGGTGGCCCGCATCGCGGCGACGGACAGGGCGTTGCCGGCGAGGGTGCCGCCGACGCCGCCCATGTCCACGAGGTCCAGGTCGTCGCGGCCGAGCAGCCGGTCGGCGAGGTCGGCGGAGAGGCCGTAGGCGCCGGCCGGGATGCCTCCGCCGATGGCCTTGCCGATGGTCAGTACGTCCGGCTCCAGGTCCCAGGCGGCGGTGCAACCGCCGGGGCCTGCCGAGAAGGTGTGCGTCTCGTCGTTGATGAGGAGCGTGCCGTGGCGGCGGGTGAGCTCGCGTACGCCGGCCAGGTAGCCGGGTTCGGGCAGGACGATGCCGATGTTGGTGAGCGCGGGTTCCATGAGGACGGCGGCCACGTCGCCGTGGGCGAGTTCGCGCTCCAGGTGGTCCAGGTCGTTGAACTCGGCGACCCGGCTGGTGAGCGTGACGTCGCAGGGGGCGCCGACGTTTCCGGGGCGTGCGGTGCCCTGGCCGTCGGGGCCGGTCACGATCAGGGACTCGTCGACGCTGCCGTGGTAGCAGTAGCTGTTCACCAGGATCCTGGGGCGTGCGGTGACCGCTCTGGCGAGGCGGATGGCCCAGCGGTTGGCGTCGGTCGCGGTCAGCGAGAAGCTCCAGCGGGTGAGTCCGAAGCGGCGGGTCAGTTCCGCGCCGACCCGTTCGGCGTCCTCGGTGGGCAGCATGGCGGTCGCGCCGCCGAGGGCGGTGAAGCGGTGCTGGACGGCCTCGGCGACGGCGGCCGGCGAGTGGCCCGCCATGGCGCCGGTGTCGCCCAGACAGAAGTCGAGGTACTCGTGCCCGTCGACGTCACGGACCCGGGCGCCGCGCGCGGACTCCAGGTAGCGCGGAAAGGCGCCGGCCGTCTTGTTCATCCAGGTCATCGGCACACGGCCGAAGAGGTGATCGGCGCGCGCGTAGGCGGCGCGGGAGCGGGGGTTGCGCCGTTCGGCCTCGGCGCTCTCGCGGGCCAGCAGGTGACGCAGTCGGGCAAGGTCCATGGCACACCCCGGACGGAGGAACGAGTGAATGCCCGAAATCTACGATCGAAAGAGCGGATGGAGCAAGGGATGACGATCGAATCGATCGCCGCAGCAGTCGATTCAGTGGCCCGGGCGAGCGATTCGGTCGCCGTGGCAGTCGATTCAACGGCCGGGGCGATCGATTCGGTCGCCGTCCTCGTCCACTGCGGGCGTCGACCGGATCTTGGCCACCGCCGCCGCCACCTGTTCCTGCACGGCCTCCGCCGGTGGCGCGCCCTGCACGGCGCCGACCAGGTCGCGGGCGAGGTGATGCAGCTTGGTGTTGGTGTGCTGGGAGGCCTCGACCAGGACACGCCAGGCGTCCTGCGCGCTCAGCGCGAAAGACGCCATGAGGATGCCGCGAGCGAGGTCGATGACCGGGCGGGTCTGCATGGCCCGGCGCAGCTGGACGACCTCGATGCGCAACTCCTGTTCGATGTCGCCCGCGTCGCCGTCCCGTACCTCCGGGAGGGGCGCCGCGTCGTCGCGGTGGGGGTCGGGGCCGAGGTCGGCGAACAGGACGTCGGTCCCGGTGAGGGTGAGCAGCCGTTCGACCACGGGACCGGCCGAGCGGATGACGAGGGTCTTGCCCTGCTTGAGGCCCTGCTCCCGCAGGCTGAGCAGCACGTTGAGGGCGGAACAGTCGCAGAACACCACGTGGCCGAGTTCCAGGTCGACGCCGCCGACCGCGGCGGCCAGCGCCGCGCGCAGGGCGTGCGTGAGCTGCTCGGCGGAATCAAGGTCGAGTTCCCCACGGATCGCCACGACGACGCGGTCACCGTCGGGCCGGAGGGCGATCTCCGGCACGGCCGCGGTCCGGGCGGGCGATGCCCCGCTCGTCTCCGCCCGTACCCGGTCGTCCCCCGCACCGGGGTTCGCTTCGTACGCGGGCTCTGCCATGACCGCCTCCTCCGGTCACTCCGACCTCGCGGTTCCAGAGTCACCCGTACCCATGTCACACGTCAACCGATACATGAAATTGAGTTCAGGCGTTTGTATACGTGAATGTGTCGTCTTAAGATTGCTTCATGGAGGGAGTGCCTGAGCCGCATATCGGATGGACGTTCCTGACCAATCACGCCCGCGTACTGGCGGTCATCGCGGACAACCGCAGCGCCCGGATCCGCGACATCGCCGCGCACTGCCGGCTCACCGAACGCGCCGTCCAGAAGATCATCTCCGACCTCGAGCAGGACGGCTACCTGTCCCACACGCGGGAGGGGCGCGGCAACACCTACCGGATCGAACCCGGCAAGGTACTCCGCCACCCGGCCGAGGCAGGTCTGACCGTGGCATCCCTGCTCTCCCTGCTGGTCCAGGACGAGGTGGACCGCGCCCGGCATCCCGAGCCCGGACCGCACGGGGCGTGACCTCGGCACGGCGATTCGGTCAAGTCGGGGCGATGTAAACCTCGTTGAGACCGAAAGAGACGAAGGTCACGAATACGTATCGGACATTTAACGCTTCAATCTTCACACGAGCCACACATGTTGGCTAGGTTGACGCCCAGGCCGCACGACCGACTCCGGCGAACCCCGCCGGCCGCGCGGCCTCCGCCGAGTCCGTGGCACCAGCGGTACGGCCGGAGCCGGGGACCGTCCAGTCCCGGGGTGGATGCTCAACTGCCGAACCGCGCAGCGAGCTTCGGGCATCCTGTTGACGGGATCGCCCGGATCCACCGCCCACTCGGCCGGCGGAGCACGGAAGGAGTACGTCTTCCATGGCGACGGATCGCACTACGGCTTCCGCACGCTTCGAGGACGCCGGCGAGCCGAGCCGCGCGGAGATCCAGCAGCGAATCACCTCGCTCTACAACCGGGCCGAGACCGACTCCGGGACGTTCAACGCCACCCGCGCCATGAAGAACGGCTCCCGCCGGACCGTGACCTCCGTCGCCAACAGCGGGCGCCGGGCGGCCGATCCGTCGGTGGAGGCCGTCGCCAAGCAGTGGTTCGACGTGGTGCGCACCCGGATCGGACCGACCACCCCCGCGACCCTGCCCGCCGACCGCCTGCCCGAGCGTCCGGCTCAGCCGCAGCGTCCGGCCGGCTCCGACGCCGTACGGGAGTTGGAGGCGGGCGGCCGACGTGCGCCGGAGGCCGGCGGCCGGCTCGAGCTGGAAGCGGGCGAGCGCCGGGCGCCCGAGCTGACCGCGCGAGCTGTGCCCGAGCTGACCGCGGGAGCCGTGGCCGCGCTGCCGGCGGTGCCCGCGCAGCGGCAGGAGGAGCCCAAGGCCCTGCTGCCCGCCCCCGCCTCCGCTCCGGCCGCCCTTCCCGGGGCCGCTCCCGCGGCGCCGCAGTCCTCGCTCCGGACCAACAAGGACCAGATCCGGCGCAAGCTCACGACGGCCCGTGAGGTGCTGGCCCGAGCCGTCTCGCAGCCGGCGCCGTCCCTCCCGGCGATCGAGTCACGGCCGGTCGAGCAGACCTGGGACACCGGCGAGGTGCCGGCCTACCGGACGACGACGGACACGTGGTCGGGACTGCGGACGGACGGCCGCGGTACCGACATGTCCGGGCCGATGAGCGGAGCCGGCCTCGCCCCGACCGCCGGAACCGGCCCCTCCGCCCTCGTCTCCGTCGTCATGTCCCCCGAACCCGTCGTGCCCGCCCCCGTGTCCATCCCCACGACACCCGAACCGGTCCGGTCCGCGCCCGTGTCCGGCTTCCCGGCACCCGAGACGGGCATCCTCGCGGCCAGTTACGGCGACCTCCTGGCGCCGACGCCGGAACCCGCCATACCGCAAGCCACGCTTCCCACCCCCGAGTTCACCCTCCCCACACCGCAAGCCACGCTCCCCACCCACGAGTTCACCCTCCCCATACCGCAAGCCACGCTCCCCACCTCCGAGTTCACCCTCCCCACCCCCCAACTCCCCTTCCCTGCCGCCGAGGTCGCTGCTCCGGCTCCTGCCCCGGCCCCGACTCCTGCGCCGACTCCCGCCCCTGCTCCTGCTCCCGCCGAGGCCACCGGCTACACCACCGGACCCGCGTATCTCGGCAAGGCGGACAAGGCCCTCGCCTTCGCCCGCGCCCAGATCGGGCGGCCGTGCGTGTGGGGCGCCACGGGGCCCGGGGCCTACGACTGCTCCAGTCTCACCCAGGCCGCCTGGAAGGCCGCCGGGGTGACGCTGCCGCGCGCCGCCATCGACCAGGCGCAGGCCTTCACCCGGGTCGGCCTCGACGACCTGCAACCCGGTGACCTCGTCTTCTTCCACGACGACCTGAGCCACACCGGGCTCTGCTCGGGCAACGGCATGATGATCCACGCCCCGGGCCCCGGCGCGTACATCCGCGAGGAGTCGGTCCACAGCCTCGGGGAGGGCGCGCTGCGCGGCGCCGTGCGCCCCGCCTGAGGCCCCGCCCGCTCCCGCTCGGGCCCGTGGCCGGTAAGAGACGGTCCCTGTGCGCGTCAGGGCCGTCACACTGGCGTCCGGCCCATGAAGGGAAGGGTGGCCCGATGGGGGACGCGCAGGGGAGCGCACGCAAGGTCGACCGGGGACGCGAGCGGTCCGGCTGTCCGGTGAGCCGTGGGCCGGACGGGTCCTGGCAGGTGCACGGGTACGCGGTCGCCCGCGAGGTGCTGCGCAGTACGGAGACGGTACAGGCCGGGCTCGGCATCGAGACGGTGGAGAAACTGCCGCCCCGGGTCCGCCGTCCCGTGCTGTACCAGGACGGCGCCCAGCACCGGGAGCAGCGGCGGCAGACCGCCCGGTTCTTCACGCCGCGCCGTGTGGACGAGCACTACCGCGAGCTGATGGTGCGGGTCGCCGACGAGCAGGTGGCGGCGCTCCGGGCGGCCGGCAGGGCCCAGTTGTCCGATCTGAGCTTCACCATGGCGATCGAGGTCGTGAGCGACATCATCGGCCTGCGCCACAGCCGTCCGGGCCTGAAGGGCAGGCTGGAACGCTTCTTCCCCGAGGAGTTCGGCCGGCCGGGACTGACCAGTGCGCGTGGCCTGTACTGGCTGGTGCGTCAGAACGCGAACTGGCTCCGCATCCATCTCGCCGACGTGCGTCCCGCGATCCGCGCCCACCGCGCCCGCACACGCGACGACCTGATCTCCCACCTGCTGTCCGAAGGGTGCTCGGACGCGGAGATCCTCGGCGAGTGCCTGACGTACGCGGCCGCCGGCATGGTCACCACGCGTGAGTTCATCTGTGTCGCCGCCTGGCACCTGTTCACCGACCCGGAGCTCCTCGACCGGTACCGGACGGCCGACGAGCCGGAGCGGCTCGGGCTGCTCCAGGAGATCCTGCGGCTGGAACCCGTCGTAGGGCGGCTGTCGCGACGAGCCACCGCTCCTGTGCGGCTGCCCACGGCGGACGGCGAGGCCACGGTCCGCCCCGGTGAGCTGATCACCGTCTTCGTCGACGAGGCCAACGCCGACCCGGAGATCATGGGCCCCGACCCGCACCGGGTGCGTCCGGGCCGGGTGCCGGCGCTGGGGCCGAGCGCGGCCGGGCTCGCCTTCGGAGACTGCGCCCACCGCTGTCCGGGCGCCTCCGTCGCCGTACTGGAGGCGGACGTCCTGCTCAGCCGGCTCTTCGCGCTCGACGGTCTGCGGATGGCCGGTAAGCCGCGCGTGTCGTTCAAGGACGACATCGGCGGCTACGAGATCAGAGACCTGACGGTGGCGGTGGCCGGAAGGCGGTGAGACCTCAGAGGACCGCCGAGTTCGGGCGCGCCTGCGCCCGCCTGGCGTTGTTGTAGATACGCAGGAGGTGCTTCGAGACCGCGCACGGGACGGTGTCGAAGTGGCACTGGCGGCAGGTCCGCACGTGCTCCTCGTAGGTGGCACGGGCCTGTTGCAGAGCATCCTCGGGAGAGGTCATCGGGGGTCCTCCAGACGGAATCGACGGTTGCCGGGCCGGTTGCTACTTGCGAGTAGCAACCTGAGGATGAAAGTGGATCATGTTACTGACGGTAGTGGAAACTCTGATTCCGGCCGCTTCCGGGAACCGCTCCTTCCCATACGGCGTGAACTGATCAGTGCGGGACGACTGACGGGCCGGGGAGGCGCGATGCGGTGGGGAGCCAAGCGACGCGGGGGAGCGTCGGAGAGGGAGGCCGACCGCGCGGAGGTGGTCGAGGAGTTGCACTCCGTGGCGGCCGTCGCCGAGGAGAGCGGCCGGGCGGGACGGTTCGCCGAGGCGGTCAGCCGGTACGGCGACCTGGTCGGCCAGGCCACCCTCGCGCTCGGACCGCACGCCCCCGAGACCCTGCGCATGCGGCACCAACTCGCCCACTGGACCGGCGAGTCGGGTGACATCCCGGGCGCGATCGAGCAGTTCACGCGGCTCTTCGCCGACCAGGAGGCCCACCAGGGCCCCACCCATCCGCACACCCACCTGGCCCGTCACCAGCTCGCCCACTGGTACGGCCGCTCCGGCCGCCACGACGAGGCCGTACGCCGGTACGAGGCGATGCAGCGGGCAGCGGAGGCGGAGGGCCGCACCGAGGCCGCGCTGGACCTCCAGTGCAACGTCGGCTACTGGCAGTTGGAGGCCGGCGACACCGCCTCGGCCCTGCGCACCTTCACCGAGATGCTGCGGACCGCCGAACGGGACCTGGGCGCGACCCACCAGATCACCAGGGTCGCCAGGAACTACTACGCGCGGCTCGCGGGCAGCCTGCCGCTCGGGCAGGAAGGCGGCCACGACGGTCTGGCGGACCTCCTGGAGGCGGCCCGCGGGGTGGAGGCGGCGGGCGACCTGCGGCGGGCGATGCGCATGTACGGGCGGATCGCCGACACGAGCGAGCGGTTGTACGGCGCGGGCAGCGAGCAGACGCTCGACGCGCTCGTCGCCCAGGCGAGCGCGGCGGTCGCCGCGGAGGAGTTCGCGGCGGCGACCGACGCCTTCCAGAGGATCCTGGAGTGCCTGGAACTGCGCGGCCAGGGCCCCGGCACGCCCGAGTACGACACGCTGCGCGCCCAGCGCGAGGGGCTCGCCGCGCGGGCGCGGGAGACCGTACTGCGGGTCGGCGTCACGGCGGGGCAGCAGATGGCCAACCACGTGGTGGCGTCACCGGCGACCGCCTTCGGCGTGCTGACGAGCGCGCGCGGCAACCGCCTGGCCACGGCGGCGACCGGCCTGGCGGAGCACTCCGGCGGGCGCGGCCCGGGTGCCCTCTCCGCCGAGCAGTGGGAAGCCCTGCTGAAGGATCTGGCGGCGCAGGGTCACGATGTGCTCGCGCTGTACTTCTCCCGCCCCGGGCTGCAGCCGACACCCGACGACACCGACCTGTGCGGGCGGCTGGGGCTGCTCGCCGTGTGCGTCGAACCCCAGGGCGGCGCCGGGATCGCCGCGCAGGCGTACTCCTTCGGGCCCGACGGTCCCGTCGCGGTGCCGATCCTCGTGACCGAGGAGGAGGAGCCGCAGGACCGGCCGCCCTCCCCCGCGGCGCCACGCGAGATCACCGTGTTCGACGAAGGGGCCGAGGCCCTCGGCGGCTGGCGGGGGCCCCAGGAGGCGCGTGCGGCGCGAGCGGCGGACGATCCGCCCGCCTTCGGCCCGTACGAGGTGCTGCAACGCATCGGCACGGGCGGCTTCGGACGGGTCTACCTGTGCCGGGACACCGACGGGATCCTCGTCGCCGTCAAGACGCTGCACGCCGAGTACGCGGCCGACGCCGACATCCGGGAGGGCTTCGCCCACGAGGTGCAGGCCGCCCGGCGGGTGCGTGAGCAGCGGTTCACGGTGCCCGTGATCGCCGCCGACACCGACGCCGACGTGCCCTGGATGGCCGTGCCGTACGTCTCCGCGCCCTCCTTGCAGGAGTTCGTGCAGCGGTTCGGCCCGCTGGACGAGCCGACTGTGCGCCGGCTCGGCGCGGGCATCGCGACCGCCCTCACGGCGATCCACGCGGCGGGAATCGTCCACCTGGACCTGAAGCCGGCCAACGTGCTGATGACCGAGGACGGGCCGCGCGTCATCGACTTCGGCATCGCCCAGATCGAGCGCCTGACGGAGCCCCGCGAGGGCTTCGCCGGCACGTACGCGTACGCCTCCCCCGAACAGCTCCGTGCCGACCCTCACTTCACCCCGGCCAGCGACGTCTTCTCCCTGGGCACCCTGCTGGCCCGGCTCGCGCTCGGCCGCCTGCCGTGGGGCGAGGACGCCCCGACCGTCGTCGAGAACATCCGCACGGGCATGCCCGACCTGTCGGGTCTGCCCGCCGGCCTGGAACATGTGGTCCGGGGCTGTCTGCGGCCGGACCCGGCCGAGCGGCTCACCCCCGCGGAGGTGGCGGTGGAGCTGGTGCCGGATGCGGCGGGCGGCGGGATCGACGCGCCTCGGTTCACCGACGAGGCACGCCACCTGATCCGGGAGCACGCGACGCTTCCGGTCACCCGGCGGTGGGAGACGTTGGCGTACACGCGGACGCAGCCACCGTTGTGAGCCACCGTCAGGAGTGCGAGGATGCGCGGGATCCGCTGACCACGACGGGAGGGCCGGCATGGGCGGCAAGGACGACGCGCGGCGTGCGGCGGCGGTGTTCGACGCGCTGGGGTCCGCGTACGAGAAGGCGTTCGCGCACTCCCAGGCGCGCCACCGGTCCCTGGAGTGGCTGCTCGGACGGCTCGCGCCGGGCAGTCACGTGCTGGACGTCGGCAGCGGCACGGGCCGGCCGACCGCCGCGACCCTGGTGGAGGCGGGCCACGACGTGCTGGGCGTGGACGTCTCCCCCGTGATGGTCGACCTCGCCTCACGGCAGGTTCCCGGGGCCACCTTCCGATGCGTCGACGTGCGGGAGCTCCCGCTGGACGAGGGCTCGTTCCACGCGGTCTGTGTCTACTTCTCGCTGCTCCAGATGGACCGCGCGGAGCAGGCCGCTCTGCTCGGCCGGCTCGCGCGGGCGCTGCTGCCGGGAGGCAGTCTCGTGCTGGCCACGGTGCCGCTGGACATCGAGGGCGTCGACGCCGTCTTCATGGGGCAGCCGGTGCGGGTCACCAGCTTCGCGGGTGAGGATCTCGTCGAGGTGGTGACCGGGGCCGGCCTGACGGTGCTGGCCGAGGAGAACGTGCTGTTCACCCCGGACCATCCCGAGGGCGGGCCCGAGCCCCATCTCTTCCTGTACTGCGGGCGGGAGTGACGGGCCCTCAGTCGTCCTGGCGGCCCACGGTCGCCAGGACCAGCGCCGCCGCTCCCGTGCCGAGGAGCGCGCCGGCCACGACGTCGCCCGGGTAGTGCACGCCGGTGTGGACCCGGGAGTAGCCCACCGCGCAGGCGAGCAGGCCCAGCGGGACCGCGGCGACCGGGAGGGTCGGGCCGACGGCGGCCGCGAAGGCGACCGCCGACGCGGTGTGTCCGGACGGGAAGGACGCGGAGTCCGGCATCGGCACGTGGCGATGCGGGAACGGCGAGTCCACGGCGCGGTGCGGGCGGGGACGGCGTACGAGCCGCTTGCCGAGCAGGTTGGCGCTCGCCGAGGCCACTCCGATGGCCGCGACGCCGAGGGCGGCGGCGCGGCGCGGTCGGCCGCCGCGCAGCGCCAGCAGGCCGGCGACCGCGAACGAGAGCTTGGAGTGGTCCGCCGCCGCGGACAGCCGGCGCAGGGCGGTGTCCAGGGTGGGTGTCCTGGTCACGGTGACGGTCTCGTACAGGGCCTGGTCCAGGGTGGCCAGGTCGTGCACCAGGTCCAGGGTGGAAAGCTTCTCTTGGCGGTCAGACATCGTACGCATCCTTGATCGTGCGGGGGTCGGGATGGCCGAGCGCGAGGCGGACGATGCGTCGCCAGTCGACCGTCGGTGGCGCGTAGGCGGCGCCGGGGCGGTGGCGGGGCACCCGCATCCGGAGCACGCTGGGCCGTACGGTGCACACGACCGGGGTGGGAAGGTCGAGGGCCTCGCCGTCGACGGCGACCGGGATGCGGTCCCGGTCGGCCTCGACGACCACGCGGCGGGAGGTGAGCGAGGTGATGCCGCTCGCCCGTTCGCCGAGCAGCGCCAGTTCGGCGGCCTGGGCGGCGCCCTCCACGCGGATCCCGATCACGCCGAGCTGGCCCGTGTCCAGCCGGGGGCGGCGGCCGCCGCCGAGCGGATCGGCGCGGGCGTAGGCGTTGTTGCTGACCAGGAGCGCCTGCGGGGCGTGCACGTGTGCGTCGTCGGTACGGACGTCCAGGGTGGTGCCGCCGTCGCCCAGCAGCAGGTCGGGCAGGTGGTCGAGGGTGGTGGTGGCCTTCGCGTCGCGGTACTGCGGGTTCTGCACGATCTCCGCGTACGCCCCGAAGGACACGGTGTTGACGAAGGGCCGCCCGTCGACGTCGCCGAGGTCGACGCGGAACTCGACGCCGCTGGTGAGGGCGTCGAGGCTGCGGACGGGGTCGGTGCGGTCCAGGCCGAGGTCCATGGCGAAGTGGTTGCGGGTGCCGGCGGCGATGACGACGAACGGCAGGTCGTGCTCGGCGGCCACGGCCGCCACCAGTGCCTGGGTGCCGTCGCCGCCCGCGACGCCGAGCAGGTCCGCGCCTTCGGCGACGGCCCGCCGGGCCTCCGCGACGGGGTCGGTCCAGCCGTCGTCGGTGCCGAGCAGGACCACCTTGGCGCCCAGTGCCTCCGCCCGCTCGACGAGGCCGTACTTCTCGACCTTTCCGCCGCCCGACCTCACGTTCATGATCAGGACCGGTCGGAGCGGCGGCAGTGCCTTGTGCCCGTGCATGCCCTTGGGGCGGCGCAGGGTGCGCAGTGCGGCGCGGGCCGAGGCGAGGGCGCCCGCCCAGAGCGCGAGCGCCCCCACCGCGACCACCCACAGTCCCGACGCCGCGTACAGCACCAGCACCCCGACGGGTGCGGTGACGGCGAGCAGGCCGCCCAGCAGCCTCGCCCCACCCCGGTGCGCCAGCATCCACCACACGCCCGCCCCGGCCAGCGCGAGCCCGGCGAGTCCGGTGAGCAGGACCAGCCAGCCGCCGGATCCGGCGCCGCCCGCCACCACCGCGGCGCAGCCGGCGACCAGCAGCAGGGCGAGCCGCGCCCATCCGCGCGCGCGGCCGACCCCGCCGTGCAGGTGGGTCGTGGCCAAGGTCCACTTCGTACGTGTCTCGTTCATCCTGCGCCCGCCATGCTGCGAGGTCCCCCTGTTTCCGCGCGGACAGCGCCATCGGTGGCCCACCTGCGCCGGGATGCCCGCGGCCCCTGCGTCCATGGTCACGACGAGAGGGCCGACCGGCATCCCGGGAGGCCGGTCGATCAATTGTCCATGCCGCAGCAATCGCTCGTGCCGGGGGTCCCGGAGGAGGTGCCGAGGCGGCAGAAGCAGGACGACTCGACGGGTACGTCCGTCAGCGCGCTCGCGAGCTTCAGCTGCTGGGCGACGATCCGTGCCTCGCCCTCCTTGCCGAGCCGGACGAGGCACTCGTGAAGGCCGTGCAGGGACCAGACGTTGCCGGGGTGCTGGGAGGGGCGCGGCAGGGTGTCGTCGAGGCCCAGGTCGGCGCGGTAGACCGCCTCGGCCTCCGCGACCCGGCCCTGCTCCAGGAGCAGGGCGCCGTACGCGTGCCGGGTGGGCTGCATCCAGCCCCAGGGCTCGTCGTAGGGGAGGTTGTCGTCGAGCTCGATCGACCGTTCCAAGGCGGCGAAGGCGGCGTCGTGGTTGCCCTTGCGGTACTCCAGTTCGCCTTCGAGCATCAGGGCGGCGATCGCGAGGATGTCGGCGCAGGTGTTGTTGAAGAGCATGCGGGTCGCCGGGACCCGGGCGACGGCCTCGTGGAACAGGGTGCGTTCGGCCTCGGCCTCGGGGACGCGGCCGGTCGCGGAGAGCGCGACGCCGCGGGCGTAGTGCCGCATCGCGGTGGTCATGCTGTAGAGCTCCGGATCGGTGGGCTCGGGGAGGTCCAGGATGTCGGCCCAGCGGCCGAAGCGGATCAGCACGTGCACCCGCATGGCGAGGAAGGCCTCCAGCCAGTCCGCCATGGGCGGGCTCTCCACCCGCAGCAGTTCCTCCGGCAGGGACTCCTCCAGGCGGCCGGCGGCCTCCAGCGCGACCTGCGACTGGCCGAGGAACATCGCGCCGTAGATCTTGAAGTGGCGGTTGTGGGCCCGGTAGAGGGAGTAGAAGTTCATCGCCCCGGCCCGCTCGCGGTACTTCTCGTCGGCGGCGATCGCCCGCGTGTTGTCCGCCACCACCGCGCGGTAGTCGCCGCACAGCACCTCCAGGTGCGAGGGCATGTGCTGGAGGTGGCCGGCGTCGGGCACCAGGTCGCGCAGCCGGTCGGCGGCGGGCAGGGCCGTCTCGGGGGAGGGTGACATCTCCAGCAGGTGGATGTACATGTGCAGGATCCCCGGATGCCACGCCCCGGCGTCCGTGGCGAGCGCCGACTCGAGCACGGCCTGCGCCTCCCGGGTGCGCGCGCCCTCGGCGGGCTCGCCCGTGCGCAGGTCCCACAGCTGCCAGGGCGTCAGGTTCATGAGGGCGTCGGCGTAGAGGGTGGCGACGTCGAGGTCGTCGGGGGCGAGTTCGTACACGGCGCGCATGGCGTCGGCGTAGGGCTCGTTCCACACCGAGCAGTCCTTCGCGGGCCGCACCTGCGGGTAGCGGGCGCGCAGGGCGCCGATCAGGGCCCGTTCGACGGGGGTGGCGTTCGCGGCCTTCTCGTGGGCGAGCTCGACGGCCGCGTGGGTGCGCTCGACGGTCTCGGCCAGGTCCCGGTCGTCGAAGAACTCCCAGGGTTTGTTGTAGTTGGGGCCGAGCGCGTAGGCGATGCCCCAGTGGGCCATGGCGCAGTCCGGATCGGCCCGGAGCGCGGCCTCGAAGCAGGAGACCGCCTCCTCGTGGTGGAAGCCGTACGACCAGACCAGACCCCGGTCGAACCAGCGTTGGGCCTCGGTCGAGGCGGTCGTGACGGGCCGGCCGTGGGTGCCGAGGTCGTAGGCGTACTCCATGTCTTCCATGGTGCTCCCCTGGTCGCGTGGCCGCCCCGGTGTCCGGGGCCGGTGTCGCTCGGAGCGACCTGTCCGGTCACTCCGAGCGACATATACCGTGCGGCCCGGCGGAGGGGCAGCCTTGCGCGTCCGGGTGCACCCGAACGTGCCCGGTTCCCTCGACGGGAACTCGGACTCAGTACGGGCGCCTCGAGGCACGCCGCAGGAGGACGAACCCGCCGATCAGCAGGAGCCCTCCGGCGGCCGCGGGCCACAGGCTGGCGCCGGTGTCGGCCAGGCCGCCCTGCGCCTGGGGCGCGGGGACGGGAACGGTGTCGCCCGCGTCGGCCGGGGGCGGCGACTGCTGCGGGGCCGTCGCGGCGGTGCCGACGTCGCCCTCCGCGCCGGTGTCCGGCGCGGGAGCCGCCTGGGTCGACTTGGTCGACGGCTTGGTGTCGGCGCGGGGTTCCGCGCTGACGGGGGTGTCGGCGGAACCGGCGTCGCCCGCGTTCGGCTCACCTTGGGGCGCCTGAGGGTTGTCGGCGGGCGGCTGCTGCTGGCCGTCGCCCTGGTCCTGACCCTGGTCCTGGTCCTGACCCTGGTCCTGGTCCTGACCCTGGTTCTGGTCCTGACCGCCGTCCTGACCGCCCTGGCCCTGGTCCTGGCCCTGGCCGCCGTCCTGGCCGCCCTGGTCCTGACCCTGGTCGGCACCGTCGCCGCCCGCACCGCCGTCGGCGCCGTCGTTCGCGCCGTCGTCGGCGCCTCCGCCGTTGTCACCGCCGGCGTTGTCATCACCGCCGTTGTCACCACCGGCGCCGGAGCCCGCGCCGCAGGTGCGGCCCTCGTTGATGCAGTCGACCATCTCGTTCATCAGGTTCTCGTCGAAGACGTTGATGAAGTCGCCGTGGTCGGTGACCGGCTTGTGCAGCTGCTCGGGGAAGGAGTCCACCGCGAACAGCGGGGTCGTGCGGCCGCCGTCCTCCAGGCTGGGCGCGTCGACGTCGTAGACGATCCGCTGCACGAGCTGCGGGATGGCCTGGAAGCCGGCCGGGCAGCTGCCGTCGGCGGCGGCGAACGCCACATGGGTGCGGTGGTTGGCGCTGTCGATGTTGGTGCCGTCCCAGCAGCTCTGGAAGCGGAAGCTACGCACCACGTCGCTGCCGTCCGGGCAGAGCGGGTACTTGTCCTTCAGCTGCCGGTCCTCGAAGCCGGTGCAGCTCCAGGACGCGTTGGCGTTGGCGGTGCCGTTGACGAACGCCTTGGCGTCGCCGGTGATGATGCGCAGCAGCCGGGGCATGGCCGTGACCTTGGACTGCGGGTTGCCGACGAAGGTCAGGGTGACCTCCTTGGGCGTGACGATCTCACCGGCGTTGCCCTCGATGCCGCCGCCGGGAGAGTTGGCGTCCTGCTCCTGGGTGCCGTTCTGCAGGCGCAGGACGGGCCAGTAGTACGAGGACTTGTCGCCCTGGTCCACGCAGCTGGTGTCGCCGTTCGCGAGGTCCTCGTCGGAGGCGAAGGCGTCGTTGGCCTGGTTGCCGACGTAGTCGTGGAAGTGGTGGGCGCCGTTGCTGACGCCCGGGGCGACGATCACGTTGTCGGAGTTGAACAGGCCGTTCTCGTTGACGCCGCAGCTGGAGGCGAAGGTGCCGCTGGAGGGGCCGGCGCCGGGGTCCGCGGCCTGCTGGGCGGGCTGGACGGTGGTGATGTCCGTGAAGTCGGCGGCCACGGGGCCGTTGCCCGCCTGGCCGCCGTTGCCCTGCTGGCCGTTGTCGCCCTGCTGACCCCCGTCACCCTGGCCGTTGTCGCCTTGGCCGTTGTCGCCCTGGCCGTCGTCCTGGCCGGCTCCCTGGTCCTGCTCGCCGCCGTTTCCGGTGTTCGCCTCGCCGGCCTGGTCGTCGGCGGTGCGCAGGGTGCAGGCGGCGAGCTCCTCCAGGCCCTGCGGGCGGTCGCCGACGCGGTCGATGGCGACGGCGATCCGCTCGATCGTCGCGCCGCGCTTCTCCTTCAGCGGCTTCATCACCGCGTTGTCGGCGAAGCCGACGTCCTGGCGCACGGCCTGTGCGGAGTCCTGGAGTTGGCGGTAAGCGGCGGCGATCTGCTGATCCAGCAGGGCGAGTTCACGGTCGACCTCCGCGCCCGCCTCCTCCGGCACGTCGGTCAGCCGGGTGCCGACGTCCGGGCAGTCGATGGTGACGGAGCCCGAGGTCCAGGGCCCGCCCGCGTCGTCCTCGGTGGCGGATGCGTAGACGTTCGCGGCCATGAGCCCTCCGCCGCCCAGCATCAGCGCTACCGCGGCGAAGGTCGCGCGCCGTCCGCCCGTCGGGCGCCTGCGCCTGTTGTGTCCCACGAAGTGCTCCAAAACGTCGTCGGCGGCCAGGACATGAAAATCCCCCGGCCCTATACGCAGCCGGACACAGGAGTGTTCAACCGCCCCACGCATTCATAGCAACTTCTCAGAAGCGCCCCCTCAAAGGGGCCCCCTGTCCTGCGACTTCGCAGGCGTGTCGGGGGTGTCCTCCCGTTGCGCCTCGGGTGCGGTCCGGGACAGGATCCGCCGCCACCGGTCTCCCTGGCCGTGCAACAGGCCGAGCACGACGGCGGCGGCGACGGCGATCAGGTGTTCGCGGCCGGCCAGGTTGGGCTTCGCGATCGACTCCCACACCATCGAGCCGCCGGTGAGGATGAAGACGACGGGGGCGCGCCGCACCACCGAGAGGTAGGTGAAGAGTCCGACGACGGCCGCCGACGGGCCGGTGTCGAGCACCTCCCCCGCCTCCGGCGGCAGTCCGAACCCGAATCGGTCGGGCCCCGCCGCGATCATCACCCGTGCCGTGAGGGTGCCGGCCAGCGTGGTCGCGTAGGCGACCGCGAGGGTCCTGGCCCGGCCGAGGGTGACCTCGGCCAGGGCGAAGGCGAGGAACAGCTGGGTGATGCCCGCCCACACCGGCAGGTCGAGCGCCGGGACGTACAGGGAGATCGGGGTGCGCAGAAGGGCCAGCCACAGGGGCAGGTCGCCCTGGACTCCGCCGACGGCCCGCACCACCTCAGCACCGGCCGGCCGTTGCGCGAGGGCGTGGAAGAAGATCACGCCGCCGCAGGCGACGAACGCCAGCAGCAGCCCCCCGGAGCCGCGCCGACGCAGCCGTCGTACGGGATCGACGACGATGGCGTGCCACTCGGCGCGCAGTGTGCGCCCGACGAAGGCCGCCGCACGGGCCGACGCGCCGGCCGGCCGTTTCCCGCTGCCGGCGGCACTGCCGCCTCGCTCGCTCCGGCCGTGACGCCGTTCCTGCACTGGACCCACGATCCCCAAGGTCCTCCCCAACCGCTCACCGCACGCGCGGGCGTACGGCCGAATCCCGTACCCGTGCGAGCGGTGCCGGCCGAGGTGGCCGGACCGCACGCCGGGGTCAGTCGCCCTGATAGACGTCAGGACGGCCGTCGAGGATCACTCCGCCTCCGATCAGGCCGGACGCCGGGGCCGGCCCCGACCGGAGAGCCGCGAGAACACCGCCGTCGACGAGGAGGTCGGCGCCGCCGGCGAGGCTCGGGTCCGGGCCGAGGAGGAAAGCGGTGGCGGCAGTGTCCTCGGCCTACTGGCACAGGCGTTCACCAAAACCTGACAGCCCGTCACGACCACGTAACACCGGTGGGTTAATCTCACCCCGTGGAACGCACTGACCAGCGGAACATGACACCGGCCGCGTTACGTCGCAAGGCCACCCGGACCGGCTCCGGCGCCCTGGGCCCTCTCGTGTCACGGAGGCGTGCCACGTGAGCGGACCGTCGCCCGTGGCAGCCCCACCCGCAGGCCCGCCCGCACCCGACCCCGTACCCGCCCTGCTGGCCGACGGTCTCCTGACCGAACGGCTCGCCCTCGCCGTGCCGGAGCGCACCCGGGTCGTCGTGGGGCGGTACGAGATCCCGCCGGGCGGTGAGTTGCCCTGGCACTACCACGAGGGACGGGTCGTCGCCGTGGTGACCGCGGGGACGCTCACCCGGACGCTGGCGGACGGATCCGAGTGCGTCACCCCCGCCGGGGAGTGCATCGTGGAGCCGGTGGGACCGCTGGGCGTGCACAAGGCGGAGAACCGGGGGACGGAGACTCTGGCCATCTGCGCCGTGTTCTTCCTGCCGGACGGCAGCCCGCTGTCCACGCGCGCGGCGGCGCCGGAGGCGGCCGTGCGCCGCTGAGGCGAGGGACGGTGGTGCCGCCGACGGGTGTCAGGCGCCGCTCACTCCCACAGCTCACCGCTGTCGCACACCTGTGCCCCCATGTTCCGCTCCATCATCCGCAGCGCAGCGTCCGCGAGGTCGGCGTGGATGTGGGCCACGGCGTCCCTCGGGACGGTGACCCCGAGGTGGCGGATATGGGCGTCGAGGGCGGAGTACAGGACGCACTGCTCGGTGACCTGGCCGCACAGGACGAGCCGGTCGATGCCCTCCTGGTCGAGCAGGTAGGCCAGCGGTGTCTCGAAGAAGATCGAGTGACGGGCCTTGACCACGAAGAGGGAGCTGTCGTCGGGCCGCAGCGGCTCGACGAGGTCGGCGTGCGGGCCGGCGAGGGCCGTGGCGAGGAGTTCGCCGTGGTGGGACCGCCACTGGCCGAAGTTGTCGTTGACGTAGACGACGGGGACGCCGCTCCGGCGTGCCCGGTCCAGGAGTGCGGCCGCCACCGGGACCACCCTGCGCGCCGACGGCAGGAGCAGGTCGGCGTCCGCATGGTCGTATGTGTTGATCATGTCGATGACGATCAGCGCGGTCTTGCCCATGTCCGCATGGGTTCCCGCGGGCGCGCGGGTGTGACGGGGGGGGTCACTCGACCGCGGCGGGGAACGGCGGGGCGGTGCGGGTCCCGGCCGGCTTGACAGTGGGAGAAGTCGGCACCGGCCGGGAGCGGACGGTGGTCCCGGAGGACCCCGGCCGCTCCTTCACCGTAGGACGGTCGCGGCGGGTCCGCCCGGCGTGCGTGCGCGGCGGGTGACGACAGGCCGGTGGGCCCGGCCCGCACAGCGGGGCCGGGCCCACCGGGCCGGTCGCGGCCGCTCAGCCCTGGCGGGCCTTGAAGCGGGGTTCCTTCTTGTTGATGACGAAGGTCACGCCCTTGCGGCGCACCACCTGGGCGCCGGGCCTGGACTTCAGCGAGCGCAGGGACTTGCGCACCTTCATGACTGCCTCCTGGGGTCGAACGCCGGGGTCATCGTTCCTCGCGGAAGGCGACGTGCCGTCCGGCGACGGGGTCGTACTTGCGCAGGACCAGCCGGTCGGCGTCGTTCTGCCGGTTCTTGCGCGTCACGTAGGTGACGCCGGTGCCGGCCGTGGACCTCAGGGTGACGACGGGGCGCGCGGTGCTGCGTGCCATGGGGGCCTCCTTTCACCGACATCACACCGGCTCCATCATTGAGTGGTGCATGTCAGTCACGCCCTACAACAGAGGCCCGGGCCGGGGCATTCCCGCCCTCACCCGAAGGCCTGAACCGGTGCCGAAACCCCGTCGCCAGGCGGCTCGGCGCTCCTACCGTCGCCCTCATGAACGGGACCGACGGCATTGCCGCGATCATCGAACAGGCACGTGAGGACCTGGCCGGGCAGTTGCGGGGGCGCGTGCGGGCGGTACTGGAGCAGCAGCCGCGCGCCTGGCTGGTGGAGCAGCTCCTCGACCTGGCCCTGGGCACGGCGACCGTACCGGCGGCGCGTACGGAACCGGCCGACCCGGGCGCCACGGCGGTCGACGACAGTCGTGCGCGGGCCGCCCGGATCGCGCGGGTGCGGGCCTGGGGCCTGGACGCGGACGGGCTGCGGGCGTTCGTGGAGCGCTACCGGACGCTGACCCGGGAGGCGCTGGAGCGGGACGGCCTGCTGATCGACCCACCGCCGAAGGACTCGGCCCTGATCGCCCCGGCCTGCCGGTCACGGGCCGGCGAGCTGTTGCTGCTCGAGGCCAAGGACCTGCTGTACGCGCTGCTGTTCGGCGACCGGGACGCCGGGGTGCGGCTCGACCGGGTCGAGCGGGAGCTGCTGACGCTGACGATGCCCCGGGCCAAGGCCCACGCCGTCGCGTTCGTCTTGCAGGCGGCCACCGAGATCGGCGCCCACGGCAGGCGGGACCCGCTGCGCGCCGCCGACGACGACCGCGCCCCCAACACCGTCCTGCAGGTCGAGTACGGCGAGACCGCCGACGAGCTCGTCGGCCACGGCATCACGGTCGCCCTCAAGCTGATCAACAACCTGGAGGTGAACGAGCAGGTGCTGTACGCGCGGATGGAGAACGTCGAGGAGAGCACGCTCGAGTAGGAAGACACCCTGCGCGCGCCGCGGTGTCGGTGGCCTCGGATACAGTGCTCCGCCGGTACCGAGGAAGAGGAGAGACAGCAGTGCGCTTCGGGGTGGGGAACATGGGGCGGGGCCTGGCGGTGGCGGCCCTGCTGACGGGTGTGGCGACGGGATGCGGGGACGGGGACGCCGAGCAGGGCTCGAGCGCGGCCAAGGCGGCGGCGACCGCGACGGCCAAGGTCGCGGCGAGCGGGGGCAGCATCGGCGCCGACGGTTCCGCCTGTGAACTCCCCGTCACCTTCGACATCGCCGAGTTCTGGGAGGCCGAGGCCGTCGACTCGGCCTCGCAGAAGGGCGACACCGGTGACGAACTGACCGACGAGCTCGCCGACGCGTTGCTGCACCAGGGCCCCGTGACCATGGCCTGCGAGGTCGACGCCAAGCCCGCCGGCAAGGTCGGCTTCCTGCGTGTCTGGACGGGCAAGCCGGGCGACGCCGACGCCCGTACCGTGCTGGAGGGCTTCGTCACCGCCGAGAGCGGGTCGAGCGGGGCGAAGTACCGCGCCTTCGAGGCGGGCGGCCTCACCGGAACCGAGGTGGAGTACGTCACCACGAGCGAGCTGCTGGAGGAGACGAAGAAGGAGCGCGCCCTGGCCGTGACCACGTCCGACGGTCCGGTCGTGCTGCACCTCGGCGGCATGGACACCCAGGAGCACGAGGCGATGCTCCCGGCGTACGAACTCGCCAAGAGCACTCTGAAGGCGACCGCCTGACAGGTCGGTACCCGTCAGTCTCCGAGCAGGTCACGCATGCGTGCCGCGGCCCGGACGGCCGCGTCGGCGCAGCAGTTGTTGAACAGCACGTGTACCTGCTCGGCCCGCAGGGCGAGCGCGCGCACCCGGGGCAGCCACTCCCGCAGTTCGTCCTCGGTGTACTCGTGCCGGAAGCGGTCCTCCTTGCTGCCCGTCCCCCAGGCGGGGCTACGGCCGTGGAAGCGCACGACCGACAGCCGCGGCGAGGTGACGGGCGTGACGGGAGGAACCGCGGACGGCAGCGACGGTTCCATGTCGACGGCCACGGCGGCGAATCCGTACGACCGCAGCAACGCGGCGGTCGCGGGCTCCTGTTCGCCGCGCCACCAGTCGGGGTGCCGGAACTCGACGCAGACCGGCCATCCGGCGGTGCGGGCGGCGCACTGGGCGAGGAACTCCTCGGCCCGCGGCCCCGGCCGCAGCCACGGCGGGAACTGGAACAGGACGGCGCCCAGCCGTCCCGCCTCCCGCAGCGGCCGTATGCCGTCCGCGAACCGCCGCCACATCTCGTCCAGCGCCCTCGGCGAACGGACGTCCGGGGGAAGCCCCGGCGGGAGCACGGAGGGCCGGGTGGGGTGACCGGTCAGCAGGGAGAATGCCTTCACGTCGAACACGAAGCCGTCGGGTGTGCGCTCCGCCCACAGCCGGCTGGTGCGCTCGCCGGGCAGCGCGTAGTACGTCGAGTCCACCTCGACCACCGGGAAGCGTTCGGCGTAGTGCCGTAACCGGCCCTCCGCGTCCCGCCGTCCGGGCGGATACCAGCCGCTGCCGACGAGGGCACGGTCCGTCCACGAGCAGGTGCCGACCACGATCTCGCCCATGACGGGCGGTTACCCCGCGGCCGCGGGAACCTTCCCGGCTCAGTCTCCGCGGTGGACCACATGACCACCCGTCACCGTCAGACGGACCGGTGCTTCGGTCGGTTCGTCCGTGGGGGCCTCGACCGGGTCCACGGACAGGGCCGTGAGGTCGGCCCGGATGCCGGGCGCGATCCGGCCCGCGTGGTCCTGCTCCCCCCGCGGCACGGGCCGCGTGGGTGGTGCAGCCCTCCAGCGCCTCCGGGCCCGTGAGGCCCGGTCGCCTGGAGGCAGCGCCCCGGGGGCTGCGGGCCGTCGCGAGGACGGCCCGGACGTCGTGGTGGGCGATGGGCCGGTCCGAGCCGAGGGCGAGCGTGGCGCCCGCGTCCCGCAGGTCGCGCAGGCGCCAGGCGTGGGCGGCCCGGGCGGTGCCGAGTCGGCGGGACCACTCGTCAGTGCCGTCGGAGCGGGTGTGGGCGGTGTGCGGGGGCTGCATCGACGCGGTCACCCCGACCTGCGCGAACCGGGGCAGCAGCTCGTCGGGAGCCATCTCGACGTGCTCGATCCGGTGCCGGCCCCGGCCGTCCGGCCCGAGGGCGGCCAGGGTGTCCAGGACGTGGCGCACGGCCGCGTCTCCGATGGCGTGCGTGGCGGTCCGTACGACGGCCGGTGATCCGGCGAGGACGTCCTCCACCAGGGCGCGGTCGACGGGCCGGCCCTCGAAGGCGTTGTGGTCGAGGCCGTATCCGATCACCCAGCCGTCGACGCACTCGGCGGACATCAGCGCGGCCCGCAGCCCGGCCAGGTCCGTCACCGCCGACAGATCGGTGCCGGTGACCATGTCCAGGCCCCACACGGGGTGACGGTGCGCGTCCACCAGCCCGGGCACGAGGTGCGCCCCGTCGAGCCGTACGACCTCCGTGCCGGGCCCGCGCCAGTCGCGTACCTCGGCCTCCTCCCCCCACCGCGGCGACGATCCCGTCGCGTACGGCGACGGACGTGGCCCGTGGGCGGGCGGCGGCGTCGAGGGTGCGGACCCGGGCGCCGGTCACGATGAGGGCGGCGGTGGGCATGAGGTGAACTCTCAGCCCGCGCAGGGGACATGGGCACGGCGTCGCCCCGCACCGCGCCGCGCTCGACGCGCACGCAGGCGACCACAGCGGCCCCCGGCCCCCTCCCGCGCGGCCGCAACGGCTGCCTCCCCTCGTCAACCCGCACCGGGCTCCCGGGACGACCCGGCCCACGCCCCGACGCAGACCCGTCCGGCCACCACTCCCGTCGGGCTCCCGGAGACGCTGCTCCGGGCTCTCTCGTCGGGCGGGTGCGCCGGACCCGACTCGGGCCGGGCGGCGGCGGGTCGGCGAGGTGGGTGATCGGCCCGGCGCCGCGCCGGGGCAGGAGGTGTGGAGATGTTGCAGGCTTGCGGGCCCCCGCCGGTTCCGTGTCCGGGCGGCTCACGGACCGCGCTCGGTGGGCCGCGGGATGCACACCGGCCCCGATGTGGCGCATTCTTGCTGTGTCACCCACTGGGCGGCGCACGGACGAGGTAGGGGCGATGACTGGGAGCGCCGGGGACGAGCGGGAGCCGTCCGGGTTGCCGGCCGCACTGCTGGCCGGGGCCGTGGCGGACGCGCTGTGTGCCGTGGACGGCCGCGCCGGGGGCGTGTACATGTGCTCGAGTACGCCCGGACTGCTGCGGCTCGCGGTTCTCTCGGGGCTGCCCGGGCCGCTGTTCCGGCCGTGGTGGCAGGTGAGCGTGGACCGGCCGTTCCCGGTGGTCGACGCCCACCGGCGCGGCGTGCCGGTGGTCCTGGCGAACGCCGCCGAGACCATGCGCCGCTACCCGCAGTTCGCGGCGGGGCTGCCCTTCCAGTTCGCGACGCTCTGCGTGCCCTGCGCGGCGGAGGGGCGGACCTTCGGGGTGATGACCGTCCTGCGTGCGGCGGCCGCGGACGCCGGGGACGTGCAGGCGGGGTGCGAAGGGATCGGGCGTGTGGCGGACGCCCTGGCGGCGGCCCTGCTGCGGTACGAGACGGACGGACAGGCCGTCACCTGGGACGACGAGCCGTTGTGCGTCCGTCCGCCGGCCGCGGGCCTGGCCCTGGGTCGTGTCGGGCATCTGTCGTGGGACCCGGCGACCGGCACCGTGACCGCCGACGAGGCCGCCCGCGCGCTGCTCGGGCTGCCGCCGGACGAGCGGCCGGCCGGCCTGGACGCCCTGGCACGGGCCGTCGACCCGACGGACGCCCACCGGCTCCCCACTCTGCTGCACGAGGCCGCCCAGGGCAGACCGCCGCCGCTGCCGGTCCAGGTCCGCACCGCCGACGGCGGTCTGCGGCTGCTGGAGCTGCGGGCCACCGGCGCCGGTACGGCCACGCCGGCCCCTGGCGTCACCGGCGTCCTCCTCGACCCGGGGCCCGGCGCCCTGGCCGACGGAGCCGCCGACCTGCTGCCCGAGGGCGTGTTCTGCCTCGACCGGCTGGGGTTGATCGTCTACGCCAACCCCCGGGCCGCGCACCTGCTGGGCGTGGAGCGCTCCCGGCTGCTCGGCCGGTCCCTGTGGGAGGCGGTGCCGTGGCTGAACCAGCCGGCCTACGAGGAGCCTCTGCGCGGCGCCCTGCTGTCGCCGGAGCCGGTGCACTTCCACGTCCGCCGGCCCCAGGAGGCCGGCGAAGGAGGGTCGGATCCGCGGCCGTACGAGGGCGACTGGCTCAGCATGGCCGTCTACCCCGGCACGGACCTCCTCACGTGCACCGCCGTCCCGGCGAGCCGCGTGCCACACGACTCGGACGGGCCCACGGCCGCCGCGGCGGCCGACGCCGAGAGCGGGGCCCCCGCACCGGACGCCGTCTCCACCACCCCGCTGTACCGCCCGATCGTCCTCGCCATCGCGCTGACCGAGGCGGTGACCGCCCGCCAGGTGTCGGCGGTGGTCATGCAGGAGCTGCTGCCCGCGTTCGGCGGCCGCCGGCTGGCCATCTACCTGCTCCAGGAGCGGCATCTGTACCTGGCGTGGGAGTCCGGCTTCCCCCAGGGCTTCCTGGCCCCGTTCGAGGGCGTGGGGCTGGACGCGCGTCTGCCGGGCGTGGAGACGCTCACCACGGGCCGTCCGCTGTTCTTCGACTCGATGGAGCAGTTGACGGCCGCCTACCCGGGCATCCCGCTCGACGCGACGGAGGGCGCACGCGCGTTCCTGCCGCTGATCGCCTCCGGCCGCCCGGTCGGCTCGTGCATCCTCGGCTTCGACCGTCCGCGCAGCTTCAGCTCCGAGGAGCGCACGGTCCTGACCGCCCTCGCCGGCCTGATCGCGCACGCGATGGAGAAGGCCCAGCGCTACGACACCGAGGCCGCCCTCGCCCGCGGCCTCCAGCAGGCCCTCCTCCCCCGGCGGCTGTCGCGGCACGCGCGCGTGGAGACCGCCGGACGGTATCTGCCCGGCACCGAGGGCATGGAGGTGGGCGGCGACTGGTACGACGTCGTGGAGGCGGGGGACGGTCTGGCCCTGGTCATCGGCGATGTGCAGGGGCACGGAGTGCAGGCCGCAGCGACCATGGGGCAACTGCGCAGCGCGGTCCGGGCGTTCGCGCTCGGGGACCGGCCGCCGGAGGAGGTCATGGGCGGCACGAACCACCTCCTCATCGACCTCGACCCCGGCCAGTTCGCCAGTTGCTGCTACGTCCGCCTGGACCCGGCGACCGGCCTGGCCCGGGTGGTCAACGCCGGGCATCCGCCGCCGCTGCTGCGCCATCCCGACGGACGTACCCGGATCGTGGACCTGCCGGACGGGGTCGTGCTCGGTGTCGACCCGAGCGCCCACTACCCGGTGGCGGAGCTGCGCCTGGACCCCGGCGCGATCCTGGCCCTGTACACGGACGGGCTGGTCGAGCGGCCCGGCCAGGACATCGACGACGGCATCACCGCCCTGCGCGCGGTCCTGGCCGACGCCGGCGCTCCTCCGGAGCGGTCCCTGGCGGACGTCGCCGACCGGCTCACCGCGACGGCGCGGCAGGCCGCCGACCGGCCCGACGACATCGCCCTGCTGCTGGCCACCCGGCTCGCCCGGGTGGCGCACGACGATTACGGGCCATCACCTTCCGTAACGCCCCTCGCCTCACGGGGCCCGGCAGTGTAGACATGGCACATGGTCCGACTCCTGGGGCGATCGGATGCCCGGCCGGCCCGACGTCCCCGGGGCCTGCGGGCACGGCGCACACCCGAGAGCACGCTGGGCGGGCGCAGCCTCGCCGCGCAGGTGTTCGTTCTGCAGGTCGTCATCGTGCTGCTGCTGGTCGTCGCGGCAGTGGTCGCCCTGGTGCTCCAGGTGCGGCACGACAGCACCCAGGAGGCCCGCAACCGCTCCCTGGCCGTCGCCGAGACCTTCGCCAACTCCCCGGGCATCGTGGCGGCGTTGCGCAGTCCCGACCCCACGGCCGTGCTGCAGCCGCGGGCCGAGGCCGCCCGTGAGGCGTCGGAGGTCGACTTCATCGTCGTGATGAACACCGACGGGGTCCGCTACACCCATCCCAAGCCGGACCGCATCGGCAAGAAGTTCGTCGGGACGCTGCAGCCGGCGCAGGCGGGCGGCACGGTGGTCGAGGAGGTCGACGGGACGATCGGCCGGCTCGTGCAGGCGGTCGTACCGGTGAAGGACGCCGACGGCAAGGTCGTGGGGCTGGTGTCGGCCGGTATCACCACCGACCGCGTCGGCGGGAACGCGGACCGTCAGCTGCCCCTGGTCCTGGCCACCGCCGCGGCGGCCCTGGCGCTGGCCACGGGCGGTACGGCGCTGGTCAGCCGCCGCCTGCTGCGCCAGACACACGGACTGGGCCCGCGCGAGATGACCCGCATGTACGAGCACCACGACGCGGTGCTGCACGCCGTGCGCGAAGGGGTGATCATCGTCGGCGGGGAGGGCGACCTGCTGCTCGCCAACGACGAGGCGCACCGGCTGCTGGACCTGCCCGCTGACGCCGAGCGCCGGAAGGTCTTCGACCTCGGGCTGGACGCCGGCACCGCCGAGCTGCTGGCCTCCGGGCGGGTGGTCACGGACGAGGTGCACCTGGTCGGGGAACGGCTGCTGGCGATCAACCAGCGGACCACCGACGTCGCCGGCGGGCCGGCCGGCAGCGTCGCCACCTTGCGCGACTCCACGGAGCTGCGCGCTCTGTCCGGCCGGGCGGAGGCGGCGCGCGAGCGCCTCGACATGCTGTACGCGGCCGGAGTGGGCATCGGCACGAGCCTGGACGTGACCCGGACGGCGGAGGAGCTGGCGGAGCTGGCCGTACCGCGGTTCGCGGACTTCGCGGCCGTGGACCTCTTCGACGCCGTCCTGGAGGGGGAGGAGCCGGATTCCCGGGCCACGCTGCGGCGCACGGCGATGAGCGGGATCCGCAAGGGCGCGCCGCTGTACGCGGTCGGCGAGAAGATCCGGTTCGTCGAGTCCGCCCCGCAGGCCCGCACCCTGGCCGAGGGGCGGCCCGTCCTGGAGGCGCGGCTCGCCGAGTCCCCGGGCTGGCGGGCGCAGGACCTGGAGCGGACCGAGCAGGCCGTGGAGTTCGGCATCCACTCGCTGATCACGGTGCCCGTGCGCGCGGGGGCCCTGGTGCTGGGCGTGGTCAGTTTCTGGCGTTCGGAGCGGCCCGAGCCCTTCGACCCGGAGGAGGTCGTCCTCGCGGAGGAGCTGGTGGCGCGCGCCGCGGTCTCCATCGACAACGCGCGCCGCTTCACCCGCGAGCACGGCATGGCCGTCACGCTCCAGCGCAGCCTGCTGCCGCGCACCCTGCCCGAGCAGGGCGCCCTGGACATCGCCTACCGCTATCTGCCCGCGCAGGCTGGGGTCGGCGGCGACTGGTTCGACGTCCTGCCGCTGTCCGGCGCCCGCGTCGCGCTCGTGGTCGGCGACGTCGTCGGCCACGGGCTGCACGCGGCGGCCACCATGGGCCGGCTGCGCACCGCCGTCCACAACTTCTCCGCCCTGGACCTCGCACCGGAGGAACTCCTCGGCCTGCTCGACGAGCTGGTGGCCCGCATCGACCAGGACGAGACGGCCGACGGCATCGCGGCGCCCGTCGCGGGAGCGACCTGTCTGTACGCCATCTACGACCCGGTCTCCCGGCGCTGCATCGTCGCCCGCGCCGGCCATCCGCCGCCCGCCCTGGTCCACCCCGACGGCCGGGTCGAGTTCCCGGACGTCCCGGCCGGGCTGCCGCTCGGGCTGGGCGGGCTGCCGTTCGAGACGACGGAGCTGGAGCTGGCGGAGGGCAGTCGGCTGGTGCTGTACACCGACGGGCTGGTCGAGGACCGCAGACAGGACATCGACACCGGTCTCGAACGGCTGCGCGACGCCCTGGAGCGGACCAACACGTCGCCGGAGGAGACCTGCCAGGCCGTCCTGGAGTCGCTGCTTCCGGCGCGCCCGAACGACGACATCGCCCTGATCGTCGCGCGCACCCGGGCGCTCGGCGCGGAGCAGGTCGCCGAGTGGGACGTACCCGTGGACCCGGCCGCGGTGGGCGAGGTGCGGGCCGCGGTCGCCCGGCAGCTCGCGCGCTGGGAGCTGGAGGACCTGTCCTTCACCACGGAGCTGATCCTGAGCGAGCTGGTCACCAACGCGATCCGCTACGGCGCCCCGCCCGTCCGTGTGCGCCTGCTGCGCGACCGCACCCTGATCTGCGAGGTCTCCGACAGCAGCAACACCTCGCCCCATCTGCGGTACGCGGCCATGACGGACGAGGGCGGCCGCGGCCTGTTCCTGGTCGCCCAGCTCACCGACCGCTGGGGCACCCGTTACACACCTGGCGGAAAGGTGATCTGGGCCGAACAGCCGCTGCCCTGACGACCGCTCCCACGGTTCACGGGCCGCTTCCAGCTCATAAAGGATGTTTATGAGTCCATAGACCGGACCCGCGTACCGACTTAGGTTTGCCTCAGTTTAGGCTTCCCTCCGAGTCGATCTGTCACCGCTCGAAGGGAACCTGATCATGCCCCGCCCCCTGCGGGTAGCCATTGTCGGAGCCGGCCCCGCCGGGATCTACGCCGCCGACGCGCTGCTCAAGTCCGATGTGGCCACCGACCCCGGTGTGTCCATCGACCTCTTCGAGCGCATGCCGGCCCCGTTCGGACTGATCCGTTACGGCGTAGCTCCGGACCACCCCCGGATCAAGGGCATCATCACGGCCCTGCACCAGGTCCTCGACAAGCCGCAGATCCGTCTCTTCGGCAACGTCGACTACCCGACCGACATCAACCTGGACGACCTGCGCGCCTTCTACGACGCCGTCATCTTCTCGACCGGCGCGATGGCCGACCGCGAGCTGTCGATCCCCGGCATCGAGCTGGACGGCTCGTACGGCGCCGCGGACTTCGTGTCCTGGTACGACGGCCACCCGGACGTGCCGCGCACCTGGCCGCTGGAGGCGGAGAAGGTCGCCGTCCTCGGTGTCGGCAACGTCGCCCTGGACGTGGCCCGCATCCTGGCCAAGACGGCGGACGAACTGCTGCCGACGGAGATACCGCCGAACGTCTACGAGGGCCTGAAGGCCAACAAGGCGCTGGAGATCCACGTCTTCGGCCGCCGTGGCCCGGCGCAGGCGAAGTTCTCCCCGATGGAGCTGCGGGAGCTGGACCACTCCCCCAACATCGAGGTCATCGTCGACCCCGAGGACATCGACTACGACGACGGCTCGATCGCGACCCGGCGCGGCAACAAGCAGGCCGACATGGTCGCCAAGACGCTGGAGAACTGGGCGATCCGCGACATCGGCGACCGCCCGCACAAGCTGTTCCTGCACTTCTTCGAGTCCCCGGCCGAGATCCTCGGCGAGGACGGCAAGGTCGTCGGCCTGCGCACCGAGCGCACCGCCCTCGACGGCACCGGCAATGTCAAGGGCACCGGCGAGTTCAAGGACTGGGACGTCACGGCGGTCTACCGCGCCGTCGGCTACCTGTCCGAGAAGCTGCCCAAGCTGCCCTGGGACATCGACTCGGGCACGGTCCCCGACGAGGGCGGCCGGGTCATCGAGGAGAGCGGCGCGCACCTGCAGTCGACGTACGTGACCGGCTGGATCCGGCGCGGCCCGGTCGGTCTGATCGGCCACACCAAGGGCGACGCCAACGAGACGGTGTCGAACCTGCTGGACGACTTCGCGAACGACCGTCTGCACACGCCGTCCTCGCCCGCCCCGGAGGCCGTGGACGCGTTTCTCGCCGAGCGCGAGATCCGCTTCACCACCTGGGAGGGCTGGTACAAGCTGGACGCCGCCGAGAAGGCGCTGGGCGAGCCGCAGGGCCGCGAGCGCGTGAAGATCGTCGAGCGTGAAGACATGCTCCGCGGGAGCGGCGCGTAAGCACACCGAAAGGGGCCCGGAGACACCCGTCTCCGGGCCCCTTTCGGCAATTCGGTGGGCCGGATGATCGACGCCTGTTAGCGTCCCGGCGTGTTCTTCCTCCACGAACCTCCGCTCTTCACCCGGCTGCGCGACGCGCGGCGGATACTCGTCGCCGGTGCGGGCGGCGGTTTCGACGTCTACGCGGGCCTGCCACTGGCGCTCGCCCTGCGCTCGGCGGGCAAGGACGTCCATCTGGCCAACCTGTCCTTCTCCGACCTGTACGGCCTGCCCATCGACGTCTGGGTGGAGCCGGACGTCGCGGCCGTCGACCCGGACACCCCCGCCCGGGGCGACTACTTCCCCGAACGCACCCTGGCCCGCTGGCTCGCCCTGCACGGTCTGCCCTCGACGGTGTACGCGTTCGCCCGCACCGGCGTGACCCCGCTGCGGGCCGCCTACCGCGCTCTGCTGGACCACCTGGGCGGGGTGGACGCCCTGGTCCTGGTGGACGGCGGGACGGACATCCTCATGCGGGGCGACGAGCACGGGCTGGGCACACCCGAGGAGGACATGGCCAGCCTGGCCGCCGTGCACGGCCTCGACGAGGTCGAGCACCGGCTGGTGGCCTGCCTCGGCTTCGGTGTGGACTCCTACCACGGGGTCAACCACTCCCTGGTGCTGGAGAACCTGGCCGCGCTGGACCGGGAGGGCGGCTACCTCGGCGCGTTCTCCCTGCCGCGCGACAGCCGCGAGGGTGCCCTGTACGTCGACGCGGTGGCCCACGCCCAGGAGTCCACCCCGGACCACCCGAGCATCGTCAACGGCTCCGTCGCGGCCGCCGTACGCGGCGACTTCGGCGACGTACGGTTCACCGAGCGGACGAAGAACAGCGAACTGTTCGTCAACCCGCTGATGGCGCTGTACTTCTGCGTGGACGCGCCCGCCCTCGCCCGCCGCAACCTCTATCTGGACCGCCTCGAGGACACGGTCCTGATGCGCCAGATCAGCTCCCGCATCGCGGAGTTCCGCGACGAACTCCCCCGGCTCAGGCAGCCCCGGGCGTTTCCGCACTGAGGGGGCGCGAGCGAAAGCGGAACGGGTGCGTTCACGCGCCGTTGACCGTCACGACCCCGGTCTGTCGCCCAGAGGGGGCACCGCGCGAATGGTCCGCGGGGCCATGGGCATGCTGTGAACGAGGTCACTTCCGGTGCGTGGCGCCGGAACCAGCCCGGAGTGCCTCTTCCGCCCGTCTCGCCTCCCACGAAGGACATGTGGTCTTGGCTCTCACGTACCCTGACGCCCCGTCAGCCCGCCGTCCCGGACGCTGCTGGACGATCCGTGTGGTCGGGCACCGGGACCGCACCGCTTCCGTCACCTGCTCCTCGGCGTGCGCGATGCCGCCGCGCTCGCGCGACCTCGCGGCCCTGCGCCGTTTCGCCGAGGCCCACGCCGCCGCCCATGCCAGAGCGGCCGCGGTGCGGCCCGATGCCGCCTGCTGGTGCCGTCGCCAGCGGTGCGCGCTGCACGAGGCCACCCGGGTCGCCTGCGCGGGCGCGGTCGTTCTGGTGTTGCGCCACGACCCGGCCGTCGGCCAGGTGTGGAGCCTCAGCGAAGTGTGCTCCGCGTGCGCCCCGTTGATGCCCCACACGCGCGTGATGGGGCGTGCGGCACCGGCGGCGGGGGACGCGGGTGTGCCGGAGACAGGCGACCGTCCGTCTGCGGAGGCGGTCGCACGTCCGCCCTCGCCCGCACCGACCGTGGCACCGCCGCGCCTCGTCCCCGGCGGGTTCAGCGCGCCCGGGACGAACGCGGGTGCGGGACCGGACCGGGCCGGTGGCCGTCGACGCGGGCGGGTCGGACCGCGGCGCGGGCGTGCGGAGGCGGAGGGCGGAGGGGTGTGAGGGGGGCTTCCGGCGGCCGAGGGACCGGTCCGGTGTGCAGGCAGGACGGCCCTGTGTGCAGAGGCCGCGCCCTACGACTCCCCCGTGCCTCCCGTGCGATCCGTTGGTGACGCCGCATGCGGCTCAGCCGCCGAGTTCCGGCCCTCGCTGCGGGCGGAACTGGCGCGGTATGCGGACCGGGAGGGCGCCCAGGGATCTGCCCTGGGCCGTGAGGGGGGTCGGGGCGCCGGTGGGGCGCGGGGGTGCGTCCTTCGGTAAGGAGCGGTGTACCGCGATCAGTTCAGCGATGTGCGCGCCGCTGCGCCGGCCCTCCAGGTGCAGGCGACCGACGTTGGCCCGGTCGTCGGCGAGCAGGGTGAGGACGGCGGAGGGGCCGGCCGCGTAGGTGGCGACGTATCCGCCCGCCCCGCGCACGAGCAGTTCACAGAACTCGCCGCGGGCCGTGAGGTCCACCATGCGGTAGCCGACGCCGAGGGCGGCCGCGGTGAGGGCCGCGAGCCCTTCCGGCTGGACGTCGGGCATGTCCTGGGCGAGGACGAGACCGTCGACGCTGGCCGCCAGCGCCCCCGTCAGCTGGGGCATACGCGTACGCAGCCGGTGCAGTTCGTTCAGGACCTCGGCCTCGACGGCCATGACCGGTCTCCTTTCGCCATCACGAGGCTGGAGAAGGGACTTCGGCGCATGCTCGACCGCCCTCCCCCGCACGGCCGCACCAAGAGCGTGATCCCGAGATTACGGAAAGTACTGGGCCGAGGTGAGGGTTTTGGCATTTTCCGCTGGAACATGCTCCGAGCTTGCCGATCCCTGCGTTCCTCTCGGCGGCTTCGACGACATTGGCGAGCAGCATCTCCCGGGTCATGTCCTTGGCTGCGGTCGCCTTGCCGTCGAGCAGCCGTGTGGTCACCGGCGGTCTTCCTTCCCCGGGCTGGGGCCTGCCCGGCGGATCAGGTCGCAGGAAACCGGCGATGACTCATCAACACAGGTGAGCGGGGCTTGGTGCGTCCAGCTGCAAGGCGGAGGAGGGCGTCGACTGATCCGCCGGACAGGCCCTAGCCACGGAGGCGGGACATGGTCGGGTCGAACAGGGGCTCCTCGGCCACGACCGCCTCGACGCGCTGGTCGAAGTAGCCGAGGTGCAAGGTGGTCCCCGGGGCCGTGAGTTCCGTCGGCAGCCACGCGTACGCGATGCCCTTGCCGATCGTGTAGCCGTAGGCGGCGCTGGTCACGTAGCCGACGGCGCGGCCGCCGTCGTAGACCGGCTCCTTGCCCATGACGACCGACCGCGGGTCGTCGATGGTGAGGCAGGTCAGCTTCCGCCGTACGTCGGCCTTGCGGCGCTCCAGTGCCGCCTTGCCGATGAAGTCGCCCTTGTCGAGCTTGACGGCGAAGCCGACGCCGGCCTCGTAGGGGTCGTGCTCGTAGGTCATGTCGGTGCCGAAGGAGCGGTAACCCTTCTCCAGGCGCAGGCTGTTGAAGGCGCCGCGGCCGGCGATGATGCCGCCGAGCGGCTCGGCCGCCCGCCACAGGGTGTCCCACAGCTTCTGGCCGAGGTCGGCGGTGGTGTACAGCTCCCAGCCGAGCTCGCCGACGTACGACAGGCGCATCGCCGTGACGGGGACGGAGCCGATGTGGGCCCGCTGGGCGCGGAAGTACTTCAGGCCGTCGTTGGAGAAGTCCTCGTCCGTCAGCGGCTGCAGGACCTTGCGGGCCAGTGGGCCCCACAGGCCGACGCAGCAGGTGCCGGGGGTGATGTCGCGTACCTGGACCGAGCCGTCGGCGGGGAGGTGGCGGGTGAACCAGTCCAGGTCCAGGTTGCCGTTGGCACCGACCTGGAAGAGGTCGCGGGCCAGCCGGGCGACGGTGATGTCGCTGCGGATGCCGCCGTCATGGTCGAGGAGGAGCGTGTACGTCACGGAGCCGACGGACTTGGCGACCTTGCCGGTGACCAGCCGCTCCAGGAAGTCCGCGGCACCGGGGCCGCTGACCTCCAGGCGCTTGAGGGCCGTCATGTCGTACATCGCGACGGTCTCGCGGGTGGCCTGGGCCTCGGCGCCGACGATGGGCGACCAGTACTGCGCGGCCCACTCGTTGGGGGTGGGAATGGTGCGGCCTTCGACCAGCCCGGCGTTGGCCTCGTACCACTGCGGGCGCTCCCAGCCGTTCGCCTCCAGGAAGAACGCGCCGTGCTGCCGCTGGCGCTCGTGGAAGGGGCTCGTGCGGATCGGGCGAGGATGGCCCGACGGCTGGAGCGGGTGGAGGATGTCGTAGACCTCGACGAAGTTCTGGCAGTCGCGGGCCAGGACGTACTCCGGGGACAGCTGGTGCGGCTCGAAGCGGTTGACGTCGCACTCGTGCAGGTCGAAGGACGAGCAGTGGCCGTCGACCAGCCATTCGGCCATCGCCCGGCCCACGCCCGCGGAGTGGGTGACCCAGACGGCCTCGGCGACCCAGAAGCCCTTGACGTCCGGGGACTCGCCGAGCAGCGGGAAGTTGTCGGTGGTGAAGGAGAACAGGCCGTTGATGCCCTCCTCGACCTTCGCCTCCTTCGTCGCGGGGAGCAGGGACTGGGTCTCGGTCCAGGCGTCGGCGAAGTCGTCCTCGGTGAACTTCAGGACCGACGGCATCTCGTCGGCCTCGTCCACGGAGAGGATGTCGTCGGCCGAGATGGGCATCGGGCGGTGGCCGTAGTAGCCGATGCCGATGCCGTCGAAGCGGTCGCGGTAGTAGAGGTCGGCGTCCTGGTGGCGCAGGATCGGACGGACCGCCTCCTCGGTCTGGCCGGCCAGCGCCGGGACCGGGCCGGTCCAGGCGAGCTGGTGGGCGAGCGGGGTGAGCGGGAGGTTCATGCCGGCCATGCGGGCGATCTTCGGGCCCCAGATGCCGGCGCAGCACACGACGATGTCGGCGGGGATCTCGCCCTGGTCGGTGAGGACGCCGGTGACGCGCCCCTCGCTCTGCTGGACGTCGAGGACTTCGTGGCGGGCCAGGAAGCGCACGCCGCGGTCGGTGGCCCGGCGGATCTGCGCCTCGACGGCGAGGACGGCCTTGGCGAGGCCGTCCGTCGGCACCAGGAGGCCGCCGAGGACCTTGTCACGGTTGACCAGCGGGTGCTGTTCGACGCACTCGTCGGGGGTCAGGATCCGTGACTCGATGCCCCAGGCGGTGATCCAGCCGTGGCGGCGGTGCAGTTCCACGAGGCGCTCGGGGGTGGTCGCCACTTCGAGGCCGCCGACCTGCAGGAAGCAGGGCTTGCCGTCGACGTCGAGGGAGCAGAACTTCTCGACGGTGTAGCGGGCCAGCTCGGTCATGGTCTTGGAGGAGTTCGTCTGGAAGACCAGTCCCGGGGCGTGCGACGAGGAGCCCCCGGTGGCGGGGAGCGGGCCCTGGTCGACCACGGTCACTTCGGTCCAGCCGCGCGCGGAGATCTCGTCCGCGAGTGCCGCTCCCACGACACCCGCTCCGATGATCACCACTCGGGGTCCCGCCATCGCCGCACCTCCGATTGAAAACGAGTCCAGCCGGTTCAGTTGCTGTCTGCGCAACATGGTTCAGGTTGCGCAACTCAATGTGCCTGCCCCGGGGAGTGGGTGTCAAGGGGGCCGTGACGTCGGACAACAGCCCGACACGCGGCCCGCACACGGCAACGCCCGGCGGGCGGAGCGCACGTGTGCGCCCCGCCCGCCGGGCGTGTTCGACCACCCCGGAGCAGGGGCTACTTGATCCAGGCGTCGACCTTGTCGCGGTTGGCCTCGACCCACTTCTCGGCCGCCGCCTCCGGCGTCATCTTGTCCACCGCGATGTACTTGGCCACGGTGTTCTGGTCGTCGTTCGTCCAGGTGAAGTTCTTCACCAGGTCATAGGCCGGGCTGCCCGACTTGGCGAACTTCGCGCTGACGATCTTGTCGAGCTTGTAGACGGGGTAGTCGCAGGCGACCTTCTCCGCGTCGGCGTCACAGCCCGTCTTGTACTCCGGCAGCTTGACCTTGACCAGCGGCACCTCGGATATGAACCACTGCGGCTCGTAGAAGTAGCCGATCACCCATTCCTTGTTCTTCTCCGCCTTCCGGAAGGCCTGGATGAGCGCGGTCTCGCTGCCCGCGTACACCACCTTGAAGTCCAGCTTCAGGTTCTTCACCAGGGCCTCGTCGTTGGTGACGAACGACGGGTCGCCGTCGAGGAGCTGGCCCTTGCCGCCCGACTCGGAGGTCTTGAACTTCGCCGCGTACTTGTTGAGGTTGTTCCAGTCGGTGATGTCCGGGTGTTCCTTCGCCAGCCACGGCGGCACATACCAGCCGATCAGGCCTTCGTTGCCGGTGACACCGGCCTCCACGGCGGTCTTCTGGTCGGTGATGTACTTCTTCTTCAGGTCGTCGTGACCCCAGTTCTCGATGACGGCGTCGACCTCGCCCGTCCCGAAGCCCTGCCAGGCGACCTCCTCCTTCAGGTCCTTCTTGGTGACCGTACAGCCGAGGTCGTGCTCCGCGACGTACGCGACGACCGCCGCGTTCGCCTCGTAGCCAACCCACGGGTTGACGGCGAGGTTGAACGTGCCGCACTTGCCGGAGCTGCCCGAGCCGTCCGCGGCCGAGGAGTCGTCACCGACCTTCGCGCCGCCGCAGGCGGTGAGGGCGAGACCGAGAACGGCCAGGCCGGCCGCGCCGGCTCTCCACTGTCGTACCTGTGTTGCCATGGTCAGTGCTCCTTACGCGCTCACGCGCCGCGCCGCTGCCTGAGTGATCCGGTCGAACATGACGCCGAGAAGGACGATGGCGAGCCCCGCCGCAAGGCCCTTCCCGTACAGCTGTCCCTGCGAGAATCCGGCCACGACGTCGTAGCCGAGGGCGCCCGCTCCTACCAGGCCGCCCACCACAACCATCGACAGCACGTAGATCAGGCCCTGGTTCGTCGCGAGCGTCAGGGCACTGCGTGACATCGGCAGTTGAACCTTGGTGATGATTTGCCAGGTGTTGCACCCGGTGGAGGTGGCCGCCTCGACGGTGGTCTCGGGCACGGCCCGGACCCCGTCCGCGATGATCTTGATGGCGACCGGTGCCGCGTAGACGATCGCGGCGACGATGGCCGTGAAGCGGGTGGCGCCGAACAGCGCGAGGAACGGCACGAGATAGACGAACGGCGGCATGACCTGTGCCGCGTCCAGCGTGGGCCGCAGCATCCGGTCCACGAGCAGGCTGCGCCCCATCCACACCCCGAAGACGACACCGAGCACCATGACGAGCACCGTCGCCACCACGGTCGACGCCAGCGTCGTCATGGCGTCCGACCACACACCCGTGCCGACCAGCAGGCCCACGCACACGGCCGCGGTGGCCCCGGCGCGCCAGCCGCCGAGCACCGCACCGAGCGCGATCAGTACCACGCCGACGAGCCACCACGGGGAGTCGGTGAGCAGCGACTGGAACGGGTTGAGCAGGCCGGTGGTGATGCCGTCACGGAAGGCGTTGGTGATGCCCGAGAGGTTGTCCTGCGCCCATGTGGTCGCGGTGTCCGCCGTGCTCGCGATGGAACTGCCGATGCCGCCCTCGCCGGGGAACTCCGCCGCCCATACATAGGTGTGCGACAGGTAGACGAGGACCGCCGTGACGACTCCGCCCGCGGCCAGCAGCGGCCGCCGCCAGGTGAGGAAGCGGCTGCCCGAGCGCCGGGCCGCCTCCTCGCGGGCGCTGGCGGCGGTGGTGACCCGGTCGAGGACGATCGCCATCACGACGATGGCGAGCCCCGCGTTGAAGGCCGTACCCACGTCGAGCGACTGCAGGGCCTGGACGACGGTCTTGCCGAGGCCGGGCGCGTCGATCAGGGCCGCGATGGTCACCATGGCCAGGGCGGCCATGATCGACTGGTTGACGCCCATCACCACGGTCCGCTTGGACATCGGCAGCAGGACCTTCAGCAGCGCCTGCCGCCGTGTCGCGCCCAGCGAGTCGGCCGCCTCGACGGTGGTCTCCGGCACGGAGCGGATGGCGTGCGCGGTGATGCGGATCGCGGGTGGCGCCGCGTAGATCACGGTGGCGATCGTGGCGGAGGCCCCACCGATGAGGAAGAACAGGGTGAGCGGGGCCAGGTAGACGAAGGTCGGCATCGTCTGCATGAAGTCCAGGAAGGGCGTCAGGATCCGGTTGACCCGGTCGGACAGCCCCGCCCACACACCCAGCGGGATCGCGAACAACAACGCCACGAAGACCGCCGAGACGGTGAGAGCGAGGGTGTCCATGCTCTCCTGCCACAGACCCTGCAGCCCGAGGAAGGTGAAGCCCGCCACGGCCAGCAGAGCCACCCGCCAGTTGCCCACGGCCCAGGAGACGTAGCCCGCGATGCCGACGACGCCCAGCCATCCGATCTGCGGGACGGGACGGCCGGCGGAGGGCTGTGAGATCAGGTCCTGGATGAAGGTCACCAGGTTGTCGATGACCAGACGGATCTCGTTGAAGAAGTAGAGGAAGAGCGGGTTGGAGTTACGGTTCGCGCCGATCGAGTCGTTGACGTCGTTGAACCACCGGTGCACGTCGGTGAGGTCCGCGGCCGCCAGGGTCAGGGTCTGCTTTCCCCGGAAGATCGCGAACAGCACCAGCCAGGCGACCAGGATGGCGGCCACCACCGCGCGTCGGCTGATCTTGCGCACGCCGGTCAGAGGTGCGGACTTCTCCAGGGCGACGGCCATCACGCGCCGCCTTCCTGCCCGGCGACCACCGCGAGGATCTCCTCGTCACCCACGATCCCGAGCAACTCGCCGTTCTCGACGACCTTGACCGGCTTGTCGGCCGCCAGTACCGCCCGGGTGGCCTCCTTCACCACGACGTCCGGGCCCAGCTCGGGACCGTCCAGGGCGTCGTCGGGCTCCGCCGGGCGCATGATCCACCGCAGGGTGAGCACATCGCCGCGCGGCACGTCCTTGACGAACTCGCGTACGTAGTCGTCGGCGGGGGCGCCGACCAGTTCGTCGCCGGTGCCGCACTGGACCATCTTGCCGTCGCGCATGATGAGGATGCGGTCGCCCAGCTTGAGCGCCTCGGAGAGGTCGTGGGTGATGAACACCATCGTCTTGCCGACCTCGTGGTGCAGCCGGATGACCTCGTTCTGCATGTCACGGCGGATCAGCGGGTCGAGTGCCGAGAAGGGCTCGTCGAAGAAGAGCACGTCCGGATCACCGGCCAGCGCCCGGGCGAGGCCGACGCGCTGCTGCATACCGCCCGAGAGCTGGTCGGGGTAGGAGTTCTCGTAACCGGCGAGGCCGACGAGTTCGACGACCTCAAGAGCCTGCTTGGTACGTTCGGCCTTGCTCATGCCGCGGATCTCCAGACCGAAGGCCACGTTGTCGACGACGCGACGGTGGGGCAGCAGCCCGAAGTGCTGGAAGACCATGGAGAACTTGCGGCGGCGCAGGTCGCGCAGGCGTCTGCCGTCCGCGTCGCGGATGTCCTCACCCTCGAAGACAAGCTCACCGGCAGTGGGTTCGATCAGTCGGGTCAGACATCGCACCAGCGTGGACTTGCCGGAGCCGGACAGGCCCATGACGACGAACACCTCGCCCTTGCGGACATCGAAGTTCACATCGCGTACGGCTGCGGTACAGCCGGTACGGTCCATGAGCTCACGGCGGGTGAGGCCGCACAGCTCCTCGGACTCCGGCACTCGGTCGGCCTTCGGCCCGAACACCTTCCACAGGCGGCGCACGGATATGACTGGAGTACCGTCCGAATCCTGGGGCATGCCGCGCCGCTGCGGCACCTCGGTCTGCGTGGGGGTCACGATCGACCTCTTTTCGGCGTTCAGCCGCGGAACCAGTGTTGCGGCCGGGGTTGGATGTTCTGCCAGATGTGCTTGGGCTCTCGGTACTCCTCCAGGCCGGTCGGTCCCAGCTCCCGGCCCACGCCCGAATGCCCGAAGCCACCCCATTCCGCTTGCGGCACGTAGGGGTGGTAGTCGTTGATCCACACCGTGCCGTGGCGCAGCCGCCGGGCGACCCGCTGGGCCTTGCCGGCGTCCTGCGTCCACACGGCTCCGGCGAGTCCGTACTCGGTGTCGTTGGCGATGCGTACGGCGTCGTCCTCGCCGGTGAAGCGCTCCACGGTGAGGACGGGTCCGAAGGACTCCTCGTGCACCACGCGCATGTCCTGCCGGCACTCGTCGAGGACGGTCGGCGGGTAGTAGTAGCCGTTCGCGAGGGCGGGGTCGGCGGGGCGCTCGCCTCCGCAGCGCAGTACGGCGCCCTCGGCGAGGCCGGCCGCGACGTACGCCTCGACCTTCTCCAGGTGCTGGGCCGAGATCAGCGCTCCGGTCTCGGCCTCGGGGTCGAAGGGGCCGCCCAGGCGGATCCGCCGGGCGCGGCGGACGACCTCGTCGACGAGGCGGTCGTGGATCGAGTCCTCGACGATCAGGCGGGCGCCGGCCGAGCAGACCTGCCCGGAATGCAGGAAGACGGCCGTGAGGGCGAAGTCCACGGCCGTCTCGAAGTCGGCGTCGGCGAAGATCACGTTGGGGTTCTTGCCACCGAGCTCCAGCGCGACCTTCTTCACGGTCGCGGCCGCGGTGGCCATGATCCGTTTGCCGGTCTCCAGGCCGCCGGTGAAGGAGACCATGTCGACGGCGGGGTCCTCGGAGAGCGGGGCACCCACCTCGGGCCCGGTGCCCAGGACGAGGTTGGCGGCGCCGGCGGGGAGCCCGGCCTCCTCCAGCGCCTTCATCAGCAGGATCGAGGTGGAGGGGGTGAGCTCACTGGGCTTGAGGACGATCGTGTTGCCGGCGAGGAGGGCCGGGGCGACCTTCCAACTGGCCTGCAGCAGCGGGTAGTTCCAGGGGGTGATCAGCCCGCACACACCGATCGGTTCGTGGACGACGCGGCTGACGGCGTCCTCGCGGCCGGTGTCGACCACCCGGCCCGCATCGGTGCCGGCGATCCCGCCGTAGTAACGGAAGCAGGAGACGACGTCGGCGATGTCGTACTCGCTTTCCACCAGCCGCTTGCCGGTGTCCAGCGATTCGGCGCGGGCGAACTCCTTGGCGTCGCGCTCGATGAGGTCGGCGGTGCGCAGCAGCAGCGCGCCGCGCTCCCGCTCGGGGGTGCGCGGCCAGGGTCCCTCGTCGAAGGCACGGCGGGCCGCGGCGATCGCCGCCTCGGTGTCGGGACGGGTCCCTTCCGAGACGGTCGCGGTGAGCGTGCCGTCAGCGGGACAGCGGATTTCCCGGCGCCCTCCGGCCACCGGATCCCGCCATTCCCCAGCCACATACAGGTCTGCCACGCGCCAAGCCCTTCAGCCGAAATGCGTTGCGCATCGTGCATTCAATTGCTTGTGGTGGAACACCATGGCGAACGCTGCAGAGCTACGTCAAGGGGTCGGCGGATGACGATTCGGCAAGGGGCCCCACGGCCCTTTTCTCTTGACCAAGGACCCCACCAGCGTCAACCATGTTGCGCATTGCTCACCGAGTTGCGCAATACGCACCCACGGAGGCCACCATGTCCCCTCGACCGCAACCTGGCCGTGAGTACGTCCTCACCCTCTCGTGTCCCGACAGCGCCGGACTGGTTCACGCCGTGAGCGGCTTCCTCGTCAGGAACTCGGGCAACATCCTGGAAAGCCAGCAGTTCGATGATCGACTCCAGGGCCGTTTCTTCATGAGGGTCCACTTCGACGTCTCCGATCCGGACGCGAGTCTGAAAACTCTGCGTTACCGATTCGGTCCCGTCGCCGAGGCGTACCGCATCACCTGGACCCTGAGCGAGGCGTCGACCCCGACCCGGACGCTCATCATGGTGTCCAGGTTCGGCCACTGCCTCAACGATCTGCTCTTCCGCCGGCGCACCGGCGCCCTCAACATCGACATCCCCGCGATCGTCTCCAACCACCGGGACTTCGAGGGGCTGGCGGAGACCTACGGCATTCCGTTCCACCACATTCCTGTCACCAAGGACACCAAGGCCGAGGCCGAGGCGCGTCTGATGGAGCTGGTCCGCGAGCTGGACATCGACCTGGTGGTGCTGGCCCGCTACATGCAGATCCTCTCCGACGACCTGTGCAAGCAGCTCGAGGGCCGCGCCATCAACATCCATCACTCCTTCCTTCCCAGCTTCAAGGGCGCGCGCCCGTACGAGCAGGCCTACGCCCGCGGCGTGAAGCTCGTCGGCGCGACAGCGCACTACGTGACACCGGACCTGGACGAGGGGCAGATCATCGAGCAGGACGTGGTCAGGGTGGACCACTCGCTCGACCCCGGTGACCTGGTCACGGTCGGACGGGACGTCGAGGCACAGGTGCTCGCGCACGCGGTGAAGTGGCACAGCGAGAGCCGGGTGATGGTGGACGGCAACCGTACGGTGGTCTTCCGCTGAGCATCATCCGTATACAAACGCCGGACGGGCGATCCAGCCCGTCCGGGGGCACCCCCTCTGAGGGAGTGTGAGGACGAGGCCCGTTCAGGGCCGAAGCGGGGGTCCGGGCTCACCCCTCCAGCCGATCGAGCACAGCGCGGCGCCACCGTTCCGTCTCCGCGATCTGGTTGAAGGTGAACAGGTGCAGGCCTGCCACCCCCGCCGACGGCGCGGTGAGCGCCTCGATGCTGCGGGTGAGCAGCCTCTCGGGCGAGTAACCCCCGGGCGCAGCGAACCGCACGAACCACGACGCGTGCTTCGTCAGGAAGCGCGTCGACTCCCCCACGCCGATCCTCGTCGCCATCGCCAGCAGCTTCGCCCGCTGCACGGGCCCCGCAACGCCGAGCTGGACAGGCAGGGTGACGTCCCGGCGCCGGATCCGGGCGATCCACTCCCCCAGCACGCGCGGGTCGAAGCAGAGGTTGCTCACGATGTAGGTGGCGTGCTCGCGCTTGTCCCACATCGACTGGATGGTGACGTCGTCGTGGATGAGGGGATGGCTCTCGGGATAGCCGGTGACGCCGATGTGCGCGAAGGGCCTGCCCAGCTCGCTCAGCCGGCGCAGCACCGGCAGCGCCCCGTCGTAGGCCCCGGCCGGCGGGTCGGCGTCGCCCGCCGGGACGAAGACGTCGTCCACGCCCGCCGCACGGAGCCGGTCGACAACCTCCTTCAGGTGCGCGTCGTCCCGCAGCAGCCGCGCGGGCACGTGCGGGACGACGCGGTAGCCGTGCGCCGCGAGCCGGCCGGTGAGGGCGAGGGTCGGTTCCAGGCCCTTGACCGGCGACGCCGTCACGGTGACGACGACGTCGCGCGGGACATGGGCGAGGACTTTGTCCTCGGTCGCCTTCGCGGGCAGCACCTCGTAGCGGACGTTGTCCAGCAGCGTCCTCAGCCCTGCGGCGCCCAAGGTCTACCCCGCCTGCTTCTGGGCGTCACGGTGGCGGTAGTACGCGGCCTTCGACGGCGCGAGCGGTTCCTTGCCGAGGATCAGGTCGGCGGCCTTCTCGGCGATCATCATCACCGGTGCGTAGATGTTGCCGTTGGTGACGTACGGCATCACCGACGCGTCCACGACACGCAGGCCCTCCAGGCCGTGCACCCGCATGCTGGCCGGGTCGACGACGGACATCTCGTCGGTGCCCATCTTGCAGGTGCAGGACGGGTGCAGGGCGGTCTCGCCCTCCTTCGCGACCCAGGCGAGGATCTCCTCGTCCGTCTGCACAGTCGGCCCGGGCGAGACTTCCCCGTCGTTGTACGGGGCGAGGGCGGGCTGGTTGAGGAGCTTGCGGGCCACGCGGATCGCCTCGACCCATTCGCGGCGGTCCTGCTCGGTGGAGAGGTAGTTGAAGCGCAGCGCCGGGTGCTCGCGCGGGTCCCTGCTCCTGATCTTCACCGAGCCGATGGCGTCGGAGTACATGGGGCCCACGTGCACCTGGTAGCCGTGGCCACCGGCCGGCGAGGAGCCGTCGTAGCGGACGGCGATCGGCAGGAAGTGGAACATCAGGTTGGGGTAGTCCACGTCCTCGTTGCTGCGGGCGAAACCGCCGGCCTCGAAGTGGTTGGTGGCGGCCGGGCCCCTGCGGAAGAGCCACTGCAGTCCGATGAAGGGGGCGCGCCACTTCGCCATGTACGGCTGCATGGAGACCGGCTGCCTGCAGGCGTACTGGACGTAGACCTCGAGGTGGTCCTGCATGTTCTCGCCGACGCCCGGGAGGTCGTGGACGATGTCGATACCGAGGGCGCTCAGCTCCTCGGCGTTGCCGACGCCGGAGAGCTGCAGCAGCTGCGGGGAGTTGATGGCGCCGCCACAGAGGATGACTTCCTCGGCACGGACCTGCTGGAGCGCGCCCCGGCCGCGCCGGTACTCGACGCCGACGGCGCGCTTGCCCTCGAAGAGGACGCGGGTGACCAGGGCGCGGGTCCTGACCGTGAGGTTCGGCCTCTTCATCGCAGGCTTGAGGTATGCCTTCGAGGCCGAGAGACGACGTCCGCGGTGGACGTTTCGGTCGAACTTGGCGAAACCTTCCTGTCGGTAGCCGTTGACGTCGTCCGTGGGGGCGTAGCCGGCTTCCTGGGTGGCCTTGAGGAAGGCGCCGAAGAGCGGATTGGTCGCGGGGCCGCGTTCGAGGACGAGAGGGCCGTCATGGCCGCGGAACTCGTCGTCCGGATCGGCCGCGAGACAGTTCTCCATGCGGCGGAAGTACGGCAGGCAGTGCGCGTAGTCCCAGCTCTCCATGCCGGGGTCGGCCGCCCAGCGTTCGTAGTCCAGGGGGTTGCCGCGCTGGAAGATCATGCCGTTGATGCTGCTGGAACCGCCCAGCACCTTGCCGCGCGCGTGGTAGATGCGTCTGCCGCCCATGTGGGGCTCGGGCTCGGACTCGTACTTCCAGTCGTAGAACCGGCTGCCGATCGGATAGGTCAGCGCCGCGGGCATGTGGATGAAGACGTCCCACGGATAGTCGGACCGGCCGGCCTCCAGCACCAGCACCCGGTTCGCCGGGTCCGCGGAGAGCCTGTTCGCCAGTGCGCTGCCGGCGGATCCACCGCCGACGATGACGAAGTCGTAGTGCAGAGGAGCCATGATGCCTCGTCTCGCTCGCGCCGTAGATACGCGAGGCATGCTAGTACCAGTAGCGTTATGCGCACCAGGTTGCGAACAACGCAACTTGCAGGGGATTCGTTTCCATGCCGTTACTTGCAATGGTGTTGTTTACTACGCGTATAGTTTCGCTGTGAGCAACCACAGCCAAGACACCGAAACGTCGAGTTCGCAGGCCGGCGGAGTCCAGTCGGTCGACCGCGCCATCAGCGTCCTGGAGATCCTGGCCCAACGCGGCGAGGCGGGCGTCAGCGAGGTGGCCGCGGAGATCGATGTTCACAAGTCCACCGCGTTCCGCCTGCTCGGCGCCCTGGAGGCGCGCGGCCTGGTGGAGCAGGCGGGCGAGCGCGGCAAGTACCGCCTCGGCTTCGGCATCGTACGTCTGGCCGGCGCGGTCACGGGACGCATCGACATCACGCAGCAGGGCCGCCCGGTCTGTGAGCGCCTCGCCGAGGAGATCGGCGAGACGGTCAACATCGCGGTCATGCAGGAGCACTACGCGATCAACCTCTACCAGGTGCGCGGCCCGGGAGCGGTCACCGCGCACAACTGGGTCGGCCAGCTGACGCCGTTGCACGCCACGTCGAGCGGCAAGATCCTGCTGGCGCACCTGCCCGCCGACGAGCGCGCCGCACTGCTGACCGAGGCGGGCCTCAAGAAGATCACCCCGCACACCATCACCTCGAAGGCGAAGCTCGAGAAGCACCTCGCCGAGGCGCGAGAGGCCGGCTACGCCTGGACCCTGGAGGAACTGGAGGTCGGACTCCACGCCATGGCCGCTCCGATCCTCGACCGGGACGGAGAGGTCATCGCGGCGGTCACCGCCTCCGGTCCCTCGTACCGGTTCACCGAGGAGCGGATGCGCGAACTCGCCCCGGTACTGATCAAGGGGGCCGAGGAGATCAGCCACCGGATGGGCTACCTGGGCTGACCGGCCCGACTACTGCGGCCGGCGGGTGGCCAGACGCTCGTTCACCCAGTCGTGGAAGGCCCCGATGTGGTGCTCGCTGGGCACCAGCACGCCGCCCTTGGCGTACATCCGGGAGCTCATCCCGGGCTGCGTGCGCTCGCATGCCTCGAAGTCCTGCCGGTTGACCCGGTCGAAGAGTTCCACGGACCGGCTGACGTCCTTGCCGCTCTCGACGACGTGCGGGAGATAGAGCCAGTCGCACTCGACGATCGTGCGGTCGACGGCCACCGGGTACATCCGGTGGAAGATCACATGGTCGGGGACGAGGTTGATGAACACCTGCGGCTTGACGGTGATCGCGTAGTAGCGGCGGTCCTGATCCTCCGCCACCCCGGGGATGCGGTCCAGCCCCTCGGAGCCGTCGACGGTGAAGCCCCGGACCTCCTCGCCGAACTCGGCGCCGTGGCCGACGTAGTACTGGGCGGCGTAGCCGTCGGCGAACTCGGGGAGCACCTCGGTGAGTTCCGGGTGGATCGTGGCGCAGTGGTAGCACTCCATGAAGTTCTCGATGATGAGCTTCCAGTTCGCCTTGACGTCGTAGACGATGCGCTTGCCGACGGAGAGGTTGTCGATGTCGTAGCGCTCGATCGACTCCACGTCGCCGAGGCGGGTGATGATCTCGCCGATGACGTCCTCCTCGAAGGAGGGCGGGTTCTCCGCCAGGCAGACCCAGACATAGCCGAGCCATTCGCGGACGGCCACGCTCACCAGGCCGTACTCGGTGCGGCCGACGTCGGGCATCTTGGTGAGGTTGGGTGCCGCGACGAGCTTGCCGTTCAGGTCGTACGTCCAGGCGTGGTACGGGCACTGGAAGGCCCGCTTGACCTCGCCGCTGTCCTCCGTGCAGATCCTGGCTCCGCGGTGCCGGCAGACGTTGAAGTAGGCGCGGATCGAGTTGTCCCGGGCGCGGGTGACGAGGATGCTCTCGCGGCCCACGTCGACGGTGCGGAAGGCGCCGGGCTTCGCCAGTTCGGAGGCGCGCGCGACGCAGAACCACATGGTCTCGAATATGCGCTCCTGCTCCTGGGCGAAGACGGCCGGATCCGTGTAGGAGGAGCCGGGGAGGGTGGCGATCAGGCTGTCCGGCAGGCTGGTCGAGGTCACAGTGCACTCCTCGGGAAACGTCGTGGAGGGGTCATTCACGCGCCGGGAAGAGCGTCTCCGGACGGCGTCTGGATGGTGCGCTTTTGTTCTTCATCGCGCAACGTAACGCGCCATTCGCAACGGCAGCTTGGGGTGCCGGATGGGCGGTGTCAAGATGTCGCGGCGGCGAGCTGCTTGCGCCAGCGCATGAACAGCCGCGGCTGGTTCATCCCGAGCACGGCGACGGGATGTCCGGCGCGCCGGTAGACGGCCAGGACGTTGCGGTCGCCCGGGGCGCCTTCCTCGACCGTCACGCTGTCGGCGCCGGCCGCGTGCCCCGCGAACTGGATCTTGACGCCGTACTGGTCGGACCAGAAGTACGGCGGCCGGGGCACGCCCGGTTCGACCACGCCGCCCGCGAGCAGTGTGGTGACGGCGGCGTCCGGGCGTTCCCGGGCACCGGTCCAGTGCTCGACGCGGTGGTGGGCGCCCGCGCGGGGGTCGTACCAGTTGGCGCAGTCGCCGACCGCGACCACACCGGCCAGGCTGGTGCGGCCGTCCGCGCCGCACTTGACGCCGTTGTCGAGCTCGACGCCGGATCCCTCCAGCCAGTCGACGCACGGGCGGGCACCCACGCCGACGACGACGATGTCGGCCGGGATGCTGCGGCCGTCCTCGAGCAGGACGGCGTCCACACGGCGCTCCCCGCTGAGCCCTTTGACACCCACGCCGCACAGCAGCCGTACGCCGTGGTCCGCGTGGAGGGCGGAGACGATGCCGCCCATGGTCTCGCCGAGCGGTCCGGCGAGCGGCGTCGGGGCCACCTCGACGACCGTCACGTCGAGACCGAGGGCGTGGGCGGTGGAGGCGACCTCGGCGCCGATGAATCCGCCGCCGATCACCACCAGCCGCCCGCCCCGGGCCAGTTCGTCCCGCAGGGCGCGGGCGTCGTCCAGGGTGCGCAGAGTGTGCACTCCGGCGAGGCCCTCGGCGCCCGGCAGCATGCGGGCCGCGGCGCCGGTCGCGATGACGACGCCATCGGCGCGGACCTCCCGGCCGTCGGCGAGCCGGACGGCGCGCTCGCTGCGGTCCAGTCCGGTGGCGCGGATGCCCAGCAGCCACTCCGCCTGCAGGTCCTCGCCGTCCGTCTCCAGCACGAGGTCCGCTTCGCCGAGGGTGCCGGCCAGGAACTCCTTGGACAACGGCGGCCTGTCGTACGGGCGGTGGAGCTCGTCACCGATGACGACCAGCCGCCCGTCGTAGCCCCGCTTCCGCAGCGAGCGCGCCGCCGACAGACCGGCCAGCGAGGCACCCACCACGGCCACGGTCCTCACGCGGGACCGCCGGCGAGCCGGGATGCGACGCAGGGCGGCAGGTTGGGGGCGTCCGTGGACACCCGCACGTAGATCATGCCGTCCTCGACGACGACCTCATGGGTCCGGACCGGGAGCTTGGCCGGCGGGGCGTCGACGGCGCCGGTCCTCAGGTCGAACTTCGAGGCGTGCAGCGGGCATTCCACCTCACAGCCCTCCAGCCAGCCGTCGGCGAGCGAGGCGTCCTGGTGGGTGCAGGTGTCGTCGATGGCGAAGACCTCGCCGTCGTCGGTGTGGAACACCGAGACCGGCGGGTCGATGTCGAGCCGGAAGGCCTCGCCTCGCGGGAGATCCGCGAGACGGCACGCGGGAATCATCATGACACCTCGGTGCGTATAGCGAAACGGATTGCGATGAGCGCAACGCCAGTCTGCGGGCCGTTCTGAACCGTTGTCAAGGCGTCCAAAGGCCTGGTTCGGACGGGTCGGCCGGTCGCCCCCCGGGCAACTCGAAGCGCCCGAACCACCTGCGCAAACAGGCGGAACGGGCGCCGTACCAGCACCACCGACAGGCGGTCAGAAGCCCCGGTCGATCCACTCCTGAAGGTGCGGAGCCTCGGCGGCGATGGTGGTCGTCTCCCCGTGCCCGGTGTGTACGACGGTGTCGCCCGGCAGGGTCAGCAGCCGGTCCCGGATCGAGTCGACGATGGTGGGGAAGTCGCTGTACGACCTCCCGGTCGCCCCCGGCCCGCCCGCGAAGAGTGTGTCGCCGCTGAAGAGCGCGGTCAGGGCTGGCGCGTACAGACAGACCGCGCCAGGGGCGTGCCCCGGCGTGTGCAGCACGGTCAGCTCGACACCCGCCACGGCGAGCACCCGGCCGTCGGCCAGTTCTCCGTCGGGCGTTCGGTCCGGGTGGGTCTGCTTCCACAGCGGCAGGTCGTCCGGGTGGAGGAGGATCGGGGCTCCGGTGCGCGCCGCGAGTTCGGGCGCGGCGTCGATGTGGTCGTTGTGGGCGTGGGTGCACACGATGGCCCGCAGGGTGCGCCCGCCGAGGGCTTCGGCGATGGCTTCGGCGTCGTGCGCGGCGTCGACGACGATCGCCTCGTCGTCGTCACCGATGACCCATACGTTGTTGTCGACGTCCCAGGTGCCACCGTCCAGCGAGAACGCCCCCGAGGTCACGAGGTGTTCGATGCGGGCGCCGGCCATCAGAGGACCACCACCGAGCGCAGGACATCGCCGCCGTGCATCCGCTCGAAGGCCTTCTCGACCTCGTCCAGCGCGATGGTTTCCGTCACGAAGGCGTCCAGGTCGAGCCGGCCCTGGAGATGGAGGTCGATGAGCATGGGGAAGTCGCGGGAGGGCAGGCAGTCGCCGTACCAGGAGGACTTCAGGGATCCGCCCCGGCCGAAGACATCGAGGAGTGGCAGTTCCAGCTTCATCTCCGGGGTGGGGACGCCGACCAGAACGACGGTACCGGCGAGGTCGCGGGCGTAGAACGCCTGCTGGTACGTCTCCGGGCGGCCGACCGCCTCGATGACGACGTCGGCACCGAAGCCGCCGGTCAGCTCGCGGATCGCCTCCACCGCGTCCGTCTCCTTGGAGTTGACGGTGTGGGTCGCACCCAGCTTCCTCGCGGTGACCAGCTTGCGGTCGTCGATGTCCACCGCGATGACCTTCGCCGCACCCGCCACACTCGACCCGGCGATCGCCGCGGCCCCGACACCACCGCAGCCGATGACCGCCACACTGTCGCCGCGACCGACGTTCCCGGTGTTGATGGCCGCGCCGATACCCGCCATCACCCCACACCCGAGCAGGCCTGCCGCGGCCGCCGACGCGGCCCGGTCGACCTTCGTGCACTGCCCCGCCGCCACCAGCGTCTTCTCCGCGAACGCACCGATACCCAGGGCCGGGGACAGCTCCTGCCCGGTCGAGGCGAGGGTCATCTTCTGCTGGGCGTTGTGGGTGTCGAAGCAGTACCAGGGCCGTCCCCGCAGACAGGCGCGGCACTGGCCGCACACCGCCCGCCAGTTGAGGATGACGAAGTCGCCGGGCGCGACATCGGTGACGCCCTCCCCCACCGACTCCACGACACCTGCGGCCTCGTGCCCCAGCAGGAAGGGGAAGTCGTCGTTGATGCCGCCCTCTCGGTAGTGCAGATCTGTGTGGCAGACCCCGCAGGCTTCGATCTTCACCAGTGCCTCGCCCGGGCCCGGATCGGGCACGATGATCGTTTCCAGGCTGACGGGGGCGCCCTTGCCCCGCGCGACGACAGCACGGACCTGGTGAGTCATGGCCACTCCTCGACTGGTACGAGACCTGAGCAGATGTTGCCCATTACGGCACGTATTTCATTTGCCGCAACACAGCATCGTGGAGCACCGACCGCCGGTCAAGGATTCGGCGCGCAGGACACCGCGCGCAGGCGCGGCTCCGCCACGAGGAAGGGAGACGCCCGAGGGACATTTACGAAGCGTCCACGCATGAAGGCCGAGTCGATATCAATTCCCTTTCCCGGGGAAGGCTCGGGAGCCGAACCGAATGCTCTCACCCTTGCTCTGTCGCTCTGCATTACCGGCGGATATCACGGTCGGGTGACCCGTCGCGCGCCCCCGGCCCGGTCCCGGCTCGGCTCACCCACGGACCAGGCCCACGCCACCCGTATGCAGTAACGCGAACCTGGTCTGCGTATCCGGCGCCGAGGCCCTTGTAAGCGACTCCTCCCCCACGACGAGTCTTCGTGCGGCGTCACCGCGATCGAGTCGAGTGGCACCCCGCCGGTGGACGACTGAAACTGGAGCGTAATGGTTTCGTGAGGGCTCAAGGAGCTTGCATGGTGGAGAAACCTGCCAAGTCCCTGGCGACCGTGCCGGATGAATCCGGAGCCGCCGAGCGCAGGAGGAACGGCCCCTCGACGGACACGGAAAGGAACCTCGCCGAGGTACTCGCCGGCGTCGTGTGCGTCGAGCAGGTGTCGGTCGACAGCAATTTCTTCGACGACCTCGGCGGTAATTCATTGGTGATGGCGCAGTTCTGCGCACGCGTCAGGAAGCGGGCGGATCTGCCGTCAGTGTCGATAAAAGACATCTACCGTTACCCGACGATCCGCAGCCTGGCGACGGCACTCGCAGAAAACGGTACCGATGCCGGAACCGGTTCCGTTGCCACACCCGCCCCCGCCGGCTCCTCGGTTCCGCCATCGACGGAGGCGGGGACTCCCGTCAGCACGCTGCGGTACACCCTCTGCGGAGCGATGCAGTTCCTGCTTTTCCTGGGATATTCCTACCTCGCTGCGGTCTTCACCGCCCGCGGCTATGCATGGATATCCGCCGGCTCGAACTCGGTGGACATCTACCTGCGGTCAGTCGCCTTCGGTGGCGCCGGCTTCGTCGGCATGTGCGCCTTCCCGGTCGTGGCCAAATGGATCCTTGTCGGCCGGTGGAAAACCTGCGAGTTTCCGGTCTGGGGTCTGACCTATCTGCGCTTCTGGACCGTCAAGGTGCTGCTCCACGCCAACCCGATGGTCTTCTTCGTCGGCAATCCCCTCTACGTGCTGTACCTCCGGGCACTCGGCGCACGAATCGGCCCGGGTGTCACGATCCTCTCCCGCTACGTGCCGGTCTGCACCGACCTGCTGACGATCGGCGCCGGCACGGTGATCCGCAAGGACTCGTTCTTCCTCTGCTACCGGGCACACGCCGGCCGCATTCAGACGGGCCCGGTCACCCTGGGCCGGGACGTGTTCATCGGTGAGAAGACCGTGCTCGACATCGGCACGTCGATGGGCGACGGGGCACAGCTCGGTCACACGTCCTCGCTGCACAGCGGCCAGGCGGTCCCGAGCGACCAGCGGTGGCACGGATCTCCGGCGCAACGCACGGAGCTCGACTACGTGAGGATCCCTCCCGCCAGATGCGGCACCCTGCGCCGGGTCGGCTTCGGCCTCGCCACCTTGGGTCAGCTGTTCTTCCTCTCCGTGCCCCTGGCCGTCGGGGGCGTGTACATAGTGTTGAGACAGATCCCGGCGCTGAGCGGCCACCTGGGTCCGGGCGCGGCGGGGCTCATGTCGCGGGAGCTCTACTTCGACGCGCTGATCGTGTCCGTCGTTCTGTTCTTCGGCCTCGTCGTTGTGGGCGTCGTCGTTCTGTGCACCGTTCCGCGCCTGCTGAATCGGCTCGTCAAGCCGGACAAGGTGTATCCGCTGTACGGATTTCACTACTCGACGCACCGGGCGATCACACGCATCACCAACGTGAAGTTCTTCAAATGGCTCTTCGGTGACAGCTCCTACATCGTGCACTATTTGCGCGGCCTCGGATACGACCTGTCCCGTGTGGAACAGACCGGGTCGAACTTCGGCACGGAGGTGAAGCACGAGACGCCGTATCTGTGCTCTGTGGGCAGCGGTACGATGATTGCTGACGGCCTGTCGATCGTCAATGCCGACTTCTCGAGCACATCCTTCCGGGTTTCCCGGGCGTCGATCGGGCCGCACAACTTCCTCGGGAACAACATCGCCTTTCCGTCCGGGGCGAAGACGGGCGACAACTGTCTCCTCGCTACGAAGGTGATGATTCCGCTCGACGGCGAGATCCGCGAGGGGGTGGGTCTGCTCGGCTCACCGTGCTTCGAGATTCCCCGGTCGGTGGAGCGCGACTCCCGGTTCGACCACATGCGGACCGGGGACGAGTTGCGCCGCAACCTCGCCGCCAAGAACCGCTACAACATCCGGTCGATGGCCCTTTTCCTGTTCGTGCGGTGGGTGTACTTCTTCGTGCTCACGGTGCTCGCCCTCGCGGATGTCGAACTGTATGACTCCTTCGGACAAGCACTGATCGCAGCGTTCCTGGTGTTCACCCTGGCATTCACCCCTCTCTACTTCGTACTGGTGGAGCGTGCCATCGTGGCTTTCCGCGGGCTGCGACCGCAGTTGTGTTCCATCTACGACCCGTATTTCTGGTGGCACGAGCGTCTGTGGAAGGTTCCCGACGAATACCTCAACGTTTTCAACGGCACCCCCTTCAAGAACGTGATCTGGCGGCTCCTGGGTGTTCGGCTCGGCAGCAGGGTCTTCGATGACGGCTGCTATCTGACGGAGCGGATGCTCACCACCATCGGCAGCGACTGCACTCTCAATGCGGGGAGCAAGATCCAATGCCACTCGCAGGAGGACGGCACCTTCAAGTCCGACCGCAGCACCATCGGCGACGGATGCACCCTCGGCGTCGGCTCCCACGTCCACTACGGCGTGGCGATGGGTGACGGCTCGGTGCTTGCGCCCGACTCCTTCCTCATGAAGGGCGAGGAGGTCCCGCAGCACGCGCGGTGGGGTGGAAACCCGGCCACGGAGATGAGCGAGGCCCCCGGTCGGCCGACAGCACCGGTGCGGCAGGAGTAGCAGACCAGCGGCGACAGACACGGTGGCCACGGCGAGCGGAGAGGGACTGATCGATGGCAACGCGAGTGGAGGCGGACCGGACATTCTGGCGCGGCGTGCTCGCCGCCGGCGGATCCACCACGATCCCCCGGTGGACGCTCCACCCGATGACGGGCGTCGACGAACACGAGGCCGCCGTCCCGGACGACGTCATGGACGCCCTGCGCCGGTTGGCGGAGGACCTCGGGATGCCTCTCGACTCCGTGCTGCTGGCCGCGCACGCCAAGGTACTCGCCGCGCTGTCCGGCGAGCACGACGTCACGACCGGGTACGTCGCCGAGGAGGGCGGCAGCCCGTTGCCCTGCCGGCTGACGACCGCACCGCCGTCCTGGCGGGCGCTGCTGGTGGAGACCCGTCGCGTCGCGTCGGAACTGCTCGCGCACAAGGACTTTCCGGTCGACGATCTCAGGCGCGAGCTGGGCTTGGCCGAACCGTCGATCGAGACCGTCTTCGATCCGCATCCGGCCTGCGGTCCCCGTCCGACCGGCGTCGTCGGCGATCTCGCCGGCGACGCCGTGCTGTGGGCGGGATTCTCGGAGCACGGTGGCCGGCCCGTGCTGCGACTGCGGTACCGGACCGACGCACTCGACGCGGACTGCGCCGCCAGGATCGCCGGTTACCACCTCACCGCGCTCGCACTCATCGCTGCGGATCCGGATGCCGAGCACGGGCGGCAGAGCCTGCTGTCCGCCGAGGAACTCCGGTTCCAGCTCGACGGGCTGTCCGGACGGCGCCGTGTTCTGCCGGACGCCCGGATGCACGAGCTGTTCGAGCAGCGGGTGAGGCTGCACCCGGATGCCGTCGCCGCCGTGCACGGTGACCGGCAGTGGACCTACCAGGAGCTCGACGCGCGTGCCAACCAGCTGGGCCGAGCCCTGGTGGCGCGGGGACTGCGGCGCGAAGGTGTCGTCGCGGTGGTGACCGAGAGAGGCCTGGACTGGTTGGCCGCCGTCCTCGCGGTCTTCAAGGCCGGAGGCGTGTACCTGCCCGTCGAGCCGCGCTTCCCGGCCGACCGCATCGCGGCCATGCTCTCCCGCGCCGAGTGCGGGCTCGTGCTCACCGAACCCGGAAGCACCGACTCGCTCGACCAGGCCCTGGACTCGCTGCCAGGAGTCCAGAAGCTCCTCATCGGCACGGCGTACGACGAGGGCCATGCCGACGACGACCTGGGCGTGGCCGTCGCACCGGACCAGCTCGCCTACATCTACTTCACCTCCGGTTCCACGGGAGAGCCCAAGGGCGCGATGTGCGAGCACGCGGGCATGCTCAACCACCTCTACGCCAAGATCGACGACCTGGAGATCGGCGAGGGGCAGGTGGTCGCCCAGACCGCCCCCCAGTGCTTCGACATCTCGCTGTGGCAGCTGGTGTCCGCGCTCCTGGTCGGTGGGCGGACCCTGTTGGTCGAGCAGGACGTGATCCTGGACGTCCAGCGGTTCGTCGACAAGATCGTCCACGGTCGGGTCGCCGTGCTCCAGGTCGTGCCGTCGTACCTCGACGTCGTCCTGACCTATCTGGAGCAGCACCCGCGCGAGCTGCCCGGCCTGCGCTGCGTGTCCGTCACCGGTGAGGCGTTGAAGAAGGAGCTCACGCAGCGCTGGTTCGCGGCCCAGCCCGACGTCAAGCTGGTCAACGCGTACGGCTTGACCGAGACCTCCGACGACACCAACCACGAGGTCATGGACCGGGTGCCGGACCGCGAACGGGTCCCCCTCGGTCCCCCTGTCAGCAACGTGCACGTCTATGTCGTCGACGAGCAGCTGTCACCCGTGCCGCTCGGCGCCCCCGGCGAGATCGTCTTCTCCGGCGTCTGCGTCGGCCGCGGATACGTCAACGACCCCGACCGCACCCAGCAGGCCTTCATGCCCGATCCGCACCGCGAGGGAGCCCGGCTCTACCGCAGTGGCGACCACGGCCGCTGGCTGCCCGAGGGCAAGCTGGAGTTCCTGGGACGCCGCGACACCCAGGTCAAGATCCGCGGCTTCAGGATCGAGATCGGCGAGATCGAGAACACCCTGCTGCGGGTGCCCGGCGTCCGCGACGGTGCGGTGGTGGTCGCCGAGCGGCCCGACCGGAGCAAGCACCTCGTGGCCTTCTACTCGGGCCCCGGGGCGCTCCCGCTGGAGGACCTGCGGGACCGGCTCGGTGAGTCGCTGCCGGAGTACATGGTGCCGTCGGTCTTCCACTGGCGGCAGAAGCTGCCGCTGACCGCCAACGGCAAGACCGACAAGAGGGCGCTGACGGCGCTCGCGGGAGAACTCGACGTCGTCGAGGACCCCGAGGAAGGCCACCACCACGCGCCGGGTACGCCGACCGAGCAGCGGCTGGCGGCCGCCTGGGCGGAGGTCCTCGGCGTCCCGCAGGATCAGATCGGTCGACGGGACCATTTCTTCGACCGGGGCGGCACATCACTGTCGGCCGTGAAGCTGGCGATCACCCTGGACCGCGCGGTGTCGCTCAAGGACGTGACCCGTCATCCGGTCCTCGCCGATCTGGCCGCCGTGGTCGACGGCAGGTCCGACCGGCGCTCCGGGCTGCTCCAGTCGCTGTGCGAACCGGAGGGTGCGCCGACCGGTGCCCTGGTGTGCTTCCCCTACGCCGGCGGCAACGCGGTGAACTTCCAGCCGATGGCCAAGGCGCTGCGGGGCAGCGGGATCGCCGTCCACGCCGTTGAGCTGCCCGGTCACGACGTGGCCGCCGAGAGCGAGCCCTTCGTGCCGTTGGCGGACGTGGTGGCGCAGGTCGTCGCCGAGATCACCGAGCGGGGCCTGCCCGGAGTCCTGCTGTGGGGTCACTCCTCGGGAGCGGCCTTCGCCCTTGAGACGGCCAGGCAGCTGGAGGAGCGCGGAGTGGACGTCCAACGGGTCTTCGTCGGCGCGCAGTTGCTCGGCGATGCCGCCGGCCGGCGCGACGCCGTCACCGAGCTGACCGGGCAGAGCAACGCCGAGATCGCCGCGAGGCTGAGCGCGGACAGCGGCTACACGGAGCTCCATGACCTGGATGCGCGGCGCGCCGAGCATGTCGGTGCCGCCTACCGGCACGACTGCGTGTCCGCCCACCGCTACTTCGCGGACCTCCTCGACACTCCCCCGGCGGTGAAGCTGTCCGCGCCGGTCACCGTGGTCGTCGCCGCCGACGACCCGATCACGGCTGATCACCCGCGCCGCCACCGTGACTGGGAGCTCCTCGCGGCCCGCGTCGACCTGCACGAACTCACCGAAGGCGGCCACTACTTCCTGCGCACCCGTCCGGCCGAGGCAGCACAGGCCGTGTTGCGCACCGCCGAACTACTGCCTTCTTCCTGAGCGGCACACACGGCCGCCCACCGAAAGGAAATCGAGATGTCCTCCACGTCCCCGGCGTCGCCGCTCGACGACGTCGAGTTCCAACCCGGCCGGCCTCCGACACTGCGGACCGAGATCCCCGCCGACGCGCCCGGCTGGGCAGCCGAGCACCGGGAGGCGCTGCGCGCCCTCGTCGCCGAGCACGGCTGCGTCCTGATCCGTGGCCTCGGGCTGCGCGATGTGGCCGGGGCCCGTGCCGTCTTCGAGCGGCTGAGCACCGGGCTGATGACGGAGAGGGAGGCCTTCGCGCCCCGCCGGACCTACGCGGAGGGCGTGTACTCCTCGGCGCAGTGGCCGCCTAACCAGCCGATGTGCATGCACCACGAACTGAGCTACACGCTGGAGGTCCCCGGCCTCATGCTGTTCGCCTGCCTCACCGCGCCCGACAAGGGCGGGGCGACCGGTGTGGCCGACGCGTCGACCGTGCTCGAGCAGCTGCCCACCGAGGTGACCGACCGCTTCGAGCGGGAGGGCTGGCTGCTCACGCGCAGCTACAACGACGAGATCGGGTCGTCCCTCACCGAGGCGTTCGGCACCGAGGACCGGGGCGCCGTCGAGCGTTACTGCCGCGCCAACGCCATCGAGTTCGACTGGCAACCCGACGGGACCCTGCGCACCCGGCAGCGCCGCAGTGCCGTGCTGCGCCATCCGGTCACCGGCCGACGCTGCTGGTTCAACCAGATCGCGTTCCTCAACGAATGGACACTGGCTCCCGAGGTCCGCGAGTACCTCATCGAGGTCTACGGCGCCGACGGGCTGCCCTTCAACACCCGTTTCGGAGGCGGCGACCCGATCGGCGAGGACGTGGTGCAGCTGCTCAACAAGGTCTACGAGACCCACACCGCACGCGAGCCCTGGCAGGCCGGCGATCTGATGCTCGTCGACAACATCCGCACCGCGCACAGCCGGGAGCCCTTCCAGGGATCGCGCGAGGTGCTCGTCGCGATGGCCGACCCGGTGCGACTGTCCGACTGCTCGCCGACCTTCGAGGTGACCGCCCGATGACCAGCAACCGCCCGACGACCACCGTCCCCATCGCCGTGTCGGCGTCCGCGGCCGGCGAGCCGCACACCGTGCGCCCCTTCGCGGTGATCTCCGGTGCCCAGGTCCAGCAGGTGCTGGAGGGGCGCGAGAAGCAGATCGTCGAGTTGGTCGAGGCCACCTACCGGCTGCACGGCGCCGGTGACTCGGTGAACCCGCCGTCGTACTTCCTGCGTTTCCCCGACCGCCCGTCCTCCCGGATCATCGCACTGCCGGCCTCGATCGGCGGGCCCGTACGGGTGGACGGCGTGAAGTGGATCTCCAGCTTCCCGGAGAACGTCCAGGCCGGAATCCCGCGGGCGTCCGCCGTGCTGATCCTCAACGACCATGACACCGGCTACCCGTTCGCCTGTCTGGAGAGTTCCATCATCAGCGCCACCAGGACGGCCGCGTCGGCGGCGCTGGCCGCGGACCGGCTCAGCCGGGACCGCTCACGCCCCACGCGCGTCGGGTTCTTCGGGACCGGCCTGATCGCCCGCTACATCCACACGTTCCTGGCCGCAAGCGGCTGGTCGTTCGACGAGATCGGCGTACACGACCTGTCCGCCGACAGCGCGGCCGGGTTCCGCTGCTACCTCGAGCAGTCGGGCACCACGGGCCGGATCACGGTGCACGACAACGCCGAGGGACTGATCCGCGGCAGCGACCTGGTGGTCTTCGCCACCATCGCCGGGGAGCCGCATGTCAGCGACCCGACATGGTTCTCGCACCATCCTGTCGTTCTGCACGTGTCGCTGCGCGACCTCGCGCCGGAGATCATTCTCGCCTCCACCAACATCGTCGATGACGTCGAGCACTGTCTGCAGGCCGGCACCTCGCCGCATCTGGCCGAGCAGCTCACGGGCAACCGGCACTTCCTGCGGGGCACGTTGGACGACGTGCTGGCCGGGCGCGTGACGGTGCCGACGGGCCGGCCGGTGGTGTTCTCGCCCTTCGGCCTCGGGGTGCTCGACCTGGCGGTCGGCAAGTACGTCTACGACGAAGTGGTCCGCTCCGGAGAGCTGCACGTCATCGACGGCTTCTTCCACGAACTGCGCCGGTACGGATGACCGTCCGGGAGCGCCTTCGGCCTCGGCATCCGAAACCCGGCCGAGCCGGCGCCGTGCGAAAGTCCTGCTGCAGATGAGGAGGAGGCCGTCGTGCCCGTCATATCCGCTCCCCACGCCTTCAACGAAGGACAGCTCTATGTCGACCTCAAGCCCATCTTCGGGCGCTCCCTGTTCCTGAAGTGTGAGGGCTTCAACTTCGCCGGCTCGGTCAAGTTGAAGGCCGCGGTCGAGATGGTGGAGGCCGCCGAGCGAGAGGGAGTCATCAAGCCGGACTCGATCCTCGTCGAGTCCTCCTCCGGCAACCTCGGCGTGGCACTGAGCATGATCGCGGCGAGCAAGGGCTACCGGTTCCTGTGCGTGACGGACTCCCGGTGCAACCTGTCGACCAGACTGCTGATGGAGGCATTGGGCAGCCGGGTGCACACCATCGCCGAACTGGACGCCAACGGCGGCTTCCTGGGCGCGCGGATCAACTACGTCCGCACACTGTGCGATTCCGATGACCGGTACGTGTGGCTCAGTCAGTACACCAATCCGGGCAACTGGAAGGCGCACTACTACAAGACGGCACCGGAGATCGCCCGGCACTTCCCGCGGCTGGACGTACTGTTCGTCGGCGTCGGCACCACCGGGACTCTGATGGGCTGCGCACGCTACTTCCGCCAGTGGCAGCGGCCGGTGCGGATCGTCGCGGTGGACAGCGCGGGCTCGGTGATCTTCGGTGGCGAGCCGGGCCGCCGTATGATTCCCGGCCTCGGCATGAGCATGCGTCCGCCCCTGCTCGACGAGTCCTACGTGGACGAGGTGATACGGGTGGAGGAGCGAGACACCATCCGTGCCTGCCATCGTCTGGCCAGACGCGGATTCCTGTTCGGCGGCTCCACCGGCACGGTCGTCAGCGGCGCGATGCGCTGGCTGGCCGACCATCACAGGCGTGAACTCACCGCGGTGGCCATCGCCCCGGATCTCGGCGAGCGCTATCTCGACACCATCTACCAGTCCAACTGGCTGCAGGACATCTACGGCGAGGACGTGCTCGACTCCGTCGACATGCCCGACGGTTCCTGGGCAGCGGGGCCCCGTGCCCACGCGCCGAGGGAACCACCCACCGCACCACCGGCAAACCGGCGCCGGCGGCGGTGACCGGCACGTCGGGGTCTGCGGCAACAAGGGGTGGGGCGATGATCCTGCGGCTTCCGTCGTCGTCATGGACGTACGCCACCGGCTCGTCCCGGGCGGGGTGCCGCCACTCGGTTCGCGCGGGACGGGCTGCGGGGGCCCGCCGTGAAGGGCGGGGCCGAGCGGGCCGAGATCCCGCACCGGTCGACGCGGGTGACCCTCGCGGCGTCCACGGGCTTCCACGCCTTCCTGTACGGGCTCGACGAGCCGGTGCCGGCGCTGTACGCGCTGTTCGCGCCCATCGCTCTCGGGCTGCTGTCCTCGGTCCCGGGGTCCGGGCGGCAACGGGCCGCGGTGATACTTAGGGCGCTGCCGGTGGGCCTGGTGCTGGTGGCGCTGGGGACCGTGCCGGCGGCGCGGACCTGGGCGGCGCTGCTCGGGATGCTCGTCGTCGGCTTCCTCCTGGCCTTCGCGGCCATCACGGGGCCGCGGCCGGCCGGGGCGGCGCCGGGCGGACCGACGCCGCACGCCGGCCCACGACGTCCGACAACGACGACCGGGCCGTCCTCGCGCTCCGCCTGGACGCCACGGCGCCGCGACACGGCACCGGGGACGCTGTCATGCCGTGTTGCCGACCCGGGCTGGATCATCATGGCTCGGACATGCGTAGATGCTCAGTCACCAGATGTTCCACCGGACGTGCGGCCGGGCGCCACCCGGAAACGCTCCGGGTACGGGAACAGGGCCCGCCCCGACGCGGATGGTGGGCGAGCCCTGTCCGCCCGGTCGATTCTCGGGGCCGCGAGCAGACGGGGCCATGGGTGCGCGGCAGCGACCTTGGTGAACGGGGCACACCCCGTGCGCGTCGATCACACGGGTCGCCACGGCGGCACGGAGCCGACCACATCCTCGCCGCCCTCCGTACGGGTGGGACCGGCGATGACTCCGGTTGTCACCCGTGCGGTGCGTCCTTCGGGGGCCGGCCGCATCGGTCCGCTCCCCTGGGGCGCGGCGGTCTGCGCTGGTCGTGCCCCCAGGCGCCCCGATCCGGGCGCGTGACGCATGCCGCGACGGGGAAGGCGCACCGCGACCCGGTATGCGCCGACCCCCTTGATCACCCACCCGCCGTGACGACGATACTGGCAGTCCGCCGTCGTCCCCCGCTCTCACGAATGGACTCATGCTCACCTCCCCGACCGTCCCGCCCACGACTCCCTCGACCGTGTGGCCGGCTCGCGGCCGCCACACCGGGCCCACCGCGCCGGACGTCCTGCGCAAGAACCTCTCGTCGCTCAAGGGAGACGCGACGATCCAGGACTTCATGGAGGTCCCCGATGCCGACACCGCCGAGGGGGAACTGACCTTCGAAGCCCGGTGGCTCGTGCCCGACGACGTGACCGTGCGGGCCCGGCTGACGCTCGCGGAGTGGTCGGGGCGCGGGCAGGAGTGGACGCTGGTCGCGGAGGCGGAGCGACCGTGGGACCTGCGCTGGCCGTCGCCCGCCGAGATGTTCTGGCCCTGGGAGGAGGACACCCCCTGGGGCCACGAGACGGTCACCGGCCAGCGGTACCTCGACATCAACCCGCTCCCGGCGGACGACAAGGAGCTGCGGCGCACCCTGCGCAACGCCCTGCGGGACACCTGGACCGTGCACGTCGTGGTGCACGAGGCGATGACGCCGGACGAGCGGGGCCGCCGGTCGCTGGTCCCGCTTCTGCCGCCCGGGCTGCACCACCGGGTGGTGGAGCACCGCGCGGCACCGCACCAGCTGCGCACCGTGAACTGGGCGCTGCGGGACTTCGACGTGGAGGTGCCGCGCGGCGGCGCCCTGGTGCTGCCCGGCGCGCCCGCTCCGGAGGCGTACGACGCAGGCGACTTCTCGGTGCGCAGCGTGTTCCTGGACGGCACGCACCCCACCGAGCTGCTGGACGCGGTGACACGGTTCGCCGCCCTGCCCAAGCCGCTCCCCGAGGGCGGCGAGGCCGCGCTGACCGCTCTGCGGGAGCAGTGGCAGCTGCTGACCCTGGAGGAGGAACTCGCCCGCGAGCGCGAGATGGTGGCGATGTACCGCGAGGCGCTGGAGGCGATGACCCAGTCCCGGGACCTGTACCGGGAGGCCGCCGAGCAGGCCCACGAGGCGTTGGCGGCCTACCGGGAGGCGGCCGAGGCCGGCGGCGAGCGGCCGCAGCCGCAGGCCAGGACGGGCGGCTCCCCCTTCCAGCAGCTGGGCCGGACCCTGGAACGGCTCAGGGAGACGGCGAAGAGCCTGCGCCCGGCGCCTCCGTCCTCGGCGGCGGCCGCCTCACGGGAGCGGGACGCCTCCGAGGAGGGCCCGGAGAAGACCGAGCGGTAGCCGGGGCAGCCGGAGCCGGGCCATGCCGTTCGTGGACCGGCAGCGGTCTCGTACGTCGGCAGAACCGGTCCGTACGTCAGCAGAACAGCGGCAGCCGCCCGGCGTCCGCCCCCAGCGCACGCCGTTCCTCCGAGGTGAGCGACGCCCGCCCGGTGGCCGCGCGCGCGTAGTGCTCGTCGCTCCAGTCCACGGGCACGGGCCGGCCGAGCAGACCGTCCAGCGTCTCCCGTACGGCGGCGAGGCCGGCGGGTGAGGGGCGGGGTGCGTCGGGCAGGTCCCGGACGAGGTCGAGGTGGTGGACGGCGGCCTCGACGGAGAGGGTCGTGATCAGGTCGCCCGCCGTGAGGACGTGGCCCTGGGTGGCGACCGGGCGTGCGAGGTCGGCCGCGGCCGCTGCCGTGACGGTCGCGGCCGTGGTCTCCAGGTAGAGGCCGCGCAACTGATCGAAGTCGAGGAACATGCTCGCGTTCACCCGGACCCGGCGCCGGCCGTTCGCCGCGCCGGCGGGGTCGGGCGTCCAGTCCTGCCAGTAGGTGACGGCGTCGCGGTCGGGAGGAGCCGAGGCGGGCGTGTGCAGGGCCACCAGGGCGCGCTGGGCGTCCGTGAGGTGGTGGAACAGCAGGTCGCGCACCGCCCATCCGGTGCAGGCGGTGGGCAGCCAGGACTCCTCGTCGCCCAGGGACTCCACGACCGCGGTGAGCGCCCCGTAGGTCTCGCGGAGCACGAAGACCTGCTGCGCCTCGGGAACTTGGGCATCAGTCATGACGGCAGCCCAGGAAGGCGGACGCGCCGGGCGACTCGGGGTTTTCGCCGCCCCCGCCGCGTACCGCCGGACCGTCGGAAGTTCGCGGCGACACCCTGCCACGGACCGTCACCGACCGTCATCGCAGCCGTTTTCCGCTGCCCCGGGACGTGTCGTGCGGCGCCGGCTGGATACGCGGTCCCCACGGCATCACGGATCTTCCCGGAAGGATCCACGACATGGGCAGCGAACTCGGCCCCGCGGGCGGCACCGCCGCACCGCCGCCCCACCGCTCCGACCTCACCCTGCGCGTCAACGGCAAGCCGCACACCCTCAGCGTCGACCACCGGCGGGTCCTCCTGGACCTCCTGCGGGAGGATCTCGACCTCACCGGCGCCAAGAAGGGCTGCGACCACGGGCAGTGCGGCGCGTGCACGGTCCTGGTCGACGGGCGGCGCGTCAACAGCTGTCTGCTGTTCGCGGTCGTCCTGGACGGCTGCGACGTCACGACCGTCGAGGGCCTGTCCGGCGACGGCGAGGAGCCGCACCCGCTCCAGCGGGCCTTCCTGGAGCACGACGCCTTCCAGTGCGGGTACTGCACACCGGGGCAGATCTGCTCGGCGGTCGGCGCTGTCGCCGAGGCGGAGGCGGGCCATCCCTCACGCGTCACCGACGCCCGGGCGCCCTCCGGGCCGGTGCCGCTGAGCCGGGAGGAGATCCGTGAGCGGCTCAGCGGGAACCTGTGCCGGTGCGGCGCGTATCCCCGTATCGTCGACGCGGTCGAGGACGTGAGCCGGTGAAATCCTTCGCCTACGTACGGGCCGGCAGCCTCGCCGAGGCCGCCGACGCCTACGCCTCCCACCCCGGCGCCCGCTACCTGGGCGGCGGCACCAACCTCGTCGACCTGATGAAGCTCGGCGTCGAGCAGCCGACCGCCCTCATCGACGTCACCCGGCTGCCGCTGGACGAGGTGACGGAGCTGCCGGACGGTTCGCTGCGTGTCGGAGCCCTGGTGCGCAACAGCGATCTCGCGGCGCATCCGCGGGTCCGCGACCGCTACCCCGCTCTGTCGCAGGCGCTGCTCGCGGGCGCCTCCGGCCAGTTGCGCAACGCCGCCACCACCGGCGGGAACCTGCTCCAGCGCACCCGCTGCCCCTACTTCCAGGACGTCTCCAAGCCGTGCAACAAGCGCGAGCCGGGCAGCGGCTGCGGCGCCCGAGAGGGCGTCCACCGCGACCACGCGGTGCTCGGGTACTCGGAGCGGTGCATCGCGACCCACCCGTCGGACATGGCCGTGGCTCTCGCCGCGCTGGACGCGCAGGTCGAGCTGTACGGCCTCGCCGGCGTGCGCCGGGTGCACGCCGCCGACTTCCACCGGCTGCCCGGGGAGCATCCGGAGCGGGACACCGTCGTCGAACCGGGTGAGCTGGTCACCGGCGTACTGCTGCCGAGCGCCACGGCTGGGCTGCCCTCGGCGTACCGCAAGGCCCGCGACCGGGCCTCGTACGCCTTCGCGCTGGCCTCCGTCGCCGTGGTGCTGGAGGTGGCGGACGGTGTCGTCCGGCACGCGGGAATCGCCTTCGGGGCGTTGGCGCACCGGCCGTGGCGGGCCCGGCTGGCGGAGGAGGCGCTCGTGGGCGCCGCGCCGACCGCGGCGGCGTTCGAGCGGGCCGTCGACCTCGAACTGTCCGCGGCCCGGCCGCTGCGCGACAACGCCTACAAGGTGCCCCTCGCCCGCAACCTCGCCCTCGACGTCCTGACCCGACTCGCACGACCCGGGGAGGACTCATGACGGCCCGTGTCGTCGGCGCTCCCGCCGAGCGCCGGGAAGGCCGGGAGAAGGTCACCGGCACCGCCCGCTACGCCGCCGAACTCCCCTCCCTGGGGCGGCTGTTCGCCCGTCCCGTACCGGCGGCGGTGGCGCGCGGCCGGGTGACGGGCGTCGACGTCTCGGACGCGCTGGCGCTGCCCGGTGTCGTCACCGTCCTCACCCACGAGAACGCGCCGCGGCTCGCCGAGCCGGACGACCCCACCCTCGCCGTGCTCCAAGGCCCCGAGGTTCCGCACCGTGGCTGGTTCGTCGCGCTGGTGGTGGCCGACAGCCTGGAGGCGGCCCGGGCCGGCGCCGCCGCCGTACACGTCTCGTACGCCGCCGAGCCCCACGACGTGACGCTGTCCGCGACGCATCCGGACGCGTACGTCCCCGAGGAGGCCAACGGCGGGTATCCGGCCGTCCGTGAGCACGGTGACCCCGAGGACGCCTTCGCGGACGCGGCGGTCCGGGTCGACGTCGGCTACCGGGTGCCGCCCCTGCACAACCACCCCATGGAGCCGCACGCCAGCACCGCGCACTGGGACGGGGAACGGCTGACGGTGCACACCTCCAGTCAGGGCACCACGGTCGTACGGGCCGTGCTCGCCGGGATGTTCGGGCTGGAGGAGGAGCAGATCTCGGTGGTCGCCGAGCATGTGGGCGGCGGCTTCGGGTCCAAGGGCACGCCCCGGCCGGACGTGGTCCTCGCGGTGATGGCCACGCGGCACACCGGGCGTCCGGTCACGGTCGCCCTGCCGCGCCGTTTCCTGCCCGCGGTCGTCGGGCACCGGGCGCCCACCCTGCACCGGCTGCGCCTCGGCGCGGACACCGACGGCCGGCTGACGTCCCTCGCCCACGAGGTCACCACGCACACCTCCCGGGTGAAGGAGTTCGTGGAGCAGGCGGCGACACCGGCGCGTGTCATGTACGCCGTCCCGCACAGCCGCACCGTGCACCGCGTGGTGCCGCTCGACGTGCCCACGCCGTCCTGGATGCGCGCGCCCGGGGAGGCGCCGGGCATGTACGCCCTGGAGTCGGCCGTGGACGAACTCGCCGAGGAACTGGGCATGGACCCGGTCGAACTGCGGATCCGCAACGAGCCGGAGACCGAACCCGACACCGGCAGGCCGTTCAGCAGCCGGGGCCTCGTCGCGTGCCTGCGGGAGGGTGCGCGCCGGTTCGGGTGGGCCGAGCGCGATCCGCGCCCGCGTTCCCGCGCCGAGGGCCCGTTGCTGCTCGGGACGGGCGTCGCCGCCGCCACCTACCCGGTGCTGGTGTGGCCGTCGACCGCCGCGGCGCACGCCCTGCCCGACGGGACCTTCCTCGTCGAGACCAACGCCACCGACATCGGCACGGGTGCCCGTACGGTGCTCGCGCAGATCGCGGCCGACGCGCTCGCCGTCCCCCTGGAACGGATCCGCATCCGGGTGGGCAGCACCGACCTGCCGTCGGCGCCGCTGGCGGGCGGCTCCTCGGGCACGGCTTCCTGGGGCTGGCCGGTCCACGAGGCCTGTACGCGGCTGGCGGACCGCCTGACCGACTTCCCCGGACCGGTGCCGGAACAGGGCCTGGTCGTCCACGCCGACACATCCGGCACGGCGGACGCCGACAGCCCCTACGCGCGGCACGCGTTCGGGGCGCACTTCGCGGAGGTCGCCGTGGACACCGTGACCGGAGAGGTCCGGGTGCGGCGGATGCTGGGGGTGTACGCGGCGGGGCGCATCCTCAACTCCCGGACCGCGCGATCCCAGTTCGTCGGCGGCATGACCATGGGCCTGGGTATGGCGCTCACCGAGGGCAGCACGATGGACGCCGCCTTCGGTGACTTCACCGAGTCCGACCTGGCGTCCTACCACGTGCCCGCCCACGCGGACGTGCCGGACATCGAGGCGCACTGGGTCGAGGAGGACGACCCGCACCTCAATCCGCTGGGCGGCAAGGGAATCGGCGAGATCGGCATCGTGGGCACGGCCGCCGCCGTCGGCAACGCGGTCCACCACGCCACCGGCGTCCGCCTCCGCGAACTGCCCCTCACCCCGGACCGGGTGCTGGCGGGGCTGCTGGAGGCGGGCCGCTGAGCCGAGGGAGTCGCTCCTGCGGCTCCGCACTGCGGCACGCGACGTGACGTTGATCACTGTCCGTGTGAGACGGGCCCTCGGAGGCAGGGGGCCCGCGGCCGGCGAGCAAGTCCACCCGACCGGTGCGATATTTCCTCTGGAAAGGGGGAATTCGGAAATCGAGAACGGCAATTCGATGACCGGGGGAACCACCGGACGCCGCGCGACGGACCGCGCACAGGGAGGGCCCGTGGATGCGACCACCACGCTCGTCGTCGTCGCGGTGATGCTGGCGGCGGCGCTGTTCGCCGTGGCCGCCGTCGTGCTGGTACGGCTGGTCCGGGCCCGGCGTGACCTGCAGCGGGCGGGTCTGCCGACCGGCCCGCGCTGGGTGTTCTGGGGGGCGGTCGCGTACTTCCTCCTCCCGACCGACGTGCTGCCCGACCCGGTCTACCTCGACGACATCGGTGTCCTGCTTCTCGCCCTGCGCTCCCTGCGCCGCACGCCCGACCGCGCCGGGATCGTCAACTAACCCGCCGGTAACGAGTTTTCGACCCGTCCCGGGCACATCGCCCCTGCTCAGCTCCCTGCGCCGCTCCCCAAACCCGTGTTGATCACGGAGAGTAAGGAAACCAACCACCCGTTCGATTCGTATAAGTGACTGAAGGTCCGAGTGACGGACAGAAGGTCGCACCAACGCAGCGGGCCCAAGTGACGTCGCACAGCGGCACCGCTTGATCGACGCAGTACCGACGAGGGAGAGACGATGCAACCGTTTGCGCTCAACTACGCACGCCCTGCGGCGGAGTTGGAGTTCGCCACTCCGTACGCGTATGACCCAGGACTGCAGTTGAACGTGCTCGGCGACGGCCGGATCGCCGCTCGCGACCACGCGCTGCTGAGAGAACTCGGGACAACCACCTCGACGGCGGGTTCCAAGACGCACTTCGACGACTGAGCCCGGGCACAACCGATGACCGTGCTCATCCTGACCAGCCAGGAGGACGTCACGGCGGACATGGTGGTCGTCCACCTGAACGCCTCCGGCGTCCCCGTCGTGCGGCTCGATCCCGCCGACCTCACCGGCACCGTCGCGCTCTCCGCGGAGTACGTGCACGGCGCCTTCCGGGGCCATCTGTCGTCCGCCGGACGGCTGGTGAGCCTCGAATCGCTGCGGTCCGTCTGGGTCCGCCGGCCCGGTACGGCGGCGGCCCGGGCACCCGAACCGTCCGCGTGGCTCACGGAGGAGGCCTCGCAGGCGCTGTACGGGATGCTCCGCGGCAGCGGGGCGCGCTGGATGAACCATCCGGACGCGGCCCGGCGGGCCCGGCACAAGCCCTGGCAGCTGCGGCTGGCCCAGTCCAGCGGGCTGCCCGTGCCCGCCACGCTCATCACGACGTTCCCGCAGGCGGCGCGGGACTTCGCGGAGCGCTACCCGGACCTGGTGGTCAAGCCGGTGTCCGGGGCGCATCCGCAGGATCCGCCCCGGGCGGTGCCCACCACCCGGGTCCCGCCGGGCGTCGACTTCGCCGCCGTCGCCTACGGCCCGACCCTGCTGCAACGGCGTGTCGCCAAGCGGGCGGACATCCGGCTGACGGCGGTGGGCGACCGGCTGCTGGCCGCCCGCAAGGCCACGGCCCCGGACGGGGACCCCGACGTGGTGGACGTGCGTTTCGCGCCGTCCACCGCGCCGTGGCACCCGGTCGACGTCCCGCCGCGCCTCGCCGAGGCCGTGCGCACCTATCTGCGGGAGGCCGAACTGGCGTACGGTGCCTTCGACTTCGCGGAGGACGCTGACGGGACGTGGTGGTTCCTGGAGTGCAACCAGTCGGGGCAGTTCGGCTTCGTCGAGGTGGAGACCGGCCAGCCGATCTCCCGCACCATCGCGGAGTGGCTGGCCGGGCCCGGCCCTCAACACCATTCCCGGCACGCGGACTGCTGCGGTTCGGCGGCTCCCTGAGCCGACCCGGGGAGGGCTCTCAGACCGCCAGGGACAGTCCGCTCTCCCCGTCCCTCTCTCCGTCCCTGTTCCTGTCCCTGTCGTTGTCCTGCTTCGGCACCCGAGCCGTCGGCGGCCGCACCGCGGAGGCGAGCAGGGCGTCCGCCGCGGCGACCGCCTCCCGGACGTCGGAGGTGCCCATCAGGACGCACAGGGTGTACGTGACGTCCTCCAACTCGCGTGCCGTCTGAGGTCTCTCCCTCTCCGCCTGGGCGATCTTCAGTGACGCATAGCGGGTCAGCAGCGTCCTGACGGCCTTCGGGTCCGGAACGATCACGAGCGCCCCTCTCTCCAAGTGTGGTGCGCAGCGTGTGCCCGAACCCGGGCGGTTCATGCGACCTTGAGGCTCATGTCACCCTCCCAGGGCACGGTTTCAGCCACTCGGCCCTGGGGTCCGTCAGGCGGCCTGTCCGCTGTGCAGGGCCGTGTACGCCCCGCCGCGGTGCAGGAGTTCCTCATGGGTGCCGGTCTCCAGGATGCGGCCCTCCCCCATCACGACGATCCGGTCGGCACCGCGCACGGTGGACAGGCGGTGCGCCACGACGAACGTGGTGCGACCGTGCAGCAGGCGGGCGAGGGCCTGCTGGACGAGCGCCTCCGACCGGGTGTCGAGCGCGGAGGTGGCCTCGTCCAGGATCAGCACCTTGGGGTCCCTGATCAGAGCACGGGCGATGGCCAGCCGCTGCTTCTGCCCGCCCGACAGCCGGGCCCCGCGCTCACCGACCAGCGTGTCCAGGCCCTGGGGCAACCGGTCGACGAACTCCAGCGCGTTGGCGTCGCGCAGAGCCGCGCGGACCGCCTCCTCGTCGGCCTCGTCCTCCATGCCGTAGGCGACGTTCTCGCGGACGGTGCCGTCGAAGAGGATCGACTCCTGCGGGACGACCGAAACAAAGCGCCGATAGGTGCGCAGGTCGAGGGTGTTCATGTCGGTGCCGTCGAGCAGCAGGCGGCCCGAGGTCGGCCGGATGAAGCCGATGACGAGGTTGAGCACGGTGGATTTGCCCGCGCCGGAGGCTCCCACGAGCGCGACGGTCTCGCCCGGGGCGACGGACAGCGAGAAGTCGCGCACCGCCGGCCGGCCGCTGTCGTACGCGTAACCGACGTGATCGAAGGTCACCGTGCCGTGCAGCGAGGAGAGTTCGGCCTTGCCCTCGTTGTCCTCCAGCTCGGGCGCCTGGAGCACCTCGCCGACCGAGCGGACCGATTCGAGACCCTTGGTGATGACCGGGGCGAGGCCGGTGAGCGTGGTGGTGGAGTTGGTGAGGGTGGTCAGGAAGGCGCTCAGCATGACGACGTCGCCCGGGGTGACGCCCCAGACGTCGTAGTACGAGATGAGCGCCGCGCCGGCCAGGACGAGCACACCGACCACGTTGAGGACGACCCAGGCGATCGAGCCGAAGCGGCCGTTGACGAGGTCGAGGCGCATCCCGGAGGTCAGCAGCCGGTGCAGGGTGCCGTCCATGCGGCGCAGCGCCTTGCCCTCCAGGCCGTGGGCGCGGGTGACCGGGATCAGGCGGGTCATCTCCGTCACGCGGGAGGAGAGGGTCTCGACCTCGTGACGGAAGTGCTCGTTGTGGGTGCGCAGCCGGGCCCTGAGGCGGGCCACGACGAACGCGGCGGCGGGCACCACGACCAGGAAGACGGGCACGAACTCCGGAGTGCGCACGGCGATGATGACCAGGCCACCGGTAAGAACGGTGAGCGCGCCGAGCCCGTTCTCCGCGGTCTGCTGCACCATCTGCTCCACGGCCTCGACGTCCCGCACCACCTTCGCCTGGAGGACGCCGGCGCTGACCCGTGAGTGGTAGCCGATGGACAGTTGCTGCATGCGCGTGCACAGCGCGGAGCGCAGAGTGGTGCCCATACGGCGCACGCTGCCGTACAGGAGGCGGACGTAGAGCACGTGCAGCGGGTAGTTGACGATCAGGATGAACAGGATGACGCCGGTGCTCGTCCAGAGGCGGCCGATCGGCTGGTGCTGGACGACGGTGTCGATGATGGACGCGGTGATCAGCGGCAGCAGCCAGATGGGGCTGTGCTTGACGGTGAAGACGACGGCGGCGCCGGCCAGCCGGTACCGGTCGGCACGGAAGAGGTAGGCGAGCGTGCGGATCGGGTGTTCGTCCCGGTAGCGATGGTCGAGCGGTCTGTCGAGCGACGACGCCATCGGCGGTGGTCCTCCCGGATGCCGGTGGTGCAGGGGTGCCGGTTGAAGGGGGCCCGTACGGAGCGTGCTCAGGCGGCGTCCAGCTCCGCCAGTTCCTCGGCCGTCAGGACGAGTTCGGTGGCGGCCGCCGAGTCACGGATCGTCTCCGGGCGGCTGGCGCCGGGGATGGGGACGACGGCCGGCGACTTGGCGAGCATCCAGGCCAGGCAGACCCGCTGCGGACTCACTCCGTGGGCCTCGGCGATCCGGGCGAACGGCGCGTGGACGGAGCCCAGTTCACCGGCCCGGGAGATCCCGCCGAGCGGGCTCCACGGCAGGAACGCGATGCCGAGCTCGTCGCACAGGCGCAGCTCGGGCTCGCTGGAGCGGAAGGCCGGGGAGAACTGGTTCTGTACGGAGACCAGCCGGCCGCCCAGGATGTCGTTCGCCAGCTCGATCTGCTCGGGGTTCGCGTTGGAGACGCCGGCCGCGAGGATCTTGCCCTCGTCGAGCAGCTCGCGCACCGCGCCGACGGACTCGGCGTACGGGACGCGCGGGTCGGGGCGGTGGAACTGGTACAGGCCGATCGCCTCCACGCCGAGCCGCCGCAGCGAGGCCTCGCAGGCCTCCTTGAGGTGCCGGGGGCTGCCGTCGAGGGTCCAGCTGCCGTCGCCGGGGCGCAGATGGCCGCCCTTGGTGGCGACCAGGACGTCGCCGCCCCGGTCGTGGGTGGCGAGGGCCTTGGCGATCAGGGTCTCGTTGTGGCCGACCTCGTCGGCGTCCCGGTGGTAGGCGTCCGCGGTGTCGATCAGCGTCACGCCGGTGTCCAGGGCGGCGTGCAGGGTGGCGAGGGAGCGTGCCTCGTCGGGTCGTCCCTCGATGGACATGGGCATCGCGCCCAGACCGATCGCGCTGACCTCGACGTCACCGATACGGCGGGTGTGCATGGCCTTGTGACCTCTTTCGGCTGTCACGGGGAACCGGTGAAGCCCACTGCGCCGACGGGTGGTTGCGGCACACCGGACGTGTTCCAGCCTGGCTTGGTCGTCGACGGAGGTCCAATGGAAGAAAGCGAACACATTCAGCAGTGGGGGCGCTGAATCCCGGCAGGAGGTGGTGCGGCCGGACCTATCCTCGTGCCGACCACGCGACACACGTCGCAGCCGACGGCGGGAGGGGCAGGCCCGGTGAACGAGGATCCCCCGGCACCGGACGACCCCCCGGCCGCGACGCTGCGGTCCCTGCTGGCCTTCGAGGACGGCAACGCGCTGCGGCTGCTGTGCGCACCCGCCGCAGCGGACGCCGTCGTACGGCGGATCGCCGTCGGCCTGGACGATCTGACGCCCCGCCAGGAAGGCACATTGCTGCTGGCCGTGGGGGCGGCAGCGGAGGCCGGCACCGTGCGGGAGGCCGCACGGCGCGGCGCGTGCGCCGTGGTCCTGGGCGACGCGGACGCGGCCGGCACGGAGCTGGTGGCGGCGGCCCGGGAGACGGGCGTCGCCCTGCTCGTCCGCGCCGAGGGCACCGGCTGGGCGGAGGCGGCCGCCCTGCTCAGGTCGGCCCTGAGCTACCTGTCCGTCGGTGACTCGGATGCCGCCGACGCGTTGCGCGGTCCCGAGGCGATCCCGTCCCTCGCCGCCCTGGCCGCCCGTGTCGCGGCGTACGTGAAGGGATCGATCACGATCGAGGACACGCAGTTGCGCGTCCTGGCCCACTCCGCGACCGGCCCGGACGCCGACCCCGTGCGCCGGGCCGTCATCCTCGGCGGCCGGGTGCCCGACTGGCGGGTCGCGGAGCTGCGCCGCAGTGGCCTCCTGCGCGCGCTGTGGACCTCGCGGGACGTCCTCCACCGGCCCGCCGACGGCGACACGCCCGAGCGGCTGATCGTCGCCGTCCGCAGCGGGCAGGAGGTCCTCGGTTCGATCTGGGCCGCCGCGGACGGTACCGCCCTGGCCCCGGACGCCGCCCGCCACCTGCGCACGGCCGCCGGCCTGGCCGCCCCGCTGCTGGTGCGGGAGCGGCTGCGCGAGAGCGGTACGGCGCACCGACGGGAGGCCGCGCTGCGGGGCCTGCTGCACGGGCTCGGGGACCGCCGCACCCACGCCTGGTCGCTGGGCCTGTCCCCGGACGCGCCCTGCGCGGTCGTCGTGGCCGAGCGGGACGCCACCGGGCGGGTGGACGACCGGGCCCTGGACGTCCTCGTGCTGGAGCTCGCGGCCCACCGTCCCGGCACGGGCGTCCTGCGGGACGGCGACCGGCTCACGCTGCTGCTCACCGGTGACGCCTCGGCCACGGACCACGAGGCCGCCGTCCTGGCCGTCGTCCGGGGCCTCGACGCGGTGGTCTCGTCGCTGCCGGACTGTGCTCCGGTGTGGCTGGGGATGGGTCCGGTCGTGCCGCCGGAGCGGGCTGCGGAGTCGCACGAGCGGGCCGTGCTGGTCCTCAGGGCGCTGCGGGAAAGGGAGGCGCGTACCGCGCGGGCCGGGAGAGCCCGGCCCGCGCGGTACGCGGACGCCGCCGGTGCGGGTCCCGCGCTGGAGGTGCTGCGGGTCCTGGACGCGGTGCGGCCGGTGTGGGAGTCCGGGAGCGGGCCGGTCCACGACCTGATCCGCGCGGACCTCGCCGACGGCGGGGACCTCGTGCGGACCCTTGCCGCGTACCTCGACTGCGGAGGCGACGTCCCAGCGGCGGCCCGGCGGCTCGTCGTGCACCCCAACACGCTGCGCTACCGCCTCGGCCGCGTGCGCACCCACCACGCGGTGGACCTGGACGACCCCGACACACGGCTGCTGCTGACGCTCGCGGCGCGCCTGACGGCTCCGTGACGTTGTGCGCCACGACGAAGGTTCCGGTTGCCTTTGTGCGGGCGCCCAAAGACGTACGGCCTCGCAGCGGCGAACCTGGAGGTGACCGCTCGCATCCGGCACACCGAAGGAGACCAGGACGTGTCGCTCCACCTCGAGAACGGCGCCTCGCGCGTCGCGCCCGTCGTCCGCCAGGCCGTCGCCGACGGGCTGCTCGGCGAGGACCGGCCGCTGGCCGGGTTCGTCGACGTCCAGGGCGTGCGCGACAGCGTCGCCGGCCTGCACGAGGCGTTCGGGCAGGTCCCGGAGGTGCTGCACACCTTCGCGGCCAAGGCCTGCGCGCTGGTGCCGGTGCTGCGGCTGCTCGCCGACGCCGGGATGGGCTGCGAGGTGGCGAGCCCGGGCGAGCTGCGGCTGGCGCTGGACGCCGGTTTCGAGCCGGCGCGGATCGTGCTGGACTCGCCGGCCAAGACCCGCCAGGAGATCCGCGAGGCCCTCGCCCTCGGCGTCGCCCTCAACGCCGACAACCTCGCCGAACTCGAACGCGTCGACGCCCTGCGCCCGGCCGAGTGCGCGTCCGTCGTCGGGCTGCGGGTCAACCCACAGGTCGGCAGCGGCGCCATCGGAGCGATGAGCACCGCGACGGAGCACTCCAAGTTCGGCGTGGCGCTGCGCGATCCGGGCGCCCGCGCGCGGGTCGTCGAGGCCTTCGCGCGGCGGCCGTGGCTGACCCGGCTGCACGCGCACGTCGGCTCGCAGGGCTGCCCGCTGCCGCTGATCGCCGAGGGCGTCGCCGCCCTCCACCACCTCGCCGAGGAGATCAACGCCCACGTCGGCGGCCGGCAGATCACCAGCCTCGACCTGGGCGGCGGCCTCCCGGTGAACTTCACCGACGACACGGTCACCCCCACCTACGCCGACTACGTCGCCGCGCTCACCGCCGCCGAACCGGCCCTGCTGGACGGCCGCTACCGGCTGGTCACCGAGTTCGGCCGCTCCCTGCTCGCCAAGAACGGCTTCCTCGCGGCACGCGTGGAGTACGTGAAGGACGCGGGAGGCCGCCGTATCGCCCTCACCCACGCCGGCGGGCAGGTCGCCACCCGCACGGTCTTCATGCCGGGCGCCTGGCCGCTGCGCGTGTCCGCCCACGGGCCGGACGGCTCGCCGAAGCGGACGCCCCTGCTGCCCCAGGACGTCGCCGGGCCCCTCTGCTTCGCCGGGGACGTCGTGGCGCACGAGCGCCCGCTGCCCGAACTCGCCGAGGGAGACCTGGTCGTGCTGCACGACACGGGCGCCTACTACTTCTCGGCGCCCTGGGCGTACAACAGCCTGCCCCGGCCGGGTGTGTACGGGTATCTGCAGCGGGACGACCGGGTCACGTTCGCCACGGTCCGCCGGGCGCAGACGGTGCGGGAGATCTCCATGGAGAGCGGACTGGCACAGGCGGACGCCCTGCTGAGCGGTTTCACAGCTCCTTCACTGCCCTGACGGCGTTCCCACGCATCAGCGGCGCGATTCGGAGCACCCGGTTCCTGTCCGCCTGACAAGGAGAACACCGTGCTGTGGGTCGCGATACTACTGTTGCCGATCCTGTCCGTCCTGCTCGTGGTCATGGACCGCGTCGAGGATCGTCTGTCCGCGCCCGCCCCGGCCGGGCCGCGGCATGCCGCGCACAAGCGGCATCTGCGTCTGGTCCGGGGCACCGCCGAGAGCGGGGAACCGGCCGCGGACAAGGGCCGGTCGGAGCCCCGGGCGGCCTGACCGACCCCGGACTCCCCTTCGGCGCCGTCCGTGTGCGAGGCTCGCACACGGACGGCGCCGCTCATGACGTCGGCCTCACCTCCACCGGCAGCAGGGAGAGTCAGCGACATGCGCATCGGTCTGCTCGGCACCGGCCCCTGGGCGCAGATGGTCCACGCCCCTGTCCTCGGCGCGCACGAAGGCCTCGACTTCGCCGGCGTCTGGGGCCGCCGCCCCGCCGCCGCGAAGGAACTGGCCGACCGTCACGGCACCCGGGCGTACGACGAGGTCGACGCCCTGCTCGCGGACGTGGACGCGGTCGCGGTCGCCCTGCCACCGGACGTGCAGGCGGAGCTCGCCGTCCGGGCCGCCGAGGCCGGGTGCCATCTGCTGCTCGACAAGCCGCTCGCGGCGACGGTGGCGGGGGCGCAGGCGGTGGCCCGGGCCGTGCGGGAGGCGCAGGTCGCCTCGGTCGTCTTCTTCACCACCCGCTTCCTGCCCGAGCCGGAGGCGTGGATAGCCCAACAGGCCTCCACGGGCGGGTGGTTCACGGGGCACGCGCAGTGGCTGGGGGCGGTGTTCACGGGGGACAGCCCGTTCGCCACGCCGTGGCGCCGGGAGAAGGGCGCCCTGTGGGACGTCGGGCCGCACGCGCTGTCCGTGCTGCTGCCGGTCCTGGGCGACGTCCGCCGGGTGTCGGCGGCGGGGCGCGGGCCCGGGGACACCGTGCACGTCGTCCTGGACCACGTCGGCGGTGCCTCCAGCACGCTGACGCTCAGCCTGACGGCCCCGCCCTCGGCGGCGGGCGCCGCCGTCGAGATCCGTGGCGGGGCCGGGGTGGTCCGGCTTCCCGAGAGCGCCTCGGACGCCGCCACCGCCCTCGGCCGGGCCGCGGACGCGCTGGGCGCCGCGGCCCGTGACGGCCGACCGCACGCGTGCGACGCGGCGTTCGGCCTGCGGGTCACCGAGGTACTCGCCGAGGCCGAGGCCCTGTTGGGCGGCGGCGCCGGCTGAGTACGCGGTGGTCGTGGCCGGTCAGGCGTGCCGGTGCGTGTGCCGGCGCGAGTGCGAGTGCCGGTTGCCGGCGACGGCCCGGTAGAGGACCAGCAGGATGAGCGAGCCGACGATCGCGGCGATCCAGGTGGACAGGTCGAAGAAGCCGTCGATCGAGTCCACCCCGAAGATCACCTTGCCCAGCCATCCGCCGAGCAGACCACCGGCGATACCGATGAGCATCGTGACGATGAAGCCGCCCGGGTCCTTCCCGGGCAGCAGCAACTTGGCGATGGCACCGGCGAGCAGGCCTATCAGAATCCAGGCGATGATGCCCACGGATCCTCCCATCTCCGTCGGAACAGGTGTACTTCTCCCGAATGCACAGACACGGGATCCGCAAACCTTCCGACACTTTCTCAGTCGTCGTTGAACGACTCCTCGCTCCACCGGAACCAAGCCCGGTCCCCCTCGATGTGCAGCAGGAACTCGGGGACCGGGCCGTCGGGCGAAGTGAGCGACACACGGCGCCTGATCTCTGCGTACACGGCCTCCCACTCCTCCAGGTTCGCGTCCAGGTCGTTGTTCAGCAAAGCGAGTTCACGGGAGAAGAGGGGTTCGACGGCGCCGTACGCCGGGCCCGGGCGGAAGCGTCCCGACAGCCAGGGGAAGTCCCCGTCGTCGATGACGATCTCCCCTGCCCGCTCCTCGCCGCAGTCGAGGTACCAGATTCCGCCGTCGAACCCCATCACGCCTCCGTGCTCACTCGTGGCCGGTCACCGCGGGGACAGCTTGTCAGGGCACCGCGTAGAAGTTCACCCGCTCCCGGACGACCGGATAGCCGGCCTTCGTGAAGTGGGCGGCCATGGGGAAGTTGCCCTGGTCCGTGGCGCCGGCGATGAACTCGGCGCCGCGTTCGACGAGATAGTGGGTGCACTCGGCGAGCAGGTCGTAGGCGTATCCGTGGCCCCGGTGTTCCGGCAGGACGCCGATGAAGCCGATGCAGGGGCCGGAGGGATTGTGGGCCGGGATGTGGAGGCCGGCGAGGTCTCCGGCCGGGGTGCGCGCGACCTGCCACCACTCCCTCGGGGACGGGCACCAGCGGAAGAAGTCCAGTTCCTCCTGGGCCGCGAGGTCGAGGCCGCCCTTCTCGATGGCCTTGCGGGCATGGGCGTCGAGGGTGACGGAGTGGATGCGGCGCAGCGCGTCGAAGAAGACCGCGTCGTCCGGTTCGGGGGCGAACTCCAGGCGGCCGGGGCGTTCGGGCAGGCCGCACTCCGGTGTCCAGCGGTAGAGGAAGCGTTCCACCAGCGGGGTGTGGCCGGCCGCGCGGGCGGCGGTGAAGCAGTCCTCGGCTGCGGAGCGCCGCACCGGGTCCTCGCGCCAGCCGGGGGGCAGGTCCAGTTCCAGGTCGACGCGCCAGGGGGCGGTGCGCAGGAGTTCGGCGCCCGCCCGCGACTCGCCGTCGGCGCAGTCGAACCAGTTGACGAGGAGCGGCTCGGTGTCGTCGGGCCCGCCCCACCAGGCGGCGCGGGCGACGACCCGGCCGTCGCGCAGGGCCACACGCTTCCACTCAGGGCGGTGCACGGTGCCCCGGTGCCTCTCGCGGAGGCCGAACGGGTCGGGCAGGGTGTCGAACAGATGGACGTCGCTCTCGTCGAGCGCGCGGATGACCAGATCGGTCACGGATTCCTCCGGGATGCGTCACTGCGTGATGCGCTCCCGGTCGGTCTGACGTCGGTCAGACTCGGCACGCCGGGGTCACGGTGAGGGAGCGCGGGACGGGTGTGTACTGCATGGCGCTCGCCTCCTTCCGTGAGTCTTCGGGCGTGCGGTCACACCGTAGGAGTGCGGCTCCCGGGCCGTCCACCGGTTTTTCCCGCCCCTCCCCGGCCCCGAGGCTCTCCTCCTCCGTCGTCTCCGTCGTCTCCGTCGTCTCCGGAGGGCACGGGCGGGCAAGGTCGCCGATGACGATCACGAAGTGGTGGGCGCACAGTCGCCGAGTGGCGCGGGATGCCTCAAGGGGCTGGGAACGCTCCGAGTGATTCGGGAGGCACCGATGCAGCCCATTAGACGTCCCGGCGCGGGGCCCGGCATCCCGAGCCGCTCACGCATCGGGGGTTACGTTCCGGCTCCGGGCGGTACTCCTGCGGCAAGGGAGCGTCCGCCTCCGGATGCAGGCTGCGCTTCCGCGTTGAATGGTGTTAGTGGACCCAATGAAAGCACCGGGTCCGAAGCAGCCCTCCGGACCGAGGAGCAGAGACCATGTCGACCTCACAGCCCGACGCCTCCCGGCCGTCCCCCGACCGCGTCACCCCGGACAACCTGCTCCACACCCGCACCGGCACCGAGGTGTCGCCGGAGGACATGGTCCTGGCCGCGGGCCGGGACCTCACCCCGCGCAACCTCGAGTGGGCGCGGCGCAAGCTCGACGAGGAGGGCCCTAACGCGATCGAGAAGCTGCTGCCGTGACCGTGTGACGGGTCGTCTCCGGTCCACCCTTTCGAAGGGAGCCTCCGGGCTGTCAGACTCCGGAGGGTGCCCGACTTCGACATGCTCGTCCTCGGATCCGGTCCGGGCGGTCAGAAGGCCGCCATCGCCGCGGCCAAGCTCGGCCGCCGCGTCGCCGTCGTCGACCGCCCCGACATGCTCGGCGGGGTCTCCCTCCACACCGGCACCATCCCCTCCAAGACCCTGCGCGAGGCGGTGCTCTATCTCACCGGCCTCACCCAGCGCGACCTCTACGGGCAGAGCTACCGCCTGAAGGAGGACATCACCGTCGCCGACCTGACCGCGCGCACGCAGCACGTGGTCGGGCGTGAAGTCGACGTCATCCGCAGCCAGTTGTCCCGCAACCACGTCGCCCAGTTCATCGGCACCGGCCGGTTCGTCGACGACCACACCGTCGCCCTGCGCGCGGCCGGCGGTCAGGAGCGGCTGCTGAGCGCCGAGCACATCGTTATCGCCACCGGCACCCGGCCCGCGCGGCCCGACAGCGTGGAGTTCGACGGGCGCACCATCCTCGACTCCGACAACGTCCTGACGATCGAGCGGGTTCCCCGGTCCCTGGTGATCGTGGGCGCCGGGGTGATCGGCATGGAGTACGCGTCCATGTTCGCCGCCCTGGGCAGCAAGGTGACGGTGGTGGAGAAGCGGGCGGGGATGCTCGACATGTGCGACGTCGAGGTCATCGAGTCGCTCAAGTACCACCTGCGGGACCTGGCGGTGACCTTCCGCTTCGGGGAGACGGTGGCCGCCGTCGAGCGCCATCCGCGGGGCGCGCTGACCGTGCTGGAGAGCGGCAAGAAGATCCCCGCGGACGTGGTGATGTACTCGGCGGGCCGGCAGGGCCTGACCGACGGGCTCGACCTCGACAAGGCCGGGCTCGCGGCGGACGCGCGCGGCCGGATCGCGGTGGACGAGCACTACCGCACGCAGGTGCCGCACATCTACGCCGTGGGCGACGTCATCGGCTACCCGGCGCTGGCCGCGACGGCGATGGAACAAGGGCGCGCGGCCGCCTACCACGCCTGCGGCGAGCCCGTCGGACGGATGCACCACCTCCAGCCGATCGGCATCTACACCATCCCGGAGATCAGCTTCGCCGGCCGGACCGAGGACCAACTCACCGAGGACCGCGTGCCGTTCGAGGTCGGCATCGCCCGCTACCGCGAGCTGGCCCGCGGCCAGATCGTCGGCGACGCACACGGCATGCTCAAGCTGCTCGTCTCGCCCGAGGACCGCACCCTGCTCGGCGTGCACTGCTTCGGCAGCGGCGCGACCGAGCTGATCCACATCGGCCAGTCCGTGATGGGTCTCGGCGGCACTGTCGACTACCTCGTCGACGCGGTCTTCAACTACCCGACCCTCGCCGAGTCCTACAAGGTCGCCGCCCTCGACGCCACCAACCGGCTACGGCAGTTGGACCGGATCGGGGACTGAACGAGGTCGGTTCGGGGACTGAACAGGGCCGGTTCGGGGACTGAACCGGCCCCGACCCAGTCGGTCCTACGGCAAGTCGTCCTCGTTGACGACATGAACGGCGGCCTCCTCCGCACCCGCGGCGCCCGCGTCGATGCCGACGTCCTCGGCGATCTCCTCCTTGGTCTCATCGGGGTGGGCTCCCTCGTCGGGGGCGACCAGGCGTCCGGCGCGTTCCTCGCCCGCCTCGGGGTCGACCGGCTCGCCCTCGCCCTGCGGGAGGTCGCCGACGTCGTCCCCGGCGGGCTCGGACACGTCCGGCACCTCCTGGGCGAGGCGCTGGTCGAGGGTCTCGCCGTCGTGCTGTTCGGCCGCGGTGGTGCCGTACTTGGTGACACCCAGCGGCTTCTCCGGCGGGGAGTAACCCTCGTCCAGGGTGTCGTCATAGGTGCGTTCGTCGAGCGCGTCCTGCAGGTCGAGGGGAGCGGCGTCCTCCTGCTCCTCGTTGGTGCCGGTGGGCTGGTAGGCGTCGTCGCCCATGGTCTCGGGCTCCGTACCCATGGATGCCTCCCTGGGCTGCTGAGTTCGCTGCGTTGTCCCCGTCTGCTCGTCCGGGTATCCCCGCCGGGCGCGCCCCAACCTCGGCACATGCCCACCGCACGGGCCCCTGCGGAGCTGACCCGCCCGTCAATCTTGAAAGCTCAACAGCCGGCACGGTCACCCCTCGCACACTCCGTGTGACCCTCCGCCACGCACGTGGGGACTGCAGGCCTGATCACCGGGGTGCTCACGCCTCGTCGGTCCGCCCGGCCCGCCCCGTCGTCCACCTCTCCTCCACACGGCCGGCCTTCCACACCACGAGGGCCACGACCCACGTGGCGACGAACAGGCCGACGATGACGTAACCGAGCGCGTTCAGGTCGAGGCCGGCGATCCAGTCCCAGAACGGGCCGTGCAGGCCGAGCCTGTCCGCGAGCAGGCCCAGGAGTTCGACGGTTCCGATGAGCAGGGCGACGGCGACGGACAGGCCGGTGATGGTGAGGTTGTAGTAGACCTTGCGGACCGGCCTGGAGAACGCCCAGTCGTAGGCGAAGTTCATGAAGGAGCCGTCGATCGTGTCGAGGAGGGACATACCGGCGGCGAACAGGACGGGCAGGCAGAGGATCGCGTACCAGGGCAGGCCGGAGGCGGCGCCCGAGCCCGCGAGGACGAGGAGGGCGACCTCGGTGGCGGTGTCGAAGCCGAGGCCGAAGAGCAGGCCGAGCGGGTACATCTGCGAGGGCTTGGTGACCGACTTCATGACGCGGCCGAGGAGGCGGTTCATGAAGCCTCGCTGGTTCAACTGCTCCTCCAGCGCGGCCTCGTCGAAGTGACCCGAGCGCATCTGGCGGAACACCTTCCAGATGCCGGCCAGGGCGACCAGGTTGATCGCCGCGATGAGGTAGAGGAAGGTGCCGGAGACGGTCGTACCGATCAGGCCGGTGATGTCGTGGAGGTGGGAGTCGTCGTCGCCGACCGGTCCGGCGACGGTCTTCACGCCGAGGGAGAGCAGCAGCGCGAGGGCGAAAACGACGCTGGAGTGGCCGAGGGAGAACCAGAAGCCGACCGACAGCGGCCGCTGCCCCTCCCCCATCAGCTTGCGGGTGGTGTTGTCGATCGCCGCGATGTGGTCGGCGTCGAAGGCGTGCCGCAGACCGAGCGTGTACGCGGTGACACCGACGCCTATGCCGAAGGTCTGCGTGCCGATGGCGTAGTGGTGCGGGGCGACGATCGCGACCAGGGTGAACCAGCCGATCACATGCAGCGCCACGATCACGGCGGCCATCCCGCCCACCCTGATCCACTCCTGCCGCGTCAGGGAGCCACGGGCGCGGTGCCGGGCCGCCCCCTGGTCGGGGGCGGCGGGGAGGAGGGGCGGAGCGGAATCAGGGGCGGCCGTCATCGGGCGGAGGATCCTTCTGTCGGGTCGTACGGCCGCACTGCGCAGCCTGGTTTCATCCTCCGGTACCTGCAAGTCATGTGCAGTAAAGCCCGTGACAGGTCTTCACCACGAGTGCGGAAAGCACCCGGTCACGGGGGCCCGTTGCCAGGCGTCCCGTGTCACCGCGTCCCGCGTCACGCCTCCGTGCCCCCGGTCCCCGGGTCACGGCGCCGCGTTCGGCCCGTCCGGCCGGCTGCGGCGCTGCTCGACCATCTCGCGGCTCAGTTCCTCCGTCTCCGCCTCGGGCAGCCGCTCGAAGCCGTCCTCGGTGATGACCGACACGATGGGGAAGATACGGCGGTTGATGTCCGGGCCGCCGGTCGCGGAGTCGTCGTCCGCCGCGTCCCACAGTGCCTGGAGGGCGGCGAGGGCGGCCGCGCGCCGGTCCATGCCCTTGTGGAACAGCTTCTTCAACGCGCCCCGGGCGTACGGGGATCCGGAGCCCTCGGCGTGGAAGTCCCGCTTCTCGTACAGGCCTCCGGCGACGTCGAAGCTGAAGATGCGGCCGCGCTCGCCCTCGGGGGCGGAGGCGTCGTACCCGGTGAGGAGGGGGACGACGGCGAGGCCCTGCATGGCCTGGCCGAGGTTCTCGCGGATCATGCCGGCCAGTCGGCGCGCCTTCGCGTTGAGGGTCATGGCGGTGCCCTCGATCTTCTCGAAGTGCGCCAGCTCGACCTGGTAGAGCTTCACCATGTCCAGGGCGAGTCCGACGGTGCCGGCGAAGGCGACGGCCGTGTGGTCGTCGGCGGGGTGCACCTTCTCCAGGTCGCGCTGGGCGATGAGGTTGCCCATGGTGGCCCTGCGGTCGCCGGCGATCAGCACGCCGTCGCGGTAGGCGAGAGCGAGGACGGTGGTGCCGTGCGGCACCTGGCCGGGCGCGGCCCGTACGCCGTCCGGGAGGATCCGGCGCGTGCTGAGCAGCTCCGGGCGGTGTTCCGCAAGGAACTCGGTGAAGGACGAGGTCCCCGGGGTGAAGAACTCCTCCCCCAACCGCCCGCCGTTCTCGTTCCACGTCATGACACTCCCCCTCGTCTCCCGGTCCGGCCATCGGACTCCTACCAGTTGCCGGCGGGCGGGAAACGCGGGCCCGGGTCACAGCGCCTTGCGGCGGATGAGGATCCCCAGCACCAGCAGGCCCGGCAGCAGCGGCAGCCACATCGTCAGGAGCCGGTAGCCGAGCACGGCGGAGGCGGCCGCGGCGGCCGGCGCCCCGGCGGCGGCCAGGGCGAGGGCGAGCGCCGCGTCGAGCGAGCCGAGTCCGCCCGGTGTGGGCAGCAGGGCGGCCGCACTGCTCGCGGCGAGATAGAGCAGCGCCACCCGGGCCGGTGGCAGGGGCAGCGCGACGGCCCGGCTGACGGCGATCAGCACGCACGCGTGCAGCCCGGCGAACGCCGCCGACCCGCCCCACAGGGCCGCCGCCCGTCGCGGCTGTGCGTGGACGGCCCTGATGTCCGCGACCGCCCCGGTCAGGGCCCGTCGGCACCGTGGCCACAGCCGGCCGGCCACCAGGACGCACACTCCCACCACCGCGACGGCGACGGCCGCTTCACCGCCCCAGTCGTGCGGGATCCGCAGGATCCCCGGGCAGACGGCGGCGAACACGACGACCAGGGCGGCCCGCGCCACCCCGCCGGCCGTGGCCTTGACCGCGACGGCGGTCGCCGCGCGCCCGGCCGGCAGTCCGCAGCGCATGAGGAAGCGCAGGTTGACGGCGCCGGCACCGAGCCCGGCCGGCAGAACGTGGTTGGCGGCGGAAGCGGCGAACTGCGCGGCCACGAGCCGGCCCGGAGGCAGCGGCCTGAGCACGGCGCCCTGCTGGGCCAGGGCCGCGCACAGCCAGGTCCCGCACGCGGCGACCGCACCGACGAGCAGCCACCCCTGGTCGGCGACCACGAGCCGGAGGGCACCGGACTCCAGCACGGGCCAGTGACGGCGGGCCAGGAGGACGGCGGCCACGAGGACGCCGAGCGTGAGGGCGGTCTGCCAGTAGGCACCTCTTCGCGTCGCCGCGACGGTGACCTGCTCGGACGTCATGCGGGTCCGTTCACGCGGGGCGGGGGCGCGATGTGCAGGTCCAAACCGGCGGACGGGTGGGTCCTCCAGTCGCGGGCGTACGGGGGCGGCGGGACGCCCGGCCGGGAGAGGGCGGCGGTCGGGATCCGGCGGGCGGTGCTCAGGATGCCCGCCACGGTGGTGTTGGCGTCGTGGCCGCCCGGGTTGGCCGAGGAGCAGCCGGTGTAGAAGGCGAGGGGCACCGCATTGGCTCCGGTGAGCAGACAGGGCGGGCGGACGCCCAGTCGGTGCAGGTGGCCGGCGGTGCGGCTCCAGTTCCGGCGGTCGGCGGTGGTGCGGTCCACGGTGCGGTCCAGGACGACGTACTGCACCGCCAGGTGTCCCGCCAGTCCCAGCGCGAGCACCACGAGCGCGGCCGGGCGCCACCGGCCGCTCGCCGAGGTGACCAGATGGAACAGGGCGTCGGCGACCGGGATCGCGAGCAGGAGGTACGCGGGGAGCAGGAAGCGCGGTGCCGCGTAGCCGATCATGAACAGGTACGGCACGGCGGCCGTCGTGGCGCAGGCGAGCAGGAGGCCGGTGGGTCCGGTGCGCCGCGCGCGGACCGCGACCGTCAGGCCGACGGCGGCGAGCAGCGGGAGGACGAACCACCAGGCCATGACGGCGGGGTGCGGCAGCGATCCGGTGCACGGGCGGCACAGGGTCCGGCCGATCAGGCTGCGCAGCTGGTCGTCGACGGCGATGTTCCAGCCGAGTCCGCCCTGGATGCGGGATCCCTCGGACAGCCGCTGCGTGAGGCCGCCGTACGCGAGGTGGGCCTCGATCACCCACTGCCCGATGCCCGTCGCGAGCCCGGCGAGCAGGACGAGCGCGAGGCGCATCCGCCGGCCGGCCGCCATCCACACGAGCAGCGGCAGGCTGATCCACACGGCGTCGGTGGGCCGCATCCACGCCATCAGCGCGGCGCCCACCGCGACGCCCCCCAGCGCGGCCCGGTCCCGGTGGTCGGCGGCGGCCCGCAGGCAGCAGCCGACGCAGGCCAGGGCACCGAGCGCGACCCAGTAGTTGGGCATGGCCGCCGGGCCGTAGAAGAGCGTCACCCACAGGGAGGCGAAGAGGGCGCCGGCGGCGGCCAGGACGCGGGCCGGGAAGTAGCCGCGCCAGACGCGCAGGGCCAGGTAGAGGCCGAGGCCGGACAGGACCGCGAGGTAGACGCGGAGCAGCTCCGTGGAGGTCGACCAGGAGGTGACCGGCGCCACGAGCAGGGCCACCCCGCGGGCGCGCGGTGCGCTGAAGAAGGCCGGGGGTGCCTGGGCGCTCGACTGGCTGACGTACACGGTCTCGTCCCAGCCGAGGCCCAGGCTCGGGCGGACGAGGACCAGTTGGGCCACGGTGAAGGCGACGGCCACGGCGGCGAGGAGCCATTCCCCGCGCCGTTGCCAGGACAGGCCGGGCGCGGCCGCCGATGTGCCTCGTCTCGCCCCGACGAGCAGGGCGTCCGTGCCGTGGGCCATCTCCACCCCTCACCGTAAAACCGGAACAAACCGGGAAAACACGGCAAAAGTAACCCGCCTCGGGCGGATACGCAGGGTGAAGACCGGCCAAGTGCCCGACAGGTCAGGCGATCAGCGGGCGCCTGGGCGGCGGTGCGGGGGCTGCTCGGGTGACGGGCGCTGTGGAACCGGCGGGACCGTGCGCACGGCCGGGCCGTCGCCGTTGAGGGACACCGGGGTGCCGTGATGGCTGATGGTCAGGGGTGGGCCGGACAGCAGGGTGTAGGTGGCCTTGTCGGGGCCGACCTCCACATGCAGACGACGGCCGAGGAGCTGGACGGAGAAAGCGAGGCGGCTGAACATCTCCGGCAGACGGGGTGCGAAGCGCAGGCTGTCGCCGTCGCGGCGCAGCCCGCCGAACCCGGCGACCAGCGCCATCCAGGTACCGGCGAGGGAGGCGATGTGCAGCCCGTCGCGGGTGTTGTGCTCCAGGTCCGCCAGGTCCATCAGGGCGGCCTCGGCCGTGTAGTCGTAGGCCAGGCGCATGTGGCCGGCCTGGGCGGCGACGACGGCCTGGCAGCACGCCGACAGCGAGGAGTCGCGGACGGTCAGCGGCTCGTAGTAGGCGAAGTTGCGGGCGATCTGCTCCTCGTCGAAGAAGCTGCCGCAGGTGTACATCGCCAGGACCAGGTCCGCCTGTTTGACGACCTGCTTGCGGTAGAGGTCGAAGTAGGGGAAGTGCAGCAGCAGGGGGTACTGGTCGGGGCGGGTGCCGGAGAAGTCCCAGCGCTGGTAGCGGGTGAAGCCCGCGTGCTGTTCGTGGACGCCCAGTTCGTCGTTGTAGGGGATGTGCACGGCGGCGGCGGCGTCCCGCCAGGCGGCGCTCTCCTCCGCGTCGACGCCGAGCGCGGCGGGCTCCTCCGGGTGGCGTTCGACGACGTCGGCGGCGGCGAGGAGGTTCGCCCGGGCCATGAGGTTGGTGTACGTGTTGTCGTCGGCGACCGCGCTGTACTCGTCGGGGCCGGTGACGCCGTCGATGTGGAAGGTGCCGTGCGCGTCGTGGTGACCGAGGGAGCGCCACAGGCGGGCGGTCTCCACCAGTAGTTCGACACCCGTGTCCCGTTCGAAGTCGGTGTCGCCGGTCGCCGCGACGTAGCGGACGACGGCGTCGGCTATGTCGGCGTTGACATGGAAGGCGGCGGTGCCGGCCGGCCAGTAGGCGGAGCCCTCCGAGCCCTCGATGGTGCGCCAGGGGAACGCGGCGCCGCTCAGGCCGAGTTGGGCGGCGCGCTCGCGGGCGGCGTCCAGGGTGTTCTTCCGCCAGCGCAGGGCTTCGGAGACGGCCTCGGGCGCGGTGTAGGTGAGCAGGGGCAGGACGAAGGTCTCGGTGTCCCAGAAGGCGTGGCCGTCGTAGCCGGAGCCGGTCAGGCCCTTGGCGGGGATGGCCCGTTGTTCGGCGCGGGCGCCGGCCTGGAGGACGTGGAAGAGGGCGAAGCGGACGGCCTGCTGGATCTCCTCGTCGCCGTCGACCTCCACGTCCGCGCGGGCCCAGAAGTCGTCGAGGTAGGTCCGCTGGTCGTCGAGGAGGCCCTGCCAGCCGCTGTGTCCGGCCGCGGCGAGGGCCGCCTCCACCTGGTCGCTCATCGCGGGCCGGGAGCGGGCGCCGGACCAGCCGTGCGCGACGAGCTTCTCCACGCGCAGCTGCTCGCCGGGCTCCAGCACGGAGGTGACGGTCAGACGGGCCAGGTCCGCGTTGCTCTCGCTGCTGGTGGTGGTCCGCTCGGGGCCCGTGACGGTGTGGTCGGCGGCCACGGCGACGCGCAGACCGCTGCGCTTCGTACGGTGCACCAGCCGCAGACGGTTGCCGACGGCCACGTCCTCCTCCGGCTCCAGCGGCGACTTCAGTGCCCGGGCCGCGCGCGGGTCGCCGTTCGGCTCCGGAAGGCTCTCGTTGGCCACCAGCTCCGACTGGATGACCACCCGGGAGCGGCTGCCGACGGCCTCGACCTCGTAGGCGACGGCGCCGATGGCGCGCTGGGTGAGGGAGACCAGCCGGGTCGAGCGCACCCGGACCGTCGAGCCCGCCGGTGAGGTCCACTCGCAGGTGCGCTCCAACACGCCCCGGCGCAGGTCCAGCACGCGTTCATGGGATTCCAGCCGCCCGTAGCGCAGGTCGAACGGCTCGTCGTCGACCAGCAGCCGCAGGATCTTGCCGTTGGTGACGTTGATGACCGTCTGGCCGGACTCCGGATAGCCGTAGCCCGCCTCGGCGTAGGGCAGGGGGTGCAGTTCGTGGACGCCGTTGAGGTAGGAGCCGGGCAGGCCGTGGGGTTCGCCCTCGTCGAGGTTGCCGCGCCAGCCGACGTGCCCGTTGGACAGGGCGAACACCGACTCGCTCTGGGCGAGGACGTCCAGGTCGAGGTGGGTCTCGCGGACGCACCAGGGCTCGACGGCGTAGGACCGGTCGGTGATCACTCGTTTCCCCCCAGTTCGGCCAGGTCCTTGACGACGACGTCCGCGCCGTGCGCGTACAGGGCGTCGGTCTGCCCCACCCGGTCAACGCCCACGACGTACCCGAAGTGCCCGGCGCGGCCCGCGTCCATCCCGGCCAGCGCGTCCTCGAAGACGGCGGCCCGGGACGGCTCGACACCGAGATCGCGGGCGGCGGCGAGGAAGGTGTCCGGGTGTGGCTTGCCCGGCAGTCCCCGCTCGGCGGCGACCACGCCGTCGATCCGCACCTCGAAGAGGTCCTCGGCGTCGATGGAGCGCAGCACGTCACGGGTGTTGGCGCTGGAGGAGACGATCGCCGTGCGCAGACCCCGGGCACGGACGGCCTCCAGGTAGCGCAGGGTGCCCTCGTAGGCCTCGACGCCCTGGGTGCGGATCTTCTCCAGCAGCAGCTCGTTCTTGCGGTTGCCGAGGCCGTGGACGGTCGGTGCGTCCGGTGGGTCGTCGGGCCGGCCCTCGGGCAGGTGGATGCCGCGGGAGGCGAGGAAGGTGCGGACGCCGTCGGCGCGCGGGCGTCCGTCGACGTACTCGTCGTAGTCGTCGGCGGTGTCGAACGGCCGGAAGTCCTCGCCGTCGCGCTCGCGCAGGAACGCGTCGAACGTCTCCTTCCAGGCGGCCGCGTGCACCACGGCCGTCCGGGTGACCACCCCGTCGAGGTCGAAGAGGCAGGCCTGGATGGTGTCCGGGAGACCGAGCGTCGTCGTCATACAGGTCCCGTTCCCCCGCATGGGGGTGCCCACCGAGTGGCGCGCGCCACATCGACGCGCCACACGGTCAGCGGGAACAAGAGGTCAGTCGTGCGGGAACGAGTGGTGCTCGTGCGCGATGACCCACCGGCCGCGCTGTTTGCGCAGACCGAACGTCAGCCGCAGCCGCAGGGTGGGCCGCTCGGCCAGCTCCTCCGGCGTGCCGACGCGCAACAGGGCGTGCGCGTAGCCGACCTCGGGGCCGGCGGTGACGTCGAGCGTGTCGATCTCGAACAGCGCGCCCTGCGCCTGCCACGCGAAGAACGGCGGCCAGATCGCCCGGTAGGGGCCCAGGCCCCGCAGGCCGTCGTGGGGCGGCGTCACGTAGTACAGGAGGAGGTCCTCGGCGTGGTCGGCGAGGACGGCGTCGAGATCGCCGCGGTGCACCGCGTCCGCCCAGCGCGTGATCAGGGCGCGGATCCGCGTCTCGTCCTCGGACATGTCCTCCTCCTCTCTCGGCCCTCCCGGTCCGGGTCCCCTTCCAGCCTGCGACACTCTGCTGTGTGCTCACATTCGACGATCTGCTCCTGCGCGCCCGTTCCCTCGCCGCGGGCGGCCGGCGCGCGCTCCTCGGCATCGCCGGCAGCCCCGGCGCCGGCAAGACGACCCTCGCCGAGCACCTGGTACGGGAGCTGAACGGCACCGGGGAGCCCTGGGTGGCGCACGTCCCGATGGACGGCTTCCACCTGGCGGACGTCGAGCTCGACCGGCTCGGCCGCCGCGACCGCAAGGGCGCGCCCGACACCTTCGACGCGGCCGGGTACGCGGCCCTGCTGCGCCGGTTGCGCGAGGAGACGGACGGCGACGACATCGTGTACGCGCCCGGCTTCGAAAGGGTCCTGGAGCAGCCGCTCGCGGGTGCCGTCCCGGTGCCGCCCACGGCCCGGCTGGTCGTGACCGAGGGCAACTACCTGCTCCTGGACACGGACGCGTGGGCGCGTGTCCGGCCCGCGCTGGACGAGGTGTGGTTCTGCGAGGCGGAGGAGGACGAGCGCGTCCGCCGGCTGGTCGCCCGGCACGAGGAGTTCGGCAAGGGACACCGGGAGGCGGTGGCCTGGGTGCTGGGCACGGACCAGCACAACGCCGAGCTGGTGGCGACGACTCGGGAGCGCGCGGACCTGGTGGTCCGGGACGTCGTAGGGTGGCCGTATGGGGCTGGACATCACCGTGCTGGGGCTGGACTGGGGGGAGTTGGAGCGGACGCCGGCGGGTGAGCGGCTCGCGGTGCTGGAGGAGGCCACCTGGCCCGAGGACGAGGACGACGACCGGGCCACGGGGCCGGTCCCGGGCTGGCTGGTCCCCGCGTCACCGAGGGTGCCCTGGAGCGGCCGGTACACGTTCCACTGCACCAGCGGCTCCTACAAGCCGCACTTCTGGGCCGGGAAGGGCTGGGAGGACGTGCGGGACTTCGCCGATCCCGTGCTGCGGGAAGCCCTGGACGGTTTCCTGCGCGGGCTGTTCTGGCACGACGACCCGCTCGTACCGCCCATGGACGGCCTCGTCCACTCCCCGTCGCCCAGCGTGCTGGTCGCCTGCCCGCCCGCGGCCGTGAACGCGCTGACCGCTCACTGGGCGCGAGCGGAGCCCCTGCTGGAGGGGCTGCGTGAACCGTACGGCCGGCATGCGGCGGATCCGGGCGGGTGGATCGAGGACTTCGACCGGTTCGACGCGCTGGTGCGCGAGTGGTCCGTCGTCGTGACCGAGGCCGACCGGCGAGGCTGGGGTGTCCTCGGGCTGCCCTTCTGAACGCGGCCGCCGCCTCAACCCCGTTGTCAGTGGCGCCCGTTACAGTCGCCCGCATGAGTGACGGAATCGTGTGGCTGGTCGACCTCAAGGGCTGGATGTCCAGCGTCGTGTTCGCGCGCGGCATCTCCCCCGAGGAACTCGCCGTGCGCCTGGGCGGGGCCCCGGACGGGGCGACGGAGCCGATCACCGACCGGGAGGTGGAGGACCTCGGGGTCGAGTGGTACCGGCCGGGTGACGACGGGGACGGTGTGGTGCGGGTGGGCGAGTGCGGCGGATGGTCCTTCGCCCTGGAGTACTGGGACCCGACCGGCGGTGACCTGCTCGAGGAGGTCTCCCGGGACGGGGTCGAGGTCGTGCGGTACGTGCCGATCCAGGAACATCCGCCCGCCATGGTGGACTACGCCCGCGACGGCGTGTTCCTGTGCGGGTTCGGGTTGCGGGAGGAGATATGGCGCTGGGGGCAGGAGCCCGATCTGCTCCTGCCGGACCTCGTCGCGGCCGGAGTCCTCTCCCCCGACGGGAAGACATATCTCCCGCCGGAGGACGAGGACTACCAGACCGGTTACCGCCGCAGCCTGGGCGTCCTGGAGCGGAGGTTCGGGCTGTCCCTCTCCCCCGCGTACCTGCGCGACGCCCGGCTGCCCGCCTACGCGGTGCGCGGCACCCCGCGGATGACCCTCGACGGCTGACCCGGCACGCGCTCAGGCGGCGCGCAGCGCCAGTTCCGGTTCGCCCTGCGCGTCCGCGTCGCCGAGCACGGCGGTGAAGGCGGCCGTCCGTACGGTCAGTCCCTCCTCGCCGCGCTCGACGGACACCGTGAGCTTCTCCTCCGAGCCGTAGCGCACGGCGAAGACGTGCAGGTCGTCCGGGGCGTCCGGGGCCGGGCCCACCTCCAGGGCCGTGGAGCTGATCAGGTGCCGCCAGCCCTCGTCGGGGTTGCCGTAACCGCGCGGGTCGGCGGCGAGGGCGAAGGCGGCCTGCTCCTGGGTGGTCTCCGCGCGGGCGTCGAAGTGGTCCGGCCCCTGCGCGTCGGGGTGCGTCAGCCGCAGGGCGCCGGCGGAGGCCACCGCGCCCTCGGCCGTGCGCCGCACCCGGTCGCCGTCGTCCTCGGCGTACGGCAGTCCGGCCAGCAGGTAGGGCGTGCCGTCGAGGCGTTCCACGGCCACCGTCGTCCACAGGGTCGTGCCGTCGGTGACGTACAGGGAGCGCACATGCCGCAGGACGTGGTCGCGGCCGACGACCGGCTTGGTGACCAGTTTGGCGGTCAGGCCGTCGGCGCGGACGTCGCGGACGCGGACCTCGCCCATGGGGCGGCACAGGAGGAAGCCGTCGGTGACCGGTCCGAAGCCGTGCTGGCGGCCGACGGCCGCGGGCAGGTAGTAGGTGCCGCCGGCCTCGACCAGGGACGGGGTCATCCGGTCGTCGAAGGCCACCGAGACGGTGCCCGCGCGCAGTTGGTGCCGTGCGGCCGTGCTGGAGGGCTCGCGATGCCAGCGGGTGGCGTCCTGGATCTGCCAGACCAGCATCCACGCGAAGTGGCCGTCGATCCCGCCGTCCGCCTTGACCGCGTGCCGGCCCCAGCGGGTGTCGCCCCGGTAGCGGCCCAGGTCGGAGCCGATACGGCGGCTGAAGTAGCGCAGGCCCAGGACCGACTCGAAGCCGGAGTGCTGCTCGCTGTAGCGGGGGCCGCCGTTGTCGAAGCCGCCGTTGGTCAGCCGGGCGTCGATGTAGCGGGCGAGCGCGTCACCGTCCTGCGCGAAGACCTCCTCGCCGCTGACCCGGTGGGCCTGGGCGAGGAAGGAGAGCGAGATCGGGCCGTAGTTGTTGTCGTAGGCGCCGCCGTGCTCGGGGGGCAGCAGGGCACCGCGGTCGCGGACGCGGTGGGCCAGGATCTCGTCGGTGTACAGCTCCAGGGCGCGCGCACGGACCGACTCCCGCTCGGGGGACGGCAGATGGCTCGCCAGCATCAGCCCGCCGACGATGCAGCCGATCGCCTGGTTGCCCGCCTCCTGGGGGTTGAAGAACGTCGCCTCGGTCAGCCAGCTCCAGTAGCCACGCGCCACTTCGAGCAGTTCGCCGCGCCGTTCGTCGTCGACGAGGCCGTCCGCCGTGTCCAGCAGGTTGACCGCCTGGAGCAGCGCCCAGACCGTGCTGGGCCAGTCCCCGATGGGGTGCGCGCCGGCCGCGAGGGTGTAACGGGCATACGGCAGACCGGAGTTGCGCGCTCGCAGGTTGGGGTAGCCGGGGTTGTCCTGGGTGTACACCCGCTCTCGCAGATGGAAGGCGAGGCTGCGGCGGACCGCCTCCGGCAGCCGCGGGTCCTTGGTGCGCTGCCAGGCGAGCGCGAGCAGGGAGGTGATGCCGAGGGAGGTGTCACCGATGTCGTCGACGCAGTCGGGGTGTTCGAGGTTGCCCTCGGGCGTCAGGCGCGCAAGGGCCTGCTCGACAACGTCCGCGAGGACGGCGTCGTATGCCTGCGGGCTGTCCGGCAGGTCGTGCAGCGGGCCGCGCTGGTGCGTGAGGTGCACGGGAGGGGGCGTGAGGTGCAAGGGGATCAGCCCTTCAGGCCGGAGGTCGCCATGGCATGGGTCGTCGGGGTCACACGACAGGTGCGGGCCGGCGGGCGCGCAGCGCGACAGTGAGTGTGTGCGGGCCATGTCCACCGATGTAGACGTGGTTCCCGCTCGTCGCATCGGTGCCGCCCGCCACGGTGTAGTCCTGACCCGGGTCGTATCGCAGTATGTCGCCCCGGTCCGGTCCAGCGAGCGGTTCGCCCGCCTCGACGGCGGCCTCGACCCGGATCTCGTCGTCGCCGGCCCGGTAGGTCAACGGCTCGGTCGTCAGGCACCAGCGTCCCTCGCCGAGCGGTACGGCGCCCTGCGGCTCGCCGCCCGACCGGAAGGTCAGTTCGAGGGCCCAGGGCACCGGTGGTCCGCCGATGTCGATCCGCAGGTCGGCCCCGTCCTCCCGCAGGTCGACCTCGACTCGAGTCGTGTGGGAGACCTCGTCCTGGGGGCGGTCGGGGAAGGCCATCGCCGCGGAGAAACGGCCCTCGTCCAGCAGGCGGTAGGCGCCGTCGTCGCGCCTCCGGTCCTTCGGGAGCGGCTGGTAGTAGGCGGTTGTGAGGGTTTGGGTGAGCCGGTACCGGTTGTCGGCGAGCTGTTCCATGTCGGCGGCGCGGAACGGGCCCAGGTCGAAGAACACCCGCGAGAGGCGGACCGCGTCGAGGACGGCGGCACCGGCGAACATGCGCAGGAAGGTGGGGTTGCAGGCGAGGCCCGAGCGGATGCGCCGGTGCTCGGGCACGTCGGAGCCGCCGTACACCACCGTGTGCGCGGTGGCCGAGGCGTGTGCGGCGAGGCGCGCGGTGGTGAGGTACCGGTCGCGCGGAAGTGTCTCCGCGACGGGGTCGGGCAGTGCGCGGCACAGGTCCGGGGTGAGGAGGGTCTGGGCGAGCAGGTCGGGGTCGTCGATGCCGTCGGCGGCCGCCAGGCGGGCCGCGCGGGCGAAGTCGCCCCGGCCTGTGCGGATCGCGAGCAGCCGGTAGTGCGGCAGGTAGGGCCACAGCGGGAACGAAAGCTTCTGGTCCTGGCGGCGCGAGTGGACGGTCTCCACTGTGCCGTCCGGCCTGATCAGGTCCAGGGTCGTGGCGAGGTTGCGTTCGACGGCGTCCAGCAGGTCGGTACGCCCGAGCACCTCGGCCAGCAACAGCAGCGCCGGGTTGGTCACGATGGACGCGTAGACGGCACTGCGCTCCGAGTACAGGCCGTCCGCGTCGATGTCGACGCCCTCGGCGAGCCACTCCTCGACGCGGGCGGGCAGCCGGTCGTCGGGGAAGGACCGGTGCAGCCGGGCCAGCGCCGCGCACAGCTCCCAGCGGTGGTTCGGGGTGTGCACCCCACCGGCCAGGAGACTGCCCGCAGAGGCGCCGGCGATCTCGGCGAGCGCGGCCGTGACCTCGCGCAGTTCCGGCCCCGCGCCGACGGCGAGGACGTGCGCGTCGCACACGTCGTTGACGGTGAACGCGGAGTCCGGCGGTGACTGCACGTTGTCGCCGCCGGCGAAGAGGCCGGTGGGTGTCTGCGCGGCCCGCAGGGCGCGGAGGTGGGTCATCGCGGCGGCGACGGCCTGCCCGCTGCCGTGCAGTACCGAGTCCGGGGAACGGTACGCCGCGACCAGGGTCTTCACCCGGCGCGCCAGACCACGGTGCGGCACACCGGCGGGTTCCTCGTCGGGGCCGGCCGCCAGCGGGGCGGCCGACCGGTCGGCGGCGCGCGCCGCCGCGCGGACGAACTCCTGGTCGAGCGGGGTGGGCAAGGTCAGTCCTTCAGTCCGGCATTGATGTCGGCGTTCATGACGTAACGCTGGAACACCAGGAAGACGACGATCAGCGGAATCATGGAGATGACCGATCCGCCGAGCACCACCGACCAGTTGATGTTCTGCGCCCCGACGAGGCTCTGGATGCCGATCTGCACGGTGAACTTCTCGGGGTCGTTGAGCATCAGCAGCGGCCAGATGTAGTCGTTCCACCGCCACTGGAACGACAGGATGGCGAGCGTCAGCATGATGGGCCGGGAGATCGGCACCATGATCCTCAGGAAGATCGACAGCTCACGCGCGCCGTCGATGCGGGCGGCCTCGATGAGCTCGTCGGGGACCGTCAGGAAGAACTGGCGGAACATGAAGCACCCGGTCGCGGTGAGCACGGCCGGGAGGATGATGCCGGCGAGCGAGTTGTAGAGGCCGAGGTCGCGGACCACCAGGAACTGCGGGGCGAGCATGACCTCGGACGGCAGCATCGTGGTGGCCAGAATGCCGACGAAAAAGACCTTGAGCCACTTGTTGTCGTACTTCGCCAGCGCGTACCCCGTGCAGCAGCTGACTCCCACCGTGAGGATCGTCGCGATCACACACACGATGGTCGTGTTGATGAAGTACTGGGAGAAGTTGGCGCTGTCCCACGCCGCCTGGTAACCCGACACGGTGGGGTCGTGCGGAAACAGCGTCAGCGGAAGGGAGAACAGGTCTCCCGCCGGTTTGAAGGAGCTGAGGACGAACCACAGCACCGGAATCCCGTAGAGGGCCGCCAGGACCCACAGCAGGGTCGTCGCGGGCACCGCACGCCGAAGCCCACCGCTACGGCCGCTGCTGGGCCGCTTCTTGGAGGCGGCCCGTACAGAACCGGCGTCGACCTTGCGCGGCATGTCTGTGGTTGTCATCGGTTCTCCACCCGCCGGTTGACCATCAGCTGGATGATCGCGACGGCCATCAGGATGAGCATGAGCACGAACGACGCGGCGCTCGCGTAGCCGATCTGGCCCGATTTGAAGCCGGTTTGGTAGATGTACTGGACGAGCAGGTTGTTCGACGTTCCGGGTCCGCCGTTGTTGAGGGAGGCGAACAGCGGATATTCCTTCATCCCGTGGATCGTGTTGAGCAGGATGACGATGAAGGAGGTGGGCGCGATGCTCGGCAGTGTGATGCTGATGAACTGGCGCCACGGACCGGCGCCGTCGAGCGCGGCCGCCTCGTAGTACGACTGCGGTACGTTCTTGATCGCCGCGATGAACAGCAGCATGGAGAAGCCCGTCCAGGCCCAGGATGCCGCCACCACGACCACCAGCAGCGACAGGTCCGCGTTCGACTGCCACGGAACGGCGCTTCCGCCGACCTTCTCGATGAGGTAGTTGACCAGTCCGAAGTTCTCACCGAACAGCCACCGCCACAGGACACCCACGACGATGGGCGACAGCAGCCACGGAATGAAGAAGAAGACGCGGGCGACCGACACGCCCTTGGCGTGCTTGCTCACCAGCACGTTGGCGATGAGCAGCGAGAACACGAAGTTCAGCGGAACGAAGAGCACGGTGTACAGCAGCGTCCGGGTCAGCGCGCCGTAGAAGGTGGAGTCCCCGAACAGGTTGCTGTAGTTGTCCAGTCCGACGAACTGGAACGCCCCTACGCCCGTGTAGTTCGTGAAGGAGTAGACGAGCCCGATCACCGCCGGCCAGACGAAGAACAGCGCGAAGAGCACGACATTGGCCGCGATGAGGACGAGCGGCGCGACGGTGTACTTGCTGCGTCTCCTGGGCGGGCTCGCGGACACGTCCGAGGCGCGTTTTGTCATCTTCCTGACTCCGTGCTGGTGGAATGGGTTCCTGTGGGCTCAGGCCATGAGCGGCATCACGTGGGGTCCTGAGGCCCGGGCGGCGGTGTCTCGACCCCGCCGCCCGGGCCTGCCGGCCTACGATCAGCCGCCGACCTGCTGGTTGTAGCCGTCCACGATGTTCTGCAGGGCCTTGTCGGCCGACTGCTGGCCGTTGATCGCCTTGCCGAGCTCCGTCTTGGTCGGGTCCTCGGTGAGGCTCTTGCCCTTCAGCACCCAGTTCGTCTGCGCGGTGTTGAAGTAGCCGGAGATCGGGGCGTAGAGCGGGATCGACTCGTTGTACAGCTTGAACGCCGCCTGCGCCGCCTCGGAGGTGAAGGGGTACTTCGGGTTCAGACCGCTCTCGACCGGCAGGAACCCGGACGCCTCACACAGCGCCTGGTAGTGGGCCGGCTCGTACAGCCAGGACAGGAACTTCTGCGCGGCGGTGGCCGCGTCGGCGTTGTTGTTGAAGCCCACCGTCATGCCGCCGCTGTTGACGTCGCTGGCCTGCACCGGCTGGGCGGGAGTCGGGACACTCGCCCACTCGAACTTCTTGATGCTCTCCGCGAAGGCGGGAACCTGCCACACGCCGGACCAGTAGGCGACCACGTCACCGCTCTGGAACATGGCCGACGGGTCGGCGCCGCTGGTCCACACCGACTTCGGCATGGTCTTGTCGTCGTTCAGTCCGACGAAGTAGTTCACGGCCTTCTTGGTCGCCTCGTCCACCGAGAACTTGCCGGAGTCGTCCGCGTGGACGTACTTCCCGCCCATCTCGTACACCATGGCGCGCAGCCGGGACGGCGACTGGTCGAAGGTCAGGGAGTACTTGGCCTTGGTCTTCTCCCGGACCTCGTCCGCCGCCTTGATGAAGTCGGTCCAGGTCCAGGTCTTCTGGGGCGAGGTCGGGAAGGAGACGCCGGCCTTCTCGAACAGCGTCTTGTTGATGAACAGGCCGGACGCCGTGACGTCCGAGGGGATGGACAGCACCTTCCCGGACGAGTCCTTGGCGACGAAGTTGGCGTTGATCTTGTTGCTCTTGTTGTTGGCGATGGAGCTGAGGTCGATCAGCTTGTTCGACCAGATCGGGTCCAGCTTCGGCACTGCCGCCACGTCGGGCAGCGAGTTCGCCTGCGCGGCGTTGCGCAGCTTCGCGTCGTAGCCGTCGTAGGGGATGTTGACGAGCTTGACGTCGACGCCGGCTTCCTTCTTGTACTGCGCCACCATCTTCTTCCAGCCCGCGTCCTGCCCCGGAACCGTGGAGATCCAGAACGTCAGCGACTTGGAGTTTCCGCCCGAGCCGGAATCCGACCCGCAGGCGGAGAGCAGAAGGGCACCTGCCGTGGCCACGGCAGCGAGGGGAACCACGCGGCGTATGCCGCCGCGGCCGAGTCGGCGGGAGCGCCGCACACCCACACTGGTCATTTTCGATCCCTTTTCGTCGTACTGGACGGAGCACGGCGCCAGCCGAGGCGGCACGGGTGCATTTTGCAGGAGATTTCGCTTTCCGGGGGGGCGCGGCCTCGCCCGGCCGCGCCGCCTTCACGGGTGGGATCCCCGGCCATGAGGGCCGTCGTCGCACAAGCACGCCCTCGTGCGGCTGCCGTACTTCGCGTACGGGCGGGACGCTCACCCCAAGTCGGCGTCCCGGCCAACTTAGAAAGCGCTTGTCCGGACATTGGCAGACCGAGTCGGAGGCCGTCAATCCTTCGTCCCCGCGGCCTGGGTCACGGTTTGGACTCCCCGGGCGACCGCGAGCCGCGCCGCGCCCACGACGGTACCGAAGTCCCCCACCGTGCTGCTGACCACCTCGGTGGGCCAGCTCAGCCGCGCCAGCTCGGCGCGCACCCCGGGCAGGAGCTGCGGATCCGCGCCCGTGATGCCGCCCAGCACGATCAGCCCCGGGTCCAGCACGGCGGTCACGGCGGCGGCGAGGCGGCCCACGTCCGCGGCATGCCGGCCCACGACGGCACGGGCCGCGGCACGGCCCTCCGCGGCGAGTGCGAAGAGCCGCTCGACGGTGTCGGGGCACGGCCCGTCGGCGTCCTGCCACGCCTCGGCGGCCCGCCGCAGGAGGGAGCGGGCGCCGATGTACTCCTCCAGGGCCTCGTGGCGCGGCTCGCGGCCGTCGTCCCAGGGGTAGGGCAGCCGGGCCAGTTCTCCGGCCGCTCCGTTGGCTCCGCTCAGCACCTGACCGCCGACGACGATGCCGAGGCCGATGCCCACGCCGATCCGCAGATAGCCGAAGGTGCGCCGGCCACGGGCCGCGCCCTCGTGCAGCTCCGCGAGCGCGGCGCAGTTGACGTTGTTCTCGAGGTGGACGGGGACGCCCGGGGGCAGCGCGACCGCCATGGCGTCGAAGAGGGGCCCGGCCTTGGCCGTCGCGGGGCGCATACCGGCGCCCTCCCCCTGCCGCGCGGTGACGTCTCCCACGGCGACGACGATGGTGCGCAGCGGGGCGTCCGGTGGCAGCGCGGCGAGGGCCTCGCGTACGGCCTCGGCGGCGTCCGCCCGGGAGGTGGTGGCCTCGGCGAGCAGGGTGCCGTCCAGGGCGCAGCCGCGGACCCGGGTGTGGACCGGGCCGAGGTCGACGGCGAGGACCGCCCCGGCGGCCGGCCCCAGACGGTAGACGGCGGCGGAGCGGCCGGTGCCGCTGGAGGCGGTGCCGGAGTGGGCGGCGAGCCGGACGCTCTCCAGTTCCGCGACGGCGGAGGACACCGTCGGCTTGGACAGGCCCGCCAGGCTCGCGAGCTGCGGCCGGGTCGCGCTGCCCGCCTCGGCCAGCACGGCGAACACCGCACTCGCGCTCTCGGTCAGGCGGGGGGCTCTTGCCACGTCGTGTTCCACAGTTCCCCCACTCAGGTCACGGGCCGCGCTCCCGCGTCGATCGTCTCTGCGGGATGCGGCGATGGAATGCGCCTGCGTCGCGCGTGCCCGGCCCGCGGCGGCCCGGACGGGCCGCCCTCGGCGGTCGGTGCGCGACGACTCTTGACGCACTGTACTTCGTTAGTTAACTTCCTAACGAACATCACGGTACTCGCCTGCCGTACTCCGCCAGAAGCCCGTCCCGGGGCTTCCCGAGTTCTTCGACTGCCCGTCCTCCAGGCACGGTTCGCCCGCCGTCGCAGCACAGCGCAACGACGAAAGAGGATCCGTGCAGGACTCCCCCTCCTCCTGCCCTCTCGTGGTCGGTATCGACGTGGGCGGCACCAAGTCGCATCTCCGCGCGCTCGCGGGCGACACCCCCGTGGCCGATCACGTCCGCCCGAGCAGCGGCTGGCGGCCGCACGACCCGGTGGCCGCCGCCGGATGGCTGGCCGCGCTGGTCGCCGAAGCCCTTCCGGCGGGCGCACGCCCGGCCGCCGTGGCCGTCGGCGGGCATGCCTGCGAGACCCCGCGCCAGTGCGCGCAGATACGCACCGCGCTCCAACTCCACTTCGACGCGCCCGCGCTGGTCGTGGGCGACGCCGAACTCCTCGTGCCCGCCGCCGGGCTGGACAAGGGCGCGGGTCTGGTCGCCGGCACCGGCTCGGTGGCCGTGGGCCGGCTGCCCGACGGCACCCGGGTCCAGGTGGGCGGCTGGGGCGCGGCCCTCGGCGACGAGGGTGGCGCCGCCGGTCTGGTCCGGGAGGCGGCACGGGCCGTGTGGGCCGCGCACGACCGCGGGGAGCGGCCCGACGCCCTCGCGCTCGGGCTCGTCGCCGCGCTCGGCGTACCCGAGGTGCCGGCGCTCGGCGCGGCGCTTGAGGGCGCCTCCGACATCTCCGCCGAGTGGGGCCGGCACGCCCCCGCCGTCTTCGCGGCCGCCGCCGACGGTTCCGCGCTCGCCCGGACCGTGATCGCCGAGGCGGGTGAGGCGCTGGCCGCGCTCGTCGCCCGGCTCGACGCCCGCGGGGTCCCGGTCGACGACGTCGTCGTAGCGGGCGGCACGATCCTCGCCCAGCCCGCGCTGTACGAGGCGTTCACCACCGCGCTCGCGGATGCCGTACCCGGAGCACGGGCACGGCCCCTGCAAGTACCGCCGGTTCAGGGGGCGGTGGCCCTCGCGCGGGCGCTGCTGTGACGGCGGCCGGGGACCGCGGGCCGTTGGTTCCCGAGCGGGGCCTGACGCTCCCGCAGCCGCCCTCCAGCGGGAACGGGCCGCGGCGGCACACCCCAGCCACAACGCTCCCACAACCACCCTCCAGCGGGAACAGGCCGCGGCGGCACACCCCAGCCACAACGCTCCCTCAGCCGCCCTCCGGCGGGAGTGGGTCGTGGTGGTGCGGCTGGAGCCCGTCGCTCAGCTCGTCACAGCCAACTCGGACTGTGGCAGCAGGCAGCAGTACGCCCCACACGCGACGGGCTCGCCGCACCACCACGACCCCGACCCCGACCCCGATCCGCCCACTGGCACCACCAGCAGGCGCACTCGGAAACGCCCGCCGACGCTTACCTGGTAGCCGCGGCCCCCCGTTCACACGCAGGACATCCAGCCGTCGCCGAGTCCTCGCCAATGGGACACAACTCGGCCGTAGATCTTCGCTCGTACGCACCATTCGACTCACTGGTCGTCAAAAACCGTCAGAGTCGCACCGGATCGCACTTCTCCGATCCCACGTCCTCCCGGCCGCTCGGCCGAAGAACTCAAGAGAGGCACACCCATGCCGTCACCCGCCGGGCACCGCACGCCCTCGGCCGTGAACAGAAGAGGCTTCCTCAAGACCTCCCTGGGCGGTTCGGCCGCGCTGGTCGCCGCGCCGACCCTCGTCTCCTGGCTGGGCGCCGCCGACGCGAAGGCCGCCACGGCGCCGCTCGCGTTCGTCGACGACTACAAGACGAACGTCCTGACGAACCTCACGCCCGAGACCAACGCCGTGGTGCGAATCCTCGGCGGCATGGCCGAGGTCTGGAAGACCGGCTCCGCCTGGAACACCGGCGCGCCCCTGCGCCCCGAGGTGCTGCGCGCCAACATGCGCTACTGCGCCCGCGTCACCTCCGCCCGCACGGAGGCGCAGGCCAAGGAGGCGTTCCTCTACGACCGCCAGCACCAGAGCTACTCGGTGATCGCCGGCCTGGGCCCGCTCGCCGACCTCTACAAGGCGGGCGCCAAGGCGGTCACCTCGATCACCAGCGCTCCGGACACCACGCCCCCGACCACGATCAGCGACGCCGTGCCCGCCGGCGCCCCGGCCGGTTCGGCGATCGGCGCCGGTTCCCACACCTCGGACCTCGGGCAGGTCGCCAAGCTGGTCGACACCGTGCGCGGCCCCTTCGCCTCCAGCAACCCCGGCAAGTTCGCCTACCAGTACCCGCGTCCGTGGCGCATGAACGAGGACAGCCAGGTCGTCGACACCGGCAGGACCGACGCGTTCGGCTTCCCGGTCTACGACTCGAAGGTGATCGTCGCCCCGCAGCTGCTGCGCCAGCGCGGCTCCTCCCCCGCCGAGGACGGCGGCTATCCCAGCGGGCACACCAACGCCATCCACCTGGCCGCCCTGGCGTTCGCGTACGCGGTGCCCGAGCGGTTCCAGGAACTGGTGACCCGCGCCTTCGAGCTCAGCCACACCCGGATCGTCTCCGGCATGCACTCCACCGTCGACGTCATCGGCGGCCGCGTCATGGCCACCGCCCTCGCCGCGGCCGCGCTCGCCGACCCTGCCAACGCCGAGCTGAAGAAGGCCGCGCGGGCGCAGGCGCTGGCGTACTTCACCGGGAAGACCGGCACGACCGCCGACACCCTGTTCACGTACGCCCACTCCGACGCGGCCGACCGCTACGCCGACCGGCGCGCCAACGCGCGTGCCGTCGAGCCGCGTCTGACCTACGTACTCACGCGGGAGGGCCGCAACCAGCCCCTGACCGTGCCCAAGGGCGCGGAGGTGCTGCTGGAGACCCGGTTGCCGTACCTGGACGCGGCCCAGCGCCGTGAGGTGCTGCGCACGACCGCGCTGCCCGCCGGGTACGTGCTGCTGGACGGCTTCGAGCAGTGGGGCCGCCTCAACCTGTTCGCGGCGGCGGACGGTTACGGCTCCTTCGACTCCGACGTGACGGTCACGCTGGACGCGGCGGCCGGCGGCTTCCACGCGGCAGACGCCTGGCGCAACGACATCGACGGCCGGGGCGGTCTGACGAAGAAGGGCACCGGCACGCTCACCCTGACCGGGCACAACCGGTACACGGGCGGGACCGTGGTGGAGGACGGCGTACTGGTGTCGGCCTCGGCCCACGCGCTGGGCCACGGTGACGTGCGGGTCCTGGGCGGCACCGTGCGGATCGACGAACCGGTGCAGGTGCACGGCGTGTTCGCGCAGGAGGCCGGCACGCTGGAGCCGACGCTGCGCGCGGGCCGGCACAAGGCGGTCCTGACCGTGACGCGCCGGGTCGTGCTGGGCAAGGGCAGCGTGCTGTCCCTGCGCCTCGACGAGGAGAAGCCCCCGGCCGCCGGGAGCACCGTCCGCGTGATCGGCGCCCCGGCCCTGCGCGGCCAGTTCGACCGCGTCGAGCTGAACTCCGACACGCTGCGGGCCGTACCCGTCCACACGGCAGACGGTCTGTCGGTACGACTCCTGAAGCGGTAGCGCCCTCGGGGCGGGAGCCGGTACCGGAGCGGGCTGAGGGGCCCTTCCGCAGCGGCTCCCGTCACCGCCCCGGCGGTGTCACCGCGGGGCGGACGATGACGATCACCCCCTCCTTCGGGCGAGCGTCCTCTCCTTCGCCCGCGATCCCGCGGGCACCGTCCCGCCTCGATGCCCCACCCGCCGTCCCCCCGGTCATCCGTACCGGCGGTGGGCGCAGGTACGGGCTCTCGGGGCACGGGGTCCGACACGGTCCGTGGGCTATGTTGAGCTTCGTGGGAGACAAAGGAGGAGGACCGGTGCCATCGCCTCAGCAGGCACGCGCACAGGCGACCACGATCACCTCGGGCAAGACCGCTCCGGAGGCGGAGGTGTCCCCGACCACCCGGCTCCGGGCGCTCTTCGACGGGCCCCAGCTGTCCCCGGGGCAGCGGCGCATCGCCCAGTACCTGATCGAGCACATCACCGAGGCGGCGTTCCTGTCGATCACCGATCTCGCCGACCGCGTCGGCGTGAGCCAGCCCTCGGTGACCCGGTTCGCGGCCGCGGTGGGGTTCAGCGGTTACCCGGCGCTGCGGGAGAAGCTCCAGTCGATCGCGCTCGGCACGCTGGCCGGCGGGCCGGCGCCGCCCGAGGTGAACCGGAGCAACGAGCTCCAGGCGGCGGTCGACGCGGAGATCGAGAACCTGGAGAACCTGCGCCGTGACTTCGCCGACCCCGACCAGGTCATCGACATCGGCCGGCAGTTGTCGGCCTCGACCCCGCTGACCATCCTCGGCCTGCGCATCTCGGCCTCGCTGGCCGAGTACTTCGCCTACGCCGCGCGCCGCATCCACCCGGATGTGCGGCTGGTGACGCGGGGCGGCAGCGTCGCCTACGACGCGCTGCTGCAGTCCCGGGAGGCGGGCGGGACGTGGGTGCTGGCGTTCTCGATGCCCCGGCACGCGCAGGAGACGCTCACCGCGGTGCGGGTCGCGCGCGGTGCCGGCCTCCAGGTCGCGCTGGTGACGGACCTGGCGCTGGGACCGGTGGCCGACGAGGCCGACGTCACCTTCGCCACCGGCACCGGCTCCCGCCTCGTCTTCGACTCCTACGCCGCCCCCGGCGTGATGGCCGCCGCGCTGCTCCAGGCCATGACGGACGCCGGCCCCGAGCGCACCCAGGCGCGTCTCGAGGAGTACGAACAGATAGCCGAGCAGCATCAGTTCTTCCTGCGGGAGTAGCCCCGCCTCGGCATCACCTACCCCGCACCCCCCCCGCCACAAAAACGCACAGGCGGAGCAATTCAGGCATTTCACGCATGAATGTTTTCATACGTCTTGCAAAGGCGACGGCATATATAAATACTGCTCACGGTCGCACCCGCCCGCCAAGGGCTCGAGTACGGGCACCCGAGCCGCCGTTCCCTACCCACGTCGGCGCCCAGGGTGTCCGGGGCCTCGCCGGCGCGAGGGCCCGTGGCGGCCCCGGTCATCCCCTAGACCGGGGCCGCCCCACAACGTCGGACCACCCGTCACGACGCCGCACACCCGGAAGCGATGATCATGCCCCTGACGACGACGCGCATCAGCCCGGACTGGCCGTGCCAGGTCAAGACCCCGGGGAGCTACGACTGGGAGCGCTCCGCGACCAAGTGGCTGCGCGAGCTGGTGCCCGCGCGCTACGCGAGCTACCCGGCGCTGCTGCGCCACCCCGTCCTGCTCGCCCGACATGCGCAGATCCAGGTCCAGCACGAGATCCGGGTGGCCCGCACCGCCCTGCAGACCGCGCGCGCGGACCTGCCGCGCCTCGGGATGCCCGAGTCGGTCATCGAGCACACGATCAAGCTGTACGCGGCCGAGGTCCTGCAACTGCAGCACATCGCCCGCAGCGTCCGCGCGGTCACCGAGGCGCTGGTGGACAGCGGCTCCGGGCGCTGAGCGGCGTCCTCCGTTCCGCGCCCCCGGCGGGCATCGCCGCTGGCGAGGGCGTTGCCGCAAGACCGCGATCAAACGCGGGCCCGTGTGCCATGCTCGTGGCGTGACGAGCGAACCCGCCCGGCCCGCGGAGTCCGGCGCCGTGCCCGACATGGCCGCCCTGACCAGAGTCGTGGCGCGCCAGCGCGCCGAGATGGACCGGCTGCAGGACCTGGCGGCCACCTCGGCCGTGCTGGAGCGGGCCAAGGGCGCCGTGATGGCGCAGACCGGGTGCCCCCCGGACGCCGCGCAGGAGGAGTTGCAGCAGCGGGCGCAGGACGCGCGGCGGACCCTGCTCGAGGAGTGCTGGCTCACCCTCGGCGCCCTGGGTTCCCCGGCCCGTACGGCCTCCGAGGCGCCCTCGTCGTACGTCGTCACCGGCGCCGGTCCGGACGCCCGCCCGGAGTCGGCGGAGGCCGATGCCGTGTCCCTCGGCCGGCTGGCTCAGGCGCTCGTGCGTGTCGGCAGTCCGCAGGACCTGGCCCGCTGTCTGCTGGACCATCTCGCCCCCGAGACCGGCGCCGACGCGGTGCTGCTCTTCGCGCGGCTGCCCTCCGGCGGCCTGGAACTCGTCGGGCACGCCGGCATCGACGACACACTGGCCGACCAGTGGGCCCGCGTGCCGCCGCTGAGCGGGATCGCCGCGCTGGACGCCCTCAATGCCGGGCAGGCGTACTGGCTGGAGGACCTCCAGGAGGCCGGGAAGCGGTATCTGCTGATAGGGAATCCGCCCGAGCAGTGGCCGACCCGGGCCTGGCTGCCGGTGACGACCGGGAAGCCGGCCGACGTCGCCCTCGGGATACTCCGGCGTCGCGAGGGCCCGTTCACCCCCGAAGTCCGTCAACGGCTGCTGGCCGCCGCCCGGTTGTGCGCGGGCCCGCTGCGCATGTTCGGCCCCCGGCAGGACCCCGCGATCGGCGCGGCCGCGGACGCCGTGCAGACGGTCTTCGACCGCCTGCCGGTCGCCGCGGTCCTGCTCACCCCGCTGCGCACCGCCTCCGGCCGGGTCGAGGACTTCCGGATCGACGCCGCGACCGCCGACACGTCCGACACCGTCGGCCGCACCGGCCGTGAACTGGTCGGACTGCGCTTCCTGGAGTGCTGGCCGACCGTGGCCGACGAGCCGCTGTGGCAGGGCTGTCTGGCCGCGTTGGTCTCCGGACAGCCGTACGAGAGCGAGCCGTTCGCCGGGCAGCAAGTGGTGGACGGGGTCAGCGAGTTGTCGACGTATTCGGCGCGGGTGGCGCGGCTGGGTGACGGGCTGGTCCTCAGCTGGATCCGGCACGACCCCTCGGACCGGCAGGAGCAGCGGCTCGCCGACGTGCAGCGGCTGGGCAATCTGGGCTGGGCGAACTGGAACCTGGTCACGGGCGAGGCGAACTGGTCCTCCCAGGTCTTCGCCATCTTCGACCGGGATCCCGCGCGGGGTGCCGTGCCCCTCGCCCAACTCCCGGGCCTGGCGCTGCCGGAGGAGATTCCGACGCTCACCCGCGCCATCGGGGACCTGGTGCGGGAGGGGCGGCCGTTCGACGTGCCGTTCCGGATCGTCACCCGTACCGGCGTCCGTCATCTGCGGGCGGTCGCCGAGGCGGTCGCCGATGTCCACGGCACGCCCGTCGAGGTGCACGGCTTCGTCCAGGACCTGACCACGCAGCGCAACGCCGAACTCGCCCTCGTCGCCAGCGAGCGGGCCATCCTCACCCAGCACGGTGTGCTGCAGGCCGAGCGGACGGTGGCGGCCCGGCTCCAGGACGCGCTGCTGCCGCTGCCGAAGAAGCCCGTCCGGCTGGCCGGGCTGCGTGTCGACATCGCCTACCTGCCGGCGCAGTCCGGGCTCAACGTCGGCGGCGACTGGTTCAGCGCCATCGAACTGCCCGACGGAGACGCCCTGTTCGTGGTGGGCGACGTCGCCGGGCACGGCATGGACGCCGTCGCCGCGATGGCCCTGCTGCGCTTCACCGCCAAGGGAATGGTCATCACGGGGTCGTCGCTGACGGGGGCGCTCGTCCGGCTCAACGCACTGTTGCTGCACTCCCGTGACCCGCACGGCACCGCGACCATGGTCCTGGCCCGCTATACCCCGCGCGAGCGGCGGCTGGTGTGGGCGCAGGCGGGCCATCCGCCGCCGCTGCTGCTGCGCGACGGCGAGGCCCGCTACCTCGCGCGTCCCTTCGGCGTGCTGCTCGGCGCCACGGACACCCCGCGCTACGAGGAGGCGGAGTGCCGCCTCGCCCCCGGCGACCGGCTGGTGCTGTACACCGACGGGCTGGTCGAGCGGCCCGCGGAGAGCATCGACCGGGGCCTGGAGCGGCTCTCCCGGGCCGCCACACAGCCCGCCGTGGCCGGCCTGGCTCCCCTGGCCCGGCTGCTCGGCGCGCTGCTGGAGCCCGAGCGGCGGGACGATGTGTGCGTGCTCGACATCCAGGTCCCCGACGACGGTGACCTGGCGACGGACTAGGTGTGCTGTCCGGCGGATCAGGCCGCAGGAAACCGGCGATGACTCGTCGACGCGGGTGAGCGGGGCGGTGGGGGTGCCCCCGTGCGAGGTTGTTCGAGCGTGGAGGAGCGTGATCTGCCGGACAGGCCCTGGACGCACTGGGCGTCATCCCGTCAGCCGGTGCGGGACTCCAGATCGCGGCGCGTGTCGTCGCCGTAGACGCCGGTCTCGTCGCCCCGGATGCCGTACCAGAGCTGGAAGCGGGCCACGGCCTCGGTGAGGACGGTGTCGTAGCGGCCGTCGGTGGCGCCGTCGTCGTAGACGTTGGGGATGCGGCGCAGGCGTTGCTGGAGGTCGATGACCTCGGGGCCGGTGGCGCCCTCGCGGAGGGTGCCGGGGCCGTCGGGGTCGGTCGTGGCGGCCGGCGGGGTGGTGGCCGGAGCGGGGGTGGTGGCCGGGGGTGTCTGCGCGGCCGCCTGACCGCCGCGGCCCGGCAGCAGGAGGGCGCAGGCGAAGCCGAGCAGCGCCGCCGCGAGGACGGCGACCGCAGCGACGGCGACGCGGTGCACCCCGCCGCCCCGTTCCGCGGGCGGCCTCCTGCGGCCGACCGGCGGAAGTTCCTGGGTGTCCGCCTCGGTGCCCGGCTGCCCGGTCGGCAGGCGGACGGCTTCGTAGGGTCCGGTCTCCTGCGTCATCTCGCGGAACAGCTCCGCGAGGGCGTCGGTGTTGCGCGGCCTGAGGACCCGGATGGGTTCCAGGACCGGGCGTTCGTGCGGTTGTCCGGGTTCGGCCGGTGTCGGCACCCTGGTCTCCCTCCGTCCCGTTGTCCCCGGGGAGAGATACGTGCCGACGGGCGGCGGGGTTCAGCCGGGTGCGGGCGGATCCCGCGCCAGGTCCTGACCTCCGTACCGTTTGAAGCCGAACGACCGGGCCCTCGACGGGCTCCCAGGGAAGCGATGCGAAGGAGCCGCCCGTGCCCGGCCGGCGTTCCCTCACCGAGGCCGAGAGGCTCGCCTCGGCGAAGCTCGGCGGGATCCCGACACCACGCAGCTCTCCGACGACGAGTGCCGCACCCTCGCGCACTCGCTGCGCCGGATCGTGCTCCAGGTCGAGGAGCACGGCGAGGAGCGCCGCCGCGCCCTGCTCGACGGCGCGGAACCGGCGCCGCGCCGCAGTGGGCGCCGGCCCCGGACGTGAGATCTGCGGCGGGCGGGACTCCCGGCGGACGCGGGACGGGCGGCACGTACGATGACAGGGCCGTGGATCGGATCGTACGACCGGTTCCGGACCGTCGTCCTCTCCTGTTCTCCTGAAGGGCTCGCGACTCCCGTGACCACCGCAACACTGCTCGACGGCAAGGCCGCAGCGGCCGACATCAAGAGCGAACTCGCCCTCCGTGTGCAGGCGTTGAAGGAGCGCGGCATCACCCCGGGGCTCGGCACGATCCTGGTCGGCGACGACCCGGGCAGCCGTTCCTACGTCGGCGGCAAGCACCGTGACTGCGCCCAGGTCGGCATCGCCTCGATCCGTGTCGAGCTGCCCGCCGACGCCTCCCAGGCCGATGTCGAGGCCGCGGTGCTGCGGCTGAACGCGGACCCGGCGTGCACGGGGTTCATCGTGCAGCTGCCGCTGCCCGCCCACATCGACACCCATGCCGTGCTGGAGCTGATCGACCCGGTCAAGGACGCCGACGGTCTGCACCCGGCGAACCTGGGCCGTCTGGTGCTGGGCATCCCGGCGCCGCTGCCCTGCACCCCGCGCGGCATCATCGACCTGCTGCGCCGCAACCACGTCCCGATCACCGGCCAGCAGTTCTGTGTCATCGGCTGCGGTGTCACGGTGGGCCGTCCTCTGGGCCTGATGCTGACCCGCGCCACCGAGCACGCCACCGTGACCCTGTGCCACGAGGCCACCCAGGACACGGCCGCGCACGCACGCGTGGCGGACGTGGTCGTGGCGGCCGCCGGTGTGGCGCACCTGGTGACGCCGGACTGGATCAAGCCGGGCGCGACCGTGCTGTCCGTCGGCCTCACGCGCACGGTCGAGGGCATCCTCGGTGACGTCCACCCGGACGTCAGCGACGTCGCCGGGTCGTTCGCGCCGCCGATCGGCGGGGTGGGCCCGATGACGCGGGCGATGCTGCTGACCAACGTGGTGGAGGCGGCCGAGCGGCTCTGACGGCCGACGACGTCCTGAAGGTACCGCCGCACGCCTGATGCCGGCAGGAGGAGGCACTCAGTTCCCCGCTCGGAGGGAACTGAGTGCCATCGGCCGCCGCTCAGGTGTTACGTTCCCTGCCATGAGCTCCAGTGACAGCACGGAGACGGCGTCCGCGAAGCCCTCGATGCGGGACGCCCTGGTCGCGGCGGCCTTCCAGTTGTTCCTGGAGCGGGGCTACGAACAGACCACCGTCGACGACATCGTGGCCCTCGCGGGCGTCGGCCGGCGGTCCTTCTTCCGCTACTTCCCGTCCAAGGAGGACGTGGTCTTCCCCGACCACGAGCGGTGCCTGGCCGACATGACCGCCTTCCTCGCCGCGAGCGACGCCGCTCACGAGCCGGTGCGCCGGGTGTGCGACGCCGCCCGCCTGGTGCTGCTGATGTACGCAGAGAACCCCTCCTTCTCCGTGCAGCGCTACCGGCTCACCAAGCAGGTGCCGGGGCTGCGGGCGTACGAGCTGTCGGTGGTGTGGCGCTATGAGCGGGCCCTCGCCGAGTACCTGCGGGGCCGCTTCGCCGGCCGGCGCGACGGGAACCTCCGGGCCGACGTCATCGCGGCCGCCGTGGTCGCCGCGCACAACAACGCCCTGCGTTCCTGGCTGCGTTCGGACGGTCAGGGCGACGCGAGCGCGGCGGTGGACCACGCGCTGGGGTACGTGCAGTCGGCGTTCGGCGCGCCGCCCGCGGCCCCGGCCGAGGAGCACCCGGAGGACGTGGTCGTGGTCGTGTCCCGGCGCGGGGCGCCCCTGTGGCGGGTGGTGCAGGAGATCGAGACGACGCTCGGGCGGGACTGAGCCGGACAGGCCGGACCCGAGTCCCACCGGCGGTTTGCCGCGTCCGCAGATTTGGGGGTACGCAGTGCCTTTACCTGTGGCACTGAGTGCCATACCCTGGGGCCGTGCACGGTGGCACGGTGAACCGCGCACGTCCGTGCACGGGTGAGCCGCGCACGTGGGATTCCGGCCGAGTGCAGGGAGTTGACCAGCGTGTACCACCACTCAGGAAGCGCCGTACAGCAGGCAGCGGGCTCCCCGGCGGGCGTCCTCGACCGGGGCACCACGGACACGGAGGCGATCCACTTCCAGCGCTGCACCTGGTGCGGCACCGCCATGTACCACCGGCTGCTGTGTCCGGTGTGCCAGGGCAGCGACCTGCGCACGGAGCGCAGCGAGGGCACGGGCACGGTCCGCCACTCCACGGTGGTGCACCGCAACACCCCCTCCGCCCGTAACGTGTCCCTCATCGAGATGGCGGAGGGGTTCGTGGTGCGCGGCCGGGTCATGGGCCCGCCCATCGGCATCCACAGCGGTGACCGCGTCCGGCTGTCCACGGCCAAGGACCCGGTCCGGGGCGAGCCGGTCTTCCAGCTCGTCGACGAGCCGTACCGGGCCTGGCACTGACATCTGCCGTCAGGTGACCTGCGCCCCCAGGCCGGGGACCAGGTCGTCGATCCGCACCGGCTCACCCGTCTCGAAGCACCGGTTGGCGGCGAGGCCGACGGCCAGGGCGAGCGCGCCGTCGTGTTCGGTGGCGGTGGGACGGCCGGCCATCCCGGCTTCCGCCCCGGCCCCGCCGAAGAGCGCGTCGAGCATCCGGGTGTCTCCCCCGCCGTGCGCCTCGTGCGCGACGGCGACCGGGACGTCCACCGGCGGCTGCCACAACGGCCGCAGCGTCAGCCGCACTCCGCCCGCGTGCTCGGCCGCCGTGTCCCCGTGCAGCGCGCCGCGCGTCGAGGTGATCCGGGTCCGGGGCGCCTGCCAGCGGCTCTCCTCCACCTCCAGCTCCAGCCGCCCGGCGCTGCCGTTGACCATGACCCGGTAGCCCTCCCACGGCGAGTACGCGGTGAGGTGGTACGTCATCGTCGCGCCCCGTGCGTAGCGCACCAGCACCGCCATGTCGTCCTCGATGGTGACGGGGCCGCCGAAGACGTTGCGGTCCCGGTGGTAGCCGTCGTCCCGCTCGGCGTCGAGGTAGAGGGCGCTGAGCGTCGCGTCGGCCGCCAGGTCCAGCGCGAACGGGTCGTCGGCGGCCGCCTCGGCGCCGTGGGCGCGGTCGTAGTCGCGGCGCAGGCCGTGCCGGGCGCCCGCCTCGGGGCCGTAGAAGGCGAGCCGGCCGTAGCCGAAGACCTCGGCCGGTGTGTCGGCGAGCCACCAGTTGACGAGGTCGAAGTGGTGGCTCGCCTTGTGCACCATGAGCCCGCCGCTGTGCCGCTTCTCGCGGTGCCAGCGGCGGAAGTAGTCGGCGCCGTGCCGGGTGTCGAGCAGCCACTCGAAGTGGACGGAGAGGATCTCGCCGACCGCGCCTTCGGCGAGCAGGGCGCGCACCTTCTCGTGGACCGGGTTGAAGCGGTAGTTGAAGGCCACGGTGAGGGAGTTGCCGGTCGCGCGGACGGTGTCGAGGATGCGGGCGCAGCGGGTCGCGTCTACGGTCATCGGCTTCTCGGTGACCACGCGGCAGCCCGCCTCGAGGGCCGGGACGATGTAGCGGTCGTGCTCGGCGTCGACGGTGGTGACGACGACCTCGTCGATGCCCTCCTTGGCGAGCAGGTCGGTGAAGTGCTCCGGCTCCCAGGTGGTGGCGGGCGGCTCGCCGGACTCGGCCAGCAGCCTGTTGTGGAAGGCCATACGGGTCGGGCTGGGGTCGCAGAGGGCGGCGACGCGGTGGCCGGGGCGGGCGGCGAGGTCCCGGGTGAAGGTCTGGGCGCGGTGTCCGGTGCCGACGACGGCCGTGCGGAGAGGGGGAGTTCGGCTCATGGGGGTGGCCTTTCCCGAAGGCCCGCGCGCCAGTCCCGGTGACCGGATCCTTGCGGTCCTCCGACTCGGTTCCCCACCACAGGCAACCCACAGGTCCCCTTTCGCCTCCTTGGTAGCGCGAGGGGCTCCCGGTACGGACGGGGCTCCCGCGCTCCAAGTGGTGAGGAGTGGACCCTTGATCCGTGCCCGGCGAATAGGTGTCACCGCCGTGGCCGCGCTCGCGGCCCTGGCGGGAACACCGGGACTGGCACAAGCTCAGCAACCGTCCGAGACAAGACCGTTGACCAACTCCGCCGACAGCGCGCTGCCGCCGGGGTGGCGCGTCACCGGCGAGGGCAACGCGCGCGAACTGGTGTGGCGGTCGGCCACGCCCGTGCCCATGGGCGACGCCCGGGTGGAGTTCCACGCGGCGAACCGCCTGCTCGGCGTACCGAAGGCGGCGAAGGACGGCCGCACCTTCCGGCTCGCGCTCGAGGACGCCGGCAACGCGCCCCTGAAGGACCTGCAAGTACGGGCGGGCGGGCGCCGTTTGGACGCGCCCGCCGACACCTCCCCTTCCGGTGACCGGAGTTCGATCGCCGGCCGGCCCGCGGCCCAGGCCCCGGCGAACGCGGTCGACCCCGGCAAGCCCGGCTCGTACCGCACAGTCACCGGCGAGTACACCCTCGACCCGGTGAAGCTGCCCGGTTTCTCCGCCCCCGTGGAGATGCAGGCGGTCGTGGTGGCGCCCGCCGGAGCCATCGGCAAGCGGCCGCTCGCGCTGTTCCTGCACGGCCGCCACTCGACCTGCTACAAGCCGGGCGACGACGAGTACGCGTCCGGTGAGTGGCCCTGCCCGACCGGCACGAAGTCCATCCCCAGTTACAAGGGCTACCTGCAGGACCAGAAGCTGCTGGCCTCCCAGGGCTATGTCACGGTGTCGATCTCGGCGAACGGCATCAACGGCCAGGACTTCGCGGCCGAGGACGGCGGTGCCCAGGCCCGCTCCTCGCTGGTCCGGCAGCACCTCGCCCGCTGGGCCGGCTGGGCCTCCCAGCCGGCCTCCGCCCCGGCCGCCGTCCGCAAGGCGCCGAAGGCCGACCTCTCGCGTGTCCTGCTCGTGGGCCACTCGCGCGGCGGTGAGGGCGTCAACCGGGCCGCCATGGACAGCCTCTACCCGGCGCCCGCCGCCCAGGACGGCTACAAGGGCCCGGTCCGCTGGAAGATCCGCGGCACCGTCCTCATCGGACCGACGGTCTTCGGCCAGAATCCGGTCGCCGACGTTCCGTCGGCGACGATCCTGCCGGGCTGCGACGGCGACGTCTCCGACCTCCAGGGCGAGGTGTACGTCGACGGGACACGCGGCATCAGCAACGGCACCGCGCTGCACAGCGCCGTCTACATGGTCGGCGCCAACCACAACTTCTTCAACAGCGAGTGGACCCCGGGCACGTCCGAGGCGCCCTCCTGGGACGACTTCTGGGAGGACGAGGAGCAGCGCGACCCGGTGTGCTCGACGGGCACCGCGACCCGGTTGACCGCCGACCAGCAGCACAAGGCGGGCGCCACCTACATCGCCGCCGCGGCCCGGCTGTTCGTCGGCGGGGACGACAAGGTGCGTCCGCTGCTCGACGGCACGGGCAAGCGGGCCCCCTCCGCGGACCCGGCCCGGGTCCTGACCCACGCGGTCGGCGCGCGCCGGGGTGCCGGCTTCCTGCCGGACGGCCCGGTGAAGGTGAGCGGCGCCAAGCTGTGCTCGGCGATCGACCCCGACCCGGCCGTCTCCTGCCTGGACCGGGAGACCGGCGGGTCCTCACCGCACTTCGCGTGGTGGGAGACGGAACGGGAGACCGGCCGCCGGGCGGTCGCGCTGAAGTGGTCGTCTCCGGGTACCGCGGCCCGCGTCAGCCCGGCGAAGCCGCTCTCGCTCTCCGGTTCCAAGGATCTGGCGCTGCGTGTCTTCGTGCCGCCGAACACGACCGGCACGAAGCTCGACGTCTCCGTCACCGACACCTCCGGACGCCGGGCCACGCTCGGCCGGGTCCAGGTGGACGGGCTGCCGGGCAGCGAGCGCACCGCCTCCTACTGGGCGCGCGAGGTCCGCGTCCCGCTGACCGCCGCGACCCGGGCGAGGCTCGACCTGAAGCACGTCAAGTCCCTGGAAATGACGCCGCGTTCGGGATCCGGCCAGGCCTGGCTGATGGACGCCTGGGGCTGGGCTCCCGGCACCCCGGCGGTGAAGACGGCGGCCCTGCCGCGCGTCGACGTCGGCCGTACGACCGTCAAGGAGGGCGACTCCGGCACCCGCACCTACCGGGTCCCGGTCAGGATCTCCGGGAAGGGCACCGGCCAGGTCCGCGTCTACGTCCTCGACCCGGCCACCGGGCTCGGCAAGGACAAGCTGGTCACGGTACGGCCCGGCAGCAACGCCATCGACGTACCGGTCGAGGTGAAGGGCGACACGCGCTTCGCGTACGACGTGCAGAACGACATCGTCGTCAAGGCGGTGCACAACGCCGTCGTCGGCTCGCACCGGGGCGGCGTCACCGCGGAGAACGACGACCCCGAGCCCACGATCAGCGTGACGCCGGTCGCGGACCGGGTGACCGAGGGGCAGGCACTGACCTGGCGCGTGTCGCTGTCCGAGGCGCCCGCCGTGGACCTGTGGTACCCCGTCGCGGTGCGGCCCGTCACCGAGGGCGCGGAGCTGTCCACCAAGGACGTCGACCCGCGCTGGCTGGACGAGTTCACCGGAGAGAAGCCCGACCCGGAGCGGGCGCTGTCCGCGCTCGACTTCTGGCTGTCGGTGGACATCAGGGCCGGCAACAGCAGTGTCGACCTGACCGTGCCGACGGTGACCGACCAGGTGACCGAGCCGGCGGAGTCGGTGCGGCTGGAGGTGACCGACTGGGAGGGCGAGCCCAAGCCCGGCACGCCGGTCATGACGGGCACGGTGCTGGACGCGTCGTGACCCGGCTGTGAGGACGGGGCACGGGCCGGTCGGTCCGTGCCCCGTTTCCGTCCGCTCGTTGTCGTGTCACAGCGTGACGCGGATGCCGACCGTCCCGTCCAGGCCTCTGCGCAGCCGGCTGCCGAGGAGGGTGAGGCGTCCGGTGAGGCCGTACTTGCGGGCGATGAGCGTGCGGTAGCGGGCGGTGGTCTCCGGGTCGCAGATCTCGGCGGTGGCCGGTATCTGCTTGCCGGTCGGCCGGCCCCGCAGGTCGCAGGGGCCGACGAGGACGTCGCCACGGGCTCGGATGCGCTTGACCTTCCAGGAGTCGGCGGCCGTCCAGACCCCGAGCGTGTCCCCGTCCCGCACCACCCACACCGGGGTGGCGACGGGGGTCCCGTTCTTGCGGTAGCTGGTGATCAGCAGGTACTTGCCCGCCGCCAGCGTGTCGAGCGCCGTTGCGTCCATGTCAGGCAGTCTAGGCAGTGCCTCCCCGGTCACCACCTGCGCGGGCACAGCTCGTACCGGAAGGGCGACGTCACCTGACCCCGGACGTCAGCGCACCGCTGCCGCCATCCGTCGTACCCCCTCCGTCAGGATCTCCGGCGAGGTCGCCAGGTTCAGCCGTACGTGCCCCGCCCCGCCCGTGCCGAAATCCGGCCCGGCGCTGAGGGCAACCCGGCCGCGTTCCAGGAACACCTGGGCCGGGTCGTCACCGAGGTTCAGTGCCCGGCAGTCGAGCCAGGCCAGGTAGGTGGCCTCGCCGGGGCGGTACACGACACCGGGCAGGTGCTCGGCCAGCAGGTCGGTGAGCAGGCGGCGGTTGGTGTCCAGGCCGGTCAGCAGGGCGTCCAGCCAGGCCGTGCCGTCACGCAGGGCGGCGGTGTGGGCGAGGACCCCGACGTGGCTCGGGCCGTGACCGACCTCCTCGGGCAGCAGGGCCAGGTCGGCGGCGGCCGCGGGGCCCGCGACGGCGAGAGCGGCCTTGAGGCCGGGCAGGTTCCACGCCTTCGACGCCGACATCAGCGACAGGCCGCTGTCCGCGCCGGGCACGCTGAGGTAGGGCACGAAGTCGACGCCGGCGGCCGTGAGCGGTGCGTGGATCTCGTCGGCGACCACGCGGACCCCGTACCGGTCGGCGAGGGCCGCCACGGCGGCGAGTTCATCGGCGGTGTGCACGGTGCCGGTCGGGTTGTGCGGACTGCACAGCAGATGGGCGGCGCGCCCGCCACCCACGACGGCCCGCCGGTAGGTCTCCTCCAGCACACCGAGGTCGAGCCGTCCGTCCGGGCCGAGCGGCGCCTCGGCGATCCGGCGGTCCATGTGCGCGACGAACTGGAAGAACGGCGGATACACCGGCGGGTTCACGACGACCGGGTCGCCGGGCCCGGTCACCAGCTTGAGCATCTCGACGACGCCCAGCATCACATCGGGCACGATCGCGGTCCGCTCGACCGCGAGCCCGGCCCAGCCCCACCGCTTGGCGGCGAACGCCGACAGCGCCTCCGCGTAGGCGGTGCCCGCCGGGTAGCCGGTGTCGCCGAGCGCCAGCGCGTCGGTGACCGCGCGGACGACGGGCTCGGCGAGCGGCACGTCCATCTCCGCGACCCACAGCGGCAGGACGTCCTCGGGATAGGTGCGCCACTTCATGCTCGTACGACAGCGGAGGCGGTCGAGGGTGAGGGCGTGGAGGGGATTCGGTTCGCCGGACGTTTCGTGCGGGATCCTGGTCATGGGCACAAGATAGGGGGCTGTGGTGTGACCTGGGATCACGTGAACGGGACATCCGTGGCGGAGGTGACCGACATCGCGGAAGTCGCCTGCGACGAGTCGGGATCGGACGGGGAGAACCTCACCGGCGGCAACACGCTCGTGTTCGCGCACGCCAGTGTGCGACTGCCGGTGGAAACGGCTGCCGCGCACGTACAGGAGATCCGCGATCGCATCCGTTCACCGGCCGTGGAATACAAGGCGAACCATCTGCTGCGGGAGAAACACCGGGCCGTTCTGGAATGGCTGCTCTCGCCCGAGGGGCCGCTGTACGGGCACGCCCATGTGCATCTCGTGGAGAAGGCGTTCTTCGTCGTGGACCGGGCCGTCGACCTGCTGCTCGATGATCCGGATGCGGCCGTGACGCTTTTCCGCGAGGGCCGGCGGACTTTCGGGGACGCGGAATGGCGGGAGTTCCTGACGGCGGCCAACCGATTGCTGCGGGTGCGCCAGGCAGAGGGCGCCCAGGCACCCGTCGAGGACTTCTTCCATACGGTCGACCGGCTGCGCCGGGCGCATTCCGGATCGGTGCCGGCGGGAATTCTGGAGCGGCTCGCGGCGGCCCGTTCCCGCGCGCTTTCCTACCGGTCGGAGATCGACGACGGGCGGGCCCCGCTCGTTCCGGTGCTCAATCCGCTCCTTCCGTCCGTCGTGCGCACGGCCGCGCACTGGAGCGCCGGCGGACGTCCGGTCCTGCTCGCGCACGACCGGCAGAACATGCTCACCCCGGACCGCATCGCCTGGATCGAGGACACGGCACACCGGCAGGGCATCGCGCTCGCCGGAGTGCGCCTGGTCGCCGCGCGGGAGGACGCCCGCGTGCAGCTCGCCGACTTCCTCGCCGGGATCGCCCGCAAGATCGCCTCCGACGAGCTGAACGGCCTCGGCGAACCGGCGCTCACCACGCTGCTGCGCCCGTACACCGGCCCGCGGGCGGTCTGGGGCGATGAGCGCAGCTGGGGCCGGCTGGGCCCGGCGACGGAAACCGGGGGACGTTGCACGGGGATCAACTCGGCCGTCTAGATTGCTCCTTGACCTGAACCATCACCGCACCGGGCATCCCAGGAGCTGATCCGTGACCGAGAATCCGCCGGCCGTGGACGAGGCGGCGCAGTCGCTGCGCGAGCGCATCAACACCACCCAGCCGCACACCGCCCGCATCTGGAACTACTGGCTCGGCGGCAAGGACAACTACGAGGTCGACCGCGCGGCCGGCGACCAGATCCGTCAGCTCCACCCGGGCATCGGTGAGTACGCCCGCGCCGACCGCCTCTTCCTGGGCCGTGCCGTGCGCCACCTGGTGGCCGACGTCGGGATACGCCAGTTCCTCGACATCGGCACCGGCCTGCCCACCGCGGACAACACGCACGAGGTGGCCCAGCGGGCCGCCCCGGACTCCCGGATCGTCTACGTCGACAACGACCCGCTGGTCCTGGCGCACGCCCGCGCCCTGCTCACCAGTACGCCCGAAGGCCGTACCGACTATCTCGACGAGGACCTGCGCAACGTCGACGCGATCCTCGAGCACGCCGCGAAGACCCTGGACTTCAGCCAGCCGGTCGCGCTGATGCTGCTCGGCGTGGTCATCTTCATCGGTGACGACGAGGACCCGTACGGCCTGGTGCGCCGGCTGGTCGACGAACTGCCCTCGGGCAGCCACCTGGTGCTGTCGCACACCATCACCTCCCCGGCGATGCCGGACGTGGACGAGGCCGTGAAGTTCTGGAACGAGCACGGCACACCGAAGCTGACCCAGCGCACCCCCGCGGACGTGGCCCGTTTCTTCGACGGCCTGGACCTGCTGGAGCCGGGCGTGGTGTCCTGCTCGCGCTGGCGGCCGGAGGCGACCGGCGGCGCGGAGCCGGAGGAGGTCGCCATGTTCGGCGGGGTGGCCCGCAAGTCATGAGGTGATCACTCCCGGGGTGAACACGGCGGGGTCCCGGCACGTATGGAGGTAAGGGCGTTCAACGACCGGAGCGCCTCCGCGGGTTGGGACCGCGCGTTCGGGGTTTTCGGGAGCCATGCATGAGGCACGTACGACGACGGATCGTCCGGCGAGTGACACGGCTGGCGGCCGTCGGCGGACTCCTCCTGGGAGGCGTCATGGTCACGCAGGCGGCCATGGCGAGCGAGACGCCCGCCACCTCGGCGGTGCCGGACGATGCGGCGCAGTCCGTCGCGGGCACCGGGGTGAACCTGGTGAAGAAGCTCGGCACCTCCCGGACGGCGGGCACCTGGATCGGTTCCGACGGGCGTCCGGTCGTCGCTGTCACGGACGAGAAGACCGCCGCTACGGTCCGGGAGGCGGGCGCCGAGGCGAAGGTCGTCGGGCACAGCATGAACGAGCTGAAGTCGGCGACGGCGACGCTGCGTTCGGCGCCCAGGGTCCCCGGCACCGCGTGGGTGATGGACTACAAGTCCAACCAGATCGTCGTGCGGGGCGACAAGACGGTGTCGGCCGCCGAGTGGTCCGATCTGACGAAGGTCGCGTCGGGCATCGGCAGTTTCGTCCGCATGGAGCGCACCTCCGGCACCTTCACCACCCGCCTCAACGGCGCCCAGCCCATCCTGTCGACGGGCGGGCGCTGTTCGGCGGGCTTCAACGTGACCAACGGGTCGAGCGACTTCATCCTCACCGCCGGGCACTGCGGGCCCAACGGGTCCGCCTGGTTCGCGGACAACCAGGCCGACCGGCAGGTGGGCCAGACGGTCAACTCCACCTTCCCCGGGAGTGACTTCTCCCTGGTGGAGTACGCGAGCGGGGACGCCGGCCAGGGGGCCGACATCGTGGCCATCGGCGACGGCAACGGCGTGCGGATCACGGGCGTGGGCGACGCGGCCGTCGGCCAGCGGGTGTTCCGCAGCGGCAGCACGACCGGGCTGCGCGACGGCGAGGTCACGGGCCTCGACGCGACGGTCAACTACCCGGAGGGCACCGTCTCCGGACTGATCGAGACGAACGTGTGCGCCGAGTCCGGCGACAGCGGTGGCCCGATGTTCTCCGAAGGCATCGCGCTCGGCATCACCTCGGGCGGCAGCGGCGACTGCACGGCGGGCGGTACGACGTACTTCCAGCCGGTGACGAAGGCGCTGGCCCAGCTCGGTGTGCAGCTGATCGTGGCCGCGCCGTCCGACATCGCGCAGAACGGCGCCTCGCCCGCGCCGTCCGGCGGCGCCCAGCCCTCGTCCTCGCCGTCGGAGTCCTCGGTCGCCCCGGGCGCGGCCACCCCGGGTTCGACGACTCCGGTGACGGGCGGTGTGGACGGGGCGACCCTCGTCTCCCGTCTCACCGACCCCCGGAACGTCGGCCCCGGTCTGCTGGTGATCGCGGGCAGCCTGGTGGCGCTCGCCGCGACCAGGTACATCCGGGCGGAGCAGGACCGCAAGGCCTACCAGCGGTACTACTCGGCGACCTGGGGGTGAGGCGCCGTACGGCGGTGGTGGCGTCACCCGACCGCCAGCAGCACGGTGGCCGCCGCCGCACCCACCAGTCCCACCGCCTGCCCTGCGGTGACCCGCTCGTGCAGCAGTGCCAGTCCGAGGACGACGGGGAGCGCCGGGTAGAGCGAGGCGATGACCACGGCGACGGCCAGCAGTTCGCGTTGGGCGGCGAGTTGGAAGAGGGCGAGCCCCAGGGCCGCCCCGGCGCCGACCGCGAGGGCCGCCACGCCGAGTCGCGGCGCCGGCCATCGCGTACGGCGGACCGCGCCCGGCAGCAGGACGGCGACGGCGGCCACCGCGGCCACCCGCCCGGCCGCCAGGGGCCACAGCCCGCTCACCGTCCCCGCCTGACCGAGCGCGAGGTACTGCACGGCGACGCCCGCGCTGGCGAGGAGCCCGTCGCGCACCCCGCCGCCGGCCGCACCGTCCGCTCCTCCGCCGGCGACCAGCCACAGCGCGGGCACGGTGACGGCGATGCCGGCCCAGGCCAGGGCGCCGGGACGGTCACCGAGAAGGAGGACACCGCACAGGACGGACAGGGCGACGGACGTGACCGCGCTCACGGGCACGACCACGCTCATCGCGCCCCGGCTGAGTCCCCGGTTGAGGAAGTGCATGGCGGCCCCGCTGCCGACGCCCGACAGGGCGCCCCACAGCAGGTCGGTGCGGTGAACGGCCTCGGCGGGCACGAGAAGGGCGGCCGCCGCGGCGAGCAGCAGGCCGCCGATCTGGCCGAGAACGGTGACGGTGGCGAAGTGGGTGCGGCGGGAGAGGATCCCGCCGGCGAAGTCGACGAGGCCGTAGAGGACGGCCGAGGTCAGTGCGAGAAGGGCACCCATGTGCTGGGGGGTGCCCCGGGCCGGAGCTCCGATGCGGATCGGCCCCGCCGGCGGGCGGCTGTCAGGCCGCCCCGACCGGATGCGGGGCCGCGGCGGCCCACTCCATGACGAGCCGCTGGTATTCCTCGCGCTGCTCGACGCTCAGTGTCCCGCCCGACCGGAGCCACAGGGCCCGGATCTCCTCGTTGACCTCTTCGGCCGATCGCTCGGAGAGGGGTTCAACAGTGGTGGACATGGTGTGAATCTTACGATGTCGGAGGTGAAGGCGACGTGAGTAATACCCTAGTTAAATGGACAAAACGGACGTGTCACTGATCACGTCCGTCTGCCCGCTCATCTGCCGTTCGCGCCCTGTCAGGTGCCCGGCTTGCGGCCGTACACGAAGACGTCGTCGCCGGTCTTCAGCAGCGACCAGTACTTCTTCGCGGCGGTCGTGGTCATGTTGACGCAGCCGTGCGAGCCCGGCGGGTTCCACATGCTGACGCCGACCGAGTGGAAGGCCTGCCCGCCGTCGAAGAACTGGCTGTAGGGCATGGGCACGTTGTAGATGCTCGAGACGTGGTCGATGTTGCGCCAGTAGATCTTCTTCAGACCGGTGCGGGTCTCGTAGCCGTTGCGGCCGGTGCGGACCGGGACGGGCCCGTAGACGAGCCTGCTGCCGTCCTGGATCCAGCTGATCTGGAGGGTGAGGTTGACGCAGGCGATGCGGCCCTTGTTGGTCGGGCACCTGCCGTCCTTGTTGGGCTTGTTGCCCACCGCCTTCTGCTTGTTCATGAGATCCATCACGCCCCAGGTGACGGGCCCCGCGTAGCCGATGTTCGGCTTGATGCCGTGCTTGTTCTGGAAGGCCTGGATGGCCTTGCAGTCGGCGGTCGACTGCCTGCCGTCGACGGGCCGGCCGAGGAACTTCTCGACCTGCTTCTGGTACGGCCCCGCCTGCGTCGTGCAACTCGCGGCCTGCGCGGGTGCCGCGCCCAGCGCGAGTGTCAGTGGAGCGACGAGCCCCGTGACCCCGAGCACGACTGCCCCTCGTCTGCGTATGTCCCCCATGTCCGCCCTCTCCCTGGCACGGTTGTGCGGTCTCGTCAACTTAGACAGGCGGGCGGGGGCGTCGGTTGTAGTACTGGTCGAGCTGTGACGAAACGGTGAACTTCCGGTCCGCCAGGTCCACTTCCGCAGGGTGAGCCTGCCGTTGTTCCGGGAGTTCGCGGCGGGTGCGGACCGGGGACAGGAACACCGGCAGGAACGCGGCCGCGAGCACGGCCCCGCCCACCCACAACGTCCCCCGTACCCCCACCAGTTCACCCAGCAGACCCGACACGGCGGCACCGACGGCCAGCGCCCCCGTCAGCAGGAACCGGAACGTGGCGTTCATACGGCCGAGCAGGGCGTCCGGCGTCATCCGCTGGCGCAGGCTCACGCCGAGGACGTTGTCCACACCGGTCTTGAACAGGGCCAGCACCCAGCCCGCCCCCGCGATCCACAGCCAGGGGCCCTGCCCGATCAGCGGCACCAGCAGTCCCGCGGGCGCCAGCACCAGCCCGGCCAGGCCGAGCGTACGACCGTGCCCGAGGCGCCCCGCCAGCGGGCGGGCACACCAGGCGCCGAGCAGCAGACCAAGACCGCCCGCGCCCCAGTAAAGGCCCAACGCACCTGCGGAGAGGCCGAGTTCACGGACGAAGAGGATCGGCAGCATGGTGGTGACGATCTGCGAGCCGAAGTTGGTGAGGGCGGCGGTGAGCGCCAGCGCGCGCAGTTCCGCGTCGCCGAGGACGTGCCGGACGCCCTCCGCGATCTGCTCGCCCAGCCGGCTCTCGCGCGGCGGGCGGGGCGCGGCCTGCTGGTGCCGGACAGCCAGGAGCTGGAGCGCGGAGGCGAGATACGCGCCCGCCGCGCAGAGCACGGCCAGGGGCGCGGTGAGCAACTGGACGAGTCCGCCGCCCGCGCCGCGTCCGGCGACGTTGCCCATGGCCTGCAGGCCCACCACGGCCGCGTTGGCCCGCACGAGGGCCGAGCGGCCGACCAGTTGGGGTAAGAAGCTCTGCGAGCCGACGTCGAAGAACACGGTCGCGCACCCGTTGAGCAGCACCACCACGTACAGGTGGCCGAGGGTGAGCGCGTCGAGCTGCCAGGCCACGGGCACGGACGCGAACAGGACGGCGCGGCACAGGTCCGCGCCGACGAGGAGGCGACTGTGCCGCATCCGGTCCACCCAGACCCCGGCCGGCAGCCCGATGAGCAGGAACGCCACGGTGCCGAGCGTGGCCAGGGCACCCACCTGCCCGGGGCTCGCGTCGAGCGCGGTCACCGCGACGAGGGGCACGGCGACGTAGCTGACGTGTGTGCCGAGCTGGCTCAGCGCGGTGGCGGAGAACAGGACGCGGAAGTCGGGGACGTGCCAGGGCGAGGAGGGCGGTGTCGGGGTCTGCACGGAGGAACGCTGCCCGAGGGGGTCCTCGGAGGACAAGTGAAAAGATCTTCACGGACTGTTGAGTATCTCTGAACAGTGACGGGGCCTCGGGTGGGAGAGCGGTCCTCACCGGTATCCCGTCGTGTCCGCCGGCTTGCCCGCGTCCTGGACCTCGACGAGGTAGCGCCAGGCGTCGGGGCGGCTGCCGTCGAGGTCGGTGAAGCCGTAGACGGGGGCGAGGCCGCCGCTGGACAGGGACCGGCCGTTCCAGCGGGAGACATCGGGGTCGGCGGCGAGGGCGGCGACGGCGCGGCCGACGTAGCGGGGTGTCTCCGAGATGGCGAAGTGCGGGACGCGGTCGAGGGCGTCGCGCCAGTTGTCCTCGGTGACGCCGAAGGTGTCGAGCATGATCTCCGAGCGCAGCCAGCCGGGGGTGAGGGCGACGGCGGTGGCGCCGCGCGGGCCGAGTTCGTGGCCGAGGGAGAACGCCATGCGCAGGACGGACGCCTTGGCGAGGTCGTAGAAGAAGGAGTTGCGGTAGGTGTCCCGGTTGTAGTCGGCGGTGCCGTCGGTCATCTCGACGACCAGTCCGCCGGGGTGACGCAGGAGGAGCGGCAGCGCGTGGTGGCTGGTGATCGCGTGCGTCTCGACCGCGAGCCGCAGCAGCCGCAGGCCGTTGTCGAGGTCGTGCTCCCAGACGGGGGTGTCCCACTCGAAGAGGTGCTCACCGCCCCAGACGTCGTTGACCAGGACGTCCAGACGGCCCTGCTCGTCGGCGATCCGGTCGACGAGCGTGCGCACCTGGGCGGGGTCGAGGTGGTCGGTGGGTACGGCGATCCCGTGGCCGCCGGCCTCGGTGACCAGGTCGGCGGTGTCCTCGATCGTCTCGGGGCGGTCGTACTCCGAGCGGCGGGCGCGGGTGGTGCGGCCGGTGACGTAGACGGTGGCGCCGGCCGCCCCCAGCTCCACGGCGATGCCCCGCCCCGCCCCCCGCGTCGCCCCGGCGACCAGCGCGACCTTGCCTTCCAGCGGACCCGACATGTCCGACCTCCTGTGCGTGTTCCGTCGATGCCGTCATCGAGGATCGCGCGGAAGCCGGACATCTCCTGTCGCCTTTTCCGGCGGGATCACCCGGGTGCCCCCGCCGCCGCGGCTCCGGGTCGGGCCGGCCGAAGGGCCCTGCCTAGTGGCCCCGCGCGATCCACTCCTCCAGGTGGGGTGCCTCCGCGCCGATGGTGGTCGCGTCGCCGTGGCCGGTGAGCACCTTCGTCTCGGGCGGGAGGGTCAGGAGGCGCTCGCGGATCGAGGTGATGATCGTCGGGAAGTGGGAGTAGGAGCGGCCGGTGGCGCCGGGGCCGCCCTGGAAGAGGGTGTCTCCGGTGAAGAGCACGCCGAGGCCGGGGTCGTGCAGGCAGACCGCGCCGGGCGCGTGCCCGGGCGTGTGCAGGACGGTGAGGTCGGCGCCGGCGGCCTCGATGACCTGGCCGTCGGCCAGATGGGCGTCGGGCTCGCGGTCGGGGTGGGTCAGCTTCCACAGCGGCAGATCGTCGGGGTGCAGCCAGATCGTCGCGCCCGTCAGGTCCGCGAGGGCGGGAGCGGCGCCGATGTGGTCGTTGTGGGCGTGGGTGCACACGATGGCCGTCAGCCGGCGGTCCCCGACGGCGGCCGCGATGGCCTCGGCGTCATGGGCGGCGTCGATGACGATCACCTCGTGGTCGTCGCCGACGATCCAGACGTTGTTGTCGACGTCCCAGGTACCGCCGTCGAGGCTGAACTGGCCGGAGGTGACGAGGCGTTCGATGCGCGCGGTCATCACAGCACCACCACCGAGCGCAGCACGTCGCCGTGGTGCATCCGCTCGAACGCCTTCTCCACCTCGTCGAGTTGGATGGTCTCGGTCACGAACGCCTCCAGATCCAGGCGGCCTTGCAGATGCAGGTCGATCAGCATGGGGAAGTCCCGGGAGGGCAGGCAGTCGCCGTACCAGGACGACTTCAGCGCCCCGCCACGCCCGAACACGTCCAGCAGCGG
>NZ_BMSX01000006.1 GCF_014649375.1 Streptomyces aurantiogriseus
TTCCTTTGTACTCACCCGAGAGACTCTCTCAGGCTTTCCTCCGGGCGCTTCCCTTCGGTGTTTCCAACTCTACCAGGGTTTTTCCGGCCCCCTGACCACCCTCCCGCAGGCATGCAGAAGATGATCCAGAGATAGGATCTGACAAGTTGGATGCTGCTCGGTTAAGCGCGCTTGTTTGCGTCGCTCACCCTCAAGCAGGAGTACGACTGTACACGGGGCCCCGGAGCGCGTGCAAATCCCCTAGACTGGTGGTCTAGACCACGGAGGAGCTCTCGTGCGGAACCGGTAGTTCATGTGACATACCCTGCTGCACAGTGCGTCGTCCGGGGTAGCAGTGACGGCCCATATACATCTCCACCCCTGGGAGGCTTCCCATGACCACCGTGACGTCCCCCCTGGCAGGACGCGCCATCGGACTGGCCTCGGTGCCTGATCCGGTCTTCTCCGGGGCCATGGTCGGCCCGGGGACGGCGATCGACCCGGTGCGTGAGCCTTCCGAGGCTGTCGCACCCGTGGACGGAGTCATCGTCTCCCTCCACCCGCACGCCTTCGTCGTGGTCGACGCCGATGGACATGGCGTGCTCACCCACCTCGGTATCGACACTGTGCAGCTCAACGGCAAAGGCTTCGAGCTCCTCGTGAACAAGGGCGACACCGTGACGCGCGGACAGGGCATCGTGCGCTGGAATCCGGCCGCTGTCGAAGAGGCCGGCAAGTCCGCGGTGTGCCCGATCGTGGCGCTGGAGGCCACTGCCGACGCACTCGGTGAGCTCCGCGACGACGGCGACGTGAAGACTGGCGACGTTCTCTTTTCCTGGCGCTGAGGCCGAGGCCGTCGTATGACGGCACGTAGGACTACCACCGCGGCGGCGGGACCCGCCGCACTATCGGAGACGGGTGAGATGGAGACAACGCTGCGAGGCGTCGGCGTGAGCCACGGTGTGGCGATCGGCGAGGTTCGGCACATGGGAACGGCGGTGCTCGAACCGCCCGCCAAGCAGATCCCGGCGGAGGAGGCGGAGCGTGAACAGGGGCGCGCCCGCAAGGCCGTGGAAGCTGTGGCAGCCGACTTGATTGCGCGCGGCAATCTGGCGGGGGGCGAAGCCCAGGCGGTGCTGGAGGCGCAGGCCATGATGGCTCAGGATCCTGAGCTGATGGCCGACGTGGACCGGCGCATCGCCGTCGGGAGCACGGCCGAACGTGCCGTGTACGACGCATTCGCCGCCTACCGCGAGTTGTTGGCAGGGGCCGGCGAGTATCTCGCTGGTCGCGTGGCTGACCTTGATGATGTGCGGAATCGTATCGTCGCCCGTCTGCTGGGCGTTCCGATGCCGGGTGTCCCGGACAGCGACGAGCCGTATGTGCTCGTGGCGCGGGACCTGGCGCCGGCCGACACGGCTCTGCTGGACCCGACGCTGGTGCTCGGGTTCGTCACCGAAGAAGGCGGGCCGACCAGCCACAGCGCGATTCTTGCGCGTGCCCTGGGCGTGCCGGCCGTCGTGGCGCTGCCGGGTGCCGGTGAGCTCGCCGAGGGGACGATGATCGCCGTCGACGGCAGCACCGGCGAGATCTTCGTGAACCCGAGCGAGGACAAGAAGGCGCAGCTCGAGGCTGCGGCGGCGGAGCGCAAGGCGGCGCTCTCCGCCTCGACCGGGCCGGGTGCCACCGCCGACGGTCACAAGGTGCCGCTCCTGGCGAACGTCGGCGGGCCTGTCGACGTGCCGGCCGCCGTCGAGGCGGGCGCCGAGGGTGTCGGTCTGTTCCGCACCGAGTTTCTCTTCCTCGACGACAGCAAGAACGCGCCGTCCGAAGAGAAGCAGGTCGAGGCCTATCGGCAGGTGCTCGAGGCGTTCCCCGAGGGGCGGGTCGTCGTGCGCGTGCTGGATGCGGGGGCGGACAAGCCGCTGGACTTCCTGACCCCGGCGGACGAACCGAACCCGGCCCTGGGCGTGCGTGGTCTGCGGACCTTGCTGGACCACCCCGAGGTCCTGCGCACCCAGCTGACGGCTCTGGCGAAGGCCGCCGAGGGGCTGCCGGTCTACCTCGAGGTGATGGCCCCGATGGTGGCGGACCGCGCCGACGCCAAGGCGTTCGCGGACGCGTGCCGTGCGGCGGGACTGCAGGCGAAGTTCGGTGCGATGGTGGAGATCCCGTCGGCTGCGCTGCGGGCCCGTTCGATCCTCCAGGAGGTCGAGTTCCTGTCGCTGGGGACGAACGATCTCGCCCAGTACACCTTCGCCGCCGACCGTCAGGTGGGTGCGGTGTCCCGTCTGCAGGATCCTTGGCAGCCCGCGCTGCTCGACCTGGTCGCGCTGTCCGCCGAGGCGGCCAAGGCCGAGGGCAAGAGCTGTGGTGTCTGTGGCGAGGCCGCGTCCGACCCGCTGCTCGCGTGTGTGCTGACTGGTCTGGGGGTCACCTCCCTGTCCATGGGTGCGGCATCGATTCCTTATGTACGGGCGACGCTGGCGAAGTACACGTTGGCGCAGTGCGAGCGGGCCGCTGCGGCCGCGCGTGCGGCCGACAGTGCCGAGGAGGCACGGAACGCTGCGCAGGCCGTGTTGTCCGGTGAGTAGTCGGAGGACCCTGTCGGTGCTCGGCTGGTGACAAGGGGCGCTCCGCCTTCGGTGGAGCGCCCCTTGTCATGGGGTCAGTGGTGATGGCCCGGCATCGGTCCTTCCGGCTTCTCCTGGCCGAGGTCGGGCGGTTCGCAGTAGTCGACTCCGGCCTCGGGCGGGATGAGGTCTCCGGATACGACGTCGGTGCAGTAGGCGTCGAAGACCTCGCCGGCTGTGAGGGGTTCGAGTCCGTCGCCGCGCAGCCGCCATCCGTAGATCTGGTCGGGGGCGTCTGGGCTGCTGGTGCGCATGACCATGCCGCCGGGGCTCTGGGTGGCGAGGCCGAGTGCGAGGACGGTGGTGAATTCGAGGGCTTCGGCCTCGTCGAGTGGAGTGGTGCCGTTGGCCGGCCCATCGGCGTGGAGGACCGCGACGAGGGTTTCGGGGGTTCCCGTGACGCTGCACACGAGGTGCCGGTTGCCCGGTGGTGCGGTGTCGAGGATGCGGGCGAGGAGAGCGGAGGCGCGTGCGAATGCCGCACGGCCGAGATCTTCGCCGCAGGTCGTGCAGGCGCCGAGGCGGGCCAGGAGGGTGGCCGCGTACTCCCAGGTCGCCTGCCGGACCGCTTCGTCGACGAGGGCGGGCACAAGGTCTGCCAGGGGCTGGCCTTCGTAGGGAATGGTGGGGCCGGTCGTGGCGAGTTCGGCCGTGAAGCGGGTGCGGTGGGCTGGGACGTCGGGGTCGAGGCCCTTGGCCGCGCAGTACTCGGCGTACTCCTGCGGGTCGAAGAGGGCGACTGTGGTGTGGATGCCCTGGAGAGCGCGTGTCTTGAGGAGGTCCTCGACCTGCTGGAGGTAGGTGGCGTGGTCCTCGAAGGTGAAGCTGCGGTAGCGCCGCATGGCACGGAAGTCGTGTTCGTCAGTGAGCAGGCCGATGGTGCCCGCGATTTCACGGCGCAGGACGCGTCGCATGGTCTGGTGGTCGGTCTGTGCCATGTTTCCCCCTGTGTGCGCAGTCGATCAATGCTCACTCACAGTAATCTAAAGCACTGACAACGGGCCGGAGCGTACCGGCCGCGATGCCAGGCGGCGCTGGAAACTCGCAGCTCAGAGCGGTGGTGCAGGAGACGATGGCCACCCGACGGGGCCGATGGTGATCGTCACGGCGGGTGGTCATTCGGGGTCGTGGGCGTCAGGTCCGAGACCGGCTGGGGCGAGTGAACGGTCTGTGCGCGGGGTGGTCAGGCTCGCTTGCGTGCGAGGTCCTCGTAGAAGTGGAGCAGATCCAGGTTGTCGATGGATCCCGGGTTGACCGCCTTTTCCAGCGGGGTGCCTTGCAGGAGGCGCTTGACCGGGACCTCGATGCGTTTCCCGGTGAGGGTGTGCGGGACGCCGGGAACCTCGATGATCTCGTCGGGGACGTGGCGCGGGGAGAGCTGTTCGCGGATGGTCTGTTTGATCCGGTTGAGGAGGCTCTCGTCGAGGACGACTCCCGGAGCCAGGTGGACGAAGAGGGGCATCCAGTAGCCTCCGTCAGGCTGCTCGATGCCGATGACCAGGGACTCCTTGATCTCGGGCAGGCGCTCGACGGCCTCGTAGATGTCGGCCGAGCCCATGCGTACGCCCTGTCGGTTGAGCGTGGAGTCGGAGCGGCCGTGGATGATGACCGAGCCTCGTGAGGTGACGGTGATCCAGTCGCCATGGCGCCATACGCCGGGGTAGGTGTCGAAGTAGCTGTCGTGGTAGCGGCTGCCGTCGGGGTCGTTCCAGAAGTAGACCGGCATGGACGGCATGGGGTTGCTGACAACTAGTTCGCCGACCTCGTCGATGACGGGGTGACCGGCCGGGTCCCAGGACTGCAGGTCGGTGCCGAGGCCGGGTGCCTGGAGTTCGCCGGTGTACACCGGGAGGGTCGGGACGGCTCCGGCGAAGCAGGAGCACACGTCCGTGCCGCCACTGACCGATGCGATCCACAGGTCGTCGCGGACCTCGTCGTGCAGCCAGCGAAAGCCGTCGGGCGGCAAGGGCGAGCCGGTGGTGGCCACGCACTGGATCCTGGAGAGGTCGAAGTCGCGCGCCGGGTGGATGTCCGCCTTGCGGCAGGCCATGACGTACGCCGCCGAGGTGCCGTAGAGGGTGGCTCCTGTGCGTTCGGCGACGCGCCACTGGGCGCCGGTGTCGGGGTAGCCCGGGCTGCCGTCGTAGAGGACGACCGTGGTGCCGGTCAGGAGGCCGGAGACGAGGAAGTTCCACATCATCCAGCCGGTCGAGGTGTACCAGAAGAAACGATCTTCGGGGCCCAGGTCGCAGTGCAGGCCGAGCTGCTTGAGGTGTTCGACCAGGATGCCGCCCTGGGACTGGACGATGGCTTTGGGCAGGCCGGTCGTACCCGAGGAGTAGAGCACCCACAGGGGGTGGTCGAAGGGGACCTGTTCGAAGACGGGTTCTTCGTCTGCGGCCGTGAGGGCCGACCAGTCCAGGGCTCCCTCGGGCGCCTTGGTGCCCAGGAGCGGGATATGGACGACGGCGCGCAGTGTGGGCAGTTCGCGGCGCAGTTCGGCGACGACGTCACGGCGGTCGTGCTCCTTGCCGCCGTAACGGTAGCCGTCGACGGTGAACAGGACGACGGGCTCGACCTGCTGGAAACGGTCGAGGACACTGCGAGCGCCGAAGTCGGGGGCGCAGGAGGTCCACACGCCGCCGACGGCAGCAGTGGCAAGGAGGGCGACGACGGCCTGGGGGACGTTCGGGAGATAGCCGCTGATCCGGTCTCCCGGGCGGACGCCGAGGCCGCGCAGTTCGGCGGCGAGGGAGCCGACCTGACGGCGCAGCTCGGACCAGGTCACTGGGCGCGGCTCATGGGTCTCGTCGACGTACAGGAGAGCCGGTTGGTCCGAGCGGGTGGCGGCGGCGCGCAGGGCGTGCTCGGCGTAGTTCACCGTCGCCCCGGGGAACCACTGGGCGCCGGGCATGGAGCGGTCGCCGAGCACGCGCGCGTAGGGGCTTGCGAACCGTACGTCGAACCACTCCGTGACGGCTTTCCAGAACGTCTCCAGTTCGTCCACGGACCAGCGGTGCAGGGCCGGATAGCCGCCTTCGGCGGGGGCTCCGTGGTGCTCGGCCGCCCAGGATTGGAACCTGGTGATCTGGGCCTGGGCGATGCGCTGCGGATCGGGCCGCCAGAGCGGCTCGGGGTTCACGGTCGACATGGGGCGGCTCCCGGACTGTGCGCGTCGTGTGCGTCGCTCGCGCACGTGCTGGGGTGTGCGCGTCACGCGGCTGACACGGACGATGCCATGTGATCGACTTCTACACCAGGGCGTGCCCCACACAGTCCGTGTCGTGAAGATGTGGTCCCGGCACGGGTGAACGGCAGTTGAACGGCACGCGCGCGGGGGACGGCGAGTGGCAGGGTGGGCAGCATGGACGGTCGTGACCTGGTGCGTTCGATGAAGGCGGTTGGTTCCGCGGGGGCGGCCCAGCGTTTGCGCACCGTGCGGGCCGCGTGGCGCAGACGGCGCGCCGACGCCGGCGGGCTGCCGGCCAGGGGCACCGAGCGGGCGCGCGTGCCGGGGCAGGTGCAGGAGGTGGAGCCGGCTCCCGGTGGCGGAACGGTTCGGTTCAGTCGCTCGGAGCTGCGGATCCGGGTGACCGTCAGCGGGGCCGTGTTCTGGGGCTGGGACGGGGCCGAACCCGAGCCGTCGTACGCGCTGGCCGGGCGCTGCCCCGAGGCGGATCCTCGGGCCGTGCTGGAGCCGGACAAGGACGGTGGCTGGCGGGTCGTCGCCGAGCGGGTGACGGTCGTGATCTCGCGGCACGGTGCGATCGAGGTGCGCACGCCGGGAGGGGTGACGCTGCGGCGCGATCTGCCACCGCGATGGTGGGAGCCGCAGCACGGGGGCCCGGGGCGCTGGATGCAGCGGTCGGAGGTGGCGGCGGACGCGCGGTTCTTCGGGCTCGGCGGGCGGGCGTCCGGGCCGCGTCTGCGTGAGGGGACGTACCGCCTGTGGAACACCGATCCCGGTCACGCGTTCGACCGCGGGGACGATCCGCTCTATCTCACGATGCCGGTGCAGCTGGTGGTGGCCGATGCGGCCACGCACCTGGCGTTCCACGACACCTCCTGGGACGGCACGGTGACGTTGCGGGAGGGCGAGGAGGGGGCCGGCTCGGGGCACGACCGGGCTGGGACGTCCGAGCTGCGGATGGACGGCGGCCCGCTGCGCTGCTGGGTGATGGTGGGCACCCCCGCGCGCGTGCTGCTCACTTGGGCCTCGCTCACCGGCGCGCCGGCGCTGCCGCCCGCGTGGGCGCTCGGGCACCATCACGCGCGCTGGGGTTTCGGGAGCGAGCAGGAGGTGCGGCGCATCGTGGCGGGCTACCAGGAGCGTGGCCTGCCGCTCGACGCGGTCCACCTGGACATCGACCACCTCGACGACCACCAGGTGTTCACCGTCGACCAGGAGCGCTTTCCCAAGCTGCCGGTGCTCGCCGAGGAGCTGCGGCGGGACGGGATCGGTCTGGTGTCGATCGTCGACCCGGCGGTGAAGGCAGAGCCGGGCAACGCCGTCTACGACAGCGGGGTCACCGAGGACGCGTTCGTGCGGGACGCCTCCGGACGGCTCGTCGAGGGTGTGGTGTGGCCCGGTGAGGCGGTCTACCCGGACTTCACGCACGCGCGCGTGCGGCGTTGGTGGGGAGGCCTCTACGCGGAGCGGATCGCGCAGGGGTTCTCGGGTTTCTGGCACGACATGAACGAGCCCACGTCGTTCACCGCCTTCGGCGAGTCGACCCTTCCGCGGTCGGCCCGGCACGCTCTGGAGGGGCGAGGCGGCGATCACCGCGAGGCGCACAACGTCTACGGGCTGTGCATGGCCCAGGCGGGCCACGAGGGGCTGCGGGAGCTGCTGCCCGAGAAGCGCCCGTTCGTCTTCTCCCGCTCCGGCTGGGCCGGCCTGCAGCGCTACGGCGGCACCTGGTCCGGTGATGTCGCCACGGGCTGGCCCGGGCTGCGGGTGTCCCTGTCGCTGGTCATGGGGCTCGGGCTGTGCGGGGTGCCGTACTCGGGGCCGGACGTGGGCGGTTACGACGGCAGCCCGTCTCCCGAGCTCTATCTGCGCTGGTTCCAGCTGGGCGCCTACCTGCCACTGTTCCGTACACACGCGAGTCTGCGGGCGGGGCGCAGGGAGCCGTGGGAGTTCGGTGCGGAGGTACTGGAGCACGCACGCGTGGCGCTCGTCGAACGGCGGCGGCTGCTGCCCTACTTCATGACGCTGGCGCATCTGGCCCGGCGGACGGGGGCTCCCTATGTGCGTCCGCTGTGGTGGGGATCACCGGAGGACCGGGCTCTGCGGGACTGCGAGGACGCCTTCCTGCTGGGTGACTGTCTTCTGGTGGCACCAGTGCTCGATCCGGGCACGGACCGGCGGGCGGTGCAGTTGCCGCGGGGGCTCTGGTACGACACGGCGACCGGGAAGGCGTACGAAGGCTCGGGGCAGGTGCTCGTCGATGCTCCCTTGGCGCGTATTCCGGTGCTCGCGCGCGCGGGTGCCGTGATACCGGTGCGTGGGGAGGACGGCAGTCTGGAGCTGGAGGTGTGGGCGCCGGCTCGGGGGCGGACGGGGGGCGGTCTGGTGGTGCAGGACGCTGGCGATGGCTGGGAGGAGCCCGAGGTCGAGCGGTATGCCGCCCGCTGGGAGGCCGGCCGGGGGGTCGTCGTCGAGCGGGAGGGTGAGGACGGCGTGCGCGAGCCGTCTCACCCCGTGCGCGTACGCGGGCTCGGCGGGGAGCCTCAGACGTAGCGGCCCTCGAAGAACGCCCGTGCGGCGAGCGTGTGCAGCGGGAAGGCCAGCTCCTCCGGCCTGCGCAGGAGGTGCCAACCCTCCGTCTCGTCCGTGGCGGCCGACGTCGGCAGACGATCCGCAGGGCGTTCCGGCAGAAGGCCGAACAGGAGGAGATGGCCGTCGGGGGAGCTCATCGCGTCGACGAGGCGTACGTCGCGGCTCGCGGCCTCGATACTCGTCTCCTCCCTGAGTTCGCGGACTACGGCCTGCCGCCAGTCCTCTCGGTCGTCGATGTAGCCGCCGGGCAGTGCGATGCCCCCGCGCGCGGGGTCGACGGTGCGGGTGATGACGACCAGGGCGGTGCCCTTCGTGTCGTACACGGGCTGGAGCGCGATCGCGACCGGTAGCGGGTTGCGGTAGGCCACGGTGGCGCAGGCCGGGCAGGTGCGGGGCCAGCCGGTGACGCCCTCCCCGTAGAGCGCTCCACAGCTCGAACAGTGGGAGTCGCGCGCGGAGTTGGAACTGGAGTGCTGAGTTTCGGACACGCGGCGGACTGTATCCGATCATGGGAGGGCGTCGCGCGCGGGCTGTTCAGAACGCCTTGTCGAGCGACTTGGCGCAGACGGGAAAGTCGAAGTAGGTGTCCGGGTACGGCTCGGGCTTGAAGGTGTAGTGCCACCACTCCTCGGCGAGGTTGGCGAAACCGAGCTCTTCGAGGGTGCCCTTGAGGAGCAGCCGGTTGGCGCGCTGCTCGCCCTGGATACGCGGGTCGAGCGTGTGACTGAGGGTGTCGAAGCAGTCGAAGCCGGTGCCCATGTCCACGGAGTTGTCGGGGAAGCGCTCCTGTTGCGGTGCGTAGCACGGCACGAGGGGTTCGCCGGGGACGTAGGGCCTGGTCGGTCGGGCCGGTAGCTTCACCAGGGTGAGATCAACGGTCGAACCGCGGCTGTGGCCGGATTTCTCGGCGATGTAACCGTCCTCGAACAGACGGGTCTTGTCGACGTTCGGGTAGAACTCCCTCTTCATGGCCTGGTCGTCGAGGTCCTGTGCCCAGCGGACGAAGTGGTTCACCGCGCGCTGCGGCCGGTAGCAGTCGTAGACCTTGAGTGTGTAGCCCTGGCGCAGGAGCTTCGTCTGTGCGTTGTGGAGGGCTTCGGCGGCCGGCCGGGTGAGGATGCACAGCGGCTGTCGGTAGCCGTCGACGCGTTCCCCGACGAAGTTGTGCGGGGTGAAGTAGCGCATCTCCTGGAGGATCGTCGGGTCCACGGTTCTGAGGGCGACGAAGTCCGCCGGGGCCTTGGGCTCTGTTCCGGCCCGGGCGGTGGCGGAGGCGGCGGTCACGGTCAGCAGGGCGGCGAGCAGGGTGACGAAACCGCGCCCAGCACTGGAGAGTCGTGTCATGTCTCCTGCATCTATCAGGATCGGGTTCCGCCGGGGAAGCGATCGCATGCAGTCGGTCCTGTCCGTGGGACGCCTGCCCATCTGCTCGTGAGCATGTCAGACTTCTGACGCTCCGTCAGACCCCCTCTTCGGGAGGCGCCTTGTCACGTACACGTACACCTGTGGTCGCCGGGTGGTTCACCGGGGACGGGAACGCCTTCAGACTGCTCGGGACGCGATGCTCGGCGTGCAGCTCGGTCTTCTTCCCCCGAGCGGACACGTACTGCCGCAATCCGGGATGCGACGGTGGGGAGTTGGAGGAGGTCCCGCTGTCGCGGCGAGGGCGCGTCTGGTCGTACACGGACAGCCGTTACCGGCCTCCGTCACCCTATGTGACCGATCCGGAACTTCCATGGGAGCCGTACGCGTTGATCGCTGTGGAGCTGGAGTCCGAGCGCATGGTGGTGCTGGGACAGGCGGTTCCCGGGATCACCGTCGCCGATCTGGCGGTGGGCATGGAGGTGGAGGTCGTCCCCGGAGTGCTTCATGAGGACGCGGAGACGACCTGGACGACCTGGCACTGGCGGCCGACGGAGGTGAGGGGATGACGGCGGAGGTGGCGGTGCTCGGCGTGGGAATGCACCCGTGGGGCAAGTGGGGACGCAGTTTCGTCGAGTACGGCGTGGTGGCGGCGCGTGCGGCGCTCGACGACGCGGGCCTGGCCTGGCGGGACGTCGGCTCGGTCGTCGGTGCGGACACCGTGCGTGGCGGTTACCCGGGGTATGTGTCCGGGGCGACCTTCGCGCAGGCCCTGGGCTGGCAGGGGACCAGGGTGACGAGCGTGTATGCCGCGTGTGCCTCGGGGGCGCAGGCGATCAACGCGGCGCGGGCACAGATCCTCGCGGGGCTGGCGGACGTGGTGCTGGTGGTGGGTGCCGACGCCGCGCCCAAGGGCTTCTTCCGCCCTGCGGGCGGGGACCGTCCGGACGACCCCGACTGGCTGCGGTTCCGGGTGCTCGGCGCGACCAACCCCACGTACTTCGGGCTGTACGCGCGCCGGCGCATCGCGGTGCACGGAGACACGCTGGAGGACTTCGCCCGGGTCAAGGTGAAGAACGCCGCCATGGGGGCGCTGAATCCGAACGCGCGGTACCGCGCGCGGGTCACTGCCGAGGAGGTCGCCGCGTCCGCGGTGGTCGCCGATCCGCTGCGGCTGCTGGACATCTGCGCGACCTCGGACGGTGGGGCGGCGGTGGTGCTGTCCAGCATGGAGTTCGCGCGGCGGCACGGGGCAGCGGATCCGGTGCGGATCCGGGCGGTGGCCACCGTGACTCCCCGTTATCCCAACACGATGCTGGACCTGCCGGACATCGCGACCGACTCGGCGGTGGCGACGGAGCCTCATGGCGAGCCGTTCAGGGCGTCGATCGCGGCGGCCGCCTACGAGGAGGCGGGCGTCGGGCCCGAGGATCTGTCCCTGGCCGAGGTCTACGACCTGTCCACGGCATTGGAGTTGCAGTGGTACGAGGACCTCGGGCTGTGCGGCGAGGGCGAGGGCGCCAAGCTGCTGCGGGAGGGTGTGACAGCTCCGGGCGGCCGTATACCGGTGAACGCGAGCGGCGGACTGGCCTCGTTCGGGGAAGCGGTGCCGGCTCAGGCGATCGCCCAGGTCTGCGAGGTGACGTGGCAGTTGAGAGGGCAGGCGGGCGAGCGTCAGGTCAGTGGCGCGCGTGTTGGTATCACGGCGAACCAGGGGCTGTTCGGGCACGGATCGGCGGTGGTCGCGGTGCGGTGACAAGGAGAGGGGGCCGGTGCGGGTCGGTGGGTGTTTGCAACGGACTGTCGTCGCGGCACAGGGCGTGCTCCGGCACGCGGTCTGACGCTCTGTGAGCACCCCGGAATGCTGCGTGAACGTCTCATGAACTGGGCCTGGGCGCACGCCCGCGGCGACATCATGCTCCCGTGCACTCCTGGACGGATACTCTCCGCTTCGCCTTCCAGCCGGTGGTCAACCTGACCACCGGAGGTGTGGCGGGGCTGGAGATCCTCGCCCGCCCGGAGACCGGCGACATCCTGGCGGAGGCCCGGCGGGATCCCGAACTCGACGGTCAGCTGGCCGTGTTGGCGGTGCGGGCCGCGGTCCGCAAGGAGACGTTGCTGCCGCTGCACGTGAACGTGTTCGCCGGCACCCTGGCCGACCTCGGCGGTCTCACCCCGCTGCACGACGCCGTGCGGGAGGCGGGGCGGCTGCCGTGGGAGGTGACGCTCGACGTCGTCCCGCCGTACACGCACGTGCCGCAGCGGGCGCTGCTGGAGGCGCTGGCCGCGCTGCGAGACCAGGGTTTCCGCATCAGCGCGGACGGCGTCGGCGACGGGGACCTGCCGCTGCGGCTGCTCACGGACATCGCGCCGGACCTGGTGAAACTCGACGCGTCCCTGCTGGCGCGGCCGGCGGCCGTGCGGGCGATGCGGACGCTGTGCGACGAACTGGGAGCACTGCTGGCGGTCGAGGGCGTGGAGACCGAACTGCAGTGTGCGGCGGCGCAGTCGGCCGGTGCGCAGCTCGCTCAGGGTGAGCTGTTGGCACCGCCCGCCCGCTTGCCCGCGGCCGACGTGTACGTGCCGTCGCGCTCCTTCGGCGTCGCGTCGGCGCCCCGGTCGGGGCCGTCGGTACGGGAGTTCGTCCGGCCGGCCGCGCTGTTGCCCGCAGGCGCCTCAGCCGGTCAGGTACGGGCGCTGTTGACGGGGTCACCGGACGTGTCCGGAGTGCTACTCGTCGATCAGGAGGGCGTGCCGGTCCGGTCGGTGCACCGGTCGCGCTTCCTGCTGTCGATGTCGGGGCGCTACGGACACGCCCTGTACGCCGACCGGCCGGCGGCCAAGCTCGGCGACCCGCCGCGCACGGTGGGCATCGACGCGACGGCGTGGGAGGTGCTGGACGTGGTCGCGGACGGCGGCCGGGACCGTACGTCAGACGACGTGGCCGTCGTCGACCACTACGGGCGGTGCGTGGGCGTCGTCCGTCTCGCGGACCTCGTGCGGGCACTGGCCGAGACGCGGGTCGAGGAGGCGGCGGGACTCAATCCGCTGACGCGGCTGCCCGGTTCGGACGCGATCACCGGGGAGGTGGACCGACGTATCGCGGACGGGCGGACCTTCGCGCTGAGCTGGCTGGACGTCGACCACTTCAAGCAGGTCAACGACGGAGCAGGGTTCGCCGCCGGGGACGAGTTGATCCGGTCGGTGGGGCGGACGTTGCAGGTCTCGGCGTCCGGAAGCACGCGTGTGGGGCACATCGGTGGTGACGACTTCCTGGTTCTGGCCGATCCGGAGGGTCTGAATCCGCTGGCCGCCTCGGTGCTGGACCCGCCGTGGTCGGCGGGCGGGCGCCCGGTCACCCTGTCGCTGGCCACAATCCTCTGCCCGCCGGGCAGCGTGACGGACCATCGCCAGGCAGCGGCCTGCCTGGCGCCACTGAAGAAGGTCGCGAAGGCCCTTCGCGGGGCGAGTTGGGTGGTGGGGCGGGCGGGAGTGCCGGGGCACGAGGTGCGGCGGGGGTCGCTGCCGGTGGGAAGGGCGGGATCGGGAGTGGTGGGGGTGGAGCCGGGCGTGGGGTGACGGATTCAACACTCCGTGCGGCCAACGACCGGCCACCCACCGGTTCCCGGCTTCCTCAACGGTTGCCGTCACGCTCCTTGACGCTCCCTGGGCGCCGGTGAACACTTCCCGGTGTCAGCCGACATCGCCGTACATTCACGATGTATCAGGCGCCGTGCCACAAGGGCTCCCAGCCCATGGCTCACTTCCCCACGGGCGATTCGGCTACGACGGCACGCTCGTCACGGACGCCGGGCGGGGCGCGGGACCTCCCTGCCTTGGCCGAAGCAGCCACGGGAACCGCACCCTGCACGGAGCACCGGGGTCGATCACCCCGGGCCGGGCCTAGGAGCCGCCATGAGCAACGGAGACATATTCGTCGGTGAGGTCATCGGAACCGCGATCCTCATCCTGTTCGGCGCGGGCGTCTGCGCCGCCGTCACCCTCAGATACTCCAAGGCGCGGGCCTCGGGGTGGGTCGTGATCGCCTTCGGGTGGGGGTTCGGCGTGCTGGCCGGGGCGTACACCGCCGCACCGCTGTCCGGCGGGCAACTCAATCCGGCGGTCACCCTCGGGATCGCCGTCGACACGGGCAAGTGGGACAAGGTCTGGATCTACTTCCTGGGGCAGATCGTCGGCGCGATGCTCGGCGCCGTCCTCGCGTACCTGGTGTATCTCGCTCAGTTCCAGGCGAACGTACGGCAGACGGGTACGACGGAGGGCACGGCGGAGGAACCGACGCCGACCCTCGGTGTCTTCTCCACCATTCCCGAGATCCGGAATCCTGTCGCCAACCTGATCACGGAGATCATCGCGACTGTCGCGCTCGTCCTGCCGATCCTCGCCTTCGGGCTGACGAAAGGGCTCGGCCAGTCCGGCACGCTCGTCCTGATCGTGTCCCTGCTCGTCGTCGGTATCGGTCTCTCCCTCGGCGGGCCCACCGGTTATGCCATCAACCCGGCGCGGGACCTCGGCCCACGCATCGTGCACACCTTCCTGCCGATCCCGAACAAGGGCACCTCCGACTGGGGTTACGCCTGGATCCCGGTCGTCGGCCCGCTGATCGGCGGAGCGCTCGCCGGCCTCCTCTACAACGCAGCCTTCTGAACCCAGCCCAAGGGGTAGCCATGACGGACAACGCCGAGAAGTACGTCGCCGCAATCGACCAGGGCACCACCTCGAGCCGCTGCATCATCTTCGACCGGAACGGCGCGATCGTCGCCGTCGACCAGCGCGAGCACCGTCAGATCTTCCCGAGGCCCGGCTGGGTGGAGCACGACGCCACCGAGATCTGGTCCAAGGTCCAGGCGGTGGTCGCCGGAGCGATCGCCAAGGCCGGGCTACGCGCCGAGCAGATCAGCGCGCTGGGCATCACCAACCAGCGCGAAACGACCGTGCTGTGGGACCGCGCCACGGGCAAGCCGGTGCACAACGCGATCGTGTGGCAGGACACCCGGACCGCCGCGCTCTGCAACGAGCTGGGGGGCACCGATGGCCAGGACCGCTTCCGCGAGCAGACCGGGCTGCCGTTGGCCAGCTACTTCTCGGGGCCGAAAGCGGCCTGGCTGCTCGACAGCGTGCCCGGCCTCAGGGACCGCGCCGAACGCGGCGAGATCGCCTTCGGCACCATCGACTCCTGGCTCATCTGGAATCTCACCGGCGGCGTCGACGGCGGCCGGCACGTGACCGACGTGACCAACGCCGGGCGCACCATGCTGATGAACCTGGAGACGCTCCAGTGGGACGCGTCGATCCTGTCCGCGATGAGCGTGCCCGAGGCCGTCCTGCCCGAGATCAGGTCCTCCGCCGAGGTGTACGGCACCGCGGTGGGCCAGCTCTCCGGCGTGCCCGTCGCCTCGGCGCTGGGCGACCAGCAGGCGGCGGTCTTCGGTCAGGCCTGCTACGACGTGGGGGCGGCGAAGAACACGTACGGGACGGGCAGCTTCCTGCTGCTGAACACCGGCAACCGACCGGTGCCGTCGAAGAGTGGGCTGCTGACGACGATGGGCTACAAGATCGGCGAGGAGGCGCCCGTCTACTGCCTGGAGGGTTCGATCGCCATAACGGGCGCGCTCGTGCAGTGGTTCCGGGACCAGCTCGGCATCATCCGTACGGCTGACGAAATCGAGACACTGGCGGCGAGTGTCGACGACAACGGCGGCGCGTACATCGTGCCCGCGTTCTCCGGGCTGTTCGCGCCGTACTGGCGGTCCGACGCGCGCGGTGTCGTCACCGGGCTCACACGGTACGTCACGAAGGCGCATCTCGCGCGCGCGGTGCTGGAGGCGACGAGCTGGCAGACGCGGGAAGTCGTGGACGCCATGTACCAGGACTCCGGGGTGCAGATCACGACCCTCAAGGTGGACGGCGGCATGACGAAGAACAACCTGCTCATGCAGCACCAGGCGGACGTGCTCGGGGTGCCCGTGATCCGGCCCCGTGTCTCCGAGACGACCTGCCTGGGCGCAGCGTACGCGGCCGGGCTGGCCACCGGCGTGTGGAACGACCTCGACGAGTTGAAGGCTCACTGGCAGAAGGACGCCGAGTGGACGCCGTCGATGGAGGCGTCGGTGCGGGACCGGGAGTACCGCAACTGGCGCAGGGCGGTGGAGAAGAGCTTCGGGTGGGTCGCGGACGGCGAGGGCTAGGCGGCACGCGGCGGTGTGGCCTCGGACCGCACGCGCGTGTGGGGCTCGATGTGCCGTACGCGCGCGTGCGTCCACGTTGAGCCGCGGCCCGTAGCCCTGTCGGCGGGCTACGGGCCGTGCGCATGTCTCAGGTGGTGACGGTCCGACGGCGGTCGGTGCCGTACTCCATGGCGTGCTGGACGACGCCGACCAGGACGTCCTTGACCGAACCGCGGTCGCGGGCGTCGCAGAGCACCACCGGTACGTCGTCATCGAGGTCGAGCGCCCGGCGTACGTCCTCGGCCGGGTAACGGGCCGCGCCCTCGAAGCAGTTGACGCCGACGAGGAAGGGTATCGAGCGGCGTTCGAAGTAGTCGATGGCGGCGAAGCAGTCCTCCAGGCGGCGCGTGTCGGCAAGCACGACGGCACCGAGCGCGCCCTCGGAGAGTTCGTCCCACATGAACCAGAATCGCTCCTGGCCGGGCGTTCCGAACAGGTACAGCACCAGGTCCTCGCGCAGGGTGATGCGCCCGAAGTCCATGGCGACTGTGGTGGTGTGCTTGCGTTCGACGCCCGTGGTGTCGTCGACCGGGCGGCCCGCCTCGGTGAGGAACTCCTCGGTGCGCAACGGCCTGATCTCGCTGACGGCGCCGACAAGGGTGGTCTTGCCCACGCCGAAGCCGCCGGCCACCAGGATCTTGAGCGTGACGGGCTCGACCGGGGGCTTGCCGCGCTCAGAACGCCCGAAGATCATCGATCACTTCTCCTGCTTGATGGGGTCGTGGGGCGGTGGGCCGAAGCCTCCGCCGCCGGGGGTTTCGATGACGAGGACATCGCCAGGGCTGACGTCCACGGAGTCGCTGCCGCCGAGTTCGGCGACGGTGCCGTCCGCGCGTTCCACCCGGTTGGCGCCCAGCGCGCCGGGTGCGCCGCCGGCCATGCCGTACGGGGGCACTCGGCGGTGCTGGGACAAAGTGGAGACGGCCATGGGCTCCAGGAAACGGATGCGGCGCACCGCCCCGTCTCCACCGCGCCACCGTCCGGAGCCGCCGCTGCCGTGGCGGACCGCGAACTCATCGAGCCGCACCGGGAGCCGCCACTCGAGGACCTCGGGATCGGTCAGACGGGAGTTGGTCATGTGGGTCTGGACGACGCTCGCGCCGGGGAAGCCGTCGCCGGCACCGGATCCGGAGGCGACGGTTTCGTAGTACTGGTGGCGTTCGTTTCCGAAGGTGACGTTGTTCATCGTGCCGGAGCCCTCGGCCTGGACGCCGAGGGCCGCGTAGAGGGCACCGGTGATGGCCTGGGACGTCTCGACGTTGCCTGCGACGACGGCGGCGGGCGGTTCAGGCGCGAGCAGGGAGCCGCGCGGCACGATGATCTTCAGGGGGCGCAGGCAGCCGTCGTTGAGCGGGATGTCGTCGGCGACGAGGGTGCGGAAGACGTACAGGACGGCCGCGTTGACGACCGAGGAGGGGGCGTTGAAGTTGGTCGCCAGTTGGGGTGAGGTACCGGTGAAGTCGACGGTCGCGGAGCGGTTCTCGCGGTCCACGCGCACACGTACCCGGATGACGGCGCCCGCGTCTGTCTCGTAGGCGTACTCGCCGTCGTCGAGGGCGTCGATGACACGGCGCACGGCCTCCTCGGCGTTGTCCTGGACGTGCCTCATGTATGCCTGCACGACGTCCAGTCCGAAGTTCTCGATCATGCGGGCGACTTCGTCGACGCCTTTCTGGTTGGCGGCGATCTGGGCGCGCAGGTCGGCGATGTTGGTCCGTGGATTCCGGGACGGGTAGGACGCCTCCGTGAGCAGGCGGAGGGTCTCCTCCTCACGGAAGCGGCCGTTCTCGGCGAGGAGCCAGTTGTCGAAGAGCACGCCCTCCTCGTCGAGGGTGCGGCTGTTCGCGGGCATGGACCCGGGGGCGATGCCGCCGATCTCGGCGTGGTGGCCGCGGGAGGCCACGTAGAAGAGGATCCGGTCACGCTCCGTGTCCGTCGAGTCCTTGGTGTCGAAGACCGGCGTGATCACGGTGACGTCGGGCAGGTGGGTGCCGCCGTGATACGGGTCGTTGACCGCATATGTGTCGCCAGGGCGCATCGCGGGGCCTCGGCGACGGATGACCTCCTTGACGCTGGTGCCCATCGAGCCCAGGTGGACGGGGATGTGGGGGGCGTTGGCCACCAGGTTTCCGTCGGGGTCGAAGAGGGCGCAGGAGAAATCGAGGCGTTCCTTGATGTTGACCGACTGGGCCGTCGACTCAAGGCGGGCACCCATCTGTTCGGCGATGGACATGAAGAGGTTGTTGAAGACCTCGAGGAGGACGGGATCGGCTTTCGTGTCGAGATCGGAACTCTGCGTAATCGCGGCTCGTTCCATGAGCAGATGCCCGCCGTGGGTCGCCGCGGCCCGCCAGCCGTCGTCGACGACGGTCGTCGCGCCGGCCTCGGTGATGATCGCCGGGCCGGTGACGGTCTCGCCGGGAGGAAGGTCCTCGCGGCGGTGGAGGGGTACGTCGCGCCAGGTGCCGCCGGTGTGGAGGCGGACGGTCTCGGGGGCGGCGGTGCGGCCTTCGTACGGGGCGAGGGCGGAGAGATCGGGGGGTTCGGTGATGCCGGTGGCTTCGACGGAGAGTGCTTCGACGACGATCGGGCGGTCGAGGGTGAAGGAGTACGTGGCGCGATGACGTTCTTCGAAGGCGTGTCTCATCGCGGCGGGCTCGGTCAGCTCGACGGTGAGAGTGGTGTCGGTGCCGTCGTAGCGGAGCTGTGCGCGGCGGGTCACCTGGATCCGGTCGTCCGGGACGTCCTCGGCGAGGAGTTCGGCGCGGGCCGCCACCTCCAGCTCGTCGGCCGTCTTGAGGATCGCGGGCATGGAGGCAGCCTGCAGGGGCGCCTCCACGGACTGTTCGCGCATGGTCGTGGTGTCGGCGAGACCGATCCCGAGCGCGGACAGCACGCCGGCCATGGGGGGTACGAGGACGGTGCGGATGCCGAGCGAGTCGGCGACCATGCACGCGTGCTGGCCTCCTGCACCACCGAAGGTGGTGAGGGCGTAGCGGGTGACGTCGTGGCCCTTCTGGACGGAGATCCGCTTCACGGCGTTGGCGATGTTGGCGACGGCGATCTGCAGGAATCCCTCGGCGACCTGTTCCGGGGTGCGGTCGTCGCCCGTCCTCCCGCGGATCTCACGCGCGAGGGCGGTGAAGCGTTCGCGGACGAGCGTGTCGTCGAGGGGCTGATCGCCGTGCGGGCCGAACACGTGGGGGAAGTGGGCGGACTGGATGCGCCCGAGCATCACGTTGGCGTCGGTGACGGCGAGCGGGCCACCACCTCGGTAGCAGGCAGGTCCCGGGTCCGCGCCGGCCGAGTCCGGTCCCACGCGGTAGCGGGAGCCGTCGAAGTGGAGGACGGAGCCGCCGCCCGCGGCGACGGTGTGGATGTCCAGCATGGGGGCGCGCAGGCGGACACCCGCGATCTGCGTGGTGAAGACCCGTTCGTACTCGCCCGCGAAGTGGGAGACATCGGTGGAGGTGCCGCCCATGTCGAAGCCGATCACCCGGTCGAAGCCGGCGAGCTGGGACATGCGGGCCATGCCGACGATGCCTCCGGCGGGCCCGGAGAGGATGGCGTCCTTGCCGCGGAACTGGCTCGCCTCGGCGAGCCCGCCGTTGGACTGCATGAAGAGCAGCCGTACGCCATGGAGTTCATCGGCGACGTGCCGGACGTAGCGGTGCAGGACGGGCGAGAGGTAGGCGTCGACGACGGCGGTGTCCCCGCGCGGGACGAGTTTCATCAGAGGGCTGACCTCGCTGGACAGCGAGATCTGCGGGAAGCCGATGCGGGCGGCCAGACTGCCCACGGCTTGTTCGTGGGCGGGGTGGAGATGGCTGTGCATGCAGACGACGGCGAGGGCTCGGATGCCGTCGTCGTACGCCTCCTGCAACGGCTCTGCGAGGGCGTCCGGGTCGGGCGCGCGCAGAACGGTGCCGTCGGCGGCGATGCGCTCGTCGACCTCCACGACCCGCTCGTACAGCAGCTCGGGGAGGTCGATGCGGCGGGCGAAGATGTGAGGGCGGTTCTGGTAGGCGATGCGCAGGGCGTCGCGGAAGCCACGGGTGACGACGAGCAGGGTGCGCTCGCCCTTGCGCTCCAGGAGGGCGTTGGTGGCCACCGTCGTGCCCATCCGCACCGACTCGACGGGCTCCTGCGCGTCCCCCAGCAGGGCGCGGACACCGGCGACGGCCGCGTCGGCGTACCGGGCCGGGTTGTCGGACAACAGTTTGTGCGTCAGCAGTCGGCCGTCGGGGCGGCGCGCCACGATGTCGGTGAAGGTGCCGCCCCGGTCGACCCAGAATTGCCAGCCGGTCACGTCCTCACCTCGCTTCCGCGCCGCTCACAGCGCTCGGAGGCCGTTGATCACGTCGCGCAGGATACTCTCGTCCGGCAGTTCGGCCGGGGGTACGGGCCGGTTCACATGGACGAATTCCCCGTCCACGAGGTCCCCGACCAGGACCCGGACCACGCCGATGGGCAGATCGAGTTCGGCGGCGAGTTCGGCGACCGACTGCGGCGTGTCCCTGCACAGATGCACGATGTCCACGTGTTCCGGGGACATCGCGGGATCCGCTTCCGGGTCGTCCGCGTGGGGCTCGGCGACGACCACCGCGATCAGATCGAGACGGTGCTGGACCGCACTGGTGGTGCGGCCACGTGTCATGGCGTACGGACGGACTACCGGCCCGGCCTCGTCGTCGAACCAGTGGCTGCTTCCCTGACCGTCTGTGCTCATGCCATCCCACTACCCGCCCGAGGGCAGATCGGTGCGCGGTGCGGTGCCCAGATGTGCGCCGACCCGCTTCACGAGGAGCGTCATCTCGTACGCCACCAACCCGACGTCCGAGTCGGCGTCCGCGAGCACGGCGAGGCAGCTGCCGTCACCGGCGGCGGTGACGAACAGAAACGCCTCGTCGAGTTCGACCACCGTCTGTCGGACGCTGCCGGCCTCGAAGTGGCGGCCGACTCCCTTGGCAAGGCTGTGGAATCCGGAGGCGACGGCAGCCAGGTGCTCGCTGTCCTCCCGGGCCAGGTCCTTGGACACTCCCGTCGGCAGGCCGTCGCCGGAGAGCACGACGGCCTTGCGAATGCTGGCGACGCGGTCGACGAGGTCGTCGAGGAGCCAGTTCAGGTCGCCGTCGTTGGTCGTGGTGTGGCCGGTCGCCTTCGGTGCGGTCATCGACCGTCCCCCTTAGTCGTTCCTTGTGGTGCTGTGCCGCTGTGGGCCTCTTCGCCCGCGGCGTTTTCTGCGCGGCCCCGCTGCCAGCCGCGCTGGAGCGAGGCCATGCGACTGCGTACCTCGTCTGCGTCCCGGTCGGCGGGGTCCTTGCGGTCCTCGGTGCGCGATGCCGGGCCCTGCCGCAGTTGCGGGGCCAGGTTCGCCTGCCGTACGCGCCGGGGCAGGGGTGCTGTGCCGGAGCCGGCGTCATGAGTCGCGGCTCCGGGTTGCCGGGCGGAATCCTCGGGGCTGCGCGGCGCCGCGTCGGCGGGGCGGTGGGGCGTGGCGCCGGGGCGCTCGGCCGGGTGCTCCGGGCCGCTCTGCAGCGCTGCGGCTGGGCGGGTCCGCCGGGGAAGGGTGGGCGGCTGGGACGGTTCCTCGGCGCCGCGGCCCGGGTACTCGCCCGCACCGGTGCTCCGCGGGAAGTGTGCCGTCGCTCCGCGTCGGCGCGAGGGCAGGGGTGCCGGGACGTCCTCATCCGGCCGACGTGCCCCCGGCCGGGACAGGGAGTCCTCGGCCGTTTCCGCGCGGCGGGGCCGCTGATCGGTCACGGGACGGCCGTGGGAGCTGACCAGTTTGGGTGTCCGGCGGCTCGGCAGCGGGAGGGGGGCGGCCGGGTCGCCAGGGGCGGTCCGGTCCGGGTCTCCCAAGGGGTCGGGAAGCCGGCGGGACGGTTCGACGGCGCCGACGCCAGGCTCGTCCTCCGCACGGGTGAGGGAGCGGCGGGGGCGGAAGAGACCGCCCCGGTCGCCGTCCTCCTCGATCAGGGGGGTCGAGAAGTCGTCGAGGGCGTCCAGGTCGACGGGGGCTTCCAGCTCTACCGGCCCGCCCAGCAGCGCGGCGGGCACTCCGGGAAGCTGCACCGGGGCCTGGGAGAGCGCGGACCTGCGGCTCTCTGCGGGCTCGCCCTCCTTGGGGGGCCGGGGGCGGTCGAGGCGGAAGCCGATGCCGTTCGTGTCGGGGACGTCATCGGTGAGCAGGACGTCGGGGATGAAGACGACCGCGGTCGTGCCCCCGTACGGGGAGGGTTGCAGGGAGACCCGGGCGTTCTGCCGCTGGGCGAGCCGGCTGACCACGAACAGTCCGAGCCGGTCGGTGTCGGACAGCTCGAACTCGGGCGTCTCGGCGAGCCGGAGGTTGGCCTCGAGGAGCGCTTCGGGCGCCATGCCGAGGCCGCGGTCGTGGATCTCCAGAGTGAACCCGTTGGCGACCCGCTCGCCCAGGACGTGCACGGCGGTGTGCGGAGGGGAGAACACCGTGGCGTTCTCCAGGAGTTCGGCCACGAGGTGGGTGAGGTCGGCGACGGCCGGTCCGGTGACGGCGACGCGTGGCAGGCGGCGGACCTCGATGCGCTCGTAGTCCTCCACCTCGGCGACCGCGGCGCGCACGATGTCCATGAGCTGGATGGGCTTGCGCCACTGCCGCGAAGGGGCTGCGCCGGAGAGGATCACCAGGCCCTCGGCGTGCCGGCGCATACGGGTGGTGAGGTGGTCGAGCCGGAAGAGGTCGGCGAGTTCCGCGGTGTCCTCGGTGCGTCGCTCCATGGTGTCGAGCAGGGTGAGCTGCTTGTGCAGCAGGACCTGGCTGCGGCGGGCGAGATTGACGAAGACCTCGGAGACTCCGGCGCGGAGCTCGGCCTGTTTGACGGCGGCCTCGACGGCGGCGCGCTGGAGGGTGTTGAGGGCCTGGCCGACCTCGCCCATCTCGTTCTTGTCGTACTCCAGGCGCGGGACCTCGGTCTCGACGTCGACCTGCTCGCCTGCGGAGAGGCGGCGCATCACGCTGGGCAGGCGCACACCGGACGCCTCGTGGGCTTCGAACCGCAGCTGGCGCAGGTCGCGGATGAGGCCGCGGCCGATGCGCACCGACAGGAAGAGGGAGACGAGGAGGGCGATCAGACCGAGGACACCGGCGACGACCGCCTTGACGATGACCTCGATCGCCACCGGACGGACGCGGTCCTGGTAGCGGTCGTTCGCCTGTTCGTCGAGGGTGCCGAGTTCGTCCAGGACGTTCGCTGCGGCGGTGTCCCAGGTCCGCGCGGTGACGCCTCGGGGCATGTCGCCCGGCGTGGTGGAGACGACGGCCTGCTCGGCTGTGCGCAGCGGGGCGGTGGTGGCGTTCTTCCAGAAGCTCTCGTAGCGTTCGCGCTCCGCGACGGGCAGTTGAGCGAGGCTGATGTCGTAGACCACGTTCCGCTGGGCCTCGAGGTCGGAGACGTCGCGTATCTCCTCGCGGGTGAGCCGGCCCACGACGAGGGCGGAGCCGAGCAGCGCGTCCTCCTGGGAGAGCAGTTCACGGGCGCGGGCGACGCTGACGAGGGCCCGGTACTGCTTGTCCATCTCCACACTGTCGACCACGTCCAGCTTGGCGAGCAGGGCGTAACAAGGGTCGATCAGCCGGTTGTAGAGGTCCAGGGCCTGCGCCCGGGTCACGGTTCCCTCTTCGACGCTGCGACGCAGGGAGTCGACGCCGTCGAAGGCGTCGAGCACCGCGGTCAGGCCTTCGCCGTCGTCCTGGTCCAGGACATCGCGTACGTCGGGGTCCTTGGCGTTCTTACGGATCTCCGCAAGGGCCTCGTCCGTGGCGGTCCGGGTGCGGCGCAGCGCGGAGAGCGCGTCGGAGGCACGGGGGTCGGCGAGGTAGACAAGGGTCTGGCGGCGCTCCTGCTGGACGACGCGAACAGTGTCCTCGAGCGGGTAGCCGACCTTCTCCACCACGTGCGACACGGTGAACAGGCGGTTCGCCTCACGGCCCGTGAGCACCGTGGCGAAGCCCCAGATGGCGGTCAGGGACACCAGCGGCACGAGAAGCAGCGCCACGATCTTCCGGCGGATCGACTTCCCGCGAAAGCGCATGGCCTCCCCCAGCTCGAACCCCCACCGGCAGGGGGTACACATGTGCGTCAACAAACGTCGCGAGCCTACTACCGACGCAAAGTTAACTCGAAGAGGCGTCTGGAAGCCGACCATCCGTATCGACGTCGAGGCAGGGGGAGTTGTCCGGGCATTGCGGGAGATTGCCTCCCTGAATCCAGGCTTCGCGGCCGGACCGGATCGGATCGGCGTCGTGGGCGAGTTGGCCAGAATTTTTCCAAACCGGGGAATCTTCCAGGCGCGTTGCTCGTCCTACTCATTGGGAATTGGGGGCGGAATCGGCCACAGGAGCCGCATGCCGCACCTGGGCGGCGTAAAAGAGCGCAAGCCGGGCAGCCACTGGGGAGCCGGTTCTTCGAGCCGGAGGCAAGCGGTCTGCCGGCGGTGGGGAGTGACACGTTGATGGGCACGGCGGAGCGGCGCGGAGCGCCCGAGGACGGCGCGGCGGTGCGCGGTACGGCGCTGCGGGAGCCCAAGGCTTCCAAAGCACCCGCGGCGCGCAATTCCGAGATCGCGGCGCACGGTCGCGGTGTGACGGACGGGCGCGGGGCTCCGGCGGCTGCGGGGGCCGTCGGTGGCGCACCCGAAGGCACCGGGCGAGTGGGCGCTGTTGAAGGCAGGGGTGCGAGCGGAAGTGCGGACCGAGAGCGGGCGGCGTACCGGCCGTTGTGGGTAGAGGAGCCCGCGGCCCGACGTCGGCTCCCCGACCCGGTCCGTAGGGCGGCGGTGCGCGCGGTGCTCATCATCGCCGTGACGCTCCTTCAGGCCATGGTCGCCTTCCTCTGCACCCTGGCCGGATCCTGGTTGGCCTTCCCCATGGTGATCAGCAGCGTGGTCAGTACGGTCGTGGCGACCTGGGGTGCGCTGGACGTCTGGGTGACCCGGCAGGTGTGGAACCAGCGGCACGGTGTCGTGTCCGCCCCGAGCAGCACCGCACGAGCACTGCGGCGCGAGCGGCGCCGGGCACACCGGCAGGCGCGGGCCGCCGAGCGCGCCCAGGAGCGGATACGTCGGCACGGCGGCGGTGCCGGACAGTTGTCCCACTCCTGAGGCGAGCCTCCGAGGCGTACCTCCTGAGACACCTTGGTAGCGGAGGAGGTCCAGCGCACCCCCGTAGGGCACACCGACCGACCCGACCCACCTGCCCCTCCTCCGCGTGCCGCGCCGCAGGGAGAGCGAGTAGCGTGCCTCCTCCTGACACACCGGCGGCCCGGTGTGGCTGGACGCGCCCACGCGGCGGAGCCGCATATCGGCACAGCCCCGCGCACCTTGGGGGGCGCTACTGCGGGCGTTTGTACATGCGCGTCGCCGTGATCTCGCTGTGCACCGCCTCCCCTGCCTGGGGCTGCTGGGGCAGTCCCGGGCGGAGGTGTTCCTCGACGCTGATGTACTTCAGGCCCGCCCTCAGGTCGGCGTCGTTGCGCAACCGGATGACCAGCGGGAACTCGGCCAGTGCGGTCGTGTCGAACAGGCCTGTGGTGTAGAGGAGCTGGACGCCGAGGGCGTCCGAGACCGCCCGCTGGAGCTCCAGCAGATAGGTCGCGTTGGCCCGCCCGATGGGGTTGTCCAGGAACAGCGTGCCCGCGTGCCGGTGCTTGTCCCGACCTCGGTCGTTCGACCTGAGCGCGGCCATCGTGCAGTACAGGGCGATGGCCGCCGTCAGCAGCTGACCACCGGAGAACACGTCACCCATCTGCCCGACGGGCACCCGCTCCGCACGCAGCACGGCGTCCGGCTTCAGGATCTCGACGGCGACGCCCTTGGGCTGGAGCGCGGCGGCCACGCCCCGCAGCAGCAGGGACATGCCGTCGCGCCGCAGGTCGGAGTTCTTCTTGACGGCGGCCCGGGTCGCCTCGTCGATGACCTCGCCCAGCCGCTCGGTGAGGGTGGCCTGGTCGGGCTCCTCGAAGCGGATGCGCAGGAACTCCTGTCCCGACCACTCGCCGAGGCCCTCAGGGAGGCGGGACAGCCGCTGGGCGGACCGCAGCGTCGCGAGCGCGGACTCGACGAGCCCTCTGAGCCGGTCCACGATCGAGTCGCGGTTCCTCTCCAGCTGCTCCAACTCATCGGTGAGCACCCGGAGTCGGGGCGCGAAGGCGTCCGCCCACTTCTGGGCGTGCTCGGGCAGCGCGGAGGCGGGCAGCTCGCGGATCTGCTGCCGGGCGGGGGTGCGGACCTGCTCGTAGCGCGTGGCGTTGGCGTGCCGGACCAGCACGTCACTCGCCTCTCGTACGGCGGCCTCGGCGGCGGACAGGTCGGCGGCGCAACCGCGCAGCGCGCGCCGGGCCTCGGCGGCCGACTGGCGGGCCTCCTCCAGGGTGCCGGGGTAGGGCTCCGGCACCTCCTGATCCTCTTCAGAGGTGTGTTCGCGCAGCAGGTCGCGGAGCATCGCGGCGATCTCGTCGAAGCCGCCGGCCGCGTCCTCGGCGGCCCGGTGGGCGTCGAGGAGTTCGGCGTGCGCCTCGCGAGCCTGGCTCAACGCCTCGGTACGGGAGACGAGTTCGGCTGTGGCGGTGCGCAGCAGCGCCTGCGCGTGCTCGGCGTCGCGCGGCTGGAGCTCCTCGGGCAGCTCGGTGTGGGCCTCGCCGTCCTCAGGTGCGTGCCGTTCGGCCTCGCCGCGCAGTCGGCCGAGCTGCTCGCTGGCGCTGGACATCCGGGTCTCCAGGAGCTGGACCAGCTCCTCCGCGCGCGCGACGGCGGCCTGCCGGGACGGCCCGTCGGAGCCGTCGGGCGACTGGAGCAACTGCTCCGCGCGTGTGCGGACCTTGTTGCTCAGCCGGTCAAGCTCGGCCCGCGCCGCGCTCTCGTCGCTCTCCGCCCGCGCCTGCTCGGCCCGCAGATCGGCGCCGACGCCGACCTTCTCGTACACCTGTGAGGCGGCTCGATAGGCCTCCCGCAGAGCAGGCAGGGACGCCTTGGGCGCGTCCGCGTCGTCCTCCGGCACGTCGTCGGGGGCACCCGCGATCTCAGAGCGCTCGGCGCGCAGCGCACGCGCGGTGCGGCGCGCGTCGTCAGCGGCGCGCTGGGCGGCGCGGCGGTCCTCGTCGGCGGCGCGGGCACGCTCCAGGCAGGCCTGGGCGCGGGCCTCGGACTCGGTGGCCTCGTCGGCGAGTTCCCGCAGCTTGACCTGCCAGCCGGCGCGTTCGCGCAGCCGGAAGGCGAGTCCGGCGAGGGCGTCGGCGGCGCGCCGGGCCTTCTGCGCGGCCTCCTGGCGCTCGTCGCGCACCTGCGCGGCCTCCGCGGCGGTTTCGTCGGCCTCCGCCCGCACGGTCCGCGCCTCGGCCAGTTCGGCCTCGGACTCCTCGGCGAAGGAACCCGCTTCCCGAGCGGCCTCCGCCAGCTCCACCAACCGCCCCGCCGGACAGCCCGTACGCCAGGAGGCGAGCCGCGCCGCCAGTTCCCGGTCCTTGCCGAGCCGGGCCGCGAGCCGCCGGATCTCCTCGTCCCGCTCCGTCGCCCGCGCCCGCAGCGCCTGCCGCTCCTCGTCGGCGGCGTGCTCGTCGTGCATGGCCGGGTTCGGCGGTACGAGGAAGACGTCACCGGTGTCGGCGTCGGGCGCCGGGGTCGGGGCGAGCAGGGCGGAGGCCGTGCCGACCGCCACGGCGGACCGGGGCAGCAGGGCGGCGTCGCTGAGCGCCTCACGCGCGCGTGCGTGCGAGTCGGGGTCGGTGATGATCACGCCGTCGACGAGCTCCGGCCGGGCGGCGAGCACGCGCGCGTGGTCGGCGGGGTCGACGGCCTGGGCGAGGTAGCGCCAGCCGGGCAGCGCGGGGATGCCGTGCTCGCCGAGGAACTCGACCGTCGCGACCACGTCGGGGCCGGGCGGCAGCAGTCCGCCGTCGCCGAGCGCGCCCAGGATCCGGGAGTCGTCGGCGGCGGCGGTCCGCAGCTCGAAGAGCTGCCGCTCGGCGGAGGACACGGCGTCGTCGAGGAGTTCACACAGCTCGTCGGCGTAGCGGTCCAGGTCCTCGGGGGTCAGACCGGTGTCGTCCGTCTCGCTGCCCTGGCGGGGCTGCGGGATGATCCGGCGCGCGCCACCGCCGGTCACGCCCAGCAGCTCCGCCAGCCGCTCTTCGCCCGCCAGCGCCTCGGCGGTCCGCCGCTCGGCCTCGTACGACCGTTGCGCGGCCGTCGCCGCGTCCGCCGCGCGGGCCGCGGTCAGCTCGGCGCGGGACTCGGCGGAGGCGGCCTCGCGCGCGTGCTCGCTTGCCCTGCGGGAGGCCTCGCGGGCGGTGTCCCAGGCGGCGACGGCGGTCTTCTCGGCGTCGCTGGCGGCGAGGGCGGCGCGCGCGGGGTCGGCGTCGGGCGCGCTGTCGTCGAGCCAGCCGGCGCGGACGGCCTCGGCGGTCTCCTGCTCGACCTCGGCCAGACGCTGGCGCAGGTGACCGATCTCGCTGCGGGCGCGCTGTGCCTCGGTGGCGGCGGAGGTGGAGTCCCGGTACGCGGACTCGCTGGCTTCCTGAAGCGCGGCGGAGCGCTCCTCCTCTTCGTTGGCGAGGGTCTCGGCGTTCTCGGCGGCCGCGTGCAGGGCCCGGACAAGGTCGACGGCGGCCTTGGCGCGGGCGGCGAGGGCCGGGGCGGCGTCCCGCTCGGCTTCCTGGATGGCGGCGGAGACTCGCGTGACCCGATCGGCGGCGGCGCGGTGGCGCAGGACGGCCTCGGCGGCCTGCCAGGCGGAGTGCAGGGTGCGCGCGTCGGCAAGCTCGCGCTTCTGTGCGGTGGCGGACTTCTCAGCGGCGGCCAGCGCCAACGAGGCGTGCCGGAAGGCGAGTTCGGCAGCGATCAGGGCGCTGCGTTCGCGTGCCCCCTCGGAGTGCGTGACGGCGTAGGCGGCGGCCGTGACCCGCTGGGCGAGGTCGGCGGCGCGCGCCCGCTCCCGCACGCCCCGCGCGGACAACCTGCGCGCCAGCGTGCGCGTACGCCGCTCCGCACCGGCGTGGATGTCACGCGCGCGTGCCCGAGCGTCGGCGGCCTCGACGATGCGCCCGAGCAGGTCCACCGAGCCGGCGGTGAAGTCCCGTTCGGCGATCAGCTCGGCGCGCCGGCCCAGCTTGTTGCCGAAACCGCTGACGAGGTCGGCGAGCCCGTCGGTGTCCCGGGTGTCCGTCACCGCGCGCAGCAGCAGATCGGTGAAGTCGGAGTCCTTCTTGACCGCGAAGAGACCGGCGGCCTCACCCTCGTCGGCGTTCATCTCCCGCTGATAGCGGAAGAGTTCGGGGTCGAGGCCCAGATCCCCGAGGTGCTCGATCCACCGATCGTGGATCTCCTCCCAGTGCACCTCCAGGTGCGGATACGCCTTGCCGGCCTCGGTGAGCGCGTCCCGGAACCCCTTCATGGTCCGCCGTCGCCCCTGTGCCCCCGACTGGCCCTCGACGGGCGGCCGTACGGCGGTGGACTCGGCGACGGGCAGGTTGTCGAGGGTCAGCCCGGGACCGGGCCGGAACGAGTACCAGGCCTCCGCGAACTTCCGCGGGTCGTTGGACACCTGCCGCCCACGCCACTCGCTCACCTTGCCGACCACCACGCACTCGCCGGTCAGGACGTGCTGCCACTCCAGCGCGACATGTCCGCAGTCGTCGGCGAGCAGGAACTTGCGCAGCACGCCGGAGCTGGCGCCGCCGAGGGTGTTGCGGTGACCCGGCAGCATCACGGAGAAGATCAGCTTGAGCAGGACGGACTTACCGCCGCCGTTCTCCAGGAAGAGCACGCCGGCGGGCGCCGGCCGGCGCGGCGGGCCGACGGGCTCCTCCTCGAAGAACTCCGCCTGTGTGGGGGCGGGGTCGGGCACGACGTCGCCGACGCCCCGCAGGTCAAGCACGGTGTCGGCGTAGCGCGCACCGGCGGGCCCGATGGAGTAGAGGCGGACCCGGGACAGCTCGTACATGGCGGACTCTCGTAAGTCTTCGCAAAAGATGCGGTTGATCAGGGGTTTCAGGAGTGGAACGGCAGCCCGGCGTCGGCGACGAGCTCGTCCGCCTCGTCGGCGGGCAGCAGCGTCGGCGTGCCGTCGGTGACCGGGACCACGCCCAGTTCGAGCAGCTCGGCCATGGCGGCGCTGCCGGCCATGTCCCGCACCTGGAGCTGGTAGCGGGCCGTGGTCCGGTAGGTCCCGCCGTTGTCGTCACCGGTCCGCTGGAGGAACCCGGAGTCGGTGAGGAACGCGACGGCCTTGCCGACGATGCCGGTCGTCGAACCGGCGAGTCTGCGCGCGTCCTTGGTGGCGCCGGTGGAGCTGCGTCTGGCCCAGATCCGCCAAGCGGCCTCCAGACCGGGCGCGTCGCTGGCCGGGTCGGTGTTCTCGCCCTGCTCCTCAGCCCGCTCCTCCAGCCGGCGGCAGGCCTGCCGTACGAAGGCGTCGACGCCGTTGACGCTGACCCGCCCGACGTATCCGTCGTCGGCCAGGTCCTCGGGCCGCGGGAAGGCCATCGCGGCCACGGCGAGATGTGCGAGCCCGTGCAGGAACCGGTCCCCCGAGTCGGCCGACGTACGACGCGCGTAGTCACCCATGCGGACGGCGAACACCGAGTCCTCGGCGGCGGTCACCGCCATCCCCGCGCGCGGGGACACCTCCAGCACGATCAGCCCGAGCCCGGCGGCAACAGCATCGGCGAGCCGCGCGAACGCCGGGTCCTCGCGGTATCGCCGCAGGAGCTCCGCGTACTCCTGGTCACGCGCGGGCTGCACCTTGGGCTGCAGCCCGAACGCGACGAGCCGCGCCGCGTCGGCGGCGTCGGCGGGGGTGACGGCGGCGGCCACCGGTACGGCGGCAGCCTCGGGTTCACTCCAGTCGACGTGCTCGGTCACGGTTTCGGCTCCTTGCTGCGGTAGTGCTCGTCCATACGCTTCCCGGCCCGGCTCATGCTGCTTCCGTCCGGTCGGCGGCCATACCGGCCGCGTCCAGCAGGGCCGTACCGACTATGAGGTCGGCTCCACCGAACTCGGGATCGTCCAGCTCCGTCCCGTCGTCCACGGCGAACAGCAACTTCTCCTCGCCCTGCCGATACGCGGTGCCCACGGCCGGGCTCGCCGCATGAACCGCCAACAGCGCGACCAGGTACGGCAGATCGGGATCGGTGCGCCGCGCCTGCGCCAGCAGCCCCGACAACCTCCGGGGCGCGTCCGCGGGCAGATCCAGCAACTCCATCGCCGCGGCCAACTGCTCCTCGCTGAACCGGCTGTCGTCCGGCGTCGCGATGAGGTCCGGTTCCGGCATCTCCGCCCCGAGGTGCTCCCGCTCGACCGGCGGCGTCAGCAACAGGTCGACGAGATCACCGACCCGCACGGACACGGGCGTACGCATCCCGGTCCCGCGTGTGAAGAAGGCGTCGGTGACCCGCACCGCCTGTTCCAGCGGCAACGGCAGCACGGGCGCGACGAGATGCCCGTACAGGTCGATCCCCGACGTCGTCATCGGCGTGGCGAAGGCCTGCCGGTCCTGCTCGGCGCGGAACAGGGGCCCCGCCTCCAGCAGCCGGGACTGAAGCTGTGTGTGCCGCCGGATGCAGTCCTTGACGATGTCGACGAGCTCCGCAGCGCGACGCTTGTGCTCGGGGTCCTCGGACTCGTCGCGGGCCTTGCGGATGTTGGTGAGGATCGCGTTCTCGTGACGGTAGCGGTCGGCCACGTGGTCGAGGGCCTCGGCGATCATGTCGGGTACGGCGTTGAGCCAGTCGACCGCGCGCACGTTGCGCCGGGTCGCCTCCAGGGCCCTGCGCAGGGTCTCCGAGTACTGCACGGTCCGGTAGCGGGCCTGCTCGGCGGCGAGTTGGGCGTCGGCGAGACGGCCGCGGCGGATGAGGACCTCCAGCTTGACCTCGGCCGCGATCTGCGCGCTGGTGACGTCGGTGTCGAGGGCGCCGACGAGCACGTTGACGGCCTCGTCCGTGGTGCGGAGGTAGACGGCACCGCCGTATCCGGGGACCTCCTCGATCAGCTTGAAGTCGTAGTCGCGGCGCACATAGGTGCCGTCCGGCGCGAAGGTGCCGTACACGGCGCGGAAGCCGCGGTCGACGCTGCCCACGTTGATCAGGTTCTCCAGGACCCAGCGGGCCACGCGCTCGTGTTCCTCGGCGGGCCGTTGCGGGGCCTGGGCGGCGATGCGCGGGATGAGGCGGGCCACTATCTGGTCGTGGTCGGCGCCGGTGTCGAAGTCCATGTTGAGGGTGACGAGGTCGATGGCGGCGAGGGCGATCTCCGCCATGCCGTATACCGCGTACTCACCGGCGAGGTTGGCCTTGCGTGCGTCGAGGTCGTGGAGGGGGGCGGTGCAGGCGAGCGCGCGCAGCCGCCGCGCCAGTCCCTCGTCGGCGGCCGGGCCCGTGGCGGGGCGCGGCCCCGCGCTGAGCTGGGGCGGAACACGGTCCGTCGATGCAGGCGAAGTCACGGTGCACAGAGTAGGTCCTCGGTCTGACATCGACCCAAACGACGCAGAAGCGACCGCCGTCACAGAGGCGCGAGACGGCCTCGGCCGACGCCCCTGACCTCAGTCGACGCCTCGCCCCTCGTCCCCCACCCGCCGCCGGTACACCTCGACGATCCGCTCCAGCGAGTCCCGCAGGTAGACCACGAGCAGCCTCTCCGCCTCGTCCTTGTCGCCCGCCTGGAGTGCCTGGAGGATCTGGCGGTTGCGCGCGAGGTACGGCTCGTGCAGCCGCCGGGGGTGGTCGACGACATGGAAGGCGAGGCGCAGCTCGGCGAAGACACTGCGCATCAGCTCGTCGGTGCGGGCACTGCCGGCCAGCGCCACCAGTTCGCGGTGGAAGTGGAAGTTGGCGGTGCCCAGCCCTTTCCAGTCACTCTCGACGGCCGCCACCTGACCCTCCGTGACAGCGGCCTGCAGACTCTGGAGCGCGTACGGCGGCTCCCCCAGCCCGCGCACGACCGCGCACTCGACGAGTGTGCGGGTGCGGTAGATGTCCTCGACGTCCTCGACGGTCAGGACCCGGACGAACACGCCCCTGTTCAACTCGTGGACGAGCAGGCGCTCGTGGGTGAGCAGCCGGAACGCCTCACGCAGCGTGTTGCGGGAGACGCCCAGCGCCCCGCCGATGCTGTCCTCCGACAGCCGTGTCCCTGGCGGGAAATAGCCCTCGGCGATACGGCTTCTGAGGATGTCCGAGACCCGCTCGGCCGTGCTGGTGCGGCCCAGGAGGGCGCGGTCGTCGGCCAGTCCCGCCAGCTGCTCTGCCATGCCCGGAATTCAACCGCAGACACGAGAACGAAACAACAGGGGTATTGAAGGATCGTTCAACGATCCTCTACCTTGCTACGCACGGCACCGCCCCGTCCCCACCGCGGCGCCACCCCTCCCGCACGGCACGGCTCCCGCACCCCATGGCTTTCGCACGGCACGGCTCAGTCCCCAGCACCCTCCGTCATCCCTCTGCGAGGTGCCCCATGAGCACGACCCCTCCACCGCAGGCCCTGCCCACCGACACCCACCCCTCGGCCGCCGAACACCCCCATGACGACGGCGCGTTCGGCTGGCTGCGCGCCCTCGGCTCGCGCGGCCGCCGCGCCTTCGCCGGCGCGTTCGGCGGCTATGCCCTGGACTCCTACGACTACTTCACGCTGCCGCTGAGCATGGTCGCGCTGGCGGCGTACTTCGGTCTGGACAGCGGCCAGACCGGCCTGTTCACCACCGTCACACTGGCCGCGTCCGCGGTCGGCGGCGCCGTCGCGGGCGTACTGGCCGACCGGATCGGCCGGGTCAGGGCCCTGATGATCACGGTGATCACGTACGCCGTCTTCACCGTCGCCTGCGGCTTCGCTCCCACCTACGAGACGCTGCTGCTCTTCCGTGCCCTGCAGGGCCTCGGCTTCGGCGGCGAGTGGGCGGTCGGCGCGATCCTGGTCGCCGAGTACGCGAGCGCGAAGCACCGGGGCCGCACCCTCGGCGCGATCCAGAGCTCGTGGGCCGTCGGCTGGGGGCTGGCGGCCATCGTGTACACGGTGGTCTTCTCGGTCTTCGGCGACGACGTGGCCTGGCGCGTGATGTTCTGGACGGGCGCCCTGCCCGCGCTGCTCGTGGTGTGGATGCGTCGCCGCGTGCAGGACGCTCCGACGGCGGTCGCCGCGCGCGAGCACAGCGCCGAGAAGGGGTCTTTCCCGGCGATCTTCCGGGGCCGCCTGTTGCGTACGACGATCTTCGCGGGCCTGCTGTCCACCGGCGTCCAGGGCGGCTACTACACGCTGGCGACCTGGGTGCCGACGTACCTGAAGAGCGAGCGCGGTCTGTCGGTGGTCAACACGGGCGGCTATCTGACGTTCCTGATCTCCGGCGCCTTCCTCGGCTACCTGACCGGCGGCCACCTCACCGACCGGCTGGGCCGGCGCCGCAACATCTGGCTGTTCGCCCTGCTCTCGGCGGTCTGCATCCTGGCGTACGCGAACATCCCGAGCGGCGCCAACACCCTGCTCCTCGTCCTCGGCTTCCCGCTCGGGTTCTGCATGTCGGCGATCTTCAGCGGCTTCGGGTCCTTTCTGAGCGAGCTGTACCCGACGGCCGTGCGCGGCACGGGCCAGGGCTTCACGTACAACACCGGCCGCGCCGTCGGCGCCGTCTTCCCCACCACGGTCGGCTTCCTGGCCGACAGCTGGGGCGTGGGTGGCGCGCTGGTCTTCGGCGCGGTCGGCTACGGCCTCGCGGCCCTGGCGCTGCTGGGGCTGCCGGAGACGCGTGGGAAGGAGCTGGAGTGAACCGTCCGACCTTCGTGGAAGACCGCCCGCTGACCCTAGTCAACGAGCACGCGCACGCGTGGAGCCCGAAAACCGCCCGGTCCCGCTTCCGGGCCGGGCTGACGGGCCCCACGGCCGGGGTCGCGGCGGGCCACACCCAGGCCAACCTGATCTCGGTCCCCGCGGACTGGGCGTACGACATGCTCCTGTTCTGCCAGCGCAACCCGAAGCCGTGTCCGGTGCTCGACGTCACGGACACCGGTTCCTGGACGACCGTGCTGGCCGAGGGGGCCGACCTGCGCACCGATCTCCCGCGCTACCGGGTGTGGCGGGACGGCGAGCTGGTGGACGAGCCGACGGACGTGCGCGCGTACTGGCGCGACGACCTGGTGACGTTCCTGCTCGGGTGCAGCTTCACCTTCGAGTGGGCGCTGTCCGAGGCGGGCGTCCCGGTCCGCCACCTCGAGCAGGGGCGCAACGTCCCGATGTACGTGACGAACCGCCAGTGCCGTCCGGCGGGGCGGCTGCACGGCCCGATGGTGGTGTCCATGCGTCCGGTGCCGCCGGAGCACCTGGCGGCGGCGATCCGGGAGAGCAGTCTGCTCCCGGCGGTGCACGGCAGCCCCGTACACTGCGGCGATCCGTCGGGACTGGGCATCGACGACCTCGCCCGGCCCGACTTCGGTGACCGGGTGGACGCCGAGCCGGACGACATCCCGGTGTTCTGGGGCTGCGGAGTGACCCCGCAGGCCGCGGTCATGGCCTCCCGCCCGCCGTTCGCCCTCACCCACGCACCGGGACAGATGTTCCTCACCGACGCCCGCGACGAGCAGTACCGCGTGGCCTGAGAAGGAGACACGAAGGATCCATGACCGTGATCGATCTGAACGCCGACCTCGGCGAGGGCTTCGGCCGCTGGCGGCTGACCGACGACGAGCAGCTCCTGTCCGTCGTCACCAGCGCCAACGTGGCCTGCGGCTTCCACGCCGGGGACGCGGCCACCATGCGGCGGGTGTGCGAGCTGGCGGCCGAGCGGGGCGTGACGATCGGCGCGCAGGTCTCCTACCGGGACCTCGCCGGGTTCGGGCGGCGCGCCATGGACGTGCCGCCCGCAGAACTGGCCGCCGAGGTGGCGTACCAGATCGGCGCCCTGGAGGTCTTCGCGCGGGCGGCGGGCGCGCGCGTGGCGTACGTCAAGCCGCACGGCGCGCTCTACAACCGGGTCGTGCACGACGAGGAGCAGGCAGCCGCGGTCGTCGACGGGGTCCTCCTCGCCGATGCCGCGCTGCCCGTGCTCGGGCTGCCCGGCTCGCGTCTGCTGGAGCTGACCGGGAAGGCGGGGCTGCCGGCCGTCTCGGAGGCGTTCGCGGACCGCGCGTACACCGAGGAGGGCACGCTCGTGCCGCGCGGACAGGACGGGGCCGTGGTCACCGACCCGGACGCCGTCGTGGAACGGTCGGTGGGCCTGGCGCTCTTCGGCGAGGTCACCTCACACACGGGGGCGCGCGTCGGGGTACGTGCCCGCTCCCTGTGTCTGCACGGCGACACGCCCGGCGCGGTGGAGCTGGCCCGCCGGGTCCGGCGGCGCCTGGAGGAGGCGGGCGTACGGGTGGAGGCCTTCGCATGAGGGCGCTGCCCGTGGGCGAGGACGCCCTGCTCGTGGAGGTGGAGTCGGGAGAGGAGGCCCAGGCCCTGCACGCGGAGCTGCTGCGGTGGCGCGCGGAGGGTTCGCTGGCCGTCCGCGAGATCGTCCCGGCGGCCCGGACGGTCCTCCTCGACGGCCTGGACGACCCGGTCCGTTGGGTTTCCGAACTCACCGTGGCCGACATCCCGCCCGCTCCCCCGCACACGCACGAGGTGATCGAACTGCCGGTGCGCTACGACGGCCCCGACCTCGCGGACGTCGCCGCCCACTGGGGCGTGCCGGAACGGGAGGTGGCCCGCGTGCACGCGGCCACCGAGTTCCGCGTCGCCTTCTGCGGCTTCGCGCCCGGCTTCGGCTACCTCACGGGCCTGCCATCCCACCGCGACGTCCCGCGCCGGGCCACTCCGCGGACGGCCGTGCCGGCCGGTTCGGTGGCACTGGCGGGCCCGTACACGGGCGTCTACCCCCGCTCGTCGCCGGGGGGCTGGCAGCTGATCGGCACCACGGACGCGGTGCTGTGGGACCACGCACGCGTGCCGGCCGCGCTGCTCACGCCGGGCACACGCGTGCGCTTCGTGCCGGAGCGCGCCGCATGAGCGACCGCGCGCTCGCCGTCGTCCGCGCCGGGGCGCTCACCACCGTGCAGGACCGCGGCCGCCCCGGCCACGCCCACCTCGGCGTGCCCCGCTCCGGCGCCCTTGACGCGCCCGCGGCGGCGCTCGTCAACCGACTGGTCGGCAACCCACCCGACGCGGCCGTCCTGGAGACGACGCTCAACGGCTGTGCCGTACGCCCCCGTTCGACCATCACCGTGGCCGTCGGTGGCGCGCCCTGCCCGGTGACCGTGGACGGACGGGCGGTTGCCTGGGGCGCACCCGTGCACGTGCCTGCGGGTGCGCTGCTCGATGTCGGGCCGGCGGCCTCAGGGGTGCGCAGTTACGTGGCGGTGGCCGGCGGCATCGCCGTCGAACCCGTCCTCGGCAGCCGCTCCACGGACCTGCTCTCCGGCCTCGGCCCGGCGCCCCTCACGGACGGCACAGTCCTGCCCTTGGGACACGTCCCCGCCCCGCACACGCGCGTGGACGTCGCTCCTCAGCCGGCGCCTCCGGCCGAACTCATCCTCCGGGTGACCCTGGGCCCGCGTGACGACTGGTTCACGCCGGACGCGATCCGCACGTTCCTCTCGCGCGCGTACCGCGTGTCGCCCGCGAGCAACCGCATCGGCCTGCGCACGGACGGTCCCGTTCTGAAGCGTGCCCGACCCGGCGAACTTCCCAGCGAGGGCATGGTGCTGGGCGCGGTCCAGGTCCCCCCGGACGGCAGACCGGTCGTCTTCCTGGCCGACCACCCGACCACCGGGGGCTACCCGGTGATCGGGGTCGTCCGCCCGGTCGACCTCCCGTCCCTCGCACAGGCGGTCCCGGGTACACCGATCCACTTCGTGGCCGTACGCCGCCGCTGAGCCGACACCGCCGGCAATGCGACAGCCGCCGGCGGCAGCGGTTACGCCGCGTCCGGCTGTCGCTCCGCCACCGACAGCGCGGCCAGTGCCGCCGAAACCGCCGCGGACGCCCGCAGGTCGAGCCGGGCGCTCGTGCCCCGCGCGCGGTGGCGCATTTCGTCGACGGCCAGCGCGAGCAGCTGGGGCAGCAGGTCGGTGCACCGCCGGGCCACCCAGCCGGTGCCCGCGGTCGCCAGCCACCACAGGCTCGCCGACTTGGTGGGCTCCGGAAACTCCGGCTCGGGCGAGGGCGCGGCCCCGTCCGCAAGGCCCGCGTGGGTCAGCAGCGCGTGGAAACGCACCGCCAGCTGCCGGTGCCCCCGCTCGCCGGGATGGAGCCGGTCGGCGCTCCACATCGCGCGGTCCGTCAGCCAGGCGCCCTCGGAGGCGTGCAGATGGATCGCCCCGTACCGCTCGGAGAGCGCGTGGACGACGGTGTTCACCGCGCGCTGCCGCCGGGCGAGCGGGCGGGCGAGGGCTCCCGGCAGCCCGAGCATCCCGCCCGGATCAGGCAGGCACGCCGTGAGCAGGACAGCGCCCTGCTCGGTGAAGGCGCTGTACACCGTGTCGAGCCGGGCGGCGACGGCGTGGATGTCGAAGGTGCAGCGCAGGGTGTCGTTGACGCCGACGACAACGGAGACGAGGTCGGGCCGCAGCGCCAGCGCTTCGGGGAGCTGCCGTTCCAGTACGTCCCGCGTCTGTGCTCCGCTGACCGCGAGGTTGGTGAACTCGACGGACTGCCCGGCCACCTGGGCCTCCCGGGCGAGTCCGGCGGCGAGCAGCGCGGCCCAGCCGCGCCACCCGTCGCCCACGGGGTCCCCGACGCCCTCGGTGAGCGAGTCCCCGAGGGCCACGAAGCGGACGGGTCTCATCCGAGCCCTCCGGAGACGAAGGGACGGGACGGCGCCGTCGCGTCGTGCTCAACAGAACGGGACGGCGCCGTCGCGTCGCTCACGGCAGAACGGGGCCGTAGCGTCGCATCGCCCGCGCCGGAACGGGACAGCGCCGTCCCCTCCCCCGCGCCGGAACGAGACGGTCCCGTTCCACCGCCCCCGTCAGGACGGCACAGCACCGTCGCATCGTGCGCGTCCAGGAACGCCTCCACCGCCGTCCCCCACCCGAAGCACTCCGCACGCGCGCGTGCGTCCTCCCGCCGCTCCACGACAGACCGCTCCAGGAGCATCTCCACCGCGTCCGCGAAGGCCTCCCCGGCGTCAGCCGCGACAGCCCCCGCGGCCCCGATCACCTCGGGCAGCGCCGACGAGGCACTCACCACCACCGGCGTCCCGCAGGCCATCGCCTCGAGCGCGGCGAGCCCAAACGTTTCCGCAGGCCCCGGCGCGACGCACACGTCCGCGGACGCCTGCAGGGCGCCCAGCGCACGGCGGTCGGACACGTGCCCCAGGAAGGTGACCGGCAGCCCGCGCTCCCGCGCCCGCTGCTCGAGCCGGCCCCGCAGCGGCCCGTCCCCGGCGACGACCAGCACCGCGCGCCGGCCGCGCCGTACCAGGGCCTCGAGCGCGTCCAGGGCCGTACCGGGCCGCTTCTCGACGGACAACCGTGTGCACGTCACCAGCAACGCGTCGTCCGCACGCGCGTACCGGGCCCGCAGCTCCGCGTCACGCAGCGCGGGGTGCCGTTCGACGAGGTCGACGCCGAGCGGCGCGCGCACCACGTTGCGGGCCCCGATCCGCACGAACTCCCGCTCGGCGAACTCGGTGGTGCACACCACGCGCGCGTAGGTGTGCGCCGTACGGATGTTGAGCGCGTCGGCGGCCCGTCGCGCCGCGCCTTCCGGCACGCCCCAGGTGCGCAGCACGCCGTCGGCGGTCTCGTGGGAGACCATCACGGCGGGCACCCGGGCCCGTCGCGCCCACTTGCCGGTCCACCGCAGCGTCGTACGGTCGGAGACCTCCAGGCGGTCGGGTGCGAGTTCCTCCAGCAGGCGGGCGACACGCCGCTTGTCGGTGAGGACGCGGTAGCCGCCGGTGCCGGGCAGCAGGGGCCCGGGCAGGGTGATCACGCGGCCCTGCTCGGTCTCCCGGTCACTCGCCCGCTCACCGGGCACGATCAGGACCGACTCGTGGCCGGCCGCGCGATAGCCCTTGCCCAGCTCGCGCAGCGCCGTGCGCAGCCCGCCCGAGGCGGGGGCGACGAAGTTGGCGAGCCGGACGATCCGCAGCGGCCCGTGCAGTGCGGCGCTCATGCCGCCACCACCAGACGGCGCGCGGCGAGCACATCCGCGTAGTGGCCTATCAGCTGGTCCCCGACGGCTGCCCAGGTGCGTCCTTCGACCATCGCCCGCCCGGCGGCCCCGTAGGCGGCCCGTCGGGAGGGATCGGCGACCAGCGCGGCCACCGCGTCGCGCACGGCGGCGGCGTCGCGCGGCGGCACGAGCACTCCGGTGCGCCCGTGGGCGACCAGGTCCAGCGGTCCGCCCGCGGCGGGCGCGACGACCGGAACCCCGCTCGCCATGGCCTCCTGCACGGTCTGGCAGAACGTCTCGAAGGGCCCCGTGTGCACGAAGACGTCCAGGGAGGCGAAGATACGGGCAAGTTCGTCACCGGTCTGCCGGCCGAGGAAGACCGCGCCGGGCAGCGCCTCGGCCAGCCCCGCCTGGCTGGGTCCGTCGCCCACCACCACGACCCGCACGCCCTCCAGGCCGCACGCACCGGCCAGGAGTTCGACCTGCTTCTCGGGGGCGAGCCGTCCGACGTAGCCGACGATCACCTCGCCGTTCGGGGCGAGTTCGCGGCGCAGCGCGTCGTCGCGCAGGTCGGGCCGGAAACGCACGGTGTCCACGCCGCGTGGCCAGAGCTTGACCCGGGGGATCTGGTGTGCCTCCAGGTCGTGCAGGGCCGCGCTGGAGGGCGCGAGGGTGAGGTCGGCGGCGGCGTGGACGGACCGTATGCGGCGCCAGGCAGCCGCCTCGCCCGCGTGCACGTAGGTGCGGGCGTATCCGGCCAGGTCCGTCTGGTAGACGGCCACAGCCGGGATGCCGAGCCGGGCGGCGGCGGCCATGCCGCGCACACCGAGGATGAAGGGGCTGGCCAGGTGCACCATGTCGGCCTGGTGTTCGACGATGGCGGCGGCGACGCGTCGGCTGGGGAGGGCGACGCGGACCTGGGGGTAGCCCGGGAGCGGGAGGGAGGGGACACGGACGACGGGGCACGGCGCCTGGGCGTCGGGCCCGCTGCCGGCGGCGGTGGCCGGCGCGACGACGAGCGGAAGGTGACCGCGATCTACGAGGTGCCGGGCGGTCTGGAGCGCGCAGTGGGCCACGCCGTTCACGTCGGGGGGAAAGGATTCGGTCACGATGACGACACGCATACCGGTGTTGTCGCCGCGCCGGACGTGGCCGCGTCAACGTGGATCTTTCCGAACGACAAACGTCCCATGAGCGTTGCGCTGCACACCCGCGCAGGTCAGACGGCGTCCATACCCGCCTGACCCGCGGGTCATCCCGTGTTCACCCGACGGGCGCACCGCGGCCCGGATGATCACATCGTGGCCGCGTCCGGCCCGATCCGGCTGCGTACCGCCGTTTGCACCTCCGCCTCCTCGGCCGGGTCGGCGGCGAGCCGGCGCAGCCGCTCCACGACCCGGGCGTCACCGGTCTCGGCGTGCCGGGCGGCGATCTCGCGGGTGGTCTCCTCGCAGTCCCACAGGCACTCGACGGCGAAGCCGGTGGCGAAGGAGGGGTCGGTGGCGGCAAGTGCGCGGGCGCAGCGGCCGCGCAGATGGGACGAGGCGGTCTCACGGTAGATATGACGCAGGACGGGTGCCGCGCAGACGATGCCGAGGCGTCCGGCACCGTCGACCAGGGTCCACAGCGTGGGCGCGTCACAGCCCTCGCCGCGTACGGCTTCGCGCAGGGCGCCGAGGACCAGGTCGCTGTCGCGGGTGGCGCCCCGGCAGGCGAGCATGCGGCCCGCTGCGGCGCCCAGGGCGTCGGGCCGGTGGGCCCAGCCGCGGGCGCGGTCGACGGCGGCGACGCTGCGCATGCGTTCGAAGGCGTCGACGGCGGCCTCCACCACGGGCGTCGAGCCGGTGGTCACGGCCTGTTCGATCAGGTCGAGGGCGTCGGGATCATTGCTGTCGGCGAGATAGCGCAGGGCGGTACACCGGGCTCCCTCGGTGCCGTCCTTGGCCGCCTGCACGATCTCCGGCCGGTCCTCGGGCCCGGCCACGGCGGTGAGGCAGCGGGCGGCGGGGACATGGAGCGCGGCGCCTCGTTCGACGCCCTGCTGGGCCCACTCGAACACGGCCTGCACGCTCCAGCCGGGGCGGGGGCCGGTGGGGCTCATCTGCCGCTGCCAGCGGTCGAAACAGCCGGTCTCCTGAGCGGCACGCACACGCGTGGAGATGTACTCGCGGGGATCCTCGGCCCACAGCCGCCAGGGCCGTGGCTCGAAGGCGTCCCGCACGGCGGCGGCCAGCTCGGCCTCGCCCTCGGCGTCGGTCGCGAACCGGGCCAGGACGGGCGCGGCCAGGGCCCGTAGGCCCGCGTCGTCGTCGCGCAGGGCGAGCTCGTCGAGGGCCCAGGCCCAGTTGGACCCCGAGGCGGCGTATCTGCGCAACAGCTCGAGGGCGTCCCGCCTGCCGTAGGAGGCGAGGTGGCCGAGGACGGCGAGGGCGAGGCCCGTGCGGGACTCGTCGGCGTCGAAGGCGTCCTCGACGTCGAAGAGGTGCGCCTCGATCTCGTCCAGCTCGCCGTTCAGGTCGAGGTAGAGACGGGCGTAGTAGAGGGAGCGGTTCTCCACCTGCCAGTCGTGGCGGGGATCGCGCAGCACACAGTGGTTCAGTGCCGCGAGCGCCTCGGGGCGGGGGGCGGTGAGCGCGTGCAGTGTGCCGTCGCCGCGGCCCCGTTGAAGCAGGCCGAGCAGCGTACCGCTGGGCGCTATGACCGGATCGAACATGGGAAACAGCCTCACATCAAGCGTCGACGCAACCGGGGAACACGCACTACCTGGCCGCGTGACAACACGTCGGGGCGCCCGCCGTCTCTTGCTTGTTGTAGACCATCTTCCTCTGCCTCTCGTCGGTGGCCCATGCGGACCGCATCACGGCCCGCGCGGTGCGGCAACACCTGCCCAGCCATCGCGTCCGTGAATCACGACGTCATGATGACCCGGCAGTTCAGCCTGCCGCGACCGAAATTTCCGGCGGCCCCGTACCGCCTCCCCCGTGGTCGTCGATTTACCTGCTCAGAACTTTCGTTTTACCTGCTCAGGGCGGTCGGTGTCACTGCGCGCCGAACAGCTCCAGGAGCTCCGCCCTGCCGAACATGCGCGCCGTGTCGATGGCCGAGGGCGTGCCGACGGCCGGGTCGGCACCGGCCTCCAGGAGGACCTTGACGACCTCCGTCTCACCCTTGAAAGCGGCCCCGGCGAGCGGGGTCTGGCCTCGGTCGTTGATGCGGTCGGCCTCGGCGCCACGGGCCAGCAGGGCCCGGACCGCCTCGGCGTGGCCGTGGTAGGCGGCGAGCATCACCAGCGAGTCGCCTCGGTCGTTGGTGAGGTTGGCCGGAACACCCGCGTCGACGTACGCCACGAGCGCCTCGGTCTGCCCCCGGCGGGCCAGATCGAAGATCTTGGTCGCCAGCTCCACGACCTCGGGGTCGGGGGCTTCGCTCATCGGCCGGACCGCCTCTCGTTTCAGCCGTTCAGGTGAATCGCCAGGGTACTGGCTGTGCGGGCACATGACGGGACCCGTCACGGGCAAAGATCACGGCCAGACCCGTTCGCCGCAACTTTGCTGCTCAGGCAGCCCGTCAGGGCTTCCACCACTCGAGGGAAATCTCCGAGATTTCACCCAGTTGCACCTTTTATCGTATAGATACATCCTGTGAGCCTGGAAGTACTCAGGGTGACTGTCCCCACGAACCAGGAGAACTCACATGATCCTGTCCATCTCAGGCGTGGTCCTGCTCGGCATCATCGTCTTCCTGTTCTTCCGGAAGGACGGACTCAAGGCGTCGCACGCCTGTGTCTGCGCCCTGTTCGGCTTCTATCTGGCAAGCACGGCCATCGCCCCGAGCATCAAGGCGGGCGGCGAGAGCCTGGCGGGCCTGCTCGGCGGCATCAAGTTCTGACGCCGCCGACCCGCCGTCCGTCCCTTCCGTACGCACCCTCAGGAGACCGCAGTGGCCCGGCGTCCCCTCCCCCGCATCCTGAGCACAGGCAGCGCGCAGATCGCCCGGAGCCGGGAGCTGGCCCGGACGGCGGCCGAGAGCGCCACCGACGTCCTCCACCCACTGATCACCATCACCCGCGGTCTGCGCCGGCTGGCGTCGGCCGGGCGGCGCAAGTGGGCCGAGACCCCCAAGGACAAGCGCGGGCCGCTGCTGTTCCTCATGGCCTCGATGGTCCTGGTCGTGGCGCTCGTGCCGTACGGCCCGCTGCTCGCCGTCATCACGCTGATGGCGGCCGCGGCCTGGCAGGGCCGGGACCGCACCCCACCGGATCCCGAAGGCCCCGACGAGTCGCAGACCCAGCGACTCCAGGCGCTGTACGAGGCCCTGGTGCCGTACTTCTCGACGGCCGAGGACCCTTCTCCCCTTTACGCCCACGGCGGCGAGTGGGAGAAGGCCTTCCCGTCCTACGCGTTCGACGGCTCGAGCCGGATCACGGACCTCGAGATCCGCTACCCCGCGTACTTCCCGGACGGCGAGGCCCGAGCACGCGCGCGTATCGAGCATCTGCTGGCGGCCAAGTCCGGCCGGGGCCGCGAGTACCACTTCACCTGGGACGAGGAGGGCAACACACTCACAGTGACCGCGCTCCCCCCGCTCCCCACCGACATCGCCGCCCAGCGCTTCGTGACCGCACCCGGCGAGACGGTCCTGGGCTTCACCGACCCCACCCAGGTCCCGCGCACCCTTCCGCTCACCCACGGCGAGGAACAGCGTGACGTCCCGCCGGTCGTCTGGCGCACCGGCATCCGCTCCACCGAGCCCCACCTCCTGGTGGTCGGCCAGCCCGGCAGCGGCACCTCGACCCTGCTCCGCTCCCTCGCCCTCCAGGCCCTCCAGTACGGCGACGTCCTCGTCGTAGAGGGCGGCGGCACCGGCGAGTACGCCTGCCTGACCGGCCGCGACGGCGTCCTGGGCGTCGAGGTCGGCCTGGCGGGGGCCGTGGCCGGCCTGGAGTGGGCCGCACACGAGACGGAACGCCGGCTGATCGCCGCGAACGAGGCCCGCCAGGCGGGCCACCCGCCGCCGGACGACACCAGGCGCCCCCTGTGGATCCTGCTCGACCGCCCCACCGCGTTCACCCACCTCGCCGAGGCGGACGGCCGCAAGGACCCCCAGTCCCTCCTCCAGGTGCCCCTCCGACACGGCCGCGCGGCCCAGGTGACGGTGGTCGTGGCCGAGCAGTTCGACAACCTGGACATCCTGAGCGACGCCGTACGACAGCACACGCGCGCGCGTGTCGTGCTCGGACCCGCTCCGGCCGACCTGTTGGAGGCGATCCTGGGCGCACGCCCGCACACCACCCCCGTCGACCACGTCCCGCCGGGCCGGGGCTACGCCCGCCTGGGCACCGGACCGGTGCACCGCCTCCAGGTACCGGCGACTCCGGACCCGTACGACGACGCGACGAGCGACGCGCACCGGCAGGCGGTGCTGGAGCTGCTGCCGCCGCGGACGACCCCGGCGGACGGGGAGACGCTGCCGGTGCCGGCCGAGGCCGTGGCCGCGGAAAGCTCGTAGGTCTGTCATTCCGTCTGCGAGCAGTCGCGCCGCTGGGGCGGAGCCGAGAGCGGGAGAGGGTGAGCGCGGGCGGCACCCCGCAAGCGCGGGTGAGCGAACCACCCGCCCGCGCCGACGTCCCTCGCGCTACGCGACAAACGTCCGCGGCCCCTCCGCCCCCACCGTCCCGCCGCTCTCGACGATCCGCGCCGCTGCGGCCAACCGCACCGCCGCCTCGTCAGCCACCGCACCCCCCACCGTGAACGGCAGCCGTACATACCCCTCGAAGGCGCCGTCGACGCCGAACCGGGGCCCGGAGGGCACGCGCACCCCCACCCGCTCCCCCGCCTCGGCGAGCCGTGAGCCCGACAGTCCCCCGGCCCGCACCCACAACGTCAGCCCGCCCTTCGGCACGGCGAACTCCCACTCCGGAAGCTCCCGCCGCACCGCGGCGACCAGCGCGTCCCGGTTCTCCCGGGCCTGCTGCCGGCGCAGGTCTACCGCCTGCTCCCAACCCCCCGTGCTGAACAGCCAGTTCACCGCCAGCTGCTCCAGCACCGGCGTCCCCAGGTCGGCGTAGGCACGCGCGGCGACCAGGCTGCGGACGACGTCCGGAGCCGCCCGCACCCAGCCGATGCGCATCCCGGCCCAGAAGGCCTTGCTCGCCGAGCCGACGGTGATCACCGTGGACCCGGCGGGGTCGAAGCCGCACACAGGCCGGGGCATCGCGCCGCCTTCGACGTCCTCGTCGAGCCACAGTTCGCTCATCGTCTCGTCGGCGACCAGCACGGTCCCGGCCGACCTGGCCGCCTCGACGAGCCGGCGGCGCTGGTCCTCGTCGGCGAGCGCGCCCGTCGGGTTGTGGAAGTCGGCGACGACGTAGGCGATGCGGGGCGCGGCCTCACGCAGGACCTGGCGCCAGCGGTCCATGTCCCACCCGGCGAGTCCCTCGGCCATCGCCACGGGCACCAGCCGGGCGCCCGCCTCGCGCATGAGCTGGAGGATGTTGGCGTAGGAAGGTGACTCGACGGCGATGCGCTCGCCGCGCCCGCCGAAGAGATGGCAGATCGCGTCGATGGCGCCCATCGCACCCGTGGTCACCATGATCTGCTCGGGCATCGTCGCTATCCCGCGCGCGGTGTAGCGCTCGGCGATCATCGCGCGCAGGGCGGGCAGACCCGCCGGGTAGTCGCCGTGCGTGTGGGCGTACGGGGGCAGCTCCTCCAGCGCGCCCTGCACGGCCCGGGTCAGCCAGGGCTCGGGCGCGGGCAGGGCCGCACAGCCCAGGTCGATCACCGAGCCGAGGGCCTCCGGGGGCAGGGGTTCCAGACCGCGCGCGGGGACCGGGTTCCCCGCCGGAACGGCGGTCCAGCTGCCCGCGCCGCGCCGGGACTCCAGGAACCCCTCCGCGCGCAGCGCCTCATAGGCGGCGGCGACGGTCGTACGGCTCACGGACAGGGCCAGGGCCAGTTCCCGTTCGGCGGGCAGCCGGGCGGCCACGGGGACGCGCCCTTCCAGGACCAGAAGCCGGACGCCGTCGGCGAGCGCGCGGTAGGCGGGCGGCCGGCGCGTCCCCGGGCCCGCCGGACGGTCCTGCTGGGACTTGAGCAGCCGTGCGAGCTGCGCGGCTCCCACTGCGGAGGTCCACTGCGCCATGGTTACCAGTCCACCTTCCCCGAATTGGCCATGGATGGCGTTTCCTTCCAAGCCACAGAGTGTCATGCGTCAGGCCACTACGACCACCGGGGGGACCACTTGTCCGCACCGCCACCGCAGGGCAGCCCATCGAACGGCACCCTCACCCGCCGACTCCTCCAGCTCTACGCCGGCCTCGCCCTCTACGGCGCGAGTTCCGCCCTCCTCGTCCGGGCGGGCCTCGGTCTGGAGCCGTGGAACGTGCTCCACCAGGGTCTCGCCGAGCTGACCGGCCTGACGATCGGCGTCGTGTCGATCGTGGTCGGCGCCGGTGTGCTGCTCCTGTGGATCCCGCTGCGCCAGCGTCCGGGCCTCGGCACGGTCTCCAACGTCTTCGTGGTCGGCCTCGCCATGGACGGCACGCTCGCCCTGGTCCCCGAGGCACACGCCCTGGCGGTCCGAGTGCCCCTGATGCTCGCCGGCATCCTTCTCAACGGTGTGGCCACCGGCCTCTACATAGCGGCGCGCTTCGGGCCGGGCCCGCGCGACGGTCTGATGACGGGGCTGCACCGGCGCACCGGCCGCTCGATCCGCCTGATGCGGACAGCCGTCGAAGTGGCGGTCGTGGTGACCGGTTTCGCCCTCGGGGGCACGATCGGTGTCGGCACCCTGCTGTACGCGGTGTCGATCGGCCCGCTCGCCCAGCTCTTCCTGCGGGTTTTCGCCGTCCCGTCGGCATCCGGCGGCAGCACGGTCGTTGCCACGGGGTCACCCCGGGGGGCGATACTGCGTCCGTGACCACCCTCATTCGCCACCCGTACCTCGACCATCCGGGGCCCATTCCGTTCGCGCACCGTGGCGGGGCCGCGGACGGTCTGGAGAACACCGTGGCGCAGTTCCGGCGCGCGGTCGAGGCGGGCTACCGCTACATGGAGACCGACGTGCACGCCACGCGGGACGGCAAGCTCGTCGCCTTCCACGACGCGACGCTGGACCGGGTGACCGACGGCGCGGGCCGCATCGCCGACCTGCCGTGGGCGGACGTACAGCACGCGCGCGTGGGGGGCAGGGAACCGGTCCCGCTCTTCGAGGAACTCCTAGAGACCTTCCCCGACGTCCGCTGGAACATCGACATCAAGGCCGAGCCGGCGCTCCACCCTCTCCTCAATCTGATCGCGCACACCAACGCCTGGGACCGCGTCTGCGTCGGCTCGTTCTCCGAAGCCCGCGTCGTGCGCGCCCAGCGGCTGGCCGGACCGCGCCTGGCGACGTCGTACGGCACCCGGGGTGTGCTGAACCTGCGGCTGCGGTCCTGGGGCGTGCCCGCGGCGCTGCGCCGGTCGGCCGTCGCCGCGCAGGTGCCCGAGGCCCAGTCGGGCATCCAGGTCGTGGACCATCGCTTCGTCCGCGCCGCCCACGCGCGCGGGTTGCAGGTGCACGTGTGGACGATCAACGAAGCGGACCGGATGCACCGGCTGCTGGACCTGGGGGTCGATGGCATCATGACCGATCACATCGACACGTTGCGCAAGGTCATGGAGGACCGGGGCGTCTGGGTCTGACCCCGGTCACCCCCGATCACCCCGTCCTCGGACCTCGCGCGGCATCTTCAGCGGGGAAGCGAGGGCACGGGGTGGGCACCGACACCGTGCGGACGGCGGCGTCCGACGACGCCGCGGGGCGCCGGCGCGAACAGCGCGGCTGGTACTTCTACGACTGGGCGTGCTCCGTCTACTCGACGAGTGTGCTCACCGTGTTCCTCGGGCCGTACCTGACCTCGGTCGCCGAGAAGGCGGCGGACGCCGACGGGTACGTCCACCCCCTGGGTATCCCGGTCCGCGCGGGCTCCTTCTTCGCGTACTCGGTGTCCCTGTCGGTGATCGTGGCCGTGCTGCTGATGCCACTGGTGGGCGCGGCAGCCGACCGCACGGGCCGCAAGAAGCCCCTTCTCGGAGCCGCCGCCTACACCGGAGCCGCGGCCACGACGGGCATGTTCTTCCTCTCCGGCGACCGCTATCTCCTCGGCGGAGTGCTGCTCGTCGTCGCGAACGCGGCCCAGTCCGTGGCGATGATGCTCTACAACTCCTACCTGCCCCAGATCGCCCCGCCCGAGGAACGCGACGCGGTCTCCTCACGCGGCTGGGCCTTCGGGTACGCGGCCGGCTCGCTGGTCCTGGTGGTGAACCTGGTCCTGTACCTCGCCCACGACTCCTTCGGCGTCTCCGAGTCGACGGCCGTCCGCATCTGCCTGGCCTCGGCCGGCCTGTGGTGGGGCGGTTTCACGCTCGTCCCGCTGCTGAGACTGCGCGACCGCCCCTCGCCCGCGCGCGAGACGACCGCCCCCGGCCTGCGCCAGCTCGCGGCGACGATCCGCGACATGCGCCGCCACCCCCTGACCCTCGCCTTCCTCCTCGCGTACCTCGTCTACAACGACGGCATCCAGACCGTGATCTCCCAGGCCTCGATCTACGGCTCCGAGGAACTCGGCCTCGGCCAGTCCACCCTCATCGGCGCCGTCCTCCTCGTCCAGGTCCTGGCCGTCGCGGGCGCCCTGACGATGGGGCGACTGGCCCGCCGGTACGGCGCGAAACGTACGATCCTGGGCTCGCTCGTGGCGTGGACGCTCACCCTGGGCGCCGGGTACTTCCTGCCCGCCGGCGCACCGGTCGGCTTCTTCCTGCTGGCGGCCGCGATCGGCCTCGTCCTGGGCGGCAGCCAGGCCCTGTCCCGCTCCCTCTTCTCCCACCTCGTCCCGCCCGGCAAGGAGGCCGAGTACTTCTCCGCGTACGAGGTGAGCGACCGCGGGATGAGCTGGCTGGGGCCGCTGCTGTTCGGGCTCACCTACCAGCTGACCGGAAGTTATCGGGACGCGATCATCTCCCTCGTGGCCTTCTTCGTCCTCGGGTTCGCGCTGCTCGCGCGGGTTCCGGTGCGGCGGGCGATCGCCGACGCCGGGAATCCGGTGCCGGAAAGGATTTAGCGCTCAACGCGAAAGGGCGGTAGTGTACGCGTTTGGCCTGCCAGGCGTACCGTTACTGCGCGTCAAAGATGCCGAAACGCTGGGTGACATCTCCTTGCAGATGTGACAAACCGGGCGCCGGTGGGTACTGCACTGGTTGACAAGGCTGCGGCTACGACGGCGACGCATGACCCGGAACGGGACTCGGAACGGGAATCTTTACCGCCGACCGGACGTTGACCGGATGACGACGACAGCGACACCTGTCCTGTGGGCGACAAGCCCGGGAGGCACGATTCATGAGTGAGCGAGCTCTTCGCGGCACGCGCCTCGTGGTGACCAGCTACGAGACGGACCGCGGCATCGACCTGGCCCCGCGCCAGGCCGTGGAGTACGCATGCGAGAAGGGGCACCGCTTCGAGATGCCCTTCTCGGTCGAGGCGGAGATCCCGCCGGAGTGGGAGTGCAAGGTCTGCGGAGCACCTGCACTCCTCGTGGACGGCGACGGCCCTGAGGAGAAGAAGGCCAAGCCCGCGCGTACGCACTGGGACATGCTGATGGAGCGGCGGACCCGTGAGGAACTCGAAGAGGTCCTCGAGGAACGGCTGGCCGTTCTGCGTTCCGGAGCGATGAACCTTGCGGTGCATCCTCGGGACAGCCGTAAAAGCGCTTAGCGGGAAGCCGGAACACAGCGCACGCACATGACCGCGGGCGCCGTACGTGAGATCACGTACGGCGCCCGCGGTCGTTGTGTGGTGCCGGTGCGTGGGGTGGCCGGCCCTGGGGGCTTCGCCCCCCGACTCCCATCGGCCCGAAGAGCCTCGTCCTCAATCTCCCCCAGACGGGCTGACCACGCTCAGCGAGTCAACGGCGGGCGCCGTTCCTCTCCCGCGTCGCTCCCCCGCTCCTGGTCCCTGATCACCTCGCCCTGCACCACCTTCCCGTCGGGACGGTGCATCCGGGCCTGCTGGAAGGCGTCGCCCAGGGAACCCGGGGTGGCCTCGCGCAGCTTGCGGTCGACCGTGCGTTCCGCGTGGCGGCCGACGGCCTTCTGGACCGGCGGGAGGAGCAGGAGCAGGCCCAGCGCGTCGGAGGCCAGTCCGGGGATCATCAGCAGGAGGCCGCCGAGCATCATCAGACCGTTGCCGCCGCCCCGGGACGGGGGCGTCCCGCGCTGGAGGGCCTCGTTCAGGTTCTGGAAGGCGCGTCGGCCCGCCCGCTTGATGACCACGGAGCCGAGGACGAACCCGGCGAGCAGCAGCAGGAAGACCATGAACCCGCCGGCCGCGTCCGCGACCACGGTGAGCAGCCAGATCTCCAGCACCAGCCACGCGGCGAGGCCCAGCGGCAGGAACGTCCGCAGCCGGGAGCGCCGGGGCCGGGCGGGGTAGGTGGGGGTCGGAGCGCCAGTCGTCATGCCCTCAAGTGTGCCTGGGCTCGGCTCAGAGCGGCATAAGCGGACGATCAGCCGTTCCCGTGCGACTGCTCCGGCGACGCCGGGGCAGGGGCCGGAGACTGTGGCTGTTCCTGCCGGCTTCCCCTGCCCGCGATCTTGCCGACCCGCTCCCCCACGCCCCACGCCGTGACCCGCCACAGGGCCTCGACGAGGATGTCGCGGCTCATCTTGGAGTCGCCGTGTTCCCGCTCGACGAAGGTGATGGGCACCTCGACGACATGAAAGCCGGCCTTGACGGCGCGGCGGGCGAGGTCGACCTGGAAGCAGTAGCCCTGGGAGGCGACCTCGTCGAGACCGAGGCCCTCGAGGGTCTCGCGGCGGAAGGCGCGGTAGCCGCCGGTGATGTCGCGCAGCGGCAGGTCCAGCGCCAGGCGGGAGTAGAGGCTGCCGCCGCGGGAGATGAACTCGCGGGACCTGGGCCAGTTCACGACGCGGCCGCCCGGTACCCAGCGGGAGCCCAGGACGAGGTCCGCGCCCTTGAGGGCGGTGAGCAGGCGGGGCAGTTCCTCGGGCTGGTGGGAGCCGTCGGCGTCCATCTCGATCAGCACGCCGTAGCCGTGGTCGATGCCCCAGCGGAAGCCCGCGAGGTAGGCGGCGCCGAGGCCCTCCTTGCCCTTGCGGTGCAGCACCTGGACCTGGTCGTCCTCGGCGGCGAGCTCGTCGGCGAGCTTGCCGGTGCCGTCGGGGCTGTTGTCGTCGGCCACGAGGACATGGGCCTCGGGGACAGCCTTGCGCACCCGGCCGACGATGGTCTTGATGTTCTCCGCCTCGTTGTAGGTGGGGATGATCACCAAGGCCTTACCGAGCGGGCCGAACTGCCTCCCCCGGTCCTGTGCCACGGAGGTCACGTCGCCGTCGTTCACTGCTGCCCCTTCATGTCCGTACGCAGGGGACCACCATAGTGGCCGCCGCCTGCGCCGACGTGACGGGACGTTCGTATGGTGGTGTCGTTTCCACAAAAGCGGGGTATGGATGCTCTTTTCCGGTCTGCAGGGCCGAGCCTACTGCGTGCGGATGAGCCCGCGAGGTGCTGCGGATGGGGGCCCGGCGCTCTTCGGGCCGACCTGGGGCCCGCTGGCTGCGGGTCGACCGAAAGCCGTTGTCTACTGAGCGCCCGGGCCCCACCCGGGTCACACCTCCCCGACCGACCGGAACGTTCCCTCGCCGTGGCGCTGGCGCTGAGCCTGGCTCCCAGTGGCGGTGCGCCGGTGCGGCGGACCGTCCCTGACCCAGCGGCGCCGCGGCGAGTGCGCGGATGTTCCCCGGCGAGGCGTCCTGTGGTGGACTCGGCCGAACCTACCGGCCCCCCGCCGTTCGCTGTCAACAGCCGTTCGACCTGCGGGTCTTCCGTCAATGCGCTGGTCAGCAGGGCGGTCGCGCGACGGCGGGCGGACGGGTGATCCTCCGCGGGCGGCCCCGGCAGGTCACTCGCCCGGCCGTACGAACACCGTCCGCCCTCCGACCACCGTGCGCAGGCAAACGGGCAGGTCGGAGCCCGGGGTCAGGTCGGGCAGACCGGGGGTGCCGGAGCGGGGGTCGGTGGACCAGCGGGCGACCCGGTCGTCGGGGGCCTGGACGATCAGCTCGTCCGTGCGCCACACCGCGTAGTCCGCCGGAGCTCCCGGCACCAGGACACCCGCGTCGTCGCGTCCGATCGCGCGCCAGCCGCCGCGCGTGTGGGCGGTGAACGCGGCGCGGACGGAGACGCGGTGGCCGGGAGTGCGGTGGAAGGCCGCGGCACGGACCGTGCCCCACGGGTCGAGGGGTGTGACGGGGCTGTCGGAGCCGAAGGCGAGCGGGACACCGGCCCGCAGCAGCGCCGCGAAGGGGTTGAGGGTGCGGGCCCGCTCGGCGCCCAGACGCTGGGCGTACATACCGTCCTCGCCGCCCCACAGGGCGTCGAAGGCGGGCTGGACGGAGGCGGTCAGGCCGAGTTCGGCGAACGCCGCGATCGTCTCCGGGGTGAGCATCTCGGCGTGCTCGACGCGGTGCCGGGCGGCTCGGATGCGGGCCAGTCCCAGTTTCTCGGCGGCGGTGCGCACGCCCTCGACGACGGCGGTGACGGCGGCGTCGCCGATGGCGTGGAAGCCCGCCTGGAGTCCGGCCTCGGTGCAGGCCGTGACATGTGCGACGACCTCGGCGGCACTCAGGTAGGCGGTGCCGGTGTGGGCGGCATCGGTGTAGGGGGCGTGCAGGCAGGCGGTGTGGGAGCCGAGGGCGCCGTCCACGAAGAGGTCGCCGGCCGCGCCGAGGGCACCCAGCTCCCTCGCCTTCTCGACGTCCTGTTCGGCCCAGTAGCCGACGACGCGGGGGCTGGGCTCCTCCGCGGCGAGCCGCAGCAGGTCCGTGAAGTCGTCCTCGGAGGAGATCTCCGGGCCGGCGCACTCGTGGACCGAGCCGATGCCGAGGGAGGCGGCGTGCGCCAGGGCGGTGCGCTGGGCCTCGACGCGCTGCCGGGGCGTCACGGCAGCGAACGCGGCGGCGCGTACGGCGTGGTGGGCGTCGGCGGTGAGCGGGCCGTCGACCGGGCCGAGGCCGGGGGTCAGATCGAGCAGGGCCGTGGTGACGACCGCCGAGTGAACGTCGATGCGCGACAGGTAGAGGGGACGGCCGCCCGTGGCCTCGTCCAGCTCCGCGCGGGTCGGGGGGCGGCCGCCGGGCCAGCGGGAGGCGTCCCAGCCGTGGCCGAGCAGGACCTTGTCCTGCGGGCGGGCGGCGGCGAAGTCCCGTAGCCGGGCGAGGGCCGCCTCCAGGGTGGGAGCGGTCGACAGGTCGAGGCCGGTCAGGGCGAGGCCCGTCGACGTGGTGTGGACGTGCGCGTCGGTGAACGCGGGGGTGACGAGAGCGCCGTCCAGGTCGATCACCTCGTCGACACCGTCCGCGAAGGCGTCGGCCGCGCCCTCCGAGCCGACCCAGGCGACCTGGGCGCGCTCGACGACCATCGCGGTCGCGAACGGGTCGGCAGGACTGTGGACCTCTCCACGGCGGAGCAGGACGGTCTTCGGCTCGGGGGTGCGCGCACTCATGGGGAACAGTTTCGCGCCTCACCGGAGCCGACCGGCACGCGGACCCCTCAGATCCGCGGCGGCCTGGCCTCGTACGGGGTGGACAGGACGACCGTCGTCCGTGTCGAGACGCCCGCGAGCGCCCGCAGACGGCCCAGCAGCTCCTCCAGCTCGTGCGGAGTGGCCACCCGTACCTTGAGGATGTAGTTCTCGTCGCCGGCCACGCTGTGGCAGGCCTCGATCTCCGGCACGCCGGCGAGGCGGTCGGCGATGTCGTCGGGGGCGCTGGGGTCGAACGGTTTCACCGAGATGAAGGCGGTCAGGGGCAGCCCGACGGCCTCGGGGTCGACGACGGCCGCGTATCCGCGGATGACGCCGCGTTGTTCCAGTCGGCGCACCCGTTGGTGCACGGCCGATGTGGACAGGCCCGTGGCCTTGCCCAGGTCGGTGTAACTCATCCGCCCGTCCTTGACGAGCAGCTGCACGATTTGCCGGTCCAGCTCCTCCATGCGCAAGAACCTACAGTGCCTCTGACCTCCCCGTATACCTATGCAGTCCAGGCCATACCCGGTTCGTGATGTGGCTGAGAGTCATCTGTGAGCCGGATGGGGGGGCCGGCCCCCGGACGGGCACCTGCGCGGGGCATGTGACGAATGCCACAAGCCCTGTCCGGGCTTCGTGATGTCCTCGTGATTACCGCCGAGACGGGTTGGGAAGTGCTTGCTGTGGTCGAGGCCGCAGCGCCTTCACGGCCCAGCCCGAGGGGGAGAATCCCATGCAGAGTCTTAAGCGCCCTGGTCGCACCGCGCCCAAGCGGTTCCAGCCCGTCGTCGTCGAGCCCGAGCCGGAGGGCGTCGAACCCGACGGCTTCGACGCCGACCTCACCGACAGCGCCGACGAGTTCGACGCGTACGACACCTTCGAGATGTACCGGGTGATCTGCCCGGACTGCGCGCAGCCCATCGCCCTGCTGGCGGACGAGGAGGTCCTGCCGGAGCACGCGCTGTGCGCCTCGCCGTGGAACCCGTTCGGGCTCACGGTCTGCGCCGGTACGGGACGCGCGGCGTCCGAGGCGCGTCCCGCGGACGAGTCCTTCGAGCCCCAGGAGCAGAACACCGCTCTCCTGTTGACGCTCCCTCAGGGGCTGGACTGGCGCATGCAGCCCTTCTCGCACGTCGGCGGTCCGGGCTCACGCCCGATGCGCGTGTCGGCGCTGCGCCGCCACGCCGCCTGAGCGCTTCCGCTCGGCCGAGCCGGCTCACTTCCAGTAGCTGCCCTGCACCATGGCCCGCAGGCTGACGTGGTGCAGGATCAGCGTGTCCGGATCGGCCGGGACGGCGACCTCGCCGCAGTGGACCTGCCGGTAGTCGACGCGCAGCATGCCGATCGCGTGCCGCAGCGCGGCGTACAGCATGGAGGAAAGTCCGTGTCGCGGGGCCTGTGCCCGGTGAGCCGCGCGTACCGCTCCTCGACGCGGTCGCGGCGCGGGAAGCCGGGCGGTCCGCCCTCCCCGGAGGCGACCGTGAGGTCGTGGAAGAAGTGGTGCAGGTGGACCCGAGCCTCAACGCCCAGGCCCAGGCGGGAGTTCGGGGTGGTCCAGGTCGAAGAGCAGGGTCTCGCTGGACGCGCCGTTGGAGGCGGGGACGGTGACGGCGGTGGCCTTGGCACCGGGCGGATGGGTGTCGAGCCAGGCCGTCAGCCGGCGCGCGATGTCCTAGGGGTCGCGCCTCGGGGTGCGCGGGTGGGGTGCCCTGTCGGCGGTCCTCCTCACGGCGCGACCGAGTCGGAGCCGGTGAAGCCGCTGGGATCGTGGCGGCCGAACGAGCCGTGTTCGAAGATGCCGTGGCCGACCTGGCCGTCGAGGCGGAAGCGGGCCGCGTGGTCGGTGACGCCGTAGGCGGCCAGGGGGTGCGGCCGCGTCAGGTCGTAGGTGCGGCGGTCGGTCCAGCCGGGGCCGTGCCAGGTGCCGTGCTGCCAGTCGATGGGGGCCCCTCCCGCTCGAACGGAGCCGAGAGTGGGGAACGGCGGGTAGCCGGCGCCGATCGCGAGGGGGGAGGAGGTGAGGATCTCGACCTCCAGTTTCAGCGGCCGGCGGATGTCCCCCAGGTGGATGAGGGCGCGCTCCGGGTGGCGGGTGCCGGAGCGGTAGGTGATCTCGGCCTGGGGCCAGCCCAGTTGGCGGTCGCGGCGGCCGGGGCGGACGAGGGTGGCGTCGTTCAGGGAGCGGTGGCCGTCGGCGTCCTCCTGGGTGATGACCATCAGGAAGCGGTCGTCGAAGCGGACCGGGCACCAGATCCAGTGGAAGCCCTCGGTCGGGTGGTCCTGTGCGAGCCGCCCGCCGTCCTCGCCGGGAACGGGCCGCACACCCCAGCTGCGGTCGCGGGTGCCGGTCCACGCGCCGGCCGTCAGCCGGATCTCCTCACCGCCCGCCCGCAACCACCCCACGCACCGTCCCGCCTGCACGAACCGCTTTCCCTCCCACGTCAGCCGCCCACCTCGCCGCTGCTGGTGGTGCGGCTCCCACAGCGCCGGGAAGTCCGCCGACCAGTGGATCTCGTACGACAGTCCGTCCGGGTCGTCGGGATCGGCCGCGCAGCTCAACACGAAGTCCCGCAGCGGCCGTTCGACCAGGACACGCAGCGGGCCGACCTCCAGCCGCATCCGGTCGTCACCGAGGGCGTCGGAGGCGCGGACGGCGTGCAGGGTGTCACCCCGGCGCAGGGTCGCGAAGGCGTCGATCACACCCAGGTTGGGGTACACCCCGAGCCCGGCGATCAGCAGGGCGCGGCCCCGCTGGTCGAAGACGTGGAACGTGCAGCGGTCGTAGGCGTTGCGGTCGCCCGTCGCGACGTGCTTCATCGACAGGGGCACCTGGTGGACGGGGTATTCGTCGAGCGGCACGGGACGGTCGTCGGCCATGAGCGCACCTCCCTGGACGCAGGGATTTGACGGTACGTCAGACCAGGGTTCTGCTACCAGACGTCCGCCGCACGGAAACCGGGGCACATCCCGAACTCACGCCCGACCTCGCGAGCCGGTGACCTGGACTCGCGTGTGCGCGTTGCCCTGGTATGGCTCCCACCACTTCAGCAGCGCCCGGGCGTCACCGCCAGCTCTTCTTCCCCGTGTCGGCAGGAACGGTTCCGCTGGCTCCGCCTCCCCCGCAGGATCCGCCGATCTACCGCGACCTGATGCGCACCTGGGCCGACCGGGGCCGCACCCTGCCGGGCCGGCACGACCCGGAATGGGTGCGGCTGGCGGCCCCGCTGGTGCGGCCGGGACAGTTCAGCGGCTCTCCGGACCCAGTAGGTGACGGGCGATGACCATGCGTTGGATCTGGTTGGTGCCCTCGACGATCTGCAGGACCTTGGCCTCGCGCAGGTAGCGCTCCACGGGAAAGTCGGCGGTGTAGCCGTAGCCGCCGAGGACCTGGACTGCGTCGGTGGTGACCTGCATCGCGGCGTCGGTGCAGGTCAGCTTGGCCATGGCCGCCTGCGGGGCGAACGGCCGGCCCGCGTCCCGCAGGCGTGCCGCCGCCAGGTACAGGGCCCGGCCCGCCTCGATCCGGGTCGCCATGTCGGCGAGCAGGAAGCGCAGCCCCTGGAAGTCGGCGATCGGCCGCCCGAACTGCCGCCGCTCCCGCGCGTACGCGGCCGCCTCGTCCAGCGCCGCCTGAGCGACCCCGATCGCACAGGCGGCGATCCCGAGCCGTCCGGAGTCCAGGGCGGCCAGGGCGATCGCGAAGCCTTCCCCCTCGTCACCGATGCGCCGCGCGTCCGGGATCCGCACGCCGTCGAAGTGGACCTGGGCGGTGGGTGAGCCCTTCAGTCCCATCTTCCGTTCCGGCGGCGCCGCTCTCACACCTTCGGCGTCGGCCGGCACCAGGAACGCGGTGATCCCGCGCGGCCCCTCGCCGCCGGTGCGGGCCATGACCGTGTAGAAGTCGGCGATGCCGCCGTGCGTGATCCAGGCCTTCGTGCCGGTGATCACCCAGTGTCCTTCGTCCCGCACCGCCTTCGTGCGCAGCGAGGCCGCGTCGGAACCGGAGGCCGGTTCGGAGAGGCAGTAGGCACCGAGCTGCCCGCCGCCGAGCATGCCGGGCAGGTGCGCGGCCCGCTGCTCCTCGGTGCCGTAGGTGGCGAGCGAGTGGGAGGCGAGGGTGTGGACGCTGACGCCGAGACCGACGGTGAGGCGGGCGGCGGCGAGTTCCTCGAGGACCTGGAGGTAGACCTCGTACGGCTGGTCGCCGCCGCCGTACGCGGAGTCGTACGGGAGACCCAGCAGGCCCGATTCCGACAGGAGGGTGAACAGCTCGCGCGGGAAGCGGCCGGCGTCCTCCTCCTCGGCGGCCGTGGGGGCGATCTCACGGCGGGCGATGTCCCGGACGAGGGCGAGCAGGTCGCGGGCCTCGTCCGTGGGCAGGAGGCGGTCCACCGGCGGCGGGGCACGGTCGGGCATGGCGTCCCTCTCCTCCCTGACTGACCAGCGGCTTCGCGCTGTGAGTATGCCCGCGCGACGGCGTCGCCGCACGGGCTCACGGCCACAGGATTGGTCCAAACCATTGACCGAACTGGTCTAGTCCTCCTACCGTTTCGCTCCAACGCTTCCCCGCGTTCATGCCAATCGGCGTGCGTTCCCCTCCCTGTCCCCTGCGAGGAGACACCCGATGCACACCCCGCTCCGCCCCCGCGCCCGGTTCCGGACGCTCCTGTCCGCCGGCTGTTGCGCGACCCTCGGCGCCGCCCTGCTCGCCGGCGCGGGCACCGCCACCGCCGACGAGCCCGCCCCCGCCAAGGACCGCGCGACCGGCTCCAAGGTCGTGGGCTACTTCACCGACTGGGGCATCTACGGCCGCCAGTACTACGTCAAGAACATCGAGACCTCCGGCTCCGCGGACAGGCTCACCCACATCAACTACGCCTTCGGCAACGTCACCGGCGGAAAGTGCGTCCTCGGCGACCCGTGGGCGGACACCGACAAGCCGTTCACCGCCGAGGAGTCCGTGGACGGTGTCGCCGACACCGCGGACCAGCCGCTCAGCGGCAACTTCAACCAGCTGCGCAAGCTGAAGAAGCTCCACCCGAACCTCAAGGTCATCTGGTCCTTCGGCGGCTGGAGCTGGTCGGGCGGCTTCGGCGAGGCGGCCAAGGACCCGGCGGCCTTCGCCCAGTCCTGCTACGACCTGGTCGAGAACTCCAAGTGGGCGGACGTCTTCGACGGCATCGACATCGACTGGGAGTACCCCAACGCCTGCGGCCTCACCTGCGACACCAGCGGCCGCGAGGCGTTCCGGGACGTCATGAAGGCCCTGCGCTCCAAGTTCGGCAAGCGCGAGCTGGTCACGGCGGCGATCACGGCCGACGGCACGAGCGGCGGCAAGATCGACGCCGCGGACTACGCGGGCGCGGCACGGTACGTCGACTGGTACAACCCGATGACGTACGACTACTTCGGCGCCTGGGCGGCCACCGGTCCCACCGCACCGCACTCGCCCCTGCACTCGTACCCCGGCATTCCGCAGAAGGGCTACGACACGGCCACCACGATCGCCAAGCTCAAGAGCCTGGGCATCCCGTCGCACAAGCTGCTGCTCGGCATCGGCTTCTACGGGCGCGGCTGGACCGGTGTCACCCAGGCCGAGCCGGGCGGCACGGCCACCGGTCCGGCGCCGGGGACGTGGGAGGACGGCAACGAGGACTACAAGGTCCTCAAGGCCAAGTGCCCGGCGACCGGCACGGTCGGCGGCACCGCCTACGCCAAGTGCGGGTCGGAGTGGTGGAGTTACGACACCCCGGCCACCATCGCGATCAAGATGAAGTACAAGGACCGGCAGGGGCTGGGCGGGACGTTCTTCTGGGAGCTGAGCGGGGACACGACCAACGGTGAGCTGATCAAGGCGATCAAGTAGCGCGGCTCACCGGGCACTTGGGGCGGGGGACCACGAGCCTCCGCCCCTTGTGCGTCGTGCTCCTCAGACGCCCCGGCAGGCCGGCTTCGGCGCCGGGAACGCGGGGTCGATCTCCTCGATGGCGCGCAGGGCTCCGCCCAGGGTCTTCACGAGCAGGTCGCGCATGGTCTCCCGGGACAGTTCGTCCGGGCGGTCGATCCAGTCGAGGGTGGCGCCCTCGACGCTGCACACCCAGGCCAGCAGGCCCATCCGCGGCAGCGACGGGATGTCGCTGCTGCCGTACGCGCCCTCGGCGATGGTCGCCACGATCGCCTCGCGCACGCTGTCCCTGATGGCGTGCACCTCGGCGTCGAAGCCGACGCCGCCGCTGACGATCGTGCGATAGGCGGCCTGGTGGTGCTCGGCGAAGCGCAGATAGCTGTCGATGGTGCGGTGCACCCGGTCCACCTGGGGCAGTTCGAGGCCGCTCGCGGCGAAGGAGACCAGGTCGGCGACGGAGTCCTGGATGATCGCCAGGTAGTAGCCGCGCTTGGACTGGAAGTAGTAGTAGATCAGCCCCTTGGCGACGTGCGCCTGCCGGGCGATGTCATCCATCGAGAGCGCGTCGTAGGACGTGTCGGCGAACAACTTCCGCCCGATGGCGATGAGTTCGGCGCGACGGGCCAGAGAGCGCTCGGTGCCGCGCGCCCGGGGGCGAGCGGCGTCACGCTGGTGACTGATATTCAACTTCGACCCTGGTTTCCAACGGTCGGCGGGACGACGTCAGTATGTCAGGTCGAACCGTGGGTCATGTCACACGGGTCACATGCCTCAGGCACCGCTCGCGCCGTCCCTCACACCAGGCCGAGCCGGGTCACGAACATCGCGACGACCACGACGAGGACCCAGCCCATGACGTGCTCGAGGATCTTGGGGCCGTCGTCCTGGGGGCCGCCGGTGCGGGTACGGGCGGCGGTGGCTGCATGTGCGGTCATGGTGGCTCACTGAGGTCGTGCGTACAGGTCCGGTCTGTCCACCTTGCCACCGGTCAGGGCTTTTGCGGCCGAGATCTTGCTCACACGACGGGAGGACCGAGCCTCCCGCCATGTCCTCAGCGCACCCCCACCGCCGCGAGCGCCTTGCGCTGGCGCGCGCTCGGACGCGCCGGGAAGTAGAGGTAGCAGACGCCCCCGGTACCGGAGACGACCTTGCCGCTCGCGTTGTAGCGCTTGGTCCGCAGCCAGACGTTCTCGAACTCCCGCCGCGGATAGACGCGCCGCACCGCCGCGTTGCTCGGCGAGGCCGGGTCGTTGGCGATCACGTCGCCCTCCGCCGTGAAACCGATCACCGTCATCAGGTGCCCGGCGGTGCCGTACCCCGCACCGGTCAGTTCCTCCTTGAGGAAGGACTGCGACGTCATGGCCGGGATCCCGGCCGCGATCAGGGTCTCCAGGTCGGTGAGGGAGGTGAGCCGGGTCACCACGCCCTGGAGGTCCTTGAAGGTGGCCGCGTAGGCGGCGTTGAACGGCCAGTTCCCGCAGCCGTTGTACTGGTGGTCGAACGTGTACCGGGCGGCGTGGCAGACCTGCGGGTCGGCGTACGCGGGGTCGACCCAGGACAGTTGCTCCGGGGTGAGCCGGCCGCCCCAGTACTCGATGATCATCTGCGAGGAGGTCGGGCTGCACCAGGCCTCGCCACCGTTGTCGTACTCGGGGTACTGGCCCGTGTGGATCTCCTGCGAGTAGCGCGGGACGCTCAGCTCCTGCGCGAGGCCGGGCACGGAGGCCGGGACGGTGAAGCGGTCCGGCACGTCCGAGCCCATCGCGCCCACGCGCCACACCGTCGGGGTGAGCTTGGTGCCGGGCCTGCGGTAGAGGGTCAGACGGAGCCGGTAGGAGGCGAGGCGCAGCCCGGTGGAGGCGTCGTCGATCGCGAACGTGTCCGTCCAGATGGTGCTCCTTCCGTCGGTCTGGTCGTCGGTCGAGGTCCGCTTGATGTCCTGGTCGCCGGCCGCCCACCGCCCCATCACGTACCAGGGGGTGTCCGTGCCGTCGGAGTAGGTGCCCTTCAGGTCGATCCGGAGCCAGGTGCCGGCCGGGGTGCTCGCGTTCCAGGAGGCGATGGCCTCGGTCGAGGGGACGGCGAGCCGGTGGACGGGGGACGTCCAGGTCGCGTACTCCCAGGCGGCGGTTCTGCCGGTGTGCGGGTCGGTGTAGTCGACGGTGCCGAGCGGGGTGCCGAGGACGAGGCCCGGCCTGGCACCCGCCACGGGCCGGGTGCCCTGGGCGGTGCCGGCGCGCCAGTCGGCGTACGTGGTCCAGGAGCGGTGGTCGACGGTGCGGGCCGGGGCCGCTTCGGAGGCCGCGGTGTCGGACGGGTCGGCGGCCGCCGGCCCCGAGCCCCCGGCGACAGCGGCGGCGACCACGGAGGCGAGGACGGTCCTGCGGGAGGGCTCATCGGTGCGGCCGGGGCGCTGATCGGCTCTGTAGGACGGTTGTTCGGCTCTGCTCATGGGCGGAAGACCCCCAGGGTGTCCGAGTCGGGGCGGGTCCGGTGCATGGTGTGCGCCAACTATGGACGCAGGCAGCCGCACCTGCGAGCACTTCCGCGCGTGCCACGCCCAGGAACGCGGGAACGGGCCACTGGCGCGACCGGCGGCGGGACGCGGTCTGTGCGCCACTAGACTTGCGCGCCGCACGCGCCGCACCTCCGCACACCCCAGGAACTGCCATCCACCAGCTCGCCTCCCGGCTCCGCCGTCTCCCCCCGTCCTGCGGTCCGGTCCGCCTGGTCGGCGTCGACGGGCACGCCGGCTCCGGGAAGTCCACGTTCGCGGGACGGTTGGCCGAGGCACTGGGCGGCGCCCCTGTACTCCACCTGGACGACCTGGCGAGCCACGACGCACTGTTCGCGTGGACGGGACGTCTGCTGACCCAGGTGATCGAGCCCCTCGGCCGCGGCGCGACCGCGCACTACGCCCCCTATGACTGGCGTGCCCGCCGCTTCGGCCCGCCCCGGCCGCTCCTTCCATCCCCCGTGATCCTCATGGAGGGCGTCGGTGCCGGCCGCCGCGCCCTGCGGCCCTACCTGGCCCACCTGCTGTGGATGGACGTGCCCCGGGAGGAGGCCTGGGCGCGGGGACGCTCGCGGGACGGGGAGGAGCAGCGGGAGTTCTGGGACGGATGGGTCCTGGCGGAGCTGCGACATTTCGCCGGGGATCCGTCAAGGCCGTACGCCGACTTGTTGGTACGGCAGTTGACGGAGGGGTACGAGGTGCTGCCGGGGCCGACGGGGACGCCTTGACCGCACCGCGTTGTCACGCACCGTGAGGGACCACCCGCGATGTGGTGAACGTGTGAAGGGCCTTGCGTTCGAACTTCGCCAAGTGCTTCAACTCAGCTTGACCGGGGGCCCGTACAGGACTTACGTTCTCAATGGCGGCAATCGAAGCCGCCCCAGGACGCGAAGCCCCCGGTTGTTCCCCCGTGATCGGGGGCTTCGTTCTGTCCGCAGCCCGCCTTCCGCGCCTCTTCTGAACGCAACATGGCGTTGTCCGCTCACCCTGGGTCACCGTCCGCGGCGCGCCCCCTTCTGCTCCCACCTCGTCAAACGGCCTGTGCGGCACCCTACGGCGGGCGACGTCCCCGCGGGTACGATGCCCTCGATGCGACCTGGGGACAACTGCTGCGCGCACCTTGCAACTCCGGTCCGCGGCACAGTGGTTCGACCAAGGCAGCCGACAGGCGACGGCCCGGCGGCATACCGACGGGGGCACGGTTTGTGGGGGACGTGATGGACTTCGGCACGCAGGGCCCCGAGGCCCCGGCCGACCTCGCCTGGCTGCGAGGCGTGGACGCCTACACCATGGGCGCCTATCCGCAGGCGGAGGAGGAGTTCCGCACCGCGGTGCGGATCGATCCCGGGATGGCCGACGGCTGGCTCGGACTGCACGCGCTGCGCGTCGACACGACGACCGCGCTGCTCAGGATGTTCCGGCACCGCGACCGCTTCGGCGAACAGCGCACCCGGCACCGTCGTACGCTCAACTCCTGGTACTGGCTGGGCTGGTGGGTGCAACCGGTGCTGGAGAGCCCCCGCGACCTGCTCCTCGCGCACGCCTCGCACTGGCTGGACGGCCGGCACGTCCCCGAGCTGGACCGGGCGCTCGCCGGGCTTCCGCCGGTCGACACCGATCACCAGATCCGCTTCCTGCACGCCTGCCGCGCCTACCTGGTCAAGGACTGGGAACAGCTCGTCCGCCACACCGACCCGCTCCTGAACGACCCGCTGCTCGGCATCGAGGCCGGCCTCTTCGGCGGCATGGCCCGGGTCCGGCTGGAAATGTACGGTCAGGCCGAGCCGCTGCTCTCGGCGGCCCTGATGCGCTGTCGCAGCGAACAGCCCCAGCGCAAGGAGCTGCGGTACTGGCTGGCCAGGGCCCACGAGGGCACGGGCCGTTCCGCGGCCGCCCTCCCCCTCTACCGGGCGGTCCACCGCGTCGATCCCGCCTTCATGGACACCTCGGCCCGGCTCGCCGCGATCGCCGAGGGCGACGGCTACGACGATCCCGCCGACCTCGCCGCGATCACCCTCACCGGGGTCGGCCAGGACACCGGGGACGGGCCGGACGCCCTCGACCCGCTGTTCGGCACCGAGGGGCGGGACCTGAAGCTCACCGACCCCTCCGACCTGCCGCCCGTCGCTCCCCTGCCGTCGGTGACCGACCCGGTGGTGCGCGAGAAGACGCTGGTGCCCTCGGTGCTGCCCGCCGGTCCCACCGACCCCGTCCTCCTGGAGGAGGCGCTCGCCGAACTGGAGCGCATGGTGGGCCTGGAGCCGGTGAAGCGCCAGGTCAAGGCCCTGTCGGCACAGCTCAACATGGCCCGGCTGCGGGCCGGGCAGGGCCTCCCGGTCCAGCCGCCCAAACGGCATTTCGTCTTCTCCGGCCCGTCCGGCACCGGCAAGACCACGGTGGCCCGCATCCTCGGCCGCGTCTTCTACGCCCTCGGCCTGCTCGGTGGCGACCACCTCGTGGAGGCCCAGCGGGCCGACCTCGTCGGCGAGTACCTCGGCCAGACCGCCGTGAAGGCCAATGAACTGATCGACTCCGCGCTGGGCGGAGTCCTCTTCGTCGACGAGGCGTACTCCCTGTCCAACTCCGGTTACGGCAAGGGCGACGCGTACGGCGACGAGGCCCTGCAGGTGCTGCTGAAGCGGGCCGAGGACAACCGGGACCACCTGGTGGTGATCCTGGCCGGCTATCCGGAGGGCATGGACCGCCTGCTTGCAGCGAACCCCGGACTGTCGTCCCGCTTCACGACGCGTGTCGACTTCCCGTCGTACCGACCGCTCGAACTCACCTCGATCGGTGAGGTCCTCGCCGCGGAGAACGGGGACGTGTGGGACGAGGAGGCGTTGGACGAGCTGCGGTCGATCGCCGGGCATGTGGTGGACCAGGGGTGGATCGACGAGCTGGGGAACGGGCGGTTCCTGCGGACGTTGTACGAGAAGAGCTGTGCCTATCGGGATCTGCGGTTGTCGATGTATCCCGGGGCCTTGTCGCGTGACGACTTGTCGACGTTGCGCCTGCCTGACCTGATGCAGGCGTACGGGGAGGTGCTGTCGGGGAGAGGGCCGCAGGATCCGTCGGCGATGTGAGCTGCGTCGAGGCGCGGCCGGTGGGAAGCCGACGCCGGGTGGGGTTTCGCCCACCCGGCGGTGCGCGCGGGGTGCCTCCCCCTCTCGGCTTCGCTCGGACAGGAGGTGCCCCCATGCCCGGGGGCACCCCGTCGCCCAGCGGCACGACTGCCCGCAGCTACGTGGCCAGCGCCTCCTCCGGCTCCCCGCTCATCTGCGGTCCCGTCACCCTGACCTCGGCCACAGCCCTCGACGCTTCCCGGTGCGCGGGATCCGTCACCTCGCCGACCAGCAGCTCGAGTACGTCCTCCAGAGCCACCAGCCCCAGCACCTTCCCGGAGGCGTCGGCGACCTGCGCCAGATGCGTCGCCGCGCGCCGCATCACCGTCAGCGCGTCGTCCAACGGCAGCTCCGAGCGGAGGGTCGTCATCGGGCGCCACACCTGCTGGGGGACCGCCCGTTCGGACTCCTCCAGGTCGAGGACGTCCTTCACATGGAGATAGCCCATGAAGGCGCCGTTGTCCGCGGCGACCGGGAAGCGGGAGTAGCCGGTGCGGGCGGTGAGTTCGACGATCTGCCCCGGGGTGACCGACGGGGGGACCGTCACCAGGGACTCGCGCTTCAGCAGCACGTCCGTGACCGGGCGGGAGCCCAGCTCCAGGGCGTCCTCCAGCCGCTCCTGCTCCTCGGGGTCGAGCAGACCGGCCTGGCCGGCGTCCTCCACCAGCCGGTTGAGCTGCTCGCTGGTGAAGACGGCCTCGACCTCGTCCTTGGGCTCGACGCGGAAGAGGCGCAGGATGCCCTGGGCGCAGGCACCGAGGGCGACGGTGATGGGCCTGCAGAAGCGGGCGAAGTAGACCAGGCCGGGGCTGAGCCACAGCGCGGCCTTCTCCGGGGCGGCCATGGCGAGGTTCTTCGGGACCATCTCGCCGATGACGAGGTGGAAGAAGACCACGGCGGCGAGAGCGATGACATAGCCCAGCGGATGGATCATGCCGTGCGGCAGGTGGATCCACTCGAAGACCGGCTCCAGCAGATGCGCGACCGTCGGTTCGGCGACCGCGCCCAGGGTGAGGGAGCAGACGGTGATGCCGAACTGGGCGGCGGCCATCATCTGGGGCAGGCGCTCCAGACCGTAGAGGACCTGGCGGGCCCTCGCCGTGCCGAGGGGTTCGATCTGACTGCGGCGGACGGAGACGAGGGCGAACTCGGCGCCGACGAAGAAACCGTTCGCCAGCACGAGGAGGCCGGCGAAGGCGAGTTGGAGGACGCTCATCGGGCGACCTCCACGACCGCGCCGGTGCGCACGAGCCGGACCCGTTCGGCCCGGTAGTGGCCGACGCGGCGCACCGCCAGCCGCCAGCCGGGCAGCTCGGCCCGGTCACCGACGGCCGGGATCCGGCCGAGCAGGTCGGCGACGAGCCCGGCGACCGTCTCGTACGGTCCCTCCGGCACGTCGAGGCCTATGCGCTGGAGCGTGTCGACACGGCAGCTGCCGTCGACGTCCCAGGCGGGCCGGCCGTCCTCGGGCGGGGCGGCGGCGAGTTCGGGCGTGTCCAGCCCGTCGTGCTCGTCGCGGACCTCCCCGACGATCTCCTCGACGATGTCCTCCAGGGTCACCACGCCGGCCGTGCCGCCGTACTCGTCGACGACGACGGCGATGGGCTGCTCGCTGCGCAGCCGGGCCAGAAGGGGCTGGACGGGCAGGGTCTCGGGAACGAGCAGGGCCGGGCGGGCGATACGGCCGAGCGGGGTGCGCAGCCGGTCGTGGACGGGGACGGCCAGTGCGTCCTTGAGGTGGACCATGCCGACGATCTCGTCGATCTTCTCGCGGTAGACGGGGAAGCGGGACAGGCCGGTGGCGCGGGTCAGGTTGACCACGTCCTCGGCGGTGGCCGACGCCTGCAGGGCGCTGACCTTCACCCGCGGGGTCATGACGTGCTGCGCGGTCAGCTCGGCCAGCGACAGGGTCCGTACGAAGAGGTCGGCCGTGTCCTGTTCGAGGGCGCCGGCCCGGGCGGAGTGCCGGGCCAGGGAGACGAGTTCACCGGGGGTACGGGCGGAGGCCAGCTCCTCGGTGGGCTCCACGCCCAGGGCGCGTACCAGGCGGTTGGCGACGGCGTTGAGGCCGGCGATGACCGGCCGGAACAGGCGCGCGAAGGCGTACTGCGGGCCGGCGACGAAGCGCGCGACCTGCATCGGCTTGGACACGGCCCAGTTCTTGGGCACGAGTTCACCGATCACCATCTGCACGGCGGAGGCCAGCAGCATGCCGACGGCGACCGCGACACCGGAGACGGCGCCCTCGGGGATGCCGACCGCGGTGATCGGGCCGTGCAGCAGCTCCGCGAGCGCGGGTTCGGCGAGCATGCCGACGACGAGGGAGGTGATGGTGATGCCGAGCTGGGTGCCGGAGAGCTGGAAGGACAGCTCCTTGAGCGACTCGACGACCGTACGGGCTCGTCTGTCGCCTTCGGCGGCGGCCTTCTCGGCGTCCGGGCGCTCCACGGTGACGAGGCCGAACTCGGCGGCCACGAAGAAGCCGTTGGCGAGAATGAGCAGGAACGCGGCTGCCAGGAGCAGCAGGGGGGTGGTCATGATGCCGCCGCCTCCGCAGAGCCGCGGACTGAGAGGTCGCAGTCCGCGCTATGTCGGCAGGGGGCGGCGCAGGTACTACAGGACGATCCGTCCATCGCCGGAGATGATCACTCCTCGGGTAGCAGGAACCCCTGTGCGCCGGCACGGCACGACAGGGGCGGAGGCGCAAGGGACGCGTCTCCGCCACCAGATTAATCAAGACAGGGGCTTCTGCGGCAGGGTGGACGACCCCGAGTCAGCCCCGATCTTCCTCGGGGTGGTGGACGGAGCGGGCCTCGACGAGGCTCCGGAGCGTGCGCGCGTCGGCGATGGCACGCTCCTTGGCGATGCCCGGCTGGATGCCGAGCGCGGGCAGGCTGGTGCCGTCGCTGAGGTTCAGGAAGACCCAGGGATCACCCGGGCGGAGGTTCACCTGGAGGATCTCCGCCCAGGCCAGGCGCCTCCTGCTCGCGATGTTCACGACGGTGACGCCGGAGTCCTCGGCGACGACCCTCACCCGGGCGAGCTGGGCCAGCACCCAGAAGATGAGGCCGCCGGTGACGACGAAACTGAGCCGCTCCCCCGGGCCGAGCTGCTCCAGCAGCAGCGCGACGGCGGAGATGACGAGGAAGATCACCACTCCGGCCGTGAGCAGCACCGCGCGGGTGCGGCCCGGCCGAAAGGTGACGGGCAGGGTGGGCAGGTCGGACATCTTCCCGGAGATTTCAGAGACGGCAGGCGTGGATGGCCGTGGTCAGGATGGCGCGGGCGCCGATGTCGTACAGGTCGTCCATGATCCGCTGCGCCTCCTTGGCGGGGACCATGGCGCGGACGGCGACCCAGCCCTCGTTGTGCAGCGGGGAGACGGTCGGCGACTCCAGGCCGGGCGTGAGGGCGACGGCCTTCTCCAGCTGCTCGACGCGGCAGTCGTAGTCCATCATCACGTAGGTCCGGGCGACCAGGACGCCCTGGAGGCGGCGCAGGAACTGCTGCACCTTCGGTTCGTCCGCGTCGGCGCCGGTACGGCGGATGACGACGGCCTCGGACTTCATGATCGGCTCGCCGATGACCTCCAGACCCGCGTTGCGCAGGGAGGTGCCGGTCTCCACGACGTCCGCGATGACCTCGGCCACACCCAGCTCGATGGCGGTCTCGACGGCGCCGTCGAGGTGGACGACGGACGCGTCGACGCCGTTGTCGGCGAGGTGCTTGGCGACGATGCCCTCGTAGGAGGTGGCGACCGTCATGCCGTTGAGGTCCTGCACGCCGTTCGCCGTGCCGGGCTTGGTGGCGTAGCGGAAGGTGGAGCGGGCGAAGCCCAGCGGGAGGATCTCCTCGGCGTTGGCGCCGGAGTCGATCAGCAGGTCGCGGCCGGTGATGCCGATGTCGAGGCGGCCGGAGGAGACGTAGATCGCGATGTCGCGGGGGCGGAGGTAGAAGAACTCGACCTCGTTCTCCGGGTCGACGATCCGCAGCTCCTTGGACTCACGGCGCTGCTGGTAGCCGGCCTCATGCAGCATCTCCGCCGCAGGGCCGGACAGGGAACCCTTGTTGGGGACGGCGATGCGCAGCATGAGGCGAGCTTCCTTCGTTGTTCGTACGGAAAGGGGTGCGGGGCGGCTCAGAGGTGGGCGTAGACGTCGTCCAGGGAGATCCCGCGGGCGACCATCATCACCTGGACGTGGTACAGCAGCTGCGAGATCTCCTCGGCGGCCGCGTCCTTGCCCTCGTACTCGGCCGCCATCCAGACCTCGGCGGCCTCCTCGACGACCTTCTTGCCGATGGCATGGACGCCCTTCTCGACCAGTTCGGCGGTGCGGGAAGTGGCGGGGTCGCCGGTGGCGGCCTTCTGCTGGAGCTCGGCGAAGAGCTCCTCGAACGTCTTCTTGGACATGGTGCTGCCCACCCTAGCCGTAATGCCGGTGGGGCTACCGCCAGGGTTCAGATACTGAGCGGAGCGTGGCCGCGGTCGCCACCGCCGCGGTCACCGCCTCGTGTCCCTTGTCCTCGTTGGAGCCCTCCAGGCCGGCCCGGTCGAGGGCCTGCTCCTCGGTGTCGCAGGTGAGCACGCCGAAGCCGACGGGGACGCCGGTCTCGACGGAGACCTGGGTCAGGCCCTGGGTGACGCCCTGGCACACGAAGTCGAAGTGGGGGGTACCGCCGCGGATGACGACGCCGAGCGCGACGATCGCGTCGTAGCCGCGGCCCGCGAGGACCTTGGCGACGACCGGGAGCTCCCAGCTGCCGGGGACCCGCAGCAGGGTCGGCTCGTCGATGCCCAGGTCGTGCAGGGCGCGCAGCGCGCCGTCGACCAGACCGTCCATCACCTTCTCGTGCCACTGTGCCGCGATGACGGCGACCCGCAGGTCACCCACATTGCGTACGGACAGTTCCGGTGCGCCCTTGCCGCTCACGTCTCTCCTTCGTACCTTCGTGCCGTCGTGCTTACTGGTTGCCGCAGGGGGACACGGGGGCCGTGTCCAGCCAGGGCAGGTCGTGTCCCATCCGGTCCCGCTTGGTGCGCAGGTAGCGGATGTTGTGCTCGCCCGCCTGTACGGGCATCGGCACGCGCGCGCTGACCTTGAGGCCGTGGCGCAGCAGTGCGTCCGTCTTCTCGGGGTTGTTGGTCATCAGGCGCACGCTGCGCACCCCGAGGTCCTCGAGGATCTGGGCGCCGGCCGCGTAGTCGCGGGCATCGGCGGGCAGGCCGAGTTCAAGGTTGGCGTCGAGGGTGTCGTGGCCCTGCTCCTGAAGCTCGTACGCCCGCAGTTTGGACAGCAGACCGATGCCGCGGCCCTCGTGTCCGCGCAGGTAGACGACCACGCCCCGGCCCTCGGACTGGATGCGCTGCAGGGCGGTGTCGAGCTGGGGGCCGCAGTCGCAGCGCGCGGAGCCGAAGACATCGCCGGTGAGGCACTCGGAGTGGACACGGACCAGGACGTCCTCGCCGTCGCCGATCTCGCCGTGGACGAGGGCGACGTGCTCGACGCCGTCGACGGTGGAGCGGTAGCCGTAGGCGGTGAAGGTGCCGTGGACGGTGGGCAGACGGGTCTCGGCCTCGCGGCGGACGGTGGGCTCGGTGCTGCGGCGGTAGGCGATCAGATCCTCGATCGAGATGATCGTCAGGCCGTGCTTGCGGGCGAAGGGGATCAGCTCGGGCAGACGCAGCATCCGGCCGTCCTCGCCGGCGATCTCGACGATCGCGCCGGCCGGGCGCAGCCCCGCGAGGCGGGCGAGGTCGACGGCCGCCTCGGTGTGGCCGTTGCGGACGAGCACCCCGCCGGGCTTGGCACGCAGCGGGAAGACATGGCCGGGGCGGACGAGGTCGGTCGGCTCCGCGGTGCCGCTCGCCAGGAGCCGGAGCGTGGTGGCGCGGTCGGAGGCGGAGATGCCGGTGGTCACGCCGTGGGCGGCGGAGGCGTCGACGGAGACGGTGAACGCGGTCTTCATCGACTCGGTGTTGTCCGCGACCATCTGCGGGAGTTGGAGCCGGTCCAGTTCGTCGCCCTCCATGGGGGCGCAGATCAGACCGCGGCACTCGCTCATCATGAAGGCGACGATCTCGGGGGTGACCTTCTCGGCGGCGACGACGAGGTCGCCCTCGTTCTCGCGGTCCTCGTCGTCGACGACCACGATCGGGCGGCCGGCCGCGATGTCGGCGATGGCCTGCTCGACGGGGTCGAGCGCGAAGTCCTCGATGCCGTCGGTGCTGTACAGAACCGGTGGGACAAGAGGGGTGGCGCGCAGCGCCCCGTTTGGGGTGGTGGTGGGAGACGGGTGGGCGCTCATGCGGGCGCTCCTTCCAGAGCGGGCTGCGGGTTCCTGCGGGAGCGCAGCCACCAGTCGCGCATGCCCCACAGGACGAGCGCGCCGTAGATGACGTAGACGAAGCCGGAGAAGGCGTAGCCGTTGGCGAAGTTCAGGGGGACGCCGACGAGGTCGACGAGGAGCCAGGCGAACCAGAACTCGACCATGCCGCGGGCCTGGGCGTACATGGCGACGATGGTGCCGACGAAGATGTAGGCGTCGGGCCAGGGGTCCCAGGACAGGGTCGGGTAGGCCTTGAAGAGGAGGGCCACGGCGACCGTGCCGGCGGCGGCCGCGGCGACCATCGCCGCGCGCTCGCGCCAGGTGGCGAACCGCGGGGCGATGTGGCCGTCCTCGGACTGCCCCTTGTTGCGGTTCCACTGCCACCAGCCGTACAGCGCCACGGCCATGACGACGACCTGCTTGCCGGCGCTGCCGGCCAGGTGGCCGTAGAAGGCCACGAAGAGGACGAGGCCGGAGAGGAACTGCACCGGCCAGGTCAGCAGCGAGCGCCGCCAGCCGAGGGCGAGGGTGATCAGGCCCAGTACGTTGCCGATCATGTCCGACCAGATGATGTGCTGGTCGAACATGACGAAGGCCTCGGAGTTCAGCCAGTTCACTTGGCCGCTCCCTGAGTACCGGCCGTTCCCTGGGTGTTCGCCAGCAGGCGCTCGACGTACTTGGCGACGATGTCCACCTCGAGGTTGACCGGGTCGCCGGGCTGCTTGAGGCCGAGCGTGGTCAGGGCGAGGGTGGTGGGGATGAGGCTGACGGTGAAGAAGTCGGGGCCGGCGTCGACGACGGTGAGGCTGATGCCGTCGACGGTGATGGAGCCCTTCTCGACGACGTAGCGGGCGAGGTCGGCGGGGAGCGAGATCTTGACGATCTCCCAGTGCTCGGACGGCTTGCGCTCGAGCACCTGTCCCGTGCCGTCGACGTGGCCCTGCACGATGTGGCCGCCGAGGCGGGCGCCGACGGCGGTGGGACGTTCGAGGTTGACCCGGGAGCCGACGGCGAGGGCACCGAGGCTGGAGCGGTCGAGGGTCTCCGCCATGACGTCGGCGGTGAACTCGTCGCCCTCGTGCTCGACGACGGTGAGACAGACCCCGTTCACGGCGATGGAGTCGCCGTGCTTCGCGCCGTCGGTGACGACGGGGCCGCGCAGCCGGAAGCGGGAGGCGTCGCCGAGGTTCTCGACGGCGGTGACCTCACCCAGCTCTTCGACGATTCCGGTGAACACTTCCCGGGTCCTCCTGCCTCGTTCGGGCACGGACTCCGGGGCCTGTCGATGACGACAGAAGGTACGGGCGAGGACACCGGGGCGACGCCGGACAGACTCGTCCACAGACGAGTACGTATACGGCGGCGCGCACGTATGCCCGCCCGCCGCGCACTGCCTCCCATCCGGACTTTAACCGTCGGTCCAGGAATTTCACCTGGTCAACCGGCCGCTGGAAGCGACCGGGTCGCGGACTGTAACCGCCGGTTCGGACTTTCACCGACCCCGGAGTGCGCTGCTTTTAGGTACAGGGCCAGTGTGCCACGGCCGATCGGCGTCCATACGTGCGAGCGGTGTGGGGTGGCTCACAGGTCGTGTCGATGGACTTGCCGGGCGGGCCGGCATCAACTCCCGGCCCCGGCAGCCCCCTTGAGGGAGGTCCACACCTATTGACGCATTGGTCTAGTCCTCTCTAGGGTCGGCAGGTGCGGTCCCGGCGGCGGTGACGACGGCCCTTGCCCGCCGCCGGGCACCGACTCCGGGTGGCCGCACCCTTTCGGACCGGCCCCGCGCGCTCAGCCGGCGGCGGCACCGAACCACTTCGGCAGTCGGCTGAGCAGATCCTGCTGGTCTTCACCGACCCAGGCCACGTGGCCGTCCGGCCGCAGCAGCACCGCGGGCACGTCCAGTTCCTCGCTGACGTCGACGACGTGGTCGACCCGGTCTGCCCAGCCCGCCACCGAGAGCCGGCCGGTCTGGTCGAGCAGCAGCCCGCGGCCGCTGTGCATCAGCTCGTAGAGGCGGCCTCGCTTCAGCTCCACGTCCCGCATCCGCCGGCCGAGCAGTTCGTGGCCCTCGCCGAAGTCGTAGCGGACCCCGACCGCCGTGATCATCTCGGTCACGTACCGGTTCACCTCCTCGAAGTCCATCAGCGTCGAGAACAGCTCCCGCAGCGCGGTCGCACCCGGATCGGTGCCCAGCAGCGTGATCTGCGCGCGGGTGTTGTCCAACACGCGGGCGCCCACCGGGTGCCGTTCGGCGTGGTAGCTGTCCAGCAGCCCCTCCGGAGCCCAGCCGCTGACCGCGGCGGCCAGCTTCCAGCCGAGGTTGAACGCGTCCTGCACGCCGAGGTTGAGCCCCTGCCCGCCGGTCGGAGGGTGGATGTGCGCCGCGTCGCCGGCCAGCAGCACCCGGCCGACCCGGTAGCGCTCGGCCTGCCGGGTGGCGTCGCCGAACCGGGACAGCCAGCGCGGCGAGTGCACGCCGAAGTCGGTGCCCCCGAACGCCCGCAGCTGCTTCCTGAACTCCTCGAGGGTCGGCGCGGTCGTACGGTCCTCGGCCACGCCGTCGGCGGGCACGACGATGCGGTACACCCCCTCGTTGCCCTCGCCGACGGGGGCGACGCCGAACCGCAGTTGGGTCCTGCGGACCTCCGCGACGACGGCGGCGATCGTCTCCGGGTCCTCGGTCACCTCCATCTCACCCAGCAGTGTCTCGACCTTGGCGGGCTCGCCGGGGAAGCCGACGCCGAGTTGCTTGCGCACCACGCTGCGGCCACCGTCGCAGCCGACGAGGTAGCGCGAGCGCAACTGCGTGCCGTCGGCCAACTCGACGGTCACCCCGTGCTCGTCCTGGCTCAGCCCGACCAGTTCGCAGCCGCGCCGGATCTCGGCACCGAGTTCGAGGGCACGCTCGTTGAGCAGCCGCTCGGTGACCGGCTGCGGGGTGGCGACGCCGTACGGGTGAGCTGTGTCCAGCCGGTCGGGCCACGGCTTGGCGATGCCGCCGAAGAGACCGCCGACCTGGAACTTCTCACTGACCGCGAGGAACCGGTCCAGCAGGCCGCGCTGGTCCATCATCTCGACGCTGCGCGCGTGCAGGCCCTGTCCGCGGGACTGCCCGGTCGGCTCGGTCAACTTCTCCAGCACGACCGTGTGCACACCGTGCAGCCGTAACTCGCCGGCCAGCATCAGCCCGGTCGGTCCGCCGCCGGCCACGATCACGTCAATCATCACAACGTCCATTTCCGCAGGTTCTGGCTTCGGCGGGTGATTCTGCGGCACGACCGGGGCCTTGCCGCAAGGCCCCCTGTGCGCTATAAGTTGAGAGTGGCAAGGAGTGGATGACCTCCTTGCCTTTGCCTTTTTGTCGTCCTTGTCTCTGCTTTTCTCGTCCGTTGTGGGTTGTGGACGGACAACCTCCTCGCGCAGACCGGACCTCAACTGCGCAGACCCGGACCGGGGTTCTGGCAGGGTGAGCGCATGACGACCGCCGCCGCCGACGAGTTCGAGGCCCACCGCGCCCGGCTGTTCGGCCTGGCCTACCGGATGCTGGGCTCCGCCGCCGAGGCCGAGGACACGGTCCAGGACGCGTATCTGCGGTTCAGCGGCGCCGACCGCGCGGGCATCGAGCATCCGGCGGCCTGGCTCGCCAAGACGGTCACCCGTCTGTGTCTGAACCGTCTGACCTCGGCCCGGGCGCGGCGCGAGCAGTACGTCGGGGCCTGGCTGCCGGAGCCCGTCATCACCTCGGACGGCACGCTCGGCCCGGTGGAGTCGGCCGAGCAGCGCGACGCCGTGTCGCTCGCGATGCTGGTGCTGCTGGAGCGGCTCACGCCGACGGAGCGTGCGGTGTACGTGCTGCGGGAGGCGTTCGCGTACGGCCACCGGGAGATCGCCGAGGCGCTCGACCTGAGCGAGGCCAACTGCCGTCAGCTGTACCGGCGGGCGGAGCGGCGGCTGGCGGTGGAGCAAGGACGCTTCGAGGCTTCTCCGCAGCGGCGGGAGGAGCTGGTGACCTCGTTCCTCTCGGCGGCCCGGGACGGTGACCTCGCCGGGCTGGAGAAGCTGCTCGCGGCCGACGTGACCTGGTGGAGCGACGGCGGCGGCAAGGTCACCGCGGCCCGGCGGCCGATCGAGGGGCGCGAGAAGGTGGTGCGCTTCCTGGTCGGCGCGTTCCAGGGCTTCGCGGCCGGGATGACGTTCACGGTCGCCGAGATCAACGGTGCGCCCGGCCTGCTCGCCTGGGCGGGCGACACCCTGGCGAGTGCGGTCGCGTTCGAGTGCCGCGACGGCGAGGTCACGGACGTGCGGGCCGTGCTGAACCCGGACAAGCTGGACTTCGTACGGCGTCAGCTCGGCCGGGGTTAGTGGGTTGTCACATTCCGCGAGGGGTGTCTGGTCTCAGCTGGCGGAGGGTGCTCCAGCGGGGAGCACTTCGTGTCCGAAGGGGCTGAACAGCATGACCACGATCCTGGTGACCGGAGGTACCGGAACCCTCGGCCGGCTCGTCACCGAGCGGCTGCGCGCGGACGGGCACGAGGTGCGGGTGCTGAGCCGGCACACGCAGCCGTACGCCGTCGATCTGCGTGCGGGCGGGCTGGGGCTGGACACGGCCGTCGCGGGCGTCGACACGATCGTGCACTGCGCCACCTCGCCGCGTGGGGGTGACGAGCAGGCGGCCGCGCATCTGATCGAGGCGGCGCGGAAGGCGGGGGTCGGGCACCTGGTGTACATCTCGATCGTGGGGGTGGACCGGGTGCCGTTCGGCTACTACAAGTCCAAGCTCGCCGTCGAGAAGCTGGTGGAGGAGTCGGGGATCGGCTGGACGGTGCTGCGCGCGACCCAGTTCCACGACCTGCTCGTCCAGCTGTTCCAGACGCTGTCCAAGGTGCCGGTGATGATCCTGCCCGCCGGGGTGAGCGACCAGCCGGTGGAGGTGGCCGAGGTCGCGGACCGGCTCGCGGAGCTGGCGGCCGGTGCGCCCGCGGGCCGGGTCGAGGACATGGGCGGCCCCGAGGTCCGTACGTTGGAGTCGCTGGCCCGCGCGTACCTGCGCGCGAGCGGCAGTCGGCGTGCGGTGGTGAACGTGCCGCTGTGGGGCGCGGCCTACCGGGGGTTCCGGACGGGGGGTCACCTCACGCCGGAACGGGCCGTGGGGAAGGGGACGTTCGAGGAGTACCTGGCCGCGCGGGCCCGCCGCTGAGGGACGCCCGGGCGTGAGGACGGCGTGCCGCACACGCCTGCGGCGCGATGCGGGGCCGGCGCCCTGCAACCGCGCCGCGACGGCACGGCTGTTCCGCGCCCGCCGGGTGACCGCTAGGGCGTCCCGAACAGCTCCTCCTGGGCGGACTCCCGCGCCGTCAACAGCGCCCCGCGCAACACCGCGCCACCGCCCAGGACGCTCGGCCGCACCTCCGTCGGCAGCGGGGCCATCCGCCGCAGCCGTTCCTCCACCCGCGCCGCGAGCACCTCCCCGCCGGCCAGCCCGACCTCGCCCCCGAGGACCACACACCCGGGGTCGAGGACGGCGACGACGGAGGCGGCCCCGATGGCGAGGCGATCGGCGAGGGCATCGAGGAACCGCCCGGCCGCGTCACCGGACGCGCCGGCGCCGACGCCTCCGGCCGCGCCCCCGCCCCCACCGGCGAAACCGGCTGAACCTCCGCCGGGCGATCCGGCCGCGCTCCCGCCGGGCGATCCGGCCACGTCGCCGCCGCGAGAACCGACACCGCTCCCTCCAGCGGATCCAGCCGCACCTCCTCCGCGCGATCCACCCACGCGCCCGCCAGGAGATCCGGCCACGTCGCCGCCGAGGGATCCGGCACCGCTCCCTCCAACGGATCCAGCCGCGCCTCCTCCGCGCCATCCGCCCACGCCCCCCACCGCCGCCACCGCCGCCCGTACCACCGCCGCCGCCCCCGGCTCGTCGGGCGTCGGCGGTGTTGTCAGGCCGTGCTGCTCCGCCAGTGCGACCACCGCCGCCGACCCGGCGAGGGAGTGGAAGCCGCCCTCGCAGTCCGTTGCCGACGGGAGTCCGCTGGTTCCGGGCACCGGCAGGAAGCCGATTTCGCCGGTGCCGCCGGAGGCTCCCCGGCGCAGGGTGCCGTCGAGGACGACGGCCGCGCCCGTGCCGTGGCCCAGCCAGAGCAGGACGAAGGTGTCGCGGTCCCGGGCGGTGCCCTCGCGCTGTTCGGCCAGGGCGGCGAGGTTGGTCTCGTTCTCGACGCTGACGCGGGCCTCGGGAAGCCGTTCCTGGAGGGCGGCGACCAGGCGGCGGTGCCAGGCGGGCAGGCCGGTGGAGTTGCGCAGTTCGCCGCTGGCGGGGTCGATCAGGCCGGGCGCTCCGATGCCGACGGTGTGCAAGCGGTCGGCGCCGGCCTCCTTCACGACCCGCTCGACCAGCGTCACCGCCTGCTCGACGGCGGGCCCGGTACCGGTGTCGTCCCCGATGGGCACGGACGCCTCGGCGAGCACCCGGCCGACCAGGTCGGACACGAGCACGGCGACGCCCTCCGTGCGCACGTCCAGGGCCGCCAGTTGGGCGCGGCCGGCGACGATGCCGTACAGCCTGGCGTTCGGGCCGCGTCGCTGTGCGCCCGTCTCGCCGACGACCTCGATCAGGCCGGAGGCGGTGAGGCGTTCGACGAGGTCGGCGACCGTCGGCCGGGACAGGCCGGTGAGCTGCTTCAACTGCCCGGCCGTCAGTGGACCTTCGTCCTGCAGCAGCCGCAGGGCGAGCCGGTCGTTGATGGCCCGGGCCGTGCTCGGGGATGCGGGCATGCGGGGAATCCTCCCACGGGGGCGCCGGAGGACGGCTCCTGACGGCGCTCTTTTTATCAGGCAGGGTTCCTGATAGTTTACGTCGGCTGCCGCGCCGCACGGCGCGGCACGCCGGCAGGGCAGAAGGGGGAACGGGGAGAATGAGTGAAGTGATCCACGCACCGTCGGACATACGGCGGGCCCGGTACGCCGTGGCCGCCGTCTTCGCCGTGCACGGCGCGGTCACCGGCTCCTTCGCCACCCGGGTGCCGTGGATCCAGGACCACTCCTCGGTGAGCGCCGGGCAGCTCGGCTTCGCCCTGGCCTTCACGGCGTTCGGCGCCTCCTGCGCCATGCCGGCGGCCGGCTGGATCACGCACCGCTTCGGCAGCCGGACGGCCCTGCGCGGCCTGATCGCGCTGTGGACGCTGTCCCTGGTGCTGCCCTCGCTCGCCCCGAACCTGCTCACGCTCTGCCTGGCGATGTTCGCCTACGGCGCCACCGCGGGCATGGCCGACGTGGCGATGAACGCGCTGGGCGTCGAGGTCGAGCACCGGCTCGACAAGTCGATCATGTCCGGGCTGCACGGCATGTGGAGTGCGGGCGCGCTGATCGGTTCGGCGGGCGGGACGCTCGCCGCGCACCTGGGTGCGGACGCCCGCGTGCACCACATGCTCGCGGCGGCCGTCCTCACCGTCCTCGGTGTGCTGGCCTGCCAGTGGGTGCTGGACCTGCGGCCGGAGGAGGACGAGGAGCCGCCCCCGCGGTTCGCGCTGCCGCCGCGCTCGGCGCTGCTGATCGGCGCGGTCGGGTTCTGCGCGGTGTTCGCCGAGGGCGCGAGTCTGGACTGGTCGGCGGTCTACCTGCGTGACCAGCTCGACAGCTCGGCCGGGGTCGCGGCGGCCTGCACGACCGGCTTCATGCTCACCATGGCGGTGGCCCGGATCGCGGGTGACGCGGTGGTGAACCGGTTTGGCGCGGTGCGCACGGTCCGGGCGGGCGGCGTCCTGGCCGCGCTGGGCGGGCTGCTGATCGTGATCGCGGATCACCCGGCGGTGGCGATCGCCGGCTTCGGACTGATGGGCCTGGGCATCGCCGTCGTCGTCCCGCTGTGCTTCGCGGCGGCCGGGCACGCCGGGCCGAACCCCAGTCAGGCCATCGCGGGCGTCGCGACGATCACGTACACCTCCGGGCTGATCGCGCCGAGTCTGATCGGCGGGGTGGCGCAGGCGACCAGCCTGATGGTGTCGTTCGGCGTGGTGACGGTGCTGGCGTGCGGGCTCGTGGTGTTCGCGGGAGTGCTGCGCGGCGGCGAACGCACCTCCGCGAAGGTCAGTGAGCCGACCGCAGCAGTTCCCGGCCCGCGCTCCTGAGCGTCTCGCTCCACGGCGCGGGGCGCAGGGTCGCCGCGTCCAGCCGGACGAGCACCCGGGTGCCCTGCGCGTAGGTGACGGCACCGTCGGTCGAGCAGAAGCGGAAGCCGTACGTCAGACCGGTGGTGCCGAGCCGCTCCAGCCAGAGGTGGACGGCGTAGGCGCCCGGCTTGGTGACCGGGGCCTCGTAGGTGATGCGCAGTTCCTTGACGGCGTTGCAGGCGTCGCCGGCCGCCGTCCAGTCGCCCTCGAAGCTCCTGGCAGAGCTGGGTCCAGGCGCGCTCGACCATCGGTGACCGGGATCAGCCGGCCGTACGACAGGGCGGGGGCGCTCGGGGCTTCGGCGGTCACGGTGGGACTCCTGGGGTGCGGGAACGGCATGGGCGGGCAGGTGTATGGGGCAACCGCCCCCATCCTAAGCGGCCGCTCACCCTCCGTTTTCACGTGAGAATGGGCCGGACATCCGCACCGCACGAACGAAAGCGAAACCGCACCATGGATCTTGGCGTCCGCTGGAAACTGCACGGCGACGGACGCACCCCGGCGCCCGGCGCGGTGGTCCGCCCCGACGAGCGGCTCTCCTGGCCCCGCACGGCCGGGCTCGGCGCGCAGCACGTGGTGGCCATGTTCGGGGCGAGTTTCGTGGCGCCCGTCCTGATGGGTCTCGACCCCAATCTGGCGATCATGATGTCGGGCGTCGCGACCGTGATCTTCCTGCTCGCGACCCGCGGCCGGGTGCCCAGCTACCTCGGCTGCTCCCTCTCCTTCGTCGGCGTCGCCGCGGTGATCCGCGCGCAGGGCGGCACGAGCGCCACGGTCACCGGCGCGGTCCTCGTCGTCGGTGTCGCGCTGTTCCTGGTGGGGCTGGCCGTGCGGCGCTTCGGCGCCCGGATCATCCATGCCACGATGCCGCCGATCGTGACGGGCGCGGTCGTGATGCTGATCGGCTTCAACCTCGCCCCGGTCACCGCCTCCACCTACTGGCCCCAGGACCAGTGGACGGCGCTGCTGGTGATGCTGTTCACCGGTCTGGCGGTCGTCTGCCTGCGCGGATTCTGGTCCCGCATCGCGATCTTCCTCGGCCTGGTCTTCGGATACGGCGTCTCCTGGGCCTTCGACCGGATCTTCGGCAGGATTAACTCGGCCGACGCGAGCGGCAAGGTCACCGACCACTGGCGGCTGGACCTCTCCGGCGTCGGCCAGGCCGACTGGATCGGCCTGCCCTCCTTCCACGGCCCGTCCTTCGAGTGGTCGGCGATCCTGGTCGCGCTCCCCGTCGTCATCGCGCTGGTCGCGGAGAACGCCGGGCACGTCAAGGCGGTCGGCGAGATGACCGGCGACCGGCTCGACGACAAACTCGGCACGGCGATCTCCGCCGACGGACTCGGCTCGGTGCTCTCCACCGCGGTCGGCGGTCCGCCCAACACCACCTACTCCGAGAACATCGGCGTGATGGCCGCGACCCGCGTCTACTCCACGGCCGCCTACTGGGCCGCCGCGGGCTTCGCGCTCCTGTTCGGCCTGTGCCCCAAGTTCGGCGCGGTCGTCGCCGCGATCCCGGGCGGCGTCCTCGGCGGCATCACCGTCATCCTGTACGGCATGATCGGCCTGCTCGGTGCCCAGATCTGGATCAACGCCAAGGTCGACCTGCGCAACCCGCTGAACCTGGTCCCGGCCGCCGCGGGCATCATCATCGGTGTCGGCAACGTCACCATGGAGTTCACCGACACCTTCTCCCTCAGCGGCATCGCCCTCGGCACCCTGGTCGTCATCACCGGCTACCACGCCCTGCGCGCCTTCGCCCCTGCCCATCTCAAGACACAGGAACCCCTGCTGGACGAGGGCACTTCGTCGTACGACACGGAGGATCAGCGGGCCAGCTCGTAGGCGTACGACGGGCTGAAGGTGCCGGGCGCCCCCTTGCAGCCGTCGGACTCGCCGGGGAGCTTCACCCACAGGTAGGCGTGGATGCGGGCCTCGCCGGTGTCGAGGGTCGGGGCCCGGCCGATCCGCCGCCCGTCCGGGTCGCACCACTGGCCGTCGGCGGGCGGGCCATTGCCGTTGCGGCTCGTGTCGATGACGGCACCGAGGTCCGCGGGGCCGCCCAGGGCGTCGAGGACCTGTCGGTCGTAGGCGATCTCGTCGGCGGTCCAGCGGAAGTTGGAGACGTTGCTGAAGATCCCGGCGGAGGCGGCGGAGGCGGCTCCGGCCTGTTTCAGCAGGGCCGCCTGTCGCGCCGGGGCGTGCCAGCCGGAGTGGCCGGCGTCGTAGTAGATCCGCGTCCTGGGGTTCGCCGCCTTCAGGACGCGGCCGGCGTGGGCCAGCACCGCGAGGCGGTCCGCCCGTTGTTCCTCCGAGAGGCAGTCGGTCTGGGCGATCGAGTCGGGCTCCAGGATGACGACGACCTCGCCGTGGCCGAGCCCGGCGGCGAACCGGTCGATCCAGCCGGCGTAGGCGTCGAGGTCGGGCGCCCCGCCCTCGGAGGCCCCGCCGCAGTCGCGGTCCGGGATCGCGTACGGCACAAGGACGGGCACCCGGCCCTCGGCGGCGGCGCCCGAGGTGACCTCGCTGACCTGGGAGGTGATCGCCTCCGGCGCGTACTCGGCGAACCAGACGGCGGCCGGCCGGCTCGCGATACGGGACTCGATGACCGCGCGGCGCCCGTCGCCGGGGTTGGCCCGGACCCAGTCGAGGACCTGGGACCCGGGATGGAGGTAGGGGCGGGCGGCCTGCCGCTGCCTCCGGGTGGGGGTGGGTGAGGGCGTCGCCCGCACGGCCGAAGGGGAGAAGGACGGCGCGGGCGAGGACGAGGGAGGCGGCTGCGGGGCCGGCGTGCGGCCCGCCTCCGGCCGGGCCCGGTCGACGTCCCGCCCTTCCCTGCCGCCTCCGCCACCGAGCACCGCGACCAGCCCGGCCGCGACAGCCAGGGCGACCACGACCGAGGCGACGGCCACCCTCGCGCCCCGCCGGACGGCCCGCCGCTCGCGCAAGCCTCGCACCGTGCTGTTCTCCTTCCCGCGTGACGGAGGCGTTCCCCCGTTCCGGGGAAGCACCGGGCCCGGCGACCCGCGGATCAGCCTAGGGCTGGGACCCTGCCCCCATGCCGCATTTGGAACAGTTCGCCCCGCGCCGTGACACTCCCGACACGTCCGGCACCCCTGGCACCGCCGACACCGCCGACACCGCCGGCACCGCTGTCGACCGGGTTGTCGCCCGTATGCGCGCCCTCGACGCGGCCCTGCCGCCCCGGGACGGGGTCGCGGTCTTCAACCGGGTCTACCTCGCCGTCACGGAGGAGGTGGACCGGCACATCGACACGGGCCGCTTCGCGGACGCGCGGGCCGCGATCACGCTGGACGTACGGTTCGCGGAGCGCTACCTCGCGGCCGTCGACGCGGCCACGTCGGACCGCCGCCCGCCCGCCTGCTGGCGCCCTCTGTTCCAGTTCCGCCGCCATCCGGGCGTACGACCGCTGCAGTTCGCGCTCGCGGGCATCAACGCGCACATCGGTCACGACCTCGCGCTCGCCGTCGTGGACGCGTGTCGTAGCCTCGGCTGCGAACCGGCCGACCTGGAGGACGAGTTCGACCGCGTGGGCGATCTCCTCGTCGCGCTGGAGGAACGGATCCGCGAAGAGCTGATGCCGGGACCCGACCTGCTCCAGATCGCCGATCCGCTCACCCACCTCGTCGGCTCCTGGAGCCTGGAGCGCGCCCGCGACGCCACCTGGTCCGCGGCCCGCGCCCTGTGGGCCCTGCGCCGGCTCCCGGACGTGGCCGAGGAGTTCACCGGCCGCCTGGACGCGGCGGTCGGCTTCGCGGGACGCATGCTGCTGACGCCGCTGCCGGACTGACCGTCAGTCCTCCGGCAGCTCCACCGGCGCGATCTCGTCGTACACGTCACCCGGCCCCGGGTTGGCCGCGTCCGTCGCCCCGCCGAGGTGGTGCATGACGCCCCACACCGCGTTCAGCGCGGTCTGGACGGCGCCCTCGGCCCAGCCGGCCGTCCAGGAGATGTCGTCGCCGGCGAGGAAGATGCCCCGCTTGTCCTCGGGCAGCCGGTCCTGCACGAAGTGGGTGAACAGGCGCCGCTGGTAGCGGTAGTGCCCGGGCAGGTTGGCCTTGAACGCGCCCATGAAGTAGGGCTCGTTCTCCCAGGAGACCGTCACCGGGTTGCCGATGATGTGCTTCCGGATGTCGACCTTCGGGTAGATCTCGCCGAGCGACTTGAGCATGACCTCCATCCGCTCGCTCGCGGACAGCGGCAGCCACTTCAGGCTGTCGTCGCACCAGGTGTAGGAGAGGCAGATGACGGCGGGCTTGTCGGGGCCGTCGTCCAGGAGGTAGGTCCCGCGCGTCATGCGGTCGGTGAGGGTCATCGACATGACGTCCCGGCCGGTGTCCTCGTCCTTGTCCAGCCAGAACGGCCGGTCGACGGGCACGAAGAGCTTGCTGGACTCCATGTAGTGGGTCCGCTCGATCGCGGTCCAGTGGTCGATCGGGAAGAGCGAGTCGTCACAGTCGATCTTCGACAGCAGCATCCAGGACTGGGCGGTGAAGACGGCCGCCTTGTAGGTACGGATGTCGCCGCCCGCGTCCGTCACCGTGATCCGGTTGCCGGCGGTGCGGTGCAGCCGGGTCACAGCCGGACGGGGCTCGCCGTTCTCGTGCAGGCTCGCGAGCGAGGTGCCGTAGGACCAGTGGACGATCTTCTCCGGCTCGCGCTCCCACAGGCGCAGCGGCAGCTGCTGGGAGCCGCCGACGATGCCGCGGTGGTGGTCGTCGGCCTCGGTGTAGACGACGCGCAGGATCTCGAGGATGGAGTTCGGGAAGTCGGTGTCCCAGCCGCCCGTGCCGAAGCCGACCTGGCCGAAGATCTCGCGGTGGCGGAAGGACCTGAAGGCCTCGGAGTCGCAGAGGAAGCCGTAGAAGGTCTGGTTGTCCAGCTTCTCGACGAGCTTCGCCCAGATCTCGCGGATGCGCGGCACGTCCCGCTCGCGCATGGCGCGGTTCATGTCGGAGAAGTCGGCGCCCTCTTCGAGGCACTTGTTCCAGGCGGCGGCGACGTCCCGGTAGACCTGCGGCAGGTCGTCGATCGTCTCGGCGTAGTGGGACTCGCCCTTGAGGTCGACGACCGTCGAAGGGGTGGCCTCGGCAAGGGGGTTGGGGAAGGGCCGGGTCTCCAGGCCCACCAGGTCGATGTAGTGCTGCAGCGCCGTGGAGGACGGCGGGAAGCGCATCGCGCCCATCTCGGCGGTCAGCGACGGGTCGCAGCCCTCGAACCCGACCGTCCGCAGCCGGCCGCCGATCCGGTCGGCCTCGTACACGACCGGCTTGAGGCCCATCTTCATCAGCTCGTACGCGGCGACGATCCCGGACAGGCCGCCGCCGATGACGGCTACCTCGGTGCCGTGTTCGGTCGCCGGTATCTGGCCGAGGCCCGCCGGGTGGGCGAGGAAGTCGTCGTACGCGTACGGGAAGTCCGGGCCGAACATGGTGATCGGCGGCTGCTGCTCGTCGGCGTGCTCTACGGCGTTGGGCACCGTGGACGTCATGGGGTACGGACTCCTTGCGCGAAAAGAACTCGGGGGAAGCTCAGGGGGAATGCGGGGGAAGCTCAGGGGTGGTGGACCGGGGACCCGTTTCAGACCAGGGACCCGTAGAGGCCGGGGCGGCGGTCCTTCAGATACGGGTTCGCCTCACGGGAGGCGGCCAGGAAGGCGGGGTCGGCGTCGGCGAACACCAGTTCCTCACCACGTCCGGCGCGGGCGCGGGCGACGCCGTCGGGGCCGGCCAGCGTGGACAGCCCGACGAACTCGAACTCCCCTTCCGCGCCGACCCGGTTGACGTACGCGACGTACATCTGGTTCTCGAAGGCGCGCACCGGGATCATCGACTCGGCGACGAACTGGAAGGGGTGCATCTGCGCCGTCGGCACCACCAGGAGGTCGGTGCCCGCCAGGGCGTGGGCGCGGACGTTCTCCGGGAACTCGACGTCGTAGCAGATCAGCAGGCCGACGGTCAGGCCGTTCAGCTCGGCCTGGACGACCGGCTGCTCGCCGGGCGTGAAGTGGTCGCGTTCGAAGCAGCCGAAGAGGTGGGTCTTGCGGTAGTTCGCGAGACGGGTGCCGTCGGCGGAGATCAGCTGGGCGGAGTTGAAGACCACGTCCGAGGAGCGCTCGGGGTAGCCGTACGCGATCGCCAGCCCGTGCCGGGAGGTGGTCTCGGCGACCGCGTCCGCGGAGTCACCGTCGGCGGGCTCGGCGAGACGGGCGATGTCGTCGCCGATCGCGTACCCGGTGAGGAACATCTCCGGCGCGACGAGCAGCCCGGCACCCGCGGCGGCCGCCCGGCCCGCGGCCTCGTCGAGGACCTTGAGGTTCTCGGCGACCGAGCCGGGGCGGCCGGAGCTCTGGAGCAGGGCGGTGCGCATGCGTGTTCCTCATCGGGCGTCTGAGCGGAGCTCTTGGGGAGTTGGGGGGCCACGTAGACGGTACGGGCGGCCGGAGAGGGCGGACAAGAAGCAGCCGTTGCGCGTCGGTGAGCGGTTCGTTGCGTCCGGCGGGCGTGGGGCGGCGATTCGTTGCGCGCCCCTCATCGGCGACGGAACAGCAGCAGCGCCGTCAGCAGGTAGGGGAGAGCCAGCACGGCGAACACCGTGCCGTGCGCCGCCGATCCACCGAGCATCGCGTACACGCCGTACACCGCGACCGTGACCAGCTCGGTGCCCAGGCTCGCGACGGACGTCAGGGTGGCCCGGCGGGTGTCGTCGATACGGTGCTGGAGGCGGACGTCGGCGAGCACTTCCGCCAGCTGGAAGCAGCCGAAGGCGAGGCCCACGAGGGCGATGCCGGCCAGGGTCCCTGCCGCCGCGCCCATGGCCAGTGCGAGCGCACCGCCGGCGAGCAGAACTGCCAACCCGGTGGTGCCCAGGCGTTCGGCGGTGCCCGCCAGCAGGCTGCCGGCCGTGACCACGGCCCAGACCAGCAGGAGCAGATACGGCACCGTCTCGTCCGCCACACCGGTGTCGCGGATCAGGAGCGGGGTGTACTCGTCGAGCGCGCCCCAGACCGCGGCGACGGCCGGCACCAGCAGCAGCGCGCCGCGTACGGACCTGTCCTTGTGGGCTTCGGCCAGTCCGGACCGCAGGGTCGCCGCCCATCCCTCGCCCTCGTCCTCGGCCGCCGGCCGCACGCGGTGCTCCGGGAACCGGGTCGCCACCGCCGCGGCCATCAGACAGGCCAGCACGCTCGCCGCGCCCACGGCCGGGTAGCCGCCCCGGGCGAACACCGGACCGGCGAGGCCCATCGCGGCCATCACGGCCACCAGCCCGGCCGCCCGGGCCCGGCCCATGACGCGCGCGTACTGTTCGGCGGCGCCGAGCCGGTCCAGTTCGTCGTAGACCAGCGCCTCCAGCGCGCCGGAGCCGAGGGCGCCGGCGACGCCGTACAAGACGAAGCCGACCGCGAAGGACCAGTACGACGGGACGGTCACCCACAGGGCGAAGCCGGTGGCGGTGAGCAGTGGGGCGAGCCACAGCAGCGTCCGCCGGGAGAAGGCGTCGGCCCAGGCACCGGAGGGGACCTCCAGCAGCACGCCGGTGATCGACCAGAGGGCGAACAGGGAGGAGATCTGCCAGAGGGACAGACCGGCGTCGCTGAACAGCAGCGCGTACACCGGGTAGAGCAGGACGAACTCGTCGAGGAACGCGTAGCCGTACAGCGTGGCCGTGAGCCGCCGCCTGTCGGTGGTGACGGGCACACGTGCGGGTGAGAGAGTCATGAGGCCTTCCCGTGGGGGCGATTCGGACACCGGGGATACGGCGTCCGAGGCGGCCCTCGGGAGGCACGGCTGGTGGATCAATGTCGCCAGGTCATGAGACCGAGACTAGACCCGCGTCCGGTCGGCTCACCAGCGCTTTGCGCAACCGGCCGGGATCATGTGGGCGACCCGGAGGAGAACCGGCGCAGCAGCGGCGACAGCACGAGCACGGACTTCGTCCGCTCGACGAACGGCTCGCCGGCGATCCGCTCCAGCACGCGCTCGAAGTGGCGCATGTCGGCGGCGAAGACCTGGGCGATCGCGTCCGCCTCCCCGGTGACGGTGGAAGCGGCGACGACCTCCTGGTAGCGCTCCAGGCCCCGCTGGATGGTCTCCGGCGAGGTGTTGCGCCGGCAGTAGATCTCGACGAACCCCTCGGTCTCCCAGCCGAGGGCGGCCGGGTCGACCCGGACGGTGAAGCCCGTGATGGCCCCGGTGGCGCGCAGCCGGTCCACGCGCCGTTTCACGGCGGGTGCGGAGAGGCCGACCAACTGCCCGATGTCCGCGTAGGAGCGGCGGGCGTCCTCGGCGAGGGCGTGCACGATGCGTTCGTCGAGATCGTTCAGCACTGCGGTTGGTTCACTTCACTTCTGATGCTGCTGAGGGTGCGAGTCGGGAGCGGCGATGGCCGTACACGAAGTAGAACACGAGCCCGACGGCCATCCAGACCCCGAAGACCACCCAGGTGACGGTGGAGAGGCTGCCCATCATCCAGACGCAGAAGGCGAAGCCCAGGGCGGGCAGCACCGGCGACAGGGGGACGCGGAAGGTGCGGGGCATCTCGGGGCGGGTCCGGCGCAGCACCACGACGGCCACGTTGACCAGTGCGAAGGCGAACAGCGTGCCGATGCTGGTGGCGTCGGCGAGCTGACCGAGCGGGATCGCGGCGGCGAGGACACCGCAGAAGAGGGAGACGATCAGGGTGTTGGCGCGGGGCGTGCCGGTCCTGGGGTGGACGCGCGCGAACACCTTGGGGACCAGCCCGTCGCGGGACATCGCGAAGAGGATGCGGGTCTGGCCGTAGAGCACGGTCAGGACGACGCTCGCGATGGCGACGACGGCGCAGAAGGCCAGCAGCGTGCCCCAGAAGGTCTGACCGGTGACCTCGCGCATGATCTGGGCGAGCGCGGCCTCGCTCCCGTCGAACCGCTGCCACGGCTTGGCGCCGATCGCGACGGCGGCGACGAGGACGTACAGCGCCGTCACGATGACGAGCGACAGCATGATCGCGCGGGGCAGGTCGCGCTGGGCGTTCCTCGCCTCCTCACCGGCGGTGGAGGCGGCGTCGAAACCGATGTACGAGAAGAAGAGCGTCGCCCCGGCGGCGCTGACGCCGGCCATGCCGAGCGGCATGAAGTTCTCGTAGTTGCCGGAGCGGAAGCCCTGGACGCCGATCGCGCAGAACAGCACCAGCGCGGCGATCTTCACGACGACCATGACCGTGTTCGCGCGGGCGGACTCCCGGGCACCGCCGAGCAGGAACGCCATCGCGAGGAGGACGACGACGAGGGCCGGCAGGTTGAAGACGCCGCCGTCGCCGGGCGGCGCGGACAGCGCGGCCGGGATGGTGACGCCGATGGTCCCGTCCAGCAGCTCGTTGAGGTACTCGCCCCAGCCGACCGCCACGGCGGCCACCGACACGCCGTACTCCAGGACCAGACACCAGCCGCAGACCCAGGCGATCAGCTCGCCCATCGTTGCGTACGCATACGAGTAGGACGAGCCGGAGACGGGGATGGTGCCCGCCAGTTCGGCGTAGGAGAGGGCGGAGAAGAGAGCCGTCAGACCGGCGATGACGAACGACAGGGTGACGGCCGGACCGGCCTTGGGGACCGCCTCACCGAGGACCACGAAGATGCCCGTACCGAGCGTCGCGCCGATGCTGATCATGGTGAGCTGCCACAGCCCGAGGGAGCGCCGCAGGGAGCCTCCCTCACCCTGACCCCCCTCGGCGACCAGGCGTTCCACGGGCTTGCGCCGCATGAGGCGCGCGCCGAGACCCGGGGACGGGGGCGTTGTCCGGGTGCGGTCCTTCGGGGGTGCGCCTTGGTCGAGCACGCGCTGACTCCTTTGTCGCTGCCGATCAGGGCGGCGGAGACCCGAGGCGTCCCTGCGCGAGCAGGAACCCACCGAGCGGGGTCCCCGCCACGCCACGTACAGCGCAGCACCCTACGGGCCAGAGCATTGCTGGAGTAATGCAGCAACCTTGCACATCGGCGCAAGATCATTGCGTTACTCGCGGGTGCCCGGGCATTCGTTGCGCGAGGGCTTTCGAGCGTTGCGTTCGGGCGGCTCAGCGCAGTTCTTTGACCAGGAAGGTGCACGGGTCGGCGCGGTCATGCCGTACGCCGTCGGCGTCCAGGTACGCCCAGCGGTCGACGTACGCCACTGTGGGCCGATAGCCGAGCCGTGCGTAAAGAGCGGCCGCCCGCTCGTTGTCGTCGCCCACACCGAGCCCCATGACGCCGATGCCGCGCTCCCGCGCCAACCGCTCGGCGGCGTGCACCAGCGAGGTGCCGATGCCTTGCGAGCGGAGCGACTCGGGCCACACGAACAGACCGTTGATCTCCGGGCAGCCAGGCTGCGCCAGCCGCACCACCGGCGCCTCACAGCCGGTCCAGCGGACCTCGGCGTGCCCGACGGGTCTGCCGTCGAGCCACGGGATCAGGTAGGTGCTCTCCCCCGCCTCCTGGCGCGCGAACCGGGCGGCGTGATGGCCGTCGACGCTGGACGACGGCATGAAACGCTCCAGTGCGGCGATGTCCTGTGCTCGGCTGACGGCGATGTCCATACGCCGACCGTAGAGGCCCGGGCACGCGAACGGCCCCCGGTTTTCGACGGGGGCCGCTCGAAAGGAAAACGCGTCAGTTCCAGCTGGCGTGCAGCGGCTTGCCCTCCGCGTAGCCGGCCGCGCTCTGGATGCCGACGACGGCCTTCTCGGCGAACTCCCCCAGGGAGGCGGCACCGGCGTAGGTGCAGGAGGAGCGGACGCCCGCGATGATCGAGTCGATCAGGTCCTCGACGCCGGGGCGGGCCGGGTCGAGGAACATGCGGGAGGTGGAGATGCCCTCCTCGAACAGCGCCTTGCGGGCGCGGTCGTACGCCGACTCCTCGGCCGTACGGTTACGCACGGCGCGCGCGGACGCCATGCCGAACGACTCCTTGTAGAGGCGGCCGCTCGCGTCCTGCTGAAGGTCGCCCGGGGACTCGTAGGTGCCCGCGAACCAGGAGCCGATCATCACGTTGGACGCGCCGGCCGCCAGCGCCATGGCGACGTCGCGCGGGTGGCGGACACCGCCGTCGGCCCACACGTGCTTGCCGTACTTCTTCGCCTCGGCCGCGCACTCCAGGACGGCCGAGAACTGCGGGCGGCCCACGCCGGTCATCATGCGGGTGGTGCACATGGCGCCGGGGCCGACACCGACCTTGATGATGTCGGCGCCCGCGTCGACCAGGTCCTTGACGCCCTCGGCGGAGACGATGTTGCCCGCGACGATCGGGACCTGCGGGTCGAGGTCACGGACGAGCCTGATCGCGTTGATCATCGACTCCTGGTGGCCGTGCGCCGTGTCGATGACGAGCGTGTCCACGCCCGCGTCCAGCAGCAGCTTGGCCTTCTCCGCGAAGTCGCCGTTGACGCCGACGGCGGCGGCCACGCGCAGCCGGCCGTGCGCGTCGGTGGCCGGCGTGTACAGCGTGGCGCGCAGGGCGCCCTTGCGGGTGAGGATGCCGGCCAGCCTGCCCTCCGCGTCCACGGCGGGGGCGTAGCGCCGGTTGTGGTGGTCGAGGGTGGTGAAGGCCTCACGGGGGTCGATGTCGGCGTCCAGGAGCAGCAGGTCCTTGGACATGACGACCTCGAGCTGCGTGAAGCGGTCGACACCGATCAGGTCCTGGTCGGTGACGACGCCGACCGGCTTGTGGTGCTCGTCGACGACGACACCGGCGTTGTGCGCCCGCTTGGGCAGCAGGGCCAGCGCGTCCGCGACGGTCTGGTGCGGGGCGAGCACGATCGGGGTGTCCAGAACGAGATGCCGGCTCTTGACCCAGGAGATGACATCGGTGACGACGTCGATCGGGATGTCCTGCGGTATCACGACGAGCCCACCGCGCCGGGCCACGGTCTCGGCCATCCGGCGGCCGGCGACGGCGGTCATGTTGGCGACGACCAGCGGGATCGTGGTGCCCGTACCGTCCGGGGAGTCGAGGTCCACGCCCTGCCGCGACCCGACCGCGCTGCGGCTCGGCACCATGAAGACGTCGTCGTACGTCAGGTCGTATGCGGGCTGGATGCCGTTGAGGAAACGCACGTGCTGCACATCCCAGTCGATCAGAGGTGGCCCCCGGACAGGACAGCCAGGGGGAAGAGCACGTACTTCATTGTCCCATGCCGTCCGGAATGCGCTGCCCGGTCGGATCATCCAGGCTGGTCGGAAGGGGTTAGGAGGATCCTCCGAGCGCGAGCACCAAGGAGAGCGCCGGCGCATGGTCCACCGCCGACGAGAACACCTCCTGCGCGATCTCCCACTCCTCGGGCCGCGCCTTCGCGTACGGCTGCCAGTTCCGTACGACGACGAGCAGCCCCTCGACCTCGGGCCGGTCGGGGAGGTCGGTGAGGCTGTCGGCGAGGGCGTCCCAGTTGCGACCGAACCAGTCGGGCAGCTCCAGGTCCCGGACGCAGCGGTCCATCAGACCCGCCTTGTCCATGACCCCGTCGAGGTCCAGCGTGAGTACCTTGTCCGTCATCTCGGCACCGCCCTGAAGGAGTCGTGTGTTCCGGCATCCGGGGACGGCCGCTGCGGCCGTCCCCTCCTGACCTCCCGTCAGACCCCGTCGGGGTCCGCCCGGTTGAGCGCCGGCTTCGGCGTCGGCCCCGCCGTCATCAGGTAGTCCGCGGCCGAGGTGTCCGTCACCAGGCTGGTGACGAGCCCGGACCGCAGCACCGCGTCGATCGCGGCCGCCTTGCGCTGCCCGCCCGCGATCGCGACGACCTCGGGGACACGGCGGAGCTGGTCGGCCTTGACCGTGATGCACCGCTCGCCCAGGTCGCGCCCGACCCGGCGGCCCTCGGTGTCGAAGAGGTGAGCGGACATCTCCGCGGCGACACCGAGCGAGGCGTAGTGCCCGCGCTCCTCGTCGCTGAGCATGTCGTGCACCGTCGAGATGCCCGGCTCCCAGGAGCCGATGGACACGCAGGCGACCGTCACCTTGTCGAAGTACTCGAAGGCCCGGGCGATCCCGGTCTGGTGCCGCAGCGCCGCCGCGGTGGCCGCGTCCGGCAGCAGCATGGGCGCGTAGATGGGGTGCGCGTCGCCGCCGGAGACCTGGGCGGCGCGGCGGACGGCCTCGACCGAGCCGCGCTCGGCGGTCCCGGCGTCGTACACGCCCGTCAGCTGCACCACCGTGCACGGCGGCAGCCGGTCCAGCGCCGCCGCCATGTGGATGGTGGAGCGGCCCCAGGCCAGACCCAGGACGTCCCCCTCGTTGACGAGCTCGCCGAGCAGGTCGGCGGCCACTTCCCCCAGGTTCTCGGGATCGGGCGACTCCTCGGCATCGGCCGGGGACTCGACCACGACGGCGTGCCGGAGGCCGTAACGGGCGCGGAGCGCGTCGGAGCGCTCGGCGTCCAGCTCGGCCGGCACGCGGATCTCGATCCGTACGAGATCCCGTTCGAGAGCGGTTTCCAGGACCCGGGCCACCTTGAAGCGGCTGACGCCGAACTCCTCCGCGATCTGGATCTTGGACTTGCCCTCGAGGTAGAAGCGGCGGGCCATGGCCGCCGCCTGCACCAGCTCAGCGGGTCCCATCCGCATGGCTGACCGGCCCGCCGACATACCCGACACGGCGATCTCCTCACTGCTGTTCACACTCTGGATTCGCCGTTCATCCTTGCAGATCCGGCGCACTCGATCAGCCCTGATGAGAGCCGTTCACGTAGCTGTGGCTCAGTGGTCGCATGCCCACGACGCCTTGGCGGTGGCCGCCTCCGCCTGTGTGCGTAGTGCACGTACCGCTTCGGCCGGGTCCTCGGCCCCGTACACCGCCGATCCGGCCACGAAGACGTCCGCGCCGGCGTCGGCGCACCGCTCGATCGTCGAGGCCGAGACACCGCCGTCGACCTGGAGCCACAGCTCAAGGCCGTGCTTGCTGATCAACTCACGGGTGCGGCGGATCTTCGGAAGCATGATGTCGAGAAAGGCCTGGCCTCCGAAGCCGGGTTCGACGGTCATGATCAGCAGCATGTCGAGCTCGGGCAGCAGGTCCTCGAACGGTTCGATCGGTGTCGCGGGCTTGAGCGCCATGGAGGCACGGGCGCCCTTCGCCCGGATCTCGCGGGCGAGTCGCACGGGCGCGGCAGCCGCCTCGACATGGAAGGTGACGGACGAGGCACCCGCCTCGACGTACTGCGGGGCCCACCGATCGGGGTTCTCGATCATCAGATGGCAGTCCAGCGGAGTGTCCGTCGCACGGGCCAACGACTCCACGACCGGCACGCCGAGCGTGAGGTTCGGGACGAAATGGTTGTCCATGACGTCGACATGGAGCCAGTCGGCTCCCGTGACCGCCTGGGCCTCGTCCGCGAGGCGGGCGAAGTCGGCGGACAGGATGCTGGGGTTGATCTGCGCGGCCATGACCCAAGCCTGCCATGCCCTTCGGGGGTTGGCGGCATCGGTCCCGGGTGGATTCGGTCGTATGAACGGTGCGGGCCGTGCGTGGCTGGTCGCGCAGTTCCCCGCGCCGCCTGCGGGGCGCGTACCGCGCGCGGTCGGCGGACGGGCGTCACGAGGTCGTCGGACCTGGTCACCGGCCCCGTCCGCCGGTTCACGCGGAGAACGTGCCCGTATCCGAGAAGGGCGAGAAACCACAGGTCAGCCAGTCCGCCGGAGGATTGCCAGATACATCGCGTCGGTCCCGTGCAGATGCGGCCACAGCTGGACGTCGGGCCCGTCGCCGAGGGCCGGTACGCCCGGGAGCAGCGGCCGGGCGTCGATCAGCTCGGCCTCCGGGTGCTGCTTGAGGACGTCGGCGACGACGGCCCGGGTCTCCGCGAGGTGCGGCGAGCAGGTGGCGTACCCGACGACACCGCCGACGCGCACGGACTCCAGCGCGGTCCGCAGCAGCCCGCGCTGCAACGGCGCGAACCCTTCCAGATCCTCCGGCCGGCGCCGCCACCGCGCCTCGGGCCGCCGCCGCAGGGCGCCGAGCCCGGTGCAGGGCACGTCCATCAGCACACGGTCGAAGGAACCGGGCCGCCACGGCGGCCGCGTCCCGTCGGCGGCGATGACCTGGTAGGGCCCGGGGTTCCCAGCCAGGGCCTTCGCCACCAGGCCCGCCCGGTGCGGCTGCTTCTCGGAGGCGAGCAGCACGGCTCCCCGCTCGGCCGCGAGAGCCGCCAGCAGCGCGGCCTTGCCGCCGGGCCCCGCACACCCGTCGAGCCACCGTTCGTCGGGCCCGTCGAGGGGCGCGTTGGCCAGCGCGAGCGCCACGAGCTGACTCCCCTCGTCCTGCACCCCCGCACGCCCTTCCCGGACGGCGTCCACGGCCCCCGGTTCGCCGCCCTCGGTGAGCCGCACCGCGTACGGCGACCAGCGCCCGGGGACGGCGGCCTCCTCGCGCAGCAGCTCGTCGACCGTGGCCCGCCCGGGCCGGGCGACCAGCGTCACCTCGGGCCGCTCGTTGTCGGCCTCCAGCAGGTCCTCGATGCCGGCCCGTCCGCCGCCGAGGGAGTCCCACAACGCGGAGACGACCCAGCGCGGATGCGAGTGCACGACGGCGAGATGGTCCTCGGGGTCGTCGTCGTAGGGCGGCGCGACCTTCTCCGTCCAGGCGTCCAGGTCGTGCTGCGCGACCTTGCGCAGCACGGCGTTGACGAACTTGGCCCGGCCGTCGCCGAGCACGACCCGCGCCAGCTCGACGGAGGCGGACACGGCGGCATGCGTGGGAATCCGCGTCCCGAGCAGCTGGTGCGCACCGAGGCTGAGCACGTCCAGCACGGGCGGGTCGACCTCGCGCAGCGGCCGGTCGACACACGCGGCGATGACGGCGTCGTACGTTCCCTGCCGCCGCAGCGTCCCGTACACCAACTCGGTGGCCAGGGCGGCGTCCCGCCCGTCGAAGTCACCGCTCTCCCGCGCCTTGCGCAGCAGGGGCGGCAGCACGAGGTTGGCGTACGCGTCCCGCTCGTCCACGGCTCGCAGCGCCTCGAAGGCGAGGATGCGGACGGGATCCTTCTGGGGCCGACGGTAGGGCTTGCCGGGCTTGCGGGGACGGCGGGACTGATCGCTCACGAAAAAGGTGCTCCGGATTGCAGGATGGAAGACGCCCCCAGCGTACGTCGAGCGGCCGCCGCCCCGTGCAGGACCGTTACGCCCCGACGTGCTCCCCGTCGCCGATGCGCACCCCGCGGGCCCAGTCGGCCGCCCGCATCGGCTTCTTGCCCTGCGCCTGCACCCACAGCAGCTCGACCGCGTACGACCCCGTGCCGACGTGGACGCTGTTCTTGCCGACGGCCAGCGCGCCCGGAGCGAGGTCGTCACGCCCCGGAACCGGCTGCACCTGGATCAACTTGAGCCGCTCGCCACGGAAGGTGGTCCAGGCGCCGGGGGCCGGCGTGCACCCCCGCACCACCCGGTCGACGCGCAGCGCGGGCGCGGTCCAGTCGACGTGGGCGTCCTCGACGGTGATCTTCGGAGCGAGGGTGATGCCGTCGTGCGGCTGCGGTACGGCCTTCAGCGAGCCGTCCTCGATCCCGTCCATGGTGGCGGCGAGCAGCCCGGCGCCCGCGAAGGCGAGCCGGGTCAGCAGGTCCCCGCTCGTGTCGGTGGGCCGGATCTCCTCGGTGACGGTGCCGTAGACGGGCCCGGAGTCGAGCCCCTCCTCGATGAGGAAGGTGGAAGCCCCCGTGATCTCGTCGCCCGCCATGACGGCGTGCTGCACGGGCGCCGCCCCCCGCCAGGCGGGCAGCAGCGAGAAGTGCAGGTTGACCCAGCCGTGGGTGGGGATGTCGAGGGCGACCCTGGGCAGCAGGGCCCCGTAGGCGACGACGGGACAGCAGTCCGGCGCGATCTCCTTGAGCCGCTCCAGGAACTCCGGCTCCCGCGGCCGGGCAGGCTTCAGCACCTCGATCCCGGCCTCCTCCGCCCGCTGGGCCACAGGAGAAGCGACCAGCCTCCGCCCCCGCCCCGCCGGAGCGTCGGGCCGCGTGACAACGGCGGCCACCTCATGCCGCCCGGAGGCGATCAGGGCGTCCAGAGCGGGAACGGCGACCTCGGGGGTACCGGCGAAGACGAGCTTCATGGGTGGGACGGGCCTCTCGGAGGGGTCGGACGACGGGCAACGCACAAGTTTATTGGGACGCAACGGAAAAGCCGCCGACGGCGCTGAACCCCCCCACTGGAGAGGTTCACGCTTTGTCCGAGCGAGACGGGCGGTGCGCGGGGGGAGACAAAGCGGCGGTGGCCGAAGGCCGAGCCGCCCCATCCCCACGCAGGGGGCGTACGCATATGCCCATACGCCCCCACCCCGTGACCCGCGGAGCGAACCCGCGTTGGTCAAGAAAGAGTTGACCACTTTCTTCAACGCCGGTTCGAGAGGCTTGTTCATGGCCGACCACGCAACCCACGACGCCCAGGCCCGGGCCAGCCTGCACTTGCTGGTGCGGGACATCGAGCGGGTCCGCCGCCAGGTGGACGCACTGCGCACCCTGACCGCCCAGCTGGGCAACGTCTACCGCCCGCGCCGCTCCGGCCCGTCCACGGGCTTCGTCGTCTACGGACGCGCCCCCGCCCCCACGGTCCGCCTCGCCCAGGAGCTGCGGGACAGTGTCGAGACCCTGGTCACCGCGGCGGTGGACTTCGACCGCTCGCTCGGCTTCTCGTGGGATGCGGTGGGCTCCGCGCTCGGCGTCACCAAGCAGGCGGTCCACCGCCGCTACGGCTCCCGCCGCGCCGCCGCCCAGGCCACCGCGGAGCCCGACCGTACGGGCGAGGCCACGGGCACCCGCACGGTCAACGTGGGGACCGGAATCCCCGCGGTCCCGACAGTCCCCGCCGCCCGCTCGATGCCGACCCAGCCGACCGCGGGCAGCCCGTCCCTGCGCGACGAGGTGAGGCCGTCAGCCCTCCCCGGCCCGCGCAACGGCTGATCCACGCCGCCCCCTCTGCCCTCTCGGCACCCACCCGAGAGGGCAGACGCGTACCAGGGCCTGTCCGGCGGATCATGCCGCGGACGCGGGGGGGCATGAGGCACCGCCCCTTTCCTGCGACCTGCTCCGCCGGACAGGCCTGGGCGACTCGTCGCGGTCGAGGCCCACCCCATGGATCGACGCTCAGCCGATGGATCAACACCCAGCCGACGGCTCGACGCTCAGCCGATGTCAGGCGGATCGATCCGCACCCACACAGCCGACGCCGCAGCCCCGCCCCCACCCCCACCCCCACCCCGAGCCATCCGCGCGGCCTGTGCGGACTTCAGCGCGGAGGCCAACGCGGACCCCTTCCCAGGCGGCACCCGGACCAACGCCCGCTCCCAGTGCTCCCCGGGAGGTGGCGCCCCCGGCCGCCGGGGCCGCCCCGCAGGGGTGACCGGCAACGGCACCGGACCCAGCACCTCGGCCTCCCGAGGCAATTCCACGGTTCCCAGGAACGCGGCCACCGCCTCCCCCGTCCCCGACACCGCCGCCATCCGCGACACCGGCGGAAACCCCAGCTCGGCCCGCTCGGCCAGCTCGCGCACGGCATGCCCGACGGGATCCCACCGCACCAGCGCCTGGACGGGCCGCAGGGTCGGCTCGGCGACGACGACCACGGTCCCGCCGTCACCCTGCGGCCGTACCAGCGCGGCGGCCGCGATCCACCGCCGCAGCGCGTCCTCCCCCGCCCGCAGGTCGGGCCGGGCGAGCATGGCCCACCCGTCGAGGAGCAGGGCCGCCGCGTACCCGCCCTCGGCGACGGGTTCGGCACCGGGCGTACTCACGACGAGCGCGGGCGTGCCCGGCACGGTGTCCAGCACATGCTCACGCACCGACGTCCGCACCGGAACGGCGGGAAACGCCCGCCCCAGCTCCTCAGCGGTCCGCCGCGCCCCGACGACCTGCGCCCGCAACCGGAAGCCCCCGCACTCCGGGCAGTGCCAGGCGCCCTCCTCGCGCCCGCACCATCCGCAGGACAGCGCGCCGCCGTCCCGCGCCTCCAACGGCCCGGAACACTGCCGACACCGCGCGGGCGCCCGGCAGTTGGCGCACGCCATCCGCGGCACGTACCCGCGGCGCGGCACCTGCACGAGCACCGGCCCCTGCCGCAGCCCCTCCCGGACCGCCTGCCAGGCGAGCGTGGGCAAGCGGGCGGCCCGCGCGGCCTCGTCCCGCGCGAGATCCTGGTCCCCCACCGTCCGCACGAGCGGAGCCGACCGCCGCACCTGCTCCCGCGAGGCGACCAACGGCCGCGCCCACCCGCTCTCGACCAGCTGCGCCCCCTCGACGGTGCAGCTCCAACCCCCCATCAGAAAGCCGCACTTGTCCTGTGCCGCCCGCAGCAACGACACATCCCGCGCATGCGGCTGCGGGGCATGCTGCTCGCTGTGGCTGTCGTCCCCGTCGTCCCAGACGGCCACCAGCCCGACGTCGCGCACCGGGGCGAACATGGCGGCCCGCGTCCCGACGACCGCCCGCACGGCCCCCCGCCGCACGGCGAGCCACTCCCGGTACCGCTTCTCGGGCCCGGCGTCGGCGGTGAGCAGCGCATGCCGCCCCTCCCCCAGCACACCGGTCAGCGCGGCATCGACCCGCGCCACGGCCCGCCCGTCCGGTACGACGACGAGGGCCCCGCGCCCGGAGGCCAGCGTCGCCGCGACGGCCCGGGCCAGCTCCTCACTCCACTCGGGCCCGGGCAACGCGTTCCACACGGCCCGGGGAGACGCTCCCGAAGCCAGCGCCTCGAGGAACGCACCCCCGTGCTCGTACCGCGCCCAGGAGCCCGTGTCCGGCACCTCCGGCGGTGGAAGCGGTGCGGGCGAAGGCCGCTGCTCGGCCCGGGCACTGCGCGGCGGCACGGCCAGCTGCAGCACATCCGCCACGCTCCCCGCGTACCGGTCGGCGACGGCCCGCGCCAGCCCCAGCAGCTCCGGACTCAGCACGGGCTCGGGCGACACCACCTGAGCAAGGGCGGCAAGCGGCCCCGAGTAGTCCGACTCGGCGAGCCGCTCGACGAGAAACCCGTCGATGAGCCCTCCGCCCTCACGCCGCCCGTCACGCACCCGCCCCCGCCCGGCTCCGAACCGCACCCGCACCCGCACCCCCGGCTGGGCGTCGGCATCCAGCTCGGCCGGCACCGCGTAATCGAAGTACCGGTCGAGATGCAGCACCCCCTTGTCGACCAGCACCCGCGCCACCGGCAGCTCCTCCGCCAACGCGGCCCCCCGCCACGTCCGCGGCTTCGCCCGCGGCGCCTTGGCCTGACGCACACTCTCCCGAATCAGCGCGAGCTGCTCAGGCGGTGCCCCCTCCCCGGCCCCGCCACCGCCCCCCTGCCCGTTCTCGCTGCTCACGCTTGCATTCTTCCAAACGCCACTGACAACGGTCCCTGCCGCAGCTCGTGCGCCGTGCAGGCGCTTGAATGAGCGGGTGACCGTTCAAGACGCCGCCCGCCGGCTGCCCGAGATCGACGCGCTGCGGAAGCACTGCCGCGCGCTGGCCCTGCTGGAGGCGATCCTCAGCCCCGACTGGGCCTACCGCAACCACTCCTTCGACGCCCACTGGTCGCGGACCGAGGCGATGGCCTCGATGCGCAACGGCTCGGGCGACGAGTGGGCGATCGTCTTCTCCCCCGCCGGCGCCTGGATCCGCGGCTTCGCCCACGAGTCCCCCATGAGCCCGTACGAGGAGGACGGTCCCTGGCCCGGTGTGCTGGACGACGTTCCGGAGGTCTTCGCGGCCTACGTCGAGGAGCCGGCGTTCACGGACGAGGACGGCCTCCCCGTCGTCACCGCCTGCCTGTGGCGCCGGGCGACGGACGACGGCTGGTCCACGGGCACGATCGACTTCCCCGAGCATCCGACGGACGACCCGGACGGCGCCGGACACCTGTTCAGGTTGTTGACGGACCGCTCCGCGCAGGCGCTGCGGGCCTGGGCGGAGGACTACTACGAGGTCCCGGTCGACTTGGAGGCCGTACGGCACGTCCTCGCCTCGCGTCCGCTCACCGACGCTGTGGTCCGCGCGCTGAACCCCGAGCTCACTGTGGCCGATCTGGCGAAGGACCTCGAGGAAACCGGCTATCCGCAGGCCTGAGGCGGTCCGCACAGCACCGAGGCCCGGCATCCCCTGAAGGGATACCGGGCCTCGTACAGAGCCGTGGACGTTACAGCCCCGCCGCCTCCCGCAGCGCCTCCACGCGGTCCGTGCGCTCCCAGGTGAAGTCGGGGAGCTCACGGCCGAAGTGGCCGTACGCGGCGGTCTGGGCGTAGATCGGGCGGAGCAGGTCGAGGTCGCGGATGATCGCGGCCGGGCGGAGGTCGAAGACCTCGTCGATGGCCTTCTCGATCTTCTCGGGGTCGACCTTGTGGGTGCCGAAGGTCTCGACGAACAGACCCACCGGCTCGGCCTTGCCGATCGCGTAGGCGACCTGGACCTCGCAGCGCGCGGCCAGACCGGCGGCGACCACGTTCTTCGCGACCCAGCGCATCGCGTACGCGGCGGAGCGGTCGACCTTGGACGGGTCCTTGCCGGAGAAGGCGCCGCCGCCGTGGCGGGCGAAGCCGCCGTAGGTGTCGATGATGATCTTGCGGCCGGTCAGGCCGGCGTCGCCCATCGGGCCGCCGATCTCGAAGCGGCCGGTGGGGTTGACCAGCAGGCGGTAGTTCTCGGTGTCGAGCTTGATGCCGTCGTCGAGGAGCGCCTTCAGCTCCGGCTCCACGACGAACTCACGGATGTCGGGAGCGAGGAGGGAGTCCAGGTCGATGTCGGAGGCGTGCTGCGAGGAGACGACGACCGTGTCCAGGCGGACCGCCTTGTCGCCGTCGTACTCGATGGTGACCTGGGTCTTGCCGTCGGGGCGCAGGTAGGGGATGGTGCCGTTCTTGCGGACGTCCGACAGGCGCTTGGACAGGCGGTGCGCCAGGAAGATCGGCAGCGGCATCAGGGTCGGCGTCTCGTCGGAGGCGTAGCCGAACATGAGCCCCTGGTCGCCGGCGCCCTGCCGGTCCAGTTCGTCCTCGTCGCCCTCGACCCGCGACTCGTACGCCGTGTCGACACCCTGGGCGATGTCCGGGGACTGCGCGCCGATCGACACGGAGACACCGCAGGAGGCGCCGTCGAAGCCCTTCTTGGAGGAGTCGTAGCCGATCTCCAGGATCTTGTCCCGGACGAGCTGCGGGATCGGCGCGTACGCCTTGGTGGTGACCTCACCGGCCACGTGCACCAGGCCGGTCGTGATCAGGGTCTCGACGGCGACCCGGGACGTCGGGTCCTCACGCAGCAACGCATCGAGGATGGTGTCGCTGATCTGGTCAGCGATCTTGTCGGGGTGACCCTCGGTCACGGACTCCGAAGTGAACAGGCGACGGGACACAACGCTCCCTGGGGTTGCAGCGGCTGCTGGCTGATCATTGGCGGACGCGACGGGGGCTGCGCCCGGCGTCGTCCGTGAACAGTTTATCGGTCGCGCTTCACCACCGGCCCACCCGTCTCGCCTCTCGGGAGCGCTGTGACCTGCGGCACACGGGCATTCTGCCGAATGCCGAGCACGGTTGGCCAGGGGCGCCACGCCGCAATCGAGCGAGGTTCGAGAGATCGGCGAAGCGCATCAAACAGTCAGCCCAAGCGCCGCGTCACCAGGTCCCACACAGTTTCGGCCAGTGCTTCCTTCGGGCCGTGCGGTACCGGGGTCTCGCTGCCGTCGGCGCCCAGGACGACCGCCTCGTTCTCTTCGGAGCCGAAGGTCTTGCGCTCCCCCACCTCGTTCACCACGAGCAGGTCGCAGCCCTTGCGTCGCAGCTTGGCCCGGCCGTTGGCCAGGACGTCGTCCGTTTCGGCGGCGAAGCCGACGACCACCTGACCGGGCCGGGCGCGTTCGGCGGAGATCTCCGCGAGGATGTCCGGATTTCGCAGGAGGACGATGGGGTCCGGCTCCTGGTCGTCCTTCTTCTTGATCTTGCCGGCCGCGTACGCCGCCGGGCGGAAGTCGGCGACGGCGGCGGCCATGACGACCGCGTCGGCGTCCGCGGCCGCCTTCAGGACCGCCTCCCGCAGTTGCACGGCGGTGCCGACCTGCACGACATCGACCCCGGCGGGGTCGGGCAGCCCGGTGTTGGCCGCGATCAGCGTGACCCGGGCGCCGCGGGCGGCGGCGGTACGGGCGAGGGCGTAGCCCTGCTTGCCGGAGGAGCGGTTGCCGAGGAAGCGGACGGGGTCGAGGGGCTCACGGGTGCCGCCGGCGCTGACCACGACATGCCGGCCGGCGAGGTCGGGCTCGCGCACCCCTCTGGCCAGAACACGGCGGCAGATCTCGAAGATCTCCGCCGGGTCGGGCAGCCGGCCCTTGCCGGTGTCGACGCCGGTGAGGCGGCCGACGGCCGGTTCGACCACGACGGCGCCACGGCGGCGCAGCGTCGCCACGTTCTCCTGGGTGGCCGGGTGCTCCCACATCTCGGTGTGCATGGCGGGGGCGAAGACGACCGGACAGCGGGCGGTGAGCAGGGTGTTCGTCAGCAGGTCGTCGGCCAGGCCGTGCGCGGCCTTCGCGAGTGTGTCGGCGGTGGCGGGGGCCACGACGACCAGGTCGGCCTGCTGGCCGATGCGGACGTGCGGCACCTCGTGGACGTCGTCCCAGACCTCGGTCGAGACCGGGTTGCCGGAGAGGGCGGACCAGGTCGCGGCGCCGACGAAGTGCAGGGCGGAGGCCGTGGGGACGACCCGCACGTCATGGCCGGATTCCGTCAGTCTGCGCAGCAGTTCGCAGGCCTTGTAGGCGGCGATGCCACCGCTGACCCCCAGAACGACCTTCGGCTTGTCCACCGTCTCTCCCCGGCTCGGCTCAGGTACGACGCCGCAGTGCGGCGCACGCCTCCATGCTGCATCATCGCGGGGGACGACCCCCGCACCCCCCGAGCAGACCACAGGCCCGGCAGTCGCGCTGCCGGGCCTGTGGAAAAACCAACTGCGAGCTGAAAATACTACTGAGCCGGGCCCTCGATGGCCTCGGAGGTCAGCAGCCCCGCGTTGATCTCGCGGAGGGCGATCGAGAGCGGCTTCTCGTGGACGTGGGTGTCGACGAGCGGACCGACGTACTCGAGGAGGCCCTCGCCGAGCTGCGAGTAGTACGCGTTGATCTGGCGGGCCCGCTTGGCCGCGTAGATCACGAGGCTGTACTTCGAGTCGGTGGCCTCGAGGAGCTCGTCGATCGGCGGGTTGATGATGCCCTCGGGCGCGGAGATGGAAGAGGACACGCTCTACCTTCCGATGGATGGGAAAAGACGGGCGGTGATCACAGCACTCGTGATCACACGACATCCATCAAGGCTAGCAGCTCGCGCGCCACATCCTCGACGGAGGTGTTGACCAGGGTCTCGTCGAACTCCGGCTCGGCCGCGAGCTCGATCTTGGCCGCCTCCAGGCGGCGCTCGATCACCTCGGGCGGTTCGGTGCCCCGCCCGGTGAGTCTGCGCACCAGCTCCTCCCACGAGGGCGGAGCCAGGAACACGAGCTGGGCCTCGGGCATGGACTCCCGGACCTGCCGCGCGCCCTGGAGGTCGATCTCCAGGAGGACGGGCTCGCCCGCCTCGAGGCGCTCCATCACGGCACCCCGCGGAGTGCCGTAGCGGTTGCCGGCGAACTCGGCCCACTCCAGCAGCTCACCGTTGGCGATCAGCTTGTCCATCTCGTCGTCGGTGACGAAGAAGTAGTGGACTCCGTGCTTCTCGCCGGGGCGGGGCTTGCGGGTCGTCGCCGACACCGAGAGCCAGACCTCGGGGTGTTCCTTGCGCATATGGGCGACGACCGTGCTCTTGCCGACCCCGGAGGGGCCGGAGAGCACGGTCAGCCGCGGACGTTCACTCATGCAGCGATTATTCCAGTTGTCCCGCAGTGCCCGGGACGATCTGCCCGGAGCACCTCGGACTCACTTGGCGGTGTCGCCGAACTCACGCTCCAGAGAGGCGATCTGGTTGGAACCGAGACCACGCACACGGCGGCTCTCGGAGATGCCGAGTCGCTCCATGATCTGCTTGGCGCGGACCTTGCCCACGCCCGGCAGCGACTCGAGCAGGGCGGAGACCTTCATCTTGCCGATGACGTCGTTTTCCTGACCCTGCTTGATGACCTCGTGAAGGGAGGCGCCGGAGTGCTTGAGTCGATTCTTGACCTCGGCCCGCTCCCGGCGAGCCGCGGCGGCCTTTTCGAGCGCGGCTGCGCGCTGTTCGGGGGTAAGGGGCGGAAGAGCCACGCCTACGTCACCTCGGATGTCGAACTTGTCGGATACGGACCGGTGAGGAACCTAGTCGCCCCACACCTGGGGAGCCACGAGCAACACGCTTGCCCGTTCACTCTCCGTCGGAGACTAGCGGCCAACTCCGCCAGAGTCAGCGAGAACAGAGGAAAAGTCCTGGTCAGCCTCCGTCAGGCCGGACATTTAGGACATAATGCCCCGGATTTGAGAATGTATCCAGGCTCAAGTCGGCCCCGGGCCGCCCGATGGAGCCCCCGGTCGGGCGGCCGGCGAGGTTCAGACGGCCGCCACCGCGGCCCGGATCTCCTCGGCGAAACGGTCCGCGGCGTCACGCAGCGCGACGACGTCGGGACCGTGGCGCAACACACCGCGACTGACGTTCGGCACGACGTTGCGCACGGCGGACCGGAACACGCGCGGCAGGTCCGCCGCGGTCGCCCCCTGGGCGCCGATGCCGGGCGCGAGGAGCGGCCCGTTGATGTCGAGGTCGTACGTCGACAGGTCGCCCAGGGTGGCGCCGACGACCGCGCCGAAGGAGCCCAGGGGCTCCTCCCCCGCGTTCTCGGCGGCCAGGTGCGCCAGCATCGTCGCGCCCACGTTCCGCCCGTCCGCGCGCACCGCGTGCTGGACCTCGCCGCCTTCCGGGTTGGAGGTCAGCGCCAGCACGAACAGACCGGCGCCGCTCTCGCGCGCCAGCGCGACGGCCGGGCTCAGGGAGCCGTAGCCGAGGTACGGCGAGACGGTGAGAGCGTCCGAGAAGAGGGGGGCGCCCTCGCGGAGGAAGGACTCGGCGTACGCGGCCATGGTCGAGCCGATGTCGCCGCGCTTGGCGTCCATCACGACGAGGGCGCCGGCCGCCCGCGCCTCCTCGACCGACTTCTCCAGGACGGCGACCCCGCGTGAGCCGAAGCGCTCGAAGAAGGCGCTCTGCGGCTTCAGGACGGCGACCCGGTCGGCCATCGCCTCGACGACCGTCCGGCTGAACCGCTCCAGACCGGCGATGTCGTCGTCCAGGCCCCACTCGGCGAGCAGGGACGCGTGCGGGTCGATCCCGACGCAGAGCGGGCCACGCTCGTCCATCGCCCGGCGCAGGCGCGCGCCGAAGGGCTCCAGGGTCATGCCGTCTTCCTCACGTCGGCGCCGACCGCCTCGGCCAGCGTGGCGTACGGGCTCGTGCGCAGCCGAGCGACGAGTCCCTTGTGGATCGCGCGGGCCCAGAAGGGTCCCTCGTAGATGAAGGCGCTGTAGCCCTGGACGAGCGTGGCGCCGGCCAGGATGCGCTGCCAGGCGTCCTCGGCGTTCTCGATGCCGCCGACGCCCACGAGGGTGATGCGGTCGCCCACGCGCGCGTAGAGACGGCGCAGCACTTCCAGGGAGCGCGCCTTCAACGGCGCGCCGGACAGTCCGCCTGCCTCCTTCACCAGCGAGGGTTCGGCTGTCAGACCGAGGCCCTCGCGCGCGATGGTGGTGTTGGTGGCGATGATCCCGTCGAGGCCGAGCTCCACGGCGAGGTCGGCGACCGCGTCCACGTCCTCGTCGGCCAGATCCGGCGCGATCTTCACCAGCAGCGGGACCCGGCGGTTCGTCACCATGCGGTCGGCGGCCTCGCGAACGGCGCGCAGCAGCGGACGGAGCGCCTCGGTGGCCTGAAGGTTGCGCAGACCGGGCGTGTTCGGGGACGAGACGTTCACGACCAGGTAGTCGGCGAACGGCGCGAGCCGCTCGGCCGACTTCACGTAGTCGAGGACGGCCTCGGCCTCCGGGACGACCTTGGTCTTGCCGATGTTGACGCCCACCACCGTCTTGAAGACGGGCTCCCGGGAGGCCAGGCGCGCGGCGACGGCCAGCGAGCCCTCGTTGTTGAAGCCCATGCGGTTGATCAGCGCCCGGTCCGGCACCAGCCGGAAGAGCCGCTTCTTGGGGTTGCCGGGCTGCGGCTCCCCGGTGACCGTGCCGATCTCGACGTGGTCGAAGCCCAGCATCGACATCCCGTCGACGGCGATCGCGTTCTTGTCGAAACCGGCGGCGAGCCCGAAGGGGCCGTGCATGCGCAGCCCGAAGGCCTCCGTGCGCAGCTCCTTGTGGCGGGGGGCGAGGGCGGCCGCCACGAAGGTGCGCAGTACGGGGATGCGGACGGCGAGGCGGATCCAGCGGAAGGCCAGGTGGTGGGCCTTCTCGGGGTCCATCCGTTGGAAGACCAGACGGAAGAAGAGCTTGTACATCTCGGGAGTCCTCAGGGGTCCTCATGAAGAGGGGGACACCGTTTCCGGTGTCCCCCTCGTCGGCTGCTAGTCGCGGGCCGCGGTCAGGTGTTCCGCGTGTTCCTGGAGCGAACGGACGCCCACGCCACCGTGGTTGAGGGCGTCGATGCCCTGGACGGCTGCGGCGAGCGCCTGCACCGTCGTCAGACACGGCACGGACCGCGCCACGGCCGCCGTACGGATGTCGTAGCCGTCGAGGCGGCCGCCGGTGCCGTACGGGGTGTTGACGATGAGGTCGACCTCGCCGTCGTGGATGAGCTGGACGATGGTCTTCTCGCCGTTGGGGCCGGCGCCCTCCGACTGCTTGCGCACGACCGTGGCGTTGATGCCGTTGCGCTTGAGGACCTCGGCGGTGCCGGAGGTGGCGAGCAGTTCGAAGCCGTGGGCGACCAGCTCGCGCGCCGGGAAGATCATCGAGCGCTTGTCGCGGTTGGCGACCGAGATGAACGCGCGGCCCTTGGTGGGCAGCGGACCATACGCGCCGGCCTGCGACTTGGCGTACGCCGTGCCGAAGACGGAGTCGATGCCCATGACCTCGCCGGTGGAGCGCATCTCCGGGCCGAGGACGGTGTCTACGCCGCGGCCGGAGGTGTCCCGGAAGCGGGTCCAGGGCATCACGGCCTCCTTGACGGAGATCGGTGCGTCCAGCGGCAGCTCGCCGCCGTCGCCGGTCGCCGGGAGCAGCCCCTCGGCGCGCAGCTCGGCGATGGTCGCGCCCAGCGAGATCCGGGCGGCGGCCTTCGCCAGCGGGACCGCGGTCGCCTTCGAGGTGAAGGGGACCGTGCGGGACGCGCGCGGGTTGGCCTCCAGGACGTAGAGGATGTCGCCGGCCATCGCGAACTGGATGTTGATCAGGCCGCGCACACCGACGCCCTTGGCGATGGCCTCCGTGGAGGCCCGCAGGCGCTTGATGTCGAAGCCGCCCAGGGTGATCGGCGGCAGGGCGCACGCCGAGTCGCCGGAGTGGATACCGGCCTCCTCGATGTGCTCCATGACGCCACCGAGGTACAGCTCCTCGCCGTCGTAGAGCGCGTCCACGTCGATCTCGATGGCGTCGTCGAGGAAGCGGTCGACGAGGACCGGCCGGGTGGGGCTGATCTCGGTCGACTCGGCGATGTACGAGGACAGCCGGGCCTCGTCGTAGACGATCTCCATGCCGCGTCCACCGAGGACGTACGACGGCCGGACGAGGACCGGGTAGCCGATCTCGTCCGCGATGGACTTGGCCTCGGCGAAGGTGGTGGCCGTGCCGTGCTTCGGGGCCGGGAGGCCGGCCTCGGCGAGCACGCGCCCGAAGGCGCCCCGGTCCTCGGCCGCGTGGATCGCCTCGGGGGACGTGCCGACGATCGGCACGCCGTTGTCCTTCAGCGCCTGCGCCAGGCCCAGCGGGGTCTGGCCGCCGAGCTGGACGACGACGCCGGCGATCGGGCCGGCCTGCGCCTCCGCGTGGACGATCTCCAGCACGTCCTCCAGCGTCAGCGGCTCGAAGTAGAGGCGGTCGGAGGTGTCGTAGTCGGTGGAGACGGTCTCCGGGTTGCAGTTGACCATCACGGTCTCGTAGCCCGCGTCGCTCAGGGCGAAGGAGGCGTGGACGCAGGAGTAGTCGAACTCGATGCCCTGGCCGATGCGGTTCGGGCCGGAGCCCAGGATGATGACCGCGGGCTTCTCGCGGGGCGCGACCTCGCTCTCCTCGTCGTAGGAGGAGTAGAAGTACGGCGTCTTCGCCGCGAACTCGGCGGCGCAGGTGTCGACCGTCTTGTAGACCGGGCGGACGCCCAGCGCGTGCCGCACCTCGCGCACGACGTCCTCGCGCAGCCCGCGGATCTCGGCGATCTGCTGGTCGGAGAAGCCGTGCCGCTTGGCCTCGGCGAGCAGCTCGGGCGTGAGCTCGGGGGCGGCGGCCAGCTCGTCGGCGATCTCCTTGATCAGGAAGAGCTGGTCGACGAACCACGGGTCGATCTTCGTGTACTCGAAGACCTCCTCGGGCGTGGCGCCCGCGCGGATGGCCCGCATGACGGTGTTGATCCGGCCGTCGGTGGGCCGGACGGCCTCCGCCAGCAGGGTCTCCTTGTCGCCGGGCTCGCCGACGAAGGTGAACTGGCTGCCCTTCTTCTCCAGCGAGCGCAGCGCCTTCTGGAAGGCCTCGGTGAAGTTGCGGCCGATGGCCATGGCCTCGCCGACCGACTTCATGGTGGTGGTGAGGGTGGAGTCGGCCTGCGGGAACTTCTCGAAGGCGAAGCGCGGGGCCTTCACGACGACGTAGTCGAGCGTCGGCTCGAAGGAGGCCGGGGTCTCCTGCGTGATGTCGTTCGGGATCTCGTCGAGGGTGTAGCCGACGGCGAGCTTGGCCGCGATCTTGGCGATCGGGAAGCCGGTCGCCTTGGAGGCCAGCGCGGAGGAACGCGACACGCGCGGGTTCATCTCGATGACGATGACCCGGCCGTCGACGGGGTTCACCGCGAACTGGATGTTGCAGCCACCGGTGTCGACGCCGACCTCGCGGATGACGGCGATGCCGATGTCCCGCAGGATCTGGTACTCGCGGTCGGTCAGGGTCATCGCGGGCGCCACGGTGATGGAGTCGCCGGTGTGCACGCCCATGGGGTCGAAGTTCTCGATGGAGCAGACGACCACGACGTTGTCGTGCTTGTCGCGCATCAGCTCCAGCTCGTACTCCTTCCAGCCGAGGATGGACTCCTCCAGGAGCACCTCGGTGGTCGGGGAGAGCGTGAGGCCCTGGCCGGCGATGCGGCGCAGCTCCTCCTCGTCGTGCGCGAAGCCCGAGCCGGCGCCGCCCATGGTGAAGGACGGGCGGACGACGACCGGGTATCCGCCGAGCGTCTCGACGCCCGCGAGCACGTCGTCCATGGAGTGGCAGATGACCGAGCGGGCGGACTCGCCGTGCCCGATCTTGCGGCGGACCTCCTCCACGACCTCCTTGAACTGGTCGCGGTCCTCGCCCTTGTGGATGGCGGCCACGTTGGCGCCGATCAGCTCGACGCCGTACTTCTCCAGGACGCCGTTCTCGTGCAGCGAGATGGCGGTGTTGAGCGCCGTCTGGCCGCCCAGGGTGGGCAGCAGGGCGTCCGGCCGCTCCTTGGCGATGATCTTCTCGACGAACTCCGGGGTGATCGGCTCGACATAGGTCGCGTCGGCGATCTCCGGGTCGGTCATGATCGTCGCCGGGTTGGAGTTGACGAGGATGACGCGCAGGCCCTCGGCGCGCAGGACGCGGCACGCCTGGGTGCCGGAGTAGTCGAACTCGGCGGCCTGGCCGATGACGATCGGGCCGGAGCCGATGACCAGGACGGACTGGATATCGGTGCGCTTAGGCACGCTGGCCCTCCATCAGGGATACGAAGCGGTCGAACAGGTAGGCGGCGTCGTGCGGGCCGGCTGCCGCTTCGGGGTGGTACTGGACGGAGAAGGCCGGCTGGTCGAGCAGCTGCAGCCCCTCCACGACGTCGTCGTTCAGGCAGACGTGGGAGACCTCGGCGCGGCCGAACTTGGTCTCGCTGACCTTGTCGAGCGGCGCGTCCACGGCGAAGCCGTGGTTGTGCGCGGTGACCTCGACCTTGCCGGTCGTACGGTCCTGGACCGGCTGGTTGATGCCGCGGTGGCCGTACTTCAGCTTGTAGGTGCCGAAGCCGAGGGCGCGGCCGAGGATCTGGTTGCCGAAGCAGATGCCGAACAAGGGCGTCCTGCGCTCCAGCACCTCGGTCATCAGCGCGACCGGGCCATCGGCGGTGGCCGGGTCGCCGGGGCCGTTGGAGAAGAACACGCCGTCGGGGTTCACGGCGTACACCTCGTCCGCGGTGGCCGTCGCCGGCAGGACGTGCACCTCGATGCCGCGCTCGGCCATGCGGTGCGGGGTCATGCCCTTGATGCCGAGGTCGATCGCGGCCACGGTGAACCGCTTCTCGCCGACCGCCGGGACGACGTACGCCTCCTGGGTGGCGACCTCCTCGTAGAGGCTCGCGCCCTTCATGTGCGGCTGGGCCTGCACGCGCGCGAGGAGCTCGGCCTCGGGGCCGATCGCCTCGCCGGAGAAGATGCCGGCGCGCATCGAGCCGCGCTCGCGCAGGTGACGGGTGAGGGCGCGGGTGTCGATGCCGGAGATGCCGACGACACCCTGGGCGACCAGTTCGTCGTCGAGGGAGCGCTTGGCGCGCCAGTTGGAGGGCACGCGCGCGGGGTCGCGCACGACGTAGCCGGAGACCCAGATGCGCTTGGACTCGTCGTCCTCGTCGTTCCAGCCGGTGTTGCCGATCTGCGGGGCGGTCGCGACCACGATCTGGCGGTCGTAGGAGGGGTCGGTCAGGGTCTCCTGGTAGCCGGTCATGCCGGTGGAGAACACCGCTTCGCCGAAGGTCTCCCCCACAGCCCCGTAGGCACGGCCGCGGAAGGTCCGGCCGTCCTCCAGGACGAGTACGGCGGGAGCCGCCTTCTGCCTCTGGGAGGCGGTCCCCTGGATGGAGGTCGTCATCGTTCGGCGCCTTCCCTGGTGGTTGTTTCGATCATGGAGTTAATGACGTCGACCCACTCGTTGTGCTCGGCCGCGCGGTCCGAGCGGAATCCGGAGTCGATCAGCTTGTCGCCGTGCGCCCAGGTCACCACGAGCAGTCCGCCCTCGGTGAGCACCTTGCCGGCGATGCCCTTGTCGAGCCGCGCCTCGCGCAGCGCGGCGGCGGGGACGAAGAAGTCGGCCGCGCCGGGGCGTACGACGTCCAGTCCCGCGTCCGTCAGGGTGAGCTCGACCAGGCTGCGGGTGCCCAGGCCGTGCGCCACGATGCGGTCGAGCCACTGCCCGGCGGTGGTGGAGCCGTGGTAGCGGCCGCTCATGCTCAGTTTCACCGGGCCGAGGTCGTCCGGCACGGTGGGCAGCTCCGGCAGGTCGCTCTGCAGCGTGCCGCGCCACTTCCAGCCCTCGCGCATCAGCCAGTAGACGAGCGCGACGAACAGGGCGAGGCCGACGACCCAGCCGATACGGGCGGCCCAGTCGGTCACTTCGGCCGATTCCTTCTCGGCCGCGAGCAGGATTACAGGTGTCACGTGAGCTTCCCGTCGACGAGCGTGGCCTTGCCCCGGAGCCACGTGTGCGTCACACGGCCCGGCAGCTCACGCCCCTCGTACGGGGTGTTCCGGCTGCGCGAGGCGAAGCCCGCGGGGTCCACCGACCCACGGTATGCCGTGTCGACGAGCGTGAGGTTGGCGGGCTCACCTGCCGAGACGGGACGGCCGTGACCCTTGGCCTGCCCGATCCTGGCCGGCGTGAAGGACATGCGGTCGGCGACCCCGGCCCAGTCGAGGAGCCCGGTCTCCACCATCGTCTCCTGGACCACTGACAACGCGGTCTCCAGGCCGACCATCCCCATGGCGGCGGCGGCCCACTCGCAGTCCTTGTCCTCGTGCGGGTGCGGGGCGTGGTCGGTGGCGACGATGTCGATCGTGCCGTCGGCGAGCGCCTCGCGCAGGGCCAGCACGTCACGCTCGGTACGGAGCGGCGGGTTGACCTTGTAGACCGGGTTGTAGGTGCGCACCAGCTCGTCGGTGAGGAGCAGGTGGTGCGGGGTGACCTCGGCGGTGACGTCGATGCCCCGCGACTTGGCCCAGCGCACGATCTCCACGGAGCCGGCGGTGGACAGGTGGCAGATGTGGACGCGGGAACCGACGTGCTCGGCGAGCAGGACGTCCCGGGCGATGATCGACTCCTCGGCGACCGCGGGCCAGCCGCCCAGCCCCAGCTCGGCGGAGACGACGCCCTCGTTCATCTGGGCGCCCTCGGTCAGCCGCGGCTCCTGCGCGTGCTGGGCGACGACCCCGCCGAAGGCCTTCACGTACTCCAGGGCCCGTCGCATGATCACCGCGTCGTCCACGCACTTGCCGTCGTCGGAGAAGACGGTGACACCGGCCGCCGACTCGTGCATGGCGCCCAGTTCGGCGAGCTTGCGGCCCTCCAGACCGACGGTGACCGCGCCGATCGGCTGCACATCGCAGTAGCCGTGCTCCTGGCCGAGCCGGTAGACCTGCTCGACGACGCCGGCGGTGTCGGCGACGGGGAAGGTGTTGGCCATGGCGAACACGGCGGTGTAACCACCGGAGGCGGCCGCGCGGGTACCGGTCAGAACGGTCTCGGAGTCCTCACGGCCGGGCTCACGCAGATGGGTGTGCAGGTCGACGAGGCCCGGCAGCAGCACCTTGCCCTGGGCCTCGACGACCTCGGCGCCGTCATCGGGGAGGCCGGTCCCGACAGCCTCGATGACCTCGCCGTCGATCAGCACGTCCTGCGGCTCGCCACCGAGCACCTTCGCACCACGGATCAGGATCTTGCTCATGGTCGCTTACTTCTCCTCGGTGGTGCCGGTGGGACGGGCGTGGCGGACGGCGGGTTCGTTCCCGCCCAGGAGCAGGTACAGGACGGCCATACGGATCGACACGCCGTTGGCGACCTGCTCGACGACGGTGCAGCGGTCGGAGTCGGCGACCTCGGCGGTGATCTCCATCCCGCGGACCATCGGCCCGGGGTGCATCACGATGGCGTGCTCGGGCATGCGCGCCATCCGGTCGCCGTCGAGGCCGTAGCGGCGCGAGTACTCGCGCTCGGTCGGGAAGAACGCGGCGTTCATCCGCTCGCGCTGCACGCGCAGCATCATCACCGCATCGGACTTCGGAAGCGTGCTGTCGAGGTCGTACGACACCTCGCAGGGCCAGGTCTCGATGCCGACCGGCACGAGGGTGGGCGGGGCGACGAGGGTGACCTCGGCGCCGAGGGTGTGCAGCAGGTCGACGTTGGAGCGGGCGACCCGGCTGTGCAGGACGTCCCCGACGATGGTGATGCGCTTGCCGGACAGGTCCTGGCCGATCCCCGCGTCCCGGCCGACGAGCCGGCGGCGCATGGTGAAGGCGTCGAGCAGGGCCTGGGTGGGGTGTTGGTGGGTGCCGTCACCGGCGTTGATGACGGCGGCGTCGATCCAGCCGGAGTTGGCGAGCCGGTACGGCGCTCCGGAGGCGCCGTGCCGGATGACGACGGCGTCGACGCCCATGGCCTCCAGCGTCTGGGCGGTGTCCTTGAGGGACTCGCCCTTGGAGACGCTGGAGCCCTTGGCGGAGAAGTTGATGACGTCCGCGGACAGGCGCTTCTCGGCGGCCTCGAAGGAGATCCGGGTGCGTGTGGAGTCCTCGAAGAAGAGGTTGACGATGGTGCGGCCGCGCAGGGTCGGCAGCTTCTTGATGGGCCGGTCGGCGACCCGGGCCATCTCCTCGGCGGTGTCGAGGATGTGGACGGCGTCGTCGCGGGTGAGGTCGGCGGCCGAGATGAGATGACGCTGCATCTGTCAGGCTCCGTAAGACATTTGGGAGTTTTCGGACATGCGGGCGCATGGGGGCGCACACGCGTGGGCGTACGCCGGAGCGCTAGTGCTGCGCGCCCGAGGCGGTCTGCTTCACACCAAGCAGCACGGTGTCGCGACCGTCCTCCTCGGCGAGCTGGACCTTGACCGTCTCCCGCAGCGACGTGGGGAGGTTCTTGCCGACGTAGTCGGCCCGGATGGGCAGTTCGCGGTGGCCGCGGTCGACGAGGACCGCGAGCTGCACCGCGCGCGGGCGCCCGATGTCGTTCAGGGCGTCGAGGGCGGCGCGGATGGTGCGGCCGGAGAAGAGCACGTCGTCGACGAGGACGACCAGCTTGCCGTCGATGCCGTCACCGGGGATCTCGGTGCGGGCCAGCGCACGCGGCGGGTGCATGCGCAGGTCGTCGCGGTACATGGTGATGTCGAGGGAGCCGACCGGGATCGTGCGGTCGGTGATCTGCTCGAGCTTGGCGGCGAGCCGTCGGCCGAGAAAGACACCTCGGGTCGGAATGCCGAGGAGTACCACGTCGTCGGCGCCCTTGGCGCGTTCGACGATCTCGTGGGCGATGCGGGTGAGAACCCGCGCGATGTCAGGGCCTTCGAGGACGGGCCTCGCCTCTGACGCTTGCGTGTCCATACGAAACGGACCCCCTTCTCCGCCTCACGGGACGGACCTTAAAGGACGTCGGAATTGCGCCATCCACCGTAGCAGGCCGGGACGACACCCCTGATCACCCCCTCGGCGTAATCAGCCATCGATACCACGGAAGAGTCGGGGTGGACCATTCGGCTTGACGCAGAAGAATCACGCTGCGTAACCTCACAGTGAGTTACCAGCCGCGCGGCATGGACCAGAGCCAGTCGCGTCGACCCAGTGCCGGGGAGCTATATGTCCAGCGAATACGCCAAACAGCTCGGGGCCAAGCTCCGGGCGATCCGCACCCAGCAGGGCCTTTCCCTCCACGGTGTCGAGGAGAAGTCCCAGGGACGCTGGAAGGCGGTCGTGGTCGGTTCGTACGAGCGCGGCGACCGTGCCGTGACCGTGCAGCGCCTCGCGGAGCTGGCCGATTTCTACGGCGTTCCGGTACAGGAGCTCCTGCCCGGCACCACCCCGGGCGGCGCCGCCGAGCCCCCGCCGAAGCTGGTCCTGGACCTGGAGCGGCTGGCCCACGTGCCGGTCGAGAAGGCGGGCCCCCTGCAGCGGTACGCGGCGACGATCCAGTCGCAGCGCGGTGACTACAACGGCAAGGTGCTCTCGATCCGCCAGGACGACCTGCGCACGCTCGCCGTCATCTACGACCAGTCGCCCTCGGTCCTCACCGAGCAGCTGATCAGCTGGGGCGTCCTGGACGCGGACGCGCGTCGCGCCGTCTCCCACGAGGAGAACTGAGCACCGTAGCGTCTCAGCAGAAACGTGCCGCCGGGGTGGCCGGAACTTAACGGTTCCGGCCACCCCGGCGGCGTTCTGCGGGCCTGTGGGGCACCAGGGGCAGGGGAATGCCGGAGGGCCCGCAGCGGGGATGCTGCGGGCCCTCCGGCATTCGGGTCGTACCGCTTACGCCTCGTCCCGGCGCAGCGAGGGCTTGAGCTCCTTGAGGCGGCCGAGGAGGCCGTTGACGAACGAGGGCGACTCGTCCGTGGAGAACTCCTTCGCCAGCTGCACCATCTCGTCGAGGACGACCGCGTCCGGGGTCTCGTCGACCCAGATCAGCTCGTGGGCGCCGAGCCGCAGGATGTTGCGGTCGACGACCGGCATCCGGTCCAGCGTCCAGCCGACCGAGTACTGCGCGATCAGCTCGTCGATACGCTTCGCGTGCTCCGCGTAGCCCTCGACCAGCTGCATCGTGTACTCGCTCACCGGCGGCTGCCGGGTGTCGGCCCGGGAGAGCCGGATCCAGTCCGCGAGGACCGTCAGGACGTCGGTGCCGCGCTGGTCGCCTTCGAAGAGGATCTGGAAGGCGCGCTTGCGGGCCGTGTTGCGGGCGGCCACGGTTAGCTGTTCACCCGGCCGAGGTAGTCGCTCGTGCGGGTGTCGACCTTGATCTTCTCGCCGGTGGTGATGAAGAGAGGAACCTGGATCTGGTGACCGGTCTCCAGGGTGGCGGGCTTGGTGCCGCCGGTGGAGCGGTCGCCCTGGACGCCCGGCTCGGTCTCCTGGATGGTCAGCTCGACGGCGGCCGGGAGCTCGACGAAGAGCACCTCGCCCTCGTGCTGGGCGACGGTGGCCATGAAGCCCTCGATGAGGAAGTTGGCGGCGTCGCCGACGGCCTTCCGGTCGACCATCAGCTGGTCGTAGGTCTCCATGTCCATGAAGACGAAGTACTCGCCGTCCATGTACGAGAACTGCATGTCGCGCTTGTCGACAGTGGCCGTCTCGACCTTGACGCCGGCGTTGAAGGTCTTGTCGACGACCTTGCCGGAGAGCACGTTCTTGAGCTTGGTGCGCACGAAGGCCGGGCCCTTACCGGGCTTGACGTGCTGGAACTCGACGACGGACCAGAGCTGGCCGCCTTCGAGCTTGAGCACCATGCCGTTCTTGAGGTCGTTCGTGGAAGCCACGGTTGCGGAATCTCCTGGACTGACGTGGACGACCCCGGGGCGGGCGCACAGCTCGAAGCTAGAGCGCGAGCAGCTCCTTGGTCGTGATGGTGAGTAGCTCGGGTCCGCCGTCCGCCTCGGGGCGCACGACGAGCGTGTCATCGATCCGGACACCGCCCCGGCCCGGGAGGTGGACCCCCGGTTCGACGGTGACCGGCACGCAAGCGTCCAGTTTACCCATGGCCGCGGGAGCCAACTGCGGGTCCTCGTCGATTTCGAGTCCGACGCCGTGCCCGGTGAGGGGCGGCAGGCTCTCTCCGTAGCCCGCGGAGTCCAGTACCTGGCGTGCGGTGCGGTCCACGTCACGGTAGGCGGCGCCGGGTGCCAGGCTCTCGCGTCCGGCGCGCTGGGCGGCGAAGACGACGTCGTACAGCTCGATCTGCCAGTCCGCCGGGGACGTGCCGATGACGAAGGTGCGGCCGATCTCGCAGCGGTAGCCGCGGTAGTTCGCGCCCAGGCAGACGGAGAGGAAGTCGCCCTCCTCGACCCGCCGGTCGGTGGGCCGGTGTCCGCGCCGGCCGGAGTTCGGGCCGGTGCCGACGGAGGTGGGGAAGGCGGGGCCGTCGGCGCCGTGGTCGACGAGGCGGCGCTCCAGTTCCAGGGCGAGGTGGCGTTCGGTGCGGCCGACGAGGATGGACTCCAGCAGCTCTCCCAGTGCCTGGTCGGCGATCTCGGCGCCGATGCGCAGGCAGGAGATCTCCTCCTCGTCCTTGACCACCCTGAGTTGTTCGACCGCGCCGCCGAGGTCGGCCAGGCGCAGTCGCGGGGCGACCGAGCGGAGGGCGCGGTGGCGGGCCACCGTGAGGTGGTGTTCCTCGACCGCGAGGGATTCGGCGCCCTGACCTGCGAGGATGCCAGTGGCGGCCACGGCGGGGTCGCCTCCGGGGCGGGGCAGGGTGTGCACCGTGAGCTTCTCGTCGGGCCGGCCTTCGGTGGGGCGGTCGTCGAGCGGGCCGGGGCAGACGAGGAGGTCCTCTTGTTTGCCCAGCAGCAGGACGGCGCCGCGCGGGGCGGCGCCCGCGAGGTACCTGACATTGGCGGGGCGAGAGATGAGCGCTGCCGCGTTGCCGGACGCGTTGCAGCGGTCCCTCAGCCGTGTGCGGCGGGTTGCGTACACCTCTGACATGAGTCGAGCGTAGGAGCGGTGGCTGGATTGTGCCGGTTGGGAGCCGCCGAGTGGGGCGAGCGGGGGTTGTGGGGCGGGTGCTGGTTTGTGGGGGTGCGGTTATGTGACGGGTGCGGGTTTGTGGGGGCTGGTCGCGCCAACCCGACGGAGCCGCACATCGGTACGGCCCCGCGCTCCCGGGCAGCTGCCCCTCAGATCTCCTGAACGTCCTCTACCACTTGGGCGGACTCGCGATCGCCCTCGCCAGGACGTCGTCCAGCACCCTCGCCGTCGTCGGGACGTCCAGCTGGGAGTTGTCGATGATCGGGAGGCCGGAGCCGTACCAGCCGGCCATGCGGCCGTGGATGCGGGCGACCTCCTCGTCGGTGAGGCGGCGGTTGCCGGAGCGTTCGGCGTTGCGCTCCAGGACGACCTCGAGGCCGGGGAGGAGCACGACCGGGAGGAGGCCGGGGCCCACATGGCGTTTCCAGCCGCCGAGGCCGACGACCGGGCGGTCGGGGAAGATCGCGTCGTCGAGGATGCAGGAGATGCCGTTGGCCAGGAAGTTGCGCGCGGCGAAGCCGCAGGTGCGGCGGGCCAGGCGGTACTGGGCCTCGGAGTTGTCGTTCCACCCGCGCTGCGGGTCGGCGAAGCCCGAGCGGACCCACTCGCGCACGTCGTCGAGGCTGATGTGGGCCGTGGGCACCCGGCGGTGGTCGGCCCAGAACTTGGCGACGCTGGTCTTGCCGGCGCCCGCGGGGCCGATGAGCAGCACCGCCAGGGTCGTGGCCGTCGGGTCGGGGACGGTCGCGGCGGGGGGTGCGGTGGGCATGGGGACGGGGCCGCCGGGGGGCAGCTGGACGTGCCCGGTGGTGTCGGGGGCCGGGGGGACGGGCGCGTGCTGCGGAGGCTGGGGGTGCGGCACGGGCGGGACCGGGCCCGAGGGAGGCGCACCGGTGAAGCCCGGTGCCGGGTGCGGCGCGGGCACGGGGGCGGTCTGCGGGGGGGTGCTGCCCGGCTGGTGCGGACCCGGGTGTTGTGCGGCCGGTGACCAGCCGACGGCCGGTCCATGCCCCGGCTGGTGGGGCGGCGGCAGCGGTGAACCCACTGCGTGCTGCATCCGGTGCCACTCCGTCTCGTTCTTGGGTTCGGTTCACCTCCGGGGCGCCGCACTGCCAACTGTGCGGCTACCCACCGCGTGGCGGTGTCCCTTCGGCTCCCTCGCCGCAGGCGATTGACGCTGGCAGCGGGGGCGCGGGCCTCCGCTCGCTACTGAACGGTACCGCCCCCGGCTGTCGTTTGGTGAACGGCCGGGGGCGGTCCGAAGTGCCCACTGTGGAAGGCGAATCGGGCGGAAGGGAACCCTGCGGACTTACTCGCCCACTTCGCCGTACGCGGCGAGCAGGACTGCCGGGTCGGGGCCCTCGAGGACGGTGGGCTTGGCCAGACCGTCCAGCACGATGAAGCGCAGGAGGTCGCCGCGGGACTTCTTGTCGACCTTCATGGTCTCCAGCAGCCTGGGCCACTGGTCGTAGCGGTAGTGCAACGGCAGACCCACCGCTTCAAGGATCGTGCGGTGACGGTCGGCCGTGGCATCGTCCAACCGGCCCGCGAGGCGGCCGAGTTCGGCGGCGAAGTGCATGCCGACCGAGACGGCCGCGCCGTGGCGCCACTGGTAGCGCTCGTTCTTCTCGATGGCGTGGGCCAGGGTGTGACCGTAGTTGAGGATCTCCCTGAGGCCCGACTCCTTCAGGTCGGAGGAGACGACCTCCGCCTTGACCTTGATGGAGCGCTCGATCAGCTCGGCGGTGTGCGGACCGGCCGGGGTACGGGCGGCCTCGGGGTCGGCCTCGATGAGGTCGAGGATCACCGGGTCGGCGATGAAGCCGGCCTTGATGATCTCCGCGAGCCCGGAGACGTAGTCGTTGACCGGGAGGGAGTCCAGGGCGGCCAGGTCGCACAGCACACCGGCCGGCGGATGGAAGGCGCCGACGAGGTTCTTGCCCTCGGCGGTGTTGATGCCGGTCTTGCCGCCGACGGCCGCGTCCACCATGGCGAGGACGGTCGTCGGGATGGCGATCCAGCGCACCCCGCGCAGCCAGGTCGCGGCCACGAACCCGGCGAGGTCGGTGGTCGCACCGCCGCCGACGCCCACCACGACGTCCGTGCGGGTGAAGCCGGACTGGCCGAGAGCCTTCCAGCAGTAGGCGGCGACCTCGGCGGTCTTGGCCTCCTCCGCGTTGGGCACCTGGATGGCGACGGCCTCGTAGCCCTGCTCGGCCAGGTCGGCGCGCAACGCGTCGCCGGTCTCGGCGAGCGCCTCCGGGTGGATGACGGCGACCCGCTTGGTCCTGTCGCCGATCAGCCCGCCGAGCTCGCCGAGGAGCTGACGACCGACCAGCACCTCGTACGGCTCGGAGCCCGCGCTGCCGCCGACCCGGATCCGCGTCACTGCCTCACTCATGCTTCTTTCAACTCCAAGGCGTCCAGGCTGGCTTGGGTGACCTCTTCGGGGGTGCGGCCGTCCGTCGGTACGACGACCGTGGCGACCTCCTCGTAGAGGTGCCGCCGCGCCTCCATCAGCTCGCGCCACTGCTTGCGCGGGTTGACCGCGAGCAGCGGCCGGGCCGCGTTGAGGCCGGTGCGCTTGACGGCTTCCTCGACGTCCATGGACAGGTAGACCACGCGCAGCCCGGACAGCAGGGCGCGGGTGTCCGCGTCCAGGATCGAGCCGCCGCCGAGCGCCAGGACACCGTCGTGCTCGGCGAGCGCGCGGCGCACGGCCTGCTTCTCGAGGGCGCGGAAGGCGGACTCGCCCTCCTCGACGAAGATGTCGGCGATCGCACGGCCCTGCTCGGCGACGATGTCGTCGTCGGTGTCCCGGTAGGCGACCTGGAGCCGTTCGGCCAGCTGCTGCCCGACGGTGGACTTGCCGACGCCCATCGGCCCGACCAGGACGACCAGCGGCCCGCTCATCGGATGGGGAGGTTGTCGAGGTACGACCGCACGTTGCGGCGGGTCTCGGCCACGCTGTCGCCGCCGAACTTCTCCGCGACGGCGTCCGCGAGGACCAGGGCGACCATGGCCTCGGCGACGATGCCGGCCGCCGGCACCGCGCACACGTCGGAGCGCTGGTGATGCGCCTGCGTGGCCTCGCCGGTGGCCACGTCCACGGTCTGCAGGGCGCGCGGTACGGTCGCGATCGGCTTCATCGCCGCGCGGACCCGCAGCAGCTCGCCGGTGGTCAGGCCGCCCTCGGTACCGCCGGAGCGGCCGGTGGCCCGCCGGATGCCCTCGGGCGTCTTCACGATCTCGTCGTGCGCCTTCGAGCCCGGCACCCGGGCCAGCTCGAAGCCGTCGCCGATCTCCACGCCCTTGATGGCCTGGATGCCCATGAGGGCGCCGGCCAGCCGGGCGTCCAGCTTCCGGTCCCAGTGCACGTGCGAGCCCAGGCCCACCGGCACGTCGTAGGCCAGCACCTCGACGACGCCACCGAGGGTGTCGCCGTCCTTGTGGGCCTGGTCGATCTCCGCGACCATCGCCTTCGACGCGTCGGCGTCCAGGCAGCGCACCGGGTCGGCGTCCAGCTTCTCGACGTCGGCGGGGGTCGGGTACACGCCGTAGGGCGCCTTCGCCGCAGCCAGCTCCACCACGTGCGAGACGATCTCGATACCGGCCGTCTCCTTGAGGTACGACCGGGCGACGGCGCCGAGCGCGACGCGGGCGGCCGTCTCGCGCGCGGAGGCACGCTCCAGGATCGGGCGGGCCTCGTCGAAGCCGTACTTCTGCATACCGGCGAGGTCGGCGTGACCGGGACGCGGGCGGGTCAGCGGCGCGTTGCGCGCGAGGCCCGCCAGGACCTCGGGGTCGACCGGGTCGGCCGCCATGACCTGCTCCCACTTCGGCCACTCGGTGTTGCCCACCATGACCGCCACCGGGGAACCGAGGGTGAGGCCGTGCCGGACGCCGCCGATGAAGGTGACCTCGTCCCGCTCGAACTTCATCCGCGCACCGCGCCCATAGCCGAGCCGGCGCCTCGCCAGATGGTCCGCCACCATCTCCGTGGTGATCGGCACGCCGGCCGGAAGGCCCTCCAGCGTCGCCACGAGTGCGGGACCGTGGGACTCCCCCGCGGTCAGCCAGCGCAACCTGCTCAACGGTGCTCCTCAGTGCTCGCGCCTGGTACTGCCCTGCGTACGCGCGTCCTCGCGTACGGCAACGACGTGACCGGGTGCGCGACCCAGGCCCGCCACCTACGATCCTCCCACGTCCGCAGCCCGGAACCGGCCGCCGGTCCATCAGGCGGACGGCGGCGGACCGGCGCCGGGTTCACTGCGTGTCGTCCCGCCTCTGCTGCGGGGCGTAGGCACCCAGGAAATCGGCACCGCTCGGCTGAGCCGCCGCCGCGGCCTGCTGCGGCTGAGCCTGCTGGCTCTGCTGCGGCGCGTACGCACCCAGGAAATCGGCACCGCTCGGCTGAGCCGCCGACGCGGCCTGCTGCGGCTGAGCCTGCTGGCTCTGCTGCGGCGCGTACGCACCCAGGTAGTCCGCGCCGCGGCCCTGCCCGTACTGCGCCGCCGCGTGCACGGGCGCGCCGGCCCGCACGGCACGGCGGTGTTCGATCTTGCGCTTCAGCTTCAGGATCCACGAGATGACGACGGCGAGCACGATCAGCGAGAGCACCGTGATCTGCACCCATTCGGGCATGAACCGCAGGACGGCCTCGAAGATCTCGCTCTTGCCGGACGCCAGCGGCACCTCGGCGGACGCGTTGGACATGTACCTGACTCCCCCCACACTGTGCTCCGCCCCCTGCGGATCTCAGCGGATCCTAGCGGGAGGCGAGCGCGTGCTCCCCCGCTTTTCGCATGGCGTCCAGCGGAGCCGGGGAACGGCCGGTCATCTGCTCCACCTGGAGCACCGCCTGGTGCACCAGCAGGTCGAGCCCGCTGACGACGGCGCCGCCGAACATGGACCAGCGCGCGGCCAGCTCGGTCGGCCAGGGCTCGTACAGCACGTCGAAGAGGGTGGCCGGACGCTCCGGCACCGAGGCGGCGAGGGCGTCCGTCGTCCCGGCCGGGGTGGTCGCGACGACCAGCGGGTGGTGCAGCGCCTCGGCCGCGTCCGCCCAGTCCGCCGTACGGACCTCGAGGCCGAGGCGCTCGCCCCAGCCGCGCATCTCGTCGGCGCGGGCCTGGCTGCGCACGTAGACGACGACCTCACCGGTGCAGACCCTGGCCAGGGCGGCCAGCGCGGAGGAGGCGGTGGCGCCGGCGCCCAGGATCGCGGCCGAGTCGACCTCCTCGACACCGTGCTCGCGCAGGGCGGCCACCATGCCGGGAATGTCGGTGTTGTCGCCGACGCGGCGGCCGTCCTCGGTGAACACCAGGGTGTTGACCGCCTCCACGGAGGCCGCCGTCTCACTGATCTCATCGAGCAGCGGAATGACCGCCCGCTTGAGCGGCATGGTCAGCGACAGCCCGGCCCACTCGGCGCCGAGCCCCTCGACGAACCCGGGCAGCGCCGCCTCGTCGACGTCGAAGCGGTCGTACGTCCAGTCCGTGAGCTCCAGCGCCTGGTACGCGGCGCGGTGCAGCACCGGGGACAGGGAGTGGGCGATGGGACTGCCGAGTACCGCCGCCCGGTGACGGTGGACGTGCTCCGTGCTGGCTGTGTCGCTCATTGCCTCAGTTACCGACGCTCTCGTTGAACTTGTCCCTGAGTCTCTCGAATTCCGCATAGGTCTTCGCGAATTCCGTCTTGCTCTCACCGTCGGTCGCGACGAAGTAGATCCAGCCGTCGCTCGTCGGATTCAGCGTGGCCTTCAGGGCATCCGCCCCCGGGTTCCCGATCGGTCCCGGCGGAAGCCCCTTCTGCGTGTACGTGTTGTACGGGTCCTTGTTGCTGTTGATCTCGGACTCGCTGATGTGGATGTTGCTCTCGTTCTTCAGATAGTTGAACGTCGAGTCGAACTGCAGCAACTGGTTGGTCTCGGTGTTCGTCGACTTGAGGCGGTTGTAGACGACCTCCGCCATCTTGCGGTAGTCGTCGTCCGTCTTGCCCTCGGCCTGGACGAGGCTGGCGACCGTGATGACCTGCAGCGGGTTCTCCAGGTCGAGCGCCTCGGCCTTGGCCTTGAGGTCGTACTCGCCGTAGGCCTCGTTGGCCCGCTGCACCATCTCCTTGAGCACCGCCGCGGGCTTCATGCCCTTGGCCGCGGCATAGGTGCCCGGGTAGAGGAAGCCCTCCAGCGGGTCCTTGATGTCGCCGTTGTTGTTCGCCCAACTGGGCAGGCCGAGGGTCTTGTAGTCCTTCTCGGCGACGCCCCTGGTAGTGCCGGAGGAAAGGCCGAGTTTCGCGTCGATCGCCTTGTAGACCTGGATGTTGCGCTGGCCGGGAGTGACCATCACATTGGCCTGGCTCTTCGGGTCGAGCATCATCTCGACGGCGCTCTGCGCGGACATCTCCTTTTTGAGGATGTACGCGCCGGCCTGGATCTGGGCTCCCTCGGGATTGCTCGTGAACGCGGACACGAAGGCGTCGACGCTCTTGACGACGCCCGCCGCCTTGAGCCTGCGGCCGATCTCCGAGCCGTCCGCACCCTTGGGCACCTCGACGTTCACGTTCTCGCTGGTGCCGTCGCCCGCGTAGTCCGGGGGCGCGGCGTAACGATTCTGGTAGAACTGGTAGCCGTAGTAGCCGACGCCGCCGATGCCCCCGCCGAACACCAGGACGACGACCAGGCAGGCGCATCCGTTGCGGCGTTTCTTGCCCTTGTCGCCCTTGCTGCCCTTGCCGCCCCGGCCACGCCGGTCGCCGCGGCCCTCCGGCTCGTCGTCGTCCTCGTCGTCGCCTCCGCCGCCCGCGAAGAAGGCGTGCTCGCCCTGGTCGGGGCCCGGGTCCCAGTCGGGCTGCTGCTGCTCCGCCTCCGGTTCCGGCTCCGGCTCGGGGCGCCGCCGGGCGGGCGGCTCCGGTGGCGGATAGGCGTCCGGGGTGCCGTAGAAGTCGGGCTGCTCGGCACCGTAGGCGGCCGGCTGCTGGCCGTACGGGTCACCGGGGTCGGCGGCGTACGGGACGTGCGCGTGGGTGCCGGTGCCGTCCCAGCCGCCCTCGTGGTACGCCTGCTGCTGGCCCTGGTACTGCTGGTACTGCTGCTGGTCGTAGGACTGCTGGTACTGCTGTGGGTCGTACTGCTGCGCCTGTCCGTTGCCCCAGTCGCCGTATCCCGGCTGCTGCGGCTGCTGCGGGTAGTGGTGCTGCGGCTGGCCGCCGTAGGCAGGCTGTTGGCCGGCGTGGGCCTGCTGCCCTTCCCATCCGCCGTCCCCGTACAACGGGTCCTCCGGATGCCACGGTTCGGAGCCTGGGCTCCGGCCATACTCAGTCATCGATCCCCTAGAGCCGCGAGGCGGCGGTCGCGCGGCTTGTGGGCCCGGCTCCCGTTCCGCCTCTCTTTGTGCGGCAGCTGTTCGAACACCGCCGCATCGCGCGGAACGTTACCGTATCGCGATCAGATGACCACTTCGACGCCCTCTCCCGGTGCTTTACCTGACACCCGTTCGGATTCCAGGGCCTGCTGGAGGATGATCACAGCGGCTGCCTGGTCGATGACCGACCGTCCTTTTTTGGACTTCACGCCCGACGCGCGCAGTCCCTGACTGGCCGTCACGGTCGTCATCCGCTCGTCGACGAGCCGGACCGGAACCGGCGCGATGCCCTGGGCCAGTTCCTGGGCGAACCCGCGGACCTTGACCGCCGCCGGGCCCTCGCCCCCCTTGAGGGAGCGAGGGAGGCCGACGACGACCTCGATCGGCTCGTACTCCTCGACCAGTTGCTTCAACCGTCGGTGAGCTGCGGGGATGTCCCGGCCGGGGACCGTCTCCACCGGAGTGGCGAGGATCCCGTCGGGGTCGCACGAGGCGACCCCGATACGGGCGTCCCCGACGTCGATCGCGAGGCGACGACCGCGGCGCATCACTTGGCCGTTTCCGCCACGAGGCGCTCGACGGCGTCGACGGCCTCGCCGACGGCAGCCGGGTTCTGGCCACCGCCCTGGGCGACGTCGGGCTTGCCGCCACCGCCGCCGCCGAGGGTCTTGGCGGCCGTACGGACGAGTTCGCCGGCCTTGAGACCGCGCTCGCGGGCGGCCTCGTTGGTGGCGATGACCGTCAGCGGCTTGCCGTTCGCCACGGCGAACAGGGCGACCACGGCGGCCCGGCCGCCCTGGATACGTCCGCGCACGTCGAGGACCAGCTTGCGCAGGTCGTCGGCGGTCGTGCCGTCCGGAACCTGACCGGTCACAAGAGCAATGCCTCGGACGTCCTTGGCGGACTCGGCGAGACCGGCGGCGGCCTGGAGGACCTTCTCGGCGCGGAACTTCTCGATCTCCTTCTCGGCGTCCTTCAGCTTGCCGAGCATGGCCGAAACCTTCTCCGGGAGCTCCTCCGGGCGGCCCTTGATCAGCTCCTGGAGCTGGGCGACGACCGTGTGCTCACGGGCCAGGAAGTTGTAGGCGTCGACGCCGACCAGGGCCTCGATACGGCGCACACCCGAACCGATCGACGACTCGCCGAGCAGCTTCACCAGACCCAGCTGGGCGGTGTTGTGGACGTGCGTGCCGCCGCACAGCTCCTTGGAGAAGTCGCCGATGGTCACGACACGGACGCGCTCGCCGTACTTCTCGCCGAACTCGGCGATGGCGCCCTGCTTCTTAGCCTCGTCGATGCCCATGACGTCGGCCCGGACGTCGAGGTCACGGGCGAGCACCTCGTTGATCTTCTGCTCGACGTCGGTCATCACGGCCGTGGGCACGGCGGACGGCGAACCGAAGTCGAAACGGAAGCGGCCGGGCTGGTTCTCGGAACCGGCCTGGGCGGCCGTCGGGCCGAGGGCGTCACGCAGGGCCTGGTGGGTGAGGTGCGTGGCCGAGTGGGCGCGCGCGATGGCCGTGCGGCGGCGCGAGTCGATCGAGGCGTGGGCCGTGGCGCCGACGGTGACCTCGCCGACCTGGACGACGCCCTTGTGGACATACACGCCCGGCACCGGCTTCTGGCAGTCGCGGACCTCGATCACGGCACCGGTGTCCACCTTGATGCGGCCGGTGTCGCCGATCTGGCCGCCGCCCTCGGCGTAGAACGGCGTGCGGTCGAGGACGATCTCGACCTCGTCGCCCTCGGTGGCGGCAGGCGAGGACACGCCGTCGACGAGGATGCCGACGATCGTGGACTCGCCCTCCGTGTCCGTGTAGCCGATGAAGTCGGTCTCGCCGGCCTTGTCGGCGATCTCGCGGTAGGCGCCGGCACCGGCGTGGCCGGTCTTCTTGGCCTGGGCGTCGGCCTTGGCGCGCTCCCGCTGCTCCTTCATCAGGCGGCGGAAGCCCTCCTCGTCCACGGACAGCCCCTGCTCGGCGGCCATCTCCAGGGTGAGGTCGATCGGGAAGCCCCAGGTGTCGTGGAGCAGGAAGGCCTTGTCGCCGGGCAGGACGGTGGAGCCGGCGGCCTTGGTCTCGCTGACGGCGCCGTCCAGGACGTTCGTACCGGCGTTGAGGGTCTTGAGGAAGCGGGCTTCCTCGGCGAGGGCGACGTTCTCGATGCGCTCGCGGTCGGTGACCAGCTCCGGGTACTGCCGGCCCATCATCCCGATGACGGTGTCGATCAGGTCCTTGACGACCGGGCCGGTGGCGCCGAGCAGCCGCATGTTGCGGATGGCGCGGCGCATGATGCGGCGCAGGACGTAGCCACGGCCCTCGTTGCCGGGGGTCACGCCGTCGCCGATGAGCATCACCGAGGTGCGCATGTGGTCGGTGACCACGCGCAGGGAGACGTCCGAGTCGTGGGCGTCGCCGTAAGCGACGCCGGTCAGCTCGGTGGCCTTCTTGATGACGGCCATGGAGGTGTCGATCTCGTACATGTTCTGCACGCCCTGCAGAATCATGGCGAGGCGCTCCAGGCCGAGGCCCGTGTCGATGTTCTTGCTCGGCAGGTCGCCGAGGATCTCGAAGCTCTCCTTGCCGGTGCCCTCGCCACGCTCGTACTGCATGAAGACGAGGTTCCAGATCTCCACGTACCGCTCGTCGTTGACGGCGGGGCCGCCCTCGACGCCGAACTCGGGGCCGCGGTCGTAGTTGATCTCGGAGCAGGGGCCGCAGGGGCCGGGGACGCCCATGGACCAGAAGTTGTCCTTCATGCCCAGGCGCTGGATGCGCTCCTTGGGCACGCCGACGACCTCGTGCCAGATCTGCTCGGCCTCGTCGTCGTCCTTGTAGACGGTGATCCACAGGCGCTCGGGGTCGAGGCCGTAACCGCCCTTGTCCTGGGGGCTGGTGAGCAGCTCCCAGGCGAGCTTGATGGCGCCTTCCTTGAAGTAGTCACCGAAGGAGAAGTTGCCGCACATCTGGAAGAACGTGCCGTGCCTCGTGGTCTTGCCGACCTCTTCGATGTCGGGCGTGCGCACGCACTTCTGCACGCTCGTGGCGCGGGGGAAGGGCGGCTTGACCTCGCCCAGGAAGTAGGGCTTGAAGGGCACCATGCCGGCCGGGACGAGGAGCAGAGTCGGGTCGTCCGCGATGAGCGACGCCGAAGGGACGACGGTGTGCCCGCGCTCCTCGAAGAAGCTCAGCCAGCGGCGGCGGATCTCAGCCGACTCCATCAGTGGTCCTCATTCCGGTCGTTCGAGTACGTCGTCTCGATGTACTTCGGGTTGGTGCGGTTCTCGATGGCGGCGTACCGCCGGGGTGTGGGGAGTTCGGGGTCCGCGTGGATCCCCAGTGCCTCCTCCAGTTCGGCCTCCCGCTGGGCCATGTTGTCGCGGACGTCGAGCGCGAAGCCCACCGCGCGGTCCTTGAGGCGCGCTCCCGTCTCGAGCGCCTTGTTGGCGGCGGTCGCCGCGAGGCTCTCGGGGGTCAGCTGCTTCAGCTTGCGGTTGACCTTGGTGGTGGCCCACACACCGGCGGCGACGCCCGTGGTGAACCAGAACGTACGACGGAACATCGCTGGGTCTCAGTCCCTCTTTCCACGGGGATTCCGCTTGCCCCACCGCGAGGCCGGTACGGTCCGGCCCACGATGACGGTGCGCCGTGCCTTGGCGGGCACGTCGTCCTTGCGGCCGCCGAGGGCCCGGCGGACGCCGTAGCCGAAGGCCGCGACCTTCACCAGGGGGCCGCCGAAGGTGGAGGCGACCGTGGTGGACAGCGCGGAGGCGTTCGACGTGACCTCCTGGACGTCGGAGGCGATCGCGTCGACCCGGTCGATCTGGGTCTGCGCCGAGCGCACCGCCGAGGAGGCGTCGGCCAGCAGTGGGACGGCCTGGTCGGTCACGTCCGCGACCAACTTGGTGGTCGCCCTGAGCGTCTGGGCCAGCCTCGCCAGCGCGACGGCGAGGAAGGAGACCAGGATCGCCCAGAACACGGCCACCAGGATGCCGGCCACCTCTCCACCGGACACTGCGCACCCGCTCCCTGAAACGTGCCTCTGTATCGGTCTACGTCGAAAAAGTCGTGCACCGAGCCTATCGCGCCGGGGGCAGCGCTCCGAACCGGATTTGCCGGTGCGGACAGCCGGGTTGCCGCCGTGCCCCCGGACATGCGTGAACCCGCCGCCCCGCCCGCCCGGAGGGGCGAGGGGACGGCGGGTTCACACGCAGTGGTCCTACGGCCGCCGAGGGATCAGCGGGCGTAGTACTCGACGACGAGCTGCTCGTCGCAGATCACCGGGATCTCCTTGCGGTTCGGCTCGCGGTCCAGGCGGAACGCCAGGGCCTTGAGGTTCACCTGGAGGTAGCGCGGGGTCTCGCCGTCGGGGGCGAAGCCGCCCTCACGGGCGATCGAGAAGAGGGTCTTCTCGCGGCTGCGCTCGCGGACCATCACGACGTCGTCGGGCTTGACGCGGAAGGACGGCTTGTCGACCTTCTGGCCGTTGACCTCGATGTGGCCGTGGACGACCATCTGACGGGCCTGGTAGATCGTGCGGGCGATGCCCGAACGCAGGACCAGGGCGTCGAGACGACGCTCGAGCTCGATGATCAGGGCCTCACCGGTCTTGCCCTGAACCTTGGAGGCACGCTCGTAGGCGCGGACGAGCTGGCGCTCGGACACGTCGTACTGCGCGCGCAGACGCTGCTTCTCGAGCAGACGGACCTTGTAGTCCGAGTTCTGCTTGCGGCCACGGCCGTGCTCACCCGGCGGGTAGGGGCGGGCCTCGAAGTACTTGACGGCCTTCGGGGTCAGCGCGATACCGAGGGCACGCGACTTCTTGACCTTGGGGCGGGACTGGTTCGCCACTGTCTTTAGTCTCTTTCCTAGTTTCCGGCTTGTCAGAGTTGAGGGAGGTCGCATCCGCAGCCGGGGAATCCCGCCGGGTCCGTTACCGGACCTGGAGGGCAGCCGCTCCCCTGGTCTGGGCACATACGTGCAGCACGCGAGTGGCCCACCAACCGTCCCGGGACTCCGGGTGGTGGTGGGCTGCCCGCGACACCGTTCGACGGTGCGCGACGCTCCTGGAGCCAGTCCCTGAGAACTGGATCTCCGGCCGACTGTCCCGTTCTGACTGCACGGGACTCAGCACTTCCGTCGAGTCTACAGGGTGCTCAGGACCGCCTGCGACCGAGGTGCTTGCGGGTCCACTCCACGGCGTCCGCGTACCGCGCCTCGGCGCCGTGCCGGGTCGGCGTGTAGTACTCGCGCTCCTTGATGGCGTCCGGCGCGTACTGCTGCGCGGCGATCCCCTCGGGCAGGTCGTGCGGATACACGTACCCCTGTGCGTGGCCCAGCTTGGCCGCGCCCTTGTAGTGCCCGTCCCGCAGATGCGGCGGCACGGGCCCGGCCAGTCCCTTGCGTACGTCGTCCAGCGCGGCCCCTATCGCGGTCGTCGCGGAGTTCGACTTCGGTGCCAGCGCGAGGGCGATGGTGGCGTGGCTGAGGGTGAGAGCGGCCTCGGGGAAGCCGATCATGGCGACGGCCTGGGCGGCGGCAACCGCGACGGGGAGGGCGTGGGGGTCGGCGAGGCCGATGTCCTCGCTGGCGGAGATCATCAGGCGGCGTGCGATGAAGCGGGGGTCCTCGCCGGCCTCGATCATGCGGGCCAGGTAGTGCAGGGCGGCGTCGACGTCGGAGCCGCGGATGGACTTGATGAGGGCGCTGGCGACGTCGTAGTGCTGGTCGCCGTCGCGGTCGTACTTCACGGCGGCCCGGTCGACCGTCTCCTCCAGCGTCGACAGGGCGATCTCCGTCTCGTCCTTGTCGAGCGCGGCGCCTGCGGCGGCCTCCAGGGCGGTCAGGGCACGGCGGGCGTCGCCGCCGGCGATGCGCAGGAGGTGGGCCTCGGTGTCCTCGGGGAGGGTGACGGCGTCCTTGAGGCCGCGCTCGTCGGCGAGGGCGCGCCGGATGAGACCGCGCAGGTCGTCGTCGGTGAGCGGTTCGAGGGTCAGCAGCAGCGAGCGGGACAGCAGGGGCGAGATCACCGAGAAGTACGGGTTCTCGGTGGTCGCCGCGATCAGTGTCACCCAGCGGTTCTCGACGGCCGGGAGGAGGGAGTCCTGCTGGGCCTTGCTGAAGCGGTGGATCTCGTCGAGGAAGAGGACGGTCTCCTTGCCGAAACCGCCGGTGGCGCGGCGGGCGCCGTCGATGACCGCGCGGACCTCCTTGACACCGGCGGTGATCGCGGACAGCTCGACGAAGCGCTTGTTGGTGGCCTTCGAGACCACGTATGCCAGGGTCGTCTTGCCGGTGCCGGGCGGGCCCCAGAGGATCACCGAGGAGGGGCCGGCCGGGCCCTTGGCACCCTCGCCGACCAGGCGGCGCAGGGGTGACCCCGGCTTGAGCAGGTGCTGCTGGCCCACGACCTCGTCGAGGGTGCGCGGGCGCATCCGGACCGCCAGGGGGCTGCCGGCGGGGTCCTTCTCCTGGCGTTCTTCTGCTGCGGCGGTGAACAGGTCGGGCTCCACGCTGAAACCCTACTGGGGGTCTGGGGCCCGCGGCGGAGCCGCTTGTGTCACAGCCAGAAAGCGCAGCACCGCACTGACCATCCGGCCCGGGCCGTCGGCGGCCCGGAATCCGGCTGTCAGCTGGTCCAGAACTCCCACCAGCGGGTCAGGATCAGCATGCCGATGATGCCGATGTGCAGCACGGGCATGACCCAGGTGAACTCGCCGAAGAAGCTCTTCAGCCAGCCCGGGGCGGGCAGGAAGCCGTTGCGGATGTTGAACGAGGTCACGTACCAGAACATGATGATCGTCGCGACCCAGGCCAGGCAGCACCACAGGCACAGGGCGTTGATCCGGTACAGGGACTGGAACGTCAGCCAGGCGCAGAAGCTGACCCCGAAGAGCGTGCCGGCGTTGAAGGTGAGCCAGTACCAGCGGGGGAAGCGGGCCCGGGCGAGCAGGCTCATACCGACGCCGATGACGATGCCGTAGGTGACGAGGCCGAGCATCGGGTTGGGGAAGCCGAAGGCCGAGGCCTGGTCGCTCTCCATGACGCTGCCGCAGGAGACGACAGGGTTCAGGCTGCACCCCGGGGTGAAGGTCTTGCCCTCGACCTTGGCCTCGAGCAGCTTGAACTTGTCGATCGTGATGACCCACGCGGCGAGCAGACCGGCCGCGCCGGTGATCACCAGCAGCAGCGCGAACGCCCGGCTGCCGCCCGCCGTCCCCGGCGCGTCCGCCTCGGCGCGCTCCGGCTCGGACTTGGTGGAGACGTCTTTGACTGTCGTCTTGCTCATCACGCCGATTCCGTCTTGAGACCTGGACCATCTTCGGGCACGGGCCATTGTGCCGCACACGCGCGCGTGCGCACCGTTCGCTCCACATAAGGATGAACCCGCGACGCCCGCCAGGCGCTCGGTTCCGGACAGCGGCCCCGTACAACGAAGGCGCCGGATGCCCTGGGGCAACCGGCGCCCACGCGCGCGTGCTAGCCGAGCCGCGACTCCAGCTCCGCCACGATCTCGTTGACGCCGACCGCCGTCTGCTCTCCGGACTCCATGTCCTTGAGCTGGACGACGCCCTCGGCGAGGTCGCGCTCACCGGCGACGATCGTGTAGCGGGCGCCGCTGCGGTTGGCGTTCTTCATGGCGCCCTTGAGGCCCCTGGACCCGTAGGAGAAGTCGGCGGCGACGCCGAGCTTGCGCAGTTCGGTGACCTTGGCGAAGAGGACGCGACGGGCCTCCTCGCCGAGCGGGACGGCGAACACGCTGGTCGCCGCGGGGAGTTCGAGCTCCACGCCCTCGGCCTCCAGCGCCAGGACCGTGCGGTCGACGCCGAGGGCCCAGCCCACCGACGGCAGCGCGGGGCCGCCGATCATCTCGGACAGACCGTCGTAGCGGCCGCCGCCGCCCACCGCGGACTGCGAGCCCAGACCGTCGTGGACGAACTCGAAGGTCGTCCGCGTGTAGTAGTCCAGGCCGCGGACCAGCTTCGGGTCGTCCTCGAAGGCGACGCCCGCCGCGGTGATCAGCTCGCGGACCTCCTCGTGGTACGCCTTGCAGGCGTCGCAGAGGTAGTCACGCAGGAGGGGGGCGCCCCCCAACTGCTTCTGCACCGACTCGCGCTTGTCGTCCAGGACGCGCAGCGGGTTGATCTCGGACCGGCGGAGGGTGTCCTCGTCCAGGTCCAGGCCGCGCAGGAAGTCCTGCAGGGCCGCGCGGTACACCGGACGGCACTCCTTGTCGCCCAGGCTGTTCAGGAGGATGCGGAAGTTCCTCAAGCCCAGCGAGCGGTACGCCTGATCGGCCAGGATGATCAGCTCGGCGTCCAGCGCCGGGTCCTCGGCGCCGATCGCCTCGGCGCCCACCTGGGAGAAGTGGCGGTAACGGCCCTTCTGGGGGCGCTCGTAGCGGTAGTACGAGCCGGAGTACCAGAGCTTGACCGGGAGGTTGCCCGCCTTGTGCAGGTTGGCCTCCAGGGCCGCGCGCAGGACGGACGCGGTGCCCTCGGGACGCAGGGCCAGCTTGGTGCCGCCCTTGGTCTCGAAGGCGTACATCTCCTTGGTCACGATGTCGGTCGACTCGCCGACACCGCGCGCGAACAGCTCGACGCTCTCGAAGCCGGGGGTCTCGATGTAGCCGTAGCCGGAGTTGCGCAGGGGCGCGGCGATCGCCTCGCGGACGGCGAGGTACTTGGCGGAGTCGGGCGGCAGAAGGTCGTACGTGCCCTTGGGGGCATTGAAGGTGCTCACGGGAAGTCTCTCGTCACATTCCTCGTCGGGGAGCAGGCTGAGCTCCCTGGCCGGCGGCCACCTGCCGCAGATACGGGTTGGTGGCGCGCTCCTGGCCGATGGTCGTCTGGGGGCCGTGGCCGGACAGCACCACGGTCGAGTCGTCGAGCGGCAGGCACACGCGGGCCAGCGAGTCGAGCATCTCGGCCATGTCACCGCCGGGCATGTCGGTGCGTCCGATGGAGCCGGCGAACAGCAGGTCGCCCGAGAAGAAGACGGACGGAATGTCCGCGGACTCGGGCAGCCGGAAGGTCACCGACCCCTTGGTATGGCCCGGCGCGTGCGCGACGGAGAACTCCAGACCCGCCAGGGACAACTCGGTGCCGTCGGTCAGCGCGCGGACGTCGTCCGGCTCCCCCACGGTGAGCTCGCCCATCAGCGGCATCCCGATGGACCGGCCGAGCGCCTTCTCGGGGTCGCTCATCATGTACCGGTCCTCGGGGTGGATCCAGGCCGGTACGTCGTGCGCGCCGCACACCGGGACGACCGAGGCCACATGATCGAGGTGGCCGTGGGTGAGGACGACGGCGACGGGCTTGAGCCGATGCTTCTTCAGTGCTTCCTCGACTCCGGGGGCCGCCTGGTGGCCCGGGTCGATGATCACGCACTCCTCACCGGCGGCGGGGGCGACGAGATAACAGTTCGTCCCCCAGGCCCCGGCGGGGAACCCGGCAATGAGCACGATCGTCCTTCGTTTGTATCGGTACGGGAGGGCTTGCGAGCGGCTACGCCCGTCGTCAGAGACTACCGGCGCTGCCGTTTCCTCAGCGAACCCATATACGGTACGGGGCACACGCAGGCGGTCGGCTCACAGGACGCACGCGTACCGGTGGACATACGAGACGCATGAGGAGAGAACCCGGTGGTCACCCAGGAACAGCGCAAGCGTCAGCTCGCCCGGGAGAAGTTCTTGCGGCAGCAGCAGCGCCGCACGGCCGCGCGGCGCAAGGCGCGCGTGCGCAACTCGGTGATCGCGTCGGTGCTCGGCGTGATTCTGGTGGGCAGCCTGACCCTCTACACCACGGGCGCCCTCAAGGACGACGACAAGTCGAACGCGAGCTCCGAGTCGTCGCCTGCCGCCACGCCCAGCGCGGCCAAGGACCCGTGCGAGAAGGCCGCCGCGGGCTCGGTCAAGACGGCGACCTGGAAGAAGGAGCCGGCGATGACGATCGAGAAGTCGGCGAAGTACACCATGAAGCTCGCGACCACCTGCGGTGACATAGACGTCGCGCTGAAGACGTCGGCGGCGCCGCACACGGTGAACTCGTTCAACTTCCTTGCGAGCAAGGGCTACTTCGACCACACCAAGTGCCACCGGCTCACCACCAACGGCATCTACGTGCTGCAGTGCGGCGACCCGACGGGCAGCGGCAGCGGCGGACCGGGCTACACCATCCCGGACGAGAACCTGAAGGACACGAGCCTCAAGGACAACGTCTACCCGGCGGGCACGGTCGCGATGGCCAACACCGGTCAGGCGCACACCGGCGGCAGCCAGTTCTTCCTCGTCTACCAGGACAGCTCGCTCCCGCCCAGCTACACACCGTTCGGTACGGTGTCGGCCGAGGGCATGGCCGTGCTGAAGAAGATCGCCGCCGCGGGCGAGAGCACGGGCGCCGGTGACGGCGCTCCGAACGCGACGGTCGTGATCAACAAGGCGACGGTCACCAAGTCCTGACGGCAGGGCGGCCAACAGCGCAATTTCGGTCGCGCTGGATGCGGACAGGCGCCCCGCCGGTCGCCTATGTTGGCCGTGACGAAACTGTGGACGATGCCCGGGGGCGCCGAAGCCCCACGCAGGCATCATGTGGAGGAGGCGCTGTGAGCAGCGACCCGTGGGGCCGCGTCGACGAGACGGGGACCGTGTACGTGCGTACGGCCGACGGCGAGCAGGTCGTCGGTTCCTGGCAGGCCGGCTCTCCTGAGGAGGCGCTGGCCTACTTCGAGCGCAAGTACGAGGGCCTGGTTGTCGAGATCGGCCTCCTCGAGAAGCGAGTCCAGACCACCGACCTGTCGGCGAAGGACGCCCAGGTCGCCATCGACCACCTGCGCGAGCAGGTGGACGCGCACCACGCGGTCGGCGACCTGGACGCGCTGCGGGCCCGGCTGGACAAGCTGGTGGCGACCGTCGAGGCGCGCCGCGAGGAGCGCAAGCAGCAGCGCGCCAAGCAGTCCGACGAGGCCCGCAAGGCCAAGGAGGACCTGGTCACGGAGGCGGAGCAGCTGGCGCAGTCCGACCAGTGGCGGGCGGCCGGTGAGCGGCTGCGCGCCCTGGTGGACACCTGGAAGGGCCTGCCGCGCCTCGACCGCAAGTCGGACGACGAGCTGTGGCACCGGTTCTCGCATGCGCGCTCGGCGTTCTCCAAGCGCCGCAAGGCGCACTTCGCGCAGCTGGACGCGCAGCGCGAGGAGGCCCGCAGGACGAAGGAGCGGCTGGTCGCCGAGGCCGAGGCGCTGTCGGGGTCGACGGACTGGGGTCCGACGGCCGCGCGCTACCGCGAGCTGATGGCGGAGTGGAAGGCCGCGGGCCGGGCCCAGCGCGAGCACGAGGACGACCTGTGGAACCGCTTCCGCGGCGCCCAGGACGTCTTCTTCGCCGCCCGCAGCTCGGTCTTCGCCGAGCGCGACGCCGAGCAGGCGGAGAACCTGAAGCTGAAGGAGGAGCTGGCCGAGGAGGCCGAGAAGCTGCTGCCGATCGAGGATCTGAAGGCGTCGCGTGCCGCGTTCCGTTCGATCAATGAGCGCTGGGAGGCCATCGGCCATGTGCCGCGGGACGCCCGGCCGAAGGTCGAGGGCCGGATGCACGCCGTGGAGCGGGCGATCCAGGAGGCCGAGGAGGCCGAGTGGCGCCGGACCAACCCGGAGGCCCGCGCGCGTGCCGAGGGTCTGACCGGTCAGCTCCAGGCTGCCGTGGACAAGCTGAAGGGCCAGATCGAGCAGGCGCGGGCCCAGGGCAACACCGCCAAGGCCGACAAGCTGGAGCGGGAGCTGGAGGGCCGCCAGGCGCTGCTGGACCAGGCGCTGAAGGGTCTGCAGGAGTTCGGCGGCTGAGCCCTGTCGAGGCCGTGACGGCCCGGCTGTGGGAGACCACGGCCGGGCCGTTTCGCGTGTCGGGCCGTACAGCCCCTCAGGCCGGTCCGCCCCGCTCGCTGATGTCCAGGGCGTGTTTGAGGACCTCGCAGGCCTGAAGGTGGTTGCCGGACTCCTGGAGCAGATCGGCCAGTCGTCGGCAGACCAGGACCGCCTCGGGTCCGTACACCTTGTGGACCTGTTGGAAGGCGAGTTCCAGGACCTCGATGGCCTCCTTGATCTGGCCGGTCTCGGCAAGCAGTTCGGAGAGTTCGAGCTGGACGGCGAGGAGGTCGCCCTCGGCGCCGGCGGTCTGCTGTTCCTGGAGGGCGAGGCGCAGGACGGGCAGGGCGTCGCGGATGTTGCCCTTGGCGCGTAGGAGACGGGCGACGGCGAGACCGGTGGAGACCATGGCGGCGCGGACGTCTGCGGGCAGGACGGGTCCGGGGACACGGTGGCCGGCGCGGGCCTTGTTGCGCGCCAGGGGGAGCCGTCCGACGCCGTTCTCCTGGGAGTGCTGGGGCAGCGGCCGGTTCTTGGCGCGCAGGCGCTCCAGAAGGACGCGGTAGAGCGTGTCCAGGTCGATCAGCTCGGGGGCGTCGTCGACGCCGTGGCGCAGGACGCCCAGGAGTTCACCGGTGAAGGCGGTGTAGCGCTCGCCGTCGGGGGCGAGGGCGATCCGGTCGCGGGGTGAGGCGGTCAGGACGTAGGCGCCGTCCACGGCGGCCTCCGCGGCGAGGATGTCACCGCCGCCCAGGGCACGGGCGGCGCGGCCGCTGAAGCAGCAGTCGAGGACGACGACCTTGCGGCGGGCACGGGCGGAGCGCAGGGCGGTGCGCAGGTGCTGGTAGGCGACGGCCGTGTAGCCGAGGTGTTCGCGGGAGTCGCCGAGGGCGAGGTAGAGGTCGGCGGACTCGGCGTCCCGCATGCCGTGTCCGGCGAAGTAGACGAGGAGGGTGTCGGTGGCCTCCTCGCTCGCCTGGTGGACGGGGTCGAGCAGGGCCTGGGCACTGAGCGGGTCGGTGACGACCGTGCAGTGCTGTACGGGCAGACCCCAGACGGTGGCGTCGCACAGTTCGGCGGCGAGGTCCACGACGCCCGCCTCGACGGCGGGCAGTTGAGGCAGGTGGCGGTAGGAGGCGGTGCCGATGAGGACGGCCCGCGAGCGTGCGGGGTCAGGGAGTGCCGTCATCGCCTCCGCTTCCCTCGGTGCGCGGGCCGGGCAGGGTGGCGGCGGGTGTGCCGTCGCCGTCGAGGAGCGTGACGAGGCGGCGTACGGTCTCCTCGTCGCGGGCCGCCTGGGCGGTGAGGAGGACCTCGACGTCGCCGCGGCGCAGGGTGACGGCCGGGGCCCGGCGGCGGGAGGTCTGCCACTGCAGGACGGAGACGACGAGGGAGGCTGCCGACAGACCGCCGGAGACGGCGAACTGCAGCAGGTCGAAGCCGGTGCCCATGCCGCCGGGCGGGGGTGGGCCGAGGCTGCCGGGGTGGACGAGCAGGTCGACGGTCTCGTCCTCGCGCAGCCACAGCAGCAGGGAGCGCAGGTCGTCCTCGGTCCCCGTGACGTCCAGGGAGGCGGAGAGCCCCGCGCCGAAGTCAGTCATCGTGTCCGTCCGTTCGTCGTGCCACACGTCTGTTGACGCTGGAGAACAGCTCCAGCGCGTCGCGCCCGGCGTCGAGCCTGGCCAGGCACACGGCATGCCAGTACTGGCTGGTCAGGGTGGTCGGGTGGTCGGGTCCGAGCGTCGAGAGGCAGACCGGGACGACGACCGACAGCATCTGCGCCGCCTCCTCGAGCCGGCCGCGCAGCACCAGGGTGACCGCCTCGCGCTGCCGGGACAGCGCGCTCCGCGGGCTCATGCTGTCGAGGACGAGCCGACGGGTGGCGTCGCTGAGGGTGGCGGGCCGGAACGGGTCGGACGGCGCCTCTCGCTGAGCGGGCAGGACGGCCGCCTCGTCCCAGAGGTACTCGGGCGCCTCCTCGACCCGGGAGACCGGTTCGGGGATCGGCGGGAGCGTGTGCACACCCTGTACGGCGTCCTCGCGCGCCCGGCCCGTCACCAGGTCCGCCAGCAGCTCCGTACCGCCGTAGCTCAGGGGCAGCAGGGTCTCGCGGACCGTCTCGGCGTCCTGCCTGCGCAGAGCGGGGTCCTGTCGGCACAGGTCGTCGACCAGGCGGCACAGGTCCGCCGGGACGTCCGGGCGGCGGCCGGAGAGGCGGGGGACGCCGTCGCCGAGGGCGCGCTGAATGATGGCGCCGAAGTCGGCCGTCGGGCCGAAGGGCAGTTCGCCCGTGATCATCAGGTACATGCAGGTGCCGAGGCCGTACCAGTCCGCCGCGCCCTCGGGCAGGGCGCCGCGCATGGCCTCGGGGGCCATGAACTGGGGCGTGCCGACGAGGGCGCCGGTGCGGGTGATCGCGGCCTCGCCGGCCAGCCGGGCCAGTCCGAAGTCCTGGAGGACGACACGCCCGCTGCCGGTGATGCCGACGTTGGTGGGTTTGACGTCGCGGTGCAGGACGCCGGCCCTGTGGGCAGCGTCCAGCGCCTCCGCGATGCCGTACGCCACCGTGCTCACCACCGGGGTCGGCAGCGGTCGCCCGCCGGAGACCAGGTCGGCGAGGTTCCTGCCGTCGAGGACCTGCATCACGAGGTACGGGGTACCGTCGTGCACCCCGTCGTCGTAGAGCGTGACGACGCCGGGGTGGTCGATCCGGGCCAGGGCACGGGCCTCGCGCCGGAAGCGGTCCCAGGCCTCGCTGTCCCCGGTGAGGCCCTCGACGGCGGTGAGCATCTTGACGGCGACGCGACGGTCGAGCCGGGTGTCCTCCGCCTCGTAGACGACGCCCATGCCACCGCGCCCGAGGAACCGGACCGGACGGTAGCGGCCGGCGACCAGGACGGGTACCGAGGGCGGCGCAGCACCCGTTAACTCCTCGTGTTCCGGCCCGCCCATGCCGCTCCCCCGTCTCCCCCTGATGAGGTCACCCCACAGGTTACGGCCTGCGCGCCGACGTCACCCGGTAGACGTCGTAGACGCCCTCCACTCCACGCACCGCCTTCAGGACGTGCCCCAGGTGTTTCGGGTCGCCCATCTCGAAGGTGAAGCGGGACGTGGCGACGCGGTCGCGGGAGGTCTGGACGGCCGCCGAGAGGATGTTGACGTGCTGGTCGGACAGGACGCGTGTGACGTCCGAGAGAAGCCGGGAGCGGTCCAGGGCCTCGACCTGGATCGCGACCAGGAACACCGAGGACTGCGTGGGCGCCCACTCGACGTCGAGGATGCGCTCGGGCTCGCGGGACAGTGACTCCACGTTGACGCAGTCACTGCGGTGAACCGATACGCCACTACCGCGCGTGACGAAGCCGATGATCGGGTCGCCGGGCACGGGCGTACAGCAGCGGGCCAGCTTGACCCAGACGTCCTCGACGCCCTTGACCACGACACCGGGGTCCTGGTTGCTGCGCCGCTTGCGGCCGCGGGTGCGGGACGGCGGGACCGCCTCGTCGATCTCCTCGGTGGCCGCCTCCTCGCCACCGAGGGCCTGCACCAGCTTCTGTACGACGTTCTGCGCGGCCACATGGCCCTCGCCGATCGCCGCGTACAGCGAGGAGATGTCCGGGTAGCGCATCTCGTGCGCCAGGGTGACCAGCGAGTCGCCGGTGAGGATGCGCTGGATCGGCAGGTTCTGCTTGCGCATCGCACGCGCGATGGCGTCCTTGCCCTGCTCGATCGCCTCGTCGCGGCGCTCCTTGGAGAACCAGGCCCGGATCTTGTTGCGGGCGCGCGGCGACTTGACGAATCCGAGCCAGTCGCGGGAGGGGCCCGCACCGGGGGCCTTGGAGGTGAAGACCTCGACCAGGTCGCCGTTGTCCAGAGTGGATTCGAGCGGTACGAGCCTGCCGTTGACCCTTGCGCCTATGGTGCGGTGGCCGACCTCCGTGTGGACCGCGTACGCGAAGTCCACCGGCGTCGCCCCGGCGGGGAGCGCGATGACATCACCCTTCGGGGTGAAGACGAAGACCTCGTTGCGAGAGAGGTCGAAGCGCAGCGACTCCAGGAACTCGCTGGGGTCCTCGGTCTCCTTCTGCCAGTCCAGGAGCTGCCTGAGCCACGCCATGTCGTTGATGGCGTCCTTGTCCTTGCCGGACGACTTCGGTGCGTCCGTGCGGACCTTGGAGGCGCCCGCGACGGCCTCCTGCTTGTACTTCCAGTGCGCGGCGATGCCGTACTCGGCGCGGCGGTGCATGTCGAACGTGCGGATCTGGAGTTCGACCGGCTTGCCGTTGGGGCCGATGACCGTCGTGTGCAGCGACTGGTACATGTTGAACTTGGGCATCGCGATGTAGTCCTTGAACCGGCCGGGGACCGGGTTCCATCGCGCGTGCACGGTGCCGAGGGCCGCATAGCAGTCGCGGACGGTGTCCACGAGGACGCGGATGCCCACCAGGTCGTAGATCTCCGCGAAGTCACGGCCGCGGACGATCATCTTCTGGTAGACGCTGTAGTAGTGCTTCGGGCGGCCGGTGACGGTCGCCTTGATGCGGGCGGCGCGCAGGTCGGCCTGGACCTCGTCGGTCACTATGGCCAGGTATTCGTCACGCTTCGGTGCCCTCTCGGCCACCAGCCGTACGATCTCGTCGTACATCTTGGGGTAGAGGATCGCGAAGGCGAGGTCCTCCAGTTCCCACTTGATGGTGTTCATGCCGAGGCGGTGGGCGAGCGGCGCGTAGATCTCCAGGGTCTCGCGCGCCTTCTTCTCCTGCTTCTCGCGCTTGAGGTAGCGCATGGTGCGCATGTTGTGCAGGCGGTCGGCGAGCTTGATGACCAGGACGCGCGGGTCCTTGGCCATGGCGACGACCATCTTGCGCACGGTCTCCGCCTGCGCGGCCTCGCCGAACTTGACCTTGTCCAGCTTGGTGACGCCGTCGACGAGGAGGGCGACCACGTCGCCGAAGTCGCGGCGCAGGTCGTCCAGGCCGTACTCGGTGTCCTCGACGGTGTCGTGGAGGAGGCCCGCCATGAGGGTGGCCGGATCCATGCCGAGCTCGGCGAGGATCGTGGTCACCGCGAGGGGGTGGGTGATGTACGGGTCGCCGCTCTTGCGCTTCTGGCCGCGGTGCCAGCGCTCGGCGACCTGGTAGGCGCGCTCGATCTGGCGCAGCGTCGACGTCTCGATCTTGGGGTCGTTGCTGCGCACTATCCGCAGCAGCGGCTCCAGGACCGGGTTGTAGGGGTTCGCGCGCTGGACGCCGAGGCGGGCGAGGCGGGCGCGGACGCGGTTGGAGGAGCCGGAGCGGGCGGACGGCTGCGCGGGGGCCGGGCGGGCGGCGGGCGTGGCGGAGGAGCGCTCGGGCGGTGCCGGCTTGGGGCGGGGCTGCTCTGCCGGCTTGTCGACGGGCGCGGAACGGTCGTGCTCGACCGGCCCGCGGGCGGCGTTCTGCGCTTGCGACGCGGGCGTGGCCGCGGGCCCCGAGGCGGACTCGGGCTTGGCGGCGGTCAGGTGCTGGGCCTCGTCTGGCAAGAGGGCTCCTCGTGCGCGATCCGGGTCCCCCGGTCAGGCTCCGGAGCACCCATCGTAGCGATCCTGGGCCACAGGATCGCCTCCAGCCCGATGTGAGGGCCGTCTACCGGAGAAACGCAAGGGGCGGACGCCGGATTCCTCCGGGCCCGCCCCTTGCTCGAACGACAGCCGTACGACGTGCTCAGACCGTGAGCAGCGCCTCCACCGGCGCTCCGTCCAGCGCCGCCTCCAGGCGGGGCCGGCCGTTGAGGAAGCCGAGCTCCATCAGAACGGCTACGCCCGCGACCTCGGCGCCCGCGCGCTGGATGAGCTGGATCGACGCCTCGGCGGTGCCGCCGGTGGCGAGGACGTCGTCGACGACCAGGATGCGGTCGTCGGCGGTGAGGTCCTCGGCGTGTATCTCGATCTCGGCCGAGCCGTACTCCAGGTCGTAGGCCTGGGCGAGGGTGGCTCCGGGAAGCTTGCCCGCCTTGCGAACGGGGACGAAGCCGAGGCCGGCGCGGACGGCGACCGGGGCGCCGAGGATGAAGCCCCGGGCCTCCAGGCCGACGACCTTGGTGGCGCCGGTGCGCTCGGCGACCTCCGCGAACGCGTCGGTGAGCGCGGTGAACGCCGCCGGGTCCGCGAGCAGCGGGGTGATGTCCTTGAACATCACCCCCGGCTCCGGGTAGTCGGCCACGTCACGGATGCGGCTGAGCAGCAGCGCCGTGATGTCTGTGAGCTCCGTCATCGGCGCTTCCCCGAGGGTCGGCCGCGGCCCCGGCTGCGGGAGGCGGGCTGGGAGCGCGGGCCGACGACCGCGGCAGGGGCGTCCTCCGGCTCGTCGTCGTCCGCGTCGTAGCCGCGGACCTCCGCGACCTCCTCGTCGGCGGCGGCCTGGGCCCGCTTGGCCAGGACACGCTTCTTCAGGGCCTTGATCTGCGGCTCGCGCTCCTTGAGGTCGGCGACGAGCGGCGTGGCGATGAAGATCGAGGAGTAGGCACCGGCCGCGAGACCCACGAACAGCGACAGCGAGATGTCATTGAGCGTGCCCGCGCCGAGGAAGCCGCCACCGATGAACAGCAGGCCCGCGACCGGCAGCAGCGCGACCACCGTGGTGTTGATGGAGCGGACCAGGGTGCTGTTGATCGAGCGGTTGGCGATATCGCTGTACGTGAAGCGGGTCTGCTTGGTGAGGTCCTTCGTCTGTTCCTTGAGGGAGTCGAAGACGACGACCGTGTCGTAGAGCGAGTAACCGAGGATCGTCAGCAGACCGATCACCGTACCCGGCGTGACCTCGAAGCCGACGAGGGCGTAGATGCCGACGGTGATGGTGATGTCGTGGATCAGGGCGACGAGCGCGGCGATGGCCATGCGCCACTCGAAGGCGATCGCCAGGTAGATCACGACGAGCACCATGAAGATCGCCAGGCCCTGCCAGGCCTTGTCGGCGATCTGGTCACCCCAGCTGGGACCGACCAGGTCGGCGTTGATCTGATCCCTGTCGACCTTGAAGTCCTCGGCGAGGGCGGTCTGGATCTTGTCGGACTGCTGGGTGTCCATGCCGGCGATCTGGATGCGCAGCGTGTCGTTGCCCAACTTCTGCACGACCGCGTCATGGCCGGACGCTTCCTTGGCGTACTCCTCGGCCTGCGACACGGAGACACTGGTCTTCGGGGTGGTGAAGACGGCACCGCCCTGGAAGTCGATGCCCATGTTCAGGCCGCGCACCGCCAGACCGACAATGGCCGTGATGGTGATCAGGATCGAGATGCCGTACCAGATCTTGCGGTGGCCGATGAAGTCGTAGCTGACCTCGCCACGGTGCAGTCGGGCGCCGAGGTTGCCGAGTTTCGACATCGCTCACGCCTCCTTCGTCTCGACGGGGGCGGAGGGACGGCGGGTGCGGCGCAGCGGCGGCTTGGCACCCAGGCTCTTCGGGTCGAGGCCGGACCACTTGTGACCGCTCGCGAAGAACTTCCGGCGCGCGGCCAGCGTCATCAGCGGCTTGGTGAAGAAGAAGACCACGACGACGTCGAGGACGGTGGTCAGACCCAGCGTGAACGCGAAGCCCTGGACCTTGCCGACGGTGACGACGAACAGCACCGCGGCGGCGAGGAACGACACGAAGTCGGAGACCAGGATGGTGCGCCGGGCGCGCGGCCAGGCCCGCTCGACGGCGGGGCGCAGCGAGCGGCCCTCGCGGATCTCGTCCCGGACGCGTTCGAAGTACACGATGAACGAGTCCGCCGTGATGCCGATGGCGACGATGGCACCGCAGACGGCCGGCAGGTTCAGCGCGAAGTTGATGGTCGGCCCGAGCAGCGACATGATCACGTAAGTGAGGGCCGCGGAGACCAGCAGCGAGGCGATCGCGATGAGCGACAGGCCGCGGTAGTAGGCCACCAGGTAGATGACGACCAGGGCGAGGCCGATGGCGCCGGCGAGCAGACCGGCCTGCAGCTGGTCACCGCCGAGCGCGGCGCTCACCGTGGTGACGCTCTGCTCCCGGAAGGAGAGCGGGAGCGCACCGTACGACAGCATGTTGGCGAGGCTCTGGGCCTCCTCCTGCTTGAAGCTGCCGGAGATCTGGGCCTGGCCGCCTGTGATGGCCGAGTTGACGTACGGGCTGGAGACGACCTCGCCGTCCAGGACGATGCCGAACTCGTTCTGCGGCGGCTGGTTCTGCGCCAGCTTGCCGGTGATGTCCGCGAACTTCTTCGCACCCTTGTCATTGAAGGTCATGGTGACCTGCCAGCCGGCGGCGGTCTGGGTGTCGAAGACGGCCTGGGCCTTCTTGACCTCGGTGCCGTCGACGGCGGCCGGGCCGAGCAGGTACTTGTACCAGACGCCCTGGATCTCACCGCAGCCCAGGGTCGTGTCGCCGGGCTTGGCCCCGTCACCGGTCTTGGCGCGGACCGACTCCTTGGAGCAGTCCAGGTTCGCGTACTGGGCCTGGAGCGCGGCCTCGCTGGTCGCGCCGCCGCTCGCGGAGGCCGACGGGCTGGCGGAGCCGGTGGCGCTCGCCGACGCCGACGGGGTCGAGTCCGCCTTCAGCGCGTCGGTGACGGCGCGGCCCTGGGAGGTGGCGGAGGCCGACGGCGTGGAGGAGGTGGCCTTCTCACCGCCGGCGGAGGCGCTCGCGGAGGGGCTCGGCGAGGCGGTGGCGGAGCCGGTGGCGGACGGGCTCGGCGAGGCGCTCGCGGCGGAGCCGGTGGGCTCGCTGGCCAGGACCGGACGGAAGTACAGCTTGGCGGTGGTGCCGACCTGGTCCCGGGCTTCCTTGGAGTTGGTGCCCTTGGGGATGTTCACGATGATGTTGCGGTCGCCCTGGGTCTGCACCTCCGCCTCGGAGACGCCCAGGCCGTTGACACGGCGATTCATGATCTCGACCGCGGTGTCCATGTTGGCCTTGTTGATCGCGGACCCTTGGTCGGCCTTCGCCTCGAGCGTGATGCTCGTACCGCCGGCAAGGTCGATGCCGAGACGCGGAGTCGTGTGCCCAGCGAGGAACATGCCTCCGGTGAGCGCCACGATGGCGATCAGGATCAGGGCCAGCGAGCGCCCCGGCTTGCTCTGGGCGCTCGCGTTCCGGCCCTTTTTAGGTGCTGCCACCTTCTCGTACTCCCTCTCGGGCCGCCCCGCGCCGGGTCAGCGCGGGCGGCGGCCATGACATGGTGTCGGGATCCCCTATGTGCGAGATTGCGCGCGTCCCGGGGCACGCGGGTGCGACCCACGTGCCCCGGGGACGTGACTACTTCTTCGCGTCGGAGTCGCCGTCGGTCTTCTTCGGCTCTTCGTCGGCCTCGGCGTCGGCGGTCTGCTCCTCGGTCTCGTCCTTCTTGCCGAGGTCGACGGGCTTGTCGTCGGAGGCGGCGGCAGCGTCGGCGGACTCGTCGGTCTCGGTGAGGGAGGAGGCGTCGTCCGGGACGACGTCGGAGTCGGACTTCAGGTCGTGCTCGATGCCGTGGACGATGCGGTTGTACTCGTCGTCGGACAGGACGGCGCCGATCGCGTTCTTCGCGAAGAGCAGTTCCACCCCCGGGCCGGCGTCAACGAGGACCGTGTCCTCGTTGACCTCCTTGACCGTCGCGTACATGCCCCCGATGGTGCGGATACCGCTGCCGGGCTGCATGGCGTTCCGCATTTCCACGGCCTGCTGCTGCTTCTTCTTCGCCGACCGGGTCATCAGGAACATGGCCCCGATGAGCACGATGAACGGGAGGAGGGTCACGAGACTCACGGGTCGGTACTTCCTTCACGCGACCGCGATGGTGAGCGGCCTACTGGTTGGGGGTATGTGTGCTGCCGACAAGGGCGGCATCGGCGGAGTCTAAGCGAGTCCGCGTGCAGGGAACAACGTTCAGCATGGCACCTGGGTTCCTGGGCCCGCGAATGCCCTCGCCGATGTCCGGCCGACGCGGGTGACGTGCGGGGGACATCCCGTGCCGTCAAGCCCCGAACAGGTCCTGTTGTCCGTTCCCCGCAACGGGGCGGGGCGGGGTGAGGCCGAGGTGGGTCCAGGCGGCGGGGGTGGCGACGCGGCCGCGCGGGGTGCGGGCGAGGAGGCCCTCGCGGACCAGGAAGGGTTCGGCGACCTCCTCGACGGTCTCGCGCTCCTCCCCGACCGCGACCGCGAGCGTGGACAGGCCGACCGGCCCGCCTCCGAACAGCTTCAGCAGGGCCTCCAGGACCGCGCGGTCGAGGCGGTCCAGGCCGCGGGCGTCGACCTCGTAGACGGCGAGGGCCGCGGAGGCGATCTCGCGCGTGATGACGCCGTCGGCCTTGACCTGCGCGTAGTCGCGGACGCGGCGCAGCAGACGGTTGGCGATACGGGGCGTGCCACGGGAGCGGCCGGCGATCTCGGCGGCGCCGTCGGTGTCGATCTCGACGTCGAGGAGGTTCGCCGAGCGGTGGATGACCCGCTGGAGTTCGGCCGGCTCGTAGAACTCCATGTGGGCGGTGAAGCCGAAGCGGTCGCGCAGCGGGGGCGGCAGCAGGCCCGCGCGCGTGGTGGCGCCGACCAGGGTGAACGGAGGCAGTTCGAGGGGGATGGCGGTGGCGCCGGGGCCCTTGCCGACGATGACGTCGACGCGGAAGTCCTCCATCGCCATGTAGAGCATCTCCTCGGCGGGCCGCGACATGCGGTGGATCTCGTCGAGGAAGAGGACCTCGCCCTCCTGGAGGGAGGAGAGGATCGCGGCGAGGTCGCCGGCGTGCTGGATGGCGGGGCCGGACGTGATGCGGATCGGGGCGCCCATCTCGGCGGCGATGATCATCGACAGGGTGGTCTTGCCGAGGCCGGGGGCGCCGGAGAGCAGGACGTGGTCGGCGGTGGCGCCCCGCGCGCGTGCGGCGCGCAGGACGAGGTCGAGCTGTTCGCGGACCTTCTCCTGGCCGATGAACTCGCCCAGGTCCTTGGGGCGCAGGGCGGCCTCGACGGCCTGGTCCTCACGATCGGCGACAGAGCCCACCAGCCGCTCCGCGGCGGGGCCGACGAGCCGCTCGGGGGCGGGGGTGTCGGTCGGGTCGTCCCAGTTCACTGACGTTCTCCTAGCTGGGTGGTGCCGGGCACCGCCGATCGGCCGGGGGGCCGGGGGTTGTCCCCGGGGGAGGCACTGCACGGAGTGTGCCGCGGGGCCCCTGGTCCGTTCGGCGAGGGCGGTCGTGAGCGGCTCAGCGGGCTCTGTTCAGGGTCTGCAGGGCGGCCCGCAGCAGCTGCCCCACCTGGGGCGTGCCCCCGGCGGCCTCGGCCTGGGGGGCGACCGCGGCGACGGCCTCGTCGGCTTCCCGGGTCGCGTACCCGAGGCCGATCAGCGCCGCGTGCAGCTGGTCGCGCCAGCCCTGGGTGACCGGCGAGCCGATCGCGGGGGCGCCGATCGGCTCGCCCAGGCGGTCCCTCAGCTCCAGCAGCAGCTTCTGGGCGCCCTTCTTGCCGATGCCGGGGACGGCGACGAGCGCCTTCTCGTCACCGGTGGAGACGGCTCTGCGCAGGGCGTCCGGGGTGTGCACGGCCAGCATGGCCTGGGCGAGGCGCGGGCCGACGCCGCTGGCCGTCTGGAGCAGTTCGAAGACCTGCCGCTCGTCGTCGTCGGCGAAGCCGTACAGGGTCAGGGAGTCCTCACGGACGACGAGGGACGTGGCGAGCCTGGCCGGCTGGCCGATCCGGAGCGTGGACAGGGTGTTCGGCGTGCACTGGACGGCCATGCCGACACCGCCCACTTCGACGACCGCGGCGTCGGGGGCGAGTGCGGCGACCGTGCCGCTCACGAAGGCGATCATGCCGTACGGCCTTTCGTTGCGTGCAGGGCGACGGCCTGCTGGAGTCGGTTCTGCGCGGGGGCGCGCCAGATGTGGCAGATGGCGAGGGCGAGCGCGTCGGCGGCGTCGGCGGGCTTGGGGGGCGCGCTGAGCCGCAGCAGGCGGGTCACCATGGCGCCGACCTGGGCCTTGTCGGCGCGGCCGCTGCCGGTGACGGCGGCCTTGACCTCGCTGGGCGTGTGCAGGGCGACGGGGATGCCGCGGCGGGCGGCGCAGAGCATGGCGACGGCGCTGGCCTGGGCGGTGCCCATGACCGTACGGACGTTGTGCTGGCTGAACACCCGCTCCACGGCGACATATTCGGGCCGGTGCTCGTCCAGCCACTGCTCGATGCCCTGCTCGATCGCGACGAGGCGGTGCCCCAACTCGGCGTCCGCGGGCGTACGGACGACACCGACGCCGAGCATGGTGAGCGGGCGCCCGGCGACCCCCTCGACGACCCCTACACCACATCGCGTCAGTCCCGGGTCCACCCCCAGTACGCGCACGCGCCCCTCCCTGCACTCCTTTGCGGCTGAACCGCCGCCGCTCTCGCGGACCTGGCTGAGCACCGTCGGGGTTCCTCAATTGATGGTTGCGGTCCGTGGACGGAGATCTTTCACTGTCGCCAGGCTATCGGGTGCCACTGACAAAGCGACGGGCCGACGGGGGTGTCCCGTCGGCCCGTTCGAGCGTGAGCGTGGGCTCAGGCGTCGACCTTCTCCATCACTTCGTCGCTGACGTCGAAGTTGGCGAAGACGTTCTGCACGTCGTCGCTGTCCTCGAGCGCGTCGATCAGCTTGAAGATCTTCTTGGCGCCCTCCTCGTCCAGCTCGACCTGCATGGTCGGGACGAAGTTGGCCTCGGCGGAGTCGTAGTCGATGCCGGCGTCCTGCAGGGCCGTGCGGACCGCGACGAGGTCGGTGGCCTCGCTGAGCACCTCGAAGGACTCGCCGAGGTCGTTGACCTCCTCCGCACCGGCGTCCAGGACGGCACCGAGGACGTCGTCCTCGGTCAGCTCGCCCTTGGGGACGATCACGACGCCCTTGCGGTTGAAGAGGTACGACACGGAACCCGGGTCGGCCATGGAGCCGCCGTTGCGGGTCATGGCGACGCGGACGTCGGAGGCGGCGCGGTTGCGGTTGTCGGTGAGGCACTCGATGAGCACCGCGACACCGTTCGGACCGTAGCCCTCGTACATGATCGTCTCGTAGTCGGCACCGCCGGCCTCAAGACCACCGCCGCGCTTGATCGCGGAGTCGATGTTCTTGTTCGGGACCGACTGCTTCTTGGCCTTCTGAACGGCGTCGTAGAGCGTCGGGTTGCCGTCCAGGTCGACGCCGCCCATCCGCGCGGCGACCTCGATGTTCTTGATGAGCTTCGCGAAGAGCTTGCCGCGCTTGGCGTCGATCACGGCCTTCTTGTGCTTCGTCGTAGCCCATTTAGAGTGGCCGGACATCTGCCTGTCTCCTTCGCGTAACCATCCACATAACGAACGCCAGAGATCCTACAAGGACTCCGCCGCGCGGTTGGCGCGCACCATGTCGACGAACAGGGAGTGCACGCGGTGGTCGCCGGTCAGTTCCGGGTGGAACGACGTGGCGAGCGCGTTGCCCTGGCGGACCGCGACGATGTGACCGTCGTGCTCGGCGAGCACCTCGGCCTCGGCACCGACGGACTCGACCCACGGGGCGCGGATGAAGACGCCCTCCACGGGATCGCCCTCGACGCCCTTGACGCCGACCGCCGCCTCGAAGGACTCGTTCTGCCGACCGAAGGCGTTGCGGCGCACGATCATGTCGATGCCGCCGACGGTCTCCTGGCCCGAGCGCGGGTCGAGGATCTTGTCGGCGAGCATGATCATGCCCGCGCAGGTCCCGTAGACGGGCATGCCGGCCCGCACGCGCGCGCGGAGCGGCTCCATCACGCCGAAGAGGATGGCCAGCTTGGAGATGGTCGTGGACTCGCCGCCCGGGAGGACGAGGCCGTCGACCTCGGCGAGTTCCTCGGGGCGCCGCACCGGCCTGGCCACGGCGTCGGCCGCGGCCAGGGCGATGAGGTGCTCCCGTACGTCGCCCTGGAGGGCCAGGACGCCTATGACAGGAGTGTTCATGGGGTGACTACCAGCAGTCCTTACCAGCCGCGGTTGGCGTAGCGCTCGGTCTCCGGGAGGGTGTCGCAGTTGATGCCGACCATGGCCTCGCCGAGGTTCCGGGACGCGTCCGCGATGATCTTGGGGTCGTCGTAGAACGTGGTCGCCTTGACGATGGCGGCGGCGCGCTTGGCCGGGTCGCCCGACTTGAAGATGCCGGAGCCGACGAAGACGCCCTCGGCGCCGAGCTGGCGCATGAGCGCGGCGTCGGCCGGGGTGGCGACGCCACCGGCGGAGAACAGCACGACCGGGAGCTTGCCCAGCTCGGCGACCTCCTTGACCAGCTCGTACGGGGCGCGCAGCTCCTTGGCGGCGGCGTACAGCTCGTGGTTGTCGAAGCCGCGCAGCTTGGCGATCTCGTTCTTGATCTGGCGCAGGTGGCGGACGGCCTCGACGACGTTGCCGGTACCGGCCTCGCCCTTGGAGCGGATCATCGCGGCACCCTCGGCGATGCGGCGCAGGGCCTCGCCCAGGTTGGTGGCGCCACAGACGAACGGGGTGGTGAACGCCCACTTGTCGGAGTGGTTGACCTCGTCGGCCGGGGTGAGGACCTCGGACTCGTCGATGTAGTCGACGCCGAGGGACTGCAGGACCTGGGCCTCGACGAAGTGGCCGATGCGGGACTTGGCCATGACCGGGATGGAGACGGCGTTGATGATGCCCTCGATCATGTCCGGGTCGGACATGCGGGCCACGCCGCCGTCCTTGCGGATGTCGGCCGGGACCCGCTCCAGGGCCATGACGGCCACAGCGCCCGCGTCCTCGGCGATCTTCGCCTGCTCCGGCGTGACGACGTCCATGATCACGCCGCCCTTGAGCTGCTCGGCCATGCCACGCTTCACGCGCGCGGTGCCGGTCTCGGGAGCCTGGTTCTCGGTGATGGACACGGGTTGACCTCACTGAAGGGAAAGAGGGTTTTCTGCAAGCACCGAGGAAACGCGAGTGGACCAGTCCACTGCAAGGGCCAATGGGAAGGCGGTGGATCCTTTTCGCCCGCGCTACCCCGCGCGGTCGGCCAGCGCGGTCGGCGGCTCGTCGTCCATCTCGAAGGCCATCGGGAACGGAGCGTGTCCGGCCAGCCGGAACCAGCGCACCTTGCGGTGTTCGCGCAGTCTGCGGGCGGCGCCCACGGCGTCGTTGTGGAAACGGCGGGCCATGGGGACCCGGCGCACGGCCTCCGTCAGCTCGTGGGCCGCGGCCTCTCCCCCGGGCACCTCGCGGACGATCTCCAGTTGCTGCGCGTCCGCGAAGACCGCGCGCAGCGCCTGGCTGAGCTCGCTCTCGGCGACCTCCCGCTGCTCTTCCTCGGCCTGCCGGGCGGCGTGCGCGGCCTCGTACAGCACGATCGACGCGGCCGGGTCGAGCACCCCCGAGGTGGCCAGTTCCTGGGCCACGGACGCCCTGCGCAGCAGTTGCGCGTCCAGCGCGGCACGGGCGGCGTCGATGCGGGCGTGCAGCCGGTCCAGCCGTCCCGCCGTCCAGCTCAGGTACAGGCCGATCGCGACGAGGACGACGAGAACGACGAGGATCCAGATGAGGGTTGCGGTCACGGGCGGCAAGGCTACCGGTGCGCTGTTTCACGTCAGCCGGATGTCGTGCGGGGCGTCCGCGTCGCCGAGCCTGGGGGCTTGCCGCCCCCAGACCCCCGCTTCGGCCCTGAACGGGCCTCGTCCTCAAACGCCGGACGGGCTTCCTTGCCCTGACCGGCGCCATGAAGGCCCCGGAATCGACAGGAACTTCAGTCCCGCGCCAGCCCGAACCGCGCCATCAGTCCCGGCGATCCCTTGTCGTCCGCCGCCACCGCCGCCGCGCCCGCCGTCACCGTCTCGTACACCGACAGGATGTCCGCGCCGACGGTCGACCAGTCGAAGCGGCGTACATGGGCGCTGCCGCGTTCCCGCAGCTCGGCCCGGCGCGCGGGGTCCCCGAGGAGCCGTACCGCCGCCTCCGCCAGGGCGTCGGCGTCCTCGTTGGCGAAGAGTTCGCCCGCCGCTCCCTGATCCAGGACCTGAGCGAAGGCGTCCAGGTCGGAGGCGAGGACCGGGGCTCCGGCGGACATGGCCTCGACCAGGATGATGCCGAAGCTCTCGCCGCCGGTGTTGGGGGCGACGTACAGGTCGACGCTGCGCAGGAAGCGGGCCTTGTCCTCGTCGCTGACCATGCCGAGGAACTCCACGCGCGGGCGCAGCTCCTTCGGCAGGTTCTCGACGGCCTCCTTCTCGTCGCCGCGGCCGGCGACCAGCAGGCGCGCGTCCGGACGCTCGGCGAAGATCTTCGGCAGGGCCCGCATCAGCACGGGCAGGCCCTTGCGGGGCTCGTCGATGCGGCCGACGAAGCCGATCGTCTCGCCCTGCCACTCGGGCTTGGGCTCGGCCTGGGCGAAGAAGTCGACGTCGACACCGTTGGGGATGACCACCGCGTCCCCGCCGAGGTGCTCCACGAGGGTCCGGCGGGCGTACTCGCTGACCGCGATGCGCGCGCTGATCTTCTCCAGGGCGGCCTGGAGGATCGAGTACGCGGCGATCATGGCACGCGAGCGCGGGTTGGACGTGTGGAAGGTCGCCACGATCGGACCCTGCGCCGCCCAGCAGGCCAGCAGGCCGAGCGACGGTGACGTCGGTTCGTGGATGTGGATCACGTCGAACTTGCCGTCATGCAGCCAGCGGCGCACCCGCGCGGCGCTCAGGAAACCGAAGTTCAGCCGGGCCACCGAGCCGTTGTACGGCACCGGGACCGCGCGGCCCGCCGAGACGACGTACGGCGGGAGTGGGGTGTCGTCGTCGGCGGGGGCGAGGACGGACACCTCGTGGCCGAGCCGGATGAAGTACTCGGCGAGGTCGCGGATGTGGAACTGGACGCCGCCCGGCACGTCCCAGGAGTACGGGCACACGATGCCGATTCTCACGTCCGGTCCCCGTCCGACGGGCGGGGTTCCAGGTCCGCCAGCCAAAGCCGCTGCAGCATGTGCCAGTCCTCCGGGTGGTGGGCGATGCCTGTGGCGAAGGCGTCCGCCAGCGCCTGTGTCATGACAGACGTCTTCTCGGCCCGGGTACCTGTCCCGGGTACCTCGATCGGGGGATGGACGCGGCCCCGCATGACCGGCGAGTCGTCGTACCAGAGCGTGACGGGGAGCAGCAGCGCGCCGGTCTGCTGGGCGAGCAGGGCCGGTCCCGCGGGCATCCGGGCGGTGTCGCCGAAGAAGTCGACCTGGACGCCGGACGCGGACAGGTCGCGGTCGGCGACCAGGCAGACCAGGCCGCCGTCGCGCAGCCGCCGGGCCAGGGTGCCGAAGGCGGAGCCGCCGCTGTGCGGCAGGACCTCCATGCCGAGGCCCTCGCGGTAGGCGACGAAGCGGTCGTAGAGGCTCTCGGGCTTGAGGCGCTCGGCGACGGTGGTGAACGGGGTCCGCAGTTCGGTGGTGACCCAGGCGCCGGCCAGGTCCCAGTTGGCCAGGTGCGGCAGCGCGAGGACGACGCCCTGGCCGGCGGCGAGCCCGTCGGTCAGGTAGTGCAGGTCCTTCGCGTCGAAACCGTCCTTGATGCGCTCGGGGCTCCAGGCCGGCAGCCGGAAGGACTCCATCCAGTAGCGCAGGTAGGAGCGCATGCCCGCGCGCGAGAGCTCGGCCAGGCGCTCGGGGCTCGCGTCGGGCACCACGCGCGCGTAGTTGCTCTCGAGGCGCTGCACGCCCTTGCCGTGCTGCTTCCAGGCGAGGTCGGCGATGGTGCGGCCGAGGCGTACCGCCACGGGTTCGGGGAGCCTCTTGACGGTGCTCCAGCCGAGGCCGTACAGGGCGTCGGTCACCTGGTCCCGGGCGTTCACTTGGCCGCCTCACGCCCCTCGGTCTCCTGCGCGGCCCTTGCCTCGGCCTCCGCCGACTCGCGCCGGACGGTGACGACCCGCTGGATCAGCGTGACCAGGCTGCCGACGGCGACGATCCACAGGGCGACCGGCAGCAGGTACTGGATGCCGGGGACACCGAAGGTGTGCAGGCCGGCGAGCCCGGCCGCGACCAGCGAGACCACCAGCCGCTCGGCCCGCTCGACGAGCCCGTTGACGGCGACGGGCAGCCCGATCGACTCACCGCGCGCCTTGGTGTACGACACCACCTGGCCGCTGGCCAGGCAGAAGATCGAGACGGCGCACAGGACGTTGTCGTCGCCGCCGCCGGCGTACCAGAGGGCGAAGCCGCCGAAGATCGCGCTGTCGGCGACCCGGTCGAGCGTGGAGTCCAGGAAGGCGCCCCAGCGGCTGGAGCGGCCGAGCTGGCGGGCCATGTTGCCGTCGACGAGGTCGGAGAAGACGAACAGGGTGATCACGACCGTCCCCCAGAAGAACTCGCCCCTGGGGTAGAAGACCAACGCGCCCGCGACCACGCCGGCGGTGCCGATCAGCGTGACCATGTCGGGGCTCACGCCCCGGCGGATGAGAAACGCGGCGAACGGTGTGAGGACACGCGTGAAGAATGCACGCGCGTACTTGTTCAGCATGGCCTTCCCGACGGTCGGTGTGGCCGCGCGGCCCTGGTGGCCACCGGCTGGCCCATCGTAGCCACGCGCGCGCGTGTGCGACTGCCGGGCACCCGACCCCTGTGTCACGGCCTGACGGCTTCCGGGTCACGGCCCGGTCGCGCCCTGCCACCCACGGCTCCATGGCCTCGTCGCGTCCTTCGTATGGACGCACCGTGACGGGAGTGGAAAGCTCGAAGAACCGCGGGCGTCGCCGGAGCCGCCACCGCACGCGGAGCCGCCGTGTCCGCGCCCCCGATGACCTCACCGTGCACGGGAGGCAAGAAATGGGCGACAAGGCGAATGCACACCCCGGAGCCGCCGGCAGGGCTACGGCGGCCGACCACCCCGCGTCCGTACGGAATGTGGTGCTGGTCGGCCACAGCGGATCGGGCAAGACGACTCTGGTGGAGGCTCTCGCGCTGACCGCGGGAGCGGTGAACCGGGCGGGCCGCGTGGAGGACGGCGGCACCGTCTCCGACTACGACGAGATCGAGCACCGCCAGCAACGCTCGGTGCAGCTCTCCCTGGTGCCCGTCGACTGGGACGGCATCAAGATCAACCTTCTCGACACCCCCGGATACGCGGACTTCGTCGGGGAGCTCCGGGCCGGTCTGCGCGCGGCGGACGCGGCCCTCTTCGTCGTCTCGGCCTCGGACGGCGTGGACGGCTCGACGCGCATGGTGTGGGAGGAGTGCGCGGCCGTCGGCATGCCGCGCGCGATCGTCGTCACGCACCTGGAGGCCGCGCGCGCCGACTTCGAGGAGATGACCCGGGTCTGCGCGGAGGCCTTCGGCCGCGACGACCCCGACGCCGTGCTCCCGCTGTACCTGCCGCTGCACGGCCCGCAGGCACCGGACGGGCACGCGCCCGTGACCGGGCTGATCGGGCTGCTGTCGCAGAAGCTGTTCGACTACTCCACCGGGGAGCGCAAGGAGTCCGAGCCGGGCGAGGACCAGCTGCCGCTGATCGAGGAGGCCCGCAACCGGCTGATCGAGGGGATCATCGCCGAGAGCGAGGACGAGACCCTCATGGACCGCTACCTCGGCGGTGAGCAGATCGACGTCAAGACGCTGATCGAGGACCTGGAGCGGGCCGTGGCGCGCGGCACCTTCTTCCCCGTCCTGGCCGCCGCACCCGCGGCCGACGGCGCCCGGCAGGGCATCGGAACGGTCGAGCTGCTCGAACTGGTCACCCGGGGCTTCCCGACGCCCCTGGAGCGCGAGGCGCCCACCGTCACCACGGTCGACGGCAAGCCGCGCGAGCTGAAGCTGTGCGATCCGAACGGGCCGCTGGTCGCGGAGGTCGTGAAGACGTCCTCCGACCCCTACGTCGGCCGCGTCTCGCTCGTCCGCGTCTTCTCCGGCACCCTGCGCCCCGACGAGACCGTCCACGTCTCCGGGCACGGTCTGGAGGACCGCGGGCACGAGGACCACGACGTCGACGAACGCGTCGGCGCCCTCTCCGCGCCCTTCGGCAAACAGCAGCGCGCGCTGACGCACTGCATCGCGGGCGACCTCGCGTGTGTGGCGAAGCTGAACCGCGCGGAGACCGGCGACACCCTGTCCGCCAAGGACGATCCGCTTCTGATGGAGCCCTGGCAGATGCCCGACCCGCTGCTGCCCCTGGCCATCCAGGCGCACAGCAAGGCCGACGAGGACAAGCTCTCGCAGGGCCTGTCCCGGCTGGTCGCCGAGGACCCGACGATGCGGCTCGAACAGAACCAGCAGACCCACCAGGTGGTCCTGTGGTGCCTGGGCGAGGCGCACGCGGACGTCGCCCTGGAGCGTCTGCGCAGCCGCTACGGCGTCCAGGTCGACGTTGTCCCGCACAAGGTCTCCCTGCGGGAGACGTTCGCCGCCAAGTCCTCGGGACGCGGCCGGCACGTCAAGCAGTCCGGCGGGCACGGCCAGTACGCCATCTGCGAGATCGAGGTGGAGCCGCTGCCGGGCGGTTCGGGCATCGAGTTCGTGGACAAGGTCGTCGGCGGCGCGGTGCCGCGCCAGTTCATCCCGTCCGTCGAGAAGGGCGTACGGGCGCAGGCGGCCAAGGGCGTCGCGGCCGGGCATCCGCTGGTGGACGTGCGGATCACGCTCCTCGACGGCAAGGCGCACTCGGTGGACTCCTCGGACGCCGCGTTCCAGACGGCCGGCGCGCTGGCGCTGCGGGAGGCCGCGGCCGACGCGAAGATCCATCTGCTGGAGCCGGTGGCCGAGGTGACCGTGCTGGTCGGCGACGAGTACGTGGGCGCCGTGATGAGCGACCTGTCGGGTCGGCGCGGCCGGGTGCTCGGCACCGAGCAGGCGGGCGGCGGACGCACACTCGTACGGGCCGAGGTGCCCGAGATCGAGATCGGCCGGTACGCGATCGACCTGCGTTCCCTCTCGCACGGCACGGCCCGTTTCCACCGCGTCTACGCCCGGCACGAGCCGATGCCGGTTCAGGTCGCCGAGCGGATCCGTCAACAGGAGCAGGACGGATAGGGGTTGAGACAGGGCCGCTCTCAAGTGGCCCGTGTGGAACGTGTTCCTCCGATTCGGCGGGCGGCTTCGGCCGTCCGCCGACGGATGTCGGTGCCTGCGGATACGCTGATGACCTGATCAACAGGTGTGCGGAGTACGGAAGTCGGGAAGGCCGCAGAAGCGAGAGCGGCTGCGATCGGGGGCGGGAATGACCGTTGACAGCGGTTACGCGGACATCTTCGGACCACAGGTGCCGCAGACGGGCGACGGAGGGCAGACGGCGACCTTCGCGCTGGCCTCGGCGGCCTATCGGGACAACCCCGTCGAGGACATCAAGAAGGCCGACAACGAGTGGCACCAGTCGACGGTCAACACCGGCCGCAGCTGGGCGAAGATCTTCCGGCCCAACCTCGGCGAGGCGTTCTCCCAGGCGGTGATCGACCGCATGCTGGGCGTCGGCCGCAAGCCGCTCATCCAGTCGTTCGGCACCGAGCCGCAGGTGATAGTCGAGCACTGCCTGGCGGCGAACCGCATCCGCCGCGAGCGCGACAAGAAGCTCACCGGCGTCATGGTCCTGTGCGGCCTGCTCTTCCTCCCCGGGCTCCTGGTCTGGCTGCTGGTCTTCCAACTCCGGGCCACCATGGCGAAGCAGGCCGACAAGCGGGTCTCCGGGCTGGCCACCGGCCTGCTCGTCGCGGTCGGCGCCCTCGCCGTGATCTTCCTCCTCCGCATGCCCTTCGGTGGCTTGTGGGGGTGGTACGCGCGCGGTGCGGTGATCGCCCCCGTGGTCGGCTGGTTCCTCGCCAAGCGGATCTGCGAGAACACCGCGAAGGACCTCCGCGAGCGCTGGGACAGCCTGCTCTCCGGCAGCAGCGTCGGCGCCAAGGTCCCCGAGGCGGTGCCGACCAGCCCCAACCAGACCGCCGCGGAGCAGCTGCGCCAGTCCCTGGCCCGCCTCAGCGCGGAGCAGCGGTCCAACTCCGTCTTCTACGCCGGCCCCAAGGGCATCCTCGGCATGGGCACCCGCTGGGGCGCCTGGCACCTCGCGGAGGAACTGGTCCCGACCGACCCCAACAAGGGCGTCCACGAGTTCCGCAGCTGGACGGTGATACGGGCCATCCACGACCAGCTGACCGTGCTCAACCGGCAGAGCCTGAAGACCGGCGGCTTCCCGCCCCCGACCGTACGGCACTGGATCGTCACGCCCGTCGGCGAGAACGCCACGGCGGTCGCCAGGCCCGAGGGCACGGACGTGGAGGCGTACCAGGTCAAGCCGAAGGCGATCGAGCAGATCTGCGACCAGCAGCAGTTCGGCGGCGGCGACCGGCACTACCTCGGGGTGCAGTGGCCGCTCTGGGACGGCCAGTTGATCATCACCATGCTGATCACCGTGACCGTGCTCCACGAGACGCTGCGCATCGAGGTCACCGGACACGCGCTCGGTCCCGTGAACGGCCTGTTCACCAGCAAGCCCGAGGCCCCCAGCAAGGAGGTCGCCAAGACCGTCCGCTTCTGGGAGACCCGGACGATCAAACTTCCGCTGGTCACCGCCGACGAGGTGGTACGCCTTGCCGCACGCGCCACGATCAGCTGGTACCCGCCGCTGCTGAAGTGGCTCGGCGGTTCCATCGGCCTGCCGGAGCCGTTCGGTCTGCGGCACGCCTGGGCCGACCAGCCGTGGCGGCACCGCTTCATGGCCGACGACGCCCTGCGCGCTGCCGCACCGGTGCTGCGGGTGGTGCACACGGCCGCGCTGCGGGTCCTCAAGGAGCACGACGTGGACGTCGAGAAGTTCAGCTCCCGGTCGTCGGTGCTGAGCGGGGCGATCCAGGATCTGTCACCCCGGAAGGCCGACACCTACGACGCGTGAGCCCCGGACGGTGGGGCGGGTTGTGTACGCGTGGTCGGGATGACCGCTGTCCTGGGGGCTACCGCCCCCGGGCCCCCGCTTCGGCCCTCAACGGACCTCGTCCTCGATCGCCGGACGGGCTGATCTTGCCGACCCCGGCGGTCATCAGGCCGCCGGCCAAGCCTCCGCCAGCATCTTCCGCGTATCCGCCAGCAACTGCGGCAGCACGCGCGTGTGGCCGACCACCGGCATGAAGTTCGTGTCCCCGCCCCACCGCGGCACGATGTGCTGGTGCAGGTGGGCGGCGATACCCGCGCCCGCCACGGATCCCTGGTTCATGCCGATGTTGAAGCCCTGCGCGCCGGACGCGGTGCGCAGGGCGGTCATCGCCTGCTTGGTCAGCTCGGCGAGCTCCGCGGTCTCCGGCCCGGTCAGGTCGGTGTAGTCGGCGACGTGCCGGTAGGGCACGGTCATCAGGTGGCCGCCGTTGTACGGGTACAGGTTCAGCACGGCGTACACGTGCTCACCGCGCCGGACGATCAGCCCGTCCTCGTCGGACTTCGCCGGGATCGAGCAGAAGGGGCAGCCGTCTTCGGCCCCCGGGCCGGTCGGCTTGTTCTCGCCCTGGATGTAGGCCATCCGGTGGGGCGTCCACAGGCGCTGGAACGCGTCCTGCGTCCCCACTCCGATCTGCTGCTCCGGCTCACTCGTCATGCAAGGCAGCATATGGCTTCGCCCGATCGCGGCGTGTCGGCGGGGTTACGGGAAAAGCGCCTCGGGCCAAGCTGAGCCGATGACCGAAGACAGCCGCCTGCTGCGCTGGGAGCAGCGCACCGAGATGCCCCTCGCCCTGGCCTCGCTCGCCTTCCTCGCCGGGTACGCCGTCCACGTCCTCGCCCCGGGCCTCCCGGACGGATGGCGGAGCCTGTGCCGTGCGGTGACGCTGTCCGCGTGGGCGCTGTTCGTCGTGGACTACGGGGTGCGCTGGCGGCTCAGCGGACAGCGCCTGGGCTTCGTACGCAGGCACTGGCTGGACACCCTGTTCGTGCTGCTGCCCCTGCTGCGCCCGCTCCGGGTCGTGCGGCTCTACGAGGCCGTGCTGCGCCGGCACGGGGAGCCCCGTCTGTCGCTGTACGCGCGCGTGATCGTGTACGCGGGGGTGTCGACGCTGCTGCTCGGCTTCGCGGGCGCGCTCGCCGTCTACGACCAGGAACGCGGAGCGCCGGGCGCCGACATGCGCACCTTCGGGGACGCGGTCTGGTGGGCCTGCTCGACCCTCACCACCGTCGGCTACGGCGACGTCGTCCCGGTCACCCCGCTCGGCCGGACCATCGCGGTGGGCATGATGGCGTGCGGGCTGGCCCTGCTGGGCGCGGTCACCGGGTCGTTCTCGTCGTGGCTGATCCAGGTGTTCTCGCGGGAGGACACCTACCGGAACGAGGACGGGCCCCCGGGGAAGTGACTCCCGAAGGCCCGTCGACAGCGGCCTCGGACCTGCGCGGTCTCAGACCTGCGCGGCCTCAGACCTGCGCCCGCTCCTCGACCACCTTCGCGATCTTCGCGATGGCCTCGTCGAACGGGATGCCGTTCTCCTGCGAGCCGTCGCGGTAGCGGAAGGACACCGAACCGTTGGACATGTCCTCGTCGCCCGCGATGACCATGAAGGGCACCTTCTGCTTCTGGGCGTTGCGGATCTTCTTCTGCATCCGGTCGGAGGAGGAGTCGACCTCGACCCGCAGCCCCTGCTTCTTGGCGGCCGCGGCGAACTTCTCCAGGTACTCCACGTGCCCGTCGCCGATCGGGATGCCGATCGCCTGCACCGGCGCCAGCCACGCCGGGAAGGCGCCCGCGTAGTGCTCCAGGAGCACCGCGAAGAAGCGCTCGATCGAGCCGAACAGGGCCCGGTGGATCATGACCGGACGCTGCTTGGAGCCGTCCGCGGAGGTGTACTCCAGGTCGAAGCGCTCCGGCAGGTTGAAGTCGAGCTGGATGGTCGACATCTGCCACGTGCGGCCGATGGCGTCCTTGGCCTGGACGGAGATCTTCGGGCCGTAGAAGGCGGCGCCACCCGGGTCCGGAACCAGCGGGAGACCCTGCTTCTCGGCGACCTTGCGCAGCGTCTCGGTCGCCTCCTCCCAGGCCTCGTCGGAGCCGACGAACTTCTCCGGGTCCTTGGTGGACAGCTCCAGGTAGAAGTCCTCCAGGCCGTAGTCGCGCAGCAGTTCCAGCACGAAGGTGAGCAGCTTGTCGAGCTCCTCGGACATCTGCTCACGCGTGCAGTAGATGTGCGCGTCGTCCTGGGTGAAGCCGCGGGCGCGGGTCAGGCCGTGCACGACGCCCGACTTCTCGTACCGGTACACGGTCCCGAACTCGAAGAGGCGCAGCGGCAGTTCACGGTACGAGCGACCGCGCGCGTCGAAGATCAGGTTGTGCATCGGGCAGTTCATGGGCTTGAGGTAGTAGTCCACGCCCTCGTCGAGCTGCATGGGCGGGTACATGCCCTCGGCGTACCAGTCGAGGTGGCCCGACGTCTCGAAGAGCTTCCCCTTCGTGGCGTGCGGGGTGTAGACGAACTCGTAGTCCGCCTCCTCGTGGCGGCGCCGCGAGTAGTCCTCCATCACCCGGCGGATGATGCCGCCCTTGGGGTGGAACACCGCGAGGCCGGAGCCGATCTGCTCCGGAATGGAGAACAGGTCCAGCTCGGAGCCCAGCTTGCGGTGGTCGCGCTTCTCGGCCTCGGCGAGGAAGTCGAGGTACGCCTTCAGCTCGTCCTTCGACGGCCAGGCGGTGCCGTAGATGCGCTGGAGCATCGGGTTCTTCTCGCTGCCGCGCCAGTAGGCGGCCGCGTTGCGCATCAGCTTGAACGCCGGGATGAGGCGGGTGGAGGGCAGGTGGGGACCGCGGCAGAGGTCCTTCCAGCACAGCTCGCCGGTCTTGGCGTCCAGGTTGTCGTAGATCGTCAGCTCACCGGCGCCGACCTCGACGTCCGCGCCGTCGTCGGAGGAGGCCGAGCCCTTGAGGCCGATCAGCTCCAGCTTGTAGGGCTCGTTCGCGAGCTCCTCACGGGCCGCCTCGTCGGTCACCACGCGGCGGGCGAACTTCTGCCCCCGCTTCTGGATCTCCTGCATCTTCTTCTCGACGGCCTTGAGATCCTCGGGCGTGAACGGCTTCTCGACGTCGAAGTCGTAGTAGAAGCCGTCCTTGACGGGCGGGCCGATGCCCAGCTTGGCCTCGGGGAAGAGCTCCTGCACGGCCTGCGCCATGACGTGCGCGGTGGAGTGGCGCAGGATGTTGAGGCCGTCCTCGGAGGAGATCTCGACGCCCTCGACGGTCTCGCCGTCCTGGAGCTCGTAGGTGAGGTCCTTGAGCTCACCGCCCACGCGTGCGGCGATGATCGAGCGCTCGCCGGCGAAGAGGTCGGCGGCCGTGGTGCCCGTCGTCACCGTGCGCTCTTCCCGCTCGGAATCGCGTTGGATGATCACACGGACGTCTGACACCGGTCTCTCCTGACTGCAGGTGGGGTGCGGCGCCATACCGGGAGCGCGCGCAATACCGGATCGTACCGACCCCGGCACCCCGACCGCGAAACGGATGGCCTCCGCCCCGGCCTCCCCCGGCTCAGTCCTCTCCGCCGCAGGCCTCCTCGAAGAAGTCCAGATGCTCCTGGAGCGACTTCATCAGCCGGTCCCGCTCGGCGTCGTCCACCTGCACGGGTACGACCCCGGAGGCGCCGGTGAGCCGACGGAAGCCGCCCCGGCTCTCCAGCCGCCCCTGCACCCGCACCGGCAGTCCGACCAGGTGGGCCTGCCCGGCGATGCGGTAGTCCTCCTCGTCGAGGGTGAGCCGGACGTGCGGGATCTCGGCGCCGGCGAGCACCCGCAGCCGTACGCTGCCCTCGCCACGCGGCCCCGACCTGCGCATCCGCACCACCGTGCCGGTGATCCGCACGGGCACGGAGGGCTCCTCACGGAGATAGCGGGCGCCGGCCTCGCGCAGCACGGCCAGGTCGCCCGGCGAGAACTCCACGGGCTCGGCCGTGGCCGCGCAGTCCTCGGGGACCCCCGCCGCGGGCGCCCACTCGACGGCGATGCGCGCCCCCTCCGTACCGCGCACGAGGGCGATCAGCGCGTCGGTCAGCTCGCGGCTGGCACCGGCCTCGACCGCCCCGTCGAAGGCGTCCATGCCGCCGGTGGCCCGCTGGTAGTCGATGGCCTCGCGGACGGCGTAGAGGGCCTGGTGGAGGCGTACGGCGAGGGGACGTCCCGCCTCGACCGGCACGAAGGCGGTCAGTCGGCGCCCCCCGGCCGCGGTGCCGACGAGGACACTCTCCAGCATCACGCCGGCCGTACGGCGGTGCCGGGCGCCGTAGTAACCGGCCCGCGCACGTGTGGCGAGGGCGCCGGCGAGGAGCATCTGCCGGGCGGCGCCGCGCAGCTGTTCCTCGACGGCCCAGGAGGCGGTGTCGGCGGGCCCGGCCGGTGTGTCCCGCCACCAGCGGATCTCGTCGCTGGGGACGGCCAGGCCCACGAGCACCTCGCGGGCGGCGGGTGTCTGGCTGCGGGCGAGGGCCTGGAGCGCCTCGCCGAGCAGGTCGTCGCTGTCGGGGAAGGCGCGGGTCTCGGGAACGAGCAGGCTGGTTCCGCTGCCGCCCGGTCCGGGCGGGGTCCAGCGGCCGTAGCGTCCGACGGCGCCGCCGCGTCGCTGCCAGCCGTGCCGGCGCAGGAGGGCGCCGAGGACGGCCGGGTCGACCTCGGCGGGCTCGGGGGGACGGTTCCAGGCGGCCTCGACGGGGTGCGGTCGTACCGGCCGCAGAGGTTCGTCGAGCGGACGGTGCGTCATGGTCTGCCTCCCGTCCCGACCCGCGTCATGATCTCGCACAGCGCCCGGTCGTCGAAGATGCGTGTGGTCGGTATCCGCACGGTGGTCCGGGTCCGGCCGGTGATCGGGTGGCCGGCGAGGTTGACCCAGTAGCAGCAGTGCCGCAGGTCGAGCCGGTCGTGGCCGGCGCGCAGCCACTGGTCCTGGGACCGGGGGACGATCATCACGACGAGGATCTTGTGCACCGAGACCGGGGTGCGGGCGAGCTTGCGCAAGTGGTCGTTGTCGAGCGTGAAGGAGAAGGACCGGCCCGGTGGGTTGGGCGGGATCTGGTATGTGGCCTTCAGCTGCACCTTGATGGTCACCTCGTCGTCGACGGTGTGCCCCGGGGCGCTGTGACTGACGTGCCAGTCGATGCCGTTGTCGGGAAAGGGCTGGGACAGCGAACAGCCCGCGGCCGCAGCGACCGCGTGGAGGTAACCCACCTGCAGTGTCTCCATGCAGGCGGTGGTGGCGAGTGTGCCGCGATGGGGGCCCGCATGCTCGGGCAGCAGCCCGCCCCGCTCGGGCTGCGCTATCGCCATGACCAACAGCCTTCCAAGCAAAGAGGATCCCCGCACCGGGGGCCGATCGAAATTCCGCGTCGAGCCCCTGAACTGCAAAGACCCGTACTCCTGTTGTGTCCTCCCGGCGTACGGCGCAAACAGCCCGGGTATCACCAAACGGGCAGAAGACGGGGCGTCAGCTGCCGTGGGTGAACGAGGGGTTGTGTTGGTATGGCGTGCTGGTACGAGGGCCCTTTGGCGGCGTTCGACACGGAGACGACAGGAGTGGACGTCGAGACCGACCGGATCGTGTCGGCCGCGCTCGTCGTCCAGGACGCGCCGGGCACCCGGCCGCGGGTGAGCCGCTGGCTGGTGAACCCGGGCGTGCCGGTGCCCGAGGCGGCGACGGCGGTGCACGGGCTGACGGAGGATCACCTGCACCGCAACGGCCGCTGGCCGGCGCCGGTGATGTACGAGATAGCCGAGCTGCTCGCCGAACAGGCGGCCGCGGGACGGCCGTTGGTGGTGATGAACGCGCCGTTCGACCTGACGCTGCTCGACCGCGAGCTGCGCCGGCACCGCGCCTCCTCACTGGGCCACTGGCTGGAGCCGGCGCCGCTGCGGGTGCTGGATCCCCGGGTGCTGGACAAGCACCTGGACCGCTACCGCAAGGGCCGGCGCACGCTCACCGACCTGTGCGCGCACTACGGCGTCCAGCTGGCCGACGCGCACGACGCCGCAGCGGACGCGGTGGCCGCGCTGGAGGTCGTCCGGGCGCTGGGCCGGCGGTTCGCGGCGCGGCTGGAGCGGCTGTCCCCCGCGGAACTGCACGCGCTGCAGACGTCCTGGCACGCGGCGCAGGCGCGCGGACTGCAGGCGTGGTTCGCGCGCAGCGGCTCACCGGAGACGGTGGACACGTCGTGGCCCCTGCGTCCGGCGCTGTCCGCGGCGGCATGAAGAAGGCCGGTCCGCGTGGTGCGGACCGGCCTTTCCCGGTGGGCGATACTGGGTTCGAACCAGTGACCTCTTCGGTGTGAACGAAGCGCTCTCCCACTGAGCTAATCGCCCGGGAACGCACTGAACAATACAGGTCCCCGCGGGTTTCCTTCAAACCGCTTGCAGGTACGCCGCCAGCCCGCGCCGCCCGGCGCGCATCATCAGCCAGTGGTTGACGCGGAAGAACGGCCGACCCGGCACGGCGAACCACCTGAGCAGCGGCTTGTTCACGTCGACGACCTGGTCGTAGCGGGCGAGGCTGCCGGGGCCGCCGGCGGTGACCGTCCAGCGCGCCCAGCCCTCGACGTCCCCGGACACCGCGATCTCCAGCACCCCGGCCGCCGGATCGCGCCGCGTCTCACGCACGGTGAAGGTCAGGGCGTACGGCAGGAGCGAGCGGACCGTGATGACGCCGGTGGTGTCGCCGAGCCGGGTCACCTCGCGGACCTGGGGCCACCAGCGGGGATAGTCCTCCGGCCGCTCCAGGGCCGCGTAGACGGTCGCGGGTGGCGCGGGCAGCGGCCACAGGCTGCGGAAGCGGTAGTGCGTCCAGTCCATGGGCCGAGTGTGCCGGTACCCGGGCCGGAATCTGAGTAGGGACTGAGTAGCCGTGCTCATGCCGTACGACGTGACGCCGACCACACTCCGATCCATGACGCACATTCCCTCCCCGGCCGAGGAGCTGCGGCTCATCGACACCGAGCTGTGGCAACTGGACGCCCGCCGCGCCCAGTTGCTCACGCGCCGGGCCTGGCTGATCGCCGCGCTCCAGCGGGAGCAGCAGCCGACGCCGGCGCCCCGCGCCGAACCGCGCCCGGAGGCGACCGCCCCGCGCGTCCAGAACGTCCTTCTGCTGCTCGGCGGGGTCCTGCTCACCATCGCGGCGATCGCGTTCACGCTGGTCAGCTGGGGTCACCTGGGGATCGCCGGGCGGGCCCTGGTGCTCGGCACGGTCACCCTGGCCGTGCTCGCCGCGCCGGTGCCCCTGCTGAAGCGTGGGCTGCGCTCCACGGCGGAGTCGGTGGCCGGCCTGGGACTCGTGCTGACGGTCCTGGACTCCTACGCGCTGCACGAGGCGGCCCTCACCGGCACCGACGGCACGGGCTACGCCGCGGTCGCGTCGGCGGTGCTGGCGGGGCTCTGGGCGGGGTACGCCCGTGGACTCGGGGCGCTGCGCCTGCCCCTGCCCGCCGCGCTGGTCGCCGCTCAACTCCCTCTGCCCCTCGGGGCGTTCGCGGCCGGCGCGGACCCGTACGCCGTCACCGCGGCGCTGCTGATGACATCCGGCCTCGACGCGGTGATCGCGCTCCGGGCGACCGCCCGTTCCGTGCGCGTCACCACCGCGGTCGGCGCATACGGCCTGGGCGGCTGGGGCGTACTGGCGGCCGGCTGGCTGTCCTGGACGGCCTCCGGTCCGAGCGCCGCCGCCCGTGCGGCGGCGCTCCTCACCCTCGCGGCGGCCATCGCGCTCGGCGCCGCCCGGCGGCTGCCGCAGCCGGCCGTCGCGCGGGGCACGGCGTCGGCCGGCGGTCTGCTGCTGGTGGCGGCGGGCGGCGGCCTGCTGCGGACGGCGCTGCCCGGCGGCTGGACGGTCCCCGCCCATCTGCTCTGCGGCATCGCGCTGCTTGCGGCGGTACGAGGCCGGCTCCCCGAGCCGGTGCGCCGCGGCCTCGTCCAGGCTTCCGCCGCGGTGCAGGCGCTGGCGGTGCTGTGGGCCGTACCGCTGGTCCTGGTCACGCTGCTGGGCCCGCTCGGCTGGATCGAGCGGCCTTGGTCGGGCGTGCCCTCGGACGCCCGCGCCGCGGTGACCGTCCACACGCCCTGGCCGCCGTACCCGGGCCAGGCGCTCCTCGTCCTGGTGACGGTCGCGGCCGTGCTCGCGCTGGCCGTCCGGAACGAGATCTGGCGCCCGCGGGCGCTGACCGGCGCGCTGGGCCTGGCCTGGGCGGCCTGCGTGGCCGTTCCGGCGGTGCTGGAACTCCCCTACGTGCTCACGCTGTTGCTCCTGGGTGCTGTGACAGCGGCGGCGGTCTTCCTGCCCACGCCGTGGACCGCCACCGCGTTCGGACTGGCCACCTCCCTCAACCTCTGCTTCCTCTCCCTCGCCTCGCAGAGCGCGACCTTGACCGTGCTCTCGGCCCTGACCGCTCTGTTCGTGACCGTGTCGGGGCGGCCGCGCCTCACCCCGGTCATGGCCCCGGCCGCGCTGCTCCACGCCACCGCGCTGGCCTGCGCGACGGGCGCGGCGGCGGACTGGCAGCCCGCACACACGGCGCTGCTGGTCCTCGTGGTCCCCCTGGCCGCGGCCCTGCTCGCCGCCCGGTTCGGGGAGTCCCCGGCGACCGTGCCGGTGGAGGTGACGGGCGCGGTCGCCGGACTCCTCGCCGTGGGTCTCGCGCTCACCGACCTCCCGATGCTGGCCCTGGTGCTGTCCTCGGCCGGAGTGATCGCCGCGGGCACGGCGGCCCGCCCCGACCGCCGCCCTGTCGGATACGCGGCCGCCGCCCTGTTCCTCCTGGCCACCTGGGTCAGGCTCGCCGCCTGGGACGTCACCACACCGGAGGCGTACACGCTCCCCGTGAGCGTCCCGGCGCTGCTCGTCGGCGCCTGGCGCCGGCACCGCGAGCCGCGGACCTCGTCCTGGACGGCCTACGGTCCCGGCCTCGCCGCCACGCTGCTGCCGAGCCTCGCCGCCGCCTGGGGCGACCCGCAGTGGACGCGCCCGCTGCTGCTGGGCGCGGCGGCCTTGCTGGTCACGCTGCTCGGCGCCCGGCACCGCCTCCAGGCCCCGCTGGTCCTCGGCGGCACGGCGCTGGTCCTGGACGCGCTGCACGAGCTGGCCCCCTACCTGGTCCAGGCGGCCGACGCGCTCCCCCGCTGGGTACCTCCCGCGCTCGCCGGACTCCTGCTGCTCACCGTCGGGGCGACGTACGAGCGGCGGATCCGGGACGTCCGGCGGGTGCGGGAGGTCCTGGGGAAGCTGAACTGAAGCGCCCCGAAAGGAGCGCGGGGCTGTATCACTGTGCGGCTCCGCCGCGGGGGCGCGGCCGGCCACAGCCGGCCCGCAGTTCCCCCACGGCCTCACCCGCGGAGCGTCAGGGCATCCTGTCGCCGAGGAGCGCCAGGTTCTCGATGGCGGCGAGGCCGTACAGCGCGGTGTCGTTGGTGGACACCCAGGTGGCCTCGCTGCCCGGTACCAGGGTGGCGGGGCCGCTCAGTGCCTCCGTCTTCCAGGGTGCGGACTCCTTGTAGCCGTCGGAGTTGTAGAACTTCTCCCACGCCCGCCGGGCCAGCTTCTCGTCCCCGGTCTGCACGGCCGCGTAGGCGTCGAGGCGCGAGTGGCCCTGGAAGAGCAGCAGGCTGCCGAAGTTGGAGCCGTAACGGGCCGCCTGTTCGGCCTTGGTGGCGTTGAAGTAACGGCAGTAGTCGAAGTAGGCCTCGTTGAACTTCGGCATGTCGACGAGGTGGATGAGCTCGGCGCACAGCTCGTTGAGGCCGAAGACCGCGGAGAGGTGGGAGACACCGACGACCGGTTTGTCCGCGATGGCGAACCGGCCCGTGTCGAGGTCGTACAGGCCGGTGCCCTGCACGAAGCCGTTGGGCTGGGCGGCGATCGTCTCCATGGTCGACAGGACGCGGGCCTTGGCCTTCTCCCACTTCGGGCCCTTGCGCTCCCACTCCGTGAGCCACGCCGACACCAGTCCGCTCCAGTCGGTGCCGAAGCCGATCGACAGGGCGTGCCGGTCGGGCGTGTACGGCTCGGTGCGGATCTTGCGGATGGGGTCGAGGACGAGGAAGGTCTCGTCGGAGTCGACGTTGGCGTGCATGAGGTCGCCGACGCGTTCGTCCGCGGTGAGGAAGTAGTAGTAGCGGCGGTACGTGGTGTTGGCGATGCGCTGCTGCTTGGCGCTGTCGGCGTAGTGCTGGACGCCGTGCCGGGTGCCCAGGCCCGCCCACTGGCCGAGGTGGTAGACGTCGACCTCGCCGGTGTGCCGGGTCATCGCCTCCGCGAAGCGGAAGATGTCGGCGCGGCCGCTGCGCAGGTAGGCGAACCAGAGCCAGAGGTCCGGCGACAGCTCGGAGTTGTCCCAGGCGTAGCCGCCGATGTCGTACCGCCACTGGTGCCGGACGGTGTCGTAGGTGTGCATGATGTCGCCGTAGTCCCAGAAGCCGTACCAACGGCGCTGCTCCACCTGGTCCTTGTAGTAGGTGAAGAGGAAGTCGAGGTGGTCCTCGATCTTGGCCTTGGCGGGGGTGGAGCGGTCGGGCTCGGAGTACAGGCCGGGACCGAAGACCTTGGCCTTGATGAGCTGCTTGGGCGGGGCGGCGAGCTGGGGAAGGACCCGTACGGCCTCGACCTGTTCGGCGAGTTTCTCGGGGCTCGGGGTGGACTCGTTGGCCCAGAAGAGCAGTTCGGAGGTACGGGCGATCCCGTAGGGGGTGCCGAAGCCCGGCTCGTAGTCCTCGTAGGTGATGTTGAGGCCCTCGAGCTGCTCGGGGTAGGTGTCCTGGCCCATGCCGTCGTGGTAGAAGCGCAGGTCCATGGGCTGCGCTTCGGGCGACCAGAGCCAGAGGGTGACCTCGGCCTCGTCGGTGTGGGCGTCGCGGATGTCGAGCTGGGAGGGGTGACTCTCCCAGAAGTCCCTGAGGCCGAAGGAGAATCCGCCGCTCACCCCGCCGACGTAGCCGAAGCCGGAGGCCCGCTTGCCGCCGCCGGCGCCGATCCAGCCGTAGCCCTTCTTGGTGCGCTTGCGCAGGGTGAAGCCGTCGGCGGAGAGCTGGGAGAGGGTGTAGTCGCCCCACTCGGGGATGTACTGCAGCCTCGTCGTCACCCGCTGGTCCCAGGTGGCCGGGTCGGGCAGCTTCTTCCCCTCGTACTGGGCCGCCTGGACGGCCGCGCCCGGGTCGCGGCGCAGGCCCGTGATGCCCTTGACGGCCTCGCGCAGCAGGCCGGTGCCCTCGCCGCCGATGCGGATGTGGCGGTCGTAGGACTCGTCGCGCATCGGCACGCTGAAGCGGACGCCGAGGCCGCGGATGAAGTCGCCGCTCGCCTTGCCGGGCTCCTGCTTCCCGTCGTAGGTGATGGTGTGGACCATGCGGAAGGAGTCGGCGCCCGCGTAGAAGTACAGGCGGATGGAGAACGGCAGCCAGCTGCGGCTTCCCTTGCGGTGCTTGCCGTCGATCCGGACGACCGCGCGGACCGGCCCCTCCTGTTCGACGGTGACGCCATCGATGGCACCCTCGAAGCGCTCGGTCTTGACCGTGCCCTGGTCCTCGTCCTCGATCTCGGGCTGCCGGATCAGGACCAGGCGGCCGTTCTTGGCGATCTCGGTGGACCCGCGGGTGACGGACTTGATGATCGTGGCGCCGGACTTGCCGATCTTCGCGGTGATGGCGCCGGTGGAGACGTCGATGGTGCCGCCGCTCTTGTCGACGGTGACCTTCTTCGCGGGGGCGGCCGGGGTGCCGGTGGTGAGGGTGAGCCTGCCGCTGCCGGAGCTCACGGCGTGGGCGGTCCACTTCAGCGACCCGTCCGGCCAGTAGGCGATCGGCCAGGACTGCACGGGGACGGCCTTGCCGTCGGCGTCCGTCAGCGCGAAGGTCTGGTCCTCCTGGTAGGTGCCCATCGGCCAGGGCACGCCGAGGGTGGAGCCGGGGGCGGCGCCGAGGCCGCCCTCCTCCAGCCAGTCCAGGGTCACCGGATCCGCGTCCGTGGCCTCGGCTCTCGGTGCGGCCTCGGCGTCCTTGGCCCCTAGCGTCCAGCTGAACTGGGCGGCGGCTCCGGCGACGGCCGCCGCCTTGAGGAGGGACCTGCGGGGGATGGGAGACATGAGATGCAGCCTTTCCTTCCGTGCGGGATGCAGGGGGTGGTCAGGGGCATGACAGAGAGAGGTGCGGTGCCCGGGGCACCTACCTGGAGAAAGGGCACCGCCCGTCAGCGGTGCCGGTAGCGCTCCTCGACGGCGACGGCCGCCGCCGCCACGGCCCCCAGGACGGGGACCGCAAGCGGCGCGATGAACATGGCGGACAGGGCGACGACGCCCAGCCCGCAGACGACCAGGAAGGACCCGGCCGGATCGAGCACGGTCCGCCGCCCGGCGTCCGCGAGCAACGCCCGCCAGGAGGCACCGGGCGACCATTCGGCCGCCGCCCGCAGCAGCGCCACGGCAAGCCCGATCAGCGCGAAGATGCCGACGGCCCCGACGAACGGACCACCGGGAATCCCGGCCCGCGCGGCCAGGACGTCCACCCAGACCGCGGCGGCCGCGGCCCAGCCGGCGAGCCCGACGATCCACCCGCCCCGCACGGCCGCCCGGAACTCCTGGGCGAACTCCCGCCAGCCACCGCCCTCGTGGGCCGTACGACGCCGCAGATGCCGGGCGCCGGCGGCGAAGGCCGCGGGGTAGGTGACGACCCCGAGACAGGCCACGGCGATCCACACGCCGGTGAGCAGACACTCGGCGAAGACCGCGAAGCGCTCGCCGAACACGGACTCCTTGCGCCGGGACTCCTTGCGCGGGGCGCGGGCCTTCACGCGTGTTTCGGCCATGGTGACCGCCTCAGCCCTTCAGTCCGGAGGTCGCCATACCGTCGATGAGGTAGCGCTGGAAGGCCATGAAGAAGGCGATGACCGGCACCAGCGCCACCAGTGACATGGCGATCATGCTGCCGTAGTTGGAGATGCCCTCCTGGTCGCGGAACATCATCAGGCCGAGCGAAACGGTGTACTTCTCGGGGGTGTTGAGGTAGATCAACGGTCCCATGAAGTCGTTCCACGCGTTGATGAAGGTGAAGATCGCGCTGGTGATGATGGCGGGGCGGCTCAGCGGCAGCACGATCGACCAGTAGGTGCGCAGATGCCCGCAGCCGTCGAGCTTGGCGGCCTCGTCCAGTTCCTTGGGCAGCCCGCGCATGAACTGCACCATCAGGAACACGAAGAAGGCTTCCGTGGCCAGGAACTTGCCCGCGACGAGCGGCACCAGGGTGTCGGTGAGCTCGAGGTTGCGGAAGAGCACGTACTGCGGGATGAGCAGCACGTGGTACGGGAGCAGCAGCGTGCCGATCATCAGCGTGAAGAGCAGGTTCCGACCGGCGAACCGGATCTTGGCGAAGGCGTACGCGGTCAGCGAGCTCGACACCACGACACCGACGACGGCGAGGACCGCGTACATCAGCGAGTTCCAGAAGAAGCTGCCGATGGAGATGCCGGAGATGCCGTCGGCGAGCCCGGAGACGTTCGCCCAGACCGGCTTGGTGGGCAGCAGGTCGAGACTGGCGATGATGTCCTTGCTCGGCTTGAACGAGGCGCCCACCACCCAGATCACGGGATACAGGACGACCGCGAGGATGACGAGCGCGCCCACGTGCCAGGCGATCGATCCGGTGCGCCGCCGTTCGTTCGCGGTGCGCAGGGCAGGGCTGGTGGCACTGGTCACTTGGCGGCCTCCTCGTAGTGCACCCACTTCTTCTGCGACCAGAACAGAACCGCCGTGACGAGCGCCACCGCGATCACCAGCGTCCAGGCCATCGCGGAGGCGAAGCCCATCTGGGCCTCCTTGAAGCCCTTCTGGTAGAGGTAACAGGTGTAGACGAGGGTGGCGTCGGCGGGTCCGCAGGACGTGTTCGAGACGACGTATGCGGATCCGAAGACCTGGAACGCGTGGATGGACTCCAGCAGGACGTTGAAGAACAGCACGGGCGAGATCATCGGCAGGGTAACGTTCCAGAACCTGCGCAGCGGCCCCGCGCCGTCCATCTCCGCCGCCTCGTACAGCTCCTGCGGCACCTGCTTGAGGCCGGCCAGGAAGATGACCATCGGCGCCCCGAACTGCCAGACACTCAAGGCGACCAGGGCATAGATGACGTAGTCCGGGTTGCCGATCCAGCCCCCGACGTCGAGCCCGAAGATCTTCTGCGTACGGTCCACGATCGCGTCGTCGGAGAACAGCGCCCGCCACACGAAGCCGATGGAGACGCTGGCGCCGATGAGCGAGGGCATGTAGAACGCGGCCCGGTACAGGCCCTGGCCGCGCCGCTTCTGCGCGAGCAGCAGCGCGACACCGAGGGCGAGCAGCAGTTTCAGCGGTGTGGCCACGACGACGTACTTCAGCGTGACCTCGACCGACTTCTGCCAGCGCGGGTCCTGGAACATGGTCGTGAAGTTCTCGAAGCCGACCCACTGCGGCGGCGTGAAGAGGTTGTAGCGGGTGAACGCGTAGTACAGCGACGCGACCATCGGCCCCGCCGTGAGCAGCAGGAACCCCGCGATCCACGGCGACATGAAGAGATAGCCGGCGAGGTTCTCGCGGCGCCGCCCGCGCCGCCCGGCGGCAGGAGCGGCGGACCGCTTCTTCGCCGGGCGCGCGGGCGCTTCCTTGACGAGCGTCATGGTGGTACGTCCCCTCAGCCCGCGAACGCGGCCTTCGCCTCGCTGAACAGCGCCTTGGCGGCGTCGGCCGGCTTGGTCTTGCCCTGGGAGACCTCGCCACCGATCCGCAGGAACGCCGCCTCGATGACATCGGCGCCCGACGGGTGTGGCGTGATCTTCCCGAGCACGCCGGCCTTGGCGACCTCTTCCTCATACGCCTTGACGCCCTTGTTGTTGGCGTCGGTGGGCGTGAACGCGTCGTACTGCTCGGTCGTGGCGAGGATGCCGCGGTCGTAGCCCATGATCTTGCCGACCTCGGGGTCGTGGACCATGAAGGAGATGAACTGGGCGACTTCCTTGGGGTGCTTGGTCCCTGAGAAGGCGCTCAGCATCAGGGAGCCGAGGTACTGGCCGGTGTCCTTGCCGTTCATGGTGGGGATCGGCGCGAGTCCGTAGTCCGACTCGCCCTCACCCTCGTAGCGGATGGAGAAGTTGTCCCAGGTGAACTCGGACGCCGCGAGCCCGGCCGACAGACCCGACTTGGGTTGGACCTGCTCGATCTTCTTCGGGTCGGCGACCAGCCCGGACTTCACGCGCTTGTATCCGTCCTCCCACCACTGCGTCAGATCGTCCTCTGTGAAGCCGAGATCGGAGTCGGTGAAGAAGGCCTTGCCGTTCTGACGCAGATACAGGTCGTACAGGTACATGATGCCGTGGTAGCCGGTGTCACCGGCGATCTTCAGCTTGTCCTGGATCGTCTGCAGCGCGTCGAAGTACTCGTCCCAGGTCCAGCCCATCTTCGCCTCGACGCCGGCCTTCTTGAAGGCCTTGAGGTCGATGACGAGCGCCATGGTGTTGGCGCCGACGGGGATGCCGAGCTGCTTGCCGTCGACCTGACCGTTCGCCAGAACGCCGTTGCGGAAGTTCTCCAGGCTCAGATTCCCCGCGTCCGCCTGCGCCTTGAGATCCAGAAGAATGCCGCGCTTGTCGTACTTACGCAGGAAACCGACCGCATTCTGGAAAACGTCCGGCGGATTCCCGCCGGAGGCCTGGGTCTGGAACTTCTCCCAGAACGCGGCGTAGTCGGTGAATTCGGGCTTGATCTTGATCTTCGGGTACTTCTTCTCGAAGAGCGCGATCGTCTTCTTGATGGCGATGGTGCGCGGCTCGCCGCCCCACCACGCGTAACGGATCGTCACCGTCCCGTCGGAGGAGGCACCTCCGCCGCCCCCGCAGCCCGTGGTCGCGGCCAGGCCCAGCGTAGCCGCCGTGGCCCCCGCCGCCTTCAGGATCGTTCGCCTCTCAACATTCCTGCTGGTTCCCACCGTCGGCCTCCCCGCAGCGTCGTTGCCGCTTGCATGAATCGTTTCAAGAAAGCGCTTGCTGGCACAAGGTACGAGGGGGCTGAGGGAGCGTCAATGATTCGGACAGGAATTTCTTGTGGGGCGGCTGGGCGCGGACGAGCGGGCGCGAGGGTGGGGGGATGCCGCCGACGGGACGAAGGCGCAGGTGGGGAGCGGTTGTTCGACCCCTCGGACCGCGGTGAGGGTTCACACGGTCACGACGGGCGGCTGAAATCCGCCTGAGGGATGGCGGGTTGGTGGGTAACAGGGTGTCCGGGAGGGCGCCCTTGAAAGGGTTCGTGCGGCGGGGCGGAGGCCGACGGAGCCGGCTGTCAGCGGTGACCGTCGGGCCTCGCGGGGGCGGCAGGTCCCGTCGGGGGCTCTGCCGGCATCAGGGTTCCGCTGCCGTCGGGGGTTCTGCCGCCATCGGGGGTTCCGCCGCCGTCAGGGATCCGCTGCCGACCGCCACCGTCGGGGGTTCTTCCGTTGCCATCGGAGTCCCGCCGTCGGGGTTCGTCCACCGTCGAAGGTTCCGCCGTCGTCGGAGGCACCGGTTTCAGCGGGCCGGCGGGGATGTCGGGCCGCTCCCCACGCCGCACACCACCACGAACCACCCGGCACAGACGACGGCGGCCCGTCTGCTCTGTCGCAGACGGGCCGCCGTCCCGGGTGGGCGATACTGGGTTCGAACCAGTGACCTCTTCGGTGTGAACGAAGCGCTCTCCCACTGAGCTAATCGCCCGGGCGCAGGAAGAACATTACCCCAAGTCAGGCTATGCCTGTGACCACAGCCGGCCGGTCCCCACGCCCTCGCCGGGGATCACTGGTTCTTGATGTTCCACGGCATCTCGAAGCCGAACTTCCACAGGTAGATGCCCACGATCACCGCGATGATCACCAGGCCGACCGAGGTGAGGATGATGTTGCGGCGCCGCACCTTGGGGTCGAGAGCGCGCGCGGCCGCCTCGGTGACCTTGCGCTTGGTCCAGCGCAGAACCAGCTGGGCCCAGACGAACTCGGTCGCCCAGATCGCCATGCCGCCGAAGATCACGACCCAGCCGGGACCGGGCAGCGGCAGCATGATGATGCCGGCGACCACGACCGCGAGGCCGACGACGAAGATCCCGACCTGCCAGCTCAGATGCAGTATGCGGCGCGCCTTGATGAACTCCGGCGCCCGGGAGCCGAGCCCCTGCTCCTGCTCCTCCGCCGTCCCTTCGGTCCCCGCGTCGTCCGCCATGGCTACCTCGCCCGGCTCGTCACTCCCCGTATTCATACGGCCAAACCCTACCCGAGAGATTCCGGTCACCGTAATGGTGGTACTTCGCGAACGCTCTCTCGGCCGGAAGAGTTACGTAAACGCACGCAAAACACGCAGAGGGGTTTACAACGGCACCGTAGGTGGCATGTCGATTTCGCCGACGTGCGAATCCCCGAGCGCACACTGAGCGAAAGGCCCTGGCGCTTATGAACACCACGGTCAGCTGCGAGCTGCACCTGCGCCTCGTTGTGTCGAGCGAGTCCTCCCTGCCTGTCCCCGCAGGCCTGCGGTACGACACGGCCGACCCCTACGCCGTGCACGCCACCTTCCACACCGGAGCCGAGGAAACCGTCGAGTGGGTGTTCGCCCGCGACCTCCTCGCGGAGGGCCTCCACCGGCCCACGGGCACCGGCGACGTCCGCGTCTGGCCGTCGCGCAGCCACGGTCAGGGCGTCGTGTGCATCGCCCTGAGCTCCCCCGAGGGTGAGGCCCTGCTCGAGGCCCCGGCGCGGGCCCTGGAATCCTTCCTGAAGCGGACGGACGCGGCCGTGCCCCCCGGCACGGAGCACCGTCACTTCGACCTCGATCAGGAGCTCTCGCACATCCTGGCGGAAAGCTAGGGCGAGGCTCACAGAGCCGCCCGGCGCCGTCCACTCGGGGAGACGGCTCGGGCCAGGACACAACCGCATAGGGCAGCGCCGGCGCCGCGACACGGGTCTCCGTGTCGCGGCGCCGGCGTGTCCTGCCCTGAGTCCGGGATCGACCGCCCGTGGCTTGACGGCCCGGTGCGGCTACCATCGGCCAGCATCGGCGGGCGCCCGCCCGACCCCCAGGCCAGGGAGCGAAACGTGCTGATCACCCACGACACCCGGTGCGCGCTCGATGCCGTGGTGGATCTGGTGAACACCGCACCGGAGGACGACACCACCCCGGACGCGCTGCCGGACCTCGCCGCCCTCGAGGATTTCGTACGAAAGCACGAAATCAGTGACGTCGGTGTGCTCTCCGAGTTCGACCTGTCGGCGGTGCGCAAGATCCGCGGGCGGTTCGCGGGGATCTTCGCGGCACCGGACGCCCGTGCCGCGGCAGGACTGATCAACGAGCTGGTCGCCGCCGCGGGCACCACCCCCCGGCTCACCGATCACGACGGCTACGACTGGCATGTGCACTACTTCGCGCCCGGCGCCTCGGTGGCCGACCATCTGGCGGCCGACTGCGGGATGGCGCTGGCCTTCTTCGTGGTGGCCGGGGAGCAGGAGCGGCTGCGGCGCTGCGAGGCTCCGGACTGCCGACGTGCCTTCGTCGATCTCTCCCGCAACCGCTCCCGTCGGTACTGCGACAGCCGCACCTGCGGCAACCGCCTCCACGTGGCCGCGTACCGGGCGCGCCGCAAGGAAGCGGCGGGCTGAGGCAGGTCTCGCCGGTACGAACGTCGTCCGCCTGCGGGAGGGCGTCGATGCCGACGCGGCCCCGGCGGGTGGCGCCGGGGACCGCGGGTACGGCTCACAGCAGCAGCAGATCATGCAGCGAAGCCATGAGCAGCAGACACCCGATCACCGCAAGGAAGATCATCAGCGGTGGCTGGGAAAGGGCGAAGAGGCACCCGCGCGGCTCGTCCTGAGGTGGCGCGGCCTCGCTCTGTGTCGTGTCCAGCATCTCGCGGGCGATGATGACGCAGGCGGCGCACGTCACGCGATCAACACGCCCGGATTGAGCGGGTGTTCGCCGAATTCCGTGATGTCCGTTTCCAGCCGTGATCGCTTCCGCGCGTGCGCGGCTCGACTGTGTCGTTTCCGTCGCGGCGTGACCGTCCTGTGCAGGGCCGTTTCATGGACGGCGCCGCCGCGGGTGCCGTACCTGTCGGGCACGGCACCGCTTCATATGCCGTGCTTCTTGAGGATGGCCTCGATGTCGCTGAAGTCGTCGGAGGCGGTCGCCCGCGGTGCGGTGGCGGGGCGGGAGGCCGGACGAGAACCCTGGCCCAGGGAGGGCGCCGAAGCGGTCGGGGCCACGGCCCCGCTCTCCGCGGACCGCGCCGCCGCCCTGCGCTCCTTGCGGCTGCCGCCACGGCGGCGCTCCACGGCCCGGGTGGTCGCGAAGAGGGCCCAGGCCCCGCCGAGCACACCGAAGCCGGCCCAGGCCGTCGGGCTGAAGGCGGTGTCCGCGGCCCACTCGACGACACCGGTCATCACGAGGCCGAGCGGGATGAGGGAGTAGGCCGCGATACGGGCGGCCGTCAGGAAACGCCTGCGGTAAGCCGTGACCGCGGCGATGCCCAGGCCGGCCGCGGCGACGGCGGAACAGACGGTCTCGGCAATCATCCGGTCCTCCAGACACGGCACACACGGACAGGGGCGACTCGACTCGGCGCCACGGCACGGCAGCGCTTCGTCCCTTCCATCCTGCACCTGCGCGGTGCTCCCGGGCCATGCCCGGAGCGGACATCAGGGACATCTCCGGGTCGCCTCCTCCGCAGGTGCCGGTCGGCCTCGTACAGGGGGAGCGGGCGGTCCGGAGCAGGCGGTCCGGATCGGGCGGTCGGAGACGGGCTGGGAGACTGGTGGCATGAGCGACTCCTCCCCCGCCTCCACCCCGGCGCCCGTACCCGCCGTACCCGCCCCTTCCGCCGTCGTCCTCGACGTCTGGTGCGAGCTGCAGTGCCCGGACTGCCGCAGCGCCCTCGACGACCTGCGCGCCCTGCGCGAGCGCTATGGCGACCGGCTGGAGCTGCGGCTGCGGCACTTCCCGCTGGAGAAGCACAAGCACGCCTTCGCCGCCGCGCAGGCCGCCGAGGAGGCCTTGGAACAGGGGCGGGGCTGGGAGTACGTCGAGGCCGTGCTCGGCCGGGTCGAGGAGCTGGACCGTAAGGGAGAACCCTTCCTGGTCGAGGTGGCCGGTGAACTCGGTCTCGACGCCGAGGAGTTCGACACCGCGCTCATCGACGGGCGGCACATCCTGATCGTGGACGCCGACCAGGCCGAGGGCAAGGCGATCGGGGTCACCGGCACCCCGACGTACGTCATCGGTGGCGAGCGCCTGGACGGCGGCAAGAGCCAGGAAGGGCTGCGCCGGCGCGTGGAGGAGATCGCGGACCGGCTGCTGGCCGAGGCCGGGTGAGCCGGGGCCTCAGAGCAGGTTCTTGTACATCGAGTAGCCCACGGGCACGTACCCCAGCGACTCGTACAGGCGCTCGGCAGGGGTGTTGCCCGCGAAGACGTTGAGGCCGAGCACCCGTCTGCCGGCGGCCACCGTCTGGGCCTCGGCCAGCAGCATCAGGGAGCGGCCGTGGCCCCGACCGCGATGCTCCTCGTAGGTCTCGACGTTGAAGACGAAGGCCTTGTCGTCGGGGAAGGCGAGCCACAGATCGCCGACCGGGCTGCCCTCGTGCTCCAGGACGCTGATCCGTGCGTTCTCCGTCGCCAGGCCCTGGGGCAGCGACCGCGCGTAGTCCTGCAGGGCCTTGGCCCGTGCCAAGGCCTCGGGCACGTCCCGGTCGATCCAGTCCTGCGCGTACCCCGCGATGCCGCGCTCGCGCCACGGGCCGTACTCGGCCTCCGTCATGGGCCGGGCCCTGCTGCCCTCGGGCAGTCCGGGGGCGACGGCGCCCAGCTGCTTCTCCATGCCTCGGTTGCGGTGGACGTAGCCGAGCGCCGTGGCGAGCCGCAGTGCGGCTCCCGCGTCGGCCGGCACCCTGATCTCGACCTGTCGGCAGCCCCAGCCCCGGGCCACCTCCTCGGCGGCGAGCGCGGCCACCGCGCCCCGGCCTCGGCCGCGGTCCGCCTCCTCGATGCGCAGGTCGTCGATCTGGGCGACAGTGGGCCCGAAGCGGGCAGGGGTCGAGACACGGACCGCTCCGACGGGGCGGCTGTTCACGCACACCTGGTAGTGGCGGGACAGGGAGCCGTCGGCGGCACGCTGAAGCGGCTCGGTCGGCCGCAGGGTGGTGGTCATCAGGGGGGTTCTACCCGCCGTACGGGCCGAAGTCATGTCGTTTTTCCGTAGCGGCCCCGGCCCGCCAGGCGACTACGGGTCCAGGTCGTCCCCCGCGCGCTCGTCGAAGATCCGCATCGCCTTGGCGGTCACCGGCCCGGCCGGGCCCGGGAGTTCGCGGTCGTCGACGCGGTGCACGGCCTGGACGTCCCGCAGGCTGGAGGTCAGGAAGACCTCCTCGGCCTGCTGGAGCACCTCCAGCGGCAGATCGGTCTCCTTGGCGCCGGTCCACTCGACGGTCAACGCGCGCGTGATGCCCGCGAGGCAGCCGGAAGCGAGCGGCGGGGTGTGGATCTCGCCGTCGAGGACGACGAAGACATTCGACCCCGTGCCCTCGCAGAGCTGCCCGACGGTGTTGCCGAACAGCGCCTCGGAGGCGCCGTGTTGGTGGGCGCGGGCCAGCGCGACGACGTTCTCGGCGTACGAGGTGGTCTTCAGGCCGGTGAGCGCGCCGCGCTCGTTGCGGGTCCAGGGGACCGTGATCACGGCCGTGGAGTCGGGGCGGCGGCTGGTCTCACCGAGGGCGACGACGAGGGTCGGGCCGTGTTGGCCACGGTCGGAGCCGAGGGGGCCGTGGCCGCCGGTGTAGGTGATGCGGAGGCGGCCGAGCGGCATCGGGTTGGCCTCGAGGACGGCGGCGCAGGCGCGGCGGACCTCGTCGTGGTCGGGGTCGGGTAGGCCGAGGCCGCGTGCCGAGAGGGTCAGCCGGTCGAGGTGGCGGGTGAGCGCGAACGGCCTGCCCTCCACCGCCTTCACGGTCTCGAAGATGCCGTCGCCCACGGTCAGCCCGTGGTCGAAGACGGAGACGCGGGCGGACTCGATGTCCTGCAGCCCGCCGTCGAGCCAAAGCTTCACTGGTCTCTACCTCGCAAGGATGTACCGGGCACCTGTCATCGGCCGGGGGGCGGGAAGTCGGCCCCCGGGTCGGCACAGAACGTCAGTCCCTCTTCGCTCACCTCGTACGTCCCCGACGCTACCGCGAGCAGTCGGGCCGCCTTCAGCTCGGTCTCCCGCCACTCCGACTCGGGGTCCGAGCCCCAGGTGATGCCGGCGCCGGTGCCGAAGCGGAGCACGCCTTCGGCTCGGTCGATCCAGAACGTGCGTATGCCCACGGCCAGCTCGCCGGTGCCGCGGTCGGCGTCAACCCAGCCGATGCCACCGCAGTAGGGGCCCCGGGGCGCGGTCTCCAGGGCGTCGATGATCCTCAGGGCGCTCGACTTGGGCGCGCCGGTGACCGAGCCGGGCGGGAAGGCGGCGTCTAGCAGCTCCGGCCAGCCGGCGCCCTCCCGCAGCTCACCGCGGACGGTCGACACCAGATGGACCAGGCCCGGATGCTTCTCCACCGCGCACAGGTCCGGGACGGTCACGCTGCCGGTGACGCAGACCCGGCCGATGTCGTTGCGGACGAGGTCCACGATCATCACGTTCTCGGCGTAGTCCTTGTCGAGGAGGTCCGCCTCGGTCCGCCCGGTGCCCTTGATCGGCCCGGACTCCACGACCCGACCGTCCCGGCGCAGGAAGAGCTCGGGGGACGCGGTGGCGATCTCGACGCCGTGCCCGGGCAGCCGGATCGTTCCTGCATAGGGTGCCGGGTTGCCTCGGGCCAGCAGGGCGGTCAGCGCGTCCACGTCGGCGCCGGGCGGGACGGGCGCCGACAGCACACGGCAGAGGTTCGCCTGGTAGACCTCGCCGGCCGCGATGTGCTCACGGATACGGCGCACACCGGCCGTGTACGCGGCGCGGTCGAGGGACGACTTCCAGTCACCGGCCGCGGGTCCCCGCCACTCCCCCGGCACCGGCGCCGGCACGGGCTCCACGCGCACGTCCGCGAAGCGGGCGCAGGTCAGGCGGCCCTCGAAGTCGGCGGAGACGGCCCAGAATCCGGTGGACTCCAGGGCCGCGGGGTCGTCGGTGACGTCGAGGAGGCCGGTGGCGACACGGTCGCCGAAGCGGGCGAGAGGAGGGAGGTCGAGCACGGTGTCGAGTCTAGGGCGGGTGTCCTCGCGGTGGCCCGGGCGTGTCCCGGAGGGGGCCTGAGCAGGTCCTCGGCGGAACGCAGCGCAGCACGCTGCACAAACGCGTTTTTGTACTGGCCCAGGAATCCGCTAGAGTTCAACACGTCGCCGGGACGCGGAAGCCGACCGAAACGACAGGCGGACGTAGCTCAGTTGGTAGAGCGCAACCTTGCCAAGGTTGAGGTCGCGAGTTCGAGCCTCGTCGTCCGCTCGAAGGACGTAGGGATCTTCCCGGTCCCCTACACTCCTGGTGGAGTGGCCGAGAGGCGAGGCAACGGCCTGCAAAGCCGTCTACACGGGTTCAAATCCCGTCTCCACCTCCAAGGACGATTAGCTCAGCGGGAGAGCGCTTCCCTGACACGGAAGAGGTCACTGGTTCAATCCCAGTATCGTCCACTGGATCTTCGGATCCTCCCGCGCGATTAGCTCAGCGGGAGAGCGCTTCCCTGACACGGAAGAGGTCACTGGTTCAATCCCAGTATCGCGCACGCAGCACTCACGACCCGCGGGTCGTGGTCCCGAGGACGATTAGCTCAGCGGGAGAGCGCTTCCCTGACACGGAAGAGGTCACTGGTTCAATCCCAGTATCGTCCACACACCGGAGCCCCCGGCCGTCGATGCGGCCGGGGGCTTCCTCGTGTGCGGACTCAGCTGGAGAAGAGCATGTGGCCGAAGCTCTTGTGGCGCTTGTGGCCGTAATGACCGCCGTGGCCGCCGTGCGGGGCGCCCCAGGCGGGAGCGGGCGGGGCGGGCGGGGGCGGAGCCGGCTGGGACCACTGGGACTCCAGGCGGGTCAGCGCCTCCAGCTCGCCGTAATCGAGGAAGATCCCCCGGCAGTTGGAGCACTGCTCGATCTGGACGCCGTTGCGGTTGTAGGTGTGCATCGGGGCGTGACACTTCGGACACTGCATGGTTCGGCTCAACTCCTCGCCGGTCGGTCCTGCTTCGTGTATCGCCAGGACAGACTCTGTCCGGCTGCGGTCGGTTGCACCCTACTTCGCGGAGCTTGGCGCCAACTGCGGAGGTACGGACACCATTCGGGCACAGGCGTCGACGAGGGACTGCTCGACCTCGTCCAGGGGCCGGTCCCGCGCGAGTGCCTTGGTGAGGGCGCGGGCGGCGGTCTGGACGGTGAGGGCGCGGGCCGGGACGTCGAGGGCGGGCCAGGGGTCGCCGTCGGCGGGGACGGCCGGGCCGTCCCCCTCGCGGTAGGCGGTCAAAAAGCGGGTCCACTCGTCGGGCGGGAGCAGGCCGCAGGCGTACCAGGCGGCGGGGCGGGCGAGGTCCCACGCCGGGACGCCCGCGCCGAGATCGTCGACGTCGATGAGTCGCCAGGGGCCGTCGGGGGCGGGGTGGCGGACGAGCTGACCCAGGTGGAGGTCGCCGTGACAGAGGGTGGTCGTGTCGGGCATGGGGGCCTCGGCGCGGGCCCAGGCGGGGAGGCGGCTCCAGGCGTGCAGAACGGGAGCGACGGCGGGATGGGGGCCGGCATCGCGGAGGCGGGCCACGGCGTGGGCGGCTTTGGCGGGGCCGCGCATCGGGGGAAGGGGGATCGTCGGGGCGGGGGTGCGGTGGAGACGGGCGAGGAGGGTGCCGGCTGCTTCCCAAGGGGCGGCGTCCGGATCGTCCGGATCCACCGGGGCTCCGTACGGCCAGAAGGTGATGAGGCGGCTCTGGAGGGGGGTGGCTGTCGGGGTGAGCGGGGCGAGGAAGACGTCGGGGAGGTGGGCGGCGGTGGTGAGGCGGGGGGTGAGGTCGGTGGGGGTCGTGTCCGGGGCGTGGGCCTTGGCGACGGTGTCGGCGTGGCGGACCACGGTGGCGTCCGGGCGGTCGGCGAGGGTGGCTGCACCGCAGGGGCAGGTCGACGTGCGTTCGTGAGCCTGGGCCCGGGCTCGGAAGGTGAGCTCGGCGAGGAGGGGGGTGGCGGTCACGGGGCTCCCTGGGCGTGCGGGTCTGTGGGCGAGCGTACGCAGGTGAGCTTCGCCGGGGTGTGTCGGGTGGCCGGGGTTGCAGGTGGGTTGCGGCGTGCAGCCCGGCGCTGACGGGGTGCCGCCTTCTGCGGGTCGGGAACCGCACGACTGCCCGCGGAGTGACGACAGGGCGGGCGCCAGGAGCGCCGGTGGCCCGGCGGGCCGGGCGGTCCCGCGACGCGCGGCTGCCCGCCGGTGCACGCCAGGGCGACTCCGCAGTGATCCGCGTAGGCCCCACCGGCACAGGGGTGCCGGTGCCCCCTCCCCCCGCCAGGCGTGCGGGCCGTCGCCTCTGCGGGCGGGCGGACTGCACGGCTGGGCGGTGGGTGACTGCGAGGCGGGCGGTCGCTCGGAGCTGTGCGAGGGGTGGGTGGGAGCCGCGGTCTGGTGGGGCACCTGTGGTGGGCGGCGCAGGGAAGGCAGGGGGCCGGGATCGGTGGGGGTGGATCGGGGTTCGGTGCCGGGGGAAAAGCAATGCCGGCGCAGCTCCCCAGCTGCGCCGGCATTTTTGCCGTCCGCCGCACCCCCGTCCCCACGGGGTTTCATATGGGTGGATGTCCCCGCCCGGACCGCTCTTCCGGGCCTGGGGTCGCCGCTCAGCGCCCCAGCATCACGCCCACGGACGACGCCTGTGTGGCCACTGTCTCCCAGCCGTCGAAGACGAGGAGGAGAAGGGCCGCCAGGGGGAGGGCCATGAGTGTCGCCACCAGGGGGTGGCGGCGGCCCTGACGGCGCGGGCGCTCGGTACGTCCCTGCGTGCGGATCAGTGTCCGCGGTGCCGTGTGGGCCATGGTCCCTCTCCTGACCGTTGTCGGTCTGTCGTTGGCAGCGGCGGGTGTCTGACCTCGGGGGACGAGTGCTGCACCCGCCGCTTGACCTCAAATCTAGGCGCGTGGGGGGCGCCGGGCGTCATGCCCTCGTACCGATTGGCGGGCCTCCCGGAGGATGAGCCATGACCTGCGGAGTACTCCCCTGGGTGGAGACGGCGGCCTAGGTCTCGGGGTCTTCCCGGAGGGGTCGTCCGGTACCGCTCGGCTTTTCCGAGTTGTCCTCGCGGGGGACCGGCTGCTCGACCAGGGCGAGGACGCGGTTCGCCATGAAGCGGGCCGTACGGACGACAGCCCCGGTACGCGTGACTTCGCTCACTTCCACCACCCCTCGGCGTACCGCCGTCTCCACGCGGCGGCCCGCCCTGCTGGCCACCACCTCATAGGTCCGCGTCGTGTCGCCGGCGTCGACGACTATCTCCACTCGGTCACCCTTCACGGGTTCAATCCCCCTTCTGTGACAGGTGGTTGAGGTCACAGGGTGGGCAAAGCACGCCTGTTCGCAGGCCCCCTGACCACCCTTCAATTCTCCCACCCGGCACTGACAATCGATCGGGCCGAGAGGGCGCGGCCTCTGCGCGCGAACGGCCGTGGAAACGTAAGCTGTGCCACGTCACACGGACCGGGCAGCGGGGATGAACATGGCGATGATGCGCCTGAGGCGCGAGGACCCGCGCGTCGTCGGCTCGTTCAAGCTTCACCGACGGCTCGGCGCGGGCGGGATGGGCGTCGTCTATCTGGGTTCCGACAAGAAGGGGCAGCGGGTCGCGCTGAAGGTGATCCGGCCGGATCTGGCCGAGGACCAGGAGTTCCGCTCGCGGTTCGCGCGGGAGGTCTCGGCGGCGCGGCGGATCAGGGGCGGGTGTACGGCTCGGCTGGTCGCGGCGGATCTGGACGCCGACCGGCCGTGGTTCGCCACGCAGTACGTGCCCGGCCCCTCCCTGCACGACAAGGTCGTCGACGACGGGCCCCTGGGGGCCGCCGAGCTCGCGGCGATCGGGGCCGCGCTGTCCGAGGGGCTCGTGGCCGTGCACGAGGCCGGGGTCGTGCACCGGGACCTGAAGCCGTCGAACATCCTGCTCTCCCCCAAGGGGCCGCGGATCATCGACTTCGGCATCGCCTGGGCGACAGGGGCCTCCACGCTGACGCATGTCGGTACGGCGGTCGGCTCCCCCGGCTTCCTGGCGCCCGAGCAGGTGCGCGGCGCGGCGGTCACGCCGGCCACCGACGTCTTCTCGCTCGGCGCCACGCTCGCGTACGCCTCGACGGCCGACTCGCCCTTCGGGCACGGCAGTTCCGAAGTGATGCTGTACCGCGTGGTGCACGAGGAGCCCCAACTCCACGGTGTACCGGACGCTCTGGCTCCGCTGATCCGGGCCTGCCTCGCGAAGGATCCCGAGGAGCGGCCCAGCACCCTCGATCTGTCGCTGCGGCTCAAGGAGATCGCGGCCCGTGAGGCCCAGGGCATGGCCGACGCGCGCCCGCCCGTGCCGCGGGCCGGTGAGGCGGACCGGCCCACCGGGCGGCTGGCCGACCCCGGTCTTCCCGAGCGGACGCTGCGCCAGCCGGGCACTCCGGTACCGCGGAGCGGGGTGCCGTCCTCGCGCGGGGCGGTGCCGCCTCGGGGCGGTACGCCGTCGCGGGGCGGGAGCACCTCGCGTGGCGGCGGGGCCTCGTCGTCGCGGCCCGGGGCCCGGCCCACCCCCGCGTCCCGGAACACACCTGCCGCACGGAACACACCCGCCGTACGGAACACCCGTCCCGGCAGCGGAAGCCGGCCGGCGCCCCGCAGCGGGGCCGGCCGCCCGGCGCCGAGGTCCACGGGGACCGGGCGGCGGCCCGCCAATCCGCGGCTGCTGCGGCAGCGGCTGTTCGTCTTCGTCGTCGTGACGCTGCTCGTGGCGGTCGGCATCGCCCTCGTTCAGGGCTGCCAGGGACCGGCCCAGGGACTCGGGGGCGGCGACGACCGTGTCGTACGGCAGCCGTCGCAGGCGCAGGAGGACGTACGGCCGGAGTGGGGCGGGGCCCTGGACGGGTAGCCCCTGAGGGCTACGTCCGCGGGCGGCCCGTGGCCACCGCGTAGAAGGCGACCGCGGCCGCCGCGCCCACGTTGAGGGAGTCGACGCCGTGGGACATGGGGATGCGGACCCATTCGTCGGCGGCGACCAGGGCCTGGGTGGAGAGGCCGTCGCCCTCCGCGCCCAGCATGAGGGCGACCCGGTCCATCGTGTGCGGGGCCGCCTCGTCCAGGCTGCGGGCCTTCTCGTCCGGGGTGAGGGCGAGGAGGGTGAAGCCGGCCTCGCGGACCGAGTCCAGCCCCTTGGGCCAGGTGTCCAGGCGGGCGTACGGCACGGAGAAGACCGCGCCCATGGAGACCTTCACGCTGCGGCGGTAGAGGGGGTCGGCGCAGTCCGGGGAGAGCAGGACGGCGTCCATGCCCAGGGCGGCGGCCGAGCGGAAGATCGCGCCGATGTTCGTGTGGTCGTTGACGGATTCCATGATCACGACCCGGCGGGCGGTGCGCAGGAGCTCGGCGGCCGTCGGGAGCGGCTTGCGCTGCATGGAGGCGAGGGCGCCGCGGTGGACGTGGTAGCCGGTGACCCGTTCGGCGAGCTCCGGGCTGACGGCGTACACCGGAGCCGGGAGCTCCTCGATGACGTCGCGCATGACGTCGACCCACTTGGCGGAGAGCAGCATCGACCGCATCTCGTAGCCGGCTTCCTTGGCCCGTCTGATGACCTTCTCGCCCTCGGCGATGAACAGGCCCTCTGCGGGCTCGCGCTTGCGGCGCAGCTCGACGTCGGTCAGGCCGGTGTAGTCGCGCAGGCGCGGGTCGGCGGGGTCCTCAACGGTGATGAGATCGGCCACAGGGTGATACTGCCTTGTCCTGGGTGTGGTGCCAACGGCTCGGTACGGGTTCTGTTACCCGGGGTTACGCCGACGTCCGCGGGCCGACGGTGACGACCTCGCCGATGACGATGACCGCCGGAGGCTTGACCTCCTGGGTGCGGACCGTCTCGGCGACCGTCTCGAGGGTCGCGTCGACACGGCGCTGCGCTGCCGTCGTGCCCTCCTGGACCAGGGCGACGGGGGTGTCGGCGGGCTTCCCGTGCGCGACCAGGGTCTCGGCGATCTTGCCGATCTTGTCGACGCCCATCAGGATCACCAGCGTGCCGGTCAGCTTCGCCAGGGACGGCCAGTCCACCAGGGAGCGCTCGTCGTCGGGGGCGACATGGCCGCTGACCACCGTGAACTCGTGGGCGACACCGCGGTGGGTGACCGGGATGCCGGCCGCGCCCGGGACCGAGATCGAGCTGGAGATGCCCGGGACGACCGTGCAGGGGATGCCCGCCTCGGCGAGCGCCTGGAGCTCCTCCATGCCGCGGCCGAAGACGTACGGGTCCCCGCCCTTGAGGCGGACGACGGACTTGCCCTGCTTGGCGTGCTCGATCAGCGCGTTGTTGATGGCCTCCTGGGCCATGTACCGGCCGTACGGGATCTTCGCCGCGTCGATGACCTCGACGTGCGGCGGGAGTTCGGCGAGGAGGTCGCGCGGGCCCAGGCGGTCGGCGATGACGACGTCCGCCTCGGCGAGGAGGCGGCGGCCGCGGACCGTGATCAGGTCCGGGTCGCCGGGGCCGCCGCCGACCAGGGCGACGCCGGGGGTGCGGGTGCGGTGGTGGGGTGCCACCAGGGTGCCGTCGCGGAGGCCTTCGACCACCGCGTCCCGGATGGCGGCGGTGTGGCGGGGGTCGCGGCCCTTGGCGTTCGTGGTGAGGACGGCCACGGTGACGCCTTCGCTGGTGCCGGTGGCCGGGGTCCAGGCGGTGGCCTTGTCGGCGTCGTCGGAGCGGACGCACCACACGCGGTGGCGCTCCGCTTCGGCCGAGGCCTCGGTGTTCGCTTCCGTGTCGCTGGTGGCGATCAGGGCGTACCACGCGTCCGCCAGGTCGCCTTCCCGGTAGGGGCGCCGCTCCCAGCTGATCTCACCCGCGTCCGCCATGGCCTCGACGGACGGGGTCGCCTCGGGGGATACGAGGAGGATGTCCGCGCCTGCCGCGATCAGTGCCGGGAGGCGGCGCTGGGCGACCTGGCCTCCGCCGAGGACGACGACTCGGCGGCCGGTGAGGCGGAGGCCTACGGGGTAGGCGGGGTTTTCGGCCATGAGGGTGCGGCTCCTCGAACGGGCGTGCGGTGGGCGCTGCGGCTCTGGAGCGGCCCTGACGTGCGGATTTTAGATCGCGTTCAGCGTACGGCGGGGGTGGGGTGGGTGCGACGGTGCGCGTACCCACCCCACCCCCGTCCCGGGTCTACTTCTCGGTGACGCCCGCCGAGTCGAACGTCGCCACCTCGTGCATCGCTCTCGCCGTGCTCTGCACCAGCGGAAGCGCCAGCAGCGCGCCGGTGCCCTCGCCGAGGCGGAGGTCGAGGTCGACCAGGGGGCGAAGGCCCAGTTTGTTGAGGGCGGCGACATGGCCCGGTTCGGCGCTGCGGTGGCCCGCGATGCAGGCCGCGAGGACCTCGGGGGCGATGGCGCGGGCGACCAGCGCGGCGGCGCCGGCGCTGACCCCGTCCAGGATCACCGGCGTACGGAGGGAGGCGCCACCCAGGAGGAGGCCGACCATCGCGGCGTGTTCGAAGCCGCCGATCGCGGCGAGGACACCGATGGGGTCGGCCGGGTCCGGCTGGTGGAGCTCGAGGGCGCGGCGGACGACCTCGGTCTTGCGGGCGAGCGTCTCGTCGTTGATGCCGGTGCCCCGGCCCGTCACCTCGGCGGGGTCGGCGCCGGTGAAGACGGAGATGAGGGCGGCGGACGCCGTGGTGTTCGCGATGCCCATCTCGCCCGTCAGCAGCGCCTTGTTGCCGGCCGCCACCAGGTCACGGGCCGTCTCGATGCCCACCTCGATGGCCTGCTTGGCCTCCTCGCGGGTCATCGCGGGACCGGTGGTCATGTCGGAGGTGCCGGCGCGGATCTTGCGGGGCAGGAGGCCGGGGGTGGCCGGGAGGTCGGATGCCACACCGACGTCCACGACGCAGACCTCGGCGCCGACCTGGGTCGCGAAGGCGTTGCACACCGCTCCCCCGCCCAGGAAGTTGGCGACCATCTGGGCCGTCACCTCCTGCGGCCACGGGGTGACCCCCTGGGCGTGGACGCCGTGGTCACCGGCGAAGATCGCGACGGCCGCGGGCTCCGGGATCGGCGGCGGGCACTGACGGGACAGGCCGGACAGCTGGGCGGAGATGATCTCCAGCATGCCGAGCGCGCCGGCCGGCTTGGTCATGCGCTTCTGCCGCTCCCAGGCCTCGCCGAGCGCCTTGGCGTCCAGCGGGCGGATCCCGGCGACGGTCTCGGCGAGCAGATCGTGCGGGTCCTCGCCGGGCAGCGCGCGACGGCCGTACGTCTCCTCGTGGACGACCCACGACAGGGGGCGGCGCTTGGCCCAGCCGGCCTGCATCAGCTCGGGCTCGTCCGGGAACTCGTCGACGTAGCCCACGCACAGGTAGGCGATGATCTCGAGGTGCTCGGGCAGGCCGAGGGCGCGGACCATCTCGCGCTCGTCGAAGAAGCTGACCCAGCCGACGCCGAGGCCCTCGGCGCGGGCGGCGAGCCAGAGGTTCTCGACGGCGAGCGCGGCGGAGTACGGCGCCATCTGCGGCTGGGTGTGCCGGCCGAGGGTGTGCCGGCCGCCACGGGTCGGGTCGGCGGTGACGACGATGTTCACCGGGGTCTCGAGAATGGCCTCGATCTTCAGTTCCTTGAACTGCTTCGCCCGGCCCTTGGGCAGCGACTTCGCGTACGCGTCGCGCTGACGCATCGCCAGTTCGTGCATCGCGCGGCGGGTCTCGGCCGAACGGATGACGACGAAGTCCCAGGGCTGCGAGTGGCCGACGGAGGGCGCGGTGTGGGCGGCCTCCAGGACGCGCAGCAGCACCTCGTGCGGGATCGGGTCGCTGCGGAAGCCGTTGCGGATGTCGCGGCGTTCACGCATGACCTTCAGCACGGCCTCGCGTTCCGCGTCGTCGTAGGCGGGCGCGGCGGGGCCGGTGGGCTGTCGTACTTCTTCCACCGGGGCCGTGCTCTCTTCCTGGTCGGCGGCCCTGGTGTCCAGGTCCTCCGGGTTCTGTGCGATGTTCGGGTCGGGCTCGGGCTCGGGCCGCACATCCGGGACGGCGGCCGCGACCGGGGCCTCGCCTTCGCGGGGGGCGGGGACCGTCGCGACGGGGGGCTCGGCTGCCGGGGCGACAGGGACCTCGGCCTGTACTTCGGGGGCCTGCGACCCGGGTGCCTGCGATTCAGGAGCCTGCGCTTCAGGTGCCTGCGGTTCAGGAGTCTGCGCTTCAGGTGCCTGCGGCTCGTCCGGGAGGACGAGGGGGTGCGGTGGGGTCGGAGCGAGGTGCGGAGTGGTGGGCACCATGCCCTCCACCGGCACGAACTGGCCCAAGGGGGGCTCCGGTTGGGGCTCGGCGGGGGTGGCGTCGGCGGTGGGGGCGGGCTCGGTGGCGGCTGCGGAGTCGATGACGGGGGCGGGCTCGGGCTCGGTGGCCTGCTCGGGCTCGGTGGCGGGCTCAGGCTCCTGGGTGGCCTCCGCCTCGGCCGTCACCGGGGTGGCAGCCGCGTCCGGGAAGTGAGACGCCGGGTCCGCGATGTGGGTGGGTGCAAGGGGCGCGTCCGGGGACTCCACCTGCTGGTCCGGCTGCGCGTCCGTGATGGGGTGGCCCTCCGGTGCCGGCTCGACGGGCAGTTCCGCCGCGGACTGCTCCTGCGGGACCTGCTCGGCCTCGGCCTGCTCGAGGGCCGGCTCGGCGGGGCTGCTCTCGTCGGGAGCCGGGGAGGCGTCCGCGAGGTGGGGAGCCTCGGGGGCAGCGGGTACGGCGGACGCCTCGACGACGGGCTCCTGGGCGGGGGCGGGCGCCTCCGGGACGGGGACGGCTGCTGCTTCGGGGGCGGCGGCGTCCGCATCCGGGGCCGGAGCGACCGGCTCGGGAGCAACGGCGATGGGCTCGGGAGCAGCGGCCACCGGCTCAGGAGCGGCGGCGACCTGCTCCGGCGCGTCGGAGGTCGCGGGCGCTGCTGCCTCGGGGACCTGGGCCGCCGGGTCGGGTGCGGGAGCGGGCTCGGGTGCCTGCACGGCGTCGGGACCGGGAGCCTCGGCGGCGATGCCGGGTGCGGGGGCCTCAGGAGTGTGGGCCGCGTCGGAGGCAGGGGTCTCGGGGGCAGTTCCGGGCACAGGCGCTTCGGAAATCGGCGCCGCGTCAGGGGCGGGCACCTCGGGGACGGCTCCGGGCACAGGCGCTTCGGAAATCGGCGCCGCGTCGGGAGCAGGGACCTCGGGGGCGGCTCCAGGCGCAGGCGCTTCGGAAATCGGCGCCATGTCGGGGGCAGGGACCTCGGGGGCGGCTCCGGGCACAGGCGCTTCGGGATCGGGCGCCGCCGCGGGCGCCGAGGCCTCGGGAGCGGAGGCGGGCGAGGGTGCCTCGGCAGCCTGAGCCGCCTCGGCCGCGGGCGCCTCGGAGACCGGGGCCGACGCGGGCGTCACGGGGACTTCAGTGGCTTCGGTGGCTTCGGCGGCGGGCGCCGCGGGAGCCTCTCCCCCGTCGGAAACCTGAGCCGCGTCAGGGGAGTTCACCTCGGGTGCGGCCTCTGCCACGACCGGCTCGGGCTCCTGGACGGACTCGGGGGTCACGCCGGCCTCCGCCGCGTGCGCGCCCTCGGCTTCCCGCGCGGGAACCGGCACCGCGTCCGCAGGTCCGCCCACGGCCGGCGGGACGGCAGGCTCGGACACCTGGTCGGGACCGGGGCCGGACACGGCAACGGCAACGGGCTCTGCGGCAGGCGCACTCGGCGCCGCCTCCGCAGGCGCCGCGCCTCCCGCCGTACCCTGCGACGCGTCCACACCCGCGGCCTGCGCATCCCCGCCGGTGTACATGGCCTGCGGCGCCGCGTCTCCGTGTCCGGGTTCCTCCCCCTGCGGAGCAGCCGTGGCCGCGATCGCCTCCGTCGCCACGCGGGCCACGACGGCCTGGGCCACGCCCACCGGCTCGGGCTGCTGCTGGGCTGCCGGAACAACCGTTTCCGCAGCCGGCGCCCCGGACGCGACCGGCGCCTGGACGGCGGCCTGGGCGCCCCAGGGGGCCGCGCCCTGCGGGGGCATCTGCTGCTGGTGCGGGACGTCGAGGTACTCGGGGCCGGACGTGGGCGGGCCGGGATGGCGTACCGGCGCTCCGGCGGGGCCGCGGTCGGCGAGGGAGCGGACCGGACTGGCGGAGGTGTCGGGGATGGGCGGGCCCAGGTGCAGAGGGCGGCGCGGCGTGATCGGCGGGATCGGCGTCGACGGCGCCGTCGGACCGGGCAGACGGACGGCGCTGAGGTCGACCGAGCCGCTGTCGCGGCCGGCCGTCTCGTGCGGACCCGGTTCGTGCACGGCCTCGACCACCGGCTCCGGCGCGGGCGGCGCCACCTCGTTGCCCCAGGCGCTCTGGGCACCCGGCAGCAGCAACAGGTCTTCGTCCTCGGCGGTGGTCTCGGAGAGGTAGGTGTACGCGCCGGGCGCGGGGCTGCCCGGCTGCTCCACCATGCCTGCGTTCTCCGGCAGTCCCTCGCCCGGGACCTGGCCGGTGTCGGTCATGCGTACCCCTCGCCCATCGGTTAGTGCTCCTACGACCAGCTCACCCGGAACGGCGCACCGAGCGCCCCGTAGTGAAGAACGAGCGTCCGCGCCCTGCGGCACGAACGACCCGCCCAAAAAGACGACAAAGCCATTCAGTGGCATTGTCGCGGCCGTTGTCACGTCGCGACACCTTGATCCGCGACACTCCGCTGTGGACTGCGCCACGTTGCGCGCCCTCCGGTTCTGCCGTACCACACGCACCCCAAAACGGATGTGTTTTCCGGACATTGACCGACGAAAAGCCGGGTGACCGAATGCGGTACGACGATCGGCCAGCCTACCGCCCGCGGTACGACAACAGGATCACGGGGAGGGCAAATCGGGCTACGCCGTACGGTCGGGCAATACCCCGCTGAGCAGGAAGGCGACGCTCCGTTCCGTCTCCGTCCAGACCCGCGTGTCGAGTTCGACCGCCTGCAGGAGGGCGCACTCGACGTGGTAGCCGTGTTCGGTGAGGTCGCGGCCGACGAGTTCGGCGGCGTCACGGGTCATGGCGTGGGTGACGACGCGCTGTGGCCGGCGGTCGGCGACCGCGGAGACCACGGCCACTCCCCCGCCGCCGACGCGGACGACGTCCGGTTCGGGCAGGTTCTCCAGGACCTGCGGGGCGGTGCCGCGCACGATCTGGAGCTGTACGCCGAAGTGGCGCGCGGTGGCGTCGGTGCGGGCGCACGCCTCCAGGTCGCGGTCGACGGCGATGACGGCCGCCCCCGCTCGCGCGGCCTCGGTGGCGAAGGCGCCGCTGCCGCAGCCGATGTCCCAGACGAGGTCGCCGACGCGCGGCCCGAGACGGGCGAGTTGGGCCGCGCGCAGCAACTCCGCCTCGCCCTCGCCGAGTCCACCGCCGTACGCCTCGGCGGGCAGGGCCCAGCCGCGCGGCCCGGTGCCCGGGTCGCGGCCCGCGATCCAGCCGCCTTCCCCGGCGCCCACCGGGCCGCCGATGACGATGACGACGTTGGGGTCGCGCCAGGTGTGGTCGGCGGCCTTGTCGGAGGTGACGACGCTGACCTGTTCGCGGTCGGTGCCGAGTTCCTCGCAGACGACGAAGGTGCGGTGGACGCCCTCCAGCAGCAGGCCCAGCTCGGCGGGTCCGGCGCCGGGCGAGGTGAGGACGGCGACCTTGGTGTGGGCGCGGCACACATTCACCGCGCGTCGCAGGGTGCGCCGGTGTGCGACGACCACCTGGGCGTCGTCCCAGGGCATACCGGCGCGGGCGAAGGCGGCGGCGACGGAGGAGACGGCCGGCACGACCTCGACCTCCAGGCCGAACTCGGGGGCGCGCAGGGTGCGTACGACGCCGAAGAAGCCGGGGTCGCCGTCGGCGAGGACCACGGCGGTGCCGCGGTGACCGGCGATGCGACGGGCGGCGAGGGCGACGCTGCCGAGGCGGATGCGTTCGGCGGCGGGCGGCACCTCGGGCAGCGCCAGGTGGTGGGCGGCACCGGCCACGAGCGTGGCGGCACCCAGGGCCGAGCGGGCCGCGGCGGTCAGCGGCGAGCCGTCCCAGCCGATCACCGTGACGCGGTCGGCCATCGTCGTCAGTCTCCCGGAGGTTCACGCAGGCAGCGGGCTTCGTGAGGGTACCTGGTCGAGCCGGTCCGGGCGGCGGCGGTGCCGCGAGTCGGGGATCAGTTCCAGTCGGTGTACGACGGGTAGCCGCCGCTCTCCGCGAGCTGCTCCCCGGCGCCCTCCAGGTCCTCCGGGAGCAGGCTCCACACGATGAAGTCGGTGCGTACCTCGGTCCAGGTGCCGTCCCCGGCGCGGGCGCGCGCTATGCAGGCGTTGCGCAGGACGCCCTCGCTGATACAGCCGATCTTCTGCGCGACCTGCTGCGAGGCGGTGTTGTCGGCGGCCGTGCGCAGCTCGATCCGCTCGAACTTCTGGTCGGTGAACAGCCATTGGGCGGTGGCCAGGGCCGCCTCGGAGGCGTAGCCCTCACCGCGGGCCCAGGGGGCGATGATGTACGACAGTTCGGTGGAGCGGACGTGCCAGTTCGTCTTGGTGAGCTGGATGACACCGACGAGCCGCTGGGTGAGGAACTCGGTGACGGCGAGGTCGAGGCCGCGGCCCGCGGACCGTTCGGTGGGGGCGTACTCGGTGATCCAGCCGCGGGCGCCGGCCTCGGTGAAGGGCTGGGGAACGTCGGTCCAGGCCGTGATCTGCTCGTCGTTCATCATCTCGGCCAGAGCGGGCACGTCGTCCTCGTCGAGGGGACGCAGCACCAACCGCTCCGTGCTGATGGAGATGGTGGGGAAGGTGCTCGTCATGCGCCGCTCCGTAACCTTCGAAACCGTCGGGGGCCGACCTGCCTGACCGTCAGGCCCGCTGAACTGCCCAGCATGCAGCATGAAAGCACCGCGACGCACCACGGGGTCGACTCCAAGTGAAGGAGCGGACCCCGTGCGTGCACGCGTCAACCGGGTGCGACCGGCAGGACCGGGCCCCGGTGCCTCAGAAGGAGGCGATGACAGAGCCGGCGTACTTGTCCTGGATGAACTTCTTCACCTCGGCGGAGGTGAGGAGCTGCGCGAGCTTCTTCACCCGCGGATCGTCCTCGTTGCCCTCCTTGACGGCGAGGAAGTTGCCGTACGGGTTGTCCTTGGCGGACTCCAGGACGAGGGCGTCCTCGGCGGGCTTCAGGTCGGCCTCGATGGCGTAGTTGCCGTTGATGACGGCGGCGTCCACGTCGTCCAGGGAGCGCGGGGTCTGGGCCGCCTCCAGCTCCTTGAACTTGAGCTTCTTGGGGTTCTTGGTGATGTCGGCGGGGGTCGCCGCGTTGCCCGCGCCGTCCTTGAGGGTGATGAGCCCGTTGGCAGCGAGCAGCTTCAGGGCGCGGGCCTCGTTGACCGTGTCGTTCGGGACGGCGACGGTCGCACCGCTCTTCAGGTCGTCGGCGCTCTTGACCTTGTGGGAGTAGAGGCCGAGCGGCTCCAGGTGGACCGTGACGACGGGCACGACGTGGGTGCCCTTCTTCTTGTTGAAGTCGTCGAGGTACGGCTGGTTCTGGAAGTAGTTGGCGCCCACGGAGCCGTCCTCCGTCGCCGTGTTCGGCGTGACGTAGTCGGTGAACTCCTTGACCTCCAGGTCGAGCCCCGCCTTCTCCGCCAGGTTGTCCTTGACGTAGGTGAGGATCTCGGCGTGGGGGGTCGGGCTCGCGGCGACGATCAGCGGGCCGCTGGTGTCGGAGCCGGAGTCCTTGTCCGCGCCGCAGGCGGTGAGCCCGAGGGTGAGGGCTCCGGCGGCGAGGACGGCGGTGGTGATCTTGGCGGTGTTACGCACGAAAAGTGCCTTTCCTGAGGGGTGGTGCGGCCCCGCTGCGGGTGTGCGGGGAGTCTGAGGTGGGATGGCGCGGACCGGCGCCGGGCTCACGCGACCTTGCTGATGTCCGCGGCCGCGGGCTCCTTGGCCTTCAGCAGCCGCAGCCGGGGCCCGGGACCCGAGCGGCCGCCGCGGCGGTGCAGGGAGCGGGCCGCGAAGTCGCCGGCGAACTGGATGAGGGAGATCACGACGGCCAGGACCGCGACCGTGATCCACATCAGCTCGGTCTCGAAGCGCTGGTAGCCGTAGCGGATGGCGATGTCGCCGAGGCCGCCGGCGCCGACCGTGCCGGCCATCGCGGAATAGCCGATGAGGGCGACGATCGTGGTGGTGGTGCTGGAGATCAGCGAGGGCAGCGACTCGGGTACGAGGACCTTGCGCACGACGGTCCAGGTGTTGCCGCCCATCGCCTGCACGGCCTCGACGAGTCCGTCGTCCACTTCGCGGACAGCCGTCTCGACAAGGCGGGCGAAGAAGGGGATCGCGCCGATGGCGAGCGGCACGATGGCGGCCTCCCGGCCGATGGTCGTACCGGTGAGGGAGCGGGTGAAGCCCATCAGGGCGACCATCAGGATGATGAACGGCATCGAGCGGGCGACGTTCACGACCTGCCCGATCACCTTGTTGGCGACCACGTTCTGCAGCAGGCCGCCCCGGTCGGTCAGGACCAGGAGGATGCCGAGCGGGAGGCCGCCGACGACGGCGACGACCGTGGACCAGCCCACCATGTAGAGGGTGTCCCAACAGGCCTGCTCCAGCAGGGGCTGCATCTCGTTCCAGGTCACTTGGCACCGTCCTTCACCAGCAGGGGCTCGCGGTCCGAAGCGCCCGGCACGTCGATCTGAAGACCCTGTTCACGCAGGAAGCCGATCGGCACCACGTTGTCCTCGTAGCGGCCGGGCAGTTCGATGCGCATCCGGCCGACCTGGAGGCCGCCGACGGTGTCGATGGCGGCACCGAGGATCGAGATGTCGATGTTGTAGGTGCGCGAGAGCTGGGAGATGACCGGCTGGGTCGCGGCCTCACCGTGGAAGGTGACGTCGACGACGGTGCGGTCGTCGCCGCCGGCCTCGCCGCCCACCGGGAAGAGCGCGGCGGCCAGCTCGGAGCCGGGGGTCGCGAGCAGCTCGCTGACCGTGCCCGACTCGACGACACGGCCCTGCTCCATGAGCGCGGCCGAGTCGCAGATGCTCTTGACCACGTCCATCTCGTGCGTGATGAGCAGGACGGTCAGGCCGAGTTGCCGGTTCAGGTCGCGCAGCAGCTGCAGGATCGAGCGGGTGGTCTCCGGATCGAGGGCGCTGGTGGCCTCGTCGGAGAGCAGCACCTTGGGGTCTCCGGCGAGGGCGCGGGCGATGCCGACGCGCTGCTTCTGGCCGCCGGAGAGCTGAGCGAGATAGGCCTTGGCCTTGTCGGCGAGGCCCACGAGGTCAAGCAGTTCGAGGGCCTTGCGGGAACGTTCCTTCCCCGACCGGCCGAGGATTTCCAGCGGCAGTTCGACGTTGTCCTGCACGGTCCGCGAGGACAGCAGGTTGAAGTGCTGGAAGACCATGCCGATACGGCTGCGCGCCTGTCGGAGTTCCCTGCCCGCGCGCGGACCCCGGCCCGCGAGGGCGGTGAGGTCCTGGCCGGCGACGGTGACCGTGCCGGAGGTGGGGCGCTCCAGGAGGTTGATGCAGCGGATCAGCGAGGACTTGCCGGCGCCGGACTGGCCGATGACGCCGTAGACCTCGCCTTCGCGGACGTGCAGGTCGACGCCGTCGAGGGCGGTGACCTCACGGCCGCGGGAGCGGTAGACCTTGGTCAGGCCCGTGGTGGTGATCACTGGGGTTTCCGTCACTGTCGAGTGCGCGGGGCGTGGGTGTGCCCGGGCACGGGTGCAAGTCGTTCAGGGACGCGACACGGTTCTCGCTGTGGCGCTGAACCGGGGAGAACATGTGCGCGGGGCGGCGTCAGTCACGTACGGCAGACAGCGCACGGACATGCCACGGCGTCTCGCTTCGGGGCGCGAGCTCGGGGGTGGTGCAGGGGCCCTCTAGAAGGCGCACATTCGACACATACAACGAGCACCGGGCGTCATGGTCGCCTCGGTCGCAAGGGTGCGGCTGCTCGTCGTGGTCATGCGATCAGTAAACCAGACGTACGGTCCTGACAAAGCCGCGCTGTCCGCATGGTGGACAGCCGTGGACAGTCCTCGGAGGCGGGTGGGGGCCGCCGCCGGCCGGTCGGTGACCAGTGCGGACAAGGCGGACAGGTGCCGCAGCTCCAGGCCGGTGCCGAGCTCGTGGGCCGCGCGCGTTGTGGCCAAGGCCACGGTGGTCATCCCGGCCGCAGGGGGCCGATTACGCCGTAATAAGGTCGCTGCATGCTTGATGTCCTGATGCTGGTGACCGGTGTCGCCGCGCTGTTGCTCGCCGCGTGGTGCGGCTGGGCGGCCTACCGTGACCAGCCGACGAAGGACTGGCACTTCATCGGAATGGCCGTGGTCTCGGTGCTGGCGCTGGTGCAGCTGGTGGTCGGGATCGTGCAGTTGGCGCGGGGCGAGAAGCCGGAACAGGGCACGACGATCTTCGTGGCGTATCTGCTGGGGGCGTTCGCGTGTGTACCGGCGGCGGGGTTCATGTCGCTGGCCGAGCGGACGCGGTGGGGCTCGGTGACGGTCGCGGCCGGAGCGGTCGTCCTCGCCGTCCTCGAGGTGCGGCTCTATGACATCTGGGGAGGCTGAGATGACGGCCGTGGAGGAGAAGCCGGCGCGGCTCGTCGGAGGGCCGGGGCTGGTGTTGGTGTGGTTCTACGGCGTGATGGTGGTCGGGGCGGTGTCACGGTCGGCGTACCAGATCGCGACCGAGTTCGACCGGGCGCCGCTCGCGTACACGCTGTCGGCGGTGGCGGGTGTCGTGTACGGGTTCATCACGTACTCGTTGGTCCGGGGCGGGGAGACAGCGCGGAGGGCGGCGCAGGTGTGCTGCGCCGCCGAGCTCGCGGGTGTGCTGATCGTCGGTACGTGGACCCTGATCGAGCCGTCCGCCTTCCCCGACGCGACCGTGTGGTCGGACTACGGGATGGGGTACGTGTTCATTCCCGTGCTGCTGCCGTTGACCGCGCTGTACTGGTTGCGCAAGTCCCGTACGGTCACGCGGTAGCCGCGTACGTCCCCGCCGCCTTCTCCAGGACGATCATCGGTACGCCGTCCGTGCCCTGGGACGTGCCCACGGCCTCGTAGCCGACGCGTCGGTAGAGGCGGAGGTTGCCCTCGCTGCGGTGGCCCGCGATGAGGCGGAACCTCTTGGCGCCGCGCTCCTCGGCGAGGGCGGACTCCGCCGCGCGCAGGAGGCGGGCGCCGATGCCGTGGCCCTGGAGGCGGGGGTGGACGCAGAGCTTGCCGATGGCGGCGGCACCGTCCTCGGTGATGGAGCCGCGGACCGAGCCGACGACCTCGTCGCCGAGCCGGGCCACGAAGACGCAGTCGGAGACCAGTTCCTGCCGGACCGAGTCGAGGGTCTGGACGAGCGGGGCGATGCGGTAGTTGCCGTACAGCGCGGCTTCGCTCTGGAAGCACAGGTACTGCAGCCTGAAGATCTGCTCGGCATCCTGCTCGGTCGCCACCGAGATGGTCACGCTCATGCCCATGTGCGCACGCCTCCCGCTCACCTGATCGCCTGTGGTCCTTCACTCCTATCCCCGCACTTGACGGGCCGCAACCTCCGGCGCCAGCAGACGTCGCAGACATCCCAGACATCTGGAACGTTCCGGCCCCAGACTTCCCTGTGAGATACCCAACTCCCCCGCGATCTCCCGGTACGTGAGGTCCTCGGGCGACAACAGGGCCTGGAGGAGACGGGGGCAACGGCCGGGGAGGCGGTGCACGGCGTCGCGCAGGGCACGGTGGCGGGCGGCGGTGAGCACGAGGTGCTCGGGGCCGTGTTCGCCGTCGTCGGCGGGGTCGGTCTCGTACGGCCGTTCCCGGCGGGTCGTGCGGCGGGTGCGGCGGGACTCGGCGCGGACGGCGCGACGCAGCCAGCCCTGCGGGTCGAGGGGCGGGCCGTCGGTGGCGAGGTGTTCCAGGAGGCGGAGCCAGACGGCCTGTTCGAGGTCGGCGGGCTCGGTGCCGGTGGCGTGGGCCTCGGCGGAGGCCTCCGCCGTGAGCAGGGGGCGCAGGGCGGCGAGCAAGTCGTGCTTCATGTGCGGCACGACGCGGCCGCCGGGCTGCGGGTTGCCCGGACGGCCGGTGTGTCACTCCAACGGGTTTCTCAGCCGTTGACGTGGTCCTCGCGGGCCAGCAGGCCGGTGTCCGGCTGGTCGGTGAAGACGCCGTCGATCCCGGTCGCGAAGTACGTCCGGTACGCGCCGAAGACGTCGCCGTAGGCGTCCGCGTCGGTGCCCTTGCGGAAGTTGGCGGGCAGGAAGGGGTTCTCGTTGCGCAGGGTCCAGGGGTGCAGGATCAGGCCGACCGCGTGGGCGTCCTTCACCAGCGTGGTCGGCGTGGTGAGGTTGCCGTTCGCGTCCTTCGGGATGACCAGGTCGAGGGTGGGGCCGATGCCCTGCGCGTAGCCGGCGATCTCCCGCAGGCCCTTGCGGGTGACGAGGTCGGCGACGGTGCGCGGGTCGCCCGTCTCGACGAAGTCCCAGGGGCGGGTGGTGGCGCCGGAGAGAAGGACGACGAGGGGGTTGTCGACCAGCTTGTTCAGGCGCTGGATGCTGGTCGGCTCGAAGGACTGCAGGATGACCGGCGCGTTCTTGCCGTCCTTGCCGTACTTGCGCAGCAGCTTGGCGACCCGCTCCTCCAGACCCAGGCCGAGCTTGCGGAAGTACGTGGGGTGCTTGAGCTCGGGGTAGATCCAGACCTGCTTGCCGCGCCCCCGGGTCTGCTGGTCCTGCCACTTCAGGACTTCCTCGAAGGTGGGGATCTCCCAGCGGCCGTTGTAGAGGGTGTTGTGCGGGCGGTTGGCGGGGATGCGCTCGATCGCGCGCAGGGTCTTCAGCTCGGCGAGGGTGAAGTCCTCGGTGAACCAGCCGGTGGTGGAGACGCCGTCGAGGACCTTGGTGGTCTTGCGGCCGGCGAACTCGGGGTGGCTCGCGACATCCGTGGTGCCGCCGATCTCCGGCTCGTGACGGCAGACGAGGTGACCGTCCTTGGTGGGGACGAGGTCACCGGCCTCGACGATGTCGGCGCCCAGGTCGAGGGCGAGCTGGTAGGCGCCGAAGGTGTGCTCGGGCCGGTAGCCGCTGGCGCCCCGGTGGCCGATGATCGTCGGCACGGGCAGGCTCTTCAGGCCCCTGCCGCCCTGGCTCGCGCCGTGCGGTGCGTCAGCGGCTCTCGCGGTGCCGGCGAGGCCGAGGCTCGTTCCGGCGGCGCCGAGCACGGCCGCCGCCCCGAGGAACGCCCGCCGCCCGGTTCCACCCGTCCGACTGTTCGACTTCTGCGACTCCTGCGACTCCTGCGTGCCCATGAGGGTCCTCCTGCCGTCGGCTCGTCCATGCGCGCCGATCGTAGGGTCGCGCACATGACCGAAGGGAGGCGTCAATTCGAACGTCTGGGTGACGCGGAATGGCCGGAACGGTACGGCGATGTGACGGGGCGTCGGATTCGTCGGGGCGGGTCAGGGTAGCCGGTCGGTACCGGCCGTGGTCGTCCCGGTCGTAGCCGGGCCGCGCCGCGAGGCGCACGCTCGTCTCCCCTCGGCCGCGTCGTCCGTCACATCGTTCGCCCGTGTGTCGGACCCGCTACGGGGCGCCCGTGCAGGTAAACGTACGTCAACAGTGCGTAAGACCTCGGTGAACCCGATGTGCGGTGACCGGGCTGCCGCGAGTATCGTCCTCACCTGCACAGACTCATACCGTTTTCCCTTGACATCGGAGGGCTCGTTGTCCCGCTTCGCGCTCATCAAGACAGTGCTCGGACCGGTCATGCGCCTGATGTTCCGCCCCCGGGTCGAAGGCGTGGAGCACATCCCGGGCGAGGGCCCGGTCATTCTGGCCGGCAACCACCTCACCTTCATCGACTCGATGATCCTTCCGCTGGTGTGCGACCGGCAGGTCTTCTTCATCGGCAAGGACGAGTACGTCACCGGCAAGAGCCTCAAGGGCCGGCTGATGGCGTGGTTCTTCACCGGCGTCGGCATGATCCCCGTGGACCGGGACGGCGGGCGCGGGGGCGTGGCCGCGCTGATGACCGGTCGGCGGGTGCTGGAGGAGGGGAAGATCTTCGGGATCTACCCCGAAGGGACGCGTTCCCCCGACGGCCGTCTGTACCGGGGGCGGACCGGGATCGCGCGACTGACGCTGATGACCGGCGCGCCGGTCGTGCCCTTCGCGATGATCGGGACGGACAAGTTGCAGCCGGGTGGTGCGGGGATGCCCCGCCCGGGGCGGGTCACCGTTCGGTTCGGTGAGGCGATGGAGTTCTCCCGGTACGAGGGGATGGACCGGGATCGGTATGTGCTGCGGGCTGTGACGGACTCCGTGATGGCCGAGGTCATGAGGTTGTCCGGGCAGGAGTACGTGGACATGTACGCCACCAAGGCCAAGGCGGCGTAGGCCTCCGGCGGCCGGGCGGTTCTTCGGGTGCCGGTGCGTGGGGGCCGGCCGCGCCCATGCGGCGAAGCCGCACGTCGGTGCAGCCCCCACGCCTCTAACTCCCGTGGCCCAACCGTTGGCCACGCAGCATGAACCAGGCTGCGACCGCCGTCGCCAGCAGGATCGTCGCGCCCACCCCGGCGGCGATCGTGAGGCCGTCGACGAACGCGTCTCGAGCCGATGCCAGCAACGCCTCTGCCTTGCCCGACGGCATGCCGGCCGCCGCCTCCACCGCGCCGCCCAGTGACTCGTGCGCCCCTTCCGGTGTGCCCGTCGGGGCCGCGAAGTCCCGGTACACGCCGGTCACGATCGAGCCGAGTACGGCGATGCCCAGCGCCGCGCCCAGTTCGTAGGCCGTCTCCGAGACCGCCGACGCCGCGCCCGCCTGCTCCTTGGGGACGGATCCGAGGATCACGTCGGCGGTCACCGTGAAGGAGAAGCCGGCGCCCACGCCGACGATCAGCAGGGCCGCTCCCAGGAGCGGGTAGCCGGTGGACTCGTCGATCACCGTCAGGGCGGCCAGGGCCAGGCCGATCGCCGCGAGGCCGCCGGAGACGACCGCGCGGACGGAGAGGCGGCGGGCCGCTCGGCCGGCGACCAGACCGGCCGCCACCGCGCCCAGGGCGGCGGGGAGTTCGGCCAGACCCGCCTCGAACGGACGCCTGCCCTGGACGAGTTGCAGATACTGGGAGAGGAAGAAGACCAGGCCGGACAGGCCGAGAACGGTCAGCAGGTCGGCCAGGACCGCGCCGCTGAAGCCACGGTTGCGGAACAGCCGCATGTCCAACAGCGGGGTCGGCAGCGCCAGTTGACGGCGCACGAAGCCGTACAGGGCGGCCGTGCCCAGGAGGGCCGCGGCGAGCGTGGCCCAGGTGAGGCCGTGGGTGGCGGCCTCCTTGACGGCGTAGACGACGCCGATCATGCCGACGAGCGACAGCACGACACTGGTCAGGTCCCAGGGGCCCGGGTTCGGGTTGCGGGACTCGGGCAGGGTCCTGATGCCGACCACGACGAGGACCGCCATCACGGGCAGGTTGATGAGGAAGACCGAGCCCCACCAGAAGTGTTCGAGGAGGAAGCCACCGACGACCGGGCCGACTGCCGTACCGGCGGAGGCCGTCGCGCCCCAGATGCCCACGGCCAGGCTGCGTTCGCGCGGGTCGTGGAAGAGGTTGCGGATCAGGGCGAGGGTGGCGGGCATGAGGGTCGCGCCGGCGACGCCGAGCAGGGCGCGGGCCACGATCATCGTCTCGGGCGTCGCCGCGTAGGCGTTGAGGACGGATATCGCGCCGAACGCCGTGGCACCGCCGAGCAGGATCCGCTTGCGGCCGATGCGGTCACCGAGGCTGCCCATCGACACCAGCAGGCCGGCGATGACGAAGGAGTAGACGTCGCCGATCCACAGGAGCTGGGTGCCGGAGGGCTCGAGGTCCTCGCTGATGTACGGGGTCGCGAGGCCGAGGACGGTCGCGTCGACGGCCACCAGCAGCACGGCGAGCACGAGGACGGACAGCGCGAGCCACCGGCCCGGGCGCTTCACCGCCTCGGTCGTGGTCTCCGGCTGCAGGGTGCTGGTCATGGTTCCTCTCTCCGTAGGGCGCCGCCGAGCAGCAGCTCGACGATCATGTGGGTGAAGTCCTTGCGGGCGACCCGGCCTTCCGTGATCGCCCAGGCGCCGGAGGCCAGCAGGCCGTACAGCGCCTCGGTGAGCCAGGCCGGGGTGAGGTCGATACGGAACTCGCCGCTCGCCTGGCCGCGCCGGAACAGGGCCGCGATGCGGTCGTCGATCCTGGCCCAGCCCTCGTTCTGCTCCTCGCCCTCGAACAGCTGGTTCTCGGTGTAGAGGAAGGCGAGCAGGGCGGCGGCGGGTTCGATCTCGCGCACCAGGCGGCGGACGGCCTCGCTCGCGGGGCCGTCGTCCGGGCGGGCCCGCTCCAGGGCCGCCTCGCACTCCGCGATGCCGAGCGCCTCCAGCGCCCGCACGAGCGCGTCGCGTCCGGCGAAGTGCCGGTGCAGGGTGGCCCGGCTGATCCCGGCGGCCTTGGCGACCTCGTCCATGGTCGCGGTGGATTTGCGGGTCAGCAGGGCTGCGGCGCTGCGCAGTACGTGGTCACGGTCGACAGCCATGAGACAACCATAAACCACATGAGACATTGACGTCTCACAGTGGGCATGTGTGACTCACGCGTGTGGCCTTTCCGGGGGTTCCTCGGTGCCAGAGCGCCGTGTGGTACCTCAGCGCCACAGCCCCGGGGGTTTCCTCAGTGCCAGAGCGCCGTGGAGTTCCTCAGTGCCAGGGCAGCTGTCCGCGCCGCTCCCAGTAGACCTGCGGGGACTCGGCCAGTGCGGTGAGGCGGGCCAGCTGGTTCTCGTCGAGGTCGACGACGGCCGCGTGCAGGTTGGAGGCGAGCTGGCTGGTGGTCGCGGCGCCGGAGAGGACGACCCCGGCCCACGGTTGCCGCAGGATCAGCGCGAGAGCGACCGCGTCACAGCCGAGATCGGTCTCCGCCGCCACCGCCTTCAGGGCGTCCGGGGCGTGCGGTTCCGCGAGGCGGCCGTTCGCCATGCCCTCCTTGACGATCACTGTCAGTCCGGCGTCGTGGGCCTCGGCGAGGGCGGGGGCCGCCGACGTCTCCAGGGCGTTGTACGTCGACTGGACGGTACGGAAGAGGGGGGTGCCGTCGACCTCGACGGCGAGGGCGGCGCGGACGGCGTCGGCCTGGGCGGGCCCGCTGGTGGAGAAGCCGATGGTCAGGCCCTGGGCGGCGGCTTCCGCGAGCTTCGCGTGGAGTTCCTTGTCGGTGAGGGCCGGGCTGTCCGGGGTCACCGAGTGGATCTGGTACAGGTCGAGCCGGTCGCCGAGCAGCTCGGCCGTTTCGGCGCGCTGACGCTCGTACGTCCGGACGCTGTGGTCCTTGACCTCGTGCTGCTCGGCGTCGGTGGACCAGTCGGCCGTGTAGGTGTAGCCCCACTTGCTGCCCACGACGATGTCGTCGATCTCGGGTCGGGCCTTCAGCCAGTCGGCGAGGAACTCCTCGGAGCGGCCGTAGGAGCGGGCGACGTCGAAGTAGCGGACGCCCTGGGCGTGGGCGGCGTCGAGGAGTTCGTGGGTGCGGGTGCGCAGGGCCTCGACGCTGCGGTCCTCTCCGAGGTCGTGGTCGCGGCCGAGGTTGATGTAGCCGGGGCGGCCGACTGCGGCGAGGCCCAGGCCGAGGTGGCAGGTGGGAGTCGTCGCTGAGGCGAGACGGGCGAAGGGCATCGCGGGCTCCGTTCGGTCGGCTCCGGTACGGCTCCGGACCAACGTAACCCGTGATGCCCCTGAGTCACCCGAGCCGCTACTTCTTCTCCTTCGCGGTGGCCCACGCGTGCTGGGCGGCCACGTCCGCCTTGACCTCGGCGAGCTGGGTGGCGACCGCGCTCGGCGCCGTACCGCCGCGGCCGTTGCGGGAGGCCAGGGCGCCCGGCACGTTGAGGACGGAGCGCACCTCGGGGGTGAGGTGGGCGGAGATCTTCGCGAACTGCTCGTCGGTGAGCTCGTCGAGCTCCTTGCCCTCGGCCTCGGCGACCTTCACGCACTCGCCGGCGACCTCGTGCGCGACGCGGAACGGCACGCCCTGCTTGACCAGCCACTCGGCGATGTCGGTGGCCAGGGAGAAGCCGGCCGGGGCCAGTTCCTCCATGCGCTCGCGGTTGACGGTGAGGGTGGCGATCATGCCGGTGAAGGCGGGGAGGAGGACCTCGAGCTGGTCGCAGGAGTCGAAGACCGGCTCCTTGTCCTCCTGGAGGTCGCGGTTGTAGGCGAGGGGCAGGGCCTTCAGCGTGGCGAGGAGGCCGGTCAGGTTGCCGATCAGGCGGCCGGACTTGCCGCGCGCCAGCTCCGCGATGTCCGGGTTCTTCTTCTGCGGCATGATCGACGAGCCCGTGGAGAACGCGTCGTGCAGGGTCACGAAGGAGAACTCCTTCGTGTTCCAGATGATGATCTCCTCGGAGATCCGGGAGAGGTTGACGCCGATCATCGCGGTGATGAAGGCGAACTCGGCGACGAAGTCGCGGGAGGCCGTGCCGTCGATGGAGTTGCCGACGCTGCCGTGCTCGAAGCCGAGGTCCTTGGCGACCGCCTCGGGGTCGAGCCCGAGGGAGGAGCCGGCGAGCGCGCCGGAGCCGTACGGGGAGACGGCCGTGCGCTCGTCCCACTGGCGCAGCCGCTCGGCGTCCCGGGCCAGGGACTGCACGTGCGCGAGGACGTGGTGGGCGAAGAGGACCGGCTGGGCGTGCTGGAGGTGGGTGCGGCCGGGCATCGCCACGTCCGGGTGGGCCTCGGCCAGCCCGATCAGCGCGTCCTGGAGGTCGGCGATCAGACCGCCGATGATCCGGGCGTGGTCGCGCAGGTACATGCGGAAGAGGGTCGCCACCTGGTCGTTCCGGGACCGGCCGGCGCGGAGCTTGCCGCCGAGGTCGGGGCCGAGGCGCTCCAGGAGGCCGCGCTCCAGGGCGGTGTGCACGTCCTCGTCGGCGATCGTGCCGACGAAGGAGCCGTCGGCGACGTCCGCCTCCAGCTGGTCGAGCCCGGCGATCATCCGGGTCAGCTCGTCCTCGGTGAGCAGGCCCGCCTTGTGCAGCACGCGCGCGTGGGCGCGCGAACCAGCGATGTCGTAGGGCGCGAGCCGCCAGTCGAAGTGGACGGACGCGGACAGCTTCGCCAGGGCCTCGGCGGGACCGTCGGCGAAACGGCCGCCCCAGAGCCGTACGTCACCGCTGTTGCTGCTCACTTGCTGTGCTCCTCAGAAGGGTCCGGATGTGCCGCCGCCTCCCCACGACGTGAGTGAGGAGGCGGTTGTCAGGCTAGTGCGTATGAGGTGTCTCTCAGGCCTTGCGAGCGGCCCTGCGAGGGCGGTTACGCGAGATCACGCTTGGCCGCGATCTTCGACGACAGGCTGTAGATGTCGATGAAGCCCTTGGCCGCGGCCTGGTCGAAGGTGTCGCCGGTGTCGTAGGTGGCGAGGTTGAAGTCGTACAGGGACGAGTCCGAGCGCCGGCCGGTGACGACCGCGCGGCCGCCGTGCAGGGTCATCCGGATGTCGCCGGAGACGTGCTGGTTGGCCTCGTTGATGAAGCCCTCCAGGGCGCGCTTGAGCGGGGAGAACCACTGGCCGTCGTAGACCAGTTCGCCCCAGCGCTGCTCGACCTGCCGCTTGTAGCGGGCGAGTTCGCGCTCGACGGTGACGTTCTCCAGCTCCTGGTGGGCGGTGATCAGGGCGATCGCGCCGGGAGCCTCGTAGACCTCGCGGGACTTGATGCCGACGAGGCGGTCCTCGACCATGTCGATCCGGCCGATGCCCTGGGCGCCGGCGCGCTCGTTGAGCTGCTGGATGGCCTGCAGGACGGTGACGGGCTTGCCGTCGATGGCGACCGGGACGCCCTCCTTGAAGGTGATGATCACCTCGTCGGCCTCCCGCGGGGTGGCCGGGTTCTGGGTGTACTCGTAGATGTCCTCGATCGGGGCGTTCCAGATGTCCTCGAGGAAGCCGGTCTCGACGGCGCGGCCGAAGACGTTCTGGTCGATGGAGTACGGGGACTTCTTGGTGGTCGCGATCGGGAGGTTCTTCTCCTCGCAGAACGCGATGGCCTTGTCACGGGTCATCGCGTAGTCACGGACCGGGGCGATGCACTTGAGGTCGGGGGCGAGGGCGACGATGCCGGCCTCGAAGCGGACCTGGTCGTTGCCCTTGCCGGTGCAGCCGTGGGCGACGGTCGTGGCGCCGTGCTTCTGCGCGGCGGCGACGAGGTGCTTGACGATCGTCGGCCGGGAGAGCGCGGAGACCAGCGGATAGCGGTCCATGTAGAGGGCGTTGGCCTTGATCGCCGGGAGGCAGTACTCGTCGGCGAACTCGTCCTTGGCGTCCGCGACCTCGGCCTCGACGGCGCCGCACGCGAGGGCGCGCTTGCGGATGACGTCCAGGTCCTCGCCGCCCTGGCCGACGTCGACCGCAACGGCGATGACCTCGGCGCCTGTCTCCTCGGCGATCCAGCCGATGGCGACGGAGGTGTCCAGACCGCCTGAGTAGGCGAGTACGACGCGCTCGGTCACGGGTTTCTCCTCACAGTGCATTCGCTGACATGCATGAGTATGCAGGAGTCTGCATGGTTCGTCAATCCGGGCACCCAAACCCTCGAACCCGAAGAACTTTTTGAAACGGCTTTGAACAACGGCAACCGCTTACTCGTACTCCCCACCGAACGCTGGCGCCGCGTTTGTAAACCCACTCCTGACCCAAGTGAGGCATCCGCATGTCCAGGGCTCTTCCGAAGTACAACAAGCGTCGCGTGGCGGTCATCGGCGGCGCCGCCGCTCTGGCGCTGACCGGCGCCGTGGTCGTGAACTCCGCCCTCGCCGGGGAGTCCAAGAACAGCGCCACGAACGCCAAGACCCTCGCGTCCTCCCCCGGCACGATCAGCTGCCCGGACGTGGCCTCGCAGCTCCCCGCGATCCCGGCCACCGCCCAGGCCGAGGTCACCCGCAACCTGGAGCTCCTCAACACCCAGATCGCCGAGGCCAACCAGCGCCTGATCGACACCGTCGGCCAGGGCGGCCCCAACTTCGTCCAGAACGCCATCCTCGGCCCCCTCGAGGACAAGCGCATCGCGACCGTCAACCGCATCGCCACCGCCATCGGCCGCACCGCCGAGAAGCCGCAGGGCCTCGACGCCCTCGCGCCCTGCGCCCTCAACGCCGGCGGCGCGGCGGCCGGGGACGCGGGCAACGCCGGGGACGCGGGCAATGCTGGGGACGCCGGAGACGCGGGCAACGCCGGAGACACCGGTAACGCGGGGGACGCGGGCGCCGGTAACGCAGGGGATGCGGGCGCCGGAGACGCGGGCAACGCAGGGGACGCGGGCGCCGGTGAGGCCGGTGCCGCCGGCACGATCAGCTGCCCGGACGTGACCTCACAGCTCCCCGCGATCCCGGCCTCCGCCCAGGCCGAGGTCACCCGCAACCTGGAGCTCCTCGACACCCAGATCGCCGAGGCCAACCAGCGCCTGATCGACACCGTCGGCCAGGGCGGCCCCAACTTCGTCCAGAACGCCATCCTCGGCCCCCTCGAGGACAAGCGCGTCGCCGCGCTGAACCGCATCGAGACCGCCATCGGCCGCGCCGCCGAGAAGCCCGAGGGCCTCGAGGCCTTCGCGCCGTGCACGCTGAACCAGTGAGGTGACAGGCGTGGTGGCCGCCCCGACGAAACGTCGGCCGGGGCGGCCACCGCCGTGTTCGGAGGGGATCCGACACCGGGTCCGAAACCGGTCGGAAAGCGGTTCAGAAACCGTAATTCCTTAGACAGCCAAAAGACTTTCCCGGAATAATCGTCAGCCATGGGAAAGACCTACGAGCGCATAGACGGCAGGCTCCGTACGTTCATCGAGGAGCAGCCCCTCTTCTTCACCGCGACCGCGCCCCTGTCCGCCGACGGCACGATCAACCTCTCCCCCAAGGGCCTCAAGGGCTCGTTCGCCGTGCTCGACGAGCACACCGTGGCCTACCTCGACTTCGCCGGCTCCAACGCGGAGACCGTCGCGCATCTGCGCGAGAACGGCCGGATCACCCTGATGTGGTGCGCCTTCCAGGGGCCGCCGAACATCGTGCGGGTGCACGGCCGCGGCGAGCCGGTCTTCCGCGACGATCCGCGCTTCCAGGAACTCCTCGCCCACTTCCCGGACATCGACCCGACCCCGCACGGCCTGCGCGCGATCATCGTCGTGCACGCCGAACTCGTACGGGACACCTGCGGGTACGCGGTGCCCTTCATGACGTACGACGAGGACCGCGATCTGCACGCGAAGCGGTTCGCGCGCGAGGACGACGAGTCGCTCAGCGCGTACTTCGAGAAGAAGGAGCACGTGGCCACGAGCATCGATGGGCTGCCGGGGCTGCCCCTGCCCCTGCCCGGGTCCTCCCCCCAGCCCCCTTCCCCTCCCGCTCCCGTACGCCCGAATTGACACCAACATGTCATGTGCGCCATGTGTACGCGCAAGCGTTTCTTGGGGCATTTGACGGAATCCTCCCTTCCGCCGGTCTCGTCTCCTACGGTGGGCACACACGTGCGCGCTCTCGCGCATCGGGACCACATGGGGGATTCATGTTCCGACCCGCACGCGAACCACAGAGCAAACGCCATGTCCGCTCCTCGTTCTACGTCGTCGGCGAGGGTGTCCTCGCCGAGTCGGCGGACGGCGGCCCCGCGGAACCGCTGGCGCCTTCCACCGTGGCGGCCCTGCGCCGCTTCCAGTTCTCCCGGCTGGGCCCCCGGGCGAAGGCGTCCCAGATGCTCGACCGGGCCGCCCGTACGGAGCTGGCCGAGGCGATGACGGACCCCGACCGGGACCAGCCCGACCAGGCCGACGTACCGGCCGGCTTCACCTACCTCGGCCAGTTCGTGGACCACGACCTCACGCTGGACGCCACCGCGGTGCGCCTCGAGGAAGAGATCACGGTGCGGGAGCTCCTCCAGGGCCGCTCCCCGGCGCTGGACCTCGACTCCCTCTACGGACTCGGGCCGGACCACCGCTTCGACCGCCGGTTCTACGAGGACGACGGGCTCCGGCTGAAGACCGGCACCACCCAGGGCGTGCCGGGGGACGGCTCCGTCGTCGGCCAGTCGCTCGCCGGCTTCGACCTGCCCCGTGTGGGCGCGGGCTCGCTGCGCTCCGAGCGGCGCCGGGCGCTCATCCCTGACCCGCGCAACGACGAGAACCTCGTCGTCGCCCAGATCCACAACGCCTTCATCCGGTTCCACAACCGCGTGGTGGCCGACCTGGTCGACAAGGGCGTGTCCAGCGCGGTGCTGTTCGAGTCGGCGCGCGAGACGGTCGTCAAGCACTACCAGTGGATGCTGGTGCACGACTTCCTGCCCCGGATCGTCGATCCCGCCGTCGTCACGGAGGTCTTCACCAACGGGCGCCGGGTGTTCGAGCCGGCCCCGAGCGAGCAGGACCGGCCGACGATGCCGATCGAGTTCTCCGTGGCCGCCTACCGGCTGGGCCACAGCATGGTCCGGGGCCGCTACAACTGGAACAGGGTCTTCGACCGGGGCCGGGGCACCCTGGAGCTGCTGTTCCAGTTCAGCGGCACCAGCGGCATCCTCTCCCCGCCTCCCGCGGACCCGACGGACCCCGAGGCGGGCGACTTCGAGCGTCTGCCCACCAACTGGATCGCCGACTTCCGGCGTCTGTTCGCCTTCGGGGAGGCGGTGCCGGACCGGGCGGAACTCCTCGTGCCCGACGCGCAGTTCAACGTCGCCAAGCGCATCGACACCCTGCTGGTGAACCCGCTCGCCAACCTGCCGCTCGGCGCCTTCGGCGGCCGCGGGCAGCCGGCGCCCCCGGCCATCGAGCTGAACCTCGCCTTCCGCAACCTCACCCGGGCCTCGATGCTGCGTCTCGCGACGGGACAGCAGATGGTCGAGCACTTCGTCGACCGGAAGGTCGACGTCGAGCCGCTGTCCGCGGCCGATCTCGGCGAGGGCGGTGGCGCTCAGCTCTCCGACGGCCTCAGGAAACAGCTCGCCAGGAACTGCCCGTTGTGGTTCTACGTCCTGCGCGAGGCCGAGGTGAAGGGCGGCGGCAAGCTGACCGGCGTCGGCGGGCGCATCGTCGCCGAGGTGTTCCACCGGGCCATCGAGGGCAGCCGGTACTCCCTCGTGCGCGACCCCTTCTGGCGGCCCTTCCTCAGCCCCGTCGAGGAGCGCAACGCCAAGGACGTCTTCGCGATGACGGACCTGCTGCTGTACGCCTTCCAGGGGCGGGCGGACCTGCTCAACCCGCTGGGGGTGAGCTAGCCGGAACGGTGCGGTGCGGGTGGGCCGGGGGACGCTCCCCCGGCCCACCCGCACGTTTCACCGCGAACCTGCGCATCGGACTCGGCAGGGCACTGAACACTCCGCGGCTGCGGCCCGTATCTGTGGGCCAAGGGTCAGTACCCACGGAGGAACCGTGACCACGACGATCGCCGGCGGCCGTGCCGCCCGCCGCCAGACGATGCGCCGCATCCGTCCGCGCCGCTCCCCGGCCGTCCCGCTGCTGATCGCCGTCTGGGCGGGCGCGGCGGGTGTGCTGTGGCTGTGGTGGAACAACACGCCGTCCATCGCGGACACCAACGGCAAGATCCTCCAAGCGGGCCGGATCACCGGCCTGCTCGCGGGGTACCTGATGGCACTCGTCGTGCTCCAGATGGCGCGGGTGCCGGCCCTGGAGCGGCGGGTGGGCTCGGACCGGGTCGCGCGCTGGCACGCGATGTCCGGCCGGTACACGCTCTGCCTCACCTTCGCGCACGTGTTCCTCATCATGTGGGGGTACGCGCTGCAGGCCGGCAAGTCGCTCAGCGACATCGGGCAGCAGACGATCGACTCCGTCAACCAGCTGCCGGACATGGGCAAGGCCGCCATCGGCACCGGTCTGCTGCTGGTCATCGGGCTGCTCTCGATCGGCCCGGTCCGCCGCAAACTGCCGTACGACACCTGGTACCACGTCCACCTGCTGACCTACGCGGCGGTGTTCCTGACGTTCTGGCACCAGCTCACCACCGGCAACGACTTCGTGGTGGAGCCGACCGCGAAGACCGCCTGGTACGTGCTCTACGGGTCGGTCACCGCGCTCGTGATCTGGTACCGCATCCTCACGCCGATCCGGCTGAACCTGCGGCACCGCATGTACGTCGAGGCGGTCATCGAGGAGACGCCCGGCGTGGTGTCGGTGCTCATCGGCGGGCGCAAGCTGCACCGGATCGGCGCGGAGGCCGGGCAGTTCTTCCGGTGGCGGTTCATGGCTCCGGGGATGCGGTTCAGCTCGCATCCGTACTCGCTGTCGGCGGCGCCCCGTCCGGGGCTGCTGCGGATCACGGTCAAGGCGAACGGCGACCACAGCGCGGCGCTGCGCGGGCTGAAGCCCGGCGTGAAGGTGTGGGCCGAGGGTCCCTACGGCGCGATGACGGCCTCCCGGCGCAGCCAGGGCAAGGTGCTGCTGGTGGCCGGCGGGGTGGGGATCACGCCGATGCGGGCGCTGTTCGAGACGCTGCCGGGAGCGGCCGGGGACATCACCCTCCTCTACCGGGCCAACAGCACGCAGGACCTGGCGCTGTGGGACGAGCTGGCGAAGATCGCCGACGAGCGGGGGGCGCGGCTGATGTACGCGGTCAACAGCCCCGACGGGGAGCGACCCGACATCTCGGCGGACTCCCTGCGCCGCAAGCTGCCGGACATCGAGGAGCACGACGTCTTCATGTGCGGGCCGGCCGGCTTCGCCCAAGGCGTGTACGAGGCACTGCGCGGCGCCGGGGTCCCCGCCCGTCGCATCCATCACGAGTCGTTCGAGATGTGAGCGACGGAAACCCACGATCCACGGAATCGATCCACGCGATCGATCCACGGAAACGGTCCACGGAAACCACAGGAATCAGGAGCGATGAAGAAAAGCCACCCCATGCGGCGCATTGTGATCGCCAGTGCCGCCACTGTGTCCGGGATCGTGCTGCTGCTGTCGCTGAAGCCGGCGGACGACCCGGCCTCCTCGGCAGCCGGACTGCCCCCGCAGTCCTCGGTCCAGGGCGGCGCCCAGGCCGCCGCGGGCAACGGCGCCGTCACCGGTGACGCGGTCCAGACGCAGTACGGGCCGGTGCAGGTCCGGCTGACCATGGCCAACGGGAAGATCACCCAGGCCGAGGCCGTGCAGCAGCCCAAGGGCGGCCAGAGCGACCAGATCAACGCCAACGCGATACCCAAGCTCAACCAGGCGGCGGTCGCCGCCGGCAGCGCCGACATCGACGCGGTCTCCGGGGCCACGTACACCAGCGACGGCTACAAGAAGTCCCTGCAGTCGGCGCTCGACAAGGCGCAGGCGAGCGCGGGTTCGCAGGGTTCCGGTGGCGCCGCCCAGGTCTCCGGCACCTTCACCGGTGACGCGGCGGACACGCAGTACGGGGCCGTGCAGGTCCGGATCACCGTCGCCAGCAACAAGATCACCAAGGCGGAGACCGTCCAGGCCCCCAAGGGCGGCCAGAGCGACCAGATCACCGCCAACTCCGTGCCCAAGCTCAACCAGGCCGTGGTCACCGCGCAGAGTCCGAACATCGACGCGGTCTCCGGAGCGACCTACACCAGCGCCGGCTACAAGCAGTCCCTCCAGTCCGCGATCGACAAGGCGAACGCGAGCGCGGGATCGCAGGGGTCGGGGTCGCAGGGGTCGGGGTCGCAGGAGTCGGGGTCGCAGGACGCGGGGTCGCAGGAGTCGGGCTCGCAGGGTTCCGGGAGCGCCCAGGCCTCCGGCACCTTCACCGGTGAGACGGCGGACACGCAGTACGGGCCGGTGCAGGTCCGGATCACCGTCGCCAACGGGAAGATCACCAAGGCCGAGGCCGTGCAGCAGCCCAAGGGCGGCCAGAGCGACCAGATCAACGGCAACGCGATACCCAAGCTCAACCAGGCGGCGGCCGCCGCCGGCAACGCCGACATCGACGCGGTCTCCGGGGCCACGTACACCAGCGCGGGCTACAAGAAGTCCCTGCAGTCGGCGCTGGACCAGGCCGGTGGCTGACGCGGTGGCCGAGTCGGCACAGGCTCCCGCCGCGGTGCGTCACGCGGAGGAGGTCATGGGGACGGTCTTCTCCTTCGACGTCCGCGGCGGGGAACCCGCGGCGGTGCAGGCGGCTGTTCGCGAGGCGGTCGCCTCGCTGCACCGGGTCGACGAGGTGTTCAGTACCTACCGCGAGGACAGCCAGGTCTCCCGGCTGACGCGTGGCGAGCTGACCGTCGAGGAGTGCGACGCCGAGGTGGCCGAGGTGCTGGAGCTGGGCGCCGAGGCGGAGCGGACGAGCGACGGCTGGTTCAGCATGCGCTACCAGGGCCGGCTCGACCCGACCGGGATCGTCAAGGGGTGGGCCGCCGAGCGGGCGGCTCGTCTCATCGCCGAGGTGGGCGTGAGCGGGGTGAGCGTCAACGGCGGCGGCGATGTGCAGCTGCTGGGCGTGCCCGGGCCGGAGCGGCCGTGGCGGGTCGGGGTGTCCGATCCGCTGCGGCCGGGTGGGCTGGCGGCGGTCGTCTCCGCGGCCGGCGCCGACGAGCTGGCCGTCGCCACCTCCGGGACGGTCGAGCGCGGCGCCCACATCATCGACCCGCGCACGGGCCGCTCCGCGGTGACGGACCTGGTCGCCGTGACGGTCGTCGCGCCCAGCCTGACCTGGGCGGACTGCTGGGCGACGGCGGCGTTCGCGATGGGGTCGCGGGAGGCGCTGGCCTGGCTGGAGTCGTTGCCGGACGTGGAGGCGTTGCTGATCACGGCGGGCGACGAAGTGCGGTGCACTGGGGGCCTGGCGCGCCGGTTGGGCTGATCGCAGGCACACGGAGCGCCCCTCAGCTGTGCAGCCTGAGGGGCGCGAGGCAGTGACATGTGCGGCTCCGCCCCGCGGGCGCGATCAGCCCCCACGCACCCGCAGACGGCGTGCGACGGCCATCCGCCCCCCTCAGTGGCCGTTCTGAGCCAGCCGCAGCAAGTGATCGGCCAAGGCCTGACCCCCCGTCGGCTCCCGGCTGATCAGCAGCAGCGTGTCGTCACCGGCGATCGTCCCGAGGATGTCGTGCAACTCGGCCTGGTCGATCGCCGAGGCGAGGAACTGGGCCGCACCCGGCGGGGTGCGCAGAACCACGAGGTTGGCGGAAGCCTCGGCGGAGATCAGCAGCTCCTGCGACAACCGCCGCATCCGCTCCTCCTTCGCCGACTCGCCCAGCGGTGCGCGCGGGGTGCGGAAACCGCCCTCGCTCGGCACCGCATAGATCAGGTCGCCGTCGGTGTTGCGGATCTTCACCGCGTTCAGCTCGTCCAGGTCGCGGGAGAGCGTCGCCTGGGTGACGCTCAGCCCGTCGTCGGCGAGCAGCTTCGCCAACTGGCTCTGGGAACGCACCGGTTGCCGGTTGAGAATGTCCACGATCCGGCGGTGGCGGGCGGTGCGCGTCTGCGGCACGGCGGGCCCGTTCGCCCCCGGCTGCTCGTGGTCCTGCGCCTGGCTCATCGTCGTCTCATTCTCCGGATCGTCCGTCCCCGTGACTTGCGTCGAGGAGGCCCGGCAGCACCCCGAGGAAGGCGTCCACCTCGTCGTCGCCGAGATTCAGCGGCGGCATCAGCCGGACGACGTCGGGGGCGGGCGCGTTCACGAGGAATCCGGCCTCCTGAGCCGCCTGCTGCACCTGGGGCGCGAGCGGCTCGGTGAGCACGATACCCAGGAGCAGGCCCGCGCCCCGGACATAATCGATCAACGGGTGGCCCAGCCCCTCGATTCCGTCCCGCAGCTTCTCGCTCTGCCGCTTGACGTTCTCCAGCAGCCCCTCGTTCTCGATGGTGTCGAGGACGGCGAGCCCGGCGGCGCAGGCGACGGGGTTGCCGCCGAAGGTCGTCCCGTGCTGGCCGGGCTGGAGGAGTTCTGCGGCCCGCCCGAAGGCGACCGTCGCGCCGAGCGGCAGCCCTCCGCCGAGCTGCTTGGCGAGGGTGACGACGTCCGGCAGCACACCCTCGTGGGCCTGGTACTCGAACCAGTGCCCGGTACGGCCGATTCCGGTCTGCACCTCGTCGAGGACCAGGAGAGTGCCGGTGGCGGCCGTGATCGCCCGAGCCGCCTTCAGGTAGCCGGCGGGCGGGACGACGACGCCGTTCTCGCCCTGGATCGGCTCGATGACGACGAGCGCCGTCTCCTCGGTGACCGCGGCGGCCAGCGCCTGCGCGTCGCCGTACGGCACGTGCGTGACGTCGCCGGGCATCGGCAGGAAGGGGCTCTGCTTGGCGGGCTGGCCGGTGAGCGCGAGGGCGCCCATGGTCCGCCCGTGGAAGCCGCCCTGGGTGGCGACCATGTGGGTCCGCCCGGTCAGCCGGCCGATCTTGAAGGCGGCCTCGTTGGCCTCGGCGCCGGAGTTGCAGAAGAAGACCCTGCCGTCCCGGCCGAAGTGCCGGAGAAGCCGTTCGGCGAGGGCGACGGTGGGCTCGGCCATGAAGAAGTTGGAGATGTGGCCGAGGGAGGCGATCTGCTTGCTCACGGCCTCGACGATCGCCGGGTGGGCGTGGCCGAGGGCGTTGGTCGCGATGCCGCCGACGAAGTCGAGGTACTGCTTGCCCTCGGTGTCCCAGACCTTGAGGCCTTCACCGCGGACGAGCGGGAGCCTCGGGGTGCCGTAGTTGTTCATGAGCGAGCTCTGCCACCGCTGGCTCAGCGCTGCGTTCGTCGCGGTGTCGGTCATTCCGCATCCCCCTCTTGCGCGTCGGGCACGACCATCGTGCCGATGCCCTCGTCGGTGAAGATCTCCAGCAGGATCGAGTGCTGGACCCGCCCGTCGATGACACGGGCGGTGGTGACGCCGTTGCGTACGGCGTGCAGACAGCCCTGCATCTTCGGGACCATGCCGGAGCTCAACTCCGGCAGCAGTTTCTCCAGTTGGGAAGCGGTGAGGCGGCTGATCACCTCGTCGCTGTTCGGCCAGTCCTCGTAGAGGCCCTCGACGTCCGTGAGGACCATGAGGGTTTCGGCGCCCAGTGCCGCAGCGAGTGCCGCAGCCGCCGTATCAGCATTGACGTTGTAGACATGTCCGTCGTCCTGGGAGCGGGCGATCGAGGAGACGACCGGGATGCGGCCGTCGGCGAGCAGGGCCTCGATCGCGCCCGTGTCGATCGAGGTGATCTCGCCCACCCGCCCGATGTCGACCAACTCGCCGTCGATCTCGGGCTGGTGCTTGGTGGCGGTGATGGTGTGCGCGTCCTCGCCGGTGAGGCCGACGGCGAGCGGTCCGTGCTGGTTGAGCAGCCCGACCAGCTCGCGCTGCACCTGCCCGGCGAGCACCATCCGTACGACGTCCATGGCGTCCTCGGTGGTGACACGCAGGCCGGCCTTGAACTCGCTGACGATGCCGTGCTGGTCGAGGGCGGCGCTGATCTGCGGGCCGCCGCCGTGCACGACGACGGGCTTGAGGCCGGCGTGGTGCAGGAACACGACGTCCTGCGCGAACGCGGCCTTCAGCTCCTCGTCGACCATGGCGTTGCCGCCGAACTTGATGACGACGGTCCTGCCGTTGTGGCGGACCAGCCAGGGCAGCGCCTCGATGAGGATCTGGGCCTTGGGGAGCGCGGTGTGTTTCCGGGTCACATTGCTCATGAGGAGTAGGCGCTGTTCTCGTGGACGTAGTCGGCGGTGAGGTCGTTGGTCCAGATGGTGGCGGTCTCGGAGCCGGCCGCGAGGTCGGCGACGATGTGCACCTCGCGGTAGCGCATGTCGACCTTGTCGCGGTCCTCGCCGACACCGCCGTTCTTGCAGACCCAGACGCCGTTGATGGCGACGTTGAGCCGGTCGGGCTCGAAGGCGGCGCTCGTGGTGCCGATGGCGGAGAGCACGCGGCCCCAGTTGGGGTCCTCGCCGTGGATGGCGCACTTGAGGAGGTTGTTGCGGGCGATGGAGCGGCCCACCTCGACGGCGTCGTCCTCGGTCGCGGCGTTGATCACCTCGACCTTGATGTCCTTGCTGGCGCCCTCGGCGTCGCGGATCAGCTGCTGGCCCAGGTCGTCGCAGACGGCCCGTACGGCCTCGGCGAACTCCGCGTACTCCGGGGTGACTTCGGATGCCCCGGAGGCGAGCAGCAGCACGGTGTCGTTGGTGGACATGCAGCCGTCGGAGTCGACGCGGTCGAAGGTGACCTTGGTGGCGGCGCGCAGGGCCTTGTCCAACGCGTCACTGTCGAGGTCGGCGTCGGTGGTGAGGACGACGAGCATGGTGGCGAGGCCCGGGGCGAGCATGCCGGCGCCCTTGGCCATGCCGCCGACGGTCCAGCCGTCCTTCGTCACGACGGAGGTCTTGTGGACGGTGTCGGTGGTCTTGATGGCGATGGCGGCCTTCTCGCCGCCGTGCTCGGACAGCTGACCGACGGCCGTCTCCACGCCGGGGAGCAGCTTGTCCATCGGGAGCAGGACGCCGATGAGGCCGGTGGAGCAGACGGCGACCTCGCCCGCGCCCACGCCGAGCACGTCCGCGACCTTCTCGGCGGTCGCGTGGGTGTCCTGGAAGCCCTTCGGCCCCGTACAGGCGTTGGCGCCGCCGGAGTTGAGGATCACGGCGGACAGCCGGCCGCTCTTGAGAACCTGCTCCGACCACAGCACCGGCGCGGCCTTGACGCGGTTGGAGGTGAAGACGCCCGCGGCGGCGCGACGGGGCCCGGTGTTGACCACGAGGGCCAGGTCCGGGTTGCCGTTCTCCTTGATCCCGGCGACGATGCCCGCCGCCGTGAATCCCTTGGCTGCCGTGACACTCACGGTGCGACTCCGATCGTGGAAAGACCGAGCTCCTCGGGGAACCCGAGGGCGATGTTCATGCTCTGGACGGCGCCGCCCGCGGTGCCCTTGGTCAGGTTGTCGATGGCGCTGATCGCGATGATGCGGCCCGCGGCCTCGTCGTACGCGACCTGCACCTGAACGGCGTTGGAACCGTGAACGGACGCCGTGGCGGGCCACTGGCCCTCGGGCAGCAGGTGGACGAAGGGCTCGTCGGCGAAGGCCTTCTCGTAGGCGGCGCGAAGGGACTCGGCGGTGACGCCCTCCTTGGCGGAGGCGCTGCACGTGGCCAGGATGCCCCGGGGCATCGGTGCGAGGGTCGGCGTGAAGGAGACGGTGACCCGCTCCCCCGCCGCCGCGCTGAGGTTCTGGATCATCTCGGGCGTGTGCCGGTGGCCGCCGCCGACGCCGTACGGCGACATCGAGCCCATGACCTCGCTGCCCAGCAGGTGCGGCTTGGGCGCCTTGCCCGCGCCGGAGGTGCCGGAGGCGGCGACGACCACGGCCTCGGCCTCGGCGAGCCCGGCGGCGTACGCCGGGAACAGGGCGAGGGAGACGGCGGTCGGGTAGCAGCCGGGGACCGCGATGCGCTTGGACCCCTCCAGCGCGGCGCGGCCGCCCGGCAGTTCGGGGAGGCCGTAGGGCCAGGTCCCGGCGTGCGGGGAGCCGTAGAACTTCTCCCAGTCGGCCGGGTCCTTCAGCCGGAAGTCGGCGCCCATGTCGACGACGAGGACGTCCGGGCCGAGCTGCTCGGCGACGGCGGCGGACTGGCCGTGCGGGAGGGCGAGGAAGACGACGTCGTGTCCGGCGAGGACCTCGGGGGTGGTCTCGGCCAGGACCCGGTCGGCCAGCGGCAGCAGGTGCGGCTGGAGCGCGCCCAGCTTCTGCCCGGCGTTGGAGTTGCCGGTCAGGACGCCGATCTCGACCTCGGGGTGCGCGAGGAGCAGGCGCAGCGCCTCGCCGCCCGCATACCCGCTCGCTCCGGCCACTGCCGCACGTACCGCCATGTCCACCCTCCTCTTGGATGGCATGACTATACGTGCCTATGCACGTTTATACAATCTCTGCTCTTCGGGGCACGGCGCCCGGTGTGACCGAGATTTTTAGTTGGCACATGGAGAGTGCTAGTTGGCATGTCTTGGTCCGGTAACGCTGTGTTGCGGTCAGTACCGAAGAAGCGCCCCGTTGCCGGACGAGTGGTGTTGCCCTGGGTGAGTGGGCGAGGCGACGATTGCGAAGATCCCGTCGGATTCAAGTCATCTGGGCCAGTTTGCGATGGCGTACGACGGGGACGCCGGGCTGCGGGATCGGCTGAGGCTCGGGGATGACTGGGTACGTCGGTGGAGCTCGACATGGCAGGTGGGCGACGGCAAGGTCTGCTGGCCGATCCGGGATATGGCTCACATACCGGTGCTGTCGTCCCGGCCGATGCGGGGGTTCACGTGGCGAGCGAAGCAGCGGCATCGCCCCGGCCTGGAGGTGATGGCCTCGACGGGCCGGAAGCATGGCTTCGAGTCGTTGGAGGAGATGCGCCTGCTGGTCGCGCTGGACTTCTTGAGGGCATCGGAGGTGCTGTCGCAGCCGTTCCGGCTGGACTTCGAGCATGCGAGTGGGCAGGCCTGGCACATCCCGGACTTCCTGGCCGTGATCGGCGGTGGGATGTGGTTGCTGGACGTCCGCCCGATGGAGCTGATCAAGGAAGAGGACGCGCTGAAGTTCGCGGCGGCCAGGGAAGTGGCGGCCGCCTGCGGCTGGCAGTATTCGGTGGTCGCGGGCTGGCGCCCGCACGTCTGGAGCGTCCTTGATCACCTGTCTTCGCGCCGGCGGCCGACGAGGGACCTGCTCGGCATGCGCGACCAACTGCTCACCGCTTTCGGCGGGCGGCAGGGGCGGGTGATGACGTTCGCCGAGCTGGCGGACGCGACCAGCGTGCCTTCTGTGGGCAGGGCGAACATCGTCCGGCTGCTCTGGCAGCGCGAGCTCGGTGTTGACCTGGGCAGTCCCTTGCGCGACAGCTCACTGATCTGGGCGGCGTGATGGCAGCGAGGGGGTTCTTACAGATCGCGCCGGGCAGGCGGGTCGCGCTCAATGGCGTCGAGTGGACGGTTGACGACGTCCACGGCCAACGCGGCCGGCTCGTCCTCGTGGATGACGACGGCCGCGCGGAGACCCGCTCGTTCCGCTGGCTCATCAACCATGCTGACCTGCGGCTTCTTCCGAGAGTCGAGTCGGGGCGCCCGCCGCCGGTCGCCCGGCAGCCGAGGACACTGGCCGACCTGACCAAGGACCAGTTAGAGCGGGCACGGCTGCGGGCCGCGCATGTGCTGGAGGCTGAGACGGGGTTCCGGGAGGGCCACCCGGCCCGGGCCCTGCCGGGTGAGCCCCGGCCGGCCTACGACCCGGACCGCACGACGTTGACTCAGCGTCGGTACGCGAAGGCTGCGGAGATAGAGGCAATGCCCCGTCCGGAGGCGGTCCGGTGCGGTCTGCAGCACCTCAGCTACCGGACGCTGGTACGTCTGTCGGGACTGGCGGGCGACAGTCTTCTGCTGGCCTGTGCGGACGGGCGCTGGACACGGCGACGCGGCGGGCACCGCAGCATCACGAAGGAGGTCCGGGAGGCGATCTTCGCAGTCAAGGCCGAGTGCGGCCCACGTGCCCGGCTGAGCCAGGCCGCCAAGCACCGGTTCCTGCGTCGCACGGGGCAAAGCGCGGCGGATGGCCTCGGCGTAGGTCGCCGAGCCGTCACGGCACACGACCTCGACGCCCGGATGTTCGCGCAGCCACGCTTCCAGGGTGTCGGCCGTGCGGTCGGCCAGCACGGCGATCCGCTCGTGGGTCTCGGCGTCGATGATCACGGTGGCATAGCGGTGGCGCCGGCGCAGAGCGAAGTCGTCGACGCCGATCACGTGGGGCGTCCGCGCTGCGGGCAGCGGGATGCGCAGCAGGGTACGCAGAGCCGTATGACGCGAGACGCCCGCCGCGAGTATAGCCAGCAAACGTGCCCCCGCCCGGCCCGCTAACTCCTTGACCACGGCCTTGACTTGCCTGGTCAGACGAGTGGTGCGCCGCTGGTATCGGTCGAGCACTCCGGGCACCTGCTCGCGGAAGGTATGTCGGCAGCCGCGCGTGGGGCACACCAGACGCCGCACCCGCACACGGACCACCACCCGCCTCCCGTCGACCGGCACATCAGCCACAGTCCGCCAGTGGTAGCCGTGCACCCGCCCCGACGACACCCCGCACACCGGACACGGCGCCATGTCCTGCGGCGTCCGCGCCCGCACCACGATCCGCTCACCCTCATCGACCACGTCGTCTATGACCAGCGGGCACAGGCCCGAAAACACCATCTCGACAAGCTCGTTGACATCCCTCACGCGAAGTCAACGACGCGTCACGACGCTCCGTTACCACCGAATGTGAGACAGGGCCGTTAAGTTGACACTCCCACATCTGGATGGTGCAAACCGGAGCCGGAGCGGCCTTCGTCGAGGCGGACGAACCGTGAGCCATGGGTCTGCGCATCGTCGAGGCCGAGCGGGCCACGGCCGCCGCCTGGTTCAAGTCGGCTTCCTGCGCCGATACGACGCCGACTACCGGCAGATAAAGCCGGTCATCGACTCGGGCCGTATCGTCGCCACGGACATAAGGCCCCAGCCTGCGTTCCACGGGCGGCGTCGCATGAAGGTCGCCTGACAGGAACGAACACTGCTCGGCCGTCGGCTCCTGGGAGCGGACGGCCGATGCTTTGCTACAGGGGTGATCGGAGCTTGGGGGGTGCGTCCTCGGCGCCCGCCACTCAGCTCCGGGTGGCTCACGCGTCCCTCGGAATCCACGATCAATAGCCGCGAGGTGCTCACCGTCCCGCCTCATCGGTTTCCGTCCGGGGGACGTCGCCTGTACCGCCGCGGTCTCATTCCCTGTCTTCGCACCCCTGCTGTCAGCGCCCCAACGCCGTGAACCAGCCTCGACTCTTCGCCGGCACCTGTGGATTCGACGACGGCGAACACCCTGCGGTCAGCCACGTTGTTGAGCCATCGCCCCACTCCATGCCACGACTATGCGCGCGACGAAGCCGCCCAGGGTGCTCTGCCCTGGGCGGCTGTCCGCACGGAAGACCGCGACGACGCCTGGCGCGTGATCAGGCGTCGGCCTGCAGCTGGGCCAGTTCGGCTTCCAGGTCGGCCATGGCCTCGCCGCCGGCCATCAGGTCGGTGATCTCCTCACGGGTGCGTTCGCCCTTGCGGAAGTCGTCGGCCTTCTGGCCGCGGATGAGGACGGCGAAGTGGTCGCCGACCATCATGGCGTGGCGGACGTTGTGGGTGACGAGGATGACCGCGACGCCCTTGGCGCGGGCCTGCATGACGATCCGCAGGACGTGCGCGGCCTCCTTGACGCCGAGTGCGGCGGTGGGTTCGTCGAGGATGAGGACGTTGGCGCCGAAGTAGACGGCCCGTGCGATGGCCAGGGCCTGGCGCTCGCCGCCGGAGAGGCTGCCCACCAGGCGGTTGCCGTCGGTGACGCGGGTGATGCCGAGGGACTGCATCTCGCGTACGGCGATGTCACCGGCGAGCTTCTTGTCGAACAGTTTGAACGGGCCGAATCCCTTGGTGGGTTCGGCACCGACGAAGAAGCAGCGGCCGACGCCCATGAGCGGAAAGGTGCCGCCGAACTGGTGCACGGTGGCGATGCCACGCGCGCTGGCGTCGCGGGGGCTGTCGAAGACGACCGGCTCACCGTTGACCTCGATGGTGCCGGTAGTGGGCTTGTGGAACCCGGCGAGGATCTTGATGAGGGTGGACTTGCCGGCGCCGTTGTCACCGAGCAGGCACAGCACGCTCCCGGCGTTCACCTCCAGGGAGATGTCCGTGAGGGCATTGGTGCCGAGGAAGGACTTGCTGATACCGTCCAGGCGCAGGAGGGGTGCGGTCATGGTCAGGCCTTCTTCGCGGAGCGGGGCTTGTAGGACAGGGCGAGGCGGCGGAAGGTGTTGTTCATCAGGACCGCGGCGAGGATGAGGATGCCGAGGATCAGGCTGGCCCAGTCGGAGTTCCAACCGGTGTAGTAGATGCCCTGGTTGACGATGGCGAACGTCAACGTGCCCAGCACGACGCCGACCACGGAGCCGTAGCCGCCGGTGAGCAGGACGCCGCCGATGACGACGGCGATGATGGAGTTGAAGACGAAGGACTGACCGTTGGCGACCTGGGCACCGTTGTAGAGGATGGTCTGGATCACGCCGACCAGGGCGGCGCCGAAGCCGCTGGCCATGTACAGGGCGATCTTCACCTTGTTGACCGGGATGCCGGTGGCGCGGGCGCTCTCCTTGTCGCCGCCGATCGCGAAGATCCAGTTGCCGTACTTCATCATCTGCAGCACCACGGTGACCAGCACTGCCAGGCCCAGCCACCAGAAGATCGCGACCTCGAACTGGCCGGCGATCAGCTTCCCGAACAGGGCCTTCGACAGCGGGTCGGGGCTGACGGCGACGCTCGTGGTGCCGGTGGTGACGCGGGACAGACCGAGAGTGAGACCGGCCAGGCCGGACAGTGTGGCCAGTGTGACGACCAGGGAGTGCACGTTGGTGCGGGTGACGAGGATGCCGTTGAGCAGGCCGGTCAGCAGCCCGAGCCCGAGCGCACACACAATGCCGACGATCATCGGGGCGCCCCAGTGGCCGGAGACGATGGCCAGCGTCATCGAGCTGCCGGCCAGCACCGACCCGACGGACACGTCGAGTTCACCGGCGATCATCAGCAGCCCGACCGGGATGGCAATGATGCCGAGCTCGGAGGCGATGTTCAGCCAGCTCGCCGCGCCCGCCGGGGCGAGGAACTTCTCACCACCGAAGATCGCGAAGAAGACGAAGACGCTGATCGTTCCGATGAGCGCACCGACCTCGGGACGATGTCGCAGCTGGCCCAGCGAGCTCTCGGACTGCTTCGGGGGTGCGGCGGCGGGCTTCGTCCCGGCCGTCGTGTCGGGAAGTGAGGTTGTCATCGGAGTGGTGTCACCTTCATGGATCCGGATGCGGTGCGAGGCAAGGCCTCAAGGAGGGGCACGGGCTCGAGGAGAGGTGCCGGACCCGGGTCGGGCCCGGCACCTGAGGGTGGGTCAGCGAACACCGGCCTTGGTGCCCGAGATCGCTGCCGCGACGTTGTCCTGGGTGACAAGGAGCGGGCCGGTCAGAAGCGGGTTCTGCGGCGGGAGCACGCCGTAGGACAGGTACTGGTTGGCGATCGACACGGCGTAGAAGCCCTGCAGGTACGGCTGTTGGTCGATGGCGAACAGCTGCTTGCCGTTCTTGATCCGGTCGAGCTGGCTCTGCGAGAGGTCGAAGGTGCCCAGCTTCACCTTGTCCCCGACCTTGGCCTGCTCGATGGCGGCCGCGGCGCTGTCCGCGTCCTGGACGCCGATCGTCACCAGTGCGTCGATGCTGCTGTCCTTCAGCAACGCGCCCTTGATCGCCTGGGTGACGGCGGACGGGTTGCCGAAGTTGGAGGAGGGCAGGGGCAGTTGCTTGGACTTGGCGCCCTTGCTCTCGGCGCCGTCCTTGATGCCCTTGCAGCGGGCTTCCTGGTTGGCCGAGCCGGGCACGGTGTTGACGCACAGGATGTTCTTGGCGCCCTCGTCGGCGAACTTGGCGCCGCCCGCCTTGCCCGCCTCGTAGTCGTCCGATCCGATGTACTTGATGGCGCCGGTCTTCTTGGCGGCGTCGACACCGCCCGAGTTGTAGATGAACACCTTGACGCCCTTGGCGATGGCCTGCTTGATCGCGGAGTCCTGGTTCTCGGGCACCCAGTCGGGCACGAGGATCGCCGACGGGTTCTGCGACAGAGCGGTGAGTGTCAGTTTGGCGGCGTCCGGGCCGAGGTTGTCGTAGTTCTGCGGGCCCAGGAAGGTCACCTTCCCGCCGCCTGCGCTCACGAGCTTCGCCGCGTCCTCGCCGCCTCGCTTGATCGCGGACCAGAACGGGTCGTCGGGCTTGCCGCCGATGACGTAGATGGAGTTCTTGCCGTTGCTCTTCGTGCCGGACGCCGATCCGCCGCCGGCCGACGCCGTCGCCTGCCCCGTGTCGCCGCCTTTGGCCTTGCCGCTGGCGCACCCGGTCAGCGCGGCCGCCGTCAGGGCAAGCAGGCTCACCGCGGTCAGAGCTCTTCGGGAAAGACGGCGACCGAGCGGTCGGCCGGGCTGCTTGCGTTCCATGTGCTGGTTACTCCTTCGTGCGATGCCAAGGTGGCGGGGGGAGCGTGGCGCCGACTGCGTCGGTCCGGTGGTGCTGCGCTGCGTCGTCGGACATGACGGGGCGCAGCCGAGCAGGGGAGGCGGGCTGCGCCCCGGGCGTGGGGGTCCTCGGTGACGGGTGGGCCGAGGTCGGTGGTCCCGCCGGCGGTCCGTGCGGTGGGCCTGGGGCGGTGCGGCCCGAATTATTACGCCGGGATAACTTTCCGGGTATGCCCCGGCACCGCAGGCGGCAATGGTGACCCATTCGTTCCGCAATCTCTTTAAATCGCTTTAAGCGGTGCGCAGAGCATGCTTGCGTTTCGGGAACGTGTCAAGAGTTCGCTCCGAAATGCGCGCTTCAGTTACGTCCGCCGCACTGCACGGCGGTCAGCGCGTCCTGGCCGTGGTCCCGCGTACAACGAGGGAGGGCGCGAGGACGATCTCGCGGGGCGTGGTGCGGCCGCGCTCGAGGCGTTCCATGGCTGCCGCCACCGAATGCCGCGCCTGTTCCTCGGCGTTCTGGCTCACGGTGGTCAGGTCGAAGCAGGCCAGCCGGGAGAGGGCGTCGTCGTCGTAGCCGACGACGGAGACGGTGCCGGGGATGTCGACTCCGGCCCTGCGCAAAGCGGTGAGGAGACCGATGGCGCACTGGTCGTTGTACGCCACGACAGCGCTCGGAAGATCACCGCTGTCGAGGAGGTCTCGGCCGGCCCGCTCGCCCGCCGCCTCGGTGATGTCCCCGTGCAGCACCCTGATGCGCTCGTCGAGCCCGTGGCGGCGCATGGCGTCCCGGTAGCCGCGGCGCCGGTCGGTGACGATGACCCCCTTGCCGCCGTCGACGTAGGCGATGGAACGGTGTCCCAGGGCGACCAGATGGTCGACGACCTGGCCGACCCCGTCGTCATCGGCGGTGCGTACCACGTCGAGATCGGCCTCGGCGATGCGGCGCCCCACGGAGATGACGGGCGCCTTGCGGTCGAGCTCGGCGAGGACGGGGGCAGGGGACACCGAGCCGAGGAGGATCAGCGCCTCGCAGCGGAAGGCCAGCAGCGTCTCGAGGACCGTGCTCTCGTCGCGAGTTCGCGTCAGGGTGCTCAGGACGAGGTCGTAGCCGACCTCCTCGGCAGCCGTGTGCAGATGCTCGACCAGTTCCGCGTGGAAGGGGCTGTGGATGTCGACCATGACGCCGAGCAGCCGGCTGCGCCTGCTGGCCAGCGCGCTGGCGTTGCGGTCGGGGCGGTAGCCGAGTTCGGCAGCGGCCTTCAGAACGCGCCGGCGAGTGCGCTCGCTGGGGCCGGCCACGTTGCGCAGCACCAGGGACACCGACGCCGTGGACAGGCCCACGCGCGCGGCGACGTCCTCCAGTCGGGGACGCGGAGTCGCGCCATTGCCACCTGCGGGGTGAGCGGAGTCGAGATCGTCCACTTGGTCTCCCGTCGATTTATGGCATCACTCTTGACATGCCCCTGTGAGGCCGCTGATAGTAACAGCGCTTAAAACGCTCTAAATTTGTCATTGGTCAAAACCCTGCCCAGTGCCGATCGGCACCAACGGCTGGTTCGAGCCCTAATGCGGTTGCGCCGCTCGCGGGCCTTCTCGGCGCGCCGCACCTCCTGACGAGCTCTGCGGCGGCGTTCCGGGTGCTCTTGGTGAAGTGACCGCCGCTCGGTCGGCGCCTCGCATGTGGCTGAGGACGGTCAGCGCGCTGAGTGCGAGCTGGTGGCGATCTTGGACTTGCCGTGCGCAGCCAAGGCCGTGACTTCGCGTTCGCAGCCGGTCAGGACTTTGACGGCTTCGGGCAGCGTAAGGAAGCCGCCTGTGCCCGGGCGCTACGTACTACTGGACGATCCGATGGGCTTTTGCCTGCCCCTTTTCGACGGACAGGGCGCACCTGACGTCAGCCATGCACGGCGCAGGCCGCATCCCCCTCCTCACACACTCGAGCAAGACGACCCCGCTCGCGGTGGCGCATCCGGCGGCATGCGTCAGGCGGGTGCGGCCGTGGTGCCGCGCACGACGAGGCGCGGGGCGAGAACCACCTCGCGGGGTTCGGTGCGGTCCTGGTCGAGGCGTTCGACCGCGGCGGTCACCGCGTGCCGGGCCTGCTCCTCGGCGTTCTGGCTGACGGTGGTCAGGTTGAAGCAGCTCAGCCGGGAGAGGGCATCGTCGTCGTAGCCGGCCACGGACACCTCGCCCGGGACGGAGACGCCGGCGCGGGCGAGGGCGGCCAGGACGCCGATGGCGGACGGGTCGTTGTAGGTGAGGACAGCGGTGGGCAGGCTGTCGCCCTCGAGGAGCTTGCGGGCGGCGCGTTCGCCGGCTGCTTCGGTGTGGTCGCCGTGCAGGATCCGGATGTGGTCGTCAAGGCCATGGCGGCGCATGGCGGTGCGGTAGCCGCGGCGGCGGTCGGTGGCGATGACGCCCTTGCCGCCGTCGACGTAGACGATCTCGCGATGACCGAGGCCGACCAGGTGGTCGACCAGCTGGCCGACACCGTCGTCGTCGGCGGTGCGTACGACGTCCAGGGCGGCGTCGGAGATGCGACGACCGACGGCGATGACGGGCGCCTTGTTGTCCAGGGTGGCGAGCGTGTCCGCAGGCGCGGTCGGACCGAGGAGTATCAGGGCCTCGCTGCGGAAGGCGAGAAGCGTCTCCACCGCGGTGTGTTCGTCGCGGGTGCGAGTCTGGGTGCTGAGGACGAGGTCGTAGCCGACCTCCTCGGCCGCGGTGTGCAGATGCTCGACCAGTTCGGCGTGGAACGGTCGATGGATGTCGACCATGACGCCGAGCAGCCGGCTGCGCCTGCTGGCGAGCGTGCTGGCGGTGCGGTCCACCTGGTAGCCGAGGTCGGCGGCCGCCTTCAGGACCCGCTGCCGGGTGCGCTCACTCGGCCCGGGCACTCCGCGCAGCACCAGAGACACCGACGCCGTGGACAGGCCCACCCGTGCGGCCACGTCCTCCAACCTGGGGCGTTTGTGCGCGCCGTTCTGGTGATGCGCGGATCCACCGTTACCCACTTGCGCCTCCCCGCGGCAAATCTCCTCGTGCAACACCCTTGACACCCTCAGGAAACGCGACCGATAGTACCAGCACTTAAAGCGCTTTAATTTGTCCTGTTGTTCCAACGAACTCAGCCCTGAAGCGCGACGCCCTACCGCCGGCATCGCGCGCTCGGACACCGGCCTCTCCACCTCCACCAGCCGCTTGCGAGGCCTGGTCACCACTCCCCTACAGCGGCCCACCCGAAGTCCGCGGCCCCCGCTCCCCTTCGCACAGTGAGGTGCACGCATGAACCGCACAGCGCTTCCCCGCTCCCGCAGAATCGTCCCCGTCGTGGCCGTGGCCGCAGCGGCCGCCCTGACCCTGGCCGGCTGTTCCAGCAGCTCCGGCGGCAAGAAGGCAGAGGAGGAGGAGGCCGGCAACGTCTCCGCGGGCAAGGCCAGTACCCCCCGCATGACCATCGCGATGGTCACCCATGCACCCTCCGGCGACACCTTCTGGGACACCATTCGCAAGGGCGCGGAGGCCGCGGCCGCTAAGGACAACGTCAAGCTGATCTACTCGAACGACGAGAACGCCGGCGACCAGGCCAACCTGGTGCAGAACGCGATCGACCAGAAGGTCGACGGGATCGCCGTAACCCTGGCCAAGCCGGACGCCCTGAAGGCAGTGGTCGCCAAGGCGGAGAAGGCCGGCATCCCGGTCGTCGGCCTCAACGCGGGCCTGAGCGTCTGGAAGCAGCAGGGCCTGCTGTCGTTCTTCGGGCAGGACGAGTCCGTCTCCGGCCAGGCCCTCGGCTCCAAGCTCAACGGCACCGGCGCCAAGCACGCCCTGTGCGTGATCCAGGCCCAGGGCGACGTGAACCTGGAACAGCGCTGCGACGGCGTGAAGAAGACCTTCAGCGGCAAGACGGACATCCTCTACGTCAACGGCACCGACATGCCGTCCGTGAAGTCGACGATCACCGCCAAGCTCAAGCAGGACTCCTCCATCGACGAGGTGGTCACCCTCGGCGCCCCGATCGCGCTGACGGCGGAGCAGGCCGTGTCCGAGGGCGGCAGCAAGGCGAAGATCGCCACCTTCGACCTCAACAAGGACCTCGTCTCCGCCATCCAGAACGGCAAGATCCAGTTCGCCGTAGACCAGCAGCCCTACCTCCAGGGCTACCTCGCTGTCGACTCCCTGTGGCTGTACAAGACCAACGGCAACTTCAGCGGCGGCGGCGAGCAGCCCGTGCTGACCGGCCCCGCCTTCGTCGACAAGTCGAACGTCGACGCGGTGGCCAAGTTCGCCGCGAAGGGCACGCGGTGATGAGCGTGACCCAGCATGCTGAGCCGGCGGTGACCACACCGCCGGCCTCCGGACCCGGCAAGGAGACCGACGGGCGGACCAAGCGGCGGCCCTTGGCGCTTCAGCTGCTCGCCCGACCCGAGGTCGGCGTCTTCCTCGGCGCCGTCGCGGTGTTCGTGTTCTTCCTCGTCGCAGCACCTCCGGTTCGTGACGGCAGCTCGATGGCCAACATCCTCTACCAGTCGTCGACGATCGGGATCATGGCGCTGCCGGTCGCGCTGCTCATGATCGGCGGTGAGTTCGACCTGTCGGCCGGCGTCGCGGTGATCACCTCGGCGCTGACCGCCAGCATGGTCGCCTTCCAGTCGAAGCACTGACCAACCACATGGCCGGCGGTGCCGAACTCGCCGCGCTCAAGCACGAGTTGTCCCAGGTCCGCGGCGTCGATGTCGAGGAACTCCCCGAAGAGGAAGACCTCACCGCACCCGTGGCCACCGCTCGCGAGGGCTCCGCCTGACCACCGCCCACGATCCCCCCTTTCCTACTGACCGGAAGGCATTCCGCCATGAAGATCGCCCTCGACCCGTACATGATCCGCAACGTCCCGTTGCTCGAACTCCCCTCTGTGGTGGCCGAGTTGGGATACGAGTGGATCGAACTGTCCCCCCGGGAGGACTTCATCCCGTTCTTCCGCCACCCGCGCGTCGACGACGCGACGGTCCGCAAGTTCCGCAAGGCGCTGGACTCGGCGGGTGTCGGGATCTCCTCGCTGCTGCCGCTGTTCCGCTGGTCCGGCCCGGACGAGGACGCCCGCCAGGCCGCGGTACGGTACTGGAAGCGCTCGATCCAGATCGCCGCGGACCTCGGCGTGGACAGCATGATCTCCGAGTTCAACGGCCGGCCGGAGGACTCCGACCGCAGCGAAGCGCAGTTCTGGAAGTCGCTGGACGAGCTGCTGCCGGTGTTCGAGCGGGAGGGCATCAAGCTCGCGCTGGAACCGCACCCGGACGACTTCATCGAGAACGGCTACGACGCGATCAACCTGATCCGGGGCATCAACAACCCCAACGTCACCTTCCTCTACTGCGCCCCGCACACCTTCCACATCGGCAACGACGCCGCCGGCATCATCAAGTACGCCGGCGACCTGCTCACCCACGTCCACCTGGCCGACGCGTTCGACCACACCGCCTCGTCCGGCAACCGGTACATCCTCAACCCGCCCGGCACCCCGGCCCGCATCCACCAGCACCTGGACATCGGCCAGGGCGAGGTCGACTTCGACGAGCTCTTCCGCGAGCTGCGCGCGAACGGCTTCGACGGGACCCTGACCGCCTGCGTCTTCGCCTGGGAGGAACGGGCCAAGGAATCGTCGGTGTTCATGCGGGACAAGATCGCCGAGTACCTGGCGCGCTGGTCCTGACGGCGCGCGGTCTCTGGTCGGCAACCACTTGAGACAGCTCGTCGTAACAACCTATTGACATGACATTTGAGTTGAGGGCATCGTTCTCCGTGAGGCGCTTTTAAAGCGCTTTAAGTCCCACTCCACTCCACACCCCCGGAATCTCCGGAGCGAAGGGAAACCAGCGTTATGCCGTTCGAAGTGTTGACCATCGGCCGTGTGGGAGTGGACGTGTATCCGCTCCAGACGGGGGTGGGGCTGGCGGAGGTCACCTCGTTCGGCAAGTACCTGGGCGGCAGCCCCACGAACGTCGCCGTCGCCGCCGCCCGTTACGGCCGCTCCGCCGCCGTGATCACCAAGACGGGCCGGGATCCGTTCGGCGACTTCGTCCGTACCGCCCTGGAGGGCTACGGCGTCGACGTCCGCTTCGTCGGTACGTCGGACATCGCGCCGACGCCGGTGACGTTCTGCGAGATCTTCCCGCCGGACGACTTCCCGCTGTACTTCTACCGCCTGCCCAAGGCCCCCGACCTGGACATCCGACCGGGAGAACTGGACCTGGCGGCGATACGGGACGCTCAGGTCTTCTGGATCACCGGCACGGGCCTGAGCGAGGAGCCGAGCCGCTCGGCCACCCTCGCCGCCCTCGCCCACCGCGCCAAGGCGGGCACGACGATCTTCGACCTCGACTGGCGGCCGATGTTCTGGGCCGACCCGTCCCAGGCGCGCTCGTACTACTCCGAGGTCCTGCGCCACACCACCGTAGCCGTGGGCAACCTCGACGAGTGCGAGGTGGCGACCGGCGAACGTGAGCCCTACGCCGCTGCCAAGGCGCTGCTCGACGCGGGCGTGGAGCTGGCCGTGGTGAAGCAGGGCCCCAAGGGTGTCCTGGCGATGGACCGCGACGGCTCGGTCGCCGAGATTCCGCCGGTGCCTGTGGACGTCGTCAATGGGCTCGGCGCCGGGGATGCCTTCGGCGGGGCGCTGTGCCACGGCCTGCTGTCCGGCTGGGACACCCGCCGCACGGTGTCCTTCGCCAACGCCGCCGGCGCCCTCGCCGCGGGCCGCCTGTCCTGCTCCGACGCAATGCCCACTCAGGCCGAGGTCGAAGAGAAGCTCCGCTCCGCGGCCCCTGCCGCCCTCGACGCTGCCCAGCGAAAGGTATGACGACGTGCTGACCGATCACGTGAGCCGGATCGTGGACGCCCGGGTCAACGACCCCGGCGCCATCGCGGCAGCGGCCGCGCGCCGCATCAAGGCCACCTCGCTCATCGGCGAGCACGGCAAGGCGATGATCATCGCCGCCGACCACCCGGCGCGCGGCGCCAACGGCGTCGGCGCCGACCCCAACGCCATGGCCGACCGCGCCCGGCTCCTGGACCGGCTGTGCATCGCCCTGGAGCGGCCTGGCGTGACCGGTGTGCTGGCCACCGCCGACATCCTCGAAGACCTGCTGCTGCTCGGCGTCCTGGACGGCAAGAGCGTCTTCGGCTCCATGAACCGGGCCGGCCTGGCGGGGTCGGTCTTCGAGATCGACGACCGGTTCACCGGATACGACGCCGAAACCATCGCCGCGATGGGCTTCGACGGCGGGAAGATGCTCACCCGCATCGCCCTGGGCGACGCTGCCACGCCGTCCATCCTGGAGAACACCGCCCGGGCCGTGGACGAGCTCAACGACCGTCACCTGATCGCCATGGTCGAGCCGTTCATGTCGACCTGGCAGGACGGGAAGATCCGCAACGACCTGTCGACGGATGCCGTCACCAAGTCGATCACCATTGCCTCCGGGCTGGGCCGCCGCACCGCCTACACCTGGCTGAAGCTGCCGGTCGTCGAGGACATGGAGCGCGTCCTGGCCTCCTCCACCCTGCCCGCGCTGCTGCTGGGCGGCGAGGTCAAGGACGCCGACACGGCCTTCGCCTCCTGGGGCAAGGCCCTCAAGCAGCCCACCGCACGCGGCCTGGTCGTCGGCCGCTCCCTGCTCTACCCGGCAGGCGGCGACGTCGCCGGTGCCGTGGACCGGGCGGTGAGCCTGCTGTGACGTCCAAGTATCACCTTCCCAAGGGGACTTCGGCCGACGGCCCCTACGACCTCCTGGTCACGCCCGAGTCGGCGGGCTGGGGATACTCCGGGCTCAGGATCCTGACCCTGCAGCCCGGTGAGGCACACGCCCTGTCCACCGCCGACTCCGAGTTCCTGGTCCTGCCGCTGACGGGCTCGTGCACCGTCACCACGGACGGCACGGCCTTCGAACTCACCGGCCGGACAGGCGTGTTCGCCTCAGTCACCGACTTCGCCTACCTCCCCCGCGAGTCGGAGGCCCTGATCAGCAGCGCGACCGGCGGACGGTTCGCGCTGCCCTCCGCCCGTACCGAGCAGGGAGGTCACTCGGCTCGGTACGGGCGCAAGGAGGACGTCCCGGTGGAGCTCCGTGGCGCCGGCGCATGTTCTCGGCAAGTCAACAACTACTGCCTGCCCGGCACCTTCGACGCCGAGCAGCTGCTCGTGTGCGAGGTACTGACACCCGGCGGCAACTGGTCGTCGTACCCGCCGCACAAGCACGACGAAGCCCGCCCCGGCCAGGAGTCGGAGCTGGAGGAGATCTACTACTTCGAGGTCTCCGGCGACGGCAACGGCTTCGGCTACCAGCGGGTCTACGGCACTCCCGAGCGCCCGATCGACGTCCTCGCCGAGATCCGCTCCGGCGACACGGTGCTGATCCCTCACGGCTGGCACGGCCCGTCCATCGCCGCGCCCGGCTACGACCTGTACTACCTCAACGTCATGGCCGGTCCCGACCAGGACCGCGCCTGGCTCATCTGCGACGACCCCGCCCACGGCTGGGTCCGCACCACCTGGGACACGCAAGACACCGATGACCGGCTGCCGTTCGGCGCCGAGGAGAACCACTCATGACCAAGACGATCCGGCTGACCACCGCCCAGGCCCTGGTGCGCTTCCTGGCCGCCCAGTACAGCGAGCGCGACGGCCAGGAGCACCGGCTCATCCCCGGGGTGTGGGGCATCTTCGGCCACGGCAACGTCGCCGGCATCGGTCAGGCGCTGCTCCAGGCGGCAGTGACACGCGAGGCCGACCTGCCCTACTACCTGGCGCGTAACGAACAGGGCATGGTCCACGCATCGGTGGCGTACGCGAAGATGCGAGACCGGCTTGCGACCTTCGCCTGCACCGCGTCCACCGGCCCCGGCTCCACCAACATGATCACCGGCGCCGCGCTGGCCACCACCAACCGGCTCCCGGTCCTCCTTCTGCCCAGCGACATGTTCGCCACCCGCGCCGCCGACCCGGTGCTGCAGCAACTGGAGGACACCCGGGGCGGGGACGTCACCGTAAACGACGCCTTCCGGGCCGTGTCGAAGTACTTCGACCGCATCTCCCGTCCCGAGCAGCTGATCCCGGCCGCGCTGGCCGCGATGCGGGTGCTGACCGACCCGGTGGAGACCGGCGCCGTCACGCTGGCGCTGCCGCAGGACGTGCAGGCCGAGGCGCACGACTGGCCCGTCTCCTTCTTCCGGCGCCGGGTGTGGCACGTGGGCCGCCCGGTGCCGGAACAGGCCGCCGTCGAGCGGGCCGCCCACCTGCTGCGCGGCGCGAAGAAGCCCCTGATCGTTGCCGGAGGCGGCGCCGTCTACTCGGGTGCGGAGACCGAGCTGCGGGCGTTCGCGGAGGCCACCGGCATCCCGGTGGCGGACACGCACGCCGGCAAGGGCGCCGTGCCCTGGGACCACTCCTGCGCCGTGGGTGGCATCGGCTCCACCGGCTCCTATGCGGCCAACGAGCTGGCGCGCGAGGCGGATGTGGTGCTCGGCATCGGCACCCGCTACTCCGACTTCACCACCGCCAGCCACACCGTCTTCGGCAACCCCGACGTCACCTTCGTCAACCTCAACGTCGCCCGCCTGGACGCCGTCAAGCACTCCGCGGAGCCGCTGGTAGCCGATGCGCGGCTGGGCGTCCAGGCCCTCGCGGGGGCATTGACGGACTGGGAGGTCGAGCCCGAGTACCGCTCGCACACCCGCCAACTCATCGCCCGTACGCGGAAGATCGAGGAGGAGTGCTTCGCCCCGGACCGCAACACCGGTGACCTGCCCGCGCAGACGCAGATCCTCGGCGCCCTCAACGACAGCCTCGACGACCGCGCCGTCGTGATCAACGCTGCCGGTTCCATGCCCGGCGACCTGCAGCAGCTGTGGCGGGCCCGCGACCCGAAGGCCTACCACGTCGAGTACGCCTACTCCTGCATGGGCTACGAGGTCGCGGCCGGCGTCGGCGCCAAGATGGCCGACCCGTCACGCGAGGTGGTCGTGCTGGTGGGCGACGGCTCGTACCTGATGATGGCGCAGGAGATCGTCACCATGGTCTCCGAGGGCCTCAAGGTCATCATCGTCCTGGTCCAGAACCACGGCTTCGCCTCCATCGGCGCCCTCTCCGAATCGCTCGGCTCGCAGCGCTTCGGCACCAAGTACCGCTACCGCGACGGCGATACCGGGCAGCTGGACGGCGACGTCCTCCCGGTTGATCTCGCCGCGAACGCCTCTTCACTGGGTGCGGACGTCCTGCACGCCACGTCGGTGGAGGAGTTCCGCTCGGCGATGGAGAAGGCGAAGGCGGCGTCCCGGACCACGGTCGTGCATGTCGAGACCGACCTGTACGGGCCCAACCCGCCAGGCCACGGCTGGTGGGACGTCCCGGTCAGCCAGACCTCCGCCCTCGACACGACCCAGGCCGCCTACGACACGTACGCCGCCCACAAGCAGTCCCAGCGCCACTACCTGTAAGACCCCGTCCCCGCAAAGGAAACGTCACCGTGACAACCATCGAGCACTGGATCAACGGCTCCCTCACCCAGGGGGCCGCCACCGCCACCCAGCCGGTGTTCAACCCGGCCACCGGCGCCGAGCAGGCCCAGGTCCTCCTCGGCGGCGGCGCGGACGTGGACGCCGCGGTCCAGGTCGCGTCCGCCGCGTTCGAGACGTGGTCGGAGTCCTCGCTCACCCAGCGCACCCAGGTCATGTTCAACTTCCGCCAGCTGCTCCTGGAGCACGAGGAGGAACTCGGCCGGATCATCTCCGCCGAGCACGGCAAGACCGTCGACGACGCGCGTGGTGAGATCACCCGCGGCCGCGAGGTCGTGGAGTTCGCCTGCGGCCTCGGTGACGTGCTGAAGGGCTCCTTCTCCGACCAGGTCTCGCGCGGTGTTGACGTGCACAACTTCCGCCAGCCGCTGGGAGTGGTGGCCGGTATCACTCCGTTCAACTTCCCCGCCATGGTGCCGCTGTGGATGCACCCGATCGCCATCGCGACCGGCAACACCTTCATCCTCAAGCCGTCCGAACGCGACCCGTCGGCCGCGAACTTCGTCGCCGACCTGTACAAGAAGGCCGGACTGCCCGACGGTGTATTCAACGTCGTCCACGGCGGCAAGCCGGCCGTCGACGCCATCCTCACCCACCCCAGCATCGAGGCCGTCTCCTTCGTCGGGTCCACGCCGATCGCCAAGTACGTCCACGAGCAGGCCACCGCCCACGGCAAGCGCGTCCAGGCCCTCGGCGGCGCCAAGAACCACGCCGTCGTCCTGCCCGACGCCGACCTCGAGTTCGCCGCCAACCACATCACCGCCGGCGCCTACGGCTCCGCCGGCGAACGCTGCATGGCCGTCTCGGTCGCCGTCGCCGTTGGCGACGCCGCCGACGGGCTCGTCGAGATCCTCGAACGCAAGGCCCGCGAAGTGAAGGTCGGCCCCGGTGACCAGCCCGGCACGGAGATGGGCCCGCTGGTGACCAAGGCAGCCCAGGAGCGCGTGGAGAACGCCGTCGGTACGGCCGCCGCCCAGGGCGCCACCGTCGTCGTCGACGGCCGCGACCTGAAGATCGAGGGCCATGAGGAGGGCTTCTTCACCGGCCCCTCCCTCCTTGACCACGTCACCACCGAGATGCAGGCGTACAAGGAGGAGCTGTTCGGCCCGGTCCTCGCCATCGTCCGCACCGACACTCTCGATGAGGCCATCGACCTCATCAACGCCAACCCCTACGGCAACGGCACCGCCCTGTTCACCGCTTCCGGCGAAGCGGCCCGCCGCTTCCAGCGCAACATCCACATCGGCATGATCGGCATCAACGTCCCCGTCCCGGTCCCGATGTCGTACTACTCCTTCGGCGGCTGGAAGGACTCCCTCATCGGCGACTCTCCCATCCACGGCCCCGAAGGCATCCGCTTCTACACCCGCCCCAAGGTCGTCACCACCCGCTGGCCCCAGCAGAGCCAGCAGGTCAGCGCCGGCTTCAACTTCCCGACCTCCAACTGACATCCCCCCACACCCACCAACCGCTAGGAGGTGGCCATGGACGTCAGGGACGACGCCCTCCAGGCCTCCACACCGAGCACCGCCGCCACAGGCAGCCATTCCTCCCCCCACGTCTACCGGCGGCTACGAACCATCACCGTCATCGCCACGTTCGGTGGACTGCTCTTCGGCTACGACACCGGCGTCATCTCCGGTGCGCTGCCCTTCATGTCACTCTCGCCCGAGGAGGGCGGGCTGGGGCTGACCCCGCTGACCGAGGGGATCGTCGCGTCGTCGCTCGTGCTCGGTGCGGCGTTCGGGGCCCTTTTCGGTGGCCGGCTCTGTGACCGCTACGGGCGCAAGCGGACCATCCTCGGGCTCGCAGTGCTGTTCTTCGTCGGGGCACTGGGCACCGCTCTGGCGCCGGAGCTTGCGGTGATGGTGCTCTTCCGTGTGCTGCTGGGTCTCGCCGTGGGCGGTGCGTCCGCGACGGTGCCGGTCTTCATCGCCGAACTGGCTCCGGCCGACCGCCGCGGGCGGCTGGTGACCCAGAACGAACTGATGATCGTGACGGGCCAGTTGCTGGCGTACACCTCGAACGCGGTCATCGCCAAGACTGTGGGCGAGGGTGGCGTGTGGCGGTGGATGCTCGCGATCGCCACGGTCCCCGCCGTGCTGCTGTGGGTCGGGATGCTCTTCGTGCCTGAGTCGCCGCGCTGGCTGGCCTCTCGTGGCCGGTTCGACGACGCCCGCGGCACCCTGGGCCGGATTCGCGACCCACAGGACGTCGATGCCGAGTTCGCCGAGATCAAGCAGCGTGTCACCGCCGACGCCGCCGAGCCGCGGGCGGGCTGGCGGGACTTGGGCACACCGTGGGTGCGGCGCATCGTGATATTCGGGTTCGGGCTGGCGTCTCTGACTCAGCTCACCGGCGTCAACTCGATCATGTACTTCGCGCCGACGATCCTGCTGGACACCGGGCTGGGCAGGCAGGCGGCGCTGACCGCCACCATCGCCAACGGCGTCGTGGCCGTCCTCGCCGTATCAACGGGCATGTGGCTGCTGGGGCGGTACGGCCGGCGCCCGATGCTGCTGACCGGCCAGGTCGGCGTCACCGTCTCCCTCTTGCTGATCGCGTTCTGCTTCCTGGTCCTACCCGAATCGACGGCCCGCAGTTACCTGGTGCTCGCCTCGATGCTGACCTTCCTGCTGTTCATGCAGGGATGCATCGCGACCGTGTTCTGGCTGATGCTCTCGGAGATCTTCCCGCTCCGGCTGCGCGGCTTCGCCATGGGCACGGCCGTCTTCGGCACCTGGATGGCCAACTTCGTGGTCACGCTGGTGTTCCCGCCGCTGATCAACGCGGTCGGCGGGATCACGTTCCTGCTGTTCGCGGCGGTCAACGCCGTCACATTCCTCTACTACCTCCGCACCGTCCCCGAGACCCGCGGCCGCTCGATGGAAGACATCGAGTCCCATTTCCGACGGCAGTTCGCCGCCTGATCACTCGTTCATTTGAAAGGCACCCGCCATGACCACCTCCGCCAAACCCCTCTCCGTCGCGGTGATCGGAGCCGGTATGGCCGGCCGCAGCCACGCGGCCGGATACCGCAACGTCAACACGGTCTTCGGGGCCGGCCTGCCGCCGGTCCGGCTGGCCGCGATCGCCGACGCCAACACCGCGCTCGGCGAGGACGCCGCGCGTCGCTACGGCTTCGAGAAGGCACTCCCGAGCTGGGAGGCCGTGGCCGAGGACCCGACGATCGACGCCGTCAGCATCGTCGTCGGCAATGCTCTGCACCGCCCGATCGCCGAGGCGCTGGTCGCCGCCGGCAAGCATGTGCTGTGCGAGAAGCCGCTGGCCGGGTCGATGGAAGACGCCCGCGCGATGGCCGAGCTGGAGCGCACCGCCGAGGTCGTGACTGCGGTCGGCTACACATTCCGTCGTGCCCCCGGCATCGCCGCGATCCGCGAGCATGTGCGAGCCGGTGAGCTGGGTGACCTCACGCTGTTCAGCGGCCGCTACTGGTGTGACTACGCGACCGACCCGAACGGGCCGCTGAGCTGGCGGTTCAAGGGCGGCCCGGGTTCGGGTGCGCTGGGGGACGTCGGCTCGCACGTCATCGACGCGGCCGAGTACGTGGCCGGGCCGATCGCCTCGGTCTCGGGTGCCTCGCTGTCGACGCAGATCACCAAGCGGCCGCTGCCACTGGGCGCGGTCGTCGGGCACAACGCGGCTCCCGTTTCGGAGGAGTTCGGCGAGGTCGAGAACGAGGACACCGCGACCTTCACGGCCCGCTTCGAGTCCGGTCTTGTCGGCACCTTCTCGGTGACGCGCACCGGCTTCGGCCTGCCCAACGGGCTGTTCTTCGACGTGCTGGGCGTCGACGGGCGGGCCGCGTTCGACCAGCACCGGCCCGCCGAGTACCTCTTCGACGACGCACAGCCCGACGCCCGTACGCGCGGTGCCCGGCAGATCATCGCCGGTCCGAACCTGCCGTACTTCGCGGGCGGTGTCCCGATGGAGGCGCCGGGTGTGGGTGCCAGCAACGCCGACAACTTCACCTACCAAGCCCGGGCCTTCCTGGACCAGGTCGCTGGAGTCGCCGAGCCGCTGCCGGCCTGCGCCACCTTCGCCGACGCGCTGCGCACGATGGAGATCATCCAGGCCGTCGTCGAGTCCTCCCACAACGACGGTGCCGCCGTCGCCGTTCCGCCCGTCGCCTGATTCTCACGTATCGAAGGAGATACCCGATGGCCCTCAAGCTCGGCGCCTACACCGCCTGTCTGCACGACCGCACCCTCACCGAGGCCCTCGACATCTTCAAGGAGAACGGTCTGACCTCGGTCGAGGTCAACACCGGCGGCTTCATCCCCTCCCCGCACTGCCCGGTCGACCTGCTGCTGTCCTCGGCCAAGGCGCGCGAGGAGTACCTGGCGACGTTCGCCGACCGCGGGATGGAGCTGACCGGCCTCAACTGCAACGGCAACCCGCTCAACCCGCTCCCCGGCGTCGGCCCCAAGCACGCCGACGACCTGCGCCGCACGATCCGCCTCGCGGGCCTGCTGGGCGTCAGGCACGTGGTCACCATGTCCGGTACGCCGGGCTCGGACCCGGACGCCAAGTACCCCTCCTGGGTGGTGAATCCGTGGGACGGCGTCTACATGGACGTCCTGGACTACCAGTGGGGTGTGGCCGTCGAGTTCTGGAAGGAGATCGACGCGCTGGCCCGGGAGAACGACGTCCGGGTCGCCATCGAGATGCACCCGCACAACCTCGTTTTCTCGCCGGTCACCCTGAAGCGGCTGGTCGAGGCGGGGGGTCTGACGAACGTCGGCGCCGAGATGGACCCCTCCCACCTGATGTGGCAGGGCATGGATGTCATCGCGTCCATCAAGTGGCTCGGTCCGCTGGTGTTCCACGCCGCCGCGAAGGATGCGACGCTCTGCCCGGGCGCCGACATCCGCGGCGTGCTGGACACGTCGTTCACCCGCGTGCCGGCCGACGCGCCGGGCAAGGTGCCGACCGGCTACGGCTTCTGGTGCAACGCGTGGCCGGAGAACCCGGCCTGGAAGTTCGTCGCCGTGGGCCTCGGCAACGACGTCCCGTTCTGGACCGAGTTCCTGCGCGCCCTCGCCGAGATCGACCCCGACATCGCGGTGAACATCGAGCACGAGGACGCCGCCTACTCCCAGACCGAGGGGCTCGCCCTGGCCGCCAAGAACCTCCACAGCGCCGCCGCAGCCCTGTAACCCACATCCTGCGCGGGCCCGTTCTCGTGAGCTGCGAGAACGGGCCCACGCCAAGCCGGCGTATCAGGGCGCGGCGAGGGAGCCGCGACGGACAGCAAGGCCAAGCAAGGTGGCCGCCTTCGCCCGGAAGCAAGACCCAGCACACCACAAGGGACGGCGACTTTGAATTCGTCGTAGACAACGGCCCTGGCTGGAGGCCATCTCTCGGCCACCTCCCGGCAGTTCCGACGTCGACACCGGGATCCGCCCTTGCGGCCAATGGCACCCGCTGACGCCAATGAAAGCTGCTCGGCCGGTGAGGTCGATCAGTTGAGTCTTTCGTCCGCGGGAGGCGGGCGCAGCAGGGCTGCGTGCTTCACTCAAATGATTGAGTTCTCGGCCGCCGAGTGCGGGAGGTCCAGCAGGGCCCGCAGCGGGGCCGACGAGTGCGGGCCGGCGCGCCAGACCAACGCTTTGGCATAGGGGATACGAGGCGTCACCGGCACCACGATGATCCGCGGATCCCCGGTGATACCCCGGGCGCCTCCTGCCGCGAGAGCAATGCCGACACCGGCGGCGACGAGTTCCAGCTGCAGTGCGACGTGGTTGGTGGCATAGGCGGGCCGAAACGGGACCTAGGCGTCCTCGAAGGCCGTACGCAGACGGGGATACAGGCCATTCTTGATGCAGCCGAAGAATTCACAGCGGCCAGCACCAAGCACCTCCTTGCGTCACGGTAGCGCCGAGGACTGACAACGGACGCTTCTCCCCAACCCCGAACGCCCGACGACTACGGGATCGAGTTCGCCAGGCGCTCGGCATCGCCGACGAGGAACCGGCTCACCCCGTTACTCACGCACAGTGAGCATCCAAGCCGATGATTCGCCAACTATCCCTCTCATGATTCGCCAACAAGAATTCTCCATGCGCTCCCGACCTGCGCGTCTCAGACCATGATTCGCCAACTAAAGTTCTCGGTCACACCGGGTCCTGCCGCCGACGGACGGCCGTGAGGGTCGCGAACAGGATCAGGCCCAGCAGTGACATTCCCCCGACCACCATGCCCAACCGCATACCGGGCGGGTGGAACGTGCAGGTGAGACGCTTCGAGGAACCGTCGAGGGGCACAGCGATCAACCCGTAGTGGTCACCCGCGGGTACGGCGGGATCGTCACCCGTGGCGCAGCGCCACCCGGCGGTCCGGGGGACCGCGACGACGGCGGTTCCCAGGCTGCCGGCGGGGAGCTGGGCGCGGAGGGTGCCGTCGTCCACGGTCACCGCGGTGGCGCCGGTGGCCGTGAGCCCTTCGGCGGCGGCACGCAGCCGTGCGGTGTCCAGGCAGCCGACCGCCCCGTCCGGGACGGTGCCCGTCCGGTTGGGCGACAGCTCGATGCGCAGGTGTCCGGAGGCGGGGACCGTGCCGAGCCGCTGCATGGCGGCGATCTTGGTGACGGGGTGGTCGGACCGGAACCGCCCGGTCAGGCCGCCGGCGGAGTCACCGGTCAGCCGTGCGGTGCCCGAGAAGTGCGGCGCCCACAGGTACACCTCGCTGCCCGCCGGGCACCGGGCCGTGATCGTCGGCTTCCCTTCGGCGGTCCCGGGCCGGGGAGCGCCGATGCGCAGACCCGGCCGCTCGTCGTCACTGCGGTCCGCGGCATTCCCGGCGGCGGTCCGCACCGTGAGCCGGGGCACGGTGTAGACACGGGTTCCCAGCAGCAGTTCCTGGTTGCGGTACGGCGACGGCCCGAAGGCGGACACGCCCGTGTGGGCGGAGGTGCCGGCCGGTCGTACCGTCACCAGGGGCGGTACGTCCTGCCGGGACACGGTCACTCGGCTGCCGTCCTGCGGGAACCAGTTCTGATGCGGGTCCGGCGGGGAGTGCACCCGCGCGCCGACGGAGAAGATCACGTCCGTGACGGCGTTGTCCAGGCTCTGCTCGCTGCGGCCTCCCGAGGTCCAGCCGCCGCCGAGGGCGGGGAGCAGGCGGAAGAGCACGTCGGAGGTGTGGCTGCTGTAGTACTGGGCGCCCTGGCCGCCCACCATCAGCGGGTCGTTGCCGACGGTCTGCTCCCGGCCCGGGTCGGTGCGGTACCGGGGCCAGCCGTCGGCCTGCGCGATCGCCTCCGCCTGCTGCTGCCGCCGGTCTCCCCAGGGCGCGTAGTCGTCCATGTGCCCGAGCCGCAGCCGGGTGGCCACGGCGGAGGTGGCGGTGGCCTCGCCGAGCTGCGTGCCGAGGAGCAACACCACGGCGAACACGGCCGGCGCGGTGCGGCGCCCGTTGCCGAGGGGAGGTGCCCCGTCCGTGCGGCCGAGCAGGGCCAGCCCGACCAGCGTGCCCGCGGCGGCCAGGAGGAGCACCGGCCACGCGAAGGGGCGCACCAGGTCGCTTCGGCTCGCGAGGGCGGCGATCAGGGCGAGCAGCGTGCCCGCCGCGCACAGCGCGCGCCGGTCGGGCGGGCCGTACGAGAGCGCGTGCCAGGCCGCGATCACCAGCAGGGCGCACACCACGAAGGTCTGGCGGTACGCACTGCCCTGCGGGGTGGCGAAGGCGTGCCAGAGCAGCTGGGTCGGGCCCCACTGCATCGACAGCGTCACCCCCACCACCAGCAGCGTCCACCCGGTGCGCACCCGCGCGGGAGCCGACCGGTGGAAGGGCAGGGCGAGGGCGAGCAGCAGCGCCGTGGTGCCCACGTAGAGGGCGGGCGAACCGAAGCTGTACGTCGTCGGCAGCAGCCGGGCCAGCAGGTCCTCCGTCGCCACCGGCGCGAAGTCCCGGAATCTGCCCGGGGAGGCGTGCGAGCTGCCGAAGTACACCACCGTCACCAGCGGTGCGGCCAGGCCCGTGCCGAGGACGAAGGTCAGGCCGGCCCGGCCCGCCGCGGCGAGCGTCCGCCGGCGCGGGAGTCCGGAGATCCACAGCCGCACCAGCACCACGAGACCGGCGGCGAGGGTGGCCATGTACGCCGTGTAGAAGTTGGCGATCCAGGCCGCCGTCACGACCACCACCCCGAGGACCGGACGCCGTCCGTGCAGCGTCCATTCGCCGACCAGGCACAGCAGGGGCAGGGCGATCAGGCCGTCGAGCCACATCACGTTGTACACGGCGCTCGCCACGGTCCAGCCGCACAGGGCGTAGGACGCGCCCAGCAGTCCCGCCGCCCACCAGCGGCAGGGCCGCAGGCGCAGCAGCAGCCAGGCCATGGCGGCACCGGCGCACGCGATCTTCAGCACGGTGATCACGTACACCGCGAGGTCGATCTCGTCCCGCGGGAACACCGCGACGAGCAGGGCGAACGGGCTGGTGAGGTACGTGCCGAGGTCGGGGAGGAAACTCGAGCCGAATCCTGACTGCCAGTTCACGAGGAGGCCGCCGTCGGCCCTTCCGTGCAGCAGGTCCCACAGGTGTGCGTGGAACGGCAGGTACTGGTTGCCCAGGTCGTTGACGCTCCGGGTGCGGGGGCCGAAGGGGAAGCTGCGGGCGACGGCGTCGGCGGCGCAGAGCGCGGTCACGGCGATGACGGCCGCGAGCAGGGCGGCTCGCCGCGGCCCGGTCGGGCGGGGCAGCCGGAACCAGGCGAGCCGGGCTCCGGGGGCTCTGTCGCCGTCGGCGGCCGGTGTCGTCGGCTCCGGAGAGGTTGTCGATGTCACGGTCGGGCAGGCCCCCAGAGAATTCGGCAAGCGCCGGGACGATTCGCCGAATCAGACGGGTGATCCTGCCGGTTGGTTGTGTCTCCACGGAAAGAAGCGGAGGGAATTCCGCATACGAGTCCAGGCCTTTTGAGGAATTCCGTGACCGCCGGGGAAACAGGAAATGTCCCGCACATGATGCGAGGATTAAGAAAATCGACGGGGAATGAGCGCGGGCCGCGCGAAGGCCCTGGTGGGGGCGTCCGCGCGGCCCGGCGGTACTTCCTTGGGGGTGAGCCCGCCTACCTCTGCCTGATCCGCAGGAAGGTGACGGAGTTCGCCGGGAAGGTGTACGTGAACTTGGCGGCGACTCCGGAGAAGGTCGACGGTACCGGCGTGACCGGCGTGTCCGTCTCGGTGTTCACCTCGTTCTCGCCGGCGGCCAGCGTGGTGACCCGGGCCTGGGAGGCGACCTTCGCGCCGCCGAGGTCGATCGCGGTGCGGGCGGCCGAGGCCTGGGCATTGACCACCTTGACGATCAGGTCACCCGTACTGGCGTCCTTGGTGACGACCTGCCGGAACGGCTCGGCCGGCTTGTTGTCGGTGAAGCTGCCCCACTCCTTGCCGTCGAGGTAGAGGGTCACCTGGCGGCCCCTGACCTTGATGTCGATGTCGTAGGCACGGCCCGTCTCGACCGACCCGGCCTTGGTGATGAGCGTGCCCTTGCCACCGTCCACGGCCTGCTCGACGGCGGACTGGGTGTTGTTCCAGCCGCCCAGGTTCCACCAGTAGTAGTTGCCGGTGTCCTTGACGCCGAAGGCGACGAGGAAGCCCTCCTTGCCGGACTTCTTGGTGGCCTTCACATGCAGGTCGTAGTCCTGCCAGGCCGGGTCACCGGCCGTGACCATGGTGTTCTCGGCAGCCGTGTCCGTCTGGACGTACTGGCCGTCCTGGACGCTCCAGCTGCCGCCTCCGACGTGCTTCCACTTCGAGGCGTCACCGGAGAAGTCGTCGCTGAGCAGCGTCGAGCCGTCCGCGGCGGTCACCTTCACGTCGTCGTACGCCGCGCTGGTCGCCCACGTCGACAGGCCGACGGCACCGGCGATGGGGCCGCTGACGTCCGGTGTGGTGGTGGCCTTGGACGGGACCACGCGGTCGCCGACGTTGTTCATGAACAGCTTCTGGACCTCGTAGTTCGCCGAGCCCCAGGAGGCGCGGTTGTTGAACCAGATCATGTCCGGCCGCCACTGCACGTAGTCCTCGTTGGCGAGCAGCGGGGCGTACGAGGCGAGCTTGACGACGTCCGCGTTGCGCTCCAGGCCGGTCATGAACGCGGCCTCCGCGAGGGCGTTCTTCCAGGCGTTGCCCTGGGAGGCGTACTCACCGAGGAAGACCTTGGGGCCGTTGCGGTCGTAGGAGTCGTAGCGGTCGTTGTTCTGCAGGAACCACTGAGGGTTGTTGTAGTAGTGCTCGTCGACCATGTCGACGTCGCCCTCGCGGTTGAGCTTCCAGGCGGTGTCGAAGGTCGTGCCGCTGTCGTCGGGGCCGGAGTTGGAGACGACGGTGATGTCCGGGTACTTGGCCTCGATGGCGGCGCGGAACTTCTGGAAGCGGGCGAAGAACTCGTGGGGGAGGTTCTCCTCGTTGCCCACCCCGATGTGGGTGAGGTGGAAGGGCTTGGGGTGGCCCATCTCGGCGCGCACCTTGCCCCACTTCGACGTCGCCGGGCCGTTGGCGAACTCGATGAGGTCGAGGGTGTCCTGGATGTGCCGCTGGAGCAGCGCCTCGTCGTCGGTGGCCTTGTTCTGGCCGCAGCCGGTCACCAGGGCGGGGACGACGGGCAGCGGCATCGCGCCGACGTCCTCGGAGAAGCGGAAGTACTCGTAGTAGCCGAGGCCGTAACTCTGGTTGTAGCCCCAGAAGTTGGAGTTGGTGGCGCGCTGCTCTACGGGTCCGATGGTGTCCTTCCACTGGTAGGAGCGCTTGCGCTGCCACCCGGAGGCCTCGCTGTAGTCCTCCATGGAGCCGGTGTTGACCAGGCAGCCGCCGGGGAAGCGCACGAAGCCCGGGCGCAGGGCGGCGATCTTCTCGGCCAGGTCCTTGCGCAGGCCGTTCGGCTGGTTCTTGTAGGTGTCGCGCGGGAACAGCGACACCATGTCGAGGGCCGCCGCGTTCGAGGAGGCGACGGCGAGGCGGCCGCGGTTGCTGGTGCGGGTCGCGGTGAAGGTGGCCTTGTACTTCGCCCAGCCGCCCTTCACGGCCACCTGGCGGGCGGTCGCCAGCGTGCCCGCGGCGTCCTGCAGGGTGACGGTGAGGGTGGTGCCGCTCTCGGCGCGGGCCCAGACCGAGAAGTCGTACCTCTTGCCCTGCTCGACGCGGATGCCGGTGTTGTAGCCGGCGTTCGTCACGGACGAACCGGCGCCGAGGGAGAGGTAGTTGCGGTTGCGCTCGTTCAGCCGTCCGTCGTCGTTCACGGCCTGGGCCGCGCCGTCGACCGTCCAGGAGGTCAGTGGCGTGTACGAGGTGTTGTCGGCGGTGGAGTACTCGAAGGATCGGTTCTGCACGAGCTCGGCGTACAGGCCGCCGTCGGCGGCGCGGTTGATGTCCTCGAAGAAGACGCCGTACATCGTGTCGTCGATCTCGGCGCCCTTGGCGGCCGGGTCGACGGTGATCGCGTAGTCGGTGACGCCCTCGGCGTGCGCGGGGGCGGGGAGGAGGGCGGTGGCCGTCAGGAGGGCGGTGGTGGTGAGACCGAGTCTCCAGCGGGTGGTGCGGGTGGTACCGGTGGTGCTGCGTGACATGGATACTCCGCGGCTCTCTGTTCACAGATGTTCGAAATATCGGACCTTGATCAGCACTTCGAACGGCAAGATAGGGAGGGGGTCGGAGCGCGTCAATGGGGCGTGCAGCAACGGATGTGACGGAGGGCGGCGCGGGATGGGCGAGTTCTGGCCAGTGCCGGACGCGCTGGCGTACCTCGCCGGGAGGTGGCGGGTGGAGCGTTCGGTGCGGGATCTGACGAGCGGCGACGAGGGCAGGTTCACCGGCCGCACCGATTTCCGGCCGCTCGGTGAGGGCGGCGGTCTGCTGCACGAGGAGTCCGGCACCTTCGTCTGGCAGGGCGTGGCCCGGCCCGCCGAGCGGACCCTGCGCTTCCTGCCGGGGCCGACGCCCGGTACGGCGGACGTACGGTTCGCCGACGGTCGCCCCTTCCACGACCTGGACCTGACGACGGGACGGCATGTGGCCGACCACCCTTGCGCGGCGGACCTCTACCGGGGCGACTTCACCGTCCGGGACGCCGACCGCTGGCGGACGGTCTGGCGCGTGGGCGGCCCGGCGAAGGACCTCCTGCTCACCACGGACTACGTGCGCGAGAGCACCGACCACGAGCGCGAGAGCACCGGCTACGTCCGCGAGAGCACCGGCTACGTCCGCGAGGGCTGAACCGAGGCCCCCTCGAAGCGCAGGTTCCAACGCCCGCCCAGGCCGGTGACGGTGGTCGTCGACAGGGGCCGTACGTCGATGTTCCAGTACGTCGAGGGCGGCGCCTTGAGCGCGTACACCAGCGCGGCGCGGATCACGCTCGGCTCGGCCACGGCGACGATCCGGCCGCCGTCCTCCACGGGCCGTGTGTCGAGCCAGCCGCCCACCCGGGAGACGAACTCCAGCAGCGACTCACCGCCGTGCGGAGTGGCCCGCGGGTCGGCCAGCCAGGCGTCCACGGCCGACGGCTCCCGCGCCATCGCCTCACCCAGGGTGAGCCCACGCCAGCGGCCCATGTCGCAGTCCCGCAAGGCGAGTTGGACCAACGGCGCGTATCCGAGCGCGTCCCCGGTGGCGCGACTGCGCGGGGTCGGCGAGCAGTAGCGCAGCTCGGCCGCCGCGAGCGGCAGCAGTTCACCGCCCACGCGCAGCACCTCCTCCCAGCCCGCCTGGTCCAGCGGCCGGTCGTCCTCGAAGCGCTCGGCGAGCAGCGCGGAGCTGCGCGCGGCGGCGACAAACGTGACCCGGAGTGCCATGCGGTGATGGTGAGGCGCGCAAGTACGCAGGTCAAGGGATGTTGTGCGGCATTTTTTCGAAGCTTTCGAAAAGCAGCGCCATCCACTGGTCCGGCTTCGCCAGCGCCTCGAAGCCGATCTTCTCGTACACACCGTGCGCGTCGTGGGTGGCGAGCAGCATGCGGCGCAGCCCGAGCGGCAGCAGGTGGTCGCGTACGGCCGCGACGAGGGAGGTCCCGAGACCCTTCCCCCGCACCGCCGGATCCACGTACACGTCGCACAGCCAGGCGAACGTCGCCCGGTCCGTCACCACACGCGCGTAGGCGACCTGCTCCCCCGACGCCACGTCGTACACCCCGAAGTTCAGCGACCCGGCGATCGCCCGGTCCTGCTTCTCCCGCTCGCGCCCGAGCGCCCAGTACGCGTCCGTGGACAGCCAGCGGTGCACCCGCTCGGCGTCGATCCGGGCGGGGTCGGCGGAGATCTCGTAGCCCTCGGCGAGGGACGGCGTGTCGGTCATGGGGGGACCCTCACAGATCGCGCACCCCGTGTCGAACAGATTCCACGAGCACCTCGTCGCACGCCACCCGCAGCCGCCGCACCCCCTCCGCGATCTCCTCCGCCCCGGCGACCGCCGCGAAGCTCAACCGCACGTGCGGGGCCGGGGGTTCGGCGCTGAAGTACGGGCGGCCGGGGGTCAGGGCGACGCCCGCGCGCAGGGTCGCCGCCGTGAACGCGCCCTCGTCGGTGCCGTCGGGCAGGCGCAGCCAGAGGTGGTAGCCGCCGGACGGGACGTGCGGGAGGGAGAGTTCGGGCAGGTGCAGGGCCAGAGCGGACGTCACCGTGTCGCGCCGGGTCTTCAACTCGGCCGCGATCGACCGGAGATGCCGTGGCCAGGCGGGTGAGCCGACGAGTTCGAGCGCCGCCTCCTGGAGCGGGCGGGGCACGAAGAAGGTGTCGACGACCTGGATGGCGCGCAGCCGTTCCAGAACGGGGCCGCGGGCGGCCAGGGCGCTGACCCGGAAACTGGGCGAGGTCGCCTTGGTGAGCGAGCCGACGTGCACCACGACACCGTCGGGATCGTCCGCGGCGAGCGGGCGCGGCAGCGGCCCGGCGTCCTCGTGCGCGAGCCGCCGTACGAAGTCGTCCTCGACGACGAAGGCGCCCGCCTCCCGCGCGATGCGCAGCACCTCCCCGCGCCGGGCGGGGGCCAGGACGGCACCGGTCGGGTTCTGGAAGAGCGGCTGGCAGACGAAGACCCGGGCTCCGGTCGCCCGGAACGCGTCCGCGAGCAGCTCCGGCTTCACCCCGTCCGGGTCGACCGGCACCGGCACGGGCCGCAGCCCCGCCGAGCGGGCGATCGCCAGCATGCCGGGGTAGGTGGGCGATTCGACGAGCACCGGCGCGCCGGGCGGGGCCAGGGCGCGCAGGGCGGTGGTGAGCGCCGTCTGGCCGCCCGCGCTGACCAGGACCTCGGCCGCGGTGACGGCGCCGCCGATGGAGCGCGCGAACCACTCCCGCAGTTCCGGCAGGCCCTCCATCGGCGGCCGGCCCCAGGTGCCGGGGCGCCGACCCGCCCGTGCCAGGGCCGCGGACATCGCTCGTTCCGGCTGCAGCGAGGGGTGCAGGTAGCCGCCGTTGAACTCGATCACCCCGGGCGGCGGAGCGGCCAGCGAGACCGTGACGCCGGAGGCGTCCACCGAGCGCGGTACGAGGTCGGCGGCACCGTCCGCGCTCAGCGCGACCTCCTGCCACGAGGTGTCGCCGGGCGGCGCCGACGTCGTACGCGGCCGGGCGCGGAAGGCCCCGGCGCCGGGCCGGGTGACCACCAGCCCCTCGGCGACCAGGTGCGCCAGGGCGCGGGAGACGGTCACCGGGCTCACCCGGAACCGTTCGACGAGAGCCCGGCTCGACGGGAGCTTTCCACCGGGAGAGTAGCGGTCCAGCTCCCGCCGCAGCTGATCCGTCAGCTCACCCACACTGCTACGCTCATGCATGAAGACACAGAGTAGCGCTACTCCACCTTCCCCGATAGCAGTCACCACCGCGGGAACCGCACCGGGAACCGCCCCGCAGGCCACCCCGGGAACCGCCCCTCGGCGCCGGCCCGGCCTCGGTGGCACCCTCCAGGCCGGCCTCGGTGTCATCGCCTTCTCCCTCACCTTCCCCGCCACCGCCTGGGGCCTGGAGGGCTTCGGCCCCTGGTCGCTGGTCGCCGTGCGCTGCGTCCTGGCCGCGCTGATCGCCGGCGGCTGCCTGCTCGCACCCCGCGTCCCGCTGCCCGCCCGCCGGCACTGGCCGGGTCTCGCGGTCGTGGCCGCCGGGGTCGTCGTCGGCTTCCCGCTGCTCACCACGCTCGCCCTGCAGACGTCCACCACCGCGCACGCCGCGGTCGTCGTCGGTCTGCTGCCCCTGACCACGGCCCTGCTGTCCACCCTGCGCGTCGGCTCCCGCCCGTCGCGCACCTTCTGGGCGGCGGCGCTGGCGGGCGCGGTCGCGGTGGCGGCGTTCACCGTGCAGCAGAGCGGCGGCGCCCTGAGCACCGCCGACCTGTACCTGTTCGCGGCGCTGCTGGTGTGCGCGGCCGGCTACACCGAGGGCGGCCGGCTGGCCCGGATCATGCCGGGCTGGCAGGTCATCGGCTGGGCGCTGGTGCTCTGCCTGCCGCTCGCCCTGCCCGCCGCCGCGCTCGCCCTCGCCCACGAGCCGGTCCATGTGACCGCGCACAGCGTGGCCGGGCTGCTCTGGGTCGCGGCCGGCTCGCAGTTCGTCGGCCTGGTCGTCTGGTACCGGGGCATGGCGGCCATCGGCATCCCCAAGGCCAGCCAGTTGCAGTTGGCCCAGCCGCTGCTCACACTGGTGTGGTCGGTGCTGCTGCTGGGCGAGCACCTGACAGTGGCCGCCCCGCTGACGGCCGCGGCGGTGCTCGTCTGTATCGCCGTCACCCAGCGGGCGCGTGGCTGAAGGGGCCTCCCGGCCCACTTCCCACCACCGCTCGGCGCCGTAGACTCAAGGCCACGGACCGCTGCTCCCGCACTTGGTGAGGAGGCCCCTAAGATGCGTGCAACCGTGGGCGACCAGCTTGTCCAGCACGGCAGGGTGGTCGGCCAACACGACAAGGTCGGCGAGATCGTCGAAGTACTGGGCCAGGAAGGCAACCCCCCGTACCGCGTACGGTTCGAGGACGGGCACGAAGGACTGTGCTCACCCGGCCCCGACACCGAGATCCGCCACAAGGACTCCGGCAGGCGCTTCGGCCTCCGTCGGTAGTCCGGTAGATCAGCGCGGGGGCTTCGCCGGCTGCCCGTAGTGGTCGGCGACCACCCGCGCCATCGCCCCGATCCGGTCCGTCGCCACGTCCCTGGCGGCGAAGAAGACGTGCCCGCGCACCTCCGGATGGCCCTTGGCCAGGGTGAGGTGCCGGGACAGCTCGGCCGCGTTCTGCCAGGCCGCGGCCTGCGCCGGATCCCCCGCCCGGTACAACGCCTCGCCGATGTACAGCTTCGTCCTGCTCCCCCGCGCCACCTCCGCCCACCAGCGCACGAGCTTGGCGTAGTCGGCGGCGGGCATTCCGATGTGCCAGTACAGCTGCGGCACGATGTAGTCGATCCAGCCCTTGCGCACCCATGTGCGGGTGTCGGCGTGGATGGCGTCGTACGACTGGAGGGCCTGGGTGTCGGAGCCGCGCGGGTCGCTGGAGGCGTTGCGCCACACCCCGAAGGGGCTGATCCCGAACTGTGTGGCGGGCCGGACCGCCCTGATCCGGGCCGCCGTCTCGCGCACCAGCCTGTCGATGTTGTCGCGCCGCCAGGCCGCCCGGTTCGGGAAGCCGCCGCCGTGGCGGTCGTAGGCCGCGTCGTCGTCGAAGGTCTGACCGGCCACCGGGTACGGGTAGAAGTAGTCGTCGAAGTGCACGGCGTCCACCGGGTACTTCTTCACCGCGTCGAGCATCGCGTCCTGGACGAACGCGCGAACCGCCGGCAGACCGGGGTTGTAGTAGAGCTTCCCGCCGTACGGCACCACCCAGTCGGGGTGCTTGCGGGCGGGGTGGGACGCGACGAGCCGGCTGGGGTCGGCGTGGGTGGCGATCCGGTACGGGTTGAACCAGGCGTGCAGCTGGAGCCCGCGGGCGTGGGCCTCCTTCACGGCTGTGCCCAGCGGGTCCCAGCCCGGGGCCTTGCCCTGGGTGCCGGTGAGGACCTGTGACCAGGGCTCGTACGGGGAGGGCCACAGAGCGTCGGCCGTGGGCCGCACCTGGAAGATCACGGTGTTGAGGCGCTTGCGGACCGCCAGATCCAGCTGGGCGAGCAGCTCGGACCGCTGCTGGGCGGCTGTCAGGCCCGGGCGGGACGGCCAGTCTCGGTTGGCGACCGTCGCCAGCCACATGCCCCGCATCTCCTTGACGGCCCGGCGGTCGTCGTCGCGAGAGGCGTGCCCCGCGGCCGCCGCCCCCGTCGTCGTGAACGTCGACAGCGCGGCCAGCGCGAACGCCCGCCGAGTCAGTCGCCCCATGGCGCACATCCCCACATACACCGTGGATCCGCTCGGTCACGGATCGTCTCCGCGCCCCAGGATGCCCCCACCCCGGCGATCGATCATCGATACTTGCTAGTAACGTGCACGATCGGAGCAGGCCGACCGGGACCCGGCAGACCTGTCCCAGCCATCAGCGTGAGCGCAGTGAAGGGGACGATGTGACGGACATCGAACGCGTGGGAGTGGTGGGCTGCGGCCAGATGGGCGCCGGCATCGCCGAGGTCTGCGCCCGCGCCGGACTCGACGTCAAGGTCGCCGAGACCACCGGCGAAGCCCTGGAGATCGGCCGCACCCGGCTGTTCAACTCCCTGGGCAAGGCCGCCGAGCGCGGCAAGATCACCGAGGAGGAGCGGGACGCGACGCAGGCGCGCCTGAGCTTCACCACGGACCTGGGCGAGTTCGCCGACCGCGACCTGGTCATCGAGGCCGTCGTCGAGAACGAGCAGGTCAAGACCGAGATCTTCCAGGTCCTGGACCAGGTCGTGACCCGCCCGGACGCCATCCTCGCCTCCAACACCTCCTCCATCCCGCTGGTGAAGCTGGCGGTCGCCACCTCGCGGCCCGACCAGGTCGTCGGCATCCACTTCTTCAACCCGGCCCCGGTGCAGAAGCTCGTCGAGCTGATCCCGGCGCTGACCACCTCCGAGGGCACGCTCAGCCGGGCGCAGCTGTTCACCGAGAAGGTGCTGGGCAAGCACGCCATCCGCGCCCAGGACCGCTCCGGTTTCGTGGTCAACGCGCTGCTGATCCCGTACCTGCTCTCCGCGATCCGGATGTTCGAGACCGGCATCGCCAGCCGCGAGGACATCGACAACGGCATGGAGATGGGCTGCGCCCACCCGATGGGCCCGCTGAAGCTCTCCGACCTGATCGGCCTGGACACGGTCGCCTCGGTGGCTCAGAGCATGTACGAGGAGTACAAGGAGCCCCTGTACGCCGCTCCCCCGCTGCTCCAGCGCATGGTGGACGCGGGCCGGCTGGGCCGCAAGACCGGCTCGGGCTTCTACACCTACGACTGATCACCCTCGGTGACCCCTGCGGGCCCGGCGCTCTTCGGAGTGCCGGGCCCGCGGCGTTCACACGGCGTGTGCGAGCCGGGCCCGCATATGCCGCGCGCACACTCTCCCCACCGGCCCACCAGGCGAGTTCACTCGTCCTGCGCATGCAAGGGATGTGAGACGACTACGGAAAGGAGCGGACACGTGACCGCCGATCCCGAGCATCCCGTCGTTCATGGAGAACTCGCGGAGTTACGACGCCGGCTCGACGTGGCGTACGCCCGCGTCGAGGGCGGCCTGGCTCTGCTGACGCACCGCACCGAGGAGACCGCCAAGGAGATCGACGAACTGAGCACCCGGCTCGTCACGCTGGAGCACGCCCGCTGGCCGCTGCCGTCGCTCGCGGCGATCACGGCCGTCGGCGCCCTCGTGGTGACGATCTGGCAGGCCTTCGGGCGCTGAGCGCTCCGCTGAGAACGTGGTACGAAAGCCGCGGGCCGTCCGTGGCTGGTCGCGCCCGCGCGGCGGAGCCGCATGTGTCACTGCCCCGCGCCCCTGGGGGGGGCGCGGATCAGTGCGCGGTGTCCTGACCGAGCCTGAGGTGGTGCAGGAGCAGTAACGCGGCCGCCATGTTGGCGGCCGGGACCTCCCCACGGACGACCATGTCGGGGACGAGCTTGAGCGGGACCCATTCCCGGCGGTCCGACTCGAAGTCGTCCACGGGGTGCCCGACGTACTCGCCCTCGTCCGACCAGTAGATGTGGTGCCGGGCGTCGGTGAGGCCGTTGGACGGTTCCACGCTCATGAGGTGGTGCAGGGGTCCCGGTCGCCAGCCGGTCTCCTCCTCCAGTTCGCGGGCGGCCGCGCGGGCGATGTCCTCGCCGTCCTCGACGACCCCCGCCGCGAGTTCCCACCCCCAGCTGTCGGTGATGAACCGGTGGCGCCACAGCAGAAGGACCTCGTTGGCCTCGTTGACCACGGTGGCCACGGCGACGGGGCGTAGTCGTATGAGGAAGTGGTCGAGGTGCCGGCCGTCCGGCAGCTCGACATCCGCGAGGTTGACGCTGAACCAGCGGTTTTCATACACAGTTTGTTCGTTCTGTTTCGTCCACTGCATGGTTCTGCCACCTTCCGTCGAGTAAGTGGCAATATCGCAGCAGGAACTGTGTGGCGCCGGTGTTCGGGGCTGGGTCTACAGCGGAGTCCGGAGGGATGTCTACAGCGGCACGCGCAGGGCCCCGTCGATGAGTTCGGCCGCCTCGGCCGTGCCCGCACAGCCGCTGCGCACCAGGTGTTCGCGCACCGCCCGGAGTCTGTCGCGCAGACGCTGGGACTCCATTCCCCTGGCCTGCTCGGCCATCCGCACCGCGGTGGCCACCGCCTTGTCGGCATGGCCCTGGCGCAGTTCGATGGTGCTGAGCATGGCGAGCCGGTGGACCCGGCCCCGGTCGTGGGAGGGCGTGTCGACGGCGGCCGCCGCGTGCTCCGCGGCGGCGGTGAGGTCGCCCAGGCTGAGCAGGGCCTCCGCCACCTGGACATTGACCAGACCCGGCTGGACATAGCCGGTCTCGTCGGGTTCGTGGCCACGCCGGATGTGGTCGGCGGCCGTCTCGGCACGCCGGATGCACGACAGAGCGCTGGTGCCGTCGCCGAGGTGCGCGTACGCCTTCGCCTGCATCGCGTACAGGTCGGAGGCGAGGGCGGGGGTGATGTGCTTCCCGGCGGTGCGCAGCGCGGCCTCCGCGAAGGCCACCGCCTGCCGGTACTCCCGCATGAACAGCGACTGGTTGACGAGCAACGCGATCACGTAGGCGCCAAGTCCCCGGTCCCCGCTGGCCTTTGCCAGCCGCAGCGCCTGGTGGAAGTAGCGCTGCGCGAGACCGTGCGCGTCGGAGTCGTACGCGCAGATACCGGCGATCGCCACCAACCCGCCCGTGGCCCGGTGCAGTTGGCGGCCCGTGGCATCGGTGTAGCCGCCGCGCAGCAGCGGGGCGGCCTCCGCGTTGAGGAAGCCGACGATACGGCTGCGGGTCGCCATCCCGCCGGCCTTGCGGTACATCTGCTCGTAGTGGGTACGGGCGGCGCGCAGCATCTCGATGTCGGCGGAGGTGACCCGGTGCCGGCCACCGCGCGAGACGTCGACGTCCTCGGGCGGGTTCTCCCACTCCCACACCGGCATCACGGCGGGCGTGCCGGTGACGGCGGGCGCGCCCAGCAGGTGCGGGCGCTGCTGTTCGTCGGAGCGCCACAGGGCGGTCGCCCGCTCGACGAAGCCGGACAGCGAGGTGGCGTGCGGGGCGGAGGGCTCCCCCGGCACACCGAGGCCGATGTCGTCGAGGGTGACGGGCCGTTGCAGCCGGCCGGCGAGCACCTCGCAGATCAGGTCGGGCACCTGACCGCGCGGCCGCTGTCCCTTCAGCCAACGGGCGACAGCCGTGTGCTCGTACCGCAGCGCGAGCCCCCGCGCACGCCCCGCCTGGTTGACATGGGCGGCCAGACCCGCGTGGGAGATCCCCGCCTCGTCCAGGATCGCGTCGAGCAGTGTGTTGGGCTGCATGGGTGCCCCCCGGTGGTTCGGTGCCGACGGCGCCACTCACAGTAGCGGGTCCGTCTTCACACGGGGTGTGAACGGAGTGCGCGTATCCGGACCGTGTGCGCGCTGTCGCGGAGCGTTTCCAGTCGCTTGACTGAAATACCTCGCAAGAGGTCGGCCGGGCCGCCGGCTCCCCCTCGTAAGCGGCGGCCCGGCGTAGCGCTACCGCGGGTTGGGCGGGCGACTACGGCGCGGTGTGATGGTGGTGCGTGGTCGGCTGCCGGTCATGGGTGGCTGGTCGCGCAGTTCCCCGCGCCCCTGGGGTGCGGGGGCTTCGCCCCCTGCACCCCCAGGCGCTTCTTGACACACAGCCAGCCGACCAACCCAGGGCGCGGGGAACTGCGCGACCAGCCACGACGAACCCGCACCCGGCCGATCACGCAGTCCGCCTCGACGGTCAGCCGCGCAGAACCGCCCCGGTCCGCTCGCCCGCGAGGGCAACCGCAGCGTCCCGCGCCGCCGAAGCCTCGTCGACGGTCAGAGTCCGGTCACCCGCGCGGAAGCGCAACGCGTACGCGAGCGACTTCCGCCCCTCACCCAGCTGCTCCTCGTTCTCGTACACGTCGAACAGCCGGATCCCCTCCAGCAGCTCACCCGCGCCCTCACGCAGCGCGGCCTCGACCTCCGCGTGCGGGACGAACTTGTCGACGACGAGGGCGACGTCCTGCGTGGCGACGGGGAACGTGGAGATGCCCGGCGCCTGAGGCGTGTCGTCCCCGACCTGCTCCAGGACGTCCAGGTCCAGCTCCATCGCGGACGTACGCACAGGCAGCCCCAGGGCCTTCAGGACCCGCGGGTGCAGTTCACCCGCGTGGCCGACGACCTGCTCGGCGCCGTCCACGACGACCACCAGCTCGGCGCAGCGGCCGGGGTGCCACGGCCCGTACTGACCGTTGCGAACGACGAGTTCGGCGCCGGCCTCACGGGCGACCGTCCGCGCCGCCTCGACGGCGTCGGCCCAGTCGGCCGGACGGCCCTTGCCCCACCAGCCGGACTGCTCGCGGGCGCCCGCGAGGACGACGGCGACATGGCGCGGCTGCTCGGGCAGCACGGCGTCGAGCGAGGCCAGCTCCTCGTCGGTCGGACGGCGGTCGACCGGCAGATGACCGGCGACGCGCTGTTCCTCGCGCGGGAGGAAGACCAGGCCGGTCTCGAACAGAGCCAGGTCGTGCGAGCCCCGCCCGTCGTTGCGCCGCAGAGCGGCCAGCAGGCCCGGCAGCAGCGACGTACGGAGCGCGGGCTCCTCGTCGTTGAGGGGGTTGGTCAGCTTGACGACGCGGCGGGCCGGGTCGTCGGCCTCCAGCCCGAGCTGGTCGAAGACCTGCTCGCTGACGAACGGGTAGTTCGGCGCCTCGACGTACCCGGCACCGGCCAGCACCCGGCCGACGCGGCGGTGCAGCCGCTGGCGGTGGGTGAGACCGCGGCCCGACGGGGGCTTGGGCAGCGTGGAGGGCAGGTTCTCGTAGCCCTCCAGGCGGATGACCTCCTCGGCGAGGTCGTTGGCCTCGGCGAGGTCGGGCCGCCAGGACGGGACGGTGACGATCAGCTCGTCCTGCCCGTAGACGTCGCAGCCGATCTCCTGGAGTCTGCGGACGACGGTCTCGCGGCCGTAGATGACGCCCGCGACCTTGTCCGGGTGGTCGGCCGGGACGGTGATGGTGTGCGGCGCGGACGGTGCGATGACCTCGGTGACACCGGCCTCGGCGGTGCCGCCCGCGAGCAGCACCAGCAGGTCCACCGTGCGCTGCGCGGCGGCCGCCGCGGCCTGCGGGTCGACGCCGCGCTCGAAGCGGCGGGACGCCTCGGAGGACAGCTTGTGCCGACGGGCCGTACGGGCGACGGTGACGGCGTCGAAGTGGGCGGCCTCGATCACCACGTCGGTCGTGGCGTTCGCCGCGTCCCCGGTGTCGTCGTGGTCGGCGATCTCGGTGTTGGCGCCGCCCATGACACCGGCGATGCCGATCGGACCGCGGTCGTCGGTGATCACCAGGTCCTCGGCGTGCAGCTTCCGCTCGACACCGTCGAGGGTGACGATCTTCTCGCCCTCGGCGGCCCGGCGTACTCCGATGGCGCCCTGGACCAGCTTGCGGTCGTAGGCGTGCAGGGGCTGGCCCAGCTCCATCATCACGTAGTTGGTGACGTCGACGGCGAGCGAGATCGGGCGCATGCCGACCTTCTGCAGCCGGCGCTGCAGCCAGATCGGGGAGCGCGCCTCGGGGGTCAGTCCGGTGACGGTGCGGGCGGTGAAGCGGTCGCAGCCGACCGGGTCGGCGACCCGCACCGGGTAGCCGAAGGCGTTCGGGCCCGGTACGTCGAGCAGGGCCGGGTCGCGCAGCGGCAGGCCGTAGGCGATGGCGGTCTCGCGGGCGACGCCGCGGATGGAGAGGCAGTCGCCGCGGTTCGCGGTGACGGCGATGTCCAGGACCTCGTCGACCAGTTCGAGGAGCTCGATGGCGTCCTTGCCGACCTCGGTCTCCGGCGGCAGCACGATGATGCCGTGGGTGCCGTCGTCGCCCATGCCCAGCTCGCCGCTGGAGCAGATCATGCCGTGCGAGGTCTTGCCGTAGGTCTTGCGCGCGGAGATCGAGAAGCCGCCCGGGAGCGTGGCGCCGGGCAGGACCACGACGACCTTGTCGCCGACGGAGAAGTTGCGGGCGCCGCAGACGATCTCCTGGGGCTCGCCGGTGCCGTTGGCCTGGCCGACGTCGACGGTGCAGAAGCGGATCGGCTTCTTGAAGCCCTCCAGCTCCTCGATGGTGAGCACCTGGCCGACGACGAGCGGCCCCTTGAGGTCGGCGCCGAGGTGCTCGACGGTCTCGACCTCCAGACCGGCCGAAATGAGCTTGGCCTGGACGTCACGGCCGGTCTCGGTGGCCGGCAGGTCGACGTACTCCCGCAGCCAAGAAAGCGGGACCCGCATCAGATCTCCATCCCGAACGGCCGGGTGAACCGGACGTCACCCTCGACCATGTCTCGCATGTCTTCGACGTTGTGGCGGAACATCAGCATCCGCTCGATGCCGAACCCGAAGGCGAAGCCGCTGTACTTCTCCGGGTCGACGCCGCAGGCGGTCAGCACCTTGGGGTTGACCATGCCGCAGCCGCCGAGCTCGATCCAGCCCTCGCTGGAGCAGGTGCGGCAGGGCCGGTCGGGGTTGCCGACGGACTCGCCGCGGCAGACGTAGCACACCATGTCCATCTCGGCGGACGGCTCGGTGAAGGGGAAGAAGTTCGGCCGCAGCCGGGTCTTCATGCCCTCGCCGAACAGCGCCTGGACCATGTGGTCGAGGGTGCCCTTGAGGTCGGCCATGGTCAGGCCCTCGTCCACGGCGAGCAGCTCGACCTGGTGGAAGACGGGCGTGTGGGTGGCGTCCAGCTCGTCGGTGCGGTACACGCGGCCGGGGCAGATCACGTACACCGGCAGCTCGCGCTCCATCAGGGAGCGGATCTGCACGGGCGAGGTGTGGGTGCGCAGCACGACGCCGGACTCGGTGCCGCCCTCGGGGCCCTGGACGAAGAAGGTGTCGGCCTCGCCGCGGGCCGGGTGGTCCGGGCCGATGTTGAGGGCGTCGAAGTTGAACCACTCGGCCTCGACCTGCGGGCCCTCGGCGACCTCGTAGCCCATGGCCACGAAGACGTCCTCGATGCGCTCCGAGAGCGTGGTGAGCGGGTGGCGGGCGCCGGCCGGCACGCGGTCGTACGGCAGCGTGACGTCCACCGCCTCCTCGACGAGCACGCGCTGGTCGCGCTCGGCCTCCAGCTCGGCCTGGCGGGCGGCGAGGGCCTTGTTCACGGCGCCGCGGGCCTGGCCGACGCGCTTTCCGGCCTCGGCCTTGGCGTGCGGGGGCAGTGCGCCGATCTCGCGGTTGGCGAGGGCCAGCGGGGAGGTGCCGCCGGTGTGGGCGACCTTGGCCTCCTGGAGCGCGTCGAGGGAGTCCGCGGCGGCGAAGGCGGCGAGCGCCTCGTCCCGCATGCGCTCGATCTCTTCCGGTTTCAACGCCTCGACCTCTACAGGGTCGTACGACTTATTCGGTGCCGACATCTCTTCCCGTGCTTCCGATTGGCTGGCTGAGGGTCCCCGTCACTGATCCGTTGGCAGATCGTCGCCGACTTCGGGACACATGGGTGCCAAAGGCCGAGTCTAACGGGGTGAGGGTGGACGAATGCGCCCGCGGGCTGCTCGGACGGATCTCAGGAGAGATACGCCGGGGCGCCCACGGGCAACGTAAATCGGAACTCCGCGCCGCCGCCGGGGGCGCGGCCGACCGTGATGATGCCGCCGTGGGCCTCGACGATGCCCTTGACGATGTACAGCCCGAGGCCCGTCCCGCCGCGCTTGCTGCCCCGCCAGAAGCGGGTGAAGACGCGGTTCATGGACTCCTCCGGGATGCCGGTGCCCTCGTCGCTCACGGTGACCGACGTGCCGGTGTCCTCTCCTTCGCGTGGGGACTCGGCGGGCGTGACGTCAATCGTGACGGTTCCCTCGCCGTGCCGCACGGCATTTTCGAGGAGGTTGCTGAGCACCTGGTCGACCTTGTCGGGGTCGGCCCACAGCGCGGGCAGCGGCTGTTCGATGCGCAGCAGGAACCGGTCGGCGGGCTGTCCGGCGGCGACGTAGGCCTGGATGTGCCGTCCGACGGCGGCGCCTATGTCGACGGGCTGGCGCCGCACCTCCAGCCGCCCGGAGTCGATCCGCGAGATGTCGAGCAGCTCGGCGATGAGGCGGGTGACGCGGTCGGCGTCCGCGTCGACCGTCTCCAGCATCAGCCGCTTCTGGTCGTCGGTGAAGCGCGACCACTTGGCGAGGAGGGTGGCCGTGAAGCCCTTCACGGAGGTGAGGGGGGAGCGCAGTTCGTGGGCGACGGTGGCGATCAGCTCGGCGTGGCTGCGCTCGGTGCGGCGGCGGGCCTCGGTGTCGCGGAGGGAGACGACGACACGGCGGACGGGTCCGGTGGGCTCGCTGCGGACGTACCGCGCGGAGACGAGCACCTCCCGCCCGCCGGGCAGCAGCAGGTTCCGCTCGGGCTGCCGTACCCGGATGGCGAGCCCGCCGTACGGGTCGGTGAGCTGCCACCAGCGGCGCCCCTCGAGATCTTCTAATGGCAGGGCTTTGTCGAGCCGCTGCCCGAGGGCTTCGGAGGCGGGGAGGGCGGTGATGCGCTCGGCGGCGGCGTTGAAGCAGACGACGTGTCCGTGTTCGTCGGCGACGACGAGACCGTCGGGCAGGTCGTCGGGGTCGATGCCGAGTCCGGCGAGATCACCGGCCGGCCGGGGCGTGGAGTTGTGCGGCACGGCCCGTGCTTCCCGTGTACTGCTCATGCCGACGCTCATTCCCCGTACCCCACCTCTCAGACGACTGAGGGGCCCCCGAGCTGGTCACCCTACTAGCTCTCGGTGACGGAGCGGCACCCTCCGGAGGCGCGCTGTGCACGGGCCGATGCGTAGAGACATACGGCTGCGGCGGTGGCGAGGTTCAGGCTCTCGGCCTTGCCGTGGATCGGGACGCGGACGACGGCGTCGGCGAGCGCCCGGGTCTCCTCCGGGAGCCCCCAGGCCTCGTTCCCGAACACCCACGCGGTGGGCCCGCCCATGGTGCCCTTGTCCAGCTCCTGGTCGAGGTCGTGCTCCCCCGCCCCGTCGGCGGCGAGGATCCTCACCCCGGCGTCCTTGAGCCCGGCCACGGCCTGCTCGACGGGCACGCCGACGGCGACGGGCAGATGGAAGAGCGAGCCGACCGAGGCCCGTACGGCCTTGGGGTTGTACAGGTCGACGGAGGCGTCGGTGAGCACGACCGCTTCGGCCCCGGCGGCATCGGCGCAGCGCAGGACGGTGCCGGCGTTGCCGGGGTCGCGGACGTGCGCGAGGACGGCGACCAGCTGGGGCCGGGCGGCGAGGATCTCCGCGAACGGTGTGTCCAGGAACCGGCAGATGCCGACGAGGCCCTGCGGGGTGACGGTGGTGGAGATGTCCTCGATCACCTGCTCGGAGGCGAGGTGGATGCGGGCGCCGGCGTCCCGCGCCTCCCCGATGATGTCGGCGTAACGCTCCGCGGCCTCGACGGTGGCGAACAGCTCCACGAGCGTGTCCCGGTGGGCGGCCGCCTCCCGCACGGCCTGCGGCCCCTCCGCGAGGAACAGCCGCTCCTTGCCCCTGAAGTTCCGCTTCGCGAGGCGCCGGGCGGCGGAGACGCGGGGGGAGCGGGGGGAGATGAGGTCGGGGGTGGCGGGGGGCATGCGGTTCACCTTCGGTGGGATGGCGAGGGACGGCGGTGGGGGGCGGGCTCGGGCTCGGATTTTCTCTCGCCCCCGCCGCCCCTACCCGTCCCTGGGGGCTCCGCCCCCAGACCCCCGGGCCGTGCCCACCCACCACCCGACTCGGTTGGCCGAGAGGTGCGCCAAATCCAGCCTGTCCGGCGTTTGAGGACGAGGCCCGTTCAGGGCCGAAGCGGGGGTCTGGGGGCGGAGCCCGCCAGGGGACGGGGAAGGGTAGGGGCGGCGGGGGCGAGGAAAACCGGATCCGGACGCAATCGGACCCGCAGGCCTCTGCAGCCTGCGGGTCCTTCAGTCACGTCGGCCTAGAGCCAGCGCAGCGTCACGCCGCCTTCGGGGCGTTGACGTCCGACGGCAGCGCCTTCTGCGCGACCTCGACGAGCGCGGCGAACGCGCCCGCGTCGTTGACGGCCAGCTCGGCCAGGATCTTGCGGTCGACCTCGATGTTCGCGGCCTTCAGACCCTGGATGAAGCGGTTGTAGGTCATGCCGTTGGCGCGGGCAGCGGCGTTGATGCGCTGGATCCACAGCTGACGGAAGTCACCCTTGCGCTTCTTGCGGTCGTTGTAGTTGTAGACCAGCGAGTGGGTGACCTGCTCCTTGGCCTTGCGGTACAGGCGCGAACGCTGACCGCGGTAGCCGGAGGCCTGCTCGAGGATCGCCCGGCGCTTCTTGTGGGCGTTGACTGCCCGCTTGACGCGTGCCACTTGTTAACTCCTTGTAGCGGGGCCGTGGGTGTCCTCACACGGCCCGGTATCGATTGGGTCCCGGTCCTGACGTACGGCGCTCACGCGCCGACGCGTCACTTGCCGAGAAGCTTCTTGATCTTCTTGGCGTCGCCCGGGGCCATCTCGGCGTTGCCGGTGAGGCGACGCGTCAGACGGGACGACTTGTGCTCGAGCAGGTGGCGCTTGCCGGCGCGCTCACGGAGCACCTTGCCGGAGCCGGTGACCTTGAAGCGCTTGCTGGCACCGCTGTGCGACTTGTTCTTCGGCATAGCGCCGTTCTCTCCTCGTCGGTGGCGCTCCGGTGCCCGGTCACGAAAACCGGGCACAGGTGGAGCGTCGCTCTTGTTTCGGTTACATCCAGGGGACTGGCGTCCCACGGATCACGCCTCGGCAGGCTCCTCAGCCGGCGTCTGGGCGGCGGCAGGGTCCTGCGAGCGGCCGGGGTGGGCCTTCGCTTCGGCCTTGCGGGCCTCCTGCGCCTGACGGGCCTCGGCCATCGCCTCGGTCTTCTTCTTGTGCGGACCGAGAACCATGATCATGTTGCGGCCGTCCTGCTTCGGGTTCGACTCGACGAACCCGAGCTCCTGGACGTCCTCCGCGAGACGCTGCAGCAGTCGGTAGCCCAGTTCGGGACGGGACTGCTCACGACCGCGGAACATGATCGTGATCTTGACCTTGTCGCCCTGCTTGAGGAACCGGACGACGTGACCCTTCTTGGTGTCGTAGTCGTGCGGGTCGATCTTCGGCCGGAGCTTCATCTCCTTGATGACCGTGTGCGCCTGGTTCTTGCGCGCCTCACGGGCCTTCATGGCCGACTCGTACTTGAACTTCCCGTAGTCCATGAGCTTGCAGACCGGCGGGCGGGCGTTCGCCGCGACCTCGACCAGGTCCAGGTCGTACTCCTGCGCAAGCTCCAGTGCCTTCGCGAGCGGCACGATGCCGACCTGCTCGCCACTGGGACCGACAAGTCGCACCTCGGGAACGCGAATCCGGTCGTTGATGCGGGGCTCGGCGCTGATGGATCCTCCTCGGTAGCACCACGCGGCAGTCTGGCGGACGGCCGCGTAACGTCTGTGTTCGTTAGGCCTTAACCACGCCGAAGCACAAAAAATGCCCCGAACGATCACAGGCGGGGCTCCAAGCACTACCGGAGCACCTTCGCGGGATCGCGGGGGCGCACTACCGGGCGACTCCATCGTCCGTACGGAACGATGGTGGCCGCCTGACCGGGGTGACCCGCCGCCCGTGAGGGTGGTCGGGTGGGAGTTCGGAGCCTCCACTTGTGGGCCGGGCCCGCCTGCTGAGGGGCACGCGTGTCCGACCGGTCGTTGTACGAGATTAGCAGGTGGCGCCAGGAAGGGCGAATTGTGGCCGCCCGGGGCCACGCGCGTGACCGTGGCGTGCTGCGCCTATCGTGTGGGACATGAGTGAGACCTCCCCCTCGGACACCCCCGAGACCCCCGACGCCGCCGACTTCGACGAGATGACCCGCGACATCGCCGAGGTTCCCGCGGTCGAGGTGATCGTGACGGTCGCCGTCAACCTGATGAGCGCCGCCGCCGTGAAGCTCGGTCTGACCGAGGAGGGCGACAAGTACAAGGACCTGGACGAGGCCCGCAAGCTGGTCACCGCCCTCGCCGGTCTGCTGGACGCGAGCGCGACCGAGATCAGCTCCTTCCACGCGGCACCCCTGCGCGACGGCCTGAAGTCGCTCCAGCTGGCCTTCCGCGAGGCGTCGATCGTCCCGGACGAGCCGGGCCAGGGGCCGGGCGAGAAGTACACCGGCCCGGTCTACGGCTAGTTCGCGTTCGCACAGCTACGGCCAGTTCGTACGTCTACGACTGGTTCGTACTTCTACGACTGGTTCGTACGTCTGCGACTGGTCCGTACGTCCACGACTGATCCGTACGTCTGCGACTGGATCATCCGCGTACGTACAGGGGCTCGCCCGGGGGCGTCGTCCCGGCCGGCAGCAGTGCCAGGTCGAGGCCGCGCACCAGGCGGGCCCTCAGCGTTTCGTCGGCGGCGAGGCGCTGGGCGACGGCCCGGGCGGCCTCGGCGGGGGCGGCGGCCGGGTCCAGGACGAGGGCGAGGGTGCCGTCGGCCTGCCCGGGCCCGAGGTGGGCGCGCAGGACGGCGGGCTCGGCGGCCACCGCGCCCCGTACCGCCTCCACCACGGCCGGGTCGGCCAGCGGGTCGGTGGTGGTGCGGCCCTCGGCGAGCGCGAGCAGCGAGGGCCCGGTCAGTTCGAAGGCGACCGGTCCGGCCACGTCGAGGACCACCGTGTCCGCCTTCTCGTGCGCGGCGGCCTGCAGCGCCTGGTGCAGGGGTACGGCGACGGGCCGTGCCTCCGGGTCCCAGCGGGCGAGGGACTCGGTGGAGGTGAAGGCGGGCAGGGCCGTGCGGGCCCCCGCCTTCAGGGTCGGGACGGCCATGTCGCTGGTCTTCTCGCGGCGCAGCCCGTTCTCGTCCTCCTCGACCTCGCCCAGCACGGCCACCACGGGGACGAGCAGCCGGGCGCCCTTGAGCGCCTCCAGCACGGGTCCCACGGCGGTGTGGTCCTCGGCCCAGGCGGCGAGCGCGGCGCTCAGCCGGGGGTCGGCGGAGCCGTCGTCGTCGGAGAAGCCGGGGTCGGGAATGTTCTTGTTCGCCACGGTGACCGACCCTATCGGGGGGATCCTGCTGGGTTTGTGCGGGGCCCGAAACACGGCGGTGACAGCATTCACAGGTTTCTCAGGCATCGCTGACGCACATCTAACGTGCGTCTAACGGAGCGCACAGTCGCCGCCCCCACCATCGCAGGCATGGAGTCCTCCGGAGCACGTCGCAGCCGCCGCGCTCGCCCCTCCGGGCGCCGTCCCCTCGTCTGCTCCGCCCTCGCCGCCGTCGCCGTCCTGGGCGCCACGGCCGCAGCCGGGACCGTGTACGTGAAGGGGCAGGCGCACTCGGGGCAGGGCGCCGTATCGTCGTCGGCGACGCCGTCGGCCTCGGCGTCGGTGTCGGTGTCGGCTGTCGGGGAGGCGTCGGTGGAGCCTGTGGTCGAAGCGGTGTCGGAGCCCGAGGTGGACCACGACGCGCTGCTGGCGAAGGCGATGGCCTCGGTGACGGTGCCGGGCGACGCGGAGGTGTCCGTGGCCGTGCTGGACGTCGGCTCCGGGGAGAGTGCCACGTACGGCTCCGGTTCCTTCGACACGGCGAGCATCGTCAAGGTGGACATCCTGGCGGCGCTGCTGCTGCAGGCGCAGGACGCGGGGCGGCAGCTGACGGCGCAGGAGAAGGCGTACGCCACCGCGATGATCGAGAGCAGCGACAACGACTCGGCGACGGCGCTGTGGAACGCGATCGGGCAGGCCAGTGGGCTCGACGCGGCGAACGAGCGGTTCGGGCTGACGGACACCGAGGGCGGGGACGGCGCGCTGTGGGGGCTCACCCGGACCACGGCCGCCGACCAGCTGACCCTGCTCCAGCAGGTCTTCGGGGAGGACTCGGAGCTGAGCGCGGCCTCGCGGGCCTATGTCCAGGGGCTGATGGGCGAGATAGCCGTCGGCCAGCAGTGGGGGGTGTCGGCCGCGGCCGACGGTTCCGCGTGGGCGCTGAAGAACGGGTGGCTGCCGCGCAGCACGACCGGGCTGTGGGACGTCAACAGCATCGGGCGGGTGACCGTCGATGGGCAGGACTACCTGGTGGCCGTGGTGTCGAACGGCAACGCGACCCAGGCGAACGGCATCACGCTGGTGGAGGCGGCGGCGCGGGCGGCGGTGTCGGCCTTCACGGCCGGCTGAGCGACCCCGGACACCTGTGCGGCCGCCCTAGAAGGTGTCGTACGGCTCCTGCTCGCGGCGGCCGCGCCACAGGACGACCGCGGCGACCAGGAGGACTCCCCCGGTACCGCCGGCGAGGGGGCCGGCCCAGCTCGAGGTGTCGTCGTCGGACTTCTGGGCGTCCGGGCCGGGGCCGAAGTACTTGGCACCGTAGGAGGCGGATCGAAGGCCCTCGGGCTTGAGGCCGGCGGCGGCCTTGATCGCGGCGGCCGGGTCGATGAAGCCGAAGCCGCGGGAGTCGTCGCGGCCGCCCGTGGGCGAGTTGCGGGCGGTGTCCTCCAGAAGCTTCTTGATCTGTGCCGGGGTCAGGTCCGGGTGGGCGGCCTTGACGAGGGCGGCGGCGGCGGAGACGAAGGCGGCCGCGGCGGACGTGCCCCAGCCCTCGTAGTACTTGTGGTCCGGGTCGGCGATGACGACGTCCACGCCGGGCGCGCTGACCGTGGCGTACCAGCGGCGGGTGGAGAAGGAGGCGCGGGTGCCGAACTCGTCGACGGCGGTCGCGGCGATGACGCCCGGGTAGGCGGCCGGGTAGGAGATGTGGTCGCCCTTCTCGCCGCCGTTGCCGGCCGAGGCGACGACCACGGAGCCCTTTTTCAGGGCGTACTGGACGGCCTCGTCCTCGGCGGGTTCGGGGTGGGCGGAGGCGGAGTCGTCGCCGAGGGAGAGGTTGATGACGTCGGCGCCCTGGTCGGCGGCCCAGCGGATGCCCTCGGCGAGGGCGTTGCCGCGGGTGTTGCGGGCCCTGGTACGGGCCGGGTCGCCGTCCTCCAGGATCACGCGGACGGGGAGGATCTTCGCCTCCGGGGCGATGCCCATGACGCCGTCGGCGTTGCCGTAGCCGTGTCCGTGGCCGGCGATGATGCCGGCCATCGCGGTGCCGTGGCGGGCCCAGGCGCGGTCGCCGGGCTCGGCGCCGAAACCGACCAGGTCCTTGCCGGGCAGGACGTTGCCGTCGAGGTCGGGGTGGTCGGCCTCGACGCCGGTGTCGAGGACGGCGACGGTGACCCCCGCGCCCTTGGTGGTCTGCCACACCTCGTCGGTGTTCAGGGCCTCCAGGGCCCACTGCTGGCCGCGTATGCCGTCGGCGTGCGCGGGGGCGGCGGGCAGGAGGGCGAGGGAGGCGGCGAGGAGACAGCACAGGAGGCCGGCCCGGTGGGTCGTCGTGCGGCTGCTGCTCATGAGGGCTGCTCCGAGGGCGAGACGGCGGTCTTGCGCAGGGCGCGCTCGATGCGGTCGGCGAGGCCCTTGGCCTCGTTGCCCAGGCCGGCCTGGGCGGGGGCCGTGGTGGCGCCGGACGCGGTGGCCTGGGCGGCGGGCTCCGGGGTGGCGACGGTCCGGCCGTCGGCCCAGCCGGAGACGGCGTAGACGACGACGGGCGCGTCGGTGAGGACGGAGACCGTCCACGAGGCGCGCTGCGCGTCGCCGAAGGCGGCGGCCACGGTGTCCTTCACGGCGTACGGGCGCGGCATCAGGTCGGTGCGGCGGGCCAGGCCCTCCTTCTCGAACCGGGTGTCGAGCGCGCGCATGGCGGCCGCGTCGGCCTTGGTGAACAACAGACCGACGGTGGTGACGTAGCTCTGGGTGGCGTCGGTGTAGGTGGCGCGCAGCAGGCGGGTGCAGCCGACCGGGGCGAGCGCCTTGAGCAGCAGTGGGTCGAAGGCGCCCGCGCAGCCGCTGTCCGGGGCGACGGCGATCCGTGTCCAGGTGCGGTCGGCGCCGCCGGGGCCCGCGCCCTGTCCGTCCACGGTGGGCGGGAACAACTGGTCGACGGGCACGTTGTGCCACAGGCCTCCTGCGGTGGCGTAGGCCCCCTTCTCCCCCGCTTCCGCGGGGTCCCCGACGAGCCAACTGCCCGTTAGGGCACCGCCGATGAGGCCCAGTCCGAGCACGACACAGGCGCCGGCCGCGACGGCCTGCCCCCGCAGCCGGCTCACGCGCGGCGCGTCCCCGAACCCCTCGGGCTGCGCGAACGTAACGATGGGCCGGGTAGCACCGGGCGTGCCGCCCGGGGCCATGGGGGCGCTCCAGGAGAGGGCGGGGTCGGGGGCGACGTTCCCGGCGGCCGGATCGTCGTGCGGGCGGGGCGGAGCCTCCACGGGGTCTGCGGGACGCGGGATCCGGGCGCTCGCGGGGGCGCCGCGGTCGTCGAAGTCGGGGTGGCGCACGGGCGTGGCCGGCGTCCAGGCGGGTCGCGCGTCCGAGTCCGCGGCCGCCTCGCCCTGCTCGGGGCTGCGCCCGGGCACGGCGGTGGACAGGGCGTCCCGGTGGGGATGGGCGGGGGCGGGCGCCCAGGTACGCGGCAGGGGTGTCCAGGCGGCGCCCGTCGCCGGCGCTTGCGCCGCGTCAGGGGCCAGGGCACCGCCCTCGCCCTCGTCGCCCGTCCGGGCGGCACCCGCACCCGAACCCGCACCCGCGGAACGAGCACGGTCCGCGGGTGCGGGACGGGTGTTCTCCAGACGCACGGGGCGGGCGGCGGCCGAACGGGCGGGACGATCACCGTCCGAACCGGCGGCACGAGGCCCGTCCGACCCGGCGGCGCGAGGCCCGTCCGGCCCGACGAACCTGCCGCTTTCCGAGTCGGCGGGACGGGAGCCGTCCAGACGTGCGGGACGACTCACGCCCGAACCGGCGGAACGAGGACCGTCCGAACCGACAGGACCGCCACCTTCCGAACCGACGGGACGGGAGCCGTCCAGACGCGCCGGACGACTCACGCCCGAACCGGCAGAACGAGGACCGTCCGAACCGGCGGAACCGCCGCCCTCCGAGCCGGCGGGACGGGAGGCGTCCAAGCGGGCGGGACGCGCGGTGCCGGAGCCGGCAGAGCGGACAGAGTCCGAAGGCGTGGAAGAAGCACCGCTCGAGCCGACGGGGCGGGTGCTGTCCAGACGTGCGGGGCGGGTGGTCCCCGGGCGGGTCGGGCGGACGCCGTCGGAAGTGGCGGAACGGCCATCGTCCGGACCGACCGGACGGGTGCTCTCCGGACGGGGAGCGCCCGGGCCTGCGGGGCGGGCGCCGTTCGACGCGGTGGGAGAGGTGCGGTCCGGCTGGGCGGGACGAGCACCGCCCGAGTCGGCGGAACGGGTGCCGGTCGGACCGGCCGTGCGTGTGCCGCCCTGCGCGGTTCCCGTGGACGGGCCTGTGGTGGTCCGGGACGACGGGTCGGGCGTGGGGCGTCCCGGAGGTGGGGTGTCCGGGAAGCGGGCCGACGCCGGAGGCGGGGGCGGAGTCATGGAGTCCGGGTACCGGGGGGTCCCCGGGCGGGGGAAGCGGGGGCCGGTGGGCGCCTGCTGTCCGGACGGCGCCGGGCTCGCGGTGGGTGCGTCCGGGCGGGTTCGCGGCGAGCCGTCCCCCGCGGGAGACGTCGACGTGTCCCGCGTCGACGCGTCCCGCGCTGCGGCGGCCGTCTCGTCCCCACCGTTCGTGGGCTCCGGGACCACCCCCGCCCTCGGCGGCTGAGCCGGCCGCGGCGGTGCCGTCGGGCGGGGCGGGGTGCCGGAGGCCGGCGGGGTCGTCGGGCGTGGGGGTGTGCCCGGGGCCGGAGGTGTGGTCGGGCGTGGGGGGATCGAGGCGCGACGTGCTTCCGTGCTCATGCCCCCCCGTTTCCTCGTGCCCGGGCCGTCGTTCTCCTGCGCGGGCTCTCGTTTGCTTGGTGCCCGGGCGGCCCGGTGCGGACGTACGGGTCCGTTCTGGGCACGCATACCCGCACGGGCGGACCGGCATCCCGGCGCGGCTGCCCGGCCGGAGACGTTCGTCCGTGCGTGCGCGTCACTCTACGGCTTGTTCCTGCGCGAACGGGAACCAGTCCCACGACCCCGGGGCATCTGCCCGGAACGTCCCCCTACCCTGCGGTAATCCGGTCTGGCAGGCTGCGTTCATGACTGCGCGCGCCGCCGACCGGGCCCGATACGACCGGGCCACCGCCCATCTCGACGCCCCCCTCGCGATCGTGGACCTGGACGCCTTCGACGCCAACGCGGACGACCTGGTCCGCCGGGCGGGCGGGAAACCGGTCCGGGTCGCCAGCAAGTCCGTCCGCTGCCGGGCCCTGCTGGAACGCGTCCTGGCGAAGGACGGCTTCGCGGGCATCATGTCCTTCACCCTGGCCGAATCCCTGTGGCTGGCGCGGTCCGGATTCGACGACATCCTCCTCGCCTACCCCTCGGCGGACCGGGCCGGCTTCGCCGAACTGGCCGGCGACCCCAAGCTCGCCGCCGCCGTCACCGTCATGGTCGACGATGTCGCCCAGCTCGACCTGATCGACGCCGCACGCGCCGGCGGGCGCGAAGTGGTGCGCGTCTGCCTGGAGTTGGACACCGCGCTGAAGCTGCTCGGCGGGCGGGTGCGGGTCGGTGCCCGGCGCTCCCCGCTGCACTCCCCCGCCCAAGTCGCCGACCTGGCACGGGCGGTGGCCCGGCGGCCCGGATTCCGGCTGGTGGGGATCATGGCGTACGAGGGCCACATCGCCGGTGTGGGCGACGCCGTCGCCGGACGACCGCTGCGCTCGCGTGCGGTCCGGCTGATGCAGGCCACCGCCCGCCGTGAACTCGCCGAGCGGCGCGCCGCGGTGGTGCGCGCGGTGCGGGCCGTGGTGCCGGATCTGGAGTACGTCAACGGCGGCGGCACCGGCAGTGTGCAGCACACGGCCGCCGAGGAGGCGGTCACGGAGATCGCGGCGGGCTCGGGGCTGTACGTGCCGCGCCTGTTCGACAACTACACGTCCTTCAGGGGCCGGCCGGCCGCCCTCTTCGCCCAGCCCGTGGTACGGCGGCCGGGGGTGGGCGTCGTCACCGTGCTCGGCGGCGGGTACCCCGCCTCCGGTGCGGCCGGACCCGACCGGCTGCCGGTGCCGTACCTGCCGGAGGGGCTGCGCTACGACCCCCAGGAGGGCCCCGGCGAGGTGCAGACCCCGCTGCTCGGCTCCCCCGCCGACGATCTGCTGATCGGCGACAAGGTGTGGTTCCGGCACGCGAAGGCCGGTGAGCTGTGCGAGCGGTTCGACGTGCTGCATCTGATCGAGGGGGACGCGGTGACGGCGACGGTGCCGACGTACCGGGGCGAGGGCCACACGTTCCTGTAGTTCAGCCGGCGGGCCCGATGCCTGTCGGCCGACGGCGGCCCGTCCTCGTCCGCGTCGAAGACGTGGCGGACGGGGACGGGGCCTCGGTGCCGACGGTGGGGGAAACCAGGGGACTGGGCGTGTCCGCTGTGGGGCGGGCCTACAGGGGAGTGACGTACGCGCCCGAGATGCCGCCGTCCACCAGGAAGTCGGTGGCGTTGACGAAGGACGAGTCGTCGCTGGCCAGGAAGGCGACCGCGGCGGCGATCTCCTCGGCCTCGGCGAACCGGCCGAGCGGGATGTGGACGAGGCGTCGGGCCGCCCGCTCCGGGTCCTTGGCGAACAGCTCCTGGAGCAGCGGGGTGTTGACCGGGCCCGGGCAGAGGGCGTTGACGCGGATGCCCTCCCGGGCGAACTGCACGCCCAGTTCACGGGACATGGCGAGGACGCCGCCCTTGGAGGCCGTGTACGAGATCTGCGAGGTCGCCGCGCCCATGCGGGCCACGAAGGACGCGGTGTTGATGATGGAGCCCTTGCCCTGGCGCTGCATGTAGGGGATGGCGGCCTTGCAGCACAGGTAGACGGAGGTGAGGTTGACCTCCTGGACGCGCTTCCAGGCCTCCAGTCCGGTCTCCAGGATGGAGTCGTCGTCGGGCGGCGAGATACCGGCGTTGTTGAAGGCGATGTCGACGCTGCCGTAGGTGTCGTACGCCGTCTTGAACAGGGCCTCGACCTGCTCGGGGTCGGTGACGTCGACCTTCACGAAGATGCCGCCGACCTCCTCGGCGGCCGCCTTGCCGCGGGCCTCGTCGACGTCGCCGCAGACGACGTGCGCGCCCTCGGAGGCGAGGCGGCGCGCGGTGGCGAGGCCGATGCCGCTGCCGGCCCCGGTGATGACGGCGGTACGGCCGACGAGACGTCGGCAGATGTTTTCCTCGGTGGATGAGGTCACTGTGCGGGGCCCTCCGTGCTGATGAAGACGTTCTTGGTCTCGGTGAAGGCGGTCAGGGCGTCCGGGCCCAGCTCGCGGCCGATGCCGGACTGCTTGAAGCCGCCGAACGGGGTCCAGTAGCGGACGCTGGAGTGGGAGTTGACGGACAGGTTCCCGGCGCGGACGGCCTGCGAGACGCGCAGGGCGCGGCCCACGTCGCGGGTCCAGATGGAGCCGGAGAGGCCGTAGTCGGTGGCGTTGGCGAGCCGGACGGCGTCCGCCTCGTCCTCGAAGGGGAGGACGACGGCGACCGGTCCGAAGACCTCCTCGACGGCCACGCGCGCGCCGGGGTCGAGGCCGGTCAGGACGGTGGGCGGGAACCAGAAGCCGGGGCCCTCGGGAGCCTTGCCGCGGATGCCGGCCAGGTCGTCCGTCACGTACGAACGCACGCGGTTCAGCTGGGCCTTGGAGATCAGCGGTCCCATGTCCGTCGCCTCGTCCGCCGGGTCGCCGACCAGGACCGACTCGATCGCGGGGGCGAGGAGGTCCAGGAAGCGGTCGTGGACGGAGCGCTGGACGAGGATGCGGGTGCGGGCGCAGCAGTCCTGTCCGGAGTTGTCGAGGAAGGACATGGGGGCGGCGGCCGCGGCGGCTTCGAGGTCGGCGTCGGCGAAGACGATGTTGGGGCTCTTGCCGCCGAGTTCGAGGGTGACGCGCTTGAGCTGGGCGGAGCCCTTTGCCAACACCCGTTTGCCCACGTCCGTCGACCCGGTGAAGACGATCTTCGCCACGCCCGGTTGCTCGACCAGCGCGTTGCCCGCGACGGGGCCGCGGCCGGGCAGCACTTGGAAGAGACCTTCCGGCAGGCCCGCCTCCAGGGCGAGTTCGGCCAGCCGCAGGGCGGTCAGCGGAGTCGTCTCGGCGGGCTTGAGGATCACCGCGTTGCCGGCGGCGAGTGCCGGGGCGGTGCCCCAGGCCGCGATCGGCATCGGGAAGTTCCACGGCGCGATGATCCCGACGACACCCAGTGGTTCGAGGATCGTGACGTCGAGGCCGCCCGCAACCGGGATCTGACGTCCGGTCAGCCGCTCCACTCCCCCGGCGGCGTAGTCGAGCAGATCACGGACGTTGCCCGCCTCCCAGCGGGCGTTGCCGACGGTGTGTCCGGCCTCGCGGACCTCCAACTGCGCGAGTTCTTCGAGGTGTTCGTCGACCTGCGTGGCGAAGCTGCGCAGCAGGCGGGCACGGTCGCCGGGCGCGAGGGCGGCCCACCGGGCCTGGGCTCGTGTGGCGCGTACGACGGCCGCGTGGACATCGGCCTCGGTCGCGGCCGGGACGGTGGCGATGACCTCTTCGGTGGCCGGATTGATCACCTGAAGCTGGTCGGACATGGCTTGGTCGGACATGGCCTGGTCGGACATGCGCTGGTCGGACATGGCCTGGTCGGACATGCGCTGGTCGGACAAGAAGGGCCTCACATGCGTTCGAAGGAGCGGCGCAGCTCCCAGTCGGTGACCGCGGCGTCGAAGGCGTCGACCTCGACGCGCGCCATGTTGCGGTAGTGCGCGACGACCTCGTCGCCGAAGGCGGCCCGGGCGATCGGGCTGTTCTCCCACAGCTCGGCGGCCTCGCGCAGGGTGGTCGGGACGTGCGCGTAGTCGGCGGTGTAGGCGTTGCCGGGGCAGGCGTCGGGCAGCTCCAGCTTCTGTTCGATGCCGTACAGCCCGGCGGCGACCAGTCCGGCGACCGCGAGGTGCGGGTTGACGTCACCGCCGGGCAGCCGGTTCTCGAAGCGCAGGGAGCGGCCGTGGCCGACGACGCGCAGGGCGCAGGTGCGGTTGTCGTGGCCCCAGGCGACGGCGGTCGGGGCGAAGGAGCCCGGCTGGAACCGCTTGTAGGAGTTGATGTTCGGGGCGTAGAGGAGGGAGAAGTCGCGCAGGGCGGCCAGTTGTCCGGCGAGGAAGTGGCGCATGGTCTCGGACATGGCGTGGGGGTCGTCGGACGCGGCCATGACGTTGGTGCCGTCGGCGTCCGCGAGCGAGAGGTGGATGTGGCAGGAGTTGCCCTCGCGCCCGTTGTACTTGGCCATGAAGGTCAGGGAGACGCCCTCCTGGGCGGCGATCTCCTTGGCGCCGGTCTTGTAGAGGGCGTGCTGGTCACAGGTGACCAGGGCCTCGTCGTAGCGGAAGGCGATCTCGTGCTGCCCGGGGTTGCACTCGCCCTTGGCGGACTCGACGGTGAGACCGGCGCCGGCCATGTCGTTGCGCAGCCGGCGCAGCAGGGGCTCGATGCGGCCGGTGCCGAGGATGGAGTAGTCGATGTTGTACTGGTTGACCGGCGTGAGCCCCCGGTAGTCGGCGTCCCAGGCCTGCTCGTAGGTGTCCTTGAAGACGATGAACTCCAGCTCGGTGCCGACCCGGGCGGTGAGGCCGAGCTCGGCGAGGCGCTCCAGCTGGCGGCGCAGTATCTGCCGGGGCGCGGCGACCACGGGCGATCCGTCCTCCCAGGCGAGGTCGGCGAGGAGCAGGGCCGTGCCGGGGTGCCAGGGCACGCGGCGCAGGGTGGACAGGTCGGGATGCATGGCGAAGTCGCCGTACCCCCGCTCCCAGGAGGACATCTCGTACCCGTCGACGGTGTTCATCTCGGTGTCGACGGCGAGGAGGTAGTTGCAGCCCTCGGTGCCGTGGTGGAGGACCTCGTCGAGGAAGAAGCGGGCGGCGAACCGCTTGCCCTGGAGACGCCCTTGCATGTCGGGGAAGGCAAGGACGACAGTGTCGATCTCACCGCCCGCGACGAGGGTGTGCAGTTCCTCGACGCCGAGCGGGGGTGTGCGGTCTGCCACGGGAGGGCCTCCTCAGGCTTCCTCGGTCTTCCTCGGCTTTTTTCGGGTTGTTCGGGGGGTTCGTCGGGCGGCCGGGAGCCATAAGGTATTGCCGAGAACCATTGCTTGGGAAGGGGGCACGGCCAGATGCCGGTGGACGCTGGGGGCGGTCCGGACGACCGGCTGACGCCGGTGCTGCGGCCGGTGCGGGCGGGGAACGGCTTCGAGGAGGCGCTGGAGCAGATCCTGCAGGTCGTCCGACTGGGCCTGGTGCCGGGCGGGGAGCGGCTGCCGGCCGAGCGGGACCTGGCGGAGCGGCTCGGGATCAGCCGGGTGACGCTGCGCGAGGTGCTGAAGGTGCTCCAGGAGCAGGGACTGGTGGAGTCCCGCCGGGGCCGGTACGGCGGAACGTTCGTGCTGCCACGTACGGACGCGGGCGGGGAGGACGAGCTGCGGCGCCGGATCGCCGAGGTCGACATCGAGGACGTGCTGCGCTTCCGGGAGGTGCTGGAGGTCGGCGCGGCGGGCCTGTGCGCGGCGCACGGCCTCACGGAGGAGCAGGCGGGCCGACTGCGGGAGGCGCTGGCGCGCACGGAGGACGCCCCGCTGGCCGACTACCGCCGCCTGGACACGATGCTCCATCTCACCCTGGCCGAGCTGTGCGGGTCACCGTCGTTGACGGCGCAGTACGCGGCGGTCCGGGCGACGGTGAACGACCTGCTGGACTGCATCCCGCTGCTCGTGCGCAACCTGGAGCACTCGCAGCGGCAGCACGCGGCCCTGGTGGAGGCGGTGCTGGACGGGGACGCGGACGGGGCGCGGGAGATGATGCGGGAGCACTGCGCGGGGACGGCGGCGCTGCTCAGGGGATTCCTGGCGTGACGCGTGACCGTGACGCGTGACCGTGACGCGTCACACCTGCCGGCATGACACGCGGGCATGGTCCAATGGTTCGGGTCGAGTCCATTTCGATGCGGGGGGCGGGAGAGCGCATGACGGACAGGACGGAGACGGCCGGCGCCAAGGCCCGGCCGCTGATCGGCGTCACCACGTATCTCGAGGCCGGGGCGCGCTGGGGCACCTGGGAGCTGGAGGCGGCCCTGCTGCCGGTCGGCTACCCACGGCTGGTGCAGCGGGCGGGCGGGCTGGCCGCGATGCTGCCGCCGGACGCGCCCGAGCACGCGGCGGCGACCGTGGCGCGGCTGGACGGGCTGGTGATCGCGGGCGGCCCGGACGTCGACCCGGTCCGCTACGGCGCCGAGCGCCACCCCCGCACCGGGCCGCCGGCGCGTGAGCGGGACGCGTGGGAACTCGCCCTGGTCGACGCGGCGCTGACCGCCGGCGTCCCGCTGCTGGGTATCTGCCGGGGCATGCAGGTGCTGAACGTGGCCCTGGGCGGCACGCTCGTCCAGCACCTCGACGGGCACGCGGAGGTCGTCGGCGTCTTCGGCCGGCACCCGGTCAAGCCCGTCCCGGGAACGCTGTACGCGGATCTCGTCCCGGAGGAGATGTCCGTCCCGACCTTCCACCACCAGGCCGTGGATCGCCTCGGTACGGGCCTGGTCCCGGCGGCCCACGCGGCGGACGGGACGGTAGAGGCTGTGGAACTGCCCTCGGGGGGTTGGGTGTTGGGGGTGCAGTGGCATCCGGAGATGGACGAGGACCTGCGGGTGATGCGGGCGCTGGTCACGGCCGCTTCCGGGCCCGCCGCCTGAGCCGGTCCAGCCCTGCCGCGCCCTGCACGCCGACGTTTTACCCGACTCGGCCGGTTACCCGACTCGGCCGGGAGAGAGGGCACCGCTTTCAGCGCAGGTCGGTGAAAACAGCCCGTCCGGCGATCGAGGACGAGGCCCGTTCAGGGCCGAAGCGGGGGTCCGGGGGCGGCCGCCCCCGGGGACGGGACGGGTAGGGGCGGCGGGGGCGGGACAAACCCGGCCCCCTACCCCCGCGTCAACGACAACAGCTCCCGCGCCGGCCCCGTAGGCCGATGCCCCGTCGGCCACACCGCCCGCAGATCCCGCGCCAGCAGCATCCCGTCCACCGGCACACTCACCAGCCGCCGCCTCGCCAGCTCCTCCCCCACCGCCAGCTCACTCAGCACCGCCGGCCCGGCCCCACTCACCGCCGCAGCCTTCACCGCGGTCGTCGAGGACAGCTCGATGAGGGGCCGGGCGAGGCCGCCCAGGGCCGCGTCCAGCACCTGCCGCGTCCCCGACCCCTCCTCCCGCAGAATCAACGGCGTCGACGCCAACTCCTCCGCGGACAGCGGCCGCCGCCGCCGAGCCCAGACATGCGCCGGCGCGGCGACGACGATCAGGTGGTCATGGGCGATGACCGCCGAGTCGAGCCCCGACGGCACGGTGAGCCCCTCCACGAAGCCCAGGTCCGCCTCACCGGACAGCAACCGCTCCGCCACGGCGGCCGAGTTGCCCGCGAGCAGCGACACCGCCGTGTCCGGCCGCTTCGCGCGCAGCGCGAGGAGCCAGCCGGGCAGCAGGTACTCGGCGATGGTCATGCTCGCCGCCACCCGGAGCCGGGAGTCCCGCCGGTCCCGCAGCGCCTGCGCCCCCGCGTCGAAGGCCTGCGCCGCCTCGACGATCCGCCGCGCCCAGTCCGTGACGAGCGCGCCGGCGTCGGTGAGCCGGGAACCGCGCGGGGAGCGGTCCACCAGGGCCACCCCGAGCTGACGTTCCATCGAGCGGATCCGGCTGCTCGCGGCCGGCTGGGTGATGCCCAGCTCGCGCGCGGCCGCACCGAGACTGCCCAGCCGTGCCACGGCCAGCAGCAGCTCCAGCGCCCCGAGATCCGGGACCCGGTGCGCGATCGAGCCCGCGCCGACGGGCTGTTCCTCCACACTCCCCATAAGCCCAGTTTATGCCCCCATAGGGACATCCTCCCTGGTCGCGGGGGCACCCTGCCGGAACCGTGGAGCCATGGTCACCGCAGCGCAGCCCCTGTACGCCCTCCCCCGGCCGCCCGCCGCCCGCGTGCGCCACCTCGGCCCGAACTGGTACGCCACCGTCATGGGCACCACCGTCGTCGCCACGGCCGGCGCCGCGCTCCCGCTCTCCCTCCCGGGTCTGCGCCCGGCCTGCACAGCCGTCTGGGCCGTCTCCCTCGCCCTGCTGCTGACCCTCCTCACCGCCCGCGCCCTGCACTGGCGCCACCACCGCGACCAGGCCCGCGCCCATCTCCTCGATCCGGCGACGGTCCCGTTCTACGGCTGCCTCGCCATGGCGCTGGTCGCGGTCGGCGGCGGCGCCCTCACCGTCGGCCGGGACTGGATCGGCACCGACGCCGCCGTCGCCCTCGACGTCGCGCTGTTCACCGCCGGTACGGCCGTCGGGCTCGCGGCCGCCGTGGCCGTCCCGTACCTCATGGCCGTACGCCACCGGGTCGAGGCGGGACAGGCCACGCCCGTGTGGCTGTTGCCGCTCGTCGCGCCGATGGTGTCGGCCGCGTCGGGGCCGCTGCTCGTGCCGCGGCTGCCGGCCGGACAGCCGCGGGAGACCCTGCTGCTCGCCTGCTTCGCGCTGTTCGGGCTGAGTCTGCTCGGCACGCTCGTCATGCTGCCGGTCGTCTTCGGTCGGCTGGTCACCGGCGGGCCGCTGCCGCTCGCGCTCACCCCGACCCTCTTTCTCGTCCTGGGGCCGCTCGGGCAGTCCACGACCGCGGTCGGGACGTTCGCGGAGGTCGCCCCGGGGGTCGTGCCCGCGGCGGACAGCCGCGGTTTCGCGGTCCTCGCCGTCCTCTACGGCGTGCCCGTCATGGGGTTCGCGCTGCTCTGGCTGTGCCTGGCCACCGCCCATGTGGTGCGCGCCCGCCGGCACGGCATGGGCTTCGCGATGACGTGGTGGGCGTTCACCTTCCCGGTCGGCACCTGTGTGACCGGCGCCGCGGCCCTGGCCCGGCACACCGGGCTCGTCGTCTACGGCCTCCTCGCGACCGGGCTGTACGCCGTCCTCGTCGCCGCCTGGGTCGTCGTCGCCGCGCACACCGTCCGCGGGGTCGTCAGCGGCCGGCTGCTCGCAGCGCCTCGGCCAGCACCCGCGGCGCCTCGGCGAGCGACGGGCCGTACCACGTCAGGTGCCGTCCGCTGACCAGCGCGCAGGGCAGGGCGGGGAAGGCCTCCGGGCCGTCGTCGGCGGTGAACCGGTAGGGCTCGTCCGGGAGGACCACGAGGTCGGGGACCGCCTCGCGCAGCTCCTGCAGGGGGATCTTCGGGTAGCGGTCCTCGTGCGTCGCGTGGAGGTGATCGACGCCCAGACGGGCCAGGACGTCCCCCGCGAAGGTGTCCCGGCCCAGGACCATCCACGGGCGGCGCCAGATCGGCACGACCGCCGTCCTGCGCGGCTCGAAGGGTGCCACGGCCGCCCACGCGCCCTCCGCCTCGTCCAGCCAGCGCGGACGCGCGCGGGCCCCGCACGCCTGAAGCACCCGGGCCAGTTCCCGGAAGGCCTGCGGGACGTCCCGTACCTCGGTCACCAGCACCTCGATGCCGGCGGCCCGCAGGGCGGTGAGATCCGGCTCCCGGTTCTCCTCCTCGTTGGCGATCACCAGGTCGGGGGCGAGGGCGACGATCCGGTCGGTCCGGGGGTTCTTGGTGCCGCCCACGCGGGTGACGGCGAGGTCCGCCGGGTGGGTGCACCAGTCGGTGGCGCCGACCACGGCGCCCGGCACGGACACGGCCACCGCCTCGGTGAGCGAGGGCACCAGCGAGACGACCCGCACTACCGCTTGCGGTCCCGGACCGCCTCGATGTGCTCGGCCACGGCGACGACCACGACCCGGGTGTCCGGCACGGTCGCGCGCCAGCGGTGGCGGACCCCGCCGGTGAGGTAGAGCGTGTCGCCACGGCCGAGGCGGTACGCGCGGCCTTCCGCCTCGATCTCCACGGCGCCGTCGGCGACGTACATCAACTGGTCGTTGCGGTACTGGAACTCGCGGCCGGCCTCGTGGTCGCCGGTGAACTCCGAGGCGTGCATCTGGTGGTGGCCGCGCACCAGGGAACGGGAGCGCGGCTCGGGGCCGGGGTCGGCGAGTTCGGCGCGCACGACGTCGACACTGCACGCCGGGTCGGCGGCGGCGAGGAGTTCGACGGCCGTGGTGCGCAGGGCGTCGGCCACCTTCTCCAGGGAGCTGGTGCTGGGCCGGGCCCGGTCGTTCTCGATCTGGCTCAGGAACGGGACCGACAGGCCGCTGCGCTCGGCCACGACGGCGAGGGTGAGCTCCAGGGACCGGCGCCGCCGCCGGACGGCCGCGCCCACCCGAAGGGGCTGTTCTTTGTGGTCGCCCATCGCTCCGGCTCCCTCCTTCGCTCGTCGGTCCACTACCCGAGTGCCCCGCTGCGGGCGCACGTCCTCTGATGAGTTCTCTGCACCCTACGCATGTTCGGCAAACCGTTTCATGGGCCCGTCACATCGAGGACCCAGGGCGTCCCGCGCGACCTCACAGTTCGCGCCAGTCGATCATCCCCAGGGGATCACGGGGCGGGGACGCGCGCTCGTGTTCCTTTGTTCAATGCGCGGACGGGCCGCCGTGTTCCCGTTCATCCCGTGCTGACGATTCCGGCTGGTGGAGCGGCCGGCATGCCCGGACGGCACATGGCGGAGTCGGGGCGTGGGCGTAGCTCTGCGTGGTTGGCCGGATCCTTCCCGTGGGCACGACACGAGGGGCGGGCCCCTCGTACGCGGCGGAGGCGTACGACGGTGCCCGCCCCTCGTCGGGCGGTCGCGGGGCTGTCAGGTCACCCGGCCGCCCGGCTCTTCTCCCCCGAACCGGCGACCGGAACCCACTTGTCGACCAGGCCGGGGTTCTCCTTGAGCCAGGCGCGGACGGCGTCCTGCTCCTTGCCCTTACCGGCCTTCTGGATCTGCGCCTCGAGGCCGGTGAGCTGCTTCTCGGTCATCGAGAAGTTCCTGAGCCAGGTGCCGACCTCGGGGTTGTCGGCGGCGAAGCCCTTGCGGGAGAGGGTGTGCACGCCGTCGCCCTTGCCCCAGGCGCCCTCCGGGTCCTTGAGCTTCTTCAGGTCGTACTCGCTGTACGCCCAGTGCGGCGACCACAGGGTGACGACGATCGGCTCCTTCTTGGCGTAGGCGCGCTTGAGCTCGGCGAGCATCGCCGGGGTGGAGCCGTCGACGACCTTGTAGGTGCCGTCGAGGCCGTACTGCTGGAGGACCTTGTCCTTGAGCAGGCCCATCATCCCGGCGCTGGGTTCGATGCCGGTGATCCTCCCGTCGAACTCGGCGGACTTGTTCTTCAGGTCCGCCAGGGAGTTCACGTCCTTCATGTACGAGGGGACGGTGAGCTCCAGGGAGGTGGGGCCGTACCACCGGCCGAGGTCGTCCAGCTGCTTGCCGTACTTCGTCCAGTACTCGGCGTGGGTGGTGGGCAGCCAGGAGTCGGTCTGGAAGTCGACCTGGCCGGTGGCGAGGCCCGTGTAGAGGGGGCCGGCGGCGTACTGGGTGGTCTTCACCTCGAAGCCGCGCTCCTCCAGCAGTTCCTTCCAGAGGTAGGTGGAGGCGATGCCCTCGTCCCAGGGGATGTAGCCGATGGTGATCTCCTTGCCCTTGCCGACGTCCGTGGCGGAGGCCTCGGCGGTACCGGAGGTGGAGCCGAAGACGCCCATGCCGCCGGCGACGAGGGCGAGGACGACCACGCCGACCACGGCGACGGCCGCGCGGGGGCGGTACGTCCACACGGTCGTCCGGGCCTTGGCGGCGGCGCGGCGGCCGAGCGGGGAGATCCGGGTGCCGAGGGCGCCGGTCATCCGGTCCAGGTAGATGGCGAGGACGACGATGCCGAGGCCCGCCTCGAAGCCGAGGCCGATGTCGAGCTGGCCGATGGCCTCGTTGACGGCGCCGCCGAGGCCACCGGTGCCGACCATGCCGGCGATGACGACCATCGACAGGCCCAGCATGATGACCTGGTTGACGCCGGCCATGATCGTCGGCAGGGCGAGCGGCAGCTGGACCCGCAGGAGGGTGTCGCGGGGTGTCGTGCCGAAGGCTTCGGCGGCTTCGACGAGCTCGGCGTCGACCTGGCGGATGCCGAGCTCGGTCATGCGCACGCCGGGTGCGAGGGCGAAGATCAGGGTCGCCACGACGCCGGCGGGCACGCCCATGCCGAAGAACAGGATCGCCGGGATCAGCAGGACCATCGACGGCATCGTCTGGAGCAGGTCCAGCACGGGCCGGACGGCCGCGCTGACCGCCCTGGAGCGGGCGGCCCAGATGCCCAGCGGAACGGAGATCACCAGGGCGATCACCGTGGCGACGAGCACCAGGGACAAGGTGGACATCGCCTCCTCCCACAGGTCGAGGGAGTCGATGAGGGCGAAGCCGGCGAAGCCGAGGACGCCCGCGACCAGGCCGAGCAGCCACCAGGCGAGCAGCGCGAGGATGCCCGCGAGCAACAGGGGCTCGGGGGCGGTGAGGACGGCGTCGATGCCGTCGTACATGCCTTCGACGACCGTTTTGACGGCGTCGAAGAGCCAGGACATGTGGGTGACGAGCCAGTCGACGCCGGAGTCGACCCAGTCGCCGAGGTGGAGCCTAGGCACGGGCGGTCACCTTCCCCTCGTCGCGGGGGTGATCGCACGGGGTGGGCTCTCCCTGCTGGTCGCCGAGGAAGCCGACGAGGCGCTGCCTCGGGACCACGCCGACGAGGCGCGCGCCGTCCAGGACGGCGACCGGATGCGTCAGGCGGGCGCTGAGCGCGCACAGCGCGGTGAACGGGGTGTCGGGGGTCGCGGTCTCACAGCGGCAGTCGGCCTCGTCGCCACGGACGTGGGGGTCCATGACGGCGGAGGCGGTCAGCACGCGGGAGCGGTCGACGTCCTGGATGAAGGAGGCCACGTAGTCGTTCTCGGGGCGGATCAGGATGTCCTCGGCCGTGCCGGTCTGCACGATGCGGCCGTCGCGCATGACGGCGATGCGGTCGCCCAGGCGCATGGCCTCGTTGAGGTCGTGGGTGATGAAGACGATCGTCTTCTTCAGCGTCTGCTGGAGGGTGAGCAGCTGGTCCTGCATGTCGCGGCGGATCAGCGGGTCCAGCGCGCTGAAGGACTCGTCCATCAGCAGCAGGTCGGCGTCGGTGGCGAGGGCGCGGGCGAGCCCCACGCGCTGCTGCATGCCGCCGGACAGCTCGTCCGGCCAGGACTTCTCCCAGCCGGCCAGGCCGCACAGCCGGAGCGCCTCGGCGGCGCGCCGCTCGCGCTCGGCGCGGGGGACGCCCTGGACGGCGAGGCCGTAGGCGGCGTTGTCGAGGACGCTGCGGTGCGGGAAGAGCGCGAAGTGCTGGAAGACCATGCTGATCTTCTTCGCACGGACCTCGCGCAGCTCGCGGTCGCTGAGCGCGGTCAGGTCCTGGCCGTCGAAGAGGACGCGTCCCGCGGTGGGCTCCAGCAGGCCGTTGAGCATGCGCAGCAGCGTGGACTTGCCGGAGCCGGACAGGCCCATGACGACGAAGATCTGGCCCGGGTCCACACGGAAGGAGGCGTCGATCACGGCGGCGGTGGTGCCGTCGGCGCGCAGCTCCTCACGGCCGGCTCCGCCGCGGAGCCGCTCGACTGCCTCGTCCGGTCGTCTGCCGAACACCTTGTAGAGATGTTCGGCCTCAAGCCTGGAGGACACACATACCTTCTCTGGTCGGGGGCAGGGACGGAGAGGTGCTTGGGCCGGAAGGCCCCTGCGGAGAGGCTCGAGGCCCCTTGTCGATCGCGAACAGTTGAAACTGCAACCGGCACCGCTCCGAGGCGGCGCCTGCCCGGGGCGGAACGGGGCAAACGCACACGTGGGCCAGCTCACAGGCCCTTCACAGATGCTACGGGAGTGAATACGGGCAGTGGGGCGGGGTGCCGGTGCGGCATGATGCGTGGCGTGACCGGACGACTGATGCTCCTCGACACCGCCTCGCTCTACTTCCGCGCCTACTTCGGCGTCCCGGACTCCGTGAAGGCGCCGGACGGCACGCCGGTGAACGCCGTGCGCGGGCTGCTCGACTTCATCGACCGCCTGGTGAAGGACCACCGGCCCGACGAGCTGGTCGCGTGCATGGACGCCGACTGGCGGCCGAAGTGGCGGGTCGAGCTGATCCCCTCCTACAAGGCACACCGCGTCGCCGAGGAGCACGAGGCCGGCCCGGACGAGGAGGAGGTGCCGGACACGCTCGCGCCGCAGGTGCCGGTCATCGAGGCGGTCCTGGACGCGCTGGGCATCGCGCGCGTGGGGGTCGCCGGGTACGAGGCGGACGACGTGATCGGCACGTTCACCGCGCGGGCGAAGAGCCCGGTGGACATCGTCACCGGCGACCGCGACCTGTATCAGCTGGTGGACGACGCGCGCGGGGTGCGGGTGCTGTACCCGCTCAAGGGCGTCGGCACGCTCCAGCTCACGGACGAGGCCTGGCTGCGCGAGAAGTATGGGGTCGACGGCCGCGGGTACGCGGATCTCGCGCTGTTGCGCGGCGACCCGAGCGACGGACTGCCGGGCGTGCCCGGCATCGGGGAGAAGACCGCGGCCAAGCTGCTGGCCGAGTTCGGCGACCTGGCCGGGATCATGGCGGCGGTGGACGACCCGGGGGCGAAGCTCACGCCGACGCAGCGCAAGCGGCTCGACGAGGCGCGGCCGTACGTCAGCGTCGCGCCGACGGTGGTCCGGGTCGCCGACGACGTGCCGCTGCCGGAGGTGGACACCACCCTCCCGCGCGCGCCGCGGGACCCGGCGACACTGGAGGGGCTGGCGGAGCGCTGGGGGCTCGGCGGGTCGCTGCAGCGACTGCTGACCACCCTCGCCACGTAAGCATTGTTCTCGCGCAGGGGAATGGCATCGCCGGTGACGGAGAGCCACCCTCTTAAAGAGGGGTAAAAGAACCTCTCATCATGTGGGCACCACAGGGGGCGAGGGTGCTAACTTAGGTAAACCTAACCAAAGTATCTTGGGAGGCCCGTCATGGCAGAAGGTCCGGCACGCAGGCCGCGGAAGCCCCATTCCGCGCAGGTCGTCCGCACCGAACGGCTCACGCCGCACATGCAGCGCGTGGTGCTCGGCGGTGAGGGGCTGGCCGAGTTCACCATCGGCACGTGCACGGACCACTATGTGAAGCTGCTGTTCGGCGCCGAGGGTGTGACCTACCCGGAGCCCTTCGACCTGGAGCACATCCGGGCCGAGTTCCCGCGAGCTCAGTGGCCCGTGACCCGGACGTACACCGTGCGCCACTGGGACGCCGAACACCACGAGCTCACGCTGGACTTCGTGCTCCACGGCGACGAGGGTCTCGCCGGTCCGTGGGCCGCGCGGGTCCAGCCGGGCGAGACCGTCCACTTCATGGGCCCCGGCGGCGCCTACGCCCCCGACCCCGCCGCCGACTGGCACCTGCTGGCCGGCGACGAGAGCGCCCTGCCCGCGATCGCGGCCGCCCTCGAGTCGCTCCCCGCCGGCGCCGTCGCCCACGCCTTCGTCGAGGTGTCCGGCCCCGAGGAGGAGCAGAAGATCGACTCCGATGTGGAGGTCGTCTGGTTGCACCGCGGCGACCGGCCCGTCGGCGAGAAGCTCGTCGAGGCCGTGCGCGCGCTCGCGTTCCCCGAGGGCCGCCTGCACGCCTTCGTGCACGGCGAGGCCGCGGCCGTGAAGGAACTGCGCCGGCTGCTGCGCGTCGAGCACCAGCTCCCGCGCGAGGACCTGTCGATCTCCGGCTACTGGCGGCTCGGCCACAACGAGGACGGCTGGCAGGCCTCCAAGCGGGAGTGGAACGCGCGCGTCGAGGCGGAGCAGGAGGGGGCGGCGCCCGCCGCCTGAGCCCGTCGGAAGCGGCCCGCACTCGTGGCGCGGGCCGCACCCCGAGGCTGCCCGCACCGACCGCCGGCACGACCGGAAGGTGCGGATCGCCCTCCCCGCAGCCGCCGCGAGCGCCGGCAGACCGCCATCCCTCACCAGGACCGCACCCCGCCGGGGCCGCCGGAGAGCGCAGAGCGGCCCGCGACCATCGCCCGGCTCAGAGGCCCGTTCTCCTCAGCCGGCACCCGCAGGACCGGCGCCCTCTTATTCTCCCTGCCCCTGGACCGCTGGCGCGTCCCCGTCGACGCCCCCGCCTTCCGGTGGCTCGCGGCCCCCGCCGGGCCGCAGACGGCAGCCGCCTGACTCAGTCGCCCCGCACGCGCGCGTGCAGATGCATGTCGTGCCAGCCGTCGGGGTGGAGGAGAGCGCTGCGCTTGGTGCCCTCCAGGGCGAAGCCGGTCTTGGTCGCGACGCGGCAGGAGGCGTCGTTGGCGACGGCGTGCAGCAACTCCAGGCGGTGGAAGCCGATCTCGTCGAGGGCCCAGTGGGCGAGGGCGGTGGTGGCGCGGGCGGCGACGCCCCGGCCGCGGGCAGCCGCCGTCGTCCAGTAGGCGACCTCCGCCACGCCGTCGCCGAGCGCGATCTCACGCAGTGCCACCCGCCCCAGCACCACGTCGCTCTCCGCGTCGGCGACGGCCCACTGGGCGTTGCGCTCCTCGCCCCAGGCCGCCCGCCACTCCTCGATCCAGCCGGCGACCTCCTCCTCGGAGTCGGCGGCCCGGATGTGCCACCGGTGCATCAGCGGATCCTGGAAGGCCGCGTGCACGGCAGGCGCGTCCTCGGTGCGCCACGGGCGCAGGACCAGCCCGTCGCCGGCGGGGAGCACGGGCTGAGGAATGCGGGAGAGGGCGTCGGCGGGCAGGACGGGGCGGGTGAGGAAGGGCATGATCGACATCCTGCCCGTCGGGATCGGCGTGTCCAACGGGTTTTCGCGTCCCCGTACGCTGGAGCCGATGAGACGCCGTACCCCTCCCCCGCCCTCGCCCCTCCCGCAGCGTGACGGGGTCGATCCGGTCCGGGTGCGGCTGCCGGGCCAGGGACACTGGGCGACCGTGCGCGAGCACCTGGTGGAGCGGTTCGGCGCGGCGCGGACCGGGATCGTCGACGGCATGTTCGCGACGGGCGGGATCGTCGGGGCCGACGGACGGGCGGTGGCGCCGAACACGGCGTACGCACCGGGGATGTTCGTGTGGTTCCACCGGGACCTGCCCGCCGAGGAGCCGGTGCCGTTCTCACTGGAGATCGTGTACCGCGACGATCACCTCGTCGTCGCCGACAAGCCGCACTTCCTCGCCACCACCCCGCGCGGCAGCCATGTCACCGAGACCGCGCTGGCGCGGCTGCGGCGTGAGCTGGGCCTTCCCACGCTCAGCGCCGCGCACCGTCTCGACCGGCTCACCGCCGGACTGGTGCTGTTCACGGTGCGCCCCGAGGAACGCGGCGCCTACCAGACCCTGTTCCGCGACCGCCGGGTGCACAAGGTGTACGAGGCCGTCGCCCCGTACGACCCCACGCTCGCCCTGCCGACGACCGTGCGCAGCCGGATCCTGAAGGAGCGCGGGACGCTCGCCGCCCGGGAGGTGCCGGGCGAGCCGAACGCCGTCAGCCACGTCGAGCTGATCGAGCACCGGCCGGACGGGCTCGCCCGCTACCTGCTGACCCCGCGGACCGGGCAGACCCATCAGCTCCGCGTGCACATGAACGCGCTCGGGATCCCGATCCTCGGCGATCCCCTCTACCCCGAGGTGACCGCCCCCGTGCCGGCCGGTGACTTCCGGCGCCCGCTGCAACTGCTGGCGCGGGAGCTGGAGTTCACCGATCCGGTCACCGGGGCGGCCCACCGGTTGCGGAGCGGGCGGACGCTGGGCGCCTGGTCGTCGTACGACGACTGGGACGGCGGTCAGTAGCCGCGCCACCAGGCCAGGAAGCGGCGCCAGGCAGGGGGCCTGCGGGTCGGTTCCGGGGCCGGGGCGGGAGCCGGTGCCGGAGCGGGCGCGGCGTCGGGCATGGCCGTCGGCCTAGGCCCGGAGGCGAGCGGCGCGAAGGTGGTCGATCCGGGCGCGGCCGGCGCGGGAGTCGTCCTCGGCGTGGAGTCGAGGTTGATCGGCATGGCCGGCCGCGACGGCGGGACCAGGCCGTGGCTCGGCTTGGAGACGATCTCCTGCTGGGCCTTCGGCGCGAACCGGACCGGCAGCGCCACCAGGTGCCGGGAGGCGATCGACGTCGTCCAGCGCAGGTCCTCCTCGTCGCAGTCGAGCTCGATGTCCGGCAGCCGCATCAGCAGCGCGTCGACGCCGACGTCGGCGATGGCGCGGCCGATGTCCTGGCCGGGGCACTCGTGCGGACCGCCGCCGAAAGCGAGGTGGGAGCGGTTGCCCTGCATGTTGGCGGACAGGTCGGGGCGCACCCGTGGGTCGACGTTGGCCGGCGCGGGTGCGAAGAGAAGGCCGTCGCCCTTGCGGATGCGCTGACCGCCCAGCTCCGTCTCCTGCTTGGCGAAGTAGCCGAGAATCGCGCTGAACGGCGGCTCGTCCCACAGGGACTGCTCGACCGCCTCCGGCACCGTCATCTGCCCGCCGTTGAGCTGGGCGACGAAACGCGGGTCGGTGAGGACCATGCGCAGCGCGTTGGAGAGCAGGTTGACCGTGGCCTCGTAGGCGGCGAAGAGCACGAGGCGCAGGTGTTCGCGCACCTCGTCGTCGGTCAGTCCCGCCGGGTCGTTGATGAGATGGCTGGCGAAGTCCTCGGTGGGCTGGGCACGGCGGCGGGCGGTGAGCCGGGTCAGCGCCTCCACGACGTAGGAGTGGCTGGCGATCGCGGTCTCGGTGCCCTTGAGCGCGTCGCGGGCGGCCTGGACCAGCCGGTCGTCGTACTCCTCGGGCATACCGAGGATGTGGCACATCACGGCCATCGGGAGGTGCTCGGCGAACTGGCCGACCAGCTCGGCCTCGCCCGACTCGCAGAAGCGGTTGACCAGGCGCTGGCTGGATCGGTAGATGTACCGGCGCAGACTGCGGTCGTCGATGGTCGCCATGGCCGCGGTGACCGCGCCGCGCAGCCGCTTGTGCTCGTCGCCCTCGGCGTGCGAGCAGATCGGCTGCCAGGCGATGTGCGGCATCAGCGGGTGGTCGGGCTTGACCGCGCCCTCCAGCAGCGGGGTCCAGACGCGGCTGTCCCGGGTGAAGTGCGAGGGCGTGCGCACCATGCGCAGGTTCTCGGCGTGTCCGAGGACCACCCACATCGGTACGTCGTCGTGGAGGAGCACGGGCGCCACCGGGCCGTGCTCCTCGCGGAGTTGCTCGTAGAGGGCACCCAGGTCTTCCGCGCCGGGGCCGTAGAGCCGGCGCAGTCCGCCGGGGCCGCGGCCGTGCGCGGGGCAGCCGGGGGGCGGATCGAGGGCGAGGTCGTGCGGGCCGGTCGTCGTGGAGTGTTCAGGCGTCACAGGGGGTCGCTCCGAAACTGTGGGGAATCGCGGGTCGGGGGTGGGCGGGGTCAGGTGCGGCTGCGGCTGAGCGCCAGGGCGTGCAGGAAGCGCATCAGGGTCATCAGCACGTCGCGGCTGGAGGCCCGGCGGCGCACGTCGCACTCGACGATCGGGACCTCGGGCTGCAGATCGAGGGCGGCGCGCAGGTCCTCGACGGGGTAACGGGGACCGTCGGGGAAGGTGTTGACGGCGACCACGAAGGGCACGCCGCGCTCCTCCAGCCGTCCCATGACCTCGAAGCTGACCTCGAGACGGCGGGTGTCGACCAGGACGACGGCGCCCAGCGCGCCCTCGAACAGGCCGTTCCACAGGAACCAGAAGCGTTCCTGGCCGGGTGTGCCGAAGAGATAGAGCACAACCTGGTCGGAGATGCGGATGCGGCCGAAGTCCATCGCCACCGTGGTGGCGGTCTTGGACTCGGAGCCGTAGTTGTCGTCGACCCCGATCCCGGCCTGCGTCATGGTCTCCTCGGTGGTCAGCGGTCTGATCTCGCTGACCGAGCCGACCATGGTCGTCTTGCCGACGCCGAAGCCGCCCACGATGACGATCTTGGCTGCCGCCGTGGTGGTGTGCGGCAGATGATCCTCGGACCGGGGCCCGGGGATCGTGTCAGAGCCTTTGAAGTCCATGCATCACCGCTTCGAGGAGGGACCGGTCGGGGATCTTCTGCCGAACGATCGGGGCGCGCGCCTGCACGAGATCGGCCGCCAGCATCTCGGTGAGCAGCACCGTCATCACGCTGAACGGCAGGCTGAGATAGGCCGAGATCTCGGCCACCGACAGCGGGGCCCGGCACATCCGCAGCACCGCGGTCTGCTCCGGCGTCGCGGACGAGGGTGGTTCGGCGCGCGCCACGATCAATGTCACCAGGTCGAGGGGCGCGCGCTCGCCGTCCGCGCCCGAGATGACGTACAGCCGCTCGACGTCCTTGCCGTCCTCTTGCGGGGGCCCCTCGGGCGGCTCCGGCACAGGTTGACGCCGCTGGCGTTGCGGAGGCGTCATACGCTCTGCCCGTTGCGCCGGGGCGGGGTGGTCAGATGGGCGCCGATGCGCACGACGAGATCGCGCATCATGCCGCTCATCCGGCCGGCCTCGCAGCGCACGTCGGCGAGTACCGCGAGGTAGGCGTTGGGGCCGGCGGACATCATGTAGAAGTAGCCGTCGTTCAGCTCGATGACGACCAGCTTCATCTCGCCGTCGCTGGAGTGGAACTCCTGGGCAACGGCGGTGGCCAGGCTCTGCAGGCCCGCGCAGGCGGCGGCCACCCGGTCCGCGGCGTCGGGGTCACCGGCGTAGCGGGCGATGCGCAGTCCGTCGGCCGACAGCACCACGATCATCTCGATGCCCGGAACTCCGTCGTAGAGCTCCTTGAGCAGCCAGTCGAAGTTGGCGCGCTGCTGGATCACTTGAGGTCCCCCTCGTCGTCGGCCTCGTTCTTGGCCTTGTCTTCGATCAGGTGCAGATATGCGGTGGGGTTGCGGAGGAAGTCGGTGGGGTGGACGTCCGGGGGCATGTCCTTCTTGAGGCCCTCCCAGAAGGCCTCGAAGTGCACTCCGGGCTCCGCCCCCTTCCTCTTGGGCTCGGGCTCCGGCCGGGCCTGTGCGAACGGGTCCGGCCTGCCCTCGCGCTCGGCGGCCTCGGCGGCGGCCTGGGCGGCGTACGCCTCGCGATAGATCTGGCTGATGGGGACGGTCGCCTTGCTGCGGCGCTGGGGCAGGCCCTTGTCGGTCCACTCGGTGATCTCGGGCACCTCGTCGTCCAGCGACACGCCGACAGGGATGCGTGGGTTGGTGGGGCGGCGCTTCTTGGGCGGGCGCTTGGGGCCCTCCCCGATGGTCGCGAGGTCGATCTGGGGTACGGCGGTGGCGCCGATGCCGTGGGCGAAGCCGGGGGCCGGCTCGGAGGTGAGCATCTCGCTCGGCACGACGAGCACGGCACGGACGCCGCCGTACGCGGAGGTGCGCAGCGACACCTGCAGGTTGAACGACTTGCACAGGCGGCCGACGACCGCCAGGCCCAGGCGCGGGGTGCCGCCGACGTCCTGGATGTCGACGCCGCGCTTGGCCAGTTCCAGCATGCGCTCGGCCTTGGCGCGGGCCTCCTCGCTGAGGCTGACGCCGGCGTCCTCGATCTCGATCGCGATGCCGGTCTGCACCTCGACGGCGTTGACGTGGACCTTGCTCTGCGGCGGCGAGTAGCGGGTGGCGTTGTCGAGGAGTTCCGCGGCCGCGTGGATGAGCGGCTCGACGGAGAGGCCGTCGATGTTGACCTTGGCGATGGAGTCCAGCTGGATGCGCCGGTACTCGAGGATGCGGGACATGGCGCCGCGCAGCACGCTGTACAGCGGTACCGGCCGGGGCCAGTTGCGGCCGGGCCGGCCGCCACCGAGCACTCCGATGGAGTCGGCGAGACGGCCGATCAGGGCGTTGCCGTGGTCGATGCGCAGGAGGTCGTCGAAGACCTCGGGGTTACGGCCGTGGTCCTCCTCCATCTCCCGGAGCTCGGCGGCCTGTTGGTGGACGATGGCCTGGACGCGCCGGGCGATGCTGACGAACGAGCGCTGGGCGGAGTCGCGCAGGGCCTCCTCGTGGTCGACGATGTCGAGGATCTTCTTGACCACCTTGCGCTGCCCGTCGCCGAGCTCGTTGAAGGCGGGATCGACCTCCGCGAAGTGGATCATCACCTCGCCGGGGGAACCCCCGGCGCGCAGCCACTCCACCGCCTGGGGCACGAAGTACTCGGCGACCTGGACGTTCTGTTCCTCGTGGACGGAGACCTGCCGCTCCAGGTACGCGACGCGCCGGCCCGTCTCCTCGCGCAGTTCCCGCAGTCGCCTGCCGCGGCGCACCGACTCGGTCCCGGCGGCGATCACCAGGAGGGTGGCGACGGCTCCGCTGACGCCGACGGCGAGTCGGGCCGACGGCGCCACGAGGGCGACGGCGGCTCCGGTCGCCGCGGCCATCATTATCGCCGGCAGCAACAGCAAGCGTGCGTATGCCAGTTCACGGCGGCCGGGTGGGGACTGAACACTCACCATATGGGCACCCTCTGTAGGGACGTGTCGGCAGCTTCGGAATATGTGGGAACAAGCGCACGAATTCACCTCAACTCGGTGCGCCGCGGGCGAGCTTAGTCCGACCGGATCATCGCCGTGTCATATTCGGCAACCGCCTGAAACCGGGCCGGTACCTGGAGTAGCCTCGGCCGTTTTGCACGCTCGGAATTCGTTCACACACCGTGTGTAACGACGTATGAGCATACGAAGGACCTCACCCGTACGGGTGAACCGAGCGGCGTGAAGCTGCCGTCAGGCGCCCGCGACACGCAGGGCCGCGCCGACGGCGGACTCACCCTTGGCGAGCGCGCCGCCCGCGGCCGGCGCGGCGACCAACTGCCGGGAGGCATCCTTGAGTTCGGCAGCGCACGGCCTTTTCGTGGCCGTGCGCTGCACCGCGGCGGGCAGCTTTGTCGACAAGGCGCCCGCGGAAGCCGGCGCGGGCCTGGACCCGGTGCGCCGGCTGTGTTCAGGTGCGGCTGTGCCGCGTGGGCGCGGGCCACCACACAGCCCCGCGCCCGCCGACGATCCGTCAGCCCACCGACGAGTAGGCCACAACCCCCCGCAGCAACTGGTCGACCGCCTTCCGCGCGGCCTTCGCCACAGTCGAGCCCTCCGCGGGAGAAGCCGCCGAGATCTGGCCGAGAACGTCGATGACCTGCTTGCACCACCGAACGAAGTCACCAGCCGGCATCTCCGCCTCACGCAGCACCTCGTCGAGGCCCTTGCCGGAAGCCCACATATAGGCAGCCCAGGCGAACCCGAGATCGGGCTCCCGCTGCCCGACCCCCTCCGTCTGGTTGATCCGGAACTCCTCCTCCAGACCGTCCAGCCGCCCCCAGATCCGCACCATCTCCCCCATCGCGGCCTTCGCCTTGCCGGAGGGCATCTTCGGCGCCATCGCGTCGTCGCCGACACGGGCCTCGTACACCAACGCCGAGGCACACGCCGCCAGTTCGGCCGGAGCCAGGCCCTCCCAGACCCCGGCCCGCAGGCATTCGCTCGCCAGGAGGTCCAGCTCGCCGTACAACCGGGCCAGCCGCCTGCCGTGCTCGGTGACCTCGTCGCCACGCAGGTAGTCCAGCTCGGTCAGCAGCGCGACGATCCGGTCGAAGGTCCGGGCGATGGTGTTGGTGCGGCCCTCGATGCGCCGCTCCAGCTGCGAGGTGTCGCGCATCAGGCGGTGGTAGCGCTCGGCCCAGCGGGCGTGGTCCTCGCGCTCGGCACAGCCGTGGCAGGGGTGCGCGCGGAGCGCGGTGCGCAGCCGGGCGATCTCCCGGTCGTCGGCGGCCTGGGACCGCTTCTTGCGGGCCCGCTCCGGCGGGATGTGCCCGGCCTTGCTGCGTAGCGCGGAGGCGAGGTCACGACGGGACTGCGGTGAGCGCGGGTTGAACGTCTTCGGGATCCGCATCCGCTCCAGCGGCTCCACCGGCACCGGGAAGTCCATCGAGGCCAGCCGCTTGACCTGCCGCTCGGCGGTCAGGACGAGCGGGCGGGGCCCGTCGTGGTGGTCGAAGCCGCGGTGGCCGTTGGCCCGCCCGGCGGGCAGACCGGGGTCCAGGACCAGTGCCAGGCCCGCGTACTTGCCGGTGGGCACATGGATGACGTCCCCCGGCTTGAGCTTCTCCAGCGCCACCGCCGCCTCGGCCCGCCGCTGGGCCGCACCCTGCTTGGCCAGCTCGGTCTCGCGGTCCTTGAGCTCGCGGCGCAGCCGCGCGTACTCCTCGAAGTCGCCGAGGTGGCAGGTCATGGAGGCCTTGTAGCCCTCCAGTCCCTCCTCGTTGCGCTGCACCTGCCGGGAGATCCCGACCACCGACCGGTCGGCCTGGAACTGCGCGAAGGACGTCTCCAGCAGCTCCCGCGACCGGTGCCGCCCGAACTGCTCGACGAGGTTGACCGCCATGTTGTACGAGGGCTTGAAGCTGGAGCGCAGCGGGTATGTGCGCGTGCCCGCGAGGCCGGCCACCTGGTCGGGGTTCATACCGCGCTGCCAGAGCACCACGGCATGGCCCTCGACGTCGATGCCCCGTCGGCCCGCACGCCCCGTCAACTGGGTGTACTCGCCGGGGGTGATGTCGGCGTGCTGCTCGCCGTTCCACTTGACGAGCTTCTCCAACACCACCGAGCGGGCGGGCATGTTGATGCCCAGCGCGAGGGTCTCGGTCGCGAAGACGGCCTTGACCAGGCCACGCACGAACAGCTCTTCGACGACCTCCTTGAAGGTCGGCAGCATGCCGGCGTGGTGGGCCGCTATGCCGCGCTCCAGGCCTTCCAGCCACTCGTAGTACCCGAGGACGTGCAGGTCCTCGGCGGGGATGGAGGCCGTGCGCTCCTCGACCAGGGCGCGGACCTGTGCGCGCGCCTCCTCGTCGTTGAGCCGCAGCCCGGCGTACAGGCACTGCTGGACGGCGGCCTCGCAGGCGGCGCGGCTGAAGATGAACGTGATGGCGGGCAGCAGGCCCTCCGCGTCGAGGCGCTCGATCACCTCGGGCCGACCCGGCGTCCACACCCGCGAACGCTGCCGGCGCTCCCGCTCCCGGTCGGCCTCCCGCATCCGCCCGCGCCTGCGGTCCTGGAGCGACGGCCGGCTGGCCTCCATCCGGGCCAGGCGCGCGAGGTCGGGGTTGACGGCCCTGCGGTGGCCCTCGCCCTCCTCGAACAGGTCGTACATCCGCCGTCCGGCGAGCACGTGCTGGAACAGCGGCACGGGCCGGTGCTCGGAGACGATCACCTCGGTGTCGCCGCGGACGGTGTCGAGCCAGTCGCCGAACTCCTCGGCGTTGGACACGGTCGCGGAGAGCGAGACGAGGGTGACCGACTCGGGGAGGTGGATGATCACTTCCTCCCAGACGGCCCCGCGGAAGCGGTCGGAGAGGTAGTGCACCTCGTCCATCACCACGTACCCGAGGCCGAGGAGGGTCTGCGAGCCGGCGTACAGCATGTTCCGCAGGACCTCGGTGGTCATCACGACCACCGGGGCGTCGGAGTTGACGCTGTTGTCGCCGGTGAGCAGGCCGACCTTCCCGGTGCCGTAGCGACGGCACAGGTCGGAGTACTTCTGGTTCGACAGCGCCTTGATGGGGGTCGTGTAGAAGCACTTCTTGCCCTGCTGGAGGGCGAGGTGGACGGCGAACTCGCCCACGATCGTCTTGCCCGAGCCGGTGGGTGCGGCCACCAGAACGCCCTTGCCCGCCTCGAGCGCCTGACAGGCCTCGATCTGGAAGGGGTCGAGACCGAAGTCGTACATCTCGCGGAAGGACGCGAGCGCGGTGGCCTGCTCGACAGCGCGCCTGCGCGCCGCCGCGTACCGCTCGGCCGGTGAGAGGTCCTCTGTCATCGTGCTTTCGAGCGTACCGGGCCCCACTGACAACAGGACGATCATTATCCGGATCGGGGACCGTGAAACCTGTGATCCGCGCAGTTCAGAGCCGTCAGGCGCCTACGATCCGTACCGCCCCGCGCACACAGCGCGCGGTCAGCGGAAGCGGACCCAGCGGTTCCCCGTCCGTGTACCCGGCGATACCGGGCGCCGCGAGCTCCACGGTGGCCGCCCGGTGCACGGTGACCTTGGGATGCTCCACGTGCGTCCCCCGGTACACCCGCGGGAACACCCGCAGCAGCGCCGCCCGCCCGCAGTCCCCGACCACCGTCACGTCGAACAGGCCGTCGCCGAGGTCGGCGCCGGGGCAGATCCGCATGCCGCCGCCGTACGAGGACCCGTTGCCGACGGCGACCAGGGTCGCCTCGACCTCCCGGACGGCTCCGTCGTCGAGCCTGATCCGGTAGGGGAACGGGCGGAAGGCGGCCAGTTCGGCGAGCATCGCCAGGTCGTACTTGGCGCGTCCAGTGGGCCATCGCATGCGGTTGCCGCGGTCGTTGACGCGGGAGTCGAAGCCGGAGGCGAGGACGGTGCCGAACCAGCGGCCGCCGGCCTGTCCGAGATCGATGTCGCGGATCCGGGCGCCCTTGAGGGCGTCGGCGATCAGGCGGCCCGCGGCGGCGGGGTCACGCAGGGGCAGGCCGAGGGCTCGGGCGAAGTCGTTCCCGGTGCCGGCGGCGACCAGGCCGAGCGGGGTGTCGGTGCCGGCCACGGCCTGGAGCGCGAGGTGGACCAGTCCGTCGCCGCCGACGGCGACCAGGGCGCCGGTGCCCTCCGCGACGGCGGCACGCGCGCGTGCGAGGGCGTCCTCCGCGTCCTCGCCGACGATCGTGCGCACCGAGTAGCCGGCCGCCCGCAACGCCGAAGCGGCCGGCAGCGCCGCGTGGGCGCCCCGGCCGCGGCCCGCGGTGGGGTTGACGAAGAGGGTGATCTCGCTGGTCACGCAGGTGACCCTACGAGCCTCGGGGCGATCTTCAGGTCACGTCGTCATAACCGTTGACCCGCTCCGTGCTCGCCTGCTCGGGCAGCGCGCGACTCGCGGTCACCGTCTCGACCTCGCCGATGTCCTCGGGGGTGAGGTCCAGCTCGGAGGCCTCGTCGTCGGCGGGGCCCAGGGCGTCACGACGGCGCCTGCGGCGGTCGTTCAGCAGGGAGAAGGCGACCGCGCCGAAGTACAGGATCCAGATGGGCCCGGCGAGCGCCAGCATCGAGACGGGGTCGGTGCTGGGCGTGGCGACGGCGGCGAAGACCGTGATGCCGATGATCATGGCGCGCCACCAGCCGAGCATGCGCTGACCGGTGATGACGCCGGTCAGGTTGAGCATGATCAGCAGGAGCGGGAGCTCGAAGGAGAGACCGAAGACCACGACCATGCGCGTGACGAGCTGCAGCAGATCGTCCAGCGGCAGGAAGTTGTTGACGCCGCTCGGAGTGAACTCGATCAGCACCTTCGCGGTGGTCGGCAGCACCATGTAGGCGAAGTAGCCGCCACCGAGGAAGAGCGGCACACCGGTGCCGACGAAGGCGTAGGCGTACTTCCGCTCGTGCTGGTGCAGGCCCGGCGCGACGAAGGCCCAGAGCTGGTAGAGCCAGACCGGGGAGGCGAACACTATGCCGGCCATCAGGGAGACCTGGAGGGCCAGCGTGAAGGGGGCGAGGAGACCGTTGATCGTGATCCGGGCGCACTGATTGGTGTCGTCGGCCGACTTCAGGTCGTTCGCGATTTCCTCGAACGTCTTCCCGCAGCCGACCGAGTCGAGGATCGGCTTGGTCAGGAAGTTGATGATGTCGTTGTAGAAGAAGGCGGCGACGACCGTCACGAGGACGATGGCGAGCAGCGCCTTCGCGAGCCGGTTGCGAAGCTCACGGAGGTGTTCCGCGAGGGGCATCCGCCCCTCGGGATCCTTCTCCTTCTTGCGGGCAGGCTTGAGCAACCCACGTTCCCATCTCGTGCGGCGGGCCGGAGGTCACCGGCCCTGCGTCAGCGCTTGGTCGTGTCCGTCGGCTCGCTGACCGGGCGGGAACTGGTCACATCGCCGGGGGCGGCCTGGATGGTGCGCTGAGCGGGGGGCTGCTCGCCGTTGTTCGGCGGGCCGGCCGGGGTGGCCGAGTTGCTGCCCTCTTCCTTCATCGCCTTGGCCTCGCTCTTGAGGATGCGCGCGGACTTGCCGAGCGAGCGGGCCATGTCCGGAAGCTTCTTCGCGCCGAACAGCAGGATGATGACGACGAGGATGAGAATGATCTCGGGGGCGCCAAGCCTTCCGAACATAAGTCTTTACCTTCTCACCGAGGCGGCTGGGTGGGGTGCTGTCCGACCGGTCGGACATGTGTCCGAACGATCGTGTGGCAGCGATCGTAACGCTCAGGGGTAAACGTGAGGCAATCCCCGTGCGTACTCCCGGTCCGCGATCCGGGCCTCGTTCTCCGGACCGCGACCAGCAGCGTACCTGTCCGAACCACTGAGGCGGGAGGGCGAAGTGGCCCAAAACGCGTTCGGCGCAGGACTCACAGGCCCACCACAGCGGGACTCACAGGGTGTCGACAGCCCGGGCCGCGCTCAGGGCGGCCCGCTCCAGTTCCTCGGCCGCCCTGTTGATACGGCTCGCGGAGTCCGCGACCTGCCGTCCCAGACGCTGCGCCTCCAGGAACACCCGGACGGCGAACACCGCGAGGACGGCGAGACCCAGGAAACCCACGGCTACCGCGAACATCGGCCAGAACATGACGCCGAGCCTAGACCGTCCTACGGCGTGTGGAGCCGCAGGGTCCTGACCCCGCTGCCGGTGAGCAGCTCGACGATCCGATCCCCGGCCGGCTTGCGCACGGCGGCGCCGCAGTCGGGGCAGGTGAAGGAGTAGAAGGTGGTGCGGCTCGACGCCCCGAGCACCAGGCGCAGCGCACTCGCGGCGAGCTCGAACCGGCCCCGGCAGTCCGGGCACCCGGCCTTGAACACCACCGGGGCCACACTCCGCATCCCCGCGAACGCGGAGGCCACCGAGACGCCTCGCCCTCCAGACCCCGCCGACTCGCTCAAAGCCCCTGCTCCCGCCCGTCGAACTGCCTGCCGTACCGCACACCGGACGACCTGTCACCGGGCCCGCCGGCCGCCCCGCCGTCCGGTGTGCCGGCCGGCCCGTCGTAGCCCCCGTCCGAGGCCTGCCGCTCCGCGCGCGGTGCGGTGGCCTCCCGTGCCTCCTCCGCCTCGACGCCGTCGTACGCGGCCAGCGCCTCCCGTGCTGCGCGGCGGGCGCTGTCGGCGAGGTCCGGAGGTGAGACGATGCGGCCGTCTCGGCCCAGGCGCAGGGCCAGGCGGCGCAGGGAGGCCGGATCCGGTGTGCGCAGAGTGATACGCAGACCGCCGTCGGGAAGTTCATCGGCGCTGTCGTGGGGGTAGTACTCGGCGACCCAGCGGCCGCCGGGGCCGACCTCGACGACGACCTCCGGGTCCTCGGCGGCGGGCTGCACCAGCCCCTCCGACAGGTCCCGCAGTTCGACCTCGGGCGGCGCGGCGGGCTCGTCGAGGATGCGGATCTCGGCGACCCGGTCGAGGCGGAAGGTGCGGCGCGCCTCCGAGCGGCGGCACCAGGCCTCCACGTACGTGTGCCCGACGCTGACCAGGCGGATGGGGTCGATCTCGCGCTCGGTGACCTCGTCACGGGCGGGCGAGTAGTAGCGGATCCACAGGCGGCGCCGCTCGGAGATCGCCCGGTCGACGTCGGCGAAGACCCCGCCCTCGGACTCGAAGGTCACCGACAGGCGTGAGCTGGCCCCGGCCGCCTCGCCGGCCGCGGCCTCCACCTTGGCGGTGGCGCGCAGCAGCGCCTGGCGGTCGCCCTCGCGCAGGCCGGGCAGGGTCGCCACGGCCCGCGCGGCGACCAGCAGGGCCGTCGCCTCGTCGGCGGCCAGCCGCAGCGGCTCGGCGGCCTCCGCGCCGAGGGCGGCCGGATTGTGCCACCAGATGCGCTCGCCGTCGGTGTCGATGTCGAGGAGATCGCCGCCCCGGAAGCTGGTGCCGCACATGGGCAGCACGTCGAGGTCGGAGACCAGCTCGTCCTCGGTGATGCCGAAGGCGCGCGCCACGTCCTCGATGCGCGCCCCGGGCCGCTCCCGGAGATACGTCACCAGGGAGAGCATCCGCCGGGTCTGGTCGATCGCGTTCGCCGGCCTGACCGGTTTGCCTGCCACTGTGTTGCTCGCTCCCCCTCAGCCCTTGGCCACCGCACGCAGCCGGTCCACCACGTCGGCCCGCAGCTCGGCGGGCTCCAGGACCACTACGTCCGGCCCGAACTCCACCAGCCAGGCGTCCAGCCCGTGCCCGTACGGAATCTCCAACTCGTCCCAGCCGTCGCCGAGTTCCCGCACCGCCGTCGCCTTCGCCCGCAAGGGGTACCCGGCGCCCGTGCGCAGCCGGATCAGCGCGCTGCGGTCGGCGGTCTCCCCCGCCCAGCTCGCGACGGTCTCGCGGACGGTGACGACATCGGGGACCGGCGCGGTGAAGCGGCCGCCGCGCGAGCGCACCTTGCCGGTGATCCGGGACAGCCGGAACACGCGTTCGGCGCCCCGGTCGCGGTCCCAGCCCGCCAGGTACCAGTGGCCGCGCCAGCACTCCAGCGCCCAGGGCTCGACATGCCGGGGCTCCGGGTGCGCGGCGGTGGCCTTGCGGTAGTCGAAGACGACCGGGCGGCGGTCGCGGCAGGCCAGCATCAGCGGCTCGAACGCGGCCTCGTGCACGGGGATACGGGGCTCCAGGGCGCCGTGGGCCTCGTAGGGGTCGACGTCCTCCGGCAGTCCGGCCGCGCGCAGCTTCTGCAGGGCACCGCTGGCCGCGCCCGCGAGCCGGGCCTGCTGCCACACCTTGGCTGCCAGCCCCAGCGCGGCGGCCTCCTCGGCGTCGAGAGTGATGGGCGGCAGACGGTTGCTGTCGCGGCGGGCGTGGTAGCCGATCTCGCCGTCGAGGCTCTCGACGGTCTCGATGACGAGCCCCAGCTCCCGCAGGTCGTCCTTGTCCCGCTCGAACATCCGGTTGAAGGAGTCGTCGGAGCCGGCCGAGCCGTTGCCCGGCCCGAAGGCCTCGACGTATGCCTCGATGGAATCGCGCAGCTCACGCTTGCTGAGCGGCCGCCGCGTCCCGAGCAGACACAGCGCCAGGTTCATCAGCCGCTCGGCCTTGGCAATGGCCATCGACGCCCTTCGCCTTCCTTATGGTGCTTCTGACGGATGACCGTACCGCTCCACCGTGTCCCGGCAAAAGCCGAGGGCCCATGCCCGCACAGGCATGGGCCCCAGGTGGTCGGGACTGGTCACGGGACGATCAGCCAGGACCTGTCGTACGGCGATCAGACCCCGAGCAGGTCCACCACGAAGATCAGCGTCTCGCCGGGCTTGATCGCCGGGGTCGGGCTCTGGTTGCCGTAGGCGAGGTGGGCCGGGATGGTCAGCTGGCGGCGCCCGCCGACCTTCATGCCCTGCACGCCCTGGTCCCAGCCCTTGATGACACGGCCGGCGCCGAGCGGGAAGCGGAACGGAGTGCCGCGGTTCCAGCTGGCGTCGAACTCCTCACCCGTGCTGAAGGCGACACCGACGTAGTGGACGGTGACGGTCTGGCCCGCCTGCGCCACCGCGCCGTCGCCCTCCCAGATGTCCTTGATCTCGAGGTCCGCCGGGGGCTCGCCGCCCGGGAAGTCGATCTCGGGCTTGTCGATGCTCACGTCTTACGCTCCTGCTTGTCTCGAAAAGGCAACGTGCACAGTCTTACACCTCGGGCGGCGTCACACCGTCGCGAGGATGTCCACCGAGAAGACCATCGTGGAGTCCTTCTCGATGCCGCTGCCGGCCGGCGGCTGGTCGCCGTACCCCAGCTCCGGCGGGACGACGATGACGACGCGGCTGCCGACCTTCTTGCCGGTCAGGCCCTGCGACCAGCCCTTGACGACCTGCTGGAGCGAGAACGCCGTGGGCGCGCTGCGGGTGTAGGTGGAGTCGAACTCCTTGCCGGTGTCCCAGACGACGCCCTTGTACTGCACGACGACGCTGCCGTCGGCCGCGACCTCCTCGCCGTCGCCCTCGATGACGTAGTTCGCCACGAGCTTCTTCGGCGGGTCGGCCTTGGGGATCTCGATGGAGGGCGCCTTGCCGTCGGTGTTGGTGCCGACCTTCGGCAGCGCGGCGTCGTCCTGCGGGACGTCCTTGCCCTCGGCGGAGCTCTTGCCGTTGAACGTGCCCTGTACGTCCACCACGAACACCAGGGTGTCGGTGCCCTTGATGCCGGCCTGCGGCTGGCCCTCCTTGCCGTAACCCCAGGTCGGCGGGACCGAGAGCTCCACGCGGCTGCCGACCTTCTTGCCGGCCAGGGCGTAGCGCCAGCCGTCGATGATGCCGCCCTGGGCAAGCTGGATGAACAGCGGCGTCTTGCGGTCGTAGGAGTTGTCGAAGACCTTGCCGGTGTCCCAGATCTGGCCGAGGTAGTGGGCCCAGATGTAGTCGTTCTCCGCGACGGTCCGGCCGTTGCCCGCGATGACCGTCTTCACCGCGAGCTGGTCGGAGGGGGCGCCGCTGCCCTTGGCGACCGTCGGCTTCTCACCGAACTCGGTACCCGCCGTGATGGCCGGCAGCGGACCGTCGACGATCTTGGGCGCCGGCGCGGCGGAGGGGTCCGAGGCTGAGGGCGACGCGTTGCCGTCGGCCGCGCTCGACGAGTCGGACTTGTCGTCGCCGCATCCGGCGAGCGTGACCAGTCCGGCGGGTACGGCGGCAAGAATGAGTGAGCGTCGGCGCACGGTGGGGGCCTCGTAATCGGTCGATCTTGTGGATGGCGTGCGCGCAACTCTACGACGTGAGACGGGCGCCGTACGGGAAACGTACGGCGCCCGTGTTGCGTTCCGGCGCCTCACCGGAAGCGCATTTCTCACATTCCGGCGATCAGCTTCTCCACCCTGTCGTCCACCGATCGGAACGGGTCCTTGCACAACACGGTGCGCTGCGCCTGGTCGTTGAGCTTGAGGTGGACCCAGTCGACGGTGAAGTCCCGGCGCTGCTCCTGGGCCCGGCGGATGAAGTCGCCGCGCAGCCTCGCCCGAGTTGTCTGCGGGGGAACGGACTTGCCCTCGAAGATCTTCAAGTCGTTGCAGATCCGGGTGGCTTGACCCTTCTTCTCCAGCAGGTAGTACAGGCCACGACGCCGGTGGATGTCGTGGTAGGCGAGGTCTATCTGCGCCACGCGCGGGTGCGACATCGTCATGTTGTGCTTGGCCCGGTACCGCTCGATGAGCTTGTACTTCATCACCCAGTCGATCTCGGTGCCGATGCGGTCGAGGTCCTCGGACTCGATCGCGTCCAGCGTGCGGCCCCACAGCTCCAGGACCTGCTCGACGGTGCCGGTGCGGATCCCGCGGCGCTCGCAGAAGTCCACGGCCTTCTCGTAGTACTCGCGCTGCACCTCCAGCGCGGAGGCCTCGCGGCCGCTGGCCAGGCGCACCTTGCGCCGGCCGGTGATGTCGTGGCTGACCTCGCGGATCGCCCGGATCGGGTTCTCCAGGGTGAGGTCGCGCATGACCGTGCCCGCCTCGATCATGCGGAGCACCAGGTCGGTGGCGCCGACCTTGAGCAGCATGGTCGTCTCGGACATGTTCGAGTCGCCCACGATGACGTGCAGCCGGCGGTAGCGCTCGGCGTCGGCGTGCGGTTCGTCGCGGGTGTTGATGATGGGCCGGGAGCGGGTCGTCGCCGAGGAGACGCCTTCCCAGATGTGTTCGGCCCGCTGGCTGACGCAGTAGACGGCCCCGCGGGGCGTCTGCAGCACCTTGCCCGCGCCGCAGAGCAGCTGCCGGGTCACCAGGAAGGGGATGAGGATGTCCGCGAGCCGGGAGAACTCCCCGTGCCGGGCCACCAGGTAGTTCTCGTGGCAACCGTAGGAGTTGCCCGCCGAGTCGGTGTTGTTCTTGAAGAGGTAGACGTCGCCCGCGATTCCCTCCTCGTGCAGGCGTCGTTCCGCGTCCACCAGGAGTCCTTCGAGAATGCGCTCGCCGGCCTTGTCGTGGGTGACCAGTTCGATCACGTTGTCACATTCGGGTGTCGCGTATTCCGGATGCGATCCCACGTCGAGATAGAGGCGGGCGCCGTTCCGCAGAAAGACATTGCTGCTTCGGCCCCATGACACGACACGGCGGAAGAGGTACCGCGCCACCTCGTCAGGCGACAGGCGGCGCTGTCCCCTGAACGTGCACGTGACGCCGTACTCGTTCTCCAGCCCGAAAATGCGGCGGTCCATGAGTGAACATTACGCCCGATCCCCTGAACTGAAACGAGGTTCGGCAGCACGGTTTGGATCATTTTCCGATGAAGCCGCAACCACCGCACCCGCAGCGGGAGCTGCGAGTACCCGCCCCGTGGACAGCAGAACCAGCAACGACACGGCGCCCGCGGCACCCGGCACGGCGAAACCCCACAGGGCACCACCCGCCTCCACAACCGGCCCCGCCACGCCCGTTCCGAGCGAGTGACCGACCGTGAACGTGGTCACCAGCCAGGAGAACGCCTCCGTGACCGTACCCCGCGGCGCATGCCGGTCGACGATGACGAAGGCACAGGCAATGGCAGGCGCGAGGAACACACCGGCGAGCACCGTGAGTGCCACCATGGCGACAGCTCCCGGCATCAGCATCAACGGCAGATAACACACCGCCAGGAACGCCACCAGCACCCGCAGTCGCCGCTCGGGCACACCCGCCCACTGCCGGGCCCCGTACACCACGCCACCCACCAGCGCACCCAGTCCCAGGGCGGCCATCAGCCACCCGTACACCGTGTCGCCGCCGTGGTCGTCCGCGTACGGCACCGAGGCGACCGTGATCGAGCCGAGAGCGATCCCGACGAACAGAAAGGCGGCAAGCAGCACGAGCAGCCCGGGCGAGCGCAGCGCGCCGAGCCAGTGCGCCTCACGCGGGGCGGAACGCCACGCGCGCGCGGGCGGCGAGACGACCACCGACAGCGCCCCGAGCACTCCGACCACGTTCAGGACGAGCAACGCGGCCTGCGCCGACCACAGCGACACGCACAAGGTCACCAGCAGCGGACCGACCGTGAACATCACCTCCTGCGCCACCGCGTCCATCGCGTACGCCGTGTGCACCTGGTCCTCCCGGCGCAGCACCGACGGCCACAGCGCCCGCAGACCGCCCTCCAGCGGCGGGGTGAACAGCCCGGCGGCCGCCACGGCGGCGTACGCGAGCGGGAGCGGATCGGTACCGGCGAAGGCGAAGACCGCCATCGCGAGGGCCGAGGCGAGCGCGGCGGGAAGCTGGACGCGTGGCTGGCCGCGCAGGTCGACGAGGCGCCCGAGCAGGGGCTGACCGACGGCGTTGGCGACGCCGTAGACGGCTGCCAGGGCGCCCGCGAGGCTGTAGCCGCCGCCCTCGGCGCGCACGAACAGCACGATCGCGATGGCGGCCGTGGCGTTGGGCAGCCGGCCCACGAGCGTGCCCGCCAGCAGCCGCGCCGCGTGCCTCGCCCTGAGGATCTCCAGGTACCCCGCGGCCAATGTCCCGCCTCCGTCGGCTCGCCCGAGGCGGTGCCTCACCCTCGGGTTTTACGTATAACGTCTCTTGTCATACGTACCATGTGCGCTGTTCACCCGTCCAGAGTGCACGCGCCAGACGAAAGAGCAGGCCCACGGTGGCACGAGGTAGTACGCGCCCGACCAGCCGTGACGTCGCCCAGGCCGCGGGGGTCTCGCAGGCCGCGGTCTCCCTGGTGCTCGGCGACAAGTGGCGCGGCCGGGTCTCCGAGGCCACGGCCGAGCGCGTACGGGAGGCCGCCCGGGAACTGGGCTACCGGCCCAACCTCGCCGCCCGCAATCTGCGCCTGGGCCGCACCCGCACGGTTCTGCTCGTCGTCCCGGCGCTGACCACCGAGTTCTTCGCCGGCGTGTACACGGGCGCGGCCCGGGTCGCCGCCGACCACGGCTTCGGCGTGGTGCTCTATCCCTCCCCCGAGGGTGTCGGCCCGGCCCGCGACCCCTTCGCCTCCGCCCAGGCCGCCCTGGACGGCGTGATCGCCTCCTCCATGGCCGCCGACGCCCTCACCGCCATCCACGGCGACCAGCTGCCCCTGGTGATGCTCGACAGCGATCCGCGGGGCAGCCTCGGCGCGGCCACGGTCAACCTGGACATCACCGACGGCGCCCGCCGGATCGCCGACCACCTGCTGGGTCTGGGACACCGGCACTTCCTCCACCTGGCGGCGGACGTGCCGTCCTGGACCTTCGAGGTACGCGCGCGTGAGCTGGCCGCACGGGTCGGCGCGGTGCCGGGGACGTCGGTGCGGACGGCCCGCACCCCGATGTCCATCGAGGGGGCGTTGGCGGCCTCCGAGGCCGCCCTGAGCGCCCCGGGCCCGCGCCCCACCGCCGTGGTGTGTGACGACGACAAACTGGCCGCCGGCGTCTACAAGGCCGCACGGCGGCTGGGCCTGCGCATCCCGGACGACATCTCCGTCACCGGCGTCGACGACATCGCCCTGGCCGCCGCCCTCGACCCCGAGCTGACGACCGTACGGCTGGACGCCGAACTGTTCGGGGAACGGGGCATGCGGGCCCTCCTGGCGGTCCTGGAGGGCCGTACACCCGAGGGCGGGGACATCCCGGTGGAACTGGTCGTCCGAGGCTCCACGGCGGCGCCAGGCGCCGTCTGAGCGCCTCCGGAAACGGGCGGTGCCCCGACCGAGGACCGGCCGGGGCACCCACAGGGCGAGGAGGGGCTCACTCCTCTTCGGAGTCGCTGTCGTCCTTCGAGAGGTCCGCGCCACCGCCCGCCAGCAGCCGGGACAGCTGCGGGCCGACGATCCGCCTGAACTTCCGCGACTGCGGCCGCGTACGGTCCAGCACCGCGACCTCCAGGCGCTCGGCGGGGATCTCCCGCTGCGTGCCGTTCGTGTCGCGGGACAGGGCCTGGACGGCCAGCTTGAGGGCCTCGGCGAGGGTCATGCCGTCCTGGTGGCGCTGGTCCAGGTAGCTGCTGATCTGCTCGGCGTTGCCGCCGACCGCGACCGAGCCGTGCTCGTCGACGATCGACCCGTCGTGCGGCAGCCGGTAGATCTGGTCGCCGTCCGGCGTCTCGCCCACCTCCGCCACGACCAGCTCCACCTCGTACGGCTTCTCCCCCGCCGAGGAGAAGATCGTGCCGAGCGTCTGGGCGTAGACGTTGGCGAGACCGCGGGCGGTCACGTCGTCCCGGTCATAGGTGTAACCGCGCAGGTCGGCGTAGCGCACACCGCCGATCCGCAGGTTCTCGTACTCGTTGTACTTGCCGGCGGCCGCGAAGCCGATCCGGTCGTAGATCTCGCTGAACTTGTGCAGCGCGCGGGACGGGTTCTCGCCGACGAAGACGATGCCGTCGGAGTACTGCAGCACGACCAGACTGCGACCACGGGCGATGCCCTTGCGCGCGTACTCCGCGCGGTCGGCCATCGCCTGCTGGGGTGAGACATAGAACGGCGTCGACACCGGTTATCCGTCCCTTTCTGTGGAAGTCACTCGATCACCTTGCCAACAGGGGCGGCCGGCTACAGCAGCGCGGCCCGCGGGCCGTCCGGCTGCTCCAGACGGCGCTCCAGCACCGAGCGGGCGATGTCGGACGACTCGTCCTCGGTGATCCGGCGGAAGCCGTCCTCGGTGATCACGGTGACGATGGGGTAGATCCGGCGGGCGACATCGGGACCACCGGTCGCCGAGTCGTCGTCTGCCGCGTCGTACAGGGCCTGTACCACGAGCATCGTGGCCTGGTCCTCGGTCAGGTCCTCACGGAAGAGCTTCTTCATGGCGCCCCGCGCGAAGATCGAGCCGGAGCCGGTGGCGGCGTAGTTGTGCTCCTCGGAACGGCCGCCGGTGACGTCGTAGGAGAAGATCCGGCCCTTGCCGCGGTCCACGTCGTACCCGGCGAAGAGCGGCACCACGGCCAGGCCCTGCATGGCCATGCCGAGGTTGGAGCGGATCATCGTGGACAGCCGGTTCGCCTTGCCCTCGAGCGAGAGCTGCGCGCCCTCGACCTTCTCGAAGTGCTCCAGCTCCAGCTGGAACAGCTTGACCATCTCGACGGCCAGACCGGCGGTGCCGGCGATGCCGACGGCCGAGTACTCGTCCGCCGGGAACACCTTCTCGATGTCCCGCTGCGCGATGACGTTGCCCATGGTGGCCCGCCGGTCACCGGCCAGCACCACGCCGCCGGGGAAGGTCACGGCCACGATCGTGGTGCCGTGCGGCGCCTCGATCACACCCTGAGTGGGGGGCAGTTGCCGGTTGCCGGGCAGCAGCTCAGGCTGGTGCGCGGACAGGAAGTCCATGAACGAAGAGGATCCAGGCGTCAGGAAGGCTGCTGGTAGACGCCCGATGCCACGAGAGTTGGCTTCCACGAGATTCCTTCCGGATAGGCCGAATTTCATAGGTGAAGCATCGGTATGGCAGGGACCTTACCCGGCTCGCGGCGGTGATCCACATGTCCGGCCGAAGCCTTCCCGCGGATCACGTTTCACCCCGTCCGGAGTACGAGGACCGGTGAACCCATGACGGATCGCGGGCTCACCGGTCGCTCACACCCCCGCACCCTCGAACCGTCGATTCGAAGGCAAAGACGGTTTTACTGGCCGCCCTTTTGCACGAAGGAGCGGACGAAGTCCTCGGCGTTCTCCTCGAGGACGTCGTCGATCTCGTCCAGCACGGAGTCCACATCGTCACTCAGCTTCTCGTGGCGCTCCTTGAGGTCCTCCGAAGCCTGCGCCTCTGCCGCCTGCTCCTCGACCTCCTCCGTGGAGCGCGTCGCCTTCTGCTGGCCGCCGCCGGTGTCCTTGGTCGCCATAACCCTCACCCCGCTCAGTTCGCCCGACATGGTCGACAGGTCGGCATCCTGCCGATCGGTGATGATCAGACCCTACAAGCCGGGTCCGACATCGGCCCCGCAGTTCCTACAACGTACGGGGCCCACCTCGATGATTCCCGGACGCCGGGGTTTCCACCCTGGCCGCCCGGGTCCGGCCGAGTACCCGCTCAGCCGCCCGACAAGACCCTGACCAGGTCTTCCGCCGTGCGGCAACGATCCAGGAGCTCCTTGACGTGATTTCGCGTTCCGCGAAGCGGCTCCAGGGTTGGAACGCGCTGCAGGCTGTCGCGGCCGGGCAGGTCGAAGATGACCGAGTCCCAGGAGGCCGCCGCGACGTCGTCGGCGTACTGCTCCAGGCAGCGGCCACGGAAGTACGCGCGCGTGTCCTCCGGGGGCTTGGACATGGCCCGCTCGACGTCGCCCTCGTCCAGCAGCCGCTTCATCCGCCCGCGGGCCACGAGACGGTTGTAGAGCCCCTTCTCGGGCCGTACGTCGGCGTACTGGAGGTCGACGAGGTGCAGGCGGGCCGCGTCCCAGTCGAGGCTGTCACGGCGCCGGTAACCCTCCATGAGCTCGCGCTTGGCGATCCAGTCCAGCTCGCCGGCGAGGCTCATCGGGTCGTTCTCCAGGCGCGTGAGGGTGTCCTCCCAGCGTGCCAGGACGTCCTTGGTCTGTTCGTCGGCGTCGGCGCCGAAGCGCTCCTCCACGTACTTGCGCGACAGCTCGTAGTACTCCATCTGCAACTGGACCGCGGTGAGTGTGCGGCCGCTGCGCAGCGTGACCAGACGCTTCAGAGTCGGGTCGTGGGAGACCTGGTGGAGGGTGCGGACGGGCTGGTCGACGGCCAGGTCCACGGCGATGAAGCCGTCCTCGATCATGGACAGGACCAGGGCGGTCGTGCCCAGCTTGAGGTAGGTCGAGATCTCGGAGAGGTTCGCGTCGCCGATGATCACATGGAGGCGGCGGTACTTCTCGGCGTCGGCGTGCGGCTCGTCGCGGGTGTTGATGATCGGGCGCTTGAGGGTGGTCTCCAGACCGACCTCGACCTCGAAGTAGTCCGCGCGCTGACTGAGCTGGAAGCCGTGCTCGTGCCCGTCCTGACCGATGCCGACGCGGCCCGCTCCGGCGAAGACCTGGCGGGAGACGAAGAAGGGCGTGAGGTGGCGCACGATGTCCGAGAAGGCGGTCTCCCGCTTCATCAGGTAGTTCTCGTGCGTGCCGTAGGAGGCGCCCTTGTTGTCGGTGTTGTTCTTGTAGAGGTGGATGGGCTGGGCGCCGGGGAGCGCGGCGGCGCGCTCGGCTGCCTCCGCCATGATCCGCTCGCCGGCCTTGTCCCAGAGGACGGCGTCCCGCGGGTTGGTGACCTCGGGCGCGCTGTACTCCGGGTGAGCGTGGTCGACGTAGAGCCGCGCGCCGTTGGTGAGGATCACGTTGGCGAGGCCGATGTCCTCGTCGGTGAGCTGGCTGGCGTCGGCGGCCTCGCGGGCGAGGTCGAAGCCTCGCGCGTCCCGCAGCGGGTTCTCCTCCTCGAAGTCCCAGCGAGCCCGGCGGGCCCGGTGCATCGCCGCCGCGTACGCGTTGACGATCTGGGACGAGGTGAGCATGGCATTGGCGTTCGGGTGGCCGGGGACGGAGATCCCGTACTCCGTCTCGATGCCCATTACTCGCCGTACGGTCATGCGGCCCTCCTTGCCCGGCGGCGCCCTCGGTCATGGGCGCCACTCCAGTACCGCGGGTGCTCCGGTGCGTGTGCGGTGCCCGTCCCCGCACTGCGCCCGGCGGTACGGAAGAGCCTAGAACGCCTCTGCGCTGGTGGGGAGATCATTTGCGTCATTGCCTGCTCCAGCCGTGGCCCGAAAAACAGTCGGCTGCGGGTACCCGGTGAAGGGCACCCGCAGCCGCCCTGGTTTTACAGGTACTGTCCGGTGTTCGCCACCGTGTCGATGGAGCGTCCGGTGTCCGCGCCCTGCTTTCCGGTGATGAGGGTGCGGATGTAGACGATCCGCTCGCCCTTCTTTCCGGAGATCCTGGCCCAGTCGTCCGGGTTGGTGGTGTTCGGCAGGTCCTCGTTCTCCTTGAACTCGTCCACGCAGGCCTGGAGGAGGTGGGAGACGCGAAGGCCCTTCTGGTTCTTCTCGAGGAAGTCCTTGATCGCCATTTTCTTGGCGCGGCCCACGATGTTCTCGATCATGGCGCCGGAGTTGAAGTCCTTGAAGTAGAGGACTTCCTTGTCGCCATTGGCGTAGGTGACTTCCAGGAAGCGGTTTTCCTCGGATTCAGCGTACATGTGTTCCACAGCCGTCTGGATCATGCTCTGGACGGTGGTGGTCTTGTCGCCGCCGTGCTCGCCGAGGTCGTCCGAGTGGAGCGGGAGACGCTCGGTGAGGTACTTGCCGAAGATGTCCTTGGCCGCCTCGGCGTCCGGACGCTCGATCTTGATCTTCACATCCAGCCGGCCGGGGCGCAGGATGGCCGGGTCGATCATGTCCTCGCGGTTGGAGGCGCCGATCACGACCACGTTCTGCAGGCCCTCCACACCGTCGATCTCGGCGAGCAGCTGCGGGACGATGGTGTTCTCCACGTCCGAGCTGACACCGGAGCCACGGGTGCGGAAGAGGGACTCCATCTCGTCGAAGAAGACGATCACGGGGGTGCCCTCGCTGGCCTTCTCACGAGCACGCTGGAAGACGAGGCGGATCTGCCGCTCGGTCTCACCGACGTACTTGTTCAGCAGCTCGGGGCCCTTGATGTTGAGGAAGAAGCTCTTGCCGGCGGCCTGGCCGGTGACCTCGGCGACCTTCTTGGCCAGCGAGTTGGCGACGGCCTTGGCGATCAGTGTCTTACCGCATCCAGGGGGACCGTAGAGCAGGACGCCCTTGGGCGGCCGCAGTTCGTGCTCCTTGAACAGGTCGGGGTAGAGGTACGGAAGCTCGACCGCGTCGCGGATGGCCTCGATCTGGTTGCCGAGGCCGCCGATCTGCTCGTAGCCGATGTCGGGGACCTCTTCGAGGACGAGTTCCTCGACCTCGCTCTTGGGAACGACCTCGTAGACGTAGCCGGAGCGGGGTTCGAGCAGCAGGGCGTCGCCGGGGCGGATGGTGACGTCCAGCAGCGGCTCGGCGAGCCGTACCACCCGTTCCTCGTCGGTGTGCCCGAGCACCAGGGCGCGCTCGCCGTCCTCGAGGATCTCCTTGAGGGTGACGATGTCCCCGACGCGCTCGAACTCCATGGCCTCGACCACGTTGAGCGCTTCGTTGAGCATCAGTTCCTGGCCGCGCCGGAGCTCCTCGAGCTCGACGCTGGGGCTGACGTTCACCCGGAGCTTGCGGCCCCCGGTGAAGATGTCGGCGGTGCCGTCCTCGTTCGCCTGCAGGAAGACACCGAAGCCGGCCGGGGGCTGTGCGAGCCGGTCGACTTCTTCCTTGAGGGCCACGATCTGGTCTCGGGCCTCGCGGAGCGTGTTGGCGAGTCGCTCGTTCTGGGCGGATACGCCGGCCAGGTTGGTCTGCAGCTCGACGATCCGCTCTTCGAGAATCCTCGTGTGTCGCGGAGAGTCGGCGAGCTTGCGTCGCAGGACGGCGATCTCCTGCTCAAGGTAAGCGATCTGCCCGGCCGGGTCGTCGGACCCTCGTCCCGGGCGGATGCCGCGGTTCATGTCGTCGTCGTGGGCTGCCACGGTCCTCACCTCCTCCAAGGGGAGCTGGACGCTTCCAGACCCTACCTGGGTGGGTGTCGATTGAAACCCCTAGATCACAAAGACTGTCGGGGTGTGTCCGATCTTCACCCTTGCGCTCTCCCTCACGCCAGGGGAATACCCACCGAACATGATTGGAAAGCGGCCGGAGGTAGGGTCGAAGTGTTCAACACCCGCCAGAGCCTGCATCGTTCCCGTGCGGCTCTGCACTAAACGGCAGGAGATATGAGCGTGCAGCAGGAGGCCGGTGTCGGCGGCGAGGCACTGGAGGTCTGGATCGATCAGGACCTCTGTACCGGCGACGGCATCTGTGCCCAGTACGCGCCGGAGGTGTTCGAGCTGGACATCGACGGCCTGGCGTACGTCAAGAGCCCTGACGAGGAACTTCTGCAGGCCAAGGGGGCCACGACACCGGTTCCGTTGGCGCTGCTGACGGATGTCGTGGACTCGGCGCGGGAGTGTCCCGGCGAGTGCATCCATGTGCGAAGGGTTTCGGACAGGGTCGAGGTCCACGGCCCGGACGCCGAGTGAGCAGGCGCGCACGCCCTGTTACTTCTGTCTGATTTCTCACATGCGCCGGTGGATTGGCTCAGACGCTGTGGACGCCGGCCGGTGTCGAGCGGATGAACCTCTTGTCCTTCCATTGCCACTTGGCGCTGTCCTTCACGTCGGGGCAGCAACTGGGCACGTCCGCCGAGGAGTAGCCGAGGTACGTGGCGAGGACGGCGCCGTCCTCGACGGAAATGCCGGTGACCGTGAGGCGGTCCCTGGGCTCGACGAGCGTGGCCACCACACGTGCGGTGGTGGCGCCGGCGCCCTGGGTGAGGACGTAGACAGCGTCGGGCGGGGTGCCCATCGCGGAGTCGCAGTGGACCACGGCGACCGTTTCCGGCCTGCCGTCACCGTCCAGGTCCCCCGAGGCCTTCTTCTGCACGAGGGCCTTGACCGGTCCGCACTCGAGCGGGAAGTCGACGCCGGTGGTCGCGGGAGCCGCGGTGGTCACGGGGGCGGACTTGGTGTCCGGGCCGGTCGGCTGGGCAGCCGTCGCCGGGTTGGGCTGGAGGACCGAGGAGAGCGCGACGACTCCGGCCAGGGCGGTGGCGGTCGCGAGCCAGTGGATCGGTCGGGTGTGGGTGTGTGCCAGTTCCGGGACGGCGGATTGCACTAGGAGCGTCTCCTGTGAGGGCTGTGCCGGTGGGGGTGGCCAGCATCGTGCCACACGTCACAGTGCGGGGGAACGGCGGGGTGCGGGATCTCGGACAGCGGGCCTCGCTGTTCGGGGCGGCCGGGCTCAACAGAACGGCGCCCTGGGCGAGTTCCGGTGGTGTTCCGGGAACTCGCCCACGGCGCCGGTTCGTTGACTGCGGCAGGGACCTGCCGCCTCAGCCGCCCAGGCCTCCGTCGGCGTTGGGACCGGAGTAGTCCTCGCCGTAGGCGCCCTTGGCGGGGCGGCGGCGGCGCATGGGGGGCTCGACGCCGTCGGCGAGGCGGCGGGCGGTGAGCAGGAAGCCGGTGTGGCCGATCATGCGGTGGTCGGGGCGCACGGCCAGGCCCTCGATGTGCCAGTTGCGGATCATCGTCTCCCAGGCGGTCGGCTCGTTGAAGCAGCCGATCTCGCGGATGGACTCGACGGTCCGGGCGAGCTGGGTGGTGGTCGCGACGTAGCAGCACAGGATGCCGCCGGGGACGAGCGCCTTGGAGACGGCCTCCAGGCACTCCCAGGGGGCGAGCATGTCGAGGATGACGCGGTCGACGTCCGTGTCGGACAGGTTGTCCTGGAGGTCGCCGACGGTGAGCTGCCAGGCGGGGTGCGGGCCGCCGAAGTAGCGCTCCACGTTCTGCTGCGCGATCTCGGCGAAGTCCTCGCGGCGCTCGTAGCTGTGCAGCATGCCCTGGTCGCCGATGGCGCGCAGCAGGAAGCTGCTGAGCGAGCCGGAGCCGACGCCCGCCTCCACGACGCGTGCGCCGGGGAAGATGTCGGCGAAGGCGAGGATCTGCCCCGCGTCCTTCGGGTAGACGACGGCTGCCCCGCGGGGCATGGACAGGACGTAGTCGGGGAGCAGGGGGCGCAGCGCGAGGTAGGCGACGTTCCCGGTGGTGCGGACAACGCTGCCCTCGGGAGCGCCGATCAGTTCGTCGTGCGGGAAGGAACCCTTGTGGGTGTGGAAGTTCTTCCCGGCTTCGAGCGTGAACGTGTAGTGGCGGCCCTTGGGGTCGGTCAGCTGAACCTGGTCCCCGACCTTGAAGGGCCCGCGCCTGCGGGCGGCACCGGTCGGTTCGGACATGTGAACAGCCTACCGGCCTTTGCCGGGGCCGCCGACCACGGGGAAGCGGGGAGCAACACCGGAGGCGAGCGGCGCTCAGCTCGGCCTGGCCATCGCCTTCACGAAGGCGCGCTCGACGTCGGCCGCGGACAGGACGCCGTAGATCTCGCCGGTCTCCTCCACGACCAGGTACTCGGTGGCGGGGGTGGCGCGCAGGGCGTCCAGGAGGTCCTCGCCGGCGAGCTCGGCGGAGACGCGCATACCGTCGGTGAGCTCCTGGGCGAGGCCGCTGACGGCGACCCAGGGGCGGCGGTGTTCGGGTACGCCGACGATGGCGGCCTCGCGGACGAGCGAGAGGGGTTCGCCGTGGGCGTCGACGACGACCAGGGCGCGGGCGCCGGCGTCGTTGGCGCGGCGCAGGGCCTCGGAGAGCGGGGTGTCGGACTCGACGGGGACCGCGCGGCGGGTGAGGTTGCGGGCGCGCAGCTCGGGGAGGTGCTCGCGCAGACGGGCCATGCGCAGGCTGTTGCCGGCGCCGGTCCAGATGATCGCGGCGAGGATGGCGGCGAGCAGGGCGTCCATGACGGTGTCCATGCCGACGCTGTCCTCGGCGGCGTCTCCGAGCACCCCGGACTGGGTCAGCAGGGGCAGCCCGACGAGGACGGAGACGGCGAGGGCGCGGCCGACCCAGGCGGCGGCGACGGTGCCGCTCATGGGCCTGCCGGTGATCTTCCAGACGACGGCGCGCAGCATGCGGCCGCCGTCGAGGGGGAGGCCGGGCAGGAGGTTGAAGACCGCCACGATGAGGTTGGAGATCATCAGGCCGGCCAGCAGGACCCCGGGGACCGTGCCGGGCTCGACGGGCTGCAGGGCGAGGTAGAAGAGGCCGGCGAGGACGAGTGAGAGGAGCGGGCCGACGAAGGCCAGCCAGAACTCCCGGCCCGGGGTCTCGGCCTCCTTCTCGATCTCGGAGACGCCGCCGAAGAACTGCAGCTGGATGCGGCGGACCGGGAGCTTGAAGCGGAGGGCGGCGACCGTGTGGGCGAGCTCGTGGATCAGGACGGACGCGTAGAAGGCGACCGCGAAGAAGAGGGAGACGAGGTAGCGGGCGGCGCCGAGTTCGGGCAGCACGCGCTCGAGCTGGCCGCCGAACACCCAGGTGATCAGCGCGGCGACGAGGAACCAGCTGGGGGCCACGTAGACGGGCACACCGAAGGGGCGGCCCATCAGCAGGCCGCCGCGGGGCTCCGGGGGACGCGGCGGGCGGCCCTTGGCGGCGGGGGGAGCTTCGCCCAGGGCGGGGCCGTGAGGCGGCTCGGCGGGGGTGTGGGCTCGGGGGAGCTCGGGGTGGAGGTCGGCGCGGGAGTCCGGTGCGGAGGGGCCGGCCACGGGCGGGCCGGCGGGGGGCCGGCCGCTCGGTGCGGGGGTGGCGGTGCCGGAGGTGTCAGGAGCCTGTCCCGCTCCGTCCGTCGGCTGTTCCGTCACGGACCGGTCTTCTTCCGTCGCGGACCGGTCTTCTTCCGTCGCGGGCGTCTTCTCGGGTTCCCTTGCCGACCTGTCCTCGTCCACCGCGGACGTCTCGGGCTCCGTGGCGGACGTCTCCGGCTCCGTGGCAGACGTCTCGGGCTCCCTCGATGACGTCTCGGGCTCCGTCGTGGACGTCTCCTCGGGTGTGGCCGGCGGGGGCGCAGGTGTTGCGTGGCGCTCGACCGACTCTTCGCTGTCCGGCCGCGGCCGCCCGCTCCCGCCGCTTTCCACCACGGTGTCCCCTCGTATCGAAGCAACTCCCGCTCCTGCCGGGCGGAAGGGTCTCGTGACCGATGGTATGCGTCCGTCGGGACGCGTTCCGCCTCGGCACCCCCTGTGTTTTCCCGGCCGTCGTCGGCGTCCGGGCCGCGGCTGGGTGACTGTCAGTGGCGGGCCGTAAGGTCTGGGGTCATGGAGAGCAGCAGCGAGGGCGTCGCCGAGGCGGGCGACGGTGGTGTCGTGGAGGTCCGGCCGCAGGTGGGGGCGGAGGAGGCGGTGGCGGGCGCCGTCGAGAAGGCCGTCGTCGCCATACCACCGGCCTCGCTGTCGCCCTCCCGGGCCGGCGACTTCATGCAGTGCCCGCTGCTGTACCGGTTCCGGGTGATCGACCGGCTGCCGGAGAAGCCGAGCGCGGCAGCCACCAAGGGGACGCTGGTGCACGCGGTGCTGGAGCGGCTCTTCGACGCCCCGGCGGCCGAGCGGACCGCGCCGCGGGCCAAGTCGCTGATCCCCGGCCAGTGGGACCGGCTGCGCGAGTCCCGGCCGGAGCTCGTGGAGCTGTTCGCCGACGATCCGGAGGGTGAGCGGCTGGCGGGCTGGCTGACCGAGGCGGAGCAGCTGGTCGAGCGGTGGTTCACGCTGGAGGACCCGACGCGGCTGGAGCCGGCCGAGCGGGAGCTGTTCGTCGAGGCCGAGCTGGAGTCGGGGCTGAGGCTGCGCGGGATCATCGACCGGGTGGACGTGGCGCCGACCGGCGAGGTGCGGATCGTCGACTACAAGACGGGCAAGGCGCCGAGGCCGGAGTACGCCGAGGGCGCGCTGTTCCAGATGAAGTTCTACGCCCTCGTCGTCTGGCGGCTGAAGCAGGTGATCCCCCGGCGGCTGCAGCTGGTGTACCTGGGCAGCGGGGACGTGCTGACGTACGACCCGGTCCTCGCCGACCTGGAGCGGGTGGAGCGCAAGCTGCTCGCGTTGTGGGAGGCGATCCGGCTGGCGACGGAGACGGGCGACTGGCGGCCGCGGCCGACGAAGCTGTGCGGCTGGTGCGATCACCAGGCGCACTGCCCGGAGTTCGGCGGTACTCCCCCGCCCTATCCGCTGCCGGTGAGGGCGGCGGAGTCCGGCAGCACCTCGCAGGGCAGAATGGGGCCGGACTAGCGAAGGAGATTTACGTGGCCATCCGCGTCCTACTGGTCGACGACCAACCGCTGCTGCGCACCGGCTTCCGGATGATTCTGGAGGCGGAGCAGGACATCGCGGTGGTCGGCGAGGCCGGAGACGGTCTTCAGGCCCTCGACCAGGTGCGGGCCCTGCAGCCCGACGTGGTTCTGATGGACATCCGCATGCCCCGCATGGACGGCGTCGAGGCGACGCGGCAGATCACCGGGCCCGGGCGGGACGGCCCGGCGAAGGTACTGGTGCTGACGACCTTCGACCTCGACGAGTACGTGGTGGAGGCGCTGCGCGCCGGTGCCAGCGGCTTCCTGCTCAAGGACGCCCCGGCCAACGAGCTGGTGCAGGCGATCCGCGTGGTCGCCGCCGGCGAGGCGATGCTCGCGCCGAGCATCACGCGCCGGCTGCTCGACAAGTACGCCACGCATCTGCCGTCGGGCGACGAGCCGGTGCCGGACACGCTGCACACGCTCACCGACCGTGAGGTGGAGGTGCTGAAGCTGGTGGCGCGGGGGCTGTCGAACGCCGAGATCGCCGCCGACCTGTTCGTCAGCGAGACCACCGTCAAGACGCATGTCGGGCATGTGCTGACCAAGCTGGGGCTGCGCGACCGGGTCCAGGCCGCGGTGTACGCGTACGAGAGCGGGCTGGTGCGCCCCGGCGCGCAGTAGAACGCCCCCCTACGGCACAGAGGGCGCCCCTTCCTGACAAGGGGCGCCCTCCGCGTTCGTACCGGCTCTCAGCCCTTGTTGAGCTCCCAGAAGCGGAAGACCGTGGAGGCGTCGAGGCAGTTCTCCAGGCCGTAGACGTCCTCGTGGACGACGGCGTACTGCTTGGCCTGCCAGACCGGGAGGACGGGCAGCTGCTCGGCGACGATGTCCTGGAGCTGTCCGTAGTCCTTGTCGGTGGTGGAACGGTTGCTCGCGGCGGCGGTGCGCGGGATCAGGGTGTCGGTGATCGTGCCGTTGGCGTAGTTGTTGCCCAGCACGTTGCCCTCGCCGAAGAAGGGCGCGGTGAAGTTGTCGGCGTCCGGGTAGTCCGGCACCCAGCCCTTGACGTACACGCCGTACTTGCCGGCCTCGATGTCCTTCTCGTACTGGTCGTAGGCGACGGACTTGACGTCGGCGTCGAACAGGCCGCTGGCGTTGAGCTGTTCGGCGATGGCCTTCAACTCGGCGTCGGTGGCGGGGCCGTAGCGGGAGGGGGTGGACCACAGGGTGAGCTTCACCTTGCCGGTGATGCCCTCCTCCTTCTGGAGCGCGGCGGCGGCCTTGGCCTTCGAGGGGCGGGCGCCGTAGCGGTCGAAGAAGGCCGTGTTGTGGCCGCCGATGCCGGCCGGGATGATCGAGTACAGCGGGTCGGCGGTGCCCTGGTAGACGTCCTCGATGAGGGCCTCGCGGTCGAGCAGATAGGCGATGGCCTGGCGGACGCCGAGCTTTCCGGCGACGGGGTCGTCCATGTTGAAGACGAGGTGCTGGACCTCGGCGCTGCTGCCCTCGACGGCCTCGACGCCCGAGCTGTCGTTGCTCTGCTCTAGGTCGGATATGTCGGCGGCGGTCAGGCCTCGGTAGGCGATGTCGATCTCATCGGCGAGGAGGGCCTTCTTCAGGCCGCTCTGGTCGCCGTGGAAGAACTTCAGGGTGACGCCGGTGTTCTGGGTCTCGGCGGTGCCCTTGTAGTTCTCGTTGACGGAGAAGACGGCCTCGTCCTCGCCGAAGGAGTCCAGCTTGTAGGGGCCGGAGCCGACGGCCTTGCCGTCCTCGCGCAGGCCGTCGGCGTCGTACTGACGGTGGTTGACGATGGAGCCGGCGCCCGAGGCGATCTTGCTGGGGAAGGTGGCGTCGGCGACCTTCAGCTTGAAGACGACGGTCTTGTCGTCCGGCGTCTCGACCTTGTCGAGCATGGGGAACATGATCGCGGGACCCGCGTCGTCGTTGATCTTCAGCATGCGTTCGAAGGAGAACTTGACGTCCTCCGACGTGAGCGATTCACCGTTGCTGAACTTCAGGCCGTCCTTCAGCGTGCACTCGTAGACCTTGGTCTGCGAGTCGGTGAAGGAGCACTCCTCGGCGGCGTCGGGCTCGGGTTCCGTGCCGCCCTTCGGGAAGCTCAGCAGCGACTGGAAGACGTTGTTGAACAACAGCCAGGAGCCGGGGTCGTAGCCGGACGCGGGGTCCGTGGCCAGGACGTCGTCGGACATCCCCATCACCACCGAGGAGCCGTCTCCCCCGGAGTCCCCGCCCTGCGAGCCGCATCCGGTCAACAGGCCGGAGGCCAGCCCCGCCACGATCGGCAGTACCGGCCACTGGTTGCGCATGTTCACGTAGGTGTGCCTTGTCGTCGTTCTCGTACCCCGGGGCCGCCGTCCCGGCCCCGGGTCATGGGGAGGTTCGTCAGCCGCTCACGCCGCGGGAGAGCTCCCACAGCTGAAGGGTCGCGGCGGAGTTGAGCACGTAGGCCGTGCCCGTGATGTCGTCGCTGGAGGCGACGTACTGCTTGCCCTGCCACAGCGGCAGGATCGGAACGTCCTCGGCGACGATGTCCTGAATCTCCGTCAGGCTCTTGGCCGCGGAGAGGCGGTCGGCCTCGCGGCGGGACTCGGGGATGAGGTCGTTGATGATCTCGCCGTTGGCGTACGGGGACTTGAGGAAGTTGTCCTTGTCGAGGAACGGCGCGACGAAGTTGTCGGCGTCCGCGAAGTCGGGGAACCAACCCATGCCGTAGACCGCGTACTCACCCTTGCGCTCGGCGGGGACGAAACTCTCCCACGGCGTGCCCTGGATGGAGACGTCGAAGAGGCCGCTGTCGTTCAGCTGCTTCTGCAGCTGCTCGAACTCCTTCTTCGTGGCCGGTCCGTAGTGGTCGGTCGTGTAGTTCAGCGTCAGCTTCACCGGGGTGCTGACGTCGGCCTTCTCCAGGATCGTTCTGGCCTTGGCGACGTCCGGGTCGCCGTAGACATTGAAGAACGAGTTGGAGTGGCCGGTGACGGAGGCCGGGACCAGCGAGTACAGCGGTTCGGCCTGGGAGCCGTAGACCTTGGAGACGAGTTCGCTGCGGTCGATGACCTGGGCCATCGCCTGGCGGACGGCCTTGCTCTTCACCACGGGGGCGGTGGTGTTGAAGGCGAGGTACCGGATCTCCAGGCCGGCCAGTTCGACGAGGTCCTCGTTCTTCTCGTTGGCGGCGTCGGAGAGCTTGTTGATCTGCTCCGGCGACATGGTGCGGGTCATCAGGTCGATGTCGCCCTTGTCGAGGGCGGTGCCCATCTCGTCGGCGTCCGCGTAGGAGATCATCTCGACCTTGTCGTTCTTCACGTCCAAGGTCCCCTTGTAGTCGGGGTTCTTGGTGAAGACGGCCTTGGTCATCTCGTCGCCGTCGGTCTCGGCCTTGAGGGTGTACGGGCCGGAGCCGTCGACCGAGAAGCCGTCGCGCAGCTTGCCCTTGTCGTAGTCGTCGGGGTTGACGATGCCGGCGACCGGGGTCGAGAGCTTGAACGGGAACGTGGCGTCGGCGGTCTTGAGGTGGAAGATGACTTCGTTGTCGCCCTGCGTCTCGACCGTGTCGATGGTGGACAGCAGCGCGAACACGCCGGAGTCGGCCTTGATGGCGCGGGCGCGGTCGATGGAGAACTTCACGTCCTCGGCGGTGATGGCGTCGCCGTTGGAGAACTTCAGGCCGTCGCGCAGTTTGCAGGCGTAGCGCTCGTTGCCGCTGTCGGTGAAACCGCAGCTCTCGGCGGCCTCGGGAACGGGGTCGCCCTCGCCCTTGGGCTGGATCATCAGGGTCTGCACGGTCTGGCGCAGGATGTTCCAGGTGCCGACGTCGTAGGAGTACGCCGGGTCGAGCGGCGCCGGGGCGTCCTTGGTGGCGGTGAACTGGTCGGTGGTGCCCACGACGATGGCGTCGCCGCCGCCGCTACCACTGTCGGATCCACCACAGGCAGCGAGCACGGGCGCCAGCAGACCCACTACGGTCGGCAGCACCAAAGTCTTGCGGTTCATGCTCGTGTTTCTCCAGAGCTGTCAAGTCCGTGTACCCGGCATGCAGGGGTGTCGCGGCCGATCACGGGGGTAAGGGCGATGTTCTCGCGATGAGATTAGTCCGCACCAGCATGAGGGTTCGCCGCCACCGGAGTTGAAAGCCCATCACGCAGCGAAACCGGGTGTGGACGCACTGAAAACCCGACAGCGGAATGATTCGTGCAGCGTTCCATGAATCAGGACACAAGGGCGCGTCGACACCCCTCGAACGAGGGGGAAAAGCACACCGGTACTCCCCTGTCGACCCCCGATCGCGTGGGGAACGTCACACGCCCAAGGGGGTGCGCAGAGAGCGGAATTCAGCCGTCGACAGCGATCCGAATTCCCCGCGCGGGCACGCGCCGAATTCCTTGTTATCGCCAGTGCACGCTGGGTGAACGCTCTCTCGCATTTCCGTCATCGGGAGATCACCAATGATCGTCTCGGCGATCATCGGAGCGGCATCAGACCACGTAGAAATGTCAGGTCGACCTGTTCCAGCGAGGGCACGACGGTGCGCCGGGCGGCCGGGGCGATCGGGGCGACGGAGGGCACCGCGACGACATGGCAGCCCGCCGCCTCGGCAGCGGCGACCCCGGTGGCGGTGTCCTCGACGACGGCGCATCTGGCCGGATCCGCACCGAGTCCGGCGGCGGCGAACAGGTAGGGGTCGGGGTGCGGCTTGGTGCGCGCGACCTCGTCGCCGGCCACGGTCAGGGCGAAGTGCTGGGGGCCCAGGGTGGTGAGGACGCGGTCGATGATGCGCCGGTGCGAGGCGGAGACGAGGGCCGTGGGGACCTCGTGCTCGGCCAGTTCGGCCAGCAGCCGGGCGGCTCCCGGCATCAGCGGCAGGGCGCGGGTGATGCGGTCCTCGAACCCCTCGTTCAGCAGGACGGTGAGTTCGGCGAGGGTGATGTCGGCCCCGGTCGCCTCGATCAGGAACCCGGCGCTGCGGGCCATGGGTCCGCCGACCACGACATGGCGCCAGGAGTCGTCGAGGGTGTGGCCGAGGCCGGCGAAGACCTCGACCTCGACATCCCACCAGAAGCCCTCGGTGTCCACCAGGGTGCCGTCCATGTCGAGGAGCACCGCCTGAAGGGCCGAGCCCTCGGCCGTGCGGGTTCCGAGCGCGGTAACCGTGCTGGTCATCCACGTACCTCCGTGAAGGGACGAGCAGGCCGGTTCCCATCAGGGGAACCGGCCTGGAGTGGACCGACCAGTGTACGACTTATCCGATCAGTGTGCTCTGTGAGACACACTTCGCCGTGCGCTTCACCGTGCGCGTCACCGAGCGTTGAAGTACTTCGCCTCCGGGTGGTGGATCACGATGGCGTCCGTGGACTGCTCGGGGTGGAGCTGGAACTCCTCCGAGAGGTGGACGCCGATCCGCTCGGGCTGGAGCAGCTCGGCGATCTTGGCGCGGTCCTCGAGGTCGGGGCAGGCGCCGTAGCCCAGGGAGAAGCGGGCACCGCGGTACTTCAGGGCGAACATGTCCTCCATGCCGGCCGGGTCCTCGCCCGCGAAGCCGAGTTCCGAGCGCACGCGCGCGTGCCAGTACTCGGCCAGCGCCTCCGCCAACTGCACGGACAGGCCGTGCAGTTCGAGGTAGTCGCGGTAGGAGTTCGACTCGAAGAGCTTGGCGGTCTCCTCGCCGATGCGGGAGCCGACGGTGACGACCTGGAGGCCGACGACGTCGGTCTCGCCCGACTCCTGCGGGCGGAAGAAGTCCGCGAGGCACAGCCGGCGGCCGCGGCGCTGGCGCGGGAAGGTGAAGCGGGTGCGTTCGTTGCCGTGCTCGTCCAGGAGGATCAGGTCGTCGTCCTTGGACACGCAGGGGAAGTAGCCGTAGACCACGGCGGCTTCGAGGAGGTTCTCGGTCTGGAGCCTGTCCAGCAGGCCCCGCAGTCGCGGCCGGCCCTCGGTCTCGACGAGTTCCTCGTACGTCGGCCCGTCGCCCGTGCGGGCCTGCTTGAGGCCCCACTGGCCCTTGAAGAGGGCGCCCTCGTCCAGCCAGGAGGCGTACTCCTTGAGCTGGATGCCCTTGACGACCCGGGTGCCCCAGAACGGCGGCTCGGGGACGCGGTTGTCGGTGGCGACGTCGGAGCGGACGTGGCCCTCCTCGGGGCGCTCCTCGACCTCGACGGCGGCGGTGGAGCGGACCCGGCGCTGCTTCAGCTCGGGCAGCCTGGCGCCGGGCACGCCCCGCTTGACGCCGATGAGGGCGTCCATGAGGCGCAGCCCCTCGAAGGCGTCGCGGGCGTAGCGGACCTCGCCCTCGTAGATCTCGTGCAGGTCCTGTTCGACGTAGGCACGGGTCAGGGCGGCGCCGCCGAGAATGACGGGGAAATTGGCGGCGAGGCCCCGGGCGTTGAGCTCCTCCAGGTTCTCCTTCATGATCACCGTGGACTTGACCAGGAGCCCGGACATGCCGATGACGTCGGCGCGGTGCTCCTCGGCCGCCTCCAGGATCGCGGAGACCGGCTGCTTGATGCCGAGGTTGACGACGTTGTAGCCGTTGTTGGACAGGATGATGTCGACGAGGTTCTTGCCGATGTCGTGGACGTCGCCGCGGACGGTGGCCAGCACGATCGTGCCCTTGCCCTCCGCGTCCGACTTCTCCATGTGCGGTTCGAGGTAGGCGACGGCGGCCTTCATGACCTCGGCGGACTGGAGCACGAACGGCAGCTGCATCTGACCGGAGCCGAACAGCTCGCCGACGACCTTCATGCCGTCCAGGAGCGTCTCGTTGACGATGTCGAGTGCCGGGCGGCTCTGGAGGGCCTCGTCGAGGTCGGCCTCCAGGCCGTTGCGCTCGCCGTCGATGATGCGGCGCTTGAGGCGCTCCTCCAGCGGCAGGGCGGCCAGTTCCTCGGCCTTGCCGGCCTTGAGGGACTTGGCGGTGGCGCCCTCGAAGAGCTGCATGAGCTTCTGGAGGGGGTCGTAGCCCTCGGCGCGGCGGTCGTGGATGAGGTCGAGAGCGGTCTGGACCTCTTCCTCGCTGAAGCGGGCGATCGGGAGGATCTTCGAGGCGTGGACGATCGCGGAGTCCAGGCCCGCCTTGACGCACTCGTCGAGGAAGACGGAGTTGAGCAGGATGCGGGCGGCCGGGTTGAGGCCGAAGGAGATGTTCGACAGGCCCAGGGTGGTCTGGACGTCGGGGTGGCGGCGCTTGAGCTCGCGGATCGCCTCGATGGTGGCGATGCCGTCCTTGCGGGACTCCTCCTGACCGGTGCAGATCGTGAAGGTCAGGGTGTCGATGAGGATGTCCTCCTCGCGGATGCCCCAGTTGCCGGTCAGGTCGTCGATCAGCCGTTCGGCGATCTCGACCTTCTTCTCCGGAGTGCGGGCCTGGCCCTCCTCGTCGATGGTCAGGGCGATCAGCGCGGCGCCGTGCTCCTGGGCGAGCTTCGTCACCTTGGCGAAGCGGGACTCGGGGCCGTCGCCGTCCTCGTAGTTGACGGAGTTGATCACCGCGCGGCCGCCGAGCTTCTCCAGGCCGGCGCGGATGACGTCGACCTCGGTGGAGTCCAGCACGATCGGCAGAGTGGAGGCGGTGGCGAAGCGGCCGGCCAGTTCCTCCATGTCGGCGACGCCGTCGCGGCCGACGTAGTCCACGCACAGGTCGAGCATGTGCGCGCCCTCGCGGATCTGTTCGCGGGCCATCTCCACACAGTCGTCCCAGCGGCCCTCCAGCATGGCCTCACGGAACTTCTTGGAACCGTTGGCGTTGGTGCGCTCACCGATGGCCAGGTACGAGGTGTCCTGGCGGAACGGGACCGTCTGGTAGAGCGAGGCGGCGCCGGGCTCGGGCTGGGGGTCGCGCTCGACGGGAGTGGCCCCCTGGACCCGTTCCACGAGCTGCCGCAGGTGCTCGGGCGTCGTGCCGCAGCAGCCGCCGATCAGGTTCAGCCCGTAGTCGCGTACGAAGGTCTCCTGGGCGTCGGCCAGGCCTTCGGGGTCCAGCGGGAAGTGGGCGCCGTCCTTGGTGAGGATCGGCAGGCCGGCGTTGGGCATGCACAGCAGCGGGGTGCGGGAGTGCCGGGCCAGGTAGCGCAGGTGTTCGCTCATCTCGGCCGGGCCCGTCGAGCAGTTCAGGCCGATCATGTCGATACCGAGGGGCTCCAGCGCGGTCAGCGCGGCGCCGATCTCCGAGCCGAGCAGCATGGTGCCGGTCGTCTCGAACGCCATCGAGACCAGCAGCGGCACGTCGACGCCGGTCGCCTCCATCGCGCGCCGCGCGCCCAGGATCGACGACTTCGTCTGGAGCAGGTCCTGCGTGGTCTCGACGATCAGGGCGTCCGCGCCGCCGGCGAGCAGGCCCTCGGCGTTCGCCTGGAAGCCGTCGCGCAGCGTGCCGTAGCCGATGTGGCCGAGGGTGGGCAGCTTCGTGCCGGGTCCGATCGAACCCAGCACCCAGCGCTGGCGGCCGTCGCGCGCGCCGTACTCGTCGGCCGTCTCACGGGCGATGCGGGCGCCCGCCTCGGACAGCTCGTACACGCGGTCGGCGATGTCGTACTCGGCCATGGCCGAGTGGTTCGCGCCGAAGGTGTTCGTCTCGACGCAGTCCACGCCGGCGCCGAAGTACGCCTCGTGGACGGAGCGGACGATGTCCGGCCGGGTGATGTTGAGGATCTCGTTGCAGCCCTCGAGGTCCTGGAAGTCCTCGAGGGTGGGCTCCTGGGCTTGGAGCATGGTGCCCATGGCCCCGTCGGCCACCACCACACGGGTGGCGAGGGCCTCACGGAGCGCGGACACACGGGTCCGGCTGTCGGCGGAAGGGGTCGGCGGCACAGAGGCCATGAAAGGGCTCCCTCGGATGCGACGGCTGTCGGCTTTGCGGCGCCCGCGGTCGCTCCCCGAGCCGCCCCCGCGGGTCGGCACACGGAGCTTCCCGTGGAGGGCGCTCGCCGCCAGGGTAGCCGGGTCCGGGGGCTTATGGTCAGGGCGTCCACGGGACGGACGAGGATGGCGGCCGCGTCACCGCCGAGAAACGAGTGACGTAACACGAATCGACCGACCATTAGCGGGAGGTCGGCATGGACCGGTAGTGTTCGGCATTGCCGAACTGCGGTGGCACATGCCGCGCGTGGACGGTCGAAGGGGACGGAGGCAGGACGGCGATGGCACGGAACATCCAGTCGCTCGAACGGGCGGCCGCGATGCTGCGGCTCCTCGCGGGCGGCGAGCGGCGGCTCGGCCTGTCGGACATCGCCTCGTCCCTGGGCCTGGCCAAGGGTACGGCCCACGGCATCCTGCGCACCCTCCAGCAGGAGGGCTTCGTCGAACAGGACGACGCCTCCGGGCGCTATCAGCTGGGCGCGGAGCTGCTGCGCCTGGGCACCACCTACCTCGATGTGCACGAGCTGCGGGCGCGCGCCCTGGTGTGGACGGACGACCTGGCCCGCTCCAGCGGCGAGAGCGTCCACCTGGGCGTGCTGCACCAGCAGGGCGTGCTGATCGTGCACCACGTCTTCCGGCCCGACGACAGCCGGCAGGTCCTGGAGATCGGGGCCATGCAGCCGCTGCACTCCACGGCCCTCGGCAAGGTCCTGTCGGCCTACGACCCGGTCGCGCACAGCGAGGCGCTGGAGGCCGACCGCAAGCCCTTCACGGACCGCACGGTGTGCGAGCCGGCGGACTTCGAGCAGCTCCTCGACATCACGCGCGCGCGTGGCTACGCGGCCGACGTCGAGGAGACCTGGGAGGGCGTCGCCTCCATCGCCGCACCCATCCACGACCGGCGGAGGATGCCGGTGGGGGCGGTCGGGATCACCGGCGCTGTGGAGCGCCTGCGCCGGGACGGCGAGCTGCGCCCGGAGCTGATCGCGGCGGTACGGGACTGCGCCCGCGCGGTGTCGCGGGACCTGGGCGCCGCGCGGTTCTGAGGGGCCGGCGGGGCCGAGAAGGACGCCGGCGGAGCGCGAGAAGAGCGCCCGCCCGAGAAGTGCACAGAAGCAGGCCGGGACGTCGGACGACGTTCCGGCCTTCACCCTGCCCCCGAAAGGTGCATATCGGGCAAGCGCTTCCTGCGCCGGCTCGCACGCCCACCCGTAGATCAATAACTCGAGGCGATCAATAACGATCGCGTTTTCGATTACAGAACTCTTGACGCACGCATGAGCCCAGAGCAAGACTCCCGTCCATCGGTCGGCATTGTCGAACACCTACCGGCAATACGCGCTAGAGTGTGACAACGCCAAGGGCCGGCATCGCTCTCACCCCCGAGGGCAGCTCGAACCTCCGGAGGGACCCGGGGTTCGGTCCCCTGGACGAAGGACAAAGGAGTCGCGGGTGTCCAGCTCCGACATCTTCATCGGCGAGACCATCGGTACCGCCATACTCATCCTGCTCGGCGGTGGCGTCTGCGCCGCTGTCACCCTGAAGGCCTCCAAGGCCCGTAACGCCGGCTGGCTCGCCATCACCTTCGGGTGGGGTTTCGCCGTACTGACGGCCGTCTACACCTCGGCGCCGCTCTCCGGCGCCCATCTGAACCCGGCCGTGACGGTCGCGCTCGCCATCAAGGACAGCGACTGGAGCAACGTTCCGACGTACTTCGCCGGTCAGCTGCTCGGCGCCATGATCGGCGCGGCCCTGGTCTGGGTCGCCTACTACGGCCAGTTCCACGCGCACCTCACCGACAAGGAGATCGTCGGCGGTCCGGGCGCGCAGGCCACGTCGGCCAAGGCCGTGGAGGCCCAGGAGGTGGGCGCCGGCCCGGTGCTCGGCATCTTCTCCACCGGCCCGGAGATCCGGAACGCCGTGCAGAACCTCGCCACGGAGATCATCGGCACCGTGGTGCTGGTGCTCGCCGTCCTCACGCAGGGCCTCAACGACGAGGGCAACGGCCTCGGCACCCTGGGTGCCCTGGTCACCGCGCTCGTGGTCGTCTCGATCGGTCTCTCCCTCGGCGGCCCGACCGGCTACGCGATCAACCCGGCCCGTGACCTCGGTCCGCGCATCGTGCACGCCCTTCTGCCCCTGCCCAACAAGGGCGGCTCCGACTGGGGCTACGCCTGGATCCCGGTGGTCGGTCCCCTCATCGGCGGGGCGATCGCTGCAGGCATCTACAACGTCGCATTTGCTTAGAGACACCCGGCTTCAGCCGCACGACAGGCACATGCCGCACGTAATGCCCCCTCACCACGGACCTTTCAGGAGCACACAGTGACCGACGCCCACACCGCCGGCCCCTTCATCGCCGCGATCGACCAGGGCACGACCTCTTCCCGCTGCATCGTCTTCGACCGGGACGGCCGGATCGTCTCCGTCGACCAGAAGGAGCACGAGCAGATCTTCCCGAAGCCGGGCTGGGTCGAGCACGACGCCAACGAGATCTGGACCAACGTCCAGGAGGTCGTCGCCGGGGCCATCGCGAAGGCCGGCATCACCCGCGACGACATCAAGGCCATCGGCATCACCAACCAGCGCGAGACCACGCTGCTGTGGGACAAGAACACCGGTGAGCCCGTCCACAACGCCATCGTCTGGCAGGACACCCGCACCGACGCCCTCTGCAAGGAGCTCGGCCGCAACGTCGGCCAGGACCGCTTCCGCCGTGAGACCGGCCTCCCGCTGGCCTCCTACTTCGCCGGTCCGAAGGCCCGCTGGCTGCTGGACAACGTCGAGGGCCTGCGCGAGCGCGCCGAAGCCGGCGACATCCTCTTCGGCACCATGGACACCTGGGTCATCTGGAACCTGACGGGCGGTGTCAACGGCGGCAAGCACTACACCGACGTCACCAACGCCTCCCGCACCATGCTGATGAACCTGCACACACTGGAGTGGGACGAGAAGATCGCCGAGTCCATCGGCGTTCCGCTCGCGATGCTTCCGGAGATCCGCTCCTCGGCCGAGGTCTACGGCGAGGTCACCGGCGGCAAGCTGGGCGACCTCCTCGGCGGCATCCCGGTCGCCTCCGCGCTCGGCGACCAGCAGGCGGCCCTGTTCGGCCAGACCTGCTTCTCCGAGGGCGAGGCCAAGTCGACGTACGGCACCGGCACCTTCATGCTGATGAACACCGGCGAGAAGATCATCAACTCGTACTCCGGCCTGCTGACCACCGTCGGCTACCGCATCGGTGACGAGACGCCGGTCTACGCCCTCGAGGGCTCGATCGCCGTCACCGGTTCGCTGGTGCAGTGGATGCGCGACCAGATGGGCCTGATCTCCACCGCCGCCGAGATCGAGACGCTGGCGCTCTCGGTCGAGGACAACGGCGGCGCCTACTTCGTGCCGGCCTTCTCCGGTCTGTTCGCCCCGTACTGGCGCTCCGACGCCCGCGGTGTGATCGCCGGCCTGACCCGGTACGTCACCAAGGCGCACCTCGCGCGCGCCGTCCTGGAGGCCACGGCCTGGCAGACCCGTGAGATCACCGACGCCATGACGAAGGACTCCGGCGTCGAGCTCTCCGCGCTCAAGGTCGACGGCGGCATGACCTCCAACAACCTGCTGATGCAGACCCTCTCGGACTTCCTGGACGCCCCCGTGGTGCGTCCGATGGTCGCCGAGACCACCTGCCTCGGCGCCGCCTACGCCGCCGGTCTCGCCGTCGGCTTCTGGACCAGCACCGACGACCTGCGCGCCAACTGGCGGCGGGCCGCCGAGTGGACCCCCCGCATGGACGCGGAGACCCGCGACCGTGAGTACAAGAGCTGGCTCAAGGCCGTCGAGCGGACCATGGGCTGGCTCGAGGACGAGAGCTGACGAGAGCCGGCTCCCCGCTTCGAAGCCGGCTGCGGCCGGAGCTCTGATGAGGAGTAAGAACCCGATATGACCAGTCAGTCCACCCTGCAGTCCGTGCCTGCCCTCGGGACGCGCCCGGCCTCCGGCTCCAACCCGAGCCGCGCCGAGACCCGGGAGCAGCTCGCCAAGGCGTCGTACGACCTTCTCGTGATCGGCGGCGGCATCCTGGGCATCTCCACCGCCTGGCACGCCGCGCAGTCCGGGCTCAGGGTGGCGCTGGTCGACGCCGGCGACTTCGCCGGCGCCACCTCCTCCGCCTCCTCCAAGCTGCTCCACGGCGGTCTGCGCTACCTGCAGACCGGCGCGGTGAAGCTGGTGGCGGAGAACCACTTCGAGCGCCGTGCGGTCTCCCGCCAGGTGGCCCCCCACCTGGCGAACCCGCTCACGTTCTACCTCCCCGTGTACAAGGGCGGGCCGCACGGCGCGGCGAAGCTCGGGGCGGGTGTCTTCGCCTACTCCGCACTGTCGGCGTTCGGCGACGGCGTGGGGCACCTGCTCTCGCCGTCGAAGGCCGCGCAGGACGTGCCCGAGCTGCGCACCGAGAACCTCAAGGCCGTGGCCGTGTACGGCGACGACCAGATGAACGACTCCCGGATGGCGCTGATGACGGTCCGCGCGGCCGTCGAGGCGGGCGCGGTCGTCCTGAACCACGCCGAGGTCACCGGCCTGCGCTTCACCCGGGGCCGGGTGACCGGTGCCGAGCTGCGCGACCGGCTGTCCGGCGACGAGTTCGGCGTGAACGCCCGGCTGGTGCTGAACGCGACCGGTCCGTGGGTGGACCACCTGCGCACGATGGAGGACCCGAATGCCGCGCCGTCGATCCGTCTGTCGAAGGGCGCGCATCTGGTCCTGAAGCGCACCTCCCCCTGGAAGGCCGCGCTCGCCACCCCGATCGACAAGTACCGCATCACCTTCGCCCTCCCGTGGGAGGACATGCTCCTGCTCGGCACCACCGACGAGGAGTTCGAGGGCGACCCCGCCGAGGTCGCGGTCAACGACAAGGACATAGCCCAGATCCTGGACGAGGCCGCGTTCTCCATCCGGGACCAGCAGCTCGACCGGGACCTGATCACCTACGCCTTCGCGGGCCTGCGCGTGCTGCCGGGCGGCCCCGGTGACACGGCGAAGGCCAAGCGCGAGACCGTGGTGACCGAGGGCAAGGGTGGCATGCTGTCCGTCGCGGGCGGCAAGTGGACGACCTTCCGGCACATCGGCCGTACGGTGATGCAGAAGCTGGAGTCCCTGCCGGGCCACCCGCTCGGTGACGACTTCGAGCCGATCTCCTCGCTGCCGAAGAAGCTGCCGCTGCCGGGTGTCGCCAACCCGCGCGCGGTCGCCCACCGGCTGCTCGTCGACCACCCGGCGCCCGGCCCGCGCATGGCCGCCGACACCGCCCGGCACCTGGCCACGCACTACGGCTCGCTGGCCTTCGACATCGCCCGCCTGGCGAACGAGAACCCGGAGCTGGGCGAGCGCGTCCACCCCGACGCCCCCGAGATCTGGGCGCAGGTCGTCTACGCCCGGGACAACGAGTGGGCCGAGACCGCGGACGACGTGCTGCGCCGCCGGACGACGCTGACGATCCGGGGCCTGGCCACGGACGAGGTGCGGGCGAAGGTGCAGGACCTGCTCGACAAGAAGTAGGCGCACCGGAAGAAGCCTCTGTGTCGGCCCACTCCCTGACCGGGGCCGGCACCGGGGGGCGGCCCCTCCGCACCGGGGCCGGAACGACGGAAGGGGCGGCCGCCGCCGACGCAGCCGCCCCTTCCGCACGCCCGCTTCTCCGGCGTACGGGCTCGTGGGGCCGGCCGAGCTGCCCTCCGACCGGCACGACGACGGGGCGGCCCGGGACCTGGGCAAGCCGTTCCCGCTCACGGAGCAGTGGGGTGGGAGGAGGACGACGGGCCGTACGAGCCTCGACGATCAAGCGGTGATCGCAGTTTGGGAGGCACTTCTGTGATCAGCCCCCATAATGAACACCTAGACATCCGATGTCTGGGCGATGAATGACAGGAGGCCGGTCATGGCAGTCACCGATGAGGCGATCGAGAAGATCAAGGGCATGATCGTCTCCGGTGCGCTGCGCCCCGGGGACCGGCTGCCCAAGGAGAGCGAGCTCGCCGCCGAGCTGGGCCTGTCCCGCAACTCCCTGCGGGAGGCGGTGCGCGCCCTGTCGCTGATCCGGATCCTGGACGTGCGGCAGGGCGACGGCACCTATGTGACCAGCCTGGATCCGCAACTGCTCCTGGAGGCGCTGAGTTTCGTCGTCGACTTCCACCGTGACGACACGGTCCTGGAGTTCCTCGCCGTGCGCCGCATCCTGGAGCCGGCCGCGACGGCGATGGCCGCCCTGCGCATCAGTGAGCAGCAACTGGACGCCCTGGACGCCCGGTTGGACAAGCTGGGTGACGAGCCCTCGGTGGAGGAGCTCGTCGCCTCGGACCTGGAGTTCCACCGGGGCATCGTGCAGAGCGCCGGCAACTCGGTGCTGTGCTCGCTCCTCGACGGTCTGTCCGGGCCCACCACCCGGGCCCGGATCTGGCGCGGACTGACCCAGGAGGACGCCGTCGCCGGCACCCTGCGCGAGCACCGGGCGATCCTCGCCGCACTGCGCGACCGGGACGCGGAGGCGGCGCGGTCATGGGCGACCGTGCACATCGCGAGCGTCGAGCAGTGGCTGCGGTCCAGCCTGTGAGCGGCTCCGGAACGAGGGTGTTCGGGCGTGGCGAACGGGGCAGTGATCCGTTCACTCCCCCGTGCAAGGGGGCTGCGGGCGCCCCCGCGGGACGCCGTAAGGTTGGGTGGTCAGGCGAGGGCACGTCGGAAGGAGGCGCTGGGTGATCGAGCTCGAGGGGGTACCCGAGCTGATCGACCCGGTCATGGTGGCCGCGTTCGAGGGCTGGAACGATGCCGGCGACGCCGCCTCCACCGCGGTCGCGCATCTGGAGCGGGAGTGGAAGGGCGAGGTGTTCGCGGCGCTGGACGCCGAGGACTACTACGACTTCCAGGTGAACCGCCCCACTGTGTTCATGGACGGCGGCGTACGCAAGATCACCTGGCCGACGACAAGACTGTCGGTGGTGCGGGTCGGCGGCGAGAAGCCGCGCGACCTGGTGCTCGTCCGCGGTATCGAACCGTCCATGCGCTGGCGCTCGTTCTGCAACGAGCTGCTCGGCTTCGCGCACGAGCTGGGCGTGGAGCTGGTGGTCATCCTGGGCGCCCTGCTCGGCGACACCCCGCACACGCGTCCCGTACCGATCAGCGGGACGACGTCCGACGCGGACCTGGCCCGCCGCATGGACCTGGAGGAGACCAAGTACGAGGGCCCCACGGGCATCGTCGGCGTCCTCCAGGAGGCGTGCACGCACGCGGGCGTGCCGGCGGTCAGCCTCTGGGCGGCCGTACCGCACTACGTGTCGCAGCCGCCCAACCCGAAGGCGACGCTGGCGCTGCTCAACCGCCTGGAGGACCTGATCGACGTGCGCATTCCGCTGGGCGAGCTGCCCGAGGACGCGCGGGCCTGGCAGGTGGGCGTGGACCAACTGGCCGCGGAGGACAGCGAGGTCGCCGAGTACGTCCAGACGCTGGAGGAGGCCCGGGACACCGCGGAGCTTCCGGAGGCCTCGGGCGAGGCGATCGCCCGCGAGTTCGAGCGGTACCTGCGGCGCCGGGACGGCGGCCCGTCCGGCCCGGCCACCGGCCACGCCACCGCGGACGGCGGCGACGGCCCGCCCTTCCTCCGCGAGAACCCCGGGGAGCGGACCCGACCGCCGAAGCCGCCGAAGCCGCAGACCGGCAGTGCGGAGAGCACGGACAGCACGGACGGCACCGACGACGGGAACACCTCGGACGACGGGGATTCGTCGGAGGAGTGAGGGGGCGGTGCGCTCAGGCGCACCGCCCCTCGCTTCAGGCCTCGCCTCACACCTTCTTGACGGCCACCACGTCGTACTCGGTGTCGGGAGCCGGCTGCTCCACGTCGAAGCGCGCGTTCGGCAGGTAGAGGCGGTCGCCCCAGGCCGCGACCGTCGTCGGGATGCGGAAGCGCGGGTCGGTGATCCGGGCGATCGCCGTGCCGCGGGTGCCGGCCGCGTCGAGCCGGAACACGTCGATCGCGTTCTGCCACTGCTGGACGGCGTACAGGGTCCTGCCGAGCAGCAGCAGGCCGTCCCCGTTGGGGAGCCGGGACGTGCCGAGGTCGACCGTGCGGGCCGTTCCGGTGCGCGGGTCGACGCGCATGAGGCTGCCGCCGTTCGCGAAGGCGTTGACCACGAGCAGGGCACTGCCGTCGGGCGTGCGCTCGATGCCGTTGGCGGTGAAGCCGTCGCCCTGGACCCAGTCGCCGCTCAGCGGCACGGTCTCCACGCCCTGCGGGGCGCCCTGCCGGCCGAGGACCACCTTGTACAGCTGCGGCTTGAAGGAGTCGGTGAACCAGGCGGCGCCCGGGGTGAGGATCACGTCGTTCACGAACGCGCCGCCGGTGGCGTACACCTGCTCGGTCTCGCCCGTGCGGGCGTCGGCGGTGCGGATCTCGCCGCTGTCGCCGCCCGCGAGGAAGAGCCGGTCGTGCCGGTCGGTCCTCAGGCCGACGGTGGGGTGCCCGGCGCCGAGGCCCCGGACGACGACGGAACCGCGGCCGGTGGCGAGGCTCGCCCGGTACACGTCACCGTTGGCGAGGGAGCCGAAGTAGGCGGAGGGGCGGGTGCCGATGGCTATGCCCTCGGGCTGGAAGCCGTCGGGCAGCGGGAATCCGGTCGGCCACGCCGTGCCGCGCGTCTCGGCGGCGTGGGCGGTGGCGCCGGTAGCCCCGATCAGGGCCGCGCCGGACACGGCGGCGGCCGTGGTGAGAAGAGTTCTGCGGGACAAGGACCGTTCTGTGGGTGCCACTGTGCGTCCTTCCGCAAGGGAGCCGGCCGGGGCCGGCGAAGCGGTCAGCAATCGCTCACACCCCATCACATGACAGGCGTCTCCCGCAGCCCTGACGGCGGATCACCGGGCAAGTGAGAAAAGCGCTTCCTCCCCGCGGGAGAAAGCGCCCCTCTCACAGGTCCGACGGACTACAGCGCCACACCCAGCAGCGCGTCCACCGCCCGCGACACCACACCGGGCGCGCCGGTGTCCGTGCCGCCCTGCTCCTGCTGGAGCGCGGCCCAGCGGTCGACGGCGGCCAGCGCGGCCGGGGCGTCGAGGTCGTTCACGAGGGCCTCGCGGATCTCCTCGACGAGCGCCTCCGCGGGCGGGCCGTCGGGCCGGGAGACGGCGGCGCGCCAGCGCCCGAGCCGGTCCACGGCGTCCTGGAGCACCTGGTCGGTCCACTCCCAGTCGGCCCGGTAGTGGTGGGCGAGGAGGGTGAGCCGGATCGCGGCGGGGTCGACGCCGTCGCGCCGCAGCCGGGAGACGAAGACGAGGTTGCCCTTGGACTTGGACATCTTCTCGCCGTCCAGGGCGACCATGCCGGCGTGGACGTACGCCTTGGCCATGGGGAACTCGCCGGTGAGGGCCTGGGCGTGGGAGGCGCCCATCTCGTGGTGCGGGAAGGCGAGGTCGGAGCCGCCGCCCTGGACGTCGAAGCCCATGCCGAGGTGGTCCAGGGCGATGGCGACGCACTCGATGTGCCAGCCGGGCCGGCCGCGTCCGAGCGATCCGCCGTCCCAGCTCGGCTCGCCGTCGCGGGCCGCCATCCACAGCATCGGGTCGAGGGGGTTCTTCTTGCCGGGCCGCTCGGGGTCGCCACCCCGCTCGGCGGAGAGCAGCCGCATCGCGGCGGCGTCCAGGTGGGACACCTTGCCGAAGTGGGGGTCGGACTCGACGGAGAAGTAGATGTCCCCTTCGAGTTCGTAGGCGGCGCCGGCCTCGCGCAGGCGCTCGACGAGCGGCACGATGCCGGGTATCGCCTCGACGGCGCCTATGTAGTGGCGGGGCGGGAGCATCCGCAGGGCGGTCATGTCCTCGCGGAAGAGGGCCGTCTCCTTCTCGGCGAGGGCGACCCAGTCGACGCCGTCCCGCTCGGCCCGCTCCAGGAGGGGATCGTCGACGTCGGTGACGTTCTGGACGTAGTGAACCTGCCGCTTGGTGTCGAGCCACACGCGCTGAACCAGGTCGAACGCGTTGTAGGTCGCCGCGTGCCCCATGTGGGTCGCGTCGTACGGCGTGATGCCGCAGACGTAGATACGGGCGACGGGACCGGGGTCGAGGGTGACCAGACCGCCGGTCGCGGTGTCGTGGATCCTCAGGTCGCGGCCCTGACCAGGCAGGGCGGGGACCTCGGAAGCGGGCCAGGCATGCATGTCATGAGCCTAACCGGACGGAAGTTCCGTATACGAACCGGAGCTGGCCAAGTGGCCGGGAAGGCGCTCTTGCACCATTCCGGTCCGCGTGCTGCGAAGGCTCCGGCGGGTCTCCGTCGGCCAGGGCCTGTCCGGCGGATCAGGTCGCGGGAGAGTGACGGTGCCTCGCGAGCCGGGGTGTGCGGGGGCGCGGGGAGTCCCCCAGCGCGAGGTTGTGCGAGCCGAGAGCGGGAGGGCGTGCCGGGCCCCGCGTCTGCGGCGGGATCCGCCGGACAGGCCTAGACGGGCGGCCAGGGGATCGCCGGCCACTCGCCGCTGGGTTCCGGATGCCGGCCGGAGTCCAGCAGCGCGTCGACACGCGCGCGCGTGGCGTCGAGTTCGGCGGAGGTGACGAGGGCGGTCAGGGTGGCGGCCAGCTCGCCGCCCGGCTCCAGGGTGCCCTTGAGGCCCTTGAGGACCTCGACGGCCTCTCCGGTGAGGGGCTCCCCCGCCCAGCCCCACAGGAGGGTGCGCAGCTTGTTGTCGACGTTGAAGGTGACGCCGTGGTCGATGCCGTACAGCTGTCCGGCGACGGTCGTCAGGAGGTGGCCGCCCTTGCGGTCGGCGTTGTTGATGACCGCGTCGAGGACGGCGAGCCGCCGCAGCCGCTCGTCGTCGGCGTGCACGAGGAGAGCCGTCTGTCCCTCGCCGACCTCGGCGAAGCCGATCGCCTTCCAGCCGGGCTCGGGCTCCTCCCCGTCGACGAGGGCGAGCAGCCCGTCCTCCGGGGACGCCTCGATCCACAGCTGGCACATGCCCTCGCCGTACGGCCCGTCCCGCAGCACGGTGGGCGGTACGAGCCCCCAGCCGGTCGCCTCGGAGACGGCGTACGCGGCGACCTCGCGCTGGGCGAGGGTGCCGTCGGGGAAGTCCCACAGGGGTCTCTCCCCGGCGACGGGCTTGTAGACGCAGGTGGCCTCGCGGCCCTCGTGGGCGACGGTGCAGTACAGGGCCGCGTTGGAGGCGTCACGAATGCGCCCGCGCACGGTCAGCTCGCCCCGCGCGAGCAGTTCGGCGGAGGCCGGGTCGGCGGTCGTCACGCCCCGCGGCGGTATCCGTTCTGGCGCGGACATACGTGTCCTTCCGGGTCGAGCGGCAGACTGCACAGCGGGCAGGGCGGCCGGCCGGCGTTGACGACGTCGAGGGCTCTCTTGGCGAAGGCTCTCGCCTGGGCGCCGGTGAGCCGGACCCGCAGCATCGGGGGCCCGTTCTCCTCGTCCTGGAGCAGCCGCTCCTCGGCCTCGGCGAGGTCCTCCTCGGAGTCGGCGTCGAGCTCGACGAGGGCCTGTGCCTCGACGATCATGCGCTGCTCCTCGCCGTCCCAGGCGAGGGCCATGGTGCCGACCCGGAACTCCTCCTCGATCGGGGTCTCGAGGGGGGCGGTGTCGGCGATCTCGCTGGGTGCCATGGCCGGCACGGCGGCGTTTCCGCCGCTACGGCGTACGACCTCGTCCAGCAGCTCGTCCATGCGCTCGGCGAGCGCGGCGACCTGGGTCTTCTCCAGGGCCACACTGGTCACTCGGGAGCCGGCGGTGGCCTGGAGGAAGAAGGTACGGCGCCCGGGCAGTCCGACCGTACCGGCCACGAAGCGGTCCGGGGGGTCGTAGAGGAACACCTGACGGGACACGTCCTGTCTCCCTGGGAATCGTGGGTACGTGAACGTCCATGCGTGAACGCGCGTATGTGGACCGCTTCACCCTACTGCGGCCGACGATCACGGTGCGCCCGCACCGCCCCCGACCGTCGCGTCCTGCTCCGGGGGCTCCTCGCGGGGCACGAGGGAGGCGAAGTCACCGGTGTCCCCGAGGCGCACCAGAAAGGGCCGCAGGCGGGTGTAACGGATCGCGGTGATGGAACACGGTTCGACGGAGATCCGCTGGAAGAGGTCGAGATGGAGCCCGAGTGCGTCCGCCACGAGCGACTTGATGATGTCGCCGTGCGAGCACATGAGGTAGACGGCGTCGGCGCCGTGGTCGCGCTCCACGCGCGCGTTCCACTCGCGCACCGCCTCGGCGGCGCGGGTCTGCATGGCCCGCATGGACTCGCCCCCGGGGAAGGCGGCTGCGGAGGGGTGCGCCTGGACGACCTCCATCAGCGGCTCGTCCTTCAGCTCGGCGAGCTTGCGTCCGGACCAGTCGCCGTAGTGGCACTCCCCGATCCGCTCGTCGGTGTGCACGGGCAGCCCGGGGCGGGCGTCGAGGAGCGGCCGGATCGTCTCCTGGCAGCGCTCCAGGGGGCTTACGACGACCTCGGCGATCGGCAGTCCCTCGAGCCGCCCGGGCAGCGCGGCGGCCTGCTCGGCTCCGCGCTCGTCGAGGGCGACGCCGGGCGTCCAGCCGGCGAGCACTCCGGAGGTGTTGGCGGTGGAACGTCCGTGGCGGACGAGGATCAGCGTGGGCATGCCGCCCAGGGTAGGGGTACGCCCGGAAGCACAGGTGAACAGCGGAAGGGAGAATGCGCTCCGTGATAGTCGACTGCGCCATCTACCGGGACGGGCACCGCACGGAAGGCCCGCAGGACTTCTCCGACGCGCTGGCGGAGGCGCGGGCCGCGGGCGGCTTCGTCTGGATCGGGCTGCACGAACCCACCGAGAAGGAGTTCGACCACGTCACCCAGGAGTTCGCGCTGCACCCGCTGGCGGTCGAGGACGCCCTGAAGGCCCACCAGCGGCCGAAGCTGGAGGTCTACGACGACTCGCTGTTCCTGGTGCTGAAGCCGGTGGTGTACGAGCCGAAGAGCGACACCGTCTCCTCCGGGGAGGTCATGGTCTTCCTCGGCAACTCCTTCGTGGTGACCGTCCGGCACGGGGAGGGCTCACCGCTGGCGGCGGTTCGGCGCCGCCTCGAGGACGAGCCGGAGATGCTCGCGAAGGGACCCACCTCCGTCGTCTACGCGATCGCCGACGCGACCGTCGACCACTACCTGGACGTGGCGACCGAGCTGCAGACCGACCTGGAGGAGCTGGAGGCGGAGGTGTTCTCGCCGGACGGCGGCGGCTCGCGGCACATCGCGTCCCGGATCTACACCTTCAAGCGGCAGGTCCTGGAGTTCCGCCGGTCGACCGGCCCGCTGGCGCCCCCGCTGTCCCGGCTCGCCGGCACCGGCGCGTTCGGCTCGCCGCTGCCCTTCGTGAACGACAAGGCACGGCCCTTCTTCCGGGACGTCAGCGACCATCTCGCGCGCGTGAACGAGTCCGTGGAAGGCCTGGACCGGCTGGTGTCGGACATCCTGTCGGCGCATCTGGCGCAGATGAGCGTCCGGCAGAACGACGACATGCGGAAGATCTCCGCGTGGGCGGCCATGGCCGCGGTCCCCACGATGATCGCGGGGGTCTACGGCATGAACTTCGACCACATGCCGGAGCTGCGCTGGACGTGGTCGTATCCGGCCGTGATCGCGCTCATGGCCGCCCTGGAGGTGTCGCTGTACCGGCTGTTCAAGCGGCGGGGGTGGCTCTAGGGCCTGTCCGGCGGGTCAGGTCGCAGGAAACCGGCGATGACTCATCAGCACAGGTGAGCGGGGCTTGGTGCGTCCAGCTGCAAGGCGGAGGAGGGCGTCGACGCGATGGGGGTCCCCCTGCGCGAGCGAAGCCGAGCGTGGGGGAGTCGGCAACCGACGACAACGCCGGTGGGGGCACCTCCCGCTCGAGCGAAGCCGAGAGTGGGGGAGGGCGTGCCAAGCCCCGCGTCTGCGGCATGATCCGCCGGACAGGCCCTGGGGCCCGTCTTCCCCAAGGCCCTGGGTCAGGCGAAACCGGGGGCGGTGGTGGTCGGTCCGCCCAGGGCGTCGCGGCGTTCGGGCATCTTCAGGGAGACCATCCGCCGCCAGCCCGCGCACCGCTCCCACGCGTACACGGCGTGGATGCCGGCCACGAGGACGGCCGCCTTGGGGCGGGACCAGCCGAGGATGCGGCCCATGTGGGACATGACAGCGAGGCTGACGTCGCGGTAGATGCGGATCTCGGCGAGTGCGGTCTCGCGCAGCGTCCGCCGGATGGCCCGGCCGTGCCCCGCGCGCGCGAAGCGCAGCAACTCCTCGTGGCAGTAGGCGAGATGGTTGTCCTCGTCGTGGGAGATCATCTTCACGGCGCGGCCGAGGTCGGGATGGTCGGCGAAGTGCTTGCGGAGCAGTTCCATCTGCTCGGAGGCGCGCTGCTCGGTGACCCGGCTGTGGGCGAGGTACGTGACGACGTCCTGCACGGTCAGCGGCTGGTCGGCCTTGAGCTTGTCGTGGGCGAGTCCGATGCCGCCCTGTTCCAGGAGCATGGTGTAGTCGGTCTCGGGAGGGACGGGGACGGGTTCGAGGCCGCGCTTCTTCATCAGGGCGTTGAAGATCCGCCCGTGCTTGTCCTCGTCGGCGCCGTGCCGGGTGATCTTGGGGGCGAGGGCGCGCTCGCTCTGCGGGACGAGCGCCGCGATCCGGGCGTTCTCCCAGCCGCCCTGGGACTCGCCGCTGGCGGCGATGGAGCAGAACAGCCGGAACGACTCGTCGTTGTCGAGGATCTCCTGGAACAGGCTCTTGGCCGAAAGCATCGTGAGGCACCTCTCTGCATCCCGAGGGATTCCGCGGGATTCCGCAAAGAACGAGTCAAATGCGGGGCCATGTGTGCTGCAACAGCTATGTCGGACAACTCCGCCAAAAGGATGAGCACCCCCGTCGCGTCGGAGGCGTAACCGCGCGGGTCCCGGCGCGTTGTTCTCCGTGACGGCCGTGGCGGGGAAGACCCCCGAGCCCCCACCACGGCCGCTGAAATCCCTCTCCCCTCAGCTGCGTCGGCGACCGTCCGTCACGCCAGGCCGGCGAGCTCCAGGGCCTGCGCACCGGCCCGCAGCGAGGCGAGGCGCTCGTCGAGGGTGAAGCCGGCGGGGGCGAGGCTCAGGGTCGTGACTCCGGCCGCCGCGTACTGCCGCATCCGGTCCGCGATGCGGTCCACGGACCCGAGCAGCGTCGTCCTGTCGATCAGCTCGTGCGGGACGGCGGCGGCGGCGCCCTGCTTGTCGCCGGACAGGTACTTGTCCTGGATCTCGGCGGCCTCCTTCTCGTATCCCATGCGCCGGGCGAGCTGGTTGTAGAAGTTCTGCTTGCTGCTGCCCATGCCGCCGACGTACAGCGCGGTGTACGGGCGGAAGGTGTCGGCGAGTTGCTCGACGTCCTTGTCGGCGCCGACGGCCAGCGGCAGCGTCGGGCAGACGTCGAAGCCGTCCAGCGTCTTGCCGGCCTTCTCGCGCCCCGCGCGCAGGTGCTTGATCGTGGTGTCCTCGAGGTGGTCGGCGGACGGGAAGATCAGCAGGGCGCCGTCGGCGATCTCACCGGTCTGCTCCAGGTTCTTGGGCCCGATGGCGGCGATGTACAGCGGGATGTGCTCGCGCTGCGGATGCACGGTCAGCTTGATCGGCTTGCCCGGACCGCCCGGCAGCGGCAGCGTCCAGTGCTCGCCCTCGTACGACAGCCGCTCCCGGGTCATCGCCTTGCGGACGATCTCCACGTACTCACGGGTGCGGGACAGCGGCTTGTCGAACTTGACGCCGTACCAGCCCTCGGAGACCTGCGGGCCGGAGACACCGAGGCCGAGGCGGAAGCGGCCGCCGGAGAGCGAGTCGAGGGTGGCGGCGGTCATCGCGGTCATCGCGGGCTGGCGCGCCGGGATCTGGAAGATGGCGGAGCCGACGTCGATGCGCTCGGTCTGGGCGGCGACCCACGAGAGCACGGTGGCCGCGTCCGAGCCGTAGGCCTCGGCGGCCCAGCACACGGCGTACCCGAGCCGGTCGGCCTCCTGGGCCACGGCCAGGTTGTCCGCGTCCATTCCGGCACCCCAGTAGCCGAGGTTGATCCCGAGCTGCATGGCCGATTCCCCTTACTGATCAGTAACGACGCTGTCGCCCCGACCTTAGCGCGGGGGTCCGGGGCCTGGGAGGGCGATGTGGTGAGCGTCGCGCGGATCGGGGCGGAGTGTGCGACCTGCGGGCAACGGGGCCCGGGGGGGCAGGGATGCGAGGGTGACGCGCGGAGATTCGGTTATCCACAGGCAACCCACGGCCCAGTTCTGGCCAGTAATCTCGGCGTCCATGGAGCAGAGGCATCTCGGCCGCACCGGCCTGCGTGTGTCCCGCATCGGGCTCGGCACCCTGACCTGGGGCCGCGACACCGACGAGCATGACGCCGCGGACCTCTTGAAGACGTTCTGGGAGGCGGGCGGCACCCTCGTCGACACGGCGGACGTGTACGGCGACGGGGAGGCCGAGTACCTGCTGGGACGGCTCATAGAAGGCCTGGTTCCGCGCCGGGATCTGATCATCTCGACGAAGGCGGGCAGTGTGCCCGACCCGGACCGCCGCTTCGACGGCTCACGCGGGCACCTCCTCGCCGCCCTCGACGCCTCGCTCACCCGGCTCGGCACGGACCATGTCGACGTGTGGCACGTGCACGCCTTCGACCCGGACACCCCGCTGGAGGAGACCCTCCAGGCCCTCGACATCGCGGTCGCCAGTGGCCGCGCCCGCTACGCCGGCGTCTCCAACTTCTGCGGCTGGCAGCTCGCCAAGGCCGCCACCTGGCAGCTCGCCGCGCCGGGCACGCGCACCCGGCTGGCCAGTACGCAGATGGAGTACTCGCTGCTGCAGCGCGGTGTGGAGCGCGAGGTGCTGCCCGCCGCGCTGGACCTGGGCATCGGTCTGCTGCCCTCCTCCCCGCTGGGCCGGGGCGTCCTCACCGGCAAGTACCGGGGCGACGCCCTGCCCCCGGACTCCCGCGGCGCCTCGGAGCACTTCGCGCCCTTCGTCGAGCCGTACCTCGACGACACCGCGAGCAGCATCGTGGACGCGGTGACGACCGCGGCGGACGGGCTCGCGGTGACCCCGCTCCAGGTCGCCCTCGCCTGGGTCCGCGACCGGCCCGGCGTGACCGCCCCGATCGTCGGCGCGCGCACCGCGCAGCAGCTCACGGCGGCATTGTCAGTGGAGGCCCTTAGTCTTCCTGACGAGATCTGCCGGGCGCTCGACGACGTGTCGGCGCCCGTGCACCGCTATCCCGATCACGACTGGAGCACCCTGTGAGCACGGAGCCGGAGACCACGGAGAACCCCGCCCCGGGGACACCGGACGCCGCCTCCCTGACGGACGCCGCCCCTGCCGCGCGGGCTGCGGCGGACTCGGCCCCTGCGGACTCGGGAGACGCTGAGAGCTCGGCGGCCGCCGCGGGCTCGGGGGCCACCGCGGACCCAGAAGGTGCCGCAAGCTCGGAAGCGGGGGCGAACCCGGCGGCTGCGGCGGACTCGGCAGCCGCCGCGGGCTCGGGGATCGCCGCGGGCTCGGAGCAGGCGGGTTCGAGTGCCGAGGGCTCGGGGGCGACAGCGGAGTCGGAGGCTGCGGCGGACTCGGGGGGCGCCACGGGCTCAGACGCTGCCGCGGCGGAAGCCGCAGCGGAATCGGCGGCTACGGCGGACTCGGCAGCCGCGGTGGGCTCGGAGGCCGCCGCGGGCTCCGAAGAGGCGGACTCCGCGAGCGGCGACAGCGGGGGCGAGGGCGCTGCCCAGCTCTCCGAGGCGCAGGCCGAGCTCGCCGCTCAGAAGCTGGAGCGGGAGCGGATCGAGCGGCGCAAGGCCGAGAAGAAGGCGCCCGTCGAGGCAGGGGCCAAGCTCAGTGGGAAGGCCGCCGACCTGCTCGCGGCCGTCCGGGCCGTGGAGGGTGGCCAGAAGCCCCCTGCAACCGTCTTCGCCGAGGCCGAGCCGGCCCCTCGCCGCCCGGCCCCGGAGCCGGTACGCCGCCCGCAGCCGGTGGCCGCCGAATCCGCTGCGGCCGCTGCGCCGGGCCCGGCCCCGCAGACCGTCGACGCCGTACGGCGTGTGCTGACCGGCGGTGGCGCTCCCGAGGGGCTGGCACCGCAGGTCGCCGCAGTGCTCGGTGAGGGCGCCGAGGACGTCCTGGCCGAGGACCCCTGGCAGCTGCTCCGCGTCCCCGGCGTACGCCCCGAGCAGGCCGACGGCTTCGCGCGGGCGCTGCTGGGCGCGGAGTGCGCCCCGGACGACGAGCGGCGGGGCCGCGCGGTGACGGTGTGGCTGCTGGAGCAGGCGGCCCTGGCCGGGCACACCGCCCTGGAATTGCCGACGCTGACGGCCGCGCTGGCCCAGCGGGGCGTGCCGGACGCGGACGCGGCCGTGCAGAGCACGCTCGCGGAAGGCGAGGCCCTTGTCTTCCAGGACGCCCTGGAGGAGCCCGGCGCACCCGCCACGGCGAGCAGCTCCGGGCAGTCCGAGGAGGACGACGAGGAGACAGACCGCCCCGTCCGGGTCCTGGTCGGTCTGGAGCGGTACGCGCTCGCGGAGGAGAGCCTCGCCGACGGACTGGCCCGGGTGGTCAACTCCCTGCCCAAGGAGACCTCCCCGCAGTGGGAGCCGGCCGCGGCCTCGGCGTCGGGCAGCGCGGCCGAGCTGATCCGCGCGGTCGCGGGGCACGGCCTGGTGCTGCACTCCGGCGGCGAGGCCGCTCGCGCCGAACCGGCGGCCCTGCTCACCGCCGCCCGCGCCCTCGGCCTGCGCACCGTCGCCGCCTGCCACACACCGGACGGACGGCGCCGGCTCGCGGCACTCCTGGACGCGGCGGACGAGGGGGACGGCGCCGTCGTCACCCTCCCCGGCCTCCTCTCCGGCGCCGAGGGCCCCGGCCGCGACGCCGACGGCGCCCTGGATCTCGACCTGCTGATCCTGCTGGACGCGCCGCAACTCGACGTGGAGACCGCCGCGATGGTGGTGGAGTCGCTCCCGGACGGAGCCCGGCTGGTGCTGAGCGGTGACCCGGCGCTGCTGTGGTCGGCGGGCCCCGGCCGTGTCTTCGCCGACCTGCTCGCCGCACGCGTGTGCCCGCAGGTCGCCTCGCGCACGCCCGATCCGGGACCTCTGGGCGAGCTGGTCTCCGGGGTCGGCATCGGCGAGCTGAACCAGGTGGACGCGCCCGGCAAGGAGATCGTGATCGTGCCGGTGCGGGACGCGGGTGAGGCTGTACACCGGACCGTGCAGCTCGTCGCGGACTCGGTGCCGCGGGCCTTCGGCATCGCCCCCGAGCAGACGGTGGTGATCACCCCGGGCCACGGCGGCGCGGCCGGCACGCGCGCGCTGAACGCCGCTCTCAAGGAACGCCTCAACCCCGGCCCCGGCCGCTTCGGCGGCTTCGACCCCGGCGACCGCATCGCCTACTCCCCCGCCCCGGGCCGTACGGTGCCGGGCCGGGTGGTGAAGGCCGACGCGGAGGGGCTGCATCTGTCCTGTGCGGGCGCGCCCGTGGTCGTACCGCGCGAGCGGGTGGAGCAGACCGTGCGGCACGGGTGGGCGCTGACCGCGCATCAGGCGGTGGGCGCCCGGTGGCCCGCGGCGGTCGTGGTGCTCCCCGGCGACGCCGCGCAGGCCCTTTCCCGCCCGTGGGTCTACACGGCCTTCGGCCGGGCGGAGCGCCATCTGTCCGTGGTCCACGGTGTCGAGCAGGCCCTGCCGAGAGCGGTCGCCGAGGTCCCGGCGAAGCCCCGGACGACCCGGCTGCCCGTCCTGCTGCGCACCCAGGTGCCGGCGGCGGGCTGACGGACGGGAGAACGGGACGGCGGCGGTGACGGAGGGGGCCCCTCCGTCACCGCCGCCGTCGAGACGGGCGGGCCCGGGCTACCGGTCCACGCGGTCCACGTCCAGCGGCTCCAGGTCCTCGTCCTCCTCCAGGTCGGCGTCGAGATCGTCCTCGACCCCGTCCTCCCCGTCCTCGACGTCGTCGATGTCCTCGATGTCCTCGTCGAACACCGAGCTGACGTCGAAGCGGCAGACCACCCGCTGCAAGTCGAGCTGCTCGAAGGGCGTCTCCAGCCATTCGCCCGGATCGGCCGGTTCGTCGGCGGCCAGGACCCACAACGTGGAGTCGCCCTCCTCCAGACCGAACTCCTTGTGCCGGGAGGCGATTTCATCCGGTTCGAACTCGCCGAACAGCAGGCCCAGGGCACCGTGGATCGTGCCGGAGGCCTCCGCGTCCGTACCGTCCTCGAACTCCGCCGCCTCGACCCGCTGCGCCTGCGCCAGCAGCCGCTGCGGCTCCACCACGGCGTAGTCGCGGCGGATCAGCACACTCAGCGCGTTCGGTTCCTCGGGGCCCGCGTACGGCGGCAGCGAGTCCTCCGCACCGGGGATCTCGAAGGGGGTGACCTCGTCGTAGCGGTCGTAGAGCAGTTCGTCGTACGCCTCCGCGGCTGCGGCCAGCTGGTTGAACGCCTCGTAGACGGCCGGGTCGTCCTCCCCCGTCCTGCGTTCGACCGCGGCCAGGTGGCGGTCGAGCGCGGTCTTGACCGCCTGGGCGGCGGCGCGTACCTCGGCAGCGGTGGGCTGCGCAGCATCAGACATAGTGCAGACGCTATCCGTACCGGGCCCCAGCCCGCACAATAGATGCGATGCCGGAATACGAATTTGTCGACGTGTACGTACCGCGCGGGGTATCCCGCAAGGAGGCGACACGTCTGCTGACGGACCATGCCGAGTACGGAAACTGGGAGTTGCATCGTCTGAGTCTGCTGCGCGACGGCAGCCGCAGGGTGCGGTTGCGGCGGCGGATCATCCGCCAGGTGCGAGCCACGTGGTGAGCTGAGACAGCGGACAGGAAGTGGGCCCCGCCGAGACGGGGCCCACTCCGTTGTGTGCGGCGCACCGGGGCTGTGGCGCCGCACTTTGATCACATGTGCCCTGCGGTAAGGGACTTGGTCCTTCAGCGGACTAGGCCGAGGGCCGCGCCTTGCGGTAGAGCACGGCTCCCGCGAGCAGCGCGCCCGCACCGGCCGTCAGGGCGACGCCCATCGGCAGCTCGCTGCCCGTGGCCGCGAGCTGAGCGGTGGTGGCCCGGACGGGCTGGCGGGCGGTCGAGGCACCGGCCGGCGTCACATGGTCCGCGGTGGACGACGCCCCCTGGGCCCGGGACGGGCCGGAGTCGCCCGACGTGCCGGGGCCCTGGTTGCCGGGCCGGCCCGGCGTCTCCTGGCCGCCGCCCGGGGTGGTGCCGGGCTGCGTTCCCGAGCCGCTGTCGTTGGTGCAGTCGTTGCCCGTGGCCGGGTTGAGGACGCCGCCGACGTCGACGCTGTTGCCGCAGACGTTCACCGGCACGTGGACGGGCACCTGGACGTGGTTGCCCGAGGCGACACCGGGCGAACCGGCGGTGGACCCGCCCGCGTGCGCGCCCCCGGAGCTTCCGTGCGCACCGGAGCCGCCGCCGGCGCTGTCGTCGTCGCCGTATCCGCCGCCGGGGCCCTGGTCGTCCCCGTAGCCACCGCCGGCGCCGTCCTCGTCGCCGTACCCGCCGCCCGGCGTACCACTGCCATCGCTGTCGTTGGCACATGCGTTGCCGACCGCCGGGTTGAGGACGCCGATGACGTCGACGGTGTTGCCGCAGACGTTCACCGGCACGTCCACCGGCACCTGCACCGTGTTGCCGGACAGGACGCCCGGGGAGTGTGAGGCGGACCCGCTCGCGCCGGAGGCGGCGTGGGCGTAGCCGCCGGCGGCTGCGATCACCCCCGTGGCCGCAGCCACGGTCATGAGGCTTTTGCGGGTGACGTGTCGCATTACTGAATCCCTGCTTTCGATTCTTGTTCCCGAACGTCTCGCATGATTCCAGCTTCTGGAGTCGTTCGAGTCTTCGCTTTCTTCGGCTTTTCCTTCGACTTTTTGCGCGACCTTCCGGCTCTGCGCGAAAAGACCGGTCGGCCCCGGAGCGCATGGCGCGCGCTCCGGGGCCGACGGTGTGGACGACCCCTCAGCGGGTTGACGTCACTTGTTGATGCAGGTGTTGCCGAAGGCGGGGTTCAGCAGCCCGATCACGGAGACCGTGTTGCCGCAGGCGTTCACCGGGATGTGCACGGGCACCTGGACCACGTTGCCGGAAGCGACACCCGGGGAGTGCACGGCGGCACCGTGGGCACCCGAGTCGGCGACGGCCATGCCCGCGCCCGCGAGAACCAGACCACCAGTGGCAGCGGCAGCGGCGACGACCTTCTTGATCACTATTTCCTCCTTGTTGGCAAAGCGATCCTGATTAGCGGATCACACCACCAGTAACGAGGAGGGAGTAATCGGGCTACGAGCTTATGGTCGCATTCACTCTTCCCAGTCACGTCCGCACACGCTGGCGAATATTGGAGTTTCGTTTCCTTGGGCGAATTCAGGACATGCTGCCCATCAGGACGCGTCGATGAAGCGGTCGAGCACCCGTACCCCGAACTGCAGCCCGTCCACCGGCACCCGCTCGTCGACACCGTGGAACATCCCGGCGAAGTCCAGCTCCGGCGGCAGCTTCAGCGGGGCGAAGCCGAAGCCGCGGATGCCGAGGTCGTCGAAGGACTTGGCGTCCGTCCCGCCGGAGAGCATGTAGGGGACGGCCTTGGCGGTCGGGTCCTCGGCGAGCAGCGCGGACTGCATCGCCTCCACCAGCGCCCCGTCGAAGGAGGTCTCCAGGGCCTTGTCGGAGTGCACGTCCTCGCGCCGCACCTTCGGACCGAGGATCCGGTCGAGGTCGGCGAGGAACTCCTCCTCGTGCCCCGGCAGGAAGCGCCCGTCGACGTGCGCGGTGGCCTCGCCCGGGATGACGTTGACCTTGTACCCGGCGCCCAGCTGGGTCGGGTTGGCGGTGTTGCTCAGGGTCGCGCCGATCAGCTTGGCGATACCGCCGAGGCGGGCGAGCGTCGACTCCATGTCCTCGGGGTCCAGCTCGGTGCCGAGCGCGTCGCCGAGCTCGTCGAGGAAGGCCCGGGTCGTCTTGGTGACCCGTACCGGGAACGTGTGCCGGCCGAGCCGGGCGACGGCCTCGGACAGCTCGGTGATCGCGTTGTCCCGGTGGATCATCGAGCCGTGCCCGGCGGTGCCGGCGACGGTCAGCTTCATCCAGTGCATGCCCTTCTCGGCCGTCTGGATCAGATAGAGCCGCCGCTGCTCGCTCACCGTGAACGAGAAGCCGCCCACCTCGCTGATCGCCTCGGTGACGCCCTCGAAGAGGTCGGGGTGGTTGTCGACCAGATACCGGGCGCCGTACAGACCGCCCGCCTCCTCGTCGGCGAGGAACGCGAGCACGATGTCGCGCGGCGGCCTGCGCCCGGAGCGCAGCCGGTCACGGACGACCGCGAGGGTCATCGCGTCCATGTCCTTCATGTCGACGGCGCCCCGGCCCCACACACAGCCGTCGGCGACCTCGCCCGAGAAGGGGTCGTGGGTCCAGTCGGCCGCGTTGGCCGGTACGACGTCGAGGTGGCCGTGGATGAGCAGCGCGGGCCGGGACGGGTCCTCGCCCTCGATGCGGGCCACCGTGGAGGCGCGGCCCGGGTGCGACTCGAAGATCTTCGGCTCCAGCCCCACCTCGGCGAGCTTCTCGGCGACGTACTCGGCCGCCTTGCGCTCACCCGGACCCGAGTGGTCGCCGTAGTTGCTGGTGTCGAACCGGATCAGCTCGCGGCAGAGGTCCACGACCTCGTCCTCGCCGGTGACGCCCCTGGCCGTGTCGTCCGTCGCGCTCACGCTGGTTCCTCCCGCTGTCGCTGCTGGTGGTCTCCCTCATCCTCCCCCTGCCCGGCGCCGCCGCCCAAGACCGGTCCCGGCCCGTCACACGCCGTTCACGCCGGATGCGTCGGCCGGCCGACCACCTGTGATCGGGCCCCCGAAAGCCTGGTAATGTTTATGACGTCGCCGCGGGGGAAACCCCGCACGACAGACACCTTGTCCGGGTGGCGGAATGGCAGACGCGCTAGCTTGAGGTGCTAGTGCCCTTTATCGGGCGTGGGGGTTCAAGTCCCCCCTCGGACACACGAGATGAGCGAGGGCCGCGACCGTCAGGTCGCGGCCCTCGCTCGTTGTGTGGGGCATCTCTCCCCGCCCCGAAGATCACCAGGTCACGGCCCCTCTCCGGCTGCTCCGACGCCCCCCGAACGGCCTCCTCGGCCGGCTGATCCAGCGGCCCGAACCTGGCGTCGTACTAAAATTTCCGGCTTGTTACGGAGCTGGAGCCGGACAACCCCAGGCAGACCTGCGGCCCGCCAGCGCCCCGGAGGCTTCCGGGATCGAGACGCGAGGACCCGATGGCAGCCATAGACGAGAGCAGCGCTCTCGACCTGCTCGACGACGAGATCCGCGAACAACTCGGCGACGCCGCTCGCTTCTCCGGCGGCCCCGCCGCCTCTCCGCGCACGCTGATCGACGTCTTCGACGCCTCCGTGCGCTCGTATCCGGACGAGCCGGCCCTGGACGACGGCACGACGTCCCTGACCTACCGTGCGCTGGCCGTCGAGGTGGAGAGGCTGCGGTGGAAACTGGCCGCCGCCGGGGTCGGGCTCGGGGACCGGGTGGGCGTCCGTGTGCCGTCCGGGACCAACGACCTCTATGTCGCCGTCCTGGCCGTGCTGGCCGCCGGCGCCGCGTACGTCCCCGTGGACGCCGAGGACCCCGACGAGCGGGCCGAGCTGGTGTTCGGGGAGGCGGAGGTGCGCGCCGTCGTCGGGGCCGGGCACGAGCTGACCGTGCACGGGCGCTCCGAGGTGGCCGCCGCCCGCCCCGGCATCGAGCACGACGCGTGGATCATCTTCACCTCCGGCTCCACCGGGAAACCCAAGGGCGTCGCCGTCAGCCACCGCAGCGCGGCCGCCTTCGTGGACGCCGAGGCCGCGCTGTTCCTCACCGAGGAGCCGATCGGTCCCGGCGACCGGGTCATGGCGGGGCTGTCGGTCGCCTTCGACGCCTCCTGCGAGGAGATGTGGCTGGCCTGGCGGTACGGGGCCTGTCTGGTGCCGGTGCCGCGTGCGCAGGTCAGGAGCGGTGCCGATCTCGGGCCCTGGCTGGTGGAGCAGGAGATCACCGTCGTCTCGACGGTGCCGACGCTGGCGGCCCTGTGGGAGCCGGAGACCCTCAACGACGTGCGCCTGCTGATCTTCGGTGGCGAGGCCTGCCCGCCCGAGCTGGCGCAGCGGCTGGTGACCGAGGGGCGTGAGGTCTGGAACACCTACGGGCCGACCGAGGCGACCGTCGTGGCCTGTGCGTCCCTGATGAGCGGGGAGGAGCCGATCCGGATCGGGCTGCCGCTCAGGGGGTGGGAGCTGGCCGTCGTCGACGAGGCCGGGGAGCCCGTGCCGATGGGCGGCAGCGGGCAGCTGGTGATCGGTGGCGTGGGGCTCGCGCGGTACCTCGACGCCGAGAAGGACGCGGAGAAGTACGCGCCGCTTCCGTCGCTGGGCTGGAAGCGGGCGTACCGCAGTGGGGACCTCGTGAAGGCGGAGCCCGAGGGGCTGGTCTTCCTCGGGCGGGCCGACGAACAGATCAAGCTCGGCGGGCGGCGGATCGAGCTGGGCGAGGTGGACGCGGCGCTGCAGGCGCTGCCCGGGGTCGCGGGTGCGGCCGCCGCCGTTCGGACCGCCCGCAGCGGCAACCAGCTCCTCGTCGGCTATGTCGTCACCCAGGACGGCTGGGACCAGGCCGCGGCCGTGGAGAAGCTGCGGGCCGAGCTGCCCGCCGCGCTCGTGCCGCTGCTCGCGCCGGTCGACGACCTGCCGACCCGCACGTCCGGGAAGGTCGACCGGGGCGCGCTGCCCTGGCCGCTGGAAGGGCTGGAGACGAGCGGCCCGGCCGAGCAGCTCTACGGCACCGAGGCCTGGCTCGCCGAGCAGTGGGCCGAGGTGCTGGGCATCCCCGTCACCGGCGCCTCCGACGACTTCTTCGCGATCGGCGGCAGCAGCCTGGCCGCCGCGCAGCTCACGACCCGGCTGCGCACCCGCTACCCGAGTGCGGCGGTCCTCGACATCTACCAGCAGCCCACGCTGCGCAAGCTGGCCCGCCGGCTGGAGGAGTCGGCGCAGGACGACGGTGCCCGGCGCGCGATCGCGCCGGTGCCGAGGCGCGCGCAGGCGATCCAGCTGCTGCTGCTCCTGCCCCTGTTCACGCTGCTCGGCCTGCGCTGGACGGTCGTGCTGGCCGCGCTGGGCAACGTCCTGCCCGCCTACGGGTGGCTGCCGACCGCGCCCTGGTGGCTGGTGATCGCCGGAGCCCTGCTGTTCTTCAGCCCGCCCGGGCGGCTCGTGCTCGGCGCGGGCGGGGCGCGGCTGCTGCTGCGGGGTGTGCGGCCGGGGCGGTACGCGCGCGGGAGCGGCGTGCATCTGCGGCTGTGGGCCGCGGAGCGGCTGGCCGAGTTCAGCGGGGCGACCTCGCTGACCGGCTCCTGGCTGGAGCGGTACGCGCGGGCCCTGGGCGCGAAGATCGGGCCGGACGTCGACCTGCACGCGCTGCCGCCGGTCACCGGGATGCTCAAGCTGGGCCGGGGTGCGGCCGTCGAGTCCGAGGTGGACCTGTCCGGCTGGTGGCTGGACGGCGACCGGCTGGAGATCGGTCCGGTCAAGGTCGGTGCGCATGCCGTCGTCGGCACGCGCAGCATGCTCTTCCCGGGCGCCCGGGTCGGCAAGCGGGCCGAGGTGGCGCCGGGTTCGGCCGTCGCCGGGCAGATCCCGACCGGCCAGCGCTGGGCGGGCGCGCCCGCGGTCAAGCTGGGCAAGGCCAAGCGCAACTGGCCCAAGGAGCGGCCGCGGCGGGGCGTCGCCTGGCGGACGATCTACGGCATGACGGGCGTCGGGCTCACCTTGCTGCCGGTGCTGGCTGCCGGAGCCGCGCTCGCCGTGGCGTACCCGTTCGTCACCCCGGACGCGCCGCTGCGGGGCGCCGCGCTCGCCCTGGTCCCGGCCACGCTCGCCTACGGGCTGGCGTACGCGCTGCTGCTCCTGGTCGCCGTACGGCTGCTGAGCCTCGGTCTGCGGGAGGGGACGCATCCGACGCACAGCCGGATCGGCTGGCAGGCGTGGACCGTCACGCAGCTGATGGACCGCTCCCGCGAGACGCTGTTCCCCCTGTACGCGGGGCTGGTCACGCCGGTGTGGCTGCGGCTGCTGGGGATGCGGATCGGGCGGGGCGCCGAGGTGTCGACCGTGCTGGCGCTGCCGAGCCTGACGACCGTCGGTGAGGGCGCGTTCCTGGCCGACGACACGCTGACCGCGCCGTACGAACTCGGTGGGGGCTGGGTGCGGATCGGGCGTGCGGAGATCGGGCGGCGGGCGTTCCTCGGGAACTCGGGGATGACCGCTCCCGGGCGGTCCGTGCCGGACGGCGGGCTGGTCGGTGTGCTGTCGGCGACGCCGAAGAAGGCGAAGAAGGGCAGCTCGTACCTGGGGCTGCCGCCGGTGAAGCTGCCGCGTGCGGCGGCCGACGGCGACCAGAGCCGGACGTACGAGCCGCCGGCGCGGCTGCTGTGGGCGCGCGCTCTGGTGGAGCTGTGCCGGATCGTGCCGGTGTTCTGCTCGGCGGGGCTCGCGGTGCTGACGGTGGCGGCACTGTGTGCGCTGGGGGCGTGGGCGCCGCTGCTGTCGGGGCTGGTGCTGCTCGGCGCGGGCGGCGCGGCGGCCCTGCTGTCCATCGTCGCGAAGTGGCTGCTCGTCGGACGGCACCACAGCGGGGAGCACCCGCTGTGGAGCTCCTTCGTGTGGCGCAACGAGCTGGCGGACACGTTCGTCGAGGTCGTGGCCGTGCCGTGGCTGGCCGGTTCGGTGCCGGGTACGCCGGTGATGACGGCGTGGCTGCGCGGGCTCGGGGCGCGCGTCGGCAAGGGCGTCTGGGTGGAGAGCTACTGGCTGCCGGAGACGGATCTGGTGACGCTGGAGGACGCGGCGACGGTCAACCGGGGCTGTGTGCTCCAGACTCACCTCTTCCACGACCGGATCTTGCGAACGGATACTGTGGTCCTCCGTGAGGGTGCCACGCTGGGCCCTGGCGGGATCGTGCTGCCCGGCAGCACGGTCGGGGCCCGGACGACCCTGGGCCCCGCGTCGCTCGTGATGGCCGCGGAGTCCGTTCCGGACGACACCCGCTGGCTCGGCAACCCGATCGAAGCATGGCGTCCCTGAGCGCCGGCCACTCGGAACCGGAGAGCGGCACACCGGCGGGGAGTGGCAGCACGGCGCAGGGAGCGGACGGGGCAGTGGCAGTTCAGCAGTCAGTGGGGTCGGACCCGTACTTCCCGGCCAACGGCGATCCCCGGTACCGGGTGCATCGCTATGAGCTCACGCTGGACTACCGGCCCGGCCCGAACCGCCTGTCCGGCGCGGCGCGGATCAACGCCATCGCGGGGCGGGCGCCGCTCAGCGAATTCCAGCTCAACCTGGCCGACTTCAAGATCGGCCGGGTGCGGGTCGACGGCCGGCAGACCCACTACACGCACCGGGGCGGCAGACTGCGCATCCGGCCCGCCAAGCCGCTGCGGGCGGGGGCCGCCTTCACCGTCGAGGTGCACTGGTCGGGCAACCCCAAGCCGGTGAACAGCCCCTGGGGCGGCATCGGCTGGGAGGAACTGGGTGACGGGGCGCTGGTGGCGAGCCAGCCGGTCGGGGCGCCCTCCTGGTACCCGTGCAACGACCGGCCCTCCGACAAGGCGTCGTACCAGATCTCGATCACCACGCCGTCGGCGTACGCGGTGGTCGCGGGCGGACGCCTGCTGACCCGTACGACGAAGGCCTCGACGACGACCTGGGTGTACGAGCAGTCCGCGCCGACGTCGAGCTATCTGGTCGGGCTGTCGATCGGCAAGTACCAGACGGTGCTGCTGGGCGACCCGGGGCTCGGCGGGGTGCCGCAGCACGGGCACATTCCGGCGCACCTGCTGCCGGAGTTCTCGCGGGACTTCGCACGGCAGCCCGGGATGATGCACCTCTTCCAGCAGCTCTTCGGGCCCTACCCGTTCGACGAGTACGCGGTCGTGGTGACCGAGGAGGAGCTCGATGTCCCGGTCGAGGCCCAGGGGTTGTCGCTGTTCGGCGCCAACCATGTGGACGGGGCCCGGGGTTCGGAGCGGCTCGTGGCGCACGAGCTGGCGCACCAGTGGTTCGGCAACAGCGTGTCCATCGCCGACTGGCGGCACATCTGGCTGAACGAGGGCTTCGCCAAGTACGCGGAGTGGCTGTGGTCGGAGCGCTCGGGCGGCCGCAGCGCGCAGCAACTGGCCGCCGCCGCCCACCGGTTGCTGTCCTCCCTGCCGCAGGACCTGCTCCTGGCCGATCCGGGCCGCAAGTGGATGTTCGACGACCGGCTCTACGAGCGCGGCGGCCTCACCGTGCACGCGCTGCGCTGCGCGATGGGCGACGACGCCTTCTTCCGCATGCTGCGCGCCTGGCTGGGCCTGCACCGGGGCGGTGCGGTGACCACGTCCACCTTCACGTCCCACGCGGCACGCTTCGCGCCCGAGCCGCTGGACGACCTGTTCGACGCGTGGCTGTACGGAACGGCGTTGCCGCCGCTGCCGGTGGCTCCGGTGGCGCGGGGGGCGGAGTCGGCCTAGCGGAATCGCCTGGCGGCCCCGAGCCGGGGCCGTCCGGCGTCCCCGGCTCGGGGCCGCGTGTGCCCGAACCGGCACAATGGAGCCCATGCCCCGACGCACCGCCCGGCCCACCCCGCCCGCCTCCTGCCCCTGCGGCCTTCCCGCGGCGTACGACACGTGCTGCGGGCGGTACCACTCCGGTGGTCCCGCGGCGCCGACGGCCGAGGCGCTGATGCGGTCGCGGTACAGCGCCTTCGTGAAAGGGGACGCCGGGTACCTGATGCGCACCTGGCATCCCCGGACCCGGCCCGGGCGGCTCGATCTGGATCCCGGGATGCGGTGGACCGGGCTGGAGATCCTCGACACGGTCGACGGATCGGCCTTCCACGCCACGGGGGTCGTGGAGTTCCGGGCCTCCTACCGAGGTGGTGCGCTGCGGGAGCGGAGCCGGTTCGAGCGGGTGGACGGGGCCTGGGTGTACGTCGACGGGGAGTTCCCGGAGTAGTGCCGTAGGGGGCGCGCGTCACGACGGTCACGCGGTACGGCGGGTGCGCCTCACGGTGCCAGGATGTCCAGTTCCTGCAGGGCGCCGACCGTGATCTCCCGGGTCAGTTTCTCCGCGCGGTCCGCGTCGCCCTCGCGGACCGCCTCCGCGAGCTGGACGTGCAGGGTGACGGCGGCCGGGTCGGGGTCCTCGAACATGACCTCGTGGTGGGTGCGGCCGGCGAGGACCTCCGCGACGACATCGCCGAGGCGGGCGAACATCTCGTTGCCGGAGGCCGTGAGGATCACCCGGTGGAAGGCGACGTCGTGGACGAGGTACTCCTCCAGCTTGTGGCCGCGTGAGTTGGCCACCATGCCGAGCGCGCACTCGGTCAGCTCGGCGCACTGCTCCGCCGTGGCGTGCTTGGCCGCCAGGGCCGCCGCGACCGGCTCGATCGCCGAGCGCAGCACGGTGAGCGAGCGCAGCTGGTGCGGGCGGTCGGCGCCCTCCAGGCGCCAGCGGATGACCTGGGGGTCGTAGACGTTCCACTCCGCCTTCGGGCGCACCGTCACGCCCACCCGGCGGCGGGACTCGACCAGGTGCATGGACTCGAGGACGCGGACCGCCTCGCGCATCACCGAGCGGGAGACGTCGAAGCGCTGGGCCAGTTCGTCGGTGCGCAGGACGCTGCCTGGCGGGTACTCGCCCGCGGTGATGGCGGGGCCGAGGGTGTCCAGTACATGGCCGTGCAGACCCCGGCCCGGAGTGGTCATGTACTCAGCGTACGGGGTGGATCACGAGCTCATAAAGTCAGACTTATTCGTCACAGGCTCTTGAATTCGTCGTACCTAATGGGTTTCAGTGTCGTCGACATCAGGTGTCGAGGAAGACAGCGAGGCAGAGATGCGTACCCCCCACGTCGTCGTGGTGATGGGCGTCGCCGGCACGGGCAAGACCACGATCGGTCCGCTGCTGGCGGCCCGGCTGGGCGTTCCGTACGCCGAGGGCGACGACTTCCACCCGCAGGCCAACATCGCCAAGATGTCGGCCGGCGTCCCGCTCGACGACGACGACAGGTGGCCGTGGCTCGACGCCATCGGCACCTGGGCGCAGGAGCGGGCCGGGCTGGGCGGGGTGGTCAGCTGCTCCGCGCTCAAGCGGTCGTACCGCGACCGGCTCAGGGCCGCGGCTCCCGGGGTCGTGTTCCTGCACCTCGCCGGCGACCGGGCGCTGATCGAGGACCGGATGACGCACCGGCGGGGGCACTTCATGCCCACCGCGCTGCTGGACTCCCAGTTCGCCACGCTCCAGCCGCTGCAGGCGGACGAGGCGGGGGTCACGGTCGATGTCTCCGGCAGCCCCGAGGAGATCACCGAACGGGCCGTTAACGCGCTCGACGCGCTTCCTCAGGCTCAGCGGTAGCACCCCGGAAGTACCCCGGCAGTACCCCCGGTACCGCAGCACGCGCCGTACCGGATCACCCGTAGCACCCGAGTACCGGGGCCCGTAGTACCCGCAGTACCGGGCCCGCAGTACCCGCAGTACCGGAGCCCGGAGCACCCGCAGTACCGGAGCCCGGAGCACCCGCAGTACCGCAGCAGCCGCAGTACCTCCCTCCCCCATCCCCCCTGTATCCGTAAGGACCCCCGTGACCAGACTCAGCGTCGAGATGCTGGCAGCGGACGCCGTCGAGCCGATCACCTCGGCCGGCCACGCCCAGCTGGGCATAGCCGTGCTGGCGGGCATCGCCGTCATCGTCCTGCTCATCACCAAGTTCAAACTGCACGCCTTCCTGGCGCTGACCATCGGCTCGCTCGCGCTGGGCGCGTTCGCCGGGGCACCGCTCGACAAGGCCATCGCCAGCTTCACCACCGGCCTCGGCTCCACGGTCGCCGGCGTGGGCGTGCTGATCGCGCTGGGCGCGATCCTCGGCAAGCTGCTCGCCGACTCCGGCGGCGCCGACCAGATCGTCGACACGATCCTCGCGAAGGCGGGCGGCCGTTCGATGCCGTGGGCGATGGTGCTGATCGCCTCGGTGATCGGTCTGCCGCTGTTCTTCGAGGTCGGCGTCGTCCTGCTGATCCCGGTCGTGCTGATGGTCGCCAAGCGCGGCAACTTCTCGCTCATGCGGATCGGCATCCCGGCGCTCGCCGGTCTGTCGGTGATGCACGGGCTGGTTCCGCCGCACCCGGGTCCGCTCGTCGCGATCGACGCGGTCGATGCCGACCTGGGCGTCACGCTGGCGCTGGGTGTGCTGGTCGCCATCCCGACGGTGGTCATAGCCGGTCCGCTGTTCTCACGGTTCGCCGCCCGCTGGGTGGACGTCCCCGCCCCCGAGCGCATGCTGAGTTCAACCGGGGGTTCCCCCCAGACCCCCGCCCAACGGCCCTCGGAGGAGCTGGAGAAGCGTCCCGCCTTCGGTGCGACGCTGGTGACCATCCTGCTGCCGGTCGTGCTGATGCTGGCCAAGGCGCTGGTCGACATCGTCATCGACGACCCCGAGAACACGGTGCAGCGCGTCTTCGACGTCGTCGGCTCCCCGCTGATCGCCCTGCTCGCCGCCGTGATCGTCGGCATCTTCACGCTGGGCAGGCCCGCCGGGTTCTCCAAGGAGCGGATCTCGCAGCTCGTCGAGAAGGGGCTCGCGCCCATCGCGGGCATCCTGCTGATCGTCGGCGCGGGCGGCGGCTTCAAGCAGACGCTGATCGACTCGGGTGTGGGCCAGATGGTCCTCGACATCTCCAAGGACTGGTCGATCCCGGCGCTGCTGCTGGCCTGGCTGATCGCGGTGGCGATCCGGCTGGCGACCGGTTCGGCGACCGTGGCGACGATCTCGGCGGCTGGCCTGGTCGCTCCCCTCGCCGCCGACATGTCGACCACGCACACGGCCCTGCTGGTCCTGGCCATCGGCGCGGGATCGCTCTTCTTCAGCCATGTCAACGACGCCGGCTTCTGGCTGGTGAAGGAGTACTTCGGGCTGAGCGTCGGACAGACCATCAAGACCTGGTCCGTGATGGAGACGATCATCTCGGTCGTCGCCGGCGGTGTGGTCCTGCTCCTCTCGCTGATCATCTAGGAGTGCGGCGATGAATCACCCCCTGTTCGACATCAGCGGCCGTACGGCCCTGGTCACCGGCGCCGGCCGAGGCATCGGCCTCGCGCTCGCCCGGGGTCTGGCGGAGGCCGGCTGCACGGTGGTCCTCAACGGCCGGGACGGCGAACGCCTCGAGCGGGCGGCCGCCGAACTGCCCGGGGACCGGGTGCACACGGTCGTGTTCGACGTCACGGACGGCTCCTCGGTCGAGGCCGGCATCGCGGATGTCGAACAGCGGGTGGGCCCGCTCGACATCCTGGTCAACAACGCGGGCATGCAACTGCGCGCCCCAATCCTGGAGTTCACGGACGCGGACTGGCACCGCATCCTGGACACCAACCTGACCAGCGCCTTCCTGGTCGGCCGCGAGGCCGCGCGCGGGATGACGGAACGCGGCCACGGCAAGATCATCAACATCTGCTCGCTGCAGAGCGAGGTGGTCCGGCCCGGCATCGCGCCCTACGCGGCCACCAAGGGCGCGCTGAAGATGCTCACCAAGGGCATGTGCGCGGACTGGGGGCCGTACGGCGTCCAGGTCAACGGCCTGGGTCCCGGCTACATCGAGACCGAACTGACCCAACCCCTCGTGCGGGACGCGGAGTTCAGCGCATGGGTGCGGCGGCGGACCCCGGCCGGCCGCTGGGGCCGTACCGAGGACCTGGTGGGCGGGGTGCTGTTCCTGGCCTCGCCCGCGGCGGACTTCGTCAGCGGGCAGGTGCTGTACGTCGACGGCGGCATGACGAGCGTGCTGTGAAGGGAGTCGAGCGGATGCTGGCGTGTGTGATCCACGGTCAGGGCGACCTGCGCGTCGAGGAACTGGCGTCTCCGTCGCCCGGCCCGGGGCAGGTGCTGGTCGCCATCCGCTACGGCGGGGTCTGCGGCTCCGACCTGCACTACTGGCGGCACGGCGGAGTCGGCGACTTCCTGCTGAGGGAGCCGATGGTGCTGGGCCACGAGGTGGTGGGGACCGTGGCCGCGGGACCCCTCGCCGGTACGGCCGTGGCCGTGCACCCGGCCACCCCGTGCGGGGTCTGCCCGGAGTGCCGGGACGGCCGGCGGAACGTCTGCCGGGACACCCGTTACCTCGGCAGCGCGGCCCGGATGCCGCATGTGCAGGGCGGGTTCGCGGCGGAGATCGTCGTCCCCGTCGAGCAGGTACGGCCGCTGCCGGACGGTCTGGAGCCGCGCCGGGCGGCGCTGGCCGAGCCGTTGGCGGTCGCCCTGCACGCGGTCCGGCGGGCCGGGCCCGTGGCCGGACGGCACCTCCTGGTCACCGGCGCCGGCCCGATCGGCTGCCTGGTGGTCGCGGCGGCCAAGGCGGCCGGCGCGGCCCACGTGACCGTGACGGACCTGCTGCCGACGGCACTGGGCCACGCGCGCACCGCCGGCGCCGACACCCTCGTACGCGCCGACGATCCGGCGCATCCGGGGTGGCCGTCCGAGGTGGACGTGGCCGTCGAGGCGTCCGGGGTGGCCGCCGGGCTCGACACCTGTCTGCGGCTGGTGCGGCGCGGCGGGGTCGTCGTCCAACTCGGCATGCTGCCGCCGGGCCGGAGCCCCTTCGCGGGCAACCTGGTGGTCACCCGGGAGATAGAGCTGCGCGGAGCATTCCGCTTCGACACGGAGTTCGACGACGCCCTGGCGCTGCTCGCGTCCCAGGACGCCTTCGACGGGCTGATCAGCGCGGTGGTCCCGGTGCGGGAGGCGGAGTCGGCGTTCGCGCTGGCGGCGGACCGGGAGCGGTCCTGCAAGGTGCTGTTGGACTTCGGCGCCGTCTGAGCGGCGATCCGGCCCCTTCCTCCCCCCCTCGCCGACGACCGGTCAGGGGCGGCCCTGCGAGGTGCTGTTGGACTTCGGCAGCGACTGAGCGCCGGCACGGACCTTGTGTCCCGAGGTGGGCCCGGTGGGTTCCGGGAGGCGGTGGTGCGGCACCATGATGAGGGGACTTTCCCGGGGGCCGCGAACAACCGCACCGTCGCGGCCGCCCGGAAGCGATGACTGGGGGGCGTCATGGCGATATCGCTCGGTACACGGGTCTCGGCCCTGCTGGTGGCGGGCGCCGTGGCGATCGTGACGGCGGCCGTGTACGAGGGGCACGGTGACGCCGGTGCCACGCAGCGCGGTGGTGGTGACACGAGCGTGTCCGGCGGGGGACGCGGGGGCGCTGCCGAGGTCGAGGAGCGAGTGGTGGCCACTCCCACGCCCGCCGCGAGTGCGCTGGGGTCCGCGGAGGCGGGACGGCCCTTGGCCTCCGGGCCGACCGGCACTCCCCGCCCTGTCGGCCCCACCGGTCCTGCCGGTGACGCCGGTCCCGTCCCGAGCACGGCCACGGCCCACCCCGTCACCGCCCTCGCCTGGCTGCCGCCCGGGCCCCTCTCCCCCGACGCCGACCACCAGCCGGACCCGACGAGCGTGTACGACCTCCTGCGCACGCCCGACACCTGCGCGGACGCCCTCCGGATGATCCCCCGGCCTCCGGTCGGCGACGACTGGCGGGTGCTGCGCGGACTGGCTCACGCCTGCCTCGCCGTCCAGGGGCGGGGCGGCAGCTGGAAGGTGGCCGAACGGGATCATGCGGCGCTCACCGGCACGGTGAACACCTGCAAGGGCGGTGCCGCTCAGCGCGTGCTGGCCGGACTGATCGCGTTCCACCGGGCCCGGCCTTCGGGCACCGCCCGGCTGACGAGCGCCCCGGACACCGCCGCTCCCGCCTGCTCCTACGGGATCCACGCGGTCGACGCCGGCGAGGACGGGGAGGCGCGGCCCGGCGAAACGATCCGTGTCGAGCTGCGCGGTACGTATTTCGACCACGCGGAGCTGCTGCGGGAGGGGACGGTGCTCGTCGGGGGGCGGCCCGTGAGCGGGCTGTCGCTCGCCGTGCCCGGGACGGGGGCGGCAGCGGGGGTGGAGCAGGGTGACGGGCTGGTGCTGGCCGTCGTCGTGCCGGCCCTCGACGCCGCGTATCCGCAGTCCGTCGACGTCGTCGTGCGGTATGCGGCGGTGGAGGCGGTGAAGGAGGCGGCGTTCCGGGTGGTGGGTCCCGGGGTGGGTGGGCCCACGGGGTCACCCGGACCCGGCTCGGCGAATCCGCCCGGGTCCCCGAACGGCGGTTCACAGCCCCCTCCCGGCCCGCCGGACCCTCCCGGCTCCTCCGCCCGCTGAACGACCTCAGCCGCGCCAGAGCGGATGCTCCCTTTCCGCCCACTCGCGGCTCACCGACCCCGTGCGCATGCCCCGCCGGGCCTCGGGGTCGCCCAGGGCCATGCCGATGTGGCCGGCGAGGACGATGCCGATGGTGAGGGCCAGCCAGTCGTGGACGAAGGTCGCGCTGGTGCGCCACATGAGGGGGGTGAGGTGGGTGAACCACATGAGCAGCCCCGTGCCGAGCATGACCAGCGTGGCGCCGGCGATCCAGGCGGCGTAGATCTTCTGCCCCGCGTTGAACTTGCCCGCCGGGCGGGACTCCCGGCGCCGGTCGCGGCGCAGGGCGGCGCGCAGCCAGCGGTGGTCGTGCGGGCCGAAGCGGTTGAGGTGTCCCAGGTCGGCGCGGAAGGCACGGGAGGCGAGGCCCGCCAGGACGGGCACGGGCAGGGCGAGGCCGGCCCACTCGTGGACGCGGACCACCAGCTCACGGCGGCCGACGAGCCGGGCGAGCTCGGGGACGTACAGGAAGGCCGCCGTCAGCACGCACACGCCCATCAGCAGAGCCGTCGTGCGGTGCACCCACCGTTCGGCCCGGCTGAAGCGGCGGATCCTGGTGGCGGGCGGCGCGGCCTCAGCTCGTAGGCTCATCGTCCCGCCCGTTCGAACGGCCCACCCAGGCGTCGACGTCGTAGCCGCGCTCCTCCCAGTAGCCGGGCCGCACCTTCTCGGTGACGGTGATGCCGGAGAGCCACTTGGCGGATTTGTAGAAGTACATGGGCGCCACGTAGAGGCGGACGGGGCCGCCGTGGTCGTGGCCGAGGTCCTTGTCCTGCATGCGCAGGGCGACCAGGACGTCGGCTCGGCGGGCCTGGGCGAGGGTGAGGCTCTCGGTGTAGGTGCCGTCGAAGCAGGTGAACCGGACGGCGCCGGCCTTCGCGCGGACTCCGGCCGCGTCGAGCAGCACGGACAGGCGGACGCCCTCGAAGGGCGTCTCGGGGACCCGCCAGCCGGTGACGCACTGGACGTCCCTGACCAGACGGGTCTGCGGCAGGGCCTGGAGATCGGCCAGGGTGTAGTCGGCGGGGCGGTCGACTAGGCCGTCGACGGTGAGGCGGTAGGTCTCGGCGTTCTTGTGGGGGACGGAGGAGGCCACGGAGTAGTAGCGGAAGCCGCCGCCGTTGGGGAGCAGGTCGGTGAGGCCGGTGGGGTCCTTGTCGGCGGCGCTGCCGAGGAAGTCCTCGAGGCCGCGCTGCAGGGTGGGTGCCGCGACGACACCGAGGGCGCCCAGGCCGAGGGTGCCGAGGAAGACGCGGCGGCCGACGGGGGTGCCGCGTTCCTCGGGCTGTTCGGGATTCACCCGTCCATTCGAGCACTCGGGGGGCCGGGGCGGCCAGGGATCCGGGGCGGCCGTCAGATTTTCGTCATCACTTCTCACGTGGTTCTCAGAGGGATGGTGCTCAGGGGGAGCTCAGTGGCAGCTCTCAGGGGGAGCTCAGTGGCAGCTCTCAGGGGGCGCGCCCCGCGTCGATGCCGAGGGCGCCGTCGCGGGCCGCGCGGAAGGCGGCGTACGGGTCGCGGTCCGGGTACGACCAGGGTGCCGGGGTGACGTGTTCGCCGATGCGGTGGAACAGGGGGGCCGCCTCGGCGGGCCGGCCCTCGCAGACCTTGGCGTGGGCGAGGTAGTTCAGGTCGACCAGCCGGCGGGGGTGGCCGTCGTGCTCCCACTCCAGCCACCAGTCGAACGCGGCCTTCATGACGTCGCGGGACCGGTGGTCGCGCCAGTGCGCGGCGGTGGTCGGGTCGGCGGGGGCGAGGCCGCGGACGGCCAGGGCGTGGTAGCGCTCGGCGTGGGCGACGATCGGGAGGATGGCGAGCGGCGAGTCGGCGGGGGCCTGCTCGGCGGCCCATGCGGCGAAGTCGTACACCTCGTGCAGCGGGTCCGGGCCGGCGGCGGCGCGGCGTTCGGCGAGCAGGGCGACCATCAGATGGTGCGCGTGGTGGTGGTCGCGGTGGCGGGCCCGGACCTCCTCGAAGATCCGGACGGCGTCGGCGGAGCCGTCGCGTTCCAGCATCAGCAGGCCGAGCCAGGGGGTGGGGTCGGCGGGCGCGAGTGCGGCGGCGTCCCGGCAGGCCGCGCGGGCGCCGGCCGGGTCCTCCTTGCCGCGCAGGGTGCGCCGGACCTGGGCGAGGGCGAGCAGGACGCCGGCGTCGGCGCAGCCGGGTTCGGCCAGCAGCCACTCGTGGGCCCAGGCGGCGGCGTACGGTTCGAGGGCGAGGACGACGACCCGGTGTCCGCGACGGTCCCAGTCGTCGCCGGTGCGGGCGAGCAGGGAGCGGACGGACTGCCAGCGGCCCTGCGCCAGCGCGGCGCGGGCGACGGCGAGCTCGGTGTCGTCGAGGGCCGCGCCGGGGTCCGCGTCGGGCGGACGGGCCGCGCGCTCACGGTCTGCGTCGAGGGGGAGCGGGGATGGGGGCACCGCGGGACTTCCTCATCCTCCTCGGTGACGGGCCTGGCATCGGCTCGCGATCGGCCGATCACCCACAGCAAATCCCCAGGTGGCACTTCCGTCAAGGGCCGGAGTCACATGACAGGTGTCAACTGCCCCTGGAAGGAGGGGACTTGGCGGCATCCCACCCCTGGTGGGCGCAGGTGCGGGCGGCTCCGGTGTGGCGTACGCCATGGCGCGGCCCGGCCCGGTCGCGGAGCATGGCTGGACGGTCGCCCCGCACACCGGCCCCAGCGCCGGTCACGGCGGGTGCCGCGACCGCGTCAGCCGCCCGGCTCCGGATCCTTCCCGGAGGCACCGTTTCCGGGCACTCCCAGGGCACCGAAGCACTGGGACGCTACAGTCGGCCACCACCCCTCCGTGGCCCGACCCGATGATCGAGGTATGCAGCGTGTCGGTTCTGGTTCTGGTTCTCGCCGTGAGCGCCGCCTGCTGCCTGGGTTTCGGTTTCGTCCTGCAGCAGAACGCGGCCCAGAAGGCGCCCCTCGGTGACTTCCTCTCGCCCCGGCTGCTGCTCGACCTGATGCGGATGCCGCGCTGGCTGGGCGGTATGGGTCTGATGGCGGTCGGCATGGCGCTGGGGGCGGTCGCGCTCGGCAACGGCGAGATCTCCCTGGTGGAGCCGCTGCTGGCGACGAACCTCCTCTTCGCCCTCGCCCTCTCCCGCCACCAGACCAAGCAGCCTCTGGGCCGTCAGGGCTGGGCAGGTCTGTTGCTGCTCGCGGGCGGGGTGAGCGCGTTCATCATCGCGGGCGAGCCGCGCGGCGGCACCGCGATCGACGATCCGCTGCGGCACTGGCTGATCATCGGCGTGATGGTCGGACTGGCCCTGCTGCTCACCACGTACGGCAAGCGCTCACGGCTGTCCTCGGGCCCGGTCCTCCTCTCCCTCGCGGCCGGCCTTCTCTACGGTGTGCAGGACGCGCTGACCCGGGTCAGCGGGGAGCGCTTCTCCGCGGGCGGTCTCGTCGAGGTGCTGACCGGCTGGCAGCCGTACGCCGTGCTGGCCCTCGGCGTGACCGGGCTGGTGCTGGTCCAGAGCGCGTTCGAGACGGCGCCGCTGCGCATGTCGCTGCCCGCGCTGACCGCGGCCCAGCCGCTCGCCGGGATCATCTGCGGGGTCGGCTTCCTCGGCGACCGGCTGCGCACCGACGCCGGCGCGCTGGCCTGGGAGGCGGCGGGGCTCGCGGCGGTCGTCGCGGGCATCGTGCTGCTCGGTCTGCATCCGGCGATGCCGAAGGGTTCGCCCGTGCGGGAGAGCATGCGGGACCTCCAGCCGCAGTGACCCTGCCCCTGCCCGGGGTGGGCCCTGCTTGGATGGGCGCATGAGCGCTGCTGACGAGATCCTCGACATCGTCGACGAGAACGACCGGGTCATCGGCCGGTCCCCCCGGGGCGAGGCCTACGCCGCGGGCCTGCGTCACCGCTGCGTCTTCATCCAGGCGCGCGACGCCCGCGGACGGATCTTCGTCCACCGCCGCACCCCCACCAAGCTGGTCTTTCCCTCCCTCTACGACATGTTCGTCGGCGGGGTGGTCGGCGCGGGCGAGGCCTACGACGACGCGGCCCTGCGCGAGGCCGAGGAGGAACTCGGGGTGAGCGGGCTGCCCCGCCCCGAGTTCCTGTTCAAGTTCCTGTACGACAACGGTGCGGGGCAGACCTGGTGGTCGGCCGTGTACGAGGTCCGCTGCGAGCTGCCCGTGCACCCCCAGGTGGAGGAGGTCGCCTGGCACGGCTTCCTCCCCGAGGAGGACATCGAACGGCACCTGGCCGGCTCGTCCGACTGGGTGTGGGTGCCGGACGGGCTGGCGGCGTACGAGCGGCTCAGGGCGTACCGGGCGAAGGGCTGACGCTGTCGCCCGGCGCCGGGCCACGCAGCGGGCGGCACCGGCAGCGCCGCCTCGGCGGCCGGCGGGTAGGGTCCTGCGCGTGATCGAGTTCGTGCGGAACGTCCGGTTGTGGTTCGTGCCCGAAGGGGTTCGGCAGGAGGGGCGGACGCCCGACTACCGGTTCTCGCTGGCCAACGAGCGCACGTTCCTGGCGTGGCTGCGGACCGCGCTGGCGCTGGTCGGCGGCGGGTTCGCAGTGGACCAGTTCCTGCCGGACCTGCGCTGGGCCTGGCGGGTCGGGCTCGCGCTCGCACTGCTGGCGGCGGGCGTGCTGTGCTCCCTGCGCGCGGTGAACCACTGGGTGCGGTGCGAGCGGGCGATGCGGCGGGGCGAGGACCTGCCGGTGTCCAGGTTCCCGGCGCTGCTGAGCCTCGTCGTCGCGGTGGTGGCTGTCGCGATGGTCGTCGTCGTGCTGCTCGGGTGGGACGGATGAGCGGCGAGCGCGACCCCGGCCTGCAGCCCGAGCGCACCCGACTCGCCTGGCGCCGTACGACACTGTCGGGCACTGTCGCCGCCGTCCTCGCCGTGAAGACCGCCCTGCACGGCGGCCCGTCGCCCGCCGGGATCGCGGTCTGCGCCCTGTGCTGCGCTCTCTGGCTCGCCTTCCTCCTCCTCGCCCACCACCGCATCCGCACCCTCGCCGCGACGGCGACCCCACCGGCCCTCACCCCACGCCACGCGACCGCGGCGGTGCTGTGCGCGGTGGCGATGGCGGTGTGCGGGGCGGTGCTCGTCGTCTAGGGGTGGGGTGGTTCAGGGTGGGGTGGTTCGGGGTGGGGCGAGGAGGCGTGCGTCTGCGGTGTCAGGTCCAGGTCAGGGGCTACGGCTCCCATTCCACCGTCACCACGATCTTGCCCCGCGTTCGCCCCTCCTCGTTCGAGCGGTGCGCGTCCGCCGCGCGTTCCAGGGGGTACGTCTCCGAGACGTGGACGGACACCACACCCTTTTCCGCGAGTTCGGCCAGTCGGGTGAGGTCCTCGGAGTCGGGGCGGACGAAGTAGTAGCGGCCGCCGTAGTCGACGGCGTCCCCGTCGGCGATCGAGACCAGGCGGCCCTCGGGGGCCAGCAGGTTGGCGGAGACCTTCAGCGTGTCGCCGCCCACCGTGTCGAAGGCCGCGTCCACGCCCTCGGGCGCGAGCCCCCGCACCCGTTCGGCCAGGCCGCCGCCGTGGGCGACGGGCTCGCCGCCCAGGGAGCGGACGAAGTCGTGGTTGGCCTCGCTCGCGGTGCCGATCACCCGCGCGCCCAGGTGGCGGGCGAGCTGCACGGCGATCGAGCCGACGCCGCCCGCGGCCGCGTGGATCAGGACGGTCTCGCCGCGCTTCACCTGGAGGGCCCTGGTCAGCACCTGGTAGGCGGTGAGGCCCACCAGCGGCAGGCCGGCGGCCTCCTCCCAGGTCAGGTTGCGCGGCTTACGGGCGAGGGTGCGCACCGGAGCGGCGACGTACTCGGCGAAGGTGCCGCGGGAGAGGAAGTCCTCGCGGACGTAGCCGATGACCTCGTCGCCGACGGAGAACTCCGTGACCGACGGGCCGGGCCGGACCACGACCCCCGAGACGTCCCAGCCGGGGACCACCGGGAAGACGGTGTCGAGGATGCCGTCGAGATAGCCCTCGCGGGCCTTCCAGTCGACGGGGTTGACGGCCGCCGCCCGTACCTTGACCAGCACCGAGTCGGGGCCGACCTTGGGGTCGCGCACCTCCCCGTACTCCAGGACCTCGGGACCGCCGTACCGGCTGTAGCTGATGCCCTTCATGCCACCGACCCTCCGGGGTAGTCGAACGCCACGCAAGCCGGATGCCCCGATATGTTCCCTTCACGTAGCCTGACCGCCGCCATCTCCGTTTCATTCGTCCGGTTCATTCGTCCGGCCGGCCGGTTCCGGGAAACGGTCGGTCCGAAAAGACTCCCCCGACGGCTCCCCGAGTTCTGCCCGGGGAGCCGTCGGCCTAGGGTGGGGCCGATCACGTTGGGCACCGACACTGGACTACATACCGACCGGTCGGCATCATGGAGCAGGTTCCCGTTCACCTGCCGTAGGAGCGACGTATGAGCCCCGACCACCCGCCCGGACTCGACCTCGACCGGCTGCGCGCCCTGCTCGACCGTGAGCGGCCCGGTCTGGTCCACGGCCCGCTCACCGGCCGGCTGATCGAAGGCGGACGGTCGAACCTCACCTACACGGTCTCCGACGGCGAGGCACGATGGGTCGTACGGCGGCCCCCGCTCGGCCATGTCCTGGCCACCGCGCACGACATGAGGCGTGAGCACCGGGTGATCAGCGCCCTGCACCCGACCAGCGTGCCGGTGCCGCGGCCGATCCTGCTGTGCGAGGACGAGGAGGTGCTCGGGGCGCCGTTCTACGTCATGGAGTTCGTGGAGGGCACGCCGTACCGGACGGCCGACCAGCTCGCCCCGCTCGGCCCCGAGCGCACCCGGGACGCCGTGCTGTCCCTCGTGGACACCCTGGTCGAGCTGCACGCGGTGGACCCGGCCGAGGTGGGCCTCGGCGACTTCGGGCGCCCCGAGGGCTTCCTGGACCGCCAGCTGCGGCGCTGGGGCAAGCAACTGGACGCCTCCCGCAACCGCGAGCTGGCCGGCATCGACGAGCTGCACGCGGCACTCGGGCGCCGGCTGCCCCACTCCCCCGCCCCGGCCGTCGTGCACGGCGACTACCGGCTCGACAACGTCCTGATCGGCGACGACGACACGATCAGGGCGATCCTCGACTGGGAGATGTCGACCCTCGGCGACCCGCTCACCGACCTGGGCCTGCTGGTGATGTACAGCATCCCGCTCGGCATGGCCGACTCCCCCGTGTCGACGACCGCCGAGGCCCCGGGGCACCCGGACCCGGCCGAGCTCGTCGAACGGTACGCCGCACGTTCGGGGCGCGACGTGTCGGCCGTCTCCTGGTACACGGCGTTCGCCTGGTACAAGCTCGCCGTGATCCTGGAGGGCATCCACTACCGCTACACCCTGGGCCAGACGGTCGGCCGTGGCTTCGACCGCATCGGTGACCTGGTCCCCGTCTTCATCGACCACGGATTGACCACTCTTCAGGAAGGCTGACGCCATGGACTTCGCGTTCGACGCGCGCACCGAGGAACTGCGCGCCAAGCTGCTCGCCTTCATGGACGAGTACGTGTATCCGGCCGAGGCGGTCGCCGAGGAGCAGCGCGCCCGGCTCGCCTCGCCGTGGGACACCCCGGCCGTGGTGGAGGAACTGAAGGCCGAGGCGCGCCGCCAGGGCCTGTGGAACCTCTTCCTGCCCGACTCCGAGTACGGCGCCGGCCTCACCAACCTCCAGTACGCGCCGCTGGCCGAGATCACCGGCCGCAGCCCGCAGCTCGCGCCCACCGCGCTGAACTGCGCGGCGCCCGACACCGGCAACATGGAGGTGCTCGCGCAGTTCGGCGACGAGCGGCAGAAGAAGCAGTGGCTGGAGCCGCTGCTGGCCGGGGAGATCCGCTCGGCGTTCGCCATGACCGAGCCGGAGGTGGCCTCCTCCGACGCCACGAACATCACCACGCATATCGAGCGCGACGGCGACGAGTACGTCATCACGGGCCGCAAGTGGTACATCTCCGGGGCGATGAACCCGGACTGCGCGATCTTCATCGTGATGGGCAAGACGGACCCGGACGGGGCCGACATCCGCCGCCAGCAGTCCATGGTGCTCGTGCCGCGCGACACCCCGGGTGTGACCGTCGAGCGGGCGATGAAGGTGTTCGGTTACGAGGACCACTACCACGGCGGTCACGCCGAGGTGATCTTCGACCACGCGCGCGTGCCGGTGTCGAACCTCATCGGCGAGGAGGGCGGCGGCTTCGCCATCGCCCAGGCCCGGCTCGGCCCCGGCCGTATCCACCACTGCATGCGGCTGATCGGCATGGCGGAGCGGGCCATCGAGCTGATGTGCCGGCGGGCCGTGTCCCGTACGGCCTTCGGGAAGGCGCTGGGGCAGCAGGGCGTGGTCCACAACTGGATCGCGGACGCGCGCGTGACGGTCGAGCAACTGCGGCTGCTGGTGCTGAAGACGGCCTGGATGATGGACACCGTCGGCAACCGGGGCGCCCACACGGAGATCCAGGCCATCAAGATCGCCACGCCGCGTGCGGTCGTCGACATCATCGACCGGGCGATCCAGCTGCACGGTGCGGGGGGTGTCAGCCAGGACTTCCCGCTGGCCGAGCTGTACGCGGGGGCGCGGACGCTGATGATCGCCGACGGGCCGGACGAGGTGCACCAGCGGTCGCTGGCGCGGCGGGAGCTGAAGAAGTACGTGTGACCCGGCGGGGGCGCGCGAGGGGTTTTCGCCCCCGCCGCCCCTACCCTTCCCGTCCCCGGGGGCTGCCGCCCCCGGACCCCCGCTTCGACCCTGAACGGGCGTCGTCCTCAAGCTCTCCCAGAGGGGATGCCCCCAGACGGGCTGATGCTGCTACGGCCGCAGTGCCCGTAGCAGCAGGTCCGCCAGATGGTCGGCGACCTCCTGGGGGCTCATCGGGCCGTCCGGGCGGTACCACGTCGACAGGTGGTGCACGGAACCGAAGTGGTAGTCCACCACCAGGTCCGCCGGAGTCGCCCGGGAGAACACGCCCGCCTCCTGGCCCTCCTCGATGAGCGCGCGGAAGCGTTCGTGGTAGCGGCGGCGCTCGGCGCGGACCTGCTTGTTCTTCTCGGGGCTCAGGTGGTGCATCGAGCGGAAGAAGATCATCCCGTCGTCGAGGTTCTCGATCGTCGTGACGACGACGTCGGCCGCGGCGTCTCTGACACGCTTCTCGATCGGCTCGTCGGCGTCCGCGAAGGCGTCCAGGCGTTCCTGCTGGACACGCAGCACGCGCGCGTACACCTCGTGCAGAAGGTCGTCCTTGGAGCCGAAGTAGTGGTACAGCGCCCCCTTGGTGACGCCGGCCGCCTCGACGATCTCCTGCACCGAGGTGCGGTCGTAGCCCTGCTCGGCGAAGAGCCGGGTGGCGGCGGCCAGCAGCCGCTGCGGCACGGGGGTCCCGTCACCGTCCGTCGTCCTGGGCACTGCCGCCACCTGCCTTCCGTCCGTCCTACTGGCTGTCGTGCGCGCGGGAACGCAGTTCCCGACGGAGGATCTTCCCACTCGCCGTCTTGGGCAAGTCGGGCAGGATCTCCACCTGACGCGGGTATTTGTAGGCCGCCAGTCTGTCCTTGCAGTAGGCGGCGAGCGTATCGGCATCCGTGTCGGCGCCCGGACGCAGGCTGATGTACGCCTTGACGGTCTCCCCGCGGTAGCCGTCGGGCACCCCGACGACGGCCGCCTCGCGCACCGCCGGGTGGGTGTACAGCACGTCCTCCACCTCGCGCGGCCACACTTTGAAGCCGGACGCGTTGATCATGTCCTTCTTGCGGTCGACGACGTACAGCCAGCCCTGTTCGTCCATGAAGCCGATGTCGCCGGTGCGCAGCTCCCCGTCGGGGAAGGTCTCTGCGGTGGCTTCGGGGCGCCGCCAGTAGCCGGGGACCACCTGCGGGCCGCGCACGACGATCTCGCCCTGCTCGCCGAACGCCACCTCCGCGCCCTTGTCGTCGACGATCCGGACGACCGTGTCGGGGCCGGGCACGCCCACGGCCAGCGTCCCGGACGCCGGGTCGACCGGGGCCTCGCGGCCGGGCGGGACGGAGGCGCAGGGAGCGGTGCACTCCGTCAGCCCGTAGCCGTTGCGGATGTACGGGCCGAAGCCCGCCCGGAACTTCTCCACCAGGGCGGGCGGCAGCGGGGCGCCGCCGGAGGAGATGTTCACGAAGGACGAGAAGTGGTCGCGGGTGACGGCCGGGTGGGCGGCCAGGGCCATGAAGGCCGTGGACGGGCCGACCGTGTAGTGCGGGCGGTGCTCGGCGAACGCGTCCAGCACGACGCCCGCCTCGAACCGGTACGTCAGGACGAGCGTGCCCGCGCTGTTCAGGCAGGCGCCCAGCTGGCAGACCATACCGGTGATGTGGAACAGGGGCGCGAGCGCGTAGTAGACGGGCGCCTCGGGCAGGTGCAGGCCGGTGCGCTGCCGCTCGGCGTTGTACATGATGTTGGCGTGGGTGTTGGTGGCGCCCTTGGGGGTGCCGCTGGTGCCCGAGGTGTAGCTGATCAGCGCGATGCCGGAGGGTGCCGGGTCGCGGTCGGCGGGCGCCTGGTGGCCGGCGCGGGCGACGGCGGTGAGGTCGTCGGCGTCGGGTGCCTGCGGGAGCCGTTCGAAGGTGAGTACGCGCGCGTCGCCGCGGGTCTGGAAGTCCAGCTCGCACCCCGTCAGCACGATCCGCACCGGCGAGTCCGCCGCCGTCTCGCGCAGGTACGTCTCCCAGGCCCGGTCGGAGCAGATCAGCGCGGCGACCTCACCGTCGCGCAGGACATGGGTCACCTCTCCCGACTTGTACATCGGGTTGACGGGGACGACGGTCGCGCCCGCCTTCCAGGCGCCGAGCACGGCGAGCACGAAGTGCGGGGAGTTCTGGAGCAGGACGGCGACCCGGTCGCCCCGCTCGAGGCCCCGGGCGGCCAGGTGGCCGGCGACGGAGTCGCTCAGCTCGTCGGCCTCCCGGTAGGTGAGCCGCCCGTCGAAGTAGGCGAGAAAGGTACGTTCCGGGGTCTTCGCGACGGCCCGGCGCAGGGCGTGCACCAGGGAGTCCGCGGGGTCGACCGGGGCGCGCTGGGCCTCGTCGAGGAGCGCCAGCCAGGGCCGGGCCGCGTAGCGGGAGGCGGTCACCGCTCGGCCTCCCACTTCTGCTGGAGGTGGTTCATGTTCGTCAGCCAGCGGTCGGGGTCGCCGGCCCGCGCCTGGTAGTACCCGGCGACCTCGGGGTGCGGCAGGATCAGGAAGCGGTCCTCCTCGATGCCCCGGAACAGGGCGTCCGCCACGTCCCGCGGCTCGATCGCGGTCGGCTTGAGGACGAGGTCGCCCGCGCTGCCGGTGGCGTCCAGCATGTCGGTGCGCACGCCCTGGGGACAGATCGCGTGGACCTTGAGCCCGCGGTGGCGGTAGGTCAGCGACAGCCACTCGGCGAAGGCGTACGCGCCGTGCTTGGTGACGCTGTACGGTGCCGCGCCGATCATGGTGAGCAGCCCGGCGGCGGAGACGGTCGAGACGAACCGGCCGCTGCCGCGTTCCAGCCAGTCCGGGAGCAGGGCGTGGGCCGCGCGGACGTGCGCCATGACATTGACGTCCCAGGACAGCGTCCACGCCTTCTCGTCCAGCGGCTTGTGCGCGTCGCCGCCCTCGAAGGCGACGCCCGCGTTGGCGCAGTAGACGTCGACGGTGCCGCCGAGGGCGTCACGGGCGTCGGCGATGACGGCGGAGGCGTCGCCCGGGACCGCGATGCCACCGATCTCGTCGGCGACGGACGCCGCCCGGTCCGCGTCCAGGTCGTTGACGACGACCCGGGCTCCCTCGACGGCGAAGCGGCGGGCAAGGGCGGCGCCTATGCCGCCTCCCGCTCCCGTGACGATCACTTTGGCACCCAGCACGGCTCCCACCTTCGGTCCCCTTCGCACACGACTCCGGCTCCCCCGCCCGGTCAGACTAACCGGTCGGTATGTTGCACGACCAGCCCTCGACGGCCTACGCCTGCGACACTGCCCCCATGCGCCTGTCCAGACGAGCCCTGCTCGCGGCCACAGCCGTCACCTCCCTCCCCACGTCCTCCTCCGCCGCCGAGCCCCGCGGGCACCTGCGCACCGGCTTCGAGTCCCTCGCCGCAGACGGCTACGCCCGGATCAGCGGCCGACGCGTCGGTATCGTCACCAATCCCACCGGTGTCACCCGCGACGTACGCCACATCGTCGACGTCATGCACACCGACGACCGGGTGAACCTCGTCGCCGTCTTCGGCCCCGAGCACGGCTTCCGGGGCACCGCGCAGGCGGGCGGCTCCGAGGGCCGGTACGAAGACCCGGCGACCGGGCTGCCCGTGTACGACACGTACCTCAAGAGCGGACAGCCGCTCGCGGACGTCTTCACCGCCTCGGGTGTCGACACGGTCGTCTTCGACATCCAGGACGTGGGCGCCCGCTTCTACACGTACATCTGGACGCTGTACGACTGCATGGAGGCGGCGCGGCTGGCCGGGAAGCGGTTCGTGGTGCTGGACCGGCCGAACCCGGTGACGGGGCGGGCGGCGCTGGGGCCGGTGCTGCACCGGGAGTTCGCGAGCTTCGTGGGGCGGCAGCCGATCTCCCAGGCCCACGGGATGACGGTCGCCGAGCTGGCCCGGCTGTTCAACGGGGAGTTCCTGTCCTCGCCGGTGGAGCTGGACACCGTCGCGATGAGCGGGTGGCGGCGCTCGCAGTGGTACGACGCCTCGGGGCTGCCGTGGGTGCCGGCGAGCCCGAACATGCCGACGCCCGACACGGCCCTCGTGTACGCGGGAACGTGCCTGTTCGAGGGGACGAGCCTGTCGGAGGGGCGCGGTACCACCCGCCCGTTCGAACTCCTCGGCGCGGAGGGGATCGACGGGCGGTGGGCGGCGATGCTCAACGAACTCGGGCTGCCGGGGGCGCACTTCAGGGAGGCGTACTTCACGCCCACCTTCTCCAAGTTCCAGGGGAGGACCGTCGGCGGGGTGCAGATCCATGTGCACGACCGGGACGCCTACGATCCCGTCCGTACCGGCGTCGCGCTCCTGGTGACCGCCAAGAAGGCCTGGAGCGGCTTCGCCTGGCGCTCCGACCACTGGATCGACAGACTCACGGGATCCACGTCGGTGCGCACGGCGATCGACGCGGGCGCCGGTGTCGACGAGGTGGTGGCGGGCTGGCAGCCGGAGCTGGCGGCGTTCCGGCGGGTGCGGCGGGAGTATCTGCTGTACGGATGAGCCGTGACGTCTGGTCAATTCCCTCCGTTGGCAGGACGATGCGCCCACCTGGTGCGCGGTTGCGGGGGGACGAAGGGGCCTGGCATGGCGGATCCGGCGATGAGTGTGACTCCCTACTGGGAGATGACCTTCGACGCCGACGGTGACGTCGACGGCGGACAGCGGGAGCGGTTGCTGGCCGGGGTGTCCCGGCACGGGGTGCGGGACCTGATCGTCTTCGCACACGGCTGGAACAACGACCGCTCGGGCGCGACCCGGCTCTACAGCCGCTTCTTCGCGCCGATCCCGGGGCTGGCCCCGGCGGCGAGGATCGGGTACGTGGGAGTGGTGTGGCCGTCGATGCGGTTCTCCGACGAGCCGATCCCGGACTTCCCGCGGTCCGTCGCGGCCGAGTCGGCCCGGCGCCCGGCCCTCGACAAGGACACACGGCACGCGCTGCTGGAGACGTTCCCGGGCCGGGCCACGGTGGTCGAGCAGATCGCGCGGATGCTGGAGCAGCGGCCGCGCGAGGACGCCGAGCTGGAGGAGTTCGGGCGGCTGGTGCGGCTGCTGGTGGACGTGGTGCCGCCGGGACCGCAGGCGCTGTTCGCGGCGGACACGCTGGCGGAGGGGGTGCCGCAGGACGAGCCGGAGATGTTCTCCGGGTCCACGGTGGAGATGTGCGAGGAGTTCGCGCGGGCGCTGGCCCGCCTCGAATCCCCGGAGCCGGTCGCCGAGTTCGCGCTGCCCAACCCGTGGGACGGTGCGCACGAGCTGCTGCGGCAGGCGACGTACTACGCGATGAAGCGGCGGGCGGGGACGGTCGGTGAGCGCGGACTCGGGCCGCTGGTCGGCCGGCTGGCCGGCGCGGCGCCGCAGGTGCGGGTGCATCTGGTGGGGCACAGCTTCGGCGGGCGGCTGGTGTCGTTCGCGCTGCGCGGGCTGCCCGAGGGGGTGCGTACGGTGAAGTCGGTGACGCTGCTCCAGGCGGCCTTCTCCCACTACGCGTTCGCCTCCCGGCTGCCGCACGACGCGCGTGCGGGAGGCGTGCTGCAGGGACAGCAGAACCGCATCGACGGCCCCCTGGTGTGCTGTCACTCGCGCCACGACTCGGCGCTGGGCAGCATCTATCCCCTGGCCTCCCGGATGGCGGGCGACGCACGAGGAGCGACCGCGGAGCTCGGCATCGGAAAGCTGCTCGGCGCCAAGTGGGGGGCGATGGGGTACGGCGGTGTGCAGGCGATGGCGGGCACGCGCGCGTGCACGCTCGCCGAGGCGCTGGCCCGGCCGCTGCCGGCGTCGGGGTGTGTGAACGTCGACGCGGCGGCGGTGGTCCGGCGCGGCGGGGCGCCGGCCGGTGCGCACAGCGACATCGTGCACCCCGAACTGGCGCGGGTCGTGCTCGCGGCGGGCCGCATCCGCTAGGCCCTGACGACAGGGCTTAGGGACACGGCCCGCCGCGGCGCGGGCTCACCGGTGGGAGGTGAACTCCACCACCTGCTGGTAGGTGGGCCGGTTCTGCCAGCTGATGTTGGGGTGCTTGATGCCGCCGAGGGTGCGCTGGACGATCGAGTCGGCGCACCACTGGTTGCCCGCGGCGCACAGGTCGTCACCGGGGTAGACCTGGGCCGCGGTCCTGCCCGCCGCCTCCTTCAGCGTGCTGATCAGGATGTCCCGGCAGGCGCTGAGGCTGCCGCCGCCGCAGTACTTCTGCGCCAGCGGGCCCTGCACCGACTCCCCGAGCACCGCCCGGATGTCCTTGTCGACATAACTCCACCAGCCGTACTGGAAGGAGCTTCCGGCATGCGCCCCGGTCGGGCCGTGGGCGGACGACGGGGTCTCGTCGACAGGCAGGTTGCCGGTCATCGCGGTGTACAGCTCGGCGCCGAGGCCCGGTTCGAACTCGGCCTTCACCAGCAGTGGCCACCAGGCGTCCAGGATGCGGATCGCGTCGGCGTCGGCGTACGTCTTCGAACCGGCCGTGGTCTCCGTGCGCTTGCCGCCGGCCGTCAGCCAGGCCCGGAGCTTGCTCACGGCGGACGCCGCAGCGGTGTCGGTGACCGGGGAGCTGTTGATCACCTTCAGCAGGTCGGGCAGGACGTCCTCGGCGCGCAGGTCGGCGAGGGCCGCGTCCGCCATCGCCTTCACCAGCGAGGCACGGGTGACGCCGCCGGCCTGGACCAGCTTCTTCACCCGGGTCTCGAGGAGGTTGCCGCGGTGCACCGAGCCGTCACCCCAGGGCGCGGTCGTGTAGTCCTTGGCCTGCTTGTTGTTCCAGGAGATGTAGTAGTCCTGGTCGATGGAGTTGGGGTGCGCCGAGGCCGGCGTGTACTCGGCCGTGTTGGTGGTCGGGTCCCAGTTGCGCCACTCGTACGCCGGCTGCGCCCACACCGGGAACTCGGCGTCGACGCCGCTCGCGCGCACCGGGTTGTCGCCGCTGTTGTAGTACGCGGTGTGCTCGGAGTCGGCGTAGAACCAGTTGAAGGTGTAGTTGATGTGCTGCACCGCGCTCTGGAAGGTCTGCGGGCTCTTGACGTAGTCCGGGTCGTTCAGCATCTGGAAGCCGATGATGGAGTCGGCCTCGTGCAGGAAGGAGGAGCGCAGGGTGGTGTAGGCCACCTTCTTGCCGCCGACGGTCGCGCGGTGGGTGACGGGGCCGTACTCGGTGCGCCAGACGCGCATGGTGTACGAGCCGGCCGCGGTGCCGTCGGCCGTGGTCGGCTTCCAGGCGTTCTTCTGCTCGACCTTCTCCATCGCCGTGCAGGTGCCGCGGTACAGGTAGTGGTAGTCGTCCTGGCACAGCTCGACGGCGTAGGTGTCGATGATGTCCTGGCCCGAGGTGGTGGCACTCCACGAGTAGTCCTGGCCGCGGCCGAGCTCGACGTACATGCTCAGGCCGGCGAAGGAGGCGCCGCGGGCGCTGATGCCGGGGCCCTGGATCTCCTGGAGCAGGAGCAGCTGCGGGGCGAAGTAGCCGGTCTGCGGGCCGAAGACGGCGACCGGGTGGCCACTGGCGGTGTGGTCGCCGCTGACGACGAGGGCATTGGACATGCCGCGCTTGGCCGAGGTCAGGGCCGTCTTCGCCGCCGTGGTGGAGGCGGTCGTCGCGCCGGCGGTGGCCGCGCTGCCGGTGCGGTCGTAGACCAGCGGCTCCTCGACCACCGAGCCGGGGTCGGGCAGCGCCAGGCCCTGCGGGTTCTCGGGTTTGACGGCGTACGGGAAGCTCTTGCCGTCGTGGAGGGTCATGACGGCCTCGGGGTCGTTGCGCTCCCGGAAGGACTCCCAGACCTTGGTGCCCTGCTCGACGCCGTACTTCTCCTGCGCGGCCAGCAGCGAGACCGCGTTGTTGACCTCGCCGCCGCCCCCGGAGCCGAAGAGGGCACCGATGACCGAACCGAGGGCCACCAGGTCGGTGAGTTCGAAGTGGGCGATGGTTCCGGCGTTGGTGATTGAGTCCTTGTGGCCGGTCAGGACGTATTCACCGGGGAAGTAGCGGCCACTGTCGGAGGCGTCGATGTAGGCGTTGATGCCGTCGAGATAGGCGTTGGCGTCGGCCAGGGCCTGTTGCCCACGGGCGCCGTTGGTGGCGACGGCGTTGTCGATCTGGGCCTGGAGATCGGCCTCGGTGTACGGCGCGTTGCGCCAGAACTGTTGCTCCAGCCCCTGGTTGGAGGCCGCGCCGCCCGCGAAGGAGGTGAGTTGACCCCGGCCGACGTGCCGGAACACGTCCATGAGCCACAGCCGGTCCTCGGCTGCGGCATAACCGGCGCCGAACTCGGTGCCGTACCTGGTGGTACCGGTGATGTGCGGGACGCCCGTCTTCTTGTCGCGGACGATCGTGACGTCGCTGCGGCCGGCGGGCTTGACGGTGGAGGCGACTTGATCGGCAGGGACCCCGAACGACGCGTCGTTGAAGAACGTGTTGATCGTGGCGTTGGTGAGGGTGGAGTAGCCCTTGGCCAGGTTGGCGTAGGGGCCGAGTTGGTCCTCGGCGTGGGCGGGCTGGGTGCCGAAGGCCTGGTTGAGCAGGATCTGGGCGAGGGTGGCGTTGCCGTTCTGACCGGGCGGCAGGATGTCGGAACACTGGGTTCCGCAGTAGTCGTTCGCGGCGGTGACCTCGGCGGCCTCCGCTTGCCGGGAAAGCCCTGCTGCTGCCGCGGTGGGGGAAAGAGGCGCCAAAAGACCGGCCATCAAGGTGCATACGGATGCGGTCTTCAGGAACCCGGGGAATCTGCCGGGAGTTCTCAGTCTGGCGGGAGCGGTGCGAGGGGTTCGCCGTGGCATCGGCAGCTCCTGGTGACGGGGGTGGCCGAAAGGTTACCGCCGGTATCCCCGGGATTGAAGATGAACATGCGTCACTTTTGGGAGTCGCCTCATCCGGCTTATGGACGGCATCGGAAATCGGATGGAGCCGAGGGGAGCCGAATCGCGTGTCGATACGTCTATTCGGCGACGTCGTGCGAAGTCCGTGCGATGACGCCGAAGTGACCGAAGTACAGGTGCAGATGTGACGGAGGTGCAAGGCGATGGCCGGTTTCCGGAGTCTGGCGAGACAGGTGCGCGACCCGCGGTGCGATCTGGCACTGCGGCGGTACTCACTGCGCAAGTGCCTTGAGCGGTTCGCCCCTTACGGGCACAGGGCGACCTGGGACCATCTCTGCTCCCGGGCCGGGTTCGGTCCCGAGGACCGCTCCCCCGATCCGGCGCGGCTCGTGGCCGCGTTGGACGAGCTGGAGGAGGCGCGGGCGGTGTGGCTGGCCTATGAGGTCGAGTTCGCCGAGCGCCGCAAGAAGGAGAAGCACGACGGGCTGCGCAGGCCGGGCACAGTGGACGACTGGCACCGGCTGACCTGGGGCGGCTTCGGAGTGGCGTGGTGCGACGACCCGCGGGTCCATCCCCGTGAGCCGCTGGCCGAGGTACTGCGCCGGCTGATCGCCGCGCTGGAGCGCGAACCGGGCTCCTCCTGCCCGGTGTGCAGTGGCGAGCGGCTGGTGTGGAAGTACGACCTGGACCACGAGCCGTCGGCGGGTCCGGTCTGCGTGGACTGCGGCATACTCGTCCCGCGTCCCGTGCTCACGCCCGAGGCCCTGGCGTACGCCAGGCGCGGACGGCTGCTGGTGTCGGCCTGAGAGTACGACGGGGGTGCGCCGGGGATGCCGCACCCCCTGTTTCGCCGGGTTCGGCCGGACCGATTGTCGGTGGTGGGTGTCACCATCGGGGCATGGTGCAGGTCTGTCTGAACGGGACGCGGGGTGCCGCCGATGGCGCTGCGGTGCCGCTCTCGCCCGAAGCGTTGGCCCATGCCGCGGCCGAGGCCGTCGCCGCGGGGGCCACGGACATCCATGTCCATCCCAAGACGCCCTGCGGGCAGGACACGCTGTCGCCGCGGGTGGTCGCGGCGACCCTGGAGGCGATACGGGCGCGGGTGGCGGTGCCGGTCGGTGTCACCACGGGCGCCTGGGCCGAACCTGATCCCACGGCCCGCGTGGCGCGGGTGCGCGCGTGGACCGTTCTGCCCGATCACGCCTCGGTCAACTGGCATGAACCGGGCGCGGAGGAGCTCGCCGGTGCCCTGCTCGACCTCGGGGTGGGTGTGGAGGCGGGCATCTGGTCGGGGACGGACGGGGCCGCCCGTTTCTCCGTCTCGCCGTACGCGTCGAAAGTGCTGCGGGTGCTGGCGGAGGTGACAGACACGGAGGAGGAGAGCGCCGAGGGGGCGGCGCGGGCGTTGCTGACCGATCTCGGGCCGGCGCACGGACGGCCCGTGCTGCTGCACGGCGAGGGCGGCGGGGCGTGGCCCGTCCTGCGGTTGGCGGGACGGCTGGGGCTGGCGACCCGGATCGGCCTGGAGGACACACTGGTTCTGCCGGACGGGCGACGGGCGGTGTCCAACGCTCAGTTGGTGGCGGAGGCGCTGTCCCAGTACGGGTGCGCCCAGCGCTCGTCGTAGGGCAGGACGAGGAGTTCGGCGCGGGTGGCGAGGTCGTACTCGCCCGCGGCACGGAGGCGTGCGGCGCCGGGGCCGGAGAGCCAGGCGCGCAGGTCCGTGACGCCGGCGTCCATGGTGTCGCCGTACCACCAGGAGAAGGGTGAGAAGTCGGACAGCAGGTCGTAGAGCCAGACGTCGGCGCAGTGGGCGAGGTGCGCGTCGGCGACCGGGCCGGTGCCCCACCCCTCCAGGAACGGGGTCACCGTCCCGGCGATCGTGGCGCAGGTGTCGAAGATGTCGTCGATGCCGTACGGCGGCTCGGGCGTCGCGAGGGCGTCCTGCCACCAGGCGTGCAGGAACGCCTCGATCGCGGCGGCCTGCTCGACCGGCCACGAGCGCCAGTCCACCCCGGACAGCCCGTGAGGCCCGATACCGATCGTGCGCAGGGTGCCGTCGGCCATCGCGCGTGCGCCCTGCGGCAGCAGGCGCCGCATCACGGCCGCGTGGTCGTCGAAGTGGCCGGGCACCTCGAAGAGGTAGTACCGCACCACGTCCACGGGTATCCGTACGTCCGGCGTGCGCAGATACGCGGTCTCCTCGGGCGCGTGGCAGTAGCCGCAGCCGGTCTCGGCGGGGCTCGTGAAACCGTGGAAGACGGTGTCGATGTCGGCGAGGGCTGCGTCAAGAGCGGCGGAGGACATGGGGGTCGGTCCCGTCAGGACTCCGTGCGCGGCGATCTCGGCCGGCCGAAGATCGGCACGTTACCAGCCGCTAATCCGTTCGCTCCACCCCTTTCGGATACGGACAGTTGGAGGCGATGAAACGCACCTGAGGAACGTGAGGAGTCCCGATGTCCACGCTGCGCGTCACCGCCGAAGTGCTGACCGTCCATGAGCACCCCAATGCCGACGCCCTCGAACTGGCCCAGGTCGGCCTGTACCGGGCCGTCGTCGCCAAGGGCGCGTACCGCACCGGCGAGGCCGCGGTGTACATCCCGGAGCAGGCGGTGCTGCCGACCGGGCTGATCGAGGAGCTGGGGCTGACCGGGCGGCTGGCGGGCAGCAGGGCGGACCGGGTCAAGGCGGTGCGGCTGCGGGGTGAGCTGTCGCAGGGCATCGTGTGCCGGCCGAAGGAGCTGGCCGACGTCGACCTCGTGCGGGCGGCGGCGGAGGGGACCGACTTCGCGGAGCGGCTCGGCATCACCAAGTGGGTGCCGCCGATCCCGCCCACGATGAACGGGGACGTCGAGTCGGCGCCCGATCTGCTGCCGTGGGTCGACATCGAGAACATCCAGCGCTATCCCGGCATCTTCACGCCCGGCGAGCCGGTGGTGCTGACGGAGAAGCTGCACGGGTCGGCGTGCCTGCTCACGTATGTCGCCGACGAGGAGCGGGTGTACGTCTCCTCCAAGGGCTTCGGCGCGAAGTCGCTGGCGCTGAAGGAGGACCCACGGAACCTGTACTGGCGCGCCGTGCGGGGCCACGGCGTCGCCGAGGCGGCCGCCCGACTCGCCGAGCGGCTGGGCGCGCGGCGCGTGGGCATCTTCGGCGAGGTGTACGGCGCGGGCGTGCAGGACCTGACCTACGGCGCCGACGGGCGGCGGGACACCCTCGGGTACGCGGTGTTCGACGTGTCCACGGAGATCGAGGGTGCGGTGCGGTGGCTGGACGCGGCGGAGGTACTGGACGGTGAACTGCCGCTGGTGCCACGGCTCTTCGAGGGGCCGTACGACAGCGGGCGCGTGCTGGAGCTGGCGAGCGGCCGGGAGACGGTGTCCGGGCGGGAGCTGCATCTGCGGGAGGGCGTGGTGATACGGCCCGCCGTGGAGCGGTACAGCCCCGTGACCGGGGGGAGGGCGATCGCCAAGGCGGTGAGCGCGGCTTACCTGACGCGGAAGGGTGGGACGGAGTACGAGTAGGGGGCGGCGGGTGACTTGGTGTGGCGCGGGTCGGCTGGTCACCCTGGGTTCGGTGCAGCGGGTGTCACGTGGATTGATCGGTCACCCGGCGTTCGATACAGCGGGTGTCACGTCGCTTGATCGGTCACCCGGGGTCGGCGCCTGGGGGTGGGTCGCGCAGCCCGGCGCTGACGGGGTGCCGCCGCGCCCACCCGTGCCGCCCCAGGCGGCACGACTGCCCGCGGATCGACGAGGTGGCCGGGCACCGCACGCGCCCGCGGCCCGGTGGACAGCCCGGCGACGCGGATCGACGGGGCGGCCGCGCACCACGCACGCCCGGCCACGTGCACAGCTCGACGACACGGATCGACGAGGCGGCCGCGCACCACGCACGCCCGCGACCCGGCAGACAGCTCGACGACGCGGATCGACGAGGCGGCCGCGCACCACGCACGCCCGGCCACGTGCACAGCTCGGCGACGCGGATCGACGGGGCGGTCGGGCACCGCGCGCCCCCGTACAGCGGCACGTTCGGCGTGCCGCGTGGGTTCGTGGTTCGGTCGGAGGCCGGCGGCCCGGGCTGCGCGCTGTGCAGCGGGCAGCCGGGACGGGGGCCGCCGGGCGTTCTGCGTGGATCTCAGGAGTATCCGGCCGGGTTCTGCGGCTTGGCCTGGCGGGTTCGCCTCTCGTGTTGTCGCTCCACCAACAGCCGCGACCCCGACTGTCGTTCGCCGAAGACGTCGTCGGGGTTGGAGAGGACGCAGGTGTCGAGGGAGAGGCAGCCGCAGCCGATGCAGTCGGTCAGGTGCTCGCGGAGGCGGTTGAGTTGTTTGATGCGTTCTTCCAGTTCGGCGCGCCAGGTCTCGGAGAGGCGGGCCCAGTCCTCGCGGGTGGGGGTGCGTTCCTCGGGAAGCTCGGCGAGGGCCTCGCGGATCGTGGCGAGGGGGATGCCGACGCGCTGGGCGGCGCGGACGAAGGCGACGCGGCGGAGGGTGTCGCGGGAGTAGCGGCGCTGGTTGCCCGGGGTGCGGCGGCTGCTGATCAGGCCCTTGGACTCGTAGAAGTGCAGGGCGGAGACGGCGGCGCCGCTGCGGGCGGCGAGCTGGCCGACCGTGAGTTCGTGGATCTTCTCTGGGATCTGGGGCACCCCTCGAAGCCTACCCATCGGCCCAGCCGTACCCGATCGAGCCGGATCGACCTCCAGCCACCTCGATCGACCCGGAGCCACCTCGATCGACCTGGATCCGTTGACACGGAGCCCAGGCTTTACCATGCTAAGCAGTCGCTTAGAGTATGCCGAGTGCTTCGTGACGCGAGAGGGCCCCAGACATGGCAGAGCCGAGGATCTTCACGTCCGCCGACGACCTGAGGGCGGCAGTGGGCGAGCAGCTGGGCTACACGGACTGGCTGGAGATCGACCAGAAGCGGATCGACCTGTTCGCGGAGGCCACCGGTGACCACCAGTGGATCCACGTCGATCCGGAGAAGGCCGCCGCGGGGCCGTTCGGCACCACCATCGCGCACGGCTATCTGACGCTCTCGCTGCTGCCGCTCTTCGGGCCGCAGCTGATCTCGGTCGAGGGCGTGAAGATGGGCGTCAACTACGGGACGAACAAGGTGCGGTTCCCCGCCCCGGTTCCGGTCGGTTCACGGCTGCGTGCCACCGCGACGATCTCCGGCGTCGACGACGTCCCCGGCGGCGTTCAGGTCACCGTCGCCTTCACCGTGGAGCGCGAGGGCGGGGACAAGCCGGTGTGCGTGGCCGAATCCGTGTCCCGCTACTACCTCTGAGCGGTCCCCGCAGGGGCTACTTCGCCGCCCCCACCATCCGCAGCACAAGGTCGGCGTACAGCGCGCCGACCTCGTCGGGCGTGCGCGGCCCGTCCACGTTGAACCAGCGGGCCACGTCGATGCAGAGGGACAGCACGGCGAGGGTCGTGCCCTGCACGTCGAGGACGTCGAACTCGCCGCTCGCCACGCCCTCCTCGATGACCCCGCGCACCTCGGCGTCGACCTGCCGGCGCAGCGCGAGGATCTCGGCGCGGGCGTCCGGGCCGAGCGCCTCCAGTTCGTACTGGACGACTCGCGCGGTGGTGCGCCGCCCGGCGTGCCAGCGGACGAAGGAGCTCACGGCCTCGGCGAGCCGCTGCGTCGGGCTGCCCTCGCCGCTCGCGGCCGTGCGCAGGATGTCCAGCGCACGGTCGTGGCCGATCCGGCTGATGCGGTGGAGCAGTTCTTCCTTGGTCTTGTAGTGGATGTAGAGGGCGGCCGGGCTCATACCCGCACGGCTCGCGATGTCACGGGTCGTCGTCGCGTGGTAGCCACGCTCGGCGAAGGCCTCCACGGCGGCGACGAGCAGCCGCCGGGCCGCGTCAGGGGTGACCTCTTCCCACGGCTCGATCTCGCCGCCGGCCGTCTCCTGAGCCGTACTCATCGCTCGTTCGCCCCTCTCGGTACAGGAGCTACACCATACCGCTGAAGGTGAGCGCTCGCTTAGAGTGCCAGCTCAGATCTTCTCGAAGGGGTCGTGCTCCGCGAGGAGCTTCTCCAGGCGGGCCTGGTCGACCCGGCTCACGATCGCCCCCGCCTCCTGCCGGTCGCGGATCACCTTCGCCAGGGTGAAGGCGGAGGTGACGAGGTACAGGACCGCGATCGCCAGGAACGCCCGCACCCAGGCGTCGGTGTTCAGCTGGTAGATGCCTATGGCCGTGGCCGCCATGGCGACGGCGAAGGAGGCGACGGCCTGTCCGTAGAACGCGGCCGTGTTCTGCTGCTTGACCGGTGTGTCACTCATGGGGACATGCTCCGGCCGGCGTGGCCTGCGTCACATCCGTGCAGATACTCAGACAGGTACTCAGACGTCGCGTCCTCAGAACGCCGAGACCCCCGTCAGCGCCCGCCCGATCACCAGCTTCTGGATCTGGCTCGTGCCCTCGTAGAGGGTCATCACACGGGCGTCGCGCAGCAGCTTGCCCGCCGGGTACTCGTCGATGTAGCCGTAGCCGCCGAAGACCTGGAGAGCGTTGTTGGCGGCGCGGACGGCGGCCTCCGAGGCGAAGAGCTTGGCCTTGGAGGACTCGACGGCGAAGGGCAGCCCCCGGTCGATCAGGTCGGCGACCCGCCAGGTCAGCAGCCGGGCCGCGTCGACGTCGACCGCGATGTCGCTGATCAGCTCCTGGACGAGCTGATGATGGGCGATGGTCCTCCCGAACTGCTCGCGCTCCCCCGCGTACCGCACGGCCGCGTCCAGCGCGGCCTGGGCTATGCCGACGCAGCCGGCCGCGACCGACATCCGGCCCTTGGCCAGGGCCGACATGGCGACGGAGAAGCCCTTGCCCTCCTCACCGAGCAGCGCCGACGCGGGCACCCGCACGTCCTCCAGGACCAGCTCGGCGGTGGCCTGGCCGCGCAGCCCGAGCTTGCCGTGGAGGGTGCGACGGGTCAGGCCGGGGGTGTCGGTGGGGACCAGGAAGGCGGAGACGCCCTTGTGGCCCGGCGCGTCGGTGGAGCGGGCGAACAGCAGCACGACGTCGGCCCAGGTGCCGTTCGTGATGAACATCTTGGTGCCGTTGATGACGTAGTCTCCCCCGCTCTCGGCTCCGCTCGAGCGGGAGGTGCTCCCATCGTCGCGGACCGCGCGGGTGGTGAGGTTGCCCGCGTCGGAGCCGGTGCCCGGTTCGGTGAGGCCGAAGCAGCCGACGTACTCGCCGGCGGTGAGGCCCGGCAGCCAGCGCCGCTTCTGCTCCTCGCTCCCCCAGGCGGCGATCGTCTTGGCGACCAGGCCGAGGGAGACGGACACAATGCCGCGCACGGACGAGTCGCCGCGCCCCAGCTCCTCCGTGACCAGGCAGTACGCGAGGTGGTCGCCGCCCGAGCCGCCGTACTCCTCGTCGATCGTCAGCCCGAGGAAGCCGACCTCGCCGAGCTTCTTCACGATGGCCCGGTCGACCTCCTCGGCGCGGTCCCAGGCGACGGCATGGGGAACGATCTCGCGGTCCACGAAGTCCCGGGCGAGCTGCCGGACGGCGGTCTGCTCCTCGCTGAGCTCCAGGTTCATGCCGATCACCCCACTGCCAGTGGACATTGAAAGCCGTACATTTAAATTAGCACTGCTAGTTTCTGTTCGGCAGCCCTACTATGTGCGCCATGGCCCGACCGCGCAAGCCCTTGCTGAGCACCGACCGCATCGTCGACACGGCCCGGGCGCTCGTGGACGAGGAGGGTCTGGCGGCGGTCTCGACGCGGCGGCTCGCCGCCGAGCTCGGGGTGAGCGGGCCCTCGCTCTACAACCACTTCCGGACCAAGGACGAGATCCTGGAGGCCGTCGCCGACTCGGTGAGCGCGCAGGTCGACCTGTCGATGTTCGAGGACGGCCGGGACTGGCGGACCGCGCTGCACGACTGGGCCGTCTCCTACCGTGCCGCCCTGCGCGACCACCCGAACATCGTCCCGGTCCTCGCCCGTGGCCCCGGCCGGCGCCCGGCCGCGCTGCGGCTCGCGGACGCCGTCTACGGCGCGATGGTCGACGCCGGCTGGCCACCCGCGCAGGCCACCTCGATCGGCGCGCTGATGCGGTACTTCATCATGGGCTCCGCGCTCGGTTCGTTCGCCGGGGGCTTCGTGGGGGACGCGAGCGCGTACGACCCCGCCGACTATCCCCACCTCGGGCAGGCCCACCTGCTGGCCGAACAGCAGGAGAAGGTCGACGAGCGGGCCTTCGGGACGGGGCTCACGGCGCTGCTGGACGGGCTGGCGCAGCAGTACGAGCAGGTGAAGCGCACGGCATAGTTCGGCGGGCGCCGAACCGTCCGTGTCCCATGCTGGGGACATGACCACGAAGGACCCGCGGGCATCTCTGCTGGCCCGGCTGGCCGGGCTGATCGCCGACGAGACCCGGGCCGCCTGCCTGCTGGCGCTGCTCGACGGCCGGGCCTGGACCGCGAGCGAGCTGGCCCGGCACGCGGGCGTCGCCGCGTCCACGCTCAGCGAGCACCTCGGCAAGCTCGTCGTGGGCGGCCTGCTCACCGAGGAACGCCAGGGCCGACACCGGTACGTGCGGCTGGCCGACGCACGGGTCGCCCAGCTGCTGGAGGACCTGGCCGCCCAGGTCGCCCCGGACGACGTCGTACGGCCCCGCAGTCTGCGCGAGTCGAGCGCCGGCTCGGCGATGGCCCGTGGCCGCACCTGCTACGACCACCTCGCGGGGCGGCTCGGCATCACGGTCACCGACGCGCTGACCGCGCGCGGGCTGCTGCGGACGCCCGAAGAAGGGGTGGCCGGGTTCGCGTTGACGGACGCGGGGCTGCGGTGGTTCGCGGGTGTCGGCATCGCCCTCGACCGCAGGGGGCGCCGTCCGCTGGCCCGTGCCTGCCTCGACTGGACCGAGCGCCGGCCTCACCTCGCCGGTGCCGCGGGCGCGGCCCTGTGCCGGCACGCCCTCGACGCGGGGTGGTGCGTACGCATCGGCTCCGAGCGCGCGGTGAAGGTGACGGCGACGGGCGAGCGCGCGCTGGCCGAGCTGCTGGGCGTCGACGCGGCGGCGCTGCGGTGACCGGCGCCCGCCCACCCGGCGGCCCGAACCCCGTCCGAAATCCGCGAGCCCTCGTCCCCTTGGACTTCCTAGCCTCAGGAGCATGATGAACACCCCCCGTCGTACGGAACTGCTCGCCGCCGGTGCGGCCACCGTCACGGTCGTGCTGTGGGCGTCGGCCTTCGTCTCGATCCGCAGCGCCGGGACCGCGTACTCCCCGGGCGCGCTGGCACTCGGCCGGCTGCTGGCCGGGGCGCTGACGCTGGGGGTGATCTGTCTCGTACGGCGGGAAGGATGGCCGCCGCGGGCGGCGTGGCGCGGGATCGCCGTGTCGGGCGTGCTGTGGTTCGGCTTCTACATGGTGGCGCTCAACTGGGGTGAGCAGGAGGTGGATGCGGGGACGGCCGCCCTGGTCGTGAACATCGGGCCGCTGCTCATCGCGCTGCTCGGCGCGAGGTTCCTGGGTGACCGGCTGCCGCCGCGGCTGCTGGCCGGGATGGCGGTGTCGTTCGCGGGCGCGGTGACCGTGGGGTTGTCGATGTCGGGCGGGGGCGGGTCCTCGCTGCTCGGGGTGGTGCTGTGCCTGCTGGCCGCCGTCGGGTACGCCGGTGGGGTGGTGGCGCAGAAACCGGCGCTGGGGCGGGCGAGCGCGTTGCAGGTGACGACCTTCGGCTGCCTGGTGGGGGCGGTGGTGTGCCTGCCGTTCGCCGGGCAGTTGGTCCATCAGGCCGCCGACGCTCCGGTCCCGGCCACGCTCAACATGGTCTACCTGGGCGTCTTCCCGACCGCGCTGGCCTTCACCACCTGGGCGTACGCCCTGGCCCGGACGACCGCCGGCCGTATGGGCGCGACCACGTACGCCGTGCCCGCACTGGTCGTCCTGATGTCGTGGCTGGCGCTGGGCGAGGTGCCGGGGGCGCTCACACTGGCGGGTGGCGCGCTGTGTCTGGCGGGCGTCGCTGTGTCCCGGTCCCGGCGGCGGCCGCGGGCCGCGACCGCGGAGGACACTCCGGAGCCGCGGCCCGAGCAGACCTCGCGGTCAGCGTGAACGCGCCCGGCCCGCAAGGACCTTGATGGAGGCCAGGGCGATCACCGCGAGGACGATGATGTAGCCGGAGACGGCCATCGAGGTGCCCGTCGCCTCCAGGAGCAGCACCATCACGAAGGGCGCGAGCCCGCCGCCGCAGACGGCCGCGATCTGGTAGCCGAGGGAGGCGCCCGTGTACCGCATCTCGGGCGTGAACAACTCGGCGAACAGGGCGGCCTGCGGCCCGTACATGATGCTGAGGAAGCAGCTGGCGACGAACGTGCCGACCGCGAGCCACAGCAGCGAGCCGGTGTCGATCAGCAGGAACAGCGGTACGGCCCACAGGGCGATGCCGGCCGCGCCGACCGCGTAGATCCGGATGCGACCGATCTTGTCGGAGAGGGCGGCGGCGGCCGGGATCAGGATCAGCTGGGTGAGGCTGATGCAGAGCGAGACGGTGAGGACGGCGCTCTTCTTCATGCCGAGTTCGCGGGTCGTGTAGTCGAGCACGCCGGTGATGATGATGTAGAAGGTCGCGGTGTTCACGGCGAAGGAGCCGCCGGCGAGGAGCACCGTACCGAGGTGGCCCCGCAGGATCGTGCGCAGCGGGGAGGACTGCTCGCCCTTCTCCTTCTCGGCCAGCGCCTTCTCCGCCTCCCGGAATTCGGGGGTCTCCTCGACGCGCGTGTGGATGTACCAGGCGAGCGCGAGGACGAACAGGCCGACGAGGAACGGCACGCGCCAGCCCCAGGCCGCGAACGCGGAGTCGGTCGTGAATGCCCCGGCCAGCAGGAACACCGTGTTGGCGGTCACCACGCCGATGGGGACGCCGAGTTGGACGAAGCTGCCGTAGACACCGCGCTTGCCCTCGGGGGCGTACTCGGTGGCCATCAGCATCGCGCCGCCCCACTGGGCGCCGACGGCGATGCCCTGCATCACGCGGAAGGCGACCAGCAGGATCGGGGCGGCGACGCCGATGGTGTCGTACGTCGGCAGCAGGCCGATGCCCGTGGTGGCGACGCCCATGAGCGTGAGCGCGAGGACCAGCATCGGCTTGCGGCCGCGCTTGTCGCCGAGCTGACCGGCGACGATGCCGCCGAGCGGGCGGGCCAGGAAGCCGACGGCGAACGTGGCGAAGGAGGCGAGGACGCCTGCGGTGGGGCTGCCGGACGGGAAGTACAGGTCGCCGAGGACGAGGGCGGCGGCGATGCCGAAGACGAAGTAGTCGTACCACTCGACGGCCGAGGCGAGGGCCGCCGCGGTGGCGACCCGGCGGCGGTTGCCCACGGGGAGGGCGGTGGTGGGGAGGGGGTGAGCGGAGGGGGCTGTGTCCATGCGTGCACGCTCCGGTGGGTGCGGGGACGGAACAGGGGGGTGGCCCGGGTTCCGGGAACGTACTGACCGGACGGTATGGACGTCAACGGGTCGTACAGCAGGAGTTTTTGCCTGTGCTTGGCATCAACAGGGGTGCGGGCACGCCTCGGGCCCCGGCGTCGTACGAGGCCGGGGCGCGTGTCGGGCGGGCGCTAGAGGACTACCAGGGCCCTGCCGCCCTTCCCCGCGAGCATGTTCTCGAAGGCCGCCGGGATGCCCTCCAGGGCGATCCGTTCCGTCACCAGGGAGGCCAGGTCCAGGCGGCCCGCACGGATGTGCTCGGCGAGGACCGGGATGTCCTGCGCCGGGTTCGAGTTGCCGTAGACGCAGCCGGAGAGAGTCCTGCCCCAGTGGAAGATCTCCAGGGCGTTGAACGTGACCTGCTGGTCCTTGCCGCCGATGCCGACGACCGTGGTGCGGCCGCCGCGCCGGGTGGAGTCCCAGGCCGTGCGGATCGTCGTCGCGCGGCCCACGCACTCGACGGCCACGTCGACGCCCTGCCCGCCGGTCAGCCCCCTGACCTCACGGGCCGTGTTCTCGGATGCCACCACGAAGTCGGTGGCTCCGGCACCGCGCGCCAACTCCTCCTTCTCCGGGGAGACGTCGACCGCGACGATCGTCGAGGCGCCCGCGATCCGTGCCGACTGGAGGGCGGCGAGGCCCACTCCCCCGGCGCCGTACACGGCCACCGTCTCGCCCGCCCGGACCTGCGCCGCGTGATGGACGGCGCCGTAGCCGGTGAGGACCGCGCAGCCGAGGAGGGCGGCGTCGGCGAGGGGGATGCCCTCGGGGAGGGGGAGGACGCACGAGGCCTGGACGACCGTCTCCTCGGCGAACGCGGCCACGTTCAGGCCGGGGTGGAGGTCGGTGCCGTCGGCGGTGCGGGCATGGACGTCGGCGGATCCGTTGAGGGCGTTGACGCAGAGCCATACCTCGCCGAGCGCACAGGCGTGGCAACTGCCGCAGGACGGGGCCCAGTTGAGGACCACGCCGTCGCCGGGTGAGACGTGCGTGACGCCCTCGCCGACGGCCACGACCGTGCCGGAGCCCTCGTGGCCGAGGACGGCGGGGACCGGGACGCGCAAGGTGCCGTTGGACAGGGACAGGTCGGAGTGGCAGACGCCGGCGGCGGCGAGCCGGACCCGGACCTGACCGGGGCCGGGGTCGGGCAGGTCGATCTCGGTGATCTCCAGAGGAGCGCCCACGGCGGGCAGAACGGCGGCACGGACCACGGGAAGCTCCTCAGAACTGCAGGGACTTGGTCTGGAGGTACTCGGCGAGGCCGTGGGCTCCGAGTTCGCGGCCGACGCCCGACTGCTTGTACCCGCCGAAGGGCGCGAGCGGGTTGAAGCGGCCGCCGTTGATGTCGACCTGTCCGGTGTCCATACGGCGGGCGAAGGCCACCGCCTCCGCCTCCTCGCCCGCCCAGACGGCTCCGGCCAGGCCGTAGACCGTGCCGTTGGCGATGCGCAGGGCCTGCTCCTCGTCCTCGTAGCGCAGGATCGACAGGACCGGGCCGAAGATCTCCTCCTGGGCGATGGTCATCTCCGGGGTGACGTCGGCGAAGACCGTCGGGCTGACGAACCAGCCCCGCTCGCGCGGGGATGCGGGGCCGCCCGCGACCAGCCGCGCGCCCTCGGCCACGCCCTTCTCGATGTAACCGCGCACCCGTGCCTGCTGCTTGGCGCTGACGAGCGGGCCGATGCGGTCGCCGTACTTCGCGGCGGCGGCCGCGGCCAGCTCGACGGCCTCGTCGTAGCGGGAGGAGTGCACCAGCATCCGGGTCCAGGCGCTGCACGTCTGACCCGAGTTGGACATCACGTTGGCGACGCCGACGTTGACGGCCCGGGCGAGATCGGCGCTCGGGAGGATGACGTTGGCGGACTTGCCGCCGAGTTCCAGGGCCACCTTCTTGATCGCGGCGCCGGCCGTCGCGGCGATCTGCTTCCCCACGGCGGTGGAGCCGGTGAAGGAGACCAGGTCGACGCCCGGGTGCTCGGCGAGGGCCTGTCCGGCGACCGGGCCGAGGCCGGTGACGAGATTGAAGACGCCGGCCGGGAGGCCCGCCTCGTGGACCGCCTCCGCGAAGAGCTGGGCGGTGAGCGGGGTGTCCTCGGCGGGCTTCAGGACGACCGTGCAGCCCGCGGCGAGGGCCGGGGCGACCTTGGCGACGATCTGGTGGAGCGGGTAGTTCCAGGGCGTGATGGCACCGACCACGCCGATCGGCTCGTGGTACACGGTGGAGTTGCCGACCTTCTCCTCGAAGGAGTGGGTGGCGGCCAGTTCGGCGTAGGAGCCGGCGACCGCGATCGGGAGGGCGGCGTGAACCGCCTGGGAGAAGGGCAGCGGGGAGCCGAGTTCGGCGGTGACGGTCTCGGCGATCTCGTCCTTGCGGGCCACCAGCACGTCCCGGAGGGCGGTCAGGCGCGCGGCCCGCTCGCCCGGCGGGGTCGCGGCCCAGGCCGCGAGGGCGGCGCGGGCGGCCCGTACGGCGGCGTCGACGTCCTCGGCGCTGCCGGCCGGAACCTCGCCGATGACCTGCTCGTCCGCCGGGTTGACGACCTCGATCACGCCCTGGCCGGCGGCGGGGTGCCAGGCGCCGTCGAGATAGATGCCGTCGTGTGCCTTCATCGTGTTCCCTCCGGGCGGGCCTCGTCGTCCAGGCCCCAAACTAGCGCCGTTAGTTTTCGGGCACCAGGGGTGCTCTCCGTGCGACACCTCACCGTCCCATACGGGACGTCTAGGGCGTTATTCGTCCAGGTCCGGCATCCGGGCCGGTGCCGGGCAGATGCGGTCGCCGTGCCGGTCGACGACAAGAAGGTGGGCGAGGTCGACGAGGAGGGGGACCTGCAGGCCGTGGCGCAGGTCGAAGTCGGGAGCGGTGCGCACCACGAGGTCGCCGGGCAGCCGCCCCTCGGGGGACGCGACCGCGGGGCCCGGCTCCGGCGGCTCGTCCAGCACCACCACCGGCCCCGCCCGCAGACTGCCCGCCCTCCCCCGCAGCCGGTCGAGGACCCTGATCTCCCTGCGGCGGCGCCGGGGCGGCCGGGGCAGCGGCCGCGGCGCCTCCAGCTCCGGTACGACGGCGGGGCGCGAGCCGGTGTTGAAGTGGACGAGCGCCTCGTGGCCCTGGAACTCCACGTGTTCCACCAGCCCGGGATGTGTGTCTCGCCGGGGGGGGAGGGCGGACGGCCCGGTTCAGCCTTGCCCTGCTGGGCACGTGGCTTCGCCTGCAGCGGGGGTGCTACCGGTGCGCGCGGCTTCGCCTCCGGTGGCGTGCCGACCGGTGCGCGCGGCTTCGCCTGCGGCGGGGGTGCTACGGGTGCACATGGCTTCGCCTCCGGCAGGGGCCGCGGCTCCGGGCGGGCCGGTGGACGACCTGGGGTAGGCGGGCAGGGTCGGGGCGGGGACGCCTCGGGGGTCTGCGCGCCGGTGCGAGGCGGGCGGGGCGGCGGCTCGGCCGGAGGTTGCGCCGGGCTCGACCGGGCGCCTCGTCCAGGCGAGTTCACGCCGCGGCGGCGGGCGGCCCGGCTCAGCGGGCGGAGGTGCGCGGTTCGCGGATCTTCGTGAGGTGGGCGAAGACGACGAGGTTGCCCGTGTAGCCCTTCTTGCGGTCGAACGTTCCGCCGCAGGTGATGAGGCGGAGCTCGGGACGGCCCCGGGAGCCGTACACCTCACGGTCGGGGAAGTGCTCCTTCTCGTAGTTCTTGATGGCGTCGACGGTGTAGACGGCGACCCGTCCGTCGGCGCGGCGGACCTCCACCAGGCGGCCCGGCTTGAGTTCGGAGAGACCCCAGAAGACGGCCCTGTCCGTGTCGGTGTCGAGATGCCCGACGGCCACGGCGGTCCCCGGCTCGCCCGGGGTCGGCCCGTCGGCGTACCAGCCCACCAGGTTCGGGTCGTCCTCCGGGGGTGCGGGCAGCCGCCGCTCACTGTTGAGGCGGAGGTCCATGACGGGGGCGTCCACGTCGAGGTACGGGATGGCGAGGCGGGTGGCACGGGAACGTGGGAGGGGGTGGGAGGCGGCGGCCGTGGGGCCGGCCGGCGGATGAGGGTGTGCGGGGGTCGCGGGGCGGCCGGCGGAGGGGTGGCCCGAGGATCGCCCGGGGACGGCGGCGGCGTCGCCGTCCGGGCGGGGACGACCCTGCCGGACTCGCTGATCTGCCTGCCCCGGCCGATCTGTTTGCGCCGGCTGGGCTGCCGGCCCTGCCTGGGCTGCCGGCCCTGCCTGGCTTGCCGGTCCTGGCTGCGCTGCCTGCCCAGGCCGGCTGGCTGGCCCGGACCGGCCTGCCTGCTCGGACCGGCCTGCCTGCTCGGACCGGCCGACCGGCCCGGACTGGCCGGCTTGCCCCGACCGTCCCGTCCGCCCGGACCGGGCTCGTTCTCCCGGCGCGCTCGCTCGCCCCGGCTGTGGCGCCTCGGCGCCGTCCGGCCGGCCCGCCCGTCCCGGCCGCTGCGGATCGGCAGGGCCGGGCTCGTGGGACCGCTGCGGACCGGCACGGCCCCGCTCGTGGGACCGTGGTGGGTCGGCCCGGCCCGGAGTGCTGTCCGGCAGGGACGCCTCGTCCGACGGCCGCGAGGACTGCGTCCCCGACGAGTGCGCGCCCGATGCAACCCCGTCCGACGCCCTCGTACCCGCCCCCTGCGAACTTGGCCCCCGCTCCCCCTGTCGCGGCCCCCGAGCGTCGTCCGCCGCACCTGGCCCGCCCCCGGACGCCCCTCCGGCCGCCACTCCGCCGGCCTCCCCCGCCCTCACCGCGCCCGCCGGCCAGGCACCCGCACCGGCGGCCGACGAGTCCTCCGCGCTGTCGGCCGGCCAGGCCTCCCCGTCGACCACCCCCGAAGAACCCCCCGGCGCCGCCAGGACCGCTGCCGGGGAGGACGCCTCGTCCTGAGCCGACCAGACGCCGCCCGTCACCAGCACGGCAGCCAGGAGGACCGTCCGCGTCAGACGGAAGGCGCGCGTCCGAGACCAGGGCCTACGGGCACGCCCACCCGGCGTCCCACGAACAGCGCGCCCACCCCCCGTGAGGCGAACCGGGCGCTCGCCTGGCACCCGGCCGACAACCCCACCCCTCGCTCCTGAGCGAACCGCACGCCCACCCGTGGTCAGCCGAACGGCACGCTCACCCGGCGCCGCTCGAACAGCGCGCCCGCCCGGCGCCAGGCGAACCGAACGTGCACCCGGCGCGAGGCCATCCGCACCTCCCACCGCCGCCAGGCGAACCGCACGCCCACCCGCCGCAAAGCGCCCCAACCGCTCACCCCGGGCCCCGCGAACAGCACGATCCCCCGGCACCAGGCGATCCGAGCGCTCACCCGCCCCCCGCCCCACAACACCTCCCCCCGCCACCGAGCGAACCGCACGCCCACCCGCCGCAAAGCGCCCCAACCGCTCACCCCGGGCCCCG
>NZ_BMSX01000007.1 GCF_014649375.1 Streptomyces aurantiogriseus
CTCTCAGGCTTTCCTCCGGGCGCTTCCCTTCGGTCTTGCGTTTCCGACTCTATCAGATCTTTTCTCGATCCGATTTCCTCGGTGCTTTCCAGGCCACCGCTTTTGTTTCGCGGTTTCCTTTCCGGCGGTTCCGACTTTATCAGAAGTTCTGAGTCGGTTTTCCCGCCCCTCCCGGGGCTGTCCGGCGCACGAGGCGGCCGGGTTCCCGTTCAGGCGGAGCCGTAAACGTACTGGAGCGGGGCGCCCCGATGCAAATCGAGGTGCCCCGCTCCGAGTTCACGCGTACGAGGGGTCGTCCGCGGGTCAGACCTCCACGACGACCGGGAGGATCATCGGCCTGCGCCGATAGTTGTCGGAGACCCACTTGCCCAGGGTGCGGCGGACGAGTTGCTGCAGCTGGTGGGGTTCCACCACGCCGTCCTGGGCCGAGCGCTCCAGGACCTCGGTGATCTTCGGGATGACGTCCGCGAAGGCCGAGTCCTCGATGCCAGAACCGCGGGCCTGGACATGCGGGCCGCCCGTGATCTTGCCGGTGGAGGAGTCCATGACCACGAAGACCGAGATGATGCCCTCGTCGCCCAGGATCTTCCGGTCCTTCAGAGCCGGCTCGCCCACGTCGCCGACCGAGAGGCCGTCGACGTACACGTAACCCGCCTGGACCTTGCCGGAGATCTTGGCCTTGCCCTCGACGAGGTCGACGGCGACGCCGTCCTCGGCAATGACGATGCGGTCGTGCGGGACGCCGGTCAAGGCGCCGAGCTCGGCGTTGGCGCGCAGGTGGCGCCATTCGCCGTGGACCGGCATCAGGTTCTTCGGGCGGCAGATGTTGTAGAAGTACAGGAGCTCGCCCGCGGACGCGTGGCCGGAGACGTGCACCTTGGCATTGCCCTTGTGGACGACGTTCGCTCCCCAGCGGGTCAGGCCGTTGATCACGCGGTAGACCGCGTTCTCGTTGCCGGGGATGAGCGACGACGCCAGGATCACCGTGTCGCCGTCGACGATGCGGATCTGGTGGTCGCGGTTGGCCATACGGGAGAGGGCGGCCATCGGTTCGCCCTGGGAGCCCGTGCAGACCAGGACCACCTCGTGGTCCGGCAGGTCGTCGAGGGTCCTGACGTCCACGACCAGGCCCGGTGGGACCTTCAGGTAGCCCAGGTCGCGCGCGATGCCCATGTTGCGGACCATCGAGCGGCCGACGAAGGCGACCCGGCGGCCGTACTCGTGAGCCGCGTCCAGGATCTGCTGGATGCGGTGGACGTGGCTGGCGAAGCTGGCCACGATGATCCGCTTGCGGGCGCTCGCGAAGACCTGGCGCAGGACGTTCGAGATGTCGCGCTCGTGCGGGGTGAAGCCGGGGACTTCCGCGTTCGTGGAGTCCGAGAGAAGGAGGTCGATGCCCTCCTCGCTCAGGCGTGCGAACGCGTGGAGATCGGTCAGCCTGTTGTCCAGCGGGAGCTGGTCCATCTTGAAGTCGCCCGTGTGGACCGCCATGCCGGCGGGTGTGCGGATGGCGACCGCGAGGGCGTCCGGGATGGAGTGGTTGACCGCGACGAACTCGCAGTCGAACGGGCCGATGCGCTCGCGGTTCCCCTCCGCCACCTCGAGGGTGTACGGGCGGATGCGGTGCTCCTGGAGCTTGGCCTCGATGAGGGCGAGGGTCAGCTTGGAGCCGATCAGCGGGATGTCCGGCTTCTCCCGGAGGAGGTAGGGGACGCCGCCGATGTGGTCCTCGTGGCCATGGGTGAGGACGATGCCCTCGATCTGGTCGAGGCGGTCCCGGATGGACGAGAAGTCCGGCAGGATCAGGTCGATTCCGGGCTGCTCCTCCTCGGGGAAGAGCACTCCGCAGTCGACGATCAGCAGGCGGCCGCCGTACTCGAAGACCGTCATGTTGCGGCCGATCTCGCCGAGGCCGCCGAGCGGGGTGACCCGCAGGCCGCCTTCGGGGAGCGGCGGGGGCGGGCCCAGTTCAGGGTGCGGATGACTCAAAAGACTCTCCTCAACCACGCACGCCACGTACCGGTCGGGCACGTGGCGCGCGTGACGTGCGTGCAGAAGCAGTTGTCCTGATGAACGGCGCAGGCACCGGTGGCCTGCTGTATTCAGTTGTGAAGTCTGGTGTCAGAGCTGTACCCCGCCTGCGGCAAGATCGATCTTGAGCTGCTCGATCTCTTCGGGCGAGCACTCGACCATGGGCGCGCGCAGCGGGCCGGCGGGCAGGCCCTGGAGGGCGAGCGCGGCCTTCGTGGTCATGACGCCCTGGGTGCGGAACATGCCCGTGTAGACCGGGAGCAGCTTCTGGTGGATCTCGGTGGCCTTCTGGACGTCGCCGGAGACGAAGGCCTCGACGAGGGCGCGCAGGTCGGGGGTGACCACGTGGCCGACGACGGAGACGAAGCCGACCGCGCCCACGGAGAGAAGCGGGAGGTTCAGCATGTCGTCGCCGGAGTACCAGGCCAGGCCGGACCGGGCGATGGCCCAGCTGGCGCGGCCGAGGTCGCCCTTGGCGTCCTTGTTGGCGACGATCCGGGGGTGCTCGGCGAGGCGGACGAGTGTCTCGGTGTTGATCGGGACGCCGCTGCGGCCGGGGATGTCGTAGAGCATGACCGGCAGCTCGGTGGCGTCGGCGACGGCCGTGAAGTGGCGGTACAGGCCCTCCTGCGGGGGCTTGTTGTAGTACGGGGTGACGACCAGGAGGCCGTGTGCGCCCGTCTGCTGCGCCGCGCGCGCCAGCTCGATGCTGTGGTGGGTGTCGTTGGTGCCGACGCCGGCCACGATGTGGGCACGGTCGCCGACGGCCTCCAGGACGGCTCGTACCAGGTCCGATTTCTCCGCGTCGCTGGTGGTGGGGGACTCACCGGTGGTGCCGTTGATGATCAGGCCGTCGTTGCCTGCGTCCACCAGGTGGGTGGCGAGCCGCTGTGCGCCGTCGAGGTCGAGTGCGCCGTCCGCCGTGAAGGGCGTGACCATGGCGGTGAGGACCCGCCCGAAGGGGGTCTGCGGAGTGGAGGTCGGAGCCATGGGTAACACGCTACTCGTTGCTCAGGTCGGGGTCTTCCCTCGGGGCAGGCGACAAGTCCTGACAAATGCGGAGCCCGGCACTGCCTGCTCGGGGGTTCAAGCAGTGCCGGGTCCGTTTGATCAGGCTAGATGAACTTCTCTAAATGCCGCAATACGGACACTTCGCGCGGCTGATCCGCACATACGTCTTCGTTACGGGGCGACACGACCGTTGGCGTTGAAGGCCGCGTAGGTGAGGGGCATGAGCTTCGCCCACTCGGCCTCCATCTTCTCGCCGACCATCTCGATCTCCCGCTGCGGGAAGGACGGGACCTTGGCCAGCTCGTGCTGGGTGCGCAGGCCGAGGAAGTGCATCAGGGAGCGGGCGTTGCAGGTCGCGTACATCGAGGAGAACAGGCCCACGGGGAGGACCGCCCGGGCGACCTCGCGGGCGACGCCGGCGGCGAGCATCTCCTGGTAGGCCTCGTAGGCCTGCCGGTACGTGTCCTCCATGGTGCGGGCGACCAGCTCCTGCTGGGCCTCGGTGCCCTCGACGAAGACGTACTTGCCCGGGCGGCCCTCCTGGACGAGCTTGCGGGAGGCGTCGGGGACGTAGAAGACGGGCTGGAGCTCGCGGTAGCGGCCGCTCTCCTCGTTGTAGGACCAGCCCACGCGGTGCCGCATGAACTCGCGGAAGACGAAGATCGGGGCACTGATGAAGAAGGTCATCGAGTTGTGCTCGAAGGGGCTGCCGTGGCGGTCCCGCATCAGGTAGTTGATCAGGCCCTTGGAGCGCTCCGGGTCCTTGTTCAGCTCGTCCAGGGACTGCTCGCCGAGGGTCGAGACGCGGGCGGCGAACAGCACGTCGGCGTCGGACGCGGTGTGCTTGACCAGCTCGACGGTGACGTCGCTGCGGGTGAAGATCTTGGTGTCGTCGGCGGGCCTGTCGGTCACGGTGCGGGGGTCCTTCCCAGTGCGGCTTGAGAGCGGCGCCAACTCTACGGGGGCTCCCGAGGCAGGTGTTCAGGGGTGTGCCGCGAGATTCATGCGGGACGTCTCGTGAAAAGGGGCACGTTTTCGGGCACTCGCTCGTCTGTATCAGTGACGACGTCCACTCCACAACCCAAGGAGGAAGAACCCACCATGTTCCGTCGGAGCGAGTCCGTACCCTTCGCCTTCCTCGCCGAAGCCGACACGTTCCGGAGTAATGTCGCTCCACCGCCTCGCGAGCGGTCCTCCGCCGGCCAGATAGCCGGGCGCTGGCTCCTGGGGCTCACCATCGTGGCAGCGCTGGTGGGTTCCCTGGTCATCGGGATGCCGGCGCTGAGCGTGGATCACTCCGCGCAGACTCAGCAGTCACAGGCCTCTCAGGGGCGCTGACTCCATCCGGACCCCCGAAGGTGGTAGGCGCAGACCCAGGCGGATAGCCTCACCGGGCACAGCTCCTGCATGGATTGGAGTGAGGACCCGCCGTGCCCCTGCCCTTCCTGACGGCCGACCGCGCATTCGAGGCAGCCGACGATGTCGCGTTGCCCTTCGACGACCGTGACCGCTGGCGGCGCCCCTACCGCCCGGGACCCTGGCGTGTCGGTGTGGCCGCGCTGTGTCTGCTGCTCGCCTCGTACGTGCTGTTCGCGGGGGTCGTGATCGCGCTGACCGGCACGATGTCGGAGGCCGGGGCGGTCTTCGGGATCTCACTGCTGGTGATCGCCGGTGCGCTGCGGCTGCTGCGGATGGGCGTGTGGGTGAGCGCGCGGGGGCTGCGGCACGTGGGCTTCTTCCTCACGCGGACGGTGCCCTGGGACCGGGTCGTGGCTGTACGGACCGTACAGCAGCCGGTGCGCTGGCTGGGGCTGCCGCGGACCGTGCAGGGCCAGGCCCTGACGCTCGTACGGCAGGACCGGGCCGCTGAGGACGCCATGCTGCTGCTGACCACGCACGGGGCCGACTTCCTGGCGCGGTTCGAGGCGTTCGACCGGGCGGCGGATGCGGTGGAGGCGTGGGCCGCGGAGTACCGGCGGCCCTGAGCGCCGACTGGACACCTACACGGCTGTGGGCCCGGCCCGGCGTGTGCCGGCCGGGCCCACAGCCGTGTCGTCAGGTCGAGGCCTGCTGCCGTGAGGTCTGGTGCAGGGTGATCGCGCGTTGCATCGCCTTGCGGGCGCGCGGGGTGTCCCGGGCGTCGTGGTAGGCGACGGCGAGGCGGAACCAGGTGCGCCAGTCGTCGGGGGCGGCTTCCGTCTCGGCCTTGCGCCGGGCGAAGACCTCGTCGGCCGAGTCACGGTCGATCCGGCCGCTGGGGGTGCGCTTCAGCTCGTCGACGGGCAGGCCGCCCTCGGCGTCGAGTTCGGCGGCGAGCTGGTTGGCCCTGCGGACGAACTGGGTGTTCTTCCACAGGAACCAGACGCCGATGACCGGCAGGATCAGCACCGCCACGCCGAAGGTGACGGTGAGGAGCGTGCCGGACTGGATGAGCATGACGCCGCGGCTGCCGACCAGGGCGAAGTAGAAGACCAGGACGGCGGCGGTGAGGGCGTAGGAGAGCTTCGCGCGCATGAGGGTCAGGGGCTCAGTTCAGGTCCAGGAAGTGTTCCAGGCCGAAGGTGAGGCCCGGGGTGGTCACCACGCGGCGGGCGCCCAGCAGGATGCCCGGCATGAAGCTGCTGTGGTGCAGGGAGTCATGGCGGACGGTGAGGGTCTCGCCCTCGCCGCCCAGCAAGACCTCCTGGTGGGCCAGCAGGCCGCGGAGGCGGACGGCGTGCACCGGGACGCCGTCGACGTTCGCGCCGCGGGCGCCCTCCAGGGCCGTGACCGTGGCGTCCGGGGCCGGGGCGGAGCCGGCCGCGCGGCGGGCCTCGGCGATGAGCTGGGCGGTGCGCGTGGCGGTACCGGAGGGGGCGTCCACCTTGTTCGGGTGGTGCAGCTCGACGACCTCGACGGACTCGAAGTACGGCGCGGCGATCTGCGCGAACTTCATGGTCAGCACGGCCCCGATGGAGAAGTTCGGCGCAATGAGCACGCCGGTCTCCGGGGACTGGGCCAGCCAGCCCTTGAGCTGCGCGAGGCGCTCGTCGGTCCAGCCGGTGGTGCCGACCACGGCGTGGATGCCGTGCCGTACGCAGAAGTCGAGGTTGCCCATGACCGACCCCGGGGTGGTCAGTTCGACGGCGACCTGGGCGCCGGTCTCCGCCAGCGTCTCCAGCTTGTCGCCGCGGCTCAGGGCGGCGACCAGCTCCATGTCCTCGGCGGCCTCGACCGCCCGTACCGCCTCGGAACCGATGCGGCCCTTCGCGCCGAGGACCGCCACGCGCAGCTTGCTCATCTCTTGCTTCCTTGTCGAAGGTGCTTTCCGAAGACGGACGGGTGTCAGACCACGGCCTCGTGCAGACGGGACGCCTGCTTGTCCTTGAGCGGGCCGATGACCGACAGCGACGGGCGCTGTCCCAGGATCTCGCGGGCCACCGAGCGGACCTCGTCCGGGGTCACCGCAGCTATCCGGGTCAGCATGTCGTCGACGGACATCTGCTCGCCCCAGCACAGCTCACTCTTGCCGATGCGGTTCATGAGCGCACCGGTGTCCTCCAGGCCGAGGACGGTGGAGCCCTTGAGCTGGCCGATGGCGCGGCCGATCTCGTCGTCGGACAGGCCGTGCTCGGCGACGTGGTCGAGCTCGTCGCGGCAGATCTTCAGCACGTCGTGCACCTGGCTGGGCCGGCAGCCGGCGTACACGCCGAACAGACCGCAGTCGGCGAAGCCGGAGGTGTACGAGTACACGCTGTAGGCCAGGCCGCGCTTCTCACGGACCTCCTGGAACAGCCGGGAGGACATGCCGCCGCCCAGTGCCGTGTTCAGCACGCCGAGCGCCCAGCGGCGGTCGTCGGTGCGGGCCAGGCCGGGCATGCCGAGGACGACGTGCGCCTGCTCGGTCTTGCGGCCGATCAGCTCGACGCGGCCCGCGGTGCGGATCGCGCGCCTGCCGGCGCGCGGGGCGACGGGCGTGGCGTCGAGGTCGGTGAGGACGCCGGCCTTCTCGAAGGCGGCGCGGACCTGGCGTACGACCTTGTTGTGGTCGATGTTGCCGGCGGCGGCGACCACGAGGTGGGTGGGGTCGTAGTGCTTCTTGTAGAAGCGGCGGATGCGGTCGGCGGTGAGGGCGTTGACCGTGTCGACCGTGCCGAGGACCGGGCGGCCGAGGGGCTGCTCACCGAACATGGTGTGCGCGAACAGGTCGTGCACGCAGTCACCCGGGTCGTCCTCGGTCATCGCGATCTCCTCGAGGATCGCGCCGCGCTCGACGTTGACGTCCTCTTCGAGGATGAGGGAGCCCGTGAGCATGTCACAGACGACGTCTATGGCGAGCGGCAGGTCGGCGTCGAGCACGCGTGCGTAGTAGCACGTGTACTCCTTGGCCGTGAACGCGTTCATCTCGCCGCCGACCGCGTCGATGGCGGAGGAGATGTCCAACGCGCTACGCCGGGTCGTGCCCTTGAAGAGCAGGTGCTCCAGGTAGTGCGTGGCGCCGTTCAGGGCCGGGGTCTCGTCGCGGGAGCCGACGTGCGCCCAGATGCCGAAGGTCGCGGAGCGGACCGAGGGCAGGGTTTCGGTGACGATGCGCAGGCCGCCGGGGAGGGTGGTCTTGCGGACGGTGCCGATGCCGTTCTCGCCCTTGATGAGGGTTTGGGTACGGGCGACGGCCCGCGCCTCCGAAGAGGTGCGGGCCGTCGCCTTGGAGCTGCTCGACGTCACTTGTCGGTGTCGTCCTTCGTCTCATCGTTGTCTTCGCCCTCGATCACCGGGATGAGGGAGAGCTTGCCGCGCGAGTCGATCTCGGCGATCTCGACCTGGACCTTCTGGCCCACGCCGACCACGTCCTCGACGTTCTCCACGCGCTTGCCGCCGGCCAGCTTGCGGATCTGCGAGATGTGCAGCAGACCGTCCTTGCCCGGCAGGAGCGAGACGAACGCGCCGAAGGTCGTGGTCTTGACGACCGTACCCAGGTAGCGCTCGCCGACCTCGGGCATCGTCGGGTTGGCGATGCCGTTGATCGTCGTACGGGCCGCCTCGGCGGAGGGGCCGTCGGCGGCACCGATGTAGATGGTGCCGTCGTCCTCGATCGTGATCTCGGCGCCCGTGTCCTCCTGGATCTGGTTGATCATCTTGCCCTTGGGGCCGATGACCTCGCCGATCTTGTCGACCGGGATCTTCACGGTGATGATCCGCGGCGCGTTCGGGGACATCTCGTCCGGCGTGTCGATCGCTTCCATCATCACGTCGAGGATGTGGAGGCGGGCGTCACGGGCCTGCTTGAGGGCCGCGGCCAGGACGGAGGCGGGGATGCCGTCCAGCTTGGTGTCGAGCTGGAGGGCGGTCACGAACTCCTTGGTGCCGGCGACCTTGAAGTCCATGTCGCCGAAGGCGTCCTCCGCACCGAGGATGTCGGTGAGGGTGACGTAGTGCGTCTCGCCCTCGATCTCCTGGGAGATCAGGCCCATGGCGATACCGGCGACCGGGGCCTTCAGCGGCACACCGGCGTTCAGCAGCGACATGGTGGAGGCGCAGACCGAGCCCATCGAGGTCGAGCCGTTCGAGCTGAGCGCCTCGGACACCTGGCGGATCGCGTAGGGGAACTCCTCGCGGGTCGGCAGGACCGGCACCAGGGCGCGCTCGGCGAGGGCGCCGTGGCCGATCTCGCGGCGCTTCGGGGAACCGACGCGGCCGGTCTCACCGGTGGAGTACGGCGGGAAGTTGTAGTTGTGCATGTAGCGCTTGCGGGTCACCGGCGACAGGGTGTCCAGCTGCTGCTCCATGCGGAGCATGTTCAGGGTCGTGACGCCCAGGATCTGGGTCTCACCACGCTCGAACACGGCGGAGCCGTGGACCCGCGGGATGGCCTCGACCTCGGCGGCCAGGGTGCGGATGTCGGTGACACCGCGGCCGTCGATGCGCTTCTTCTCCTTGATCACGCGCTCACGGACCAGCTGCTTGGTGAGCGAGCGGTACGCGGCGGAGATCTCCTTCTCGCGGCCCTCGAACTCCGGCAGGAGCTTCTCGGCGGCGAGCGCCTTGACGCGGTCCAGCTCGGCCTCGCGCTCCTGCTTCCCGCCGATGGTCAGCGCGGAGGCGAGCTCCGGGCGGACGGCGGCGGTCAGCGCCTCCAGGACGTCGTCCTGGTAGTCGAGGAAGATCGGGAACTCGCCGGTCGGCTTGGCGGCCTTCGCGGCGAGGTCGGCCTGGGCCTTGCAGAGCACCTTGATGAAGGGCTTCGCGGCCTCCAGACCGGCGGCGACGACCTCCTCGGTCGGCGCCTCCGCGCCACCCTCGACCAGCTTGACGGTCTTCTCGGTGGCCTCGGCCTCGACCATCATGATCGCGACGTCGCCGTCCTCCAGGACGCGGCCCGCGACGACCATGTCGAAGACGGCGTCCTCGAGCTCGGTGTGCGTCGGGAAGGCCACCCACTGGCCGTTGATCAGCGCGACGCGGACGCCGCCGATCGGGCCGGAGAAGGGCAGACCGGCCAGCTGCGTGGACGCGGACGCGGCGTTGATCGCGACGACGTCGTACAGGTGGTCGGGGTTGAGCGCCATGATCGTGGCGACGACCTGGATCTCGTTGCGCAGGCCCTTCTTGAAGGACGGGCGCAGCGGGCGGTCGATCAGGCGGCAGGTGAGGATCGCGTCCTCGGAGGGGCGGCCCTCACGGCGGAAGAAGCTGCCGGGGATCTTGCCGGCGGCGTACATCCGCTCCTCGACGTCCACCGTCAGCGGGAAGAAGTCGAGCTGGTCCTTGGGGTTCTTGGAGGCGGTGGTGGCCGACAGCACCATGGTGTCGTCGTCCAGGTACGCCACGGCGGAGCCGGCGGCCTGCTTGGCCAGTCGGCCCGTCTCGAAACGGATGGTGCGGGTGCCGAAGGAACCGTTGTCGATGACGGCCTCGGCGTAGTGGGTCTCGTTCTCCACTAGCGTTTTCTCCTCGTCTTCGTCCCTGGTTGCCCGTGTGGCAGGGGGACGGTGGCGGAGAAGCGCTCCGTCTGGTGCGGGCCGGTCTTCGATCGAAGCACCCGGGGCTCTTGCCCGGGGGCCACTACCGAGGACCGGCGGCGGCGAGGTGCGCTCCTCCTTTTCTTGTCGTGCTGTGTCGTCCGTATTGCGTTGTGCTACCACACTACAAAGCGTGAGTGACACTCCGCACGTTTCCGTACGTACGGCAAAGGGAGCGGCCCCCGATCGTCACGGGAACCGCTCCCTTCACGGCGTCTTACTTGGCGCCCGCCGCACCACGGCGGATGCCGAGGCGGTCGACCAGCGTACGGAAGCGCTGGATGTCCTTCTTCGCCAGGTACTGCAGCAGCCGGCGGCGCTGACCGACCAGGATCAGCAGGCCACGGCGGGAGTGGTGGTCGTGCTTGTGGGTCTTGAGGTGCTCGGTCAGGTCGGAGATCCGACGGGACAGCAGAGCGACCTGGACCTCGGGGGAGCCGGTGTCACCCTCCTTGGTACCGAACTCGGAGATGATCTGCTTCTTCACTGCGGCGTCGAGCGACACGCGTACTCCTCGAAATCTGTGGATGGCCACCGAGTGCCCCCGGTCTGCGTCTCGGGGGAGCTTCCGTTACTCGGGAGGCGGGGATCCGCTGGGCGCGGCCTCCAGAGCGGGTGCTCCGGGGGTGCGTACACAAACGGCCGTCAGCCAGAGTACCAGCAGGCAGGGGCAGTCTTCGCACCGGTTCCCGAAGCGGGCGGGCGGCGCGGGCGCTGCCACTAGGGTGAACGGTGGGATCATCCGTGCGTCGGGAAGGGGTCGCCGCGCCATGGCGGAGGAAACGAACGAGGACGTCAAGGCCCGCAAGGAGCGGGAGCGCGACGAGCTGTACGCGCTCGACATCTCGGGCGTCGAGTGGCACTGCGCGCCGGGTACGGAGGAGCACGAGGAGCGGGTGGAGATCGCGTACCTGCCCGGCGGGGCCGTGGCGATGCGGTCGTCGCTCGACCCGGACACCGTGCTGCGCTACACGGAGGCGGAGTGGCGGGCCTTCGTGCTGGGCGCGCGGGACGGCGAGTTCGACCTGGAGCCGGCGCCGCACAACGGAGGGCTGACGGCGCAGTAGCCGTCGCGGCGGCCGGCCCGCGTCGGCCGCCGCGCACGAGCGGTCACGGCTTCTTCGCCGCGCCGCTCTCGACGCCGAGGACCAGGTACGTCCAGGCCTTCTCCCCGGAGGCGGGTCCGTCGGCGTTCTTGGCGCCGAGGAAGAGGCGCCCGTCCTGGACGACGATGTCGTTGTGGTCCGTCATGGTGAGCAGGGCGGCCTCGTCCGGCAGGCCGAAGTAGAAGTACGGGGTCTCCTTGCCCGTCTTCGGATCCAGAGCGACCAGCGCGCTGGGTGAGATGTGGTCGTCGGTCTGGCGCAGGGCGAGCAGTCGGTCGCCGCTCGTCCGCACCGGGTACAGCAGCGCGCCGGGGCCGGAGTCGAACTTCCTCGTGGTGTTCCCGGTGGCCAGGTCGAAGCCGATGACCCAGTTGGCGTTGGCCTGGTCGCCGGTCTCCTTGCTGCGCAGGAAGACCTGACCGGCGCCGACGGCGATGGTCGGGCAGTCGTCGACGACGAGGTAGTCGTCGTACGAGCACTCCCCCTCGTACGTGCCGTTCTGGAGGCGGATCGTGGCGCGGTTCCTGCCCTGGTCGTCGAGGGAGAGCATCTCGGAGATGCCGATCTCGCCGGCCTGGACCGCGAGGAGGGCCGGGTCGGCGGACGGGATGTTCAGGTCCCGGATGCCCTTGGCGGCGGTGTGGGTCCACAGCGTCCTGCCGGTCCTGGGGTCCACCTTGCGGGCCTTGTAGGCGACGCGCTCCAGCGAGTCGACGGGGAGGCTGTCGTCGTCGTTCCAGCACTGCTGACGGACGATCAGCGCGCCTCCGCCGGCGGCGCCCATGTCCTGGCAGGCGCCGGTGGAGGTGGTGCGCCACAGGCGCTTGCCGGTGTCCATGGAGTACGCGTCGGTGCCGCCGCCCCAGGTCACGACGACCGTGCCGTGGGTGAGGGTCACGCTCGGGGTGTCCTGGCTCTCGCCGCTCTCGGGGACGCCCGGCGAGTCGCCGTAGGCGGAGAAGGGGAAGTCGCTCTGCCAGACCGCGCGGCCGTCGTCGAGGTCGAAGAAGGCCACGTGATTGCAGTAGGAGTCCTCGGCGGCATTGGCGCGGTAGAGGACGGCCGTGCGGTTCTCGCCGGTGACATGGCGGGTGTAGCCGCAGATCGGGCCGTTGAGGGGGAGCTTCCACTTCTCGTCGCCGGGGGAGGCGTCGGTGCCGATGGTCAGACCGACGACGGTCTTGTTGATGCCCTTGGCGAGGATCTTGTCCGTGGCCCACATGCCCGGCATCTCGTAGTGCTCGCCGGGGGTCAGGTCGTCCACGGAGAAGCGGAAGGCCATCTTGCCGACCGTGCTCGCGGGCTGCTTCTCGACCGTCTCCCGGACGTCGAGGCGGCCCTGACCCGCGGCGGCCCGCGTCCTGGGCTTCGTGCCGCCGTTGTCACCGCCCCACAGGAGCCAGCCGCCGGTGCCGAGTGCCGCGACGAGCACGACAGCCAGCGGCCACACCAGCAGCCGCCGGCGGCGCCTGGTGCGGACGGCCTCCGCGGTCACGGTGGACTGGGTGTAGACGGACGGGGGTGGGCCGAAGCTCACGCTCGACGTTCCTTTCCCTGCGGTGCGTTCAGCTCGTCGTCGGCCGTCCGCACCGCGTCAGCTCGTCATCGACCGGGCGGTCGCGTACACGTCGAAGACCGCCAGCGCCAGCGGCACCAGGGTCAGCAGGACGAAGCCCTCGGCGATCTCCATGAAGCGTCCCCAGAACGGGGTGACGCCGCCCCGCGAGGCGATCAGGCCGATCCCGGTGACGATGGCGGACGCCGCCGCGATCGCCGCGATGAGCCAGATCGTACGGATGTCGAGGTCGGTGCGGTCGCCCGTCAGGGCGTCGCGGAACGCCGAGACGGGCGGGTTGAGCGCCAGGCCGAGTCCGAGGAGCACGAGGGAGCCGAGACCCGCGGCCAGGACGGGGGCGACCTGGGCGGTGTAGCGGAAGAGGTGGGCGCGCATCAGCAGGGCGATCCCCACGGCGAGGGCGAGCAGCTGGGCCCAGACGCCGTCGGAGAAACCGAGGACGGCGCAGGAGCCGACGGCGATCACCGCGCAGCCGCCGACCAGACCGACCAGGAGTTCGTGGCCGCGGCGGGCCTGGGCGGTGATCCGCTCGACGTCGACCGGCTCCTGGGGGGCCGGATCGGCGCCGTAGGCGCTGCGCGGGGCGGGGGTCTGGGCGTCGTAGCCGATCGGGAGCCGGGCGAAGCGCATGGACAGGCCGGGCAGGAAGGCCAGGGCGCCCACGCCGACGGGGGCGCACAGGGCGGCGATCTCGGACGGCGTCCAGTGCGCGAGGAGCCCCGCGAACACGGCGGCCAGGCCCACGCCCGAGGCGACGACACAGGCGACGAACGGGCCGTCCCCGCCGGGCGAGCACAGGGTGAGCAGCACCGCGGCGATCAGCACCGCCGCGCAGGCCAGCAGGAACTGGAGCTTGCCGATGCCCTGGCCGTCGGCGAGCGGAAGGAGTCCGGAGCCGGCCACCCCGATGTTCGGCAGCGCGCCGAGTCCCAGGGCGATGGCCGAGGGCCGGTCGTCGTAGACCCGGGCCCGTACGCAGGCGAGGGCGACCAGGAGGACGCCGGCGACCGCGGCGAGGACGCCGGGCAGCGAGTGCATGTCGTGGCGTGGGTCGCCCATCCAGGCCACGAAGGCCAGCAGGGCCGGCAGGACGCCGCCGCCGACGAGGCCCGCGGCACGGGTCAGGTCGCCGCCCCACAGGGTGTGTTCGCGGGTCACGGCCGAGGCGACCGCCTCGGACACGTCGTCGTAGACGGCGGGGGGCAGCGACTCGGAGAAGGGTCGCAGGGTGAGGAGTTCGCCGTCGAGGATGTGCTGGGCGGCGAACGAGCGCGAGCCGTCGAGGACCCTGCCGTCCCGGCGCACGAGGTGGTAGCCGACCGGGGCGCCCTCGGCAGAGCTCTGCCGGGAGAGCCTGAGGATCTCCGGATAGATGTCGACGACCGGGATGTCGTCGGGCAGGGCCACGTCGATCCTGCTGTCGGGCGCGACGATCGTGACCCGGCAGAAGCCGAGCCCGGTCCCGGAGGCGGCTCCCGTTCCGTGCCCTCCTCCGGTGGCTGCCGCGGAGGCCGTGATGCTCACCTGCTGCTCCCCCTCAGTGATGGTTCCGCGTCGGCGGTGTGAAAATCCTGCGCCGGTTCGCGCCCCGCGGGACCCGTGGGTCCGGCCGGGCGGCGGAACAGGCGCCGTGAGGCGGCCGCCGAGCGCCGAAGCGTTCCGAATCACACGGAATGTCCCGGCCTCCGCGGCCCATGTCGCATGTGCTCACGCGAACATCCGGCACCCTACCGCCCCCTCGTCACACGAGAAGTCAGTAGGATCACGCGGCGGCCTGCGTCCGCCTGACACGGGGTGGCGGACGGTACTTACCCGGAACTGCCCGGGGCCGCTGAGGGAATTGGTGAGCAGTGAGCCACATCGTCGTGAAGCGGCCGCCTCGGTCGCTGCCGTCCGAAGTGCCCACGGGCGAGATCGCCGTGCAGCCTCCGCCCGAGTTGCCGCGGGGGCATCAGGAGAGCGTGCTGATGCAACTCCTGCCGACCCTCGGCATGGGTGGCTCGGTGGTCTTCTTCTTCACGAGCGGGCAGCCGTTCATGAGGATCATGGGCATGGTCATGATCGCCTCGACGATCGCCATGTCCATCGCCATGGTGGTCCGCTTCCGCCGCGGCACCCAGGGGCAGTTGGCGGACCTGCGCCGCGACTACCTGAGCTACCTCGCCCAGACCCGCCGCACCACGCTCGACACCGCGAGGGCGCAACGGGACGCGCAGTACTACCTCCACCCCTCCCCCGAGCAGCTGTGGGCGCTGGTCGCCGAGGGCAGCCGGGTGTGGGAACGGCGGCCGGGCGACGAGGACTTCGCCCAGGTCCGCATCGGTCTCGGCCCCCAGGCGCTCGCCACTGCGCTCGTCGCCCCCGAGACCGGGCCCGTCGAACAGCTCGAGCCGCTGACGGCGGGCGCCCTGCAGCGCTTCCTCGCCGTCCACGGCACCCTGGACGACCTGCCGATGGCCGTCTCCCTGCGGGCCTTCTACCACGTGACGATCAGCGGCGAGCCGCAGTCGGTACGGTCCTCCGCCCGGGCCCTGGCCGGTTCGCTGACCGCACTGCACTCCCCCGAGGACCTGCTCCTCGTCGTCGCGGCGGGCCGGGACGAGCTGGCGCACTGGGAGTGGGTCAAGTGGCTTCCGCACGTCCAGGCGTCGGACGCCGTGGACGGCGCGGGCAGCCGCCGGATGATCGGCAGCGACGCGCGCGAGCTGGAGAACATGATCGCGTCCCGGCTCGGCGGCCGTCCCCGGTTCCACCCGAACGCCACGCCCCTCCCGGACGAGCCGCACATCGTCGTCCTCCTCGACGGCGTCTCGCTCGCCCCCGACTCGCTCCTGGCCAACCCCGAGGGACTCCAGGGCGTGACGGTCCTCGAGGTCGTCCCCGGCGAACTGACCGGGACCGGCGGCGACCTCTCCATCGTCGTACAGCCCGGCGCGCTGCATCTGGAGTCGGGGCACGGTGTCGTCTACGAGGGGACGCCTGATGTTCTGTCGTACGAGTCCGCGGAGGTGCTCGCCCGGCAACTGGCCCCGCTGCGGATGGCGTCCGGCGGGGACGACGACGAACCGCTGCTGGCCAACCTGGAGTTCACCGAGCTGCTGAACCTCGGCGACGCCGCGTCCGTCGACACCCGGCGCACCTGGCGGCCGCGTTCGCTGGCCGAGCGGCTGCGGGTGCCGATCGGCGTCGGCGAGGACGGCCGGCCCGTGATGCTCGACCTCAAGGAGGCCGCGCAGGAGGGCATGGGCCCGCACGGCCTGTGCGTGGGCGCGACCGGTTCCGGCAAGTCCGAGCTGCTGCGCACGCTGGTGCTGGGCCTCGCGGTCACCCACTCCTCGGAGACCCTGAACTTCGTCCTCGCCGACTTCAAGGGTGGCGCGACCTTCGCCGGCATGGCACAGATGCCGCACGTCGCGGCCGTGATCACCAACCTGGCGGACGACCTGACCCTGGTCGACCGCATGGGCGACTCCATCCGCGGCGAGCTCAACCGCCGCCAGGAGATGCTGCGGGACGCCGGCAACTACGCCAACATCCACGACTACGAGAAGGCGCGCGCGGCGGGCGCTCCCCTGCAGCCGATCCCCTCCCTGGTCCTGGTGATCGACGAGTTCAGCGAACTGCTGACGGCGAAGCCGGACTTCATCGAGATGTTCGTGCAGATCGGCCGGATCGGCCGCTCGCTCGGCGTGCACCTGCTGCTGGCCTCACAGCGCCTGGAGGAGGGCCGGCTGCGCGGCCTGGAGACGTATCTGTCGTACCGCATCGGTCTGCGGACCTTCTCGGCGGCCGAGTCGCGCGCGGCGCTGGGTGTGCCCGACGCCTACGAGCTGCCGAACGTGCCGGGTTCCGGCTTCCTGAAGTTCGGCACGAACGAGATGGTGCGGTTCAAGGCGGCCTACGTCTCCGGCGTCTACCGTTCGGGCACGCAGCGGGCGGCACTGAGCGGCGGTCCGCTGCCGGTGGACCGGCGGCCGGTGCTGTTCACGGCGGCCGAGGTGCCGGTGCGGTACGTGCAGGTGCCCCAGCAGTCCTCCGGGGACGAGCCGGAGGTCGACGAGGCCCTCGCGGACACCGTCCTCGACGTGATCGTGCGCCGGCTGGAGGCGCAGGGCCCGGCGGCCCACCAGGTGTGGCTGCCGCCGCTGGACAGCCCGCCGTCGCTCGACGCCCTCCTGCCCGGCCTCACGGCGGTGCAGGACCGCGGCCTCACCCAGCCCGGCTACGAGGGCGCGGGCCGCCTGGTCGTGCCGGTCGGTCTGGTGGACAAGCCGTACGAGCAGCGCCGTGACGCCCTCTGGGTGGACTTCTCCGGCGCGGCCGGCCACATGCAGATCCTCGGCGGCCCGCAGTCCGGCAAGTCGACCCTGCTGCGTTCGCTGATCTGCTCCTTCGCCCTCACCCACACGCCGTACGAGGTCCAGTTCTACGGCCTCGACTTCGGCGGTGGCGGCATGGCGTCGGTGGCCGGTCTGCCGCATGTGGGCGGGGTGGCCTCGCGTCTGGACCCGGAGCGGGTGCGGCGCACGGTGGCCGAGGTGTACGGCGTGATGACGCGCCGCGAGGAGTACTTCCGTTCGGCCGGGATCCCGTCGATCGGCGACTTCCGGGCCCGCCGGGCGCGGGGCGAGATCTCGGTCACCGATCAGCCCTGGGGCGACGTCTTCCTGGTCATCGACGGCTGGGGCAACTTCAGGGCGGACTACGAGACGCTGGAGCCGGTCGTCCTCGAGATGGCGGCGCGCGGCCTGGGCTACGGCATCCACGTCGTCCTGACGGCGTCACGGTCGATGGAGGTCCGGGCGAACATGAAGGACCACCTCATGAACCGCCTGGAACTGCGACTCGGCGACACCATGGACTCCGAGATGGACCGCAAGGTCGCCGCCAACGTCCCGGTGGGCGTTCCGGGCCGCGGTCAGTCGCCGCAGAAGCTGCACTTCATGGCGGCGGTCCCCCGCATCGACGGGCTCGCCTCGGACACCGACCTCTCCGACGCCACGCAGGCGCTGGCCACGGAGGTCTCCCGCCACTGGCAGGCACCGCCGGCTCCCGAAGTACGGCTGCTGCCCCGGGAGTTCCCGGCCGCCCAGCTGCCGCCGGGCAACCGCTTCCCGCGCCAGGGCGTCGCCTTCGCCCTCGACGAGAACGCCCTCGAGCCGGTCTTCGTCGACTTCGAGCAGGACCCGTTCTTCCTCGTCTTCGGCGAGAGCGAGTCGGGCAAGTCGAACCTGCTGCGCCTGCTGATCAAGCAGCTGACGGAACGCTACTCGGGCGACGAGTGCAAGCTGTTCGTGGTCGACAACCGGCGCTCCCTGCTGGACGTCACCCCGTCCTCCCACCTGGCCGAGTACATCCCGATGTCCAACGCCATGGACCACCACATGTCCGCCCTCGCCAACCTGATGCAGCGCCGCACCCCGACCGCGGACGTGACGGCACAGCAGCTGCGGGACCGCAGCTGGTGGCAGGGGCCGAACGTGTTCGTCGTCATCGACGACTACGACCTCGTCTCGACGTCCAGCGGAAACCCGCTGGCCGGGCTCACGGAACTGCTGCCGTTCGCCCGGGACGTGGGCGTGCGCTTCATCATCGCGCGCTCCACGGCCGGCGCGGGACGGGCCGCGTACGAGGCGTTCATGCAGCGCATCAAGGAACTGGGCGCGCAGGGCGTGGTGCTGGCGGGTGACCCCGGAGAGGGAGACGTCCTCGGCGGGGTCCGGCCCCGGCCGATGCCCGCGGGGCGGGGCGTCTTCGTCTCCCGTCGTCGGGGGAAGCCGTTGGTGCAGGTGGGGTTGGTGCCGGAAGGGACGTACTGACGTTCTGAGGGGCCGTCCTGGGCACGTGAGTTGTCGTACTCGGCGCCGGGGGGCGTCAGGGGGACGTCTGATATGTCGTACGAGACGCGAGGAGGGACGCGCTGATGGCGGGTATGAGGATCTTCATGATCCTTTTGGCCCTGGCGCTGGCGGGACTCGGCGCCGCCGACCAGCGCGCGCTGTGGTGGCGGTTCCGGGATCCGGCGGCTAACGAGCCGTCGGACTCGGCGTACCGGTCGAAGCGGATCGTGGCGTTCCTCTGTGCCGCGGTCATGATGGGCATGGTCCTGTGGACATTCACGTGGTGAGATCCGTGAACTCGCTTGAATCGAGTTCGCGGATCTGGCCTGTTGGTGACTGACAGGAGCAACCCGCCCGATACGCGGGCTTTCACGGGGACACGGGGAAGGGGCACGCCCATGGCGTGGGACGAATGGGAACAGCTGAAGGCGGAGGCGGCCGCGGGGGGTGCGCCCCACATGCAGCTGAACCAGCTGGATCCCGGCAGCGGCCCGGTACGTCCTGCGCCGGATCCCGGTCAGTACGGCGAGCTGAAGGCAAGCCAAAGCGACCTGGCGAAGATCGGCACCCATGCGTTCGATCTATACAACGATCTCTGGAACAAGGGGCGTCGGGCGGTACCCACCAGTGAGCGTGCCGCCGGCAAGCTCAGCACTGCCGGCTTCGCCCTGGGCAGCGCGCTTCAGCACGTCGCGCTCCGCTGGGACGAACAGCTGGGCTCCCTCAGGGACGCGTGCGCGCACATCTCGAACCACATGACCGTCACGAAGAAGCTGCATGCCGGCGACGACCACTACATCCGCCGACAGATGAGCAGCATCGACGTGCTGGACGCGGGCTTCGACGAACGCGTCGGTGATCCCGGCAAGCCGAACTCGGTGTACGGCGAGAAGGATGACAAGAAGGACGACGAGAAGGGCAAGTAGGACTGATGGATCTCGACGCCCTTCGGAACATCGACTTCGGTCTGCTCGACGACGCCGTCGACGACTGGTCCACGATGGTCGACGACCTGGAAACGCTGATGGACGCCGCCGAGAAGGGCCTCCACGGCGCCGCCAACAAGGCCAACTGGGCGGGTTACAACGCAACCGTGTCGAAGGAGTTCATCGGCAAGACGGCCGGGGAGTTCACGGACGCACACAGTCAGGCCTCGTCCATTCACAAGATCCTCAGGGACACCCGGGACGAGCTGAAGAGCTACAAGGGGCAGCTCAACGACGCCATCGAGCGGGGCCGTCAGAAGAACCTGACGGTGATCGGCTACGAGGGTGGGTTCACGGTCACGTCCAGCGTCCCGCCGGAGGGGCGCGCCCAGCAGGACAAGGACAACCAGGGTGAGATCACCGCGCTGCGCGACGAGATCCAGAAGATCCTGGAGAAGGCGACCGAGAGCGACACCTCGGCCAGCACCGTCCTGATGGCAATCGCCGATCAGAGCAAGCTGGGTTTCTCGGACGTCGACTACGCCGACCGGGACTCGGCGGCCGAGGCCATCAAGGAGGCCGATGAGCTAACCGAGTTGGCGAAGAAGAATCCCGAGGACCTGACGCCCAAGGAGTTCGACCGGCTCAACACGATCCTGAAGAAGAACGCGGACGACGAACTGTTCGCGGCACGCTTCGCTACCCGCCTGGGGGCGGAAGGGACCCTCGACTTCTGGACCGGTATCAACGACCCGCACAGTGCCTGGAAACTGGGCCAGCAGCGGGCCGACCAGTACGACGACCTGCAGAAGAACCTCAGTCTCGCGCTCGCCACGGCTTCGCAGAGCGACAGCGCCGGCATGACCGAGTGGAAATCCAGCATGGTCGACCTGGTCGACAAGCCGGTGGGCCGCAACGGCGGTTTCCCCCTCGGTGGTCAGGTCATGTCCAACCTGATGCGGTGGGGCGACTACGACGACCGGTTCCTCGTCGACTACGGCGACAAGCTGATCGAGACGGAGAAACAGTTCACGGGCAACGGCCGGCACGGTGCCTGGGCCGGCACCGGCGCCGACCCTCTCCTCAACCGCACCGGCACCGACTCGGGCTGGGATCCGATGACCGGATACCTCAAAGCACTTTCCAACAGCCCTGACGCGGCTACGAAGTTCTTCAACGGCACCTTCGTCACCAAGGACGAGGACCACGACTTCACCCACGACACGGACGGCGACGGCAAGCAGGGCAGGCGGACCCTCAGCAACTTCGACTACCTCTTCGAGGAGCGGGACTGGCCGCAGGACCGGGACGCCAAGGGCGAGGACAGTATCGCGGGGCGGAACTACCTGGCTGCGGCGCTGGAGGCGGCTACTACGGGGCATCCGGCTGGGGAGACGCCGACGGTCGACACGCCTCCGCACAATGCAGCACAGACAAAGCTCATGGAGAGCCTGGTCGCATCGATCGGGGACGATCCTGAGCGGCTGACCAAGTACGGGTACATGTCCGACAGCATCGGTCAGATCGCCTCGGAGTATCTGCCGGACATGAACCGGGCCATGAGCGATGTGAAGAGAGACCCAGAGTCGGAACCGTGGCAGGACATTGCAAAGCTGTACCCCATTTCCGGATCCGAAGCCAAGCTCGAGCACACGGATGTAACCAAGCTTCTCTTTGCCGTTGGACAGAATGAGGAGGGTTACGCCGCTGTTGAGGTTGGCCAGAAGGCATACATGGGCAAGCTGATGGACTACCACCTGAACCCGGACCTGCCGCCGGCGCTACGCGTCCCCGATAGCCCCGAGCTCATCGTCCAACAGATCACTTCGCGATCGGGGGAAGTGTCCGGCACTCTAGGGCTTGGCGTCCAGGAGGCCATCGGGAGTGAAGCCTCGGACAAGGACAAGGCGTACGAACACTCTGTGGCTCAGCGCAAGAACTGGATTTCCGGTGGGGTCGGCACCGCTGTCGGCGTAGGCACTTCTTTTATCGCAACCCCGTGGGTAGGTGCCCTAGTTGGCGGAGGAGCGGGCACTGTTACCAGCATGGTCCTGGAATCGGTATTCCAGAATGCTGAGGGGAATGCGATGGACGACGCCAAGAAGACTGGCGGAGAGTTTTGACAAGAGGGCCAGGTGAGAAATATGGCCATCGCAGAATCCGCAGCCCGAACGGCAGTGGATAAGTACGGTTTGACCGACTCTGAAGACCTTGACGCTACAGCCAGGGAGTCAGCACGCCAGGGCTACTACAATGCGCGACTGATTCTCGACGGAGGGGCTCCAGGAAGTACCACAGATTTCGGATAACACGCTGCCCGGAAGGGAGATTCATGAATCACCACCGAAGAGCCTTCAAGCGCCCTCCGATGGCTACTTTTGCCACAGTCACAGCTCTCGCTTTCACCCTTTCAGGTTGCTCCGGCGATGAGCCGAAACGCGAGTACACCGTTCCGGACTCCCTATGTGGTACGGCGATCAACGCCGACGATCTGGCGCCCTTCCTTCCAGCCGGAAAGAAAATCACCATCAGAGACAAATCATACTCATGGACCGCCATATGCAAGATAGTGGTCGACGATACGCTCATCGTGACCACCAGCCAAACATGGCTGAAAGAGGGGACTACGACAGAAAACTTCGCATACGGCCAAACGCTTGACACTCCCAAGAATTCTGCAGACGAGGGGAGATTCCGATACTCGGGTTACGAGGCCTTCGGCAAGACGCAAAACTGCGTTGACACGAGGAACAAGCAAGCACTGTATACGGCGATCCAAGCCCAAGGATCAAAGCATCGGGATGCCGAAGCGATGAAGCGCCTCATCATCTCCTTCACAAAAGCGGTAGAGAAATCGGCGGAGTGCAAGGAGGGAGCCAAGTAACGACCGTGACAGGAACCCAAGTGCGGGGTGGGAAAGGTCTCTCAATGCGGAGCCGTAGTGTGCTGAGATCGGCGTCTCTCGTATGCGCCGTTCTGCTTACCTTCGTCGGCTGCGCCGGTGAGGACAAGAGCGAGATCAAGGCAGACGAGGTCTGCCCGTCTCTGGGCTCCTCGTCCAACGCTGCTGAGGCTCTGCGGAAGGTACTGCCCGAAGAATCCTCGTACTCCTTCGAAGACGATGTGAAACCCCGCGCCGCAGTCACTGACACGGTCTACGAGCCGTCCTGTTTCGTCTCTGGAAGCGGCAAGCAACTACTGGTCGCAAAGTCCCTCCTAATGCGAGACGAGTCGGCAGCCAGCTGGACGCGGTGGGTCAAGGGTACGGCTGCGAACAATGCGTCCGTCGCATCGCTCACGCCTTTTACCGACGATAAGAAAGCCGTAGCCTCCAGCCGATTCGCGGCCATCTTCATGCCCTGCACCTCAGCAGGGAAGGTCCCGGGCGGGCAGTACAACGTGAGTGTTTCCGTCGAGTTGAAGCAGGCGGGCAGCACCAGCGATACCGCAGCCCGTGATGAATTGATCAAGTTGGTGAAGCACGCCGCTTCTTACTCCCACGGCAAAGCCAAGTGCGACATGTGACCCGAGATCGCCGGATGTCGCCGCTGCATGCGGCATAACGTGAATTCCGGTACAGCAAAGGGTGGGCACCTCCCGTGCGTGCCCACCCTGTTGAGCTGTGCTGCTCGGCGTTACATGAAGTAGCTGGCGCCCTTCAGGTCGCCGCCCCGGTAGTCACCGCCGGCGGTGTGGACCAGCTTCGAGATCTGCACCAGCGCCGAGTGGATGCCCCGGGCGTGCGTGTCCCACTGGCCGGCCTTCTTCTGGAACTCGCTGTACGCTTCGCCGCCCCAGCCCGCGGACACGTTGAGCACGGCCTGCTTCAGGGCTTCCAGGTCTTCCTCGAGCTTCGTGGCCTGGTTGCCGAGCTCGGTGGCGAGCGCGTCCATGGTGCCGTACGTGACGGCAAGTTCGTCGTAGTGGACTCCGGACATGGTTCCCTCGTTTCTTTGAAGATTTCAGCCGGACTCCGCAGCCCGGACAGCGGTGCGGCTCGGTGCCGCCGATGGCTCGTCAGTAGCTGTTGAGCGCCGAAGTCTTTCCACCGAGATCGTCGACCTGGATCTTGGTCATGTCGGCCTCGATCTGGTCTTCGAGGTTGCGCTTGTCGGTCTTGTTCATGTGGATGCCCTCGAGGAAGTCGTCGAGCATCTTCCCGATCCCGGCCATGTGGCCGTTGATCTCCGTCTGCTTCGTGTTGAACGACATGGCGCCCTGGCCCGTCCAGTGCTTCTCGATCATGTCGATCGTGCCCTGGAGCTTCGCGAGCGACTGCCGGATGTTGTCGTAGCGATCGATGACTTCCGTCTGAAGCTTCTGTACGTCGCTTTCATTGAGCTTGCGGTCGACCATGTCGGCACTCCCTTTCGTGAGAGCTGTGGTTCGTTTCCGCGCGTCCCCGAGTGGTGCCGCGCTGATCGCCGTACTCAGGTGTGTCTGAGTCGTACGTGAGTCGTGCGTGAGTCGTCATGCTCCTCGCCGCGAACGGATCACCGCGAAGGCGCCGCCCCCGATCACCAGAACAGCTCCTGCGGCTCCGAGGGCCACCCACATCGTGGTGTTGTCGGAGGATTCCGAGCTTGATCCTGCCGCCGAAGTCTGGCCGCCTGAAGTGTCCTTGGGCGCTTGTGACGAGGTTGATGCGGAAGCGGACGGCTTGGCGCCCGTGGCGTCCGTGACACCCGCCGCGTTCTCCTTGGCGAGCGGGTCGGTGCCGGCCGAACCGGGGTTGATGGCGCTGTTCTCCAACACCTTGCGGGGGCGGATCAGCCCGTAGCCGAGGTACGTGCTCGGGTCGTCCTTCGCCCAGTCGCGTCCGGCGGTGTCGATGAGACTGGCGAGGACCTGGTTGGCGGTCCAGTCGGGGTGGGCGGACCAGATGAGGGCGGCGGAGGCGGAGGCTATGGCGGTGGCTTGGCTGGTGCCCTGGCCGGTGCAGTACGAACGGAATGTGTTGTCGCACCAGGTGGGGACGTCCAGACCAGGGGAGGCCAGGTCGACGTAGTTGCCGTGCTCGGAGAACTTTCCGACCGTTCCGGACTTGTCTGAAGCGGCGATGCCGACTACGTAGGGGTAGGCGGCGGGGTATCCGATGAAGTTCTTCTCTTGGGCGTCGTTGCCGGTACCGGCGATCATCAGCTTGCCCTTGGAGTGGGCGTACTTGACGGCTGCTTTCACATCGGGCTCGTCGATGTTGCCACCATAAGACATGTTAATGATCTTGACATCACTGTCAGCGATGGCCCTGATCACCGCCGCCTCATCAGGAGCCTTTTCCAAATCGGACTTATTCTGACCTTTGAGCGCGATTCGGTAAGGGACGATCTTCGCACCCGGGGCCAGGCCCTTGAGGCCACCTTCGGCCCCGGTGCCTGCGATGAGTTCCGCCATGCTTGTCCCATGGCCCAAATAGTCGTCAGTCGCCTTATAGGCAACGGCCTTCGGAACCTCGTTGACGAGCACTTGGCCCTTAAGTGACGGAGTGTCGGGGTTAACTCCCGTATCCACAACGGCCACCTTGACGCCTTGGCCGGTACTCACCTTCCACATCTCGTCGGCCTTCATTGCCGACAGATACCACTGCTGGGACTGGACGTCTGCTGCTGCCGCACTCGGAGCCAAACCTGCCGACAGGGCCGCCAAGGCACCGAGTGTCGACCAAACAGCGGAAACCCGTCTTCCATTCCGTCCCGTGAAAGTCGCGCTCCACCCGCCGCATCGGCTGATCCCTGCCACCATGCCTCGCTTGTCCTCGCTCTTGTCCGGTCAGTCGGTCGACGACGTCCCGTCGCGCCGCTCGTCACGGCGCGCACGCGTCTCGCCGGAGCTCTGATTGCCTGGGGGAACACGCCTCACGCCGGTGTCGCTGGGCCTGTGTCCGCCGTTCCTGGCTCCGGAAGCCCGCCCTGTCGGCGTTCCGACCACACCATCAGGACTGCCGACAGTACGGCGAGCCGTCTGTCCCCCGCCGGTCGTCGAACCCGGCGCCCCGATCACTCCACGCTGGCCCGGCCTTTCGCCCGTACCGCGCGAGGTGGGTGCATTCTGACCGCCGATGACGGTGCCACGCGGCACCGTGGAACCGCTGGCGCCAGGGGTGGCTCCGGTGACAGGCCTCCCGCCGACGACGCCGTCGGTGGTACGCCCGACGCCGGCCCGGCCGGCGACGGTAGGCCTGGGGTTCGTGGCTCCCATTCCGGTGACAGGACCACGCGGGATGCCGCCCGTCTGCCCGCCTGTTGGTCCAGTAGCCCTTGGCACTCCGCCGATCACGCCTCGCCCCATGGGGCCAGTTGTGCGACTGACTGCCTGCCCTGGCGTGGCAGCACGTCCCACTGGTCCCATGGGCCCGGTTCCCGTACGTCCTGCCGGGGTTCCAGGCGGCATACCACCAGCTCGCCCCTGTGCCGAGGCGGGAGTCCTGGTCGCGGGCACGCCGCCGAAGCCTGAGGTGCGTCCGACCTGCCCGCGCGAAACAGGAGGTGCCGCAACGGGGGCAAAGGGAGGAGCCCCCACGGGAGTGACGTTGGGACCTGTCGTCGACGGCGACGTGACGGGCGCCGGCTTCATGGTCTCCTGCGGCGGCAAGGTACCAACGCTGTCGATCTCAGTGCCGACGTGCCGTTCCGGAGACAAGACACGCTCGTCCGCGGTTTTGTGGGACGACGGCAAGTCCTCCGCACGCGATCGCGCTACTCCGGAGTCCACAGAGTCGTGGCGGGTGGATCCTGATTCGACCCCAGTGGAAAGCGACCCGTTCCCCGGTCCCTCGAACGGAGGTTTCCAGCCCGGCGGCGGCGCAGGCACCCCCACATCCGGCATCTTAGGAAACACCGGCTCCTCAGCCGTCTGCATCATCCCGCTCGACACCGTGTAGAACGACGCCAGCCGGTACATCTGGTTGATGGCTTCCTGCCGGTGGCCCTCCGCCTTCACCGCAGCGGTGTACTCGTCGTTGCTGTCGACCCGCTTGGCCTCGGGGATGTCGTCGACCGCCTTGGGGTCGGAGCGGGTGTCACGCGGCGGCATGGACTTGCGTACGGAGGCGAGGCCGGCGCTCGCCGCCATGACCTGGGTGCCCACCGTGTCGGCGTAAGTGGCGAGATCGTAGGCGGTGTTGACCAGGTCCATGCCCCAGGTGTGGAACGCGGTGTGGGCCTCGCCCTCCCAGTCGACGTCGTTGATGTTGACGCTGAGCTCCGCGGCGGCCTCGTTGATGGCGTCCCGGGCGTCGACGAGGGCCGTGCCGGCGGCCTCCACGAGCTCCGGGCTCGCGGACTCGACGATGTCGATCATCTCGTTGAGGTCGTAGCCCTCGAAGCTGGTCTTGCCGAAGTGGAAACCCCGGTTCGGACCCCAGGGGTTGATCACCTTGGTCATATTCATGACCGCGTCGAGGGTGCCGTTCTGCTGGGCGGCTTCCTGGTGTTCCGCCTCGTGGACGTTCGGCTGCTTGTTCTTGTCGCCGCTCATCAGTACCCCGCGTCAGTGTGGTCGGCCTTGTTGTCACGCTTGATCTGCTCGTTGAGCATCTCGTCGCGTTCCTGGTTGACCTCACTCCGGATCTCGTGGAACCGGTATCGAAGGTCCATTTCGAGGTTGTCGAAGTTGACGTCCACGCCGTGGACGGCGATCTGCATCGCCTCCAACTGGAGACCGAGCGACTTGGACAGCGCCGTGATGCGCTCGTGAACGCGCTCGTACTCCAGGTGGAGTGCCTTCGCTTCCGGGAAGTTGCCCATGCCGAAGGCCGCCTGCGACAGGCCGTGAGTCGCGACCTTCGACGAGCCGCCCGCTGAGTCCTCGAAGGCCTTGAGCAGGTCGTCCACGCGCTTCTTGAACGTCGAAAGCGCCATCAGGCCCCGCCGCACGTCGGCGGCGGCGCCCCCACCCATGTCTGCAGGAAGCACGAAGCTTTCCCTCCCCGTTGTCCGCTGCCTGTCCTGAGCAGCCCACGCCCCTCAAGTGTTCATGACCGCAACATGACCACTCTAATGACTTCCACTGACAGTCCCAACTGCCATATGCAACAGTCGTGCTACCGCTGATCGAAGCTTCACCGATTCTTCACGGCACGGCACGCCATGGCCTTCACCTACGGCAGGCCCACCGGCACCGTCACGGCGGGTCTCCCTGCGTGCCGGGCCCGTACTCGGCCCGCGGAGCACCGAGCCGGCCCGCGACGAGCGTGAGCCAGCCGCTGGGTGAGTACGGCGCCAGCACATCGACCTCCATGCCCAGCTCGGCGACGGCCAGTGCGTAGTCCGACTCCTCCAGCTCGAGCGCGAGCAGCTCGCGCAGTTCGCCCGCGAGGCGCGCCACGAGGTGCGGATCGGTGGTCGTGCGGTAGTCGTCGACGGCGGCGTCGTGGTCGTCGAACTCGTCCGGCATGTCCTGGGAGAACCAGCCTCCGAGGAACTGACCCAGTTCCGGGAAGCGGGCGTTCCACTCCCAGTGGGTGGCGGGGGCGGCCGGGGGCGGGACCAGGCTCTCCTCCACGCTGCGCTTGATGTGGTCGGCGAGCAGCGTCAGCCAGTCCAGGATCTCCGCGTCGGGCAGGCCGACGTCCGGCAGGGCGTAGAACTCCCCGAGCCGGACCCTCAGCCGCCCCGGGGGGTTGCGGGCGTACTCCCGTAGCTGGGTCTCGGCGATGGCGAGCGCCCAGGGGCGGGTGTGCCAGGTGTGCCGCAGGTAGGCGGTGAGAGCCGCGCTCGGCTTCTCCTCGGTGTCGTCGGCCGGCTGGCCGGCGTACGCGCGGAGGACCTGGTCCAACTCGCCGTAACGGCGGTCGTGTTCAAGGGGTGTCAGCGCCACGGTGGGTCCACTGCCTTCACAGGTAGACGGGGAAACTGGCGTGCACGGCGAACCCGTGCGCGGCGGACGGCTCGCGGCGCAACACGACCCGGACGGCCCGCACCTCGACGGCGCCGCGGCCCGCCAGCGCCATCGCCTGGAGCAGCACCCGCCCGACGGGCTCCTCTCGGGACGGCCACACTGCCTCGATCGTCAGCCGTTGCCGGGTGGACCGCGCCAGCCAGCTGTGGATGACCTGTTCGTTGCGGGTAACCACGTGCTGGGTCGCCCACTGCGCGGTCGCGCGGTCGGGGTAGGTGGCGGTGCGGGTACGCAAGGGGCTTCTCCATGGTGGGCAGTACGGAGGATCGGGGCAGTACTGCGGATCGCATCACATCAGCGGAATGACCAAACCATCCCGACCTCCGTCTCCGACACGAGTACCAAGCCGAAGTCGAAGGTGCGCACGGAAAAGGGGTACCAGCGAGAAACCCGCTGGTAGTAGTCACGGGTATCGCTACCGCGCCCGGTGTTCGCATAAAAGTGCGAGCCCTCAGGGAAGCGCGACAGGATGACGCGTGCGTTAGCTTCAAGGGCCTCCCTACGTTCCTCGAAATCCGGTTCCTTTGTGACATCGATCCAGGGCGTGGAAAGGGCCACGAGGAACCGTACGGCTTGAGAACGCGGGATCTCATACAGATAGGGCTTCCAGGCGTCCGGCGTCGCGACTGCTTCCGGAGGCATGGCGAAGGGGTAGAACGGTTCGTCGAGCCTTTCGAGTTCGCCCTCCCATCTGTCCACCGTGCGCCAGCCGCGGGCGTCGCGGGTGTCACCGCGCATCAGGGTGGACACGTCGAGCACCCAGTTCTCGTGCTCCCTGCTCGTCACCTTGGCAATGGTCGCCCGACGCTCGTACATGTCGATCGCATTGGACCACGACCGCTCGTCGAGTTCGGCCATCGCTGTCTCCTCACTCAATCATTGGGGCATGGACGTCAGGACCACGAACGGCGGGTCCAGGTTCGGTTCGTATTTGAGTACGGTCAGAACACCATGAGCGTCCTGTGGTGGCGTCGGCTGATCGTTCACCACCGGCGCCGTACGCCCTGTCACTGCAGGAATCCCCAGAGGCCCCGAGGGCACCGCATCCACGGAGAAGTCCTGCCTTTCACCCGGCACCGGAGGCGGTGGGCCTTGAAGCCACTTGTCGATTTCCGCCGTATTGGTCCGGACATTGTACTGAGTGTAATACTGCGCCGATTCCAGGTCCGTGAAGGAGGAAGCCGCGGGAATATCGACCTTGCCCGCCCCAGTCGCCTCGTCCCGCAACCGCTGCGTCAGCTGGTCATCCGTCAGCCCGACATGCTTGTCGATGCTGTGCCCTCCGTACAGTTCCTCCTCGGTCGCCAGATCGAGGCTGTACTTGTAGGGAATCTGGCTCTCCGGCCGCTGCCAGCTGTGCTCCTTCTTGAAGTCGTTCAGGGAGCGCGCCCCGTACGCCGCCGCGCGTGCCGCCTCCGCGCGGAAGGTCGGCACGCTGAGCAGCGCCTCGTCGAGTTCGCGCTCCAGCCCCTTCAGCTTGGTGGCGGCGGCGCTGAAGGCCTGGTGATAGGCCTCGACCGCCTTGTCGGCAGCCGCCTTGTCCATGTGTGAGCGGAACTTCAACACGATCTCGCCGAAGAGCATGGTCGCACCGAGCCGGGTCAACTCGAACAGGTCGAGGCCCGTGGTCAGGTCCTTGACCGTCGCCTTCGTGGCCTCCGCGGCGAGCCGGGTGGTGGTGTCCGCGGTCTCCTTGCGCACATCAGCGAGATGGTCGAGGGTCTGCTGCACGGGCGGTCGCTGTTTCGCGGAGGATCTCGATGATGGGCCGCCGCTTCGCGGGCACGACGTTGCGGTCCGTCTTCCAAGTTCGACCGATGGAGATCCGGTTCATCTGGTTGTCGTAGGTCCTGCCCCACTCGGTGGTGCCCCAGATGGTCTGGCAGAACGCTTTCATCGCGCCCTGCCACTCGTCGTTGCCCTTGCTGTTGGTGATGAACTTGATGGCCTTGTTGAAGTTGTCCGATGCGACCTTCGCGGCCTTTTCGACGGCTCTCCAGGCGGTGGCCATGGCCTTGAGCTCGTCGTCCCTGGCTCCCGGGGTGATCTCGTGCATCTTGCCGAGCCGCAGGCCGTGCTCGATCGTCGGCCGGATGACGTCGGCGAGGAAGTCGGGGACCTCGCCGAGGACTCCGGAGATGGCCCAGGAGTCCGCGTCCTCGCCGGTGCCGGTCCACTTGATGTCGTTGACCGGGCCGTACCTGGGCTGGTTCTCGATGACGGCGGGCGGCTGTTTCTCCACGGGCGGCGGGCCGTACATCCGGCGGGCCTGCCAGTCGGCCTGGACCTACTTGTTACTCGTGTCCGTCAGGGCCGACAGCGACACCGCCCACGCTGACCACGCTCTTCGCCCAGAGCTCCAGGAACTTCTCGTTCACCGACTTGTACGCCGCGGAGAACTCGTCCGCGCCCCAGCCGGTTCCCGCCGACTGGCTGTACTCGTTCAGCACGTCGACGAGTGCCTTGGCGCCCTTGTCGTAGTCGAACTGCCCGTCACGCACGACAAGCGCGGTGTAATACACGTGCTGCGGCTCCACATCGAATCCACCGCCGTCGGTCTTGGGCGAAGAAGGCCGGGTGGCCGCGCGTTCCTGTGCGCGTTCCTCGTCCGAGGGCAGCTTGTCGGCCATCAGGCACCGCCCCAGCCGCGCAGCACCGCTTGGTGCGCGGCCGCGTAGCCGCTGTGGCCGCTGGTCACCACCTCGTGCAGCCACTTCTGGGCCGCCTGCAGGTCCTGGGCGGAGCGGTCCCACTCGTCGAGTTTGTCGACGAAGACGTCGCGGGTCTCGCCCTCCCAGGACAGGACGACGGGCACGACGCGGTCGTAGAGGCCGTCCAGCTTGCTGTTGAGCTTCTTGAGGATGTCCTCGAGGTCGCCGGCCAGCTCCTGGAGGGCGGCGAAGGAAACGGAGATGTACTCGTCGGGTTCGGGTGCGGCGCCGGTCGACATGATCCCCCTGTGTTCGTCTCGGCAACGGCGGTTCGGTGAAGGGCTACAGGTCGTCGAGGCTGCTGCGCGGTGCCGGCACCGGTGTCTCGGTGTTCGGCGTCGACAGCCGGTCCACCTCGCTCTCGACGTCCACCTGGATCTGCCGCATCCGGGCGAGCACATCGAGGTCGTCCTGGGAGAAGCCGTCGCGGCTCAGCCGTACGGCCTCCTCCAGCAGCTTCATCACTTCACGGATGCGTACGGCGTCCTCGGTGGCCGCGCGGTGGAAGTCCCGGTACACGGAGGCCGCCGGGCCCTGCCAGCCCGCCTCGATGCTGTCGACGATCGCGTCCATGCGCCGGACCTGTTTGTCCAGGTGATCCTGCATGTCGTCCAGGTCGTTGGCGAGTTTGGTGAGGTCCTGTGCGGACACCCTCAGATCAGTGCCGCTTTTCTGCCCTGGGCCCACTCCGGGCACGCCCATGCTGTGCCTCCGTCCCCCGTCACATCGGCATCACAAGTCTTTTTGCTGCTGTGATGATCCTATAGTCGGTGACGGCCGTACGTTTCAACTCGGGCCTTGTCACTGCGAGATGGCGGCTCCCTTCTTCTACTCCGCCCCCGAAACCCTCCGCGCCCGCCTCCGCGCGTCCCGGATCGCCACCGCCGTGCCGCCGAGGCCGGCGACGAGGACCGCCGCGGCCACGGCCACGTACGTGGCGAGGCGGGCGTTGCGTTCGTCGGGGGTCTCGCCGGTCTGGAACTTGGCGGCGGTGGGTGCCTCCGCCCTGCCGAGGCCGCCCTGGGGAGACGGGGACTCGATGGGGTGGTCGTCCTCGGTGAGGGCGCGGACCGGGTCGACGACGCCCCAGCCGACCAGGCGGTCGTGGCCGTCGATGGTGCGTTCCGCGGTCTGTTCGATCTGGGCGACGATCTGGCGGGCGGTCCAGTCCGGGTGCTTGGCCTTGATCAGCGCCGCGACGCCCGCGACGTACGGCGCCGAGAAGCTCGTGCCGTTGTCGGAGCAGTGGCCGCCCTGGGGGACCGTGGAGATCATGTCGACGCCGGGGGCCGCGACGCCGACGAAGTCGCCGGACTGGGAGAAGGAGGCGCGTTCGTTGTTGCGGTCGGAGGCGGCGACCGCGAGGACGCCGTCGTAGGAGGCGGGGTACGTCTCCTTGACGTTGCCGCCGAGGCCGTCGTTGCCGGCCGACGCCACGACGACGATCTTCTGGGCCAGCGCCTCGTCGATCGCCCGTTCCAGGTCGGAGGAGGGCTTCATCGCGTTCGAGGTGTCCTGGGAGATGTTGATGACCCCGGCCTTGGCCTGGATGGCGTAGCGGATCGCGGCGGCCAGGGTGTCGGTGGTGCCGTGACCCTCCGCGTCGTTCTGCTGGATCGGGATGATCGTCGCCTCGGGGGCCAGGCCCACGAAGCCGGTGCCGGCGGCAGGGCGGGCCGCGATGATGCCGGCGACCTTGGTGCCGTGGCCGACGGTGTCCGTCGTGCCGTTCTCCTTGCCCCGCTCGATCGGGTCGCCGTCCTCGTCCTTGAGGTTCTTCGGCAGGAGGTTGCGGCCGGCCTTCACATCGACCGCGTCGGTGAGCTGCGGATTCTTCACGTCCACGCCCGTGTCGATGACCGCCACCCGCACGCCCTTGCCCTGGGACTGGCTCCACAGTTCGTCCAGCAGGACGCGCTGCAGGGACCAAGGGCGGCCCGGGTAGAGGCCGTTGGGGAACTGGCACTGGTCCGAGTAGGGCAGCTTGTCCGCGGCGGCCGCGGGGGGCACGAGGACCGTGGTCGCCGTCAGCAGGGTCGCGGCCGCCACCAGCGTCGTACGAAGCACTGTCGCCCTCCTCCTCACGAGCCCTGCGGCTGGCGGGCCGCCGCCGTCGACAGACGTGGGCCGGTGGGCAGGAACTCCGACCAGGCGGCGGGGATCGGCGCCGGGTCCACGTCCTTGTAGCCCAGCAGTGTCTGGGCCTGCTGGGCCTCCCGCTGCTGCTGCTCGCGCTGCTGGGCGGTGGTGCCGATGCCCGCGTCGTCCGTGGCGCTGTCGCCGTTGGACTGCAGGACGTAGCGCAGGCCCGTGTCGGTGACCAGGAACACCGGGCCGGTCTTCGTGGCCTCACCCTGGAACTGGCGGTAGAGCTGGCCGGAGCCCGGCGTGACATAGGCGCTGGAGGAACCGGCGGGCAGCTTCTCCGGGAAGTCCGTGCCCGCCCAGGTGCTCAGGGTGGTGGCGCCCGAGTCGGCGTCCACTCCACGCAGGACGTTGCAGATCGTGCTGCGGCTCCCCGCGGCCGCCGACGCCTCGTTGACGGGGGCCGGGTCCCCGGTCGGCCAACGGTGCTCGGTGCCGAACGCCTTGCCCGGCACGATCGCGCCGGGGCTGACCTCACGGGCCTGACCGGCCTGGCCGAGCGGGGCCAGTTCCTCGCTGAACAGCAGGAGTTGGGCGACGAAGGCGGAGACGGGGGCGACCCGTCCGGGCAGCACCACGTAGTACTGGTCCGCGTTGTTGTCCAACGCCTTGAGCACCATGCCGACCTTGTTGGTCGCCTCGTCCAGCTGGCCCGGGGCGCCGGCCGCGTCGCCCGGCTGCGCGGTGATGTCCGGGAAGGTGATCGGGTCGCCCTGGTGCAGGGTCGCCAGCCATTCCGGGGACACCCGCTGGGGCTGCCGGCCCGAGCCGACCACGGCACGCAGCAGCAGCTCGTCGCTCTTGTCGATGGGGTACGCCGTGCCGCCCGCGTCCACGACGTAGCGCTTGCCGTCCGGGTCCGCCACGTAGAGCAGCTGGCCGCCGCTGAGGCGGCCCTTGCCGTCGGTCGCCTTCATGTCGCGGGAGGAGAGGACCAGCGCGGCCTTCTGGACGGAGTCGCCGCCGCCCGCGCTCGGGCGCTCGCAGACCACCCAGCGCTTGGCGGTGCCGGCTTCGTCCGCCGAGGGGAGACGGTCGGGTGCGTACGGGATGCCGATGGTGACGCCGTGCGGGATCTTGCCGTTGTCGAGGACGGACTCGGCGACGGTCACGACGTCGCCCTTCCCGGCCTCGAGGAGCAGCTTCGCGGACGCCATGTTGAGGACGGGATGGAGCTGGACCTCGCCGTCGGTCTTCAGGACGACGTAGCGCGTGGTCGACTTGCTGGCGATGATCACCTTGGCGTTGGGTTCGTCCCAGCCCTTCGGCGCGGTGGGTTTGAACATGCCCCAGGCCCCGAAGACCGCCATGACGATCACGCCGACGATGATGCCGGGCAGGATCGCGCGCAGCGGTCGCGGCGCTCCCTCCTCCGAACCGTCGGGCGACGACTGCAGGAAGGCCGCGAGCATACGGCGCTTCGCGAAGGTGTAGGCATTGAGCTGATCGCGCCGGGATGCCATCTGTCTCTGTCTCTCCCCGTTTTCCGTCCTGGCCGCACCCGCGGGGCCACGGTCCCCCGCCCTCGATGTCAGAGCGGCCCCCTACTATGCCTGGTATCCGCGGGGGCTTGGGGAGCGGGTAGGGTTCCTGGGCCGTCAAGTGCCCTGTGCGGTGCTGAAATGCGGGCGAGTCGTGAGCAGAACGGGGGGATGGAGTGATGGCTTCGGGAACACGCGAACGCTCCGGTGGCCGATCGCGGACGCGGGGCTCCTCGGCGCCCCGGCCGGAAGCGTCGCAGCAGCCTGCGGCGTCGGGCGCGCTCCATCCGAAGGCGCGTTCGGGGCAGGGCGGGGCATTCCGGCTGCAACGCCTCGTCCTGTGGGAGATCGCGGCGGCCGTCCTGCTCATCGGCTGGGTGATCGACCCGGTGGCCCTGGCGGTGGCGGGCGTCGTCGCCGTCGTGCTGGTGGTGCTCTCCGTCGCCCGCCGTCGCGGCCGCTCCCTTCCGGAATGGCTGGCCACGGCGCGGGCGTTGAAGGCCCGGCGCCGGCTGGCCGAGAAGCTGGAGATACCGTCCGGCACCGAACCGGGCTTCCAACCGGCCCTGGAGTGCGATCCGAGCCTGCGGACGTACACGTACGGCGGCCGTGACCGGCGGCCCGTCGGCATCGTCGGGGACGGCACGTTCGTCACCGCCGTTCTGCAGGTGGAGGCGGACGCGACCGCGCTGCGGGCCGAGCGCAACCGGCAGCCCCTGCCGCTCGCCCTGGTGCATGACGCGCTCGACGTGGACGGCATCCGTCTGGAGTCCGCACAGGTCGTGCTGCACACCCAGCCCGCGCCCGCGCTGCATCTGCCCCCGCAGTCCGTGGCCGTGTCCAACTACGCGCCCCTGCAGGAGCAGACCGGCGCACCGGCCGTGCGCATCACATGGATCGCGCTGAAGCTGGATCCGGAGCTGTGTCCGGAGGCCGTGGCGGTGCGCGGCGGCGGTCTGGTCGGAGCGCAGAAGTGTGTGGTGCGGGCGGCCGACCATCTCGCGAGCCGCCTGACCGGGGCCGGGTATCGGGCGACCGTCCTCGACGAGGAGCAGCTGACGGCCGCCATCGCCACGTCGGTCTGCGCCAACCCGCTGGTGACGGCGGAGGCCGGACGCACCGGGGCGGTGGACCGGCGGACCGAGGAGACCGGCCGGAGCTGGCGCTGCGACAACCGCCGGCACACGACGTACTGGCTGCGCCGCTGGCCCTCGTTGGGCAGCCGCAACGCCCCCTCGCTGCCGCAGTTCATCGCCCTGGTCACGGCGGTCCCGGCGCTCGCCACGACCTTCAGTGTCACCCTCGCCCGCGGTGACCGGCAGGAGGTGTCGCTCTCCGCGCACATCCGGGTGACGGGGCGCAGTGACGACGAACTCGTGGCGGCCCGGCGCGCGGTGCAGGGCGCGGCCCGGCACACCGGTGCGGGACTCGCCCGCCTCGACCGGGAACAGGTGCCCGGCATCCTGGCCACTCTGCCCCTCGGAGGTGTTCGGTGACGGCGATGACGACACGGGCGGCCTCCGCTCCCGGCGAGCCGGAGCCCTCCACGGGCCGGCGGGGCGGCCGGTCGCTGCGCAGCGGCTTCGGTCTGCTCGGTCCGCGGCACGCCCGCCACTCGGTGTCCCTGGACCAGTTGTCCGGGCTCGCGCTGCCCATCGGGGACGACGGTGTCGTCATCGGTGTCGACGCCGAGGGACGGCCCGCCGTACTGGGCCTCAACCGGCCCACGCCGTACGACGTCGTCCTCATCGGCGGTCTGTGGACCGCGCAGGTTCTCGCACTGAGAGCGGCGGCGACCGGCGCGCGCGTGGCCGTGGAGACAGGGCGGCCGCAGGCGTGGGTGCAGATGGTCCACGCCATGGGCGGCGGGCAGAACGGCCTGGCGGTGTACGACGTCGGCCGGGTGCCCCCGCAGGGCGCCTCGGCGGGTACGCCCGTGCTGGTGGTGCGGGACTGCGGTATGCGCCCGCCGCGCGGACGGGTCGCCTCCGGGCCCTGGCAGGCTGTGCTGACGCTGCTGCCGTATCTCAGCCCGGTCGCTCCGCGGCTGCTCCGGCAGGCCCGGCTGGTCGGCGTGCAGCGGATCTCGCCGGACGAGGCCGCGGAGTTGGGCCGTGCGCTGACGCTGCCCCGGGGGGACGTGGAGGCCCTGCCCACGCTGGCCGACGGTTTCACGCTGTGGTGCGCCGACCGTGACCGGCAGTATGTGATGACGCAGCCGACGGATGCGGAGATCGGGCTGCTGGGTACGCCTAGGCGGATGGACTGAGGGAGCTTTTCCCTGTCTTTGTACGGCACTTGGGACGTTATGGCCGGTTTGCCGAGTGGAGTGGCCGGCGTGATGGACTGGTGCCGAGGGGTGGGCGGGCCTGCCCGGCTGGGGCGCCTGACGATTAGGCTGGTGCGGGGCGCGATGCCGGAAACCGTGGGGTGGGTGTCGATGTCTCCGGCCAGGGCCGGCACGTCGGACGACCTCGGACGGCCTCAAAACCACTTCGTACGACGAGAAATGGTCGCCCCGGCACGGCATGAGGGTGCTCGACCACACCAGGAGGAACTGTGAGCAGCGATCGGGACGGGATGCGCGGGGGCTGGGCGACACCCGGCGATGACCAGCCCGACGCGGAGTCCGCCATCGAGACGACGGGCGAGTTCACCATCGACTACGCGCCGCCTGCTTGGTACACGCAGAACGCGGCTGGGGGGTCGGGCTCGGGGGACGCTTCGGGCTCGGGCTCGGGGGCGCCCTCGGGGGACGGTTCGGGTCAGGATCCTCGCTCCTCCGGGCCCTCGGCGGCCCCGCATGCGCCCCCTGCGCCGGCGGGCGGCTTCCCTGTCGGCGGTCCCGTTCCGGGGGTTGCTCCGCCCGCCCATGCGAACGGGGCGCACGGGGCGCCGTTCACACCGCCGGTGGCGCCGGGGCCCGGGGCACCGTCCACACCTCCTGCTCCTGCCCCTACGGCTCCCGCTCCTGCGGCTCCCGCTCAGGGGGCGTCTTTCACCCCGCCTGCGCCTCCCGCGCCGCCTGCGCCTCCCGCGCAGCAGCCCGCGACTCCCGCGCAGCCCGCGACTGCCACCGGCGGGCCGGTAGCTGTGCCCGGGTTGCCGGTGGACGGTGGGTTCGAGCCGCAGCAGGCGCCGACGCCTGCTTCCGTGACGCCCCCGGCCGCCGAGGAGGAGGGCGGCTCCGGGGACGGGGACCTGGAGAGCGGTGCCACCATGCGCTTCTCGCCGGTCGCCCTCAAGCGGCAGATCGCCGAGCAGGCCGCTGCGGCGCAGGCCGCGACCGCCGAAGCCGGCGGGGAGGCCGAGGACGGGTCGCCCCAGGCCACCGACGAGGTCTCGGCGCAGGCTGCCGAGTCCGACGGGGACGGCACCTCTGACGGGGAAAGCGCAGTCGACGCGGGTGCGGCCGCTGACGCCCCGTCGGATGCCGACGCGGATGCGGGCGGTACGGCCGACGCGGGTGACGGCGACGTCGAGGGCGCGTCCGCCGGGGCCGACGGTGTGAGTGAGTCCGTCGTGTCCGCGGAGACCGGGAGCGAGACGGGCGACGCCGACGGCGCGGACGCCGAACTCTCCGGGGCCGAGGAGGCCGTGTCCGGGGACGCGGGGGGCGAAGAGCCCCAGAATGCTGTTCCCGGCGCGGAAAACGCCGTTCCGGAGGGTGACTCCGCCGGCGACGAGCCGTCGGGCGAGGTACCGACGGCCGAATCGGCGGATGCCGCGCCGGATGCCCAGCCGCAGAGCGCCGTTCCCCCGGCCCCGCCCGCCTGGACTCCCCCGCCGGTCCCGCAGAACGGGCTGCCGCCGCTGCCGCCGTCCTACCAGCCCGCCGCACCCGCACCGGCGGGCCAGTGGCCGGCCCAGCCGCAGCAGACGGACCCCGCGGCGGCCGCGGCGGCTCAGCAGCCGCCCGCCCCGCCCTCCTGGAACCAGCCGCCCCCCGCACCGGCCCCGCAGCAGGCCGGCTACGGCTTCCCCCAGCCCCCTGCGCCCAACGCCCCGGCCCCCGCACCGGCCGCACACCAGCCCCCGGCCTCGCAGCCGCCTGCCGCCCCCAACGCTCAGCCCGGCTACGGCTTCCCCCAGCCCCCGGCGCCCAACACCCCGGCCGGTTACGGCTTCCCCCAGCCCGCCGCCCCGGCGCCGACGCCCCCCGCCACCCCGGGCGGCTACGGCTTCCCGCAGCCGGGCCCCACCCCGCCGGCGGCTCCCCCTGCCGCCCCCGACGCCCCGGCGGCGCCCGCCCCCTCGGCTCCCCAGTCGGGCACCGGCCCCACCGCACCCGGCGGTTACGGCTTCCCGCAGCCCCCGGCGCCGCAAGCGCCCCAGGCGCACCCCGGCATCCCCCAGCAGGCCGACGGCCAGGCCCCGCAGGCTGCCCAGCCCCCCGCTGACCCCCGCGCCGGCGCCGCCTGGCCGCAGCCGATCCAGCACGACCATCGGCAGCCGGTCAACCCCGGTGCCGCACCGCTGGGTTACACCGCGGCCGTGGAGCTGTCCTCCGACCGGCTGCTCAACAACAAGAAGCAGAAGGCGAAGAGCAGCCGCCCGGCGGCCGGCGGCGGCCGGTTCAAGCTGGGCGGGAAGAAGGAGGAGGCCGAGCGGCAGCGGAAGCTGGAGCTGATCCGCACGCCCGTGCTGTCCTGCTACCGGATCGCCGTCATCAGCCTCAAGGGCGGCGTCGGCAAGACGACCACCACCACCGCGCTCGGCTCCACGCTCGCGACCGAGCGGCAGGACAAGATCCTCGCGATCGACGCCAACCCGGACGCCGGCACCCTCGGCCGCCGGGTGCGCCGCGAGACCGGGGCCACCATCCGTGACCTCGTCCAGGCGATCCCGTACCTCAACTCGTACATGGACATCCGGCGGTTCACCTCCCAGGCTCCCTCCGGCCTGGAGATCATCGCCAACGACGTCGACCCGGCCGTCTCGACGACCTTCAACGACGAGGACTACCGGCGCGCCATCGACGTGCTCGGCAACCAGTACCCGATCATCCTGACCGACTCGGGTACGGGTCTGCTCTACAGCGCCATGCGCGGGGTGCTCGACCTCGCCGACCAGCTCATCATCATCTCGACGCCGTCGGTCGACGGCGCGAGCAGTGCCAGTACGACGCTGGACTGGCTGTCCGCGCACGGGTACGCCGAGCTGGTCTCGCGGTCCCTCACGGTCATCTCGGGTGTCCGCGAGACCGGCAAGATGATCAAGGTCGAGGACATCGTCGCGCACTTCGAGACCCGGTGCCGTGGCGTGGTCGTCGTGCCCTTCGACGAACACCTGGCCGCCGGCGCCGAGGTCGATCTCGACATGATGCGGCCGAAGGTGCGGGAGGCGTACTTCAACCTCGCGGCGATGGTCGCGGAGGACTTCATCCGGCACCAGCAGATGCACGGCCTGTGGACCAACGACGGCAACCCGCCGCCGGTCGCCGCCCCGCCCCTGCCCGGCCAGCCGTTCCCGGGTCAGCCCTACCCGCAGCAAGCGGGACAGCCGTATCCGCAGCCGGGGCAGCCGTATCCCCCGCAGGGACAGCCCCAGCCGGGACCGCCATACCCCCCGCAGGGACAGCCCCAGCCCGGCCAGCCCTACCCCCAGCAGGGACAACCGCAGCCCGGCCAGCCCTACCCCCCGCAGGGACAACCGCAGATGCCGCAGCCCGGCCAGCCGTTCCCGCAGCAGGCCCAGCCCGGTCAGCCCTACCCGCAGCAGCCGCAGCCCGGCTATCCTCCCGCGGGCTACCCGCAGCAGCCGCAGGGCGCCGAGGGCCAGACCCCGCCCCCTCCCCCGCCCCCCCAGCAGTAGCCGCACAACGAAAGGGCGGCCGGTGTCCGAAGACACCGGCCGCCCTTCGGCGTTCCCCGGTCGGATACGGCTACTCCGCCGCAGCCACCAGCTCCCGGCAGCGCTTCACGTCCTGCGCCATCTGCTCCAGCAGCCCCTCCAGCGACTCGAACTTCGCCTGGCCGCGGACGAACGCCAGGAAGTCGACGGCGACATGGAGGCCGTACAGGTCGAGACCGACGCGGTCGATGGCGTACGCCTCGACCGTGCGCTCGGTGCCGTCGAACTGCGGGTTCGTGCCGACGGAGATCGCGGCCGGCATCGCCTCGCCGCCCGCGTGCAGCCAGCCGGCGTAGACACCGTCGGAGGGGATCGCGGTGTGCGGAAGCGTCTCCACGTTGGCCGTCGGGAAGCCGAGTTCACGGCCGCGCTGGGCGCCGCGCACCACCACGCCCTCGACGCGGTGCGGGCGGCCGAGGATCTCCGCGGCGCCCTGGACATCGCCCTCGGCGACCAGGCGCCGGGTCAGGGTCGACGAGAACGGCTCGCCGCCGCCCGCCTCACCCCGCACGTACAGGTCGACGACCTCGACCTCGAAGTCGTAGATCTTGCCCTGCTCGGCGAGGAACTCCACGTCCCCCGCGGCCCTGTGGCCGAAGCGGAAGTTCGGGCCCTCGACGACCGCCTTGGCGTGCAGCTTGTCGACCAGGACCTTCACCACGAAGTCGGCCGGGGACAGCTTCGAGAACTCCGTCGTGAAGGGGAGGATCAGGACCGCGTCCACGCCCAGCTCGGCCATCAGTTCGGCGCGGCGATGGTGCGGGGCGAGCAGCGGCGGGTGGCTGCCCGGGCGGACGACCTCGCTGGGGTGCGGGTCGAAGGTGACGACGACGGAGGGCACGCCCAGCTCGCGGGCGCGATCCACGGCGTGCCGGATGATCAGCTGGTGGCCGCGGTGCACCCCGTCGTAAGAGCCGATGGTGACGACGCTGCGCCCCCAGTCCTGGGGGATGTCCTCCAAGCCACGCCAGCGCTGCACTGTGACCGCTCCTCGAACCCGTGTCCGTGTTACTTCGGTTGCTTCGTTCTTCGTGTTCCGTTGACCGCTTACGCAGCTCTAAGGGTGCCATGCCGGATGTCCCCGCCCCGCATCGGCATGGGGGCTGTGACCCGGCCCACGCGACCGCCCTCCCCGTACCCGCGGATCAGGCGGGCACCCGGCCGCCCGTCAGGCTCTCGATCATGCGGCGGGCGCTCGGGCCGACCACCGCCGCCCACTCCCCCGGCGCGTCCGTGAGCCAGCCCGCCACCTGCGCGGCGAAGCCGGGGACGTGGCGGCCCAGGTCGACCAGGCCGCGGTCGAAGCGGGCCGCGCCCTCCGGGGTGCGCACGAGGAGGAGGCCGGTGCGGTGGACGAGGTCGCGCAGGTCGTCCCCGCTGCGTTGAGCGGCCGCGTGCAGGACGGCGTCCAGGACGGCGGGGTCGTCCTCGTGCGTCAGAAGGAACTCCAGGAGTTCGCGGCGGAGGGGACGGGAGATGAGGGTGCCGGGAGCGGCGAGGACGGCGGCCAGGGCGGCCCGCACCGGCCCGGGCCCGTCGCCCAGCAGCCCGGTGACCAGCGGGAACAGAACGGCACGCGCGGTAAGCCCCTGGTCGAGGCGCCGGTCGACGTACACGGCCAGGTCCTCGGCGGTCTCCGGGCGCCGCTCCACCGCCTCCCGGACGAGGGCCACGATTAGGCGGGCCAGGGCGGGCGTGGTGACATCGGCGAGCGCACGCAGCACACCGCCCACGTCCGGGCCGCGCAGCCGGGTCCGGAAGGCGTCCAGTACCGGCTCCGGATGGGTGGTCAGGGCGGCGAGCAGGGCACTCGGCGGCAGCTGCGGATCGCCCGCCGCGAACCGCTCCAGCGCCTGCGGGAGGTGCCGGGGGCGGGTCTGCGGGTCTCCTACGAGGAGGGCGAGCGCGCCGCCGTGCAGGGGGCGGTCGGCGGGGCGGGCCAGCAGCGCGAGGGCCGCGTACCGCAGCAGCTCGCGGTCGGCGGGGGTCCGGACCTGGGGCGCGGCGCGCAGTCCGTACGCCACCGCCGCGGCCCGCCGGGCCGGCCGCTCGTCGTGCGCCCACCGGTCCACGGCCCGGCACAGCGCGGACGGTTCCTCCTCCGCCAGGACGCCGAGCAGCTCGTCGGCCCTCGGGTGCGCGCACTCGACGAGGACCTCCGTCAGATCGTCCAGGCCCCGGTGCCGATTCGTGTGCAGCAGCGCCTGCGCGGCCGTCGCCACGGTGGCGTGCGGCGTCGCGGGCAACGGCCGCTCGTCGTCGAACCAGCGGGTCAGCAGCGGCTGTACGGCGGTGGGGTCGGCGGCGAGGAGGCCGGCGACGGCGTCGAGGTAGCGGGGTTCGTCCGCCGTGCGCGGGGCCGCGTCGGCGAGCACCAGACGGCGCAGGAGGTCCAGGCGGGTCTCCGTCGGCAGTGGGAGGGCGGTCCAGAAGCCGGGCGCGAACTCGGCGGACCGCTCCGGCCGGCTCCCCCACTCCACGATCCGGTCGGCCAGCAGCCGCAGGACACCGAGGTACGGCGTGGCGTCCGGGACGCGCAGCACGGTCGCGGCGAGCAGACGGGCGGCCCACCACGAGTCCGGGTCGGCCTCCAGGGCATCGGCCAACTCGCTCAATCTGTCGGCGAGTTGGCGGGTGCCCTGCTGGCGGGCGACGAGCAGCAGAGCCTGGACGACGGGCCCGATGCGGTGATGCGGGACGGGCAGCGGACGGGCGCCGTCCGGGCTGTGGCGGTGGTGGACCAGGGCGCGCAGGGCCTCGTCCAGATCGAGGTGGACGCCCTGGATCCAGTCGGCGAGCTCCTCGTGGGCGAACCGGTAGCCGCCGCCCGCCGGCACCAGGAGCCCCTCGGCGAGGACGGCCGACGCCCAGCCGGTGCCGCCGCCGAGCCGGGCCGGGGCGGCCCCCCACGGGAACACCGCCTCGAACGACGCCCGGTCCAGCTCCCCCTGTCCGGGCCCGAGGCTGCGCCGGGCGGCCTCGTGGACCTGTCCGGACACCTTCGCCGCGAGCCGTCGTACGGCGTTGCCGCGCAGGCCGTTCTCCGCGGCCAGCCGTACCGCGATGCGCAGGCACATCAGGTCCAGGTGGGCGGCGAGGACCTCGTCGCGGCCGACCGGGGTGCCGGGAGCGTCGGGCAGTGCGGCGCGGACCTCCGCGTAGAGGCGGAGGGTGAGGGGGTGGCGGGCGTCTCCGGGGTCGAGGGCGGTGTCCGGAATGCCGTGGCGGGCGCGGGCCTCGCGGGCCTCGTCCGGGGTGAGATCGCCGAGGGGGACGCAGGGCGGCAGCGTCCGGACCGTACGGCCGTACAGCGTCTCCGCCGGGAAGTGCGCGCCCGCCTGCTCCCAGTACTCGTCCCGGCAGGCCACCACCAGCCGCGTGCCCGTCTCCCGCAGCCACCTGGCCGTCCCCCGGGTCCACTCGGGGAGAAGACGGGCCAGGGCCGGGGGCATCTCCTCGGGGCCGTCGAGGAGGAGCAGCAAGGGGCGGCCGGCGGCGTGGGCGACGTGGGCGAGTCGCTCAGGGGTGAGGTCGTCGAGGCCGGCCGGGCCGGGGCGGGACGCGGCCACGACCCGGGCCGCGCGCGCCAGCGCCCTGCGGGCCGCGTCGGCGACCGAGTCGTCCTCCTCCCTCAGGTCGGCGCCGCGCAGCCACAGCGTGGGCGCCGGCTCCGGGCCACGGCCACGGCGGGCGGCCAGCGCGGTGAGTTCCGTCGTACGGCCGCTGCCCGGGGCGCCGACGAGGCCGAGCACGGCCGCCGGGCCCGCGGCGAAGGCGGCGAACTCCCTTGCCGGTACGGCGCGTTCGACCGGCATGCCGCACGAGTCGCCGGGCGGGCCGTCCGAGCCGACCGAGGCGGCGGTGAGTTCCAGGGCGCCGGCCGGATTGAGGTCGGCGCCGTACGCGGGGACCGTCGCCGCGTTGCGGGCGAGGAGCTCGGCGAGGGGGCCGTCGGCCGGGCCGGGGCGCAGCGGGACAGCGAAGCCGGCGTCCCGGCCGGAGTGCAGGGCGGTGCCCAGGACGGCGACGACGGCGCCGGTCGCGGCGTCGAGCACCGGGCCGCCGGCCGCGCCCCCGCCGAGCCGCAGCGCGTCCCGGCCCGCGGTGCCGATCGCCAGCTCCAGGGCGCCGTCGAGGAGGTGGAAGCGGTGGGTGCCCGCGTACGTCACGGGTGTCTCGGCCAGCACCCGTGCCTCGCGCCAGCAGCCCGCGGCCAGCCGGACGTACGTGCCGGTCTCGACGTGGTCCCGGACGGTGATGGGCAGGGGGTCTCCGACCAGGCCCTCCGTGCGGACGAGGGCCAGGTCCAGCTCCGGCAGCGGGGTGACCGCGTCGGCGGTCACGACACAGCCGTGGTCGTCGGCGTCGTACAGGACGAGGCGGGGGAGGCCGTCGACGGCCTCGTGGCTGGTGACGACCGTGCCGTGGCGGTCGGCCAGGAAGCCGGTGCCGCGCGGGCGGCCCACGAGGTCGTGAATGCGGACGAGGGAGCCGTCGGGGTCCTGCGGGGCGGGGTGAGCGGGGCGTGCGGGGATGTCCGCCGGCCGTGCGTCGTCCTGCGCGGACCCGGTGCCGTGCCGTGGCTGCCGGGAGTCGCGCGGCGCCGTGTGGCGGCCACCGCCGGTTCGCGGGCCCCGTGCCGCCATCGTCGTACCTCCCCGCCGCGCCCACCTGCTCTCTTGTGCGACGGTAGGCGGGGGATGATCAGCGGGACAGATCGCTGGACGAACGCGCCCCCCTGCACTCCCCGGGTTCACTCCGAGCGCCTGCCCGCACGGGTGAATGAACGGGGAGCGTTGGATACACCCTAGGGGTGGGGGAACCGAGGGGGGACCGTGGAGCGGCGGCGGAGCAGGGCCCCGTGCTCGCCGCTCCACGGGCAATCCGGCGGCGTTCAGCCGAGGACGGCCAGGCTCTTCGCCTTGCCCTTCTGCTCCTCGACCAGCGCCAGGAAACGGCCCTCGGGGTCGAAGACGGCCACCGGGCCGGCGGCGGCGTACTCGTCGGGCATCTCCAGCCGCACGCCGTTGGTGAGCAGCCGGGCCCGCTTGGCGTCCACGTCCCAGCGCGGGAACGCGGCCGCGGCGGCCTCCGCGATCGGCATCACCGTCAGCTCCTCCTGGAGCTGGGCGAGGGTGCGGGCGGAGTCCAGCTTGTACGGGCCGACGCGGGTGCGGCGCAGCGCGGTGAGGTGGCCGCCGACGCCGAGGCCGGCGCCCAGGTCGCGGGCGAGGGCACGGATGTAGGTGCCGGAGGAGCAGACCACCGAGACGATCAGGTCCAGGACGGGGGTGCCGTCCTCGGCGACGGCGTCCCGGACGTCGTACACCGTGAAGGACGAGACGGTGACCGGACGGGCCGGGATCTCGAAGTCCTCGCCCTCACGGGCCCGCTTGTACGAGCGCACGCCGTCGATCTTGATGGCGCTGACCTTGGACGGGACCTGCATGATGTCGCCGGTCAGCTTGGCGATGCCGGCGTCGATGGCGTCCCGGGTGACCTTGGAGGCGTCCGTGGAGGCCGTGATCTCGCCCTCGGCGTCGTCCGTGAGGGTCGTCTGGCCGAGGCGGACGGTCCCCAGGTACTCCTTCTCGGTGAGGGCGAGGTGCCCGAGGAGCTTGGTCGCCTTCTCCACGCCGAGGACGAGGACGCCCGTCGCCATCGGGTCGAGCGTGCCGGCGTGGCCGACGCGGCGGGTCCTGGCGATCCCCCGCATCTTGGCCACGACGTCGTGCGAAGTGAAGCCCGACGGCTTGTCGACGATGACGAGGCCGTCGGGCGCGGTGTGCTTCCGGTTCATTCGGCAGTGTCGTCCGTCTCGTCGTCACCGGGCTTGCGGTACGGGTCGGCGCCGGCGGCGTACGCGGCGCCCGCGGACGCCTCGCGCACCTTCTCGTCGGCTTGGCGCGCCTTGTCGAGGAGGTCGTCGATGGTGCGGGCGTTGTCCGGGAGGGCGTCGGCGACGAAGGCCAGCGTCGGCGTGAACTTCACGCCGGCCGCGCGACCGACCTCCGAGCGCAGGATGCCCTTGGCGCTCTCCAGACCGGCGGCCGCGGCCTTGCGGTCCTCGTCGTCCCCGTACACCGTGTAGAAGACGGTCGCCTCCCTGAGGTCACCCGTGACGCGGGTGTCCGTGATGGTGACGTGGGAGCCGAGCCGCGGGTCCTTGATCCCTCGCTGCAGCTTCTGGGCCACCACCTCTCGGATGAGGTCCGCCAGCCTCTTGGCGCGCGCGTTGTCGGCCACTGGTCCGTCTCCCGTTCTTTCTTCTCTTGCGTTCTCTGGTCTGGTCAGTCGTCTTCGCCGTGGAAGCGGCGTCTGACCGACAGCAGCTCCACTTCGGGGCGGCCGGCGACCAGCCGTTCGCACCGGTCCAGTACGTCGGTCAGGTGCTCCGCGTCACCCGAGACCAAGGCCAGGCCTATCGTGGCCCGGCGGTGGAGGTTCTGGTGGTCCACCTCGGCCGCGCTCACCGCGTACTTGCGCTGGAGCTCGGCGACGATGGGGCGGACGACGGAGCGCTTCTCCTTCAGCGACCGTATGTCGCCGAGGAGGAGGTCGAAGGACAGAGTCCCCACGTACATGTGTGTAGCCGGTTCACCCGCCGGTACGGGATCGATGGCCCTGTCAGCCGTGTGGGACAGGGCATCAAGAACGGTACAACGATACCTGCGGTGGCTCGACGGGGTTTTCGCCCGCCCACCCACCGCCCGACGCGGTCGGCTGAGAGGCCGCCCACCCGGGGCTCCGCCCCGACCCCCACGGGGACTCAGGGTCGAAGAAGGGGGCTGGGGACAGCGAGCCCCCAGGAAACACCGGCGCGCCGGCCGGCGGAAGGTGCTTCCGCCGGCCGGCGCGAACCGTGGGTCACACCCGCGGCTTCTCCCGCATCTCGTACGTCGCGATGACGTCGTCGACCTTGATGTCGTTGAAGTTGCCGAGGTTGATACCGCCCTCGAACCCTTCGCGGATCTCGGTGACGTCGTCCTTGAAGCGACGCAGGCCCTCGATGTTGAGGTTCTCCGCGACCACCTTGCCGTCGCGGATGAGCCGGGCCTTGGTGTTGCGCTTGACCTCGCCCGAGCGGATGAGGACACCGGCGATGTTGCCCAGCTTGGACGACTTGAAGACCTCGCGGATCTCCGCCGTACCGAGCTCGTGCTCCTCGTACTCCGGCTTCAGCATGCCCTTCAGGGCCGCCTCGATCTCCTCGATCGCCTGGTAGATGACCGAGTAGTAGCGAACGTCCACACCCTCGCGCTCCGCCATCTGCTGCGCACGGCCAGCGGCACGCACGTTGAAGCCGATGACGATCGCGTCCGAGCCCATCGCCAGGTCGATGTCGGACTCCGTGACCGCACCGACGCCGCGGTGCAGGACGCGGATGTCGACCTCTTCGCCGACGTCCAGCTGGAGCAGGGAGGACTCGAGGGCCTCGACGGAACCAGAAGCGTCACCCTTGATGATCAGGTTCAGCTGCTGGACCTCGCCGGCCTTCAGAGCCGCGTCCAGGTTCTCCAGGGAGAACCTGCGCGTGCGCTTCGCGAAGGCCGCGTTGCGCTCGCGGGCCGCACGCTTCTCGGCGATCTGGCGGGCCGTACGGTCCTCGTCGACGACGAGGAAGTTGTCGCCCGCGCCCGGGACGTTGGTCAGGCCGAGGACCTGGACCGGCGTCGACGGGCCGGCCTCGGCCACGTTGTTGCCGTTGTCGTCGAGCATGGCGCGCACACGACCGTAGGCGTCGCCCACGACCATCGTGTCGCCGACCCGCAGCGTGCCTCGCTGGACGAGGACCGTCGCCACGGCACCGCGGCCGCGGTCGAGACGGGACTCGATCGAGATGCCCTGCGCGTCCTGGTTCGGGTTGGCCCGCAGGTCGAGCGAGGCGTCGGCCGTGAGGATCACGGCCTCCAGCAGCGAGTCGATGTGCAGACCCTGCTTGGCGGAGATGTCGACGAACATGGTGTCGCCGCCGTACTCCTCGGCCACCAGGCCGTACTCGGTCAGCTGACCGCGCACCTTGGTCGGGTCGGCACCCTCGACGTCGATCTTGTTGACCGCGACCACGATCGGGACGTCGGCCGCCTTGGCGTGGTTGAGCGCCTCGACCGTCTGCGGCATGACGCCGTCGTTGGCCGCGACGACCAGGATCGCGATGTCGGTCGACTTCGCACCACGCGCACGCATAGCGGTGAACGCCTCGTGACCCGGGGTGTCGATGAAGGTGATCTTGCGCTCTTCGTCGTTGACCTCGGTCGCGACCTGGTAGGCACCGATGTGCTGGGTGATGCCGCCGGCCTCGCCCGCGATGACGTTCGTCTTGCGGATGGCGTCGAGCAGTCGGGTCTTACCGTGGTCGACGTGACCCATGACGGTGACGACCGGCGGGCGGACCACCAGGTCCTCCTCGTCGCCCTCGTCCTCGCCGAACTCGATGTCGAAGGACTCGAGCAGCTCGCGGTCCTCCTCCTCCGGGCTGACGATCTGAACCTCGTAGTTCATCTCGCCCGCGAGGAGCTGGAGGGTCTCGTCGGAGACGGACTGGGTCGCGGTGACCATCTCGCCGAGGTTCATCATGACCGCGACGAGCGACGCCGGGTTGGCGTTGATCTTCTCCGCGAAGTCGGTGAGCGACGCACCGCGCGACAGGCGAATGGTCTCGCCGTTGCCGCGAGGCAGCATCACGCCGCCGACCGACGGGGCCTGCATGGCCTCGTACTCCTGGCGCCTCTGCCGCTTCGACTTGCGGCCACGACGCGCGGGACCACCCGGACGACCGAAGGCGCCCTGCGTGCCACCACGGCCACCGGGACCGCCGGGACGGCCACCGAAGCCGGGACGGCCACCGCCGCCACCGCCCGGACCACCGGGACGGCCGGCGAAGCCGCCGCCACCGCCACCGCCACCGGGACCGCCGGGACGACCGGCGAAGCCGCCGCCACCGCCACCAGGACGACCGGCGAAGCCGCCGCCACCGCCCGGACGACCGCCGCCACCGGGACGACCGCCGCCACCGGGACCGCGGCCGCCGGGGCCGCCGCCGCCGGGACGCGGGCCGGCAGCCGGACGCTGCGGCATCATGCCGGGGTTCGGGCGCGGACCGCCGGGGCCGCCACCGGGACGCGGAGCGCCGCCCTGCGGGCGGGGCATGCCGGCCGGCGACGGACGCGAACCGCCCGGAGCCTGCGGACGCGGACCGCCGCCCTGGCCGCCGGGGGCCTGGGGACGGGGACCAGCGCCGGGAGCGCCACCGGGACCACCGGGACGCGGGCCGCCCTGCGGCCGCGGGGCCTGCGGACGGGCCATACCGGCGTTGCCGCCGGAGGTGAAGGGGTTGTTGCCCGGGCGCGGACCGGCCGGACGGGCACCCGGACGCTGCGCACCGGCGCCACCGGGACGCGGGCCCTGTGCGGCGGCCGGACGCGAGCCCTGACCACGATCCTGCTGACCCTGACCGGGCGCGGGACGGCCACCGGGCCGGGGAGCGCCGGGGCGCGGGCCCTGGGCGGCCGGACGCGGGCCGGGCTGAGCCGGGGCGGCCGGGGCCGACGGCGGAGCGGTGAACTCCGGGGCGGCCGGTGCCGGGCGCGGCGCGGGCCGGGGGCCCGGACGCGGGCCGGGAGCCGACGGCGCGGGGGCCGACGGAGCCGACGAGGCGGCCGGAGCCGCGGGGGCCGCGGGCTGCTGAGCCGCCGGAGGCTTGGGGGCAGCCGGCCGCGGAGCAGCCGGACCCGGACGAGCCGCCTGCGCCGGGGAGGGCGCGGCGGGCTTGGGGGCAGCCTTGCGCGGGGCGGGCTTGGCGGACTTGCCGCTGCCACCACCCTGGAAGGCGTCAGTCAGTTTGCGGACGACGGGCGCTTCGATGGTCGAAGACGCCGAACGGACGAATTCACCGAGTTCCTGGAGCTTGGCCATGACGACCTTGCTCTCCACACCGAACTCCTTGGCGAGTTCGTATACCCGGACCTTAGCCACTTCGCTCCTTTTAGGTCCGGGTTGCGTCCGGACCGTCGCTACTTCATGGGCGTACTCATCGCGTGCTCATCGAGTGCTCATCGCAATCTCGACCTACTTCCAACTCGCGGGGTACCTGAGCCGCGCGGACGTTCCGCGCGACGCTTCTTACGGTGTTGCCTGCTCGGCAACTGTCATCTGCTCGACGTACTGACGCAACGCCTTTGTGTCGAGCGCTCCCGGGGCGCGCAACGCCCGCGTGAACGCCCGGCGGCGTACCGCCTGGTCGAGACAGACCTGGGTGGGGTGCACGTACGCACCCCGGCCGGGCAGCGTACCGCGAGGATCGGGGACGCATGCGTCCTTGATCGCCACGATGCGCAGCAGCTCTGTCTTGGCCGCCCGCTCCCGGCACCCCACACAGGTGCGTTCAGGGCATGTTCGGGTGTGCGTCCGGCCAGACACAGCTAAGTCTACCTCCCCGTACCGACCTCACCCCTTTGGGCCAGGATTCGAACAGTTGCCGTGCGAACACTGACGTGATCTCAGCGGCCTGCGGCTTGGATCTATTCCCCGCGCTGGTCGCCGGTCTGTTCGGTGTCGGGTCGGATGTCGATCCGCCAGCCGGTCAGACGGGCGGCGAGCCGGGCGTTCTGCCCCTCCTTGCCGATCGCCAGCGACAGCTGGTAGTCCGGCACGGTCACGCGCGCGGAGCGGGCCGCGAGGTCGACGACCTCCACCTTGGACACCCGGGCGGGTGACAGCGCGTTCGCCACCATCTCCGCCGGGTCGTCCGACCAGTCGACGATGTCGATCTTCTCGCCGTTCAGCTCGCCCATGACGTTGCGCACACGCCCGCCCATGGGGCCGATGCAGGCGCCCTTGGCGTTCAGGCCCGAACGGGTGGAACGGACCGCGATCTTGGTGCGGTGGCCGGCCTCGCGGGCGATGGCGGCGATCTCGACGGACCCGTCGGCGATCTCCGGCACCTCCAGCGCGAAGAGCTTCTTCACCAGGTTGGGGTGCGTCCGGGAGAGCGTCACGGACGGGCCGCGGACGCCCTTCGCCACCCGGACGACGTACGACCGCAGACGCAGGCCGTGCTGGTACGTCTCGCCCGGGACCTGCTCCTGCACGGGGAGGATGGCCTCCAGCTTGCCGATGTCGACGAGCACGTTCTTCGGGTCGCGGCCCTGCTGGACCACACCGGTGACGATGTCGCCCTCGCGGCCCGCGTACTCGCCGAGCGTCGCGTCGTCCTCGGCGTCGCGCAGGCGCTGCAGGATCACCTGCTTGGCCGTGGTGGCGGCGATACGGCCGAAGCCGGACGGGGTGTCGTCGAACTCGCGGGGCTCCTGGCCCTCCTCGAGGTCCTCGGGGTCCTCCTTCGCCCACACGGTCACGTGACCGGTCTCCCGGTTGAGCTCCACGCGCGCGTGGCGGCGGCTTCCCTCGGTGCGGTGGTAGGCGATGAGGAGGGCCGACTCGATCGCCTCGACCAGCAGGTCGAAGGAGATCTCCTTCTCCCGAACCAAGCCCCGCAGGGCACTCATGTCGATGTCCACGGCTACGCCTCCTCCTCTTCCTTCATGTCCTTCTCGTCCTGCTTGTTGTCCTGCTTGTCCTTGCGGCCGAACTCGACCTGGACGCGGGCCTTGTCGATGTCGGCGAAGGCGAGTCTGCGGGTGGTGGGCCTGCGGCCCTTCACTCCGGGCACTTCGACGTCGAGGCCTTCGTCGTCCACGGTGAGGATGCGGGCGACGAGTTCGCCGTCCTCGTGGAGCTGGAACTTCACCAGGCGGTCCGTGGCCCGGACGTAGTGACGGTGCTCGGTGAGGGCGCGCTCCGCGCCCGGGGTGCCGACCTCGAGGGTGTACTCGCCCGCGCCCATCGCGTCCGTCTCGTCGAGCTTCGCCGAGAGCGCACGGCTCACATCGGCGATCCGGTCCAGGTCCGCACCGGTGTCGGAGTCGACGACGACGCGCAGCACGCGCTTGCGTCCGACGGAGTCCACGGCGATCTCTTCGAGATCGAGGCCCTGGGAGGTGACGAGCGGTTCCAGCAGTTCTCGCAGCCTCTCGCTCTGGGTGGTGCTCATCCGGGTGACTCCTCGGCCGCGTGTGCTGTTGTGGGATGGGTCGCGTGTCTGGTCAAAGGGTATCCGGTCGCGGGGTGTGTTGCCGTCCACCGGGCGGCCGACGGGCGGCCACCCGGGGCCTGAGCGGTGCCGATGAGTGGTGCCCGGCAGGTGCGCGGGTACGGTGATCACGGGCGTGCCGCCCGTGATCGGTATTTCTGTCGTACGAGTTCCCCGAGGACGTCTGCCGTGCCGTTCCCTCCGCCGTCGCGCACCCCCTCGGGGCCGCGCCGAAGAACCCTGCTCGCCTCCGCCGCCGGGGCCGCCCTGCTCGTGGGCTGCTCCTCGCGCGGTGACTCCGGTGAGGAGAGCTCGGGCGGCAGCCCGTCGGTCGCGGAGCAGGCACGCGCGCGTGCGGCCCGGGACAGCGCGGGGCTGGTGGAGCGGTACGACGCCGTCCTGACCGTCCATCCGGCGCTGGCGGCGCGGCTGACGCCGCTGCGGGCGGAGGTTGTGCGGCACGTGACGGCGTTCGGGGGCGCCGGCTCCACGGCCTCGCCCACGCCCTCCCCCTCGTCTTCGGCGTCCTCGTCTTCGGCGCCGTCGTCTTCGGCGTCCGGTTCGGCCTCGGCCTCGGCCGATCCGTCCGCCCCGCCTGCCGCCGTCCCGGCGGGCGAGAAGGACGCCCTCAGTAGCCTCGCCGCCGCCGAGCGGGCGCTCGCCGACCGGCGGGTCGCGGCCCTGGTGAACGTGCCGGGCGAGCTGGCGCGGCTGCTGGCCTCGGTAGCGGCGGCCGGCGCGGCACACGCGTACCTGCTGACGGAGGGGGCCCGATGAGCGAGAAGAAGAGCGGGGAACTGGCGGCCCTCCAGGCGGCGCTGGCCGCCGAGCACGCGGCGGTGTACGGGTACGGGGTCGTCGGCGGGCGGATCCTCGAGGACCGGCGCGCGGAGGCGCGGGCGGCGTACGACGCGCACCGCGCGCGCCGGGACGCGCTGGCGCGCGAGGTGCGCGCGCTGGGCGCCGAACCGGTCGCCGCGAGCGCCGCGTACGCGCTGCCGTTCCCGGTGCCGGACTCCCCCGCGGCGGTCCGGCTCGCGGCCGAGCTGGAGGAACGGGTGGCCGGGGTGTACTCCGACCTGGTGCGGGCCTCCGGTGACGCGCGGCGCCGGGAGGCCGCCGGAGCGCTGCGGGAGGCGGCGGTGCGGGCGGCGCGCTGGCGCGGCGGGAGCGTAGCCTTCCCTGGTCTCGCCGAGCGGGCCGGCACGGCCGCGGATCCGGCTGTCACCGGCGCCGGGCCTTCTGCCACGAAGGCGGGCTCGCCGACACCGTCGGCATGACGGCATGACGACATGACGGCAGAGGTACCGGGAGCAGGAAGGGACGACTCGCGCATGGCTTTCGAACCGCCGCAGCGTCTGGTCAGGGCGCTCGGTGAGACGGCACCGGACGGTGACGACTGGTTGGAGAAGCTGCCGGAGGCGGTCCAACGGGCCGTTGCGCTACGCGAGTTGACCGTCGAGCGGGTGCAGGTGCCGGGCGGGCGCAGCAGCCTGGTGGTGCTGGTGCGGTACGCCGACGGGACTCCGGCCGTGCTGAAGCTGGCCCCGCCCCGGTTCCGGCCGGAGGCGGAGCGGGCCGCGCTCGCGCACTGGGGCGGCCTGGGTGCCGTACAGCTGCTGGAGGGTCCCGTGACGGAAGGGGTGCTCGTGCTGGAGCGGCTGCATCCCGATGTGTCGGTGCGGTCGTTGCCGGAGGCGAAGGCGCTGCTGGAGGCGGCGGGGACGCTGCGGCGGCTGTGGGTCGAACCACCCGATGAGAGCGGCGCGCACTCCTTCGAGAGCGTGGCCGAGCGGACCGGGCGGCAGGCGCGGGCGATGCGGGCGAGCGCCGACGCCGAGGTGGCCCCGCTGGTGGACGCGGCGCTCGCGGCCCGCGAGGAGCTGCTGGCCTCGCCGCCCGAGCACCGGCTGCTGCACGGCACGTTCCGGCAGAGCAAGGTGCTGGCCGGTGAGCGGATGCCGTGGCTGGCCGTGGGGCCGGATCCGGTGGTCGGCGAGTGCGCCTTCGACCTGGCCCGGCTGGTGCGGGACCGGGTGGAGGACCTGATCGCCTCGCCGTCCGGCGCGGCGACGACCCGGCGCCGGGTGAAGCGGCTCGCGGAGTCCCTGGAGGTGGACCAGGAGCGGCTGCGCGGCTGGACGCTGTTCCGGGCGGTGGAGTCCGGGGTGCGGGCACGTCGGGTGGGGCGTGCGGGGGACGCGGAGTTGTTGCTGGAGTTCGCGGGCTGGCTCTAACGCGCCTTCGCCGCAGTCACTTCGAGGGCGAGGACCGGGCAGTCGGCGGCTGCGCGGCGGGCGCGTCCGACGGCTCCCGGGGGGACGGGGGTGCCGTCGGCCAGTGGGTAGCCCCACTCGTCGAGGGTGATCTGTTCGGGGAGGAGTTCCGCGCAGAGGCCGTGGCCCTGGCAGGCGGTCCAGTCGATGTCGATGTGCCGGTCCGTGCTCATGGGATCAGCTCTCCTCGGGTACGGGCAGCAGGGGCGTGTGGTCGGTCGCGGTGCACAGGCCGTGGGCGTGGGCGTCGGCCTCGGCGGCGAAGGTGGTCAGGGCGCTGCGGACCAGGCGGACGGTGCCGTCGGGGTGGTGGCAGGCGCCGCGGCCCTCGACGAGGCCGGACCAGCGGGCGAGGTCGTGGCGGACCGCGCCCTGGGGACCGGGGGTGGCCAACGTCCGGAACGCGGTGGCGATGCGCGGGAGGCCGTTGAGGCAGGGACCGCACTGGCCGGCCGACTGGAGGGCCAGATAGCGCAGGACGCGGGCGGTCTCGGCGAGTCCGCACCGGCCGACAGGCAGCGCGGCGAGGACTCCGGCGCCCAAATAACTTGAATCCACGGTGAGTTGAGCTGCCTCCCGGGCCGGGATCCAGGTGCCGTGGTAGCCGCCGACGAGGACCGCCGCCGTGCCCTGCAGGGGCAGCAGCCGGGCCAGCGGCAGTCCGTACGGGGCCTCGACGACCCGCGGTTCGTGTCCGGGGACGTGGAGCGTGCACAGGGCGCTGCCGGGCTGGGCCGGGGTGCCGGCCGTGCGGTACCAGTCGGCGCCGTGGCGGGCGATGAGCGCGAGGTGGGCCAGGGTCTCCACGTTCTGCACGAGGGTCGGGGCCCGGTGCACCCCGCGTTCGCGGACCGGCGGGCGCTGGTGCGTGGGCAGGGCGGCGCCGCCCGAGACGAACCGTGCGAGCGCGGAAGCCTGGCCGGACAGGAAGGACTTGGAGAGCCGGACCACCTTGACCGGCAGCGGGTCGGTCCGCTGCGCGAGGGCCGATTCCAGCCAGGTCGCGCCGTCCTCGACGGCCACGTACGCCTCCCGCGCGCCGACCGCGTGGGCGGCGACCTGCACGCCGTCCAGGACGAGGTGCGGCGATCGGTGCAGCAGGGTGCGGTCCTTGCGGCTCGCCGGTTCGCCCTCCGCGCCGTTGGCCACGACCACCGGGGCGCGGCCGGTGCGCCGTCCGGCCTCGGCCACGGCGACCAGCTTGCGGTACGTCGGGAAGGCGGCGCCGCCGCGCCCGGTGAGGCCGGACTCGGCGACCGCGCGGAGGACCGCCTCGGGGTCGCCGTGGGACAGGGGTCCGTGGCGCTGTTCGTGGGTGGGGAGGTCGGCGGGGGTGCCGGCGGGGGCGAGGAGGCGGGGGGACATGTGGAGGTCGGGGAGGGTCGCGGTCACGGGCGGGCTCCTTCGGCGGTGCGGAGGCGGGCGCCTTCTGCGGTGCGGAGAAGGGCTGCGGGGGTGCGGCGGGCGGCGCGGACGGCGTGGGCCAGCCGGGCGCCGAAGGCGGCGAGCACCGTGGCCACGCAGGCGACGGTCAGCCAGGTCATCCAGTCGGTGCCGGTGTCCGTGCCGATGCCGATGCCGTGGACGAGGGCGACCGGCCAGGAGGCGTAGGCCAGCCAGTGGACGGCCCGCCAAGTACGGTGGCCGAGGCGTTCGCGCAGGAGGCTGGTGACCAGGACGGCGAACATCAGATCGAGGGAGACCGTGCCGAGGCCGAGCCAGAGGGGCTGGTAGTCGGAGACGAAGGGCACGAGGACGTCGACGACGGTGATGTTCACGTAGCTGTCGACGATCGCCGTGGTGATGTGCAGGGCCAGGAAGGCGGTCGCGGAGAGGGAGAGCGTGCGGTGCAGGCTCATCGTGCCGAACCGGGGCAGGCCGGGGAGCCGGCCTCTGAGTCGCACCGCGATGCCCAGCAGGACGACGACGGTGAAGAGGACGAGGCAGACGGCGCCGGTGGCGCGGTTGGCGTACCAGAGGGTCTCGGAGGTCATGCGGCGGCCTCCCGGACGGCGGTGGGCCAGCCCGGGGTGGTGACGACCGTCCCGTCCTGCGCCACCAGCCGGGCCGGCAGACCCCGGCGGGTCAGCCGGCGTTCCGCACCCGTCCCCTCGACCAGCGCGGCCGTGCTCGCCGCGTTGGCGTCGGCGCAGGTGGCCGCGGCGACGGAGACCGTGCGCCACGGGGAGCGGACGGGCAGGCCCGTGCGCGGGTCGACGATGTGGTGCAGCTCCTGCCCGCCGCGCCGCCAGCGGCGGGCGGTCGTACCGGAGGTGGCCAGTCCGCCGCCGTGCAGGCCGACCGTGGCGTACGGGCCCTGCCCCGGGATCTCGTCGACGGGGCCGGTGACGTCCTGGACGCGGATCTGCCAGCCGCCCGCCGGGGGCTCCCCGGCGACTGCGGTGTCACCGCCGAGGCTGACGAGCACGCCGCAGCCCGCGGTCCGTGCCAGCATGCGGGCGGCGCGGTCGGCGGCCCAGGCCTTGGCGGTGGCGCCCAGGTCGAGGCGGACGCCCTCGGGGACGGTGACCGTGCCGGTCCTCCGGTCGAGGGTCACCCGACGCCAGCCGGGGGCGCGGCGGACCGTCAGCCGCACCGGGCGGTCGTCCTCACGGACGAGGGTGAAGTCGCGGTCGTAGCCGATCGCGTGCATCGCGGAGCCGACCGTTGGGTCCACGGCTCCGTCCGTCGTCTCGGCCGCGCGCAGCGCGACGTCGAGGGCCTCGGCCAGCAGGGGGCTGACCTGGACGGGGCGGCCGCCCGTGCCGTCGAGCGCGGCCAGTTCGGAGTCGCCGCGGAAGCGGCTGCAGGCCGCGTCGACCTCGGCGAGGTGCCGGGCGAGGAGCAGGTTGCAGGACTCCAGCAGGGCCGGGTCGGTGACGACCACGCGGACGGTGGTGCCGAGGGCGCGCCACTCGGCGGCGGTGGTCGTCCTCATCACGACGCCCCCGAGGTGGAGTCGGCGGAGCCGCCGGAGGAGGAGGTGAGACCGCTCGAGCTGTCCGAGGACGAGCTGTCCGAGCTGCTTGCGCTGCTTGAGTCGTCCGAGGACGAACTGCTCGACGAGGAGTCCGTGCCGCTGTCGGTGGTGCTGGAGTCCGTGCTGCCGGAGTCCGTACTGCCGGAGTCCGTGCTGCTCGAGTCACCGGAGCTGTTGGCGCTGCTCGAACTCGTCCCGCTGCTCGCCGTCGTGGTGGCGTCCGCCTGCATCGTGCCGATCAGGGCGAACACCCCGGCGGCCGCGGCCAGCGTGACGGCCGCGGCGAAGGCCGCCGTCCGCCGGGCTCCTCTGCGGACCGCTGCCGCGGCTCCCCGTTCCTCTTCCCTGGTCGCCATGACCGTTCCCCTCCGTAGTGACGCTCTGTCACGTCCTACGGTCGGGGAACGGTCTGAGAGAAGTCTGTGAGGCGCCCATACGCCTCGGCAGAAGTCTCTGAGAGAACCCTTAAATTGCTTTAGCCTTCAACGAGCGCTTACGCCGTCAGGCGGGCGATCGCCTCGTCCACCGTCAGCTCCTCGCGCTCCCCCGTCCTGCGGTCCTTGAGCTCCAGGACACCCTCGGCGGAGCGGCGGCCCGCGACCAGGATCTTCGGTACGCCGATCAGCTCGGAGTCGGTGAACTTCACGCCCGGCGAGACGCCCGCCCGGTCGTCGACCAGGACGCGCAGGCCGGCCGCCCGCAGCTTCTCGGAGACCTCGAGGGCCAGCTCGGTCTGGAGGGCCTTGCCCGCGGCGACGACGTGCACGTCGGCCGGGGCGACCTCGGCGGGCCAGCACAGGCCCTTGTCGTCGGCGGTCTGCTCGGCGAGCGCCGCGACCGCGCGGGAGACGCCGATGCCGTAGGAGCCCATGGTGACGCGGACCGGCTTGCCGTTCTGGCCGAGGACGTCGAGCTTCAGCGCGTCCGCGTACTTGCGGCCCAGCTGGAAGATGTGGCCGATCTCGATGGCTCGGTCCAGCTTGAGGCCGGTGCCGCAGTTCGGGCAGGGGTCGCCTTCCTGGACGACCACGACATCGACGTACTCTTCGACCTCGAAGTCACGGCCCGCGACGACGTTCTTGGCGTGCGTGTGCTCCTTGTTGGCGCCGGTGATCCAGGCCGTGCCGGGGGCCACGCGCGGGTCGGCGATGTACTTGACCTTCTCGCCCAGGCCCTGCGGGCCGACGTAGCCGCGGACCAGGTCCGGGCGGCCCACGAAGTCCTCGGCGGTGACCAACTCGACGGTGGCCGGGGCGAAGTGGGCCTCGACCTTGCCCAGGTCGACCTCGCGGTCACCGGGCACGCCGACGGCGACGATCTCGTCGTCGACCTTCACGAGGAGGTTCTTGAGGGTGGCGGAGGCCGGGACGCCGAGGGAGGCGGCGAGGGTCTCGATGGTCGGGGTGTCCGGGGTCGGGATCTCCTCGGCCGCGGGCACGTCGGCGGCGTCCACCGGCTTCAACTCGTAGGTGATCGCCTCGGTGTTGGCCGCGAAGTCGCAGTTCGGGCAGTCCGCGAAGGTGTCCTCGCCGGCGCCGGCCGGGGCGAGGAACTCCTCCGACTTCGAGCCGCCCATCGCGCCCGCAGTCGCGGCACAGATGCGGTAGTCGAGGCCGAGACGCTCGAAGACCTTCTGGTAGGCCTGGCGGTGCAGGGCGTACGACTGCGCGAGGCCCTCGTCCTCCAGGTCGAAGGAGTAGGAGTCCTTCATCAGGAACTCGCGGCCGCGCAGGATGCCGGCGCGGGGGCGGGCCTCGTCACGGAACTTCGTCTGGATCTGGTAGAGGATGACCGGCAGGTCCTTGTAGGAGGACGCCTGGTCCTTCACGATCAGCGTGAAGATCTCCTCGTGGGTGGGACCGAGCAGGTAGTCGCCGCCCTTGCGGTCGTTCAGGCGGAACAGCTCCGGGCCGTACTCCTCCCAGCGGCCGGTCGCCTCGTACGGCTCCTTCGGCAGCAGGGCGGGGAGCAGCACCTCCTGGGCGCCGATCGCGTCCATCTCCTCACGGACGATGCGCTCCACGTTGGCGAGGACCTTCTTGCCCAGCGGCAGCCACGTCCAGATGCCGGCGGCGGTACGGCGGACGTAGCCGGCCCGGACGAGGAGCTTGTGGCTGAGGACCTCGGCGTCGGCGGGGTCGTCGCGCAGCGTCTTCGCCATCAACTGGGACATGCGCTGGACCGGTGCGTTCGCCATGGTTCTCGTACTCCTGCCGGGTAAGGGTGATGGCTAGGAGGTTAGCCGGGAGCCCGGTGCGGCCGGAAATCCGTCTGCCGGGAATCCGTTGCTCGAAGAGCGGCCTGGCTCAGGGAGCGGCGTACTCAGGGAGCGGCGTACTCAAGGAGCGGCCTGGCTCGCGGGGCGGCCTTGCTTGCGGAGCAGGGGGAGGTGGGCGCCCATCACCGCGTACGGGCGGGGGGCGCTGGGGAAGAGGACGCGGCGGGCCAGGTCCTGGTAGCCGAGGGAGCGGTAGAGGGCTCTCGCGGGGCTCTCCGTGTCGATCGCGGAGAGGATCGAGCGGGGTTCTGCGGCGGTGTCCGTGATGGTGGTGATCAGAGCCCGGCCCGCGCCGCGGTTCTGGTAGACGGGGTGGACGTGGAGTTCCGTGATGACGAAGGAGTCGTCGAGCCAGGCTTCGTTTCCCAGGGCCCGGAGGTAGGGCTCCACGACGGTGGACCACCAGTGGGTGCGGTCGTTGGGCATGCCGTAGACGAAGCCGATCAGGCGGCCTTCGCGGGTTGTCGCGCCGAAGGCTCTCGCCCCCGGGTACGTCATGTGGCGAAGGACGATCTGTCTGCGGACGGCCACCTCGTCCGGGCCCAGTCCGAAGGCGATGGCTTGGACTGCCAGGGCCTCGTCCACGTGGGCTGAGAGGTCCAGGGGGCCGATGACGAGGTCCATGCCGGGAGCCTACAGGGGGGTTTCCGTTGTGTGCGGGGTGCGGGTTGTGTGCGCCCGTCGAAGGACGAACGTCTGCTCAGAACAGCACGCTCATGAAGGCGCCCACCTCCTGGAAGCCCACCCTCCGGTACGTCCTTCTCGCCGCCGTGTTGAAGTCGTTGACGTAGAGACTCACGACCGGGGCCACGTCCGCCAGGGCGTAGCGCAGGACCGCTGCCATGCCGGGGATCGCCAAGCCCTTCCCCCGGTGCTCCGGGGCCACCCACACGCCCTGGATCTGGCAGGCCTGGGGGGTCGCCGCGCCGATCTCCGCCTTGAAGACGACCCTGCCGTTGTCGTCGAGACGGGCGAAGGAGCGGCCGGAGCCGACGAGTTCGGCGACGCGGGCCTGGTAGAGCAGGCCGCCGTCGCCCACCATCGGGGAGACACCGACCTCCTCGGTGAACATCGCCACGCACGCCGGCATGATCGTTTCCATCTCGTCCTTGCGGATGCGGCGGACGTAGGGATCCGGGGCGATGTCGGCAGGCATGCGGTCGGTGACCATGAGGGGTTGGTGGGCGCGGACCTCGCGGGCGGGGCCCCAGTGGGGTTCGAGCAGGCGCCAGAGCTGGGCGGTGGAGTCGGCGGGGCCGACGATGGAGGAGCAGCGGCGGCCGGCCCGGCGGGCGCGGTCGGCGAAGGCGCGGACGGCGCGGGGGGTGGCGCAGATCGGGACCAGGTTGGCGCCGGCGTAGCACAGGGACGTCAGCATGCCGTCCTCGTACCAGCCCCACATCTCCCCGCCGAGCCGCCACGGGTCCAGGCCCGCGACCTGCACCCGGGAGGCCACGAAGGCGTTCGCGACCGGCTCGCGGTCGAGGACGGCGAGCGCGGCGTCCAGGTCGCTCGGTTCGAGGACCCGGGAAGTGGTCTGCGTCAACACGTGCGGGGCCTCACACTCGGGTCTGCCTGATCTCCGCACTGTACCTGCGGAAGCTGGGCAGTGCCGCCCTGTGGGGTTGCCGCTCGTTTGTCAAGTGGCTGTCGGCTTGCCGTGCCGTCCCTGGGGGCTGCCGCCCCCAGACCCCCGCTTCGGCCCTGAACGGGCCTCGTCTTCAAACGCCGGACGGGCTGAGTTTGCCTGGACCGGCACCGAGCAGTCGCCCCCTCGGGGTGGGTGAGGGCTCGGGACGGCGACCGCTCACCCCAAGCCCCGAACCGACCCAAGCCCCGAACCCGTTGAGATTGCCCGGACCAGCACCCAGCAGTCCGCCCCCCTCGGGGCGGGTGGAGGCTCGGGACGGCCACCGCCCACCCCAAGCCCCGAACCAGCCGAGATCGCCCGGACCGGCACCGAGCAGTCCGCCCCGACGGACACCCTCATTCCCGAGCCCGAGACACGCCGAGTCGCCCCGGCCAAGCGCCGAAAGGCCCGCCCCGCGCTCGAAAGGCCTCTCAGCCCGCCACCGACACCGACGGCTCGCCCGAGGTGACGCCTGCCGCCTCCATCTGTTCGGCCAGCTTCATGGCCTCCTCGATGAGGGTCTCCACGATCTTGGACTCGGGGACGGTCTTGATGACCTCGCCCTTGACGAAGATCTGGCCCTTGCCGTTGCCGGAGGCGACGCCGAGGTCGGCCTCGCGGGCCTCGCCGGGGCCGTTGACCACGCAGCCCATGACGGCGACGCGCAGCGGGACCTCCATGCCGGTCAGGCCCGCGGTGACCTCCTCGGCCAGCTTGTAGACGTCGACCTGGGCGCGGCCACAGGACGGACAGGAGACGATCTCCAGACCGCGCTGCTTGAGGTTGAGCGACTCCAGGATCTGGTTGCCGACCTTGACCTCCTCGACCGGCGGGGCCGAGAGGGAGACGCGGATCGTGTCGCCGATGCCCTGGCTCAGCAGGGCGCCGAAGGCGACCGCCGACTTGATCGTGCCCTGGAAGGCCGGGCCCGCCTCCGTCACGCCGAGGTGGAGGGGGTAGTCGCAGGCGGCGGCGAGCTGGCGGTAGGCCTCGATCATCACGACCGGGTCGTTGTGCTTCACGGAGATCTTGATGTCCCGGAAGTCGTGCTCCTCGAAGAGGGAGGCCTCCCAGAGGGCGGACTCGACGAGCGCCTCGGGGGTCGCCTTGCCGTACTTCTGGAGCAGGCGCTTGTCCAGGGAGCCCGCGTTCACGCCGATGCGGATCGGGGTGCCGTGGTCCTTCGCCGCCTTGGCGATCTCCTTGACCTGGTCGTCGAACTTCTTGATGTTGCCGGGGTTCACACGGACCGCGGCGCAGCCGGCCTCGATGGCCGCGAAGACGTACTTGGGCTGGAAGTGGATGTCGGCGATGACCGGGATCTGGGACTTCTTCGCGATCACCGGCAGGGCGTCGGCGTCGTCCTGGGTGGGGCAGGCGACGCGGACGATCTGGCAGCCGGAGGCGGTGAGCTCGGCGATCTGCTGGAGGGTGGCGCCGATGTCGGACGTGCGGGTCGTGGTCATCGACTGCACGGACACGGGGGCGTCACCGCCGACCGCCACGGAGCCGACCTGGATCTGCCGGCTCTTCCGGCGCTCGGCGAGCTTGGTCGGAACGGACGGCATGCCGAGAGAAATCGCAGTCATCTGCTGTGCAACCCCAAGTCGTGGATCAAGGTCCGGTCCCGTGAGCAGCGGGCTCCGGCCTCCGAGATTACGGCACGGGCACTGGCCCGAGCACATCCCGCCCGTCAACGCACCCATAGGAAGGCGGCCGGACACCGTCGGTGTCCGGCCGCCCCTGAACGCCGTGTGGCTAGGAGATTCTGACGGGGTTAACCACGTCCGCGATGAGGACGAGGATCGTGAAGCAGATGAAGATCCCGGCCACCACGTACGCCACCGGCATCAGCTTCGCCACGTCGAACGGGCCCGGGTCCGGACGGCGCAGCACCTTCGCGGTGTTGCGGCGCAGCGACTCCCAGAGCGCGCCCGCGATATGACCGCCGTCCAGCGGCAGCAGCGGGAGCATGTTGAAGAGGAACAGGGAGAGGTTGAAGCCGGCGAGCAGCATCACGAACATGGCCAGCTGCTGCGAGGCCGGGATGTCGAGGGTGGCGATCTCGCCGCCGACCCGGGCCGCGCCGACGACGCCCATCGGGGAGTCGGGCTCGCGCGGGCCGTCGCCGAAGGCCGCGTCCCACAGGGCGGGAACCTTGGACGGCAGGGCGGCGAGGGAGTCGACGGCGTCGCCGACCCGTTCGGTCATCCAGGTCACGGAGTCGCCGAAGTCCTGCTTGACGACGCCGGTGGCCGCGCTGAAGCCGAGGAAGCCGGCCTTGACGTACTCGCCCTCGACGTAGGCGCCGCTGGAGTCCTTCTTCGCGACCTGGTTGGTGGCGATCTTCGCGTGGAGGGTGAGCTCCTTGCCGTCGCGGTCGACGACGATCGGCACCTCCTGGCCGGCGCTGACGCGGATCAGGTCGGAGAGCGTGTCCCAGTCGTCGGTGCGCTTGCCGTCGAAGGAGACGATCCTGTCGCCCTTCTCCATGCCGGCGGCCGCGGCCGGGGAGGCCGGGTCGGAGGACTTGCAGGTGTCGCGGTTCTCGCTCTGCGCGATGACGCACGGGGAGACCGAGGCGACGGAGGTGGTCTGCTGCTGGATGCCGAAGCCCATCAGCACGGTGAGGAACAGGGCGACCGCGAGGACGAGGTTCATGAAGGGGCCCGCGAACATCACGATGACCCGCTTCCACGGCTTGCGCGTGTAGAACATGCGCGTCTCGTCGCCGGGCTTGAGCTCCTCGTACGCGGCTGTGCGGGCGTCCTCGATCATGCCGCGCCAGGGCGAGGTGGAACGGGCTGTTATCCGGCCGTCGTCGCCGGGCGGGAACATGCCGATCATGCGGATGTAGCCGCCGAAGGGGATCGCCTTGATGCCGTACTCGGTCTCGCCCTTGTGGCGCGACCACAGGGTCGGGCCGAAGCCGACCATGTACTGCGGGACGCGGATGCCGAAGAGCTTGGCCGTGGACAGGTGCCCCAGCTCGTGCCAGGCGATCGACACGAGGAGGCCGAACGCGAAGACCACTATGCCGAGGATGAACATCAGGGTCGTCATGCACGGACCTCCGCCGTCTGGGCCGTCAGTTCCCGGGCCCGGGCCCGCGCCCAGGTCTCCGCTTCGAGGACGTCGGACACGGTGAGTGAGGTTCCCGTGCGCGGGGTGCCGTGCTCGTCGACGACCCTGGTCACGGTCTCCATGATCCCGTTGAACGGCAGCGCGCCCCGGCGGAAGGCCTCCACGCACTCCTCGTTGGCGGCGTTGAACACCGCCGGGGCCGTCCCCGCGAGCTCGCCCACGTGCCGGGCGAGGTTCACCGAGGGGAAGGCCTCGTTGTCGAGCGGGAAGAACTCCCACGTCGACGCCTTGCTCCAGTCGAAGGCGGGCGCCGCGTCGGGCACCCGCGCGGGCCAGCCGAGGCCGACGGCGATGGGCCCGCGCATGTCGGGGGGCGTCGCCTGCGCCAGTGTCGATCCGTCCGTGAACTCAACCATCGAGTGGACATACGACTGGGGATGCACGACCACCTCAATGCGGTCGAAGGGAATGTCGTAGAGAAGGTGTGCCTCGATGACCTCCAGGCCCTTGTTGACGAGGGTCGCGGAGTTGATCGTGATCACGGGGCCCATGGCCCAGGTGGGGTGCGCGAGGGCGTCCTCGACGGTGACGTGCGCCAGTTCGTCCTTGGTACGGCCGCGGAAGGGGCCGCCGGAGGCGGTGACGACCAGTTTGCGGACGTCGGCGCGGGTGCCGGCCGCGAGGGCCTGGAAGAGGGCCGCGTGCTCGGAGTCCACAGGGATGATCTGGCCGGGCTTGGCGAGCGCCTTGACCAGCGGGCCGCCGACGATGAGCGACTCCTTGTTGGCGAGTGCGAGGGTGCGGCCCGCCTCCAGGGCGGAGAGGGTGGGTGCGAGGCCGATGGAGCCCGTGATGCCGTTCAGGACGGTGTGGCACTCGGAGGCGGCGAGCTGTGTCGCCGCCTCCGGTCCGGCGAGGATCTCGGGGAGCGGCTCCCCGGTGCCGTACTCGGCGGTGAGCGCCTCGCGCAGGGCCGGTACGACGTCCTCGCGGGCGACCGCGACGGTCCGCACCCGCAGCCGGCGGGCCTGCTCGGCGAGGAGGGCGACCCGGCCGCCGTTGGCGGACAGGCCGGTCACCCGGAAGCGGTCCGGGTTGCGCAGCACGAGGTCGATGGCCTGGGTGCCGATCGACCCGGTGGAGCCGAGGATCACCACGTCCTTCGGGCCGTCGCCCACGACGGGGTCGTAGACGAGGTGCGGGTCGGCGAGGAGGGCTGGACTGTCGCTCATCCCCCCATTGTGGCCGCAACGGATGTCCGGGTGGACAGGGTGTCCCCCACGGTCCCCCTCATGAGTGGGGTCTCGGGGGGACACCCCGCGGTGGCTGTGCGCCGGCTCACCTGATCGGGCGGTGGACGTTCTCCCGCTGGGACGGTCCCGGTGTGGCGTCGGCGATCCACGGACCCTCGCCCGACGGGTCGAGGATCCCCTCCTCCAGCCAGGTGTAGGTGCCTGTGAGGACGCCCTTGACGACCTTGCGGTCGAGGTCGTCGGTGTTGGACCACAGGCGGGTGAAGAGGGCGTCGACGCGGACGCGGGCCTGGCGGCAGAAGGCGTCGGCGAGCTGGTAGGCCTCGCGGCCGTGCTCACCGCGGGAGCGCAGCAGCTCGGCGCGTACGCAGGCCGCGCTCATCGCGAACAGTTCGGCGCCGATGTCGACGATGCGGCCGAGGAAGCCCTGCTTGGTCTCCATCCGGCCCTGCCAGCGGGACATGGCGTAGAAGGTGGACCGGGCGAGCTTGCGGGCGTGCCGCTCGACGTAGCGCAGGTGCGGGGAGAGGTCCACGCCGTCGGTGTGCTTGAACTCGGCGTACGACGTGGGTAGTTGGCCCGGTCCCGCGATCAGCTTCGGGAGCCACTTGGCGTAGAAGACGCCCGCGCCCGCACCTGCCCTCGCCTTGTCCTGGAGGGACTTCTCCGGGTCGATGAGGTCGCCGGCGACCGCGAGGTGGGCGTCGACGGCCTCGCGGGCGATCAGCAGGTGCATGATCTCCGTGGAGCCCTCGAAGATGCGGTTGATGCGCAGGTCGCGCAGGAGCTGTTCGGCGGGGACCGCGCGCTCGCCGCGGGCCGCGAGGGACTCGGCCGTCTCGAAGCCGCGGCCACCGCGGATCTGGACCAGTTCGTCGGCCATCAGCCAGGCCATCTCCGAGCCGTAGAGCTTGGCGAGGGCGGCCTCGATGCGGATGTCGTTGCTTTCCTCGTCGGCCATCTGGGAGGAGAGGTCGAGGACGGCCTCCAGGGCGAAGGTGGTCGCCGCGATGAAGCTGATCTTCGAGCCGACGGCCTCGTGCAGGGCGACGGGCTTGCCCCACTGCTCGCGGGCGGCCGACCACTCGCGGGCGATCTTCAGGCACCACTTGCCGGCGCCCACGCACATCGCGGGCAGGGAGAGCCGGCCGGTGTTGAGGGTCGTCAGGGCGATCTTGAGGCCGGCGCCCTCGGGGCCGATGCGGTGCGCGGCGGGGACCCGCACCTGGTGGAAGCGGGTGACGCCGTTCTCCAGGCCGCGCAGGCCCATGAAGGCGTTGCGGTTCTCGACGGTGACGCCCTCGGAGGAGGCCTCGACGACGAAGGCGGTGATGCCGCCCTTGTGGCCCTCCGACTTCGGGACGCGGGCCATGACGACGAGGAGGTCGGCGACGACGCCGTTGGTCGTCCACAGCTTGACCCCGTCGAGGACGTAGTCGTCGCCGTCCGGGACGGCGGTCGTGGCCAGGCGCGCGGGATCGGAGCCGACGTCCGGTTCGGTCAGCAGGAACGCCGAGATGTCGGTGCGGGCACAGCGGGGCAGGAAGGTGTCCTTCTGCTCCTGGGTGCCGAACATCTTCAGCGGCTGGGGGACGCCGATCGACTGGTGGGCGGAGAGCAGCGCGCCGATCGCCGGGCTCACCGAGCCGACCAGGGCGAGGGCCTTGTTGTAGTAGACCTGCGTGAGGCCGAGGCCGCCGTACTTGGCATCGATCTTCATGCCGAGGGCGCCGAGTTCCTTGAGGCCGTCGATGGTCTCGTCGGGGATGCGCGCCTCGCGCTCGATGCGGGCCGAGTCGACGCGGGTCTCGCAGAAGTCGCGCAGCTTGGCGAGGAACTCCTCGCCGCGCTGTGCGTCCTCGTCGGCCGGCAGGGGGTGGGGGTGGATGAGGTCGAGCCGGAAGCGGCCCAGGAACAGTTCCTTGGCGAAGCTGGGCTTGCGCCAGTGCTGCTCCCGGGCGGCCTCCGCGACCTGGCGGGCCTCACGTTCGGTGACGGTGGGCCGGGGTGAGGAGGAGGATGAGGGTGGTGCGGACATGAGGCTCACCTCGCCGCGAATCGGGATCTTGGACCTGAGTGGTTACCGACGGGTCCTACTCGATCGTTGGTACCCGATCCGGGACGAACCCACCACCCCTCGCGCGGCCGCTCAGCCGACGGTGACCGAGTAGGACTTGGTGTCCAGACGGCCCGTGCCCTTGAAGACCTCGGTGCCGGACTCGATGCCGGAGACGTACTTGTCGTTGCTGAGCAGCTTGCGCCGAACGAGTGCCTGGGTGAAGTCGTCGAGGTTCAGGGTGGCCTTGGTCGTGTTGGTGCGGCGGACGAAGGAGTACACCTTCCAGCCGATGTCGCCCTGGTAGATGTCCCACATCGCGCCGCCCAGGCTCACGCTGCCGTACTTGGTGCCCAGCGGGCCCGCGCCGCCCTGGCGGTTGAGCCAGATCATGATCTCGTCGGTGGGCTGGTCCTGCCAGTCCGCGGTGTTCTTGGTGTGCAGCCAGAGGTCGTGGGCGACGTTCATGACGCCGGGGTTGGCGGAGACGGAGAACTCCCAGCTCGCTGTCACCTTCTTGCGGTCGCCGACCCTGATCGGCAGCCCGGTCTTCGCCTTGTCCACCTTCCAGCCCCAGTGCCAGCCGAGGACCGTACTGGCGTAGGTCTTCACGTCGTAGTCCTTGCCGGTGGCGCTGTTGGCCCAGCTGTAGTTCGTCCCCCAGGAGATGGTGGAACCGGACTGGGAGTTGTCCCAGACGCACTGGCTGCCGACGGCCTTCTCCTGGTTCCACAGGTTGTTGTTCACGTAGTACTTGCCGAGCGTGATGGTGTCGAACGCGGTGCACTTCTTGCTCGACTCGTCCGCCTGGGCGACGGTGACACCGGCGGCGGCCGAGAGGGCGACCGCGGCGGCGGTGAGGGCCTTCGCCTTCTTCGAGAGGCGGGGGCGGCGGTGCTGCATGGGGGTCCTTCCGGGGGCGGATCGCTCTGACGTTCCCCAGTGGCCGCCGAGGGTGCGGAAGGTTGCCGTCCGCCACGGATGTCTCCCCCGTCAGCGCCCACAAGTGATAGGCAGGGCCCACCCCGGTGCCATCCCCCGGAAACTTGCTGTCGAAGCGCTTCGACAACCTATGGACACCCACCCCCGCTAGAGCTACTGTCGAACCACCCTCACCCGCCCCTGTTCGCAATGCGCACTGTCGAAGCGCTTCACAAAGCTTGGAGAGCTGGATGGTCACCCTCGCCGAGGTCGCCCAGCACGCCGGAGTCTCGGCGAGCACGGTGAGCTATGTCCTCAGCGGCAAGCGGTCCATCTCCGCGACCACCCGGCAGCGGGTCGAGCAGAGCATCCGCGAACTCGGCTACCACCCGAACGCGGGCGCGCGCGCCCTGGCCAGCAGCAGGTCCAACATCATCGCGCTGATGATCCCGCTGCGCACCGACATGTACGTGCCGGTGATGATGGAGATCGCCATCGCGGTCGCCACCACGGCCCGGACGCACGGTTACGACGTCCTGCTGCTCACCGGCGAGGAGGGTCCCGACGCCGTCCGTCGCGTCACCGGCAGCGGGCTCGCCGACGCGATGATCCTGATGGACGTCCAGCTCGACGACGAGCGGCTGCCGTTGCTGCGCGGCACCGACCAGCCCTCCGTGCTCATCGGACTGCCCGCCGACACCACGGGCCTGACCTGCGTCGACCTCGACTGGAACGCGACCGGCGCGCTGTGCGTGGAGCACCTGGCGACGCTCGGCCACCGCGACATCGCTGTCATCGGCGAGGCCCCCGCGGTCTACGAACGGCACACCGGGTTCGCCGAGCGCACCCTCGACGGACTCCGGTCCCGGGCGAAGGAGCTGGGCCTGCGGGTGCTGCACCGCCCGTGCGAGGGCGGGTACGACGCGATGGCCGTGACCCTGGCCCGGATCCTGGACGAACGGCCGGGCACCACCGGCTTCGTCGTACAGAACGAGTCGGCGGTCGAGCCGCTGCTCGCGCTGCTGCGCCAGCAGGGCCGGGCCGTGCCCGAGGACGTGTCGGTGGTCGCGATCTGCCCCGACCAGGTCGCCGTCCAGGCCTCGGTGCGGCTGACGTCCGTCGCCATCCCCGCGCAGGAGATGGGGCGGCACGCCGTGGAGCGACTGACGGCCAAGCTCGACGGGCGGGGCAGCGACGAAGTCGTGCTGATCGCCCCCGAGCTGACGGTCCGCGCCAGCTCGGGACCGGCGCCGGCCGGCACCTCCTGACACCCCGCCGCCCCACCTCACCGGTGTCCCTGCCCGGGCACCCCCTGACCGCCCGCCCCATGTCTCACTCCTCCATGTCCACTCCTCCAGGAGCACAGGAGCACCCCCCGTGAATCAGCCTGCCGAAAACCAGCCTCAGGTCAGCCTGGCGCAGTCCTCGCCCACCGTCGGTACCTTCCGTGAGCGGGACGGTGCGCTGGAGTGGAGCGGCCGCCAGGAGACCGTCCGTGTCGAGCCGTGGGGGCCGGACGCGGTCCGGGTCCGTGCGCGGCTCGGCGGTCCCGTCCTCGACGGTCTGCCCGGCGCGCTGCTCGAGGAGGCCCCGCCGACCTCGTCCACCGTCAAGATCGAGGACGGGCGGGGGCGGCTGACCGTCGGCACGCTGACCGTCGAGGTCGACGCGGAGGGCCTGATCCGCTTCCTGCGGACGGAGGACGGCGCCGAGATCCTGGCGGAGGAGCGCGCCCACTTCTGGTGGCCCGGCCCGCGCCTGTACACGGCCGTCGGCAACGGACACCACCGGCTGGAGCAGCGCTTCGCCGCCTACGACGACGAGAAGCTGTACGGCCTGGGCCAGCACCAGCACGGGCGGCTGGACCAGAAGGGGCTGGTGCTGGACCTGGTCCAGCGCAACGCCGAGGTCGGCATCCCGGTGCTCACCTCCAGCCGCGGCTACACCCTGCTGTGGAACAACCCGGCGATCGGACGCGTGGAACTGGCCGGCAACGGCACACGCTGGGTCGCGGACTCGGCCCGCCAGATCGACTACTGGATCACCGCGGGCGCCCCGGCCGAGGCCCAGCGCCGCTACAGCGCCGTGACGGGCCGCACCCCGATGCTTCCGGAGTGGGCGGCGGGCTTCTGGCAGTGCAAGCTGCGCTACCGCACCCAGGACGAACTCCTCGCCGTGGCACGGGAGTACAAGCGGCGCGGCCTGCCCCTCGACGCGATCGTCTGCGACTTCTTCCACTGGACGCACCTGGGCGAGTGGAAGTTCGACCCGAAGGAGTGGCCCGACCCGGCGGGGATGGTCCGTGAACTGGACGAGCTGGGCGTCAAGTTGGTGGTCAGCGTCTGGCCGTCGGTGTCCCCGCTGAGCGAGAACCACCCGGTGATGGAGCAGCGCGGCTACTTCATCGGCACCCAGTACGGTCCGCTGGCGCACGCCGACTGGCCGGACAAGGAGGTGGCGTCGACGGTCCAGGTGGCCTTCTACGACGCGACGAACCCCGACGCCCGTGACTTCGTGTGGTCGCGCGTCCGTGACAACTACCTGACCCCCTACGGCATCACGGCCTTCTGGCTGGACGCGTGCGAGCCGGAGCTGAAGCCGGGCTTCCAGGAGAACCTGCGCTACTGGGCGGGGCCCGGCCTGGAGGTCGGCAACATCTACCCGGCCGAGAACGCCCGCACCTTCTACGAGGGCCTGCGCGCCGGCGGCGAGGACGAGATCATCACCCTCAACCGCTCGGCGTGGGCGGGCAGTCAGCGCTACGGCGCCGCGCTGTGGTCCGGTGACATCGGCACCGACTTCGCGACCCTGCGCCGCCAGATCGCGGCCGGCCTCAACACGGCCCTGTCCGGCATCCCGTGGTGGAACACGGACATCGGCGGCTTCCACGGCGGCGACCCGGACGACCCGGCGTACCGCGAGGTCATGGTCCGCTGGTTCCAGTTCGGTGCCCTCTCCCCGCTGATGCGCCTGCACGGCTTCCGCGACCCGGGCATGCCGCTGGGCCCCGAGATGACCGGCGGCCCGAACGAGGTGTGGTCGTACGGCGAGGAGGCCGGGGCGGTCCTGGAGCGGTACCTGCGGCTGCGCGAGCGCCTGAAGCCGTACGTGCTCGACGTGATGCGGGAGGCCCATGAGGAGGGGCTGCCGGTGATGCGGCCGCTGTTCCTGGAGTTCCCGGAGGACCCGGCGACCTGGTCGGTCGACGACTCCTACCTCTTCGGCCGGGACCTGCTCGTCGCCCCGGTCCTGGAGTCGGGCGTGACGACCTGGACGACGTATCTTCCGGCGGGCGCGAGCTGGACGGACGCGTGGACGGGGGAGACGTACGAGGGCGGTGCGGCCGTGACGGTCGACGCCCCGCTGGACCGCATCCCGCTGTTCCTGCGGGACGGGGCGCGGCTGCCTGTAGCGGAGTAGCCGCGTCGGAACGACGGTGCGGCCGGTCCCGTAGGGGAGGGACCGGCCGCACTGTCGTGCGGGTCGCTCAGCTGCTGGTGACGGTCAGGTTGTTGGTCTGGAAGTCCAGGCCGCCGGACGACGAGGTGATCTCGAAGCCGAACTGGACGTCGCCGATGGTCTCGTTGCCCATCCAGCCCTTGGTGTCCTTGATCCACTTCAGGATCGGGAGGATCTGGACGGTGCCGGAGGTGGAGTCCGAGGTGCGCAGGAACGAGAAGACGTCCCAGTAGGTGCCGTCGGACCGGTAGGCCCGGCCCTTGTAGACGTTCCAGCTGTGCCCGCCGAGCGTCACGCTCTGCTGGAAGGAGCCGAGCGCGCCGACGGCGCCGTTGTAGTTGACCCACAGCATGGTCTCGTAGTCGTAGTCCGTGTCCCAGATGTCGTACGACGAGTTGTACGAGCCCGAGGACGGGACGGTGACGTTGTAGCTGCTGTTGAGCGAGCCGAGGGAGGTGATCGTCTTGTTGATCACCTTCTTGGCGTTGGGGTACGACTTGATGCCGCCGGTGTTGGGGTGGTTGGCCCAGACGCCCCAGTTGGTGCCTGAGTTGGCCCAGACGCACTGGCTGCCGGCGCCGGAGCCCCAGATGTTGTTGTAGAGGGTGTAGCCGTTCAGGCTGGTGTTGCCCCACTGGTCGCAGGAGCTCCAGACGGCCGCCGAGGCGGGGGCGGAGGCGAGGCCGATGGTGGCGCCGAGCGCGAGGGCCGGGGCGAGCAGGGCCTTGGTGACCCTGCCGAGGGTGCGTGTTGCCATGGTGTCCCTTCCATGGGTGGGGGGAATGTGCGGGGAGTCACCACGCCCCCAGGGTGAGGACGTGGTCTTCTCCGGCGACCAGGTCGAGCGGGTGTGCGCCGGAGGAAGTCCGGACTTCGATGCGGTGCGTGCGGTGCGGTCTGAGCACGGCGCGGGCGCCGGCGGGGCCCCAGGTCAGGTCGAGGTCCGCGCCGAACCGGGTGCGGACGCCCCGGAGTTCGCCCGCCGGGAGGGCGGGGGTGAGCGCGGGCAGCAGGACGAGCCGGCCGGGGGTCGACTGGACGAGCATCTCGACGAGGACGGCGGGCAGGGTGTGGGCGGCGTCCGCGTTGTAGACGTCGCGGTGGGGGTAGTGGGCGCTCATCAGGGACGCGTGGAAGAAGTCGCCCTCCAGGACCTGGGCGAGGGCGGCGGCGACGCGGTCGCCGTCGCGCAGGCGGGCCGCGATCAGCGCGTGGTGGAGGTGGCCGTGGGCGGAGTCGTTCTCGGCGCCGCGCAGCTCCAGGGCGCGGTGGGCGGCGGCGGCGAGGCGCGGGGTGTCGTAGGGGTTGATCTCGTCGAGGGGCCAGACGCCGTAGAGGTGGCTGAGGTGGCGGTGGTCGTAGGTGTCGTCGAGGCCGGGCCAGGCCCATTCGGCGAGGGCGCCGTCGGCGTTGATCCGGTGCGGTGGGAGGCGGTCGGCGAGGGCGCGCCAGCGGTCCGCCTGTTCCGGGTTCTCCGGGTGGTGGGCGGCGGCGGTGAGCAGCGCGTGCCGGGCCGCGGAGAGGTCCATGGCCGCGTTGAGGGCGCCCCAGCTCGCATTGGCGGGCCGGTTCTCGGGTGAGTAGGAGGGGACGACGACGAGCCGGCCGTCCTCGTCGGTGCGGGTGAGGAAGTCCTCGTAGAACAGGGCGACTTCGGCGAGCGCGGCGACGGTGCGCGGGTCGTGTTCACCGCGGGTCTCGTCGTGGTCCACGAGCGGTTTGAGCAGCCAGTCGGCGCCGGCGGTCCACAGGTGGAGGGGGTACTCGCGGCTGAAGTGGTACGTCAGCCCGGACTCGCCGTCGGTGTGGGGCGGGGCGACGACGCCTCGGGCGCCGAAGATCGCTCGGGCGTTCTCCCGCCAGTCGCCGATCTGGTTCTGGACCAGGGAGGCGAGCCCGGCCGTGACTTCGGGCAGGGCGGCGGACGCGGCCGAGGAGGTCTGGAGGTTGACGTTGGCGTCGGTGGTGAACGCGCCGGCCCAGGCCGTGTCCCAGTCGCCGGTCCACAGGCCGGTGAGCCGGGGCGGGAGGAGGCCGCTCGCGCTGAGGAGGTGGTAGCGGCCGGCCGCGAAGAGCCGCTCCAGGAGGGCCGCGCTCGACGGCCTCTCGAGCAACTCGGAGCCGGGCAGCGCGCGGTCGTCCGGGTCGGCGGCGAGGTCGAGGGTGACCCGTTCGTAGGCGGTCCGGTGGAGCGCCGTGTGCCGGTCGAGGAGGTCCTCGTACGAGCGCTCCGCGAGGAGGGCGCGCAGGGCGCCGGCCTCCTCGGTGACGTCGAGCTCGCCGGTGTGCCGGCGGACGCGCGTGAGCAGGAGGACGGATTCGGCGCCCAGGACGCGGGCGCCGGGTGCGGCGAGGGAGACGCTGCCGCCGGTGACCGCGGCGAGGGTGACGCCGGTGTACGCGCGGTCGCTGCCGGGGTAGCGGGCGCGGAGGCTGAGGACGGCGCCTTCGGGCGTGAGGAGGGTGCCGTGTCCGACGCCCAGGCTCTCGGGTGCGCCCGGGAGCCGGTGGTCCAGGGAGAGGTCGAGGGTGAGGCCGGGGGCGGTGACGTGCTGGACGATCACGTCGTCGGCGCGGGAGACGAAGACGCGGCTGGTCCGGTCGGCGCAGGTCGCGGTCACCTCGCCGGTGGCGAAGTCGACGGTACGGCGGTAGTCGGTCCGGTCCGTGGGCGGGCGGCGCAGGCGGGTCTGGAAGGCGGGGTGGAAGGGCTGCACCCACTGCAGTGGCCGTCCGTCCGTGAAGCCCTCGGCGGCCGTGAGGTCCCCGGCGAGGAGCCGGTCCTGGAGGGCGGGGAGCCGGGCGGCCAGCTCGGGGGGCTTGGCGTGCTCGGCGCCGTTCGGGCGGACCAGGGTGTGGTGGGTGACGATGACGCGGTCGTCGTTCGGATCACCGAACACGAGGGCGCCGTGGTGGCCGTTGCCGCTGAGGAAACCGTCCTCCCAGCGGGCGGCCGGCTCCCGCTCCCACGTGCTGTGGACGGGGCCGTGGGTGGTGGAGGGCATCGGTGGCGTCGGGGGCGCGGGAGTCGGTGGTGGTGTGGTTGGTGTGGGTGTCATGGCCGCAACACCACCACTCCGTAGCGGCCGAGGGCGACCGTGTCGGTGACCGGGTCGCCGGTGAGGAGGTCGGTGTGGGTGCCCGGCACGTCGACGGTGACCGGCTCACGGCCGTGGTTGAGGAGGAACAGCAGGTCACCGCGGCGTACCGCCTCGACGCCGGCCGGGAGGCCGTCGAGAACCGGCCGGGCGCCGGCCCCGGCGGCGACACGGGCGAGCAGGGCGCGCAGGGCGTCCGGTTCGGGGAGGGTGGAGACGTACCAGGCGCGGCCGGAGCGCAGGACGGCGGGCAGGCCGTCGAGTTCGCCGCCCTTGTAGGGGACCGACTCGGCGACCGTCTCCGCGTCGGGCTCGATCTCCTCCGACCACAGGGTGCCGCGGAAGCCGTCGCAGGCGACGGTCTCCCCCGGCTCCAGCGGCCACCACTCGTGCAGGGTGCGGATGCCGAAGAGCTCGCGCAGCCGGGCGTCCATGCCGCCGGCGCGGACCCGGTCGTCCTCGTCGGCGACGCCGGTGAGGAAGCCGCTGACGAGGGTGCCGCCGCCACGGACGTAGGCGAGGAGGTTGTCGATCGCGGCGTCCGTGAGGAGGTAGAGCTGCGGGACGACGACCAGCCGGTAACCGCTCAGGTCGTGTTCGGGGTGGGCGAAGTCGGTGGTGAGGTGGGACTCCCACAGGGCGCGGTGCCAGGCGTGCAGGACGGCCGGGTGGTCGACGTGGGTGGAGGGGCGGCCGTCCTGTGCGCTCGCCCACCAGGCGTGCCAGTCGTGGAGGACGGCGACGTCCGCGCCGATGCGACCGCCCGTCACCTCACCGCTGATGCGGGCGAGTTCCGCCCCCAGCTGCTTGACCTCCTGGTACGTCCGGCCCCGCTCCCCCGCGTGGCTGACCATCCCGGAGTGGAACTTCTCCGCGCCCTGGCGGGACTGGCGCCACTGGAAGTAGCAGACGGCGTCGGCGCCCCGGGCGACGGCCTGGAGGGACCAGAGGCGGTTGAGGCCACGTGGCTTGGGGTGGTTCACGCCCCGCCAGTTGACCGGGCCGGCCGCCTGCTCCATCAGCATCCAGGGCCCGCGGGCCTGTGAGCGGGTCAGGTCCTGGACGAGGGCGCCGTGCTGGGGACCGAGCGGGTCCCGGGGGTCGGGGTAGAGGTCGACGGAGACGACGTCCTCCTCCCCGGCCCAGCGCCAGGCGTCCTGGCCGAAGAACAGCGGCATGAAGTTGGTGGTGACCGGGATGTGCGGGGTGTGCCGGGCGACGATGTCCCGCTCGGCCAGGTAACACTCCAGGAGCATGTCGGAGGTGAAGCGCCGGAAGTCCAGTACCTGGGTGGGGTTCTTCAGGTAGTGCGGGGTGCGCGGGGGCAGGATGCCGTCCCAGCTGTCGTAGCCCTGGCTCCAGAAGGCGGTGCCCCAGGCGGTGTTGAGGGCGTCGAGGGTGCCGTACTTCTCGCGCAGCCAGCGGCGGAAGGCCGCGGCGGCCTCGTCACCGTGGTCGTAGGTGCAGTACTCGTTGTTGATGTGCCACATCGTGAGGGCGGGGTGGCCGGCGTAGCGGGCGGCCAGGTCCTCGGTGATGGCGGCGGCGTGACGGCGGTAGGTGGCGCTGGAGTGCGAGAAGTGCTGGCGGCCGCCCCACCACTCGGTGCTGCCGTCCTCGGTGCGGGGCAGGGTGTCCGGGTGGAGGCGGCCCAGCCAGGGCGGGGGCGAGGAGGTGGGCGTGGCGAGGACGACGCCGATGCCGTTGTCGTGCATCAGGTCCATGAGCCGGTCCAGCCAGCCGAACTCCCTAGCTCCCGGGTGGGGTTCGAGCTTCGCCCAGGAGAAGACGCCGAGGGTGACGGAGTTGACGCCGGCCTCCCGCATGAGGCGCACGTCCTCGTGCCAGGTCTCCTCGGGCCACTGCTCGGGGTTGTAGTCGCCGCCGAAGAGGATGCGGCCCCGGGTGGCATCGGCGAGGCCCGGTCGTTCGTGCACGGCCATCAGACGGGCTCCCCGTACTGGATGCCGCGCCCGTTGGTGGCGAGGTAGACGCGGCCGTGGACCCGCGGGTCGCCGGTGATCGTCTCGCCGATCCAGCCCCACTGGTGCCGGTCGTCGTTGATCCGCACCCACGTCTTCGCCTCGTCGTCGGAGCGGTAGACGGCGGTGATCGTCTCGGTGGAGCCGACCTGGTAGATCGCCGGGTAGGCGGCACCGTCGGCGGCCTTGCCGAAGCCGAGGCAGTACGAGGCCCAGCAGCTGGTGATCTTCGAGAAGCTCGCGCCCCCGTCGGTGGACCGGTAGAGCCCGTTCCACTTGACGCTCAGCCACAGGTCACCGGTCCTGCCCGGCGCCGCGACCAGCTTGAACTGGCTGTCCCCGGAGGGCAGTCCGGTCGCACGGGCCGTGAAGGTACGGCCGCTGTCCGCGCTGGCGTACAGCGTTCCCGTGTCGGTGTCGTACGCGTAGAAGAGCGTCGGGTCGGCCGGGTCGGCGACCGGCGTGGCGCCCTTCGGGAAGGAGGTGACCTCGGTCCAGGTGGCGCCGTTGTCCGCCGAGCGGTAGGCCGGGTACTTCGTGCCGTCCCAGTGCACGAAGGACCACAGCAGCACGCTGCCGTCCGCGTTGGTGGCGACCGGCCCCGGCGCGCTCTTCGCGATGTCGGGCTGGGCCTCGAAGGGCGCCCAGGTCTGTCCGCCGTCGTGGGAGCAGGCACCGTTGCCGTGGTCGCCCCAGCCGGTGCGGACGACGTACGACGGCTTGGCCGCGGCCTGCGCGAGTCCCGTCGCCGTCCCGAACACGGGGTTCGTCGCCATGCCGCGCGACGGGGACGCCGTGAGCCGCTCGTGGTACATCACGCCGATGTCCCCGGAGCCGCTGATCAGGTGCGCCTCCCCCGCCGGGGGCGAGATCAGCTGGCGCACGGACGTCTCCTCCAGGCCGCGGATCTGCGGGGCCCAGTGGACAAGGTCGCGGGTGCCGTAGAGGGTCGCGCCGGTGCCGTAGACGATGTGCCCGGAGTCGTACGGGTCGAGCGCGAGCGCCTGGATCCACCAGCCGAACTTGGGCTTGTCCTCTCCCCACTTGAGGTAGGGGGTCTCCGAGACGTCGAAGACGGCCGTGTCCTTCAGGGACGTCCAGGTGCGCCCACCGTTCGTGGAACGGAACACGGTGTCGACGGCCGCCCAGCGGTTGTTGGTGGAGACGACGACGGTGCCGGGGCGGCAAACATCCACGGCGACACCGCCGTAGCCGAAGCTGTCGGTCGAGCCGTCGCTCGTGGTCCCGCCCGGCTTCACCGGCGTGACCTCGGTCCACGTGCCGGTGGCCGTGGCCAGCTTGTGCACGCTGCCGTCGGACTGGCCGTTGGGGCCGGGCGCGTTGGCGTAGGTCACGTACAGCTCGCGGGTGTGCTTGTCGTACGCGGCGCGGACCGGGACCTTGGCGGCGGTGCCGGTGGGCTGTCCGGGGACGGGCTCCCAGGTGGTGCCGTCGGCGGTGCGGTAGAGGTTCGTGGCGGTGCCGTCGGCGTCGCCCCAGCCGGCGTAGACGGTGCGGCCGGCGGCGACGAGGAGGGTGACGCCCTGGCCGGTGGCGCTGGGCGTGGCGGGGAAGGTGCTGACCGCTGCCCAGGTGGCCCCGCGGTCCGTCGACTTGAGGAGCCCGTCGTGCCGTGTCCCCAGCCAGAGGGTGTCGCTGCTGCGCGGGTCGACGAGCAGGCGTTCACCCGTGCCCCGGCCGTCCTCGTTGGCGCCGAGCTTCACGGTGAGGTCGGTGCGGGTCCAGGTGGCGCCGCGGTCCTCGGAGCGGAGGATCGCGCCGTTGCCGGCCCAGGACTGGGCGTAGGTGCCCAGGGCGAGGTAGAGGCGGTTCGGGTGCGCCGGGTCGACGGCGATGGCCTCGACGCCGAGGAGGTTCCAGTCGTCCCAGCCGAGGTGGTCGGTGAGCGGGGTCCAGCGGGACGTGCGGTCGTCCCATCTGTACGCGCCGCCGATGTCGGTGCGGGCGTAGGCGAGGCCGCGGACGGAGGGGTGGAAGAGGACGCCGGTGACGAAGCCCGTGCCGCCGATGACGGCGTTGCGCCAGCGGTAGGTGGCGGCGGCGGTGGGTTCCGCCTGCTCGGCGGCGTGCGCGGATCCGCTGACCGCGGGAACGGCGGTCAGGGCTGCCGCGGCTGCCGTCCCGGCGAGGACGGTGCGGCGGGTGAGGGGGGAGGTGTGCATGGCTGTACCTCGCAGGGGTTGGATACCTGGACCTGGGTTTGCTGGGTGCCGTTGGCTGGTACCGGGGGGGTGGGACGCGCAGCCCGGCGCTGACGGGGTGCCGCCTTCAGTGGGTCGGGAGCCGCCCCAGGCGGCACGCATGCCCGCAGCTTGACGGCTCGACTGCCGCGGAGTGGGACGGCTCAGCTGACGACGGGCGTGAGGGGACGTACCCAGGGGCGCGGGGCTGTGTCGATCTGCGGCTCCGCCGCGTGGGCGCGATCAGCCACCGGCCACCCGCAGACAACTCACGACCTGCAGTCCCCGGCGCTCCCAGCGGGCGTCAGCCCTTCACCGCTCCCGTCAGCATCCCCTTCTTGAAGTGCTTCTGGACGAACGGCGACAGGACGGCCACCGGCAGCAGCGCCATCACCATCACGGCCATCTGCACGGCCAGGCCGGACAGTTCGCCGGTCTTGATGGCCTGGCCCAGACCGACCGGCGCCTCCTGCTTCTGCACCAGCTGGATCATGACGTTCTGCAGCGGCATCATGTCCTGGTCGTTGAGGTAGAGCGACGCGTTGAACCAGGCGCTCCAGTAACCGACCGCGTAGAACAGCGTGATCACGGCCAGTACCGCCCTCGACAGCGGCATCACGATCCGCCACAGGATCCGGAAGTCCCCCGCCCCGTCGATCCGCGCGCTGTCGATCAGTTCCTGCGAGATCCCCATGAAGAAGCCCCGCAGCACCAGGATGTTGAAGACGCTCACCGCGCTCGGCAGGATCAGCGCGAGGTAGGTGTCGGTCAGGCCGAGGGACTGCACCAGCAGGTACGTCGGGATCAGACCGGCGCTGAAGAACATCGTCGCCAGCAGGATCATCAGCAGCCAGCGGTGGCCGAGCGAACCCGTGCGGGACAGCCCGTACGCGCACAGCACCGACACCGTCATCGAGAACGCCGTACCGACGAGCGTGACCAGGACGCTGATGACCGCCGCACGCGTCACCTGCCCGCCGCTCAACAGCTCCTGGTACGCGACGAACGTGATGTCCTTCGGGATCATCACCAGTCCGCCCGCCTCGTCGATCGTCTTCCGCGAGGACAGCGAGGTGACGACGATGATCCACAGGGGGAACAAGATGCCCAGGCAGGCCAGCGCCAGGACCAGGCCCTTGCTCGCCAGGCCCGCCTTGGTGGGCTTCTCCTCCCACACCGGTCGCGGCGGCGGCTCCCACCAGCGGGGCTCGGCCGCGGCCCCGCGCTCACCCGCCGGCTTGTCGATCACGGCACTCACTTCCGGTACACCCCCTGCTCGCCCATGAGATGGGCCACCTTGTTCGCGACGAGGACCAGCCCGAGGCTCACCACGCCCTTGACGAGCCCGGCGGCGGCCGCGTAGCCGAAGTCCTGGTTGCGCACGCCGTTCCACCAGACGAAGGTGTCGAGGACCTCCGCCGCGCCGGGTCCGACGGCGTCCCGTTGGAGGAGGATCTGTTCGAAGCCGACGGTGAGGGCGTCGCCGACGCGCAGCACCAGCAGCAGGGCGATCACCGGGCGCAGCGCGGGCAGGGTGACGTGCCAGATGCGGCGCCAGCGGTTCGCGCCGTCCATCGCGGCGGCCTCGTACAGGTCCTGGGGGACCGAGGCGAGCGCGGCGAGGAAGACGATGATCCCCCAGCCGGCGTCCTTCCAGACGCTCTGCGAAGTGATCAGGAACGGGAAGGTGTTCGGGTCGGTCATGATGTCGAGGCCGTCGTACCCGTGCTGCCGCAGCAGTTGGGAGAGCATGCCCGCGCCGCCGAACATCTGCTGGAAGACGGCGATGACCAGCACCCACGAGAAGAAGTGCGGCAGGTAGAGGACCGCCTGCGCGACCGCCCGCACCCGGGGCCTGACCACGCTGTTGATGAGCAGCGCGAGCAGGATCGTGACCGGGAAGAACACCACCAGCTGCAGGAAGAACAGCACCAGCGTGTTCTCCACGGCCTGCCAGAAGGCGGAGTCGTCGAAGATCCGCTGGAAGTTCTCCAGCCCCACCCAGGGGCTGTTCAGGATGGAGACGATCCCGTTGTCACTGATGTAGGGGTCGTACTCCTGGAAGGCGACGACGTTGCCGAGGATCGGCACGTAGTTGAAGAGCAGCACCAGGAGGACGGCCGGCAGGGTCATCAGGAGCAGGACGCGGTCGCGTCTGAACCTGAGGCGCAGGCTCAGCTTCCCCTGCCCTCGTCCCCGGCCGGAGCCGGTGGCGCCGCCGGGTGGCACCACCGGGGTCTTCCCGTCCTTCTCCGGCGTGCTGGCCTCGGTCCCGCTCCGAGGCACCGTGCTGTTCGACACGGCCGTTCTCCTTGCCTCGGGGCCGGGTCAGCTCGCGGCCGAGCCGTTGTCGTCGAGCAGCTTCTTGTACCAGTCGCGCAGCTGGTCGCCACCCTTCTTCTTCCAGTCGGAGACGGCCTGCTGCATGTCGCTGATCTTCTTGCGGCCGCGGGTGATGTCGTCCTCGAGCTGCTCGAAGTCGTTGGAGAGGTTGGTGTAGCGCGCGGGCTCGGTGATCATCTGGCCGAAGAAGCTGGACTTCTTGGTGAAGGCGCCCATCCGCTGCTGCCACTCCACCTGGGCCTTGGTGACCTCGGGGAAGTCGGGGTGGGCGAGGGTGGCGGCGGGGCTCGCGACCATGACGTAGGCGTTCATGACCTGGTTGTTGCCCGCGGTGGTCTTGATGGGCACGCCGTCCTTGACGGTGTAGTGGGTGCCCTCCACGCCGTAGTTGGTCATCATGTATTCCTTGGTGCCGTACGGCGCGGCGGTGACGTTGGCGACGGCCAGCACGTCACGGATCACGGCCTCCGAGGCCTTCTTGTTGACGTAGGCGAAGATGCCGGCCGGCTGTTCGGCCCAGACCGTCGGGTCGCCGCCGTCGTGGCCGTGGACGTCCATGCCCCAGATCTTGAACTCCGGGTTCTGGGTGGCCTGTTCAGCGGTACGGCTCCACCACTGGCTGATGTTGTTGGAGTAGATCAGGAACTCGCCCGCCGCGAACTTGGGGCCCGGGTCGGGGGCGTTCTTGCCCATCAGGGCGTCGGGGTGCACGACCCCGGCGGCGAAGAGCTTGCGGGTCCACTCCAGCGCTTCGAGATACTCCTCCGTCTCGATGCGGTTGATCATCTTGCCGTCGACGAGGTTCCAGCCGAGCGGCTTCTCACTGCCGGAGAGGACACCGAACATCTGCCAGGCGGTCCACTTCATGTCCAGGCAGGCCCAGCGCTTGGCCTTGGCGTTGGTGATCTCCTTGGCCAGCGCCAGGAACTCGTCCGCCGTCCGCGGGACTTCGTACCCCTCCTTGTCGAAGATGTCCTTGCGGTAGAGGGGCACGATGCCGGTGACGTACGACTGTGGCATCGGCAGGCCGCGCAGCTTGCCGCCGATGATGCAGCGCTGCCAGGCGTCGGTCGGGATGGCCGCGAGGTTCGGGTACTCCTTGACCGCGTCCCCGGAGAGGTAGGGGCCGAGGTCGGCGAACTTGCTGATGATGGCGCTGGGTATCTTGCCGCCCATGTTCCAGCTGGGGACGACCACCACGTCCGGTACGTCGCTGGAGGCGAGGACCGCGCCGAGCTTCTGGTCGTAGGTGTTGCCGTCCTGGTTCTGCCAGACGACGTCGACGCCGATCAGGTCGTTCATCCCCTTGTAGTAGGGGTTGTCCTGCTTGGGCGGGGAGCCCCAGAACGGCGACATGATGGTGACCTTGCCGCCCTTGCCGAGCTTCTTGGGCACCGAGGTCTTGAGGGTGGTGAGGTCCAGCTTGCTGGTGAAGCCGATCGGGGAGCCGTTCTTGGCGGGGATGTCGGGTGTGACGACGTTGCTGGCGACGTAGGCCGGCAGGATCTTCTTCGCGTCCTTGCCCGACGTGGTGCCCTCGCGCGAGCCGCTGTCCGCACCGCCGCAGGCGGCGAGCAACGGCATCCCACCCGCCACCGCTGCGGTGGCGACCGCCGTGGAGGCGAGGAAGCTTCTCCGGCTGGGCCCGGAGGAGGCGGAAGCGGCGTTCGGCGTCATTGCGTCAACCCTTCATGGCGCACCAGGACACCCGGCGGTGGCCGTCGGCTGCGGTGTCTCGAGTGGAACTGGCTGAGCTGAAGCGGTTCTCGGCCCGTGATCGTCGGAGGACTGGCCGCCGTCGGTGGCGGCTCCTCACCGTCGAAGGATCGTCGAAGCGCTTCGATGTTGCTGCGAGGTTAAGTGAAGGGCAGGGGGCGCACAAGGGTCGTTCCCAATATTCCTCCGAGGTGTCCCGGTTTCCTGCACGCTCATATACGGCTTGAAATGACGGCCGCACATCGGAGTTGTTGCGGTGGGGTCTCTTGACACCCACCCCGACGTCGAATGAGCATCGAAGCGCTTCGAAAGCGCCTCCCCGCTCCATCGCAAAGGGATCCTCAACGTGACCGCACCCACGCCGCCCACGCCGCCTTTCCGCGATCCGCATCTGCCGTTCGCGAAGCGCATCGACGATCTGCTGTCGCGTTTGACCCGGCAGGAGAAGATCTCCTTCCTGCACCAGTTCGCGCCCGCCGTGGAGCGGCTCGGCATCGCCGCGTTCCGCACCGGCCAGGAGGCGCTGCACGGCGTGGCGTGGATGGGCCCTGCCACCGTGTTCCCGCAGGCCGTGGGGCTGGGCGCGACCTGGAACCCGGAGCTGGTGCGCCGGGTCGGCGAGGCGGTCTCCAAGGAGGTCCGCGCGATGCGCGCCGGCGACGACCGGGTCGGCCTCAACGTCTGGTCCCCCACGGTCAACCTGCTGCGCCATCCCCTGTGGGGCCGCAACGAGGAGGGCTACTCCGAGGATCCGAAGCTGACCTCGGCCATCGCCACCGCCTACACCCAGGGCCTGCGCGGGGATCATCCGACCTACTGGCGCACGGCCCCGGTCCTCAAGCACTGGCTGGCCCACAACAACGAGACCGACCGGTCCGTCACGTCGTCCTCGGTCCGCCCGCGCGTGCTGCACGAGTACGATCTGCGCGCCTTCCGCGAGACGGTCGAGGCGGGCGCGGTGGCCGGGGTGATGCCCGCGTACAACCTGGTCAACGGCCGCCCCAACCATGTCTCCCCGTACCTGCGCGAGCATCTGCGCGCCTGGACGGAGCAGGAGTTGCTGGTCTGCTCGGACGCGGGCGCCCCCTCCAACCTGGTCGACTCCGAGCACTACTTCGACACCCACGAGGAGGCGACGGCGGCCTCGCTGACCGCCGGGGTGGACAGCTTCACCGACCACGGCACGGACGGCTCCAAGATCACCGCCCGGCTCCAGGGGGCGCTGGACCAGGGCCTGCTGACCGAGGCCGACCTCGACACGGCGGTCCGCCGGCAGCTCTCGGTCCGCTTCCGCCTGGGCGAGTTCGACCCGCACTACGACCCGCACGCGGGCACCGGCGAGTTCGACACCCCGGCCCACCGCGCCCTCGCGCGGGAGGCGGCCGAGCAGGCGGTCGTCCTGCTGCGCAACGACGGCGTCCTGCCGCTCGCCCCGGACACCCGCATCGCCGTCGTCGGTCTGCTCGCCGACGAGTGCAAGCTCGACTGGTACAGCGGCACGCTGATCCACCGCTCCACTCCCCTGGAGGGGCTGTACGAGCGGTTCGGCGCCGAGCGGGTGGAGTTCGCGGAGGGCGTGGACCGCGTCCTGCTGAAGACGTCCGCAGGAACGTTCCTGAAGGTCCCGTCCGCCCCCGAGGCCGCCGACGAGGTGCGCGGCGCCGAGGGCGCCCTGGACCCGGCGCTGCTCGCGGGCCGCACCGACCTCCCGCCTCTCACCGCCGACACCACGGGCACCGAGCTCGCCCTGGCCGACTGGGGCGAGGGCCTTCTCACCCTGCGCGCCCCCGACGGCCGCTACCTGTCGGTCGCCGAGGACGGCTGTCTGCGCGCCTCCGCCGACCAGCCCGGCGGCTGGATCGTCCAGGAGACGTTCCGCCTGGAACCCCATGGAAACGGTCACCTCCTGAAGCACATGGGAACGGGTCGCCACGTCTCTGTCGCCGCCGAGGGCGTGAAGGTTGCCGAGGAGAATCCCGAAATCTTCGAGCTCATCGTCGTCGAACGCGGCGAGGACGCAGTGACCCGCGTCACGGCCGAGGCGGACGTCGTGGTGGTCGTGGCGGGCAACGACCCGCACATCAACGGCCGCGAGACGGAGGACCGCACGACCCTGCGGCTGCCGGCCCAGCAGGAGCGGATCCTCGAGGCGGCCCGGACCGCGAACCCGCGCACGGTGCTGGCGCTGGTGTCGGCGTACCCGTACGCGATCGAGCCGGGGCACCTCTCCGCGGTGCTGTGGACCGCGCACGGAGGGCAGGCCGCGGGCACGGCCCTGGCGAGGATCCTGGCCGGTGACGTCTCCCCCGCGGGCCGGCTGCCGCAGACCTGGTACGCCGACGACGCCGACCTGCCCGACCTGCTCGACTACGACGTGATCGGCGCCCGCCAGACGTACCTGTACTTCGAGGGCACCCCGCTGTTCCCGTTCGGGCACGGTCTGTCCTACGCGTCGTTCGCCTACGCCGACCTGGCGGTGGGCGTCGGGGACGACTCGGCGCGGGTCTCCTTCACGGTCACCAACACCGGTGACGTGACCGCCGACGAGGTCGCCCAGCTCTACACGCGCCCGGTGGACCCGTCGGTCACCCGGCCGCGCCGTGAGCTGCTGGCCCACCGCAGGGTCACGCTGGCCCCGGGCGAGAAGGCGGAGGTGTCCTTCGAGGTCCCGCTGTCCGCCTTCGCGTTCTGGGACGTGGCCCGGGGCGACTGGCGCCTGGAGCCGGGCCCGTACGACCTGCTGGTCGGCGCGTCCAGCGAGGACGTCCGGCTGCGGACGACGGTGACGCTGGACGGCGAGCCCGCCGCCCCGCGCCCCGTCCTGCGGCGCGGCCTGTCCGCCGTCGACTTCGACGAGCAGAGCGGCACGGAGATCGTGGACCGGACGAAGGTGTCGGGTGACGCGGTGACGCCGATGGCGGGCGGCACGGGCGAGCTGCTCTACCGGGCCTGCGACTTCGGCGCCGGTGTCACCGGGGTGAGCGTGGAGGTGGCCGGCGAGGGCACGGTGGAGGTCTCCCTGGCCGGCGGCCCCACCCTGGCGACACTGACGCTCGCCACGCCCACGCCGGGCCCGTACGACTACACCACCCTCGACGCCCCGTTCACCGCCGGGGGCGTGCACGACCTGCGGCTCAGGCTGCGCGGCCCGCTGCGGCTCGCGCTCGTCGGCTTCTCCGGTTGAGGGTCCGGACCAGGCCGACGCGGAGAAGGGGCCCGGCACCGGAAGGCATCGGTGCCGGGCCCCTTCAGGGACAGCGATCTCGCGTCAGAGCGAGATTACCTGAAAATGGTTCCCATTAGCTAGAGGGTGGGCGAAGGGATTCGCGTCACAGAGCGAGCCCGGTGAGGACCAGCACACGCTCGTAGGTGTAGTCGTCCATCGCGAACTTGACGCCCTCGCGCCCCACACCGGACTGCTTGACCCCGCCGTACGGCATCTGGTCGGCGCGGTAGGAGGGCACGTCGCCGATGACGACACCGCCGACCTCGAGCGCGCGGTGCGCGCGGAAGGCGACCTGGAGGTCATGGGTGAACACGCCCGCCTGGAGGCCGTACTTGGAGTCGTTGACGGCGGCGAAGGCCTCGGCCTCGCCGTCCACCTTCTGCACGGTGAGGACCGGTCCGAAGACCTCCTCGCAGGAGATCGTGACGTCCGCGGGTACGTCGGTGAGGACGGTCGGCGCGTAGGAGGCGCCGTCGCGCTTGCCGCCGGCGAGGAGGGAGGCGCCGGCGGCGACGGCCTCGTCCACCCAGGTCTCGACGCGCTTGGCGGCCTCCTCACTGACCAGCGGGCCGACATCGGTCTTGTCGTCGGAGGGGTCGCCGGTGACCTGGGCCTCCACGGCGGCCACGATGCGCGGCAGCAGGCGGTCGTACACGGAGGCGTCCGCGATGACCCGCTGCACGGAGATGCAGGACTGGCCGCCCTGGTAGTTGGAGAAGGTGGCGATGCGGGTCGCGGCCCAGTCGAGGTCGGCGTCGGAGGCGTAGTCCCCGAGGACCACGGCCGCGCCGTTGCCGCCCAGCTCCAGGGTGCAGTGCTTGCGCGGCACCGAGTCCATGATCGCGTAACCGACCTTCTCGGAGCCGGTGAAGGAGATGACCGGCAGCCGCTCGTCCTGGACGAGGGCGGGCATGCGCTCGTTGGAGACCGGCAGGATGCTCCAGGAGCCGGCGGGCAGCTCGGTCTCGGCGAGCAGCTCGCCGATGACCAGGCCGGAGAGCGGGGTGGCCGGGGCGGGCTTCAGGATGATCGGCGCGCCGGCCGCGATCGCCGGGGCGACCTTGTGGGCGCACAGGTTCAGCGGGAAGTTGAACGGCGCGATGCCGAGCACGACCCCCTTCGGGAAGCGCCGGGTGAGGGCGAGGCGCCCCTGGCCGCCGGGGTCGGTGTCGAGCCGCTGGGCCTCGCCGCCGTTGAACCGGCGGGCCTCCTCGGCGGCGAACCGGAAGACGGAGACGGCACGGCCGACCTCGCCGCGCGCCCACTTGATCGGCTTGCCGTTCTCGGCGGAGATCAGCTGCGCGATCTCCTCGGTGCGCTCGACGAGCCGCTTGCTGACATGGTCCAGGGCGGCGGCGCGTACATGGGCCGGGGTGGCGGCGAACTCGTCCCGCACGCCGTACGCGGCGGCCACGGCCTCCTCGACCTGCGCCTCGGTCGGCACGCTGACCCTGCCGACGAGACGGCCGTCCCACGGGGAGGTGACGTCGAAGCTGTCCTCGCCGGTGACCTGACGGCCGGCGAGCCAGAAGGCGTGGGTGGCTGCCACATTCTCTATGGCCATGTGAGTCCCGGCCCTTCCGCGTTGGGGGTGTGCTGGCTTTCCTGGTCCACGGTAGGGGCGGCGAGGCAGCCGGTCGTTTGTCCGTGACGTAGTGGTGGGGGGTGGGGGTGCGCCGGTTTGGCGCGGTCGTCTACCGCGCGACACGCCGCAGGAACAGCCACAACGCCCCCAGCATCGCCACCCCCAGGCACCAGCTGGCCACGACGTCCAACGGCCAGTGGTAGCCGTGCCGGACCAGCCCGAAGGAGACGGCCGCGACAAGGACGGCAGCGGTGGCGACGACCGCGCGGCGCGCGAGCGCCGTGAGCAGCCAGGGCAGCAGGATCAGGGCGGCGGACCCGTAGGCCACGGCCGCCGTCGCGGTGTGCCCGGAGGGGTAGTACCCGGTGGCCGGCGGCACGACGGGCGTGCCCGGCCGGGCCGTCCACTCCTTCAGGGGGACGACGATCAGCGGCACCAGCACGATCAGCACGAGCGCGGCGACGGACGGCAGCCACCAGCGCCCCGTACCCGCTGCCCTCCCCCGCCGGGCGACGTACCAGGCGACCAGCACCAGCGCGGGCACCGCGACCGACACATTGCCCAGGTCGGCGAGGAGATCGGAGGCCCGGTCCGGCTCGACGAGGGCGCGGCTGAGGCGCCCGTCGAGGTCCAGCAGGGGCCCGTCGGTCGCGACCTGCCAGGTGAACAGCGCGAAGAGAAGGGTGGGCAGGGCGAGGAGGAGGGCGAGGAAGGAGACACCCGGGGCGGGGACGTCGGGGTCCGGCGGCGCGTCCTCGGTCCGCTGGTGGGGGCGGGTCGGCATGGGCCCAAGCTTGACAGGTGCGGCCGACCGCGGGCGCCATCGACGACCGGATACGGGTGCGCTCCGCGATCATGCGCCGAAAGGACGAGACGAGACGCATCGGACGTCAATGCCACACAGCGTCGGATCGTCAATGCCACACAGAGATCGTCAGCGCCACAAAAAATCATCAAGGCCGCAAAAAAGAAGACCCCGGCGAACCGGGGCTCCGTGGTCTGCACCTCAGAAGGAGGTCGGCCACCCCGGAACAGGGGGGGTGATTCCGGGGCGGCCGTCCGGATCGGAACGCCGGCCGCCCCGGGGGGTTTGGGGCGGGCGACCGTCCGATCGGTGAGGAGATCCGAAGCCGGAGGCTCCGGTTGTGTGCGCGAGGGCACGACCAGGTCGAAGCTGGGGAGGCCCCGGCCTGGGATTCACCCACAGTCCCCTGTGGGCGGGTGTATCTCTCATCTGGGTAGAACCTACGGCAGTGACTGGCGGGACGACAGGCGGAATCCCGTCCCGCCATCCACCTCGCACACCTTCTTCACACGCTCTGCCCGGCCCGGAATCCCACGCCTTTCCGGACCGGCGCCGCAGGCCGGCTCAGATGCGGGCGAAGGCCTGCTCGATGATGTCAAGACCCTCGTTGAGCAGGTCGTCACCGATGACCAGCGGCGGCAGGAAACGCAGGACGTTGCCGTAGGTGCCACAGGTCAGGACCAGCAGGCCCTCCTGGTGGCAGGCCTTGGCCAGCGCGGCGGTCGCCTCCGGGTTCGGCTCCTTGGTGGCGCGGTCCTTGACCAGCTCGATGGCGATCATCGCGCCGCGGCCGCGCACGTCGCCGATGACGTCGAACTTCTCGGCCATGGCACCCAGCCGGGCCTTCATCGTCGCCTCGATCGCCTTCGCCCTGGCGTTGAGGTCCAGCTCCTTCATCGTCTCGATGGAACCGAGCGCACCGGCGCAGGCGACCGGGTTGCCGCCGTAGGTGCCGCCCAGGCCGCCGGCGTGCGCGGCGTCCATGATCTCGGCGCGGCCGGTGACGGCGGCGAGCGGGAGACCACCGGCGATGCCCTTGGCGGTGGTGATCAGGTCCGGGACGATGCCCTCGTCCTCGCAGGCGAACCACTGGCCGGTGCGGCAGAAGCCGGACTGGATCTCGTCGGCGACGAAGACGATGCCGTGGTCGGCGGCGAACTGGCGGATCGCGGGCAGGAAGCCCTTCGCCGGCTCGATGAAGCCGCCCTCGCCGAGCACCGGCTCGACGATGATCGCGGCCACGTTCTCCGGGCCGACCTGCTTGGTGATCTGGTCGATGGCCTGCGCGGCGGCCTCGGGGCCGCAGTTGTCCGGGCCGGTCGGCCAGCGGTAGGCGTACGCCATCGGCATGCGGTACACCTCGGGCGCGAACGGGCCGAAGCCGTGCTTGTACGGCATGTTCTTCGCCGTCAGCGCCATCGTGAGGTTCGTCCGGCCGTGGTAGCCGTGGTCGAAGACGACGACCGCCTGGCGCTTGGTGTAGGAGCGGGCGATCTTGACGGCGTTCTCGACGGCCTCGGCGCCGCTGTTGAAGAGCGCGGACTTCTTGGCGTGGTCACCCGGGGTGAGCTCGGCGAGGGCCTCGGCGACCTCCACGTAGCCCTCGTACGGGGTGACCATGAAACAGGTGTGGGTGAAGTCGGCGAGCTGCGCGGAGGCCCGGCGTACGACGGCCTCGGCGGAGGCGCCGACGCTGGTCACCGCGATACCGGAGCCGAAGTCGATGAGGCGGTTGCCGTCGACGTCCTCGATGATGCCGCCGCCCGCGCGCGCGGTGAAGACCGGCAGCACGGAGCCCACGCCCTGCGCGACCGCGGCGACGCGGCGGGCCTGCAGCTCCTGCGACTTCGGGCCGGGGATGGCGGTGACGACGCGGCGCTCCTGGGGAAGTGCGGTCATGGGGGCTCCCTGATGATCTTGCGTACCGGGCGGTCCGGGTGGTCCGGAGGGTGCGTTTTTCGGACGCATTACTTCTTTTCTCGCAGGCTAGGACGGGACGAGAGGTGCGGGCATGCTCCATGTGGGCGTTGTCGGCGGCTCGGGTTGTCCGTCGTGGACATAGCTGCGTGGCCGCCCGTCGCCGTGGGCCCGGCCACGTAAGCGGTGAACTCCCTTTGCGGGGGCGTTAGATTGACTCGGCGATGGTGGACGGAACGGCTGGTCAGGGGGCAAGGGCGATGGACAGCGACGGGACGCAGGACGCGCGGGGTACGCATGCGAATCCTGTGCCGCGCCCGGCGGGGCCGCCTCAGCCGCCCGCGGTGCCGCCGCGGCCGGCCCGCGCGCCGGGGGTGCCGCACGCGTCCGGGCAGGTCACGCCGCCGTCCTCCGCCGTGGCCGCGTGGCTGAACGAGGCGCGTCCGGCGGCCCGGCCGGGCATCTGGCGGTTCGGGTACCGGCTGCCGAAGGCCGCCGGGGCACCGGAGCGGCTCTCGCCCGTCACCGTTCTCGGCATGCTGATCCCGCTGGCGGTCGCGCTGGTGCTGTGGTCGCTGTGGCGGCAGGGCAGCCTCCCGTACCAGTTCGCGCTGCTGCGGCTGTTCACCCCGGACGACTGGTGGTGGGGCGGCACGATCGCCTCGCCACGGAACATGGAGGGCGCCGAGGCGCGGGTCGTCTACGACGGCGCCTTCTTCGCCGTCCTGGTCTACGCGATGGGCCGGCTGGGCGGCTGGCTCGACGCCGCCCGCCACTTCGTGGGCCGCCGGCCGCAGCCCGCGCGGGCCCTGCTCGCCCTCCTGTGCGCGCTGGCCGCGCTGAGCTTCGTGTTCCCCAGCGCCTTCCCCGGGGTCGGCTGGGACGCTCTGCCGGTCGTCGACCCGCTGTTCTCGCTCATCGTCCTGATCTCCGGCAGCTACGAGCTGTTCGCCTCCCCCACCTTCACCGACTTCCTGTACACGGTGATCACCCTGCTGGTGGTGTGGCCGTTCGCGCTGCTGGGCGGCTGGTGGCCGTACCTGAGGGAACGCCTCGCCGCCCGCCGCAAGGGCCCCGACCGTCCCGGGCCGACGCGCGTCGAGCGGCCGCGTGCGCAGTGGCCGCAGCTGCGGGACGCCGGGCAGTACGAGGCGGCGGACGTGCTGACCGCCGAGGTCGCGGCCGGGCGGATGAACGACGTGGACTGCGCGCGCGTCACGCGCGCGTGGGCGGCGGGCCTCGCGGACTTCCGGGAGACGGTGCTGCGGGAGGGCGGCGCCGCCTGGGCCCACCCGTCCGGCGACCGCGATCTGCCCCGGCGCGGCGCGCGCCACGATCTGCTCGCGGGCCAGGTACGCATCGGCCGCTGGGTGGCCGCCGAGCGCGCCCCCCTCGCCTACCACGACGCGGGCGCCGCGCTCGGCCCGGAGGTGCTGGGCACCTCGCTGCTGGCGGTCGGGCCGTCCGGCTCGGGCAAGACGCGGACGCTGGTCGAGCCGCTGACCGAGGCGCTGGCCCTCCAGGCGCTCACCGGAGGCTGCGCCCTGGTCGCGGTCTCCTCGCCCGGGAGCCCGCTCGGCTCCGACTCCGCGTTCGACGTGATCGTACGGATCGGCGATCCGGCGTCCGTCCACGACCTGGACCCGTACGCCGAGTCCGACGACCCCGACGAGGCGGCCGCCGTCCTCGGCGAGGCGCTGGTCGGCGACCTGGACACGGTGAACGGCCAGAGTGCGGCCACCGCGCTCGCCCAGCTCCTCGGCCCCTACCGGGCCGTCCACGGCCGCTTCCCGACGCTGCCCGAGCTGCGCGAGCTCCTCGAGGGCGAGCCGACGGCGCTGTCCGCGCTGCGGGAGGCCGTGGCCGGGGACGAGGTCATGCGCCGCGAGCTGGAGGCGCGCATCCGGCAGACGGGCACGCCCGGCGACCCGGGCCGTGCCCTCGCCGACCGGCTCGCGCTGCTGAACCGGCCGGCGTTCGCGGACTTCTTCGGCGGGAGCGGCGGCCGGGCGGGCGAGCCGGAGGGCGGCGCGCATCGGCCGTTCTCCCTGCGGGCCGTCGCCCATCATCCGCTGCGGGTCCGCGTCGACCTGCCCGAACGTGGCCACGAGGAGGCCGGCCGGCTGATCACCCGGCTCGTCCTCGCCCAGTTCCACACCGTCGTCCGGGAGGGGCGGCGTGCGCACTTCGCCTGCCTGGTCCTGGACGACGCGACGGGGACGGTCACCGCGGAGTCGGTGCGCCGGATCCAGCGGCTGCGCTCGCAGAACGCGGGCGTGGTGCTCGCCCTGCGCAGCATCGGTGACGTCCCCGAGGCGCTGCACGGGCCGCTGTACGGGGCGGTCGGCTGCCGGATGGCGTTCTCCGGGATCACCACCTGGGACGGCAGCCGGTTCGCACAGACCTGGGGCACGGAGTGGGTGGAGACGACGGAGGTCGCCAAGCACACCGTCTTCGCCGACCAGCCGATGACCCGCGCCCTCCACGCCCTGCGCAAGCTGGTCACCGGCAAGGCGGTGACCACGGACGCGGTGACCGTGCGCCAGGTCGAGCGGGAGCGGTGGTCGGCGTCCCAGCTGGCGCACGAGGTGCCGCCGGGGCACGCGGTGCTGTCCCTGACGACCGTCAAGGGCGAGCACGCGCCGCCGTTGCTGGTGGATCTGCGGGGCTGAGCAGGCGCAGGGCACCCCTACAGTGAGGCAGAATCGACCCAGGCCCTTCGTACGAAGCGGCCAAAAGATCACGCAGCCGATGCGGACGATCTCGCAGCCGATCACCTCTCCGACCTGAAGGCCCCATGCCTCCCACGCTCGCCTCGCTCGTCCACCACTCCGCGCTGAAGCTGACCGTGCGGGCGGGCGATGACCGTCTGGACGTGCCGGTGCGCTGGGCGCACGTCAGCGAGCTCGCCGACCCCGTGCCGTACATGGAGGGCGGGGAGCTGCTGCTGATCACCGCGCTGAAGCTGGACGCGGAGGACCCGGAGGCCATGCGGCGCTATGTGAAGCGCCTGGTCGGGGCGGGTGTGGTGGGGCTCGGCTTCGCCGTCGGCGTCAACTACGAGGAGATCCCGAAGGCGCTCGTGGACGCGGCGGAGGAGGCGGGCCTGCCGCTGCTGGAGGTGCCGCGCCGCACGCCCTTCCTCGCGATCAGCAAGGCGGTGTCGGCGGCGATCGCGGCCGATCAGTACCGGGCGGTGACGGCCGGGTTCGCGGCCCAGCGCGAGCTGACGAAGCAAACGCTGACGGGCGGCCCGGAGGGCCTGCTCACCGCCCTCGCCTCGCAGGTCGACGGCTGGGCCGCGCTGTACGACGCCTCGGGCGCCGTCGTCGCGACCGCGCCCGAGTGGGCGGGGCGGCGGGCGGCACGGCTCACGGCGGAGGTGGAACGGCTGCGGGAGCGGTCGGCGCCGGCCTCGGCGGTGGTCGGCGGGCCGGAGCACTCCGATCACGACGACCGGATAGAACTGCACTCCCTGGGCACCGGCCGCCGCCCGCGCGCCGCCCTCGCGGTCGGCACGGCGTCCGCCCTCGGTACGGCGGAGCGGTACGCCGTCCACTCGGCCATCGCCCTGCTCACCCTCACCACGGAACGCTCCCGGTCCCTGCACGCGGCGGAGCAGCGGATCGGGGCGGCGGTGCTGCGCATGCTCCTGGCGGGCGAACCGGATCACGCCCGTGCCGTCGCCGGGGATCTGTACGGCGGCCTGCTCGACGCCCCCTTCCGGGTGCTCGTGGCCGAGTCGGCGACCGCGAAGCCGTCGGGGGACCCGCTGGGCGGCGTCGCCGAGACCGTGGAGTCCGCGGCCGCGCGCTCCGGGGAGGCGGTGCTGGTCGTGCCCGAGGGTGAGCGGCTGGTGGCCCTGGTCGCGGACGGGGGCTCGGCCGCGGCGGCCTGTGTGCAGTACGCGGCGGCGCTGGAGGGGGCCCGGGGGACGGTGGGCGCCGGCGCCGTTCGCGAGGGCGGCGAGGAGGACGAACCGGTCGTCGGTCTGTCCGCCCCGGCCGGGCCGATCGCGGCGGCCGCGGCGTACAAGCAGGCCGAGCAGGCGCTGTCGGTGGCACGCCGTCGGGGCCGTGTCTTCGTGGAACACGAGCAGCTGGCGGCGGGCTCGGTCCTTCCCCTCCTCGCGGACGACGCGGTGAAGGCGTTCGCGGACGGACTTCTGCGAGCCCTGCACGAACACGACGCGACCGGCCGGGGCGATCTGGTGGCCTCCCTGCGCGCCTGGCTGTCCCGCCACGGCCAGTGGGACGCGGCGGCCGCCGACCTGGGCGTCCACCGTCACACGCTTCGCTACCGGATGCGGCGGGTGGAGGAGATCCTGGGGCGCTCGCTGGACGATCCGGATGTGCGGATGGAGCTGTGGCTGGCGTTGAAGGCTACGGCTGCGGAGTAGGTGGCTGCGGGTGGGGGTGAGCGGGGCGCCTGCGGGTTGGTGGGCGGGTCGGGGTCGTGGCGGTGCGGGTCGCGCCTGCTGCCGGTGGGTGGGTCGGGGTCGTGGCGGTGCGGCGAGCCCGTCGCGTGTTGGGCGTACGGCTGCCTGCTGCCACAGTCCGAGTTGGCTGTGACGAGCTGAGCGACGGGCTCCAGCCGCACCACCACGACCCGCTCCCGCCGCATGCGGGTGCGGGAGCGTCGTGGTGGGGATGGGGGCGGGTGCGGGTGTGTGGGGGCTTGGGTGGTGACACGGCCCGCTCCTGCCGGAGGGCGGGTGCGGGTGTGGGTCAGGTGTTTTCCGGGTCGGTCGGGCCCGCTGCCGCCTCGTGCATCGCCAGTTCCAGGAGTGAGGGGTCGGTGAGGGTGCCCGAGCCGTCCGGGGGGATCAGCCAGCGGACGGTGCCGGTTGACCGGCCCGGGTAGGGGACGACGATCCAGGTGTCGGCGCCGGCCGTGCGGACGCCGGTGCCGATCCAGCGGGCGGCCGTGCCCGGCGGTACGAAGAAGCCCATCCGGTCGTCCGCGAAGTCGAGCAGCACGGGGCCGGGCTGGTCGAGGATGCGGGTGAGGACGTCGAGCGTGGGATGGCCCAGCTCGCCCGGCAGGATCAGTACGTCCCAGGCCTTGCCGGCGGGCAACAGGGCGACCCCGAGGGGGTTGCGCTCCCATTCCCAGCGGCAGGCCTCGGGGTCCGGTGCGACGGATGCGAGCCATTCGACGGCCGTCTTCGCCCGAGCCATGAGGAGACCTCCCTTTCTCTCGTGGACGCGTGCGCGTCCACGGGGAGGAGGGAGGTCCCCCTGCGGGCATTACGCGCGTTCCGGCCCCTCGTTGGAGTGAACCGGATCGATGAACGGGTCAGCTGTCGAAGCCGAGGCCCAGCCGGTCCATCGTCCTCAGCCACAGATTGCGCCGGCCGGCGTGCGCGTCCGCCCGCGCCAGCGACCACTTGGTGAGGGCGATGCCCGTCCAGGCGAACGGCTCGGGCGGGAAGGGCAGCGGCTTCTTGCGGACCATCTCCAGCGAGGTGCGCTCGGTGGTCTCCCCCGCCAGCAGGTCCAGCATCACCTCGGCGCCGAACCGGGTGGCGCCCACGCCCAGCCCTGTGTACCCCGCCGCGTACGCCACCTTCCCCTGGTGGGCCGTGCCGAAGAACGCCGAGAAGCGTGAGCAGGTGTCGATCGCGCCGCCCCACGCGTGGGTGAAGCGGACGCCCTCCAGCTGCGGGAAGCAGGTGAAGAAGTGCCCGGCGAGCTTGGCGTAGGTCTCCGGGCGGTCGTCGTACTCGGCGCGGACGCGGCCGCCGTACGGGTAGATGGCGTCGTAGCCGCCCCAGAGGATGCGGTTGTCGGCGGACAGCCGGAAGTAGTGGAACTGGTTGGCGCTGTCGCCGAGGCCCTGTCTGTTCTTCCAGCCGATCGACGCCAGTTGGTCGGCGCTCAGTGGTTCGGTCATCAGGGCGTAGTCGTAGACCGGGACGGTGTACGCCCGCACCCGCTTGACCAGGTTCGGGAAGATGTTCGTGCCGAGGGCCACCTGGCGAGCGCGGACCTGCCCGTACGGGGTGCGTACGGCCATGCCGGCGCCGTACGGCTTCAGCGTCAGCGCGGGCGTGTGCTCGTGGACGCGGACGCCCAGCTTCAGGCAGGCCCGCTTCAGGCCCCAGGCGAGCTTGGCCGGGTGGAGCATGGCGACGCCCCGGCGGTCGTGCAGGCCCGCCTCGAAGGTGGGCGAGGCGACCTGTTCGCGGACCGCGTCGGCGTCGAGGAACTCGAAGCCCTCGGCGAGGCCCCTGCGCTCGAGCTCCTCGTACCAGTCGCGCAGTTCCCACGCCTGGTACGTCTCGGTCGCGACGTCGATCTCGCCGGTGCGCTCGAAGTCGCAGTCGATGCCGTGCCGGGCGATCGCCGCCTCGATCTCGTCGAGGTTGCGCTCGCCCAGCTGCTGAAGCGTGTGGATCTCGTCCGGCCAGCGGGCGAGCCCGTTGGGCAGGCCGTGGGTGAGGGAGGCCGCGCAGAAGCCTCCGTTGCGGCCCGAGGCGGCCCAGCCCACCTCGCGGCCCTCCAGCAGCACCACGTCCCGCTGCGGCTCGCGCTCCTTGGCGACGAGCGCGGTCCACAGTCCGCTGTACCCGCCGCCGACGACCAGCAGATCGCAGGTCTCGGCGCCGGTGAGCGCGGGCTCGGGCCGGGGCTTGCCGGGGTCTTCCAGCCAGTACGGGACCGGCTGGGCTTCGGAAAGGGACTTCGTCCAGTCTTTTTCTCTGCCACTGCTCATGGCGCTCGGGGCCATGATTTCAACTCCCTACAGGGCTTTATGCCTTGTGCTTGTTCCGACGATTGCTGATGACCATCGAGGCCAGCACGAACAGTACGGCGACAAGGAACATGGCCGTCCCGATGACATTGATCTGCACGGGCGTTCCGCGCTGTGCCGAACCCCAGACGAACATGGGGAAGGTGACGGTCGAGCCCGCGTTGAAATTGGTGATGATGAAATCGTCGAAGGAGAGCGCGAAGGCGAGCAGCGCGCCCGCGGCGATTCCCGGTGCCGCGATCGGCAGGGTGACCCGGAGGAACGTCTGGAACGGACCGGCGTAAAGGTCCTGCGCTGCCTGCTCCAGTCTCGGGTCCATCGACATCACGCGCGCCTTCACGGCCGTCACGACGAAGCTGAGGCAGAACATGATGTGCGCGATCAGGATCGTCCAGAATCCCAACTCGGCACCCATGTTGAGGAAGAGCGTGAGCAGTGAGGCCGCCATGACGACCTCGGGCATCGCCATGGGCAGGAAGATCAGCGAGTTCACCGCCCCGCGCGCGCGGAAGCGGTAGCGGACGAGCGCGAAGGCGATCATCGCGCCGAGGACGGTGGCGCCGAGCGTCGCCCAGAACGCGATCTGCAGGCTCAGCGACAGCGAGCCGCACATGCCGGCGACCCCGCACGGGTCCTTCCAGGCGTCCGTGGAGAACTGCTGCCACTCGTAGTTGAAGCGGCCCTTCGGTTTGTTGAAGGAGAACACCGTGACGACGATGTTCGGCAGCAGGAGATAGGCGAGTGTCAGAAGTCCCGCGATGACGACGAGATTCCTCTTGAGCCAGTTGACGAAGGGCATTTAGACCAGATCCTCCGTCCCGGACCTGCGGATGTAGAAGGTGACCATGAAAAGGATCGCGGCCATGAGGATGAAGGAGAGGGCCGCGGCCGTGGGATAGTCCAGCACGCGCAGGAACTGCGTCTGGATGACGTTTCCGATCATGCGGGTGTCGGTCGAGCCGAGGAGTTCGGCGTTGACGTAGTCGCCGGCCGCCGGGATGAAGGTCAGCAGCGTGCCGGAGACCACGCCCGGCATCGACAGCGGGAAGGTGACCTTACGGAAGGTGGTGATCGGCCTGGCGTACAGGTCGCCGGCCGCCTCGTGCAGCCGTCCGTCGATGCGCTCCAGCGAGGTGTACAGCGGCAGGATCATGAACGGCAGGAAGTTGTACGTCAGACCGCAGACGACCGCGAGCGGCGTGGCGAGGACGCGGTCGCCGGCCGTCCAGCCGAGCCAGCTGGTGACGTCCAGGACGTGCAGGGTGTTGAGGGCGCCGACGACCGGGCCGCCGTCCGCGAGGATCGTCTTCCAGGCGAGCGTACGGATCAGGAAGCTGGTGAAGAACGGCGCGATCACCAGGATCATGATCAGGTTCCGCCAGCGGCCCGCCCGGAAGGCGATCAGGTACGCCAGCGGGTAGCCCAGCACGAGGCAGAGGATCGTCGCGGCGGCCGCGTAGAGGACCGAGCGGACGAACTGCGGCCAGTACTCGCTCAGCGCGTCCCAGTAGGTCGCGAAGTGCCAGGTGACCTTGTAGCCCTCCTCCAGGGAGCCCGTCTGCACGGACGTGGAGGCCTGGTAGATCATCGGCAGCGCGAAGAAGACCAGCAGCCAGAGCAGGCCCGGCAGCAGCAGCCAGTACGGCGTCCAGCGGCCTCGCCTGCGCGGTGGCTTCTTCTCGGGCGCCGTCGGGGAGAGAGGCGGGGGCGCCTCGGTGAGCGTCGACATCAGGCGGCCGCCTCTTCCTCAAGACCCGCGTCGATGTCCTGGGCGGCGTCCAGGCCGAAGGTGTGGGCGGGGCTCCAGTGCAGGACGACCTCGGCGCCGGGGACGAGCCGGGTGTCGCGGTCGACGTTCTGGACGTAGACCTCGAGCTCGGGGCAGACCGCGCTGTCGACGATGTACTGCGTGGAGACGCCGATGAAGGAGGTGGCGGCGATCCTGCCGGTGACGCGGTTGCGGCCCACCGGGATCTCGCCCGCGTCGTCGGCGTGGGTGAGGGAGATCTTCTCGGGTCGCACTCCGACCAGCACCTTGCCGCCGGCCCCGGCCGGCGCGGCACAGCGCGCCTCGGGCAGCACCAGCTTGCCGTCGCCCGCCTTGAGCACGATGTCGTCACCGCTCTTGGAGTCCACCTCGGCCTCGATCAGGTTCGAGGTGCCGAGGAAGTTCGCGACGAACGTCGTCCGCGGGTTCTCGTACAGGTCGGCGGGCGAGCCGAGCTGCTCGACGCGGCCCGCGTTCATCACGGCGACCGTGTCGGCCATGGTCATGGCCTCCTCCTGGTCGTGCGTGACGTGGATGAAGGTGATGCCGACCTCGGTCTGGATGCGCTTGAGCTCCAGCTGCATCTGGCGGCGCAGCTTGAGGTCGAGGGCGCCGAGCGGCTCGTCGAGGAGGAGCACCTTCGGGTGGTTGATGAGGGCGCGGGCCACGGCGACGCGCTGCTGCTGGCCGCCGGAGAGCTGGTGCGGCTTCTTGCGCGCCTGCTCCCCGAGCTGGACGAGTTCCAGCATGTCCTCGACCTGCTTCTTCACGCTCTTGATGCCGCGCCGGCGCAGACCGAAGGCGACGTTCTCGAAGATGTCGAGGTGCGGGAAGAGGGCGTAGGACTGGAAGACGGTGTTCACCGGGCGCTTGTACGGCGGGAGGGCCGTGACGTCCTGGTCGCCGAGGTGGACGGTGCCGGAGGAAGGTTCCTCCAGGCCGGCGATCATGCGCAGGGTGGTGGTCTTGCCGCAGCCGGAGGCGCCGAGCAGGGCGAAGAAGGAGCCCTGCGGGACGGTCAGGTCGAGCGGGTGGACGGCGGTGAAGGAGCCGTAGGTCTTGCTGATGCCGGAGAGGCGGACGTCGCCGCTGCTGTCTGTCGTCTTCATCTCGTCGTCACGCCCCAGTGAGCTTCGCGAACTGTGCTTCGTAGGCCGTCTCTTCCTTCGCGCTCAGGGAGCGGAAGGCGTGGGACTTCGCCTGCATGGCCTGGTCGGGGATGATCAGCGGGTTGTTCGCCGCATCCTCGTCGATCTTCGCCAGCTCGGCCTGTACACCGTCGACGGGACAGACGTAGTTGATGTACGCGGCGAGCTCGGCGGCCGGCTGCGGCTCGTAGTAGTAGTCGATGAGCCGCTCGGCGTTCGTCTTGTGACGTGCCTTGTTGGGGATCAGCAGGTTGTCGCTGGACGTCATGTAGCCGCTGTCGGGGATGACGAAGTCGACATCGGGGCTGTCGGCCTTCAGCTGGACGACGTCACCGGCCCAGGCGATGCAGGCCGCGAAGTCTCCGCTGGTGATGTCGGAGGTGTAGTCGTTGCCGGTGAAGCGGCGGATCTGCCCGCCGTCGACGGCCTTCTGGAGGCGGGCGATCGCCGCGTCGTAGTCGTCGTCGGTGAACTTGCCCGGGTCCTTGCCCATGTCCAGCAGCGTCATGCCGACGCTGTCGCGCATCTCGGTGAGGAAGCCGACGCGCCCCTTGAGCTTGGGGTTGTCGAGCATGTCGGAGACCGACTTCACCTCGACGCCGTCGAGCGCCTTCTTGTTGTAGGCGATGACGGTCGATATGCCCTGCCAGGGATACGAGTACGCCCGCCCCGGGTCCCAGTCGGGGCTGCGGAACTGGCTCGACAGGTTGGCATAGGCGTGCGGCAGGTTGGACGGGTCCAGTTTCTGGACCCACCCCAGGCGGATGAGGCGGGCGGCCAGCCAGTCGGTGAGGACGATGATGTCGCGGCCGGTGTCCTGGCCCGCGGCGAGCTGCGGCTTGATCTTGCCGAAGAACTCGTTGTTGTCGTTGATGTCCTCGGTGTACTTGACCTTGATGCCGGTCCGCCTGGTGAACGCCTCGAGGGTCGGGTGGTGCTTCCCCGAGTCGTCGACGTCCATGTACTCGGTCCAGTTGGAGAAGCTGACGGTCTTCTCCTCGGCCGAGTGGTCCTCGGCGGACGTGCCGCCCTCGGTCTTGCCGGCCGCGGGGATCCCGCAGGCGCTCAGTGCCCCGAGGCCGCCCAGTGTCAGGGCGCCGCCCGCCGAGGCGCGCAGCAGCGAACGGCGGGTCATGGCTGCCCGGCCGTTGCGGAGACTGCGCCGCATGGCGGCCACTTGGGCCGGGGTCAGGCGGTCGGGCTCGTACTGCTCCATGCGCGTGGTGCCCTTTCGGGAGGGTTCGGCCTGGTCAGCGGCCGTGGTGATGACTATCGGTCCCCGAAGACGGTGCGGTGCCAGTCCTTGCGGGCCACCGCGGTGTTGTCGAACATGACGTGCTTGATCTGCGTGTACTCCTCGAACGAGTACGCGGACATGTCCTTGCCGAAGCCGGACGCCCGGTAGCCGCCGTGCGGCATCTCGCTGATGATCGGGATGTGGTCGTTGACCCACACGCACCCGGCCCTGATCTCACGTGTCGCCCGGTTCGCCCGGTAGACGTCCCGGCTCCACGCGGAGGCGGCCAGCCCGTACGGCGTGTCGTTGGCCAGCCGGATCCCCTCGTCGTCGCTGTCGAAGGGCAGGACGACCAGGACCGGCCCGAAGATCTCGGACTGGACGATCTCGCTGTCCTGCGCCACGTCCGCGATCAGGGTGGGGAGATAGTACGCGCCGTTCTTGAGCTCCGCCTGTGGAGCCTCGCCGCCGGTCACCACGCGCGCGTAGCCGCGCGCCCGGTCGACGAAGGCGGCGACCCGGTCCCGCTGGGCGTGCGAGATCAGTGGCCCGAGGTCGGTGCCGGGGGCGAACGGATCCCCGAGCCGTACGGTCTCCATGAGGGCGGCCGTCTGCTCGACGAACGCCTCGTAGAGGGGCCGCTGCACGTACGCGCGGGTGGCGGCCGTGCAGTCCTGTCCGGTGTTGATGAGGGCGCCCGCGACCGCGCCGTGGACGGCGGCCTCCAGGTCGGCGTCGTCGAAGACGACGAAGGGCGCCTTGCCGCCCAGCTCCAGGTGGAGCCGCTTGACGGTGGCGGTGGCTATCTCGGCGACACGCTTGCCGACGGCGGTGGAACCGGTGAAGGAGGTCATGGCCACGTCGGGATGCCCGACGAGATGCTCACCGGCTTCCTTCCCGGTCCCCGTGACGATGTTGACGACCCCCTCGGGAATGCCCGCCTCGGTGGCGGCCCGGGCGAAGAGCAGCGAGGTGAGCGGGGTCAGCTCCGCGGGCTTCAGCACGATCGTGTTGCCCGCGGCGATCGCCGGGAGGATCTTCCAGGCGGCCATCTGGAGGGGGTAGTTCCAGGGCGCGATGGACCCGACGACACCGATGGGCTCCCGCCGCACGTACGACGTGTGATCCCCGGAGTACTCCCCCGCCGACTGCCCCTGGAGATGCCGGGCGGCACCGGCGAAGAAGCCGGTGTTGTCGATGGTCCCCGGGACGTCGAACTCCCGCGTCAGCTTGAGCGGCTTGCCGCACTGGAGGGACTCGGCACGGGCAAGGTCCTCGGCGTGGTCGGCGAGGACGACGGCGAAGCGGTACAGGGCGTCGGACCGCTCGCCGGGAGTGGCTCCCGCCCACTCCGGAAAGGCGGCGCGGGCAGCGGCCACGGCCGCGTCGACGTCATCGGCCCCGGCCAGCTCGTACCGGTAGACCTCCTCCCCACTGGCCGGATCGACCACGGCGTGCGTCCGGCCGGACGTGCCCCTCCTGAGGCGGCCCGCGATGTACTGAGCGCCGTCCGCGAAATGTCGCTGTGCGGGAAATCGGTCCGGGGTGGCGGTACCCGGCTTCTGCATGTCGCTCTCCTCCGCCTTCGCCCCACTTCACGTGGGGGCGGGTGGCGTAGCTCCAGCTTGATTTGAGTGCCGATCCTGACAGAGCTACGGCACTCCAACAAGTGATTCCGTTGTTGCCTTTTGGTTACGCGACGGAATCTGTCGACCAGGTGTCGAGTCGGCCAGGAAAACGGGGGACGCAGTGTCAGTGGCGCGTGCGACAGTGGCGTGCATGGAGAAGATCGATTCTTGGGAGGCCCTGGTCGGGGAGGTCCGGGCGGGGGCGAGGATCAAGTACCTGCACTTCTGGGGACACCGGCCACGTCCCGACGGGCAGGTGGGCGTGAGCTGCCTGAGCCAGTGGTGGCCGTCACCCTTCGTGGTGGACGGTGTCACCTATGCGACGGCCGAGCACTGGATGATGGCCGGCAAGGCACGGCTCTTCGGCGACGCCGAAGCCGAGAAGCGGGCCCTGGCCGCCGAGCACCCGTCCCAGGCGAAGAAGGCCGGACGCCTGGTCCGCGACTTCGACGAGGCGACCTGGGAGCGCGAGCGCTTCCGGATCGTGGTCGAGGGCAGCGTCCACAAGTTCGCGGCACATCCCGAGCTGCGGACGTTCCTGCTGAACACGGGTGATCGGATCCTGGTGGAGGCGAGCCCGGTGGACCGGGTCTGGGGCATCGGCCTCGCCGCGGACGACGAGGCCGCCTCACACCCGGAGCGCTGGAGAGGGCCGAACCTGCTGGGCTTCGCGCTGATGGAGGCGCGGGAGCGACTGCGGGGGCTGTAGGCCTCCGCAACCGCTCAGGGAGCCACGATCACCAGCACGACCAAGCCGATCGCCAGTAGGGTTCCGGCGATGCCGCAGATGATGCCGGCCAGGGCCTGACCGGCGTTGGTGGCCTCGCCGCGCTTGGCCTTCGCCCGCCCGATCACGCCGAAAATAATGGCGAGAGGCCCCACGACGAGCGCGGCCGGCCACAGACAGAACCCCCCGGCCGACACGATCCCCAGCACCATCGCGGTGATGCCCATCCCGTTCTCCGCCGGCCGCATCCCGGGCCAGCCGTACCCCGGAGCGCCGACGTAACCGGGCTGAACCGGATATCCATAACCACCGGGATAGCCGTACGGGACCTGGCCGGGGCCGTCCGGAGCGATCGGCGGCGGAGGCACCGCCCCGTCCTGGACCACAGGGGGCGCGAAGGGGTTGGGGCCACCGATCGCGGTAGCGGGATCGGGCGGCGGAAAGGAAGCCAGGGCCCCGTTCTCCGGTGCCGGCGGCTCGACCGGACTCGCCCAGCCCTGCGAGGCGCCGTCCCCCACCGCCGGAGTCACGCTGGGCAGGGAGGTGACCGTCTGCTGCTCATGTACGGACGGCGACACCGGCTCCTGCGAACCGGTCGCCCGCGCAGCCAACGGCTCATGGGTGGCGACGGTGCCACCGGGACCGCCCTTGTCCAAGTCCACCTTGGAAGCCGCGTCCCGCGGTTCGCCGTCCCCCTCGGAACTCGCGTACTGCGGCCCCTCGACCCCCTCCGGCACCGACCCGGGCGCACCCCACGCAGCGTCCTCACCCGTAGTAGACGCGTCGTCAGACATGCGCAGCCCCCCTCTGTCGTACGTCCCGCAATGCTAAGGCCCGAACACCGACGACCCACCCCAGCCCCCGAGCCGGCCCGCACCCACCCGACCACAGGAGAGTCCATGAAGGTCGGCGCACCCCGCGAAACGCACCTGCACCCGCCCCCCCGGCAGGAACGGGCCGTGGCACCACCCAAGCCCCCACACACCCGCACCCGCCCCCCCGGCAGGAACGGGCCGTGGCACCACCCAAGCCCCCACACACCCGCACCCGCCCCCCGGCGGGAGCGGGTCGTGGTGGTGCGGCTGGAGCCCGTCGCTCAGCTCGTCACAGCCAACTCGAACTGTGGCAGCAGGCAGCCGTACGCCCAACACGCGACGGGCTCGCCGCACCACCACGACCCCGACCCACCCACCACCCGCAGGCGCGCCCCGCACCGCAAGCCCCCGCCCCACCCACCACCCCCAGCAAGAGCGCCCCGCACGCGAAAACCCACCGCCCGCAGCCACCCACCTCCGCCTACGATGACCCCGACGCACCGATCAGCCGATCACCCGCGCCCACCCGGCCAGGCCCCCGCGCCCAGGCCAGGGGCGCCGTCCCGGGGAGGCCCCTTTGACCGACCACCACCTGCACACCTTCATCGCCGGCCTGCCCAAGGCCGAACTCCACGTCCACCACGTCGGCTCCGCCTCCCCCCGGATCGTCGCCGAACTGGCCGCCCGTCACCCCGACTCCAAGGTCCCCACCGACCCCGAAGCCCTGGTCGACTACTTCACCTTCACGGACTTCGCGCACTTCATCGAGGTGTACCTGTCCGTCGTGGACCTCATCCGCACCCCGGAGGACGTCCGGCTGCTCACCTACGAGGTGGCCCGCGACCTGGCCCGCCAGCAGGTCCGGTACGCCGAGCTCACGATCACCCCCTTCTCCTCCACCAGCCGCGGCATCGACGAGCAGGCCTTCATGGACGCGATCGAGGACGCCCGCAAGTCGGCGGAGGCGGAGTTCGGGACGGTGCTGCGCTGGTGCTTCGACATCCCCGGCGAGGCCGGTCTCAGGGCCGCCGAGGAGACGACCCGCCTGGCCACGGACGACCGCCTGCGCCCCGAGGGCCTGGTCTCCTTCGGCCTCGGCGGCCCCGAGGTCGGCGTCCCCCGCCCGCAGTTCAAGCCGTACTTCGACCGGGCGATCGCCGCCGGCCTCCGCTCGGTGCCGCACGCCGGCGAGACGACCGGCCCGCAGACCGTCTGGGACGCCCTCACCCACCTGCGCGCCGAGCGCATCGGACACGGCACCAGCTCCGCCCAGGACGAGAAGCTCCTCGCACACCTCGCGGAGCACCGCATCGCCCTGGAGGTGTGCCCGACCTCCAACATCGCCACGCGCGCCGTGCGCACCCTCGACGAGCACCCCGTCAAGGAGTTCGTGAAGGCCGGCGTCCTGGTCACCATCAACTCCGACGACCCGCCGATGTTCGGCACGGACCTCAACACCGAGTACGCCGTCGCGGCCACGCTCCTCGACCTCGACGAGCGGGGCCTGGCGGAGCTGGCGAAGAACGCCGTGGAGGCGTCGTTCCTGGAGGATGCGGCCAAGACCAGGCTCACGTCCGAGATCGACAGCTACACCTCGGACCACCTCGCCGGCTGACCGCCACAATGGGCCCCATGCAGACCGTGACTGCCGTGGCCCACCGCGGCGACCCCTACCGCTTCCGTGAGAACACGCTCGACTCACTGCGTTCCGCGCTCCACCAGGGCGCGGACGCCGTCGAGATCGACGTACGGCTCACCAGGGACGGCGTGCCCGTGCTGCTGCACGACGAGACGCTGAAGCGGCTGTGGGAGCAGGAACGGCCGTTGCTGTCCCTGTCGTCCGCCGAGGTGCGCGGGCTCACGGCGGGTGGGGTGCCGACCCTGGCGGAGGCGCTGGCGGCGACCGAGGGCAGCCGGGTGATGCTGGACCTGCCCGGCACCCGCGACGTGCGGACGGCGCGCCGGGTGGTGGACGCCGTACGGGAGGCCGGGGCGGCGGACCGCGTGTACTACTGCGCGAACGCCGCCGCGATGCTCGCGGTCCGCGCCGCCGACCCGTCCGCCGAGATCGCCCTGACCTGTACGAGTCTGGCGCCGCCGCGCCCCGTCCTGCTGGCGGCGGTGCAGCCCCGCTGGCTCAACTACCGCTTCTCGCTGGTCAGCCGCGACCTGGCCGCCCGCGTCCACCACGGCGGCCATCTGCTCTCCGTGTGGACCCCGGACACCCGCCGCTCCATGCGCCGGCTGATCGACCTGGGCGTCGACTCGATCACCACCAACCGCATCGACGTCCTCTGCAACCTCCGCGACGGCGCCTCCCCCACCGCAACGCCGCGCACACCTCTGACTGACTACACGCGTGGGTGACTACATGCGTGGGTGACTACACGCGGGACCGCTGAGGCACGGTCGCCGGATCGGCCGGAGTCTCCCGGGTTACGTACTGCGGCACCGGGGTGTCGTCCTCGCCGGTGTCGCGGACGAGGCCGTAGCGCTGCGCGCCCTCGGGGGGTCCGCTCAGCACGTCCTTCTCCACCGCGTCCCAGCTGGAGGGGAAGACATTCAGGCCGTAGTCGGCGCCCCGCTCGTTCACGGTGAGGGTGACGCTGCCGTCGACGTAGTAGTACTCGTTCTGCCACATCTGCTGGGTGCCCGACGGCAGGACGGCGTAGCCGGTGGTCGAGTTGCCCATGCCGGTGGCGGAGCTGTCGGTGCTGCTGACGGGGTCGTCCATGCGGCGGCCGCCGCCCGAGGCCACGTGGAAGAGCTTGCCCTTCAGGCCGGTCCAGGTCGGCATGACCAGCCCGCCGGACCGGTACTGCGGGGAGATCTGCCAGCGGACGAGGACGTAGCCCCGGCCGCTGAGCGTGACGCTGTCCCCGCGGTGGTTCATGGTGGCGTGCGCGCCGCCGCTGCTGGTGATGCCGGTCTCGGGCCGGTGGGGCAGGGCCGCGGGCCGCGTGTTCGGGTCGGGCGCCTGGTCGACGGCGTCGACGACGGTGCCGTACAGGTCGGTCCTTCTCGGGCTCGCCGACGGCGAGGGCGTGGCGGAGGGGGACGCGGACGGAGCGGCCGAAGGGGACGGCGGCGGGGCGGGGGTGACCGTCGCCGTGGGGGTGACGGCCGCGCGCGGCGGCGGGGCGTCCGGGGGCTGGGTGACGACGTAGGCGCCGCCCGCGACGAAGGTCGCGCCCGCCGTCACGGCGACGGCCGGATTGGCCAGCGCGCTCAGTACCTTGGCCGACCAGCCGACGGAGGTTCCGGCGGCGGTGGCGGCCACGGCGGTCTTGCCGCCGAAGGCCAGCGACAACGTGAACCCGACGGGGACCGGCACGAGCGCGATGCCCACCAGCAGCCGCTCGGCCGGTACGACGGACGTGCCGGTGTCACCGCAGTAGCCGCACCCCCGGATGTGCCGGGCGAGCCGCTTGCGCCAGACGGAGTCGGGGTGGCCGTTCCACCGGCCGGTCAGCTCGCGCAGGTCGGGGCAGGCGCCGTCGAGGGCGCGGACGATCCCCCGGGAGACCTCCAGGCGCTCCTTCATCCGCTGGACGCGCACGGCGGCGTGCTGCCGGCTGATGCCGACGGCGGCGGCCAGCTCGCGCCGGCTGAGCTCGCCCGCGACCTCCAGCCACCACAGCGACAGCAACTGCCGGTCCTCGTCGTCGAGCCAGCGCACCGCCTCCGCGACCTCGCGCCGCTGGCCCTCCAACTGGAGTTTGAGGACGGTGAGCTCGGCGAAGTCGGCGGCACCGTCCGCGGGCACGCTCTCGTCGAGGTGCTGGGTGGTGCGGCGGCGTGCCCGGTCGCGGATCTGCCGCATGGCGATCGCCACCAGCCAGGACCGGAAGCTGTCGGGGTCGCGCAGTGAGCCGAGGTTGTCGACGGCGCGCAGCATGGTCTCCTGGACGACGTCGTCGACGTCGGCGTGGCCGTTCAGGGCGCGGCCGACGATGTTGTAGACCAGGGGCAGCCAGCCCGCGACCAGCTCGTCCAGCGCATGCCGGTCGCCGGCCTGCGCGGCCGCGATGGTGGAGCGCCAGTGCCGCCCGTCCACGTCGTCCTCTCCGTACCTCATGTCACTTCGTGCGTGCACGCACCCTCTCAGGCGGTCCCGGGGTGATGGCTATGTCGGGGATCACAGGGCGGAGACGGGGTGAAGGACGTCGGGATAACACTTTTTGCGCGCACCCGTAGGGGACGTCCCGGACAACCCGCGTACCCAGTACGGCAGTTGCTCGGGGTTTCACCAGGGTCGGACACCCTCCCGGCCGACGATCCGGGCAGGCGCGAACCGCCCGAGGATGATCACGATCCTGTCACCGACCCCTTCGGGAGCCCTGGCATGCGCGCTCGCCGCCGCACCACCCTCCTCGCCGCCACCCTTCTCCTCGCCCTGGGGGCGGGCCCGCTGACCGCCCCCGCGTCAGCCGCTCCCGCACCGGCCTCCGCCCCCGGCACGCCCGGCCTCGACACCCAGGCCCTGCGCGCCGCGCTGGCCGGGCTCCCCGATCCGGACGCGACGGCGGCCCTGGTCCGGGTGGGCGGAAGTGACGGCAGGTGGCACGGCAGCGCGGGCGTGCACGACCTGCAGAGCGGCCGGGCGGCCGACCCGGACGCCCGCTTCCGGGCCGGTTCGACGACCAAGGTGGTGACGGCGGCGGCCGTACTGAAGCTTGTGGCACAGGGCGAGATCGACCTGAACCGGCCGATCCAGCGCTATCTGCCCGGCCTGCTCGGCAAGGACTTCCGGCCGGTCACCGTAAGGCAGTTGCTGAACCACACCAGCGGCATCCCGGCGGGCGACGGCCTCGGGAATTCGTTCGAGGAGCTGTACGCCCACCGCTACGACACCCTCACGCCGCAGCAGGTCGTGGCCTCGGCGGCGGCGAAGGGCCCGGAATTCCGCCCCGGCTGCAAGCAGCACTACCTGAACATCAACTACACGATCCTCGGCCTGCTGATCGAGAAGGTGACCGGGCAGCCGTACGCCGCCGCTGCCGCCGAACTGGTGCTGGCGCCCGCCGGCATGCGCGACACGTACTTCCCCGGCACCGACCCGCGCATCCGCGGCCCGCACAACCACGGCTACCAGGCGGTGCGGGGGGCCGACGGGACGACGGAGCTCGTCGACGTCACGGAGTGGAACCAGGCGGACCGGTTCGCGGCCGGGGACATGATCTCCACGACCGCGGACCTGGAACGGCTGCTCACCTCGCTGTTCCGGGGCCGGATCGTGCCGCAGCCCCAACTGCGGGAGATGTTCACGGTCCCGGCTCACATCGACGGGGCCACCTACAGCGCCGGTCTCCAGCGGTTCGAGTACGGGGGCCGGGTCTACTGGCTGAAGTCGGGCGGCCGGTACGGCTACAACGCGCTGATCGCCGGGACCCGGAACCTGAGCCGTACCCTCGTCTACTCGGTCAACTCCACGGACGCGAAGGCGGAGGGGATGAACCCGGTGGCCGAGCGGATCGCGACGGCCGCCCTCAAGTAGCCGCCACCGCGAGGGTGTTCGGGGCGGTGAGCGCCTCCAGTCGCTTGATCTTCCCGCGTACGACGTACAGCGGGATCACCCCGAACACCCCGAACGACATGTCGATCACGCTCCACCAGAAGGGGATGTCCCGGATCGGCCCGCAGATCAGGGCGAGCGGGATGATCCCGGCGCAGGCGATCATGCCGAACTCGACGACCCAGATGTTGCGGACGGGGTCGCGGTAGGGGCCGTAGAAGGCGACGGCGATGACCAGGTGGGCGAAGGCCAGCCAGTCGGTGCCGTAGAGGACGAAGGGGTACTCGGCGTCGACGGTGTCGAGGCCGCGGCGGACGTGCTCGATCCACTCCATGAGAGCGGGGAGGTGCTCCGGCACGGACAGGGTGCGCAACAGGTCCTCCGTCCAGCGCAGTTCGTGCACCAGGGGGAAGGCCGTGACGCCGCTGAGCACCAGACAGACGACGAAGAAGACAAGCCAGGCACGGATGCCCTTCAGCAGGGCGGCTCTGTCGCTCATGGAGGCAGCGTACGCCCGTAATTGAACATGTTCAAAACACTTGCGCCGCTCGCCGGCCGCACCAGGATGCGCTTCACGGCCGCTGAGCGGCCTCAGTCCAGCGCCTCCTCCAACGGCACCTGCCGCACCCCCGGCAGATGCCCGTCCAGCTCCCCCGGCTCGAACCGGCACATCCCCACGGCGTGCCAGAACTCGCCCGTGACATCGCCCTCGAACTTGTAGCCGCCGGACGGTGACAGCGCCGCCCAGCCGCCCGGCAGCCCGACGAGCGTGGCGCGCAGGGTGGCCGGGGCGCCACCGGGGACGTTCCACAGTCGCACCGTCCCGTCCTCGCCGCCGCTCGCCAGCAGCGAGCCGTCGGGGCTGAACGCGACCGCCAGCACGCGGCCGGTGTGGCCGGTCAGAACGGCGGTCTCACGGCCGGAGCGCGGGTCCCACAGGCGGACGGTCCGGTCGTCGCCGGCGGTGGCGAGCAGGGGCCGCAGCGGATGCGCGGCGGCCGTCCACAGCTTGCCGGTGTGCCCGGTCAGCCGGTGGGCGATCTCGCCGTCCCGCCAGATCACCGCCTGCCCGTCCCAGGAGGCGCTGGCCAGCCAGGTGCCGTCGGGCGCGAACGCCACGGCGTACACCCGGTCGGTGTGCCCGTCGAGGACGGCGGTGATCCGGCGGGCGGCCATGTCCCAGATCCGCACCTTGCGGTCGTCGCAGCCGGTGACGAGGACCGCCCCGTCGGGCCGGAAGGCGATGGAGCGGACCCGGCCGTAGTGCTCGGTGATGGTGGTGACGTGGGCGCCGGTGGCCCGGTACCAGATCCGTACGGTGTCGTCGTCGTTGGCGGTGGCCAGCAGGTGGCCGTCGGCGCTGAACGCCTCCGCCCAGACGTGGTCCGTCTCCACGTCCATCTCCCGCTGGTACTCACCCGTCCCGGCGTTCCACAGGTAGAGGTCGCCGTCGCTGCTCGCGGTGGCCAGCAGGGCGGGGTCGGCGGGACTGAACACAGCCGAGACCAGGCGGTCGCTCTGCCCGGTCAGTTCGCGCAGCCACCGTCCGGAGACGGCGTGCCACAGCCGGACGACGCCGTCGTTGCCGCCGGCCGCGAGCATCGAGCCGTCGGCGCTGAAGGACAGGGTGCCGATCCGCCGTCCGTGGCCGCGCAGGATGTGCCGGCCCTGGCCGGTGGCGGGGTCCCAGAGCCGTACGACACCGTCGTTGGCGCCCGTCACCAGCAGGGAGCCGGCCTCCGGGGCGGGTGCGTCGCCGTGCGGGCGGAACTTGCAGACCCAGACCGAGCCGCGGTGGTCCTCGGGCTGCCGGTTGAGGGGGACGGCCACCGGTTCGGCGTCCGGGGCGATGCGCCACAGCCGGACGACGCCCTGGCTGTCCCCGGCGGCGAGCGTCGTGCCGTCGGGGTCGAACAGCACCTGGTACACCGCGCCCCGGCAGCCGCCGAGCAGCCCGGCGCCGGCCCCGGCGGCCAGGTCCCACAACCGCACCTCGCCCTCCGTGTCGCCGCTCACCAGGAAGCGGCCGCCGGGATGGAAGTCCAGCGTGTAGACACGCCCCGCGTGACCGGTGAACGTGTGCAGCACCCGCCGCCCGGCCACGTCCCACACCCGGACCGTCCCGGCCCGCCCGGCGCCCATGTCCCCGGTGGCCAGCAGGCTCCCGTCCGGACTGAACCGCGCCCGGAACACCGCGCCCCGGTGCCCCGGCAGCTCCCCGAGCGCCCGCCCGTCGGCGAGGTCCCACAGCCGTACGGCGGCGGAGGCGTCCCCGGTGACCAGGGTGGTGTTGCCCGGTCCGAAGGCGACCGTGTAGACGGGCGCGGCGTGACCGGGCAACCGGTGCAGCGGGGCTCCGGTGGCCGTGTCCCACAGGGTGACCACGCCGTCGGCGTCGCCGGTCGCCAGCAGGGAACCGTCGGCGTCGAGGGCGACCGGCCAGACCCCGGCGGGGTGGATCTCCAGCCGGTGCCGGCACGCGCCGGACACGGGGTCCCACAGCCGTACGGTCCCGTCCGCGCTGCCCGTCGCCAGCACCCGGTCCCGGAACTTCACCGCGTAGACCCGATCGGTGTGGCCCTCCAGGGTGCGCAGGGCGGTGCCGGTGGCGGCGTCGCAGACCAGCACCCCGCCGTCCTCGCTGCCCACGGCGAGGAGTTCGCCGTCCGGGCTGTACGAGATGGGTTCCGGCAGCCGGCTGGTCCGCATGTCGAAGCCGTACGGCACGCCGACCGCGGAGGGCCGGAAACCGGAGTCGACGGCCATGCCGGGGGCGATGGCGGCGGAGGCCAGTTCGGGGGTGTCGGACAGGTCGGTGCCGGTGGTCGCCGAGACCAGCGCCGCCCGGCGCCATCTCCCGCCCTCGACGCGGGCGCCGGTCAGGTCGGTGCGGATCAGCCGGGCCCGCCGCAGGTCGGCCCCGCGCAGGTCGGTCCCGGTCAGATCGGCGCCGTCGAGCCGCGCGCCGGTCAGCCGGGCGTCACGCAGCACCGCCCCGGAGAGGTTGGCGCCGACCAGCCGGGCGTCGGTGAGGTCGGCGCGGGTGAGGTCGACGCCGGAGAAGTCGCGGTACGACAGGTCCTCCCCGGCGAGGGCGGCGCCGCGCAGGTCGGTGTGGGCGGGCACGCGCAGCCGGGAGAGGATCTTCACGGCGTTGGCGCGGGCGGTCTCCTCGCCCCCTCCGCTGCCGCTCAGCGTGCGCTCGGCCCACTCCTGACAGGCCCGGTGGTCGGCGAGGTCACAGAGGAACTCCACGGCGAGACGGCTGAGTTGCCGTCGGGTCAGCAGTGCTGTGTCGTCGGCGGCCAGCCGCAGGGCGCACGCGCGGGCGACGAGCCACTCCACCACCGAGCCGTGGATGAACCGGAACACGCCGTCGTCGCTGCGCACCAGCAGACTGCCCGAGCCGACGGCATGGGCGGCCTGCGGCACCGACAGCCGGCTCTCGGCGAGCCCGGTCAGGGTCTCGGCGACGTCGGTCAGCTCATCGAGGCGCAGCGACTCCTGGCCGCTCTCCCACAGTCTGAGGGCGAGCGCGGTGACCGCGTTCCACAGCTGGTCGAGGCTGAGTCCGGGGGCCCGGCCGGGGCCGCCGCCGGCGCGCTGCTCCTCGTGGCGCAGCCACGAGGTGAGGACCTCCTGGTAGAGACCGGCGGGGCTGAGCGCGCGGCCGGCACCGGCCACCGCGCGCAGCTGGTCGTCGTCGAGGTCGGCGACGAAACCGAGGAGCCGGGGGTTGCGGCACAGGGCGAGCAGGTCGGGGATGGCGTCGAGGAGCCGCACCCGGCGGTCGGCGGCGCGTTCGTCGCCGTCGTAGCGGTTGGCCAGGTAGGCGTGGATCTGCTGCGGGGTGAACTCCTGGACGGCGAGCACACGGCGGTGCGGGAGGAGCCCGACGCGTTCGCCGAGGGCGGTGAGGACCTGGCCCTGGGAGCGGAAGTGCTGGGTGCGGCTGCTGACGACGATCTTGGCGCTGTCGACGGCGGAGTCCAGCAGCACCTGGAGACGTTCGGCGGCACGGTCGTAGGTGACCTGGTTGACCAGCTCGTCGAAGCCGTCGAAGAGCAGCACGATCCGGCCCTGCTGGAGCATGTAGCGGAAGGCGCGCAGGTCGATGGTGTCGACACCGTGCGCGGCGAGGTGGGCGGCGACCAGCCCCTCGAAGGAGTAGGCCCGGTCCAGCGCGTTCAGCTCCACCAACAGGGGGACGAGATGCGGCAGTTCGGCCGGGATACGGCGGGCCAGTTCGCGCAGCGCGAAGGTCTTGCCGTGTCCGAAGTCGCCGAGCAGCAGCAGGAAGCGGCCCTGGTCGGAGTCGAGGAGGCGGAGCATGTCGTCGACGAGGCCGTCGCGGTCCTCGGCGCCGAGGCGCTCCACCTCCCGGTACCGCTGCGGCAGGTACATGCCCGGGAGGTAGCGGGGGTCGGTGCGCAGCCGCTCGCTCTGGGCGGCGACGTATCCGCGCAGGTCGAGCAGGCCCTGGAACTCGGTGAAGCTGCGCACCCGGACGCCTCTGCGGCGGGCCAGGTCGCGCAGTTCGCGGGCGGGCGGCGGGCCGTCGTGGACGAGTTCGGCCTCGGTCTCGGAGTCGGCGGCGTGCACAAGGGCGACGACCTGGTCGATGTCCTCGGCGGTCGGGGTGCCGATGAGCACGAACACCCGCTGCTGGCGGACGAAGTCCCCCTCCCTCCAGGTGACGAGCAGTTGCGGCACCGGTCCGGCCACCTCGCGGATCTGGGCGCCCTCGTGCCGGGTGCGGCAGACCTCGGCGACACGTTCGCGGAGCACCTCGGCCGGGGACGGGACGCCACGCGGTTCCGGCTCCGGCGGGTTGTCCACGTCCGGGGCGGTCGGGCCCGGGCCGTCCGGCTCCTCGCGGTCGAAGGCGCGATGGGCCCGCTGCCATTCCACCTGCCGTCGCTCCGGCTCCCCGGGCCCCTGCCAGGTCGCGAGCCCGTCGCCGCTGATGCGCAGCAGCCGGTGCCGGCCGGGACCGGCGGTGCCGAGCAGCGGCAGCTCGCCGGAGGCGGTGACCAGGCGCGGGCGAGCCCCCGGGCCCGTGGGGCCGTGCAGGAGCAGGTGCAGCCGGGGCGCGGTGAGGCGGGCGAGGACGTCGGTGTCGCGCAGCGGCCCGCCCCCGTCCGGGGCACCGCCCTGCCTGCTCCCGGGCGGATGCCGCAGTGCCCCGATCCGCAGCCATCCCTCCTCCTCGTACGGCCGCAGCGCCTGGGCGAACCAGGCGGCCTGCTCGGGTCCGACCAGGCCGTACCGGTCGTCGAGCCGGTGGCTGTAGGCCATCGAGGAGTTCAGGCCCGCGACCACGGTGTGCAGTTCGGGCACGGGGAAGAGGGTCCACGGCTGGTCGCTGTCGAAGACGACGTCGAGGCCCTGGTACAGCTCCTGGAAGAGCCGGGCGAAGTGCCGCCACTTGGGCCAGTACGGCGGCCGGGGCGGGATCTCGTCGGCCTCGCAGATGCTGAAGTAGGCCCGGCAGGCGGCCTGGTTGACGTCCCGGCCGCCGGGGACGAGGGCGACCCGGTGCGGTTCGAGGCCGAGCAGGGCGCGCAGCCCGGTGAGGAAGGTGAGGGCCTGGTCGACCTCGCGGGGGCTGCCGGAGGCGGTCAGATCGCCGGTGACCACCAGCAGGTCGGGGGCCGGGGCGCCGGCGTCGGTCAGCTCGACGAGGTCCCCCCAGATCGCCGCCTGCAACTCCGCGGGATCCTGCCCCCGCCCGAAGGTGGGCCCGGCGAGCTGGAGCACGGTGACCGCCTCGCGCCCCCGCGGGCCTGCGGACGCCGGCGGATACGCCGGTGGCGCCGCGGGTCTGCGCCGCCCGGCCCAGCCGGGCTGCCCGAGGGGCCGTCCGGGAGCGGGCGGGACCGCCGCCGGCGGAGCGGGCGGGGTCGACGGGCCGCCCCCGCCCGGGTAGTCGGGCCGCAGACTGGGCCGGGCACGGCCGTCGAGGGCCTGGCGGACCCGGGTCAGCAGCAGGTCGCGGGCGGCCGCCGGATCGGTGACGGGGACCAGGTCGACGTAGGTGATGGTGGCGAGGAGCCCCTCCACCGGGATGTCCTCGACCCGCACGGTGAGCAGCCGGCGCTCCGGGGCGTCCGGGTCGGCGCGCAGGGCCGCCTGCCACTCCATCCGGCCGTAGCGGGACCGCTCGTAGTTGCGCGAGAGGACGGCGATGACGGCGGCCGACTCGCTCACGCCCCGGTCCATGAAGTCCACGAAGTTGGTGCCGGGGACGAAGTCCCACGCCTGGAGAACCGTGCGGTAGCCCGCCTCCTCCAGGGTCCAGGCGATCCATGACGCCCAGCGTTCGTCGGCCGGTGAGTAGCTGACGAAGAAGTCCAACGGCCCTGTTTCACCAGTGATCTGACGCTCCCCCATATATTCATGATGCAATGAGCGAGCGTCGATATGCACCGGTTTCGCGACCAGGAACCCGGCTGGAGGACCCCGGCGGCGAATCTGTCGGAAAGCAGCCCCTCCCGATTACAGCGGCGCACAGATGTGCGACCCTTCCGATCGTGGGTGGGTTACGACGTCTGCACGTGCTGGACCGGGTGGCGATCGGTCTGCTCGCGACCGGACTGGTGTGCTGGGCCACGGGGGTGCTGCCCTCCGGCCAGGCCGGCGACGCGATGACCCGTATCGCCCCGCTGCTGGCGTTCCTCGGCACGGTGATCGTGCTGGCCGAACTCACCAGCCGGGCCGAGGTGTTCGACGTGGTCGCGGCCCGTGTCGCCCGGGCCGGCCGGGGCAGCTACCCGCTTCTCTTCCTGCTCTGCGTGGCCTTCGCCTCCGTCACCACGATCGCCCTCAACCTGGACACCACGGCCGTCCTCCTCACGCCCGTGATGCTGGCCCTGGCCTCCCGCCTGCGCATCGCGGCGGTCCCCCTGGCCATGACCACGGTCTGGCTGGCCAACACGGCGAGCCTGCTGCTGCCGGTCTCCAACCTGACGAACCTGCTGGCCGCGGACCGGGTGGCCCTGTCGCCGCTGGGCCTGGCGGGCCGGATGTGGGCACCGCAGCTGGCGGCGATCGCGGTGACGATGGCGTGCCTGTGGGGGTTCTACTGGCGCCGGGGGCGGCGTACGGCCGACCAGGGCCCCGAGGCCCCCGCCGAACGCACCGCCGTGCCGACGGGCGGCCCCGGCGCGACCCGCGCGGAGGACCTGCGACCGGGGAGCGCCGACCGCTACGACCTCCCCGCCCCGCACCGCCCCACCGACCCGGTGCTGTTCCGGGCCTGCGCCCTGGCCTGCGGCGGGTTCCTGCTGGCGATCCTGGTCGCGGACGTCGAGCTGTGGATCGCGTCCGCGACGGCCGCGGCCGTCGCCGTCGTGGCCTTCGCGGCCCGCGACCGCTCCGCGCTGCGGCCGTCGCTGATCCCCTGGCGGCTGCTGATCATGGTCCCCGGCATGTTCCTGGTGGTCGAGACGGTCAACGCCAACGGTCTGCACGACCTGCTGGCCGCCGCGGTGGGCCACGACGGCGGCATCGGCGGCATGTTCCGCGCGGCGGCGGTCGGCGCGGGCCTGTCGAACGTCCTCAACAACCTCCCCGTCTACCTGGCCGGCGAGGCGGCCGTCCCCTCCGGCAACCACGCCCAACTGCTCGCCCTGCTCGTGGGCACCAACGCGGGCCCGGTGATCACCCCCTGGGCCTCCCTGGCAACCCTGCTCTGGTACGAGCGATGCCACGCGTACGGCGTGCGTGTCCCGGTAGCCCGCCTGATGGCAACGGGCGCGGTCCTGGCGGTGACTGCGGTCACGACGTCGGTGGCGGTGCTGGCGGTGACGGGATGAGGGGACGGCGACGGCCACGGTGACGGATGAGGGGCGGCGACGGTGACGTCCGACGGCCGCACCGGCCACCCCGCCGTCGGCGCGGGCGCCCCAGGGGCAGGAGGCCGTGCTCGCGCAGGCCTGCCCGAGGGGCCTGCGGCCCGGGCGGCCCGGCCCAGGACGGCCGGGCCGGCTGCGCGCCTGGCACGGCAGGACCCTGACCCCGGGCAGGGATGCCCGGGCGGTTCGCGCCCGGTCATCACGTGGCCGGCTCGCGCCGGGGCGTCCGCGGGACGTCGGCCACCGTCCCGCCCGCGGCGCCGCCCACCAACCCTGGACGGCGCCGCCCACCGACCCGGCGTGGCGCGGCCCACCGACGAGGCAGCGTGGTGCAGCGGTGCCCAGGCCGACCCGCCACCCCGGCTCTCAGGCCCCGCCCCTACACCCCGGACCAGGGCGGAACGTACGACGGAGTCGGCTCCGGCACGCCCGCACCCGCACCCGCCGCCAGCTCCAGCAGATACGGCAGCGTCTCCGGCCGCGCCGCGACGAAGGAGCGCTCCGTGTCCGGTCCGGTGAAACCGCCGGTGAACTCCCGCCCGTCCAGGTGGCGCACGGCCACCCCCGCCTCGCGGGCCAGCAGTGCCCCCGCCGGCAGGTCGATCGCCTCGGCGCGGTAGCCGACGAAGCCGTCGATGTCCCCGCGGGCCAGCATCGCCCAGGCCAGCAGCGGTGCCCACAGCTGGAGCAGGCGTCGGGAGCCGAGCTCCACGGTGTGCCGCAGGGCGCGGGCGGTGCGGTCGTCGCGGCGGACCGCGTGGCCCTGGGTCCAGGCCAGCAGCGGCCCCGCCGGCGACGGCGCACGGCCGTCGGCCGCGAGCCGCCCGCCGGGCCCGTACGCGCCGCCGCCCCGTCGCGCCGACCAGGTCCGCCCGCTCAGCGGTTCGTGCACCACCCCCACCACCGGCGCCCCGTCGACGCACAGGGCGACACCCACGACACAGACGGGCAGCCCGATCACCACGTTGTTGCTGCCGTCGAGGGGGTCCACGAGCCAGGTCCGGCCGCCGCCGTCCCCGCCCAGCTCCCCGGACTCCTCGGCGAGGATCCGGTCGTGCGGGAAGCGCTCCAGGATCCGGTCCACCACGAGCCGCTCGGCCAGCAGGTCCAGGTCGGTGACGACATCGCCGAGTTCGCCCTTGGGACGGACGGCGAAACCGTCCGGGAAGCGGGACCGCAGCAGCGCCCCGGCCTCCTCGGCGGCGGCCACCGCCGTACGGCACTCGGAGGTGAAACGGGCCGACGGGTCAGACGGGCGGTTCGGGTTCGGGCTCATGGATCCTCCTGAGGGCGGCCTGGGCGATCCGGGCGGTCTGGGCCGCGTCGCACATGCTGCGGACCACCCGGCGGCCCGGGGCCCGTAACGGGCCCAGGGAGAGGTCCGCCCGGCCGGGCAGCGTCCGCCCCAGCACCAGGGTGGCGGCCGGACGGCCGTCCGGCACCACGGTGGTGTGGAACTCGCCCGCCGGAAGGTCGTACGTCTGGCCGCGCGCGCTGGTCTGCTCGCCACCCGGCAGACAGCGCACCAGCCGCTCGGTGGGCCGTAGGTCGTCCACGCCCGAGGGGTCGCTGTGCACCTCGAACACCCGGTGGGTCGGCCGCTCGGTCTCCTCGTGGACGCCCATACGCCGGTTGCCCAACCGTCCGTACAGCACGGTACTGGTCAAGTCCCAGCTGTGACAGTGCACTTGATGCGCCGTCAGGGCGGGCTCGGCCGGCCCGAAGACGTGCACGCACACGCCCTGCGGCCCGTCCCGCAGGACGGGCAGGCAGACGAACCCGAGCGGATGGCGCACCGCGCGCAGACCGCGACGGCCCGCCACCACCTGTTCCAACTCCGATGCGGCCTGCCGCATCACCTCGCCGGCGGCCCCCCGCCGGGCGGCCCGTTCCAGGGCCGGGTAGTCCATCGTCTCCCCCTCGGCCGAACGTGGCTACCTGCGGTACGGATCCTCCGCCCGCAGCGCCTTGTCGATGATGTCGCCGACATCCCCGTCGGTGAAACTCGCCGGCAGGGGCAGTCCGAGCCGGTCGAGCAGGCGTCTGACCTCGTCGACGGTCGGCTCGTCGCTCAGCGGGGTGGCCTCCCGCAGATCGAGTTTGACCGCCTGCTCCCGGCTCTGGTGCAACTCGGTGACGTAGTAGTCGTACAGCGGCCTGCCCTGCTCCACGCACAGGCTGACGCGGCGCGGGTCGTCCTGGGTGATGATCAGGCAGGTGTCGGACAGGTCGAAGCGCAGCGTCGGGGCCACCGAGGACAGGTGGACGTCGATCTCCAGGGTGTCCAGCCGCTGCCGGTGCCAACTGGCGGCGACCACGGTGGCGTAGGACTCCTTGCGGGTGCGTTCGGTGGTCCACTCCGCGAAGGCGCCGCCCTCCTGCCGGTGGCTGAAGGTGCGCCGGAAGCGCGCGTAGGCGGCGCACACCCGGTCGTCGGCCGGATTGACGATGTCGATCTTCATGCTGAGGGAGCGCCGCTGCCGCTGTGCCTCCAGGACGCACTCCGGCAGGGTGACGGCCCGCAGATAGGTGCCGGTGCCGCCCTTGAACACCCAGCGGGCGGTGCTGCGCCGGGCCTGTTCGTGGGCGAGGCGTACCTCGGGCCCGGCCAGCGTGCGCACCATGGACAGGTCCTCGATCGCCCGGCTCGTGCCCTCGGTCGCGGTCCGGATGTCGGCCAGCCGCCGCCGACGCTCCGTCAGCGAGCCGTACACCAGCGCCGCCAGGACCAGCAGGATGGAACCGGTGACGATGTGGTCGTCGAACTTCTCGTCCAGGATGTCCATCAGGCCGATGACCAGCGCGACCCCGATCGCGACGACACCGTCCGCGTTCCTGACCGCCCACGCGATCGAGTCCTCCAGCCGACGCCCGGACGACTGCTGAGGCGTTCTGCTCGTCACGTTCACCCTCCCCCGACGGCGAAAGTCCAGGGTAGGAGCAACCACGTGTCCGCAGCTACGGGGCGTGAATCGGCCTCAACGGCTTGTAGTGGCCTCGGACGGCGTGAGCGGGGGCGTACTCGGCTCGGCGCTCGGCGCGGCGGGCACCGCCGTGGGCGCCGTCGACGCGCTGTCGCTGGGGCTGGGGCGGGGTGCCGCGGTGCCGGTGGGGCCGGCGGGGGTCGAGGCCTCGGGGACGGGCGTCCGGGCGCCCTCCGTAGGGCCCGGTGTGGCGGGGGTGGGCGTTGCCGGCGGAGTCGGCGAGGTCGACGGGCCGCTCACGGGCGGTGGAGCCAGCGGAACCGTCGGGGAGACCGGTGTCTCCGATGCCGGCCGCAGTGGCAGGACGAGGGCGACGGCCACGACGACGGCGCACGCCGCGCCGACACCGGCGGCGGTGCGCAGCAGCCGGCGGCGGGCCGCACCACGGCGGATCTGTTCGTACCGGCCGGCCGGCGGGCCTAGGTAGTCGGAGGGGGGCCGCAGGATGACGGCGAGGGGGTCGTCGGGGGCGAGGTCCGGGCCGTCGTCGAAGTCGTCAGCGGGTGTGGTCAAGGCTTCTCCTCAGGTGGGCACGGAGCAGTTCACGGGCCGCGTGGAGGTCGGCCTTGACGGTGCCTTCCCTGCGTCCGGTCAGCACGGACACCTCCCGGATCGGCATGTCGGCGTAGTAGTGCAGCAGGATGGGCACGCGCAGCCGTTCCGGCAGCGACTGCACGAGCAGCCGGACCGAGGGGTCGGCCGGTTCGGCGGGCGGGCTCACGGCGGCCTCGACGGTGGCCCGGCGCACGGCGTTGCGCTCGCGCTCCGTCTTGCGCCAGTGGTCGCGGACGAGGTTGGCCGCGGTGACATAGAGGAAACCACGCGGTTCGGCCACCGCCGTCCAGCGGGCCCACAGGCGGGTGAACGCCTCCGAGGCGATCTCGTGGGCCGTCTCGTCGTCGTCGACGAGACGGCGGCACCAGCCGGCGAGGCGCGGATAGAGGGCGGCGAACAGCTCGGCCGCCGCCCGCTCGCGGGATCGTTTCACCGTTCTCCTGCAGAGCTCTGCGCCGAGGCCGACGCGGCGAAGACGATCACGTTGTCGCGGTACTCCTCGCCGTCACGGGGACCGCCGCACGTGATGAGACGCAGCTCGGGCCGGTCCACGTTCCCGTAGACGGCCTCCGTCGGGAAGTCGGCCTTGGCGACCGTACGGACCTCGGTGACGGCGAACTCCTCCGCCGTGCCGTTCTCCAGGCGCGCGACGACCCGGTCGCCCCGACGCAGCCGGTCGAGGCGGCGGAAGACGCCGTCGCCGTACCGGCCGACCGTGACATGACCGAGGATCACCGACGGCCCGGTCCGCCCCGGTGCCGGCGAGTGCCGGTACCAGCCCGCACGGTCGTCGGCCGCGATCGGGGGCACCTCCACGCTGCCGTCCGGGGCGAGCCCGAGCTGCATGACGGGCGTGTCGACACCGATGGCCGGGATCTCCAACCGGACGGGCACCGAAGGCGCCGCCGCCGCGGAGGGCGCGGAGCCGGGCGAGGCCGTGGAGGGCGAACCGGGCGTACCAGGCGTACCGGCCGGCCGGGCATTCCCGTCCTGCCCGGCCGACGAGCCCCCGCACCCCGCGAGCAGTGCCGCCGTGGCCGCCGTGGCCGCGGTGACGAACGCGCGCCTGGAGAGCGAGGTCATGCCCCGGTCGCCGCCCGCCGACGGCGGACGAGGACGATCGCCACGCCGGCCGCGCCGAACACCGCGGCGGCTCCCCCGCCGATCATCGCGCCGTCGTTCCCGGACTCGGCCGCCTCGCCCGTGTCGGGCGCCCCGCTCGGCACGACGGTGACCTGGTCCTCCGGAGCCGGAACGCTGGTCGGGGCGGTGCTGGGCACCGGCGTCGCCTCGGCGACGGCGGTCGGCGCCGACTCCGCGGGCAGGGTCGGGGACGGGACCGGCGTCGCCTCGTCGGCGGAGGCGGGCACCGTGGCCGCCAGCACGGCGGTGCAGGCAAGTGCCAGGGCACTGAGGACAGTTCGGCGCATGAATCGCTCTCTTTCGCTCTGTCGGTCCGCCCGCCCGGGGGAACTCCACGGGCTGTGTGACGGATCGAGCGAAGAGACGACCGGGCGTGGGGGCGGGTTGTAAAGAGATGGCAAAGCCGAGGCCGGGGGATCCTGCCGGCGGCCGACGGCTACAGTCGGCGCCCGTCGACGTCGCCGGCCCGCGGTGACGTCCAAGGTGACACCCGAGGGGAGCCGCCATGCCGTCCTACAGCCTCGCGAACCGGTTGGTCATCGGAATCGCCTCCAGCGCCCTGTTCGACCTGAAGGAGTCCGATGCCGTCTTCCGGAGGGAAGGCGAGGAGAGCTACCGCGCCTACCAGCGGGAGAACCTGGACAACACCCTCCGACCCGGAGTCGCGTTTCCCTTCATTCGCCGCATCCTGTCGCTGAACGACCTGAACCCCGCGGGCGACCCGCTGGTCGAAGTGATCATCCTCTCCCGCAACGACCCCGACACGGGACTCCGGGTCATGCGGTCCATCAAGGCCCATGAACTCCCCATAAGTCGTGCCGTCTTCATGCAGGGCCGGGCGCCGTACCGGTTCATGCGCGCACTGCACATGTCCCTGTTCCTGTCCGCGGACGAGAACGACGTCCGGGAGGCCGTGGCCTCGGGCCTGCCGGCGGGCCGGGTCCTCGGCTCCGCGGTGGCCGACGACCCCGCGGACAGAGAGCTGCGGATCGCCTTCGACTTCGACGGCGTCCTCGCCGGCGACGAGTCGGAGCGCGTGTACCAGCAGGACGGCCTGGAGGGCTTCCGCGCCCATGAAGCCCTCAACGTGACCACCCCTCATGACGCCGGCCCGCTCCGGGACTTCCTGAGCGAGGTCAACAAGCTGCAACGGAGGGAGGAGGAACGGCGCCGGGAGGACGAGGACTACGCGATCCGCGTCCACGTCTCCATCGTCACGGCCCGCAACGCGCCCGCCCACGAACGAGCCGTACTGAGCCTCAACAACTGGGGCGTGACCGTCAACGACGCCTTCTTCCTCGGCGGCGTCGACAAGAGCTCGATCATGGACGTGCTGAAGCCCCACATCTTCTTCGACGACCAGGAGAGCCACCTCGAAGGCACCTCCCGGACGACGCCGAGCGTCCATATTCCGTTCGGGGTGGTGAACCAGGGGGAGTTGCCCGGAGGGCCGCAGTAGCGGCCGTCAGCGGACGACCGTCACTGGACGACCGTCAGTGGACGACGGACACGATCCGGCAGGCGGCTTCGGCCAGCCGGCGCTCTCCGTCGACGCGGGCGCGGGTGAGGGCGGTGCCGGGATCGATGCCCCGCGTGCACAGTCGCCAGGCGGTCTCCGGGTCCAGCCTCACGGAGGCGGCCGGACGGCCGCCGGGCGCCTCGGCCAGCGACCAGCGGCCGGCAAGGGCGGTCACGGTCCAGGTGCCGCCGGCCGGCTCGTCGACGAGCACCTGGAGTTGTGTCCCGACGGGCGCGGTCGTGTGGCGCAGGGTGTGGGGCAGGGCCCGCATGAAGGTGTCCAGGACCGTGGACAGGGCCCGGGGCTCCGGGTCGGTGTCCCGGCCGGTGGCGTGGCGGATCTGCTGACGGTGCGTCCAGTACTCGGTGAACTCCCGTGCCACGTCCAGCCACTGGGGCGCCGGGTCCGCTCCGGCCCAGGACACCCCCAGGGCCGTCGCGGTGGGGTCCGCGCCCTCGAACCGGCGGGCGACCTCGGCCCCGTCCCGTTCCAGTGCCTCGACGAGGTCGGCCGGGCCGAGACCGGCGTGGAGGTCGACCCATTCCTGGTTGACACGGTGGATGAACGCCTCCAGCGTCTCCCCGGGCGCCGGCGCACGCCGCATTCCGTCTCCGCGCCGGCCGAGACGGCCGCGGTAGTCACCGAGGACGTGCACGGCGAGATCGCGCACGCTCCACCCCGGGACCGCGGTCCTGTCCCATTCGGCGCGCCGCAGACCCCGGAGCAGTTCGAGGAGCGACGCCAGTTCCGCCCCGAACAGCGGGCGGGCGTCGATCGGCTCGCCCAGCCAGGAGAAGTCGTCCACGGCGTCGAGTGTGACCGCGGTTGCCAGGTGACACCAGCTGCGCCTCGGCCAGGGTGCGGCCGGAGTCGTCCGCGACGGTGATCCCCCGGGAAGGGCAGCGGAGCGCGTGAGTGAGCCGTCGGGCTCAGGCGGGTGAGTGGTACCGGGGTACCACTCACCCGCCGAAGATTCCCCCTGGGTCCCAGGGTCCAGGCCTGTGGCGCTCCTAGCTTCGAAGGCGGACACCGCGGCGCGTCCGCGGACGGGTTCGAGGCAGGAAAGGCCCACTCCCATGATCGAAGCGCGTGAGCTGACGAAGCGGTACGGCGACAAGACGGTCGTCGACAACCTGAGCTTCACCGTGAAGCCCGGTGAGGTGACCGGCTTCCTGGGACCCAACGGCGCCGGCAAGTCCACGACCATGCGCATGATCGTCGGCCTGGACTCCCCCACCAAGGGTTCGGTCACCGTCAACGGACGCTCCTACGCCAAGCACGCCGCGCCGTTGCACGAGATCGGCACGCTGCTGGAGGCCAAGTCCGTCCACCCGGGGCGCAGCGCCTTCCACCACCTGATGGCGCTCGCGTACACCCACGGCATTCCGCGCCGCCGGGTGGACGAGGTCATCGAGCTGGCCGGGCTGACCAGCGTGGCCGGCAAGCGCGTGGGCGCGTTCTCCCTCGGCATGGGACAGCGGCTCGGCATCGCCTCGGCCCTCCTCGGCGACCCGGCGATCGTCATGCTCGACGAACCGGTCAACGGCCTCGACCCCGAGGGCGTGCTGTGGGTGCGCAACCTGCTGCGCGGGCTGGCCGACGAGGGACGGGCCGTGATGCTCTCCTCGCACCTGATGAGCGAGACCGCGCTGATCGCCGACCATCTGGTGATCGTCGGACGCGGCCGGCTGCTCGCCGACACCACGGTCGAGGACTTCACCCGGGAGGCCGGCGGCGGCGTGAAGGTCTCCACCACCGAGCCGATGAGACTGCGCTCGTTGCTGGCCGGCCCGGAGGTCACGATCAGCTCCTCCTCCGCCGAGGAACTGCTGGTCGCCGGACGTGACGCCCGCGAGATCGGGGCGATCGCCGCCCAGCACGGCGTGCCGCTGTACGAACTCACCCCGCAGGCCGTCTCCCTGGAGGCGGCGTTCATGGACCTCACCCGCGACGTCGTCGAGTACCAGAGTGCTCCGGCCGACACCGTACGAAAGGCCGCCTGATGCCCACCACCGCACTCCGCGGCGTCCAGCGCCCGGGCAAGAACCCGAATCCTTCCGCGGCGCCCGATCCCCGGACGCCTGCCACGCACAGGACGACCCACAAGGTGACCGGCATCCGCGTGCTGCGTTCCGAGTGGGCCAAGTTCTGGTCGCTGCGCTCCAGTTGGATCACCCTGTGCGTCGCCGTGTTTCTCCTGATCGTCTTCGGGGCGGTCGCCTCCTACACCTACAGTCCCGACGCCGTCGCGACCGCCGGGCCGCCCGGGCCGGGCTCCAGCGGCGACAGCGACGCGGTCGGTCTGGCCCTGACCGGCGTGACCTTCGCCTCGCTGGCCATCGGCGTGCTCGGGGTGCTGCTGTCCGCGGGCGAGTACAGCACCGGCATGATCCGTTCCACCCTCGCCGCGGTTCCGCGACGGCTGCCGGTCCTGTGGTCCAAGGCCGCCGTGATCGGGCCCATCGCCCTCATCCTCACCACCGTCGGCGCGGTGGCCGCGTTCCAGCTGGGCACTCCGGGCCTGGACGGGGAGAAGATCGCGCTGTCCCTGGGGGACGACGGTGTGCTGCGCAGCCTGGCCGGCGCCGGCGTCTATCTCGGCCTGGTGGCTGTCTTCGGTGTCGCCCTGGGAGTGCTGTTGCGCTCCTCCGCCGGGGCCATCGCCGCCCTGGTCGGCGTCCTGCTCATCCTCCCCGGCCTGGCCTCGCTGCTTCCCGACTCGTGGTACGACACGCTCAGCCCCTACTTCCCCAGCAACGCGGGGTCGGCCATCTACGCCCTGCACGAGTCCTCGGACGCTCTCTCGCCCGGTGCGGGGCTCGCGGTCTTCGCCGGCTGGGTGGCGCTGACACTCGCCGGGGCGGCCTTCCGGCTCGTCCGGACCGACGTCTGAGCGCGGCACGAGGACAATGGTGTCCATGAGCGCGGAACGCGCGGCAGCCGCTGCGGACACCGCCCGGGAGGCGGCGCTCCCGCCGTCCCCCGGGCTCGACGCCGCCTGGACGCACCCGCTCCTGGGCCGTCTGTGGCGCGGCCAGCGGGACCGGCAGCGGCTGGACCGCCGGCATCCGTGGCTGCTCGACACCGCGGTGGTGCTGATCGTCGTCCTGATCAGCCTGCCCGACCTGTTCTCCCACAGCCGCAACGGTCCCTTCGGGGAAGCGGTCCACCGCGGTCAGGTGCCGTCCGGCGTCCTGTTCCTCTTCGCCGCCGCACTCATCGTGCCGCTGTGGTGGCGTCGCCGGGCCCCGGCCGTCACGTTCTTCGTGATCGCGCTGGTGTCCCTGGTCCAGTGGTCGTTCGGCGTGTGGCAGCAGGCCGGCATCAGCACGCTCGTCGCCCTGTACTCCCTGGCCCGGCACGGTTCGTTGCGGGTGCTGGGCTGGGCCGTCGCGGTGACGGTCGCCGAAGTGACGGTGGCGGTCTGCGTCCTGGTGGATGTCGGCAATCCGCTGCGCGGCCTGTTCTTCCTGCTGGGGACGGCGACGGCCGCCGCCGCCGTCGGCCTGACACTCCGTATCCGCCGGATGTATCTGGCGGCGCTGGAGGAACGCGCCCGGCGCCTGGAGATCGAGCGCGACCAACGCGGCCGGCTCACCGCCGCCGCCGAGCGTTCCCGGGTCGCGCGCGAGATGCACGACATCGTCGGCCACAACCTCTCGGTCATGGTCAGTCTCGCGGACGGCGCCGCGACCCTCGCCGCCAACCGGAACGAGCAGTCCGCCGAGGCCCTGCGCATCCTCGGCGACACCGGCCGGCAGGCCATGAGCGAACTGCGCCGGGTGCTGGGCGTCCTGCGCGAGGAGAAGGACGACGTACGGATGCTCAGCCCGCAGCCCGGGATCCGTGATGTGGACCCCCTGCTGGCGCGGGTCCGCGCAGCGGGTCTGACGGTGACCTATCGGACCGTCGGCGACCTCGACTCACTGGGCAGTGGCGTGCAGCTCACCGTCTACCGCATCGTCCAGGAAGCCCTGACCAACACGCTCAAGCACGCGGGTACGGGCTCGGCCGCCGAAGTCACCGTGGCCGCCGACACCGGCAGGGTGCGGATTCGGGTCGTCGACACCGGAACACCGCCGGGGGCACCCGTGCGAACGAAGCGGGAGCAACCGACCCGCTCGGACGACGCCGGGCACGGCCTGGTCGGCATCCGTCAACGGGCCGCCATGTACGGCGGCTCGGTCGCCATCGGCCCTCGCGACACCGGGCACGGCTGGGTCGTGGACGTCGTCCTCGACCCGTCGTCCGTACCTTCCCCGTCGGCATCAGGAGAACATCTGCCATGACCACCGTGCTGATCGCCGACGACCAGCCCCTGCAGCGCATGGGCGTCCGCATGCTCCTCGAGGGCACCCCGGGCCTGACCGCGGTGGGCGAGGCCGAGCACGGCGCCGAGGCCGTCCGCCTGGCCTCCCGACTGCGCCCCGACGTCGTCCTCATGGACATCCGCATGCCCGGCATGGACGGCCTCGAGGCCACCCGCCGCATCATCGCCACCGGCGGCCGCACCCGCGTCCTCATCGTGACCACCTTCGACCTGGACGAGTACGCGTACGAAGGCCTGCGGGCCGGAGCCAGCGGCTTCCTGCTCAAGGACGCCCGGCCCGAGGAACTCGTGGCCGGCATCCACGCGGTGGCCACGGGCGACGCCGTCGTGGCCCCCAGCCTGACCCGGCGTCTGCTGGACGCCTACGCCCACCAGGTCCTCGCACCGGCCGACGCCCCCGCGCCGGAGGACCCCCGGCTGCAGACCCTCAGTGACCGCGAACGCGAAGTCCTCATCGCCATCGGCCAGGGCTGGACCAACACCGAGATCGCCGAACGCCTGGTCCTCACCGAGTCCACCGTCAAGAAGCACGTCGGCCGCGTCCTCGCCAAGATCGGCGCCCGCGACCGCATCCAGGCCGTGATCACGGCGTACGACGCCGGACTGGTCAGGGCCAAGTCATAGCTCACCGCTGGAGAGCTGCCGCTTCCGGCGGGCTTGTCGGCATGTGCCGGTCAGGGAGCCGAGGGAGGAGGACCCGGAAGGTGGCGCCCCGGCCGGGGGTCGAGTCGACCTCGACGTGTCCCGCGTGGGCGGTGACCAGGGAGTGGACGATGGACAGGCCGAGGCCGGCGCCGCCGGTGGCACGGTTGCGAGAGGTGTCGGCGCGGTAGAAGCGCTCGAAGATACGGCCGCTCTGTTCCGGGGTGAGCCCCGGGCCCTCGTCGGCGACCTCCAGGACGGCGTGGCCGCCGACCGTGCCGACGCCGATCCGCAGGGGTGTGCCGGGCGGGGTGTGGGCGACGGCGTTGCCGACCAGGTTGGTGACGACCTGGCGCAGCCGGGCCTCGTCGGCGAGGGCCGGGGCGGGCGCGGGCGGTCCGTCGCCGACCGGGCCGGTGAGGGTGACGGTGCGGGCGGGGTCCAGGGCGCGTACGTCGTGGAGGGCGTCCGCGGCGAGGGTGCGCAGGTCGGCGGGGGTGAGGTCGAGGTCCGGCGGGCAGCCGGGCGCACGGGAACCGGCGGGTTTGCCCGTGGTCTTCAGCGCCTGCTCGTCGAGACGGGCCAGCAGGAGCATGTCCTCGACGAGCCGGGTGAGGCGTTCGGACTCGCGGGCGATGCGGTCCATCGTGGCGTCGACGTCCTCACGCTCGGCGAGGGCGCCCATGCGGTGCAGATCGGTCAGACCCTTGATGCCGGCGAGCGGGGTGCGCAGCTCGTGGCTGGCGTCGGCGACGAACCGGCTCATCCGCGCCTCGGACTCGGCGCGGGCGGCGAAGGCGCTCTCCAACTGCCCCAGCATGCCGTTCAGTGCGGCGGCCAGACGGCCCAACTCCGTCCTCGGCCCGGCCAGTTCGGGTACGCGGCGGGAGAGGTCGCCGCCCGCGATCTCGGCGGCGGTCTGCTCGACGCGGGACAGCGGACGCAGCCCGGAGCGGACCGCGAACCAGCCCGCCACGGCCAGGACCGCGAGCAGACCGAGGCCGGTGGTCCGGTAGTTCTGCCACATGCGGCCCACCGTGCCGTCCACCTGGTCCATCGAGGTCGCCACGACCACACTGCCGGGTCCGGACGACGTCGTCACCGAGGTCCCCGGCAGTGCGGCACGCGCCACCCTGGGCACGGAGAGCACCCGCCAGCGTGCGTCGCCCTTAGTGCTGCCGACGGTGAACGGGCGGCCCTCGCGGGCGGCGACCGCGGCCGTGTCCAGCCGGGGAAGGGCCGGGCCCCGCGCGTTGCTCGTCCGGTTCGCCCCCGCGAGGGAGTCGATGCTCCTCTCGACGGTGCCGTCCTTCGCGACGTAGGTGACGACGGGGTTGCCGAGGATGTCCGTGCTGAAGTCGGCCAGCCCCGCCGGCGGCTTGCGCTGGGTCCCGCTCTCCGCCACCGTCGGCGGCAGTACGGCGAACACCTGGGCGGTGGCACGGAGTTGGGCGTCGAGGCGGTCCTCCATGTAACCGCGCAGGGCGTTGCCGGTGACCAGGGCGAACGCCGTGAAACCGACCGTCAGCAGGGCGACGGCCAACAGCAGCACCCGGCTGCGCAGGGACGCGCGCGCCCACAGCGCACGGACACGCCGGGGCCGGGTCATGACTTCGGTCCGCGCAGCACGTACCCGACGCCGTGCACGGTGTGGATGAGCTTCGGGCCGCCGTTGTCGATCTTGCGGCGCAGATAGCTGATGTAGGTGTCGACGATGCCGGTGTCGCCGTTGAAGTCGTAGTCCCACACCCGCTGGAGGATCTGCGGCTTCGAGACCGTGCGCCCGGCGTTGGTCATCAGGTAGTGCAGCAGCCGGAACTCGGTGGGTGACAGACGCAGCGGCTGGCCCGAACGGGCCGCCTGGAGGCCGTCGGGGTCGAGTTCCAGGTCGGCCACGCGCAGGAGGGCGGTGGGATCGCCGCTGGTGCGGCGCAGCACCGCACGGATGCGGGCGATCAGCTCCTGGAGGTCGAACGGCTTGGTCACGTAGTCGTCGCCGCCCAGCACCAGCCCCTCGATCTTGTCCTGGGTCGCGTCACGGGCCGTGAGGAACACGACCGGGATGTGCCCGGTCCGGGGTGCCGCGGCCGGGCGGTGCTGTTCGCGCAGCCGGCGGATCACCTCGAAGCCGTCCAGGTCGGGAAGCATCACATCCAGCAGGACGAGATCCGGCGAGACCTCCCGCGCCCGGTCCAGCGCCTCCTGCCCCGTCCCGGCCGCGGCAACGGTGAACCCGGCGTGCCGCAGCGCCGCGCACAACAGCTCGCGCACAGTGGGCTCGTCGTCCACGACCAGCAGATTCACGCCCGGGGCAGCCACGGCGCCGGCGTCGCTCCCGACGCCGGTGCCCGGCAGGGCAGAACGCTCAACAGGTGTCACAGGGGGCCTCCACGCGACCGGGAACACGCTCCCGGCCCCGCCACAGATCCGGGGACACGGCAGAAGGGCGCGCAGCCCGCGGCAGCCGGGATCCTGCCGGGAAGAATACGAAAAGGGGCTGTCTTCACCGCGTAAAGCACAAGGTCACCGCGCCCCACGGGCACCGCGCAGCGCGGACAGCAGGCTTCCGGCGAACCCGGCCAGTGCGCCGACGAGCAGCCCGAAGACGACGGTCCGCAGCACGCTGCCGCTCAGCTCGGCCCGCATTCCCCCCATCTCGCTGCCGAACATACTGACCCCGAAGTGCCCGGACGCCCCCACCAGCCAGGCCGCCACGCCCAGCACGACGGCCGTGACGACCCCGAACCGCTCGGCCATGCCGAGGTGCCCGGCCAGCGGACCCCGGTAGGGCAGCATCGGGAGCTTGTGTCCGGGGTGCGTGGTCCGGGCCGCCCGGTAGGCACAGGCGAGCAGGATCAGTCCGGTCACCGTGAGAGCGGCGAGCCACAGCGGCCATCCGCCCGCCGACAGCGACCGCAGCTGCTCGGTACGGTCGGGCTGCTGACCGCCGCCCATGGCACCCGTGCCCCCACCCATGCCGCCCATCAGAGCGGCGAGCGGGTTGCTGCCGCCGTCGCTCTGCACCGGGTGCACCGTGGCCGTCCACGAGGAGCCGACGCCCAGTGTCAGGAACACCGCCACGGCGTTCGGAGCCAGCAACAGGGCGGCGCCCGCCGCCGAGCCGGCCCGGCCACCGACCGCCGTCCCGACGACCGCAAGAACCACCAGCGGCACGGCCGCCATGACGAGAACCGTACGCACGACAGCCGACAGACTCCGCCCCCAGCCGGTGCGCAGCCCGTCCAGCGCACCGCCCAGCGGCAGCCGCACCCGGCGGCTGATCAGACATCCCACGCCGATCACGACGGCCGCCCACAGCACCGCACCGAAGCCGGCCGACCCCGCACTCACGTGGTACGTCATCGCCGACCGGGCCCCCGAACCACCGCCCATGAGCTCACCCAGGCCGCCGCTCCCACCGCCCATGAGCTCGCCGAGCCCCCCACTCCCGCCGCCCATGAGCTCACCCAGGCCGCCACCCGCGCCGCCGAAGCCCTCGGCGGTCCGGCCGCCGCCGTTTCCGCCCATCCCGGTCATCGCCGACTCGGGCAGGGTGGCCGATCCCTTCGCGAGGCCGGCGACGATCATGAGGATGAACAGCGCCGCGCTCGCCGCTCCGGCCGCCCGCACGGTCAGTTCACCGGCGGTGAACCGCCGCTGCTGCCCCGCACGCAGCCGCCGGGAGAACGCGATCCACAGCACGACGGCACCGACCAGCGTGACCCCGAGCGGTACGACATCGGCCGCCCCGCTCATCGACGGCCCCATGCCACCGCCACCGCCGAACAGGGCGGCCGGCCCACCCATCGACCCGGTGTCCCCGGAGACATCCGAACCCGCGCTGACCGAGCCGCCGACGGCCATGGCCGTCAGAGCCAGGGTCAGCGGCCACAGCGATCCGAAGGACCCCGCGTCGAGCAGCATCAGCGCCAGCGCGGACACTGCCGCCATGGCGGCCACCGCGCACAGGGCGGCCGCCGCCCCTTCCAGAGCGTTCTGCCACGGGCCGATCAGTTGCAGCGGCACGGTGCGGCGTGGGGACTGCGGACTCGTACCGGGCCGCGGACCGGACCCGGGCCTGGTCTGGAGACGGGGCGTGGTGGCAGCCATGGGGGAAACACTCCGCTTCGCTCGCGGGGAAGCACGCGGCGCCGAACGGGGGAGAAACGGCGCCGCGTGCCGTGGGGACCCGCACACACTGGCGGTCGCGGGTCCGACGTTCCCGAGAGGTTCTGGGAGGTTTCTGAGAGTCGGCGAGAGGACGACGCAGGTCACGGGGCGCACACGACCGAGGTGCCGGCCCACTTCTCAGGAAGTTCCCAGAAGCGCAGGTGCTCGCCACGAACCGACGCCCCGGTCGGACCGTCGTCCGTCCGGGGCGTCATGCCGCTCAGTACACGTCTCGGTACGTCACGAGTCGAGCGACGTCATCACGTGCTTGATCCGGGTGTAGTCGTCGAAGCCGTACGCCGACAGGTCCTTGCCGTAGCCGGACTTCTTGAAGCCGCCGTGGGGCATCTCGGCGACCAGCGGGATGTGGGTGTTGATCCACACGCAGCCGAAGTCGAGCTTCTTGGACATGCGCATCGCGCGGCCGTGGTCCTTGGTCCACACCGAGGAGGCGAGGGCGTACTCGACGCCGTTGGCCCACTCGACGGCCTGGTCCTCGTCCGTGAAGGACTGGACGGTGATGACCGGGCCGAAGACCTCCTTCTGGATGATCTCGTCGTCCTGCTTCAGCCCGGACACGACGGTCGGCGCGTAGAAGTAGCCCTTCTCGCCGACCTGGTGGCCGCCGGCCTCGACCTTGGCGTGGGCGGGGAGGCGCTCGATGAAGCCGGAGACCTGCTTGAGCTGGTTCGGGTTGTTCAGCGGCCCGTACAGCACGTCCTCGTCGTCCGGCCGGCCCGTCTTCGTCTCGGCGGCGGCCTTCGCGAGCGCCGCGACGAACTCGTCGTGGATGGCCTCCTGGACGAGGACGCGGGTGGCGGCCGTACAGTCCTGGCCGGCGTTGAAGAAGCCCGCGACCGAGATGTCCTCGACGGCCTTGGCGATGTCGGTGTCCTCGAAGACGACGACCGGCGCCTTGCCGCCCAGCTCCAGGTGGACACGCTTGAGGTCCTTGGACGCGGACTCGGCGACGGACATGCCCGCGCGCACGGAACCGGTGATGGAGGCCATGGCCGGAATCTCGTGCTCGACCATCAGACGGCCGGTGTCGCGGTCGCCGGTGATGACGTTGAAGACGCCCTTGGGCAGGATCGAGCCGATGATCTCGGCGATCAGGACCGTCGACGCCGGGGTGGTGTCCGACGGCTTCAGCACCACCGTGTTGCCCGCCGCGATCGCGGGGGCGAACTTCCACACGGCCATCATCATCGGGTAGTTCCACGGCGCGACCTGCGCGCAGACGCCGACCGGCTCACGGCGGATGATCGAGGTCATCCCGTCCATGTACTCACCGGCCGACCGGCCCTCGAGCATCCGGGCGGCGCCCGCGAAGAAACGGATCTGGTCGACCATCGGCGGGATCTCCTCGGTCCGCGTCAGCCCGACCGGCTTGCCCGTGTTCTCCACCTCGGCCGCGATGAGCTCCTCGGCACGCTCCTCGAACGCGTCCGCGATCTTCAGCAGGGCCTTCTGGCGCTCGGCCGGAGTGGTGTCGCGCCAGCCCGGGAAGGCCGCCGCGGCGGCCTGCATCGCGGCGTCCACGTCCGCCGGGCCGGACAGCGGGGCGGTCGCGTAGGCCTCGCCCGTCGCGGGGTTGACCACCTCGGTGGTCCGTCCGTCGGCGGCGTCCCGGAACTCACCGTCGATGTAGTTGCGCAGACGACGCAGCTCGGTGCTCACTGCCGGCCCTCCAAAATCGCGTGTGTCCCACGCCCGGATGTCCAGGCCTGGGTGTCCATTGACTGAGACACCCACACTAGTCCGTGCCCCGACGTTTTCAACACCCCTGATCCCGCCACGGCTGCGAAATCCGCAAGACTCCGTCACGTAAACAACGAATTTCATCGCATCGGCCTTGCGGAACTGTCGAGACGTCGTGCACAGTGAGCTCGTGGCCAGTCGAAGCGCAGAGCACCGGGACTCCCGCGAGTCCAAGAACGGCACCCCTCATCTGGATGCCGTCAGCCTCGCCATCATCGAGCAGCTCCAGGAGGACGGCCGTCGGCCGTACGCCGCGATCGGTAAGGCCGTCGGCCTGTCCGAGGCGGCCGTGCGCCAGCGCGTCCAGAAGCTGCTCGACCAGGGCGTGATGCAGATCGTCGCCGTCACGGACCCGCTCACCGTGGGCTTCCGCCGGCAGGCGATGGTCGGGATCAACGTCGAGGGCGACGTGGAGAAGATCGCGGAGGCGCTGACCGACATGGCGGAGGTCGAGTACGTGGTGATGACCGCGGGCTCCTTCGACATCCTCGCCGAGATCGTCTGCGAGGACGACGACCACCTGCTGGACGTCATCAACAAACGCATCCGCGCCCTGCCCGGCGTGCGCTCCACCGAGAGCTTCGTCTACTTGAAGCTGAAGAAGCAGACCTACATGTGGGGAACCCGATAACCGTGAGGACCCGATAACCGTGAGCACCAAGGACCTCAGTCGCACCGCGTACGACCACCTGTGGATGCACTTCACCCGCATGTCCTCGTACGAGAACTCCCCCGTCCCCACCATCGTCCGGGGCGAGGGCACCTACATATACGACGACAAGGGCAGGCGCTACCTCGACGGTCTCGCGGGGCTGTTCGTGGTCCAGGCCGGTCACGGCCGCACGGAACTGGCGGAGACCGCGTTCAAGCAGGCGCAGGAGCTGGCGTTCTTCCCGGTCTGGTCCTACGCCCACCCCAAGGCCGTGGAGCTGGCGGAACGTCTCGCCGACTACGCGCCCGGCGACCTGAACAAGGTCTTCTTCACCACCGGCGGCGGTGAGGCGGTCGAGACCGCCTGGAAGCTCGCCAAGCAGTACTTCAAGCTGGTCGGCAAGCCCACCAAGCACAAGGTGATCTCCCGTGCGGTCGCCTACCACGGCACCCCGCAGGGCGCCCTGTCCATCACCGGCCTGCCGGGCCTGAAGGCCCCGTTCGAGCCGCTGGTCCCGGGCGCGCACAAGGTTCCGAACACCAACATCTACCGGGCGCCCCTGTTCGGCGACGACCCGGAGGCCTTCGGCCGCTGGGCCGCCGACCAGATCGAGCAGCAGATCCTCTTCGAGGGCCCGGACACGGTCGCCGCGGTCTTCCTGGAGCCCGTCCAGAACGCCGGCGGCTGCTTCCCGCCCCCGCCCGGCTACTTCCAGCGGGTGCGCGAGATCTGCGACACGTACGACGTCCTGCTGGTCTCGGACGAGGTCATCTGCGCCTTCGGCCGCCTGGGCACGATGTTCGCCTGCGACAAGTTCGGCTACGTGCCGGACATGATCACCTGCGCCAAGGGCATGACGTCCGGGTACTCCCCCATAGGCGCCTGCATCATCTCCGACCGCCTGGCCGAGCCGTTCTACAAGGGCGACAACACCTTCCTGCACGGCTACACCTTCGGCGGCCACCCGGTGTCGGCCGCGGTGGGTCTGGCGAACCTCGACCTGTTCGAGCGCGAGAACCTCACCCAGCACGTCCTCGACAACGAGGGCGCCTTCCTGCGGACCCTGCAGAAGCTCCACGACCTGCCGATCGTCGGCGACGTGCGCGGCAACGGCTTCTTCTACGGCATCGAGCTCGTCAAGGACAAGGCGACGAAGGAGTCCTTCAACGCCGAGGAGACCGAGCGCGTCCTGTACGGCTTCCTGTCCAAGGCCCTCTTCGACAACGGCCTGTACTGCCGTGCCGACGACCGCGGCGACCCGGTCGTCCAGCTCGCCCCGCCACTGATCTCCGACCAGGGGACGTTCGACGAGATCGAGCAGATCCTGCGCGCGACGCTGACGGAGGCGTGGACAAGGCTGTGATCCTGCGGAAGATCCTTCTTGTGGATCTTCCTCTGAGGTGATCAACACCGGCCCCGGTGCCGCCCGTTCGAGTGAGAAACGGCGGCCCGGGGCCGTGTGCTGTCCGGCCTCGGGCCATCGCCTGCCTAGCGTGCGAGTGACCGATCGGCCCTGTCTTCGTTCCCCCGCACGGGGGAACGGCACGGGGGATCGGCACGCGAACTACGGAACTGAACCGAGGTGTACGCCCATGGAGGCTCCGCCGGACAACGACGTGCTGTGGGCACGGTCCCTGCACTTCACGCACCACGACGGCTCCCCCGCGCTCGGCGGCGTCTCGCTCGGCGTCCGGGAGGGCGAGATCCTCGCCGTCACCGGCCCGCGCGGCAGCGGCAAGACGACCCTGCTGCACTGCCTGTCCGGCCTGACGCCGACCCAGCGTGGCGAGGTCTGGTTCAACAGCGTCCCCGTCCACACGATGGGCCCGCCAGCCCGCGAACGGCTGCGCCGCGACCGCTTCGGCTGGATCGATCCGGCACCGGTGCTCGTCCCCGAGCTCAACGTCTGGGAGAACGCGGCCCTCCCCCTGATGCTGCGCGGCACCAGCCGCCGCCGCGCCAAGGTCGCCGCCCTGGAGTGGCTGGAGCGCCTCGACATCGGTGACAAGTCCCGCAAGCGGCCGTACGAACTGACCCAGGCGGAACGCCAGCGCGTGTGCATCACCCGCGCCCTGGCCCCCGCCCCGTCGGTCCTCTTCGCGGACGAACCGACGGCCCCCCTGCACCGCGCGGACCGCGCCCACGTGCTCCGCACACTGACGACGGCGGCCCGCTCGCACGGCATCACGGTCATCCTGGCCACCCACGACGCGGAGACGGCGGCCCTCGCCGACCGCACGGTGCCACTGCTGGACGGGCGACGGGTGAACACGGTCCACCTCCCCCCGGTCACCGAGACGGAAGGCCGGGCGGCGTGCTCGCTCTCCGCCTGATCCGCAGCGCCCACCCCGCCGTCCAGGTACGCCGCCTCCTGGTGGCGACGGCCTCGGCGGGCACCGGCTTCCTCCTCCTGGGCACCCTCGGCCACGCCCTCACCCACCCCGAGACCCCGGCGGCCTCCGCACTCCGGCTGGCCTGGTGCACCGTCCCCCTGGCCGCGACGGTCCAGTTCGCCCTCGCGGTGGCCCGCACCGACCCCGGCACCCGCCCCCGTCCCGGCCTGGCGGCGATCGGCCTGGGCCCGGCCCGCCTGATGGCCGTCTCGGCCACCACCACCGCCCTCTCCACCACCCTCGGCTCCGTCCTGGCCCTCCTGATCTTCCTCCACCTCCGCGGCGACCTCACCGGCATGCCCTTCGACGGAGCAGCCTCCACCTTCCTGGCCGCGGACATCCCTCTCCCCCTCCCGGCAGCCCTGACCCTCCTGACCTGGGTCCCGGCAACGGCATCAGTGGCAGTGGCCCTGTCCCTGCGCCCGAGGGACACCCAACTGGCAGCCACCTCCCGGGGGACGGGGCGCACGCCGGGGTGGTTCAGGGGGAGGGAGACGCCCGGGGCTTACGGAGGGTTCGGGGCACGGAAGCGGACGGGGGCACGGGAGACGTTCGGGGCGTACGGCAGGTTCGGCCGCCAAGTCGCCCAGCCCATCGGCCCTGCCGGGCGGTCCTCCACGCAGAAAGCAGCCCACGACGACGACACCCAACCACCGCATCAGCCCGCGGGACGCCCGTCCGCACCCGGGACCGACGACGGCACTCAGCCATCTCGCCAGGCTGCGGGCAATCGTGCCGCTGGGGCGGCACGGGTGGGCGCAGGCGGCACCCCGCCGGCGCCGGGCAGCGCGACCCACCCCCCAGCACCGGCCAACGGCACACCAGAAACCCCGGACCACTCACCCAACCCCCCGGCACCGACCGACGGCACCTCGGCATCACAGGCCCAGGTACCCAACCCCACCGCCCTCCCCTGGGGCGCAGCCATCCTCGCCGCCGGCCTCGCCGTGGAGGCCTACGCAAGCCACACCACAAGCAACGCAAACCTCACCGTCCCCGGCGGCCCCACAGGCCCCGCCGCAGTCCTCATCGGCTGGGCCCTCACCGCCGTAGGCCTGGCCCTGGCCGGCCCCGGCCTCACCCACCTCTGCGGCCGCCTGCTGCAGGCAGCCCGCCCCGGCGCCCTCCGCCTCCTGGCCGGCCGCGGCCTGATGCAGGAGGCATCCCGCATCGGCCGCCCCCTGGGCATCCTGTGCGCGGTGGCCTCCGGCGCCTACGGCATGGCCGCCCTGTACGACCCGTCGGACCCGACCGTCGGCCCCCTCACCACTCTCGGCGCCCTCCTGGTCGTCGGCTGCACCCTCGCCACCCTCCTCACCGCGGCCGTGGAGGCACGCCAGGCCCGCGCCGACACCACGGCCGCCCTGCTCCGCCTCGGCGCCCCGGCCACGACGCTGCGCAGCGCGGCCGCCCTCCGTGCCGGCGCCCTCGCCGCACTCTTCGTCCCGCTCACCCTGATCGTGGCCGAGCTGGCGGCCCTCCCCCTGGCCGGCTGACCCGCACCTGACCCCGTACGAAAAACCGCGCGAAAAAAATCTTCGAACGCCGATGAGTTCCGCACGACCCCCCGGTCTACCCCAGCGAACGCAACGAACAGCACACGCAAGCTGTACCGACCGATGGGAGAGACCCGATGACCACGCCCGCCTACCAGCAGATGATCTTCGTCAACCTGCCCGTGAACGACCTCGATGCCTCGAAGAAGTTCTTCACGGAGCTGGGCTACTCGATCAACCCCCAGTTCAGTGACGAGAACGCGGCCTCCGTGGTGATCAGCGACACCATCGTCGCGATGCTGCTCACCAAGCCGTTCTACTCGACCTTCACCAAGAAGGAGATCGCGGACTCCGCCAGGACCAGCGAGGTCCTGATCGCGCTGAGCGCCGAGAGCCGCGAGAAGGTGGACGAACTGGTCGACCGCGCCCTGGCGTTGGGCGGCTCGCCCGCCGGCGAGACGCAGGACCACGGCTTCATGTACGGCCGTTCCTTCGACGACCTCGACGGGCACACCTGGGAGGTCGTCTGGATGAACCCGTCGGCGATCGAGGGCTGAACCGCCCGCCGGGCAGCGGCACCTAGCATGGGCGGGTGCATCCGACGACACCCGCCCAGCCGTTCGACGGTACCCACGACCGCGAGATCGAGTCCCTCGCCGAGTTCGACGAGGTGGTCTCCACAGAGGGCACCCTCTCCCACTACCGCGTCCAGGCCGTCGACCTGACGGACCGTACGACCGCCCTGCTGGCCCTGGACACCACGGGCGCCGTCTTCCTCGGCTGCCCGATGGACCCGGAGGCGGCGGCGAAGGCAAGGGCCTCGGGCGCCCTGGTCTTCCCGCCCGTACCGGGCCTCTCCTTCGATCCGTACCGCGGCTTCGTCTACTCCCCGGACGAGCTGTTCGAGTCGCTGCACGAGGGATACGAGGCGACACCCGACGCCCGTACCTACGCCTGGTTCCAGCAGACGAAGGCGGACGGCGACATCTTCGCCTCCATGCTCCGCTCGATCCACGACGACGCGGTCTCCGACGCCCTCGACGAACTCCTCGTCGGCGCCCGCGTGGTGGGCGTCATGGGCGGCCACGCCATGGCCCGCGGCACGGAGGCGTACACCGGCGCCGCGCGTCTCGGCCGGGAACTCGCCCGCGCCGGACTCACGGTGGCGACCGGCGGCGGCCCGGGCGCGATGGAGGCGGCCAACCTCGGCGCCTACGCGGCCCCCCTGCCCGACGGCATGCTCACCGAGGCGCTCCAACTCCTCGCCAAGGCACCGGCGTTCACGCCCTCGATCACCGACTGGGCGACGGCGGCCTTCGAGGTCCGCGCCCGCTGGCCGCAGGGCGGCCCCTCGGTCGGCATCCCCACCTGGTTCTACGGCCACGAGCCGCCGAACCCGTTCGCCGCGCACATCGCCAAGTACTTCTCCAACGCCACCCGCGAGGACGGTCTGCTGGCCCGCTGCACCGCGGGCGTCGTCTTCCTGCCCGGCGCCGCCGGGACCGTTCAGGAGATCTTCGACAACGCGACGCCGAACTACTACGAGTCGCGCGGTGAGCCCACGCCGATGGTGCTCGTGGACCGGGCGCACTGGACGGAGCGGCTGCCGACCTGGCCGTTGCTGCGGGCACTGGCGAAGGAGCGGTCGATGGAGGACCGGATCGCCCTGGTCGACCGGATCGAGGAGGCTCCGGAGGCGTTGAAACGTCTTGGCGGTTAATGAGCGGGCAAAGCCAAGAGTCCTGTACCGTCCCTGCATTGACAGTACTTATGGAACGCTTATAAACCTGTGGGACTCCCGGGGATGCTGTCGCCCACCGCAACGGGGGCGTCACCTCCCCCTGCACCCCCCTCAGTTGCGCATCACGTAAAGGACAAACGTGTCCCCATCCCGCCGTACCGCCGCCCGTTCGGTGCGCATGCTCGGTGTCACCGCCGCCTCGACCGCCCTCGTCCTCGGCGCCTCCGGCTCGGCTCTGGCCAGCAAAATCACGGACTTCTCCGCCGCGGCCGCCTGTGACGGCACGAAGGGCGTCATCACCGTCACCGACTCGGACCCGACAGGCACCCCGGCTGTCGTCTCGGTCTTCCTGGAGAACAACGGCGCCGACCTGAGGAAGGTCGGCGAACAGACGGTCGAAGGCTCGCAGAAGGGTGTCACCATCGCCTTCGCCGAGGACTGGGAGCCGAACGCCATCTACCGGGTCCATGTCACGGCCGTCAAGGGCGAGAAGACCCTGGTCGACGCCGACATCCCGCTTCTGACCACCCCGGCCAGGGCCTGCCAGGCCGACGACACGCCCACCACTCCCTCCACCCCGTCGACGTCGCCGTCGCCGTCGCCGTCGACGTCTCCCTCGGACTCCGCCTCGATCCCGGCCGGGACCGAGTCCCAGGCGCCGACCCCGTCGCCCGGCGAGAGCGACAGCACCGCGCCCGCGGACACCCCCGCGAGCAACGAGCCGTCGCCCGCGGTCGGTGAGTCCAACCTCGCCGAGACCGGCGCCGGCTCGAACACCGGTCTGATCGTCGGCATCGCGGCCGCGCTGGTCGTGATCGGCGGCGGCGCGGTGTTCTTCGGCATGCGCCGCAAGGGCTCCAGCAACCGCTGACCCCGGCTTCACCGCAGTGGCCCGTCCCCGAAGGGCGGGCCACTCGCCTGTCAGCCGAACGTCGTCTTCTCCAGCCGGAACTCCAGCAGCTCCCGCTCGCCGAGGACCTCCAGCGGTCCGGGCAGGTCGGCACGGTGGCCGAAAGATCCGCTCCGGAGGTCACGACGGCCCTCAACTGCTGGACCTGGTGGGCGATTTCGTCACAGTACCGGTCGTGCGCGAGTGACGTCATACGTAACGCCCCCGGGGCGGGCCGGTCAGTGCAGCACGATGATTTCGGACGGGTCGAACGCCACCCCGACCGTCTCCCCGACCTCCGGCGCCCGCCGCAGCGCGCACGCCGCTTCCAGACGCGGCGCGTCCTCCGGCTGGAGGTGGACGGCGACATGGGTGCCCTTGAAGGTGCGGGCGGCGACCGTGCAGCGCAGGCCCTCGTCCACGCCGACCAGCCGTACCCCGGCCGGCCGGACCAGCAGCGTGCGCGTGCCCTGCGGGGAGCCCGCCGGGACCGGCACCTTGCCCCACGGGGTGTCCGCGGCCTCCTCGACGACGCTCGCCTCCACCACGTTGTCGAAACCGAGGAAGCGGGCGACGAACGCGTCCGCTGGCCGCTGCCACACCTCGAGAGGCGAACCGGACTGGGCGATCCGCCCGTCCCGCATCACCACGACCCGGTCGGCGAGCGCGAACGCCTCGCCCTGGTCGTGGGTGACCGCGAGCACCGTGGTGCCCAACCGGCCGAACAGCTCCCGCAGTTCGACGACGAGCCGCTCCCGCAGCGACCGGTCGAGCTGGCCGAGCGGCTCGTCGAGCATCAGCAGCCGGGGCCGGGGCGCGAGCGCGCGCGCGAGCGCCACCCGCTGCTGCTCACCGCCGGAGAGCGCGGCGACGGCCCGGCGGGCGGCGCCCGGCAGACCGACAAGGTCGAGCAGCTCCCGTACGCGCTCCTCCTGTTGCCGTTTCGGCGTGCCGTGCATCCGCAGTCCGAAGGCCACGTTGCCGCCCACGTCCCGCTGCGGGAACAGCTGATGGTCCTGGAACATCAGCCCCAGCTCACGGCGGTGCGCGGGCACGCCGGCCTGGTCCCGCCCGTCGAGCACCACCCGCCCGGCGTCGAGGGGCTGGAGCCCCGCCACCGCCCGCAGCAGCGTCGACTTGCCGCTGCCGCTCGGCCCGAGCACGCACACCACCTCGTGCTCGGCGACGGCGAGATCGACGCCGTCGAGGACGGCCCGCCCACCGAACCGCACGGTCGCGCGCTCCAGCTCCAGCAGCATCAGAACTCCCCGGTCCGGTCGGTGCGCAGCCGCTCCAGCACCAGCAGGGCCACCGCGCACACCAGCATCAGAATCGTCGAAAGGGCCATCGCCTGACCGTAGTTGAGCTCCCCGGCCCGCCCCAGGAGCCGCGCGACCGCGACGGGCAGCGTCGGGTTGTCGGGCCGCGCGATGAACACCGTCGCCCCGAACTCCCCCAGCGACACCGCGAAGGCGAACCCGGCCGCGACCAGCAGCGCCCGCCGCACCATCGGCAGGTCCACCTCCCGCCACACCCGCCAGGGCGACGCCCCGAGCACGGCAGCCGCCTCCCGCAGCCGTACGTCCACCGCGCGCAGCACGGGCAGCATCGTCCGCACGACGAAGGGGACGCCGACCAGCGCCTGCGCGAGCGGCACCAGGATCCAGGTGGCGCGCAGATCCAGCGGGGGCTCGTCGAGAGCGATCAGGAAACCGAAGCCGACCGTCACCGCCGAGACGCCCAGCGGCAGCATCAGCAGCGCGTCGAACCCGCGGACGAACCGTCCGGCGTCACGACGGGTGAGGGCGGCCGCGGCCAGCCCGCCGATCACCACGGCGATCACGGTCGCGGCGACGGCGTACTCCAGGGAGTTGCCGATCGCCTCGATCGGCGGGACGAGGAAGACGTTCCCGTCATCGCTGGTCAGCGCCCGGTAGTAGGCGAAGTCCGGCGCGTCCAGCGACCGTTGCACCAGCACCGCCAGCGGCAGCAGAAGCAGCACGACGACGGTCACCAGGACACCGGCCAGCAGCGCCCACTGCCCGGCCCCGCGCGGCCGCCGTGCCGTCACCGACGCGTCCACCAGCCGCAGCGCGGTCTCCCGCCGCCGTACGGTCCAGGCGTGCACGGCGAGGATCGCGGCCACGGCGACGAACTGGACGAGCGTGAGGACGGCGGCCGTGGACAGGTCGAAGATCTCCGAGGTCTGCCGGTAGATCTCGACCTCCAGGGTCGAGAAGGTGGGCCCGCCGAGAATCTGGACCACGCCGAAGGAGGTGAAGGTGAAGAGGAAGACCATCAGCGTCGCGGCGGCCACGGCGGGCGCGAGCGCCGGCAGGGTGACCTGCCGCCAGGCCCGCAGCGGCGACGCGCCCAGCATCCGCGCCGCCTCCTCCTGCCGCGGGTCGAGCTGCGCCCACAGCCCGCCCACCGTCCGTACGACGACCGCGTAGTTGAAGAAGACGTGCGCCAGCAGGATCGCCCACACGGTCGTGTCCAGCCGTACGCCCCACAGCTCGTCGAGCAGCCCACCGCGCCCGACGAGCGCCAGGAACGCCGTACCGACGACGACCGTCGGCAGCACGAACGGAACGGTCACGACCGCCCGCAGCACCTGCTTGCCGGGGAAGGCGAAGCGGGCGAACACGTATGCGGCGGGCAGGGCGAGCAGGAGTGTGAGGGCGGTGGAGGCGAGCGCCTGCCAGGTGGTGAACCACAGGACGTGCCGGATGTCGGACTGCCCGAGCACGTCCCAGAGCCGCCCGAACTGCCAGGCCCCGTCGACGTTGAGCCCGCGCGAGACGATCGCGGCGACCGGGTAGGCGAAGAAGACCCCGAAGAACGCGACGGGCAGGACCATGAGCCCGAGCCGCGCCGCGCTCCCGGTACGCCTCCCGTGCGACGTCCGGGGGGTTACTTCAGTACGAGCGAGGTCCACGACTTGACCCACTGGTCGCGGTGGTCGGCGATCTCGGCCGGGTCCATGGTCTCGGGGTCCTTGGCGGCGGGCCCGTACTTCGTGAACTCGGCGGGCACGGCCGCGCCCCGCACCACCGGGTAGACGAACATGTTGAGGGGCATGTCCTCCTGGAACTTCTTCGAGATCAGGAAGTCGATCAGCGCCTTGCCGCCCTCGCTGTTGCGCGCGTTGCTCAGCAGCCCCGCGAACTCGACCTGCCGGAAGCAGGTGCCGGTGGCGACGCCGGTCGGGGCGGTGGCCGGCTTGGGGTCGCCGTAGATCACCTCGGCGGGCGGCGAGGAGGCGTAGGAGACGACCAGCGGCCGGTCGGCCCCTGCCTTCCTGCCGCCCGCCGATCCGGAGAACTCCTCGTTGTAGGCCTGCTCCCAGCCGTCGACGACCTTCACACCGTTCGCCTTCAGCTTCTTCCAGTAGTCCTGCCAGCCGTTGTCGCCGTACTTCGCGGCGGTGCCGAGGAGGAATCCCAGCCCCGGCGAGGAGGTGGAGGCGTTCTCGGTGACGAGGAGGTTCTTGTACGCGGGCTTGATCAGGTCGTCGAAGGAGGCGGGCGGGGCCAGCTTGTGGTCGGCGAAGTACTTCTTGTCGTAGTTGACGCAGATGTCGCCGTGGTCGACGGGCGTGACGCGGTGCTTGTCCGCGTCGAGCTGGTACTGGCTGTCGACCTGGTCGAGCCCCTTCGCCTCGTACGACTGGAACAGCCCGTTGTCGAGCGCCCGTGACAGCAGCGTGTTGTCGACGCCGAAGAAGACGTCGCCCTGCGGGTTGTCCTTGGTGAGGACGGCCTTGTTGACGGCCTGCCCGGCGTCACCGTCCTTGAGGACCTTCACCTTGTACCCGGACTGCTTCTCGAAGTCCGCGAGCACGGTCTTGGAGACGGCCCACGAGTCGTGGCTGACGAGGGTGACGGTCTTGGAGCCGCCGCTCGATCCGGCGTCGTCGGACGACGACGAACCGCACGCGGACAGCGTGACGAGACCGAGGCCGACGACCGCGGCCACGAACGTCCTGGTGTGCACTGGATTCCTCCTGGGGTTGACCAGGAAGAGACGCGGCCCTGCCCGGGACCCGCGGGGATTCCGCCGGTGCCCGGGCAGGGCGCAACAGCTCGAGTGATGACCGAACTTCCTACCCAGAATGACCTGGGCGAGGTTCAGAGGGTCTGCGGCCGGTTGCCGCACTCTCAGCGCTGTGGCGCTCCCCTGTCGGAATATGAAGATGTCTGAAAACAGGATGGTGTTACGTCGGTCAGACTACCGCTCGGTGGCGGCGAGCTGACCACACGCCCCGTCGATCTCCTGGCCACGGGTGTCCCGGATGGTGACGGGCACACCGTGTGCCGCGATGGCCTCGACGAACGCCTTCTCGTCCTCGGGCCGGGAGGCGGTCCACTGGGAGCCGGGGGTCGGGTTGAGCGGGATCAGGTTGACGTGCACCGGCCGCCCCTTGAGCAGCCGCCCGAGACGGTCACCGCGCCAGGCCTGGTCGTTGATGTCGCGGATCAGCGCGTACTCGATGGACAGCCGCCGCCCGGACTTCTCGGCGTACTCGAACCCGGCGTCGAGCACCTCACGCACCTTCCACCGCGTGTTCACGGGGACGAGGGTGTCGCGCAGCTCGTCGTCCGGTGCGTGCAGCGAGATGGCGAGCCGGCACTTGAAGCCCTCGTCGGAGAACCGGTGGATGGCCGGCACCAGCCCGACGGTCGAGACGGTGATCCCGCGCTGCGACAGCCCGAGCCCGTCCGGCGTCGGGTCGGTGAGGGCGCGGATGGCGCCGACGACCCGCTTGTAGTTGGCGAGGGGCTCGCCCATGCCCATGAACACGATGTTGGACAGCCGGGCGGGGCCGCCCGGGACCTCGCCGTCGCGCAGCGCCCGCATGCCGTCGACGATCTGGTGCACGATCTCGGCGGTGGACAGGTTCCGGTCCAGCCCCGCCTGCCCGGTCGCGCAGAACGGGCAGTTCATGCCGCACCCCGCCTGGGAGCTGATGCACATGGTGACCCGGTCCGGGTAGCGCATCAGCACCGATTCCACGAGCGTGCCGTCGAACAGCCGCCACAACGTCTTGCGCGTGGTGCCCTGGTCGGTCGACAGATGCCGCACGACCGTCATCAGATCGGGCAGCAGCGCCTCCCGCAGCCGGTCGCGCGCCCCGGCGGGGATGTCGGTCCACTCCGCCGGGTCGTGCGCGTACCGCGCGAAGTAGTGCTGCGACAGCTGCTTCGCCCGGAACGGCTTCTCACCGATCTCCGCCACCGCCTCCTTCCGCTCGGCGGGCGAGAGGTCGGCGAGATGCCGCGGCGGCTTCTTGGCTCCGCGGGGGGCGACGAAAGTGAGTTCTCCGGGCTTCGGCATAACCCTTCCAGTGTCGCAGATCAACTCGGGGAGCCCAGGCCAGAGCGGGGTGGGGGTGGTCACCCGCGGGCGTCGCCTGTCAGCGTTGGTCGGCCTCGGACGGCCCAGGGACGGCCCAGGTGCTGCGTCACGAGGGCACATCCGGTGTGCCTTCGACCTGGAACCCGTGCACCTCTCCTCTGCAATCGAACCCCACAGAACAAACTCTTTGGCTAGCCTAGAGATGATCCAGGAGTGGGGGAAACGTGAGCATTGACAATATTCCGCCTTTCGCGGAACTGCACGCAGGTATCACCGCGAAAGACCTGCGAGAAGTAATCGCAAAATCTGGGTACCCATTCCAAGCCGCAGTAGCGGACATCATTCGCTCCTCCCCCTTGGGTAATGTTCGAGACTTCAAGATGCAAGAGGAATGGGCGTTCATCGATCGGGAGTCAGGGCAAGCTAGATCGATTGACATCTTGATCGACCTCGCATTTCCTCACGACTACGAGAAGCCTGAGTCGAAACTCCGGACCCGGCTGAATCTTCTGGTTGAGTGCAAGCAAAGCGACTTGCCATACATTTTCTTCCTGCGCAAGTCTGCCCCCGTGCCACACAATGCGTTTCCCGAGATTTACGGCCTTGAGAAACAAGATCTACGAGTATTCACGAACGCAGCAAAGGAGGAAGGCGCCAAGGATGATGGCTTCTCATGGTGGGTGAACCTCCGGGATGCCCTAGAATTCGCAGAAGTCCCATTCTTTGGCGCGCCTACGCTGTATGCGATTTCCTTCGCCAAAGCCATCAGACGCGGTTCCAAGCTGGAGCTCACGGGTGAAGATGCCTACAGGTCCCTCACTCTCCCGCTACTGAAGGCCGCCGATCATCTCAAGTCACTCAGCAGGCCCACCGAAGGTCATCCGCTGCTCTTTCCGCGCATCGTCATCAACCTGGCCGTAGTCAGGGCTCCCATGATCTGCGCCTTTGAACATAATGGAGAGAGTGAACTCATTGCGCTCCCATGGGTAAGGGTCGGCCACTTGGAACCTACAGAAGGCGGCGAAAACGAGAGAGATCTAAATGGTGCAGTTCGCTACTTCGACGTCGTACATGAATCGTTTCTCGCGAGGTACCTAGAAGTTTTGTCTCGCGACGCCGATGAAGTCGCCCAGAGACTGCATCAGCATTCCAAAGAAGTGGCTAGCGGATTAGCCTTTTCCGACATGAGCGAAGGGCACGAATCTTTTTCTCCACTCCCCGAGCACTATCACCAATTCCTCTCCAAACCGTGCACTATAACCTTTCGCCATCACGTGCGCTCCCTAGGATTGACGGTTGATAAATCTCACGGCGAGATATCTGATCCAAATAATCCCACCGCCATTGGCTGGGTAGACGGATACGACTGGCTATACCCGCCGGGTCAGCAACCACCACAGACCGAGGATCGCTAGAGAAGCGGTCGGCGGAGCGGCTTTGGGCTGGAGCTGCTTTGGGGCGAGTGATCATGGCCCCGTAAGCTTCCGGCGAGTCGGGCAGTCTGTGGACCTGCCCGTTAAAGCACGACGTTGGGGCCATGATCTTAGAGGCTCGCCCCAAAGTGGCTGCCTAAAGCCGTGGAGCCGACCGCCCCAGCCACAGAGGGTTTCTCCCACTCCATGCCCGCAGCCGCCGAGCGCGCCGCCGGGCGCGGCCAGCCGGGGCGCAGACAGGAGGCAGGCCGCGCCGCAGAGGCGGCGCGCGCCCGCGCCGTGCGCGGGCTCTTGATGATGTAGGGAAAGTTGTACCGCACCATGATCGAAACCGCTCGATCGTGGCCTGTCGGCTCACCGCTCGTCTCGGCTACCGTTCCATCCATGCCTTCTGCACTGGACACGCCTCAGGGAGCGGCCGAACTCGCCGAGTCTCTGCTCCCCCAGCTCGGGAACCGCTGGCTGCACACTCAGGCGGTGGCTGCTCGAGCTCAGGAAGCCGCTGCGGCTGTGTCCGAGGCTGACCGGGATCTCCTCGTCGCCGCGGCCTGGCTGCACGACATCGGTTACGCCCCCGAACTGCGGGACACCGGGTTTCACCCCCTCGACGGTGCCCGTCACCTGGAAGGGCTGGGCGCACCGGCGCGCCTCGTGCGGCTGGTCGCCCACCACTCCGGGGCGATGTACGAAGCGGAGCAGCGCGGTCTCTCTGCAGAGCTGGCCGTCTTCGAGCGGGAGGACTCCCCCGTCCTCGATGCCCTGATCTTCGCCGACATGACGACCGGCCCCGCCGGGCAGGCCTTCGACTTCGACACGCGTATTGACGAGATCCTCGTCCGCTACGAACCGGGCAGTGAGGTGCACAACGCGATCAGCAAAGCGCGACCGTACCTCGGTGCAGCTGTCGAGCGGACGCGCAGCCGTCTTGGTGTCAGCTCCTGATCACCTGGTTAGCGAGAATGCCCGTGCTTGTGCAGTGCCGCACTGGCGCGGAACCGCAGACGTCCGCAGCGGTCCTTCTCTTCATCGGACGCGTCCGCTGAGCAGCAGCAGTGGGTAGACAGCCATCGCAGGTCGTCGGGGTCTAGCCAGAGGGGCACTCGGCCCTTGGCCGCTTCCGTCGACGGGTCGGTTTCATTCATGGCGGGACCATACCGAGGGCATCAGCCGATGTAGGGCTCGGTCCGGCCGGCCAATCCGTGCTCGATCCGCATGCGCATCGACGGGTGGATGGTCAGTTCGTCCAGCCTGCTCGGATCGACGAACGCGACTTCCTTGCTCTCGCTGCTCGTCCGCAGCTGGCCGCCGACGATGCGCGCGTGGAAGCAGATCGAGAACTGCTGGCGAACCTCGCCGTCGTCGTACGCCATGACGTGCCCGGGGTTCGTGTAGATCCCGACCAGGCCGGTCACCTCGACGTCGAACCCGGTCTCTTCCTTGGTCTCGCGTACAGCCGCGTCGGGGGCCGACTCGCCAAGGTCGATGCCGCCTCCGGGCAGAGCCCACAGGTCGTTGTCGGTCTTGTGGATCAGCAGGACTTCCCCGGCCTCGTTGCGGGCCACGGCTGTCACGGAGGGAACGAGGCTGTTTGCCTTCGGGGCGTTCGGATCGTTGAAGTAGTCGACGCGTGCCATGCGTTCAGCGTCGCACGCCAGGACCCTGTCATGCCCTCCGGCCCTGCTCCCACGCGAAGTCGAAGCTCCGCATGTAGTGCCGGAACGTCCGCGCTCCCGGCAGGTACTTGAAGTGCATCACCGGGTTCTGCCCTGCGGGAGCTCCCAGCACGTGAGGGTTCACCAGCACGTCGTCGTCGAACCGGTAGATCGAGTTGTAGAGGATCGTGTCGTGCAGCCGGATCTCAACGCCGGGCGTCGACACTGCGGGCTGCAAATACCGGCGAGTGATCCGCGCTCGCGCCGCCAAGTCGTCGCCGATGCCCTCCTCCTCGCCACGCTGGCGGACAGCCGCGGAATCCGGGTCGCCCAACAGGATGCGGACCTGAGCGCCGGCCTTCGCCTTCTCGGCCAACTGGTCCGGCAGATCCGGGTGACTGTCGAAGAGGAACAGCCCCGCGTACACGAGGATGTCGACCTGGTCCGTCGCCTTCTCGATCAGTGAGGACCACAACGGGGCAGGGACCGCACCACGGTGCGGGTAGTACGTGATCAGCTCCGACGCGCTCGCCTTCTCGGCCTGCTTCTCGACTGACGGCCAGACGTAAACCTCGTCGACTCCGAGGAAGGTCGCGGCCTTCCAACGGTGTCCCCGGTGCGGAGTCCGGTTCGTGGTGATCCAGCGCTCTACGCTCTTGGGGTCGACTCCGACGTGCTCGGCGACGGACTGGATCGTCTCGCCCTTCGCCGAAATCGCTGCGCGCAGACGCTCGTTCGCCATAGCGTTCCCTTCCTCGGGACCTGTAGGGACGTTTTGACGGTAGCTCAGACGTCCCTAAACGTCCAGACGGGCCGTGATGCGTCCACCCCTTCTCGCGGTCTCCTGGTCTAGCCGACGGGACGTCGGTCAAACACCCACCACAGCAGGAGACAAGACGATGCGTCAGATTCCCGTGGACACTGCCTCCGCGACCGTGATGGTCGCCAAGACCCCGCAGCCCAAGGTCAAGGACCGTCGTACGGGTGAGATCGCCATGGACGTCGAAAGCGGCGCGAAGCTGATGACCGTGGACGTGATGTTTGCGGCGAACGATGAGGTGGAGATCCTGTCCATCACCGTCCCGGAGCCGGGCATCACGGGCGAGCTGGCCATGGGCACGCCGGTCGCGCTCACGGGCCTGATCGCCCGGCCGTGGGAGAACGACTTCAACGGCCAGAAGCGGCACGGCATCGCCTTCCGCGCGGTCGCCGTCACCTCGCTCGTGGAGGCTGCCGCGAAGCCCAAGGCGGCCTGATCATGACCGCTTTCACGGTCTGCCTGGTGCTGGTCGTCGCCGCTGCGGGTCTCCTGCGGTGGCGGCGCCCCGCCTGGTGCTGGATGACCTTCGGCGTCACCCTGGCGAGCCTGCGGGTTTTGATCCGCTACGCCTCCGTGATGGACGCCTGCGGGCTGACGGTTCCGCCCTCGCGCTGGCGCCTGGCCTTAGCCCGGGTAACCAACCGGCCCATCCCGGAGTCCCGCCCGCCGCGCATCCTGCGCTTCCGCCCGAGCCGCACCGGCCTGGTCCTGCGGCTGGGCTTGCGCCCCGGACAGGACGCCTTCGACATCGCCGCCGCCTCGGACCGGCTGCGCCACTCCTTCTCGATGTACGGGGTCACCTCGCGTGAGGTGCGCTCGGGTGTCGTGGAAGTGCGGATGACCGGCTACGACGTCCTCAAGCGGGTGCAGATGCCCGCCAAGCTCGACACCCGCCCGATGCGCGTGCCGGTCGCCCTGCGTGAGGACGGCTCGGTGCACTACCGCGACTACCGGGCCGTCCCGCACGCCCTCACCCTGGGCGCCACGGAGTCGGGCAAGTCCGTGTACCAGCGCAACCTGGTTGTCGGGCTCGCCCCGATGGACGTCGCCCTGGTCGGGATCGACTGCAAGCGGGGGGTTGAGCTGTTTCCCCTGGCGCGCCGGTTCTCCGCGCTGGCCGACAACCCTGACACCGCCGCCGAGCTGCTGGATGCGCTGGTGTCCCGGATGGAGGGTGTCTATCAGCTCATCCGCGCCGAGCAGCGCATCACCGCTGACGTGCCGGATGCGGAGATAGCCGCCGACATCTGGGATCTGCCCGAACACCTGCGGCCGACCCCGGTCGTGGTCCTGGTCGACGAGGTCGCCGAACTCGCCCTCTTCGCCAGCAAGGACGAGGAGAAGCGCCGGGACCGCATCATCACCGCCCTGGTCCGCCTTGCCCAGCTCGGCCGTGCAGCGGGCATCTACCTGGAGATCTGCGGGCAGCGCTTCGGCTCGGAACTCGGCAAGGGCATCACCATGCTCCGCGCCCAGCTCACCGGCCGTACCGCCCACCGCGTCAACGACGAAACGAGCGCCAACATGGCCTTCGGGGACATCTCCCCGGACGCCGTTCTGGCCGCCATCCAGATCCCCGCCGAACTGCGCGGCATCGCCATCGCTGGGGACTCGACCGGGGGCTGGCACCGCATCCGCGCCCCGCACACCTCCCTGCGCCAGGCCGTCAACACCTGCAACCGGCACGCCGACCGAACCCCGGCCTTGCCCGAGCTGGCCGCCTTCCGGCCCGAGCTGACCAGTCCTTCTGAGGCCCCGGTGCCGCTGTCCAAGACGGCCGCAGCCACGGCCTGACCTCTCCCGCATCCCGGTCGGCGCGACCGCCTTCGCGCCAGGTCCCTACCCCCGCCATGCCTGATCACAGGAAGGAACCCCCGATGTTCTGCGAGCACTGCGGCGACCTCGACGGCGCTGAGACCGGCATCGACCACGACGAACGCGACTGCCCCTGGTACGAGGACACGCCCGCCGACGACACCCCGGAGGACTGACCCGCCATGTGCCCCGACTGCGAGGACTTCGCCCGCACCGTCCTGCTGCTCGGCCAGCTCGCCCTCTACGCCGACACCACCGGCGCCGACCTCGACTTCGTCGAAGCCGTCAGCCCCTCCCTGGCCGCTTCCCTCCCCGAACCGCCGATCGCGGAGGGATCCTGATGGCCGCCCGTCACGGCCTGCGTGTGGACGCCGTCCTGGTCCAGGCCGTCATCGCCGGAGCCCTGTCCTTCGCCCACCTGCACGACCTGGCCGCCGCTGCCGGACAGGACGGCTGGAAGGCATGGGCCTACCCGATCAGCGTGGACCTGCTCCTGGTCGCCGCCTGGCGACGGCTGCGCAGCGAGGGCCCGTCGCGGCTGGCCTGGTGCTGGTTCCTGATCGCCTTGTTCGCCTCCCTCGGCGCCAACGTCGCCACCGCCGGGTTCCTCGACCTGGCCGACCCGCCCGCCCTGCTCCGCCTCGGCATCGCCGGTTGGCCCGCCCTCGCCTTCCTCGGCGGAACCCTCCTCGCCCACTCCGCCAAGCACCCGACCCCCGCCCCGCCGGCACCCGCCCCGGCCCCGGAACCCGACTCCGCCACCGACCCCGAGCCTGAGCCTGAGCCCGCACGTGAACCGGAGCCAGAACCCGTCCCGGCCGAAGAGCCCCCGGCGCTTCCGCCCGCCGACCCGGCGCCCACGGTTCCCGCCGTCCTCGTCGACCACGCCCGCAAGGTCGCCGCCGAGTACCGCGACCGCACCGGCGCCCCGATCGACACCGACACCCTGCGCACCCGCCTCGGCGTCCCGCCCCACCTCGCCAACGCCATCGCCGCCCAACTCGCCTGACCCGGAAGGCAGGACAGATGACCTCCGACCCCGCCGACCTGACCGCTGCCGACTACCTCGACGGCGCCCGCGAGATGGCCGCCGCCGACCGGCCCTACCTCGCTCACCTGCTCGCCGAGGAAGCCGCCCGGCGCACCGCCGCCCCGGCCACCGCCGCCGGTATCCGTGCCAGCTTCCCCGACCCCACCACCGCCCGGAAGGAGAACCACTGATGCCCTCCCGCGACAACTTCCACTCCGTGATGCGGATCGGCCCCGTGCAGATCGGCACCCACCGCGACCGCCACGGCCGCACCAAGCACGCCGCCGTGTGCACCGCCGACCGCTGCGGCTGGTCCGCCGACTACTCCAGCTCCTCCGCCGCCCAGCTCGCCGCTCGCACCCACCGCTGCCGCGTCCGCTAGGAGACCCCGCCATGGATGTCCCGCTCTGGTTCGCCCTCGCTGTCGTCGGCTACCTCGGCGTCAAGTTCCTCCGCCCGCCCTGGTGGCTCGTCGCCGTCCTCCTCCTCGGCGGCTACCTCCTCGCCGACAGCGTCCTCGCCCCCGCCATCGACACCGCCATCACGAAGTAACCAGCCCGGAAGGGAGAACTGCCATGTTCCGCCCGAAGATCCCCACCATGCCCACCCCGACGGGGCTCGTCTCTCCGCCCGCCGTCGTCGAGCCGACCACCGTGGTCCAGCACACCCCCACCACGCCCGCCCCGGCCCCGGTTCCTGCCGCACAGACCCCGTTGCGGCCCACCGTCCAGCTCACCCCGGGCACCGCTCTCGCCCTCGTCGGCGGTGGCACGGCCGTGGTCCTGGTCGTCGGCGCCGTCCTCGTCTCCATGCTCCTGGCCGTCGCCATCACCGGCGCATCCATCGCCATCTGCGCCCTGGTGATCCGCTCCCTGATCACCGCCGAAGCCAAGCGACGCTGACCGGCTCCCAGGGCGACGCACAAGCCGCCAAGCACGCCGCCGCTCCTGGGCCGGGTTCCGCAAGCCAACCGCCATCGCCAAGGAGAACGCCATGGAAGCGCACATAGCCGCGAGCATCCTGCCGTTACTCGGCTGGGCCGTACACGGCGGCATCCTCACCCGCCGCCTCGCCTCCGCCCGCCGCGACCCGCTCACCGGCCTGCACACCCGCGCCGGATGGACCGCCCGCGCCGAACACCTCCTCCGCCGGCACCCGCACGCCGCCGTCCTCCTGGTCGACCTCGACCACTTCAAGACCCTGAACGACACCCACGGCCACGCCGCCGGGGACGCCGCGCTCGCCGAGACCGCCGACCGCCTGCGCACCTGGTGCGGACGCAACGGCACCGCTGGCCGCCTGGGCGGAGACGAATTCGTCGCCGTCGTCCGGGACCTGGCCGCCGCCGACCTCGACACGCTGACCACCGCACTCCACCGGCCGCTGCTCTACGAGGGTGTCTCGCTGCCGCTGGCTGCCTCGATCGGTGCCTGCCGCATCGCCGAACTCCCGGTGCCCACCCTCACCGATGCGCTCACCGCCGCCGACGCGGCCATGTACGCGGCCAAGGGCCGCACCCGCCGGGGCTCCCGAACCTCTCACTGAAAGGCCACCGGGTGGCGCACAAGCCGCCAAGCACGCCGCCACCCGGGGCCGTTCCTTCCAACCGCAATCGAAAGGAACCACCATCATGGCCCAGCACCCGCCCACCTCGCCGAGGATCTGCCCGGCCTGCGACGGCTTCGCCTCCGTCGCCATCACCCTCGGCGGCCGCGACGCCCGTGGCCACCTGCGCACCATCACCGCGCACTGCCCGGCCTGCCAGGGCACCGGCACCGCCCGCACCCGTCGCAACCGGGAGGGTGCCCGTGCCTGAGCAGCTGCTCGACCCGACCACCCTCGGCGATCTGCTGAGGGTGGCTGCGGCGTCCGACTACACCCGCTGGGAAGACCAGATCCGCCGCACCGGCGGCTGCTCCGACCCCATCCACCTCACCGGCTGGACCCTCACCAAGGACAAGACCACCGGCGAGACCCTGCACCACTACTCCACCGAACACGAGCCCGGCGGACGCCTGCGCCTTGCCTGCGGCAACCGGCGCGCCTCCCGCTGCCCCTCCTGCGCGTGGACGTACGCGGGCGACACCTACCACCTCATCCGCGCAGGTCTCGCCGGAGACGACCGCCGCGACATCCCCGCCACCGTTCGCGACCACCCCCGCGTCTTCGCCACCCTCACCGCCCCCTCCTTCGGCCGCGTCCACAACCGCCCCGACCATGGCGCCTGCCGCTGCGGCACCCGCCACCCTGCCGACGACCCCGCCCTGGGCACCGCCCTCGACCCGGTCATCTACGACTACGCGGGCGCGGTGCTGTTCAACAACCACGCCGGGCAGCTCTGGCAGCGCTTCACCAACCGTCTCCGGCGTGAGATCGCCGCCCGCGCCGACCTGTCCCAGCGAGAGCTGAAGGAAGCCGCCCGCCTGTCCTACGGCAAGGTCGCCGAGTTCCAGAAGCGCGGCGCCCTGCACTTCCACGCCGTGATCCGCATCGACGGCCCCGACGGACCGGCCACCCCGCCCCCAGCCTGGGCAACGGCCGACCTCCTCACCGACGCCATCCAGGCCGCCGCCGCCCACTCCTACACCTCAGTCTCCGTCCCGGCCGCCAAGGACCAGCCCGCCCGGACCTTCCGCTGGGGCACCCAGCTCGACGTCCGCCCGGTCAAGGCCTTCGGGGACGGCTCCGACATCACCGAACAGGCCGTCGCCGCCTACGTCGCCAAGTACGCCACCAAAGCCGCCGAGACCACCGGCACCCTGGACCGCCGCATCGGCGAACTCTCCGAACTCGACCGCCACCACGTGCCCGACCACACCCGCCGCCTCATCAAGGCCTGCAAGGAACTCGACCCCCTCTACCCGGACCGGCGCCTGTGGGCCTGGGCTCACATGCTCGGTTTCCGGGGCCACTTCTCCTCCAAGTCGCGCCGCTACTCCACCACCCTCGGCGAACTCCGCCAGGCCCGCGCCGACTTCCGGGCCGCACAGGAACACGCCGCCCTCGGCCTCGAGGACCAGGAGCCGGACACCGTCCTCGTCCTGGCCGACTGGCAGTACGCCGGACACGGCCACACCCCCGGCGAATCCGCCCTCGCCGCCACCATCGCCCGCGACCTCCAACTCAACCGCGAAACCGCCCGCGAAGCCCTACGCGACCAGCTCGCCTGCGAAAGGGAGTGCTGACCATGGCCTCACAGCTGCCCAACCGCTTCCTGACGCCTGAGGACCTGGTCGAGATGTTCGAGCTTCCCAGCGTCGAGACCGTCTACCAGTGGCGGCGCAAGCGCACCGGCCCCCGCGGCTTCCGAGTCGGCCGGCACCTTCGCTTCGACCCGAGCGACATACGGGCCTGGGTGGATTCGCAGCTTGGGGAGGCTGCCTGATGGCTGGGCACATCCAAGACCGCTGGTACAAGAGCGTTCCCGGCCCAGACGGCAAGCCGGTGAAGGTCAAGAGCGACCGCTACGGCAATGGTCTCCGCTACCGAGCCCGGTACGTCGGTCCCGATGGCACCGAGAAGAGCCGATCCTTCCCAGACCGTCAGAAGCGGCGGGCGGAAGAGTGGTTGGCCGAGACTGCTGCCGACATGTCCCGTGGTCAGTACGTCGACCCCAGGGCCGCCCGAACGACCTTCCAGCAGTACGCGGAACGCTGGCTCGCCGGGCTGACGACCGACCTGAACACACGCATCGGAGCGGAGACCCGCCTTCGGCTGCACGCCTTCCCTCGCATCGGGGCGCGTCCGCTTGGGTCCTTCCGTCCGGTCCACATCCGTGAGTTCGTGCGCGACCTGGAGAACGACTCGATCGGCGGCACCTACGCCCGCAACATCTACGCCAACGTCCGCGCGGTGCTCTCGGCCGCCGTGGATGACGGCCACCTCGCCCGGAACCCGTGCTCGGCTGCGTCGGTCCGCCCGCCCGCCGCCTCCTCCGCCCGAGTCGTGCCCTGGCTCCCCTCCCAGGTGCGTGCGGTCCGCGATGCCCTGCCCGAGCGCTACCAAGCCATGGTCGATGTCGGCAGCGGCTGCGGTCTCCGACAGGGCGAGATCATCGGTCTGGCCGAAGACACCTTGCAGCTCGGCAGCGACACCCTTCGGGTCACCACTCAGGTCAAGCTGATCCGGGGCGTCGCCGTCTTCGCTCCTCCCAAAGGCAACAAGGAACGGGACGTACCGCTGCCGTCCTCGGTTGCCTCCGCCCTGCGGCGGCACATGAAGAGTCACCCGCCCGTGGCCATCAAGCTGCCGTGGATCCGACCGGATGGCCCGCTCACCGAGCGGCGCCTGATCTTCACCAACACAGCCGACGGGATCGTCTGGCGAAGCAACTTCAACGTCCAGGAGTGGAAGCCCGCCCTTGCGGCCGCCGGCCTCATCCCGACACCCGAACCCGGCAAGCCGTACGCATCCGCCCGGCAGCATGGAATGCACGCGCTTCGCCACTTCTACGCCTCGGTCCTCCTGGACGCGGGCGAGAGCATCAAGGCCGTGAGCGAATACCTCGGGCACTCCGATCCGGCGATGACGCTGCGGGTGTACGCCCACCTGATGCCCACCAGCAGCGAACGAGCCCGCCGGGCCCTGGACGGCGTCTTCGGCACGGCCCAGGAGCCCTGACGGCCCAGAGACGGCCCAGCGGGCACAAGACAGCCCCCTACTGGCGACAACATCGCTGGTGGGGGGCTTCTTCGTGCCCGGAGTACATCAGTTCTCCGGGCTTAGGCATAGCCTTTCAAGTGTCGCAGATCGTTTAGGGTGCCCCGATGCCGCCGCCCTGTTGCTCCAGGCGCTCCTTCAGCATCTGCTCGTTGCGCGGCAGTTCCTTGCGGGTCTGGGGCTTGACGACGAGGGGCACGAGGACCTTGCCGAGGCCGTGGCCCTCGAAGTCGAGTTCCAGCGTCACGCGGGAGCGGCGGCCGTCGTCGAGCGGGTCGATCTCACCGTGGACATGGCCGCGCACCGGGCCGTCGATGCCCTGCATGCCCCAGGCGTGCGGAGGGTCGCACTCGGTGATCTCCATGGTCATCGGTATCTCACGGCTGCCGACGTGGCGGGTGACCCGGACCCGGGAGCCGACACCGATCGGCCCTTCGTCGAGCCGCTCGGCCGAGACCGCGCTCGCCTGCCATTCGGGCAGGTGAGAGGGTTCGATGACGTACGTCCAGACCTCGTCGGGGGTGCAGTCGACGTCGATCGTTTCACGGAAGTCGGACATGATGCCCGCCCCCTTCCAGGAGATCCCCCCTGTAAGAGGTTGCAGCAGAATCGTCCCACTGGTCCGCCCGGGAGACCAACCGTGCCCACGACAACGGGCCCCCGTCCCGAAAGGGACGGAGGCCCGCTCAAGCCGCATACGTGCTGGTCAGCCGGTGCTGGTCAGCCGGATCCCACGAAAAGGACGAACAGAAGCCACACCACGGGAGCGGTAGGCAGCAGCGAGTCCAGCCGGTCCATGATGCCCCCATGGCCGGGGAGCAGGGTGCCCATGTCCTTGATGCCCAGGTCGCGCTTGATCATGGACTCGCCGAGGTCGCCGAGCGTGGCGCTGGCCGCGACCGCCAGGCCGAGCAGCAGGCCCTGCCACCAGGTGCCGTCGTCGATCAGGAACTGCATGCACAGCGCGCCCACGACCATCGCGAACGACACCGCCCCGAGCAGGCCCTCGCGGGTCTTGCCGGGGCTGATGCGCGGGGCGAGCTTGCGCTTGCCGAAGCGCCAGCCGACGGCGTACGCACCGGTGTCGCTGACGACCGTCAGGAGCAGGAACGTCAGTACGCGCTGCGCTCCGTCGTCGGCCGTGAGCATCATGGCGACGAAGGTGGCCAGGAACGGGACGTAGAAGGCCGCGAAGAGACCGGCCGTGACGTCCTTGAGGTAGCCCTCCGGCGGTTCCGTCATCCGCCAGACCAGGACGGCCAGCGCGGTCAGGGCCATGGCGACCCACGCGCCCTCGGCGCCCCGGACGTACCCGGCGACGACCATCGCCGCGCCGCCGAGCGCGAGCGGCACGAGCGGCGCCTTGATGCTCTTGCGCTCCTGCAGCCGGCTGGTCAGCTCCCACAGGCCCACGACGACGGCGATCGCTATGACGCCGACGAACACGGCCTTGACGACGAACAGCGAGGCGACGATCACCGCACCGAGCCCGACCCCGACTCCTATGGCCGCGCCCAGGTCACGGCCCGCGCTCTTCTTCTGCGGTGCGGGAGCCGGCTGTGAGGCGTCGGGCATGGGATCCGGATTCTGCGGCACCGCCGCATGGGGCTGCGCCGACGGGGTCTCGTCGCGGTACATCTCGTGCGGGGACGTCCCGCCGTGGAACGTCTCGTCTCGGAACAGGGGGCCGCCCGGCCGAGCGGCCCCCCGGTCGTCATCCTGGTTTCCGCCGGGAGCGGGTACGTCGGGGACGATGGGCATGGGGCGAGTCTGCTGCGCCTCAGGCGCATCGTACGCGGGACCCGCCGGGGCAACCCCCTGGGCGGGTCCCCGGTCGGTGGGGCCCCAGTACCCGGCCTGAGAACCGGCATGCGGCGGAGCGCCCCAGGAAGAGTCGTTCATCAGACCTCGAGCAGCTCCGCTTCCTTGTGCTTCAGGAGCTCGTCCACCTGGGCGACGTACTTCGCGGTGGTGTCGTCGAGCTCCTTCTCCGCACGGCGGCCCTCGTCCTCGCCGACCTCGCCGTCCTTGACGAGCTTGTCGATCGCGTCCTTGGCCTTGCGGCGGACGGAGCGGATGGACACCTTGGCGTCCTCGCCCTTGCCCTTGGCGACCTTGATGTACTCGCGGCGGCGCTCCTCGGTGAGCTCGGGGAACACCACCCGGATGATGTTGCCGTCGTTGCTGGGGTTGACGCCCAGGTCGGAGTCGCGGATCGCCTGCTCGATGTTGCGCAGCGCGCTCTTGTCGAACGGGGTCACGACCGCCATGCGCGGCTCCGGCACGGAGAACGAAGCCAGCTGGTTGATCGGCGTCGGCGCGCCGTAGTAGTCGGCCACGATCTTGTTGAACATCGCCGGGTGCGCACGGCCGGTGCGGATCGCGGCGAAGTCCTCCTTGGCGACCACGACGGCCTTCTCCATCTTCTCCTCGGCCTCGAGGAGGGTCTCTTCGATCACCACTTGCTCCTGCGTGTCTTGAGTAGGCCCGGCTGCGGTTCCTTGCGGGGGCGGCGGCCGGCTGCGTCGCGTCTTCTTCCTGCACGGTTCCCGACCGGCAGGACATTGTCCATCCCCCGACCAGGGTCCGTCCCCCGGTCAGGTCTTGTCGTGCGAACCCGGGTTTTCACCGGTCGAACCGGGGGTGTCGCCGGTCAGGCCCGGCTGCCTTCGTCACCCACAAGCGTGCCGATCTTCTCACCCTTGACGGCCCGCGCGATATTGCCCTCGGCCAGAAGCTCGAAGACGAGGATCGGGAGCTTGTTGTCGCGGCACAGCGTGATCGCGGTGGCGTCGGCGACCTTCAGCTCGCGGGTGATGACCTCGCCGTAGCCGAGCGAGTCGAACTTGACCGCCTCCGGGTTGGTCTTGGGGTCGGAGTCGTAGACGCCGTCCACACCGTTCTTGCCCATCAGCAGCGCCTCGGCGTCGATCTCCAGGGCGCGCTGCGCGGCGGTCGTGTCGGTGGAGAAGTACGGCATGCCCATACCGGCGCCGAAGATGACCACGCGGCCCTTCTCCAGGTGGCGCACGGCGCGCAGCGGGATGTACGGCTCGGCGACCTGCCCCATGGTGATGGCGGTCTGGACCCGGCTGTCGATGCCCTCCTTCTCCAGGAAGTCCTGGAGGGCGAGGCAGTTCATCACGGTGCCGAGCATGCCCATGTAGTCCGAGCGGGCCCGGTCCATGCCGCGTACCTGGAGTTCGGCGCCGCGGAAGAAGTTGCCGCCGCCGATGACGACCGCGATCTGCGCCCCGTCACGCACGACGGCCGCGATCTCACGGGCGATCTTGTGCACCACGTCGGGGTCCACGCCCAGGCCCCCACCGCCGGAGAATGCCTCTCCGGACAGCTTCAGCAGGAACCGGCCGCGTACTTTGCCGTCGTCGCTCTTCTGGGCCTTGGTGGTCATGGGAGATCCCGCCTCTTTCACGTGGTGCACATGCGAAGAAGGCCATTGCCGGTGGGGTGTCGTTCGCATCCCATGCGCGGCAATGGCCTCCTCGTCAGATCTGCTGTCGTCCGTCACACGTCCAGTGACGATGTATCCGGACGACTGCTGCCGACCCTATCGGGGCCGGGCGTCCGTCGCGGTACGGACTCAGATGCCGACCTTGATGCGCGTGAAGCGCTTCAGGGTGACACCGGCCTCGTCCAGGATCTTCTGGACCGACTTCTTGTTGTCGAGCGCGTACGGCTGGCCGAGCAGCGTGGCGTCCTTGAAGAAGCCGTTGAGACGACCCTCGACGATCTTGGCGATCGCGGCCTCGGGCTTGCCCTCGGCGCGGGTGGTCTCCTCGGCGATGCGGCGCTCGGACTCGACGACCTCGGCCGGCACGTCCTCCTTGGAGAGGTACTTCGGCGCGAAGGCGGCGATGTGCTGAGCGACGCCCTTGGCGACCTCGGTGTTCGGCTTGTCGAGCTCGACGAGGACACCGATCTGCGGCGGCAGGTCGGGCATCGTGCGGTGCATGTAGGCGAGCACGAAGCCGTCGGCGAACTGCGCGAAGCGGTCCAGGACGATCTTCTCGCCCAGGTTGGCGTTGGCCTCGTCCACGAACGCCTGGACGGTCTTGCCGGGCTCGATCTCGGAGGCGAGCAGGGCCTCGAGGTCGGCCGGGGAGGTCTTGGCGACGTGCTCGGCGATGGTCTTGGCCACGGCCTGGAACTTGTCACCCTTGGCGACGAAGTCCGTCTCGCACTTCAGCTCGACGAGGACGCCGGAGGAGTTGTCGTCGGCGATGATCGAGACGACGGCACCGTTCTCGGCGGAGCGGCCCTCGCGCTTGGCGACGCCCTTCTGGCCCTTGATACGGAGCGCCTCGACGGCCTTGTCGACGTCACCTTCGGCCTCGTCCAGGGCCTTCTTGCAGTCCATCATGCCGGCGCCGGTGAGCTCGCGGAGCTTCTTGACGTCGGCGGCGGTGTAGTTCGCCATGAGTCTGTGAGTCTTTCTCGAAGTCTGGGAGATCGGAGATCCGGGGTCTGCGGTCTACTTGTAGAGGTGGATCCGTGTAGATCGCTGACTCACCGCTGACCTACGGGTGAACGGCGGGAGCGGACTTCATGCCGGCGCTCCCGCCGTCACCCACGGACGCTGACGGTCAGGCCTGCTCGCCCTCGGCGGCCGGCGCCTCAGCGGGGGCCTCGGCGGCCGGCGCCTCAGCGGCGGGCGCCTCGGCAGCAGCCGGAGCCTCGGCAGCCGGGGTCTCCTCGGCCTTCTTCTCACCCTCGAGCAGGTCGCGCTCCCACTCGGCGAGCGGCTCGCCCGCGGCCTTCTCGCCCTTGCCCTCGGCGGCGACGCCGGAGCGGGCGATGAGGCCCTCGGCGACGGCGTCGGCGATCACGCGGGTGAGCAGGGTGACGGAGCGGATCGCGTCGTCGTTGCCCGGGATCTTGTAGTCGACCTCGTCGGGGTCGCAGTTGGTGTCGAGGATGGCGACGACCGGGATGTTGAGCTTCCGGGCCTCACCGACCGCGATGTGCTCCTTCTTGGTGTCCACGATCCAGACGGCGCTGGGGACCTTGGACATCTCGCGGATACCGCCGAGGGTCTTCTCCAGCTTGGCCTTCTCGCGGGAGAGGACCAGGAGCTCCTTCTTGGTCAGACCCGACGCGGCGACGTCCTCGAAGTCGATCTGCTCGAGCTCCTTGAGGCGCTGCAGACGCTTGTAGACGGTGGAGAAGTTGGTGAGCATGCCGCCCAGCCAGCGCTGGTTGACGTAGGGCATGCCGACGCGGGTGGCCTGCTCGGCGATGGCCTCCTGCGCCTGCTTCTTCGTGCCGACGAACATGACCGTGCCGCCGTGGGCGACGGTCTCCTTGACGAACTCGTAGGCGCGGTCGATGTACGACAGCGACTGGAGCAGGTCGATGATGTAGATGCCGTTGCGCTCGGTGAAGATGAAGCGCTTCATCTTCGGGTTCCAGCGACGGGTCTGGTGACCGAAGTGGACGCCGCTCTCCAGCAGCTCCCGCATCGTGACGACGGCCATGGCCGTTCTCCTTGAGTTTCTCGGTTGTGCCGCGGGGGCCGGACGGCTCCCGCGCCTGACGCCCGCGGTGCGCCGAGCCACGAAGGACCGAGGGGCGCAGATACCGGGAGACCGAGCGGTGTCGGCCCCGGTACCGGGGCGTGCGAAGTCGACCCGGTGACCCGGATCGCCAGAAGAAGTGTACGGGACCGGCGGGGCGGCGGGTGACGCCGCTGTCCACAACCGGGGAGTGGTCCACAGGTCGCGGCCGTCATCCACGCAGGTGCGGGACGGTTTCCGGCATGCGTGGACAGCGATACGGGGCCCTGCTGTCGGGCCTCCTCCTCATGGCGGCGGCCACCGCCGCCCGGGCGACTCCGACGCCCCCGACCCCTGCCGACCCGGCGCCACCGGCCCCGCTCCCAGCCCCGGCCATCGCCCGGACCTGGCCGGTGGGAACCCGCCCGGCGGTGGTCCGCGCCTGGGAACCCCCGGCGACGACGTACGCCCGCGGCCACCGGGGCGTGGACCTCGCGGCGCCAGCGGGCGCCCCGGTGCGCGCGGTGGCGGCCGGCCGGGTGTCGTTCGCGGGCCGGGTGGCGGGCAAGGGGGTCGTCTCGGTGGAACTGACAGGAACGGGTGAGCCACCCCTGAGAACGACCTATGAGCCGGTACGGCCGACGGTCACCAAGGACGAGGAGGTGACCCCGGGCCAGGTGATCGGCGAAGTGGAACCGACGGGCTCCCACTGCACGGTCACGTGCGTGCACTGGGGCCTGCTGAGAGGCGGGACCTACCTGGACCCACTGTCGCTGCTCCCGCCGTGGCTCCTGCGCAGAGCCCCGTCGAGGCTGCTGCCGGTGCTGGGGGTACCGCTGCCGTAGCGTGCGGGCTCGGTGGCGCGTCGCTCAGCGCCCGTCAGGGCACAGGGCGGCACCCGCACGCGCCGGGTCGCGCGGGTCGTACGCACCCGTGAGCCGCGGCCCATGGTGCCGCCTGGGGCGATGCGGGTCCCCCGCTCCAGCGAAGCCGAGAGTGGGGGGAGGTTGGGCGCGGACGGCACCCTCGAGCGCCGGGCTGCGCGCCCCACCCCCAGCACCGCCGCCGGGCGACGGATCAACCCCCGCCCGGCGGCGACCTACACCCGAACGCCCCGCAGCACCATCCCCACGGCCGCCTCCGTCACCGCCGAAGGCTCCTCCGCCCCCAGCTCGATCCTCCGCACAGCCGCGTCCACAACGCCCTGCACCAACATCGCCGCAAGCCGGGGCTCCGCGTGCCCCATCTCGCCCAGCGCCTCGACGATCATCGCCACGAGCCCCCCGTGCGCGGCCCGGATCCTCTCCCGCGCGCCGGCGTCCAGCTCACTCGCCGAGATCGCCACGACGGCCCGGTGTCGCCGGTCCCCCACCAGCGCCAGCTGCCGCCGCACATACGCCTCGACCTTGGCCTCCGGCTCCTCCGCCGCGGCCATCGCCGCCTCGACCTCCGCCGCCCACACGGGGAAGTCGACCGCGCACAGCTCCTCGACCACGGCCGCCCGCGACCGGAAGTACTCGTACACGGACGACCGGGCAAGCCCCGTCCGCTCGGCGAGGGCGGGGAAGGTCAGCGCCTCCGTCCCACCCTCGGACAGCAACGAACGAGCCGCGTCCAGCAGGGCGGCTCGCTGCATCGACCGGTGCTCGGCCACGGAGGCCGCTCGAATCCTTGGCACGACGACCACTGTACGGACGCGGCACCCCGGACGGGAGTGACCCGGCCCGCACGGTCGGCATCCGGCCAGGTCACCGAGCGAAGCTCGCCAGTTTCGCGCGCAACTGCAGCACGGACTTGGTGTGGATCTGACTGACCCGGCTCTCGGTCACCCCCAGCACGTTCCCGATCTCCGCCAGGGTCAGCCCCTCGTAGTAGTACAACGTCACAACCGTCTTCTCCCGGTCGGGCAGCGTGTTGATCGCCCGTGCCAGGAACCGCCGCAGCTCCCGGTCCTCGGCCACCTCGACGGGGTTGTCCGCGGCGGTGTCCTCCAGCGTGTCCATGACGCTGAGCCCGTCCCCGCCCTCACCCCCGACGTGCAGCAGCTCCTCCAGCGCCACCACGTTGGCCAGCGACAACTGACTGAACACCGAGTGCAGCTCGTCCACCGGGATGCCCATCTCGGCGGCGACCTCGCATTCCGACGGCGTCCGCCGCAGCCGCGCCTCCAGCGTCGCGTAGGCCCGCTCCACGTTCCGCGCCTTCTGCCGCACGGACCGCGGGATCCAGTCGAGCGCCCGCAGCTCGTCGATCATCGCGCCCCGGATCCGGGTGATCGCGTACGTCTCGAACTTGATCTCCCGGTCGATGTCGAACTTCTCGATCGCGTCGATCAGCCCGAACACCCCCGAGGACACGAAGTCCGCCTGCTCCACATTGGGCGGCAGCCCCACGCTCACCCGGCCCGCCACGTACTTCACCAGCGGGGAGTAGTGCAGGATCAGCTGCTCCCGCAGCCGCTCGTCCCCCGTCGCCTTGTACGACCGCCACAGCTCGTCGAGCGTCGAGGGAGCGGGCGGCCGCACGCTGCCACCGTCGCGGGCGGCTGGGGGGATCGCCGCCCGGTCGGACCCGGAGGTGTGCTGGGGCATTCGTCGCCTTGTGCCGTTCTGCCGTGAAGTACGTGAACTGGGGGTGCCTGGGTGGGCTGTCGGTCTGGTGTCGAGTTGCTGTTCTCTGTGGGGGAATCCTCGTGAGCGTAGCGTGACTGGAGTGTCGCGGTGCGCGAAGGGCGTGGCCCGACCTGTGCGCAGATACGTTCCGCTGACCGCCCCGCCGGGGCACTGCGATCGCCCGGGGTGACCGCGGGGACGCGTCAACTGCGGGTATTTCCAAGGGCTTCGGCGTTCCCCCGGACGGCCGAACCCCCTCGGTCAACACGGGCGTCGCCCCCTTCGCACGGAGACGATCGCCTGGCGTGTCAACTTCCAGCTGTCGCCATGTCGTTCGACGTAACCGAGTGCCCTGAGTTCGTACAGTCTCGCGACCGCGTCGTCCGGGCTGGTCCCGGCCTCGCGGGCGATCTCCCCGGCCACCGCGGCCCGGCGGCCGGGGAGGGCGGTCAGGACGCGTCGGGCGGCCGGTTCCAGCAGGTCACGCGGCAGCACCGGCCCGCGCCGCTCCGGGGCCAGCTCTCCCATGGCGCCGACCAGCTCGACGACCTCCGCGGCGTCCGTGACCAGCGCGGCCTCCCCCCGCAGAAGTTCGTGAACCCCCGCCGACAGGCCGCTGGTGGCCGGACCGGGCACCCCCATCGTGTGCCGGCCCAGCCGCTGCGCCGCACGCGCGGTGACCAGCGAGCCACTGCGGTGGGCCGCCTCGACGACCACGGTGCCCCGGGTGAGCGCGGCGATCACCCGGTTGCGCAGGACAAACCTGCTCGGCGTCGGGTGCTCTCCCGGCGGCAGCTCCCCCACGACCAGCCCCTGTTCCCCGATCCGGTTGATCAACTCCGTGTGGCCGCGCGGATAGGGCCGGTCGACCCCGCAGGCGAGGACGGCGACGGTGGCGCCGCCCGCGCCGAGGGCGCCCCGGTGGGCGGCGCCGTCGACGCCGTAGGCACCGCCCGAGACCACCACCCAGCCGCGCTCGGCGAGGCCGGCGGCGAGGGTGACCGCCATGTGCGCGCCGTACTCGGTGCAGGCGCGGGCGCCGACGACCGCGACCGACCGCAGCGCCCACATCCGCAGACTGGGCCGGCCCCGGACCCACAGCCCCAGGGGGCGGGCGTCCCCGAGGTCGTCCAGCGGCCGGGGCCATTCGGCGTCCCCCGGGCACACGAACCGCACCCCCGCCTCCCGTGCGACGGCCAGGTCCCGCTCGGGTTCGGCCCCCTCGGCCCGCGCCAGGAGCCCGGCCCACCGCTTGGCGGTCACCCCGGGCAACGGCTCCCCGTCGTCCCGCAGCCGGCGCACCACCTCGGCGACCCCGCGCTCGCGCACCCACTGCCCGCCGACCTCGTCACCGGGCTCGAGGACCCGGGTGAGGAAGACCCGGGCCGGCCGTTCCCCGTCCGGCCCGTCGGTGCCGGTCATGTCAGCGCCCCGAGCGCCATCGGTACACCGCGCGGCACTCCCGTGCGCAGTTGCAGCGCCAGGGCGACGTCCGTCGCGTCGGGCCGGTCGTGGCCGAGGAGGTCGGCGACGGTCCAGGCGACACGCAGGACGCGGTCCAGACCGCGGGCGGTGAGCACCCCCCGCTCCAGGTTCCGCTCGGCCTCGTCCATCGCGCCGATCACGGGATGCCAGCGGCTGCGCAGCTCCCGTCCCGGCACTTCGCTGTTGGTCCGCCACGGCGTGCCGGCCAGCCGGGCCGACGCACGTTCCCGTGCCGCACGGACGCGGTCGGCGACGGTCGCCGTGGACTCGCCCCCGGGCCCGCGGTGGGCGAGCTCCGCCCTGCTGACCGGGTCCACCTCGACACGCAGGTCGACCCGGTCGAGCAGCGGCCCGGAGAGCCGGGCCTGGTAGCGGCGGATCGCCGAGGGCGGGCACTCGCACAGGGTGTCCCGCTGCGAGAAGCGCCCGCACGGGCACGGGTTGGCCGCCAGCACCATCAGGAACCGTGCGGGGAACCGCACCACACCCGCACTGCGCGCGATCATGACGTGCCCCGCCTCCAGGGGCTGCCGCAGGGCGTCGAGGGCGTGGCTGCTGAATTCGGGAGTCTCGTCCAGGAAGAGCACCCCGCGGTGAGCCATCGACACGGCCCCGGGACGGGCGATGTTCGCGCCGCCCCCGACGAGTGCCTGCATCGTGGCCGAGTGGTGCGGGGCGCAGTACGGGGGAACGTCGATCAGGGGCTTGCCCGGCGGAAGGAGCCCGGCGACCGAGTGGATCGCCGTGACCTCGAGGGACTCCTCCCGGCTCAGCCGGGGCAGCACGGCCGGAAGCCGCTCCGCGAGCATGGTCTTGCCGGCGCCTGGGGGGCCTTCCAGGAACAGGTGATGCCCGCCCGCCGCGGCCACCTCCACCGCCGTGCGCGCCGAGCGCTGTCCCACGACGTCCGCGAGGTCGTGCCCCTGGTCGTGCGGAGCGGCGCCGCCGCTGTGCATGCCGGTGGCCGCGGCGGTCCCGGGCACCCTCAGACCGGCGAGGAGCGGATCGGGGCGGCCCAGTTCGTCCGGTTCCTCGTCGGGGACGGGCTCGTCCGCGAGGACGGCGATCAGCTGCCGCAGGCTGCGCACCCCGAGCACGGAGACACCCGGCACGAGCGAGGCCTCGGCGGCGGCGCACTCCGGGACGACCACCTGCTCGTACCCGGCGTCCGCCGCGGCCAGCACCGCCGGCAGGATCCCCCGGACCGGCCGCACCCGCCCGTCGAGACCCAGTTCCCCGATCATCACGATGTCGGCGAGCACCCGGGGGTCGATCCGCTCGGCCGCGCCCAGCACGGCGCACGCCACAGCGAGATCGAAACCGCTGCCGGCCTTGGGCACCGAGGCGGGACTCAGGCCGACGGTGAGCTTCTTCTGCGGCCACTCGCCACCCGAGTTCACCACCGCCGCCCGCACCCGGTCCCGGCTCTCGCTCAGGCTCTTGTCCGGCAGCCCCACCAGCGTGAAGGCCGCGACCCCGGGCTCCAGGTCCGCCTGGACCTCGACCACGACTCCCTCGACGCCCACCAGCGCCACCGAGCACGTCCGCGCGAACCCCATCTCAGGCCACCCCCCGCACGTGTTCGACGACGGCGGCCCCACGGCGGGGCAGGACGACGGCGACCAGGTCGATGCGGACGCCGCCCGGCGGGGCTCCCCCGTGCGCCTGGATCCACCGCTCGGCGAGGCCGCGCAGCCGCTGGGCCTTCTCCGGGGTCACCGCCGCCATGGGGTGCTGGAAACCGCCGTCCCTGCGGGTCTTGACCTCACAGACGACGAGGACGTCGCCGTCCCGCGCGACGATGTCGATCTCACCGGTCCTGCCGCAGCGCCAGTTGCGCTCCAGGACCGTCATCCCGGCGTCGGCCAGCCGTCGGGCGGCCAGCTCCTCGCCGTACCTGCCGAGTGCTCCTCGTGCCAGATCCGTGTTCATGTCGGCACCACCTCCGGCGCCAACGTTCACGCATCCGCCGCACCAAAAAGGATCTTGGTGCGCAACTCAGCGATTGTGGATAACTCCGTCACCCACTCGGAAGCTCCAGATCGCTCTTGTTCAGCTCCTCGATGTTCACGTCCTTGAACGTGAGGACGCGCACCTGCTTCACGAACCGGGCCGGCCGGTACATGTCCCACACCCAGGCGTCCGCCATCGACACCTCGAAGAACACCTCACCCTGGACCGAGTGCACCTGCATCTCGTAGTCGTTGGTCAGATAGAAGCGCCGCTCGGTTTCGATCACGTATTTGAACAGACCGACGACATCGCGGTACTCCCGGTAGAGCTTCAGCTCCATCTCGGTCTCGTACTTCTCGAGGTCCTCGGCGCTCATGGCATGTTCCCCTTCAGCCGTGCGATCCCCCCATTGTGCGCCAGTCCCGTGAGCCGCTAGACGATTTCCGTGTCAAGGGTTACGGGCCTGGCCGGGGGACCCTCGTCGAGCAGCCTGCGCAGCAGCTCGGCAAGTCTGGTCGGATACACCGTCTCATGTGCCCGGGTGAGTTCCTGACACGTCCACCAGCGCGCTCCCGCGACGCTGCGCCGCTCCAGCTCGGTCAGGGCCGTGGCCCCGGTCGCCGTCACGGTCGTACGGGCCAGGTAGTACCACTCGTCCTGGTCCCAGCGGCGGCCCGCGAACGGGAAGGAGCACATCCGCTGCCACACCACCGGGCCGAGCTCGACCTCGGTGATGCCCGTCTCCTCGGCGAGTTCCCGCAGCGCGGCCTGTTCACGGCTCTCGTCGCCCTCCACACCGCCGCCTGGCGTGAACCACCAGTCGTCGGCCGGATCGTCCGGCTCGTGGCCGTGCAGCAGCAGGATGCGGTCCTCGGGGTCGAGCAGCACCACCCGGGCGACCTTGCGCAACCCGCCCTCGTACGAGTCGACGCTCGCGTCCGTCGTCTCAGCGGGCACCGGTGGGCTCCGGTCGGGGCCGACGGGCGGCACGCTTGGCGATCGGGCCGTACGCGCCACCGCCGAGGACGAGCACCGCTCCGGCCACGATCAGCCAGCCGATGGTGCCCAGCGGACCCGGCTGGGAGAGGCTGCCGAGCGTCTCGAAGCCGGTGGGGCGCTTGAGCATGCCGTCCATGGGCCAGACGACGGCGTCCACGCGGGCCTTGACCGCGCCGCGCGCGACCGTGCCGCTGGCGGCGTCCGTGAGGTGGGCGGTGGAGTCCAGGGAGCCCTGGCGTTCGTCGCCGAGCAGGAACAGGCGGCCCTGGGGGACCTCCACGGTGGGGAAGTTCTTGATCTCGGCGAGGCTGCCCTCGGGCAGATACGGTTCCTCGATCTGCTTGCCGTTGACGGTCAGCTTGCCGTTCGTGCAGCAGGAGACCGTGTCGCCGCCGACCGCGACGACCCGCTTGACCACGGGCGCGTTGGCCGCCCAGGTCTTGTCGGTGAACACGACGACGTCCCCTCGGCGCACCTCGTCGCCGTCCACCACCTGGGCCAGCACCCGCTCACCGGCCTTGATCGTCGGAGCCATGGAACTGGTGGGCACGGTGTACGGCCGGTAGATCAGCGCCGCCCAGCCGAATCCGCCGAGGAACAGCACGAGGCCCAGTGCGACGGCCACACCGGACAGACGCTGTCCGGTCCGGCTGCCCACCGGGCCACTGCTGGTGCCACCACCGCTGTGCGGGGCCGTACGTGTTGTGCTCTCGCCACCCATGGATCCGCACCCTACCCGGCGGTACCGAGCGGGGTCAGCCCTTCCTCGGGGGCCGAGGTCACAACCTTGGGAAAGGGTTTGCCGAGCGGGGTCAGCGGGTCTCGGACGCCCGCGCGCGCCGACGGCGCCACAGGGCCACCGGGACGACGCCGGCGAGGGCGAGGCCCTCCGGGGCGACCGTCAGGGCGGCGGAGGCCGACGCCTGGGTGTTCAGGCCGTCCTGGTCGAAGGTGTCCGGCACCGGCAGCGTGCCCCAGCGGTTGATCGGCCAGGCCTTGACGATGGCGCGGCCGACGACCTCGTCGACGGGGACCATGCCGTGGTTCTTGTCGGACTGGTTGTAGCGCGAGTCGCGCGAGTTCTGGCGGTGGTCGCCCATCACCCAGATGAAGCCCTTGGGGACCTTCACCGTGAACTGGCCGCCCGAGTCGTCCATGCTGCAGGGGGTGTTGCCGGGGTACACGTACGGCTCGTTCAGCGCCTTGCCGTTGACCGTCAGGGGGCCGGTCTTCTTGCAGGAGACGGTGTCGCCGCCCACGCCGACGACCCGCTTGATGAGGTCCTTCTCCTCCGCAGACGGCATCAGGCCGATCCAGCTGAGGAAGGTCTGCAGGGCGTTCGGCTCGACGGTGGGCTCGCCCGCCAGCCAGTTGTCGGGGTCGTGGAAGACGACGACCTCGCCGCGCTCCGGCTCGGAGCCGAACCACGGGGTGAGCTTGTCGACGAGGACGCGGTCACCCTGCTGGAGGGTGTTCTGCATCGAGTCGGACGGGATCGAGAACGCCTGCACCAGGAAGGTCTTGATCAGCAGCGCGAGAACGAGCGCGATACCGATCAGGATCGGCAGCTCCTTCCAGAAGGAGCGCGGCTTCTTCGCCTGGGGGGCGCCGTCGTCCGGCCCCGGCCCCGTCGTGGGGGGCTGCCCGTCCGCGGGCCCGTCGCCTCCGGCCGCCGGGGAGTCACTCCCGGAGGTCACGGCGCCGTCCGAAGCCGGGTCGGCCGCGTCCACGGGACGTCCGCGGTGCTCCTCGCCGTCGTGCCCGGACCGTGCGCCAACCGCCACATCCCCCACGCCAACTCCTCACTCTGTGCCGCTGCCTGCCCCACGTACGACGCAGGCCCACCACTCCCATAACGAGCGGGAGTTCCGCAGGGCTCGGGAGTCGGATCGTTCCGTTCGGATCGTCGGGAGCAACCCTATGCGACGTCTCGGGAGACGCAGTCGTCCCGACGACCGAGTCGGTCACGGAAGAAAAGGTTTGCGGTTCCTTGAGGGTGTTCCAGTGGCCCAGGGGCCAGGCGATGACCATGGCCCGTCCCACCACCTCCGCCTCGGAGACGGTGCCACCGTTGGTGTCCTGGTGAGCACGGGAGTCCGCGGAGTTCGACCGGTGGTCGCCCATCACCCACAGCCGCCCCTGGGGCACGGTGATGTCGAACGGCGTGTTGGAGGGGGCGTTGCCGGGATAGAGGTAGGCGCCCTCCTCCAGGGGAACGCCGTTGACGGTGACCCGCCCTTGCGCGTCACAGCACTGGACGCGGTCGCCGCCCACGCCGACGACCCGTTTGATGAGGTCCTTCTCGTTGTCGGACGGCAGCAGACCGATGAAGGTGAGAGCTTCCTTGACCTGCTTGATGACGACGGGGTCGTCCTTCTTCGTGGTGGTCTGCTCGTCCTGGAGCCACCCGCCGGGATCCTTGAAGACGACGACGTCCCCGCGCTCGGGCTTGGACCCGAACCACGGGGTGAACTTGTCGACCAGGACACGGTCGCCGATCTGGATCGTCTGCTCCATGGAACCGGACGGGATCACGAAGGCCTGCACGAGGAAGGTCTTCAGGACCAGGGCTATGAGGACGGCGACGCCGACGAGGAGCGGGATCTCCCGGACGGCGCCGCGCCTGCGCTTGCGCTTGACCTTGCGCTGGAGCTTGCGCCGCTCCGCGCGCGTGCGGCCGCTGCCGGGGCTGGCGGTGCGCCGGGCGCCGGTGGGCAGGAGGTTGTCCGCGGCGCTGCTGGGGACGCCGCGGGGCTTGCCACGGTTACCCATGGGCGCCCGCCACGTTCGTCGGAGTGCCCGCGTCGGGCACGCGCGCGTAGGCGCTCGGGCGGTGCAGGCGGGTGAGATGGGCGTAGGGCCAGACGATCCAGTCGGCGCGGCCGATGACGTCGTCGACGGGGATCATGCCTCCGCCCGGTGATCCCAGGTGGTCGCGAGAGTCGCTGGAGGCGCTGCGGTGGTCGCCGAGGACGAACAGGGTGCCCTCGGGCACCTCCACGTCGAAGGGCACCGTGGACGGGCTGTCGCCCGGATACAGGAACGTCGACTCGTCGACCGGCCGGCCGTTCACCTGGAGCCTCCCCTCCTTGTCGCAGCAGACCACGTGGTCTCCCCCTACACCCACGACGCGCTTGATGTAGTCGGAGTTCCCGAAGTACCCGGTGCCGTCGAACACGACGACGTCGCCGCGCTGCGGCTCGGCACCGAAACGGTACGCCAACCTATTTACGAGAACGCGGTCGCCGATCCTCAATCCGTTCTCCATGGATCCGCTGGGAATCTGGAACGGTTTGACCACGAAAGCGTTGAGGAGCAGCAAAAACAGCAGGCAGATCAGCAGAGTCAGGCTGATCCGGCCACCCGGAAGCCAGTGCGTGATCCGCGCCACCAACGCGAAACGCGACCGGTCCTCCGCTCCCTCCGCGTCCGGGGTCTCCTCGGAAACGGAAGGGTGGGAGGAGCGGTCGCGCTCCGTCGGCTGTGCTTCGGTGTCCATCGGGGCCAGATGCTATCCGGCCCCGCTGGGAACCCCCGAGCGCGCTCAGTTGTCGCGCTTCTCCTTGATCTTCGCAGCCTTGCCGCGCAGCTCGCGCAGGTAGTACAGCTTGGCGCGACGCACGTCACCGCGGGTGACGAGCTCGATCTTCTCGACGATCGGGGTGTGCACCGGGAAGGTGCGCTCGACGCCGACGGAGAAGGAGACCTTGCGGACCGTGAAGGTCTCGCGGACACCGGCGCCCTGGCGGCGGATCACAACGCCCTTGAACTGCTGCACACGGGAGCGGTTGCCCTCGATGACGCGCACGTGGACGTTGACGGTGTCACCCGGGCGGAAGGCCGGGACGTCGCTGCGCAGCGACGCGGCGTCGACGGAGTCGAGCAGGTGAGACATTTCGTCTGCTTTCTTCGCTGATGCCACAGGTCATCAACGGGAACTAGAGGTTCTTGGATGAGAGCCGTGCGCGTCGGGGCGGGCGTCGTGTCCCCCTGTGGCAGGGGCGCACGCCGGACGGCGCACAACAGCGGCCTATTCTTCCACGCCCTCGGTCCTGCGCCAAAATCGGCCGTACGGCTCACCTTCGGGGTCCGGTTCCCAGCCCAGGATGGAGAGCATCTCGCGGTCCTTCTTGTCGAAGGCCTTGGGTGCGCAGCGCTCGATCAGGTCGGGCCGGTTGGCCGTCGTCCGCCGGAGGGCCTCGTCGCGGCGCCAGCGCGCGATCTTCCCGTGGTGGCCGCTGAGCAGCACTTCCGGGATCTCCCGGCCGCGCCAGGCGGGCGGCTTGGTATAGACGGGGCCTTCCAGGAGGTTGGCCATGGCACCGGGCGCGAAGGAGTCGTCGCGGTGGGACTCGGCGTTGCCGAGCACGCCGGGCAGCAGCCGTGCCACGGCCTCCGTGACGACCAGGACGGCCGCCTCACCGCCGGCGAGGACGTAGTCCCCGATGGAGACCTCGTAGACGGGGATGCGGGTGGCGTACTCGTCGATCACGCGCCGGTCGATGCCCTCGTAGCGCGCCGGCGTGAAGATCAGCCACGGGCGCTCGGAGAGCTCGACGGCGAGTTCCTGGGTGAAGGGGCGTCCGCTGGGGGTCGGGACGACGAGCGCGGGGGCGTGCGCGCCGGTCTCGTAGCCGTCGGCGAGGACGGAGTCCAGGGCGTCTCCCCACGGCTCGGTCTTCATGACCATGCCGGGGCCGCCGCCGTACGGGGTGTCGTCGACGGTGTGATGACGGTCGTACGTCCACTGCCGCAGGTCGTGCACATGGACGTTCAGCTGTCCACGCGCGCGTGCCTTGCCGACCAACGAGACGTTCAGCGGGTCGAGGTACTCGGGGAAGATCGTGACGACGTCGAGGCGCATCACGACTTCTCTCGCGAGGAGTCTTCCCGCGCCGAGGCGATCTCCGCGCGGTCGTCGATGAGGCCGGGCGGCGGGTCGATGACCGCCCGCTGCTCCTCCAGATCGATCTCGGTGACGATCTGCTCGACGAACGGGATCATCACCTCGCTCCCGTCCGGCCGCTCGACGATGAAGAGGTCCTGGGAGGGGAGGTGCGAGATCTCGGTGATCCGGCCGATCTCCACGCCGTCCTTGGTGACCACGTCCAGGTCGATCAGCTGGTGGTCGTAGTACTCGTCCTCTTCCTCCGGCAGTTCGTCCGGGTCGACCTCGGCGATCAGGAGGGTGTTGCGGAGGGCCTCGGCGGCGTTGCGGTCGGCAACTCCCTCGAAGCGCAGAAGCAGCCGGCCGCTGTGCACCCGGCCGGTCTCGATGGTGAGCGGTCCGGCGGAGGCCGGGTCGGTGGCCAGGACGGCACCGGGGGCGAGCCTGAGTTCCGGCTCGTCGGTACGGACCTCGACGGTGACCTCGCCCTTGATGCCGTGGGCGCGGCCGATCCGAGCGACTACGAGCTGCACTTTTCGAAGATCTCCTGTCGTACCTGGTCGTAACGGCTGGCGCATACGACTGCGGGCCGGGGACGGCCCAGTGGCCCTCCCCGGCCCGAGCCGGTTGCGATAAGCGTCAGCGGACGTGGTCGACGTCGACGAGGTCGACGCGGACACCGCGGCCGCCGATGGCGCCCACGACGGTGCGCAGGGCGCGTGCGGTGCGGCCGTTGCGGCCGATCACCTTGCCGAGGTCGTCCGGGTGGACCCGGACCTCGAGCACTCGCCCGCGGCGCAGGTTGCGCGAGGCGACCTGCACATCGTCAGGGTTGTCGACGATGCCCTTCACGAGGTGCTCAAGCGCCTCTTCGAGCATGCTGCTCAGGCCTCGGTCGACTCGGACTCAGCCGCGGCCTCGTCCTTCTTCTCAGCCTTCTTCTTCTGGGTGATCGCCTCACCCTTGCCCTCGTCGTCGCCACCGAGGGCCTCGAACGACGGGCGCGCCTTCTTCGGCTCGGCAACCAGCAGCGGAGCCGGGGCGGGCTCGCCCTTGAACTTCTGCCAGTCGCCGGTCTTCTTCAGGATGGCGAGCACGGGCTCGGTCGGCTGGGCGCCGACACCGAGCCAGTACGCCACGCGCTCCGCGTCGACCTCGATGACCGACGGGTTGTACGTCGGGTGGTACTTGCCGATCTCCTCGATCGCACGGCCGTCACGACGGGTACGGGAGTCGGCGACGACGATGCGGTAGTGAGGCGAACGGATCTTGCCCAGACGCTTCAGCTTGATCTTGACTGCCACGGGAGTGGGTTCTCCTGGATTTGACGTGGTGGGGCACGGCGAGATTGCCGCGTGGGGTTGCGGTACCCGAGTGCCCGATGGACGCGTCAGCCGGAGGAGAGAGGGGTCCTGTGCGACTGTCGAGTACAGCTAGCCATTGTGCCACACCCTGCGGGTCGCCTTGGGCCGAGGGGGTTGGCCTGCGGCCGGGCATGCCTGAACCGCACCCGGCGTCGCGGTGGACGCATGTCGGGTGCGCAGCCCGGCGGCGACGGGGCGCCTCGAGTGCGATCACGTGGCACCCCGTCGTCGACGCCCCGACCCGAACCGACAGCCACGAGATGCCGGTGCTGGGCCGTCGCGTTACGCGGCGCCCACGATCTCCGGGATCCGGAACGGCTTGCCGCAGCCCCCGCACACGATCGGGGCCTGGGCCAGGACCGACGGGACCACCCGCACGTTGCGGCCGCAGTCGCAGACGGCCTTGACCCGGACGCCGCCACCGGAGGAGCCGTGGCGGGCGGCCGGGCCGCGGAAGGCGCGGGTGGTGTCGGCGGAGGTGGCCGCCATGTGGGCCTTGAGGGCGCGCTGGAGGCGGTCGATCGTCGGGCGGTAGCGGCGCTTCGCCTCGGGGTTGAGCGTGACCAGCGAGAAGCCGCTGCTGGGGTGCGGTTCCTCGGGGTGGTCCAGGCCCAGTTCCTCGGCGATCGCGAGGAATCTGCGGTTGTGGTAGCGGCCGGCGCGGGAGGTGTCGCGGACGCCGCGGGCGGCGGCGATCCCGTGGACTGCCTCGTGAAGCAGTCGCTCGAAGGAGAGCTCGTGACCGCAGGCGGACGACGACTCCCCGATCAGGGACTCTGGCGCGGCAAGGTCCGGCAGCTCGGGGTGGTACCGCTGAATGTCGGCCCACGCCTGTGCCAGCTCTGCGGCGAGAACAGGTGGTGTCTGTGTCGTGCTCACGTAATGACAACGAGCAGGGGTGCCCCTGTGTTCCTATTCCGGGGCATCTCAAATAATTTGCACGTACCCGTCAGTTGCCGCTGATGCGTCCTGACGAGGGCGGGTGCGCTGATCTGCGGAGAAGCCTCACAGCTCGTAACAAGGTGGTGCGTAGTCCCACGTACGCCCCGGCGCGTAGACGAAGGTCGCGCGCCGGGGTACAGATGGTCGGCAGGGGCGCAAGGGGTGTTTCGGTCGCTCTTCCGCCGGAAGGGCGCTGCCTCAGTAAGCGCGCGCCACGATCGCGACGTTACCGGGCGCGTCCCCGTCGTCCGGCACCGACCCGTCCTCGGCGACCAGACACCGTACGGTCACGGCGTGGTCGGCCAGCTTGGCCTCGCCCTCCTCGCCGAGCATCGACCAGGGGATGCGCGCCCAGCCGCCGGCGGTGGCCGCCTCGACGGCCTCCTCGATCGTGGACACGTCCGTCGTACGGGACTCACGGCGCTCGCGGGACTGCTTCAGCAGCAGTGCCTGATCCTCGTCGAGGATCGCGGGCAGCAGGTCGGCCAGCGCGTCCAGCGAGACCGGCTCCTTTCCTCCCGGAATGCGGCGCGCCAGCATCGCCGTGCCGTTCTCCAGGTCACGCGGGCCGATCTCGATGCGGACGGGCACTCCCTTGAGCTCCCAGTCGACCGCGCGCCGCCCGAAGGGGGTGTCGGTGCGGTCGTCGACCTGGACGCGGATCCCGGCCGCCTTCAGCCGGTCGCCGAGCTCGCGGACCTTGGCCAGAACCGCCTCGTCGCCCTTGATCGCGAGGACGACGGCCTGGATCTGCGCGAGCCGCGGCGGGACGCGCAGCCCGTCGTCGTCGCCGTGCGTCATCACCAGGGCGCCGATCATGCGGGTCGTCGAGCCCCAGGAGGTCTGCCAGACGTACTCCTGCGTGCCGTCCTTCGACAGGTACCGGGTGCTGAAGGCCTTCGCGAAGTTCTGGCCCAACTCGTGGCTGGTGACCATCTGGAGGGCCTTGCCGTCGCCCATCATGCTTTCGCAGGTGAGGGTGTTGATGGCGCCCGCGAAGCGCTCCCTGACCGTCTTGCGGCCGGCGACGAAGTCGATCGCGAGGACGTTCTCCAGGAAGTCCCCGTAGACCTCGTGCTGGATGTGCGCGGCGAAGTCGCGGGCCTCCTCGTAGGTGGCGTGCGCGGTGTGGCCCTCCTGCCACAGGAATTCGGACGTGCGCAGGAAGAGACGGGGCCGCAGCTCCCAACGGACCACGTTGGCCCACTGGTTGATCAGCAGGGGCAGGTCGCGGTAGCTCTGCACCCACTTGGAGAAGTACTCGTTGATGATCGTCTCGGAGGTCGGCCGGACGACCGCCGGCTCCTCCAGCTCCTTGCCGCCGCCGTGTGTGACCACCGCCAGCTCGGGCGCGAAGCCCTCGACGTGGTCCGCCTCGCGCGTGAGGTACGACTGCGGGATCAGAAGGGGGAAGTACGCGTTCTGGGTGCCGGTCTCCTTGATGCGGGCGTCCATCTCCGCCTGCATCCGCTCCCACAGTCCGTACCCGTACGGTCGGATCACCATGGTGCCGCGCACCGGCCCGTTGTCGGCCAGCTCGGCCTTGGTGATCAGATCCTGGTACCAGCGCGGGAAGTCGTCCGCCCGCGGGGTGAGAACGGGTGCCTTTGCCATGGCGCGATGGTACGGCCCCAGGTTGCCGGAATGTGAAATCTCGCCACACGCGCGGACAGACCCCAAGCAGGGCTCCGCAACCCCTGGACGCAGGGTCGAGTCGGGAGTTACCTGGCATACGGGAGTGCGGGCGCACTGACGGGGGCCACCTGAACGGTACAGCGGCAAACTCTCGGCGGATTGGGGCGCTTTTACATGACACCTACGCTCGTGCGGCAGCACCTGCCTCACGCGGGGCCGGTGCCCCGCGCGGATCTGGGTGCACGCGCGCGTGACTGGTCCGAGATCCAGGAGCGGATGCTGGTTCCGCTCTACGAGGCCGTCTACGAGCGACTGGAAGTGGGCCCGGGCACACGGCTGCTGGGCCTCGGCTGCGGCTCCGGACTGGCTCTGCTGATGGCGGCCTCCAGAGGCGCCGCCCTCACCGGTGTCGAGTCCTCCTCCCCCGAGCGGCTGGCCCTCGCACGCCAGCGGCTGCTTCCGGAGGCGTGGGGCACGCGCGCGCGTGGGGAGACACGGCTCGTCGAGGGCTCACCCGAGGACGCGGCCGACGCACAGACGCCCGCGTACAACCTGGTGACCGCGTTCGAGCCCATCGGCTGTCTCGCGGGTGACTCCGAAGGGCTCGGCGAACTGCTCGCGGAGACCACGCCGTTGGCCGAGCGGGGCACGCCCGTGGTGCTCGTCGGCTGGGGGCCGCCGGAGCGCTGCGCCACGTCGTCCGTGCTGCGGGTCGCCACCAAGCTGGCCGAACCGCTGCGCTCCACGGGCAGTTGGCGCCCCGCCCTGCGGGACGACCTGGAGGAGGTCGCCCAGCGGGCCGGGCTCAAGCCGGACGGATCCGGGCGCGTGGCCTGCCCGTTCGGGTACGCCGGCGTCGACAGCGCCCTCAAGGGCCTGTTGTCCACCGGCCTGTTCGACGCGGCGATCTCCGCGACGGACCAGGCCCAGGTGGACAAGGAGGTGACCGAGGCCCTGCACCCGTACCGCCGGAAGGACGGCACGGTGTGGATGCCGAACGTCTTCCGGTACCTCATCGCGCGGACACCCTGAGAAACACCTCGTGGCGGCGGCGAGCGTCATTCCTCGTCCTTCGTCAGCCGCGTGATCCCCGCGATGCGGTACGCGTCCACCTCCTCCAGCGTCTCGTTCTCCAGCAACGCCTCGGCGAGGGCTTCCAACTGGTGGCGGTGATCGCGGAGTTTGCGGCACGCCTCCTCGTAGCACTCGTCGACGATGCGCCGCATCTCGCCGTCGATCACGTCGAGGGTCTGCGGGGCGGCCGCGAGCCCGTAGGCCTGCTGGGCGTCGCTCGGGAGGGCGGAGAGGCGGCCCACGCGCTCGCTCATGCCCCAGCGGGCGACCATCGAGCGCGCGATGTTGGTGACCTGTTCGAGGTCGTTCTCCGCACCCGTGGTGACGACCCCGTAGACCACCTGCTCCGCCGCCATGCCGCCGAGGGCGCCGATGATGCGGCCGCGCAGGTACTCCTCCGAGTGGGCGTACCGCTCGACCTCGGGGGTGGACATGGTCACTCCGAGGGCCCGGCCGCGCGGCACGATGGTGATTTTGCGGACGGGGTCGGCGCCGGGCTGCAGCATGCCGAGGAGGGCGTGCCCGCTCTCGTGGTAGGCGGTGCGACGGCGGTCCTCCTCGGGCATCACCAGGGTGCGTTCGGCGCCCAGTTGCACCTTCTCCAACGCTTCCGACAGGTCGGACCGGGTCACCTGGTCCTGCTTGCGCTTGACGGCGAACAGGGCGGCCTCGTTGGCGAGATTGGCCAGATCCGCACCTGTCATGCCCGGCGTCACCCGGGCCATCTGAGCCAGGTCCACATCCGGGGCGAGCGGGATCTCCCGGGTGTGGATCCGCAGGATCGCCTCACGTCCGTTCCGGTCCGGCGGGGAGACGTTCACCACCCGGTCGAAGCGGCCGGGCCGGGTCAGCGCCGGGTCCAGGATGTCGGCACGGTTCGTCGCCGCTATGACGATCACGCCCTCCGTCCCCGAGAAGCCGTCCATCTCCGTGAGGATCTGGTTCAGCGTCTGCTCGCGCTCGTCGTGACCGCTCACCGAGGCGCCGCCGCCGCGGACGCGTCCGATGGTGTCGATCTCGTCGATGAAGATGATCGAGGGCGCCACCTTGCGCGCCTCGGCGAACAACTCCCGGACGCGGGACGCGCCGACGCCCACGATCATCTCGATGAACTCGGACGCGGAGGCGGAGAAGAAGGGCACGCCCGCCTCGCCGGCCACCGCGCGCGCCAGCAGGGTCTTGCCCGTGCCGGGCGAACCCGCGAGCAGGACCCCGCGCGGCATCTTGGCGCCCATCCTGCGATAGACCTCGGGGTGCTCCAGGAAGTCCACGATGTCGTCGAGCTCGCCCTTGACCTCGTCGATGCCGGCCACGTCGGCGAACGTGGTCCGCTGTCTGCCCGGCCGGAGCTCGACCGGCTTGGGGGGCGCCTTGCGGCCGAGCATGCCGCCCGCGCCGCCCAGACCCGCCCCGACCCGACGGGCGACGAAGATCCACACGGCGACCAGGAGCACGATGGGGATCAGGGAGATCAGTACGTTGGACAGGAGACCGCGCTCCTGGACGACCGGCTCGGCGGTCACCGTCACGCGCCGGCTGCTGAGGTCCTGCCAGAGGTCGTCCTCCGCGAAGGCCGGACGCTGTGTCTTGAACTTGGTGTACGTGCCGTCACCGCCGGGACTGTCCCGGGCCTCCTTGAGCTGCCCCTGGATCGCGTCGCCCTTGGAGTAGATCTTGGCCACGTTGCCGTCGTCGACCTGCCTGCTGAACTCGGTGTAGGAGATCGTCGGCTCTTCTCCCCTGCCCAGATAGGTGAGACCCAGGTAGGCCAGCAGGAAGACGAGTACCGCGGTGACGATCAGGCCGACCCATCTCCCGCGCATCCTTCCGCCCCCCGGCCGCCGTGGTGCCTCGTCCGGGGTTCCTTCGGTGCGCCACGGCTGATCAGGGGCTTTGCGCGGTGGCGCGGCATTGCTCATATCTGGACGTTACGGCACACGACGGACATCGGCACGCGCTGAGGGCGCCTTCCGGAAGAAGGCGCCCTCAGCGTCCTGGGGTCGCGGCCCGCGTCAGCCCATGAACTTCTTGAACTCGTCCGGGAGCTCGAAGTCCTGGCCGCCCTGCTGGCCCGGCAGACCGAAGGCGCCGCCGGGAGCGCCCCCCTGAGCGGCGGCCGCGCGGCGGGCGGCCTCCTCCTGCTCCTGCTGCCTGCGCTTCATCGGGTTGCCGGAACGCTGCTTGCCCTTGGCCTTCTTCGGCTGCTTCTTGGTGCGGCCGGGACCGCCACCCATGCCAGGCATCCCCGGCATACCGGGCATGCCGCCGCCCTGGGCCATGCGGGACATCATCTTGCGGGCCTCGAAGAACCGCTCGACCAAGCCCTTCACCGCGCTGACCTCGACACCGGAACCCTTGGCGATACGGGCACGGCGCGAGCCGTTGATGATCGTCGGGTCCTGGCGCTCGGCCGGGGTCATCGACTTGATGATCGCGGCCGTGCGGTCGACGTCCCGCTCGTCGAGGTTGTTGATCTGGTCCTTGATCTGCCCCATGCCCGGCAGCATCCCGAGCAGCTTGCTGATGCTGCCCATCTTCCTGACCTGCTCCATCTGGGACAGGAAGTCGTCGAGCGTGAACTCCTGCCCCTTCTTGGACGCCAGCTTGGAGGCCATCTTCTGGGCCTCTTCCTGGCTGAAGGTCTTCTCCGCCTGCTCGATCAGGGTGAGCAGGTCACCCATGTCGAGGATGCGGGAGGCCATCCGGTCCGGGTGGAACTGGTCGAAGTCGTCGAGCTTCTCGCCGTTCGACGCGAACATGATCGGCTTGCCGGTGATCTGGCGGATCGACAGGGCCGCACCACCGCGGGCGTCACCGTCGAGCTTGGAGAGCACCACGCCGTCGAAGCCCACACCGTCGCGGAAGGCCTCGGCGGTGTTGACGGCGTCCTGACCGATCATCGCGTCGACGACGAAGAGGATCTCGTCCGGCGACACCGCGTCCCGGATGTCCGCGGCCTGCTGCATCATCTCGGCGTCGATACCGAGGCGGCCGGCGGTGTCCACGATCACGATGTCGTGAACCTTGGACTTCGCGTGGTCGATGGAGTCCTTGGCGACCTGGACCGGGTCACCGACGCCGTTGCCCGGCTGCGGCGCGTAGACGGCCACGCCGGCGCGCTCGGCGACGACACTGAGCTGGTTCACGGCGTTCGGGCGCTGGAGGTCGGCGGCGACCAGGAGGGGCGAGTGGCCCTGCTCCTTCAGCCAGCGGCCGAGCTTGCCCGCGAGGGTGGTCTTACCGGCGCCCTGCAGACCGGCCAGCATGATCACGGTCGGGGGCTGCTTGGCGAAGCGCAGACGCCGGGTCTCGCCACCCAGGATCGTGACGAGTTCGTCGTTCACGATCTTCAGGACCTGCTGGGCCGGGTTCAGCGCCTTGGAGACCTCGGCGCCGAGGGCACGCTCCTTGACGTTCTTGATGAACGTCCGCACGACCGGCAGGGCGACGTCCGCCTCGAGAAGGGCGATGCGGATCTCGCGCGCGGTGGCGTCGATGTCCGCCTCGGAGAGCCGTCCCTTGCCGCGCAGGTTCTTGAAGGTCGCTGAGAGGCGATCGGAGAGAGTATCGAACACGGCGGCGTCGGTCCTCGGGGGTCGGGAGCAGTCTGAGCGTCTTCCAGGGTATCCGGCCGCGCAAGACATTCGTCCCCGCCTGCTGTATTCGGGCTGTATTCGGCGGGCGCGGCGGGATCCCCGCGGCAGCGGGGAGCATGCGTGGGACGCCTCGGCGCCGCGGGCACGCTCGGGTTCACCCCTGCGGCAGCGGGGACCACGCGCTGGATGCCTCAGCACCAAGAGCACGCTCGGCATCACCCCCGCGACAGCAGGGGAGCACATTCGCTCAACGCGCAACTCCACCGCGCCCTCACGCCCGCAGCATTTCCTCCAGCTTCCGCGCCACGGAGGCCGCCTCGTCGCCCGGCAGCGGCGCGCCCTCGGGCCCTGTGACGTAGAAGGCATCGACCGCGTTGGCGCCGAGCGTGCTGACATGCGCACTGCGCACCCGCACTCCCGCGTCCTCCAGCGCCCGCCCGATCCGGAACAGCAGCCCCGGCGCGTCCTGAGCGCGGACCTCGATGACCGTGGCCAGGCGGGAGGCCGCCGAGGCGACCGTGACCCGCGGCGGAGGCGCGACCACGCCCCGTCGCCTCGGATAGGCCGCGTCGCGTTCCGCGAGCCGGCCGGCGATGTCCAGGGTGCCGTCCAGGGCGCGGACGAGATCGGCGCGGAGCCGGGCCGCCTGGGGCAGTGAGCCGTACTCCGCCGCGACCCGCCAGTTCAGCAGCAGGACGGAGCCCTCGACGCCGGACGGCAGGTCCAGGGCCCGCAGTTCCGCCGTGCGGACGGTCAGCCGGTGCATGGCGAGGACGCCGGCGACCGCGGGCAGCACGCCCGGCTGGTCGGGTACGGCGATCAGGAGCTCCACGCCGAGCGGCTCGGGATCGCCGGAGGGCTGTTCCCCGGCGGGATCGGCCGGCGGCTCGGTCTGCGCGCGCAGCGCCAGCACGGGGCTGCCCGTGGCGACCGCCTCGATGGCGAGTCGTTCCTGTTCGGCGGTGGCCGCGGCGGCCTCGGGCTCCTCGGGGGCGTCCCCGGCGAGCACCGCCGAGACCCGCTTGACCAGGTCGGCAACGAGCGAGCCCCGCCAGGACGACCAGGCGGCCGGGCCGGTGGCGAGGGCGTCCGCCTCGGTCAGGGCGTGCAGCAGCTCCAGGGTGCCCTGCGAGCCGACCGCCTCGGCGACCGACCGCACGGTGGCCGGATCCTCCAGGTCACGCCGGGTGGCCGTCTCGATGAGCAGCAGGTGGTGGCGTACGAGGCCGGAGAGTACGGCGACGTCAGCGCGGTCGAAGCCGATGCGGGCGGCGACGTCCTTGGCGATGATCTCGCCGGCGACGGAGTGGTCGCCGGGCCAGCCCTTGCCGATGTCGTGCAGCAGCGCGGCGACCAGGAGGAGGTCGGGGCGGCTGACCCGGCGGGTGAACTCGGAGGCGCGCACGGCGGTCTCGATGAGGTGCCGGTCGACGGTCCAGATGTGCACGGCGTTGCGCTGCGGCCGGCAGCGCACCCGCTCCCAGTCGGGCAGCAGCCGGGTGATCAGCCCCTCGGCCTCCAGCGCCTCCCAGACCTCGATGGTGGGCTGCCCCGAGCCGAGCAGGGTGACGAGCTGTTCGCGCGCCTCGGCGGGCCAGGGCGTGGGCAGGGGGCGCACGGTGGCCGCCAGGCGCCGTACGGCGTGCAGGGAGAGCGGAAGTCCGGCCTGCGCGGCGGCGGCCGCGGCGCGCAGAGGGAGCACGGGGTCGCGTTCGGGGCGCGCGGCGCGGGCGAGCACCACCTCGCCGTCCTGCTCCACCACCCCTTCGGCCAGCGGGGAGCGCTCGGCGACGGGTTTCCCGCCCCCGAGCATGGCGCGCAACCGCGGCCGCACGGCGCGCGACCTGAGCACGCGCCCCACTTCACGCCAGGTGACATCACTGGCGTACGAGATGACGCGCGCCGCCTCGTAGACCTGGCGCAGGAGCGTGTCCGCGTCCAGGAGGCCCAGCTCGGCCGCGACCTGGTCCTGTTCCTGGAGGGACAGGCGGTCGGTGGCACGGCCGGTCGTCAGGTGCAGGGCGTCCCGGACGTCGAGGAGCCGGCGACGGGCGTCGGCGAGGCCCTCGCGCGGGGCGTCGGCGAGCCAGGAGGCGGCGACGGCACGCAGCATGGTCGCGTCCCGCAGTCCACCGCGGGCCTCCTTGAGGTCGGGCTCCAGCAGGTACTGCAGCTCACCCTGGCGTTCGGCGCGTTCGGCGCCCAGTTCCTGGAGTTCGGGCAGGCGCTTGGGCGCCTGGTTGCGCCAGTCGGCCAGCACCGCCGTCCGCAGCCCCGCCGTCAGGCCCAGATCACCCGCGAGGTGGCGGGCGTCCAGGAGACCGAGTTGGACTTTCAGATCCTCCCCGGCGGTCTTTCGGGCCTCCGCCGGCGTGCGCACGGAGTGGTCGAGGGCGAGGCCGAGGTCCCACACCGGGTACCAGAGCCGGTCGGCGAGGGCGGCGACCGCCTTGGGGTCGTTGCCGTCGTGCAGCAGGAGCAGGTCGAGGTCGCTGCGCGGGGACAGCTCGCCCCGGCCGTAGCCGCCGACGGCGACCAGTGACACGCCCCGCAGCTCCTCGGCGCCCGCGGTGAACAGGCCCGCCAGCCACTCGTCGGTCAGTTCGGCGAGGGCCGCACGGCGCGGCGGCCCGGACCGCGCCCCCTCGGTGAGGAGGCGCAGCCGGGCCGCCGCGTAGCCGCTGGGTCCCGAGTCCTCTGCATCCTTGCGCACGTCCGTACTCGTCACCCAGCGACTCCTGTTCTGTTCTGCCGTCAGAGCGCGTCCGGGCCGCGCTCGCCGGTGCGAACCCGTACGGCCGTCTCGACCGGGAGGGACCAGACCTTGCCGTCACCGATCTTGCCGGTGCGGGCCGCCTTGACGATGACGTCGATCAGCTGCTCGGCGTCGTCGTCCTCGGCCAGCACCTCGATGCGGATCTTGGGGACCAGGTCGACCGTGTACTCGGCGCCGCGGTAGACCTCGGTGTGTCCCCGCTGACGACCGTAACCGCTGGCCTCCGTGACCGTCAGGCCATGGACGCCGAAGGCCTGCAGGGCCTCCTTGATCTCGTCGAGCCGGTGGGGCTTCACGACGGCGGTGATGAGCTTCATGCGTCCACCTTCTTGCTCGCGGCGCCGGCGACGGGGGTCGGGACGGCGGTGTTACGGGCGGCACCGCCACCGGCACCGCTGAAGTCGTATGCGGTCTCGGCGTGCTCGGCCTGGTCGATGCCGGCCACCTCCTCGTCCTCGGAGACGCGCATGCCGATCGTCTTGTCGAGGATGAAGGCGAGGATCGCGGAGACGATCAGCGAGTAGGCGAGGACCGCGAAGACACCGGCGCACTGCTTCCAGAGCTGGTCGAACTTGTGGTCGCCGTAGAAGACGCCCGCCACGTCCGACTGGCCCTTGCCGGTGGCGAAGAAGCCGATGAGCAGGGAGCCGACGACACCGCCGACCAGGTGGACGCCGACGACGTCGAGCGAGTCGTCGTAGCCGAACTTGTACTTCAGACCGACGGCCATGGCGCACAGCAGACCTGCGATGGCGCCGACGGCGATCGCGCCGAGCGGGGAGACGGCACCACCCGCGGGGGTGATGGCGACCAGACCGGCGACCGCGCCGGAGGCGGCGCCCAGCGTGGTGAAGGCTCCGTGGCGGATCTTCTCGTAGACCAGCCAGGCCAGCATGGCGGCGGCGGTGGCGACCTGCGTGTTGACGAACATCAGCGCGCCGACGCCGTCGTCGTTGCCGAGCCACGAGCCGGCGTTGAAGCCGAACCAGCCGAACCACAGCAGACCGGCGCCGAGCATGACCAGCGGCAGGCTGTGCGGGCGCATCGGGTCCTTCTTGAAGCCGACGCGCTTGCCGATGACCAGGATCACGCCGAGGGCCGCGGCACCGGCGTTGATGTGGACCGCCGTACCACCGGCGAAGTCGATGACACCCAGCTCGAAGGCCCAGCCACCGGCGCCCCAGACCCAGTGCGCGACCGGGAAGTAGACGACCGTGGCCCACAGGGCGACGAACAGCGCCCAGGCGCTGAACTTCACGCGGTCCGCGAGCGCACCGCTGATCAGGGCGGGCGTGATGATCGCGAACATCAGCTGGAAGACCAGGAAGACGAAGATCGGGATGGTGTAGCCGTCCCACAGCTCCGTCAGGCCGATGTTGCTGAGGCCGACCCAGTCGGAGTTCCATCCGATGAGGCTGCCGGAGTCCGTACCGAAGGCAAGGGAGAAGCCGTACAGCACCCACAGGATGGTGACGATCCCCAAACTGATGAAGCTCATCATCAGCATGTTGAGGGTGCTCTTGACGCGGACCATGCCTCCGTAGAAGAAGGCCAGGCCCGGTGTCATGAGCATCACCAAGGCGGAACAGATGAGCATGAAGCCTGTGTTGGCGGACGACAGCGTGGGTGCGTCCGCCGCAAGCGTGATGGCGGCTGATGCCATCGGCGTCTCCTCGTCATTGGTACGGCCCCGTGCGGGCGAAGCCTGAGCGGATTGAGGGGTGGGCCGGTTATGCGCCACGAGATTGACGCAGCGCGGTTTCGGTGGAAGCCCCTCGTTGTTTCGCCGCCGTGACGAAGGCGCCTTGTGTGTTACGCATCGATGAACTGCCGGATGTCCGGCCGCCGGATCGTTATCGTGGCGCAACCTTCGTTGGTGACCACCGTAACCATCACTTGAGGAACCCCTACGGCGACCGGCCACGTCCGCGAGAGCGGCGCCGGTTCAGGCGCGAAGAAGGGAAAACCGGCCGCGGGCGGCCTTCCGATGACCTGGCATGGGGGAGCCGAGTCGGGCAGTTCGGGAGGGCCGGCCGCGGCCGGGGCTCTGGGGGTTCTTGCGGGCGTCAGACCGCTTCCGCGGTCTCCGGCAGTTCCATGGCCAGCCGGTCGGTGAGGTCGATGACCTCGGTGAGGTCCCCGAAGTCGCGTACAGCGGTGTCGACGGTCTTTCGGATACGAGTGTTGACGCGCTCGGAGCGGACCTTCTTGGCTTCCTTCATGGCCTGCGCGGCCAGCGCCGCGCTCTGCTCGGGCTCGCGCCGCAGCAGGTGGACGGTGGCCATCCCGATCAGGTTCAGCACATACGACCGCTGGTGGTCGGAGTCCTTCGCGAACAGGTCCACGGCCTGCTGCATCAGGGGCTCGGCCAGGGAGGCGTACGTGGGGCTGCGGCCGGCGACATAGGCCAGATCGCGGTAGGAGTGGGAGTTCTCGCCGTACAGCTCGGCCTCGGAGAAGAAGCGGATCCAGTCGGGGTCCGGCTCGTCCCACTCCGCCGCGTCGGCGAAGGTGTCCTCGGCCATCCGGACCGCGCGCTTGCACCGGCCGGGCTGTCCCATGTTGGCGTAGGCGCGGGCCTCCATCGCATACAGCATCGACTGGGTGCGCGGGCTCGCGCAGTCCCGGCTGCCGTACTGCGCGAGGTGGATCAGTTCCAGGGCGTCGTCGGGCCGCCCGAGGTGGATCATCTGGCGGCTCATGCTGGACAGGATGTACGAGCCGAGCGGCCGGTCCCCGGCCTCCTTGGCGGCGTGCAGAGCCAGCACGAAGTACTTCTGCGCGGTCGGCTGGAGCCCGACGTCGTACGACATCCAGCCGGCCAGCTGGGCCAGCTCGGCGGCGACCTTGAAGAGCCTGCGGGCGGTGGCCTCGGGCTGGGGCTCCTGGAGGAGGTCCGTCACCTCGTGCAGCTGGCCGACGACCGCCTTGCGGCGCAGGCCGCCGCCGCACTGGGCGTCCCACTGCCGGAACATCCGGGTGGTGGACTCCAGCAGGTCCAGCTCGGGCTTGGAGAGCCGGCCGCGGGCGCGGCTGGTCGGGACGGAGGCCGCGTCGTCCTGCGGGGCGGACGGCGAGGGGACGAGCCAGCGCTGCATGGGCTCGATGAGGGACGGGCCCGCGGACAGGGCCAGCGAGGTTCCGAGGAAGCCGCGCCGCGCCAGCATCAGGTCGCTGCGCGAGAACTCGCTGAGCAGGGCCACCGTCTGCGGGCCCGTCCAGGGAAGGTCGACGCCGGTCGCGGAGGGTGCCTGCCGCGCGGCGCGCAGACCGAGGTCCTCGACGGAGACGACACAGCCGAACCGTTCGGAGAACAGCTCGGACAGGATCCGGGGGATGGGTTCGCGAGGGTTCTCGCCGTCCAGCCAGCGGCGCACGCGGGAGGTGTCCGTGGAGATGTGGTTGGCGCCCAACTGGCGGGCCCGGCGGTTGACTTGGCGGGCGAGCTCGCCCTTGGACCAGCCGCTGCGCACGAACCAGGAGGTGAGCAGCTCGTTGGGGCGCTTGTCAGCGTGTGCAGCGCTCCCAGCACTCGTCCCGCTACCGCCGTTGCCGCTCACTGGAACGCCCCCATCCCTGAGACCACTTGTCGCTTGAGTGCGCCAAGCCTTATCAGAATGCCGGTAAACAGGGCCCGCCGTCCGGTGGTTCTCACCCCCCGAACGGAAAGCCGACTTGCCTCCGGCATACCCACAGAGGCATGTGCCCCCGGGCCTCGCACACTCAAAGTAATCCTGCGATCACGGCTGCAGCCATGGCGATCCCGGAATCGCCACCATTCGCCACCCCTTCGGATGAACTCACGGTGGCCTGTACGCGATTCACTTGACACAGGACGGCCGGGAGTGGGCGGAGCGGTGCACTCAAGGGCGCGCGCGGCCGAACACACGCCCCGGTGCGCTTCCGGGCGCCGCATGAATCCAGTGGCGCGGGTAAGTCGACAGTACGCACAGTCACGATGTGCGTCCGCTACGTAACCACCGGCGCGTCGGACCCGTTGGAGGGGGCATGGGCTTCACGATCGGCGGCATTCGCGAGATCCGCTCCGGCGCGCGCAGGCGCGGTCGCTCGTCCGAGTGCACCGCCGTCGCCGAGTTCACGGGACTGTGGGGCTGGGACGCGGTGCCCGGCGCGCGCGCCGCGGAGGGCGCGTGCTCCTGCGGGCGCGCCGACTGTCCCGCGCCGGGCGCGCATCCCCTGGAGTTCGCGCCGCGGATCCCGGCCGGTGCCACGCTCGACGACGTGACCAGAACCTGGGCGGACTTCCCGGGTGCCGCGGTGATGCTGCCGGTCGGGCGCACCTTCGACGTGATCGAGGTGGCCGAGCCGGCCGGGCGCCGCGCCCTGGCTCGCCTGGAGCGCATGGGCCTCCCGCTCGGCCCGGTGACCGCCACCCCCGAGGGGCGTGCCCAGTTCCTCGTCGCGCCCGGCGCTGCCGCCGACCTGGGCGGCCTGCTCTACCGCATGGGCTGGGACGACCCGACCTCCCTCGACCTGCGCGGCCTCGGCCCGGGGACGTACATCACCGCCCCGCCCTCCGACCGGGCCGGCCTCGGCCCGGTCCGCTGGCTGCGCCCGCCGGCGCTGGACTCGGCGACGCGCCCGCCGGCGGCCCGGTTGCTGCTGGGGACGCTGGCGTACGTGGCACACCGGTCGCGCGCGACGTACTGACCGGCGCGGCACCACTCGCGCGGTCCCCCCGACCCGCATGCCCCCCATGACAAAGCGCCCGTCCCCCACTGCACCTGGGGGGCGGGCGCTTTTCATCACCTACCGCAATCGGTAAGTGGTGATCACTCCCCGATAAGGGCGTCAACGAACGCCTCCGGCTCGAACGGCGCCAGGTCGTCCGCGCCCTCGCCGAGCCCGACCAGTTTGACGGGCACGCCCAGCTCGCGCTGGACCGCGACGACGATGCCGCCCTTGGCCGTGCCGTCGAGCTTGGTCAGCACGATGCCGGTGATGTCGACGACCTCGGCGAAGACCCGGGCCTGGACGAGCCCGTTCTGCCCGGTGGTCGCGTCGAGGACGAGGAGCACCTCGTCGAGCGGGGCGTGCTTCTCGACGACACGCTTGACCTTGCCGAGTTCGTCCATGAGGCCGGTCTTGGTGTGCAGGCGGCCGGCGGTGTCGATGAGGACCACGTCGACCCCCATGTCCTTGCCCTCCTTCACCGCGTCGAAGGCGACGGAGGCGGGGTCGCCGGCCTCCGGCCCGCGCACGGTGTGGGCACCGACGCGCTCGCCCCAGGTCTGGAGCTGGTCGGCGGCGGCGGCCCGGAAGGTGTCGGCGGCACCGAGGACGACGGTGCGGCCGTCGGCGACGAGCACACGGGCGAGCTTGCCGGTGGTGGTGGTCTTGCCGGTGCCGTTGACGCCGACGACCATCACGATGCCCGGCTTGCGGTCCTCGGGCTCGGTCTTCACCGTGCGGTCGACCTCGGTGCCGACCAGCTTGAGCAGCTCCTCGCGCAGCAGGCCACGCAGTTCGTCGGGGGTGCGGGTACCGAGCACCCGCACCCGCTCACGCAGCCGTTCGACCAGCTCCTGGGTGGGCTGGACGCCGACGTCGGCGGTGAGGAGGGTGTCCTCGATCTCCTCCCAGGTGTCCTCGTCGAGGTGCTCGCGCGACAGGAGTGTGAGCAGGCCCTTGCCGAGGGCGTTCTGGGAGCGGGAGAGGCGGGCGCGCAGGCGGACGAGCCGCCCGGCGGTGGGCTCCGGGATCTCGATCCCGGGAGCCTCGACAACGGGAGGCTCCTCGACGGCGGTGGGAGCACCGCCGCCCGGGAGGTCCACCTCCTCGATCGTGCGGCGCGGTTCGTCGCGCGGCGTCTCGGCCTCGTCGCCGACGTGCGGCTCGGCCGGAGGCGCGGTGATGTCGGGCGCGGCGGGGGGCGGCGGAGGCAACGGCTTCTTCCGCCGACTGCCGACAACGAGCCCGCCGAGCACCGCGAGCACGACCACGGCGATGACTACAGCAAGGATGACGGTTTCCATAACGGGTCCAGTATGCGTGACCCCTCCCCACCGGGGCGGTCGCCCGCGCCTGCGAACGGGGCACTGCGTACCCCTGGTTACCTGACGACCTGTCAGCTAACGTCCGCCCTCCAGACCCGAAGGGGGGCCTCCCATGCCCGTCACCGTCGTCCGCTTCAATCTCGTCGCCCCCGGTGCCTCCCCCGTCGCGCTCGGTATCCGTTACCGGGCCGCGCTGGAGATGGCCGCGTACGCCGACGAGCACGGGATCTCCACCGTCCAGACGGAGGAGCACCACGGTGCCGAGAACAACTGGCTGCCGGCGCCGTTCGCCTTCGCGGGCGCGGTGCTGGGGGCGACCCGGCGTCTGGCGGTCACGGTGTCGGCCGCCATCGGCCCGCTGCACGACCCCCTGCGGCTCGCCGAGGACATCGCCGTACTGGATCTGCTGAGCGGCGGCCGGCTGGTCACCGTCGCCGGGATCGGATACCGGCCCGAGGAGTACGCCCGCGCCGGCGTCGACTGGAAGCAGCGCGGCCGGCTCCAGGACGAGCTCCTGGAGACCGTGCTGAAGGCATGGACCGGCGAGGAGTTCGAGTACCGGGGCCGTACGGTACGGGTCACCCCGCGCCCTCAGTCCGACCCGCACCCCCTCCTCCTGGTCGGCGGCTCCTCCAGGGCCGCCGCTCGTCGGGCCGCCCGGCTCGGGCTGCCGTTCTTCCCCAGCGCGCATCTGCCGGAACTGGAGGCGTACTACAAGGAGCGGCTCGTGGAGTACGGGACGGAGGGGTGGACGATGATGCCCGCCGCCGAGACCCCCTTGCTGTACGTCGCCGAGGATCCGGACCGGGCGTGGGCCGAGTACGGCGGCCACTTCCTGCACGAGGCCCGGACGTACGCCTCCTGGCAGAACGGCGGTGTCCGCTCGGCGGTGAGGTCGGGGGCGTCGACGGTCGAGGAGCTGCGGGCGGAGGGCGTCTACCGGATCCTCACGCCGGACGAGTGCGTGGCGCAGGGGCTCGACAGCCTCGTCCTGCATCCGCTGGCGGGCGGGATGCCCGTGGAGGAGGGGTGGCGCAGCCTGCGGCTGTTCTGCGAAGACGTACTGCCCCGGCTCGCCTGACCTGTTCGGTCCGAGCCGGGGCGGTACGCCTTACGGGTGTCGAGGAGAGGGCAGCGGGGACTTGGCCCGTCTCCTCGAGTCCAGGGGCCTCGGGACGAGGCTCAGCCCATCTCCTCCAGCGCCTTGCCCTTCGTCTCCTTGACGTACTTGAGGACGAACGGGATGGAGAGCGCGGCGAAGACCGTGTAGATCACGTAGGTCACGGAGAGGTTCCAGTCGGCCAGCGACGGGAAGCTCGCGGTGATGGCCCAGTTGGCGATCCACTGTGCGGCGGCGGCCACGCCCAGGGCGGCGGCGCGGATCCTGTTCGGGAACATCTCGCCGAGCATGACCCAGACGACCACACCCCAGGACAGGGCGAAGAAGAGGACGAAGACGTGGGCCGCGATCAGGGCGATCCAGCCCTGGGTGGCGGGCAGCTTGCCGTCGACCAGGTCGTAGGAGAACGCCCAGGCCTCCAGCGCGAGGCCGATCACCATGCCGACGGAGCCGATGAGGGCCAGCGGCTTGCGGCCGACGCGGTCCACGAAGATCATCGCGATCACGGTGCCGACGATGTTGATGATCGACGTCGTGAACGAGTAGAAGAACGAGTCCGTCGGGTCGACGCCGACCGACTGCCACAGCGTCGAGGAGTAGTAGAACGCGACGTTGATGCCGACGAACTGCTGGAAGACCGACAGTCCGATACCGATCCAGACGATCGGCTTGAAGAAGAAGGAGCCGCCGAGCAGGTCCTTGAAGGTCGACTTGTGCTCGCTCTTCATGGCGAGCTCGATCTCGGCCACGCGTGCGTCGAGATCGATCTGGTCGCCCTCGACCTCGCCGAGGATCTCACGGGCCCGCTCGTGCTTGCCGACGGAGATCAGGAAGCGCGGGGACTCGGGGATCGCGAAGGAGAGCAGGCCGTAGAGGACGGCCGGGACGACCATGACGCCGAGCATGACCTGCCAGGCCTCCAGGCCCATCAGCTCACCGCGCTGGTCGCCGTCGGCGGCGTTCAGCAGACCCCAGTTGACCAGCTGCGACACCGCGATGCCGATGACGATCGCGGCCTGCTGGAAGGAGCCGAGGCGACCGCGGTAGGCGGGCGGGGCGACCTCGGCGATGTAGGCGGGGCCGATGACCGAGGCCATGCCGATGGCGAACCCGCCGACGACACGCCAGAGAGCGAAGTCCCACAGGGAGAAGGGCAGTGCCGAGCCGACGGCGCTGACCGTGAACAGCAGGGCGGCGATCTGCATGACCCGGATACGGCCGATGCGGTCGGCCATGCGGCCGGCGGTCGCGGCGCCTATCGCGCAGCCGATCAGGGCGATGGCGATGACCTGGGCCAGCGCTGCGGAGCCGATGTCGTAGCGGTCGCGGATGGCCTCGACGGCACCGTTGATCACGGAGCTGTCGTAGCCGAAGAGGAAGCCGCCCATCGCGGCGGCCGCCGCGATGAAGATGACGTGCCCGAGATGTTCGGGGTGAGCCGTCCTGGCTCCTGACTTGGGTGCCTGCGCTGTGCTGGTCACGTTCAACTCCTCGGGCCACCGGCAACGCTGCCGGTGTGGGGGTCAGCCCTTCCAGGTCGGTGGTACCTGAAGGTAAAAGCAACGATGCAGAGACTATGCCTTCAAGTTTCGAAGTCAATGGATGGAACGGTGTGAGAAAACAGGCACACGTAAGAGCCGTGTGTTCAATACTTGAAGGAGTGGAGTCGGGCTAGCGAAGCCTTTGAAGAGGTGAAGGGATCACCGAAGGCGCTGGGAGATCACCTTTGACACACCGTCGCCCTGCATGGACACGCCGTACAGCGCGTCGGCGACCTCCATCGTGCGCTTCTGGTGCGTGATCACGATCAGCTGCGAGGACTCCTGCAGTTCCTGCATGATGCGGATCAGCCGCTGCAGGTTGGTGTCGTCGAGGGCGGCCTCGACCTCGTCCATGACGTAGAACGGGCTGGGCCGCGCCTTGAAGATCGACACCAGCATCGCGACGGCGGTCAGCGACCGCTCGCCACCGGACAGCAGCGACAGCCGCTTCACCTTCTTGCCCGGCGGCCGGGCCTCGACGTCCACGCCCGTGGTGAGCATGTTGTCGGGGTCGGTGAGGATCAGCCGCCCCTCACCGCCGGGGAACAGCCGGCTGAACACGCCCTCGAACTCGCGGGCGGTGTCCCGGAACGCCTCGGTGAAGACCTGCTCGACGCGCTCGTCGACCTCCTTCACCACCTGCAACAGGTCGGCGCGCGTCTTCTTCAGGTCCTCGAGCTGCTCACTGAGGAACTTGTGACGCTCCTCCAGCGCGGCGAACTCCTCCAGGGCGAGCGGGTTCACCTTGCCGAGCTGCTGGTAGGCGCGTTCCGCCGCTTTCAGCCGCTTCTCCTGCTCGGCCCGCACGAAGGGCCTGGGCTGGTTGCGCGGGTGCTCGGGATCCTCCGGCAGCTGTTCGCCCTCGGCGGGGGGCGAGGGCGGCACCAGTTGGTGCGGTCCGTACTCACTGATGAGCCCCGCCGGTTCGACACCCAGCTCCTCCAGCGCCTTCGTCTCCAGCTGCTCGATCCGCAGCCGCTTCTCGGCGCCGAGTACCTCGCCCCGGTGGACTGAATCCGTCAACTTGTCGAGCTCGGCCTTGAGATCGCGCCCGGCACCGCGGGCGGCGGCCAGCTCCTGCTCACGGCGGGCCTTGGCGGCCTCGGCGGCGACGCGTTCGGCGTCCGCGCGCTGGAGGGACACCTCCACGTGCGCGAGCAACTGCCGCGCGCCGGAGGCGACGGCCTCCGCGACGGCGGCCTCGTGCCGCAGCCGCGCCCGCCGTTGCTCGGCACGCGCGCGTGCCTCGCGTTCCGCGCGGGCGGCCCGGTCCAGCGAGTCGGCCCGTCCGGCCAGCCCCTTGACCCGCTCCTCGTGCGTACGGACCTGAAGCCGCGCCTCCATCTCGGTCTGCCGCGCGTTGGCCCCGTCGGCGGCCAGCCGGTCCCGCACGGAGGTGTCCGGCTCCTCCTCCACCGGCATCTCCTCGGCCACGGCCAACCGCTCGGCCAACTCCTCGGCCTCCTGGACGGCCTTGTCGAGCGCCTCCTGCGCCCGGGCAGCCGCGGCAACCGACCGCTCGGCCTCTCCCGCGGCACCGCGAGCCTGTCCGGCGAGCCGCCCGAGCTGCTGGGCGACAGCCGACTTCTCCCGCTCGGCGGCCCGCCGCCGCTCCCCCAACTCCTCGACGAGCCCGGCACACTCCCTGCGCCGCTCCCCCGCCGCCTGCTGTGCCCCGGTCAGCTCCTCGCACCGCACCGCCAGCTCCTCCAGCTCGGCGGCGGCCTCGTCCACAGAGGCCTGCACCTCGAGCAGACTGGGTGCCCCGGCGGATCCACCGTGCGCGAAGTGCGCCCCCAGCAGATCGCCTTCGGCGGTGACGGCGGTGAGATCGGGCCGCGCGGAGACGAGATCCTCGGCGTCCTCGAGCGTCCCCACCACAACGATCCCCCGCAGCAGCCGTCGTACGGCGGGCCTGAGGTCGGAGGGGGCGCGGACGAGGTCGGCGGCGAAGGGGGGACCGGCCGAGTCGGCGGAGTCGGAGAGGGCGGGCCACAGGCCGTCGCCGGTCCCGGCCGCCTCGCCGGGTACGGCGGAACCGCCGGCTCGCCCGTCCGCGCCCGCTCTGTCGGACACGGCACCGGAGGCGGCCTCGCCCTGCGCGGGCAACGCCGTCACCTGGTCACCGCCGGCCCGGACTTCCGCAGCCGGCGGTTCCTCCGGTGCCCCTGCCAGCAACAGCGCCGCCCGCCCTCCGTCCTGCTTGCGCAGCAGGCGGATGGCGTCGGCGGCGGCGGACGGGGTGGTCACGGCGAGGGCGTCGGCGGCGGCGCCGAAAGCGGCGGCGAGGGGGACCTCGTAGCCGGGGGTGATCGTGAGGAGTTCCGCGGCCGGTCCCAGCAGCCCGCCGAGACGTTCCTGCGCGGCCAGCAGCGCACCGGTGCCGTCCTTGCGGCGCAGGCCCATCGCGAGGGCCTCGTGGCGGGCCTGGGTCGCGGCGCGCTTGCGTTCGGCGGCGGTGGCGGCCTCGCGGGCAGCGCTGAGCGCGGCCTCCGCCTCGGCGAGCTGCCGCTTGGCCGCCTCGTGCTGCTCGGCGAGTTCCGCGTCGCCCGCGTCGAGGCCGTCGACCTCCGCCTTCAGGGCCTCGTACTCCTCCTGCGCGGCGACGGCCCGTTCCTGGGCCTCGTCGCGGGCGGCGGCCAGGCGGTCGATCTCGGCCTGGGCGGAGGCGGCGCGGGAGCGGGCCGCGTTGACCTGGCCGTGCAGTCGGGCGAGGCCCTCGCGGCGGTCGGCGATGGCGCGGGCGACGTCCTTCAGGCGCCGTTCCTCGACGGCGAGTTCGCGCTCCAGGTCGGCGCGGTGGGCGACGGTGTCGTCGAGGGCCCGCTGGGCCGCTTCCAGGGCGGCCTCCAGCTCGGCCTCCTGCTCACGGATGCGGGCGGCCTCGCGCTCCATGTCCTCGGGGTCGCGGCCGCGCCGCTCCTCGGGGGGCGCGGAGGTGGCGCTCTTCACGCGCGCGTCGGCGAGCGAGATCGTGCCGCGGACACGTTCGGCGAGCTGGGACAGCTCGTACCAGGACTGCTGGGCGCGCTGGAGCCGGGGCGTGAGCTGCCGGACCTCGTCCTCCAGGAGCGCCTCCCGCTGGAGGGCCCTCTTCAGCTCCTGCTCGGCCGCTTCCTTGCGTTCCTTCAGCGCGGCCTCGTCGGCGACCTCGGCCTGGAGGGCCTCCCGCAGCCGTACGAGATCGTCGGCGAGGAGCCTCAGGCGGGCGTCGCGGAGGTCGGCCTGGATGACGGCCGCTCGTCTCGCGACCGCCGCCTGCCGGCCCAGCGGCTTCAGCTGGCGGCGCAGCTCGTCCGTCAGGTCCTGCACGCGCGCGAGGTTGGCCTGCATCGCGTCCAGCTTGCGCAGCGCCTTCTCCTTGCGCTTGCGGTGCTTGAGGACGCCCGCGGCCTCCTCGATGAAGGCGCGGCGGCCCATCGGGTCGGCGTGCAGCACCGAGTCGAGCTGGCCCTGGCCGACGATGACGTGCATCTCGCGGCCGATGCCGGAGTCGGACAGGAGTTCCTGGATGTCGAGGAGACGGCAGGTGTCGCCGTTGATCTGGTACTCGCTGCCGCCGTTGCGGAACATGATCCGCGTGATGGTGACCTCGGCGTACTCGATGGGCAGGGCCCCGTCGGAGTTGTCGATGGTCAGGGACACCTCGGCGCGGCCCAGCGGGGGGCGGCCGGTGGTGCCGGCGAAGATGACGTCCTCCATCTTGCCGCCGCGCAGCGACTTGGCGCCTTGTTCGCCCATGACCCAGCTGAGCGCGTCCACCACATTGGACTTGCCCGAGCCGTTCGGTCCGACGACACACGTGATCCCCGGCTCGAACCGGAGTGTGGTCGCCGAGGCGAACGACTTGAACCCTCGGAGGGTCAGGGCCTTGAGGTGCACGCCGCTGGACTCTACCTTCCGGGGATGTCTCACTCCATGAACCCGCGGTTTCACCCATGAACGCGCAGGGCACACCAGACGTTAAAGAGACTGAAAGGATGCGCGGGGGAAAGAAAGAAGGGACGCCGAAGCGTCCCTTGCAACTTCTGACAACTAAGCGGTCCGACGCAGTTGAAAAAGTCGCCCAACCGCTGCGTGTGCTGTTGTGGAGCGGTGCAGCGATCAGGTGAGCGCAGGCTCCGCCTGGTGTGCGTCGATGCTCTCCATGAACCTGTCGTGAGAAGCGGCAGCCGTCAGAGCGTCGTTCTCGGCCTGGATTCGTCCGAGCTCGTTTTCCAGGTCCTGGACGCGCTGCTGGAGCCGTCGCATCTCGGCGAGGAGTCGCGGGTCGGAGCCGCCGACGTAACCGAGAAGCGCCTTTGCCATGATGGATGGTCCTCCACACTGAGTGACCGACCGAAGCGGTGTGGGTCGTGAGGGATTCGCACCCGCGATGCTTGGCATGATCTTGTTCGTGCTGCCGTTCATCCATGCCAAACAGCTAGGTGCGCGGGGTACTTTCAGCGTCTCACCAAAAAGTTTGACGGTCAACACGATCACGCCCCGTATCGGCGGGCAACCCTGGGGCGCGCAGCCGGAAACGGCGGCGCTGCGACTCCTGCGGGGCCCTCAGGGCGTGGCGATCATCCTTGCGTGCGGAGCCTGCCACCGCAAGCGGTTCTTGGCAACCACCTGCTCCTTTCTGCTTGGGGCAGTTGCCGGTGGCATGCCCCTCCGCTTCAGCGCGGCGACCGGGCGCCCGGTCGTCAGCGGACCGCGAAGCCGTCGTAGCCGCCGCGTGGTGTGTCCCATATCTCGGTGACGCCGTCCACGCGCCCGGGCGTGTCGTCACTCTGGAGCCAGTCCAGCAGGCCCTCGCAGCCGTCCCGGGCCCCCTCGGCGACCACCTGGACCCGGCCGTCGGCCAGATTGAGAGCAAAACCACTCAGGCCGCCGATCTCCAGCGCCTTGGCCCGCGTGAACCAGCGGAAACCCACGCCCTGGACGTGTCCGCGCACCCAGGCGACCAGCCGTACATCCTCGCTCATGGATGCAACCTAACCAGGCAATGTCACTGGGGACACTTCCTCCTCCAGCGGCATGCGGTACCGTCCCGACCCAATGCATCTCATATGAAACTCACTCGATCGAGTGAGTCAGGTTGACCATCCGGAGTCATGCGCCACTGGGCGCGCGGGTCGACCACAGGGACACCGTTTGGACGAGGAAGGCCAGGACATGGGACGCCACCGACGCTCCGCCGCCGGCCGCGCCACGGGGGGCGACCGCACCGACGGCTCGTACGCACAGGACTCGTACGGCGACAACCCCACCGTGGGCATCGCTCCGTACCTGAACGCGGAGGCGTACGCCGACTCCGTCGCCAGGAGCCAGGAGTACCTGTACGCGACGGACGACGAGTACACCCGGGCGTCGGCCGACACCGCGGTCCTCTCGGCCGAGGGCTTCGCGCCGGACGACGGCGGGCGCCGGCCGGGCTCGGGGCGGGGCGGTTCGAGCCGCCGGCGCAAGAGGAAGGCCGTGACACCGGTCAAGACGGGTCTGCTCGGAGTGTCCGCGGCCGTCGCCCTCGGCACGGTCGCGGTGGCCTCGGGCGTGGTGCCCGGCCTCGACAACTACCAGATCGGCGGGGGCGGTGGCGCCGACAAGGTGCAGGCCGCCGACTCGCCGACCAACTCGGCCTCCGAGCAGGGCGGCACGTCGGGCTCCCTCGAGGCCGACCGTGACGGTACGACGACCAGCCGCGACGCCGGCCGGTCCACGTCGCCCTCGGCTTCGGCGTCGTCCTCGTCCCCCGCCCCCTCGGCCTCCAAGGCGTCGCCCAGCGCGTCGCCGACCACCGAGAAGCCGAAGGCCACGCCGACGAAGGAACCGGAGAAGACCCCGTCCAGGGCGGCCACGAAGGCGCCGGAGAAGACCACCCCGGTGACGGTCTCGGCCGAGGCCCAGGCTGCTGCGGAGGTCCTCAAGCTCGTCAACGAGGAGCGCTCCAAGGTCGGCTGCAGTCCCCTCGCCGCGAACAGCGCGCTGGCGGATCTCGCCGAGAAGTTCAGTGAGGACATGGCCGCGCGGGGCTTCTTCGACCACACCGACCCGGACGGGGCGACCCCCTGGGATCGGGCCGCGAAGGCCGGCATATCCGACCTCGGCGGCGAGAACATAGCGCGGGGGCAGACCGACGCGGCAGCGGTGATGGAGGCCTGGATGAACAGCCCCGGCCACCGCGCCAACATACTGAACTGCGACTTCAAGACCCTGGGCGTCGGCGTGCACTTCGGGTCCGGCGGGCCCTGGTGGACCCAGAACTTCGGGTACTGAGATAACCGCAGGTCAGAGGCCTAGGAACCTTCCTGGGCCGTCTCTGGGCCGTCATCCGCGGGTTCGTCGTCCCCGAAGACGCGATCAACGGCGGCCCGGGTTCGGGTCTCGCTCGACGGCATCAGGTGCGTGTACGTGCGCAGCGTGAAGCCGGGGTCGTGGTGCCCCAGGTACTCACTCAGGGCCTTGATGCTCTCCCCCGCGTCCAGGAGCACCGAGGCGTAGAAGTGCCTCAGCGCGTGCATGCCGTTGTCCCGCCCCGTCTCGACGTCCACGGCCCGAAGGGCTGGACGCCATACGCGATCATTGAAGCGGTTGCGGTCCAGCGCCAGACCCATGGAGCCGGTGAAGATCAGCGATGCCGTGACCGGCGGGCCGTCGAGGGTCTTCCACGGCAAGGTGACCTCTGTAGCCGGGTGGTGCTTCAGGTGGCCAGCGAGCGCGAACGCGACGGACTCAGGCAGAGGTACGTCACGTTCCTTGCCACCCTTCGGCGGAGCGAACACCGGTCGATGACGTTGAAGCAACTTGACCTGTCGCACGACGTGCACCACGCCGCCGAGGAAGTCCACGTCTTCCACGGCCAGGCCGAAGGCCTCACCCTGCCGTAGGCCGAGGCCGGCCGCGACGCTGACCAGAGCTTGGTAGCGGTCTGGCAGCGCCGCTCGAACGGCCATGACCCGTCCGACAGGCCAGGGCTTGACCTTGCGAGGCTCGAGCCGGGGCGCCCGCACGGATCGAGCGCTGCACGGATTCGCTCGAATGATCCGGTCCTCAACAGCGGCGGTGAAGACGGTCGAGACGCGCGCGAAGATCCCGCGTCGGTACCCCGCCGACAGCCCTCGATCTTCCAGGGTTCGTAGCCAGAGGCGGAGATGAGAAGGGGTGAACGATCCCATGGGCCGAGTGCCCAGGTACGGAATCGCGTGGAGCCGTAGCCGACTCTCGACCGACTCACGCGTCAGGGGGTCCGTGATCTGCGTGGTCATCCACTCGGTGGCGTACTGCTCGAACGTGACCTTGCCTGCGTCCGGGTCGACGTAGTCGCCACGCGACATGTCCGCCTCGATGTTGGCCAGCCACTGCTCCGCCTTGCGCTTCTGCTTGTCCGGGAAGCTCTTTGACTTCTCGGAGCCGTCCGGCCCGATGTATCGGGCGCGGTACCGCAGGCCAACGCCGTAGCGATCAGTCTTGAGCTTGTGGGGCTTGCCGTCAGATCCGGTCTCGGTCTTGTACCAGCGGTCTTGGATGTGTCCGGCCATCAGGCGGCCCCTTCCATGAGGGACTCGACCCAGGCCCGCACGTCCTCGGGGTCGAAGCGGAGGTGTCGGCCGACGCGGAAGCCGCGGGGGCCGATGCCCTTGCGCCGCCACTGGTAGACGGTTTCGACGCTGGGCAGGCGCAGCAGGATGACGAGGTCTTCCGGGGTCAGGTACTGAGTGGGAAGCGGTCGCTTCATGCGCACACCTCCCAGTCCTTCGGGGCGGGTTGGTCGGCCAGGGCCTCACGGGCGGTTTCTCGGTTCAGTTGGATCTCCTTTGCGATGGTTGCGGCGAGCCAGGATTCGCCGGGAGTGTGGCCTTGTCCGGCGTAGGTCCAGTGGGCGAGCACGAGCGTGGAGCCCTCCGAGTCATCGAGGTCTTCGGAGAGCCCCCGTTCGCGGCGTTCCTGCCGGGCGCGGTAGTCGGCGCGCACCTGGCGCAGGGCGCCGAGGGTGGTGGAGTAGCGGCGGGACTTGGTCGAGAAGTGCCCGCGGAACCCGAGCATGTGAGCCCACCGGGCCAGGAGCCGTTCCGGGTAGGCGTCGTCCAGGTCCCAGCAGGCTTCGATGAGCCGCCGCGTGTGGGCGGGCAGGGGGAGCTTGTCCAGCTCGGAGAGCTCCCCGATGCGGTGGTCAACGGTGCCGGTGGTCTCGGCCGCCTTGGTGGCGTACTTGGCCACGTAGGAGGCCACGGCCTGTTCGGTCAGCTCCTCGTGGCCCAGGGCGCCGATCGGCTGTACGTCGACCTGCGAGCCCCACCGCAGGGTGCGGGCGGGGAAGTCGCCGGACGCGGGCACGGGTACGGAGACGCGTCCGGCAGCCGCGCGGATCGCCTCGTCCAGGAGCGCGGTTGTGGCCCAGGCCGGCAGGGAGGTGTCGGGCCCGTCGGGTCCGTCGAGGCGCACCACGGCGTGGAAGTGCACGGCCCGGCGTTTCTGGAACTCGGCGACCTTGCCGAAGGAGACCCGGCACACCTCTTTCAGCTCCGATTGGGTCAGGCCCGCGCGGGCGGCGAGCTCGCGGCGGAGGTAGATGGTGAAGCGGCGCCACAGGTCCCCGGCGAAGTTGTTGAACAGCACCGCGCCCGCGTAGTCGTACGAGCCGGGGTCCAGGGCCGTGCCCAGGGCGGATCCCTGGACCACGGCCCGCATGATCCAACGAAGCCCAAGCCGTCGCGCACTTGGGATAACACGAGTCGACAGCACCTCTAAGGTTCATCAGCTCCCCCATGCTTCACAGCCCCTCAGGGCTTGAGCCTCCATCCCCTTCGGTCACCGGTCCTCCGGCGGCACAGGTCCAGGGTGGGGGCTCTTGGCCTTCGGCCATCCGGTCGCTGTGTCCCTTCCGGCTTCCGGCCGCCACTGGGTTGATCACACACCACCGGCCCGCACTGCGGGCCGGCGCGCGGCTCGGGGCTCGGGGCTGCGCTCCCGCCTACGGCTGCGCGCCGCCCCGGCCCCGCGCCACCTTCGATGCCCCGGGGTGATCACGCTTTTCGCTCTGGCCCCGCCACGGGCCGACGCACCGGACCGAGCCTGATCCCCAACCATGGCCCAACACCACCAGGCCCGACCTGGTGGAAGACGACACGGCCCCACAGGTCCGATCACACGGTGCGGCCACAGACCAACAGACGCTTTGTGCTCCAAAAGCAGGTGCGCGACGGCTGGGGCTTCGTTGGATCATGCGGGCCGTGGTGGGCGGGATCGTGGGTGGCTGGGGCGGTCGGCTCCACGACTTTACTGGCTGTTCTCTATCCGCTCACGTGGTCGGTGGGCTTCGAACAGCGTCCTGGTTCGGGTGAGTTGGCCGGTGCGTGGGCATGGAAGTAGGGCCTCTTGGTAGCTCGCGGTTGTCGAGTCCAGCGAGAATCAAGAGGCCCCGTTGTCGAAGTGTCGCGTGGTCGTGGTTGCCGGGTCCAGTTGGTCCACTCGTGGGTGTGACTGCCTCGCCCACAGGTTCGGTAACGCGGCCGACCGGCCGGATCGCCGGCCCCGGTACGGCTCGGACATGAGCGACGCCGAGTGGGATCTGGTGCGGGATCTGCTGCCGGTTCCGGGATGGCTGGCAGGCCGCGGCGGCCGACCCGAGGGCTACTGTCACCGGCAGATGATCGACGCAGTGCGCTACCTCGTCGACAACGGCATCAAATGGCGGGCGATGCCCGCAGACTTCCCGCCCTGGCCGCGCGTCTACGCCTTCTTCGCCCGCTGGCGGGACACGGGGCTGGTGGGCGAACTGCATGACCGCCTGCGCCAGGCGGTCCGCCGGGCGGAGGGCCGTGAACCGGAGCCGAGTGCGGCTGTGGTGGACTCCCAGTCGGTGAAGGCGGACGCCACCGTCGCCCACGACTCACGCGGGTTCGACGCAGGCAAGAGGATCAACGGGCGCAAGCGGCACCTGCTCACCGACACGCTCGGACTTCTCCTGGCCGTGCTGGTCACACCGGCGTCGACGACCGACCGGGACGCCGCCAGGACACTTCTGCCGACAGGCACCAGCCGCTTGAGGCGGCTGGCGCGGGTCTGGGCCGACGGCGGCTACACCGGTCACCTCGCCGACTGGACCACTCAGCATCTCGGGCTCGTCCTCGACGTCGTCCGCCGCCGCGAGGACGTCCGCGGCTTCCAGGCACTGCCCCGCCGCTGGGTCGTCGAAAGATCCTTCGCTTGGCTCCTGCGCAGCCGGCGCCTGGTCCGGGACTACGAACGACGCACCGACACGAGTGAGTCCGTCATCCGGTGGTCGATGATCGCACTCATGAACCGCCGCCTGGCCGCACAACATCATCGGCCTGCTGAGATGCCGGCAGCGTGAACCTTCCAGGCTTCGCTTCCACCAGCCAGCCCCGTTCCACCAGCCTCTTCAGACGCGCTCTCGCACCCTCGACGCGGGAGGCGGACGCGCTGTCCCAGCCGAGCACCACGGCCGTCCGCCGGGCATCCAGCCCATCGGCTGCGGCCTCCGTCGCGGCAGCCATCACCGCCTGGTAGTCCACCGACAGGTCCTCGACCCCTGCCGCGTTCTTCCGATGCGGCACCGCGCGTCACGGTCCGACCGGCTTCTTCAGCGACCCGCCGACCACCACGGCGGGCGCATTCTCCTCGGCCAGCGCCTCCAGATACTGCTCGAGGCCGATCACCCTTCGCCTGAGCACCTCTTTCGCGTCCGCCAAGTCCGTCCGCACCCGCTCCAGCTCGGCTTCGAGCTCTTCCACCCGCACCACCGCGGCCTGCCGCCGCGCTTCCAGAACCGCCCGCATCGACGGCATCCGCCCCCACAACATCTCGGCCAGCAACGAGCCGAGACTTCCACGACAGCCACAATCCCATGTCTGACCAGCGGAATCCGTACACGAGGTTCGGAAAGAGAACGACCTCTTAGCCAGCCACTTTGGCGCGAGCCTCGAAGATCATGGCCCCAACGTCGTGCTTTAACGGGCAGGTCAACAGACTGCCCGACGCGCCGGAAGCTTACGGGGCCATGATCACTCGCGCCAAAGCAGCTCCCGGCCAAAGTCGTTCCGCCGACCTTGTCGAGCCCATGACACCACCGGTTGTCGAACGCGGTCGACGGCTCCTCCCCGCCCCCGGCCCCCGCCGGCACCCAGACCGGCGGCATCCGCCTCCACAAGGAGGACGGCGCGGCGCTGTGGGCGTTCGGGGCGACGGAGACCAGGGTCAGGGTCGTCGAGTAGCTCGCGAGTCGTGCGCGGCGATGCCCCGGACACCCTCATCGGCGTGCCCGGGGCGGTGTGACCTCAGCAGACGGACATGGTGTTGAAGTCGTACGTCGCCGCGTTCGGGAACTTCCAGATGACGTTGGGGTTGGCAGGGGCGCGGTACGTACCCACGTTGGGCCCTGTGAAACGGACTTCGGCTCCGCCCGTCTGGTTGTTGAGCACAGAGAGCGCGTCGATGAAGTTCGAGAGTGACCGCGTACCGCACTTGTACAGGTGGAAGATGCTCTGCTTGCCGTCGCCCTGACCGACCGATACACAGGCGATCCCTGATGCCCGGGCGCAGTTCTTGAGCCACGAGTCAGCTTGGTCACCACCCGGTATATCCCGCATCACCCACTCGCCGTCGTGCAGGGGGGAGATCCCCGGCGTCCACGCGGTCGCGGCTGCCTGGGCCGGTGCCTGCGCAGCCAGCGGAAGAAGGAACGCGGCGATCAGCGTCACGACCGTCGCAGCCGCTCGTTTTCTCAGTCCCATGGGGTCTCCTCTGGAGTCGAAACCGACGACTCGAACCGTAGACCGCACCAGGGACGTCGTGACCCTGACAGCTATCAGGGTGGGTCGGCTCGGGGCGCGTCCGAGGCAAGGGCTGCGGAGCCCCCTTTTCGAGCCCCGGCGGCATGCTGGTGGGGGCGTACGACAGTGGAGTCGACCGACACCAGCCAGTCGATGTCGCCGGCGTATCCGCCTGGGACTGGGCTGCCTGGCGCATCTGCTCGAACGTGCCGTCCAGGGCCCAACGGCGAAAGCGGGTGTGCAGCGTCTGCCACGGGCCGTACCGCTCGGGCACATCGCGCCAGGCCGTGCCCGTGCGGAACTTCCACACGATCCCGTTGAGCACCCTTCGGTCATCCAACCGCTTGCGGCCCCGCAATGACTCGGGCAGCAGCGGCCGGACGAATTCCCACTCTGCATCGGCCAGTTCATGGCGCCGTATCACCAGACCATGATCGACCATGCAAGACCAATTGAAGACACGACCTAGGCCCGCCGGCGTCACACTCGGCGCCCGCGTCTTGGCAGGGCGGAGGAGACTATGCGTGCCCCCTACGTGCCCGATCGAGCAGCAACGATCGGGGACCCACGGGGAGCCTCGGGAACACCGAGGTCAGCGTCTCGCCAGCTAAGCGCCGATCCGCATACGCGATCTTCCAAGCTGGTGCTGTACAGCAGTGGAGTACAGCAACCGGCACAACCGCAGTCGACCGTCATGAGCCCTCGACGACCGGCTGACCAGCCCGGCAGGCCTCAGCGACCGTCGCGCCTGTAGTTCGCATCGAGGGGCTGCGGCACGGTCAACGGGCCGTGCCACTCTCGTGCCAGATCGGACGGGGTCTCACGGGGAACCGCGGTGCGGCACGGCACTCAGCGCCAGACGTGCCCGAGTCGGCAAAGCCGCTGATCACCCGAGCATCTGCCCAACCTCGCTCCTAAAGCGGTGCGCGGCGACATCTAGGTAGCGATCCGCCGTATGCCAGCACGCCGGCCGCGCTGTCGCCATGGCCATCCGCCCAGCCGACCAGGACGAGGAACTCCCACCACGCTTGTAGGCAATCGGACCGGACACACGCCGAGGGCCTGACCACCGTGGTCAGGCCCTCCGTGCGGTACAGCAGCGACCTGTCAGTGCTTGAGGGAGCCTTTGGACCGTTCTTTCGCGCCGCGCATCATGCCCCGCGCTTCGAGAGCGGCGCCTTTTGCTTCGAGGGTTCCTTTGTGCACAGCGTGGGCCGCCTTCCGCACAGTCTTTCCGACCACCTGTTCGGCCTTCGCCTTGGCCCGTTCTCCGGCACTCATCTCAGTACCTCCGCGGAGTGTCACTGGCCGTGTGCCCTTGAAGCAGGCAGCAAAACTAGTCTGGGGGATGTGCCGATCGTGGACGGCCGAGTGCACCCCCGCTCGGGCCGTCTCTGGGCCGTGCGGGGGTGCTCAATGACGACCAACGCTGACAACCACCGATGGCTAAGTCGCAGGTCGCAGCGTTGACCGAATGCACGGCCGCAGGTCAGAGACCCGGCCCGTCACTTCTTCGGGTACTAGGCCGCCTCCCGGCTGGATCCGCCCCGGCGGACCCAGCCGGGAAAGCCGTTGGCGGAGCCGCCCCGTACCGTCACCCCTCCGCCGGGACCGCCCGAAAGGCCCGCCGGGGAGCAGCCCGACCTAGGCCGCCAGGCTCGCGCGCCCCTCGCCGAACACCTTCGCCGTCTCCGCGACCCTGCGGCCCAGGTGCTCCGCCGTCGCCACGTCCGCCTTGTGGACGGCCTCGGGGCCCTCGTCGGCGTTGGTCTGGGCGGCCGCGCCGGCGAAGACGCCGAGGCGGTTGAGGTCGTTCTCCGAAGCCGTGCTGCTGTTCCAGCCGGGGAGCAGGCCGAGGTTGACCCAGTGCATGCCGAGCTGGGCTGCAAGGATCTGGAAGAACTGCAGGGTGTGCAGCTTGTCGCCGCTCTTGGAGGCGGAGTTGGTGAAGCCGGCGGCGAGCTTGTCCCGCCAGGCCGACGCGGCCCAGCGCTTCGAGGTGGCCTCGGCGAAGACGTGGAAGGCGCCGGACGCCGTGCCCATGTAGGTCGGCGAACCGAACACGATCGCGTCGGAGGCGTCCAGCAGTGCCCACTGCTCCTCGGTGATCTCGTCGACCTTGATCAGGTGCACCTCGGCACCGGCCTCGACGGCACCGGAACGGACGGCCTCCGCGAGGACGGCGGTGTGGCCGTAGCCGGAGTGGTAGGCAATGGAGACAACGGGGGTGGACACGTGCGTACTCCTCGAAAGCGGAGAAAAAGGGGAGGCGAGAGCGCAGCAGCAGCTCATCAGCGGTAACCACAGGAAAGCACTAACTTCTGGTTAGTGCAATCTGTCGGTTAGCGCTGCGTTCGCGTACGCTTGAGACATGAACGGCACTCACGAGCGCACTGCGGAGCAGGACCTCCCGTACAACGTGTTCGCCAAGGCCTGCCCCTCGCGCGGCACGCTGGAGCACGTCACGGGACGCTGGGGCGGCATCACGCTCTGCGCGCTGTACGAGGGCTCGCTGCGCTTCAACGAGTTGCGCCGCCGCGTCGACGGCGTGAGCGAGAAGATGCTGTCGCAGACCCTGCACGCGCTGGAGCGCGACGGCCTGGTGCACCGCGAGGCCCAGCCGACCAACCCGCCCCGCGTGGACTACGAACTGACCCCACTGGGCCGCGACGTGGCCGAACGGCTTCTGAGCCTGATCCACCTGGTGGAGGGTCGGATGGACGACGTCCTCGCGGCCCGCGCGCGCTACGACGAGACGCGCGGCGGCCTCTGACACTTCGGGCAGTAGTAGCTGGACCGGTTCATCCAGGGGCGCCGGCGCATCGGCGTGCCACAGCGCTTGCAGGGCAGGCCCTCACGCCCGTACGCGTCCAGGGACCGGTCGAAGTAGCCCGACTCGCCGTTGACGTTGACGTACAGGCTGTCGAAGCTGGTGCCGCCGACGGCGAGGGCCTCCTTCATCACGTCCCGGATGTGGCCGAGGAGTTCGGCGGTGCGGGGGCGGGTGAAGGTCGCGGTGGGGCGGTCGTAGTGGATGCGGGTGCGCCACAGGGCCTCGTCCGCGTAGATGTTGCCGACGCCGCTGATCAGCGACTGGTCGAGCAGGGCCCGCTTGATCGTGGTCCGCTTGCGCCGCAGGGCTTGATGGAAGGCTTCCTCGTCGAACAGCGGGTCGAGGGGGTCACGGGCGATGTGCGCGATGACGTCGGGCAGGCCGTCGGGGGTGGTGTCGTGCAGCGACAGACCGCCGAAGGTGCGCTGGTCGACGAAGCGGAGTTCCGTGGCGAGGGCGTCGGCGAAGCGGACGCGGATGCGCAGGTGCTTCTCGTCGGGTGACCCCTGCGGCTGCACCAGGAGCTGCCCGCTCATCCCGAGGTGCGCCAGGATCGCCTGGGGCGTGTCCTCCAGCGGCAGCCAGAGGTACTTGCCGCGACGGCTCGGAACGCCGACGCGGTGTCCCTTGAGGCGGTGCACGAAGTCGTCGGCGCCGGCCACATGACGGCGTACGGCACGCGGGTGCAGCACCTCGGTCTCGGCGACCGTGCGGTGGGCGACCCACTGCTCCAGGCCGCGCCGGACGACCTCGACCTCGGGCAACTCGGGCATGGGGCTCCCCCGTAGAAAGGGTGTACGAGCCGAGCGCCCGACCCTCGGCGGGGGCGGGCGCTCGTTTCGTGAGGTGGATCAGGCGGAGGCGGACTCGGGGTCCGCGCTGCCGTCGACGGCCTGGACGGCCTGGACGGCCTTGGCCGCCTTGGCCCGCTCGTCCGCCGCGGCCCTGATGGACCGCCACGCGGACTCGGCGGCCTGCTGCTCCGCCTCCTTCTTGCTGCGGCCGGTGCCGGTGCCGTACGAGACGCCTCCGACGCGGGCGGCAGCAGTGAAGGTCTTCTCGTGGTCGGGGCCGGTCTCCGTGACCAGGTACTCGGGGACGCCGAGCCCTTCGGTCGCGGTGAGCTCCTGGAGGCTGGTCTTCCAATCCAGGCCGGCACCGAGGTTCGAGGACTTCTCGATCAGCGGGTCGAACAGGCGGTGCACCAGTTCGGAGGCCGCGTCGAGGCCCTGGTCGAGATAGACCGCACCGATCACCGCTTCCAGGGTGTCGGCGAGGATGGACGCCTTGTCCCGGCCGCCCGTGCCCTCTTCACCCCGGCCCAGCCGGATGAAGGAGCCCAGGTCGAGGCCGCGACCGACCTCCGCCAGCGCACGCGAGTTGACCACCGCGGCCCGCAGCTTGGCCAGCTGGCCTTCGGGCAGGTCGGGGTGGGTGCGGTACAGCGTGTCCGTGACGACGAGGCCGAGCACGGAGTCCCCGAGGAACTCCAGCCGCTCGTTCGTCGGCAGACCGCCGTTCTCGTATGCGTAGGAACGGTGGGTCAGCGCTCGCACCAGAAGGGCGGACTCGACGTGGTAGCCGAGCCGCCCTTCCAGAAGCGTGTGGGACGAGGCCGTGTTGTCCGCCTTTTTCCTGGCGACTGAGTCCGCCTTGGCGTCAGACATGAAGCCTCTCACCAGCCGCTCAGACCTCGAGGACCTGGCGCTTGTTGTAGGTGCCGCAAGACGGGCACGCAATGTGCTGCTGCTTGGGCTCGTGGCAGCGCTCGCACGCAACCAGGGTGGGGACCGCAGCCTTCCACTGCGACCGGCGGTGGCGCGTGTTGCTGCGCGACATCTTCCGCTTCGGAACAGCCACGGCTACTTCTCCTGCTTCTCGTCGACGCCCGCTTCGGCGCCGCTCATCTCGTCCTTCTCGCCGTCTTCGAGTGAACCGGCGAGTCCCTGCAGTGCCGCCCAACGGATGTCGACGGCGTCGTGGTGGTGGTCCGGGTCGTCCGCCAGCCGCTCTCCGCACTCGGAGCACAGGCCGGGGCAGTCGTCCTGGCACACCGGCTGCATGGGCAGTGCGAGCACCACCGCATCGCGCAGCACGGGTTCGAGGTCGAACAGGCCGTCCTCGAGAAAGAGCCTGTCCTCGTCTTCCTCGGCGTCGTCGGCCGGTTCCGCCTTGGGGCGACCCCGGTCATCGGCGTCAGGGTACGAGAACATCTCCTGGAAGTCCGCTTCGAGCTCCAGCTCGACCGGCTCCAGACACCTTACGCACTCCCCCTCGGCCTGTGCACGGGCGGTGCCTGTGACGAGCACACCTTCCATGACCGACTCGAGGCGGAGCTCCAGCTCCACCGGGGCGCCTTCCGGCACTCCGATGACCCCCTGGATACCGAGGTCCTTGGGGGCGTCGATCGTGCGGGTCAGGCGCTGGAGCGCGCCAGGACGCCGACCCAGCTCGTGCGTGTCGAACACGAGAGGGTTGCGGTGGTCGAGGCGGGCGTTCAGGGCCATTCCTGCTTTCGATCTTCTCAGCTCGGAGGGACGCTGCCCTGCGGTGTTCCGGGCAGCGATGATCGCGGGCGTATACGAAGTCAGCGAAGCGCACACGCGACCGAAGAGCCAGGATACTGGAGCTTCCGCTCACAGCCCAATCCGGTGCCCGCCGCCCCGGCTGCTACAGGCCGCGCCCCTGCTCGTAGGCGCGCAGTTGCTCGGCGCTGATCATGCTGGTGTCGAAGAGGCTGGTCTCGTCGAGGGCGTACGCCTGCGGGTCCTGCTCCTGAGGCGACTGGTGGGACTGCTGCGACTGATGCGGCTGGGGGACGGCCTGGTTCGGGTCGTAGGGGGCCTGCTGGGTGTCGTAGCCCTGGTACGCGTAGGGGTCGGCCTGCTGATAGCCGTACGGGTCCGGCTGGCCGCCGTAGGTCTGCTGCGGGTAGCCGCTCGCGTACGGGTCCTGCTGGTAGCCGTACGCGGGCTGGACGGCCTGCTGGTCGTACTGCTGCTGGTGCTGCGCGGGCTGCTCGGCCGGGGTGTCCTGCTCCGCGAGGGCGGCGAGGTCGGCGAGGTAGTCCGCGTCGGAGGAGTGCTGGAAGGTCGTGGTGTCGTCGGCGAGGGCGCCGAGGTCGTCGGTGGCGACCCGGCCGTGCAGCTTCTGGCGGCCGCGGCCGACCGCCTCCAGCGTCTTGGCCAGGACCGCCTCGAAGGCGCCCAGCTTGGCGTCCACATAGGCGTCGGCGTCGCGGCGCAGGGTCTCGGGGTCCTGGCTGCGCTCCGGGGCGTCCTCGTCCTCGTAGCCCTGCTCGTCGAGGCCGGGACCGGTGCCGAGGAGCTTCTCGCGGCCGCGGCCGACGGAGCCGAGGGTCTTGGTGAGGACGACCTCGAAGTTGGCGAGCTTGGAGTCGACGTAGTCGTCGGCCTCGGCGCGGATCTCCTCGGCCTCCTGGCGGGCCTCGGCGACGATGCGGTCGGCCTCGGCCTGGGAGCGGCGGGCGATCTCGGTGTCGGAGATCAGGGAACCGCGCTCGGCGTGCGCGGTCTCGATGATCCGTTCGGCCTCCTGGCGGGCCTGCTCGACCATCTGTTCGCGGCCGCCGATCAGCTCCTGGGCCTGAGCGAGAGAGTCGGGCAGGGCCGCGCGCACCTCTTCCAGCAGGGCGAGCAGGTCCGCGCGGTTGACCACGCACGAGGCCGACATCGGCATCGACCGGGCACTGGAGACCGCTGTGACGATCTCGTCGAGCTTCTTCTGCACGTCCACCGGTTGCTCGCCACTCTCTACAGCTGTGTTGGAGACGGACGGGACGACTGTACGGCCATGAGGTGTCCGCCGGACACCGGGTGACGGGCCGTCAGGCGGTCAGTCCTTCCTGAGCCGCTCGGTGAGTGCTTCGAGGACGATCGGCGGGACCAGGTGGGAGACGTCTCCGCCCCAGGTGGCGACCTCCTTGACCAGGGAGGACGACAGGAAGCTGTAGGTGGGGTTGGTGGGGACGAAGAGCGTCTCGACGCCGGAGAGGCCGTTGTTCATCTGGGCCATCTGCAGCTCGTAGTCGAAGTCGCTGACCGCTCTCAGGCCCTTGACGATGGCTGGGATGTCGCGCTGCTTGCAGAAGTCGACCAGGAGGCCGTGGAAGGCCTCGACCTTGACGTTGGCGTACTCGGCGGTGACCCTGCGGATCAGGTCGATCCGCTCGTCGATCTCGAACAGGCCCCTCTTGGACTTGTTGATCATCACCGCGACGTAGACCTCGTCGTAGAGACGGGAGGCGCGGGAGATGATGTCGAGATGTCCGTTGGTGATCGGGTCGAACGACCCGGGACAGACGGCGCGGCGCACTTGTGATCCCTCGCTCTCCGGTCCGGTCATCGTGCGTCTTCGCACGTAGAGGCGGCGCGACCGTACCAAAACGTTCCCTCGCCGTAGCGACGGGACCTGATCGCTTCGAAGCCCTCCGGCCAGTCGAACGTTCCGCCTCTGGTGCTGCGCTCCACGGTGACGAGGGCTTCCGGCGCGATCCACCCCTCCGTGCGGAGTGTGAGCAGAATCTCCCGAAGATCGTTGTCCCCGACGGCGTACGGAGGGTCGAGGAAGACGAGGTCGTACGGCTCGGCCGGAGGTGCCGTCCGGATCACCTGCTCCGCCTTGCCCGCTCTGACCTCGGCGCCGGGGAGGCCGAGGTTCTTCACGTTCTCCCGGACGACGCGGGCCGCTCGTGCGTCGGCCTCCACGAGCAGGACGTGGCTCGCGCCGCGGGAGAGCGCCTCCAGTCCTACGGCGCCGGAGCCGGCGTAGAGGTCCATGACGCGTTCGCCGTCCAAGGGGCCACCGAGCAGGGACTGCCAGGTGGAGAAGAGACCTTCGCGTGCGCGGTCGGAGGTGGGGCGGGTACCGGTTCCCGGCGGGACGGCCAGGCGGCGTCCGCCGGCTGCGCCGGCGATCACGCGGGTCATTTCGGGTCCTTGGTCGTGGGGTGGCTTTGGTCGTGGGGTGGCTACAGGTCCAGTCTGGCAGGGCTGGGTGACGTGGGACGGTTCACCCCTTCTCCAAGTACTGCTCTCTTTCCTCGTCCAGGAGTGCGTCCAGAGCCGTGCGCAGGCCTGGCAGGTGGGTGAGCTCCGGGTCGGCTGCCACGACCGTGGTGGCCTCCTCGCGGGCCTCGGCGATGACCTCCTCGTCCTCTATGACGGCGAGTACGCGCAGGCTGGAGCGGGCGCCGGACTGGGCCTGGCCGAGGACGTCGCCCTCGCGGCGCTGTTCGAGGTCGATACGGGAGAGCTCGAAGCCGTCGAGGGTGGAGGCGACGGCGTTGAGGCGCTGGCGGGCCGCGCTGGCCTCCGGCATCTCGCTGACCAGCAGACACAGGCCGGGCGCCGAGCCACGGCCGACGCGCCCCCGCAGCTGGTGGAGCTGGGAGACGCCGAAGCGGTCCGCGTCCATGATCACCATCGCGGTGGCGTTCGGGACGTTGACGCCGACCTCGATGACGGTCGTGGCGACCAGGACGTCGGTGTCGCCGGCGGCGAAGCGGCGCATGACCGCGTCCTTGTCGTCGGGAGGCATACGACCGTGCAGGACCTCGACCCCGAGGCCCTGGAGGGGGCCCTTGGCGAGCTGGTCCGCCACGTCGAGGACGGCGAGCGGCGGACGCTTCTCGGCCTCGTCCTCCGGGGACTTCTTCTTGCCTGACTTCTTCGGATCGTCCTCCTCGTCGCCGATCCGCGGGCAGACGACGTACGCCTGATGGCCGTTCGCCACCTCCTCGCGGACCCGCTCCCAGGCGCGGGTGAGGAAGTGGGGCTTGTCGGCGGCCGGGACCACATGGCTGGCGATGGGTGAGCGGCCGGCCGGGAGCTGGTCGAGGACGGAGGTCTCCAGGTCGCCGAAGACGGTCATCGCGACCGTGCGCGGGATGGGCGTGGCTGTCATGACAAGCAGGTGCGGAGGCTGCTTGCCCTTGCCGCGCAGGGCGTCGCGCTGTTCGACACCGAAGCGGTGCTGTTCGTCGACCACGACGAGGCCCAGGTCGTGGAACTGGACCTTGTCCTCGATCAGCGCATGCGTGCCGATGACGATCCCGGCCTCTCCGGTGACGAGATCGAGCAGCGCCTGCCGCCGCGCGGCCGCTCCCATCGACCCGGTGAGCAGCACGACCTTGGTGGCGTCCTCGGCCCCGCCCAGCATCCCGCCCTCGGCGAGCTCGCCCATCATCTCCACGACGGAGCGGTGGTGCTGCTGGGCGAGGACCTCGGTGGGGGCGAGCATGGCCGCCTGACCGCCGGCGTCGACGACGGCGAGCATGGCGCGCAACGCCACCATGGTCTTCCCGCTTCCGACCTCTCCCTGCAGCAGCCGGTGCATCGGATGGTCCGTCGCCAGGTCGTCGAAGATCTCCTTCGACACCTTCTGCTGGCCCTCGGTGAGGGTGAAGGGGAGGCGGTCGTCGAAGGCGGCGAGGAGGCCGTCGGGGCGGGGTTCGCGGGGGACGGCGGGGAGTTGGGCGTCGGCGTGGCGGCGGCGGGCGAGGGCGACCTGGAGGACGAAGGCCTCGTCCCACTTCAGGCGGGCGCGGGCGTCGGCGATGTCGGCCTTGGTGTGCGGGCGGTGGATCTTGAGGAGGGCCTCGGGGAGGGAGATCAGGCCACGGCCCTCGCGGAGGTTGTCGGGGAGGGGGTCGAGGGCCTCCTGGGCGCTGGGCAGGACGGTCTGGATCGCCTTGCCGATCTTCCAGGACTCCAGTTTGGCGGTGGCGGGGTAGATCGGGATGAGGGCGCCGGCCCAGGTTTCGACGGTCTCGGCCGCGCCTTCGCCGTCGCCCCGCAGCAGTTCGTAGGCGGGGTGGGCCAGTTGAAGGCGCCGGTTGAACAGGGACACCTTGCCCGCGAACATCGCGCGGGTGCCGGGCAGGAGCTCCTTGTGGGGCTTGTGGACGCCGTTGCCGAAGAAGACCAGCTGGAGGCGGCCGCTGCCGTCCGTGATGGTGACTTCCAGCCGCTGGCCCTTGCCGCGGGGGGCCTTGGCGGAGGCGAAGGTGTGCAGCCGGGCGTCGGCGACCTGGGCGACCACCGTGACGTGCTCGTCCATGGGGAGGTCGGCGAGGTGGGTGAGCTGGCCGCGCTCCTCGTATCTGCGCGGGTAGTGGTGCAGGAGGTCGCCGACGGTGTGCAGGCCGAGGTGCTCGGCCATCACCTTCGCGGTCGGTGGGCCGAGCACCTTTTTCAGTGGTTCTTCGAGTGCGGGCACGAGATCCATTGCACACCACACCACTGACAATGCCGTATATGTGTCTTGAAACCCCTGGTCAGACGGCTCGTTCGGGCCCTAGGATGGCGCGCTCCGGCCATCCCCCGCGGTCACCGCCCCACCGGGACCGCCCGACCCCGCGCCGTCGACCCTCCCCCAATCCGCGGCGCTGCAGCGATGGACTCCCAGACCTCACAGTCATCCCAGGCATCACAGTCACCTCATACGTTCCAGGTCGACCTGCGTGGTTTGGTGGACCTGCTGTCCCATCATCTCTATTCCAGTCCCAAGGTCTACCTGCGCGAACTGCTGCAGAACGCCGTGGACGCCATCACCGCCCGGCGGGCCGAGGAGCCCGACGCCCCGGCGCGCGTGCGGCTGTTCGCGTCGGGCGGTCAGTTGCGGGTGGAGGACTCCGGGGTCGGTCTCACCGAGGCCGACGTGCACAACCTCCTCGCGACCATCGGGCGCAGTTCCAAGCGGGCGGACGGGCTGCAGGAGGCCCGGTCCGACTTCCTCGGGCAGTTCGGCATCGGGCTCCTGGCCTGTTTCGTCGTGGCCGAGCGGATCCGGGTGGTCAGCCGCAGCGCCCGTACCCCCGGCTCGCCGCCCGTGGAGTGGACGGCCCGCGACGACGGCTCGTACACCGTGCGGACGCTGCCTCACGAGGAGCGCCCCGAGCCGGGCACGACGGTGCACCTGGTGGCGCGCGCCGGGGCCGGAGAGTGGCTCACCGAGCAGCGGGTCCTCCAGCTGGCGCGGGACTTCGGCTCGTTGCTGCCGTACGACGTCCGGGTGGGCGACGAGGCGGTCACCGATCTGCCGGCGCCCTGGGACCGGGCGTACCCCTCCCCCGCCAACCGGCGGGTGGCCCTGGCCCGGCACTGCCATGAGCTGTTCGGTTTCACGCCGCTCGACTCGATCGAGCTGGACGTGCCGCTGGCGGGGATCCGCGGGGTGGCGTACGTGCTGCCGGCGGCGGTCAGTCCGGCTCAGCGGGCGAGTCATCGCGTGCATCTGAAGGGCATGTTGCTGACCGAGCGGGCCGAACAGCTGCTGCCCGACTGGGCGTTCTTCGTGCGCTGTGTGCTCGACACGGACAGCCTGCGGCCCACGGCCTCACGCGAGTCCTTGTACGAGGACGAGACGCTGGCGGCCGTGCGGGAGGCCCTGGGCGAGCGCATCCGGGCGTGGCTGACGGGGCTCGCCGCCGGTGACCCGGAGCGCCTCGCGGCCTTCCTGGCCGTGCACCACCTGGGCGTGAAGTCCCTCGCGCGGCACGACAAGGAGATGCTGCGCACGATGCTGCCGTGGCTGCCCTTCGAGACGACCGACGGACGGCTGTCCCTGGAGGAGTTCGCGCAGCGGCACCCGGTGGTGCACTTCACGCGGACCGTGGAGGAGTACCGGCAGGTCGCACCGATCGCGTCCGCGCAGGGCGTCGGGGTGATCAACGGCGGTTACACGTACGACAGCGAGCTGGTCGAGGCGCTGCCGTCGGTGCGGCCCGGGACGGTGGTCGCGGAGCTGGACGCGGACACCGTGACCGCGCACCTGGACGCGGTGGATCCGGCCGAGGAGCTGGCGCTGTCGGGTTTCCTGGCGGCCGCGCGCGCGAAGCTCGACCCGCTGGGCTGTGACGTCGTCCTGCGCGCCTTCCACCCGCTGTCGGTGCCCGCGCTGCACCTGGACGACCGGGCCGCCCGGCACGAGCAGGCGCGGGCGGAGGAGGAGGCGCAGGCCGACGATCTGTGGGCGGGCATCCTGGGTTCGCTGCGGGGCAGCGCTCCGCGCGCGCGTCTGGTGCTCAACCATTTCAACCCGCTGATCCGCAGGATCAGTTCGTTGAACGATCCGGAGCTGATCGGCACCGCCTCGGAGTCGCTGTACGGGCAGGCGCTGCTGATGGCGCAGCGGCCGCTGCGGCCCGCGGACTCCGCGCTGCTGAACCGCGCGTTCATCGGCCTCCTGGAGTGGGCCACGCACGGGGAGTCCGCTCACGGGGAGTCCGCACAGGGGGAGGACGGCCACTGATGACCGGGATCACGGACTTCGACTCGCTCCGCCGGGCGATGGCGGAGAACTCCGAGCAGCCGGAGGGCCCGGCCCGCAACGCGCGCGCGGAGCAGCTGCTCGTCGAGGCCGAGAAGCTGAACATCCCGCTCGCCGTGATCGAGGCGCTCGGACACCAGCTGAAGGTCTACAACTACAGCTCCGAGAAGGCCAAGATGTTCGTCCCGTTCGCGCGGCTGCTGCGCATGTGGGACGAGCGGCCCGAGGACTTCGACGAGTACGAGACGCACTCGCTGCACTGGGTCTTCAAGTGGATGTCGGCCGGCATGCTCGACCAGCCGCACATCCCGCTGGCGTCGGTGGAGAAGTGGCTGGGCGAGATGGAGCACCGCTACCGGCTCGCCGGCCACTCCGAGCGGGCCGTGCGCAGCGCCGAGTTCAGCGTGGCCGCGCACGTCGGGGACGTGGCGCGGGCCGAGCGGGCGTTCGGCGCCTGGCTGGCCGCGGACCGGGACAGCATGGCCGACTGCCAGGCCTGCGAGCTGCACGGGCAGGGCTGGTGGCAGGCGGAGCGGGGCCGGGACGCCGAGGCCCTCGAGCTGTGGGCGCCCGTCCTGGAGGGCGCGTACACGTGCGCGCACGAGCCGCACACGGTGCTCGCGTCGTCCCTGGTGCCGCTGCTGCGGCTGGGCCGCCTGGAAGAGGCGCGCGCCCATCACCTGCGCGGCTTCCGGCTGGTGCGGGCCATGGAGAGCATGCGGGGCGCGTACGCGGACCATGTGGAGTTCTGCGCGCTGACCGGCAACGAGGCGCGGGGCCTGGAGCTGCTCGCGGAGCGGCCGGCGTACTTCACGGACGAGGGGCATCCGCGCAGCAAGCTGGAGTTCCTGAGCGTGGTGGTGCTGCTCATGGGGCGGCTGTCAGAACTGGGCCTCGGCGGTCAGCAGGTGCCCGGTCCGGCCGGGCGGGTGTGGACCGCGGCCGAGCTCGCCGCCCACGCGCGCGGGGAGGCCCTCGCGCTGGCCGCCCGTTTCGACGAGCGCAACGGCACGTCGCACGTCAGTGAGCGGGCACGCGCGCGTATGGCGCAGCGGCCGCTGGTGGAGCGGCTGCCGTTGGGGGTGCGGGCGGTGCGGCCGGCGCCCTCGGTGGTCGCGCCTCCTGTTCCGGTCCAGGAGGCGGCCGAGCCGGAGCTGTCCGATCTGCTGGTCGAGGCGCGACGGCTGTCGGACACTCTGCAGCCGCACGCCATGGAGGCGTGGGCGGCGGTGGCGCGGGCCGCCGAGGGGGTCGAGTTGGACGCGCGCGACCGCGCGGAGATCGTCGATCACGAGGCGATGGGACGCGGCCCGGAGGGCGCCGAAACGTTCGAGCGGGCCGCGGAGCTGTACGCGGAGGCGGGCGACCCGGGGGAGGCTCTGGCGGCACGCGCGCGTGCCGCGTACGTCCGCGCCCTCGCCGGGGACGTCGACGAGGCGCTCGCGGCGGTCGCCGACCCCTACGACCGGGTCCTCGCGCTGTACGCCGAGGGCGGCACGGAGGTGCGGCAGGCGGCGGGCGTCCTGATGGGCCGGGCGCGGATCCTGATGCGGCGCGTCCACGAGGCCGACGGGCCCGTGGCCGAGTCCGTCCTGACGGAGACCGAGACGGCCGTACGGGAGCTGCTCGCGCTCGTCGACGGACGGACCGGGGACGACGTACGGCTCGCCGCGCGGATCGCCGAGGGGCACGCGATGCTCGCGGAGCTGGCAGCGCACTCGGGGAACGCGGAGGCCGGCGCGGAACTGTTCGCGCGCGCGGCGGCGGAGTTCGTCGCGGCGGGCCTGCCGTGGTTCGCCGTGGAGTACGAGGCCCGGCTGGCCGGGCTCGCGCACCACCTGGGCGACCTGGTGGAGGCGGAGCGGGCGCTGCGGGCGGCCCTGGAGCATGGTGGCGCCCATCTGGAGCCGGTCGGGCGGGCCCAGCTGCATCTCCAGCTCGCCGAGGTCGTCGGCGGCCGGGAACAGGCGGAGGAGGCCGCCGAGCACGCCCTGGAGGCGGCGCACTGGGCCGACGAGGCGGGCGAAAGCCCGACGCTCGGTGCCTGGGCGCGGCACCAGCTGGGCGGGTTCCTGGTACGGCAGGGCCGCTGGGCCGAGGCCGCGGAGGTGCTGGAGTCGGCGCTGGCGGACCTGAGTGCCGAGACACACGGCGACGGGGCGGTCGTCCAGACGCAGTGGTGGCTCGGCGACTGTCTGAGCGAGCTCGGGGAGCATCGGGCCGCCGCCGAACGCCGACTCCAGGCTGCCGAGATCGCCCGCCACTGGCCCGAACAGCACGACCACGCGACCCTGGCGCACCTGGCCGCCGAGTCCCTCGGCCAGGCGGGGCTGCCGGCCGAGGCCGACCAGGCCTATGTGCGCGCGGGTGAGCTGTGGCGCTCCCTGGGCAACGTCCACGGTCTCGTCCGTTCCCTGCGCGCCCGCGCGTGGCTGGCGCTGCGCACGGAGGACGGCACGGAGGCGGCGCGGGAGCTGATGACGGGCGCCGTCGAGGAGTGCGCGGACGCCCTGGGCTTGACGGACGACGAGGAGGCGCGCGGGCGGCTCGTCGTCGAACTCGGCCACACCCACCGCCAGTTCGGGGACCTGCTCGCCCGCTCGGCATCCGAGGACGCCGACGACGACTCGATCCGGGCGGCGCTGGAGGAGGCCCTGTGCCAGATGGCGGAGGCCGTCGCCGTGTTCGTCGCCCTCGGGGACGACGCCCTGCACGCCCGCACCGGCGCCGAACTGGCCGCGGGCTGGCTGGAGACCGACCTGGGGCGGCCGGCGGACGCGGCGGCACGCGCGCGTGCGGTGCTTCGGGCTTACGCGGACGGGGAGGCCGAGGTCGATGTCGAGGGTGGGGGTGACGAGACGGTGCGGGCGCGGCGGGCGGAGGCGGGGCAGTTGCTTCAGGTCGCGGAGGAGCAGAAGGATCGTTGAACGATTCCCCGAGGACAGGAGGATTGTTGAACGATCCCACCCCAGAGTAGGGGAATCGTTCAACAATCCCATCAGGGATGGGGGGATCGTTCAACAATCCTCCAAGAGGTAAGAGAATTGTTGAACGATCCCCTCGCACCAACCTCCGCCTACTCCACCCCGATCAGCAACAACGCCCCCTGCCGCCCACCCCGATACACCACCGTGTCGACCGCAAGGTAAGCCTCCCGCACCCGCCCCTCCAGCCGCTCGGCGACGCCGTCCGGAGCCTCGTCGCCCAGCACCAGGGTGACGAGCTCCCCGCCCGCCGCCAGCATGCGGTCCAGGACGGCCTCGGCGGTGGCGGTGACGTCGGCGCCGATGACGGCGACGTCACCGTCGATGAGCCCGAGGACGTCACCGGCCTGGCAGATGCCGGCCATGGTCCACGACTGGCGCTCGGCGACGGCGACCTCGGCGTAGCGGGTGGCGCCGGCCGCCGAGGTCATCGAGACGACGTCCTCGTCGAAGCGGCGGTCCGGCTGGTGCACGGCGAGGGCAGCGATCCCCTGGACCGCGGACCGGGTGGGGATCAGGGCCACCCGGACGCCCTCCGAACGGGCCTGCTCGGCCGCCGCGGCCGCCGTGTGGCGCAGGTCGGCGTCGTTGGGCAGCAGCACGACCTCGCGCGCGTGGGCCCGCCGTACGGCCTCGACGAGTTCGCCGCTCGCGGGCGGCTCCCCGGGGCGCGCGAGGACCGTCGTCGCGCCGGCCTCGGCGTACAGCCCGGCCAGGCCCTCGCCGGGGACGACGGCGACGACCGCCCGCTGGGCACGCTCGCGGGGCGGACGTTCGCCCCCGCGCGCGTGCACGTCGTCGACACCGAAGTGCGTGATACGGATCCGGTACGGGCGGCCGGCCTCGACGCCCGCTTCCACGGCGGCGCCGGCGTCGTCGACGTGCACATGGACGTTCCACAGGCCGTCGCCGCCGACCACGACGAGCGAGTCGCCGAGGGCGTCGAGTCGCTCCCGCAGCCGGTCCACGGCCGCGTCCTCGGCCTCCAGGAGGTAGACGACCTCGAAGGCGGGACCGCCCGCGTCCGCCGCCTGGTCCGCGCAGTCCTCCGCCTCGCCGGACTCCAGGAGCCCCGCGGTCTCCACGCACGCGTGCGTCTCGGCACCGGAGCTCACCGGGGCCCCCGGCCTCTCCCCCGTGAACGTCTCCACCAGCGCCGCGAGCACCGCCACCAGCCCCCGCCCACCCGCGTCGACCACCCCGGCGCGCTCCAGGACGGCCAGCTGGCCCGGGGTCGCGGCGAGGGCCGCGCACGCTCCCTGGTAGGCAGCCCGTGCGACGGTCCCGCAGTCGCCCCCGGCGCCCCCCGCCGCGTCGGCGGCGGCCGAGGCGACCGACAGGACCGTGCCCTCGACCGGATGGGCCACGGCCCTGCGGGCGGAGTCGGCCGCCTGCCGCAGGGCCAGGCGCAGCCCGTCCGCGTCGGTGTGAGAGGCCTCACCCTCGGCAGCCAGCACCTGGGCCATGCCGCGCAGCAGTTGCGCGAGGATCGTCCCGGAGTTCCCGCGCGCGCCGATGAGCGCGCCGTGCGCCATCGCGCGCGCGGCGTCGGCGACAGAGGGGCTCCCGGCGGACGCCGAGCCGGCCTCGTACCCGGAGAACACGGCTTCGACGGCGGTCGCCGCCGACTCGACGGTCAGGTAGAGGTTGGTGCCGGTGTCCCCGTCCGCGACCGGATAGACATTGATCGCGTCGATCTCCTCGCGCGCCCGCCCCAGCGCGCGCAGCGCGAGACCGCACCAGGTGCGCACCGCGAGAGCATCGAAGAATGTCTGCGGCACCTGCGGCACCTGTGCCTCCTTGAGCTGCTGGACTGGGACGCAGCGTAGACCTTGGGCCGCTGTCCACCGAAGAGGGCCGGGACCGGGCCCCTGAGCAGCCGTGGTAGTTTCGTTGTACTGGCGCAGTCGTTGTATGCTGCTCCGGTTGCCCGATCCAGATCGGGCTCTCCCCTGGCAACGCCACTCAGATCTTTGATCCTACGATCGCGATCCCGGCATGCCGGGATCAACCGTAAGTGCATCTGAAGTCTTTGGAGTGACCCGTGGCTGCCAACTGCGACGTCTGCGGCAAGGGGCCGGGCTTCGGCAACAACATCTCGCACTCGCACCGCCGTACGTCCCGCCGCTGGAACCCGAACATCCAGCGTGTGCGTACCGTGGTCGGCGGGACGCCGAAGCGCGTGAACGCTTGCACCTCGTGCATCAAGGCCGGCAAGGTCTCGCGCTGACGCACAGCTAAGCGCGCGGCCACTGCTGGTTCGCTGCATCGAGCCGGTCCACCCCCAGGTGGACCGGCTTTTTGCTGTACCCAAGGCCGTCCCAGCGCCCTGTCCCCACAAGATCCACCCACCTGCCACACTCCGGTGAATGCGCTTCGGCATCCTGGGCCCCCTCGACCTCCGCAGCGACGACGGCACCCCCGCCGACCCCGGCGGCCCCCGCCCCCGCGCCCTGCTCACCCTCCTGCTGCTCGACGCGGGCCGCAGCGTCTCCGTGGAAGCCTGACCGAGGGCCTGTACGGCGGCCAGCCGCCGACGACCTGGGCTTCGACGCGGGCGCCCAGCTCCACGTCGACCGCCTCACCCACGGCCGTGGGGCCCCTCCTCGGGGACGCCGGGTACGGCGCGACCACGGGCGGCATGGGTACGGGCGCGGCGATCGTCGGCGCGTACGTCCTGGCCGGTGAGCCGGCCCTCGCGGGCGGCGACCACAGCATCGCGTTCATCGCGCGACGACCGACATCAGGCTGAGGGAGTACCCGGCGGGACACATGGCCGCGTAACCGCTTGCTCAAGCGATGGCGCAAGCGTCTGCGCAAACGCTCGCGTAAGCGCTTGCGCAAACGCTCGCGCAAGCCTTTACGCGTCGCCGCGCCCCACCCCGAGCCCCAGCCCCAGCCCCAGCCCCCACCCATGGTCCACCGGCCCGATGCCCCCGCCCAGCGCGAACCCGGCCGCGATCGCCCCGGTGACGTACTCCTTGGCCGCCGCCACCGCCTCCGGCACGGTCCGTCCCTTCGCGAGCTGCGACGCGATCGCCGACGCGAGGGTGCAGCCCGTGCCGTGCGTGTGCCGGTTGTCGTGCCGGGGTGCGCGCAGCCAGTGCTCCTCGGTCCCGTCGGTGAGCAAGTCGACGGCGTCACCGGGGAGATGACCGCCCTTGACGAGCACCCAGCGCGGCCCGTGGGCCAGCACGGCCGCCGCGGCCTCCCGGAGCTGGTCCTCCGACTCGACGTGGACGCCCGTGAGTTGGGCGACCTCGTCGAGGTTCGGGGTGGCGACGGTGGCGACCGGTAGCAGCTTGGTGCGTACGGAGTCCAGTGCCGAGGCCGCCAGCAGCGGGTCCCCGTGCTTGGAGACGCCCACCGGGTCGACGACGACCGGCGCGTCCGTGCCCGCGACCAACTCGGCCACCGCTTCGACGAGTTCGGCGGAGGCCAGCATCCCGGTCTTCACCGCGTGGACGCCGATGTCGTCGACGACGCTGCGGTACTGCGCCCGCACCGCCTCCACCGGCAGCTCCCAAGCCCCCTGCACGCCGAGGGAGTTCTGGGCCGTGACGGCCGTGACGACACTCATGCCGTGCACGCCGAGCGCGAGCATCGTCTTCAGATCGGCCTGAATGCCCGCGCCCCCACCGGAGTCGGAGCCGGCCACGGTCAGCACTCTCGGCAGACTCATGACTCGATGTCCCCGAAGTGGTCCCAGCCGCCCTTGCTGGTCCAGGGCGCCCCGTCGACCGTCACCTGGGGCAGGGCGGAGGGGTTGAGGACCTCGCCGATCACCTTCCAGCGGGCCGGCAGCTTCACGTCCGGCGGGAAGGTCGCCACGATCGCGTGGTCCTCTCCCCCGGTCAGCACCCACTGCATGGGGTCGACGCCGACGGCCTGCCCGATGTCGTTCATCTGCGACGGGATGTCGATCGCGCCGGAACGGATGTCGATACGGACCTTGCTGGCCTCCGCGATGTGCCCCAGGTCGGCGATCAGCCCGTCGCTCACGTCGCACATCGCGGTCGCGCCCAGCGCGGCGGCCGCCGGGCCGGCGTGGTACGGCGGCTCGGGGCGGCGGTGGGCCTCGACGAAGGCGCGGGGCGAGCGGAAGCCGCGGGAGAGGACCGCGTACCCGGCGGCGGACCAGCCCAGCCAGCCGGTCACCGCGACGAGGTCGCCGGGCTGGGCGCCTGCCCGGGTGATCGGTTCCTGGTTGCGCAGATCGCCGAGTGCGGTGATCGACACCATGATCGTGTCGCCGCGTACGACGTCACCGCCGACCACCGAGGCACCGGCGACCTGGCACTCGTCGCGCAGGCCGTCCATCAGCTCGGTCGGCCAGGTCACCGGCAGTTCGGCGGGGACGACGAGGCCGAGCAGCAGGGCGGTCGGCACGGCGCCCATCGCGGCGATGTCGGCGAGGTTCTGCGCGGCGGCCTTGCGTCCCACGTCGTACGCCGTCGACCAGTCGCGACGGAAGTGCCGGCCCTCCAGCAGGATGTCGGTGCTGGCCACGACCCGGCGGTCGGGCGCGGCGACCACCGCGGCGTCGTCACCGGGTCCGACCCGGACCGCCGGGGTGGTGGTGAGACGGGAGGTGAGCTCCCTGATGAGCCCGAACTCCCCGAGCTCACCAACAGTGCCCTTCATCGCCCTTGCTCCCCTTCTGTCCCTGTCCGTGCCCGGTCGCGCGTCACCAGTGTCCTCGATACGGTCGAGATGACCGTCAACTTCTGTCGTGCCTGCACCCCGGCGCGCGAGCCGTGGTCCCCGCAGGTCTCCCCGCGGCGAGCGGCGACGCGATACCGTGGCGTTCCTTTTCCCCACATGATCCTCGTGGCCGCCCTGGAGGTTCCGTGGTACAGGCGTACATCCTGATCCAGACGGAGGTCGGCAAGGCGTCGACCGTCGCCGAGACGATCAGCAAGATCCCTGGGGTCGTCCAGGCCGAGGACGTCACGGGCCCGTACGACGTCATCGTGCGGGCCCAGGCCGACACGGTGGACGACCTCGGCCGCATGGTGGTCGCCAAGGTCCAACAGGTGGACGGGATCACTCGTACCCTGACCTGCCCGGTCGTGCATCTGTAGCCCCCGTCTACCCTTGGCCGGTGAACCTTTTCCGTCACCGGCCAATTGTTCTGCCCCCGCTCGCCCTCCTGCTCGCTGCGGTGGGCTGCTCCTCAGCAGACGGTGACGCGTCGGCGGCGGTTCCCAGCCCCTCGGCAACGGTCACCAAGCTGTGCCGGAACCTGGACGAGGCGCTGCCGTCCGACGTGGACGACCTCGACCGCCGGGATCCCTCACCCGCGTCCGCGCTGACCGCGGGCTGGGGGAACCCGGCGATCATACTGCGCTGCGGGGTCGAACGGCCCGCGAAGATGAGCGATCCCGAGGCCGACGGGGTGGAGGTGAACGATGTGGGGTGGCTCCTGGAGAAGCAGGAGAACGGGTCCTTCCGGTTCACTACGGCACTGCGCAGGGCGTATGTCGAGGTCACGATCCCCGAGGACCGTACGGCCGACGGCATGGCACCGCTCGTCGATCTGGCCGCCGCCATCAAGAAGGCGATCCCCAAAGGGATCGCCGACTAGATCACCCTGACCGGACCGACCCTGACCGGATCAACGCCGGCACCCGGTCAACGCCGACCGGATCAACGCCGCACCCGGTCAACGCCGGCACCCGGTCAACGCCGACCGGATCAACGCAGGCCGGTCGAGCGGCGCAGCGCCGCCTGCACCAGGCGGTCCACCAGCTCCGGGTAGCTGATCCCGCTCGCCTGCCACATCTGCGGGTACATCGAGATCGGCGTGAAGCCCGGCATCGTGTTGATCTCGTTGATCACGAACTCCCCGTCCTCCGTGAGGAAGAAGTCCGCGCGAACCAGCCCCTCGCAGGACGCCGCCTCGAAGGCGTCCACCGCCAGCCTGCGGACCTCGGCGGTCTCCTCGGGCGTCAGCGGGGCCGGGACGATCCCCGGGGTGGAGTCGATGTACTTGGCCTCGAAGTCGTAGTACGCGTGCGCCTCCGGAGGCGGGATCTCGGCCGGTACGGAGGCCCTCGGCCCGTCCTCGAACTCCAGCACGCCGCACTCGATCTCGCGGCCGCGCAGCGCCGCCTCGACGAGGATCTTCGGGTCGTGCCGCTGGGCCTCGGCGATCGCCTCGTCGAGCCCCGACAGGTCGTCGACCTTGGTGATCCCGATCGACGAACCCGCGCGCGCGGGCTTCACGAAGAGCGGCCAGCCGTGCTCGCCGGCGAAGTCGATGATCTTCTTACGGGCGGCCGGCTCGTCCTGCTGCCACTCGCGCGGCCGGATCACCACGTACGGGCCCACCTTCAGCCCGAAGGAGGTGAACACCCGCTTCATGTACTCCTTGTCCTGGCCGACGGCCGAGGCGAGCACGCCCGAGCCCACGTACGGGACGCCGGAGAGCTCCAGCAGACCCTGGAGGGTGCCGTCCTCGCCGTAGGGGCCGTGCAACACCGGGAAGACGACGTCGACCTCGCCGAGCGCCTTGGGCACCGATCCGGGCTCGGTGTAGACGACTTCGCGGTTCGCGGGGTCGACGGGGAGCACCACGCCGCCCTCCTGCGACTCGGCGAGCTCCTCGACGCTGGGCGTGCGGCGGTCGGTGATCGCCATGCGCTCCGGAGCGTCGGCGGTGAGCGCCCACCGGCCGTCCCGGGTGATGCCGATCGGCAGGACCTCGTACTTGGTCCGGTCGATGGCCTTGAGGACGGCGCCGGCGGTGACCACGGAGATCCCGTGTTCGGAGCTGCGGCCGCCGAACACGACGGCCACGCGCGGCTTGCGAGACGGCTGCTCAGGGCTCTGGGGGAGGTTCTCGGTGCTCATATCGGCTTGAGAGTACCCGGTGGTAGGGCCCGGAGACAGCGTCGACTCAGGGGGTTGCTCAGCGTCGTTCGGGCTTCGCGCTGCGCGACATCAGCTCCTTCAACGCCACCACCGGTGGCTTGCTTTCGTGCACGATGCCCACGACCGTCTCCGTGATGGGCATGTCGACGCCGTGCCGGCGCGCCAGATCCAGCACCGACTCACAGGACTTGACGCCCTCGGCGGTCTGCTTGGTGACCGCGATGGTCTCCTGCAGGGTCATGCCCTTGCCGAGGTTGGTGCCGAAGGTGTGGTTGCGGGACAGCGGCGAGGAGCAGGTCGCCACCAGGTCGCCGAGTCCGGCGAGTCCGGAGAAGGTGAGCGGGTCGGCGCCCATCGCCAGGCCGAGCCGCGTGGTCTCGGCGAGGCCGCGGGTGATCAGCGAGCCCTTGGCGTTGTCGCCGAGCCCCATGCCGTCCGCGATGCCGACGGCGAGCCCGATGACGTTCTTCACCGCGCCGCCCAGCTCGCAGCCCACCACGTCGGTGTTGGTGTACGGGCGGAAGTACGGCGTGTGGCAGGCGGCCTGGAGGCGCTGGGCGACAGTCTCGTCGGTGCAGGCGACCACGGCCGCGGCCGGCATGCGCGAGGCGATCTCCCGCGCGAGGTTGGGCCCGGTGACGACGGCGACACGGTCCCGGCCCACCTTGGCGACGTCCTCGATGACCTCGCTCATCCGCATGGTCGTACCGAGTTCGACGCCCTTCATCAGCGAGACGAGGACGGTGTCCGGGGCGAGCAGCGGGTGCCATTCGGCGAGGTTGGCGCGCAGGGTCTGCGAGGGGATCGCGAGCACGGTGAAGTCGGCGTCGCGGGCGGCCTCGGCGGGGTCGGCGGTGGCGCGCAGGTTCTCGGGGAGTTCGACACCCGGGAGGTAGTCGGGGTTGGTCCGCGTGGAGTTGACCGCGTCGGCGAGCTCGGCGCGGCGCGCCCAGAGCGTCACCTCGCAGCCCGCGTCGGCCAGGACCATGCCGAAGGCGGTGCCCCACGATCCGGTGCCGAAGACGGCCGCCTTGACGGGCTTGCTCACGTGCTGCTCTCCCCTTCTCGGACGGTCGACCGACCGGGCTGCGTCTGTGCCTGCGTCTGGCGCCGCTGCTCGATCCGCTCCCGGCGCGGGTCGTAGGGCGTGTCGGGCGCCTTCTCGCCGCGGATCTCCTCCAGCTGGCGGGTGATGGCGGCCATGATGACCTCCGTCGCCTCCTTCAGCAGCTCGGGAGTCATCTCCTTGCCGTAGAACCGCGTGAGGTCCACGGGCGGGCCGGCGAGGACGTGGTGGGTCTTGCGCGGAAGGAGATTGGGTTTCTTGGCGTAGGGCGGCAGCAGTTCGTTGGCGCCCCACTGCGCGATCGGGATCACCGGGCACTTGGTCTGCAGGGCGACACGCGCGGCGCCGGTCTTGGCGGTCATGGGCCAGCCGTCCGGGTCGCGGGTGAGGGTGCCCTCGGGGTAGAAGGCGACGCACTCGCCGCGCTCCACGGCGTCGATCGCCGCCCGGAAGGCGCTGAGCGCGTCCGTGCTCTCGCGATAGACGGGGATCTGCCCGGTGCCGCGCATCGCGGCGCCCACGAATCCCTTCTTGAAAAGCCCGCTCTTCGCCAGAAATCGCGGCACTCTTCCGGTGTTGTACTGGTAGTGCGCGTATGCGAAGGGATCGGCGTGCGAATTATGGTTCACCGCGGTGATAAATCCGCCCTCGGCCGGAATGTGTTCCATTCCGCGCCAGTCCCGCTTGATCAGAACCACCAGCGGTGGTTTGCAGAGAACCGCTGCGAAGCGGTACCAGAAGCCGATTCTGCGGCGGGACACGCGGACACCTTCCTCTAGGACTTCCCTGACTTCCCTCCGGGGCCAGGGGGCCGCACAAGTGTCGCCCCGGGCCGCCGGTCTGTCGAGAACACCGTACGCCCCGACTGAGCTGCCGCCGGAAGGGCCGGGTGACAATGGCCGCGACGAGAGAGGGACGGTACACCGGTGCAGTGGAGCTTGGTCATACCCCTGAAGCCCTTGGCACTGGCCAAGAGCAGGCTCGCGGACACCGCGGCCGACGGGCTGCGCCCCGGACTCGCCCTCGCCTTCGCCCAGGACACGGTGGCCGCCGCCCTGGCCTGCCCGGCGGTGCGGGATGTGGCAGTCGTCACGGACGACGCGCTGGCCGGTCGCGAGCTGGCGGCACTGGGCGCCCGCATCGTCCCCGACCAGCCAAGCTCCGGCCTGAACGCCGCTCTCACGCACGCGGCGGCCGTCGTACGCGCCACGCGCCCCGACAGCGCGCTCGCCGCCCTGAACGCCGATCTTCCCGCCCTCCGCCCGCTGGAATTGGCCCGGGTCCTGGACGCGGCCGAGGAATTCCCTCGCGCTTTTCTCCCCGATGCGGCCGCAATCGGTACGACCCTTCTCGCGGTGGCCCCCGGCCATGAATTGCTCCCCGCGTTCGGCACCGATTCCCGCGCCCGCCACCGCGCCTCCGGAGCCGCGGAACTCCGCCTCGACACGGTGGATTCCGTACGCCAGGACGTGGACACCGGCGAGGACCTGCGGGCGGCCCTGGCCCTGGGCGTGGGCCCCCGGACGGCCGCGGCGGCCACGCGCCTGCTGATTCCGGGGCAGTAGGCTGCGGACCATGCAGGCCACCGCGTACACGTACGACCCCGATACCCGCAGCGGACAGGTGCTGCTGGACGACGGCACCCCGGTGCCCTTCGACGCGCCGGCGTTCGACGCGGGCGGGCTGCGACTGCTGCGGCCCGGGCAGCGGGTGCGGATCGAGACCGAGGGCGAGGGGGACGCCCGGCGCATCACCCTGGTGACCCTGCAGACCTTCTGAACCCGAAGACCTTCTGCACTCTGAGGGCCTTCTGCACTCTGATGGCCTTCTGAACCGGAAGACCTTCTGCACTCTGAGGGCTTTTTGAACTCTGAAGGCCTTCCGGACCCCGAAGATCTTCCGAACACACCGCGGGCCGGACTCCGAGAGGGAGTCCGGCCCGGCGCGTGAGTGCCCCTGAACCCTTGCGCCTAGCGGGCAGTGGTCTTCTTGGCGGTGGTCTTGCGCGCGGTCGACTTCTTGGCGGGGGCCTTGGTGGCCGTCGCCTTCTTCGCCGGCGCCTTCTTGGCGGTGGTCTTCTTGGCCGCGGCGGTCTTGGCCGTCGTGGTCTTCTTGGCGGCCGCCGTCGTCTTCTTGGTGGTGGCCTTCTTCGCGGTCGTCTTCTTGGCGGCGGCCGTGGTCTTCTTCGCGGCGGCCGTCGTCTTCTTCGTCGGGGCGGCCTTCTTCGCGGCGGCCGTCGCCCTCTTCGACGGGGCGGCCTTCTTCGCGGCGGCCTTCTTGACCGTCGCGGCGGCACCGCCGGTCAGGCTGCCCTTGGGGGCCTTCTTGACGGCGACCTCGCCACCGCGCGGCAGCTTCTTCGAGCCGCTCACCAGGTCCTTGAAGCCCTGGCCTGCACGGAAGCGCGGAACGGACGTCTTCTTGACCCGAACCCGCTCGCCCGTCTGGGGGTTACGGGCGTAACGCGCCGGACGGTCGACCTTCTCGAACGAGCCGAAGCCGGTGACCGAGACCCTCTCCCCCGCGACGGTCGCGCGGACGATGGCGTCCAGGACCGCGTCGACCGCGTCGGCGGCCTGCTGGCGGCCGCCCAGCTTGTCGGCAATCGCTTCTACGAGCTGCGCCTTGTTCACGTCTTCCCCTTCGGAGACATCGCCAGAACGAAAGTGTTCAAGCTTTTTCGCACGTTAGGCAGATATATACCGCAAATCAAACACGAAACGGGCTAATCACCCTTGTGCCGCAACGAACTCGGCTGCCCCGGAGGCGATCAGCGCTCCTCTTCGGGCATTCGCCCCTCGTCGAGGTCCGCCATGAACCGCTCCAGTCGCCTTGCCGCATCGGCGAGATCGTGCTTGGCCGCGGCCGTAATGACCAGCAGCTTCCGGGTCAGCGCCATCCGTACGCCCTCCGGGACTTGCAGTGCGCGCACCCTTGCGTGCGCTTCCTTGAGTTGGTTCGCGACCGCCGTATAGAGCTCGAGTTGGCCGTCGTGTTCCATGCACAGATTGTGCCATCTGGGGCGAGTTGTCGCCCGCTCAGGGGGCAACTGCCGCCTCAGACGGCCGTCCGGGCATCGCCGGAAGCCGCGTCCACACAGGGCGCGTACCCCGGCAACCACCTGCTTAACGTGGGAAGTTGGGAGGAAGCGTGAGGACTGGCGGGGCCGAACGGGTGCAGACATGGCCGTACCCCCGATCAGGTCGATCGGGGGTACGGAGGGTGTCTCGCGGTGGCCGAAACTCGACTGGTTGCCACGCGGATCCGGTGCGGATCAGTCGCGGACGGACATCGATCAGACGCCGACCGGACGTGGATCGGACGTGGATCAGACCTGGAGCGTCCGCGGCTTGTACGACGGGCGCTTGGCCTCGTACGCGGCGATGTCGGCCTCGTTCTGGAGGGTGATGGAGATGTCGTCCAGCCCGTTCAGCAGCCGCCAGCGGGAGTTCTCGTCCAGCTCGAAGGCGGCGGTGATGCCCTCGGCCCGCACCTCACGCGCCTCAAGGTCCACAGTGACCTCAGCCTGCGCGTCCTTCTCGGTGAGCTCCCACAGCGCGTCCACGATCTTCTGCTCCAGAACCACCGTGAGCAGGCCGTTCTTCAGCGAGTTGCCGCGGAAGATGTCGGCGAAGCGGGAGGAGATCACGGCCTTGAAGCCGTAGTTCTGCAGCGCCCAGACGGCGTGCTCACGGGAGGAGCCGGTGCCGAAGTCGGGACCGGCGACCAGGACGGTCGCGCCCTGCCGCTCGGGCCGGTTGAGGATGAAGTTCTCGTCCTTGCGCCAGGCCTCGAACAGCCCGTCCTCGAAACCGTCCCGCGTGACCTTCTTGAGCCAGTGAGCAGGGATGATCTGGTCGGTGTCGACGTTGGAGCGGCGCAGCGGGACGGCCCGGCCGGTGTGCGTGGTGAATGCTTCCATGACTGATCAGACTCCAGCGGGCGTACGGGTCTCGGCGTCGGACAGGTCGGCCGGGGAGGCCAGGTGGCCCAGGACCGCGGTGGCCGCCGCGACCTGCGGCGACACCAGGTGCGTACGACCGCCCTTGCCCTGCCGGCCCTCGAAGTTGCGGTTGGAGGTGGACGCGGAGCGCTCACCCGGGGCCAGCTGGTCGGGGTTCATGCCCAGACACATCGAGCAGCCCGCATGCCGCCACTCGGCACCGGCCTCCTTGAAGACGACGTCCAGCCCCTCGGAGACGGCCTGCAGACCCACGCGCGCGGAGCCGGGGACGACCAGCATCCGTACGCCGTCGGCGACTTTGCGGTCCTTCACGATCTCGGCGGCGGCCCGCAGGTCCTCGATACGGCCGTTGGTGCAGGAGCCTACGAAGACGGTGTCCACCTTGATGGAGCGCAGCGGCTGCCCGGCCTCCAACCCCATGTATTCCAGGGCCTTTTCGGCGGCGAGACGCTCCGAAGCGTCTTCGTACGAAGCAGGGTCGGGGACGTGCGCCGAAAGCGGCGCGCCCTGGCCGGGGTTGGTGCCCCAGGTGACGAACGGCGACAGTTCGGCGGCCTCGATGACGACCTCGGCGTCGAACTCGGCGTCCTCGTCGGTCTTCAGCGTCTTCCAGTACGCGACGGCCGCGTCCCAGTCCTCGCCCTGGGGGGCGTGCGGGCGGCCCTTGAGGTACTCGAAGGTGGTCTCGTCGGGGGCGATCATGCCCGCGCGGGCGCCGGCCTCGATCGACATGTTGCAGATGGTCATCCGGGCCTCCATCGAGAGCTTCTCGATGGCGGAGCCGCGGTACTCCAGGACGTAGCCCTGACCGCCACCCGTACCGATCTTGGCGATGATCGCCAGGATCAGGTCCTTGGCGGTGACGCCGTCGGGCAGTTCGCCGTTGACGGTGATGGCCATGGTCTTCGGGCGGACCAGCGGCAGCGTCTGGGTGGCCAGCACGTGCTCGACCTGGGAGGTGCCGATGCCGAAGGCCAGACCGCCGAAAGCGCCGTGCGTGGAGGTGTGCGAGTCGCCGCAGACGACGGTCATACCGGGCTGGGTCAGACCCAGCTGCGGGCCTACGACGTGCACGACGCCCTGTTCGACGTCGCCCAGCGGGTGCAGCCGGACGCCGAACTCTGCGCAGTTCTTGCGCAGGGTCTCCAGCTGGGCGCGGGAGACGGGGTCGGCGATGGGCTTGTCGATGTCGAGGGTCGGGGTGTTGTGGTCCTCGGTGGCGATGGTGAGGTCGAGGCGGCGCACCTGGCGGCCGCTCTTGCGGAGGCCGTCGAAGGCCTGCGGGCTGGTCACCTCGTGCAGCAGGTGCAGATCGATGAAGAGGAGGTCGGGCTCGCCCTCGGCGCGCCGGACGACGTGGTCGTCCCAGACCTTCTCCGCGAGTGTCCTACCCATCGCTTTCCCTTCGGCCGGCAAGCGTCCACCGGCCCAACTAGAGATCTTGAGGAGGCGGCTGCCGCCCACGCCCCTTGTCCGGGCGCCCGCCGCCGGGCCCGTTTCGTTCCGCGGGCCGCTGTGCCTTCGTGACATCCAGGGTGGCGCGTTCCACGGAAAATTGAACTTGCGTTTCACAGAGTGAGACGCGAGTATCGTTGCATGGACAACAGTAGCGGCGTCGGCGTCCTGGACAAGGCAGCCCTTGTCCTGAGCGCCCTGGAGTCCGGTCCGGCCACCCTCGCGGGCTTGGTCGCGGCGACCGGACTGGCACGACCCACGGCCCACCGGCTGGCCGTGGCTCTGGAACACCACCGTATGGTGGCGCGCGACATGCAGGGCCGTTTCATCCTCGGCCCGCGCCTGGCAGAACTGGCCGCGGCCGCCGGCGAGGACCGTCTCCTCGCGACCGCCGGCCCGGTGCTCACCCACCTCCGTGACGTCACGGGCGAGAGCGCTCAGCTCTACCGCCGCCAGGGCGACATGCGCATCTGCGTCGCCGCGGCGGAACGCCTGTCCGGCCTTCGGGACACGGTCCCGGTCGGTTCTACGCTCACGATGAAGGCGGGCTCCTCGGCGCAGATCCTCATGGCCTGGGAAGAGCCCGAGCGCCTCCACCGCGGCCTCCAGGGCGCCCGCTTCACCGCGACGGCCCTGTCGGGCGTACGACGCCGGGGCTGGGCCCAGTCCATCGGCGAACGCGAGCCGGGTGTCGCATCCGTCTCCGCTCCCGTCCGCGGCCCCTCCAACCGCGTGGTGGCCGCCGTCTCGGTCTCCGGCCCCATCGAGCGCCTGACCCGTCACCCGGGCCGTATGCACGCCCAGGCGGTCATCGACGCGGCGGCCCGCCTGTCGGAGGCGCTGCGCCGTACGGGCTGACACCGGCGGGGAAAGGGCGGGCCTCAACGCCGCGGCAAGCTCTTTCCCGACCGGAAGGTCACCGGCCCGAAGAGGCGCGGACCTCTGTCAACCTGCGGCTCCGCCGCGTGGACGCGAGTGACCACCACGGACCCGCACCCGGCAGACGTCAGATCCTTCACGGCGCGGACCGGTAGGCAAAGCGGTCCTTCGCGTACCGCCCCCGCCGCTCCAGGGGCACCTGCCCGTGCGCGGCCGCCAGGCCGAACGCCGGCATGTCCGCGTAGATCGCCTCATAAGACCCCTCGGGCACGACATACGTCTCGTGCCACAACCCCACGTGCTGCCTCAGCTTCCCCGTCTTCTCCTTGCGGTTGAGGATCGCCCAGGCCTTCCGGTGGAACATGTCGGGCGACGTGGCGTACGCGTAGAGCTTCTCCTTGGACTCCCAGTACTGGACGACGTAGTAGGTCCGGGGGGAGGCGGTCAGCAGGACGTGGCCGAGCAGGCCGCGCTCGGGCGCCCTGCCCAGTTCCCGCAGCATCCGCGGCATCGCCAGGAACACCGGCACCCAGTGGTGGACCGCCCAGAAGTGGTTGATCCGCATGCCGATCAGCAGGACGACCACGTCCCCCTCGACTCCCGCCGTCGTGCGCCCCGCAGCCACCGGCTTCCCGAACATGGCTCCCCCTTACTTGGCTAGCACCACTATCCGACCTGTTCGTGCTGGGATAGTGGCGCCATCCAAGGAAAGGCGCAAGGGATGCGGCTGGCGGACCTGAGCGAGCGCAGCGGTGTGTCCACCGCAACGATCAAGTACTACCTGCGCGAGGGCCTGTTGCCCCCGGGCCGCCAGGTCAATGCCACGACCGCTGAGTACGACGAGGGCCATCTGCGCCGGCTGCGGCTGGTGCGGGCACTGATCCAGGTGGGCCGGGTGCCGGTGGCGACCGCGCGGGAGGTGCTGGGGCACGTCGACGACGAGTCGCTCGGCCGCACGATCCGGCTCGGCGCGGCACTGTGGGCGCTGCCGCAGGAGCCGGAACCGGACGAGGAGGATCCGGCGGTGGTGGCCGCCCGCCGCGAGGTGGACGCACTGTTGGAGCGGCTGGGCTGGGAGACGGCCCGGGAGCTCGCGCCGCTCTCCCCCGTGCACCGTTCGCTGGTGGTGGCGGTGGCCACGCTGATCCGGCTCGGCTACCCGTGGGACGCCGAACTACTGTCGCCGTACGCGGAGTTGATGCACCAGGTGGCCGTCCGCGACCTCGACTTCATGGAGACGTACGCCTCGGAGGAGGAGAAGGTCGAGACGGCGGTCGCGGCGGCGGTGCTGTTCGAGCCGGTCCTGAAGGCGCTGCACCGACTGGCGCAGGAGGAGGAGTCGGCACGGCGGTACGGCATCGTGTGAGCGGCCGGAGACGCCGAAGGGGCTCCCACCTGAGTGGAAGCCCCTTCGTACTTGTACCCCCGACCGGATTCGAACCGGCGCTACCGCCTTGAGAGGGCGGCGTGCTAGGCCGCTACACAACGGGGGCGTGGACTCTGCGTTTCCGCAGGCCCGAGCTGGTCTACCTGGACTCGAACCAAGACTAACTGAACCAGAATCAGTCGTGCTGCCAATTACACCATAGACCAATGTGGTTTAGACCAGTCAGTACCCCCGACCGGATTCGAACCGGCGCTACCGCCTTGAGAGGGCGGCGTGCTAGGCCGCTACACAACGGGGGCCCTAGCGATCCCGAGTTGATCGAGATCAGTACCCCCGACCGGATTCGAACCGGCGCTACTGCCTTGAGAGGGCAGCGTGCTAGGCCGCTACACAACGGGGGCTTTGCAGATGAGCTCTGCGAGCTGGCCTACCTGGACTCGAACCAAGACTAACTGAACCAGAATCAGTCGTGCTGCCAATTACACCATAGGCCACTGGAACGCAAGCCCCTTAGGGGATCTTGTTCTAGCTTGCTCCTCCGGGTTCCGGCCTCTCGGCCCGCTCCCCGGCGGCGCAGGAAGAACATTACCTGAAGGTGGACTGCGCTCCAAAACGGGTATCCGCCATCAGGATCGCGGGCAGTTCGGCGAGGGTGGCGATCCGGTGGCGTCCGGACGGGAGGTCGACGGCGGCCGCGCCGCCGTAGCGGTCGATCCACACGGAGAGCAGGCCGGCGTCCGCGGCGCCCTGCCCGTCGATCTCCGGGTGGTCGCCGACGTACGCCACCTCGTGCGGGGGCAGGGCGAGAAACTCGCAGGCCGCGAGGAAGGCGGCGGCCTGCGGTTTGGAGACGCCGAGCTCGGCCGCGCACAGGATCGTCTCGAAGCGGTCGTGGACGCCGAGGAAGCGCAGCTTGCGGTCCTGGACGTGGATGCTGGAGTTGGAGAGCACCGCGTGGCGGTGGCTGGCCGCGAGGGCGTCCAGGACGGGCAGGACGTCCGGGAAGAGGGCCCAGGCGGCCTCGTAGTGACCGATGTAACGCTGGAACCAGGCATCCGCCTCGGCGTCGGTCATCTCCCGGTCCAGGAAGACCCGTACGCGGTCGCGGCGCTGGCCCTCGAACGTGGTCTCGCCCGCCGAGAAACGCGCCCACTGCTGGTCGGTGACTTCCCGCCAACGGGTGAGCGCTTCCTCCGGCCGGCCGTACCCGTCGAGCAGGCCTTCGGCCGCCAGGTGACTCCGCATGCCCTCGCGGTCCGCGGTCGTGTAGTCGAAGAGGGTGTCGTCCACGTCCCAGACCACGGCGCGAATGCTCATGGTCAGACGGTAACGCGGGGGTGCGGACCGCGTCCGGCGTTCGCGACGGCCGGGAGGGGGCGCGGTGTGGGCTGGCACGCTGCTGTCCATGACCGAGTACCGCGTCCAGTTCACCGTTGAGGCCCGCGCGACGTACGACGCCCTGCCCGGAGAGCGACGTACCCAGTTGGACAGGGCCGTTCGCCTACTGGCCCGCGATCCGTTCCGCAAGACCTCGACCGCGCAGCTCGGCCCCGACGAGCATCTGCGCAAGGCCTACGTGGCCCCTGGCGTGATGCTCGAATACATGGTGGCAGGGGCGATCTTGGTCGTCGTCCTGGTGGAGATCTTCGAAGAGAGCGCCTACCTGATCGACGAGAACGACGCCGTCTGAACGAACGCCGAGGGGCGGCAGCCGGTGACCCGGTCGCCGCCCCTCACGCGTGTGTGCGTTACGCCGCCAGCTTCGCCAGTGCCGCGTCGATGCGGGCCAGCGTCTTCTCCTTGCCCAGGATCTCCAGGGACTCGAAGAGGGGGAGGCCGACCGTGCGGCCGGTGACGGCCACGCGGACGGGGGCCTGGGCCTTGCCGAGCTTGAGGCCGTGGGCCTCGCCGGCGGCGAGGACGGCCCCCTTGAGGGACTCCGGATTCGCCCAGTCGGCCGCGTCCAGCTGCTCGCGGGCCGTGCGCAGAAGGGCGTCGGAGCCCTCCTTCATCGCCTTCGTCCAGCTCGCCTCGTCGAAGACCGGCTCGGGGAGGAAGAGGAAGTCGACGTTGTCGGTGATCTCGGAGAGGACCTTGAGGCGGGTCTGGGCGTGGGGGGCGATCGCCTGCCACTTGGTCTCGTCGAAGTCCTCCGGCGCCCAGGGGGCGAACGGGGCCTTCAGCCAGGGGCGGCAGCGCTCCGTGAAGTCCTTCGCGTCCAGCAGGCGGATGTGGTCGCCGTTGATGGCCTCGCACTTCTTGAGGTCGAAGCGGGCCGGGTTGGGGTTGACGTCCGCGATGTCGAAGGCCGCGACCATCTGGTCCATCGTGAAGATGTCCTGGTCGGCGGAGAGCGACCAGCCCAGCAGGGACAGGTAGTTGAGCAGGCCCTCCGGGAGGAAGCCGCGCTCCCGGTAGAGGTTCAGGCTCGACTGCGGGTCGCGCTTCGAGAGCTTCTTGTTGCCCTCGCCCATCACGTACGGCAGGTGACCGAACTGCGGGACCCGCTGCGCGATGCCGAGCTCGGTCAGCGCCTTGTAGAGGGCGATCTGGCGCGGCGTCGAGGAGAGCAGGTCCTCGCCGCGCAGGACGTGGGTGATCTCCATCAAGGCGTCGTCGACCGGGTTGACGAGCGTGTAGAGCGGGGCGCCGTTGGCGCGGACGATGCCGTAGTCCGGGACGTTCTCCGGGGTGAAGGTCAGTTCGCCGCGGACCAGGTCCGTGAAGGTGATCGTCTCGTCGGGCATGCGGAAGCGGACGATGGGCTCGCGGCCCTCGGCCTGGTACTGCTCCACCTGCTCGGCGCTCAGGTCGCGGCAGTGGCCGTCGTAGCCGGAGGGCTTGCCGGCGGCGCGGGCGGCCTCACGGCGGGTGTCCAGCTCCTCCTGGGAGCAGTAGCAGTGGTAGGCGTGGCCGGCGTCCAGGAGCTTGGCCGCGACGTCCTTGTAGAGGTCCATGCGCTGCGACTGGCGGTACGGCGCGTGGGGACCGCCGATCTCGGGGCCCTCGTCCCAGTCGAAGCCCAGCCAGCGCATCGAGTCGAGGAGCTGCTCGTAGGACTCCTCGGAGTCGCGGGCCGCGTCGGTGTCCTCGATGCGGAAGACCAGGGTGCCCTGGTGGTGCCGGGCGAACGCCCAGTTGAACAGGGCGGTGCGGACCAGGCCCACATGGGGGTTACCGGTGGGCGAGGGGCAGAAACGGACGCGTACGGGGGAGCCGGATGCGCTAGCCACGCTTGACAACCTTGTTGGTGAGAGTGCCGATGCCTTCGATGGTGACGGCGACCTCGTCGCCGACAGCCAGGGGGCCGACCCCTGCCGGGGTGCCCGTGAGGATCACGTCGCCGGGGAGCAGCGTCATGGCCTCGGTGATGTTGACGATCAGGTCCTCGATGGAGTGGATCATCTCGCTGGTGCGGCCGAGCTGGCGCTGCCGGCCGTTGACCGTGAGCTGGATGGTGAGGTCGCTCGGGTCGAGGTCGGTCTCCACCCAGGGGCCGAGCGGGCAGGAGGAGTCGAAGCCCTTGGCCCGCACCCACTGCTTCTCGCGCTTCTGGACGTCCCGCGCGGTGATGTCGTTCGCGCAGGTGTAGCCGAAGATCACGTCCTTGACGCGCTCCCGCGGGACCTCGCGGCACATGCGGCCGATGACCACGGCGAGCTCTGCCTCGTGGTGGAGGTCCTCGGAGAAGGGCGGGTACTGGATGTCGTCCCCGGGGCCGATCACGGAGGTGGAGGGCTTGAAGAAGGCGAACGGGGCGTCGGGCACCTCGTTGCCGAGTTCGCGCGCGTGCTCGGCGTAGTTGCGGCCGAAGGCCACGACCTTGTTGGGGAGCACGGGCGGGAGCAGCCGGACCTTGCTCAGCGGCACCTTCGTACCGGAGAGCTCGTGTTCCGCGAACGGGATGCCCTTGATGATGTCGAGGACGAGCTCGTCCGGCTTGTCGCCCTCGACCGCGCCGAAGGCGACGTTCCCGTCGATGGAGAACCTGGCGATGCGCACGGGTTGGTTGGCCCCTTGCTGAGCTGGCTGGAGTGTGACGCTCCAGGCTAACGCGGAAGGGCGCCCCCGGCCGGGGACGCCCTTGACATCCGTGGGCGGCCGCCTTGAGCATGCGGCGGCCGGCGCCCGTACTACTCCGCGGAGGACGCGGCGAAGGCCCCTACGGGGACCTCGGTGAGGATGGTGCGCTTGGGGTTGGCAGTCTGGGCCGGCAGATCGACGGAGTGCTCCGGCTGCTCCGGGAGCGTCAGGTCGTCGGCGTCCTTGAGGTGCGCCAGCGTCGTGCGCTGCGGGTTGGCGATCTTGTGGAACATCGTCGTCGTCTTCACTGTTGTACTGAGCCCTGTCCTGTTCCGGGGCGCCCGGCGGGCCGGTGTACGGCCCGCGCGCGGGTGCGGCTTGTCGGATTTGCCATTGTTGTAAAGCCTCAGGCTAGACACGCCATTCCCGGTGATCGCGTGAAGGTCACATGATCAGCGTGTGAGTTTGCTCACGAATCCATGTGCAAACCGGTCAATTCAGGCCCACACATGACTGCTACGAAACGGACATTGGCCCCCTGAAGCCCTCATTCCGCTCCTGATCATGGCGACTGGGACACCTGTCGCCCATCCGGGCTTCGCCCTGGTATGCCCGGGTTACCCTGGATCACTTTCTACGTGTGGTGATCCACCCCTTACGGGCTGTCACGGATGTCACAGCCCGGCCAACACACCTTGTTGGAGATCCGTCACTGTGCTGGAATCTCACGGACCGCCGCGGGATCGAGCCGGCGCGCAAAGGGCGCAGCAGCGCCGAGTGGCGGCGGAAGGGGGAGCCAGCGCCGGTCACTCACGACTCGGGGGGCGTATTCAGGACGCCCTTCAAGACGCCGACACCGTCCTTCCGTTCAAGCGGAGGGGCGCCTGGTCCAGAGGTTGCGACGCTAGTGCAGGGACGTTTCAAGAGGGATGGCAGCGCTTCGGCCGAGCCGGAGCCGCATGGCGGGACCGACCGCGGTTCCTCGCCCCAGCACGCCCAGAACCCGGGTCCGGGCCCGTCCGGCGACAGCGGTGAGCGCTCCGGGCGCCCCGCCGCGTCCACGTCGGCGAACGCCCTTCCCCCGACTCCGACGGTGCAGCCGCCGGCCGGCTCCCCCAGCACCGGCTCGCGCGTGGCGCTGCGCAACTGGCGCATCTCCACGCGTCTGGTCGCGCTGCTGACCCTCCCGGTGGTCGCGGCCACCACGCTGGGCACGCTGCGCATCAACCAGTCGATGGACGACATCCAGCAGCTCGACAACATGCGGCTGCTGACCGACATGACCAAGCAGGCCACCGACCTGGCCGCCGCGCTGCAGGACGAGCGCGACAGGTCCGCCGGTCCGCTGGCGCACGGCGCGAAGGCGACCGACTTCACCGTCAAGGGCGTCCGCGAGAAGACCGACCGGACACTGGGCGCGTTCCAGGACGCCTCGGAGGAGATCGACGCCTCCAGCAAGGACGGCAACCTCCAGGGCGTCCGTGACAGCCTCGTGGGTCTCCTCGGCGACCTCGGCAACATCGCCAAGATCCGTAAGACGGCCTTCGCGGAGAAGAAGAACTCCACCCAGACGGTGGAGGCCTACCACCGCCTCATCACCTCCCTGCTCGACCTGTCGCAGGACATGGCGCAGGCCACCAGCAACCCGGAGATGATCCAGCGCACCCGCGCGCTGGCAGCCTTCTCCGCCGCCAAGGAGTACGCCTCCGTCCAGCGCGCCACCCTCTCGGCCGCGCTGCCGGTGAACGACGACACCTACGGCGACCTCTCCGAGAACGACCGGCAGTACGCCGAGGCCGCGCTGGAGAACCAGGAATCCGAGCTCGCCAGCTTCCGCAGCATCTACGGCAACGAGGGCGCCGAGGAGCTGCTGCAGCCCATCGAGCAGGGCAGCCCGACCATCGAGGACGCCGACACCTACGCCAACCGTGCGCTGAGCTCGGCCAGCGGTCTCACCTCGCTGGACCAGCGGTCGTACCAGGACTGGTTCGACGCCAGTTCGACCAAGATCCGGCAGATGACCAACATCGAGACCACGCTGCTCGAGGACATGGAGCAGACGGCCCGTGAGCTGCGCTCCGAGTCGGAGCGCGAGGCGATCATCTCCGGTGCGCTGATCCTGCTCGTGCTCGGTGTGTCGCTGGTCGGCGCGTTCGTCGTCGCCCGGTCCATGATCCGCTCGCTGCGCCGGCTGCAGGAGACCGCCACCAAGGTCGCCCAGGACCGGCTGCCCGAGCTGGTCAAGCAGCTGTCGGAGTCGGACCCGCAGGACGTCGACACCTCCGTCGAGTCGGTCGGTGTGCACTCCCGGGACGAGATCGGCCAGGTGGCCGCGGCCTTCGACGACGTGCACCGCGAGGCGGTCCGCCTCGCCGCCGAGCAGGCCCTCCTCCGGGGCAACGTCAACGCGATGTTCACCAACCTCTCGCGCCGCTCCCAGGGCCTCATCCAGCGTCAGCTGTCGCTCATCTCCGAACTGGAGTCCCGCGAGGCCGACCCGGACCAGCTGTCCTCGCTGTTCAAGCTCGACCACCTCGCGACGCGTATGCGCCGTAACGGTGAGAACCTCCTCGTCCTCGCCGGTGAGGAGCCCGGCCGTCGCTGGACCCGCCCGGTCCCGCTGGTCGACGTGCTCCGCGCCGCCGCGTCCGAGGTGGAGCAGTACGAGCGCATCGAGCTGGCCTCCGTGCCGACCACCGAAGTGGCCGGCCGCGTCGTCAACGACCTCGTGCACCTGCTCGCCGAGCTGCTGGAGAACGCGACCTCCTTCTCCTCCCCGCAGACCAAGGTCAAGGTCACCGGTCACGCGCTGCCCGACGGCCGCGTGCTGATCGAGATCCACGACACCGGCATCGGCCTCTCCCCCGAGGACCTCGCCGCGATCAACGAGCGGCTCGCCTCGCCGCCCACCGTGGACGTCTCCGTCTCCCGCCGCATGGGCCTCTTCGTGGTCGGTCGTCTGTCGCAGCGGCACGGCATCCGCATCCAGCTGCGCCCGTCCGACTCCGGTGGTACGACCGCGCTGGTCATGCTGCCCGTCGATGTCGCCCAGGGCGGCAAGAAGCCCCAGCCCAAGCCCGGTCAGGCCGGCGTGTCCGGCGGTCCCGCCGCCGCGCAGGCCGCCGCCGGTGCCGCCGCGGCCCGTCGCCAGGGCCAGCAGGGCGGTGCCCTCGGCGCCGGTGCGCCGGCCGGCGGCGGTGCCCTCGGTGCCGGTGCCGGCATGGGCGGCCGTCTTGCCGCCGGTCAGGGTCCCCGGGCCGCGCTGCCCGGCCGTGACGGCGGTGGCCGTCCCGGTGCGCCGCGCGGGCCGCAGGGTCCGGCCTCCCCGCAGCAGGGCCGCCCGGCTCCGGCCGGTGCGGGCGCCGGCTACGGCGGGCAGGCGCCGGGTGCGCCGCAGGGTCTCCAGGCGGCCGGTCCCGGTGCGCCCGGCCAGGGTCAGGACCTGTTCGGCGGCGGGCGTCCGCCGGCGCAGCCGCAGCGCCAGAACGACAACCGCGCCGAGCAGGGCGGCCGTGGCCGTCAGCCGCAGCTGCCGCCGCGCGGTGGCCCGCGCGCCGAGCTGCCCGGCGGCAACCAGCAGCAGCGCGCCACGAGCTGGGGCGACGAGAACCTCCAGCCGCCGGTGCCGCGCACCCCGCTGGACGCCCCGCGCGGCCACGAGGAGCCGGACGTCGCGCAGACCTCCCGCATGCCCCGCATCGACGACCGCCAGGGTCCCGGCTCGACCGCTGAGATACCCCGGATCGACGACCGTCAGGGCCCGGCCGACTCCGCGGACTTCTCCCGTCCCGGTGTGAACGGCACCCAGAACACGGGCCGGTTCCCGGCCGTCAACGGCAGCCAGGACACCGGCCAGTTCCCGGCCCCCGGCACGGGCGGCCAGCAGGACGGCTTCGTCCGCTCCGACGTCTTCGGCGCCCCGGGCGGCCAGAACGCCCCGGCGGGTCCGGGCCGGTTCGCCCCGGCGCAGGGCTATGACAACGGCTCCACCGGTCAGTTCCCCGCGCCCGGCTACGACGGCCCCACCACCGGCCGGCACTCGCTGCCCGGCCGCCAGGACCCGGCGTCCACGGGCCAGTTCGAACGACCCCAGACCAACGGCGGCAACGGCTACGGCTCCCCACAGCAGCAGCCCGTCCCGCCGCGCCCCGCCGCCCGTCCCGAGCCGGAGGCACTGCCGCCGGCCCCGGGTCCGGGTGACGGCCGTACCCCGCTGTACGACACGCTGGAGACCAACTGGTTCCGCGGGCAGCAGGGCGACGGAAACGGCAACGGCTCCGCTCCGGCGCCGCAGCAACAGCAGCCGCAGGCTCCGGCTGCTCCCCAGCGTCCCGCGGCCACCGGCGCCACAGCTTCCTCGTGGCGTACGTCGCCGAACGACGAGCTCGTCCGTCAGGCCGAGCGTGTCCGGCAGCCGGCCGCGGGCGGCGTCACCACTTCCGGCCTGCCGCGCCGGGTGCCCCGGGCGAACCTCGTCCCGGGCACGGCTCAGCAGCAACAGCACCAAACCGGTCCGCAGGTCTCGCGTGCGCCTGACGACGTGCGCGGACGGCTGACCAATCTCCGTCGGGGCATCGCGCAGGGTCGTCAGGCCGGCAACGGTCAGACCGGCAGTTTCCCGAGCCCCACTCACCAGCAGGAGCGTTAGTTGAGCCAGATGAGCCAGGCGGCACAGAATCTGAACTGGTTGATCACCAACTTCGTGGACAACACCCCCGGGGTGTCCCACACCGTCGTCGTGTCCGCCGACGGGCTCCTGCTCGCCATGTCCGAGGGCTTCCCGCGCGACCGTGCCGACCAGCTGGCGGCCGTCGCGTCGGGGCTCACCTCGCTGACGGCCGGGGCCTCCCGGATCTTCGAGGGCGGGCATGTGGCACAGACGGTCGTCGAGATGGAGCGAGGATTCCTCTTCCTCATGTCCGTCTCGGACGGCTCGTCCCTCGCCGTTCTCGCCCACCCCGAGTGCGACATCGGCCTCGTCGGCTACGAGATGGCACTGCTGGTCGACCGCGCGGGCGCGGTCCTCACCCCGGACCTGCGCGCCGAGCTCCAAGGCAGTCTGCTCCACTGACCGTCCCGGCACCACCCACCGCACCAAATCACCGTCCGGCCGACACAATCCCCCCACCGGCCTCGACGGACGGCACGACTGACCGAGACATGCTGTCCCGCCCGGAGGATCCATGACCCCGCCCACCGCCTCTCATGATCCGTACGCGGAGCCGTACGGGGACGAGGGCGACCAGCCGCTGGTGCGTCCGTACGCGATGACCGGTGGCCGGACCCGGCCGCGCTACCAGCTCGCCATCGAGGCACTGATCAGCACCACGGCCGACCCGGCAGCGCTCATGGGGCTCCTTCCGGAGCACCAGCGCATCTGCCACCTGTGCCGCGAGGTGAAGTCGGTCGCGGAGGTGTCGGCGCTCCTGGCCATGCCGCTGGGTGTGGCGCGGATCCTCGTCGCGGACCTCGCCGAGGCCGGCCTGGTGGCCATCCACCAGCCGGGCGGCGACGAGAACAACGGCGGCGCTCCGGACGTGACGCTGCTCGAAAGGGTGCTCAGTGGACTTCGCAAGCTCTGACGGGGGTCGGGCCACCACCTCCGCGAAGATCGTGGTGGCGGGCGGCTTCGGCGTGGGCAAGACCACGTTCGTGGGCGCCGTCTCGGAGATCAACCCGCTGCGCACGGAGGCCGTGATGACGTCCGCGAGCGCGGGCATCGACGACCTCACCCACACCGGGGACAAGACCACCACCACGGTGGCCATGGACTTCGGCCGCATCACGCTCGACCAGGACCTGATCCTCTACCTGTTCGGTACGCCCGGCCAGGACCGTTTCTGGTTCATGTGGGACGACCTGGTGCGCGGCGCCATCGGCGCGGTGGTGCTCGTGGACACGCGGCGTCTGGCGGACTGTTTCCCGGCCGTGGACTACTTCGAGAACAGCGGTCTGCCGTTCGTCGTCGCCCTCAACGGCTTCGACGGGCAGCAGCCGTACCAGCCGGAAGAGGTGCGCGAGGCGCTGCAGATCGGGCCGGACACCCCGATCATCACCACCGACGCCCGTCACCGGGCCGACGCCAAGAGTGCGCTGATCACGCTGGTGGAGCACGCGCTGATGGCGCGGCTGCGGTAGCACTCAAACAACCCGTGCCGTACGGCAGTTGTCGTAGACACTCAGGAGCCGGCTGTGGCCTTTGACACGGTCGGCTCCGGTGTTCATAACGTTTCGGCAGAGGAATCCGGTGGTACGGCCACGCGTCGCGGTCACTTGGTCTCGCTGCGCGCACGAAGGCCCCGTCTTTTGGCGGGGCTCGTTCTTTTTGACCGTTTTATCTGGGGCTTACATCACTTCGAACCGGCACTTCTCACTGTTTGGAAGAGCGCAGGTCGTCGTGCTGGAATGCCTGAACTGCCCAATAGTCAATGACGTACTCATGGTCGATGGCTGACCGGGCTCTGAGACACTGCGGCACGACGTAGGTGCCGACCGCCGAGAGGTTGTTGGTCGAGTGAGGCGAAGCAAGAAAAGTCCCGAGCCGGCGGCGCGGGGCAACTTCACCCCGCCGCCGCGCGGAGCGGCGCCCGCCCCTGTGCCCGGCTCGGAGCCGACGGCCGCACCCGCGAAGAGCGGTGGTCGTCTCTCCCCGCGCAACTGGCGCGTGCCGACCCGGCTGAACGCGATCCTGCTCATACCCGTGCTCGTCGGCCTGGTCATGGGCGGCTTCCAGGTGAAGGGCTCGATCGACACCTGGCAGGAGGCCCGCGACGCCGAGAAGGTCGCGAAGATCGTGGCCGCCGCCGGTGAGTACGCCGAGGCCCTCCTCAACGAGCGTGACGTCTCCGCTCAGCCGCTCCTGCAGAACAAGAAGGACGACAAGACCGTCAAGGACGCCCGCGCCTTCACCGACGAGAAGGCCGCCGCCTTCCACAGGGAAGTCGTCGGCATGCCGGCCAAGCAGGGCCTGGAGCGCCGCCTGGACCTGGTGGAGAAGGCCGAGCCGACCCTCGCGAAGATCCGCGCGGCCGCCTACACCCAGGCCATGGACCCGGTGAAGACCGAAGAGGGCTACGTCGCGGTCGAGCACCTGCTGATGGAGTTCACCAACGAGCTCGGCCTGGGCACCGGCAACATCACCGCGTACGGCCGCACCGTGTACGCCATCGCGCTCGCCAAGGGCGCCGAGTCCCTGCAGCGCTCGATCGGCATGCACCTTCTGGTCCGGCCCAGCCCCGACGAGAAGGTCTTCGCGCAGCAGGTCACCGCCTTCACCTCCTACGCCTACCTCGAGAACGTGGCCATCCAGGAGTACGTCTCCGGTGGCACCACGCAGGACGCCGCGCGGCTCACCGAGGTCATGCAGCAGAAGACCGCGGAGGGCACGAAGCTGGCCGCCGACGCCAAGGCGAAGGCGGAGGCCGAGGGTCAGGAGTACGTCGCCCCGCCCGCGATGACCAAGATGATCCAGGCGATCGGCCAGGGCCAGGAGCCCGCCGATCTCGCCGAGCAGGGCATCACCGCCCAGGCCTGGATGACGGCCGCGACCCTGAAGTTCGAGGGCTACAGCCAGGTCGAGAAGGAACTCATCGACCGAGCGGTCAACGAGGCCGGGCAGATCGCCTCCGACGCCCAGCAGGACGCCATCATCAACGGTGGCATCGTCGTCATCGCCCTGCTCGCCGCCTTCATCATCGCCGGGCTCATGGCCCGCCAGATGAGCCAGTCCATGCGCCAGCTGCGCAACGCCGCCTTCGGCATCGCCGAGCAGCGTCTGCCGATGCTGGTCGACCAGCTCTCGCGCACCGACCCCGGCCGGGTCGACACCCGGGTCGCCCCGATCCCGATCAACACCACCGACGAGATCGGCGAGGTCGCCCGCGCCTTCGACCAGGTCCACCGCGAGGCCGTCCGGCTCGCCGCCGAGCAGGCCCTGCTGCGGGGCAACATCAACGCGATCTTCACCAACCTGTCGCGCCGCAACCAGTCGCTGATCGAGGGCCAGCTGACCCTGATCACCGACCTGGAGAACAACGAGGCCGACCCGGACCAGTTGGAGAACCTCTTCCGCCTGGACCACCTCGCGACCCGTATGCGCCGCAACGGCGAGAACCTCCTCGTTCTCGCCGGCGAGGAGCCCGGCCGCCGCTGGGACCAGCCGGTCCCGCTGGTCGACGTCCTGCGCGCCGCCTCCTCCGAGGTGGAGCAGTACGAGCGCATCGAGCTGTCGGGCGTGCCGGAGGCCGAGATCCACGGCCGTGCCGTGACCGACCTCGTGCACCTGCTGGCCGAGCTGCTGGAGAACGCGACGACGTTCTCCTCGCCGCAGACCAAGGTTCGGGTGACGGCCACCCGTCTCCCCGACGGTCGGGTCATGATCGAGATCCACGACAAGGGCATCGGCCTCACCGCCGAGGACTTCGCCGACATCAACCACAAGCTGGCCAACCCGCCGACGGTGGACGCCGCGATCTCGCAGCGCATGGGCCTGTTCGTGGTCGGCCGGCTGTCCGACCGGCACGGCATCCGCGTCCAGCTGCGCCCCTCGGGCGAGCAGGCCGGCACCACCTCGCTGGTCATGCTGCCGGACGCGATCACGCACGGCGGCGGTGGCGAACAGCCCGCCGACCGCGACGAGTTCACCGTCTCGCAGATCATCCCGGAGCAGCAGTTCCAGGGTGAGGACTTCAACCAGCAGCCGATGCGCACGGCGGCCGAACTCGGCTTCGACGACAGCCGCTACAACGAGGTCCCCGACGACATCCGCGAGCTGGACCCCGTGGGCCGCTCCCTGATGCGCGAGGGGCGCCGGGCGGCCCTGGAGTCCCAGACCCACGGCCAGCCCGGCCAGCAGCAGTCCCCCGAGACGCCCGCGTACACCGAGGGCTTCGACCGGACGCAGCAGCAGTCGGCGTACGACGCCTCCCAGAACGGCTACGCGGCCGCGCAGAACGGCTACGACACCGGCACGACCGGGGCCACCGGCTACGCCGAGCAGCCCGCGGCGTACGACCAGCAGACGGCGTACGAGGAGCGGCAGCGCCCGGCGTACGAGGACCCGTACCTCGCGTCGAACGGCGGGGGGACGCAGGGCGAGGACTTCTCCGCGAACGGCGGTGTGCCGCAGAACGGCGCCTTCGGGTCGAACGGCGGCTACCCCGACCCCGCGTATGCGGAGCCGGCCCAGGAGGAGCGCGCGCCGGACCGCGCGTCCGCGGCGGACGGCTTCGGGTCGTACGAGGAGCAGTCCTACCAGGACGACTGGCCGCAGCAGAACGGCTACCAGAACGGCTACCCGGACCAGTACGCTCCGGAAGCGGAATCCACGCAGGCCGCTGACGCGAGTCAGCAGGACAGCGTAGGCTTCGACCGTCCGGGACCGGCCCCCTCCGCCGCCCACGAGCTGACCGACGCCGGACTGCCCCGCCGCGGATCGTTCGCGGCGAGCGGTTCGAACGGCGCCGCGCGGCCCGTGAACCGCGAGGCGCCGGCCCCCACTTCGGAGAGCAACGGCGACAGCGGCTGGCGTTCGGCGAACGACGCGCGCTGGCAGCAGGCCTCGCAGCTCCGGAAGCCGAAGGCGGGCGGGGTCACCTCCTCCGGCCTGCCGCGGCGGGTGCCCAAGGCCAATCTGGTCGAGGGCGCCGCCGAGAGCACCCCCCAGGGAGGCCCTCAGGTCTCCCGCGCCCCGGAGGACGTCCGAGGCAGGCTGAGCAACCTGCGTCGAGGCGTCCAGCGCGGACGCAACGCAGGCAGTGAAACGAACGGCCAGGGCTTCGGTCCTGACAGCACCTACAACCAGGAGCGTTAGTGTGAGCCCGATGAGCCAGGCGGCACAGAACCTGAACTGGTTGATCACCAACTTCGTGGACAACACCCCGGGGGTGTCCCACACGGTGGTGGTCTCCGCCGACGGACTCCTTCTGGCGATGTCCGAAGGCTTCCCCCGCGACCGCGCCGACCAGCTCGCGGCCGTCGCCTCCGGTCTGACGTCACTGACGGCAGGCGCCTCCCGGATCTTCGAGGGAGGCAGCGTGAACCAGACGGTTGTGGAGATGGAGCGGGGATTCCTCTTCATCATGTCCATCTCCGACGGTTCGTCGCTCGCGGTCCTCGCCCACCCCGAGGCGGACATCGGCCTCATTGGGTACGAGATGGCCCTTCTGGTGGACCGTGCCGGTACGGTCCTGACGCCCGACCTTCGTGCGGAGCTCCAAGGGAGCCTTCTCAACTAGCAACGGGACGGTGCGTATTGGCGTCCCGAGGCCGTAGGGTTTCGGGACGCGGCTTCCACGTGATGGGTGCCAGGCACAGTCGGAGGAGGAGAGAAAGTGGCAACACCCCCAGGCGGTTCTAATCCGGGTAACTGGTCGTACGGCCCTGCCCAGGGTCAGGGCGACGGTTCCCAGAACGCGAACCGTTACAACTTCCCCTCCGCTCCGAGCCACGGTCAGCCGTACGCGCCGCCGAGCCCGCAGGGTCCGGGCCCGTCGCCGTACGACCAGCCGCAGGCGCCGCGCATCCAGCCCGTGCAGCCCCAGCGCCGCGGCCCCGAGCCGGCGCCCGCCGGGGCGTCGAACAACCCGCTGGTGCGTCCGTACGCCATGACCGGTGGCCGGACCCGCCCGCGCTACCAGCTCGCCATCGAGGCGCTGGTGCACACCACTGCGCAGCCGCACCAGATGCAGGGCCAGCTGCCCGAGCATCAGCGGATCTGCAACCTGTGCCGTGAGATCAAGTCGGTAGCCGAGATCTCGGCCCTCCTGACAATCCCTCTCGGCGTGGCCAGGATCCTCGTCGCCGACTTGGCGGAGGCGGGACTGGTCGCCATCCATCAGCCCGGCGGCGACGAAAACGCCGGCGGCCAGCCAGACGTGACACTGCTCGAAAGGGTGCTCAGTGGACTTCGCAAGCTCTAGCGGCGGTCCTTCCCGCTCCACCACCTCCGCGAAGATCGTGGTGGCGGGCGGCTTCGGCGTGGGCAAGACCACGTTCGTCGGCGCCGTCTCGGAGATCAACCCGCTGCGCACGGAGGCCGTCATGACGTCTGCTTCTGCAGGCATCGACGACCTCACCCACACCGGAGACAAGACCACCACCACGGTGGCCATGGACTTCGGTCGTATCACCCTGGACCAGGACCTGATCCTGTACCTCTTCGGTACGCCCGGCCAGGACCGCTTCTGGTTCATGTGGGACGACCTGGTGCGCGGCGCGATCGGCGCGATCGTCCTGGTGGACACCCGCCGTCTCGCCGACTGCTTCCCGGCGGTCGACTACTTCGAGAACTCGGGCCTCCCCTTCGTGATCGCCCTCAACGGCTTCGACGGCAACCAGCCGTACAACCCGGACGAGGTGCGCGAGGCCCTGCAGATCGGCCCCGACACCCCGATCATCACGACGGACGCCCGCCACCGTGCGGACGCCAAGTCGGCGCTGATCACGCTGGTGGAGCACGCGCTGATGGCGCGCCTGCGGTAGCGCTGCCGCGCGGTGGCATGGCAAGAGGGCGCCCTCTCCGAGTCGGAGAGGGCGCCCTCTTGCCATGCCACCGCGTCGTCCCGCCGGTACGGGACGCCGTCCTGGCCCTCGGGTGGGTGCCGGCCGGCTGCGGCGGCGCCGTGGCCGCTCGACGACGCGGGCCCGGGACAGGCCCTGGCCGTCGAGCCCGCGGAGCCTCCCCGCACGGGCCTGCGCCCGCCCAGAGCCGGTGCGGCCCTTCGCGGGTGCCCTTGCGGGGCTCGTGCACCGGCTGAAGACCGACGAGGCCTACGAGTGAGAGCGGCGAGAGCGGTGCGCAGGGCCGTACCTGCGGCCCCCGCGTCCCGGCAAGTAAGGGCCGCGCCGGCTCGGCCGGGGCCACGGTGAGCGGCCCCGCGCCCCGCGCCTGGCCCCGCGCGGCCGGCAGGACGCGCTCGTCGTTCCCCTTGCCGACGCCCTCGGCGGCGGGGCCGGGCCGCTGCCGGTCGGCACGCGAAGGCCCCGGCGCCCAGGGGGCGTCGGGGCCTTCGTCGTACGGCGTGTGCGCTCAGCGCCAGCTGTGCGGGGCGCGGAAGCCGGGCTCGCGTTCCAGGCGGCGCCAGCCTGCCCGGAGGCGGCCGCGGCGGACCGGGGTGGGGTCGGTGGTGCGGGCGGCGGCGCGGGCCAGGAGGATCGCCGTGATGGCGGCGACTTCCTCGGGCTCGGCGTGGCCCTTCTCGACGCGGATGTCAGGGGTGCTCATGGGTGTCAGTCTCCGTGAGAGAGGTTTCCGCGGGGGGATCGCGGAAAGTCCGCTGGGTTACTGCGGGGGGTTGCCGTGCTTGCGGGAGGGCAGATCGGCGTGCTTGGTGTGCAGCATCGCCAGGGACTTGATCAGCACCTCACGGGTCTCCGCCGGGTCGATGACGTCGTCGACCAGGCCTCGCTCCGCCGCGTAGTACGGGTGCATCAGCTCGGACTTGTACTCCTTGACCATGCGGGCCCGCATGGCCTCGGGGTCCTCGGCCTCGGCGATCTGGCGGCGGAAGATGACGTTGGCGGCACCTTCGGCGCCCATCACGGCGATCTCGTTCGTCGGCCAGGCGTAGGTGAGGTCCGCACCGATGGACTGGCTGTCCATGACGATGTAGGCACCTCCGTACGCCTTGCGCAGGATCAGGGAGATCCGGGGCACGGTCGCGTTGCAGTAGGCGTAGAGGAGCTTCGCGCCGTGGCGGATGATTCCACCGTGCTCCTGGTCGACGCCGGGCAGGAAGCCGGGAACGTCCAGAAGAGTGATGATCGGGATGTTGAAGGCGTCGCACATCTGCACGAAGCGGGCGGCCTTCTCGCTGGCCTCGATGTCCAGCACCCCGGCCAGCGTCTGCGGCTGGTTGGCGATGATGCCGACGACCTGGCCGTCGAGGCGGGCCAGCGCGCAGATGATGTTGCGCGCCCAGCGCTCGTGGACCTCGAGGTACTCGCCGTCGTCGACGATCTCCTCGATCACCTTGGTCATGTCGTACGGGCGGTTGCCGTCCGCCGGGACCAGGTCGAGCAGGGCGTCGCCGCGCCGGTCGGCCGGGTCGGCGCACTCGACGCGCGGCGGGTTCTCACGGTTGTTCTGCGGGAGGAGGGAGAGGAGGTAGCGCACCTCCGCGATGCAGGTCTCCTCGTCGTCGTACGCGAAGTGGCAGACACCGCTCGTCTCGGCGTGCACGTCGGCGCCACCCAGGCCGTTCTGGGTGATCTCCTCGCCGGTCACCGCCTTGACCACGTCCGGGCCGGTGATGAACATCTGTGAGGTCTCGCGGACCATGAACACGAAGTCGGTCAGGGCCGGGCTGTAGGCCGCGCCGCCCGCGCACGGGCCGAGCATCACGCTGATCTGCGGGATGACGCCGGAGGCCTTGGTGTTGCGCTGGAAGATGCCGCCGTAACCGGCGAGGGCGGAGACGCCCTCCTGGATACGGGCGCCGGCGCCGTCGTTGAGGGAGACCAGGGGCGCGCCGGCCGCGATGGCCATGTCCATGATCTTGTGGATCTTCGTGGCGTGGGCCTCGCCCAGCGCGCCGCCGAAGATGCGGAAGTCGTGGGCGTAGACGAAGACCGTACGGCCCTCCACCGTGCCCCAGCCGGTGATGACACCGTCGGTGTACGGCTTCTTGGCCTCCAGGCCGAAGCCGGTCGCCCGGTGCCGGCGCAGCTGCTCGACCTCCTGGAAGGACCCCGGGTCCAGGAGCAGCTCGATGCGCTCCCGGGCGGTCAGCTTGCCCTTGGCGTGCTGCGCCTGGGTCGCCTTCTCGCTCGGCCCGGCCAGCGCCTGCGCACGGATCTCGTGCAGCTCGGCCACGCGCCCCCGCGCGTCCGTGGGCTCCGCGGTCGGCTCACCCGTCGTCTCTTCCAAAACGGTCATGTAGCGACCTTACGAAGCCCGCCAAGGAAACCGAGACGTCGACTCCGTACAGTCTCCGACGCGTTTTCCTGGTACCCCTGAACAGAACCCGGGGGGCATGCAGGCTTTCCGACTGCTCAGAGGGCGTGGCCGTTGTAGGGGTCGCACAAAGACCCGGAGCGAGACAGACTTCACATCGCTCGGCGTGGCGCGCCGTCCGGACGGGTGACGGGACGAGCCTAGCCCGATCCGCCCGGACGCGCGGGGACACTGGAACGTGCCCCCGGCGACACCGCGCGGATGATGTTGAACATTGAACGGAATAGGTCTAGGGTCCCTCTCGTTGATGTAGTTAAAGATTCAACATCATCGGTCCCGCCATCGACCCGTCCCCCAAGGAGCACGTCATGGGCATCTTCGGCCGCAAGAACACCCCCGAGTCCACCGAGGCCCCCGCCGTCGCGGCCGTGAACCCGGAGCTCGCCGCCCTGACCGGCGACTACTCGATCGACCCGGCGCACTCGACGATCGGCTTCGTCGCCCGGCACGCGATGGTCACCAACGTCAAGGGCAAGTTCAACGACTTCACCGGCACGCTGCACCTGGACGGCACGGACCCGTCCCGGTCCACGGCGTCCCTCGACGTCACGATGGACAGCATCGACACCGGGTCCGCCGACCGTGACGGCCACCTGAAGAGCTCCGACTTCTTCAAGACCGAGGAGTTCCCGGAGATGACCTTCCGCTCCACCAGCGCGGAGGCCCTCGGCGGCGACGACTACCGCATCACCGGCGACCTGACCATCCTCGGCGTCACCAAGCCGCTCACCATCGATCTGGAGTTCAACGGTTCCGCCAAGGACCCCTTCGGCAACGAACGCGTCGGCTTCGAGGGCAAGGCGGAGATCCTGCGCTCCGAGTGGGGTCTGACCTGGAACGCGGCGCTGGAGACAGGCGGTGTCCTGGTCTCCGACAAGATCAAGCTGAACTTCGACATCTCGGCGATCAGGAACGCCTGACGCTTCGCCGACGACACGGTCCTGCGCCTCGCTCGTTGACCAGGGCGCCCCTGCCGGGCACGGCCGGGGATCCCCCCACACAGGAGGCGCCATGAGCACCAGGACAGGACCGCAGCACTACCCGGGCGCGAACCGCGACCACTGGTACCAGGACGACTTCGGCGGCGCCCGCATGGAGGTCAACGTCGTCGTCCTGCACACCACGGAGGGCCGCTCCCTCCCCGGCTACGGGGGCGGCGCCTCCGCCCCCAACCTGACGGCGGTCCCGGACCTCGCCGCCAAGAAGCTGAAGTGGTACCAGCACTTCGACATCGACATCTCCTCGCGCGCCCTCGTCAACCGGCCCGGCGGCGTCGAGACGAACACCCTGAACGTCTGCCAGGCCGAGCTGGTCGGCACCTGCGACCCCGAGCTCCACACCAAGTGGCAGCAGAGCGGCAAGGCCCACATCTACTGGCCGAAGGCCCCGGACTGGGCCCTGCTCGGCGTCGCGCGCTTCCTGGCCTGGATGCACACCCGGCACGGCGTCCCCCTGCGCGGCCCGGCTCTGTGGCCCGCGTACCCGAAGTCCGCCGGGAACGGCAGCGGACAGCGGATGAGCGGGACACGGTGGAACGACTTCAGAGGGGTGTGTGGACACATGCACGTCCCGGAGAACGCGCACGGGGATCCGGGGGCGATCGACTTCGAGAGGCTCGTGGAGTTGGCGAAGGAGGCCGCGAAGGGCTGACGGCTCCTCAAGGCCGGTCGGCGATGGCCTCCAACTCGGCGACGACGGCGGCGACTTGATCCGCTCGCCGACGCGGGGCCGAGCCCGGAGCACGCCCGGCATGGCGAGATACCGGTCGGTGCGACCGAGACCCTCGAAGACCGCCCTGGCCCGCGGACCGCGGGCCAGGGCGGCCACCAGGTCTTCGGGGACCGTGCCCACTGAGCCAGGCGTCGAGGGCGGGGGCGGAGGGGAACGAGAGGGGCGTCAGGGGGCGGGTGCCGCGGTCATGTGGGCACAATAGGAGCGCCATAGGCCAGGAGCCGTCCTGGAGCAGGACTGCCGGGAGACCGACGAGCCCCGCCCGACGGCCCTGCCCTCACCACCTCACCCGACAGTCGGAGCAACTCCCTTGAGCGCCTCGCCCGCCGAGCAGGTCGACTAGGTCCTGATCGCCTCGTATCCGAATCTGCCGGGGCGGCCCACTCCCCTGGCGGCGCTGTGGGGTTGACTGCGGGAGCGGGGGATCGACTGGATGCCGTTCGTGGTCGACGAGGTGCGGTGGGATCTCATGTGCGGGCGAGGGGAGGACGGGCACTGGTGGGGGGCGTTCAGTGTCCGTGTCGATGCCCGGGCGCTGTGGCGGCTCGGGTTGCATCCTGATCAGGCGTCCTCCGTCGTGGACGGGCCCTCGCCGCCCGGGTGGTGGCATGCGGCCGGGGAGCGGTACGCGGCCGGGCGCCGGCCGGAAAGCCGTGGACACGGATCGGGGTCCTGACCCAGGATCCTTGGCATGATCCGAGACGCCACCCAGGACGACATCCCCGAGATCCGCGCGATGATCCGCGAACTCGCCGCCTACGAACGGGCCGTCGAGCAGGCGCGGGCCACGGAGGAGCAGCTGCGGGAGGCGTTGTTCGGGGAGCGGCCCGCGGCCCATGTGGTGATCGCGGAGGACGACGGGAGCGGCGAGGTCGTGGGGTTCGCGCTGTGGTTTCCGCGGTTCTCGACCTGGACCGGCACTCGGGGCATGCATCTGGAGGATCTGTACGTGCGGCCGCAGGCCCGCGGTGCGGGGCACGGCAAGGCGTTGCTCGCCACGCTCGCCGCGATCTGTACGCGGAGTGGGTACGAGCGGTTCGAGTGGTGGGTGCTGGGGTGGAACCGGCCGACGATCGACTTCTACAAGTCCCTCGGGGTGGAGCTGCTGGAGGAGTGGAAGGTGTGCCGGCTGAGCGGCGGGCCTCTCGAGGAACTCGCCGCCCAGGCGCCGGTGGCGACGGAGTCTGGCTGAATCGCACCCCTTGTGTGAAGGCTTGCGGCGTTCTCATAATCCAGCAACAGATTTGACCTGCCCATGCCAGCAAATGGGCTTTTCTTTGTGGGCCTTGTTGTCATGGGCGCGTCATCCCCACCCCCCACGGAAGGCATCACGTTGAAGAGACTCCTCACGGCGCTCAAGAGATTCGCGGTCGTCGGTGCCGCCGCCCTCGCGATAGCCAGCCTTCAGCCCGTCTCGGCCGCGCAGGCCGCCCCCTCGCCCGTCGTCGGCGGAACCCGCGCCGCGCAGGGCGAGTTCCCGTTCATGGTCCGGCTCTCCATGGGCTGTGGCGGCGCGCTCTACACCCAGCAGATCGTGCTCACGGCCGCCCACTGTGTGGGCTCGACCGGCGCCAACACCAGCATCACCGCCACCGCCGGCGTCGTGGACCTGCAGTCCACCTCCGGCCGCGTCCAGGTCCGCTCCACGTACGTGTACCGGGCCCCCGGCTACAACGGCGACGGCAAGGACTGGGCGCTGATCAAGCTCGCGCAGCCCATCAACCTGCCGACGCTGAAGATCGCCACGACCACGCAGTACAACACCGGCACCTTCACCGTCGCCGGTTGGGGCGCGGCCCGTGAGGGCGGTGCCCAGCAGCGCTACCTGCTCAAGGCCACCGTGCCGTTCGTGAGTGACGCGACCTGCCGCTCGTACAGCGGCTACAGCGGTCTCATCGCCAGCGAGGAGATCTGCGCCGGCTACGCGGCCGGCGGCGTCGACACCTGCCAGGGCGACTCCGGCGGTCCGATGTTCCGCCGTGACGCGAACAACGCCTGGATCCAGGTCGGCATCGTCAGCTGGGGCATCGGCTGCGCCCGGCCCAACGCGCCCGGCGTCTACACCGAGGTCTCCACGTTCGCCTCGGCCATCGCCTCGGCAGCGGCCTCCCTCTGACGCACCTCTCGCGTCTCACAGCACTTCGTACGACGTCCGCGGGCCCGGCGCGTTCTGCGCCGGGCCCGTGCCCGTGTCCGTAGCTCCGAGGCCGGGCTCAGAAACCTCCGCCGAAGTCTCCGCCGCCCCCGAAGTCCCCTCCCCCGCCGCCTCCGAAGTCGCCGAAGCTCCCGGTGTCGAAGTCCGCGCCGGACACGTCCCCGCCCTCGTAGCCGCCGAAGTCGCCGTAGCCGCTGCCGTAGTCGGCGGCGTAGGAGGGGGTGGCCATCATGCTGCCGAGGAGGGTGCCGACGAGGAGGCCGGGCAGGATGCCGCCACCGAAGTAGCCGCCCGCCCAGGGGCCGTAGGCCGGGCCCGCCTCCCAGTACGGGCGGCGGCCGTAGTCGGTGTCGACCTCGCGGATGACCGGGTCGCGGCCGTCGGCCAGCCGTGTCCGGTCCGCCGCGCAGACCGGGACCTCGCGCGAGGCTCCACCGGGCGGCTCCCAGGTGGCGTCGGCGACCGAGGGGCCGTGGCGCGGGTCGAAGAAGCAGGGCGGGCGACGCTCGGGCAGCGGTTCGCCCGTGCGGCGGGCGACGAGCCGGGCCAGGGAGAACCGGCCGTCCTCCAGGGCCTGGGTGACGGCGCGCACCTCCTCCGGTTTCGTCGCGGCCGCCATGAACGACTTGGCCTGCTCGTAGGCGTCCAGGGCGTGCTCGTAGTCGGCGCGCATGGCGTCGTCGGCGCCCCGCTCGGACGGATGGAAGTCGAGGCGGTCCAGCTCCTCACCGAAGGCCGTGATGTCCTCGTCCACGACGACCCGGAGCCGTTCGAGAGCGGCCCGCTGCTCTTCAGCGTGCCGCCGGCGGTTGCGTCGTACGAGGGTGTACGCGCCCGCGCCGCCGGCCACCAGGACCGCGCTCGCCGCGATCAGCCCAGTGTAGGAGGTCCCGCCACCGCCGTCCGAGGAGGTCCAGCTCGCGGGAGCCGAGCCGCCCATGTTGGCCAGGGCGCGGTCGGTGAAGTCGTCCAGCTGGGTGCCGACGTCGGTCTCGCCCTGGACGCTGGTGACGAGGTTGCGCACGGCCGTGTTCGGCAGGACCGCGGCGTCGGCGCGGGCGTCGAAGCGGTCGCCCAGGCGGATGGCGTACAGGCCGGTCACGCCGGTGGCCGTACGCAGGTCGGTGAAGAGGTTCTCGGTCGGATGACCGGCCGGGAGGACCGCGACGAAGACGGGCTTGTCGGCGCCCTCGATCTTCTTCTCCAGCGCGTTCGCGTCCGCCCGCGAGAGGATCCCGGACGCCTCCGGGTCGACATAGACGGGGCTCTCACGAAGGGCCTCGGCGATCGTCGACACACTGCTCTCCGCGGAAGCGCGTGAGGCACCCGAGGACAGCAGGGTCAGGGCGGCGAGCGCCAGCGCGACGAGCAGTCCGGCGAGGACTCGGGCCGATAGTGCGACCTTCATACTTCGACGTTACCCGAACTTGACCAAATTAGGGCATACGGTGCACCTCTCCTCTGTCCCCTATATCTGGCCCCTATATCTGGGGCTCTTCTATCCGTGGGCCTGCCGATACGCCTCCGTCAGCCTGCGCACCGCCTCTCCGTACCGTCCGGTCAGCAGGAGGTGGTCGGCGGCTGCGAAGGGGCCGGCGACGGCCGCCGTGATGTGCCCGCCGATCTCCTGCTGGACGAGCAGCCGCGCCTTGGTGACCGCGGCCCGGCCTTCATGGTCCGCGCCCGCGCGTTCGGCCGCCGCGGCCGCGACGCCGAGGGTGTGCAGCGTGCCCGCGCCGCCCGACGGGACCGTCGTCAGCGTGGTCAGGCCCCAGCCGTACGGGAACTGCGGGTCGTACGACGTGTCGCCGACGTTGATCGGCAGCTGTGCCTCGGACCTCGGCCAGGTGACGGGGAGCTGCCCGGTGAAGGGCAGCCGGCCGTACAGGACGTCGGCCACGCCGTCGCCCTCGGTGCCCGGGAGCCAGGACGCGACCAGGGCGTCGATGGCGTCGAGCCGGTCGCCGACGAGCTGGGGGCGCCCGGAGACGATCAGCACCGCGCACTCCATGGCCGCGCAGACCTTGTCGACGGCTGCCTGGTCGGCGGCGGAGAGCTCCAGGTCGTGGCCGTTGCCGACGTCTCCGACGCCCTCGGTGTACGGGGTCTCCCCGACGACGACCACGCCGACGTCGTGGCCGGCCGTGGGCGCGGAGGCGTCCTTGGAGTACGTGACCTCGCCGCCGGACGCACGCAGGCCCTCCAGGATCGTCGTGCCGGGGGTGATGTCGCCGGACGAGCCCTGCCAGGTGATCGTCCAGCCGCCGGTCTGGTTGCCGAGGTCGTCGGCGTTGGAGCCGGCGACGTAGAGCTTCTGCGACGTCTTCAGGGGCAGGATTCCGCCCGCGTTCTTCAGCAGCACCTGGGACTCGGCTGCCGCCCGGCGGGCGACGGCACGGTGTTCGGCGGAGCCGATCCGGGAGGCGCCGGAGGTGTCGGCGTACGGCTGCTCGAAGAGGCCGAGCCGGAACTTCTGGGTGAGGATGCGGGAGACGGCGTCGTCGACGCGCCGTTCGCTGACGCGGCCCGCCCGCACCTCGTCGACGAGGGTCGCGCGGAATCTCTTGTACGCGTGCGGCACCATGATCATGTCGAGTCCGGCGTTGACCGACGTACGGACGTCCGAGGCGTGGTCGCCGGGGAGCTGGTCGATGGCGGCCCAGTCGCTGATCACGAACCCGTCGAAGCCCATACGGCCCTTGAGCACACCGTTGATCATGTCGGCGCGGGCGTGCATCTTGACCGGGCCCCGGCCGTCGCCGGCGAGGTCGAGGGAGGAGAACGAGGGCATGACGGTCCCGACGCCGCGGTCGACGGCTTCCTGGTACGGAGCCAGGTGGACGGCCTCCAGCTGCTGCCGGCTGACCTCGGTGACGCCCTGGTCGATGGTGTAGCTGTCGGTGGTGGAGGAGCCGTACGCGGTGCCGCCGTCGCCGACGAAGTGCTTGGCGGTGGCGAGGACCTTGTCGCCGTCCTTGAGGTCCCTGCCGTCGCGGGCGCCCTGGAGGCCCTGGACGACCGTCTCCATCGACTCGACGAGGGCGGGGTCCTCGCCGAAGGACTCGTAGGCGCGGCCCCAGCGTTCGTCGCGGGTGACGCACAGGCAGGGGGCGAAGTCCCAGGGAACGCCGGTGGCGCGGACCTCGGCGGCGGTCACCGCGCCCGTGTCGTGGGCGAGTTGGGGGTCACGGCTCGCGCCGATGCCGATGTTGTGCGGCATGACCGTGGCGCCGGCCAGGTTGTTGTGGCCGTGCACCGCGTCGACGCCGTAGATCAGCGGGATCTGGAACCGGGTGGCCCGTGCCCGGAGTTGGAAGGCGTCGATCATCTTCGCCCACCCCTCGGGGGTGTTGGGCGTCGGGGTCGAGCCGCCGCCGGAGAGGAGCGAGCCGAGGCCGTACGCGGCGATGTCGCCGGGTGCGGTGAGCGCGTCGCGCTCGGCCTGGGTCATCTGACCGGCCTTCTCCTCCAGGGACATGCGGGAGAGGAGGTCGGCGACGCGCTGCTGCACGGGCAACCCGCTGTCGAGGTACGGGAGGTGATGGGCGTCGACGACGATCTGCGGGTTCTCGGCCGGGGGCTCGGCGCCGGTGACGGTCAGCTTGAGGGGGATGGTCTCGGCGGCTTCGGCCGCCCCGTCCTCGAGGGTGGGGATCTCGACGGTGCGGGAGGTGCCGGAGGCGGTGCCCGCCGGGAAGGTGACGGTGCCGGTGACCGGGGTGTAGTCCTGGCCGGGCTCGGCGGTGCCGCCCGTCGTCCGGTACGTGACGGTCACGGGGGCGTCGGTCGGGGCGGAGCCGGTGGTGGCGAGGGTGAGCCGCACGGTGGCAGCGTCGCCCTCGGCCACCGGGTGCACGGCCGAGTCGGTCGTGACGGTGGCCCGGCGGGACCGGTCGGCCCTGCCGTACAGCTCGACGCCGTCCATGGCGAAGTCGCCGCCGGTCCCGGCCGGGAGCGTGACGGCGTAGCCCCACATCCGGGTGAGGCCGAGGACCTGGTCGATGCCGCCGACGGGCTGGTGGTCGGTGCGGTAGCGGAAGTCGGCGAAGGGGATCTCGATGCGCCTCCAGCCGGTGAAGTCGTCCGTGAAGGAGGTGGTCCAGAGCTCGGAGGCCTCGCCGTGGACGCCACCGTCCTTGATCTCGACGGCGATCTTCCGGCCGTTGCCGCGCCCCTCCCACCAGAAGCGGAGGCCCTCGTGCGCCGACCAGTCGTGGGCGGGCTCGTTCGCGGCGTGCTCGTGAGTGAAGCCGCCCCAGCCGCTGACGTCGTAGGTGCCGGTGAGGACCTTCTCACCCTCGGGGGCGTCGGAGCGGGCGGTCAGCTGGAGCGCGGGCCGGTCGTCGGCGTCGCTGCCCCAGGTGAAGATGCCTTCGGCGGGCCGGGGGGCGAAGGGGACTTCGCCCTCGAAGCGGTCGACGAAGGTGGGGGCGGTTGCGGGGGCAGGCGCCGGGTCGTCGGCGGCACGGGCCGAGGACAGCGGCAACAGGGTCACGAGCAGGCCGGCTGAGACGAGCAGGGCGGTTCTCGGCATGGACCTTCCCTCGGCTCCCTGAATCACTGCTGAGCCCTCACGGTTCACTCAGGACTTGGATCACGCCGTGAGTCAAATGACGGTCTGTCTATCGGTCAAGACGACCCGTCAGGGAAGGGCGAGGCACCCTGTGAAGTTCCCCCCGTTGGGCCTGGCTGCTGCCTGCCCACGGAGAGTCGGGAGGGGGTCCCCCGCGCGAGCGCAGCCGAGTGTGGGGGAGGGTGGGCCCAGGCCGGAGGGCCGGGGCCGATCCCCCGGACCTCCGCCTCGATGCCGGAGGGCTACTCCACGAGCCGGCCGCCGGAGCCCTCCGCCGGCTCCACACCCGCCCGCAGCAGCCCGTACGTGTAAGCGTCCTCCAGGGCCTGCCAGGAGGCGGCGATGACGTTGTCCGCGACGCCCACGGTGGACCACTCGCCCGCGCCGTCCGTCGTGGAGATGAGGACGCGGGTGGTGGACTGGGTGCCGTGGACGCCCTCCAGGATGCGGACCTTGTAGTCGACGAGGTCGAGCTTGGCGAGCTGGGGGTAGATCTTCTCCAGGGCGACGCGCAGGGCTCGGTCGAGGGCGTTGACCGGGCCGTTGCCCTCGGCCGTGGCGACGATGCGTTCGCCCTTGGCCCAGAGTTTGACGGTGGCCTCGTTGGCGTGGGTGCCGTCGGGGCGGTCCTCGACGATCGCACGCCAGGACTCGACCTCGAAGTAGCGCAGGGGCGTGCCGCCCTGGACCTCCGTGCGCAGCAGCAGTTCGAAGCTCGCGTCGGCCGCCTCGTAGGTGTAGCCCTTGAGCTCGCGTTCCTTGACGCGCTCCACCACCCGGCCGACCAGCTCGCGGTCGCCGCCGAGGTCGATGCCGAGTTCCTTGCCCTTGAGCTCGACCGAGGCGCGGCCTGCCATGTCGGACACCAGCATGCGCATGGTGTTGCCGACCTGCTCCGGATCGATGTGCTGGTACAGGTCCGGGTCGACCTTGATCGCGGAGGCGTGCAGGCCGGCCTTGTGCGCGAAGGCGGAGACGCCCACGTACGGCTGGTGGGTGGAGGGGGTCAGGTTCACGACCTCCGCGATGGCGTGCGAGATGCGCGTCATCTCGCGGAGCCGGCCCTCGGGGAGGACCTTCTTGCCGTACTTCAGTTCCAGGGCCGCCACGACCGGGAACAGGTTGGCGTTGCCGACCCGCTCGCCGTAGCCGTTGGCCGTGCACTGCACGTGGGTCGCGCCCGCGTCCACCGCGGCCAGCGTGTTCGCCACCGCGCAGCCCGTGTCGTCCTGGGCGTGGATGCCGAGACGGGCGCCCGTGTCGGCCAGGACGGTCGAGACGACCGCCTGGACCTGGGCCGGGAGCATGCCACCGTTGGTGTCGCAGAGGATGACGACGTCGGCGCCGGCCTCCGAGGCCGTCCGGACGACCGCCTTCGCGTACTCGGGGTTCGCCCGGTAGCCGTCGAAGAAGTGCTCGCAGTCGACGAAGACGCGCCGGTCCTGGGACTTCAGGTACGAGACCGTGTCCCGCACCATCTCCAGGTTCTCGTCCAGCGTGGTGCGCAGGGCGAGTTCCACATGGCGGTCGTGGGACTTCGCCACGAGGGTGATCACCGACGCACCGGAGTCCAGGAGTGCCTTGACCTGCGGGTCCTCCGCCGCGTTCGCACCCGCCCGGCGCGTGGCGCCGAAGGCCACCAGCCGGGCGTGCCGGAAGTCGATCTCCTCCCGCGCGCGGGCGAAGAACTCGGTGTCGCGCGGGTTGGCGCCGGGCCAGCCGCCCTCGATGAAGCCGACGCCGAAGTCGTCCAGGTGCCGTGCGATCGCGAGCTTGTCGGCGACGGTGAGGTTGATGCCCTCGCGCTGGGCGCCGTCGCGCAGGGTCGTGTCGAAGACGTGGAACGAGTCGTCGAGCTCGCTGGTTGCGGTCTCGGTCATGGTCTCAAGGCTCCTGTTGTGGATCTTCGGTCTTACCGGAATGACCGGCTCCACCGTCCCCCCAATGGTCCCTCGCACTCTCGCTTCCGGCTGTGGGTGGGCCAGAAATGCGAAAAACCTCTCGCGGGTGCGAGAGGTCTGCGCGCGGGTCGAGGACGACGGTGGCCGCCCGTACGTGGTCGTACGTGGCGGTCACTGCGGACCGGCGCGCCTGCTGCCAATAATCGTGGCGAACGAGAGCACGGGGGCAGTCTGGCACAATCCGCCCCCGTGCTCACCGGCCGTCTCAGGATGCGAGCACTTCCCTGGTCGGCTTCCCTCTTCCCCTGCGTCTCCCCCGGTGCGCGGTAAGTGCCGTGCGGTCAGCGGGTGTGGCGGACGAACACGTCCGAGACCCCGTTGGTGTCGTCCGGGACCAGGTCGGCGGCGGACGAGGTGAAGACGACCTGACGGCCGTGCCGTGCGACCGCGTCGGGGCCGGCGATGGCCGACGCCTCGGCCGCGGCCACCGTGCGCTGCCCGCCGGTGCGCAGGTCGTGCAGCACCAGGGCGCCGCCGTCCTCCCTCAGCAGGACGAACCGGCCGCCGGCGTCGGCCGATTCGGCCCTCGCCGGGGTGGCGCCGACCTGGTGGATGCGGCCGGTGGCCAGATCGGCCACGTAGGCCCGGTACTGCGCGGGCAAGGGCTCGCCCGGAAGCAGATTGGTCGCCCGCGAGTTGAACACCACCCGGCGGCCGTCGGCGGAGATGTCGACGACCTCGGAAGTGCCGTCGGAGGGGGTGCCGTCGGGCGCGATGTCGAAGCGCCGCGTCTCACCCGTGGCGCGGTCCTTGACGTACAGGGCCGCCTGGTGGTTCGTCGCCGTCCCGTACGCCACGAACCGGCCGTTCGCGCTGAGCCGTCCGCCGGTGATCCAGCCCGGATGGTCCAGCGGGTCGATCATCTCGTCGGCGCCGGTGGCCAGGTCGCGGACGTAGAGGTGGCGTGAGCCGTCGTGCCGGTTGCCGATGGTGTACCCCACGTGGTCGCCGTCGGCGCTGAACCCGGTGATGCCACCGCCCTCGTACCTGGCGTCGGTCGGCGGAGTCGCCGGCCACAGCAGCTGGACCTCGCCGGTCCGGCGATCGTGGATCCTCCCCTTGAAGAAGTGGTAGACGCCCGAGGTGTAGGCCACGCGGCGGCCGTCGGCGCTGATCATGACCTCGTGTGTCTCCGGGCCCGAGACGGGAACCTCCCGCACCGCGCCATTGCGCAGGTCCTTGACGTGGACGCAGTGAACGGACGCGCCCGAGCAGCCCGTCACGAAGGCCACGTACCGCCCGCCGACGCTGACGGCGCCCAGGCGCGACGCGGTGGTCAGCTGGGCGCCGTCCGCCGCGGTACTGACCCTCTGAACCCTGTCGCTGTGCGGTGCCGCCGAAGCAGGCGGCAGGGCGGCAGCGCTCAGCAGCGTGGCCAGCGCGCCGGCCGCGGCGGCACCGCGCAGTACGGCGCGTAAGCCTCTGCCTTCGTACGGACGGTTGGTGCGCGCGGCTCCCGTGCGGCCGTCATCCCCCATGACTCGTCCCCCCATTGGACGCGTTTCCCCCGGCCCAGCGCCGAGGGCCCACGGGGATGCAACCGCATCATGGAAACCCGGGTCAATCCGTCGAAACGCGTACAACCTGGACGGGGCGTCAGGCGTCTCGCGCGGGAGCCGGTCCGTCGAGCAACGCGTGGGCGTGCAAGCGACACCTGCAGGAGCGTGCGCTCCCCCGCGGACTCAATGGATGTCCGCGCGGGGAGACGGCACGCGTCGAACGAACGGCCCCTGGGGGCCAGCCCGACCTGGGGGGCAGGTCAGCCGAGCTGGTGCATCCAGCCGTGCTTGTCCTCGGCCGTGCCGCGCTGGATGTCCAGCAGCGCCTGGCGGAGCTTCAGGGTGACCTCGCCGGGCTCGCCGTCCGACTGCTTCCACTCGGCGCCCGCGCGCTTGACGGTGCCGACCGGGGTGATGACGGCGGCGGTGCCGCAGGCGAAGACCTCGGTGAGGGTGCCGTTCTCGGAGTCGCGCTGCCACTGGTCGATGGAGACGCGGCCCTCCTCGGCCTCGTAGCCGAGGTCGCGGGCGACGGTGAGGAGGCTGTCACGGGTGACGCCCTCGAGGATGGAGCCGGTCAGGGTCGGCGTGACGATCTTGTTGCCGTACACGAAGTACAGGTTCATGCCGCCGAGTTCCTCGACCCACTGGTGCTCGACCGCGTCGAGGTAGCAGACCTGGTCGCAGCCCTTGGCGGCGGCCTCGGCCTGGGCGAGGAGGGAAGCGGCGTAGTTGCCGCCGGTCTTGGCGTCACCCATGCCGCCGGGGACGGCACGGACGCGGTCCTCGGAGACCCAGATCGACACCGGCTTCACACCACCCGCGAAGTAGGCGCCGGCCGGGGAGGCGATGACCAGGAAGAGGTACTCGTTGGCCGGCTTCACGCCCAGGCCGACCTCGGTCGCGATCATGAAGGGGCGCAGGTAGAGGGACTCCTCGCCGCCGTGGGCCGGCACCCACGCCTTGTCCTGCTGGACGAGGGCGTCGCACGCCTCGATGAACGTCTCGACCGGTAGCTCGGGCATGGCGAGGCGGCGGGCGGAGCGCTGGAAGCGCTTGGCGTTCTGGTCCGGGCGGAAGGTGGCGACGGAGCCGTCGGGGCGGCGGTAGGCCTTGAGGCCCTCGAAGATCTCCTGGGCGTAGTGCAGGACGTTCGTCGCCGGGTCGAGGGGGATCGGCGCGTACGGAACGAGCTGGCCGTCGTGCCAGCCCCGGCCCTCGGTCCACTTGATCGTCACCATGTGGTCGGTGAAGTGGCGGCCGAACCCGGGGTTGGCCAGGATGGCCTCGCGCTCGGCGTCGGAGAGCGGGCTGGCGGAGGGCTTGAGCTCGATCGTGGGCGTCGTCATGAGTGGTTGTCCTTCACCGTTGTGTAGTGACGGGCCGCTATCACGCCCGCACGGCCGGTGGCCAGTGCTAGGACGTCCGAGCATTCCCTCATACCGCGGCTCCGCGTTCGATTATCTCGCGGGGCGTACGGCGGAAGAAAACGGGGTGAATGCGGCCCAGGCTTGATGGTGACACCCGGCAACCGCATACGAAAAGCCGCCGGGTGCGGATGCGACCCGGCGGCTTCGAATGATCTTCGGGAGATCTGGAGGTTTCGAGTGCCTGGGGGTCCCCCCAGGCCCTTGAGGCTCTGGGGGAGGGTCAGCCGGCTACTCGTACGGCCAGCGCGTCGCCGATCTCGGACGTGCTGCGGGCGGGCTTGCCGGTGCGCTCCGCGAGGTCGGCGGAGACGGCCTCCTCGACCCGGCCGGCCTCGGCGTCGTAGCCGAGGTGGCGCAGGAGGAGGGCGACGGACAGGACCGTGGCGGTGGGGTCGGCCTTGCCCTGGCCGGCGATGTCGGGGGCCGAGCCGTGGACGGGCTCGAACATCGACGGGAACTCGCCGGACGGGTTGATGTTGCCGCTCGCCGCGACGCCGATGCCGCCGGAGACGGCCGCGGCGAGGTCGGTGATGATGTCGCCGAAGAGGTTGTCGGTGACGATGACGTCGAAGCGCTCGGGCTGGGTCACCAGGTAGATGGTGGCCGCGTCGACGTGCATGTACTCGGTGGTGACCTCGGGGAACTCCTCGGCCACCTTGTTGAAGATGTTCGTCCACAGGTGACCGGCGAAGGTCAGCACGTTGTTCTTGTGGATCAGCGCCAGCTTCTTGCGCGGGCGGGCCTGGGCGCGGGCGAAGGCGTCACGGACCACGCGCTCGACACCGAAGGCCGTGTTGACGGAGACCTCGGTGGCGACCTCGTGCGGGGTGCCCTTCCTGATGGTGCCGCCGTTGCCGGTGTACGGGCCCTCGGTGCCCTCGCGGACGACGACGAAGTCGATCTGCGGCTCGCCGGCGAGCGGGGTGGCGACGCCCGGGAGGAGCTTCGACGGGCGCAGGTTGACGTGGTGGTCGAAGGCGAAGCGGAGCTTGAGCAGGAAGCCGCGCTCCAGGACGCCGGAGGGGACACCCGGGTCGCCGATCGCGCCCAGCAGGATGGCGTCGTGCTTCTTCAGCGCGTCGAGGTCGGCGTCGGTGAGGGTCTCACCGGTGGCGTGGTAACGCCGGGCGCCGAAGTCGTACTCCTTCGTCTCCAGCTTCACATCCTGCGGAAGGACGGCGGAGAGGACCTTGAGACCTTCGGCCACGACCTCCTGGCCGATGCCGTCACCGGGGATCACTGCGAGATTGAGGGTGCGAGAGCTTGCCGACATGCACGGCACCCTACTCCTCGTCCCATGGGATGACACGGCATGTCCGCCATACGGACATGTGGCGTCGCTCCGCAGGGTCGCGTTCACCCGTTCGCCGGACGGGCGTTGGGGCGTACGGGAAGGTAGGGGCCATGGAGACACCGGACGTCGGCATTCCGCCCCGGCTCGCCGAGCGGATGAGCATGGCCGAGCAGTACGAGTACCTGCGCACGAGGCTGACCCGGCGTCGGACGCTGGTGACGGCGGGCGCGGTGGCGGGCGGGCTGCTCACCGGCTGCTCGGGACCGACTGGCACGGCCACCCCGGCCCGCACGGCCACCCCCACCCGCTCGACCTCTCCTGTCGCGGGGGCCCCCGGCCGCGCCGTCACCCCTTTCGGCCGCCACCTCTCCTTCGGCGCCGACCCGCGGACCCAGATGCGCGTCTCCTGGCAGGTCCCGGCCGCCGTGCGCCGCCCTTACATCAGGTTCGGCACCCGCCCCGACGAACTCGGCGGCAAGGCCGAGGCGGAGGTGCGCGCCCTGCACACGCCCGGCGTCGAGGGCGTGCGCAAGGCCGTCGAGCAGTACTACGTGCACGCGGCCCTGGACGGCCTCCTGCCCGGCACGACGTACTACTACGGCGTCGGCCACGACGGCTTCGACCCGGCCGCGCCGGAGCACCGCGCCACGATCACATCGTTCCGTACGGCGCCGGCGCGCCCCGAGCGGTTCGTGTTCACCGCCTTCGGCGACCAGGGCGTCGGGCGGGACGCGGCCGCCGTCGACCGGCTGCTGCTGCGCGAGAAGCCCGCCTTCCACCTGCACGCGGGCGACATCTGCTACGCGAACGCCGCCGGGCGGGGGAAGACGTCCGACGTCTACGACCCGAAGGCCTGGGACGGGTTCCTCCGGCAGAGCGAACCGGTGGCCCGGTCGGTGCCGTGGATGGTGACGACCGGCAACCACGACATGGAGGCCTGGTACTCCCCCGACGGCTACGGCGGCCAACTCGCCCGTTTCTCCCTCCCGGAGACCGGCTTCGCCCCGCGGACGACCCTGGGCGCGTACACCTTCACGTACGGCAACGTCGGTGTCGTGGCGCTGGACGCGAACGACGTGTCGTACGAGATCCCCGCCAACCTCGGGCACACACAAGGCCGGCAGACGGCGTGGCTGAAGCGGACGCTGGGCGCGCTGCGGGCGGCGGACGGCGTCGACTTCGTCGTCGTGTTCTTCCACCACTGCGCCTACTCGACCTCCGCGCACGCCTCCGACGGCGGGGTGCGCGCGGAGTGGCTGCCGCTGTTCGCCCAGTACCAGGTGGACCTGGTGATCAACGGGCACAACCATGTGTACGAGCGGACGGACGCGGTGAAGGACGGCGAGGTCGGGCGCGCGGTGCCGGTCGGCGGGTCGGCCGATCCGACCAGGGACGGGACCGTGTACGTCACGGCGGGCGGCGGCGGCCGCCGTAACCTGCACGGCTTTCCGGCGGGCGTGGCGGAGAGCTACGAGGGGCACGTCACCGCGCACGAGTCCGTCGGCACCTTCCGGTGGACGAAGTCCCGGGACACGGCGGCGGAGACCGTGGAGTGGTCGCGGGTGCGCTACCGGGGCTACTCGTTCCTCACGGTGGAGGCGGTCGGTGGCCAGGCACCCCGGCTGACGGTGTCGGCGCGCGCCTCGGACGGCAGGCGGATCGACCGTTTCGAGGTGCGGCGCGGAGCCTGAGGTCCCGCTCAGGTCCGCGCCGCACCCCCTGCGGGCGCGGCTCCCGGATACAGGGGTGGTTCAGAGATCCCGCGGCCGGCTCAGTGGCCCGTCTCGCCGCCGTTGTCACGGCGGTCGAGGGCGCGCTGGAGGGCGGCTGCGGCGTTCTTGCGGTCGGACTCGCTCGTACGGGAGACGTGACGGACTCGGCGGCGGGCGGTCGTCTCGGCCATGGGGAATCGACTCCTTCGACAAACCAGGGAGCGGAAAGGGTTACGAGACGCCGGGTGGGGCGGGGAGCGGTGCCGCAGGGGTTGCCTGCACGGGGCCCGGCTCACGACCGCCATTCGCTGGATCGAGCGAGACGTTCGGCTCCTACAAAAGTAAGGGAGCAGCGCGCGACTGTCTCCACAAATACTTGGGCTTCCTACTATCTGAGACAGTGCAATGGCTCACACGGCGCTGAGCTGCGGCTTCTGCGGTTTCGTGTGGGCGCGCAGCTCCCGGACGAGGGCGCGGACGGCGGCCGTGGCGGCGAGTTCCGGTGTGGTGACGTAACCGATGCGACGGGTGGGGCGCGCGGGGCCGAGGTCGGTGATCCGCAGCCCCGGCGGCACCTCCGTGAGCGACAGCGCGGGCATGATCGCCATGCCGAGCCCGCTGCCGACCATCGACAGCACGGCTCCGTCGTCCTCGGCGCGCACGGTCGCGGCCGGGATCCAGTCCTGGGCGGCCCACCACTGACGTGTGTAGGAGGAGCAGTTCTCCTGCCAGTCGACGAGCGGCAGCGAGCGCGGGTCGGGATGCCCGGCCGGGTGCACCAGCGCGTACGGCTCCTCGAGCAGGAGGTCCCCGATCAGTTCGGGCGGGATCGGCGCGCTGGTGCCGAAGGTCGCGATGCCGAGGTCGGCGCGCCCCTCGGCCACCTCGCCGGCGGTGCCGGGACCGATCTCCCGCACGACCGTGACGGTCACCTCGATCCCCGGGTGGCGCGCGGCCAGGCGCTCCAGGACGGGCGGCAGCAGGTACAGGGCGGCGCTGCGGAAGGCGGCGACGCGCAGGGGCCCGGCGAGCCGGCGTGTCCCGGTGCCCCGCGTCTCGGCGACCAGCACCTCCAGCATCCGCAGGACCCGGCGCGCGTGCGCCACGGCCCGTGCGCCGGCCGGCGTGGGCCGGGCCCCGAACCGCCCGCGCTCGAACAGCACCACGCCCAGCTTGCCTTCGATGCCCCGCACCGCGTGGGAGACGGCGGACTGGGTGGCACCGAGCCGGACGGCGGCCGCCGAGAAGCCTCCCTCGTCGGCCACCGCCACCAGGGTCCGCAACTCCTGCGGCGCAAGATCAACCGAGTTCACACGTGTCTCCCACCTGCGACCATGAGGGCGTCTCATGGATCGCCCCGTTCCATGAGACCAACCCTCTCCCCGCCCCGGCGCATTCCTCCCTACGGTCCCCTCCCATGACCGACACCGCGCTCACCGTGCAGCAGACCGCCCGCCCGACCGGCTTTCCCACCCCCGACCACTTCCGCTTCGCCGAATCCCCCGTCCCGGAGCCCGCGCCGGGCACGGCCCTGGTCGAGAACCTCTACTGGTCGGTCGACCCGTACCACCGCGAAATGATGGACGAGCACTTCGAGTTGAACGCCCCACTGGAGGGCCGCACCCTCGGCCGGATCGTCGCCACCCGCGACCCGGTCGCGCTCCCCGAGGGGGAGATCGTCTTCCACCGCCAGGGCTGGCGCACCCACGCGGTGGTCCGACCCGAGGAGGTCAGACGCCTGCCGCACCACGACGGCGTACCGCTCTCCGCGTACCTGAGCGTCCTCGGCGGCACAGGCCTGACGGCCTATGTCGGCCTGACCCGCATCGCCCGACTCCGCGAGGGAGACGACCTGTTCGTCTCCGCGGCGGCCGGCGGGGTCGGCACCGCCACCGGCCGCTTCGCCCGCCTTCTCGGCGCGGGCCGGCTGATCGGCAGCGCGGGCACACCGGAGAAGGTCCGGTACCTGACCGAACGGGTCGGCTACGACGAGGCCTTCGACTACCACTCAGGTCCCGTCGCCGACCTCCTGGCCGAGGCCGCCCCGACCGGCATCGACGTCTTCGTCGACAACGTCGGCGGCGAGCACCTCGGCGCGGCGGTCGGCGCGCTGCGCGAACGCGGGCGCGTCGTCCGGATCGGCACGGTCGGCCAGTACAACACCCCCGAGGCGCCACCGGTGCTCTTCAACCACGCCGACGTGGTGGAGAAGAGCCTGCGCATCGAGGGCTTCCTGGTGAGCAACCACCGGGACGTACAGGAGGAGTTGTACGAGTTCGCCGTACCGCGTCTGCTCAGCGGGGCGCTCGCGCTGGACGAGACGGTGGTGGTCGGCTTCGAGCGGATCGTGGAGGCGTTCCTGCTGATGCTGCGGGGCGGGAACACCGGGAAGATCCTGGTGCGGGCGGCGGATCGCCCACACGGCTGATCCTGGGCGCGGGACGCGACATCGGGTTGCGGCAACGGGAACGGTGAGGTCATGAGCGACACGGCCAAAGCACTTCTCGAGGGTGGTCCGAAGGATCTGCCCGAGCGGATCGTCCCGGTCCCGCCCCCGGGAACCGATGTGAAGATCGAGTTCCTCGGCGGATACGAACACTTCAGGGCGACTCCGCGGCAGGCGGACACACCGGAGGGCACACTGCCCGTGTACGAGTGGTGGGAGCGGACCGAGTTCGCCGGGTAGCGTTCACCGCACCGCCGACGCCACCGCCTCCAGGAAGCCCTGCCGGTCCTCCGCCCACGGCATGTGTCCGGCACCCGGCAGGATCACCCGGCGCACGTTCGGCAGGGCCCGCTCCAGCGAGTCCACGGCCGAGCGCGGGCGGATGTCGTGTTCGCCGTCCACGATGAGGACGGGCAGGTCGAGGCCCCGGCAGGCGGCGTACAGCTCGGGTGTGCCCCAGGTCCGCTTCCGCTCCTCGTTGAGGGTCTTGTTGCACGCGGTGTTGATCCCGAACCAGGGGTCGGCCATGTGCCCGGCTTGCTCCAGGGCCCGGTCACGGTCCTCGAACTCGACCGACCACTGGAGCACGGCCCCCTCCCGTGCCTCCTCGTCCGTCATCAGCTGACGGTCCATCAAGTACCGCCAGCGCTGGAGTCGTTCGGGCCGCTCGCCGAGCCGGGCGAGGAAGTTCTCCCGGTACGCCGGGTGCCAGTCGGCGTCCGGTCCGATGCCCGTACCGCTGACGTAGATCAGCGTGCTCACCCGCTCCGGGTGCGCGAGCGCGTAGGCCAACGCCAGTTGGGCGCCCCAGGAGTGCCCGAGCAGGGCCGTCCGGTCGAATCCGAAGTGGCCGCGTACGGCGTCCAGGTCGGCCACGAACCGCTCGCGCGTCCACGGCCCGTCGCACCGCTGCGAACGCCCGCAGCCGCGCTGGTCCCAGCGGACCACCGTGGACCGGTCGGCCAGCGGCCCGGCCACGTCCTCGAACATGTCCCACAGTCCGGGCCCGCCGTGGCACAGCACCAGTGGCTCCCCCACGCCCGACCGCGCCGCCCACAGGCACACGCCGTCGTCGGCCGTCACCTTCTCCTCGGTCCACGTCATGGGGCCAGTCTGCCCGCGCGGACACGCGGACGGGCCGGGCCGGAGAAGAACTCCGGCCCGGCCCGTCCGTCGCGGGGGATGTCAGCCCATGTGCGGGTAGGTGTAGTCGGTCGGCGGGACCAGGGTCTCCTTGATGGAGCGGGTCAGGGTCCAGCGCGTCAGGTTCTGCGGGGCGCCGGCCTTGTCGTTGGTGCCGGAGGCGCGGCCGCCGCCGAAGGGCTGCTGGCCGACGACGGCACCGGTCGACTTGTCGTTGATGTAGAAGTTGCCGGCCGCGTAGCGCAGCTTGTCCATCGTGTAGGCCGCGGCGGCGCGGTCGCCCGCGATGACCGAGCCGGTCAGCGCGTAGTCGGACACCGACTCCATCTGCGTCAGCATCTCGTCGTACTTCTCGTCCTCGTAGACGTGCACGGCGAGGACCGGGCCGAAGTACTCGGTGGTGAAGACCTCGTTCTCCGGGTCGGTGCACTCGATGACGGTCGGGCGGACGAACCAGCCGACCGAGTCGTCGTAGGAGCCGCCGGCGACGATCGTGCAGGCCGGGTCCGACTTCGCGCGGTCGATCGCGGCCTTGTTCTTGGCGAAGGCGCGCTCGTCGATGACGGCGCCGATGAAGTTGGACAGGTCGGTGACGTCACCCATGGTGATGTAGTCGACCTCGGCCGCGAACTCCTCCTTGAAGCCGGAGTTCCAGATGGACGCCGGAACGTACGCGCGGGAGGTCGCCGAGCACTTCTGGCCCTGGTACTCGAAGGCACCGCGGGTCAGCGCGGTCTTCAGTACGGCGCGGTCGGCGCTCGGGTGGGCGACGACGAAGTCCTTGCCGCCGGTCTCACCGACCAGGCGCGGGTAGGAGCGGTACTTCTCGATGTTGGCGCCGACCGTCTTCCACAGGTACTGGAAGGTCCGGGTCGAGCCGGTGAAGTGGATGCCGGCGAGGTCGCGGTGCTCCAGGGCGACCTTGGAGACCTCGATGCCGTCACCGGTGACGAGGTTGATGACGCCCTTGGGCAGACCGGCCTCCTCCAGCAGCTGCATGAGCAGCACGGCGGCGTGGGTCTGCGTCGGGGACGGCTTCCACACGACGACGTTGCCCATCAGGGCCGGGGCCGTCGGCAGGTTGCCCGCGATCGCCGTGAAGTTGAACGGCGTGATCGCGTAGACGAAGCCCTCCAGCGGGCGGTGGTCGAGACGGTTCCACACGCCCGGGGAGTTGGCCGGGGGCTGCTCGGCCAGGATCTGGCGGGCGTAGTGGACGTTGAAGCGCCAGAAGTCGACCAGCTCGCAGGGGGTGTCGATCTCGGCCTGCTGGGCGGTCTTCGACTGGCCGAGCATGGTGGAGGCGGCCAGCGTCTCGCGCCACGGGCCGGCCAGCAGCTCCGCGGCACGCAGGATGATCGCCGCGCGGTCGTCGAAGGACATCGCGCGCCAGGCGGGCGCGGCGGCGAGGGCCGCGTCGATGGCGTCCTGCGCGTCCTGCTGGGTGGCGTTGCCGTAGGTGCCGAGGCGGGCCTTGTGGTTGTGCGGCTGCACGACGTCGAACCGCTCGCCGCCACCCATCCGCTTCTCACCGCCGATGGTGCAGGGCAGGTCGATCGGGTTGTCGGCCAGCTCCTTGAGCTTGGCCTCCAGCCGGGCGCGTTCGGGCGAGCCGGGGGCGTAGCCGTGCACCGGCTCGTTGACGGGGGTGGGGACCTGGGTCACAGCGTCCATGGGTTCCGTAACTCCTTACTGAGCGGGTTGCGAGCGGGGGTGCGGGCTCAGCCCTTGGTGATCATGCTGCGGAGGAAGAAGCGCAGGTTCGCCGGCTTCTCAGCGAGCCTCCGCATGAAGTAGCCGTACCAGTCGGTGCCGTAGGCGGTGTACACGCGCATGCGGTGGCCCTCGGCGGCGAGCCGCAGGTGCTCGTCGCCGCGGATGCCGTACAGCATCTGGAACTCGTACTCGTCGAGCTTGCGGCCGGCCTTGCGGGCCAGCTCCTGGGCGATGGAGATGAGGCGCGGGTCGTGCGACCCGATCATCGGGTACCCCTCGCCCTCCATGAGTGTCCGCAGGATGCGGACGTACGCCTTGTCGATCTCGTGCTTCTGCTGGTAGGCGACCTCGGCGGGCTCCTTGTACGCGCCCTTCACCAGCCGTACGCGACTGCCGCTCGCGGCGAGGCGGCGGGCGTCGGCCTCGGTGCGGAAGAGGTAGGCCTGGATGACGCAGCCGGTCTGCGGGAAGTCCTTCCGCAGCTCCTCGTGGATGGCGAACATCGAGTCGAGGGTGGTGTGGTCCTCGGCGTCCAGGGTGACGGTGGTGCCGATGGCGGCGGCGGCCTCGACGACCGGGCGGACGTTGGCGAGGGCCAGGTCGTGGCCGCCCTGGAATGCGGGGGCGGGCCCGGAGGGCCCTCGGTCGAGGGCGGTGGTGGGCGACGGGAGGGCCTGTCCGAACATCGACAGCTTGACGGACATCTCGACCTTGGGACCGAGCTCCAGCTCCTTGAGCCGGTCGATGAGCTGCAGATAGGCGTCCCGGGCGGCGGTGGCCTGCTCGCGGGTGGTGATGTCCTCGCCGACGACGTCCATCGTCAGCTCCAGGCCCTTGTCCGTGAGGTCCCTGATGATCGGCACGATGTCGTCGACCGTCTCGCCCGGGATGAAGCGGTCGACGACCTGCTTGGTCACCGGGGCCGCCGAGATCAGGCGTCGCATCCGGTCGCTGCGCGACGCGGCGAGAATCACGGGACCCAGCACGGGGCACCTCCACATACCAACCCATACGAGGCCGATACCCGACGATCCGGGAACGGCACGGAGAACCACCGTGAAACCTAAGGATCCCTCCGATCGTCGGCCATCGACAGCTGTCACGCATCCGTGCCGCAGATCTCAGACAGATGTATGAAGGGGTTGCCGGGATGGGGGAGAATGCCCCGGTGACGTCGGATACTGCGCCTTTCAACTACGCGGGTGACTACCAGGAGCTCGTCGACGAGATCTCGGAGCTGCTCGGCGCGCCCGCGACCCTGGAGAACCGGGACTTCGAGCTGATCGCCTTCGGCGCGTACGACAGCGAGGGCGAGCTCGACGCCTCCGCCCTGGACCCCGTGCGCACCCGCTCGATCCTGACCCGGCGTTCGACGGCGGCCGTCCGCACCTGGTTCGAGGGCTTCGGCATCACCCGCGCGACCGGGCCGGTCCGCATCCCGCCGACCCCGGAGGCCGGCGTCCACCGGGGCCGCGTCTGTCTCCCCGTACGCCACCGGGGCGTCGTCCTCGGCTACGTCTGGCTGCTGGACGACGATCCGGGTCCCTCGGACGCCCAACTGGCGTCCGCGATGCAGGTGACCGTCCGGATCGGTGCCCTGCTCGCGGACGAGGCCCAGCACGGCGCCGATCTCACCCGGGAGCTGCGGGCGGTCCTGACCGCCGAGCGCGGCTGGCAGCGGGACATGGCGGTGGCCGAGCTGCGCACCGCGCTCGGCGCCCGTGCCGACGGCCCCCACACCGTGGTGTGCGTGACCCCCTGGCCGTCCGCCGACCCGGACGACGCACCCTCGCTGCGTACGCTGCCGGGGGCGGAGGCCCTGTGCACGGTGCCGTGGGGCACGACGTCCCAGTCGCTGGCCCTGCTGGTGCGGCTGCGGGCGACGGACCTGCCGACGCCGGCGACCTCGGCGGCGGGGCGGTTGCTGGAGCGGGCGGGCGGAGCCGCCGCGGGAGTCGCCGGCGGGCGGCTCGGCCTGGCGGAGCTGGGCACGGCCTGGCAGGAGGCGGCCGCCTCGGCACGGGCGGCGCTGGCGGAGCCCCGGCTGGGGCCGGTCGCCCACTGGGCCTCGATCGGCCCGTTCCGGCTGCTCACCGCACTGCCGCCGGAGAGCGCGCAGGACCCGGCCGTACGGGATCTCCTCTCCCCCGCCCACCGGGAACTCGCCCGCACCGCCGAGGTCTACCTCGACTGCGCGGGCCAGGCGGGCCGTACGGCGGCGGAGCTGGGCATCCACCGGCAGACGCTGTACTACCGGCTGTCGCGCGTCGAGCAGTTGACGGGCCTGGACCTGGACGACGGGGAGGACCGGCTGCTGCTGCACATGGCGCTGAAGGCGCACCGGCTGTAGCGGCCCTCTGCTCCTCCCGCCGAATTCTTGAAAACGATTATCATCATGCTACTGTCAGCGCACTCACCCTTGATCACCTCTTGACCCGGAGGGCCCCGTGCGCCTGCCCGCCCGTCGCCTGCTCCCCCTCACCGCCCTCTCGGCCGCCTCCGCGCTGCTCACCGGCTGCTTCACCGGCGACGGATCCGCGTCCTCCGGCGCGGACGGCAAGCGCGTGCGCGTCGCGATGATGCAGCCGCCGCGCTCGGGCCTGTCGCCGCTGTCCGACGACGCGTTCAAGCTCTCGCGCTGGTCGACCGCCGAGACGCTGGTGAAGCTGGACGCGACCGGTGACGCCCAGCCCGCGCTCGCCACCTCCTGGCAGCAGAGCGGCCGGACCTGGAGCTTCGAGATACGCGACGGCGTCACCTTCCACGACGGCACGAAGCTCGACGCCGAGGCCGTCGTCCGCTCCCTCACCAAGGCCGCCACCGCCGCCCCCAAGCCGCGCATCCTGGACGGCGTCGAGCTGACCGCGAAGGCCGCCGACGCCGACACGGTCACCGTCACGACGGCCACCGAGGACCCCCTGGTCCCGCAGCGCCTCAGCTCGCCCCAGCTGTCGATCCTCGCGGCCAAGGCGTACACCGGGAAGACGGTGAACCCCCTCGGCGCGGGCACCGGCCCCTTCGAGCTGACCAAGGTCAACGGCACCTCCTCCGCCACCCTCGACCGCTACGACGCCTACTGGGGCGGCAAGGCCAAGGCCCCCGGCATCGACGTGCGGTTCGTACCGGACGGCACCGCCCGTGCGGCCGCCCTGCGCAGCGGCGAGGCCGACATCGTCGAGGCGGTACCGGTGTCGCAGGCCGCGCTGCTGGAGAAGGACCTCGTCACCGAGGTGCCCATGCCGCGCACCAACACCCTGTACCTCAACACCGAGAAGGGCGTCTTCAAGGACGCCTCACTGCGCGCCGCCGCCCGTGAGGCGATCGACGCCGAGTCGATCGTGCGGGGCGTGTACGAGGGCCGCGCCGACGTCGCCGAGGGACTGCTCGGGCCGGCGCTGCCCTGGGCGGACGAGCTGCGCGAGCCGGTGACCCGCGCCAAGGCGGGCGACCCGGCCGGACGGACCGTCACCATCGGCACCTTCACCGACCGCGCCGAACTGCCGGAGGTCGCCGCCGCGCTGCAACAGCAGCTGCAGAAGGCCGGGTTCAAGGTGAAGCTGGACGTGCGTGAGTACGCCAACATCGAGTCCGACGCGCTGGCGGGCGCGTTCGACGCCTTCATCCTCTCCCGGGCCACCGTCCTGGACTCCGGCGACCCGGCCGCCTACTTCTACAGCGACTTCGCCTCCGACGGGTCCTTCAACATCGCCCAGCTCAGCGACCCTTCCGTGGACGCGGCGCTGAAGAAGGCCGGCGAGACGCCCACCGGTGACGCCCGCCGTCAGGCCGTCATCGCCGCCGAGGCCGCCGTCCTCGCGACCGACGCGGCCGTGCCGATGCTGCACGAGCGGGTGATCCAGGGCGACGCCGCCGGGGTCGTCGGCGCCGCGCACGACCCGCGCGAGCGGGAGCTGGTCACGGCCGCCACGTACGTCAAGTGAGGTTCACCGCCGCCGGGTTCACCCGGGCCGTCTCCCTCCTCGCGGTCGTCGCCACCGTGGGCCTGCTGCCCTGGCTCTCCGGCCGCGACCCCGCTCTGACCGTCCTGCGCGCCCGCTCCGCCGAACAGGAGCCCACGCAGGAGGCCCTGGACGCCGTACGCCGCGACCTCGGTCTGGACGCCGGTCCCCTGTCCCTGCTGGGGAGTTGGGCCGCCGGCCTGGTCCGCGGCGACCTCGGCACCTCCTGGGTGTCGGGCACGGACGTCCTGCCGTCGGTGACGGCCGGGCTCCAGGTGTCGCTGGCCCTGATGGGCGCGGCGCTCGGCGTGGCGGTACTGCTCGCCGTCGTGCTGGTCGCGCCCGTGCTGGTGCGGGGGCGGGCGTCGGCCGGGGCGGGCGCCGCGATGCTCGCCGCCGTCCCGGAGTTCCTGCTGGCGACGGTGGGTCTGCTGGTGTGCGGGGTGTGGCTGGGGTGGCTGCCGACGTCCGGCTGGCAGGGGCCCGCGTCGATGGTGCTGCCCGCGGTCGCCCTGGGCGTCCCGGCGGGCGGGCTGCTCGGCCGGCTGGTCGCGGACGCGCTGCCGGCCGTGCTGGAGGAGCGGTGGGTGGAGCTGTGGCGGGGCGCGGGGGTGAGCCGGGCGCGGATCTCGGCGGCGGCCCTGCGCCGCGTACTGCCCCCGCTGGTTCCGCAGTTCGGCATGGCCGCCGTGGGCCTGACCGGTGGCGCGGTCGCGGTGGAGACGGTGTTCGCGGTGCCCGGCATCGGGCGTACGGCGCTGGGGGCGGCCAAGTCGCAGGACCTGCCGCTGCTCCAGGGCTCGGTGCTGGCGTTGCTGCTGCTCGGCCTGGTCGCCGGCGCGCTGGCGGCCCTGGTCCGGCGCCGCCTGCTGGGCCCGGCCCTGCGGGACGCCTCACTGGCCCTGCCGCCGCCCCGCCCGGTCCGCACCCACCCCGCGATCCCGCTGACCCTGGCGGCCGTCCTCCTCACCACGATCGGCTGGGGCCTGCTGCGCGATCCGTACGCGGTGAACACGGCGGCGCGGCTGGCCTCGCCGTCCTGGGCGCACCCGCTCGGCACGGACGGCCTCGGCCGTGACGTCCTGGCCCGCCTCGGACACGGCGCGGCGGCGACGGTCGGCACGGCGGCGGCCGTCTGCCTGTTCAGCCTGATCCTGTCGCTGGCCCTGGGCTTCCTCCCCGGCGTGGCGGCCGGTGCGGCGGACATCGCCAACGCGCTGCCCCCGGTGATCGTCGGCATCCTGGTCGCCGCGGCGGCGGGTCCCGGCACCGGCGGCGCGGCCCTGGCCGTCGGCGCGATCTCCTGGCCGCCCCTGTCCGCGCACGCGGCGGCCCTGGTGCAGGAGGTGCGGGCCTCGGCGTTCCTCACCGCCCAACGGGCCATCGGCGCACCCCCGTCCTGGATCCTCACCCGGCACGTCCTGCCCTCGGTGGCCGCCCCGGTCGCCCGTCACGCCCTCCTCCGCCTCCCCGGCATCGCCCTCGCCCTGGCCTCCCTGGGCTTCCTCGGCCTGGGCGCCCAGCCCCCGGCCCCCGAGTGGGGCCTCCTCCTCGACGAGTCCCGCGCCTACGTGGAACGCGCCCCCTGGGCAGCCCTGGCCCCGGCGATCGCCCTGGCGCTGCTGGCGGGCCTGGCGGTGTCGGGAGCCGCGTACGCACAGGGAAGACGGGGGACCGTATCCGCAACGGCCCGAAAGGAGACCCCCGTTGGCGTCGTCTGACATCCTGCTGTCCGTTCGTGACCTACGGATCGCCTTCCACGGTGTCGAGGCCGTCCGCGGCGTGTCCTTCGACGTCCGCCCGCGTGAAGTCCTCGCCCTGGTCGGCGAGTCGGGCGCCGGCAAGTCGCTCACCGCGCGGGCCCTGCTGGGCATGGCCCCGCGGGGTGCCACGGTGAACGGGGAGATCCGGCTGGACGGTTCCCCGGACCTCGCCGCCGCCCGCGGCCGGCGTATCTCGCTCGTCCCCCAGGACGCCCTCTCCGCCCTGTCGCCCGTGCACCCCGTCGGCGACCAACTCGCCGCCGCCGTACGGTCGGTGCACCGCGTCTCCCGCCGGGAGGCCCGCGCCCGTGCCGTCGCCGCACTGGACCGGGTGGGCATCCCGGACGCCGCCCGCCGCGCCCGGGCCCACCCGCACGAGTACTCCGGCGGCATGCGGCAGCGGGCGGTCATCGCGATGGCCACCCTCAACGAACCCGACCTCGTCGTCGCCGACGAGCCCACCACCGCGCTGGACGCGGAGCGCCGCGAGCAGGTGCTGCGGGTGCTGTCCGAGCAGCGGGAGGCGGTCGGCGCGGCCCTTCTCCTGGTCACGCACGACCTGGACGTCGTCCGCGACCACGCGGACCGAGTACTGGTGATGTACGCCGGCCGAACGAGCGAACTGGGGCCGACGCACACGGTGTTGGGCCAGCCCCGCGCCCCCTACACCGCCGGTCTCCTGGCCTCCCTCCCCCAGGACGGCCCCCGGCGCCGCCGCCTGCCCACCCTCCCCGGCACTCCCCCGGCCCCCGGCGAGCTCCCGCCGGGCTGCGCCTTCGCCCCCCGCTGCCCCTTGGCGACGGACCACTGCCGCAGCGAGGAACCGGAGACCCGGGAGCTCGACGGACGCCTGGTCGCCTGCCACCACCCCGACCGGATCCCGGACGACACGGCCACGTTGTTCGAGGAGGAACAACCGGCATGACGCACCTGCTCGACGTACGCGACCTGGTCGTCCACTACGGCACCGTCACCGCCGTGGACGGCGTCTCCCTCACCCTGGAGCCGGGCGAGACCCTCGCGCTGGACGGCCCGTCCGGCTGCGGCAAGTCGACCACGGCACTGGCGGTCCTCCAACTGCGCCGCCCGGACGCGGGTGAAGTCCGCTTCGAGGGAGTGGAGTTGACGTCCCTCACCGAACGCGAACTGCGTCCGCTCCGCCCCCGCATGCAACCGGTCTTCCAGGACCCGTACGGCTCCCTCAACCCCCGCCACCGCATCCGCGACGCGGTGGCGGAACCCCTGAAGGTCCAGGGCCGCTGGACCGAAGCCGACGGCCCCACCCGCGTGGCCGAACTCCTCGACCGAGTCGGCCTGGCCCCCTCCTACGGCGCCCGCCGCCCGCACGAACTCTCCGGCGGCCAGTGCCAGCGCGCCGGCATCGCCCGCGCACTCGCCTCCGACCCGCGCCTCCTGGTCCTCGACGAGCCCGTCTCGGCCCTGGACCCGTCCGTCCGCGCCGGCGTCCTGAACCTCCTGGCCGACCTCCAGGACGACCTCGGCCTCGGCTACCTGTTCATCTGCCACGACCGGGCGGTGGTACGGCACTTCGCGGACCGGGTGGTCGAGATGCGGGACGGCAGGCTGGTCACCTGACCTCGCCGGCGTCTTCCTCTGCGTTTCCGGTGCGTCACCCTGCGTCGCGGCCGATACCGGCTCGCACTGAACGGGGTGGGACCGCGCCACCAGCAGGTACGTCAGGTCCGCTTGAGGTCGTCCAGCACCCGCCGCAGCCCCTCCGTCAACTGCTCGGCCTCCGGCGCGCTCTTCGGATCGAAGGTCCACTGCGCCATGAGTCCCATCATCAGGGTCAGGTAGAAGTAGCCGAGCGTGTCCACGGTCTCCTCCGGGACGTCCTCCTCACGCCCGCCCTGGAAGAGCGTGACGATGCCGCGCGCGCCGTCCCGCTGGGCCCGTGCCAGATGATCCCGCACCTCGGGCAGCTGGTCGCCCATGACCACGATCTCCATGCTGAGCCGCCACAGCGAACCGGGGTCCCGCATGGTGGCGATGATGTTCGACCACACCTCGGTGAACCGCTCCAGGGAGCCGGGCTCCCCCTGTAGCTCGCCGCCGGCCACGAAGGCGTCGGAGATCCCTTCCACCATCTCGATGTACGCCTGCGCCAGCAGCGCGTCCTTCGAGCCGTAGTGGTAACCGATCGACGCCAGGTTGGTCCCCGACTCCTTGACGATGTCGCGCGCGGTCGTCCGCGCGAAGCCCTTGGCGAGCAGGCAGCGCTTGGCGCCTTCGAGCAGATCCTCACGGTGTCCCATGCCATGTCACCCTACCCCGGCTTCATACAGCCGTCCTAGACGAGCGATTTATACAAGCGTACTAGACAGACGTTTAAGACGCCCGTACAGTCCCTGCCATGACGACACACACGCATGCTCCGGCCCGCGCCGGCCGTCGCGAATGGACCGCGCTCGGCGTGCTGATGCTTCCGCTGCTGCTGGTCTCGATGGACGTCTCGGTCCTCTACTTCGCGATCCCGGAGATCAGCGCGGACCTGGAGCCCAGCGGCACCCAGCAGCTGTGGATCTTCGACATCTACGGCTTCGTCCTCGCGGGCCTGCTGATGACGATGGGCTCGCTGGGCGACCGCATCGGCCGCCGCAGGCTCCTGCTGATCGGCGCGGCGGCCTTCGGCACCGCCTCGGTGCTGGCGGCGTACGCGAACAGCGCCGAGACCCTGATCGCGGCCCGGGCCGTCCTCGGTATCGGCGGGGCGACCCTGATGCCGTCGACGATGGCGCTGGTCCGCACGATGTTCACCGACCCCGCCCAGCGGGCGAAGGCGATCGGACTGTGGTCGGGCGTGATGACCGCCGGTATCGCGCTCGGCTCGGTGATGAGCGGCGTGCTCGTCGAGCACTTCTGGTGGGGCTCGGTCTTCCTGGTCAATCTGCCCGCGATGGTGCTGCTGCTGGTCCTCGGCCCGGTCCTGCTGCCGGAGGCGAAGAACCCCGCACCCGGCCGCTTCGACTGGCTGAGCGTCCCGCTGTCGATGGCGGCGGTCCTGCCCGTGATCTACGGCCTCAAGGAGATCCCGTCCGAGGGCTGGAACGTGCGGTACGTCGTCTCGGTGACGGTCGGCCTGCTCTTCGCCGCCCTCTTCGTCCACCGGCAGCGCACGACGGCGTCTCCGCTGGTCTCACCGGAGCTGTTCCGGGGGCGCGGCTTCAGCCCGGCCGTCGTCCTCAACCTCGTCGCCGCCTTCGGCATGATGGGCTCGGCCTACTTCACGACCCAGTACCTCCAGTCGGTCCTGGGCAAGAGCCCCCTCGAGGCCGCGCTGTGGAGCCTGCTGCCCTCGGTGTTCATCGGCGGTGCGGCCCCGGTCACCGCACAGCTCGTCCAGCGGGGCGTCCCGCGCGCTCACGTCGTCGCCGGCGGCTTCGCGGTCAGCGCGTGCGGCTATGTGGTGCTGGCCCTGGCCGACACGGACTCCCTGTGGCTGCTGCTGGCGGCGTGCGGTGTCCTGGCCTGCGGGATCGTCGCGGTCATGTCCCAGGTGACCGACCTGGCCATGGGCAGCGCCCCGGTGGAGAAGGCGGGCGCGGCCTCCTCCCTCCTGGAGACCGGCACGGAGTTCGGCGGCGCGCTGAGCATGGCGTTCCTCGGCTCCATCGGTACGGCGGTCTACCGCCACGAGATGCCGGCGGCGGCCCCGGACGCGGCCCGCGAGACCCTGGGCGGCGCGCTGGCCGTCGCCGAGCAGCTCCCGGGGCGCACGGGAGACGCCCTGGCAACGGCCGCGAGGGAGGCGTTCACGAGCGGAATGCAGGGCGCTGCCCTGGCCGGGGCGGTGCTCCTGCTCGCGGCGGCCGTGCTGGCGTCGGTCACCCTGCGGCGGGTCGACGTGCGGAAGGTGACGGAGATGACGGAGCCGGAAAGGGCCTGCTGCTGAACAAGACGCAGCACATGTGAACGCCGGACGGGCATTCCAGCCCGTCCGGCGTTCACATGCGAGCCACGGTCGGTGAATTCAGCCCGTCCGGCGTTCGAGGACGAGGCCCCTTCAGGGCCGAAGCGGGGGTCTGGGGGCGGCAGCCCCCAGACCCCGGCGACCGCGGTGGACGGTCACCGGAAACGAACGGTCACCTCAGACCAGGTTCACCGCGCGAGCGGACGTCGCCCCGATCTCCGCCGCGACCTCGCCCAGCACCCCGGCGGACACGGTGTCGTCGACGGTCAGCACCGCCAGCGCCTCCCCGCCCGCCGCCGCGCGGGCGACCTGCATGCCGGCGATGTTGATGCCCGCCTCGCCGAGGATGCGGCCCACCGTGCCGACGACGCCCGGACGGTCCTCGTACTTCAGGACGACCATGTGCTCGGCGAGCGCGAGGTCGACGTCGTAGTCGCCGACCGCGACGATCTTCTGCAGGTGCTTCGGACCGGCCAGGGTGCCGGAGACCGACACCTCCTCGCCGCTGCCGAGCGTGCCGCGCACGGTGACGACGTTGCGGTGGTCGGCCGACTCCGAGCTGGTCGTCAGCCGCACCTCGACGCCGCGCTCCTGCGCGAACAGCGGGGCGTTGACGTAGGAGACGGTCTCGTCGACGACGTCCTCGAAGACACCCTTGAGGGCGGACAGCTCCAGCACCTTCACGTCGTGCTGGGTGATCTCGCCGTAGACCTCGACGTCCAGGCGGACCGCGACCTCACCGGCGAGCGCGGTGAAGATACGGCCGAGGCGCTCGGCGAGCGGCAGGCCGGGCTTGACGTCCTCGGCGATGACACCGCCCTGGACGTTCACCGCGTCCGGCACCAGCTCACCGGCGAGGGCGAGGCGTACCGACTTGGCGACGGCGATACCGGCCTTCTCCTGCGCCTCGTCCGTCGACGCACCGAGGTGCGGGGTGGCGACCACCTGGTCGAACTCGAACAGCGGCGAGTCGGTGCACGGCTCCTTGGCGTACACGTCGAGACCGGCGCCGGCGACCCGGCCCTCCTTGAGGGCGGAGTACAGCGCCTCCTCGTCGACGATGCCGCCACGGGCCGCGTTGACGATGCGCACGCTCGGCTTGACCTTGCGCAGCGCCTCGTCGCCGATGAGACCGACGGTCTCCGGCGTCTTGGGCAGGTGGACGGTGATGAAGTCGGAGACCTCGAGCAGCTCGTCCAGCGAGAGCACCTTCACGCCCATCTGCGCGGCGCGCGCGGGCTGGACATAGGGGTCGTAGGCGACGACCTTCATGCCGAAGGCGGACATGCGCTGGGCGACGAGCGCGCCGATGCGGCCGAGGCCGACGACACCGAGGGTCTTCTCGGCGAGCTCCACGCCCGTGTACTTGCTCCGCTTCCACTCGCCGTTCTTCAGCGCGGCGTTGGCCTGCGGGATGTTGCGGGCGCTGGCGAGGATGAGACCGCAGGCCAGCTCGGCGGCGGTCACGATGTTGGAGGTGGGGGCGTTGACGACCATCACGCCGGCCTTGGTGGCGGCGGAGACGTCGACGTTGTCCAGGCCGACGCCGGCTCGCGCGACGACCTTCAGCTTGCTCGCGGCGGCGATCGCCTCGGCGTCCACCTTGGTGGCCGAGCGGATCAGGATCGCGTCGACGTCGGCGATGGCCGGGAGCAGTTCGGCTCGGTCCGCTCCGTTGCAGTGCCGGATCTCGAAGTCCGGGCCAAGCGCGTCCACGGTCGCGGGCGACAGCTCTTCAGCGATGAGTACGACAGGTTTCGAGCTCACGTGAGTCCTCACAAGTCCAAAGCATGCGGACGGCCGTCCCGACGGCCGCAGGCGGAGGAGGGGCTAGCCGCGTGGAAGACGCACGACGCTGTGGGCCTGACGCGTATGTAGTGCAGCAGTGTAGTGCTGCGGCAAAGGTCGTCATGCGCCTCTGCGGAAGGATCACCCGTCCGTGGCGGGACGGGATGGACAACACCGTTTCACACGACGTTACCCGGGGTTGGCCAAAGGGGCCGGAGCAGCACGCTCCGGCCCCTGGGGCATGTCGTTCACACGCCCCCGGCGTGAGGCTTACGCCTCCTCGTCGTTCACCCACGACATCAGCTTGCGCAGCTGCTTGCCGGTGGTCTCCAGCAGGTGCTCGGAGTCCGCGGTCTTGTACTCGTTGTACTTCTTCAGACCGCCGTGGTACTCGTCCATCCACTGCTGGGCGAAGGTGCCGTCCTGGATCTCGGCGAGGACCTTCTTCATCTCGGCCTTGGTGGCGTCGGTGATGATCCGCGGACCGGTGACGTAGTCGCCCCACTCGGCGGTCTCGGAGACCGACCAGCGCATCTTCTCCAGGCCGCCCTCGTACATGAGGTCCACGATCAGCTTCAGCTCGTGCAGGCACTCGAAGTACGCGATCTCCGGCTGGTAACCGGCCTCGGTCAGGGTCTCGAAGCCCGCCTTGACCAGCGCGGCCGTACCACCGCAGAGGACGGCCTGCTCACCGAACAGGTCGGTCTCGGTCTCCTCGGTGAAGGTCGTCTTGATGACACCGGCCCGGGTGCCGCCGATGCCCTTGGCGTACGACAGGGCGAGCGCGAAGGCGTTGCCGGAGGCGTCCTGCTCGACGGCGGCGATGCAGGGAACGCCGCGGCCCTCCTCGTACTGACGGCGCACCAGGTGGCCCGGGCCCTTCGGGGCGACCATGGCGACGTCGACACCGGCCGGGGGCTTGATGAAGCCGAAGCGGATGTTGAAGCCGTGGCCGAAGAACAGCGCGTCGCCGTCCTTCAGGTTCGGGGCGATGGACTCCTCGTAGACCTGGGACTGGATCGGGTCCGGCACCAGGATCATGATGACGTCGGCCTCGGCGGCGGCCTCCGACGGCGTCACCACGCGCAGGCCCTGCTCCTCGGCCTTCGCCTTGGACTTGGAGCCCTCGTGCAGACCGACCCGCACGTCGACACCCGAGTCACGCAGCGACAGGGCGTGCGCGTGGCCCTGGCTGCCGTAGCCGATGACCGCGACCTTGCGGCCCTGGATGATGGACAGGTCGGCGTCAGCGTCGTAGAACAGCTCGGCCACTTTGGGTTCTCTCCTTGGAGTGCAGGTGTTGCGTCCCACCGTATGACGGCGGGGGGAAGGGAAGTTTCGGGGTCTCGCTATACGGGCGGGATCCGGGCGGCCGATGTCACCCGGCCGCCCGAACGCGTCCTTACGCCGATCGGTCGAGTGCGCGCAGCGACCGGTCCGTGATCGAACGGGCGCCGCGGCCGATGGCGATCGTGCCGGACTGGACCAGCTCCTTGATGCCGTACGGTTCCAGCATCTTGAGCATGGCGGACAGCTTGTCGCTGCTGCCGGTGGCCTCGATGGTCACGGCCTCCGGGGAGACGTCCACGGTCTTGGCGCGGAACAGCTGGACGATCTCGACGATCTGGGAGCGCGTCTCGTTGTCGGCGCGCACCTTCACCAGAACGAGTTCACGCTGAACCGCCTGGGACGGCTCCAGCTCGACGATCTTCAGCACGTTGACGAGCTTGTTGAGCTGCTTGGTCACCTGCTCCAGCGGCAGGTCCTCGACGTTCACCACGATGGTGATGCGGGAGATGTCGGGGTGCTCGGTGACACCGACGGCGAGCGAGTCGATGTTGAAGCCGCGGCGGGAGAAGAGGGCGGCGATCCGGGCCAGGATGCCCGGAGTGTTCTCCACCAGAACGGAGAGCGTGTGCTTGGACATGTCTCTTGGGTCTCTCTCGCTCAGTCGTCTTCGTTGTCGCCGAAGTCGGGGCGGACGTCCCGGGCGGCCATGATCTCGTCGTTGGAGGTGCCGGCGGCGACCATCGGCCACACCATGGCGTCCTCGTGGACGATGAAGTCGATGACGACGGGGCGGTCGTTGATGGAGTTCGCCTCTTCGATGACCTTGTCGAGGTCGGCCGGGTCCTCGCAGCGGATGGCGTAGCAGCCCATGGCCTCCGACAGCTTCACGAAGTCGGGGACGCGGGTGCCCCTGGCGTCCGGGTTGACGTCGTTGGGGCCCGAGTGCAGCACGGTGTTGGAGTAGCGCTGGTTGTAGAAGAGGGTCTGCCACTGGCGGACCATCCCGAGGGCGCCGTTGTTGATGATGGCGACCTTGATCGGGATGTTGTTCAGGGCGCAGGTGGTGAGCTCCTGGTTGGTCATCTGGAAGCAGCCGTCGCCGTCGATCGCCCAGACCGTCTGCGACGGGGCTCCGGCCTTGGCGCCCATGGCGGCCGGGACCGCGTAGCCCATCGTCCCGGCGCCGCCGGAGTTCAGCCAGGTGGCGGGCTTGTCGTACTGGATGAAGTGGGCGGCCCACATCTGGTGCTGGCCGACGCCTGCCGCGAAGATCGTGCCCTCGGGGGCGAGCCGGCCGATGCGCTCGATGACCTGCTGCGGGGAGAGCGAGCCGTCCTCGGGCTGGTCGTAGCCGAGCGGGTAGGTCTCGCGCCAGCGGTCGAGGTCCTTCCACCAGGCGCTGTAGTCGCCCTGGTTGCCCTCGCTGTGCTCCTTCTGCACGGCCTGGATCAGGTCGGCGATGACCTCGCGCGCGTCCCCGACGATCGGGACGTCGGCGGCGCGGTTCTTGCCGATCTCCGCCGGGTCGATGTCCGCGTGGACGATCTTGGCGTACGGGGCGAAGCTGTCGAGCTTGCCGGTGACGCGGTCGTCGAAGCGGGCGCCGAGGGCGACGATCAGGTCGGCCTTCTGCAGACCGGTGACGGCGGCCACCGAGCCGTGCATACCGGGCATCCCCAGGTGCTGCGGGTGGGTGTCGGGGAACGCTCCCAGCGCCATCAGGGTGGTGGTGACGGGAGCGCCGGTCAGCTCGGCGAGGACCTTCAGCTCGGCGGTGGCGCCGGACTTGATCACACCGCCGCCGACGTAGAGGATCGGCCGCTTGGCGGAGGTGATCAGCTTGGCGGCCTCGCGGATCTGCTTGGCGTGCGGCTTGGTCACCGGGCGGTAGCCGGGCAGGTCCATGGTGGGCGGCCAGGAGAAGGTGGTCCTCGCCTGGAGCGCGTCCTTGGCGATGTCGACCAGGACCGGGCCGGGGCGGCCGGTGGAGGCGATGTGGAACGCCTGCGCGATCACCCGGGGGATGTCCTCGGCCTTGGTGACCAGGAAGTTGTGCTTGGTGATCGGCATGGTGATGCCGACGATGTCCGCCTCCTGGAAGGCGTCCGTGCCGATCGACGCGGAGGCGACCTGGCCGGTGATCGCGACCAGCGGAACGGAGTCCATGTGGGCGTTGGCGATCGGCGTGACGAGGTTGGTCGCACCGGGGCCGGACGTCGCCATGCAGACACCGACCTTGCCGGTGGCCAGGGCGTAGCCCTCGGCCGCGTGGCCCGCGCCCTGCTCGTGGCGCACCAGGACGTGACGGACGCGCCGGGAGTCCATCATCGGGTCGTACGCGGGAAGGATCGCACCGCCGGGAATGCCGAATACCGTGTCGGCGCCGACCTCCTCGAGGGAGCGGATGAGGGACTGCGCACCCGTGACGTGCTCGACGGGCACGGAGTGCTGCCCTCCGGATCGGGGCCGCGGCTGCGGGTGATGGGCCCCGGTGGCCTGCTCGGTCATCGGCATTCTCTTCTCGATGCTGAGGGTTTTGCTGGGGGGTTTGCCTGGGTGTTTTGCGAAGTTCGTGCGGTGTGCGACTGCTGTACGCCGGGCGCCTGTGCAACAAAAAACCCCTCGTGCCAAAAGGCAAGCGAGGGGAGCGCGCCGGTGAGGTCGCTGGGGTTGCCGGATCGTCCTCCGGTGGGTCCCAGCTCAGCCGACGCGCTGTCCAAGTACGAGAATTCGGGTGCGCATGGCACTGACCCTCCCCCCGGCACGCACCCACTGTCAAGTGGGTGGGACGGGGGTCTCATTATGTGAGCGAAGGGCTGTTCCGCCACCAAGGGTTCCCCCTCCCAGGACCGCGGGGACACCACTGGTGTACACCCCGGCGCCGCCACCCGCGAACACGGGCTCGACGGGCTCGCGCGGCACCGGATACTGGCCGCGGCCGAGTGCCCTGCGCAGCCGGTACTCGTCGAGCGGCCCGGAGAAGGCCGTGCCCTGGCCGTGCGTGCAGCCCATCGCGCGCAGGGCGACGACCTGCTCGGGCAGATCCACGCCCTCGGCCACGGACTGCAGCCCGAGGTCGCTCGCGATCCGCAGCAGCCCACTGGTGATCTTGTGCAGCCGTGCGGACTCCACGACGCCCTCCACCAGACCGCGGTCCAGTTTCAGTACGTCGACCGGGAGCCGGCGCAGTGCCGTTATGGCCACGCAGCCGCCGCCGAAGCCGTCAAGGGCGATCCGGACACCGAGCCGGCGCAGGGCGCCCAGCCGCCGCTCCAGTTCGTCCAGCGACACGTTCGGCTCTATGTCGGACAGCTCGACCACCAGGGATCCGGACGGCAGCCCGTGCCGGGTCAGCAGGGCCTCCACGGAGCCCAGCGGCATCGACCGGTCCAGCAGGCGGCGGGCGCCCACCCGGACCACCACCGGCAGGTTCAGCCCGCTCGCGGCCCGGTCGGCGGCCTGGGCGACGGCCTCCTCGAGCGTCCAGCGGCCCAGCTCGGCGGCCTTGTCGCTGTTCTCCGCCACCCGCAGGAACTCCGCCGGCGTGAAGAGCACACCCTGGGAGGAGCGCCACCGCGCGTGCGCGACGACCGACGAAATGCGGCCGTCCTCCAGCCGCACCACGGGCTGGTGCAGCAGCGCGAACTCCCCGTCGTGCAGCGCGGCCCGCAACCGTGTGGCCAGTTCCGCCTTCCGTACGACGTCCTGCTGCATCTGCGGCTTGTACAGCTCGACCCGGCCCTTGCCGCCCGCCTTGGCGCGGTACATGGCGAGGTCGGCGTTGCGCAGCAGCTCCCCGGCCCCGAGCCCCGGCTCGGCGAAGGCGACGCCGATGGACGCGGCGACCCGCACCTCGTTGCCGTCGATCTGGTACGGCTGCGAGAGCGTGACCCTGAGGCGGTCGGCGAGCTCCAGGATGTGCCGCTCCCGTGCGCTGCGGTCGCGGGTGGTGTCGCCCACGATCAGGGCCGCGAACTCGTCGCCGCCCAGCCGGGAGGCCGTGTCCCCCTGCCGGACCGCGTCCTGGAGTCTGCGGGCGGCCTGGACGAGCAGTTCGTCCCCGGCCTGGTGGCCGATCGTGTCGTTGACGGCCTTGAAGCCGTCGAGGTCGATGAAGAGGACGGCCGTGTTGCGCAGGGCGGTGCCCCGGTCGGAGCTGCGGCGGCCGGAGAGCGCCTGCTGGACGCGCCGGGTGAACAGGGCCCGGTTGGGCAGGTCGGTCAGCGGGTCGTGCTCGGCGTTGTGCTGGAGCTGCGCCTGCAGGCGCACCCGTTCGGTCACGTCCCGGCTGTTGAAGATCAGGCCGCCGTGGTGGCGGTTGACGGTCGACTCGACGTTGAGCCAGCCGCCGTCGCCGGAGCTGAAGCGGCACTCGATCCGGGTGGTGGGTTCCTCCTGGGGGCTGGCGGCGAGGAAACGGCGCACCTCGTGCACCACGCAGCCCAGGTCCTCCGGGTGGATGAGATGGGCCAGTTCCGTGCCCACCAGCTCCTCCGCCGGCCGTCCGTAGACGCCGGCGGCGGCCGGGGAGACGTACCGCAGGACACCGCTGGGGGCGGCGATCATGATGACGTCGCTGGAGCCCTGCACCAGGGAGCGGAAGTGGTTCTCCTTCTGCGCCAGTTCCTGGGTGAGGGTCATGTTGTCGAGCAGCATGATCCCCTGGCGCACCACGAGGGCGAGCACGACCGCCCCGCCGGTGAGCAGCACCACGCGGTCGACGCTGCGGCCGTTGAGGACGTTGTAGAGGATCCCCAGGGTGCAGACGGCGGCGGCGAGATAGGGCGTGAGGGCGGCGAGGGAGCCGGTGAGGGGCCGGGTGGCCTGGTACCGGATGTGCTCGCCTCCCGGTGCGCTCGGCTGCAGGTGCGGATGGCTGGTCGTGCGGTGTCCGGGCACGTGCTCGTGCACCACGCGCGTGTGTCCCTCCTCCCCCGCGTCCTGCTGGCGGCCGGCGGCCCAGGGGGCGTAGGCGAGGAGCAGCGAGCCGGCGAACCAGCCCGCGTCGAGGAGCTGGCCCGAGCGGTAGGTGTGGTGCAGCAGCGGTGAGGTGAACAGGGCGTCGCACATCACGGTCAGCGCGAGGGCGCCGACAGCGGTGTTGACCGCTGTGCGGTTGACCGGCGAACGCCGGAAGTGCAGCACCAGCACCATGCTGATCAGGGCGATGTCGAGCAGCGGGTACGCCAGCGAGAGCGCCGCGTGCGCCACGCTCGGTCCGTCGAGCTGCGCCGCCTGGGCGAGGGCGAGGCTCCAGGCCAGCGTGAGCAGCGAACCGGCGATCAGCCAGGCGTCCAGCGCCAGACAGACCCAGCCCGCCTTGGTCATGGGGCGGGCGGCGAGTACCAGCAGGCCCACGATCGCGGGCGGCGCGAAGCACAGGAAGAACAGGTCGGCGTAGCTGGGGCTGGGTACGGGACGGTGCAGGACGACCTCGTACCACCCCCACACCAGGTTGCCCAGGGCCGCCATCGTCGAGGAGAGCCCGAACAGCAGCCAGGCGGGTCGAAAGCGGACGCGGCGGGTGCGCGCGTAGAGGAAGCAGGACACGGCGGCGGCGCCCGCCGCTGCCGTGAGCCCGAAGTCGCCCATGATCAGTGCGAGTTGGTCCGATCCCCAGCCGAACGCGGAACCGATGGCGTATCCCGCGCACAGCAGGGCCAGGAGCAGCTGGTGGACCATGGTCGATCCGGGGCCGCCGCAGGACGGCGGCTCGATCGACGGCGTCCCCGCCGGAGGCTGTGCCCGCAGCGCTCCGTCGAGGAGGGTCGTGGAGGTCGGCGGCGAACTCACCGGGTCCTCCCGGTCCCCGCCGCTGCCCGGTCCCGCCGGTCGCGGGGCGTTTGCTGCGTCTGCCTCCTGCCGCTGCTGGGCCCGCGGTGGTGATGGCTGTGCCGACTGGCGTGACCGGGGCCACCGAGTGTGCTCGTGGCCGTGCAACAGGGCCGCCGACGGCGGCTCCGCCGCGTCGGATCGTTCGTCCATAGGCCGTGCATCGCCCGTCGCCCCCCTCACAGTCTGAAATGTCCATCCCCGGCGCCGAACGGTGCGCGGCGCAGCCCCTGTCGGGACGATACACCAGTCTCGTCACTCAGGGACATAGGTTCTCTACGCTCCGTGACGAGCTGCGGCACCCCAAGTACTGACAGCGTCCGGGGGACTGCGGAGGGTACCCGAACGGGATCAGACGTGTGCCGTGCTCGTCATGCCTTGTCGGTGGCGCCCGTCGTAAGGATCACGTTGCGCAGGGGCTGCCGGTTCACGAAACGGTTCAACTGATCCGTCAGCAGTCGCTCGGCGCGAGGCAGGAAGGCGGACGTGGGGCCGCCGACGTGGGGGCTGATCAGCACACCCGGCGCCTGCCACAGCGGGTGGCCCGGGGGCAGGGGTTCGGGGTCGGTGACGTCCAGGGCGGCGGTGAGGCGGCCGCTTTCCAGTTCGGCGAGCAGGGCCTTGGTGTCGACGACGGGGCCGCGGGCGACGTTGACCAGGAGCGCGCCGTCCTTCATGCGGGCGAGGAAGTCGGCGTTCGCCAGGTGCCGGGTGCTCTCGGTCAGGGGCGTGGAGAGGATGACGACGTCCGCCTCGGGGAGCAGGGAGGGCAGTTCGGTGAAGGGATGCACCGGACCGCGCGCCGTTGTGCGCTGGGAGCGCGCAACGCGCGCCACTCGCGCGACCTCGAAGGGCACGAGCCGGTCCTCGATCGCCGATCCGATCGCTCCGTACCCCACGATGAGGACGTTCTTGTCGGCCAGCGCGGGCCGGAACCCGCCGAGCCACTCCCCACGGTCCTGGGCGCGCACGAAGTCGGGGACGCCGCGCAGCGAGGCGAGGACCAGGGTGAGGGTGAGTTCGGCGGTGCTCGCCTCGTGCACCCCGCGCGCGTTGCACAGCCGCACGCCCGGACGCAGCAGGCCGAGGCCCGGCATCACGTTGTCGACGCCGGCCGAGAGGGTCTGTACGACCTCGACGGAGCTCAGGTGGGGCAGAGGGCGCAGGCAGACCTCGACGGGCTTCATGTAGGGGACCACGTAGTACACGCACCGGGCCGGGTCCGCGGGGAAGTCCTCGCCGCCGTCCCAGAAGAGGTAGTTCAGGCTCTCGGGGAGCCCTTCGATCTCGTCCGGCGGGATGGGGAGCCACACGTCTGCAGTCATGGTCAGGAGGCTATGTGAGGCACGCGCGTGTGCAGAGGTTAGGTTGGGGGGCCAGGAGAGGGAGGGTCACGAGCAGGTGGAGCGCAGGACGATCGGCGCGGCGGCGCTCTCGGTGGGGGCCGTCGGACTCGGGTGCATGCCGATGAGCTGGGCGTACAGCGGGTCGCGGCAGCGGGGCGACGAGTCGCTGAGGGCATTGCACCGGGCGCTGGATCTGGGCGCGACCCTGCTGGACACGGCCGACATGTACGGCCCGTTCACCAACGAGCTGTTGGTGGGGCGGGTGTTGAAGGAGCGGCGCGAGGACGCGTTCGTGTCGACGAAGGTCGGGCTGCTGGTGGGTGAGCAGCACATCGTGGCCAACGGCCGCCCCGGGTATGTGAAGCGGGCCTGTGACGCCTCGCTCCGGCGGCTGCAGACCGACGTCATCGACCTCTACCAGCTGCACCGCGCCGACCCCGAGGTGCCCGTCGAGGAGACGTGGGGGGCGATGGCGGAGCTCGTGCAGGCGGGAAAGGTGCGGGCGTTGGGGCTGTGCGCGGTGGGCGCGCGGGGTGGCCGGCGTTCGGGCGGGCGGCTGTACGACGCGACGATCCGGCAGTTGCGGCGGGTGCAGCAGGTCTTTCCGGTGAGCGCGGTGGAGGCGGAGCTGTCGGTGTGGTCGCCGGAGGCGCTGGACGCGCTGCTGCCGTGGTGCGAGCAGCGCGGCGTCGGTTTCCTGGCGGCGATGCCGCTGGGCAACGGCTTCCTCACCGGGACGCTGACCCCGGGTGAGGGCTTCGAACCGGACGACATGCGCGCCCGGCATCCCCGCTTCACCGCCGAGATGATGGCCGAGAACCAGCCGATCGTCGCCGGCCTGCGCCGGGTGGCCGCACGGCACGGCGAGACCGTGACGGCCGCGCAGGTGGCGCTGGCGTGGGTGCTGGCGCAGGGCCGGCACGTGGTCCCGGTGCCCGGGGCCAAGCAGGAGCGGTGGGTGGCGGAGAACGCGGCGGCGGCCGCGCTGCGGCTGACGGCCCAGGACCTGGCCGAGGTCGCGGAGCTGCCGGCGGCACTGGGCTCGTGGGACTAGGGCCTGTCCGGCGGGCCGGGCCGCAGGAGAGAAGGGCGTGCCGACCCCGCTTCAGCGGCACGAGCCGCCGGACAGGACCTCGGATCCGGACCGGCGCGGGGAACCGGGGACGCTGGGGGCATCGGGTTTCGGTGATCGGGAACTCGTGAGGCGCTCGCGGTGTAAGACAAGTAGGACATGCCGTTGGACCGCCGTGTCGAAGGGACCAAGATCGTGCGACGTCGAGCAGTGACGGCCGTGCTGGCCGCGAGTGCGCTCCTGTTGGCGGCCGGATGCTCCTCCGACAGCGGAGGAACGCCGGGTCCCGCCGCGGGCCGGTCGTCGAACCCCTCGGCCGCGCAGAGCGCACCCTCGCGGGAGGCGGCCGAGGAGACCCCGCCCGCGAAGGGCACGGTCAAGGTGGTGCGTACGGTCGCCGAGGGCCTGAACAGCCCGTGGGGCCTCGCTCCCGTCCCCGGCGGCGGCGGTCTGCTGGTCTCCTCCCGCGACGAGGGGACGATCACCCGGGTCGACGAGAAGTCGGGTGCGAAGACCGAGCTGGGCGAGGTGCCGGGCGTCTCGGCGGCCGGCGAGGGCGGCCTCCTCGGCATCGCCCTCTCCCCCGACTACGCCTCGGACCGCATGATCTACGCGTACTTCACCTCGGCCTCGGACAACCGCATCGTGCGCATGCTGTACGACGCGGACAAGCCGGCCGGCGAGCAGCTGGGCGCACCCGACACGGTCTTCAAGGGCATCCCCAAGGGCTTCATCCACAACGGCGGCCGGATCGCCTTCGGCCCGGACAGGATGCTCTACGTGGGCACGGGCGAGAGCGGTGACAAGGGCCTGTCCCAGGACAAGGAGTCCCTGGGCGGCAAGATCCTGCGCCTGACCCCGGAGGGCGAACCGGCCCCGGGCAACCCGTTCCCGGACTCCCCGGTGTACTCGTACGGCCATCGCAATGTGCAGGGGCTGGCCTGGGACACCGAGCAGCGCCTCTTCGCCGCGGAGTTCGGCCAGGACACCTGGGACGAGTTGAACGCGATCAAGCCGGGCGACAACTACGGCTGGCCGGAGGCCGAGGGGACCTCGGACGACGCCAAGTACCACAACCCGCTGGCCCAGTGGGGCACGGACGAGGCCTCCCCCAGCGGCATCGCCCACGCCGAGGGCTCGATCTGGATGGCGGGCCTGAAGGGCAAGCGCCTGTGGCGCATCCCGCTGAAGGGCACGGAGGCGTCGGCCGACCCGCAGGCCTTCCTGGACGGCGAGTACGGCCGACTGCGCACGGTGGTGTCGGCGGGCGGCAACAAGCTGTGGCTGACGACCAGCAACACGGACGGCCGGGGCACACCGAAGGAGGGCGACGACCGGATCCTGGAGCTGGAGGTGAGCTGAGGCCCCGCCTCACTCCTCCGTGACGTCCTCCTGGTCCACCGGCTCGGGCGGACGGACGACGACCTTCCCGGACGCGAGGTCTATCGGCCCGCGCCCGGGATCGGAGTCGCCGACGTCCACCCGGGTCAGTTCCAGCCGGTTCCGCTCGTCGCGGGTGTGCTTGCGCCCGGGTGCGAACAGTTCCTCGAACAGGTTGAACACGGCCCCTCCCCCTGCCGGTTCCTGACAGCGTACGCCTCACCCCGCGGAGGGTGCCTGGAGAACCTCAGCCGGGAACAAGCCCAGCCGGTGGGCCACCGCAGCCGCCTCTCCCCGGCCCGAGACACCGAGCTTGGACAGGATGTTCGAGACGTGGACGCTTGCCGTCTTCGGGGAGATGAAGAGTTCCTCGGCTATCTGGCGGTTGGTGCGGCCGGCCGAGACCAGGCGGAGGACGTCGCGTTCGCGGCTGGTGAGGCCGAGGGCGCGAGCCGGGTCGTCGGGGGCGGGGCCCGGGGTGGCGGTGAGGGTGAGGCGGGCGCGCTGGGCGAGCAGGGCGACGGCGTCGGCGAGCGGGCGGGCGCCGAGGTGGTCGGCGACGGCGTGGGCGAGACGGAGAAGTTCCGTGGCACGGTCGCGTTCGTCCTCGCCGGAGCCGGAGGCCAGCAGCGCTTCGGCGCTCCGGAACCGGACGCGCGCGAGGTCGTACGGCCGCTCCAGCGGCTCCACCGCCTCGACGGCCGCTGCCCATTCCTCGGGCGCGAACCTGCCCTCGGCACGGAGCAGTTCGGCGCGCAGCCACTGGTCGTACGCCTGCCACAGGGGCACTCGGGTGGCCAGGGTCTTCGCCGCCTTGCGGATGCGTCCGATGATCTCCGGGCGGTCGGGCTCGGCGGCCGGGAGTCCCAGGGCCTCGGCCTCGGCGGTGGCGGCGGCGAGCAGCAGCGGCCAGCCGTAGCGCTGGGTGCCGGGCGGGAAACCGGTGTCCAGGGCCTTCAGCAGTTCGGTGCGGGCGTCCGCCGGGCGGCCCTCGGCGGCGGCGATACCGAGGGCGATCTGGCTCATCGGCAGCATGTACTGCGGCATGGGGTCGTGGGTGCCGAAGGAGGCCCGGGCGGCGCTGAGCCGGCGGGCGGCCTCGGGCAGGTCGCCCCGGTCGAGGGCCAGCAGGGCGAGTCGCATCGAGCCGCCGGTCCGCGGCTTGGCGCTCTGCTCGATGCGCTGGGCGTTGGCCGCGGCTGTGACCGCCTCGTCCCAGCGGCCGAGCGAGTGCAGTGATTCGGCGAGGTTGCCCCACACCCACGCCTCGGAGTCCGGCAGGCCGGCCCTGCGGGTGAGCAGGACACCCTCCTCGAGGATGCCGACCGCCTCCTTCGAGCGGCCGACGCCCTCCAGCGCGGACGGCAGGTTCACATGGGCGCGGTGCCCCATCTCGGTGTTCATCCCCAGCTCGGCCGCACGGCCCTTGACCTCGTACATCTCGGCCAGCCCCGCCTCGATCGCACCCGCGTCCACCCTGAGGCCGCCGAGGGTGAGCCGGGCGTTGAGCTCGATGGTGCGGGCGCCCACCATGCGCGCGTACTCGACGGCCCGTTCGGCGGCGGTCATGGCCTCGGGGCCCGGCTCGTGGAGCATGGACCAGCCCGCGACCATGGCGAGGACCTCGGCGTGCACCTCGGACGGCGGCAGCCCGCGCACCAGGTCCTGCGCGGTGGCGAGCTCCTTCCAGCCGTCGCCGCGGGCCAGGGCCTGCACGAGGCGGGAGCGCTGCACCCAGAACCAGGCGGCGCGCAGGGGGTCGTTCTCGTCCTCCAGGAGGTGCAGGGCCCGCTTGGTGATCTTCAGGGCGCGTTCGCGTTCCCCGCAGAGCCGGCCCGCGACGGCGGCTTCCGCCATGAGGTCGAGGTAGCGCAGGGGCGTGGTGGCCGGGCCGCAGCCGCGGGGCGGGTAGACCTCGGTGTAGTCGACGGGGCGCAGCCGGGCCCGTACGTCCTCGGGGACGGTCTCCCACAGCTCCATCGCCCTTTCCAGGAGCCGCAGTTGCTCGCTGTAGGCGTGGCGGGAGCGGGCGGCGACGGAGGCGTCCAGGACGGCCGGGAGGGCCTTGGCGGCGTCGTGCGCGTGGTACCAGTAGCTGGCGAGGCGCATCACGCGCTCGTCGGCGGGGACGAGCGTCGGGTCGGCCTCCAGGGCCTCGGCATAGCGGCGGTTGAGGCGGGAGCGTTCCCCGGGCAGCAGGTCGTCGCCGACGGCCTCGCGGACCAGGGAGTGGCGGAAGCGGTAGCCGTCGTCGGTGGGTGTGGCGAGCAGGATGTTGGCGCCGACGGCGGCCCGCAGCGCCTCGATCAGGTCGTCCTCGGTGAGCCGGGCGACGGCGGCCAGCAGCCGGTACTCGACGGTGGAGCCGCCCTCGGCGACGATCCGGGTGACCTTCTGGGCGCTCTCGGGCAGCGTTTCGACGCGGACGAGCAGCAGGTCGCGCAGGGAGTCCGTCAGGCCGGCGCAGCAGCCCTCGTGGGCGGCGACGGCGAGTTCCTCGACGAAGAAGGCGTTGCCGTCGGAGCGTTCGAAGATGTCGTCGACCTGGGCGGGGTCGGGTTCGTACGCCAGGATTCCGGCGATCTGGCGGCCGACCTCCTCGCGGGTGAGGCGGGCGAGTTCGAGGCGGCGTACCGTGCGCAGCCGGTCGAGTTCGGCGAGCAGGGGGCGCAGCGGGTGGCGGCGGTGGATGTCGTCGGAGCGGTAGGTGGCGAGGACGACGAGGCGGCCGGTGCGCAGGGTGCGCAGCAGGTAGGAGAGGAGGTGGCGGGTGGAGGCGTCGGCCCAGTGCAGGTCCTCCAGGGCGACGACGACCGTGCGGTCGGCGGCGACGCGTTCCAGGAGGCGGGCGGTGAGTTCGAAGAGGCGGGCCATGCCCTCCTCGTCGTGCCGGCCCGTGCCCGCCTCGCCCATCTCGGGCAGCAGCCGGGCGAGTTCCTCCTCCTGGCCGGCGGCCGCGGCGGCCAGTTCGTCGGGCAGGGCGCGGCGCAGGGCGCGCAGGGCGGTGGAGAACGGGGCGAACGGCAGGCCGTCCGCGCCGATCTCGACACAGCCGCCGAGCGCGACGACGGCACCCCGGCGGCAGGCGGCGGTGGCGAACTCCTCGACGAGCCGGGTCTTGCCGACGCCGGCCTCGCCGCCGATCAGCAACGCCTGCGGCTCTCCCGCGGCGGCGCGGGAGAGCGCGTCGTTCAGGGTGTCCAACTCGTCGGCGCGGCCGACGAAGACGGGACTGACGGACCTGGTCTCCACGGGGGCGAGCATCGCACAGGGCTCCGACGGAGCCCCAGCGGTTATCCGCGAGGCCCCCGACGGGCCTCCGGTCGAGAGCGTCGAGCCCCTCGTCCAGGCCGTCGCCGGCGCGCGCCCGAGGCCCGTCCCGGCAGGGCGGTCGGCCCGCGTGCGGCCGGCCGGCCCCGGCCCGGCGCTCATGCGGTCCGGGCGGACCGCGGTCTGCGGGGGCGGTGGGTATGGGGCTCGCTCTCGGCGGTGCCCCGGGCGCGCTCGGCGGCCGCGCGGCGGGCGGAGCGCCGGCCGCGGGAGACCTCGCGGGCCAGCCGCTCCTGCTCGGCGCGGCGGATCAGCTCGGCGGAACGGAACTGCTGGAGCTCGTACTCGAACACGGTGTGCCTCTCGGAGAAGTCGCTGGTGGTGGCCTCGCTTGCTGCGATGCCTCCACCTTCTTCTCCCAGCCGGGTCCGCCACATCGGGAGAGTTCCGCATCTTCGGCGGGGGGCGGGGCCTTAGACGCGCGTGAGGGACCTCAGGGCGGCCATAAGGTGCTTACGGCCACTCTGAGGCCCCTCAGGACCTGCGGCGACTCAGCCCGCGGACGGCAGTCCGAGCAGCGCGTCGCTGTACTTCAGGACCGCCAGGAGCAGGCCGATCACACCGAGCGCGATTCCCGCCCAGGAGACCGACTTGATCCACGGCGCCTGCGGCCTGCCGGGCGCCCCGAAGGCGGGCCGGGCCAGCACCACGACGCCGGTGATCAGCGCGGCCAGCGCGAACAGGCCGGCCCACAGGGCGGTGGCCTGCCAGGCGTCGCCGTAGATCGCCTGCATCTGCTGGGCGACGCTCGCCGACCCGCTCGACGAGGTCTCCAGCTGGCCGACGAGGCTCTGCCGGGCGGAGGCGATCGTGCCGATCCAGCCGCCGGACAGCGAGACGAGGCCCAGTGCGGCGGAGACCACGGCGGCGGCGCCCTGGCCGACGCCGGAGGGGCCGTCCTTCGTGCCTTCGTTCTCGGCGGCGGCCTCCGCGCCGGCGGTGTCCGTGTCCTCGTCGTCGGTCGTCGTCACGTCGTCCGTGGCGTCCGCCGCGTCGTTCTTGGTGACGTCCACCGTCTCCTCGTCGCGCTTCGCCTCGGTGGCCTCGGCGCCTGTCGCGGCGCCGGCCTCGTCAACAGTCTTGGTTCCCATGCCTCGCACCGTACGGACGCTCTCTGAGAGGTCTCTTAATGATCGTTGTGAGCGGCACGCGCGCGTACGGCACGCCACTCGGGGGCCAGCACGGACCACACTTCGAGATCGTGCCGTACCCCACCATAGGGGTGGGCCTCCCGGCGCACACCATCCCGGGTCATGCCCAGCCGCCGGGCGACGTTCAGGCTGGCCTGGTTCCCGGAGGCGGCGACCCACTCGATCCGGTGCATTCCGCGCTGTTCGACGGCGAAGTCGATGAGCACCCGCATCGCGCGGGTGACCAGTCCGCGGCCGGTGGCGGCGGGTTCCAGCCAGCAGCCGACCTCGCAGTTGCCCTGCTCAGCATGGAAGTTGAGGAAGAGCACCCCGCCCACGAGCTTGCCCTCCAGCCACAGGCCGTGCATCGAGCCGGTGTCGGCGGCGCGCATGTCGGCGTACCGCTGGAGCATGGCCCGGGTGGAGTCCACGTCCGTCTCCTTGGTGCCCAGGGAGATGAACTGCCCGATGAACTCCCGCCCCCGGTCCAGATGCGCCAGGACCTCCTCGGCGTGCCAGGGCTCCAGGGGACGCAGTTCGGCTCCGTCGTCACCCAGTGATATCGCGTACATCCGGCTGCCGCTCCTTCTCGAGTTCTGCCACGGCCTCGGCGAGCTTCTCATGGGTGGCGCGGTGCTCGGGCGGTTCGATGCTGATGCGCGGCAGGCGCCGGTCGAGCCAGCGGGGCAGCCACCAGTTGGCGCCGCCGAGCAGATGCATGAGGGCGGGGACGAGGAGGGTGCGCAGGACGAAGGCGTCGAGGGCGACGGCGGCGGCGAGGGCGATGCCGAACATGGCGATCACCCGGTCGCCACTGAGGACGAAGGCGAGGAAGACCGAGATCATGATGACCGCGGCGGAGTTGATCACCCGGCTGGTCTCGGCGAGGCCGATCCGGACGGCACGCCGGTTGTCGCCGGTCTCCAGCCACTCCTCGTACATCCGGCTGACGAGGAAGACCTGGTAGTCCATGGAGAGCCCGAAGAGGACCGACACCATGATCACGGGGAGGAAGGGCTCGATCGGGCCGGCGCGGCCCAGCCCCAGCAGCTCGCTGCCCCACCCCCACTGGAAGATCGCGACGACGACGCCGAAGGCGGCGGCCACGGCGGCGACGTTCATCGCGGCGGCCTTCAGGGGGATGCCGACGGACCGGAAGGCGAGCAGGAGCAGCAGACAGCCGAGGCCGATGACCACGCCGACGAACAGGGGCAGTTTGCCGACGATGACCTCCGCGAAGTCGTCGTAGCCGGCCGTCACCCCGCCGACCCGCACATCGAGCGAGGTGCCGCTCTCGGCCCGTGGGAGCACCTCGGTGCGCAGCCGGTCGACGAGGTCGCTGGTCCGCTGCGACTGCGGTGAGGACTCGGGTACGACGGTGAGGTACGCGGTGTCGCCGCCCGCGCTGTACGTCGCCGGCGTCACCGAGGCCACGCCTTCGGTGGTGCGCAGGGTGGCGTCGAGGTTGTCGAGGGCGAGCCGGTCCTCGGCGCCGTCGACGTGGGTCACCAGCGTCAGCGGGCCGTTGACGCCGGCGCCGAAGCCGTCGGCGAGGAGGTCGTAGGCCTGGCGTGTGGTGCTGGACCGGGGGCCGTTGCCCTGGTCGGAGGTGCCCAGGCGGAGGGAGAACGTGGGCAGGGCGAGGACGGCGATGACGACGAGGGCGAGCGCGCCGAGCAGTCGGGGGTGGCGCTCGACGAACGCGGACCAGCGGGCGGCGAGGCCGGTGGGCAGTTCCGGCTCGGGTCCGTGCTCGGCGAGGCGGCGCCGTTCGCGGCGGCTGAGGGCGTGCGGGCCTATGCAGGACAGCAGGGCGGGCAGCAGGGTCACGGAGGCCGCGACGGTCAGCACGACGGTCAGGGAGGCGGCTATCGCGACGCCGTTGAGGAAGTTCAGACGCAGGATCAGCATGCCCAGCAGGGCGATGCACACGGTGGCGCCCGCGAAGACGACCGCACGGCCGGTGGTGGCGACGGCGCTCACGGCGGCCTCGGTGACCGACAACCCCCGCTTCAGGCCGCGCCGGTGGCGGGTGACGATGAACAGGGCGTAGTCGATGCCGACGCCGAGCCCGATCAGCATGCCGAGCATGGGCGCGAAGTCGGCGACGGTCATGGCGTGCCCGAGCAGCACGATCCCGGCGTACGCGGTGCCGACGCCCACCAGGGCGGTGGCGATGGGCAGCAGCGAGGCGGCGAGTGAACCGAAGGCGAGGAACAGCACGACCGCGGCGACGACCACGCCGACGACCTCGGCGAGGTGTCCGCCGGTCGACTCGGTGAGCGCGATGGCGCTGCCGCCCAGCTCCACCTGGAGCCCGTCGCTCTCGGCCGACTTGGCGGCGCCGACGACGGCTTTTGCCTCGCCCTGGTCGATGTCCTCGGCCCGGTCCTCGAAGACGACGGTGGCGTACGCCGTCCGCCCGTCCTCGCTGATCTGCGCGGCGCCCCGGTCGCCGTAGGGGCTGACCACGGAGGCCACGCCGGGCAGGTCCTCGATCTTGTCCAGGGTGCGGGTCATCGTCTGCTCGACGGCGGCGGCGCGGACGGTGCCCGAACCGGTGTGCCAGACAACGGTGTCGGTGTCGCCGCCGAGGCCGGGGAAGCCCTCCGCGAGCAGCCGGGTGGCGTGGCCGGACTCGGTGCCGGGGACCTCGTAGTCGTTGGAGTACGAGGAGCCGGTGACCACGGCGGCCGTGGCCGTGCCGCCGAGGGTCAGGAGCCAGAGCAGGACCGCGACGAGACGGTGTCGGACACACCACTGTGCAAGGACTGCCACGGACGTGCTCCCGGAGGTGAAGTGTGGATCTTTGACCGGGAACAGTGCATGAACTGAACAGCCCGCAAAGAACGTGTGAGCAATGTGAGGCCACTCTTGCAGGCGAAACATGATCGTTTGTCGCGATCATGGGCTTGTTCACAAGAGTGGGAGACAGATCACAGGACAATAACAGCGGTGCTGTCAGCGCCCGTCACCGCACTCAGTCGGACTGGTCACCGACCGCCATGATCATCACGCCGGCGATCAGCAGCCACAGCGCGCGCCGGGTGCGGCCTTGGGAGCCCAGGACCGCGGCCAGGGCGCAGACGGCGGCGCCGAGAGCGTAGGCCGCCGGGACGAGGGCCGGGGCGGAGCCGGTGAGGCGCAGGAGCGCCGCGGCGAGGCCGGCCAGGGTGAGCAGGGCGCCGGTGCCGGTCGCCGTCCAGCGGGCCCGCCGGGCGTCCTCGTCGCCGTACTCCTCGTCCGCCTCGAGGTCCTGGGGGTCCTGAGGGTCCTGGAGGTTCTGGGGGTCCTGAGGGTCCGTCTCCGGGTTCTCGGGCACCCGCTGTCCCTGGGTCTTCTGTTCGTCCATCGCCTCGGCCCGTATGTCGTCCTGAGTGTCGGAGTCGGTGGTTCCACTCATGGCGGGCGAGCGTAGCGCGTCGGGCTGAGCGGGCGAGCCGCGGGGAGGACACGACGAGGGGGACGTATCGGTGTCGATACGTCCCCCTCGGGAGCTCGCGAAGATCAGCCGACGCCCAGCTTCTCCAGGATCAGCTCCTTGACGCGGGCCGCGTCGGCCTGGCCGCGCGTGGCCTTCATCACCGCGCCGACCAGGGCGCCGGCCGCGGCCACCTTGCCACCGCGGATCTTGTCCGCGATGCCCGGGTTGCCGGCGATGGCCTCCTCGACGGCGGCCGTGAGCGCGCCCTCGTCGGAGACGACCTTCAGCCCGCGCTTCTCGACGACCTCGTCCGGGGTGCCCTCGCCCGCGAGGACGCCCTCGATGACCTGGCGCGCCAGCTTGTCGTTCAGGTCACCGGCGGCGACCAGCTGGGCGACCCGGGCGACCTGCTCCGGGGTGATGGCCAGTTCGTCGAGCGCCTTGCCCGACTCGTTGGCGCTGCGCGCCAGCTCGCCCATCCACCACTTGCGGGCGGAGGCCGCGTCGGCACCGGCGTCGATCGTGGCGACGATCGGCTCCAGGGCACCGGCGTTGAGGATCGCCTGCATGTCGGTGGCGGAGATGCCCCACTCCTCGCGCAGGCGGTTGCGGCGCACCAGCGGCAGCTCCGGCAGCGCGGCGCGGATCTCCTCGACCCACTCGCGCGTGGGCGCGACCGGCACCAGGTCGGGCTCGGGGAAGTACCGGTAGTCCTCGGCCTCCTCCTTCACCCGGCCCGAGGTCGTCGACCCCGTGTCCTCGTGGAAGTGCCGGGTCTCCTGGACGATCGTGCCGCCGGACGACAGCACGGCCGCGTGCCGCTGGATCTCGAAACGGGCCGCGCGCTCCACGGACCGCAGCGAGTTCACGTTCTTCGTCTCGGAGCGCGTGCCGAACTTGTCGCCGCCCTTCGGCATCAGCGACAGGTTCACGTCGCAGCGCATCTGGCCCATCTCCATACGGGCCTCGGAGACACCGAGCGCCTTGATGACCTCGCGCAGCTCACGGACGTACGCCTTCGCCACCTCAGGAGCGCGGTCGCCCGCGCCGACGATCGGCTTGGTGACGATCTCGATGAGCGGGATGCCGGCGCGGTTGTAGTCGAGGAGCGAGTGCGAGGCGCCGTGGATACGGCCCGTCGCGCCGCCGACGTGCGTCGACTTGCCGGTGTCCTCCTCCATGTGGGCGCGCTCGATCTCCACGCGGAAGACCTCGCCGTCCTCCAGCTGCACGTCGAGGTAGCCGTTGAAGGCGATCGGCTCGTCGTACTGGGAGGTCTGAAAGTTCTTCGGCATGTCCGGATAGAAGTAGTTCTTCCGGGCGAAGCGGCACCACTCGGCGATCTCGCAGTTCAGCGCGAGACCGATCTTGATCGCGGACTCGACGCCGGTCGCGTTGACGACCGGGAGCGCGCCGGGCAGGCCGAGGCAGACGGGGCAGGTCTGCGTGTTGGCGTCCTGACCGAGGGCGGTCGAACAGCCGCAGAACATCTTGGTCTTGGTGCCGAGTTCGACATGGACCTCGAGGCCCATGACGGGGTCGTACGACGCCAGCGCGTCCTCGTACGACACCAGGTCGGTCGTGGTGGTCACGGTGAAACTTCCCTCTCAGCCCAGCAGGACGTCGTCGTCGCCCAGCCGCTTCAGCTCGCGGTAGAGGATGGCGAGGCCGGTGACGATGGCGGCGGCGGACACGGTGGCGTCGATCAGGACCAGCGTGTCCTTCTCGGCGCGGGCCTTCTTGAGACGCTTGGCGACACCGATGGCGCCGAAGGCGGTGGCGGCGATGGACAGGTACGTGCCGGACTTGGACTTCTTGAAGCCCTTGGCCTTGGTCAGTGCACTCACAGCGACGGAGCCTCCTCGAGCAGCGGGTGCCCCCACTTTTCCACGAAGGCGGCCTCGACGGCGGCGCCGACCTTGTAGAGCCTGTCGTCCTTCAGCGCCGGGGCGATGATCTGCAGGCCCACCGGGAGGTTGTCCTCCGGGGCGAGACCGCAGGGCAGCGACATGGCCGCGTTGCCCGCCAGGTTGGTCGGGATCGTGCACAGGTCGGCGAGGTACATCGCCATCGGGTCGTCGGCGCGCTCGCCGATCGGGAAGGCGGTGGTCGGCGTGGTCGGCGACACGATCACGTCGACCTGCTCGAAGGCCTTCTCGAAGTCGCGGGTGATGAGCGTACGGACCTTCTGGGCGGAGCCGTAGTAGGCGTCGTAGTACCCGCTGGACAGGGCGTACGTGCCGAGCATGATGCGGCGCTTGACCTCGGGGCCGAAGCCCGCCTCACGGGTGAGGGAGGTGACCTCCTCGGCGGAGTGCGTGCCGTCGTCGCCGGTACGGAGGCCGTAGCGCAGGCCGTCGAAGCGGGCGAGGTTGGACGAACACTCGGAGGGGGCGATCAGGTAGTACGCCGACAGCGCGAGGTCGAAGGACGGGCAGTCCAGCTCGACGATCTCGGCACCCAGCTCCCTCAGCAGCTCGACCGACTCGTCGAAGCGCTGGATGACACCGGCCTGGTAGCCCTCGCCGCGGAACTGCTTGACGACGCCGACGCGCATGCCGGCGACGCTGCCGTTGCGGGCGGCCTCGACGACCGGCGGGACCGGGGCGTCGATGGAGGTGGAGTCGAGCGGGTCGTGCCCGGCGATCACCTCGTGCAGCAGCGCCGCGTCCAGGACCGTACGGGCGCAGGGCCCGCCCTGGTCGAGGGAGGACGAGAAGGCGACCATGCCGAAGCGGGACACCGCGCCGTACGTCGGCTTCACGCCGACCGTGCCGGTGACGGCGGCCGGCTGGCGGATGGAGCCGCCGGTGTCGGTGCCGATGGCGAGCGGGGCCTCGTAGGAGGCGAGGGCGGCGGAGGAACCGCCGCCGGAGCCGCCGGGGATACGGGTGAGGTCCCAGGGGTTGCCGGTGGGCCCGAAGGCGCTGTTCTCCGTCGACGACCCCATGGCGAACTCGTCCATGTTGGTCTTGCCGAGGATGACGACGTCGGCGGCCTTCAGCCGCTGGGTGAGGGTCGCGTCGTACGGCGGGATCCAGCCCTCGAGGATCTTCGAGCCGACGGTCGTGGGCACGCCTTCGGTGGTGAAGATGTCCTTGAGCGCGAGGGGGACGCCGGCCAGCGGACCGAGCTTCTCACCGCGCTCCCGCTTCTCGTCGACGGCACGGGCCTGGGCCAGGGCGCCCTCACGGTCGACGTACAGGAAGGCGTGCACCTTCTCGTCGACGGCCTCGATCCGGGCGAGGTGGGCCTCGGTGACCTCGACGGCGGTGAGCTCGCCGGAGGCGATCTTCGCGGCGATCTCGGCGGCGGTGAGCTTGATGATGTTGACGTTCTCCATCATGGCGGTTAGTCCTCCCCCAGGATCTGCGGCACCTTGAAACGCTGCTGCTCCTGGGCCGGGGCGCCGGAGAGCGCCTGCTCGGGGGTGAGCGACGGACGGACCTCGTCCGCGCGCATGACGTTCGTCAGCGGGAGCGGGTGCGAGGTCGGCGGTACGTCTTGGTCGGCGACCTCGCTGACGCGGGCGACCGCGCCGATGATGTCGTCCAGCTGTCCCGCGAAGTGGTCGAGCTCTTCGGGCTTCAGCTCCAGACGCGCCAGCCGGGCGAGGTGGGCGACCTCCTCGCGCGTGATGCCAGGCATGCAGCGTTCCTCTGGGGTGAGTGTGTGTGGTTGGGGCCTAGGGCCTGTCGTCACCTTCCCGTCGTCCGCCCGAAGGGCGGGCCCTGCGGCGTCCGGTGCGTGCGATCGCAGGGCGCCGGAGCGTCCTCGTGGCGGGGCCACGTGGACGATTCGGCAACGCGGCGAGCGTGCGAGCCAGGCGTCGCGGGGCAGGCGGGAATGTAACGACAGGTCCTAATCCTAGGGGGCGGGGCGGTGTGGCCGTGAAACGGTTTGCCCGGCCGCCCCGGCTCAGCCTCGGCGCCCGTCCCAGGCGTCGCTGCGCAGGAAGTGGTTGTCGTAGAGCTCCTGCACCTCCAGGAGGCTCTCCGGGGAGACCTCACCGAGGCGAATGCGCTGGAGGTGACGGAAGTACTCGAAGCGTTCGACGCCCGGTGTGATGACGATGAGGAGGTCGGCGGTGCTGCCGGGGGCGGCGGCGAAGGCATGCGGCTTGTCCGGCGGGACGACGACCAGGTCGCCGCGCTCGGCGGTGACGATGTCGTCGCCGGAGAGGACCTGGGCCTCGCCGTCGAGCAGGAAGAACATCTCGGCGGAGTGGCGGTGCAGATGCGGGCGGGCGCCGTCGGCGCCCTCCGCGAGCGTGACGCGCACGGTGGACAGCGCTCCGCCGGACGCGCTGCTGTCGGCGAGCAGCTTGACGGCGACGGGGTCGCCGCCGACCACTTCCGCGTCGGCGTCGCGGACGATCACGGAGTCGTCGAACTTCGGCACGAACAGCGACATGGTTTCCCCTGGGCTCGTTCTCGCTCGTTCGGAGGTGCGGTCAGACCGCGAAGAGCAGTCCGGCACTGATGAGCACAACGACCGCGGTGGCGAAGTGAATTCCGAAGGCCACGGCCTTGGTGCCGCCGTGCCGCCGTACCGCCGTGCCGCAGGACGATCAGCGTGTCGACGAGCGGCACGATCGCGACGACGAGCCTGTACCAGGCCTCGGCGCGGGCGCCGACGAAGAAGAGCAGGGCGAGGCCGAGGAGCCCGAAGGTGCCGTCCCTCAGACCCTTGATCGTGAGATAGGCACCGGCGTCCCCGTTCGGCTCGGCGGGGACGCCGTAGCCGGCGGCGGGGCGGGGCTGAAGCAGGAAGCGGGCTCCGATGAACAGGGCGGTCGCGGTGGAGGGCTGCGCGGAGCTGGCGGCGGAGTTGCGGCAGGCGCGGGCGGGCGTGACGGACACACGGGCGTCCCTGGCGGCGGTCGGCCGCGTGTACACCGCCTTCGCGCGCCGCCGTCCCGCGCTCTACGACGCGATGTTCACGCACATAGTGCCGTTGCCGTTCGCCACGCCCGAGGCGCCGGCGGCCCTGCGGGAGGCCTTCGGTGAGCTGCTGTCGGCCGTGGAGCCGCTCGCGGCGGAGGGCGAGGAACCCGGCCTGCTGACGGAGACGTACTGGGCGAGCCTCCACGGCCTGGTCACCCTGATGCGCAGCGGCCGCCTGCCGGAGAGGGCGCACGAGCACCGGCTGGAGCTGCTGATCGCCCACTTCACGGCCGGGGAGAAGTGAGCCGGGCCGCGGGTCGCCGCCTCCGACCGGGGCACTGTCCCCCGGAACCGCTATTCGTCGGTCGCCGCCGCGGGCAGGGCCGCCGCCGGCCGCTGCCAGCCTCGGGAGCCCCTCGCCCGGAGCCACGCCGTCGTCTCCTCCGGTGGCATCGCCGCTGCGACCAGCCAGCCCTGGACGGCGTCGCAGCCGAGGTCGCGCAGCCGCTCCCACGTCTCGTCGTCCTCGACGCCCTCGGCGACGACGAGGAGCCCGAGGGAGTGGGCGAGGTCGACGGTGCAGCGGACGATTTCCGCGTCCTCGGTGTCCACGGCCAGCCGGGCCACGAAGGAGCGGTCGATCTTCAGCTCGCTCACCGGCAGCCGCCGCAGGTGGACCAGTGAGGAGTAACCGGTGCCGAAGTCGTCCAGGGACATCTTCACGCCGTGCGCGGTCAGCCCGTTGAGGGTGTCGGCGGCACGCTGCGGGTCCTCGAGCAGGACGTGTTCCGTTATCTCCAGCTGGAGCGCCCCCGCCGGGACGCCATGGCGGGCCAGCCGTGCCGCGACCGAGCCGGCGAAACCCGGCGTGTGGACGTCACGTGGGGAGACGTTCACCGCGACCGGGACGTACAGCCCCTGCGCCCGCCACGCCGCGACCTGCCCGAGCGCCGTCTCCAGCACGTACTCCGTGAGGTGCGGCATCAGCCCCGAGGACTCGGCGATCGCTATGAACTCGTCCGGCGGCACCTTCCCCCGCTCGGGGTGCACCCAGCGGACCAGCGCCTCCAGGCCCGCGACCTGTCCGTCGAAGCGGACCTTCGGCTGGTAGTGCAGTTGGACCTCATGGGCGTCGAGGGCGCGGCGCAGATCGCCCAGCAGAGCCAGCCGGTCCGGGGTGTTGGAGTCGCGCTTGGACTCGTAGACCTCGACGCCCGTACGGCCCCGTTTGGCCTGGTACATCGCTACGTCCGCCCGGCGCAGCAGCCCCTCCGCGTCGAGGGCGTGGTCGGGGAAGACGGCGACGCCGGCGCTGGCCTCCAGGACGAGGGTGAGCCCGTCGAGGTCGAGGGGCGAGCTGAGGGCGGAGACGAGCCCGCGGGCGACGCGGGTCGCGGAGGTCGTGGAGTCGGCGACGGGCAGTAACACGGCGAACTCGTCGCCGCCGAGCCGTGCGACCTCGGCCCCGCGCGGGAGGGCGAGCCGCAGCCGGTCGGCTATCTGCAGCAGCAGCCGGTCACCGGCGAGATGACCGAGCGTGTCATTGACCGAACGGAAACGGTCGAGGTCGATCAGCATGAGCGCGGCCCGCGCGCCGATGCGCTCGGCGTCGTCCAGGGCGGTCCAGATGCGCTCCCCGAGCCACTGACGGTTGGGCAGCCCGGTCAGCGGGTCGCGCAGCTGCTCCTCGGCGCGGGCGCGGGCCATCCACAGGGTGGAGTCGAGGGCGATGAGCGGGATGGCGAACAGCGGCAGCAGGATCGGCTTGGCCTCGGCCACCACGCACACCAGCGGGGCTATGCCGAGCAGGGCGACCGCGACCAGCCCCTGTCTGACCAGGGCGGTACGGGCGACGGTGGGCAGGCCGTCGGCACGAGGCGCGTGCAGGTACCAGAGCAGGACGCGGGTGACCGCGAGATAGGCGACCGCGACCAGCACCACCTGCGGAGCGGTGTAGACCGTCCAGGTGTCGGGGGTCCAGGGTTTCTCGACGGACGGCACCCGCCCGCAGGCCGCCAGCAGCAACGCTCCGGCGCCGATGCCGAGGATGTCCACCGCGCCGTGCAGGACGCCCTGTCGCCAGCGGTGGCGCCGGGCTACGCCGACCAGGACGACGACGGTGAGGCTGACCAGACCGGCGGGCACCCAGCCGTAGAGCAGCAGGACGGCGAGGGTGAGGGCGGCGCCGGAGCCGGTGCCGCCCCACCAGCGGGCCCGGCCGAGCATCACCAGGTGGCCGACGATGACGCCGGTCAGCACGGCCAGCGACCAGCCGACGGTGCCGGACGGGAAGAGCGCGTGGTTGCCGGTGAAGGCGCGGTAGAAACCGGCGCCGAGGGCGAACCCGGCCGCCGCGACGACCGCCGCGGGCAACGCGGGCCAGGACAGGTGCCGTTCGGCTTCGCTGCCGGGCAGTCCGGAGGCTCCGGTCGCGGCGGGGAGCCGGTCGGGGGCACGGGGGTCCATGGAGGTGTGCGGTGTCCCGGCGCGCGCCTGCGCGCCCGGGGGCCGCTCTGACCACGCCACCCACCGGCTCCCCCACCAGACGCCGGTGACCCGGCGCCGGCGCAGCCGTGAGTCCGGGGCGGCGCTCTCGGTCGGTTCCATTCCCGTCCCTCTCACAGCCGGCGGTGCCCACGCCACGCGGCCCGCTGCCCGACGACCCTCGGGCGGCGCCGCGTTGGAAAACCCTTCCCCTGCTCATCAAGAGCACGGGGATGCCCCGACCGCAGCTGGGCACGGCAGGCGCACATCTCAACAGTAGGCCGCAGAAGGCTTCCACGGGCAGCGGTCGTGGACGGTTGCCCGAATGCGCCCCGGCCACCCGTATGCATCTGATATGCGCCGAACGGGTGGCCTTCAACCGCTGATTCTCGCTACTCCGTGACCGGAAGCGCGACTTCGGCCGCCGCCTCCGGCCCCTGTTCGAGGAGGACCGTGAAGCCGTCCTCGTTCAGAACAGGCACCTTGAGCTGCATCGCCTTGTCGTATTTCGATCCAGGACTGTCACCCACAACGACGAATGACGTCTTCTTCGAGACCGAACCGGTCACCTTCGCTCCGCGGCTCTGCAGGGCGTCCTTGGCGCCGTCGCGAGTGAAGTGTTCGAGCGTGCCGGTCACGACGACCGTCAGCCCTTCGAGGGGGCGCGGGCCCTCGTCCTCCCCGGCGCCTTCCTCCTCCATACGGACACCGGCGGCCTTCCACTTGCGGATGATCTCCTGGTGCCACTCCTCGGCGAACCACTCCTTGAGGGACCTGGCGATGATCGAGCCGACTCCGTCGGTGCCCGCGAGTTCCTCTTCCGAGGCCTGCTCGATGCGGTCGATCGAGCGGAAGTTGCGCGCGAGCGCCTCGGCCGCGACCGGGCCCACATGACGGATCGACAGACCGGTGAGGATGCGTGCGAGCGGGCGCTCCTTGGCCGCCGCGATGTTCTCCAGCATGGCAACCGCGTTCTTCTTCGGCTCGCCCTGCTGGTTGGCGAAGACCGTGACGATCTTCTCCTCGCCCGTCTTCGGGTCGCGCTTGGGCAGACCGCTGTCCTGGTCGAGGACGTACGCCTTGATGGGCAGCAACTGCTCCATGGTGAGGTCGAACAGATCGCCCTCGTTGAGCAGCGGTGAGTCGGCGGGCTCCAGCGGACTGGTGAGGGCGGCCGCGGCGACGTAGCCGAAGTGCTCGATGTCCAGCGCCTTGCGGCCGGCCAGGTAGAAGAGTCGCTCGCGCAACTGGGCGGGGCAGGAGCGGGCATTGGGGCAGCGCAGGTCGACGTCGCCCTCCTTCATCGGCCTCAGCGCCGTACCGCACGCCGGGCACTCGGACGGCATCACGAACTCGCGCTCGCTGCCGTCCCGCAGGTCGGCCACCGGACCGAGGATCTCCGGGATGACGTCACCGGCCTTGCGCAGCACCACCGTGTCACCGATGAGGACGCCCTTGGCCTTGACCACGTCCTGGTTGTGCAGGGTGGCGAACTCGACCTCGGAGCCGGCCACCGTGACCGGCTCGACCTGGGCGTACGGCGTGACACGGCCGGTGCGGCCGACGCCCACCTTGATGTCGACGAGCTTGGTGTTGACCTCTTCCGGCGCGTACTTGTAGGCGATCGCCCAGCGGGGGGCGCGGGCCGTGGAGCCGAGCCGGCCCTGGAGCCGGATCTCGTCGAGCTTGACCACCACCCCGTCGATCTCGTGCTCCACCGAGTGGCGGTTCTTGCCGTAGTACTCGATGAACTCCCGTACACCGTCGAGGTCGTCGACGACCTTGTTGTGTGTGGAGGTGGGCAGGCCCCAGTGCTTGAGCAGGTCGTAGGCCTCGGAGAGGCGCGTCATGCCCTCGTAGCCCTCCAGGGCGCCGATGCCGTGGACGACCATGTGCAGGGGGCGGGTGGCCGTCACGCGCGGGTCCTTCTGGCGCAGCGAACCGGCCGCCGCGTTGCGCGGGTTGGCGAAGGGTTTGTCGCCGGCCGCGACCAGGCGGGCGTTGAGCTCCTCGAACTTCTCCATCGGGAAGTAGACCTCGCCTCGGATCTCCACGAGCGTGGGGACGCCGTCGCCCGCGAGCCGGTCCGGGATCTCCGCGATGGTGCGCACGTTGGGCGTGATGTCCTCGCCGGTGCGGCCGTCGCCGCGGGTCGCCGCGCGGGTGAGGCGGCCGTTCTCGTAGGTGAGGTTGACGGCGAGGCCGTCGACCTTCAGCTCGCACAGGAAGTGGTACGCGGAGGCGCCCACGTCCTTGTGGACGCGCTCGGCCCAGGCGGCCAGCTCCAGGTCGTCGAAGGCGTTGTCCAGCGACAGCATGCGCTCGCGGTGCTGGACGGCCGTGAAGTCCGTCGCGTACGCGCCCGCGACCTTCTGGGTCGGCGAGTCGGGGGTGCGCAGCTCCGGGTACTGCTCCTCCAGCGCCTCCAGGGAGCGCAGGAGCCGGTCGAACTCCGCGTCGCTGATGACGGGAGCGTCCTTCACGTAGTACCGGAAGCGGTGCTCCTCGATCTGCTCGGCGAGCTGCGCGTGCTGCTCCCGGGCCTCCGTGGGCACCGTCGTCTCCGCTTGCTTGTCGCCGGCCACCGTGTTGTCCTCCCGTTACTCTGGGTTGTCCGCGAGGGATCTCGCCGCCCGGACGCAGTGCGCGAGTGCCTGTCGCGCGTACGCGGGGGAAGCGCCCGCGAGGCCGCACGCCGGCGTGACCGTGACGGCTTCCGCGAGCAGCCCCGGTTGCAGTCCCAGCCTGCGCCACAGCGTCCTGACACCCATGACGCTACCGGCAGGGTCTGACAATGCCGTATCCGTGCCCGGGACCACACCGGCGAAGAGCCGGGTACCCCCTTCCACGGCCTCACCGATCGCGTCGTCGTCACGCTCGGTGAGGAGCGCGAAGTCGAAGGAGACGGCTGCCGCTCCGGCCCGGCGCAGGAGGGCGAAGGGGACGTCCGGTGCGCACGAGTGGACCACGACGGGGCCGCCGTCGTGAACCCCGACGACGTCCCGGAGCGTGGCCTCGACGATCTGGCGGTCGACGGCGCGGTGGGTGCGGTAGCCGCTGGCGGACTTCACCTGGCCGCGCAGGACGGCGGTGAGGGAGGGCTCGTCTAGCTGGAGGACGAGGTGTGCGCCGGGGACGCGGCGCTGGGTCTCCGCGAGGTGCTGGCGCAGGCCCTCCGTGAGGGAGGCGGCCAGGTCGCGGCAGGCGCCGGGGTCGGAGAGGGCGGCCTCTCCGTTCTTCAGCTCCAGGTTGGCGGCGAGGGTCCAGGGGCCCACCGCCTGGATCTTCAGCGGGCCTTCGTATCCCTGGGTGAACTCCTCCAGTGCGTCGAGGTCCTCCACCAGCCATGATCTGGCCCGCCTGGTGTCCCGGCCCGGCCGGTCCCCGATCCGCCAGCCGCTGGGCTCCACGCGCGCGTACAGCTCGACGAGCAAACCTACGGTGCGGCCGATCATGTCGGCGCCGGGGCCTCTGGCGGGGAGCTCGGCGAGGTACGGGAAGTCCTCGAAGGAGCCGGTGACCGTCTTGGCGGCCTCCCTGGCGTCGCCGCCGGGCATGGAGCCGATGCCTGTGGCGGGGCCGAAGCTGAAGTGTGCGTTCACGTGGGGAAGCCTACGGAGTCCCGCCCCCGCCGCCCCTACCCGTCCCGTCCCCAGGGGCTCCGCCCCTTCAACCCCACCAGGGGACTCCGCCCCCGGGCCCGGCGGGGCTGAGCCCCGCACCCCAGGGGGCTACGCCCCCGCACCCCAGGCGGGGCCAGCCCTCGCATCCCCCCGTCGGGGCTGCCGCCCCGCACCCCGCTTCGGCCCTGAACGGACCTCGCCCTCGAACTCCCCCGGAGGGGGTGCCCCCAGACGGACTGAAATGCCCGGACCGGCGCTCGCCAGGTACTGCCGGGCAGGTCGAACGTGAGGCTCGCCTCTCATCCGACCGAGTCGGGCGGTGGGTGGGCATAGGCCCGGGGGTCCAGGGGGCGGAGCCCCCTGGACGGGACTGGAGGGGCCTCGGCCTCGAAACGCCGGCTGGAGGTGGCTCACCTCTCCGCCGACCGAGTCGGTCAGCGTCCCGGCCGCACCGTCACGTCGTTGACCTCCGCGTCCCTCGGCAGATCGATCGCCATCAGGATCGTCGTCGCGACCGACTCGGGGTCGATCCACTGCGCGGGGTCGTACTCCTTGCCCTCCTGCTGGTGGACCTTGGCCTGCATCGGGCTGGCCGTCCGCCCGGGGTAGACGGAGGTGACGCGGACGCCGTTGCCGTGCTCCTCGTTGCGCAGGGAGTCCGCCAGCGCCTTGAGGCCGTGTTTGGACGCGGCGTAGGCCGACCAGTCGGCGCTGGCCCGCAGGCCGGCCCCGGAGTTCACGAAGACCACGTGGCCACGGGTGGCGCGGAGCTGGGGCAGGAAGTGGCGGGTCAGCTCTGCGGGGGAGATGAGGTTGACGTTGAGCTGGTGGCGCCAGGACTTGGGGGTCAGGTCACCGACCGGCCCCAGGTCGACCACACCGGCGATGTGCAGCAACGTGTCCACCCGCTCCGGCAGCGTCTGGTGCGAGAAGGCCCAGGACAGCCTGTCGGGATCGGCCAGGTCGCCGACGAGCGTCCTCGCCCCGGGAAACTCCGCCGCCAGCTCCTTCGCACGTCCCGCGTCGCGCGCGTGCAGCACGAGTTCGTCCCCGCGCGCGTGGAGGCGGCGGGCGACGGCCGCACCGATGCCGGAGCCCGCTCCGGTGATCACATGAGTAGCCATGCCCGCCATGCTCGCATCACCGAGCGCTCAACCGACGCCCTGGCTCTCCTCCAGGTAGGCCAGCGCCCCGACCGGCTCCTCGGCGAAGAACACCAGGTCGCTCAGCGGCCTGGGCAGGAACCCCTCGTCCTCCATCCGCCGGAACTGCGCCTTCAGGCCGTCGTAGAAGCCGGCGGTGTTCAGCAGGACCACCGGCTTGTCGGTGTGGCCGTGCTTCTTCAGTTCCAGGATCTCGGTGGCCTCGTCGAGCGTGCCCGTCCCGCCGACCATGATGACGACCGCGTCGGCCTTCTCCAGGAGCAGCTTCTTTCGCTCGGCCAGGTCACGTGCGACGACCATCTCGTCGGCGCCCTGCCGCGCCTTGGCCACCAGGAAGTCCACCGACACCCCGCACAGCCGGCCGCCCGCCTCCTGCACCCCGTCCGCGACCACCTTCATCAGCCCCACGTCGGAACCGCCCCACACGAGCGTGTGCCCGCCTTTGCCGAGCAGTTCGGCGAACTCACGGGCGGGTCGGGTGTACCGGTCGTCGAGGTCGGCGGCGGAGAGGAAGACACATATGCGCATGGCGCCCACCGTACGCGGGAAGAACCGGCGCCCCGCGAGCGCTTTTCCGACATGACCGAAGGACACACCATCACGATCGAGCAGGGCACCCAGCGCATCAGGGTCGTCCACGGAGACCAGGTGCTGGCCGAGAGCGACCGGCCCCTCGTCCTCAAGGAGACCGGCTGTCCCGTGCGGTACTACCTCCCCGCAGAGGACGTACGCCTGGACCTCCTCACCCCCTCCGACACCCACACGTACTGCCCGTTCAAGGGCACGGCGTCCTACTGGTCGCTGCCGGACGCGCCCGACCTCGTCTGGGGCTACCCCGACCCCAAGCCGGACGTGGTCGCGATCAAGGACCACCTCTGCTTCTACGAGGTGGACTCCTCTCCGGCCTGATCACGGGACGCGCAGGGGGCGACGGATGGCCCCCTCCTCCATCCGTCGCGCCCCGCACGCTCACGCGGAGTGGCAGGCCCGCTTCACGCGGACCGCCTCGCCGTCGTCCACGTCGTGTCCCCGATCCCGAAGATGTCACCGTTCACATGCCGGTCCTTCATGCCGTTCCTCACCCACTCCTCAGCCATTCCTCACCCGTTCCTCGTCCGTTCCTCATCCGTGGTTCCGCTTCAGGCGGAGCCCGTTGTGCCGAGAGCCGGCCCGGGCCTCACCGAGACTGCTGAGCTCCGAGGGGCCGGAGCAACCGCACGCTGCTGTCCCGGACGGGCGGGGGCTGTCCGGGCTGGTCAGGGCCTTGTCCGGAATTCCGACCCGGACAACGGGGCATGACCGAATCCACCGTTGCCCTTGCGTGAGGACTGCAACACCATGCGTTCATGGGGAACCTGGGAGAGCTGTCGCCGTACGAGGCCCGGGACGCCGCGGGATTCGTCGCGTCGATGCAGCGGCTCAAGGAGCACGCGGGGCTGACGTATCGCGAACTGGAGGAGCGGGCCGCCCTGAACGGTGACGTGCTGGCCCGCAGCACGTTGGCCGACATCCTGCGGCGGACGAGCCTTCCGCGCCCCGAGGTACTGGCCGCGTTCGTCCGCGCCTGCGGGGACGGGCCGCGGGTGGACGCCTGGCTGGACGCCAGGAACCGGCTCGCCGCGGACGCCGCCGCTGCCACGCCCTCGGCGGTACCCGAGCCCATCCCCGAGCCCGAAGCCACAGCCACAGCCACAGCCTCGGCCGAGGCTCCACCGCCGACCGCCGAACCCCCGCTCCCGCGGCCACGGCCATGGCGGACCACGGTCCGCAGGGTCGTGCTCACGGCCGGTCCCCTGGTGCCGCTGCTCGCTCTGGCCGCCTGGGCGATGCTCCCCGACGACTCCGACAAGCCGGACACACCGGCTGCGTCGCCCACCGCCTCCCGGGCTCCCGCCGACGGCTGGGTCACCGTGCGGCCCCTCCGTACGCCGGACCTGTGCCTGACGGACGGACGGGACCGGGCCGGCGCCTATCCGAACGCCGTCGCCGTCCAACTCCCCTGCGCCCAGGCCACCGTGCCGCGCACCTACCTCGAACCGGCAGGCGAGGGCTTCTACCGCATCCAGTGGCACCATCCCCAGGAGGGGAAGGGCTGCCTGACGATCATGAGCAGCGGCCCGGTGAAGGGGATGCTCGAGCCCCGCAACGACTGTGCCCAGGCCACCCTGTTCCATGTGGAGGCCGCATCCGCCGACGACGCCGCGGGTTTCCGGCTTCGTCCGGCCCACAGCGGCAGGTGCATCGGCATGGCCGGCGACGACAGCACCGAAGGAGCCGAAGCGGTCGAGGAACGCTGTACCGGCGCGGCCGACCAGCGCTTCCTCATCCGGGCGGACTGATGGTCGCTCGGCGCTCCTCGCCTCGGACGGCACGGCCCCGCCACATCGATAAGTTCCGTCGCGTCTGACAGTCTCCACAGGCATGGACAAGAAGACCCTTTCGCGCGACGGCACCTCCCTCGCGTACGAACGCAGCGGACAGGGCCCGGCGGTCGTCCTGATCAGTGGCGCGATGTCGACGGGCGGCACCGTGGCGCCCCTGGCCGGTCTCCTCGCGCACCGCTTCACCGTCTTCTGGTACGACCGGCGGGGCCGCGGCGACAGCGGCGACACGGCGCCGTACGCGGTGGAACGCGAGGTCGAGGACCTGGCGGCGCTGATCGACCTCGCGGGCGGCGAGGCGGCGTTGTACGGCGTCTCGTCGGGCGGTGCGCTGGCGCTGCGGGCGGCGGCGAGCGGGCTGCCGGTGAGCCGGGTGGCGGTGTACGAAACGCCGTTCGCGGACTTCTCGGAGAGCGGCGCCGAGGAGCGTGCCGCCTACACCGCGCGGCTGACCGAGGCGCTGTCCCAGGACCGGCGCGGGGACGCGGTCGAGCTGTTCCTGCGGCTGACGGGCCTGGCCGAGGAGATGATCCAGGGCGCCCGTCAGTCGCCGATGTGGGCCGCCATGGAGGCCATCGCCCCGACGCTCGCCTACGACGACGCCGTGATGGGCGACGGACTGGTGCCCCGGGAGCGGCTGGCCTCGATCGACGTACCGGTGCTGGCCGTCGCGGGCGCGGAGAGCCCGGCCTGGCTGCGTGAGGCCGTGCGCGCGGTCGCGGACGCGGTGCCGCAGGGGACGTACCGGACGCTCGACGGCCAGACGCACATGGTGGACCCGAACGTCCTGGCGCCCGTGCTCACCGAGTTCCTCACGCCGTAGCCGCTCGGGGCCGGACGGTCACACCGCGGCGGTCGTCGCGCGCGTGGTCGTGGCGATCGTCGCCGAGCCCACCACGCGCGTGCCGTCGTACAGCACGATCGCCTGGCCGGGGGCCACGCCGCGCACGGGCTCGGTGAAGGTGACCTCCAGGCGGCCGTCGACCAGTTCGGCGGCCACCTCGGTCTCGCCGCCGTGGGCGCGCAGCTGGGCGGTGTAGGTGCCGGGGCCGGTGGGGGCGGTGCCGCACCAGCGGGGCTTGACGGCCGTCAGGCCCGTCACGTCGAGGGCGGCCGCGGGGCCGACGGTGACCGTGTTGTTCACCGGAGAGATGTCGAGGACGTAGCGCGGCTTGCCGTCGGCCGCCGGGGTGCCGATCCTGAGCCCCTTGCGCTGGCCGATGGTGAAGCCGTACGCGCCGTCGTGTGTGCCGAGCTTGTTGCCGGCCTCGTCGACGATGTCGCCCTCCGCCCTGCCCAGCCGCTTCGCCAGGAAGCCCTGGGTGTCGCCGTCGGCGATGAAGCAGATGTCGTGGGAGTCGGGCTTCTTGGCGACCGCGAGCCCCCTGCGCTCGGCCTCCGCGCGGATCTCGTCCTTCGTCGTCACCGTGTCGCCGAGGGGGAAGAGCGCGTGGGCGAGCTGCTTCTCGTCCAGGACGCCGAGCACGTACGACTGGTCCTTGGCCATGTCGGAGGCGCGGTGCAGCTCGCGGGAGCCGTCGGGAAGCGTGACGATCTTCGCGTAGTGGCCGGTGCAGACCGCGTCGAAGCCGAGCGCGAGCGCCTTGTCGAGGAGGGCGGCGAACTTGATCTTCTCGTTGCAGCGCAGGCAGGGGTTGGGGGTGCGGCCGGCCTCGTACTCGGCGACGAAGTCCTCGACGACGTCCTCACGGAAGCGGTCGGCGAGGTCCCAGACGTAGAACGGGATGCCGATGACGTCGGCGGCGCGGCGGGCGTCGCGGGAGTCCTCGATGGTGCAACAGCCCCGGGCGCCCGTGCGGAACGACTGCGGGTTCGCGGAGAGCGCGAGGTGGACGCCGGTGACGTCATGGCCGGCTTCCGCGGCGCGGGCGGCGGCGACGGCGGAGTCGACCCCGCCGGACATGGCGGCGAGTACGCGAAGGGGGCGGGGGCGCTGCGAGGTCTCAGTCATAACGTTTCCAGGGTACGGGGCGCCGGGAACCGCGGCCCGCGAGTATCCGTTGTGGATCTCGAGGGGCGGGGTGTGACGGGCTACAGGGGTGAGGATGAGGGACGAAGAGGGGCAGGGCGGGCACATGGGGGCACGGAAGAAGGACGCGGACCGGCGGCTGGGGCGGCGTGCGCTGCTGGCCGGCGGGGCGGCGGCGGCCGTCGGGTCGGCGGTGCTGGCGCGTGACGAGCTGGCGAACCTGTGGTGGCGGCTGCCCGGGGTGAAGAAGTCGCGGGTGGAGGGCGCGGTCGACTTCCGGGGCGCGCAGTGGCTGGCGGCGTCGGAGGCCAACTTCCGCTGGGCGGACCGGCCCGACGACTACGGCATAGACGTGGTGGTCATCCATGTCACCCAGGGCGACTTCGCGAGCGCGGTGAAGGTCTTCCAGGACCCGGGCCACCGGGCCGCCGCTCACTACATCGTCGGCCAGGACGGCCGCATCGCCCAGATGATCCGCGAACTGGACGTGGCGTACCACGCGGGCAACCGCTCGTACAACGAGCGGAGCATCGGCATCGAGCACGAGGGCTTCGTGGACCGGCCGCAGGACTTCACGGACGCGATGTACGCGGCGTCCGCGCGCTTGACGGCCGGGATCTGCCGGCGGTACGGCATACCCGTCGACCGCGAGCACATCATCGGGCACGTGGAGGTGCCGGGGACGGACCACACCGACCCGGGCGAGCACTGGGACTGGGACCGGTACATGAAGCTCGTGCGGGAGGCGCACACGGCTGCCGCCTGAGCGAGGCGACGTCGTCACATCAGTCCTGGCTCAACGTCAGTCCTGGCTCAACGTCAGTCCTGGCGCACATCCGTCCTGGCTCACGTCAGTCCTGCCGCGCGGGCCCGCTCCACCGCCGGGCCGATGGCCTTGGCGACCGCCTCGACGTCGGCCTCGGTGGAGGTGTGGCCCAGGGAGAAGCGGAGGGTGCCGCGGGCCAGGTCCGGGTCGGTGCCGGTGGCGAGCAGGACGTGGCTGGGCTGGGCGACGCCGGCGGTGCAGGCGGAGCCCGTGGAGCACTCGATGCCCTGGGCGTCCAGGAGCAGCAGCAGGGAGTCGCCCTCGCAGCCGGGGAAGGTGAAGTGGGCGTTGGCCGGCAGGCGGCCCTCCGATGCCGGGTCGCCGCCGAGGATCGCGTCCGGGACCGCCGTACGGACCGCGGTGACCAGGGCGTCGCGCAGGGCGCCGACCTCCCGGGCGAACCACTCGCGATGTTCGGCGGCGAGGCGTCCGGCGACCGCGAAGGAGGCGATCGCGGGGACGTCGAGGGTGCCGGAGCGGACGTGACGTTCCTGTCCGCCGCCGTGCAGAACGGGTACGGGGGTGTACTCGCGGCCGAGGATGAGCGCGCCGATGCCGTACGGGCCGCCGATCTTGTGCCCGGAGACCGTCATCGCGGCGAGGCCGGAGGCAGCGAAGTCGACGGGGACCTGGCCGAAGGCCTGGACGGCGTCGGCGTGCAGGGGGACGCCGAACTCGGCGGCGGCTTCAGCGAGTTCGCGGACCGGCATGATCGTGCCGATCTCGTTGTTCGCCCACATGACGGTGGCCAGGGCGACGTCGTCGGGGTTGCGGGCGATGGCCTCACGGAGCGCGTCCGGGTGGACCCGGCCGTACGCGTCCACGGGGAGGTACTCGACGGTCGCGCTCTCGTGCTCGCCCAGCCAGTGCACGGCGTCGAGGACGGCGTGGTGCTCGACGGGGCTGGCCAGGACCCGGGTGCGGGCCGGGTCGGCGTCACGGCGGGACCAGTACAGGCCCTTGACGGCGAGGTTGTCGGCCTCGGTGCCGCCGGAGGTGAAGACGACCTCGCTGGGGCGCGCCCCGAGCGCCTCCGCGAGGGTCTCACGTGCTTCCTCGACCGTGCGGCGGGCCTGGCGGCCGGATGCGTGGAGAGAGGAGGCATTGCCGGTGATGCCCAGGTGGGCGGTCAGTGCCTCTGCCGCCTCCGGGAGCATCGGGGTGGTCGCGGCGTGGTCCAGGTAAGCCATGGTGAGGCGATTCTACGGCGCGACGACAAGGGGCCTCGCGGCAAGGTGGGCCGGGGTTGCGGCGAGGTCGTGCGCCTCACATGAGCTGCACCTGGCGTGGGCGGCGACGCACCCGGCACTGTCGGCGGTGCCCACCCTCCCCAATCTCGGCATGTGCCCACCTTGCCCACTCTCGGCTGCCCTCGAGCGGTGGGGGCACCATCCCCCAGCGGAACGACTGCCCCCAGCGGCGGCGACGGCGGCGGGCAGGCCGACCGCCCACAGCGGAGCGGCGATCACAGGCCGGCCGACTGCCCCAGCCGGTACCAGCAGTCGCAGGCCGGCCGCCCACGGCCGGTACCGGCGGCGCCGGTAGGCGCCCGCGACCAAGGCCGGCGGTCGCGTCAGCGGCCCCAGCCGGTGCCGAGGTCGGAGGCCGGCGCCCGCAGCCAGGGTCGGTGGCAGCGCCTCGGCAGGGCCGTGGCCGGCGTCGGTGTACAGGTCCGCCCCCGGGAAGGCCTCAGAAACTCCACGAGATCGTCGAGTCCGCCTGCATGAAGGCCGCCAGGACCACCAGGTCGGCGATGCCCAGGGTCAGGCCGAGCCAGGCGCGGCCTCGGCGCTTGGTGCCGCGGGCGAGGGCCACGGTTGCCAGGACGATGGCGATCGGGCCGAGGAAGACATTGAGGACGAGAAGGCCCACGAGGCCGAGGATGAAGGACGCGACGGCCATGCCGTCGGTGTCGCGGATGCCGGTGCGGCGCGAGGCCGGTGCGGTGAGCTGCATGGTCGTTCCGCTCCTTCCGGTCAGTGGGTCGAGGTGTGGCGACGGCGGCCGTGGCGCTCGCGGAGCGCGAAGATGCCGAGCCAGACGGCGATCACGACGGCAGCGGTGAGGCTGAAGCTGAGCGGCGCATGGGCGACGGTGCCCATGACGACTCCGAGCAGCAGAAGTGCGGCGACGAGGAACAGCATGGGATGGAATCCCCCTCCGTAAGTTTCGGTGAACAGTTGTAGTTACAGTTGTTCACTGACTTCTGAGTCTAGCGCTCCTGCGGCTTGCAATCATGGAGAACAGTTGTTAACTGGATGACATGAGTCACACCCTCGGCATCCGGCAGGCACAGAAACAGAAGACGCGGCGGGCGCTCCTGGACGCCGCCCTGGGGCTGCTGGAGGAACAGAGCCTGAGCAGCCTGGGCCTGCGCGAGGTCACCCGCGCCGTCGGGGTCGCCCCGACCGCCTTCTACCGGCACTTCCGCTCCACCGCGGACCTCGGCGTGGCCCTGGTCGAGGAGGCGCTGGGCAGCCTCCACCCGATGATCCGGACCACCGTGACCGCCGCCGACTCCAGCGACGAACGCATCACGCGCGCTGTCGAGTTGATCGCCCGCCATGTGCACGCGTACCCCGCCCATGTCCGTTTTATCGCCCGTGAGCGACATGGCGGGGTCCAGCCGGTCCGTGAGGCGATACGGGGCCAACTGGCCCGGTTCGCCGAGGAGGTGAAGGCCGAGCTGGCCAAGGACGCCGAGGCGGAGGGCTGGAGCGACGACGACCTGCTGATGCTCTCGCACCTCTACGTGGACCAGATGCTCGTCACGGCCTCGCTCTTCCTGGAGGCACAGGAGGCCGCGGCGGGCGGCGAGGTCTCCGCCGAGGAACGGGAGCGTGTCACCCGGCTCGCGACCCGCCAGATGCGGCTCATCAGCATCGGCCGCCATCACTGGCTCGACCACTGAGCCGGCACACGCCATGAAAGAGGGCGGCCCACTCGAAGACGAGTGGGCCGCCCTCTCGCGCGGAGGCCCAGGGAGACGCAGGGACGCGCGGGGATCCGCCGGTCAGCCCTGCTATTGCACCTGCTACCCCTGCTCCTGCGCCTGCTACCCCTGCTGCTGCGCCTGCTGACCCTGCGGCTGCCCCTGACCGCCGCCGCCCGGCCCGCCGCAGCCGCCCTGGCCCCCACCCGGGCCGCCCTGCCCGCCCTGCCCGCCCCCGCCGGGCCCACCGCTCGGCACACCCGAGGGAACACCCGTCGGCGTACCGGTGGGCGTCCCCGTCGGCGCACCCGACGGGGCCCCTGAGGGGGCACCGGACGGCGCCCCGCTCGGCATCCCGGACGGGGCCTGGCACTCCTGCTGCCCGGACGTACCGCTGTTCGTGGCCGACGAGTCACCCGAGCCGCAGGCCACCAGCGCCAGGGGCGAGAGCGCCAGCAGGGCCACCGCGGGGACGAGACGCACCGGCTTGAGCACACGCTTCATGAGAAACAGCTCCAAGGAGGATGAGGGAGTCCTGAGGTGCGGGCACTCAACCAACGGCGTCTGGGGCTTGCTTGAGACCTCCCTGTTCCCCTCCTGTCAGTCAGGTAAAGCGCACCTCAAGGCACCGCTCTGACCTGGGAGTTCACTCCGGACCGCGCTCGGCGTGCTGGTACAGCTCCGTGACGGAAGCGGCCGCGGCCCTCAGTTCCTGGCCCACCTCCGACGGTGAGAGGACCTCCACCCGGTCGGAGAACGCGAGGAGTTGGCGGGCCTCGCCGAGCACGCCGTACGACAGCCGGGCGAGCTGGAACATGTCGAGGCGGTCGCGCCGGACGCGTACCGTGACCTCGATCCCGCCGGGGCGTTCGTCGACGCGACGGCGCAACTCCCCCGAGGTCGGCAGTCGAGGCGTCACCCCTGCCGGACCGTCACCCCCGCCGGACCCGCGCCAGCTGTCGCGACTGCGCCACCAGCCGGTCCTCGCTGTCCCACACCTCGGCGTCCTCCTCCAGGAAGCCGCCCGCGAGGTTACGGGTGGTGATGGAGACGCGCACCGGGCCGGGGGCCGGGCGGGAGCGGACGTGGACGGTGAGTTCGACCGTCGGGACCCAGCCGGCGATGCCGAGGTCGAAGGCGGTGGGCGGCAGGGCGTCCACGGCGAGCAGCAGCGAGAGCGGATCGGCGTCGCGGCCGTCGGCCAGGCCGAACCAGGCCCGCATCTCGCCCTTGCCGGAGGGCTGTCCGAGCGCCCAGCCGATGGTCGACGGGTCGAGCTTGAGCATCAGCCGCTCGGCGATGGGCTGCTGGTCGGCGTCGGGGGCGGGTCCGTCCTCGGGGCCGAAGCACTGGCTGATCGGCGGAATGGCCGGGGGCTTCGCCGAGGTGCAGATGTCGTCGGGGAGCGCGTCGAGGTCGCCGTAGGAGGCGAGGACGCGGATCCGTTCGACCTCGCGGCCCTCCGTGTCGTACTGGAAGAGGGAGGCCTGGCCGGTGGAGAGGGTGCGGCCGGTGCGGACCGTCTCCGTGCGGACGACCGCCGGGCCGGGGCGGGAGGCGCTGAGGTAGTGCGCGGTGAGGGTGAAGGGGTCGCTGTGCGGCAGGGTGTCCGCCAGCGCGCGGCCCAAAACAGCGAGCAGGTAGCCTCCGTTGACGGCGCCGAAGATCGTCCAGCCGGCCGAGAGGTCGGTGTCGTAGACGCCGGGCTCGCGCGGGATGACGGCGGTGTCGCGGTCGAACTCGCTGTCGCCGAGGGCGGCGGGGGCGGTGGCTGCTTCTGGCATGCCTGAACCGTACAACAGGTAATTACTAAGCGGTAGCTTTCCAGCGGTCACCGATCCGGTCCCCGTCGGCGACCGAGGTGAGGGGTGGGCAATTTCCCGGTAAGTGTCCGTACTCGTCCGTAAACCTCAGGCCCGCTTTTTCCCTCTCCAGGGACATGAGCCTCACCGGGACTCCGTTCCTCTCCACCCTGATCGTGCTGTCCGTCGTGGCCGTCGCCCTGCCGCTGCTGCTGTGGTCGCGTCTGCGCGGACCCCGGGTCCTGCGGGCCGCGGCCCGGATGCTGATGCTGCTGTTCGCCCAGGGCACCGCCGTCGCCCTGGTCTTCGTCCTGGTCAACAACTCCAACAACCTGTACGACAACTGGAACGACCTCCTCGGCACCGGCAGCCATGTGCAGCAGGCCGCCGACCTGGGCGCCGACGGCACCGGCGGCATCGCGCTGGAGCGCCTGCCCAAGGTCCGCCAGGAGTTCGCCCAGGCCGAGGGACCCGGCATGCACGCGGCCGGCGGGGTGCGCGTCACCCAGCTCAAGGGCCGCGTCTCCGGCGTGAACGCCGAGGTCTACGTCTGGCTGCCCCCGCAGTACGACGATCCCGCCTACCGGCACCGCACCTTCCCCGTCGTCGAACTGCTGCCGGGTTACCCGGGATCGGCGAAGTCCTGGTTCGGGACGCTGCGCGCGCACGAGCAGCTGCTGCCGCTGATGAAGGAGGGCAAGGTCGCGCCGTTCATCCTGGTCGCGCCGCGCACCACGCTGCTGCCCGGGGTGGACACCGGCTGCGCGAACATCCCCGGCACCGTCAACGCCGACTCCTGGCTGAGCATCGACGTACCGAAGATGGTCACGGACAACTTCCGGGCCGAGCCCGCGCCCAAGGGCTGGGCGGTCGCCGGGTACTCGGCCGGGGCGCACTGCGCAGCCAAGCTGGCCGTCGCCCACCCCGACCGCTACCGGGCCGCGGTGAGCCTGTCCGGCTACAACGACCCGATCGCCGAACGCACCTCCCTGGCCGCGCAGAGCCGCACCCTGCGCGAGCAGAACAACCCCTGCGTGCTGCTGCGGAAGGCCGCCGCACCGCCGGCCGTCGCCCTGTACGTCTCCGGCCAGCCGGGCGACGGCTACGAGGCCGGCGTGGCGCTGGAACAGGAGGCCAAGGCGCCGACCACCGTGCATGTCGTCTACGTCCCGAAGGGCGCGGGCGGTCACACGATGGCGCTGTGGCGGCCGCAGGTGGTGCCGGCGTTCCGCTGGCTGACCGTACAGATGGGCCAGGCCCACAGCCTGACGGGCGCTACTCCTCGCGGACCGTCGAGCGACGGTTCCACGCACGCGGAGCTCGCCAGTGGAACCGCATCGCGAGCAGCCGCAGGACGAAGGCCGTGACCGCGGCCGCCCCACTCGCCAGCGGGGTGAGAACGTCGTAGCGGATGCAGAGCACCACCATCGTGGCGCCGACGATCGCCGGGACCGCGTAGAGGTCGCGGTCCCAGCGCAGCAGCGAGGGCACCTCGTTGGCGAGGACGTCCCGCAGCACACCGCCGCCGACGGCGGTGGCCAGGCCCATGACCGCCGAGGCGGTGAGGCCCAGGCCGTGGTCGTACGCCTTCGTCGTGCCCGTGACGCAGAACAGGCCGAGGCCGGCCGCGTCGAAGACGTTCACGCCCGTCTGGATGCGCTCCACGTGCGGGTGGAGGAAGAAGACCAGCAGGGCGGCGAGCAGCGGGGTGAGGAAGTACCCCAGATCCGTGAAGGCCGCGGGCGGTACGGCGCCGATGACCACGTCCCGGAACAGCCCGCCGCCCAGCGCGGTGACCTCGGCGAGCACGGCGATGCCGAAGACGTCGAAGTTCTTGCGGACGGCCAGCAGCGCACCGGAGATGGCGAAGACGAAGATGCCGATCAGGTCGAGGGTGTGCTGAACGGAAGGGCTGAAGAGTTGCTGGAGCACCCTTCCATTCTTACTCAACACAGAGCCCCCGCCTTACATTGCAAGGCGGGGGCTCGGTCTGGCTTACTTCTCGTCGGCTTCCTTGGTGACCTGGGTCTCCTTGGGGGCCTTCGTGCCCTTGGCGGCCTCGGTCTCCGCGGCGGCCTCGACCTCCTCAGCGGCCTCCGCGGCGGCCTCGACCTCCGCCGCCACCGCCGCCGACGTCTCCGCCGACTCCGCGAGCACCTCGTCGGCCACCAGCTCCGCCGCCTCCTTCGCGGCGGTCAGCAGGACGGTGTCCTGCGGGGCCTGGTCCGCGAAGTTCTCCGGGTGGTGGCAGGCGACCTGCTGGCCGGGCCGCAGCTCGATCAGCTTGGGCTCGGTGGTCTTGCAGATCTCCGTCGCCTTCCAGCACCGGGTGTGGAAGCGGCAGCCGCTCGGCGGGGAGATCGGCGAGGGCACGTCACCCTTGAGCAGGATCCGCTCGCTCTTGGCGTTCTTGCGCCGGGGATCCGGGATCGGCACCGCCGACATCAGCGCCTTGGTGTACGGGTGCATCGGCGACTTGTACAGCAGGTCGCGGTCGGCGAGCTCCACGATCTTGCCGAGGTACATCACCGCGATCCGGTCCGAGACGTGCCGGACGACCGAGAGGTCGTGCGCGATGATCACGTACGTCAGGCCGAGCTCCTCCTGGAGGTCGTCGAGGAGGTTCACCACCTGCGCCTGGATCGACACGTCCAGCGCGGACACCGGCTCGTCCGCGACGACCAGCTTCGGGTTGAGCGCGAGCGCGCGGGCGATGCCGATGCGCTGACGCTGACCGCCGGAGAACTCGTGCGGGTAGCGGTTGTAGTGCTCGGGGTTGAGACCCACGACCGACAGCAGCCGCTGCACTTCCTTCTTGATGCCGCCCTCGGGCTCGACGCCCTGCAGCTTGAAGGGAGCGCCGATGATCGTGCCGATGGTGTGGCGCGGGTTCAGCGACGAGTACGGGTCCTGGAAGATCATCTGCACATCGCGGCGGAGCGGACGCATGCCCGCGACGCCGAGGTGCGTGATGTCCTTGCCCTGGAACTCGACCTTGCCACCGGTCGGTTCGAGCAGGCGGGTGATCAGCCGGCCCATCGTGGACTTGCCGCAACCGGACTCGCCCACGACGCCGAGCGTCTCGCCGGAGCGGACCTCGAAGTCGAGGCCGTCGACCGCGTGCACCGCGCCGACCTGCCGCTGGAGCAGGCCCTTCTTGATCGGGAAGTGCTTCTGCAGGCCGGTGACCTTGAGCAGCACCTCGCCACCGGTACGGTCTTCGCCCTCGCTCTGCGCGGGAATCGTCACCGCTTTCTCGTCACTCACAGCTTCGGCGCAATCTCTTCGGTCCAGATACGCTCCCGCTGCTCCTTGCTCAGGTGGCAGGCGGCCCAGTGCCGGCTGCCGACCTCGGCCAGCTCGGGGCGGACCGTGCGGGTGACGTCGTCCTTCGGGAGGTCCGCGTACGGGCAGCGCGGGTTGAAGGCGCAGCCGGACGGGACGTTGATCAGGGAGGGCGGGGAGCCCTTGACCGGGATCAGGCGCTCCTGCTGCTCGCGGTCCAGACGCGGCATAGAGCCGAGCAGGCCCCAGGTGTAGGGGTGACGGGGCTCGTAGAACACCTTCTCGGCGGGTCCGCGCTCGACGCAGCGGCCGCCGTACATCACCAGGATGTCGTCGGCCAGCTCGGCGACGACGCCCAGGTCGTGGGTGATGACGATGACCGCGGAGCCGAACTCCTTCTGCAGATCGCGGATGAGGTCGAGGATCTGCGCCTGGACGGTCACGTCGAGGGCGGTCGTCGGCTCGTCCGCGATGAGCAGCTCGGGGTTGTTCACCAGCGACATCGCGATCATCGCGCGCTGGCGCATACCGCCGGAGAACTCGTGCGGGTAGTTGTCCACCCGCTTGTCCGGCTGCGGGATGCCCACCCGGTCGAGCATCTCGACCGCGCGCCGCCGGGCGGTCTTCTTGTCGACGTCGTGGTGGATGCGGTACGCCTCCACGATCTGCTGGCCGATCGTGTAGTACGGGTGCAGCGCCGACAGCGGATCCTGGAAGATCATCGCCATCTCGCGGCCGCGCAGCTTACGCACGTGGTCGGGGTCGGCGGACAGCAGCTCGGTGCCGTCCAGCCAGATCTCGCCGGAGATCTGCGCCTTGCGCTTGCCGTACTGGCCCGCGGTGTGCAGACCCATGATCCCCAGCGAGGTCACCGACTTGCCGGAGCCGGACTCGCCCACGATGCCGAGGGTCTTGCCCTTCTCCAGCTGGAAGCTGAGCCCGTCGACGGACTTGACCAGGCCGTCGTCGGTCGGGAAGTGCACCTTCAGGTCGCGCACTTCGAGGAAGGAGGTCGGCGCGGGCGAGGCGCCCGTGGGCTCGCCCACGGCGGCTCCCGTCTTGCTGAGTTCCGTCATGAGAGCCTCACTCGGGGGTCGATCACGGCGTACAGGATGTCCACCACGAGGTTGGCGAAGAGGACCGCGAGGGAGGTGATCAGGGTGACGCCCACGATGATGGGCAGGTCCTGGTTGCGGATGGCATCGAGCACGGCCCGGCCCAGGCCGGGCAGGTTGAACGTGGACTCGGTGAGGATCGCGCCGCCGATGAGGGCGCCGAGGTCCATGCCGAGCATGGTCAGGATCGGCGTCATCGTGGAGCGCATGGCGTGCTTGCCGATGACGGTCTGTTCCTTGAGTCCCTTGGCGCGGGCGGTGCGGATGTAGTCCTCGCCGAGGATCTCCATCATGGTGGCGCGGGTGATCCGGGCGTACATCGCCGCGTAGAGGAACGCGAGCGTGATCCACGGCAGGATCATGCCGCCGAACCAGCCGCCGAAGCTGTCCTCCAGCGGCACGTACTGGGCGTCGATCCAGTTCAGCCCGTAGGCGAAGATCGCGAGGCTCAGCATGCCGGTGAAGTAGATGGGCAGGGAGACACCCGCCAGGGCGACCACCATCGCACCGCGGTCCCACAGGCTGCCCCGCTTGAGCGCGGAGAGCACACCCGCGGCGACACCGAGGACCAGCCACAGCACGGCGGCACCGAGCGCGAGACCCAGGGTCACCGGGAAGCGGTCGGTCAGCACCGGCCAGACGGCCTGCTCGCTGCGGAAGGAGTAGCCGAAGCACGGTGCGGAGCAGTGGATGGTGTCCCCGCCGCCCGTGTAGGTGCGGCCGGCGAAGATGCCCTTGAAGAACTCCCAGACCTGGGCGTAGATCGGGTCGCCCAGCCCCAGCTTCTGCCGCACGCCCTCGATGGCGGCAGGGTCGGCCTGCTTGCCCACGAAGCTCAAGGCGATGTCGACGCCCGCCCACTTCGGGACGAGGAAGAAGATGCCGAAGACCACCATGATGATGACCACGAGCATCACTGCGGCGGCGAACAACCGCCTGATGAGGTAAGCGAGCACAGCTCTCGGCCCGCCGCGGAGGCGGGCCACCGGAGGTCTTCCGGTGGCCCGCACTCACGCCGCGCCGGCCTTCACCTGCCTTTCGTGCCGTACGGCGGGTGTGCCGGTTTACTTCTGCGGGTTCTTCAGACCGAGGTTGACGAAGTCGTACTGACCGCTGTAGCCGTCGGTCGTGTAGACGTTCGCCAGGTTGTCCGAGCGCCAGTTGATGAACTTCTCGAACACGAAGGGCAGGTAGTACGCGCCCTCCATGACCTTGTGGTTGATCTCCGTGGCGATCTTGGCCTTGCCGGCGTCGTCCAGCGTGTTGACGTACGAGTCGAACAGACCGTCGATCGTCTTGTCGTTGATCAGCGCGTAGTTGTTGTTACCGCTCTGCTGGATGTACTTGCTGCTCCACAGCGGCAGACCGTAGCCCTGGACGGACGGGAAGTCGGGGCCCCAGCCCATGATGATGATGCCGTAGCCCTTCTTCTTCACGTTCTCGGGGCTACCGATGATGCCGGAGGTCTGCGAGCCGTCGTACTGGTCGATCTCGGCGGTGATGCCGATCTTCTTCAGCGACGCCTGCAGGGACTGGGCGGTGGCCACCTCGACCGGCTTGTTGTTGCGGACCGCGATGGTGGTCTTGAAGCCGTTCGGCTGACCGCAGGCCTTCAGCGCTTCCTTGGCCTTGGCGACGTTGCCGTTCTTGTTGGCACCGTTGAGCTCGTACGGGTCGTACTTCTGGCCCTCGGAGCCGGGGACGGACGGCGGCAGCATGTTGGTGCCGATGTCACCACCGGCGACGGGGCCGCCGCGCGCGGTCTGCAGCGACACGTGGTCGGCGCCGTAGATGACGGCCTTGCGGCACTCGATGTTGTCGAACGGCTTCACGCTCTGCGGGAAGACCGCGTAACGGATGTAGCCGGAGACCGGGTTGTCCAGGTTGGCCTTGTGCTGCTTCAGGGCGGTGGTGCGGCCCTGCGGCGACATGCCGGTCTGGTTGAGGTCGAGGTCCAGGTCACCGCTGATCAGACGCTGGTCCAGCTGGTTGGCGTCCGAGAAGAACTGGATGGTGATCTTGTCCGGGTACGCCTTGCGGACCGGGTCGGACTCCTGCTTCCAGGAGGTGTTGCGGACCAGGGTGAGGTCCTTGCCCGGGTTGTAGGACTCGAACTTGTACGGCCCCGAGGAGAACGGGTGCAGCTGGTACTTGGCCTTCGTGTCCTTGTCCTGGCGGACCGGCGAGGCCGAGATCAGGCCCAGCATCTCCTCGAAGTCCGAGTTGGCCTTCGGGAGCTTGAAGACGATGGTCTTGTCGTCCGGCGTCTCGATGGCCTTCAGGCCGAGCTTGTCCGCGGAGGTGTCCTTGTACGGGCCCTTGTACGTGCCGTTGGGGTCGAGCACGTCCTTCAGGTACGTCGGACCGCCGGACAGCACGTCCTGCGCCCACACACGCTCGATGCCGTACTTCACGTCCTTGGACGTGATCGGCTTGCCGTCCTCCCAGGTGACGCCGTCACGCAGGGTGTACGTGTAGGTCTTGCCGTCGTCGGTGACCTTGGCGAGCCCCGTGGCGAGGTCCGGGGTGAGCTCGGCGCCGGCCTTGCCGGGCTCCGCCTTGTTCGTGACGAGCTGACGGCTGTAGTAGCGCGCGAAGTTCCACATCATGCCGTAGTAACCGCGCGTGGTGTCCCAGGAGTCGGCGTCCTGGGCGGCACCGAACTTCAGCGTGCCGCCCTTCTTGGCCAGGGAAGCCTGGGCGACCTTGTTGTTCGCGGCGTCGAAGCCGGCGGCGCCGTTCTTCGAGCCGCCGTCGCCGTCGTCCGAACCGCCGCCGCACGCCGCCGTGGTCAGCAGCGCGGCGACCGCGGCAGCAGCGGCCAACGCCTGCTTGCGCCGCCCTGAGGTGCGTTGGGTAGTCACGATCTCGGATCCTCCGGATTAGATGAGAGACCCCGTGCTGGTGCCACGGGACGCTTGGGTACGGCAGTTCAGCGGGAGCCCTTCGGGTCCAGCGCGTCACGCACGCCGTCGCCGAAGAGGTTGAAGGCAAGAACGGTGATGAAGATCGCCACGCCCGGGACCACCATGTACATGGGGTCCGACTCGAAGTAGTCGATCGCGCTCGAGAGCATCTGCCCCCAGGAGGCCGTGGGCGGCTTGACGCCCACGCCCAGGAAGCTGAGCGCCGCCTCGGTGAGGATGTTGGTGGGGATCATCATCGTCGTGTACACGACGATCGGGGCGACGAGGTTCGGCAGCAGTTCCTTGAACAGGATGTACAGCCGTCCCGCGCCCAGCGATCGGGCCGCCTCGACGTACTCGCGCTCACGCAGCGAGAGCGTCTGGCCGCGCACCACGCGTCCGATGTAGGGCCAGCCGAAGAAGCCGATGACCAGGATCATCACGAAGACGCGCACGCCCGTGCCGGTCAGCCCCAGCATCTCGTTCGGCATGACGGAGACCAGCGCGATGATGAACAGCAGCTGCGGGAAGGCCAGCAGGCCGTCCATGACGCGGCTGATGAGGGAGTCCACCCAGCCGCCGAAGAAGCCGGCGAGGATACCCAGGACGGTGCCGAGGATGACGGCCACCACGGCCGACATGAAGCCGACCAGCAGGGAGATCCGGGCGCCGTAGAGGATGCGGGCGAAGATGTCGCGGCCGTTGACCGGCTCGACGCCCAGCAGGTGGTCGCCGCTCACGCCGCCCAGCGAGCCCGTGGGCGTGCCGAACAGCGGGTCGATCAGGTCCTCGTGGTACTCGTTCGGGTCCTGGCCGACCAGGTTGGTGATGACCGGGGCGAGCAGGGCGATCACGATGAGCACGAGCACGACGACGCCGCCCGTCAGGGCGAGCTTGTCCCGCTTCAGGCGCTCCCAGGCGATCCGGCCCAGGGAACGGCCCTGTACGGCCTTAGCGCCCGCGGTGGCGACCGCCGCTTCCTCGGCCGCGCTCGGGGCCGCTTCCGCGGTCGGCTCGTGCAATGGTGCCGTCATCTGGCAGGGACCCCTCTCACAACCGGCGGTAGCCGGCCCGCACTTGCCGCGGTAGCGGCGTCATCAGTCCGTCGTACGCAGGGGTGAACCACCCCTGGAGCGGGAGTCTTCAACGCTTTGGCGATCTGTTGCCAGACTTGGCAGTGAAAGGATGCGTAAACGTGATACGGGCTGCAGGGTTCCGTTATCCGGACGGTGGGTAACGACCCTCGGACGGTGACCTGTTGGGGCAGAACGGTCTAGAAGCGGACCAACCGCCCCTATCTACGCGCGAAGACGAGCCGTGGCCGCCCCGCGGGAGGGGGCGACGGACGGCGGACCGGCTGAAGGTTGGGAGAGCGTTGGGGAAGCGTTGAGCGAGGGTTGCCGAAGGCTTGGCGGGGGCTTGGCGGAGCGTCAGTAGCGTCCGGCGGGAGGGTAGCCGTAGCCCGCGGCGGGGGCCTGCTGGGCCGGTGCGGCGGGGGCGTGGGCCTCACGGTCGTAGAACGGGCGGGCGTGCGCCCGCATCCACATCACGACCGGGTCGTAGTCGTCACTCATGGCGACCGTCGACACCGGCAGCCCCTCCGGGACCGCGCCGATCGACTGCTGCATCATCGCCCGCACCGCGTCCACGGCCGACGGGGAGGTGTCGTACACGTCGAGCCCGAGAGCGAGGTAGGGCGCGCCCAGGGCCGGCTGCACCCAGGCGCGGCGCAGCGAGCGCAGGGCCGGGGTGCGATGGGCGTTCTGCGCGAGCAGGGCGTAGAACTGCGGGATCTCGATGGCGGGTTCGGACAGGCGCAGCGGTCCGGCCGGCTGCCGGTCCAGGCCGGTCGCGATCCGGCGCAGGTCGAGCCAGGGGATGCCGACGCCGCCGCCCGGGGCGTGCGGGTTCAGCCAGAGGCCGTAGTGGTCCGGGTACAACGTGCGCGCCACGTCCAGGCCGTCGACCACCTCGTACGACCTGTTCCAGCCGCTGGCCGAGAGCTCCTGGGCGGAGGTGACACAGGGGGCGTAGCCGTGGCCCTCGACCTCCATCGTGCCGTACTGGGCGTCCGGGGAGCCGGCCTGGCCCTGCCACAGCAGCATCCAGACCTGGCCGGTGGTCGGGGTCGCGAGCGCGCGCAGGAGCGCCTCGTAGGCGTCGTACCGCCCGGGCGTGACCTGGCGCAGCATGTGCTCGACCGTCCCGGCCGCGATGCCGCTGGCGCTCACCTGTACCGCCCCTTCGATTAGTTGCCCCGCTTTATGGAGAACAGCTTAGGTGGCTCCGCCGACAACGGGCGCCCACCGAGGGGTGGGTTTCGCCGTGGGCGGGTGCGGGGGGCTCCGCCGGCAGCAGGCGCCCACTGAGGGGTCCGTTGTTCGCCGTTGGCGGGTGCGGGTGGTCTTGGGCTGGTCGCGCCGTTCCCCGCGCCCCTTCAGGCGGGTTCACTGAGCCCGCGTGTAGAAGGGCCGCACCCGTTCCTTCAGCCACCTGGCCACCGGGTCCTCCGTCACGTCGAGGAGGACGAGGTTCACCGGCCACGGGACCGCGACCCTGCCGAGAGCCTTGCCCAGGGCTTCCAGGGGAAGAGCCCTCACGTCTCCCTCCCACTGGGAGAGTTCGACGCCCACGAACATGACCGGGTCGGCGGTCTCGATGGCGGCGAGGCAGCGGCGGGCGGTGAGGACGACGCCGGTGGCCTCGAACTCGGTGGAGGCGGCGGAGAGGAAGTCGACAGGGTCGTCCTGCCAGTCGGGCTCGAAGAGGCGGACGCGGCCGCCGCTCGCGGGGCCGTCCAGCGGGGTGCGGCCCACGCGGCACAGCTCGGCCACGGCCGGCGGGGGCAGCGGGATGCCGACCATGCCGTCCGGGTTCACCGCGATGCCCACCTGCGGCGGCAGCCCGCGGGCGAACTCCACGGCCGGGGCGATCGTGTACGACATGTGCGAGCCGACGACCTGGCGGAACTGCTCCTCGGAGCTGAAGACGGGCACGTACGCCTGACCGTCGAGCTCCAGCGTGGGCAGGTCGAGGGGGCCGCTGTGCGGGCCGCCGCCGCTGGGCAGCGGGACCCACAGGAAGCTGCGGCCGAGCACCTCCACGATCCGCCCGGCGGCCCCCGGCACACCGAGGGAGGCCGAGAGCACCTCCTCCAGCTCGTTGCCGGGCCATCCGCCGTGCGAATGGGGGTGCGCCTGTGCCGGAAAGTCCGCGGAGAAGTTCGCCGGGAAGTCCGCCGGGGGGAAATCCATCTGTCTACCGCCTGCTGGGAACCACTGCTGTGGCTGAAAGGCTAGCGGGTGCCGGGGCCGGACCTTCAGCTCGTGAGACTCCGCCGCCGCGGGGGGCTGTGCCGGCCGACTCGGGTTGCGCCGCCTGCACCCGGCCGACGCGGTCCGCGACGAGCCATGACGTGCAGGGTGCGGGGCTGAGGCGGGCCCCGGCCGCGGATCCACACCGCGCGGTGGGCTGCGCCGGGTGCGGGGGCCGAGGCGGGCCCTGGCCGGCGGATCCACACCGCGCGGTGGGCTGCGCCCGGCCGACTCGGGGGTGCCTGGGGGCGGCCTTCACTCCGCGAGACACCGCGAAACCGATCCGGGGCGGTGGCACTGCACCCGACCGGCCGATGCGCGAAGGGCCCTCAACCCGCCGGACCGCGGCGGCGCCGGGTGCTGTGGCCGGCCGCGTTCACTGGCGTGTGCGACGGGCCCTCGGTTGGGAAGGGCAGACCGCCGCAGCCTTTCCGCACCCGTCCAAGCCGCACCGACACAGGGGGCCGCCCAGTCGCGCTCGCAGGTGCGGGGCGGCCGGCCTCGGATCGGATGGGCGATCGGATGGGCGATCGGGTGGGCGGATCGGGTGGGCGGATCGGTGCGGCCTGGGTGCGGGTGGCGCGGGTGGGCGGGTCGGTTGTGGGGGCTCAGCCGGTGAAGGCGATGCGGCGCAGGGCGTTCGCTGCGGGGCGGTCGAGGAGGATCGCGGAGTCGCAGCCCGCGGGGAGGCGGCCCTTTTCGACTGCCCGGAGCAGGCGGGAGGCGGCGCGGCGGTGGCGGAGGAAGGCGTAGCGGGAGACGCCTCGCCCGCGTTCGCGTTGGCCCTCCAGGGCCGTGTCCGGGGTGACGTCCAGCAGGAGCAGGTGCAGGGTGCCGCCGCGGCGGCGGGCCGCGCGGGTCAGCCAGCCGCGGACCCAGGCCTGTGTGCCGCAGTCGTGCACCACGACGCCCTCGCCGGCGCGCAGGGCGCGGCGCAGGCCGGCGTAGTGGGCGAGGCGGACGACGGGGCGGTAGAGCGCGTACGGCAGGAAGCCGGGCATACGGGCGTCCCAGCGGTCACGCGTGTCCTGGGAGTCGATGCGGACGCCCTTGACCGTGCGCTTCATCAGCGTGGACTTGCCGCTGCCGGGCAGGCCCGTGATCACCACCAGGTCGCGAGGGCCGAACAGCAGGCCGTGTGGGCTGTGGCCGCCGCGCTCGCGCAGGTCGCGGACGACAGGGGCGGGCCGTGCGCCGCACGCCTCCCGGGTGGGAACCGTCGGCTGCGCTGGCAGCGCGAGAGCCGAGGTCGTCGCGTATGCCGTGGTCCTGTTCACCGTGATCGTCCTCCCCTGGGGTCAGACAAGTCTTCTCCCCATCGAGCGTAAAGAGAAGGTAATGCGCGGTGTCTTCCGTTTTCGTGCGCGTACCGCCACAAGCCGGTTACAGATGCGGCCTGCCATGATCGAGCGTGTCGTGCGATGATGTGCGCGCCAACTGCATACCGGCCGTTTGAATCCGCGCGGGAGAGTTCCCGGCACAGCTGTGACAGCCGCAGCTTCGCCGGGGCGCCGAAGGAGCAAGTCCCTCCCTTGAATCTCTCAGGCCCCGTTACCGCGCGGGCGAGGCACATCTGAAAAGCGGGCCGCTCCCCGTCCGGGACGGCTCCACCCAAGGTGCAAGCCACGATCAGGTGATCCGGCGCGATCATTCGCGCTCCGTCACGATCATGGCGAACCTCTCAGGTTCCGATGACAGATGGGGAGGAACGACCTCGCCTTCCCCCACGCTCGGCTTCGCCCGCGCGGGAGGGATCCCCATCGCCCTGGGAGACGAACGCCCGATGAGCAGTACCCCACTCCGTCATACCGCCCTCGACGCCCTGCATCGTTCGCTCGGCGCGACGATGACCGACTTCGCCGGCTGGGACATGCCCCTGCGCTACGGCTCCGAGCGCGACGAGCACAACGCCGTGCGGACGAAGGCCGGGCTGTTCGACCTCTCCCACATGGGCGAGATCACCGTGACCGGGCCGGAGGCGGCGTCCTTCCTGAACTTCGCGCTCGTCGGCAACATCGCCTCCGTCGGCGTCGGCCGCGCCCGCTACACCATGATCTGCCGCGCCGACGGCGGCATCCTGGACGACCTGATCGTCTACCGGCTCGCCGAGACCGAGGCCCCCGAGTACCTGGTCGTCGCCAACGCCTCCAACGCGCAGGTCGTGCTGGACGCGCTGACCGAGCGTGCGGCCGGCTTCGACGCCGAGGTGCGTGACGACCGGGACCACTACGCGCTGATCGCCGTCCAGGGTCCCGAGTCCCCGGGCATCCTCGCGTCCCTCACCGACGCCGACCTCGACGGTCTGAAGTACTACGCCGGGCTGCCCGGCACCGTCGCCGGGGTCCCGGCGCTGATCGCGCGCACCGGCTACACCGGTGAGGACGGCTTCGAGCTGTTCGTGAAGCCGGAGCACGCGGTGGAGCTGTGGCAGGCCCTGACCAAGGCCGGCGAGGGCGTCGGCCTGGTCCCCTGCGGCCTGTCCTGCCGGGACACGCTGCGCCTGGAGGCGGGCATGCCGCTGTACGGGCACGAGCTGTCGACCGGGCTGACCCCCTTCGACGCCGGGCTCGGCCGGGTGGTGAAGTTCGAGAAGGAGGGCGACTTCGTGGGGCGCGCGGCCCTCGCCGAGGCCGCCGAGCGGGCCGAGAGCAACCCGCCGCGCGTCCTCGTCGGCCTGGTCGCCGAGGGCCGCCGTGTCCCGCGCGCCGGGTACGCGGTCGTCGCCGGCGGCGAGGTGATCGGCGAGGTCACCTCCGGCGCCCCCTCCCCCACGCTGGGCAAGCCGATCGCCATGGCGTACGTCGACGCCGCGCACGCCGCGCCGGGCACGCCGGGTGTCGGCGTGGACATCCGGGGCAGCCACGAGCCGTACGAGGTCGTGGCGCTGCCGTTCTACAAGCGTCAGAAGTAGAGACTCGTAGGGACTCGGCCGTAAGGACTCGGCCGGAGACCAGCGAGAGGCCGACGAGAGACCAGCGAGAGGCCGGCGAGACCGGCCGGCGACCGAGAGCGGTCCGGGCGCGTGACCCTGCGCACATGTCCGCTGCTCACGCACGTTTTCAGCAGTCACCCATTCATCAGCACTCCCCCGCGTACAGGAGAATTCAGGCCATGAGCAACCCCCAGCAGCTGCGCTACAGCAAGGAGCACGAGTGGCTGTCGGCCGCCGAGGACGGCGTGTCGACGGTCGGCATCACGGAGCACGCGGCCAACGCGCTCGGCGACGTGGTCTTCGTCCAGCTCCCCGAGGTCGGTGACTCGGTGACCGCGGGCGAGTCCTGCGGCGAGCTGGAGTCGACCAAGTCGGTCAGCGAGCTGTACTCGCCGGTCGACGGTGAGGTCGTCGAGGTCAACCAGGACGTCGCCGACGACCCGTCGCTGGTGAACTCCGCCCCCTTCGAGGGCGGGTGGCTGTTCAAGGTACGCGTCACGGGCGAGCAGGAGGAGCTGCTGTCCGCCGACGAGTACACCGCCTACACCGCCGGCTGAGGAGTCGTACGACGCATGTCTGTCCTGAACACGCCCCTGCACGAGCTCGACCCGGAGGTCGCCGCGGCGGTCGACGCCGAGCTGCGCCGCCAGCAGTCCACGCTCGAGATGATCGCCTCGGAGAACTTCGCTCCGCTCGCGGTCATGGAGGCGCAGGGCTCGGTCCTGACCAACAAGTACGCCGAGGGCTACCCGGGCCGCCGCTACTACGGCGGCTGTGAGCACGTCGACGTCGCCGAGCAGATCGCGATCGACCGGATCAAGGAGCTGTTCGGCGCCGAGTACGCCAACGTCCAGCCGCACTCGGGCGCCTCCGCCAACCAGGCCGCCCTGTTCGCGCTGGCCCAGCCCGGCGACACGATCCTGGGCCTGGACCTGGCGCACGGCGGTCATCTGACCCACGGGATGCGGCTGAACTTCTCCGGCAAGCAGTTCGACGTGGTCGCGTACCACGTGGACGACGCCGGGCTGGTCGACATGGCCGAGGTCGAGCGGCTCGCCAAGGAGCACCGCCCGAAGGTGATCATCGCGGGCTGGTCGGCGTACCCGCGGCAGCTGGACTTCGCGGAGTTCCGGCGGATCGCCGACGAGGTCGAGGCGTACCTGTGGGTCGACATGGCGCACTTCGCGGGCCTGGTCGCGGCCGGTCTCCACCCGAACCCGGTGGAGTACGCGGACGTCGTCACCTCCACCACCCACAAGACGCTGGGCGGCCCGCGCGGCGGCATCATCCTCGCGAAGAAGGACTTCGCGAAGAAGCTGAACTCGTCCGTCTTCCCCGGCTTCCAGGGCGGTCCCCTGGAGCATGTGATCGCGGCGAAGGCGGTCTCCTTCAAGGTCGCGGCGAGCGAGGAGTTCAAGGAGCGCCAGCGCCGTACGGTCGAGGGCGCGAAGATCCTCGCCGAGCGGCTGACGGCCGCCGACGCCCGCGAGGCCGGCGTGAACGTCCTGTCCGGTGGCACCGACGTCCACCTGATCCTGGTCGACCTGCGCGAGTCCGAGCTGGACGGTCAGCAGGCCGAGGACCGCCTCCACGAGGTCGGTATCACGGTCAACCGCAACGCCGTCCCGAACGACCCGCGCCCGCCGATGGTCACCTCGGGCCTGCGCATCGGCACGCCCGCCCTGGCGACCCGCGGCTTCACGGCCGAGGACTTCGTCGAGGTCGCGGACGTGATCGCCGAGGCGCTGAAGGCGCCTTCTCCCTTCGGGGAGGCCGAGGTCGAGGCGCTGAGGGCCCGGGTGGTCGCCCTTGCCGACAAGCACCCGCTGTACCCCGGTCTGAACAAGTAGTTCCCGTTTCCCGTGGGGTGCCCCGCACACTGGAACAGTGAGCGAACGGGGCACCCCGCCGGAAATCTTCTGCACCACCCCGTATTGAGGAGTCCCCGTGGCCATCTCGGTCTTCGACCTGTTCTCGATCGGCATCGGCCCGTCCAGCTCCCACACGGTCGGCCCGATGCGCGCGGCGCGCATGTTCGCGCGGCGCCTGGGCAACGAAGGCCTGCTGGGCTCCGTCGCCTCCGTCCGCACGGAGCTGTACGGCTCCCTGGGCGCGACCGGCCACGGCCACGGCACCCCGAAGGCCGTCCTCCTCGGTCTGGAGGGCGACTCGCCGCGCACGGTGGACGTGGAGACGGCGGACGAGCGGGTGGAGGCGATCAGGTCGGCCGGCCGCATCCGGCTGCTCGGCGAGCACGAGATCCCGTTCGACTTCGACGCGGACATGATCCTGCACCGCCGTAAGGCCCTCCCGTACCACGCGAACGGCATGACGCTGTGGGCCCATGACGAGCAGGGCACGGAGCTCTTGACCAAGACGTACTACTCGGTGGGCGGCGGGTTCGTCGTCGACGAGGACGCGGTCGGCGCGGACCGGATCAAGCTGGACGACACGGTCCTGAAGCACCCCTTCCGCACGGGCGACGAGCTGCTGCGCCTGACGAAGGAGACCGGCCTGTCCATCTCCTCGCTGATGCTGGAGAACGAGCGGGCCTGGCGCACGGAGGAGGAGATCCGCGAGGGTCTGCTGGAGATCTGGCGGGTGATGCGGGCGTGCGTCGCGCGCGGCATGTCCCGCGAGGGCATCCTGCCCGGCGGCCTGCGCGTACGCCGCCGCGCCGCCATGACGGCACGTCAACTCCGCGCGGAGGGCGACGCGTTGGCCCACTCCATGGAGTGGATCACGCTGTACGCGATGGCGGTGAACGAGGAGAACGCGGCCGGTGGAAGGGTGGTCACCGCCCCGACGAACGGCGCGGCCGGCATCATCCCGGCGGTCCTCCACTACTACGTCAATTTCGTCCCCGGCGCCGACGAGGACGGCGTCGTCCGCTTCCTCCTCGCCGCCGGCGCGATCGGCATGCTCTTCAAGGAGAACGCCTCCATCTCCGGCGCCGAGGTCGGCTGCCAGGGCGAGGTCGGCTCGGCCTGCTCGATGGCGGCGGGCGCCCTCGCCGAGGTCCTGGGCGGCTCCCCCGAGCAGGTCGAGAACGCGGCCGAGATCGGCATGGAACACAACCTCGGCCTGACCTGCGACCCGGTCGGCGGCCTCGTCCAGATCCCGTGCATCGAACGCAACGGCATGGCCGCGGTGAAGGCGGTCACGGCGGCCCGCATGGCTATGCGCGGCGACGGTTCCCACAAGGTGTCCCTGGACAAGGTCATCAAGACGATGAAGGACACGGGCGCCGACATGAGCGTGAAGTACAAGGAGACGGCCCGGGGCGGACTGGCCGTGAACATCATCGAGTGCTAGCCCGAAAACAGGCTCTGACCAGCGGAGGCCTGTCCTCCTACGTCGGAGCCTCATCCAGCGCCACCTCGAACGCGACCGACCGCGCGACCTCGTCGAGGACGCCGAAGTCGACCACACGCCGGCAAACTCCTCGCCGCGGCTACCTCGCTGCACCCATGCTCCGGTCGAGAAAGTCGATCACAACCCTGGCCAGCGCCACGCGGTGGTCGGACAGAGAGTGATCCGTCATGAAGACCTGATGATCGAGACGGGGAACCGTGTGCGTACGGTACGCGGCGACCAGGGGTTCATGGTGGATCTGGACCGGGGCCGCCTCGTCCCGACCCGCGCCGACCAGGAGTACGGGCCGGTCAGCGAGTCGCGGGTCCAGCCCGGCGAGGCTCCAGTCGATCCCGGTGCTTTCCCTCTCCGACACCAGCGCCTCCCCGCTCGTGCCCCGCAGCGGAAGCAACTCCCCTTCGAACGCAGTCACGAACGCGGCCCGGGTTACGGGGTCCACCCGGCATCTGGCCCCGACCGCACCGAGGTCGAACCCCGCGACAGAGGCCACGGCACATACCTGCGCATCCGCGGCGGCGGTCATCAGCGCTGCGAAACCCCCCACACTGTTCCACGGTCGATCGCGCCACGGCGGTGTGCGCCTCGCTGCCCTCCGACGGTCGAGCTGCCCTGAGGCTGCGTTTCGAACGTGCGCGGCTCACCGGCCTGGCCGGTGACATCGCAGCGGCCGAGTCGGAATACCGGGCGGTCCTCGAAGGCCGCTCACGGATCCTCGGTACCGATCACATCGACACCCTGTGGACCCGGCACAACCTGGCCTGGATCGCCGGCCAGCGGGGCGACCTGGCGGCGGCTGAGGCGGAGTACCGGGCCGTGCTGGAGGACCGTTCACGGATGCTGGGGAGCGACCATCCGCACACCCTGTACACCCGGCACGCACTGGCGTGGGTGCTCGGCCAGCGGGGCGACCTGGCAGCAGCGGAAGCCGAGTACCGGGCAGCACTCGACGGCCAGACCCGGCTGCTCGGTGTGGGTGGCAGTTAGTCCGCAGTGCCCGCCGGCCAAGACCCCGTTCCGACTCGTCGAGCAGATCGGCCGTAGGCTCTGACCTGCGGTTCACCAGGAGCCGTCGGAAGAGGGGAGCTTCTTGGAATGAGCGGGTCGGTCACTGCTGTAAGCAGTAACGGCACCTACAGCTTCACCAAGCCCAACCGCGACAGCATCACCCTGATCGCCGGGCTCGGTGTGGAGGGGGACGTGCACGCCGGGGCGACCGTGAAGCATCGGTTCCGGATGGAGAAGGATCCCTCGCAGCCGAATCTTCGGCAGGTGCACCTCATCCACGCGGAGCTGTTCGAGGAGGTGCGGGAGGCCGGGTTCGAGGTGGGGCCCGGTGAGCTCGGGGAGAACGTGACGACCCGGGGCGTCGATCTGCTGGGGCTGCCGGTGGGCGCTCGGTTGAGGCTGGGGGCGCAGGCGGTGGTCGAGGTGACCGGGCTGCGGAATCCCTGCGCGCAGATCGACGCCTTCCAGAAGGGGCTGATGAAGCAGGTCGTCGGCCGTGACAGGGACGGCCGCCCGGCGTTCAAGTCCGGGATCATGAGCGTCGTACTGAGCGGGGGCCTGGTGCGGCCCGGGGACCCGATCACCGTCGAGTTGCCGGACGGGCCGCACCAGCCGCTGCGGATCGTCTAGCAGGCCCTACCCACGGAAGTCCGGCGTGCGCTCCGGGCTCGCCTCCGCCAGGGCCTTGGTGACCTCGGCGACGCCGGCGCGCAGGCCGTAGACGGGGGTGTCGGGCTGCTGGCGCCAGGAGTCGTCGAGGCCGCCCGCGTCGACGGTGTCGAAGCCGAGCTCGTCGATGAGGGCTCGGACCTTCGCCTTCGCGGCCTCGTCGTCGCCGGCCACGGGCAGGGCGATGCGGTCGGGGGCGCCGGCCGGGCGGGGGCGGTCCAGGATGTCCTGGGCGTAGGTGCCGTTGAAGGCCTTGATCACCGGGTGGCCGATGTGGCGTTCCGTCCAGCGGCTCTCGGTGAGGCCCTCGTCCTCGATCGCGGCGATCCTGCCGTCGCGCTGGCGGGGGTAGTAGTTGTTCGTGTCGATGACGGCCACGCCCTCGGCCGCGCCGTCCAGGAGACCCGAAGGGAGGTCCGGGACCGCCTTCAGGGGGACCGTGACGACGACGATCTCCGCCCCGGCTGCCGCCTCCTCCGCCCTGACCGGGGTCGCGCCCGTCTCCTCGGCCAGGGCCTTGAGGGTGTGCGGGCCACGGGAGTTGGCGACGGAGACCTCGTGGCCGAGGGCGGTGAGCCGCCGGGTGAGGTTTCCGCCGATGTTGCCCGCGCCGATGATGCCGATCTTCATGACAGGCCTTGCCCTTCCGGATCGCGTTCATGCACGTGCATGCTTCTGCGCGTCATCAACCCCGCGCCCTCCTGGGGTATTCCTGCCCCGTCCCCCCTCACGGGCGTCGTTCAGACCCGTACGACGATCTTGCCCACCTGCGCGTTCGACTCCATCAGGCGATGGGCGTCCCGGATGTGGTCCAGGCCCTCGAAGACCTCGGCGACGACCGGGCGGAGCGTGCCGTCGGTGAGGCCGGAGTTGACGTAGTGGGAGGCGCGGTGGCGGCCGGCCTCGGTGTCGGTGACCGCGAAGTTGGCGTAGCCGTGCACGGTCAGGGGCCACTGGCGGGGCAGGAGGATGGGCTGCTCGTCCAGCCAGCCGTAGCTGACCAGCGTGCCGTCCTCGACGACCGCCTCGCCCAGGGCGGCGAAGCCGGCGCCGCCGATCGCGTCGAGGACGATGTCGGCACCGCGGCCGCCGGTCAGCCGTTTCGTCTCCTTGACCACGTCCTCGTCCTCGCTGACGATCACATGTTCCGCGCCCAGCTCGTACAGCCGCTGCCGCTTGGCCTCGGTGCGGGTGGTGACGATCGGGACGGCGCCGGCCCGGCGGGCGACCTGGATCGCGGCGGTGCCCACGCCGCTGGACGCGCCGGTGATCAGGATGCGGTCGCCGGGGGTCATGCCCGCCCGCTCGACCAGGGCGCCGTAGGCGGTCGTGTAGGTGAGCCAGACGGCGGCCGCGGTGATCGCGTCCGTCCCGGACGGGCGTGGGACGAGGGCGGTGTCCGGGAGCAGGACGCGGTCGGCGTGGACGCCGTGGGCGCTGAGTTCGAAGTTGCCCGCGGACATCACGAGGTCGCCGGGGGCGAAGGACGTCACGCCCTCGCCGACCGCCTCGACCTCGCCGGCCGCCTCGTAGCCGTTGCGGGAGCCGGGCAGGGTGGGCTGGTAGTAGTACTGCCCGGCGCGGAAGAGGACTTCGGCACGATTGAGGGCCAGAGCCTCGACGCGGACGAGGACCTCCCCCGGGGCGGGGTCGGGCAGGCCGACCTCCTCGACGGTGAGGACCTCGGGGCCGCCGATTTCGTGAAAGAGCACGGTGCGTGCGGAAGTTGACATGTCGTCGACGCTAGGCCGGGAACACGAGACGCTCCATGTTCGCCGGTATCGGTTTTCTGTCCGTACGTCTCACCAGGCCGACGTGCGGTCTACGGTACGGACATGGACGTACTGAGCGACGCCGTCGCCGCGATGCGCACCGGACGCCCGCACTCCTCCCGCCAGGACAGGGTCGGGCCCTGGGGGGTCCGGTTCGCGCCCTCGGACGGCGCCGGGTTCCATGTGGTGCTGCGGGGGTCGGCCTGGCTGCTGCCGGCCCGGGGTGAGCCGGTCGCGCTCGCGGCCGGGGACGTGGTGTTCCTGGCCCACGGGCACGGGCACGCGCTGGCCAGCGGGCTCGACGTACCGCTGGAGGAGGTACGGCCCGGGCCGGACGGCCGGTGGCCCGGACAGCCGTCGACGGGCAGCGGGCCGGGATGCGCGGACACCGTGCTGCTGTGCGGTGTCCATCAGCTGGACCGCTCCCGCGCCCACCGTCTCCTCGCGGAGCTCCCGGAGGTGGTGCACCTGCCCGCCCGCGTCGGCACGCACCGCTCGCTGCGCGCGGCGGTGGAGCTGCTGGGCATGGAGCTGGAGGAGGGCCGGCCGGGCTCGGACGCCATCGTCACCGCGCTGCTGGACACCCTGCTGCTGTACATCCTGCGCGCCTGGTGGGAGCAGGAGCGCGGCGCCGGACGCGCCGCGGGCTGGGCCGCCGCCCTCACCGACCCGGCGGTCTCCGCGGCCCTGCGCGCCCTCCACGCGGACCCGGCGCGCTCGTGGACCGTGGCGGAACTCGGCGCCGAGGGCGGGCTGTCGCGGGCGGCCTTCGCACGCCGGTTCACCGCGCTGGTCGGCGAGCCGCCGCTGACGTACCTGACCTGGTGGCGCATGACGACGGCGGGCCGGCTGCTGCGCGCCGACGACCTGCCGCTGCGTCAGGTCGCCGAACGCGCCGGCTACACCTCGGAGTTCGCCTTCGCCAAGGCGTTCAAGCGGGAGTACGGGGTGGCGCCGGGGCAGTACCGCAGGCGGACCGCCTGACCGGGAGGGACGCCCGGCGGCACCTGCCGGCCGCCCCTCCCGCGTGCGTCACTTGCTCAGGTACGACCAGAACTCGTCGAACGACAGGACCTTGTCCCCGTTCAGGTCGCGGGACTTGATGACGGCCTCGGCGACCGACTCGGTGACGTTCCAGTCGCCCGCCTGAGCGAGGGCCGTCTTGAACTCGGCCGCGGTGATGAAGCCGTCACCGTCCGTGTCGATCCGCTGGAACTGCTTGCGCGCCTCTTCGATGTCCGCCACCGATCCGCCCCTTTTTTCTCGCTTGCCGTCGTACTGACGCAGGTCAGATTAACGGTCCGGGTGAGCGCGCAGTGCGGCGACCACCCATGCGAACTCCTCCTCGTAGGAGGGCTGGGCCCCCAGTCCGTTCACGACGGCCGACAACTGGCGGTACCGGGCGACCCGTTCGTTCGAGGCGGCGGTCAGCCGTTCCAGTACGGCGGCCCGGTCGCCGTCGCCGAGGAGGTCGCGCAGGACCTCGTCGGCCTCCGGGGCGTCGGGGGCCACGCCGCCTCGCAGCGCCTCGCCCGCGAGCTGCACCAGACGGCTCATGAACCACAGGGAGGTGCCCGCCGGGACCTCCGGCCCGGGGTCGGCCGCGTTGAACTCGACCATCCTGCGCATCAGCGCCCGGAACTCCGGGTCCTGGATCAGCTCGGCCAGCTCCACCCAGGCGTCGACCTGCTCGGGGGTGGGGTCGTCCGGCAGTTCGGCGGCGTGGAACCGCAGCCGGGTGCGGATGTCGGGGTCGGCCGTGTCGAGGCCGTCGAAGATCTCCTCCAGGAACTCCTCGACGATCCGCCTGCGCTCGCTCGCCGACAGCCGGGCCAGTTTGTTCATCAGGGTCATCTCCTCTGCGGTCGAACCGCGCCGCGCCACGGTCGACAGCACCGCACGGGTCACCTTCAGCGAGCGGATCTGCGCGTCCAGCGCGGCCACGTGCGCGGCCGCGACCTGCGCGACCGTGGTCTCCCCGGCCAGCACCTCACGGACGTGGGCCAGGCCGAGGCCCAGCTCGCGCAGGGTGCGGATCAGCTCCAGGCGGGCGACGGACTCGGCGTCGTAGAGCCGGTAGCCGCCGGCGGAGCGGGTGACCGGGTGCAGGACGCCCTCGTCGGACCAGTAGCGGATGGTGCGCACGGTCAGTCCGGTGGCCCGCGCCAGCTCGCCGATGGTGAAGAGTCCGGTGCCGTCGTCGATCATGTCTGTGAGTCTGGGCCTTCCAGTGGGTGGAGACTCAAGGAGCATCTCGGGGGCGCTGTGGAGACGTTGCGGGACATTCTCGACGCGGCGGCGCGGGGCGTCTTCCCGCCGACGGACGGCGGTACGACGGTGGTGCCCCAGGCCTCCTTCCGTGACGCGGGCGTGCTCTCCTTCACCGCGCACTCCGTCGTCTTCACCGACGAGGACCCCCGGTGGGTGTACGAGACGCTGGCGGCGATGGAGTGCGACGCGCTGGCCGCGACCATGAACCCGCGGTTCCTGGCGGCCTTCATGGAGCGGACGGGGCGGACGACCGAGACCGTCGACGCGATGCTGGTCGGCTCGCCCCTGTCGGGCGCGCCGCCACTCGCGCTGACGGAGGTCGAGGACGCGGGGCACCCGCGCGCGGTGTACGCCCGCCGACGCCGTGACGACGTGCGTGTCTGGACGGCGGAGGGCGGGGTGCTGGTGTTGGGGCGCGGCATCGCCGGCCGGCTGGAGGTGTCGGTCGAGGTGGACGAGCGCTGCGCGCGGGGGGCTGTCGTACGGCACCGGGGGCTGGGGCGGTCGCTGGTGACCGCGGCCCGGCATCTCGTCACCGAGCCGCTGTGGGCGCAGGTGGCGCCGGGGAACGCCCGCAGCATGCGGGCGTTCCAGGCGGCGGGGTACGTCCCGGTGGGGGCGGAGGCGTTGCTCACCGCCTGCCCGTGAGCCGGCTCGGTGCCGGGCCCCGTGGCGCGGGGCGGCTCAGCGGAAGATGCCCGTGTGGCCGAGCGAGTAGCGGCCCGGCTGCGGGTAGACGGCGAGGCCGTGCGGGCCGCTGCCGACCGGGATGCGGGCGAGCTGCTCGCCGGTGCGGGTGTCGATGGCGTACACCTCGGCGTCGTACCGCCCGGACAGCCACAGGACCTTGCCGTCCGCCGAGACGCCGCCCATGTCGGGGCTTCCGCCGCCGGGAAGGCGCCACTTCTTGGTGAGCTTGTTCTGCGTGAAGTCGAAGACGGAGACGGAGCCCTCGCCGCGGTTGGAGACGTACATCTCGCGGGAGTCGCGGCTCACGTACAGGCCGTGGCAGCCCTTGCCGGTGGGCAGGAGGGTGGGCTCGGTGAACTTGTCGCCGTCCAGGACCCACATGCCGTCGGCCATCATGTCCGCGATGTAGAACCGCTTCCCGTCCGGTGAGATCTTCACGTCCTGTGGCATGGCGCCCTCGAAGGGGAGCTTCTGCTGGCCGACGACCTGCATCTTCTCGGTATCGACCTTGAGCAGTTCGCCGCTGAACTCGCAGGAGACGATGAAGTACCGGCCGTCCAGGGAGAAGTCGGCGTGGTTGACGCCGTAGCAGGTGACCGGTTCGGTTTTGAGCCGCTTCATGGTGTGCGGGTCGCGGAAGACGAGTTCGCGGTCGAGGGAGGCCATGACGACGGCGTACCTGCCGTTGGGCGTGAAGTAGAGGTTGTACGGGTCGTGCACCTCCACGTGCTCGCCCGCCTTGCCGGTCCTCGGGTCGATCGGGGTGAGGGTGTGGCCGCGGTTGTTGTTGACCCAGAGGGTCTTCAGGTCCCAGGACGGGACGACGTGCTGGGGCTGGTGGCCGACCGGGATGGTCTCGATCACCTTGTACGTCTTCGGGTCGATGACGGAGACCGTGTCGGACTCGGTGTTGGGGACGTAGACCCGGGACGGGAAGTCCTTGACCACCGGGGAGAGCCGGCCCGGGCGGTCGGCGGCGTAGACGTCCTTGGGGTCGAGGACGGGGGGCATGCCGGGCAGACCGGGAACGGTCTGCTTCTTCGCCGGGGCCGGGACCGCGGCCTTGGTGGCCTTCGTGGCCTCGGTGTCCTTGGCCACGCCGCCCCTGGGATCGGTGCCGCAGGCGGCGAGGACGGCGAGGACGGCGCCGGCGAGGAGGGTGCTTGTCACAAGGTTGCGGTGCAGGTAGCGGTGCATCAGCTGAGCAACTCCGTGGTGGTGACCGCGCGCAGTCCGCGGCGGTGGAGTTCGGCCAGGACGGAGGGGAGCGCGGCGACCGTGTCCGCGTACCCGGAGTGCAGGCTCACGACGGACCCGTTGTCGGTGGAAGTCACCGCACCATTTAAGGGGCAACATGTGACAAAACTGGTCATTCACCCGGTTGACGTCGGGAGGGGCGTCGAGGACAGAGCGATGTTTTCGCCCCCGCCGCCCCTACCCGTCCCATCCCTGGGGGCTCCGCCCCCAGCCCCCCGACCTTGGCTCACCCTCCCCTCACGCTCGGCTGCCCTCGCGCAGGGGACCCCCACCCCGACTCGACCGGTCGAGAGCCGAGCCAGCCCAACCCGCCCGGCGTCAGCCACCGAACGCCGGACGGGGCAACTCAGCCCGTCCGGCATCAGCCACCGAACGCCCGTCAGGGCAACTCAGCCCGTCCGGGGGCGCCTGCCGAGCGCCCGGTCAGGGCATTTCAGCCCGTCCGGCGTTTGAGGGCGAGGCCCGTTCAGGGCCGAAGCGGGGTGCGGGGCGGCAGCCCCGCGAGGGGTGCAGGGGCGCAGCCCCGCCGAGGTCGAAGAGGCGGAGCCCTGCCTGGGGCTCAGGGGGCGAAGCCCCGGGGGTTCAGGGGGCGGAGCCCCTGACGGGGTTGAAGGGGCGAAGCCCCGGGGGTTCAGGGGGCGGAGCCCCTGACGGGTCGAAGGGGCGGAGCCCCTGACGGGGTCGAAGGGGCGGAGCCCCTGACGGGGTCGAAGGGGCGGAGCCCCTGGGGGATGGGAAGGGTAGGGGCGGCGGGGGCGGGAACTTGTCGGCGTTTCTAGTCCGCCACCCGCAGCAACACCACCGCCCGAGCCGGCACCGTCACCTCCGTCCCCGCCCGGTGCGTCACCCCGGGCACCTCCCCCTGCTCCTCCCTCGACGTGTCGACGACCACCTCGTACCGCTCCGCCCACGGCGGCCCCGGCAGCACGAAGTTCACCGGGTGGTCCCCCGCGTGCAGGACGGCCAGGAAGCTGTCGTCCGTGATCGGCGCCCCCCGCTCGTCCCGCCCCGGAATGTCCCGCCCGGACAGGTACATCCCCAGCGTCGCCGCGGGCGCGTACCAGTCCCCTTCCGTCATCTCGGTCCCCCGCGCCGTGAACCAGGCCAGATCCCGCAGTCCGTCCACCGAGTGCGCCCGCCCGGAGAAGAACGCCCGGCGACGGAGCACGGGATGGCGGTGCCGCAGGGCGATCAGACGGGAGGTCAGATCGAACAGCGCCGTCCAGCCGGGCTCCTCCAGCAGCCCCCAGTCCACCCAACCGATCTCGTTGTCCTGGCAGTACGCGTTGTTGTTCCCCCGCTGCGTCCGCCCCATCTCGTCCCCCGCGACCAGCATCGGCACGCCCGTGGACAGCAACAACGTCGTCATCAGGTTGCGCAGCTGACGTCGGCGCAGCGCCCTCACCCGCTCGTCGTCCGTCTCCCCCTCCGCCCCGCAGTTCCAGGACCGGTTGTCGTCCGTGCCGTCCCGGTTGCCCTCGCCGTTGGCCTCGTTGTGCTTGCGCTCGTAGGACACCAGGTCGCGCAGGGTGAAACCGTCGTGCGCCGTGACGAAGTTGACCGACGCGTACGGCCGCCTCCCACCCCACGCGTACAGGTCGCTCGAACCCGACAGCCGGTATCCCATCTCCCGTACGTCCGGCAGCGCGTGCCGCCAGAAGTCCCGTACGGCGTTGCGGTAGCGGTCGTTCCACTCCGTCCACAGGGGTGGGAAGGCGCCCACCTGGTAGCCGCCCGAGCCCACGTCCCACGGCTCGGCGATCAGCTTCACCCGTCGCAGGACCGGGTCCTGCGCGATGACCGCGAGAAACGGGGACAGCATGTCCACGTCGTGCATCGAGCGCGCCAGCGCCGCCGCCAGGTCGAAGCGGAAGCCGTCCACCCCCATCTCCGTCACCCAGTAGCGCAACGAGTCGGTGATCAGGCGCAGGACGTGCGGCTGGACCACGTGCAGGGTGTTGCCGCAGCCCGTGTAGTCGGCGTACCGACGGGCGTCCGGCTGGAGGCGGTAGTAGCCACGGTTGTCGATGCCCTTCAGCGACAGCATGGGGCCCAGCTCGCCCGCCTCCGCCGTGTGGTTGTAGACCACGTCCAGGATGACCTCGATCCCGGCGGCGTGCAGCGCGCGCACCATCCGTTTGAACTCGCCGACCTGCTGGCCGGTCGTCCCGGAGGAGGCGTAGGCGGCGTGCGGGGCGAAGTAGCCGATGGAGTTGTAGCCCCAGTAGTTGCGCAGCCCCTTGCGCAACAGGTGGTCCTCGTGGGCGAACTGGTGCACCGGCAGCAGTTCGACCGCCGTGACGCCCAGCTTCACCAGGTGGTCGACGGCCGCCGGGTGCGCCAGCCCGGCGTACGTGCCCCGCAGCTCCTCCGGGATCCCGGGGTGCCGCATCGTGAAGCCGCGCACGTGCACCTCGTAGAGGACCGAGTCCGCCCACGGTGTCTTGGGGCGGCGGTCGTCGGCCCAGTCGTCGTCATCGTGGACGACGACGCCCTTCGGGACGTACGGCGCCGAGTCCCGTTCGTCGCGCACGGTGTCCGCGACCTGCTGCTGGGGCCAGTCACGGACGTGCCCGTACACCTCGGGCGGCAGACCGAACTCGCCGTCGACGGCCCGGGCGTACGGGTCGAGGAGCAGCTTCGCCGGGTTCCAGCGGCTGCCGGTCCAGGGGTCCCAGCGGCCGTGCACCCGGTAGCCGTAGCGCTGGCCGGGCATCACGCCGGGGACGAAGCCGTGCCAGATCTCGTGGGTGAGTTCGGTGAGCCGGGCGCGGGTCTCCCGGCCGTGCTCGTCGAAGAGGCACAGCTCGACCGCCTCCGCGCCGCCCGCCCACAGTGCGAAGTTGGTGCCCGCGACGCCGTCCGGGCCGACCCGGAAGCGGGCGCCGAGCGGCATGGGCGCGCCCGGCCACACGGGCACGCCCGGCGTCCTGCGCTGTGCCCCGTTCACGACGGTGGAGGCAGCCGTGCGCTGCTCCGCCACCGTCTCCTGCTCGGCTGCGCTGGACACCGTTCCGCCTCCTGCGGCTCATGGCACGACGCGGGCCGAGGGCAAACGGCGTCCCGGCCGCGGCTCCCCGTAGCGTCGTCCTCCCCCCTGTTCTGCCCAGAGCGTGCCTCGCACTCACGTTTCCCCGGAGCGGGGCCCGTCGTTGGGCACCGTGTGAGGCACGTACAACGGCGCGCACGGCGCGCGGGGGCCGTGTTGGCCGCCGTACTGACATGGGCAGGACTGCTGGCAGGAGCCGCCGGCTGCACCGGGGACCGGAGCAGTGGGCTGGACCGGATGCTCGGGAAACCGCCGGCGCCCGAGGACGTCATCCGCATCACGCCGGAGGACGGTACGAAGGAGGCGCGGCCCGAGAACGGGCTCAGGGTGCGGGTGCCCGACGGGCGGCTGGAGTCGGTGAAGGTCGTCAAGTCGCAGGACGCACAGGAGAGCGTGGTGCCGGGCAGGATCTCCGCGGACGGGCGGAACTGGCGTCCGGACGAGAAGCGGCTCGCGCTCGCCGCCCGCTACACGATCGACGTGGTGGCCCTCGACGGCGACGGCCGCCGCTCGGCCCGCCACGCCACCTTCACCACGGACGTCCCCGAGGAGCGCTTCATCGGGTACGTCTCACCCGAGAACCGGGCCACCGTCGGCACCGGGATGATCGTCTCCCTGGAGTTCAACCGGGAGATCGAGAACCGCGCGGCCGTGGAACGGGCGGTCCAGGTGACGTCCCGGCCGGCCGTCGAGATCCGGCCGCACTGGTTCGGCAACGGCCGCCTCGACTTCCGCCCCGCGGACTACTGGCGGCCCGGCACCGTGGTCACCGTCGCCCTGCGGTTCCGGGACGTCGAGGGCGCGCCCGGTGTGTACGGGCTGCAGGACAAGACGTTCTCCTTCACCGTCGGCCGCCACCAGGTCTCCGTCGTCGACGCCGCCCGGCACACGATGAAGGTGTGGCGCGACGGCGACCTGCTCGCCACCGTGCCCATCACCGCCGGGGCGCCCAAGACGACGACGTACAACGGCAAGATGGTGGTGACCGAGATGCACGAGCTGACCCGGATGAACGGCGCCACGGTCGGCTTCACGAAGAAGAACGGCAAGGCCGAGTACGACGTCCCGGACGTGCCGCACGCCATGCGGCTGACCGAATCCGGCACCTTCCTGCACGGCAACTACTGGGCGTCGCCGGACGCCTTCGGGCGGCGCAATCTCAGCCACGGATGCGTGGGCCTCAGGGATGTGCGGGGCGGCAGTTCGGACACGCCCGCCGGCTGGTTCTTCGACCGCAGTCTCATCGGGGACGTGGTCGAGGTCGTCCGCAGCAAGGACAAGGAAGTGGCTCCCGACAACGGGCTCGGAGGCTGGAACATGGACTGGGAGGAATGGAAGGCGGGCAGTGCCGTTAAGTGACCCTTTCCTCCCAAGGTCGAAGTTGGGACTGAACGGTGACAATTGGGGGTCGCCAGGGCCGATGACCTTGAGGTTAATATGCGCGCAGCGCAGGGGACGTGCCTGCGCGCGGGCCTGACCGGCCTGGGGGAGGGGAGAACGAATTTGAACGTGCGACCGATATCGGGGGCGTCGGTTGGCGGGCGCTCGCGCGGCCGCAACAAGCGGTTGGCGCTGATCGTCGGAGGGCTGCTGCTGGCCGTCACGGCCTGCGGTGGGGGTGGGGACCCGGACTCCGGTTCGGCGAAGGGCAAGGGCAACGGCGGCTCCGGCGCCGGTGCCGCGGAGAGCAAGCAGTCGGAGGCCGTCGTCAGCATCGCGCCGAAGACCGGCGCCACCGACGTCGACACCAGCGGCGTCCTCAAGGTCACCGCCGCCAAGGGCAAGTTGACCGAGGTCGTCGTCAAGGACGCCAAGGGCACGGCGGTCCCCGGCACCATCTCCGCGGACGGCGCCGGCTGGACCCCGAGCACGCATCTGGCCGCCGCCACGAAGTACCAGGTGCACGCGGTGGCGAAGGACGCCGAGGGCCGTACGGCCGCCGAGGACGCGAGCTTCACCACGCTGACCCCGGAGAACACCTTCATCGGCAACTTCACGCCGGAGGACGGCTCCACGGTCGGTGTGGGCATGCCGTTCTCGGTCCGCTTCACCCGGGGCATCACCAAGCCGGAGGACGTGGAGAAGGCCATCAGCATCAAGACCGAGCCGGCCGTCGACGTCCAGGGCCACTGGTTCGGCAACGACCGCCTCGACTTCCGTCCCGAGAAGTACTGGAAGGCCGGCACCAAGGTCACGGTGAAGCTGAACCTCGACGGCGTCGAGGGCCGCAAGGGCGTCTACGGCAAGCAGTCCAAGACCGTCTCCTTCACCATCGGCCGCAACCAGGTGACCGTCGTGGACGCCAAGAAGCACACGATGAAGGTCATGCAGGAGGGCAAGGTCGTCAAGACCATCCCGGTCACCACCGGCAAGCCCGGCTACGCCACCTGGAACGGCCAGATGGTCATCAGTGAGAAGTTCACGGTGACCCGCATGAACGGCGACACGGTCGGCTACGACGGCGAGTACGACATCAAGGACGTCCCGCACGCCATGCGCCTCACCAACTCCGGCACGTTCGTGCACGGCAACTACTGGGGCGGCGACGCCTTCGGCAACTACAACGCCAGCCACGGCTGCATCGGCCTGCGGGACGTGCGCGGCGGCTACGACAGCTCCGTCCCGGCCGCGTGGTTCTTCAACCACTCGATGATCGGCGACGTGGTGGTCGTGAAGAACTCCACCGACCCGACGGTCGACCCGGCCAACGGCTACAACGGCTGGAACCTCTCGTGGGCGGAGTGGACGAAGTAGGTCCCGCCCGACAAGGGCCCGGTGCTGTGACAGACGGCACCGGGCCCTTGTCGTCAGTGCCCGTGCTGTGTCCGCCTGGGGGCAACCCCCAGACCCCCGGCCGAGTGTGATCGACCGCACCGACCCGGTAACCGTCAGCGCCCGTGCTGCGTCCGCCTGGGGGCAACCCCCAGACCCCCGGCCGAGTGTGATCGACCGCACCGACCCGGTAACCGTCAGCGCCCGTGCTGTGTCCGCCTGGGGGCAACCCCCAGACCCCCGGCCGAGTGTGATCGACCGCACCGACCCGGTAACCGTCAGCGCCCGTGCTGCGTCCGCCTGGGGGCAACCCCCAGACCCCCGGCCGAGTGTGATCGACCGCACCGACCCGGTAACCGTTAGTGCCCGTTAACCTGCTGCCATGACCGTGAATCTCGAAGTCGCCGAGGGCGTCGGCACGCTGCGCCTCGACCGCCCGCCCATGAACGCGCTGGACGTGGCCACCCAGGACCGGCTGAAGGAGCTCGCCGAGGAGGCGGGGCGGCGTGACGACGTCCGCGCCGTGGTGGTGTACGGCGGGGAGAAGGTGTTCGCCGCGGGCGCGGACATCAAGGAGATGCAGGACATGGACCACACGGCGATGGTCCTGCGCGCCCGTGCCCTGCAGGAGTCCTTCACGGCGGTGGCCCGCATCCCCAAGCCGGTGGTCGCGGCCGTGACCGGTTACGCGCTGGGCGGCGGCTGCGAGCTGGCGCTGTGCGCGGACTTCCGGATCGCCGCGGAGAACGCGAAGCTGGGCCAGCCGGAGATCCTGCTCGGCCTGATCCCGGGCGCCGGCGGCACCCAGCGCCTCTCGCGCCTGATCGGCCCGTCCAAGGCGAAGGACCTCATCTTCACGGGCCGGATGGTGAAAGCGGACGAGGCGCTGACGCTGGGCCTGGTGGACCGGGTGGTCCCGGCGGAGGAGGTGTACGCGCAGGCGCACGCGTGGGCGGCGAAGCTGGCGCAGGGTCCGGCGATCGCGCTGCGGGCGGCGAAGGAGTCGATCGACACGGGTCTGGAGACGGACATCGAGACGGGGCTCGCCGTCGAACGGAACTGGTTCGCGGGTCTGTTCGCGACCGCCGACCGCGAGATCGGCATGCGGAGCTTCGTGGAGGAGGGGCCGGGGAAGGCGAAGTTCCTGTGAGACTCCTCTCCTTCAATCTCCGTGGAACCGCTTGCAATTGACGGGGTGTCTGATTCGGGTCCCTCGATGGGGCGGTTTATGGGAACCTTAAGGCGCCCTTAAGCCCGCCTTGTCGAGGGAGCCTGCCGAGTGCCTTCGGACGAGCCGTCCCCGCAGGTCGGCGACGGTTTACCGGGCCCCGTACTGCCTCTGGCACATGCCAACCGAATCGTGCGGAATGATGCATTCCGGGGGGTCTATTCCCCTGGAACCGCCACGGAGGAGTCCCCGGACGGCCATGATGGGGGCATGGCGGGGCTGGAGGGTTTCGAACAGCCGCGAGGGCACGGGCGTGTGGCCGCGGCACGCTGGTCGCCTGCGGTCGAGGACGAACGAGCGCTCAAGGCGCTGGAGTTGTTCGGCAACCCGACGGAGGCGGAGGTTCCACTGCCGTCCCGCCCCGAGTCCGCCGCCACCGCCCGCCGGCTCACCCAGGTCGTCGTCCTCCGCCAGTGGCAGCTCACCCCCAAGATGACCGAGGAAGCCGTCCTGCTCGTGTCCGAGCTCGTCGGCAACGCCGTCCGCCACACCGGAGCCCGTGTCTTCGGCCTGCGGTTGCGCCGTCGTCGCGGCTGGATCCGTGTCGAGGTCCGCGATCCCTCACGGGGACTGCCCTGTCTGATGCCGGTCCAGGAGATGGACATCAGCGGCCGGGGCCTGTTCCTCGTGGACAAGCTCGCCGACCGGTGGGGGGTCGATCTGCTGCCCCGGGGGAAGACGACGTGGTTCGAGATGCGGGTCGCGGACCGCTGAGGGCACGCCTCGGGAACTCCAGCCGGGTGATCAGGGCCAGGGCGGCGGCCGGTTCCAGCATGGCCATCCGATCGAGTGATCCCGGGGTGCGACGTTGACTCCCGCCGCTGGATTTCGGGATGTCGAACACGCAGGTCGTAGGTCCAACGCCCGAGTCCGGTCGGGCCAAAACTCGGTGGGCGATGTCAGTGGCGGTCCGTAGGCTCGCCCGTGATGTCGACGACACGTGCAACCACCAAGGACCGCTCCGCGGTGCGGACGTTGCTGCGCCTGTGGCCGTATGTGCGGCCGGTGCGGGTACGGCTGTTCACCGCCGCTCTCGTCGCGATCGTGGCCTCCTGTACGGGGCTGGTGATCCCGCTCGTCCTGAAGTGGATGGTGGACGGGCCGGTCGCCGACCGGGACCCGGCGGGTGTCTGGCTGGGCGCGCTGTACCTGCTGTTGCTGGGCTTCGCGGAGGCGCTGTTGTTCGGGGCGCGGCGGTGGCTGGTGGCGCGGCCGCTGTCGCATGTCGAGGCGGAGATGCGGGCGGATCTGTACCGGCATCTGCAGCGGCTGCCGGTCGCCTTCCACGACCGGTGGGCCTCGGGGCAGTTGCTGTCCCGGGGCACCACCGATCTGATGCTGCTGCGTATGTTCCTCGCCTTTCCGCTGACGTTCCTGCTGGTCAACGGGGTGACGATCCTTGTCGGCGTGGTCATCATGCTGCTGCAGGACTGGACGCTGGGGCTGGTGATCCTCGGGCCGGCCGTGCCCGTCGTCGTCATGTGCGTGGTCTTCGAGCACCGGTACGCGGTCGTGGCGCGGCGTGCGCAGGACCAGGTGGGGGATCTGACGACGGTCGTCGAGGAGAGTGTGCTCGGGATCCGGATCATCAAGGGGTTCGGGCGGCATCGCAGTCAGGCGCGGGCGTTCCGGGAGCTGTCGGGGACGCTGCGGGGGACGGAGCTGCGCAAGGCTCGGCTGCTGGCGACGATCTGGGCGGTCATCGTGACCCTGCCCGAGGTCGCGATCGGGGCGGCGTTGGTGCTGGGGGCGGTGCAGGTGGCGGACGGGGAGTTGTCCGCGGGGACGTTGGTCGCCTTTCTGTCCACGGCGCTCGCGTTGCGGTGGCCGGTGGACTCGATCGGCTTTCTGCTGGCCATGAGCCAGGAGGCGGCGACGGCGACGGAGCGGTACTTCGAGGTGATGGACGCGAAGCCGGAGGAGCCGGAGGGTTCCGGTGGACCGGCGCCGGTGTCGGGGGAGGGGGAGCGCGGCCCGGTACCGGCGGCCACGCGGGCCGGGCTGCGGTTCGACGACGTCGTCTTCCGGTATCCCGACGCCGATCCCGGGTCCCCGCCCGTCCTCGACCGGGTCGATCTTCATATCCGGCCCGGTGAGTCCATGGCCCTCGTCGGGGCCACCGGGAGTGGGAAGACGACCCTGACCGCGCTTGTTCCCCGGTTGTACGAGGTGACCTCGGGGCGGATCACGCTCGACGGGGAGGACATCGCCGGGATGCCGCGCGAGGAGCTGCGCGCGAGGGTGGCCGTCGCCTTCGAGGAACCGACGCTGTTCTCCGCGAGTGTCGGGGAGAACGTGCTCATGGGCGCCGGTGACGGTGCCGGGGACGCCGCGTTGGAGCGGGCGTTGGGCGTGGCGCAGGCCGAGTTCGTGCATGCGTTGCCGCAGGGTGCTCGGACGCAGGTCGGTGAGCAGGGGCTCAGTCTGTCCGGGGGCCAGCGGCAGCGGATCGCGCTCGCGCGGGCCGTCGTGGGGCAGCCCCGGTTCCTCGTGCTCGACGATCCGCTGTCCGCGCTGGACGTCCACACGGAGGCCGCCGTGGAGGCCGCGCTGCGGCAGGTCCTCGCCGACACCACCGCGCTGATCGTGGCCCACCGCCCCTCCACGGTGCTGCTCGCCGACCGCGTCGCCCTGCTGTCGGGCGGCCGGATCACCGCCGTCGGCACTCATCACGAACTCCTGCGGAGCAACGCCGAGTACGCCCACCTCATGTCCGGAGAACACTCCGGAGAACAGTCGGGAGACCAGTCCAGAGAGCGCTTCGGGGAACAGGAGGCCGACCGCCGATGACCACCCCCACCACCTCCTCCCCCACCACCGACGAGGAGGACCTCCCCCACACGAAGGACACCGGCGACCCCTTCGACCGGGACGTCCTGCCCACCCCGCCGGGCGCCACCGCCGCGCTGCTGCGCTCCCTGCTCGCCCCGATGAAGGCGCGCGTCGCCCTCACCACGCTCCTGCTGCTGCTCCAGCAGGCGGCCGTGCAGGCGGGACCGCTGCTCGTGGCGTACGCCATCGACCGCGCCGTACCGGCGTTCCGGGCCGACGACCACGGGCCGCTGGTCGCGGTGGCCGTCGGATACCTGGTGTGCGCGCTGGCCTCCGGCGGGCTGCAGTACGCCTTCCTGATCGCCTCCGCCCGGGTCAACCAGGACGTGCTGCTGGACCTGCGGGGCCGGATCTTCCGGCACGCGCAGGCGCTGAGCATCGACTTCCACGAGCGCTACACCTCGGGCCGGCTCATCTCCCGCTCCACGACGGACGTGGAGTCCCTGCGCGAGCTCCTCAGCGAGGGTCTGCAGGAGCTGGTCACCGTCATCCTGTCCTTCCTCTACATCTCGGCGATGCTGCTCTGGCTGGACCTGGGGCTGGGGGCCGTCGCGGTGGCGTCGTTCGTGCCGCTGTATCTCCTCGTCCGGGTCTACCGGCAGCGCGCCGGGCGGGTGTACCGGGTGCGGTCCACCGCGATCGCGGCCGTGATCGTGAAGTTCGTGGAGACGATGAACGGCATCCGTCCGGTGCGCGCGTTCCGCCGCGAGGCCGTCAACGAGGCCGAGTTCCGGGTGCTGAACCGGCGGCACGAGCGGACCAACGGTGACGCGCTGCTGGAGATGGCGCGATACGTCGTCGGTTCCCGGCTGGTCGCCAACACGGCCGTCGCGGGGATCGTGCTGTGGGGCGCGTACCGGGTCGCGGGCGGCTCGCTGGAGCTGGGGGTGCTGGCGGCGGCGGTGCTGTACCTGCGGCGGCTGTACGACCCGATCGACCGGCTCGGCATGTTCCTCAACTCCTACCAGTCGGCGGCGGCCTCGCTGGAGAAGATCGCGGGCCTGCTCGCGCAGACGCCGTCCGTGCCCGAGCCGTCGGTGCCCCGGGAGCTTCCGGCCCGCCGGAGCGAACTCCCGGGCCGCGAGGTCGTGTTCGACGGGGTCGGCTTCGGCTACCGCACCGGCGGCGAGGTGCTGCCCCCCTTCGACCTCACCCTGCCGGCCGGGCAGACGGTCGCGGTCGTCGGCTCCACCGGCGCGGGCAAGTCCACGCTGGCCAAGCTCCTCGCCCGCTTCTACGACCCCACCGCCGGCCGGGTCCTCCTCGACGGCGTCGACCTGCGCGACCTCGCCATGGCCGAACTGCGGCGCGGGGTGGTCATGGTGACGCAGGAGGCGTTCCTGTTCTCCGGCACGGTCGCCGAGAACATCGCCATCGGGCGTCCCGACGCGAGCCGGGAGGAGATCGAGCGGGCGGCGAAGGCGATCGGCGCCCACGAGTTCATCAGCGCCCTGCCCGACGGCTACGACACGGACGTCCGGAAACGGGGTGGCCGGATCTCCGCCGGGCAACGCCAACTGGTCGCGTTCGCGAGGGCGTTGCTCGCCGACCCGGCGGTGCTGATCCTCGACGAGGCGACCAGCTCGCTCGACATCCCGGGCGAACGGGCCGTGCAGGCGGCGATGGCGACGGTCCTGAAGGGCCGTACGGCGGTGGTGATCGCACACCGGCTGTCGACCGTGGAGATCGCCGACCGCGTGCTCGTCATGGAGCACGGACGGATCGTCGAGGACGGCAGCCCGGACCGACTCATCGCGGGCACGGGCCGGTTCGCGGATCTGCACCGGGCATGGCGGGACAGTCTGGCGTGAACGCCGGGAGGCACGAACTCCACGATTCGTCCCCCTGTCCCAGGGGACTTCTCGCGTATCTTCGTCCTGACGGACGTAACGCCCCGAGAGGACGAGGTGAATGCGCGCGCAGTTGCTGGAGTTCACGGTCGGCGACGGGGACGACGTGGTCACCTTCGAGGTGGATCCGGCGGAACTGCCCGATGACCTGGTGCTGGCGAGCGGCGACGGCTCGCCCGTCGTAGGACGCGCCCGGGACACGCTGGAGCAGGCACTCGGGCAGCTGCGTCCCTCGCTGCAGCGGGTCGCCGAGCTGGTGCGGACGCTGGCCCCGGACGAGGCGACGCTGGAGTTCGGGCTGAAGATGGGCGGCGAGACCGGCGTCATCGTGGCGAAGGGAACCGCCGAGGCGAACTTCCGGCTGGCGCTGACCTGGAAGACGAACTGACCATGCCGCGGCGGTACGCGGACCGTTCCGGGTTCGTCGTACGGATCCTCACCGCGGCGACGCACCGGCCGGTGGGAACCGGGTTCCTGATCGACGACAGTCGGCTGGTGACGTGCGCCCATGTGATCAACATGGCGCTGGGCCGGGACGCGCGCGAGCAGGAGGCGCCGGACGGGGCGCTGCGCCTGCCGGTCGACTTCCCGATCCTCGGCGACGCCGACGGGGCGCCGGTGCGCTTCTGCCGGGTGGAGCGGTGGCTGCCGCCCCCGCGTTCCGGGACGACCGGGGACGACATCGCCGGGCTGCGGATCGTCGGCGAGCCCGCGCCCACGGCCGCCGGGCCGGCCCGGTTACCGGAGAAGCACGAGGCGGAGAACGGCTGCGAGGTCCACGTCTTCGGCCATCCCTCGACGTCCACCCGGCGGGACGGCTCCTGGGCGGCGGCGCGGGTCCGGGGCAGGGTCGGCGGCGGGATGCTGCAGGTGGACGCGGCGCCGGACTCGGCGGTGCGGCTGCAGCCGGGCTACAGCGGTTCGCCGCTGGTGGCCTCCGGTCCCGGTGGGGACACGGTGGTCGGCATGCTGTCCGTGGCCAGCACCCGGGAGGACCGCCGCGACGCCTACGCGGTGCCGCTGGACCGTCTCGTCCGTGCCTGGCCGCAGGTGCTGGCCACCATCCCGCCGTCGCCGTACCGCGGACTGCGGCCCTTCACCGCGGACGACGAGACGGTGTTCGTCGGTCGGGAGGAGGACACCGACCAGCTGGAGCGGATGGTGGCGGACGAGACCGCGGTGCTGGTCGTCGGCCCGTCCGGGATCGGGAAGTCGTCACTGGTCGAGGCCGGTCTGATGCCCCGCTGGAAAGCGGTGGGCGGCCTCGGTGTCACCGTCCGGCCCGGCGGCGGCGCGCCGCTGGAGCGGCTCCTCACCGACCTCCGCGTCGCCTTCGGACCGGCCGCGGGACCCGACGCGGACACACTGCGGTCCGAGGTGGCGGCCGACGGGACGGCCGCCGTGGTGTCCCGCTGGGCCGAGCGGCTCGGGCAGCGGGTCCTGCTCCATCTCGACCAGTTCGAGGAGCTGCTCACCGGCACCCCCGCCGGGGACCGCGCCACGCTGGTGGACGGCCTGTTCCCGGCGGTCCGCGCCCCGTCCGCGCCGCTGTGCCTGGTGGCCACCCTGCGCGCCGACTTCCTGCCGCTGCTGCTGGAACTCCCCGGCGTGGGGCGCCGGCTGCGCGACCGTGTCCTCGCCCTGTCGCCGATGAGCGCCGCGGCGCTGGAACGCGCCATCACCGAACCGGCCCGCACCCGTGGGGTGACGTACGAGCCGGGCCTGGCCGCGCAGATCGCGGCCGACGCCGGCGGCGGTCCCGGCAGCCTGCCGCTGATGGCGTTCACCCTCGACCGGCTGTGGACCGCCCAGCGTGAACGCCGCCTCACCTTCGCCGACTACCGCGCCTCCGGCGGCGTGGTCGGCGCCATCAACCGGTACGCCGAAACGGTGCACGACCAGCTGTGCGTCGAAGGCCACGAGGGGCACGTCAAGGCGGTGCTGCTGGCGTTGGTCCGCAGCCGCGGCGGCGCCGCCGAGGCCGTGGCGAAGGCCGTGCCGCGGTCCCGCTTCACCGACAGCGGGCCGACCGTCGACGGGCTGATCCGGCACCGGCTCCTGGTGTCGGAGAGCGACGGCGACGAGCCGCTGGTGCGTCTCGCCCATGAATCCCTGATCCGTTCCTGGCCGCGCTTCGCCCGCTGGGTCGACGAGGACGCCGACTTCCAGCGCTGGCTGGCCGCCATGGAGGAACGCGCGGGCACCGACGACCTGCTCGCCGACACCCGTCTGGGCATCGCCGAACACTGGCTCGCCGAGCGCGGCGGTGAGGTCCCCGACGACGTCGTCCGCCTGGTCGAGCGCAGCCGGTCCGCCTGGCAGCAGCGCGTCGCGGAGCTGGAGAGCGCCCGTGCCGCCGCCGAGACCGCCGCCGACCGTGCCCGCGCGGCCGCCGCCGAGGCCCGGGCCCGCCAGCTGGCCGCCGCCTCCGAGCTGGCCACCGCCACCGGCTCCCGTGGCGGCACCCTCGCCCTGACCCTGGCCGTCGAGTCCGTCCGCGCCTGCTGGACCCTGGCCGGCGACACCGCCCTGCGGCACGCCCTGCGCACCGCGCCCCTGCCGCTGGCCCGGCTCGACTGCGACGACTGGTCGGGCCGATCGGACCGGTCGGGTACGCCCACACGCCGTCTGTCCGCCACGGACCCCGGCCTGGTGATGTGGGCGCTGCCCGCCTACGACGCGGCGACCGAAACCCGTAGCGTCACCTACCAGCTGTTGCGCCTGGATCCGGAGAGCGCGCGGGGTGCCGGGATCCACGCCGTCGAAGGGCCGCCCAACCCGGTCCTGGGCCTGGTGCTGCACCGTCCCCTCCCCTACACCCCTGACGGACGTGCCTTCCTGCGCGCCGACGCCCACCAGGCCACCGTCACCGACCTGGCGACCGGTGCCGTCCTCGCGGCGGACACGGCCGGCCCGCCCCTGCTCACCGCGCTCCTCAGCGGCGACGGCTCCCGCCTCGCCGTCATCCGCGGGCACAGCGAGCAGGGCACGCACTCGGACGTCACCGTCCACGACGCCGTCGTCCGCGTCACCGACCTGGCGACCGGCTCGGTACGGTTCGAACGGCGGATCGCCACCCTTCCCGGCTCGGTCACGTTCAGCGCCGACTGCACGCTGCTGGCCGCCACCGAACAGTGGTACGACGACGACCGGTACAAGTGGCTGTCCCGGACGACCGTCCACGACCTGCGAGGGCGACTGAGCGGCCGCCGCCCTCCCGTCACCCTCACGCACGACGGCTCCGCCACCCAACGGATCGTGTTCAGCCCCGACCGCACCCTGCTGGTCGCCGGCGCCAACTACGTCGACAGCTGCGGCGACTCACGCACCGGCAACATCGAGGTGTTCGACCTCGACCGGGGCGGCGAGCTGCTGCACCGCCATTACCACTACCTCCCCGTCCAGAACCTGGTGTTCTCCCCGGACGGCGAGCAACTGGCCGTCGCCGTCGGCGACTCCCGGCGTCCTCAGACCCCGGGGGCGGGGCAGCTGCTCGAGGCCCGCTCCGGCAGGGAGCGGCACCGGCTGCACCACGACTTCGCGGTCACGTCCGTCACCTTCAACGGCGACGGCAGCCGGGTCGCCTTCGCCGGCACCCACACCGTTCGGGTCTTCGGGGTGACCCAGGGTGACGAGCTGTACGCCGTCGACCATGAGCAGGAGCTGCTGGATGTCGTCTTCCACCGGGACGGCCGGCGTGTACTCACGCTGGCCGGGGACCGTCTCAGGCCCGGTCCGGCGTGGCTCTTCGAGTCCCGTGGCGCCGAGCTGAACCGTATCGACCACCCGCGCCTTTACGAGGCGGCCCTGGTCAGTGAGGACGGGAGTACCGCGTACATCTCCCTGGAACACGGGCCTTGGTCGGTCCACCGCGATGAGCGGCAGTACCTCGACCAGGTCTTCGACCTTCTGACGCACGACGAGATCCACACCGGCCGCCACCTCGGACACCTCCAGCCGCGGGGGATCAGCCCGAACGGCGACCGGCTGCTGTTCTCGGCCGACGCCGTGGTGGAGGTGCACGACCTGCGCGGCGGCACCCGGCCGCTGACGGTCCGTCACGAGGGGTGTACCGGCGTCGATCTGGCCCGGATCACCTCCGACGGGCAGCGGCTCGTCACCGCCGCCCGCCACGCCATCAGTCCCGGCGCCGCCGGCCTGCTCCGCATCACCGATCTGCGCCGGAACACCACTGTCGCTTCGGTCGAGGTGGCCGGTTCCGTCGAGGCCGTCGATGGCGACGGACGGCTGGCGGCGGTCCTGGTCCACGACGAGGACGCACACCGGGCGTTCAACGACCCCGAACTCACGGGCCACGGCCGGCTCGCCGTGGTGCGCACCGCCGACGGCACCCCGCAGACCGAGTTCCGTGCCCGCCGCAGCCCGGGCGCTCCGTACACGCCCGCCGTCGGCTTCGGTCCCGACGGTGACTGGATCGCGGCGCTCTGCGAGACCACCGTGACACTGCGCGCCGCCGCCGACGGCACCGTCCGGTGGACCACCGACACCGGCACCGAGTGCGGCGGGCTGATCGTCAGCCCCGTCGGCAGGCATCTCGCCGTCATCGGCGACTCGTACGTGCCCCCGTACCCGTTCCTCCTGCTCGACGCCGGCGACGGCCGGATCCTCGCCCGCTACGAGGCGAGCAGCACCGCCTCCGCGTTCTCCGCCGACGGCCGACGCCTCGCCCTGTGCCTCGACGACGGTGTCCACGTCGTCGACCTCGACGACCTGCGCTCCGTCTGCGTCGTGGAGCACGAACGCGCCTTCGTCACCGGTGTCGGCTTCGCCGGCCCCTCGGGCAGCCGCCTGATCACCCAGGACGCGCGCAGCATCCGCGTCTCGGCCACCGACACCGCGGCGCTCCTGACGGAGGCGAGGGCCCGTCTGACCCGCGAACTCACCGATTCCGAACGGCGACGGCACCTGCAGACCGGCCATTATTCGATGGGCAGCGTCCCTCACCCTGGGTAACCTTCCCTGTCTGCTCTGAGGGGGGCCGGTGGTCGACGCATACGAGGATCCGGGCACGCCCGACTGTCGTGGCGGCTGGTCGTACCTGTGGTGGCTGGTGCGCTGCCAGCCCGGGCGGGCCCTGGCCGGGGCCGTGCTGGCCAGCATCTGGATGGTGCTGATGGCGGTGGCGCCGTATCTGCTGTCGAAGGCGGTCGACGAGGGGCTGGAGCCCGGGGACACGGCCGCGCTGGCCGGCTGGACGACCGCCCTGTTCACGGTCGGCGCGGTGAACGCCTGGGTGAGCATCATGCGGCACCGCACGATGACGCGGCTGCGCATGGACGCCCTGTTCCGCACGGTGAAGGTCGTCGTCGGGCACGCGGTGCGGCTGGGGGCCGCGCTGCCGCGCCGGGTGGGGGCCGGGGAGGTCGTCACGATCGGGGTGGGCGACGTGCACACCATCAGTCAGTCGCTGACGGTGATCGGGCCGGGCGTCGGCTCGGTCACCGTGTACGTCGTCGTCGCCGGGTTGCTGCTGTCGACCTCGCCGCTGCTCGCGGCGGTCGTCCTGCTCGGGATGCCGGTGGTGGCCGTCCTCGTGGGCCCGTTGATGGCGCGGTTGCAGGGCGCGGAGGGCGAGTACCGGGAGCGGTCGGGCGTGCTCACGGCGCGGATCGGCGACCTCGCGGGCGGGCTGCGGGTGCTCAACGGCCTCGGCGGCAAGGGGCTGTTCGCGGACGCCTTCGAGCGCGACTCGGGGCGGGTGCGCGCCCAGGGCTACCGGGTCGGCTCGGTCACCAGCTGGATGCAGGCGCTCGGGGTGGGCCTGCCGACGGTGTTCCTCGCCGTGGTCACCTGGCTGGCGGCCCGGCTGGCCGCCCAGGGCGAGCTGACGGTGGGCGAGTTGGTGTCGGTGTACGGCTATGTCGCTGTCCTGGTCGGCCCGGTGGCGTTCCTCGTCGACATGGGCTACCAGCTCAGCCGGGGCGTGGTGGCCGCCCGCCGGGTCGTACGGCTGCTGCGGCTGGAGCCCGAGCCGGACACCGGCACCGCCGAGGCGCCCGCCGGGCCGTCGATGCTGTACGACCCCGCGTCGGGCGTGCGGGTGGTGCCGGGCCGGCTGACCGCGCTGGTCGGCGCCCGCCCCGCCGACACGGCCGCGGTCGTCGACCGACTGGGCCGCTATGCGCCGTCCGACGTCACCTGGGGTGCCGTACGGCTCGGCGAGATTCCCCTGGCGCAGGTCAGAGCGAGGATCCTGGTCGCCGACAACGAGGCGGACCTGTTCGCGGGCTCCCTGCGTGAGGTGGTGAGCGGCCGTCGGGAACACATCGAGGAGGCCGTCGGCCGGGCGATGCGGGCGGCTGCCGCCGAGGACATCGTCCAGGGCCTGCCGGAGGGCCTCGACTCGCCGGTGGCCGCGCAGGGCCGCAGCCTCTCCGGGGGGCAGCGGCAGCGGGTACGGCTCGTACGGGCGCTGCTCGCCGATCCCGAGGTGCTGCTCGCCGTCGAGCCGACGTCGGCGCTCGACGCACACACGGAGGCGGCGATCGCCGAACGGCTGCGCGCGGCACGGGCCGACCGCACGACCGTCGTCACCAGCACCTCACCCCTGCTCCTCGACCACGCCGACTCCGTGCACTACCTGGTGGACGGCAAGGTCGCGGCGAGCGGTCGGCACCGGGTGCTGCTGGAGACGGAGGCGGGGTACCGGGCGCTGGTGGCGCGGGACGCCGAGGACACGGAGGACGCCGGGGACGCCGAGGACACGGACGACGGGGTGGGCGGCGACGCGGCAGCCCGGGACAGGGTCGCCGAGGACACCGCCGGCGGGGAGGCCGCCGCCGGATCCCCGAGCGCCGATATCGCCGACGCCGGAGCGGCCGGGAAGGCCGGCCCCGCCGAGGCCCTCGGCACCGGTGCCGCAGGGGCCGGCCCCACGGACGCCGAGGAGGCCGTCCGGTGACGTCGGCAACGGGAGGGACGGGGACGGAGATGACGGAATCCAGGGGCCGGCTGCCCGTCGCCGGCCCCGCCGACGTGCGGCGGGCCGCAGGCCGGCTGGTGCGGGCCGACGGGCGGGCCTTCGCCGCCGTCCTCCTGCTGAACATGCTGGCCGCCGCGGCCGGGCTGGCCGGGCCCTGGCTGCTGGGCCGGATCATCGACGAGGTGCGGGCGGGCGGCGGGGTCGGGGCCGTGGACCGGCTGGCGCTGGGCATCCTGGTGTGCGCGCTGACGCAGTTGCTGCTGGCGCGCTGGGCCCGGTACGCGGGGCACCGCTTCGGGGAGCGGACGCTGGCGCGGGTGCGGGAGCAGTTCGTCGGGCGGGCGCTGGCGCTGCCCGCGTCGGTCGTGGAGCGGGCCGGCACCGGTGACCTGACCACGCGCGGCACCGCCGACGTGGCGGCCGTGGGCACGACCCTGCGGGACGCCGGGCCGGAGCTGCTGGTCTGCGCGGTGGAGGCGCTGTTCGTGATGGGCGCGGTGTTCGTGATCGACCCGCTGCTGGGCGCGGTCGGGGTGCTCGGGCTGACGCCGATCTGGTTCGCGCTGCGCTGGTACCTGCGGCGGGCGCGCGCCGGGTACCTCGCGGAGGGCGCGGCCACCTCCGAGGTCGCGGAGATCCTCGCGGCGACGGCGACGGGCGCGCGGACGGTCGAGGCGTTCCGCCTCCAGGAGCGGCGGACCGAGGCGAGCCGGGACGCCCTGGAGGTCTCCCGCCGTACCCGCTTCCACACGCTCCACCTGCGGAGCGTGTTCTTCCCGGTGGTCGAGGTGTCGTACTCGATTCCGGTGGCGGGCGTCCTGCTGCTCGGCGGGGCGCTGCACGCGCGGGGTGCGATGAGCCTGGGTGCGGTGGTGGCGGCCGCGCTGTATCTGCGGCAGTTCGTCGGGCCGCTGGACCAGATCCTGGTGCGGGTGGAGCAACTGCAGAGCAGCGGCGCCTCGTTCGCCCGGGTGGAGGGGCTGGCCCGGGCGCCGCGGTCCGTGCCGGAGGGCGGTGCGCCGGCCCCGGCGGACGACCGGATCGACGTGACGGGTGTGCGGTACGCGTACGAGCGCGGCGGCGAGGTGCTGCGCGGGGTGGACCTGACCGTACGGCCCGGGGAGCGGCTCGCGGTCGTCGGTCCGTCCGGCGCGGGCAAGACCACGCTGAGCAGACTGCTCGCGGGCGTGGACGCGCCGACCGCGGGCGCGGTGACGGTGGGCGGCGTGCCGGTGGCCGACCTGGAGCCGGAGGCGCTGCGCCGGCAGGTCGTCCTGGTCACCCAGGAGCACCACGTCTTCCTCGGCACAGTCCGCGACAATCTGCTGATCGCCGAACCCGCCGCCTCCGACGAGGAGTTGTGGGCGGCGCTGGCCGCGGTGGGCGCCGCGGACTGGGTGCGGGAGCTGCCCGGCGGCCTCGACGCGCGGCTCGGCGCGGACCGGCGCCGTACGGACGGCTCACAGGCCCAGCAACTCGCCCTGGCCCGGGTCGTGCTGGCCGACCCGCACACGCTGATCCTGGACGAGGCGACGGCCCTGCTGGACCCGACGACCGCCCGTCACACCGAGCGCGCCCTGGCCGCCGTACTCGAAGGCCGCACGGTCATCGCCATCGCCCACCGCCTGCACACCGCGCACGACGCGGACCGGGTGGCCGTGATGGAGGACGGCCGCCTCACCGAACTCGGCACGCACGAGGAGCTGGTGCGGGCGGGCGGCGCGTACGCGGCGCTGTGGTCGACGTGGCACGGGGAGCCGCGCGGCACATAGGCCGCCCTCGGCGCACCCCTGCCAATGGTCCGTATATCGAACATGAACTCCCGGACAACGGACCGTTTCCGGCCAACTTTCTGACGCGCTCCTGACAGAGAGCGCAATCCCCTGCCACTCTTCCCCCTGCTGGTTCACAGCAACCCCACAGCTCCACCCCGTTCTGCGTACCGCCTTTGTTGTGCCCGGACGGCCGACCCGTCGTCCGGTCTCCCCTGGCCGCGCGACCCGCGGCCGCGCAGAAGGAGTCAGTGTTGAACAGCAGTTCTCGCAGACGCACCTCCCACACCCCGTACCGCAGAGCCGCGGCCGCCGCCCTCGTCGGCGTCTCCGCGCTCATCGCCGCCGCCGTGCAGTCCGGCGCCGCGACGGCCGCCCCGGAGAAGGCACCGCAGGCGGCCGGCCAGGCGATTCCGGGCTCGGAGTCGATCCGGCTCACCCCCGCCCAGCGCGCCGCGCTGATACGCGAGGCGGACGCCGACAAGGCGCAGACCGCCAAGGAGCTGGGCCTGGGCGCCAAGGAGGCGCTCGTCGTCCGGGACGTCGTCAAGGACGCGGACGGCACGGTCCACACCCGCTTCGAGCGCACCTACGCCGGCCTGCCCGTCCTCGGCGGCGACCTGGTCGTCGAGAGCACCCCGGCCGGCGTGACCGAGTCCGTCGTCAAGGCCACCCGGGCCGCCATCGCGCCGGCCACCACCACCGCCAAGCTGCCCGCCGCCAAGGCCGAGGCGCAGGCGCTGGCCGCCGCGAAGGCGGAGGAGGCCAAGAGCCCCGACGTCAACCGCGAGCCCCGCAAGGTGATCTGGGCGGCGAACGGCACGCCGACGGTGGCGTACGAGACGGTCGTCGGCGGGTTCCAGCACGACGGCACCCCGCAGGAACTGCACGTCATCACCGACGCCACCACGGGCGCGAAGCTGTACGAGTGGGAGGCGATCGAGACCGGCACCGGCAACACCGTGTACAGCGGTCAGGTCCCGCTCACCACGACCCAGTCCGGGTCGACGTACAACCTCACCGACGGCGCACGCGGCAACCACAGGACGTACAACCTCAACCGCGGCACCTCCGGCACCGGCACGCTCTTCTCCGGCGCCGACGACATCTGGGGCAACGGCAGCCCGTCCAACCTGGAGTCGGCCGCCGCCGACGCCCACTACGGCGCCGCGCTGACCTGGGACTACTACAAGAACGTGCACGGACGCTCCGGCATCCGCGGCGACGGCGTGGGCGCGTACTCCCGTGTCCACTACGGCAACAACTACGTCAACGCGTTCTGGTCGGACAGCTGCTTCTGCATGACGTACGGCGACGGCTCCGGCAACGCCAACCCGCTGACGTCCATCGACGTGGCCGCCCACGAGATGACGCACGGCCTGACGTCGAACACTGCCGGGCTGAACTACTCCGGCGAGTCGGGCGGCCTCAACGAGGCCACCTCCGACATCTTCGGCTCGACCGTCGAGTTCTACGCCAACAACTCCTCCGACGTCGGTGACTACCTCATCGGCGAGGAGATCAACATCAACGGCGACGGCACCCCGCTGCGCTACATGGACCGGCCGAGCAAGGACGGCTCGTCCAAGGACAGCTGGTACTCCGGCATCGGCTCGATCGACGTGCACTACTCCTCGGGCCCGGCGAACCACTTCTTCTACCTGCTGAGCGAGGGCAGCGGCACCAAGACCATCAACGGTGTCACCTACAACTCGCCCACCGCGGACAACCTCCCGGTCACCGGCATCGGCCGGGACAAGGCGGAGAAGATCTGGTTCCGCGCGCTGACCACGAAGTTCACCTCGACCACCAACTACGCGGGCGCCCGCACCGGCACCCTCGCGGCGGCCGGTGAGCTGTACGGCACCACCTCGCCCGAGTACACGGCGGTGGCGAACGCCTGGGCGGGCGTCGCGGTCGGTACGCGTCCCGGCGGCGGTGGCGGCGGTGGCGGTACCTCCTTCGAGAACGCCACCGACGTGTCGATTCCGGACAACGGCGCGGCGGTCACCTCGTCGATCACCGTCTCCGGGCGGACGGGCAACGCGCCGTCGAACCTCGCGGTGGCGGTCGACATCGTCCACACCTACATCGGTGACCTCCAGGTGCAGCTGGTCGCCCCCGACGGCACGGCGTACACGCTGAAGGCGTACAGCACCGGTGGGAGCACGGACAACATCAACACCACGTACACGGTGAACGCCTCCTCCGAAGTCGCCAACGGAATCTGGCAGTTGAGGGTCCAGGACAACGCGGCCCGGGACACCGGTTACATCAACAGCTGGAAGCTGACCTTCCCGTAGGCCACAGCTCGGCAGAACCTTGCGCACGGGCGTCGCCCCGGCGGGTCAACTCCCGCCGGAGCGGCGCCCGTTCACATTTCCGAAACGTTGACCGGACAGTCGACTTTCGGCCAACATCACCATCCACTCCTGACATGTACGCGCCCCAGGTGTCACTCTTCCTCCACCCGCCGCACCAGCACCACAGCGCTTCCCCCACACCAAGGAGCTTGTGTGACCCCCTTCTACGCGCGTCACAAGCGCACCACTCTGGCCATCGCGACCGCCGTCGCGGCCGGAGCCCTCATCACGGCCGGCATGACCACCGGCGCCTCCGCACAGAGCGACCCGGCCGCCGGCAAGGCCGAGGTCAGCGCCGTCCCGGTCGCCCTGACCCCGGCCGCCCGCACCGCCCTGATCAAGCAGGCGGACGCCACCGCGGCCGAGACGGCGGACGAGATAGGCCTGGGCGCCCAGGAGAAGCTCGTCGTCCGCGACGTCGTCAAGAACGCCGACGGCACGACCCACACGCGCTACGAGCGCACGTACGCCGGACTCCCGGTCCTCGGCGGCGATCTGGTGGTCCACGAGTCGGAGTCCGGCACGACGGAGGGCGTCACCAGAGCCACGAAGGCCACCATCGCGGTCGCCGACCTCACCGCGGACGTCACCCAGGCCGCGGCCGAGAAGCAGGCCCTGAAGGCCGCCCAGGCCGAGGGCTCCACCAAGTCCGCGGCGGACAAGGCCCCGCGCAAGGTCGTCTGGGCGGCGAGCGGCAAGCCGACCCTCGCGTACGAGACCGTCGTCGGCGGCTTCCAGCACGACGGCACCCCGCAGGAACTGCACGTCGTCACCGACGCGCAGACCGGCGAGAAGCTGTACGAGTGGGAGGCCATCCAGACCGGCACGGGCCACAGCCAGTACAACGGCACCGTGACGATCGGCACCGGCCTGTCGGGCTCGACGTACCAGCTCAACGACGCCTCGCGGGGCGCCCACAAGACGTACAACAAGGCCCGCGCAACGTCCTCCTCGGCGGGCACCCTCTTCACGGACGCGGACGACGTCTGGGGCACCGGCACCGCGACCAGCTCCTCGACCGACCAGAACGCGGCGGTGGACGCCCACTACGGCGCCCAGGTCACCTGGGACTTCTACAAGAACGTCCTCGGCCGCAACGGCATCAGGAACAACGGCGTCGCCGCCTACTCCCGCGTCCACTACGGCAACGCGTACGTCAACGCCTTCTGGTCCGACAGCTGCTTCTGCATGACGTACGGCGACGGCGCGGGCAACGTCAAGCCACTGACGTCCCTGGACGTGGCGGGCCACGAGATGACCCACGGCCTCACCTCGAACACGGCCGGGCTCAACTACTCCGGCGAGTCGGGCGGCCTCAACGAGGCCACGTCGGACATCCTCGGCACGGCGGTGGAGTTCTACGCGGCGAACTCCAAGGACCCGGGCGACTACCTCATCGGCGAGAAGGTCGACATCCGGGGCAACGGCACCCCGCTCCGCTACATGGACAAGCCCAGCAAGGACGGCTCCTCGGCCGACTACTGGTCGTCGAGCCTGGCCGGCATGGACGTCCACTACTCGTCGGGCCCGGCGAACCACTTCTTCTACCTGCTGAGCGAGGGCAGCGGCTCGAAGACGATCAACGGAGTGACCTACAACTCCGCCACCTACGACGGCTCGACGGTCACCGGCATCGGCCGCGACAAGGCCGTCAAGATCTGGTACAAGGCCCTGAGCGAGTACATGACGTCGACGACGAACTACAAGGGCGCCCGCACGGCGACCCTGAGCGCGGCGTCGGCCCTGTACGGCTCCACCAGCACCGAGTACAAGGCGGTGGCGGCGGCCTGGACGGCGGTCAACGTCAGCTGAGTCAGCGCTGATTGAGTGAGTGACGGCACCCGGGACGAAGGCATCCCCGGGTGCCGTCCTACGCTTGGGCCCCATGTCTTCGGAGGACTTCACGTACGACGACGTCGGCGCGACCCGCGACAAGCCCGGCTTCTGCCCGCCCGGCTTCCACCCCCTGCATGTGCGCACGCGCCTGGGCGAGGGCGAGGAGGTCTTCCGCCGCGCGGCCGAGGCCGTCCTCACCTGGGAGATGCACCGCGCGCTGGGCGTGGGCATCGACGCGACGGCCGACCGCGCCGCCCCCGGCGTCGGGGTCACGGTCACCCTGGCCGGTGTGATCAAGGCCCCCTGCCGCATCGTCTGGACGGTCGAGGAACGCCGCCGCGCCGGCTGGGCGTACGGCACCCTCCCCGGCCACCCCGAGTGCGGCGAGGAGGCCTTCGTCGTGGACCGCACGGGGGACGGCACGGTGTGGCTGACGGTGTCGGCGTTCAGCCGGGGCGCGAAGTGGTACGCCCGGGCGGGCGGTCCGGCGACGCGAGGGCTGCAGCAGGCGTACGCGCGCAGGTGTGGGGTGGTGTTGCGGGCGTTGGCGGGCGGGGAGGGGACGTAGCCGGACGAGGCTCAGGACGATCCCTGGCCGCCTACGACCACCGAGACATCGGGCTCACCCATCCAGGCGCGGCCAGGGAAGGACGGGGTCGTCACCAGGTCCGGAGCACGCCGGAGAACTTTTCCGGATTCCTGTCACATCTGCGTGCGCCGATCCGTCAGTGCTGTGAAGACGCCGACCAGGCCGAAGCGAAGGAGAGCAGCCATGACGAACACCTCCATCTCCCGGATGCCCAACCCGGGCGAGTTCGTGCCCGAGCTGAAGGACATCAGCGCCGCCCTCTTCCGGGCCACGGGCAACCACTCGGTGCCGCGCACCACGATGAACCTCGTCCACCTGCGCGCCGGTCAGATCGTCGGCAACACCTACCTGACGATCCTGAACACCGGCTTCCTGCGCAAGGCCGGAGAGTCCGAGGAGCGCATCACCGCCGTCTCCTCCTGGCAGGACGCCCCGTACTTCACCGACGCCGAGCGGGCCGCCCTCGCCCTGGTGGAGGCCACCCTCCAGCCCGCCCCGCACGGCAAGGAGCGCGTCTCCGACGAGCTGTACGCCGAGGTGGCGAACCACTACGACGAGAAGGCGCTGGCCACCCTGACCATCGCGATCGGCCAGATCAACTTCTTCATCGCCCTGGCCGTCATCGGCAAGCCGCAGCCGGTCAGCTCCCTCGCGGACCAGCAGTGGGACTGACCTGTCCGGCTGTCCATCAGGGGGCCCGCGCCGGCGACATCGGGTCACTGGACCAGGGCACTGCCGGTGTTCCGGATCATCTGCTGGAGCACCTTCAGCGTGGTGACGTAGTCGGCGTCGTCGATGCCCTGGTGAACGCGGTCACGGATCGCCGGGGCGTGCTGCTTGAGGCCGGCGCGAGCCTCGTCCCCCGACTCGGTGATCCACAGCCGTCCCTCACTGTCGCGAACGAGCCAGCCGCGCTCCAGCAGGACCTCTGCCGCGGCACTCAGGTCGTCCTCGCGCCTGAGGTAGGTGCTCATGGCCTGCTCGAGTTCGGAGACGGTCATGCCGTGGCCGTCGGGTGAGAGGTCGTTCTTCGACAGGTTGCGCAGCAGCCAGTACTGGGGCTGGGTGAAACCGAGTTCAGCCAGCCGGGCTCGGGTGAAGGAGACGAGGGCCTCATTGGCCACGCCGGTCCAGTACGCGGCCGGCTGTGCGGCGAGGTCGACGTCGGAGAGGTGCTGGGTGGTCATGTCGGTACTCCCCGTCAGTAATGATCGGTACGAGCACCGTAGAACCTGAAGTTATCTTGAGGTCAACGCGGCGGGATCGGTCGAGGCGGCGGCCTCTTCCGAGCACAACGAGACGGCACACCACATGTGTTGCTGACAGCTTCGTCCCATAACCTCGTGCAGGGAGACGTCAGACGTCAGGCGTCAGATGCCCTGTGTGTCCACCTTGAGGAGGCGACGGTGCTGGGAAGGGGCATTCGGTTGCTCGCGGGTGCCATGACCGTGGCCTGCGTGGTGCTCGTCGGCCCCAGTGCACCGAGCGGCGCCGGGTCGCTGCCCGTCGAAGCCTTCAGGGATGTCGTACCGAACCGGGTCATGACGTGGAACATCTGCAACCCCTGCGAGCAGAGCAACGCCGACCGGGCAGCGGAGATCGCCACGTATGCGCCCCAGGTCATCGGCCTGCAAGAAGCATGCGTGGGCGATGTCGAGAGGATCCGGGACCATCTGGAGTACCTTTACGGGCTGGTTTACCACGTCGAGTACGGGACGGTTCTGCGGAACTGGGGCCGCTGCGGGGGTGCGCCGTGGAGTCCGGGGGCCTACGGCCAGGCGGTCCTCTCAGCGGCACCGATGACAGACGTCGTCAACGTGGAGTATCCCGACGGAGGATCCGAAGACCGTGGGTACATGGCCGTCACCACCACGGTGGGCGACCGGCCCGTCCGGGTCTTCAACACGCACCTCGCCGAACGACGTCAAGAGGCAGTCCGGGCAGACCAGACCGGCGTACTCGCCGCAGCCGTCGCCCGGCACGACCGCGCGATCGTTCTCGGCGACTTCAACGCCGTGCCGGACGCCTCCGAACTCACCGAAATGTGGGCACTGGCCACGGACACAGACCCCCGGTGCCATCCCCCGACCACCGGCACCTGCCGGCCGACCACCGACTGGCAGAGCAAGTTCGACTACATCTTCCTCCGAGGCATCGTCCCACTCGAGCACCATGTGCATCCGACCGCGGCCTCGGACCACCACCTGCTCCACACCGACCTGGACCCCACTTAGACCGCACTGGGCGGAACGGGTCACTGGTCAGGTGCCGCGGCGGAACAGAGCCGTCCAGAGGAAGGGTTCGCCGAAAAGAGGGGAGTCGGCTGGTTCGTCGTGCATGCGGCGCAGCTCGATCTCCGTCAGGTCGGAGAAGATCCAGCGCAGGGACTCCGGCGTGTAGGCGAGGCCACCGTGGAGGCGGGAGTGGCGGTAGAAGTCCGCGTCGGGAAGTTCGGACCCCATCTCGCCGGACGCGAAGCAGGTGAGGGCGAGATGACCGCCGGGGACCAGCACCCGGTCGAGGAGGGCGAGGTAACTGATGCGGCGGTGCGGTGGCAGATGGTGGAAGCAGCCGGAGTCGTAGACCAGGTCATACGGGCCGCCGAGCTCGTCCGTGGTGAGGGCGAAGGCGTCGCCGCAGTGAAATCGGACCTCGGCCCCGGTCTCGCGGGCACGGTCCTCGGCCCAGGCGATGGCCGCCGGAGACAGATCGACGGCGTCCACCTCGAAGCCACGGGAGGCGAGATGGACGGCGTTGCGACCAGGGCCACAGCCCAGATCGAGGGCTCGTCCAGGAGCGATCAGACCACGGTCGAGGTACGAGACCAGGTTCTCGTCCGGCTTCGCCACGAAGAACGGCACCGGCTTGGAGCGGTCCGCGTAGAAGTCGTCCCACCACGAGCCCGCATCCGCCGTCCACCGGTCGGCTTCCGGCGCGAACAGACCGTCGAGGAGGTTCAGTACGTCGTCCACCGTGCGGATGTTCCGGTCCATCCGATCTCCCTTCACCATGCCCGAAACATACGAACCGGTGGCTCGAAAGACCAGCTCAGGCGGGAGGAGGGGAAGGCGTCAGTGTGCGCCTGAAGAGCTCGAGGGTGAGGAATGAACTCGCCTGTGCGGGCAGCGGGTGTTCAGCCCCTGACCCCCTGTCGAAAGCCGTCAGGGAGGCAGTCTCGGCGACCCTGAGGCGACTTTTCCAGAGAATCAGTTGTGTTGAGGTCAGGCGGCAGCCCCCTGAGACTTCGACCTTCACGCGACTACGGCCGCCCGCCGACCTCGAACCACAACAGCTTGCCCGCACCGCGCCCGAGCCGGTCGTTGTCGTCTCCGATGGGCCAGCCGCCCCACGAATCGGCGTACTCCTGCACGAGATACAGCCCACGCCCGCTCTCGCTGTGGAGCGGGGCGACGGTCAGGCGGTCTCCGGGAGGCTTGGCGAAGGGAGCGGGGATGTGCGGGTGACTGTCCCAGACGCCTACCCTGAGCCGCCCGCCACCGAGGGCCGTCAGCCGCAGGGAGGCGGGCCCTCTGGTGTGCAGGTAGGCGTTGGTGACGAGCTCGGACGTCAACAACTCGACGACGTCCAGCACTTCACGCATGCCATGTCCGTCGAGCGCCGCCCGCACGGTCATACGTGCGACACGTGCGGCGCGGGGGTCATGTGGCAGGCGGAGGGCGTACACCCAGGTGTCGGGCGGGGCTACGGTGACCATGGAACACCTCCGGAGGAAGGGGACTTGGACTACTCGCTCACGGCCGCGCCGGGCGGTGGCATTGCCTGGGGTGGTGCACTTCCGGCTTAGGGGCGGGGCTGTTGGCGGTACGTCACTACGCTAGCGAGCTGCCGGGAGGTGCATCTTCCAATCCTGGGAGATGCACCCGCGATTACCTCGTGTGGGGGATCTGAACACCGCACCGCAGTCTGAAAGGAGGCGTTTTGCCGCCCACCAACAACCCCACCCTGCGCCAGCGGCGGCTGGGCGCTGAACTGCGCAGACTGCGCGAGCAAGCCGGCTTCAGCGTCACCGGCGCCGCAGCGTTGCTCGGCGTCAACCAGGGACGCGTCAGCATGATCGAGACCGGGCGCAGCCCTGTCAGCGCCGATCGGGTCCGCGCGATGGCGTCCGCTTACGCCTGCTCCGACGAAGCCCTCGTCGACGCCCTGGCCGACTTCACAGGACGACGGCCTCCCGGCTGGTGGGAGCCGTACCGAGAGCTCCTGCCCGCCGCGCTCGTCGACCTCGCCGAACTGGAACATCACGCAGCAGGGCTGCGCGTAGCCCTTGTCATCCACATCCCCGCACTCCTGCAGACCACCGATCACGCCCGCGCCCTCTTTCGTGGCGTGGTGCCACCCATGCGGCAGTACGAGATCGAGCACCGCCTGACACACCGCATCAAGCGGCAGGGGATCCTCCACCGGGAGACCCCTCCCCCATACTCGGCGTTCATCCACGAGGCGGCCCTGCGCATGGGCTACGGAGGCACAACCGTCGCCCTCGGGCAGCTCAAGCACCTGGTCGACATGAGCGAACTACCTCACGTCACGCTCAGGGTGGTCCCGTTCGGGACGGAGCACTTCCCAAGCACGGGTCAGTCCTTCGACTACATCGAGGGTCCCGTCCCGCAACTCGACACAGTCCAGTTGGACACGCACCACGGCGGCTGCGGATTCCTCGACGCGGAGGCACAGTTGACCAAGTACCGTGCCGTGCTGGACCACATGGAGTCCATCGCGCTGGACACCGCCCAGTCACGTGACTTCATCCACGACCTCATCCGGACATCTGAGAGGCAGTGATCGTGCAAACCCTCCACTGGCAGAAGTCCTCGTACAGCGGCGACAGCTCGAACTGCCTCTACGTCGCCGCCACCCCCACCGACACCATCCACCTCCGCGAAAGCGACGAGCCGGACGTCATCCTCACCACGACGACGCCCGGTCTGCGGGCCCTGATACGCGGCCTCAAGGACCACTCGGACCTGTTCCCACGCCGGTGAAGACAAGTGAGCCTGGGATACGGAGCGGGGGCGCAGCTCAGAGTCGGCCAGTGATCTTGATCGGAGTGACGCGGACGACGATGCGTTCCCCGTCGTTCTTCGAGGCCGGGTTGAACGTGGCGTAGTCCTGGCCTGTGTACTTGAGGGACAACTCGTCCGGCAGTTCCCGGGCGGGGTCCGGGGTGACCGTCGCGGTGCCGCGGATCTCGGCGTAGGTGTAGGGGTTTTCGGGCGGGTTGATCATCACGGTGACGCGCGGGTCGCGGGCGAGGTTCTTCCCCTGCAGCCTGTCCACGGTGGTGGAGAACAGCAGGTCGTCGCCGTCGCGCTTGATCCAGACGACGGTCAGGTGCGGCCGCCCGTCGGGGGATATCGTCGCCACGGTCGCGAAGACCCGGGACTCGTCGAGGTACTTCTTCAGTTCGTCGGAGAGCTCGGCTGCCACGGTCGAAGTCCTTTGTGTGACGTCAATGGTCGAGGAGGTGCGGTGCTTCCGAGGAGCGCGTGCTTGTAACGCCGGCGCAGCCACGGAAATTCCCGCAGGACGGGGTGCAGACCACCTGACCGGGGCTGCCGGAGTCGCGCGAACGGTGATACGGCAGGATGCACGCCAGCCCATCACGAGAGAGCGAGGCCGGCAGTGACGGAACCAGGCACGGTGGATCTGGTCCACCTGGAGGATGCGGACGGCAACCGCTGCATCGTGCGCGTCACCGGTCGTTACAAGCCCGGTGTGCTGCCGGGTCACGACACCCTCCGGGCCGACGTGCTCGTATCGGCGAGCTTCGTCGACGCCCGCCTGGAGACCTATGTCCCCCAGAGGCACCTCGATGCCTGGCAGCGCGGCCTGACCGGTCTCGTGCCTGGGAAGGACACGAGGATCGGCGGGGACCGCGGGCTGAAACTCATTCTCCACATGCTCGAGGACCGCTCCTTGGCCGTGACGGTCCACGATCCCGACCGCCTCACCACGTTGCTGGGGATCCGACCGGAGGAGAACTGGGTCGAGGAGCATCACCAGCGCCTTGAGCAGGTCCGGCAGACCTGGCCCAGCGAGGTCGTGGAGACGGCTCCCCTGACCTACGCGTGGAGCCCCGACCGCCAGGCCTGACCTTCCCGTTGCCTCGTTCAGCCGACATCGTTCGCCGTCGGCTGCCACTCGTCGCCGTTCGCCCACTTCCGCCGGTACACCACCCCCGGTGTCCGCAGCGCCAGAGCGACGGCGTCCGGACTCGGCTTCATCCGTCCCGGCTGCCTGGGCACATGCCGGTAGCCGTGCTCACGCATCAGCCGTGCCGCGCTCGCCCAGTTCGGGGCGGCGACGAGGACCTCGTCGTTCGGGTCGCAGTCTCCGCTGCCGTCGTCGAGCACCGCGAAGGCGACGACCAGGGATGCGGAACGGACGAGTCCTGTCATGTCACTTGTGGTCATGTCCTTCTCCCGACTGGCGGGGGTGCCGGCGGCACAGGAGCGCATCCACGCGTCTACGGAAACGCCACGTCATGCGGGCGCTCACACCCGTCATGTCGGAGGTGCAGCCGACGGAGGTCCTGCAGCGCGGCGACGGGAAACGGGTACCGACCCCACTTCGCCAGATAGCCGTCCTCGCCATGCTGCCGCAGTACTGACTGAGCGGCCTCCATGACGACGTGGCCGAGAAGGCTTCGCGGTGGGGTGGAGCTCCAGGCGAGGGTGCCTTCATGGTCGGGCGCACTGAAGCTCGTGTCCATGTCGGGGAATGCGTGGATCGCCACGTCGACGTCCGAGCCTCTGCCGCGGAGGACCCACCTGACTTCGGCCGGTTCGAGGTCGAAGGAGAAGCGTTGGACGGAGTGCGGGCCGTAGAGTCCCGCGACCCCGTGCAGCATGTCGGCGAGGGCGTCCGTGCAGTAGCTGACGGAGTCCTTCCACTCCGAAGAACCGTCCGCGATGCGGCACCTCGCCCAACCGCTGCCGCTCAGTTCCCAACCGAACTGGAGATGATGCGCCATCCCGCCCTCCCAGCGATCGTCTCCCGAGACCGTACAGCGCTCATCGCCACCGCCAGACTCCGATGTTCTGATGGGACCGGTCGACCGATGAAAGGTGACAGCGCATGGGCAGTCTGCTGAAGGGCGTCGCCAGGGTCCGCTGGAGCGAACTGCGTGATGCTCAGGGGACCCCGGCCGGCGGCATCCCGCCGCTGCTGTCCCGGATCGCGTACGGAGGCGAGGACACCGCCCGCCTCGCGATCGACGAGCTCGGCGACCTGGTCTGCGCGCTGGGGTTCGTCCTCGGCGAGGCGACGGCCCCGGCAGTCCCGTTCCTTTTCGAACTGGCCGGGGCGCCGCAAGTGCCCTGCAAGGCCGAATTGTTGGAGTTGCTGGAAAGCATCTGCCGGGCCGACAACTGGCACTCCTCGGCCGCTGCGGCGGGCGGGCCGAAGCGCACGGGCTTCCAGGAGCAGCCCACCTGGGAGGTGGCCGCCCGGGCGGCAGTGCACGCAGGCCGTCCTGTCGTCGAGGGCATTGCCTCGTCCGTGCGGCCGGAGGAAGCCGAGGCGGCACGGAAACTGCTGCGGGCGATGGACGAGGTGCCGCCGTTCCCAGAGGTGTGAGCGCGCCGCGCGCACAGCCGAGCCCCGGGCTACGCGCGCTCCGCCCACACGGCCGCCAACGCCACCACCAGCCACACCACGCCGGTGGCGAACGGAAGCTGGATCAGATCCCACGTGGCGAGACGCGGCGCCCAGCGGCCCGCGTGTCTGCGTCGGTTCGCCCAGTCCGTGACGTCCGGGCCCCAGGCCATGACGACGTACACCGCGGCCATGCCGAGGAGCAGCCCGGCGGAGGCGGCGAGCCAGTCGGGCAGGGGAACGTACCGCACGGCCACGACCGCCACCGCGGCCCCGGCCATCAGCCCGCACACGAGCATGAAGAGCAACGCCAGCAGAACCGCCTGCCGCCACGCACTCTGCGCTTTCCACCACTTCACCAGCACGCTGGAGGGTGTAGCCGACCGCTCGGGTGGCGTCCAGGGCGGCCGCAACACCTCATTCGTAGATGCGTGCCGCACTCACCATGGCTGCCAGCAGCTTCCAGTCCGGCTGGTCGGGCATCTCCTCACCCCGTTTCGCATACCACCTGGGAAGGGCCCCCACCCATGCCGCCCAGGCGTCGAGGAAGCTCTTGAGCGTGGGGTTCTCCCATTCCTCGGGGTTGTGCTGGAGGTCGATCAGCATCTCCTCCAGGAAACGGACGAAATCCTCGCGGGTCTCCACACGCGTCTCGTCAGGGAGAGACACGGGGGGCTCCAAGCGACGGATCCATGCCGTGCAGACGTCCGTCGTGACGGCTCCGAAGAGTTCCGGACTTGACACCCGGTGAAGGAACTCCGTCAGGAGATCGACGTCCGCTTCGGCGATCTCCACGTGATCCAGTTGGAGGGCCACCCGCGCCCACTCGGGCAAGTCCTCCAGCCTCAGATCGCCCGACACGCAGCGCTGCAGGACATCCACCACCGCGGAGCGTTCGAGACGAACAGAAGGTCCCTCGCTCCCGTCGTTCCGGGTGGCGGCGCCGATGAGCTTGGACAGCGGCGCGTTCCAGCGGATCAGCTCGGAGATCGCGTTGTGCGGTCCGAAATCTCCGGGAAGTTCGGAATCCATGTGCCCCCGTTTCACTAAAACTTGAGGGGGCAATCCTGCCGTTCGGTGAGGCGCAAGGGCACCCGATTAAGGACCCTCCGGGGAGGCCGTCGCCGGGGCGCGCTCCAGGCCCCGGCGACCAGAACCTCCCTCAGCGCGTCACCGCATCAACACCCCCGCCCCCTCCACCAGCTCCTCCGACGGCCCCGCCACCAGCCCCAACTCCGCCCCCGACGCCAGCAGTCGGTGGCTCGGGAGGATGCGGACCGTGTAGCCGTACGGGCCCGTGCGGTCCAGGGACAGCGGGCCTTCGTACACCCAGCGGCCCTCCAGGTCGGGGCCGCCCACCGGTTTCAGGGGGACCGTCGTCGCGTCCGTGATGCGGTCCTCCGTGTCGACGCGGCCGGAGACGGCCTGGACCTCGACGTCGTCGGGGGACAGGTCGCCCAGGCTCAGCCGGACCCGCAGGGCGAGCGTCGTGCCGAGTTCCGCGGTCGGGGTGGCCGCCGAGGTTTCCACGTGGTCGACCGTGACCGTGTGCCAGGCCGCACGCACCTTCGCCTTCCACGTCGCGAGGTCGCGCGCCGCGTCCGGGTCCAGGGTGCGGTGGGCCTGGGCGGCGGGGGTGTAGAGGCGTTCGACGTACTCGCGGACCATGCGGCCGGCCAGGACCTTCGGGCCGAGGAGGGTCAGCGTCTGGCGGACCATCTCGATCCAGCGGTCCGGGAGGCCGTGCTGGCCCCGCTCGTAGAAGCGGGGGGTCACCCGTTGTTCCAGCAGGTCGTAGAGCGCCGCCGCCTCGATGTCGTCCCGGCGGTCCGGGTCCGTGCCGGCGCCGTCCGCCGTCGGGATCGCCCAGCCGAAGTCCGGCTGGAACCACTCGTCCCACCAGCCGTCCAGGACGGAGAGGTTGAGGCAGCCGTTCAGCGCCGCCTTCATGCCGCTCGTGCCGCAGGCCTCCAACGGCCTCAACGGATTGTTCAGCCAGATGTCGCAGCCCGGGTAGAGCTTCTGGGCCATCGCCATGCCGTAGTCGGGGAGGAACACGATGCGGTGGCGGACCCTCGGGTCGTCCGCGAAGCGGACCAGCTCCTGGACGAGCCTCTTTCCGCCGTCGTCCGCCGGGTGCGCCTTGCCGGCCACGACGATCTGGAGGGGGCGCTCCGGGTGCAGGAGCAGGTCCATCAGGCGGTCGCGGTCCCGCAGCATCAGCGTCAGGCGCTTGTACGACGGGACGCGGCGCGCGAAGCCGATCGTGAGGACGTCGGGGTCGAGGACGCCGTCGATCCAGCCCAGCTCGGCCGTGCCCGCACCGCGTTGCCGCCAGGAGGCGCGCAGGCGGTCCCGTACCTCCAGGACCAGCTGTTCGCGCAGGTCCCGGCGGAGGTCCCAGATGTCCTGGTCGGGGATGTCGGCGACGGAGTCCCAGCGGTCGGAGCCGCCGACGCTGAGCGCGTCCTCGGTGCGCTGGGCGCCGATCTGGCGGGCGCCGAGCCGCAGGACCTCGGGGGCGACCCAGGTCGGGGCGTGGACGCCGTTGGTGACGGAGGTGATCGGCACCTCCTCGGCGTCGAAGCCGGGCCACAGGCCGGAGAACATCTCGCGGCTGACCTGGCCGTGGAGCAGCGAGACGCCGTTGGCGCGTTGCGCCAGGCGCAGGCCCATCACCGCCATGTTGAAGAGGTTCGGTTCGCCGCCCGGGTAGGTCTCCATGCCCAGGTTCAGGATGCGGCCCACGTCCATGCGCGGGAGTTCGGCGTCGGGGCCGAAGTGCCGGGCGACCAGCTCACGGTCGAAGCGGTCGATGCCGGCCGGCACGGGGGTGTGCGTGGTGAAGACCGTGCCGGCGCGGACCGCCTCCAGGCCCGAGTCGAAGTCGAGGCCGTCGTCACAGAGTTCGGCGATCCGCTCCAGGCCGAGGAAGCCGGCGTGCCCCTCGTTGGTGTGGAAGACCTCGGGCGGGGCGTGGCCGGTGAGGCGGCAGTACGTCCGTACCGCCCGGACACCTCCTATGCCGAGCAGCATCTCCTGGAGCAGGCGGTGTTCGCTGCCGCCGCCGTAGAGCCGGTCGGTCACCCCGCGTTCGCCGAGGTCGTTCTCCTCGACGTCCGAGTCGAGCATCAGCAACGGCACACGGCCCACCTGGGCCAGCCAGACACGGGCGCGCAGTCGGCGGCCGCCGGGGAGGGCGAGGGAGACCTGGGCGAGGGTGCCGTCGTCCTCCTTCAGCAGGGTCAGGGGCAGCTCGTTGGGGTCGAGAACGGGGTAGTGCTCCTGCTGCCAGCCGTCCCGGGAGAGGGTCTGGCGGAAGTAGCCGTGCCGGTAGAGCAGCCCGACGCCGATCAGCGGGACGCCCAGGTCGCTGGCCGCCTTCAGGTGGTCGCCGGCCAGGATGCCGAGGCCGCCGGAGTACTGGGGCAGGGCGGCCGTGATGCCGAACTCGGGGGAGAAGTAGGCGATGGCGGAGGGGAGTTCCGCGGACTGGGCCTGCGCCTGGGTCTGGTACCAGCGGTCGCCGGTCACGTAGTCGTGCAGGTCGTCGGTGGCGGCGGACAGCCGGCGCAGGAAGCGGCGGTCCTCGGCCAGCTCGGCGAGGCGTGCCGGACGCACACTGCCGAGGAGCCTTATCGGGTCACCGGCCGACTTGGCCCAGCGTTCGGGGTCGACGGACTGGAAGAGGTCACGTGTTTCCGCGTGCCAGGACCAGCGAAGGTTGCGGGCCAGGTCGCTGAGTGGCCGGAGGGGTTCGGGCAGAAGGGGTCGGACGGTGAATCGACGAATCGCCTTCACATTCCACCTCGGCGTGCGTGAGGAGTGGCGCACGGCAGTGTGCGTCAACGTCTCTGAAGACGGTACCGGCCTTCGTGTCCGCCTCGCTGGGGGTGGCGCCGCAGACGCCCGCTTCGGCCCTGAACGGGTCTCGTCCTCACCCTCCCCCACTCTCGGCTTCGCTCGAGCGGACGGGCCCCCCACGACGGGCTGTTTTCACCGGCCCACGCCGACACAGCGCCCAAGCCTCCGCACCCTTATGGCCGATTCCACCCCCGCAGGCCACCTTGTGGCACTTCGCCCCACACGAGAGGCTGCCCAGTGCGTACCCGGCACAGCCGCCGTACGCCGAGTGGAGGAGGGGAACTCGAAGCCATGGCACGGACGCGAACACGGCGTCTGCGCCGGGCGGGGGGTCTGACCGCGGTCGCCACGACCATGGTGCTTTCGGCCATCACCCTGCCCGCGCACGCCGCACCGGAGGGGACGATACGCGGCGCCGGAGAACCCGGCGCCGTCGGTGGCAGTTACGTCGTGACACTCAAGGAGGGGGTGCGGGCCCCGTCGGCGGCCGGACGCGGTGTCGCCGCGCGGTACGGGGCCAGAATCAGCCACACCTACGACACGGTGCTCAACGGCTTCGCCGTCGAGGCGACCGAGAGACAGGCCCGGCGTCTCGCGGCCGACCCGCAGGTCGCGTCGGTCGTCCAGGACACCCGGGTGACGCTGGACGCCGCGCGACAGGCGCGGACGGCCCGGACGAGCCCGCCATCCTGGGGTCTCGACCGCATCGACCAGCCGTCCCTGCCCCTGGACGGGAGTTACGGCGCGCCGAAGTCCGCGGGGGCCGGGGTCACGGTGTATGTCATCGACACCGGGATCCGCGTCACGCACAAGGACTTCGGCGGCCGGGCGTCCTACGGCTGGGACTTCGTCGGCGGCGACCGCATCGCCTCGGACGGCAACGGCCACGGCACCCATGTCGCCGGCACGGTCGCGGGCGCGAGCCTGGGTGTGGCGAAGAAGGCCAAGGTCGTCGCCGTACGGGTCCTGGACAACGCCGGTGCGAGCACCACCGCGCGGGTCATCGCGGGCATCGACTGGGTGACCCGGAACGCGCACAAGCCGGCGGTCGCCAACCTCAGCCTGAGCGGCCCGTACAACGCGCAGTTGGACGCCGCCGTCCGCGCCTCGGTCCGCTCCGGCGTCACGTACACCGTCGCCGCGGGCAACGGGGGCCGGTCGGCCTCGCTCTCCTCCCCCGCCGGCGTACGCCAGGCCGTGACCGTCGGCGCGACCGACGGCAAGGACGCCCGGGCCGGCTTCTCCAACTACGGTTCCGCCCTCGATCTGTTCGCCCCCGGTGTGTCGATCACGTCAGGGGCGCACACGAGCGACACGGGGCGCGCGACCTACTCCGGTACGTCGATGGCGGCGCCGCACGTGGCGGGCGCGGCCGCGCTGTATCTGGCCGATCGTCCGAAGGCCACGCCCGCCCAGGTCGAACGGGCGCTGGTCGCGGGCGCGTCGAGCGGCAAGGTGTCCGGCCGGGGGCTCGGTTCGCCGGACAAACTGCTGCGCGTCCCGCGCTCCTAGCGGCGGGATGCCGGCACCGGCCCCGTTCCCCGCGAACGGGGCCGGTCTTGTCCGTAGACATACGCGTGAGTAGTTAACAAAGTGCCGGATTGCTCACCCGAATAGGGTGGGAAGGCTCCTCCGGTACAAGACCCCGTACGACCCGAGCACCACCCCCGCACGTCCGGACACACGTACGACCCCGGCGCGTTCGGGAACCCGAGTGGAAACCCGGCGCGTTCAGGAATCCGAGTGGAAACCCGGCGCGTCCGGGAATCCGAGTGGAATCCCGGTTCGCCCGGCCCGAGCAACAACACCGGCCCGTCCGGGCCCGAGTACGCCCCCGTACACACCAGCACATCCGGCACCCCCACCGCAGGACCCACCTCCCCAGGATCCATCCGCCCACCCAAGTTGATGCGGACAGGAGCGGTCATGCCCGCCACGCACCACTCGTCATCACCCCCGACACCCCGTACATCCCGCACCAAAGCACCGTCCGCGCGCCCCGCCGACGCCGGACCGCCGGCCCCGGAGCGATCCTCCGCGGGTGATGTGCCCGCCGTGGGGCGCATACCCGTCCTCGACGTCCGCCCGGTCGTCCAGCACGGGCGCCGGCCCGCCAAGGCGGTCACCGGGGAGACGTTCCAGATCTCGGCCACCGTGTTCCGCGAGGGCCATGACGCCGTCGCCGCCAACGTCGTCCTGCGCGGCCCCGACGGCCGCCCCGGCCCCTGGACGCCGATGCGCGAACTGGCGCCCGGCACCGACCGCTGGGGCGCCGAGGTCACCCCGGACGCGCCGGGCCGCTGGACGTACGCCGTGGAGGCCTGGGGCGATCCGGTCTCCACCTGGCGGCATCACGCCCACATCAAGATCCCGGCGGGGATCGACACCGAGTTGGTCCTGGAGGAGGGCGCCCGCCTCTACGAGCGCGCGGCCGCCGGAGCGCCCGAGGACGCGAGCGACGTCCTGCTCGCCGCGGTCGACGCCCTGCGTGACGAGTCCCGCCCGGCCGCCTCCCGACTCGCGGCGGCGCTGACCCCGGAGGTGGACGAGGTCCTCGCCCGCCATCCCCTGCGGGAACTGGTCACCGCGTCCGACACCCTGCCCCTGCTGGTCGAGCGGGAACGGGCCCTGTACGGCTCCTGGTACGAGTTCTTCCCCCGCTCCGAGGGCACGGCCGAGCATCCGCACGGCACCTTCCGGACGGCCGCCCGGCGGCTGCCCGCCATCGCCGCGATGGGCTTCGACGTCGTCTATCTGCCGCCGATCCATCCGATCGGGACGACCTTCCGGAAGGGGCGCAACAACACGCTCACCCCCGGCCCGCAGGACGTGGGCGTGCCGTGGGCGATCGGGTCCCCGGAGGGCGGCCACGACGCCGTGCACCCGGACCTCGGGACGATCGACGACTTCGCCTGGTTCGTGGAGCAGGCGAGGGAGCAGGGGCTGGAGATCGCGCTGGACTTCGCCCTGCAGTGCTCCCCGGACCACCCCTGGGTGCAGAAGCACCCCGAGTGGTTCCATCACCGGCCGGACGGGACCATCGCCTACGCCGAGAATCCGCCGAAGAAGTACCAGGACATCTACCCCATCGCCTTCGACGCCGACATGGACGGCCTGGTCGCCGAGACCCTGCGCGTCCTGCGGCACTGGATGTCGTACGGGGTGCGGATCTTCCGTGTGGACAACCCGCACACC
>NZ_BMSX01000008.1 GCF_014649375.1 Streptomyces aurantiogriseus
CCCGGCCAGTGGCTCCAGACGGGCTCCGGTACGTGGGTGCAGGTCGACGCGGTCAGCGCCTGGACGCAACAGGCAGCCGTCTACAACCTCACCGTTGACACGGCGCACACGTACTACGTGGCGGCGGGGAACGCGCCTGTCCTGGTCCACAACTGCGATCATGTCGTCCTCGGAGTCGGCAAGCACTCTGACGCGCTGGCAAGGAAGATCGGGGGCCGGACGTTCAACAAGGGCTTCAACCCGGACAACGACTACGACAAGCCGCATCCGGACGGTGACGGCGCCCCGGAGTGGATGGTCGGAGTCAGCAACGCCATCAGGGACAAGAACACGCGCCTGTCGATCTCACTGGACGGTATCGACGGAGCCGAGAGCGGAGACCATGCGCTGTCGATGCTGCTGGAGCGAGGAATCCCGACCTTCCGCAAGGGTTGGAAAGAGGGAGTGAAGAGCGGGTATCAGACGGCCTGGGAGATCGGCAACGTGAGAATGGCAGTTATAACGGGGCAGCGGAAATACGACTCGATCGAGTGGTACTGGAAGGGGAGGAGCTATACCCCCACTCGCCCCGACTGGGCTGACTGACAAGGAGTGTGTGATGGCTGACCGTCGGGCCGAGGGTGCTCCGGCACCAACCGCGATTGACCGAACCCACTACCCTGATGTCGCCGTGGCTGGCGGTCTTGTTCCGGCGCTGCGGCAAGCGGCATCCAGGCAGGGGATTGACATCGGACCTCTGGTCGCTGGCGATGGGCGTGGTGCCCTGATTCGGGCCAAGGCGGTGACGCAACGGGGTGTCTTTCTTGTTTCCGCCGACTCCACCGAGGAGCGAATGTTCGACATCACCATTTGGGCACCCGGTGTCCACCTGGGGACGGGCGGTTCCGGAGACCTGGACGCGGTAGCCGTTGCGGTGCACGACTGGAACTCGGGAAGATCGGTGGGAGAGATGAGTGGTGCCTGGCCGTTCATCGAATTCGACCGGCTTGCGGAGGCCCATCTGGAGGGGCACGCGGTTGCCACTGCGTGGAAGTTGATGCGTGAGCGCGACCCGGGAGTCCGGCTTGCCGACCCGGAGCTGACCGAGGCTGCCTACGCCGAGCCCCGGCTGCGGCAACTGTTCCCTTTCCCCAGCCATGGCTGGCTCCATTTCAGCCGGGCCACGCGCGACCCGTTCACCAACGATCTGCCCATGATCGGCCCCTTGGAGCACGGTTGGCGCGTGTACGCTCCGGACGCCTCCACCCTCGGCGACGTGAGAACGGCGGCAGAGGCGGCAGCGCTTGCGGCGGCACACCTGCCTGACGGCTGCGGTCCGGCGTTCGAGGGGCGCCTACCACAGGAGTGACGTACGACAGGCGAAGTGGGCTGAGGGGCGTACCGCCCTTCACTGCCTTTGCATCGCCGCCGTCGCGCCGTGCTCGCCGTCGCCGCCGCGGCGGCGCCCCTGCTCGCCGCCTGCGGGAACGAGCCGCATCCAGGCGCCGCGGCCGTGGTCGGCGGAACCGGATATCGAGGTGGCCGCGCTGCAGCCTGAGGTGAAGGATGTGCGTGCTGCTCAGGCCTCGCAACAGTTCGCGAAGCTGACCCAGAACACGGGCAGCTGAGCCGGGACAAGTGATCCTCGACCGGGTCCCGTGCTGATGGCCGCAGGCAGCGGCAAACCCATTGAGAGGGTCGAGGAAGGCGACGAGGTCAGAAGGTCACCGACACGATCGAGGGCAAGGGCGAGAAGAAGCTCGTCAAGCTCACGGTCGACACGGACGGCGACCAGGGCGAGGCCACCGACACCATCACCGCGACCGCCGGCCATCCCTTCTGGGTCCCGGACCTGAAGAAGTGGCTCAAGGCGGGTGAACTGAAGCCCGGCCAGTGGCTCCAGACCGGCTCCGGGACGTGGGTGCAGGTCGACGCGGTCAGCGCGTGGACGCAGCAGGCGGCTGTCTACAACCTCACCGTCGACACGGCGCACACGTACTATGTGGAAGCCGGGGACACCTTCGTCCTGGTCCACAACTCCAGTCCGACCAGTGGTACCCCGGCATGCGGCACGCAGCTGCCGTTGTTCATCCTTCGCGATGGCGAGATCGCCTCGCCCGCGCAAATGGCGGCGAGTTCGGGCGGGCCCACTGCCGGTAAGCGAGTTCCCTCGTCCATCCGCAATCAAATGGTCCGGAAGGCGCAGGCGGAGAACGACAGTGTTCTCACGTGCTGGAGGTGTGGCCAGACAACGAAGAATCCCGCCAATGTGCAAATAGGGCATGTCAACGTCCCGCGCTCCAAGGGCGGAAACCTGACGGAGGGAAATCTCTGCATCGAGGGCATGGCCTGCAATGGAAGCGCGCAGGATCGAGGTGCGCCTTCGGTGGGAATGTCGTGCGCTGAGAGAGGAAGCTGTGGAGCCCCGAGAGGAAGATCCGATTAACGGGCGATGTGACACTCTTCTCCTGGATGTCGAGTCCGATGACGGAGTGAAGGCCCAGGAGAGGGTGAAGGTGATGCCACTGGGAGATGACCGGTACAAGGTCTTGCTGTCTCCGGGATTTTTTCAGGGCATTGCTGCCGGCGATGAGATCAAGCTCGCGCACGAGCCCCCGCGAGTTGACATCCTTGCGCGAGGTGGAAACGTTTGCGTGCAGTGTTTCCACCAAAGCGTTTCAATGGAAGCGCTCGACGAACTCAAGCGCGGAATCTCGCAACTCGGTGGTCGAGTTGACGGCGAGCTTGAGAACCTCGTTGTATTGACGATCCCGGTCTCTGCAGGATTCGAAGCCATCGAATCAGTCATGGCAAATTTGCCGGATCAGGGAGTCGAGTGGATGTATGGAAACGTCTACGACCCCGACAGCGGCGAACCGCTTGGATGGTGGGAATAGGGATATTTCTGTTTGTCGTCGGCCATCGGTTCCGAGTAGTACTTATTTCCGATACAGTCGGGCGCCCGGCGCTTTGCCTACGTGGAGCAAATGCGATTTCAAGGCTGAGGAATGCTACAGCGGGCGATACGTCCGGTATTTGCCCTTCAGAGACGAGGCGGCGGCCTCAGCGATGTCGGGGCGGGGGCCTGCGGCGCAGTTCTCGAGGAAAGCGCGTACGCGGTTCCCCGGCCATCCGGCGGCAGCCGCGGCCGGCCAGAAGCGCAAGCCGTCGTGGGCATCGAGCGGGATGAGGAAGTCGAGGATGTGGTCGATGGTCGCGGGGTCGGGAACCGCGCGTTGCATGGCGACGGCGCGCAGGGCGCCGTCAGCGAGTGAAGGGTTCCCGCTGTCGAGGCACCATCGCAGTGGGACGGCAATGCCCTCTACTGGCGCGCGTAGCCGAACGATCGCGTCTCCCACGGCAGTGTGGACCATGGGGACTTCAGTCCGATGCTGGGTGAGTTCGCTCAGGTACGGGACCGCCGGTTGGTAGCCGCATGCCCCGATGGCCATGATGAGCTGATACTGCGTTTCCCAGGCCCCAAGATCTTGCATCTCCCGCTGGAGCGCACGTAGCAGAGGTGAGCCGGCGGCCTCGTCGGCGAGCGCGCGCAAGCGCTTCGCAGCCGTGCGGCGTTTGGCAGCAGAGCTCGCGTCCAGTTGGGTAACCGCCTCGTCCAGTGTCAGCATCCGCAGTCCTCCCGATCTCGATCGGCAGAGTAACGTCCCAGTTCGATATTGGTCAGGTTCCACCCCTCCAAGAAACGTGCGGCGACAGTGAGGCAGGAGTGCTGGCGGCCGGCAGTGCTTCGATGTCGATACCAATGAAGATTTCTCTGATTCTTTGGTAGGTCGTCAACTGCAGGCCGCGTGCGAGGAATACGGTGACCAACCGCTGTCGGCTCTACGCGGGTTCATGGCGGAATGGACTTGGGATGGTCGCCCACGGAGCGGCTGGAGAACAGATCCCGTCTCAATCTCGCCGAAGGCCCTGGCCGCCGACGTTGGCATCGGTTCCGTTGCTCGGCGTGACGAAGGGCAGTCCTGGACGGAGGCGTGCGCTTCGAGGTGGCCCCGCACGTCGTGCAGGTCGGCAGCGCCGTGGAGACCGTCTCCGAGGCGGTGGACCGGGGTGCGCTCTGGGAAGGCGTCAAGACAGTCGGCAACGTCGTCGGCGAGGTCACCGGCTTCAACGACATCAAGAACTGCGTCACCAAGGGCGACATGGAGGCCTGCGCCTGGGCGGCGGCCACGGTCGGCGGAGTCCTGCTCGGCGGCGCCGGCGCGGCGGCCGTGCGGGCGGCGAAGGCCGGCCGGATGGCGGCGAAGGCGGCCAAGTACGCGGACGACATCGCCAAGGCGGCGGAGAAGACCGAGGACATCGCCGACAAGATCGAGACCGCGGTCGAGTGCACGAGCACGGCGATGGACGTGGCCTCGATGACATCCGCCAACAGTTTCGTGCCGGGCACGGAAGTCGTCATGGCCGACGGCAGCCACAAGCCCATCGAACAGGTCGAGGAAGGCGACGAGGTCCTCGCCACCGACCCGACGACGGGCAAGACGTCCAAGCAGAAGGTCACCGACACGATCGAGGGCAAGGGCGAGAAGAAGCTCGTCAAGCTCACGGTCGACACGGACGGCGACCAGGGCGAGGCCACCGACACCATCACTGCGACCGCCGGCCACCCCTTCTGGGTCCCCGACCTGAAGAAGTGGCTCAAGGCCGGCGAACTCAAGCCCGGCCAGTGGCTCCAGACCGGCTCCGGCACGTGGGTCCAGGTCGACGCGGTCAGCGCCTGGACACAGCAGGCAGCCGTCTACAACCTCACCGTCGACACCGCGCACACGTACTACGTGGCGGCGGGCGAGACGTCCACCCTCGTCCACAACTGCGCCGCGGGCAAGGGCACCCGAGGCAACAAGGGCAAGTTCCAGCCCACGATCACGGTTCACCGGGCCCAGGGCAACTGGAACATGGACGACCGCATATCGGAAGCCACCGGCCTGCGGTACGAGGCGGCAGACAGGGCGACGGGCAAGGCGAAGTCCCGTACCTACACGGCCGCCGTGCACAAGAAGACGGGGGACATCGCGGTGGGTTGCTCGGGCAACGGCAGCTGCGCCGAGCCGAACATCCTCGACCACACAGGCTGGGATGCGGACGACGTCATCTTCACCAGGGCGATCCGACGGGAGGACTTCGACGACGGGAACGGCAAGATTCTTCAGGAGAAGGAGATCTGCACGACCTGCCAGGGCAACTATCCCCCGGAGAACTTCGTCCACAGTGTCATCTACGACCCTGAAGGACCATGGATGATCGGGAAGTGATGAGGGCATCGATCCTGGAACTGCGACGCCACGACTGGTCCGCACTGCGCTGCGGCTGCGGGCAGTCGGGTGCGCATCTGACGGAGGCCTTCAGGAGGCTGCTGGACGCCCGGAGCACGCAGGAGACGATCGGGCACACGCTGGAGAACCACCTCGAGGTGCAGAGCATGCTCTTCGAGGTGGCCCCCCATGCCGTTCCGGTGATGCTCACGGCGCTGGGCGAGGACCTGCATGACTCTGTCAGGAGACACTTCCTGGGGATGCTGGAGTACCTCGTGACAGGGGAGTCGCATCGAAGCGAGATCGAGGCCGGTCGCCCCGATCTGGAGGAGCAGTGCGTTGCCGCGGTGCGCGAGGGCATCTTGGTGCTGTACACCGAGGCCGTGTCCGGGGACGCCGAGGCTGCGTTCGACATCCTGGAGTTCGTGGACGAGGACGAGGACCGGCTGGAGTACTACCGACAGGCGCTCTCCCGGAGGGACGGGAAGGCCGGCAAGGGGCAAGGGTGACGGGAACGCGCCCAGACGCAGCTGCTGGCAGGAGCCCGCAAACCGGGCTTGTACTGCATGCGTTTGAGGCGTGTGCGGGTCGGCGTGGCCAGTTCATCGATGCTGCACGGACAGACGGGCGCTTGGTCGGGGACCTCCGGGACTTTCTTTGCGTCATCGGAGAGGCGGTCAACGGTCCCGGCGGATACTTCGGCCGGAGTCTCAGTGCCTTGGCCGACTGCTTGGGCGGAGACTTCGGAGCTACCGCTCCCTTCACCCTCAACTGGCGGTACTCGTCCGAGTCACGTGAGCGTCTGAAAGGGGACTTCGGGAGGGTCATGGACGTTCTGAGCCGCTGCGACGTCCGGCTTCTCTAGCCCCGTCCGCGTGAGTGAGGTCGCTGCCGGACACAGGGAGATCATGAGGACGTCACTGCTTGAGCTCGCACGCCATGACAGGGCAGCACTCCGCTGCGGCTGCGGGCAGTCGGGTGCGCACTTGACAGAGACGTTCGCCAAGCTGCTGGGCGCCCGGAGCGCGCAGGAGACGATTGGGCACCTGCTGGACAACCATCTTGAAGTGCAGAGCTTCGTTGACGCGGACAAGGACCGGCTGGAGTGCTACCGGTCCGCCCTTGCCGCGCGTCTTGGGTGAGGGATGAGGAAGACCTCGGTCCAAGTGTCTCCGCATCAGTGGCCGTGAAGTGGTTCTCCGAGGAAGTCTGTCCGATCGGCCCCTATGCGGTCGAATCGATCCCGGCACAGAGGTCGACGCCGTCAGCGCCTGGACACAACAGGCGGCGGTCTACAACCTCACCGTCGACACAGCGCACACGTAATACGACGTTGTTCCTCTTGGCCCGCTGACCACCGTCGGAGTCTGCTCAATGGGCTATGAACGCGCTCTGTCTGCGTGGCGTGCACTACGAAAACGATCGCCGCCAGCGTCTCCCGGTCGCCGGCACGACGCCGGCCACCTCCCTGCGGGCGCCGGATGACCGTCTCCGGAACCACCCGCCTGAACAGTTCCCACAACTCGTCAGGCACCGTAGGGCAGAACTGGACACGTCGACGCCCGACGGGTAGATAAGCATGCGAAGCCTCTGGTGGATGACGGTTCTCTTGGTCGAAAACCCATCTACCAGGGGCTTCACCACATTGTCAGCCCAACCACCCTGTCACTGTGGCAGGTTGGAAGAAGCTCATGTGCTTTCCCGCACTCCCGGTCAACACCCGTTCGCTCCCGGTAAAGGTCTATAGACCCGTGAATGCTTCAGACCCGCACGTCAACGCCTTCGCCGAGATCTTCGGCGATCCGCCGGCCGACTACGCCGTACCTGTCGACTGGGCGGCAGTCGAGTCCTGGTTGGGGACGAGCCTGCCCGCCGACTACAAGGCCATCGCCGCCGCGTACGGCCCACTCGACATTGGCGCCTGGCTCTGGCTTCACACGCCATGCGTGAACCGCGGCTGGTTCGACTATGGGGCCTGGGTCCAGCAGAGTCGGCGTGACGCCCCCGGCGGCCTTCCCTTCGGCGCCACCCGTACCGCCGATACCCTCTACTGGGACACCACAGCATCCGACGACCCCGACCAGTGGCCGGTCGTCATGCACTGTCAGGACGACGAGAACGCGGGCCGCGACCCCTGGCGGCGCTTCGCGACCCCGCTCGTGCCGACGCTGGCCCGGCTCGTGGCCGACGGCATGCGCCCGGTGGCCGCCCGAAGTGGCATGCAAACCGACCTGGAGCACACCCCGTGGACACCGCCGCCTCGGCGGCCGGAGCCAACTGCTCAGCAGCGGGCGGCGCTCACCACAGGCAGCGGGCTGGAGACTTTGATCGCACTCGTTCCGCCGCCGGAGACACCCGCGCTCGGTAAGCACAACTGGGACTGGCTGTACGAACGGCTGGGTACACGTCTGCCCGGCGAGTACGTACGACTGATGGAGCGGTACGGGGCCGGCACCTGGTGCGGCTGGCTGCGCTTCAGCATCCCCTTCGGCGAGGACCAGTACGCGCTCACACCGTGGGCCGAGTGGTACGCGGAGACCTACCAGGAGCAGCGAGCCGAGTTCCCTGAGTATCATCCCCTGGCTGTCTATCCCGAGCCCGGGGGATTCCTGCCCTTCGCCGACTCCATCGACGGCGACCAACTGTGCTGGCTGACCGAAGGTGCCACGCCGGACGACTGGCCATTGATCGTTGTACCGCGCCATGCCGACCAAGGCCCACCGCTCAACACCGACCTCACCAAAACCCTGCTGGAGTGGCTGCGCGGCCGGTTCGCGACCGAGGGCCTACCCCGGCTCGGACGCCGCGACGAGGACCCCCTCGACTACCTCGAATTCGAGCCCTACGACGCAGAACCAGCCGCTGATGACCAATGATTCAGCGCCGCATCGGTCGAGTTGCGGGATCTGAGGTGTTCCATCATCCGCCTCACCACCCTGGTTCAGGCCGTCCTCACTTGCGTCTGACCAGGTCAGACCAAGGATGAAAAACGATGAGTGAGTCGCTGAGGCGCTGCGGGCCCACGGTGCTCAGTGCGCTCAGCGTTGCCGGGTGGACAGCGGGGCGCCAAATCGCCACTGCGGATTGGACACGGCACTGACAGCGGCGGGGTTCGAGCTCAACGGCGCGGCGCCGGGGATCTGGGCGGAGTTCGGCGGGCTGAGGATCGTGAGCTCCCCGGCTCGCGTCCCCGGCTCGTCACTACACATAGACCCCGTTGACGCCTGCATCGACGCAGTCGCAGAAGCCTCCAGGCTGCGACGTAGATACGCAGAGAATTACAGCCCTCTGGCATGTGGTCGGTCCAGTACAGGTCATACATCGCAGCAAGCGGGCGCGTCATTGCCGTAGGGCCGAATGTCCTCTGGCACCTGGGTGCAACCTTCGCAGAAGCGCTGGTTTACGTAGTGGATGGCGACGGTGGTGCCGATCGTACGGAGCGGGCAGACTGGCTCGCCAACCGTCTGTGAGTCAGTCCCTCGCCTACTGTCTGTAGGCGCTCACCCACGAGTGCGGTGATCTCGCTGTGGCTGGTGTGCTTACGCGTCGGAGCCGTCCTGGACAGGCCCGTTCACCGGGCTGAGCCCGCAGCTGTACGGAGCTTCCCTCGTGCCCACGGGAGGCCGGTCAGGGAGGCGGTGGCGGAAGCTGGCCGACGGAGACCGTCAGCGGCCAGGCCTGGCGACGAATAGACCGTTCTGCCCAGCGCACGAGCGGCTCTCGCTTTCGAGGGAATACTCACCTGGCCTTTGACGCCGTTGGCCGGTGCAGAAGCGTCATTCGCTCCACATCGCGCAGATCTGCCGTCTGGGGCCGCTGATGCATGTGTAATCTGGCAGGAGTTGGTCGGGCCGATCTCCGCAGCACTTCGGAGAAAGCCTCAATGGTGTGACGACGATTGAGGCTTCCGTCCTTAAGCCGGTATCTTCAATGCAGCTATGAGGGCGGCGAGCGGCCCGTCGCCGGTGGTGAGAATGGTTTCCGGGTCATCGCTTTCACGAAGGAAGATCGTTCCGTCGGAGGCGGTGGCGAGGTAGACACAGGCGGAGCCTTCTTCACTGTAGGAGGACTTCTGCCAGTTCTGGTCGGTCACGATTCGTCCCTCAGATATCTAGAGCGATGCGGCGGATGAGGTCGCGGGAGGCGTCCAGCTTCAAAGCGACTGCCTCCATACGGTCCAGCACGAGGCGATACTTCTCCAATTGCCCGGCGGCGTCGACGAGTTCACTACCGTGAGCGGTGTCCACCTCCACGGTGTCGAGTGCTGGCACAGGACCGTGGAAGTAGTCAACGGCGTGGCCTGTGGTGGGAAACGACGTGCCGTTGAACGGGATGATGCGGAGCGTGATGTTGGCCTGCTCGCTGACCTCGGCCAGGTGGTTGAGCTGGGTCTTGGCCACCTCGCGTCCGCCGAACTGCATCCGCAGAGCGGCCTCGTGAACGATCGCCGTGTACGGCGGTGGCTGCTCGCGGAAAAGGATGGCTTGGCGCTTGATGCGGTGGGAGATGCGGTACTCGATCTCATGCGGGCGCAGCGCCGGAACCGCCTCGCGGAACAGTGCGCGGGCGTGTTCTGGTGTTTGGAGCAGGCCGGGGATGTTGATGACCTGAGTGACCCGCAGGGCGGTGGCGTGGTGTTCCAGCTCCGCCAGGTCCAGGAGCCGGGGCGGCAGAGTGTCGCGGTACTCCTCCCACCAGCCGCGTGTGCGGTCCGCCGCCATGCCGGCAAGCGCGTCGACCAGGGGTTGGTCCGTGCAGCCGTAGATGTGCGCCAGTGTGCGCACGCGTTCCGCGCTGACGCCGAAGCGGTTGGCCTCGATGTTGCTGATCTGTGCCTGAGTGGTGCCCAGGGAGCGGGCGGCCTGGGCAGCGGTCATGCCCGCGCGTTCCCTCAGACGGCGCAGCTCGATGCCGATGCGGAGACGGCGTGCGGTGGGGACGTTTCGCGGTGCCATGTCGCTCCATTTCGTACACCTGGTGCGGCTGTCACTCACACGAGGTGAATCCCTGAAGCTTTTGCTGATGTGTGCAAAACCTTCAGGGATTGCAGTCTACGGTGAAGACCAAGCCGCTCACAGCCCCACCGATAAGCCGGAAGCCCTGGCCGGGCCATCGAGCGAACCAAGTCCCCCACCGCAGGAGGCGTTCATGGTCACCGTATCCCCGTCGGAGTGCGAAGGGGTTCCAACTTGGGCGTACGCCCTCCAACTGCCCCACGACCCGCGGGCCGCGCGCATTGCCCGGATCACCGTCCGTGCCGTTCTCGCCGGACACGGCATGGCTCAACTCCAGGACACCGCCGAACTCCTGGCGACCGAGCTGGTCACCAACGCGTACCGGTACTCCAGTGGCCCCGCCGCCCTCCGTCTGCGCGGCCTCGGCGGCAGCCGGCTGCGGGTGAGCGTCTGGGACACCAACCCCTACGTCCCGCCTCCCTTCGACAGGCGGTCCGGGCCCGCCGTCAGCCCCGTACCGGCCGAGGCCGACGGTGGACGCGGGCTGTTCCTCGTATGTCATTACGCGGAGGCCTGGGGTGGTTATGCGCTCGGCGACGACCTTTTCGGGCGGGGCGGGAAGCTGCTGTGGTGTGAGGTTGGGGTACCCGCCGCGCATCGGGCGGCTGCGGCGTGAGCGGGGCGGCTGTCACCGGCCGGCGCTATCGTGGATCAGGCGACACGCTCTGTAACCACTGGAGGATCGTGGTGACCATCATGACCGACCGCCCTCCGGCCATAGACGCACCTCGGACGGGGTCATTCGAGGAGATGCTCCGCATCGTCGAGGAGCTGGACACACCTGCCGGCTACAAGGCCGAGCTCATCCGGGGGAAGATCGTCGTGTCGCCGTGGTCGAAGTTGCGCTACTTGCGTCCCATGCGAAGGCTGCGTGCGCAGGTGGAGGCTCACGCGCCCGACGGGCACATCACGGAGACCTCGCCCTTCCTCTTCGTCTTCCCGCCCTCCGAGCGCGGCTACGGGCCCGACCTCTTCGTCGCCGACGAATCCGCCTTCGACGCCGACGGCCGCCACGCCGACGGTGCCGCCCTCTCCCTCGTCGCCGAGCTGACCTCGGACTCCACCAAGGACGTCGACTGGCTCGACAAGATGGAGACGTACGGGCGGATCGTGCCCGTGTACCTCCTGCTCGACATGCGGGTGGGGGAGATCAACGTTCTCTGGGACCCGTCTCCCAAGGGGTACCGGTCCCGGACCAATGTTCCCTTCGGGCGGCCCGTGCGCATCCCCGCCCCGTTCGACTTCGACCTCGACACGTCCGGGTTCGCCGTCCCGGAGGACGAGAGCGCCGCGGACGAGCAGAGGTGAGGGACGGGGAGGGGTCCGGCCCGGTTTGACCCCCGGAGGGGCGCCCCCGTAACCTTGACCGTCGGCGTGTCCAGAGACGTGCCACATCCCCGTAAACCTCTTCCTCCCGGGTACCGGTCCTTCGGTGGCCGGGAGAGGCCATCCGTGTTCATGCCCGGGTGGCTGGACTGCGGGGGTGCCGTTCCCGAGCGAGAGAGTGAGATCCGCGTGTACGCCATCGTGCGCAGCGGTGGTCGCCAGCACAAGGTTGCTGTCGGCGACATCGTTGAGGTTGACAAGATTTCCACCGCCAAGGTTGGCGACACGGTCGAGCTCTCGACCCTGCTCGTTGTCGACGGCGACGCTGTGACCAGCGACCCGTGGGTGCTGGCCGGCATCAAGGTCCAGGCCGAGGTCGTGGACCACCACAAGGGCCAGAAGATCGACATTCTGCGCTACAAGAACAAGACCGGCTACCGCCGTCGTCAGGGCCACCGCCAGCAGTACACGGCGATCAAGGTCACTGAGATCCCCGCGGCTGCGAAGTAAGGGACTGAGGAGACATGGCACACAAGAAGGGCGCATCGTCCACCCGGAACGGTCGCGACTCCAACGCCCAGCGGCTCGGCGTGAAGCGCTTCGGCGGTCAGGTCGTCAACGCGGGTGAGATCCTGGTCCGTCAGCGCGGCACCCACTTCCACCCGGGCTCCGGCGTGGGCCGCGGCGGCGACGACACGCTGTTCGCGCTGCAGGCCGGTGCGGTGGAGTTCGGTACCCACCGTGGCCGCAAGGTCGTGAACATCGTTCCGGTCGCCTGACCCGAGCGAGTCGTTCGATCTTTTCGCGAGGCGGACCTCACTTCCCGTACGGGAAGGCGGGTCCGCCTTTCGCTTGTTGACCAAGCAGTAACCGAGCAATACCCGTACTCCCCCGGTCTTCGGCCGGGGGGACCCCCAGGAGGCACCCACCATGACCACCTTCGTGGACCGCGTCGAACTCCACGTCGCCGCGGGTAACGGAGGTCACGGCTGTGCCTCCGTCCACCGTGAGAAGTTCAAGCCGCTGGGAGGCCCCGACGGGGGCAACGGCGGGCGCGGCGGGGACGTGATCCTCACCGTCGACCAGTCGATCACCACGCTGCTCGACTACCACCACTCCCCGCACCGCAAGGCCACCAACGGCAAGCCCGGCGAGGGCGGCAACCGGTCCGGCAAGGACGGTCAGGACCTCGTCCTGCCCGTGCCGGACGGCACCGTCGTCCTCGACAAGGCGGGCAATGTGCTGGCCGACCTCGTCGGACACGGCACCTCCTTCGTCGCCGCCCAGGGCGGTCGCGGCGGCCTCGGCAACGCCGCGCTCGCCTCCGCCCGCCGCAAGGCGCCCGGGTTCGCGCTGCTCGGTGAGCCGGGGGACCTGCGGGACGTCGTCCTGGAGCTGAAGACCGTCGCCGACGTGGCGCTGGTCGGCTACCCGAGCGCGGGGAAGTCCTCCCTCATCTCGGTGCTCTCCGCCGCCAAGCCGAAGATCGCCGACTATCCCTTCACCACCCTCGTGCCCAACCTGGGTGTGGTCACCGCCGGGTCGACCGTCTACACCATCGCCGACGTCCCCGGTCTCATCCCGGGCGCCAGCCAGGGCAAGGGGCTCGGCCTCGAGTTCCTGCGGCACGTCGAGCGGTGCAGCGTCCTCGTGCATGTACTGGACACGGCCACGCTGGAGTCCGACCGCGACCCCGTCTCCGACCTCGACGTCATCGAGGAGGAGCTCAAGCAGTACGGCGGGCTCGACAACCGTCCGCGCATCGTCGTCCTGAACAAGATCGACGTACCGGACGGCAAGGACCTGGCGGAGATGGTGCGGCCGGATCTGGAGGCGCGTGGTTACCGCGTCTTCGAGGTGTCCGCCGTCGCGCACATGGGGCTCAAGGAGCTGTCCTTCGCGCTCGCCGACCTCGTCGCCAAGGCGCGGGCCGCCAAGCCGAAGGAGGAGGCGACCCGGATCGTCATCCGGCCCAAGGCCGTGGACGACGCCGGCTTCACCGTCACCCGCGAGGAGATCGGCGGCGAGCCGCTGTTCCGTGTGCGGGGCGAGAAGCCCGAACGCTGGGTGCGGCAGACCGACTTCAACAACGACGAGGCCGTCGGCTATCTCGCCGACCGGCTCAACCGCCTCGGTGTCGAAGAGGAGTTGATGAAGGCGGGCGCCCGGTCCGGTGACGGTGTCGCCATCGGGCCCGAGGACAACGCCGTCGTCTTCGACTGGGAGCCGACCGTGACCGCCGGTGCCGAGATGCTCGGCCGCCGCGGTGAGGACCACCGCTTCGAGGCCCCGCGGCCCGCCGCCCAGCGCCGGCGTGACCGCCAGGCCGAACGGGACGAGGCGGCCCAGGAGTTCGAGGGCTTCGAGCCCTTCTGAGTCGACCGACACCCCTCAGACCCGTTGCGGCACGCCCCGCAACGGGTCTCTCTTTGTCCCCCTGCTTGTCATGCACGCGAGCTGTTGCGTTCAGCCCGCTGACCAGGTGGCCATGCCACCTTCCTTGTGTCCAAGGCCTCGGCGACACAAGGGAGTTCACGGATGGCCACGGCTCCGAAGGGCACCACTTCCCCTGACCGCCGCCGCTTTCTGACCGCCGGTGCCGCCGTCGTGGGCGCCGCCGCCTCCGCCCAGCTGTGGGTGCCCAGCACCGCACGGGCCGCCGGGACCGCGCTGCCCTCCGGGGTGTTCAGCCTCGGCGTCGCCTCCGGGGACCCGCTGCCCGACGGCGTCGTCCTGTGGACCCGGCTCGCCCCGAAGCCGCTGAGTGGCGGCGGTATGCCCAACCAGGTGGTGCAGGTCGAGTGGGAGATCTCGCCCGACGAGCGGTTCCGCAGCGGGGTCCGCCGGGGTGTCGCCCCGGCCCGGCCCGAGTACGGGCACAGCGTTCACGTGGACGTACGCGGGCTGCGCCCGGGCCGTACCTACTGGTACCGCTTCCGCGCCGGCGGGCAGCTGTCCCGCGTCGGCCGGACCCGGACCGCGCCCCCGCCGCTCAGCTCCGGCGGCCCGCTGCGCCTGGCGCTCGCCTCCTGCCAGAACTGGCAGCAGGGCTACTTCACTCCGTACGCCGACATGTACGCGCAGGATCCCGACGTTGTCCTGTTCGTGGGGGACTACATCTACGAGTCCTCGCCCTCCGCCACCGCCCTGCGCAAGCACGAGGGGAGCGGGGAGCCGTACAGCCTCGTCCAGTACCGCAACCGGCACGCGCAGTACCGCACCGACCCCGACCTGCAGCGGATGCATGCGCACGCGCCCTGGGTGGTCACCTTCGACGACCACGAGGTCGACAACGACTTCGCCGGGGAGATCCCGCAGGATCCCTCCAAGCAGTCGCACGACGCGTTCGTGGCCCGGCTGACGGCGGCCTACCAGGCGTACTACGAGCACATGCCGGTCCGGGCGACCGCCATTCCCAACGGGCCGCACATCCGCATGTACCGGCGCTTCCAGTTCGGCCGGCTGGCCCGGCTCAACGTGCTGGACACCCGGCAGTACCGCAGCGACCAGGCCACCAGCCAGGCGGGCGCCCAGAACCCCGCGCTCACCATGCTCGGCGCCGAGCAGAAGCAGTGGCTGCTCGACTCGCTGCACGGGTCCACCGCCCGCTGGAACCTCGTCGCCTCGCAGATCATGATGGCCGAGACCGACCTGCTGGCCGGCCCGGGCAAGCAGTGGTTCTACGACGCCTGGGACGGCTACCAGGTCGAACGCAACGCCCTGCTGGGGGAGTTCGCGAAGGTCCGCAACCCCGTCGTGCTCACCGGCGACCGGCACCTCACCATGATCAGCGACCTGAAGCGGGACTTCGCCGACCCGTCCTCCGCGGTCGTCGGCGCCGAGTTCGTCGGCACGTCCATCTCCAGCAACGGAGACCAGGACCAGGCCGCCTTCCACGCGCAGTGGGACCCGCTGAAGGCCGACAACCCGCACTGGAAGCTCATCGACGCCCACCGCGGCTACCACCTCTTCGACGTGCGCCACGACGCCGTCGACGCGCAGGTCCGCGTCGTGGACACCGTGCTCAAGCCGAAGGCGACGGCCCGCACGCTGGCCAGGCTGCGGGTGACGGACGGCAAGCCGGGCGTTCGGCGCGTCTGACGGAAAACGACGGGAGAACGACAAGAGAACGCTGGAGAACGCGGGAGAACGCGAGAGAACGACGGGAGGACCCTGGGACTCATCAAGTCCCAGGGTCCTCTCAGCGCCACCTCAGGAAATGCACGTAATCCTGATGCGTAATTGTGTGGTAATGGCCTCGCGCATATGAAGAACGCGTGCATCCCCGCGTCGCGGGACGTGAAGATCCTCACTCCCCGGCGGCGCTCGCCGCAGCTCCGACGCCCCTGCGCTGCTTTCCCGTCACTCTCGGCAATCCCATACACCCTGTGGAGTTACTCACAGGATTTAGCGAGAGCATCCGAGGAAGGTTCACCCCGTGTCTCGCAATCAGCAGCAGCGCAAGGTGAATGGCAGGTAGCGCGCACATATGCACTGAAGGGCGCTCACCTTGCATCGCGGTTACCGCAAGTGGGACCATTTCCTCGTTCCCTGTCGCCCCAAGGTAGGTCACCTGTGTCCCAGCACATAGCCAAGCCCCGTACCACCGCAGTGATCCTGGCCGGTGGCACCGGTCAGCGGGTGGGTCTGTCGATCCCCAAGCAGTTGCTGAAGATCGCCGGCAAGGCAGTCATCGAGCACACCCTGACCACCTTCGAGAAGGCCGACTCCGTCGACGACGTCATCGTGCTGATGGCGCCCGGCTATGTGCCGGACGTCGAGAAGATCGTCGCCAAGGCCGGGTTCAGGAAAGTATCGCGGATCATCGAGGGCGGCTCCACTCGGAACGAGACCACCGAGCGCGCCATCGCCGCCCTGGGCGAGGGCCTGGCCGAGGGCGAGGACCTCAACGTCCTCTTCCACGACGCCGTACGCCCCCTGCTCTCGCAGCGCGTCATCGACGACTGTGTGGCCGCGCTGGAGCGTTACCAGGCCGTCGACGTCGCCATCCCCTCCGCGGACACCATCATCGTCACGCGCACGCACGGCGAGGACGGCGAGTTCATCACCGAGATCCCGGACCGCTCCCGGCTGCGCCGCGGACAGACCCCGCAGGCGTTCAAGCTGTCGACGATCCGCCGGGCGTACGAGGTGGCCGCGGGCGACCCCAACTTCCAGGCCACGGACGACTGCACGGTCGTGCTGCGCTACCTGCCGGACGTGCCGATCCACGTCGTCGCGGGTGACGAGTACAACATGAAGGTGACGCAGCCGGTCGACGTCTTCATCGCCGACAAGCTCTTCCAGCTGGGCTCCACCGCCGCACCCGAGCAGGTCGGCGAGGACGCCTACCGCGACCTGCTCACCGGCAGGACCCTGGTGGTCTTCGGCGGTTCGTACGGCATCGGCAAGGACATCGCCGAACTCGCCGAGTCCTACGGCGCGAAGGTCTACGCCCTCGGCCGCTCCACCACCGGCACGCACGTCGAGAACCCGGAGGAGGTCGACGACGCGCTCTCCAAGGCGTACTCCGAGACCGGCCGGATCGACTACGTCGTCAACACCGCGGGCGTGCTGCGCATCGGCAAGCTCGCCGAGACCGACAACGCGACCATCGAGGAAGCGCTGAAGGTCAACTACCTGGCCCCCGTGCAGATCGCCCGTTCGGCCTACAAGTACCTCGCCGAGACCAAGGGGCAGCTGCTGCTGTACACCTCCAGCAGCTACACCCGCGGCCGCGCCGAGTACAGCCTCTACTCCTCGACCAAGGCCGCCATGGTGAACCTCACCCAGGCCCTGTCCGACGAGTGGGCCGGCGACGGCATCCGGGTCAACTGCATCAATCCGGAGCGCACGGCGACGCCGATGCGCACCAAGGCCTTCGGCCAGGAGCCCGCGGGCAGCCTGCTGTCCTCCGAGGCGGTCGCCCGCACCTCCCTCGACGTGCTGCTGTCCGAACTGACCGGGCACGTCATCGACGTCCGTCAGCAGGACCCGACGGCCGACGCCAGCCGCGCCTCCGGATTCGAGCAGGCTCTGGCCGGCGTGCTCGACCGTCAGGACGGCGTGGCATAATCACCCGCAAATAGCCATTGGTATTCAGGCCTCTGTGGCTCCAAGTTTACGGAGTATTCACAGAGGCCTGAATCCGTAAAATTCCCGAAACTTCCCACAAGGGATTTTTCTGGATTTTCCGGACTTTCCGGCTGCTAAGACCTTTATGACCGGCAACCCTCCCAGAGCAGGTTCCTCCGTGATAAGCACCGCTATTCGCGTCGCCCGGGTGGGCAGCGCGGCCGAGCTGGCCGCGGCGGCCCTCATGACGCTGGGCTACCCCGGCCTCATGCTGGCCGCGCTCGTCCCGAGCGTCCCCGCCTTCGCCGCCGCGGCCGCCGTGACCTACCTTGCGGACCTCTATCTCCACCGCAAGGGCAGCTACCTCATCAGCCTCCTGGGCAAGGTGAGAGCCGGTCTGTCGATGCGCTTCCTGCTCCGGGAGCTGCTGCTGATCCTGCTGCTGGCCAGACTCGGCCTCTCACAGGAGCCGGTCTTCTACGCGGCGATCGCCTGCTTCACGATCTTCTTCGGCCTGCAGGCCCCGCACGGCGCGCTGGTGACCCTCATCGGCAACCGCCGTCAGATGCCGGTCGTCACCCGCAACGTCGACCTGGTCTCCCGGCTGCCCATCCCGGACGCCCCGCCGCGCCGCCTGCTGAGCCGGGCCGGTGTGAAGATGCTCCACCTGGACCTCGCGGCCGTCGTGGGCCTGCTCGTCTGCGCCCTCGCGGACCTGGACCTCGCCGGCTTCGTCGGCGTCGGCGTCACCCTGGGCCTGGGCGTGCTGTACGTCGTCGCGCTGGCGCCGTACCTGCGGGCCAAGCGGATCCCGCCGAAGGCCGACAAGGTCCTGAAGACCGTCAGCGCCTGGCTGCGCGAGTACCGTCCGGAGACGGTGCTGTACTTCTCCGGCTCCGCCGACTCCGCGTACCAGGTCAACATGTGGCTGGAGACCATGGAGCAGCTGGACTCCCGTCCGCTGATCATCCTGCGCGAGCGCTACATCCTGGAGAAGATGGCGCCCACCACGGTGCCCGTCATCTGCGTGCCCGGCGGGGTGCACCTGATGAACATGGACCTGTCCATGGTGCGGGTCACGTTGTACCCGGCGAACGTCGGCAAGAACATCCACATGCTGCGCGTCCCCACCATGAAGCACGTCTTCATCGGCCACGGCGACAGCGACAAGCTCGCCAGCGTCAACCCGTTCAGCAAGGTCTACGACGAGGTGTGGACCGCCGGACGCGCGGGCCGCGACCGCTACGCCATCGCCGACGTCGGCATCCGCGACGAGGACATCGTCGAGGTCGGCCGCCCGCAGCTCGCGCCGATCAAGCCCGGGCAGGGCGCGCCCAAGGACAGGATCCCGACGATCCTGTACGCGCCCACCTGGGAGGGCTGGGACGACAACCCGGGCAACACCTCGCTCCTGCTGGCCGGCGAGAACATCGTGAAGAAGCTGGTCGCGGCCGAGCCCCCGGTCCGCGTCCTGTACAAGCCGCACCCCTTCACCGGCACCCGCAGCGCCAAGGCCGGCGCCGCGCACCGCCGGATCACCGCCCTCATCAAGAAGGCCGCCGCCGAGCGCGCAGCCGACTCCCGCTTCACCGCGGACCCGGCCGCCCAGGCCAAGGCCAAGGCCGAGCTGACCCGTCTCAAGGCCCGCCTGGACGCGCTGTCCCTCGCCTTCGACGAGAAGGCCGACGAGGCCGTGACCAGCCGCGACGGCCTGGTCGACATGCGCAAGCACGAGGAGGCCGCCCGGCTGCGCGCCGAGTGGAACGACGCCTACTGGCGTTCCTTCCCCTCCTTCCAGCACCGCGTCATCACGGGCTCCGAACCGCGCCTGTACGACTGCTTCAACGCCTCCGAGGCGATGGTCTCCGACATCTCCAGCGTCGTCTCCGACTTCATCGCCAGCGGCAAGCCGTACGCCGTCACGGACTCGGCGGAGCTGGGCGTGGAGGAGTTCAAGCGGCAGAACACCGCCGTGCGTGCCGCCGTGATCCTCAGCAACAGCGCCGCCGAGCTCGACCAGCTGCTGGACGCCGTGCGCGACCCGGCCGCCGATCCGCTGGCCGAGGACCGCAAGGAGCTCAAGGAGTACCTGCTCGGCCCCGACAAGCCGACCTCCATCGAGCAGTTCAACACCGCGGTCGCCGACCTCGCACTGAAGGCCGAGGCCCGCAACGTCGGCCAGGCCTCCCGGGGCGCCCTGGCGGTCGACGGGACGGAACTGGCGGAAGCGGAAGACGTGACGACGGCGTGACGACGGCCTGATGCCGCCCGGCACAGCACGGGCGTGACCCCCGCAGCTACGCCGTCCGGCTCGGCCCCTCGGCTCGGCTCCCGGAGAGAGATCTCCGGGAGCCGAGCCGTTTCCGTTGCTTGTGATGCGGCACACATGCACGAAGGGCGGTAACGGAGGCAACCCCTTTCTGTAATCCTCCGTCTATCGGAACGTCAGACCATTGACGCGTGGGGAAACGTGCGTTACGAGGGGGAAGAGTGACCCTGGCGGAGCCTGATGTCAGCGTGATCATCGGGGCCTACGAAGCGATGCCGTATCTGGTCGAGTGCCTGGCATCGGTCGAGGCGCAGTCGATGGACCCGGCGCGTATCGAGGTCATCGCGGTGAACGACGGCTCCCGGGACGGCACCGGGGACTGCCTGGACGAGTTCGCCGCCCGCGCCCCCATGCCGGTCACGGTCATCCACCAGGAGAACTCCGGCGGCCCCAGCGGCCCGCGCAACGTCGGCCTGGCCAAGGCCACCGGCCGCTACGTCTTCTTCCTCGACGCCGACGACCGGCTCGGCCCCGAGGCCCTCGAACGCATGGTCGCCATGGCCGACAAGAACGGCACGGACGTGGTCCTCGGCCGCGTCGAGGGCATCAACCGCAAGCCGCCCCAGTCGATGTGGGGCAAGACCCTCGACCGTACGGACGTCTTCTCCTCCAACATCAAGTTCACGCTCAGCGCGCAGAAGCTGTTCCGCCGCGCGCTGCTGGAGCGGCACGGCATGCGCTTCGACGAGTCCCTGTGGACCGGCGAGGACGCGCTGTTCACGATGGAGGCGTATCTGCGGGCCGACGGCGTCTCCGTCCTCGCCGACTACACCTGCTACTACCTGGTGGGCCGTACCGACGGCAAGCACGTGACGAAGAGCGGCAGTTACACCCTGCGCTTCGACTCCGCACGCGCCCTGATGGAACTGCTCGCGCGGATGCTCCCGCCCGGCGCCAAGCGGGACGTCCTCATGGTCCGCCCCTTCCTGGTCACGGTCCTCCCGCAGTTCGGCCCGGTGTTCCTCCGCAACGACGAGGAGATCCGGCGCACCAAGATGGAGCTGGCCAAGCCGCTGATGGACGCCTACTGGAACGAGGGCGTCGCCCACCGCCTCCGCGTCCACGAACGCCTGCGGCTGCACCTGGTGGCCCAGCAGCGCCCCGATCTCCTCGCGGACGTCATCGAGTTCATCAAGGCCAAGACCGCGCCCACCCCCGTCCTGGAGAAGCGCGGCACCCGCCTCTACCTCGCCTACCCCCACTTCCGCTCCAAGCCGGCCGGCATACCCGACCGCGTCTACCTCGCCGAACCCCGCGAAGCCAAGGCCTACCCGGGCTGGCGCCAGGGCTCGACCGAGTCCTTCCTACGACGCGCGACGCGCAAGATACGCCGGACGCTCTCACAGCGCAGGACGACACCGAGAAGCGCGACGGCGGCGTGAGGTGGCGGGCCGGGGCCGCGAGGCCGACCGGCGGCGTGAGCTGACCGACCCGGGCGTGAGACCGGCATGAGCTGACTGACAAAGGGGCGCGGGACTGTATCGATGTGCGGCTCCGCCGCGCGGGCGCGACCAGCCACCCACAACCCGCACCCGGCGACGAACAGCACCCCCTACGGCGCCGCCCCACACCCGCCCGGCGGAGCCTACTTCTTCAGCGCCCGCCGCAGCGGACCCCCCACCACACGCCGGGCCCGCCGATAGATCGACGGAGTCGGCAACGCCGCCTTGGCGGCCGCGGCCTTCGCCACCACCCTGGACTTGGCCAAGTCCCGCTTCAACTGCGCGTTGTGGTTGTCCAGCTCGACGATGCGCTGCTGCAGCCACCCGAACCGGCTCGTCAGGGAGGCCAGATCGACGTCGTTCCACGGCCGCACGCCCGCCGGGAACGACAGCGACCGCAGCTTCTTCTCGAAGGCCTCGCCGCCGTCGCCGTGCGTGAACGTGTTCTCCAGACCGTTCTTGTCCAGGAACGCCGTGAAACGGTCGAAGCGCTCGCGGTGGTTGCCGCTCAGCGCGCTGAAGTCGGCCTCCTCGTACAACTCGGCCGGGTCGAGCTCCGCGGGCACCTCGCTCAGCAACCGGTGCGGGATCTCGAAGTAGCGGCACAGCTCCAGCGTGCGCGAGTCGAAGGCCAGCACGGTCGCGGGCGTTCCCGCCAGCAGCGCCGCGATGTTGCCGTGGATGCGTGAGCCGAACGAGTAGTCGAAGTCCCGCAGGTCGTCGATCCAGGTGACCGGATCGATGTACACGCGGACCTTGTCCTCCCGGTACATCGGGTGGTCGGGGTGGGTCGGCATCTCGGTGATCTTGCCGGCCGGGGAGTCCACGTCCCGCCAGTGCAGCTGCTTGGCGTCGGTGAGGTTCTGGCCGATGTAGCGCAGGTGCGGGTACTGCGCGTGGGCCCGGGTGATGATCTTGTGCAGGCCGCCGCCGCGCACGGCGGTGTGCGAGCCGTTCACCGCGACCCGCGACTGCGGCGTCAGCGCCGCCGCCCGCTTCTCGATGGTGAGCTTGTCGCCGTACATGAACATCGACGGGCAGCCGATGACCTCGACGTCCCGGAAGCCCATGTCGTTGAGGTACTTCTCGGTGAACTCGCCGCGCACGCCGATGGACGCGCTGTGCTCCAGCACCGCCGCGCAGAAGGCGCGCACGCTGGGCTCCATGGGCTTCAGCCGCGCCGGGTCGTAGGTCACCCCGGTCTGCGCGCCGACACCCAGCACCACCACCGGGATCTTCAGCTTGCCGATCAGCCGGGTCAGCCGCTGCAGCGCCGCCTCGAACGACGGCCGGAAGGCGTTGGCGAGCGGGACGACGAAGGCGTCGTACTCCTCGTTGATCCGCCCGGCCGCGGAGACGTCGGTCCGCATGCCGTTCGAGTCGACCTCGGCGTCCGGCGTGGTGAGGATCTTGTGCGCGGCGTCGCTGAAGATCAGGTTGCCGGAATTGGTGGCGATCACGTCGCGGTGGAGGGCTTCCTCGACGGGGATGACGTCGAAGGGGCTCTTCCCCGATCTGAGGAGTATGCGCTTCACAGAGCGAACCTTAAGTGACACAAACTTCAAAATAAATTTTGACTCTCTTCAAGTTCCATGTGAAACCGGCACAACCTTTTTGCCGTATGCAAACGGTCAGCAAACAGCTACGCCGTGTGACTGTCCGGGGACTGAAACCCTCGCGCGGCCTGCGCCCCCGTTCGCGTAGATTGCCTGGTGGGGAGTTCGTGACCTACCTGAGGGGACGAAGAACAAGGTGGCAGGGGCAAGGCAGGCCGTGCGCGAGGCCCGCAGGATCGTCGTCAAGGTGGGTTCTTCGTCACTGACCACCGCCGCGGGCGGCCTGGACGCCGACCGGGTCGACGCGCTCGTCGACGTCCTCGCCAAGAGCCGCAGCGGGGGAGAGAAGGAGATCGTCCTGGTCTCCTCCGGTGCCATCGCCGCCGGCCTCGCCCCCCTGGGCCTGCGCCGCCGCCCCAAGGACCTCGCCCGCCAGCAGGCCGCCGCCAGCGTCGGGCAGGGCCTGCTCGTGGCCCGCTACACCGCCTCCTTCGCCCGCTACGGCGTCCGCGTCGGCCAGGTGCTCCTGACGTCCGACGACATGAGCCGCCGCGCCCACCACCGCAACGCCTCCCGCACCCTCGACAAGCTGCTGGCGATGGGTGCCTTTCCGATCGTGAACGAGAACGACACCGTCGCCACCGACGAGATCCGCTTCGGCGACAACGACCGGCTCGCCGCCCTAGTCGCCCATCTGGTCCATGCCGACCTGCTCGTGCTGCTGTCCGACGTCGACGGCGTCTACGACGGCGACCCCAGCAAGCCGGGGACCTCGCGGATCGCGGAAGTGCGGAGTCCCGAGGATCTCGCGCACGTCGAGATCGGCAGCGCCGGCAAGGCGGGCGTCGGCACCGGCGGCATGGTCACCAAGGTCGAGGCCGCCCGGATCGCGGCCGCAGCCGGCATCCCCGTGGTCCTCACCAGCGCCGTCCACGCAGCCGACGCCCTCTCCGGCGGCGACACCGGCACCTACTTCCACGCCACCGGCAAGCGCTCCGCCGACCGCCTGCTGTGGCTCCAGCACGCGTCCACCCCGCAGGGCTCGCTCACCCTGGACGACGGGGCGGTCCACGCGGTCGTCGAGCGCCGCAAGTCGCTGCTGCCGGCCGGCATCGCCGGAGTCGAGGGCGAGTTCAGCGCGGGCGACCCCGTCGAGCTGCGCGACGGCCAGGGGCGCGCGGTGGCCCGGGGCCTCGTCAACTTCGACGCCAAGGAGATCCCCCAGCTGATCGGGCGGTCCACCCGCGAACTGGCGCGGGAGCTGGGCGCCGAGTACGAGCGGGAGGTTGTCCACCGGGACGATCTGGTGATCCTGCACCCCTAGGTCCAGGGCTCCTGCACCCCTTAGGTCCAGGGCTCCTGCAGCCCTGGGACCAGTGCTTGCGCCCCTGGGGCCAGCGCTCCTGCAGCCCTTGGCAGCGCTCCTGCAGCCCTGGGGGCCAGTGCTCCTGCACCCCTGGGTCCGGTCGAACGACCGCTCCCGGACGGGCTCGAACGTGCCGTACCGGTGGGGGACGTTCCGTGAAACCGCCCCACGGAGCCGTGCGGCCTGCTCAACTTTGTCCTTGGGACACATCCCGCAGGAGACATTCCGCACGAGCGCTGCGTAAAGGAGGCCGTCGTGAGACGAGTGCGCCCTGGGGTGGCAGCGGCCCGTGGGAGTACCGGCGGGACCGGCGAGGCGTCCTCGGCCGGCAAGGCCTCCTCACGCGCGGCCGGCGAGGAGCGCGCCCTGACCAGCGTGGCGGCCGGCGACCAGTACCGGGGACCCGAGAGCGACGGAACGGAGCAGACGCGGCCCGAGGACCTGCCCCGTCTGTGGCACGTCACCCTGAGCGTCTCGGGCGAGGACGCCGATCTGAAGGAGCTGCGGCGCGCCCTCGAACAGCTCGCCCACGACCACCCCTTCCTCCTGACCAGCCGCTACGCCGTCGACCACGCGGAGATCCGCTACTGGGAGGAGGCCCGCGACCTGCACGACGCGGCCGCCGTCGCCCTGCGCCTGTGGGGCGAGCACCGCCAGACGGCCGGGCTGCCGCCCTGGGAGATCGTCGGTCTGGAGGTCATCGACCGCCAGACCTACCACCAGCGCATCGCCGAGGGCCACGGCCCGCGGCCCGCGACCCCTGTCGGAGTTCACCCCTTTTGACCGGCCCGGCGCAGCGCCCCGGATGCGTCTCGGCACGCGTCTCGGGGTGTGGAACGAGCGGTGGACGGGCCGGTCCGGCGCACTACCCTTCCCGTATGACCACGCTCTCGCCGTACGACGCCCTCTCCCCGGTCACCCAGGCCGCCTACCGTGCCAAGGCGGCCGCCGCCGACCTCGCGCCGCTGCCCCGGGCCGCCAAGGACGACGCGCTGCTCGCCATCGCGGACGCGCTGGAGGTCCGTACGAGTGAGATCGTCGAGGCCAACGCCAAGGACATCGCCAAGGCTCGTGAGGCCGGTACCAGCGAGGCGATCGTCGACCGGCTGACCCTGACCCCGGAGCGGGTGCGGGCCATCGCCTCCGACGTACGGGACGTCGTCGCGCTGCCCGACCCCGTCGGCGAGGTCGTGCGCGGCTCGACCCTGCCCAACGGCATCGATCTGCGCCAGGTCCGCGTCCCGCTCGGCGTGGTCGGCATCATCTACGAGGCCCGCCCGAACGTGACGGTGGACGCGGCGGCGTTGTGCCTGAAGTCCGGCAACGCGGTGCTGCTGCGCGGCTCGGCCTCCGCCTACGAGTCGAACACCGCACTCGTCCGGGTGATCCGCGACGCCGTCGGCGGCGCCGGGCTGCCCGCCGACGCCGTGCAGCTCGTGCCGGGGGAGAGCCGGGAGAGCGTGCGCGAGCTGATGCGCGCCCGTGGCCTCGTCGACGTCCTGATCCCGCGCGGCGGCGCCTCTCTCATCCAGACGATCGTCGCCGAGTCCACCGTCCCGGTGATCGAGACCGGCACCGGCAACTGCCACGTCTACGTCGACGCCCACGCGGACCTCGACACGGCGATCGAGATCCTGATCAACTCCAAGGCCCAGCGGGTCAGCGTCTGCAACGCCGCCGAGACCCTCCTGGTCCACCAGGACATCGCCCCCGAGTTCCTGCCCCGCGCCCTCGACGCGCTCGCGGACGCCGGGGTCACCGTCCACGCCGACGAGCGGGTGCTGGCGTACGCCAAGGACTCCAAGGCGACCGTCGTCGAGGCCACGCCCGAGGACTGGGAGACCGAGTACCTCTCCTACGACATCGCCGCCGCCGTCGTGGACTCGCTGGACAAGGCCGTCGAGCACATCCGACTGTGGACCTCCGGCCACACCGAGGCCATCGTCACCACCTCCCAGCAGGCCGCCCGCCGCTTCACCCAGCTGGTCGACTCCACCACGGTCGCCGTCAACGCCTCCACCCGCTTCACGGACGGCGGCCAGTTCGGCTTCGGCGCGGAGATCGGCATCTCCACCCAGAAGCTGCACGCCCGCGGCCCCATGGGCCTGCCGGAACTGACCAGCACGAAGTACATCGTCACGGGCGACGGGCACGTACGGCGCTGACGGAGGCCGCCGGGGCCGTGCGGCGCCCCTGTGCGGGCGGGGCGCCGTGAGAGGCGTCTCATCAGGCGGATGAATTTCCATACCGTCTGCCCAAATTGACCCCCCAGGTCTACTCTGGATCCGTGCCGGAGGACGTGGGGGGCACGCCGTTCCCTGACGGCTGGGAGCCCGACGACGACCACGACCGCGGGGTGTCGGACGAAGAGTTCGCCTCCGTGGTCTTCGACGAGGCCTTCGTACAGGCGGCTCCGGTGCACGAGCCGACCGCCGTCGAACGCCTCCTGGCCGCCGCGCAGGCGAGAGCCGAGGCCTCCGAGGCCGAAGCACGCCGCGCCCGCGCCCGCGGCGACCACTACGACGATCCGTACAGTCCCGACGGCCCCGGCGATTTCGGCCATGATCCGGACTACGACGAGCTGGACGACGCCGACGACCCCGACGCCTGGGACCGCCGCTACGCCACCTTCGGGACGTACGGCAAGCAGGTCCGCTGGCACCGTCCCGTCGCCTGGCTGCTCGCCCTCGTGATGGGCGTCGGCATGGTCGCGCTGGCCTTCGCCGCGGTCTACCGGGGCGCCTCCTCCAGCAGCCGGGAGCAGGTGCCTTCCCCTGCCTCGACCGGGCTGGAACAGGGGGCCGTACCGGTTCCTTCCGCCTCCACCGACTCCTCCCGGCCACCCGTCTCGGCGGTCCCGCGCACACCCTGATCATCCGCGTCAGGGGTGGTCGGGGAGCGGGCTCCGAAGCGGCCGGAAACGGGCCGTCCGGTCGATGAGAAGCTGTCAGAACTTGTCGTGTAGCAGGGCGTTTACCCGAGCTCCGCGCGACCTACTCTGAAAGTATGGGCGGGCCCGGAGACCCACCGGAGGGGACACCCGAGGGAGCTCCCGGTGGAGGAGAGGACGAGTACCGATCCGTCGTCTTCGACGAATCGTTCGTTCGTGCTGCCCGCCTCCAGGAGTACTCCGCCGAGGAGCGCATCGCCGACCACGCCCCCGCCGTCCGCCGCCGCCCGCCCCTGCGCAGGGGCCTTTCCCGGCAGGCGCTCGTCCTGGTCGTCCTGATCGCCCTGGCCTTCGGCACCGCGATCTACATGGGTGTCCGCCACCCGTACCAGAACCCGTCCGCCCGTCGGCCCGCGGAACCCCTGCGGATGACCGTCATCCCGCTCGCCCCACAGGGCGCCGTGCCCGGCGCCGCCGACCCCGAGTACCTGTACGCGCACAGCCCGGCCGCGCAGTTCCGCATCGGCGCCGAGGGCGTCCCGCTGCCGGCCTCCCGTCGCACGGCGCACTTCTCCGACAGCCAGGTCGTCACCGCCCTGACCACCGCCAAGGACTACATCGTGCGCTCCTCCCTCTACCCGGAGGTGCTCACCGGGCAGCAGGTGCGGCCCGTGCGGGTGCTGATCGGCCCCGACCAGCTCGACCAGTTCGACGAGAGCTTCACTCACCCGGCCCCGGACGGGCGGCACGCGCCGACCGGATGGCTGGTCCGCTTCGACCCCGCCCGGGCCGAGCTGGCCGACCGCAAGATCCGCGTCCAGGGCACGCTCCAGGCCGCCGAGGCCGACTCCGCCACCCTCGAGGTCACCGCCGATCACACCTTCGTGTACGCCCTGCGACCGGCCGGCGCCGACGCGAAGACGCCGGCCTCGCTGTTCACCGTCCGCCGTGAGCTGCAGTTCCGCTTCGACCGCGACGACCTGCGGCTGCGCCAGACGCAGCTGATCGTCTCCTATGTCCAGGCCGGCCCGCTGTCCTGTGGCGAGGACTCCACGAACCATCTGCGCCCCCTGCTCGCCGGCCAGACCGCCAAGGAGGGTGGCCCGGCCGGCACGGACCCGTACGCGACGGGTGGGGCGACCGCGCTGTGCGGATCGCTGGCGGGGAGCGCGCAGCCGAAGGTGTGAGCTGAGCCGAACGGCCAGTCGTCCGCACGGTCAGTTGTCCGTCCGCACGGTCAGTTGTCCGTCCGCACGGTCAGTCATCCGTCCGCACGGCCGGTCGTCCGTGCGGTCAGATGTCCGTGCGGTCAGTCGTCGTCGCGCGGGGGTGCGTCCGTCGGACGGTCCTGCGGCGGCGCGGAGCCGGTGAAGCCGTCGAAGCCGCGGCGGACCCGGCCGCCCAGATTGCCCGCCCCGCCCGCTATGTCGCTGACCAGCTTCATCAGCGGGTCCTTGGAGCTCTTGACGTGGTCGGCGTAGTGCGCCGCCGACTCGCGGAAGGAGTCGGTGACCGAGGTCTCCTTGTCCTCGGTGCGCCGCGGGTAGTGACCGTCCATGATCCGCTGGTAGTCGCGGGACTCGGACCACTTCTTCAGCTCGGCCGCGCGCACGGTGGTGAAGGGGTGGGAGCGGGGCAGCACGTTGAGGATCTTCAGGACGGAGTCGCGCAGGTCGCCGCCGGCCTCGTACTCCTCGGCCTGCTGGAGGAACGCGTCCACGTTCATCTCGTGCAGGTGGTTGCCGCCGGCGATCTTCATCAGGCCACGCATCGAGGCCTGGAGGTCCTGGCCCACGAGCAGCCCGGCGCGGTCGGCGGACAGCTCCGACTTGCGGAACCACTCGCGCAGGGCGGTCACGATCGCCATGATCGCGAGGTTGCCGAGGGGGATCCAGGCGACCCGGAGAGCGAGGTTGGTCAGGAACAGCAGAATCGTGCGGTACACGGCGTGGCCGGACAGCGCGTGGCCCACCTCGTGCCCGATGACCGCCCGCATCTCCTCCTCGTCGAGCAGCTCGACGAGGCCCGTGGTGACGACGATGATCGGCTCGTCCAGGCCGATGCACATCGCGTTGGGCTGCGGGTCCTGGTTGACGTACATCGGCGGGACCTTCTCCAGGTCCAGGATGTAACAGGCGTCGCGCAGCATGTCGTTCAGATGCGCGAACTGCTGATCCGAGACGCGCACCGAGTCGGACAGGAACAGCAGCCTCAGGCTCCGCTCGGGCAACAGCCCGCTCAGCGCCTTGAAGACGGTGTCGAAGCCGCTCAGCTTGCGCAGAGCGACAAGTGCGGAACGGTCCGCCGGGTGCTCGTACGCACGCGAGGAGATCGCCGGGAAGCGCCTGCGCTGCCTGCTCGGCACGTTCTCGTGACCGGTCTGCTCGTGGCCGTCGTCGGACATGTCTTCCCCCATGTGCGTGTGTGTGGCCCTCGTATGTCTGGTCCCTTTGCGGACCTTTGTGCAGCCCTTTGCGCCCCCGAAGCGGGGCCCAGCCTAGGCGGAGTTACGGTGGACGGGCACCACACCGAAGGAGTCCCGCGCCATGGAGCACAACCCCGCGGCAGCCTGGTTCACCCAGGCCGCCGGCGCCGCCCAGCAGCAAGGGGCGGGGAACCTGCTCCGGATCGTCCTGATCGTGATGATCCTGGGCTGCGTACTGACCGCCTGGTTCCTGCTGCGGGGCTACAAGCGGAAGGACGACTGAGGGCGCGGGAAGGTTCCCGGGGCGGATGGGGACCGTCGTGAGGCCGCACCGGTCTGCCCAACGGTGGAGTCGGCGTGATGGGCGGCGAGGCGCCCGCTTACGATGGGCCGACATCTTTATCCCGCCCACACCGGATAGGTCCTGCCGAGATGAGCTTCCACAGCGCCGCTGCCCAGTTGGTCACCCTCGCCGCCGAGGGCGAGGAGCACGGTGGCAACCACGAGAGCCTGAGCCCCCTGGTGACCGGTGGTGGCGCGTTCCTGATCCTGATGCTCCTGCTGTGGATCACGACCCGTTTCAACCGCGACCGCTGAGGCACGCCATGTTCATACCGGGGCACTCCAGGCATCGGCCGGCCGGTGCCCTCAGGCCGGGCCGGTAGGGTCTGCACGCATGGGAGAGCAGGACATGCCTACCGGCCCGTCGAACCCGGGCAAGCGCCGCCTCGGCGTCATGGGCGGAACGTTCGATCCGATCCACCACGGGCACCTCGTGGCGGCCAGTGAGGTCGCCGCGCAGTTCCACCTGGACGAGGTCGTGTTCGTCCCCACCGGTGAGCCGTGGCAGAAGAGCCACCGCCGGGTCTCTCCGGCCGAGGACCGCTACCTGATGACGGTCATCGCGACCGCCGAGAACCCGCAGTTCTCGGTCAGCCGCATCGACATCGACCGCGGCGGCCCCACCTACACCGTGGACACCCTGCGCGACCTGCGGGCCCTCAACCCCGACACCGACCTCTTCTTCATCACCGGCGCCGACGCCCTCGGCCAGATCCTCACCTGGCGGGACAGCGAGGAACTGTTCTCCCTCGCTCACTTCATCGGGGTCACCCGTCCGGGACATCACCTCAACGACCCCGGCCTCCCCGAGGGCGGCGTCTCCCTGGTCGAGGTCCCCGCCCTGGCCATCTCCTCCACAGACTGCCGCGCGAGAGTCGCCAAGGGCGACCCCATCTGGTATCTGGTGCCGGACGGAGTCGTGCGCTACATCGACAAGCGCGAGCTGTACCGCGGCGAGTGAGCCGAGAGGGGTACCGGTGAACGACCGATACGACGCGGGCTACGGGGAGACCTCGTACGAACTCGTCGGTTACGACGAGTACGGGCAGCCGATGTACCGGCAGGTCCCGTCCCAGCAGATCCCGCAGCAGGCCTACGACCCGTACGGGCAGCAACAGGGCTACGGCTACGACCCCTATGCCCAGGGCGGGCAGCAGCAGACGCCCGCCTACGACCCGTACGACACCGGTCAGCAAGCGCCCACCGCGGCCTACGACACCGGCCGGCAGGCCCCGGTCCACGACCCCTACGGCACCGGCACCTACGCCCAGCAGGAAGGCGCCGGTACCGCGGCCCCGTACGACCCCTACGGGCAGACCGCCACCAGCGGGCAGCAGCCCCGCGTCGCCGAACAGACCGCGTACATCCCGCAACAGGCCGGACCGCCGGAGGCCGACGAGGAGACGGAAGCCCCTGCGCGGCCCCAACGCGACTACCATACCGAGCAGTTCGCGTTCGTCGAGGAGCCCGACGCGGACTCCGAGGACGTCATCGACTGGCTGAACTTCACCGAGAACCGCACCGAGCGCCGCGAGGAGGCCAAGCGCCGCGCCCGCAGCCGCCTCGTCGCCCTGGTCGTCGTCCTCGCCCTGACCGCGGTCGGCGGAGTGGGCTACCTCTGGTACGCCGGGAAGCTGCCCGGGCTGTCCTCGTCCGACGAGTCCAAGGCCGGCACCACGACGGCCAGTGCCGCCCAGAAGCGTGACGTGATCGTCGTCCACCTGCACGACACCGCGCAGGGCGGCACCTCCACCGTGCTGCTCGTCGACAACACCACCACCAAGCAGGGCACCACCGTCCTGCTGCCCAACTCCCTCGTCGTCACCACCGACGACGGCACCACGACCACCCTCGCCAAGTCCGTCGACGAGGACGGCTCCGAAGGCACCCGCCAGGCGCTGGACACCGTCCTCGGCACCGACATCGAGGGCACCTGGCGGCTGGACACCCCCTACCTGCAGAACCTCGTCGACCTCGTCGGCAACATCGAGGTCGACACCGACACCGCGGTCCCCGACCCGGACGCCAAGAAGAAGGGCCAGGCCCCCCTCGTCAACAAGGGCGAGGACCAGACCCTCAGCGGCAAGATGGCCGTCGCCTACGCCACCTACCGCGCCGAGGGCGAGGCCCAGAACGCCCAGCTGGAGCGGTTCGGCCAGGTCATGCAGGGCGTGCTGCGCAAGGTGTCCTCCGACGCCCAGGGCGCCACGGTCACCGTCCAGACCCTGGCCCAGATCCTCGACCCCTCGCTGACCGAGAAGGACCTCGGCGCCTTCCTCGCCAAGCTCGCCGACCTCGCCAAGGGCGGCGACTACAAGACCGCCCTGCTGCCCGTCCAGGCCGACGGCACGCTCAGCGCCGAGGCCGGCGCGAGCGTGGTCAAGGACGTCCTCGGCGGCACCGCGAAGAGCCCCGACAAGGACGCGGTCGTCAGCGTCTCCGTCCAGAACGCCAGCGGCACCAAGGCCAACACCGAGGACGCGCGCGTGGTGCTCCTCAACGGCGGTTTCACCTTCCTGGAGGCCGGCACGCCGTCCGGTACGCAGTCCACCTCCAAGGTGCTCTACGCGGACGCCGCCGAGAAGGAGAACGCCACCGAGGTCGCCAAGACCCTGGGCCTGCCCACCAGCGCCGTGAAGAAGGGCACGGTCACCGCCAACGCGGACGTGGCGGTCGTCCTGGGCCAGGACTACGAGCCCTCCACGTCCTAGACACAGCCGCACCACCGGCGTGATCGCCCCATCACATGGGGTGCCGTCGGCGGTCCGTGAGACCCTTGAGGGCAAACGACCGCCGACGGAAAGCCATGTAGTGACCGCCACCGACCGCTCTCTCGAGCTCATCAACACCGCCGCCCAGGCGGCCGCCGACAAGCTCGCGCACGACATCATCGCCTACGACGTCAGCGATGTGCTGTCGATCACGGACGCCTTCCTGCTGGCCTCCGCCCCCAGTGACCGCCAGGTCAAGTCGATCGTCGACGAGATCGAGGAGCGCCTCCTCAAGGAGCTCGGCGCCAAGCCGGTACGCCGCGAGGGCGACCGCGAGGCCCGCTGGGTCCTGCTCGACTACGTCGACATCGTCGTGCACGTCCAGCACAGCGAGGAGCGCGTCTTCTACGCCCTCGAGCGGCTGTGGAAGGACTGCCCCGAGCTGGATCTGCCCGAGGACGCCAAGGCGACCCGCGGCAAGGCCGAGGAGCACGCCAAGCTGCAGGCCGCCCAGGACGCGGCCGAGCCGGGCGGTGAGTGGTGACGACCACACCGGGTGCCGAGGCCGCCTCCTCGGCGGCCGGCCGCACGCCGAGCCGCGGCCGCCGCGTCATCCTCTGGCGGCACGGTCAGACCTCCTGGAACGTGGAGCGCCGCTTCCAGGGCACCACGGACGTCCAGCTCACCGAGACCGGCGTGGCCCAGGCCCGCCGCGCCGCCCGGCTGCTCGCCTCCCTCGGGCCCGACGCGATCGTCGCCTCGGACCTGTCGCGGGCCGCGCACACGGCCGCCGAGCTCGCCGCGCTCACCGGCCTGGACGTCACCCACGACGAGGCCCTGCGCGAGACGTACGCGGGCGTGTGGCAGGGGCTGACGCACGAGGAGATCGTCGCCCGGTACGGCGACGAGTACACCGCGTGGAAGCGCGGCGAGCCGGTCCGCCGCGGCGGCGGCGAACTGGAGACCGAGGTCGCCGACCGCGCCGCCCCCGTCGTGCTGCGGCACGCCGAGAAGCTGCCCGAGAACGGCACGCTCGTCGTCGTCAGCCACGGCGGAACGATCCGCACCACCATCGGCCGTCTCCTCGGCCTGGAGGCCCACAACTGGGAGAGCCTCGGTGGCCTCTCCAACTGCTGCTGGTCCGTCCTCGGCGAGGGCGCCCGCGGCTGGCGCCTCCTCGAGCACAACGCCGGCACCCTGCCGGAGCCGGTGCTCGGCGACGACGACTGAGCGTCCCGGGGCGGCCCGGGACCCGGATTTCACTTTCTGGCAGGCCGCAGGCTAAAGTTCTTCTTGTTCGCCCCGCCGAGCGGGGCGAAACACCACACGGTTCCACCGCGTGGGTACAAGGGGCTATAGCTCAGTTGGTAGAGCGCCTGCATGGCATGCAGGAGGTCAGGAGTTCAATTCTCCTTAGCTCCACTGATCGACACTCTGTGGAGTTGTCAAAGATCGGTTGTAGAAGATCCCGTCCCTCTGGGGGCGGGATTTTTCATTGCCTGCGCAGCAGCGCCGCGCGCCGCGCCGTCTCCTCGTCGTCCGGCGTGTAGACCACGATCCGGCACTCCGGCATCCCGTTGACCGACAGCGACACGGACGTCATCCGCAGCTCGCCCACCGTCGCGTGCCGGAAGACCTTCACGCGACGTCCCGGCTCCGCCACGTCACCGGTCTCCCACAGCCGCGCGAACTGCTCGCTCGCCGCGGACAGCCCGCGTATGAAGTCCTCCCACACGGGCTCCCCGGCATGCAGCCCGTACGCCGCGCGCAGGGTCGCCACCATCACCGGCAGCTCCGTCTCCCGGAACAGCAGCGGGCAGTCCTCCTCGTCCGCCGTGAACAGCGCCCACAGCGCGTTGGCCGGCGCCCGGAAGGAGGCCTTCGAGGGGGTCATGAAGAGGTCGCGGTAGACGGCGTTGGCGGCCAGGATGTCGTAACGCGAGTTGTAGACCACCGCCGGACGGGGCACGAGCGCGTCGATGATGCCCTGGATCTCCGGTCCCACGCTCTGCACCAGGGCCTCCGGCTCGGGCGCGTACGGCACCTCCGCCAGGTGGTACAGGTGCTCCCGCTCCGGCGGGTCGAGCCGCAGCGTGCGCGCCACGGCGTCCAGGACCTGCGCCGAGGCGTTGATCGGCCGGCCCTGCTCCAGCCATGTGTACCAGGTCACGCCCACGCCCGAGAGCTGGGCGACCTCCTCGCGCCGCAGCCCGGGCGTCCGCCGTCGCAGCCCCGGCGGCATTCCGACGTCGGCCGGTGTCACCCGCGCCCGCCTGCTGCGCAGAAAGGCGGCCAGCTCCGGCCGGCGTCGCTGTGCCGCCTCCGTCCTCGTCCCCGCCGCTGTCCCCGTCCTCGACGCTGTGCTCGTCCCCATCGTCACGTCCCCCATGGTCGATCCCCCACCCGTCCCCTGCCAGGTGCTGTCAGTACCAGCATCGGCGGGCTCTCGGCACCCGTACCGAAGCCTCGTCAGGCTCGACGGCATGACGACAACACCCCGGACAAGCCCAGATCCCGCCGCCGTACCGCCCGTTCCAACTCCTGCTGCCAGTAAAGACCCTGGCACTGACAATCGGCCTCGCCGGCTGCTCGCGGTCGTGCTCGCCGCCCAGTTCATGGCACTGCTCGACGTCTTCATCGTGAACGTCGCGGCGCCCACGATCGGTTCCGACCTGCACGCCTCCGGCGCCGACCTCCAACTGGTGGTCGCCGGCTACGCCATCACGTACTCCGTGCTGCTGATCACCGGCGCACGGCTCGGCGACCGGTTCGGCCACGGCCGGGTCCACCTTGTCGGGCTCACCCTCTTCACGGCCGCCTCGCTCGCCTGCGGGCTGGCGCAGGGCAGCACCGAGCTGATCGTGTTCCGGCTGGTGCAGGGCGCCGGGTCGGCGGTGATGATCCCTCAGGTGCTGAGCCTGATCCAGCGCACGTTCACCGGTGAGGCCAGGGTGCGGGCGCTCGGCGCGTACGCGGCGGTCCTCGCCGTCGGCGCGGCGGCCGGGCAGGTGGTCGGCGGTGTTCTGGTCAGCGCCGACCTGCTGGGCAGCGGCTGGCGGCCGGTGTTCCTGGTGAACGTACCCGTGGGCCTCGTCCTGCTGGCCGTCGGTCGGCGCGTCCTGCCGCGCGGTGGCGGGAGGGAGCAGGGGAGCGCAGGCGGCCTGGACGGACCCGGCCTGGTCCTGCTCGGGGCGGCCGTCTCCCTGATCACGGTGCCGCTCGTGCTCGGCCAGGAGGAGGACTGGCCGCTGTGGTCCTGGCTGTCGCTGGCGGTCGGCGCGCTGCTGTTCGCCCTGTTCTGCGGCTACGAGGCCCGCCTGGCCCGCCGTGGCGGCGCCCCGCTGATCGCACCCCGTGTGCTGCGTCACCCCGGCATGGGACTCGCCGTCCTGCGGATCACGGCCGTCATGGCGGTCAACGGCGGTTTCCTGTTCGTGCTCACGCTGCACATCCAGGGCGGCCTCGGCTACAGCGCACTGCGCGCCGGCCTCACCTTCGCGCCGAGCACGGTCGTCTTCGGCGTGGTCGGACTGACCTGGCGCACCTGGCCCGCCGCCTGGCAACGGGCGCTGGCCCCGGCCGGATTCGTGCTCACCGCGCTGTCCGTGGCCGGAGTGGGGCTCGCGTTCAGGGGCGGCGACGAGGGCGGCGCCTGGGCGTACGGCGCGTACGCGGGCGTGGGCGCCGGGCTCGCGCTCGCCTTCAGTCCGACGCTCACCCGGGCCCTGGCCGCCGTACGCCCCCAGGACGCGGCGGATGCCAGTGGGCTGCTCGCCACCGTCACCCAGCTCGGGCAGCTGATCGGTGTGGCAGTCTTCGGCACACTGTTCTTGAACCGGCTTGAGTCACTTGGGGCCCCGGAGGCGTATACCTCTTCGGAAGCGCTTCTCACATGCATGTTCGCGCTCGCTGCGACAGCCGCGCTGGGTGCCGTGTCCGGACTGGTACTAAGGCGTCGCTGACCGTATTGGCCCGGCCGTGGCAGAATCAAACGGCCGGAAGGGGGCGCGGCCCGACGGGAGGGAGTAGCGATGCCTGCGAGCATCCTCGGAGAGGTCGGTCACCTCTCCGAAGCAGCGATGACACGGGGACCGGCCACCCGGCTCAGCTGCCCTTCCTGCGGTTCCGCGTTCGTGGCCCAAGTTCTCGGGGACAACGGCGGGATCTCCTACGTGTGCACGGCCTGCGGCCACAGCTGGAGCTGATCGATGGGTGCACACAGGCGAAAGTGTGACTGGTGCGGCAGCGGTACGCCGATCGTCCGCGACATGGAGCCGGTCAACCCCGACTACCAGTACTGGTGCGAGGAATGCGCGCGGGCGCTGATCATAAAGGGCGACCCGATCGAGACGTACCGGGAACTGGAGGGGGAGCCGATCTACGGCCGGCTCCTCGAGGAGCACTGCACGCTCAAGAGGTTCTATTCGTTCGTGACGGCTTGACCTGGTCGGGACCTGACTTTCGCTCCCAAAGCGGACAGAACGGAAACGATTTGGTGGTCCACCCCCTGGACCGTGTAATGTTGGCGTCGCCGCCAGGGAAACCAAACGGCGCGGTCAATATGCGGCTCCGCCGCGTGGCCACAAGGGGCTATAGCTCAGTTGGTAGAGCGCCTGCATGGCATGCAGGAGGTCAGGAGTTCAATTCTCCTTAGCTCCACAGCAGATCCCGCCGGATCGGATTCGATCCGGCGGGATCTTTTTCGTGTTCATACGCAGTCGAGTGACCGGGAATGCACAAGGGGCCGCCTGGAACAGGCGGCCCCTGACGTCGTCCGGTCGCGTCGTGCCGGCTCAGCGGCCGAGCGCGCGGCGGCCGCGGCCCTGGGAGAGGACCGGGAGGTTGCGGGAGGGCGCCTGGCCGCGCGTGTCCTCCTCGATGCGCAGGGCCAGGGCCGGGCAGCGGCGCACGGCGCGCAGGGCCTTCGCCTCCGCGTAACGCGGCACCTTCGCCTGCGCCACGGTGGGGAAGCCGTCGGCGCCGAGCTGGAAGACCTCCGGGAGGATGTCCGCGCACAGGCCGTGGCCGCGGCACAGCGTCCAGTCCACGAAGATCTTCTGACGGCTGTCACCGGTGTCTGCGGGCTCGCCACCGCCCGAGATGCCCGCCGGGCCCATGCCGCCCTCGAAGAGCGGCAGAACGCCCTCCACGGGCCGTCCGCAGCCGTTGCCGAGGACGTGCGCCGCCAGGTCGTCCGTGAACGCCTTGATCGTCGACTCCAGGAACATCGCGGAGCCGTCCGGGTGCGAGCAGGCGCCGCGTCGCTTCACGTTCTTGGCGACCTGCTTGAGCGCCTCCAGGGCGGCCGGGCCACCGCCGTTGAGGATGTCCTCCATGCCGCGCGCCGCGGCCGGCAGACCGAGGTAGCAGGGACCGCACTGTCCCGCGCTCTCCTCCGCCAGCCACTGGGCCACGCGCAGCGACTCGCCCAGCGGGCAGGTCTCCTGACTGATCGGCAGGATCGCGCCGGCGCCGAGCGCTCCGCCCACCGCGTCCAGGGAGTTGCGGGAGACGACCGCCTCGTTGACGGTCGCCGCGTCGATCCACTTGCCGTGGTAGCCGCCGGTCAGCACGCCCTGCGGGACCGGCGGGGCGCCGGCCAGCTGGAGGACGTAGCGCAGCGGGACGCCCGTGGGGACCTCGATCACCATCGGGCGGGCGACGGCGCCGGAGACCGTCAGCATGACGGTGCCGGGCTCGTCGTACAGGCCGGTGTTGCCGTAGCGCTCCGGGCCGATGCGGGCGGCGATGGCCAGTTGGGCGAAGGTCTCGGCGTTGGACAGCAGGGTCGGCGCGCCGCCGACGCCGTTCTGGGAGGCGCTGGTCTTGCGGCCGGGCGGGATCGCCGGGCCGCCGTCGATGGAGCGGATCAGCGACGCGGCGGCGCCGGTGACCATGCGGATCGGGTTGCGCTGGACGAACGCCTTCAGCGCGGAGCGGCGGCCGTTGCTCAGCCCGCGCTCGGCCAGCGCGGCCTCCATGGAGCGCTCCGTCGACTCCCGGGTGACCCCCACCACGAGCGTGCGGGCACCCAGCGCCTCCGCGACCAGCAGCGCGCCGTCCAGGATGAGGTGCGGGGCACGGTTGATCATCACCGTGTCCTTGCGGCAGGCCGGTTCGTCCTCGCTGCCGTTGATGACGACGACCGGCCGTACGCCGCGCTTGATCGCCGCGTCGGCGACCGAGCGGAGCTTCTTGTGGAACGGGAAGCCCGCGCCGCCGCGGCCCTTGAGGTTGATGCGTTCGGAGAGCTGCGCGAGCTTCTCCCCGCCCATCGGCTCAAGGGGCCCATGCACCTTCAGGTGCATGGGCAGGTCGAGTCTCTCCACAAGGTCGAAGCCCGACGTGAGCTGCGGAAGGCCGACCACGCGGACTTCTGGGACGTCGGGCAGGGCCTCGTTCACCTATAGCCTCCGGAAGGCGTGTTCCAAGGTTCGCCCGAACCCGGCGCGTCGAAGGACGCGTCGGGAGATGGTTCATTGGCGGGACCGCTGTTGTACGTGTCGTTCGAGTTGTACGTGCCGTACGGGGTGTTCGTCTCACCGGTGTCGTACACATCACTCCCGCCGTACCCGCCGGTGCCCGAATTGCCATAGACCGGGATGTTGAATCCCGTGTCCTGAAGCGGGTCGTAGGCCGACGGAGGCGCCTCGCCGACCGGCGGCGGGGACGGGATCGGCCAGTTGCCCGAGGTGCTGCCGCCGCTGTCGACGCGCGGTATCGCCTCCGTGGCCTGCATGTCGAACGGCAGGTCCATGCGCGCGGTCTGGTCGGCCGCGAACGGCTGCTGCGCGCGCGGGGGCGTCGAGACGGCGCGGTAGGCGGCCGCGAAGCCGTTCCCGGGCTCCGGCGTGGCGGGGGTGTCGAACAAGGAGGACGACGACGGTGACGGCGGCGTCATGCGCGTGGAGCTCATCGTGTCGGACGACGACGAGCGGCCTTCGTAGCCGGGGAGCGCCGAGGAGCCGCCGCCGGCGCCTCGGGAGGAGGCCTCCGCCACGCGCGCGCGGCTCTCTTCGAGCGCGTCGCGGCCCGCCGGCTCCTCGGTGCCCAGGATCGCGGCGATCCGGTCGGCGAGCTGGCGCTTGACCGGGCGCGGGGCGGCGCGCAGGGCGAGGGCGGCCATGACCATGAGCAGGCAGAGTGCGTACATGTACGTGAAAATGGGGGCCTTCACCGGGCGCCCCGCGTACAGGCCGTGAATCAGCGCGGCGCACCAGGCCGGGTAGGCCAGCATGTGCATCATCCGCCAGCGTGCCGCGACCGGCGCCGGGGAGGCGAACTGGTTGCGCAGCGCGCCGGTGATACCCACGAAGATCATGAGCTGTCCGGCCAGGGTGCCGAAGCCGATGAGGGACGCGGTGCCCTGGATCTCGTCGCCGCCTGCGAACACCAGCCCGAAGGGGATGAGCACGGCGATCCAGCCGACGTGGTCGAGCGCCAGCTTGACTCCGATGTGCAGCAGGAGAAACGCGATCGAGCCCACGGCGGTCACCCGGTGGACGCCCTGCGCGATGATCCGCTGGCGGGTGTCGAGGATCATCCGGTCCTGGGCGACGAGTCCCCAGATCACGGAGCAGGTGAGCAGGACGAGCGACACCACGCCCGCCCCGAAGTTGAGGAAGTCCTGGAGCCAGAAGCCTCCGTACACCACGACCAGGGGGATGGCCAGCAGAAAGACAGCCGTCGCCACCCCATAGGCCGACCGGCCCGGTTTGGGGAGCGAAGCGTTACTACGACGAGGGTTCATGGTGGCAACTCCGAGCAGTTCGGGAAAGGCGGTCCCGCTGCCGCACTCTAAGTGGCTCCATACCGACGGGTACGCCGTTTGAGTTATTGCGTTGTTATCTACGGGCCGCGAGGGGATCGCGATGTCCCTTAGTGGCCGTTACGCCAGGTAATGATTGAATTTCGTTCAGCCTTTCGGGGTCTTCACACCTTTGGGGTACGCAGCCGGATGCGCCGTTGTTCATCGGGGCCCCCTCCAGAAGCCCGTCGCGGCGTCCTCCGGCGCTGCTGTACCCTGGCGCCATGCGTGCCGTACGCCTTCTGCTTAGCGGGCCGCGCTGATCAGTCCCGAACGCCGGTGAACCGGGCGGTTCGGAATCGGCGCGGCGTCCCCTCCTGTGCGAGGGGATTTTTCGTTTCCCGAGTGTGACAGCCGCTGGCAGAGACGATCGATGGAGCTTTGAGGATCATGAGCGAGACGAACCCCGCTGCCGCCGCCGAGGTGGCCGCGCCGCACCGCTACACGGCCGCCATGGCAGCCGAGATCGAGGCACGCTGGCAGGACGTTTGGGACGCCGACGGCACCTACGCGGCGCCGAACCCGAAGGGTGACCTGGCGGGCGACGCCGAGGTCGTCGCGCGGCCCAAGAAGTTCATCATGGACATGTTCCCGTATCCCTCCGGTGCGGGTCTGCACGTCGGCCACCCCCTGGGCTACATCGCCACCGACGTCGTCGCTCGCTACCAGCGGATGACCGGCCACAACGTCCTGCACACCCTGGGCTTCGACGCCTTCGGCCTGCCCGCCGAGCAGCACGCCGTGGCCACGGGCGAGCACCCCCGGATCACCACCGAAGCGGCCATCAACAACATGAAGTCCCAGCTGCGCCGGCTGGGTCTGGGCCACGACAAGCGCCGGTCGTTCGCCACGATCGACCCGGACTACTACAAGTGGACCCAGTGGATCTTCCTGCAGATCTTCAACTCCTGGTACGACGACGAGGCGAAGAAGGCCCGCCCGATCTCCGAGCTGATCGCCCGGTTCGAGTCCGGTGAGCGCGCCGTACCGGGCCACACGCGCGCGTGGAGCGAGCTGACCGCCGCCGAGCGCGCCGACGTCCTGGGCGAGTTCCGCCTGGCCTACGCCTCCGACGCGCCGGTCAACTGGTGCCCCGGCCTGGGCACCGTGCTGGCCAACGAGGAGGTCACCGCCGACGGCCGCTCCGAGCGCGGCAACTACCCGGTCTTCAAGGCCAAGCTGCGCCAGTGGAACATGCGCATCACCGCCTACGCCGACCGGCTGCTGGAGGACCTGGACGCGCTGGACTGGCCCGAGGCCATCAAGCTGCAGCAGCGCAACTGGATCGGCCGCTCCGAGGGCGCCCGCGTCGACTTCCCGATCGACGGCGAGCGCATCACCGTCTTCACCACGCGCCCGGACACCCTGTTCGGCGCGACCTACATGGTGCTGGCGCCCGAGCACCCGATGGTCGAGAAGTTCACCCCGGACACCTGGCCCGAGGGCACCCACGACGTGTGGACCGGCGGCCACGCGAGCCCGGCCGAGGCCGTCGCCGCGTACCGCGCGCAGGCCGCCTCCAAGTCCGACGTAGAGCGCCAGGCCGAGGCCAAGGACAAGACCGGTGTCTTCATCGGCGCGTACGCGACCAACCCGGTCAACGGCGAGCAGATCCCCGTCTTCATCGCCGACTACGTGCTGATGGGCTACGGCACCGGCGCGATCATGGCTGTGCCGGCGGGTGACCAGCGCGACTTCGAGTTCGCGCGCGCCTTCGAGCTGCCGATCCACTGCATCGTCGAGCCGACCGACGGCCGGGGGACGGACACCTCGACCTGGGAGAACGCCTTCGCGTCGTACGAGGCGAAGATCATCAACTCCTCGAACGACGAGATCTCCCTGGACGGCCTGGGCGTCGTCGAGGCCAAGGCGCGCATCACCGAGTGGCTGGAGTCCCAGGGCATCGGCGAGGGCACCGTCAACTTCCGCCTGCGTGACTGGCTGTTCAGCCGCCAGCGCTACTGGGGCGAGCCCTTCCCGATCGTCTACGACGAGGACGGCATCGCCCACCCGCTGCCCGAGTCGATGCTGCCGCTGGAGCTGCCGGAGGTCGAGGACTACTCGCCGCGCACCTTCGACCCGGACGACGCCGACACCCAGCCCGAGACGCCGCTGTCGCGCAACGAGGACTGGGTCAACGTCACCCTGGACCTGGGTGACGGACCGAAGCGGTACCGCCGCGAGACCAACACCATGCCCAACTGGGCCGGTTCCTGCTGGTACGAGCTGCGCTACCTGGACCCGCACAACAGCGAGAAACTGGTCGACCGCGAGATCGAGCAGTACTGGATGGGCCCGCGCGAGGGCCAGCCGCACGGCGGCGTCGACCTGTACGTCGGCGGCGCCGAGCACGCCGTGCTGCACCTGCTGTACGCGCGGTTCTGGTCCAAGGTCCTGTACGACCTGGGGCACGTCTCGTCCGCCGAGCCGTTCCACAAGCTGTTCAACCAGGGCATGATCCAGGCCTACGTCTACCGCGACAGCCGTGGCATCGCGGTGCCGGCCGCCGAGGTGGAGGAGCGCGACGACGCCTACTACTACCAGGGCGAGAAGGTCTCCCGGCTGCTGGGCAAGATGGGCAAGTCCCTGAAGAACGCGGTCACTCCGGACGAGATCTGTGCCGAGTACGGCGCCGACACGCTGCGCCTGTACGAGATGGCCATGGGCCCGCTGGACGTGTCCCGGCCGTGGGACACGCGCGCGGTGGTCGGCCAGTTCCGCCTGCTGCAGCGGCTGTGGCGCAACGTCGTCGACGAGAACACCGGCGAGGTCACCGTCGTCGACACCGAGCCCGACGAGGAGACGCTGCGGGCGCTGCACAAGGCGATCGACGGTGTCCGCGGGGACCTGGAGGGGATGCGGTTCAACACCGCCATCGCCAAGATCACCGAGCTGAACAACCACCTGACCAAGGTGGGCGGTGCGGTGCCGCGCTCCGTCGCCGAGTCCCTGGTGCTGCTGGTCGCGCCGCTGGCCCCGCACATCGCCGAGGAGCTGTGGCGCCGGCTGGGCCACACCGACTCGGTCGTCCACCGGGACTTCCCGGTCGCCGACCCGGCGTACGTCGTGGACGAGACAGTGACCTGCGTCGTGCAGATCAAGGGCAAGGTCAAGGCGCGCCTGGAGGTGTCGCCGGCCATCTCCGACGACGAGCTGGAGAAGGTGGCGCTGGCTGACGAGAACGTCGTCAATGCCCTGGGCGGAGCGGGGATTCGCAAGGTGATCGTGCGGGCGCCGAAGCTGGTGAACATCGTTCCGGCGTGACGCCGCGGGGCTGGCGCGGGGCGGCACATGAGGCCGTGAGCACGGCTCCGGGAGGTCCCCTACGGGCAGGTTCGGGGTTTTTCTGGAACCCCGGACCTGCCCGATGCGTTTACCGTTGAAGAGCGGCGCGTGGTGTGCCGGGACCGCCTTCGGAGGAGAAGTTCGTGGAAGCAGTGATCGCAGTATTCGCTCTGCTCTTCGTGCTCTTCCTGGCGCTCGGTGCCTACGCCACGGTGAAGGCCGTCGGCGCCGCCAAGCGGGGCGTGGACCGCACCCTGAGCACCGCCCGCCGTACGGTCGAGGACCACACGCTGCGGGCCAAGTCCTTCGCCCAGCTCGGACCGGCCGGCGAGCTCGCCCAGCTCCGCCTCAAGCTGCGCACCTCGATGCGGGCCACCCAGGACGCGCTGCACGCGGGCGTGGCCGAGGACGAGTCCCTCAAGGAGTCCCTCAGCCTCTTCCAGCGCCTCAGCGCACACGGACACGAGCTGGACGGGGAGCTCAAGCGTCTGGAGTCCGAGCCCGACCGGGCCGCGCTCGCCGAGCGGCTGCCGTCGCTCCGGGAGCGCACCGAGCGCATCACGGCGTCGGCGGACTCGCTGCGCTGGGCGGCCCGGGACCGGGCCCGCCGCTTCGCGGACGACGACTTGGACACCCTCAGCGCCCAGATCGACGTCGAGGCGGGCGCCCTGCGCCACTGGACCACCTCGGACCCCGCACAGACCCCGCCGCCGTGGCCCGAGGCACCCGCCGCCGACAGCGCGGCCGGACAGCAGACCTGGCCGGAGAGGCCCGGCTCGCGCGCCGCGGAACAGCCGACACGGCCCGCCATCACCCCGTCAGGGCCGCGGCCCACCTACCCCTGGCAGAAGAAGCCCCGGCCCGAGAGCACCACCTGACGTCCTCAGCGATGCGGGTCGGGGCGGGCCGCCCGGGAGGGGCCGGTCTGCCGCCCGGGCACTACGCCAGGTAACCTCCAGCTCATGTCCCGCCATGTCGCGATCGTCACGGATTCAACGGCCTACCTGCCGCAGCGGACGATGGAGCGCCACGGCATCACCGCGGTGCCCCTGACCGTCGTCCTCGGCGACCAGGCACTCGACGAGGGCACCGAGATCTCGACCCGCTCCCTCGCGCAGGCACTGCAGAAGCGACGCTCCGTCACCACCTCGCGCCCCAGCCCCCAGCTGTTCGCGGAGACCTATCGCAAGGTCGCCGAGTCCGGCGCCACCGGCATCGTCTCCCTCCATCTCTCCGCCGAGTTGTCGGGCACGTACGACGCGGCGGTCGTCGCGGCGCGTGAAGCACCGGTGCCGGTGCGGGTGGTGGACACCGGCATGGTCGCGATGGCGCTCGGTTTCTGCGCGCTGGCGGCGGCGGAGGCCGCGGAGACGGGCGGCACGGTGGACGAGGCGGTCACGGCCGCGGAGAAGCGGGCCTCCGGCACCTCGGCCTACTTCTACGTCGACACCCTCGACTATCTGCGCCGCGGCGGCCGGATCGGTGCCGCGCAGGCCCTGTTGGGCTCGGCGCTCGCGGTGAAACCGCTGCTCCAGCTCGACGGGGGGCGCATCGAGCCCCTGGAGAAGGTGCGGACGGCGTCGAAGGCGATCGCCCGTCTGGAGGAGCTGGTCGCCGACCGGGCCGGCAGTGCGCCGGTCGACATCGCCGTCCATCATCTTGCCGCCCCCGACCGGGCATCGGCTCTGGCGGAGCGGCTGCGGGCTCGGGTGCTGGGTCTTGGCGAGCTGCATGTGAGCGAGGTCGGCGCGGTGATCGGGGCGCATACCGGGCCCGGGTTGTTGGGGGCTGTCGTTTCGGCGCGGTGAGCGTGCGAGGCGCGGTGAGCGTCCGAGGGCGGTAAGCCTCTGAGTCACTCGTGTGGGTGGCGGAGTTGTCCACAACCGGGCTGCCGTCCACGGAAATCGAGCAAGATCATCGCGGTGCTGCGAGGTGGCCGATCCTCGTGGCATGGCACTTCGATCACGCTCACGTACGACGACCGCGACCAGTGGACCCGGGCGAGGACCTGGCTCCGACGGACGGATCCGACACCGACGGCCTCCTGCCCGTGGCCGGGTGAGGAACCGTCATGCCTCGGCGGAGGAACTGCGCCGACGGGCAGAGGTGCTGTTCGGCGAACAGGGTGGGGAGCGGGAGGAGTTGGGGATGGGACCACCGCCGGGAGGCGGCGGTGTCGGTCGCGAGGACGAGGCCGCGGCCGTTGAGGTGGATGAGCCGGGCGCCAGGGTCGGTGGGCCGTCTTCCGGGGTCGGTGGGCCGCCTGCCGACGGGGGCGGTGAGTCGTCTGCCGGGGTCGGCGGGCCGTCCGCCGCCGGGGTGGACGAGGCCGGTGCGAGGGCCGCTCGTGGCGCGGGGGACCGGTGGGAGCGGGCCGGGCTCGCACTGCGGGAGCGGATGCCGGTCTGGATGCAGGCGCGCTGTGGGCTGGAGCGCAGGAGTGTGCTCGCGCTCGCCGTCGTCGTGGTCGCCGTCGCGGCCTTCGCCGTGCAGCACTTCTGGGCCGGGCGGACCCAGTCCGTACAGGCGCCGGAGGTGGTGCGGGCGGCGGCTCCGTACGAGCTGGACGAGCGGGGCGGACCGGCCGGGCCCGCCACTCCGGCCGGAGCGACGGGAACCGCGGCCACGCCGGCTGCCGAGATCGTGGTGGACGTCAGCGGCAAGGTCCGGAAACCCGGGATCCACCGGCTTCCCGCCGGTTCCCGTGTGGTCGACGCGCTGAGCGCGGCCGGTGGGGTGAAGCCGGGTACGAACACCGACGGCCTCAATCGTGCTCGGTTTCTCGTGGATGGGGAGCAGGTCGTCGTCGGCGGGCCCGTGGTCGGCGGGGCCGCGGGGGCGCCTCCTGCCAGCGGCGCGGTGGGAGGCGCGCCGGCGGCTCCTGTCTCCCTCAACACGGCCACCGTGGAGCAACTCGACACGCTTCCGGGCGTGGGGCCCGTGCTGGCGCAGCACATCGTCGACTACCGGACGCAGCACGGTGGTTTCCGCTCGGTGGACGAGCTGCGTGAGGTGAACGGCATCGGCGAGAGGCGCTTTGCCGATCTGCGGAATCTGGTGCGGCCATGAGGGGCGACGACGGCGCCTCGCCGGCGTACTCGGGGTCCGGCGGTGGAGGCGCGGGCGGAGGCGGTGCGGGCGGAGGCGGTGCGGGTGGCTCCGGCCCTCGCTCCCGGCAAGCCGTGCACATCGCCTCCGGCCGGCGGCTGGGGGACGCGCACCCGCGCCAGGAAGGACCGGTGGACCTGCGGCTCGTGCCACCCGCGCTCGCGGCCTGGGCGACGGCGGCGCTGGCGCTGGACGCGTCGCCGTGGGTGGTGGGTGGCATCGTGCTCGTCTGTGCGCCGGCCGCTGGGGTCCTGCTGGGCCTGCGGTGGCGTGGTGGACGGGGTGAACGGGAGTCGGGAGCGCGGGGGCAGGAGCCTTCGGGAAGGCGGGGTGAGCGGCCTTCGGGAGGGCGGGGTGCGGAGGCTTCAGGCGCCCGGGGCGGCCGGCCGTGGGCGACCGTGGCCGCGGTGCTGCTCTGTGTCGCCGGGGCCGCCGCGTCGGCCGGGCTGCACGGGGCCGATCTGCGCCGAGGGCCGGTGCCGGAGCTGGCGCGGCAGTACGCCACCGTCACCGCCGAGGTGGAGATCACCTCCGATCCGCGGCTTGCCCGGCCTCGGGTGCGAGGGGACCGCATGACCCCGGACGCCGTGCTGATCGACGCGGAGGTGCACGGTGTGGAGACGCCGACCGGGACGGCGGTGGCGACACGGACGCCGGTGCTGGCGGTCGTGGCCTTCGGGGAGGGCTCGGGTGGGGGACAGCCGGGATCGGCTCGCCGCCCGGCGGAGGCTTCATGGCTCGGGCTGCTGCCGTCCACCCGGGTGCGGGTGACCGGGCGGCTCGCCCCCGCGCTGACGGGTGGGGACCGGATCGCGGCCGTGCTGCGGGTGCGGGACCCGGCGGGGCCGGCGGTCGTGCGGGAGCCGTCGGCGGCCCAGCGGTTCGCGGGACGGTTGCGGGCGGGGCTGCGGGCGGCCACCGACGGGCTGCCCGCGGACGCGCGGGCGCTGCTGCCGGGACTGGTCGTCGGGGACACCTCACGGATCACGCCCGAGCTGGACGAGGCCTTCAAGGAGACGGACCTCGCCCACACGCTGGCCGTGTCCGGCAGCAACCTCACGATCATGCTCGCCCTGCTGCTGGGACCGCCGGCTCTGGCCCAGCAGGTCGAGCGTCGGGGCCTGGCGCCTCGCCTGGGGATCCCCCTCCGGGGGACCGCGCTGCTCGGCGGAGTGCTCACGCTCGGGTTCGTCGTGGTGTGCCGGCCCGATCCGAGTGTGCTGCGGGCCGCGGCCTGCGGGGCCGTCGTGCTGCTCGCCCTCGCGACCGGCCGCCGCAGATCCCTGATTCCGGCGCTCGCGACGGCGGTCCTGCTGCTGGTGCTGTACGACCCGTGGCTGGCCCGGAGTTACGGGTTCCTGTTGTCCGTGCTGGCCACGGGGGCGCTGTTGACGCTGGCGCCGCGCTGGAGTGCCGCGCTGCGGCGGCGCCGGGTGCCGCCGCGACTCGCGGAGGCGCTGGCGGCCGCGGGGGCCGCGCAGGCCCTGTGTGCGCCGGTCGTGGCGGTGCTGTCGGCGCGGGTGAGTCTGGTGGCGGTGCCGTGCAACCTTCTCGTGGAGTTCGCGGTGGCGCCGGCCACGGTGCTGGGTTTCGCGGCGCTGGCGACGGCACCGGTGGCGATGCCGGTGGCTGAGGCGCTGGCGTGGTGCGCGAGTTGGCCCGCCGGGTGGATCGCGGGTGTCGCGCGGACCGGGGCGGCGCTGCCCGGTGCGGGGGTGGACTGGCCGGGCAGTTGGGGCGGGGCGCTGCTGCTCGCCCTCGCCACGGCCGGGGTGGTGCTGCTCGGGCGGCGGGTGCTGAGGCATCCGTGGCTGTGCGCGGCCTGCGGGGCGATGCTGCTGCTCGTCGTGGTGCAGCCGCCGCCGCTGACCCGGGTCGTCACGGGCTGGCCGCCGCCGGGCTGGCGGCTCGCGATGTGCGACGTGGGGCAGGGCGACGCGACGGTGCTCGCGGCGGGTGAGGGCACCGGCGTGGTGGTGGACGCCGGACCGGATCCGGCACTGGTCGACCGGTGTCTGCGCACGCTCGGCATCACGAGGATCCCGCTCGTCGTGCTGACCCACTTCCACGCCGACCACGTGGCGGGACTGCCGGGGGTGCTGCGGGGACGGGCGGTGGGCGCGATCGAGACGACGGGGTTCGAGGAACCGGTGGACCAGGTGGAGTTCGTACGGAGGGAGGCGGAGGCCCGGCGGGTTCCCGTCGTGCGGGCCGTGGCGGGGGAACGGCGGCGGGTCGGTGGGCTCGAGTGGGAGGTGCTGTGGCCGCCGGCCCGTCCGGTACCTGCGCCGGAGGGGCCGAACGACGCGAGCGTGACGCTGCTGGTGCGGTCGGGCGGGCTGCGGATGCTGCTGCTCGGGGACCTCGAACCCCCGGCGCAGCAGGCGCTGTCGCGGTCGCCGGCGGCCGCGCTGCTCGGCGGGGTGGACGTGCTGAAGGTGGCTCACCATGGGTCGGCCTACCAGGACCCGGACCTCATACGTGCGGTGGCGCCGCGGCTGGCGCTGATCTCGTGCAGCGAGGACAACCCGTACGGGCATCCGGCGCCCAGTACGGTCGCGGCGTTGCGCGCCATGGGCGCGGTGGTGATGCGGACCGACCTGGACGGGGCATTGGCGGTCGCCGGTACGGGCACGGAGCTGCGGGTGGCGGGAGACTGAAGGCATGGACTCCTCACAAGTCGACCCCTCGCCGCTCGATGCCCGTCTGCTGGATGCCTATCTGCACCGGCTCGGGGTCGCGTATCCGGCGTGGCCCACCGTCGACGTCCTGCGGGAGCTGCATCTGCGGCACCTGCAGACCGTCCCCTTCGAGAATCTGTCGATCCACCTCGGCGAGGAGATCGTGCTGGAGGAGCAGCGGCTGGTCGAGAAGGTGGTCGAGGCTCGGAGGGGAGGGTTCTGTTACGAGCTGAACGGGGCGTTCGGGGCGCTGCTGCGGACACTGGGGTTCGATGTGACGCTGCTCGCGGGGCGGGTGTACGGAGAGAAGGGGCGGCTCGGGATCCCGTACGACCATCTCGCGCTGCTGGTGCGGACGGTGGACGCGGGGGAGTGGCTGGCCGACGTCGGGTTCGGGGCGCACAGCCACTACCCGCTCCAGTGGGAGTACCGGGGTGAACAGAGGGATCCCGGGGGTCTGTTCCGGATCGTCGAGGCCGGGCCGGACGCGGCCGGGGTGAAGGGCGGGGCGGGGCGGATCACCGGGACGGAACCGGGGGCGGGGGCGGCGGGGGCCGCCGACCTGGACGTCATGCGGAACGGTGTCCGCGAGTACCGGCTGGAGGTGCGGCCCCGGGCGCTGGGCGACTTCCTGGCCGGGGCGTGGTGGCACCAGACCTCGCCGGAGTCCCACTTCACGAAGTCCCTGGTCTGTTCGCGGGTCACGGAGGACGGAGGGCGGATCACGCTCAGCGGGCGCCGGTTGAAGGTGACGGGTGCCGACGGGGGGAGAGAGGAACGGGAGTTGGCGGGGGACGAGGAGGTGTTGGCGGTGTATCGGGAGCGGTTCGGGATCGAGTTGGAGAGGGTGCCGGTGGTGCGGGGGGCCGGGACGGCGTAGGGGCCGCTCCGTACGCCCGGCCGGGGACGGGTGGCGGAGGGTGCCGGAAAATGGCCGCGTGAGCGATGTGAGACATGTGCTGGTGCTGCCCGACCGCGACGCTGCCGAGGAGGTGGTCGAGGCCCTCGGGGAGCGGTTCGGGGTGCGGGAGGAGCCGCAGGTCGTCCGGGACGCGTTGGCCGGGGAGGACGATGCGGAGGATGCGCAGTGGCTGGTGGTGTTGCGGGACGAGGAGGGGCGGCTTGATCCCGGGGAGTTGGATGCGTTTGCAGGGGAGTGGGAGGGGTGGTGGGAGGAGCCGTAGGGCGGCTCTGTGTGGTGCGTGAAGGTCGCCTCGGTGGGGAGTGGTCCTGCGCTGGTGCTGGGGTGGGTTGCGCAGCCCGGCGCTTGCGGGGTGCCGCTGCGCCCACCCGTGCCGCCCCAGCGGCACGACTGCCCGCAGCTGCGGACGGCGGTGTGCCGAGCGAGGTGGGGTGGGTGGTGTGGCCTGGCGGTGTGCTTGCTCGCAGCTGGGGATGGCGGTGTGCTGAGGGAGGTGGGTGGGGTCGTGCGGTCCCGGCGGCACGATTGCTCGCAGCTGGGGATGGCGGTGCGCCGAGTAGACGGCGGGACGTCGGTCGTGTTGTCAGTGGGCCGTGCCATGCTTGGGGCGATGGCCAGGAAGACTGCAAATGACGACCCTCTTGCTGCGGTGACGCTTGCCGTGGGGCAGGAGGACCTTCTGCTCGACCGTGCCGTGCAGGAGGTGGTGGCTGCCGCGAGGGCCGCCGACGCCGACACGGACGTACGTGACCTGACCCCGGAGCAGCTCCAGCCCGGCACGCTGGCCGAGTTGACCAGCCCCTCGCTCTTCGCGGAGCGCAAGGTCGTGGTCGTACGCAATGCGCAGGATCTGTCGGCCGACACGATCAAGGACGTGAAGGGATATCTCTCGGCGCCGGCCGAGGAGATCACGCTGGTGCTGCTGCACGCGGGCGGGGCCAAGGGCAAGGGGCTGCTGGATGCCGCGCGCAAGGCCGGGGCGCGGGAGGTGGCCTGTCCGAAGATGACCAAGCCGGCGGACCGGCTGGCCTTCGTGAGACAGGAGTTCCGGGCGACCGGGCGGTCCGCCACGCCCGAGGCCTGTCAGGCGCTCGTCGATGCCATCGGCAGTGATCTGCGGGAGCTGGCGTCCGCCGTGTCCCAGCTGGTCGCCGATGTCGAGGGGACCATCGACGAGGCCGTCGTGGGGCGGTACTACACGGGGCGGGCCGAGGCGTCGAGCTTCACCGTGGCCGACCGGGCCGTGGAGGGGCGGGCCGCCGAGGCGCTGGAGGCGCTGCGCTGGTCGCTGGCCACCGGCGTCGCGCCCGTGATGATCACCAGTGCCCTCGCCCAGGGCGTACGGGCGATCGGCAAGCTGTCCTCCGCGCGCGGGGGCCGGCCGGCCGATCTCGCGCGGGAGCTGGGCATGCCGCCGTGGAAGATCGACCGGGTGCGCCAGCAGATGCGGGGCTGGACACCGGACGGGGTGGCCGTCGCCCTGCGGGCCGTGGCCGAGGCCGACGCGGGTGTGAAGGGCGGCGGGGACGATCCCGAGTACGCCCTGGAGAAGGCCGTGGTGGCCATCGCGCGGGCGGCTCGGTCCAGGGGACGGTAGTCAGCACCGAAGGCGCCCACCACGGCCGCCACCTCAGATCCGCCACCTCAGGCTGATGACCGGGACTGTACACACCATGTACCGGGCTCCCACCCCCTGTCGGGGGACTTCAAGGGGATCGACTCGATCATCAACGACTACTACACCCGGCTCTCCTCGGAGACCGACGGGTCGTTCCGGGTCGAGCTGCGCAACGTGTTCGTCGACGGCCGAGGGCACGCCGTCTCCGTGCACCGTTTCACCGCCGACCGGGGCAGCAAGCACATCGACGAGAACGGAGGCATCGTCTTCCGGATCGTCGGAGACAAGATCAGCGACCTCGACGAGTGCCTCGAGGACATCGACAAGAGCAACGACTTCTGGTCCTGATCAGCGGTGGGCCGCTCAGGCACGCCGAAGGCCCCGGTGACCGCCCTGGGGAAGGGCTGGGCACCGAGGCCTTCGGTTCAAGCGGGTGAGCTCATACCCGCGTGGCGAACGCAGGCCGCGTATGAGCTCGTGGGGCCGGTCGGGAGCGGATGAGAGAGGGCCCGCCCTGGGTCCTTCCGGCGCGTCGGATCCCGGGGGATCCGGTCAGATCAAGAAGAGGTTCAGCCCTTGAGGGATGCGACCTTGGAAGCAAGCGCCGACTTCTTGTTGGCGGCCTGGTTCTTGTGGATGACACCCTTGGAGACGGCCTTGTCGAGCTGACGCGCGGCAGCGCGCTGCAGCTCGGTGGCCTTCTCGAGGTCACCCGCGGCGGCGGCCTCACGGGCCTTGCGGATCGCGGTCTTCAGGGAGGACTTGACGGCCTTGTTGCGCAGCCGAGCCTTCTCGTTGGTCTTGATCCGCTTGATCTGGGACTTGATGTTCGCCACGAAAGAGCCTTTGCAGGTTCTGGTACGAGGCCGCACGGGACCCGTACCGGTGATTTCTTGAAGAAGTGCCTCGCGCTGAGAGGGCATGAGGCACAGCCACCCAGGCTACCAGTGGCCCGGTCAGTGGCCCAAACCGGTCCCCGGTCGCCGCCCGTGGGACCATGGAACCTACGTATCGATCCGACCCGAGGCATAAGGCGCCTCAAGAGACAGGACCCTGCGTGCCCGCGACCCCTAACAATGTGCCCGAGCCGAGCCGTACCGACCCGGCTCTGATCCGCAATTTCTGCATCATCGCGCACATCGACCACGGCAAGTCCACGCTCGCCGACCGGATGCTCCAGCTGACCGGTGTGGTCGAGCAGCGGCAGATGCGTGCTCAGTACCTCGACCGCATGGACATCGAGCGTGAGCGTGGTATCACGATCAAGTCCCAGGCGGTGCGTCTGCCGTGGGCTCCCACCCAGGACCCGGGGAACACGCACATCCTCAACATGATCGACACCCCGGGGCACGTCGACTTCACCTACGAGGTCTCGCGGTCGCTCGCCGCCTGCGAGGGGACCATCCTCCTCGTCGACGCCGCCCAGGGCATCGAGGCCCAGACCCTCGCCAACCTCTACCTGGCGATGGAGAACGACCTCACGATCATCCCCGTACTCAACAAGATCGACCTGCCGGCCGCGCAGCCGGAGAAGTTCGCCGAGGAGCTGGCGAACCTCGTCGGGTGCGAGCCGGACGACGTGCTGCGGGTCTCCGCCAAGACCGGTGTCGGCGTCGACGCGCTGCTGGACAAGGTCGTACGGGAGATCCCGGCACCGGTCGGCGTCAAGGACGCGCCCGCGCGCGCGATGATCTTCGACTCCGTGTACGACTCCTACCGGGGCGTGGTCACGTACGTCCGTGTCATCGACGGGCAGCTCAACAAGCGTGAGCGCATCAAGATGATGTCCACGGGCGCCACCCACGAACTGCTGGAGATCGGCACCAACTCGCCCGAGATGCTGTCGGCCGACGGCCTCGGTGTCGGTGAGGTGGGGTACCTCATCACCGGGGTGAAGGACGTCCGTCAGTCCAAGGTCGGTGACACCGTCACCAGCCAGGCGAAGGGCGCCACCGAGGCGCTCGGCGGGTACAAGGACCCGAAGCCGATGGTCTTCTCCGGTCTGTATCCGCTGGACGGCTCCGACTACCCGGAGCTGCGCGAGGCCCTGGACAAGCTGCAGCTCAACGACGCCGCGCTCGTCTACGAGCCGGAGACCTCCGCCGCCCTCGGCTTCGGCTTCCGCGTCGGCTTCCTCGGCCTGCTCCACCTCGACGTGATCCGCGAGCGGCTGGAGCGCGAGTTCGGCCTCGACCTGATCGCCACCGCGCCCAACGTGGTGTACCGCGTGGTCATGGAGGACCGCAGCGAGCACATCGTCACCAACCCGAGCGAGTTCCCTGAGGGGAAGATCAGTGAGGTGTACGAGCCGGTCGTGCGCGCCACCATCCTGGCGCCGACCGAGTTCATCGGATCGATCATGGAGCTGTGCCAGACCCGGCGCGGCACCCTGCTCGGCATGGACTACCTCTCCGAGGACCGGGTCGAGATCCGCTACACCCTCCCGCTCGCCGAGATCGTCTTCGACTTCTTCGACCAGCTGAAGTCGAAGACGCGTGGTTATGCGTCCCTGGACTACGAGCCCACCGGCGAGCAGACCTCCAGCCTGGTCAAGGTCGACATCCTGCTGCACGGCGACAAGGTGGACGCCTTCTCGGCGATCACCCACAAGGACGCCGCCTACGCCTATGGTGTGCGGCTCGTCGCCAAGCTGCGCGAGCTCATCCCGCGACAGGCCTTCGAGGTGCCGATCCAGGCCGCCATCGGCTCCCGGGTGATCGCCCGTGAGACCATCCGCGCCATCCGCAAGGACGTCCTCGCCAAGTGCTACGGCGGCGACATCTCCCGTAAGCGCAAGCTGCTGGAGAAGCAGAAGGAAGGCAAGAAGCGGATGAAGATGGTGGGCTCCGTGGAGGTTCCGCAGGAGGCCTTCATCGCCGTGCTGAGCAGCGACGACAGCGGAAGCTCGGCCAAGGGCAAGAAGTAAGCGCGTTCGCGCCGGTTCACGGGCCCGTCGCGCTGTTGCGCGGCGGGCCCGCTGCCTGTGGTCTGTAGAAAGTGACAGTACGTGACCCCTTACGCGCCGGGCGGTCGCCCTTTACTCTGATCCCTGCTCGATAGTTACTCGCGAGTTAAACAACAGCCGCACTGAGCCAGCCGCATCGTCGCGGGCCCCGGAGGATGTCGTGAGCGACACACAGACACTGATCGAGAACCGCCCGCCGTCCGTCGCGGGCCTCTTCCTGGAGCGCGTGTCGGCCACGCCGGACGGGGAGGCGTACCGCTACCCCGTGCCGGCCGCGTCCGGTCAGGGTCCGGACGACTGGAAGTCGCTGAGCTGGGCGCAGACCGCCGACCGGGTCTACGCCATCGCGGCCGGTCTGATCGAACTGGGCGTGCAGCCCGAGCAGCGCGTGGCGCTCGCCTCCGCCACCCGGATCGAGTGGATCCTCGCCGACCTCGGCATCATGTGCGCCGGCGCGGCGACGACGACGGTCTACCCGCAGACCAACGCCGACGAGTCGGCGTACATCCTCTCCGACTCCGAGAGCCGGGTGCTGATCGCGGAGGACGCGGCCCAGCTCGCCAAGGCGGTGGAGAAGCGCGCCGAGCTGCCCGACCTCACCCACGTCGTCGTCATCGACCCGGCCGGTGTGGAGACCGCCGACTGGATCCTCACCCTCGACGAGCTGGAGAAGCGCGGTGCCGCCCGTCTGGAGCAGGATCCCGAGCTGATCAAGAAGCGGGTCGGCGCGATCACCAAGGACCAGCTCGCCACGCTCATCTACACCTCCGGCACCACCGGCCGTCCCAAGGGTGTGCGCCTCCCGCACGACAACTGGTCGTACATGGCGAAGGCGATCGCCGCGACCGGGCTGATCAGCGGCGAGGACGTGCAGTACCTGTGGCTGCCGCTCGCGCACGTCTTCGGCAAGGTGCTGACCTCCGGGCAGATCGAGGTCGGCCACGTCACCGCCGTCGACGGCCGCGTCGACAAGATCATCGAGAACCTGCCGGTCGTCCAGCCGACGTACATGGCGGCCGTGCCGCGCATCTTCGAGAAGGTCTACAACGGCATCGCGAACAAGGCCCGGGCGGGCGGCGGCGCCAAGTACAAGATCTTCCAGTGGGCCGCGGAGGTCGCCCGCGAGTACGCCAAGGTCGCGCAGGACAACTTCCGGCGCACCGGGACGGCCTCCGTGCCGTTCGGGCTCGGCGCCAAGCACAAGGTCGCCGACGCGCTCGTGTACGCGAAGATCCGTGAGGCGTTCGGCGGCAACCTGCGGGCGTGCGTCTCCGGGTCCGTGGCGCTCGCCCCCGAGATCGGCTTCTTCTTCTCCGGCGCCGGCATCCACATCCTGGAGGGCTACGGCCTCACGGAGTCCTCCGCGGCCTCCTTCGTCAACCCCGGCGAGGCCTACCGCACCGGCACGGTCGGCAAGCCGCTGCCCGGCACCGAGGTGCGCATCGCCGAGGACGGCGAGATCCTGCTGCGCGGCCCCGGCATCATGGAGGGCTACCACAAGCTGCCCGAGAAGACCGCCGAGGTGCTGGAGCCGGACGGCTGGTTCCACACCGGCGACATCGGCGAACTGTCCCCCGACGGCTACCTGCGCATCACCGACCGCAAGAAGGACCTCTTCAAGACCTCCGGCGGCAAGTACATCGCGCCCACCGAGGTCGAGGGCCAGTTCAAGTCCGTGTGCCCCTACGTCTCCAACATCCTCGTCCACGGCGCCGACCGGAACTTCTGCACCGCGCTCATCGCCCTCGACGAGGCGTCCATCCTGGGGTGGGCCGAGGAGAACGGCCTGGGTGGCAAGTCGTACGCGGAGGTGGTCGCCGCTCCGGCGACCGTCTCCCTCATCGAGGGGTACGTCGAGCAGCTCAACTCCGGGCTCCAGCGGTGGCAGACGATCAAGAAGTTCCGGTTGCTTCCCCGGGATCTGGATGTGGAGCACGGGGAGATCACGCCGAGTCTGAAGTTGAAGCGGCCGGTTGTGGAGCGGGAGTACCAGCACTTGCTGGATGAGATGTACGAAGGGACTCGCGAGAAGTAGGGGGCGGCGGGGGACTCGCGGCGGCTGCGGGTTTCTTGTGGCTGGTCGCTCCCCATCGCGGCGGAGCCGCATATCGACGCAGCCCCGCGCCCCTCTCGTTACTTCACTTCCCCTTTGCTTATCAGTTGACGGAGTTGCCTCACCTCGGTGCGCAGCTCGTCCAACTCCAGGAACACCCTCACCTTCGCCCTCAGCACCCACGGGTCGAAGGGCTTGGTGAGGTAGTCCGCCGCGCCCGTCGCATAGCCGCGGAACGCGTAGCCGGAGTCGTCCTCCGCGCCGGTCAGGAAGATGATCGGGACGTGCTTCGTCTGGTCGAGGCGTTTGATGTTGGCGGCTGTCTCGAAGCCGTCCATGCCCGGCATGCGGACGTCGAGGAGGACGAGGGCGATGCGGCGGCGCAGGAGGACCTTCAGGGCCTCCTCGCCCGAACGTGCCCGTACGAGCGGCTGGTTGAGGGAGGCGAGGACGGCCTCCAGGGCGATCAGGTTGTCCTCCATGTCGTCGACCAGGAGGATCGCGGCACGCTGGTCGGACATGGCGTCAGCCCTCATGGTGACCGTCCTGCTCGGTCGGTATTCGGTCGGCGGGTTCCTCGCCCTCCGCGCCCTCGGGGTCGAGGAGCGCGCAGACGACCGTCAGCAGCCGGTCGACGTCCACCGGCTTGGGCACGTAGTCGTTGGCGCCGCGGGCGATGGACTTCTCGCGGTCGCCGGGCATCGCCTTGGCGGTGAGGGCGACGATGGGCAGGCCCGCCCAGCGGGGGGTGTGGCGGATCACGGCGATCGTCTCGTAGCCGTCCATCTCCGGCATCATGATGTCCATCAGGACGAGTTCGACGTCCGGGTTGCGCTCCAGCGTCTCGATGCCCTCGCGGCCGTTCTCGGCGTAGAGGACGGGCATGCCGACGCGGCCCAGCACATGGGTGAGCGCGAAGACGTTGCGGATGTCGTCGTCGACGATCAGCACCCGGCGTCCGGGCAGGACCTGACCGGCGCGGCCCGCCCGCCACGCCTCCAGCTTGGTCGGGGCCGGCCATGTGTCGTCGTTGTCGTGTCCGGCGGTGAGGGGTTCGGCGGGCGGCGCCGACGTAGGCTGCGGTTCCGCGGCGGCGGCCGCGTGGCCGGGGCTGACGACCGGGACGTAGAGGGTGAAGGTGGAGCCCCTGCCCGGTTCGCTCTCCGCGACGATACGGCCGCCCAGCAGGCCCGCGATCTCGCGGCTGATGGACAGGCCCAGTCCCGTGCCGCCGTACTTGCGGTTCGTCGTGCCGTCGGCCTGCTGGAACGCCTCGAAGATCACCGGGAGTTTCTCGGGGGCGATGCCGATGCCGGTGTCGGACACCGCGAACGCGATCACCTCGTCGCTGCCCTGGACTCCCCCACTCTCGGCTTCGCTCGAGCGGGGGGACCCCCATCGGTGCTCGGGGTCCTGCACGCGGTTCACGCGCAGCTCCACCCGGCCGCTCGCGGTGAACTTGATCGCGTTGGAGAGCAGGTTGCGCAGGATCTGCTGGAGGCGTTGCTCGTCCGAGTACATCTCGCGCGGTACGTCCTCCCCGACCGTCACCTCGAAGGCGAGCCCTCGGTCCAGGGTGAGCGGGCGGAAGGTCGCGTGGACGTAGTCGAGCAGTTTGATGAGCGGCAGGCGTTTCGGGCGTACGTCCATCCGGCCCGCCTCGATCTTCGACAGGTCCAGGATGTCGTTGATCAGCTGGAGGAGGTCGGAGCCCGAGCGATGGATCGTCGTCGCGAACTGCACTTCCTGGTCGGAGAGATGGCCGTCCGGGTTGTCCGAGAGGAGACGGGCCAGGATCAGCAGGGAGTTCAGGGGTGTGCGCAGCTCGTGCGACATGTTGGCCAGGAACTCCGACTTGTACTGGGAGCTGGTGGCCAACAGGGCGGCCTTCTCCTCCAGTTCGGCGTTCGAGTGCTGCAGCTCCGCCTGCTGCTTCTGGAGTTCGTCCGAGCGTTCCTGGAGCTGCATCGCCAGGCGCTGGGACTCGCCGAGCAGGGACTCCGTACGGGAGTTGGCGATGATCGTGTTGATCGCGACACCGATGGTGTTGACGAACTGGTCGAAGAAGGCCAGGTGCACATCGGAGAAGCGGGAGAAGGACGCCAGCTCGATGACGCCGAGGAGCTTGTCCTCGAAGAGGATCGGGATGATGACGATGGTGGTCGGGGAGGCCTCGCCGAGACCGCTGTTGATCTTGATGTAGTCGGGTGGGGCCCCCTCCACCAGGATCCGCTTCTTCTCCCGGGCCGCCTGGTGGACGAGGCCGTGCACGGGCAGGCCGCCCGTCTCGACGGTGGCGCCCTCCGCCGAGCCGTAGCCGGCGATGAAGGCGAGGCCCTTGGCGGGGACCGTGCTGCGGACGGCCGGGTCCTCCTCCGGGTCGGCCAGGTAGAAGGCGCCGTACTGCGCGTTCACCAGCGGGGTCAGCTCCCGCAGGATCAGGTCGGCGACCTCCATCAGGTCCCGGTGGCCCTGCATCAGCGCGGCCAGGCGGGCCAGGTTGGACTCCAGCCAGTCCTTGGCGCGGGTCGTCTCGCGCAGGTTGGCCACCATCAGGTTGATGTTGTCCTTCAGCTCGGCGACCTCGCCCCGCGTCTCCACGGTGATGGAGCGGGACATGTCGCCCTGGGCCACCGCGGAGGCCACCTCGGCGATGGCGCGGACCTGGGTGGTCAGGTTCGAGGCCAGCTCGTTCACGTTCGTCGTCAGGCGCTTCCAGGTGCCGTACACGCCCTCCACCCGTGCCTGGCCGCCCAGTTGGCCCTCGGAGCCCACCTCGCGGGCCACGCGGGTGACCTCGGAGGCGAAGGAGGACAGCGTGTCGACCATCGTGTTGATGGTGGTCTTCAGCTCCAGGATCTCGCCGCGCGCGTCCACGTCGATCTTCCGCGACAGGTCGCCCTGGGCGACGGCGGTGGCCACCTGCGCGATGTTGCGGACCTGCGAAGTGAGGTTGTCCGCCATGTAGTTGACGTTGTCCGTCAGGTCCCGCCACACCCCCGAGACGCCCAGCACCTGGGCCCGTCCGCCGAGCCGGCCGTCGGTGCCGACCTCGCGGGCCACGCGGGTCACCTCGTCGGCGAAGGCACGCAGCTGCTCCACCATCGTGTTGACGGTGTCCTTCAGCTCCAGGATCTCCCCGCGGGCGTCGACGGTGATCTTCTTCGAGAGGTCGCCGTTCGCCACCGCCGTCGTCACCTGGGCGATGTTCCGCACCTGTGACGTCAGGTTCAGCGCCATGAAGTTGACGTTGTCGGTGAGGTCCTTCCAGACGCCGGAGACGCCCCGGACCTGCGCCTGCCCGCCGAGGTTGCCCTCGGTGCCGACCTCGCGGGCCACCCGGGTGACCTCGTCGGCGAAGGCGGACAGCTGGTCCACCATCGTGTTGATCGTCGACTTCAGCTCCAGGATCTCGCCCTTCGCCTCCACCGTGATCTTCTTGCCGAGGTCGCCCTGGGCGACGGCGGTGGACACGAGCGCGATGTTGCGGACCTGCGACGTCAGGTTGTCGGCCATGAAGTTGACGTTGTCCGTCAGGTCCTTCCACACGCCGCTGACGCCCCGGACCTGGGCCCGCCCGCCGAGGTTGCCCTCGGTGCCGACCTCGCGGGCCACCCGGGTGACCTCGTCGGCGAAGGCGGACAGCTGGTCCACCATCGTGTTGATCGTCGACTTCAGCTCCAGGATCTCGCCCTGCGCGTCCACCGTGATCTTCTGGCTCAGGTCGCCGTTGGCGACGGCGGTCGTCACCTGGGCGATGTTGCGGACCTGCGAAGTGAGGTTCGACGCCATGAAGTTGACGTTGTCGGTGAGGTCCTTCCAGACGCCGGAGACGCCCCGGACCTGCGCCCGGCCGCCCAACTGGCCCTCGGTGCCGACCTCGCGGGCCACCCGGGTGACCTCGTCCGCGAAGGCCGAGAGCTGGTCGACCATCGTGTTCACGGTCAGCTTCAGTTCGAGCAGTTCGCCGGTCGCCTCGACGGTCACCGTGCGCGTGAGGTCGCCGCGCGCCACGGCCGTCGTCACCAGGGCGATGTCCCGCACCTGCGCCGTGAGCCGCGAGGCCATCGTGTTGACCGCCTCGGTCACGTCCCGCCAACTGCCCGACAGCCCCTGCACCTTGGCGCGCCCGCCGAGCCGGCCCTCGGTGCCGACCTCCCGCGCCACCCGGGTCACCTCGCCGGTGAACAGGGAGAGTTGGTCCACCATCTTGTTCACGGTCCGGCCCAGACGGCGCAGATCGCCGCGTAACTGCCGGGTGCCGTCGTGCAGATCGACCCGCTGGGTCAGGTCACCGCCGGCCACCGCGTCCAGGACGCGCGTCGCGTTCGCCGCCGGGGCCACCAGGGCGTCCAGCAACTGGTTGACGTCGTCCACCCGCGAGGTCCAGCCGCCCTGGCCCGGGCTCGCCGAGAGCCGCTCGTCGAGGCGGCCGTAGCGGACCAGCTCGCGTTTCACACGGCGGACCTCGGTGTTGAAGTGGAGGCTGCGGTCGAGGATCTGGTTGAAGACCGCGGTCAGTTCGGCCACGATCCCCTCGCCCGTCTCCGGCAGCTTCGTGAAGTCGCCGTCGCGGGCCGAGGTCATCGCGGCGAGCAGCGGGCGGAGCTCGGACGCCCGGATCCCCGTCCCGGTCCCGGTCCGTCCGTCCGCCCGCATCCCGGTGTCGGCTCGCCCGTCTGTTCGGATTCCGGCCTCGGTCTGTCCGTCTGCTCGGATCCCGGTCTCAATCCGTCCGTCTTCGAGCACATGCGAAGCACTGTTCTCACTCATGACGGCCCACTTCGGTAACTCGGCGCTTATGGGCGTGGCCAGTCTGTCACTCTGTCGGCATCGACCGAGGCGTAATCGTCCGACTGCTCGGGGAGCTGTCCATGGGGGCCATTCCGACGCAACGGGAAACCGTGTCCCGTGCCGGTGGTGCGCCCGCGCACGCGGGCGGACACCTGCACCCGCACACCCGCGCGACCCTCGCCGGCAGCTCCCTGGCCCCCGGCTCCGCCCGCGACCTCGTCCGCGCCGCGCTGACGGAGTGGGCCGAACCGGGCCTGCCCGGCACCGAGAACCTCATGGACCTCGCCGAGGACGCGATACTCGTCGTCAGCGAGCTGGTCACCAACGCCGTCGTGCACGCCGGCACCGATGTCGACCTGGTCTGCCGGCTGGAGGAGGAGCCCGAGACCTGCGCTGTCGTCGTGGAGGTCACCGACCACCACCCCTCCCGCGCGCCACGCGACGGCACCCCCGAGACGCCGTACGAGACACCCGAGTACGGCCGCGGTCTGCGGCTGGTCGCGACGCTGGCCGAGGCATGGGGGGTGACGTACCGCAGGGGGACGAAGACGGTGTGGGCGCGGCTGGTGCCCTGCGGGGCGCACGAGGAGGCGCAGCTCCCGGAGCCCTGCGCCGCCGACGGCACTCCCGCCTCCTCCCTCACCTTCGCCGAGGCCCTCGCCCCCGAGCCGCACAGCTCCGTCCGTGACGGGGACTGGCTGGGCCGGGGCGCCCTCTCCTTCCTCGCCGAGGCCTCCGACCTGCTCGCGGGCCAGCTCGACGAGGACCTGGTCGCTGCGCTCACCGGCCAGCTGCTCGTGCCGCGTCTCGCCGACTGGTGCGCGGTGTGGCTGGAGGACGAGCTCAGCGGGCGCTGGGGGGCCGTCCACCAGAGCGCGGGAGGCTGGGGCGGCGGCGGGGGCGGGCCCGGGCCGCGGCTGGCCCGCGTCTGGCACATCAGCGAGAACCACATCGAGGAGCTGCGCCGGGCCCTGGAGAAGGACCCGCCGCACCCGCCCGACGACCTGCGCTCCGGGCCCGCCGCCCATCCCTGGCCCGCCACCGCGCTCGGCCCGCACGGCGCCGCCCTCGCCTACCGGCTGATCGCCGGCGGCCGTCCCCTCGGCACGCTCGTCATCGGGCGAACCGGACTGCTGCGCTTCCCCGACGAGGTCACCGGGCTCGTCGAGGATCTCGGCCGCCGGGTCGCGCTCGCCATCGGCGCGGCCCGCCAGTACGCCCGCCAGGCCACCATCAGCGCCGTCCTGCAGCGTGGACTGCTGCCCGGCGCGGTCGCCGAGATCCCGGGGGTGCGCAGCGCCCTCGTCTACGAGCCACGTGAGCAGGGCGGGCCCAGCGGCGACTTCTACGACCTGTTCCCGGCGGGCGACGGACGCTGGTGCTTCGCGGTGGGCGACGTGCAGGGCAAGGGCCCGGAGGCGGCCGTCGTCATCGGTCTGGCCCGCCCCTGGCTGCGGCTGCTGGCCCGCGAGGGCTACGGCGTCGCCGACGTCCTCGACCGCCTCAACCAGCTCCTCCTCGACGACGCCACCGAGGCCGCCGACGCCGCCGCCCGCGCGTTCGTCGGCCCCGCGGGACCCGGCGACGGCCCGCAGACCCGTTTCCTCTCTCTCCTCTACGGCGAGCTGGCCCCCTTCGCGGGCGGCATCCGCTGCACCCTCGCCTCGGCCGGCCACCCCCTACCGCTGCTGCTCGGCCCCGACGGCGGCGTCACCACGGCCGCGCAGCCCCAGACCCTCCTCGGGGTCATCGAGGACGCCACCTACACCAGCGAGACCCTGGACCTGCGCCCCGGCGACAGCCTCCTGTGCGTCACCGACGGCGTCACCGAGCGGCGCTCGGGCTCCCGCCAGTTCGACGACGGCGACGGCCTCGCCACCGCACTGGCCGGCTGCGCGGGGCTGGACGCGGACCTGATCGCCGAGCGCATCCGGAGGCTGGTGCACGAGTTCGGGGGACAGCCGCCGGAGGACGATCTGGCGCTGCTGGTGCTGCAGGCGGAGTCCCTTCCGGCGCAGTAGGGCTCAGTCCCTTCCGACGCAGCGGAAAGCGCAGGTCACAGCGGAGCCGCAGGGGTGGGTGCGGACGTACGGGACAATGGAACACATGCCTTCCGCACTCCCCGACGGCGAGCCCGTCCCCGCCGACGGTGCGCTGCCCGCGTCCGCGCTCGCCGGGGCCGCCGACCGCCCCCTCGGCTTCTATCTGCACGTCCCCTACTGCGCGACCCGCTGCGGCTACTGCGACTTCAACACCTACACCGCCACGGAACTGCGCGGCACGGGTGGTGTCCTAGCCTCCCGGGACAATTACGCCGACACGCTGATCGACGAGATCCGCCTGGCTCGCAAGGTCCTCGGCGACGACCCGCGCGAGGTCCGCACGGTCTTCGTCGGCGGCGGTACGCCGACCCTGCTGGCGGCCGACGATCTCGTACGGATGCTGGGGGCGATCCGCGACGAGTTCGGGCTGGCGCCGGACGCGGAGATCACGACCGAGGCGAACCCGGAGTCGGTGGACCCGGCGTATCTGGCGACCCTCCGCCAGGGCGGCTTCAACCGGATCTCCTTCGGCATGCAGAGTGCGAAGCAGCATGTGCTGCGCGTGCTGGACCGCACACACACGCCCGGCCGCCCCGAGGCGTGCGTGGCGGAGGCCCGGGCGGCGGGCTTCGAGCATGTGAACCTGGACCTGATCTACGGGACCCCGGGGGAGTCGGACGACGACTGGAGGGCGTCGCTGGAGGCGGCGCTGAGTGCCGGGCCGGATCACATCAGCGCGTACGCCCTGATCGTCGAGGAGGGCACGCAGCTGGCCCGCCGTATCCGGCGGGGTGAGGTCCCGATGACCGACGACGACGTGCACGCGGACCGGTACCTGATCGCGGAATCGGTGCTGTCGGAGGCGGGCTTCGACTGGTACGAGGTCTCGAACTGGGCGACGTCGGAGTCCGCCCGCTGCCTGCACAACGAGCTGTACTGGCGGGGCGCGGACTGGTGGGGCGCGGGGCCGGGAGCGCACTCGCACGTGGGCGGGGTGCGCTGGTGGAACGTCAAGCATCCGGGGGCCTACGCGGCGGCCCTGGCGGCGGGGCGGTCGCCGGGGGCCGGGCGCGAGCTCCTGTCGGAGGAGGACCGCAGGGTGGAGCGGATCCTGTTGGAGCTGCGGCTTCGGGAGGGGGTGCCGTTGTCGTTGCTGCGGGAGGAAGGGCTGGCGGCTTCTCGGCGGGCGCTTTCGGAGGGGCTGTTGCAGGAGGGGCCGTATGCGGAGGGGCGTGCGGCGCTGACCTTGCGGGGGCGGTTGCTGGCGGATGCGGTGGTCAGGGACTTGGTGGACTGATCACTCCGGCGGGTGAATCGGTACCGGAACCCGGTTCGGGTGGCCCCTGAATTCGTACCGTGTCGCTGTGAACGACCTCGCGGTGATCAAGTTCTTTGAGGAGCTCGAACCGCCCGAGAGCGTCAGAGCCGAGCTTCTGCGAGGGGAGATCGTGCTGTCGGGCAGCTCTGATCTGGTGCACAACGGCAACGTGATGGAGGCGGTGGATCAGATCCCCCGCGAGCCTTGGTCCCGGCTCCAGACCCAGTGCGTCGACATGCTCGCCGACGTCAGCGCGCCCGTGCCCGACTTGGTGGTGATCGAGCGCGGGGCTGGTCCGGATCAAGGGACGTACATGCCCGCGGAGGTTGTCACGGCGTTGGTGGAGGTCGTCTCCAAGACCAGCGCGGATCGCGATTACGGGGTCAAGCGCGCGATGTATGCGGCGAGCGGCGTGCCCGTCTACCTGATCATCGACCCGATCATGGCGCACTGCGTTCTGTTCACCGAGCCCGAGGGCACCGGCGAGGAAGCCGAGTACCAGGTGCAACGGACGAGCAAGTTCGGCTGCCCGGTCCCGATGGAGCATCTCGGCATCGAGCTCGACACCACCGGATTCGGCACCTTCAGCAACGTCAAGCCCCACCGCCGGCCGTAACGAAGTCGATCAACTCCTCCACCCGCCCCAACAGCTCCGGCTCCAGGTCCCTGTAAGACCCCACCTGCGCCAGAATCGCCTGCCACACCGCCCCGGTGTTCTCCGACGGCCACCCCAGCGCCCGGCACACCCCCGTCTTCCAGTCCTGTCCCTTCGGCACGCGCGGCCATGCCTCGATGCCCAGGGACGACGGCTTCACCGCCTCCCAGATGTCGATGTACGGGTGGCCCACCACCAGCGCGTGTTCGCTCGTCACCGACTCGGCAATGCGCCACTCCTTGGAACCCGGCACCAGGTGATCCACGAGGACGCCCAGTCTCGCGTCCGGGCCCGGGGCGAAGTCCGCCACGATCGACGGCAGGTCGTCCACGCCCTCCAGGTACTCCACGACCACGCCCTCGATGCGCAGGTCGTCGCCCCAGACCTTCTCGACCAGTTCGGCGTCGTGCCGGCCCTCGACGTAGATGCGGCCGGCGCGGGCCACGCGGGCGCGGGCGCCGGGGACGGCGACCGAACCGGACGCGGTACGGGTGGGTCGTACCGGACCACCCGACGACGCACGGACCAGCGTCACCACCCGGCCCTCCAGAAGGAAACCGCGCGGCTCCAGCGGGAACACGCGGTGCTTGCCGAAGCGGTCCTCCAGGGTGACCGTGCCCGCCTCGCAGCGGATCACCGCGCCGCAGAAACCGGTGCCGGGCTCCTCCACCACCAGGCCGGGCTCCGCCGGGACCTCGGGGACGGGCTTCGGCTTCTTCCACGGAGGGGTCAGGTCGGCGGAGTACTGGCGCATTCGGATGACGATAGGAGAAGCCGGGGCGCGATCACGACGACACGCCGAAACGCGCCGCCAGCGCGTCCCGCTGCGCCCGGACGAACGCCGCGTCCACCACCGCGCCGTGACCGGGCACGTACAGCGCGTCCTCGCCGCCGAAGTCGAGGAGGCGGTCCAGAGCGGCCGGCCAGTGGGACGGTACGGCGTCGGGGCCGGCCTGGGGTTCGCCGGACTCCTCGACCAGGTCGCCGCAGAACACCACCTCCGGTGAGCCGGGGCCTCCGGGGACGAGGACCGCCAGGTCGTGCGCCGTGTGGCCGGGGCCCACGTTCGCCAGCAGGACCTGCCGGCCGTCGCCCAGGTCGAGCGTCCACTCGCCGGACACCAGATGGCGGGGCCGGACGAGCGTGTCCACGGCCTCCGTCGCCGCCGTCTCGTCCAGGCCGTTGCGTACCGCGTCCGCGCGCAGCTCCTCGGCCCCGAGGCCCTTGCGCGTGAGCACCGACTCCGCGCCCACCGCCGCGAACACCTCCGCGCCCGCGAACGCCGCCGCCCCGAAGACATGGTCGAAGTGGGGATGCGTGAGCGCGAGATGGGTCACACGGTGACCCGCCAGCTCCTCCGCCTGCATACGCAGCCGCGCCCCCTCCGCGAGGCTGGAGCCCGCGTCCACCATCAGCGCCGCCTCGTGCCCGACGACCAGCCCGACCGTGCAGTCCCACACCGGCAGGCGGCACCGCCCGACGCCCGTCGCGACCCGTTCCCACCCGAGCTCTTCCCAAGTCACCGTCATACGGCGACGCTAGCGGGACAACCTCCCCGGGCACGGTGCGACGGGACCGACCTTGCCCAGGGCGTGCCCCACGGCCGTACACTGGGCCGGGGACGCTGGCACTCGGAAGTGAAGAGTGCCAGGGCAAGGCGCCAAGGGGACGACTTTCTGGAGGTGTGTGCGCATGCTGAGTGAACGACGGCTCCAGGTACTGCGCGCCATCGTCCAGGACTACGTGGGCACCGAGGAGCCGGTGGGCTCCAAGGCGCTCACCGAGCGGCACAACCTCGGCGTCTCCCCGGCCACGGTCCGTAACGACATGGCGGCCCTCGAGGACGAGGGGTACATCGCCCAGCCGCACACCAGCGCCGGGCGCATCCCCACCGACAAGGGCTACCGGCTGTTCGTCGACAAGCTGGCCGGCGTCAAGCCGATGACGGCCCCCGAGCGGCGGGCCATCCAGAACTTCCTCGACGGCGCCGTCGACCTCGACGACGTCGTGGCGCGGACGGTACGGCTGCTCGCCCAGCTCACCCGGCAGGTCGCCGTCGTGCAGTACCCGTCGCTGACCCGGTCCACCGTGCGGCACGTGGAACTGCTCTCGCTCGCGCCCGCGCGCCTGATGCTCGTGCTGATCACGGACACCGGGCGGGTCGAGCAGCGGATGGTGGACTGCCCGGCGCCGTTCGGCGAGACCTCGCTGGCGGATCTACGCGCGCGGCTGAACAGCCGGGTCGCGGGCCGCCGGTTCACGGACGTGCCGCGTCTGGTGGAGGACCTGCCGGACGCCTTCGAGGCGGAGGACCGCGGCACGGTCTCGACGGTGCTCTCCACCCTGCTGGAGACCCTCGTCGAGGAGAACGAGGAGCGGCTGATGATCGGCGGCACCGCCAATCTCACCCGCTTCGGACATGACTTCCCTCTCACCATCCGGCCCGTCCTGGAGGCCCTGGAGGAGCAGGTCGTGCTCCTCAAGCTCCTGGGCGAGGCGGGGGATTCGGGCATGACCGTGCGCATCGGGCACGAGAACGCCTATGAGGGGCTCAACTCCACTTCCGTGGTGTCGGTCGGCTACGGTTCGGGCGGCGAGGCAGTCGCCAAGCTCGGCGTGGTCGGACCGACCCGCATGGATTACCCGGGAACGATGGGAGCGGTACGCGCAGTGGCACGGTACGTCGGACAGATCCTGGCGGAGTCGTAAGTGGCCACGGACTACTACGCCGTTCTCGGCGTGCGCCGCGACGCGTCGCAGGAAGAGATCAAGAAGGCCTTCCGGCGGCTCGCCCGCGAGCTGCACCCGGACGTCAACCCGGATCCGAAGACCCAGGAGCGGTTCAAGGAGATCAACGCCGCTTACGAGGTGCTGTCGGACCCGCAGAAGAAGCAGGTCTACGACCTCGGCGGTGACCCGCTCTCGCAGGCCGGCGGCGCCGGCGCGGGCGGCTTCGGGGCCGGTGGCTTCGGCAACTTCTCCGACATCATGGACGCCTTCTTCGGTACGGCGTCCCAGCGGGGCCCGCGGTCGCGCACGCGGCGCGGCCAGGACGCGATGATCCGGCTGGAGGTCGAGCTCGACGAGGCGGCCTTCGGCACGACCAAGGACATCCAGGTCGACACGGCGATCGTCTGCGCCACCTGCAGCGGCGAGGGCGCGGCGCCGGGCACCACCGCCCAGACGTGCGACATGTGCCGCGGGCGCGGTGAGGTGTCGCAGGTGACGCGGTCCTTCCTGGGCCAGGTCATGACCTCGCGGCCGTGTCCCCAGTGCCAGGGCTTCGGGACCGTGGTGCCCACGCCGTGCCCGGAGTGCGCGGGCGACGGGCGGGTGCGGTCGCGGCGGACGCTGACCGTGAAGATTCCGGCCGGTGTCGACAACGGCACCCGGATCCAGCTCGCCGGTGAGGGCGAGGTCGGGCCGGGCGGCGGTCCCGCCGGTGACCTGTACGTCGAGATCCATGAGCTGCCGCATCCGATGTTCCAGCGGCGCGGGGACGATCTGCACTGCACGGTCACCCTTCCGATGACCGCGGCGGCGCTCGGTACGAAGGTGCCGCTGGAGACGCTGGACGGGCTGGAGGAGGTCGACATCCGGCCCGGGACGCAGTCCGGTCAGTCGATTCCGCTGCACGGGCGCGGTGTGACGCACCTGCGCGGTGGCGGGCGGGGTGACCTGGTCGTGCATGTCGAGGTCCAGACTCCGACGAAGCTCGACCCCGAGCAGGAGCGACTGCTGCGCGAGCTGGCGAAGCTGCGGGGTGAGGAGCGGCCTCAGGGGCAGTTCCAGCCGGGGCAGCAGGGGCTGTTCTCGCGGCTGAAGGACGCGTTCAACGGGCGTTGACGGGGGTGGCTGTGGGCGGCTGTTCCCGCCCCCGCCGCCCCTACCCGTCCCATCCCCGGAGGGCTGGTTCCACTTGGCGTATGCCAGGGGGACGGCCCGATTCGGACTTGTTCGGAGGACGTGACAACATGCCGTCATGTCCTCCGCGCTGACCGATCTCTTCCCTCACCCGATCGTGCAGGCCCCCATGGCGGGCGGCGTCTCCGTCCCGCGGCTCGCCGCCGCCGTGTCCGAGGCCGGTGGGCTCGGGTTCCTGGCCGCCGGGTACAAGACCGCCGACGGCATGTACCAGGAGATCAAGCAGCTGCGGGGGCTCACCGCCCGGCCCTTCGGGGTGAACCTGTTCATGCCGCAGCCGGAGTACCCCGGTGCAAGCACCGGCTCCACCGGAGCGGCCGGCTCCGCGCCCTTCGATGCCGGGGCCGTCGAGGTGTACGCCCACCAGCTGGCCGGTGAGGCCGCCTGGTACGAGACGGAGCTGGGGGACCCGGACAGCGGCCGGGACGACGGTTACGACGTCAAGCTGGCGGTGCTGCTGGACAACCCGGTACCGGTGGTGTCCTTCCACTTCGGTGTGCCCCAGCGGGACGTGCTGGACGCCCTGCGCCGCGCCGGAACGTTCACGCTCGTCACCGCGACCACCGCCGAGGAGGCCCTCGCCGTGGAGCGCGCGGGCGCGGACGCGGTGATCGTGCAGGGCGTGGAGGCCGGCGGACACCAGGGCACCCACCGGGACATCCCGGAGAACGACGGCTCCGGTATCGGGCTGCTCTCGCTGCTCGCCCAGGTCCGGGAGGCCGTGAGCCTGCCGCTCGTCGCCGCCGGCGGCATCATGCGCGGCAGCCAGATCGCCGCGGTCCTCGCGGCCGGCGCGAGCGCGGCCCAGATGGGCACGGCGTTCCTGGCGACGCCCGAGTCCGGCGCGGCCGCCGTGCACAAGCAGGCGCTGACCGACCCCCTCTTCGTGCGCACCGAGCTGACCCGCGCCTTCTCCGGCCGCCCGGCGCGCGGTCTGGTCAACCGCTTCCTGCGCGAGCACGGCCCGTACGCGCCCGCCGCCTACCCGGAGGTCCACCACCTCACCTCACCGCTGCGCAAGGCCGCCGCCAAGGCGGGTGACGCGCAGGGCATGGCGCTGTGGGCGGGGCAGGGGCACCGGATGGCCCGCGAGCTGCCGGCCGGGCAGCTGGTGGAGGTGCTGGTGGCCGAGGCCGACGCGGCGCGGGCCGCGTTGTCGGGCGGTGGCACCGCCGGCGAGGACGGTGACCGATGACCGCGCCCGTCTTCGTCGTCGAGGAGCTTCCTGCCGGTCGCTCCGAGTTCGTGCTGGACGGGCCCGAGGGACGGCACGCCGTCTCCGTCAAGCGGCTGCGGGCCGGTGAGGCGGTCGTGCTCACCGACGGGGCCGGGCGCTGGGCCGAGGGCGAGGTCGTCGCCGCCGAGGGCAAGGACCGGCTGGTGGTGAGTCTGAAGGATGTGGTGGAGGAACCTGCCGAGTCGCCGCGGATCACCGTCGTGCAGGCCCTGCCCAAGGGCGACCGCGGTGAGCTGGCCGTCGAGACGATGACCGAGACCGGCGTCGACGCGATCGTGCCGTGGGCCGCGTCCCGCTGCGTCACGCAGTGGAAGGGCGAGCGCGGGCTGAAGGCCCTTGCCAAGTGGCGGGCCACCGCCCGCGAGGCCGGCAAGCAGTCCCGCCGGGTCCGCTTTCCCGACGTCGCCGACGCGGCGACCAGCAAGCAGGTCGCGGCACTTCTCGCCCGGGCCGACTTCGCCGCCGTACTCCACGAGGACCGCGACTACGGCAGCGAGCCGCTCGCCACCGCCCAACTCCCCACCGAGGGCGAAATCGTGCTCGTCGTCGGCCCCGAAGGGGGCGTCTCCCCCGACGAGTTGGCGCTCTTCGAGGAGGCCGGCGCCAAGGCGTACCGGCTGGGGCGGAGCGTGCTGCGCACCTCGACCGCCGGGACGGCGGCCGCCGCTCTGATCCTGGGACGGACCGGCCGCTGGTCCTGACCTGACCCGCCCCTGTCCGTCTGCCTTCGGGAGGACACCGTGGAACTCGCCCAAGTGCGGCTGCTGGTCACGGACTTCGCCGCCTGCTACCACTTCTATGCCGATGTCCTCGGCCTCAAGCCACAGTCGGGGGCCGAGCAGGGACCGTACGAGAAGTTCTCTCCCGCGACCGGTTCGGCGGGGATCGCCATCCAGGACCGGGCGATGATGGCGGAGGTGCTCGGGGAAGTGGGCGAGCGGGCCAGCGGCCACCGTTCCCTGGTGGCGCTGCGCGTCGACGACCTGGACGCCCACTGCGCGCAGATCACCGCCCGTGGCGCCACCCTCCTGCACGGCCCCGCCCACCTGACCGACCGCATGCGCGTCGCCCACCTCAAGGACCCGGAGGGCAACCTCGTGGAACTCCAGGAGTGGCTGCTGCTGCGCGGCTGAAGGCTGCCGGGCACGGCTCCCCGCCGTTCAACCCCCCGTTCGGTCACCGTGGAGGGTGGGTGAGGAGTGGCGGTATGTGCCCTACCGCGCCCGCCGGGGCGGTGGCAGGCTGCCTCTCATGGGGGCTTCGAGACGGATTCGGCTCCGGCCGTACGGGATGCGCGCGGTGGCTGTGGCGGGGCTCGCGGCCGTGGCCGTCGGCGGAGTGGTGGCATGTGAGCCGGGTGGAGTCAGTGCCGCGTCCGTGGCGTACACGACCGATCAGACGGCGACGGCCGAGATCGAGCGGCGGGACGTGGACGTGCAGTGGCTGACCTGCACCGCCGACTACGGGGACGACGGGAGCGACGGGAGCAGTGCCGGCGTGGAGACCGTCGCGTCCGTCGACTGCGAGGGGGAGACCGGCGACGGACGGGACATCACGGTCACCGGGCAGGTCACGCGGGCGGTCGACGGCTCGTGTGTGCGGGGGGACCTGAGGGCGGACGTGGGGGACAAGCAGCTCTTCCGGGTGAGCGGGCTCGGGGACTGCGAGTCGGCCACGCCCTCGCCCGTCGAGCCGCCCGGTTCCGGGCAGCCGGCCGAGCCGGGGCGGCCCACGGTCACCGTGACCGTCACCAGGACCGTCTGGTGCCAGGAGACCACGCACTGCGGGGCCGAGGGCAAGTGAGCAGGGCGGGAAGTGATCGAAACCCCTGACCGTGGCGCGTGTCCTTGCCTAGAGTTATCGGGTGACACAGTCCGCTACGCCTGCTGCGTACTTCCGGTTCCCGCACCTGCACGGCGAGTTGGTGGCCTTCACCGCCGAGGACGACGTGTGGCTAGCGCCCCTCGACGGCGGGCGCGCCTGGCGGGTCAGCGCCGACAACGTGCCGGTCTCCCTGCCCCGCATCTCGCCCGACGGCACCACCGTCGCCTGGACCTCCACCCGCGACGGTGCCCCCGAGGTGCATGTCGCCCCCGTCGACGGCGGGCCCACCACCCGGCTGACGTACTGGGGCACTCACCGCACCCAGGTGCACGGCTGGACCCCCGACGGTCACGTCCTCGCCCTCAGCGCCCACGACCAGGCGAGCCTGCGCCGCACCTGGGCCCGTGCCGTCCCGCTCGACGGCGGACCGGCCACCACCCTGCCGTACGGGCCCGTCGGCGCCGTGGCCCACGGCCCGCACACCGTGCTGCTGTCCGCGCCCATGGGGCGCGAGGCCGCGTACTGGAAGCGCTACCGGGGCGGTACGGCGGGCAAGTTGTGGATCGACCGGGAGGGCGGCGGGGACTTCGTGCGGCTGCACGAGGAGCTCGACGGGAACATCGAGTACCCGGTGTGGGTGGGGGAGCGGATCGGATTCCTGTCCGATCACGAGGGCACCGGGGCGCTCTACTCGTCGCTCGCCGATGGCTCCGACCTGCGGCGGCACACTCCGCTCGACGGGTTCTACGCCCGGCAGGCCGCCGGGGACGGCCGGCGGGTCGTGTACGTCTCCGCGGGTGAGCTGTGGATCCTCGACGACCTCGACGGATCCGAGCCGCGCCGGCTCGACGTGCGGCTCGGCGGGCAGCGCACCGACCGGCGGCCGTACCCGGTGACCGCCTCCCGGTGGCTGGGATCCGCCACCCCCGACCACACCGCGCGCGGCAGCGCCGTCGAGGTGCGCGGTGGCGTCCACTGGGTCACCCACCGCTCCGGTCCCGCCCGCGCGCTCGCCGCCGAACCCGGCGTACGGGCCCGGCTGCCGCGCACCTTCCGCACGGAGGGCGAGGAGTGGGTGGTGTGGGTGACGGACGCCGAGGGCGAGGACGCCCTGGAGTTCGCGCCGGCCACCGGACTCGCGCCGGGGGCCACTCCGCGCCGGCTGGCGGCCGGACGGCTCGGCCGGGTGCTGGAGCTCGCCATGGCGCCGGACGGCAGCCGGGCCGCCGTCGCCGCGCACGACGGGCGGCTGCTGCTCGTCGAGCGGGAGACCGGCGAGGTCCGCGAGGTCGACCGCAGCGAGCACGGCGAGGTCTGCGACCTGGTCTTCTCGCCCGACTCCGGCTGGCTGGCCTGGTCGCACCCCGGCCCGCGCCCGCTCAGCCAGCTCAGGCTCGCCAACACCACGGACCTGTCGGTCACCGACGCGACCCCGCTGCGCTTCCGCGACTACGCGCCCGCCTTCACGCTCGACGGCAAGCACCTCGCGTTCCTGTCCACGCGCGCCTTCGACCCGGTCTACGACCAGCACGCCTTCGACCTCTCCTTCGTCGCCGGCGCCCGCCCGCACCTGATCACCCTGGCCGCCACGACGCCCTCGCCGTTCGGCCCCCAGCGGCACGGCCGGCCCTTCGACGCTCCCGACAAGGACGAGACGCCCGACAGCGAGGGCACCCCCGCCACCCGGATCGACCTCGAGGGCCTCGCCGACCGGATCATCCCGTTCCCCGTCGAGGCCGGCCGCTACTCCACACTGCGCGCCGCCAAGGACGGTGTGCTGTGGCTGCGCCACCCGGTGCGCGGGGTCCTCGGCGCCTCCCGCGCCACCCCGGACGACCCCGACCCGCACACCGAGCTGGAGCGCTACGACCTCGCCCAGCACCGCCTCGAACACCTGGCCTCCGACGCCGACGACTTCGACGTCAGCGGCGACGGCAAGCGGCTGCTGCTGTGGACCGACGGCAAGCTCAAGGTCGTCCCCAGCGACCGGCGGGCCTCCGGCGACGAGGACAGCGACACCAACGTCACCGTCGACCTCGGCCGTATCCGCCAGACCGTCGACCCGGCCGCCGAGTGGCGGCAGATGTACGACGAGACCGGCCGCATCATGCGGGACAACTTCTGGCGCCCCGACCTCGGCGGCGTCGACTGGGACGGCGTCCTGGACCGCTACCGGCCCGTCCTCGAGCGGATCGCCACCCACGACGACCTGGTCGACCTCCTGTGGGAGGTACACGGCGAACTGGGTACGTCGCATGCCTACGTCATACCGCGCGGCGGCTACGGCGGCGGCGCCCGGCAGGGTCTCCTCGGCGCCGACATCTCCCGGCACGAGGACGGCAGCTGGCGCATCGACCGGGTCCTGCCGTCGGAGACCTCCGACCCCGACGCCCACTCCCCGCTCGCCGCACCAGGCGTCGCCGTGCTCGCCGGAGACGCGATCGTCGCCGTCGCCGGGCATCCGGTGGACCCGGTCTCCGGGCCCGGGCCGCTGCTCGTCGGTACGGCGGGCAAGGCGGTCGAGCTGACCGTCTCGCCGGCCGGCGGGGGCGAGCCGCGGCACGCCGTGGTCGTCCCGATCGACGACGAGGAGCCGCTGCGCTACCACGCCTGGGTCGCGGACCGCCGGGCCTATGTGCACGAGAAGTCCGGCGGGCGGCTCGGCTATCTGCACGTCCCCGACATGGTCGGCTCCGGCTGGGCGCAGCTGCACCGCGACCTGCGCGTCGAGGTGGCCCGCGAGGGGCTCGTGGTCGACGTGCGGGAGAACCGGGGCGGGCACACCTCCCAGCTGGTCGTGGAGAAGCTGGCGCGACGGATCGTCGGCTGGGACGTGCCGCGCGGGATGCGGCCGTACAGCTACCCGGAGGACGCGCCCCGAGGGCCCGTCGTCGCCGTCGCCGACGAGTTCTCCGGATCCGACGGGGACATCGTCAACGCCGCGATCAAGGCGCTGGGGATCGGGCCGGTGGTCGGGACGCGGACGTGGGGCGGGACCGTCGGGATCGACAGCCGGTACCGGCTGGTGGACGGGACGCTGGTCACCCAGCCGAAGTACGCGATCTGGTTGGAGGGGTACGACTGGGGGGTCGAGAACCACGGGGTCGATCCGGACGTGGAGGTCGTCGCCCGGCCCCAGGATCGCGCGGCGGGGAGGGACGTCCAGCTGGACGAGGCGGTGAGGCTGGCGCTGGCCGCACTGGAGGAGACGCCGGCCAGGACGCCACCGACGTTGCCTTGACCGTCCTCTGGGGGCTGCCGCCCCCAGACCCCTGCTTCGCCCTGAACGGGCCTCGTCCTCAAACGCCGGACGGGCTGGATTCAGTGGACGCTCGCTACGATGCCCCGTAAGAGATCACCAGCGTTGAAGGAGTCACCGCATGTCAGGTGAGCCGCAGGACGACTGCCTGTTCTGCAAGATCGTCGAGGGCCATGTCCCGGCGACGATCGTGCGTGAGACCGAGACGACCCTCGCCTTCCGGGACATCAACCCCCAGGCACCCACCCACATCCTGGTGATCCCCAAGGCGCACCATGTCGATGCCGCCACCCTCGCCGCCGAGGCGCCGCAGCTCGCCGCGGACGTGCTGCGCGAGACGCAGGCGGTCGCCGACGAGGAGAAGCTGGAGAGCTACCGCGTCGTCTTCAACACCGGCAGCGGCGCCGGCCAGACCGTCTGGCACGCCCACGCGCATGTCCTCGGCGGCCGTGGTCTGCACTGGCCCCCCGGGTAAGTCGCCGTGTCCGTCCGTGAACTGGTGGTCCTCGGGACCGCCAGCCAGGTCCCGACCCGGCACCGCAACCACAACGGCTACCTCCTGCGCTGGGACGGCGAGGGCATCCTCTTCGACCCCGGCGAGGGCACGCAGCGTCAGATGCTGCGCGCCGGGGTCTCCGCCCACGACCTCAACCGGATCTGCGTCACGCACTTCCACGGCGACCACTCCCTCGGCCTCGCCGGTGTGATCCAGCGCATCAACCTCGACAAGGTCCCGCACCCGGTCACCGCGCACTACCCGCTCTCCGGCCAGCGCTTCTTCAGCCGCCTGCGGTACGCCACCGCCTACCGCGAGACCGTCGGCATCACCGAGGCCCCGCTCGAGACGGACGGGCCCCTCGCCACGACGGCGTCGTACACGCTGGAAGCGCGGAAGCTCTCCCACCCCGTCGAGTCCTACGGCTACCGCATCGTCGAGCCCGACGGGCGCCGTATGCTGCCCGACCGGCTCGCCGCGCACGGCATCAAGGGGCCGGACGTCGGGCGGATCCAGCGGGAGGGCTCCCTGGGCGACGTCTCCCTCGAGGACGTCAGCGAGGTGCGGCGCGGGCAGCGGTTCGCGTTCGTCATGGACACCCGGCTGTGCGACGGCGTGCACGCGCTGGCGGACGGCTGCGACATGCTCGTCATCGAGTCGACCTTCCTCGACGAGGACGTCGAACTCGCCGTCGAGTACGGACATCTGACGGCCGGTCAGGCGGCGGGTGTCGCGCGGGACGCCGGTGTGCGGCATCTCGTGCTCACCCATTTCAGCCAGCGCTACTCCGAACCCGGGGGCACCGCCCCGACGGAGTCCGGGGGAGAGTTCGAGCGGCAGGCGCGGGCGGCCGGGTTCGAGGGGGAGCTGACGGTGGCGTACGACCTTCTGCGAGTGCCGGTTCCGAAACGGCGGTGAATCACCCGTACGATGCTTTGATGTCCCTCCCCAAAGCTGAACTGCACCTCCACATCGAAGGCACCCTGGAGCCCGAGCTGGCGTTCGAGCTGGCCGCCCGCAATGGGGTGACGCTGCCCTACGCGGACACCGAAGAGCTGCGCAAGGCGTACCAGTTCGAGGACCTGCAGTCCTTCCTGAACCTGTACTACGAGCTGATGGCGGTCCTGCGCACCGAGCGGGACTTCGAGGACCTCGCGAACGCCTATCTCGCGCGGGCCGCCGCGCAGGGCGTGCGGCACGCGGAGATCTTCTTCGATCCGCAGGCCCACCTCGCCCGGGGGATCGGCATGGGCACGGTGGTGGAAGGGCTGTGGCGGGCGCTCGGGCGCAGTGAGGAGCAGCACGGCGTCTCCACCCGGCTGATCCTCTGCTTCCTGCGCGACCAGTCCGCCGAGTCGGCGATGGAGACCCTGGAGGCGGCGCGGCCGTACCTCGACCGGATCATCGGTGTCGGGCTGGACTCCGCCGAGGTCGGGCATCCGCCGGTGAAGTTCCGCGAGGTGTACGAGGCCGCCGCCGCGCTCGGGCTGCGGCGGGTGGCGCACGCCGGAGAGGAGGGGCCGCCGGAGTACATCACCGAGGCTCTCGACCTGCTCGGTGTCGAGCGCGTCGACCACGGGCTGCGGTGCATGGAGGACCCGGCGCTGGTGGAACGGCTGGTGCGGGAGCGGATCCCGCTGACGCTGTGTCCGCTGTCCAACGTCCGGCTGCGCGCCGTCGACGACCTCGCCGGCCATCCGCTGCCCGCGATGCTCGACGCCGGGCTGGTCTGCACGGTCAACTCCGACGACCCGGCCTACTTCGGCGGCTACGTCGGCGACAACTTCGACGCCGTAGGCAAGACCCTGGGGCTGAGCCAGGAGCGGCTGCGCGAGCTCGCCCGCAACTCCTTCGTCGCCTCCTTCCTGGAGGACGACGAGGAGCGGCGGGCGCGGTGCCTCGCCGAGGTCGAGGCCTACGAGTTCCCCTCCTGACTAGGAGGCCTGGTGGATGCGGTCCACCAGGATGTCGATGACGAGCGGTGTGCGCGGGCCGAAGCCGAGGAGTACGCCGTCCTCCATGTCGACGACCCGGCGGTCCAGGCCGGCCGGGGTCTGGGCGATGCCGGGGATCTGGAGGAGGCCGTCGAGACCGCCGACCGACTCCAGGCCCTTGGTCATCATCAGGATGACGTCCGGCTGGGCCTGGGCCAGCGCCTCGGTGGTGATCGGGGTGAAGGGCTTGTCCAGGCCCGCGGCCGTGCCCGCGTCCACCGCGCCGGCCGCCTCCAGCAGCGAGTCGGCGCCGGAGCCCCTGCCGCCGATCAGGTAGACGGCCGCACTGCCGCGCATGTAGAGGAAGGCGACCTTGGGCTTGCTGCCCTTGGGCACCCCGGCGCGGGCCGCCGCCAGCTCGTCGCTCATGCGCTGGTTCAGCGCCTTGCCGGCCTCCGGGACGCCGAGGGCCTCGGCGACGCGGGTGGTGCGGGTGGTGACGTCGGACAGTTTCGTCGCCGGGTCGAGGACGACGACCGGGATGCCCGCGTCCCGGATCTGCTGCACGGCTTCCTTGGGTCCGGTGTCGGTGTCGGCGAGCACCACCGTCGGCCGCAGCGACAGCACGCTCTCCGCGCTCACATCGTGTGCCTTGGTGACCTGGGGCAGCTTCTCGGCCTCCTCGAACGTGGCCGTGATGTCCCGGCCGACGACCCGATCACCGAGCCCGAGCGTGAACACGATCTCCGCCACGCCTCCGTTGAGCGGCAGGATCCGCGAGGCGTCCTTCACGGTCACCTTGCGGCCGTCGGAGGAGTCGACGGTGACCGGCAACTTCGGTGTGGGCGGCTTGCCTTCGAGCGGCACGACCGTGTTCTTCGCGAGCTGCTTCTGGGCGGCGGCGGCCCGCGCGCTCGCGGATGCCGGTGAGGCGTCGGAGGCCGCACCGGTCCCCGTGGCGCTTCCTCCGCAGGCACCTGTCAGCAGGGCGAGGGCCAGACCGAGGGCGGCGAGGCGCCCCCGCGACGGACGTCTGCCGGAGGGGCCTCTTCCGGATGCGCGCATGGCCTTCCTTTCCTCTCGTCTGGCACACGGTGGGAGATTAGTTTAGGTTAGCCTTCCCTTATTTTCGCGTGGTGGGGGTGTTTCATGGCATCGGCAAGTGGCCTGCGTGGCCACGGAGTTGGCTGTTTCCTCGCGGTCGCCTCGGCGTCCGCCTTGCTGCTCCCGGCCTCGCCGGCGGCAGCCGCGGGCGGGTCGGCGACGGGCCCGGAGGGGCAGAAACTCACCGTGTCCAAGTCGTCCGGGCTGACCCCGGCGGGCGAGACGGTCAGCGTGACCGGCTCCGGCTACAACACCGAGAAGGGCGTCTACGTCGCCTTCTGTGTCGACAACGGTGCCGGCAAGACGCCCACGCCCTGCGTCGGCGGCGTCGACATGTCCGGCGAGTCCGGCGCGTCCGTGTGGGTCTCCTCCAACCCGCCCTCCTACGGCGAGGGGCTGGCGAAGCCCTACGGCGGCAGCGCGCACAAGGGCACCTTCAGTGTCCGGATCAAGGTGCGCGCCAAGGACGCCAACACCGACTGCACCGCCGCCGGGGTGACCTGCGCCGTCATCACGCGCAACGACCACACCCGGGGCGGGGACCAGACCCAGACGGTCCGCATTCCCGTGACGTTCGGGGCCGCGGGAGGCGTGTCGAGCGGCTCCGGTCCCGCGTCGGCGACGCCGAGCGCGACCGCCGGGGCGGGCACGACCGGCGGCAGTGGCACCGGTACGACCAAGAGCTCCGACACGGCCGCCGACGGCTCCATGGCGAGCACCGGATCCGACCTCGCGCTGCCCCTCGGGCTCACCGCGGCCGGGCTGGTCGCGGCCGGTTCCGGAACCTGGTTCTGGGCGCGCCGACGCCGTACCGCCGTTTGACCGCCCGAGCTGATGCGACCTCACATCTCAGAGGGAGAACAGAAGATGGCCAAGAAGACGGCTCAGAGACCCGGCGCCGTCGCCCTGGCGGCCGGCGCCCTGTTCGCGCTGTGCTGTCCGGCTGCGGCGGTCGCGCAGGACCGGCCCGAGGGGGAGGCGCTGCCGAGCGAGGTGTCCGGGGGGAATGTGAACTGGTCGGCTTCCGGGGGAGAGTTGACCGGCCGGGGCGTCTCGCTCGGGGTGACCGCGCCCGCCGTACGGGCCGCGGGGGACCGTGCCTCGTTCCCGGCGCTCGGCGGCGGTGCCGACCCCGAAAGCGGCACCGTCGACCTGGAGTTGGGCGGTGCCGCCCGCTTCGACGGCCCGGCGGACCGGCCCCTCGTCCTCGCCGGGCTGAGGCTGGAGCTGGCCGGCGAGGAGGGCGCGCTGTACGCCCGTACGGTCGTCGACGGGCGGGCGGACGAGCTGGCGCTGGCCGAGGTGACGGCCTCCGGTGCCGGGCCCGTCGTACGGACGGGTGGGGTGACCTGGACGGGGCTGCGGGCGTCTCTCACCGAGGAGGGAGCCGCGCTGCTGTCCTCCTGGAGCGGGAGTCCGTTCGTCACGGGGGATGGGCTGGGCGTGCTCGACGTGACCGCGGGGACCGCTGAGGCGGCGCCCGAGACCCCGCGGGCGTCCCCGGGCGGCGAAGAGCAGCCGCAGTCCGTCCGGCAGGAGAAACCCACCGCCGCGGTCGCCCACACCACCCTCACCGCGGGTGCCGAACAGACCGTCACCGGCACGGGTTTCGCCCCCGGCGCCGTCGTGCTCGTCGCCATCGACGGCGACACGCGCTACCAGGCGGTGGCCGACGCCGGGGGCCGTGTCGCGCGGACCTTCCCCGTGTACACCAACGCCGCCGAGGGCGAGCACACGGTGGAACTGACCGCCGTGAGCGGTGAACAGGGGGCCGTGAGCGCCCGGTTCGGGGTCGGGGCCCCGAACTGAGCGGCATGTCAGGCCGTTCGCAGTCGCAGCGAGGAGCGGGCCGTCCGGTCCGCTCCTCGGCATGTCCAACTCCCTTCCGTGCAGCTCAGTTGGGCCTTTCGTAGTCCGTTGACAAATAACGGAAGGTCATATTTAGGTTTGCCTTACCTAAGTCCGGACGTCGCGTCCGGGCTCCCACAGGAAGGTCCTCGCCATGAGAGTCCCCACCCCCCGCACCGTCGCCCGCGCCGGCCTCGCCGTCGCCGCCTCCGCCGCCCTCACCCTGGGCCTGGCCACCTCCGCCTCCGCCGCCACCTCGACCCGCACGATCGTCGACGGCGGCACCACCTACAACCTGTCGGTCACCGCCCCGAGCACGGCCTCCGCCGCCGGCCAGGTCATCAACGTCACCGGCTCCGGCTTCAACACCGGCCAGGGCATCTACGTCGGCCTGTGCGTGGTCGAGGGCAACCAGGGCGACACCAAGCCCACCCCCTGCCTCGGCGGCCAGGACGAGACCGGCTCGACCGGCGCCTCGCACTGGGTCAACAACATCTTCGGCGGGATGTTCGCCAACAGCTCCAAGTTCGGCACCGGCGGCACCTTCAACGTGAACATCTACGTCAAGGCCACCCTCGACGACGGCCGCGTCTGCGGTCAGGACGTCGACTGCGCCGTGGTGACGCGCGCCGACCACTTCGACAGCGGCGACCGCAAGTACGACGTGCACGTCCCGGTCACCTTCCAGTAGCCGCCCGCCGACCGGGCCCTCGCGCGTGTGGGGCCCGGCTCTCGCCACCGCGGTGCCGGGCGCACCCGACCAGTGAGGAACTCCCCATGACAGCAGACGACACCGCGGTCCGGCAGCGGCCGGACCGGCCGGCCGGGCTCCGGCCGCGCGTCTCGGCCGGGCTCCGGCCGAGACGCACGCCGGTGCTGCTCGGTGCCGCCGCCCTGGTGGCCGCCGGGGCCATGGCCGTGACGGTCGGCCCGCCCGCCCAGGCCGCCGACACCCCGAGGACGGCGCTCGGCAAGAACGGCCAGAAGCTCACGGTGTCCGCCTCCGCCCACCTCGACCCCGACGGTGAGAAGCTGCGGGTCACCGGCGAGGGCTACGACGACACCAAGGGCGTCTACGTCGCCGTGTGCAAGGACAACGGCGACAACCGCATCCCCACCCCGTGCCTCGGCGGCGCCGACCAGAGCGGCAGCAGCGGCGCCTCAGTGTGGATCATCCCCCGCAACGCCTCGGACGAGGGCGCCGGCACGGTCGCCGTCCGGTGGGGCGAGGGCGGCGTCTTCGACGTCGAGCTGAACGTCAAGGCCGAGGACGGCGGCCTCGACTGCCTGGAGGTCGCCTGCTCGGTCGTCACCCGCGTCGACCACAACGCACCCGGCGACCGTTCCCAGGACGTCCGCATCCCGCTCGGCTTCGAAGGCCAGGAGCCGGGCGACGGGGAGGACGACGGCGGCGACGGCGTGGACGTCCCGCCGGGCACCGTCAGCTACGTGCAGGCGCAGGAGAAGGAGTTCGCCACCACCGGCGCCGGCCGCCCGCTGGACCTCCTGCTGCACCCCGAATCCAAGAAGCTGTACGTCGGTTCGGACAACATCCCCGACACCTCGGACGTGGCCGAGCAGGGCCTGTACGTCCTGGACGCCGCGAACGGCAAGGCGCTCGGCCACATCGCGCAGGCGCCCGGCGCGAACGGCGCGATGGCCGCCCGCGTGGTCCGCCGGATCGTCGCCCCCCTCCCCGGCGACGGCGTGGTCTTCCACTACCCGCTGCGCGGCATCGGCACCGCCAAGGCCGGCGACACGGTGGCGCAGGGCATCTGGGCCAACGGCACGTCGTACACCGGCGTCGGTCAGGACGCCGACACCTCCACCGTCCTGATCGCAGCCGGCCCCGAGCTGCGCCGTGTCGAGATCGCCACCGGCACCGTGAAGGACACGGTCACCCTCGAGGGCGGCGGCGAGCTCGGCGTCGACGCCGCCCACGGCGCCGCCTGGTCCGTCGGCACCACCGAGGGCAAGCCGGTGCTGCGCCGCGTCGACACCAGGACCTTCGAGGTCACCGCCACGGCCGAACTCCCCGCGGACACCCTCACGTTCGTCGAACCGGACCCGGCCACCGGCAATGTCTGGGTGGGCAGCGGGACCTCCGTGCTCGTCCTCGACAAGGACGCCAAGCGGCTCACCACCGTGACGGGCGCGGACCGCCCCATGGCGGCGGCCTTCGACAAGACCACCGGGCGTGCCTTCGTGCTGCGCGAGGACCTCGACGACGGCAGCACGGACAGGACCGGATCCCTCCAGATCCTCGACAGCGCGACCGGCCGGCCGGCGGCCGCCGCGGTCGCCCTGCCGGGCAGCATCAGGGTGGGCTCCTACGCCGGCCTCGCCGTCACCCCCGGCGCCACGTCCGTCTACCTCACCAGGGCCGCGGAGAGCAAGGTCCTCCGGTACGACCTGCGCATGTCCCCCAAGGTCACGCAGTCCCCCACCGACCAGTCCGTCGCTCCCGGCGACGCGGTCACGTTCGTCGCGGCGGCCGAGGGCACTCCGGCACCGTCCGTGCGCTGGGAGGTCAGCCCGGACGGCGGCCAGACCTGGTCCGCGATCGACGGCGCGACGAAGAACGCGTACTCCTTCACCGCGAGGGCGGCGCACGACGGCTACGCGTACCGTGCCGAGTTCAAGAACTCCGTGGGGACGACCCGCACCTCACCGATCACGCTGACCGTCACCGACGCCGGCGGTACCGGGGGCGGCACCGGCGGCGGCGACGGCGAGGAGGCCGAACCGTCCGGCACGAAGACGGTCACCGGCACCGAGGGCCAGAAGCTCACCGTCACCCCCGTCAACCACCTCGCCACCGAGAACCAGACGCTCAAGATCACCGGTTCCGGCTACGACATGAAGAAGGGCGTCTACGTCGCCCTGTGCGTCGACAACGGCGACGGCGAACTGCCCACCCCCTGCGTCGGCGGCGTCGACATGACCGGCGGCTCGCACAGTTCGGCGTGGATCTCCTCCAACCCGCCGGACTACGGCGAGGACCTGGCGACCCCGTACGGCGCCGGCGGCACCTTCTCGGTGGAGCTGACCGTCGACGCCAAGGACGAGTTCACCGACTGCTTCAAGGCGAAGTGCGTCCTGGCCACCCGCGCCGACCACACCCTCTCCGGCGACCGCTCCCAGGACGTGAAGGTCCCGGTCAGCTTCGTCGGCCAGGACCCGGTGGACACGGACGACGACGGCGGCACGAGCGGCGGTACGACCGGCGGCTCGACCTCCGGCACCACGGGCGGCACGTCCACCACCGGCGGCACGACCGGCGGCAGCACCATGGGCGGTACGTCCACCACCGGCGGCAGCCTCGCCTCCACCGGCGCCACGATCGGCACGGCGGCCGGCGCGGCGCTCCTACTGACGGCAGGCGGCTGGTACGTCCACCGCCGCGCCCGGGCGGCACGCCAGAGCTAGCTCGCGAACCGACCGGCCCCCGTACGGCATCCGCCGACCGGGGGCCGGTCGGTTCGCAGCCGTCGGCAGCCGCCGCCAGGAACGGGTCAGTCGACGGCCCCCGGTGCGGCGACCCCAGCCCGACGCGGCCCCGCCGTGTCGTACGCGCCCTGGGAGGGCACGGCCGGGCCGTCCACCGGGATCTCCACCACCGGCTGCTCCGGGGCGCCCACCCGTGGCACCGCACCGCTCGGCGTACCCGGGGCCGCGGCGACCACGGCGGCCGGGGTGCCGCCCCGCCGCCGGACCGCGCCCGGCAGCAGCGGGCGCCCGCCCACGTGCAGGGCGACGGCGGTCATCGGCACGGCGACGACCAGCAGCCCGGCGCCCAGGACCAGCCCCATCACCGGGAAACCGGCCTGCGCCGACAGCACACTGCCGGTCAGCGGACCCGCCGCCGTCCCCAGCGACGAGGTGGAGCCGACCAGGACCGCCCAGCGGCCGCGCGGGTCGAGTGCGGCGGCCAGGCCGATCAGGTACGACAGCACGATCGGGTACAGCGCGTTCCAGGCGATCTCACCGGCGGCGAAGCTCCCCGGCCCGGTCGCCGACGCGCTCACCACGACGCACCCGGCGATCAGCACGGTCCCGCCACCGATGGGCATCGCCCGCCCCAGCCGCGGCCCCAGCGCGCCCGCGCCCAGGACCCCCAGCAGCCCGGCCCCCAGCGCCACGGCGAACACCGCGCCCACGGCGGCCTCGGTGAGGTGAGCCTGCGTCAGGCCGATCCGCCCGCTGACACCCCAGAGGGAGTTCTGCACGAGGGACCAGCAGGGCATGGCGGCGGCCAGGACCAGCCCGGAGCGCAGATGGGGAAGGCGGGAGCCGGTCGTGTCGCGCCGGGACGACGTCACGGCCGTACGGCCCGGGAGACGTCCCGTCAGCGGCCATACGGCGACCGCGGTCAGCGCGATGGCGGCCAGCGGCTGCCCGTGCCCCGCGCCGAGGTGCGGGACCGTCAGATAGACGGCGCCCGCGAGCGCGGAGACCCCGAGCAGACCGAGCGTGGACGCGCGGTGCGGGTCGGGCTGGGCCGCGATCCGGGTGGCGGCCACCGTCGTGGCCGTACCGGAACCGAAGCCGCCGAGGACCGCGCCCGCGACCACCGCCGGCACGCTCCCGGCGAGGGCGGCCCCGCCGTACCCGAGCACGGCGAGCACCAGTCCGACGCGGGCCAGAGTCCGCGCCCCGATCCGCTCGACCCGCGAGGCCAGGGCGAACCCGGCCGACGCCGAACTCAGCAGCAGCGCACTGCCGACGGCACCGGCCTGGGTGGCGGACAGCGGCAGCCCCGCGTCCAGCCGTCCGACGACGGTCGGCAGCAGATAGGGGGCGAGGTACCCGGCCGTGAAAAGGGCGACGAGGGGCCAGGGCGTGGTGGTGCGGGGGGCGAACACGGGCGTTCCAGGGCGTGCGAAAGGAGCGGCTCAAAAGGGGAGATGGGGCGTCGACCGTCGACGGACAGGAACGCGCGGCCAATTTGTATCAAGCACACGGTTTCGAGCAGAAGCTCGGGTCGGGTGATGTGGATCACTTGGCGTTTACAGCCGCGGAAGCCGGGTAAACGCGGCGGTCAACCCCACCCGCCCCCTCGGCGGGCCGCCACCCCACCCCCACCCCTCACCCGCTATTGACGCGCCTTGTCCGCATACCTAACCTCCATCTACATACATAAACGACGTCTGTGTGGGGAGACGCTGTGGCCCGGACCCGCGACCTGACCATCACCGAGGTGCGGCTGACCCCGATCCTGATCGCCGACCCGCCGCTGCTGAACACCCAGGGCGTGCACCAGCCGTACACCCCCCGGCTGATCGTTGAGGTGGCGACGGCCGACGGAACGACAGGTGTGGGGGAGACCTACGGCGACACCAAGTACCTCGACCTGGCAAGGCCGTTCGCGAACAAACTGGTCGGCCGGCAGGTCAGTGACCTGAACGGACTGTTCACCGTCGCGGACGAGGTCGCCGTGGACGCCTCCCGGGTCTCCGACCAGGTCGACGTGGGCGGCCTGCGCGGCGTCCAAACCGCCGACAAACTGCGCCTGTCCGTCCTCTCCGCCTTCGAGGTCGCCTGCCTCGACGCCCTCGGCAAGGCACTGGGCCTGCCCGTCCACGCCCTGCTCGGTGGCAAGGTGCGCGACGCGGTCGAGTACAGCGCGTACCTCTTCTACAAGTGGGCGGACCACCCCGAGGGCGTGGCCGGCGAGAAGGACGACTGGGGAGCCGCCGTCGACCCGGCCGGAGTCGTCGAGCAGGCCCGGAGGTTCACCGAGCGCCACGGCTTCACCTCCTTCAAGCTCAAGGGCGGCGTCTTCCCGCCGGACGAGGAGATCGCCGCCGTACGCGCCCTGGCCGAGGCGTTCCCCGGCCACCCCCTGCGCCTCGACCCCAACGGCGCCTGGAGCGTGGAGACTTCACTGAAGGTGGCCGAGGAACTCCGCGACGTCCTCGAGTACCTGGAGGACCCGACCCTCGGCACCCCCGGCATGGCCGAGGTCGCCGCCGCCACGGACGTACCACTCGCCACCAACATGTGCGTGACGACGTTCGCCGAGATCAAGGAGGCCTTCACCCGGAACGCCGTCCAGGTCGTCCTCTCCGACCACCACTACTGGGGCGGCCTGCGCAACACCCAGCAACTCGCCGCGATCTGCCGCACCTTCGGCGTCGGGGTCTCCATGCACTCCAACACCCACCTGGGCATCAGCCTCGCCGCCATGACCCACGTCGCGGCCACGGTCCCCGACCTCCACCACGCCTGCGACTCCCACTACCCGTGGCAGTCGGAGGACGTCCTGACCGACCGCCTCACCTTCACCGACGGCAGGATCACCGTGCCGGACACCCCCGGCCTGGGCGTGGAACTCGACCGAGACCGCCTGCAGTTCCTCCACCAGCGCTGGCAGGACGACGACGGCACACTCCGCGACCGGGACGACGAGGCGGCGATGCGAGCAGCCCACCCCGACTGGACCACCCCACAAGTCCCCCGCTGGTGAACCACACAGGACCCGCACCCGCCGGACGGCGGGAGCGGGTCGTGGCGGTGCGGCTGGAGCCCGTCGCTCAGCTCGTCACAGCCAGGTTCAGCCATGGCAGCAGGCAGCCGTACGCCCCACACGCGACCGGCTCGCCGCACCGCCACGACCCCGAGCCACCCCCCGGCAGCAGGCGCACCGGCCACCCACCACCCGCAAGTGCGACCCGCACCCCCGCTTCCGTCACGACGCCCGCGCGTCGTCAGTGACGTGGTGCACACTGGCCAGATCGGCACCACGTCAGGGAGCGCACAGTGACCGCGTCCACCACGTCCACCGGAGAGGGACACCACCGACACCACCGCCACGCCCAGGCAGACCCGCTGGCCGGCCTCCGCACCCCGGACGACCCGCCCTGGGACGTCTACCTCACCGGCACCGTCTTCCTCGACATCATCTTCACCGGCCTCGACTCCGCCCCGGTCCGCGGCACGGAGTCCTGGGCCCGCGGCATGGGCTCCAGCCCCGGCGGCGTGGCCAACATGGCCACCGCCCTCGCCCGCCTCGGCCTGAGGACGTCGCTCGCCGCGGCCTTCGGCGACGACCACTACGGCGAGTACTGCTGGGACGCCCTGGAACAGGGCGAGGGCATCGACCTCACCTCCTCCCGCTCCGTCCCCGGCTGGCACTCCCCGGTCACCGTCTCCATGGCCTACGAGGGCGAGCGCACGATGGTCTCCCACGGTCACGAACCACCCCCGCAGGACACCGCCCCCGACTCCCCGCCCCATGCCCGAGCCGCCGTGGCCTCCCTCACCCCCGGCAGGCGTGCCCCCTGGGTCGCCCAGGCCGCACGCCGCGGCACCCGCGTCTTCGCCGACGTCGGCTGGGACGACACCGGCGCCTGGGACCTGGCCGGCCTGGCCGACCTGGAGCACTGCGAGGCCTTCCTGCCGAACGCGGCGGAGGCGATGCGCTACACCGGCGCCACCTGCCCCCGCGCCGCCGCCCACGCCCTCACCGAGCACGTACCGGTCGCGGTCGTCACCCTCGGTGCCGAGGGCGCCTACGCGGTGGACCGCCGCACGGGCGAGTCCGCCGAGGTTCCGGCCATCGCGGTGGAGGCACTGGACCCCACCGGCGCCGGGGACGTCTTCGTGGCCGGTTTCGTCACCGGCACGCTCGCCGGCTGGCCGCTCGCCGACCGACTCGCCTTCGCCGGCCTGACAGCGGCCCTCTCGGTCCAGGAGTTCGGCGGATCGCTCTCGGCCCCCGGCTGGTCGGAGATCGCGGGCTGGTGGCGCAGGGTGCAGTCCGTCGAGGAACAGGACCCCGAGGCCCTCCGCCGGTACGCGTTCCTGACGGCTCTCCTCCCCACCCAGGAGGTCACACCGTGGCCGCGCCGCAGGGCGGTCCCCACGATCGGCTTCCGCAGGTCGGCGTGAAGGGGAACGCCGGGCACAGGGCGTTCGAAAAGCCCTACGGCGTTGTCAGCCCCCTGGCGTACCCTTGAACTCGCCAGGCCGCCCTCGTGGCAGGCGAGACGCATCCGGGAGGACGTAGAGGCCTTCGGGCCGGCCTATGACTCAGACACCCACAGCTCACACGCCCGCGCAGGGCAAGGCGAGAGCACAGTTCACCGTTCCCGCCCAGCACCCCATGGTCACCGTGCTGGGATCCGGAGACTCTCTCCTGCGCGTGATCGAGACGGCTTTCCCGGCGGCCGACATCCACGTCCGGGGCAATGAGATCAGCGCGGTCGGCGACGCACGGGAGGTCGCCCTCATCCAGCGCCTGTTCGACGAGATGATGCTGGTGCTCCGCACCGGGCAGCCGATGACGGAGGACGCAGTGGAACGCTCGATCGCCATGCTGCGGGCGAGTGAGAACGGGACGAGCGACGGCCAGGAGACCCCGGCCGAGGTACTGACGCAGAACATCCTGTCCTCGCGTGGCCGCACCATCCGCCCCAAGACCCTCAACCAGAAGCGGTACGTCGACGCGATCGACAAGCACACGATCGTCTTCGGTATCGGTCCCGCGGGCACCGGCAAGACCTACCTGGCCATGGCCAAGGCGGTCCAGGCGCTGCAGTCCAAGCAGGTCAACCGCATCATCCTCACCCGTCCGGCGGTCGAGGCGGGCGAGCGCCTGGGCTTCCTCCCGGGCACCCTCTACGAGAAGATCGACCCGTACCTGCGCCCGCTGTACGACGCGCTGCACGACATGCTCGACCCCGACTCGATCCCCCGCCTGATGGCGGCCGGGACGATCGAGGTCGCGCCCCTGGCGTACATGCGTGGCCGCACGCTCAACGACGCCTTCATCATCCTGGACGAGGCCCAGAACACGAGCCCCGAGCAGATGAAGATGTTCCTCACCCGTCTCGGCTTCGACTCGAAGATCGTGATCACGGGTGACGTGACGCAGGTCGACCTGCCGGACGGCACCAAGTCCGGTCTGCGCCAGGTCCAGGACATCCTGGAGGGCGTCGAGGACGTGCACTTCTCCAGGCTGTCGTCGCACGATGTCGTACGGCACAAGCTGGTCGGCCGTATCGTCGACGCGTACGAGAAGTACGACAGCGAGAACGGCACCCAGAACGGCTCCCACAAGGGCCGCGGCAGGGCCGGACACAAGGGGAAGTAGACCAGTACGACCATGTCGATCGACGTCAACAACGAGTCCGGAACCGAGGTCGACGAGCAGGCGATCCTCGACATCGCCCGCTACGCGCTCGCGCGGATGCGCATCCACCCGCTCTCCGAGCTCTCGGTGATCGTCGTGGACGCCGACGCCATGGAGCAGTTGCACATCCAGTGGATGGACCTGCCCGGCCCGACCGATGTCATGTCCTTCCCGATGGACGAGCTGCGTCCGCCGTCGAAGGACGACGACGAGCCCCCGCAGGGGCTGCTCGGCGACATCGTGCTGTGCCCCGAGGTCGCCGAGAAGCAGGGCAGGGAAGCGGACACGCAGCACTCCATGGACGAGGAGCTCCAACTCCTCACCGTCCATGGGGTGCTGCACCTCCTTGGTTACGACCATGAGGAACCCGACGAGAAGGCCGAGATGTTCGGCCTCCAGGCGGCCATCGTGGACGGCTGGCGTGCGGAGAAGGGCCTGACCGGTCCGTCCCCGGCTCCGACCGTCTCATGAGCCTCGGCCTGGTCTCCGGCGCGATCGCCCTGGTCGTCGTGGCGTGGCTCGCCGCCTGCGCCGAGGCGGGCCTCGCGCGCGTCTCCAGCTTCCGCGCCGAGGAGGCCGTACGCTCCGGCCGGCGCGGCAGCGCGAAACTCGCGCAGGTCGCCGCCGACCCCACCCGCTACCTCAACGTGGCGCTGCTGGTCCGCGTCGCCTGTGAGATGGCCGCCGCCGCGCTGGTGACGTACGCCTGTCTGAAGGAGATCGACGGCACCGCCCCGGCGCTGCTGGCCGCGATCGGCGTGATGGTGCTGGTCTCGTACGTCGCCGTGGGCGTCTCCCCGCGCACCATCGGCCGTCAGCACCCGCTGAACACGGCGACGGCCGCCGCGTACGTGCTGCTGCCGCTGGCGCGGATCATGGGCCCGATCCCGTACCTGCTGATCCTCATCGGCAACGCGCTCACCCCCGGCAAGGGCTTCCGGCGCGGCCCCTTCGCCTCCGAGGCGGAGCTGCGGGCGCTGGTCGACCTCGCCGAGAAGGAGTCGCTGATCGAGGACGAGGAGCGCCGCATGGTGCACTCCGTCTTCGAGCTGGGTGACACGCTCGTGCGGGAGGTCATGGTCCCGCGCACCGACCTCGTCGTCATCGAGCGCTACAAGACCATCCGCCAGGCCCTCACCCTCGCGCTGCGCTCGGGCTTCTCGCGCATACCCGTCACCGGGGAGAGCGAGGACGACATCGTCGGGATCGTGTACCTGAAGGACCTGGTCCGCAAGACGCACATCAGCCGGGAGGCGGAGAGCGACCTGGTGTCGACGGCGATGCGGCCCGCCGCCTTCGTGCCCGACACCAAGAACGCCGGCGACCTGCTCCGCGAGATGCAGCAGGAGCGCAACCACGTCGCCGTCGTCATCGACGAGTACGGCGGCACCGCCGGCATCGTCACCATCGAGGACATCCTCGAGGAGATCGTCGGCGAGATCACCGACGAGTACGACCGCGAGCTGCCCCCGGTGGAGGAGCTCGGCGAGGACCGCTACCGGGTCACCGCCCGCCTCGACATCACCGACCTGGGCGAGCTGTACGGCCTGGAGGAGTACGACGACGAGGACGTGGAGACCGTCGGCGGACTGCTTGCCAAGGCACTGGGCCGCGTGCCCATCGCCGGCGCCTCCTCGGTGGTCGAGCTGCCCGACGGACGCGACCTGCGGCTGACCGCCGAGGCCGCCGCCGGCCGCCGGAACAAGATCGTCACGGTGCTGGTGGAGCCCGTGGGCGGGCCGAAGGAGGAGCTGCCGGAGTGACGCCCCAGGAACTGCGCGCCTTCTGCCTGTCCTTCAACGCGGCCGTCGAGGACTTCCCCTTCCGGCCGGAGATCTCCGTCTTCAAGGTGGGCGGCAAGCTCTTCGCCCTGACGACCCTGGACGCCCGCCCCCTGACGGTCAACCTCAAGTGCGACCCCGAGGACGCGGTCCGCCTGCGCTCCGAGCACCCGGGTCTCATCGCCCCCGGCTATCACATGAACAAGCGGCACTGGAACACGGTGACCGTCGACGGGGAACTCCCCGACCGTCTGGTCCGAGAGCTGATCGAGGACTCGTACGACCTGGTCGTCGCCGGCCTGCCCCGCGCGCAGCGACTGCGCCTCGACCGGCCCTGAGGTCCCGCCGGTCCGGCTTCTCCGTATGCTCGGCACATGACCGACAGCAACGCGCTCGACCCCGAGGACCGCAAGATCGTCACCCTGGCCCGTTCCGCGCGGGCCCGTAACGGTGTGCCCGAGGGGGCGGCCGTACGGGACGAGACGGGACGTACGTATGTCGCCGGGACGGTGGATCTGCCGTCGCTGCGGCTGAGCGCGTTGCGGACGGCGGTGGCGATGGCGGTGGCCTCGGGGGCGAAGTCGTTGGAGGCGGCGGCGGTGGTGACGGATGCCGACGCCGTTTCGACCGAGGATCTGGCTGCCGTGCGGGATCTTGGAGGGGCCGGGACCCCGGTGCTGGTGGCTTCGCCGGACGGGACTGTTCGGCTGACCGTTTCCGCCGGCTGAGGTACCAGGGGGCTCCGCCCCCTGGACCCCCGGTTTCCCCGGCCGCCCACCCGTCTCGGCCGGGGTGAGGAGTGACCGGCTCCGAGTTAGGCCGGATTTCAACCTTGCCGTCCCCCGCCCCTCGCCCGTCAATGGACCGTAAGTTCCGACGGACCGTCAGATTCACCCGCCCCCGGGCCCGGTGTCCGCACCCACCCGCCCGGGTTCGGCGGTCCGCCGGCGCACTCCCGTCATCCACCCCCCACATGGATTCCCAGATTCGGGAAGGGAGCCGGAAACCCATGAGAGGCAAGCGAATCGGAACAGGTGCGGCACTGCTGGCCGGGGCCCTCGCGGCCACCGGGCTGGCGTTCGCTCCGTCTGCCGCAGCCGTCGCTCCGACGACGGCGACCGTCACCGCGAACTGCGGTCTGTTCGGCGGCGGAGCCGCCACCCTCACGGCCACCCAGAACGGCACCTCGGCCACCCTCACCCTCAAGTCCACCGCGATCACCGCCCCGATCCCGATCAGCGCGAACAGCATCAACTCAACGCTCACGATGGCGAACTCGACCGGTGCCGCCAGGGTCTTCACCGGCACCGTGAACCCCGCCATGGCCACCGGCGCCCCGATCGTGGTCGGTCCGCTCAGCGGGACCGTGGCCTCCGGTGACAGCCTGGACTTCTACCAGGGCTCCCTGAAGATGGTCGTCTTCGGGATCACCGTCACGTGCACGGCAGCCGCGCCGCAGTCGCCGGGCCCGTTCGTGTTCGACTGAGAAGCGCGTCATGGACCGTCGGGTTCCCCCGCGCGCAGGAACCTGACGGGCCATCAGTTCATCTCGGCGCATCCATTGACTTCTCACGCAATCCGCACATCAATGCCCCCTGTCGGCGCAGAAGAGCCGCTGCGCCCGCACCCTTGAGGAGGGGGCACCCATGGGTTCGACACCCCAGAGATCCCGAAGACGGCGCTGGAGCGCGTTGCTCGGGGCGGCCGCGCTCGCGGTCACCGCGGGCGGGGCGCTGGCGACGCCCGCCGCTGCCGCGTCCGTGGACGTGGACTACCCCACGCACTGCGTGCCGCCGCCCATCGCGGGCATCCCGCCCATCGACGGCACCACCACCGGGAAGATCACGGTGGACAACGCCACCCCGAAGGTCGGCGACACCGTCACCGTGACGTACACGGTGGTCAAGCCCGCCGCGAGCAACCCCACCGACCTGGCCCTGCCGGCCGACATCATGACGCCGACGGGCAAGGTCACCCTCGGCGGCGCGCAGACCGGCAGCGTGACGGTCGCGGGACCGAAGAAGAACGACCCGGTGCCCGGCAAGGGCCCCTTCCCGTCGTTCTCCATGACCGGCACCTTCACGGTCACCGCGCCCGGCGCGATCACCCTCTCGCCCGGCGACTACAACATCCACACCAGCTACATCCTGGAGCTGGACACGCCCTGCACGGTGACCAACCCGCCCGCCCCGGTGTCGGAGACGGTCACCGCGTCCGCCGACCCGCCCGCCAACACCCGTGCCATCTCACTGGGTTCGGCCTCCGGCGCGCCGGGCGCCGCGGTCACCGTCACCGGCAGCGACTTCACGCCGGGCGCGACCGTCACCCTGGCCGGGCGGTCCGGGGCCGCGCAGACCGCGGACACCGCGACCGTGACCGCCGACGCGCAGGGCCGCTTCAGCGGCTCCCTCGTGGTCGGCGACCGCACCACGACCGGTGTCGTGGCGTACGAGGGCAGCGCGTGGAACGCGGAGAAGGGCGCCGGACCCGTCGCGTACGTCGTCGTCGACGACACCCCCGTACCGGACGGGAGTCAGAAGCTGACGACGACCGTGAAGGCGGGCACCCTGTCGATGTCCCAGGCCGGGGACGCCGTCCAGCTGTCGGCGGTCGACTTCGGCACCGGCGGGGCCTCGACCGGGACGCTGAAGACGGTGACCGTCAAGGACTTCCGCGGCGGACCCGCGGGCTGGTCCCTGACCGGCAAGGTCTCCGACTTCACCGGACCCGGCGCCAAGATCCCCGCCGGGAAGCTGAGCTGGACACCCGCCTGCGCCACCAAGGCGGGCAGCCCGAGCACCTGCCGGGCCGGTTCGGCGGGCGTGGTGGGCAGCGCCGGGGCGACCCTGGCCTCCGCCCCCGACGCCACGCTCACCGGCGGCGAGTTCACCGCCGACGCCCAACTCTCCCTCGACGTACCGGCGTTCACGCCTCCGGGCACGTACACCGGCGTCCTGACCCTCACGCTCACCTGAGCGCAGAACCGACTCCACCGGTGGCCGGGCGCCCGCCGCACAGGTCCGCACCCGCCCGACCACCCCACCGTCCGCCGCCCGTGGGGGGTCCGCACCCATGCGCAAGCCGTACGTCCTCCTCCTGCCGCTCCTGTTGACCCTGCTGCTCGCCGCGCCCGCCCGGGCCGCCGACAACGGCAGCTGGTCGGTCCACCCCGTCTCCTCGGCCGTGGCCGCCCGGCCCTACTTCTACGTCACCGCCGATCCCGGACAGACCCTCGAGGACAAGGTCGTCGTCGCCAACAAGACGGACCAGCCCCTCACCTTCCGGCTCTACGCGGCCGACGCCTACAACACCCCACGGGACGGCGGGTTCGCCGTGCGGACGGTGGGGGAGCGGATGCGGGGCGTGGGGGCGTGGGCGAGGCCCGCGAAGGACCGGGTCACCGTGCCCGGCCGTAAGTCGGTCACCGTGCCGTTCGAGATCCGCGTGCCGAAGGACGCCGAACCCGGCGACCACCCGGGAGCGATCGTGGCGCTCGACGAGCGCGTCGAGAAGGGCGGCGACGGGGTCGCGCTCGGGGTGCAGCGGGCGGTCGGCGCCCGTGTCTATCTGCAGGTCAGCGGGCCCACCCTGCCGGCGCTGGCCGTCGAGGACGTCCGCGTCGGGCACGACCAGCCCCTGGTCCCCGGCCTCGGCGACAGCACGGCGACGATCTCCTACACCCTGCACAACACCGGCAACGTCACCCTCGACCCGAAGGTGGAGCTACGGGCGCGCGGGCTGTTCGGCCGTACGCTCCTCGCCCGCGACCTGACCCGGATCCCCTCCGAGCTCCTCCCCGGCCAGCGCGTCCGCCTCACCGAACCCTGGCGGGACGCACCTCAGCTCGACTGGGCGGACGTGAAGCTGACGGCGACGGCCACAGACACCAGGGAGTCGGCAACCGCTTCGTTCGTGGCGGTGCCCTGGCTGGTGGCGGGGGCGCTGGCGTCGGCGTCGGCCGTCGGCGTCTGGCTGCTGGTCAGGCGACGGCGGAGGCGCCCCGAAGGAACGCGCGCCGGAGGGGCGCGCATCATGCGGCTCCGCCGCGATGGGGGTCACCCCGCTCGAGCGGAGCCGAGAGTGGGGGAGCGACCAGCCCCCACACACCCGCACCCGAAAGCCGGCCAGACCGGCGGAGCCTAAAGCGCGTCGGGGCCGCGCTCGCCCGTCCGCACCCGTACGACCGTCTCGACCGGCAGGGCCCACACCTTCCCGTCTCCGATCTTCCCCGTCTGCGCGGCCTTGACGATGGCGTCGATGACGGCGTCCGAGTCCGCGTCCTCGACGACGACCTCGATACGGACCTTGGGGACCAGGTCGACCTGGTACTCGGCGCCGCGGTACACCTCGGTGTGGCCGCGCTGGCGGCCGTAGCCGCTGGCCTCGGTGACGGTCAGACCGTGCACGCCGAGCTCCTGGAGCGCCGTCTTGACCTCGTCGAGGCGGTACGGCTTGACGATCGCGGTGATGAGCTTCATGCCTGGGTCTTGGCCTTCTGCGCGGAGGGGACGGAGTGCGAGGTGACCGGGGCGCCGTGGCCCAGGACGCCGTGATCGTATGCGGTCTCGGCGTGCACCGTAAGGTCCAGGCCGGTGTGCTCCTGCTCCTCGTCCGCCCGGAAGCCCATCGCCTTGTCGAGCAGCTTGCCGATGCCGTACGTCACCAGGAAGGCGTACGCCCCCACGACGACCACGGCCACCAGCTGCTTGCCGAGCTGGGCGAGGCCGCCGCCGTAGAGGAGGCCCTCCGTGCCGCCGGTCATCGACTCGACCGCGAAGACGCCGATGAGGAGGGTGCCGATGACACCGCCGACCAGGTGGACGCCGACGACGTCCAGCGAGTCGTCGTAGTTCAGCTTGAACTTCCAGCCCACGGCGTACGAGCAGACGACGCCGGCGGCGAGGCCGATGACCAGGGCGCCGAGGAGGGAGACCGAGCCGCAGGACGGCGTGATCGCGACCAGGCCCGCCACGGCACCGGACGCGGCGCCCAGCGTGGTCGGGTGGCCGTCGCGCTTCTGCTCGACGAAGAGCCAGCCGAGCAGGCCGGTGCAGCCGGCGGCGAGGGTGTTGAGGAAGGCGGCGGCCGCGAGGCCGTTGGCGCCGAGGGCCGAGCCGGCGTTGAAGCCGAACCAGCCGAACCAGAGGAGACCGGCGCCCAGCATCACCATGGGGAGGTTGTGCGGGCGCATCGCGTCCTTCTTGAAGCCGAGCCGCGGGCCGAGGACCAGGCAGAGTGCCAGGCCGGAGGCGCCCGAGGTGATCTCCACGGGGAGGCCGCCGGCGAAGTCGAGGGCGCCGAGGCGGTTCAGGATCCAGCCGTCCGGGCCCCACACCCAGTGGGCGACCGGAACGTATACGAGCAGCGCCCAGACCGGGACGAAGACCAGCCAGGCCGCGAACTTCGCGCGGTCGGCGATCGCGCCGCTGATCAGGGCCGCCGTGATGATCGCGAAGGTCAGCTGGAAGGTGGCGAAGAGGAGGGTGGGGACCGTGCCCTGGACGCTGTCCGGGCCGAGGCCCGCCATGCCGGCGTGGTCCAGGGTGCCGATGAGGCCGCCGCCGAGGTCGTCGCCGAAGGCGAGGGAGTAGCCGGCGGCCAGCCAGACCACCGTGACCAGGGCGATCGACACGAAGCTCATCATCAGCATGTTGAGGACGCTCTTCGTGCGGACCATGCCGCCGTAGAACAGGGCCAGGCCCGGGGTCATCAGCAGGACGAGGGCGGTGGCGGCGAGCAGCCAGGCGGTGTCGCCGGTGTCGACGTGTGCGGCGGCGAGGGGCGTCACGGTGTCTCCATCGGTCCGGGGGTTCGTCAGAGGGTCACCGGTGTGCGTTTCCGGTTGCGTACGGGTGTGTTTCCGTGACGTTTCGTTGCGTGGAGGTTTCCGAGAGCTCACGGCGCGGGGCGCTGCCGCTCGTGTGTGCGGCGGGGCTTCATGGATCAGGGAGAATGGGGGCCATGAGCGTTCGTAACCAGTCATCCGAGCAGTCGGCCGGGACCCTTTACCGTGCCGGCTTCGCCTGCTTCGTGGGCCGCCCCAACGCGGGCAAGTCCACCCTCACGAACGCTCTGGTCGGGAAGAAGGTGGCGATCACCTCCAACCGGCCGCAGACGACGCGGCACACGGTGCGGGGTATCGTCCACCGGCCCGACGCGCAGCTGATCCTCGTCGACACCCCGGGGCTGCACAAACCGCGGACGCTGCTGGGGGAGCGGCTGAACGACGTCGTGCGGACGACGTGGGCCGAGGTGGACGTCATCGGGTTCTGCCTGCCGGCGAACGAGAAGCTGGGCCCCGGTGACCGGTTCATCGCCAAGGAACTCGCCGGGATCAAGCGGACGCCGAAGGTCGCGGTCGTCACGAAGACCGACCTCGTCGACCCCAAGGCGCTCGCCGAGCAGCTCATCGCGATCGACCAGCTGGGCAAGGAGCTGGGTATCGAGTGGGCCGAGATCGTCCCGGTGTCGGCGGTCGGCGACAAGCAGGTCGAGCTCCTGGCCGACCTGCTGGTCCCGATGCTGCCGGAGGGGCCCGCCCTGTACCCCGAGGGCGACCTGACCGACGAGCCCGAGCAGGTGATGGTCGCCGAGCTGATCCGCGAGGCCGCCCTGGAGGGCGTACGCGACGAACTCCCGCACTCCATCGCGGTGGTCGTCGAGGAGATGCTCCCGCGGGAGGACCGGCCTGCCGACAAGCCGCTCCTCGACATCCACGCGAACATCTACATCGAGCGGCCGAGCCAGAAGGGGATCATCATCGGCCCGAAGGGCCGCCGCCTGAAGGACGTCGGCATCAAGTCCCGCAAGCAGATCGAGGCGCTGCTGGGTACGCCGGTCTTCCTGGACCTGCATGTGAAGGTGGCGAAGGACTGGCAGCGGGACCCCAAGCAGCTACGCAAGCTGGGCTTCTGACACCGCGACGGGTCAGATCGCGCGGGGTGGGGGTGCCGGGGCGGTCAGCTGGCCGGTGGCGGTAAGGGCCAGGCGGGAGAACAGCTGGCCGGAGAATCCGAACAGCAGGGCGATGGCCGGCGCGATGGGGCGCGGGCGCCCCACGAGTTCTCCAGGAACACCTGACCGAGCAGGTTCAGGTCGGGGTCGGCGAGCATACGGACCAGCAGCAGGCCCCCGACCGCGGCCAGCGCACCGCCGACCGGCGCGAGGACGAGCACCCCCCAGGACGACGGACGCTGTGAGCGCATCACCCCGACGACCGGGGACAGAAAGCCGCCCAGCGCCCCCAGCAGTATTGTCTCCCGGTGGTCGAGCACCCTGCCGATCAGCAGGACCGCGCACAGCCCGGTCAGGGCCAGCCACAGGGCGACGCGCTGCTGGTCGTAGTCCCGCTCGGCGGCGCTGTCCTCGAGCTCGTGGACCCGCTGCGCGGCGGCGAGCACGAGCGCCAGGTTCTCGGTCGCGCAGGAGTCCGCGGCGGACTCGGCGGCCCCGGTTCCCCCGGACATCAGCCCCCTCAGTCGCCTCCCCTCTCCGCCCCGCTGGTAGCGAAGTCCTGCAAGCCCACCACCCGCAGCAACTGCAGTCGCTCGTAGGACTCCGTGCCGGGGCGGGCGGTGTGGATGATCAGGAGCTGGTGGTGCTCGTGGCTGAGGAGCACCTCGCAGTCGAGGTCCAGGAGGCCGACCAGCGGGTGCAGGAAGCGTTTTGTCGCCCGGTGGCGCAGGGACACCTCGTGCGCGTCCCACAGGCGGGCGAACTCCTCACTCGCCGCCCGGAGTTCGGCGACCAACGCGGCCGGTTCCGGGTCGTCGGGGCGGGCGGCGGTCACCGCGCGCAGGTTGGCCACGTGAGCGCGGGCGTGGTCCGCGCGGTCCTCCTCCGGGAACAGGCTGCGCGCGGTCGGGTCCAGGAAGTAACGGCGGACCAGATTGCGCTCCTGCCGGGGGTGGGACATCACGTCGAAGGTCAGCACCCTGGCCATCGCGTTCTGCGCCAGGACCTCGCCGCAGTCGGTCACCACCTGCGCCGGTGTGTCGTGCAGGCGGTCCAGGATCAGCATCAGGCCGGGAGGGACGTGCGTCGACGCCGTCTCACGGCGCGGGGGCTCCTCGCCCACCAAGTGGAAGAGGTGGTCGCGTTCGTCGTCGGTGAGGCGCAGGGCGCGGGCCAGCGCCGTCAGCATCTGACGGGAAGGACGCGGGCCACGGGACTGTTCCAGGCGCGTGAAGTAGTCGACCGACATGCCCGCCAGCTGGGCCACCTCCTCGCGGCGCAGTCCGGGTGTGCGGCGGCGGGCGCCCGGTGTCAGGCCCACGTCCGACGGGCTCAGACGGGCCCGGCCACGGCGCAGGAAGTCGGCGAGTTCGGCTCGGTTCACCTCTTCAGGCTGCGGTATCACGCCCGGCTTATCCAGGGACTGCCAGTCCCCTGATCGACGGGTCTCTCCCGGCCGGGCGGGCTCCGTCCGAGGGTGGTGGCACCAGACGGAGAGCAGAGGAGCACATCATGCTGACACTGGTGACGGGTACGACGGGACAGGTCGGCCGGCGTTTCGTACCGAGGCTGCTGGCGCAGACCCGGCCTGGGGAGAAGGTGCGGGTGCTGGTGCGCGACGCGGCAGGCGGGGAGCGGTTCGCGGAACTGGGCGCCGACGTCGTGGTCGGGGACCTGCGGGACGCGGAGACCCTCGGCAAGGCGGTGGCCGGGGTGGACGCGGTGGTGAACGTCGCGGCGTCGTTCCGCGGGGTGCCGGACGAGGAAGCCTGGGCCGTCAACCGGGACGCGGCCGTGGAGTTGGGTCGCGCCGCGCTGGCCTCCGGTGTACGGCGGTTCGTACAGGTCAGCACGGGGTTGGTGTACGGCGTCGGGCGGGGCCGCCCGCTGACCGAGGACGACCCGGTCCAGCCCGGCGGCGCGATGTGGGGCGCCTACGCCGAGTCCAAGGCCGAGGCCGAGCGGGAGCTGCTCGCGCTGGACGGGCTGGACGTGCGGGTCGGGAGGCTCCCCTTCGTCTACGGCGAGGGCGATCCGCACCTTGCCCAGTCCCTGATGTGGGCCCGGAACTGGGCGGCGACCCAGCGGCTGCAGATGGGTCATCACGCGGACGTGGCTCAGGGACTGCTGCGTCTGCTGTACGCGCCGGGCATCGCCGGCCGGATCTACAACATCGCCGACGACGCCCCCGTCACAGCGGTCGAACTGCACCAGCTCAACGGCGTCGAGGTCCCCGCCGAGCTCCACACCCGCACCGATTCCGACCCGTGGTTCGTGATCACCTCCACCGACCGCATCCGCCGGGAGCTCGGCTACCGCCCGCTGTACCCCAGCGTCTACGCGGCCCGGGACGCCGGTGCCCTGTAGGCGCCCGCCCACCCAGCTCATTCCACCCCCCTGATCCGCCCCACCAACACCGCCCCCGCCAACCCGATCACCGCCGCCACCAGGTACAGCACCCGGTAGCCGCCCAGGTGGGCCACGATCGGTGCGGCGAGGGCGGGGGCCGCGACCTGGGGGAGGGCGTTGGCCACGTTGATGACGCCCAGGTCCTTGCCGCGGTCCAGCGCCTTTGGCAGGACGTCTGTCATCAGGGCGAAGTCGACCGAGGTGAAGACGCCGAAGCCCACGCCCAGCACCGCCGCCGCGACGATCGCTCCCGGCCAGGTCTGCCAGGCCGCGAGGCCGGCCGTCGCCACCGCCATCAGCACGCCCGACCAGATCACGAACGGCTTGCGCCGGCCCACCCGGTCGGACCAGATGCCGCCGACCACCACTGTGGCGAGCAGTGTCACGCCGTTCACGGCCGTCAGGATCAGGACGCCCTCGTCGGGGTCGGTGTGGTTCAACTGGTCCCGCAGGTAGTAGAGCAGGTAGAGAAGGACCAGCGCGTTGCTCAGGTTCATCAGGAAGCGGGTGAGCCAGGCCCAGCCCAGGTCGGGGTAGCGGCGTGGGCTCAGCCAGAAGCCGGACAGGAAGGTGCGCCAGGACCAGGCCGGGCGGTCCTGCGGCCCGAGGCGGAGGTCCTTGTACCGGCCCACGTACGGCAGCACGCCCAGCACCGTGAACACCGCGCAGGCCGCATAGCCCGCCCCTACGCCCCCGGCGACCGTCGCCAGCCCCGTACCGCCGACCACGCCCAGGATCTGGGCCGCGCCCAACCAGCCGCCCACCGAGCCCCGTTGGAGGCGCGGGACCCGGTCGGGGACGGCTGCCGTGACCGCCGCGAAGGCCGCGTTGAGGGTCAGCTGGACCAGGCACCAGCCCAGGGCCATCCACCACACGCCGTCCGCCGCTCCCAGCAGCAGCAACGACAGGGCGCCGCCCGCCGCGCCGGCCACGATCCACGGCGTGCGGCGGCCGTGGCGGGACGTAGTCCGGTCGGACAGGGCGCCGAAGAGGGGGTTCGCGGCCAGGGACACCACCGCGCCCACGCCGGTCACCCAGGCCAGCATCGTCTCCTTCGACATGCCGGAGCCGGGTGCGAAGTCCTCGGCCTGGGAGGCCAGCAGGATCTGCAGAGGGCCGTACCAGCCCACCCAGATCGCCCCGTTGGCCAGGGCCAGGGCCGCCGTCCAGCCCCGGCCCATCCGGTCGACCGGCTCGGCCAGGGCGCCGGGAGCAGGGCGCGTTGTCGTCATCTCTGGGCTCGCAGGACGTCCCGCAGCCAGGTGTACGAGGCCTTGGGGGTGCGGGTCAGGGTGTCGTAGTCGACGTGGACCAGGCCGAAGCGGCGCGCGTAGCCTTCCGCCCACTCGAAGTTGTCCAGCAGCGACCACACGAAGTAGCCGCGTACGTCCACGCCCGCCTCCACCGCCCGGTGCAGGGCGCGGAGGTGGCCGTCGAGGTAGGCGATGCGGTTCTGGTCGTCGATGCCCTCGTAGCTGCAGCCGTTCTCGGTGATGACGATCGGGGGGAGGCGGTCGCCGTAGCGGTCCTGGAAGGTGGTCAGCAGTTCCGTCAGGGCCTCTGGGACCACCGGCCAGCCGAAGTCCGTCACCGGGACGTCCTCGATCTGACGGACGGAGAAGGGGAGTTCGGCCGGGATCCGCACACCGCCGAACTCGATCTCCGTGCCCTGCGGGGCGCCGACCCTCGTCGGGGCGTAGTAGTTGACGCCGTACCAGTCGAGGGGTTCCGCGATCACTTTCAGGTCCGCCTGGACGTCTCCGGGCATCAACTCGCCCAGCCCCTCCGGGTATTCGCCCAGCAGGAGCGGCTCCGCGAACAGCCGGTTCAGCAGGACGTCGTAGAAGGCCGCCGCGTCCAGGTCGGCCTGCTCCTGGGAGGCCGGCCAGGTCGGGCCGTGGGAGTTGGCGATGCCGATGTCGCTCGCGCCGGCCGCGCGCAGGGCCCGCACGGCCAGGCCGTGGGCCAGGAGTTGGTGGTGGGCCACCGGGAGCGCGTCGAAGAGCAGCTGCTTTCCGGGGGCGTGGGTGCCCAGCGCGTGGCCCAGCAGGGTGTGTTCGGCGGGCTCGTTGAGGGTGATCCATTTCTTGACGCGGTCGCCCAGGCGGTCCACCACCATCGACACGTATTCGGCGAAGCGGTACGCCGTGTCCCGCTCCAGCCAGTCCAGCCGCGCCGGCAGGTCCCAGTGGAAGAGGGTCGGGACGGGGCGTACGCCGGCCGTCAGCAGTTCGTCCACCAGGCGGTCGTAGAAGTCGAGGCCACCGGGCGAGTTCACCCTCGGCCACGAGATCGAGAAGCGGTACGCGTCCACGCCCAGGCCGGACAGCAGCGCCACGTCCTCGGGGTAGCGGTGGTAGTGGTCGCAGGCCACCGCCGCCGTCGAGTCGTCCTTCACGCGCCCGGGTTCGGCCGTGAAGGTGTCCCACACGGACGGCTCGCGCTCGTCCACCGCCCCTTCGATCTGGTGGGCGGAGGTCGAGACACCCCACAGGAAGCCGGCCGGGAACCGGGGGATCGGGTTCGGCGCACTGCGCTCTTCGCTTGCCATGCGCCGGATCATCCGTACCAGCGGTAACGGAAGTCAACGGGCAGGCGGGAACGTCCTGTTACGGGCCTTCCGGGTACGCCTCACGCCGCCCCTGCTAGGCCCCCTCCTTCAGTACCCGGGAGATCAGCTTCTGCTGTTCCTCCGTGAGTCGGGGATCGGCCGCGTACACCGTCCTGCCGTCCACGGTGATCTGGTAGCTGAAGCCGTCCGGGACCCCGATCGGGGGCACGCCCCGGCCGGCGGCGACCGCCTTCTCGGCCAGGGCGTGCCACTCCTGGGCATCGGGCCGCCCCGAGGTGTCCACCTCGGCGTGCCGCTCGATGCCCGCGAATCCGCCCGTGCGCCTCACCTGAATACGCATGGGACCTGTCTAGTACGGACCTACAGGATCCGCACCCCCACCTGCTCCCACGCCTTCTCCACGGCCTGGAGCTCCTCCCCGCCGTCGCCGAAGCGCTCCCGCGCGGCCCGCACGGTCAGCTTGGCGAAGTCGGTGAAGAGGGCCTTCTCCGAGAGCTCGCCGCCGGTCAGGACGTCGTACCAGATCTGTCCCGCCTTCTCCCAGGCGAAGCCGCCGATGGCGGTGGCGGCCAGGTGGAAGGCGTGGTTGGGGATGCCGGAGTTGATGTGGACGCCGCCGTTGTCGCGGCCGGTGCGGACGTAGTCGTCCATGGTCGCGGGCTGCGGGTCCTTGCCCAGGACGTCGTCGTCGTACGCGGTGCCGGGGGCCTTCATGGAGCGCAGGGCCTGGCCGGTCACGCTCGGCGCGAGGAGGCCGGCGCCGATGAGCCAGTCGGCCTCGGCGGCGGTCTGGCCGAGCGAGTACTGCTTGATGAGCGAGCCGAACACGTCGGACATCGACTCGTTGAGGGCGCCCGGCTGGCCGTAGTAGGTGAGGTTCGCCGTGTACTGGGTGACGCCGTGGGCCAGCTCGTGGCCGATCACGTCGATGGAGTTCGTGAAGTCGACGAAGATCTCGCCGTCGCCGTCGCCGAACACCATCTGCTCGCCGTTCCAGAAGGCGTTGTTGTAGCCCTCGTCGAAGTGGACCGTGGCGTCCAGGGGCAGGCCGTCGCCGTCGATGGAGTGGCGGCCGTAGGCCTTGAGGAAGAGGTCGAAGGTGGCGCCGAGGCCGGAGTAGGCGCGGTTGACCGTGGCGTCCTGGCCGGGGTCCTCGCCCTCGCCGCGGACCTTGGTGCCGGGCAGGTCGGTCCTGTGCTCCGCGTCGTAGATCGTGCGCAGCGGCTGCTCCGACGGTGCCTTCGCCGTCGGGCCGGCCCACAGGCGGAACTCGGTGGTCACCCGGCGCCGGGAGCGCAGCTCGCTGTCGCGCACCAGGGTGCGCTGTGCGGGTCCGGAGAGTGCGGGGTCGTCGTTGCGCGCCAGCCGGTCGAGGACGTGGGGCGGTACGACGGTGCAGAAGACGGGCTCGAAGCCCCCGTGAGTCGTCATGCCCGGCACCCTTGCACTGCGTCACCTCTCTGTCACCACCCGCAACCATGATTGGTGGAAAACGGTGACAAAGGACCCTCGGGCACGTCCGGGAGTGGTATGGCGCACGTTTTGTCCTGTTCGTTCACCCGGTCCCGCATACTGGAACAGGCCCGCGTGCCCGATGCGGCTCGGCTACAGTGCGGAGCACTATGCGTTTCGGGCTGCTTCTCCTTAGCTGCCGCGGCGAGGGCCTGTAGTCGAGGCCGACCCCCTCCCCGCGGAGCTTGGTGTTGCGTCGTCGGCCGTCCTTCCGGACACCCTGAGGAGCCACCGCACCATGGCGAACCGCCAGCAGCCCAGCCAGATGCCGATCCACAAGTACGGACAGTACGAGCAGGTCGGCATCCCCGATCGCACCTGGCCGAACAACCGGATCACCGCCGCTCCCCGCTGGCTCTCCACCGACCTGCGTGACGGCAACCAGGCCCTGATCGACCCGATGTCGCCCGAGCGCAAGCGCCGGATGTTCGACCAGCTGGTCAAGATGGGCTACAAGGAGATCGAGGTCGGCTTCCCCGCCTCCGGCCAGACCGACTTCGACTTCGTGCGCTCGATCATCGAGGAAGAGGGCGCGATCCCGGACGACGTGACGATCTCCGTCCTGACCCAGGCCCGCGAGGACCTGATCGAGCGGACCGTCGAGTCCCTGAAGGGCGCCAAGCGCGCCACCGTCCACCTCTACAACGCCACCGCCCCGGTCTTCCGCCGGGTCGTCTTCCGCGGCTCCAAGGACGAGATCAAGCAGATCGCCGTCGACGGCACGCGTCTGGTGATGGAGTACGCGGAGAAGCTGCTGGGCCCCGAGACCGAGTTCGGCTACCAGTACTCGCCCGAGATCTTCACCGACACCGAGCTGGACTTCGCGCTGGAGGTCTGCGAGGCGGTCATGGACGTCTGGCAGCCCGGTCCGGGCCGCGAGATCATCCTGAACCTGCCGGCGACCGTCGAGCGCTCCACCCCCTCCACCCACGCCGACCGCTTCGAGTGGATGGGCCGCAACCTCTCCCGCCGTGAGTACGTCTGCCTGTCCGTCCACCCCCACAACGACCGCGGTACGGCCGTCGCCGCCGCCGAGCTGGCGCTGATGGCCGGCGCCGACCGCGTCGAGGGCTGCCTGTTCGGGCAGGGCGAGCGCACCGGCAACGTCGACCTGGTCACCCTGGGCATGAACCTGTTCTCCCAGGGCGTCGACCCGCAGATCGACTTCTCCGACATCGACGAGATCCGTCGTACGTGGGAGTACTGCAACCAGATGGAGGTCCACCCGCGCCACCCGTACGTGGGCGACCTGGTCTACACGTCCTTCTCCGGCTCCCACCAGGACGCCATCAAGAAGGGCTTCGACGCGATGGAGGCCGACGCGGCCGCCAAGGGCGTCACCGTCGACGACATCGAGTGGGCGGTGCCGTACCTGCCGATCGACCCGAAGGACGTCGGCCGCTCCTACGAGGCCGTCATCCGCGTCAACTCGCAGTCCGGCAAGGGCGGTATCGCGTACGTCCTGAAGAACGACCACAAGCTGGACCTGCCGCGCCGGATGCAGATCGAGTTCTCGAAGATCATCCAGGCGAAGACGGACGCCGAGGGCGGCGAGGTCACCCCGAAGGACATCTGGGCGACCTTCCAGGACGAGTACCTGCCGAACCCGAACAATCCGTGGGGCCGTATCCAGGTACGCAACAACCAGTCGACCACCGACACCGACGGCGTGGACACCCTCACCGTCGAGGCCGAGGTCGACGGCGTGGAGACCACCCTGGTCGGCACCGGCAACGGCCCGATCTCCGCGTTCTTCCACGCCCTGCAGGGCATCGGCATCGACGCCCGCCTGCTGGACTACACCGAGCACACCATGAGCGAGGGCGCCTCCGCGCAGGCCGCCTCGTACATCGAGTGCGCGATCGGCGACAAGGTCCTGTGGGGCATCGGCATCGACGCGAACACGACGCGTGCGTCGCTGAAGGCGGTCGTGTCCGCCGTCAACCGCGCGGCACGCTGACCACCCTGACCGGGAGTTTCGGGCCCCGGCCGTCGGAAACGGCGGTCGGGGCCCGTCGTTTCTCGGCCATCCGGCCATGGAGGTCACGGAAAGGTCTCGTCCTGGGTGCTGACTCCGGCTCCGGGATGTGGCTAACATCACGCAGACGTGCGGCGATGTTGCCGCGCGGTTACGGAGGTGCGACGTGCTGCCAGGACGGGGACGAGACGGCCGTGCCACCGGGCTTGCCCGCATGCTGGGCACCCGCACCGCATGGACGCCCGTCGGGGACGGTGAGTTCTTCTGCCCCGGCTGCGGCGGCGACCGCAACTACCAGCGACTGACCGGCCAGCGGCGCTTCACCCTGCTCGGCGTGCCCGTGCTGCCGCGCGGCGCGAGCGGACCGGTCGTCGAGTGCGCCGCCTGCCGGCGCCACTTCGGCACCGACGTCCTCGACCACCCCACCACCACCCGCTTCTCCGCGATGCTCCGCGACGCCGTCCACACCGTCGCCCTCGCGGTCCTGTCCGCCGGCGGCACCTGCGCCCGTACGTCCCTGGAGACGGCGGCCGTGGCGGTGCGCGCGGCCGGCTTCCCGGACTGCACGCAGGAGCAGCTCGCCGCCCTCGTCGACGCCCTGGCCGCCGACACCGGCCGCGCCTACGGCGAACCGTGCACCCCCGGGCTGGCCATAGAGCTCCACGAGGCCCTCGACCCGCTCGCCCCGCACCTCGCGCCGGTCGGCCGCGAATCGATCCTGCTGCAGGGCGCCCGCATCGCCCTGGCCGACGGCCCGTACACGCCCGCCGAGCGGGAGGTGCTGGCCACGGTGGGTGCCGCGCTGACGATCTGCGCGGACGACGTGGCCCGGCTGCTGGCGGCGGCGCGGACGCCGTCCTGACCGCGGTCTGAGTACTCCCCGGGGAGTACTCCCCCCTCCCGGCCACCCCGGGCAGTACCCCCCAACTCGCCCTCGCGCGCGACGTTTTCACCCTCCCGCACCGGAAGTCTGGAAGCCGCAACCGGACATCCGTGCCGAAGGGAGGGCCCGATTCATGGGGGCCGGGAAAACGAAGGGCAGGCGCGCCATCCCCTGGGTGGTGCTCGCGCTGTGGGTGGGCGTGCTCGCGATCGCCTCACCGTTCGCCGCGAAACTCGCCGACGTCCAGCACGACCGGATCACCGACTATCTGCCGGCGAGCGCGGACTCCACGAAGGCCGCCGAGCTCCAGGAGCGGCTGCCGGGCGGCGAGACCACCGAGCTGGTGCTGGTCTACCACCGCGACGGCGGGCTGACCGCCGCCGACCGGGCCACGGCGCAGGAACAGGTCACGCGGGTCGCGGGGGAGCACGCGCTGACCGGGCCGCCGCAGGGGATCCCGTCCGAGGACGGCACGACCCTCATGTACCCCGTGGCCAGCAACGAGCCCGGCACCGACGAGGAGAAGCGGGACGCCTTCGTCGACGCCGTACGCCAGGTCGCCCACGGTGAGGGCGGGCTGACGGTCGAGGTGGGCGGAACGGGCGCGCTCGCCACCGACGCGAGCGAGGTCTACAACTCGCTCGGCGGGCCGCTGCTCTACACCACCGTCGCCGTCGTCGCCGTCCTGCTGATCCTCATCTACCGCAGCCCGGTGCTGTGGCTGGTGCCGCTCGTCGTCGCCGGGATCGCCGACTACCTGTCCATGGCCGTGGCCTACGGCCTGAACCAGGCCTTCGGGACCTCGGTGTCCGGACAGAGCTCCGGCATCATGACCATCCTCGTCTTCGGCGCCGGCACCGACTACGCCCTGCTGCTCGTCTCCCGCTACCGCGAGGAACTGCGCCGGATCGAGCGGCCGTACGACGCCATGCGGGCCGCCCTGCGCGGCTGCGGGCCCGCCGTGCTCGCCTCCTCCGGGACAGTCGCCGCCGGACTGCTGTGCCTGCTCGCCGCCGACCTCAACTCCAACCGGGGGATGGGCCCGCTCGGCACCGTCGGCGTGCTGTGCGCGCTCGTCGCCATGCTGACCCTGCTGCCCGCCGTCCTCGTCCTGCTCGGCCGCCGCGTGTTCTGGCCGCTGGTGCCCGCCTACGGCAGCACGCCCAAGGCCCGCCGCTCGCTGTTCGCCGCGATGGGCACCTCCGCGGGCCGGCGCCCGCTGACCGTGCTGGCCGGGGGAGCGGTGCTGCTCGGCGCGCTCGCCCTAGGGGCGCTGAACCTGCCCGGCACGGTCAAGCAGCAGGACACCTTCGTGGACACGCCCGAGTCGGTCGCCGCCATGGAGGTCCTGGCCCGGGCCTACCCGCAGGGCTCCGCGCAGCCCATCGACGTGCTCACCCCGGCCGCCCGCGCCGACGCCACGCTCACCACGATCCAGGGCGTCGACGGCGTCGACAGCGCCCGCAAGGGCCGCACCGGCGAGGGCTGGACCGAGATCTCGGTGACCGCGTCCGCACCGCCCCAGTCGGCGGCCGAGACCGCCACCATCGAACGGCTGCGGGACAGCCTCGACGGCTCCTATGTCGGCGGGGCCAGCGCCCAGCAGATCGACCTGAAGGACACCAACGCCCGGGACCGGCTCATCGTCGTACCGCTCGTGCTGCTGTCGGTGCTGCTGATCCTGGGCGTGCTGCTGCGCTCCCTCGTCGCCCCGCTGCTCCTGACCGCCGCCGTGGTCGCGGTGTGGGGCGCCTCGCTCGGCCTCGGTGGGCTGCTGTTCGAGCCGGTGTTCGGCTTCGAGGGCACGGATCCCGGGCTGGGGCTGCTGACCTTCGTGTTCCTGGTCGCCCTCGGCGTGGACTACGGCATCTTCCTCATGCACCGCATGCGGGAGGAGTCCCTGCGGGGCGCCGAACCGGCCGCCGCCGCGCTCACCGCGCTGCGCACCACCGGCGGGGTCATCGCCTCGGCCGGGCTGGTCCTCGCCGCGACCTTCGCGGTGCTGACGAACATGGGGCTCGTACAGCTCGTCGAGCTGGGCTTCGTCATCGCCGTCGGAGTGCTGCTGGACACCTTCCTGGTCCGCACCTACCTGGTGACCAGCGCGAGCGTGGCGCTGGGACGCCGGGTGTGGTGGCCGGGGCGGCTGGCGCGGGCGCCGGAGCCGGAACCGGCGCGTGAGCGTGAACCGGTCGTCGGCTGACCGGAGGGCGCCCCTCTCCGCCGGAGGGGGCGCCCGCTCGTGCAGGATGGTCGCGGGGAGAGGGGGAGCAGCGGTGGAACGCTGGGTGAGACATCCGTGGGCGGACGTCTGGCTCGCCGCGGGCCTGGCCGTCGTCGACTCCGTGCTCGCGGTGCTCGTCCTCGACGGGCGCCGGCCCGACACGCTCGGCTGGGCGCTGCTGCTCGCCGGACATGTGCCGCTCGTGTGGCGCAGGCGGTACCCGGTGCTCGTCCTGTGCCAGATGGTGGTCCTGATCACGCCCTACCACGCCCTCGACTACAACCACACGGCACCGATCGCCCCCACCCTGCTGGCCCTCTACACGGTCGCGGTGACCAGCCCGGCCCGCCGCACCCTGGTCGTCGGATCCGTCGTCATCGGTGTGACGCTGACCCTCAACGCGCTCACCAACCTCGACGGAATGGTGGAGTTCCTGCGGATCTCCGGCTGGATCTTCGCCGTGCTGCTCTTCGGCGGCTACATCCGCGTCCACCGCGAGAACGTCACCGCCGCCCTGGACCGCGCCGAACGCGCCGAACGCACCCGCGAGGAGGAGGCCCGCCGCCGCGTCGCCGAGGAGCGGCTGCGCATCGCCCGCGACCTGCACGACCTGCTCGCCCACAGCATCACCCTCATCGGAGTGCAGACCTCCGTCGCCGCGCACGTCCTGGCCGCCGACCCCGGGCGCCTCGACCGCGCGGCCGTCGCCCAGGCCCTCGACGACATCGCCGAGACCTGCCGCAGCGCCCGCGGCGAACTCCGGACGACCCTGGAGGTGCTGCGCGACCCCGGCGCGCCCGAGACCCGCGGCCCGCTTCCCGGTCTGCACAGCCTGCCCGACCTCGCCGAGACGGCCCGCGCCACCGGGGCCGAGGTCGAGTTGTCGGTACGGCGGGAAGGCGAGGACACCGTGCCGCCGGCGGTCGGCGCGGCCGCCTACCGGATCGTGCAGGAGGCCCTCACCAACGCCGTACGCCACGGCGGACGGGACGATCTGAGGGTGCGGGTGAGCGTGTACGGCGACGAGGGTGCCCTGCGGGTGACCGTCAGCGACGACGGGGCCGGTGCCGGGGCCGGTGTCGGGACGCCCGGGTTCGGGCTGGTCGGCATGCGGGAGCGGGCGCGCAGCGTGGGCGGCACGCTGGAGGCGGGGCCGCGGGAGGGGGAGGGCTTCGAGGTGTGCGCCGTACTGCCCATGGGGGAGAGACGATGAGGCCGGGGGAGAAACGATGAGTCCGATCCGGGTGCTGCTGGCCGATGATCAGACGCTGGTGCGGGCCGCGTTCGCGATGCTGGTCGAGTCGGCGCCGGACATGGAGGTCGTCGGGCAGGCCGGCACCGGCCGGGAGGCCGTGGAGCTGGCCCGCGACGAGCGTGCGGACCTGGTCGTGATGGACATCCGCATGCCCGACCTCGACGGTATCGAGGCGACCCGGCTGATCGCCGCCGACGAACACCTCGCCGGGGTGAGAGTGCTCGTGCTGACCACCTACGACACCGACGAGAACATCGTCGAGGCGTTGCGCGCGGGCGCCTCCGGCTTCCTGGTGAAGGACACCCGCCCCGCCGACCTCCTCGACGCCATCCGCACGGTCGCCGCCGGCGAGGCGCTGCTGTCGCCGGGTCCGACGGCCCGGCTGATCGCCCGCTTCCTGCGCAGCCCCGCCGCCGCACCGCCCACGACCGGCGGACCCGAGTCCCTGTCCGAACGGGAGCGCGAGGTGCTCGCCCTGGTCGCGCGCGGCCTCACCAACACCGAGATCGCCGAGACCCTGGGCCTGAGCCCGCTCACCGCGAAGACCCACGTCAGCCGCATCATGGGCAAGCTGGGGGCACGGGACCGCGCCCAACTCGTCATCGTGGCGTACGAGTCGGGGCTGGTGACACCGGGGACGATGTGAGCGACCGACACGCCCTGGGGAGAACGATGTCCCACCTGCGCCGCACCCTGCTCGCCACCGCCGTGTTCCTCACGCCGTACACCTGGTCGTCCCGGGCCGCCGCCACGACCCGCTGCACCTTCTCGGTGCCGTACGTCTCCGGGCAGGACGGCTATGCCTCCTTCCGGATCCCGGCCGCCGTCACCACCCGGCAGGGGACGCTCCTCGCGTTCGCCGAGGGGCGGCGGGACGGGCCCGGTGACACCGGGGACATCGACCTCGTGGTGCGCCGTTCCACCGACGGGGGCCGCACCTGGGGTCCGCTGACGGTGGTGGCCGCCGGGGACGGGCACACCCGGGGCAACCCGGCGCCCGTGCTCGACCCGCGCACCGGCGCCGTCGTCCTGGTCAGCTGCTCCAACGACGGTGCCGCCACCGAGGCGCAGATCATGCGCGGGGAGGTCCCGCCCGAGCGGGGCCGCCGGGTGCATGTGCAGCACAGCCGGGACGACGGGCGGCACTTCACCGAGCCCCGGGACATCACGGACGCGGTGAAGCCGCCGTCCTGGCGCTGGTACGCCACCGGCCCCGGGCACGCCGTCGCCCTCACCCGGGGCCCGTGCGCTGGGCGCCTGGTCGTTCCCGCCAACCACTCCGCGTCCCCGCCGGCCGGCTCCCCCGACACCGGCCGGGAGGCCCGCTACTACGGCGCCCACGCCCTGATCAGCGACGACGGCGGCCGTACCTGGCGGCTGGGCTTCGTCGACGCCGGCTACGAGGGCGAGTACAACGCCAACGAGAGCTCCGCCGCCCAACTCCCCGACGGCCGCCTCTACTTCAGCGCCCGAGACGAGAAGGGCCGCGGCGCCGGCCACCGCCTCGACGCCCACTCCTGCGACGGCGCCGAGACCCTCGACCGCCCCTACGCCCCCCAGCGCACCCTCGACGACGTGCCCGTGGTCCAGGGCAGCGTCCTCCAACTCGAGGGATCCGACGCACCGTTGCTGTTCTCCGGGCCCTCCCGACCCACCGCCCGGCAGGCGCCGGCGCTCTGGCGCAGCACGGACGGCGGGGGGAGCTTCACCAGGGCGGTGACGCTGTCGGAGCGGCCGGCCGCGTACTCCGACCTCGTGCAGGTCGACCGGGAGACGGTCGGGGTGCTGTACGAGACGGGGACGGCGGGACCGTACGAGAGGATCGAGTTCCGGCGGCTGCCGGTGGACGGGCTGTAGAGGCCCCGACGGTCCGGAACGGACCCGCCGGGCCGGCGGCGGGTCAGAGGAGCCCGGCCTCGATCAGGAGCTCCTGCACCCGTTCCACCTCCTGCGGCGACAGCGGCACCTGGGGTTCCGCCGTCGCCGGGCAGGCGATCACGCCCTGGAGGTGCAGCGCCGCCTTGAACGCGCCGATCGCCGCCGAGCCGGCGCCCATCCGGGCCGGATCGCCGGCGCGCACGATGCCGAACAGGGCGCACAGCCGCTCCTGTTCGGCCCGCGCGAGCTCCGCCTCACCCGTACGGCAGAGCCGGTCGAGGCGGACGTAGCCGTGCGGGTCGACGTTGCCGAGGCCGGGTACCGCCCCGTGCGCGCCCAGCGCGAGCGCCGCGTCGACGATCAGCTCGGAGCCGGTCAGGACGCTGAAGCCGGGCCGCGCACGGGTTCCGGCGACGACCTCGCGGAAACCGGCCAGGTCGCCGCTGGAGTCCTTCAGCCCGGCCAGCACACCGTCCGCGGCCAGCTCCACGACCACGTCGGCCGGGAGCTTGGTGTGGACGGCGGCGGGCAGGTCGTAGGCCAGGACGGGAACCGGGCTCGCGGCGGCGACCAGACGGTAGTGGCGGGCGATCTCCGCCGGATGGGTGCGGGTGTAGAACGGGGAGATCACCACCACCGCGTCCGCGCCCGCCCCCGTGACGGACGCGACCTGGTCCAGCACCCGGGGCGTCGTCATGTCGATCGCCCCGGCCAGCACCGGGAGCTGCCCGCCGACGTGCGCCACGGTCGTCTCCACGACGAGCCGGCGCTGCCGGTCCGTCAGGAAAGCCGCCTCCGACGTCGTCCCGAGCACGAACAGCCCGTGCACTCCGCCCGCCACCAGGTGGTCGACCAGCCGCAGCAGTGAGGGCACGTCCACCTCCCGGTCCGGTGTCAGGGGCGTGCAGAGAGGCGGGACGACACCGGTCAGCGGGACGGGGAACGGCATGGGAACTCCCTGGCGGCTGTGCGTACGACGACCAGGGAAGTGTCCCCTCGGCAGCCCCTAGGGAAGAGTCTTCTCGTACGTCTGGTCCGTGTCGGAGTCGTACACCAGCTTGCCGGAGGCGTCGTAGCCCTTGATGTGCGGGGCCACGGTGACCTGCTGGTTCAGGACGCCGGCGGCGACGAACCAGCCGTGGTCCAGGGTGGCCGTGGCGCTGCTGTCGCCGTAGGAGACGGTCACCTTGGCCACCGAGGGCTCGACCGTGCCGATGAGCCCCCAGCGGAAAGGCAGCTTCCAGTTGCCCTTGTCCATGAACGACTGCTGGTAGAGCTTGCCGCTGTTGATGTCGGCCACCACCGGACCCGCGTCGGGGGGACCGGCGTCGCCCGAGCTGATGTTGATGCCGGACGCCTCTCCGTCCTTGACGGTGCAGATCACCCGGAAGCCCTCGGGCTGCTCCTTCACGGCGACGACGAAGATGCCGTCGCCGGGGGAGTTGGAGTCCCCGGTGCTCTTCATGCCCAGGATGATCCGGTAGTCCGCGGCCTTGCCCGGATCGGTCCTGCCCATGCCGGCCGAGGCGTGCTCCTTGTCGAAGCCGATGCACTTCTCCAGGCCCTCCGCGGCCTGCTCGAACGTCACCCCGTCCAGCAGCTGCCCCGCCGTGGCCGGCCCCGTGGGCCCGGCGGGCGGCTTCGTCGAGGTGGCGGCCGTGCTCTGCGGGGCGCTGACCGACGTCATCGGTGTCGCCGTGTCAGCGCCCCGCCCCCCGTTCCCCCCGGCCACGGCGTACGCCCCCGCCGGCACGGCGGTCAGCGTGACCAACGCCGCCCCCAACGCCGCCATCCGCCGCCGCCGTTCCACCACGCCCCGCCGCCGGATCGCCGGGTAGGGCGCGGGCGCGGGATGGATCGTGTGGGCGTCCTCCGCGAGCAGCTCCCGCAGCCGCTCCTCGAAGTCCCCCTCGACGCCCCGCTCGTTCTCTGCCCCGTGGTTCACTTGCCGCCTCCCTGCCCGGACACCGTGCGCTCCTGACGCGCCAGCCCGGGATACGTACGCAGTTTCGCCAGCCCCTTGGAAGCCTGGCTCTTGACCGTGCCGGTCGAGCAGCCGAGCACATCGGCCACCTCCGCCTCCGACAGGTCCTCCCAGTAGCGCAGGACCACCACCGCCCGCTGCCGGGCGGGCAGCCGGGCGAGCCCGTCGAGCAGTGACCCGCGCATCTCCACCTGCCCGGCTGCCTGGTCGTACCCCGCCCTCTCGGGCGGCGCCGCGGTCAGCGCCTCGCTGACCCGACGCTTGCGGAACCGGTCGCTGTTGCAGCTGACCAGCATCCGCCGGACGTAGGCCTCCGGGTTGTCGCTGCGGGATATCCGCCGCCACGACCGGTACGCCTTCGCCAGCGCGGTCTGCGTCAGGTCCTCCGCGTGGTGGACGTCGCCCGTGAGCAGGTACGCGGTCCGGACGAGCCGTGACCACCGCCCTCTGACGAACTCCTGGAACTGCGCCTCTTGTTCGGCCTGCATCAACCCCTCCTCGCCCTCCAGACCACCGGTCGGGCCGATTCGGTTGCCCGGGGCTCGGAGCCGGGTTGGAATGGGGCCATGGAGAAGGACGATCGGGCCTGGCAGCCGGGGCAACCCGGAGTTCTCGCGTTGCCGTCCGGGCGGCTGGTACGCGGGCGCGGCCTGCGCCGGCCCCTCGACCCGACGGCGCCCACGCCCTCGTACGGCCTCTATCTCCTCGGCTCCCCGCCCCCGCAGGTCGCCTGGGAGGCGCGCTGGATCCGCTGGCCGGACTTCCGGCTCCCCGCCGACAGGGCGGACGCCCGTGCGGCGCTCGTCGAGGCGTGGCGGCGGGCGGCCGACGACCGCGTGGAGGTCGCCTGCGGCGGCGGGCGCGGGCGTACGGGGACGGCGCTGGCGTGTCTGGCGGTGCTGGACGGCGTACCGGCCGGGGAGGCGGTCGCTTTCGTGCGCCGGCACTACGACCGGCACGCCGTGGAGACGCCCTGGCAGCGGGGCTACGTACGGAAGTTCACGCGCGAGGGCGCCGCGGACGTCACAGGCTGAGCGTCATGAGGAGGCGGTGGGCGCCCGGACCGAAGTAGTCCTGGCGGGGGCCGCCGGGGTCCGCGGTGAAGCCCAGCGACTGGTAGAGGGCGATGGCGGCGTGGTTGCGCGGCTCCACGGAGAGGGTGACGGAGTGGACGCCCTCCGCGCGTAGATGACCCAGGATCTGTGTCATCAGTTGCTTTCCGAGCCCTTGGCCCCGCAGGCCGGGAGCGATGCCGAGGCTGAGGATCCAGCTCTGCGCCGCGTTCGGCGGCGTCGACAGCACATAGCCGCCCAGTCCCTCGCCGTCGTCCAGCACGAACACGAAGTCCGGGAACGAGGCCAGCAGCTGGCGGAGCACGAAGTAGGGGTACGGGTCGGCCGGGAAGGCCTCCTCGTCGAGACGGACGATATGGGGGAGATCCTCCTCCGTGGCCGCTCTGATCCGTAAGCGCCTTACTCCGGACACCTGGCTCACTGTCGAACCGGCGACCGACGGAAAACGATCTCCGGGAAGAGGAGTCATACCGTCCCCTTGTGAAGGATCGACAAAGCAAATGGCACGTGCGGTGGCTCTCGTGCTGGCCCTTGTGCTGGCCCCTTGTACTGGCTCTTGCGCTGACTCTTGTGCGATATGCATACCTGATCGTCCATCATTGCCCGGTGCATCCACGCCTTCAAGACCTCCGCGTCCTGCTAGGCTGAACCAATGACCTCGGGACCGCGCGCCGCTGACCAAAAGCTGAATGACGAAGTGCTCTGGGACACCTTCGATCCCGACGAGTACATCAAGCGCAATTACCTCGAGATCCAGTCCGTGGACAGAGAGATCCTCACCCGCGTGCGCGATCACTTCCGTGATCATTTCGGCAAGGACGGCGGTCGCGTCGGTTCCGGTATCGACGTGGGTGCGGGGCCCAATCTCTATCCCGCCCTCGCCATGCTCCCCTGGTGCGACCGGATCACGCTCCTGGAGCGGTCCGAGAGCAACCTGCGCTACCTCAGGAGCCAGCTCTCCGGCTACGACGCCAACTGGGACCAGTTCTGGGAGGTCCTGAAGAGCGGTGACGACGACGAGGGCCAGGCGTATGCCGAGCTCGGCACGGACCCCAGAGTGCGTTTCAAGGAAGCGGTCCAGGAACCCGTCGCGGGCAGTCTCTTCGACCTCTGCAGCGGCGCGGAGCGCTGGGATCTCGGCACGATGTTCTTCGTCGCGGAATCCATCACCACCTCACTCGACGAATTCCGTCGGGGTGTGGGCTGTTTCATGAGCGCCCTGAATCCCGGCGCGCCCTTCGCTGCCGCGTTCATGGAGCATTCCGAGGGCTATCGCGTGGGCTCGCAGGAATTCCCCGCCCGTGATATCGACCGGGCCGAGGTGACATCCGCGCTCAAGGATTACGCGGAGGGTGTGAGCATCCACCGCATGGCGAATCCGAAGCAACTCGTGCGCGAGGGATACACGGGAATGATCCTGGCCTGCGGGCGACGGAAACACTGACCCGATCCGTTTCTTTTTCCGTGCTGACGGGCCTGTGCGAGGGGAATGGGCATGCAGATCAAGCCGAGACAGAATCTGCTCGAAGTATGGCAGGCCGTCGCCCGCCATTCCTTCGACGGCGGTGAATGGGACTGGGGCGAATGGGGCGGCCGCAGCAGCGTCGCCGACGCCGAGCGGTTGCTGTGCCTGCTCTACCCCGCCACCGAGATCACCGCGTTCCGTCTCGACGACCCCGACACCACGCAGCGGGACGTGGAAAGAGCGCTGAGGAGCGCGGGCGACTCCAGCGAGATTCCCGGCAACCTCGTCAAGGTCCTCAGTGAGTTCATGGAGCAGCACCGCGGCGAGGAGAGCCCCACCTTCTCCGGCGGCTACTACTTCGCCCCCGAGGACCCCCGGCAGGAACTCACCAAGGAACAGCGGGCCGTGGGGGTGGTCGACGCCTACTCCATGTCGGTCACCCTGTGCCTCGCCACCCTCGGCTTCCTCAAGGTCTACCGGGGCAAGACCCAGCGCGCGAGCACCCTCGCCCAGATCGACCGGCTCTGGGACGCCACCAGCGCCCGGCTGACCGCCGCCATGGTGAGCCTGCTGCGCTCCTTCACCGTCAACGTCGTCGACGTCTCCTCCGACCAGGGACAGGCCCTCACCCGCCTCCTCGGCCAGGGCCGGCTCTCCGAACGGCAGGTCCTCCAGCGCTTCCAGGAGCGCTTCAAGGCCCTGCGCGCCGTCATCAGCGAGAGCGTCACCCTCGGTCTCGACAGCGACATCACGGACGAACTGCGCAACGAGAACCGGCTGTTCGAGTGCGGCTGGGCCTGGAGCCTGGTGAAGGGCGCCCCCGAGGTCGAGGTGGAGCCGCAGACCGCCGAGGGCATCGGCAAACAGCCCGAGGGCGTCGCCCACCCCACGCCCTACCTGTACTTCACCGTCGTCGCCCTCGACGGCATCCCCGACCTGTTCTCCGAGCGCACCCTCGTCCTCGGTCTGCTCACCACCGAACAGCAGAAGCTGGCCGACGCGCTGCGGCTGCGCTGGGAGATCACCCAGCAGTACTGGTCGGCCATCGCCCGCTTCGGCGACGGCACCTGGCCGCTGGAGGAGATCCCCTGGCGCACCACCCTCCAGCAACTGGAGTCGCCGTACTTCTCCCTCTCCGTCGCCTCCATCCTCGTCCACGACCTGGTCCGCCGTCGGGCCACCGACGACGACCTCACCCGCACCGTCAAGGTCATGGAACGCCTCGCCGAACGCGGCCGGATCACCAGCGGCATGACCCGCGACGACCCCGCGATCGTCCTGCACAACCCCGGTGTCACCCTGCCCCTGCTGGGCAGCGACGCGCTGGGCCCCGCCATGAAGTGGACGATGACGGACTTCTCCGCGCAGCTGCTCAAGCGGACCATCCAACTGTGCTCGCTGTCGCGGAACATCGCCTCCCAGGACCGGCTGCTGCGGCTCGCCGAGGACATCCTCGACCATCTCTGGCAGCGCCGGGTCAGCGACGGCGAGGGCGTCGGCCTGTGGGACGACGTGCACGCCGTCTACCCCGAAGCCGAGGCCCGCAGCCAGGGTCCGTTGTCCTGGAGCATCACCGAGCGCGTCACCGAGTGCATGGTCGCCGCGCACGCCCTCTACGACCAGCCGCCGATCCGCAGCGCCGAACTCTCCCTGCTGGCCAGGGCGTTGCTCAGCGAGGCGGCCCACCTCTTCGGCAAGGAGCAGATGGAACAGCCCTCCGCCGCCCTCAAGAGCCCCCAGGGAGAACAGATCAAGAGCATCGAGGCGGACCTGCGCCGCGCCCGCCGCCTCGTCGACGAACAGCCCGGCACCGCCTACGCGTTGGCCCTCGGCGTCCTGACCCGGCTGGACTCCCTCGCCCGCGCCCGGGGTGACGCCGGGTCCCAGGGGGTGTGAGGCGTGCTCGTCTTCGCCGCCTCCGACAAGGGGGGCACCGGGCGCTCGGTCACCAGCGCCAACCTCGCGTACCACCGCGCGCTGGACGGGGACGACGTCTGCTACCTGGACTTCGACTTCGGCTCGCCCACCGCCGCCGCCGTGTTCGACCTGCCCGACGTCCTCTCCGAGGCCGAGGGCCGCGGCCTGCACTCGTATCTGAAGGGCAAGACCGGAGAGCCCCTGCGGGTCGACGTCTGGTCCCGCACCGAACACCCCCAACTGCGCAGCCGGCCCGGCGGATCCGGGCGACTGGTCCTGCTGCCCGGAGACCGCACCGGCGGCGAATTCGTCACCGACGACGAGAACCTGCACCGGTGTGTGGACCTCGTGCTGCGTCTGAAACGCGAATTCGACGTCATCATCGTCGACTTGAGCGCCGGACGCAGTTATGCGATGGACCTCGCGCTCGCCGCCACCTCACCGCGCGGCGGACTCGGCCGCCTGAAAACCCGTTGGCTCGTCTATCACCGCTGGACCCGCCAGCATGTGATGGCGGCCGCCGAACTCGTGTACGGCAAACAGGGAATCGTGCAGGCGGGTATCGCCATGGGCCACGAGGCCGACGCGCTTTCCGCCGCGATCCGCTTCGTACGGGCCGCCGTACCGAATCTCGAGTCGCCGCTGTGGTCGCAGGTGTCGCCCGCGCAGTACGCGTGGATGCGGCAGTGCGACACCCAACTCGAGGAAATCGCGGCCGGCCGCGGCATCGGCAAGACCCGGGTGCTGTCGTCCATTCCGCTGGAACCCGTCCTGCAGTGGCAGGAACGCCTCATCACCGACGAGGACGTGCACGACCGTCGCATCGCCAATGTGGAGACCTGGCAGAAGATGGGCGAACTCGCCCAGCGCCTGACCGACGACAAGTACTGGGGGCAGCTGTGAGCGGACCGGGAACCGTCTTCCGGGAGACCAGCGCCCAACCGGCCACCAAATCCGTGCCCTTCTCCCATCTCTCCCTGGAATTGGGCCACTTGTACATGGAGGACTTCGTCGAGGGCCCCGACCGGCTGCGCGGTCACTTCGCCGCCGTACGCCCCTGGGTGGACGCCGCCCGGGCCGGCGTCGGTTCGCTGCCGGCGGGCAAGCGGCCCAGGATCAGCACCTGCTTCCTGATCGACGACTACTTCAGCCGGCTGTCCACCCCCGCCGAGCTCATACCGCCCCTCCTGGCGGCGGCCGCCGAGGCCGGCCTCACGATCGACTACCTGGCCCGCGAGTCCGGCTGCGCCGTCTCCCAGCCGGGCCGGCGCGACCGGGCCGAACTCGCCGAGTCCGTCCTGCACCGGCTCGTGGAGTCGCCCCCGCCCGGCAGCAACGGCTTCCGCCCGCCCGTCAGCCGCACCGGCTGGCTCACCAACGGCCGGCGCGCCCCCAGCGGGCGCACCTCCGCCGCCCTGGACGCCACCGGCGCCGTCTGGGAACCGCCGAGCGAGACCGGCGCCCGCGGCCACTCCGTCTTCATGGACGTCGAACTGTGGAGCGGGCCCGAGGACGAGCGCACCTGGTCCTGCGCCTTCCTCGCCTCCGTCTGGCAGCTCGTCCGGCTCGGGCTGCTGCGGGACAACGGCGAACCGGTGCTGACCCCCGCCCCCTGGGACGCCAAGGAGTTCCCCGCCGAGTGGGACGCCCTGCCGCCCGTCGTGCGCCTCAACCCGCTGGCGGCGCCCTTCACCGCGTACGCCACCTGCAGCATCCTCCCGGCCCGGTTCCTGCCGGTCGAGCACGCCGTCCGTGTCATCCTCGACCAGGTCCATGTGGAGCCCGAGGCGTTACGGCAGGTCACCGTGCGCTCCCAGGGGGAGGGGATCACCGTCCCCGCGGCCGTCGTGGACCGCACCTCCTACGTGTTCCCGCCGGGGCTGTGACATGGGCGCCCCGGGGAAGACCACGGACGCCGTCCTCGCCTGCGGGGAGGTGCGCACCTGCCTGCTGCCCACCCGGGAAGCGGTGGACCAGCAGGTCGCCGAGCGGCTGCTGCGCCTGCGCGCCGACGAACCCGTCCGGGTCTCCAAGCGCCCCAACCGGTACGCCGTCTCCCCGGACGTCCTCACCGGCGTCGACTGCCGGCTCCCCACCGCCAACGGCTCCAAGGTCCGCGCGGTCGGCACGGTGACCTCCCGCGCGGCCCTCGTCGAGGGCCGGGTCCTCCAGGCCACCGCCTACTTCTCCGCCCCGGCCGGCGGTCCCGACCGGCGCCGGCCCTGGGGGTACTACCTGGTGCGGCCCGGCGTCCTGGTGCCGATCGGCAAGGTGTCCCCGAGGGCCGTGGCCGAAGGCTTCCTGACCCGCCATCACCAGGACGAGCTGGACGTCGGCTCCATCGCCGAAGGCCAACTGTCGAGGATCTCCCGCCTGCTGGCGGACTCCTTCGACCCGCCGCTCACCACCACCGACACCCGGGTCCGCTGGGCCGCGTCACCCGCCTCCGACGGCGACGAGCCGCCCCTGCGCTTCACGGTCGCCGAGGACGGCCTGCGCACCCTCGACCTCCGGCTGCCGCCCGGTACCGCACCGGCCGCGGCGGCCGCGCTGTGCGAGGACCTCGCCCTGCACGACTGGCTGCTGACCACCGTCGTCGACAAGCTCGACGGTCTCAGGCTCGGCTCCGCGGACGGCAAGGCCGCGCTGAAGGTCCTGCGCCCGCTCGTCGACCACCTGCTGCACCTCTGGCTGCCCAAGGCCCGCGTCGAGCGGCCCCTGGAGGCGCTGTGGGACGCGCTCGAGCAGGAGCCGGGGTTCAGCCGCCAGTGGGAGACCCAGGTGCGGCGCGTCCGCGACCAGCTGCTTCTGCAGGCCATCCTCACCCAGCGCGAGGCCCTCGGCGCCTCGCTGACGACGTCCTGAAGACATCCGCACAGATATCCGAGAAGACATCCGAGAAGACATCCGCACGACTTCTGTCCGCGCACGATCCCGACGGGGGGAGAAAGAGAGATGAGTGCACCGACGAACTCGTTCAGGGGCGGCCCGCAGCGGCGGCCCGACGGTGACAGCGCACGGCAGCTGACACTGAAACTGCTGGTCACCGTGGTGGTGGGTGGTGTGGTCTACGTCCTCACCAACGTCCTGCTGCCGAAGGAGGAGGGGCCCTGGCAGCTGGTGCTGTCGGTGCTGTGCGGCGGCACGGTGCTGATCGTGCAGTTCATGGCGTCGTTCGTGAACCAGCTGGGCGAGCTGAAGGACGTGGTCGAGAAGCGGTTCGCCGACATCGGCGAGGCCACCAAGCTCTTCAACGAGGTGGAGAAACTGCGCGGGGACGGGGTGCCCCGGCTCGCCGAACACGCCACCAAGGTGGTCTCCATGGGCCCCGACATCCTGCACGAGTTCGCGCACGAGGAGATCAACCGCCTCGCCGGACAGATGGAGAAGCTGACCAACCTCAGCGCCGAGTGCCCCGGCGAGAACCACGACTGGCTCATCAACCTCACCAAGGGCACCAGAAGCAGCATCGACGCCGTCAGCACCAGCGTCGTCGACGACGGCTTCTGGACCAGTGAACCGGCGGGCCGCTATCTCACCGCGCAGGGCCAGGCGATCGAACAACACGTCACGATCAGGCGCGTGTTCATCATGAAGGACGGCCAGGACCAGCGTTCCCTCGACGCCCTCGCCGCGATCTGCAAGGAGCAGAGCGAGATGGGCATCCAGGTCCGCGTGGTCTCCCAGGAGAAGATCGCCCGCCGCCTCGGCCGCGGCACGATGATCGACTTCATCGTCTTCGACAGGGCCATGTCGTACGAGATCAAGGCGGACCAGCTGGAGGGCATCGCGTCGACCACGGTGAACGCCCGCCCGGACGAGGTGCAGACGCTGATCCGGCGGTTCAACGTGATCTGGGAGGCCTCCAGGGACCCCGCCACCGAACCCTCCCTGAACGGCTCGCCGAACGGTGTGCCCGACGGCGTTCCCGTCCTCACCAACGGGACCGACCCGGACGGCGCGTGACGCCCCCGGGCCGGTCCCCCCGGACGTCCCTCAGCCGAGCGTCGCCGCCAGCAGCCCGGCCGTCTCGACGATCAGGTCGTGGTCGTAGGCCGCGTCCCGGTCCGGCTTGGTGAGCTGGACCACCAGCACGACCGGGGCGCCGTCAGGCGTCCAGGCGATTCCGGCGTCGTTGTTCGCGCCGTACCAGCCGCCGCCGGTCTTGTCGGCGAGCGTCCACGTAGGGGGCAGCCCCTTCCGGAAGCGGTTGACGCTCGTCTGGTTGGCGAGCATCCAGTCCGTCAGCCGCCGCCGGTCGCCGGCCTCCAGCGCGCCGCCGAGCACCAGCCGGGCGTAGGACCGGCCGATCGCGTACGGGCTCGTGGTGTCCGTCACCCGCCCCGGCTCGGCCGAGTTCAGCTCCGGCTCCCAGCGGTCGAGACGGGTGACCGGGTCGCCGATCGAGCGGGCGAAGCGGGTGATCGCGGCCGGGCCGCCCAGCTCGCGCAGCAGCAGGTTCCCGGCCGTGTTGTCGCTGCGGCAGATGGCCGCCTCGGACAGCTCGGCGACCGTCATGCCGTCCGCCACGTGCTCCTTGGTGACGGGGGAGTTCTCCACCACGTCGTCGGCCGAGTAGTGGATGCGGCGGGCCAGCACCTCGCCGTCGCGGTCCAGGTCGCGCAGGACGGCGGCGACCGCGAGGACCTTGAACAGCGAGCAGACCGGGAAGCGTTCGCCGGCCCGGTAGCGCACGGAGCGCCTGGTACGGACGTTGTGCGCGAAGACGCCGAGGCGGGCGCCGTGCTGCTCCTCCAGCGTGCGCAGACGTGCGGTGACGTCGTCCTCGGCGGCGTGCGCGGAGCCGCTCGCGAACCCGGTCAGCAGGGTGGCCGCGGTGGCGGTGCCGGCGGTGAGGAGGGTGCGGCGATGCGTCGAGCGTAAGATCGTTCTCTCCGTTCGTCGGATGCGGTCAGGAGGCCTCGGCGGTCTCTCGGGCCTCTTCCGTCACGGACGTCTCCCGACGCTGCACGGTTGCCGGCAGCAACGGCGTCGCCGGCCGTACCGCCCCCGCGAGGACGAGGACGAGGGCGGTGCGCGGGCCGGTGAGGCCGGCCAGGACGCCCCACGGGGCGGTCAGCGCACCCCAGCTCGACCGCCATGAGGCAGGTACTGCCAGGGCGCGAAGCCGCGGGGAAGTTCCCTGAAGGAGACCCCGGAAGTCTTACTGCCGACGACGGTCGGGCGCCATGCTCATGGGTCGTGTTCACCCGGGGGAGGGGCTGCGCCCGTCCCTCGTAGGCGAGAATGGGTGGCATGAGTCTGTTCCGCGACGACGGCATCGTGCTGCGCACCCAGAAGCTGGGTGAGGCGGACCGGATCATCACGCTGCTCACCCGAGGACACGGCCGGGTACGGGCCGTCGCCCGTGGCGTGCGGCGGACCAAGTCGAAGTTCGGTGCCCGGCTGGAACCCTTCTCCCACGTCGACGTGCAGTTCTTCGCGCGGGGGAGCGAGCTGGTCGGGCGTGGGCTGCCGCTGTGCACGCAGAGCGAGACCATCGCGCCGTACGGCGGCGGGATCGTCAGCGACTACGCCCGCTACACCGCGGGCACGGCCATGCTGGAGACCGCCGAGCGGTTCACCGACCACGAGGGCGAGCCGGCGGTGCAGCAGTACCTGCTGCTGGTCGGGGCGCTCAGGACCCTCGCCCGCGGCGAGCACGCGCCCCACCTCGTCCTCGACGCCTTCCTGCTGCGCTCCCTCGCCGTCAACGGGTACGCCCCCAGCTTCAGCGACTGCGCGAAGTGCGGCATGCCCGGGCCGAACCGGTTCTTCTCGGTGGCCTCCGGCGGCTCCGTCTGCGCCGACTGCCGGGTTCCCGGCAGCGTCGTACCCTCCCCGCAGACCCTGGAACTCCTCGGCGCGCTGCTCACGGGAGACTGGGAGACCGCGGACGCGTGCGAGGCGCGGTACGTGCGGGAGGGCAGCGGGCTGGTGTCCGCCTACCTGCACTGGCATCTGGAGCGCGGCCTGCGCTCCCTCCGATACGTCGAGAAGTAAGACGCCGAGAAGCAAGACATCGCCAAGCAAGACACCGCCAAGCAAGACATCGCCGAGCGAGACATCGCGAGGCAAGGCATCGCGAAGCAAGAAGGAGACGAGAGGCACATGGTCGTACGCGGGTTCCTGGGGCGGCAGCGTCGGGAGTACAAGGCACCGGAGCCGCACCCCTCCGGCGCCCGCGCGCCGAAGCTCCCCGGCGAACTGGTCCCCGACCACGTCGCGATCGTCATGGACGGCAACGGCCGCTGGGCCAAGGAGCGCGGACTGCCCCGCACCGAGGGACACAAGGTCGGCGCCGAGCGCGTCCTCGACGTGCTCCAGGGCGCCGTCGAGATCGGTGTGCGGAACATCTCCCTGTACGCCTTCTCCACCGAGAACTGGAAGCGCTCGCCCGACGAGGTGCGCTTCCTGATGAACTTCAACCGCGACTTCATCCGCAAGACCCGCGACCAGCTCGACGAGCTGGGCATCCGGGTGCGCTGGGTGGGCCGTATGCCCAAGCTGTGGAAGTCGGTCGCCAAGGAGCTCCAGATCGCCCAGGAGCAGACCAAGGACAACGACCGGCTGACCCTGTACTTCTGCATGAACTACGGCGGCCGCGCGGAGATCGCCGACGCGGCGCAGGCCCTCGCCGAGGACGTCAAGGCCGGTCGCCTCGACCCGTCCAAGGTCACCGAGAAGACCCTGCAGAAGTACCTGTACTACCCGGACATGCCGGACGTGGACCTGTTCCTGCGGCCGAGCGGCGAGCAGCGCACGTCCAACTACCTGATCTGGCAGAGCGCCTACGCCGAGATGGTCTTCCAGGACGTTCTGTGGCCGGACTTCGACCGGCGCGACCTGTGGCGGGCGTGCGTGGAGTTCGCTTCGCGGGACCGGAGGTTCGGCGGGGCGATCCCCAACGAGGAGTTGCTGGCGATGGAGGGCAAGCAGGAGTGACCCGGACCGTCTGGGGGCTGCCGCCCCCGGACGCCCGGCGCAGCTAGGCCGAGGCCGCCGCGCAGTCGGCACAGGTACCGAAGATCTCCACCGTGTGCGCCACGTTCACGAAGCCGTGCTCGGCGGCGATCGCCTCGGCCCACTTCTCCACCGCCGGGCCCTCGACCTCGACCGCCTTGCCGCAGCTGCGGCAGACGAGGTGGTGGTGGTGTTCGCCGGTGGAGCAGCGGCGGTAGACGGACTCGCCGTCGGAGGTGCGCAGGACGTCGACCTCGCCGGCGTCGGCGAGGGACTGGAGCGTGCGGTAGACCGTGGTCAGTCCGACGGAGTCGCCCTTGTGCTTCAGCATGTCGTGGAGCTCCTGCGCGCTGCGGAACTCGTCGACCTCGTCGAGCGCCGCCGCCACGGCGGCACGCTGCCGGGTGGCGCGGCCCTTCACGGGCGATCCAGCGGACGTCACCGTTGCCTCCTCACGTCTGCGCGTTGCCGGGCCATTGTGCCAGCCCGGACTGTGCGCGGTCAGACGTCGACCCCGTGGTCGGCCGCGCGGGTGGCCGGAATCGCACACTCCGCGGGATCCCCGGCGGGCTGTGCCGCGGCGAGCGCGCGGGCGCGCCGCCGGGCCAGCGGGGCCGCCAGCGCGGTCAGCGCGATGAACGCGGCGATGGTCAGCAGCACGATCGTCGCACCGGGCGGGACGTCCTGGTAGTACGAGGTCACCGTGCCGCCGATGGTCACGGTGATGCCGATGGCCACCGCGATCGCGAAGGTCGCCGCGAAGCTGCGGCTGAGCTGCTGGGCCGCCGCGACGGGGACGACCATGAGGGCCGAGACGAGCAGCAGGCCGACCACCCGCATCGCGACCGTCACCGTGACCGCCGCGGTGACCGCCGTCAGCAGGTTCAGGGCACGCACCGGCAGGCCGGTCACGCGCGCGAACTCCTCGTCCTGGCTGACCGCGAACAGCTGGCGCCGCAGACCCAGGGTGACCAGCACCACGAAGGCCGCCAGGACGCAGATCGCCGTCACGTCCGACTCCGACACCGTCGACAGCGAGCCGAACAGGTACGAGTTCAGGTTGGCGTTGGAGCCCGTCGGCGCGAGGTTGATGAACATCACGCCGCCGGCCATGCCGCCGTAGAAGAGCATCGCGAGGGCGATGTCGCCGCGGGTGCGGCCGTACCAGCGGATCAGTTCCATGAGGACCGCGCCGAGGACCGAGACGGCCGTGGCCATCCACACGGGGGACCAGGACAGCAGGAAGCCGAGGCCGACGCCGGTCATCGCGACGTGGCCGATGCCGTCGCCCATGAGGGCCTGGCGGCGCTGGACGAGGTAGATGCCGACGGCGGGGGCGGTGATGCCGACCAGGACGGCGGCGAGCAGGGCCCGCTGCATGAAGGCGTAGTCGAGGAAGTCCATCAGCTCAGCAGTCCCGTGCGGATCGGTTCGGCGCCCGCCGGTGCGTGCGGGTGTACGTGGTCGTGGCCGGGCAGCGCGTGCTGGCCGACCGCGTGCGGGGGCGGGCCGTCGTGCGTCACGCAGCCGTCGCGGAGGACGACCGCCCGGTCGATCAGGGGCTCCAGCGGGCCCAGTTCGTGCAGGACGAGCAGGACCGTGGCGCCCAGGGCCACCTGCTCGCGCAGGGTCCGGGCGAGGACCTCCTGGCTGGCCAGGTCGACGCCCGCCATCGGCTCGTCCATGATCAGCAGCTCGGGTTCGGCGGCGAGGGCGCGGGCGATGAGCACGCGCTGGTGCTGACCGCCGGAGAGGGCGTTCACGGAGTCCTTGGCGCGGTCGGCCATGCCGACGAGCTCCAGCGCGTGTCGTACGGCCTCGTGGTCGGCCTTGCGGAGGATGCCGAAGCGGGTCCGGGACAGGCGTCCGGAGGAGACGATCTCGGTGACGGTCGCGGGGACGCCGCCGGACGCGGTGGTGCGCTGCGGGACGTAGCCCACGCGCCGCCAGTCCCTGAAGCGCCGCCGGTCGGTGCCGAACAGTTCGATCCGCCCGTCGGTGACCGGCACCTGCCCGATGACACTGCGCACGGCCGTCGACTTGCCGGAGCCGTTCGCGCCGAGCAGGGCGACGACCTCACCGCGGTGCACGGTGAGGTCGATGCCGCGCAGGACCGGGCGCGAGCCGAGCTCGGCGCGGACGCCGCGCAGGGAGATGACGGGCTCGCCCTTGGTGTCCATGACGCCCTCCGTAACGATCACTTGGTTCCCAGGGCCGTCTGCAGCGCCTTGAGGTTGGCCTCCTGGACCGCGAAGTAGTCCTTGCCGCGGGACTTGTCGGTGATGCCCTCGATCGGGTCGAGGACGTCCGTCTTCAGCCCGGAGTCCTTGGCGATGGTCTTCGCGGTCTTGTCGCTGACGAGCGTCTCGTAGAACACGGTCGTGACACCGTCGGCCTTGGCCATCTTCTCAAGTTCCTTGACGCGCGCGGCACTCGGCTCCGACTCGGGGTCGAGGCCGCTGATGGCCTCCTCGGTCAGGCCGTAGCGCTCGGCGAGGTAGCCGAAGGCGGCGTGGGTGGTGATGAAGACCTTGGTCCTGGTGTTCGCCAGGCCTGTTTTGAACTGCGTGTTCAGGGCGTCGAGCTTGGCGACCAGGTCCGCGGTGTTCTTCTTGTAGTCGGCCGCGTGGTCCGGGTCGGCCTTCTCGAAGGCCTTGCCGACGCCCTCGGCGACCTCGGCGTACTTGACCGGGTCCAGCCAGATGTGGGGGTCCTTGCCGCCCTCTTCCTCGTGGTCGTGCCCGTCGTCGTGCTCGGCCGCGTGGCCGCCGACCTCGCTGCCGTGCTCCTCCAGCGTGGTGAGCTGCGCGGCGTCGATCTTCGTCTTGACCTCGGACTGGGCCACGGTGTCGTCGACGGAGGGCTGGAGGTTCTTGAGGTACAGGACCGCGTCGGACTTCTCGACCTGCACGCGCTGCTGGGCGCTGAGCTCCAGGTCGTGCGGCTCCTGGCCGGGCTGGGTGAGACTGGTGACGTTCACGTGGTCCCCGCCTATCCGCTCGGCGAGGAAGGCCATCGGGTAGAACGACGCGACGACGTCGAACTTGTCCGTGTTGCCGGCGGCGGCGCTCTCGCCGGAGCAGGCCGAGAGGGTGGCGAGGCCGAGTGCGGTGGCCGCCGCGACCGCGGTGCCCGGTATGAGTCGTCGTACGTTCATGACAGTCATTTTCAACAAATATGGAAACCGTTGTCAACAAACCTCCTGAGTGGCCGTAGCGGCCCACCGATTTGGTTGAGGGGGAGCCCCCGCCGGTACCCTGAATCATTCGCTGGAAGCAATCTCGCTTCGTCGCCCGTCGTCGTAATGAAGAGAGCACCGTGGCCGCCGACAAGATCGACACCATCGTCAGCCTGAGCAAGCGCCGTGGCTTCGTATTCCCCTGTAGTGAGATCTACGGCGGTCAGAAGGCCGCATGGGACTACGGACCGCTGGGTGTCGAGCTCAAGGAGAACCTGAAGCGCCAGTGGTGGCGCTACATGGTGACGTCGCGCGAGGACGTGGTCGGTATCGACTCGTCCGTCATCCTGGCCCCCGAGGTCTGGGTCGCCTCCGGTCACGTCGCCACCTTCACCGACCCGCTGACCGAGTGCACCTCCTGCCACAAGCGGTTCCGCGCGGACCACCTGGAGGAGGCCTACGAGGCCAAGCACAACCGTCTCCCGGAGAACGGCCTCGCGGACGTCAACTGCCCCAACTGCGGCAACAAGGGCCAGTTCACCGAGCCCAAGCAGTTCTCGGGCCTCCTCTCCACCCACCTCGGCCCGACGCAGGACTCCGGCTCCATCGCCTACCTGCGCCCCGAGACCGCCCAGGGCATCTTCACCAACTTCGCCCAGGTGCAGGTCGCTTCGCGCAAGAAGCCGCCGTTCGGTATCGCCCAGATGGGCAAGTCCTTCCGCAACGAGATCACGCCCGGCAACTTCATCTTCCGCACCCGCGAGTTCGAGCAGATGGAGATGGAGTTCTTCGTCAAGCCGGGCGAGGACGAGAAGTGGCAGGAGTACTGGATGGAGCAGCGCTGGAACTGGTACACCGGTCTCGGCCTGCGTGAAGAGAACATGCGGTGGTACGAGCACCCGAAGGAGAAGCTCTCCCACTACTCCAAGCGCACCGCCGACATCGAGTACCGCTTCCAGTTCGGCGGCAACGAGTGGGGTGAGCTGGAGGGCGTCGCCAACCGCACCGACTACGACCTCTCCGCGCACTCCAAGGCCTCCGGCCAGGACCTCATCTACTACGACCAGGAGGCCCAGGAGCGCTGGACGCCGTACGTCATCGAGCCGGCGGCCGGTGTCGGCCGGGCGATGCTCGCGTTCCTGCTCGACGCGTACGTCGAGGACGAGGCGCCCAACGCCAAGGGCAAGCTGGAGAAGCGCACGGTGCTGCGCCTCGACCACCGTCTCGCGCCGGTGAAGGCCGCGGTGCTTCCGCTGTCCCGCAACCCCGAGCTGTCCCCGAAGGCCAAGGGCCTCGCCCAGGCCCTGCGGCAGCACTGGAACATCGAGTTCGACGACGCCGGCGCCATCGGCCGCCGCTACCGCCGCCAGGACGAGATCGGTACGCCGTACTGCGTGACGGTCGACTTCGACACGCTCGAGGACAACGCGGTGACGGTGCGTGAGCGTGACTCGATGAAGCAGGAACGTGTGTCGCTGGACCAGATCGAGGGGTACCTGGCCGGGCGTCTTATCGGCTGCTAGGTGGTTGTGGCGGGTCAGCGTCTGCCTGGCTCGTGTTGTTGCCGGCTGCGGGTTCGTCGTGGCTGGTCGCGCAGTTCCCCGCGCCCTTGAGGGCGTCGGGGAACTCGGCGTTTTACAGGTCCAGGTCCGCGTACAGCGCCGCGTGGTCCGACGCCTGTGTCGCCTTCGAGGTCACCGTCGGGAACGACTTGAAGGTCCGGGGGGCCCAGATGCCCCGTCGCTCCACCTCGACGTGTTCGACGCGGTCCCACAGCGTCGGCGAGAACATGAGGTAGTCGAGCTTGTCGTCGTCGCCCGTGCCGGGGCCGTGGGTGCCGGGGTCGCCCGTGTAGCTCGGGTGGGTCATCGCTTCCTCGAGGCCGGCGTCGAGCAGGGTCCTGACCGGCGGGCTGTCCAGGAAGTCGTTGAGGTCGCCGGCGACGATGACGTGGTCCGACCGCTGGAGAGCGGCCTGGTAGATCTCCCGGACGCGCTCGGCCTGGCGTACGCGCAGTCCTTCGCCGCCGCCCCGCTTGCTCTTGAAGTGGTTGCCCAGGATCCACAGGGGCGTGCCGTTGATGGCTGTCTCGAACTCGGGGCAGTCCCTGCTGAAGAGCCGCCGGCCGCCCTGCCCGGGGTCGAAGACGTGCGACCGCACCGAGGTGATCGGGTGGCGGCTGAGGATCCCCACGTCGATGCCGCGGGGGTCGTTGCCGTCGATCAGCAGGTTGAAGGCGTACGGCTGGTGGCCCAGTGTCTCGCCGAGGACGTTGTCGTTGAAGCGCTCCAGGGTGAGGCGGTCCTCGGCCTCCACCATGAGCAGGACGTCGGCGTTGACCTCGGCGACCACGCGGGCGGTGTTCTGCACGGCCGTCCAGCTGAGGTCGCCGCGGACGAACTCGGCCCAGCCGGGCCAGTCGCCGCGGCCGTCGGCCACGATCGTGATGGTGGGGTTCGCCACGGGCCCGCTCGCCGTGAAGAGCTTGGCGCCCGACCCTTTGAGCTCGTTGATGAAGAACGGCCGGGGGCTGTCCTTCTCCCCGTTGTGGACCTGGTGGTCCTTGATGATCTCGGCGATCCGCTGCTTGTCCGCCGGCTCGTAGGTGTCCTTCTCGAGGAGGGAGGCCAGCTCGTTGAAGTCGCTGAGGATCTTGTCCCGCTTGGCGTCGTCCTCGAGGGCGAAGGCCTTGGGGCGGCGGAAGAGGTTCTCCGCGTTGAAGGTGCCGATACGGATGGTCATGACGCGCCTCCCACGGCGGCGCAGACGGCCGCGGGGCCGGCGGCAGGCGCCGCCGAGGTGACTGCACGCCGACATCTCTCATTGTCCTCGGGGTCATCGCCCCGTCGACCGGACGGATGACAGCCGGCAGATGACGGACAACAGATGGCGCATAACAGATGACAGCTTACGGATGACGGATGACAGATATTGAAATCTGTCATCCGTCATGTCATGGTGGAGGCATGACGACGACACGAACCCGTTCCCTCGGAACCACCGGCCCCCAGGTCTCCGCCCTCGGCCTCGGCTGCATGGGTATGTCCGCGCTGTACGGCGCCGCGGACCGGGCCGAGTCCATCGCCACCCTCCACGCCGCCCTGGAGGCCGGCGTGACCCTGCTGGACACCGGCGACTTCTACGGCATGGGCCACAATGAGCTGCTGATCGGCGAGGCCCTGCGCACCGCCCCCGCGGCCCATCGCGAACAGGCCCTGGTCAGCGTGAAGTTCGGCGCTCTGCGCGCACCGGACGGCACCTGGAGCGGCTACGACGGCCGGCCCGCCGCCGTGAAGAACTTCGCCGCCTACTCCCTCCAGCGCCTGGGCACCGACCACATCGACGTGTACCGCATCGCCCGCCTCGACTCGGACGTCCCGATCGAGGAGACGGTCGGCGCCATCGCCGAACTGGTCGAGCAGGGATACGTCCGGCACATCGGCCTCAGCGAGGTCGGCGCCGAGACGATCCGCAGGGCCGCCGCGACCGCGCCGATCGCGGACCTGCAGATCGAGTACTCGCTGATCTCCCGCGGCATCGAGGAGCAGATCCTGCCGACGACGCGTGAACTGGGCATCGGCATCACGGCGTACGGCGTCCTCTCCCGCGGTCTCATCTCAGGTCACTTCACCCGTGACCGGCAACTCGCCGCGAACGACTTCCGCGCGCACTCGCCCCGCTTCCAGGGCGAGAACCTCCGGCGCAACCTGGATCTCGTCGAGGCGCTGCGCAAGGTCGCCGAGCAGAAGGGCGTCACGGTCGCGCAGGCCGCGATCGCCTGGGTGCTCTCGCAGGGCGAGGACATCGTGCCGCTGATCGGCGCCCGCACCCGGGAGCGGCTGACGGAGTCGCTCGGCGCGCTGGACGTCACGCTGGACGCGTCCGACCTCGCCGCGATCGAGGACGCCGTACCGGCGGACGCGGCGGCGGGTGAGCGCTACGCGGCCGCGCAGATGGCACACCTGGACAGCGAACGCTGATCGCGGCGCCGGGTACCGTCTCTCCCATGGCACCGACCAGCGAGATCCTGACCACCGAGCGCATCCTCGAGGCGACCGAGGAGGTGCTGCGCCGCCACGGCCCCGCCAAGGCCACCGTGGTGGACGTGGCCCGCGCGCTCGGTGTCAGTCATGGCACCGTCTACCGGCACTTCCGTACGAAGGCGGCGCTGCGCGAGGCGGTGACCAAGCGCTGGCTGGACCGGACGACCGACGCGTTGTCCGGCATCGCCGCCGAGGACCGTGCCCCGGAGACCCGGCTGCGTGACTGGCTCGCCGCCCTGTTCGCCGCCAAGCGCCGCAAGTCGGGCGACGATCCCGAGCTGTTCGCCACGTACAAGGTCCTGACCGGTGAGAACGTCACCGCGGTCGGCCAGCACATCACCGAGCTGGTCGACCAGCTCACCGTGATCATCCAGGCGGGCGTCGACACCGGCGTCTTCACCGCCCCCGACCCCCGCGCCAGAGCCCGAGCCGTCTTCCACGCCACGGGCCGCTTCCACGACCCCGCTTACGCCCAGGAGTGGGAACGGCCGGACATCGAGACCGAGTTCGACGAGGTACTGGACCTGGTGCTCAGGGGCCTGCGGGCATCGGCCTAGGCCGGTCCGGGGAGCATGCCGCGGACGCGGAGTCCGGCACGCCCCTCAGCGGCGCTGTGGCTGAGCCCCTCAGCGGCGTTGTCGCCGAGCCATTCAGCGGCGTTGTCGCCGGGCCCCCAGCGGCGCTGTCGCCGAGCCCTTTGCGGCGTTGTCGCCGGTTGGCCCCGCGCCCGCCTCGCTCGGACGAGGGCCTCCCGCCCCCGCCCGCCGGGGCTGGTGTGGCCGCCGTCACCTTCCCGCGACCTCATCCGCCGGAGGCCCCGCTCACTGGGGCGAACGCCCCTCCGCCGGGTCCACCGTCGCCTGGTGCGCCTCCGCGAGGTGTTCCTCCGCCTTCAGCCAGGGCAGGAACTGCGCCGCCTTGCGCCACCCGCAGGTGTCGCATCGGATCGTCCGCTGAACGCCCGTCCGCCGGACCCGGACCACATGCTCCCGTCCGTGCTGGTCCCAGCGGCTCACCTTGCTCGTCGTCGACTGCAGCATGACGCCTCCAGCGTCCACCGTCGAAGGGGACGGACCCGGGAGCGGGCCCGTCCGTTCACGCAGCAAGGAGTGTGCAGGAAGTCCAACATCAACGGGGGATGCGCCGCACGGAGTTGACCAAGCCGTGCCCTGGCTCAGCCGATCCTCCGCGGCAGCCGCAGGCTCAGCAGCCCGGTCAGGGCGATCCCGGCTAGTTGGACCGGCCAGGAGTCGAGGGAGCGGCTGGAGAAGCTGCACGCGAGCGCCGTGGAACGGGCGGCCGCCTGGCCGGTGGGTGCAAGGGCCCCTCAACTCGCCTCGGTCGAGAGGCCTTTGGCCTGTGTTGCGGCGCTTCGGGCTGTGCTACCGTCGCCAACGAGTCTGGTGTCAGACGGACTCGACCGATTCCTCTGCTAACTGCTGCTGACTGCGCCCACGGGGCGCGGGGGTGGGACGGGGGAGTGCACACGGTGTGCACGTCATCTGCCTGCGCAGGTGGCCGGTGGTCGAGGCTGTCGCCCGCTCGCCGGTCACCCTCGGAAGAAGGAGCATCGGTGAGCGCCAATCAGAAGAGGCTCATCGCGTTCGCGTTCTGCGTCCTGACCTCGCTCGTCCTGGGTTTCGTCTCGGGACTGACGGCGGCCGTCCTCGGCGCGTCCCCGCTCGAGTCCGTCTCCGCCGGAGGGGGTGCGACGGTGGCGCTGACCGGTATCGGGGTGGCCGCCCTCGCCCTCTTCGACTTCGGCGACGACGGCCGCTCGGCACCCGGAGAGCGGAGTGTGCCGGTCAGGCGCTGACGCCCGCCGCCTCCCGGACGTCCTTCGCCTCCAGCCGCTCCGCGGTCCGCTCGGCCGTCCGCCGCGCCCACGGCCCGGTGGTCACGGCGCCCAGGACGAGGACCGCCAGGCCGCAGCCGGTGAGGATCCACCAGCCGGGCACGGCGGCGGAGACGAAGGTCTCCCGGTACGACGAGGCGCTCACGCCCGCCGCCAGGACCGCCCCGATCACCGCGACACCCAGGGTCTGGCCGAGCTGGCGGCTGGTGGAGGCGACGGCCGCCGCGACCCCGGCCTGGCTCCGGGGCATGCCGGACACCGCCGTGTTCGTGATGGGCGCGTTGACGAAACCGAAGCCCAGCCCGAACAGCAGGTATCCGAGGAACAGCGTGAGGTTGGAGGTCTCCGCCTGGAAGACCGCGAACAGCGCCCCGCTCGCCGTCATCGCCACGCCCGCGACGACCAGCGGCAGCCGCGGCCCCCGGCTCCCCACGAGCCGCCCGGACAGCGGGGCGCACAGGAAGGTCGGTACGGCCATCGGGAGCATCCACAGGCCGGCGTGGAGGGCGTCCAGGCCGCGGACGTTCTGCAGGTACAGCGTGGACAGGAACAGGAAGCCGCCGAGCGCGGCGAACGCGCTGATCGCGATCACGGTGGCCCCGCTGAACGGCGCCGACCGGAAGAACCGCAGGTCGATGAGGGGTTCGTCCCGGCGCGGCTCGTACCACAGCAGGCCGAGCAGCGCGGCCAGCGCGACCGCCGCGAAGGGCCCGCTGACCGCGAGGCCGGCCTCCGGCGCCTCGATGATCGCGTACGTCAGGGAGCCGAAGAGGGCGATGACCAGCAGTTGGCCGACCGGGTCGGGGCGGCGGGCCTTGGGCGCGCGGGACTCGGGGACGTAGCGCAGGGTCAGCAGGAGGGCGGCGAGGCCGACCGGCAGGTTGATCCAGAAGATCGCGCGCCAGCCGACCGACTCCACCAGCAGACCGCCCACCAGCGGGCCCGCGGCCATCGAGATGCCGACGACGGCGCCCCAGACACCGATCGCGCGGGCGCGCTCGCGCGGGTCGGTGAAGGTGTTGGTGATGATCGACATGGCGACGGGGTTGAGCATGGAGCCGCCGACCGCCTGGACCATCCGGGCCACGATCAGCAGGTCGAGGTTCGGTGCGAGGGAGCACAGCAGGGAGCCGAGCGAGAACACGACCAGGCCCGCCATGAAGACCTTCCTGCGGCCGATCCGGTCGGCCGTGGAGCCGGCGAGCATCAGCAGCGCGGCCAGCACCAGCGTGTAGGCGTCGATCGTCCACTGCAGGCCGGCGGTGGTGGCGTGCAGGTCGCGGCCCATCGCGGGCAGGGCCACGTTGAGGACGGTGTTGTCGAGGCTCACGATCAGCAGACTCATGCAGCAGATCGCGAGGACGAGCAGACGTCGGTGCTGGCTGAGCTCGGGCATGCGTCAATAGTACGGCTAACTAATGAATCTCGCCGCACGCCGTCCCGTACGTGAGAATGGGTGGATGCCCACGACCGCCTCGCCCCTGCAGATCGGCCCGCACACCGTCCAGCCGCCCGTCGTCCTCGCCCCCATGGCCGGGATCACCAACGCGCCCTTCCGCACGCTGTGCAGGGAGTTCAGTGGTGGCAAGGGCCTGTTCGTGAGCGAGATGATCACGACCCGGGCGCTGGTCGAGCGCAACGAGAAGACCATGCAGCTGATCCACTTCGACGCGGCCGAGAAGCCGCGCTCGATCCAGCTGTACGGCGTCGACCCGGCCACCGTCGGCAAGGCCGTCCGCATGATCGCGGAGGAGGACCTCGCCGACCACATCGACCTGAACTTCGGCTGCCCGGTCCCGAAGGTGACGCGCAAGGGCGGCGGCTCCGCGCTCCCCTACAAGCGGAACCTGCTGCGGGCGATCCTCCGGGAGGCCGTGAGCGGCGCGGGCGACCTTCCCGTCACCATGAAGATGCGCAAGGGCATCGACGACGACCACATCACCTACCTCGACGCCGGACGCATCGCCGTCGAGGAGGGCGTCACCGCGATCGCCCTGCACGGCCGCACGGCCGCCCAGCACTACGGCGGAACCGCCGACTGGGACGCGATCGCCCGCCTGAAGGAGCACGTCCCCGAGATCCCCGTGCTCGGCAACGGCGACATCTGGTCCGCGGAGGACGCGCTGCGGATGGTGCGGCAGACCGGCTGCGACGGGGTCGTCGTCGGCCGCGGCTGCCTCGGCCGGCCGTGGCTGTTCGCGGACCTGGTGGCGGCTTTCGAAGGCCGTACGGAAGCCATCGCCCGCCCGTCCCTGCGCGAGGTCGCCGACGTCATGGTCCGGCACGCCACCCTGCTCGGTGAGTGGATCGGCGACGAGTCGAAGGGCGTCGTCGACTTCCGCAAGCACGTCGCCTGGTATCTGAAGGGTTTCGCGGTCGGCTCCGAGATGCGCAAGCGGCTCGCGATCACGTCATCGCTGGAGGAACTCCGGTCCGGGCTGGACGAGCTGGACCTGGACCAGCCCTGGCCGGTCGGCGCCGACGGCCCCCGCGGGCGCACCTCCGGCAACAACCGCGTCGTCCTCCCCGACGGCTGGCTGAAGGACCCGTACGACTGCGTGGGCGTGAGCGAGGACGCGGAGCTGGACACCTCCGGCGGTTGAGCCGAAGTGCTTTGCCCACCCACCCACCCGACTCGCTCGGCCAGGAGGCGACCGTCCCTGGGGCTCCGCCCCAGACCCTGGCGGGGGCTTTGCCCCCTGTGCCCCCGGGGCTTCAGCCCTGGACCCCGGTGACGGCTTTGCCTCTTGCGCCCGCCCGACTCGGTTGGCCAGGAGGCGACCGTCCCTGGGGCTCCGCCCCAGACCGCGGCGGGGGCTTCGCCCCCTGTGCCCCCGGGGGCTCCGCCCCAGACCCCGGTGAGGGCTTTGCCTCTTGCGCCCGCCCGACTCGGTTGGCCAGGAGGCGACCGTCCCTGGGGCTCCGCCCCAGACCCTGGCGCGGGCTTTGCCCCCTGTGCCCCCGGGGCTTCAGCCCTGGACCCCGGTGACGGCTTTGCCTCTTGCGCCCGCCCGACTCGGTTGGCCAGGAGGCGACCGTCCCTGGGGCTCCGCCCCAGACCCTGACGGGGGCTTTGCCCCCTGTGCCCCCGGGGCTTCAGCCCTGGACCCCGGTGACGGCTTTGCCTCTTGCGCCCGCCCGACTCGGTTGGCCAGGAGGCGACCGTCCCTGGGGCTCCGCCCCAGACCCTGGCGGGGGCTTCGCCCCCTGTGCCCCCCTAGGCTCCGCCCCAGACCCTGGCGCGGGCTTTGCCCCCTGCGCCCCCTTGGGTTCCGCCCCAGACCGCGGCGGGGGCTTCGCCCCCTGTGTCCCCGGGGGCTCCGCCCCAGACCCCGGTGAGGGCTTTGCCCCCTGCGCCCCCCTGGGCTCCGCCCCGGATCCCGGCGAGGGCTCCGCCTCCTGCACCCCAGGAGGCCGGCCCCCCGCGCCGGTCACGGCATTTCAGCCCGTCCGGCGTTTGAGGACGAGGCCCGTTCAGGGCCGAAGCGGGGGCGGGGGGCGGTAGCCCCCAGTGGGGTTGAAGGGGCGTAGACCCTGGGGGATGGGACGGGTAGGGGCGGCGGGGGCGAGGTCGGCTGGTGCCGGGCCCGGGGTTACTCCTTCGACGCGTTCGGGACCGAGCCGTAGGCCGTCAGGAAGCGGTCGCGGAAGGAGCTCATCTTCCAGACCGGGGCGTCGGAGGCGGGCTTCAGGCCCTGCGTCCAGTTCCAGTCGGCGATCTTGTCGAGGACCTTCGGGTCCTTGGCGACGATGGAGACCGGGACGTCACGGCTGGCATTGTTGCCGCTGACGCGGGCGATGGGCTGGTGGTCGCCGAGAAAGACCAGGACGGTGTCCTCGGTGCCGTAGCGCTCCAGCCACTGGGTGAGGGCGGTCACCGAGTACTGGATCGACTTGCCGTACTCCTCCTTGGACTTGTCGGAGTCGTTGATGATCTCGGACGCCTTCGTCCCGGCCTTCTGGATGCCGTCGAAGACCGAGCCGTCGCCCAGTTCGTCCCAGCCGACCATCTTCGGGACCGGCGCCCAGGGCTGGTGGCTGGAGGTCAGGATGATCTCCGACATCAGCGGCTTGTCGCGCTGCTTGCCGTGCTCCAGGCGCTGGAACGCCTCCAGGGCGTACTGGTCGGGCATGGTCGACCAGCTGAACTTCGGCCCCTCGTAGCCCAGCTGGAAGGCGTTGTAGACCTTGTCGAGGCCGTAGAACTGCTGCTCCGGCCAGCCCTTCTGCACGCCCGGCATGATGCCGACGGTGTCCCAGGCGCCGGTCTTCTGGAAGGCCTTGGTGAGGGAGAGGTGGTCGCTGGCCATGACCGTGCGGTAGCGCTGCTGGGTGTCGACCCACAGGCCGGACAGGGCGGTGGAGTGGCCGAGCCAGCTGCTGCCGCCGAAGGTCGCCGACGTCAGCCAGCCGCTCCGGGCCTGGAAACCGGCCTTCGTCAGGGCCTGTGCGCTCGTGTCGAGGGTCTTGTCGACGCCGGGCGCGATGCCCGGGTCCTCGACGGCGCTGCGGCCGTAGCTCTCGATGAAGGCGAAGATCACGTCCTTGCCCCGCAGATCCGGCACGAGCTGCGCGGGCGGGGTGTTGCCGAAGGTGTCGATGCGGGCCTCCTTCGCGAACGCGGCCTCGTCCCGCAGGGTGTCCCGCACCCGCCTGGCCTCGGAGACTAGCGAGTGGGCGACCCGGTCGGAGGCGACCGGCAGCCCCGCGTACTGCAGGCCGAGGACGGAGCAGGTGATCCAGACCGTCCCGGAGATCAGCGTGCCCCGGGTCGCCACCTGGGTGTTGCGCGCCAGCAGGTTGGCCAGCCGGACCGTCGCCAGGGCCATCACGGTGCACAGCAGGGCGATGAGAAGGAAGATGCCGACCGTGGCGGCGATCGCCGTCGTGCGGCCCATCGAGTCGGCGACGTACGACTGGGCGTCGTCGAGCAGGCCCCAGTCCAGGACGAGGTTGAAGTCCCGGCCCAGATACTCGACGAACCCCATGTCGAGCATGTTCAGCACGGTCAGCAGGCCGAGGAACACACCGGTCAGCGCTGCCACGACCACCCGCGGCCGGCGGGGCAGCGCCAGCAGCACGACCGCCGCGACGATCGCCTCCCCGGGCAGCCGCACGAACCGGTTGAGCTGCAGCGCGAACAGCCGGTTCGGCAGCAGCAGCGCCCCGAGCACCAGTACGACCGACAGCACGGTCGCCGTCCACCACAGCACCCGCCCGGCGACGGGATACCGGCTGCGCCAGGCCCGCCAGTGCGCGAGACGGGCCTTGAAGGAGCGGGGGGTGCCGGGGGCGCCCTCGACCTCGCTCCCGGCTTCGGCGCTCCCGGCCTCGGCGCTCCGGGCTTCGGTGGTCTCTGCCTCGGCGGTCTCGGCTTCGGCGGTCCCGGCCTTGGTGGTCTCGGCTTCGGCGGTCCCGGCCTTGGTGGTCTCGGCTTCGGTCTCCGCGGCTTCGTCGGTCTCCGCGGCTTCGTCGGCTTCCGCCCCGTCGACGGCCTCCGCCCCGTCGACGGCTTCCGCGGCTTCCTCGGTTTCCAGGGCGTCCTCGCCGGTCGCAGGGGTCTCGTCGGGCGAGTCGGGCAGGTGACGAGAGCGAGTGAAGACAGGCACCCGAGAGTCCTTCCGTACGAAGCCGGGTGGATCCGGCGGATCCGATGTGGGGGAATCGGATCCGCCACCGTTTCGTACGGCTTGCTCCCGGCCGGTGTTCACCCCGCTCGGCCAGCGGTCGGCAAACACCGTGCAAACGCCCCGCCAAGTACCCCGCTACGCGCCGCCCACCGCCGTGAGCAGCGCCAACGGGGCCGCCGCGGCGCGGGATTCCCGTACGCACGCGTGAGGGTACGGCACCGGCTCGGCGTGCGTGTCACGGCCGTAGCCCGCGAGGACCTCGGGGAGGCGGTGACCGGTCGCGGTCGCCGCGTCGACCAGGCCGTGCGCGACCGTCCGCGCCTCGTCGTGCAGCCCGTAACGGGCCAGGCCCAGCGTGATCAGCGCGTTGTCGTGCGGCCAGACAGAACCGCGGTGGTAGGAGAGGGGGTGGTACGCCGACTGGCCGGAGGCCAGCGTGCGCACGCCCCAGCCGGAGAAGAAGTCCGGCTCCAGCAGCCGCCGGCCGACCAGCTTCCCGTACTCCTTGTCCAGCAGCCCGGACCAGAGCAGATGGCCGGCGTCCGAGGCCAGCGCGTCCACCTGGCGGCCGTCGCCGTCGAGCGCCAGCGCCGGGAAGGAGCGCTCCTCCATCCAGAAGTCGCGCTGGAAGCGGTCGCGCAGATCGGCGGCGGCCTGCTCCAGCAGGGCCGCGTACGTCTCGTCCTCCCACACCGTCCGCGCCACCCACGCCGTGCGGCGCAGCGCGTCGTACGCGTAGCCCTGGGCCCCCGCCGCCATCACCGGGCCGGTCGGGCGGGTGCCGTCGGCCGAGCAGATGGCGCCGGGGGAGTCCTTCCAGTTCTGGTTGGCGAGGCCGCCCTGGTCGGCGCGGTAGACGAGGTAGCCGCGCGAGGTGAGGCCGCCGTGGTCGAGCATCCAGCCGATGGCCGCGCGGGCGTGGGGCTCCAGGCGGCGGGCCAGGGCCGTGTCGCCGGTCTGCTCGACGTACGCGCCGAGCAGGACGAGGAACAGCGGGGTGGCGTCCACCGAGCCGTAGTAGCGGCCGTAGGGGACCTGACCGAAGTGGGCGAGCTCGCCGTGCCGCACCTCGTGGACGATCTTGCCGGGTTGGGCGACCGACTCCGGGCCGGCCTCCGTCGCCTGGGTGGCGGCCAGCGCCGGGAGCGTGGTGGCGGCCAGGTGGGGGCGGTACGGGAGGGCGAAGAGCGAGGTGAGCAGGGCGTCGCGGCCCAGCAGGGTCAGGAACCAGGGGGCGCCGGCCGCCGGGACGCGCAGCTCCTCGCCGTCCGGGCCGCTCGCCGGGACCTGGAGTGTGGCCAGGTCGGCAAGACCGCGCGCGCAGGCGGCGGCCAGTTCGGGCCAGCCCGTCGGGAAGGCCACGCCCTCCACGAACTCGCCCTCCTGCGCGAGCAGCTTCTCGTTCAGTGCGGCCGGGGAACGGGGCACCCGCAGTGCCCGCTTCTCGCCGTGCGGCCGGGCCATCACGCGCAGGATCAGCTCGGTCGAGCCGTGCGGCTCCAGTTCCAGCCTCCACACCAGGCGGCGCGCCCCGGTGCCCGTCTCCTCCACGGCGTCCGGGGCGGGCTCGGCGGTCACCGTCGTACACGACCGCCACTCGCCGCGCCGGTAGGTGAACTCCAGGCCGTGGTCGAGGACCTGGCGGTGGCGGACGGCGCCGGTCTTGGAGTAGGTGCGGTGGTCGGAGCGGAGCTCGAACTGGTCGGTGAAGTCGGCGTCGACGGTGAGCGCCAGACGGACCGTCAGCGGCACCGGACGGTTGCTGACGACTTGCAGCGACTCCACGAACGAGCTCTCGCCGACGGCCTGTTCACGGAAGAGCGTGCAGGACGGCGGCTCGCTGCGGCCTCCGCGCGGGACGAGCACACAGCGTGCGACGTCCCCGTCCGCGACCGGCGCGAGCACCTCCGGTACGGCCCCGTCGACCGTGAGCTGCCAGCGGCTGAGGTGCCGTGCGTCCCTGACGAACAACCCGTCGGGAGCGCCGGCGCCCCGCACGCCGCTGATGTCCCCGCGGTCGCCGACGGCGGCGAACGTCCCGCCGTACACGAGCAGATGATGCCGGTCGGTCATCCCCGGTCCCCTCCCTTGAGTGCGGTGCCGTCCGTGTCGTGCAGGTCGTTCGTGTCGTGCAGGTGGTCCGTGTGGTTCGTGCCGTGCGGGTGGTTCGTGTCGTGCGGGTGGTCGGTGTGGCTGTCCGTGTCGTGCAGCAGGTCGAGCGTGAGCGCGGCGGTCCAGCTGAAGCCGGTCGTCCCGCAGGCCTCGCCGGTGTACGGGTCGACGTACTCGGCGAACTCCGACGTGCCCGCGATCTCCAGCACGGCCTCGCGCAGCGCGTCCGCCCGCGACCGCTCGCCGTGCACCCGCAGACCCCGCTCCAGCAGCCAGCTCGTGTTGAACCAGGCCGGCCCCCGCCAGTAGCGGTGCGGGTCGAAGGCCTCGCCGAGCAGGTCGTAGCTGGGGGCGAGGCGGGTGGCCGTGCCCAGCCCGAAGTGCGGCCCGCGCAGGGTCCGTACGAGGGCGGCGGCCACCTCGCGCGGCAGACCGGGCAGGAGCAGCGGGACCAGGCCGGAGACGCCGCGCTCGCGGATGAGCTCCCCGCCGCGCACGTCCCGGCAGAAGAACAGGCCCTCCACGGGGTCCCACAGCCGTTCGACGAGCGTCGCCGTCAGCCGCGCCGCGCGCGCGTGCCGGGCCGTACCCGTGGCCCCCAGCTCGTGCGCGATGCGTGCCAGCGCGTGCTCGGAGGCGATGAGCAGGGCGTTGAAGGAGGGATCCTCGACGGCGAACTCGCTGTGCCCGACGCCGTGGCCCTCGCCCGGCCCGTCCCGGTACCCCCCGTCCCGGTAGTCCGTCGCCAGCCGCACGTACCGCCCGTAGTCCAGATCCGTCGGCCGGTCCTCCGCCGCGCCGTGGTCGAGGTCGGCCCGCCGGAAGGAGCGGGCCGGGGCCGGGGTGATCCGGGAGAGCGGGGCGTCCCACGAGGGGGCGTTGTCCATTCCCTGCTCCCAGGGATGGACGACGGACACCAGCCCGCCCCCGCCCAGGTCCCGCCGGTGCAGCAGATAGCGGTGCCAGGCTGCCAGCCGGGGATACACCCGGGCGAGGAAGCCGCGCGCCCGTGACAGCCCGGGGTCGGCGCAGTGCACCAGCCAGGCCGCCAGCGCGTGCACCGGTGGCTGCACGATGCCGGAGGTCTGTACGGTGCGCGGGGCGCCCGCAGCGCGCCCCGCGGTCGAGGAGCGCCAGAAGTCGGGGCTCGGGAAGTACGCGTCGAGCGGCACGGAGGGGTTGAAGACGATGTGCGGGATCCGCCCGTCGTCCCACTGGGCGTCCAGCAGCGTCTCCAGCTCCGTCTGCGCCCGGCGCGGCGAGACGTGCCTGAGGCCGATTGCGATGAACGCCGAGTCCCAGGACCACTGGTGCGGGTACAGCCCGCGGGAGGGCACCGTCGACGCTCCCGTCCAGTTGCCCTCCAGCACCTCCACCGCTCTGAGGTGCAGCGACCCGGCCGGTGTGGCGGGATCGTATACAGCGGGGTACTCCGCTGGGCGGGCGACGAGCTGGGCGGTGCGATCCACTCGGGGCTCCCCGAAGACGTTGCTGCCGACCGGGTTCGGCAGTGGCTACCGTAGGGTTACGTCTATTTAACACGCAAAACTCAATATGTAATGCAGGGTTGAGAAACACAAGGGGGTGCGCATGACCGGACGGCCGGGTCGGACGGGCAGAGGTGGCGGTCAGGCCGGCGCCGGAGATCTGCTCGCGCTGGTACGCACCGGGCGGGCGACGACACGCGGTGCCCTCCAGCAGGCGACCGGCCTCTCCCGGGCCACCGTCGGCCAGCGCCTGGACCGCCTCTTCCGCGCGGGCTGGCTGCGCGAGGGCGCCGGCGGCCCCGTCGACTCCCCGCTGGGCGGCCGCCCCTCGATCACCCTGGAGTTCGACGACGCCCACGCGGTCGTCCTCGCCGCCGACCTCGACACGCGGCACGCGCGCGCGGCCGTCCTGTCCCTGACCGGCGAGCTGCTGGCCGAGCACAGCGGCACCCTGGTGGTCGAGGACGGCCCGGACACCGTCCTCGGTGAGCTGGGCCGCTGGTTCAGTGAGCTGCTGGAGAAGGCCGGCCGTCGCGCGGACGAGGTCTGCGGCATCGGCCTCGCCGTCCCCGGCCCGGTCGACAGCGAGACCGGCCGGGTCGTCCAGCCGCCGATCATGCCCGGCTGGGACGGCTACGACATACGCGGCCGCCTGGCCAGGGCGTTCACGGAACACACCGGCGCGCCACCGGTGCCGGTCCTCGTCGACAACGACGCCAACCTCATGGCGTACGGCGAACAGCGCACGGCCTACCGTGACTGCTCGGCGTTCGTCCTGGTCAAGGTGTCGACGGGCATCGGCGCGGGGGTCGTCGTCGACGGCGCGATATACCGGGGCGTCGACGGCGGCGCCGGCGACATCGGCCATATCCGCGTGGGCGCGGACGCCCTGTGCCGCTGTGGCTCCCACGGCTGTCTCGCGGCCGTCGCCAGCGGTGGCGCCGTGGCGCGGAAGCTGGCCGAGACCGGGGTCCCCGCGGCCTCGGGCTCGGATGTGCGGGACCTGCTGGCCGCCGGACACCCGGGGGCGGCCGCGCTGGCCCGGGAGGCCGGGCGCCGGGTGGGGGACGTCCTGGCGACGGTGGTGACGTTGCTCAACCCCGGGGTGCTGATGATCGCCGGAGACCTGGCCGGGACCTCCTTCCTCACCGGTGTGCGCGAACTGCTCTACCAGCGGGCGCTGCCGCGCTCCACCGCCCGTCTGGAGGTGGTGACCTCGAGGCTGGGGGAGCGGGCGGGGCTGGTGGGGGCCGGGGGACTGGTCGTGGAGTACCTGTACGCGCCGGAGCGGGTGGAGGAGCGGTTGGTGGCGCTGGGGGTGTGAGTCCGAGACGAGTCTTTCCGGACACCGTCAGTGGTCACAGTCGGGCAGCGAGAACTGGCGGACTTCTTGAACACCGGTCGGCCGGAAAGCACAGCCGCCGGGCACCCGTTGTGGGTGCCCGGCGGCTGTCGTTCACTGGTCACGGCGGTCCGTCACCGGACCGGGTCACCAGGTGCCCGGCTCCGCGTACCAGGAGCGCTGCGGGTTCTCGAACGTGCCGTCCTCCCGCGTGGGGAAGGTGAACGCCCGGGTGGCCCCGATCGCGTAGTTGTACATGATCAGGACGTCGGCGCGACCGTCGCCGTCGGCGTCACCGGAGAGGGGCATGCCCGAGCTGCTGGCGTACCAGTTCGCCAGCTCGGACTTCCAGCCGGCGACAGGCGCGTTGAAGCCGCCGTCCGACTTCGCCGTGAAGGTGAACAGCGCGGTCACGCCCTCGTCGTACCGGTACATCACCGCGACGTCGGCGCGCTTGTCGCCGTTGTGGTCGCCGCTGGTCAGCTCGACGCGGTCGCGCTCCCAGCTGCCCGGCTCCACGTTCCACGACTTGACCGGCTGGTCCAGGGTGCCGTCGGCCTTGGCGGGGAACGTGAACAGGGCGGCGGCGCCGGTGCTGTAGCCGTAGAAGGCGATCAGGTCGGCGCGGCCGTCTGCGTTGGCGTCGCCCATGGTGTAGCGGGCGTTCTTGGCCCACCACTTGCCGTCGCCGGAGTTCCAGCCGCGGACGGGGTTGTCGAATCCGCCGTCGGCGCGGGCGAGGAACTTGTGCACGCCCGTCTGGCCGTCGTCGTAGTCGTAGACGGCGGTCAGGTCGGCGCGGCCGTCACCGTTGACGTCACCAGCCTGAAGCGCGATCACCCGGTCCATGTGCCAGCTCTTGGCCGGCAGCGCGGCGCTCTTGAGGGTACGGAATCCGCCGTCCTTCTCGGCGATGAACGTCCACACGGCGACCGATTCATCCGCGTAGCCGTAGAACGCGACGACGTCGGCGAGCTTGTCGCCGTTGACGTCGCCGGCCGTCCACTTGGCGCGGGTGGCGTCGAAGCCGCCGCGGCTGCTCGTCCAGGCCTCCTTCGGCGGACGGACCCCGCCGTCGGCGTCGGTGGTCAGCACGTGGATACCGGTGGACGCGTTCCCGTAGTCGTAGACCGTGATCATGTCGGTGCGCCCGTCGCCGTTCACGTCACCGGCGAGGTCCGTCCGCAGGTGCGCGGTTCGGTCGTCCGGCTTGTGCTCGGTGGTCGTGCCGCTCGTGCGGTTCCAGCGGATGTAGCCGTTCTCGAAGTCGGCCCGGACACCGCCGGCCACCTGGTACTCGCCGGACGTGGGGAAACCGAGCCAGCCGTTCTCCGACTTGAGCTCGATCCACTTGCGCATGATGGCGTTGTGGACGGGCCAGGCACCGGTGGCCTTGCTCCAGTAGATCGACGTGCTGTACGTCTCCTCGTCGCGGAACCGGAACCGCTGGTACGTGCCCGCCTTCGGTGTGGTGGCCTGCTCGTCGTCCATCGGGTAGCCGACGCGCCGGGGGCCGCCCAGCGCGAGGTATCGGCTGTAGATGGCGCCGCGCACCGCATGGGCGCCGATTCCGGAGGAGTAGTAGATGGCGCTGGCCCGGCCGGCCTTGCTGAAGGTGCTGAAACGGCCGACGCCGTCGCTGGTGGGGCGCTCGTCGGAGGTCGGGTAGCCGAGGACGCCGCTCTCCCGGCCCATCTCGGTCCATGTGGCCCAGATCGAGCCGTGGACCTCCCAGGCGCCGGTGTCCGGGCTCCAGTAGATGGACCGGTTGTTGGCGGTGGTGCCGGGCGCCTGGAAGTGCGCGTACCGGCCGACCTTGTCGGGGGCGGTGACGATGTCGGTGCCCGGGTAGCCGAAGCCTGCCGGGCCGCCGAGCGCCTTGTACTTGGCGAGGACCGGGCCGCACAGCGTGTGCTTTCCGGTGGCCTTCGACTCGAAGGCCTCACAGGTGCCCCAAGGGGTGCCGCCGGTCACGAGCGGGCGGGCCGGGCCGAAGGCGGAGCCGTCGGCGAACGCCTTGCCGGGGAACTCGACCGCGCTGCCCTCGCCGTCGCGGGACCACAGGTCCGGGAACCCGTCGCCTTCGAAGTCGCCGTTCGTGGCGAGGTGCGGATGGGCGGAGCCGGTGAAGCCGCTGCCGATGGACGTGGCGCGCACGGCCGGGTCGGCGTACACGGTCAGGTCGGTCGCGGTGACGTCGTCCTGGACCGGGTTCTTCCGGCTGGCGTACTGGTGGATCTTGCCGCTCTTGACATCGCGGGCCCACAGCTCGGGCAGTCCGTCGCCGTTGAGGTCGCCGGGGGCGAGGAGCGTCATGTTCTGCCAGTCGGCGTTGCCGAGGGACATCGGCTCGACGTCGTCGATCAGCGGGCTGCCCTGGCTGCCCAGGTAGAGCCACAACTCGGCGCCGGCCTTGACGAGCAGGTCGGGTGCGTCGTTCTCGTCGACCTTGCCGTCGGCGTTGTCGTCGTTCACGCTGCCGATCGCCAGCACCTGGTCGGCGTTCGTCCAGTGGTTGGCCTCCTCGACGGCGACCTCCAGCGGCCAGCGGCCGGTGTCGGCGCCGCCGAGATCACCGTCGCCGCGGTTGGTGTAGACCCACAGTTCCTTGACGGCTGGGTCCTCCACGCCGGGGCGCAGTGCCAGGAGGTCCTCGTAGTAGTCCTCGTTCCAGCTGCCGCGGTGGGTGAGGACCGCGTCGCCGAAGGACTCCTCGTCGGCCTGGCGGCCCACCCCGAACTTGCCGTTGCCCTGGCCGGGGTGGAGCCACAGCGCGCCGCTGCCCGGGTCGACGGACCACATGTCGACGGTGGTGTCGCCGTTGAGGTCGCCCGGCTTGTCCCGCTGAGGTGCACGCGTCGGGTAGAAGAGGTATGTCTTCAGGTCGGACCGGTTGCCCGCGGCGTCGAGGCTGCGGACGTACAGGTACTGGGGCCCGGCGTTCAGCGGCTTGTGCGTCACCGGCTCCTTGGCGGGGCCGCCGGCCTTGGTGGCGTCGACGAACCGCTCGCGGGTGTCGGAGTCGGTCCACCAGACGTACCGGACCACGTCGGTCACACCGCCGGCGGTGAAGTGGAACTTCCCGTCCGTGCGGGCCGGGTTGCCGTCCTTCTCCTCGGGGAACTCGGGCGAGGTCACACCGGGCAGCTTCGAGGGGCGGGTCTTGTCGAAGGTGAAGCTGCACCGGCCGGCCCAGGGGCCGTTCGCGGTGCCGTCACTGGCCCGCACGTCCCACCAGTACGTGCCGGAGCTCAGGTTCTTGGTGGGGATGCGCAGGCTCGCCACCGAGCCGCGGCTCGCCTTGACCTTGCCGACCTCGGGCGAGGAGTCGCCGTTCGGCGCGTAGTGGAACTCGGCGACGAGGTTGTTGTCCTCGGCGTCGTTCACCTTTGCACGCAGAGTGATGTAGTCGGTGGTGCCGAAGGTGCCGCCGGTGCAGGGTACCGACGGGTCGGTCGACAGGCCGCTCGGCTTGGCCGGAATCGTGTTGAGGTACGTCGACACGCGCACCGAGTGCGGGTCGAACTTCCGCCAGGAAGCATCGACTTCGGAGCTCTTCGACGACAGGACGAAGGCCCAGGAGCCCCATTTCTCCTTGGCCGCCTTGCTGATCGCGTCGGTCACGTCGAATTCGACGAGTCCGGCACTGTCGGAGGGGCAGTTGCGGCCGCCGAAGGATTCACCCGAGGAATCGATGAGTGCGCCCCACTTGGGCTGCCTGTTCCACGTGATGTTGGTGGGGAGGGTCTTGCCGATCGTGCGGACCTGCACGGCGCCGGATTTGCAGGACCAGGAACCGGCGTGGGTCTGCTTGATCCGCAGCGTCGACCGGATGATCTGCTTGTTCCAGATGTTCGAGGTGGAGACCCGGAAGTACGTGTTCGCCCGGACCGTCCCGCCGCGCTGGGTGTCGTTGGCCACGCCGACGCGCGCGAAATCGGAGATCGTGCCGCCGTTCCAGTAGACGGTGTCGTCGGAGTTGGCGACGTTCGAGTGCTTGTACGCGATGGACCATGCGTTCTTCCAGGCGTCCTTCGCCCACACGGGGTCGATGACGACCGGGAACACGGTGCCGGGATCGCTCAGCAGCTCCTTGTCCGGGCGCAGGGTGAGCGCACGGTCCGTCAGCTGGACACCGAGGCCCGCCTGTCGGGAGCCCTCGGTGGCGCCGGCCAGCGTCTCGGTGAGCGGGCGCGGCGTCGCGTCGGCCGAGGCGTCGGCCGAGGGCGCGGAACGGGCCGTGCGGGCCTTCGCGGCGCTCTTCACGGTTCCCGTCGTGGTTCCCGTCGCGGGCGCGGCGGCCGGGTCCTCGGAGCCTGCCGAGTCCCACATCCGCGGCTGCGGTGCGGAGAAGACGGCCGTGCCGGTCGGGTCCACGGCCTCCAGCCGGCCGTCCGCGCCGGCCTTGAGGTCGAGGCCCTTGCTCGTGTAGCCGAAGGTGATGGCGTCCAGTGCGGGGTTCTTGGCGGCCTCGGCGTTCTTCACCACGAGCGCGTGGGAGAAGGAGTCCACGTCGACGGTGGCCGTGAGGTCGACGCCCGGCAGTACGTCGGGGTAGGTGGCCGTGCGGCCGGAGACTACCGGTTCGGGCAGTTTGCCCGGCCATGAAAGGGAGACCTCGCGGCCGTCCCTGACCATGGTGGCGAAGGCTTCGTCACCGCCACCGGAGAAGGAGACGGACATGCCGGCGGCCCTGGGGGCGACCCGGCCGTCCTCCGTCTCGGACAGACGGGTGTCGACGGGGACGAGCTTTCCGTTCTGGCGTACGCGCACCGGGATCAGCGCGCGCTCCACCGTGAACGTTCCGTCCGGATTCGCGAACGTCTCGTCTGTTTCCGTCCGTTCGGACTTGATCTCGACGCGACGGCCGGTTTCCGCCGCCTTTTTGACGGCCGCGTCGGTCTCCGTGCGCCGCTGCTCGGGCAGCGTCGCGCCGGAACGTTCCGGCGCCGTGGTTCCGGCCGCGGTCGCGGCGGCCGGTGAAAGGGTCACCATTCCAGCGGAAAGGGCTATCAGCAATATTGCTGACATCGCCTTTCTGGAAATTCCCCCCGGGTCGCTGACGACCCCTCTCGGTGTGTTTCTCATGCGGTTTTCCCGCCTGTTTCCTCGCGGTGAATCGGTCAATGTGCGTGGGGTGGCGCACGGGCGTTCCGGAATGGAGTGTTCCGGCTTCCCCCGCCCTTGTACCGTCGTCGCTCAGTGTGACGAACGGCGGATATGCGACCCCTCAACCGTGCTTTCTAGCAGGCCTGATGGCCCGGAGGCGACCCAGGTCCCGGGTCGGGGCACGCGGTGGGCCACCGAAGCGACTCGGTGGTAACTTCACGCCGACTGTTTTTCACGGGGGATGAAACCGGGGAAATATCTATGCTAAAACGGGGTGGGCGCAGCCATGCCCACAGACGAATACGAAGAGCGATACGCTGGTCGTTGCCGGCGCTCGCCACATCGCTTCTGCTGACCGGACTCCCGGCCATGGCCCCGGACGCGCGCGCGGCCGGCGGAACCCTGCCCGAGTCGCAGAAGCTCGTGAACGTGCCGGGCAAACCGGCCAAGGGGGGTTCCGGGGGCAACGCGGTGCCGAAGCGGACCTGGACCGGGTCCCCCTCGGTGACCTGGCCGACGGCCGGCTCCGCCGAGGTCCGGCCGGCGGCGCGGGCCGGTGCCCCGGCCCCGCGCGTCCGCGCCGGCTCGCTGCCGGTTCGCTTGACCGCCGCTCAGGGGAGCGCGGCGGCAGGCCGGCCCGTCACCGCCCAGGTCGAGGTCGCCGACCGTACCGCGACCGACAGGGCCGGCGTCGACGGCGTCCTGCTGCAGGTGCAGCGCACCGACCAGGCCCCGGCGGCCGCGCCGGTGCAGGTGGAGCTCGACTACAAGGGCTTCCGCAACGCCTACGGCGGCGGCTGGGGTTCCCGGCTGACGTTCGTCGCGATGCCCGCGTGCGCGCTGACGACACCGCAGAAGGCCGAGTGCCAGACCCGTACGCAGGTCGCCACGACCAACGACCCGGCGAAGGGCATCCTGACGGCCACCGTCCAGGCGCCACCGACCACCACGGCCGCGCCCAACGGCGCCTCGGCCCGTACCGCGTCCGCGACGTCGGCCGTGTCCGCACACGCCGCCACGCCCACGGCGGCCCGCGCCGGCGCCATGGTGCTGGCCGCGACAGCGGCGCCCAACGGCCCGTCCGGCGACTACCGCGCCACCTCCCTGAGCCCCTCCGGCTCCTGGCAGGCGGGCGGCTCGTCGGGCGACTTCACCTGGTCCTACCCGATGGAGATCCCGTCCTCGCTGGGCGGCCCCGGCCCCACCCTCGGGCTGAGCTACTCGTCCGCGAGCGTCGACGGCCGCTCCTCGGCGTCCTCGCAGCAGAGCAGCTGGGTGGGCGACGGCTGGGACACGGGTGCCAACTTCATCGAGCGCCAGTACGTGCCCTGCTCCAACGACCGCAAGGAGGGCTCGGGGTACAACAACCCCAAGCACCCCACCGGTGACCTCTGCCAGGGCCCGCCCGTCGTCACGCTGTCCCTGAACGGCAGCTCCACGCAGCTCGTCCTCGACGACAAGTCCAAGAAGTGGGTCCCCGCGAGCGACGACGGCTCGCGCGTCGAACTCCTCAAGGGCGCCGCCAACGGCGACAAGGAGAAGGAGTACTGGCGCGTCACCAACGAGGAAGGCGTCCAGTACTACTTCGGCATGGACCGGCTGCCCGGCTGGGCGTCCGGCAAGGCGGAGACCAACTCGGCCTGGTCCGTGCCGGTGTACGGCAACCACGCGAACGAGCCCTGCCACCAGGCCGCGTACGCCGACTCGGTCTGTGACCAGGTGTACCGCTGGAACCTCGACTACGTCGTGGACCTGCGCGGCAACGCCATGACGTACTGGTACGCCAAGGAGCGCAACCACTACGGCTCCAACGTCACCCGCGAGGGCAAGTCGACCAACCGCGCCTACGACCGCGGCGGTTGGCTCAAGCACATCTCCTACGGCCTGCGCAGCGACGACCTGTTCGCCGCCGCCCCGGCCCGGGTGGTCTTCGACGTCGCCGAGCGCTGCGTCAAGACCACCGCGTTCGACTGCGCGGAGAACAAGCTGACGTCCGAGGCCAAGTGGGAGGTCACCCGCAACTGGCCCGACGTCCCGGCCGACCAGCTGTGCGCCGAGGGCAAGGACTGCAAGGACCGCTACGCGCCCACGTTCTTCACCCGCAAGCGGCTGACGTCCGTCACGACCGAGGTCCTCAAGGACGGCAAACCCCAGCCGGTCGACACCTGGACCCTCACCCAGGACTTCAAGTCCACGGGTGACGGCGGTGTAGCGGGCGACTACCCGCTGTGGCTCAACGCCATCCAGCACACCGGCAAGAACGGTACGCCCGTCTCGCTGCCCGCCGTGACCTTCCAGGGCAAGCAGCTCCCGAACCGCGTCGACAACGACAGCGACGGCAACCCGCCGTTCCTGCGCTGGCGCGTGGAGACCATCCAGACGGAGACGGGCGCGCGCATCGCGGTCGAGTACGCCAAGCCGGAGTGCTCCACCGAGACGGACCCGAAGAAGCTGCCGTCGGCGCCGCACACGAACACCATGCGCTGCTACCCGGTCGTCAACGAGGTCCCCGACCCGACCGACGAGACCGGTCTGAAGAAGAAGTACTCCACGGACTGGTTCCACAAGCACCGGGTCGACGAGGTCCGCGAGGAGGACAAGAACGGCACGTCGCCGACGAAGGTCACGACGTTCCAGTACATCGGCGACCCGGCCTGGGCGTACGACGACGACAGCGAGCTGCTCAGCGAGAAGGCCCGCACCTGGTCGCAGTGGCGCGGCTACGAGAAGGTCCGCACCCTCGTCGGCACCGCCCCGGACAAGCGCTCGCAGGTCGAGACGGTCTACTTCCGCGGGATGGACGGCGACAAGCTGCCCACCGGCAAACGCGAGGTGAAGATCAAGGACAGCGAGGGCGGCACGGTCGACGACCACAGGCTCTTCGCCGGCCAGATCCGCGAGTCGCTGTACTACGACGGCGAGGGCGGCCCCCTGCAGTCCGCCACCCTCTACACCCCCTGGGTGCGCGGCCCCACCGCCACCCGCAAGCGCACCGAGGGCGCCGAGCCGCTCCAGGCGTGGGTGACCGGCACCTCGAAGATCGCCTCCCGCACCGTCCTGTCCGACGGGCGCGGCCAGCGCCGCACGGCGGTCGAGCACGCCTACGACAGCCGGGGCCGCGTGGAGCACACCACGGACCATGGCGACCTGGCCAGGACCGACGACGCCACGTGCACCCGCTACGAGTACGTCAACGACGCCGACAAGTACGTGTACACGCCGCAGAAGCGCGTGGAGACGCTCACCAAGGCCTGTGACGCCAAGGACATCGCCCGCCCGGCGGACGTCGCCACCGACAAGGTGATCCACTACGACGCCGCGTACAACGTCACCAAGGTCGAGTCGCTCGCCGACTACAAGGACGGCAAGCCGGTCTACCGGCTGGACGCCTCGTCGACGTTCGACAAGCACGGCCGCGTCACGTCCGTGACGGACATCCACAACAACACCACCCGCACGACATACGTGCCCGCCGCCGGCTCCGTACCGGTCAAGACCGTCGTCACCAACGCCAAGGGCCACACGGAGACCACCGAGCTCGATCCGGGCCGTGGCCTGGCCCTGGCCAAGGAGGACACCAACAAGCGCCGGCAGGTGCTGGAGTACGACGCGCTCGGCCGCCTGGTGAAGACCTGGTCGCCGGACCGCGACCCGGTCACCCAGACCCCGGACGCCGAGTTCAGCTACACCGTCACGCCGGACAAGCCCGTCGTCGTCACCACCAAGAAGCTCCTGGAGCGCGGCGACTACCGGGTCACGTACGACATCTACGACGGCGCGCTGCGCCTGCGGCAGACCCAGCAGCCCGCGCTCGACGGCGGCCGGGTCATCACCGACACCTTCTACGACAGCCGCGGCCTGGTCTGGAAGGAGAACGGCGCCCACTTCAACGACAAGGACCCGTCGCCCGAGCTGTGGACCTCGGACGACAACAAGGTCCCGGCCTCGACCCGCACCGAGTACGACGGTCAGGGCCGTCCGGTCGCCACGATCGCCCGCAAGTTCGGCGAGGAGACCTGGCGGACCACCACCTCCTACGGCGGCGACTGGGTCGCGGTGGACCCGCCCAAGGGCGAGATCCCCACGATGTCCCTGGTCGACGCCCAGGGCCGCAAGACGGAGCTGCGCCAGTTCAAGGGTGAGGGCCCATCCGGCGCGTACGACCGCACGCGCTACACGTACGAGCGGCGCGGCATGCTGGAGTCCGTCACGGACCAGGCCGGCAACGTCTGGTCGTACAAGTACGACCTGCGTGGCCGCATGTACGAGTCGAAGGACCCCGACAAGGGCGTTACGAAGACCTCGTACGACAAGGGTGACCGGGTCCTGACGACCACGGACGGCCGCGACCCGGCGAGGACGATCGCGTTCGAGTACGACACGCTCGGCCGGACCACCGGGACGTACGAAGGCTCCCTCAAGGGCCGCAAGCTCACCGAGCAGACGTACGACACCCTGCCCGGCGCGATCGGCCTGCCGGTCTCCGCGACCCGCTTCGTCGACGGCAACGCCTACAAGCAGGAGGTCACCGGCTACGACCAGGAGTACCGCCCGCTCGGCTCGAAGATCACCATCCCGGCATCGGAGAACAAGCTCGCCGGCGAGTACGAGTACAGCAGCACGTACACCAAGACGACCGGCATGGCCCAGACGATGACGCAGCCGGCGGTCGCCGGCCTGCCGAAGGAGCGGACGTCGGTCGGCTACAACGGCCTCGACATGGTCACCACCATGGCGGTCGCGGGCAAGACGTTCGTGGCCGGTACGGAGTACACGCCGCTGGGCGATGTGGTCCGCACCCGGGTCGGCCCGGCGGGCAAGCAGCTCATCACCAGCCGCGAGTTCGACGAGCAGACCCGCCGCCCGCTGCGCACGGTCTTCGACCAGGAGGTCGGGACGACGGGGACGGCCCGGATCAGCGATGTCCGGACGACGTACGACGCCTCCGGCAACATCCTCAAGATCACGGACGCCCAGGGGGTCAACCCGACGGCGGCCACGACCGACACCCAGTGCTTCGCGTACGACTACCTGCGCCGGATGACGGACGCCTGGACGTCGGCCAAGCCCGACGAATGCACGAACCTGGCGAGCCGACCGGCCCAGCCGCAGGTCGGTGGCCCGAACCCGTACTGGACGTCGTACACGTTCGACGCGGCCGGCAACCGGAAGACGGAGGTCAAGCACGACGTCACCGGTGACACCACCAAGGACGTCTTCCGCGACTACGAGTACGCCGAGGGCGGTACCACCACCAGCAAGCTCATGAAGGTCCGCACCGAGGGACCCGAGGGCGAGCGTGAGGACTCCTTCGGCTACGACGAGGTCGGCAACACGACCCGCCGCACGGTCATGGGCACCACGCAGAGCCTGGAGTGGGACGCCGAGGGCCGCCTGGAGCGGGTGACGGAAGGCACCGGCGACACGGCGAAGAAGACCGAGTACGTCTACGACGCGGGCGGCAACCGCCTGATCCGCCGCGATCCGAACGGCACGACCCTGTACCTGCCGGGTACGGAGGTCCAGCTCGACAAGGCCGGAAACGTCGTCAAGGGCACGCGCCACTACCAGCACCCGGCCGGCCCGGCGATGGTGCGCACCGCCGAGGGCGGCAAGGTCACCACCGCCTACCTCCTCTCCGACCACAACGGCACGGCGACCACGGCCGTGGACGCCACCTCGGGCGCGGTGACGCGCCGCGCGTTCACCCCGTTCGGCGAGCCGCGCGGCCAGAAGCCGTCGATGTGGCCAGGTGAGAAGGGCTTCGTCGGCGGCACGATGGACGAGTCCACCGGACTCACCCACCTCGGCGCACGGGAGTACGACCCCGCGATCGGACGGTTCATCTCGGTCGACCCGATGATGGACGTGGCCGAGTCGCAGACGATGAACCCGTACGCGTACGCCAACAACAGCCCGGTCACCTTCACTGACCCGTCCGGCCAGTTCTGGGGTATCCCCAAGCTGTTCCAGGCGGCCGTCAAGCTGTACAAGAAGGCCTACGCCGCACTGACGGGCGGCACGCCCCCGGCCCCGTCCAAGCCTGTCCCGAGCGTCAGCAAGAAGGACGTGGAGCGGGCCAGGTGGCTGAAGAAGCAGTCCAAGATGGACATGGTCATGCACGTGGCCAAGGAGGCGGTGAAGGAGGCCAGCGGCTACAACGACATCGTCGACTGCCTCAACGGCGACGTGGGCACCTGCGCCATGCTCGCCCTGGAGGCCGCGGTCCCGTTCGCGGGCAAGGCCAAGCGCGTGTTGAAGGCCCTGGACAAGGCCTGGAGTGCCTACCGCAAGTGGGAGGACGAGGTCCGCTGGGCCACCGGCATCGTCAAGCGGGCGGACGCCGACGCGAAGGCGATGGCCAAGTACACGGAGGACATGGCCGAGTGGCAGAAACAGGCTGACGCCGCGAAGGCAGCCAAAAAGGCGAAAGCCGACGAAGTCGAAGCCACAGCCGCCAAGAAGGCCGACAGCAACGGCGACGGCGGCGGGGGCGACGGCACGCAGTCCGGTGCCGGCGAGTCCTGCCGGGTGAACAGCTTCGTGCCCGGGACCAAGGTCCTCATGGCCGATGGGAGCACCAAGCCCATCAAGGACGTGAAGCCCGGCGACAAGGTGGTGGCGAAGGACCCCAGGACCGGCAAGACGGCGGCCAAGGAGGTCACCGCCCAAATTGTCGGCAAGGGTGCGAAGAACCTGGTCGAGATCACCATCGACACCGATGCCAAGAAGGCCGAGAAGACCGCCAAGACCACGGCCACGGACGGCCACCCGTTCTGGGCGCCCGAGCTGCGCAAGTGGGTCAAGGCCACGGACCTGGAGTCCGGCGACTGGCTGGAGACCGGCGCGGGCACCCGCGTCCAGGTCACGGCCGTCCAGCGCTGGACCCAGCCGGCCACGGTCTACAACCTGACGGTCGCCGACATCCACACGTACTACGTGGTGACGGGGGCGGCTTCGGCCCTGGTGCACAACTGTGGAGACCTCGACAAGGACCAGGGAATTCAGGGCGCACACCCCAAGGATCACCTGGACATCTCCGACCAGGACTTGATCGACCGTGCGCAGACCGACCCCCACACGAATGTGGCTTCCATGCTGCCCTCCGCTACGGCGCAGGACAGCATCAACGCTGTCGTCAATCACCACCGAACGGCGATCAATAAGTGGGCGGCCAAGGCTTCGATCGGGGAGCGCAGAGAGTACAGTCTGGGCTTCGAGTCGGCGATCGGCCGGGTTGCCAACAGCTCTGGAGCGGTGGGGGACGCCAGGAAACTCACGCTGGTGCTCATGAGGGTTGAGAAGGGGTATCAAGGCCACAAGGGTGCATGGGTGTTGTTCACCCTCAAGGCATCCTGAAGCAACTGGCCATCCTCGTTACTCGCCGCATGCCGTCCGGGGCGCTCACCTCGGACGGCATGCGGCCGTTCAAGGAGATCGGAGAGCAGCATTGTTGTCCGCCAGGCAGCAGGTATCAGCCTTCCTGCTGGATATCGATCGATACCAGAAGCAACTTGCTGATTTCACCCTCGACCTCTTCGTGGCGTTCCCGTTCGGGGAAGAAGCGACTCTTGTCCACCAGATTCTCATCGATTCCCGGAACGGATTGAGAGTCACCCTGTATCACTCCATCCGAATTCCCGATCCCGACTACGCCTACGAGCCCGGAGAATTCGATTTCACCGCCACTCTGGCGTTTTCCGAATCCGGCTGCGACATCGAGACGCTGATCGGAGCCAGTCTGGAATGCGCGGTCGGTGCAGCCGCCCCTGGGGCGTACACAATTCACCGGACGCGGGATTCCCGCCTCGAACTGGACGAGGCCCTGAACACTCTGGGGCGACGGGTCGACGAAATGTGTGAAATCCGTGATGCCCCGGAGCGGATCGGATTCGTCCGAAGATCGTGACATCAAGGCTGTTCCCTCTGTCCTGGATCGAGCATGACAGGCGTGGAAAAAGATGGAGTGTGCGATGACACCTCGACCCCTCTGAACTTTATCCGGCCGGAAATCGACCTCGCCCTGCTCAGGGCAGCGGTGGACGTCTTCCGGGAGGAGTTCTTCGAACCCAGGTGGGCGTCAGGAGCCCCCTGTCCCCCTTGGTGAGAGGCGCGCGTGTGAAGCGGTAGTGCGGTGTCACCGAAACGGGTCCCGCCGAGAACGCCTCGGCGGGGCCCTGCGCTCTGCGGGAGCGACCCTGCTTCCGAGGTGCCCGCCGCAACGAGGTCCATGGCTGCGCCCACCGGGGCCCGCCTGAGCACCATTGGCGCGGCGTGTCGGGAATGTTTCCATCCGGGTACCCGTCCGCATGGTGAAATCCCGCCGCCTGTGGGAGCGTGATTCTCACCACCCTTGATAAGGGTTGCGCTCAGATGAGCGGATCGTGGGCGGTTGCACTTCATCAAGGGGTGGCACTGAGTGCCACCTCTTGATCGTTCATCGATCGAAATCAAACGCGCATGACCCTCGCTCATCTGAGCGCGATGCGAACTCTACGAGCGTTGATGCGTTCAAGAAGTGAAGACATCGGCTGTCTCGTGCTGCCCATGCCTTGACTTTTGATCCGGTGGCGGACGGCGGGTTACGAGCGCATGACGCACAAGTGGACGTACCCAAGTGCCTTCGATCTGGGTATGTTCCTCGCCGTCAGGGCAGCCACCGCGTCCTCGAGGAGTCGAGACCCGTGTCGGAAAACAAAGATCCCCACGTAGCTCAGCCGGCAACGAGCGTTGAGGGCGTGAAGTTCGTTTACGACTTCACCGAGGGCAACAAGGACCTCAAGGACCTCCTCGGTGGCAAGGGCGCGAACCTCGCCGAGATGACCAACCTCGGCCTGCCGGTCCCTCCCGGCTTCACCATCACCACCGAGGCCTGCAAGGTCTACCTCGACAGTGGCGAGGAGCCGGCGGCACTGCGTGACGAGGTGAGTGCGCACCTCGTCGCCCTCGAGGAGAAGATGGGCAAGAAGCTCGGCCAGGCCGACAACCCTCTGCTCGTCTCCGTCCGCTCCGGCGCCAAGTTCTCGATGCCCGGCATGATGGACACGGTCCTCAACATCGGCCTGTCCGACAAGTCGGTCCAGGGCCTGGCCAAGCAGGCCGGCGACGACCGCTTCGCCTGGGACTCCTACCGCCGTCTCATCCAGATGTTCGGCAAGACTGTCCTCGGCGTCGACGGCGACCTCTTCGAGGAGGCGCTGGAGGCGGCGAAGGCGGCCAAGAAGGTCACGGTCGACACGGAACTGGAGGCGGCCGACCTCAAGAAGCTGGTCACCAAGTTCAAGAAGATCGTCAAGACGGAGGCCGGCCGCGACTTCCCGCAGGACCCGCGCGAGCAGATGGACCTCGCGATCAAGGCCGTCTTCGACTCCTGGAACGGCGACCGCGCCAAGCTGTACCGGCGCCAGGAACGCATCCCGCACGACCTGGGCACGGCGGTCAACGTCTGCTCGATGGTCTTCGGCAACCTGGGCCCCGACTCCGGCACGGGCGTCGCCTTCACCCGCGACCCCGCCTCCGGCCACCAGGGCGTCTACGGCGACTACCTCCAGAACGCCCAGGGCGAGGATGTGGTGGCGGGCATCCGCAACACCGTCCCGCTGGCCGAGCTGGAGCAGATCGACAAGAAGTCGTACGACCAGCTGCTCGGGATCATGGAGACGCTGGAGAACCACTACAAGGATCTCTGCGACATCGAGTTCACGATCGAGCGCGGTCAGCTGTGGATGCTCCAGACGCGCGTCGGCAAGAGGACCGCCGGTGCCGCCTTCCGCATCGCCACGCAGCTGGTGGACCAGGGCCTGATCGACGAGACCGAGGCGCTCCAGCGCGTCACCGGTGCCCAGCTGGCCCAGCTGATGTTCCCCCGCTTCGACGAGCACGCGAAGACCGAGCAGGTCGGCCGGGGCATCGCGGCCTCGCCGGGCGCGGCCGTCGGCAAGGCGGTCTTCGACTCGTACACGGCCGTGAAGTGGTCGCGCTCGGGTGAGAAGGTCATCCTGGTCCGCCGCGAGACGAACCCCGACGACCTGGACGGCATGATCGCGGCGGAGGGCATCCTCACCTCCCGCGGCGGCAAGACCTCCCACGCGGCGGTGGTCGCGCGCGGCATGGGCAAGACGTGTGTGTGCGGCGCGGAGGAGCTCGAGGTCGACACCAAGCGCCGCCGGATGACCGTGCCGGGCGGCCACGTGGTGGAGGAGGGCGACGTCATCTCGATCGACGGCTCCTCCGGCAAGGTCTACCTGGGCGAGGTCCCGGTGGTCCCGTCCCCCGTGGTGGAGTACTTCGAGGGCCGTATGCACGCGGGCGCCGACGACGCGGACGAGCTGGTCGAGGCGGTCCACCGCATCATGGCCTTCGCGGACCGCAAGCGCCGCCTCCGCGTCCGCGCGAACGCGGACAACGCGGAGGACGCGCTGCGGGCACGCCGCTTCGGCGCGCAGGGCATCGGCCTGTGCCGCACGGAGCACATGTTCCTCGGCGACCGGCGTGAGCTGGTCGAGCGCCTGATCCTGGCGGACACGGAGACCGAGCGCGAGGAGTCCCTCAAGCAGCTCCTGCCGCTGCAGAAGAAGGACTTCGTGGAGCTGTTCGAGGCGATGGACGGCCTGCCGGTCACCATCCGCCTGCTCGACCCGCCGCTGCACGAGTTCCTGCCCGACATCACCGAGCTGTCGGTGCGTGTGGCGCTGGCGGAGTCCCGCCAGGAGCCGCACGAGAACGAGCTGCGCCTGCTCCAGGCGGTCCACCGCCTGCACGAGCAGAACCCGATGCTGGGCCTGCGGGGCGTACGCCTGGGCCTGGTCATCCCCGGCCTGTTCACGATGCAGGTCCGTGCCATCGCCGAGGCGGCGGCCGAGCGCAAGAACGCCAAGGGCGATCCGCGCGCCGAGATCATGATCCCGCTCGTCGGCACGGTCCAGGAGCTGGAGATCGTCCGCGAGGAGGCCGACCAGGTCGTCGCCGAGGTCGAGGCCGCCACGGGCACCAGCCTGAAGCTGTCGATCGGCACGATGATCGAGCTGCCTCGGGCCGCCCTGACGGCGGGCCAGATCGCGGAGGCGGCGGAGTTCTTCAGCTTCGGTACGAACGACCTCACGCAGACGGTGTGGGGCTTCAGCCGGGATGACGTGGAGGCCTCCTTCTTCACCGCGTACCTGGAGAAGGGCATCTTCGGTGTCTCCCCGTTCGAGACGATCGACAAGGACGGCGTGGGCTCGCTGGTGAAGGCCGCGGCGGAGGCGGGCCGCCGGACCCGCCCCGACCTGAAGCTCGGCGTCTGCGGCGAACACGGCGGCGACCCCGAGTCGGTCCACTTCTTCCACGAGGTCGGCCTGGACTACGTCTCCTGCTCGCCGTTCCGGATCCCGGTGGCGCGGTTGGAGGCGGGCCGGGCGGCCACGCAGTCGGCGGGCAGCGACCACCGCTGAGTCGAGGCCGGCCCCGACCGGCCTCACCTGACCCCGGAGCCGCTGCGGTCCCCGACCCTCAGCACCGATCGCGGCGGCTCCGGTACGCAAGAGGAGGGCGGCACCCTGTGCGGGGGTGCCGCCCTCTTGCGCATGGCCGATCCGGGGCCCTGGCGGGGCGACGACGGCCCGGACCGCACTGCGGGTCCTGGAGGGCGGCCACGCCCCCGGCCGCAGGGCGCCGGACGTCGCACCGGCGAGGACTGACCCACTCGACGCGCCGCCAGGGCTTGCCCTGCCCGGGGGCGAGGATCCGGGGCGCCCCCTCCCGGCCCGGCTTGCGCGACCCTGACCCTGCGGTCGCCGTGGGGGTGCGTCAGGTCGATGTCCGCGCCGGCACCAGGGCGAGGACCGGGACGGTGACGGCCGCCACGTACACGGGCAGGGCAGCGATCGATCTCACCGCACAGAGGCGATGCCCGGCGCTCCGGGCCGGGAGCCGGGGACCGCAGTACGGTGGAGCCGCGCAGGCGGCGCACCTGCGTGAACGACTCCCGGACACAGCCGTTCTCGCGGCCGCACCCGCCGCCCGTCCTCCGGAGCTGCCGACGTGACCGAACAGTCCGCCGCACACGACGCCGCAGTCACCGACCGGGGCCGCCTCGCCGGAAGTGCCTACAGCAGCGACCGAGACCTGGCCGCCCGCCAGTCGCTCTACCAGTGGCAGACGCCCCGCTACGACCTGCCCGGCATCGTCGCCGAGAAGCTGAGCGGCGTGCGCGGGGGAGGGCGCGTGGTCGATGTCGGTTGCGGCAACGGCACGTTCATCCAGCGGCTCCGGCAGGACCGGCCCGACCTGGAACTGCTTGGCCTGGACATCGCACCCGGCATCCTCGCCGGCGTTCCCGGCCCGGTCGCCGTGGCGGAGGCCACGTGCCTGCCGCTGGCCACGGGGAGCGTCGATGCTGCCTTGGCGCTGCACATGCTGTACCACGTCCCGGACATCCCGCATGCGGTCAGGGACCTGTCCCGCGTCCTTGCCCGAGACGGGCTGGTGATCGCGTCGAACGGACCATCTTGGCGCTCAAGAACTCCCGCGCCGTGGCCACCAGGTTCGACAAGCGCGCCTATGTGTTCCACGGCACCGTCACCCTCGCCTCGATCCGGCTCTGGCTCCGCTCGTGACCCGCACGACAGGTCTTTAGGCGCCGGTCCGCCCGTCGACGAGCTCACGCACGACGTCGAGGTGGCCGTTGTGGCGGGACGTCTCCTCAATGAGGTGGAGGATCACCCAGCGGAGGTCGACGTGGCGGCCGTCGCTGATGGGACGCTTGGCCGTTGAGTTCAGCTCGTGGTCGGACACCAGGCGACGATAGCGGGCACTCTGCTCCTCGTACTCGGCGAGAAGCTGGGGCAACGGGATGTCGACTGCTGTCCGCATCTCAGGATCGGGATCATCGTCGGTCGCCTCGGAGAGCGGCCCCGCAAGCTCCTCGCCCAGAAATATCACTTGGAACCAGTAGTACTCGACCCACCGCAGATGGCTGATCAGCCCGCACACCGTCATCAGCGGCGAACTCGGGAGTGGGCCCTTGCGAGCGTCTTCGGCGGACACGCCCTCACACTTGGCTCGCGCGGTGTCACGGGCGTAGTCCAGGAAGGTGGCCAGCTGCGTACGCTCGTCCCACGCGGGAGGCGTGTCGGTTCGTTGAGGCATCGCGGGGAGTTTCCCGCAGTTCGGAACGGGTGTCGACTTAATTGATCGAAGTACCGTCAAGTGCCACAGCACCGGCTGTGCTCAGCGAGAGCTTGGCAAGATCCGCCGGACAGACCCTAGGCATCTCATGTCGTCGGTGGGTCAAATCGAGGCGTGAACGATGACGAGTCCAGGCCGCTTATGCCTCCCCGCGCGGTCGGGTGGTCGAGGGAGGCGGTAGCGTCCTCGGCATGCTGGACGGCCCTGACCTGTCGGTGGTGCTGCGGGGCGGGGTGCGAACTCGCTCCCAGGCCTGGGACTTCGTGCGCTGGTTCGCCGATGCATGGATGGGTTGCCGTCTGCGATGGGAAGACGGTTGTGCCGAGGACGAGTTGGCGACTGCGGAGGCTGATCTAGGCTTCGAGCTACCGGCTGCCTTGCGTGAGGGTTTTGAGCTCTTCGGCCGGCGGGACGACCTGACCCGACAGCAGGACCCTCTGGTCCGGCCGACTGGGCTCTACGTCGATGAGGCCTTGAACGGTGTTCTGGTCTTCCGGCGCGAGAACCAGGACTGCGCGTTCTGGGGAATTCCGCTGGACGAGATCGAGCAGGAGGATCCGCCGGTGGTGGTGGAATCGCACGAGGGTTGGATTCCCTTCTTCGATCGAATGTCCTTGGCCTGGGTGGAACTCGTGCTGAGCGAGTCGCTCTTCGGGGCGGACAGCCTCTACGACGCCTGCGAGCTCCCGGACGCGCTGGTGCCGAGCCTCCACGCTCGCTATGCGCGGGTGGACCTGCCTGACCATCCGATGTGGGCGAGCACGGACGACTCACCAGTGCGCTGGTATGCGGCTCCTGGCCGACTGGTGCGCCGGGACGGCATCGAGGACCAGTCCTGGATTCACGCGCGTGGACGTACACCTGCCGACCTCGAAACCATTCGGGCAGAGCTCCCTGGGCCGTGGGTCTGCTGATCCCAAGCCGAGGCAAGCGGTGTCAAGCGTCAGGTGAAGCCGCAGTGTCAACCATCAACCGAGACAGGACAAACCCCAGACGCCCGTGTCTGATCCCAGTGGGACAGAACTTTCCCTACTTCATCACGTGCCCGCGCACGGCGCGGGCGCGCGCCGCCTCTGCGGCGCGGCCTGCCTCCGCCGGAGCTTACGGGGCCATGATCACTCGCCCCAAACAAGCTCCAGCCCAAAGTCGTTCCGCCGACCTCACGTGGTCTCGGATAGCCACGCTTGCGTGATCAAGCCTCCTGCCTGCGGATTTGCCTAGGCGAGGGGTTTGATCGCTGTTACTCTCCGGCAGATCGTTGCATCGATATGTCGATGCGTCTTGAGTTGGGGGCAAGGTGCAGAAGAAGCACAAGGTGGGGCTGGCCGCGGCTGCGGCGGTGCTCGTGGCGGTGCCCGGCGGGCTGGTGGTGAAGAGCCAGGCCACGGCGGCCGAGCAGGAGGCGGAACAGAAGTCTCTCGAGCAGGCTGCCGAGGAGGTTTTCCAGCGGCGCGCGGATGCACCTCAGGCGTACTGGCGGAAGTACGCCCCGCCGGGGGGCAAGGTCTGGAACCAGGCCGACGCCAGAGCCGACGTGACGGAGGTGGAGAGGAAGGGCGCCAAATTCACGGTGGACGTCAATGAGATCACCACTCCGTACGTTTCCGACACGTATGGCAAGGGACTGGAGCCAACCACGCCTTATGTGGGGTCCCACCGGTTCGTCTTCGAGCGGAACGGGGACGACTGGCGTCTCGTCAAGGACCTGACGGAACAGCTATCGAAGTAGCGCGCCTGCCTGCGTGTCCGCCCGTTCAGCCGCCACAGGCGGTCCAAAACCAAGTCGGCCTGCGGAGCGGGCTGGGACTTGGCGGCGGTCTGGCATTCATGGATCCTCGCACCAGCCGAGGGCAGCAGCCCGAGCGGGCTCGGATCGAAGTCCTTGCTCTCTGGGGCAGATGCTGAACGAGGCCCTCGATCACGCCGTAGTGCATCACGGAGGGGATCAGCGGATCAGGGGATCTGGGGAACGAGGGCCGATGAACAACGCGACTGAGGTGTTCCAGCCACTGCAGGCGGACGATCCGCCCCAGGTGGCCGGTTACCGTCTCGCGGCCCGGCTCGGCGCGGGGGGCATGGGACGGGTCTACCTGTCGCACACGCAGGGCGGCCGGCCGGTGGCGATCAAGGTGGTACGCCCGGAGCTGGCCGACGACCCGGACTTCCGGCGGCGGTTCGGCCGGGAGATCAAGGCGGCCCGGCGGGTCCGGGGCGCGTACACAGCCGAGCTGATCGACGCCGACGCGGACGGCGTGCCGCCCTGGCTGGCCACGCTGTACGTGCCCGGGCCCTCCCTGGCGGAGGCCGTCGCCCGGCGTGGACCGCTGCCGGTGCCGGCGGTGCTGTGGCTGATGGCGGGGGTGGCCGAGGCGCTGCAGGCCATCCATGGTGCGGGAATCGTGCACCGGGACCTGAAGCCGTCGAACGTGCTGCTGGCGGCCGACGGGCCGCGTGTGATCGACTTCGGCATCTCGCTGGCCTCCGACGTCACCTCGCACACCGCCACGGGTGCCGCTGTCGGCACGCCCCAGTTCATGGCTCCCGAGCAGGCGACCGCGGGTGAGGTGACGACGGCGACCGACGTCTTCGCGCTCGGCCAGACAGCGGCGTTCGCGGCACTGGGCGAGCCGCTGTACGGGGGCGGCCCCTCGCACGGCGTCCTGTACCGAATCGTGCACTCGGAACCCGACCTGTCCCAGCTGCCCGAGCAACTGCGCCCTCTGATCGCACGGTGCCTGGCCGCCGCTCCGGAGGAGCGGGCCACCCTGGCGGAGGTCGTCGAGTGGTGCCGGCAGCGGCTGGGCCCGGAGGCCGACGCGGGCGCCGGGCCGACCGTCTGGCGGGAGGTCGCGGGGCCGGAGGTGACGGTTCCGGCCCCGGCGCCCGATCCCACCCCGGTGCCCGATCCCACCCCGGTGCACACGCTGCCGTTGATCGCACCGCCGTATCCGTATCCGGCGGTCCAGGTCGACCGGCGGGCCCGTCGAAGACGCGCCGCGTTGATCACGGCCGCCGCCGTGGCCGCGGGTGGGGTGCTGGTCGCCGGCCTGGCGTGGACGGTGTCGGAGGTGAGGGACCGGCTCCGCGACCGCGACCGGGACACCGCGGCATCCTCGACGCCCGGTCCGACAGCATCCGAACGGTCGTCGGCATCCGCGCCGACGGAGGGGTCCGCCCCGGCGGCGGGGTCCGCGGCGGCGGGGTCCGACGGTCAGCAGCCGGATGCGTCCCACCCCTCCGCAACCGAGTCCAGGACGCCACAAGCCGTGCCGTACGCCCAGCGAATGCTGGACGAGAAGAACTCACTGCGCATCGAGGACGGGGTCCTGCTCGACAACCGCAAGGGCGACATCCGCTTCGTCTGCGAGGAGATCGGCTGCGCGCTGGAGAGCGACACCAGCACGATCACCCAGCTGTTCGGCGTCACGGGAGCCACCTTCGACGAGTGTCGCCTCCTCGCGGGGGGCGCCACGGCCCGCCGCTTCCCGCTGGCCGCTGCGGCGGCGGGCAGCGAGTTCTGCGTCAAGCACCGCAACGGAGACATCGCGCTGCTCGTGGTCCAGCAGAAGTCGACCGCGTTGTGGGACTCCCCGGGGATCAGCTTCCTGACCGCGGACATGACGGTCTGGCGGGCGGCCTAGCCGACGATCCGGGGCTCGCGCGGGCTGAGCCCGCAGTGGGCCGGGCGGCACCCGACGGGGGTGCCGCCCTTTCGGAGTGCCGCTACTCGCAGCCCGTGCCGTCCCCGTCCCGGTCGAGGTGGCGCCCGTAGCCGGGATCCCCGGCATGCACGGGTGCCGCGCCGGCGGCTCGGGCCTCGCTGCAGTTTCCGTAGTACACGTCGGCGGAGTTGCCGGAATCGCCGGAACCGCTGTCGTCCTCCGCTGCGGCCGCCGCGGTGACCGTCTTCGTCACCTTCACGGTCTTCGTCGCCGTCGCCGTCACCGTGACCGCCGGTTCCGGAGCGGCCGTCGCCGTGGCCGTGGTGGTCACGGTGACCGTCGGCTGCGGCGATGCGGCCGACGGCTTGGCGGCCGTCGGCTTCGCGTCGGTGGTCGTGTTCTCGTCGCTGCTGCCTATGCCCACGCCCAGGAACAGGGCGAAGGCCAACGCGGGCAGGACGTAGCGCTTGCGCGCCCACTTGGGGGCCGGGCGCGGTGCGGGCGGGGTGGGATACGGGTGGGTGTACGGGTTGGTCATGGTGTCCCCCCAGGGCTGTGGCTTGTGGGGGACGAGGGTATGGCCGGAAATCGATGCGTGGAGGAAGGATGGCTAATTTGTGATGATCATGTGTTCGTTCCGGTCACCAGCCCTCCGCGCCCTCTCCCAGTCGTCGGTGCCACCAGGGGGCCGTCTGGTCCGCCCTCGGGTCCGGCAGGGTGCGGAGTCTGTAGCGGTGGTCCAGTCTTCTCAGGGTGCGGGACAGTTCCGCCCGGGCACTCGGGGGCAGGTGACGCACCGTCTCCTCCAGGACGTCCCGTGCCTCGCGGACGTCGTCCAGGCCGCAGCCGGGGCAGGCGGGGCAGACCGCCGTGCGGGGGTAGAGGGTGCGTCGGCCGGGCGTCGCCAGGAACTCGCGGTAGCGGCGCAGGGCGCGTTGCGTGGCGCCGGGGGAGAGGTGGTAGGAGCCGGTCGAGTCGTGTTCCGCGCGGTGGATGGCCAGCGTGGTGCGGGTGGACAGGCCGGGGATGCGTGGGGGAGGGGGCATCGCCCGTACGCGGGTGACAGGAGTCCGGAGGGCGCGCAGGGCGCCGGGGCCGTTACGCGGCATCTGCCTTTCGGCAGGTGGTGAGCATCAGCATGGGGTCAGCATGCCAGGTGGGGGAGGGATGCGGGCGGCCCTTTGTCGAACCAGTGGGCCGCCCCGCCCCTGTTCGTCAGAGCTGTACCGCCACCCCCGTGAACGTCGTCTCCGGGGTCTGCGGGCTCGTGAAGCGGGCGTTGACCAGGTAGAGGCGGTTGCCGTAGCGGGCCGCCGTGGTCGGGACGTCGAAGTCGGGGGAGGTGATCGTGCGGGTCAGGGTGGCGGTGGTGGACGTGCGGTCCAGGTGCCAGACGGTGACCTTGTTCAGGCGGTTCTGTACGACGTAGAGGGTGCGGCCGATGCGGACCAGACCGTCGCCGTTGGTCACGTCGGTCGCGCCGGCCAGCGTGATCCTGGTGGCGTGGCCGGTCCTGAGGCTCACGTTGTACAACTGGCCCGCGTTGACGACGATCAGGCCGCGGCCGTCGGGGGTGGCGACGAGGCCGTTGGCGCTGTTCGTTCCGGCGGGCGCCTGCACCCACTCGCCGGTGAGGGGGAGGGCGCGGATGTCGCCGGTGCGGCCGCGCGGGACGCCGTAGAGGACGTCGTCGCGGGAGTCGGTGAACCAGGCCCGGTCCTGGTGCAGGACGACGTCGTTGATGAACGGGGCGGTGTTCTGCGTGAGCTGGTAGGTGGTGAGCAGCTTGCCCGAGCGGGAGTCGATGATCTTCGCGGTCCCGCCGGCGCCGCCGCAGACGTACAGCAGGCCGTCGTCGTCCAGCTTCAGGCCTATGGAGGCGAGGCCGGCGCCGCCCTCGTGGAGCACCTTGCCCTCACCGGTGCGCAGATCGGTGCGGTAGATGCCGCCGTTGGCGCGGGAGCCCATGTAGGCGTACGGCCTGCTGCCGATGGTGATGCCCTCGGGGAGCCAGCCGTCGGGGAGGGGGAAGACCGTGGGCCAGGTCGCCGTGCCGGACTGGGACCTGGCCTCGGCGGGGGCTGCCGTGGCGGCCAGGGTCAGGGCGGCCAGGGTGCCGCCGAGGACGGTTCGGCGGGACAGGTCGGGGGTCATGTCGGTGCCTCCGGGGGTGGGGTCGGGCGGCGGGCTCGTCATGCTCGACTTGCTTCCATCTTGTACTTCGTTGGCGAGTAACGAGCCGCCGTCCGACCGTGTTCCTCCGTTTGCCTGTCAGGTTCCTTTCAATTCCGCTGTCGGATTCCTGTCGGTCCGGCCTCGCCCTCGGCGACGGCCTCCCTCGGAGCCGGCCTTGCTACGCCCGGAACGGGCCCTTCACCTCGTACGTGATCCCGCCCGACGAGCTGCCCGACGTGCCGCGCTGGCTGGAGAAGTACAGGCGGGTGCCGTCGGGGGAGAACGCCGGGCCGGTGATCTCCGAGCCCGACTGGCCGTCGATGCGGAGGAAGGGGGCGATGACGTCGGTCGGGGTGATCACGCAGATCTCCATGTTGCCGCCGTCCTCCGCCACGAACAGGTCGCCGGAGGCGGAGCCGGTGATGTTGTCGACTCCGGTGAGGGGTGCCGTGCCGGAGGTGACCAGGGAGTCGTCGTACGCCAGCTCGTAGGTGTTGTTCGTCAGGTTGAGCTGCCAGACCCGGTTGTCACCCTTCGTCGTGAACCAGACCGTGTCGTCGGCGTAGTGGCAGCCCTCGCCGCCGTTGAAGGACTTCGAACCCGACACCTGGGTGCGGGTGGTGGTGGGGGAACCGTCCGGGTCGGGGACGTTTGCCCAGGTGAAGGAGCCGGAGGTGCCGGAGCCGGCGACCATGACCTGCAGGGTGCCGGAGGACAGGTCGCCCCAGGTCGTCGGCACGAAGCGGTAGAAGCGGCCGTTCGTCTCGTCCTCGGTCAGGTAGATCACCTTGCGCACCGGGTCGGCGGCCGCGGCCTCGTGCTTGAAGCGGCCCATCGCGTCCCGGCGGATCGCCGCCTTCGTGCCCCACGGGTCCGTCTCGTAGACGTAGCCGAGGGAGACCTCCTCGCAGGACAGCCAGGTGTTCCACGGGGTCTTGCCGCCCGCGCAGTTCTGGCGGGTGTTGGAGAGGATCCGGTACGCGCCGGTGATCGCGCCGGTCGAGGAGAACTTCACCGCGCTCGCGCCGCCGGACGGGTTGATCTCCGAGTTGGAGACGTAGATCCAGCCCGTGCCGTCGGCGTAACAGGCGCCGCCGTCGGGGGCGTTGTGCCAGGTGTACGACGTTCCGGAGACCGTCTGGCCGGAACGGGCGATCACGCGGCTGGTGAAACCGCTGGGGAGTCGGATGCCGTTGGCGTCGGGTGCGCCGAGCGCCCCGTACGGGCTCGTGCCGGGCTGCGCCGGCGCGGCGTACGCGGCGCCGCGCCACAGGGTTCCGCCGAGCACGGCGGACGAGCCGCCGATGACGGCCGCACGCAGGAGGGTACGACGTTCCACTCTTGCTCCAGGGGTGCTGGACCGCCCCGCCGCCGGTCGGCGGCGGGGTGCGGGGGGTGCGGTCGGGAGGCTAGGAGCGCAGGGTGGCCGTATCGTGCACGCATAGTGACGGGGAAGTGCGGGCCAGGTGGCCAGGCGTCCTAGGGTGGAGACAGCAGCGGAGGGAGTACGCCATGTCGTCGAGAGCGTCCGGCTGGAGCACGTACGACATCCCCGACCAGAGCGGTCGTACCGCCGTCGTCACCGGGGCCAACAGCGGTCTGGGGTACGTCATCGCGCGGGAGCTGGCCCGGAAGGGGGCGCGGGTCGTCCTCGCCTGCCGCAGTGAGGCTCGCGGGCGTGCCGCCGTCGAGCGGCTGGGCGGTGAAGTGCCGGGCTCCGACACCGAGTTGCGTCGACTGGACCTCGGGGACCTCGCCTCCGTGCGGGAGTTCGCGCTGTCGTACGAGCGGCTCGACCTCCTCGTCAACAACGCGGGCGTGATGGCGTTGCCGTACGGCACGACCGCCGACGGGTTCGAGACGCAGTTCGGGGTGAACCACCTCGGGCACTTCGCCCTCACGGGGCTGCTGCTGCCCGCGCTGCTCGCCGCGCCCGGTGCGCGCGTGGTGACCGTCTCCAGCATGGCCCACCTGCTCGGGAACATCGATCCCCGGGACCTCAACTGCGAGCGGGCATATCGTCGTTGGACCGCCTACGGCCGTTCCAAGACCGCCAACCTGCTCTTCACGCACGAACTCGCGCGGCGGCTGGCGGCGGCCGGGGCCGATGTGGCCGCGGTGGCCGCGCACCCGGGGTACGCGGCCACCAACCTGCAGACGGCCGGGCCGCGGGCCGAGGGGCGCCGGCGCGCCGAGCGGTTCATGGAGATCGGCAACCGCTTCTTCGCCCAGTCCGCCGAGGCCGGCGCGCTGCCCGTCCTGTACGCCGCGACCGCGCCGGACGTACCGCCGGACTCCTTCACCGGACCGTCCTTCGCGATGTGGCGCGGGGCGCCCGCCTCCTCGTGGCGGGCGCCCTGGACCCTCGACGACCGGGCCGGGGAACGGCTCTGGGCCGCCTCCGAGCAGTTGACCGGGGTGTCCTACGAGGCCCTCGGGTCCTGACCGCTCGCAGGGCCCGTGTCGCGTGGGGGAGCGGGCGGTACGGGACCGCGTACCTACGCCGCGCGCCCGTCGGGGTGACCGACGGGCGCGTGACCCACGAGGGCCTCAGGAAGTACCGGCCATGGGACGAACCGATCTTGAACCGTCTCGGCCTTCGGTGTCTCGGGTGTCTCAGCGCGAGGCGTATCCCTGGGTGTAACCGGGGGTGTACTCGCCCCCGTACCCCTGCGGATGGCCCGGGGCGTACTCCGCCGCGTACCTCTCCGCGAAGTCCTCCGGCATCGGTGTGGTGTCCAGGTAGAACCACTCGGCGGTGGGGCCGGGGCCGGCGGAGGGGGACGGGGTGGCCGGGCGGCGGGGCAGGGGCCTGGAGGACGGGCGGGGGCCGTCGGAGGCCGGTTCCGTGTCCCGGGGCGGCTGGTTCGCGTCCTGGGACGGCTGTTTCGCCGGGCCCGGCATCAGGAGTTCCACCCGCAGACCCTTGCCGCGTTGCTGGGCGGTGAACTCCTCCACCTGGCTGCGGCAGGCGTGGTCGAGGTGGGTCACGCCGGTGAGGTCGAGGCGGATGCGGGGCTTTCCGGCCTCGGCGGCGGCTTCCAGGGCCTCGATGACCTGGGGCAGGCGCAGGAACGTGGCGTTCCCGGCCATGACCACCTTCGCGGTGTCGTCCTCGATGTGCTGCCGGATGACGGTCTGCGACATGCGCACCGCGGCCAGCACGATGCCCGCCGCGAGGCCGATGAGGACGCCCTCCAGGAGGGCCGTCGCCACGATGACCAGCGTGGTGAGCGTCATGACCACGAACTCGCCCCGGTCCTGCCGCCACATCTTCGGGAACTCCTCGGGGGCGAAGAGCTTCCAGCCGCTGTGGATCAGTACGCCCGCGAGGACCGAGATGGGGATCAGGGCCAGCACCTGGGGGAGCAGCAGCGCGAAGGCCAGCAGCCACAGGCCGTGCAGGGTGCGGGAGAGCCGGGTCTTGGCGCCCGCCTGGACGTTCGCCGAGCTGCGGGCCACGACCGCCGTGATGGGCAGGGCGCCCAGCAGGCCGGCGACGGTGTTGCCGGCGCCCTGTGCGATGAGCTCGGGGTTGTAGCGGGTGCGCGGGCCGTCGTGCATACGGTCCACGGCGGCCGCGGTGAACAGGGACTCCGCGGAGGCGATCACGGTGAAGGTCAGGATCGCGGTGATGACCCCGGCGTCCGCCAGGCCCGCGAACTGTTCCGGGCCCGGTACGTCGACGGAGGCGAGCAGGTTGCCCACCTGGAGGGTCTTCACCTCCACGCCGGGCAGCGCGGCGACCGCGATGCCGATGCCCACGGCGACCAGGGCCGCCGGGACCTTCTTGATCGGGCCGGGCACCTTCTTCCACAGGAAGCTCAGGACGACCGTGACGATGCCGAGGCCCGCCGCGATCAGCGTCTGCGGGTTGCTGAACGTGTCCGCGAGCAGGCCGGGGATGCCGGCCATGTTCTCGATCGGGGTGCCGGGGGCCTTCGCGTCCATCGCCGGGTACGCCTGGCTGAACATCAGCGGCAGGCCGATGCCGGCGAGCATGCCCTGGACGACGGCCAGGGAGATCGCCTGGAAGAACCGGCCCAGCTTCACCAGGCCGAGGACGATCTGGAGGAGGCCGGAGAAGAGCACGATCACGCCGAGCATGGCCACGCCGTGCTCCAGTACTGTCTCCGCGACCAGCGCGGCGAGACCGGCGGCGGGGCCGCTGACCTGGAGGGTGCTGCCGCGGGCCGCGCCCACCACCAGGCCGCCGATGACGCCCGAGATGATGCCCAGTTCGGCGGGGACGCCGGAGGCGACGGCCACGCCGATGCACAGGGGGAGTGCGACCAGGAAGACGACGAGGGACGCGGTGATCTCGGTGGCCAGGTCGCCCTTCGGGGCCTTCGAGCCCTCCGGGCCCTGACCGGCCTTGGGAATCTTCGGAAGCCTCGGGATCCTCGGAACCCTCGGGGTCGTCGAGGTGGGGGCTTCCGCGGCGGGGGGCCGTGTGGTGGGGGACTGCGCGGTGTCGAACTCCGGTGCGAGGAAGTCCGGTGCGCGGAAGTCCGGTGCGGGGAAGCCCGAGGTGGCGAAGTCCGAGGTGGCGTAGTCCGAGGCGGCGAAGTCCGAGGCGGCGAAGTCGGACGCGGGGTAGTCGGACGCGGGGTGGCGCTGCGCGGCCGTGGGGGCCTGCGGGGGCCGGGGCGGGAACGGTATCCCGCCGGCCTCCCGGAAGGTGGGTCCGGACGCCTGTGTTCCCGGTGCCGCGCCGCCCCGGCCCCGGGCGTGCCGGGCGTGTGCGCCGCTCATGCCGCGTGCACCCGGAAGTGGCCGTCCTCGTCCAGCTCGTGCACCTGGCCGGTGTCCACCTCGTAGTACCAGCCGTGCAGCCGGAGCCGTCCCTCGTCGAGCCGGCGCCGTGCCGCCGGGTAGTTCCGCAGTACGGCGAGCTGGTTGACGACGTTCAGCTGGGCGATGTCCGGCAGGCGCGGGTCCTCGATCACGCCGTCGAGGACGGGGGCCAGCCTCGGGCGGGCCAGTTGCAGCCAGGCGTCCACGCCGGGCAGGCCGGACAGGTCGTCGCCGGACTTGAGGGCGCCCATCGCACCGCAGTGGGAGTGACCGCACACCACGATGTCCTGAACGCCGAGCACCTCCAGTGCGTACTCGATGGTGGCCGCCTCGCCCGAGGCGCCCTGCCGGCCGTGCGGCGGGACGATATTGCCCGCATTGCGCAGCTCGAATATCTCACCGGGCCGTGCGCCTGTGATCAGGGCGGGTATCACCCGTGAGTCCGAGCAGGTGATGAACAATGCCTCGGGATATTGGCCTTCGGCCAGCCTCCGGTATTCGCCGCTTTCGAAGTCCACCCGTCGCTTGAACGAGCGGGCGCGGTCCAGCAATGCCTTCACGGTTCCTCCCGGTGGGGGTTTCCAGGCCGGATCAGGGCAGGCCAGGGCAGGGTTATTGCAGGTCAGATCAGGTCAGACCAAGTCAGACCCGGTCGGCGGGGAGTTCCGACCAGGTGATCATCACCGTAAAGGGGCGTCCGCCAAGCGAAGGTTAGGGGAACACTAAACCGTCGACAGAAATGGGACAGTTTTCGTCCGGCGCTGAGCCGCTGATCACATTGACTGCGATCCGCGCGACGTTATTCGATCGCTCTTGTAGCGTGGCGGGTCCACGGACACGCGAATTCGGTTCACGGGAGAGACGGGAACGCATGGGCGTACGAGTCCTGCTCATCGAGGACGACCAGACGATCGCCGAGCCACTCGTCGAGGGTCTCGGACACTTCGGGCTGACGGTGCATCACGTCCGCACCGGCAACGAGGGGTTGAGAGGGCCGTACGGCGATGTCGTCCTGCTCGACCTGGGGTTGCCGGACGTGGACGGCATCGACGTCTGCCGTGGCATCCGGCAGACCTCGGACGTCCCGATCATCATCCTCAGCGCGCGGGGTGAGGAGGCCGACCGGGTCCTGGGCCTGGAGCTGGGTGCCGACGACTATCTGGCGAAACCGTTCAGCATGCGGGAGCTGGTGGCGCGGGTGCGTGCGGTGACGCGGCGGACGCAGCGCGGGGCGGGGGGAGGGGAGTACGGCGCAGGGGAGCCGTCCGGCGCAGAGGTCTTCGCGGGCGGCGGCTCCGGCGGCGGCGCCACCACGGCGCCCTTCTCGACCACGTCCTTCGCGACCACCTCCTTCACCACGGCGCCCCCCTTCACCACCGCACCGACGGCGGCCGCCCCCGCGCCCCCCGTCCCCGCCCCCGCTGCCCCCTTCGACCCCGTACCGCCGCCCCCCGAGGCCGCCGAGGGCGCCGTCGTCGGTCCTCTGGTGGTCGACCGGCGGACCCGGCAGGTGTGGGTGGGGGACGAGGCCGTGGTGCTGACGCCGAAGGAGTTCGAGCTGCTCGCGCTGCTCACCGAGGACCCCGGGGCCGTGTACTCGCGGCAGCAGATCCTCGACCGGGTGTGGGACCCGCACTACGAGGGGCCGACGAAGACGCTGGACGTGCATGTCGCCACGCTGCGGCGGAAGTTGGGCAACCCGGCGTGGATCCAGACGCTGCGCGGCGTGGGATTCCGGCTGGCGGTGCAGACGGCTCCGCCGGGCGCGCAGCCGACGTACGCGGCCCCGGGCCCGCAGTCGACGTACGCGGCCCCGGGCGCGCAGCCGACGTACGCGGCGCCGGGCTCGCACACGGCGTTCGATCCCCCCGGCGGCTACCCGTCCCACCAGCAGCCGGCGGCGTATCGATGACCCGTCGGCTGCTGCTCAGTTACCTCACGCTCGCCGCCCTGGTGCTGGTCTGTCTGGAGATCCCGCTCGGCTTCGTCTACTCGCGGGGCGAGCGGGAGCGGGTGACCAACGCGGCGAAGGACGAGGCGGAGTCGGTGTCGGCGTTCGCCTCGCTGTCCATCTCGGCGGGAAGTGCCGCGCGGGACCTGCCCGAGCGGGCGGCCCACTGCGCCGAGCGCATCGGCGGCAAGGTGCTGATCGTGGACCGGTCCGGGGCACTGCTGGCCAGTTCGCACCCGCTGTCCGAGCGGGAGGAGCGCGAGCTCGCGTCCTGGCCGGGCATCGCCGCCGCGCTGCGCGGGATCGCGACGGCGGACGTGCGCACCTCGACCATCGGCGGCGTGGAGTATCTGGCGGTGGCCACCCCGGTGCGGCACGGTGCCGAGGACCAGGGTGCCGTCCGTATCACCGTGCCGACCCGGATGGTGCACGAACGGGTCCACCACGTCTGGCTGTTGCTGGTCCTCGGCGGGCTCGGGGTGCTCGCGGCCGTCGCCGTCCTCGGCTTCGCCATCGCCCGCTGGACCGGTCGGCCCATCCGTGAACTGGAGCGCGCCACGAACGAGTTGGCCGTCGGCGGCACCGTCGCCCCGGTGCCGATCACCAAGGGGCCGCCGGAGGTGCGCAGCCTCGCCGCGACCTTCAACCGCACGGCCGCACGGCTGGAACACCTCCTGGCCTCCCAGCGCGCCTTCGCCGGCGAGGCCTCGCACCAGCTGAAGACCCCGCTCGCCGCACTGCGGCTACGGCTGGAGAACCTCGAGAGCGACATCGCCCTGAATGCCCGCGGTTCCCTCACCGCCGCGCTGACCGAGACCGACCGGCTGGCCCGGATGGTCGAGGGGCTGCTCGCGATGGCCCGGCTCGACGAGAGCGCCGCCGTACGGGAACGGGTCGCCCTGGACCAGGTGTGCGCGGAACGGCACCGCGCCTGGACGCCGCTGTACGAGCAGTACGGCGTCCACCTCGCGCTGGCCGGGGACTTCACCGGTGAGGTGCTGGCCGTGCCCGGGGCCGTCGAGCAGATCCTCGACAACCTGCTCTCCAACGCCCTGCGCGTGTCACCCCCCGGCTCCACCGTCTCCATCGACCCGCGCCGGCACTCCCCCCACGAACGCCGCTTCCCGCACCGCCCGGCCGGCCCCGCCTGGGTCGAGCTGCACGTCATGGACGAGGGCCCCGGTATGACCGAGGAGCAGCGCCGCCGCGCCTTCGACCGCTTCTGGCGCGCCCCGGACGCCCCCAAGGGCGGCACCGGCCTCGGCCTCGCCCTGGTCCAGCGCCTCGCCCACGCCAGCGGCGGCGAGGCGATCCTGCGCCGGGCCCCGCTCGGCGGCCTGGACGCGGTGATCCGCCTCCCCGCGGTGGGCCGGTCCGGCCCCGGCGCCCCCTCGCAGCGCCCGGCGAGACCGTTGCAGACCGCGACACGGGGCCAGGCGTAGGGCGAGAGGCTGCCGGTGCCCCTGGGCCTGCCGCGTCGGAGTTCCGGCGCGCGTCCCGCCGGCCGCGACAGCGCGGCGACGGTCAGCACGACGGGGACTGCGTACCACCACCGGCGCAGCCGCTCGGTCTTGACGAACTCCCATGTCAGAGGTGCGGTGACGACCGGGACGGCCAGGCCGGGGCCGGACGCGAAGCCCGAGCGCGCGACGGTTTCGCTGTCTCAGGGACCGGCGGGGCCGGCCAGGTACGCGAGGAAGCCCCCACACGACGCCCACACGACGCCGCAGGGCGAGGCCCGGTGTGTCCGGGCCTCGCCCTGCGGCGGGTGGTCGTGGGCCGTCAGGCCGTCCGTACCTCGTACGTCGTGATCAGCACCGTCTCGTCGTCCAGGCACTGGCCGCTCCGCAGGTCGAAGCGCTGCTTGAGGAGCGGGGAGGCGACGAAGGGGCGGCCCTGGTGGGTGCCGGTGAGGCCGCGGGAGAGAACGGCCGCGCCGCCGAAGGGGTCGCGGTTGTCGATGGCGTACAGCTCGCCCCTGCGGTCGCGGAACAGGGCGACCTGGCGGCCGTCGGGCAGCAGGGCGGCCACGCCGCGGCCGGGGACGAGCTGGTGCAGGTCGCAGACCGTGAACCAGTCGTCCGCCAGCTTCAGCTGGACCTTCAGGTCGGTCGTCTCGGGTGCCAGGGTCATCGCTGGGCGGTTCCTTCCAGGACGTCTTCCGTGGGTCGCATGCCGATGGAGAGCAGCGGCAGGTCGGGCTTGATCTGGTCGCGCTCGGGGACGAAGCCGACGACCGGGTCGGGGGTGTCGGGGGCGTTCACGAAGGAGACGAAGCGGGAGAGCTTCTCCGGGTCGTTGATGGTCTCCGCCCACTCGTCGCGGTAGTTCGCGACATGGGCCGCCATCAGGGACTCCAGCTCCTCGCAGATGCCGAGGGAGTCCTCCACGACGACGTCCCGTACGTGGTCCAGGCCGCCGGGGATCCGCTCCAGCCACGTCGACGTGCGCTCCAGACGGTCCGCCGTGCGGATGTAGAACATCAGGAAGCGGTCGATCAGGCGGATCAGCTCGGCGTCGGACAGGTCCTGCGCCAGCAGGTCCGCGTGGCGCGGGGTGGCGCCGCCGTTGCCGCCGACGTACAGGTTCCAGCCGTTGGCGGTGGCGATGACGCCGAAGTCCTTCGACTGGGCCTCCGCGCACTCGCGCTGGCAGCCGGAGACCGCCGACTTGAGCTTGTGCGGGGAACGCAAGCCCCGGTAGCGCAGCTCCAGGTCGATCGCCATGCGGACGGAGTCCTGGACGCCGTAGCGGCACCAGGTCTGGCCGACGCAGGACTTCACCGTGCGCAGCGCCTTGCCGTACGCGTGCCCGGACTCGAAGCCGGCGTCCACCAGCCGCGCCCAGATCAGCGGCAGCTGCTCCACCCGCGCGCCGAACATGTCGATGCGCTGGCCGCCCGTGATCTTCGTGTAGAGGCCGAAGTCGCGGGCGATCTCGCCGATCACGATCAGCCCCTCGGGGGTGACCTCACCGCCGGGGATGCGCGGCACGACCGAGTACGAGCCGTTCTTCTGCAGGTTGGCGAGGAAGTGGTCGTTGCTGTCCTGCAAGGCGGCCTGCTCGCCGTCCAGGACGTAGCCGCTCGCGCCGATCGTCGGGGCGAGGGAGGCGATGATCGAGCCGACCGCCGGCTTGCAGATCTCGCAGCCGTCGCCGCCCCGGGCGTTCTCGCGGCCGTAGCGGTCCAGCAGGTCCTGGTAGGTGTTGATGCGCAGGGCGAGGACGATCTCGTACAGCTCCTCGCGGGTCTGCGAGAAGCAGCCGCACAGGCCCTTGTCGACCTCGACGCCGCTGGCCTCCAGCTCGGCGTTGATCAGCTGGCCGAGGACCTTGACGCAGCTGCCGCACGTCGTACCGGCCTTGGTGCACTTCTTCACCTCGGGCACGGTCGTGCACTGGTGGTCGGTGACCGCGCCGCGGATCGTGCCCTTGGTGACGTTGTTGCAGGAGCAGATGATCGCCTCGTCCGGCAGCGCGGACGGGCCGAGCTGGGCGGGTGCTCCGGCGCCGGCCGGCAGCACCAGCGACTCGGGCGAGACCGGCGGGACCGAGCCGGTGAAGGCCTTCAGCGTGCCGTACGCCTCCGCGTCACCGACCAGGATGCCGCCGAGCAGCGTGCCGTCGCGGCCGATGACCAGCTTCTTGTACAGGCCGGCGCGGGAGTCGGAGTAGATGACGTCCAGGCAGTCCTCCGTGGCGCCGTGCGCGTCGCCGAAGGACGCCACGTCCACGCCGAGCAGCTTCAGCTTGGTGGACAGGTCGGCGCCGGTGAAGGCGGCCTCGTCGGCGGCGATCGTGGCGGCCGCGGTCTCGGCCTGCTCGTAACCGGGGGCCACCAGGCCGTACACCCGGCCGTCCGCGGCCAGCGCGCACTCGCCGATCGCGAAGACGTGCGGGTCCGAGACCGTCCGGCACTGCTCGTCGACGCTGATGCCGCCGCGCTCACCGACCGTCAGACCGCAGTCGCGGGCCAGCTGGTCGCGGGGGCGGACACCGGCGGAGAACACCACCATGTCGGTGGCCAGTTCGGAACCGTCGGACAGCTTCATTCCGGTGACCGCGCCGGACTCGTCGACCACGATCTCCTGCGTGCCGACGCCGGTGTGGACGGACAGGCCCATGTCCTCGATGGTGCGCAGCAGCGCGGCGCCACCGCCCTCGTCGACCTGGACGGGCATCAGGCGCGGAGCGAACTCCACGATGTGCGCCTCGACTCCGAGCCCCTTGAGCGCACCCGCCGCCTCGAGTCCCAGCAGACCGCCGCCGACCACCGCACCGGTGGTCGCCTTCGTCTTCGCGTACTCCTCGATCGCGAGCAGGTCCTCGATCGTGCGGTAGACGAAACAGCCCTGGGCGTCCTTGTTCGGGACGGGCGGCACGAACGGGTACGAGCCGGTGGCCAGGACCAGGACGTCGTAGTCGACGACGAGCCCGGAGCGGGCGGTCACCTTCTTCGCCTCGCGGTCGATGGTCTCCGCCGGGTCACCGATGTACAGCTCGATGCCGTGGTCCTTGATGAACTCCATGTCGGTCATGGAGAGGTCCTCGGGCGTCTTGCCCGAGAAGTACGAGGTGAGCGCTACACGGTCGTACGCCGGACGCGGCTCCTCGCACAGCACGACCACGCGGTGCGTGGCGGTCAGGCCGCGCTCGGCGAGCGCTTCGAGGAAGCGCTGGCCGACCATGCCGTGGCCGACGAGCACGATCGTGGGGTTCGCCCCGGTGGCGGTCATCAGGAGCCTCCATCATTGGTGAGCAGGTGGAGCAGAGGGCCGTTGTCGGGGAGCGGCTCTGCTCCCTCCCAGGCGCGGGCGAGCGCGCCGACGGTGCCGAGTTCGCCGACGAGGACCCCGCCGACCAGGCGGTCGTCGCGGACGACGACCTTGCGGTAGGTGCCGCGGGTGGCGTCGGCGAGCTGCACGACGTCGTCACCGGGGCGTGCCTCCGTCTCGCCGAACGCGGCGAGGTCGAAGGCGGAGTGTCCGTTGAGCGTGAGGCGGGTCAGGGCACGGGTGCCGGTGTACCGGGCGCTCGCGTTCCCGGTCAGCGCCTCGGCCAGCACGTCCGCCTGTTCGAGGGCGGGGGCGGCGAGGCCGTACACGTTCCCGTCGTGCTGGGCACAGTCCCCGATCGCGCGGATGTGCGGGTCGGAGGTGCGCAGTTCGTCGTCGACGAGGACGCCCTTGTGGACGGCGAGCCCGGCGTTCTTGGCGAGACCGGCGCGGGGGGAGACCCCGCAGGCCAGCACCACCAGGTCGGCGTCGAGGGCGTAGCCGTCCGCCATCTCGACGGAGCGGACCGCGCCGCCGACGCAGCGCACGTCCCGCACTCGGCACTCGGTGTGCACCTCGACGCCGAGGTCCTTCAGGTGCCGCAGGACGAGCCGGGACGCCCCCGGGTCGAGCTGACGCTCCATGAGCCGCTCGGACTGCTGGGCGAGGACGACCTGCGCGCCGCGCACCGCGAGGGCGCGGGCGGCGGAGACCCCGAGGAGCCCGCCGCCGATGACGACCGCCCGCACACCCGGCCGGACCGCCTTGGACAGGCCCAGGCAGTCGTCCATGGTCCGGAACGCGTGGACGCCCTCCGGCAGCTCGTGGTCGGGCGTGAACAGGCCGCGCAGCGGCGGCAGCACCGGGTTGGATCCGGTGGCCAGCACCAGCGTGTCGTATGCGATCTCCGAGCCGTCCGCGCAGGCCACGGTCCGCCGGTCGCGGTCGATGCCGGTGACCCGGGCCCGGACCAGCGCGGCGGGCGCGGGCAGCGCGATCACCTCGGGGGCGTACCGCCCGGCCAGCACCTCGGCGAGCAGGACCCGGTTGTACGGGAGGTGCTCCTCCTCGCCGATCAGTACCGCGGGCGTGCCGAGCTCACCGAGCCGCCGGGCGAGCCGTACGCCCGCGAGGCCGGCGCCGATCACCACCACACGCGAATTCGAGGTCATGTCATCGAGCGTGCGATGCGGAGGTTACCCGGCCGCATCACGGTTGTTTCCCGCGAGGAACGCTGCCCTCAGCGGGGGCGAGGCGGGGGTGTGAGGGTTTCCGGATGTGGTGCGGGACGGCCTGTGAGGTGGCGGGAAGGGCCGCCGGACGACGGCCCGGAACCTCAGAACTGCCTCAGTTCGATGGACGAGCCATGTATCCGGTCCCGTAGGGTCGCGATCATGCCCGACATACCTCTGACCATGGTCGCCGTCCTCTGTCTCGCCGCCCTCGCGGCAGGCTGGATCGACGCCGTGGTCGGCGGGGGCGGGCTGCTGCTGCTCCCGGCGTTGCTGCTCGGGCTGCCGGCCGGGACCCCGGCCGCGCACGCGCTCGGCACCAACAAGGCGGTGGCGATCGTCGGCACGGCCGGGGCGGCGGTGACCTACGCCCGCAAGGCGCCGGTCGACGTGGGCGTGGCCGTGCGGATCGGCCTCGCGGCGCTGGCCGGCTCCTCGGCGGGGGCCTTCTTCGCGGCCGGGATGAGCACCGAGGTCCTCAAGCCGGTGATCATGGTGGTGCTGCTCGGCGTGGCCGCCTTCGTCATCCTGCGCCCCGCCTTCGGCACCGCCCCCACGACCGGCCCGGCGGGCCCGCGCCGCGTCCTCGCCGCGATCGGCCTGGCCGGCCTCGGCATCGGCTTCTACGACGGCTTCATCGGCCCCGGCACCGGCACCTTCCTCGTCCTCGCCCTCACCGCCGTGCTCCACCTCGACCTGGTGACCGCCTCCGCCACCGCCAAGATCGTCAACTGCTGCACCAACGCGGGCGCCCTCGCGATGTTCGCCTGGCAGGGGGCCGTGCTGTGGCAACTGGCCGGCCTGATGGCCGTGTTCAACCTGGCGGGCGGCATGCTGGGGGCACGTACGGCCCTGAAGAAGGGCAGCGGGTTCGTGCGGATCGTGCTGCTGACGGTGGTCTTCGCGCTGGTGGGGAATCTGGCGTACGAGCAGTGGCTGGCCTGACGGGGGCGCACTCCTGGAGGACGGCTGTCGCGGTGCCGCCGGAGCCGTCCACTCAGCCCGGACGGCTGCCCGTGAGATGCGCGAACACCACGATGTTCCCCTGGTATCCGGTCGCCCGCGAATACCCTCCGCCGCAGGTGATGACCCGCAACTCCGGCCGCTCGGCCGCTCCGTACACCTTGGCGTCGGGGAAGTTCCGCGCCTCGTACGTCTCGACCGTGTCCACCGTGAACACCGCGACGGTGCCGTCCCGCCGGTCCACCTCGATCGTGGCGCCCCGCTTCAGGGCGCCGAGGTCGTAGAAGACGGCGGGACCATCGGCGTTGTCGACGTGACCGGCGACGATCGCGGTGCCGGTCTCGCCGGGGGTGGTGCCGGCCTCGTACCAGCCGGCGAGGTTCTCGCGCTCGGGGGGCGGCACGTCGAGGCTGCCGGTCTCCGTCAGGCCCAGGCCCATCAGCGGGGCGTCCACGTGGATCGACGGGATGCGGACCCGGTCGGGCGGGGAGGGCGGCAGCGCGGGGGCGGAGCCCGGGTCGGGGCGGCCCGGGCGGGCCTCGGCCGCGGACGGCTGCGGCGGGGCGTGCGTCTCGGTGCCGTCGGCCAGCAGCCACGCCCCCGAACAGAGGGCGACCGCGGTGACGGCCGCTATCGCGGTGTTCCCGATCCTGCGCATCCGAAGAACCCCTCTCGTCGGCGGAGCCCCGTGCCCCCCTCCGGGCCGCGAGGGGCGTCGGACCCGGAGGGGGAGGGGAGATGCGGTACCGGTGGACGGACAGCGGAGGGTGCCCGTCAGATCCCGTCGCCTCTCGCCCGGCGATGCAGGAGCCAGGTACCGCCCGCGGCGGCGACGGCGAGAGCCGCCACACCGGCCGCGGTCTGCACGGGATCGGGGCCCAGTGCGCCGCCGACCCCCGTCTTGACACTTCCCCGCGGATACACCTGCTGCCGCTGGGAACTCAGCATCACCACCAGGTCCCCGGTGACCTTCCGCCCGTCCGCGGCGCACTGCGCGACGATCTCGTACGTCCCCGGCTGCGCGCTCGGCGGCACCCGGAACTGCCCGACCGCCTCACCCCGGCGCGCGCTGGGCGCCAGTATGAAGCGGCCGGCGCCCACCGCCCCGGCATCACCCGCGGCCCCGCCGTCCGCGCACGCCGCCGTGTTCACGGTGACCTGGCCGCCCGGTACCGCGGTGGAGGGATACACCTCCAGGCGTCCGGTCCCGCCGCCGGTGCCGTACGCGGGCGCGGCCGTCCCGGCCACGGCGGCGACGGCGAACGCGGTGCCGGTCAGCAGTCGAGCGGCGGTACGTCGCATCGGTGCTCCTCCCGAGCTCGTCGAGGGCACGGCCCGCGGCACCCCCATGTGCCGCCGCCTCGGTCGCGTCCCTGCCCTTCCAGAGGTAAGGGGCAGCGACGCGAGCGCGCTTCCTGAGGACGCGTCAGGACTGGGATGAACGGGTGTCGGCCGACGCGGCGAAAGGCTCACTCGCGCGGGCGTTTCGGCAGGTCACCGCCGTGCGCCGGGCGCCCTCCGGAAAAGCGCCGCCAAGGGGTGTGAACGGGTGACCACTCGCACGGCGCGACCGCGCTCCGCTGTCGCGGGCGGCTGCTTCTGCCGCGCGGGTGCGCCTTGCCGTCGCGGGTGCGCACCCTCATGGCGTGGTCGCGGTTCGCTGTCGCGGACGAGCGCCCTCATGGCGTGGCCGTGGCGGCGCCCGCGGGGGCACCGCCCCTCACCGCGTGGGCCCGCCCCGCTCCCGCCAGTCCCCGCCCTCGATCAGCTTCCCCCGCGCCCGGAGCCCCGCCGCCACCCCGGGCGCGGCGACGTACACCCACGCCCGCACCGGCCGCCCGTCGCCGACCCGGACCACCTCGCGTGCCACCCGCTCGTACAGATTGCGTGGGTCGCCCGGCCGGTACTCCTCCAGCCGGTCCAGGTCGGCGAGCAGCCGCCCGTACGTCTCCGGGAGCGCGGTGACGAGCTCCCCGGTCACGACTCCGCCCGGCTCCTCGACGACGTACGGGTAGCCGGGGCCGTCGTAGAGCACCGCGCCCCTCAGGCGGGCTGGTTCCTCGGTGAGGGTGCGGCCGCGCAGGAAGAGGTCGTGGTTGACCTCTCCGGGGCGCAGGGTGCCGTAGACGAAGAAGGGGAGTTCCGGGGCGCTCACGGAAACGATTCTCTCCCCTCACCGCACCCGCACTCCTCCCGCACATGACCGCTATGGACATGACATGTCATGCCCACTTGAATCCTCAGGACCAGGTCAGCGCCCCACGCGCTCCCCCCCACACGTTTCCCCCCACACGCGCCCCCACGGCGCCTTCCCGAGGAGACCGATGAGCCGGATACGGCCGCACGCCCGAGGTTCCCGTCTCGCCACCGCCGGCATCGCCGCCACCACGGCCACCGTGCTGGCCGCCGTCCTCACCCCCGCCGCCGAGGCGGCGGACCGGCCGAGCCGGGCCACCGCGCTGGACAACGCGGCCACGGCCCTGGCCGAGCACGCCGCGGGCCTCGGGCTGACCGCCGCCCAGGGCACCACCGTCCGGGACGTCATCGTCGACAAGGACGGCACCCAGCACATCCGCTACGACCGCACCTACCACCGACTCCCCGTCCTCGGCGGCGACTTCGTGGTCCACCTCGCCCCCGACGGCACGTACCGCAGCGCGAACCGCGCGACGAGGAGCGAGATCTCGCTCCCGACGGTCACCCCCGCCCTCTCCGGCCCCAAGGCCGCCGACGTCGCCGCGAACGCCCTGCGCGCCGCGCACCTGGGCGAGACACTGAAGAAGCTCACCGCCAAGCCCCGCCTGGTCGTCGACGCCCTGCACGGCGCCCCCAGGCTGGCCTGGCAGACGAACGTCGCGGCCCTCGACTCCCTCGGCAACCCGGTCGCCCGCGCCGTCCTGACCGACGCCCGCACCGGTGCCCAGATCGACGCCTGGGACACCCTGGAGACGGCGACGGGCGACGGCAACTCCCTCTACGGCGGCAAGGTCCCGCTGGAGACGACCCTCTCGGGCTCGACGTACCAGCTCAAGGACCCGACCCGGGGCAACACGTACACCGGCGACGCCGCCAACAAGACCGACCTGTGCTTCCTCGGCGGCATCTGCATCAGCCGCGCCCCCTCGACCGTCTTCACCGACGCCGACAACCACTGGGGCACGGGCGCGACCACCGACCGCGCCACCGCCGCCGTGGACGCCCAGTACGGCACGGACGTGACCTGGGACTACTACAAGAACGTCCACGGCCGCAACGGCATCGCGGGCGACGGCAAGGGCTCCTACAACCGCGTCCACTACGGCACCCGGTACAACAACGCCTTCTGGGACGACAGTTGCTTCTGCATGACCTACGGCGACGGTGACGGCACCCAGCTCGGCCCGCTGGTCTCCCTGGACGTGGCCGGCCACGAGATGACCCACGGCGTCACCTCGAAGACGGCCGCGCTGACCTACTCGGGCGAGTCCGGCGGCCTGAACGAGGCCACCTCCGACATCTTCGGCACGCTGGTGGAGTTCCACGCGAACAACGCCGCCGACGCCGGCGACTACCTCATCGGCGAGAAGATCGTCCGCTCCGGTTTCGGCCGGGACGCCCTGCGCTACATGGACAAGCCCTCCAAGGACGGCAGCTCCGTGGACTACTGGAGCAGCACGGTCGGCACCCTCGACGTCCACTACTCCTCGGGCGTCGCCAACCACTTCGCGTACCTCCTCGCGGAGGGCAGCGGCACGAAGACCATCAACGGCGTGACGTACAACTCCCCGACCTTCAACGGCTCCACGGTCACCGGGATCGGCCGGGCCAAGCTGGGTGCCATCTGGTACCGCGCCCTGACGGTCTACATGACGTCCTCGACGAACTACGCCGGGGCACGCACGGCCACCCTGAACGCGGCCCGCGACCTCTACGGCGCCGGCAGCGCGGAGTACACCGCGGTGGCGGCGGCGTGGAGCGCGGTGAATGTGAACTGACCGCCCGTACAGGCATTACGGGTAAGTAACCCCGCTTCCCCGCTGAACCGATCACCCGTTAGGCTCCCCCGTCGCGCGCTGGGGGACCAGGGTGACCAGGGGAAACCGGGGGTAACGGGGAACATGACCGAGGAAGTCGCCGCGGCGGAGAAGAGCCCGAACGCGTGGGCGCAGGCCGCCACGGCGCTGGTGCTGATCGGGGCGCTCGGGGGCGGGCTGTGGGTGCAGGACAAATTCGCCGGGGGAACGGACGCGAACGCGCCGGCGGTCTGCCCGGACGACGAGGACGCGAAGCCGTCGAAGCGGATCTCCGGAGCGCAGTTGTGCACGGCCCTGAACCGCACGGACCTGCCGGCGCTCCTCGGCACGCCCAAGGAGCAGGCGCAGACGGCTTACGGCAGTGACGCTTCGGTCAAGTCGGCGAGCGGCACCGAGACAGCCACCCCTGAGGCGACCGTCAAGTTCGACACCTACACCGTGCAACTCTCGCGCTCCTACGACGACCTCCCGGTCGCGGGGACGGAGGACCTGCTGAACAGCGCGGAGTCGAAGACGATCCTGGGCCACCCGGCGGTCCTCTACTCGAGCCAGACGATCGCCATCCGCTTCAACCTCGGCGGCGGCGAGTCCGAGACCGGCCCCGGCGGCACCGCCCGCAGCCTGGTGGTCGCCCCGGACCCGAAGGACAGCGGCGGCTCCTACGAGCTCGCGATCTGGCGCCAGGACACCTTCCCGCCCGACGACGCGGCGCTGCTCCGCGTCGCCGAGAAGGTGCTGCCGACCATCCCGGGCTGGACGGCCGCCGGCTGACGCCGGGACGCACGCCGAAGGCCGGCGCTTCTGAGGGCGCCGGCCTTCTCTGTGTTGGGGGACGTCGGCGACGTCGCCGACGGTGTGCCGGCCGTACTCGGCCAGCTCAGCAAGACCACGGGCATCCCTCTTTCAGCACGGCGGTGTGTCGGTGAGGTCGAGGACGGCCATGTCCGGCCCTGACCCGCTGACCGCGGCACGCGTACCCGCGAGCGGCCACGCTGTGGAGTGCGTCGCGTCAGAGTGAGCCGGATCACGCGCTGGTCGCTGCATCCCTTTGCGTAGCTGATGGGTCGGATCAGCGAACCGGAATGCTAAAGGAGATGTAAAGATGACTAATCGTACCCTTCTGGCTGCGGCGGCTCTGTGTGCGACGGCAGTAGTGACGCTCACCGCGTGCGGAGGTGACAAGAAGGCCGACGCCAAGGAGTCAGGCACCCCTGCAGCCAAGGAGGCAGGCACCCCTGCCCCTGCCACGCCGTCGCCCGCGAAGCCGTTAGAGGGTCTGACCCCGGCCCAAATCGCCGAAGAGTCCCGGCTGGCCATGACGAAGCTGAAGTCGTTCAAGGTCAAGGGGGGCGTGACCAGCGACGGCGAGGAGATGACCGTCGACTTCACTGTCGCCGCGAAGGGTAGCTGCCAGGGGACCTTCACCAGCGGGGGCGCGTCCGCCGATATCCGGAAGGTCGGTGGCGCGATGTACATGAAGGGCGACGAGAAGTTCTGGCAGCAGACAGGCAGCGAGGAGGGCTCGTCGCCCGAGGAGGCGAATGCCCTCACCGAGCTGCTCAAGGGACGCTGGTTCAAGCTGCCGGCGGGGGATGCGAAGGCGGACGAGTTCCCCTTCTGTGACGCCACCATGCTGTTCGAGAAGGACACGGAGGAAATCCCTGTCACCAGAGGCGCGGAAGCCGTGGTCAACGGCACGCGCGCCGTGACGCTCACGAGGAAGGACGGCGCCGAGACGATGACGCTCCTCGTATCCGCTGAGGGAGAGCCCTACGCGCTGAGGATGACCAACGAGGGCGGCCAAGAGCCCGGCTCGCTCGAGTTCTCGGCGTTCAATGAGCCGGTGACCGTCACGCCCCCGCCGGCCAGCGAGGTCATAGACTCGGAGAAGCTCAAGGGATGACACCCGGCTCGCTGCCGTTATTGGGCCCGACCGCCGTGTTGGGGTGATCTCCCGGTGGTTGGGGCACAGCGGCAGGGCCTCTTGGTAGCTCGGGGTTGCGATCCCAACCGAGCAGTACCAGGAGGCCCTGTTGTCGCAGTCTGTCGCGCTTGCGTCCGTGGAGTCCAACGCGCCGTCTACGGCAGGCGTACGGGGCGCTGTCGGCGAACTCCCCACAGCCGGAAGGCCGGTGCCTTGGGAAGGCACCGGCCTGGGGGCGAGGGGGAGAGGGAGCGTCAGGCGACCAGCTCCCGCTCCTCCACCGGGGACTCGCTCTCCTGTCGCGCCGGCTTCTTGTCCCGCATCACCAGCGTCGCCAGCACCGCTGCCACGAGGACGCCGATCGCGCTGACCGTGAAGGTCGTCGTCATCGAGGTGGTGAAGGCCTCGCGGGCCGTCCGGACGAGGGCCGTGTCCTCGCCGGCCACCGCCAGGGCGCCGGCGATGGACTGGCGGGCCTGCTCGGGGGCGTCGGCGGGCATCTCGGCGGCGAAGCCGCTGGTCAGCAGGGAGCCGAGGATCGCGATACCGAGGGCGGTGCCGGCCTGCTGGATGGTGTCGTTCAGGGCCGAGCCGACGCCCGCCTTGTCCTCGGGGATGGTGCCCATCAGGGCCGCGACGGCCGCCGGCATCGCGAGACCGGCGCCCAGACCGAGCAGACCCAGCGCCACGGCCGGGACCGTGAAGCCGCTGTCCGCCGTGACCGTCGTCAGCAGGGCGAAGGAGGCCACCATCACCAGCATGCCGGTGAGGATCACGAAGCGGTTGCCGATCTTCGCGGCGAGCTTGACCCCGCTGCCGTTGCCGATGAGCGCGGTGATGGCGAGGGGCAGGAAGGCCAGGCCGGCCTTGACGGGGGAGTAGCCGAGGACGAACTGCAGGTACTGGGTGAGGACCAGCAGCAGACCACCGTTGCCGATCTGGACCAGGGCGAGGGAGATCGAACCGCCGCTGAAGTTGCGCTGCTTGAACAGGACCAGCGGGACCATCGGGGACTTGGTGACGTTCTCCCAGACCACGAACCCGGCGAGGGCGACGACGGCGACGACGAGGCTGATCGCGGAGCGGCCGCCGAACGCGCCGTGCTGCGGAAGCTCGATGATCCACCAGACCAGGGCGGTCATACCGGCCGCGGAGAGCACCGCGCCCAGCGGGTCCGGCTTCTGGTACGGGGCCTTCGACTCGGGCATGAGCAGGACACCGGCGAGCAGGGCCAGGCCGACGATCGGGACGTTGATCAGGAAGATCGACTGCCAGGAGAAGTGGTCGATCAGCACACCGCCGAGCACCGGGCTGCCGACCAGACCGAGCATCGACACCGAGCCCCAGGCCGCCATCGCCTTGCCGCGCTCCTCCTCGTCGAAGACGGTGATGAGGATCGAGAGCGTGGACGGCATGATCAGCGCCCCGCCGACACCCATCGCGACGCGTACCGCGATCACTTCACCGGGGTTGCTGCAGAAGGTCGCCGCCAGCGAGGCCGCTCCGAAGAGCAGGAGCCCGATCAGCATCACCTTCCGCCGGCCGAAACGGTCGCCCAGGCTGCCGGAGGTGAGCAGGAGACCCGCGAAGACCAGGATGTAGGAGTCCAGGATCCACTGGATGTCCTGGGCGCTCGCGCCGAGGTCCTCGGTCATCGAGGGCACCGCGACGGTCAGCGCCATGCTGTCGACGACCAGCACCAGCGTGCTGAGGCAGAGCACGACGAGGATCCACCAGCGACGTGGATTGCGGGTTTCCATGGGGCTTCCCTTCGCTCCCTGACCGGTGCTGCGAACACCGTTCCTTCGGTGCGAACACTGTACGCAGAGCGGAACAGTGTGCGCAACCCTTGAACTCTGTACGCTGGATGCGAACGATGTACGCGCTCAGGAAGTGTGCGCTCAGGAAGTACGCGCTCGCCCCGTCCTCGATTCCAAGGAGCCGCCGCCATGGCCGCCAAGGCGAAGTCCCACCCGATCCCGTCCGTCTGGGCCCGTGAGCGGCGTGAGCCCGACCAGCCCGCGCTGAGCAGGGACGCGATCGTGCGCGAGGCGATCGCGATGCTGGACGCCGACGGCATCGAGGCCCTGAGCATGCGCAAGCTCGGCGCCCGCCTCAACGCGGGCGCGACCTCCCTCTACCGGCACGTGGCCACCAAGGACGAGCTGATGGAGCTGGCCGTGGACGAGGTCGCCGCCGAGATCCGCGTACCGGACGCGGACGGCGCCGACTGGCGGGCCGCCGTCGCCGAGGCCGCGAGCTCCTTCCGGGCGACCGCCCTGCGCCACCCCTGGCTGTCCTCGGTCCTCGGCCAGGCGGGCCTCGCCTACCTCGGCCCCAACCTCATGAACTTCTCCGAGCGCCTCGCCGCCCTGTTCACGGCCGCCGGCTTCCCCGAGCCGGGCCGCGTGATCGAGCCCGTCCTGGCGTACGTCATCGGCATGAGCACCACGGAGGCGGCCTGGCTCACCACGGTCGCCCGTTCCGGCGAGACGGAGGCCGAGTTCGTCGCCCGGCTGATGCCCGCCGCCGCGCAGGCCGCCGCGTCCTACGAGCACCTCGCCGACGAGTACGCCACCACCGCCGCAGAGACGGCCGACCCGGCCGCCCTCCGCGACGCAAAGTTCACCTACGGCCTGGAGGTCGTCCTCGACGGTCTGGCCCTACGGCTGCCGCGCGAGGCCTCCTAGGACGAGGCGTTCTCCACCCGCACCGCGCACACCTTGAACTCCGGCATCCGCGAGGTCGGGTCCAGTGCCGGGTTGGTCAGGGTGTTGGCGCGGCCCTCGCCCGGCCAGTGGAAGGGCATGAAGACGGTGTCGGGGCGGATGCCGGTGGTGATCCGGGCCGGTGCCACCGCCCGGCCCCGCCGCGACACCACGGCCACCGGGTCGCCCTCCGCCGCCCCGAGCCGGGCCGCGAGGCGGGGGTGCAGCTCGACGAACGGGCCGGGCGCGGCGGCGTTCAGCTCGTCCACGCGGCGGGTCTGGGCGCCGGACTGGTACTGGGCGACGACCCGGCCGGTGGTGAGCAGGACGGGGTACTCGTCGTCGGGTTCCTCGGCGACGGGCCGGTGCGTGACGGGGACGAAGCGCGCCCGGCCGTCCGGGGTGGCGAACCGCTCGAGGAAGAGGCGGGGCGTGCCGGGGTGCACGGCCCCTGCACGGGGGTCGTCGTCCCGCGTGGGATCGTCCGCGCCCGCGCCCGCGCCCGCGTCCAGCGAGGCGTCCTCGCAGTCGCCCGTGGCGTCCGTGGCAGTCGTGACACCCGTCGCGGCCGTGGGAGCCGTGGCGCCCGTGGCAGCCGTCGAGTCCGCGGCACCCGTGTCGTCGGCCGCCGGGCAGGGCCAGAACACCCCGTTCTCCTCGGCCAGCCGGCGGTAGGTGATCCCGGAGTAGTCGGCGGGCCCGCCCGCGCTGGCCCGGCGCAGCTCCTCGAAGACCTCCTCGGGGTCGGTCGGGAAGCCCTTCTCCACGCCCAGCCGGGCGGCCAGCTCGTGCATGACCTCCAGGTCGCTGCGCACACCCTCGGGCGGGGTGATCGCCCGCTGCCGCAACAGCACCCGTCCTTCCAGGTTGGTGGTGGTCCCGGTCTCCTCCGCCCACTGGGTGACGGGCAGGACGACGTCCGCGAGAGCGGCCGTCTCCGACAGCACGACGTCACAGACGGCAAGGAACTCAAGGGACTTCAGGCGCTCCTCGATGTGTGCCGCGCGCGGCGCGGACACCACCGGGTTCGACCCCATCAGGAGCAGGGACCTGATGTCGGTCCCCAGCGCGTCCAGCAGCTCGTAGGCGCTGCGGCCCGGTCCGGGCAGGCTGTCGGGGTCCACGCCCCACACCTCGGCCACGTGCCGCCGCGCCACCGGGTCGTCCAGCTTGCGGTAGCCGGGCAGCTGGTCGGCCTTCTGACCGTGCTCGCGTCCGCCCTGCCCGTTGCCCTGCCCGGTCAGACAGCCGTATCCGGACAGCGGGCGGCCCGCCCGTCCGGTGGCCAGGCACAGGTTGATCCAGGCGCCCACGGTGTCGGTGCCCTTGGACTGCTGCTCGGGCCCGCGGGCGGTGAGCACCATCGCGGACTCGGGCTCGCAGAACAGCCGTACCGTCTCCCGGAGCTGGGGAACGGACACCCCCGTGATCCGCTCCACGTACTCGGGCCAGTGGGCCATGGCCGCCGCCCGCGCCTCCTCCCAGCCGGAGGTCCGCTCCCGTACGTACTCCTCGTCGACGCGGCCCTCGGCGACGACCAGGTGCAGCAGGCCGAGCGCGAGGGCCAGGTCGGTGCCGGGGCGGGGCATCAGGTGCAGGTCGGCCTGCTCGGCGGTCTTCGTGCGGCGCGGGTCGACGACGATCAGGGTGCCGCCGTTCTCGCGGAGCTCGTTGAAGAAGCGGAGCGAGGGCGGCATGGTCTCCGCGAGGTTGGACCCGACGAGGATCACGCACCCCGACTTCGGGATGTCCTCCAGCGGGAAGGGCAGCCCGCGGTCGAGCCCGAACGCCTTGATGCCGCCGGCCGCGGCGGACGACATGCAGAAGCGGCCGTTGTAGTCGATCTGCGAGGTGCCGAGCACGACCCGGGCGAACTTGCCGAGCGTGTACGCCTTCTCGTTGGTCAGCCCGCCCCCGCCGAACACACCGAGCGCGTCCGGCCCGTGCTCCGCGCGCACGCGCGTCAGCTCGGCGGCGATCCGGTCGAGTGCCTCGTCCCAGGTGGCCGGCACGAGCGTGCCGCCGGAGCGCACCAGCGGGGAGGTCAGCCGCACCCGGGACGACAGCACCTCCGGCGCCGTACGGCCCTTGCCGCACAGCGCGCCCCGGTTCACCGGGAAGTCGGCGCGCTCGGTCACCTCGACGCCCCCCTCCGGCGTGGGCGACAAATTCATCCCGCACTGCAGGGCGCAGTACGGGCAGTGGGTGGGCGTCGAGGTGGTCTGCATACCTTTCAGCGTGCTTCGGCCGTGTTACGCGCCGTGCGGTGTCCTGTTACGGCGGTGTGGTGGTGACCTCCCCGACGGTGCCCACCCGGCGTGAGGCACAGGGAGGCCCTCCCTCGTGTCGCCGCCGGCCGCTACGCACGTTGCCGTTGTTGTGAAAGACGCCACATGTGGCTCATTTCGTTCCTTACTTGGCTGATCCGCCCTCGTTGAGAGTTGAAGCAGCGCTACTACAGTCGTTCAGCGCAAGGGCGTGTCCCCGACGGACGTGCCCTAGGCCCCGCACGGCGTTCGAACACCGGGCATGCCGCCGTCCCCGGACATGTCACCCGACTCTCGAAGCAGCCTGGAGGTCCCCCACCCATGCCTCTGCGTCACCTCACCCCCCACGACCAGCGGCTCTTCCACCGGTACGGCCGCGGCCCGGCCGTTCCCGTCCCGGACCCGCTGATCCACCGAGCCGTCGAACGGCACGCCAGGGCCACCCCGCACGCCGTCGCCGCCGAGCACCAGGGCGCGACCCTCACCTACGGCGAGCTGAACCGTCACGCCGACGCCCTCGCCGCCCGCCTGGCCCGCGAGGGCGTCCGCCCCGGCGACCACGTCGGCCTCTTCGTCCGCCGCTCCCTGCCCATGCTGGTCGGCTTGCTCGGCATCCTGAAGGCGGGCGCTGCCTACGTCCCCCAGGACATCGGCCTGGCACCCGCCGCCCAGCTCACCCACGTGGTCCGCACCGCCGCCACCCGCATCGTCCTCACCCAGGCCGAGTACGCGCTCCGCGTGCCGAGGGGCCCGCGCGTGATCGCCCTCGACGAGCCGCTGCCGTACGAACCCGCCGGACCGCTCCCGGCCCCCGCGCCCGACGACGGCTGCTACGTCCTGTTCACCTCGGGCACCACCGGCCGCCCCAACGGGGTGAAGGTCACCCACCGCAACGTCGCCAACATCCTCCTGACCGAACCCGGCGCCCTCGGCATCCGCCCGGGCGACCGGGTGGCCCAGCTCCTCAACGTCGCCTTCGACATGGCCGCCTGGGAGATCCTCGGCTGCCTCGCCCACGGCGCCACCCTGGTCATCCGCGGCAGGGACATCCCCGCCGCCGCCCACACGGCCACCGTGCTCATCGCCACCCCGACCGTCCTGTCCGGCATCGACCCGGCCGCCTGCCCGCGGGTGCGCGCGGTCGCCGTCGCCGGGGAACCCTGCCCGCGCCCGCTCGCGGACGCGTGGGCCCGCCGGGCCGCCTTCCACAACTGCTGCGGCCCGACGGAGACGACCATCGTGAACACGATGGCCCGCCACGACCCGTCCGCCCCGCTCCTCACCATCGGCCGCCCCACCCCCAACAACACCGTCTACGTCCTCGACGCCGACCGCCGCCCCCTGCCCATCGGCGAGGTCGGCGAGATGTGGGCGGGCGGCGACTGCGTCTCGGCCGGCTACCTCGGCAACGACGAGCTCAACGCCGAGCGCTACGCCCCCGACCCGTTCCTCGGCGGCGGCCGCCGGATGTTCCGCACCCGCGACCTCGGCCGCTGGACCCCCGACGGACACCTGGAGCACCTCGGCCGCACCGACGACCAGGTCAAGGTGCGCGGATTCCGTGTCGAACTCGACTCCGTCTCCGCCGTGCTGGAGCGGCTGCCCGGCTGCGCCCGCGCGGTCACGCTCAAGCGCGACGACCGCAGCCTGGTCTCCTTCGTCTGTCCGGCCGACGTCGACCCCGCCGCGGCCCGGCACGCGGTCGCCGAGGCCCTGCCGTACTACTGCGTGCCCGAGGATGTCATGCCCCTGACATCACTGCCGGAGACCGACCGCGGCAAGATCGACAAAGGGGCGCTGCTGCGGCTGGCCCACGAGCGCGTGGCGGTGGCCCGATGACCACCTCCCTCGACCGCGCGGCGGCCGTGGAACTCCCCCCGCCCACGTCCGCGGTACGGCGCCTGCTCAAGCACCCCCGCCTGATGCACCACAACCGCCTGGCGGCCCTGGTGCTCCTCGCCAACGCGGCCTTCGCGTGGGCCGGCTGGCCCCTCTCCGACCGCACCCTCGGCCACGCGGCCCTCGCCAACCTCGCGCTCGCCGTCGTCATCCGCCAGCAGTACGTCATCAACCTCCTCTTCCGGCTGGCGACCTCGGCCCCCACGAGCTGGCCGCTGCGGCTGCGCTGGACGCTCGGCAAGGTCTACCACTTCGGCGGACTGCACATGGGCGGGGCACTGGCGGGAGCGGGCTGGTTCCTGGCACTGACGATCAGGACGAGCACCGACGGCTCCCACGCGCCCGAGACCTACGTGGGCTGGACCCTGATCGCCCTCCTCGCCCTCATCGTCGCCACCGCCCTCCCGCCCTTCCGCTCCCGCCACCACGACCACTTCGAGAAGATCCACCGCTTCGGCGGCTGGAGCGCCCTCGCCCTGTTCTGGACGCACACCCTGCTGTCCGCCCCCGGCCCGGCGTCGGTGACCGTCCTGGCGGGCGTCACCTTCAGCGTCGCCCTGCCGTGGCTGCGGCTGCGCAAGGTCGACGTACGCGTCGAACGCCCCTCCCCGCACGTCGTGCTGGCCCGCTTCGACTACGGCGAGACGCCCTTCGCCGGCTCCTCCACCGCGATCAGCCGCAGCCCCCTCAAGGAGTGGCACTCCTTCGCCAACGTCCCCGCACCCGGCGAGTCCGGCTTCCGGCTCACCATCTCGCGGGCCGGCGACTGGACGGGCTCCTTCATCGACGACCTGCCGTCCCGGGTGTGGGTGAAGGGCATCACCACCGCCGGAGTCGCCAACATCGAGGTCCTGTTCAAGAAGGTGGTGTACGTGGCGACCGGCAGCGGCATCGGCCCCTGCCTGCCCCATCTGCTCGCCGCCGAGGTCCCCTCCCGCCTGGTCTGGGCGACCCGCGACCCCCGCGCCACCTACGGCGACGCCCTCGTCGACGAGATCCTCGCCGTCCAGCCGCACGCCGTCGTCTGGGACACCTCCCGCCACGGCAAGCCCGACATGGTGCGCCTCGCGTACGCGGCGTACCGCGACTTCGGGGCGGAGGCGGTGATCTGCATCTCCAACAAGAAGCTGACCTGGCAGGTGGTGCACGGACTGGAACGCCGGGGGATTCCGGCGTACGGCGCGATCTGGGATTCGTAGGGACTCGTAGGGATTCGTAGGGACTCGTGGACCTGGAGGGACCGATGAACCACCTGAAGCTGGAACGCGAGGGCGCGGTCGTGACCGTCCGTCTGCACCGCCCGCATGTCCTCAACGCGCTGAACTCCGCGCTGCTGGCCGAACTCCTCGACGTACTGGTCCCGTTGGACGCGGACCCGGACGTCGGCTGCGTGGTCGTCACCGGCTCCGAGCGGGCCTTCGCCGCCGGCGCCGACATCAGGGAGATGGCCGGGAAGTCGGCCGTGGAGATGGCGGCGGAGGACTACTTCGCCGCCTGGGAGGACTTCGCCGATTTGCGCACCCCGAAGATCGCCGCCGTCAACGGCCTCGCGCTGGGCGGCGGTTGCGAGCTGGCGATGATGTGCGACCTGGTGATCGCGGGGGAGTCCGCGGTCTTCGGCCAGCCGGAGATCAAGCTCGGTGTCATCCCGGGCATCGGCGGCACCCAGCGCCTGACCCGCCTGGTCGGCAGGGCGAAGGCGATGGACCTGGTCCTCACAGGCCGCACGATGGACGCACGGGAGGCCGAGAGCTGCGGCCTGGTCTCCCGCGTGGTCGCCGATGAGGCGGTCCTTCCGGCGGCGCTCGAAGCGGCGGCGACGATCGCCTCGTACGGCCGTACGGCGGTCAGGGCGGCCCGTGAGTGCGTCGACCGCGCCCTGGAGACCGGCCTGCGTGACGGCATCCGCTACGAACGCCGGGTGTTCCACGCCCTGTTCGCGACCGAGGACCAGAAGGAGGGCATGACCGCCTTCCTGGAGAAACGCGCCCCGCACTTCCGGGGACGCTGACGGTCACACGAGAACCGGGGACGCAGACGGGCACACGGCAACCGGGGACGGGAGCGGCCGCCGCCGTTCCCGCCCCCGGCCGTGACGAACGCGGTGTTCATCCGCATTCATCCGTCCGCCCGTTCGGCCGTGGCCAACGCCCGTGCCACGCCCGGCTCCTTGGGCCCGAGGAACCGCGGGTCCGGCTCGAACACCGCGTCCAGCGCCGCCTTGCCGGCCGCGAAGATCTCCCGGGCGCCGCCGTAGTACCAGGTCACGTCGTGCACGGCGGCCACACCGACGCCGTACGACTCCACCCCCGCCGCCTGGCACAGGGCGACCGCCCGCCGGATGTGGAAGCCCTGGCTGATGAGGACGGCCCGGTCCACCCCGAAGATCTTCTTGGCGCGCACACAGGAGTCCCAGGTGTCGAAGCCCGCGTAGTCACTGACGATGCGGCCGTCGGGCACCCCGTGCTCGGTCAGATAGGCCCGCATGGCGTCGGGCTCGTCGTAGTCCTCCCGGCTGTTGTCGCCGGTGACGAGCACGACCTTGACACGTCCCTCCCGGTACAGCTCGGCCGCCGCGTCCAGCCGGTGCGCGAGATACGGCGACGGCTCGCCGGCCCACAGACCGGCACCGAAGACGACGGCGACCTCGGTGCGCGGCGCGTCGTCCGTCGTGCCCAGCCGGTCCGCCGTCGACACGAACAGCCACGTCGCCGGCAGCAGCCCGAGCACACACCCGGCCATCACGCCCTGCACCAGCCGCCGCCACCCCGCACGGGTGCGCGGCAGCCGCGGTCGACGGATGTTCATACGGTGTCCCCCTGGGTCGGCATCCCCTCTGGCCTGGGAAGACGCAACCTACGATGATCCGGTTCAGCACCCCGCGGGTCACCCCGGTCACACCTGGACCAACCGCCACGAACCGCACCTCACAGTGCCCGCCCGCGCACGGTGAAGCCCCGGAAAATACTCGTGACGGTCACGCAACGGGGGTGCAACCTCGCGCCGTCAGGATCGGTTCATGACGGCGTCGCCCTCCCTGCACGACGAGTCCGACCCCCGCCCCGGCAGCCCGCTGCCCGGTGGCGCTCACCTCGACAGTACGGCGCACATCATGAACCGGATCAGCACCCAGCTCGCCAGCCAACTCAGCCTCGTCCAGCTCGACGGCCGCCGGCGCCCCGGCCCGCCCGCGCTGGCCGTCGTCGCCCACGGCAGCCGTGACCCGCGCGCCCTGAGCACCGTCAGCGCGCTCCTCGACCGCGTCCGCGAGCTGCGCCCGGGCCTGCCCGTGCACCTCGGGCACATCGAGCTGAACGCCCCCCTGCTGACCGACACCCTCGCGGAACTCGACGCCACGGACACGGCCGACGCCGTCCTCGTCCCCCTCCTGCTCAGCCGCGGCTACCACGTCAAGCGGGACATCCCCGAGATGGCCGCGGCCGCCCGGGTACGCACGCGCGTGGCCGCACCGCTCGGCCCCCACCCCCTCCTCGTGGAGGCCCTGCACTCCCGTCTCGTCGAGGCCGGCTGGCGCACCCGGATGACGGACTCCGAACGCCGGACGAGCGCGGTCGTCCTCGCGGCAGCGGGCTCCCGCGACCCCGACTCGGCCGTGGACACCCGCCGCACCGCCCAGCTCCTCGCCGAGCGCCTGGGCGTCCCGGTGGTCCCCGCCTACGCGACGACGGCCGGCCCGACGGTCCCCACGGCGATCCGCGCACTCACCGCGCGAGGCCGCCACCGCATCGCCGTGGCGTCGTACTTCACGGCCCCGGGCCGCTTCGCGACGGAGTGCGCGGAAGCGGCCCCCTGGATCGCCTCGGCCCCCCTGGGCCCGCACGAGGCGATGGCCCGCCTGGTCCTGCACCGCTACGACCAGGCACTGGCAGCCCCGGCGAGCACAGCACCGGAACTGGCGTCGGCCTGAAACGAACGGCTGGGCCGCCTACCCAAGGGGCGCGGGGAACTGCGCGACAAGCCACAGACGGCCTGCACCCGCGAACCACAGCACTCGGCAGATGAGTGGGCACCCCATTGTCACTTCTGCCGCTTAATGTCGAGACATGGAAGGCACCGCACCCGCACCCCACCCCCACGCAAACCACATCCCACCCCCCGCCTACGCCCCCACGTCAGTGGCCCGCTGGGCGCCGGAGCCCGACAAACGCCCCGGCCGCACCGCCTTCCAGAGGGACCGCGCCCGCATCCTCCACTCCTCCGCGCTCAGACGACTCGCCGGCAAGACGCAGGTGGTCACCCCGGGCGCCAGCGACCAGGCCTGGGACGCCACCCCCCGCACCCGCCTCACCCACTCCCTGGAGTGCGCCCAGGTGGGCCGCGAACTGGGCGCGGCCCTCGGCTGCGACCCCGACCTCGTCGAAGCCGCCTGCCTCTCCCACGACCTCGGCCACCCGCCCTTCGGCCACAACGGCGAACAGGCCCTGAACGCCTTCGCGCAGGACTGCGGCGGCTTCGAGGGCAACGCCCAGTCCCTCAGGCTCCTCACCCGCATCGAACCCAAACGGTTCATCAGAACCGAGGAGTCGGACGACCTCGTGAGCGTGGGCCTCAACCTCACCCGCGCCACCCTCGACGCCGCCACCAAGTACCCCTGGCCCCGAGGCGCCCACCCCACCGACCCCGCGTCACAGAAGTTCGGCGTCTACGAGGACGACCTCCCCGTCTTCGACTGGGTCCGCGAGGAGGCCCCCGGCACCCGCACGTGCTTCGAGGCACAGGTCATGGACTGGTCCGACGACGTGGCCTACTCCGTGCACGACGTGGAGGACGGCCTGCACGCCGGCCACATCGACCCCAACTGCCTGCACGCCGAGCCGGAACGCCAGGAGGTCTTCCGCGTGGCCGTCGGCCGCTACGTCCCCGCCGGCACCGACCCGGCCGAACTCGCCGCCGCCCTCGACCGCCTCCAGGACCAGGAGTGGTGGCCCCACGGCTACGACGGCACGGCCGTCGCCCAGGCCCGCCTGAAGGACGCCACGAGCCAGCTCATCGGCCGCTTCTGCCTCGCCGCCGAGGCCGCCACACGCGCGGCGTACGGCAGCGGGTGCCTCACCCGCTACGGCGCCGAACTCGTCGTACCGCACGAGACGCGTCTGGAGTGCGCGGTCCTCAAGGCCGTCGCCGACCGGTACGTCATGCAGCGTGCCGAGCAGGCGCGGCTCCGCGCCGACCAGCGTGTCGTCATCACCGAGCTGGCGGAGGCGCTCACCGCCCGCGCCCCCGACGGCCTCGACCCCCAGTTCCGCGCGCTGTTCGACCGGGCCGCCGACGACCGGGCCCGCAAACGGGTGGTCGTCGACCAGATCGCCTCCCTCACCGACGCCTCGGCCCGCTCGCTGCACGCCCGGCTGACGGGGCACATGTGAGGTGACAGAAGGTCGAAGTGGCATAAGGGGTCAGAGTTGACATAAGGGGCCCGTGCGTCCAAACGGGCCTGAACGTGACGCTGCGTGGCCTGATCGGGTCACGTCCTCTTCCCCCCTCACGCTGCGTGCGGGACGCTCAAGTGGCGGCACCCTTAAGAGGAGGCATCACGTGGTCGACGCGGATCAGACATTCGTCATCGTCGGAGGAGGCCTGGCCGGCGCCAAGGCGGCCGAGACGCTGCGGGCGGAGGGCTTCACCGGCCGCGTGATACTGATCGGCGACGAACGCGACCACCCCTACGAACGCCCGCCGCTGTCCAAGGGCTACCTGCTCGGCAAGGAGACCCGCGAGAGCGTCTTCGTGCACGAGCCCGCCTGGTACGCGCAGAACGACATCGAGCTGCACCTCGGCCAGACCGTCGACGCCATCGACCGTACGGCGAAGACCGTCCGCTTCGGCGACGACGGCACGCTCGTCCACTACGACAAGCTGCTCCTGGCCACCGGCGCCGAACCCCGCCGCCTGGACATCCCCGGCACCGGCCTCGCCGGCGTCCACCATCTGCGCCGCCTCGCCCACGCCGAGCGCCTCAAGGGCGTCCTGGCCGCCCTGGGACGTGACAACGGCCACATCGTCATCGCCGGCGCCGGCTGGATCGGCCTGGAGGTCGCGGCGGCCGCCCGCGAGTACGGTGCGGAGGTCACCGTCGTGGAGCCCGAACCGACCCCGCTGCACGGCGTCCTCGGACCCGAGCTCGGCAACGTCTTCGCCGAGCTGCACCGCGAGCACGGCGTCCGCTTCCACTTCGGTGTCCGGCTCACCGAGATCGTCGGCCAGGACGGCATGGTCCTCGCCGCCCGCACGGACGACGGCGAGGAACACCCGGCGCACGACGTCCTCGCCGCGATCGGGGCGGCCCCGCGTACGGGGTTGGCGGAGGCGGCGGGGCTGCGGCTGGCCGACCGGGCGCACGGCGGCGGTGTCGCGGTGGACGAGCGGTTGCGCACCTCCGACCCCGACATCTACGCGGCCGGCGACGTCGCGTCCTTCCCGCTCCGGCTGTTCGACACGACGTTGCGCGTCGAACACTGGGCCAACGCCCTGAACGGCGGGCCCGCCGCCGCCCGCGCGATGCTCGGCCGGGACGTCACCTACGACCGGGTGCCCTACTTCTTCACCGACCAGTACGACCTGGGGATGGAGTACAGCGGGTGGGCGCCGCCGGGCTCGTACGACGAGGTGGTGATCCGGGGGGACGCGGGGAAGCGGGAGTTCATCGCGTTCTGGGTGAAGGAGGGGAGGGTGCTGGCGGGGATGAACGTGAACGTGTGGGACGTCACAGAGCCGATCCAGCAGCTGGTCCGCGCGGGCGTGCCCATCGACACCGAGGCCCTGGCGGATCCTCATGTGCCGCTCGAGGGGCTGGTCGCCTAGAACCTCTCGCCCCGGAGATGTCGGTCCGCCCCCGTGCTGCAATCCCCGGGGGCAACCCCCGGACCCCCGGCCGAGGGTCGGCACGGCTCAGGCGTGTCAGTCCGCCCCCGTAGAATTTCCTCGTGGCAGGACGGATCAACGACGAGGACGTGAAGGCGGTACGGGACGCGGTCCCGATCGACGCCGTGGTGTCCGAGTATCTCCAGCTACGCAACGCGGGCGGCGGCAACCTCAAGGGGCTCTGCCCCTTCCACGACGAGAAGTCGCCGTCCTTCCAGGTCAGCCCCAGCAAGGGCCTCTTCCACTGCTTCGGCTGCCAGGAGGGCGGCGACACCATCACGTTCGTGATGAAGGTCGACCACCTCACCTTCTCCGAGGCGGTCGAGCGCCTGGCCGCCCAGGCCGGCATCACCCTGCGCTACGAGGAGGGCGGCTACAACCCCTCCCACCAGCGCGGCGAGCGCATCCGCCTGGTCGAGGCCCACAAGATCGCCGCCGAGTGGTACGCGGAACAGCTCGCCGTCAGCCCCGAGGCCGACACCGGCCGGATCTTCCTCGCCGAGCGCGGCTTCGATCAGGCCGCCGCCGTCCACTTCGGCGTCGGCTACAGCCCCCAGGGCTGGGACCACCTCACCCGCTATCTGCGCGGGAAGGGCTTCACCGACAAGGAGCTGCTCCTGTCCGGGCTGGCCCAGGAGGGCCGCCGCGGCCCCATCGACCGCTTCCGCGGCCGTCTGATGTGGCCCATCCGCGACATCGGCGGGGACGTCGTCGGCTTCGGGGCGCGGAAGCTGTACGAGGCGGACAACGGGCCGAAGTACCTCAACACCCCCGACACGGCGATCTACCGGAAGTCCCAGGTCCTCTACGGCATCGACCTCGCGAAGAAGGAGATCGCCAAGACGTCCCGCGCGGTCGTCGTCGAGGGCTACACCGACGTCATGGCCTGCCATCTCGCCGGGGTCACCACCGCCATCGCCACCTGCGGCACGGCCTTCGGCGGCGACCACATCAAGATCCTCCGCCGGCTGCTCATGGACAACGGCAGCGCGCGCGTCATCTTCACCTTCGACGGAGACGCGGCCGGCCAGAAGGCGGCCCTGCGCGCCTTCGAGGACGACCAGAAGTTCGCCGCCGAGACGTACATCGCGATCGCGCCCGACGGCATGGACCCCTGCGACCTGCGCCTGACCAAGGGCGACGACGCCGTCACCGACCTGGTCGAACCCCGCACCCCGCTCTTCGAGTTCGCGCTCCGCCAGATCGTCCGCCGCTACGACCTCGACACCCCGGCAGGGCGTGCCGCCGCCCTGGACGAGGCCGCCCCCGTCGTCGCCCGCATCAAGAACAGCGGCGCCCAGCACGAGGTCGCCGTCCAGCTCGCCGGCATGCTCGGCATCCTCGACACCCAGTTCGTCGTCAAGCGGGTGGCCCAGCTGGCCCGTTGGGCCCGTGAACGCGGCGGCAAGGCCCCCGCCCCGGCCCGCGCCGGCCACGCACAACCGTACGAGGCGGCCCCCCGCCCCACCACCGCCGGCCCCGCCCTCACCCTGCGCAACCCCGTCTACGCCACCGAACGCGAGCTCCTCAAACTCGCCCTCCAGCGCCCCGAGTTGGTCTCCCCGGCCTTCGACGCGTACGGCGTCGACGAGTTCACCGCCGTCCCCTACGCCGCCGTACGCCAGGCGATCCTGGACGCGGGCGGCGCCGAGTACGGCACACAGGACCCGCAGGACTACCTCGTCCGCGTCCGCGAGGCCGCCCCCGACGACACCGTCCGCGCGATGGTCACGGAGCTGGCGGTCGAGGCGATCATGCGGAAGACGGTGGACGAGGTGTACGCCGGTGCCCAACTGGTCACCGTCCGCCGCCGCGCCGTCGAACGCCGGGTCCGCGACGTCCAGTCCCAGCTGGCCCGCCTGGCCGCGGGCGGCGACCCGGCCCAACTGGCCGCCGTGCAGAACGAACTGTGGGTCCTCCAGCAGTACGACCAGGCGCTGCGGGAGCACGGAGCCGCAGCTCTCTGAGACTGCTGGGGCCCGACGTGACCAGCACGGTCACCTCGCGGTCACGGACCGGACGCAAAAAGTCATCGCACGCCCCTCGTGGCGGCCGTGTGTCGTACTCCACACTGGGTTCCGGTGCCTGAGTCCTCGGAGCGCGGCCGATCCGTCCCCAGCGGGTCCCACACCCCCGCGGTTCCGCTCATCGCGTACGGGACGGACAGCGGCGAGGCCGCCGACTCCGCTCCCGAAGCAGCGCTGCCGCACACCTCAGCAGCGATCATCCTGGAGGTCGCCCCCGTGCAGACCCAGACCCTCACCCAGACCGACACACGTACCGACGGCACGGAACCGGACGCCGACACGGACGTCTTGGTCGCGGTCCCGCCGCAGAACCGTGCCGTGCACCACCCCGAGACGGAGACCGAGACGTCGACCGAGGCGGAGGCGGCGCCCGGCGCAGAGCCGGAGGGCCCGCCCGCCGAGGCGCTGGAGGAGGCCCCCGAGGCCGTCGAGCCCGTCGACGCGCCCGCCCCTCGCGCCACCGAGACGGCCGGCCCCTCTTCGGACCTGTTCCGCCAGTATCTGCGCGAGATCGGCCGGATCCCGCTGCTCACCGCGGCCGAGGAGGTCGAACTGGCCCGCCGCGTCGAGGCCGGCCTCTTCGCCGAGGAGAAGCTGGGCAACACCCCCGACCTCGACAGCGAACTGGCCCTCGACCTCGACCGTCTGGTCGTCATGGGCCGCATGGCCAAGCGCCGCCTCATCGAGGCCAACCTGCGGCTCGTGGTGTCGGTGGCCAAGCGGTACGTGGGCCGCGGGCTCACCATGCTCGACCTCGTCCAGGAGGGCAACCTGGGCCTGATCAGGGCGGTCGAGAAGTTCGACTACGCCCGCGGCTACAAGTTCTCCACGTACGCGACCTGGTGGATCCGGCAGGCCATGTCCCGGGCCCTCGCCGACCAGGCCCGCACCATCCGCGTCCCCGTCCATGTGGTCGAGCTGATCAACCGGGTCGTCCGCGTCCAGCGCCGCATGCTCCAGGAACGCGGCTGTGAACCGACCGCCGACGAGGTCGCCGCCCAGCTGGACCTGCCCCCGGAACGCGTCGGCGAGGTCCTCCGCCTGGCCCAGGAACCGGTCTCCCTCCACGCCCCGGTGGGCGAGGAGGACGACGTGGCCCTCGGCGACCTCATCGAGGACGGCGACGCGGCCAGCCCGGTCGAGTCGGCGGCGTTCCTCCTGCTCAGGGAGCACCTGGAGGCCGTCCTGTCGACCCTCGGCGAACGCGAGCGCAAGGTCGTCCAACTCCGCTACGGCCTCGCCGACGGCCGCCCCCGCACCCTGGAGGAGATCGGCCGTATCTTCGGCGTCACCCGGGAACGGATACGGCAGATCGAGTCCAAGACCCTGAACAAACTGAGGGACCACGCCTTCGCGGACCAGCTCAGGGGCTACCTGGACTGAGGTGGGGCCGCCCCCCGGGCGGCCCCACCGCATGCCTAGTCGACCTCCGCGACCGCCTCCGCGAACTGCGCCTTGTACAGACGCGCGTACGCCCCGTCGGCCGCCAGCAGATCGCTGTGCGCGCCCTGTTCCACGATCGACCCGTTCTCCATCACGAGGATCGTGTCGGCGTCCCGGATCGTCGACAGCCGGTGCGCGATGACGAACGACGTCCGCCCGTGCGCCAGCTTCGCCATCGCCTTCTGGATCAGCACCTCGGTCCGGGTGTCGACGGAGCTGGTCGCCTCGTCGAGGACGAGGATCACCGGGTCGGACAGGAACGCCCGCGCGATGGTGATCAGCTGCTTCTCACCGGCGCTGACCCCGCTGCCCTCGTCGTCGAGCACGGTGTCGTAGCCGTCGGGCAGCGTCCGGATGAACCGGTCCGCGTGCGCCGCGCGCGCCGCCTCCTCGATCTCACCCCGGGTGACCTGCCTGGACGCCCCGTACGCGATGTTCTCCGCGATGGTGCCGCCGAACAGCCAGGTGTCCTGGAGCACCATGCCGATCCCGGCGCGCAGCTCGTCGCGGGACATATTGGCGATGTCGACGCCGTCGAGGGTGATGCGCCCGCCGGAGACGTCGTAGAACCGCATGAGCAGGTTGACCAGTGTGGTCTTGCCCGCGCCCGTGGGCCCGACGATCGCGACCGTGTGGCCGGGTTCGACGACCAGCGAGAGGTCCTCGATCAGCGGCTTCTCGGGGTCGTAGCGGAAGGAGACGTGCTCCAGCGCGACCCGCCCGCGCAGTTCCTCGGGCCGTACGCCCGCCACCGGGTCGGGTCGCTGCTCCTCCGCGTCGAGCAGCTCGAAGATCCGCTCGGCGGAGGCGACGCCCGACTGCACGAGGTTCGCCATGGAGGCGACCTGCGTCAGCGGCATGGAGAACTGGCGCGAGTACTGGATGAAGGCCTGCACGTCACCGATCGACAGCGAGCCGGACGCCACCCGCAGACCGCCGACGACGGCCACCAGCACGTAGTTGATGTTCGACACGAACATCATCAGCGGCTGCATGACCCCACTGTTGAACTGCGCCTTGAACCCGGCCTCGTACAGCGCCTCGTTCTGCTCGGCGAACTGCTGCGCCGACTCCTCCTGCCGGCCGAACACCTTCACCAGCGTGTGGCCGGTGTACATCTCCTCGATGTGCGCGTTCAGCTTGCCGGTGGAGCGCCACTGCTGCACGAAGTGCGGCTGCGACCGCTTGCCGACCCGGGTCGCCACGACCGCCGACAGCGGCACGGTGACCAGTGCGACCAGGGCGAGGATCCACGACACCCAGAACATCATCGCCAGCACGCCGATGATGGTCAGCAGCGAGTTGATGAGCTGCCCCATCGACTGCTGGAGCGTCTGCCCGATGTTGTCGATGTCGTTCGTCGCCCGCGACAGCACCTCACCGCGTTGCCGCTTGTCGAAGTACGACAGCGGCAGCCGCGACAGCTTCGTCTGCACGTCCTCGCGCATCCGGTACATGGTGCGGTTGACAGACGTGTTGACCAGCCGGGTCGCCACCGCCATCAGCAGACCGGCGACGAGGAACACCACGAGCGCGAACAGCAGGACGCTCCCGACCGAGCCGAAGTCGATGCCCTTGCCCGGCGTGAAGTCCGTACTGCGGAGCATGTCGGCGATCTCGCCGTCGCCGCGCTCACGCATGGAGTCGAGGACCTGCTCCTTGCTCGCCCCCTCCGGCATCTCCCGCCCGATGATGCCGGCGAAGACCAGGTCGGTGGCCTCGCCGAGGATCTTCGGCCCCACCACGTTGAGGCCGACGCTCACGACCACGCAGAACAGCATCGCGCAGAGGGTGATCCGCTCCGGTTTGAACTGGGCGAGCAGCCGCCGCCCGGACACCTTGAAGTCCAGCGAGCGGTTCTCGGGGCCGCCGCCGGCCATCATCCGCCCCATGGGCCCGGCCATCAGGCAGCCTCCGCTTCCGTCAGCTGGGAGAGCACGATCTCCCGGTAGGTCTCGTTGTCCGCCATCAGCTCCCGGTGTGTGCCCGTGCCGACGACCCGGCCCTCGTCGAGGACGACGATCCGGTCGGCGTCCCGGATGGTGGCGACGCGCTGGGCGACGATGACGACGGTCGCCTCGGCGGTCTCCCGCCCGAGCGCCGCGCGCAGCGCCGCGTCCGTGGCGTAGTCGAGGGCGGAGAAGGAGTCGTCGAAGAGGTAGATCTCCGGCCGCTGCACGAGCGTGCGGGCGATGGCGAGCCGCTGCCGCTGACCGCCGGAGACGTTGGTCCCGCCCTGCGCGATGGGCGAGTCCAGCCCGTTCTCGAGCTTCTGCACGAACTCCTTGGCCTGCGCCACCTCCAGCGCGTGCCACAGCTCCTCGTCGGTGGCGTCGGGATTGCCGTAGCGCAGGTTGGTGGCGACCGTTCCCGCGAAGAGATACGGCTTCTGCGGCACGAGCCCGACGGTCCGGGCCAGCAGCTGCGGGTCGAGGTCGGCCACCGGCACCCCGTCGACGAGCACCTCGCCGTCAGTGGCGTCGAACAGCCGGGGGACCAGCCCGAGCAGCGTGGACTTGCCGCTGCCGGTCGAGCCGATGACGGCGGTGGTCTCACCGGGCCGCGCCACCAGGTCGATGGCCTTCAGCACCGGCTCCTCGGCACCCGGATAGCGGAAGCCGGCCCCGCGGATCTCCAACTGCCCGTGCCGGCGCAGCTCCCGTACGGGCGCCACCGGCGGCACCACGCTCGACTCCGTCTCCAGGACCTCCTGGATGCGCTCGGCGCACACCTCCGCGCGCGGCACCATCATGAACATGAAGGTGGCCATCATCACGGACATGACGATCTGCATGAGGTAGGCGAGGAAAGCGGTCAGATCACCGATCTCCATGCCACCGCTGTCGATCCGACGGGCGCCGAACCACACCACCGCGATCGACGACAGGTTCACCGTGGTCATGACCACCGGGAACATCAGCGCGAGCAGGTTGCCGGCCTTCAGCGAGATGTCGGTGAGGTCCGCGTTGGCCTTCCGGAAACGCTGCTCCTCGTACTCGTCCCGGACGAAGGCGCGGATGACCCGGTTGCCGGTGATCTGCTCGCGCAGCACCCGGTTCACCGCGTCCAGGCGCTCCTGCATGGACCGGAACAGCGGCCGCAGCCCCCGCACGATCAGCGTCACACAGATGCCCAGCACCGGCACCACGGCGACCAGCACGCCGGACAGCGGCACATCCAGACCGAGCGCCAGCACGACACCGCCCACGCACATGATGGGCGCCGACACCATCAGCGTGAACGTCATCAGGACCAGCATCTGGATCTGCTGGACGTCGTTCGTCGTCCGCGTGATCAACGAGGGCGCGCCGAAGTGACCGACCTCGCGCGCGGAGAAGGACTGCACCCGGTCGAAGACGGCCGCCCGCACGTCCCGGCCGATCGCCGACGCCGTTCTCGCGCCGTAGTACACAGCGCCGATGTTGCACACCACCTGCGCCAGTGAGATGCCGATCATCAGGCCGCCGTAGGACAGGATGGATCCGGTGTCCCCGTTGACGACACCGTTGTCGATGATGTCGGCGTTCAGCGTGGGCAGGTAGAGGGTGGCGCAGGTCTGCAGGAACTGCAGCAGCACCAGCAGGGTGATGGGTTTCTTGTAGGGCCTGAGATAGGTCCGCAGAAGTCGTATGAGCACGCTACGTCTCTCGGAGTCGGCGGTAGGGGCATTGGTTGCCCGTGGCCCCTATCGTCGAACACTCCACCCGCGTTACCTCAACTCATTAACCCGACAGAGGCGTGCTATAGAGCCTGTCTTCAACGGAACGCCGACGGATGCGTCTGCTCCCGCACCGACACGAACTGCTGCCGCACGGCCTGCCCCACGGCCAGGTCGTCACCGGGCTCCAGCACCTGCGCCGCCGCCCCGTGCCAGGCCGGCGGCGTCCGCGGATCGAGCGTCCCCTGCGACGCCCCGAGCGCCCAGGCGGCCTGCCGCGCCGCCCCGATCGCCGCGTAGTCGGCGGGCTGCGGTACGACGACCTGCGCCCCGAAGAGCGAGGGCGCGGCGGCCTGCACGGCCGGCAGCTCGGCCGCCGCCCCGAGCAGAAAGATCCGCCGCACGTCCACGCCCCGCCCGCGCAGCACGTCGAGCGCGTCCGCGAGCCCGCACAGCATGCCCTCGAACGAGGCCCGCGCGAAGTGCTCCGGCTTCATCGACTCCCGCCGCAGCCCCGCCAGCGTGCCCGCCGTGTGCGGCAGGTTGGGCGTCCGCTCGCCCTCCAGATAGGGCAGCAGCACCAGCCCGTGCGACCCCGGCGTCGACTTCATCGCCAGCTCGGACAGACTCTCCAGATCCGGCACCCCGAGCAGCTCGGCGGCCCCGCGCAGGGTCCGTACGGCGTTCAGGGTGGTGACGACCGGCAGGTGCATGCCCGCCGCGTCCGCGAGGGAGGTGATCATCCCGCTCTGGTCGACGAGCGCCTCGGGATGCACGGCCATCACGGACCCCGAGGCACCCAGCGACACGACCGCGTCGCCGATTCCGAGGCCCAGTCCGAGCGCGGCCGCCATGGTCTCACCGGTCCCGGCGGAGATCAGCAGGCCCTCAGGGGTCGTACCGGCCGCGTCGGAGGGACCGATCACCTCGGGCAGCATGGCCTGATGACCGAGCGCAAGCTCGACGAGGTCGGGCCGGTAGCCGCCGGTGGCGGCCGACCAGTACCCGGTCCCGGAGGCCCCGCCCCGGTCGGTGGTTCTGCGCACCGGCCGCCCGAGCAGCTGCCACACCAGCCAGTCATGGGCCTGCATCAGCACGGCGGTACGCAGCGCCGCGTCCGGCTCGTTCTTCGCCAGCCAGCGCAGCTTGGTCACCGGCTGCGCGGCCTGCGGCACACATCCCACGGCCTGCGCCCAGGCCTCGCGCCCCCCGAGCGCGTCGATCAGATCGGCCGCCGCGACTTGCGCCCGCTTGTCGCCGCCGACCATCGCGGGCCGCACGGTGTTGCCCTGCGCGTCCAGCGGCACGACCGCGTTCTGCTGCGAGGACACACCGATGGCCTGCACCCCTTCGAGCAGCCCGCCGCCGGCGGCCTCCCCGAGGGACAGCAGCCAGGCCTGGGGATCGACGTCGCTGGGCCGCCCCGCGCCCTCCAGACCTTCCACCGGATGCGGCGCATATCCCTGCCTGAGCACGGCTCCCGTGTCCGTGTCGCAGACGACGATACGAGTGAAATCGGGTGAACTGTCCAACCCGGCGACTATCCCCATGGCGAAAATTCTGCCGCACGCTCCGCCGGGGTTGGGCCGCGGAGACCACAGGGGTGGGTGTGGTGGTGCGGGTGCGGGTGCGTCATGGCTGGTCGCGCAGTTCCGCGCACCCCTGAGGTGGCGTTCCGCACCCGCCGCCTACGTCATGTCCACGTGATGTTGCACGGGATGTTCCACGTGATGTCTACGGGTTGCTCGTGCCCCAGTCGTCCTCGCCACCGTCGTGTGCGCTGCGCTCCCGCAGCGAGCGCACCCGGCTCGCGACCGATTCGGGCATCCGGTCGCCGACCTTGTCGCTCACCACGTGGTACGCCCTGCCCGCGAACTGACGGCCCTGGTGCGCGGCCGTCTCCGCGGTGTTGCGGACGGCGGGGTTCTGCGCGACCTGCCGCGCGGACTTCTTCAACTGCTCGTAGCGTTCGCGCCCGGCCCGTGTGCCCAGCACGTAACCCAGGGCCAGTCCGACGACGAACGTGAGCCGGTAGCGCATGGCGGCCACCCTTCCCTCGTGTAGGTCTCTGGTGCGGCATCGGTGCTGGGGGGAACCGATTGGCGGAGCACCCCCCTGCTTGCGCTAATGTATGTGTCGCAGCGAGCGCCCGCCCTCTGGCGAATACCCAGGTAGGTGCGTTCGATGCAACGAGGCATTCCTCCGTAGCTCAATTGGCAGAGCAGCCGGCTGTTAACCGGCAGGTTACTGGTTCGAGTCCAGTCGGGGGAGCTCGGTCCTCCGTAGCTCAATTGGCAGAGCAGCCGGCTGTTAACCGGCAGGTTACTGGTTCGAGTCCAGTCGGGGGAGCATCGTGATCGAGGACCCCGTAGGGGTCCTTTTTCATGTCGGCGGGAACCACGCAGGTCGCGGCGGGGTCCTCAGGGGCGTGCGACGTCGGACCAGGCGGAGCGTGAGATCGTATGAGCGGCTATGCTGCGGCAGACGGCGCGCACACATGTACGCGACACGCCGCTATGGGGCGGTAGCTCAGCCGGTTAGAGCAGCGGACTCATAATCCGTCGGCCGTGGGTTCGAGTCCCACCCGCCCCACCTTCGCAGGTCTCTGAACTGCGGAAACGTTCAATTTGTCCTGTCGGATCGGCAACTGCGCCTGAACGGACTGAATCCGCTGCGCGTGAGTTGCTGCCCAGGAACCTTCGAGTAGGCGGCACTGCCGGGTAGGCCGCTGGGTACGGAGGGCCGGACTGGGCGGGTCCCGCCCCACATACAGCCGCGCCGGTGCTCCTGCTCATCCCGTCCATCGAGAGGCATCGACAACCACTGCTCAGGCGTGACGTGATCCGGTGTGCAGGCGCGGGCGGGCTTGGATTTACCGACGGGACCCGGCACCCGAACCGGCAGGGTTGTGATTTTGAGCAGCAGTCACTTCCGGTGTACGGACTTTCCGGGGTGCCCGCCCGGGCTCAGCGGACGCGGTTCGCCATAGGGACATGGTTCCGACGGCGATGACTGGCGCTGCCAGTCGGCGCAGCACCGGCAGCCGGTCCACGGCCACCGTCAGGCACAGGATCACGGTGATCGCGACACCCAGGCAGCCGAAGAGGCCGAACGTGGAACCGCTGTGCGGCTCGGCCGCCAGCAGCCCCCAGCCGTCGGGGTCCGACAGCCCACTGCCGATCGGCAGGTCGAAGGATCCCTCATGCCGGGATCCTGCATGGCACTGCGGTCCTTGAGGACGTCGAAGTCCTTCATGCCAGGCGACCCGGCCATGATCTCCTTGGCGCCGCCGGTCGGCCGGAGCGTCAACCACGAGACGCCTTGTCCGAACGCGATCAGCGCGGGACCGACCACAGCCAGCCGCCGCCGCACGGTGCCCGAGGACGGTCACGATCCTGGCCTTCGCCTTGCCGACCCGCCAGTCCGGTCGTCGGCTCCAGGCGGCCGGCGATCAGCACCAGCGAGAATCCGGCGAGGGTGGCCAACAGTACTGGTCGCCGCGATGCCGCGGGTCGGCAGGCTCACCACGAGCCGGCAGTTCTTCCGCTCCGCCTGAAGGCCGAGCGGCGTCACTTCTCATCGATATTGATCACGCAGGCGGGCGGCGGGGTGACGTCCGAACTCGCGTAGGAACGGCATCCGCGGGAAGCGACACACCCCGATGTGTCTTATCGGATGTGTCGGGCCAGTCCGGTCGCCCTGCCCATCAGCCATTCGAGCGGCCCTCGCTTTACGAAGCGGGACCAGAGGGTGGCGAGGACGGTGACGGACGCGATGAGGCCGAGCAGGATGTGCAGCGGCGGGACGGCCGATGTCTCGGTGTCCAGGAGCCAGATGGCGACGATGTGGTAGACGTACGCCGTCAGTGACATCGAGCCGACCGCGATGACGGGCTTGGCCAGGCGGCGCAGCCTGGGAAAGGCGTCCATGGCGGCCAGGCACGCGGTGATCACCAGGATCGCCACACCCGTGGCGGCCATGATGGACAGGGTCGCCTCGCTGTGCGGGGCTGAGGCCAGCATCCCGGCGGGGGTGTCGCCGAAGATGCCGATGCTGTCGGGCGACACGGACGACACGGACGACATGCCCGGCCCCTCTTCGGCTTTCCGGACGGCTTCGGCGGCACCGGGTACGAGACGCACCGCGAGCCAGGAGCCGCCGTAGCCGGTGACGGCGAGGGCGACGCCGGTGAGGGCGAGGCGCATCCGGACAGCCTTGGCAGCCAGGTCGCAGCGGGCGACAGCCATACCGGCGATCACGAACGGGACCCAGGTCAGGGCCGGATAACCGCCGGTGAAGAACAGTGAGACGGGGCCGTCGGCCTGGCCGTAGGAGAGGAACACGCGGCCGCCGACCACCGGCTTCAGCGCGTACAGCAGCTGCGGACCTACCAGGGCCCATCCTGCGGCGATCAACGCCAGTGGCTTGGCGCCCAGCCGGTACAGCGGCAGCACGAGCAGGAAGAACAGTCCGTAGAAAGCGAGGATCGGCACGACCGGGGTGCCCGTCAGGGTCAGGGCGGTGCCAAGGGCCAGCAGGATCACGGCCCTGATGATCACCTTGGCGACGGCCTGCCGGCCGGCCAGGCCGGTCTTCGGTGTGCGGCGGCCGGTGATGAGGGCGACCGCGAAGCCGGCCAGGACGGCGAACAGGGCGGATGAGCGGCCTTGCGCCAGTTCCATCAGGAAGCCGATGACCCCGCCCTGGCTGGGGGCGGGGCCTACGTGGACCGCGTACATGCCGAAGACGGCCAGGCCGCGGGCCAGGTCCAGCCCTATCAGCCGGCCCACGCCGGGCGCGCCGGTCGAGGGCTCGCTGCGCTCGCGTTCGGGGGACGGCGCGTCGGCCGTAAGCGGCGGGGAGTCCGGGTGATGGGTCATGACCCTCAGGCTGGAGACCCGGGCCGATCATGGACTATCCGGCAGAAGGCTGCCGTGTCCCTGCCGAGTGGTGGGTGCTACCCCGCCGTGTGGCTGGAGCTGCCGCTCGCCGGGCCGCAAGAGCTCTACGTGGCTTTAGGGTCGAGTCGACATGGGCCGGACGGCATGAACGAAGGTGAGGCGGAGCGCGTGATCCGGGTAGTGGTGGTCGACGACGAGGCACTGGTCCGCTCGGGCTTCGAACTCATTCTGGGCGCGTCCGAGGACATCGAGGTCGTCGCGACCGCGAGCGGCGGCCACGCGGTGGAGGCCGTCCGGCGGGAGCGGCCGGACGTGGTGCTGCTGGACATCCGGATGCCGGACGTCGACGGGCTCACCGTCCTGCGCGAGCTGCGGATGATGCCGGATCCGCCGGTGGTGGCGATGCTGACCACGTTCGACGCCGACGAGTACATCCTGACCGCGCTGAACTCCGGCGCGGCCGGCTTCCTGCTCAAGGACACGGAGCCGGAGCAGCTTGCCCACCTGGTGCGGACCCTGGTCGCGGGCGGTGTGGTGCTGTCGCCCAAGGCGTCGCGGACGCTGGTGCACAGCCACCCCGGCACCGAGGCGGCCGTCGACGAGGAGGCCGCGCGGGTCCGGCTGCTCACCGCGCGGGAGCGCGACGTCCTCGTCCTGGTGGCGGAGGGGCTGTCGAACGCCGATATCGGGGCGCGTATCCACCTGGGGGCGGGCACGGTGAAGGACCACGTCAGCGCGATCCTCACGAAGCTGCGGGTGACGAGCCGGGTGCAGGCCGCGCTGCTGGCGCAGCGGGCCGGGCTGCTCGACGAGCGCCCGCGGTCGGAGGCCGGCCGATGAGCCGTGCACGTGCCGTGTGGCAGCGGGTTCCCGCGCCGGTCGTCGACATCGTCCTGGTGGCGGTGGCGGCCGTGGATGTGCTGGTGGTGGACATGTGGGAGCACACGCGTCCCGAGGTCACGCTGGCCGCGGTCGGCTGCGCCGCGTTGGCGTTCCGGCGCAGGTTCCCGCTCGGCGTCTTCCTGCTCACCCTGCCCATCGCGCTGATGCAGGATGTCGCCGTCGCTGTGCTCGCGGCGCTGTTCACGCTGGCCGAACGCTCCCGCAACCGCCGTCTCCTCGCGGTGTGCGTCGTCCTGGCCGCCGTCGCGAGCAGTACTCCGTGGCCCCTGGCCGCGGCGGACCGGACCATGACCCTGGTCTTCTTCGTGTACGGCCTGGCAACCAGCGTCGCCCCGGTCCTGTTCGGCCAGCTTCTCCAGGCACGACGGGACCTGGCGCGGCGGCTGGCCGAGGTCGAGGAGGCCAGGGAGCACGAGCGGACCCTGCACGCCCAGGCCGTGCTCGCCCGTGAACGCGCCCAGCTGGCCCGCGAGATGCACGACGTGGTCTCCCACCAGGTCAGCCTGATCGCCGTACGGGCCGGGGCGTTGCAGGTCGCCGCCAAGGACGCGGACGCCAAGGAGGCCGCCCGCACGATCCGTTCGCTGAGCGTCACCACCCTCGACGAGCTGCGCACCATGGTCACGCTGTTGCGTGCCTCCGGCGGCAAATCCACCGAGCTGACGCCGCAGCCCACCTTGGCCGACCTGCGCAAACTGGTCGAATCCAGCGGCACTCACACGGAGCTGACGGGTGAGCTGCCGCCCACCGTGGGCACACCCGCCCAACGCGCCCTTTACCGCACGGTTCAGGAGGCGCTGACCAACGTCCGCAAGCACGCCCCCGGCGCCAACGCTCGCGTCGAGCTGTGGCAGGACGGGGACGGTATCGGAGTGACCGTCACCAACACCCCTCCCACGCGCCCCTCCCTCTCCTTGCCCGGTTCGCAGCAGGGCTTGGTCGGCCTGCGGGAACGGGCCGAGATCCTGCACGGCACCCTGGACGCGGGCCCGACTGCTCAGGGCGGCTACCGGGTGCGGCTGAGGGTTCCCCTGAGCGCGGACTGACATGCTGTTCTGTCGGCTTGCGGCTTGCGGCTCACACGTGAGCCTCAACCGGCAGCGCACGCCGACGCCCCTGGACCGTGCTCCGCCGGCTTGCCTCTTGTCCAGCTCCCCATCCTGACCGTGTCCGGTGCCGCGTCAGCCCGTTGAGGGTCCCGGAACCAGGCTGACAGCCCTGATCGCCGCCTCACTTCAGCAGGGTGCTGACCAAGGCGACGGCCACTCCCAAGAGCGCGTCAGTACCGCCGATCCTGACGGCTCGTCCCCACGTACGGCCTGCGGCCCGGGAGGCGAGCAGGCCCCAGCCCAGGAGCAGGACGGTGTTGATTCCGAAGGCGACGTACTCGATGCCTGTGGAGTGCCACCAGCCAAGGCCCGCCCCCCACAGCAGCAGTGTGGTGGGCAACGCCGCCACTACCAGCGGCCATTCGGCGAGGACTGCGCGCACCACTCCCCGTATGCCGGGATGGCCCTGAGCATCGCGGTGAGCGATCTGGTGGGCGTATCCATGAGCCAGGGCCGAGGCAAGGGCGGTGAACAGGACCCACACGGCGTCGTCCATGCGCGCCGCCCGAGTCACCTCGCCGAACTGCGTGAGCGCGGCAACGGCCGAACTCGACACCAGGAGCCCGTACACGCCGCCGAACAGCGCAGTCGGCTGGGCCAGCCAGTCCCATAGCCCACGTCTGCAACGGATGGCGGACTCGGTGCGCATAGGCGGCCTTTCGCGGTCTTGGTTTCCGTGGGTGTCGGTGCGTGGGGTTGTCCGGCCGGGACTGGGACAGTGGACGACCGGACAACCTTGCGTGTGGTGGGTCATCGCGCGGGGGCCAGGAGCTGGGTGGCCGCCAGCCGCGCGTACAGCCGGTCCTGGTCCACCAGTTCCTCATGGGTGCCCACGGCCCGGACCCGGCCGGCGTCCATGACGACGATCCGGTCGGCGCCTGTCACCGTCGACAGGCGGTGGGCCACCACCAGCACAGTGGTCTCCCGGGCCACGTCCGCGATGACGTCCCGCAGCGCGAGCTCGTTGACGGCGTCGAGTTGCGAGGTCGCCTCGTCCAACAGCAGCAGGCGGGGCTTGCGCAGTACGGCGCGGGCGATGGCGATGCGCTGCCGCTCACCGCCCGACAGCTTCGAGCCGCGGTGGCCGACCGGGGTGTCCAGGCCGTGGGGCAGACGCTCGACGAGGGTGTCGAGCTTCGTGCGGGCCAGGACATCGCGGAGGGCGTCGTCCGTCGCATTGGGCGCGGCAAAGACGAGGTTCTCGCGGAGCGTGCCGGCCAGCACCGGGGCGTCCTGCTCGACGTATCCGATGGCGGACCGCAGTTGGGACAGCGGCCAGTGCCGTACGTCCTTGCCATCGACCAGGACCCGGCCACCGGTGGCCTCGTGGAACCGCTCGATGAGCGCGAAGATCGTCGACTTGCCCGCACCCGAGGGGCCCACGAAGGCCGTCATCCCGGCACCCGGTACCTCGAAACGCACCCGCTGATGGACGTACGGCAGGCCCGGACGGTAGCGGAAGGACACGTCCTCGAAACGGACCGACGCCGGACCCGGCGCGGCTGTCCCCTGCCGGGGCAGGGCGTCCGCCTGCCGAGCGGGCGATTCCGTCGAGAGGCGTTCCACGGCCGCGATGCGGGAGGCCGCGGCCGCCCCCTCCTGATAGGAGGTCACGGCGTCGACCAGCTTGGACACCGGCTCGATCAGATAGAAGAGGTACAGCAGGAAGGCGATGAGGGTGGACACGGGGATCTCCCCGGACGCCACCCGCGCCCCGCCGACCGCGAGCACCGCGAGGAAGGCCAGCTGTACGGCGAGTTCGTCGGCCGAGCCCGCCACGGCCTCCCACTTCGCGCTCTTCACACCGTGCCGCCAGGCCCGCCGCGCCGCCGCCACCACCCGAGCGGTCTCCCGCTCCTCGGCACCGGACGCCTTCACCGTGCGAAAGGCTCCGAGAGACCGCTCCAGCGCGACGGAGATCTCCCCGACCGCCTCCTGCGCCCGCTCGGTGGCCCGCGCGATCCTCGGCATCACCAGCGCGACGGCCCCGCCGACCAGCACGACCACACCGAGCGTCACACCCAGCAGCACGACGTCCAGGAACGCCATCATCACGATCGCGGCCACGAAGGCCACCACTCCAGAGGCCGCGGAGACGACCGCCTGCGTGCTGACCGCCCGCAGCAGCGTGGTGTCCGAAGTGACCCGGGACATCAGATCACCCGGCGGGATCCGCTCCCACTCCGAGATCCGCAACCGCAACAGCCGCCCCACAAGGGTGCGCCGAGCGGCCAGGACCACCGACTCCGCCGTCCGCTCCAGCACGTACGCGCCGAACGCCTCGACCGCCGTGCCCAGCACCACCAGGACGGTGAGCGCGATCAGGATCCCGGCGATGGTCTCACCGGAGGCCAGCCGGTCCACCAGCGCCTTCGTGGCCAGCGGCTGCAGCAGCCCCCCGGCGGCCCCGACCAGGGCGCACAACAGACCGAGGGCGACCGCCCACCGGTGCGGCCGCACATACGCGCCCAGTGCCTTGATCGTCTCCCGGGCGGACAGGGACGGCTCATCCGTCGTCGGAGCGGATGCGGTGTTCACGAAGTTCCTTTCTTCTGCGGTGTCGCGGCGTCACAACCCGGTACGCGGGCCGAAGTGCCGGGGCAGTCCTCGCGCTCCTTGTGTCGGCGCGGTCTGTCATGCCTGCAGTCTTCAAGCCCGGCCGCCACGCGCCCATCCGGCAACCGTCGGGTCCACCCCCGCCAAGTGGCCGAACAACACCGCCCGTCCGGTCGCACCGGACCGACCGGTCAGGACGAGACTCCGCCTGTCGGCAGGGCGGTACCCGCCGATCGGCGGGGGAGAGCCCGAAGACTGCCGGATGGTCCGCCCCCGGACGTCCACGCGAGGTTCTCCGTATGACACAGACACAGCCGCCGCAGGAGACATCAGCTCCGCAGGAGAACTCGCCTCCGCCGCCCCGGACCTCCCCCGAGTCCCCGGCCTCGCCCGGTCCCTCGATGGGACGCCTCGTCGGGGTGGACCTGGCCCGCGCGCTGGCGGTGTTCGGCATGTACGTCGTGCACATCGGCCCCCCGCTGTCCGCCACGACTGGCGTCGGCAGCTGGATCCGATACATATCGGACGGTCACTCGTCGGTCCTGTTCGCCACCCTCGCCGGGTTCTCCCTGATGCTGCTCGCCGGCCGCCGCGAGCCCAAGACCGGCCAGGCGGGCCGGCAGGCGAGGGCCCGCATCGCGATCCGCGCCGTGATCCTGCTGGCGCTGGGCACCGTGATGGCGATGGAGTACGGGGGCGTGATCATCCTCGGCTTCTACGGCGTCTACTTCCTCCTCGCCCTGCCCCTGGTGCAACTGAGCGCCAGGACCCTCGCGATCATCGCGGCCGCGTTCGCCCTCGTCACACCGCAGCTGGCGTTCGTCCTCACCTCGCTGCTGACCCCGTCGGTCCAGCAGAGCATCAACACCTACGACCCGCTCCGTCACCTCAGCGAGGTCGGCGCCCTCGATCTGCTGCTCACCGGCTTCTACCCGGCGCTCACCTGGATGTCGTTCGTCATCGCGGGCATGGCGCTGGGCCGCCTCGACCTCTCCTGCGGCACCATCCTGAAGCGCCTGGCCGCGCTCGGCGCCACCCTCACCGCGGCCGCCTACGGCATGTCCCTGCTGCTCGCCGGCAAGGGCGCGTTGCGGAGCCTCGCGGAAGACGGGCCGTCGTCCGGCGGCTCCGGGTCGATGCCCACCGGCAGCGGGTCGATGCCCACCGGCAGCGGGTCGATGCCCGCTGATGCAGGGTCGTTCCCCGACATGCCCGCGTCGTTTCTCCTGAAGGCCGGGCCGCACAGCGGCACCACGTTCGACATCATCGGCAGCGTCGGAATCGCGATCCTCGTGATCGTGGGCGCGACGGTGGCGATGGACCGTCTGCCGCGACTGCGCCGCCTGGCCAAGCCGGTCATTGCCGTGGGCACCATGTCCCTGACCGCCTACGTCGGCCACTTCGTCGCACAGTCCTTGCTGTCCACGCCCGCCGGAACCGGCACCCAGCAGTCCTGGCTGCCCCTGATCATGTACGTCCTCGGAGCCATCCTGTTCGCCGCGATCTGGTCCCGCTTCTTCCGCCGCGGCCCCCTGGAGTACCTGCTCAACGCCGCCACCAAGCCGGCGAAGCACATCCGATGAGACCCGGGCCGGGGTGTGAACCTCCACACTCCACCCCGGCCGGGCCGTTCATGGATCCAGCACCTGCCGCTGCTGACCCAACGCCCATCCGGACAGGCGGTGCTGGGGCAGCCTCCGAACAACCCGCACTAGAAGGATTCGAGACCCTCTCATCAGCTGGGGAGAGGATCCTTGAACCGGGTGTGCGCGTCCGTCCAGGGCGCGTTCTGGACGCAGGTTGGACACAAGGATCGGAACTGGGAAAACGGCCAAGATGAGCATGGATCGACAAGGACCGCCAAGATCCTCAAAGGACTCATAATCCGTCGGCCGTGGGTTCGAGTCCCACCCGCCCCACCACTCGCTACGCGGGAAGAAACCTTCTGACCAGGCACTTAGCCGGTCAGGGGTGAGTACGGCAGGATCTTGGCGGCCCTACTTGATCACAGTTTCATGATCATGAGGACAAGTTGAGGACGCTGGTCACGCGGCGGGACGCAACCCCTCGTTCGGTCCATCCTCATCGGCCTCGGGCCTCTCGCCGGAGCCCTCTTCTGCCTCGGGCTCAGGCTTGCGGCGTGCCTCCCTCGGAGGCGTCTCCTTCTTCTGCGGGGACCGGGGCACGACCGCGCTCGTCGACTCTGCCTCGGCGGTCATGAGTTGAGGCAGGAAGCTCGTGTACGTGTCCGAGGTGATCTGGCGGGAGCTGTGCCCGAGCCGCTCCTGGACCACCTTGATGTCGGCCTTGCCGAGGAGCGCCGGCGTGGCGGACAGGTGCCGCGTGTCGTGCAGGCGGATCGGTGGAAGCCCGGACAGCTCCACGAGCCGGTTGAACCGTCGGCTGATCCAGTCGGGGTGCAGGGGCTCGCCGTTCTCACGGGTCCAAACTCGGTTGCTCTCGACCCAGGGCCGAATGCACGGGGTATGGGTACGGGATACAGGGGTACGGCGGGCGTAAGGTCAGCCCCGGGCTGTGTGCGCCGCGTCGCGGACATGGGCGCGGCAGTACCGGATGAGGCATGCCCGGAAACGAATCCCGTCCCGGGTACGGCATGATTCCTCCGCAACCACCGCGTTCCTGGGGAGAACATGCGCCACCGCCACACCGTCACTGCCATAGCGATCACCGCGCTCGCGCTTACCGCCTGCTCCAGCAACGACGAGCCCGACCACCTCACCGCCGAAGAAGTCGCGGCCGAACTTGCCGACGCAACCGGCGTCGTCGACCTCGGCGACCAGACCGACAACACCAAGTTGTGCTCCAACGAGGCTGCCGGCAAAGAGCCGCACAAGAACGACTGCGTCCAGCTCATTGCCACCTACACCGTCTCGATCTACGAGTACGAGACGCCGGCAGTCGCCGCGAACTGGGTCAAGGAAATGAAGAAGGTCGGCAGCGACTGGCGGCAGGTCGACCGGTTCGCGCTCGCCTGGACGTCGCAGGAGCAGAAGAACACGTCCGACCAGCGGCGCACCGAGCTGGTCGCCGCGCTGGAGAAGCTGACAGCGAGTGAGGACTGACCGACTGCCGCTGACTGGCCCGGCCGCAACGCCACCACGACGGCCGGGCTTCGTACTCGCGCAGGGAGGTGACCCATGGCCCAACCAGAACATGGACCCGGTCAGCGACGAACGGACCCGGTCACCGACGAGGAGAAGGAAGAGATCCGCCGTTTCCGCGCTGCGGCCCACGGCCGCAACCCCATCGGCGACCAGTGATCAAAAACCCGGTTCAGCCTGCGGGTCCCAGACCTTGCGCAGGACGTCGAGCAGAGTGTCGCTGTCCTGTGCACGTGGATGCTGGAGGTGTCCGATGTCGGTGACCCAGATTGATCTCGACGCTACGCCGCGGACGAGCCGATGAGCGAACTGGCGCACGGCTGGGTCGTCACCTCCACGGTGACCCGCGGACGCATCCGCGACCTCGACACCTCCGCCGTGCCGGCCATGCCCGGCGTACTGGGCGTGATCGACCACCGCAACGCGCCCCGGCTCAATCTGGAAGCGGGATCGTTCTTCGGCCCCGACGGCGGCATGCACCTGCTGCAGAGCGAGGACATCCCGCACTCAGGCCGGCCGATCGCACTGGTCGTCGCCAAGACGGCGGAGCAGGCCCGGTCGGCGGCCATGGCCCTGCGGGTGACGTACGACGAGGAACCGCACGACGTCGACTTCTCAGCCGACCACCCCGCCGCCCGCCGGGCGACGTCGCACTTCGGAGAGGACGCCACCTTCTACTAGAAGGGCAAGGACAAGCAGTGGGACGGCGCCACGCGGATCGACTGGGACCTGGAGGTCGACCCGTACGACCCGCTCGGCACCCCCGACGAGGCGATGAGCCTGTACGGCACGAAGCACTGGGCCAAGCTCACCGGCAAGGACCGGGGCGAGCTGCGCCGCCACTACGCCTCCTGGCAGTTCAGCCAGTTCCTGCACTGCGAGCAGGGCGCCATGATCTGCGCCGCCCGGATCGTCGAGTCGGTGCCCGACATGGACGCCGAGTTCTACTCGGCCACCCAGGTCATGGACGAGGCCCGGCACGCCGAGATCTACGGGCGCTTCCTGCACGAGAAGATCGGGATGCTCCACCCGATCAACGACAACCTCCAGAGCCTGCTCGGCGACACCCTGCGCGACTCCCGCTGGGACATGCCCTACCTCGGCATGCAGGTGCTCATCGAGGGCCTCGCGCTCGCCGCCTTCGGCATGATCCGGGACACCACGAACAAGCCGCTGCCCCAGCAGATCCTCGCGTACGTGATGCAGGACGAGGCCCGGCACGTCGCCTTCGGCCGGATGGCGCTGCGGGACTACTACAAGCAGCTCACCGACGCCGAACTGCGCGAGCGCGAGGAGTTCGTCATCGAGGGCTGCTATCTCATGCGCGACCGGCTGCGCGGGGTCGAGGTCCTGGAGAACTTCGGCATCCCGCGGAAGGAGGCGGAGGCGCTCAGCGAGCAGAGCGAGTTCCCGCACCTCTTCCGCAAGTTGCTGTTCAGCCGATCGTGCCGTGCGTGAAGGACATCGGCCTGTGGGGCGAGCGCCTCCAGAAGGCCTATCTCGACATGGGCGTCTTCGACCTGGGCGACTCCAACCTGGACCTGCTGATGACCCAGGACGAGGAGATCGCGGAGGCGCTGGACCGGAAGCGGTTCGCCGTCGAGGAGCAGGAGCGCGTGGCGGAGGTGGCGGAGGCGATCGCGGAGGGCGGGGCCGTCTCGTAGCCGGAGCGCGGTCTCGTGGCCGTACGTGAAATGGGGTGAGCCCCCGGCGCCGGGTGGCGCCGGGGGCTCGGTGTGCGTCAGCGGGCGGCCGGGATCAGCCGAACGCCTTGACGGTGCTCCAGTCGGAGGACAGGACCGTCTTGACCGGGGCGTTGGTGTTGGTGGTGGACGGGTTGTACAGCTTCATGTTGCCGGTGGCGCCGTCGCGGGCCCAGATGTCGGGCACCCCGTCCTTGTTGACGTCGGGGATGCCGATCGCGGCGGTGATGTTGGTCGGGGTCCAGTTGGTGCCGAACGTCACGTCACCGTTGACCGAGTTGGCCGCGAGCTTGATCGACTCCAGGTCGACGCTGCCGGCGACCGGGCCGGGCTTGCCGTGGCGGACGTACATGTTGCCGTTGGACACGTTCCGCCACAGCAGGTCGGGCGTGTTGTCCTTGTTCATGTCCGCGATGTTGACGATGTCGCGGGCGGTGGTGGCCCAGGCGGTGCCCTCCATGAGCGTGGCGGACTGGAAGCTGCCGCCGGTGTAGCCGGAGAGGATCCAGAACGCGGTGCCCGCGCGCAGGGCGATGTCCGGGTGCTTGTCACCCGTGATGTCGCCGATCGCCTTCATCTGCGTCCACGTGGACGGCGCCGGGGCGTTGGACGGCAGCCGGATCTTCATGCGCTCGTCGACGTTGAAGGTGCCGTAGCCGTCGCCCGGGTAGAGCCAGAACTGCTTGTCCGGGGTGACGGCGAACAGGTCGGTCGACCCGTCGCCCGGGTAGGCGTCGTTGTAGTGCGCGATCAGCGACGGCGTGCCGGCGGCGTCGATCCAGTGGTTCGCCGGGTCGATCTTCTTGCCGGCGGTGACGTAGGACGCGGCGAGGCAGTTGTAGAGCTCACCGCCGGTGCCGGGGACGGCCGGGTCGGCGGGGGCGCCGACACAGTTCTTCAGCCTGCCGTCCGCGTAGAGGACGAGCAGGTCGGCGATGTTGTCGCCGCCCGTGTCCATCGGGCCGTCGGCGGTGTCACGCGGCGGCAGGTAGAAGCCGTAGTCGCCGCGGATGCTCTGGTTGCCGTTGGCGTCGTAGGCGTAGACGTTGATCGTCACCGGTCCCGCGTGCGGCGGGGTGACACCGGTGATGGTGACCTTGCCGTTCACCGGGGTCGGCGCGTCGACGTAGCCCTGGCCCTCGAAGGCGTACCGGAACTTCGACGCACCGGCGGCGGTGAAGGTGAAGTCACCGGGCTTGCCGAAGTTCACCCGCGCCCAGGTCTTGCCGTCCGGAGTGGCCTCGGTGAACACCGTGCTGGTGATGTCCGGCTGCGGCGGGGCGGTCGGGTCGACGGTGATCTGGCACGGCTCGCTGCCGTTCGGGAAGAAGGTCGAGGTGGAGCCCGCGGCCGGGTACGTGGAGTCCTCGGAGCGCACGTCCCACTTGTAGAGGGTGTTCGTGGTGATGTCCTTCAGCAGCGGGTCCGTCGCCTCGATGACCATCTGGCCGTATCCGGTGCTGTCCGCGGTGGCGACGTACTCCTTCTTGGTGGTGTCCGTCGACTTCCAGAAACGGAACCGCAGCTTGGGAACGGCGCCGTCCGGGTCGGAGCCCTTGGCCTTCAGCGTGATGGTCGTCCGGCCGATCAGCATGCTGTTCGTCGGACCGGCCACACAGGCGCCACCCGGGGAGGAGGTACCGGAGGTCGGCTGGTTCGGCGCGCGGTTGAACTCGCCTTCGATCCGGGCACCGGTCGCGGCGAACTTGCGCCAGGTCTGGGTGTCGGTCTCGGACGTGGCCCGCATGCCGAGGGTGATGTTCGACCAGCCCTTGTCCGCGGCCTCCTGGGCCGCCGACGTCACGGTGAACGACTCCCACGCGTCCGGGCAGGACGAGGACCAGCCGTGCGCGAAGGACTTCTTCTGCAGCACCCTCGACCAGCTCGGCTGCGCGTTCCACGTCGTACCCGAGGAGATGCCGCCCGTCAGCCAGAACTCCATCTGACGGTCGGTGCAGGACCAGGAGTGGTTGTTCACGATCTTGAACGTGGCCCAGTCGAACTTGGCGCCCTCGTAGCTGGTGGAGAACCTCATCCGCCAGAACGAGCGGGCCAGACCGCCGGTGTCGCTCTCGTAGCCCACGCGGGCGTCGGAGGTGCCGGAGGAGAAGTTCGTACCGTTCCAGAAGCTGGAGTTCGGGTACTTCTTGTACGCCACGGTCCAGGCCAGCCAGTCGCTGTTGAGCGGCGGGTCGATGAAGACCGGGAACTGCGTGTCCTTGTCGGTGAACAGGCCCGTGGCCGCGACGTCCAGGTTCAGCGTCGCGGAGCCGGTGCCGTCACCGTCGAGGACGACGGGGAGCTGGGCGGACTTCGCGCCGGGCTCGATGCCCGTCAGGCCCGACAGCTTCAGCACGTCGGCCGTGGTGGCCACGGAGGTGCGCTGCGGCGTGCCCGGGGGCAGCTCGGGGTCGCGGCCGGCCGAGTCCCAGGCGAACGGGGTCGGGATGCTGCCGGCCTCCTTGCCGTCCTTGCCGAGGACCTGGATCCGGTTGGCCTTCGTGTCCTGACGGAACACGGCCGTCTTCGAGCGCAGCCCGTACGAGACGGTCGCGAGGTCCTTGTTCCGGGCGGCCTGCTCGTCCTTGACGATGAGGAGCTGGCCGAAGCCGCCCTCGGCGCGCACGACCAGCAGCAGGTCGACACCCGGGAACACCTCGGGGTAGAGGGCGCGCGGGCCGTCGAGCACCGGCTCGGGCAGGGTGCCCGGCCAGGTGTACGCGACGGTGTGGCCGTTCAGGTCGACCTCGGCGAGGACGGTCTCGCCGGCCAGCGGGGCGCGGACGTACGAACGGTCGGCGCGGTCCGCGGACCGGGTACCGCCGGCGAAACGCACCGGCACGACCGCGTTCACCGGACGGATGCTCAGCGAACCGGCACCCTTCGTCCGGCGCAGCGTGGTGTCGATGGGCGCCCACTTGCCCTGGGCGTTCTTCGCACGCTGCGGCTGGGCGTCGATCTGGGTGCGCATCTTGCCGTTCGGCAGTGCCCAGATGAGCTGGTTCTCGGTGGTCGCCGTGTCGACGAGCACCTTCTTCCCGGTCCGCCTGGCCTCGGCTGCGGCAGCGGCCTCGTCGCGCGGACCGGTCGACGCCTGCCGGGCGTCGGTGGCGGACGTGCCGCCGTCGGCGGTCGTGGGCCCGCTCGGCTGCCACCAGGGCAGGAGCGCGGCGGTGAGTGCGGCCAGGACAAGGCCGAGAGTGAGGCTCAGCCGTGCGCGCGTGCGCACGAATGGGCTGAGAAGACGAGGCGGCGCTGGCACGGCGGTCTACTCCCGTAGGAACCAGAGGATTTCGGACAGCACAGACAGCCCCGTGGCTCAGACCACGGGGCATAGGCGCGCACACGATCACACGAAGGTCATGCGGCGTCCATTTTTGAAGGGTTTATGAAGACGTTATGTGTTGCCGTGCCAGAATCTGATGCATCGTGAAGGCGTCGGCATTCAGGTGATTTGATGGAGTACCATGTTCGGTTTGCCCTCGATGCCTGATCCGCGGTAAAGGCCGGCAGTACGGCAGTCTGCTTGCGATTGCACCGTGGTGAATCTCACTTCGAGACCACTCTGTTCGCTTTCAGCGATCTTGCCAGTGTGGCGAACATGACAGAGAGTGCGCACGCACGCGCCTGATCCAGACGCGTGCTCTTTGGTGTTTCCGCACCTCCGTTGTCTTGTTCGTCTGGGTGGGAGTCGACGCGCATGCGTGCTTCAGGTCCACTGTCATGGCTGGGGCGGCATCGCCTAGCCATGACAGAGTCACAACGACGGCGCCGTCGGCGAAGCCGCACGGCGATCGTCCTATTGCTGTCCTCGACGTTGACGGTGACCAGCCTGGGCTCGCAGGCCCTGGCGGTGCCCGGGCCCGGGATGTCCCGTGAGGAGACGACCTCTGAGGTCGACCTCCCCGACATTCCGCCGAGCACCACGCTCGCCGACAACGCGCAGGCTCCGAAGACGCTGAGCACGGCGCCGGAGAACCCGATCACGGCCTACGCACCGGTCGCCACGGACCCCTGGGCGGCGGATGCCGGCCAGGCGAACCCGTCGACGGCCACGCCGGGCACCACGGTCCAGGTCAAGAACACGACCACCCAGGCGCTCCTGCCGGTCGGTGTCGGTGTGCCCGTGGGTCAGGACCCGGCGACCATCGCCGGTGACTGGCAGGTCGCCGTCAAGGCGACGACCACGTCCGAGGACACCGGCGTGCCCGGCATGATCATGGAGATCGTGCCGCCGGTGACGGCGGACCCGACGGCGCAGGTGCTCGTCGACGTCGACACGACCGCCTTCGAGGACCGCTACGGTCAGCTTGCCGCCGAGCGCTTCGGCCTCGTCCTGCTGCCCAGCTGCGTCATCGACTCCCCGGAGAGCGGCGACTGTGCTCCGGACACGGGCATCCAGACCATGTCGGTCCGGGCCGAGCCGGACGTCGAGGTCGAGCGGCTGCGCAGCACCGTCAAGGAGGTGCCGGCGGCCAAGACCAAGCTGAAGGCGACGTCCGGCAAGACCAAGAACGCCGCGACCCGCCAGATCCTCTCCGGCACGGTTCCGGTCGCGAACCTGCTGCCGGACGAGGACGCCCCGTCGACGGCCTCGGGCGCCTCCGTGCGCAAGGCCGCCTTCTCGTCGAACGTGGGTGCCTCGGGCCGCCAGGTCGTCGGCGCGATGGACACCGGCTCCTCGGCGTCCGGTGACTTCACCGCCTCGCCGCTGCTGTCCTCCGGTTCCTGGGCGGCGGGTTCTTCGAACGGTGCCTTCACCTACTCGTACCAGGTGCAGGTCCCGGAGACCGCCGGCGGTCTGATGCCGAAGGTCGCGTTGTCGTACAACTCGCAGACGGTCGACGGCCGCACCTCGGCGTCGAACAACCAGGCCTCCTGGATCGGCGACGGCTGGGACTACAACGCGGGCTCGATCACCCGGTCGTACAACAACTGCCGCCAGGACTCCAAGCGGGCCGGGGCCAACAACACCGACCACAAGACCGCCGACCTGTGCTGGGGCTCGGAGAACGCCACCCTCTCACTGGGCGGCATGACCACCGAGCTGGTCTGGGACAAGGACAAGGGCCCGCTCGGCACCGACGGCAAGCCCGTCGGCCAGTGGTTCACCGCCAACGGTGACGGCTCGAAGATCGAGCGGCTCAAGGACACGTCCAAGGACCCGCGTTCGGGCGTACTGAAGGACGCGGACGGCGAGTACTGGGTCGTCACGACCAAGGACGGCACCCGCTACCACTTCGGTCTGAACAAGCTCCCGGGCTGGTCGGACAACGGCACCGCCACCGACGACCCGTACACCGACTCCGTCCTCTCGGTGCCGGTGTACGGCAACCACTCGGGCGAGCCCTGCTACGCGGGCGCGGGGACCACCAACTGGAAGAGCTCCTCCTGCCTCCAGGCCTGGCGGTGGAACCTCGACTACGTCGAGGACATCCACGGCAACGCCATGTCCCTCTTCTGGGAGCGCGAGGAGAACTACTACGCGAAGAACTTCTACTTCAAGGGCCCGGTCAAGTACCACCGCGGCGGCTACCTGTCGCACATCTACTACGGCCAGCGCAAGGAATCGATCTTCTCCGCGACGGCCCCGGCCCGCGTCGGCTTCACCGTCGCCGAGCGCTGCTACCCCGAGGCCGGTCTGACCTGCTCGGAAGCGGAGTTCACGGACAAGGACCCGGGCAAGTACCGCATCTGGTACGACACCCCGGCCGACCTGAACTGCAAGGCCGTCACCTCGACGTACACCCGCAAGTGCTGGAACGCCGGCCCGACGTTCTGGACCCGCAAGCGCCTGGACAAGATCACCACCTCGGCGCAGCGTCGTACCGACACCACCGCGCGCCAGGTCGTCGACGAGTACCAGCTCAAGCAGAACTTCCCGGTCCTGAAGACCGGCGCCAACACCGCGCTCTGGCTGGAGTCGATCCAGCGCACCGGCTACGCCCGCAACGGTTCCACCGACGCCTCGGTGAAGCTGAACGCGGTGCGGTTCGAGTCGAACTCCGACGACATGCCCAACCGCGTCTACCGCGGCAGCGCCGCGACGGATCCGCGACCCGGCTTCTCGCGTCTGCGCATCGCGCGTGTCGTCAACGAGTACGGCGGCGAGACGGTCGTCACCTACAAGCCCCGCGAGACCGCGTGCCAGGACAGCACGAACCTGCCGGGCAAGACCGAGACCGCCGCGCTGAAGTCCAACACCCGTCTCTGCTACCCGGTGTTCTGGCACCCGGACGCCGAGATCGAGGACATCGACTGGTTCAACAAGTACGTCGTCGACACGATCGAGGAGCTGCCGAACGTCGACGGCTCGTACTCGACGCTGACCGGGTACGACTACAAGAACGCCGGCTGGAAGCTGGCCGAGGCCGAGTTCACGAAGAAGTCCACCCGGACCTACTCGCAGTTCGCCGGCTTCGAGCAGACCACGGTCACCACGGGCGAGCGCAAGGCCACGGCCGACAGCGGTGAGGGCACCAGCCCCGCGGAGGAGATCCCCGGCGTCGACGGCCCGAAGACCAAGGCCGTCACCCGCTTCTACCGCGGCATGGGCGACACCGTCCCCATGAAGGACGTCCACGGCAACACGATCACGTACAACGGCCAGCCCGTGTACGACCGTGACGCCTTCGCCGGCCGCATCGCCGAGGAGCTGTCCTACACCAACGCGACGGACGCGGACACCAACTGGCTGACCCGCAGCATCACGATCCCGGAGGCCACCGAGCTCGCCAGCCGCGACCTCGGCGACGGGCTCAAGCCGCTGAAGGCCTGGCGGGTCACGGAGCCTGAGGAGATCGCGTATACGAAGTCCTCGGGAACGGGTGACGACAAGCGCACCCTGCGGACGGTCGAGACCAACACGACGTACGAGTCGACGTACGGTCTGCCGACCATGGTGGAGTCCCTCGGTGACGCCGATCCCACCAAGACCGGCGACGAGTCCTGCACCAAGCTCGAGTACCTGCACCGCACGGACAAGAACCTGATCGGTCTGTCGAAGCAGGTCCTGGTGTCACCGACGACGTGTGCGAACGCCGTCTGGGCGAACCTCGGTTCGCTGAGCAGCGCCACCCGCACTGCCTACGACGGCACCAATTACGGCGACGCGCTCGGCGCATCGACCCGGGGTCTGGCCACCCAGTCGTGGACGCTCAACAACGCCGGTACCGACTTCCAGACCACTGGCGTCAAGGAGTTCGACGCCGTCGGCCGCATGGTCAAGGAGATCCCGGCGGAGCAGCTGGCCAAGCCGACTCCGAAGTTCTCCACGATCAGCTACGAACCCATCGGACCTGCCACGGGCCAGGTCTTCAAGGTCACGACGACCAACCTGCTCGGTCACAGCCAGGTGCAGGAGCTGGAGCCGGGCCGCTCGGTCACCGTGAAGACGACCGACGTCAACAACCTCGTCAGCGAGGCCGTGTACGACCCGCTGGGCCGACTGGCCGAGGCCTGGGCCCCGGGGCGCACCCCGACCGCGGGCGCCGTGCCGGACTTCAGGGCCGAGTACACGATCCCGGCCGAGGAGCCGGACCCGAACGACCCCAACGGCGGCAAGATCCGCAAGCCTCCGTACGTCACCACGTACGCGCGTGGTTACGAGGACCGGGTCGAGAAGTCCGTCACGATCTACGACGGTCTGGGCCGCGAGCGGCAGTCGCAGGAGGAGGCGGACGGCGGCGGCCGTCTGATTACCGACACGCTGTACAACCGCGCTGGTGAGATCTACCAGACCAACAACGCCTACCTGAATCAGGACGCCCCGAGCAGCGAGCTGTTCATCCCGCGGGCGGACACCACCGTCCCGAACATCACCCGCTACAAGTACGACGGTCTGGGCCGCGTGCTCGAGGAGATGCCGGTCCTCAAGGTCAAGCTCACGGGCACGACCGAGGCCATCTCGCAGGAGGTCCCGGAGAAGGCCGTCCGCTACGAGTACGGCCCGGACTGGTCGAAGATCATCCAGCCGCAGGGCGACTCGTCCTATCGAGTCTGGACCGACGCGACCGGCCGCACCGTCCGTACGGACACCTTCAACCCGGCGGCGCCCGAGTACACCACGCCGACGGGCAGCAAGGAGCGCTACACGTCGACGCGCTACGAGTACGACGCACACGGCTCCCTCGCGAAGGCGATCGCCTCGGCCGACCCGACGCACCCGTGGTCGTGGACGTACAACCACAACGGCCAGGTGGAGACGGCGACTGACCCCGACGCGGGCACGTCCACCACGGCCTACGACGCCTTCGGCCGGGTCGAGACGATCCTGAACGCCCGCGGCATCAAGGTCTGGAACGGCTACGACGAGCTGTCGCGGCCGACGGAGGTACGTGAGAACGGCGCCGCCGGCAAGTTGCTGTCCTCGTTCACGTACGACACGGTCCCGGGCGGCAAGGGCATGCCCGCCACCGCCACCCGCTATACCGACGGCGACGCGTACACGCAGACGGTCAACGGCTACACGAAGGATTACCAGCCGACCTCGACCACGCTGTCCCTGCCGCCGTCCATCGTCAGCACCTGGGGTCTGAACAGGGACTACAGGTACGACTACACGTACAACGACCGCGGCATGCTGGACGAGACCACCCTTCCGGCGGTGGGCAGGTTCGCCTCCGAGAAGCTGGTCGTCCGCTACAACAAGGACGGCAAGCCGGTCACGATCTCCGGCAAGGACTGGTACGGCTCGGAGACGGTCTACTCCCCGTACGGCCAGGTCATGCGCTCCACCCTCGGTTCCCTTCCGTACCGGGTGTGGACGCAGAACTCCTTCGACGAGTCCACCGGTGAGCTCACCGAGAACTCGGTCTACCGCGAGAAGGGCGGCCCCAACGACACCACCGCCGACCGGACCGTCGTCCCCGGCAACCTCGTCTCGAACCGGGCGTACGGCTACGACCCGGCCGGCAACGTCACCTCCATCCAGGAGAAGTCCACCGGGATCGCGGAGCGCCAGTGCTTCGTCTACGACCCGCTGGGCCAGCTGAAGTCGGCCTGGACCTCCAAGGACCAGGACACCTGCGTCAACCCGAGGAACCCGGACGGCACGCTCAACAAGAACGCCGACGGAACCCTCCGGGTCGCCGCGGGCGCGGACAACTCCGGCTACTGGCAGGAGTACGAGTACGACCTGCTCGGCAACCGCACGCAGCTGATCGAGAACGACCTCAGCGGCGACACCACCAAGAACGCGGTCACCACGTACGCGTACGGCAAGAACGCCGCCAAGGACCAGCCGCACACGCTGACCAAGGTGTCGAAGACCTACAAGACCCCCGCGGGGGCCCAGATCTCGGCAGAGGCCACGCGTCTGTACGAGCTGACCGGTGAGACCAGGACGATCACCTCGGTCGGGAGCGGCGACAAGCAGGAGCTGACCTGGACCTACGACGGCCAGGTCGACCGGATCACCGGTGCGGGCACCGGCGGCAAGACCCCCTACGTGGGTCTCGGCCAGAAGTGCCTGGACCTGAAGTCGGGTGTAGTCGCGGCGTCCCAGCCGATCCAGCTGTACGCCTGCAACGCCTCGGTGGCGCAGAACTTCAAGTTCACCCCCACTCCGGGCGCGACGCCGACGGTGCAGACCAACCCGGACGAGGGCACGCTGTCGATCCACGGGACCTGGTGCCTTCAGCCCACGGCCAACACGGCGGGGTCGGCGGTCCAGATCCAGAAGTGCGGTACCACCGCGGCGCAGGAGACCGCCCAGAAACTGAGGCGCAACGCCTCCGGGCAGCTCACCCACCTCGCCTCCGGCCTGTGCCTTGCGGTCCAGGGCGCGGCGAACGTCAACTCGACTCCGATCGTGCTCGCCACGTGTGACGCGATGCAGGCCGCCCAGCAGTGGCTGCCGCAGAACGACACTCGTCACATCTACGGCCCCAGCAACACCCGTCTGCTCACCATCAAGGGCAATCAGGCGACGCTCCACCTGGGTGAGGCCGAGGTGACCGTCCAGCAGGGCGGCGTCCTCGTCAACACCCAGCGCACCTACGGGACCCCCGGTGGCGCGGTCATGCGCTACGCCTACGGCACCGGTTCGGAGACCCTGGTCGCCCAGACCACGGACCACCAGGGCAGCGTGTACACGGAGGTCGCCCTCTACGGCGGTCAGACGGTGCGCATCCGCAAGCAAGACCCCTTCGGTAGCGAGCGCGGCACGCTCGCTACCAGCATGCAGAACCACAAGGGGTTCCTGGGCAAGACGCGGGACGACGCCTCCGGTTTCCAGCCGCTGGGCGCCCGTCTGTACGACCCGACGGTCGGACGCTTCCTGTCCGCCGACCCGGTGCTCGACCTGAACGACCCGCTGCAGTCCAACGGGTACGCGTACGCGCAGAACAACCCGGTCTCGTACTCCGACCCGACCGGACTGGCGATCACCCTGACCGCCTCGGAGAAGGCCGCGGCCCTCGCCGGCGCGGGTCTGTCCGCGGCGCAGGTCGCCCAGGCACAGGCCACCATGGGCAAGTCGCTGACCTCGGTGATCCTGTCGATCGCCTGGGAGACGCTGAAGGACTTCATCGGCATCAACGACGCCATGGCCTGCTTCGGCGGTGACATGTGGTCGTGCGGCAGCATCATCCTGGACGCCATTCCGTGGACGAAGCTGGGCAAGATTCCGTCGGTTCTGAAGGCGATCAACCGCACCATCGAAGCCATCCAGGCCTTCAAGGCAGCCAAGAAGGCGGCCGAGGCCGTGCTGAAGGCGGCCAAGGCCGCCGAGGCAGCGGCACTCAGGGCCAAGAAACTCGCCATCGAGAAGGCGAAGAAGGAGGCCGCGCAACGGGCCAAGAAGAAGGCGGCCGAGGCCGCCAAGAGAAAGGCCGACGAAGCGGCCGCCGCGAAGCGGAAGACGGGTAACGCCGTCCAGAAGCAGTCCCAGGCCAAGGCCGCACCGAAGGCCTCCTCGCACTCGAGCGCGAGCAAGGGCGGCGGCGGCAAGAGTTCCGGCGGTGGCAAGAGCTCCGGCGGCGGCGGCAAGTCCGGCGGCTCCGCCCGCAGCAGCGGCGGTAGCAGCGGCGGCGGCGGCTCCGGCAAGGCCGACGGCGACGGCGGTGGCGGTTCCTGCCCGGTCAACAGCTTCGCGCCCGGCACGAAGGTGCTGATGGCCGACGGTTCCACCAAGCCGATCGAGAAGGTGAAGGCTGGCGACAAGGTCATCGCGACCGATCCCGAGACCGGTGAGAGCGTCGTCCAGACGGTCACCGCCGAGATCAAGGGCGAGGGCCTCAAGCACCTGGTCAAGGTCACGATCGACCTCGACGGCAAGAGCGGCTCCAAGACGGCCCAGATCACGGCGACGGCCGGGCACCCCTTCTGGGTCCCCGAGCTCGGCGAGTGGGTCGACGCCACCGACCTCGAGTCCGGCGAGTGGCTCCAGACCAGCGCGGGCACCTACGTCCAGATCGCCGCGATCCGGCGCTGGACCGCGCAGGACGCCACAGTCCACAACCTCACGGTCTCCGAACTGCACACGTACTACGTGCTGGCGGGTGCCACTCCGGTCCTGGTCCACAACGCCAACCTTCCGCAGGTCTGTGGTCCGGTCACCGCGAACACGCACTACGCCGACGTGGAGGTCTTCGACGCCGAGGGCACGATGATCGACTCGTACTCCCTCCGAAGCGGCGCCACCACGGCGGAAGAGGCCGCCATCGGTGTGGGACGCGCACGTCAGGCGGTCCACACGGAGAACCGGGCGGCACGCGCCGCCGGCGGTGCGCCCATGATCGGCGACACGGTCATTCAGGACGACCCGTTCTTCCTGGCCAGTCCCGTTCCTGAGGGCGGTCGGGTGAGGATCACCGGCACCAAGCCGCCGTGTGGGCCCTGCCAGGCACAGATGAGGTTGTCCGGGGAGGATAGGGGTGCAACCTTCGAGTACCTGTGGCCGGACGGAAATGGTGGAATGAACATCTTCTCCACCTCCGGGTAGGTCGCACCGAATCCAGCGGTCTATTGCCGAATTCACCTGGATGTGATCAATGAGTAAAGCTCCTGTCGGAACAGTCATCTCTCGGACTGCGCCGGCAGGAGCTTTGCCATGTGGAGGTACCATTCCCCCATGGACATCTTGCGAGAAGATGAGCGCTGTGGGATCTGCGGTCAGCCGATGGATGCCCACGAGGCCCATCAGCAGCACGAGGACGGCAAGCCCGCCCGAAAGGGAGGGCGCATCTCGTACGTCGTCGTGGAGGTGCGCGGAGCCACTGTCCATTACCAGGAGACCGAGAACCCCGGTCGGAGGTTCCAGTCCGGTGCTTCCGATGTGGCCGGAAACCTTCGAATCGATATTTCCGAACTGCCCGGATGCCACTTCACGTGCTGGGTGGAGCCCACCCAATACGGCGTCATTCGAAGCGACTTCCAGCTCGCCTGACACCACGGGTTCGCAACGCCCGGCCGGGTTTCCTCGGCCGGGCGTTCCGCCTTTTCATGGCTCGTTCGCGGGACGAGGCGTCATCACGGCCCACCTCATCGCCCCTCCGCCTCAAGCCTCAGCCCCTCCTCCATCACGGCCCGCGCGATCGGCGCCGCGTCCCCGCCCCCGCTGATGTCCGTGCGGTTCGCCGCCGCGTCCTCCACCACCACCGCGACCGCGACCGCCGGCTGGGCCGAGTCCTTGGCCTGGGCCCAGGCGATGAACCAGGCGTAGGGGGCGCCTGTATTGCCCAGGCCGTGCTGGGCCGTGCCGGTCTTGCCGCCGACGCGGGCGCCGGGGATGGCCGGTTGGGTGCCGGTGCCGTTCTCGACCGCGCGGACCATCAGGTCCTGGAGGCGGGTCGCGGTCGAGGGGCTCATGGCCTGGCGGTAGCTGCGGCGGGCCCGTGGTGTCGACGGTGGTGCCGCCCGAGGTGGTGGTGCGCTCGACCAGGTGGGGGAGGGCGATCTTGCCGTTGTTGGCGACGGTCGCGGCGACCAGGGCGAGCCGGTGACCGGACGGCCGTCCACCACGAGAAGGCCGCGGCCCTCAAGGGCGCGGGCCTGTCCGCGGCCCAGGTCGCGCAGGCTCAGGCCACCATGGGCAAGTCGCTGACGTCGGTGATCCTCGGGGCGGCCTGGGGCATCCTGAGCGACTTCATCGGTCTCACCGATGCCATGGCCTGCTTCGGCGGTGACATGTGGTCCTGCGGCAGCATGATCGTCGGGGCGATCCCGTGGACCAAGCTGGGCAAGATTCCGTCCTCAAGGCCGTCAGCCGCACGATCGACGCCATCCAGGCGTTCAAGAAGGCCAAGGCGGCCGCCGAGGTGGTCCTCAAGGCCGCCAAGGCCGCGGAGGCCGCGGCATTGAAGGCCAAGAAGGCCGCCATCGGCCTGGACCCGCGACACCCCGATGTCATTCAGGGCAGTGACAGCGACCTGCCGTTCGAGGACGGAACCTTCAGGACGGTCCACGCTGTCAATCCGTTCGGATTCAACCCGGTCAACGCGGAGACGGCCCGCGTCATGGAGCGAGGTGGTCTGCTGATCGTCTCGGCCGCAAAGCGGAACAAAGGGCTTGCAGATCATTAACACGTCGTCTTGATCTTGTTTCGGGGCTCGCTGGTTTGGGTGAGAACCCGAGCCTGGAGGGCCGCGAGGGCGACGGGTGGCGTCGTCGCGGGCGGGATGACGATGTCGTGTGCCTTGAACAGTTTCCTGTTCTTCAAAAGGGTGCGGTGCATCGCGGTCCGGCTGCTGCCGAACAGCACGGCGAGAGGTTCCGCGGCCAGGGCGACCCGCAGGTGTAGCACGGTGGACAGGACTTGTTCGGGGAAGGTGAGCCGGGGCGGACGGCCGCGCCGGGCATCGCCGTCTAGGGCCAAGGTCTCTGTGAGGCGGTTCAGTTGTTGCCGGGACATGCCGGTGAGGGTGGGATCGGACAGCAGGGCCTGGCTCCACTGCGGGGCTGGCGCCTGCGGAGCCTGGGCCACCGGGACGGCCGGGCGGGGCTGTGGGTGCAGGGCATAGTTCCAGTCGCCGTGGAATGCGTGGCGGGTCAGCGGCAGGGCCGCCATCTCCGCGTCACTGATACGGACTCCGGTGGGATAGGTGTTGGTGTCGAGGGCAGCACTCACGCGCAGTCCGGTGCTGGTGGTGGTCGCGGCGATGGACTGGACGATGACTTCGTGGCTGGTCAGCGGGCGGCCGCGCCAATTCATGGTGATGTGCGAGAAGAGCCGGTGCTCGATCTTGTTCCACTTCGATGTGCCTGGAGGCAGATGACACACGGTGATGGTCAGTCCCGTCTCGGCGGCGAGCCGGGCGAGTTCGAGTTTCCAGGCCCGCGTGCGGTAGCCGTTGGAGCCACCCGCGTCGGCGGTGATCAGCAGCCGTGCCGCCTGCGGGTAGGCAGCCTGGCCCTCGCCGTGCCACCAGCGGCGGATCGACTCGGCCGCGAAGGCGGCAGTGTCGTGGTCGGTGCCGACGTTGACCCAGCCGGTGTTCGCCGCCAGGTCGTAGGGGACGGCCTTGCCCAGCTGCGGGTCGGCGAAGTCATGCACGCTCACCGGCACTGGCTCACCCGTCGGCCGCCACTGTCGGCCGTTGTTCTTGAACTCTTCGACGAGTTCCTTCTTCTTGGTGTCCACGCTGATCACGGGCTGCCCGGTGTCCCGGTGATCGCGGGCCTGCTCGTTGAGGTAGCGGAACTGGGCGTCCCGGTCCGGATGTTGGCTGCCCTCGATGGTCTTGGCGTTGGCCTGCAGGCTGAAGCCTTCCTCCCGCAGCAGGTCGGCGACGGTGTCGGCACTGACGCGGTGCCCGGCCCGGGTCAGCTCCTGCGCAAGCGCGCGGGTGGACTTCACCGTCCACCGCAGCGGCGACATCGGATCACCCCGTACATCCGGCTTCACCAGCGCCAGCAGGGCCGGCCGCAGCCCCGGATTCAGATCCGCGACCCGCTTGCGGCCCCCGCCAGGACGCCGCACCCGCCCCAAAGGCTCCTCACCCGCCTCGAGTTCGAACACGCCCTTACGGACCGTCGTCTCACTGACCGCAGCGGCCTGAGCCACGGCCCGGACACCGCCGTGCCCCAGCCCCCGGGCCTCCGCAGCCATCAACAGCCGTCGCTGCCGCTCGTCCAGATGCGGGAGCAACACCGCGAGCTTCACGGCGAGTTGGTCACGAATCTCATCCGGGATGCGCATACCACACCAACGAGCTTCAGAACGGGAAGCAACACCTTGATTCTCTGCAAGCCCTAAGTTCGGGAAGGCCACAGCAGAGGAGATGGCCGCGGCAGGCTTCGAACTGCTCGAAGAGGGGGTCGGGGTTCACCCCTCCCACATGTTCGGGACGATGAAGTACACCGACGGCCGAGTCATCACACCGCACGAGGGCGCGTTCGCGTGGCGCATGTACCGGAGGTTGTAGATCAGTGAAGGTTGAGGACGTCATGAGCTTCCTCGTCGACCACAGGGCTCCGAATGTCACCCCCGGGTATGTCGCGGAGCAGCTGCTCTCCATGTCCTGGATCATCGATCCCAAGGACGGGGCGCAGATCTTCGTGACCGGGAAGGAGTGGCTGAAGTCGGACGACCCGTTTCGGGTCGAGGTCGCGATCGGACTGGAGAACCTGACCTATCTGGCCGACTCCTGGGAGGAGCTGGTCGAACTGGCCGAACCTCTCAAGGAGAAGTTCCCCACGATGGTCGCCGACATCGACGCCTGGATGGCGAGGGCTGAAGCCTCGTACGAAAGGCGCCGGACGGGTTCCTTCTGGGACGACTACAAGCCCCACTGACGTCTCCTCGACCGATCGGCACCACAACGGAAGCCCCGCCAGGCACTGGGCGGATTCCAGGGGTCGTTGCAATACGTGGTTGTTGATCAGGCCGCGAGCAGTTTATGCAGGCGCTCGGCTGGGGTTTCCCAGCCGAGCGTTTTGCGTGGCCGGCTGTTGAGTTCGGCTGCGACGGCCTCCAGGTGGTCGGGGCCGTGGACGGACAGGTCGGTGCCCTTGGGAAAGTACTGCCGAAGCAGTCCGTTCGTGTTCTCGTTCGATCCGCGCTGCCAGGGGCTGGCCGGGTCGCAGAAGTAGACCGGGATGTCGGTGGCCACGGTGAAGGCGTGGTGGGCGGCCATCTCGGAACCCTGGTCCCAGGTCAGTGACTTGACCAGGTGCCGGGGCAGCGTCTGGACGGTGGTCTGCAGGGCGGTGCTGACATATTCGGCGCCACGGCCCTGGGGCAGGTGGACGAGCAGCACGTAGCGGGTGGCCCACTCAACCAGAGTGCCGATGGCGGACGCGCCGTCCTTGCCGATGATCAGCTCGCCTTCCCAGTGGCCGGGCACGGCACGATCGTCCGCTTCGGCGGGCCGTTCGCTGATCATGACCATGGGGTGGGCGAAGCGCGGCTGCCGAGGGGCAGCCTGCCGGTGCGGCTTGCGCCTAGCTCGTCCTGTGCGCAGGGCCTTGGCCAGCTCACGGCGCAGTTCCCCGCGGCCCTGGACGTAGAGGGCCTGATAGATCGTCTCGTGGACCACGTGCATCTCCGGCCGGCTGGGGAACCGTCTGCGAAGAGCGTGACAGATCTGTTCTGGGCTCCACCGCATCGCCAGGTGAGCCTGGATGAAGTCCCGCAGCTCGGTGTTCTGGCCGATCTTGCTGGGTTTGGGTCGGGGCCGGCGTTGGTCGGCCCGGCGCTGTGCGGCGTGGGGACGGTAGGCCCATCGGGTGCGGTCACCGCGCAGGGGCATGCTGTTGCGGCGTATTTCACGGCTGATCGTCGACGGGCTGCGGCCCAGCTCGGCGGCGATGGCCCGGACGGACGCTTTCTCACGCAGCCGGTCGGCTATGTGGATGCGTTCGTCTTCCCGCAGGTACCTCGTGGACGAAGGCTCGGGCTCCTGCTCCGGCAGAGCAGGAGCCCGCCGCCGCTTCGGGTCGTCCGGCCGTTTCGCCATTCGCGGCCGGTCCGCTCATGGACGCCGACCTGTCGGCTTGCCTCTCGGTTGGTCAGCCCCATCTGCACGAGCCGGAAGTATTCCTCCCGTTCTCGCCGCAGCTTCACAGGCCCCTGAGCCTTGCGAACCTTACGGATCTCGAAGTCCATCGCACCCCTTGAGCTGGGGTGTTGCGACGACCACTAGAACCGAAGCTGCCTGGCGGGGCTTCCCGCTTTCTCCGCTACGACCGCCCCCGTACCTCCGCCTCCAGCCTGAGCGCCTCCTCCATCACCGCCCTCGCGATCAATGCCGCGCTCCCGCCCCCCGAGATCTCCGTGCGGTTGGCCTCGGCGTCCTCCACCACCACCGCGACCGCGACCGCCGGCTGGGCCGAGTCGGCCGCCTGGGCCCAGGCGATGAACCAGGCGTAAGGGGTGCCCGTGTTGCCCAGGCCGTGCTGGGCGGTGCCCGTCTTGCCGCCGACCCCGACCCCGGCGCCGGGGTCGGCCGCGTTGGTGCCGGTGCCGGGGTCGACCGCGCGGACCATCAGCTCCTGGAGGCGGGCCGCGGTCGAGGGGCTCATGGCCTGGCGGTAGCTGCGGCGGCCCGTGGTGGGCCACATGGTCGTCGATGAACACGTACAGTGCCGCCAGAAGGGCGTCCAGGTTTGTCGTCACACACGAGCCAACGGGCGCCCTTCGCCATGGTCGCGGCCAGCACAAACATCGGACTCATTCATCTAGCGGCCGTGACGCGCTCAAGCTCTTCAACGAGAACATCACCGCATGGGAGGTGGTCAGGCGATGACCCCAGAGGAGCGGGATCTGGTCATGGACCTGGTGCTCGTACCGGGTAAAGGCCGGACGCGCACGCTGGACGAGGTGCTCGCCCACTTCGGCGAGTCCGACGGTGGGGTCCTGGCGCTCCGGCTACTCCGGGACGCCATGGAGCGCCGGGACGCCGACGACGTCGAGATGGCGTTGATCGTCAAGGCCGCCGCCGGCGCCTCGGGCGAGGAGTTCCTGGAGCCGTTGATCGAGCTGTCCCGTGCCGACTGGCACACTCGCCACGAGGATGTCGTGCGCATGCTGGGCAAGCTCCGCTCGCCCAGGGCGGTGCCGGCGCTGCGCGAGGCGGCTCGCTGGGTTCCCGAGTACCTGGACTGGGACGAGAACCGGGCGCTCGCGGTGAAGGCGATCTGGGCTCTCGGCGCCATTACCGGCGCGGAGGCCCGGGAGGCCCTCGAGGGCTTGCGCGACGACGAGAACGAGATCATCCGTGAGAACGCGGTGAAGCAGCTCGCACGCCGCGGCGAGCTCTGACCGCGGACTCGTAGCCGTTCATCCGGAACGCCCGGCCGAGTTTCCTCGGCCGGGCGTTCCGCCGTATCCGGAGCCTATCGAGAGGTGGGGCATCACCCTCGCGCCTCACCGCCCCCGCGCCTCCGCCTCCAACGGTTCAGCCGGCTCGAAGACGGCCCAGGTCACCGCGACCGACGGCCACCCCTTCTGGGTCCCCGAGCTCGGCAGGTGGATCGACGCCACCGACCTGAAGTCGGGCGAGTGGCTTCAGACCAGCACTGGTACGTATGTACAGGTCACCGCCGTCCAGCGGTGGACCGGTCTGGGCGCCAGGGTTCACAACCTGACCGTCTCGGACGTCCACACCTACTACGTGGTGGCGAGCGGTGCCCCGATCCTGGTCCACAACTGTGGAAGGAACCAGGACGGGTATCTGTACCGCGGTCTTGCCAGGGGGCACAACCGCTACGATGCCGCTGCTGAAGGCCGTGCGGTTCCCATCGGAGGCAACCGGACCATCGAAGAGCACTCGGGTGGAAACAAGACAGACAGCAACTTCACGTCGTGAACGGATGACCCCGACACGGCCGCGGAAAGTGCCCAGACTCTGGGCGACAACTGGGTTGGGGAAGGTGTGGTGCTGCGCATCAGGGTGGCAAACATCGATCCCGCCATCGGGCCGTCGAGGAATATTCAGATCCACGACACGGAATATGAAAACTGGGGTGAAGACGAGCATCTCATTGTCGGTGAAATCGAGGCCGACGAGATCAGCTTCGACCTCGGGGAGACCTGGTCACCCGTCAGGCGGCGATGAGATGAACGAAGTATCCGCGAGTGAACTGCTCGCCGCATGGGAGTCCGGATCCGAGGTCAGTGTTCAGGCCAAAGATGCACTGCTTTCTGGAGCGCATTTCAACGTCTGGCTCGACACCGTTCCGGCGCCGAGACTTCGGGGCGTCCTGCGCCGCAGGGTGACAGCCACGCGACGGCGCGGCAGGCCGGTCGTCGGGGCCACGGAATGCCTTGCGAGTCTTGCCGAAATGGGCGAGCGGGGCCTTCTGGTGGGCTACGTGGACGACCGCGAACGAGCGGGACACTGGTTTCAGCTCTACCTCGATCCGCACCCGCTCAAAGTGATCGGATGCGTCAGGGTCGGCATCTCCTCCGGAGATGACCCCGGCACTGGTCCCGCATAACACCGCGGGTAGACGAAGCCACAGTGCCCCAGCGGCCCCACCGGATCTGCTTCCGGTGGGGCCGCTGGGTTCTTCGCGGCGGGCCCGCGTCTCACCGCCCCCGCGCCTGCGCCTCCAGCCGCAGCGCCTCCTTCATCACCGCCCGTGCGATGGGGCCGCGTCACCGCCGCCGCTGATGTCGCTGCGGCTGGCCTCCGCGCCCTCCACGACGACGGCGACCGCGACGGCCGGCTGGGCGAGTCCTTGGCCTGGGCCCAGGCGATGAACCAGGCGTAGGGGCTGCCCGTGTTGCCCAGGCCGTGCTGGGCCGTGCCGGTCTTTCGTTTCGCCCCATGGCCTGAACCCCGTGCGGTGACGGTCTGCGGACAGCAGTTCGCCGTACTCCTCTTGCCGCCGTCGCCCAGGACCACTGCGACGCCTTCCTGCGCGACTACGGCGTGGTCCGCGACCGGTCGGGCGAGGTCGTCCGTCCCAAGGCTGGCAACACGCTGCGGACGGTCGTGTCGGCCATGCAGGAGATCGCCGACTCGCCCAGGGTGATCACGGGGGCGCCCGCGAGGCCGCAGGTCGTGATCAAAACCTCGCCGCTGAGACGGCCTGCTTGCACATGATCGATGAACTCGGCCCCCATGTCGCTGACCTGCGACGCCTCCGCCGGGCCGACCAGCAAGCCAAAGACGCCCAGCTTGTCCGGCGCCTGTTCGATGAGGACCGCCTCACCGCCCTCGTCGACGGACATCTGCAGGCAGGCAGCCCGCTGCCCAGGCTCGATCCACGCCAGATCGCCATGCGCAAAGCCCGCGGCTGGGACCCGGGGGATCCGCTGCTGGAGGTCAACTTCGTCCATCTGCTGCGGCCGACGGGGCACCGGGACCTCGCTCCAGCCTTGTTCAGGCAAGTTCGCCCGATGCTGGAGGAAGCTGTCACCCGCGTCGGTGTCGAGTTTGTGTGGTGCCGCAACGCGGACCCTGTTCCCCGCGCGGACACGGGTGAGATGGTCCCTTGGTCTCTTCCCATGCCGTCCGTTCGTGCGGACAGCCTGGTGAGGGCCGCCGGTCATGCCTGCATCGTTGCGACGTCGGCGCTGACCGGAATGCGGGCCAGCGAGCTGATGGAGCTGACTGTCGGCTGCCATCGGGCCAGCAGCGACGACGGCACCGGCCTGGCCCGTCACCGCTTGGTGAGCAAGGTCATCAAGGCCCGTCGCTGGGGCGGCGAGGTCGACGAATGGGTCGTCGTCGAGGAAGTCGTGCGCGCCATTGCGCTGGCCGAGCAGCTCACCGACGCCACCACGGGGCAGCTGCTGTTCGGCCCATTCCAGGGCTTCAACAGCAACGGCGCGATGGACTGGCTTCGACAATGGGTAGCCTCACCCGCCGGGAAGCGACTGGGCCTGGCTCCGATCCCCGACGAGCCGATCCACCCCCGGCGCCTGCGGCGGACACTCGCGGTCGAGATGGGAGCCCGTCCCGGCGGGCTGTTCGCCACCAAGGTCCACTTCAAGCACCTGTCCGTGGCCACCAGCGAGGGATACGCGGCCCGGCCCGGCGGGGCGCAAGCCGGTTTCCACCAGGAATGGAAGCAGGCCGAGGCCAAGGAGAAGCTGGCCCAGACAGTCGAGGCATTCCGCCAGTTCCAGCAAGGACAGCTGCCCGCTGGCCCCGGAGCCGACGCCCTCATGGCCACCTTCCGCACCGTCGAGGAGGAGTTGGACCGGAACGATCCAGGACCGGCGAAGATGGTCACCGACCGGCAGGTTGAGCTATTGCTGAAGAAGAAGGCCGCAGCCCTGCATCTGTCCGCCGCGAACTACTGCTGGTTCGAGGACCCTGCGAAGGCCCTCTGCCTCAAGCTCGCCGGCGCCAAGTCCGCGAGCGCACCGCTGACCGGGCTGTGTGACAGCGCCCGCTGCCCGCAGGCCACCCACCACCTCGTCCACCGGCCCATCTGGCAGACGGCAGCCGACAACGGCACTGCACTGCTGAGCAGCCCTCGCATTCCGGCAGGGGAGAAGACCCGCCTGCGTGCGGAGCAGGAACGTTCGCAGCACGTCCTGGAAGAAATCGACAAGGCCAGCAGAAAGGCGAAATGACATGGCCCTCACCGCAGAACAGCGCGATCAGGCAGAACGGCGGGTCCGCGCGGCCATCGACCGTCTGCTGGCCGGGCAGATTCCGCCCGGTGGGGCCTGCGACGTCAAGACCCTAGCCCGCGAGGCCGGCATCTCCCGCGCAGCTCTCTACCGGACCTGGGGACATCTCAAGGACGAGTTCGAGCAACGACGTTCCACCGCCCGGGCCGCCGGCCAGCAGCCCGACCCGCGCGAGGCTCAAATCCTCCGCCTGCGAGCACACAACCAGCGACTCACCAGCAAACTCGCCCGCACTCACACCGAACTCGCCCAGCTCAAGGAACGCCATCAACTGGCCCTGTCGGCCCTGGCCGCCCAGGACGACGAACTCCAGCGGCTCCGCCGCCAGCTGACCACAATCAGCCCCACCGCCCCTGCAGGCGTCGTCACTCTGCCCCGCCCATGAACTCCTCCGGCGCGTGCTCAAGAGGGTAGAGAGGTGGTTGTCGTTGAGTGAGAGGACGAGAACCACGTGGACGTGTATGAAGCCGTGGACAGTCGGCGGGCCGTGCGGGCGTTCAGCGATGAGCCGGTACCCAAAGAGGTTCTCGAACGAGTGCTGACCGCTGCCACGCGGGCTCCGTCGAGTGGAAATCTCCAGCCGTGGCATGTCTATGTCGTGGCCGGCGATCCCTTGGCCGAACTGAAGAAGCGTGCGACGGCCAGGGCGCTTGCGGGAGATCCGGGCGATGAGCGGGAGTATCCGATGTATCCGGCCGAGCTGCCTTCGCCGTATCTGGACCGCTTTTCCGCTGCGGCCGCCCAGCGGTACGAAGCGCTGGGAATCGAGCGCGACGACCCCGACAGGCCCATGAAGATCGCCGCCTTGAACTCGGGGGCGTTCGGAGCGCCGGTCGTGCTGTTCTGCTACCTCGACCGGACGATGGGGCCCGGGCAGTGGGGAGATGCGGGGATGTACTTGCAGACGGTCATGCTGTTGCTGAGGGCGGAAGGGGTGCACAGCTGTCCCCAGGTGATGTGGACGATGTATCGCAAGACCGTCAGCCAGATAGTCGGAGCCGATGACGGGCTCGTACTCTTCTGCGGTGTCTCGGTGGGCTTCGAGAAGGAAGGCGTACCCCGGCTGCGTACCGGGCGAGCGGATATGACGGAAACAGTGAGCTTCATCGGAGTGTGACCGTCAGGCAGTCAAGATCGGCAGGACAGCCTATGAGCCCCCCGGGCCCCTAACGGGCTGACCCGCGATTGATCTCGGGGCGTGTTGGCCCGCGGGTTCGGCTGGGCGCGACCGTCTCTATGGCCCCGCACTCACCGACCAAGATCAGTCGCAGGTCGGCCCTTTAGGGTCGGTGGCATGACGACATCCCTTGCCAGCAGTGCCTTCGACTCGCTCCGCCTCGACGCCGTGCCCGATCAGGACGCGTTGCGCCGGGTCTACGAACTGCCCAAGGACACGGCCATACGCAAGCAGATGACCGAACTCACCGAGCAGACCCGGCGGTTGATCGGCTGCTCATCGCTGGTCCTGGTCGCCAGCGCGGACGCCGAGGGCAACTGCGACGTTTCCCCGCGCGGCGGCCCCGCCGGGTTCGTTGCCGTCCTGGACGCACGGACGGTGGCGATACCTGACGCGACCGGCAACAAGCGTCTGGACACCCTGCAGAACGTCATCGCCACCGGACGGGCCGGGCTACTGTTCGTCATCCCGGGGCGCACCACGACGCTCAGGGTGAACGGCCGGGCCTGCGTCTCCACCCGCCCGGAGCTGCTGTCGCAGCTGACCGCCGTGGGCAAACCTCCGGCCAGTGCGCTGGTGCTGGGGATCGAGGAGGTCTACCCGCACTGCCCCAAGTCGCTCCTGCGCAGCGGGGCCTGGAAGCCGGAGCAGTGGCTGTCGGCGGACGCCCAGCCGACCTCGGCCGAGGTGACACTGGCCCAGCTGCGGATGCCGGAGCTGACGATCGCTGACATCGAGCAGGCGGAAGCAGACTCGCTGAAGTACCGGTACGAGTAACGGGCCGACCTGCGCTAACTGAACCACCAGCCCGTCGAATCCCCGGACCAGCACCCCCCAAGATCAATCGCGGGGCGGCCCGAAAAAGGAGCGGTCGTGCCCGGCAACTCGTAGAGGCTGAGTTCCAAACGCTTCACCCGCACGGATGAACCTCGCCCCGGCACACAGCCGAGACACGTGATCTCCGCGTCTTCGACGCCGAGATCACGGCGCAGACCATCCCGACGAGACACTACGGAAGGTGGACACGCCCGATGCCCCGATAATCCAGTGATCCCGCGGTGGTCGCCACTGCCCGGTCCGTGGTAATGGGCCGGCGAGTGAGCAGAAGGACTGCCGGCCGTCGCAGCAGACGGGCCACCTGGCTGCCCGACGAGCGGGGGTGCTCGGAGGAGTCCTCCGGAGCACCCCCATGGCCCGTCACCGGGGCTCAGGCAGGGTCTCCGCCCGCGTTGAGCCACGCACGCACCGACCCGTCACCGGACACCACCAAGTAGTCCGCCCTGTCGTCACGGTTGATGTCGGCGAGCCGAAGGCTGTTCCGGGACGAGCCGACGCCGACGGCGAAGACGCCCCGGTTGGTCCAGCCGCCGCGGCCCTCACCTCCGTTGTTGATCCAGGCGCGGATCTGGCCCGCCTCACTCACCATCAGGTAGTCGGCACGGCCGTCACCGCTGACGTCGGCGAACCGGACCATGGCGCGGGTGGCACCGTCCACACCGGCGGCGAAGGTCCCCAGACCGGCCCAGGAGGGTTTCCCTCCGTTGCCGGGGGTGTTGAGCCAGGCTCGTACGGCGCCGTTGTCGTCGATGACCAGGTAGTCGGCTCGGTCGTCGCCGTCGATGTCGGCGAACCGGACCTGAGGGCCGGGAGCGCCGACGCCGGGAGCGATTTCACCCCAGCTCTTCCAGGAGGGCTTTCCTCCGTTGCCGGGGGTGTTGAGCCAGGCTCGTACGGCGCCGTTGTCGTCGATGACCAGGTAGTCGGCTCGGTCGTCGCCGTCGATGTCGGCGAACCGGACCTGTGAGCCGGGAGCGCCGACGCCGGGAGCGATCTCCTGGGGACCGGTCCAGTGGGGGGTCCCCGCGGGGGAGATCCCGCCATCGGTGAGCCGTGCCTGCACCGAACCGTTGTTGTTCACGATCACGTAGTCCGGGAATCCGTCTCCGTTGATCTCCGCGAACTGAAGCGCATCCGGGTCGCCGACCAGCTCGCCGGAGTAGACCCGGCCGAGGCTGGACCAGGACGGCTTTCCGCCGTCACCCGGTGTGTTCAGCCACGCGTCGACGGCGCCGTCGACCTTGAACGCCAGGTAGTCTGATCTGCCGTCGCCGTCGAGGTTGACGAACCTGATCTGGCCCGGGGTGACTCCCGGCACCTTGGCGATCTCTCCCCAGCTCTTCCAGGAGGGCTTTCCGCCGTCGCCGGGTGTGTTCAGCCACGCTCGCACCGCGCCGCCCCCATCAATCGCGAGGAAGTCCGCGCGACCGTCACCGCTGAGGTCGGTGAACCTGATCTGGCCCGGGGTGACTCCCGGCACCTTGGCGATCTCTCCCCAGCTGCTCCAGGAGGGCTTTCCGCCGTCGCCGGGTGTGTTCAGCCACGCCCGCACCGCGCCGCTGTCCTCGACGACCAGGTAGTCGGCGCGCCGGTCTCCGTTGATGTCGGTGAGGTTTATCTGGTGCGATGATGCTCCGACGCCAGGAGCTATCTCTCCCCAGCTCTTCCAGGAGGGCTTTCCGCCGTCGCCAGGAGTGTTCAGCCACGCCCGGACCGGGCCGGCCGGGTCCAGGTCCAGATAGTCGGCTCGGCCGTCTCCGTTGATGTCGGTGAAGTACACCTGCGCTCCAGGCGCACCCACGCCGGGGGCGATCCGGCCGAGGCGGGACCACGACGGCTTGCCGCCGTCACCCGGCTCGTTCCCCCAGGCTTCGACCGCACCGTCGTCGGCGATCCTCAGGCGGTCATCCCGTCCGTCGCCATTGATGTCGGCGAAGTCGACCCACCCGCTGGAGACCGGAAGCCCGGCACCCGGAATGACCTCCCCTGCGTTGTCCCAGCCGCCAGGTTCCGTCTCGGGGGCCGGGCAGGTGCCCGTACCACCGGAGTCGGGAGCGACGGGGTCCTTGAGCCAGCCCCTCCCGGCAGCGTCATAAATGCTGTCCCGGAAGACGGTGCTCATCTTGCGGTAACCCTCGTCGTTGGGGTGCAGCTGATCGGCCAGATCGGCTGTGGTCACCGAGCTCATGTCCGCCAGCAGAACGTGCTTGCCCGCAGCCTGGCGGCTCTTGACCAGACCGGGGATGCTGCGGTTGTACTCCACGATGCGTGGCTGAACCGCCGGCTTGGTGGACGGAACGACGGTCGCCACCACGACGACCGCCTCCGGAGCGTCGACGAGGACCTGATCGATCAGGTTGCCGAGCCGAGTCGGTGCGCTGCCCACGCTGTAGTTCTGGTTCATGTCATTCGTCCCGGCATGCAACAGGATCACGTTGGGCCGGTGCATGGGAACCGAGCAGTCCGCCACCTGGGCGATCTGGTCGATGCGCCAACCGGAATGCCCCTCGTGGTTGCGGTCCGGCAGCTGACCCGCCGTCATGGTTCCGACGAAGTCCAGTCGGTTGCCCGCCGCGTCGAACTCGGCCCAGAGATCGGCTCGGTAACTGGACCCCGTCGAGCTGCCACGCCCCTCGGTGATCGAGTCGCCCAGGGGCATGACCCGCATGTTGCGGATGAAGCCGAGCCTCCTGGCCGCGGCGACGATCAGGTCGTGGAAGAGGATGCCGGTCTGCGTCAGTTCGGCCGACAGCCAGGTCGCCGCGCTCACCACGGAGTCGCCCACCCACCAGCGGATCGAATTCGCGGCGGAGACGATGGCCTTGCCCATCCTGGAGAAGACCGCGGGGGCCTTGTCCTTCGCCCACGACACCAGGTAGCGATTGGTCATGTAGCCGCCTGCTGCGGCGACGATCCCAGCGGCCAGCGCCTCGTTCCAGACCGGGTTGAAGTGGCTCAGGTCGTCGCCTTTGAAGATCGCCAGCATGACCGTGCCGACGAAGGCCCCCGCAAAGCCGGCGAGCGAACCGCAGAGGTCGATGACGAGCGGAGTGGCTGAGGCACCGCCGAAGCCGACGATGCAGACGGCGTCGACGAACGCGTACAAGGCGAAACCGATCACGCCGGCAACCCAGGGTCCCCACAACGGTGGCTCGGACTGCTCCCAGGTCTGGGCCCCGGGCAGGACGATCGCCAAGCCGGTGGAGGTCTGCACGAGAGTCCCGTCGAAATCGAACCACTCGAACCCCGGGTCCGGCAGATCCATCTTGTGGCTCTCGAACATGTCTCTGATCGCATCGCTCAGCAGCTCGTCGTCCTGGTTGAGCCCGTCGATCACGTCCTGGGTGACCGCCTGATCGAGTCCCTCGACGTCATAGTTGATCACTATGTCGCCGTCGGCGACGTCCATCGCCGCCACTCTGCCCGGCTCGTCCACACAGTCGATGCTGATGCCGGAGCCACCCCCGGCGGCAGTCTGCTCCAGCGCGCCCGTGCTGGCCGGCCCCGGGCGCGCCGTCCCCGCCGGTCCGCAGAGCACCACTGGCGGGGACGTCTCCGTCACCGGCACCGCGGCGGCCGACGCGTTGACATCGATGATCTTCAAGCCGTCTGTTCCGAAGCCGCCTGCTTCGGCAGCGGCGTCATACGCGGCGAACCCGGTTGTCGGCTGCCGGGCGGCTGCCTGGTCGAGTGCCACTGCGGACTCGCTCGACACGTGCAGAGTGAGAGAACAGGCGATACCGACTGTGATGATGCGGATGATTGAACCCAGGCTTCGCGGGCCGGGCGTTTTTCTTCGACTCAACGAACTTTTCCACTTCTAGAAGCGGCAGCGTCCCAACAGGCTCGGATGCCCGGCCGGATGAGCTGCTGCCGCAGACACAAGCAGCTACGTAAGGTCTGGTTCACGCGTCAGCCGCGGCCTCGTCGTTCGGCGGCGTCCTTCAGGGCGCCGAGCCATGCCAGGAGGGAACCTTCCAAGGCCGTGCGCATCCCCTCCGGGTCGGCTTCCACGGGCGCGCCCGCCCAGGACCCGAGGGGAGTGACGAGGGCGCCGCCCTTCGTGGTCGGCTCGAAGGTCCGGACGTGGAGGCCGTCGATGCCGTGGGCCGGGCCGCCCCGGACGGTGCGGCGCCGCGGCTGCAGGGCCCAGGAGGCGTTCCGGGTCAGTCCCGGTCGGCGATCGAGGACCCGTGGATTCCGGCGGTGACCCTCCGCGGGAGGTGCACGGTGGCGACGGGCGCGGCCTCGCGGAATCACACCGATGCGGGCGGGCTGCTCGTCCTTCCACGGGTAGGGGATGCCGGAGGTTTCGCCTCGAAGGTCACCGTCCCCTCCACGAACACCACGTACCGCTCGGTGACGGCGAAGTCGTGCTTGCAGCCGGCCGGCATGCTCGATGACGTGGGTGCCCGCTGTGCCCGCTGTGCCCGCTGCGCCGGCGGTCAGGTCGGGTCCCCTGTCCGTCATGCAGGGCGCTTTGTTCAGGGCCGGCGTGCGGACCCAGCGATCGCGGTACCACTCGGCGCGCCCGTCGCGCAGCCGGATGCCGTGCACCATGCCGCTGCCCTCGAACCAGTGGGTGGGAGTGACGCCGGGCTTGGGCTTGTGGCCGTTGTGCACCAGCCGCCCGGACAACTCGTGGGGAAGGGTTCCTTCGACGCGGAGGTCGTGTGCGGTGACCTCGTCGACGTGGGGCGTGTAGTGGCCCGGCAGGGTAGGACTTCACGATGACTCCTTGTCACTGGGGTACTCGTACTCGGTTCGCCCGGGGGACGGACCGGCTCGGTTCGCTGCGGGGAACTCATCGGGACGGGGTGGCCTCGGGGGCGCCGGTCCGCGAGTCGCGCAGCTTGTCGACTCCTGCTCCGAGGGCGGCCAGGAGGCAGATGACGGCCGCGCCGACCAGGGCGCGGCGATAGCCGTGCGCCAGGGCCGCCGGACCGGTGACCGCGGTGCCCACTCCGGATACCGCGAGCGGGGTCAGGACAGCGAGGCCGATCGCGCCGCCGACCTGCCGTGTGGTGTTGATCAGTCCGCCGGCCACACCCGCGTGACGCGCCTCCACACCGTTCACGCCGAGAGCGGTCAGCGGTACGAAGGCCAGGCCCAGACCCACACCGATCAGCACGGTCGGACCCAGCAGGTCGGCCGCGAACGTGCCGTCGACGGGCAGCCGCGCCAGCCAGAACAGCCCTGCGGCGAGGGCGAGGAAACCGGGAAGCAGCGTTGCGCGCAGACGCCCGGCCAGGGCGGAAGCCGCCATGAGCGCCGCGGAGAGCGGTAGTTGTGTGAGACCGGTGGTCAGCGGTGAGTAGTCGAGGACCTTCTGCTGGTAGAGAGGAAGGAAGAAGAAGGTGCCGACCCACACCATGCCGAGCAGCAGCATGAGGAGGTTGCCCACCACAACGGCACGGTTCTTCAGCAGCACCGGAGGGATCAACGGGTGACTCGCCCGGCGTTCGAGAGGCGCGAGACACAGCAGCAGGGCGAGGCCGGCCGATGGGATCACGGTGCTCTGCAGGGTGGATCCGTCGCGTGAGCCGAGGCCGTACACCAGGAGGACGAGGCCGACGGTCGCGGCGAGAGTGCCTGGCAGATCGAGCCGCCCTTCGGCCCTGCGGACACCGCGGGGGATCAGGCCGGGAACGGCGAGCAGGACGGGGGTGGCGACGACCGCGCTCACCGCGAAGATCGACCACCACCCGAGGGCGCTGGTCAGCAGCCCACCGAAGAGCACGCCGGCCGCTCCGCCCGCCGCGGAGGCGGCTCCCCAGATACCCAGGGCCCTCCCGCGGCCCGCGCCCGCGGGCCACAGCGACAGCAGGACGGCCAGGGCCGCCGGGGAGAGCACGGCGGCCCCGACGCCTTGCACCGCGCGTGCCGCGATGAGCGGGCCCGCTCCGTACGTCAGGCTTGCCGCGCAGGATCCGGCGACGAACAGCAGGAGACCGATGGTGAACATCCTGCGGTGTCCTAAGAGATCGGCCAGCCTGCCGCCCACGAGCAGCAGGGCGCCGAAGGCGATGAGATAGGCGTTCACGATCCAGGCGAGCCCGGTCGGCGAGAGCTTCAGATCGCTGCCGATGGCGGGCAGCGCCACGTTCACGACGGACGTGTTCAGCACGACGAGGAACTGCGCCGCTGCCAGCAGGAGGAGAGTGGCTCCACGACGACGGGTGTGCGGCGAGTGGGTGCGGGCTCGCATGAAGGCCTTCCGGACCGCTGATCGAACAGGGGCTTGCCCCGTGGGGCGTGTGCACGCCGGCGCTTCCGGCGGCGGTGCGGTCACCATGCTCTTCCGATCGGCCGGCGGAGCCCAGACCGGTTCAGGTGCTCACTACTGCCCACTGATGCTCATGGTCGTTGCGGAGGCGGACAGGCGCCGTCCGTGACGTTCACGAGCGAGTCGGACCGGGGTTCCGGCCGGACGGCCCGCTCGGCTCCCGCTGTGAGCGGGGGTGAGCGGGGGTGAGCAGTGCATCGGACTGTCGGGTGGGCGGGCGCCGTGCGGATGATCGTTTTCATCAGTCCGGAGCCGAATGCACCCGGGACCTACGGAAGGAAGTTCGTACGGGGCCATCGCCTCGTTCGACGCCGGTCCGCGACAGCAGCCGCCTCCGTGGCGGCCGTCGCCCTCGGCGCGGACGTACGGTGGCCGCCGACCCAGACGGCATGGTCAGACTGTGGAATATGTCCGACCCGTCCCGGCCCACCGCTTTCGGACAGCCGCTCACCGGCCATACAAGCGACGTCTCTTCGGTCGCTTCCAGCCCGACTGCGCGCACTCCGCTCAGCGCCGGGTATGACGGAACGGTACGACTGTGGGGCATCGACGTCGATCGAGCCGTCGCCCGGATCTGCGATGTCACCAGAACGACCCTCAATCGTCAGCAATGGCTGGAACCTATCCCGGGGTTGCCGTTCGACCCGCCGTGCACATAACTCGCCCCAGCCAGTCGGCGCAGTATTCAAGAAGGGACGGCAGCCCGGGCCGGCGTGGTGACGTCCTGGTGTTGTTCCGGGCTCAGAAGGACGATGTGCCCACCGAGTTGCTCGGCTTTTTCCTTGCGCCCGAAGGTTGCCACTTTGCCGTCACCGGAGCGTGGGGTTCATGACGATGAACGGGCGCTGGGTGGGGGTGAGGGTGGCGGGGGCGGCGATCGCGAGCAGCGCCGCTGCCCAACGGGCAAGGCCGCGTCCGGTCAGTGCCCATCACAGTGCGGCGGCGGTGAGGCCCGCACCGGCGGTGCGGCCACGAGCAGCAGGACGCCGCCCACGCCTCCGTAGCCAAGAGGCAGCAGCACGGCGAGAGCAGCCGCGGCCAGTGATGCTCTGGCCGCCCATCGCTGCCCGTGATGGTCCGGGCGACGCGTCCACAGTCATGGTCCCCGCCAGTCGGCGGACATCGTAGAAACGTGATGGGGTGATTCAGTACGCGGGCGTGCGCCAGGCCGGCGGTCCGGGGCTGACGAGTCCGGTCTCGTAGGCGATCGTGACCAGGTGGGCGCGGGAGGAAGCGCCGAGCTTTCGCAGGATCCGGTTCACGTGCGACTTGACAGTGAGCGGGCTGATGCCGAGAAGCTGTGCCAGCGTCTTGTTGTCGGGCTGGGTGGCGATCAGGGCCAGGATCTGGCGCTCCCTCGTGGAGAGTTGGTCCAGCACGGGACTCGGCGGGGTGGCGGAGATCCTTGTGGTGGACGATGGCGAGGAGATGACCGTTCCGCCCTGGCTCATCAGGGCGAGCGCCGCCACGAAGGGGCTGGCCTCGATGCGTTGGTTGAGGATGCCCGCGACTCCGACATGCAGGAGTGAACTGATCTCATCGGCTGACATGTCACCGATGACGGCGAGTGCGGTGTGGGCGGCGGCGCGGCGCAGGCACAGCAGTGTCGTGGCCCATGGGGAGGGGGCCAGGGCCAGGATGTCGATGAGGAGGATGTCGGGTCTCAGGGAAGGGAGTTGGGCCAGAGCCTGGGTGAGGTCGGGGATCTGGGCCTGGACGGTCAGGAGGGCGGAGCCCTCGATGATGCGTGCGTAGGCGTCGCGCGTGAGAGCGGGGCCGCCCGTCAGGAGTACCCGGTGCATCGTTCGTCCCTTGGGTCGCCAGGGGGTGTGGGGATGTGGTCGGCTGTGGCACTGCTCCGGTGGGTGGGCTCGCGATGGGGTCGACGCCGCGAGCCCACCCGGTGGACTTGACGAACTCAGGAGACGGGCTGGGGTTCCTTCTGGTCCGTCGCCGGAGCCTTCCGAAGGCTGGTCCCTTCGACGTCGAGGTCGGGCAGGATCCTGTCCAGCCAGGCCGGCAGCCACCAGGCGCCCCGGCCGGCGAGGGCGAGCACCGCGGGTACGAGCGTCATACGGACGGCGAAGGCATCGATGGCCACTCCGACGGCCAGGGCGAACGCGATGGGTTTGATCAGGGAGTCGTCCAGGGGGAAGAACCCGGCGAAGACGGTGAACATGATCAGTGCGGCCGCGGTCACGACCCGTACGCTGTGGCGTGCGCCGTCGATGACCGACTGGCGGGCACGGCCGGTGTGGGCCCACTCCTCGCGCATCCCGGACACGAGGAACACCTCGTAGTCCATGGCCAGCCCGAACAGCACGCCGATCAGGATGATCGGCAGGAAGCTGACGACGGGGCCGCTGTGCGGCACATCGAGGACGTCGGCCAGCCAGCCCCACTGGAAGACGGCGACAACCAGCCCGAGCGAGGCGCCCACCGAGAGCAGGAAGCCGACGGCGGCCTTGACGGGGATGACCAGTGATCGGAAGACGATCATCAGCAGGAGCAGGCTGAGGCCGACGACGATGGCGACGAAGGGCAACAGGGAGTCGCTGAGCCGGTTGGAGACGTCGATGTTGACGGCGGTGGTGCCGGTGACCGCGACGGAGGCGCCGGTGGTCTCACGGATGTCGGGCGCGGTCTTGCGGATGTCGCGGACGAGTTGGCCGGTGCGGACGCTGTCCGGGCCGGAGGTGGGCAGGACGGTGATGACGCTCTGTGCCGGGTCGCTGGTGGGCTGGGGCGGTAGGACGGCTTTGACGTTCTTGAGGGTCCGCAGCTTCTGGGCCACCTGGGCGCCGGCCTGTGCACTCGTGGAAGCTGTGCCGTTCTTGGTCTCGGCCAGTACGAGGAGCGGGCCGTTGAAGCCGGGACCGAACTTGTCGCCGATCGTGTCGTAGGCCTTGCGCTCGGTGGAGGCGTGCGGGGCGGAGCCGTTGTCGGGCAGAGCCAGGCGCATGTCCGTGGCGGGCAGGGTGAGGGTCACCAGAATGCCCGCCACGGCGAGCACCGTCAGCAGCGGCTTGGCGATGACCCACTTGGTCCAGCGGGTGCCCATGGTGGTGTGGCCGGTGGATCCCTCGGTGTCGGCGGCCCGCCGGGCGGCGCGGCTGCCGGGCTTGGGGGTGAGCCGGGAGCCGGCGAATCCCGCGACGGCGGGGACGAGGGTGATCGCGGCCAGCACGGCGATGAGGACGGCTCCGGCGGCCCCGAGACCCATCGTGGTCAGGAACGGGATGCCGATGACGCTCAGTGCCGCGAGCGCGATGATCACGGTGGTGCCGGCGAAGACCACGGCGCTTCCGGCCGTGCCGGTGGCCAGCGCGACGGATTCCCTGGGGTCGGTTCCGCGGGCCAGCTGCTGTCGGTGACGGGAGAGGATGAACAGGACGTAGTCGATGCCGACGGCCAGGCCCAGCATGAGGGCGAGCGTGACGGCCGTGGAGGAGATGCTGACCGCGGGCGCGAGAGCGAGCAGCCCGGCCAGACCGACCGCCACACCGATCAGCGCGGGCAGCAGCGCCATGCCGGCGGCCAGCAATGAACCGAACGTGACGACGAGGACGAGCAGGGCCACGGCCACGCCGATGATCTCCGACGGGCCGACGTGGACGCCTTTGCTGCTGTAGACGGACCCGCCCACCGAGGTCTTCAGCCCGTCCCTCTCCGCCGCCTTGGCCGCGCCCTCGATCGCGTCCACCGATGAGGGACGGACCTCCGCGTTCTGCACGGGGTACTGGACCTGGACGATCGCCGTGGTCCGGTCGGCCGAGACGGCGCCGGAGGAGCGGGGGTCGAGGACCTCGCCGACCTGAGGAGCCTTCCTGGCTTCCGCCACGGTCCGGGCGATGGTCGCGGCGTAGGGGGCTTCGGTGACCTCGTGGCCCTTGGGGGCGGTGAAGACGATCTGGGCGCCCGCGCCCGATGCCTCCGGGAGGGTCTTGCTCAGGCTGTCCAGCGCACGCTGCGACTCGGTGCCGGGCACTGCGAAGCGGTCGTCGAGCTTGCCGCTGAAGACGCTGACGCACGTGATGAGCGCGGCCAGGACGAAGAGCCATATGCCCAGGACGAGCTTGCGGTGCCGGTAGGCGCTGTGGCCCAGCCGGTGGAGCAGGACGGCCATGACGAACTCCCGAGGACGGTGGGGATCCCGCCCGCCCGAGCGCAGAGATGGGCGGGGGAAGCAGAGGGGACACCGGTCGGACTCCGGCCACGTGACGGGCCGACGCCGACGGCGCCTTGATTGGTAGCTCGACTTTATCACTTGCTCAAGTCGTACGACCGAGTCGTGCGACTGTTGTGCGTGCCACACTCGTCAAAAGACCAGGTCACATGGCATTGTCGAGTGACGGAATCATCTGACCTTGTCGAGTGACAATGTCATCTGTATGTTGTGCGCCGACCGCTTCACCGCTGTGAGCCAAGGAGTAACCATGACCAGTACGCACGGCACGCCGGCCGCCAACGGGCGCTGGAGTCGAGAGGCTGACGTCGTCGTGATCGGCGCGGGACTGGCGGGGCTGACCGCGGCGCGGGAACTCGTCGCGGCCGGCAAGTCCGTGGCCGTCCTGGAGGCCCGCGACCGGGTCGGCGGGCGGCTGCTCAACCACGACCTGGGTGACGGCCGAGTGACCGAGATCGGCGGCCAGTTCGTCGGCCCCACCCAGAACCACATCCTGGCGCTGGCCAAGGAAGTCGGCGTGGCCACGTACCAGGCCGCCGTGCCCGGCGAGCGGGTCTACGTGCACGACGGCAGGGCCAGGCGGTTCTCCGGGCACACGCCCCCGGACCTGTTCGCCCTGCCGGACATGGGCATCGCCCTGGCCCGTATCGAACAGGCGGCGGGCAAGGTGCCCCCGGCGGCGCCGTGGCAGGCCCCGAACGCCCGCGACCTGGACGGCATGACCTACGAGACCTGGCTGCGCAAGGCCGAGATCACCGGCGATGCCGTCGACCTGATCAACATCTTCCTGAACTCCGCGTACGGCGGTGAGGCGCGCGACGCGTCGGCGCTGTTCAGCCTCTGGTACGTCTCGACGTTCGGTGACGAGACCCATCCGGGCACCATGGAGCGGGGCACCGGTACCTCCGGCGGTGCTCAGGACAGCCGGTTTGTCGGCGGCTCACAACTGGTCGCGATCCGGATGGCCGAGGAGCTCGACGGCCGCGTCCACCTGTCGGCCCCGGTACGCCGTATCAGTCAGGACGCCGGCGGGGTCACCGTGATCTCCGACGCCGGCGACTGGCGGGCCGACCAGGTGATCGTCGCCGTCCCGCCCCTCCTGGCCTCCCGGATCGTCTGGGACCCACTGCTGCCGCCGCAGCAGGACCAGCTCTTCCAGCGGCTGCCCTTCGGCACCCTCATGAAGTGCGTGGCCGTCTACGACACACCGTTCTGGCGGGCGGAAGGACTGTCCGGGATGGGCCTGCTGCGGGGCGGTTCGCCCATCCGCGAGATGTTCGACAACAGCCCGCCCGACGGTGGACCGGGTGTGCTCATGGGATTCCTCGGCGGCAAGGAATGGCGCAAGTGGGCGCACCGCCCGGCGGGCGAGCGCCGCGGCGCGGTGCTGCGCTCCTTCGCCCAGGTCGTCGGAGAGCGGGCCTTCGACACCGTCGACTACGTCGAGCAGGACTGGACCGCCGAGCAGTGGACCCAGGGCGGCCCCACGTCCGTCGCCGCCCCCGGGGTGCTGACCGAGTACGGGGAGTGGATGGGCCGGAGGTTCGGGCGCGTGCACTGGGCGGGCTCCGAGTTCTCCCCCTACTGGAACGGCTTCATGGACGGCGCGGTCCGCTCCGGCGAGCACGCCGCCACCGAACTCCTGCACCAGAGCTGAACGACAGAAGACCAGAGCTGAGCGGAAGAGAAGAAAGGGCACTACCCATGACCGAGTTCCAGGTCACCGAACGCGCCGTCATCGACGCTCCCGTCGAGCGGGTCTGGGAGGTCGTCTCCCGCACCGACCGGTACGCCGAATGGGTCGCCGGCGCCATCGAGGTCACCGACCACCACGGCATCGCCACCGTGGGCAGGACCTACGCCGAACGCAATCGCACCCTCGGCCCGCTGCGCACCGACTCGGTGTGGACCGTGGTGGAGATCGACCCCCTCAGGCGCCGCGTCGACACCGGGGTCGGGTTCGCTCCACTGAAGGACGTGACCAGCATCTTCGAGTTCCAGCCGGTCCGGAGCGCGGACGGCAGGGAGGCCACGCAGATGACGTACCAGGTGGAATACGTCATCGACCTCGGCCCCCTCGGGCTCGCGCTCGACTGGATACAGCAACCGGCCATGCGTGCGAACATGCGTACCTCGATGGCCAACCTGAGCACCTTGATTCGCTCCGAGACCATCAACGCGCGCGACTGACGACCGAACGCGGGCGCACTCGTACCCGTACGAGTGCGCCCGACCGCTGTCAGCTCGCCGGAACGGACACCAGCTCCAGCCGACCGCCGGCCATGGCCACCACGGCGGACACGAAGGCCTGGAGGCAGGTGTGCTCGGACTCCTCGTCGGGGAGCGAGAGATGTTGCATCGTGAGCCCGTCGAAGCCGGCGAGGAAGAAACGCGCAATCGTCTCCGCGGGCTGGGCGAGAGGCTGCCCGGTGCGCGCGGCCGCCTCGGTCACCAGTCGCGCCGTCACCTCGGTCACCCTTCGGTAGTGGCTCTCGAGGGCCTCGCTCAGCGCGGGGGTCCGGAGCGCGAAGTGGGTCAGTTCCGCGAGGAGCTGATGGCTGGCGGGCTGTTCACGCACCGTTCGCCACAGGGCGGCGGCCAGCGTGCCGGCCGTCTCCTCGAATCCGGCGTCGGCCGGAGCGGCCTGCTCGACCTGTGTGATCAGGTCCTGGGTGAGCTGCTCCATGACGGCGCGGTACAGCCCTTCCTTCGTGCCGAAGGTGTAGTGCACCGTGGCCTGGGCCACCCCCAGCTCGGCGGCGATGGCACGGGTACTCCCGGCCGCGACTCCTTCCCTCGTCATGAAGTCGATGGCCGCTTTGATCAGCTGAGGGCGGCGCTCGGCCGCGGGAACGTGAGCCATGACTGCATCATACCGACTTAGTCCCATGAACAAGTCGCCCGAACAAGTCAGGCTGTGCGCAGACGGATGCCGTGCCGGCGCGGCCGCTGAGGTCCGGTCCGTGGCCGCGCAGGTCAGTTCCCGCTGGACGGCGGGTGAATACGTTTCCTCCAACCCCCGTGAAGCGGGATGAACCAGGAGGCAGGCCCGTGAAGGAAAACCAGTTTGATACGTGCGTGATCGGGGCGGGACCTGCCGGGCTGGCGGTCGCCAGGGCCCTGGCGGAGCGGAATCTGCCATACACGCATCTTGAGCGGCACACCGGGTCCGGCGGTATCTGGGACATCGACAATCCCGGGAGCCCGATGTACGAGTCGGCCCACTTCATTTCCAGCAGGACCCTGTCGGGATTCGGCGGTTTCCCGATGCCCGACCACTTCGCGGACTACCCGCCCCACCGGCAGATCCTGTCGTACCTGCGGTCCTTCGCCGACGCCTACGGGCTGACGGACAGCATCGAGTTCGGCGTCGAGGTCGAGAACGTCGAGAAGAACGCGGACGGCACCTGGACGGTCACCCGGTCCGACGGGCGGGAAAGCGTGCACGGGCAGGTCGTCGTGTGTACGGGCTCGCAGTGGCACCCCAACGTCCCCGAACTGCCGGGTGAGTTCAGCGGGGAGGTCCGGCACACCGTCGGCTATCGCAGCGCGGAGGAGCTGCGGGGCAAGCGGGTCCTGGTCGTGGGCGCGGGGAACTCCGGCTGTGACATAGCCTGCGACGCCGCCCGGAGCGCGGACCACGCGGTGATCAGCATGCGGCGCGGGTACTGGTTCATCCCCAAGCATCTGTTCGGCCGACCGGTGGACACCATCGCCAACAGGGGGCCGCACCTGCCGATGTGGCTGGCGCAGCGCGTCTTCGGTGCCCTCCTGCGGATCATCAACGGCGACCCGACGCGGCTGGGGCTGCCGAAGCCGGACCACAAGCTGTTCGAGACCCACCCGGCCATCAACTCGATGCTGATCCACCACCTCCAGCACGGCGACATCACCGCCAAGCCCGGGATCGCCCGCACCGAGGGCAGGACCGTGTACTTCACCGACGGCACGAGCGACCACTTCGATCTCGTCCTGCTGGCCACGGGCTACGTCCACAAAGTGCCGGTCGCGCAGCGGTACTTCGGCGACGAGCAGCACCCCGACCTGTACCTGTCCTCGTTCTCGCGCGAGCACGAGGGCCTGTTCGGCATCGGCTTCATCGAGACCAACTCCGGTGCGTACCAGCTCTTCGACACCCAGGCGCAGCTGATCGCCGGGTACCTCCACGACGCGCGGCACCGGCTGCCGAACGCGGAGCGGTTCGCCCGCCTGATCCGCACCGACCGGCCGGATCTGTCCGGCGGGCTGAAGTTCGTCGACTCGCCCCGCCACACCGGCTACGTCGACAGCGGGGCCTTCGTGAAGTACCTGGGCAAGGTCGCGGGGGAGATGGGCTGGCGTACCGAGGGCCGGCCGCCGCGGGTGAGGTCCCTTCGACCCGCGGAGGCGACGGCATGAGCGGGTTCGACTTCACCGACAAGGTCATGCTGGTGACCGGCGGCGCGGGCGGCATCGGCAGTGCGCTGTGCCGTCGCTTCGCCTCCGGTGGCGCCCGCTGCATCGTCGTCGACATCGACGGGGTCCGCGCCATGAAGGTGGCCGCGGACCTTCCGGGCGCCGGGCACACGGGCATCGGCTGCGACCTGATGGACCGCGCCCAGGTGGAGCGGTTGTTCGAGTCGGTCGCCGATGACCACGGTCGCCTCGACGTACTCGTCAACAACGTGGGCATGACCAGCGCGGAACGCTTCGACGTCCGCAGCGTCGAGAGCATCGAGCGGGAGATCACCCTCAACCTGACCTCACCGCTGGTCGCGACCCGGATCGCCATTCCTCTTCTCATGGCTTCCCGGGACGCCCGGGTGGTCACCACGGTCTCCCTCGGCGGGATCTTCCCGCTGGGCGAGACACCGATCTACACCGCTTCCAAGTTCGGGCTGCGTGGCGCGATGCTGGCCATCGGGCTCGACCTCAGGAGCAAGGGCATTCTGGCCGGGTCGGTACTGCCGTCGGCCACCGACACCCGGATGCTGCGCCAGGAGGCCGTGGACGGCGGAAACTCCCTGCAGTTCCAGGACCGGCCCCAGCAGCCCGCCGATGTCGTCGCGGCCGTGGTGAGTCTGCTGGACAAGCCCCGACTGGAGGCCTACCCCCGGCCCGGTGAGTCCCGTCTGGTGCGGTTCGCGATGCTCATGCCGAACCTGCTGCCCCGGGTCCTCCCGCTGTTCCGCAAGCGCGGTGACCGCGGCATGGCTCGCTATCTGGAGGAACTCCGCCGACGCGGACTGGCCCGCCGGACAGAGGGGCACTGGGAGCTGGTGGAGGAAGCATGACCACGAACGAGATGCTGCGGGTCGTCAACCCCGCCACCGGGGAGCCGATCACCACCCTGCCCGCCGCGAGCGCCGACGACGTCGCCAAGGCCGCCGAGCAGGCCCGGCAGGTCCACGACGCCGGGGTGTGGTCGCGGCTGCCGGTCCGGGAGCGCGGCGCGGTGCTGCTGCGGCTGGCCGACCTGATGAAACGCGACGCCGAGATCCTCGCTCGGCTGGACAGCGAGGACGCGGGCAAGCCGATCACGGAGTGCCGTACGGGCGACGTACCGGGCGCGATCGAGTCGATCCGCTGGTTCGCCGAGGCGGCCGACAAGGTCTTCGGCCGGGTCGCGCCGAGCGGGCCCGACGGGCTGGGGCTCATGAGCCGCGAACCGGTCGGGGTCGTCGCGGCGATCCTGCCGTGGAACTACCCGCTGGCCATGACCGCATGGAAGGTCGGACCGGCCCTGGCCGCCGGCAACTGTCTGCTGGTCAAGCCCGCCGAGGCGACCCCGCGCTCGGCCCTGCACCTGGCCGCACTCGCCGCGGAGGCCGGCCTGCCCGACGGGGTGCTCACGGTGCTGCCCGGGTATGGCCAGGAGGCCGGGGCGGCCCTCGCCCGTAACCCGGTCGTGGGGGCGCTCTCCTTCACCGGGTCCACCGCGACCGGCCGCCGCATCCTCAAGGACGCCGCTGAGAGCAACTTCAAGCGCGTATCGCTGGAGATGGGCGGCAAGAGCCCTCAGGTGCTGATGGCCGACGCGCTCTCCTACGGCGACGAGCTCATCGGCAACATGATCGAGGCCGCGTTCCTGACCATGGGGCAGAACTGCACGGCCGGCTCCCGGGTTCTGGTTCACCGCAGCATCGCCGAGGAGGTCCTGGAGCGGTTCACGGCAGCGGCGAGAGAGCTCGTCATCGGCGATCCGGCCGACCCACGCACGCAGATGGGGCCACTCATCAACCACACCGCCTTCGACCGGGTCGCGGGAGCCGTGCAGGCCGCCCGGGCCGGCGGAGCCCAGACCCACACCGCGGGACTGCCCCACGGGCTGCCTCCGCGCGGCGCCTACTACCCGCCCACCGTGATCACCCGAGCCCCCGACGGCAGCGACGTCCTCACCCAGGAGTTGTTCGGTCCCGTCGTCACCGTCCAGACCTTCACCTCCGAGGACGAGGCGGTACGCAGGGCCAACGCCACCGAGTACGGTCTCGCCGCCTCGGTCTGGACCCGCGACCTCGACACCGCCCTGCGGCTGGCACGCGGCATCGAGGCCGGCGTGGTCTCCGTCAACGCCTACAGCGAGGGTGACATCACCACACCTTTCGGCGGCTGGAAACAGTCGGGGTTCGGTGGAGTGGAGAAGTCCACCGACGCCTTCGACCAGTGGACCCGGGAGAAGACCATCTGGATCCGCACCCGCTGACCCCAGCCGACAGCCGACAGGCGCGGTGGCCGACACGTCATTCCGTGTGCCCCGCCCCACGGACCATCCGCTCCCGCAGCTGGACCGGGGAGGTGCCGTGCCAGCGGCGTACCGCGCGGCGCAGCGCCCGTTCGTCGGAGAATCCCGCCCGGCGGGCGATGTCGCGCAGTGTCAGTTCCGGGCGGAGCAACAGCTGTTCGACGCGTTCCCGGCGCACTCCCTCGACGAGTGCCTCGTACGTCGTGCCGCAGTCGGCCAGCCGACGGCGCAGCGTCCGCTCGCTCGTCGCATGCCGCCGCGCCTGCTCGCCGAACGAAGGCACCACCGGGAGGCTCTGTGCGACGGAGATCTCCAGCACCTCCAGCAGGTCCTGCTGGTCACGGCGGGAAGCCGTCTGCGCGTCGAGCGTCTCCAGCGTCGACGTGTAGCTCACCGGATCCCGGCCGGGCATCCGGGTACGGGCCCACGCGGGGTCGATGACCATGCGGTTGGCGGGGGCGCCGAAGCGGACCGGACAGCGGAACAGGGCGCTGTACAGGTCGATTCGGCGCGGTGGCGGAAACGAGAACTCCACTTCCCTGGGCGCGAAGGCCGGGCCGACGGCCAGCCGGGACAGGGTGACCACGGAGGCGAACGCCTCCTCGATCAGGAAGGTGGCCACGGCCGGGTCCATGGCGGGATCGGGAAGATCGGCGCGCAGCACGAAGGCGTCGTCCTCCTCTCCCACACCGGCCGACCACATCACCATCGCTCCGGACAGGTTCTGGTACTTCACCCCGGTCTTGATGGCGTGCTGAAGCGTGTCGTCGGCCATCAGGGCGAAGCCGAGCAGGCCCCACGCGGTCAGGTGCTGCGCCGCGCCGACCCTCAGCCCCAGGCGCTCGTCCCTGGTGAGCTCCAGCGCACGGCGGATCACCGCGCTGCCCTGCCGGTACGACACACGCAGCGCGGCGGAGCGCATGACCGTCTCGTCCAGTCCCATCTGCTTCAGCAGGGGCCGCAGATCGACGCCGCGCTCGTCGGCGACCACGACGAGATAGCGCAGGATGTTCGGCTGGATCGTCGCCGACGTGCTGCGGCTGGTCCCGGGAGGGTCTGCCGGGCCGGGGGCAAGGGACATTGCACTCACCTTCTCCTCGGCGACCACCGTAGGCAGCCGGCATCACCGGTCGCGCGCTCTGGCCCCCGAAGTCCCCTGTACGGCCCCTGGCGTCCTGTGCCGGGCACCCGGTCTCCAAGAGGGGCGCCCGCAGGGGCGTCGCGTTCGCCGAGCAAGGGGTGTCCGTCGCCGCCGTGTACACGACCGTCCCCCTCGCCCTGATCAGATCTCGCCGCCCCCGGGCGCGCACATCCTCTCCGCCGGGAGCACCGAACGGCAGACAACTCTCGTCGTGCCGCGGCGACGCCCCGGTCGAAGACCCCGTCCGGACCACCGATCCGCTTCCATCATCCTGGTCCTCATGAGGCGACTCAGGGCCACGACCTCGCTTTCTCGTCATCCATCGGCTTACCAGCACCCGACATGCCCGACTACGTCGGCGGGGCGGTCGTACCCCTGGCTCCGGCTTGTCACCGCTCTCTGGGGTGCGTACGGGAGCGCCGCCCCGCTGGCCGACACGCGTCCCAGGGCAGGCTCGGCACGCGGTCGACGGAAGCCGCCCTCGACGTCCGCGAGGCCGAGCACATCTCCCCGCCGGTCAGCGCCTACACGGACGACCTCCCTGCCGGCCCTCCTGGGGCGCCCGGGCCTCAGGAGCGCGCGAGGAGTCCGCGTTCCAGGGCGACGACTACGGCGCGAGTGCGGTCGCTGACGTCGAGTTTCGCGAAGACCCGCAGAAGGTGCGTCTTCACCGTGGCCTCGCCGATGACCAGGCGGCGGCCGATCTCGGCGTTGGACAGGCCGTCGGCGACCGCGTTCAGCACGTCCCGCTCGCGGGCGGTGAGCACGACCGGCTCGGGGCGGCGCATCCGGGCCACGAGGCGCTCCGCGACCTTGGGCGCGAGGACCGTCTCACCGCGCGCCGCCGAGCGGATGGCGTCGGCGAGCTGCTCGCGGGTGGTGTCCTTGAGGAGGTAGCCGACGGCGCCGGCCTCCACGGCTCGTTCGATCTCGACGTCCGTGTCGTACGTGGTGAGGATCAGCACCCGGGTGGTCACCGGCAGGGCGACGATCTCGGTGGTGGCGGCCACGCCGTCGAGCACCGGCATGCGCAGGTCGAGGAGGGCCACATCGGGGGCGAGCCGCTCGACGAGGGCGACGCCCTCGCGGCCGTCGCTCGCCTCGCCGACGATCTCTATCGTGGGCTCGTCGGTCAGCAGGGCGATGACTCCGGCGCGCATCACGGCGTGGTCGTCGACCACGACCACGCGGATCCGGTCGTACGCGGTGTCGGTCATGGTCAGTCCTGACTGTGCGTGGGAAGGCTGGCGAGGACACGGGTGCCGTCCCCGAGGGAGCTGGTGACGGCGAGTGCGCCGTCGAGTTCGGCCAGCCGTCGGCGCATGCCGTCGAGGCCGAAACCACGGGACTCCTCGACGACGAAGCCGCGGCCGTCGTCGGTGATCTCCAGCTCGACAACGCCCGCGCGTTCGGTGAGGACGACGCCGACGGTGGAGGCACCCGAGTGTTTGCGCACGTTGGCGAGGGACTCCTGTGTGCAGCGCAGCAGGGCGACGCGGGTGCGCTGGTCCAGGTCGATGTCGGGCAGTTCCGCGGTGACGGTGAGGCCGGTGTCCTGGACGAAACGGTCCAGGGTTCTGCGCAGGGTGGTGGCCAGCGAGCCGGGTGCGACGCCGCTCTCGGGGGCGGAGCCGACGAGCACCCGGGCCTCGGCCAGATTCTCGCGCGCGGTCTGCTCGATGGAGGTGAGCTGCTCGGCGCAGCGTTCGGGGTCGGTGACGGTGGCGGCGCGGGCGGCCTCCGCGAGCACCACGATGGAGGCGAAGCCCTGGGCGAGGGTGTCGTGGATCTCCCGGGCGAGCCGCTCGCGCTCCTCGGCCGCGCCCTGCCGCTGGTACGCGGCCGCCAGCTCCTCCTGAGTGATGGCCAGTTCGGCGGTCAGTTGCTCCTGCCGCTCGTTGCTCTGGCCGACGAAGCGGTGCACCCACAGCCCCAGGCCCACCCCGGCGACGTAGGCGACGACGGTGAACACAGCGTTCCCCGTGAGGAATTGAGGGCTCCAGCCCTGGCCGAGCGTGCCTCCGAACACGGTGAGGGCCGCGGCGGCCCCACTGAGCGTGATCGCGTCCCGCGGGGCGCGGGTGAAGAGCCAGAAATGCGGCAGGGACACCACGTAGAAGGCGGCCCCGCCGTCCAGGAGGTAGGACGTCGCGCCCAGGACGAGGGCGAGGACGGCAAGGTAGGTACGGGGACGCAGGACGGGGTTGTCCGGTCGGGTGAGAACGACGGCGTGACACAGCGCGATCAGGGCGAGCAGGCCGAACATCCAGTACCTCCGGGCCGGCGACGCGTCGAGCACGGCGACGGCCGGGGGCAGCAGGCCGAACAGGACCCAGCCTGCCGAGTTCCAGCGACGGATACGGCCGACGGTGAGCCGGTCACCCGGCTGCTGCCACTGACTCACAGTGATTCGCCTCGCTCGTAAGGGAGTTGAGGTGCCGACGGTCGAGTCGATCAGCCTACCGATTCCAGAGGGCGGGGGGCCTGTTCGGTGCTGCGGCGGGCACGGCGCACTCCGCGCGAGGGCCACCAGTTGGCCTCGCCGAGCAGGAGCATCATGGACGGCAGAACCAGCATGCGGATCACGAAGGCGTCCAGGAGGACGGCGACCGCGAGGCTGAAGCCGATCTGCTTCATCTCGATCAGGTGCAGGGCCGCGAAGCTGGCGAAGACCGTGACCATGACCACGGCGGCGCTGGTCACCACGCCCGCCGAGCTGCCGATGCCCTCGATCACGGCCTTGCGGGTCGGGACTCCGCGCAGAGCGGCCTCCCGGATCCGGCTGATCACGAAGACCTGGTAGTCCATCGACAGGCCGAACAGGATCACGAAGAGGAACAGCGGGACACGGGCGCCGATCGAACCGGTGGAGGTGAAGTCGACCAGGCCCTCCGCCCAGGTGTTCTGGAAGACCATGACGAGGATGCCGAGCGAGGCGGCGGCGGAGAGGAGGTTGAGGACGATGCCGACCAGGCCGAGGACCACGGAGCGGAACGCCCAGACGGTCATGGCGAAGGTGACCAGGAGCAGTGCCCCGAGGATGAGCGGCAGCTTCTGTTCCTGGTGGGTCGGATAGTCGGCGTAGCGGGCGACGTCACCGGTCATCGCGAACTCGGCGCCCTGCACCTGGCCGACGGTCCGAGGGAGGTACGTGGCGCGGATGTCCTTGAGCGAGGACTGGGCCTCGTCGCTGCTGACGTGGTGCGGGATCTGCAGTTGGAGCATGCTGATGCGCTGGTCGGGCGACGTGGTCAGCTGGGAGGTACCGCTCAGACGCGGGTCGTCCTTGACGTCGGCGGCGAGTTCGCGCAGGGCGGCGGTCACCTCGGACGAACGGTCGGCGTCGGCGCGCACGACGACCTGGTGCATGGACTTCAGTTCCGGGTAGGCCGCGTTGAGTCGGTCGTAGACCTGCATGGCGACGATGGAGCGGGAGTGTGTCTCGCGGCCCATGTCGGTGAGCTTGAGGCCGAGGACCGGGGCGGCGAGGGCGAGCAGCGCGAGAACGGAGACGGTGAGCGCGGCGACGGGGTGCTTGGCGACGGGGCGCAGCACGGCGGCGGTCAGCCGGCCGGGGCCGGTCTTGTGCGTCTTCTGCTTCTTCGGTGCGAGCCCCCGGGCCGCCCGGCGCTCGGCACGGCGCTCGGCGCGCATGCCCAGCTTGGCGAGGATCGCGGGCAGCACGGTCAGGGAGCTGACGACGGCGACGAGAGTGACGACGATCGCGCCGGTGGCGATGGACGAGAAGATGACGTCGTCGGCGAGGTAGAGGGTGGCACTGGAGACGGCGACGGCGAGACCGGAGACGACGACAGCCCGTCCGGATGTGGCGGCGGCGAGTTCGACGACGGCCTGCGGGCTCAGTTTGCCGTTGGCGCGGGCCCGTTCCTCACGTTCGCGCTTGAGGTAGAAGAGCGTGTAGTCGACGCCGACCGCGAGGCCGATGAGCAGGATGACGTTGGTGCCGATGCCGTTGTCGGGGAAGACGTGCGAGGCCACCATCGACAGGCCGACGGCCGCGGCGATCGAGGACAGGGCGAGCAGCAGCGGTACGAGGGCCATGGCCACGGAGCTGAAGACCAGCAGCAGGGTGATGAGGGTGACCGGCAGGGCGATCATCTCGGTGCGCGCGAGGTCGTCGCCGCGCAGTTTGTCGACGCCCTTGCTGATGGAAGGCGATCCGGTCTCCTCGATACGCAGCCCGGGGTTGGCCTTCTGTACGGCCTCGGTCTGCTCGATCAGCGGATCGACGTGCTTCTTGCCCTCCAGCTCCGGGGCCTTCATGGTGACGGTGACCCGCACCGCCGTGTTGTCCGCGCTGCGTACCGGGTCGGTGACGGAGAGCACCTCGGGCAGCTTGCCCATCCGGGCGGCGACGTCGGCGGCGGCCGAGTCGGCTGCGGCGATGTCGAGCTTGCCGGTGCCCGGCTTGGCGGTGATCAGGACGTGTTCGACGGGGCGCTGCTGTAACCCGCCCTCCGCGGCGATCGCCTCGCCGCGTCCCGCCTCGCCGATGCGGAAGTCCTCGGTGGTCGCCGCGTTGGTGCCGACGGAGATGCCGATACCGAGGCACAGGACGACGAACACGAACCAGCCGACGATGCCCCGCCAGGGGTGGGCGGCGCTCCAACGAGCCATGCGTACGGGAAGATTCTTCATGGCATCCATGCTCTTGGCCGGGGGTGCGGTGCCGACAGCAGCGACCGGTTGAACTTGGGGTCCACCGACTGGTGGACCCCGCCCGGCTCAGCGGAATCTGAGGGTGTGGACTTCAGGGGACAGGGCACTCGGCGCGCTCATACAGGGGCCTCGGTTTCGTATCGGAGCGACCTCGTCAAGGCCGCTTGGATGGTCGTGTGTTCCATCGCCCGCTCGGTTCTCCGCTACGGCTGTTGCTCGCTGTCACCGCCGCTTGCGCCGTGCCGACATCGGACCGATCACTCCGATGATCGCGAGAGGGGCCGCGACGAGGGTGAGGACCGGTGCCCCGCCGATGAGGCCAACGGCGTTGCCGAGGGCCCCGATGAGGACCAGTGCCCTCCATCCGGCGAGGTTGCCGCCTGTCTGTTCCTGCGCCATGGCGCTGCCTCCGTCTTGCCGGATCCGGTGGAGCGGCAACGTACTTCGCCGGCGACCCGTCCCTGCGCGCGCAGACCTCCCCAGGTGGCATCAGGGCAGGTCGGACCGGGCGGGAGAACGGTGCGGGAAGTCCCCGGACCGGGCCGGACCGGGGGCACGGAACCGGTTCCCGCAATCCGGGCGTTCCGCCTAGCGCCGCATCAGGCAACGTTCGCCCCGTTCGTGCGGCGAGTCCTGCGTAGCTGAGGGGCTGTACCTTGGCGCCGTGGATTACCTGGTTGAACTTCGGCGTGAACTGGATGCGTTCGGCGCCATGCTGGATGGTGATTTGTCGGCCCCGGTCGAGCACTGCGGCGGTTGGAGGTTGGTGGATCTGGCCGTACACATGGGAGCGGGGAACCTGTGGGTCGTCGCGGCGGTGCGGGAGGGGCATGGCGATAGCTATGACGAGGGTGCCGCACCCCGTGACCGGGCTGGTCTCAAGGCGTGGTATGCCAAGACGGCGGACGCGCTCGTGCAGGCCCTGTCGGTTGATCCCTCGACCGAGGCGTGGACGTTCTTCCCGCCGCACACGGTCGGGTTCTGGCGTCGGCGCCGCAGCCAGGAGACGCTGATCCACAGGTGGGACGCCGAGCACGCCCTCGGCTCGGCGACGCCGATGGATCCGGCGCTCGCCGCCGACGGTGTCGCCGAGGTCTTCGACACCATGGCGCCCCGCATGATCTCCAAGGGGGCCGCCACCTATCCCGAGCAGGGCGTGCGGATCACCGCCACCGACTCTGGCCGCTGCTGGACTTACGGGCCCGGCGAGCCGGTCGCTGAGGCTTCGGGCACTGCCGAGGACCTGCTGCTGATGTTGTGGGGGCGCAAGCCGCGGGATACCGGATCAGTGACCTGGGCTGGGGACCGTGAGGCGGGGTTGGGTGTGCTGGCCGGGCCGCTGGTCCCCTGACGTGGGATCAAGCGACGTTGGCCCTGGTAACAACGGCGCGTAGGCGCCGGTCGTTGGCGTACTTGTTCCGCCAGATGATGGAGCGGCGGATCATGCTGCCCTGCTCCTTGTGGCTGCCGTGGTCGGTGCCGTCGAGGGCGAAGTAGCGCAGGGCGGTGAACTGGGCCTCGATCCGGTTGAGCCAGGAGGAGTGGGGCGGGGTGTAGGCGATCTCGACGTTGTCCGCTCCGGCCCACTCAGCGACCCGGCGGCATCGCTTGGTGGTCAGGTGCGGTTCAATCGGTTGAACAGCGGTGTGTCATCCTGTGAACCCCGCCGTGGGTCCAGGGAGCGTCGTGGGCGCGCCGAACTCGGCTTGTGTGCGGCCGGTGGATGTGGCGCAGGGTCACAACCAGACGTCGGGCCCGGGGTCGCCGTCCGCTGCCACGGTCGCGAGCCGGTCCATGTAATGGGCCCAGCCCTCCTTGTGTGCGGCGCACGCCTGCGGGGTGGGCAGGCCGCGATGGACCAAGCGCAGCAGAGTGCCGCCGTCGACCGGTTCCAGGGTGATCTCCACCGTCGTCGATCCGGCCGGCAAGGGCATCTCACCCTCGGCCCAGCCCCAGGTGAAGACCAGCCGCTTGGGCGGGTCGATCTCGATGAACCGGCCCTCGGCCACGTTGTCGCGGTTGACGTTCGTCCGGTAGTGGCCTCCGGGCTCGAAGCTGAACTCGCCGTCCCTGCCCATCCAGGACAGCCACCTGTCCCGGTCGGTGAAGAAGGAGAACACCGTCTCGGGCCGTGCGGCGATGCGCCGTTCGACCGTCACCGCGTCTGTCGTGCTCAAGGCTCGCCCCTCAGGTGTTCTCGGACTGTTCGGCTTCGGCTCGCTCGGCCGCCTCCGCCAGCTCGGCGAGTGCGTCGAGCTTGGCGGCCCACATGGACTGCAGATACTCGGCAAGTGGTCCCATGGCTTCGCGGTCGGCCCGGTAGAAGCGTTTCCTGCCGTCCTGGCGCAGCGTGACCAGGCCGGAGTCCCTGAGCACCTTGAGGTGCTGGGAGACCGCCCCGAAGGTGACGTCGAATCGCTCCGCGATGTCGCCCGCGGACAGCTCTGTGTCCCAGACCAGGCGAAGGATCTCGCGCCGCCTGGGCTCGGCGACCGCCCGTACCGCATCCATGAACATCATTTTAGCCGCCACTTGAATTTGCTGCCGAAGCCGTGTCATTTTAGTCATGGCTAAAATAACTGTCGGGGCCGAAGGGAGCGCGCGTCATGCGGGACATCGCGATGCAGCTGCTCGCCCGAGACGGGCAAGCCGTTTCCTTCTTCACTCCGAAGACCCATCTCAGGGAGAGACTCATGAACACCGAGCACAACGCACTGCACCCCGCCATCCGGGAATGCGCCGCCGCGGTCGTCGCCACGGCCTCCGCCGTCCGCGGCGACCAGCTGGGCGACCGCACTCCGTGCGAGAAGTTCACCGTCGCCGACCTCCTCGACCACCTGGGCGGAACCCTGGCCTCGTCCGCACGTGCCGCCCGCAAGGAACCACAGGCCGGAGAGGGTGAAGCCCTGTCGATGTCGCCCGCTGCCGTCGCCGAGGCCGCCGAGCTGGCCGCGGCGGCCTGGGCCCACCCCGCGGCCTACGAGGGCACCACCGAGTTCGGTCCGGGAGAGATGCCGGCCGCCTTCGCGGCGACGATCACCCTGGAGGAACTCGCCCTGCACGGCTGGGACCTGGCCCGCGCCACCGGCCAGACCTTCCCCCTCAGTGAGGAGACCGCCGAGGTCGCCCTTGGCGTGGTCGAGCGGATCGCCGACCAGGCCCGGGCCAACGGAAGCTTCGGCCCGCCCGTACCCGTCGCCTCCGCCGCGCCCGCCTTCCACCGCGCGCTCGGCACCAGCGGCAGGAACCCTGAGTGGAGCGACTGACCACCCGCAGGACGGCATCCGGCAAGCAGGACCGGAGGGCAAGCAGGACCGGTGAGGCCGCGGGGGCCGGGTTGGGGCCATCATGAGGCAGTGGTTCGCAGCGGCTGTGCCTGGAGGCGACGATGGACCGGGAAGTCGTTCACGCAGAGTTGCAGCAGGCCGGTACGACGTTCCACCGGCTCTTGGACTCGGCTACCGGTGACGACTTGCGCCGTCGGAGCAACGGCACCCGTTGGACCAACGAGGAGTTGCCCTACCACATGCTGTTCGGCTACATCGTCGCGCTGGCGCTGATTCCGCTGGCGCTGATTCCGCTGGTGCGTCTGTTCGGTCGTCTTCCGCCGGGCGCGAGCCGCGCTTGGGCGCGTTTGCTCAATGCCTGGACGCGCCCGTTCAACGTGATCAACTACGTGGGGACCGTGGGAGGTGCCCGGGTGTACAACCACCGTCGCATGGGTGCGAAGTTCGATCGCACCCTTGCGGCCCTACCTGTCCCGTCGCCTGGATGCGGAGCCGGACGTGGAGTTGGCGCGGACGATGTACTTTCCGGTGCGGTGGGATCCGTTCTTCAAGGACGCGATGACCCTCGAAGATGTCTACCGGTACCCCACCCGGCACTTCGACTTCCACCGCGCCCAACTCACCCTGGGTACCCCGTCCTCATGGCCAGAGGCCTGAGAAGTCGATGTCCCGGGCCCATTCCGGGTGATCAATCAGCGGATTGCGGTTGCCCTGGATCTCCGCGATGGCGGCATTCCGGTGCAACTCGTACTCGCTCACCGGCTCGCTTTCGTGCCACGTCAGGAGGCTGGGCAAACGGTTCCTGGGGAACTCGCCCGGGGAGTCGCCGACCAGCCCCGGGTAACGCAGCAGGAAGTACAGGGTTGCCCGGGCGACTGCTCCCTTTCCTTCCTCGGGCTCGAATCCCACTTCCTCGCGCATTCCGCAGTCGTCCCGGACCGCTTCCTCGAAGCCGGGGAAGTCGAAGTAGGGGAAGTTGCTGCGGAAGCTGTTGCATCCCACCTCGCACGCGAAGAGGTGATGCAGGTCGCCCCGCATGGGCTCCTGCTTGGTGAACCACGACTGCGGCACGACGTGTTCGCAGTTGAAGGCCATCGACGCCTCCAGAGCGTCGAATTCGGCCTCGAACTCGGCAGGACCCGCCGCACTCTCGTGGAGGAGGAACTCCTGCATGCGTGCCAGCCGGGCTTCTTCCACGGCGGCGTCGGCGCGTATGAACTCCTCCGCGGAGAAGGCCCTGCCGGAGTAGATGCTGCGCAGCTTGCCGTCCTGGTGCAGGTCGACCCACGGGTAGACCAGCCGCATCGGTTTGTACCTGGGCCGGGGTGAATGGGTCTCCTCCAGCAACTCGGTGAGGGCCTGGCGCAGCGCCCTGCCATCGGTGGTGCTGATGCCCGCGTAGTAGGCAGCGCGTGCGTCATGGTCGCGGGTCCGGTCGTAGTAGGGCCGTTCCCGCCCGAGACGGAAGTTGACCAGGGCCGCGTTCAGGTCCCTCTCGACCGCGGATCGACCGTCCGACCGTCCGAACCGGGGAAACGTCGGAGCGGTCGTGAGCGTGGGCGTCGCTGTGAAGGTGGGCTGCGCCGTGGTCACGGTTCCGACGGGGGACGCGGGAGCGTCGATACCGAGGCTGATCCGCAGCGGGACGGTGAGGTGCGCGGTCCCGCCCGTCACGTACGCCGTGGATCCGTCGGGACCGGCACCGTGCGCGGCCCCGTCGGGCCAGGACGCGGACGCCGCGGACGGCGAGCCCTCGACCGGCGGGGAGAGGGCGGCCGAGGCGGTGAAGACCTCGTCCCTCAGCCGCGCGGCCCCGCCGGTCAGTGTGATCTCGTGCAGCGCCTGCAGCACACGGCTGATGCGCACGCCTTCGTTGGCCTTCCAAGCCAGCCGGTGCTCGCCCATCTCCGGCGTCCAGACCGTTCCGTCCACGCTCAGCGGCCGACCCTCGGCGTCGGTCTTCGGGACGGCCGAGTGGTGGAGTGCGACGACCTCCCACTGGTCGTTGAAGACCGGTGAACCCGACGACCCCTGAAGGGTGTCGGACTCGTAGTGCAGGAACCGGTCCAGCACGTCGATGACCTGGTTCTCACGCAGCGCGAGCTGCTTGGGCTCGCCCCGGGGGTGCTGGATGATGTTGACGAACTCCCCGATGATGACCTTTCCTTGCGCTCCGCTGAGAGGCAGCCGGCCGAAGGCCGAGAGAGGGTCGCCCTGCGCGCTGTGTTCGGCGACCGCGACCAGGCTGAAGTCCAGCTCGCGGTCGGTGACGAAGAATCTTCGCGGCTCCAGCTGGAAGACCGCCGGTACGAGCGGACGCCCGTCGATCCCTGTCTGGAACGCGAACGCGACGACACTGCGGTCCGCTTCTTCCCTGCTGCGCAGTACATGGTTGTTGGTGAGCAGAAGGGACGGGGAGACCATGAAGCCGGTGCCGTGACCGCCGCCGGGTCCGCTGGTGGTGATCCGGCCGACGGCGCGGGCGGCCAGGGTGCCTTCCTCCAGGAACGCGACCGGAGTGAGATTGTTGCGCTCGATGAGGCGTTCCAGCCCCAGCACGTCGCTGCCGAAGCTGTCCGGCGGCAGCTGAAGGGTGCTTCCCGCCGTCGTGACCGGTTCCGACGGTGTCTTCTCGATCGCCATGGCCAACGACCAGTCGGCGCCGAGCCGTGCCAGCCGCTTCTCGACTCGCTGCGGTTCGTCGGCGTACAGCACACCGCGCGTGTCCAGTACGGTTCGATTCCTCTCCCGCTGCTCGGTACGGTTCGCGTAGCGTTCTGTGGCCATCGCCAGCTGTGACAGGTAGTCCGATTCCGTCTTCGACAGGCGTTCCGCCGTCGTCATGGGTCCGCTCCTTGCCTGCTTGAAATGTGCCGGTGGTTGTCGTTGGATCACGGCACCCGCGTGGGGCGCGCTACGACGACAGCCTGGTGCTGCGGGATGCCTGATCGGGATGGGTCCCGAGGTAGCCGTGTGAGGAGAGCGCGCCGGGTGAGAAGGCGCCCGGTGTGAATTCGTCGCGTGCCGGGGGCTTTGCGCAGGCGGTCTGCGGCTGGGCGGTGCTCCGGCCCAGGCGGCAGGCGACGGCCGTGAGTTTGATGGTGACGAAGTCGGCGATCTGGGCGCCGAACTCGATGGGCCTGCCGTTGATGGTGATGTCGCCCACGGTGAAGTTGCGGTCGGCGGGAACTTCGTAGACGGCACGCACGGGGTGGTCGGCGTCGCCGCGATGGAAGATCCAGAAGCTCTTCGGGTCGGAGCCGTCGGGCGCCCGCCATCCGTCCGTGGCCAGGTCGTCGAAGTAGAGGCCCACGGGGTCGGACAGCGCGATGTCGGCCTTCTGCCGGGCGATCCCATTGACCACTTCACCGATGTGCGGGTCGCTGTTGCGCTCGGCCACTCCGTATTTGCCGCAGGCGATGAGCTCTTGTGCACCGGTGAGTTCCCTGCCGCCGATGACCCGCCGGATCGTGGCGGCGGCGGCGAGTTCGATTTCAGCCCCGAGGGTGTTGGCCTGCTGGATGAGGTGCATCGCTCCTTGTGTCGTGGAGTCGTTCCACTTGTTGCGCCGCAGATACCGGCCGTCCGGGCCGAAGAGGTCGCTGCGCTGCACGGTCGGGCTGATGTGGGTGCGATAGAGCTCCAGCGCCTTGTCAGGGCTGGTCTGCGCCAGTACGTCCCAGTACTCGGGCCCCTCGCAGGTGAACGTGACGCGGGTGATCTTTCCCGAGTCGTTCCGGGTCACGCTCCATTCGCAGTACTCGTCCTGCACGTCGCGGCTGGCGTCGGCGCGTTGCCAGCGTTGTCTGTCCGAGACCGCGGACCTGAGACGGTTGGGGAACGCGGTCCAGGTGACTGCCGCCTCGACCGCGTCCGGGGCGGTCTCCGTCTTGGTGAGGTTGTAGAACTGCGGCCGCGGGCTGTCGTGCAGTACCTGGCTGGGGTCCGGGCCGTCGATCGCCTGGTCGACGCTGTCGCCGATGAAGACGTTCCACGCCTTCAGCCCGACGTCGCCCATGTCGGTGAGGCGGCCCGGAGGCCCGTACGCGGTGATGGTGGTCATGGGGATCCTCCGTCGGTCTGGGCGGTGACGGTGCCGTCCTCGTTCATCCGCAGCGGTGGCGCATCGGCCGGGATGTCGGTGGTGGGCAGGGTGAGTTCGAATTCGTTGAGTTTCATCGCCTGGAACGCGCGGCGACGCGACTCCGCCAGCCGGGTGCAGTCGCGGAAACCCGACGTCGTGCGGATCCGTGCCGCGGCCTTCTCCAGGTAGGCATCCACGCGCTCCGCGAAGACGCTGCGCCATCGGGCCTCGGGCAGCGACCAGTTGCGGGCGAACTCGCCTTCCGGGCTGTCGGCGGGCAGCGTGGCCGCGGCGGCGACGATGGCCGCGGCGATGTCTGTGCACCAGGCGGAGGCGGGGACGGGTTCCGTGGGCACATACGTCATCAGGTGGCTGCGGGCCGGGCTGAAGACCGGATTGGTGAAGTCCACCATCAGGGCGCACGCCGCGAACCTGGCCGGGACGAGGCCCTGCGCGACCAGTTGCCGCACCACATCGTTGTCCTCGTGCGCGGCCTCCGGGATGACGAAGGCGAAAAACGTGTCGCCCTGCCGCGAGAAGTCGCTCGCTCGCTCCTGGAGCCGGAAGCCGAACGCGGCGAGACTGTCCGCGTAGAGGGACGCGGGCGCGGCCGGCACGGTCTCGGCGCTCACCGGCAGCCCGAGATCGTTGATCAGGGCGTCGGCGTTCAGCCAGAAGCCGAGGGGGAGCACGAGATCTCCGCTGTCGGGTCCGACGGTCGTGCTCTGGGTGCTCGTACTGGCGAGGTTGACGGTGGTGGTGGTGAACAACTGCCGCAGCAGATGGTCCGGGTGCCGCACCATGCCGTCATCGACGACCGCGGCGAGGCGCGCGGTCGTCCAGCGGGAGACGAGCCCCTTGACCGTCAGTTCCAGGCGCTCGGCACCGATGACCCGTTGGTACAGCGGGTTGTCACGCAGCGGGTCGTCCGGGGGGAGTTGGATCGTCGCCGCCATGGACTGCCAGTTGCTCCACGGCTGTCTCAACTCCTTCATGACGACGCTGCCGTTGACATGACTGTCGAAGCAGCCCTTTCCACGGGACTCGGGCGCCAGGGCCGACCAGGAGTTGCCCGTCCAGACCCATGTCGGAGAGATCCGCATGTAGTAGTTGAAGACCTGAGCAGCCGGGTCCCATGCGGCGACTTGGAGAAAGGCCGAGTCGGGATCACTGCTGACCAGCAGGTCCGGGTCCGCGCCCGGTGCGGCGCGGGTGACCGCGAAACGGAGGTCGCGCCGCAGCCCCGGGGCCTCGTCCGGGGTGATCTGCCCGGCCTCGCTGATCATGTACACGCACTGCACCGGAAGAGCGTCGGCGCGCGTGAGCCCGTCGAGGACGTCCTCCAGCGTCATGGGCCACTGCCCCTGCTGGAAGAAGACCGCGGCCATCGGATCCTTCAGCCCCGCCAGGTCGTCCGCGCTCATCGGCACGGGGCCCTGATCCACACCGCTCACTCCGCGGTGCAGCGTCCCCCGCTCCAGCCTGCCGTGCTCATCCGCCGCGGCGGCCGTGGCGGCCGTCGGCCAGGCCGTCGCCCTCCGACGTTCAGGGGTGCGGTCCCACAAGCACATGGTTCTTCCGCCTTCCGTCGCTCTGCTACGGGAAAGGGCTGAGGACGTGGGAAAGCGCGGCGCCGGCGTCGATCCCGGCAGCGGCCCGACGTCGTCGACGGCTCGAACCGGCGGCTGCTACTGCGTGGAGCCGCCAGAGCCGCTGTGCCGCCCGCGGGGGGCACCCATCTCGATGTCGACCTCTCGCCACTTGATCCGGCGGACGCGATCGCGCAGTGCGTCGGAGGAACCGAGCTGGGCGATGACGTGGTCCACGTCACCGTCCATGGCGCTCTCTTCCGTGCGGCGGATCGCTGCGGCAGCGGAGCCGGGGGCGGCAGGTGTTTCCTCCCCGATGGCGCCGGAGGCTTCCGCCTCGTGGAGCCGGGCGTCCTCGATCATCGCGTCGACCGCCGGATCGTCGGGGGAGAGCTGGACGCCTCCCGCCGTTTCGTTCGGCGCCACCGTCAAGTCGGGGTCGAGTCGGTAGGTCATGCCGCCGAAGGTGACTCCGTCGGCCGAGGCAGTGACGCGGATCGAGAGAGCACTGCCCGCGTTCAGGACCTCGTCACGGGTGAAGTCCTGGCCGGGACGCAGGCTCACGGTGACCTTGCGCTCGGCACCGGGCGCCAGACCGAGGGCGAACGGGGAGTCACTGCGGCCGCTGACCCGGATCCGCCAGTCACGGTCGGCCAGGAACGGCGGCAGCTCCGCCTTGAGTGTGATGCGGGCTTCGCCGCTGAGCGGATTGCGCACCGTGAAGCTGCGGTTCACGAATCCCGAGAGCAGCCCGCGGAGGCCGCCTCCGCCCGGCACCGGTGCGACGTTGCGCTGTGCGAGGTTGTTGTCGAACGGCACCAGGCGCCACTCGGCCGTGGGCCCGGCCGCGCAGGGGAAGAACGTGCCGGGGTCGATGTTGCTCAGGTCACCGGCGGCGCTGACCTCCATGAACATGCACTCGTGGCCGACCGTGCCCGGCCTCCAGCGGAAGGGGCCGACGACCGTGCTGCCGCCCGGCGGAATCCCGCCGGGTACCGCGATCTGTGCCGTGTCCATCGGCTTCCAGTCGCCTGGCCAGGAAAGGCCGACGCCCGGGTCGGCGGAGTAACCCCGCACCACCACGTTGTCGGCCGGCTTGGTGCCCCTGTTCCTGACGCGCACGTATGCGTGGTTCACCTGTCCGACGACAGGTGTTTCATGCACTCCGCCACCGCCTCCCGCGCTCGGCGCCAGCCGGTTCCAGATGTCGGTGCATTCCCAGTGGGACGGCTGGAACCCGTACTCGCCGCCCCGGCCGTCGTCGATGTAGACGTCGACGTCCGGCGGCGCGCCGGGCTTCGTCACCGGGGCCGGGGCGCCGGGGGGCTGGTAGAGGCCCTGCTTCTCGAAGCTCCAGCGGATCACTTTGTGGAACGTACCGCCGCGGTGGCCCTCGAAGTCGGCGGTGCCGATGTCGGCGTTCATCAGGGCGGTCACGAACACCTTGGGGTCCGGTGTGGGGATGACGGGGCTGCTGGCCAGGGACCCGACCGCCTTGAAGATGAGGTACATCGTCTGGCGTGCCGCGAGTTTGCGGCGGTTGACGTCCGCGGAGTCCCCGCCGAGCGACTGGTACAGACGGAAGTGCGTCGTCGACAGGATCTGTTCGCTCGAGTAGCCGCCCTTGTCGTTCTGTCCGCCCCATGCCCAGCCGTCGGTCACCGCACGGCCGTGGTTGCGGTGGGGCAGGATCCACGGGAAGGTCTGGAACCGGAGCACCGGGTCGGTTCTGAGCGAGGACTCCGGGTCCATGTACACCGCGGCCAGACTGTCCCCGGCGCTGTGCGCGAAGCCGAAGTTCGGGGAATGGACGCTGTCCCACAGAATCGTGTGGCCGAACTCGTGCAGGACGACGCGCAGATCGGCGGCGATACTGACCGCCGGGAACGGCGATCCCGCCAGACCGAACTCGAAACCCCCGGAGCCGGTGCCGGTCACGTTGCCCGGCGCCCGTGCGTTGATGTCGTCACGGAAGCCGCAGGCGTCCACGGGCACCGGGAAGTCGGTGCCGTCGAAGTAGCTCTCGAGCTTGAAGCCCATCCCCTGCAGGTGACGGAACAGCCAGTCGCAGTGGTGGTAGGCGTTCACCGCCGCGAACTCCCGCGCGGGCGCGTCGAAGAAGAAGGTGGCCGGCGGATTCGTCGCGGTGGGTGGACCGACGAACGGCAGAGCCGTGTCGACGACCTCCACGAACGTGCCCCTGAGGTGTTGGGGGTCACCGTCGCTGAGACCTTCCAGGACGGCCGCGGAGCGGAACGGGTTGAGGGTTGCCGCGGGGCCGGTCGGCGGTGCGGTCGGAGCGCCGGCCGTCAGAGGGTCGGTCCGGTAGATCAGGCCGGTGGCACAGGCCGTCAGCGCCCGGAGGTAGAGGACCGCCCCCGTGGTGGTTTCGACGAAGGCGCGCCAGTTGAGCGACGGATGGCCGGTGACGGGCAGGGAGAACAGCACCTCGGTCACGCGGTAGTACTGCTCAGGAGAGACGGCGTCGGGAACGGGCGGAAGCGGAAGCGTGGGCGGCGCTGCCTCCAGCTTCTCGCTCGGAGTGGTGCGGGTCTCCGGGTCGAACCTCTGGTCCGGGTCGTACTGGTAGACCAGCTGCCGCCTCGCATTCACCGTCGGTGTGCCGCCGGTGCGCACACCCAGCAGGGACTTGAGTACGCCCGGAGTGATGTCGCCCGGACCGTACCGCCCGCCTTCCGGCGGGTCCTCCGGCAGCTCCACGTCCGTCCGGACCGAACTCTGCGACGCCGTGACCCGCATGGGTTCCGGCTGGATACTGACGCTCACCCCGGCTTCCCACACGGGCAGGTCGTCGTACTTCTGCTGGTAGGAGACGACCGTGGTGCCCATGACCTCCTTCTCCTCCGCGAGTTCCAGCGTGCTGTGGCCCGGGGAGGGGGCCGGGGCGATTCTCTGGTCGGTGAGGGACGCACCGCCGCCGTTGCCCGGCAGCATGGCCTCTTCGATTCCGTAGATGGGTGCGACCTCCCGCAGATAACTCTCCGCGAGAACCTGAGCCGTCCGGGCGGGCACCCCGGCGATGCCGGTGTGCTCCGCGAATTCCTGACTTCCGGGTGACACCGCCACGAACGGCTGCTGGAAATGCTCCAGGTGCTGCACCTTGCCGTTGTTTTCGTTGCGTACGTTCTCGGTGAGCTCGAATGCCATGATGATTCGCTCCTAGCTACCGGGTGGCGGAAATCCACGCTGCCGCGGTCACGGCCCGGGCGATGTCCCTCGCGTAATCCGCGTTGATCGTCCTGTCAGCAGGGAGGTGATAGTTCGGGTTGGGCTCCGGATTCGGTGCCGAGGACCCGGGGCCGATGAAGAAGTCCTCCGAGACGAGACACGCCCGGTATCCGTGGAGCTGGAAGCTGTAGTGGTCGCTGCGTTCCTCGGCCGGATCGCCCCCCGCGGTGGACCCGGGGTACATCTGCGGAGCGGGAAGGCTCGGCGCAACCTGCGAGGCTGTGGCGGCGATCAGCTTGGCGAGCTGGACCGAGCGAGCCTGCACGGACGCGGAGGGCGTGAAGCCGGCGTGCAGCTCGAATTCCCGGGGCTGCAGAACGTCGTAGCCGATCATGTCCATCTGCAGGACCGCCACGATGTCCGTACCGAGCTGCGCCTGGTCCCGCGCGTAGGCGTGACTGCCCACGAGCCCGTGTTCCTCGGCGTTGAAGAAGACGAAGCGGATCTCGCGGCGTGCCACGCCGACCTCGGCCGTGAGCGCCGACATCGCCCTGACCGCGCAGAGGACACCGGCGACACCGCTGCCGTCGTCGTCGGCGCCGGGGGCGGGATCGACCTGAGCGCGGTATCCGGGCTGCCGTGCGCCCGTCGAGTCCATGTGCGCGGTGACCAGGACCACACCGTCGAGACCGGAGCCGGCGAGGGTGGCCTCCACGTTGTCGTAGGAGCGGCCCTCGTGTACGAACTGGTGTGCTCGTACGGTCAGCAGGCCGGATCCGGCGGAGGTGACGTCGGCGAGCAGGGTACGGACCGCAGAGGCGTTGTCCGGGTGGTGAATGTGACGGCTGCGAATGGTCACGGTGTCGGACGCCGGACGGACACCGGTGTACCGCTCCACTTCCCGACTCATCCGCTGTGCAGTGATGTTCTCCGTGACGAGGTTCCGCTCCGCGAGCGTCAGCCGGGGATCGAGTGCAGCGAGCGTGTCCGCGTCGTGGGGTGCGACGGTGGGTGTCGCTGCCGAGGGCGCGGCGCCGTCCGCACGACCGTCCAGTAGTGCGGGAGTGGCCTGCAGCTTCAGGTTGTGGCCGTGTCGCGCGCCCGAGAAGTGGTAGCTCTCCACGGAGCGCCCGGCAGGGATCGCGACGAACAGGCCCTCCGGTGAGGAGGCGAGGACGCGGCGCGCCGATCCGTCGTCGGAGAAGAGGTCGAAGGCGTTCCCGGCCGGCGACCCGAAGCCGCTGTCGTTCTGCCGGTCGTCGCGGAGCAGGTAGAGGTCCGTGGTGAGCGGCTCGTCCTCCACGCCCAGGCGGTCGACCGGGAACCCCAGGTCGTCCAGTTTCAGTGCGGTCGCCGCGTCTGCCACGGCATACACCTCGACCGACGGGGGAGCTGCGCGGCGTACCGCGCCGTACAGAGGAACCAGCGGCTGTTCCCGCAGGAGAGAGCGCCAGTCCGTCCCGCTCGCTCCTGCAGGAGGAACGCGGATGCGCAGATAGCGCAGCGGCGCAAGCCGGCCCAGCACGGTCAGTGCGAGGCTGGGATGGGGGGCGACGAGAAAGTCCGCGAGCCGGGCGAAAGACCGCTCGGTGGCGTCCTCGCCCACGAAAAGCAGCCGAGGTCTGTGCCTTGCCCCGGCATTCTGTGCTGCTGCATTCTGTGCTGCGGCAGCGGCCTGCTCGAAGAGGAGCGTGGAATTCTTCGGACCATAGAGAACCAGTTGCTGGTCGAACTTTTCCAGTAGACCGGCCCGGTCGAGGGCCGCATTGACGCGTTCTTCCGGAATGGTACCCCGGTCGGAGAGGATTCCGAGCCGGACCCCTTTCTCGTGGAGGGCCGACAGGATGGGTGGGATATCTGGGTAGGCTATAAGGCTCTCTATGTCTGTTCCGTCCGCGGATACTCGCACAGAAGCGAGTGTGTTTCCGATGTCGAAGAAGGCGACACTTCCCGAGTGCTCAGCCATTGACGGATCCTCCTCGGCGCATGCGCGACAGGCGTGCGTCGATGCGAAAGGTAAATCCGTACGTCGTTCACCTGCGCTGATTCCGATCGCTCATCCGGCGCTGTCGACGTGGGCCCCTCACAACATGGTGGGCCTGCAACGCAGCCGCTGCAACTGGGCGGAGATGGTGGTACCGCGCTCGCTCCATCGGGGAAACAGTTGGCGTTTCGATTACATGACGGCCCGTCACGAGTTGGGTCGGCGATATCGCTTGAGCAGACGACGGATGACGGTGCCGGTCCTCGGCGTGCCAGAGCACGGCGCGGGACAGGACGGCGCGTTCGCGGCGGTGGCGCCGACGAGCTTCACGCCCCGCTTCTTGGCCTTGGTGTACGGTCCGGCCCCGATGAAGGCCGGTGGCTGATGCCGGTCGCTGCGACGTCCCAGCCGCCCTGGCCGAGCTGCCACAACAGCCAGTCACAGCTTCCGGCGGTGTAGACGAACTCCTCGGGGCCGAGCCGGCACAGCACGCCCTCGGAGGCGACCCAGCCGTTCTCGTCGAGCTGGACATGGTGCTTGATCCAGCCCGTCTCGAAACGGGAGAGATCCCTCATGCCCAGGCGGTCGAGGTGCGGGTGCCCAGCGTGCGGGCGAGGCGGGTGGTGCGCTCATGTGTCCCTTCAGAGGTGCGGAGTCGCGGTTGCGGCGCCTGCCGCGCTCGGAACGGAGGCCTCTGTGTCGCCGCTGTGGTGCTTGGCGCGCTGGATCTGTTCGTAGACGTGCGCGCGCAGTTCGCCGAAGCGGGCGCTGGAGCGGGTGTGCAACTGGTCGCGCTCGTCGGGCAGATCGATGGTCAGGTCCTCCTGCACCACGGTCGGCGACTTGGACAGGATGATCGTGCGCTGGCCGAGGTAGACGGCTTCGTCGATGTCGTGGGTGACGAACAGGACGGTGACGCCGAGTTCGCGCCACAGGCGCCGGATGAGGTCCTCCAGGTCGGCGCGGGTCTGCGCGTCGACCGCTGCGAAGGGCTCGTCCATGAGCAGCACTTTCGGCTCGTAGGCGACGGCGCGGGCGATGGCGACGCGTTGCTGCATGCCTCCGGAGAGCTGCCAGGGGTAGGCGTGGTGGGCGTCGGCCAGGCCGACCACCTCCAGGGCGTGGTCGACGAGTTCCTTCTCGCGGGCCTTGCCGAGTTTCTTGCGGCGCAGCGGGAGGGCGACGTTGTCGCGGACGTTCATCCAGGCGAACAGGGAGCGGCCGTACTCCTGGAAGACCACCGCCATGCCGGGCGGGGGCCCGCTGACCGGGCGGCCGTCCAGCATCACCTCGCCGCCGGTGGGGGCGAGCAGTCCGGCCATGCACTTGAGGAGGGTGGTCTTGCCGCAGCCGGACGGGCCGACCAGGCACACCAGTTCATTGGCGTCGATGTGGAAGCTGAGACTGCGCAGTGCCTCGACGGTGCGGTTGCGGCCGGTGTAGGTCTTCTGCAGGTTGCGTACGTCGAGCATCGACGTCTCCTTCGTACGGGTGGTGGGCGTCGTGGCCGGACGGCGGGTCAGGTGTCGCGCTGGGCGCGGCGCAGGCCGTGGTACCAGGCCAGGGCCCGGTTCTCGGCGAACCGGAAGAGCAGCGACAGGACGAAGCCGAGCAGGCCGAGCAGCAGGACGCCGCTCCACATCTCGGGGATGGCGAACGTGCGCTGGAACTGCACGATGGTGAAGCCCAGTCCGTTGCTGGCGGCGAACATCTCGCTGATGACCATGAGGATGATCCCGATCGACAGCGACTGCCGCATGCCCGTGACGATCTGCGGGCTGGCCGAGCGCAGCACGAGGTGCCACAGGCGGGACGGGCCGGTGATGCCGTAGGAGCGGCAGGTGTCGCTGAGCACTTCGTCCACGGCGCGGACGCCCTCGACCGTGTTGAGCAGGATCGGCCAGACGCAGCCGCTGACGATGACCAGGATCTTCATGGTGTCGCCGATGCCCGCGAACAGCATGATCACGGGTACCAGCACCGGTGGCGGGACGGCCCGGAAGAGCTCCAGCACCGGCTCCAGGACGTCCCGTACGACGCGGCTCATGCCGACGACGAGGCCGAGTCCGACGCCGACGGCGACGGCGAGGAGGTAGCCCGCGGTGAGCCGGAGGAGGCTGGGCAGGATGTCGGCCGTGAGCCGGTCGCCCGCCCAGACCTCCCCGAACTTCCGCAGGATGGTGGACAGCGGTGGGAAGTAGACGTCGGTGCTGTCGGCGGTGGCGAACCACCACACGGCGAACAGGACCGCGGGCATGCCCAGCAGAAGCAGAATCCGCCGGCCCGCTGTGAGGACGGTCATCAGGTCATCCCTCCCTGCGCAGGGACTGGTGCCAGTGCAGCGCCCGCCGTTCGACGGCCCGCGCCACCAGGTTGATCGCGACTCCGAGCAGGCCGGTGACCAGCACCAGGGCATACACGCGCGATACGGCTCCGGAGTTCTGCGCGACGGCGATCTCGTGGCCCAGGCCGGGTGAGCCGATGACGAGTTCCGCGGTGATGGCGAGGACCAGCGCCACGGCGGACGCCAGCCGTACGCCCGTCATCACATACGGCAGCGCGGTGGGCCACAGGACGTACCGCACCCGGCCCCATCGGCCGAGCTGATAGCTGCGGGCGGTGTCGTCCGCCACCGGGTCGACGTCCTGTGTGCCGGCCAGCACCTGGACGAGCACCTGCCAGAAGGAGGCGTACACCACCAGCAGCAGTGTGGACTCCAGGTCGGTGCCGTAGAGCAGCACCGCCACGGGAATGAGTGCGACGGACGGGATGGGCCGCAGGAACTCGATGGTGGAGGCCGTCACCGCCCGCAGTACGGGAACGGAGCCGATCACCACTCCGGCCACCACCCCGGCCACGACCGCGATGGCCAGTCCGAGCCCCCACCCGGTCAGGGTGTCGGCGAGTGCCGTCCAGAACGCGTTCTCGGCGAGCAGGTGCCACAGTGTGCGGCCGATCTCCGAAGCGGGTGGAAGGTAGTCGGCCGAGACCACACCGGTGTGGGGCAGTGCTTCGAGGACCGCCACCAGACCGGCCAGGCCGGCGAGCCCGCGCAGCGCGGTGACGGTGCCGGGGCCGCGCCGACCGGGGGCCCCGCCGGGACCGGCACCGGTCCCGGCGGGCTTCGTCTTCACGGACGCGATGGCCGACGGTGTCACTGGAACAGCGCCTTCAGGTCGGGCTTCTTGTCGCTGAAGAGTCCGTCCTGCTCACCGAGCGAGGCCAGCTTCTCCAGGGAGGCCATGTCGTACTCCGCGGGCCACGACGGCAGCGTCAGGTTCTTCAGCACGTCACCGTCGATCTTGGTGTAGGTGGTGAGGATCTGCCGCGCCTCGTCCTTGTGCGCGGAGGCGTACGCGAGCGACTCGGCCATCGCCTCGGCGAACTTCTTCACCAGGTCGGGGTCTTCCTTCGTCAGCCGGGTCGAGGTGAAGAAGGTCGCCAGCGTGAGCTTGGGGTCGGTCTCGGCGAACGGCGACGCCACGACCCGGGCGCCCTGCGACTTGGCGATCGTCAGCGCGGGCTCGCCCATCCAGGCCGCGTCCACCTGGCCACCATCGAGGGCGGCCGGCATCTGGTCGAAGGGCATCTCGACGAACTTGACCTTCGAGGGATCGCCGCCGTCCTTGCGGACCGCCTCACGCACGGTGGTGTCACCGATGTTCTGCAGGGTGTTGACCGCCACCGTCTTCCCGGCGAGATCCTTGGCCGACTTGACAGGACTGTCCTTCTTGACCGCCACGCCGCTGATGTCGGTCGTGGTGTCTCCGGTCGTGGCCGAGCCGTTGGCCACCGACGTCACCGGAACTCCCTTGGTCTGGGCGATCATCAGTGACGTGGTGTTGCTGAACCCGAACTGGAACTGTCCGCTCACCACACCGGGAATGATGGCGGCGCCGCCCTGGGCGCTCTCCATCTTCAGCTCGATGCCGCGGCTGCTGAAGAAGCCCTTCTTCTGACCCAGATAGAGCGGCGCGACATCGACGATCGGGACGATACCGACCTTGACCTGGGTGGTCTTGCCGCTGCCCGAGGCGGACGAACCGCTCGTCCCAGCGGACGAGGATCCACATCCGGCCGCACCGGCGACCGTGACCACTGCTATCGCAAGCCCGAGAATGCGCCGTCGCATAGGGCTCCTCCTGACGGAAGTGTGAGTGAGAATGAATCACTTTGCGCACTTATGTGCTTACTTGAGCGAGTGGCGCGGACGTTATGTCGTTGCCGGACTTGTCGTCAATAGGGGTGCTGTGGGAGTTCTGGGTGGGGGTGCCCGGCTGCTCTGATGGCGCGGGGTGGTGGGGGGGCGTTCGTCGTGTCGAGCGGCTCGCCGACTACGACGACGGAATGACTCCGTGATGTTGTGCAGCTTCTTGACGGGCGCAATCTACACGCCTACCTTCGCGGTGTCATGCCCCCGGACGAAAGAGACCGAAGACAAAGGAGTCCGCTCCGTGAAGTCCGTACCTGCGCCCCAATGACCTGGCCCACCCCGCCGACCGGTACCGGCCCTGAGCCCACGCCGCCCGTGATGACCACGGGGGGCGACCGTACGCTTGCCGGCGTGACGCTCTCCCAGGTGAACGCTTCCGACGTGGACGACGGGTACGCCGGTGCGGCCCCGGACTCCCCGGCCGGTCCGCAACTGCGCCCGCAGTCGCTCCTGCTCGCCTTCTTCGGCGACCACGTCCTGGAAGAGGGCCCGCTGTGCGTGTACTCGGGGAGCATCATCGACGCCCTCGGACGCGTGGGAGTCGGGGAGCAGGCCGTCCGCTCCACCCTGACCCGCATGGTGAACCGCGGCCTGCTGCAGCGCCGGCGGCAAGGGCGCCGCATGTACTTCGGCCTGACCCCGCACGCGACGCAGATCCTCGACAACGGGCGCAAACGCGTCTGGCACACCAGTGCGGTCAACGACGACTGGGACGGCACCTGGACCCTGCTCGGTTTCTCGCTGCCCGAAGCCTGGCAGCGTCAACGCCACGACCTGCGCTCGCGGCTCACCTGGGCCGGCTTCGGTCCCCTCTACAGCGGGCTGTGGATCGCGCCGGGGGACGTCGACATCTCCGAGATCGTCGCCGAACTCGGCATCGCCGCCCATGTCAAGATCTTCCACGCGCACGCGGACGCCGCCACCGACATCGATGTGATGATCCGCGACACCTGGGATCTGGAGACCATCGCCGCCCGCTACGCCGCCTTCGAGAAACGCTGGATCACGCATCTCGGCGATCGCTCCGGCGACCCGCTGGCCACCCGCCTCCGCCTGGTCGCCGAGTGGCTGGGGACCATCCGCACGGATCCCCGGCTGCCCGCCCGGCATCTGCCACCGAACTGGCCCGCCCGGCCGGCCGAAGAGACCTTCCGGCGCCTCGCGGTGCAGACCGGGGAGCCCGCCCGCCGGGTGGCCGCCGATCTGCTGGAGACAACGCCTCTGGAACCTGCCTGAGCAGCACTCGGGCGCCTGGTGCGGGACCGGCGGATCATGCGCGGCGCGTCACTGCTCGGCAGGGTCTCCGACCACCGAGGCGACGTACTCGAAGGCCGCTGTCCGCACCTGCGCGGCGGATGACGAAGCGGCGTCGGCCGGTTGCTTGAGCCGACCCATTGCGTGATGCGGGACGGCCAGTCCATTATCAGGAATCCTGATATTTCAATGTTGCAATGATGAGGCGGGGTCATGCCATTCAGCTCACGAGTCCAGGCCAGAGGTATCCAGCTGCTGCTCGGCCGCATGATGGCCCGCGTGCACAAGGACCTGCGCTTCGCCGACATCCCGAAGCGCACCGAAGCCCTTCGGGTGGAGACCGGGGCCGGGCCGGTGGCCTGTACCGTCTACCGCCCGCCGGCCACGACCGGAGCCCTCGCCCCCGTGTACGTCAACTTCCACGGCGGCGGTTTCGTGGTCGGCCGCCCGGAGCAGGACGACCACATCTGCCGCTACATAGCCGCCACGGCCGGCTGCGTGGTGATCAACGTGGACTACGCCGTCGCTCCACAGACGCAGTTCCCCGTACCCGTCACCCAGGCGTACGACGTCACCGCGTGGGTCACCGAGAACGGCGCCGCCCATGACTGGGACGGTTCGCGACTTGCCGTGGGCGGACACAGCGCCGGGGCCAACCTGACCGCCGCGGTCTGTCGCACGGCCCGAGACCGCGGCACCTTCTCGCCCCGGCTCCAGATCATCGACTCCGCCCCGCTCGACCAGCTCGCCGACCCGGCCACCAAGCAGTCCCTCATCGCCAAGCCGCTGCTCAGCCCCCAGCTCATGCGGATCTTCACCGCCGCCTATGTCCCGGATCCGGCCGACCGTGCGCATCCCCTCGTCTCGCCCGGACTGGCCGATGACCTCGCCGGACTCCCTCCCGCCCTGGTCATCACCGCGGAGAACGACCGCCTGCGCGACGAGGGCGACGCCTACGCCAAGGCCCTGGATGCCGCCGGCGTCCCGGTCACCCACCGTGTCTTCGAGGGGGTCGACCACTACTTCACCCACACCGGCCCGGTGCCGGCGGCGAAAGAAGCCATCGATCTGATGGCCGCCACCCTGCGCACCGCACTCAGCGACTGACGCGAGCTCCGAAACCGCTCGCGCCGATCACGGCGCCTTCATCTCCGGCGAGTGTATGGAGCGCCGGCTTCGGCTCAGCGGACCGGATCCGCTGCCGGCGCTGCGCTGTCCTCCCGGGTGCCGGTGGTCGCCCGGGTCTTCGCGGCAGGGCGGGTCGGCGTGGTGAGTACGGCGAGGCAGCCGAGGACCAGGGCGATGCCGGCCCAGCCGAGCAGGGGCAGGCGTTCCCCGACCACCAGGACGGCGAGTACGGCCGCGACGGCGGGTTCCAGCAGCGAGAGTGTGGTCGCGGTGCTCGCCGGGACGTGTGCCAGGCCCCAGCCGAACAGGACGTAGCCGGTGAACATGGGCACCAGGGCCATGTAGGCGCCGACGGCCGCGTTGGACCAGGAGTCGAGGAGCGGGGCGCCGGTGGCCAGCAGCACGGGCAGGAGCAGCAGACCGCCCAGTCCGAAGACGGTGCCCATGGCCGCGCCGGAGGTGACGCCGTGGCTGATCAGGCGGTGGGCCGCCCAGGAGTACAGGGCGTAGGTGAAGCCGGCCACCAGGCCCAGAGCCACTCCGAGCACGGTCGTCTGCGCGGAGTGGGTCCCCGTGCCGGAAGGTGCCTCGGCCGCTTCGGCCGCGCACAGCAGAACGGTCCCGGTCAGGCCCAGAGCCGCACCGGTCGTCCAGCGGCGTGTGAGGCGGCGTTTGTCCACCACGCGCTCTATCACGGCCGAGGCGAGCGGGGCCGAGCCGATCGACACCACCGTGCCGGCGGCGACCCCGGCCAGGTGCATGGAGCTGTAGAACGCCAGCGGGTAGGCCCCCACCGCCAGCGCGCCGAGCACGACCACACCGCGCTGTGCGCGCAGCCCGGACGTTTCCCGGGCGATACGGGGGGCGGCCATGAGGGCTTGGAGCAGTCCGCCCAGGCCCATGGCGGCGGCCCCGATCGCGAGGGGGCCCACAGCCGGGGCGAAGGTCGCGGCGGTGCCCGTCGTGCCCCACAGAACCGACGCCAGGAGCACGCACAGCGAACCCATGCCCACCGAGCCGGCCGCATGTCCGGCGAGCCGTGTCACAGCCGGCCCAGCAGGTTCGCCGCCATGGTCCGCGCATGCTCCAGACGCGTGCCCGCGCCCTCCAGGCCGGCGCGTGCCACCGCGCCTTCCAGCAGGAACGACAGATGCTCCGCAAGCGCGTGCGCCTCCTCGGGCCGGTCGGGCAGCAGTTCCTCGAGGTGCCCGGCGAGCAGGGACTCGACCTCCTCCTTGTGCCGGCGCACCACGTCCCGACCCTCGTGTCCGGCGGGCAGTTCGGCAGCCGCGTTCAGCAGCCCGCACCCGCGAAAGCCGTGCTCGTAGGCGAAAGCGGCGTGATCGGCGTACGCGTCGAAGACCGCCAGTACGCCGCCGCGAGCGTCCCCGACTCCTTCCATCCGTCGCCGGTACAGGCCCAGCCACTCCTCGTGCCGTGCATCGAGGTAGGCCATCACCAGGTCGGCCTTGGAGGAGAAGTTGTTGTACAGGCTCATCTTCGCCACGCCCGCCTCGGCGGTGATCGTGTCGATCCCTGTCGCCGACACACCGTCCGCGTAGAAGCGGCGCGCCGCGGCGTCGAGCAGCCGCGAGCGCGCGCTGCCCTGCTTCTTGCGGGGGTGCGCTGCCGGAGTGGGGGTGTCGCTCATTGCGCTGCTGCCCTCCTCTTCTAGGTAGGTCAGTCTACCTAGAAGAGGAAGAGTGCCCCCAGGGCGGGCGTCGCTCTCGGAGTTCCCCGTTCATCTGCCCTCCGTTCGGCCTTCACCCATCCGTGGGCGCAGCTCACACACAGCTCGCACACAGTTCGGCGACTCTCAGTGCGCTTGGGGTGATGATTCTTCGCCGCTGCCGAAAAACAGACGACTTCAGCCGTCGCCCCCGCCTACCTGGGGCAGACGGCTTCGGGCTGCGACCATGTGAGGGACGACGACGTGTTCCCCTCGCGAATCGGTGGTCCAGCGGTGACGACGAGCGACGAGCTGCGGCCGGGCCAGTCCATGATGTGGATGGTCAGTTCGTTCTTCCAGGTGGACGGCGAACCGGTCGGCGCGCTCTCGACGCAGGCCGGCCGAGGCCGCCAGCACGTGCTGGGAAGCACCGATCGGGTCGGCGACGAACCCCGTCTGATCGTTGACTTCAACGAGGGACAGCCGCTGCTGTCGGTGGGCGGACAACAAGTGGGAGAGCGCCACGGGAACACCGTGCTGCTGTGGGACCAGGAGTACCGCATCCACCGTGCCCGCTTCCGGAGAAGACTGCGGTTCACGGTGACCGCGGGTGAACGGGCCGTCCTTCGGGTGGGGGAGACGTCCCGGCCCGACCGTACGGTCCATACCTACGTCACCCACAGCGATCCCGCGCTCGACCCGATCGCGGCGCTCGGTCTGATCCTGCTGGAGGCACGGCCCGACAGGATGAGCGTTCTCCATGAGCTGTTCGGCCGTTGAGCACTGAGCATCAGGCCCACAAATGAGGTCGTCGTCGACTCCGCCGAGGGACAGTGAGAGATACGCCTTCACCTGCTTGGCCCGCCGCTCCGCGATCCGCTCCGCAAGCGCCGTTCCGTCAGTCACTCCAACCCCTGTGTGTCGCGGTACTGACACGCACAGCACGGTAGAACAGGAGCGGCGGCGGGGCCAGGCAGCCACTCACGCGCGCCCCCCGACGCGGCTGTTCGTGTGCGCCGCTGAAACACCGGGAAACCCCGGCAACCTTTTCACGCCCCGCGGCCACTGAAGGGGAACAGGTGTTGTTCCGGACTACGCAAGGGCTCATCCGTGGCGTCCTCTTCCCACCGCCGTTCTCCCCGCAGACGGCCCACCGTTCTCGTCTCCACCGTCGCCGTGGCGGCTGTCGCGCTCGTCGTGTCCCTGGTCGTGGCCTTCCGGCCCGACCGTGAGGCAAGTGACGGGCCCGGCGCGGCGACGCCCGTCGCCGGCCGGCAGGTGAGCGTGCCGTCCGGAGCGCCGGAGCCGCGGCCTTCCTCGGCGTCCCCGACCGCGACGGCCGCCACGACCACCCCGTCGGCTGCCGTGAGCACCCCGTCGGCCCCCGCGACCAGCGAGGCGGCGCGGCCGTCGGCCCCGAGCGCCGCGCGTACCCCGAGCGCCCCGCGGGCGGAAGACGCCGGCGGGTCGTTGGCGGGACGGATCCGGCCCGCGGTCGACTACCAGGGGGTCGCCACGTCCTACGACGCGGGGAACGGCGACGGTGCCTGCTCGTACGGTCCGAGCGACGACCTCATGGTCGCGGCGATGAACACCGCCGACTACGAGACGTCCAAGGCGTGCGGGGCGTACGTCCGCGTCCGCGCGGCGGGCGGTGCGTCCGTCACGGTCCGGATCGTCAACGAGTGCCCGGCGCCCTGCGAACCCGGTCAACTGGACCTCAGCACCCAGGCGTTCGCCAAACTGGCCCCGCTGTCGGCCGGACGGATCCCGATCACCTGGAGTCTGGTGAGCCCGAGCACGTCCGACACGATCTCCATCCGGTACAAGACCGGGTCCAGCCGCTACTGGTGCGGCATCCAGGCGATCGGCCACCGCAATCCGCTGGCCCGGCTGGAGGTCCGTACGAGCAGCGGCTGGACCCGGCTGCCCCGCACCGAGTACAACTACTTCCTCTCCGAGCAGGGCAGCGGGTGTGGTGGCGCGATCAGGATCACCGACATCTACGGGGAGCGACTGACCGTCGACGGGATCGCACTGCGGCCGGATGCGGTGCAGCCGACCCGCGTCCAGTTCTCCGGACACTGACACCTCGTCAGGAGGCCGTCTCCAGCGCCTTGTTGCGGCGGACGGACGACAGGAACGAGGCGGCGATCAAGACCACGCCGAGCAGGCCGGTGACGATCTCGCTGATCTGGTGCTCGATGGTGATCAGCAGGATCGCGGCGAGGGCACCGATCGCGTAGTGGGCGCCGTGCTCCAGGTAGACGTAGTCGTCGAGGGTGCCCTGGCGGACCAGGTAGACCGTGAGCGAGCGGACGTACATGGCGCCGATGCCGAGGCCGAGGGCCATCCAGAAGATGTGGTTGGTGATGGCGAAGGCGCCGATCACGCCGTCGAAGGAGAAGGAGGCGTCGAGGACTTCCAGGTAGAGGAAGAGGAAGAACGCCGCCTTGCCGGCGAGGGCGACCGCTGACACCTGCCTGCCCTCTGCCCTGGCCTTCTCCTCCTCCTCGTGTTCGTGTTCCTCCTCCTCTTCCAGCTTGTCCTCGAAGTAGCCGGAGAGGCCACCGACCACGAGATACGTGATCAGGCCGGCGACGCCGGAGAGCAGTACCGTGGCGGACTTGTCCGCGTGGCCCGTGCTGATGTGCGCGTGGGTCGCGAAGGTCATCGCCGTGACCATCAGGACGATCAGCGCGACGCAGACCGACAGCATGTCGATCTTGCCGAGCCTGGCCAGCGGGCGCTCCAGCCATGCCAGCCACTTGATGTCCCGGTCCTCGAAGATGAAGTCGAGGAAGATCATCAGCAGGAACATGCCACCGAAGGCGGCGATCGCCGGGTGGGCGTCGGTGACCAGGTCCTCGTACCGGTCCGGTTCGTCGAGGGCGAGCTGTACCGCCTCGACGGGGCCGACCTTGGCGCTGATGGCGACGATCACGACCGGGAAGACCAGCCGCATGCCGAACACCGCGATCAGGATGCCGAGGGTGAGGAAGATCTTCTGCCAGAAGGCGTTCATCTTCTTCAGGATCCCGGCGTTGACGACCGCGTTGTCGAAGGACAGCGAGATCTCGAGGATCGACAGGATCAGCACGATCCCGAAGGCCTCCCAGCCCCACTGCCACGCGGCGAAGGCGAGGCCGAGCGCGGTGACGGCGAACGACCAGCCGAAGGTTCTCAGGATCATTCCTGCCCCGCCGCCTTCACCGCGAGGACCGGGCAGCCGGCCCCCAGCAGGATCTGCTGCGCGGCGGAGCCCATGATCAGCTTGCCGACCGCGCTGCGGCGGCGCAGCCCGATCACCACGAGGGACACGTCCGACTGCTCCGCCAGGTCGATGATCTCCTCGGCGGCGTCGCCGCCGCCGAGCACCTGGCGTATGTCGAACTCGATGCCCAGGGCGGCCAGTTCCTCGCGGACATGGGCCAGTTCGGGCTCCTGCGCGAAGCGCGGGTCCACATAGGCGTCACCCCGCGAGGTGTTCACGACCAGCAACTTCTCGCCCCGTAGCCGGGCTTCGTCGATCCCCGCGCGCAGCGCGGCCTCACCTTCGGGCGAGGGTACGTATCCGACCAGTACGGTCATTCTCCGCTCTTCCTCTCAGGCACTTCGCTCACGCAGGGGACGTACGACGAACCGCCGGACCAGCGGCCAGAGGAGCGCCAGGACGATCGTGGTGTAGACCGCGTAGGAGACCGGTCCGCCCACCAGCCCCGACAGGTCGCCGCCCGACAGTTGCAGGGAGCGTCGTCCCTGCAGTTCGGCTCGGGGGCCGAGGATGACGCCGACGATCAGCGGCAGCACCGGCAGTCCGAACCGCCGCATCGCGAAGCCGAGGAGTCCCAGCACCAGCAGCACGAACAGGTCCAGGGGCTGGGCGTTGACGGCGTAGGCGCCCATCGACGCGAAGAACAGGATTCCGGCGTAGAGGTAGGGGCGCGGGATCCGCAGCAGCTTCGCCCAGGCGGGGGCGAGCGGCAGGTTCAGCAGGAGCAGCAGCAGGTTCCCGACGAACAGGCTGGCGATCAGCACCCACACCAGGCTCGCCTCGCGGTCGAACAGCAGGGGGCCGGGCTGGATGCCGTACGACTGGAAGGCCGCCAGCATGACCGCCGCGGTGGCGTTCGTCGGCAGGCCGAGGGCCAGCATCGGAACCAGGGTGCCCGCCGCGGAGGCGTTGTTCGCCGCCTCCGGCCCGGCCACACCCTCGATCGCGCCCTTGCCGAACTCCTCGGGGTGCTTGGTCAGCCGCTTCTCCGTCGTGTACGACAGGAAGGTCGGGATCTCCGCGCCACCGGCCGGCAGCGCGCCGAACGGGAAGCCGTACGCCGTGCCCCGCAGCCAGGGCTTCCACGAGCGCTTCCAGTCCTTCGCGCCCATCCACGGGCGGCCGACCGGGATGATCTCGGCGGGCCTGCGCCGCAGATGGGCGGCCACCCACAGCGCCTCGCCGACGGCGAAGATGCCCACGGCGACGACGACCACGTCGATGCCGTCGGCCAGCTGGGGGATGCCCAGCGTGAGCCGCTGCTGTCCGGACACCGCGTCGATGCCGACCAGGCCGATCGTCAGACCCAGCAGCAGCGAGATCAGGCCCCGGATGCGGGACGAGCCCAGGACGGACGTGACCGCGATGAAGGAGAGCAGCATCAGGGCGAAGTAGTCCGGTGCGCCCAGGCTGACCGCGAAGTCGACCACGAACGGGGTCACCAGGACCAGCAGCAGGGTGCCGATGGTGCCCGCCACGAAGGAACCGATCGCGGCGGTGGCGAGCGCCTGCGCCGCCCGGCCCGCCTTGGCCATCTTGTTGCCCTCGATGGCCGTCACCACCGAGGACGACTCGCCGGGGGTGTTCAGCAGGATGGAGGTGGTCGAGCCGCCGTACATGCCGCCGTAGAAGATGCCGGCGAACATGATGAACGCCTGGACCGGTTCCATGCCGTAGGTGATCGGCAGCAGCAGGGCCACCGTCATCGCCGGGCCGATGCCCGGCAGGACGCCCACCGCGGTGCCGATGACGACACCGATCAGCGCCAGCAGCAGGTTCATGGGGGCCACGACGTCCGCGAAGCCCTGCATGAGGTTGTTCAGGTTGTCCATCACAGGATTCCTTGCAGGACACCGGCCGGGAGGTTCACACCGAGCCCGATCGCGAAGGCGTAGAACGTGGTGAGGGACAGCGTCACCGCGATCAGCAGATTGCGTACGTAGTGCCGGTTGCCGAGGGCGAAGGCGGTGCCCCAGAACAGCAGCGAGCCGCTGATCACCCAGCCGAGCCGCTCGATCAGCACCGCGTTCACCACGAACGCGCCGATCAGCAGCAGCACCGTGCGCCAGTCGCTGCCCTGGGTGAGGTCGACGTCCTCGCCGGCCTCGGGTTCGCCGCGGCCGCCGCGGGCCACGTCGACGGCGTACAGGGCGGCGATCACCACGAGCAGGACGCCCAGGATCAGGGGCACCGCGCGCGGACCGACGGGGTCGGTGCCGCTGGTGATGTGCGGGATCCCGAGCCCGTCCACGATCACCGCGGTGCCCAGCAGGGCGAGGAACGCGCACACGCCGTACTGTGCGCGGTCCTTGCCCTCGGGCGGACGGGTGTCCTGGACGCTCTCTTCGTCTGTGGGGGAGCTGGGGGAGCTCATGCCAGCCCGAGCTCGGTCAGCAGGCTGGCCACGGACTCGTCCTGGTTCTTCAGGTACGTGCCGAACTCGTCACCGGTGACGAAGGCGTCGGTCCAGCCGCGCTTGGCCAGCTCGGCCTTCCACTGCTTCGATTCGTGCATCTTCGTCAGCGAGTCGATCCAGGTCTGCTTCTGCTCGTCGGTGATCCGCGGAGGGGCGACGATGCCGCGCCAGTTGGTGAAGACCAGGTCGATGCCGGAGTCCTTGAGGGTGGGGGCGTCCTTCACCGCGTCGATCGGCTTCTCGCTGGTCACGGCCAGGATCCGCACCTGGCCGGCCTCGATCTGGTCGAGGAACTCGCCGAAGCCGCTGGCGCCGAAGGCGACCTTGTTGCCGAGGATGGCGGGCAGCAGCTCACCGCCGCCGTCGTAGCCGACGTAGTTGACCTGCTTCGGTTCGATGCCGACGGCCTTCGCCAGCTGCATCGGCAGCAGATGGTCCGGGCCGCCCGGCGACGAGCCGCCGCCCACGGCCACCTTCTTGGGGTCCTTCTTCCAGGCGGTGACGAGGTCGTCGATCGTCTTGTACGGGGAGTCCTTCGACACGACGATCGCGCCGGCCTCCTCGATCAGCTTGGCGATCGGTGTGGTGTCGGTCAGGGTCGCCGACGACTTCGAGGTGTACGCGGCTCCCACGACGCCCAGGCCCATCTGCATGGCCAGCTTGCCGTTGCCCTCCTCGTTCACCAGGCGCTGCAGGCCCACGGTGCCGCCGGCGCCGGGCAGGTTGTACACCTGGACACCGGACGCCACCTTGGAGTCCTGCATCACCTGGGCGACGGTCCGGGCGGTGGTGTCGTAGCCGCTGCCCGGGGTGTTGGGCACCATCAGGCGCAGACCGGTGACGGGCTTGTCGCCCGCGCCCGCGCTTCCCGAATTCTCCTTGTCCGCGGTCGCGCCGCAGGCGCTGGCGGCGAGCATCGACACGGTGGCAAGAGCGCCGAGAAGTGCGGCTCTGCGAGTTCTCATGGCTCATCTCTTTCGCTCGGGCTGGTCCGGCGCCATGATTGTGCGGTTCCTGGGACAGCCCGTCTGCGTTGTGTGACCATTGAAGGTTGAGTTCATAGTGGTCGTTGCGTCACGTCGTCATACGCTCGCCGGCGAGCTGCTGGTACTGCAGCTGGCCATCGTGGTGATTGTGCTGGTCGCGGTCGCCGCGGTCTCGCTGGCGCAGTCGAAGGCGACCTTCGACCGGGTCGAGGGACGCCGCGTGACCGCCCTCGCCGAGGAAATGGCCGGAAACCCACTGTTGCGCAGCCAGCTCGTCCGCCCCGCACCCGCCGAGACCCTCGCGCCGCTGCTGCAGACCCGCCTGACCCAGTCGAACGTCACCTCCGTCACCGTCGCCGACGCGCGCGGCGAGATCGTCGCCTCCACCAACCCCACGCTGGTCGGGACGCCGCTGCCGGTCGCCGGGCCCAGCGTGGCGCAGGCGCGCGGCTGGTCGGGGGAGCTGCCGGTGGACGGGGTGCGTCACCTGGTGGCCCAGGTCCCGGTGCTCGGGGAGGACCGCGACCACATCGGCGAGCATCTCGGCACGGTCATGATCGGACGCGTGTCACCGTCGGTCTGGCAGCGGCTGAGCGGCGCCTCCTCCTACCTGCTCGCCTACCTCGGCATCGCGAGCGTGCTCGGCGTGGCCGGCTCCTGGCTGCTGGCCCGGCGGATCAAGCGCCAGACCCTCGGCCTCGAACCCCGGGAGATCGCCGGGCTCGCCGAACACCGCGAGGCCATGCTGTTCGGGATAGCCGAGGGCGTGATCGCGCTCGACCCGCACCTACGGCTCACCCTGGTGAACGAGGTCGGTCGCAGACTGCTCGACCTGCCCGAGGACTGCGTCGGCATGAGCCTGTCCGACCTCGGCATCGGCGGCAGACTGTACGACGTCCTCGCCGGCACCGGCGGCGGTGAGCGCGACGCCGAGCCCGGGGCCGAGCGGCGCGACGAGGTGGTCGTACGCCGAGGCCGGGTGCTGGTGATGAACCGGATGGACGTCACCAAGGACGGCCGCCGCCTGGGCTCCGTGACCACCCTGCGCGACCGCACCGAACTCGCCCAACTGGAACGCGAGTTGGGCTCCTTCCGCAGCAGCACCGAGCTGCTGCGCGCCCAGGCCCACGAGTTCTCCAACCAGTTGCACACCATCTCCGGGCTCATCCAGATCGGTGAGCACGACGAGGTCGTCCGGTACGTCCGCGCCCTGCGCAAACACCGCGAGTCGCTCGACCTGACGCTCACCAGCCGGGTCCGTGACCGGGCCGTCGCCGCGCTGCTCATGGCGAAGTCCGCGCTCGCGGCCGAGCGCAAGGTCCGGCTGCGCATCTCCGAACGCACGGCCCTGGACCGGCTGGACCCGACGGACTCCGCGGACGTGGCGACCGTGCTCGGCAACCTCGTCGACAACGCCCTCGACGCGGCCGCCGCCGCGGACCCCGACGGCGAGGCCTGGGTGGAGGTCGAGCTGCGCCAGGACGCCTCGAGCGTGGAGATCGTCGTCCGTGACTCGGGGCCGGGCGTGGCTCCCGAGCTCGCGCAGGAAGTGTTCTCCCACGGCTTCACCACCAAGGCCGCGCGGGGCGGCGACCGGGGGATCGGCCTGGCGCTCACCCGGCTGGTCTGCACCCGCAGAGGTGGCGAGGTGTCGGTGTCCAACACGCAGGAAGGCGCCATGTTCATCGCCTGGATGTCCGTAGGTCAGCTGACCGGACCGGAGACGGAGAGAGTCCGATGATCGACGTACTCGTGGTCGAGGACGACTTCATGGTGGCGCGGATCCACCGCGGATTCGTCGACAGTGTCGACGGCTTCCGCGTGGTCGGAACGGCGAACTGCGGCGAGCAGGCGCTCACCGCCGCCGCCGAACTGCAGCCCGACCTCGTCCTGCTCGACCTCTACCTGCCCGACATGTTCGGCCTGGACGTCGTCCCCCGGCTGCGGACCGCCGGCCATGACTGCGACGTGATGGTGATCAGCGCCGCCCGCGAGGCGGAGACGGTCCGGGGCGCCGTCCGCCAGGGCGTCGTCGACTACCTCCTGAAACCCTTCGACGCCGACGACCTCAGGGACCGGCTGGAACGGTACAGCGCCCGCCGCAGCAACCTGAGCGCCGGCATGGTCAGCGGACAGGCCGACGTGGACCGGGCTTTGGGCCGGGTCGCGGCACCCCCGGTGACACCCACGCTGCCGAAAGGCATGAGCGTGGAGACCTCCGAACTGGTCGAACGCGCCCTGCGCGCGGCCGACGGCACCCTCTCCGCGGCCGAGTGCGCGACCCGGGTCGGCCTCTCCCGCGTCAGCGCCCGCCGCTACCTCGAGTACCTCAGCGTCACGGGACGGGCCGTGGTGACACTGCGGTACGGGCAGGCGGGGCGGCCGGAGCGGCGGTATCACTGGCACGACCGGTAGAGCATCGCCCGGCCGGTGTCCCGCCCGGCAGAACGGGACACCGGTCCCATGCGGCCGGGACACCGGGCGCGCCATGGTTGCCCTGTCCACAGGCAGTACTGCTTCGGCAGCACCACTTCACGGGGGAACCATGTCCATTCCGCTGTCCGAGCCGACCACAGCCGGCCACCACGCCGTCCCCGAGCCGCCGCGTGCGGTCGCCGAGGGGCGCGGGTGGGCCTGGGGAGGCATCGTCACCGCGCTCGGCGGGCTCGTCGTGTTCTTCGCGGCGGGGCCGCTGTGGCCGTACGAGGAGTCCGACATCATCGACAACGCGAAGATGGTGGCGCGGCTCGACGGCTCCGCTCAGGGCTGGGTGTTCGTCACTCAGCTGGCGTTCACCGCGGCCGCGCTGGGCGCCGTGCTCTTCGGGGCCGGGCTGCGGCGCCGGCTCGAGCGGCAGTGCCCGGCGGGCAGTCTCGTGCCGACGACCGCGTATCTGGGGATGCTGCTGGTCGGGGTGATGAGCCTGGTCGGCGCCGGGATGGGCACCGAGGTGTTCCACAACCTGCGCAATGCCGACAAGACCGACCCGGACACGATCGTCGGTGAGCTCGCCCAGCTCGGTACGTACGGCTGGCTGTGGGCGGGACTGGTGCTCACCGCCGCCGCGCTCGTCGTCGCCGCGTTCCGGCAGGGTGCGGTGAGCCGTTGGATCGGCGTAGTCAGCGTGATCTTCGGCTTCCTGGCGCTGGTCACCCAACTGCTGCCGTTCCAGTACATGGCGCTGTTCGTGGGGGTGCCGTATCTGCTGGTGCTCGGCTGCGCGTTCGCCTTCGGCCGCAGGCCCGCGCTCGACTGAACGCCGTACACAGGGGGGAGGCGTTCGTCGTAGTGGCGGCGCAGTGACGACCGCGCCGCAGTGACAATCCGCGAGACCCGCTGCGAGGCTGGGCCTGTGGGGGGAACAGGCGAGGCGGCCCGGTGGGGCACAGACGGCGGGGGCCATCCGGTCCCCGCCGTCGGCGTGCTCGTGGTCACGTGGGGGCTCGCGGTGGCCGCCCTGGTCCTGATGGGCCTGGCGGGTGCGCCCTGGGACCCGACGCAGTGGTACTTCGTCGTCGACACGGCCGACGCGCTGGTGTACGGGCTGGTCGCGGCCGTCGTGCTGAGCCGGCGCCGGCACCCGGTGGCCTGGCTGGTGGCGCTGACCGCGGTCGGCGGGGGCGTCGCGGCGGTCACCGCCCAACTGGTCGTGCTGTGGGCCAAGGACGCCGGGCCCGACGCGCTGCCGCCGGCCTGGTCGATCCTGCAGGGCACGGCCTGGGTGCCGGGGACGCTCGCGCTCGTCCTGATCGTGCCGTATCTGGTGTCGGAGCGGGCCGCCTCGCGGGCGGTGCGCTTCGCGATCGGTGGCGGGATCCTGCTGATCGTGGGCCTGCTGGCGGTGCGGCTGACCGATCCCTGGCCGTGGCCCGAGGCCGCCGGGTCGTACGCGCCGCTGCCGGTGCGCGACGCCGACTGGGCGCGGCTGATCGAGCCGGTGCAGCGGGTGCTGATCGGGGCGGTCGTCGTGCTCGGGCTGGGCGCCGCGGTCCACGCCGCCCGGCGTCGGTGGCGGCAGCCGGCGGCGCGGGGGCTGGGCTGGCTGGCGATCGGTACGGCGCTCGTCGCGGCGACCTTCCTGCCGTTGGTCGTGTGGGCGGACGGCGGGCCGGCGTCACTGGCGCTGTTCACTCCGTGGACGCACCTCGCCTCGCAGGCCTTCTTCCCGGCCGCCGTCCTCGTCGCGGTCCTGCGTCAGCAGTTGTGGGGCATCGATCTCGTGGTCAGCCGCGCGCTGGTGTGGTGGCTGCTCACCGGGCTGCTCGTGGCCGGGTACTTCGTGACGGTCGCCGTGCTGGGGCTGCTGTTGCCCGGTGAGGGAGCGTTGGGCCGGGTGCTGGCGACCGCCGCGACCGCGGCCGGGATCCAGCCCGCCCGCGGCTGGTTGCAGCGGCGCGTGGACCGGCTCGTGCACGGGGAGCCGGCCGCCGGTGCGCTCAGCCGGGTCGGCCGTCACCTCGGCAGCGCGGCCGGACCGCAGGAGGCGCTCACCGGCATGGCGGAGAGCGTGGCCGCTTCCTTCAACCTCGGGTCGGTGCGGGTGCTGGACGAGGACGGCGAGACCCTGGCCGCCCTCGGCGAACCGGCCGGCGCGCAGCCGGTGACCGTCCCGCTGGTGGTGCGTCGGCGTGCCGCCGGCACCCTGGTGGTGACCGCACGGCCCGGTGAACGGCTCGACCGGCGCGCCCGCACCGCCCTCGACGAGGTCGCGCCGATCGTGGCCACCGCCGTGCACCTCGCCGCCGTCACCCGGGCGCTGCGGGAGTCCCGCGGCCGGCTCGCCGCGGCCCGCGACGACGAGCGCCGCGCCCTGCGCCGGGAACTCCACGACCAACTGGGCCCCGCGCTGGCCGGCATCGGCCTCGGCCTCGCCGCCGCCCGCAACCTCCTCCCCGACGACTCGCCCGCGGGTCCCCTGCTGACCCGTCTGCGCACCGAGGCCGACGCCCGCGTCGACGAAGTCCGCGTCCTCGCACGGGGGCTGGTGCCGCCGGTCCTCGCCGAGCTGGGTCTGGTGCCGGCCGTCCGCGAACTCGTCATGCGGTACGAGGCGGACGGGCTCCAGGTCGTCGTACGCGCCGACGGAGACGGCTGCGGGGCTGCCGTACGGGACGTGCCCCAGGAGGTCGCGGGCGCCGTGTACGCCGTCGTCGCCGAGGCGTTGCGCAATGTCTCGCGGCACGCGCGGGCCCGGACCTGCACGGTGACCCTGGCGGGGCTCGCCCCCGACGCGGGGCCGCGGTTGACGGTGAGCGTCGAGGACGACGGCCGGGGGATGGGGCCGGCGGTCCGGGCCGGGGTGGGCACCCAGTCACTGCGGGAACGCGCCGAGACCCTCGGTGGCACGGTCACCTGGCAGCCGGGGGAGGGCGGCCGGGGCACCCGGGTCGTGCTCGACGTGCCTCTGGTGCGCGACGGTGAGCAGGAGGAAGAGGTGAGGGGCCGTGTCCGGTGAGGTGCCCGAGGGCGGGGCGGTGCGGATCGCCGTCGTCGACGACCACCCCGTGTTCCGGATGGGGATGGCCGCGCTGCTCTGCTCGTTGCCGGGACTGACGGTGGTGGCCGAGGCCGAGGACCTGGAGTCGGCCGTGGCGGCGGTGCGGGCGCACGGGCCCGATGTGGTCGTCATGGACCTGCACCTGGGCGACCGTACGCCCTCCGGGGTGGAGGCCACCCGGGAGATCCTGCGGCTGCGGCCCGCCACGGCCGTCCTCGTGGTGACCATGCTGGACGACGACGACTCCGTCTTCGCGTCCATGCGGGCCGGGGCCCGCGGTTATCTGTTGAAGGGCGCGGCGCCCGCCGAGATCGAGCGGGCGGTGCGGGCGGTCGCGAACGGTGAGGTGATCCTCGGTCCCGCGGTGGCCTCCCGTGCCGTCGCCCATCTCACGGGACTGCGGTCGGCGGGCGCCGGGCCCGTGGCCCTGCCCGAACTGACCGCGCGGGAGCGCGAGGTCCTCGACCTGGTGGCCCGGGGACTGGACAACCTGGCGATCTCCCGGCGGCTCGTCCTCAGTCCCAAGACCGTCCGCAACCACCTGTCCAGCATCCTCACCAAGCTCCAGGCGGCGACCAGGGCGGAGGCCATCGTCCGGGCGCGGCAGGCGGGACTGGGGGAGGGGTGATCGCGGGCGCCTCGGGGGCTCCGCCCCGCATTTGCTCGGGGGAGGCTCCGCACTGGGGCAGTGCGGGGCGGAGCCTTGGTGCCGTCAGGGCTGCTGGACGGGCTTGCCGCGTCCCCAGGCCCAGGCGAGGCGGTCGGCGCCGGACTGGTTGGTCGTGGCCAGCCACGGGCGGGCCGGGTCGCCGGTCAGGGTCTGCAGGGAGTACGTGTCGTCCGTGCGCAGGCCCGGCCAGTAGACGGAGCCCATCTTCAGCTCACGGAAGGTGTCGGTGACCGCCTGGATGAAGTTGATGTAGTTGTTGTCGGGCGTCGGCTTGTTGTAGTCGAGGCCGGTCGTCATCGGGGCGCCGAACTCGTCCGCCACGGTCCGGCCGGCGCAGTCGCCGATGCGTACCTTCAGGTCGGCCACCCACTGGTCGTAGGTGGCGTACTCCTTCCAGAAGCCGTAGTGGTGCAGGGAGAGGTAGGTGCCCTTCAGGCGCGGGTCGGCGCAGACGGTGGTGACGTGGTCGTTGTAGCCGGCGCCGCTGACGAAGACGCGGTTGCGGGGGACCGAGGGGTAGGTGGCCAGCCACTTCGCCGCGATGTCCGCCCACTCGGTGTCGGTGTAGCCGTGGGGCTCGTTCATCGGCTCGAAGTAGACGTGCTTGTCGTTCTTGTAGGCCTTGACGACCGTGTCCCACATGGGCCAGTAGGTGGCGGTGTCGTCGATGAAGCCGTCCTTGCGGGGGCCCGTGCCCTCCCAGTAGGACAGGATGACCTTGAAACCCTTGGCCGACGCCGCGTCGACGACTCCGCGGTACGACTTCCAGTACGCGCCGTTGACCGTGTACGGGTTGATGGGCAGACGGACGGTGTTGGCGCCGAGGTTGGCCCGGAACGCCGAGATCACCCGGCTCGCCTTGGTGTAGGTCTGGGCGTAGGTGTCGGAGAGGGAGAGGCCGGACAGGACGACGGGGTCGTCGGCGAAGTTGTCGCGGGGGTCGGCCCAGTTGACGCCTTTGAACTGGGTCGTGTCGGTGGCCGGCGCGGCCGTGGCGGGGGTGCCGGCGAGGGTGGTGGTGCCCGCCCCGGCGATCAGGAGCGCGATGAGGGCGGCTCGGAGGCGGGGGGTGCGGCGGGTGCCGGCGGGGGTTCTGCGCATCGGCTTGGCCTTTCGGGGGTCCTCATGTTTGCGTAAACATCGGCCCTTGGGGTGGCGGATGTTTACGCAAACATCTCGGCGCCCGGAATCGTGGCACCCGGCACAGTGATCGTCAAGGTTTCCCGTGCGTGACATCCGTTGCGCGGGTGGGGCAGAGCGGGCGTGGTGGTGGGGGTGTGGCTGTCCCGAAGTGTGAGTCGGGGGCCGAGTCGGGTGGTGGGTGGGTACAGGCCGGGGTCCAAGGGGCGGAGCCCCTTGGCGGGGGGCGAAGGGGTGGAGCCCTTGACGGGACGGGACGGGTAGGGCGGCGGGGGCGAAACAACCCCATCGGTCACCGGGCACCCGCAGGCCGTACAAAATGCGCCATGAATTTACGTGAGAATTCAGTGCCGCTCGAGTCGTTCATACGTGATTTTCAGCGGCTCTTCCGGCGAGAAAGCCGGTGTGGGTGGGGTGGCGGAAAAGGGGCGGCTGGTGGATTCCGGTTGTGAAAGCGGGTGGCGTTGGTTCCGGTGGGGTGGAAGTATTCGGGGCGATCTCAGGTGCCCGCACCTGCAAAAGTAGAGGGGAAATTCTCCGTGGCTTTCATGTCGTCCCGTCCTGTCGTCGTCGCGGCCTCCGCGCTGTCCGTCCTGGTGCTCGGGGCAGGTGGTGTGCATGCCGAAGAGCCTGCTCAGGCAGGGGGTGCGCCCGACATCTCCGTCGGCAAGGTGATGCGGCACCTCGACGCGCTGCAGAAGGTCGCCGACGCGAACAACGGCAACCGGGCCCATGGCACGGCCGGTTATCAGGCGTCCATTGATTATGTCAGGGGGAAGCTGGATTCTGCCGGTTTCGTCACCTCGCTGCAGGAATTCGAGTTCGGCGGGAAGAAGAGCTGGAATCTTCTTGCGGATTGGCCTCGGGGTGGGCAGTCCGGGAAGGTCCTGATGGTCGGGGCGCATCTCGACTCCGTGGACACGAGCCCCGGCATCAATGACAACGGCTCCAGCGTGGCGGCCATTCTGGAGACCGCGCTGACGGTTTCCGCGAAGAACGTCACTCCTTCCCAGCACCTCCGTTTCGCCTTCTGGGGAACGGAGGAGGAGACCTACATCGGATCCACGCACTACGTGAACACCCTGCCGCCGGCCGAACTGGCCAAGATCAGCGCCTACCTGAACTTCGACATGATCGGCTCGCCGAACCCCGGGTACTTCGTCTACGACCAGAGCCCCGAGGTCGCCCAGCACTTCAACCAGTACTTCACCGCCAAGGGCATCCCCACCGAGCCCGCCACCGCACTCAACGGCCGCAGCGACCACGAGCCGTTCCTGGCCAAGGGCGTCGCCGTGGGCGGCATCTTCACGGGGTCCGCCGAGATCAAGACCCCGGAGCAGGTCGCGAAGTGGGGCGGCACCGCCGGTGAGGCCATGGACAAGTGCTACCACCTGGCCTGCGACACCCCCGCCAACATCAACAAGCGGGCCCTGGACGTCAACACCGACGCCGTCGCCGCCATGGTCTGGAAGCTGGGCGTGCGCAAGTAAGCACGGAAGGCAGGGAAAGCAAGGCAGGCGGGGAAAGCAGGGAAGGAGAGGGGGCGGGCCTTCGGGCCCGGCCCCTCTGCCTGGCCTTTCTTCGGCCTCAGCCCGCTCTGCGGCCCCTGGGGCGTGCCGCCGACCGGGCCAGTTGGTCGCGGTCCACCTTGCCCGTGGGGCCGACCGGCAGAGCCGGCAGGACGAGAACGTGCTCCGGGAGCATGTAGCTGGGGAGGAGCCCGGTCAGGTGGCGGCGGACCGAGCCGCCGGACAGTTCCTGCCCCGCGGACCCCGTGGCCACCGCCGCCACGATCTGCGGGCCGTCCTCACCGCGCAGCGTGGTGACTGCGCAGTCCACCACCCCGGGCACCTGCCGCAGCGCGGCCAGCACCTCGCCCAGCTCGATCCGGTAGCCGCGCACCTTGACCTGGTCGTCCCGGCGGCCCCGGAACTCCAGGTTGCCGTCGGCCATCCAGCGGGCCCGGTCGCCCGTGGCGTACATGCGCTCGCCCGGCAGGCCGCAGACCGTGTCGGCCGTGAACTTCCCGGCCGACAGCTCGGGATCACCGACGTACCCGTCGGCCACGGCCACGCCCGCGATGTAGAGGTCGCCCTCGACGCCGATCGGGCACGGCTTGCGGTCGCCGTCCAGGACGTAGTAGCGGGCGTTCCGGATCGGCTTGCCGTACGGGATGCTGGTCCACTCCGGGTCGATCTCGCCGACGTCGAAGTGGTTGGACCAGATCGTCGCCTCGGTGGCGCCGCCCAGGGCGACGACGTGGGCCTTCGGGAAGCGGGCGCGGACTCGGTCGGGGAGGGCCAGCGGCACCCAGTCGCCGCTGAGGAAGACCAGGCGCAGGCTCGGGGCCGGGCCCTTGTCCTGCGGTTCGTCCGCGAAGGACATCACCATGCTCAGTGCGGCCGGTGCCGAGTCCCAGAAGGTGACCGGCTCGTTCAGCATGATGTCCAACAGGCGCTCGCCGTCGGAGAGTTCGACCGCGGGGACCACACGCAGGCTGGCGCCCGCCGCGAGGATGCCGAGCAGGTCGTAGACGGACAGGTCGAAGGTGAGCGCGGTGACCCACAGCAGACAGTCGTCCGGGCCGACCTCGTAGGTCTCGTTCACCCACTGGATGACGTTGACGGCGCTGCGGTGGCGTACCGAGACGCCCTTCGGTACGCCGGTGGAGCCCGAGGTGAAGATGACGTACGCGGTGTCGTCGGCGCCGGGGCCGGTGGGGAGCGGCAAGGCGCGGGCCTTCTCGACGTCGCTCCAGGTGCTGATCACCGGCACGTGCGGTGTACCGGTCTCCGTCGGTTCGAGGCGCAGGACCACGTCGTAGCGGTCCCGTAGGACCGGGGGCCAGGCGTGCCCTTCGCGGCGGTGGATCTCCGCCCGTACCGGCAGGCCCAGTTGGGCCGCCAGGCGGGTGAACCATTCGGTGGGCACGTGCAGATGGCCGCTCTCGCGGCCCTCGCCCGGTTCCGCGAGATCCGCGAGGACCACCGCGCCGCCCGGTGCCAGGGCGCCCAGCGCGTCCCGGAGCACGGACCGCAGGTACTCGAAGCCCGGGAAGAACTGGGCGACGCTGGCCAGCACCACCACATCGGCGCTCGCCCGCGCCACCACCCGGCCCAGTTCGTCGGCGGGCGCGTGCACGAACCGTGCGCCCTCGCCGTACTCCCGGCCCGCCCGCTCCAGCGCGACCGACGACACGTCGACGCCCGTGTAGGCGGCCACCCGGTCCCGCAGCGCGCCCGCGATCAGACCGGCGCCGCAGCCCACCTCGACGACCCGCGGCTTGTCCGCCGCCGACAGGACGAGGTCACGGACATGGGAGACGTACGTGTCGATCTGGGCGGCGGAGATGTCGTCGGCCGGGTTCTGGTTGAAGCCCGAGGCCCGGGCGAGGTCCTCGTCCTCGGCGACGGTGTCCCACAGCAGGCCCACCGCCTCGGTGTCCAGCGGGTCCGGGGTCGCGGCCCGCAGGTCGGTGCAGACCAGCCGGAGGCCGGTGCCCGCGAGGTGCCCGGCCTCCTCCGCGCGGCGGGCCAGCGCATGGCCGGTCACCAGCCAGCCGATGCCCAGCTGGCGTACCGGGGCGGCGATCCGGGCGGCCGGCCAGCGCGCGTCGAGCGGCACGTAGGCGGCGCCGGTGCGCAGCACACCGACGACCGCCCGCACACTGTCGTACGAGTTCTCGTGCAGGATGCCCACGAAGTCGCCCCGGCCCACCCCGTGGTCGCTCAGGAAGCGGGCGAGCAGGCCGGAGTCGCCCCACAGTTGCGCGTACGTCCTGACCTCCCCGTCCCCGAGGCGGACGGCCGGGGCGCCGGGGTTCTCCCGTACGCGCCGCTCGATCAGGTCGATCATGCTCACCTGGTCCTCGAACGGCCGTGCTGTGTCGTTCCATTCGGCCGGCGGCAGCTCCCAGGGCTCTGCCATCTGCTCTGCCCTCCTTCGTGAGGTGCGGGTCGGGTGACGGTACGTCAGATGACGCGGCCGTACTTGGGGTTGTCGCGGTGGATGACCCGCTCGCGGATGCGCAGTTCGCCCTTCTCGCGCACCATGCGGTCCTCGACGCTGGAGGAGGAGAAGAAGTGGACCTCGTCCTGGGTGTTGGTCTGGGTCACCAGGGAGTAATAGGTGACGCGCAGGCCGTCGTCCTCGGCCGGCTCGATCAGGAAGTGGTCGAACCAGTGGCGGGTGACCAGCCCCTCGTACATCGGGAGCATGCTCTTCATCTTGGCGCGCATCGCCTCGCGGCCCTCGACCTTCTCGCCGCGGTGGGGGTGGGCGACCGAGCCGTCCTCGGTGAAGGTCGCGGTGAACTGCTCGATGTCCAGGTCGTCGAGCACGCGCATCTGACGGGCGTAGAAGTTCTTGACCTCGATGTAGAGGTCCGGCGTGATGGTCATGTCCACTCCTCAGGGGTGACAAGGGATTCGGTCGTCGATCAGGTCGTCGATCAGGTCGTCAATTGACGGGTCGTCAGGATGGCGGGGCTTCCTCGAGGACGAGGAAGGCGTTGGTGCCGCCCACGCCGGCCGACATCAGGCCGGCCGTGCGGGGGCGGCCGTTCACGGGCCAGGGGCGGCCCTCGGGGAGGATGCCGAAGCGTTCGCCGCGGCCGGTGAACTCCTCGATGGGGTCCTCGGTGTTCGGTGTCGCCGGCAGGAAAGCGCGGTCCATCGCGAGGCACGTCTTGATCAGGGCCGCCATGCCGGCCGCGGTGTCGCAGTGGCCGACGGAGGCCTTCACCGAGCCGACCGCGACCGGCGGGCCGTCCGTGCCGAGCGCCTCGATCAGGGCGGTGGCCTCGATCTGGTCGTTCAGCGGGATGCCGACGCCGTGCGTCTCGACGTAGTCGACGTCGGCGCCGGTCAGACCCGCCGCGTCCAGGGCCCGGCGCACCGCGCGGACCTTGCCGTCGACGCCGGGGATGACGAAACCGGGCTTGGCGCGGCCGTCGTTGGTGACGGCGCTGCCCCGGATGACGGCGTAGACCGGGTCGCCGTCGCGCAGGGCGTCGTCGAGTCGGCGCAGGAGGACGGCTCCGGAGCCGTCGCCGGGGACCACGCCGTTGTGGCGGCGGTCGAAGGGGCGCACGATGCCCTCGGTGGAGTAGATGCTGCGCGGGGTACGCAGATAGGAGCCGTCGGCGTCCTCCTGGACGGCCACCGCGCCGGCCAGCGCGTAGTCGCAGGCGTGCAGTCGCAGGCTCTGGCAGGCCAGATGGACGGCGACGGCCGAGGTGGCACACGCCGAGTCCAGCATCAGCGACTCGCCCCACAGGTCCTGGAGATAGGAGAAGTAGGGCCCGGCGAACGTGGGGTCGACGTGCACCACGTCGTCGAAGGCGGCCCGCGGCACGTGCTTGGTGCGGGCACAGCCGGCGTAGACGGCGGTGCGGTCGGCGATCGCCGACAGGCGGACACCGGCGTCCTCGGCCGCCTGCCACAGCGACTCCTGGAGGATGCCGTGCTGCGGGTCGAGGCCCTCGACGCCGACGAGCGCGCTGTCGTAGGCGTCCCGGTGCGGGGCCACCCCCCACGAGTGGACCCGCAGCCGGTCCTCGCCCAGGTCCTCCACGACCGGCACCTGCTCCCGCTGGAAGCAGTCCCGGCCCGCGACGAGGTTCTCCCAGAACGCCCCGACGTCGGGCGCCTTGGCGAAACGGCCGCCCACGCCGACGACGGCCACGGGCGCGGAGTGCTCGGAGAGCTCTGACATGCCCACCCTCCCTTCAGTCGAAAGTGAGCGCGACCTTGACGACGCCGTCCCGTCGGGTGTGCGCGAGGTCGAAGGCGTCGGCGATGTTCTTGAGGCCGAAGGTGTGGGTGATGTGGTCGTCGACACGGATCGAGCCGTCCCCGATCAGGTCCAGCGCGGTCCGGAACGAGGCGAGCCCCGGCTCGAGCTGGGCGCCGCCCACCGCGTTGATCAACTGGGCGTTGCGGACGAAGAGATGGGCGTACGGGATGCGCATCTCGTAGTCCTCGGGCATGCCGAAGAAGCCCAGCCGGCCCTGCTGGCCGACCATCCGCATCGCGTGCTCGCGCGCCCCGTCGGTGCCGGCCGCCTCGACGACCAGGTCCACGCCCTGCCCGCCGGTCACCTCCATGGCGACCTCCTCGGCGCTCTGCCCGGGCACGTGTACGGTCGCGTCCGCGCCGAGGGACCGCGCCACAGCGAGCCGCCCCGGCTCCAGGTCGACCGCGACGACCTTCTCGAAGCCGCGGTGCTTGAGCAGTTGCAGGAACAGCAGGCCCGCCGAGCCGACGCCGACGACGGCGGCCGTCCGGCCCTCCGGCACGGGCTCCGGCCAGAACCGCTTCAGCGCGAAGACGATCGTGCCCAGCTGCTGCGCCATCAGAGGGACGGTGGGCGCGCCGGTGGCCTTCAAAGGCAGCAGGAACCGGTCGGCGATCGTCTGGTAGCGGGCGAACGACGCCATGTAGGCGTGGTTGGGCACGGTCAGCACGAGGTCGCCCGGCGCGAACCGCGCCGACCGGCTCTCCACGACCTCACCGACGCCCTCGTGCCCCGGATAGCCCGCCGGGCAGGGGTAGGGGTGGTCGCGCATGTCCCGGAAGAAGGGGGACTCGGCGCGCACCCGGTGCACATCGCTGCCGCAGATGGCGGCCACGGTGTTGCGGACGAGGACCTCGTCCTCGTTCAGCTCCCGGAAGGTGACCTCCTCCACCTCCAGGCGCCCGGGTTCGACGAGAACGGCGGCTTCGCCACGTACGTGCGGCATGCGGACCTTCCTTGTTCAGGGACGTTCACGAGTGGTCGGGGTGGGCGTGCGCCCACGACAGGGGGTGGCCGGGCAGACGCAGCCGGCGGCCGGAGCCGTCCGGGGTCAGCTGGGCCTCGGCGCCCTGGCACCACAGGGCCGCGAGGGCCGTGAGCAGGGCTTCGTCGTCGAGATCCGTCTCCGGTACGTCCAGGACGGCCACCTCGCCGAGCCGGTCGCGGGCGACCTGGAGCAGCTTGGCGGGTTCGGCCTCGGCCGACAGGTGCTCCTCCCGCGGGGCCGGGTCGTCGGGCGTGACCGGACCGAGGGCAGTGGTCCAGAGCAGGCGCGGACGCCGCAGCCGGGGTACGGTCCCGTCGGCGGCCGACCGCAGTCCCTCCTCCGGCCCGAGGGCACCGCTCATCACCGCCGCCGCGAGCCGGCCCGTCCCGACGCCGTACACCGCCGCCGGGGTCACGCCCCGCTCGGCGAACCGTTCGGCCAGGTGCATCTGGAGAGCGAGGTCGGTCCCGTCCGCGAAGGCGAACACCACGGCGGGGGCCGGTCCCGAGACGGTGTGCCCGCCCGCCGGCCCGTCGCGCAGGGCGCGTACCGCCTCCTCCCGGCCGTCCACCACCACGGCGAACCGGTGCCCGAACCGCTCACGGCCCCGGTCCAGGGTGTGCGCCACGTCCGCCAGTGCCACGTCGGCCGTCCCCTCCAGGTGCGCGGCCAGCCGCTCCCGGGCCACGGCCAGCGCGTCGGCGGTGGCGGCGGAGAGGGCGAGGACGTGGTGACGACGGCCGGTGGGGGCCGGTGGCGGGGGTGTCGTACGCGTCAACGGCGCCCGCGCGGTGGGTCGTCGGGATACGACGGCAGCGGCGGACGCGGCTGCCGGGGCGTTCGTCGGCCGGTGGGTCGTGGCGATCAGGCGGGCCTGGTCCTGGACCGTGACGTGCCGCAGCAGGTCGATGACCGGGACGTCGGCGCCGGTCGCGAGCCTCAACTGCTCCCGGAGCTTCACCAGCAGCAGCGAGTGACCGCCCGCGTCGAAGAAGTTGCGGTCGGACCCGAAGCCGTCGTGCTCCAGCACCGCCCGCCAGGCGGACCGTACGCCGTCCAGTACCGAGGGCAGGTCGGGGGCTGGAGGCGGAGCCGGAGCCGGTGGCGGTGGGGCAGAGGCGGGCGCGAGAGGTCGCGCACCCCGGTCCTCCCCGTCCCCGCGGTCCACATCCGGCAGCCGGCGCCGGTCGATCTTGCCGGTCGGGGTGAGCGGGAGTTCGTCGACGAGGACGAGGTGGCTCGGGACGGCGAAGGCGGGCAGTCGCAGCCTGGCGTGCCGGCCGATGTCGTCGGCGTCCGTGCCGGGCGCGGCGACCGCGTAGGCGACGATCTCCTTCTCGCCGCGCCGGTTGACGCGGGTGGTGACGAAGACCGACTCGACGGCCGGGTGGGCGTCCAGCACCGCCTCCACCTCGCCGAGTTCGACGCGCTGGCTGCGGATCTTCACCTGGTTGTCGTTGCGGCCGATGAACTCCAGCAGGCCGTCCGGCGTCCAGCGCACCCGGTCGCCGGTCCGGTAGAGCCGGGTCGTGCCGTCGGTGACGAAGCGGTCGGCGGTCATCCCCGGAGCGTTGAGGTAGCCGTCGGCCAACCCCACGCCCCCGAGCAGGAGTTCCCCGGGCACCCCGCGCGGCACCGGACGCGTGCCGCCCTCCTGGACCACCCGCACCTCGGTGCCGGGCACCGGCCGGCCGATGGGGACGGTCCGGGCGTTCGCCGCGAGGCCGGTGATCGGGAACCAGGTCGAGGTGAAGGAGTTCTCGGTGGGGCCGTAGCTGTGCAGCAGCACGCCCGGACGGCTCCAGCGCAGCGCACGGCGCATGTGCCGCACGGAGATCAGCTCCCCACCGAAGTAGACGCGCCGCAGCGACTGCAGCATGTCGGGGGCGTCCTCGATGATCCGGTTGAGCAGCGGTGTCGTCACGAGCAGGGTGGTCACCCCGCGCTCACGGACGACCGCCCGCATCTCGCGCGGGCTGAGCACCAGGTGCTTGTCGAGGACGACCAGTTCGGCGCCGTGCGTGAGCGCGCCCCAGATCTCGTAACTGGCACCGTCGAAGTTGAGCGGGCACAGCTGGGCGACGACGTCCGTCTCGTCCAGCGGGATGAAGTCGGGCCGTCCGAAGAGACGGGCCAGCCCGCGGTGGGGCAGGACGACGCCCTTGGGCCGGCCGGTCGTCCCGGAGGTGTAGAGCACGCAGAGCGTCGAGGTGTCGTCGCAGGCGACCTCGGGCGCCGCCGAGCCGCGCGCCTGGGCCAGCGCCTCGTCGAGCCGTACGGCGGTGTCCTCCGGTACGTCGAGGGTGTGCCCGCAGTCCGGGTCGACGACGAGGACGGCCGGGCGGGCGTCGTCCACGATCAGCTGGAGCTGGGCCTGCGGGTAGGCGGGGTCGAGGGGGAGGTAGGCGGCGCCGGCCAGGGCGGACGCCAGCCAGAACACCGGGGTGTCGACGCCGGGAGAGAGCAGCAGGGCCACGGTGTCGCCGGGCTTGACGCCCCGGTCGTGCAGCCAGCCGGCCACCTCGCCCGCGCGGGCGCCGAGTTCGCCGTAGGTGAGGACGCGCTCCCCGTGGCGTACGGCGACGCTGTCCGGGCGGGCGGCCGCGTGCCGCAGGACCAGCTCGGGGATGCGCGGCGCCGGTGAGGCGACGGGCGCGCCCTGGGCGGCGACCCGGGACAGGCCCGGGTCGCAGGCGGCGAGCAGGTCGCCGCAGGTGGTGGCCGGGTCGTCCACCGCGCGGGCCAGCAGCTCGCGCAGCTCCTCGGCGAACAGTCCGGCGGTGGCGGGGCGATAGCGGGCGGTGTCGTAGTAGACGCACAGGCGGGTGCCCGCCGAGCCCTCCAGGACGTTGACGGAGAACTCGTACTTCGTCGTCTCGTCCGGGTGGTCGAAGCGGCGGACGGTCACCTCGCCGGCCTGCCACTCGTCCTCGTAGGCGGGCGTGTACATGAACACCGTGCGCTCGACTCCCGGCCCGTCCGCCTGCTCGCTGCGGATCTCGCGCAGCCGGCGCATCGGGAGGTGGGCGTGCTCCATCGCGTCGAGCATCTGCTCGCGCAGCCGGGCCGTCACGTCGAGGAAGCGGTCCCCGGGATTCAGCCGGTCACGCATCGGCAGGGCCCGGCTGAACAGGTCGACGCGCTCGGCGTCGGTGTCCTGGCGGCCGGCGAACACCATGCCGAAGGTGCCCTCGGACTCACCGGCCCACGCGTGCAGCAGCACCGACCAGGCCGCGAGCACCACCACGGCGGGGGAGCTGCGCTCGGCCGAGGCCAGGGCCTGGACGCCGGCGTTCACCTCGTCCGGGAGGAGGACCTCCATGCGGCCGGAGGGGCCGGGGAAGCCGTCCTCCGGCACCAGGTCGTGCGGGGGCGCGAGGGAGGCGGGGGCGTCGCGCAGGACGGACGTCCAGTACTGCTCCGCGTCGGTGTCGGTGTCGGTGTCGGTCTGGGCGTCTCTGCCGGTCGTGCCCTCGGCATCGATGTCAGAGGCGCGCGCGGGGAGGCCGGGCCCGCCCGCCGCACGGGAGCGGTACGCCTCCACCAGGTCCTCGGCGAGGATCCGGCTCGACCAGCCGTCGGAGACGATGTGATGCATCGTGACGACGAGCAGGGCGCCGCCGTCCCCGGTCAGCAGGGTCGCCCGGATCAGCGGGGCGGTGGCGAGGTCGAAGGGGGCGCGGCCGGCGACGACCGCGCGGGCCAGGGCCTCGGCACGGTCGTAGCGGCCGGGGAGCTGCTCGGTGACGAACGCCGGCGGCGGGTCGGTCTCGGTGGTGCGCCACAGGTCGCCGCCCTCGGTGGAGAAGGAGCCGCGCAGCGCCGGGTGAGCGCGCAGGACGTCGCCGAGCGCGGCTCGCAGCGCCGGCACGTCGACGGTCGGGGTGAACTCCAGGTCGACGGTGACGTTGTAGCGGTCGGACTCCGGCTCGCGCTGGCAGGCGAGCCAGACGTCCAGCTGCTCGGAGGAGGCCGGTTCCCTCACTTCGGGACCGCCACGTGCTCGCCGGCGGCGTTCGCGCGCAGGGCGCGCACCAGGTCGGCCACCGTGCGGACCGAGCGGAAGTGGACCGGGGTGAACTCGGCGTCCGTGATCTTCACGCCGAAGCGCTGCTCGCACTGGGCGCGCAGCTCCACGAAGCCGAGGGAGTCCAGGCCCAGGACGTCCTGGAGTCCGTCGTCGTCCCCGATGCGCTCCGCGGGCACGTCCAGGAAGAGGTCCTCGACGAGGATCTCCTTCAGGGTCGTTTCCAGGGTTTCGGCCTGCTTCTCGCCCGAACCGACTGTCATGACGTTTCTCCATTGCTGTAGGTGGATCCGTGCGGCGCGGGAGGCTTTGCCCGCCGTTCCCGCTCCGCGGCCCTGCGCGCCAGCTCGGCGATCGCCGGTACGGCCACGTCGTGGTCCCGGGCGCGGTGCAGCACCGGCTCGGTGAGCGCGGCGAGTTCGGTCGGCCGGACGCCGGCGGCCACGTCCCGGTGCAGGGAGGTGTCGGTCCGGCCGGGCAGTGTGTCCAGGGTGTGCAGCAGGTTCCGGTCGTCGACGGCTACGGCCTCGGCCGCGGCGACGGCACAGGCCTCCCGGGCTGCCTCGTACAGCAGGGCGGACAGCTCCGGCTGCCGGCGGACGACTCCGAGGGGGCCGTCGCCCGCGGTGGTGGCCAGGGCCAGTGGCAGCAGCAGGACCAGCTTCCGCCACAGGACGGTCGCCGGGTCCGGCTCGGGTGTGCAGCCGATACCGGCGTCGGCGAGCGCTTCGGTGAGGGGGGTGAGGGCGGTGCTCCCGTCCTCCGCTGCCAGACTGACCTCGGCGAACAGCGAGTTCCACGTCACCCGCCCCGGCCCCGTCCGCTCCGCCTCGACACGGATCGCGCCGACGACCTGGCGCGGGCCGAACCGGGCCCGCAGCAGCCGGGGATGGTCGAGCCCGTTGAGCAACGGCACCACCGTGCCCGGCAGCAGCGACGGGTCGATGCGTGCCAGGGCGGCCTCGAGGGCCGGTGCCTTCACGGTCACCCACAGGACGTCGACCCGCTCGTCGAGCCGGTCCACCGCGCGGGCCTTGACGCGGTGGTCGCCGCGCAGCCTGCTGTGGACGTCGATCGTGCCGGAGTAGCGGGCCCGGGTGGGCTCCCGCATCACCAGCACGACCTCGTGGCCACCGCGGGCCAGCGCCGCCCCCAGGGCGAGCCCGACTCCGCCGGCGCCCAGAATCGCATGCCTCAACACGCTTCCTTGATGCATCTCGTGACGAATGCCGGTGCCTCGCCCACCCGTGCCGCATGCGGCGGGCAGCCGAAAAGGACACCGTATGAATGACAGGGGACCGGAAATGGAAAACGAAAGACCCTGAACGGCCTCGAAGGATCAAGCGGCCGCTGGTCGGGCGGCCGGTGATTGAAAGTTCAGCGGAGTTCGGAAACGACTCTGACGATGTGCCGACTCTGCTGGTCGGCCCGTACGTACTCCCCCGTGGCGGCGTACATTATTCCCCCTGTCACGCCGGTTCATGTCTCCATCGACGCAGTCGCTGAAATACTGCGTTCACAAACGACTCATCGACCGTAGGGGTGCCAAGTTTTGGCCGTCAACCTGCTTTTCGGCCAACTGGCTGGCTGATGCACGGACCTGTTGGGTGCGGTTGACACGCGGCGTTGAAGTGTTGACCGAGGCCGGTGGCGGGGCATGGCCGACAATCGACCCTTGACTGGCTCGATGGCTGCTGCCTACGCTCCGATATCGGCAATCTGGCCGCCATGGTGAGCATTCACCTCAGGGACCGAACCGGTTTGATCCACCGGTTTGTGCGTCCGTTTCTACGGGGGATCATCAATTGAAACTTCACACAGCCACGCCCATGTGTGGGGCCGTTCCACGGCTGCGCCGAATCCGGGGCGACCAACCGTGAGCCGCAAGGACACAGGGGAATCCCTTTTGAGTGAAGACGGTGTGAAAACACGTCCACAACCGCATTCCGAGCCGCATTCCAGGACGTCTGCGACCACGCCCGCGCAGACGATGACGGACAAGGTCAGAGCCGCGTGGATCGAGGTCCTCGGGCATGACGACTTCGACGACGACACCCCCTTCCTCGAAGCGGGTGGCCACTCCCTGAAAGCCACGCAGGTACTCATCCGGCTGCGCCGGCAGCTCGGTGTCCGCCTGCCCAACCGGCTGTTCTTCGACCACCCCACCGTGCGCGAGCTGGCGGCCGCGGTGGAACGTATCGCCGCCACGTCTCCCATTGCGTGAACAAGGAAGGCTCTGCTTGTGACTGCTCCCGTTTCCCGTGACGGCGTCCAGGAGTTAGGAGAAAGCGTTTTCCCTCCCAGTGAATGGCGTGGAGACGCGAAGACCCCGCTCGACGCCGACACCGCGTTCAACGGATTCATCTCCACCAATGTCGTGTTCGCCTTGGAACAACTGGGTTTGTTCGCCTGGTTCGACGAGGCCGACCGGCTCGACGTCGCCGAGTACTGCCGCGTGCGGCAGCTGGACGAAATCGTTTTCCGCCGACTGCTGTCCGCGGGTGAGGCCTTCGGGTATCTCATCGTCACCGGCGACCGGGTGACGCCCACCCCGGCCTGGAGTGAACTCCGCCGGAAAATCGGGTTCTTCACATGGGGTGTGGGCGGCTACCACGACGTGTTCGCGAGCGCCGCCTCCATAGCGCGCGGAGAACGCGTCTTCGGTAAAGACGTCCTGCGGAACGAGGCCATGGTGGCGCTCGGCTCGGCCCAGGCCGACAGGGCGCTGATGCGGCACATCCTCGACGAGCAGATCGCCGAACTCGACTTCTCCGTCATCGCCGACCTCGGCAGCGGCATCAGCGAGCGTGTCTGCCGCCTCGTCAAGTCCCGCCCCGGCGCCCGCGGCCTGGGCCTGGACATCAGCGCCTCGGCCACCGACCTCGCCGCCGGCACCGTCGAGCGCTACGAGCTGACCGACCGGGTTCAGCCGATCTGCGCCGACGTCCTCGACGTCCTCTTCCGGGGCCGTCGTATCGAGGGCGCCGACCAGGTCGACGTCGCGATGAGCTTCATGTTCCTGCACGACCTGCTGGTCGACCCGGCCACGCGGATGGACGTCATCCCGGCGCTGCGCAAGGCGTTCCCGCACGCGCACACCTTCCTGCTCGGCGACACCACCGTCCGCCCGCGCGGCGAGGACGACAGCCTGCCGGTCTTCTCCAGCGGCTTCGAGCTGGCGCACGCCCTGATGGGCGTTCCGATCTACACGCGCGAGGAGTACGAGAACCTCTTCCGCGAGGGCGGTCTCCACCTGCGCCGCACGATCCCCTTCGGCGCGCCGCACACCTACCTGTTCGTCCTGGAGGCCCAGTGATGAGTGAGCGAGGTCCCCGCGACCCCGAGATCGTCCAGGACCTGCCCATCCCCCTCGCCGTGGCCGGGCACCACCAGCCCGCGCCCTTCTACCTCACCTCCGACATGTTCGGCGGCCTGCCCGTACAACTCGCCGGCGGTGAACTGAGCGCCCTGGTCGGCAAGCCGGTCGCCGCGCCCCACACCCACCCGGTCGACGAGCTGTACCTGCTGGTCTCCCCGAACAAGGGTGGCGCCCGCATCGAGGTGCAACTCGACGGCAAGCGCCACGAGTTGCTGTCGCCCGCCGTCATGCGCATCCCGGCCGGCAGCGAGCACTGCTTCCTGACGCTGGAGGCCGAGGTCGGCAGCTACTGCTTCGGCGTTCTGCTGGGGGACCGCCTGTGAGCCCCGCCGCCGCCGGGGAGACGGCCGCCACCGCCCCCGGCAAGACGTTCAACGCGAGCATCCCCGGAGCCGACGACCTGATCCGCCTCCACCTGAGCGAGAGCCCCTACGGCGCCAGCAAGACGGCCCTGCGGGCGGCCGAGCGGGAACTGGGCCGGGTCAACGTCTACCCCGACCCCGAGCGGCAGGAGCTCATCCAGGCACTCGCCGCGCACTGGGACGTCACCCCCGACCACATCGCCGTCGCCAACGGCAGCGACGAACTGGTCCTGGCCACCGCCCTCACCCTCGGCGACCGGACCCGCCCAGGCCTCGTCACCGACGGCACCTTCCCCGGGTACCGGTCCTGCCTGGAGCTGACCGGACGCGGCTGCACCGCCGTACCGCTCAGCGGCACGGCCGTGGACGCGGACGCGTTCGCCGCGCGGCTGCCCGAGCACGGGATCGGCTACCTCTGCAACCCGCACAACCCCAGCGGCGCGGCCCACACCCGGGACGAGCTGACCGCGCTGGTCGACGCATGCGGCCGTAGCGGCGTCCCGTTGGTGTTCGACGAGGCGTACATGGAGTTCGCCGACCCGGACACCCCGCAGACCCGCGACCTGCTGGACGGGGACGTGCCGGTCGTCGCGCTCCGTACCTTCTCCAAGGCCTACGGGCTGGCCGCACTGCGCGTCGGCTACGCCGTCGGCCGGCCCGCGCTGATCGCCACACTGCGGCAGACGCTGCGCTCCCTGCCCTTCAGCGTGAACCGGCTCGCGCAGGCGGCCGCGATCGGCGCCCTCGGCGACCGGGACTTCGTCGACGGGGTGCGCCGGTCCAACGCCGAGCGGCGCCGCTGGTTCACCGCGGAACTGAACCGGCGCGGGCGCGGCCACCTGCCCTCCGTGACCAACTTCGTCGCGGTCGCGGCCCGGGACTGTGCGTCGGCGCAGGATCGTCTCGCCGCCGATTTCGGCATTCTCGTTCGCAATGCAGGGCTGTTCGGATTTCCCGGATACTTGCGCACTTCGCTCGGCACGCAGGAAAACCTCGTGCGGTTCCTCGACGCCCTCGACGAAATCGAGAGAAACGCCTGAACCGGCCCCTGAGTCGCCCTTGAATCGGCCCGAATCCCTCCGGGACGCCCGGCGAACGACCTGAACGAGAACGAGAAGGAGCTATCTGCGTGTTCCGTCAAGACCCGTTGAACACGATCCTCGCGCTGGGCTCCGGGTTCACACCCACCGCCGTGCGTGTGACCGCGACGCTCCGGCTGCCCGATTTGGTGGAGCAGGGGCACCGGACCGTGGACGCCCTGGCCGCCGAGACCGGCACCGACCGCCAGTCCCTGGGCCGCGTCCTGCACTACGTCAGCCTCCTCGGCCTCTTCACCGAGACCGAGACCCCGCAGGGTCCGGGCAAGGCGTACGAGCTCACCGACGTGGGCCGGGTGCTGCTCAGCGACCACCCGAGCAACCTGCGCCGCTGGCTGGACTACGAAGACCCCAGCCGGGCGATGGAGGCCCGCTTCGAACCGGCCATCGGCCGGCTCATGGATGCCGTACGCACCGGCCTCCCGGTGTACGAGCAGGCACACGGGCGGCCCTTCTGGGAGGATCTGGAGGCGCATCCGGACATCGAGAAGTCCTTCAACGCGGGCATCGCCCGCATCGCCAACCGGCTCGTCCCCGAGCTGGCCCGCATCTACGACTGGGCGTCCGTCCAGCACGTCGTGGACGTCGGCGGCGGCAACGGCTCCCTGCTGCTGAAGCTCCTCACCGAGCACCCGGCGCTGCGCGGCACGCTGCTGGAGCTGGACAGCGTTGTCGAGGAGGCCAAGGGGACCCTCGCCCCGGTGGCCGACCGCTGCGAACTGGCCGCGGGCAGCTTCTTCGACCCGATGCCGGCCGGCGGTGACGTCTACCTGATCGCCAACACCCTCCACAACTGGAGCGACCGGGACGCCTCCCGCATCCTCGGCCGCTGTGCGGAGGCGCTCGCCCCCGGCGGGCGGGTCGTGGTCGTGGAGCGGCTCCTGGACAGCGGCAAGGACCCGGTGATGGCGAGCTACGCCGACCTGCTGATGCTGGTCCTGCTCGGCGGGCGCGAACGCAGCATGGACGACCTGCGCGACCTCGGCGCCGGCGTCGGGCTCGGCCTCACCGGCTCCACGAAGTTCGAGCTGCCCGGCCACTGGCTGATCGAGTTCACCAAGGGGGAGACCCGGTGAAGCGCTCGCTGAACCCCGACGAGCCCAACGCCCTGCTGTCGTACGACTTCGACCGGGGCAGCAACTACGAGAACGTCCTGAACCTCACCGACGCACTCGGCGCGCTGGTCCCGGAGAGCGAGACCGAACACCCCGACCAGCGGTTCTTCCAGGTCACCCACCTCATGACCGAGTACGCCTGGGTGCAGATCCACTACGAGCTGCGCCGGGCCCTCACCCACCTCGACCACGACCGGTACCAGCAGGCGGTCCGCCTGTTCGACCGGGCCACCGGGCTGAGCGAGGTCACCGTGCAGGCGGTGCGGCTGCTCACCGACCATCTTCCGCAGCACAGCCTGCTGATGATGCGCAACGCCCTCCCCGAGGACGCCACCGGCCTGGACTCGCCCGGCTACCGCAATCTGCGGCGGGTGGCCCGGCCCGTGTGGAAGGCGTACGAGCAGGCGGTGGAGCGCGCCGGGCTGTCCCTCCAGGACGTGATCGCCCAGCAGGACGACGGCTACGACGGCCCGCGCTCGCCCGAAGGGCAGTCGCTGGCCCTCGTACGGGAGGCGATGCTGCGGCTGGACGGCAGTGTCCTCGGCTGGAAGCAGCACCACCTCATCATGGTGTGGTCGCAGCTGGGCGGGCAGCCCGGCCTGCGCAAGGAGAACGCCGAGAACGAGGTGGCGCAGCTGCCGCAGAGCCTGGGCGGCCGGTCCCTGGCCACGCTGGAGGCCCGTTCGCAGCTGGCGCTCTTCCCGGAGCTGTGGCGGGCGGCGGAGGAGGCGTACTGGCTGCTCGGCACCCGGCACGACACCGACGCCCCGGTGCGGGGCGGCGGCGGGAACGGGTGCCCCGTGCAGCACTGACGCACGGTCTCGCCACGCGAGCGGGCCGCCGACCTCGGGTCAGTGGTCCGCTCGCTGCTGCGCCAGCTCCACGAGCCGGGCCGCGACCTCCTCGAAGTGCTCGTGCGGGAAGAAGTGGCCGCCGTCGAAGCCCTCGACGCGGTGCGCGCCCCGCGTGTAGTGCCGCCAGCCGGCCATCACCTCGGGCGGGGTGTCCGGGTCGCCGGTGCCGTACCAGGCGACGAGGTCGCTCGGCAGGGGCTCGGGGGTGGGGTCGGGGCGGTGGCCGGCGACGAGGGCGAGGTCGCCGCGGATGACCGGCACGAACAGGTGCCGCATCGGGGAGCGGCGTACCTCCGGCGGGATCCGGCCGTGGTCGGCGAGCGCGTCGAGCAGGGCGTCGTCATCGCCCACGGCGAGCAGCGGGCCGTAGGGGGAGTCGCCGAGGAGGTGCGGCGGGCGGGTCGCGGCGACGAGGACGAACTCGGGGGCGGGACGGCCCAGGGCATGCAGGGCACGGGCCGTCTCGTAGGCGAGGAGGCCGCCCATGCTGTGGCCGAGGAGCGCGTACCGGCCGGGCGGGTCGATGCGGTCGGCGAGGTCGGCGGCGGCCTCGCGCAGGGTCGCCTGCCGTGGCTCGCGGGAGCGCAGGCCCTTGCCGGCGATCTCCAGCGGCCTTGCCCGTACGGCCGGCGGCAGCTCGCGCCGCCAGCGCACGAAGCTGCGTGCGGAACCGCCGGCGTGCGGGACGCAGTACAGGGTGAGCGGGTCCGTCGTTGTCACTTGTGGTGCTCGCCCGCGGCCAGCGGCTGGATCCGGACCGTCAGCGGCAGTTCGTTGCGGGTCAGCAGGGACCGCAGGTGCCGCCGCATCTCCGCTTCCGAGGGCGGTACGGCCTCGTCGACGTAGACGTCGAGTTCGAGGACGGCGGAGTCGTCCTCGACCGCCGCGATCCTGGTCGCGGCGCGGACCACGCCGGGCAGCGACTCGGCGGCCCGGCGCACGGTCGCCGTCGACACCTTCTCGCCTCGCACCATCGCGAAGTCGGAGGAACGGCCGTGGACGGACACGTATCCGTCGTCGTCGACGTGTCCGATGTCGCCGGTCGCCAGCAGACCGGGCTTGAGCAGGTCGCCGCGCTTGGACGGCGCGGGCTCGCCCACGCGGCGCCGGTAGACGGTGTCGGAGCGCACGAGCAGCTCCTGCTCGCCGGCGTCGGTGGGGCGGGTGAGGACCTCGACGCCGTCCAGCGGCAGGCCCACCGAGCCGTGCCGGTGCGGTGGTTCGCGGTGCGCGGCGAGCGTGGACACGCGCGGCCCGGCCTCGGTCAGGCCGTAGGTCACGTACAGCTCCAGCTCCGGGTTGAGCTTCAGCAGCCGGGAGACGTACGACGGATCGAGGGCCTGGCCGCCGACGGTGAGCGTGCGCAGCGGCGGGGGCAGTTCGCCGCCGGCGGTGACGACGGACTTCACCAGGCTCGGGGTGAGGGAGGAGAGCGTGACGCCCTTGTCGGTGACCGTGTCCAGGTAGTTGGCCACGGAGAACGGCGGTCCGGCCATGACCAGGCGGGAGCCGCTGACCAGGCCGCCGAGGACCTGCGCGACCAGGGCGAAGGAGTAGTAGACGGGCAGGCTCACCAGCGCGGTGTCGCTCGCGCGCTGGCCGAGGGAGCGGCTGTGGCGGCCGGCGTTGCGCAGCAGCGCGTCCACGCCGTGCAGACAGCCGGTGGCCATGCCGGAGGTGCCGGAGCTCATCAGGATCACGTGCCCGGGCCCGTGGTGCCGGTACGACCAGTCGGTGAAGACGCCGAGGTCGGCGCCGCCGGTCCGGGTGACGCCGGTGACCCCCTCGGTCCTGATCGCGGCCCGCACCAGTGCGCAGGCGCCCAGCTCGCGGGCCACCTCACGCACCCGGGTGACCGGGGTCGAGGGGGAGAGCAGCACGGGGGTGTGCCCGGCGAGGGAGACGGCGAAGAAGAACCGCAGGGCGCGGACGCCGTTCGGCAGCGCGATGACGACGACCGCGCCCGGCGGGGCGGGCAGCGCCGCGAACCGGTCCACCAGGGCGGGCAGTTCGTCCGGGCCGGGGTCCTCGGTGAGCGACACCTCCTCGATACGGGCGAGGAAGTCGGCGACGACGGTGGGGTCGAGGTGCTGCTCCGTCATGTTCTGCGGGGTCATGTTCTCCGGGGCCTCCGCGTGGGCGTCGGCCCACTGACGACCAGGCAGTGCGCCTGGTGCTTGCCTTCGTCGGTCGTGGCGTGGGTGACGACCAGGACGTGTGCGGCGCCGGGCGGATCGCCGAGCAGCCAGTCGCCGCACAGGGCTCTGGTCAGCGGTGCGGCCGGCGCGAGGGGCATGGGCAGCATCGACACCGGCCCGTGGAAACCGAACGCCGAGCAGACGACACCGACGAGGGAGCCCGGCCCGGCGCCCGCGAACCGCATGGGGGAGAGCCTGCCGCGCGGTACGGCGTCGGCGAGCGCCCGCAGGGTGTGGCGGGTGGCGTGCTCGCTCACCCCGACGACCCCCACCTCCTCGGGCCGCTCCGGCGCCGCTTCCCCGCACTCCTCCAGCGCGGCCGCCACCGCCTCCGCCATCAGCCACGCCACCGGGTCGGCGTACACCCCGGCGATCCGGCGCCCGACCGTGCCCGGGTCGTCGACCTCGACGACGGCCGAGCCGCTGATCACAGCACCTTCGGGACACCACAGCGCCTGGTTCACGCGGCTCCCTCCACCAGCAGGCACGTGTTGAAGCCGCCGAAGCCGAGGGTGAGGCTGATGCCCAGGGACCCGGTGACCTCCCGGGGCCGGCCGGCCGCGAGGGGCAGCGTGAGCTCCGGCATGACGGTACGGGTGTGGGGGAGCGGCGGCACGGCACGGTGCCGCAGGGCGAGCAGCAGGGCGATGACCTCCAGGGCACCGGTGGCACCGAGGGTGTGACCGAAGGCGGGTTTGGTGGCGAAGACGACCGGCGCGGAGCCGGCCCCACGGGCACCCTGCCGCCGGCCCTCGTCGCCCGCCGGACCGGCCGGGGCCGCCGGCCGGTCGCCGTCACCGGGCGCCGTACCGGCCCGGGCGGGGGGACCACCGCCGACGGCGGGTGCCGCGTCGGGCCCCGGGCCGAACACCGTGCTGTAGCACGCCGCCTCCGCCGTGTCGTTGGCGCGGGTGCCCGTGCCGTGGGCGTTGATCACCGCGATGTCCCGGGGGGCGGCACCGGCCCGGGACAGGGCGCGGCGTACGGCGAGGACCGCGCCGGCGCCGGTCTCGTCGGGGGCGGTCGGGCCGGTGCCGTCGTTGGAGGCGCCCCAGCCGCGCAGTTCGCCCAGGACGCGGGCGCCGCGAGCCGTGGCCGCGGCGCGGGTCTCCAGCAGCAGGAAGCCGGCGCCCTCGCCGAAGAGGGTGCCGTCGCGGTCGGTGTCGAAGGGGCGGACGGTGCCGGAGGCGGAGAGCGTGCCGAGTGCCTGGTGGCCGAGGAGCTTGCCCTGGGTCAGCAGATCGATGCCGCCGCACAGGCAGCGCTCCGCCTCGCCGGCGGTGAGCAGGGCGGCGCCGGCCAGGACGGCGTCGGCGCCGGAGGAGCAGGCGGTGCTCACCGAGGCGGACCGGGCCACGCCCAGCTGCTCGGCGACGGTGGCCGTCAGGGCGTGTGGGGAGGTCTCGGCGGCGTCGTCCAGATGCGGCCCGAGGCTGCTGCCGAGGACGAGCGTGCCGACGTCCCCGGCCGGGCAGCCCGCGTTGCGCAGGGCGGCGGACGCGGTGGTCACGGCGAGGGAGATCTGACGCTTGGACGGGGGTTCGGTCGGGCCGCCGTCCGCCAGGAGCGCGGCGGCCGGCGCGGGCGGCCCGCCGTCGCCCGGTAACGCCCGGACGCCGCTGCGGCCGCTCATCAGGTGCTGCCAGACCTCCTCGAGGCCGTCACCGAGCGCCGTCGTCCAGCCCATTCCGGTGATGCACACGGCCCGATCGCGGTCGGCGGCGAGAAAACCCCCCAATTAATCCCCCAAGTGCTCCGGAAAATGATCCGCGAGAAACTCCGTATAGCGTCTATTTGCTGATCGCGTTTTTATTTGCAACAAGCAATCGTATTTTAACGAAGGAGTTCTGGGGTGGCAAGGGACGCCGACCGCGCTCACACCGGCGCCGACCGTGTGACGTGGCGTCAGGTGGCCAGCGGGTTCAGCGTCAGCGGCGCGATCCTGCCCTCCAGCATCGCGCCGAGGCCCTGGGCGGCGCAGATGTCGGGCCGGTCGGCGATGTGCACCGGCATGCCGGTGGCCTGCCGGAGCATCTGGTCGAACCCGGGGAGCAGCGCGGATCCCCCGACCATCATGATCCCGCGGTCGGCGAGGTCGGCCACCAGATCCGGCGGGCAGTCCCGCAGCACCCGTCCGATGCCGTCGAGCACCGCGGTCAGCGGGGTCTCGATCGCGTCCCGTACGGCCGCGGTGTCGACCTGCACGCAGCGGGCGAGGCCGGTGGCGACGTCCCGGCCGTGGATCTCCGTGGAGGCCGGACCGTGCGCGGTGAGGCCGTTGCCGGACAGGGCGAGCTGCAGCGGTCGTACCGACTGGCTCGGGAGCATCAACTCGTGTTCGTGGCGCAGGTGCTGGACGATCGCGTGGTCCACGGCCTCGCCACCGACGGGGATGCGCTCGGCGGCCACGAGGGAGCCGAGGGAGAGGACCGCGATCTGGGTGGCGGCCGCGCCGCACACCATGATCATGGTGGCCTCGGGCTGCTCGACGGGCAGCCCGCAGCCGACGGCGGCCGCGATGAGCGTCTCGACGAGCTCCACGCGCCGGGCACCGAGACCGACGAGCGTCTCGATGGTCGCGCGCTGGGCGAGGGGGCCGGCGTCGTGCGGGGTGCACGCGGCGGCGCGCAGGAACGGCTTGCGGCGCAGCTGGCGGCGCATCTTGTCGCCGATCAGGTGCCGCAGCATGCGCTGCGCCATCTCGATGTCGACGACCGTGCCGCCGGAGACGGGGTGGACGACCCGGATGTAGTGGGGGGTGCGGCCCGTCATCTTCTCGGCCAGCTCGCCGACCGCGATCAGCGCGCCGGTCCGGGTGTTCACGGCGGCGGCGGACGGCTGGTCGACGACGAGTCCGGCCCCCTTCACGTACACCCGGGTACTCGCCGCGCCCAGGTCGACGGCGAAGTGGCAGCGGCGCAGCTGCTCCAGACTGACGGTCATGGCAGGTCCTCCCGAGAGCGCAGACCGTGGCGGCCGCCGGGCCGGCGGGCCTTCTTTCCGTGGGCCGCCGGGCGGTGGCCTCCTACGCATCGTGCGGGGACGGGACGGCGGGCGCCCGCTGGAGGGGGCCGGGCGGGGCGCCGCCGAATGGGGGGATGCGTTCCCCACACCCCTGTGTGTTCCGGTCAAAGAGCGCCGCAGGTGCTAGAGAGCCCGCGCCGCCTCCAGCACGGGCGCCAGCGACCGCACGGTCACCTCGCACCCCGCCTCCCGCAGCTCCTGCTCGACCGTCGGATTGCGCGCGAGGCCGAGGAACCCCAGCCCGATCCGCTGGGCGGCGGTCAGCTCCGCCACCGAGGAGCCGATCAGCACACCCGCGTGGGCCGGCACGCCCGTCGAGCGCAGAGCGCGCTGCAGACAGTCCGGATGCGGGGTGAGGAGCGTCAGATCCTCGCCCCGGCCATGGATCCCGGCCAGCGGCAGCCGGTACGGCTCCACGTACCGGTGCACGGCCTGCTCGCACACGTCCGTCACCACGGCCACCCGCCGCCCCGCCGCGTGCAGCGCACGCACCACGGCCACGGAGTTGTGCGTGGTCGGCGCGTTCGGTACGGCGTCCAGCTCCAGCGCGTCCAGCCGCTCCCGCAGCAGGGGCCCGAGCGGGTCGCGGGCGAAGACACGCAGCACGTCCAGCGGATGCACGACCGACTCCCGGGCCGCGGCGACCGCCAGTGGGCGGCCCGTCAACGCGTCCTCCGGATCACGGTGTTCGGCGGCGAGCGCCAGCAGCTTCAGCGCCGCGGCACGCGCGGTCGTCGCCGTGAACAGCCGGGTGAGGGGGCCGTCGAAGCCGAGCAGTACGGTCTCGGCCTCGGCGAGCAGACCGGCCGGCGTCGGCTCGCCGACCGGCCCGGTGAGCACGCGCGCGGCCTGGGCGTCCCGCTGCGGCGGCTCGGGCGCCGGCGCCCACTCCGGCGCCAGCCGCACCTCGCACGTCACCGCGAGCCCCGGCACCGGCCACTTCCCCACCTGGGTGTTGACCGCGCGCTGCGCTCCGGCCGCCCGGCGCAGGGAGTGGCGCCGGGTGATCCGGGACGCGGCCTCCCTCAGATGTGCCGACAGCCGCTCCGACACCCGCGCCACCTCCGCCCGCACGAAGGCCACCGGGTCTGCGACCCGCCAGGACAACTCGGCCACGGCCAGGAAGTCGCCCTTGCCGGAACTCGGCAGGGACAGCTGGTGGACGGCGTGCTGCGGGGTGAGGTCCACCTCGTAGTACGTGGTCAGCCGAGGCGGGCGTTTGCCGTGCGGCTGGGCGGGGTTGAGGAGGGTGAGCGGCCCGTCGGCCTGTGTGTGCACGACGGCGACCCGGCCGGGCGCCGGTATGCCCAACTGCCGCAGGTCCCGCGTGATGAACGGCCCCCGCACCAGATCCCGTTCCTCGTCCTCGGCGCGGGGCGCGGGCAGCGGGCAGTACCAGGCGAGCGGCGGAGAGCCGGGGGCGTCGCCGTACAGCGGGCGGAACCGGTGGGGGCCGGAGGCGGCGGAGCTGTCGGCGAAGGCCTCGTAGAGGGACGGGGGGACGAGGACCAGGACCGGAGCCGTCACCTCGGCGGGGGCCGGGGGGACCGGGGCGACCGGGGCGGCCCGGGGATCGGCAGGTGGCTGCTGGAACGTCACCCGCAGGCGCGACGGGGCCAGATCGGCCAGGGGCCCGGGGAGCCAGCGCAGGGCGGCGGCGAGGACGGGGAGGAGGTAGGCGTCGGGGTCGATGCGGACGCGGTAGCCGTCGGCGCGTACCTGCACCTCGTACTGCTGGGGAGCGAGAGCGCCGCGGTCGAGGACCTGGTGCACGGCGTATTCGAGGGAGATACGGGCCTCGGGGCGGGCGCCGAGATCGGTGTCGGCCTCGAAGAGGAGGGTGGGCTGGGGGCGGTCGCTGCCGGGGGCCGTCCCCTCCGCGGCTTCGCCGCCCGGCCGCCGTACCGTCTCCTCGTCTCCCCCGCCCGGCCGCCGTACCGTCTCCTCGTCTCCCCCGCCCGGCCGCCGTACCGTCTCCTCGTCTCCCCCGCCCAGCCGCCGTACCGTCTCCTCGCTCACCGTCGCGAACGCCGGGCCGCTGCCCGAGCCGTTGCCGTCGGCGGTCGCCGCGCGGAACTCGCCCGCCGCGAGGCCCGCCCGCTCGTCGATCAACCCGCCCACCCGCTCCAGGAGTTCACGGGTCCGCCCCCGCGCGGTCTTCGGCAGTGTGCGCAGGAGCAGGTCGCGGACGCCGGGGCGGAAGGCGTAGGAGCCGGGTGGGCCGGGGACGGCGGTGAGCATGCCGCTGAGGATCACCTCGGCCAGGTGCTGGGGGCGGGGATGGTGGTCCACGGCGCGTTGGACGAGGCGCATCACCGGGACGGAGGGGACGGCCAGGGCCAGGTGGCCGGCGAGGCGGAAGGCCTCCGGGGACGCGGTGGCGCGGAAGCGCAGGACGAGGTCCCGGGCGGGGAGCGACGCGGGGTCGGGCGCCGGGTCGGCCGGAGCCGGCGCACCGGGCTCCGGCAGGAGCCAGGCCGCCGCTCCCGGGGCGCTTCCGCCGCCCGGGGTCGCCAGCAGCGTCGCCCAGTGGGCGATCCAGGGGGCGCCCGGTTCCAGGACGGGGAGGGGCACGGCGGCGGGGTGGGGGCGGGTGGCGTCGGGGTCGTAGGGGGTGAAGGTGAGCGTGGTGGGCGGGGCCGCCGCCGAGGGGGACGACAGCGAACCCGGTTCGGCCGGCAGGGCCGTCGTCGGCCACAGGTGTTCCGGCAGCGGCTGGACGACGGCCAGCGGCATCCGGGCCGCCCAGTGGCGCAGGGTCCCGTACCAGCGGTCGCCCGCCGGACCGGGGCGCCACTGCGGGCCCATGCAGTCGCTGACGACCAGGGTGACGGTCCGGCCGTCCGCCGGGTCGGGGACGTGCCGGGCGTGGCCGTCGGGCCCGGCCGGGTGCAGGGTGACCGTACGGAAGATGCCCGACTGGGCCAGGACGGTGTGCAGTTCACGGACGAGGGGCCGCCAGACCGGCATGGTGGGGCCGGTGTCGTGCACGAGGTTCAGGCGCAGCCAGCGGTCCCGCGCCGGGCGCAGAACCGGCAGCCACACGTCCGGATGCGCGCCGAGCCGCGCGATGCGGTCGGCCGTGGCCCGCTCGTCCAGCAGCCGTGTCCGCGCCGAAGGCACCGTGCGCTTCAGCGGGCGCAGGGCGCGCTGGAGGGCGAGGGGGTGGGGGAGCATCGGGGGCGCGGGGGCCAGCAGGGGTGTGCCGCCGCCGCTCGGTCGGTCCGGTGGTCGCGGGGGAGGTACCGGGGCGGGGAGGTGCAGGGGGACGCGGTCGGTGGACGGGGCCTGCGGGGACGGTGGTTCGGCTGCGGGCGGGACGGGGACAGGGGCGTCGGACCGGTGAGGCCGGGGAGCGGGGTCACGGTCCACCGGAGGCGTGGACACCGTCGTCGTGCCCTCCGCGTCCTCCGCGTCCTCCGCGTCCTCCGCGTCCTCCGCATTCTTCCGGCCGGCCTCCAACTGTCCCGCCAGCCACAGCACTTCCGCCAGTTCCAGCGGGGTCGGCGCCGTCTTCCCGGCGGCGGTCAGGAGTGCGGCCAGCCTGCTGACGGCCGTACTGCCGTCCTCCGGCATGCCCTCAGAAGCCATCGCCGTCCGCCGTGGCGCTCAGGTACGGCATCAGCTCGTCGGCCAGGGCGTCGCGGGACTCCGCGTCCAGGCCGGCGACGCCGGTGAGGTAGAGGGCGTTGAGGAGCTGGTCGGTGGCGAGTTCGCCGTCGGCGGCGCGGGTGAGGAAGCGGTCGATGAGGTGGTCCGCCTCGCCCGGCGGGGTGTCGAGATGGGCGCGGACGATCTCGGTGAGCTGCGCGCGGTCGGGGCGGCGCAGCTGGAGGCGGACGCAGCGGCGCAGGAAGGCGGGCGGGAACTCGCGCTCGCCGTTGCTGGTCAGCACCACGAACGGGAAGGCCCGGCAGCGGACCCGGCCGCGGGCCACGGTGACCGGCGTGTCGGTGCCGTCGGTGAGGACCTCGGCGGTGGCGCCGGCGGCCGAGTGGCGGGCGGCGCGCATCAGCTCGGGGATCTCGTACTGGCCCTCCTCCAGGACGTTCAGCAGGTCGTTGGGGAGGTCGAGGTCACTCTTGTCGATCTCGTCGACGAGGAGGACGCGGGGACGCTCATAGGGGAGGAGGGCGGTGCCGAGCGGGCCGAGACGCAGGTGGTCCTCGACGCCCCCGCCCTCAGGCACCCCGGAACCGGGTACGCCGGGTGCGCCGTCCCCGGCGCGCCCCGCCGCCTGCCGGGCCGCGTACAGCCGGGACAGCGGGTCGTACTGGTAGAGGCCGTCGGCCAGGGTGGAGCGGCTGGTGATGTTCCAGCGCAGGACCGGGCCCAGCCGCAGCTCACGTGCCACCGCGTACGCCAGGGAGGACTTGCCGGTGCCGGGTGGGCCGGTGACCAGCAGCGGGCGGCGCAGGACGAGCGCGGCGTTGACGAGCTGCACGCTCTCGGGGGTGGCCACGTAGGTGCGGGCGCGGTGCACACGGTCGGGGGAGACGGCCGCCTCGTCGTCGCCGTCGCGGGGCGCGGACAGGACGGGCTCGCCGTCGAACGCCCGCCAGGGCGGCGGGGCGGGCAGCCGGTCGATGCCGTCGTGCGGCTCGCTGTTGCCGGTGTAGACGGACCAGTGCGGCATGGGGGTCTCTCCGTGCGACGAACTCGGGGTGGTGACTCGGTGTGGTGACTCGGGGGGTGGAAGGAGGGCGGGGGCGGGGTCAGGCCACGGGCGACCGGGCGTGCGCGGGGGTGCTGCCGTGCGGGTCGGTGAAGACGCGCGGGTCGTCCCACAGCAGCTGGATGTCCCGCGCCCAGTGGCCCTCCTCGGCGTCGGCCTCCTCGCGCAGGTCCAGGATCCTGCGGGGCAGTTCGGCGGGCGGTACGCCGGACACGACCGCGTCGAGCTCGTCCAGGAACGTCTTGCCCGCGCACCCGTCGCCGCCCGCGCAGGGCTCCTCCGAACCGCTGTCGCAGCCGCCCCGCGACCACACGACGACCGGGGCGGGCGCGGTGAGCGAGGTGTCGAAGTGGGCGCGGGTGCGGGCCGCGGCCGGGGCGGTGGCGAACCCGGCGAGACAGGCGTCGGGCTTGCGCAGCCGTACGCGGAGCCGGGCGGGCTCCTCGGCGCCGCCGCACTCGACGCGGTGCACACGCGCGCCCGGCAGGGAGTCGAGCCGGTTCCAGACGCGGGTCAGCTGGTGCCGGGCGCCGGCCCGGCGGCGCGCCTGGTCGGTGACGACGAGCGGGTACACGCAGCCCAGCGGGGTGTCGTCGTCGGGCGCGCTCGCCCAGCGGTCGACGGGCAGGTCGATCCAGTCCCGGGGCAGCGCGAACGCGATCAACTCGTCGGAACCGGGCGTCAGATGCCGGAAGGCGGCCTCGATGCGGTCCTGCACGTACGTGCGCAGCCGGGCCCGTGGGACGGTGTCGGAGCCGACCGGGTGCCGGCGTCCCCCGCTGTACGCGGACACCTCGACGAGGACCAGGCCGTCGCCCGCGCCGCTGTGCTGGAGGTCGACGAGGATGGGCGACCAGTCGGGGGCGGCGGGTGTGTCGACGGGCGTCCGGAACAGGGCCTCGACATGTTCGGTGAAGCGGGCGACGGTGCCGGCCGCGTCCTCGCCGTCGATCTCGCACAGCACGAACAGGGCGGCCGAGCGCAGCGAGTCGAAGCCCTCCTGCGGCGGATCCGGATCGAACGGGCCGGCGGCGGCCCGGTAGAGCCGTACGGGGTCGCAGTCCAGGCCCGCGCGGACGGCCCGCTCGACGAGGTCGCGCAGCCGGGCACGGTCGTCGGTGCGATGGTCGGAGGTGGGGACGAGGCTCGTGAGGTCGGACCAGTAGCGGGCCATGACCTCGGTGGGCATCATCCGCCCGTTGCGCACCCCCTGCGCGCCCGCGGCCGCCGTGACCATGCCGACGACCTCGCCGGTGTCGACGAGGGTGACGGCGGCCCCGCTGAACCCGGGCTCGAGCGGCTGTCCGTCGGGCGCCCAGGCCTCCAGTTGCAGCCACTCGCGGTTGATCAACTGCGGTGCGGTGACGCGGTACTCGGCGAGCGTGCCCTCGTCGAAGCCGAGCGGGAAGCCGTACACGACGAGCTTGCGCGGCTGCCGGCCGTGCGCCGCGCCGACGGGCGCGAGCGCGGCCGGGGCGATGGGGACCTCGTCCGCGAGTTCCAGTACGGCGAGGTCGCCGAGGTCGGTGGTGCCGCCGGCCCAGCCGCCGTCGGCGACGATCCGCGCCGGAACGGGGGCGGAGCCGGGGCGCTCGGTGAAGGTCACCGTCAACGCGTCCGCCGGGCCCTCGTGCACGACGTGTGCGCAGGTCAGAACCTTGCGCGGGGTGACCAGGAAGCCCGCCCCGACGACCCGGCCGGCGCATTCGATCCGGGCCTGCCACTCGGCGCTCTTCATGGGGTGGCGGACGGCTCCGACGGCGCGGAGTCGGGCGAGGGCGACCAGGTCAGCTTCACCACGAGATGGCCCTCCGCGCTGCCCTTGGCGATGATCGCGCCCGTCTCGGCCGCCAGCTTCACCCCGAACTCGATCTCCACCCCGTCGGGCCGCAGCGCGCCGTCCCGGAAGACCCGCAGCGCCGACTCCGCCGCCGCGCGCACCCCTTCCAGGGCGCCCTCGAAGGTACGGGCCGCCTGGACCGTACCGTCGCCGCGGGCCACCAGCCGGGATCCGGGCCGCTGTTCCTCGACGGCCTCGACGGCGACCACGGCACCGTCGCCCGTCCTGAACTCCACCAGTCCTGCCACGGCGCCCCCGTAGTACCCGTCGTCCGTCGTCCTGCGGCTCTGTGCACGGCCATTGTTACGGACGGTACTTGAGATTGTCCTGTTCCGGCCGCCGCGGGAGCCCGGGACGGACGGAAACCGGCCACCTCGTCAGCCGTCTGTCCGGATCAGGCCCAGCTCCGCCAGGTCCTGCGGCCGGATCCGGAGCTGGTTCGCCGTCGCCTCCACCTCCTCCGGGGGCCGCTTGAGGATGGCCGCGGCCAACTCCGGCGCTATGACGGAGAAGTAGCTGTCCGGGGTGGCCCAGGTCCGCCCGGGCGCGGCCAGCGCCAGCGCGCCCCCGGAGCCGCCCTCGCCGATCACCAGCGTGGTGACCGGCGTACGGGCGGTGGCCACCGCGCCGAACAGCTCGGCGATCGCCGCGCCCGCGCCCTGCCGTTCCGCCTCGGCGTCGTTGGCCGCGCCCGGGGTGTCCACCAGGGTCAGCACCGGTATCCCGAGCCGGTCCGCGAGCCGGATCAGCCGGGTGGCCGTGCGGTACCCGGCGGGCCGGGTCGCGGCTCCCGTCTGCGCCGCGTACGCGACCGTACGGCCCTCGTGCTCGCCGAAGCCGCAGAGCATGCCGTCCGGATCGGTGCCGCCGCAGCGGTCGCCGCTGATCGCGAGACGGTGGGTGAAGTAGGCGTCCAGGTAGTGACCGGCACGAGGGCGTTGAGGTGAGCGGGCGCGCTGGACGGCGTCCCAGCCGGAGTCCGGCGGGTCCGCCGCGCCGAGGGCCCGTGGCACCGGCGCCGGCTCACCCGACGGGTGGGTCAGCAGCCGCAGCCACCGCCCCAGCGTCTCCCGCAACCGCTCCGGCGCCACGACCGCGTCCGCCGACCCCGCCGCGACCTGCGCCTGAGCCGTGTAGGCGGCCGGGTCGGCGTCCGGCGGCCGCACCCGCGACCCCGCGAAGCCGACCTGGGCACCGGGCAGTGCGAGGACCACGTCGGCGCCCGCGCCCAGGGTGGCCCAGCCGCCGCCGGTCGTCGGATCCCGCAGCACGGCGATCTGCGGCAGCCCGGCCTCCCGGGTGAGCGCCGACTGACGTGCCACACGCTGGAGTTGGGTGAGGGCGAGCATGCCCTCCTGCATCCGGCTGCCCCCGGTGGCGACCAACGGGACGACGGGCAGCCGGTGTTCACGGGCGTACGTGTACGCCGCCTCCAGGCGGTCGCCGGTGCGTTGGCCCAGCGAGCCGCCCAGGAAGCCGAACTCGAACGCGATCAGCACGGCCCGGGTGCCCTCGACGCTCGCGGTGCCGCAGACGACGGACTCGCTCTCGCCGGTGCGCTCGGCGGCGCGGGCGCGCGAGACGTCGTACCCCGGCCAGGCGAGGGGGCCGTCGGGCGCCGGCTCCTGGTCGCCGTAGGGGAGTTCGGTGAAGGAGTCGGCGACGAGGGCGACGGCCTCCCGGGCGCCGAGACGCGTGGGGCCGCTCACGAGGGCAGCGCCCGCTTCATGATCTTCCCCATGTCGTTGCGGGGCAGGGAGTCCAGATACCGCACGACCCGGGGCCGTTTGTGCGGGGCGAGCCGCCGGGCCACATGCTCGGCCAACTCGCTCTCGGACGGCGGCCCTTGAGGATCCGCAGGAACCACCCACGCCACGATCCGCTCCCCGAGGTCCGCGTCCGGCTCCCCGGTGACGGCGGCCTCCCGCACCCCCGGGTGCTCCAGCAGCGCGTTCTCGATCTCCCCGGCCCCGATCTTGTACCCGCCGCTCTTGATCAGATCGGTTGCCTTCCGCCCCACGATCCGGACGTACCCGTCCGGCTCGCGCACCGCCATGTCCCCGGTCCGGAACCAGCCGTCGGCGGTGAAGGCGGCCGCGGTCGCGTCGGGCCGGTTGAGGTACTCGGTGAACAGGTTCGGCCCGCGCACCTGGATCTCGCCCACGGTCTCCCCGTCGTACGAGGTGATCGGCGCCCCGTCCTCCTCCACCAGCCGCAGCTCCACGCCCGGCAGCGGCACGCCCACCGTCCCGGCCCTGGGTTCCCCGTCCGCCCGCACGCTGGTGTTCATCAGCGTTTCCGTCATGCCGTACCGCTCGATCACCCGCTGCCCGGTCGCGGCCGTGATCCGCTCGTGGTCGTGCACGGGCAGCGCGGCGGAACCGGAGACGAGCAGCCGGGCCCGGCCGAGCGCCTTGGCGAGCCCGGGGTCGCCGGGGAGCGTCTGCGCGATCCGGTGGTACATCGTCGGCACGCCGAAGAGCATGGTCGCGCCCTCGCTCAGCTCCCGCGCCACGCCCTCGGTGCTGAAGCGGCCCAGGTGCCGTACGGTTCCGCCGCGGCGGAGCGGGCCGAGGACGCCCAGCACCAGCCCGTGCACATGGAACAGCGGCAGCCCGTGCACGAGCACGTCGTCCTGCGTCCACTGCCAGGCGTCGGCGAGCGCGTCCAGGGTGGAGGCGATCGCCCGGCGGGGGATGACCGCGCCCTTGGGCGGGCCGGTGGTGCCGGAGGTGTAGACGATCAGGGCGGGGTCCTCGTCCGAGGCGTGGTCGTCGGGGAGCCGTCCGGTGCCGTGCACGTCGACGTCGACGCGGGCCAAGGCGCCCAGCGGAGGCGGGAGTTCGACGCCCGCCTCGGTCAGCACCACCGCGGGCGCGCTGTCGGACAGGATGTGCCCGAGCTCCTTCTCCCCGGACTTCGGGTTGAGGGGCACCACCGGCACCCCGGCCTGCAGGGCCGCCACGACGGCCACCGCGGTCTCCAGGGTGGGCGTCGCCCAGACGGCGACCCGGCCGCCGCCGGCCGGAAGCCGCCCCGCCAGGGAGCCCGCCGCGGCGGCGAGCTCCGCGTACGTCAGGGACCGGTCACCGAACCGGAGGGCGGTTCGCCCCGCCGGGCCGCCCGTCAGGGCCGGGAAGAGTGAGGACACGCGTGGAACTCCTTAACTGACTGTCGCTGCTGCCTGCTGCCTGCTGCCGTCTGCCGGTCTACCCCCAGCCGGGTACGACCATCACCAGCCACACCACCGCGGGCACCACCGCCACCACGATCCCCCCGTAGATCATCAACTGCCGGAAGAAACGCTCGCGGTCCACGTCCGGTGCCGCGGCCAGCACCAGCGCGCCGTTCGTCGAGAACGGGCTCACGTCCACCACCGTCGCCGACACCGCCAGCGCCGCCACCATGCCGACCGCCCCGATCTCGCCCTGCGCGAGGAACGGCACGGCCAGCGGGATCAGGGCGCCCATGATGCCGACGGACGAGGCGAACGCGGACACGATCGCGCCGATGTAGCAGAGCAGGACGGCGGCCAGCAGCGGCACGCCGATGTCGCTGACGCCCTCGCCGGCCCAGGTGATCGTGCCCATCTCGTCCAGGACACCGACGTACGTCAGGACACCGCAGATCAGCAGGACCGTCGACCAGGCGATCTGGCCGACCGCCCTGCGGCTGTCCTCCGGCCAGGCGGTGCTCAGCACGACGGCGAGGGTGATCGCGGTCAGACCCGCGTCGAGATCGAAGACGAGCACGGCGACGACGAGGGCGACGAGTGCGGTGAGAGTGGCGATCCGGGCCGGGGTGAGGCGGGTGGTGTCGGGGGCGTCGGGACGGGTGACGAGGGCGGTTCCGGCGACCGCGGTTCCGGCGGAGGCCGCGGGGGCGGTGCCCGTACCGGTGTCGCCGCCGACCGGGCTCCCCTTCCCCCTGCCGTCCGAGTCGCCTGCGCCCCCTGCCCCTCCAGGCTCCCCGTCCGGCGCCACGGCCCCCCGTGCCCACAGCTTCAGCCCTCCGAAGAGCACGAACACCACACCCGCGATGACGAGGTTGGCGAACAGGGAGGCGAGGAAGAGGGCGATCTCGTTGCCGGGGAGCTTCTCGCGCTCGACGATGCCGTTGACGATCGTGCCGTAGATGCTGATCGGCGAGAAGCCGCCCGCCTGGGCGCCGTGCACCACCATCGCGCCCATCAGCAGCGGGCTGATGCTGTACCGGGTGGCGAAGCTCAGGGCGATCGGCGCGACGATCGCGACGGCGGCCGGACTGACCGCGCCGATCGCGGTGAGCGCTCCGGTGAGGGCGAACATCACCCAGGGGATCAGCGCCACCCGCCCCCGGACGAGCCGGACGGCGGCGTGCACCAGCCAGTCGGTGGTGCCGTTGGCGCGGGCGATCGCGAAGAGGTACGTGACGCCGACCAGGACGACGAACAGATCACCGGGGAAGCCGGCGAAGATGCCGTCCGCGTCGAGGTCGGCGACGAGTTCGCCGACCGCGAAGGCGGCGGCGAAGGCCAGCGCGCCCATGTTGACGGAACGCGTGGTGGCGACGACGAACACCACGACGAGGACGAGGATCGAGATGAGTTCGGGGGACATGCGGGCTCCCGTCTCTGGGTCCCGGAGTGGCTGAGTGGCTGAGCCATTTCGGTGCTGGGGCTGCTGGCTCGCCAGCGTGGGCCCGGCCGGACGGGACGTCAAGGGGTCACGCAGGAATTGGCTCAGCCACTCAGCCATCGAGCCGCCCGGTGTTACGCTCCCGACGAGAGGGGGACCCCGTGACCGACGCACTGCGCCCCATGACGAAACAGCGCCTCTACGAGCAGGTGCTCGACCGGCTGCGCCAGTACGTCACCGAGGGCGGCCTCCGGGCGGGCGACCGCCTCCCGCCGGAACGCGACCTGGCCCAGCGGCTGGGCGTCAGCCGGGCCTCGGTCAAGCAGGCGATCGTGGTGCTGGAGGTCCAGGGCCTGGTGGAGGCGCGGCACGGCGGCGGCACCTACCTGGTCCGCGACAGCTTGGACGTCGAACCCGTCGAGAAGATGGTCGAACGCCGCCGACGCCTCCCCGACGTCCTGGAGGCCCGCGAGGCGCTGGAGACGAAACTCGCCGAACTGGCCGCCGAGCGCCGCACGGAGGAGGACCTGGCGGCGATGCGGTCCGCGCTCGCCCACATGGCGGCGGAGATCGAGGAGGGCGCGCCCGGGATCGAGGGCGACCGCCTGTTCCACGCGGCGGTCACGGCGGCCGCGCACAGCAGCCTGCTCGCGGAGTTCATGCGCTCCATCGCCGATCAGATCGCCGAGAGCCGCACCGAGTCCCTCCGCCAGCCCGGCCGCCCCACCCGCTCCCTCTCCCAGCACCAGGCCATCCTCGACGCCATCGCCGCGGGCCGGCCCGGACAGGCGGCCGCGGCGATGCGCCGTCATGTGCGTACGGTGGCGAAGGTACGGCTGCTGGACTGGGAGCCGGACGAGGAGCGGTAGGGGACATGGGTCCCGGGGCCGCCCCGGCCCGGCCTGCCGGTGTAGTAGCGGTACCCGGTGTCCGGGTCGACCCGTGCGGGGCGCAGCAGCTCCAGCTCGTCGTAGAGCCGCAGGGCCTTCGGTGACAGCCGGCACGCCTTCGCGAAGGCGCCGATCGTCAGCCACTCCATGACAGGTCCCCGTGCATGCCGCCCCTTCCGTTCCTCTTCCGTTTCCCGCCACCGATGCTGGGGCTTCACCGAAGGTGAAGGTCAAACGGGTTGCCGCGGTTGTGGCGCCGGCCGTTAGCCTGCCGGGACACGAGCCGTACGAGAAGGAGTCCCGCCGTGCCCCGCATAGCCCTCGTCACCTACGACCCCCGGCCGGAGCCCAGCAAGGACGACGACCTGCCCGTACTGGTGCGGGCGCTGGAGGAGGCCGGGGCCGAGGCGGAGGCCGTGTTCTGGGACGACGCCGGCGTCGACTGGGCCTCCTACGACCTCGCCGTCATCCGTTCGACCTGGGACTACAGCTGGCGGGCGGCCGAGTTCACGGCGTGGGCGCACAAGTGCGGCACGGCCACACGGCTGGCGAACCCGGCCGAGGTGGTGCGCTGGAACGCCGACAAGCGCTACCTCGGAGACCTGGCCGCCGCCGGAGTGCCCACCGTCCCCACCCGCTACCTGGCCCCGGGTGACTCGGGCGACTCCGCCGCCCTTCCGACCGACCACGAGTACGTCATCAAGCCCACCTCCGGCGCGGGCGCCCGTTACGCCGCCCGCTATACCCCCGAGCAGCACGAGACCGCCGTATGCCATCTCGCACGCATGCACGACGAGGGGCTGACGGCGATGGTCCAGCCGTATGTGAAGGCCATAGACACCGGCGGAGAGCGGGCCCTGCAGTTCTTCGGGGGGCGGCTGCTGCACGCCAGCCGCAAGCGGGCCGTCCTGGCCCCGGACACCGCCTTCGACGCGGACAAGGTCGCCCACCCGGGCCTGGAGCCCTGGACCCCCACTCCGGCCGAACTCGCCGTCGCCGAAAGGGCGTTGGCCGCCGTACCGGACGCACCCGACCTGCTGTACGCCCGTGTCGACCTCGTGGACGGCGACGACGGCGAGCCGCGGGTGATGGAACTGGAACTGGTCGAGCCGAACCTCTTCCTGTTCCTGCATCCGGGGTCGGTGGCACGGGTGGCGGAAGCGATCCTGGCGGCCGCCGCCTCCTGACCGCCGCCGCTACTCCTTGACCGCCGTCCGCTGCAACAGCCCCCACGTGAACTCGGCGACCACCTCCCGCCGCACCCCCTGCCCGTCCGGCGCCGTGAAGGCGAGACCCCAGCGGGTGGGGGCCGTGCCCTCCAGGGGTCGGGCGGGGGCGAAGGCGCGGGCGGCCTCGTCGACCGTGCAGGACCAAGGGGTGAGGTCGTCGAGGGTCCGCAGGGGTGGCGCCTCGGCGCCCGGTGCGCGGACCAGCCATTCGTTCCAGACGGCGCCGTTCGGGGCGAGGAGCACCTCGAAGCGGAGGTCGGGCCAGAGGGGCAGCGGCCAGAGCCAGGCCTCGCAGTCGAGATCGCCGATCCGGCGGGCGGACTGGGACTCCGGCGGGCCCAGGACTGAGCGGTAGCGCGAGGCGGCCCCGCGCGCCCGCGGCGAGCGGACCATCGCCTGCCACCGCTTGTTGGCCTCCCGCATGTCGGCGAGGGAGGCGCCCAGCTCCCGCCGGACGCCCTCCACCAGCTCCGGATTGTGATCGGCCATGCGCCGCAGCAGCACCAGCTGGAAGTCGAGGGACGTGAACGGGCGGGCGGGGCGCTTCTCGGACGGCATGCGCACCATCGTCGCCCACCGGTGGGGTCCGAAGCCCGAAGTGTGGGTGTTCTGTGCACGTCACGACCATTGCCGGGACATTGCAGTGTGGCTAGCCTGTGTTCGTCATGCCGATCGCCTGTTGAAATCTCGAACACAGGCACTGAGACGAACCAAGGGAGGGGGCCGGCCGTGGGACGACTCGTACCTGCCGTGACCCGAGCTCTCGATATTCTCGAGCTCTTCCTCGACGGGGACGGGACGCTCTCCGCCCCCGACATCGTGCGCAGGCTCCAGCTGCCACGCACCACCGTGCACGAGCTGGTGACCACGCTCGCCGCCCGGTCGTACATCGTCGCCGTGCCCGGACAGCCCGGACGCTACCGCCTCGGGGTGCGTCCGTACCAGCTCGGCAGCCGGTACGCCGAGCAGCTCGACCTGGCGGCCGAGGGCCAGCAGGTGGCCCGTTCCGTCGCCGAGACCTGTGACGAGACGGTCCACGTGGCCATTCTCGAGGGTACGGACGTCATCTACATCGCCAAGGTCGACTCCACGCACGCGGTCCGCATGGTCTCGGCCGCGGGGCGCCGACTCCCGGCGCACTGCACCTCCGTCGGCAAGATGCTGCTGGCCTCCCTGCCCGAGTCCGAGCTGACCGCCCGCATCCCCGACGACGCCGACCTCATCCGCATGACCCCGAACAGCATCACCGAGCCGGCCGCCCTGCGCGAGGCCCTCGCGGCGATCCGGGAGCGGGGCATCGCGGTGGAGAGCCGTGAGTCGAACCCCGACGTCAGCTGCGTGGCGGCCCCGGTCCGCGACCGCACCGGCCAGGTCGTGGCCGCCCTGTCCATCTCGGTCCCCATGATCCGCTGGAGCGACGACCGCCGCGCCGAACTGGAGCAGCTCGCCGCCAAGGGCGCCGCCGAACTGTCCGAGCTGCTGGGCTACCGGAGCGTGGCATGACGACCTACACGACGACGTACGAGGTGGCCGTCCGCGCCGAGGCCACCCTCGGTGAGGGCCCGACCTGGGACCCGGCGACCGGCCGCCTGCTCTGGCTCGACATCCTGGGCGCCCGCCTCAACTCCTACGACCCCTCCACCGGCAACCGCACGGTCCGGGTCACCGACCAGCACGTCGGCGCCGCCAAGCCCCGGGTCGGGGGCGGCCTGGTCCTCAACCTGCGCGACGGGGTGGGTCTCCTGGACGTGGACGGCGGCTTCCGCTGGCTCCACCACGAGCCCGTCCCCGGCCGCCGCGCCAACGACGCCGCCGTCGCCCCCGACGGCTCCCTCTGGGCCGGCACCATGCGCTACGACGAGGCCCCCGGCGGCGGCACCCTCTCCCGGCTCACCGGGGACGGCTCGGTCGATGTGGTCCTCGACGACGTGACCGTGAGCAACGGCACGGGCTGGAGCCCGGACGGCCGCCTCATGTACTACATCGATACCCCGACCCGCCGCGTCGACGTCTTCGACCACACCTCCGGCCAGGCCACCAACCGCCGCCCCTTCGTCGAGATCGAGGAGGGCGCGGGTTTCCCCGACGGCCTGACGGTGGACGCGGACGGCTGCGTCTGGGTCGCCCTGTGGGACGGAGGAGCGGTACGGCGTTACACGCCGGCCGGCGAACTCGACCGGGTCGTCCAGCTCCCGACCCCCCGCGTGACGGCCTGCGCCTTCGGCGGCCCCGACCTCACCGACCTGTACATCACGACAGCCCGCGTAGGCCTGGAAGCCCCCCACCCGGTGGCGGGCTCGCTGCTGGTGGTACCGGGCGCGGGGAAGGGACTGCCCCAACCGGCGTTCGCGGGCTGACCGGGGTCGCTGCCAGGGGATGGGGATGCGGGTGGGGATGGGGATCACCGCGGACCCGGGTGATCCGAACGACACCCCCTAGTTCTGGCTGCCGTTCAAGAGGTCGGCGTAGCTGCGGGCCTGGTCGGAGGCGTTGCGGTGCCAGTCGGACATGGTGCGGTGCTCCTCCGCCAGGGAGGGCTCGGCCGTGACGAGCTGGTCGTAGATGGTGGCGATCTCGGCGTGCACCGCCGCGATCGCGAGCCGGTTGGCGCGCACCGCGTCCGCGTGTCCCCGGTAGGCGTCGATCACCAGGGGGTCGCCGCCGACCGGCGAGGCCGCGGGGCCCTGGGCATGCAGGGCGCTGTACTCCTCGTTGAGCCTCGTGGCCCGCGCGTCCAGCTCCGTACGGCGGGTGTGCAGAGCCGACCCGCGGCTACGCAGACTGGCCTCGTACGCGTGAGAGCCGGGGAAGCGGACCGCGTCCAGGCCCGAGGTGACGGCGTGCGGTCGGTCGGGGCGCAGCCTGGCGTACCGGGCATCCGCCTCGGCCGCCACCTCGAGCGTCTTCAGATGCGGCGGCAGGGCGCTGCGCCCGATGGCCGCCCAGGCGTGGACGTCGCCGTACCACTTCTCGTGGGCGGACTGCCGGGTCATGCCGGCCGCCTCACCGATCTCGTGCCACGAGGTACCGCGTTCTCGCTCGGCGACCACCGCCTCACGTATGACGTCGTCCATACGGCGCTGCAGCCGCAGAGCGGTGCGGAGCAGGTCCCCGGGCGCGGGGTCCGGCTCCACCGGCACCGCGTCGAGGACGGCGTCGGCCAGTTGACGGAGCGTGAGGGCCAGAGCGACGCGGGACTCGTCGCGGGGAGACAGCCTGTGGAGCTCGGGCGCGGTCGGCGTCGAGGAGGCGTCTGCGGCATTGGTCATCTTGTCAGGCTATCCCTGACATTCGTGCTCCTGACATGCGTGCTCCTGGCGTCCGTGCTGCTGACATCCGTACTCATGACATCCGCGCTCATCAGATCCGTGCTCCCGACGGGCCGCCTCACACCAACCCCGCCGCCTTCCGCTCCTCCGCGGTCAACGGTGGTCCGCTCAGTGCCGGCTTCAGCGGGCCCACCGCCGCCGCGAGCAGCACCGACGGGGACAGCAGCACCTCCGGACCCCGCTCCAGGGACGTCACGTCCGTCACTCGCCGGGCGATCCTGCCGTTCCCGGTGGCCGTGTGCATCAGCCGGTCCACGTACGCGGCCAGCAGCCGATCCCGCAGGGTGGGCCCGTTCTCCGTCGCGCCGGGATAGAACACGTCCTGTCCGATCGCCAGGTCCCACGCCGCGTTCACCGGCCGGGCCACCGCCCGCTGGACCCGGCGGGACAGTCCGGGCGTGCCCCAGCCGTGACGCCGTACGGCCTCCCGGAGGGCCACCGCGGACTGGGCCGCGACCGACATGCCGTGGCCGTAGACGGGGTTGAACGCGGCCAGCGCGTCGCCGAGGACGGCGAAGTTCTCGGGCCAGGCCGCCATCCGCTCGTAGAAGTGGCGGCGGTTGACGGTCGTACGGGTGAAGGAGATGTCCGTCAACGGCTCCGCGCGCTCGATCAGTTCGCCGATCAGGGGGTGGCGCAGCCCTCGTGCGAACCGCGCGAACTCCTCGGCCTCCGTGGGCGGTTCGCCGCCGCGTGTGCCGCACAGGGTGACGATCCAGCGGCCGTCCTCGATGGGGAGCAGGAAGCCTGACCGTCCCGGACGCCCCGTACCCGGCGGATCGGCCTGCACGTTGACCACCGGGAAGCCGTCCCGGGCCGCCTCGGGGGCGAGGAAGAGCCGCGTGGCGTACGCCAGCCCGGAGTCCACCTCGCGCCGTTCCACCTCGGGCAGCCCGAGCGCCGTCAGCCACCGGGACGCGCCGGAGCCACGACCGGTCGCGTCGACGACCAGCCCCGCCGCAAGCACCCGCTCCCGGCCCCCGTCACCGCCCTCACCTTGCGCTGCCCCTGCCTGCGTCCGAACCCGTACGCCCGTGACGGTCCCTGCCGTCCCCTCCAGTCCCAGCACCTCCGTGCCGTCGAGCAGTTCGACCCGCCCGTCCGCGAGGACCTCCGTGCGGACCGTCGCGTCCAACAGGTCCCGTCCGGCCAGGACCACATGGTGGGATTCGGCCCAGCGCCGGAACCAGCCCTGGGACGCCATCACGACCATGTCCGTCGTGACCGGCGCCCGACGCGCCCCGGCGTCCCGCAGCGCCTCGGTGATGTCCGGCAGCAGCTCCTCCACGGCCCGCACCCCGCCCGACCACAGCATGTGGGCGTGGCGCGCCTGCGGCAGCCCCTTGCGGGGCTCGGCCCCGTCGGGCAGTTCGTCGCGCTCCACGACGACGACCCGGTCGACGAACTCGGCCAGGGCACGCGCCGCGAGCATGCCCGTATGGGATCCCCCCAGGACGACGGCGGTTCTGGCGGGGTTGGAGGGCTCAGTCATGCGTGGACACGCTCTCTGCCGGGGCGGCCGCGCGGGCGCGTACCGCGGTGATGTCGTCGGGGCGGCGAAGGACCTCGGAGACGGCCTGGATCTCCCGCAGCAGGTAGGTGGTGTCCGGCTCGGCCGGCGCGTCCGGGCCGGCCGGGACGCCGGACGCGGCACCGCCGGCGCCCTCGGCTTCCGCGGCCCGCCGCCCGGTGGCGACGGCGTCCAGGATGGTCACGGCGGCCGCGAGGGCCTGCGCCCGCCCGCGGTCGTGTCCGAGCGCGAGCGCCGCGTCGTACGCCCGTCCGCGCAGGTCCTCGTCGAGGTGACGGGAGAGCTGGAGCAGCGCGTCGCGGATGAAGGTCTCGCGGCGGATCAGACGCATCTCGGGGGTGGCGCGCAGGGCGAGGGGCTCGCGGCTGCCGGTGACGTTCCGCATCAGCCGGGCGAGAGGCCTCAGGCTCCGGTGCCGGCGGCGGACCAGCCACCGCTCCTGCAGGTACTGGCCGGCGTGCGGGACGATGAAGCCGATCGCGACGAACGTGGCGGCGATGCAGGCGGCCGACGGCGCCAGGTTGGTGTTCAGCCAGTCCAGGTCGTACCCGGTCCACCGGGCGACGACGGCCGTGAGCTTGGCCGCGCTGAACAGCAGGTTCGTCGCGTACCCGACTCCGAGGAACCGCAGCCCCCAGCGCAGCCAGGCGTCGAGGCCGTCGGTACGGATCCAGTTCCAGATGAGCCGGGCCGTGACGGAGCAGGCCACCGTGTGCGCGAGCAGGTAGAGCAGGATCCCCTCGCGGGCGAACGGCGTACCGGCGTAGTACGTGTCGTAGTCCTGGATCTGTTCCAACGGCACGTCGGCCAGCGCGAACAGCACCCACAGCGCGACGACCACGGCCGCGTAGACGGAGACCACCCACCGGGTCGCGCGCCGGGTCTGCGCCGAGCGCTCGGTGCCGCCGTTGCGCCAGGCGATGATCAGCAGCAGCCAGGACGCGGAGAGCGCGGTCAGCAGGGAGTACACCCAGGGCGCGGCGATGTTCGGTACGCCGGTGACCCGGTTGGTCCAGGCGATGGTCCTGGGCGCCGCGAAGACGAACACCGCGCAGGCGAACACCAGCAGTCCGCCGACGGCGCGCAGCAGCGGGTCCCGCCACAGCTTGAGGATGCTGGGCAGTTTGATCGCCAGGGCGGCGGTCAGCACCACGGTCGGCAGCCAGTAGGAGACGTACATCCCGCTGAGGAGGCTGCTCGCCGCGGGCCAGTTCTCCGTCGCCGCGAACCCGTGGCTCCCCGCCGCCCACCCGTTGCCGGCGGCCGCCCCGAACCCGTTCCCTCCCGGCGCCGCGAACCCGTTGCCGGTGACCGCCCAGAACCCGCTGCTTCCCGTCCCCACAAGCCCGTTCGTCACCGCGCCGTACCCCTGCGCCCGCGGTAGCCGAGGGTCCGCTGGACCGGGTCGGGGGAGGCGTGTCCGCCCCGCCCGGACAGGTACGGCCGGAAGGCCGCCGCGAGCCGGTGCCCGAAGGCGTCGGCCTCGGCCTCGTCGTCCTTGCGGGAGCCGTCGCGGGCGGCGACGGTCAGGGCGATGTCGTCCCAGCCGGGACGCCCGGCCAACGCGTGCGCGGCAGCCGTGCCGACGCCGTGGTGGTGATGCCGGTGCCCCGCGTGCAGATGCCACAACTCATGGCCCAGGATGACCAGTTGCTGGACGTCCTCGGCGCGCTCCTCGACGATGACCAGGTCGAAGTCCTGGAACTCCACCCACAGTCCGGTCACGTCGAACTCGTCGGGGAACCGCTCGAAGCGCAGCTCCACGGGCCGCCCGCCGCGCCGCGCGGCCATCTCCTCGCACAGTGCCCGGGACACCTCCCGCACACCGGCCGGGGGAGTGGGCCGTGTCCGCAGCGCGGCGGAGAGATCGCCGGCCAGCTCGCGCATGGCCGGGCCGGTCCGCGCGCGTCGCAGCGCCGAGGTGATCCGGGCCGCCTTACCGCGCGCGCCCGCGATGTCCATCCGGTCCCCCTTCTCGCCGCCGTGCGGCAGCCTGTTCGAGCCTAGTCGGCCGGAAGTGTCCTCGTCACCCGAAGTCGTTCACAGGTGCACCAACATCGGGCGTCGGCGGACACGAGGGGGCAGGTTCGAGCGAGCGGCGATAGAAAGCGCTATCAGAAGTCCTGTCAGAACCATTGACGTGCGCGCGCATCGAACTTACGGTCCCGTTCGAAGTTACGAGCGTTATTCGACATGCCGAACGACAGGGGCAAGGTATGGGACAACCTGGCCTGAACCGCAGGCAATTGCTCGCCGCCGCAGGCGGACTGGCCGTCGCCGGAAGCTTCGGCTTCGCCGCCCTGGGCACCGGCGCCGACGCACTGGCCTCCGACGCGCACACCCGGGTGCGGTACTGGAACCTCTTCAGCGGCGGCGACGGCTACAACATGATCGCGATGCTGGACGCCTTCCGTAAGGCCAACCCCGGCATCGACGTGAAGGACTCGACCCTCCAGTGGGGCAACCCCTTCTACACCAAGCTCGCCATGGCTGCCGCGGGCAACCGCGCACCCGACCTCGGCGTCATGCACATGGGCCGGGTCACCGGCTTCTCGCCCGGCCGCCTCCTGGACCCCTGGGACGTCGACCTGCTCGCCAAGTACGGCGTACGGGAAGCGGACTTCAACCCCGCGCTGTGGAAGCGCGCCGTCATCGACGGCAAGCTCTACGCCCTCCCGCTCGACATCCACGTCCAGCTCTGCTTCTACCGCAAGGACGTGCTGAAGAAGGCGGGGCTGCTCGGCGACGACGGCCGGATCGTGCCCGTGAGGTCGACCGACGAGTGGTTCGACTTGCTCAAGGAGGCCAAGAAGGCCACCAAGAAGGGCCTGCAGACCCTCGGCCTGTGGGCCAACGACCAGAACTTCCAGTGGTGGTTCTTCGTCGCCTTCTACACCCAGCTCGGCGGAACCTGGTTCGACGACGCCAACACCGAGGTCACCTTCGACACCGACAAGGCCGTCCAGGTCCTGGAGTTCCTGCGACGGCACATCACCGACGGCTACACCATCCCGGGTGCCGCCAACTCCGAACAGTTCATCAACGGCGCGCCCTTCACCTGGGAGGGCAACTGGTCCGTGCCGGTCTTCTCCGGAGCGAAGCTCGACTACGGCGCGACCCCGCTGCCCCCCGTCTTCGGCAAGCAGGCCACCCACGCCGAGTCGCACGCCTTCGTCCTGCCGCACCAGTCCGACCGCGGCGGCGCCACCAACGAGGCCGCCCATCAACTCGCCGCCTACGTCGTCCAGCACGCGCAGCAGTGGGCGGCCGGCGGCCACATCCCCGCGTACTCGCCCACCCTGTCCACGGCCGCGTACAAGGAGCTGAACCCGCAGAGCGAGTACGTGTCGGCCATGGACCACCAGGCCACCGAGCCGAAGGTGTGGTTCGCGGGCTCGACCGGCATCCTCGCCCAGCGCATCGGCCCCGTCGTCGTCTCCTCGACGATGGGCTCCGCCAAGCCGGAGGCCGTCGCCCGGCGGATGAAGGGCGCGCTCACCCAGCTGCTCGCCATGAAGAACCCCATGGACGGCAGGACCGCCGCGCAGGGAGGTGCGGGCGCATGACGACCAGTACGGAGACCCTCTTCGCAGCGGCGCGGACGAAGAGCGCCGCGCAGAGCGCCACCGTCCGCCGCAAGCAGGGCTTCCAGCACGGCGGCTGGTTCGTCGCCCCGTTCCTCGTCCTGTTCGTGCTCTTCGTGATCTGGCCGCTGCTGCGCGGCGTCTACCTCAGCTTCACGGACGCCAACATCTCGGGCGACAGCGCGAACTTCGTCGGCCTCGACAACTACCGCGAGGCCCTCCAGGACCCCCTGATGTGGGACGCGCTCGGCCACAGCGCCTACTTCACGCTCCTGGTGGTGCCCTGCATCACCGTGCTCGCCTTCCTCCTCGCGATGCTCGCCCACCACATCGAGCGCGGCAAGTGGCTGTGGCGGCTGTGCTTCTTCGCCCCCTTCCTGCTGCCCTCCACCGTCGCGGGCAACCTGTGGCAGTGGCTGTTCAACCCCGGCACGGGCATGATCAACCACGTCTTCGGCATCGAGACGCCCTGGCTGACCGACAAGTCGTACGCCATGCTCGCCATCGTCATCACGACCCTGTGGTGGACCGTCGGCTTCAGCTTCCTGCTGTACCTCGCCGCGCTCCAGGGCATCCCCGACCACCTCTACGAGGCCGCCAAGCTGGACGGCGCCAACGCCTGGCACCGCATGGTCCACATCACCCTGCCGATGCTGCGCAACATCACCGGGCTCGTCATCGCCCTGCAGATCCTCGCCTCGCTCCAGATCTTCGACCAGGCCGTCGTGATGATGGACTTCAGCCCCGGCCCCGAGAACGCGACCCGCACCTTCGTCCAGTACACCCTCGAAGAGGGCTTCACCAGCTACCGCGTGGGCTACGCCTCCGCGATCTCCATCATCTTCTTCGTGATCATCGCGGCCGTCGCCCTCGCCCGGATGTGGCTGCTGCGCAACCGTGAGGAGGGAGCCCGATGACCACCGCCGCAGAGGTACGCGTCAAGCCCCGCAGGTCGTCCTGGACACCCAGCCAGATCATCCTCACCCTCCTCGGCACGGCCGTCTCCGTCGTCTTCCTCGCGCCCTTCGCCTGGGGCCTGTTCACCTCGCTCAAGTCGGAGACCGAGGCCGTCGAGGTGCCGCCGCACTGGCTGCCGAAGGACTGGACGGGCCAGGCGTGGACGGCCCTCTTCGAGACCGGCAACATCACCAACTGGTTCGTCAACTCGCTCGTCGTCTCGGTGTGCGTGACGTCCGTGGTGCTGCTCGTCAGCGCCCTCGCCGGATACGGCTTCGCCCGCACCGAGTTCCGCGGCAAGGGCGTCCTCATGGGCGTCGTCATGGCGGGCCTGATGATCTCCCCGGCGGTCCTCGGCGTCCCCCTGTTCACCACGGTCCAGCAGATGGGGATGGTCGACACCTACTGGGGCATGATCCTGCCGCAGTGCGCACCCGCCGCGATGGTCTACATCCTCTACAAGTTCTTCCAGGGCATCCCGCGCGAGCTGGAGGAGGCCGCGTTCATCGACGGCGCGGGCCGCTGGCGCGTCTTCTTCACCATCGTCGTCCCGCTCGCCCGCCCCTCCCTCGCCGCGGTCGGCATCTTCACCTTCATCGCCTCGTGGAACAACTTCCTGTGGCCGTACATGGTGACCAACAACCCCGACCTGATGACCATGCCGAACGGCATCGCGACCGTCATGAACTCCTACGGCATCCAGTGGGCCCAGCTCATGGCCGGCGGCCTCATGGCGGGCCTGCCGCTGATCATCGTCTTCGTCTTCTTCCAGCGCCAGATCGTGGCGGGTGTCGCCCACACCGGCCTCGCGGGCCAGTAACTCCCCCAAAGGAGATACACAGTTGAAGCGCATCGGACTCGCGGCGATCGTCGCCGCGGCCCTCCTCGCCCTGCTCCCGAGCACGGCCACGGCGGACGTCACCTACCCCGACCCCCAGCCCGTCACCGGCCAGCAGATCATCCACGACCCGACCGTCATCCGCCTCAAGTCGGGTGACTACGTGGCCTATTCGACCGGCGGGATCATCGGCGCCCGCACCTCGAAGGACCGGAAGCACTGGGACGACGCGGGCAACGCCTTCGCCACTCCGCCGAGTTGGTGGTACGAGTACAACGACACCGGCGACCCCTGGGCCCCCGACATCTCCTACCGCGACGGCCGCTACTGGCTCTACTACGCCGTCTCCTCCTGGGGCTCCAACCACTCCGCGATCGGCGTCGCCACCTCCCGGACCGGCCTCCCCGGCACCTGGGCCGACCACGGCAAGGTCTTCACCTCCGAACGCACCGACTCCTGGAACGCCATCGATCCGGCGATCACCAGGGCCGACGGCAAGCTGTGGATGTCCTTCGGCTCGTACTGGACGGGCATCCGCATGGTCGAGCTGAACCCGAGGACGGGCAAGGCGGTCACCGACGCCCCGGTCCACCACCTCGCGACCCGCCCGGACGCGCCGTACGCGGTGGAGGGCCCGTACATCGTCAAGCACGGCCGCCACTACTACCTGTTCGCGTCGTACGACGCCTGCTGCTCGGGCGTGAACTCGACGTACAAGATCAGGGTGGGCAGATCGACGAGCGTGACGGGCCCGTACGTGGACAGCGCGGGGAAGCCGCTGCTGGAGGGCGGCGGTGACGTGTTGCTGGAGGGCCACGGCAGGTACATCGGCACGGGAGGCCAGTCGGTCTTCCGCGACCGAGGCCGGGACTGGCTGGCGTACCACTACTACGACGCGGAGGACAACGGCACCCCCAAGCTGGGGCTCAACAGGCTGAGCTGGACGGGAAACGGCTGGCCAGTGGTCTTCTAGGGGCGCGGGGCCGTATCGATCCGCGGCTCCGCCGCGATGGGGATCCCTCCCGCTCAAGCGACGTCGAGAGTGGGGGAGCGACCAGCCCCCACACACCCGCAGACAGAACTGAACGTCGAAAGGAAAAGATGAGCACCGCCCGCTTCACCCTCGACCCCGCCTTCACCGTCGGCACAGTCAACCCCCGCCTGTTCGGCTCCTTCGTCGAACACCTCGGCCGCTGCGTCTACACCGGCATCTACGAACCCGACCACCCCACCGCGGACGCCGAAGGCCTCCGCACCGACGTCCTCGACCTGATCCGCGAACTCGGCGTCACCGCCCTCCGCTACCCCGGCGGCAACTTCGTCTCCGGCTACAAGTGGGAGGACTCGGTGGGCCCCGCCGAGGACCGCCCCCGCCGCCTGGACCTGGCCTGGCGTTCCACGGAGACGAACCGATTCGGCCTCTCCGAGTACATCGCCTTCCTGAAGAAGATCGGCCCCCAGGCCGAACCGATGATGGCCCTCAACCTGGGCACACGAGGCGTGGCCGAGGCCCTGGAACTCCAGGAGTACGCCAACCACCCCGCCGGCACCGCACTCTCGGAGCAGCGGATCGCGCACGGCGACAAGGACCCCTTCGACATCCGGCTCTGGTGCCTGGGCAACGAGATGGACGGCCCCTGGCAGACCGGCCACAAAACGGCCGAGGAATACGGCCGTATCGCCGCCGAGACCGCCCGCGCGATGCGCCAGATCGACCCGCACGTCGAACTGGTCGCCTGCGGCAGCTCGGGCCAGTCGATGCCGACGTTCGCCGAATGGGAGGCGAAGGTCCTGGCCGAGACCTACGACCTGGTCGACTACATCTCCCTGCACGCCTACTACGAGCCGCACGACGGCGACGTGGACTCCTTCCTCGCCTCCGCCGTCGACATGGAGTCCTTCATCGAGAACGTGGTCGCCACCTGCGACCACGTGGGCGCGCGGCTGAAGTCGAAGAAGAAGATCAACCTGTCCTTCGACGAGTGGAACGTCTGGTACCTGTCCAGGTGGGAGGAGCACGCCCGCACCAGCGACCCCACCGACTGGCCGGAGGCCCCCCGTCTGCTGGAGGACAACTACAGCGTCCTGGACGCGGTCGTCTTCGGTTCCCTCCTCATCGCCCTGCTCCGGCACGCCGACCGCGTGACGGTCGCCTGCCTCGCCCAGCTCGTCAACGTCATCGCGCCGATCATGACCGAGCCGGGCGGCCCGGCCTGGCGGCAGACGACGTTCTTCCCGTTCGCGCAGGCGTCCCGGTACGGCCGGGGCGAGGTCCTCGACGTCCGGGTCGACTCGCCGACGTACGAGACGAAGAAGTACGGCGAGGCGGATCTGCTGCACGCCACCGCCGTACGGGCGGAGGACGGCACGGTCACCGTGTTCGCCGTGAACCGGAGCCGGACCGAGCCGCTCCCCCTGGAAGTGGCCCTGAACGGCCTCGGCGTCTCACGGCTCGTCGAGCACAGCGTGCTCTCCGACGCGGACCCGGACGCCCGCAACACCCTCGCCGACCCCGAGCGGGTCGCCCCGCACACGGCCGAGGGCACGGCGGTGACCGACGGGACGCTGACGGCGACGCTGGAGCCGCTGTCCTGGAACGTCATCCGGCTGGCCTGACCGGGTTCCCTCCGGTGCGCCGTCGCACGGCGGCGCACCGGACAATGGTCGCCATGAGGATCTCGGCACGCGCGGACTACGCGGTACGGGCGGTACTGGAGCTCGCCGTACGCCACGGCGACGACGGCGCTCCGGTGAAGGCGGAGACGATCTCCGCCGCGCAGGACATTCCGCACAAGTTCCTGGAGGGGATCCTCGGCGACCTGCGGCGTGGCGGGATCGTCGACAGCCGGCGCGGCGGGGGCGGCGGCTACAGGCTCGCCCGCGACCCCGAGAGCATCACGGTCGCGGACGTCATCAGGGCGGTGGACGGCCCGATCGTGTCGGTCCGGGGCGAACGCCCGACGGGTCTGGTGTACACCGGCTCGGCCCAGCCGTTGCTGCCCCTGTGGATCGCCCTGCGCGCCAACGTCCGCAAGATCCTGGAGGGCGTCACGATCGCCGACATCGCGGCGGACGCCCTCCCCGACCCCGTACGGCGGCTGGCGGCGGAACCGGCGGCCTGGGAGAACCCGTAGGTCGGTCAGCGACGGGAGGCCGACCGCTTCGGCGGTGCGATGCGCACCCGCGTCTCGGTGGGCGCGTTCTCTATGTCGTCGAGCTGCGCGACGATGGTGCTGCGCAGGTCGTCGTAGTCCTCGAAGCGGTGGTCGTTGAACAGCGTGTAGCCCGTCCACATCAGGTTGGCGCACACGCGTGCCGGTACCCGGCCGGTCTGCGCGCCCATGCCGACCAGCGCCACCGACCCGATGCTGCCGGGCGCCCCGGCGTTCTGCTGGTGGATCGCCTGGAACGCGGCGGCGCACGCCAGGGCCACGTTCAGGGTCTCGCTCACGTTCTGCGAGGACTGTTCCATCGTCGGCGTCGAGATCAGGAACTTCGGGTTGGTCGCCCCGGACGGGACGCACACCGCGCTGCCCACCGGGAGCCGTCCCTCGAACCGGTCGCGGATCGCCCGCTGTACGCGCAGCTGGATCCCCGCTCCGAGGTGCCGCTTGATGACCGCGTCCACCCCGCCGTTCATCAGGCCCCGCGAGTTGGTCGGGCTGACCCAGGCGTCGACCGTCTCATCGAGGATCGAGCCCTTGCGGATCTCGATCTCGGGAGTGTCGGCGAACGCCGCCCGCCATGCCTCCACCACCTTCGTGTTGATGTCGGTCAACACCACTTTGAGCGGCGGCTGCACGCGGTTCACGGTCATCTTCCACACTCCCATCACGAGGCGGTCCTTCCACCGATCACGACGCTACAGCGCCCCACTGACAACGCAGTTGGGAGCCGGGGCCGTTGTCATAGCCCGCTGTTAGCCTCCCGGCCATGATCGATGCCAACACCCCCGCCCAGCCCGATCCGAACGACCCGCTGGGCCTCGCCGAACTGTTCAAGGGCGGCGGTGAACCGTGGCTTCCACTGCTGAAGCCGGTCATCGAGGCGCAGCCGAACGCCGCCTCGTTCATCGGTCCGGGCCGTGGCCCGGACGTCGTCCCCGTCCGGGAACTGACCTTCCAGGCGCTCAAGCCCAACCCGCCGCACAAGTGGAAGGTCGTCGTCTTCGGCCAGAACCCCTACCCGCGGCCGGAGAGCGCCACCGGCATCGCCATGTTCGACAACACCTTCCACGACTGGAAGGACAGCCAGTTCGGCAGGGTCGTCAGCATCCGCTGCATCATCAAGGCGGCGGCGATGTGGAAGTACGGCATCCCCAAGAAGACGCCGATAGCCGACATCCGCGCGCTCCTGAAGAAGCAGGACACCGTCCAGCCGCCGGAGTGGTTCCAGGCGATGCTCACGCAGGGCGTCCTGTTGCTGAACGCGGCGCTCACCGCCAGCAGTGACGGCCCGAGGGGAGCCGACCCGCACACCGCGTTCTGGCGTCCGGTCGCGGAGCGGATCGTCGAGGAGATCCTCAAGGCCAAGCAGAACGCCGAGGACGAGGAGGACCGTGGTGTCGTCTTCGCGTGGTGGGGTGCGCACGCGCGCAACCTGAAGAAGGTCGTCCTCCAGCTCCAGAAGAAGTATCCCGAGGTCGAGGTCCGGCACATCGACCACTGCAATCCCGCAGCGCAGGGCGACATCTTCTGCGACGGCGACCACTTCGGCATGGTGAACGACGCCCTGGCGTCGCTGGGCGCGGACGCGATCGACTGGCTGCCGAGCGGAGGGTGGGACCAGCACACGGCGGAGGCCGGCGGCACGGACGGCGGGGTCGCCGAACGCATGGGCGCGTTCATCACGTCCACCATGGAACTGCACCAGCTCTATCTGGAGCGGCTCTCCAGCGTCAAGGACGAGGGCCTCGTCCTCCCCGCGATCACCGGCGTGTTCGACACCCCGCTCATGGACTTCCGCGACGCCGTCAGCCCCGTCGCCGAGCTGCTGAACGGCCTCGACCGCCACGTCCAGCGGTCGCACGACTTCGGAAAGCGGCGGGTGGACGAAACGGCCGGCGGCGGCCTCTCCGCCGACGCGGTCGCCGCCCTCTACCTCTACACCTGCGAGTCCGCGTTCTACCGGGAGATCAACGCCATCCTCCGCAACCCGGACCGGTCGAAGGTCGTCCCGTACCTCCCGTACCTGCGGCTGCTGTTCTCGGCGGTGTCGGGTCTCCCCGTCCGCACGCAGCCGTTGTGGCGCGGGGTGCCGCTGGACCTGCGGGCGCAGTACCCGGTCGGACGGACCGTCACCTGGTGGGGCGTGTCCTCCTGCACGTCCGAGCTCGGCGTGGCGCGGTCGTTCCTCGGCAGCCGCGGCAAGCGGACGCTCTTCGAGGTGCAACCCGCACGGGCCGTCGGCATCCGCAACTTCTCCGCGTTCACGGGCGAGGAGGAGTTCATCCTCCTGCCGGGCACGCAGCTCGAGGTGGTGGATGTGAAGACCGAGCGCGGCGGCCTGTGCACCGTGAAGCTGACCGAGTCGGAGGAGCAGCCCCTCGTGTCCTGAGCACTCGCCTCGTCAGCAGGTGTGTGAACGGGCCGAGGTGAATGGCCGGAGTTCGGCCTGGGCGCGTCCCGTGGAGCTCCCTACGATTCGATCGCCGCGGTGCTTCACAGAAACCTCACAGGTTCTCCGCACTTCAACGAAGAAGGAGAGACCCCCCATGGCAAGTGGACTGCTTCTGGGCGGCGCCGTCGCCGCCCTCGTCACCGCGGCGATTCCCGCGCACAGCCCGTCCGGCGGGTTCGTCGACCCGCCGCCGGACAAGATCGTCATCGACGTCGCCACGGTGAACGGCTCCGGCTGTCGCCCGGGGACGGCGGCCGTCGCCGTCTCCGAGGACAACACCGCGTTCACGGTGACCTACAGCGAGTACCTCGCCCAGGTCGGCGGCAACTCCGACCCGACCGCCTTCCGCAAGAACTGCCAGCTCAGCCTGATCGTCCACGTTCCGCAGGGCTTCACGTACGCCATCGCCAGCGCGGACTACCGGGGCTTCGCCTCACTCCAGGCCGGGGCGAGCGCCGTGCAGCGGGCCTCGTACTACTTCCAGGGCTCGTCGCAGACGGTGTTCAAGAACCACACCTTCAACGGCGCGCTCAACGACAACTGGCAGGCGACCGACACCACCGACTGGGCCAACCTGGTCTACGCGCCCTGCGGAGTCCAGCGCAACTTCAACATCAACACCGAGCTGCGCGTCAACGCGGGCACCTCCTCGCCGTCCAAGGTCAGCTTCATGGCGATGGACTCGACCGACGGCGACATCAACACCGTGTACCACATGGCCTGGAAGGAGTGCCCGGGCAAGTGAGAGACGGGGCCGCCCGCGCCGGCGGGCGGCCCTCCTTGCTGTGGCTCTACGGCTCTACGGTCACTCGGCCGCGTGGGTGACGAAGTCGGCCCAGGCGGTGGGGGAGAGGGTGAGCTGGGGGCCGTCCTTGTCCTTGCTGTCGCGGACGTGGATGTGGCCGGGGCGGGTGGCGACTTCGATGCAGTTGTCGCCGGAGCCGCTGCTGTAGCTGCTCTTGAACCAGGCCAGTTCGGACGTGCTCATAGGTCTCCTCGCATCCGTTGCAACAGGCTCACGGAGTCCTGGATGGTGAGAGCCTGTGAGCGAATCCTGGCATACCGGCTCTGGAGCACGCTGATCCCTTTCGGGTCGGAGATGAGTTGGCCGCTTTCCTGACCCTCGCTGTATCCGAACCATTTGTGCTTCGGCGTCTCCAGCAGGGCGATGGGGCCGTGCAGACCGGCATGGGACGGCTGCTCCAACGGCATGATCTGGATCTCGACGTTTCGCAACTCGCCGACTTCCAGCAGGTGATCGATGGACTCTCGGGTGACTTGCACACCGCCGGTCCGCCGCAACAGGACGTGCTCCTCGAGGATGAAGTTGAAGGCGGTGTTCGGGCGCTCCCTCAGCAGCTTCTGACGCTCCGCCCGCGCGGCCCAGTTGGCCTCGATCTGCTCGTCGTTCAGCGGTGGCAACTCGTCGGCGAAGAGCTGCCGAGCGTACGCCTCCGTCTGTAGCAGCCCGGGGATCATCCGGCACTCGTAGTTGAAGAGGTTGATCGCCAGCTTCTCCAGCGCCGCCCACCGCCGGAACCAGGCCGCCAGCCCCGGCTGCCGCTCCAGATACTCCGCCCCGCGCCTTAACGCCCCCGTGTTCCCCAGCGCCCTCTCCGCAGCCTCGACGAAGTCCACATCCGGCATGCGCCGACCCAACTCCACCGAGGCCACCGTGTGTTTGGAGAACCCCACCAGATCCCCGAACTCCTCCCTGCTCAGCCCCTGGAACTCCCGCAGCGCCTGCACCACCGCCCCGAACGTTCGCAGACTGTCCGACGACTCCGGCTCACCACTGCTGCACGTACCCACGCGTCCGTCGACCACCATCGGTCACCTCCCGCACCCATGGTCACGCCCCGTCACCAGTACTGTCCAGCGCGTGACCGCGTACGCTGCGCGAGCGTACGCGGCTCCCACCTGGAGAAGTGGCCCTCCAACCCGCCACATTGGCCCCATGACAGCACGCCCCACCCCCCAACCCATGGTCACCGTACGTGTGTTCAGCCAGCGCCTGAGCGCAACACCGCGAGGTGCCCGTCTCGCCCGGCACCTGGCCCTGAACCAGCTCGACGCTTGGGGGATCCCGCACGGCACGAACGTCTCGGACGCCGTCGCGCTGATCGTCGCCGAACTCGCCGCGAACGCCGTGACTCACGGCCGTGTCCCTGGCCGGGACTTCGAGCTGCGGCTGTCGCTGGTGCCGGGGAGTGTCCGTGTCGAGGTCAGTGACACGCGTACGGATCCGCGTCCGCCCGGACCCGGCGCCGTACGGAACGCGAGCCCGCTGGACGAGACCGGCCGTGGCCTGTTCCTGGTCGACGCGCTGGCCGCCCGCTGGGAGGTGGTCGACCGGGAACCGCCGCCGGGAAAGACCGTGCGGGCCGAGGTGGACGTTCCCGGGTGGCTCGGGATCGTGAGACGGGCGCAGGCCCGACCGCTCGGGTGATCACCGCAGTGCCGAAGCGACCAACCCCCGGATCTCCTCCTCCGACACGGCACCCCCGTTCACGGGCCGGTCGGACGCTCCGTCGCTACTCCTCCCGAAGCCGCTCCAGGGGAAACTCAGTCTCGAAACCCTGGAGGTAGCGCAGGTATCGCGGAGCAAGATAGGCCGCCTCGTCCACCTGCCGCCGCATCGGAGCCAGTTCCCGATGGGCGCCCTCCATGTCTCCTTGCAGGGCCAGCGCGATCGGGAGCCTTTCCATGGTTCTTTCCGTCAGCTGGCCCCTGTCGAGCTTCATCGCGGCAGCCAGGCCGGCGTACGAAGCGTGCTCGCGCAGGAAGTCCAGGGCGATGTCGGTGACATCGGAGAGATTGGGACGGATGGCATCCTCGACCGAATGCGCCGCGAGGTCGATGCGATGTTCCCGCCACTGGGACTCAGGGGCGAGGTAGCCGACGTTCATCGAGACGGTAGGGACGTAGAACCGCCCGTCCCATCCCGGCACGACGTCACCGCACCAAGCCAGGATGCGGTTTTCGATCTCTGCACTCCGCACTCCCACGAAGGTCGCGACCCACAGGGCAGTCTTCTCCCCTTTCGTCGCGTCGGCGAAGGAGCACCAGCCCTCGAACCCGGGACCGAGGTCCAGAACGTACTCGTAGTTCGACTTCCGCCTCTTGAATCCCAGGCCCTTCATCTCGTGGGCCACCGCCGAGAAAAGTTCCGCCCTCTTCATCTCGAACCCTCCGTTCAGAAAACGGCACACACGCGATGTGCCCCGCCCTCCTGGGATAGTGGAGGGGCGGGCCTGCTCATCAGCTTTGTGGCTCTACGGCATGGTGGGGCAAGTCGCCACCACGGCTGGCATGACACCGCCCCACCGCGCTGCTGGATGGAACTTAGCCGGAAGACATCACTCACCACGACATCTACAAATTGGCTGGTTGGTCCTAGGTCCCGACCCGATGACGTTTCAGTCGCACCAGGTCCTCAAGCGGAACGTCGGTCTTCTTGGCGTACTGCCGGGCCCAGTCGGCCAGGGACTGCCGAAACAGGAAGGGTGTGTCCGGCTCCCAGCTGATGTCCCGTTCACCCACCTCGCGGAGCTTTGCCCAGGCCTCCCGCTCTACATCCTTGTACCTGCTCTTACGGGCGATGAGAAACGCCTTCACCAGCCTCGACGGCTCGTCCCCGGAGGACAACCGAGCCCAGACCTTGCCCCTGTGTACGTCCTCCACGGCCATCAAGAGACGTCCGAGATCTTTCTTGTCCCGCACGAACCGCAGGGCCGGTCTACCGAACTCACCCAGATCCTCCAGCAATGCCGAGCCGAGCGAGGCACGGTTCTTCGGCCAGGGATAGAGGTACCTGTTATGAAGGGACTCGAGGTCCCCCTCTTGTACGCGGTCCGGCCGCCAGATCTCCACCCCTACTCCGCCGTATTTCTGCATCTCGGGGAGGAAATCCTCGTCCTCGATGAAGACGGTCCACGAAAGGAGGGGAGACTCCCGCTTCACTCTGGAAATCGTGACGCTGACCCTCATGCCCTCGGAGCGGAGTACGACGGCACTTCCGGACACGTTCTCACTGCTCAGCCCGAGAGATTCTGCGACCATTTCAGCCGCCCCCGACAGGGGGACCGCCGTCATGCTCCACTCCTTGTGTCAAGGCGTATCTATTACAGTCTGTCAAACCAGTTCCAATGCTTGGACGGGCCTGGCTTGGGAACTGCAATCGCGTATCGGCCCGCCCTCACCATAGTGGATCACGGGCCAGTCCCTACATGCGGGTGCCTCCACGAGAGATTCGAGGGCGCATCGGAAATCCGCTAGACATCGGGGCCCGTATCAATCCATGTAACCGTCGAGAATGAATCGAGATAAGTAAGGACGGAGTCGCTCAAACCTGCAATCCGAACGGCTGAATATCCGGCCCTGCTGAGCCATGGCGCCTGCGGATCAACTGCCGGACCGACTTCCGCCAAAAGGCTATCGGCCATGAAGATCCGATACCCAGGACGGGGCCATTTCCATCCACCGAAACCGACGCATTCCATTGAATTAAGGACCTGAGGCAACGCCTCATTCGGCACCTGTGCGCCCAGTCTGCCAGAATTGGATAGCAAGATAACCGACCTTACGGTCGCATGTACAAGTAGTTCTGCAAGACCCTCGGGAGTGCGATTCAAGTTACCGATCGAATCTCCCTCATAGGCGACATTCGACTGATTGGGATCAAAGGCCCAAATCCAGTCGCCGGTTAGGTCTTCCATAAACGCGACCTGATCTGCGTCCATTCGGAGGCGATCTGGATCATAAATTCTCGTGCCAGCCGACCGAACCTCGGGCCAGGGGGAAGTGAGCTTGTACCACTCCCTGAGTGGCGCGGGTAGGTTGGGGGGCAAGATTGCCGGTTGAACCCTGGGGGGCCGTGCTGGACCACGCCATCGGCTAAGAAGTTCGGAGGAATCGATATCGGATGGGTTGATCATTTGGCCATTATGGGCGCCGCCGCCAACCGCACGGCGTACGCCACGGGCTGGACCATGACCGCCCGCCCTCAGTTGACCTTCGACGCGCTGGCCGCCCGCTGGGAGGTGGTCGACCGGTAACCGCCTCCGACACCGCGTCCCGCCGCCCAGCCACACATCGGTGATGTAACCGACCGGGGCGCGCTCGCAGGAGACGGACGACCCCGTCCACCATGTCGAGCGTGCGCGGTTCACCGATGGTGACCCACTGGCTGGCAGGGCCGTCGGCCGTATGGCGCGTGGCTGAGCTGTGCTGAAGGGAGCCGTCGGCCGCCTTACCAGGAGTGGGCGACGTCCACCACGAGCTTGTCGGACAGCTGGGTCACCTTGAACGGCAGCCGGGCGCGCACGCCCACACCGACCTGGCTGTAGCCCTCGAAGCTGGCGCCGAACTTGGCGTCGCGGAAGGTCTTGTAGCCCGTCAGGTCCACGCCCGGCAGCGGCTGCTTGGCCTTGCCCGGATAGGTCACCTTCTGGTTCTCCATGTCGTACGAGGCCGCCTGGACGCGGACCTCCAGGATCGCGCCGCCGGACACCGGGATCGGGTCCCCGCTGCCGTCCTGCTCGAAGGCGTCGACGTACTGGACGTAGTAGCCGAGCCGGCTGGTGCTGCCTGCGGGGATGTCGAAGACGATGCGGTCGTAGCAGTCGTGACTGCCCGTCCTGACGTTCGTCAGGTACGCCGGTGCGCTGCTGCTCGCCGTCTTCATCAGGCTGCCCCAGCCAGTCGCACAGGCGGCGGCCGTCGCGCCTGCGCTCGCCTCGGCGAACGCGGCCGGAGCCGCCACCACCAGGGACAGGCTCACCGTGGCGGTCGCGGCGAGTAACGCTCCGCGCGATGCCTTACGCATGTTTCCTCCAAGCGGGACTTGGTGATCGGTTTGGCTCCCCTTGAGACGTCGACAACAGGCACTTGGTTGGTTGCGGGGAGAGGGCTTTCACCGCGGTGCGGTCCGCGCACGACGGGGGTCGGGCGGGCTGTTTCCGATCACCGTTCCGGTGGCCGGAACGGGTGAGGCCCCGGAGGGAATCCTCCAGGGCCTCACTTCTCAGGTGCGTCCGGTCAGGTCCGGATCCACCGTCGCGGTCAGCCGATCGCCCAGCCGAAGCCGCCGCCCGCGGCCGGGAGGCCGTTCTGGCCCGGCTGGTGGACGGTCACCGTGCCGGTCGCGCCGGTACGGCCGCCGGTGGCGTTGCCCCACGGCAGGGACTGCGCGGCACCGTACGGAGCGGTGTTGGGCACACCGACGTAGAAGCGGGAGGCCGTGGCGCCCAGGTGGTTGCCGACGGCGTGGCCGGCCGTCGGGGTGCCGACCAGACCGGACGCGTTGCCGGCCTCCACCCAGAAGTCGGTGTCACCGGGAGCCCCGAACGGGTAGAAGGTCTGCACCGCGCCCGCGTCCGCGGTGGTGCCGAGGTCCTCACCCGGGATGCCGACCGCGAGGACGAGGGTGTCGGCGGCGCCGGGCTCGTGCGGCGCCAGGTTGGCGAGGGCGACCTTCTGGCCGAACTTGTCGCCGGCCTCGGCCGCGCCCTGCACGTTCTCGACCTCGGCGTTGAGGTTGGCGGCCTGGGTGACCGCACCCGCCCCGGTGACGCGGAAGGTCTGGACGGCGCCGGCCTGGGTCACGGTGCTGGTGCCGACCGCCAGGGCCTCACCGGGGGAGCCCACCGCGAAGACGGTGTCGGTCGCGGCGGACGTGGCGGACGGGACGTACGCGACGGCCGCCAGGGACGCGCCGAACTGGTCGCCCGCCTCGGACGCGCCGGACACGAAGTCGTCGTCCTGGCTGATGCCCTGGACCGGGGCCGGGATGCCGTCGGCGCTCAGGTCGTGCTTGAGGATCTGCACCCCGCCCGCGTTGGCCAGGGTGCCGATCGCCTCGCCCGGCGAGCCGATGACGAGGTGGTTCGCGGAGGCCGCGACGGAGGAGCCGAACTTGTCGCCGGCCTCCGCGGCACCGCCCATGCCCGGCTTGTCCTGGTGGACGGCGACGTTGACGCTGCCGCGCAGGTAGTGGGCGCTGCCCGCGTCGGCGACGGTGCCCAGGTCCTCGCCGGGTACGCCGATCACCAGGTACGGCTCACCTGCGGTGGTGTGGCCGGCGGTGACGGCGGCGCCGAAGCGGTCGCCGGCCTCGGGGGCCGAGGACAGGATCGAGCCCGCGCCGGTGCCCTGGACGAGGTTGAGGGGGGCCTTGCCGGTGGACAGGCCGCCCGCGGCGCCGTAGAAGACCTGGGCGGAGCCGGCGTCCGTGTTCGTGCCGACGTCCTCGGCCGGGACACCCACCACGAGGTCGGTGTAGCCGTCCCTGTCGTGGTCGAAGGTGGCGAGGTTCTCCCCGAACGAGTCGCCCGGCTCGGCGCCTTCCGACACGGCGGTGAGGTCCTGGCTGATCTCGGCGGTGCCCTTGCCGCCGCCGTACACCACGCGGACGACACCGGCGTCGGCGTCGCCGCCCACGGTCGCCTTCGGGTCGCCGACGACCGTGTCCTGAACGCCGTCGCCGTTGAAGTCCGTGATCCGCGGTGCCAGGTCGAGCTTGATGCGCGGAGTGGCGGCGCCCGTGTAGCTGATGGTCTTCCCGCTGGTCTCCAGGACCGACTCCAGCTCCGAGACGCTCGCCCGCGGGTACGCCTGCTTGAGCACCGCGAAGGCGCCCGTCACGTGCGGGGCGGCCATGGACGTGCCGTTGTACGAGGCGTAGCCGTTGCCGGGAACGGAGGAGACGACGTTGCTGCCGGGGGCGAAGACGTCCAGCAGCGGCCCCCGGTTGGTGAAGGAGGACAGCTGGTCGTCGTCGGTGGTGCTGCCCACCGTGATGGCCGAGGAGATGCAGCCGGGGGCGCCCACCGCGTCGGTGTACGCGTTGTTGCCGGCGGAGATCACCGTGGCGACACCGGCGGCGCGCAGGTTGTCGATGGCCACCTTGCGGGAGTCCGTGTCGCAGGCCGTCGTGTACTGGCCGCCGCCCAAGCTCATGTTGGCCGCCACGACCGGCGTCCCGGCCTGACGCAGCAGCAGCACCTTCTCCAGGGCCGCGAGCTGGTCGCTGCTGTAGCTGAGCACGCACGGCGCCTTGCCGACGCCGCAGGACGCCTCGGTGCTGAACTTGCTGAACACCTGGATGGCGATGATCTTCGCGCCGGGGGCGACACCGGCCTTGGGGGCTCCGGTCAGGCCCTGTCCGTTACCGGCGGCGATACCGGCGACATGGGTTCCGTGGCTGCACAGGCCGGAAGCAGCGCAGGGGCCGCTCTCCGCGTCGGCCGCGCCCGCTCCCTCCTGCTGCTCGGTGCCGTTGGGGCACAGGCTGGTGACGCCGGAGGCGGAGTTGTTGGTCGAGAAGCACGCCTCGGTGATCACCCGGTTGCCGAAGAAGGGGTGCTTGACGGCGACGCCGCTGTCGAGGACGGCCACCACGTTGCCGGCGCCGGTCTGGCCGGCGGCGGCGGTCTTGCCCGCGCCGACGACCGGAATGGTCGAATCCAGGGTGGGGGGTACGGCCACGTCCTCGGTGACGCTCACGACACCGGGCTGGGCGGCCAGCTCCTCCAGACCGGCCTTGTCCACGTTCAGCGTGGTCACCGGCAGCGTGGACAGGGTCTGGAGGGCCTTGCCCGTCTCGCTGGCGCGGGCGGCGGCGGGCAGGTCGGCACGGCTCCTGGTGACGACGTTGACCCTTACCGTGCCGCCGTCGGTGACCTCGTCCTGGAGGGCCGGGTCGACGGGGTCGGCCGGCGTGGGGGTCGCCGTCGCAGCGCTCACCGGTGCGGCGTGGGCCGGTACGGCGCCGAGCGTCACGGCTATCAGCGCCGTGACGACCGTGGACCATATAGGTCTTTTCATGTCGCTCCATCGTGAAGCGGGCAGCGGGGGATGCCTGCGTGATCATGCATGAGAAGGCGACACGGTATCGAACGGCCTATCGAGGGCGAGCAGTTGCCCCCCTGCGGCGGTCAGGTCCGGCAGAGGGGCTCGGGCGCACAGAGCCCGACGACTTGGAATGGCGCCGACAGCGCGTAGACCAGGGTGACCGAACGGCGGCCACCGGTCGGGACGGTGACGTCCCGTCAGGCGATGCCCTCGGCGCGTCCACCCCAGCGTGCGCTCGACTCGCCGGCGGCGCGGACACCACTGGCCGTGACCGTCGAGCCGGCTGTCTGTCCGCGATCTGAACGCGGCTCAGGCAGTGCCGCCTGACGGCGTTTCGGGTTTCGTGCGGAGGACGTCGCGGGCCTGCTCCGCCGCGCGGGCGCTGCTCTCGCCCGGTGCCTCCCGCATAGCGTTCACCCTCAGTACATTGCAACGAACAGGCGGCTATCGTTGCGTTAAATTGGCGACCATTGCAATGATTTTATAGCTTGTACCTGCGCTAATGATGATTGTGTGCAACGATTGTGTTGCCTCACCCGTGAATGCAACGTAGCTTTTCCGTCATCAGAAACAAGGAACCGAAGGAGAGCACGATGCACACGTTCGCCACCCCCGCCCCGATCGCCGCCGTCCTCGACATCCAGGCCGGGCGGGTGCAGGTCATCGCCGCCGACCGGGCCGACACCGCGGTCGAGGTCCGGCCCACGGACCCCTCCAAGAGCCGGGATGTGAAGCTGGCCGAGCAGACCACGGTCGACTACGCCGACGGCGTCCTGCGG
>NZ_BMSX01000009.1 GCF_014649375.1 Streptomyces aurantiogriseus
CTCCGCCCCCAAACCCCCGCTGCGTGCCGCCTGGGGCGGCACGGGTGGGCGCAGGCGGCGCCCCGTCAGCGCCGGGCTGCGCGACCCACCCCCCGGCACCGACCCCGGGCAACCAGACACCCACACCGCACCCCCACCCTCACCTCACCCACCCTCACCCCACGCCCGCTACCCCACCAACGCCTTCTCCACCGGCGTCCGAAACCGAGGCGTCACCCTCGTCGACCCCACCCACCCCCGCAACCGCTCCGCCTCCGCTGCGATCGCCGTCTCCGCGTCCCGCCCGACACCTTCCCCGTCCAGAATCCGCCAGACGATCTCCCCGTCGGCCCGCTGGGCCCAACCGCCGACCACCCGCCCGTCCCACCACACCGTCGGCCCCACGTTCCCGCTCCGGTCGAACAATGCGGACCGCAGCTCAGGGGCGAGATACCAGTCCCGCTCCTGCCACCCCATCGCTGTCGGGTCCAACCCGGGCAGGAGAGCCGCCCAGGGCTCGTCCGGCGGGGGCACGGGATCGACGTCGCCCGCGACGACGTACCCCGTGCCCTCGTCCAGCGACACCGCCCGTGCCCCGATCGCCGCCAGTGCCCGCCGTACGTCCGTCACCCGCCATCCCGTCCACCACTTCAGGTCGGCCTCGGTGGCCGGCCCGCAGGCGGTGAGCCAGTGGCGCAACAACTCCGCCTGGGCCTCGGCCGGGTCGAGTTCGGGGTGTTCGGGGGCGAGGGCCCAGCGGAACTGGCTCGACGTCCAGGAACCCAGCGGGCGCCCCCGGACCACCTTCCCCTCCACGCCCAGCACCTTCAGCAGCCGCGTCGAGACCGAATGAAGCCCCTCGTAGCTCTTCCCGGCGGCGTACACGAACTGCTCCCGCAGCCGCGGCTCCTCCCGCGCCAGTTCGGACGCCGTCGCCTGCCCCAGCCGTCCCAGCGCGGCCAGCGTCGACTCCTCGACCTCCTTCAGCCAGGTCGCGTCCGGTGCGCCGGCCTTCGCCATGTCCTTCACCAGCGTGGCCCGTTCCCGCGCGGCGACGGCGAGGCCGGTCGAGGCGTGCACGACCGCGGTCAGCGCCGTGGGGAACACGAACACCGTGTGCCGCATGCCGTGCATGCGGACGAGTCTTCGGTCGTCCCCGTACAGCGCCCGGTCGGTCGCCGCCACCGTCCCCGACGCCTCCGCGAGCCGCGCCCCGATCGCCAGGTACACCGTCGCCGGGTCCGAGCCGTGCAGCGCGACGAGTGCGTCGGCCACCTCCTCCGGGCTCGTGGCCCGTGCCGCCGGCGTCAGCCGGTGCCGCAGGGCCAGCCGGGCCCGCCGCTCCGCCACGCCGATGTACCGTTCCTCGCCGCCCATCCCCGCCTCCAACCGTCGCGCCGGTCGCACCCGTCGCACGGGTCGCGTCCGTCTGTTGCTCGTCCCTGCCCGCCATCCTCCTCGACCCCACTGACAATCGGCCCCCCGCCCGGAAACCGGCTCAGGCGTACGCCTCCAGCAGGCCCGCCACATACGCCTCCAGCCGTCCGCCCAGCACCTGAGCCGTCAGGTCGGTCCGGCCCAGCTCGCGCCACGGCCCGGCGAGCTTCGCCGCGTCGGGGGAGTAGCCCAGGGCATCCAGGAGCCGCCAGTACAGGTGATCGGGGCCGTCGGCCAGGCGGCGGCCGCCCTGTGCCTCGTAGCGCTCGCGGAAGCCGAGGCCGTACTCCGGGCCGTGGAGCAGCGCCAGGGCCGTCGAGCAGTGGGCGACGTCCAGGTCGGCGGGGCCCCACGACGTCTCGACCCAGTCGACGACGCCCGTGATGCGGAGCCGGTCGTCATCGCCGTCGCCGCCCGCCCCGTCGCCGTCGAACAGCACGTTTCCCGGGTGGAAGTCCCGGTGCAGGAAACAGCCCTCGTAGGACGGGGGGTCGCGGCGGATCACGTCCACCGCACGCTCCCACAGCGGTCCCGCCGGCGTCCGTACGCGCTCTGGTGACGTCCACGCCTGGTAGGGGCGCGGGCGTGCGTCCGGTACCACCTCGTGGATCCGTACGAGCTGGGCCGCCAGCAGGTCCAGGCGGTGATCCAGGTCCTTCTCGTCGACCCGCACCCGGCCGGGGAGCGAGGTCATCAACAGACAGGGGTGGTCGCAGTGTTCAGCAGCCGCGTCCACGGCGACCAGCCGTGCGGACGGAATGTCCTGCTGCCCGGCGAGCAGTGTCAGCACGGACGCCTCGCGGGTCAGCAGTCCCGGGGCGTGCCCGCGGAAGAACGGCTTCACGAACGTCCGCAGCACCAGCTCCGTGTCGTCGTCGAGGGTCAGCCGGCGCATCTGCGAGCTCCAACCGCCCTTCAGCCGACGGGTGTCGCGGACGGTACGACCTTCCGGCAGCTGCTTGGCCAGCCAGGCGCGGGTCGCCGTCCAGCCCCGCTCACCCAGGCCGGTCAGCACGGAGCTCACGAACTCCCGCCGGTCCTCGGCGTGATCGCGGAACCAGAGTCCCAAACGGTGCTCAGCGTCCGGCAGTTCGAGACGGGTGAACTGGGCGCGGGCCGCCAGTGCGTCCTGGACGGCCTCCGTCACCTCCGGCGGGATCACCGTGTCCGTGCCCGGCACGGCCAGCACCGCCCGGCCTTCGTACGCCCGCAGCACGTCCAGCGCCGGCGCCTCCCGCCAGCTGTCCGGCGTACGGATGATCGTGCTGAACCGCCCTTCCCCCTCTCCGAACGGCACGTCCCACGCCCGTGCCGCGTACACCGCGGGCGCGCACAGTCCCAGCGCGGCCACCCGCTCCCCGTAGTGCCCGGCGAGGTCCGCCACCGTCTGGCCGCTCATGCTGAAACCGACCAGCACCAGCGGCCCGTCCGCCGGCACATACGCGTCGATCACCGCCACCGCCTGCTCGAAACGCCGCCGCAGGCTCAACTCCGGCAGTGTGCCGGTGCTTTCGCCGTGTCCGGAGAAGTCGAAGGCGAGTGCGGGGCAGCCCTGCGCCGCGAACTCGGCGAGCAGCGGCAGCAGCCGCTCCTTGCTGCCGTTGCCCGCGCCGTGCAGCGCGACGGCGGTGGCCGCTCCCGGGCCACCGCCGCCGTCGCCGTACACGCCACTGAGGCGTTCACCGTCGTACTCGTGCGTGAAGGGGGACAGCTCGATCATCTCCCCATTCATTCACGGCACTTGCGCCGGGCGGGCGGAAAACGAGATGCACGGGGAGTGACGGCCTCCCTACTCTGAAGAAGCCACCCCATCCACACCACACCGCTCAGTCACCCATCCATGCCCAGGAAGGAGGCACGCCATGGGCACCGTCGTTCTCTCCGGGACCGTCGTCCTGGTGGTCCTGGGATTCGGAAACCCCCTCTACTGGCTCGCCGCGGTCGCCGTGCTCTACCTGTACGTGCGGTACGGGCGCGACTCGACCTCGGCGACCACGCCGGGCCCCGTCGGGGGCACCGCGCCGACCTCGTACAAGGCCTACCGTGAGCGTCGCGACCAGCAGGCCAAGTGGGAGCGCCGCTACCGTCGCGAGCGCCCCCTGGAGTACCGCCGGCAGGAGCACGAGCGCAGCAAGTAAGGAAGGCGCCCCCGGTTCCTCACAGGCCGGGGGCTCCCCACACCGGGAACCAGCGGCTCAGGTCCGGCTCGATCCGCAGGTCGCCGGCGAGGGCGGCCTTCACCTGCAGCTCCAACGCGTTGTCGCGCCGCTGTCCGGCACCGGGCAGCGGCGCGAACGGGTAGAAGGAGCCCCGCTTGTACAGGTACACCAGAGCCAGCCGCCGGCTGACCCCGCCCCCCGGCCCCTGCTTCTCGAATCCCGCCAGGGAACACAGCAGCTGGGGCCCGAACCCGTTGACCTCCATCGCGCTGTTCACCGCGTGCAGGTCGTTGACCAGAAGGTGGAGTTCGTCGGGGGTGCGGTGGGAGAGCAGCCAGGAGTAGCCGTAGTCGTCGCGCAGGAGCCGCACCGGGGGGCCGGTGCGCTCGGAGTCGGCGTCGAGGAGGGCCTGGACCTCGCGGTGCGTCTGCTCGAAGGCCCCGCCCTCGACCGTCGCGAAACACACCGCACCCTGCCCGGTCGGCGTGAACCCGGCCGCCGCCTGCAGCGTCACCGCCGCCGACGGCAGCGCGAACAGCTGGTCCAGGTCGGGCGCGACCGGCTTGGTCCGGCCGAGCAGGATGTCCAGCAGCCCCATGATCAGCCCGCCTTCCCGGGGGTCGCCGCCTCGCCCAGTTCCGTGGAGATCCGCCCCAGCTGGTCCAGCCGCTGCTCCAGGCTCGGGTGGCTGGAGAAGAGGCCCGCGATTCCGGGCTCGGAGCCCAGCGCCGGGGTGAAGTAGAACGCGTTGAACGCCTGCGCGGTCCGCAGGTCCTTCGAGGGGATCCGGGCGATGTCACCCGTCACCTTCGTCAGCGCGGACGCCAGCGCCGAGGGCCGCCCGGTGAGCAGCGCGGCCGCCCGGTCGGCGGCCAGCTCCCGATACCGGGACAGCGCCCTGATCAGCAGGAAACTGATCGCGTACACGGCTGCCGACACGCCCATCACGGCGGCGAACACGACGGCGGTGTTCTGATCCCGTCGCCCCCCGCCGAACAGCTGACTGTAGAGGGCGAACCGCACGATCAGCCCCGCGATCACGCCGAGGAAGGACGCGACCGTGATCACGGCGACGTCCTTGTGCGCCACGTGCGACAGCTCGTGCGCCAGCACGCCCTCCAGCTCGGCGGGCTCCAGCCGCCGCAACAGCCCTGTGGTCACGCACACCACCGCGTGGTCGGCGTTCCGCCCGGTCGCGAACGCGTTCGGCATGCCCATCTCGGACACGGCGACGACCGGCTTGGGCATGTCCGCGATCGCACACAGCCGGTCGACGACGGCATGCAGCTCGGGATACGCCTCCCGCTCCACGACCCGCCCGCGCATCGCGAACAGCGCGACCCGGTCGGAGAACCAGTACTGCGCGCCCAGCATCCCGGCCGCGACCACGACCACCAGCACCCACGACTTCAGCAGCGCGACCAACGCGGCGACGAAGCCCACGTACAGGAGACCGAGCAGGAACATGGTGACCGTCATCCGCACGGTCAGCCGCCGGTCGCTCTGGAAACGGCTCTGCATCTGCATCACCCCGCAGTTCAGGCACTCGCCCCACTGCCATTGTGCGCCCGGGCCTCCCATAGGCAGATCCCGATCAGTCCTACGGGGAGCAAAGGAATGCGCACACCCCTTCCATCCCGTCGGGACGCCGCCCGGCCGTCAGAAGTTCGAGATCACGCTGGTGATCACCTGCTCGATGGTCTCGGCTCGCTTGGCGTCGTACGCCTGCCCACCGCCGGCCTGCGCGATCTCCTGGAGCACGGTCCTGCCGCCCTTGTCCTTCTCGTCGGCCTCGCTGCCGTACGCGATGGTGAAGATGCGGATCTGGGGCTTCGACGGATCGTTGATCCGCCGCAGCAGCTCTTCCTTGGACAGGCTCCTGCTGTCCTCGTTGCGGCCGTCGGTGAGCAGGACGATCGCGTTGATCGCCCGGCGGTCGTAGTCGTCCCGCATGGCCTGCACCGCGGCGTCGAGGGTGTCGTACAGCCCGGTCGCCCCCTCCGGCTCCAGACTCCTGACGTTGCTGGACAGCAGCTCCGCACGGGTGCCTCCGGGCAGCTTCTCGGTGTACGGGCCGAGCGCCACCAGTTCCTTGTAGTCGCGCTTGCCGCCGAGGGCGTAGGCGTCGGAGAACTTCCACAGACCGACATGATCGGTGCCGGTGAACTCGCCGAACAACTTCGGTTCCGCCTGCTTCAGACGCTCGATCTTGGTGTCGCCAGTGCCGGGGATCTCGCCGTTCATCGACTCCGAGGTGTCGATGACGATGCGCACGTTGGCCCGTCGGCGCAGCGTGGGCCACACCTCGGTCAGATGGCCGAGCACCTCGCCCCGGGGCATCGGCATGCTGATGAACTGCCCGTCGGGCAGGACGCCGTTGCGCTCGGTGAGCACCTTGGAGCCCGTGACGACCGTCCCCTCATGGGTGCGGAAGCCGTACGGGGCGAACTGCTCGGCGTAGACCTCGGGGTTGTGCAGGTACCGGAGGAAGTCGTCGGCCACCGCCTTCCGGGCGGCGCTCATCCCGTTCAGCTCGATGTACGGATGGTCGGAGAACGGGACGCCGTCCTTCGGATAGAACGAGACCAGCGGGGTGTCCGGCGCACTGGTCTGCGCACACGCCTGGTCCGCGTTGAGCGCGCCGCAGGGATAGCCGGCGTTGTAGGCCGCCACGGTGCTCTCCTCCAGTGTGACGGCGGAGATGTACGACATGGCCTTCTGCGGGCTGCTGCGATCCGCCTGGCGCAGGTTGGAGGTGAAGGTCAGCGTCGTGTCGCCGTAGTGGACCGCGGCCTGCTCGATGCTCTTGACGAACGCCCGGTTGCCGGCGTCGTCGATGTGCGCGGTGCTCAGCTCCGCGGAGGTGCCCGTGGTGGCGAAGAAGGCGGCGACGGTCGCGTTGAGCCCGGAGGTCGAGTAGCCCGGATTGGTCTTGCCGAGCTTGAACGCCCCCCACTCCGGTCTGCCGTGCTGCGCCCAGAAGCCGTCGGCGTTCTTTGCCCAGTCGGCCAGCTGGCTCCAGGTGAACCGCCGCTCGGGCCAGTCGAGGGCCTCGGCCATCGGCTTCGGCATCGCGATGGTCAGCGGGCTCTGCACGATCGGTTCCGCCTTCTCGGGGAACTGCTCTGCGTTCTTCCCCGTCGCGGCGGCCTTCGCCAGGGACAGCCAGGAGCTTCCCGCAGGTGCCCATACGTCCGGCTTCGTCCCGTCGGACTCGTCCCAGCCGTCGACCAGCGTGCGCATCGCCTCGCCCGAGTTCCGGTCCTCGACCTTGACCTGCACGCACTTGCCGTCCGCGGCCCGGTTGCCGAAAGCCTTGGCCGCGCGCCGCAGCGGCTCCGACTTGTCGACGGAGGCGGCGATGGTCAGGCGGGTGTCCGCCTGGTCGCAGACCGCCAGTGATGAGGAGGGGGCGCCGGTGGGCGGCTCGGGGTCGCGGGGGCCGGGGCCGTCGCCGGCGCACGATTGCAGGACGGTCCCGAGGGCCACCGCCGCCGCGACGAGCGGCAGCCAGGTTGTCTTCGCGCGGCCCTTCCACCAGGGACTCCCGGTCGCCGGCGGGGGAGTGCGGCGGGTCGGCGGCGGACTGCGGCGGGCCGACAGTCTCGGGTTGCGGCGCGGAGGCCGGGAGGCGCCCGTGCCGTCGGGCTGATGCTCCATGAGGACGGCGACCGCCACCTCGGCCGCGTTCTCCGCCGCCGGTTTCTGGCCGCCGGCCGCGTCCGCCGCGCCCTTCTCACCGTCGGCCCGGTCGCTGATCCCGCGGATGACCAGCGCCTCCGTGCGGTGGCGCTGCGCCGCCTTGCAGAAACCGAAACCTTCCATCTCCAGGGCGGCGGCATCCTCGTAGGTGTTGCTGAGCCGGGTGCGGATGTCACCGGTCCTGGTGTCGAGCACCACATCGCCGGAGGCGATCGGTTTGAAGTGGGTCCTGCGCCGGACCTCCGCGTGCAGAGCCGTCTGCCACAGGGCGAGCGAGGTGTCCACCGCGTCGGGACGCGCGCCGCGGCCGGCGGTCGTCACCTTGGCGCCGTGGATCTCGTACACCTTGGTGGCGACCACGACATCCCCGGGCAGGACGTCGTCCTTCAGGCTGCCCGCGATCCCCACCAGGAGCGTGACATCCGGATCCAGCACCGCCAGCAGGCCGTGCGTCCCCAGAGCGGCGACGACGTTCGTCATGCCCACCTGGGCCACATGAATGGTCCAGGAGGCGTAGGCGCCGTCGAGCCGGAACGTCTGCACCACGGTGGCGTTGACCCTCCGCCGACCGATGTGCTTGGCGTTCTCGGCCGTGAGACGCTCCTTCAGAGCGTCGAACTCCACCGGAAGCGCTGTCACCACGACTGCGGTGCGCGAAGGACGGGCTGTTGTCACCAGACCAACCGTTCTTGTGTCGACCTCGATACCGACGGTGAGCCAAGAGGCACAACGTAGCACCGCAGACCCCAACGGCCTTGGCGGAAAGGCGTATTGCCACCCAATCTCGGGGGACGGCTAGTACGGCGCCATGAACCGCGTGTACCCCAGCCCCACGATCACCGCGGCCACGCACCCCAGCACGATCACCGTCGACAGCCACGACGACCTGCGCGGCGCGACCGGCCCCGGATCACCCCGGAACGGCACCGGCTCCGGAGGGTTCTCCTTCCACCGCGCCGCCAGCATCCGGGCCCGCGCGGAGGGCTCCTTGTGCTCGGCGCTGTCCGCCCACCTGAGGTCGAACTCCCGCTGGTCGTCGTCCTGTTCGGGCATCCCCGTCTCTCCCCGTCACCTCTGTCGAACAGCTGTGCAAGAAACCATACGACGGCGCCCCCGCCCTGAGAAACAGGAAACGGGGGCGCCGCAGGCCTCACGCGTGCAGCACGCGCGGTCCGATCACACGTCGAAGTACAGCTCGAACTCGTGCGGGTGCGGACGCAGCTGCAGCGGAGCGATCTCGTTCGCGCGCTTGTAGTCGATCCAGGTCTCGATCAGGTCGGCCGTGAAGACGTCCCCCGCGAGCAGGAACTCGTGGTCGCGCTCGAGGGAGTCGAGGACGGCCGGGAGGGAGGTCGGGACCTGCGGGACGCCCGCGTGCTCCTCGGGGGCCAGCTCGTAGAGGTCCTTGTCGATCGGCTCGGCCGGCTCGATCTTGTTCTTGATGCCGTCGAGGCCGGCCAGCAGCAGCGCCGAGAAGGCCAGGTACGGGTTGCCGGAGGAGTCGGGCGCGCGGAACTCGACGCGCTTGGCCTTCGGGTTGGAGCCCGTGATCGGGATACGCATGGCCGCGGAGCGGTTGCGCTGCGAGTACACCAGGTTCACCGGCGCCTCGAAGCCCGGGACCAGACGGTGGTACGAGTTCACCGTCGGGTTGGTGAAGGCCAGCAGCGACGGGGCGTGCTTGAGGATGCCGCCGATGTAGTAGCGGGCGGTGTCCGACAGGCCCGCGTAACCGGCCTCGTCGTAGAACAGCGGGTCGCCGTTGGCCCACAGCGACTGGTGGACGTGCATGCCCGAGCCGTTGTCACCGAAGATCGGCTTCGGCATGAAGGTCGCGGTCTTGCCGTTGCGCCAGGCGACGTTCTTCACGATGTACTTGAAGAGCTGGAGGTCGTCGGCGGCGGCGAGCAGCGTGTTGAACTTGTAGTTGATCTCGGCCTGGCCGGCGGTGCCCACCTCGTGGTGCTGGCGCTCGACCTGGAGACCGGCCTTGCCCAGCTCCAGGGAGATCTCGGCGCGCAGGTCGGCGAAGTGGTCGACCGGCGGGACCGGGAAGTAGCCGCCCTTGTAGCGGACCTTGTAACCACGGTTGTCCTCGAGGGCACCGGTGTTCCAGGCACCCGCCTCGGAGTCGATGTGGTAGAAGGACTCGTTCGCGCTGGTGGCGAAGCGAACGGAGTCGAAGACGTAGAACTCGGCCTCGGGACCGAAGTACGCGGTGTCCGCGATACCGGTCGACGCGAGGTAGGCCTCGGCCTTCTTCGCCACGTTGCGCGGGTCACGGGAGTACTGCTCGCCCGTGATCGGGTCGTGGATGAAGAAGTTGATGTTCAGCGTCTTGTCGCGGCGGAACGGGTCCACCCGCGCGGTGGACAGGTCCGCGCGCAGCGCCATGTCGGACTCGTGGATGGCCTGGAAGCCACGGATCGACGAACCGTCGAAGGCGAGCTCCTCGTCCGGGTCGAACGCCTCGACGGGCACCGTGAAGTGCTGCATGACGCCCGGCAGGTCGCAGAACCGGACGTCGATGAACTTGACGTCCTCGTCCGCGATGAACTTCTTGGCCTCGTCGGCGTTCTGGAACATCCAGCTCCTCCTACTCCCGGCGGTCGGGCCGGGGTGGTAGTTCGTTCGTGCGGCCAGTGCGGTGGCACACGCTGACCCCGACCCTAGGGACGGGTGATTTCTCGTGCGTGACCCATTTGTTTCGCAGAAGTTAACCGGCCTGGGTTCCACGGTAGCTCCGACACCCCCCGCCGCACCCCCACCGTCCGCCGGGCATATGGGTGCGCAGTACCGTGGACGGGTGGACAACAGGCAAGCAATCGGATCGTGGCTCTCCGGCCCCCGCGCGGCCATGGAAGAAGCCGGTGCCGACTTCGGATACCGGGGCCAGCAGCTGGGTCTGCCGGAGGAGGGACCGGGCTCGATCGCCCGCCCCGGCCGACGGCTCGGAGCGCTGGCCGTGGACTGGGGTCTGTGCCTCTTGATCGCATACGGTCTGATCACCGACGGCTACGGCCAGGCGACCAGCAACTGGGCGCTGCTGATCTTCTTCGCGACGAGCGTCCTGACCGTCGGCACCGTCGGCTTCACCCCCGGTAAGCGCCTCTTCGGTCTGCGCGTGCTCGACCTGGGGACCGGCACGGTCAACCCCCTGCGCGCCCTGCTGCGCACGGTCCTGCTCTGCCTCGCCCTCCCGGCTCTGATCTGGGACCGCGACGGCCGCGGCCTCCACGACCGGCTGGCCCGCACGGTCGAGGTGCGGATCTAGCACCCTCGTAGCCCATACGACGACGCCGTCGTAGCCGATACGACGAAGGGGGCGCCCGGCATGATCCGGGCGCCCCCTTCGTGTGTCATAGGGGTCAGCGGGCCTTCGGCCCGCCCTTCGGCAGGCGCATGCCCTTGGGCATCGGCCCCTTCGGCAGGGGCATGTTGCTCATCAGGTCGCCCAGGGCGCGCAGCCGGTCGTTGGTGGTGGTCACCTGGGGGCCGGTCAGCACCCGCGGCAGCTTCAGCATGGTGGTCCGCAGCTTCTTCAGCTCGACCTGGCCCTCGCCGGTGCCGACGATCAGGTCGTGCACGGGGACGTCCGCGACGATGCGGTTCATCTTCTTCTTCTCGGCGGCCAGCAGGCTCTTCACCCGGTTCGGGTTGCCCTCGGCGACCAGGACGATGCCGGCCTTGCCGACCGCCCGGTGCACCACGTCCTGGCTACGGTTCATCGCCACCGCGGGGGTCGTCGTCCAGCCCCGGCCGATGTTGTCCAGCACGGCCGCGGCGGCGCCCGGCTGGCCCTCCATCTGACCGAAGGCGGCCCGCTCGGCCCTGCGGCCGAACACGATCGCCGTCGCGAGGAAGGCGAGCAGGAAGCCCAGGATGCCGAGATAGATGGGGTGGCCGATCAAGAAACCGATCGCGAGGAAGACACCGAAGGTGACGATTCCGACAGCCGCGAGTACAAGACCGATCTTCTTGTCGGCCTTGCGGGTCATCTTGTAGGTCAGGGCGATCTGCTTCAGTCGCCCGGGGTTCGCGGCGTCTGCCGCCGTGTCCTTCCTCGCCATGCCACGCAGTCTACGTGGCCCCCGGGAGTACCGACGACGGCAGTCCCGGGCCGGGGAGGGAGGGCGGGTCAGGAGCGGGCGGAGGTGACCTCTTCGAGGACGCGCTGCGCCTCGACACGGTCCTTGGCGCGGCGGCGGTCCTCCAGCACGGAGGTCCAGGCGTTGCGTCGGGCGGTGCGCTGGCCGCCGCTCATGAGCAGGGACTCGACGGCGCGCAGGGCGTCGGTGACGGACGGGATCGCGGTGGCGCGAACGGGCGCGGCCTGCATGTGGAGGTCCCCCTCGGGCGGCATTGGGCACGGATCTACGTGGTGTGACACCAGCGTCACTGATTGGTGTTACCAGGGCGTGACCGACCGGTCAAACACCAATGAAGCCTTGATGCAGGGGGCCGAAATGCTGACGCGGCCCTGACGTACGCCCTCATCTGCGAGGACGGTCAGGACCGCGTCATATCGGCCGCTACTGGCGGGTAGCTGCTTGTGCGCGAATTCACACGCTTGCCTCGCCGAGTGCGGGGCAAGGCGGTTGACGGAGTGTCAGACGGCCTGGGCGGCGATGAAGGAACCGCGCTTCTCGACGGCCATCTGGTAGAGACGCCCGGCACGGTAGGAGGACCGTACCAGCGGGCCGGACATCACGCCCGAGAAGCCGATCTGCTCGGCTTCCTCCTTCAGCTCGACGAACTCCTGCGGCTTGACCCAGCGCTCCACGGGGTGGTGGCGCACGGACGGGCGCAGGTACTGCGTGATGGTGACCAGCTCGCAGCCGGCGTCGTGCAGCTGCTTCAGCGCGTCGCTGACCTCCTCGCGGGTCTCGCCCATGCCGAGGATGAGGTTCGACTTGGTGACCAGACCGAAGTCGCGGGCGGCCGTGATGACCTTCAGGGAGCGCTCGTAGCGGAAGCCGGGCCGGATCCGCTTGAAGATCCGCGGGACCGTCTCGACGTTGTGCGCGAAGACCTCGGGCCGGGAGGAGAAGACCTCTTCGAGCTGCTCCGGGACGGCGTTGAAGTCGGGAGCGAGCAGCTCCACCTTCGTCCGCCCGCCCTCGCGCCCGGCGGTCTGCTGATGGATCTGCCGCACGGTCTCGGCGTACAGCCACGCGCCGCCGTCCTCGAGGTCGTCGCGCGCGACACCGGTGACGGTGGCGTAGTTCAGATCCATCGTGACGACGGACTCGCCGACCCGTCGCGGCTCGTCCCGGTCCAGCGCCTCGGGCTTGCCGGTGTCGATCTGGCAGAAGTCACAGCGCCGGGTGCACTGGTCGCCACCGATGAGGAAGGTCGCCTCGCGGTCCTCCCAGCACTCGTAGATGTTCGGGCAGCCGGCTTCCTGGCATACGGTGTGCAGCCCCTCGCTCTTCACGAGGTTCTGCATCTTCGTGTACTCGGGACCCATTTTCGCCCGCGTCTTGATCCACTCGGGCTTGCGCTCGATGGGGGTCTGGCTGTTCCGGACCTCCAGGCGCAGCATCTTGCGTCCGTCGGGTGCGACTGCGGACACATCGGCTCCCTGTAGCTTCGATTCTTCGGCGTACACCAGGGTACGCCCGTGGTTGTCGGCCTCTGCTTCCAGGCCAACCTGCGGGCCCGCGGGCCCATTCCCCCGTCAGGCGGTCGCCTTCTCGATCTCCCGCGGCTTCAGCTCGGCGTTCCCCAGTACGTCGGCCAAGTGCCGTTCGACGACCGGCAGCACCTCGTCTATGGTGATGTCCCGCCCGAGTTCGTCGGCGAGTGAGGCGACGCCCGCGTCACGGATCCCGCACGGGATGATCCGGTCGAACCACTTGTTGTCGGGGTTCACGTTCAGCGCGAAGCCGTGCATGGTGACGCCCTTGGCCACGCGGATGCCGATCGCGGCGATCTTGCGGTCCTCGCGGCGCTGGCCGGCGTTGGAGGGGGCGTACTCGGGGCCGTTCAGGCGCGGGTCGAACTCCTCGTCGTGCAGACGGGGGTCGAAGTCCAGGGACAGCCCGCCGAGGGACGGCCGCTGCTCGACGGGGTCACCGAGCACCCACACCCCGCTCCGGCCCTCGACCCGGGTCGTCTCCAGACCGAACTCGGCGCAGGTGCGGATCAGCGCCTCCTCGAGCCGCCGGACATGCGCCACGACGTCCACCGGGCGCGGCAGCTTCTGGATGGGGTAGCCCACCAGCTGGCCGGGCCCGTGCCAGGTGATCTTGCCGCCGCGGTCCACGTCCACGACCGGTGTGCCGTCCAGGGGCCGCTCGCTGTCGGCCGTCCGCCGGCCCGCCGTGTACACCGGCGGGTGCTCCAGGAGCAGCACGGTGTCGGGGACCTCGTCGGCGAACCGCGCCGCGTGCACCCGGCGCTGCTCGTCCCACGCCTCCCGGTACTCGACGGCGTCAGCTCCGAAGCCCATGCGAACGAACCGCAACTCACTCACGGCAAGCGCCTCCCCAGTCGACAACTGCGTCAGGCACGTAACGCGCCCACGCCACTGTACGTCCGTCCGCCACGCGTCAGCCCGGCGGCCAATCCTCACACGATCGGATGAATGAGGGTCGAGATGTGCGACCGCCCGCTTACGCTCCGCTACATTCGCGCCGTTCACGAGGCCATTAGGGCTGCTCACAGGCAATCCGGGCACCACGCGGTCTCGCGTGGGGGCCCGGGCAGGCAGGAGACCGCACCGCAGATGACGGAACGACCCGCGCAGCGCACTCCCAACCGCCAGCTCGCCGCGCTCATCGCAGAAGCGGGCTTCTCCAACGCGGGTCTGGCCCGGCGCGTCGATCAGCTCGGTCTCGAACACGGGCTGGATCTCAGATACGACAAGACGTCCGTCACGCGGTGGCTGCGCGGACAGCAGCCCCGCGGCACCACCCCGGCCCTCATCGCCGAGGTCTTCACCAGGCGCCTGGGCCGCCGCCTGACCGCGCAGGACCTCGGCCTGGACGCCTGCGCCCCCGTGTACGCGGGGCTGGAGTTCGCCGGCACGCCCGAGGAGGCCATCGACATCGTCGGCGGGCTGTGGCGCAAGGACTCCGGGAGCCAGGCCGAGCTCCGCAAGATCGCCTTCACCCCGGCGGGGCTCGTCGTCCCCAGCAGGGACTGGCTGATCGGCCGGGCCGACGAGAAGGTCGCCCGCGAGCAGCCCGACCGGGCACCGGCCCAGGGCCGCCCGTCACCCAAGCCCTCGTCGGCCACGCCGGCGTCCGCCAAGCCCGCGCCCGGCCGGTCCACCGCCCCGCCCGCCCCGGGCACGCCCACCGTGCCCCGGCAGCGCGGCACGGCCGAGCGCGGCCCCGGCCACCGGGTCACCGGCGGCGACATCGCCGCGCTCCGCTCGGTCGGCGAACTCTTCCGCACCCTCGACAACATGTACGGCGGCGGCCATGCCCGCCAGGCCCTCGTGCGCTATCTGGAGCACGAGTGCGAGCCGATGCTGCGCGGCACCTACGGCGAACAGACCGGCCGCCGGCTCTTCGGCGCCGCCGCCGACCTCACCCGCCTCGCGGGCTGGACCTCCTTCGACATCGCCGCGCACGGCCTCGCCCAGCGCTACTTCGTCCAGGCCCTGCGTCTCTCCCAGGCCGCCGGGGACCGTGCGTACGGCTCCTTCGTCCTGGTCACCATGAGCCGCCAGGCCGTCTACCTCGGCCATGGCCGTGAGGCGGTGCAGCTGGCGCGCGTGGCGCAACAGGGCGTCGGCACGAACGCCCCGCCCGTCGTCCAGGCGCTGCTGCACGCGGCGGAGGCGCGTGGGCACGGGGTGCTGGGCGAGGTGCGTGCCTGCACCGCGTCCCTCGTGCGGGCGGAGCGGGCGTTGGAGGCGGCCAAGGCCGGCGACGAGGTGCCGTTCTGGGCGCGGTTCTTCGACGAGGGGCAGCTGGCCCACGAGTTCGGGCACTGCCACCGGGACCTCCAGCAGTTCCGTGCCGCCGCCCAGCACGCCGAGCGCTCGCTGCAGCTGCGGCCCGCCGTCTACGCCCGCAGCCGCCTCTTCTGCCGCGTCGTCCTCGCCTCCGCCCGCCTCGGCCTGGGCGAACTCGACCAGGCCTGCCAGCTCGCCGCGGAGGCGGCCGGGCAGGCGGCGGAGATGCGGTCGGTGCGGGCGCAGGAGTACGTGAGGGACTTCGAGCGCAGGCTGGAGCCGTACCGGGACGCGGCCCCGGCGCGGAACTACCGGGACAAGGTGGCGGCACTGGGCTAGCCACCGGACCACGTCCCCCGCCCCCGCCGCCCCTCCCCTTCCCGACCTCCAGGGGCTCCGCCCCTTCGACCCTTCCAGGGGGCTCCGCCCCCTGGAACCCCGGCGCGGCTGCCGCCGCTGCACCCCGGGTGGGGGTCCGTCCCTGCGGTCCTGCCGGGGCTCCGCTCCCTGGGCCCCGGTGGGCTGCCGCCCCTGCACTCCGGGTGGGGGTCCGTCCCTTCGGTCCTGCCGGGGGCTCCGCTCCCTGGACCCCGGTGGGGCTGCCGCCCTGGACCCGGGGCGGGGGCTGTGTCCTTGGCCCCTCGGCGGGGCTGCGCTTCTGCATCCTGGGCGGGGATCCGTCCCTTCGATCCCGCCGGAGGGGCCGCCCCTTGGACCCCGGCGTGGCGGGGCTGCCGCCCCTGGCCCGCCGCGGGGCTGCGCTTCTGCACCCGGCGGGGCTTCGCCCCTTCAACCCGCCGGGGACTTGCTCCCAGGAACCTGGCGGGACTGTGCCCCTGGACCCCGGCCGGGGTTACGTCCTGCACCGTCGGCGGGCTGTGCCCGCACCCCCGGGCGGCTTGCGCCCCGGCACCCCTGGCGGGGCCCCGCCCCTGCACCCCCCCACAGGGGTGCGCCCTGTGCCCGTGCGCCCCGGGCGGGGCCGTGGTCCGGCACCCCACGCGGCCCGGTGTTTCGGGATGTCACAGGCGAGGTTGCTGTCTCGTCGTACGGGGTGCAGGCAATTCTCGATCAAGGAGTGGATGATGAACCTCGCGCTGTGGATCGGTGCCGGGCTGCTGGCCGCAGTTGCTCTGGTCGGCGGTGTCAGCAAGACGTTCGTGCCCAAAGAGACGCTGGCTGCGGCCCATGGTGGGGGATGGACCGAAGGTGTCGGCGTCGGCTTCGTCAAGGTTCTCGGTGTCCTCGAACTGCTGGCCGCGTTGGGCTTGATCCTGCCCGCCGTGGTCGACATCGCACCGGTTCTGGTGCCGGTGACCGCCGTCTGCTGGGTCCTGCTGATGGTCGGCGCGATGGTCACCCATGGCCGACTCGGCGAATCGAAGTTCGTGGTGCTGAACCTGGTGTATCTCGCGCTTGCGGCATTCATCGCGTGGGGCCGCTTCGGCCCCGAGTCCTTCACCGGCTGACCTGCGGCAACGCACAGTTCCCGTCCGGGAGTTGAGAGTCCATTGTCGATCGTGGAGAGTGATGATCACGCGAGCGGTCACGATGACTGCCGAGGAGCTCGGCTTCTCCCGCGCCAAGGCCCAGCGGGAACTCGACCGACAACAGCGCCACCCCTCGTGGCGCCAGGGTTTCAAGGAGGAGCCGGTATGAGCAGGACCGAGGAGTTCCAGGAGTTACGGCCGCTGCTGTTCTCGATCGCCTACCGGATCCTGGGCAGTGTGAGCGAGGCCGAGGACGCGGTCCAGGAGACCTGGCTGCGCTTCGAGGCCTCCCCGACCGAGCCCAGGTCGGTCAAGGCCTTCCTCTCGGCCACGGTGACCCGGCTCTCGATCGACGTGCTGCGCTCGGCCCGCGTCCGGCGGGAGGAGTACGTCGGGCCGTGGTTCCCCGAGCCGCTGCTCGCCGACCCTTACGAGGATCCGGCGCGGTCGGCGGAGCTGGCGGACTCGGTGTCGATGGCGGCCCTGTTGCTGCTCGAGCGGCTCAGCCCGCTCGAGCGGGCGGTCTTCGTCCTGCGGGAGGTGTTCGACTTCGGCTTTCCCGAGGTCGCGTCGGCAGTCGGGCGCTCGGAGTCGGCGTGCCGCCAGCTGGCGGTGCGGGCGCGGCGCCATATGGCCGCGGGCCGGCCCCGCTTCGAAGCGGACCGCACAGAGCGGGAGGAACTCGCGTCGCGGTTCTTCGACGCCCTCCGCGAAGGCGACGTCGCCGGCCTGCAGGACCTGCTCGCCGCCGACGTGTCGATGGTCGGCGACGGCGGCGGCAAGGCCCCGCAGCTGGCCAGGGCCGTCATGGGCGCCGCGAACGTGGCCCGGCTGCTTGCCTCCGTCTTCCCCCTCATGGCCCGGGTCGACGTGACGTTCGAGCCGCACGAGGTCAACGGTCAGCCGGGCGCGATCTTCCGCGACCGGGACGGCAAGGTGCTTCACACCCTGGCGCTCGATGTACTCGACGGGAAGATCCAGACGATCCGCTCGGTGATCAACCCCGACAAGCTCGGGCACGTGGGTCCGGTAGCGGACGCCTGGGCGATCGACCGCGAAGTAAGACAGGCACGTCGGCCCACGGAATGACCGCAACAGCAGACCGCACCTCGAACTCCCTGCGAGCAGCTCGACACCTTCACCGGCAGGAGCACTTCGCCGACAGCCGGGGCAGAGCCCCCGGCTGTTCGCTCACGCCGCCCTCCGCATCGTCGGCAACGGGTCCGCCACGTGCATCGACCCCGCCGCCCCCAGGTCGGACAGGATCGCCGCGGCCGCCCGGTGGGCCGAGTGCAGGGCGCCCTGGACGGTGCTGGTGTCCCGGTGGTCGCCGCAGACGTAGAGGCCTGCCAGGAGTCGTACCGGGCGGCGCAGGTCGTGCGGGGCGCGCATCGCCGGGACCGCCTCGGGGGTGTGGTGGACGGCCAGTGTCTCCCAGCGGGCGGTCGAGGTGCCGTAGAGGCGGGAGAGGTGCATGCGGACGGCGGTGTCGACGCCGGGCGGGGGCGTGCCCAGGACCGTGGTCGAGATCAGTGTGCGGCCGGCCGGGGCGCGGCTGGGGTCGATGCGGCTCGTCACCGTCGTGTGGGCGACCGGGCCGCCGCGGTCGGCGTCCAGCAGCAGTGCCGCGCCGGTAGTCGGCGGGTCGTCCGTCGTGTGGTGGAGCACCGTCACCGGGTGGAAGTCGGGGACCCGCAGCCCGGGCAGCAGCTCGGCGGCGGTGCGCGCGTCGGTGGCGACGAGGACGGCGCGGCAGCGGAACTCGCCGTGCTCGGCGGTGGTCACCGAGGTCGTGGAGACCGCGGTGACCCGCACCCCGGTGTGCACGGTGCCCGGCGGCAGGGTCCGGGCGAGCAGCTCCGGCAGCACCTCCGCCCCGCCCTCCGGCAGACACAGCCGCCCGGCCGCGAAGGCGCGCAGAGCGAGGTCGGCGCAGCGGCTGGAGGTGGTCAGGTCGGGGTCGCAGAGCAGGGCGGCCAGCAGCGGCCGCAGGAAGCCGTCGATGGTGCGGGCGGGCACACCGCGGGCCGCGAGGGCCTCGGCGGCCGGCGCCTCCGGACGGCGCAGCAGCCGTTCGGCGGGCGTGGCCGCGATCCGGGTGAGCGCGGCACCGAGCCGGGCCTGGTCCACGGCGGTGCCCAGCGGGGCGCCCGCACGGACCCGGGGCGGTGCGGCCACCGCGTTCGCGCGCACTCGGGGCAGCGCCCCCGGCCGGGGGGCGCTCGCAAGGGCGCGTACGGCGTGGAGTGCGCCCCTCGCGCCCCCCGCGCCCGCTTGCGCGCCCGCGCGGTGATGGCGCCCGTCGCTGTGCAACAGCACCCCGGGCGCGAACGGGCGCAGGACGAGCGCGTCCAGCCCCGGAGTCGACGCCAGTTCTGGATACGCCGTGGACAGCAGCTGTCCGATGCGGTCGAGCCGGAAACCGTCGACCTTCTCGGTCGCCATGCGGCCACCCACGCAGGGGGCGGCCTCCAGGACCGCCGTCGTCACTCCTGCGCTGGACAGCCGATGGGCCGCGGAGAGGCCGGCGACCCCGGCTCCCACCACGACGACGTCTGCCTGGTACGCGGGCTCAAGCACGTGCCCCTCCTCGCCTCGAGGTTGCGCGGCCGGTGGAGACGTGATGCCCCCAACTGGCGTCCGGGATACCCGAGTTCGGATCGAGAGTAAGGCTGTGATCGGTCGGGAACAGTCGCGCATGAACAGGGCACGGTCGCACGGCGGTCGCATGCTGTCATGAAGGTGGTCGCATGCCGTCACAAAGGTGGTCGCACGCCGTCATGAAGACGGTCGCGTGCCGTCATGACGGCGGTCGCATGCGGTGATGAACAGGCTCGGGCGCGGTGCTGACAAGGCGTCAGGCTGCTCGGAGCGCATCCTCGATCCCGGGGAACGCGAAGGTGAACCCCGACTCCAGCAGCCGCTTCGGTACCACCCGCGCGCTGCCCAGCACGTCCCCGGCCATCTCGCCCAGCACCGCCCGCAGCACCGGCGCCGGCACCGTGAACAGCGTCGGCCGGTGCAGCACCCGCCCCATCGCCGCGGTGATCTCACGGTTCGTCAGCGGCTCGGGGGCGGTCAGGTTGAACGGCCCCGACAGGTCGTCGCGGTCGATGAGATGCCGGATCGCCGCGACCTCGTCGTGCAGCGAGACGTACGACCAGTACTGCCGCCCGTCGCCCATCCGCCCGCCGAGGCCCGCCGTGAACAGGGGGAACAACCGCCCCCAGGCCCCACCGCCGCGCGCCACGACCAGCCCGGTCCGGGTGAACACCGTCCGTACGCCCGCCTGCTGGGCGGGAGCCGCGGCCGCCTCCCACTCCACGCACAGCTCCGGCAGGAAACCGTGCCCGGCGGGCGCGCTCTCGTCGACGACCCGGTCGCCCGTCTCGCCGTAGATGCCGATCGCGCTGCCGTTGACGAACACCCGCGGCCGCTCGTCGAGTTCGGCGACCGCCTGCGCGAGCGCCGCCGTCCCGTGCACCCGGCTGTCGTGGATCCGTCTCTTGTACTCCTCGGTCCAGCGCCGGTCGCCCACCCCGGCCCCCGCCAGATTGACCACGGCGCCGCACCCGGCGAGCCCGGCCGTGTCCACCCGCCCCCGCTCCGGATCCCACCGCACCTCGTCGGCGCCCCGGGGCGCCCGGCGCACCAGGCGCACCACCTGGTGTCCGTCCGCGGTCAGGGACCGCACCAGGGCACTGCCGATGAGACCGGACGAACCGGCCACCGCGATTCGTGTACGTTCCATGCGGTCATCCTGCCGCCAGGCCCGTAAAACCCCCGTCGGGACACGGCGCCCGGGACGTAGGGTGACGCCCATGTCCGAGCCCCCCGCCCTCCGCATACGCACCGCCCGGCCCGCCGACGACGAGGCGCTCGCCCTGATCGACCGCCTGACGTGGTCGCATCTGCACGCGGTCATGCCCGAGCCGCAGCCGCCCTACGACCCCTTCTTCAGCGAACGCCACGCCCCCGAGGACTGCCTCGTCGCCGAGCTGGGCGACCGCGTCGTCGGCTACGTCCGCCTCGGCTTCCCGACCTCGCTCGCCTGCAACGCGCACGTCCGGCAGATACAGGGCCTCGCCGTCGCCGACGAGGCACGTGGCCGGGGCGTCGGGCGCACGCTGATTCGCGCGGCCCTGGAGGAGGCCCGCCGGCGCGGCGCCCGCCGTGTCACCCTGCGCGTCCTCGGCCACAACACCCCCGCCCGCAAGCTCTACGAGTCCGAGGGGTTCGTGGTGGAGGGCGTCCTGCCGGAGGAGTTCCTGCTCGGCGGGGAGTACGTGGACGACGTCTTCATGGGCCGGTCCCTGTAGCCCCTCCGGCGGCTACGACCGGCGGCTACGAGGTGACCAGCTCGCCCGTGTCCACCGGCGCCGTGGCCGTCGCCGCGCGCTCGGCGTCGTCGGCGACCTCGGCGGCCGTCAGGACGTAGCCCGTCTCGGCGTCCGAGGTGGAGCGGGCGAAGACGACGCCGAAGACACGGCCGTCGGTCGTCAGCAGCGGGCCGCCGGAGTTGCCGGGTCGGACCGTGGAGCGGATCGAGTAGATCTCGCGGGTGACGGCCGCGTCGTTGTAGATGTTCCGGCCGGTCGCGTCCAGCCGGTTCGCGACCGTCGCCGCCTGCAGGTCCAGGCCGCCGTCCTGCGGATACCCGGCGACGACCGCCGCGTCCCCGCGCGAGGCGTCGTCGTTGAAGCGCAGCACCGGGGCGCGCAACTCGGGCACGTACAGCACGGCCACGTCCTTGGCCGGGTCGAACAGCACCACCCGCGCCTCGTACGACTGCCCCACACCCCCGACCCGCACGGTCGGCTCGTCGATGCCCGCCACCACATGGGCGTTGGTCATCACGTGCTCCGGCGCGTACACGAACCCGCTGCCCTCGCGGCCCTGGTCGCCCGCGAGGCCCTCGATCTTCACCGTGCTCAGCTTGGCCGCGTTCGTCGCGGACGCCGTGACGCTGTCGCCGGAGGGCTTGGCGACCTCGGCCGTCGACTCGTTCTCGAACGGGTTGAAGACCTGGGGGAAACCCGCCTCGGTCAGCGCGGACGTGGCCCGTGAGAACCACGCCGGGGTGGTGTCCGGCATCGTGTCCTGCACCGCGCCCAACAGCCTGGAGTCCCGGATCGCCGAGGTCACCGCGGGCGAGGAGGACGCGCCCAGCACGCTCGCCGCCACCCACGCCACGATCAGCACGGCCACCGCGTTCGCCACCGCACCGCCGGCCCCGTCGGCCACCCGGAGCGGTCCCCGGTCCAGCTCCCGGCGCAGCCGCAGCGCGAGCCGCCCCGCCAGCCCGTGCCCCACCGCCGCCGGGACGATCACCGTCAGCACCGCGGTCACCGTCGCCGACGTCGTCCCCGGAGTCACCAGGTTCATCACCCACGGCAGGATCCAGACGCCCACCGCCGCGCCGCCCACGAACCCGGCCAGCGAGACACAGCCGGCCACCAGTCCGCGCCGGTACCCGGAGCCGGCGTACGCCAGGATCACCAGTACCAGCAGGATGTCGAGCAGGTCCACGCAGCCGCCTTTCTCTCGGATCCTCCAGTACGTACGGGACGGGCCCGCTGATCAGCTGTGCATCGGCCATGCGCGCCTGCCGCACGGAACCAGCCACGCGTGCGTTCAGGGCCGGTCCGGCGGATCGCGCCGCGGACGCGGGGCCTGGCACGCCCATCCGCCGCGTGCCGTCGGCCCGCGCCCCCCGCTCGAACAACCTCGCGCGGGAGGTGCGCCGTCACTTTCCTGCGACCTGATCCACCGGCCAGGCCCTACCCCGGAAAACGTCGCGGACCGGGACGATGGTTCCACCGGGTGGCACAGCACACATCGCGGACGGACCGGAACCGGCCGACAGTGGGACCATGCGTCCCGTCGGACAGGTCTCCCGCCTGGTGCGGGAGGTGCGCGGCCGGCGCCCGGCACGTCTGCCGGGCCCGCTCCTGGTGGTCCTGGGATGCCTGCCCGGGATCGCCGCCGCCATCGCCCTGGCGCTGTGCGCGAGCGGCGTCGAGCACGTCGCCACGGACGCCCTGGGCGCCCGCTCCCTCCCCCCGGCCGGCGACCGCCCCTCGGCCCCGCACACCGCCGCCCGTCCGCGCATCGTGCCCCGCTCGGCCTGGCTGGCCGGCGCCCGGCGCCCGCAGCCGCCCCCGCGCTACGACGACAAGGTCGTCGCCGTCTTCGTCCACCACACCGACTCGCCCAACGGCTACGCCTGCGCCGACGCGCCCCGCATCATCCGCTACCTGTACGCGGGTCAGACCGGCAGCCGCGACTGGGACGACATCGGCTACAACTTCCTCGTCGACCGCTGCGGCACCATCTACGAGGGCCGCGCCGGTGGCGTCGACCGCCCCGTCACCGGCGCGCACACCCAGGGCTTCAACCACCGCACGGCCGGGATCGCCGCCCTCGGCACGTTCACCGCCGGCGTCCCGGTCCCGCGGGCGATGCTCGACGCGATCGCCGCCCTGACCGCCTGGAAACTCGGCCGGTCCGACATCGATCCGCGCGCCGAGGTCCGCCTGACCTCCAGCCACAGCCACAGCCGGTACGCCGCCGGCGCCACCGCCACCCTCCCCGCCCTCGCCGGCCACAACGACGGCTACATGACCGACTGCCCCGGCGCGGCCCTCACCGCCCGCCTCCCGGAGATCCGGCGGACGGCGGCCCGCCTGCAGGGCCGCACGTTCACAGGAACGCCTCAGGTGGCGTTCAGACTTCTCCCATCCCCGCCTCCTACGGTCATGCACAACACAAGCCGACCGGAGGTGGGGAACATGAACAGCACCCGGACCGAAGACAAGGCCGCCGGCTGGACCAGGGCCGCCCGCAGCCCCTGGACGGTCGTCTGCGCCGTCGCCGCAGTCGTCCTGGGTCCGGCCGCGACCACCGCGTCCGCCCTGGAGCAGGCCAACAAGGCGCCGCTGCACCACGCGGTGAGGGCCGAGCAGCAGCAGGCGTACATCCCGACGGACACCACCCGCCGCCGCGCCGCGGCCTGAGCCGACCCGAGCCTGGAGCAGTCACTCGGCAGTCACTCCTTGAAGCGCTCCCAGAGCCGCGGATACCGCTCCGCGAGCGCCCGCTCGTTCTCGAAGTCGATCGGCGTGCCCTCGGGTTCCGCCGGCGCGGGCGCGATGCCCAGGTCCGGGGCGACGGTTCCGGTGAGCTGCTCGTAGGCCTCGTCGGCCGCGTAGCCCAGCTCCTCGCCGTCGCCGTCGATCTCCTCGTCGAACTCGTCCAGCAGATCGGCGAGCGAGTCCGGGTCGTGCACACCGCCCTCGTAGACCTCCCGGCCCTGCCCGATCAGCCAGCACCGGAAGAAGTCGAAGGCGTCGTCGCTCGCCCCGTCGAGCAGCACCCAGGCGGCGCCCCACAGATCCCAGGTGTACGCGCGGTTGTAGCGGGCCTCGAAGTGACGGGCGAAGTCCAGGACCAGCTCCGGCTCCAGCTGCAGGAGCCGGTCGAGGAGCAGGTCGGCCTGTTCCTCCGGGTCGCCCTCGGCGGCCTCACGCGTGGCGTCGACCAGCTCCCAGAACTCCGTCTCGTCCATCACGCGTCCCAGCATCGTGCCTGGACGGGTGGGCCGCACCTGGAGTGCGGGGGTTTTTCCTGGCCCGTCCGGCGGTTCCCGCCCGCCCCGCGACGCCCGGCAGGCGCGCGCCCGGCCCTATGCCCGGTACAGCGCCGCGAGCCGCTCGGCGTCCTCGGCGAAACGGCGCCGCAGTGACGCCGGGGAGGCCACCTCGGCCTCCGGCCCCAGCGCGGTGAGCTGCGTGTGCGCCACGTCCTCGGACTCGACCCGCAGCACGACCGTCACCCAGCCGGCCGCATCGGGCTCCCCGGCCTCCGCCAGCGCGTCCCGCGCGGCGACCGGATCCACGGCGTACGGCAGCCTCCGCAGGCCCGTCTCCGAAAGCCGTACGACGACCTCGGCCCGCAGGATCGAGCGTGCGAACCGCTCGGCCTGTTCGGTCCAGTAGCCCGGCAGATCGAAGCCCTCGTCCCGGCTGAAATGTTCCTCCAGCGGCTCCACGCCGGTGAACCGGTCGATCCGGTACGTCCGGAAGGACCCCGCTGTGGCCACGCGGGCGCAGAGGTACCAGACGCCCGCCTTGAGCACGAGCCCGTACGGCTCCAGCTCGCGCTCCGCTTCGCTCTCGCCCCGGCGGTAACGGGCCCGGACCCGCCGGTCGTCCCACACCGCCTCCGCGACCAGCGGCAGCAGCTCGGGTGCCTTCGGCTCCTGGAACCAGGCCGGCGCGTCCAGATGGAACCGCTGGGCCGCCGTGCGGGGGGCGTCGCTGAGGGAGGGCAGCAGGGCGGCGGACACCTTCAGCCGGGCCGCCGAGGCCGCGTCCTCCAGGCCCATCTCGCGCAGGGCGCCCGGTACTCCGCTCAGGAACAGGGCCTCGGCCTCACCGCGGGCCAGGCCGGTCAGCCGCGTCCGGTATCCGCCGACCAGCCGGTATCCGCCGGCCCGGCCGCGCTCGGCGTACACCGGCACGCCTGCCTCCGACAGCGCTTGCGCGTCCCGGGTGACCGTCCGCTCCGACACCTCCAGCTCCTGGGCCAGCTCGGCGGCGGTCATGGTGGGGCGGGACTGCAGGAGCAGGACCATTTTGATCAGCCGGGCAGCACGCATGGGGCCATGATGCCGGGACGGTGGGGGAGGGGGGTTTCGCCCCCGCCGCCCCTACCCGTCCCGTCCCTGGGGGCTCCGCCCCCAGACCCCCGGCCTATGCCCACCCACCACCCGACTCGGTCGGCCAAGAGGAGCCCCAAGCCAACCCGTCCGGCGTCAGCGATCGAGCGCCGGTCCAGGCGATCCAGCCCGTCCGGCGTCAGTGATCGAGTGCCGGTTCAGGCGATCCAGCCCGTCCGGCGTCGGCAATCGAGCGCCGGTCGGGGTGATTCAGCCCGTCCGGCGTTTGAGGACGAGGCCCGTTCAGGGCCGAAGCGGGATCGGGGCGGCAGTCCCGCCGGGGGTCCGGGGGCGGAGCCCGCGGAGGGTCGGGGGCGGTAGCTCCGTGTGAGGTGCACGGGCACCGCCAGGGGCCCCGGGGGCGTAGCCCCGCCGGGGTCCAGGGGCGGAGCCACCGGCGGGGGCGGAGGGGCGGGGCCCCTGGGGACTGGGGAGGGTGAGGGCGGCGGGGGCGGAACCCTGGTGGGTTACAGGCCGTACCGCTCGCGTGCCTCCTTCACCGACGCCGCCTGGACCTCTCCGCGCCTGGCCAGCTGGGCCAGGGCCGCGACGACGATCGACTCGGCGTCGACGCCGAAGTGACGGCGGGCCGCCTCACGGGTGTCCGAGAGGCCGAAGCCGTCGGCGCCCAGCGAGGAGTAGTCCTGCTCGACCCACTGCGCGATCTGGTCGGGGACCTGGCGCATGTAGTCGGAGACGGCCAGGACCGGACCCTCGGCGCCCTGGAGCGCCTGGCGCACGTACGGGACGCGCTCCTCGCCGCGCAGCAGGGCCGCGTCGGCCTCCAGCGCGTCGCGGCGCAGCTCGGTCCAGGAGGTCGCGGACCACACGTCGGCGGCCACGCCCCACTCCTCGGCGAGCAGCTTCTGCGCCGCCAGGGCCCAGTGGATCGCCGTACCGGAACCGAGGAGCTGGATGCGGGGCGCGTTGGCCGCCGCCACGTCCACACCCGCCGACTCCGCCGTGTTGAAGCGGTACAGGCCCTTGACGATGCCTTCGTCGATGCCGGGGGCGGACGGCTTGGCCGGCTGCGGCAGCGGCTCGTTGTAGACGGTGAGGTAGTAGAAGACGTTCGGGTCCTCATCGGGCGCCGCCTCGCCGTACATGCGGCGCAGACCGTCCTTGACGATCGTCGCGACCTCGTACGCGAACGCCGGGTCGTACGTCAGCGCGGCCGGGTTCGTCGCCGCGATCACCGGCGAGTGGCCGTCGGCGTGCTGGAGGCCCTCGCCCGTCAGGGTCGTACGGCCGGCCGTCGCGCCCACCAGGAAGCCGCGGCCGAGCTGGTCGCCGAGCTGCCACATCTGGTCGGCCGTGCGCTGCCAGCCGAACATCGAGTAGAAGATGTAGAACGGGATCATCGCTTCGCCGTGCGTGGAGTACGCGGTCGACGCGGCGATGAAGTCGGCCATCGAACCGGCCTCGGTGATCCCCTCGTTGAGGATCTGGCCGTTCTTGGCCTCCTTGTAGTACATCAGCTGGTCGCGGTCGACCGGCTCGTACGTCTGGCCCTTGGGGGAGTAGATCCCGAGGGACGGGAAGAGGCTCTCCATGCCGAAGGTGCGCGCCTCGTCCGGCACGATCGGCACCCAGCGCTTGCCCGTCTCCTTGTCGCGGACGAGGTCCTTGATCAGGCGGACGAAGGCCATCGTGGTCGCCACGTTCTGCGAGCCCGAGCCCTTGTCGAAGGAGGCGAACGCCTTCTCGGCGGGCGCGGGCAGCGGGGCCACCGGGTGGACGCGGCGGGCCGGGGCGGGGCCGCCGAGGGCCGCGCGGCGCTCCTGGAGGTAGCGCACCTCGGGGGAGTCGGCGCCGGGGTGGCCGTAGGGGACGACCCCGTCGACGAAGTCACTGTCCTTGATGGGCAGTTCGAGCAGGTCACGCATCGCCTTGAACTCGTCCACCGTCAGCTTCTTCATCTGGTGGTTGGCGTTCTTCGACGCGAAGCCCGCACCGAGGGTGTGGCCCTTGACGGTCTGCGCCAGGATGACGGTCGGCGCGCCCTTGAAGTCGAGGGCCGCCTTGTACGCCGCGTACACCTTGCGCGCCTCGTGACCACCACGCGAGAGGTGGAAGCACTCGAGGATCTTGTCGTCGCTCAGCAGCTTCGCCATCTCGACGAGCGCGGGGTCGGCGCCGAAGAAGTCCTGGCGGATGTAGGCGGCGTCGCGGGTCTGGTACGTCTGCACCTGGGCGTCGGGTACCTCGCGCAGGCGACGGACGAGCGCGCCCGTGGTGTCGAGCTGGAACAGCTCGTCCCAGGCCGAGCCCCACAGTGTCTTGATGACGTTCCAGCCGGCGCCGCGGAACTGGGCCTCCAGCTCCTGCACGATCTTGAAGTTGGCGCGGACCGGGCCGTCGAGGCGCTGCAGGTTGCAGTTGATGACGAAGGTCAGGTTGTCCAGGCCCTCGCGGGAGGCCAGCGCGAGCGCGGCCGTCGACTCGGGCTCGTCCATCTCGCCGTCGCCGAGGAAGGCCCACACGTGGGACGCGGAGACGTCCTTGATGCCGCGGTTGGTGAGGTAGCGGTTGAAGCGCGCCTGGTAGATGGCCGACAGCGGGCCGAGGCCCATCGACACCGTCGGGAACTCCCACAGCCAGGGCAGGCGGCGGGGGTGCGGGTAGGACGGGAGGCCGTTGCCGCCGGCCTCCTGGCGGAAGTTGTCGAGGTGCTGCTCGGTCAGCCGGCCGTCGAGGAAGGCGCGGGCGTAGATGCCGGGGGAGGCGTGGCCCTGGATGTAGAGCTGGTCGCCGGAGCCGTCGGCCTCCTTGCCCTGGAAGAAGTGGTTGAAGCCGGTCTCGTAGAGCCAGGCGGCGGAGGCGAAGGTGGCGATGTGGCCGCCGACGCCGTGTTTGCTGCCCCGGGTCACCATCGCGGCGGCGTTCCAGCGGTTCCAGGCGGTGATCCGGGCCTCCATCGCCTCGTCACCCGCTACGGCGGGCTCGGCGGCGGTGGGGATCGTGTTGACGTAGTCCGTCTCGAGCAGCTTGGGCAGCGCGATGCCGTTGCCCTCGGCGCGCTCCAGCGTGCGCCGCATCAGGTACGCGGCACGGTGCGGCCCGGCCGCCTTGGCGACCGCGTCCAGGGAGGCCTGCCATTCGGCGGTCTCCTCCGGGTCCCGGTCGGGGAGCTGGTCGAGCGCGCTCGGCTGGATGGCGTTGGGGTCGGTCATGTCGCCGCCTTCCTCAGTCGAAGGGGGTTCCCTCATCGGTAAGGGTTCGGGGGTGCCCTTGGTCTTTGGCAGGACAGGGCGTAGGGCTGGTGCGGTGTCGTTGTGCGGCTCCGCCGCGCGGCCCGTCGGCGACTGTAACTCCCTGATCGATGATCGATCAAAGGGTTGAAGGGCAAAACCTCTCGATTGCGAGAAAGTCGGCACGCGGTGCCTCGGGTGGGGGCACGGGGTGTCGTGGCCCGCCACGGTTTCCGCAGGTGGGGAGCGTTTGAGCGGGGGCCTGCTCCAGTGTGAGGGGGCGGGTCGCGAAACGAGGAGGGGTCCGAACGCCGTTCGGCGTCCGGACCCCTCCGGCGTGACACGCTGCGAACGCGTCAGGCCATCGCCGTCTGGCTGGGCCTGGCGGGTTCCGTGGTCCGGCCCTGGGGCTCGGCGCCGGCCTGACGGCGCTGCTCCTCCTGCTCTGCGCGCTTGCGGGACGCCTGCTCGCGGGTGATCACTTCGGTGGCGGCTCCGACCGCGACCGCGACCGGCCACTCCAGGACTCCGGCGACGGTCATGCCGCCCAGGAGTCCGTAGTAGGCCAGCTTGCGCGGCGAGGGGAGCTTCGAGGTGGCGGCCCGGGCGCCGGTGAACATGTCACCCGGAGTCACGTACGGAATCGAGACCCGCGGGTGCGCGGTGTGCAGATGCACGACCTTGCCGCCCATCGGCCCCTCGTGGCCGCGTGCCTCCTCCTCGCGCCGCTCCATGGGTGCCTGCTGCTCGGTCGGTGCGACCGGCGGGGCTGTCCGGGTCGCCTCGGGCCGGGTCGTTCCGGTCTCGGCCCTTTCGGTCTGGGTCGTCTCTCCCCGGGCCTGTGGTGGTTCTTGCGGGGTCTGTGGCTGCGATTGCGGGGAAGTCATCTGCGTCCTCCCGTACGGGGAGCGTGAGTGAATGGGTCTCCCCGCACCGCCTTCCAACCCTGAGCCTCGATAAACGCCCAAATCGTACGAAATGGCAATGAAGTGGGCTGTCTGTGCTCGGTGTTGGGTCAGGCGTAGGCGGTCGCCGGACGCCCGCCGGCGGTGAGCGCCTTCCACAGATGGAGGGAGAGGCGGATCAGGGCGGCCTCGACCACGGCGATCGCCGCCTGGGTCAGGATGTGGGTCAGGATGTGCGGCACGGTTCAGCCGCCTTTCGTGCGTATCGTGCGGTGACTGCTCCTTTGTGCGGGTTCAGGCCTTCCGGGAGGCGGCACCAAGATGTCCTGCAGGTGAACTTTCCCTTTCCGGAAGGGTGCGCCGTACCGCGGCGGGCAGCACGACGGAGCCTGCCGCCGACCCCAGGGCGATCGTCCAGCCCACCGGGCCCAGGGGCCGGCTGCCGAAGAAGTGGCTGAGTCCCGGTACGGTCACCACGACGGCCAGCGCCATCAGGGACCCCACCACGGCCGCGGCGACCACCGGATCGCGGCCCGCGTCCGCCATCGTCTGCAGCAACTGGGAGGACACGAGGGCGACCAGGGCGACGGTGTCGGCGCGCCCCCGGGTTCCGGTCGCCCGGGCGACCACCCAGGCAGTGGTGGCAGCCGCCGTGGTGACGACGGCCCGCAGCCGGATGTGGCGGGTGAGGGCCGCCCCGAGCGAGGCCTCGGGCCCCTCCGCCAGCACCTTGTCGGCGTGGTCGGCCGGAGGCCGGGCGGCGATGGCCATCGCGGGCAGCATGTCCGTGAGCAGATTGACCAGGAGCAGCTGGCGCGCGTTGAGCGCACTGCGCCCCGTGAGCAGACTCGTCGCCAGGGTGAAGACGATCTCCCCGACATTGCCGCCGAGCAGGACGCCCAGCGCCTTGCGCACCGAGGCCCACATCGCCCGGCCCTCGACGATCGCGTCCACGATGGTCTCGATGCGATCGTCCGTGACCACCACGTCGGCGGCGGAGCGGGCCGCCGGGGTCGCCCGGGAGCCGAGGGCGATGCCGACGTCGGCGATCCGGATGGCGGGCGCGTCGTTGGCACCGTCACCCGTGACGGCGACGGTCCGCCCGGCCGAGCGCAGCGCGGTCACGATACGGACCTTGTGGGCCGGGGTGACCCGGGCGAACACCGTGATGTCCGGCAGTGTCCGGGTGAGCGCGGCGTCGTCCAGGGCGTCCAGCTCCGTGCCGGTCATCAGCCGCGGCTCCTCCTCGGGCCGCAGCTCCCTGGCGATCGCGGCGGCCGTGCTCGGATGGTCCCCGGTGACCATGACGATGCGCACCCCGGCCTTGGACAGCCGGCGCACACTCTCGGCCGCGGTCGCCCGCACCGGGTCCGCGAGGCCCAGCAGGCCCAGTAGACACAGCCCGTCGAGACCCTCGTCGCTGACGTCCGCGAGCCCGGCGAGCGCGGTGTCGTCCTGCGGCGCACCCGGCGGCAGGACGTCCTCGGCGACCGCGAGGACCCGCAGGCCCTGCCGGGCCAGCCGCCCGACCTCCGCCTCGAACTCCTCCCGGCGCCGGTCGTCGAGGGGCTCGCTCCCGCCGTTCCGGCGGATCCGGTCGCAGCGGGCCAGGACGACCTCGGGCGCCCCCTTGACGACGATCCGCGCCCGGGTGCCGGAACGGCCCAGCACGGCGTGATAGCCCCGCCCGGGCTCGAACGGCAGCTCCGCCACCCGGTCCCAGGTGTCCGAGGCGAACCCGGCGGCCCGGGCGGGAGCGGCCCCGAGCAGCTGGGCCCCGGCGGCGATGGCACGGTCGGTGGGGTGGGCGAGCTCCGCCCCCGATCCCACCGGACCCGCCAGGGCGGCCGTGCCGAGGACCCGGCGCAGCGCCGGGGTGAGCCGGTCGGGCGGACGCTGCTCCAGCCCGTCGGACACCTGCTGGAGGCTGATCCTGCCCTCGGTGAGCGTGCCGGTCTTGTCGAAGCACAGCACGTCGGTACGCCCCAGCGCCTCGATGGTGGAGGCGCTGCGGACCAGGGTGTCGCGGCGGGACAGCCGGCGGGCCGCGGCCAGCTCCGCGACCGTGGCGACGAAGGGCAGCCCCTCGGGCACCGCGGCGACGCACAGACTGACCGCGGACCCCAGGGCGGCGCCCAGGGGCCGCCTGCGCAGCAGGTCGAAGGCGAAGAGGGCGACTCCCGCGGCGACGGACAGCGGCAGGAACCACCGGCCCAGCGCCTTCAGCCGCCGTTCCACACCGCTCTCCGGCGGCCCGTCCTCGGGGCCCGACTCCGCCGCGCTGCCCGCCTCGGTGGCCGAGCCGGTGGCGACGACCACGGCGAGCGCGTGGCCGGCCGCCACCGTCGTCCCCTGATAGAGCATCGAGGTCCGGTCCGCCACGGCCCGGGCCGCGGTGGGCGCGGCCGTCTTCACGACCGGCAGCGACTCGCCCGTCAGGCTGGACTCGTCGGCCTCCAGAGCCGACGCCTGCACCACCCGGCAGTCGGCCGGCACCGCGTCACCGGCCTGAAACTCGACCACATCGCCGGGGACCAGCTGCTCGGCGGCCGTCTCGACCGCCTCGGCCCGGTCCGCGCGACGCACCCGCACCCGCACCGAGGTCGCCTCGACCAGACGCCGCGCCGCATGGTCGGCCTTCTGCTGCTGCACCCCGCCCACCAGCGCGTCCACCCCCAGCACCCCGCCGATGAGCACCGCGTCCACCACGGAACCCAGCGCCGCCGAGATGCCGCCGCCGATGGCCAGGACGGGGGTGAGGGGATTGGCCAACTCCTCCGCGACCCTGCCGACGAGGGTGACGGCACCGGCGCGCCGGTCCCGGCCCCCGGACGGCCGGCGCCGGGCGGCCTCGGCCTCGTCCAGCCCACGGGAGGAGGTCCCCAGACGGGTCATCACCTGACGTACCGTCATGGAGTGCCAGGGCGTACGCTCGGTGACCGCCGGCGCCGGGCGGCCGCGCAGCCGCCGGCCCGCCCAGAAGCCCGTCGTCATCGCCGTGACCGTCACCCCGTCCGTCACCAGGCGCACCCGCGCCCAGGCCCGCCGAGGGACGAGGAGAGCGAGAGCCGCGCCCGTGAGCGCGCCGGCGCCCTCCAGACGGTTGCAGAGCACGTCGACCCGCCGGGCCTCCGGCAGGGCGGTCAGCAGCAGATGGACGACATCGGGCGGGGCGGCGACATGGGCGTCCCACGGGACATGGCGCGGACCGGTGATCACGCCGAGGCCCAGATCCGCACGGGTCAGGGCACGCCGGGTCCGTGCCGAGACCACCGCGACACCGCGGCCCTGCGCCTGGAGGGAGCGGACCAGCGCGGCCGTACGGCGGTGCCCGGTCGGCAGCGCCGGGGGAAGGCCGAACCTGTGGTGCAGCCCGGGCGGCCCGCCCACCAGCCGCACCTGGCCGCACGCACCCGCCGCACGCACCAAGTGGTGGGCCAAGGCGTGCAGTTGGGGGGCCACACCGGCCACGGCGACCGGCGTTCCCTCCCGCAGGACGAGCAGGACCTGCGCCCCCTCCTCGGCCCACCGCGCCGCCCGCGCGGCCGTCTCCTCGGACACCCCGGGGGCAAGGTCCGCGCCGGGGAACGGCCGCAGTTCCCAGCCCGCCCGCCGCGGCGGCGGCACCGGACCGCGGCCACGCCCGGGCCGCCACCGCGACGTCCGGCCCGGCTCGATCAGCTCATGGATCCGCGCGTGGATCTCGTCGTCGCCCGGGCCGTCCTCCGCGCCGTCCTCCGCCTCGCCCGGCCGTTCCCCGGACGGCGCCAGCCGCACCACGTTCTCGACCGTCCAGCCGCCGGTGGCCAGCACCCGCGCGTCGAGGACGACGGTGTCGATCCGGTCGAGACGGCGCAGCGCCTCCGGCCGCAACACCAGCGCTCCCCGCTCGGACGCCGCCCGTGCCACCGAGGACGCGAACGCCTCCTTGCCGAACCGGGGCCCCCTCGGTGTCCCGGCGGCCAGCAGCGCCAGCCCCCGGTCATGGCTGAGCGTGCCGAGGGCGGTGAGCCCGTACGCCGCTAGGGACGCCGGAACCGCCACGTTGGCGTACCGCTCGGCCGGCCCCGGCGGCAGCGGGACCGGCCGCTCGTGGGACGGCACCGCGTCATGGCGGTACGTCCCCTCGTGCGCGGCCAGCCTGCGCGCCCACTCCTCCCACGCCCTGCGGCGGGCCTGCGCCTCCGCGTACCGGGCCCCGGCCAGGACGACACCCACCGCGGCACCGACCGGCCGGAGCGTCAGCGTGTTCAGCACAAGGTTCGCCGCGGCCCAACTCCGCTCGGCTGCCCCCTCACCGATCCGTCGGGCGACCCCCTCACGCAGCCGGGGCGTCGCCTCGGCGAGCTGGATCACCGAGAGCACCACCGGTGGCAGACCGCGCAGCCGCAGCAGGTTGCCCACCGACGCCGCGCCGACCGCCGCCATCCCCGCACCGATCTGGACGGCCCCGTCGATCAGCGGCCCCGCCGCCCCGGGGAAGCCCACCGGGCGCCGCACCCGCCGCGCCCCGGCACCCGGCTCGCCCTCGCTGTCGCGGCCCTTCTGCGAAGCGGCGGCGTTCACGTCCGCCTCGGCGACCAGGGCGGCGACGCGCTCCAGGTCGGTCTCCTCCGGCTCGCAGCCGACGTACACGCAGCCCAGCGTGCCGTTCACCTCGGCGCGACGCACCCCCGGCAGCTCGCGCAGCGCCGACTCGACCCGGCGTGCCGCGCCGGCCGTCCCCGGCCCTCCCAGCCACCGCACCTGAACCTGCACACCGCCCTCGGTCCGCCAGAGCCGAGGTCCGGGGGGCCGCAGCAACCCCGCGGCGGAGCGGAGCGTCCCGGCCAGCACGGGCCGGGAGAGTACGGACGAGGAGAGCACTGGCCAGATCACGCGGCCTCCACCAAGGGCCGACGGGGGTCGACAGAGGCGCCCCGGAGAACACACGGCTCCCTTCAGTATGAGCGGCTCCAGGTGCCACGTCCTGCGCAGATGCCCCGGACGGCCCTACGGCCAGGGAAGCAGCCTTACGCCAGGGAAGCAGCCGCACGGCCCGGCGAAGCCGGTCAGGCGGCGCCGGCCGCGCGGGGAGCGCAGCCCAGCACATGCTCCTTGACGAGGCGGCCGATGTCCGGATCCCGCCGCTTGAACGCCTCGACCAGCGCCTGGTGCTCCTCCGCGTACGACTGCTGCACCGTCCCCAGCCAGCGGATCGACAGGGCCGTGAACACCTCGATGCCCAGGCCCTCCCAGGTGTGCAGCAGGACGGAGTTGCCGGCCGCGCGGACCAGCTCGCGGTGGAAGCCCACCGTGTGCCGCACCTGGCCCGTGCCGTCCGCCTTGCGGTCCGCCTCGTACAGGGCGGTCACGTGCGGCTCCAGCGCCGAGCAGTCCTCCGCCAGCTTCTGCGCCGCCAGCTCCGCGGCGATCGCTTCCAGACCGGCCCGGACCGGGTAGCTCTCCTCCAGGTCGGCCGCGGTCAGGTTCCGCACCCGTACGCCCTTGTTCGGCGCGGACTCGATCAGCCGCAGCGACTCCAGCTCGCGCAGCGCCTCCCGGACCGGGGTCTGGCTGACCTCCAGCTCGGTGGCGATCCGCCGCTCCACGATCCGCTCACCCGGCTTCCAGCGCCCGCTGACGATCCCCTCCACGATGTGCTCGCGGATCTGCTCGCGCAGCGAGTGGACGACGGGCGCGGTCATGAGGGCTCCTTAGGGAGGGGCCGCCCATCGGCCCCTAGGGCGTTCGACGTTTAGACAATAAGGCCGACGGCACCTCCCGCAGAGGCGCGCGGGGGCGCTTTCCCGCAGGTGAGACGAGACTTACACGACCCCGAAACGTACGAAGCCCCCGCCCGGAGGCCCGAGGGCTCCGAACGGGGGCACCGTACGGTACGTACCGAGAGACTTACAGACCGAGCTCGACCTCGAACTCGCCCGCCTCCAGGATCGCCTTGACCGCGGTCAGGTAACGGGCCGCGTCGGCGCCGTCCACCAGACGGTGGTCGTAGGACAGGGTCAGGTACGTCATGTCGCGGACGCCGATGACCGTGCCCTCCTCCGTCTCGATGACGGCCGGACGCTTGACCGTGGCACCGATGCCGAGGATCGCGACCTGGCCCGGCGGCACGATGATCGTGTCGAAGAGCGCGCCGCGCGAACCGGTGTTGGAGATGGTGAAGGTCGCGCCGGACAGCTCGTCCGGGGTGATCTTGTTGGCGCGGACCTTGCCCGCCAGGTCGGCCGTGGCCTTGGCGATACCGGCGATGTTCAGGTCGCCGGCGCCCTTGATGACCGGGGTCATCAGGCCCTTCTCCGAGTCCACCGCGATACCGATGTTCTCGGAGTCGAAGTAGGTGATCGTGCCCTCGGCCTCGTTGATCTTGGCGTTGATGACCGGGTGGGCCTTCAGCGCCTGGGCCGCGGCCTTGACGAAGAACGGCATCGGGGAGAGCTTGACGCCCTCGCGGGCCGCGAACGAGTCCTTGGCCTGGGCGCGCAGACGCATCAGGCGGGTCACGTCGACCTCGACGACCGAGGACAGCTGGGCCTGCTCGTGCAGCGCCTTGACCATGTTGTCGCCGATGACCTTGCGGATGCGCGGCATCTTGACGGTCTGGCCACGGAGGGGGGAGACCTCCAGCGCCGGGGCCTTCTTCGCGGCGGCCGGAGCTGCGGCGGCCGGAGCCGGAGCGGCGGCGGCGGCCTTCGCGGCCTCGGCGGCGGCGACGACGTCCTGCTTGCGGATACGGCCGCCGACGCCGGTGCCCTTGACGGTGGCCAGGTCGACGCCGTTCTCGGCGGCGAGCTTGCGCACCAGCGGGGTGACGTAGGCGCCCTCGTCGGTGGGCTGCGCGGCGGCGGGCGCCGGAGCGGCCGGAGCCGGGGCGACCGGGGCCGGAGCGGCCGGGGCGGGAGCCGGAGCCGCGGGCTGGGCCGGGGCCGGAGCGGCGGCGGCCGGGGCGGCCGGAGCGGCCGGGGCCGGAGCCGGGGCGGCGGGCGCGGCCGGGGCGGCCGGAGCGGGCGCCGGGGCAGCCGGGGCCGGGGCAGCCGGGGCCGGGGCAGCGGCGGCGGGCGCCGGAGCGGCGGGGGCCGGGGCAGCGGCCGGAGCCGCACCCGGTGCGCCGATGACGGCCAGCTTGGCGCCGACCTCGGCGGTCTCGTCCTCGCCGACCGTGATCTCGAGCAGCACACCGGAGGTGGGCGCCGGGATCTCGGTGTCGACCTTGTCCGTGGAGACCTCGAGCAGCGGCTCGTCGGCCTCGACGGTGTCGCCGACCGACTTCAGCCAGCGGGTGACGGTGCCCTCGGTGACGGACTCGCCGAGCGCGGGCAGGACGACGTCCGTGCCCTCGGCGGAGCCGCCGCCGGCGGCGGCCTCGGCGGTCGGGGCCGGAGCGGGGGCGGCCTGCTCGGTGGACGGCTGCGCGGCCGGGGCCGGCTCGGGAGCCGGCGGGGCGACCTGCTCGGCGGCCGGAGCCGGAGCGGCGGCCGGGGCACCGGTGCCGTCGTCGATGACGGCCAGCTCGGCGCCGACCTCAACGGTCTCGTCCTCGGCGACCTTGATGGACGCCAGGACACCGGCGGCAGGGGAGGGGATCTCGGTGTCGACCTTGTCGGTCGACACCTCCAGCAGCGGCTCGTCGGCCTCGACGCGCTCGCCCTCGGCCTTCAGCCAGCGGGTGACAGTGCCCTCGGTGACGCTCTCGCCGAGCGCCGGAAGGGTTACGGAAACCGCCATGGTTTCGGTTGCTCCTTACGAATTGCGGAAGTCTGTGTCGTCGCTTCGACGTGTTTCGACCGAGGGTCAGTCAGTCGTGCGAGTGGAGCGGCTTGCCCGCGAGGGCCAGGTGGGCCTCCCCGAGCGCCTCGTTCTGCGTCGGGTGGGCGTGGATGAGCTGGGCGACCTCGGCCGGCAGCGCCTCCCAGTTGTAGATCAGCTGCGCCTCGCCGACCTGCTCGCCCATGCGGTCGCCGACCATGTGGACGCCGACCACGGCACCGTCCTTGACCTGGACGAGCTTGATCTCGCCGGAGGTGTTCAGGATCTTGCTCTTGCCGTTGCCCGCCAGGTTGTACTTCAGAGCGACGACCTTGTCCGCGCCGTAGATCTCCTTGGCCTTGGCCTCGGTGATGCCCACGGAGGCGACCTCGGGGTGGCAGTACGTCACCCGCGGGACACCGTCGTAGTCGATCGGGACGGTCTTCAGCCCGGCCAGACGCTCCGCCACCAGGATGCCCTCGGCGAAGCCGACGTGCGCGAGCTGCAGGGTCGGGACGAGGTCACCGACGGCCGAGATGGTCGGCACGTTGGTGCGCATGTACTCGTCGACCAGGACGTAGCCGCGGTCCATGGCGACGCCCTGCTCCTCGTAGCCCAGACCCTGCGAGACCGGGCCGCGGCCGACGGCGACGAGCAGGATCTCGGCCTCGAACTCCTTGCCGTCGGCGAGGGTGACCTTGACGCCGTCGGCGGTGTACTCGGCCTTGGAGAAGAAGGTGCCGAGGTTGAACTTGATGCCGCGCTTGCGGAAGGCGCGCTCAAGAAGCTTCGAGCTGTTCTCGTCCTCGACGGGGACGAGGTGCTTCAGACCCTCGATGACCGTGACGTCCGAGCCGAAGGACTTCCACGCGGAGGCGAACTCGACGCCGATGACACCGCCGCCGAGGATGATCGCGGACTTCGGCACGCGGTCCAGGACGAGGGCGTGGTCGGAGGAGATGATCCGGTTGCCGTCGATCTCCAGGCCCGGCAGCGACTTCGGCACGGAGCCGGTCGCCAGCAGGACGTGGCGCCCCTGGACGCGCTGCCCGTTCACGTCGACGGAGGTCGGGGAGGACAGTCGGCCCTCACCCGCGATGTACGTCACCTTGCGGGAGGCGACGAGACCCTGGAGACCCTTGTACAGGCCGGAGATCACGCCGTCCTTGTACTTGTGGACCCCGGCGATGTCGATGCCCTCGAAGGTGGCCCTGACGCCGAACTGCTCGCTCTCACGGGCCTGGTCGGCGATCTCGCCCGCGTGCAGCAGGGCCTTGGTGGGGATGCATCCCCGGTGCAGGCAGGTGCCGCCGACCTTGTCCTTCTCGATCAGGGCGACGTCGAGGCCCAGCTGAGCCCCGCGCAGGGCCGCGGCGTAACCACCGCTGCCGCCGCCGAGGATCACTAGGTCGAAAACGGTGCTGGCGTCGTTCGCCACGTCACGTCCTCCATGCATGTGCGCCACGCCGGTCAGCGGTGACCGGTCGGCGGCTGGTGTCCGGCCGCTCTTTCTTCGGCCCTGTGGTGGGGGCCCTGTCCTGCCGAGCCCCATCTTTGCACTTGTGGGAGGGCGACGAGACGCGGGGCTACTGTGTGAGACGCCCCACTCGGCCGGCCTGGGGGCGCGGGGAACTGCGCGACCAGCCACCCACGGTCCGCACCCGCCACCAGACGGAACGGCCCGAGTGATCAGGCGCACAGTCGCCCCGCGCGACCGAGAAGCGGGCGTCAGCCCAGGTCACCCGCGGCGGTCAGCTCAGCCAGCCGCACCAGCGTCCGCACCGCCGTACCGGTCCCGCCCTTCGGCGTGTACCCGAAGGGACCCCCCTCGTTGAAGGCCGGCCCGGCGATGTCCAGGTGCGCCCAGGTGATCCCCTCGCCCACGAACTCCTTCAGGAAGAGCCCGGCGACGAGCCCGCCGCCCATCCGCTCACCCATGTTCGCGATGTCGGCGACAGGAGAGTCCATGCCCTTGCGCAGGTGCTCCGGCAGCGGCATCGGCCAGGCAGGCTCACCCACCTCCTCGGCGGCCTCGAACACCGTGGAGCGGAACGCGTCGTCGTTGGCCATGACCCCGAACGTCCGGTTGCCCAGCGCCAGCATCATCGCGCCGGTCAGCGTCGCGACGTCCACGATGGCGTCCGGCTTCTCCTCGGACGCGGCCCACAGCGCGTCGGCGAGGACCAGCCGCCCCTCGGCGTCGGTGTTGAGGACCTCCACCGTCTTGCCGCTGTACATGCGCAGCACGTCACCCGGCCGGGTGGCGGAGCCGGACGGCATGTTCTCGGCGAGGGCCAGCCACCCGGTGACGTTGACCTCGAGTCCGAGCCGCGCGGCGGCGACGACGGCGGCGAAGACCGCCGCCGCACCGCTCATGTCGCACTTCATCGTCTCGTTGTGCCCGGCCGGCTTCAGCGAGATGCCGCCCGAGTCGTAGGTGATGCCCTTGCCGACGAAGGCGAGGTGCTTCTGTGCTTTGGAGGAGGTGTACGACAGCTTCACCAGGCGGGGGGCCGACGCCGAGCCGGAGCCGACGCCCAGGATGCCGCCGTAGCCGCCCTTGGCCAGGGCCTTCTCGTCGAGGACCTGGACCTTGATGCCGTGTTCCTTGGCCGCGGTCTGCGCGATGGCGGCGAAGGCCTCGGGGTTGAGGTCGTTCGGCGGCATGTTGACGAGGTCACGGGCGCGGTTGAGTTCCTCGGTGACGGCGGTGGCGCGGGCGAGCGCGGCCTTGTGGGCGGCGTCGCGCGGCTTGCCGCCGAGGAGGGCGGCCTCGGCGAGCGGCGCCTTGCCGTTCTTCGCCTTGGCGTCCTTGCCGTTGGCCTTGTAGGTGTCGAAGGAGTAGGCGCCGAGCACCACGCCCTCGGCGACCGCGCCGACGTCGGCGGCGTCCGTCAGCGGCAGGGCGAAGGCGGCCTTCTTGGACCCGGCGAGGGTGCGGGCGGCCACACCGGCCGCCTTGCGCAGCGCCTCGGCGTCGTACGACGCGTCCTTCTCGGGCTCCCCGCCCAGCCCCACCGCCAGCACGAGCGGTGCCTTGAAGCCGGCCGGGGCGGGCAGCTTCGTCACCTCGCCCTCGGCGCCGGTGGCACCGAGGGTGTCCAGGACGCCGGCGAGCCGGCCGTCGTAGGCCTTGTCCACGGCCTCGGCGCCCGGAGCGGCGACCGGGCCCTTCGCGCCCTTGGCGACACCGATCACGATCGCGTCGGCCCGGAGGCCCGGCGCCGCGGCGGTGCTGAGAGTGAGAGCAGTCACGGTGGTGAAATCTCGCTTCCGATGTGAAGTTGCTGTGGCCGATGTGCGTGGCTCGACCGGGCCCGACAGCCGACCCTAGATCCGGGCTGGGGGCGCGGTCGCATCCGGGGTCGGCCCCACCGGCGCGGCGAACCGGCACGGCGAACCCCGGAACGAGCGTACGCGTGCGTGTGCGGGCGCTCATGCACGCGAGTGTTCACCTGTCGGCAGCGTCGTCGCCACTCCTCGATCCTCGCACGCCAGGAGCTGGGTCATACCGCCCCTAAACGCCCAGGCACAGCACCACCAGCGCTGACGTCGCCGCCGTTTCCGCGAGGCCGCCGAAGACGTCGCCGGTGATCCCGCCGAGGCGGCGCGTGCAGTGGCGCAGGAGGAGTTCGGCGGCGGCGAGGGCGAGGAGGACGGCGGCGGCCGTACGGACGGCGTCGGACGGGCCGAGGAGGGCGCCCCAGGCCGCTGCGGCGGCGGTCACGGCGGCCGTCACCGCCAGCGCCCACCGCACCGGGACCACCCCGGCGACCGCCGCCCCGAGCCCGTCCGGGCGGGCGGCCGGCACCCCGGTGCGGGCGGCCAGGGTGAGCGCCAGCCGGGCCGCGACCGCCGCGGCGACGACCGCGCACGCGCCCCGCGCCCAGGAGATGTCGTACAGCTGGGCGAGCGCGGCCACTTGGGCGAGCAGGACGAAGACCAGCGTGAGCACGCCGAACGGTCCGATGTCCGACTGCTTCATGATCCGCAGCGCATCCTCGGCGGGCTTGCCGCTGCCCAGCCCGTCTGCGGTGTCGGCCAGCCCGTCGAGGTGCAGCCCCCGGGTGAGTACGGCGGGTACGGCGGCGGAGGCGACGGCGGCGAGCAGCGGCCCCGCGCCCAGGAACAGCGCCAGCAGCCCGAGCCCCGCCGCGCAGCCGCCGACGACCAGCCCGACCGCCGGGGCGCCGAGCATGCCCCCGCGCGCGGCCTCCCGGTCCCAGCGGGTCACCCGGACCGGGAGCACGGTGAGGGTGCCGAAGGCGAAGCGCAGCCCGTCGAGAGGGGAGGGCGGGGGAGAGTTCGGCGTCGTGGACACCGGCGCAGGTTACCCGCCGGTCGGACGGGCGCCCCCGGGAGGCGGAGACGAAAATGCGCATATGGGAGATTGGTGGCAGCGGAACATCGTCGAGCCGGGCAAGCTCCCGCTGCTGCTCGCCCTCACGGCCTTCGTCCTGACCTTCGTGATCACCCGCGGCATCACCCGGCTGATCCGGGCCGGGAAGGGGCCGTTCGGCAACGTCAGTTCGGGCGGGCTGCACATCCACCATGTCGTCCCCGGCGTCGTACTCACCGTCATCGGCGGCTTCGGCGCGGTGGCGAGTGCCCGGCACGGCTTCGGCTCGGCCGCCTTCGCGATCGTCTTCGGCATCGGGGCGGGGCTGGTCCTGGACGAGTTCGCGCTCGTCCTGCACCTCGACGACGTGTACTGGACGGAGGCGGGCCGCAAGAGCGTGGAGGTCGTCGTCCTGACGGCTGCCCTGGTCGGGCTGATGCTGGTGGGCTTCTCGCCGTTCGGCGTCAACGACCTGAGCGAGGACGAGCTCGAGGACCGGGGGACCGTCATCTCCACCGTGGCGGTCAACTTCCTGTTCGCGCTGGCGGTCCTGAGCAAGGGCAAGGCCCGGATGGCGATCTTCAGCGTGATCGTCCCGTTCGTCGGCCTGATCGGCTTGGTCCGCCTGGCCCGCCCCGGCTCCTGGTGGGCCCGCCGCTTCTACCGCCGGCGGCCCCGAGCCCGCGCGAAGGCCGTACTGAGGGCCTACCGGCACGATCGACGCTGGGCCGGGCCCGGGCGGGCACTGGGAAACTGGCTGGGAGGCAAGCCGGACGCCGAACTCACCCGTGCCGCCGACCACCGCTGACGCGCCTCCGCCACCCCGCACAGCACCACCACCCCCGCGATCGCCGCCAGGTGCTCCTTGCCCGCCAGGTTCTCCTTCACCAGGACCTCGATCACCATCGCCAGGATCACCGCCCCGGCGGTGGCGTACGCACGATGGCGCCACCCGAGGAACACGGCGAGGCCGACCACCGCCGCCGACGGGCCGGTGTCCACGACCTGCGCGTCCTCGGCGGGCAGGCCCAGGAGGCCGCCGGGACCCAGGGCGACGCCCACGCGCGCGTACAGCGTGCCGGCGAGGGTGGCGGCGTACGCGACGGCGAGGGTCCGCCCGCGGCCCAGGCAGATCTCCGCGATGCCGAACACGACCAGGATCTGCGCGAGGGCGCCCCACACGGGCAGGTCGAGGGCCGGCACGTACAGCGACAGGGGAGTGCGCAGGAGGGCGAGCCACCACGGATCGTCGGCCCGTACCGCCCCCATGTTCTGGACCAGCTGGTAACCCCAGGACTGGTTCTGCACGACCTGTATGGCCGCCGTCAGGCACACCGCCCCGAGCGTCAGCGGGACCGCCCGCCACCGCCGCCTCACCAGCGGCTCGCGTACGGCGGCGTACAGCGGCCCCCATTCGGTCCGGGCCCAGCGGGCGATCCTGTTCATCGGCGGGTCTCCAGACGCGTGCGGTGCAGTGCCCTCGGCAGCCCCGGCGCCTCCAGGAACCCCTCCGCCCGCGCCGACGCGAGCCCGATGCGGGGCAGGTCGGCGCTCTTCTCGAAGAGCAGGAAGCGGGGCTCCCAGACGGGCCGGTACTTGGCGTTGGCGCGGTACAGCGACTCGATCTGCCACCAGCGGGAGAAGAAGCCGAGCAGCGACCGCCACAGCCTCAGCACCGGCCCGGCGCCGAGGCGGGCGCCACGTTCGAAGACCGACCGGAACATGGCGAAGTTCAGTGAAACCTGGGTGATCTGGATCTCCCGGGCACGCCGCAGCAGCTCGATGACCATGAACTCCATCAGCCCGTTGCCGGCGTCCCGGTCCCGCCGCATCAGATCGAGCGACAGCCCGTGCGGCCCCCACGGCACGAAGGAGAGCAGGGCGCGCAGGCGTCCCTCGGCGTCGGCGCACTCCACCATCACGCACCGCCCGTCCGCCGGGTCCCCGAGCCGCCCCAGCGCCATGCTGAACCCGCGCTCGGTGGCCCCGTCCCGCCAGTCGTCGGCGCGCCGTACGAGGTACGCCATCTCGTCGGCCGGGATGTCCTCGTGCCGCCGGACCCGTACGGCGTACCCGGCCCGCCGCACCCGGTTGTGGGCCTGGCGCACGGTCCGCATGGCCCGGCCCTCCAGCGTGAACTCGGCGACCTCGACGATCGCCTCGTCGCCGAGTTCGAGGGCGTCCAGCCCGTGCCGGGCGTAGACGGTCCCGGCCTCCTCGCTCGCGCCCACCACCGCCGGGATCCATCCGTGCGAGCGTGCCTCGGCGAGCCGTGGCTCGATCGCCCCCGGCCAGGCCTCCGGATCCCCGAGCGGGTCCCCGGACGCCAGCGACACCCCGCCGACGACCCGGTACGTGACGGCGGCCTTCCCGGTCGGCGACCACCGCACGCTCTTCTCCCGGCGCAGCGCGAAGTACCCCAGCGAGTCCCGCTCACCGTGCCGGTCGAGCAACTCCCGCAGCCGCTTCTCGTCGTCGGCGGTGAGCGGGTCGACGGCCCGGCGGGAGCGGAAGGCGGCGTACAGGACGGCGAGGAGGAGCACCGTGCTGAGGACGTTGACGGCGACGTCGACCCAGGTGGGAGGGGCGATCCCGGGGACCCGGTACTCGTCGGCGGCGACGGAGACCAGCCGCAGCGTGCCGTAGCGCCAGCGTTCGAGGAACGGGGAGGGGCCGGGCGCGCGGTCGGTGACGGTCACCAGCAGCGCGGCCAGCAGGGAGGCGCCGAGCAGCCCGCCGGCGCCGACGGCCGCGGCGAGTTTCGGGTTGGCCCGGTCGCCCTTGGCGTAGAACTCCCTCCGCCCGACGAGCAGCGCGGCGACGAAGGCGGTGGTGAGGGCGAGGGAGACCCAGTTCTGCGGGTACCGCCGGATCTCGGGGAACGCCATGGCCAGGGCGAACAGCGTCAGGAAGGCCCCGCTCAGCCCGAGGTTGAGGATCCACGCGGCCCGCTTGCGCCGCCGCATGGTGACGGCCAGGAACGCGGTGAAGACACCGGAGGCGAACCCGGCCGTCAGCAGGTAGGGCGTGAAGCAGTCCGCCTGGTTGTGCCGTCGCACGTCCTGTCCCAGGGAGACCCACACGGCACTGAGGAAGTTGACGAAGGCGACGACCCGCAGATACCAGACGGCGAAGGCGGCGGCCCGACGGGAAGCGACCCGGACATCTCCCATGACGGATGATCATATGGGTGCAATTCAGACAAACTGCTCTTTTGTCCCCCTTGCTTGTGCCGCCGTCCCCCTTGCTCGTGCCGCCTTCGCCGGCCGCCCGGCCCGCTCCTACTCCTCTGCGGGCTCCGTCCCGGACGCCTCGAACACGCCGGACTCCCCGGATGCCTCGGATGCCTCCGACTCCTTCTCGGACGACTCCTCGGGCTTCTCGGGCAGTTCCGCCGCGAGCGCCGCCGCGGCCTGCACCAGCGGAAGTGCCAGCAGGGCCCCGGCGCCCTCGCCCACGGTCACGCCCTGGTCCAGCAGCGGCTCCAGCGCCATCCGGTCCAGCGCCTTGGCCTGCCCGGGCTCGCCGCTGCGCTGCCCGGCCAGCCACCAGTCCGGCGCCCGGAAGGCGATCCGCTGCCCGACGAGCGCGCAGGCCGCCGCCACGACGCCGTCCAGGACGACGGGCACCTTGCGTACGGCGCACTGCAGCAGAAAGCCCGTCATCGCGGCGAGGTCGGCGCCGCCCACCGTCGCCAGCAGCTGCAACTGGTCCCCGAGCACCGGCCGTGCCCGGCGCAACGCGTCCCGGATCGCGGCGCACTTGCGCATCCACGCCAGGTCGTCGATCGCCTCGCCGCCCCGCCCGGTCACCACGGACGCGTCCGTCCCGCACAGCGCGGCGACCAGCACGCCCGCCGCCGTCGTGCCGCCCACGCTCACATCGCCGAGCACGACCAGATCCGTACCGGAGTCGGCCTCCTCGTCGGCGACGGCCACCCCGGCCCGGAAGGCGGCCTCGGCCTCCTCCGGGGTGAGCGCGTCCTCGATGTCGATACGGCCGCTGCCGCGCCGCACCCGGTGCCGTACGACGTCCTCGGGGAACGCGTCCGGCGCGCAGTCCAGCGCCATGTCCACGACCCGCAGCGACACCCCGAGCCGACGGGCCAGCACGGCTCCCGGACGGCCGCCCTCCAGGACCTCCCGCACCAGCTCCGCGGCGGTGCCCGCGGGCCGCGCCGAGACACCGAGCTCGGCGATGCCGTGGTCGCCGGCGAACAGCACCACCCGCGGCTGCCTGATCGGCCGCACGGGCACCGCACCCTGCGCCGCCGCCAGCCACTCACCCAGGTCGTCGAGGCGCCCCAGCGATCCGGGCGGCACGATCTGACGTTCCCGGCGCGCCTCCGCGTCGCGGCGCACCCCGCCGTCGGGGCGCTCGATCAGATCGGTGAAGTCGTCGAGATTAAGCGAGCTCATTCGCCGAACAGTACCGCCACCGATCGAACGGTTCCGCGCCACATCGCCACCACACCCCCACGACGTCTTTGCACCCAAGATCGCGATCCCATACGTTCCGTTTTACTACGAATTGCCGCACGTTCGACGCCTCCCACCGGAGCCGCTCATGCCCCCCAGGCCCATCCACGAGCCGCGCCGCGACGACTGCCCCTGGTGCGGCTCCAGACGTCTGCGCACCCGACTGCGCGCTCCGGACCTGCTGCACCACAGGCCGGGGACGTTCGTGGTGGACGAGTGCGGGGACTGCGCGCACGTCTTCCAGAACCCGCGGCTGACTCCGGAGGGGCTCGCCCTCTACCGCCGGGACCCCGGCGAGTACTTCGCGACGGGCCTCACGGACCGCGTCCTCGCGACCCGCACCAGCCGGCGTCGCCTACGGGCCACCGCCCGGGTCATGCTGCCCTTCCCCGAGCCGGAGAGCTGGCTGGACGTGGGCACGGGCCACGCGCTGTTCCCGGAGGCGGCGAAGGAGGTGTTCACGTACACGGCGTTCGACGGGCTGGACCCCACGTCGAGGGTGGAACGGGCGCGGGTGGCGGGCCGCGTCGAGGAGGCCCACATCGGCCACCTCACCACGCCCGGCATCACCGCCCGGCTGCGCGCCCGCTACGACGTCGTCAGCATCCTCCACCACCTGGAGCACACCCCCGACCCCCGCGCGGAACTCCGCGCCGCCCTCACCGTCCTGCGTCCCGGCGGCCACCTGCTCCTGGAAGTCCCCGACCCCCAGAGCGCGTTCGCCCCCCTCCTCGGCAAGTGGTGGCTCCCCCACAACCAACCCCGCCACCTCCACCTGATCCCCCTGCCCAACCTCCGCACGGAGCTGGAGAGGCAGGGCTGCACCATCCTCACGACAGACCGCCGAAGGCCGCACATCCCCTACGACCTGTCAGCAGCCCTCTCCCTGTCCCTGACCCGAGCCGTCCCCCCAGCCCACAAGCCCCTCCTCCGAGCGGCAACCCCGTTGCTGACGGCAACGCAGGCCCTGGACCACACCCTGTCCCCCCTCCTCCGCCACACCCGCTTCTCGAACACGTACCGGATCGTCGCGCGCAGCCCCTGAAACAGCGCCCTCCTCCGACCCTTTGCCCACCCACCCACCCGACTCGCTCGGCCAGGAAGTGACCGTCCTTCTGGGGGCTCCGCCCCCAGACCCCCGCATCGGCCCTGAACGGGCCTCGTCCTCAAACGCCGGACGGGCTGGATATACCTCCCCCCCCACAAGGGCGCCGGACATGCCGGAGTCGCCAGCCGGCGCCGAAAGTGACGCGCCACCACCCCGCCCAGCCGCGGTCAGCGGCCGTCCCCGAGCCGCAGGCTCACACGCCCCCTGGCCCCCGCCCAGCCGCGGTCAGCGGCCGTCCCCGAGCCGCAGGCTCACACGCCCCCCGGCCCCCGCCCAGCTGCGGGCATGCGTGCCGCCTGGGGCGGCACGGGTGGGCGCAGGCGGCGCCCCGTCAGCGCCGGGCTGCGCGACCCACCCCCCGGCACCGACCCCGGGCAACCAGACACCCACGCTCACCTCGTCCAACCTCACCCGCAACCCACCCACTCTCACCCCCGCAGCACCACCGCCTGCCCCGCCACCACCAGCACAACCTCCTCGCACTCACCCGCGACCGCCGTGTTCAACCGCCCCAACTCGTCCCGGTACCGCCGCCCCGACGCCGTGGCGGGCACGATGCCGGACCCCACCTCGTTGGACACCAGGACGACCGTTCGCCGAGCCGCCCGCAGGGCAGTCGTCAGTTCCGTGACCCGCGAGCGCAGCGCCCGCTCACCCCCGTCCGCCCACACCGCGTCGTCCCACGCCCCGACGGAGTCCATCGCGTCCGTCAGCCACAGGGAGAGACAGTCGATGAGCAGTGGGGGGCCGTCCACCGTCAGCAGCGGCACCAGGTCGCAGGTCTCCGCCGTCCGCCACGACCCCGGCCGCCGTTCGCGATGCGTGGCCACCCGCGCCGCCCACTCGGTGTCCCCGCCCCGCGAGCCGCCCGTCGCGACGTACAGCACGTCGGGGAAGGACTCCAGCCGCCGCTCCGCCTCCACCGACTTCCCCGACCTCGCCCCGCCCAGCACCAACGTCCGCCGTGGCACGTCCGGCACGTCCTCGTACACCCCCACCGTCAGGGTCGTCCCGTCCGGCACCGCGCGGGCCCCCGCCGCCGCGAGCCGTCGTCGCAACTCCGCGCCGGGCGGCACGTCGTGGTCCAGATGAACGGCGATGACGTCCGTCGTCGGCCCCACCGCACCCACCGCCCGCAGCTTCGCCAGCGCGTCCGGCCGGCCCACGACATCCGCGAGGACCATGTCGTAGCGATCGGCGGGCTCCGTACCGTCCTCCAGGCCGGCCGGCGCGCCCCCCGGCGGCAGGTACAGCAGCCGCTGCCCGTCCGGGCTGGTGATCGCGTACCCCGTCCCCGGCGCGTCCATCGCCACCGCCCGCACCCGATGCCCCGTCAGCAGCGCCAACTCCCGCCCGTCCGGCACCCGGCCGGGCTGCGGCAGCCCGGCCGGCACCTCCACCGGGGGCCCGTCGTGCGGATGCGACAGCAGCACCTGCCGTACTCCGCCCAGCGAATGGCCGGACCGGGCGGCGGCGAAGGCCGCACCGGGCGTGAGGTCGAGCAGCAGCGCCTGGTCCACGAGCAACGCGGTCGCCGCCCGCGCGTTCTCCCCGAGCGAGGTCGCACACACAGCACAGGGACAGTCGGGGCGGGGGAGTCCCGCGGGGGCACCGGTACCGAGCAGAGTCACTTCCACGCACCGATTTTCGCCGGTCACGTCACAACCCGCGCGCTCGGTACCTCCCTGATCGACGCCCCCCGTCTTCTGACGCCGCACCCCGCGGAGCGCATAGGCTCTGAGCTGGAGCCGGACCATGATCCGGCTTCTGCTCTGCAGGTGCCGACACGTTGGAGGCGTACATGGCGGCATGGACGTGGCGTTTCGAGAAGGCCGACGGGACGGAGGTCCAGCCCGCGGTGCAGCCCGAGGAGTTCACCACGCAGGGGGACGCCGAGTCCTGGATCGGGGAGCACTGGAAGGCCCTGCTCGAAGGCGGCGCGGACCAGGTGCGGCTGTTCGAGGACTCCACCGAGATCTACGGCCCGATGAACCTGCACGCCGAGGAGTCGTAGTCGTAGTAGTAGGAGCAGGCGTAGTCGAGTAGAGGCACACCGGGTCCGGGGGGCCGTATGACGGCCGCCCCGGACGCCGGCGCCTACTGCTCGTCCAGCGTCACCTCCACCGTCCTCTCCCTGCCCTCGCGCGTGAACGTCACCGTCGTCCGTTCCCCGGGGCGGTCCTCGGCCAGCGCCTCCGCCAGGGAGGTGATCGTGGTGATGTCGGTGTCGCCCAGCCCGGTGATGACGTCCCCGGTCCGGATCCCGGCCTTGTCGGCCGCACCCCCGCTGCGCACCTCGACGACGGCGACCCCGGCCGGCTGGAACTCGGCGTCGACGACGGTCCGCCCGGTGATGCCGAGCGCGGCCCGGCCGGAGTCGGTGACCCGGCCGTCCTCGACGATCTGGCCGGCGACCGTCCGCACCATCGACGCGGGGATCGCGAACCCGATGCCCGGCGCCGCGCTGTCCCCGAGCCCGGGGTCGGTCGCGGCGAGCGTCGGGATACCGATGACCCGCCCGTCGAGGTTGACCAGCGCGCCCCCGCTGTTGCCCGGGTTGATGGCCGCGGACGTCTGCACCATGTTGGCGATCGTCGCGCCCGTACCCCCGCCGGTACGGGCCTCGCTGACGGTCCGTCCGGTCGCCGAGACGATGCCCTGCGTCACGCTCGACGACAGCCCCAGCGGTGAGCCCATGGCGAGCACGATCTGCCCGACCTCGACCTTGGCGGAGTCCCCGAAGGCCGCCGGCTTCAGCCCGTCCGGTACCTGGTCCAGCCTGACGACGGCCAGATCCTGCTCCGGGTACGAGTAGACGAGGGTCGCGGCGAGCGGGTCCTCACTGTTGGCGGTCGTGACCCGGAAGGTCCTCTCGTCCCCGACGACGTGCGCGTTGGTGACGATGTGCCCCTTCGCGTCGTACACGACTCCCGACCCCAGCCCGCTGCCGGTCTGGATCTGCACGACCGACGGCAGGACGCTCTTGATCACCCGCTGGTAGGCGGTCTGCAGATCGTCCGCCTGGGCGACGGCCGCCGGCTCAGCGGCCTGCCGGGACGCGGTCTCCTTCTCCCCGGAGCCGGAGCCGGAGCCGGAATCGGAGAGGGCCGAGCATCCGGCGAGCAGGGCGGCGGCACACGCGAACACGGACACGGGGACACCCCACCGAACGGACACGGGGACACCCCACCGAAGGGCACGCGCGCGGGAAGCAGCCATGCCCCGAGTCTCTCCGCGGGGTGAATGTCCGGCTTGTGCTGCTCACCCGAACGAGGGGAGCAGGGGCATGGACCCGGTCCGTACCCCTGCGCCGTCTCAGCCCCGCACTCCGCACAGATGCAGCAGCGCCGCCACACCCCGGTACGGATCCGTCCGCCCCGCCCGCTCCTCCGCGGCCAGCAGCGTCTCCACGTCGTCCGGGATCTCCGCGCCGTCGGCGGCCGTGTCCGTGAACACCCGGACCCCGTACCAGGCCTGCAAGGGCGCGCCGATGCCGGCGAGGGTCGCGGTCAGGGTCTCCCGGCGGTCCGCGCGGACGCCCAGGCCGAGGCGGTTGCGGTAGGCGACGGTGTCGAAGGCGGCCAGGGTGCCCGCCCAGTCGCCGGACAGGCCCGGCCGCATGGCCAGCGCGTCGGCGTTGCGGACGAGCAGGGAGAGGAGCCCGCCCGGGGCCAGCACGCGCGCGAGGCCCGCCAGCAGCGGGTCCGGCTCCTCGACGTACATCAGCACGCCGTGGCACAGCACCACGTCGAAGCTGCCGGGCAGGAAGTGCACGCCGGTGTCCCGGCCGTCGCCCTCGATGATCCGCATCCGCTCGCGGATGCCCTCGGGCTCCCCGGACAGGGCCTCGCGGGCCGTGGCGATCATCGTCGCGTCCTGTTCGAGGCCGGTCACCTGGTGACCGAGCCGGGCCAGCCGCAGCGCCTGTGTGCCCTGGCCCATGCCCACGTCGAGCACCCGCAGCCGCTGCCCGACCGGGTACCGCCCGGCGATCTGTTCGTCGAGCTGCCGGGCCACCAGCTCCTGCCGCACCACGTCACGCAGCCCACCCAGCTTGTCCAGCCAGGCCTTCGCCGCACCCCCGGAGAAAGACGCAGTGCTCAGGGCCGCTCTCCGCGCTTGACCTGCGGCTTGGGCAGCCGGAGCCGACGCATCTGGAGGGAGCGCATGAGCGCGTAGGCCACCGCGCCCCGCCGGTTCTGGTCGGGGAAGCGCTCGGCGAGCCGCTTCTTCAGGCGGAACCCGGTGACGATCGAGTCCAGCACGATGAGCACGATCACCACGAGCCACAGCAGCAGCGCGATGCTCTGCAGCGCTCCCACCCGGATCATGCTCAGCACGAGGATGATCACGGCCATGGGCAGGAAGAACTCCGCCACATTGAACCGCGAGTCGATGAAGTCACGCGCGAACTTGCGGACCGGACCCTTGTCACGGGCCGGCAGATACCGCTCGTCACCGCCGGCCAGCGCCTGACGCTGGCGCTCCAGCTGGGCGCGGCGCTCCTCGCGCTGACGCTTGGCGGCGTCCTTGCGCGTCATCGAGGTGTTGGCGACGCTGCGGCGCTGGGACTGGGCCTCACTGCGCTTGGGCGTGGGCCGACCCTTGGGGGCCTGCGGGTCTCGGGGCTGCTTGGAGTCGGTCAACGGCGCCTTGTCGGCGACCGGGGCCTTCTCTTCCTTGGCACGGCTACGGAACACAAAACCCAAGGGTAAGCGCTCCCGGGCATGGACCCCAGCCCCGCGGGGAACGATCCGGCAACACCAGTCGTCTGAAGTGAAGACGGACCCGGGACAGAACGGGAAGAGGGGACAGCTGGTGACCTACTGCTCACCCTGAAGGTCACCTACTCCTTACGCCGGAGCAAGGCCTTGGTCAGTCGTCCTTGGGGAGGAGCGCATCCGTCCCCGAACAGTGCGTCAATGGAAGCAGGGCCCGTACTGTGGGTTCTGTCGCAGAGCTGGAGCTGGACGTCAGAAGGGGGCGCGCGAAGCCCATGAGCGGTGTCATGAAGCGTATGGGGATGATCTTCCGCGCGAAGGCGAACAAGGCCCTTGACCGGGCCGAGGACCCGCGCGAGACCCTCGATTACTCGTACCAGAAGCAGCTGGAGCTCCTCCAGAAGGTCCGCCGCGGCGTCGCGGACGTGGCCACCTCGCGCAAGCGACTGGAACTCCAGCTCAACCAGCTGCAGTCGCAGTCCTCCAAGCTGGAGGACCAGGGCCGCAAGGCGCTCGCGCTCGGCCGCGAGGACCTCGCCCGCGAGGCGCTCTCCCGCCGCGCCGCCCTCCAGCAGCAGGTCACCGACCTCGAGACGCAGCACGCGACGCTGCAGGGCGAGGAGGAGAAGCTCACCCTCGCGGCCCAGCGACTCCAGGCCAAGGTCGACGCCTTCCGCACGAAGAAGGAGACCATCAAGGCCACCTACACCGCGGCCCAGGCCCAGACCCGGATCGGCGAGGCCTTCTCCGGCATCTCCGAGGAGATGGGCGACGTCGGCCTGGCCATCCAGCGCGCCGAGGACAAGACCGCCCAGCTCCAGGCCCGCGCCGGCGCCCTCGACGAGCTCCTCGCCTCCGGCGCCCTGGACGACCCGACCGGCATGGCCAAGGACGACATCCAGGCCGAGCTGGACCGCCTCTCCGGTGGTACGGATGTAGAGCTGGAACTGCAGCGCATGAAGGCCGAGCTCGCCGGAGGCACCTCCTCGGGCCAGCAGGCCATCGAGGGTGGCACGAGCCAGCCGCAGACCCAGCAGCAGCCGCAGGACACCCCGCGCTTCGACAAGCAGTAGCCCGGCGCCGGGGACCGGAGCCGAGGAGGGCGACATGATCGTGCGGATCATGGGGGAGGGCCAGTGGAAGCTGGCCGACTCCCACTTCGTCGAGCTGAACAAGCTGGACGACGAGCTGCTCGAGGAGATGGAGGGCGGCGACGAGGACGGCTTCCGCCGCACCCTCGGCGCTCTCCTGGGCGCCGTCCGCCGCCTCGGCACCCCCCTGCCGGACGACGCCCTGGAACCTTCGGAACTGATCCTCCCGGCCCCGGAGTCGAGCCTGGAGGAGGTCCGGGAGATGCTGAGCGACGGCGGGTTGATTCCGGGCTGAGGCGACGGCCACTTCTCAGCGCCGGTCGGTGCGTCAGCCCGTTCGGCGACTGAGGACGAGGCCCGTTGCAGGGCTGAAGCGGGGGTCCGGGGGCGGCAGCCCCCAGCCAACGGCCACCGAAAGCGACGGTACCCAGACAGTGACCCCCCTCGCCCGAGCCCGGCGCCGGCTGAAAGCGCATCCCCTCGCCCTGGACGCCGCCCTCGCCGCCGCCGTACTGCTGTGCATGCTCGCGGGCTCCTTCGTGGACCCGCACGGCGAGCACCGGGTCAGCTGGAGCATCCGCACCCCGGACCTGCTCAGCCTGCTGCTGATGACCCTCGGTGCCGTCGCCCTCGTCTTCCGCCGCAGGGCGCCCATGGCGGTCCTCGCCCTCACCGGCACCTTCTCCGTGGTCGAGTCCGTCACCGGCGACCCGCGCGCCCCCGTCGCGATGTCCGCCGTCATCGCCCTCTACACCGTCGCCTCCACCACCGACCGCGCGACCACCCTCCGGGCGGGCCTGCTCACCATGACGGTCCTGACCGGCGCCGCGATGCTCGCCGGCACCCTGCCCTGGTACGCCCAGGACAACCTCGCGATCTTCGCGTGGACCGGCATCGGCGCCACCGCCGGCGACGCCGTCCGCAGCCGCCGGGCCGTCGTCCAGGCCATCCGGGAACGCGCCGAGCGGGCGGAGCGCACCCGCGAGGAGGAGGCCCGCCGCCGGGTCGCCGAGGAACGCCTGCGCATCGCCCGCGACCTGCACGACGTGGTCGCCCACCACATCGCCCTGGTCAACGTCCAGGCCGGAGTCGCCGCCCACGTCATGGACAAGCGCCCCGACCAGGCCAAGGAGGCCCTCGCCCACGTCCGTGAGGCCAGCCGCTCCGCGCTCAACGAACTCCGCGCCACCGTCGGCCTGCTGCGCCAGTCCGGCGACCCCGAGGCCCCGACCGAACCGGCCCCCGGCCTGGACCGCCTCGACGAACTCGCCGGCACCTTCCGCAGCGCCGGCCTCCAGGTCGAGGTCGCCCGCGACGACCACGACACCACGCTCCCCGCCGCCGTCGACCTGGCCGCCTACCGCGTCATCCAGGAGGCCCTGACCAACGTGCAGAAGCACGCGGGACCGGACGCCAAGGCCGAGGTCAGCGTCGTACGCGTCGGACCCCACATCGAGGTCACCGTCCTCGACGACGGCGCGGGCGACGAGACGGGCCCGCAGGAGGGCGGCGGCCATGGCCTGCTCGGGATGCGCGAACGCGTCACCGCCCTGCGCGGCACCCTCACCACCGGGCCCCGCTACGGAGGCGGCTTCCGCGTCCATGCGATCCTGCCGATCAAAACCCGTACCGCCGCTACGGGAGAACCGGGGGAGCCCGCATGACCATCCGTGTCCTGCTCGCCGACGACCAGGCACTGCTGCGCAGCGCGTTCCGCGTGCTCGTCGACTCCGAGCCCGACATGGAGGTCGTCGGTGAGGCGTCCGACGGCGCGGAGGCGGTCCGGCTGGCCAAGGAGCAGCGCGCCGACGTCGTCCTGATGGACATCCGCATGCCCGGCACCGACGGCCTCGCCGCCACCCGCCTGATCAGCGCCGACCCGGCCCTCGCGCACGTCCGCGTGGTGATCCTGACGACCTTCGAGGTCGACGACTACGTCGTGCAGTCGCTGCGCGCGGGCGCCTCCGGCTTCCTCGGCAAGGGCAGCGAGCCGGAGGAGCTCCTCAACGCGATCCGGGTCGCCGCCGGCGGAGAGGCCCTGCTCTCCCCGGCCGCCACCAAGGGCCTGATCGCCCGCTTCCTCGCCCAGGGCGACACGGACGACGACCGCGACCCCACTCGCGCGCAGCGGCTCGAGGCGCTCACCGTGCGCGAGCGCGAGGTCCTCGTCCAGGTCGCCGGCGGCCACTCCAACGACGAGATCGCCGAACGCCTCGAGGTCAGCCCGCTGACCGTGAAGACGCACGTCAACCGGGCCATGGCCAAGCTGGGCGCCCGCGACCGGGCCCAGCTCGTGGTGATCGCGTACGAGTCCGGGCTGGTCCGTCCGAAGGTGGACTGAACTCCACCCGGCCTACTGCGCCCGGAGTAGGCGCCGTATAAGGAAATCGACCTGGGGCTTACGGATCAGCCGTCCCTCGTGGCTCAGGGTGTAGGGGCGGGCGCTCATATGTGCCCGGCACGCTTCTGCCGCTCACAGAAGAGAGACCCTGAACTGATGTCCTGGCTGTCGAGATTCAGCCTCGCGCAACGTGCCCTCATAGGCCTGATGTCCATCATCGCGCTCGTGTTCGGCGCGATCGCGATCCCCCAGCTCAAACAGCAGCTGCTGCCGACCATCGAACTGCCGATGGTGTCCGTGCTCGCGCCCTACCAGGGCGCCTCCCCGGACGTCGTCGAGAAGCAGGTGATCGAGCCGATCGAGGACAACCTCGAGGGCGTCGACGGCATCACCGGTGTCACCTCGACGGCCAGTGAGGGCAACGCCCTCATCATGGCGTCCTTCGACTACGGCAACGACACCAAGCAGCTCGTCGCCGACGTCCAGCAGGCCGTCAACCGGGCCCGCGTCCAGCTCCCGGACTCGGTGGACCCGCAGGTCGTCGCCGGTTCCACCGACGACATGCCGACCGTGGTCCTCGCCGTCACCTCCGACAAGGACCAGCAGGCCCTCGCCGACCAGCTCGACCGGACGGTCGTCCCGGCGCTGAGGGACATCGACGGCGTCGGCCAGGTCACCGTCGACGGCGTGCGCGACCTCCAGGTCTCCGTCACGCCCGACGACGCGAAGCTGGCCCGGGCCGGGCTGGCCCCGCAGGCGCTCGCCCAGGCGCTCCAGGCGGGCGGCGCGACCGTCCCGGCGGGCTCCTTCGACGAGGCCGGCGCCAACCGCACCGTCCAGGTCGGCGGCGGCTACACCTCCCTGCGGCAGATCCAGGACCTGATGGTCCCGGGTACGGCGGGCAAGAAGCCGGTCCGCCTCGGTGACGTCGCCACCGTGCGGCAGGAGGAGGCCCCGGCCGACTCGATCACCCGCACCGACGGCAAGCCCAGCCTCTCGGTCGCCGTCACCATGGACCACGACGGCAGCGCGGTCGCCATCTCCGAGGCGGTCGAGGACAAGCTGCCCGGGCTGCGCGAGGACCTCGGCTCCGGTGCGTCGATCACGGTCGTCAGCGACCAGGGACCGGCCGTGTCGAAGGCCATCGACGGCCTGACGACGGAGGGTGCGCTCGGTCTGCTCTTCGCGGTCCTCGTCATCCTGGTCTTCCTGGCGTCGGTCCGCTCGACGCTGGTGACGGCGGTGTCCATCCCGCTGTCCGTCGTCCTCGCCCTGATCGTCCTGTGGACGCGCGACCTGTCGCTGAACATGCTGACGCTGGGCGCCCTGACCATCGCGATCGGCCGGGTCGTCGACGACTCGATCGTCGTCCTGGAGAACATCAAGCGCCACCTCGGCTACGGCGAGGAGCGGCAGACGGCGATCATCACCGCGGTCCGTGAGGTGGCCGGCGCGGTCACCTCCTCCACCCTCACCACGGTCGCCGTGTTCCTGCCGATCGGCCTGGTCGGCGGCATGGTGGGCGCCCTGTTCGGCGCGTTCAGCCTCACGGTCACGGCGGCCCTGTTGGCCTCCCTGCTGGTGTCGCTGACGGTCGTCCCGGTCCTGTCGTACTGGTTCCTGCGCGCCCCGAAGGGCACTCCCGAGGACGCCGAGGAAGCCCGCCGCGCGGCGGAGGCGATGGAGGCGAAGAGCCGTCTGCAGCGCTTCTACGTCCCCGTCCTGCGCTTCGCGACCCGGCGCCGTCTGACGAGCGTGGCGATCGCGGTGGTCGTCCTCATCGGCACCTTCGGCATGGCACCCCTGCTCAAGACCAACTTCTTCGACCAGGGCGAGCAGCAGGTCCTGACGGTCAAGCAGAAGCTGGAGCCGGGCACCAGCCTGGCGGCGACGGACGTCCAGGCGAAGAAGGTCGAGCAACTGCTCGCCGGCACCGAGGGCGTGAAGGACTACCAGGTCACCGTCGGTTCCTCCGGCTTCATGGCGGCCTTCGGCGGCGGCACGGACACCAACCAGGCCTCGTACCAGGTGATGCTGGAGGACTCGGCCTCGTACGAGGACGTCCAGGACCGTGTCGAGAAGGGCCTGGCCGGGCTCAAGGGCATCGGCACCACCACGGTCGCGGCCGGTGACGGCTTCGGCAGCCAGGACCTGAGCGTCGTCGTGAAGGCGGCCGACGCCGAGGTGCTGCGCACGGCGGCCGAGCAGGTCCGCTCCACGGTGGCCGGCCTGGACGACGTCACGGACGTCACCAGCGACCTGTCGCAGAGCGTGCCGCGCATCTCGGTCAAGGCCGACGCCAAGGCGGCGGCGGCCGGTTTCGACGAGCAGACGCTGGGCGCGGCGGTCGCGCAGGCGGTGCGCGGGACGCCGGCCGCGAAGGCGATCCTGGACGACACCGAGCGCGACGTCGTCATCACGTCGGCGAAGCCGGCCCGGACACTGGCGCAGCTCAAGGCGCTGCCGCTGGGCGCGGTGAAGCTGGGCGACATCGCGACCGTCCAGCTGGTGGACGGCCCGGTCTCGATGACCCGCATCGACGGTCAGCGCGCGGCCACGATCACCGCCCGCCCGACCGGCGACAACACGGGCGCGGTGAGCGCGGACCTGACGTCGAAGCTGAACGCGCTGAAGCTCCCGGCGGGCGCGACGGCCGAGATCGGCGGTGTCTCGCAGGACCAGGACGACGCCTTCAAGAACCTCGGCCTGGCGATGCTCGCGGCGATCGCGATCGTCTTCATGCTGCTGGTGGCGACCTTCCGTTCGCTCGCGCAGCCGCTGATCCTGCTGGTCTCCGTCCCGTTCGCGGCGACCGGCGCGATCGGCCTGCTGGTCGCCACGGGCACCCCGATGGGTGTCCCGGCGATGATCGGCATGCTGATGCTGATCGGCATCGTGGTGACCAACGCGATCGTCCTGATCGACCTCATCAACCAGTACCGCAAACAGGGTTACGGCGTCGTCGAGGCCGTGGTCGAGGGCGGCCGCCACCGTCTGCGGCCCATCCTCATGACGGCCCTGGCGACCATCTTCGCCCTGCTGCCGATGGCCCTGGGCGTCACCGGCGAGGGCGGCTTCATCGCCCAGCCGCTGGCGGTGGTCGTCATCGGCGGCCTGATCACCTCGACCCTGCTCACCCTGCTCCTCGTCCCGACCCTCTACGCGATGCTCGAACTGCGCAAGGAGCGCCGGGCGAAGAAGCGGGCGGCGAAGCGGCAGCCCGAGCCGGAGGGGGTGCCGGAGCCGGCCGGCGTGTAGGACGTGTGGGAACGGCCCGGCCGACCCCCCTTCCCCCGCGGGGTTTTCATATCCTGTGAACTCGAACTGCTCTGCGGGGGAAGGGGATCGGGGCGGTGCCACTGCACAAGGACGACCCGAGGTCGCTCGGCGGATACCGGATCGTCGACCGGCTCGGGGCCGGCGGCATGGGGGTCGTCTACCGGGCCACATCCAGATCCGGCCGGGAAGTCGCCGTCAAGGTGGTGCACGCCCAGTACGTCGAGGACCCCGTCTTCCGCACCCGTTTCCGCCAGGAGATCGAGGCCGTCCGCAAGGTGAGCGGTGCCTTCACCGCACCGGTCGTGGACGCGGACCCGGACGCCGTACGGCCCTGGATGGCCACCCAGTACGTGGCCGCGCCCTCGCTCGCCGAGCGGATCAAGGCCGACGGCCCGTTGCGGGGCGCGGAGTTGCGGCGGCTGGCGTTGGGCCTGGTGGAGGCGCTGCGCGACATCCACCGTGCGGGCGTCGTCCACCGCGACCTCAAGCCCGGTAACGTCCTGATGGCCGAGGACGGGCCCCGCGTCATCGACTTCGGCATCTCGCGCGTGACGGAGAACCAGACGCTCACCGAGACCGGTCACATGATCGGCACCCCGCCCTTCATGTCACCGGAGCAGCTCACGGACGCCCGCTCGGTGGGCCCGGCCACCGACGTCTTCTCTTTGGGCGCCCTCCTGACGTATGCGGCGACCGGCCGCGGCCCGTTCGACGCCGACAGCCCTTATCTGACGGCTTATCGGGTGATGAACGAGGAACCGGCGCTGGAGCACCTGCCTCCGTCTCTGCGCGCGATCGTGGTCCGTTGCCTGGCCAAGTCCGCCGGCGAGCGGCCGACACTGGATGAGCTGCTGAAGGAGTTCGCGGTCATCCTGCCCGAGGAGCGCTCTGCGCCCGGGGACACAGCCACCGTGGCGCTGCGCCGGCCCGTTCCCGAGGCGAGCCGTGCGCCGGTCGCCGTGCCGTCCGCGGGGCGCCGCGGCCGCCTGCTCGCCCTGACCGGGGTGACCGGCGTGCTCGCCGTCGCCCTCGCGGTCTACCTCGTCCTCGGTTCGCTGGAAAGCCGCGGTACCGCGGACGCGGGCCGTTCCAGCACGGCGGCGGCCTCCCGCTGGGCGGCCGTGCCGGCCGGCTGGAAGCCCTGGAGCACCACGGTGCGCGAGGACGCCGAAAGCGGCGTCATCCACGCCCCGGAATCCCCCGGGGACACGGGGACCCCGTCCTGCGCGCTGAACGCCGACGCCGTCTACTGCGCCGGAGGCGGCGTCCCGCCGGTCCGCCTCGACGCGCTGACCGGCCGCACCCTGTGGCGGGCCGACACCGCGCCGTACGGGAAGGAGGCCGGCGGCTACGAGGGGTGGATCCTCGGGGCCCACGACGGGGTGGTGCTGGTGCGGCAGTCCGTGCTCCTCGGGTCGGGGGACGGCCGCACCCCGTCCGTGGTGGCCCTCGACGCCGACACCGGCAGACAGCTGTGGTCCCGCCCGGTGACCGCGGAGAACGGCGCTCCGGGCCTGGCGGGCGGGCTCGCCCTGATCCAGGACGCCGACGGCCGCACGGTGACCGCCCGTTCCCTCCTGGACGGCGCCCGCCGCTGGTCGGCGCCCCTGCCGGCCGACCACTCGTGTGTCTTCGAGGGCTCCGGCGCTGCTCTGTACGCCCTGTGCAGCAGGTACGACGGTGACAGCCCGGGCGTCCGGCTGATCTCGGTCGACCCGGCCGACGGCACGACCCGCCCGCTGGCGACGCTCGCGCCCCACAGCGTCCATCTCGGTGCGCTCGACGACTCGCTGGTGTTCGTGGAGCAGAACAAGGCGAGTCTGGAGAGCTCCTCCGACGACCCGGCGTACGCGCGCGTGGTGCTCGTCGACCGGGCGAGCGGGGCCCGGCGGACGGTGCCACTCGCGGGGGACCCGGCCGGGCAGGCGGCGCTGGTCGGCGGGGTGCTCTGCTTCGCAGCCTCCAACGGCCTGGTCACTGCCGTCTCCCCGACCACGGGCAAGCGGCTGTGGCAGACCCGGACGACCCTGGAACGGCCGGGGCAGCCGATGGCGGACCCGCGGGGTACGGCGGTGTTCCTCGCCAGTGTGACCGGACGGGTGGCCGCCCTGGACACCCGCGAGGGCACCGTGCTGTGGGAGTCCCTCCCGCGCGCGAGCCGGGCGGTGAGCAACGGCTGGACCCCGGCGATGTTCCGCCAGGCGGGCGCGCTCGTGGTGATCACCCCCGACGGGACCGTCTTCTCCGTCGACCCCGCGCACCCCCACAGCACCCCGGCACCGGCGTGACCACGCACGCCGGTGCCGGAGCGCGGTGAGGCCTACGGCAGCGCCAGCATCCGCTCCAGCGCCAGCTTCGCGAACGCCTCGGTCTCCTTGTCGACCTCGATGCGGTTGACCAGCTTGCCCTCGGCCAGGGACTCCAGGGCCCAGACCAGGTGGGGGAGGTCGATGCGGTTCATGGTCGAGCAGAAGCAGACCGTGCGGTCGAGGAAGACGATCTCCTTGCCCTCGGGCGCGAAACGGTTCGCCAGCCGGCGCACGAGGTTCAGCTCGGTGCCGATGGCCCACTTCGAGCCGGCCGGGGCGGCCTCCAGGGCCTTGATGATGTACTCGGTCGACCCGACGTAGTCCGCCGCGGCCACGACCTCGTGCTTGCACTCCGGGTGGACCAGCACGTTCACGCCGGGGATGCGGGCGCGGACGTCGTTCACCGAGTCGAGGCTGAAGCGGCCGTGGACGGAGCAGTGGCCGCGCCACAGGATCATCTTGGCGGCGCGCAGTTCGTCGGCGGTCAGACCGCCGTTCGGCTTGTGCGGGTTGTAGACCACGCAGTCGTCCAGGGACATGCCCATGTCGCGGACGGCGGTGTTGCGGCCCAGGTGCTGGTCCGGCAGGAACAGGACCTTCTCGCCCTGCTCGAAGGCCCAGTCCAGAGCGCGCTTGGCGTTCGACGACGTGCAGATGGTGCCGCCGTGCTTGCCCGTGAAGGCCTTGATGTCCGCGGAGGAGTTCATGTACGAGACGGGCACGACCTGCTCGGCGATCCCCGCCTCGGTCAGCACGTCCCAGCACTCGGCGACCTGCTCGGCCGTCGCCATGTCGGCCATCGAGCAGCCGGCGGCGAGGTCGGGCAGGACGACCTTCTGGTCCTCGGAGGTCAGGATGTCCGCGGATTCCGCCATGAAGTGCACACCGCAGAACACGATGTACTCGGCCTCCGGGCGCGCGGCCGCGTCCCGGGCCAGCTTGAAGGAGTCGCCCGTGACGTCGGCGAACTGGATGACCTCGTCGCGCTGGTAGTGGTGACCGAGGACGAAGACCTTGTCACCGAGCTTCTCCTTGGCGGCGCGGGCCCGCTCCACGAGGTCCGGGTCGGACGGGGAGGGCAGGTCGCCGGGGCACTCGACGCCCCGCTCGCTCTTCGGGTCGGCCTCACGGCCGAGCAGCAACAGGGCGAGCGGAGTCGGCTGTACGTCGAGCTCCGTGGTCTGGGCGGTGGTCACGACACGCACCCTTTCTACTTTTCGTCGAACTGACGCTTAATATCATAACCTGCTTCACGTCACTTTGACGATGGTCATTGCGTCGATGTGACGTGAATCCCTGACCCGACCGCGGCCCGGCCCCGGCGGTTGCTGTTCGCTCCGACGCGCGTGTGCGAGCATGAAAGGCAGGAAGAGGAAAGAAGTGGAAACACGATCCTCGGCCCGGAATGAATCCGCGGCCCCGCCGGTTGCAACCGTCGGCAAGCAGTCTCCGTACAACCCGGGAGAGATGTAGATGTCCGTATCGGACGAGACCACCACCGTCACCGACGGCATCATCCTGACCGACGCCGCCGCGTCGAAGGTCAAGGCCCTGCTCGACCAGGAAGGCCGTGACGACCTCGCCCTGCGCGTGGCCGTCCAGCCCGGCGGCTGCTCCGGCCTGCGCTACCAGCTCTTCTTCGACGAGCGCTCCCTCGACGGCGACGTGGAGAAGGACTTCGGCGGCGTCAAGGTCGTCACCGACCGGATGAGCGCCCCGTACCTGGGCGGCGCCACCATCGACTTCGTGGACACGATCGAGAAGCAGGGCTTCACGATCGACAACCCGAACGCGACCGGCTCCTGCGCCTGCGGCGACTCCTTCAGCTGAGCCGTCCCTGAACGACGCGAAGGCGGCGGCCCCCTCCGAGGGGGCCGCCGCCTTCGCGTACGGGGGAGCGGACTACTGCGGCAGCCGTGCCCCGGGCTTCTCCAGCGGGATCTCCCGGTTGTCCGACCCGACCACGGTCCGCCCGCCGAGCGGCTCGTCCAGCTGAACGGTCTGGTGGAACACCTTGGCGATCAGGATGCAGATCTTGTCGGGTTCGGTCGTCGCGGTCACGGTGACCTTCACCTCGTTCTCGCTCTCGACCGCCGTCGCCTTGTAGGTGGAGCACACCCCGCCCGTGAAGCTCACGGTCAGCTCCCTGCCCTCGGCCGTGTACCCCTCGACCTTCACCTCACTGGTCTGCGCGCCGGAGGCCGGCGGTTCGGACGGCGTGGCCGCCGTGGACGAGACCAGGTACTCCGGCTCGACCGCCGGGTGCGTCACCGTGTAGCCGTCCCCGGCCCCCTCGATCTCGAACAGCCAGGACGGCACGAGCACCTGCCGCCCGCCCGAGGCATGCGGGGCGAGCCCGAACACCGCGTCCCCGACCGTGAGCGACTGCTTCTGCGGAACGTCCGTGGACCCACCGCACGGGCTCTCCAGCCGGTCCTCCAGCGGCACCGGGCTCGCACAGCCGCCGATGCCCATCCGGTGGTCCGTCGCCCCCGGAGCCGCGTTCATCCGGTCCAGCGTCTCCTGCGCGCTCAGCACCGGATACGTGTTCCCCTTCGCCGGCGTCTCCAGCTGCCCGCTCCCGCCGACGACCTCGCCCTGGGAGCTGACGGTGACGCCGGTCGTCCACCCGTAGGTGGGCAGGCCGCCGACCTCGGGGTCCGCGTTCACGACCCGCTGCGCGCCCATGAGCTGGCTCGCGTCGATCTTGGCGTCGTCCTGGCCGACCGCCTTCAGGACCGGCGCCGCCGCCTTCTTCGCGGCCGCCTCGCTCACCGGGTCGCCGGCCGGAGCCACGGGATCCTGGGTGCAGACCTCGGCGCCGCCCTCACAGGCGTCGGTGCCGGGCGCGTACCGGCTGAACGTCCACAGGCCGGGCGCCTGCTTGTTCACCCGCAGCACCGGGCCCGAGCCGTCCTTGCCGGAGCCGACCTTCCACTCCTGCCCCTCGGTGACCGGCGTCCCGTCGACACCCAGCGCGGCCGCCAGCCGGGCCACCTCGTCCTTCGTGACCTGGCCCTTCGCCCAGTACACGGGCGCGGAGTCGGGGCCGTCCGGAAGAGTGCCGTCGGCCCGGTACGTCACCCCGTAGGGGTTCGGCTCGCCGGGTGCGATGCCGTTCGTGGTGCCGCCGGAGGGGCTGCCGGCGTAGTCGTCGAGGACGAGCGCCGGGGGAGTGCCGTCCCCCGAGGGCGCCCCCGCGTCCGAGCCGCCGCCCGAGCCGCCGATCGTGTTCGCGGCGAGGTAGGCGCCCCCGCCGCCCACGAGGAGCACGGCTGCGGCGACGGAGGCGATGAGGACGGAGGAGCGGCGACGGGATCCGGCCGAGGACTCGTCGTCGGCGGAGGAGGCGGCAGCGGGCTCCTCGGCATCGGAGGCATCGGAGGCATCGGGGGTCTCGGAGGTCTTGGGGGCCTCGGGGGTCTTGGGAGCTTTGGAAGCCTCGGGACCTTCCGAAGCCGTGGAAGTCGGGGACCCCGAGGTGGCCGGCTCGGAGGCGGCGCCCTTCTCGGCGCTCTCCTCGTCCTCCTCGACGTTCTCCTCGGCGGTTGCCTCGACGTTCTCCTCGGCGGTTGCCTCGACGTTCTCCGCGCCCGAGTCCCGCGCAGACGTCTCCTCCGAACGGCTCTCCCGCGAACGGGTCTCCCCCGAACGGGTCTCCTCCGGCGTACCCCGGTCCTCCGGCCCGCGCGCGGTGTCGTCGTTGTCGGGTCGCTCGGTGTTCACCGCATCGCTCCTTCGGCTGCCCTGCTGTCGTACCTCACATCCCCTCGACGGGGGACAGCGATGGGACGCGGCGGGGGAGCGCACGGTTCCCTGCCGGGCGCTCCCCGCCGAAGAATTGCCGAAGAAAGCCGACGAACGGCGGAAGAAGGAGTGAGACTCAGTTGCCGTAGTCGGGCATCGCCTCCAGCATCCGTGCCGAGGCCGCCGGGACGGTCACCCCGTGGATCAGGGACGGCGGCACGGGACGGGTGGCGATCTTCTCCGGGGCGGTCCAGTGCGGAGCCATCCGGGCGCAGTCCCCGCGCAGCGACGCCAGGTCGCCTTCGAGGTCGACCGGAGCGGGAGCGTGGACCTTGAGGTTCGTCATAGCGGCACCGTACGCATGGTCGAGCCCGCGAAGAAAGATCTACTATCGGGTAGTTTCGTCTGCTTCAGTGGCGCCGGTCCACCGGGTAGCGTGAACTGTCAATCCACCTCCCACAGGAGAATCCACGCCGTGCGCATCGCAGTCACCGGCTCCATCGCGACCGACCATCTCATGACGTTCCCCGGCCGCTTCGCCGACCAGCTCGTCGCGGACCAGCTCCACACGGTCTCGCTGTCGTTCCTGGTCGACAAGCTGGACGTACGGCGCGGCGGGGTGGGCGCGAACATCGCCTTCGGTATGGGGCAGCTCGGCACGAAGCCCATCCTGGTCGGCGCCGCGGGCGCCGACTTCGACGAGTACCGCGCCTGGCTCGACCGGCACGGAGTGGACACCGAGTCCGTCCGCATCTCCGAGACGCTGCACACCGCCCGCTTCGTGTGCACCACGGACGCCGACCACAACCAGATCGGCTCCTTCTACACCGGCGCGATGAGCGAGGCCCGCCTCATCGAGCTGAAGACCGTCGCCGACCGCGTCGGTGGACTCGACCTGGTCCTGATCGGCGCCGACGACCCCGAGGCGATGCTCCGCCACACGGAGGAGTGCCGCTCCCGGAACATCCCCTTCGCCGCCGACTTCTCCCAGCAGATCGCCCGCATGGACGGCGAGGAGATCCGCATCCTGCTGGACGGCGCGACCTACCTCTTCTCCAACGAGTACGAGAAGGGCCTCATCGAGTCCAAGACCGGCTGGAGCGACGAGGAGATCCTCGGCAAGGTCGGCCACCGCGTCACCACCCTCGGCTCGCGCGGCGTCCGCATCGAGCGGGCCGGCGAGGACCCGATCGAGGTCGGCTGCCCCGAGGAGGAGCGCAAGGCCGAACCGACCGGCGTCGGCGACGCCTTCCGCGCCGGCTTCCTCTCCGGCCTGGCCTGGGGCGTCTCCCTGGAGCGCGCCGCCCAGATCGGCTGCATGCTGGCCACCCTCGTCATCGAGACGGTCGGCACCCAGGAGTACCAGCTCCGCCGCGCCCACTTCATGGACCGCTTCACCAAGGCCTACGGCGACGAGGCCGCCACCGAGGTCCAGAAGCACCTGGGCTGAGTCGGGACCGGCCCTCCCGATCACCCCGGAGCCGTGAGCTCCGGCACCCGAGCCCGCGCGGGGGCACACCCACGCCCCCGCGCCGAGGCCGACCAGCCCCGCAGCCCCGAGCCGGGCCGCGGGGCCCGGTACCCGCGTCGGGCTACGGGTCTCGGCACCCACCTCTGCGGCGGGCTGATCCCACGGGACCTGCCCCAGGGCCTGTCCGGCGGATCATGCCGTAGACGCGGGGCTTGGCACGCCCTCCCCCGCTCTCGGCTTCTCCCCACGCTCGGCTTCGCTCGCGCGGCGGGACCCCCATCGCGCCGACGCCCTCCTCCGCCTTGCAGCTGGACGCTCTCCCACGCTCGAACAGCCTCGCGCCGGGGGGACCCCATCGCCCCGCTCACCTGCGTTGATGAGTCATCGCCGGCTTCCCGCGACCTGATCCGCCGGACAGGCCCTAGACGAGTCGGCGGACGACATAGGCCGAGCCCCGGTCCGCCGGCTCCTCGCCCATGTACTCCTGCCCCCGCATCGCGCACCACGCCGGGATGTCGAGCCGGGCCGCCTCGTCGTCCGACAGGACGCGGACCGTGCCGCCGACCGGCACGTCCCCGATGACCTTCGCCAGCTCGATGACGGGGATGGGGCAGAGCTTGCCGAGGGAGTCCACGACCAGCTCGTGCTCCCGTACGACAGCCGTGGGCGCGGGCGCCCCCAGCTTCTCCCGCACCCCCGCCACCGCCCCCGGCAGCACCGCGAGGAACCGCTCCACGTCCTCCTCCGCCGTCCCCGGCGGCAGCGACACCCGCACGTTCCCCTCACTCAGCACCCCCATCGCCTTCAGCACATGGCTGGGCGTCAGCGTGCTGCTCGTGCACGACGACCCGGACGACACGGAGAAACCGGCCCGGTCCAGCTCGTGCAGCAGAGTCTCCCCGTCGACATAGAGACACGAGAACGTGACGACCCCGGGCAGCCGGCGCTCCGGATCCCCGACCACCTCCACATCCGGCACCAGGTCCGGCACCCGCGCCCGGATCCGCTCCGTCAACTCCCGCAGCCGTACCGCCTCGGCCACCGCCTCCGCGCGCACCGCCCGCAGCGAGGCCGCCGCCGCCACGATCGCCGGGATGTTCTCGAACCCGGCCGCCCGCCCCGACTCCCGCTCGTCCACGGGCCCTCGGGGCGCGAACCGCACGCCCTTGCGCACCACCAGCAGCCCCACCCCCGACGGCCCGCCCCACTTGTGCGCACTCGCCGTCAGCAGCGACCAGGGCCCCTCCACCGGCCCCCACCCCAACGACTGGGCCGCGTCCACCAGCAACGGCACCCCCGCCTCCCGGCACACCTCGGCCACCGCCGCCACCGGCTGCTCGGTCCCCACCTCGTGGTTGGCGGACTGCAGACAGGCCAGCGCGGTGTCGGAGCGCAGGGTTTCCTCGTACGACTCCACGGTCACGGCCCCCGACCGCAGCACCGGCACCCGCGTCACGACCCCGCCGTCCGCCTCGAACACCTCCGCCGAATGGAGCACCGAGGAGTGTTCGACGGATGACACGATCAGGTGGCGCCCCACCCGCCGCCGCCCCGCCAACGCCCCCGCGACACCGCTGTGCACGGCCCGCGTTCCCGACGAGGTGAACACCAACTCGTCCGCCCGGCACCCGACGGCCTCAGCAGCGGCCTCCCGGGCCGCGTCGATCAACATCCGCGCCCTGCGCCCCTCCCGGTACAGCCGAGCGGGATCGGCCCATCCCTCGTCGATCGAGGCCAACAAGGCCTGACGAGCCACGGGATGAAGGGGAACGGCGGAGGCGGCATCGAAGTAGGACACAGGTCAACGCTAGAGCTTGGGGAGGGCAGCGGACCTCAAGGGGCGGCGCTGTTTCGATGTGGGGCGCCACCGCGACGGGGGTCCCCCGCTCGAGCGCAGCCGAGAGTGGGGGGCGACCAGCCACAATCCACCCGCACACGCCCAACAAGCCCCATCCCCGAGCTATTAGGCGCCCCGTCCCACCCCTTCGGGGTCACCCGCGGCGCGTATGCCACCCTCCCCGCGAACCCCCGGAGGGCGTCGGCTAGGGTTTGGTCCGCATAAACATCCAAACCCCTGCCCGACGCAGGGCGGCGACCGACCAGCGAGAAGGCCGCAGCCAACACGCGCGGGCGAGACTCTCGGGAAGGCGCTACGTGAGTCCCAACGGCTCCGACCGCTCGCCGCGGCGCCCGATGCGGCGGAAGCTGCTGCAGGCAATGACCGCGGGCCTGGTCCTGGCGACCGCCACCGGTTGCACATGGGAGGACTTCCCCCGCCTTGGTATGCCCACCCCCACCACGGAAGAGGCTCCGCGGATCCTCTCCCTGTGGCAGGGATCCTGGGCTGCCGCGCTCGCCGTCGGCGTGCTGGTGTGGGGCTTGATCTGCTGGAGTGCGATCTTCCACCGGCGCAGCCGCACCAAGGTGGAGGTTCCTCCGCAGACCCGGTACAACATGCCGATCGAGGCCTTGTACACGGTGGTCCCGATCATCATCGTGTCGGTCCTCTTCTACTTCACGGCCCGTGACGAGTCGAAGCTGCTCAGCCTCGAGAAGAAGCCCGATGTCACGGTCAACGTGGTCGGCTTCCAGTGGAGCTGGTGCTTCAACTACATCGAGAACGTCGACGGTTCCACCGGTGACGCGAAGACCGACGAGAACCTGAACGCGATTCCGGACCGGTACAAGAAGGACTTCCCGGCCGACGCGGGCGGCGTCTACACCTGCGGCACCCCCGGTGAGCGGAACCCGCAGACCAACAACCCCGGTCCGACCCTCTGGCTCCCCGAGGGCAAGACGGTCCGCTTCGTCCTCACGTCGCGTGACGTCATCCACTCCTTCTGGGTGGTGCCGTTCCTGATGAAGCAGGACGTCATCCCGGGCCACACCAATGCCTTCCAGGTGACCCCCAACAGGGAGGGCACCTTCCTGGGCAAGTGCGCCGAGCTCTGCGGCGTCGACCACTCCCGGATGCTGTTCAACGTGAAGGTCGTCTCCCCCGAGCGTTACGAGCAGCACCTCAAGGACCTCGCCAAGAAGGGGCAGACCGGTTACGTTCCCGCGGGCATCGAGCAGACGAGCCACGAGAAGAACCGGGAGACGACAAACCTGTGAGCATCCTCAACGAACCCCAGGGTGCCGCGGCAGCAGGGTCCCACTATGCGGACGAGCTGCCGGTCCGGCGCCAGCGCCGCGGCGAAGTCGTCGTCAAGTGGCTGACCACCACTGACCACAAGACGATCGGCACGTTGTACCTCGCCACCTCGTTCGCGTTCTTCATCATCGGTGGCGTGATGGCGCTCCTGATGCGCGCCGAGCTGGCCCGCCCGGGCCTGCAGCTCATGTCGAACGAGCAGTTCAACCAGGCGTTCACGATGCACGGCACGATCATGCTGCTGATGTTCGCGACGCCGCTGTTCGCCGGCTTCGCGAACTGGATCATGCCGCTGCAGATCGGCGCGCCCGACGTGGCCTTCCCCCGGCTGAACATGTTCGCCTACTGGCTGTACCTGTTCGGCTCGCTCATCGCCGTCGGTGGCTTCCTCACCCCGGACGGCGCGGCCGACTTCGGCTGGTTCGCCTACTCCCCGCTGTCGGACGCGGTCCGCAGCCCGGGCATCGGCGCCGACATGTGGATCATGGGTCTGGCCTTCTCCGGCTTCGGCACCATCCTCGGCTCGGTCAACTTCATCACCACGATCATCTGCATGCGCGCCCCGGGCATGACCATGTTCCGCATGCCGATCTTCACCTGGAACGTGCTGCTGACCGGTGTCCTGGTCCTGCTGGCCTTCCCGGTCCTGGCGGCCGCGCTGTTCGCCCTGGAGGCGGACCGCAAGTTCGGCGCGCACATCTTCGACTCGGCCAACGGCGGCGCGTTGCTGTGGCAACACCTCTTCTGGTTCTTCGGACACCCAGAGGTGTACATCATCGCCCTGCCGTTCTTCGGAATCATCTCCGAGGTCATCCCGGTGTTCTCGCGCAAGCCGATGTTCGGTTACATGGGCCTGATCGCGGCGACCATCTCGATCGCCGGTCTGTCCGTGACGGTGTGGGCGCACCACATGTACGTCACCGGCGGTGTGCTGCTGCCCTTCTTCTCCTTCATGACGTTCCTCATCGCCGTCCCGACCGGCGTGAAGTTCTTCAACTGGATCGGCACGATGTGGAAGGGCTCGCTGTCCTTCGAGACCCCGATGCTGTGGGCGACGGGCTTCCTGATCACCTTCACCTTCGGTGGTCTGACCGGTGTCATCCTGGCCTCGCCGCCGATGGACTTCCACGTCTCCGACTCGTACTTCGTGGTGGCGCACTTCCACTACGTCGTCTTCGGCACCGTCGTCTTCGCGATGTTCTCCGGCTTCCACTTCTGGTGGCCGAAGTGGACCGGCAAGATGCTGGACGAGCGCCTCGGCAAGATCACCTTCTGGACGCTGTTCGTCGGCTTCCACGGCACGTTCCTGGTGCAGCACTGGCTGGGCGCCGAGGGCATGCCGCGCCGGTACGCGGACTACCTGGCCGCCGACGGCTTCACCGCCCTGAACACGATCTCGACGATCAGCTCGTTCGTGCTCGGTCTGTCGATCCTGCCGTTCTTCTACAACGTGTGGAAGACGGCCAAGTACGGCAAGCCGGTCGGCGTCGACGACCCGTGGGGCTACGGCCGCTCCCTGGAGTGGGCCACCTCCTGCCCGCCGCCGCGGCACAACTTCCTCACCCTGCCGCGGATCCGCAGCGAATCCCCGGCGTTCGACCTGCACCACCCCGAGATCGCCGCGCTCGAGCAGCTCGAGCACGCCGGTGCCGGTGCCATCGCGGGCAGCAAGGAGGCCGGCAAGTGAAGATCCAGGGCAAGATGTTCATCTGGCTGAGCGTCTTCGTCCTCGCCATGGCGGTCGTCTATGGCGTGTGGTCGAAGGAGCCGGCCGGCACCACGGCCCTCTTCCTGGCCTTCGGCCTGTGCATCATGGTCGGCTTCTACCTGGGCTTCACCGCCCGGCGGGTCGACACCGGTGCCCAGGACAACAAGGAGGCGGACGTCGCGGACGACGCCGGCGAGCTGGGCTTCTTCAGCCCGCACAGCTGGCAGCCGCTCTCCCTGGCCATCGGCGGCGCCCTCGCCTTCCTGGGGGTCGCGGTCGGCTGGTGGCTGCTGTACTTCTCCGCCCCGCTGATCCTCATCGGCATCTGGGGCTGGGTCTTCGAGTACTACCGCGGTGAGAACCGCACCCAGTAACACGCGCTGAACGCGGCAGGAGCCCGGACACTCCGTCAGGAGGGTCCGGGCTCCTGCCTTTGCCGCAATGCACATCACCCGTCCGTGTCTCCCGGCGCGCCGCCGTTGACATGGCTCCCTAGCGTGATCCTCATGAGCCACTCACCCCGCCCCCGCACCGTCGTCAGCTGCACGCTGCTGGTGATCGCCCTGGTCGAGGGCGCAACCGCCTGCGACTCGGACGGCAACCCGCTCGCCTCGCGTCCCTACGACGCGACGGACCAGATCTCCTTCAACGGCCCCCGAGCCGAAGGCAGGAAAGCAGACCCGGACAAGCCCCTGGAGATCACCACGGAGGATTCCGGCGGCCGCATCACGGACGTCACCGCCGTGGACGCCGCGGGCCGCTACGTGGCCGGCGAACTCGCCGCCGACGGCAGCCGCTGGCACAGCACCGAGCCCCTCGCCGCCAACGCCCGCTACACGGTCCGCGTGAGCACCGAGGACGAGGACGGCGCCCCCGGCCGCCGGGTCCTCACCTTCGACACGGGCATGCCCAGCACCAAGAAGCTCCTGACGGTGACGTTCGGCCCCCAGACGGGCACCTACGGCGTCGGCCAGCCCGTCACCGCGGAACTGAGCCAGCCCATCAAGGACGCCGCCCAGCGCGCCATCGTCGAACGCGCCCTCAAGGTCGACGCCAAGCCCTCCGTGCAGGGCGCCTGGCACTGGGTGGACGACAAGAAGCTCCACTACCGCCCGAAGGACTACTGGCCCGCCCACGCCGCGATCCGCGCCCACAGCAACCTGGACGGCATCAAGGTCGGCGACCGCCTGTGGGGCGGCAGAACCCAGGACCTCGAACTCACCATCGGTGACCGCGTCATCGCCCTCACCGACGCCTCGGCGCACAACCTGACCGTGTTCAAGAACGGCGAGGAGATCAAACGAATACCGGTCACCACCGGCAAGCCCGGCTTCGAGACCCGCAACGGGGTCAAGGTCGTCCTGGGCAAGGAGTACTTCGTACGGATGCGCGGCACCACCGTCGGCATCGCCGAGGGCTCCGCGGAGTCGTACGACCTGCCCGTCTACTACGCCACCCGCGTCACCTGGAGCGGCGAGTACGTCCACGCCGCCCCCTGGTCCGTCGGCTCCCAGGGCTACGCCAACGTCAGCCACGGCTGCACCGGCATGAGCACCGCCAACGCCGCCTGGTTCTTCGCGAACGTCCGCCAGGGCGACATCGTCCAGGTCGTCAACAGCTACGGCCACACGATGGAGACGTTCGGCAACGGCTTCGGTGACTGGAACATCGACTGGACGAAGTGGACCACGGGCAGCGCCTTGACGAGCGGCGAGCAGAGGCCCCGACAGGACACGTCAAGACTGCGGCCCACGTCCGTGTAGGCGCCCGCACCCCGTCAGCCGCGCAGGCGCCCGCACCCCTCTCAGGCGCTCAGCAGCCGCTTCCTCCGCAGCAACGAAGCCAACGCCCCCGCGAACTCCACCGGCTCCACGGGCAGCGTCACAGCCGCGTCAGCCCGGCTCCAGGTGGCCAGCCACGCGTCCTGGGGCCGCCCGATGAGCAGCAGCACCGGCGGGCACTGGAACACCTCGTCCTTGATCTGCCGGCACAGCCCCATACCTCCCATGGGCACCGCCTCGCCGTCCAGGACGACGACATCGATGCCGCCCCTGTCCAACTCCCGCAGAACCGCCGGAGGCGTCGCGCACTCGATGAACTCGACCAGGGGCGCATCCGGAGCGGGCCGGCGGCCGGCGGCCAACCGCACCTGCTCGCGGGTGGTGGCGTCGTCGCTGTAGACCAGCACCGTGGCGGTCGCCTGCATGGTTCCTCCGCGTCATTGGGTGTGGAACATCCGGGTACCGATGAGGCGGATGCTACTCCCCTCAACAGCCTGTCAACACCTGTCGGAACAGGGCTCCGATGGGCCATACGGGCCCTCCGCACAGTGCGAACACTCCGAACGGCACCCCCCGGAGTGAGGGCGGGATAAGCGACCGACATAATGTCGGTCGTGGCGACAGCAACGACAGTAGAAACCGGGCACGCGCACCCGTCGGTCAACCGGCCGAACCTCACCAGCGTCGGAACCATCATCTGGCTGAGTTCCGAGCTGATGTTCTTCGCGGCCCTCTTCGCGATGTACTTCACCCTGCGATCGGTGACGGGACCCGAGTTCTGGAAGGAGAAGGCAGATTTCCTGAACTTCCCGTTCTCGGCGACCAACACCACGATCCTGGTGCTCTCCTCCCTCACCTGCCAGCTCGGCGTGTTCGCCGCCGAGCGCGGTGACGTCAAGAAGCTCCGGGGCTGGTTCATCGTCACCTTCATCATGGGTGCGATCTTCATCGGCGGCCAGGTGTACGAGTACACCGAGCTGGTCAAGCACGAGGGTCTCTCGCTCTCCTCCGACCCCTACGGCTCGGTCTTCTACCTGACCACCGGCTTCCACGGCCTGCACGTGACGGGCGGCCTCATCGCCTTCCTGCTGGTCCTCGGGCGCACCTACGCGGCCAGGAGGTTCACCCACGAGCAGGCGACCGCCGCGATCGTCGTGTCCTACTACTGGCACTTCGTCGATGTCGTCTGGATCGGCCTCTTCGCCACGATCTACATGATCAAGTAGCCGGGCCCGATCCCGCACCCATCCCAGAAGCATCGACGCAGAAGATCCTGACACCGGGGTAATCCGTGAAAAAGCTCTCCGCACGACGACGCCATCCGCTGGCGGCGCTCGTCGTCCTACTCCTCGCGCTGGCATGCACCGGGGGGCTGTACGCCGCGTTCGCACCCGCGAGCAAGGCGCAGGCAGATGAAACCGCCCAGTCCCTGGCCATCGAAGAGGGCAAGAAGCTCTACGCCGTAGGCTGCGCCAGCTGCCACGGCACCGGCGGTCAGGGCAGCTCCGACGGTCCGAGCCTGGTCGGCGTGGGCGCCGCGGCCGTGGACTTCCAGGTCGGCACCGGCCGTATGCCCGCGGCGACCTCCCAGGGCGCCCAGGTGCCGCGGAAGAAGGTCGTCTACACGCAGGCCGAGATCGACCAGCTCGCCGCGTACATCTCCTCGCTCGGCGCCGGCCCGAACATTCCGACCGAGGCCGAGTACGGTCCGGAGGGCGCGGACATCGCCAAGGGCGGCGAGCTGTTCCGCACCAACTGCGCGCAGTGCCACAACTTCACCGGCAAGGGCGGTGCCCTCACCCGGGGCAAGTTCGCTCCGACCATCGAGGACGTGGACCCGAAGCACATCTACGAGGCCATGCAGACCGGCCCGCAGAACATGCCCTCCTTCCCCGACACCACGCTGTCGGAGCAGAACAAGAAGGACATCATCGCGTACCTGAACGCGGTCAACGGAGATGAGACGGAGAGCCCCGGCGGTCTCGAGCTGGGCGGCCTCGGGCCGGTCAGTGAGGGTCTGTTCGGCTGGATCTTCGGTCTCGGCGGACTGATCGCCGTCGCCGTGTGGGTCGCCGCCCGGACCGCAAAGGCCAAGAAGTCATGAGTAGCCAAGACATTCCAGAAGAGAACCTGCCCGCTGAGCAGGACGACCACGGTGCCCACGGTGCGGTGACCGTCGCGGACGAGAAGAACCCGTTCGCCGACCCCGGGCTGCCGCCCCACGAGCACCGGATGCAGGACATCGACGAGCGGGCCGCCAAGCGGTCCGAGCGTACGGTCGCCTTCCTGTTCACGCTGTCGATGCTGGCGACCGTCGGCTTCATCGCCTCGTTCGTGACGATCCCGGTCGACGAGTCGGTCTACATCTTCCCGCTCGGGCACATCAGCGCGCTGAACTTCGCGCTCGGCATGACGCTGGGTGTCTCCCTGTTCGCCATCGGCGCGGCGGCGGTCCACTGGGCCCGCACCCTGATGTCCGACGTGGAGATCGCCGACGAGCGTCACCCGATCGAGGCGTCCCCCGAGGTCAAGGCCAAGGTCATGGCCGACTTCAGGGACGGCGCCAAGGAGTCCGCGCTGGGCCGCCGCAAGCTGATCCGCACCACGATGTTCGGCGCGCTGGCCCTGTTCCCGCTCTCCGGTGTCGTGCTGCTGCGCGACCTGGGCCCGCTGCCCGAGGACAAGCTGCGCCACACGCTGTGGGCCAAGGGCAAGCTGCTCGTGAACATGAACACCAACGAGCCGCTGCGTCCCTCGGACGTCGCCGTCGGTTCCCTCACCTTCGCCAAGCCGGAGGGCCTGGAGGAGCACGACCACGACTTCCAGACCGAGATCGCCAAGGCCGCCCTGATGATCGTCCGGATCCAGCCGGAGAACATCAAGGACAAGCGCGAGCTCGAGTGGTCGCACGAGGGCATCGTGGCGTACTCGAAGATCTGCACCCACGTCGGCTGCCCGATCTCGCTGTACGAGCAGCAGACGCACCACGTGCTGTGCCCCTGCCACCAGTCCACCTTCGACCTGTCCGACGGTGCCCGAGTGATCTTCGGCCCGGCCGGTCACGCCCTGCCGCAGCTGCGCATCGGCGTGAACGACGAGGGCTACCTTGAGGCGCTTGGCGACTTCGAAGAGCCCGTCGGTCCTGCCTTCTGGGAGCGCGGATGAGTAACAACGACGACCGCCGCAAGGCACCCGCAGGCGAGCGGGTGGCCGACTGGGCGGACGGCCGGCTGGGGATCTACTCCCTGGCCAAGGCCAACATGCGCAAGATCTTCCCGGACCACTGGTCCTTCATGCTGGGCGAGATCTGCCTCTACAGCTTCATCATCATCATCCTCACGGGTGTGTACCTGACGCTGTTCTTCCACCCGTCGATGAACGAGGTGGAGTACCACGGCAGCTACGTCCCGCTGCAGGGACAGCTGATGTCGGAGGCGTTCGCCTCCACGCTGGACATCAGCTTCGACGTCCGCGGTGGTCTGCTCATCCGGCAGATCCACCACTGGGCGGCGATCATCTTCCTCGCCGGCATGTTCGTGCACATGATGCGCGTCTTCTTCACCGGCGCGTTCCGCAAGCCGCGTGAGATCAACTGGCTGTTCGGCTTCCTGCTGTTCGTCCTGGGCATGTTCACCGGTTTCACCGGCTACTCGCTCCCGGACGACCTGCTCTCCGGCACCGGTGTCCGCTTCACCCAGGGCGCGATCCTGTCCGTGCCGATCGTCGGCACGTACATCTCGATGTTCCTGTTCGGCGGGGAGTTCCCGGGCGGCGACTTCGTCGCGCGGTTCTACTCGATCCACATCCTGCTGCTGCCGGGCATCATGCTCGGTCTGGTGGTCGGCCACCTGATCCTGGTCTTCTACCACAAGCACACGCAGTTCGCGGGTCCCGGCCGGACCAACAAGAACGTCGTCGGCATGCCGCTGCTGCCGGTCTACATGGCCAAGGCCGGGGGCTTCTTCTTCCTGGTCTTCGGTGCCATCGCGGCCCTCGCCGGCATCGCGTCCGTCAACCCGATCTGGGCCCTGGGCCCGTATCGTGCGGACCAGGTGTCCACCGGCGCCCAGCCCGACTGGTACATGGGCTTCGCCGAGGGTCTGGTCCGCGCCATGCCGGGCTGGGAGATCAACTTCTGGGGTCACACGCTCGTCCTGGGCGTGTTCATCCCGCTGGTGCTCTTCGGTCTGTTCCTCGGTGTGATCGCGCTCTACCCGTTCATCGAGTCCTGGATCACCGGCGACAAGCGCGAGCACCACATCCTGGACCGGCCGCGCAACGCCCCGACCCGTACGGCCTTCGGCGTCGCCTGGGTCACCGGCTACATGATCATGCTGATCGGCGGTGGCAACGACATCGTCGCCACCCACTTCCATCTGTCGATCAACGCGGTCACCTGGTTCGTCCGGATCGGCTTCTTCGCCGGACCGGTCCTGGCCTTCGTCATCACCAAGCGGATCTGCCTCGGCCTCCAGCGCCGCGACAAGGACAAGGTGCTGCACGGTCGCGAGACCGGCACCATCAAGCGCCTGCCGCACGGTGAGTACATCGAGGTCCACGAGCCGCTCAGCCAGGAGCAGCTGTACACGCTCACCTCGCACGAGCAGTACGCGCCGGCCGAGATCGGCCCGACGGTCGACGAGAACGGCGTCGAGCGCAAGGTGAAGCGTTCCGAGAAGGTACGCGCCAAGCTGAGCAAGGCGTACTACGGCGAGGAGAGCCAGATCGCCAAGCCGACCGTCGAGGAGTACAAGGAGATCACGAGCGGCCACGGCCACCACTGATCACTGGGTCGCCACGCAACCAGCGAAGGGCCCCGTCCGGTGTTCGGACGGGGCCCTTCGCCGTGCCCCGCGGCTGGATAGGGTGGACCCGTTGAGACGCGCGTCCCGTAGAGCGGGACCGGACTGACCCAGGAGCGGCTTATGAGCGCTGTGACCCCCGCTGGAGGCGACACCGCGGCGGGCCGTTCCTGGCCCGAGGTGCTGAACGCCCTGCTGTACGGCCACGACCAGAGCGCCGACGCGACGGCCTGGGCGATGGACCGGATCATGCGGGGCGAGGCCACCGACGCGCAGATCGCCGGGTTCGTGGTGGCCCTGCGGGCCAAGGGCGAGACCGTCGAGGAGATCAACGGGCTCGTGCGCACGATGTACGAGCACGCGAACGTGATCGAGGTGTCGGGCCGTACGGTCGACATCGTCGGCACGGGCGGCGACGGCGCGAAGACAGTGAACATCTCCACGATGTCGGCGCTGGTGGTGGCCGGCACGGGCGCGAAGGTCGTCAAGCACGGCAACCGCGCGGCCTCGTCGGCGTCGGGCTCCTCGGACGTCCTGGAGAAGCTGGGCGTCAATCTGGACCTGTCCCCGCAGCGGGTGGCCGAGGTCGCCGAGGAGGCCGGGATCACCTTCTGCTTCGCCATCAAGTTCCACCCGGCGCTGCGTCACGCGGGCGCGGCTCGCGGCCAGTTGGGCATCCGGACGGTGTTCAACGCCCTCGGTCCGCTGACCAACCCGGCCAAGGTGCGTGCCCAGGCCGTCGGGGTCGCCGACCCGCGCATGGCACCGATCATCGCGGGTGTCTTCGCCGAACGCGGCAACTCCTCCCTGGTGTTCCGCGGTGACGACGGCCTCGACGAGCTGACGACGACGTCCACCTCCCGCGTCTGGACCGTCCGGGACGGCAAGGTCACCGAGGAGTCCTTCGACCCGCGGGACGTCGGCATCGAGCTGGTGCCGGTGGAGGCCCTGCGCGGCGGTGACCCGTCCTACAACGCCGAGATCGCCCGCCGCCTCCTCGACGGCGAGACGGGACCGGTACGGGACGCGGTGCTCCTGAACTCGGCGGCCGCGCTGGTCGCCCTGGACCCGACGGACGCACCGCTCGCCGAGCAGCTGCGGGCCGGGATGGCGAAGGCCGCGGAGGCCGTCGACTCCGGCTCCGCCAAGCGGGCGCTGGAGCGCTGGGTGGCGGCCAGCAACGCGTAAGACAGCCGGGACGCGGTCCCGTAATCCGGACACGAGTTGCGGGACCGCGATCACTTCACGTACGTTCCTGTCCAGGTCATGAGCGACAGTCATGAGGCCCCGGCCGACTGTCCGGCAACCCTCCGTCCGTGGCGGGGTGCCCCGGGTGAAGACCAGGTCGTAGGCAGCGAGGTCTACGGCAAGCGCGGACCCCTCGAGAAACCAGGGGTCCTGGTCGTCGAGGAGCCTTCCGTGAGCAAGCGAATGCGATAGGGCCGCAGAGCCCCGCCTCCGCATCCCCCTTTTTCTCCTTCACCCACGCTGAGCCATACCCTCCGCCATATCCGTCGTACGGGTGCTCGCGTGGTGAATTCAGCCTGCTTTCACGGGAGTTCACCCATGTCCGTCTCCACCGCTGCCGCCGCCCAGTCTCTTTGTGCCCCGCTGCCCGTTCTGGGCCGGGATGTCACCGTCCCGCTCGTCACGGGCGGCGAAGTCACCTATGCGGCGCTCGACTACGCGGCCAGTGCCCCCGCCCTCCAGCGCGTCTGGGACGACGTGGCGGCCTACGCCCCGTACTACGGCAGCGTCCACCGCGGTGCCGGCTACCTCTCCCAGCTCTCCACGGACCTCTTCGAGAACGCCCGCAGGACGGTCGCGGAGTTCCTCGACTGCCGGGCCGACGACCAGCTGGTCTTCACCCGCTCCACCACCGACTCCCTGAACCTCCTCGCCGCCGCGCTCCCCGCCGACTGCCAGGTCTTCGTCTTCGAGACCGAGCACCACGCCTCGCTGCTGCCGTGGAAGGACGCCCGGGTCACCTACCTCGACGCCCCCCGCACCCCGCGCCAGGCCGTCGAGACCCTGGAGCGCGCCCTCGCCGACCGCACTGTGTCCATTGAAGGGGGCCACGGCCCGGCCCTGGTCTGCGTCACCGGCGCCTCGAACGTCACCGGCGAGCTGTGGCCCGTACGCGAGCTGGCGGCCGCCGCTCACGCGCATGGTGCCCGGATCGTCCTGGACGCCGCCCAGCTGGCCCCGCACCACCCGGTGAGCATCCGTGACCTGGACGTCGACTGGGTCGCCTTCTCCGGTCACAAGCTGTACGCCCCGTTCGGCTCCGGTGTCCTGGCCGGCCGCGCCGACTGGCTGCGCACGGCGGAGCCGTACCTCGCGGGCGGCGGCGCCAGCCGCAAGGTCACGCGGCGGGAGGACGGGGGAGTGGACGTGGAGTGGCACGAGACCGCGGCCCGGCACGAGGCGGGCTCCCCGAACGTCATCGGCGCCTACTCCATCGCCTCCGCCTGCAAGGCCCTCACCGAGGCGGGCTTCGACACGCTGGTCGCCCGCGAGCAGTACCTGATCGAGAAGGTGCGGGCAGGCCTCGCCGAGGTCCCCGAGGTGCGGGTCCTGTCCCTCTTCGGCGACGACGCCCCGCGGGTGGGCGTCCTCTCCTTCGTCGTCGAGGGCTGGAACAGCTCCCACTTCGCCGCCGCCCTGTCCGCCGAGTACGGCATCGGCGTCCGCGACGGCCTCTTCTGCGCCCACCCCCTGGTCCGCACCCTCCTCGGCACCGACCCGCAGACCCAGGGCGAGTGCGGCGCCCCCGAGGCGGCCCCGGGCGAGAAGTCCCTCAACGCGATCCGCGTGAGCTTCGGCGCGGGAACACCGGACGAGCACGTGGAGCGCTTCGTGAACGCGGTGCGGGAGCTGGTGACCGAGGGCGCGAAGTGGCAGTACCGCACGGAGGACGGCCGCTGCGTCCCCGCGGTGTAGGAGGATCTTCGCCCGGAGGCGGTGTTCAGGCGCTCAGGAGTCCAGCCCGATCGCGAACGCCGCCTCCAGGTCGTGCTGCGAGTACGTACGGAAAGCGACGTGCGTGTCCGTCGCCTCCACCCCCGGGATCTTGCTGATCCGGCCGGGAATGACCTCGGCCAGGTCCTCGTGCTGCCTGACCCGCACCATCGCGATCAGGTCGTACGTCCCGGTCACGGAGAACACCTCGCTCACGCTGTCCAGCGAAGCGATCGACTCGGCGATCTCGGGAATCCGGTCCACGCTGGTCTTGATGAGGACGATCGCGGTGATCACGGCTGGTTCTCTCCCTCGGGGGCCGGAGCTGGGGCGGCCTTCACTCTAGTCGGATGGTCGAAGCGGGCCCACGCGTAGCAGAAGCCCAGGCCGAAGCCCAGCACGTGGGCCAGGTACGCCACGCCGGGGCCCTGCCCGGCCTGCCCCGCGGCCAGCCACTGCAGCGCCGCCCAGAAGGGCAGCACCACCCAGGCCGGGAAGCGCAGCGGCAGGAAGAAGAGGAACGGCAGGAGACTGGTCACGCGTGCCCGGGGGAACAGGTACAGGAACGCGCCGAGGACCGCCGAGATGGCCCCGGAGGCGCCGACCAGGGACCGCTCGGAGTCGGCGTCGGCGGCGGCGTAGCCCAGGAGGGCCAGGTAACCGCAGCCGAGGTAGAAGAGCGCGAACTGGACGCGGCCCATCCGGTGCTCGGTCATCGCCCCGAAGACGTAGAGGAAGAGCATGTTGCCCAGCAGGTGCACCCAGCTGCCATGGATGAACAGGGCCGTCGCGGGGGTGAGGGCGGCGGGTGCGGAGCCCTCGAACAGGTCGGCCGGGATCACGCCCCACCGCCGGAAATAGGCCCGCTGCGCGGCCGGCAGCTCCTCGCCGGTGCCGTACGCCGGACTGAGGCCCGAGGCGGGGCCGATCGCGAAGATCAGGCAGCACAGGGCGATCAGTCCGTAGGTCACTGGCGCCGAAGGCCGCCGGAGCGCTCGGCTCACCGTCCTGCTCACGGTCCCGCTCCCGTCGCTGATCATGGACACAGAGCATGACGTAACGGGACGCACTACCCCAGGCCGCCTCGCCGCCGTGGACGGACGGGCGGCGAGTACCCGCCAGGCCGTAGGGTTACGAGCCACACGCGGCGGGGAGCCTTGGGCGCGACCCGACGCTTGAAGACCGACACTAGAAGGAAGCGGACAGTCACGATGACGGTTCCCCTGCCGACCGCCGCGACGCGGTGGCGCTGCACGCTCTGCGGCAACCTCACCCGGTTCGACGTGACGCGCTCGTCGAAGGTCGTCGAGTACGTGCACCTCGATCTCGCCGGTGAGCCGACGATCGAGGAGCGCCAGGTGGTCAGTGAGACCATCGAGTCGGTGCGGTGCCGTTGGTGCAACGCCGTGGACCAGGTGGAACTCGTGGACAGGCCGGGCGCCGGCTCCTGACGATGGGGGTCCCCCCGCTCGAGCGAAGTCGAGAGTGGGGGAGGGCTCCGCACAGCTAGCTAGTGGGGTGTGACGGATGGTGGAGAGCGCAGGCGGGGGGCCGGGCGACGGCGCCGCTGAGGTGCTCGACCGTCCGCTGCCCGACGGTGTGCGCCGCCGGGTCGTCCAGATCGTCTCGGACGGCTTCGGCGGTCTGACCGTCGGTGAACTGCCTGCCCAGTTGCGGCAGTATGCCAGGTTCGCCCCGAATCGGCGGGCCAAGTTCGCGGGCAACGCGATGGCGGCCGCGCTGGAGACCGACCCGCTGTTCCGGCAGCGCATCGCGGAGAAGTTCAGAGAGGTCCAGCCGGAACTGGCCGGCGCGCTCGACTCCGGCTCGCCGCCCCCGGCCGCGGATCCGCTCGATGTGGCGGCCGCGGCCTACGTACTGCGGCCCACCGGCTGGGTGAAGCTGGTGACCGCGGCCGGTGAGGAGGCGCAGCGGGCGGACGCCGAGCGGGCCGGCGAGGAGAGCCGGGCGGAGCTGGAGCGGCTGCGTGAGCAGCTCGCCCAGGCGCGGGAGCAGACCCGCGCCGAGACCGAACGGCTGCGTACCGAGCTGGAGGCGGCGAAGAAGGAAGCGGACTCGCTTCATCGCAAGCTGCGTTCGGCCCTCAGTGACGTCAAGCGTGGCGAGGCGGCCCTGCGCAAGGTGCAGGGCGAGATCGAGGCCGTACGGGCCGAGGGGCAGGCGCAGGTGTCCGCGGCCGAGAGCGAGGCGCGGCGGCTGAAGGCGCGGCTCAGTGAGGCGGAGGCCGCCCTGGAGGCGACCCGGCGGGCGGCGCGCGAGGGGCGCAGTGTCGAGGACATGCGGGTGCGGCTGCTGCTGGACACCGTGCTGGACGCGGCCCAAGGGCTGCGCCGGGAACTGGCGTTGCCGCCCGTGTCGGTCCGCCCGGCGGAGACCGTGGATGCGGTCGAACCGGGACGAATGACCCCGAAGGACATCGCCGCGCGGGCGTTGTCCGAGAACGACCCCGCGATCCTGGACCAGTTGCTCGCGCTGCCGCAGGCGCATCTCGTCGTCGACGGCTACAACGTCACCAAGACCGGCTATCCCCAGATGCCGTTGGAGAAGCAGCGTCTGCGGCTGCTGGGGCAGCTCTCGCAGCTCGCCGCGCAGACCGGCGCCGAGGTCACCTGTGTCTTCGACGGCGCCGAACTGGCCGCGCCGGTCCTGCTCGCGCCGCCGCGCGGGGTGCGGGTGCTGTTCTCCAAGCCGGGGGTCACCGCCGACGAGCTGATCCGCCAGCTGGTGCGCGCCGAGCCGCCCGGCCGGCCGGTCATCGTCGCCTCGACCGACCGCGAGGTGGCCGACGGGGTCGCGCGGGCGGGGGCGCGGCCGGTGGCTTCTGCGGTACTTCTCAAGCGGCTGACCTGAAGGTCAACCTTCAGGGCGAATGCCCGAATTGGCATAGGTGTCACGCAACGTAGCGTCAACCTGGCATCACTGCTGGTGTGTTAGTCGTAAAGAATGCATTGCGTCACAGACTTTTTTGGTGCGAGGATTTGAACTGATCACAGGATGGTCACTAGGGTCTGCCATCATCGAATCTCCGCACGAGTGATCACTCACAAGAAGGAGCTCGTCCTCCGTGGCGTCCCACCGTCGTCCCAAGCAGCCGAGCCGCGCACGTGTGACCGTGCTGACCACCGCCGCTGCCGCCGCTGTCGCCCTGAGTTCGCAGGCTGCCAACGCCGCGCCGAGCGAGAAGCCGAGCAAGGACGAGGTCAAGGCCAAGGTCGACAAGCTCTACGAAGAGGCGGAGCACGCCACCGAGAAGTTCAACGGGGCCAAGGAGAAGCAGGAGAAGCTCCAGAAGGAGATCTCCACCATCCAGGACAACGTCGCCCGCGGCCAGGAAGAGCTCAACGAGCTGCGCGACAGCATCGGCCTCGCGGCCGCCGCCCAGTACCGCACGGGCACCATCGACTCCTCCCTCCAGCTCTTCCTCTCCTCGAACCCGGACGACTACCTGGACAAGGCGTCCACCGCCGACCAGCTCAGCGCCCAGCAGGTCGAGGCCCTGAAGAAGATCCAGGAGAAGCAGCGCGAGCTCGCCCAGGACCGCGCCGAGGCCTCCGACAAGCTCAAGGACCTCACTTTCACCCGCACCGAGCTGGCCAAGCAGAAGAAGGCGGTCCAGGGCAAGCTCGCCGAGGCGCAGAAGCTCCTCAACACGCTGACGGCTCAGGAGAAGGCCGCCCTGGCCGCCGCCGACGCCCGCGCCAGCCGCGACGCCGGCGAGCGCGTCGACCTCGGCAACACCGGCCCCGCCTCCGGCCGCGCCCTCGCCGCCTTCCAGGCCGCCCAGAGCAAGATCGGCTCGCCCTACGTCTGGGCCGCCTCCGGCCCGAACTCCTTCGACTGCTCGGGCCTGACCTCCTGGGCCTACGCCCAGGCCGGCGTCCAGATCCCGCGCATGTCCCAGGACCAGGCCAACGCCGGTACGCGCATCTACTCCCAGTCCGACCTCAAGGTCGGCGACCTGGTCATCTTCTACAGCGACCTGCACCACGTCGGCTTCTACGCGGGCAACGGCCAGATCCTGCACGCCCCGCGCTCCGGCACGGTCGTGCGCTACGAGTCGATCAACAACATGCCGTTCCAGTTCGGCGTCCGGATCTGACCGTCCCTCAAGGACCTCCGGCCCGCGCGGGCAGGTTTCAAGATCAGGACCTCGTGGCGCCCGAACGGGCGAATCGGAACAACCAGGTGTGACCCCACGCCCCGCCGATGACCTGCGTCAGAGGCGGGGCGTCACTGTGCGTGACCTCGGAGTTTCTTTGGTCGGCCCTCGGTCCCGGGGCTACTGTCTGCCGCGTTTCCCCCGGCACCCCGTGCCGAGGGGACGGTCTCTGTCCGCCAGTGGAAGGAGCGCGGCTTCCCGTGAGGTCCCATCGCCGCCTTGCACCGCCCGTGACCGACCGGGGCGCCCTGTGCGTCCTGTCCGCCGCGGCCGCCGCCCTGGGCGCCCTGGCCGCCGCCGTACCGGCCCCGGCCGCGCCGTACGACGACGCCGGGGCCGAGGTGGGCCGTCTCTACGAGGAGGCCGAGAAGGCCACCGAGGCCTTCAACAAGGCCGGTGAACAGGCCGGCACGCTGCGCCGGCAGGTCGGTGACGCCCAGGACCGGATCGCCCGCCAGCAGGAGCGGGTCAACGATCTGCGGGGCCGGCTCGGCACGCTGGCCGGCGCCCAGTACCGCTCGGGCGGCCTCGACCCGTCCCTGGCGCTGCTGTTCGCCGACGACCCGGGCGACTACCTCGACAGGGCCGTCGTCCTCGACCGGATCACCCTCCATCAGGCCGGCGAGCTGAAGGACCTTCAGGACGCCCTGCGGGAACTCGCCCAGGAACGCGCCGAGGCCACCCGCAAGCTCGGCGAACTGGAGAAGAGCCGCAGGGCCGTCGCCCGGCACAAGCGGACCGTCGAGCAGAAGCTCGCCACGGCCCGGCACCTGCTCAACTCCCTGCCGTTCGCGGAGCGAGCCGCCTACGAACGGGCCTCCCGCTCCGGCCGCTTCGACCTGTCCGGCCTCGGGGACGCCGTGCCGCTCCCGGGCCGTGCGGCCGCCGCGGTGGCCGCCGCCCGCTCCGCGCTCGGCAAGCCGTACGTCTGGGGCGGCAACGGCCCCTCAGGCTTCGACTGTTCGGGCCTGATGCAGTGGTCGTACGCGCAGGCCGGCGTCTCCCTGCCGCGCACCTCGCAGGCCCAGGCGCACGCCGGCCGGCAGGTCCCGCTCTCCCAGGCCCGACCCGGCGACCTCGTCACCTACCGCTCCGACGCCAGCCACGTCGGCATGTACGTCGGCAACGGCCAGGTCATCCACGCCCCGTATCCGGGCGCGCCCGTGCGCTACGACCCGGTGGGGATGATGCCGGTCTCGGCGGTGACGCGGCCCTGAGGGGTGCCTTCGGCGATGGCCGTGGGGAGGCGGGTGGGGGGCGTGCGGCGCGGGCGGGAGCGGTTGCTTGCGGGCAGTGCGGTGAGGGTGTCGTCTGTCGCCCGGCGGTCGGCCGTGTCGGTGACGGCAGGTGCCGTTCTTCGCGCTGACTCGGTCCTGACCGGGGTCGGCCGGGTTCGCAGGGCGGGTTCCGCTTCGGGCGGGGCGCCGTACGATCGGGAGGATGGCTGGTCGTGGGCGGGCGCGCGGATCCGGAGCCGTGGGGCTCGCGGTGCTGCTGCTCGTCCTTCTCGTGGGGTGCGGTGGGCGTCCCGCGACGGACAGTGCCCGGGCCGACGTGCAGCGGGTGCTCGACCGGCGGGCCGCGGCAGTCCTGGCCCACGACCGGAGCGCCTACGCCGCCACCGGTGACAGCACCGGATACACCCGCCTGCGGGCCGTACCGCTGGCCGCCTGGTCGTACCGGGTGACCGCCGTCGACCGCGAGGGCGACACCGCCACCGCCGCCGCCGAGTTGAGCTTCCGGATAGCGGGCTACGACAAGGCGCCGGCGACCGTGGCCCGGACGCTGAGCCTGAGCCGCGGCGCGGACGGGCAGTGGTCCGTGACCTCGGAGCGGCCCGCGAAGAAGGCCGGGGCGCAGCTGTGGGACCAGGGCACGGTGGCCGTCGTCCGGGGCGCGCACAGTCTCGTCCTGGGCGTCGGGCAGAGCGGCACCCGGCTGCGGACCTTCGCGAACCTGGCCGACCGCGCGGTCCCGGCGGTCTCGCAGGCGTGGGGCACCGACTGGGCGCGGCACGTCGTTCTCCTCGTACCGAAGTCGCTGGACGGCATGGCGGCCCTGCTCGGCTCGCCCGCCTCCTCCTACCGGGGGATCGCCGCGGTCACCACGGCCGAGACGGGCGGCGCGGCCAAGGCGCCCGCGGACCGGGTCGTCGTCAACCCGGACGCGTACGCCGTGCTCGGCCCGGTCGGGCAGCAGGTCGTGCTCACCCACGAGACCACCCATGTCGCCACCCGCGCCCACACCAACGCCGCCACCCCGCTGTGGCTGTCCGAGGGGTACGCCGACTGGGTCGGCTACCGCGGCACCGGGCGCACCCCGTCGCAGGTCGCGCCCGAGCTGCAGAACGCCGTCCGTCAAGGACAGGTCCCGGAGGGGCTGCCGGCCGACGGCGACTTCGGATTCTCCGGTGACGCGAACCGGCTGGCGCGGGCGTACGAGGGCGGCTGGATGGCCTGCCGGATGATCGCGGAGCAGTGGGGCGAGGAGCGGCTGGAGGCGTTCTACCGGGCCGTCGGGGAGCACGGGAAACGGGACGGGGCGGTCGAGGGCGCGATGCGGAGCGTGCTGGGGACGACGCTGCAGGACTTCACCGCCGGGTGGCGGCAGTACCTGCACGACCAGCTGGGCTGATCAGCCCGCCCGCTCCAGCTGGGCGATCGCCTCGGTGAGCCAGGCCCGCTCCGCCTCGCCCGTCGCCCGCGCCACCCGCAGCATGCCCTGCCGGAACAGGTCCCCGGCCTCCTCCGCCCGTACGGGCTCGCCCTCCCGGTAGAAGAAGCTGGACGGGGTCTCGAGGAACTCCAGGCGGCGGCGCAGCACGGCCGCCTGCTCGTGCCGGTCGGGAAGGTGGCGCAGGAACGAGAGGACGGTGTTGAAGCGGACCTGATCGGTGATCTCGGTCTGCTTCGGGTGGCGCAGCCGCTCCAGCAGGTCCGCGCGGCCGGCGTCCGTCAGGGACAGCACCCGGCGCGGGGCCGCGCTCGCGCCCTCCTCCGTGTGCTGGTCGAGCTTGCCGGCCGTCACCAGACGGGTGATCGCCGGGTAGAGCGCGCCGTCGCTGACCGGGCGGACGTGGCCGCTCAGCGCCTTGATCCGCTCCTTCAGCTCGTAACCGTGCAGGGGTTGTTCGGCGAGGAAGCCGAGGATCGACAGTTCCAGCATCGGCGGGACCCCTCCTTGCGGTGGCCGTGACAACCATGCTACCTCTTATCGAGCTACCTCGTTTAGAGGTAGCTCGCTTCGAGGGGCCCATCGCCGTGAACCGTCACCGCAAGCAGCTGATCGCGCTCGCACACCCCGTCTACCTCTCCCTCCTCGCCTCGGTCGCCGCCGGGCTGATCAACACCGTCTGGGTCTCCCGGCTCGGCGGTCCGGCGGTCGCCGCCGTGGCGGTCGCCACCAACACCGAGAACGTGCTGCTCGGCGTCGCCCTGGTCTTCGCCTCCGGGACGACCGTGCTGGTCGCGCACGCCCGGGGCGCACGGGATCCGGCCGCCGTGCGCGCGGCCGTACGCGGTGGCTGGGCGCTGTGCGCGGTGGTCACGCCGGTCGTCGCCGTGGGCGGGTTCCTGCTGCGCGAGCCGCTGTCCCGGCTGGTGCTCGGCGGCGACGACGGCCCGGCCCTGTCCCTCGCGGTCTCCTACTTCGCGATCTCCCTGCCGGGCATGGCCGTCTTCTTCGCCCAGAACCTCGTCGACGGCATCCTCAAGGGCGCCGGCGACACGAGAACCCCGATGCGGCTCGCCCTCCTCGCGAACGGCCTGATCCTGGCCCTCGACCCGCTCTTCATCCACCTCTACGGCGTCCCGGGCGCCGCCGCCTCCACCGTGCTCTGCCGGAGCGTGGCCCTGGGCGTGGGGCTGGTCGCCCTGCGCCGCAACGCCCTGCTGCGCTCGGCCGCCGACGCCCCGCACGGCGGAGCCCCGCTGCGGCGGACACTGACGACCGGCCTGCCGATGTCCCTCGACTTCACGGTGCGGCAGGCCGGCGCGCTCGGGCTGGTCGCGGTCGTGGCGCGGCTCGGGGTGACGGCCGTGGCCGCGTACGCGATCGCCTACAAGGTCCTGTACGTCGCCACGATGGCCTTCTACGCGGTGCGACAGGCCGCCTCCATCCACACCGCGCACACCCGGGGCGCCGGGAAGGACGAGCGGCGGGCGATCGGCCGGCAGGCGCTGCTCGTCTCCGGGACGGTCGGGCTGGCGGCGGCCCTGACGCTGGCCGCCACGGCCCCATGGATCATGGCCGCGTTCGGCGCCGGCCCCGCCGTGGCCCACGAGGGCGTGCTGTTCCTGCGCTGCGTCGGGCCGTATCTCCTGCTGATGGCCGGGTTCATCGCGCTCGGCGGGGTCTTCGAGGGCAGCGGGGGAGCGCCGCTGCTGCTGCGGGTGACCGTGCTCGGTACGGCTGTCCAGCTGCCGCTCGCGTACGGCCTGTCGGGGCTCGGGCTGCCGGGGGTGTGCCTGGCCCTGGCGCTCGCGATGGCGGTGCAGTGCGCGGTGGTGGGCGGGCTGCTGCGGCGGGCCCGGCGTCAGGAGGAGACCGGGGACTCCCTGGTCCGGGCGGCCTGACCGGGGAGGAGAGTCGTGCGGCACGGCCGGGCACAGCCGTGAACACAGGTTGGATAGGGTCGGCCGCGATGCACAAGACCCTGATCGTGACGAACGACTTTCCGCCCCGCCCCGGCGGCATCCAGGCGTTCCTGCACAACATGGCGCTCCGCCTCGACCCCGAGCGGCTCGTCGTCTACGCGTCCACCTGGAAGCGCAGCCGGGAGGGGATCGAGGCGACGGCCGACTTCGACGCCGAGCAGCCCTTCACCGTCGTACGGGACCGGACGACGATGCTGCTGCCGACGCCGGGGGCGACCCGGCGGGCCGTGGGGCTGCTGCGGGAGCACGGGTGCACGTCGGTGTGGTTCGGGGCGGCCGCGCCGCTCGGGCTGATGGCGCCCGCGCTGCGGAAGGCCGGCGCCGAGCGGCTGGTGGCCACGACGCACGGCCACGAGGCCGGATGGGCCCAGTTGCCCGCCGCCCGGCACCTGCTGGGGCGGATCGGCGAGGCCACGGACACGATCACCTACCTCGGTGAGTACACACGCTCGCGGATCGCGACCGCGCTGAGCACCGAGGCGGCCGGGCGGATGGTGCAGCTGCCGCCGGGCGTCGACGAGAAGACCTTCCATCCCGGCTCCGGCGGCGACCAGGTCCGCGCGCGGCTCGGGCTCACCGACCGGCCGGTGGTGGTGTGCGTCTCGCGGCTCGTGCCGCGCAAGGGCCAGGACACGCTGATCCTGGCCATGCCCCGGATCCTGGCCGCCGAGCCGGAGACCGTGCTGCTGATCGTCGGCGGCGGGCCCTACGAGAAGGACCTGCGGCGACTGGCCCACGAGAGGGGGGTCGCGGGCTCCGTCCGCTTCACCGGATCCGTGCCCTGGTCGGACCTGCCCGCCCACTACGGCGCCGGGGACGTCTTCGCCATGCCCTGCCGCACCCGCCGGGGCGGGCTCGACGTCGAGGGGCTCGGGATCGTCTACCTGGAGGCCTCCGCGACCGGCCTGCCCGTCGTCGCCGGCGACTCCGGCGGCGCCCCGGACGCCGTACTCGACGGCGAGACCGGCTGGGTCGTACGGGGCGGCTCCCCCGAGGAGGCCGCCGAGCGGATCGTGGCCCTGCTCGGGGACGCGGAACTGCGCCGCAGGATGGGGGAGCGGGGCAGGCAGTGGGTGGAGGAGAAGTGGCGGTGGGATCTGTTGGCCGAGAGGCTCAAGGAGCTGCTGTGAACGGCCGTTCCAAAGGTCTGGGCAAACCCCGCCGCGTGCACTAGGCGGAGCAGCAAAATCCGCACATGCTGCGCACATGACAGCAAAACTGATGCAGCATCAGCTGACAAGACGTCAAATCCTCGGTATGGCCGCCCTCCAGACGGCAGCCACCCTCGGCTTCACCCGCGTCGGACTCGCCTCCGCCCGAGCCGCCGAGCCCGACGCGGTCGACTCCGCCCCCGCGATCGTCGTCGGCTCCGGCTACGGCGGCGCCGTGGCCGCCCTCCGCCTCGGCCAGGCCGGCATCCGCACCCTCGTCCTGGAAATGGGCCGGCTGTGGAACACCCCCGGCGCCGACGGCAAGGTCTTCTGCAGCACCGCCAACCCCGACCGGCGCTCCATGTGGTTCCGCACCCGCACCGAGGCGCCCCTGGCCACCTTCCTGTGGCTGGACGTCGTCAACAAGGACATCAGCCCGTACCCCGGTGTCCTGGACCGTGTCCGCTTCGCCGACATGTCGGTCTTCCTGGGCCGTGGCGTCGGCGGAGGTTCGCTGGTCAACGGCGGGATGGCGGTCACCCCGCTTCAGTCCTACTTCGCCGAGCAGTTCCCGGCCGTCGACGTCACCGAGATGTACTCCACGTACTTCCCGCGCGCCCGCGCCATGCTCGGCGTCAACTCGATCGACCCCGCCTGGTTCGAGTCGACCGAGTGGTACCGGTTCAGCCGGGTCTCCCGGAAGCACGCCGCGAACACCGGCCTGAAGACCACCTTCGTGCCCAACGTCTACGACTTCGGCCACATGCAGCGCGAGGCCGCCGGCACCGCCACCAGGTCGGCCCTGGGACAGGAGGTCATCTACGGCAACAACCACGGCAAGCGCAGCCTCGACAAGACGTACCTGGCCTCCGCGCTCGGCACCGGGAACGTCACCCTCCACACCATGGAGAAGGTGAAGTCGGTCAGCCGGGCGGGCGACGGCACCTGGGTGCTGACCGCCGACCGCTTCGACGACACCGGCGCGGTCGTCGAGACCAAGCAGTACGGCTGCACCTACCTCTTCCTCGGCGCCGGCAGCCTGGGGACCAGCGAACTCCTGGTCAGGGCAAGGGAGACGGGCACGCTCCCGGCACTGGACGCGAGCGTCGGGGCCGGCTGGGGACCCAACGGGAACGTGATGCTCGGGCGGGCCAACCACCTGTGGGACACCGTCGGCGCCAACCAGTCGACCATGCCGGTGATGGGCATCGACGACTGGGCCAACACCGCCAACCCCGTCTTCGCCGAGATCGCCCCGCTGCCGACGGGCCTCGAGCACTGGGTCAGCCTCTACCTGGCGATCACCAAGAACCCGCAGCGGGCGTCGTTCACGTACGACAGCGCCACGGGCGGTGTGAAGCTCGGCTGGACGGCGGCGCAGAGTGCCGTCTCCATGCGCATGGCGAAGAAGCTGTTCGACCGGATCAACTCGGCGAACTCGACGATCTACCGGTACGACCTGTTCGGCTCGGCCGACAAGGTGTTCGCCGACGACTTCACCTACCACCCGCTGGGCGGCTGCGTGTTGGGGAAGGCGACCGACAACTACGGCCGGGTGAAGGGGTATTCCAAGCTGTACGTCACCGACGGCTCGCTGGTTCCCGGCAACATCGGGGTGAACCCGTTCGTCACCATCACCGCGCTCGCCGAACGCACGATGGCGCGGGTCCTCGCCGAGGACACCGCGCCATGAGACGACTCGGGTACTACTTCGCGTAGATCGCCTCGATCTCGGTCGCGTAGTCCTTCGCCACCACGTTGCGCTTGAGCTTCAGCGACGGGGTGAGGTGGCCCGAGTCCTCCGTGAACTGGGAGGAGAGAATGCGGAACTTCCGCACCGATTCCGCCTTCGACACCGCGGCGTTGCCGTCGTCGATCGCCGTCTGGATCGCGGCCAGCAGGTCGGGGTCCTCGCGCAGCGACGCCGCGGTGGAGCCCGCCGGCTTGGCGTGCTCGGCGGCCCAACGACCCAGGAACTCCTCGTCGATGGTGACCAGCGCGCCCACGAACGGCCGCCCGTCGCCCACCACCATGCACTCCGCGACCAGCGCGTGCGCCCGGATGCGGTCCTCGATCACGGCCGGGGCGACGTTCTTGCCGCCCGCGGTGACGATGATCTCCTTCTTGCGGCCGGTGATCCTGAGGTAGCCGTCCTCGTCGAGGGTGCCGATGTCACCGGTGTGGAACCAGCCGTCGGCCAGCGCCTCCGCGGTCGCGCCGGGGTTGTTCCAGTACTCCTTGAACAGGTGCTCGCCGTGCAGCAGCACCTCGCCGTCGTCCGCGATCCGCACGACCGAGCCCGGCAGCGGCTGACCGACCGTGCCGATCTTCTGCCGGTCCCAGGGGTTGAAGGCGGTGGCGGCACAGGACTCCGTCAGGCCGTAGCCCTCCAGGACGGTGAAGCCGATGCCGCGGAAGAAGTGGCCCAGGCGCTCGCCCAGCGGGGCGCCGCCGGAGATCGCGTACTCGCCACGGCCGCCGAGGACCGCGCGCAGCTTGCTGTAGACCAGCTTGTCGAAGACCTTGTGCTTGATCTTCAGCCCGATCGACGGGCCCGACGGGGTGTCCAGCGCCTTGCTGTACGCGATCGCGGTGTCCGCCGCCTTGTCGAAGATCGCGCCCTTGCCGTCCGCCTGCGCCTTGGCGCGCGCCGAGTTGTAGACCTTCTCGAAGACGCGCGGCACGCCCAGGATCAGCGTCGGCCGGAAGGCCGCCAGCTCGTCGGTGAGGTTCTTGATGTCCGGGACGGTGCCCAGCTTGATCGGCGCCATCATCGGGGCGATCTGCACCAGGCGGCCGAAGACGTGCGCGAGGGGGAGGAACAGCAGGACGCTGCACTCGCCGGTGCGGAAGAGCGGGCGGAGCCGCTCGACGACGTTCCCGCACTCGGCGAAGAAGCTGCGGTGGGTGAGGACACAACCCTTGGGGCGCCCGGTGGTGCCACTCGTGTACACGATCGTCGCCGGGTCGTCGGCCTTGGCCAGCGAGCTGCGCTCCTCGACGGCCCTGTCGGAGACGTCCTGGCCGAGCCGCCCGAGCTCCTCCACGCCCCCGGCCTCGATCTGCCAGACGTGCTTGAGGGCGGGCAGCGAGTCACGCACCGACTCGACGGCGGCGGTGTGGTTGTCCAGCTCGACGATGATGGCGGTCGCGCCCGAGTCGGACAGGATCCACTGCACCTGCTCCGGCGAGCTGGTCTCGTACACCGGCACCGTGACCCCGCCCGCGCACCAGATCGCGAAGTCGAGCAGCGTCCACTCGTAGCGGGTGCGCGACATCAGGCCGACCCGGTCGCCGGGCTGGACACCGGAGGCGATGAGGCCCTTGGCGGCGGCGTGCACCTCGGACAGGAAGGCCGTGGCCGTGACGTCCTGCCAGACACCGCCGACCTTGCGGGCGATGACGGCGACGTCAGGGTGCTGCGCGGCGTTTCTGCGGACGATGTCGGTCAGATTGCCGTCCGCAGGGACCTCGTACAAAGCCGGAAGGCTGAACTCGCGCAAGACTGCTGCTCCTCATAGGGCGCCGGCGCCACGACGTTGTGTGATGCGACGGTGCGGTCCAAGGCTCGGGCAGGTGCTCCGGGTCGCCAGGGGGCCGCGGGGCCCACTGGTTGAAATCCTGAGCACGACTGGACTGCCCGGACGTTACCCGCCGGTATGGCTTCTTCGACAGGGGGTCCCGGCGAGATGTTCGCTGCGTCACACAGATTGGTGTTTTCCTGGCGCACAGTAGTTCATCGACTTACTGACTGGCCAGTAACCGCAGGCCCGGCCGCCACTGTTCACGTATGCCGCACAGGCTTACTCTTGATCGCCATGGCATCCACACCGCCCGGTAACCGCAGGACGCGCATTCATGTGGTCAGCGACGTGCACGGCAACGCGCGTGACCTGGCCCGGGCCGGCGAGGGCGCGGACGCCCTGGTCTGTCTGGGCGACCTGGTGCTGTTCCTGGACTACGCCGACCACTCCCGCGGCATCTTCCCCGACCTCTTCGGCGTGGAGAACGCGCACCGGATCGTCGCCCTGCGCACCTCCCGCCGCTTCGAGGAGGCGCGGGAGTTCGGGGCGCGGCTGTGGGCGGGCATCGGCGAGGACCGGGCGACGGTGATCGAGCAGGCGGTGCGCAAGCAGTACGCCGAGATGTTCGCGGCGTTCCCGACACCGACGTACGCGACCTACGGCAATGTCGACATGCCGCCCCTGTGGCAGGAGTACGCCGGACCGGGGACAACCGTGCTGGACGGGGAGCGGGTGGAGATCGGGGGGTGGGTCTTCGGCTTCGTCGGCGGGGGCCTGCGGACGCCGATGCGGACCCCGTACGAGATCAGCGACGAGGAGTACGCGGCGAAGATCGAGGCCGTGGGCGAGGTGGACGTGCTGTGCACGCACATCCCGCCCGAGGTGCCCGAACTCGTCTACGACACGGTCGCGCGCCGCTTCGAACGGGGGAGCCGGGCGCTGCTGGAGGCGATCCGCCGCACCCGCCCCCGGTACTCGCTCTTCGGCCATGTCCATCAGCCGTTGGTGCGGCGGATGCGGATCGGGGCCACCGAATGCGTGAACGTGGGGCACTTCGCGGGGGCGGGGAAGCCGTGGGCGCTGGAGTGGTGAGCGCCGGTACGGGGCGCGGTGCGGGGCACGGTGTGCGACGGGGTGTGCGACGCGGTGCGCGACGGGGTGAACTCGGCTGGTCGGCCGCGCGGTAGCCTTCACGCTGCACACCCGTGCGCACGCTCGCGCACAGCGACCTCTTCTCTACCGGCCCGCATCTGGAGGAGCCACGGCGATGGCGGAACACACCAGCTCGAGCATCACGATCGAGGCGGCACCGGCCGACGTCATGGCGGTCATCGCCGACTTCGCCCGCTACCCGGACTGGACCGGCGAGGTGAAGGAGGCGGAGGTCCTCGCGACCGACGCGGCGGGGCGCGCCGAGCAGGTGCGGCTGGTCATGGACGCGGGGGCGATCAAGGACGACCAGACGCTGGCGTACACCTGGACCGGTGAGAACGAGGTGTCCTGGACGCTGGTGAAGTCCCAGATGCTGCGGTCGCTGGACGGCTCGTACCTCCTCAGGCCGGAGGGGGACCGCTCCACGAAGGTCACCTACCAGCTGACGGTGGACGTCAAGATCCCGATGCTCGGGATGATCAAGCGGAAGGCCGAGAAGGTCATCATCGACCGGGCGCTGGACGGCCTGAAGAAGCGGGTGGAGTCCGGGCGGTAGGTCGGCACCCGGCGTCGGTGCGGGCCTCGCTGGGGGCTGCCGCCCCCAGCCCCCCGCTTCGGCCCTGAACGGGCCTCGTCCTCGAACTCCCCCGGAAGGGGGTGCCCCGGACGGGCTGTGTTCACCGGCACCGGCAAACAGAGGGCAACCCCCGCGTCCGTTACCGTTCACCCTCATGCGCACCCTCCTGATCACCGGCCCCGGCGGCAGCGGCCGTACGACCGTCGCTGCGGCCACTGCCCTCGGGGCGGCCCGTGCGGGCGTCAAGACGCTCGTGCTCAGTGCCGACCGCACCGACACCCTGGGGGCGGCGCTCGGCGTCAGGACGGGCGCGGCCCCCGTACAGATCACCCCGGCACTCACCGCCTGGCGCCCCGACGCCGCCGCCGGTTTCCGGGACGACCTCGCCGGCTTCCAGGACCGTGCCTCCACCGTCCTCGACCTGCTCGGCGCCTCCCTGCTGGACCCCGAGGAGGTCACCCCGCTCCCCGGCGCCGAGGAACTCACCCTCCTGCGCGCACTGCGGGACGCCGCCCTCGCCGAGGGCGACGATCTTCACGAACTCCTCGTCGTCGACCTGCCGCCCACCCCGCAGGCCCTCGCCCTCCTCGCCCTCCCCGAGGAGCTGCGCCGCTACCTCCGTCGTCTGCTCCCCCCGGAACGGCAGGCCGCCCGTGCCCTGCGGCCGGTGCTGGGGCGCCTCGCCGGTGTCCCCATGCCCGCCGAGTGGCTGTACGAGACGACCGCCCGCTGGGACATGGAACTGGCCGCCGTCGAGGCCGTCCTCGCCGACCGGCACACCGCCGTACGCCTGGTCGCCGAACCCGGACCGGCCGGCGACGACGCCGTGCGCGACGCCCGCCTCGGCCTCGCCCTGCGCGGCCTGCCCGTCGAGTCCCTCGTGGCGAACCGCGTCCTGCCCGAGGAGGTCGCCGACGGCGGTCTCCTGTCCGGGCTGGTGGCCCAGCAGCGGAAGTTCCTGGGGGAGTGGGGCGAGGTGCACACCGTCGCCCACCTCGGTCGCGACCCCCGCGGCGACGACGACCTCACCGCGCTCGCCGTGCCCGGCGTCAACCCGGCCGCCTTCCCCATCGAGTGGCCCGTGGCCGACCGGCTGGCGGAGGACGGTGTGCTCGTGTGGCACATCCCGCTGCCCGGCGCCATACGGGACGACCTCGACCTCATCCGGCGCGGCGACGAACTCGTCGTCACCGCCGGACCGTTCCGCCGGATCGTCCCGCTGCCCTCCGCCCTGCGCCGCTGCACCGTGGCCGGCGCCGCCCTGCGCGAGAGTGAGCTGCGCGTCCGGTTCGCGCCGGATCCCGCGCTGTGGCCGCGGACACGGTGAACGACGTTCCGCCGTTCGGGTAACGTCGTAAGGACGAGCCGTAGTCAGGAGTCCGTCATGAGCGAAGAGCTCCCCCCGTCCGACGCGTGGGGGTCCCCCCGCTCGAGCGAAGCAGAGAGTGGGGGAGAGCAGGAGGCTGTCGTCGAGGAGCCTCGCGCGACCGACGCCGACGCCTGGGCCACCGCCTGCGCCGAGGACCTGGAGGCCGAGAAGGCCCGCCGCCGCGCCCAGCACGGCCCGCCGCCGGGTTCGGCCGCCGAGGAACTGCGCAAGCTCGTCGACACCGTCGCCGACAAGCTCTCCGGCCTGCAGTCCCCGCTGTTCGGCGCGGTCGCCGGGCCCGCCGCCCAGCAGGTGGTCCGCCAGGTCGTCCAACAGGCCAGGGCCGCCGTCGAACCGGTCATCGAACGCAACCCGGACGTCTTCGACCACCTCGCCGCGGCCGGCAACGAACTGCTCGCCGCGTACCGCTCCGCCGTCCAGCACCAGGAGCAGCGCTGGACGGCCCGGACGGCGGATCTGCACCGGGACGACAAGGACCGTGCCGAGCCCCGCGACGGCGACGAGGGCACCGGCCCCGGCCAGCGCATCGACCTGGACTGACGGCCCTCCCTCACCCCGGTCTCTCTCCGGGCCGCGCTCGCGCGAGCCGCGTCGCCTCCGCAGGCCCGCCCACCGGGCGGACGACGGGCCCTCGACGGCAGGGCCTCGGGTACGGTTGGCCGTAGCGGGGCTCGACCGAAACTGAGGGATTCATGGGACTCACCATCGGCGTCGACATCGGCGGCACGAAGATCGCGGCCGGCGTGGTCGACGAGGAAGGCAACATCCTCTCGACCTTCAAGGTGCCGACCCCGGGCACGCCCGAGGGCATCGTGGACGCCATCGCCTCGGCGGTGGAGGGCGCGCGCGCCGGGCACGAGATCGTGGGTGTGGGCATCGGCGCCGCCGGCTACGTCAACCGTCAGCGCTCGACGGTCTACTTCGCGCCGAACATCGACTGGCGCCAGGAACCGCTGAAGCAGAAGGTCCAGGCGCGCGTCAACCTCCCGGTCGTCGTGGAGAACGACGCCAACGCCGCCGCCTGGGGCGAGTACAAGTTCGGCGCCGGCAAGGGCCACCGCAACGTCATCTGCATCACGCTCGGCACCGGCCTCGGCGGCGGCATCATCATCGGCAACGAGCTGCGCCGCGGCCACTTCGGCGTGGCCGCCGAGTTCGGCCACATCCGCATGGTGCCGGACGGTCTGCTCTGCGGCTGCGGCTCCCAGGGCTGCTGGGAGCAGTACGCCTCCGGCCGCGCCCTCGTCCGGTACGCCAAGCAGCGCGCCAACGCCACCCCGGAGCGGGCCGAGGTCCTGCTGGGGTTCGGTGACGGAACCCCCGACGGCATCGAGGGCAAGCACATCTCCATGGCCGCTCGCCAGGGCGACCCGGTCGCCGTCGACTCCTACCGTGAGCTCGCCCGCTGGGTCGGCGCCGGTCTCGCCGACCTCGCCTCCCTCTTCGACCCCTCCGCCTTCATCGTCGGCGGCGGCCTCTCCGACGAGGGCGACCTGGTCCTCGACCCCATCCGCAAGTCGTACAAGCGCTGGCTCGTCGGCGGCAACTGGCGGCCGGTGGCGGACGTGATCGCGGCACAGCTGGGCAACAAGGCCGGTCTGGTCGGAGCGGCGGACCTGGCCCGCGAGCCCGACCCGATCATGTAAGGGCCACTTTTCGAGAGACGTGCGTTCCCCGCGCCCCTGAGGGGCGCGGGGCCGTGTCGATGTGTGGCTCCGCCGCGTGGGCGCGAGCAACCACAACGGACCCGCGGTCGAACGAACACCCCACAACCTCGACCGCAAGGAACGCGCACCACTTATCGTGACGGTATGGTGACGCCACCGCTCCCAGACTCCCGCACGGAACCGGACGGTTCCGCCGTCATCCGCGTCCTCAGCTACAACATCCGCTCGATGCGCGACGACACCGCCGCCCTGGCCCGTGTGATCACCGCCTGCGCCCCCGACCTGGTCCTCGTGCAGGAAGCCCCCCGCTTCTTCCGCTGGCGCAAGAAGCTCGCCCGCCTCGCGGCCGCCTCCGGCCAGGTGATCCTCACCGGCGGCGGCACGGCGGCCGGCCCCGCCGTTCTCTGCTCGCTGCGGACGACCGTCGAGCGCACGGAGGACGTGCTTCTGCCCCTCACCCCCGGTGAGCACCGCCGCGGTCTCGCCACCGCCGTGGTCCGCTTCGGGGGCGCCCGGCTCGGCGTGGTCAGCTGCCACCTCAGCCTGAAGCGGGACGAGCGCTACGAGCAGGCCGGGATGCTCCTCGACCGGCTCGCCGCGATGGGCGTGGAGCACGCGGTCGCGGGCGGCGACATCAACGAGGGGCCCGACGGACGCGCCTTCGGCCGTCTGACCCACACCCTCGAGGACTGCCGGGTGACCGCCCCCTGGGGCGCTGAGCACACCTTCCCGTCCACCGGGCCGAACCGCCGTATCGACGGGATCTTCGTGACCAAGGGGGTGGAGGTACTGGGCTGCGGGGTTCCCCAGGGGCTGCCCGGGATCACCGAGAGCGACCTGAGGGCGGCCACGGACCACCTTCCGGTCCTCGCCGCCCTCAGCATCCCCGTCGACTAGACGACGGCACCCGCGTACCCGTCGATCAGACGACCGTGCCCGCATCTCCGCCGATCAGACGACCGCGCCCCGCCCCGGATCCCCGTCGTCCTCGTCGTCCGGCCGCATCCGCGCCACCAGCGTGGCGAAACCGCCGAGGAAGCCGCCGATGCTGACCGTCGCCAGCCACCAGGTCATGTCCCAACCGAGCAGGATCGACAGCAGGAGCAGGACGGGACCGCCGATCACCCCGAGCCAGGCGAACTTGGCCGTGGTGTCGGCGGCGGGCAGGGGTGGCGGCTCGGGCGGGACGAAGTGGCCCTCGTCGCCCTCGTCGAAGTCCGCCTCGGACGGCTCGGGGGTCGTGTAGTCGCGCGGGCCGACACCGGGCGCGAAGGAGACGGAGCTGCCCAGCGGCTTGGCCGGCTTCTGCTCGTCGCCGGTCTCCTTCCCCGAGCCCGGGCCGGAGCCGGACCCGGTGCCGGAACCGTCCTCGTTCGGCTCCGCCTCGAGCAGCGCCAGGTCCTCGACCGACTTGAACGGTTTGGCGCCCGGCGGATCCGCCGGCTCCTCGCCGTACCCCGCGACGATCGCCGCCCACGCGGCCTCCTCGTCGAAGGGCACGCTCTGCTCCTCCGGCTCGCGGTCGCGGCCGCCCTCGCGGTCGTCGCGGTGTTCGCGGTCGTCGCGGTCCTCGCGGTCCTCGCGGTCGGAGTCGTGCTCAGCCACCTGCCGTCGTCCCTTCCTTGCCGACACTGGGTGCGAGCCGGCCGATGAACGCGAGACTCTCGTCGAAAATCCGGTCCGCGTCGTGGTCCAACGTCGCCACGTGATAGCTCTGTTCCAGCAGAATCTCGGTCACGTCCGTCGACGACACCCGGCTGAGGATCCGGGCCGAGTCGGCGGCCGGCACGACATGATCCCGCACGCTGCGCAGAAGCAGCAGCGGCTGGGTGACCTGTGGCAGCTCTCCGTCGACCAGCCGCAGGAAGGTCCGCAGGGAGTGCGCCGCGTGCAGCGGCACCCGGTCGTACCCGATCTCCAGGGCGCCCTCCTTCGCGATGTCGCTCCTGATGCCCTTCGTCGTGCGCACGAGGTGGCGGGCCATCGGAAGGGTGTAGGCGGACAGGCCGTGCACCTTGTTCGCCGGGTTGACGACCACGACCCCCTCGACACCCTCGCCGTGCTTCGCGGCGAGTCGCAGCGCCAGGGCGCCGCCCATGGACAGCCCGGCCACGAAGACCCGCGCGCAGCGCTCGCGCAGGAGGCGCAGCGCGCGGTCCACCTCGGCGTACCAGTCGGGCCAGCCGGTGAGCGCCATGTCCTCCCAGCGTGTGCCGTGCCCCGGCAGCAGCGGCACGGAGACCGTCAGGCCGTGCCCGGACAGATACCGCGCCCAGGGGCGCAGCGACTGCGGGGAACCGGTGAAACCGTGGCAGAGGAGGACCCCGACCTCCCCGCCCTCACGGCGGTACGGCTCGGCTCCAGGAAGGACCGGCACCTTCGGTCTCCTGTCTTCGTCTGGTCTTCGTGGGAGGGACGTGTGGTTCACCGTACGCGACCGCACTGACACCGACCAGGGCCGTCGGAGCCTTTGACGGTGCTCCGGGTTAAGGTCTGATCGACAGATAACAGGAGGCACTCCGTTGTTGTACGGCGCGATGAAGGTTTCCGTCGGGGGGCCACTGAAGATGATCTTCAGACCCTGGGTGGAGGGCCTGGAGAACGTTCCCGCCGAGGGCCCCGCGATCCTGGCGAGCAACCACCTCTCCTTCTCGGACTCGTTCTTCCTGCCCGCGGTCCTCGACCGCAAGGTGACGTTCATCGCGAAGGCCGAGTACTTCACCACTCCCGGCGTGAAGGGCCGGCTCACGGCGGCCTTCTTCAAGGGCGTCGGTCAGCTCCCGGTGGATCGTTCCGGCGCGCGCGGCGCGGGTGAGGCGGCGATCAGGAGCGGGATCGAGGTCCTGGAGCGCGGCGAGCTGTTCGGCATCTATCCGGAGGGCACGCGCTCGCCCGACGGCCGCCTCTACCGCGGCAAGCCCGGCGGCCTCGCGCGCGTGGCCCTCGCAACCGGCGCGCCCGTGATCCCGGTCGCCATGATCGACACCGAGAAGATCCAGCCGCCCGGCAAGGTGATGCCCAAGCTGATGCGGCCCGGCATCCGCATCGGCAAGCCGCTGGACTTCAGCCGCTACCAGGGCATGGACCACGACCGCTTCGTGCTCCGCGCGGTGACCGACGAGGTCATGTACGAGATCATGAAGCTCTCTGGCCAGGAGTACGTCGACATGTACGCGACCGCCGCCAAGCGGCAGATCGCGGAGGCCGCGAAGGCCGGCAAGGAAGCGGAGAAGGCCGCCAAGGCGGCCCTCGCGCAGGCCGAGAAGGACCAGGCGAAGAAGGAGAAGTCCGAGCGGCCCGAGTCCTAGACAGGACACAATCCGGGCAGGGGCGGGGCCACAAGAAAACGGGGGGGGACATGGCCAAGCGCGAGAAGGTCATGCGGATGTCGGTCGAGGTGCCGCTGTGGCGTGCGCTGACCGCCTACCGGGTGCTGACCATGCTCTACGCGGTCGGCCTGTTCGTCTCCGCCTACGACGACTACGACCGGCCCGGCGTCGCCATCGCCTACTACGCCGTCCTGTGCGTCTGGACGCTCGCCACCCTGCCCCGCGTGCAGAACGCGACCGCCTGCACCAAGCGCTTCCTCGCCGCCGACCTCGCCATCGCGCTCATCGGCATCGTCCTCACCCCGCTCGTCGTCAACGACCAGCACATCCTGGACGGCGGCCCCACCCTGCCGTCGATATGGACCGCCGGCTCGGTCCTCGCGTACGCCCTCAAGGGCGGCTGGCGCTGGGCCGCGTTCGCCTCCACCCCCGTCGCCGTCGCCAACCTCCTTGAGCGCGGCGCCCCCGCCCGCGACACCGTCCACAACGTGATCCTCGTCTGGGTCGCCTCCATCGCCATCGGCTACGTCGTCGAGGTCGCCCGTGCCTCCGAGCGCACCCTCGCCCGCGCCCTGGAGATCGAGGCCGCGACCCGGGAGCGGGAGCGGCTCGCCCGGGACATCCACGACAGCGTGCTGCAGGTGCTGGCCATGGTGCAGCGGCGGGGCGCGGTCATCGGTGGCGAGGCGGCCGAGCTGGGCCGGATGGCCGGCGAGCAGGAGGTGGCGCTGCGCACGCTGGTCTCCGGCGGCCTCGTGCCCGTCTCCCGGGTGTCGGAGGACGAGGCCGAGGGGGCCGTCGTACGCGCGGTGGAGGAGCCCGACGACGACGCGGCCGGCGACGGTCCGGTGGACCTGCGCTCGCTGCTCGCGCGCTTCGCCGCCGCACGGGTCAGCCTCGCCGAGCCGGGCGCCCCGGTGCTGCTGCCGCCGCCCGCCGCACGGGAGCTGGCCGCGGCCGTCGGGGCCGCGCTGGACAACGTACGCAAGCACGCGGGAGAGCACGCGCGCGCGTGGATCCTGGTCGAGGACGAGCCCGACGCGGTGATCGTCTCCGTACGGGACGACGGGCCCGGCATCCCGGAGGGGCGGCTCGCCCAGGCCGAGGGCGAGGGGCGGCTCGGGGTCGCGCTGTCGATCCGGGGCCGGCTGCGCGACCTCGGCGGCAGCGCGGAGCTGATCTCGACGCCGGGGCAGGGCACGGAGGTCGAACTGACCGTGCCGAAGAAGGAAACGAAGGACGCACGGGGGAAGGCAGGCACACGATGAGCGAAGAACAGGGTAGGCAGGCGGGGGCGCGCGGCCTGATCAAGGTCATGGTGGTCGACGACCACCCCATGTGGCGCGACGCCGTCGCCCGGGACCTCGCCGAGTCCGGCTTCGACGTCGTGGCCACCGCCGGCGACGGCGAGCAGGCGGTGCGCCGCGCCAGGGCCACCACGCCCGACGTCCTCGTCCTGGACCTGAACCTGCCCGCCAAGCCGGGCGTCCAGGTCTGCAAGGAGGTCGTCGCCGCGAACCCGGCGCTGCGCGTCCTCGTCCTCTCCGCGAGCGGCGAGCACGCCGACGTGCTGGAGGCGGTGAAGTCCGGCGCGACCGGCTATCTGCTGAAGTCGGCGTCGACGGAAGAGCTGTTGGACGCGGTCCGCCGCACGGCTGTCGGCGACCCGGTGTTCACCCCCGGCCTCGCCGGCCTGGTCCTCGGCGAGTACCGTCGCCTCGCCTCCGAGCCCGCGCCCGCGGCCGGCACCGACGAGCCGGACGCGCCCCGGCTGACCGACCGCGAGACCGAGGTGCTGCGCCTGGTCGCCAAGGGCCTGAGCTACAAGCAGATCGCCGAACGCCTCGTCATCTCCCACCGCACGGTCCAGAACCACGTCCAGAACACCCTCGGCAAGCTCCAGCTGCACAACCGGGTCGAACTCGTCCGGTACGCCATAGAGCGCGGCCTCGACGACGACTAAGGCCCCCGCATTTCACGGGAATTGCACCTCCCGGGGCATATCTGTGTGACCTGGATCACCATTACCGTGACCTTCGTCAGGCAACCGCGGCGAAGGGACACGTCCATGCGCGTCGGAGTACTGACCGGAGGCGGCGACTGCCCCGGCCTCAACGCCGTCATCCGGGCCGTCGTCCGCAAGGGCGTCCAGGAGTACGGCCATGACTTCGTCGGCTACCGGGACGGCTGGCGAGGACCCCTCGAAGGAAGGTCGGTCCGCCTCGGCATCCCCGCCGTCCGGGGCATCCTGCCCCGCGGCGGCACCGTCCTCGGCTCCTCGCGGACCAACCCCCTCAAGGTGGAGAACGGCATCCGCCGGATCAAGGAGACCCTCGCCAGGCAGGAGGTCGAGGCCCTCATCACCATCGGCGGCGAGGACACCCTCGGCGTCGCCGCACGCCTGTCCGACGAGTACGGCGTGCCCTGCGTCGGTGTGCCGAAGACCATCGACAACGACCTGTCCGCCACCGACTACACCTTCGGTTTCAACACGGCGGTCGGCATCGCCACGGAGGCCATCGACCGCCTGCACACCACCGCCGAGTCCCATATGCGCGTCCTGGTCGTCGAGGTGATGGGCCGGCACGCCGGCTGGATCGCCCTCCACTCCGGCCTGGCCGGCGGCGCCAACGTCATCCTCATCCCCGAACAGCGCTTCGACATCGAGCAGGTGTGCGCCTGGGTGACCTCCCGCTTCCGGGCGTCGTACGCGCCGATCGTGGTCGTCGCCGAGGGCGCGATGCCCAAGGACGGCGACATGGTGCTCAAGGACGAGTCGCTGGACCCGTACGGGCACGTCCGCCTCTCCGGTGTGGGGGAGTGGCTGGCCCGGGAGATCGAGAAACGCACCGGAAAGGAGGCCCGCACGACGGTCCTCGGACACGTCCAGCGCGGCGGCACCCCCAGCGCCTTCGACCGCTGGCTCGCCACCCGCTTCGGACTGCACGCCATCGACGCCGTCCACGAGGGCGACTTCGGCACGATGGTCGCCCTGCGCGGCACGGACATCGTCCGCGTCCCGCTCGCGGAGGCGACGGCCCGGCTGAAGACGGTGGACCCCACACTGTACGCGGAGGTCGGAGTGTTCTTCGGCTGACGGACCATCAAACCGTCGGAGAAACGGGGGAATTGTGGCCGGATGGTGGAAGGCGCTGGGCCTGCGGGCGCTGCTGGAGGCCAACGCGGAGACACTCGCCGCCGTCTGGCCCGCCGTACGCGACGGCACAGCCCCGCCGGCCCCGGAGCCCGCGCGGACGCGCTCGCTCGCCGCACTGTCCAGGGCGGCGTCCAAGGCGGCCGCCGGCGGGGGAGACGACGCGCCGGAGCTCGCGGTCGCCCTCCTCGTCGGCGCCGTGCTGCACCGCGCGTTTCCGACGGCCGTGTCACCGGCCCTGCTCCCGCTCGTCGCCCCGTCGGCGGACGTCGACGCCCAGGCGGCCGCCGTCGCCGGCCGGGCCTTCGGCGGCTTCGCCGGCCGGTCCGGCTCGGACCGCACACCGCCCTGGCTGCGCCGCTGGTGCCTGGACGCCGCCCTGCTCTGCGGCAGCCGCTGTCTGCACGGCCCGGCGCCCAGCGACACGGCGCGCGGTAAGGTCCACGACCTCCTCGCTCTGCTCGCGGGCCAGCGCTTCAAGGCGGGCGGCGACCCGGCCGACGAGGACGTCGCGCTCACCCACGCCCGCGCCGCGCTCGACCTGGCCACCGGGCCGGAACGCCCCGATCGCGCCGCCCGCCTCGCCCAGCTGCTGACCAGCCGCTCCCTCCGGCTGCGCGACCCCTCCCTCCTGGAGAACGCCGTCGAGCTGGCCCGGTCCGCGCTCGCCCCGCTGGACCCGGAGAGCTTCGCCTGGCAGGCCCGGGCGGCGCTGACGGTGAGCGCCCTCCTCGCCGCCACCGCCCAGGACACCAAGGACGTCGAACTGCTCGACGAGGCCCTGGACCTGGAACGCGCGATACGGCGCCATCCGCAGTACCACCGCGTCCAGGACGGCTACCTGGGACCGCACGCGGGCCTGCTCGCCCAGCGCTTCGCCCGGCGCCGCGACCCGGGGATCCTGGACGAGGCCATCGCGGCGTACGAGGAGCTGTACGCCCTCGAGCCGGGGCGGTACGCCGCCGATCTCGGCCGGCACCTCCAGTACCGCTATCAGATGCACGGCGACACCGCGGACCGGCACCGCGCCCTGGACCTGATGGCCGAGGGACTCTCCGCCGCACCGGCCGACCAGGAGGCGATCATGTCCTACGGCACCGCCGTGCTGCAGGAGCACCGCGAGTCGGGCGACCCGGAGGCGGTGGAGCGGGCCCTGGCCACGGTGACCCGGCTCACCGCCCCCGGCGCCGCCCACGCCGACGACAGCCAGGTCCTCGGCACCCTCGCCGACCTGCTGCGCGCCACCGGCGAACGGGCCCGCCCGCCGGAGTACGGCCCCGCCGAGGCCGCCGCCCGCCGCTCCCTGGCCCGCGCCGGCACCGCCGAGCACCGGGCCCGCGCGCTGGCCCGGCTCGCCGAGGTGCTCGTGCACCGCTACCGGGCCACCCCCGACCTGGCCCTGCTCGACGAGGCGGTCGCCTGCTGCCGCGAGGGTTCCGCCGTACTGCCGCCGGGTGCCGACGTGCCCCCGCAACTGCCGGGCGCCCTCGTCATGGCGCTGGTCGAGCGGCACGCCCGGACCCGGCACCTCGCCTCCCTGCGCGAGGCGGTCGACGCGGCGGAGTGGCTGGAGAAGGAGACCCCCGACTTCGTCTCCGAACACCCCGTCATCCTGGGCAACCTGGTCGCCCTGATCGTCGAGCACGCCCAGCGGACCGGAGACCCCGCCGAACTCGACCGGGGACAGCGGCTCGTGGAGCACGCCCTGGCCACCACCGCGCCCGGCCACCACTGGCGCAGCCACCTGCTGGTCGCCCTCGGCGGCATCCTGCTCGCCCGCACCCGGCTGCCCGGCGCCGGCCCCGAGGCCGCCGACACCGCCGTACGGCACTACGAAGCCGCCCTGCGGGACGTGCCCGAGGACCCGCGGGGCGCCGCGCCCGTCCTGTACGGCAACCTGGCGCACGCCCTGTGGGCCCGCCACGGTCACGGCGGCGGGCGTGCCGACCTGAAGCGGGCGCTGGAGGCGGCGCGTACGTCCGTACGCATGCTGCCGCCCGGCGAGCCGCGCCGCGGCCACGCCCTCACCGTGCTCTCCCGGATGCTCACCACGACCGCGCTCGCCGACGGCGACCACGACGCCGTACGCGACGAGGTGTTCGCCGTCAACGCCGAACTCGCCGCCGACCCGGGGCAGTCCGCGCGCGTCCGTACCGGCGCCGCTCTGGAGATCGCCACCCTGGCGGGGGCGTCCGGCGACATGGAGCGGTCCCTGGCCGCGGCCCGCACCGCGATGGAGACGCTGCCGCTGCTCGCCTGGCGCGGAGTCGACCGGTCCGAGCAGGAGGAGATGCTCGGCGACATGGCGCGGGCCGGCGCGTTCGCCGGGCTGATCGCGCTGGCCGCCGGACGGCCCGCCGAAGCGCTGGAACTGCTGGAGGCGGGGCGCGGAGTGCTCGCCGCCCAGGCCCTCGAACTACGCACCGAGACCGACGAACTGTCCGCCGAACAACCGGAGTTGGCGGCCCGGCTCGACGCGCTGCGCCAGGACCTGGACCGGGTCGCCGTCGACGGCATGGCGGGCGAGGAGGCGGACCGCCGCCACCGGCTCGCCCGCGAGTGGCAGGAGACCCTGGACGAGATCCGCGCCCACGACGGCTTCCAGGACTTCCTGCGCCCGCCCCGCGCGGAGCAGTTGCTGCGGGCCGGGGAGCACGGACCGGTCGTCATGGTCACCGGCGGACCGCGCAGCGGTGGGTACGCCCTGCTGCTCGACGGCCCCGACATCAAGGCCCTGCCGCTGCCGGGCTTCTCCGAGGCCGAGGCCAGGGAGCGCGGCGAGACGCTGGTGCGGGCCGCTGCCGCCGCCGCCCGCTCCGGCCTGGCCCGCGCCTTCGCCGAACAGGCCACCCTGGACATCCTCGACTGGCTCTGGCGCACGGTGGCCGGGCCGGTCCTCGACGCCCTCGGCATCACCGGCCCTCCCACGCCCGGCGAGGACCCGCCCCGCCTGTGGTGGTGCCCCTCCGGAGCGCTGTCCTTCCTGCCGCTGCACGCGGCGGGCGAGGTACCGGACCGGGTGGTGTCCTCCTACACGCCGAGCGTCGCCGCCCTGCTCCGGGCCCGCAGCGGCACGGCGGCCGGAGCGCACCCCTTGATCGTCGCCGTCCCCGAACTCGACGGCCAGGCACCGCTCCCCGGCGCCCTGCGCGAGGCGGACCTGGCCCACGCGGCGGTCGGCGGCACCCTGCTCACCGGCGACGCGGCACGGGCCGACACCGTCCGCACGGCACTCGCCGCACACTCCTGGGCACACTTCGCCTGCCACGGCGTCCAGGACCCCGAACAGCCCTCCCGGGGACGGCTGTTGCTCCCCGACGGGGAGCTGTCCGTACTGGACATCTCCCGGCTCCACCTGCCCGGCGCCCAGTTCGCCTACCTCTCGGCGTGCGAGACCGCCGTGGGCGGCACCCGTCTGCCCGACGAGGCACTGCATCTGGCCGGAACGCTCCAACTCGCCGGGTTCTCCCAGGTGATCGGCACGCTGTGGCGGGTGGACGACGAGTCGTCGGCCGAGATCGCACAGGGGGTGTACGGGCTCCTGAAGGACACGGGCACGGGCGCCCCGCCGGCCGCCCTCGCCCTCCACCAGGCGGTGGGCCGCCTGCGCGCCCGCCACCCGGACCGCCCGCTGAGCTGGGCCGCGCACATGCATTCCGGGGCGTGAGCGGGGTGATCGGCTCTACGATCGTCGCCGTGGACACAGCCGACGACGATCTCCATGCCGAGTTCTGCCGGGAGTTGGCCACCCTGCGGCTGCTGAGCGGGCCCCGGCGGGCGGCACTCGAACAGGCGGTACGGCGGTTGCGTGAGGGCGCGGCCATCGGCGAGGTGCTCGCCTCGCTCGACGTCGCGCTCACCGCCCCGCTGCTGGCCCGTGCCCCCACGCCCGTGGGGACGCCCGGTCCGCCCGTGCGTGGCAGCTACGTCTGCCCGGTCGGCGCCTGCCCGCGCGTCGAGCGGCGCCGGCCCGGGCAGGGGCCGCCGGAGTGCCTGGTTCACGAACGCGTCCTGAGCTTCGTGGCGGACGGCTGAGGACCGCGCGATGACGGGCTTCCTCGCCGAGCTCGGCCGCAGACTGGCCGAACGCTGGTTCACGCTGCTGGTCCTGCCGGGCCTGGCCTACCTGCTGGTCGCGGCGGCCGCCGTCCGCCTCGGCCACAGCGACTGGGCCGACTGGCGCGCGCTGTGGGACGGCTTCGGCGCGCTCACCGAGGGCAAGCCGGACCGCCAGAACGCGCTCGCCGTCCGTGCCGTCCTGCTCGTCGTCGTCGCCGTCCCCGTCTCGGCCGGGCTCGGCCTGCTCGCCCAGGCGCTCGCGGCGCCCGTCGAACGCGCCCTGTGCGGCGACTGGCCGCGCCCCTTCGCCGCCCTGGCCGCCCGGCTGACCGCCCGCCGGGCCACCGCCTGGCAGGAGGCCGACACGGCGTACGACGAGGCCTGCGCGGCGGCCGGTGGACAGGCCGCCGCCATCGCCCACGCCGCCCGCCGCAACGCCGTCTCGCTCATCCCGCCCGAGCGGCCCACCTGGCTCGGCGACCGCCTCCGCGCCCCCGCCGTGCGCCTCGGCCAGGAGTACGGCATCGACCTCGCCACGGTCTGGCCCCGCCTCTGGCTGCTGCTGCCGGCCCCCACCCGTGACATCCTCACCGAGGCCCGCACCCGCCTCGACGCCGCGTTCGCGCTGGGCGGCTGGGCGCTCCTCTATCTCCCGCTCGCCGCATGGTGGTGGCCGGCCGCGGCGATCGCCCTCACCGCCGCGGCGGTGGCCCGCCGCAGGGCCTCCCTCGCCGCCGAGGCCTACGCGGAGCTGGTCGAGTCCGCCGTGGACCTCCACCTGGACCGTCTCCTGACCCGCCTGGCGGAGCCCCGCCCGGCACCACAGCAGGGCAGGGCACTGACGGAGCGCCTGCGCCGGGGCCTCTAGGACCGAAGGCCCCGGCCGACGCCACGGAGAAACGTCCGCGCCTACAGCGCGGGCCGCCGCTCGGAGAACGTGCCGGCATCCCGCAGCTGCCCCACCAGCTCCCGCACCACGGCGGCCCCGTTCAGCGTCAGCACCGACTCCGGATGGAACTGCACCCCCGCGAACCCCGGCCCCCGCAGCGCATGCACCTCACCGTTCTCCGCACGGCTCACCTCGACCCCGTGCGCGGTCAGCTCCTGCCGGGCGTCGTCGTCGCACCGCGCCACGAAGCTGTTGTAGAACCCGACGGTCTCCGGCCTCCCGAACAGGTCGATCACCGTCTGCGCCCCCTGGTACGGCACCTCCTTCCGTACGATGTCCAGCCCCAGCTCCGCCGCGATCAGCTCGTGCCCGAGGCAGACGCCCAGTACGCCGTGCCGGTGCTCCCGGAGCACCCGCGCGGTCAGGTCCCGCAGGAACCGCATCTTCGGGTCGGTCATGTCGGACGGGTCACCGGGGCCGGGGCCCAGCACCACCGGACCCTCGTGCGTGAGCACCGCCTCCCGCAGCCCCGGCTCGTCGTACCGCCGGACCGAGACCTCCAGCCCGGCCGACCGCAGCACGTGCGCGAGCATCGCCGTGAAGGTGTCCTCGCCGTCGACCACGAGGGCGTGCCCGCTCAGCTCCTGCGACCGCTCCTGCATCCGCAGCCAGAACGGCGCCAGCGAGGCCCGCCGCCCGTCCAGCGCCGCCCGCACCCGCGGATCGTCGGCGAGCCGGGGCCGCGTGCCGTCCTCCCGCGGCCGCCCGGGCCGTACACCCAGCGCGGCCAGCACGCCCGCCGCCTTCGCGTGCGTCTCCGCGACCTCGCCCGCCGGATCTGAACCGCGCACCAGCGTGGCCCCGACCGGCACCCGCAGCCGCCCGGCCGCGTCGATGTCGGCGGTCCTGATCAGGATGGGGGAGTCGAGGGTCTGCGCCCCGCCCGAGTCCCTGCCGAGGAGCGCCAGCGCACCGGCGTAGTAGCCGCGCCCGACACCGTCCCGCCCGAGGGGCTCGTACCGCTCGATGACCCGGCAGGCGTTCTGCACCGGCGAGCCCGTGACGGTCGCCGCGAACATGGTTTCCTTCAGCACCTCCCGCACGTCCAGCGAGGACTTCCCGCGCAGCTCGTACTCGGTGTGCGCGAGATGGGCCATCTCCTTCAGCCGCGGCCCGATCACCACCCCGCCCATGTCGCCGACGGTGCACATCATCTTGAGCTCCTCGTCGACCACCATCGACAGCTCCTCGATCTCCTTGCCGTCGGCGAGGAAGTCCAGCAGATGCTCCGGGGTCGGCCCCTCCGCCGGATAGCGGTACGTCCCGCTGATCGGGTTCATCACGACGGTCCCGCCGGACATCCGCACATGCACCTCGGGGCTCGCGCCGACCAGAGTCCTCTCCCCGGTGTGCACCACGAACGTCCAGTACGCCCCCCGCTCGCCCTCCAGCAGCCGCCGGAACAGCGCGAGCGCGTCCGCCCGGGAGAAACCGGCGATCTCCCCCTCGTACGTCCGCCGGATGACGAAGTTGGCGCCCTCGCCCCGCCCGATCTCGTCCCGCAGCACCCGGCCGACGATCTCCGCGTACTCCTCGTCGCCGATGTCGAAGCCGCCGCCCTCGACCCGCACCTCGTGCGCGGGGAGCTGCTCCAGGGCCTCGGCGAGCGGGATCTCGTACCGCTCCTCGGGGGTCAGCACGGTCAGCGGGGTGCCGTCGTCGCGGACGTCGAAGCCGCGCTCGCGGATCTGGCGGAACGGGACGAGCGCGAGGCCCTCGTCGGGGAGGTCGGCGAGGCGGTCGCAGTCGGCGACCGGGCCGAGGAGCAGTTCGACCGTGTGCTCGTCGTGGCCGGGGGTGCGGCGACGGAGCAGGGCGAAGGGGCGTGGGTCGTGCAGCAGGTCCAGCAGATTCATGGGTCCGTGATCCTTCTCGATCTTCTCGACGGAGAGGAACGACCCCGGAAACACCGAAGGCCGCCCCTCGGGCGGCCTTCGCGAAGTCTTGCGTACGCGCAGTCAGTGGGCCGCCGGATGAGCGGTCCACCACCAGTTCTGGTTCAAAAGCGCGAACATGCGACGCACCCTACCCCATGCCGCACGCCGTCACAGGTGAGCGTGAGCCCGTCTCACCTGTCGAGCCGCGGGAAAATCACTCGACGCGACCCCGTAATGTTGGGGGCGTGACCGTGAACGCTAAGACCAGCCCGAGCGCTGGCAACACCTGGCGAAACCTGCCCGCGGCGCAGCAGCCCGAGTACCCCGACGCCGAGGCTCTGCGCGCAGTGATCGCGGACCTCGAGTCGTATCCGCCGCTCGTCTTCGCGGGCGAGTGCGACCAGCTGCGCGCCCGGATGGCGGCCGTCGCCAAGGGCGAGGCGTTCCTCCTCCAGGGCGGCGACTGCGCCGAGGCCTTCGACGCGGTGTCCGCCGATCACATCCGCAACAAGCTGAAGACGCTGCTCCAGATGGGCGCCGTGCTGACGTACGCCGCGTCCGTGCCCGTGGTGAAGGTCGGCCGCATCGCCGGCCAGTACTCCAAGCCGCGCTCCAAGCCGACCGAGACCCGAGACGGTGTGACGCTCCCGACCTACCGGGGCGACTCCGTCAACGGCTTCGACTTCACCGAAGAGGCCCGCGTCCCGGACCCGGAGCGGCTGAAGCGGATGTACCACGCGTCCGCCTCCACGCTGAACCTGGTCCGCGCCTTCACCACCGGCGGCTACGCCGACTTGCGCCAGGTCCACGCCTGGAACCAGGACTTCGTGAAGTCGTCCCCCTCCGGCCAGCGCTACGAGCAGCTCGCCCGCGAGATCGACAACGCGCTGAACTTCATGCACGCCTGCGGGGCCGACCCGGAGGAGTTCAAGACGGTCGAGTTCTACTCCTCGCACGAGGCGCTGCTGCTCGACTACGAGTCGGCGCTCACCCGCGTCGACTCGCGCACCGGCCGGCTGTACGACGTCTCCGCGCACATGGTGTGGATCGGTGAGCGCACCCGGCAGCTGGACCACGCGCACATCGAGTTCGCCTCGAAGATCCGCAACCCGATCGGCATCAAGCTCGGCCCGACGACGACGGCCGAGGAGGCGCTGCAGTACATCGAGCGCCTCGACCCCGACCGTGAGCCCGGCCGGCTGACCTTCATCGTCCGCATGGGCGCCGACAAGGTCCGCGACAAGCTGCCCGAGCTGGTCGAGAAGGTCTCCGCCTCGGGCGCGACCGTGGCCTGGGTGACCGACCCGATGCACGGCAACACCTTCGAGGCGGCCTCCGGCCACAAGACCCGCCGCTTCGACGACGTGCTCGACGAGGTCAAGGGCTTCTTCGAGGTCCACAAGGCCCTCGGCACCCACCCGGGCGGCATCCATGTCGAGCTGACCGGTGACGACGTCACCGAGTGCGTGGGCGGCGGCGACGAGATCTTCGTCGACGACCTGCACCAGCGCTACGAGACGGCCTGCGACCCGCGGCTGAACCGCAGCCAGTCACTCGACCTGGCGTTCCTCGTGGCGGAGATGTACAGGGACCAGTAGGGGTTCGCCTGTTACAGGAGCGTGCACTGGGGCGCGGATCACATACGATCCGCGCCCCACAGCACTTTTGCGGCCCTCAGGGGCCGGGTAAGGTTAGGTTAGCCTCACCGATCATCGGGACGGCACTACTTATCGATCCCGGCGGGAGGTGTACCGCGTGTACGTCTGCAGTTGCTTCGGCATCACCGAGCAGCAGGTCAAGAAGCACGCGGAGGACGGTGCCTGCACCCCTCGCCAGATAGCGTCGGCCTGCAAGGCCGGCACGGACTGCGGCTCCTGCGTCCGTCGGATCCAGGCGATCCTGGGCAGGGGCGCGTGCCCCCGCCGGGAACTGGCCGACCAGGGCAAGCCGGTTCTCGCCGGGCTCGACGAGCTCGAGGAAGCGGCCTAGCTCAGCTCTCCGGCTGTTCGATCAGCTGCGCGAGGTACAGCGCCTCACCGAGCTTCTCCAGCAGCTCCAGCTGGGTGTCGAGGTAGTCGATGTGGTGCTCCTCGTCCTCGAGGATCGACTCGAAGATGTTCGCGGACGTGATGTCGCCCTTCTCGCGCATCACCTTGATCCCGCGCCTGAGGCGGTCGATCGCCTCGACTTCGATCTGCCGGTCGGCCTCGAACATCTCCCTGACCGTCTGTCCCACCCGCACATGGAACAGCCGCTGGTAGTTCGGCAGGCCCTCGAGGAACAGGATCCGGTCGGTGAGCACCTCCGCGTGCTTCATTTCGTCGAACGACTCGTGCCGCGTGTACTTCGCGAGCTTCGTCCAGCCGAAGTTCTCCTGCATCTTGGCGTGGAGGAAGTACTGGTTGATCGCGGTGAGCTCGGCGGTGAGCTGCTCGTTGAGGAACTCGATGACCTCGGGGTCGCCCTGCATCGCAGAGGCTCCTTCCACGTGGGGGTTCGGGGAGGTTGCCGCCGCATGATTTCACCGGTGGGCAAGATCGTCCAGTAAGTGCGTACTTAGTAAGTTAGTGCATGCTTAGTAGTAGTTGTCCGATTCCGGACATGCCTGGTCATCTGCACCGCCCCGGGTCTGTCAGGATGGAGTCATGGGTCATCCGGTGGAGCGAGAATCAGGAGAAGCAGCAGCGTCCGAGCTTCCGCCGGGGCAGCGACTGCAGCGGGGCTGGCCCGTCACACACTACGGCCCCGTCCCCAAGTTCCGTCCAGAGCGCTGGGAGTTCAGGGTCTTCGGTGCCACCGCCGACGGCGAGAAGCACTGCTGGACCCACGAGGAGTTCACGGCCCTTCCGTACACCACCGTCGTGGCCGATCTGCACTGCGTGACGAAGTTCAGCATGCTCGGCGCCGAGTGGGGCGGCATCCCCGCCCGCACCATCCTGGAGACCGCTCCGCCCGCCGACGATGTCACCCATGTGATGGTGTGGGCGGAGTACGGCTTCAGCTCCAACCTGCGCCTGTCGGACTTCGCCTCCGACCGCACCCTCTTCGCCACCCACAAGGACGGCGAACTCCTCACCGCCGAGCACGGTTTCCCCCTCCGCCTGGTCGTCCCCCACCTCTACGCCTGGAAGGGCCCGAAGTGGGTCCGCGGCGTCGAGTACATGACCGCCGACCGCCGAGGCTTCTGGGAGGAACGCGGCTATCACAACATCGGCGACCCGTGGAAGGAACAGCGCTACTCCTACCAGGAGGAGCCGGGGGAGGGGCCTGAGCTCTGAGGACCGGCTGCGTCTGCCGTCCCGGAGCTTCCTCAGCCGTACCGGAGCTTCCTCAGCCGTACCAGAGTTTCTTCAGCCGTCCCGGAGTTTCTTCAGCCGTTCCACGTCCGCCGCGTGGCCCTCCTTGCCGCCGGGGGTCTCGATGATCAGAGGGACACCCGCGGTGGCGGGGTGCGTCATCAGGGCGCGGAACGGGTCCTCGCCTATGTGGCCGGCGCCGATGTTCTCATGGCGGTCCTTGTGGGCGCCGACGACGTCCTTGGAGTCGTTGGCGTGGATCAGTTTCAGACGGCCCTCGCCGACCGTGTCCACCAGCAGGTCGAGGGTCTGGTGCATGCCCGACGGCCCGGTCAGGTCGTGGCCCGCCGCGAAGATGTGGCAGGTGTCCAGGCAGACGCCGAGCTTCGGATGGGCGTCCAGAGCCTCGAAGTAGGGCCCGAAGTCCCAGGTCCGGGAGCAGAGCGAGGCGCCCTGCCCGGCGGTGGACTCCAGAAGCAGATACGGATCGTCGTCGTGGGTCAGCTCGTCCAGCAGCGGCAGCAGGTGCTCCCGGACCTGCTGCAGCGCCACGGACCGCTCCCGCCCACCCGTCGCGCTCCCGGTGTGCACCACCACGCCCAGCGCGCCGATCTCCCGTCCGCGGCGCAGCGAGTGCCGCAGCGACTCCACCGACTTCTCGACCGTGGCCTCGGTGTGCGAGCCGAAGTTGATCAGGTACGGCGCGTGCACGTACGCCGGGATCGACTCCGCCGCGCACGCCTCCCGGAACGCCTCGTCCTGCCGGGGGTTCCCGGCCGGGGTGGCCCAGCCGCGCGGGTTGGCGACGAAGACCTGGACCGTCTCGGCCTTGAGGTCATGGGCGTACGTCAGCCCGACGGAGTGCAGACCGCCGGCCACGGGGACATGACCGCCGACGGGGTTGCGGGAGGGGAAGGGGGAGGCGGGGCTGGGAACGCCGGACTGCTGACCTGTCACCCGTTCAGGGTGTCATGCCCCGAGGACCGCCCGGTCACCGGATGGTGATCGTGATCGTCGACCCCTTGGGCGCCGTCTCGCCGCCCGCCACGGACTGGCTCTTCACGGTGTCGCCGAACAGACCGAGCAGCCCGCGGTCCTCCTTGACCTTGAAGCCGGCCCCCTCCAGCGCGGTCTTGGCGTCACCCACGCTGTCGCCGACCACGTCCGGGACCTCGACCATCTCCGGGCCCTTGGACAGGGTCAGCGTCACCGTGTCGCCCTCGGCGGCCCGCTGGTCCGGCCCCGGCGACTGGAGGGCGACCTGGCCCTTGTCGAACTCGGAGTTGACCCCCTCGGCGGAGACCCTCACCTTCAGACCGGCCCCCTGCAGCTCGGCCCGGGCGTCGGCGAGGTCCTCGCCGGTGACGTCCGGTACGTCGACGGGGCGCCCCTTGCTGACGACGAGGGAGACCACCGAGCCCGCCCGCCGCTCCGTGCCGGCCTCGGGGCTGCTGCTGATCACCGCGCCCTTGGCGATGTCCTCGCTGAACGCCTCCGTGACCAGCCCCGGCTCCAGACCGTCCTCCTTCAGCTGCGCCTTGGCCTTGGCCAGCCGGGAGCCCTTCAGATACGGCACCTTCACGGTCTCGGGGCCGTCGGAGACGACGAGCGCCACGGCGTCGTTCTTGCGGATGCGGGCGCCGGGCTCCGGATCGGTGCTGATGACCGTGCCGCGCTCGACGGTGTCGCTGTACTCGTGCCTGATCGCGCCGACCTCGAGCCCGGCCGCCTCCAGCCGCTGCTCGGCCCGCGCCTGCGTCTGCGTCAGCACCGCCGGGACCTTGGTGAACTGCCCGGAGTTGATGTACCAGACGCCCGCGCCGAGGCCGAGCACCAGCAGAACGGCGGTGACGATCGCGAGCAATCCGCGCCGGGGCGGCCCGGAGCGGCGCCGGGGCGGCAGCGGAGGCTCCGCCTCGAACCGGGACGTCCGGTTCGTCGCCGCCTCGCCCAGCGGTTCCTCGTCCTCGTTGACGGGCAGCGGCCGGGGCACGGTCAGCGAGCGCGGGATCACACTCGTCCGGTCCTCGGCGTTGTCGTGCGCCGCGGAACGGGCCTGCGGCGGCAGTGCGTCGAGTTGCTCCTCGTCGAGCGCGCCACGCGCCGCACGCACCTGCGCGAGCAGCGCCACCGCGTCGTGCGGCCGCACCCCCGGGGTGCGGGCGGTGGCCGAGGCGACCAGCTCGTCCAGCTCGTACGCCAGACCGGGCACGGCGGCCGAAGGTGGCGGGACGTCCTCGTGGAGGTGCTTGTAGAGCACGATGGCGGGGGAGTCCCCGTCGTGCGGCTTGTCACCGGTGAGCATCTCGTAGAGCACGACCCCGCACGCGTACACGTCCACGCGCGCGTCCGCGGTGCCCTGCTCTATCTGCTCCGGCGCGAGGTAGGAGACGGTCCCGAGGACGGCCCCGGTGGTGCTGGTGACGGTGTCCACGGACCGCACGAGCCCGAAGTCGGCGACCTTGACCCGCCCGTCATCCCCTATCAGCACGTTCTCGGGTTTCATGTCCCGGTGCACGAACCCGGCGCGGTGCGCGGCACCGAGCGCGGCCAGCACCGGCTCCAGGATGTCGAACGCGGCCCGCGGCTGCAGCGCCCCGCGCTCACGCAGCACGTCCCGCAGGGTGCACCCGGCGATGTACTCCATGGCGAGGTAGACGTACGACCCATCAGTCCCTTGGTCGAACACCTGTACGACGTTCGGGTGCGCCAGCCGGGCGACGGACTTCGCCTCGCGGATGAAGCGCTCGACGAACGAGGCGTCGGTCGCGAGCGTCGGGTGCATCACCTTGAGCGCGAGGACCCGGTCGAGGCGGGTGTCCACGGCCCGGTAGACCGTGGCCATCCCGCCGACCGCGATCCGCGCGTCCACGCGATAACGCCCGTCGAGCACCTGCCCGACCAGAGGGTCCTGAAGGGTCGTGTCCACGCACGCGAGTGTACGAGCCCCCACGGACACCCCCACCTCCCCGACCACCATCGAAGCACGACTGCAGCGGAGCTGTGACGTGGGACACGGAGGTGGGACGGAGAGGGCGGGGATGAGCGGATGCGGGGCGCGCGGGGCAGGGGGAGGGCGGGGCGAGGTGGACGCTGGAGGGGGGGCAGGGGGGAGGGCGGGGCGAGGCGGATGCTGGGCGTGGGACAGGGGACAGGGGACAGGGGACAAGGGACAGGGGCGGGCGGGGGGCCAGCCGGACGTTGGCGCGGGGCGCCGGCAGCCGCCGAGGGCGCGGTCGGCCTCACCGCAGCGCAGGTGCACTGGTTACTGCCGCGCACGGCGCGGCGGCCGCCGACGGTGCTGCGCCCCCACGGGCGACGTCCACCTCTTGTCCGACCGGAAACGGGTGGTGCGTGGGTGGGAGAGCGAACGGGGGTGGACCGACGTTCAGAACGCAGGGCGCTCCGGATCCAGCACGGCCAAGCCCTCCGCAGGAGACGACGCCTCGGCGAAGAAACGGCGAGGGATCCGGCCTGCCAGCCGGGCCAGCCGTCCCGCCTCGACGCCGGCCCGCATGGCCGACGCCATCCGCTCCGGATCCGCCGCCCGCGTCACCGCCGACGCCAGCATCACCCCCGCACACCCCAACTCCATCGCCAACGCCACATCCGACGCCGTACCGGCCCCCGCGTCCAGAATCACCGGCACACGCGCGTGCTCGACGATCAGCTGGAAGTTGTGCGGGTTGCGGATACCCAACCCGGACCCGATCGGCGACCCCAACGGCATCACCGCGGCGCAGCCCACATCCTCCAGCTTCCGCGCCAGCACAGGATCGTCGTTCGTGTACGGCAACACCGTGAACCCGTCGTCGACCAGCGTCTCGGCCGCGTCGAGCAGCTCGATCGGGTCCGGCAGCAGCGTCCGCTCGTCGGCGATGACCTCCAGCTTGATCAGATCGGTCCCCAGAGCCTCCCGTGCCAGCCGAGCCGTCAGCACGGCCTCCCCGGCCGTGAAGCACCCCGCCGTGTTCGGCAGCACCCGGATCCCGAGCCGCTCCAGCACCGACAGCACAGAACCGTGCACCGAGGGGTCCACCCGCCGCATCGCGACGGTCGTCAGCTCGGTCCCGGACGCGACCAGCGCCCGCTCCAGCACCTCCAGGCTGGGAGCGCCGCCCGTACCCATGATCAGCCGGGACGAGAAGGTCGTACCGCCGAGAACGAAGGGATCGTCGGCCATGGCTCAGCCTCCCTGGACGGCCGTGAGGACTTCCACGCGGTCCCCCTCGGAGAGGGCGGTCGCGGACCACTGCGCGCGCGGGACGACGGTTTCGTTGAGCGCGGCGGCCACCCCGGAGGGCGCCGCGCTCAGGGACCGTACGACGGCGTCGAGGACCGTGCCGGGAGCGACCTCCCGGGATTCCCCGTTGACGGAGATGTTCATGCGGGCTGCTCCGAGAGTGCGGCGGCGCCGAAGCGCCGGGGCGTGAAGGGAAGGGCCACGTCGGGGAGTTCACCGGTGGCCAGGACATGCGCCATCGCGTCACCCGTCACCGGCGTGAGCAGCACGCCGTTGCGGTAGTGCCCGGTCGCCAGCAGCAGCCCGTCCAGCACGGTCGGCCCGAGCAGCGGCGCGTTGTCGGGCGACCCGGGACGCAGCCCCGCACGCGTCTCCGTCAGCGGCAGCTCGGTGATCCCGGGGACCAGCTCGTGCGCGTCCCGCAGCAACTCGTACACGCCCCCGGCCGTCACCGTCGTGTCCCAGCCCAGCTCCTCACTGGTCGCGCCGACGACCAGCTCGCCGTTCTCCCGCGGCACCAGGTACACATGGCTGCCGCGCACCACGGCCCGCACCGTCCGGCTCAGGAACGGCGCGTACCGCTTCGGCACGGTCAGCCGCAGCACCTGCCCCTTCACCGGCCGCACCGGCGGCAGCACCTCGTCCGGCACCCCCGCGAGCCGCCCGCTGAGGCTGCCGGCCGCGAGCACCACCTGCCCCGCGCCCAACGCCGCACCCGCGCGCGTGAGGACCCCCGCCGCGCGACCGGCCACCACGGACAGCCGCTCGGCCCACGTCCGGTGGAAGACCACGCCCGCCCGCTCGCACGCGGCCACCAGCGCGCCGGCCAGCCGTCGGGGATCGATCTGGTGGTCGCCGTCCACCCGCAGCCCGCCGCGCACCCCCGGCGCGAGCATCGGCTCCAGCCGCCGGCACTCCCGCCCGGACAGCCACTCCGACTCCAGCCCCGACTGCCGCTGCAGGGCGTGCAGTTCCCGCAGATGCGCGCGGTCGTCGGCGTCCAGCGCGACCGCGAGCGTGCCGGAACGGCGGTAGCCGAGATCGTGGCCGGTGAGGTCGGTCAGCTCGGCCGCGAAGTCCGGGTAGCGGCGGGCCGACGCGAGGTTCAGACCGAGCAGCGTCTGCTCGCCGTGGTGCAGCTCCGTGACGGCGGCCAGCATCCCGGCCGCCACCTGCGCGGCCCCGCCGCCCGGTTCGGGGTCCACCACCGCCGTGGCGAAGCCGCGCTGCGCGGCCCGCCACGCCGTGACGAGCCCGATGATGCCGCCCCCTACGACAAGGACGTCTGACGTACGTGAGGACATGGGCGTCCAGCCCCTCCCTTCGCCGGCATGACCCGGATCAGGTTCGTACGGTCGGAGGCCGCCAGCCTCCCTCTCAGCCCGGTGCGTCCGGGCTCCCGCGAGTGCTCTACGTTGGCCACCCTAGCCCGACGCCGTATGTCTCAGTAAGGGAGCCTCCGTCCGTGCCGCCTTCGCTCGACGGTCTCGTCCTCGCCCCCGTTGCCGACCAGGCCCCCGGCCAGGTCGGCACCCGCACCCGCTTCACGTACCACGAGCGGGACGGTGTGATCTGGGCCGATTACGCGGGCGGCGATGTCGTACACGGGCATCTGGTGGGCACCCGGGAAGGAGACCGGCTCGACTTCCGGTACGTCCAGCTCAAGCACGACGGGACGACGTCCTCCGGGCACTGCGTCTCGACGGTCGTGGAGCTGCCCGACGGACGCGTGCGCCTCGACGAGACGTGGGAGTGGGAGTCGCAGGCGGGCAGCGGGACGAGCGTTGTGGAGCAGGTCACGGAGCACGACGACTGACTGACAGATTGTCAGTTGTCTATGGTGATCAGGTGAGCGAGCAGACGCAGGAAGAAGGCAGGTCACCGGCGCGGCGCGTGGTCGTCGTCGGCGCGGGCATGGCCGGTGTGCAGACCGCGGTCGCCCTGCGCGAACAGGGCTTCGACGGCACGGTGACCCTGATCGGCGCCGAACCCCACCAGCCCTACGACCGGCCGCCGCTGTCCAAGGCCGTCCTGCTCGGCACGGCCGAGGGTTCCGCCTTCGACGTCGACTTCGAGAGCCTCGACATCGAACTCCGCCTGGGCAGCGAGGCCCTCGGCGTGCGCCCCGCCGACCACGAACTGGACACCGAGACCGGCCCCGTCCCGTACGACGTCCTCGTCCTGGCCACCGGCGCCGAACCGATCCGGCTGCCCGGCGCCGAGGGCGTGCCCGGCGTCCATCTGCTGCGCACCCTGGACGACGCCGAACGACTGCGGCCCGTACTCGCCCGGCAGCACGACATCGTGGTCGTCGGCGCCGGCTGGATCGGTGCCGAGTTCGCCACGGCCGCCCGCGAGGCGGGCTGCGCGGTCACCGTCGTCGAGGCCGCCGACCGGCCGCTGGCCGGTGCCCTGCCCGCCGAGGTCGCCGCCCCGATGACCGCCTGGTACGCCGACAGCGGCACCGAACTGCGCACCCGCGCGCGCGTGGAGCGCGTCGAGCCCGGCGCGGTCGTCCTCGACGACGGCTCACGGCTGCCCGCCGACGCCGTCGTCGTCGGCATCGGCGCCCGCCCCGCCACGGCCTGGCTGGCCGGCTCCGGCATCGAGCTCGGCATGCACGGCGAGGTCGTGGCCGACGTCCACCTGCGCACCTCCGTGCCGGACGTGTACGCGGTCGGCGACTGCGCCTCCTTCCCTTCGGGAAGGTACGGCGAGCGGCTCCTCGTCCACCACTGGGACAACGCCCTCCAGGGCCCGCGCACGGTCGCCGCGAACATCCTCGGCGGGGTCACCGGCGAGCCCCCGGCGGTCTACGACCCGGTGCCGTACTTCTGGTCCGAGCAGTTCGGCCGCTTCGTCCAGTACGCCGGCCACCACACGGGCGCCGACACCACTCTCTGGCGCGGTGACCCGGCCGGACCGGCCTGGACGGTCTGCTGGCTGCGCGAGGACCGCCTGGTCGCCCTCCTCGCGGTGGGCCGCCCCCGCGACCTCGCCCAGGGACGCCGGCTGATCGAGGCGGGCACGCCGATGAACCCGCGGCTGCTGGAGGACCCGGCGAGACCGCTGAAGGCGGCGACGGCCTGACCGGAGGGCCGGCGAGCGGCGACGACCCGCCTCGAACACCTGGCCGGACGGGCACGTCGGACCGGCCCGACTTCCGACTGTCAGTGGCAGATGGCAGGCTTGTTCCCGTGACCGAGATTGACGCAAAGATCGATGCTCTCGTCCCCGCCTGGCTCACCCTGCCCGACATTGCCGAAATGCTCGGCGTCGAGGTGACACGCGTCCGGCAGCTGGTCAAGGAGGGCCAGCTCATCGCCGTACGTCGTGGCGAGAACCGCGCGCTGCACGTGCCCGCCGCCTTCATCGACGGGGACAAGGTCGTCAAGGGCCTGTCCGGGACCCTGACGCTGCTGCGGGACGACGGCTTCACCGACGAAGAGGCGCTGGAGTGGCTCTTCACCCCCGATCCGTCCCTGCCCGGGACCCCGGCGCAGGCCCTGAGCGAGAATCGCGGCACCGAGGTGAAGCGCCGCGCCCAGGCGCTCGCCGTCTGACCGCGGAGTCCGATCGGCAGAGCCCGATCCGCAGATTCACAACCGCCTGATGTACGACCGTGGCGCGCCCCGTGGCTCGCTGCGGCCGTGCACCACCGCCCCGGGGGGACCCACGCATGTCCGACACCGCCCGCGCCCGGCTCGCCGACGCGCGCCTCTACCTGTGCACGGACGCCCGTAAGCGCCAGGGTGACCTCGCGGAGTTCCTGGACGCGGTCCTCGCGGGCGGTGTCGACATCGTCCAACTGCGGGACAAGGGCATGGAGGCGGCCGAGGAGCTGGAGCACCTGAAGGTGTTCGCCGACGCCTGTGCCCGGCACGGCAAGCTGCTGGCGGTCAACGACCGCGCGGACGTGGCCCATGCCGCCGGCTCCGACGTCCTCCATCTGGGCCAGGGCGACCTGCCCGTCTCCGCGGCCCGCGCCCTTCTCGGCGACGACGTGCTCATAGGCCGCTCCACACACGCGGAAGCGGAGGCGGCCGCCGCGGCCGTCCAGGAGGGCGTGGACTACTTCTGCACCGGCCCGTGCTGGCCCACCCCCACCAAGCCCGGCCGCCCCGCCCCCGGCCTCGGCCTGGTCCGTCACACCGCGTCCCTCGGCACCGACCGCCCCTGGTTCGCCATCGGCGGCATCGACCTGGCCAACCTGGACCAGGTGCTGGAGGCGGGCGCCCGCCGGGTCGTGGTCGTCCGGGCGATCACCGAGGCGGACGACCCGGGGGCCGCGGCGGCGGAGTTCACCAAGCGTCTGAGCCAGGCGTAGACCCGGTCGGCCCGGTTGGCCGGGCTGTCCAAGGGATGGACAACAAGTCGACAATTCGGGCAAATATCCGAGATCCGGTTGGGTGACCGCCGCCCCCTGGTTAACCTGCGGGTATGGCCCTCGGAACCGCATCCACCAGGACCGACCGCGCCCGCACGGTGCGCGACATCCTGGCCACCGGCAAGACGACGTACTCGTTCGAGTTCTACGCGCCGAAGACCCCCAAGGGTGAGCGGAGCCTGTGGAACGCCCTCCGCAGGGTCGAGGCGGCGACCCCGGACTTCGTCTCCGTGACGTACGGCGCCGGCGGTTCCACCCGGGCGACCACGGTCAAGGAGACGCAGCAGATCGTCGCCGACACCACCCTCACCCCGGTCGCCCACCTCACGGCCGTGGACCACTCCATCGCCGAGCTGCGCAACATCATCGGCCAGTACGCCGACGCCGGGATCCGCAACATGCTCGCGGTGCGCGGCGACCCGCCCGGCGACCCCATGGGTGAGTGGGTGCCGCACCCGCAGGGCCTGACCTACGCCGCCGAACTCGTCCGGCTCATCAAGGAGTCGGGCGACTTCTGCGTGGGCGTCGCCGCCTTCCCCGAGATGCACCCGCGCTCCGACGACTGGGACACGGACGTCACGCACTTCGTCGACAAGTGCCGGGCCGGCGCCGACTACGCCATCACGCAGATGTTCTTCCAGCCCGAGTCCTATCTGCGCCTGCGTGACCGGGTGGCGGCGGCCGGCTGCGCGACCCCGGTCATCCCCGAGGTCCTGCCGGTGACGAGCGTGAAGATGCTGGAGCGACTGCCCAAGCTCAGCAACGCCCACTTCCCGGCCGAGCTGAAAGAGCGGATCCTCACAGCCAAAGACGATCCGGCCGCTGTACGCTCCATTGGCATCGACTTCGCCACGGAGTTCTGCGCACGGCTGCTGGCCGAGGGAGTGCCCGGACTGCACTTCATCACGCTCAACAACTCCACGGCGACGCTGGAAATCTACGAGAACCTGGGCCTGCACCACCCGCCGCAGGCCTAGACCGGTCGCACCCACATACGACACACTGCGTAGCGGCCACTGGGAGAGGGGCGTACATGGGCTGGACGGTCCTCTACATCGCGTTCGGCATCGTCGCGCTGTGGCTGCTCGGCGAAGTGCTGCTGCAGTACAAGGCACGGCTGCGCTGGCGACTGCTGGCGTTCGTCGGCTTCCTCGGCGTCGTGCTGGGTGTGCTGATCCCGTCCGTCATCGTCATCGGTCTGGGCGCGGCCGCCTTCGCGGTCGGCCAGACCTACGTCACGCTGTCGTTCCGCCGCGGCTTCGCGGCGGGCTGGGCCGTCAGCCGCCCCGGCGCCGACGGCACCAAGCGCCGCCGCGGCACGGCCGAGCGCCAGGACCCGACCCTCGAGGTCTCGGACCTGGAGGCGACCGACGGCGGCACCGACTCGTACAGCCAGGACGCCGGCACGCCGTTCGGCGGCGGCGACAGCCTGGCGTACGGCCAGGACAAGAGCTCCTACGACGACGACTACGACCGCGACGACGTCTTCACGCCCGCCGCGCGTACCCACGCCTCCACGGCCGCCGAGACCACCGCCGTCTACGAGCCGCAGCCCATTCCCGACGACACCGGCTCCTACGGCATATACAGCGACTCCGCCTACGCGGCCGCCGGCCAGCCCCAGGACCAGTACGCGACGGCCGCCCAGGGCGCGGACCAGAGCTACGGCTACGACGGGTACACCGGGTACGGCCAGCAGCAGTACGGCTACGACGCCTCCGGCGAGCAGCAGTACGCCGCCTACTCCGACCCGTACATCGGCACCCAGACCTACGGCGGGGGCTCCTACGACGCCGACTACGGCCAGCAGCAGTACGGGCAACAGAGCTACGGGCAGGACCAGTACGGCGGCACCGGTGGCTACGGGGAGACCCCGTCCGGCGGCGTCTGGGTCCCGCAGCAGCGCACCACCGACGATCCCCTCGGCGGCGAACTCCCGCCCGAGCAGCAGTACCCCTACCCGGGCGACGGGCAGCAGGGACAGGGCCAGGAGAACGGGTACAACGAGCAGTACCGGTTCTGAGGACCGCTCAGGACCGGTGGCGGGGGCTCACTGCGAGCCCCGGAACTCCGGCCCCTCCACGATCAGTCCGGACACCAGCGCGCCCGACATGCCCGCGTGAGGGAGTCCACCGCCCGGGTGCGACCAGCCGCCGACGGTGAACAGGCCCTGCAGACCGGTGGAGTTCGCCGGGTGCAGCAGCCGGCCCTCGGCTCCGGCCAGCGCGGGCGCCGGAACGGACCCGCCCTCCACGCCGGTCTCCTCCGCGATGTCGGCGGGGGTGCGGACCTCGCGCCAGAGCACGCGGTCCCGCAGTCCGGGCACGGCACGCTCGGCGACCGAGACCAGCGCGTCCACGTGCTCCTCGCGTATCTCCGCCCCCGCCGGGACCACGGCGCTGAGCGTGACCGCCTCGTGGTCGGTGTCCGGCGTCAGGTCCGGATCGTCGGGCCGCAGGACGGTGACCGTCGGGCGGGCCGGCACCGCCGATCCCGTACCGAAGAGGCTTTCCAGTTCGCCGTCACGGTCGTCCGTGTGCACCACGGTCCGGTGTGCGGTCCCCTCCGGCCGTCCGCCGCGCAGGGCGAGCAGCACGGTCAGCCGGCTGGGCAGGCCCCGCTGGGACACGACCTCGCCCTGGCCGCGCGGGGAAAGACCCGCGACGCTGCCCGGGGCGACCACGAAGTCCGCCTCGACCTCCGTCCCACCCTCGGAGCCGAAAGCCCGGGAGGTGCCCCCGGCCAGCTCCACGCCCGCCGCCCGGCCGTCCTTCTCCAGGACCCGGGTGACCTCGGCGCCGAAGGTGAACTCGACCCGGCGGGCCAGGCACCGCTCGTACACCGCGCGGGCCAGCTCCCGCATCCCCCCGCGCACGTACCACATGCCGAAGGCGTGCTCCATGTACGGCAGCACGGCCGCGCTCGCCGGGGTGACGCGGGGGTCCAGGCCGTACGCGAGCGCGTGGCTCTCCAGGAGCGCGGCGAGGCGGGGGTCGCGCAGCTCCCAGGCGCCGACCTCGGCGAGGGTGCCGGCCCGGCGGGTGCGCAGCAGGCGCTTGTGCGGGACCGACGGGTAGGGCTCGCGCTCGGCCAGCACCGACCAGTTCGGCCACAGGGGCTCCTCCAGGAGCGGCCGGCGGGTGCGGTCCCAGGCCTCGCGGGCCCGGACCAGGAAGTCGCCCCAGCGCTTCCCGGCTCCCGCGCCCAGGGTCTCCTCCAGGGCGGAGACGACTCCCGCGCGCGAGGCGTTCGGGAGGGTCACCGCGCTGCCGTCCGCGAACACATGCCGTGCCGACGGGTCGACCTGGACGAGCTCGACACAGGCCTCCAGCGGCTCCTTGCCGGTCTTGACGAACAGGTCGCGCCAGACCGCGGGCAGGGGCAGCAGACCGGGCCCGGTGTCGAAGGCGAACCCGTCCCGCTCCACACGGCGCACCGCACCGCCGTACGTCTCCGTACGCTCGTACACCGCCACCCGGTGGCCCGCGACGGCCAGCCGGGCGGCGGCCGCCAGCGCGCCCATCCCGGCGCCGATCACCGCAATCCGTGCCATGCCTGCGACTTTATCGGCCGCCACCGACAGTGACGCCCCGAGCCCGGCGCGGGCCCTGGCCGCCCGGGCGAATCCGCGAGACCGGGACGCCGGGGAAAACCCCGGATCTTCCGCGAGAGGGAGTACGGAGTCGGACGCGATCGTCACCAGACGGCCGCGCGGCGTCCTGGAGATGAGCACGCAGGTCTGAGTACGCGTACCTAGGCGGTGAGATGAGTACGCGCGCGGATGGGGAGCGACCTGCGCGAACGGGAGAGTGGAGACACGGGAAGGGGCGCGGCACCGGCACCGCCGACACGGGGCGGCGGAACGGGGCCGGCCCTCGACCGCTCCTTCCGTCGGCCCGGTCGGCGGAAGCGAGGCACGGGGGGACCCGGGGGAACGACCGAACGGGGGAGCAACAGGGGGAACGGGGGAACGGGGGAACGGGGGAAACGGGGGAGCACGAGGAAGCGCCGGTTCGCGGTGGCTCGCGGGGGACGTGGCCACGACGGACCGGCGCTTTCGTGCACGCGCGCGTGGAAGGGCGGTTCTGGCCATCTCCTGCACGCGCGCGTGGAGGGGGCGGTCTCAGGCCCGCCCGCTCACCCGCCCCTGCAACAGCCGCGACAGCGCCGCGTGGACGTCGTCCAGGGACCGTTCCGGCTGGAAGGCCTGCCAGTCCAGGGCGGCCACGAGGACCATGCCGACCAGCGCGGCCGCCGTCAGCGGCACATCGATCTCGTCGCTGAACTCGCCGTTCTCGATGCCCTCGCGCAGCACGTCCTCGACGACCGCCACCGCCTCCTGGCGGACCACCATGAGCGTGGACTGCCAGGCCCGGTTGGTGCGCCACAGCTCGGCCACGTAGAGCTGCGTGAACGCCGGATAGCGGTCGATGAAGAGGAGACCCGCGCGGATCATCGCGTCCAGGGCGTCGACCCGGCTGCCGCCCTCCCGTGCCGTGTTCTCCGCCGCCTCCCGCAGGGAGGCGGTGAGCAGACCCACGCCGTGCCGCAGCAACTCCTCGAAGAGAACCGACTTGCTCGCGAAGTTGTAGTAGACCGTGCCCTTCGCGACGCCGGCCCGCTCGGCGATCTCGTCCACCGTGGTGGCGGAGAAGCCCTGCTCGGCGATGAGGGTGACGGCCGCCTCGTAGAGCTTCTGCCGGGTGGCCTCGCGGCGGGTGCGGCCGCCTGGCGTGGTGGTGCTTTCCATGCCCCTGATTGTCACAGGAACCCGGGCGTCCCGAGGCCGTGATCGCGTGGTCACAGGCTCAGCTCCGGGTGCAGCCGGTCGAGCGTCCACACCTGGCGGCGGCGCGCGGCAAGGGCGGTCAGCGCGAGGGCGCCCGCGGTGAAGGCGATCAGCACCACGCACGCGTGCCACACCGGTTGCAGACCGCCGCCCGTGATGAGCCTGCGGAGGCCCTCGACGACGTAACTCATCGGCAGGTAAGGGTGGATGGCGTTGAAGAAGCCGGGGCTCGTCTGCACGGGGTAGGTGCCGCCCGCGGACGTCAGCTGGAGCATCAGCAGGGCGAGGACGAGGATCCGGCCCGCCGCGCCGAAGCGCGCGTTGAGCCACTGCACGAGCGCCGCGAAGCAGGCCGTCACCAGGAACAGGAAGCCGACCGTCCCGGCCGCCCGCGCCATCTCCAGGCCGACCGCCCAGTGCAGCACCGCCATCAGGGCCGTCGTCTGCAGCACGCCGATCGCCACCACCGGCAGCCAGCCCGCCAGCGCGACCCGCCACGCCGAGGCGCCCGCGGCCAGCGCGCGCCGGTTCATCGGCGGGATCAGCATGTAGGCCACCATCGCGCCCACCCACAGCGACAGCGGGATGAAGTACGGGGCGAAGCCGGTGCCGTAGTTGGGCGCCTTGTGCAGGTCCTTGGTCGCGAGCTGTACGGGGTCCGCCATGACGGCCGTGCGCGCGTCGCGGTCCTGCTTGTCGTAGTCGGGGATCTGCTCGGCGCCGTCGTGCAGACCGCCGGCGAGCTTCACCGAGCCGTCGACCAGCTTGTAGATACCGCCGTTGAGGTCCTCGGCGCCCGTCCTGAGCCTGCCTACGCCCTTGTCGAGGTCCTCGGCTCCCGTCTTGGCGGTGCCGAGGCTGGTGTGCAGCTTCTTGGCGCCGGCGGCGACCTTGGCGGCTCCCTTGTCGAGCGCGTTGATCCTCGTCACGGCGTCGGTGAGGTCCTCGGAGAGGTGCGGGGCCCGGTCGGCGAGCGCCTGCGCCTGCTTCTGGAGCGTGCCGAGGTTCGTGCGGAGCGTCTTCAGGTCGCCGTCCTGGTCCGCGACGATCGTGTTGACGTCGTCGGCGATCAGCGCCACGTCGGCTGCCGCGTCCTTCGCCTTCTTCAGGTCGGCGCAGGCGGCATCGGGCAGCACCGGGGTCTCGCAGCGCGTCCTGTAGACGCCGGCCAGCGTGTCCGAGGCCGTGTGCGCGCCCTTGGCGGCCACCGGCGCCGTCTTCACGAGGGTGGCGAGGTGGCCGCGGATCACCTTGGCGGAGTCGGCGACGAGCTGGGCGGTGTCCCCGATGGTCTTCTCGTTGTCCTCCAGGAAGGGCCCCACCTTGTCGGCGACCCCGTTGACCTTGTCGGCGAGCGTCTTCGTGCCGTCCGCGACCTTCTGCGAGCCGTCCTTCAGGTCCCCGGCGCCCTTGTTCAGCTTCTTGAGGCCCTTGGACAGCTTGCCGCTGCCCTCCTTGGCGTCCTTCAGCCCGTCGGCGAGGTCCTGGGAGCCCTTCTCGGCCTTCCCGATGCCGCCTTTGAGCTTGTCCGCCCCGTCGGCGGCCTCCGCCGTCCTGCCGTGGATGTCGGAGAACGAGATGAAGATCTTGTCCAGGAAGGAGCGCGACGCCTTCGTCGACGCGGCCGTGCGCACCTCGCTGAAGACGGTCCGTGAGATCTGCCCGACGATGTAGTTGTTCGCGTCGTTCGTACGCACCTGGAGGGCGCTCGTCACGGGGGAGTCGCCCGAGCTGGAGGCGATCCGCGCGCTGAAGTCGGCCGGCATGGTCAGCGACAGGTAGTACGTCCCGTCCTCCACGCCCGCGCGTGCCTGCGCGGCGCTCACCTCGTGCCAGTCGAAGACCTCGCTGTCGCGCAGCCCTTCGGTGATGTCGTCCCCGGCGGCGATCCGCTTTCCGTCGGCACTCGCCCCCTTGTCGTCGTTCACCAACGCCACGGGGATGCGGTCGAGACGGCCGTACGGGTCCCAGAAGGACCACAGGTACAGGGCGCCGTAGAGGAGGGGCAGCAGCAGGAGCGCGACCAGGGCGGCCCGGGGGAGCTTGCCCCGGCCGAAGCGGCGCAGTTCAAGCGCGGCCAGTTTCGGCGAGCGCATCAGCCGTCTCCTCCTCGTCGTTCTCGCCGCTCGTGCGGGTGGTCACCGTGACGGCGCCTTCAGGGGCCTCGCCGCACACCGCGACGACGGTCGTCCCGGCCTCGGTGAGGGACGCGAACAGGGCGCGCACGTCGGCGCGTTCGGCTTCGGACAGCTTCAGATCGGCGTCGTCGATCCCGAGCAGCCGCGGCTGCCCGACGAGGGCCAGCGCCACGGACAACCGCAACGCCTCCAGCCGCTCCAGGTCCCGTACGGAGGTCCGCGAGCCCTTGGGCAGGGACTCCCGGTCGAGCCCGGCCGCGTCCAGCGCGGCCTCCACACGCAGCTTCGTCCGGTCGGCCTTCTCCGCGCGCGGCCGCAGCAGCTCCCGTACGGAGCCGCCGAACCGCCGCTCCAGCAGCGCCCGTTCGCGCAGATGCTCGCCGACGGTCAGGGCCGGGTCGAGGTCGGTGACGCCGGCGACATGGGCCAGGGCGCTGATCCGGCGGACGGCCGCCGACTGCTTCGGCAGGTGTGCCGTGCCCACGGTCGCCGTGCCTTCCGTCGCCTTCATCCGGCCGGTGAGAGCGAGCAGCAGGCTCGTCCGGCCGGATCCGGACGGCCCCTCGATCACGATCAGCGAGCCCGGCTCCGCTTCGAGGCCGACGTCCCGGAACGCCCACCCCCGAGGGCCCCGGAGTCCGAAGCCCTCGGCTGTGACACCGACTCCCTCCACAGCTCCCCCTGCCTTCCCGAGCGTTCTGAGCGCTGCGCTGAATTTGAACTGACTGGTCAGTGCAAAAACTAGCCCGAACCTTCGATCGAAGCAAAGGCCCAGGTCAGAACGGATTGTCAGTGGCATACCTCACGATGGGCACATACGGCATCCCGTGTCAGGGCATGCCGTCACACAGACGACAGGAGGTTCGTCATGGCCAGCTACCACGCAGCAGCCGCCCGCCGGCGCCGCGCCACCGGCCCTGCCCCCTCACTGACCGGCCCGGCGAGCGACGTGCACCCCGTGCTGCGCCGGACCACGGCCCCGCCGGCCGCCCTCGACCTGCTCGCCCAGGCCCGCGCCGGACTGGACGAGGCGACCGTCCTCGAAACCCCCAACGAGCGGTACGCCACGGCCCATCTGGCGGCCCTGCGCACCGCCGCCGCCGTGCTCGCCGCGCGAGGCCGGCCGGAGACCTCGTCCCGACGCCGGGCCCGCATCAGGAGCGCCTGGGAAGTGCTCCCCGAGATCGCGCCCGAACTCACCGAGTGGAGCGCGCTGTTCGCCTCCGGAGCCCGGCGTCGCGCCCGGGCCGAGGCCGGCATCCAGGGCGCGGCCAGCCGCCGCGACGCCGACGACCTGATACGCGACGTGGCGACGTTCATCCGTCTCGTCGAGCGCATGCTGGTCCTCCAGCCGGTCCTGCCCCAGCCCCGCCTGGAAGGCGACGAGCCGGACGCGGCCCGCGAGGGGCGGGACATGCCGGACGCGGGGTGAGGAGGGACGCGCGCCGGGGGCGCGGACCGGCGGGCGGAGGGCCCACCTGCCGGATCCGGGCCGGGCGAGGTCGCAGCGCCGCAGCCCCACCCGGGCGCCGGCCCCTCCCACTCGTGCCCACCGCACGGACCAGGCCCCGCACCGGAGGCAATAGGGTGGAAGACGCCTGAAGCCTTCCCTTCTCCCCCAGCCGGGGCCGGGGAGGCAGCCCGTTCGCTCCGCCGCGCAAGAGGCGGTGCCGCGCCGAGGAGTCAACTGCCGTGTCGGACCCGATGCGCCCTCCCGCCTCCCACCGCCCTCACCCGGCGTCGCTACGCTCCGACCCCTCCCGACCCCGCGCCGCTCTCCGTACCGCCGTGGTCTGGGAGGTCCTCCAGGACGCCCTCGACCGCCGGGTCAAGGCCACGGGACGTGAGTCGCTGGACGTCCTCGACACCGGGGGCGGCAGCGGCAACTTCGCGGTGCCCGTCGCCCGCCTCGGGCACCGGGTCACCGTCGTCGACCCCAGCCCCAACGCGCTGTTCGCCCTGGAGCGCCGGGCCGCCGAGGCCGGCGTCGCCGACCGCGTCCAGGGCGTCCAGGGCGACGCCCACGGCCTCTTCGACGTCGTCGAGCGCGGCGGCTACGACGCCGTGCTGTGCCACGGCGTCCTGGAGTACGTCGACGACCCCGCCGAAGGCGTCCGCAACGCGGTGGCCGCACTGCGCTCGGAGGGCGTCCTCAGCCTGCTCGCCGCCGGTCTCGGCGGAGCCGTCCTCGCGCGCGCCCTCGCCGGCCACTTCACCGAGGCCCGACAGGCCCTCACCGACCCGGACGGCCGCTGGGGCGAGGGCGACCCCGTGCCCCACCGCTTCACCGCCGAACAGCTCACCGACCTGGTCGAGGGCGCCGGCCTCAGGGTCGGGGCCGTCCACGGCGTGCGAGTCTTCGCCGACCTCGTCCCCGGCGTGCTCGTCGACACCGAGCCCGGCGCCCTGGAGGCCCTGCTGAAGCTGGAGGAGGCCGCCGCCGAACTGCCCGCCTTCCACTCCGTGGCCACGCAGCTTCATGTGCTCGGTGAGACGCGGGGAGCTGACGGGGCCTGAGCCCCCACCCGGGGCGCGCCGCTGATCAGCGGCGCGGCTGCACATGGAGTACGCCACAGGCCCCCCGTTCGGGCGCTGTGCGCCGTATGATCGAGGGAGACCGCCCGGCATGACGGGTCGGCCGCTGGGGAATGGAATCTCCAGCGGGCCGGGACGTCCATGACGGGCTCCGGTTGGCCAATTGGCGTAGAGGGGCGGGTTTCACGGGGGCGATTCCCTGCCTATCCTGAAGGGACCCCCCGGGTCGCCCCGGCGACTGCACGATGAGGAGGACTCCGTGCCGCTCTCGGAGCACGAGCAGCGCATGCTCGAGCAGATGGAGCGAGCGCTGTACGCCGAAGATCCCAAGTTCGCGTCGGCGCTTGAGGGAAGCGGGCTGCGTACGTACACCCGGCGGCGGGTCTACCAGGCAGTCGCGGGCTTCCTCGTGGGTATCGCGCTCCTCATGGCCGGTATGGTCGCCAAGCAGGTCTGGCTCAGCGTGGTGGGCTTCCTCGTCATGCTGGGGTGCGCGGTTCTCGCCGTGACCGGCTGGCGCAAGGCTCCCAAGCCGGGTGAACAGCCGGCGGGTGGAGCGCCGCACGCTCGCGGTCAGGGACGGCCGAAGCGCTCCATGATGGACCGCATCGAGCAGCGCTGGCAGCGCCGCCGTGACGAGCAGGGTGGCCACGGCCACTGACCTCGTCGTCGGCTGCCGACCAGGAGCTGTGTGCTGACGTTGTGAGAGGGTGATCACCCGGCCGGGTGATCACCCTCTCACCTGTGCGCCCACGCCGCCGACCCCACCGGCACGGCAACAGACCACGCGGCAACAGACCACGGCGCTCAGCGACGGCCCATAAGCGTTCGGCCCCCGTCCCGGGGATCTCTCCCGGGGCGGGGGCCGAACGCTGTCCCACTGGCCTGGCGGTCCACCGGGCCCACCGGCCCAGTGGCGGCCGCTCTCTCAGCCACCCTCCTGTCCGGTGGACGGCGACGGGCGGCGCACCAGGGTCGCCAGGCGAGCCGCCCAGGCGGCCTTGAACGCCGTCCAGCGGTCGGTGAGGTCCCAGACCGCGCGGATGGCCGAACGCGGTGCGAGGACCGCCCGCAGCCGGGTGCGCCGGCTGGCCCGCCCGCGCAGGGCCGCCCGCACCTTCCGTACCTCGTCGGCCAGCCCGGCCTCGGCCCGCGGCTGCGGGGCGTACAGCACCTGCTCCACGGCGCCCGCCACCCGGTGCACCGACCGGGCCACCGGCTCCTCCAGCTCACCGAGCCGGACGACCCGCGCGGCAGCCCGCCGGGGCGTGAGCGCCTCGTCGGGCGCGATGCCGTAGTCCCAGGCCGTGTCCGTGAGCTCGCGCCAGACCGCCAGGACATGCCCGACGGCCGCCTCCGTGGCCTCGTGCGCCGGCACGTCCAGCACCACCGCACCCGCGTCGACCCCCGCCTGACCGGCGCCGCCGTCCTTGCCCAGCTCCGGGCTCACCCCGGCCGGCGCGGACCCGGCGTGCTGGCCCGACGCCAGGCGCACCGAGCGCCGTCTCAGCCGCCACAGCATCGGCAACAGGGGCAGGATCAGCGCCGCCGCCCCCAGCAGCGACCACCCGGCGATCTTGTACCACGGTGTGCCACCGCCGCCCTGCTCGCCCTCGTCCAGCGGCAGTGCGCTGGTGCAGCCCTCGAGCTTCTTGTCGTCCGCCGAGCAGCTCGTGCTCGCCGAGGGCTCGCTCGACGGTGCGGCGTCCGCCGAAGGCGTGGCCTGCGGCAGTTCGGGGACGGTGTTGTTCGAGGACTCCGGCAGCGTGTACGTGGGCGTCGTCCCCCGGGTCGGGGTCGGCTCGAAACGGGTCCAGCCGACGCCCTCGAAGTACAGCTCCGGCCAGGCGTGCGCGTCCTTCAGACCCACCGACACCGAACCGTCCGCCTGCGGGGAACCGGGCGCGAAGCCCACCGCGACCCGGGCCGGTATGCCCAGCGTGCGGGCCATCGCCGCCATCGCGAACGAGAAGTGCACGCAGAAGCCCTGCTTGTTCCGCAGGAAGCGGGCGATCGCGTCCGTACCGCTGCCGACCTCGACGTCGGTGTCGTACTCGAAGCCGCCCGTCACCGCGAAGTAGTCCTGGAGCTTGACCGCCCGCTCGTAGTCGTTCGCCGCGCCCTCGGTCACCTGCCGGGCCGTGCGGGACACCACCGCCGGCAGCGAGTCCGGCACCTCGGTGTAGTCGCTCTTCAGCGAGCCGGGCGCGTCGGGCGCCGAGGCCAGCTGCTCCGCCGTCGGCCGCACCTCGAGGCTGTTCACCTCGTACGTCTTGCCGCGTGTGTTCTGGCCGTGGTCGCCGACCAGGGTCATGCCGACCGGCTCGTACCGCCAGTTGCCGCTGATCTTCACGCTGCTCGGCGGGTACGGCATCGGCAGCCAGTCCTGGGCGTACCAGTCGGCGGCCGAGACCCGGGTCGTGATCTCCGTGCGCCGGACCTGCGGGCGCAGGCCGGTCGGCGTGGGCAACTCGTCGGGCACGGCGACGATGTCGCGCTTCGACGGCTTCCACGTGGTGCCGTCGAAGTCGTCCAGGGAGACGATCCGCAGGTACAGGTCGGAGATGTCGGTGGTGCTGGTGCGCAGGGTCAGGACCGTGCGGTCCTCGTCCACGTTCAGGCTGTCGCGCAGCGACACCAGCGGGTTGACCGCGGAGATCGTGCCCCCGCTGCCGGTGCCCGCGCCCACCCCGGTGCCGGCGCTGTCCAGCAGACCGCCGTCGATCGCGGGCAGCGGCAGCAGCGGCACCACCAGGGCCACGCCCAGGGCGACCGCGCCGATGCGCCGCCCGGTGCGCACCGGGGCCACCGGGCCGGACGGCCCGCCCGGGGTGCGCGCGGCGCCGCCGAAGACGCGGCCCCACTGCGAGAGCCGCTCACGGCCCTCGGCGAGGAGCAGCATCAGGTATCCGGCGGCGGCGACCAGGAACCACAGCCAGTCGGCGGCTCCGTCGGACAGGCCCGCGGCGATCGAGTACAGCGCGAGCAGCGGCAGCCCGGCCGGGGCCGCGTTGCGGAAGGTCACCGCGAGGGTGTCCACCAACAGGCCGATCAGCAGCACACCGCCGACCATCATCAGCCGGATGCCGTCGGACAGCGGTGCCGGTATCGCGTACCGCCCGACGTCGTCCGAACCCGCCTGGAGCAGGTCGGCGAAGTGCTGGAAGGCCTCCGGGCCCGGGATCAGCCCGACCAGGGCGTGCTCCCGGGCGAAGACGAGGGTCAGCAGCACCAGGGTGACCAGGGCCTGCGCCAGCAGGGTCAGCGGCCGGGCCAGCGGCACCCGCCGGGCCGCCGCACCCACCCCGGACTGGATCGCCAGCAGGAACGTCGCCTGGAGGAACCATGTCGCCGGGTCGACCAGGGGCAGCAGGGCGCACGAGGCCATCAGCGTGGCCGCCGCCGAGCACAGCGTCAGTCGGGCCCGCCCGCTCATGATCCCCCCTCCCTTCCGCTCGTCCCGCCCGCCGTCACGACGCCGGAGCGCTCACGGTCCGCCTGGCGCCACAGGTCGCTCAGCGAAGCGCCCCGCGGCACGCTCAGGACCGTCCAGCCCGCCTCGCGCAGCATCCGCAGCCGCTCCTCCGTCCTGTTCGTCGGTCCGGGCACGTCGTTCGGTTCACGCCCCCAGCTGTCGCCGTCCATCAGGAAGGCGACAGCGCCCCCGCTGCGCTGGCGCATCTTCGCGGCCACCGCGGCCTGCTCCTCGTCGAGGTCGCCGAGGAAGGCCACCAGCAGCCCCTCGTTGCCGCCGCGCAGCACGTCATAGGCCCGGGACAGGCCGGCGCCGTCGGAGTGGTCGATCACCGCGAGGGTGTCCATCATCAGTCCGGCCGCGTCCGCCGTCTCCTGGCTGGCCCCGGCGAACCCGTCGGCGCCCTCGCCGGGCACCGAGTTGCCCGTGTCCGTCAGGAGCCGCACGGAGAAACCCCGCTCCAGCATGTGCACCAGCGCTGAGGCGGTGGCCGAGACCGCCCACTCGAAGGCCGAGTCGGGGCCGGCACCGGCGTAGGCGAGGCCACGGGTGTCGAGGAGCACCGTGCAGCGCGCGCGCTGGGGCTGCTCCTCGCGGCGCACCATCAGCTCGCCGTAGCGGGCCGTGGAGCGCCAGTGCACGCGGCGCAGGTCGTCGCCGTAGCGGTACCCGCGCGGGATCACGTCGTCCTCGCCGGCCAATGCCAGCGAGCGCTGCCGCCCGTCGCCGTACCCCTTCGCCTCGCCGCTCAGCCGGACCGGCGGCAACGGCTCCACGCGCGGGACCACCGTCAGCGTGTCGTACGTCGAGAAGGAGCGGCTCAGCTCGCACATGCCGAACGGGTCGTTCAGCCGCAGCTGGAGCGGGCCGAGCGGGTAGCGGCCGCGCAGGTCGGAGCGGACCCGGTAGGACACCTCGCGGCGGCCGCCCGCCTCGACCCGGTCCAGGACGAAGCGGGGGCGCGGGCCGAGTACGTACGGCACCCGGTCCTGGAGCATCAGCAGGCCCGTGGGCAGCCGCGAGACGTTGTCCATCCGCAGATGGACGCGGGCCTCGCTGCCGGCGGGCACGCGCGCGGGAGAGAGCCGGCGGCTGCCGGCGACCCGGTACCGGGTGCGGTAGACGACGGCCGCGCAGACCAGCGGCAGCGCGGCCAGCAGCAGCCCCACCCGCAGCAGGTCGGGCTGCCCGAGGACGTACGCGCAGATGGCGGCCGCGATGCCGGCGGCCAGGAAGGAGCGGCCGCGGGTGGTGAGGCCGGCCAGAGCGGTGCGCACGCCGCCCTTCTCACCCCGGCCGCTCTCCGCCTGCCCGATCCCCCCGGCGGTCGTCATCACAGCCTCCGCGGCGGCTGCTGGCCGTAGGCCTGCGCGCCGGCGCCCACGCCGTAGGCGCGCTGCTGCTGGGGCGCCGCGGGCACCGGGGTGCTCTGGAGGATGTCCTCGACGACCTGCTCCGCCGTACGGCGGTTGAGCTGGGCCTGTGCGGTGGGCAGCAGGCGGTGGGCCAGGACGGCGACGGCGAGGTTCTGCACGTCGTCCGGCAGCGCGTAGTCCCGGCCGCCGAGAGCGGCGGAGGCCTTGGCCGCGCGCAGCAGATGCAGCGTCGCGCGCGGGGAGGCGCCGAGTCTGAGGTCGGGGTGGGTGCGCGTGGCGGCGACCAGGTCGACCGCGTACCGCCGGACCGCCTCGGCCACGTGGACACCGCGGACGGCGTCTATCAGCTTCACGATCTCGTGCGCGTGCGCCACCGGCTGGAGGTCGTCCAGGGGGTTCACCCCGCCGTGCACGTCGAGCATCTGCAGCTCGGCCTCGGGGCTGGGGTAGCCGATGGAGACGCGGGCCATGAAGCGGTCGCGCTGCGCCTCGGGCAGCGGGTAGGTGCCCTCCATCTCGACCGGGTTCTGCGTGGCCACCACCATGAACGGACTGGGCAGCTCGTACGTCTGCCCGTCGATGGTGACCTGGCGCTCCTCCAGCGACTCCAGCAACGCGGACTGCGTCTTGGGCGAGGCACGGTTGATCTCGTCGCCGATCACGATCTGCGAGAAGATCGCGCCCGGCTTGAACTCGAAGTCCCGGCGCTGCTGGTCCCAGATGGACACACCGGTGATGTCCGAGGGCAGCAGGTCGGGCGTGAACTGGATACGCCGCACCGAACAGTCGATGGACCGCGCCAGCGCCTTCGCGAGCATCGTCTTGCCCACGCCCGGGACATCCTCGATCAGAAGATGCCCCTCGGCGAGCAGCACGGTCAGCGAAAGCCGTACGACCTCGGGCTTGCCCTCGATCACCCCCTCCACCGAACTGCGGACACGCTCCACAGTGGCGGTCAGATCAGTGAGGCTCGCTCGATCGTCATAGGTCGTCACCCGGCCCTCCTCGGCCCGTTACTTCCGGGCCGACGCCTGCTCTGCGGACCGGCCCACCCCGAAACACGGGCACCACGCGTGGAAAGTTCCGCGTGACGCCACTCCCGCATTCTTGCCGCCGTTACCGATTCGTGTCACTCGCCTGTGGACAACTGACAGCGATATGTCAGCTCTTAAGACGGTTGCACCGGATCGATCTCGCGCAGCAGGCCCGTCTTCACATCGAAGACGAAGCCTCGCACGTCCTCGGCGTGCAGCAGGAACGGCGAGGTGCGCACCCGCTGCATCGACTGACGTACGTCCTGGTCGACGTCCCGGAAGGCCTCCACGGCCCAGGCGGGACGCTGGCCCACCTCCATCTCCAGTTCGGTACGGAAATCCTCCGTGATCGTCTCAAGGCCGCAGCCGGTGTGATGAATCAGGACGATGCTTCGGGTACCCAGCTTTCGCTGGCTGATGGTGAGTGAGCGGATCACGTCGTCGGTGACCACACCGCCCGCGTTGCGGATCGTGTGACAGTCGCCGAGCTCCAGGCCCAGCGCGGCGTGCAGGTCGAGACGGGCGTCCATGCAGGCCACGACCGCGACGTGCAGGACGGGGCGGGCGTCCATGCCCGGATCGGTGAACTCGGCGGCGTACCGCTCGTTCGCCTCGACCAGGCGGTCGGTCACGGTGCCGCCGCGTATGGCGCCTTCGGACTCGGTGGGAACGGATGCAGAGGTCGTCATAGCCATGACGGTACTGGTCACCGCCGTTCCGGTCCTGTTGTGAGATGGGAAAAAGAGCGTCATCACGCCGTGCTTGTGAGGTAAGCCACAGGGGTGAGAGTCGGTTACCCGAACGGGTGATTTTCGCCGGTTCGGCGCTTCACGGCCGCGCCGGGCCGCGACGCGCAGACCGGTTGATTGACCACGGGAGAGGGTGGACTAAAGTGACGCGAAGCGGGAGGCGACGATCTCCCCGCTGACTTCCCCGTGAGACCCCGGCGCGGCAGCCGGAGATCTCCCCGCGTGCGCGGCGCGTACGTACGGCTCGGCCTCCTCCCGCTCCCGGTCGGCTGACGCTTCCGGCGCCGGCAGGCCTCCCCTTCTCGAGCGGGCGGGGACCCGGCGGTGCGTATGGGCCCGCCGGATCTGAGAGGGCCCCTTGAGCCACAGTCGACATGTCCCGGTGATGCTCCAGCGGTGCCTGGACCTGTTGGCCCCCGCCCTCGAGCGGCCCGGATCCGTCGTCGTCGACTGCACGCTCGGCCTCGGCGGGCACAGCGAGGCCCTGCTCACCCGGTTCCCCGAGGCCCGGCTCGTCGCCCTCGACCGCGACAAGGAGGCCCTGCGGCTGTCCGGCGAGCGCCTCGCCCCCTTCGGCGAGCGCGCCACCCTCGTCCACGCGGTCTACGACGAGCTGCCCGCCGTCCTCGAACGGCTCGGCATCGCGCGCGTGCAGGGCGTCCTGTTCGACCTCGGCGTCTCCTCCATGCAGCTCGACGAGGCCGACCGTGGCTTCGCCTACGCCCAGGACGCCCCGCTCGACATGCGCATGGACCAGACGACCGGCATCAGCGCCGCCGAGGTCCTCAACACCTACCCGGCGGGCGAACTGGTGCGCATCCTGCGGGCGTACGGGGAGGAGAAGCAGGCCAAGCGGATCGTCTCCGCGATCGTGCGCGAGCGGGAGAAGGAGCCCTTCACCAACAGCGCCCGGCTCGTCGAACTGATCCGCAACGCGCTTCCGCAGGCCGCCAAGCGCACCGGCGGCAACCCGGCCAAGCGCACCTTCCAGGCCCTGCGCATCGAGGTCAACGGCGAACTCGCCGTCCTGGAACGGGCGATCCCGGCCGCGGTGAAGGCCCTCGACGTCGGCGGACGGATCGCCGTGCTGTCGTACCACTCGCTGGAGGACCGGCTCGTCAAGCACGTGTTCGCGGCCGGTGCCGCCACCACCGCGCCGCCCGGGCTGCCGGTCGTGCCCGAGCGCTACCAGCCCCGCCTCAAGCTGCTCACGCGCGGTGCCGAACTTCCCACCGAGGAAGAGGTCGCCGAGAACCGGCGAGCCGCTCCGGCGCGGCTGCGGGGAGCCGAGCGCATCAGGGAGGACATCGAGTGAGCGGAGTGCGGCGGGCGCGCCGGGGAGCACCCCGGACCAGTGGGTTCGTGACTCCGACCCAGGGGAGGGCGAGTGAGTAGGAAACCCGAACTGCGGGGCAGGGCCGCCCGGCTCGTGCATCTCTTCCCGACGGGCCCGCGCCAGGCCGCCCGCACCCCGTTCGTCCTCCTTGTCGTCCTGCTCCTCGGCGGCGGCCTCATCGGTCTGCTCGTGCTGAACTCGGCGCTCAGCGAGGGCTCGTTCAAGATGGACGACCTGCAGAAGGACACCAAGAACCTCACCGACGAGGAGCAGTCGCTCCAGCGGGACATCGACTCCTACTCCGCCCCCGACGCCCTCCAGCGCCGCGCCCGCGAACTCGGCATGGTCCCCGGCGGCGACCCGGCCTTCCTCAACCCCGACGGCACCGTGAAGGGCGTCCCCTCGGCCGCCCCCCAGCGGTCCGCGGCGGACACCCCGACGGTCGTACAGCCGCCCGAGGCCATCGCGACGGGCCTGCCTCCATCGGCGTCCGTCCCGAGCGCCTCGCCGAGCCTCCCGTACCCGGCGCCGCCCGTCCCGGGCGCCTCCCCGACCGCAGCCCTCCCCACGACTCCCGGCAGGTGACGGAAGTGTCCGACAGGCAACCGCCGCGCCGGCGCGTGCCCGGCCCCGCCCGGTCCTCCCGCCCGGCGTCCGATCGGCGGCGCCCCGGCCCCGGCGCCCGCCCGGCCCGCCGCCCGGCCGCGCCCCGCCCCGCTGCCCCCCGCGTCATCCGGCTCGGCAGCCCCCGCCCCCGCCTGCGGATGGTCGGTTTCGCGCTGGCCCTGGTCCTGATCGCGTTCGTCGTCCGCCTGCTCCAGGTGCAGGCCGTCGACGCGAGCACGTACGCCGCCAAGGCCGAGCGGAACCGCTACGTCGGCCAGGTGCTGGCCGCCGAGCGCGGCGAGATCACCGACCGCGCCGGCGTGGCCCTCGCGACCAGCGAGGACGCCTACGACATCACGGCCGACCCGACGATGTTCGGCTACGAGCAGCTGAAGATCGAGGACGGCCCCGAGCAGGCGGCCGCCCTCCTCGCGCCGATCCTCGGCCAGGAGCAGGCCGATCTCGTCAGGAAGCTGCGGCCCAAGGACCCGAGGGCGCGCTACGCCAAGCTGGCCGGCCGGCAGACGCCGCAGGTCTGGAAGCAGATCAGGGACCTGAAGTCCGCGCTCGCCACGAAGTCCGAGACGGACAGCACCACGGTCAACGTCCTCGCCGGTGTCTTCTCCGTCCCCAGCAGCAAGCGCGTGTACCCCAACGGCGAGCTCGCCGCCGGGATACTGGGCTGGGTCAACGCCGAGGGCAACGGCGGCGGCGGGGTCGAGCAGCAGTTGAACAGCACCCTGGCCGGCAAGGACGGCAAGATCCGCTACGCCCAGTCCGGCGGCCGTCAGGTGCCCACCGCGGGCTCCACCGAGACGCCCGCCGTGCCCGGCTCCGACGTCGAGCTGACGATCGACCGCGACATCCAGTGGGCCGCTCAGAACGCCATCACCGAGCAGGTGGAGAAGTCCAAGGCGGACCGCGGCTACGTCGTCGTCCAGGACACCCGCACCGGCGAGATCCTCGCCATGGCCAACTCACCCGGCTTCGACCCCAACGACCTCGCGAAGGCGGACTCCGAGGCCCTCGGCAACGCGGCCGTCCAGGACGCCTACGAGCCCGGCTCCACCGCCAAGGTCATGTCGATGGCCGCCGTCCTGCAGGAGAACGCCGCCACACCGCTGACGCACGTCACCGTGCCCAACCGGCTGCACCGCGGCGACCGGCTGTTTCAGGACGACATCGACCACCCGACCTGGTACCTCACGCTCAACGGCGTGCTCGCCAAGTCCAGCAACATCGGCACCATCCTGGCCACCGGCCAGCTCGGCAAGACGCAGGCCGAGGCCAACCGGGTCCTCTACTCCTACCTGCGCAAATTCGGCATCGGCAGCCCGACCGGGCTCGGCTTCCCCGGCGAGACCAAGGGCATCCTCGCGCCGCCGGACAAGTGGTCGACCTCGCAGCAGTACACGATTCCTTTCGGCCAGGGCGTGTCCATCAACGCGCTCCAGGCGGCCTCCGTCTACTCGACGATCGCCAACGGCGGCGTCCGCGTCGAGCCGACCCTGGTGCGCGGCACCAAGGGGCCCGACGGACGCTTCACGCCCGCCCCCGCCCCGCAGAAGACGCGGGTGGTCAGCCAGAAGACGGCGAAGACCCTCGCCCAGATGCTGGAGTCGGTCGTGGACGACCGGGAGGGCACCGGCACCAAGGCGCGCATCCCCGGCTACCGCGTGGCGGGCAAGACCGGTACCGCGAACCGCGTGGATCCGGCCACCGGCAAGTACCGTGGCTACACCTCGTCCTTCGCCGGTTTCGCGCCCGCCGACAACCCCCGCGTCACCGTCTACTGCGCGATCCAGAACGCCACCAAGGGCAGCTACTTCGGCGGCCAGATCTGCGGCCCCGTCTTCAAGCAGGTCATGGAGTTCGCCCTGAAGACCCTGCAGGTCCCCCCGACCGGGGCGAAGCCCGCGAGCCTCCCGGTCTCCTTCGCCCCCTGAGCCCCCAGCCCGCCCGTGTTCAGCGCCGAACAGCCAGGAATCCAGCCCGTGACCATGATCACCCCCGATCCCGGGAACCACGCCCCGCCCGGGCTCCCGCCCACCGCCTCGCTTCGCCCCCAGGCGGGTGGGCCCGGTACGCTCACCGCCGTGCCACACGCTGATCAGTCCCAAACCACCCAGAAGGGCGCTTCCGTGACATATCCGGGACCGCCGCGACCGGTTCAGGTCTCCGCCACACCCCTCGCGGAGCTCGCCGATCAGCTGGGTGCCACCACGCCGGAAGGCGCTGCCGAGGTCACGGGCATCACCCACGACTCGCGCGCCGTCCGCCCCGGCGACCTGTACGCCGCCCTCCCGGGCGCCCGCCTGCACGGTGCCGACTTCGTCACCCAGGCCGCCGGCCTCGGCGCGGTCGCCGTGCTGACGGACCCGACCGGTGCCGAACGCGCCGCCGCGACCGGCCTGCCGGTCCTGGTCGTCGACGACCCGCGCGGGCGGATGGGCGAGCTGGCGGCCGCGATCTACGGCCATCCGGGCCGGGACCTGCTCCAGATCGGCATCACCGGCACCTCCGGCAAGACCACCACCGCGTATCTCGTCGAGGGCGGCCTCAGGACCACCCGCAGCACGGACGAGGGGGGCCGGCGCGAAGCGCCGTCGGTCGAGGGCGGTGGTGGGCGACGGGTGGGACTCATCGGCACCGTCGAGATGCGCATCGGCGACGAGCGCATCAAGTCCGAGCGCACCACCCCGGAAGCCACCGACCTCCAGGCCCTGTTCGCCGTCATGCGCGAACGCGGTGTCGAGGCGGTCGCGATGGAGGTCTCCAGCCACGCCCTGGTCCTCGGCCGGGTCGACGGCTGCGTGTTCGACATCGCCGTGTTCAACAACCTCAGCCCGGAGCACATGGAGTTCCACTCCGACATGGAGGACTACTTCCGGGCCAAGGCGCAGCTGTTCACTCCGCGACGCAGCAAACTCGGCGTGATCAACCTCGACGACGAGTACGGCCGCCGGCTCACCCGCGAGGCCACCGTCCCGGTCGTCACGTTCTCCGCCGAGGGCCACCCCGACGCCGACTGGCGCGCCGTGGACGTCGAGGTCGGTCCGATGGACTCGACGTTCACCGTCGTCGGCCCCGAGGGGCAACGCGTCGCCGCCAGGTCGCCGCTGCCGGGCCCCTTCAACGTGGCCAACACCCTCGCCGCGATCGTCGCCCTCGCCACCGCCGGCCTCGACCCGCAGACCGCCGCCGACGGTGTCGCCGCCGTGCCGGGCGTGCCGGGCCGGCTGGAGCGGGTGGACGCCGGGCAGCCGTACCTCGCGGTCGTCGACTACGCGCACAAGACGGACGCCGTCGAGTCGGTCCTCAAGGCGCTGCGCAAGGTCACCAAGGGCCGGCTGCACGTCGTGCTCGGGTGCGGCGGCGACCGGGACACCACCAAGCGGGCGCCGATGGGCGCCGCCGTGGCCCGGCTCGCCGACACCGCCGTACTGACCTCCGACAACCCCCGCTCCGAGGACCCCCTCGCGATCCTCGCGACGATGCTCCAGGGTGCGGCGTCCGTGCCGGCCCACGAGCGCGGCGAGGTGCAGCTCTTCGAGGACCGGGCCGCCGCGATCGCCGCCGCCGTCGGCCGGGCGCGGCCCGGGGACACCGTGCTGGTCGCGGGCAAGGGCCACGAGCAGGGCCAGGACATCGCCGGTGTGGTCCGTCCGTTCGACGACCGCCAGGTGCTTCGCGAAGCTATCCAGAAGACCCAGGGATGAACTTGTGATCGCCCTCTCCCTCGCCGAGATCGCAGCAGTCGTCGGCGGGCAGACGCACGACATACCGGATCCGACCGCGCAGGTCACCGGGCCGGTCGTCCGGGACTCCCGCGAGGTGGAGCCCGGCAGCCTCTTCGTCGCCTTCGTCGGCGAGCGCGTGGACGGCCACGACTTCGCCCAGGCGGTCGTCGAGGCGGGCGCGGTGGCCGTACTGGCCTCGCGACCCGTCGGCGTGCCCGCGATCGTCGTGGACGACGTCCAGACGGCGCTCGGCGCCCTCGCGCGGCACGTCGTGCAGAAGCTCGGCACGACCCTCGTCGCCCTCACCGGCTCCGCCGGCAAGACCAGCACCAAGGACCTCATCGCACAGGTCCTCCAGCGCAAGGCGCCCACGGTGTGGACCCCCGGCTCGCTCAACAACGAGATCGGGCTGCCCCTGACCGCCCTGTCGGCCACCGAGGAGACCAGGTTCCTCGTGCTGGAGATGGGCGCCCGCGGCATCGGCCACATCCGCTACCTCACCGGCCTCACCCCGCCGAGGATCGGCCTCGTCCTCAACGTCGGCACCGCCCACATCGGCGAGTTCGGTGGCCGTGAGCAGATCGCACAGGCGAAGGGCGAACTCGTCGAGAGCCTCCCGCCGGCGGAGGAGGGCGGCGTCGCGATCCTCAACGCCGACGATCCCTTGGTCCGGGCCATGGCCTCCCGAACGAAGGCGAAGGTGATCCTTTTCGGAGAGTCCGACGAAGCGGACGTACGCGCCGAGAACGTGAGACTCACGGACACCGGACAGCCCGCCTTCAGGCTTCACACACCCTCCGGTGCAAGTGATGTGACCATGCGCCTGTACGGTGAGCACCACGTGTCGAACGCGCTCGCCGCGGCCGCCGTCGCCCATGAGCTGGGCATGTCCGCGGAAGAGATCGCCACCGCGCTCTCCGAGGCGGGCTCCCTCTCCCGCTGGCGGATGGAGGTCACCGAGCGCCCGGACGGCGTGACGATCGTCAACGACGCCTACAACGCGAACCCTGAGTCCATGCGGGCCGCTCTGCGTGCGCTGGCAGCCATGGGCGGAGCCTCACGGGCACAGGGGGGCCGGACCTGGGCGGTGCTCGGCAAGATGGCCGAGCTCGGGGACGAGGCGCTCGCCGAGCACGACGCGGTCGGACGGCTTGCCGTCCGGCTCAACGTCAGCAAGCTCGTCGCGGTCGGGGGCAGGGAAGCCGCCTGGCTGCAACTGGGCGCATATAACGAGGGTTCGTGGGGTGAGGAGTCGGTGCACGTGTCCGACGCACAGGCGGCGGTCGACCTGTTGCGCAGCGAGTTGCGCCCGGGAGACGTCGTACTCGTGAAGGCGTCCCGTTCGGTCGGCCTCGAGAGCGTCGCGCAGGCGCTGCTCGAGACCGGTGCCGAGGGTGAGGTCGCTGCCCGATGATGAAGCAGATCCTGTTCGCGGGTGTCATTGGCCTCTTCCTGACGCTGATCGGCACGCCGCTGCTGATCAAACTGCTCGCGCGCAAGGGCTACGGCCAGTACATCCGCGACGACGGTCCGCGCGAGCACGCCAGCAAGCGCGGTACGCCGACGATGGGCGGCATCGCCTTCATCCTGGCGACGGTCGCCGCGTACTTCCTGTCCAAGGTGATCACGGGCAAGCCGCCGACCTACTCGGGCGTGCTGGTGCTGGGCCTGATGGTCGGTATGGGTCTGGTCGGCTTCCTCGACGACTACATCAAGATCGTCAAGCGACGCTCGCTGGGTCTGCGGGCCAAGGCGAAGATGGCCGGCCAGCTGCTCGGCGGTATCGCCTTCGCCGTGCTCTCGCTGCAGTTCGCGGACGCCCGCGGCAACACCCCGGCCTCCACGAAGCTGTCGTTCATCACGGACTTCGGCTGGACGATCGGCCCCGTGCTGTTCGTCGTCTGGGCGCTGTTCATGATCCTCGCCATGTCCAACGGCGTGAACCTGACGGACGGTCTGGACGGCCTCGCCACCGGCGCCTCCGTGCTCGTCTTCGGCGCCTACACGTTCATCGGCGTCTGGCAGTACCAGGAGTCCTGCGCCAACGGCGAGACCCTGATGAACCCGAACGCGTGCTACGAGGTGCGCGACCCGCTCGACCTCGCCGTCGTCTCCGCCGCGCTGATGGGTGCCTGCCTCGGCTTCCTGTGGTGGAACACCTCGCCGGCCAAGATCTTCATGGGCGACACCGGTTCGCTGGCGCTCGGCGGTGTCCTCGCGGGTCTCGCGATCTGCTCCCGCACCGAGCTGCTGCTGGCCATCCTGGGCGGTCTGTTCGTCCTCATCACCATGTCGGTGGTCATCCAGGTCGGCTCGTTCCGCCTGACCGGCAAGCGCGTCTTCCGCATGGCGCCACTCCAGCACCACTTCGAACTCAAGGGCTGGTCCGAAGTCCTTGTCGTGGTCCGCTTCTGGATCATCCAGGGCATCTGCGTCATTGTCGGACTGGGCCTCTTCTACGCGGGATGGGCAGCAGAAAAGTGACCGACTGGCAGGGGAAGAACGTCACCGTAGCCGGGCTCGGCGTCTCCGGCGTCCCGGCGGCCAAGGTGCTGCACGGGCGCGGCGCGAAGGTCACCGTCGTCAACGACGGCGACGACGCACGCGCGCGTGCCCAGGCGGCCGAACTGGAGGCGCTCGGCATCACCGTGCGCCTCGGTGACGGGGCGACCCTGCCCGAGGGCACCGAGCTGATCGTCACCGCCCCCGGCTGGAAGCCGGACAAGCCGCTGTTCGCGGCCGCACACGAGGCCGGGGTGCCGGTCTGGGGCGACGTCGAACTCGCCTGGCGGCTGCGGGGCCCCGACGCGGCTCCCTGGCTGTGCGTCACCGGCACCAACGGCAAGACGACCACCACCCAGATGCTGGCGTCCATCCTGAAGGCGGCCGGCCTGCGCACGGCGGCCGTCGGCAACATCGGCGTCTCCCTGCTGGACGCGGTCCTCGGGGAGGAGCAGTACGACGTCCTCGCCGTGGAACTCTCCAGTTACCAGCTGCACTGGGCGCCCTCCCTGCGCGCCCACTCCGCCGTCGTGCTGAACCTCGCCCCGGACCACCTCGACTGGCACGGCTCGATGGAGGCGTACGCCAAGGACAAGGGCCGTATCTACGAGGGCAATCGGGTCGCCTGCGTCTACAACGTCGCCGACAAGGCCACCGAGGACCTGGTGCGCGAGGCGGACGTCGAGGAGGGCTGCCGGGCCATCGGCTTCACCCTCGGCACCCCGGGGCCCTCCCAACTCGGCGTCGTGGACGGCATCCTGGTCGACCGCGCCTTCGTCGAGAACCGGCAGAAGAACGCCCAGGAACTGGCCGAGGTCTCCGACGTCAACCCGCCGGCCCCGCACAACATCGCCAACGCCCTTGCCGCGGCGGCCCTGGCGCGCGCCTTCGGCGTGCTCCCCAAGGCCGTACGGGACGGTCTGCGGGCCTTCACCCCGGACGCCCACCGCATCGCCCACGTGGCGGACGTGGACGGCGTCGCGTACGTCGACGACTCCAAGGCGACCAACACGCACGCGGCGGAAGCCTCGTTGGCGGCGTACGAGTCGATCGTGTGGGTCGCGGGCGGTCTCGCGAAGGGCGCGACCTTCGACGAGCTGGTCGCCAAGTCGGCGAAGCGACTTCGGGGCGTCGTGCTCATCGGTGCCGATCGGGCGCTGATCCACGAGGCCCTCGCGCGACACGCCCCGGAAGTACCCGTCGTCGACCTCGACCGGACCGACACTGGGGCGATGCTCGCGGCTGTCCGGGAGGCGAAGCGGCTGGCGCGGCCCGGCGACACGGTGCTGCTCGCCCCGGCCTGCGCCTCCATGGACATGTTCGTCAACTACAACCAGCGCGGTGACGCGTTCGCGGAGGCGGTTCGCGAACTCGGAGCCGACCCCCATTGACCCGGCCGCCTGCCGGGCGGACCTTGGGAGGGACGCGTGGGACCGTCACGGCCGACGTACGACGGAGACACGGATGCCCGGTAGCCGTACCGGGCGTCCGCCCGTTCAGCGCAGCGTCCGCAGACCCGCGGCCCCTCGTCCGGGTCGCGACAATCCGGTGCTCCGGCTGTACACGCGCGCGCACAAGGCCTGGGACCGGCCGCTGACCGCGTACTACCTGATCTTCGGCGGCAGCCTGCTGATCACCGTGCTGGGCCTGGTGATGGTGTACTCGGCCTCGCAGATCACCGCGCTGCAGATGTCGTTGCCGGGCTCGTTCTTCTTCCGCAAGCAGTTCCTGGCGGCGGTCATCGGCGGGACGCTGCTGCTGATCGCCTCCCGGATGCCGGTGAAGCTGCACCGGGCGCTGGCCTACCCGATCCTCGCCGGCGCCGTCGCTCTGATGGTGCTGGTGCAGGTGCCGGGGATAGGGGTGGCGGTCAACGGCAACCAGAACTGGATCTCGCTCGGCGGCTCCTTCCAGATCCAGCCCAGCGAGTTCGGCAAGCTCGCCCTGGTGCTGTGGGGCGCCGACCTGCTCGCCCGCAAGCAGGACAAGAAGCTGCTCACGCAGTGGAAGCACATGCTGGTGCCGCTGGTGCCGGTCGCGTTCATGCTGCTCGGCCTGATCATGCTCGGCGGCGACATGGGCACGGCGATCATCCTGACGGCGATCCTGTTCGGTCTGCTGTGGCTGGCGGGCGCGCCCACCCGCCTCTTCGTCGGTGTGCTGTCGATCGCCGCCGTGATCGGCGTGATCCTCATCAAGACCAGCCCGAACCGCATGGCCCGGCTCGCCTGCATCGGTGCCACCGAGCCCCGCTCCGGCGCCACCGACTGCTGGCAGGCCGTGCACGGGATCTATGCCCTCGCCTCCGGCGGGATTTTCGGCTCCGGGCTCGGTGCGAGTGTGGAGAAATGGGGCCAACTCCCCGAAGCGCACACCGACTTCATCTTCGCCGTCACCGGTGAGGAACTGGGCCTCGCGGGGACGCTGTCGGTCCTCGCCCTGTTCGCGGCTCTAGGCTATGCGGGTATCCGCGTGGCCGGTCGCACGGAGGACCCCTTCGTGAGGTATGCCGCGGGAGGCGTGACCACCTGGATCACGGCCCAGGCCGTGATCAACATCGGTGCGGTGCTCGGCCTGCTGCCGATCGCCGGCGTCCCCCTCCCGCTGTTCTCCTACGGGGGATCCGCGCTGCTGCCGACCATGTTCGCCATCGGGCTGCTGATCGCCTTCGCGCGTGACGAGCCCGCTGCGCGGGCGGCGCTTGCGATGCGGCACCCCCGCTTTGGTAGAAAGCGGGGGGCTGGGGGTCCTCAGCCGAATCGGGGACCCCGGAGATGGAACACGATGCGACGGCGTGCCTCGGCGGCGCGCTCGTCCGGAGAGCGGTGAATTTCGGTGCATGTCGTACTCGCTGGTGGGGGGACCGCCGGCCACATCGAGCCCGCGCTCGCCCTCGCGGACGCCCTGCGCAGGCAGGACCCGACCGTGGGGATCACGGCCCTGGGCACGGAGCGCGGCCTGGAGACCACGCTCGTTCCCCAGCGGGGCTACGAGCTTGCGCTGATCCCGGCGGTTCCGCTGCCGCGCAAGCCCACGCCCGAGCTGATCACCGTCCCGGGCCGGCTGCGCGGCACGATCAAGGCGACCGAGCAGATCCTGGAGCGCACGAAGGCGGACTGCGTCGTCGGCTTCGGCGGCTATGTCGCCCTGCCCGGCTACCTCGCCGCCAAGCGCCTGGGCGTGCCGATCGTCATCCATGAGGCCAACGCCCGCCCCGGCCTGGCCAACAAGATCGGCTCCCGGTACGCCGCCCAGGTCGCCGTCTCCACGCCCGACAGCAAGCTCCGCAACGCCCGCTACATCGGGATCCCGCTGCGCCGCTCCATCGCCACCCTCGACCGGGCCGCGGCGCGCCCGGAGGCCCGCGCGATGTTCGGCCTCGACCCGAACCTGCCCACGCTGCTCGTCTCCGGCGGCTCGCAGGGGGCCCGCCGCCTCAACGAGGTCGTGCAGCAGGTCGCCCCGTGGCTCCAGCAGGCAGGCATCCAGATCCTGCACGCGGTCGGCCCGAAGAACGAACTGCCGCACGTCCAGCAGATGCCGGGAATGCCCCCGTACATCCCGGTAAGTTACGTGGACCGGATGGATCTCGCGTACGCCGCGGCCGACATGATGCTCTGCCGCGCGGGCGCGATGACCGTCGCCGAACTCTCCGCCGTCGGACTCCCGGCCGCCTACGTCCCGCTGCCCATCGGCAACGGCGAACAGCGGCTCAACGCCCAGCCGGTGGTGAAAGCCGGCGGCGGCCTCCTGGTCGACGATGCGGAACTGACCCCGGAGTGGGTCCGGGAGAACGTCCTGCCCGTGCTCGCCGACCCGCACCGGCTGTACGAGATGTCCCGCGCCGCCAGCGAGTTCGGCCGCCGGGACGCGGATGACCTGCTCGTCCGCATGGTGTACGAGGCGATCGCCGCGCACCGTGCACACCACTAGGCGCAGCATGTAGGGCTCTGGGAACGAAGGGCAGGGAGCGTGGCCGGACCGACCACCGCCGAACGCGGTGCACGCCAGCAGGAATCGTCCGGCCCGCCTCTCGCCCGGAGGCTGGGCCCACGCCGGCTTCGTACGATCATCGTCCTGGCCCTGGCGGTCGTCCTCCTCGGGGCGGGCGCCGTCTGGGCGTTGTACGGCTCGCAGTGGCTGCGCGTGGAGCGTGTCTCCGTCTCCGGTACGCGAGTTCTGACGCCGGAGCAGGTGCGCGAGGCCGCCGACGTGCCCGTCGGGGAACCGCTGATTTCCGTCGACACGGACGCGATCGCGGCGCGTTTGCGCTCGGAATTGCCCCGAATCGACTCGGTTGACGTGGTCCGCTCCTGGCCCCACGGAATCGGCCTGAAAGTGACCGAGCGTAAGCCGGTCCTGCTGGTTCAAAAGGGGCGGAACTTCGTGGAAGTGGACGACGAAGGTGTCCGTTTCGCCACGGTTTCCGAGGCTCCTCAGGGTGTTCCCCTTCTCGAATTGGAAACCTCCTCCCCGGGTTCGGCTTCCGCGAGTCTGCGGCGCTTCGGCGAGAACCGGCTGGTGCGGGAGGCGGTGAAGGTCGCCGACGCCCTTCCGGCCGCCGTCGCCCGGGACACCCGGGTCGTCAAGGTCCGTTCCTACGACGACATCTCGCTGGAGTTGAGCGGCGGGCGCACGGTCGCCTGGGGGAGCTCCGAGAAGGGTGCCGCAAAGGCCCGTACCATCACCGCCCTGATGAAAGCCTCCCCGGCTGCACGGCACTTCGACGTCAGTGTTCCCACCGCCCCTGCGTCATCAGGGAGTTGACGCGCATCCGCGCAGGCCAGCACCCTGGTTGGGCAGCGACACGGCTGATCACATAGGGTGAAAAGAAAAACGGGAGGTTCGGCGTGTTCGTTGAACGGGCGCCACTTGTCGACTTAGTGTCCTGTTCAGAAGACTCCAAGGAACAGACACACTGGTAACCCTAAACTTCAGCGTTAGGGTTCGGGTCGGCGAAACGGACCGTCCCATTCGGCATCAGTCGCCGGAGCACGGAGCGCACAAGCGTCCCGTGATCCGACGACACGTAACTCGAGGCGAGAGGCCTTCGACGTGGCAGCACCGCAGAACTACCTCGCAGTCATCAAAGTCATCGGTGTCGGCGGCGGTGGTGTCAATGCCATCAACCGGATGATCGAGGTCGGTCTCAAGGGCGTCGAGTTCATCGCCATCAACACCGACGCGCAGGCGCTGTTGATGAGCGACGCCGACGTCAAGCTCGACGTCGGCCGCGAACTCACCCGCGGACTCGGCGCCGGAGCCAACCCGGCTGTCGGCCGCAAGGCCGCCGAGGACCACCGCGAGGAGATCGAGGAGGTCCTCAAGGGGGCCGACATGGTCTTCGTGACGGCCGGTGAAGGCGGCGGCACCGGCACCGGCGGGGCGCCCGTCGTGGCCAACATCGCACGCTCCCTGGGCGCCCTCACCATCGGCGTGGTCACGCGCCCGTTCACCTTCGAGGGACGGCGGCGCGCCAACCAGGCCGAGGACGGCATCGCCGAGCTCCGCGAAGAGGTCGACACCCTCATCGTCATCCCGAACGACCGGCTGCTGTCCATCTCGGACCGCCAGGTCTCCGTCCTCGACGCCTTCAAGTCGGCGGACCAGGTCCTGCTCTCCGGTGTCCAGGGCATCACCGACCTCATCACCACGCCCGGTCTGATCAACCTCGACTTCGCCGACGTCAAGTCGGTCATGTCCGAGGCCGGTTCGGCCCTCATGGGCATCGGCTCGGCCCGCGGGGACGACCGCGCGGTGGCCGCGGCCGAGATGGCGATCTCCTCCCCGCTGCTGGAAGCCTCCATCGACGGTGCCCGGGGTGTCCTGCTCTCCATCTCCGGCGGCTCCGACCTCGGCCTCTTCGAGATCAACGAAGCCGCCCAGCTGGTCAGCGAGGCCGCCCACCCCGAGGCCAACATCATCTTCGGCGCCGTCATCGACGACGCCCTCGGCGACGAGGTCCGGGTCACCGTGATCGCGGCCGGCTTCGACGGGGGCCAGCCCCCGGCTCGCCGGGACAACGTCCTCGGCTCCTCCTCGGCCTCGTCCCGCCGCGAGGAGCCCACTCCGGTACGGCAGCCCGAGAGCCGCCCGTCCTTCGGCTCGCTCGGCAGTGTCACGCCGAAGGAGGAGCCGGAGCCGGCGCCCGAGCCGGTGGCCGACCTCCCGGTCGCCCCGCCGGTGCCCCCGTCGCGGACCTACACGGACAGCGCGGCCGAGGAACTGGACGTGCCGGACTTCCTGAAGTGATAGGTCAGCGCGGACACGTGAGCGGCGCGCACTTCGCCTTCACCGACCGGTGGGGCGGGGTGAGCGCCGCTCCGTATGAGGAGCTCAACCTCGGTGGCGCGGTCGGCGACGATCCCGGGGCCGTGCGGACCAACCGCGAACTCGCGGCGAAGTCGCTCGGGTTGGACCCCGGCCTGGTCGTCTGGATGAACCAGGTGCACGGCAAGGACGTGGCCGAGGTCGACGGACCGTGGGGCGACCGCCCCGTCCCCGAGGTCGACGCGATCGTCACGGCCCGCCGCGGTCTCGCCCTCGCCGTCCTGACCGCCGACTGCACGCCCGTCCTGCTCGCCGACCCCGCCGCCGGGGTCGTCGCCGCGGCCCACGCCGGACGCCCCGGCATGCTCGCCGGAGTCGTCCCCGCGGCCGTACGGGCCATGGCGGATCTCGGGGCCGAGCCGTCGCGGATCGTCGCCCGCACCGGGCCCGCCGTCTGCGGCCGGTGCTACGAGGTGCCGGAGGCGATGCGTGCCGAGGTGGCCGCCGTCGAGCCGGCGGCGTACGCCGAGACGAGCTGGGGCACGCCGGCGGTCGACGTGACCGCCGGGGTGCACGCGCAGCTCGAGCGGCTCGGGGTGCACGACCGGGAGCAGTCGCCGGTGTGCACGCGGGAGTCGCAGAACCACTTCTCGTACCGCCGCGACCGCACGACAGGGCGACTCGCGGGATATGTCTGGCTGGACTGATGGGGCATGACGGACCGTAAGGACGAACTCGCCGGAAACCTGGCGAAGGTGGAGGAGCGCATCGCCGCCGCGTGCGCGGCCGCCGGGCGAGGGCGGGAGGAGGTGACCCTGATCGTGGTCACCAAGACCTATCCGGCGAGCGATGTACGGATCCTGTCGGAACTCGGTGTACGCCACGTCGCCGAGAACCGTGACCAGGACGCGGCGCCCAAGGCCGCGACGTGCTCGGATCTGCCGCTTTCCTGGCACTTCGTGGGCCAGTTGCAGACCAACAAGGTGCGTTCCGTGGTCGGCTACGCCGATGTCGTGCAGTCCGTCGACCGATCCAGGCTGGTGACGGCCCTGTCGAACGAGGCCGTCCGGGCGGGTCGCGAGGTCGGATGCCTCATCCAGGTCGCGCTCGACGCGGGTGAGAGCGCGCGGGGGGAGCGGGGTGGCGTGGCGCCCGGCGGAATCGAAGAGTTGGCCGACCTCGTCGCGGACTCCCCGGGGCTGCGGCTTGACGGACTGATGACCGTCGCACCCCTGACCGGGGAGTACGCGGGACGCCAACAGGCGGCGTTCGAGCGGTTGATGGATTTGTCGACTGACCTGCGCCGAACCCATCCGGCTGCGAACATGGTCTCGGCAGGGATGAGTGCGGATCTCGAGGAAGCAGTGGCGGCCGGGGCGACACATGTGCGCGTCGGCACCGCGGTACTCGGAGTCCGCCCCAGGCTCGGGTAACGTCGCCAGGAAGTCGGACCACAGCAGAAAATATGGTCATTACCGTCGAAAGGCGGGCGTAAGGACCTCGTGGATCGCGGGACTTGGCAGTAGTCAGCCGATCCACCACAGAGCGGAGGACTCAGAGCATGGCCGGCGCGATGCGCAAGATGGCGGTCTACCTCGGCCTCGTGGAGGACGATGGGTACGACGGCCGAGGATTCGACCCCGACGACGACTTCGAACCCGAGCTCGACCCGGAGCCCGAGCGTGACCATCGGCGGCACGAGCCGTCGCACCAGTCGCACGGTGCACACCAGTCCCAAAGGGACGAAGAGGTGAGAATCGTGCAACCGCCCGCGCCGCGCGAACCGGTGGCCCGAGCCGCTTCGCCCGTCGCGGAATCCGGACGCCCGGCGCGCATCGCGCCCGTGGCATCCATCACACAAGAACGTCAGTCCCTGGAGAAGAACGCGCCGGTGATCATGCCCAAGGTCGTGTCGGAACGAGAGCCGTACCGGATCACCACGCTTCACCCCCGGACGTACAACGAGGCCCGTACCATCGGGGAACACTTCCGTGAGGGCACGCCGGTGATCATGAATCTGACTGAGATGGATGACACAGACGCGAAGCGACTTGTCGACTTTGCGGCCGGTTTGGTGTTTGGTCTTCATGGAAGCATCGAGCGGGTGACGCAGAAGGTGTTCCTGCTGTCTCCTGCTAACGTCGATGTCACGGCGGAGGACAAGGCCCGCATCGCAGAGGGCGGGTTCTTCAACCAGAGCTGAGACGCAAGACCGGAAACAGGCAGTACCGAGAGCACGTAAGCAGGGGAGAGGGAAGCACCGAACATGAGCGTGGTCCTGGATGTCGTCTACATCGCGCTGATGGTCTTCCTCATCGTGCTCATCTTCCGGCTGGTCATGGACTACGTCTTCCAGTTCGCCCGCTCATGGCAACCCGGCAAGGCGATGGTGGTCGTTCTGGAGGCCACCTACACTGTCACCGATCCACCGCTCAAGCTTCTGCGGCGGGTCATCCCGCCGCTGCGTCTCGGGGGCGTGGCGCTCGACCTGTCCTTCTTCGTACTGATGATCATCGTCTACATCCTGATCTCGATCGTGAGCCGGCTGTGAGCGATGTGAACTACCGTCTTGCCGAATGCCGACGACTACGTTGAGGTGAAGAGATGCCGTTGACCCCCGAGGACGTGCGGAACAAGCAGTTCACGACCGTCCGCCTCCGAGAAGGCTATGACGAGGACGAGGTCGATGCCTTCCTCGACGAGGTCGAAGCCGAACTGACCCGACTGCTCCGCGAGAACGAGGACCTGCGCGCCAAGCTGGCCGCGGCCACGCGCGCTGCTGCCCAGAACCAGCAGAACATGCGCAAGCCTCCGGAGCAGCAGGACCAGCAGCAGGGCATGCCGCAGCAGCAGGGCATGCCGCCTCAGCAGCAGGGCATGCCGCAGCAGGGTATGCGAGGTCCGGGCGCTCCGGTGCCCGCCGGCATATCGGGCCCGCCGCAGCAGCAGATGGGTGGCCCCATGGGTGGTCCGCCCCAGCTGCCGAGCGGTGCCCCGCAGCTGCCTGCAGGTCCCGGCGGCCAGGGTCCCCAGGGTCCCGGTCCGATGGGTCAGGGCCCCATGGGGCAGGGTCCGATGGGTGGTCAGCCCCCCATGCAGCAGCAGATGGGTGGCCCGATGGGCGGCCCCATGGGCGGTCCGATGGGCGGCCCCGGTCAGGGCCCCGGTGGCGACAGCGCCGCCCGTGTCCTCTCGCTGGCCCAGCAGACCGCCGACCAGGCGATCGCCGAGGCCCGTTCCGAGGCCAACAAGATCGTCGGCGAGGCGCGTTCGCGTGCCGAGGGTCTCGAGCGTGACGCCCGTGCCAAGGCCGACGCTCTGGAGCGGGACGCGCAGGAGAAGCACCGCGTCGCGATGGGCTCCCTGGAGTCCGCCCGCGCCACGCTGGAGCGCAAGGTCGAGGACCTGCGCGGCTTCGAGCGCGAGTACCGCACGCGCCTGAAGTCGTACCTCGAGTCCCAGCTGCGTCAGCTGGAGACCCAGGCCGACGACTCCCTCGCCCCGCCGCGCACCCCTGCCACGGCCTCCCTCCCGCCGTCCCCGGCGCCCTCCATGGCTCCGGCCGGCGCGAGCGCCCCGTCCTACGGCGGCAACCAGGGCATGGGCGCGCCGAGCCCGGCTGCCCCGTCCTACGGTGGCCAGCAGCAGATGTCCCCCGCGATGACCCAGCCGATGGCTCCGGTGCGGCCGCAGGGCCCGTCGCCGATGGGCCAGGCCCCCTCGCCGATGCGCGGCTTCCTCATCGACGAGGATGACAACTGACGGCCAGTAGTACGCCGTAGGCGTCGGCAGCGTTCAAAAGGGCGGGCCCCGGATTTCCATCCGGGGTCCCGCCCTTTTTACGCGTGTTGACGATGACCACGGTGGTGCCGGTGGTGTCAGTGGGGCGTTGTAGCGTGCGCGGCATGGGTGAGGGAGAGGTTTGGCAGTACCGGCAGGCCGACGCCGAGACGCTGCGGCGCTGGGAGGCGTGGGCGAGCGAGGCCCGTACGCAGCTGGCGGCGGCCGGGTTGCCGGTGCAGGCGGAGGGCCTGGACTCGGCCGTGGGCGCCGGGGCGGTGGTGACGGTGGATCCCGGTGCCGACGACGCCGGCGGGGTCTATGTGGGGTGGCATCCGGCGCCGGTGCTCAGGGTGGCCGGTATGCAGGCCGCCCTGCGCACCGATCCTCGGGATCCGGCGCTGCGGCACAAGGGCCTGGTCGACGACGCGATGACGCGGGCGATCCGGGAGATCCTCACGGCCGGGGGCTTCACGATGGGCGAGAGCCCGAACGACCTGGTGGGGGAGCTGCTGTACGTGGTGGGCCCGCCGGCGGAGCCGCTCCTGGAGAGGCTGGGTCTGGACGCCCTGCGGGCTTCCGGGGCCCGACAAGAGGGCCCGGCCCCCTCGGGGGAACCGGGCCCTCGTAGGACGCCCCTGCGCCCTTACGCCTTGCGCAGGCGGAACGTCAGCGTCAGGCCCTCGTCCGTGAACGGGGTGCCGTAGGTGTCGTCCGCCTCGCCCTGGGCGAAGTCCGTGCCGAGGACCTCGTCGGCGATCAGACCGGAGTGCTCGGTCAGGGCCGCGACGGTCGCCGGGTCGGTCGCGGTCCAGCGGAGCGCGATACGGTCGGCGACGTCGAGGCCGCTGTTCTTGCGGGCCTCCTGGATCAGACGGATCGCGTCACGGGCCAGACCGGCGCGGCGCAGCTCCTCCGTGATCTCCAGGTCCAGGGCGACCGTCGCGCCGGAGTCGGACGCCACCGACCAGCCCTCGCGCGGGGTCTCCGTGATGATCACCTCGTCCGGGGCGAGGGTGATGGGCTCGCCGTCGACCTCCACGGACGCCGTGCCCTCGCGCAGGGCGAGGGAGAGCGCGGCCGCGTCGGCGGCGGCGACGGCCTTGGCCACCTCCTGGACGCGCTTGCCGAACCGCTTGCCCAGGGCGCGGAAGTTGGCCTTCGCGGTGGTGTCGACCAGGCTGCCGCCCACCTCGCTCAGCGACGCCAGCGACTCGACGTTCAGCTCCTCCGTGATCTGCGTGTGCAGCTCGGGGGAGAGGGCGTCGAAGCCCGTGGCCGCGATGAGCGCGCGGCTGAGCGGCTGGCGGGTCTTCACGCCCGACTCCGCGCGGGTGGCGCGGCCCAGCTCGACCAGGCGGCGGACCAGGACCATCTGCTTCGACAGCTCCGGGTCGATGGCGGAGAGGTCCGCCTCCGGCCAGGAGGCCAGGTGGACGGACTCCGGCGCGCCGGGGGTGACCGGAACCACCAGGTCCTGCCAGACCCGCTCGGTGATGAACGGGGTCAGCGGGGCCATCAGCTTGGTGACCGTCTCGACGACCTCGTGCAGCGTGCGCAGCGCGGCCTTGTCGCCCTGCCAGAAGCGGCGACGCGAGCGGCGCACGTACCAGTTGGACAGGTCGTCGACGAACGCCGAGAGCAGCTTTCCGGCGCGCTGGGTGTCGTACGCCTCCAGGGACTGGGTCACCTGGTCGGTGAGCGCGTGCAGTTCGGACAGCAGCCAGCGGTCCAGGAGCGGGCGGTCGGCCGGGGCCGGGTCGGCCTCGGAAGGCGCCCAGCCGGACGTACGGGCGTACAGCGCCTGGAAGGCGACCGTGTTCCAGTACGTGAGGAGCGTCTTGCGGACGACTTCCTGGATGGTGCTGTGGCCGACGCGGCGGGCCGCCCAGGGCGAGCCGCCGGCCGCCATGAACCAGCGGACCGCGTCCGCGCCGTGCTGGTCCATGAGCGGGATCGGCTGCAGGATGTTGCCCAGGTGCTTGGACATCTTGCGGCCGTCCTCGGCGAGGATGTGGCCCAGACAGACGACGTTCTCGTACGAGGACTTGTCGAAGACCAGCGTGCCGACCGCCATCAGCGTGTAGAACCAGCCGCGGGTCTGGTCGATGGCCTCGGAGATGAACTGCGCCGGGTAGCGGGACTCGAACAGGTCCTTGTTCTTGTACGGGTAGCCCCACTGCGCGAACGGCATCGAACCCGAGTCGTACCAGGCGTCGATGACCTCCGGCACGCGCGTGGCGGTCTTCCCGCAGCCTTCCTGCGGGCAGGCGAAGGTGACCGCGTCGATGTACGGGCGGTGCGGGTCCAGCTCCGACTGGTCGGTGCCGGTCAGCTCGGTGAGCTCGGCGCGGGAGCCGACGCAGGTGAGGTGGTCGTCCTCGCAGCGCCAGACCGGCAGCGGGGTGCCCCAGTAGCGGCTGCGGGAGAGTGCCCAGTCGATGTTGTTGTTCAGCCAGTCGCCGAAGCGGCCGTGCTTGACCGTGTCCGGGAACCAGTTGGTCTTCTCGTTCTCCTGGAGGAGACGGTCCTTGACGGCTGTGGTGCGGATGTACCAGGACGGCTGCGCGTAGTAGAGGAGCGCGGTGTGGCAGCGCCAGCAGTGCGGGTAGCTGTGCTCGTACGGGATGTGCCGGAAAAGGAGGCCGCGCTGCTGGAGGTCCTCGGTGAGCTTTTCGTCCGCCTTCTTGAAGAAGACGCCGCCGACCATCGGGACGGACTCCTCGAAGGTGCCGTCCGGGCGGACCGGGTTCACCACGGGCAGGCCGTAGGAGCGGCAGACCTTGAGGTCGTCCTCACCGAAGGCGGGGGACTGGTGGACCAGACCCGTGCCGTCCTCGGTCGTGACGTAGTCGGCGTTGACGACGAAGTGCGCCTCCGCCGGGCCGTGCCCGTTGGTTCCCTCACTGACGCTCGGGAACTCCACGAGCTCGAACGGACGTTGATACGACCAGCGCTCCATTTCGGCGCCGGTGAAGGTCTCGCCGGTGGTCTCCCAGCCCTCGCCGAGCGCCTTGGCGACGAGCGGCTCGGCGACGACGAGCTTCTCCTCGCCGTTGGTCGCGACGACGTAGGTGACCTCGGGGTGCGCGGCGACCGCCGTGTTGGAGACCAGGGTCCACGGGGTGGTCGTCCAGACCAGGAGCGCGGCCTGGCCGGCGAGCGGACCGGAGGTGAGCGGGAAACGGACGTACACGGACGGGTCGACGACCGTCTCGTAGCCCTGCGCCAGCTCGTGGTCGGACAGGCCCGTACCACAGCGGGGGCACCAGGGGGCGACGCGGTGGTCCTGGACCAGCAGGCCCTTGTTGAAGATCTCCTTGAGCGACCACCAGACCGACTCGATGTACTCGGGGTCCATCGTGACGTAGGCGTCGTCGAGGTCGACCCAGTAGCCCATGCGGGTCGTCAGGTCGGAGAAGGCGTCGGTGTGGCGGAGCACGGAGTCACGGCACTTGGCGTTGAACTCGGCGATGCCGTAGGCCTCGATGTCCTTCTTGCCGCTGAAGCCGAGCTCCTTCTCCACCGCCAGCTCCACCGGCAGGCCGTGGCAGTCCCAGCCGGCCTTGCGGGCCACGTGGTAGCCGCGCATGGTGCGGAAGCGGGGGAAGACGTCCTTGAAGACGCGCGCCTCGATGTGGTGGGCGCCGGGCATGCCGTTGGCGGTGGGCGGGCCCTCGTAGAACACCCACTCGGGGCGGCCCTCGGACTGCTCCAGGCTCTTGGCAAAGATCTTCTGCTCGCGCCAGAAGTCGAGCACCGCGTGCTCGAGGGCGGGCAGGTCGACCTGGGCGGGCACCTGGCGGTACTGCGTCATCGATCTTCCTCCGGCGGACGTGCTGCCTTCCGTCGGAGGGACGAGAGCCTTCTTGCCTGTCTACGCCGTGTGCGGCGCGCTCCCGCGGTACCACCCTCCTTGGCCCTCCGGTGCGCCCTGCGCTCCGGCGAGCCCCCTCATTGGGGTCGCGATGCCGGTTCTACTCGCCCTCGCCTGTCGGCTGAGGCTTTCCTCCGGCGGCTCCGGGGTGATCTTCACGTCGCGCTCGCCCCCGGGCTTCCACCGTCCCCGGGTCGCTCTGGGCTGCGTACGCCGCTACTCGTCCCCATCCACGCTTTTCGCTCCGCCCAGTGTACGGCGCCGCAACGACAGCGGCCGACCGGTTTTCGGGGGCCGGCGGCGAGGGACTCGGGCGGGTCCGGGATGACCCGAATGGGGAGGTACGCGTGTTCGGATTCCGGGACGGTGAGCTCGGCGGATTACCCGGCGGGGAGCTGGGCACAACGCATGCAGGCTTGCCGCGCGGCGTGCGCGAGGCGGGCGAATCGGGCGGTGCGCCCCGTTGCCGCGGGGCCAAAGTCGATTTATCGTCCCAGCACGATTCGCGCGCAAGATCACAATATGTGAAGGGGCCGCGGCCATGGTGGCGAAGAAGACCGCCGTACAGCAGTCGGCGTCCGGCAGGCCCACGGGTGCCTCCGGCGGTGCGGCCAGGGATGCCAAGGACGTCGGCGAGAAGAAGAGCACGCGGGGAGGGGGCGCGGCGCGTGCCGCCACGGCGGTGAAGGCCGTGAGGACGGTGGGGGCTGCTGCCGCCCGGGAGGCGAAGAAGGCGGTCGGGGGGAAGAAGGTGGCCGTGCGGGAGGGGGAGGGGGTGGCGAGACCGGGGGTTGGTGGGGCTTCGGAGGGGAAGAAGGTGGTCGCCAGGGAGGCGGCTGCTGCGACGCGGGCGGTTGCCGAGGAGGGTGCGGACAGGAAGGCGGTCGCCAAGGAGGGCGCTGCCGGGAGGACGGCTGCTGCGAAGAGGGCGCCCGTGAAGGAGGCGCCTGCGAAGAAGACGACCCCGAAGAGGGCGTCGGCGAAACAGACGGCCGTCAGGACGGCGGCGGACAGGACGGCGGCGGATCGGGCGACGGCGGATCGGGCGACGGCGACGGCGACGGCGAAGAAGACGGCTGTGAAACAGACGGCCGTCAAGAAGGCGGCGGCGAAGAAAGCGGCTGCTCAGAAGATGTCGGCGGGAAGGAAGGCGGAGGCGACCGGGAAGGCCGCGTCGGGCGAAGGGGCCGGGTCGGCCAAGAAGACGGCCGAGGCCGACAAGAAGGGGGCGGCCAGGAAGGTGCCGGTCGAGGAAGCCACGTCGGTCGAGCAGGCTGTGCCGACCCCGACCGCATCAGCCAGGAAGACCGCGTCGGCCAAGAAGGCGGCTGGACCGGCCAAGAACGCGGTCGGGTCGGCCAAGAAGACGGCTGGACCGGTCAAGAAGACGGCCGGACCGGCCAGAAAGACGGCCGGGAAGAAGGCCGTCTCCGACAAGACGGCCGCCGGGCAGAAGACGGCGGCGAAGAAAGCTGCCGCGGACGCCAGGAAGGCCGCGGTGGTCGGGGGTGCCGGCGGCGAGGTGGGCGCCGGTTCTGCGAGCGGGGTCGGTCAGGCGGCCGTGGTGCCGGAAGACGCGGCAGGCAGCACGGCTGCCGTTGCGGAAGGTGCGGTCGGAACAGTGGACGCCGGTTCGGACGGGACGGTCGGGCAGGCCGTCGACGCTTCGGAGGGGGCCGGTGGCAAGGGCGGTGCGGCCGGGAAGGCGGCGGCAGGGAAGGGCCCCGCAAGGAAGGGCACCGCCAGGAAGAGCACGGCCAAGAAAGTGGGCGCGGCCTCGGCCGCGGAGCAGACGGGAGCCACGACGGTGGTTGCGAAGAAGACTCCTGGCACGGCCACGGCGGCGAAGACCGCCGTTCCCAAGGCACGGTTCGTCGCGGCGGAGCCCGGCGAGCTGGCGGTGCGCCCCGGTGAGGAGCCGTGGACTCCGGAAGAGGTCGCGGAGGCCCGCGCCGAGCTGCAGTCCGAGCAGGAACGGCTGCGTGCGGAGCTCGCCTCGTCCGAGGCGGCCCTGGCGGGCCTGATGCGCGACTCGGGAGACGGCGCCGGCGACGACCAGGCGGACACCGGCACCAAGAACATCACGCGCGAGCACGAACTGGCACTGGCCGCCAACGCGCGCGAAATGCTGATCCAGACCGAACACGCCTTGGAGCGGCTGGACGCGGGTACCTACGGCCTGTGCGAGAACTGCGGCAACCCCATCGGCAAGGCCCGTATGCAGGCCTTCCCACGGGCCACGCTGTGCGTCGAGTGCAAGCAGAAGCAGGAGCGCCGGTACTGATCACCCGATGGCCGGAGGGCGTGCCGTACTCTCGTCCTCAGTCAGGTACCTAGGTTGAGGGACTCACGTGGCAGAGGCGGAGCGCATCATCGGTACGCCGGACACCCCCGAGGCGGCGGGAGCCGAGCCGGAGCCGTCCGACGAGCAGGTCGGGAAGCCGGCGTCGGGCGAGTCGTCCGACGCGGACGAGCCGACGGCGGACGGGGCCGAGCGGCCCCGCGGCAAGCGCCGGATCGCCGTACTGTTCTCGGTCGCCGCGTTCGCGTACGCCCTCGATCTGGTCAGCAAGATGATCGTGGTCGCCAAACTGGAGCACCACGAGCCGATCGAGATCATCGGGGACTGGCTGCGGTTCGAGGCGATCCGCAACGCGGGCGCGGCCTTCGGCTTCGGTGAGGCCTTCACCGTGATCTTCACGGTGATCGCCGCGGCGGTGATCGTGGTGATCGCCCGGCTCGCCCGCAAGCTCTACAGCCTGCCCTGGGCGATCGCGCTCGGCCTGCTGCTCGGCGGCGCGCTCGGCAACCTCACCGACCGGATCTTCCGCTCGCCGGGTGTCTTCGAGGGCGCGGTCGTGGACTTCATCGCGCCCAAGCACTTCGCCGTGTTCAACCTCGCCGACTCGGCGATCGTGTGCGGCGGCATCCTGATCGTGCTGCTGTCCTTCAAGGGTCTCGACCCGGACGGCACCGTCCACAAGGACTGAGCGCCCGGGCTGGCGTACGGGGGTGCCGGACCCGTCCGGCATACTCGACGGGTGAGCACGCTTCCCGATATCCGTACCCTGCCCGTGCCCGACGGCCTGGAGGGCGAGCGCGTCGACGCCGCCATCTCCCGCATGTTCGGCTTCTCCCGGACCAAGGCGGCCGAGCTCGCCGCGGCCGGGAAGGTCACGGTCGACGGGTCGGTGGTCGGGAAGTCCGAGCGGGTGCACGGCGGGGCCTGGCTCGAGGTCGAGATGCCGCAGGCGCCCGCGCCGGTGCAGGTGGTCGCCGAGCCGGTCGAGGGCATGGAGATCGTGCACGACGACGAGGACGTGGTCGTGATCGTCAAGCCGGTGGGCGTGGCCGCGCACCCCTCACCGGGCTGGACCGGACCGACCGTCATCGGCGGCCTCGCCGCCGCCGGCTACCGCATCTCCACCTCCGGTGCCGCCGAGCGCCAGGGCATCGTGCACCGGCTCGACGTGGGCACGTCCGGCCTGATGGTGGTGGCCAAGTCCGAGTACGCGTACACCTCGCTCAAGCGCCAGTTCAAGGAGCGCACGGTCGACAAGCGCTACCACACGCTCGTCCAGGGCCACCCCGACCCGACCAGCGGCACCATCGACGCGCCCATCGGCCGGCATCCGAACCACGACTACAAGTGGGCGGTCACCGCGGACGGCAAGCCGTCCGTCACGCACTACGACCTGATCGAGGCGTTCCGCGCGGCCTCCCTGCTGGACGTCAAGCTCGAGACCGGCCGTACGCACCAGATCCGCGTGCACATGGCCGCCCACCGCCACCCGTGCGTCGGCGACCTGACCTACGGGGCCGACCCGACGCTCGCCAAGCGCCTGCGCCTGACCCGCCAGTGGCTGCACGCGGTGCGGCTGGGCTTCGAGCACCCCGGGGACGGGCAGTGGGTCGAGTTCGCCTGCGACTACCCGGACGATCTGCAGAAGGCCCTGGACCAGGTCCGCGAGGAGACCTACGGATGAGCACGCGCGCGTACGCGGTGCGGGTCGCCGAGGACCCCGCCGACCACGAGGCCTGCTTCGCGGTGCGCAAGGAGGTCTTCGTCGGCGAACAAGGGGTCCCCGAGGACCTCGAGTACGACGCGTACGACGCCGGCGCGGTGCATGTGCTGGCGGTCCGGGAGGACGGCGTGCCGCTCGGGACCGGGCGGCTGCTGTACGGCGAGGCGGCCGCGACGAAGACCGACGGCGATCCGTCGGTCGGCTCGCTGGGGCGGCTCGCCGTGACGCGCGAGGCGCGCGGGCTCGGCGTCGGTGCCGCGCTGGTGCGGGCCATCGAGGAGGCGGCACGCGCGCGTGGGCTCGTGGCCGTGGACCTGCACGCCCAGACGCACGCGCTGGGGTTCTACGAGCGTCTCGGATACGAGGCGTACGGGCCGGAGTTCACGGACGCGGGCCTTCCGCACCGGGCGATGCGGCGGGTGCTGTAGCCGGGCAGCCGTGTGCCCGGGGCGCGCGCCGTGACCGGTCGGCGGCGCGGCGGAGAACCGGCCGGTGGCGGGGTGACGTGGCAGGCTGGAAGTAAGCCCTGTGCCCCCGGAACCCCGGAGTGCTGACCGTGGATCAGTTGGCCCTGCTGTTCGTCCTGTTGCTCGGGGCCGTGGTGAGCGTCCCGCTCGGAGACCGGTGGGCCCTGCCCGCGCCGGTCCTGATGACGTTGCTCGGGATCGTGCTCGCCATCCTCGACTTCGTACCCAATGTGAACATCCGGCCGGATCTGATCCTGCCCCTGCTGCTGCCGCCCCTGCTGTACGCGGCGGTCCGGCGGACCTCCTGGCGGCAGTTCACGGCGAACAAACGCCCGATCTTCCTGCTCGCCGTGGCGCTGGTCTTCGTCACGATGCTCTGCGTGGCCACCGTCGCTCACGCGATCGTGCCCGGGCTGCCGGTCGCCGCGGCCCTCGCGCTCGGGGCGCTCGTCGCGCCGCCCGATCCCGTGGCCGCGACCGCGGTGGCCGGGCAACTCGGGCTGCCGCGACGGCTGGTGTCCATTCTGGAGGGCGAGGGGCTGTTCAACGACGTCACGGCCATCGTGCTGTACCACGTGGCGATCGCCGCGGTCGTGAGCGGGGCGTTCTCGCCGTGGCGGGCGGGGCTGGATCTCGTGCTGTCCGCCGTGGTGGCGGTGGCGGTCGGGCTCGCGCTGGGGTGGGGCGCCAACAAGCTCATGGACCTGCTCGGGGACGCGACCCTGCAGATCGGGCTGACGCTGCTCGTGCCGTACGCCTCGTACGTGATGGCGGAGGAGTTCCACGGCTCCGGGGTGCTCGCCGTGCTCACCACCGCGCTGTACCTCGCCGAGTTCGCCACCGATCCGGACGACGTGATGACGCGGCTGGCCGGGCACACCTTCTGGAACATCGTCGACACGCTGGTCACCGGGGTCGCGTTCGGGCTGATCGGGCTGGAGCTGCACAACGCGATCCGGACGGCGTCCGGGCGGTGGGGGGAGATGCTGGGGTGGGCTGCGGCGGTGGTCGGAGTCGTTGTCCTGGTGCGGCTGTTGTGGCTTCTGCCGGCCACCTGGCTCGCCCAGCGGATGCATGCCGGGCGGGATCACGACGAGGACATTCCGATGAGCTGGCGGGAGACCGTCGTCATGTGGTGGTCGGGGATGCGAGGGGTGGCCTCGGTGGCCTTGGCGCTGGCGATTCCGTTGAAGACCGAGGAGGGGGCGGCCTTTCCGGACCGGGACGAGATCGTGTTCATCGCCTTCGGGGTGATCATGGCGACGCTGGTGCTGCAGGGGCTGACCCTGCCGTGGTTGGTGAAGCGGCTGGGGGTGCAGTCGGACACGGACCGGGAGAAGGCGTTCGAGAAGGAGTTGGCCGTGCGGGCGGCCAAGGCGGCGAAACGGAGGCTTCGGGAGATCGAGGCCGAGGAGGAGCTGCCGGAGGAGTTGTCCGAGCAGATGGCGCGGCGCGCCTTCGACATCGGGTTGCGGATCAGCCCGGACATCGGGGAGGACGAGCGGCGGGAGGCGCATGAGCAGCGGGTACGGAGGTTGAAGCGGGTACGGCGGATTCAGGGGGAGATGCTGAGCGCGGCGCGGCATGAGGTGGTTGCCGCGCGAAGTGAGGCGGGGGCCGATCCGGAGATCGTGGACCGGGTGTTGCGGCATCTTGATGTGCGCAGTCTGCGGTGACCGTTGCGGCATCCTGATGCGCGGAGCACCGGTCGCCCCCCCCCAGGCGCCAGACAGGCTCCGACGGTCCTGCCGGCGCCACCCGTGCCCGCCGGGCGGCACGGGTCAGCGGTCCGCCCGTGGCGACTCGTGGGCGCGGCGCTGGCGCGGGGGCGCGCCGTCGGGGGACGGGAAGCCGTTCGAACGGCCCGGCGGCAGCAGCGCGTCCGCCGTGTTGACGCGAGGCAGCGCGTAGGGATGTTCCTCGGACAGCCAACGGATCATCTGCTCGCGGACCGTCACCCGGGCCGTCCAGATGTCGTCGGCGTCCTTGGCGGTCACCAGGGCCCGCACCTGCATGGTGTTCGGGGTGGTGTCCGTGACGTCGAGGCCGTAGGCGCGACCGTCCCAGGCCGGGCACTCGCGCAGGATGTCGCGCAGCTTCTCACGCATCGCGTCCAGCGGTGCCGAGTGGTCGACGTGCCAGTAGACGATGCCGGTCATCTGCGGGGTGCCGCGCGACCAGTTCTCGAACGGCTTGGACGTGAAGTACGAGACGGGCATCGTGATCCGGCGCTCGTCCCAGGTCCGCACGGTCAGGAAGGTCAGCGTGATCTCCTCGACCGTGCCCCACTCGCCGTCGACCACCACGGTGTCGCCGATGCGCACCATGTCGCCGAACGCGATCTGCAGCCCGGCGAACATGTTGCTCAACGTGGACTGGGCGGCGACACCGGCGACGATGCCGAGGATGCCGGCCGAGGCCAGCAGCGAGGCGCCCGCGGCGCGGAACGCCGGGAAGGTCAGCAGCATCGCGGCCGCGGCCACCACACCGACGATGGCGGAGACCACGCGCATGATCAGCGACACCTGGGTGCGCACACGCCGCACCCGGGCCGCGTCGCGGTGGACGCGCGCGTACCGGCTGTACGAGGTCTCCACCACCGCGGCGGCGATCCGGATCACCAGCCAGGCGGCGGCCCCGATCAGCACCAGCGTGAGCACCCGGCCGATGCCGACCTTGTGCTCCTGCAACAGCTCCGCCTCGTCGTACGACCCTCTCAGCAGCGCCGCGCACAGCACGAGCTGGTACGGGATGCGGCCACGGCGCAGCAGCCCCCACAGGGGCGTCTCGGGATGCCGTCGGTCGGCCTTGCACAGCAGTCGGTCGGTGGCCCAGCCGATGAGCAGTGTCAGCACGACCGAGCCGCCGACCACGATCACGGGGCGGAGTAGGTTCTCCATGCCTTCGAACGTAACCGGCCGGGCGGGGTCATGAACATGTGCCTTTTGTGAAGAGGCACACGTGCGCTGTTGTCGGTTCCGGCTCGTGTGGCGTTGTCAGTGCCGGCTGGCACGATGGCCTCATGAACATCATGCTCTTCCATTCGACCTATGGACTGCGTCCCGCGGTGCACGCGGCGGCGGACCGGCTGCGCGCCGCCGGGCACGAGGTGTGGACGCCGGACCTCTTCGAGGGACGCACGTTCGACACGGTCGAGGAGGGCATGGCCCACGAGGAGAGGATCGGCAAGGACGAACTGCTGAAGAGAGCCGTCCTGGCCGCCGCGCCCTACTCGGAGCGCGGGCTGGTCTATGCCGGGTTCTCGCTCGGCGCGTCCATCGCGCAGACCCTCGCCCTCGGTGACGACAAGGCCCGCGGCCTGCTGCTCCTGCACGGCACCTCCGACCTGGCGCCGAACGCCTCGGTGGACGAGTTGCCGGTGCAACTGCACGTCGCCGAGCCGGACCCGTTCGAGACCGACGACTGGCTGAGCGCCTGGTACCTCCAGATGGGCAGAGCCGGCGCCGATGTCGAGATCTACCGGTACGCCGGGGCCGGCCACGTCTACACCGACCCCGACCTGCCCGACTACGACGAGGAGGCGGCCGAGGCCACCTGGCGGGTGGCGCTCGGCTTCCTCGAGACCCTCTAGACCGGGTCGTAGGTGCGCTCGACCTTCTGCGTGCCGGTGCGCGTGCGGTACGAACGCGTCCAGGAGGCGGTCGCGTCCTGCTTCGTCTTGTCGGACAGAACGTAGTAGTCCATCTGGGCGCGGTCGGCGGTGATGTCCAGGACGCCGTAGCCGTGGCGGTCGGTGTCGACCCAGTGGACGTGGCGGTTGGCGGCCTTGATGATCGGCGCGGCGATTGCGGAGACCGTGCCCTCGGGGACCTTCACGAGGTCGTCGAGGTTGTCGGAGGTCACGGAGGTGACCACGAACTCCGTGGCGGCCGAGGCCGACAGCGGGTACGTTCCGGCGTCCACCGGCACGTCGTTGGCCCACGCCATGTGGATGTCGCCGGTCAGGAACACGGTGTTGCGGATGGCGTTCGAGCGCAGGTGGGCGAGGAGTTCACGGCGGTCGTCCGTGTAGCCGTCCCACTGGTCGGTGTTGAGGGCGAGGCCCTCCTGCGGCAGGCCGAGGAGCTTGGCGAGCGGCTTGAGCAGGTCCGCGGAGAGCGAGCCGATGGCGAACGGCGAGATCATCACCGAGTTGCCGACCAGCCGCCAGGTGGTGTCGGACGCCTTCAACCCGGCCTTCAGCCAGTCCAGTTGGGCGCGGCCGGTGAGGGTGCGGTCGGGGTCGTCGACGTCGCCGTCGCCGACGGAGACCTGCTGGGAGCGGAAGGACCGCAGGTCGAGCAGGGACAGGTCGGCGAGCTTGCCGAAGCGCAGCCTGCGGTAGGTGGTGCCCGCGACGGCCGGACGGACCGGCATCCACTCGAAGTAGGCTTGCTTGGCGACCGCCTGACGGGTCGGCCAGGTGCCCTCCGTGCCCTCGGTGTGGTTCTCGGCGCCGCCCGTCCAGGCGTCGTTGGCGATCTCGTGGTCGTCCCAGATGGCGATGCAGGGTGCCTTCGCGTGCAGGGCCTGCAGGTCCGGGTCGGTCTTGTACTTGCCGTGCCGGGTGCGGTAGTCGGCGAGCGTGAGGATCTCGTGCGCGGGCGCGTGCTGCCGTACGACGGTGCCGCGCGTGCCGTACCCGCCGGTGCCGTACTCGTAGATGTAGTCGCCGAGGTGCAGCCAGGCGTCGAGGTCGCCGCGGGCGGCGAGGTGGCGGTACGAGGAGAAGTAGCCGGCCTCCCAGTTGGCGCAGGAGACCACACCGAAGCGGAGGTTGGCCACGGACGCGTTCGCCGCCGGCGCGGTGCGGGTACGCGCCACCGGGGAGTCGGTCCCGCCGGCCGAGAAGCGGAACCAGTAGTCGGTGGCCGGCTCCAGGCCGCGCACATCGGCCTTGACGGTGTGGTCGGAGGCGGCGGTCGCGGTGACGGAACCCTTGGCCACGATGGCCGTCAGCGCCTTGTCCTTGGCGATGACCCACTCGACCTCGGTGTCCGGGCCGAGCCCGGAGCCCGGTATCGCCTCGGCGGTGGGCGTCACCCGGGTCCACAGCAGGACCCCGTCGGGCAGCGGGTCGCCGGAGGCGACACCGTGCAGGAAGGCCGGGGCGTCCTCGGCGGCCCGGGCGGGCAGCGCGGCGGCGAGCGGGCCGGCCAGCGCGGCGGTGGCGGCGGCCGCCTTGACGACCGTACGGCGGCGCGGCGCAGAGGAGTTGGCGCGGGCGGGCAGCGCGTCGGCGCTCTCTGTTGATCTGTATCGACTGGTCACGGGCGATCAGATTACTGACCAGTACGACAAAGAGCGGGCGAACCGGCAAAAGTTCGCCCGCTCTTCGACTAGGCGTCGGATCGGACCAGAAGCAAGCGTGTTCAGGCTTGTTCAGACCCGTTCACGCCGGATCAGCCCTTGAGGGCCGCCTCGATCGCGGTGTTGAAGTCGGCGACCGTCATCGGCGCGTTCTTTCCGTCGGAGCCGGTCAGCGTCTTGCCGTCCATCTTCAGCGTCGGAGTGCCCGTCACACCGCTGTCGTCGAACGTCTTGGACATCTCCAGGGCCCACTTGTCGAAGGTGCCGTTCTTCACGGCGTCCTGGAACTTCGCGTTGCCCTTCAGCGCGGAGACCGTGTCCGCCACCTTGATCAGGTAGCTGTCGTCCTTGAACTTGTCGTCGCTCTCCTCGGGGTGGTACTTCGCCGAGTACAGCGCGGTCTTGTACTCGAGGAACGCCTCGGGGCTGACGTTGAGCGCGGCGCCCAGGGCGCTCAGCGCGTTCTTGGAGCCCTCGCCGGTCAGGCTCCGGTCGAGGAAGGTGGCGCCGACGAACTGGATCTTGTACTTGCCGGCGTCGTAGCCCGCCTTCACCGTCGCGCCGACGGTCTGCTCGAACTGGGCGCAGACCGGGCAGCGCGGGTCCTCGTAGAGCGCGAGGGTCTTCTTGGCGGTGCTCTTGCCGATGACGACGGTCGTGCCGTTCTCGCCGGTGGAGTTGGCCGGCTTGACCAGCTTGGCGTCCTTGGCCTCTTCCCAGTAGCCGGGCTTGTTGGCCTGGACGACGGCGTAGCCTATGCCGCCGGCCGCGGCCAGCACGCCGACGACCGAGCAGGCGACGATGACCTGCCGCTTGATCTTGGCCTTCTTGGCCTGGCGCTCGCGCTCGAGGCGCAGCCGCTCCCGGGCCGCCGTCTTCGCCGCCTGGGTGTTCCGCTTGCTCATAGGGGTGTTCTCCATGTGGGACGCGCACAGGGTGTGCGCGGGATACGTGTGGGGACTGCTCGTGCTGGGCGAGGTGCGCCGGCTGTGCAGCTCAGGCGCAGGCGAGAGCGACCGAGTGCGGCGGTCCCCGCCGTCCCAGGGAGTGCACGAGGATCCGGTCGCGGGCGGTGACCGTACGGTGCGTGGGCCGCGGCAGGCGGCGGGCCGCCGGGGCGCGTCGGACGGTCACGGCGGAGACGGCCAGCAGCAGCGGCCGGAACGTGGTCGCGGCGGCTGCCCGCAGCAGCTGGGCCAGCGCCCGCTCGCCCCGGCGCAGCCAGGCGGCGGCGACGAGGCCGACGGAGACATGGGCGCCGAGCAGCAGCCAGGCGGTGGCCGGGTCGGCGTGGGCGAGAAGACCGCCGAGCTTGTCCGGGTCGGTGCCGGTGACCTGGGCCAGCGGGGTGCCGACGCGGGTGCCGTCGCCGCACAGCACGTCCCAGCCGACCGAGGCCAGCGGGCCGGCGACCGGGCCGCCCGCGCGGCCGTAGCAGACGTGCTGGCCGGTGGTGAAGACGGTGTCGGCCGCCAGCTCCAGCGGGATCAGCAGGGCGGCGATCCGCCCGAAGCCGCACTCGCGGCCCGCGAGGGCGTACGCGAGGACGAACACGGCGGCCGCGACGGCGGCCACCGTGTTGAGCGGCAGCGGGGCCCGGGACAGCAGCACGTGCGACGCGGTGCTGAGCGTCACGACGAAGGCCGTGAACAGCGCCGCGCGTACGGCTCTGAGTCGGGTACCGGATATGTCCATGGCGGTGGAAGTGTGTCACGCGCTCCTGTAAGAGACCCCTAAAGGGTCACTGTGAGAGCCCTATTCGTTATGGATGCCACAGGGACGCCCCAGGGATGCCGAGGGGATCCCGTCACAGTCCCGGGATCCGGCCGTTGCGGAACAGGTCGACGAAGATCTGGTGGTCCGCACGCGCGCGTGCGCCGTAGGTGTGCGCGAAGTCCACCAGCAGGGGCGCGAAGCCCTCCTCGTCGGCCGCGATGGCCGCGTCGATGGCCCGCTCGGTGGAGAAGGGCACCAGGGACTCGCCGGAGGTGTCGTCCGCCGCCGCGTGCATCGTGGCCGTGGCCCGGCCCAGGTCGGCGACGACGGCCGCGATCTCCTCCGGGTCGTCGATGTCGCTCCAGTCGAGGTCCACCGCGTACGGCGAGACCTCGGCGACCAGCTGGCCCGCGCCGTCCAGCTCGGTCCAGCCCAGCCACGGGTCGGCGTGGGCCTGCAGGGCGCGCTGGGAGATCACCGTGCGGTGCCCCTCGTGCTGGAAGTAGTCGCGGATCGCCTGGTCGGTGATGTGCCGGGAGACGGCCGGGGTCTGGGCCTGCTTGATGTAGATCACGACGTCGTTCTCCAGGGCGTCGCTGTGCCCCTCCAGCAGGATGTTGTACGACGGCAGGCCGGCCGAGCCGATGCCGATGCCCCGGCGGCCGACGACGTCCTTCACGCGGTAGGAGTCCGGGCGGGCCAGGGAGGTCTCCGGCAGCGTCTCCAGATAGCCGTCGAAGGCCGCCAGCACCTTGTAGCGCGTGGCCGCGTCCAGCTCGATGGAGCCACCTCCGGGCGCGAAGCGGCGCTCGAAGTCGCGGATCTCCGTCATGGAGTCCAGCAGCCCGAAGCGGGTCAGGGAGCGGGCGTCGCGCAGCGCGTCCAGGAGCGGACCCTCAGCCGTGTCCAGCGTGAACGGGGGCACCTCGTCGCGCTTGGCGCCGGTGGCCAGCGCGTGGACCCGCTCGCGGTACGCGCCCGCGTACACCTCCACCAGGTCGGTGATCTGGTCGTCGCCGAGCGCCTTCGCGTACCCGATGAGGGCGATGGAGGCGGAGAAGCGCTTGAGGTCCCAGGTGAAGGGGCCGACGTACGCCTCGTCGAAGTCGTTGACGTTGAAGATCAGGCGGCCCTGCGAGTCCATGTACGTGCCGAAGTTCTCGGCGTGCAGGTCGCCGTGGATCCACACGCGCGAGGTGCGCTCGTCGAGGAACGGGCCGCCCCGCTTCTCTTCGTCCAGGTCGTGGTAGAAGAGCGCCGCCGTACCCCGGTAGAACGCGAACGCCGAGGCCGCCATCTTCCGGAACTTCACACGGAACGCGGCCGGGTCGGCGGCCAGGAGCTCGCCGAAGGCGGTGTCGAAGACGGCGAGGATCTCCTCGCCGCGAGGCTCGTCGTTGAGCTGCGGGACCGACATCGCGGGGTGCCTCCTGGTGCATGACATGTACGACAGCGTGTCTGTCGTCTCCAACGGCCGTGGGCATGCGAAAGTGCCCGCGGCTCTCGCTGTGAAGGTACGCGGGGGAGCCCTCCGAGTGTCAGTGCCGAGGCATAGACTTCGACGCTGACCCCCGGACTGTCCGCCCGCCTGTCGTCGAGTGTTTCCCTTGGAGGCCACGCCGTGTCGAAGCCGCCGTTCACGCACCTGCACGTCCACACCCAGTACTCCCTGCTGGACGGTGCCGCGCGGCTGAAGGACATGTTCAACGCCTGCAACGAGATGGGCATGACGCACATCGCCATGTCCGACCACGGCAACCTCCACGGGGCGTACGACTTCTTCCATTCCGCGAAGAAGGCGGGAATCACCCCGATCATCGGGATCGAGGCGTATGTCGCCCCCGAGTCCCGGCGCAACAAGCGCAAGATCCAGTGGGGCCAGCCGCACCAGAAGAGGGACGACGTCTCCGGTTCCGGTGGTTACACCCACAAAACGATCTGGGCGGCGAACGCGACGGGTCTGCACAACCTCTTCCGCCTCTCCTCGGACGCCTACGCCGAGGGCTGGCTGCAGAAGTGGCCGCGTATGGACAAGGAGACCATCGCCCAGTGGTCGGAGGGCCTGATCGCCTCCACCGGCTGCCCCTCCGGCGAGCTCCAGACCCGGCTGCGCCTCGGCCAGTACGACGAGGCCCTGAAGGCGGCCGCCGACTACCAGGACATCTTCGGCAAGGACCGCTACTTCCTGGAGCTGATGGACCACGGCATCGAGATCGAGCGCCGGGTCCGCGACGGCCTGCTGGACATCGGCAAGAAGCTCGGCATCCCGCCCCTGGTGACCAACGACTCGCACTACACCTACGCGCACGAGGCGGGGGCGCACGACGCGCTGCTGTGCATCCAGACCGGCAAGAACCTCTCCGACCCCGACCGCTTCAAGTTCGACGGCACCGGCTACTACCTGAAGTCCACGGACGAGATGTACGCCATCGACTCCTCGGACGCCTGGCAGGAGGGCTGCCGCAACACCCTCCTGGTCGCCGAGCAGATCGACACCACCGGGATGTTCGAGAAGCGCGACCTGATGCCGAAGTTCGACATCCCGGAGGGCTACACCGAGGTCACCTGGTTCAAGGAGGAGGTCCGCCGCGGCATGGAGCGCCGCTTCCCCGGCGGCATCCCCGAGGACCGCCAGAAGCAGGTCGAGTACGAGATGGACGTCATCATCCAGATGGGGTTCCCGGGCTACTTCCTCGTCGTCGCCGACTTCATCATGTGGGCCAAGAACAACGGCATCGCGGTGGGCCCCGGCCGTGGTTCCGCGGCCGGCTCGATCGTCGCGTACGCCATGGGCATCACCGACCTCGACCCGATTCCGCACGGCCTGATCTTCGAGCGGTTCCTCAACCCCGAGCGCGTCTCCATGCCCGATGTCGACATCGACTTCGACGAGCGTCGGCGCGTCGAGGTGATCCGGTACGTGACGGAGAAGTACGGCGCCGACAAGGTCGCCATGATCGGCACGTACGGCACCATCAAGGCCAAGAACGCGATCAAGGACTCCGCGCGCGTGCTGGGCTACCCGTACGCGATGGGCGACCGCCTCACCAAGGCCATGCCCGCCGACGTCCTCGGCAAGGGCATCCCGCTCTCCGGCATCACCGACCCCAGCCACCCCCGGTACTCGGAGGCGGGCGAGATCCGGGCGATGTACGAGAACGAGCCGGACGTGAAGAAAGTCATCGACACCGCCAAGGGCGTCGAGGGACTGGTCCGGCAGATGGGTGTGCACGCCGCCGGCGTGATCATGTCCAGCGAGACGATCACCGACCACGTCCCGGTCTGGGTGAGGCACACCGACGGCGTGACCATCACGCAGTGGGACTACCCGAGCTGTGAGTCGCTCGGCCTGCTGAAGATGGACTTCCTGGGCCTGCGCAACCTCACGATCATGGACGACGCCGTCAAGATGGTGAAGGCCAACAAGGGGATCGACATCGATCTCCTGAGCCTCCCGCTCGACGACCCGACGACCTTCGAACTGCTCCAGCGCGGCGACACCCTCGGCGTCTTCCAGTTCGACGGCGGCCCCATGCGCTCGCTGCTGCGCCTGATGAAGCCGGACAACTTCGAAGACATCTCCGCCGTGTCGGCCCTGTACCGCCCGGGCCCGATGGGCATGAACTCCCACACGAACTACGCGCTGCGCAAGAACAAGCAGCAGGAGATCACGCCGATCCACAAGGAGCTCGAAGAGCCCCTCAGGGAGGTCCTGGACGTCACCTACGGCCTGATCGTCTACCAGGAGCAGGTGCAGAAGGCCGCCCAGATCATCGCCGGATACTCGCTCGGCGAGGCCGACATCCTCCGCCGGGTCATGGGCAAGAAGAAGCCCGACGAACTGGCGAAGAACTTCACCATCTTCCAGGCCGGTGCCCGGAAGAACGGCTACAGCGACGAGGCCATCCAGGCCCTGTGGGACGTGCTGGTCCCCTTCGCCGGCTATGCGTTCAACAAGGCGCACTCCGCCGCGTACGGCCTGGTCTCGTACTGGACCGCCTTCCTGAAGGCGAACCACCCCGCCGAGTACATGGCCGCGCTGCTGACGTCCGTCAAGGACGACAAGGACAAGTCGGCGATCTACCTCAACGAGTGCCGGCGCATGGGCATCCGGGTGCTCCCGCCGAACGTCAACGAGTCGGTGCACAACTTCGCCGCGCAGGGTGACGACGTGATCCTCTTCGGCCTCGAAGCCGTGCGCAACGTCGGTACGAACGTGGTCGAGTCGATCATCAAGAGCCGCAAGGCCAAGGGCAAGTACGCCTCCTTCCCCGACTATCTCGACAAGGTGGACGCGGTCGCCTGCAACAAGCGCACCACGGAATCGCTGATCAAGGCGGGCGCGTTCGACACCCTGGGCCACACCCGCAAGGGCCTCACCGCGCAGTACGAACCGATGATCGACAACGTGGTCGCGGTCAAGCGCAAGGAGGCCGAGGGCCAGTTCGACCTCTTCGGCGGCATGGGCGAGGAGGAGAGCAGCGAGCCCGGCTTCGGGCTCGACGTGACCTTCACCGACGAGGAGTGGGACAAGACCTATCTGCTCGCGCAGGAGCGCGAGATGCTCGGTCTGTACGTCTCCGACCATCCGCTGTTCGGCCTGGAGCACGTCCTCTCCGACAAGGCCGACGCCGGTATCGCCCAGCTCACCGGAGGTGAGCACGCGGACGGCGCGGTCGTCACCATCGGCGGCATCATCTCGGGCCTGCAGCGCAAGATGACCAAGCAGGGCAACGCCTGGGCGATCGCCACCGTCGAGGACCTCGCCGGCTCCATCGAGTGCATGTTCTTCCCGGCGACCTACCAGCTGGTGTCGACCCAACTCGTCGAGGACGCCGTGGTGTTCGTCAAGGGCCGCCTCGACAAGCGTGAGGACGTGCCGCGTCTGGTCGCGATGGAGCTGATGGTCCCGGACCTGTCCACCGCGGGCGCCAACGCGCCCGTGATCCTCACCATCCCGGCCACCAGGGTCACCCCGCCGATGGTCAGCCGCCTCGGCGAGATCCTCACCCATCACAAGGGCGACAGCGAGGTCCGGATCAAGCTCCAGGGTCCGACCAAGACGACGGTGCTGCGCCTGGACCGGCACCGGGTCAAGCCCGACCCGGCGCTGTTCGGCGACCTGAAGGTGCTGCTCGGGCCGTCCTGCCTGGCGGGCTGAGCAACAGAAGCGCGTAAGGGGCGCACCCGTGCAGGGTGCGCCCCTCGGCGTGCTCGGGCTTCAACAGCCCTTTACGCAGATGTCAGTTGTGACCGAAGCGCTTCTGCCGGCCCTTGTGGGTCGCCACGTCGCCGGGCGTCACCTGGGCGACGGGCTGCTCGGCCTGCGTCTCCAGCGTCGGCTGCTGGGCCTCCTGCCGGCCACGCTCGGACTGCGGCCGCTTACGGTCACGGTTCTTGTTCTTGGCCATGGTGATCTGCCTCCTGTTGGGGGTCTAGGGGCCAGGGCCGGGACCAGATTCACATAGGCTGACTTACGACGCATTTCGGATAATTACCGTGTGTGACAGGGCTGGTCGGGAGCGCCCCGCGCCGAAACGCCACGCCGAAGATCGAGTTCGGACCGTTAACCCCCGTGTGGTCGGGCAGACTCGAAGCAAGCCCGAAGCAAACCTCCCGGAAAGAGGGTGAGTCGTGTGGACCGCTGCATCGTCCTGGTGGACGCCGGGTATCTGCTGGGGGCCGCCGCGAGTCTCCTCGCCGGAGAGCCGTCGCGGTCCCGGATCACCGTCGACCACTCCGCTCTCGTCCAGGGCCTGCGCGAACAGGCCGAGTCCGACACGGAACGGCCGCTGCTGCGCATCTACTGGTTCGACGGCGCGCCCGACCGCGTCCCCCAGCCCGAGCACCGCAGGCTGCGCGTGATGCCCCGGGTGACCGTCCGCCTGGGTGCCCTGACCCGCAGCGACGGCCGCTGGGCGCAGAAGGGCGTCGACGCCGCCATGCACGCCGAGCTGACCGAGCTGGCCCGCAACCGCGCCTGCTCCGACGTCGTCCTCGTCACCGGCGACGGCGACCTGCTGCCCGGCATGATGGCCGCCAAGGAGCACGGCGTCGCCGTCCACCTGTGGGCCGTCCAGGCCGCCGACGGCGACTACAACCAGTCCGAGGACCTGGTCGCCGAGGCCGACGAACGGCGCGTCCTGGACCGTACGTGGATCACCAAGGCCGTCCGCGCCAAGGACCTCGGCGGGATCTGCGCGCCGCCGCCCGCGCCCCGGCCCGAGATCGCCGCGATCCTCTCCGCGCCGCTGCCCGACTCCACGCTCGCCCCCGCGGCCGAGCGGCAGACCGAGGAGGGCGAGCACGCGCCCGCGGCCTCGGCCGACGGCGCCGGACCGCAGGAGCGGGTCCCCGCGCCCAAGGGCGTCCCCACCCCGAAGGACCTCGCCGCCCTGCGCGCGCCCGGCGCCCAGGCCGTGCAGCACCCCGCGACCGCCACCCTGCGCTGGTCCTCCGACAAGGGCTGGGTCGACCGCCCCGGTGTCGCCGCCGAGCCCTCCGAGGCCGCCTCGATGCCCACTCTCGCCCAGCTCACCACGGCGGAGCAGCGGTGGGCCGACCGCGAGGAGGACATCACCACCGTCGGCGGCGACCCCTACGAGGTGGGACAGGTCTTCGCACGCCGGTGGATGGAGCGCCTCGGCGACCAGAGTCACCTGCAGAAGCTGTCGGGCATGTATCCGCGCATCCCGCACCGCATCGACGGCGAGCTGCTGCGGTACGCGGCCCGCTTCGGGCTGCTCGCCCACAAGGACGACCAGATCGACGAGCACGACCGCTACGCCATCCGGGCGGGGTTCTGGCGGGAGATCGACGTGCGGACGGCGGCCGAGCACGCGCCCGCGGGGGACTGAAACGGGCACTCGGGGCGCCCCCGACGGCGAGCGGAGGGCGCCGACCCCGTAGTCTCGTCCCTTGTGAGTACGCGCGCGGCACCGGCAATTCGGCACAGGGACGAGGTCGTGTGTGCCGTGCGTGGCCTGACCAAGACCTATCCGGCGGTACGCGGCCGGCGCGGCATCCCCGCGACCCCCGAGGTCCGTGCCACGGACGACGTACGGCTGGACGTCCGGCGCGGTGAGATCTTCGGGCTGCTCGGGCCGAACGGGGCCGGCAAGACCAGCCTCGTCCGCCAGGTGACCGGCCTGATGCGGCCCGACGTCGGCAGCGTGGAGATCCTCGGGCACGACATCGTGCGCCACCCCGAGCGGGCCGCACGCATCCTCGCCTACCTCGGCCAGGAGTCCACCGCCCTCGACGAACTCACCGTCTCCCTCGCCGCCGAGACCACCGGCCGCCTGCGCGGCCTCGACGTACGGCAGGCGCGCCACGAGCGGGACGCCGTGCTCGACGAGCTCGGGCTCACCCCGATCGCCGGGCGGCCGCTGCGGAAACTGTCCGGCGGGCAGCGGCGGCTGGCCTGCTTCGCGACCGCGCTGGTGGGGGAGCGGCCGCTGCTGGTGCTGGACGAGCCGACCACCGGGATGGACCCCGTCGCCCGGCGGGCCGTGTGGTCCGCCGTGGACCGGCGGCGCGCCGAACGCGGGACGACCGTCCTGCTCGTCACCCACAACGTCATCGAGGCCGAGACGGTCCTCGACCGGGTCGCCGTCCTCGACAAGGGCCGGGTCATCGCCTGCGACACGCCTGCCGGGCTCAAGGAGCAGGTGGCCGGTGAGGTGCGGGTGGAGCTGGTGTGGCGGGAGCGGGCGCCGCTGGACGTGCCCGAGGTCGCCGCACTGCGCGAGCGGGCCGTGGAGTCCGGGCGCCGCTGGACGCTGCGGCTCGCCCCCGACGAGGCCCGCGCGGTCGTCGCCACCGTCACCGGCGGGGCCGCCTTCGCCGCCCTCGACGACTTCACCCTCGCGACGCCGAGCCTGGAGGACGTCTACCTGGCGCTGGGCGGCGCCGCGCGGCAGGGATTGGTGAGGGTGTGAGCAGGACAGCCACCGCATCCGTACCCGAGAGGACGACTGCCGGAGTGAACGCCGAGAAGTCCGAGAAGGGGAGCAGCGCGACGTGAGTGTCGTACCCGCAGAGGTTCTGCCGGGCAGCGCCCTGGCCGTGGACGAGCAGCCGGCCCGGGAGGCGGCCGAGCTGGGGCCGCGAGCGCGGCTGTGGCCGTCGCTCGTGGCCGTGTACCGGGCGCAGCTGTCCCGCGCGCGTGTGGCGCGCATCCCGCTGCTGTTCGTGGCGACCTTCCAGTCCGTCGGCATCCTGATCATGATGCGCGGGGTCGTGGACGGCGGACGCGAGGCGGAGGCCGTCGTGGCCGGCTCGGCCGTTCTGGTCGTCGCCTTCGTCGCGCTGAACCTGCTCGCGCAGTACTTCGGGCAGCTGCGGGCGAGCGGAGGGCTGGACCACTACGCGACGCTGCCGGTGCCGCCCGCCGCCGTGGTGCTGGGCGCGGCGGGCGCGTACGCCTCCTTCACCGTGCCGGGGACCCTGGTGACCGCCGTCTTCGGATGCGTGCTGTTCGGGCTGCCGCTGACCCACCTGTGGGTGCTCGCGGCGGTGATCCCGCTGGCGGGCGCCGCGCTGTCCGGCCTCGGCGCGGCCTTCGGGCTGCTCGCGCCCCGGCCCGAGCTGGCCACGGTTCTCGGCCAGCTGGGCATGTCCGCGGCGCTGCTCCTGGGCGTGCTGCCGCCCGACCGGATGCCGGAGCCTGTGCGCCTCGCCCGCGACCTGCTGCCGTCGACGTACGGCGTCGAGGCCTTCGCGCGGACCTTCCGGGCGAGCCCCGACTGGGCGTACGTCCTCGGCGACCTCGCGGTGTGCGCGGGCGTCGGCGTCGTCTCGCTGGCCGTCGCCACCTGGGCATATCGTCGGGCTGCCGTCCGATGACGCACCGCACAGGTGTACCTGGCACGATGTCAGGGTGACCGCACCGCTGACTCCCCCTCCGCCCCCGCACGAACCGTCCCCGCACGGCGCCTGGCCGCCGGCGCCGGGCGGGGACGCGGGTGTGGCCGCCGCGCCCCATGACGCCGGACACGGACAGGACGGACCCGGGATGAAGACCGAGCTGCGGGAAGCCGCCGTGATCACGGTGCTGGTCGCGGTCGCCGGGGTGCTGCTCGGACTGCTGTGGGTGTGGCTCGCGCCGCGCGTGCCGCTCGTCGGGGACGTGGTGGACGGCAACTGGGTCGTCTACCTCAAGGACACCGAGGGCGAGCAGGCGGTCGGCGTCGAGGGAACGTTCACTCTGCTCGCCCTGGCCTGCGGCGCCGTGAGCGCGCTGGCGGTCTTCGCCTGGCGGCGCCGCGGCGGCGTGCCGCTGGTCGTGGCCCTGGCCCTCGGCGGCCTGCTCGGCTCCCTCCTGGCCTGGCGCCTGGGCATCTGGCTCGGCCCCTCCCAGGACGTCCTCGCCCAGGCCGAGGCGGCGGGCAAGGGCGTGACGTTCTCGGCCCCCCTGAAGCTGAGCGCGAAGGGCACGCTCCTGGCCTGGCCCCTGGCCGCGCTGCTGGTCCACCTCGGGCTCACGGCCCTGTTCGGCCCCCGGGACCCCGAGGTGTACGGCCCGCACGGCCCCGCGGGGTACGGCCGGCAGGGGCCGCCGTACGCGAAGCCGTACGAAGGGCCGTCGGCGTAGGACACGCGGGCGCGGTGCACCGGGCGGCCGGGGCGCCGGGCCAGGGCGGTCACCGTCCGGGAGTGGGCGGGGCGGTCGTGGATCAGGCGGAGGGCACGGCCGACGACCGGGCCGGCCTCGCCGACGGCGTTCCAGCGTGCGCCGGGCCGTGAGCCGGGGGAATTCCGCGAGTACGTGCGAAGCACGGCCGCCACCGGCGTCCGGGCGGCCGACCCGCGCGGGCCGCCTTCCGTGGTGCGAACGGCCCTTCCTGACACGTCACCCGCGGTGCCGCGGCCACTGCGGGCATGTCCCCTCTGCTCGACCGAGGAGGGGACATCCGCCGACGGGTCACGCCCGCCCGATGGGCGCCAGGACCGCCTCCGTGAGCTTGGCGAGGTCGGTGGGGCTCAGCTCGACCTCCAGACCGCGCCGGCCCGCCGAGACGCAGATGGTGGCGTGGGCCTCCGCCGAGTCGTCGAGGACCGTCGGCAGCTTCTTGCGCTGGCCGAGCGGGGAGATGCCGCCACGGACGTAACCCGTGGTGCGTTCCGCCAGCGTCGGGTCCGCCATGGCCGCGCGCTTGCCGCCCACGGCCGACGCGAGGGCCTTCAGGTCCAGGGAGCCCGCGACCGGGACCACCGCCACGGTCAGGGTGCCGTCGACGTCCGCGACGAGGGTCTTGAAGACCCGGTCCGGGGAGACACCCATCGCCTCGGCCGCCTCCTCGCCGTAGGAGGGGTGGCTCGGATCGTGGTCGTAGGCGTGGACCGTGAAGTCCACGCCCGCCGCCGTCAGGGCCACCGTCGCGGGCGTGCCCCCGGACTGTTGCTGCTTCTTCGACTTCTTCGCCATTTTCGCTGTTCGCGCCTTCTCGGTGACGTCAGTTGAGACTCGTCGGCCCGCGCGTGAGTTCCGCCGCGGGCAGCGAGGGCAGGCTACGGAGGATGGCCGTCTCCGCGCGCAGCAGTTTCAGCTCGTCGCGCAGGCGCGAGGCGGTGTCCGGGGCCTGGAGCAGCCGCTGCTTGGTCGGCGTGTCGAGCATCATCGCCGCCGCCACCAGGTACGACACCACGGACGGCTCGTCCGGCAGGTCGGCGCCGGTGGCCAGGGACCGCTCCCGGGCGCCCGCGAGCCGCTTCTGGTACTGGCGGAAGGCCCGCAGGACGCCCTCCGCGAGCGCGCCCGCCTCGTCGCCCGGGTCCTCCGGCAGTTCCTGGAGCTCCGCCGTCAGGAACGGGCCGGAGGCGTCCACCGACAGCAGCCGTACCCGGGTCGTGCCGGTCGCCAGCACCTCGAAGGTGCCGTCGGCCCGCTCCCGGATCGTCGCCGCGTCGGCGACACACCCGACCCCGTGGAACGCCTTGACCGGGTCGTCGCCGAAGCCGGCCGCCGGACCCCGCTCGGGCAGTGCCGTCGGGTCGGGCATGCCGGGTGCGCTGGGCGCCACCTCGTGGCCGTCGCGGATCGCCACGACGGCGAACCGGCGCGGTTCCTCCTCGGGGGTCTTCAGCAGATCGCGCATGAGGGCGCGATAGCGCTCCTCGAAGACGTTGAGCGGGAGCACCAGCCCCGGGAACAGCACCGAGTTCAGGGGGAAGAGCGGCAGCCGGACGATGGTCACGACGCAGAAGCCTAGTGGTCCCCGGGGTACGCGTGTTCCCCGTGCCCGTTCCCCGGACGCGACGGGGGCTGTCCGGGCAGTCCCGAGAGCACGGCGTCACGCACGGCCAGGAAGTGCCCGAGCGGGTCGTCCGACAGCCGGCCCCAGGGGAAGGAGGTGGCGTACGGGCCGATCAGGCGCAGCTGGACGAGGGCTTCCTCGCGGCGGCCGAGGCGGACCAGGACGTACGTCAGCAGGTTGCGGATCTCGGCGGGCCACGGGTCGGAGCCGGGGAAGCGGGCGGAGAGGGCGCAGGCCCGGTCGGCGGCGGCCTCGAGGCGCTCGCGGGGCACCTCGGGTCCGCAGCCGTCGGTGAGGTAGGCGAAGGCCGCCCGCACCGGCAGCGCCTGCACCAGGGAGCCCGCCGGAGCGTCCTGCGCGGCGCGGTCGGCGAAGTCGAAGCACTCGCGGTGGGAGCCGTGCCACGACTCGGCCAGGTAGCGCTTGGCGGCCACATGGCAGCCGTAGTGGTGCGGGGCGCGGCGGACCGCGGCCGCCCACAGCTCCTCGAAGTACTTGTGCCCGGCGCCCGCCCCGCGCGCGTGGTCCAGGGCGATCCGCCACGGCACCGGGTCGCGCACGTCGCTCTGCGCGGCCGCCGTGATCAACGGGCTGACCTCGCGCAGCAGCTCGGCCCGGGCGGGCGACTGCCAGGCGCGGTCCACGGCGAGCTGGGCGGCGACCAGCAGCACGCCCGGGTCGCGCGGGGCGGCGGCGCGCCACTCCTCGAACCACTCCGGGCGCGAGCCCGCGAAGGACGCCAGCCGCGTCACGTACCGGTCGCGGTACTCCCACTCGGCTCGCTCGCGGGTGCCGGCCAGCAGCGCTGCGGCGGCTTGGTACGCGCCCCGCCCGGCCGCGACCAGCGCGGGTCCGAGGCGGTCGTCGGGCACGTCGAGGAGCACCTCGTCGTCGGCCGGGAGCCCTGCGACGGGGTGGGGGGCGGCGTTCCGCGCCCGCCAGGACGTGGCCGTCCGGGAGGCACGGATGAAGGGGGGCAGCAGAGCCATGGTTTTGCCATTGAAAAGCCGCCGGTCGGCCATGCGCCAGGGGGTAAGGCAAACCTGAGGAAAGTTGTACGCCGCCGGGTCAAGGACAGGTAAAACGTGGCTGCTCCTCACCTGGCGACGGGTCGAACAGCCCTTCGCTCACCCGGCCGGTCCGGTGTCAGTTTCGCCGCAGCAACCGCGTCGTCCCGGCCGCCACCGTCGTCGCCAGGATCCAGCCCAGCAAAATCATCGCCGCCTGCAGCCACTGCCAGCCGCCGTGCAGCCGCCACTGGCCGGCCTGGCCCAGGTCGATCACGGGAAGCAGCAGGTCGAGGGCGTACAGCGCCGGGTTCCAGGGCGGATGCCCCTCACGGTTGACGGGCGGATGGTCGGCGCGCGCGAAGGCCAGGGAACTCGCCGCCCACAGCACCGCCATCCACACCGCGGCCCGGCCCGGCCGGTACCCGTAGGCGACCGTCCAGTCCTGCGCGTACCCCCAGAGCTTCCCGGCCGGCGGCAGGGTCTCGCGGCGGCGCCGCTGCTTGGCGAGCAGCACCTCGCGGGCGTCCTCGTCCTCCCCGCCCGCCCGCAGCACGGCCGCCAGCCGCTCGTACGGCTCCGGGTTGTACTCGGCGGTCGCGGCGGCCACCCAGTCCAGCCGCTCCGCCAGGGGGAACGGGCCCTGCGGGACCAGATTCTCGTACGTGAAGCCGCCCATGTGCAGATTGCCGGGGCCCGGCCAGGCGCTCGCGCGGTCCACCAGGTTGACCACCCGCGCCCCCGACAGGACCACCTTGCCGCGCTGCGGCTGCTCTCCGAGGAAGCGCAGCTCGGGCGTCTGCACCCGGCGCAGCGACAGCTCCTGCTCGTCGGTGAGGACGAACCGGGCCCGCTCCAGGTCGACGGCGTCCCCGAACCGCCCGTCGTCCAGCCGCACCCCGCCCCGGCACTCGAAGCGCTGGACGCGTGTCCCGCGCGCGGGCGTCGTGCCGTACGGCGCCTGGCCCCCGACACCGGCCGGGGTCAGGTACAGGGAGCGCTCCACCGTCAGCTGGGGCGCGTTGAGCGCGAACCGGGTGTACGGGTTGGCCAGCCGGGCCCCGCGCAGGCTCAGCGACACGCCGATCTTGGCGCTGCGCAGCCGCAGCTCGCCGTGCGACTCGAGCAGCTCCGCCTGGAGGTCCTGGCCGACGGTCAGGCCGTCGGCGGAGACCGAGCGGCCGGTGCGGTCGCGGTAGACGACCGCCATGTTGAGCAGCAGGTCCGTGCCGATGTGCGCGTCGGTGAGCCGGACGCCGTTGTGGAAGCGGCAGCGGGGCAGATGCAGATCGCCCTCCGTCTGCAGCCGGGCGGCCTCCAGCCGCGGCACCGAGCAGTCCACCATGCGCAAAGTCGTCACCCGCGCCTCCGGCAGCAGCACGTCCCGCTCGAACCGGCAGCGCTTCAGCTCCAGGTACGGCACCACCGTGCCGCCCGCGAGGTCGAGCGTGCCGCTGATCTGCACGCCGACCAGCTTGAGGGAGGACACCCGGCCGGCGAGCGCGGGCGGGCCGTCCAGCAGCAGCCAGGCCACGATCCGGGCCCGTACCGTCCGCGCCTCGCCCCACGGATGCCCGCCGTGCGGGTCGTCGACGACCGTGTCCCCGCTGCTGAGGTCGTACACGGTGCCGTTGCGGAAGGCCTGCCACATGCCGGCCTCGGCGGCGGTCAGGTCCTCCGGCAGGTCCCCGGCGTCGATGCCGGTCCCCTCCGTCACGCTGCTCGTTCCTCCTCAAACCCAGGTGTCCCGCACAACCGTTCATGCCCGCTGAGTGACGCCCCGAACGCTATTCGTGAGGGCGATCTTCCGGATCCCGCCACGTTCTGTATCAGCCATTGATACGTGCCGACGACCTCCGATGCCGGTCTGAGAGAATTGACCACGTGATCTCCCGAATCGATCTGCGCGGCGACGCCCTTCCCGAGGGCCCCGCCCTGCGCGACCTGCTGCCCCGAGCCGACTTCGACGTTCAGGCCGCCCTGGAGAAGGTGCGTCCGATCTGCGAAGCCGTGCATCATCGGGGCGACGCGGCGCTGATCGACTTCGCCGAGAGGTTCGACGGCGTCCGGCTCGACCAGGTGCGGGTCCCGGCCGAGGCCCTCGCCAAGGCGCTCGAGGAGCTCGACCCGGCCGTGCGCGCGGCCCTGGAGGAGTCCATCCGCCGCGCCCGTCTCGTCCACCGCGAACAGCGCCGTACGACCCACACGACGCAGGTCGTGCCCGGCGGTTCCGTGACCGAGAAGTGGGTTCCGGTCGAGCGGGTCGGGCTGTACGCGCCCGGGGGCCGCTCGGTCTACCCGTCTTCCGTCGTCATGAACGTCGTGCCCGCGCAGGAGGCCGGCGTCGAGTCCGTCGCGCTCGCCTCCCCGGCGCAGGCCGAGTTCGGAGGTCTGCCGCACCCGACGATCCTCGCCGCCTGCGCGCTGCTCGGCGTGGAGGAGGTGTACGCGGCCGGGGGCGCCACCGCGGTCGCGATGTTCGCGTACGGCACCGAGTCCTGCGCGCCCGCCAACATGGTCACCGGCCCCGGCAACATCTGGGTCGCCGCCGCCAAGCGCTACTTCACCGGCAAGATCGGCATCGACGCCGAGGCCGGCCCGACCGAGATCGCGGTCCTGGCCGACGCCACCGCCGACCCGGTGCACGTCGCCTCCGACCTGATCAGCCAGGCCGAGCACGACCCGCTGGCGGCCGCCGTCCTGGTCACCGACTCCGTGGAGCTCGCGGACGCGGTCGAGAAGGAGCTGGAGCCACAGGTCGCGGCCACCAAGCACATCGAGGACCGGATCGTCCCGGCGCTGGGGGGCAAGCAGTCCGCGATCGTCCTCGTCGACGGCATCGACGAGGGCCTCAGGGTGGTCGACGCCTACGGCGCCGAGCACCTGGAGATCCAGACGGCGGACGCGGCCGCCGTGGCCGACCGTGTGCGCAACGCGGGCGCGATCTTCATCGGGCCGTGGGCCCCGGTCTCCCTCGGCGACTACGCGGCCGGGTCCAACCACGTCCTGCCCACCGGCGGCTGCGCCTGCCACTCCTCCGGTCTGTCCGTCCAGTCCTTCCTGCGCGGCATCCACATCGTCGACTACACGCGGGACGCGCTGGCCGAGGTCGCGCACCACGTGGTGACGCTGGCGGAGGCGGAGGACCTGCCCGCGCACGGCGCGGCGATCAAGGCAAGGTTCGGGTGGAAGGTACCGACGAGCAAGTGAGCTTCGGAATCGACGATCTCCCCGTACGGGACGAGCTGCGCGGCAAGTCCCCTTACGGCGCGCCCCAGTTGGACGTCCCCGTACGGCTGAACACCAACGAGAACCCCTACCCGCTGCCCGAGCCGCTGGTCGAGCGGATCGCCGAGCGGGTGCGCGAGGCGGCCCGCGACCTCAACCGCTACCCGGACCGGGACGCCGTGGAGCTGCGCACCCGGCTCGCCGAGTACCTGACGGACACCTCCGGTCACGAGGTCGGCCTGGCCAACGTGTGGGCGGCGAACGGCTCCAACGAGGTCATCCAGCAACTGCTGCAGACCTTCGGCGGGCCGGGCCGTACGGCGATCGGCTTCGAGCCGTCGTACTCGATGCACGGGCTCATCGCGCGCGGCACGGGCACGGGATGGATCTCCGGGCCGCGCCACGAGGACTTCACCATCGACCTGGCGGCGGCCGAGAAGGCGATCGCGGAGAACCGGCCCGACGTCGTCTTCGTCACCACCCCCAACAACCCCACCGGCACCGCCGTCCCGGCCGAGACGGTCCTCGCGCTGTACGAGGCCGCGCAGGCCGCCAAGCCGTCGATGGTGATCGTCGACGAGGCGTACATCGAGTTCAGCCACGGCGACTCGCTGCTGCCGCTGCTCGAAGGAAGGCCGAATCTCGTCGTCTCGCGGACGATGTCGAAGGCCTTCGGCGCGGCCGGGCTGCGCCTCGGCTACCTCGCCGCGCACCCGGCGGTGGTGGACGCCGTCCAGCTCGTCCGGCTGCCGTACCACCTGTCGGCCGTCACGCAGGCGACCGCCCTGGCCGCGCTGGAGCACACCGACACGCTGCTGAAGTACGTCGAGCAGCTGAAGACGGAGCGCGACCGGCTGGTGAGCGAACTGCTGGCGCTCGGCTACGAGGTGACGGCCTCGGACGCCAACTTCGTGCAGTTCGGGCGGTTCGACGACGCCCACGCGGTCTGGCAGCAGATCCTCGACCGGGGCGTCCTGGTGCGGGACAACGGCGTTCCGGGGTGGCTGCGGGTCACCGCCGGTACACCCGAAGAGAACGACGCGTTCCTCGACGCGGTCCGTGACATCAAGAAGGAGCAGGGTTCATGAACCGCGTGGGACGCGTGCAGCGTACGACCAAGGAGACCTCCGTCCTGGTCGAGATCGACCTCGACGGCACGGGGAAGACCGACATCGCGACCGGCGTCGGCTTCTACGACCACATGCTCGACCAGCTCGGCCGGCACGGTCTGTTCGACCTGACCGTGAAGACCGACGGCGACCTGCACATCGACTCCCACCACACCATCGAGGACACCGCCCTCGCGCTGGGCGCCGCCTTCAAGCAGGCCCTCGGCGACAAGGTGGGGATCTACCGCTTCGGCAACTGCACGGTCCCGCTGGACGAGTCCCTGGCCCAGGTCACCGTCGATCTGTCCGGCCGCCCGTACCTCGTGCACACCGAGCCCGAGAAGATGGCGCCGATGATCGGCGAGTACGACACCACGATGACCCGGCACATCCTGGAGTCCTTCGTCGCCCAGGCTCAGATCGCGCTGCACGTGCACGTGCCCTACGGGCGCAACGCGCACCACATCGTGGAGTGCCAGTTCAAGGCGCTGGCCAGGGCCCTGCGGTACGCGTCCGAGCGCGACCCGCGCGCGGCGGGCATCCTCCCCTCCACGAAGGGCGCGCTGTAACGCCATGACCGGACTCTCCACCATCCTGATCGTCGTCGGCCTCTTCCTGGTCGGCGGCATCTACTCCTTCGTCAAGCAGCAGATGCCGAAGAGCCTGATCGTGCTGCTGTCCATCGGCGCCGCGATGTGTCTCGTCGCGGGCGTCCTGCGGCTGGAGGTGTGGAATTGAGCGCCCCCAAGAGGGTCGTCGTCTTCGACTACGGCTTCGGCAACGTCCGTTCCGCCGAGCGTGCCCTCGCGCGCACCGGGGCCGACGTCGAGATCACCCGTGACTTCGACAAGGCGATGAACGCGGACGGCCTGCTGGTGCCGGGCGTGGGCGCCTTCGCTGCCTGCATGAAGGGCCTGCGGGAGGCGCGCGGGGACTGGATCATCGACCGGCGGCTGTCCGGTGGGCGCCCGGTGATGGGCATCTGCGTCGGCATGCAGATCCTGTTCGCGCGCGGTATCGAGCACGGCGTGGAGACCGAGGGCCTCGACGAGTGGCCCGGCGCGGTCGAGCCGCTCCAGGCCGCGATCGTCCCCCACATGGGGTGGAACACCGTGGACGCCCCGGCCGACTCCGAGCTGTTCGCCGGCCTGGACGCGGACGCGCGCTTCTACTTCGTGCACTCCTACGCCGTCCACGACTGGTCCCTGGAGACGCACAACCCGACCCTGCACGCCCCCAAGGTGACCTGGTCGACGCACGGCAAGCCGTTCGTGGCCGCCGTGGAGAACGGCGCCCTGTGGGCCACGCAGTTCCACCCCGAGAAGTCCGGCGACGCCGGAGCCCAGCTCCTCACCAACTGGATCGGAACCCTGTGAGCAAGCTCGAACTCCTCCCCGCCGTCGACGTCCGCGACGGCCAGGCCGTCCGCCTCGTGCACGGCGAGTCCGGCACCGAGACCTCCTACGGCTCCCCCCTGGAGGCCGCCCTCGCCTGGCAGCGGGCGGGCGCCGAGTGGCTGCACCTGGTCGACCTGGACGCGGCGTTCGGCACCGGCGACAACCGTGAGCTGATCGCCGAGGTGACCCGGGCGATGGACATCAAGGTGGAGCTGTCCGGCGGCATCCGCGACGACGCCTCCCTCGCCGCCGCCCTGGCCACCGGCTGCACCCGGGTCAACCTCGGCACGGCCGCCCTGGAGACCCCGGAGTGGGTCGCCAAGGTCATCGCCGAGCACGGCGACAAGATCGCCGTCGGCCTCGACGTCCGGGGCACGACCCTGCGCGGCCGCGGCTGGACCCGCGACGGCGGCGACCTCTACGAGACGCTGGAGCGGCTCAACAAGGAGGGCTGCGCGCGGTACGTCGTCACCGACATCGCCAAGGACGGCACCCTCCAGGGCCCCAACCTGGAACTGCTGAAGAACGTCTGCGCGGCGACCGATCGCCCGGTCGTGGCCTCCGGTGGCGTGTCGTCCCTCGACGACCTGCGCGCCATCGCCGAGCTGGTGCCCCTCGGTGTCGAGGGCTCCATCGTCGGGAAGGCGCTGTACGCGAAGGCGTTCACCCTCGAAGAGGCCCTGGAGGCTGTGTCGTCATGACGTCCGAAGCCGTACGGCGCGTGCAGAGCGGAAGTCCCTGGGAAGAGAGTTTCGGTTTCGCGCGCGCCGTGGCGGCGGGCGACCGTGTGCTGGTGGGGGGCACGACCGCCTTCAAGGGCAGGGTGCTGTACGGGGAGGGCGACCCGTACGAGCAGGCCAAGGTGGCCTTCACCAGCGCGCTCGAGGCGATCAGCGAGTTCGGGCTCGGCGTCGAATCCGTGATCCGTACGCGGATGTACCTGAGCCACGCGCGGGACGTGGACGCCGTGGGCCGGGCCCACAACGAGCTGTTCGACGCCGTGCGCCCGATCTCGACCCTGCTGATCGTGGAGGGCTTCGTCGACCCGCGCATCCTGGTCGAAGTGGAACTGGAAGCATTCAGAGGAGCCGTGAATTCATGACCCTGGCGGTCCGAGTCATCCCCTGCCTGGACGTGGACAACGGCCGGGTCGTCAAGGGAGTCAACTTCCAGAACCTGCGTGACGCGGGCGATCCCGTCGAGATGGCCAAGGTCTATGACGCCGAGGGCGCCGACGAGCTGACGTTCCTGGACATCACCGCCTCCTCGGGCAACCGCGAGACCACGTACGACGTGGTGCGCCGCACCGCCGAGCAGGTGTTCATCCCGCTGACCGTCGGCGGCGGGGTGCGCACGCCGGAGGACGTGGACAAGCTGCTGCGGGCCGGTGCCGACAAGGTGGGCGTCAACACGGCGGCCATCGCCCGCCCCGAGCTGATCAAGGAGATCGCGGAGCGTTTCGGCAGCCAGGTGCTGGTGCTGTCGGTGGACGCCCGGCGGACTGCGTCCGGGAGCTTCGAGGTGACGACCCACGGCGGCCGCAAGGGCACCGGCATCGACGCCGTCGAGTGGGCACACCGGGCGGCCGAGCTGGGCGCGGGCGAGATCCTGCTGAACTCCATGGACGCGGACGGCACGAAGGACGGCTACGACCTGGAGATGATCAGCGCCGTGCGCAAGCACGTGACGGTCCCGGTGATCGCCTCCGGCGGCGCCGGCAGGCTCGCGGACTTCCCGCCGGCGATCGAGGCGGGCGCGGACGCCGTCCTGGCCGCCTCCGTCTTCCACTTCGGGGATCTGCGGATCGGCGAGGTGAAGCAGGCACTGCGGGAGGCGGGTCACCCGGTCCGGTGACGCCCCAGCGCTGAGGTAAGCCCCGGTCACCTGGTGACCGGGGCTTACTCACGGGTAGATACGAAAGGAAAGTTGCGCAAAAAATATTGCGCAACTTTTCTTTCGTATCTACGGTGGGGGCATGACAGGCAAGGAGAGAGACCGCCGGATCACGGACCTGGGCACGCTCAAGGCCCTCGCCCACCCCCTGCGGATGAAGCTGTACCGGGCCCTGACCATCGCCCGGGTCGCCACCGCCTCCCAGCTCGCCGAGCAGGTCGACGAGGCCGTCTCACTGGTCAGCTACCACCTGCGCAAGCTCGCCGAGCACGGACTGGTCGAGGAGGCCGAACCGCAGCGCGCGGACGGCCGTGAGCGCTGGTGGCAGCCCTCCTCCGACGGCGTCAGCATCCATGACGAGGACTTCCGCGACGCCCCCGAGAAGGCCGCCGCGCACACGGCTGCCAGCCGTCTCTTCTTCGAGCAGCGCGCCGACATGTACCGCCGCTTCCTCGATGAGCGCACCCACTGGGGCGAGGCGTGGAACACCGCCGCCGAGTCCTCCGAGGCGACCCTGCGCCTCACACCGGCCGAACTCGTCGAGCTCAACAAGGAGATGCTCGCCCTGATCCGCCGCTACGAGGAGCAGGGCTCGGCCGCCCAGGCCGGCGGCGACACCGAAGGCCGCGAGAACGTCGCGGTGCACACGTACGCGTTCCCGTTCCGGATCTGAGAGGCACCGCGATGACGTCGACCCTGTTACCGCCCGCCCCGGCCGGCGAGCGCCCCGCCCACCGGGACGGCAACGTCCTGCGCTGGCTCGGCGGCTACACCTCGTCCGCGATCGGTGACAACGTCTACTACCTGGCCCTGTCCTGGGCCGCCGTCCAGGCCGGCACCCCCGCGCAGGCCGGGATCGTCACGGCCGTCAGCGCCGTCCCGCGCGCGGTGCTCATGCTCGGCGGGGGAGTGGTCGCCGATCGCTGCGGGCCACGCCGGGTCGTCATCGGCAGCACGGGAGTGCGCTGTCTCCTGGTGCTCACGGCGGCCGTCCTCCTCCTGGTGGCCCAGCCGGGACTCTGGGCCCTGGGCGCGGTGGCCGTCCTCTTCGGGGTCGTCGACGCCGTCTTCCTGCCCGCCGCCGGTGCCCTGCCCGCCCGGCTCACCGACCGCGGCCAACTCGCGCGCGTGCAGGGCCTGCGGGGCCTGGCCGTCCGGCTCGCCAATGTCCTGGGCGGACCCCTGGGCGGTCTGGGCGTGGCTCTCGGCGGCACCGCCGGCGCGTTCGGGCTCGCCGCGCTGCTGATCGGCGTGTCGCTGCCGATGCTGCTGACCGTGCGGGTGAGTGAGCCGGCTCCGGACGACACGAAGGCCCGGCGCGGTGTCCTGGCCGAACTGGGCGACGGGCTGCGGCACATCCGGCGGGATCCCGTCCTGCGCCCGCTGACGTTGGCCATCGCCCTCGGCGACCTCGGCTTCGTCGGCCCGATGAACCTCGGCCTGACCCTGCTCGCCGAGGAACGCGGCTGGGGCTCCTCCGGCATGGGCCTGGTCCTCGCCGGATTCGGCGCCGGCGCCGGAGCGGCCTCGCTGCTGCTCGCCTGGCGCGGGCGGGTGCCGTACGCCGGACGGGTGATGGCCGTGACCGCCGTCGCGAGCGCCCTGGCGATCGCCGCCCTCGCGCGCGTGCCCTCCCTCGCCGGAGCGGCCGGGGTGGCCCTGCTCCTCGGACTGCTGGCCGGCCTCTCCGGCGCCCTGGCCGGAGCGCTCCTCCAGAGCCACGCGGGCAGCGCCTACGTCGGCCGCGTCACCTCCGTCTCCACCCTGGTCAGCTTCGGCGTCGCACCGCTCACCTTCCCGGCGGTCGGCTGGGCGGTCGAGGCCTGGGGCACCGTCCCGGTCTTCACGGCCTGCGCCACGGTGTGCGCCCTGAGCGGCGCGGTCACCCTGGGCTCACGGGCACTGCGCCGCGCGGAACTGCCCCGATGACCCAGGATCTGTCCGGCGGATCACGCCGCGACACGGGGCCTGACACGCCGTCCCCCCTCCCGGCTTCGCCCGCGGGAGGGGCCCATGCGCGGGGCCACCCCCATCGCTCCCGCTCACCTGGGCTCATGAGGTGCCGTCGCTTCCCTGCGGCCTGATCCGCTTTCCCGCGGCCTGATCCGCCGGGCAGGTCCTAGTCCTTCGACTGCGCCAGCTGCACCAGGTTGCCGACCGTGTCGTCGAGGACGGCCGTGATCACCAACCCCTGCTCCTGCGGCTCCTGCGTGAACCGCACGCCGAGGCCCCGCAGCCGCTCGTACTCGGCCTGGATGTCGTCGACCGAGAAGACGATGCAGGGCAGCCCCGCCTCCCGCAGAGCCGTGCGGTACGGCTCCGCGATCGGGCCCTGGCCGGGCTCCAGCAGCAACTGGAGGTCCGGCTGGGCCCCTTCGGACGCGCCCACGGTGACGAACAGCGTGCCGCCGCCGAGATCCATGTGGATGCGGGTCTCGAAACCCAGCACCTCGGTGTAGAAGGCATGGGCCTTGGCGACGTCGTCGACGTACACGCTCGTCATGGCGACCTTGATCATGAGTCCCCCTCTCAGATCCCGAGCTGCTTGCCGCCGTGCAGCTTCGTGATCGCGTCCTCGTCGCCGGCCAGGTCCACCCTGGCGGCGCTCTGCCGGCCGTACAGGAACAGCAACAGCTCCGAGGGCTCGCCGGTGGCCGTGACGACCGGGGTGCCGCGGTTGGCGACCGCCGTACGGCCGTCCGGGCGGCGCAGCACCAGACCGGTCGGCGTACCGCGGCCCATCAGCCGGGCGGTGCGCTCCAGGCGCGACCAGAGGGCGTCCTGGAAGACCGGGTCGAGCTCGCGGGCCGTCCAGTCGGGCTGGGCGCGCCGGACGTCCTCGCCGTGGACGTAGAACTCGATCGTGTTCGACGCCTCGTCGATCTGCTTCAGCTGGAAGGGCGAGAAGCGGGGCGGGCCGGTACGGATCAGCTGGATCAGCTCCTCGTACGGCTTGGCGGCGAACTCCTCCATCGCCTTGTCCAGGCGGGACGCGAGCTGCTTGATGAGGAGACCCCCGGCGGCGTCGGGCCGACGCTCGCGCACCACCACATGTGCGGCCAGGTCGCGGGTCTGCCAGCCCTCGCAGAGGGTCGGCGCGTCCGGACCCGCGGTTTCCAAGAGCTCGGCGAGAAGGAGCCGTTCACGCTTGGCGAAAGTCGACATACAGTCAGCCTACGACCGCGTAGCAGGTCCGGACAGTGGACACCGGCCCGGCTCTGTCGGTCCCGCGCGGCACAATGGCCGCATGACCAGCACGCCCCTGCCCAGCAGCCTCGACCCGGAGATCGCCGCGCGCCTCAAGCGCAGCCCCGACGGGCTCGTCCCCGCCATCGCCCAGCAGTACGACACCGGTGAGGTGCTCATGCTCGGCTGGATGGACGACGAGGCGCTGCACCGCACCCTGACGACCGGCCGCTGCACCTACTGGTCGCGCAGCCGCCGTGAGTACTGGGTCAAGGGCGACACCTCCGGGCACTTCCAGTGGGTCAAGTCCGTCGCCCTCGACTGCGACGCCGACACCGTGCTGGTCAAGGTCGATCAGGTCGGCGCCGCCTGCCACACCGGCGCGCGCACCTGCTTCGACGCCGACGTGCTCCTCAAGGACGCCGGGGGCGCCGATTCCGGCGTACCGGCAGTGGATCAGTAAGGTCAGCCGCCATGGACCTCGAGACGTTCCGCAAGCTGGCCACCGACCGCCGAGTCATCCCGGTCACCCGCAAGCTCCTCGCCGACGGCGACACCCCGGTCGCGCTCTACCGCAAGCTCGCCGCCGAGCGCCCCGGCACCTTCCTGCTGGAGTCCGCGGAGAACGGTCGTTCGTGGTCCCGTTACTCTTTCGTGGGCGTCCGCAGCGCCGCCACCCTCACCGCGCGCGACGGCCAGGCCCACTGGCTCGGCACCCCGCCCGTCGGCGTCCCCGTCGACGGCGACCCCCTCGCCGCCCTGCGCGCCACCATCGAGGCCCTCCACACCCCGCACCAGGAGGGCCTGCCGCCCTTCACCGGCGGCATGGTCGGCTACCTCGGCTACGACATCGTCCGCCGCCTGGAGAAGATCGGCCCCGGCGAGCGCGACGACCTCCGACTGCCCGAGCTGACCATGCTCCTCACCAGCGACCTCGCGGTCATGGACCACTGGGAGGGTTCCGTCCTGCTGATCGCCAACGCGATCAACCACAACGACCTCGACACGGGCGTCGACGAGGCGTACGCGGACGCGGTCGCCCGCCTCGACGCCATGGAGGCGGACCTGTCCCGCGCGGTCGCCCAGCCGCCCGCCGTCCTGCCCCCCTCGGAACTCCCCGCGTACACGGCCCTCTGGGGCGGCCCCGACTTCCAGGAGGCCGTCGAGGACGTCAAGGAGCGCATCCGCGCCGGCGAGGCCTTCCAGGTCGTCCCCTCCCAGCGCTTCGAAACGCCCTGCACGGCGAGCGCGTTGGACGTCTACCGGGTCCTCAGGGCCACGAACCCGTCCCCCTACATGTACCTGTTCCGCTTCGACGGCTTCGACGCGGTCGGCTCCAGCCCCGAGGCGCTCGTCAAGGTCGAGGACGGGCAGGCCATGGTCCACCCCATCGCCGGCACCCGGCACCGCGGGGCGACCCCCCAGGAGGACCAGGCCCTCGCCGACGAGCTGCTCGCCGACCCCAAGGAGCGCGCCGAGCACCTCATGCTCGTCGACCTCGGCCGCAACGACCTGGGGCGGGTCTGCGAGCCCGGCTCGGTCGAGGTCGTCGACTTCATGTCCATCGAGCGGTACTCGCACGTCATGCACATCGTCTCGACGGTGACGGGCCGGGTCGCCCAGGGCCGCACCGCCTTCGACGTCCTCACCGCCTGCTTCCCCGCGGGCACCCTCTCCGGCGCCCCCAAGCCCCGCGCCATGCAGATCATCGACGAGCTGGAACCCTCCCGCCGCGGCCTGTACGGCGGCTGCGTCGGCTACCTCGACTTCGCCGGCGACTCCGACACCGCCATCGCCATCCGCACGGCCCTGCTGCGCGACGGCACCGCCTACGTCCAGGCCGGCGCGGGCATCGTCGCCGACTCCGACCCGGTCGCCGAGGACCAGGAGTGCCGCAACAAGGCGGCGGCCGTGCTGCGCGCGGTGCACACGGCCAACCGGCTGGGCAAGTAGGGCAGCCCCTGCGCGAAATAGGGCGCTTCTCACGGAACCCCGGGTGACGGTTCGCCCGGGGTTCAGGCGATAGTGGACTACGTGACTGCTGTACCTCATTCCCGTTCCGATGCCGCCGCCTCCGCCCGGTCCGGCCGCCGGAGCCTCGCCCTCGCCCTGCTGTGCGGTGCGCTGGGCGCGGCCGTGGCCCTGCTCTCGACCCGGCAGCGCTGGTCGGAGGGCACGGCGACGGTGGCCGGCGGCGCCTTCCCCCTGACCGCCAGGGGCAGCGACGTCACCGGCGTCCCCGCGGCGCTCGCCATAGTGGGCCTCGCCGCACTCGTCGCCGTCTTCGCCGTCCGCAGGGCGGGCCGCCTCGCCGTCTCCGCCCTCCTCGCGCTCACGGGCGTCGGCATCGTCACCGCGGCCCTGTTCGGCGCCTCCGACAGCTCCGCGCTCGACGAGAAGGCCGCCCAGGCCTCCGGCGACACCTCCGCCACCGTCGCCTCGCTCACCCACACCGCCTGGCCCTACGCCGCGGCCGCGGGCGGCGCCCTGATCCTCCTGGCCGGCCTGCTCGCCCTGCGCTACGGCCGCATGTGGCCCGCCATGTCGGGCCGGTACGAACGGAGCGGCGCCCCCCGCCCCCGGCGCAGGGCCCAGCCCGTCGACCCCGACCGGCCCGAGGAGATCTGGAAGGCTCTGGACCGGGGCGAGGACCCGACGGGCACGGATCCGGCCTGACGGTCCCGCACTGGATGCCGGCCCGGTTCCCGATCAGGGTTCTCGGTCACGGCTGCCGAGTCCGGTTCCCGATGTGGTGAAACAGACTCCGCCGGAAACGACCCCCGCGTCCCGTGCACGCGCGCGTACGGGACAATGGGGGGCGAGCGTCCGGCTCGGACCAGACGTACGGCATGTACAGCATGTACGACACGTAGACAGCAACGAGGAGCAACTCATGGCGGGCAGCAGCCACGGACACACCCCGGCCGCCTGGACCGGTGTCACCATCGCCTTCATCGGTTTCTGCGTCGCGGGCGCGTTCATGGTGATGGCCGAGCCGCTCGGCTTCTGGGCGGGCATGGCGATCGTGCTCCTCGGCGGTGTCGTCGGCATGGTCATGCGCTCCATGGGCCTGGGCCAGCCCAAGGACGCCCACCCGGTGCACCAGATCGCGGCCACGCGCGAGCCGGCGCACGCGGAGAGCTGAGCCTGCGCACGACGTGGTGAGGGGCGGCCGGTGAGCGACCGGCCGCCCCTCCCGCGCGCGTGGAGCCCTCCGCAGGGCACAATGCGAGGCGTGCACCCCGACAGCCAGAGCGTGACACCGCCCTCCCGGGGGACCGTGGCGGGACGGCTGGCCGTGCCCGCCGGGATCCTCGCGGCCGTCGCCGGGGCCTTCGCGTACGTCGGGGCCGTCGACCCCAACGAACCCGGCCACTACCCGGCCTGCCCGCTCCTGCAGTACACGGGCCTGTACTGCCCCGGCTGCGGCGGCCTGCGCAGCGCGCACGCCTTCGTGCACGGGGACCTCACGACCGCCCTGCACGCCAACGCGATGGCCGTGCTCGCCTACCTGGGCTTCGCGGTGCTGTGGACCGTCTGGGTGGTCCGCGCGGCCCGCGGACGCCCGCTGCGTCTCGACCCGCGGCCGGTGCACCTGCGGACCCTGGGCGCCTTGCTGCTGGTCTTCACGGTTGTCCGGAACCTGCCGTTCGGTGGCTGGCTGCATCCTTGATCGGCGGACGAACGTCCAGGTAGTGGGACCGGCCTCCACCGGATGCGAGGCCTTCGCCCTCCTCCGGATACCATCGCAGTGACCATCGGTTTCCACTGGTCTCTGGAACTGTCAACCGTCTGGAAGGGGGCCGCTCGCGTGAGTGTGCTCGACGAGATCATCGACGGAGTCCGTGCCGACCTCGCGGAGCGGCAGGCGCGCGTCAGCCTCGACGAGCTCAAGGAGCGCGCGGCGAAGGCCCCTGCCGCCAAGGACGGTGTGGCGGCCCTGCGCGGCGAGGGCGTCAAGGTGATCTGCGAGGTCAAGCGGTCCAGCCCGTCCAAGGGCGCGCTCGCCGCGATCGCCGACCCGGCCGGTCTGGCCGCGGACTACGAGGCGGGCGGCGCCGCCGTCATCTCCGTCCTCACCGAACAGCGCCGCTTCGGCGGCTCGCTCGCCGACCTCGAGGCGGTCCGCGCGCGCGTGGACATCCCCGTCCTGCGCAAGGACTTCATCGTCACCTCGTACCAGCTGTGGGAGGCCCGCGCGTACGGCGCCGACCTCGCGCTGCTGATCGTGGCCGCCCTCGACCAGCCGGCCCTGGAGTCGCTGATCGAACGTGCCGTCTCCATCGGTCTCACCCCGCTCGTCGAGGTGCACGACGAGGACGAGGTCGAGCGCGCGGTGGACGCGGGCGCCAAGGTGATCGGCGTCAACGCGCGCAACCTGAAGACCCTGGAGGTCGACCGGGGCACCTTCGAGCGGGTCGCCCCCGAGATCCCCGAGGGCATCGTCAAGGTCGCCGAGTCCGGCATCCGCGGCCCGCACGACCTCATCGCCTACGCCAACGCCGGGGCCGACGCGGTCCTGGTCGGCGAGTCCCTGGTGACGGGCCGAGACCCCAAGACGGCGGTCGCCGACCTGGTGGCGGCGGGCGAGCACCCCGCATTGCGGCACGGCCGGGGCTGATCTCCCGCTAGGCTTGGTCCGATGACTCCGACGACCCCCGTGACGACCACGGACCGGTACGCCCGCCTGGCGCGTGGCTGCCGGCCCCGTGGCTGCCGCGCGCCCGCCCGCAGGGTGCACGGCCGCAGGGTGCGGTACGTCATCGGTGACGAGCCTGGGCAAGTGAACGGACGGCGATGGCAGCCGGCCTCCAGGGGCGCGGGGTTCTCTTCGATGTGCGGCCACCGCCGCGCGGGCGCGACCAGCCACTGACGGCCCGCGGTCGACGAACACATCCCCGCCCCCACGGCGAACAGTGTCTTTTTTCACGCACTCACCGTGAGGTTTCCGTATGCCCAGCAACTTCTTCATCCCCGACCCGGAGGGTCAGGTTCCCAGCCCCGAGGGCTACTTCGGGGCCTTCGGCGGCAAGTTCATCCCGGAGGCGCTCCTCGCCGCCGTGGACGAGGTCGCCGTCGAGTTCGAGAAGGCCAAGAACGACCCCGAGTTCGGCCGCGAGCTCGACGACCTGCTCGTCAACTACACCGGCCGCCCCAGTGCCCTCACCGAGGTGCCGCGCTTCGCCGAACACGCCGGTGGCGTGCGCATGTTCCTCAAGCGCGAGGACCTCAACCACACCGGCTCGCACAAGATCAACAACGTGCTCGGCCAGGCCTTGCTCACCAGGCGCATGGGCAAGACCCGCGTCATCGCCGAGACCGGCGCCGGCCAGCACGGCGTCGCGACGGCGACGGCCTGCGCGCTGTTCGGCCTCGAGTGCACCATCTACATGGGCGAGGTCGACACCCAACGCCAGGCCCTCAATGTGGCCCGGATGCGTATGCTCGGCGCCGAGGTCATCGCCGTGAAGTCCGGCAGCCGCACGCTGAAGGACGCGATCAACGAGGCGTTCCGCGACTGGGTCGCCAACGTCGACCACACGCACTACCTCTTCGGCACCGCGGCCGGCCCGCACCCCTTCCCGGCCCTGGTCCGCGACTTCCACCGCGTCATCGGCGTCGAGGCGCGCCGCCAGATCCTGGAGCGCGCGGGCCGGCTGCCCGACGCCGCCATCGCCTGCGTCGGCGGCGGCTCCAACGCCATCGGCCTCTTCCACGCCTTCATCCCGGACACGGACGTGCGCCTCATCGGCTGCGAGCCGGCGGGTCACGGCGTCGAGACCGGCGAGCACGCGGCGACCCTGACCGCGGGCGACCCCGGCATCCTGCACGGCTCCCGGTCCTACGTCCTCCAGGACGACGAGGGGCAGATCACCGAGCCGTACTCGATCTCGGCCGGTCTGGACTACCCGGGCGTCGGCCCCGAGCACTCCTACCTGCGCGACAGCGGTCGCGGCGAGTACCGCGCCATCACCGACGACGCGGCGATGCAGGCCCTGCGCCTGCTGTCGCGCACCGAGGGCATCATCCCGGCGATCGAGAGCGCCCACGCGCTGGCCGGTGCCCTGGAGGTCGGCAAGGAGCTCGGCAAGGACGGGCTGATCATCGTCAACCTGTCCGGCCGCGGCGACAAGGACATGGACACGGCCGCGCGCTACTTCGGCCTGTACGACACCGACGCCGAGGTCGCGGCCAACGCCGCCGACACCGCCGAGATCGAGGGGGACGCCAAGTGAGCGGGAACATTCAGCTGTTGTCGGACACCCTCGCCGCCGCCAAGGCCGAGGGACGCTCCGCGCTCATCGCCTACCTCCCGGCCGGGTTCCCGACCGTGGACGGCGGGATCGAGGCGATCAAGGCCGTCCTCGACGGCGGCGCGGACGTCGTCGAGGTGGGTCTGCCGCACAGCGACCCCGTCCTCGACGGCCCCGTCATCCAGACTGCCGACGACATCGCTCTGCGGGGCGGGGTCAAGATCGCGGATGTCATGCGTACGGTCCGGGAGGCGTTCGAGGCCACCGGGAAGCCGATCCTCGTCATGACGTACTGGAATCCCATCGACCGCTACGGCGTCGAACGGTTCACCGCCGAGCTCGCGGAGGCGGGCGGGGCCGGGGCGATCCTGCCCGACCTGCCGGTGCAGGAGTCGGCGCTGTGGAGGGAACACGCCGAGAAGCACGGCCTCGCGACGGTCTTCGTCGTGGCGCCCAGCAGCAAGGACGAGCGGCTCGCCCGGATCACCGAGGCGGGCAGCGGCTTCGTCTACGCGGCCTCGCTGATGGGGGTCACCGGCACCCGTGAGTCGGTGGGCGCGCAGGCACAGGACCTGGTCGAGCGCACCCGGGCCACCGGCACCGACCTGCCCGTCTGCGTCGGCCTCGGCGTCTCCAACGCGGAGCAGGCCGCCGAGGTCGCCGGCTTCGCCGACGGCGTGATCGTCGGCTCGGCCTTCGTGAAGCGGATGCTGGACGCCCCGGACCACGCGGCCGGCGTCGAGGCCGTGCGCGCGCTCGCGGGTGAGCTGGCGAAGGGCGTGCGCGGACAGGCGTAACGCCTCGGGCAACGAAGACAATTCGGTCACTCGAACGGGTGGACCTGGGGCCGGGGAGGCGCGCTGCGCCTCCCCGGTTCGTTCTGGGGGTGTGAGCGAGAAGAATCGTGAAGGGAAGCGCACCGCCAGGGAGCGGCTGGCGGTGGAGCGTGAGAAGCAGAAGGCCGCGGAGCGGCGGCGCCGGACGCTGATCGTCGCCGCGAGTGTCGTGTGCGTGCTGGGCCTGGCGGCGGTCATCGGCATCGTCGCGGCGAACGTGGGCAAGGACGACGGCAGCGACAGTTCCGGCCCGGTCGTCGCGCCCTCCGGCGCGCAGGGCAAGGACGCCCTGGCGATCCCGGTCGGCAAGGACGGCGCCAAGTCCACGCTCACGGTGTGGGAGGACTTCCGCTGCCCCGCCTGCAAGGCCTTCGAGGACGCCTACCGCTCGACGATCCACGAACTGACCGACGCCGGGAAGCTGAAGGTGGAGTACCACCTGGCCACCATCATCGACGGCGGCATGGGCGGAACCGGTTCGCGCAACGCGGCCAACGCCGCCGCCTGCGCCCAGGACGTCGGCAAGTTCCCCGAGTACCACGACGTGCTGTTCCAGAACCAGCCGCCGGAGCGAGACGACGCCTTCGCCGAGAACAGCAAGCTCGTCGACCTGTCCACCAAGGTCGAGGGCCTCAACACGCCCGCCTTCCTCACGTGTGTCGACAAGGGCACGCACAACAGCTGGGTCGTCAAGTCCAACGAGGCCTTCCAGAAGGGCGGCTTCTCCGGCACGCCGACCGTGCTGCTCAACGGCAAGAACATCTACCAGGACCGGACGATGACGCCGGCGAAGCTCAAGCAGATGGTGGAGGAGGCCGACCAGGGGTGAGTTCTTCTCACCGGCCCGTTATGGAGCCGTAGCCGGGCTGCCTGCCGTGGGCCCGGTGCGGCAGGGTAGCGTCGACCTTGCCATGGAACTTGCCTACATCCCCAGCCCGTCGCGCGGAGTGCTGTACCTCGGCCCCGTTCCGCTGCGCGGCTACGCGTTCTGCATCATCATCGGTGTCTTCGTCGCGGTCTGGCTCGGCAACAGGCGCTGGGTCGCCCGGGGCGGGCGGGCCGGCACGGTGGCCGACATCGCGGTCTGGGCTGTGCCCTTCGGCCTGATCGGTGGCCGCCTCTACCACGTGATCACGGACTACGAGCTGTACTTCAGCGAGGGCCGCGACTGGGTGGACGCCTTCAAGATCTGGGAGGGCGGCCTCGGTATCTGGGGCGCGATCTCGCTCGGCGCGCTGGGCGCGTGGATCGGCTGTCGCCGCCGCGGCATCCCGATGCCCGCCTACGCCGACGCCGTCGCGCCCGGCATCGCCCTCGCCCAGGCGATCGGCCGCTGGGGCAACTGGTTCAACCAGGAGCTGTACGGCAAGGAGACCGACCTCCCCTGGGCCCTGCACATCACGTCCTCCGCGGACGGCCGGATCCCGGGCTACTACCACCCGACGTTCCTGTACGAGTCGCTGTGGTGCCTCGGCGTCGCCGTCCTGGTCATCTGGGCCGACCGCCGCTTCAAGCTGGGCCATGGCCGGGCGTTCGCGCTGTACGTCGCCGCGTACTGCGCGGGGCGCTTCTGGATCGAGTACATGCGTGTCGACGATGCCCACCACATCCTGGGCCTGCGGCTGAACAACTGGACCGCGCTGGTCGTCTTCCTGCTCGCGGTGACGTACCTCGTGGTGTCGGCGAAGAAGCGGCCGGGCCGCGAGGCCGTGGTGGAGCCGGACGCGGAGACCTCCGGCGGTGGGACCGGGACCGACGACGAGGCCGAGTCGGAGGACACGGCCAAGGACGAGTCCGAGTCCTCGTCGGCGAAGGCGGACACCGAGGCGGCGAAGGCGGACACCGAGAAGGACGCCGAAGGCGACGGCAAGGAAAAGGACGACGTGAAGGACGAAGCCGAAGCCGAGTCCGAGGCGGCGGGCAAGAAGAGCTGACGGCTGGTTTCTACGAAGATGAGGGCGCCCGGGGCCTGCCGGGCGCCCTCGTCGTGTGTGTGGGTGGGGGACGGCGGGTGACGGTCGGTCAGGCGCCGCTGGTCAGCGCCGCGGGCTGACCGAGGGAGAGACGCTAGGCCCGCCGGGCCAGCGCGAGGGTGCGGTGTGCCGCTGCCACCACCGCCGCGTCGATGAAGCGGCCGTCCGGGAGGGCCTGGGCGCCCTGTTCGGTCGCCGCGGCCTTGACGATCGTCTCCGCCTCCTCGAGCTCCCGCTGCGTGGGCAGGTAGGCGCGTTCGATGACCGGGAGCTGACGGGGGTGGATGGCGGCGCGGCCCAGGAAGCCGAGGGTGCGGCCGTGGGCGCAGGAGGCCGCCAGGCCGTCCAGGTCGCGGGTGTCGGGATGGACGGACTGGGGCGGTGGGGCCAGGCCCGCCGCCCGTGCGGCGACGACCACGCGGGAGCGGGACCAGTCGAGGCCCGCGTCCTCGCGGACGCCCAGGTCGGCCCGTAGATCCGCCTCGCCCAGGGAGATGCCGCGGAGGGAGGGGTGTGCGGTGGCGATGGCGTAGGCGTGTTCGATGCCGAGGGCCGTCTCCAGGAGGGCGTAGAGCGGGCGCGTGGTGTGCTCCGCGACGGTGGTGATCCGGTCGGGTGAGGCCACCTTCGGGAGGCGGAGTCCGGACACGCCGGGGAGGGCCGCCACCGCCTGCAGGTCGGCGGACGCCGGTGGGCCGTCCAGGGCGTTGATCCGGACGTGCACCGGGACCGGCTGTGCCTCGGAGAGAAGGTCGGCGGTCGCGGCGCGGGCGTACTCCTTGCGGTCGGGGGCGACCGCGTCCTCCAGGTCGATCACGACGACGTCGGCGCCGCAGGCGAGGGCCTTGGCGACGACGTGCGGGCGGTCGCCGGGGACGTACAGCCAGGTGAGCGGGAAGGTCACAGGGCGCCCTCCGCGCGCAGGGCGGCCAGGTCGGCGGGGGTCAGGCCCAGTTCGGTGAGGACCGCCTCGGTGTCCGCGCCGTGCGGGCGGCCGGCCCAGCGGATCGCGCCGGGGGTCGCGGAGAGGCGGAAGAGGACGTTCTGCATACGGACCGGGCCCAGTTCGGGGTCGTCGACGGTGGTGACCGTGCCGAGGGCCTGGTACTGGGGGTCCGTCATCACGTCCCGGACGTCCTGGATCGGGGCGACGGCCGCCTCCGCCTTCTCGAAGGCGGCGAGGACGTCGGTGCGGGTGTGGGCGGCGATCCAGCGGGCGACTGCCTCGTCGAGGACGTCGGCGTGGGCGGCCCGGTCGGCGCCCGTCGCGAACCACGGCTCGTCGATCAGGTCGGGGCGGCCGACCAGCCGCATGACGCGCTCGGCGATCGACTGGGCCGAGGTGGAGACGGCCACCCAGGTGCCGTCGGCCGTGCGATAGGTGTTGCGCGGGGCGTTGTTGGCGGACCGGTTGCCGGTGCGCTCCTGGACGTGTCCCAGCTGGTCGTACCAGAGGGGCTGCGGGCCCAGGACGGTCAGGATCGGTTCGATGATCGCCATGTCGACGACCTGGCCCTCGCCCGTGCGGTCGCGGGCGGCGAGGGCCGTCATGACCCCGTACGCCGTGGCCAGGCCGGCGATGGAGTCGGCGAGGCCGAAGGGCGGGAGGGTCGGAGGTGCGTCGGGTTCGCCGGTGATCGCGGCGAATCCGCTCATCGCCTCGGCGAGGGTGCCGAAGCCGGGGCGGTGGGCGTAGGGGCCGAACTGGCCGAAGCCGGTGACGCGGGTGAGGATCAGGCGCGGATTGGCCGCCGACAGTTCCTCCCAGCCGAGGTCCCACTTCTCCAGGGTGCCGGGGCGGAAGTTCTCGACGATCACGTCGGCGGTGGCGGCGAGGCGCAGGAGGGTGGCCCGACCGCCGGGCGTGGACAGGTTCAGGGTGATCGTGCGCTTGTTGCGGCCGAGGAGCTTCCACCACAGGCCGACGCCGTCCTTGGACGGGCCGTGGCCGCGGGACGGGTCGGGCTTCGCCGGGTGCTCGATCTTGATGACCTCCGCGCCGAAGTCGCCGAGCATGGTGGCGGCGAGGGGGCCGGCGAAGAGGGTGGCCATGTCGAGGACACGCAGGCCGCTCAGAGGGGCGTGGGTCGTTTCGGTCATGACGCGTACTGCTTCTCGGTCTCGGTCATGGGCGTGCAGCCTCCCGGTGGGTGAGGTGGGCGAGGGTGTCGAAGCCGGTGCCGTCGAAGTCGGCGACGGAGGTGGCGAGGCGGTTCTTCAGGGGGGCCGTCCAGCGGTCGGGGAGGGCGGCGGGGGCGCCGGTGAGGAGAGCGGCGACGCTGCCGGCGGTGGCGCCGTTGGAGTCGGTGTCCCAACCTCCCGACACGGCGCGGCAGATGGAGCCGGTGAAGTCGCCGTCGGCGTGGGTGAGGGCGGCGGCGAGCAGGGCGGTGTTGGGGATCGCGTGGACCCAGTGGTAAGTGGCGGTGTGGGTGGCGTGGAGTTCGTCCACGACCGTGTCGAAGTCCTCGTGGGAGTCGGCCAGTCGGAGGGCGTGGGTGATCGCCCCGGCCAGGCGGGAGCGGGGTGGGACCACCGTGAGGCCGGTGCGGAGGCAGGCGTGGACATCGTGCGTGCCGGTCGCCGCTGCGGCGATGGTGGCGGCCGTGAACATCGCCGCGTAGACGCCGTTGGCGGTGTGGGTGAGGGTGGCGTCCGTGTGGGCCTGTTCCGCGGCGGCGGCCGGGTCGCCGGGATGGGTCCAGCCGTGGACGTCGGCGCGGATGAGGGCGCCGATCCATTCGCGGAAGGGGTTGCGATGGCGGGCGGTGTGCGGGGGTTCGATGCCGGAGAGCAGGTTGCGGTAGGCGAGGCGTTCGGCGGTGAAGGTGCGGCCGGCGGGGAGTTCCGCCAGCCAGATTTCCGCCACGTCCGTCGTGGTGAAGGTTCTGCCGTGGCGTCGGAGCAGGAGGAGGTTGAGGAGGGGGTAGTTGAGGTCGTCGTCCTCGGGCATGCCGTCGATGTTCTCGGCGAGAGAAGTCGAGGCCGAGCGGCGGTTCCAGGGGTACGTCCCGAGGAGGTCCGGGGGGACTCCTCGAGCGGTGAAGTAGGTGGTGAGGGGCCAGTTGCCGGTGGATTTCGCGAGGGCGCGAATGCCTTCCAGGGGGAGTTTCTCCACCGGTTTGCCCAGGAGGCAGCCGACGGCTCGGCCCAGCCAGGCTGCTTCCAGAGCGGCCGGGGTGGGGGAGGACCGACGGACCTCGGACTTGCCCGGCCACTGCGGGCAGAGGGCCCTGATCTTCTCCAGGTCCGTCGGCTCCTGCTCCGTCAAGCTGCTGGGCAGGTCGGCCAGTTCGTCCAGGAGGTCCTCCGCCAGGAGGCGCAGGTAGCGGGAGACCCGCCGAGGGGAGGCTCCCGCGCGCTCCGGGGCTTCCCGGCCTCCCGCCGCCTTCCAACGGGCCGCGATCGCCGACGGCTCGCGACCGTCCTGGGCCGCCTGGCGCAGCTCGTGACCGAGGAGGTCCTCCGGTTGCACCCAGGTCAGGCGGAGCATCCCTGGCCCCCGATCCCGGTGAACGCCTGCTCGTGGGCCCTGCGGCGGCGGACGTCCTTCTCGAAGATCTCCCGGGTCACCTCCGTGAGCGTTCGCGCCGGCGCCCACAGGTCCAGGCGGCTGGCCTCCGCGACCTGCTTCGACCAGTCGTCGGGGACGGGGGAGCCGAGGGCGCCGGCCAGCGCGCCGGCCATCGTGGCGATCGAGTCGCAGTCGCGGCCGTAGTTCACCGCGCCCAGGACGGCGTGGCGGTGGTCGCCGCCGGCGACGAGCACCATGCCCAGGGCGACGGGAAGTTCCTCGATCGCGTGGAGACGGGAGGGGCGGCGGGCGGCCAGGGACGGGGCGCGGTAGTCGGGGCCGACGGTGTCGTACGGGGCCACCGCCTCGCGGAGTGGGCTCAGGGCCGACTCGAAGTCCGTGTGACGGGACGCGACTTCGCAGACCTTCTCGATCGCGGTGCGGGTGCCGTCCTTCGCCAGGGACAGACACACCGTCACCACCGAGTCCGGAGTCGCCCCGGGTGCGCACGCGGCCGCCACCGCAGCCGCGAAGACGCCGGCCGCCTCACGGCCGTACGACGACTGGTGGGCGCCCGCGATGTCGATCGCCTCGGCGTACGCGGCCGCCGGATGGGCCGCGTTCACCAGACCGACCGGCGCCATGTACATCGCCGCACCACAGTTGACGATGTTGCCCACGCCTGCCTCGCGGGGGTCGACGTGTCCGTAGTGCAGCCTCGTCACCAGCCATTTCTCCGCCAGGAAGACGCGGTGGAGGGGGAGCGCCTCGGCCTCCAGTTCCGGGATCCAGCGCGGGGTCGTCATCAGGTCGGGGACCAGGTGGTCGGCGAGTGCGTACGCGTCGAGGTGGTCGCGGACCGTGGCGTAGACCCTGATCAGCGCGTGGGTCATCAAGGTGTCGTCGGTGACGTGGCCGTCGCCCTTGTGGTACGGGGCGATGGGGCGTGCGGTGCGCCAGGCGTCGCCGTTCCAGGGGCCGACGATGCCGTGGACGCGGCCGCCGTGGCGCTGGAGGATCTGGTCGGGGGAGTAGCCCTCGACGGGGCCGCCGAGGGCGTCGCCGACGGCCGCGCCGACGAGGGCGCCGGTGATGCGTTGCTCCAGGGTCGCCCCGGTTCCGCCGTTCCCTCCGCGCCGTTCTTCTGTTTTGGGTGCCATGCCCCGAATCATCCCCCTGGCGGGGGCGGTTGTGTGGCTTCCAGGAGTTCGGCGAGTTCCACCAGGTCGGTGCCGGTGAGGCGGGGCAGGGCGCAGCCGGAGAGAGTGCGGCAGGTGTCGCGCCAGGTTGCCGGGATCGCCTCACCGCCGCCCAACGCGCCGGTCAGGGCGCCCGCGAGGGCGGGAGCGGAGTCCGCGACCCGGGACAGACAGGCCGCCGCCGGTACGGCTTCGGCGATACGGCCGTCGGACGCCAGGGCCAGGGCCAGGGCGACCGGGACCGTCTCGGCGGCCGCGATGCCGTAGCTGTAGACGTGGTCGACGATCTGGTGTTCCAGCAGGGGGACCAGGGCGAAGGCGCTCTCGGCGTCCTGCGCGAGCTTGAGCGCGTGGCGGGTGTTGCGGCCGATCTCCGTCTCCTCGGGGAGTTCGGCGAGGGCCACGGCCACGCAGGTCCCGGCGTCCGCGCCGACCAGGGCCAGCGCGATCGCCGCCGCCATCGCCCGGGCGCCGTGCACGCCGTCGCCGTCCTGGGTGTAGCGGGCGTCGAACTCGGCGAGTTCCGCGGCGAGTCGGGGGTCGCCGGGGTGGGCCACGGCCAGCACGCAGGCGCGTACGCACGCGGCGTCGTCGAAGTAGTGCGGGTTGTCGTGGCCGGTGGCGGGCGGGCGCAGGCCGGCGGCGAGGTTGCCGAGGCCGGCGCGTACGGAGATACGGGCGCGCAGGGGGAGTACGGCCGACTCGACCTCGGGGGCGCGGTCGGCTGCGGCCGCGACCTCGCCGGCGATGGCGTTCCAGGTGAGGTCGATGGCGGCGCGGGTTCGGCGTTCCCGGCTCAGGTCGCCCAGGGCGGTGTCGTCGCCGGCCCGCAGGACGGCCTCGGCGGCGAAGGCCGCCCACTCGGCGTCGTCGGAGGGGCCCAGGCGGAGGGGTTCGGGGGGTTGGTTGAGGGCGATGGGGACGGGGAGGGTGGTCGTCGCGTTCTGTTCGGCGAAGGTGTCCAGTTCGCGGGTGAGGCGGCGGGTCCAATCGGGCATGCGGGCGGCTCGGTGGCGGGCGGCGGGCCAACCGGCGGCGTCGCCTGCGGCCAGGCCCAGCAGGAGGCCTTCGGCTCGGCGGGGGTGTAGGCGGGGGTGGGTGTGGCGGTGCGGGTGGGTGTCTGCTTCGGCCTCGGCGAGGCCCTGCGGGGGCTGGAGGTTCTTACCGGCCTCGGCTTCGCCTTCGGCCCGATTGTTCCCACCGGCACCGCCCGTGCGGGTTGCCTGCCGGCGGCGGGGGTGGTCGGCGGCCTCGGCTTCGCCTTCGGCCGGATCGTTCCCACCCGCACCGCCCGTGCGAGCATCGTCGTCGGGTGCGGGTGGCCCCTGTGGGGCGTCCCCGCCGTCGGCGGCCGCGGGTGCGTTCGGCTCCGCCAAGACGGTCGGCTCGCTCGGCTCCGCCGTGGTCGTCGGCTCGCTCGGCTCTGCCGTGGTCGTCGGCTCGCTCGGCTCTGCCGTGGTCGTCGGTTCGTTCGGCTCTGCCGTGGCCGTCGGTTCGCTCGGCTTCGTCATGGCCGTCGGTTCGTTCGGCTCCGCCAGAGCCTCCTGGCCGCCCGGCTCGGCCATGGCCTCGTCTGTGTCCGGCTCCGTGAACGCCTCGGCTTCGTCCGACTCCGTGAAAGCCTCGGCTTCGTTCGGCTCCGCCGAAGTCTCGTGTGCCGTCGGCTCCGCCGCGGGCGTGGCCTCACCCGCCCCCGCCCCCATCCCCTCGTCCCAAGGTCCCGGCGGCCTCATGAGCGGGCCCCCGTCCCGTGGCGGGCGGGAGTTGCGTCGCGTACCCAGGGCCCCTCGTCCCGTGCCGGCATCTCGGCAGGCGCCCATCCCCGTGCCCCCCACCTCCCGTCGTCTCCCGGTGTCAGGAGTTCCGCCACGTCCAGGACGTGGTGGCCTGCCATCGACGGCAGGCAGGTGCCCCGGGCCGGGCCGATGGCCGCCGTCCAGTCGGACGGGATGGCCGACGCGCCCTGGGTCGCGCCGGCCAGGGCGCCGGCCACCGCCGCTGTCGTGTCGGCGTCGCGGCCCATGTTCACGGCCGTGAGCACGGCCTGGGTGAAGTCGCCGTCGGCCGCCGCGTACGCGCCGAAGGCGAGGGCGACCGCTTCGGGGGCCAGGTCGGTCCAGGGATAGCCGCCGATCACGACGGCTGAGCGGACCGCGCGTTCGCCGCGGTGGGCCACCGCCACCGCACGGCGCAGGGAGCGGGCCGTCCAGGAGTCGTCGGGGACGACGGCGAGCGCGGAGGCCACCACCGCGACCGTCGGCGCGCCCGCCATCGCCGCCGCCACGCCCGCCGCGACCGCCTGGCCGCCGTAGATGCCCTCGCCGTCGTGGCTGACCGAGCCGTCGATCGCGACCAGGCGGGCGGCCTCGGCGGGGCGGCCGGCGGCGAAGACGCCGAAGGGGGCCGCGCGCATGGCGAGGCCGTCGCTCCAGGCGTGGCGGTGCTGGGCGGAGATGGGTGCGGCGAGGCCCCGGCGGAGGTTCTCCAGCGTGCCGCGTTCGCTGAAGCCCGCCCCGCGGAACGGCCCCTCCGCGCGGTCGGCGATCCACTCGTGCCAGGCCGCCTCCACATGGGCCGGGGTGAGCGCCGAGCCGTGGCGGGCCAGCAACAGGCCCGAGAAGATCGCGTACTCGGTGTCGTCCGTGCCGGCCGGTTTCTCGGCGACGTAGCCCGTGATGCGGCCCCAGCGGGCGCGGATCTCCGAGGGCTTCATGTTCTCGGCCGGTGCTCCGAGGGCGTCTCCGACGGCGAGGCCGAGCAGTGCGCCGCGGGCCCGTTCGCGGAGTTCGGCGGCGTCCCTCGGCGCCTGGACCGGGGGCATGCAGGCGGTCGATGCCATACGGGGCCTCTCCTGAGGGGGTTCCGCACGGGCGCGGAGCCCTTTGCGGATGTGTCCCACCGTCGGCGGTTGACCTGAGCCTTTCCGCCGCCAAGTCACCCGGTCGACATCTGTGCAGACTCCCGATCGATTGAGCGAGCGAAGGCAAAACCGCAGGTTAGACCAGCCTTTCCTTGCTGGCGGGCGGGAATGGCGGGACGTACTCTGAGTGTTGTCGAAAAGTAGAAACAGTCCAAAGAAGCTATCGGGAGAAGCCCGCCCGGGCTCGCGCGCCGGGCGGTGCGAGACGTTTTTCTGGAGATTCGGTATGGCCCTCATCGAGACCGAGGCGGCGCTGCACGTGGCGCACCGCGACAACCACACGCACCGGGATGTCAACGGCGGCTGGCTGCGGCCCGCAGTCTTCGGTGCGATGGACGGTCTGGTCTCCAACCTCGCTCTGATGACCGGTGTCGCGGGCGGGTCGGTCGGTCAGCAGACCATCGTGCTGACCGGGCTCGCGGGCCTCGCCGCCGGCGCCTTCTCCATGGCCGCCGGTGAGTACACCTCCGTCGCCTCGCAGCGCGAGCTCGTCGAGGCCGAGCTCGACGTCGAGCGGCGCGAGCTGAGAAAGCACCCGAAGGACGAGGAGGCCGAGCTGGCCGCGTTGTACGAGGCCCGCGGGGTCGAGCCCCACCTCGCGCGGCAGGTCGCCAAGCAGCTGTCGCGGGATCCCGAGCAGGCCCTGGAGATACACGCTCGCGAGGAGCTGGGCATCGACCCCGGCGATCTGCCGTCGCCGCTGGTCGCCGCCGTGTCGAGTTTCGGTTCCTTCGCGCTGGGTGCGCTGCTGCCCGTCCTGCCCTATCTGCTGGGCGCGACCGCGCTGTGGCCGGCCGTCGTGGTCGCGCTGCTCGGGCTCTTCCTGTGCGGTGCGGTCGTGGCGCGGGTGACCGCGCGGAGCTGGTGGTACAGCGGGCTGCGGCAGCTCGCCCTCGGTGGTGCCGCGGCCGGTGTGACGTACGCCCTGGGCAGTTTGTTCGGAACGGCCGTAGGATAGGTCGGCTGCTACTTATGCGTGGGGCCGCATAAGTAGCCGTTACTGACTGGTTTCGAATGCTTAACCACCGGGCATGAGCCGTAAGCGCTGTGGGCAATGACGCCTGCGGCGCACTCGCGGGGTGGGCGACGACGCTCCTCCCGCCACTTCGGGCCGATGGACACCGATCTGATCGATCTTGTCCGGTTCGGCCCCCACATACTTCAAGCCGTTGTGCACGGCACCCGTCGCCACCCCGCGACGTCCGCATGTTGGAACGGAGTATCCGGTTCCCGAGAACCGCTCCATCATGTAACCTGCACGAAATTTTGCGCACACGCAGAGGGCCAACGTCGTCCCTTCGCAAGCACATATGCCACTTGAGACGACGACGGGAGAGCCGATGCGTACGCCGCGCCAGCCGTCCCAGCACTCCGCGAATGGCCAGAACTGGTCGTTCATGGATGCTCGCCCTGCTGCGCAGGGTATGTACGACCCCCGCAACGAGCACGACGCCTGTGGCGTCGGCTTCGTGGCCACCCTCACGGGCGAGGCGAGCCACACGCTGGTCGAGCAGGCGCTGACCGTTCTGCGCAATCTCGAGCACCGCGGCGCCACCGGCTCCGAGCCGGACTCCGGCGACGGCGCGGGCATCCTGACCCAGGTGCCGGACGCCTTCTTCCGTGAGGTGGCCGGATTCGAGCTGCCCGAGGCCGGTGCCTACGCCGTCGGTATCGCCTTCCTGCCGGAGGACACCGCGGCCGAGGCCGTCTCGCAGATCGACACGATCGCCGGTGAGGAGGGCCTCACGGTCCTCGGCTGGCGCGAGGTCCCCGTCGCCCCCGAACTGCTCGGTGCCACCGCGCGCTCGACGATGCCCGCCTTCCGCGAGATCTTCGTCGCCGACGGCGAGTCGGAGGGCATCGCCCTCGACCGCAAGGCCTTCGTGCTGCGCAAGCGCGCCGAGCGCGAGGCCGGCGTCTACTTCCCGTCGCTGTCCGCGCGGACGATCGTCTACAAGGGCATGCTGACCACCGGCCAGCTGGAGCCGTTCTTCCCCGACCTGTCCGACCGCCGCTTCGCCTCGGCCGTCGCCCTGGTCCACTCGCGCTTCTCCACGAACACCTTCCCGAGCTGGCCGCTCGCCCACCCGTACCGCTTCGTCGCGCACAACGGTGAGATCAACACCGTCAAGGGCAACCGCAACTGGATGCGCGCCCGCGAGTCGCAGCTCGTCTCGGACCTGTTCGGCTCCGACGACAAGGCCATCGAGCGCGTCTTCCCGGTCTGTACGCCGGACGCCTCCGACTCGGCGTCCTTCGACGAGGTGCTGGAACTGCTGCACCTGGGCGGGCGTTCGCTGCCGCACTCCGTGCTGATGATGATCCCGGAGGCGTGGGAGAACCACGACTCCATGGACCCGGCCCGCCGCGCCTTCTACCAGTACCACTCCACGATGATGGAGCCCTGGGACGGCCCCGCCTGCGTCACCTTCACCGACGGCACCCAGGTCGGCGCCGTGCTCGACCGCAACGGTCTGCGCCCCGGCCGCTACTGGGTCACCGACGACGGCCTCGTCGTCCTCGGCTCCGAGGTCGGCGTCCTCGACATCGACCCCGCCAAGGTCGTCCGCAAGGGCCGCCTGCAGCCCGGCAAGATGTTCCTCGTCGACACCGCCGAGCACCGCATCATCGAGGACGACGAGATCAAGGCGCAGCTCGCCGCCGAGAAGCCGTACGCCGAGTGGCTCGAGGCCGGCGAGATCGAGCTGGGCGACCTGCCCGAGCGTGAGCACATCGTGCACACCCACGCCTCGGTCACCCGCCGCCAGCAGACCTTCGGCTACACCGAGGAGGAGCTGCGCGTCATCCTCGCGCCGATGGCCAAGGCCGGTGCCGAGCCGATCGGTTCCATGGGCACCGACTCGCCGATCGCCGCGCTCTCCTCGCGCCCGCGGCTGCTCTTCGACTACTTCACCCAGCTGTTCGCGCAGGTCACCAACCCGCCGCTGGACGCGATCCGCGAGGAGCTGGTCACCTCCCTGCGCTCGTCGCTGGGCCCGGAGGGCAACCTGCTGGAGCCGACCGCCGCGTCGTGCCGGAGCGTCACGCTGCCCTTCCCGGTCATCGACAACGACGAGCTGGCCAAGCTCATCCACATCAACGCCGACGGCGACATGCCCGGCTTCAAGGCCGCGACCCTCTCCGGTCTGTACCGGGTGCACGGCGGTGGCGAGGCGCTGGCCGCGCGCATCGACGAGATCTGCGCCGAGGCCGACGCCGCCATAGACAACGGCGCCCGTCTGATCGTCCTGTCGGACCGCCACTCCGACGCCGAGCACGCGCCGATCCCGTCGCTGCTGCTCACCGCCGCCGTCCACCACCACCTCATCCGCACCAAGCAGCGCACCCAGGTGGGCCTGCTGGTCGAGGCCGGCGACGTCCGCGAGGTCCACCACGTCGCCCTGCTGATCGGCTTCGGCGCCGCCGCGGTCAACCCGTACCTGGCGATGGAGTCCGTCGAGGACCTGCTGCGCGCGGGCACCTTCATCAACGGCCTGGAGCCCGAGAAGGCCATCCGCAACCTCATCTACGCCCTCGGCAAGGGCGTCCTGAAGGTCATGTCCAAGATGGGCATCTCGACCGTCGCCTCCTACCGCGGCGCCCAGGTCTTCGAGGCCGTCGGTCTCGACGAGGCCTTCGTCGAGAAGTACTTCAACGGCACGGCCACCAAGATCGGCGGCGTCGGCATCGACGTGATCGCCCAGGAGGTCGCCGCCCGCCACGCCAAGGCGTACCCGGCCTCCGGCATCGCGCCGGCCCACCGCGCGCTGGAGATCGGCGGCGAGTACCAGTGGCGCCGCGAGGGCGAGCCGCACCTGTTCGACCCGGAGACGGTCTTCCGCCTCCAGCACTCCACGCGCTCCGGCCGCTACGACATCTTCAAGATGTACACGGACCGCGTGAACGAGCAGTCCGAGCGCCTGATGACGCTGCGCGGCCTGTTCGGCTTCAAGAACGAGGGCCGGCAGCCGATCTCCATCGACGAGGTCGAGCCGGTCTCCGAGATCGTCAAGCGCTTCTCCACCGGCGCCATGTCGTACGGCTCCATCTCCAAGGAGGCGCACGAGACCCTCGCCATCGCCATGAACCAGCTGGGCGGCAAGTCCAACACCGGTGAGGGCGGCGAGGACCCGGAGCGCCTGTACGACCCGGTGCGCCGCAGCGCCATCAAGCAGGTCGCCTCCGGCCGCTTCGGCGTCACGTCCGAGTACCTGGTCAACGCGGACGACATCCAGATCAAGATGGCCCAGGGCGCCAAGCCCGGCGAGGGCGGCCAGCTGCCCGGCCACAAGGTCTACCCGTGGGTCGCCAAGACCCGTCACTCGACCCCGGGTGTCGGTCTGATCTCCCCGCCGCCGCACCACGACATCTACTCCATCGAGGACCTGGCCCAGCTGATCCACGACCTGAAGAACGCGAACCCGCAGGCGCGGATTCACGTCAAGCTGGTCTCCGAGGTCGGCGTCGGCACGGTCGCGGCGGGTGTCTCGAAGGCGCACGCGGACGTCGTCCTCATCTCCGGCCACGACGGCGGTACGGGTGCCTCGCCGCTGACCTCGCTGAAGCACGCGGGCGGCCCCTGGGAGCTCGGTCTCGCCGAGACCCAGCAGACGCTGCTGCTCAACGGCCTGCGCGACCGCATCGTCGTGCAGACCGACGGCCAGCTGAAGACCGGCCGTGACGTGATCATCGCCGCCCTGCTCGGCGCCGAGGAATTCGGTTTCGCGACCGCGCCCCTCGTCGTCTCCGGCTGCGTCATGATGCGCGTCTGCCACCTGGACACCTGCCCGGTCGGCATCGCCACCCAGAACCCGACGCTGCGCGACCGCTTCACCGGCAAGGCCGAGTACGTGGTGAACTTCTTCGAGTTCATCGCGCAGGAGGTCCGCGAGCTCCTCGCCGAGCTGGGCTTCCGCTCGATCGAGGAGGCCGTCGGTCACGCCGAGGTCCTCGACGTCGAGCGCGCCGTCGACCACTGGAAGGCGCAGGGCCTGGACCTGGAGCCGCTGTTCCACGTCCCGGCGCTGCCCGAGGGCGCGGTGCGCCACCAGCTGATCGCGCAGGACCACGGCCTGGAGAAGGCGCTCGACAACGAGCTGATCAAGCTCGCCGCCGACGCGCTGGCCGCCGACTCGGCGACCGACGCCCAGCCGGTGCGCGCCCAGGTCTCCATCCGCAACATCAACCGCACGGTCGGCACCATGCTCGGCCACGAGGTGACGAAGAAGTTCGGTGGCGCGGGCCTGCCCGACGACACCATCGACATCACCTTCACCGGTTCCGCGGGCCAGTCCTTCGGCGCCTTCCTCCCGCGCGGTGTCACGCTGCGCCTGGAGGGCGACGCCAACGACTACGTCGGCAAGGGCCTCTCCGGCGGCCGGGTGATCGTCCGTCCCGACCGGGGCGCCGACCACCTCGCCGAGTACTCGACGATCGCGGGCAACACCATCGCGTACGGCGCGACCGGCGGCGAGCTGTTCCTGCGCGGTCGTACGGGTGAGCGGTTCTGCGTCCGCAACTCCGGTGCGCTGGTCGTCTCCGAGGGCGTGGGCGACCACGGCTGCGAGTACATGACCGGCGGTCACGCGGTGGTCCTCGGCGAGACGGGCCGCAACTTCGCGGCCGGCATGTCCGGCGGTGTCGCCTACGTGATCGACCTGAACCGCGACAACGTCAACGTCGGCAACGTCGGCGCGGTCGAGGCGCTGGACGACACGGACAAGCAGTGGCTGCACGACGTGGTGCGCCGCCACGCCGAGGAGACCGGCTCGACGGTCGCCGAGAAGCTCCTCGCCGATTGGGACGCCTCCGTGGAGCGCTTCAGCAAGATCATCCCCAGCACGTACAAGGCAGTGCTCGCCGCCAAGGACGCCGCCGAGCGAGCCGGTCTCTCCGAGACCGAGATCACCGAGAAGATGATGGAGGCGGCGACCAATGGCTGATCCCAAGGGCTTTCTCAACCACGGTCGTGAGGTCGCCAAGACCCGCCCCGTCGAGGAGCGCGTCAAGGACTGGAACGAGGTCTACGTCGCCGGCTCGCTGCTGCCGATCATCAGCAAGCAGGCCAGCCGGTGCATGGACTGCGGCATCCCGTTCTGCCACAACGGCTGTCCGCTGGGGAACCTGATCCCCGAGTGGAACGACTACGCCTACCGCGAGAACTGGGCGGCCGCCTCCGAGCGCCTGCACGCCACGAACAACTTCCCGGAGTTCACGGGCCGCCTGTGCCCCGCTCCGTGCGAGTCGGCGTGTGTGCTGGGCATCAACCAGCCGGCGGTCACCATCAAGAACGTCGAGGTCTCGATCATCGACAAGGCGTGGGAGACCGGTGACGTCGCCCCGCAGGCGCCCGAGCGGCTGTCCGGCAAGACGGTCGCGGTCATCGGCTCGGGCCCGGCGGGCCTGGCCGCCGCCCAGCAGCTGACCCGGGCGGGCCACACCGTCGCCGTCTACGAGCGCGCGGACCGCATCGGAGGCCTCCTCCGCTACGGCATCCCCGAGTTCAAGATGGAGAAGCGGCACATCAACCGCCGTATCGAGCAGATGCGCGCGGAGGGCACCCGCTTCCGTACCGGCGTCGAGATCGGCCGCGACCTCAAGGCGACCGACCTGAAGAAGCGGTACGACGCGATCGTCATCGCCGCCGGCGCGACGACCGCCCGTGACCTGCCGGTGCCGGGCCGCGAGCTCAAGGGCATCTACCAGGCCATGGAGTACCTGCCCCTGGCCAACAAGGTGCAGGAGGGCGACTACGTCTCCCCGCCGATCTCGGCCGAGGGCAAGCACGTCGTCGTCATCGGCGGTGGCGACACCGGCGCTGACTGCGTGGGCACCGCCCACCGTCAGGGCGCGGCCTCCGTCACGCAGCTGGAGATCATGCCCCGCCCGGGTGACGAGCGGAACGCGGCCCAGCCGTGGCCGACCTTCCCGATGCTGTACAAGGTCACCTCGGCCCACGAGGAGGGCGGCGAGCGGATCTACTCCGTCTCCACCACCCACTTCGAGGGCGACGAGGACGGCAACGTCCAGTGGCTGCACCTGGTCGAGGTCGAGTTCGTCGAGGGCAAGCTGACCCAGAAGCCGGGCACGGAGCGCAAGATCCCCGCCCAGCTGGTCACGCTGGCGATGGGCTTCACCGGCACCGACCGTGAGAACGGCCTGGTCGATCAGTTCGGCCTGGAGCTCGACGAGCGGGGCAACATCGCCCGCGACGCCGACTTCCAGACCAACGTGCCGGGCGTGTTCGTCGCCGGTGACGCGGGCCGCGGCCAGTCGCTCATCGTGTGGGCGATCGCGGAGGGCCGCTCGGCGGCGCGCGGGGTCGACCGCTTCCTCACGGGCGCGAGCGACCTGCCGGCCCCGATCCGGCCGACGGACCGTGCGCTGATGGTCTGACGGTCCTCAGTGGACAAGTGACCTGACGGTCACGCACATACGTCCCGTACAAAGGCGTGCGGAACACAGATGGCGCCTGCCCCACAGTCCCCGACCGGACGACTGGGCAGGCGCCGTCGCCTTTTCGTATGGGAGGGTGGGGGCCATGGTCGCCATCAGTCTCAGCAAGGTCGAGGAGACCGCGCCCGCGCTGGTCAGCCTGTACAAGACCGCCGGGGTCTCCCTCACGAAGCACGGCCTGGACGGACTGCGGGCCGCCGTCTACCTGGTGGTCGACTACTCCGGCTCGATGAAGCCGTACTACAAGGACGGCAGTGTGCAGGCGCTCGCCGACCGGGTGCTGGGGCTGTCGGCGCATCTCGACGACGACGGCCGGGTGCCGGTGGTCTTCTTCTCCACCGACGTCGACGCCGTCACCGACATCGCGCTCGCCGACCACCAGGGCCGGATCGAGCGGATCGTGGCCGGCCTCGGGCACATGGGCAAGACCAGCTACCACCTGGCGATGGACGCCGTCATCGACCACTACCTGGACAGCGGCTCCACCGTGCCCGCCCTGGTCGTCTTCCAGACCGACGGCGGCCCGATCAACAAGCTCGCCGCCGAACGGTATCTGTGCAAGGCGGCGAAGCTGCCGCTGTTCTGGCAGTTCATCGGCTTCGGCGATCCGGGCAGCCGCCAGTTCGAGTACCTGCGCAAGCTCGACGAGCTGTCCGTGCCGGACAGGCGGGTCGTCGACAACGCCGGTTTCTTCCACGCCGGTTCGGACCCCCGGAAGGTGTCGGACGCGGAGTTGTACGACCGGCTGGTGGGCGAGTTCCCGAAGTGGCTGGTGGCCGCGCGGGCGCAGGGGATCGTGCGGCCCGCCCGCTGAGTCATGCGGTGCCGAGGACGTCGGCACGGCACTCGTCCGGGCTGCCCCATGCCGTGCGCAGCGCGCGGGCCTTGGTGAGCCAGAGGGACAGGTCGTACTCCGCCGTGTAGCCGATCGCGCCGTGCAGGTGCAGCGCGGTCCGGGCGGTGGTGTACGCCGCCTCGCAGGCGCGCAGCTTCGCGGCGGCCACGTCCGCCGGGGTCAGGGTGAGCGCGGCGCCGAGGACGAGGGGACGCGCGAACTCCAGGGCGATCTTCGCGTCCGCCAGCCGGTGTTTCACCGCCTGGAACGAGCCTATGGGCGCGCCGAACTGGACGCGCTGCCGCACATACGCGACGGTCCGGTCGAGCAGTGCGAGGCCGACGCCGAGGGCCTGCGCGGCCGTGGCGAGGCGGGCCAGTGTGAGGGCGTGCGGCAAGGGCGGCTCCGTGGTGAGGAGTTCGCCGCCCGGGAGGAGGGCGGTGAGATGACGTGCGGGGTCGAGGCAGGGGCGGACGGCGCCCGCGCCGGGGGCCAGGCGCAGCCCGTCGGGGGAGAGGGAGAAGCGGTGGGCCGCCACGTCCGCGTCCAGCGCGTACGCGCCCTCGTACGCCACCGTCGCCATCGCCTCGCCCGCCGCGAGCCCCGGCAGGAACCGTTCGGCGTGACCGGTCCCGGCGAGCAGCGCGGCCGCGGTGACCGTCTCCACCAGCGGCCCCGGCACCGCGTGCCGCCCCAACTCTACGAAGGCGACCGCGAGTTCCACGGGCCGGACCCCCAGCCCCTTGTACTCCTCCGGCACCGCCAGCGCGAAGACACCGGTCTGTGCGATACGGGACCACAGCGCCCGTCCGCTCGCGGGGTCGCCGCGGCTCCAGTCCCGCACCACCGAGGGCGTGTCCGCCGCCGTGAGCATCGCGTGCAGCGAGTCCGCGAACGCCCGCTGCTCGGCGTCGAGAAGGAAGCGCATCAGCGGCGTCCCTTCGGCAGGCCGAGCAGGCGTTCGGCGATGATGTCGCGCTGGATCTCGTTCGTCCCGGCGTAGATCGGGCCGGCGAGGGAGAAGACGTACCGCTCGGACCAGTCGGTGTCCGCCAACTCGCCGTCCGCGCCCAGGAGATCGAGGGCCGTCTCGTGCAGCGCGATGTCGTACTCGGACCAGAAGACCTTGTTCAGGCTGGACTGCGGGCCCAGCGGCTCGCCCGCCAGGAAGCGGGAGGCGGCGGCGTACGTGAACAGCTGGTAGGCGCGGGCGCCGATCAGGGCGTCGGCGACGCGGTGCGCGGCACCGGCCGGGCTGCCCCGGTCCTGCCAGAGGGCGTGGAGACGGTCGGCCGAGGCGAGGAACCGCCCGGGGGACCGGAGGGTGAGCCCGCGCTCGTTGGCGGCCGTCGACATGGCGATCCGCCAGCCCTGGCCCGGTTCACCGATCACGTCCTCGTCGGGCACGAAGACGTCGTCCAGGAACAGCTCGGCGAACGCCGGCTTCCCGTCGAGCCGGCCGATCGGGCGGACCGTGACGCCGGGTGCCCGTAGGTCGAACATGACGTAGGTGAGGCCCTGGTGGGGCTTGGGGGTGTCCGGGTCGCTGCGGAACAGGCCGAAGGCGCGGTCGGCGAAGGCCGCGCGGGAGGACCAGGTCTTCTGGCCGCTCAGGTGCCAGCCGCCGGGTGCGCGGACCGCCCTCGCCCGGAGGGACGCCAGGTCCGAGCCGGCCTCGGGCTCCGACCAGGCCTGCGCCCAGATCACCTCGCCGGTGGCCATGGACGGGAGGACGCGGGCGCGCTGCTCCTCGGTGCCGTGGTCGAAGAGGGTGGGGGCGAGGAGGCTGACGCCGTTCTGGTTGACGCGTCCCGGTGCGCCCGCCGCGTAGTACTCCTCCTCGAAGAGCAGCCAGCGGATCAGTCCGGCGCCCCGGCCGCCGTACCGCGTCGGCCAGTCGACCACCGACCAGCGGTCCGCGGCCAGCTCGGCCTCCCAGGCCCGGTGGGCGGCGAAGCCCGCCTCGGTCTCCAGGGAGGGGAGGGGAACGGACGGCACATGGGCCTCCAGCCAGACGCGGGCCTCGGCCCTGAAGGCTTCCTCTTCCTGCGTGAAGGCGAGATCCATCGACGACGATCCTTCCCTAACAAGTGTTTGGTAGGTTAGCGTGGCCCTATGACAGGCGTCGAGAGTCCGGCGTACGTGCCCGGGCACGGGCTGCTGGCGGGTCGTACCGCCGTCATCACCGCGGCCGCGGGTGCGGGAATCGGCGGGGCGACCGCTCGCCGCTTCCTCGAGGAGGGAGCGCGCGTGCTGATCAGCGACGCGCACGCGCGGCGACTGAAGGAGCACGAGACCGAGCTGGGACGGGACTTCCCGGGTGCGGTGGCGGCCGTCACCTGCGATGTCACCGACGAGACCCAGGTGGGGGCACTGTTCGACGCGGCCGTACGGGAGCACGGGCGACTGGACGTCGTGGTCAACAACGCCGGACTCGGAGGGACTTCGGCGCTCGTGGACATGAGCGACGAGCAGTGGGGGCGCGTGCTGGACGTGACGCTGACCGGGACCTTCCGGTGCACCCGGGCCGCGCTCCGGCTCTTTCGCGATCAGGGGGGCGGCGGCGTGATCGTCAACAACGCCTCCGTCGTCGGCTGGCGCGCCCAGGCAGGCCAGGCGCACTACGCCGCCGCGAAGGCGGGCGTGATGGCGCTGACCCGGTGCGCGGCGGTCGAGGCGGCGGAGCACGGCGTGCGGGTCAACGCCGTCTCACCGAGCCTGGCCATGCACCCCCACCTCGCGAAGGTGACCTCGGCCGAGCTCCTGGAGGAACTGACCTCGCGCGAGGCCTTCGGGCGGTACGCCGAGCCCTGGGAGGTCGCCAACGTGATCGTCTTCCTGGCCTCGGGCTACTCCTCGTACATGACCGGCGAGGTCGTGTCGGTCAGCAGCCAGCGGGCCTGAGGCGGGGGCGAGAATGTGCGCGTGCCTACGAAGAAGAAACCCCAGGTGACCGCCAAAGAGCCCGCCGCGGCTGCCACCGCTCGCGACCGCCGCCGCGAACTCCTCGACACCGCCGCCGAGGTCTTCGCCGAGCAGGGCTACAACGCCACCACCGTCCGCAAGATCGCGGACCACGCGGGCATGCTCGCGGGCAGCCTCTACTACCACTTCGACTCCAAGGAGTCGATGCTGGAGGAGATCCTGCGCACCTTCCTCGACGAGCTCTGGGACGGCTACGACACCGTCCTGGAAACCGGACGAGGCCCGCGCGAGACCCTCGAAGCCCTGGTCACCGAGTCGTTCCGGGAGATCGACCGGCACCGCGCCGCCGTCGCGATCTACCAGAAGGAGTCCAAACAGCTGGTGGCGCAGGAACGGTTCGCGTTCCTCGCCGACTCACAGCGCAAGTTCGAGAAGGCGTGGCTGTCCACGCTGGAGCGCGGGGTCGCCGCCCGGGTCTTCCGGTCCGACCTCGACGTCCGGCTCACCTACCGGTTCGTGCGGGACACCGTCTGGGTCGCCGCGTCCTGGTACCGGCCCGGCGGACAGCACAGCCCGGAGGAGATCGCCCGTCAGTACCTGTCGATGGTGCTGGACGGAATCGCCGTACGTACGTAACTCACGTAGCTCATCGGAGAGTCTGGGGAGTTGCCATGGCCGAGGCCTACATCGTCGAAGCGGTCCGCACGCCCGTGGGGCGGCGTGGGGGAGGGCTCGCCGGGGTCCATCCCGCCGACCTGGGCGCGCATGTCCTGAAGGCGCTGGTCTCCCGGGCCGGGGTCGACCCGGTCGCCGTCGAGGACGTCGTCTTCGGCTGTCTGGACGCCGTCGGGCCGCAGGCCGGGGACATCGCGCGGACCTGCTGGCTGGCGGCCGGGCTGCCCGAGGAGGTGCCGGGCGTGACCGTGGACCGGCAGTGCGGCTCCTCGCAGCAGGCCGTGCACTTCGCCGCGCAGGCCGTGCTGTCCGGCACGCAGGACCTGGTCGTGGCGGGCGGGGTGCAGAACATGTCGCAGATCCCGATCGCCTTCGCCACCCGGCAGGCCGCCGAGCCGCTCGGCTTCACCCAGGGCCCCTTCGCCGGCAGCGAGGGCTGGCGGGCGCGGTACGGGGACCGTGCGGTGAACCAGTTCGTCGGTGCGGAGATGATCGCCGGGAAGTGGGGGATCAGCAGGCAGGACCAGGAGGAGTTCGCGCTCCGTTCCCACCAGCGGGCGGTGCGGGCGATCGACGAGGGCCGCTTCGACCGCGAAACCGTCCCCTACGGCGAGGTCACGGTCGACGAGGGCCCACGCCGCGACACCTCCCTGGAGAAGATGGCCGGACTCAAGCCGGTCATCGACGGTGGCTCGATCACCGCCGCCTGCTCGTCCCAGGTCTCCGACGGCGCGGCGGCGATCCTGCTCGCCTCCGAGCAGGCGGTACGCGAACACGGACTCACGCCACGCGCGCGCGTTCACCATCTCTCGGTACGCGGCGAGGACCCCATCCGCATGCTCACCGCCCCCATCCCCGCCACCGCCCACGCCCTGAAGAAGACCGGTCTCACGATCGACGACATGGATCTCGTCGAGATCAACGAGGCCTTCGCGCCCGTCGTCCTCGCCTGGCTGAAGGAGACCGGCGCCGACCCGGAGAAGGTCAACGTCAACGGGGGTGCGATCGCCCTCGGGCACCCGCTGGGCGCGACGGGCGCCAAGCTGATGACGACCCTGCTGCACGAACTGGAGCGCACGGGCGGCCGCTACGGTCTCCAGACGATGTGCGAGGGCGGCGGACAGGCCAACGTCACGATCATCGAACGGCTCTGAGCCCCTTCAGCCCTTCCAGCGCCTCCTCCGCCTCCTTCATGATCCGCTCCACCAGCTCCGCGCACGACGGCAGGTCGTCGATCACCCCGGCGACCTGCCCCGCCGCCATCACCCCCAGATCCGTCCGTCCGTCCACCATCGCCGACTTCAGCAGCATCGGTGTGTTCGCGGCCAGCAGCACCTGACTCCAGGACAGGTCCTTGCCGTGCCGCAGGGCGAGCCCGTCGCGGACCATCTGCCGCCAGGTCAGCCCGGACAGCCGCCGGAACCCCGCCGCCCGCCGGACCGCCTGCCCCAGCGCCCGCACCCGCCCGGACCGCTCCAGGGCGTCCACCAGCTCCGTGCGCAGCATGCGGTGCGGCAGACCGTCCACCGCCCGGGTCACGGTGACGTCCCGGACCGTCGCCGCCCGATACCGCGCCTTCACCGCGTCCGGCACCGTCGAGTCCGACGTCAGCAGGAACCGCGTGCCCATGCCCACCCCCGCGGCCCCGTACGCCAGCGCCGCGACCAGCCCCCGCCCGTCGAAGAAGCCGCCCGCCGCCACGACCGGGATGTCCACGGCGTCCACCACCTGCGGCAGCAGCACCGTCGTCGCCACCTCACCGGTGTGCCCGCCCCCCTCCCCGCCCTGCACGAGCACCGCGTCCGCCCCCCACGCGGCGACCTTCTCGGCATGCCGGCGCGCGCCGACGGAGGGGATGACGACGACACCGGCCGCCTTCAGCTCGGCGATCAGCTCGCGGGAGGGAGCGAGCGCGAAGGACGCGACCCGCACGCCCTCGCCGACGATGACGCCGACCCGGTCCCCGGCGTCCTGCGCGTCCGCGCGGAGGTTGACCCCGAACGGCGCGTCGGTACGGGACTTCACCTCGCGTATCGCCTCCCGCAGCCGGTCGACGGTCATCGTCGCCGAGGCCAGGACGCCCAGCGCGCCCGCGTTCGCCGTCGCCGCGACCAGGCGGGGGCCCGCCACCCATCCCATCCCGGTCTGCACGATCGGGTGGCGGACCCCGACCAGCCGGGTGAGCGCGGTCTCCATCAGTCCGGGACCTCCCGGGCGCGGGCGTCGGCCGGATCGATCACCTCACGGATCAACCCCAGCTCCTCCGCCGTCGGTTCACGGGTGTACGGCACCGCGTCCGGGACCGTGAGCGCGAACCCCGTCGCCTCCCGCACCTCCTCCACCGTCACCCCCGGATGCAGCGACGCCAGCCGCAGCGAGCGGTCGGGTGTGGCGAAGTCGAGGACGGCGAGGTTGGTGACGACCCGTGCGAGGTGGTGGTAGCGGGCGCCGTCGGCGTGGTCGTGTCCCACCCCGCACACCATGTCGACCCGCTCGACGAAGACCCGCCGGGAGTGCCTGGGGATCCAGTAACTCGTCGGGTGGTTCAGGGTATTGACCGGCGCTCCGCGCACCCCGAGCAGTTGCCGGGTGGGCCGTTGCCAGTCGCCGATGCAGGAGATGTTCTGGTTGCCGTACCGGTCGAGCTGGCTCGCGCCCATCATCACGTGCCGGCACCCACCGGCGGCCAGGGCCAGATGCCGCCGGTACGGCAGCCAGCCCTCGACGGTGCCGTCCGCGTCCACGAGCATCGCCTCGCCGTCGGTGAGCAGCAGGTCCGGGGCGAACGTGCGCCGGGCGAGCCGCGCGCCGATGGACGGGATCAGGCCCATAGGGCTCGCCAGGATCTCGCCCGCACCCCGCCAGGCCTCGGCGCAGGCGATCACGCAGTACTCGGCGCGGGTCGGCGGGGACGGGGATTCACCGGTGACCGGCGTGACCCGGTGGCCGTTGACCTCGGTCATGACCGCTCCTCGTGCCAGGCCCGCACGGCCGCCCGGTACGCCTGCTCGTCCCCGTCCGCCAGGAACCGCCCGGCGAACTCCGCCCACGGCAGGCTCGCGTACTCCTTCTGGAAGGCCTCGTCCCGCCCGTAGTCCGGCGCGCACGACGTGAAGTGCGCGCCCTGCGGTGCCTCGACCACCCCCGTCACCGTGTGCCGCTTGATCAGCAGGGTCTGCGGCGGGGCCTCCTTCGTCAGCTCGGCCGTGTCCACTATCTGCTCGCAGGAGACGTAGGCCGCGTCCGCCGCCTCGCAGAACAGGTCGTCGAAGTAGGGGTCCGGGCCGAGGTACTGCCCGTTGCCCCGCCGGTCGGCGCGCCCCACGTGCACCAGGGCCGCGTCCAGCCGCAGCGCGGGCATCGCGACGAACGTCTCCCCGTCCTCGTACGGCGAAGTGACCGTCCGCAGTTCCGGGTTGACCCGCATCACGTCCGAACCGATCCCCGCCCGCACCGGCAGGAACGGCAGGCGGTTCGCGGCGGCGTGCAGACCCCACATGAACATCGCCTCGTCGACCTCCGTCAGTGCGAACGCCCCGCGCTCGCGCGCCGCCCGGTAGTGCGGTTCGAGCGGGATCGAGTCGAGGGTGACGAAGGCGGTGACCAGCCTCCGGATCCGGCCGGCCGCCGCGAGCATCCCGACGTCCGGACCGCCGTACGAGACGACCGTGAGGTCGCCGACGTCGGAGCGCAGCAGCGCGCGGACCAGGGCCATCGGCTTGCGGCGCGAGCCCCAGCCGCCGATGCCGAGGGTCATCCCGCTCTCGAGCCGGGAGACGACCTCGTCGGCGGTCATCGTCTTGTCCCTCACCTACGTCCCCTCCTTCCCGAAGTCCTTCCCGAAGCCCGCGCGGACCCGGTCGGCGACTCCGCTCACGCTCGCCTCGAAGGTGAAGCCCTGCTCGAAGCGGTAGCTGCGGCGCACGTCGATCGGATCGATGCCGTTGAGCGCGGCCTTGGCCAGCCGCAGCAGCTCCCCGTCCTTCGCGGCGATCTCACGGGCCAGCTCCAGTGCGGCCGCGAGCAGCTCGCCGGGCGGCACCACCCGCCACACCGCGCCGTGGGCCTGCAACTCGGCCGCCGTGACCGTGCGCGACGTGAAGTACAGCGTGCGCATCAGGCGCTGCGGGACCAGCCGGGCCAGATGCGTCGCCGCGCCCAGGGCCCCCCGGTCCAGCTCGGGCAGGCCGAACACCGCGTCCTCGCCGGCCACGATCGCGTCCGCGTTCCCCACCAGTCCCACACCGCCGCCCAGACAGAAGCCCCGCACCGCAGCCACCACCGGCACCTCGCACTCGTACACCGCCGCGAAGGCCTCGAAGCAGCCCCGGTTGGCGCCGACCAGCGCGCCGGCCCCCCGCGCCTGTATCTCCTTGATGTCCACGCCCGCGTTGAACCCCCGCCCCTCGGCGGCCAGCACCACACACCGCACCTGCGGATCACGGCCGGCCGCGCGCACGGCGTCGGCCAGCGCGAACCAGCCCTCCACCGGCAGGGCGTTCACCGGTGGGAAGTCGACGGTGACGACGGAAATCCCCTTTTCCGGGGACGAGGTGGAGACACCCATGCGCGCATCAGCTACCTTCGCACTCAGCTACCTTTCCACCAAACATTTGTTAGGTGTGAGGCTTTGAAGCTAGCAGTCGCCGCAGACGAGCGGGAGGCCCTGTGGAAAACCCGGAAGCCGCTCCTGTGGAAAACCGGGAGGCCGCTCCTGTGGAAAGCCGGGGAGCCGCTCCCGGGGGCAACGCGCCGCGCGGCCGGACGGTCGTCGTCACCGGCGGCACCCGAGGCGTCGGCGCCGGCATCGCGCAGGCCTTCGCCGAGGCCGGCGCCGAGGTCGTGATCTGCGCCCGCCGCCCACCCGAAGTCCCCTTGCCGAAGACGGAGTTCATGCCGCTGGACGTACGGGACGCCGACGCCGTACGGCACTTCTTCGCCGCTCTGCCCCGGCTGGACGTCCTCGTCAACAACGCGGGAGGGGCCCCCTACCGCCCCCTCGCCCAGGCCGGGGCCGAACGGCACCTCCGTGTCCTCGAACTGAACCTCCTCGCCCCGCTCACCGCGTCCCTCGCCGCCTACGAGCACCTCAAGCGGGCGAAGGGCTCGATCGTGATGATCGGCAGCGTCAGCGGCAGCCGCCCCTCGCCCGGCACGGCGGCGTACGGAGCGGCCAAGGCGGGGCTGGAGAACCTCGCCCGCTCGATGGCCGTGGAATGGGCGCCGGACGTCCGCGTCAACACCCTCGTCGTCGGCATGGTCCGCACCGAGCAGTCCCACCTCCACTACGGCGACGAGGACGGGATCGCCGCCGTCGCCCGGACCGTCCCGCTCGGCCGCCTGGCCGACCCGGCGGACGTCGGCGCCGCGGCCGTCTTCCTCGCCTCGGACGCCGCCGCCTACATCAGCGGGGCGAGCCTCCATGTCCACGGCGGCGGGGAGCGGCCCGCGTTCCTGGACGCGTCGAACGCGGCAACCGTCGTCAACCGTCAACAGGGAGAAGCGAGATGAGCGGAATCTGCGCGGGCCGGGTCGTTGTCGTCACCGGCGCCGGCCGGGGCCTCGGCCGCGCCCACGCCCTCGCGTTCGCCGCCGAGGGCGCCCGCGTCGTCGTCAACGACCTCGGTGTCGGTCTGGACGGCACCCCGCACCCCGACAGCCCGGCCGCCCGGGTCGCCGCCGAGATCCGCGAGGCGGGCGGCGAGGCCGTCGTACACGCCGCCGACATCGCCACGAGCGAGGGCGCCGCATCCCTCGTCACGACCGCCCTGGAGACGTACGGCCGCCTCGACACCCTCGTCAACAACGCCGGTTTCCTGCGCGACCGCATGCTGGTCAACCTCGACGAGGACGACTGGGACGCCGTCGTACGCGTCCATCTCAAGGGTCACTTCCTCCCCCTGAGGCATGCGGCGGCGCACTGGCGCGCCGAGGCCAAGGCCGGCCGCACGCCCACCGCCCGGATCGTCAACACCAGCAGCGGAGCAGGTCTGTTGGGCTCGGTCGGGCAGGGCAACTACAGCGCCTCGAAGGCCGGGATCGTCGCCCTCACGCTGGTCGCGGCCGCCGAACTCGCCCGCTACGGCGTCCAGGTCAACGCCATCGCCCCCGCCGCCCGCACCCGTATGACCGAACGCACCTTCGCCGACACCATGGCCGCACCCGACACCGGCTTCGACGCGATGGCCCCGGAGAACGTCTCCCCGCTGGTCGTCTGGCTCGGCTCCGCCGCGAGCGAGGGTGTCACGGGCCGCGTCTTCGAGGCGGAGGGCGGCCGGATCACCGTCATGGAGGGCTGGCGCCCGGGGCCCACGGTCGACAGGGGAGCACGGTGGAGCCCGGCGGAGGCGGGGGAGACGGTGACGAAGCTGCTGGCGGAGGCGACGGTTCCGGGGGCGGTCTACGGGGCGTGAGGGTCCCACTGTCCCAGCGGGCCGCGGTCAGTCGGTCAGGCGTGCCGTCGCCTTCCGCTGCTGCTCGGTCATCACCGCGAGGAACCGGTTCACGGTCTCCAGCTCGTCCGTCGTGAACTGCGCGCAGACCTCGACGATGTCCCGGGTCCAGTCCTCGAAGAACCCGGCGAGTTCGGCGAGCTTCGCCTCGTTCGGCTCGACGAGTACACGGCGCTTGTCCGTGGGGTGCTTGACCCGGCGCACGAAACCCTTGGCCTCCAGCCGGTCGACCAGGCCGGTGACGGAGGCCGGGGCCAGGCCCGTCAGCTCCGCCAGGTCCTTCGCGGTGAGCGGGCCCTGCCGCTGGAGGTAGTCGAGGGTCTTCCCCTCCGTGGCGTTCAGGCCCTGCTTCGCGGCGATCGCCGAATGGAACATCACCGTGACGGCACTGTTCTGCCGCCCCACGGTCATGAGGCGCTCGAGCGCGGCGGCCCGTCGGGCGTCGTCGGTCTCTGCCATGTCCGCAGACTAGCAAATATTTCGTTCGGTCGAACTAAAGACTTGCGCCCGCGCGGTCGTCGATGCAACTCTTTCGTTAGGTCGAACGAAATAAATCCGGAGTGGCCCGCACGCCCGGGCAGCCCCACCCCGGCAGCCCTCCACGCCGCAGCCGAACGGGAGACACCCATGTCCACGTCCACCACCGTCACGACCTCGCCGCCCACCGCGGCCGACCCCCATCCGCGCCGCTGGGCCGCCGCCGTCGTCATGATGATCGCGGCGCTCATGGACCTGCTGGACACGACGATCGTGAACGTCGCGATCCCCTCCATCGGCCACGACCTGCACGCCTCCGCGAGCGACCTCCAGTGGACGGTCTCCGCCTACCTGCTCGGTTTCGCGGCCGCCCTGATCGTCTCCGGACACCTCGGCGACCGCCTCGGCCGGCGCACCCTCTTCCTCGTCGGCACCGCGGGCTTCGGTCTGACCAGCCTGGCGTGCGGCATCGCGCAGTCGCCCGGACAGCTGATCGCCGCACGCGCCGCGCAGGGCGTACTGGCAGCGGTGCTGATCCCCCAGGTGATCGGCTCCTTCCGCACCCTCTTCCAGGGCAAGGAGCGCGGCGCGGCCTTCGGGATGTACGGGGCCGTCGCCGGGTTCGCCTCGGCGATCGGGCTGCTGCTCGGCGGGGTGCTCACCGACGCCGACCTGTTCGGCTGGGGCTGGCGCTCGGTGTTCCTGGTGAACGTGCCGGTGGCGCTGGTGACGTTCGTGGCCGGGGCCCTGCTGGTGCCCGCCACGAAGGCACGGTCGGCCGGCCGGCCCGACGCCCTCGGCAGCCTCGTCCTGGCCGCCGGCCTGGTGGCGATCGTGCTGCCGCTGGTCCAGGGCCGGGAGAACGGCTGGCCCGGATGGGGCTGGGTCTGCCTGGCCGCCGGCGTCCTCGCGGTCACCGGTCTCGGCGTGTTCGAGGCACGGCGCCGACGCGCCGGCACGGTACCGCTGCTGCCGGCCCGCGCCTTCCGGCTGCCGGCGTTCTCCGTGGGCGTCCTGGTCCAGCTCCTCTTCTCCGTCGGCATGCAGGGCTTCTTCCTGGTCTTCGCCGTCTGGCTGCAGGCGGGCCAGGGCTACACACCGATGCAGGCCGGCGTGCTGACCGTCGCCTTCTCCGTCGGCGGCTTCCTCACCGCCCCGGCCGCCGACGCACTCGCCGTACGCCACGGCCGGCACGTGCTCGGCGCGGGAGCGCTGCTGATGGCGGGCGGCTTCGCCTGGGTGTGGTCGGCGGTCGCCGACGCGTCCGCCACCCACACCGGGGCGTGGCCGCTGGTGCCCGGCCTGGCGGTGGCCGGCGCCGGCCTCGGCTTCCTCGTCGTACCGCTGGTGAACGTGGTCCTCTCCGCCGTACCCGCCGACCTCGCCGGCGGAGCGTCCGGGATCTTCTCCACCGCCCAGCAGTTCGGCGGCGCCCTCGGGGCGGCGATCGTCGGCACGGTGTTCTTCGGCCACGCCGACGAGGGCCTGACCGAGGCGCTGGACACGGCGATGCCCTGGGTGACGGGCGGATTCCTGCTGTGCGCGGCACTGTGCGCGCTGCTGCCGCGCAGGGCGACCGCCGGTCACTCCGGGGACTGACGACGACGCCGTCGAGGCCGATGAGGGGGCTCCCGGCGCGGGGAGCCCCCTCATCGCCGTACCGCGACCCCGTCCTACGTGTCGCACTCCAGCACCGTCCGGCACAACGCGCACCGCGCCCTCACCCGCCCCCGCACCGGCACCCTGATCCGCTGATGACAGGTCGGACAGGGAAACGTCACCCGCAACGGCCCCCGGGCGTCCGGGACGAAGGCGTACGAGGCGTCCGGGACGGCGGCGAGGGGGCGGTGGTCCTGGGCGTGCCGGCGGTCGCGCGCATAGCGCCGCCGGCCCGCCCAGCCCGCCGACGTCAGCGGCGGCTGCTGCTCGTCCAGCCGCGCCCGCTCCCTGCCCTTCACATACGCCGTGTACGCCTGCGGACTGGTGAACCACACCGACGGATCCTCACCGAAGACCACCGCCCGCTTGGCCAGCACGTACCCGAACTCCTCCGGGGTCAGATACCCCAGCTTCTGTGACGAGTCCGCGTCCTCCCGGAAGGCGTCGAGCAGCAGCCACCCCGCTCCCAGATAGGTCGTGGCCGTGTCCGTCAGGATCTCGTTGGCGCGCGTGCCGGGAAACGACAGGTCCAGCCGGTGCAGGAAGACATGCATGATCTCGTGCGCCAGGGCGGCACCGATGTCCCGCCGGTGCGTACGGAACCGGTCGTTCAGCTCGACGAAGTACTCGGGCCCCGCCGCCAGTTCGACGTTCGCCGCGTGCTCCATCTCCCGGAAACCGACGACCACCCGCGCGTCCGGCAGCCGGAAGTGCCGCACCAGCTCACGCGCCACCCGCTGCGCCCCCAGATGCAGGTCATCGGTGTCGCAGAACGCCACATCGACCGGCGCCACACTGGTCGGGAACTGATGCACGGTGTCGTACGACAACCGCTTGTACAGCGCCGTGACGGCGGCCCGCACCGTCTCCAGATGCGGGTAGCCGTGCTCGACCGGTCCGCCGTTGCCCACGCCCGACCCCCAAGACGCCGTGAACCCGTTTTCCCACTGTACGAGGGCCCCCGACGCTCCCGCACCCGTCCTCGCACCGGCGACACACTAGGGTGAACGCCCATGACCACCAGCACCAACGGAACCGGTGACGTCGACCCCGCCGTCCATGAGGAACTGGCACGGCTGCGCGACAGCATCGACAACATCGACGCGGCCGTCGTCCACATGCTCGCCGAGCGCTTCAAGGCCACGCAGCAGGTCGGCCACCTCAAGGCCCGCCACCAGCTGCCCGCCGCCGACCCGGCCCGCGAGGCCCGCCAGATCGCCCGACTGCGCGCCCTCGCCGAGAGCGCAAAGCTGGACCCGGCCTTCGCTGAAAAGTTCCTCAATTTCATCATCGCCGAGGTGATCCGCCACCACGAGCGCATCGCCGAGGACGCCCTGCACGGCACCCGGGCCTGACCTCGACGGACACCACCGCGCACGGCCGACGGCAGCCCCGCCGACGCCCGGGCGGGCCGCGCCCCGCACCCCCGTCGGCGGGCACTGCGCGTCAGTCACCGGGCACGGCCCGTCAGGGTTCGGACGTAAGCTGGTGGCCCCATCGCGGGAGGGACATCGGGTCATGCCACCGGATGCGAAGATCCTCATCGTCGACGACCACCAGGACACGCTGTACGCGCTGGAAAGCGCCCTGGCCCCGCTGGGCTACCTGCTCGCCCGCGCCACCAGTGGCGACGAGGCCCTCAAGCAGGTACTGCGCGGCCAGGTCGGCCTGCTCCTGCTCGACGTCCGCATGCCCGGCGTCAGCGGACTCGAGGTCGTCCGCTACCTGCGGCGCCTGGAGCAGACCCAGCACATCCCCGTCATCCTGCTCACCGGCTTCGGCCCCGACCACGACCTCACCTCCGCCGCCTTCCACCTCGGCGTCGCCGACCTCGTCATGAAACCCGTCGACCCCTGGGCCCTGCGCACCAAGGTCCGCTACCTCTACGACGCCCACCAGCGCCACCTCGCCCTCGAACACGAGGTGCGCACCCTGCGCGCGCTCGTCAAGGACCACGGCGACACCGGAACCGAGGACACCACTCTGCCTCCGCCCGCCCGCGTCCCCGTCCAACGCGACACCGGCGCCCGCACCTCGGGTCCCACGGCGCCGACGGCCCCGTAGCACAAGCGCCCATCCCCGTACCTCCGGCGTGAGACGGGACAAACGACGCGTACCGCTCCGCCCCTGTGCCCTAACGGCCCCATCAGGCAGCATGGCCTGCATGTCCGTACTGACGCGCGACGAAGCGCAGACCCGTGCCCAGCTCCTCGACGTCCACCGCTACACCATCGAGCTCGACCTGACCACCGGCGACGAGACCTTCGAGTCCCTGACCGTCATCCGGTTCGCCGCGCGCACGGACGCGGACACCTTCGTCGAGCTCAAGCCGGCCGAGCTGCGCTCCGTCACCCTCGACGGCAAGCTCCTCGACCCGGAAAGCCTGGACGACAACCGCCTGCCCCTGAAGAACCTCACCGCGGGCGACCACGAGCTGCGCGTCCACGCGGCCATGCGCTACTCCCGCACCGGCGAGGGCATGCACCGCTTCACCGACCCCTCCGACGGCGAGACCTACGTCTACACCCAGCTGTTCATGGACGACGTCCAGCGCGTCTTCGCCGCCTTCGACCAGCCCGACCTCAAGGCCGTCTTCGACCTCACCGTCACGGCTCCCGAAGGCTGGACCGTCCTCGCCAACGGCGTCACCGAACACCTCGGCGAGGGCCGCTGGCAGGCCGCCCCCACCCCGCTGATCTCCACCTACCTCGTCGCCGTCGCCGCCGGCCCCTGGCACTCCGTCCGTACCGAACACCGCGGCCTGCCCTTCGGCATCCACTGCCGCCGCTCGCTCGGCCCCCACCTGGACGCGGACGCCGACGAGATCCTCGAGATCACCCGCCAGTGCTACGACCGCTACCACGAGAAGTTCGAGGAGCCCTACCCCTTCGACTCCTACGACCAGGCGTTCGTCCCCGAGTTCAACGCCGGCGCCATGGAGAACCCCGGACTGGTCACCTTCCGCGACGAGTTCGTCTACCGCTCCGCCGTCACCGACACCGAACGCCAGACCCGCGCCATGGTCATCGCCCACGAGATGGCCCACATGTGGTTCGGTGACCTCGTCACCCTCAAGTGGTGGGACGACATCTGGCTCAACGAGTCCTTCGCCGAGTACATGGGCTACCAGACCCTCACCGAAGCCACGCGCTTCACCGAGACCTGGGTGGACTTCGGCGTCGCCCGCAAGGCCTGGGGCTACGACGCCGACCAGCGCCCCTCCACCCACCCCGTCGCCCCCGAAGCCGTCGACGACACGGCCTCCGCCCTGCTCAACTTCGACGGCATCTCCTACGCCAAGGGCGCCTCCGCACTACGGCAGTTGGTGACCTGGCTCGGCGAGAAGGACTTCCTCGCCGGCATCAACACCCACTTCTCCCGCCACAAGTTCGCCAACGCCACCCTCGCCGACTTCATCGACTCCCTCGCCGGCGCCACCGAACGCGACGTCCACGCCTGGGCCGACGCCTGGCTGCGCACCACCGGCGTCGACACCCTCACCCCCACCGTCACCACCGACGCCGGCGCCTGCACCCTCACCGTCGAACGCACCGGCAGCCGCCCGCACCGCATCGCCGTCGGCCTCTACGACCGGGACCTCACCGACGAGGGCCGCCTCACCCTGCGCGAACGCCTCGACCTCGACGTCCCGCACACCGCACCGCAGCCCATCGGCAAGCCCCCCGCCCTGATCCTCCTCAACGACGGCGACCTCACCTACGCCAAGGTCCGCTTCGACACCGGATCCTTCGACACCGTCCGCACCGGCCTGTCCCGCCTGCCCGACCCGCTCACCCGGGCCGTCGTCTGGAACGCCCTGCGCGACGCCGTCCGTGACGGCGGCAGCACCCATCGGGGGACGACCCCCGAACCCCCGCTGTCCCCCACCACCTATCTGGAGACCGCGCGCGCCCACCTCCCGCACGAGACCGACCTGGCCATCGTCCAAGGTGTCCTCACCTTCGCCTCCGCCCAGGTCGCCGACCGCTACGTCACCCCCGAGGAACGCCCCGCCGCCCTCACCACCCTCTCCTCCCTGTGCCGCGACCTCATCCGCCGCACCGAGGACGGCGACCACCCCGGCCTGCGCCTGATCGCCGTACGCCACTTCATCGACGTCGCCGCCCACCCCGACACCATCGCCGCCTGGCTCGCCGACGGCACCGTCCCCGGCGGCCCCGAAATCGACCCCGACCTGCGCTGGCGCATCCTCGCCCGCCTCGCCGTCCTCGGTGCCACCGACGAGAGCGCCATCGCCGCCGAACTCGACCGCGACCCCTCCGCCACCGGCCAGGAAGGCGCCGCCCGCTGCCGCGCCGCCCTGCCCGACCCGGAGGCCAAGCGCACCGCCTGGGCCGCCCTGTTCGACACCGACGACCTCTCCAACTACCTCTTCACCGCCACCGCCCAGGGCTTCTGGCAACCCGAACAGGCCGACCTCGTCCGCGAGTACGTGCCCCGCTTCTACAAGGACGCGGTCACCCTCGCCGCCCGCCGAGGCCCCGCCATCGCCGAGGCCGCCGGCCGCTGGGCCTTCCCCGCCCACGCCGTCGACGCCGAGAACCTCGGCCTCGGAGAGGCCTGCCTGCGCGACGGCGAACCGATCCCGGCACTGCGACGCAAGCTCGTGGATCAACTCGACGATCTGGCACGGGCGTTGCGGGTTCAGGGGGCGGAGGCGTAGAGCAGGCTCGGCCGCCGAACGCCGGACGGGTCGATCCAGCCCGTCCGGCAACACCCCGTCGGGGGGAGTTCGCGGACAAGCCCGAAGCCGGGTGCTGAGGGCGGCAGCCAGCAGCAACGCCCACACCCGCCCTCCTACTTTCGGGTCCAAATCCCCCGCTGCCAGGGCAGCTCGCCGCATCCGACGACACACTGGGACTCCCCGCCCCCGGAGGAGCCCCATGAGCCTTCCGCCCCTCGCGTCGGGCCCCGAAGGCCCCGACGCGCTGAGGCCGTTGCTGGACGTGGTCCTCGACGCTCTGCGCACCGGCACCGAGGCCCGCGGCGGCCCCCTCCCCGCGGGCGGCCCGGCCGCGGTCGCCGCTCGCGTACGCGACGCCGTGGGCGACGTCCTCCCCGACGAGGGCGACCCCACCGCCCTGCACACCCTCGTCCGTGCCCTCGCCGAAGGCGCCGCCGACCCCGCACACCCCCTGTGCGCCGCCCACCTGCACTGCCCGCCCCTCGCCGTCGCCACCGCCGCCGACCTCGCCGCGTCCGCCCTCAACCCCTCCCTCGACTCCTGGGACCAGGCCCCCGCCGCCTCCGCACTGGAAGCGCTGGTCACCCGCGCCCTCGCCCGCGAGGCCGGCATGGCCGACGCCCTCGTCACCACCGGCGGCACCGAGTCCAACCACCTCGCCCTTCTCCTCGCCCGCGAGCGGCACGGCACCGGCCTCCGCCTCGTCCTCGGAGCCAACGCCCACCACTCCCTGCCCCGCGCCGCCTGGCTGCTCGGCCTGCCCGACCCCGTCGTCGTCCCCACCCCCGCCGGCACCCTCGACCCGGTCGCACTGGCCCAGGCCCTCACCCACCTCCCCGGCCCCCTGCTGGTCGCGGCGACCGCGGGCACCACCGACGCCGGCCTCATCGACCCCCTCCCCGCCATCGCCGCCCTGTGCGCCGCCCACGGCGCCCGTCTCCACATCGACGCCGCCTACGGAGGCGGCCTCCTCTTCAGCGACCGCCACCGCGACAGGCTCACCGGCCTCGACGCCGCCCACACGGTCACCCTCGACCTGCACAAACTCGGCTGGCAGCCCGTCGCCGCCGGCCTCCTCGCCGTCCGCGACCCCCACGAGCTCGGCGCCCTCCACGAACGCGCCGACTACCTCAACGCCGACGACGACACCGACGCAGGCCTCCCCGACCTCCTCGGCCGCTCCCTGCGCACCACCCGCCGCCCCGACATCCTCAAGATCGCCGTCACCCTCAGAACCCTCGGCCGCACCGGCCTTGCCACCCTCGTCGACCAAGTCTGCGCCCACGCCCACGAGTTCGCCGCGACCATCCGGGACCACCCCGCCTTCGACCTCTATGACACCCCCACCCTCAGCACCGTCCTCTTCCGCCCCAAGGACGCCTCCGACGACGCCGTGGCCGCGATCCGCCGCCACCTGCTCACCGACGGCCGCGCCGTCCTCGGCCGCGCCCACCTCGACGGCCGCCTCTGGTTCAAAACCACGCTCCTCAACCCCCACACCCGACCCGACGACCTGGCCGCCCTCCTGAAACTGGTGGAAGGAAACACCCCCGCATGACCACGCCCCCACCCGCGGAACCCGCCACCCCCCGCGACCTCGTCGGCATCGGCATCGGCCCCTGCAACCTCTCCCTCGCCGCCCTCGCCCACCCCCTCGCCGAACTCGACGCCGTCTTCTACGACCGACGCCCCGCCTTCCACTGGCACCCCGGCCTCCTCATCGACGGCGCCCGCGTCCAGGTCCCCTTCCTCGCCGACCTCGTCACCCTCGCCGACCCCACCAGCGACTGGACCTTCCTCAACCACCTCAAGACCCGCGACCGCCTCTACCCCTTCTACTTCGCCGAACGCTTCCACATCCACCGCGCCGAATACGACGCCTACTGCCGCTGGGTCGCCGAAAGCCTCCCCGGCCTCCGCTTCCGCCACCGGGTCGACGCCGTCCGCTGGAACCCCGAACACGCCGTCTTCGAAGTCGACTTCACCCAGCTCGACACCGACGGAGAACCCCACGTCCTCGGCCGCACCCACACCAGGAACGTCGTCCTCGGCATCGGCACCGAACCCCACGTCCCCGCCCCCCTGCGCCCCCTGGCCAACGCACCCGGCGTCCCCGTCGTCCACGCCTCCGACTACCTCGACCACCGCGCCACCCTCCTCGCCGCCGACCACATCACCGTCGTCGGATCAGGACAGTCCGGCGCCGAAGTCTTCCTCGACCTCCTCCGAGCCCGCCCCGCCGGCCGCGAACGCCTCCACTGGATCGGCCGCACCGAGGCCTTCGCCCCCATGGAGTACTCCAAGCTCGGCCTCGAACACTTCACCCCCGACTACACCCGCTACTTCCACGCCCTCCCCGAACCCGTGCGGGACCGCCTCAACACCGCCCAATGGCAACTCCACAAGGGCATCGACGCCGCCACCCTCGCCGCCATCCACGACGAGCTCTACCGCCGCACCCTCCACGGCGGCTGGCCCGACGCCGTCCTCACCCCCGGCGTCCGCGTCCGCACCGCCGGCCGCATCGCCACCAGCAAGATCGAACTCCACCTCGAACACCTCCAGCAGAACACCCGCACCCGCCTCACCACCGACGCCGTCGTCCTCGCCACCGGCCACCGCGAACGCCCCCTCGACCGCCTCCTCGCCGGCCTCGCCCCCCACCTCCGCCGCGACAACGCCCAACGCCCCCGCGTCGACGACCACTTCCGCCTCGTCCTCGACCCCGCCATCACCGCCACCGGCAGCAACATCTACGTCCAGAACGCCGAACGCCACACCCACGGCGTCGGCGCCCCCGACCTCGGCCTCGCCGCCTGGCGCAGCGCCACCATCCTCAACACCCTGACCGGCAAGGACACCTACCGCCTCCCCCACCGCACCGCCTTCACCACCTTCGGCCTCGAACCCCGGCCCCGCATCCCCCCGGCCCGAAAACCACAGACCCTCACCCCCCTCGTCGAAGGCCGTTAGAAACAGGCAGGAACAGGCAAGAACCGGCAGTAACCGGCAGGAACCGGCGGAAAGACGAAGGGGCGGCGGAAGATCCTCTCCCGCCGCCCCTCACGCACACGTCCCTAGAAGACAGGCGTACCGTTCCGCGTCAGCTTCCAGTCCACCGTCGCGAACTCAGCCGGGTCGATCGACCCCTTCGCCTTCACCCAGGCGATCATCGTGTTGCGGATCTCGTCCGAGTTCGACCACAGCAGCTTCGCCGCGGCGACGTACGGGAAGTTGCCGCCGCCGTTCGCCCGGTAGTTGTTCACCGCGAACACGAACTGCTGGTCGTCCGCGAGCGGAGCCCCCTCGAACCGTACGTTCGCGATCCTCGACCCGGCCGGCCGGGCGATGTCGATCTCGTACGTCAGACCGCTGACCACGTCGTAGTTGTAGTCCGGCGTGCCGTTCGCGTTCGTCAGCTTCGCCGGGTCGATCGCCGCGTCCGCCGCCGTCTGCACGAAGTAGTTCGCCGAGTACTCCAGGTACGCCTTGATCTGAGCACCCGTCATCAGACGGGCCTCCAGCGTGTTCTCGAAGACGTACAGACCCGCCACGTCCCGGATGGTGACCTCTCCCGCCGGGATGACCGCGCTGCGCGAGAAGGCCGCGGCCTGCGACAGCACCGGCAGCGCCGCGTACTCCGTGCCCGCCAGCGCCTGCTTCACCGTGTCCGCCTGGATGTGGTTGATCAGGTCGATGATCGGTACATCCTTGTACGGCGCCTCCACCGAGGTCATCTCGGCGGCGTTCGTGCCGATGACCTGGTTGACGTACGCCACGACCTTCTCGTGCTCATCACCGAGCAGCTTCACGATCTTCGGGTCCTCCTCCACGGTGTTGGAGTTGAGGACCTGCGCACCCACCTTCTCGACCGTCCAGCGGCCCTTGTCCCACACCAGCTCGAAGTCGAACAGGGTCAGCCGCTGCCCCCACTTCAGCGGCTCGGAGAGCACCACCTGCTTGCCCGTCTCCTTGTTGGTGACGAAGTACTCCGGGATCTCCGTGTGCGCGTGACCCACCAGGATCGCGTCGATGCCCGGCACCTGCTCGGCCACCAGCCCGGCCGCGTTCTCGATGTACGGCAGCTGGTCACCGTACGACGACGTACCCGACGAACCGCTGTGGGCCGACACGATGACGACGTCCGCGCCCATCGACCGCAGCTTCGGCACCCACTTCGCGGCCTGCTCCTCCAGGCCCGGGAACGTCATCTTCCCCTGCACGTTCGCCTTGTCCCAGATCGCGATGCCCGGATTGGTCAGCCCCAGCACCGCCACCTTCACATCACGGCCGAACGGCGTACGCAGCCGGTGCATGCTGAACGGCGGGAAGGCCGGCCGCAGCGTCTTCGCGTCCAGCGCGTTGGCGCCCAGCAGCGGGAAGCAGCACTGCTCCTCGAACTTGCGCAGCACCGGAATGCCGTAGTTGAACTCGTGGTTGCCGAGCGCCGCCGCGTCATAGCCGATCGCGTTCATGGCCTGCGCCATCGGGTGCACCGGACCGCCCTTGGCGGTGATCGGGTCCACCTTGGCGTAGTAGTACGACAGCTGCGTGCCCTGGATCGTGTCGCCCGCGTCGATCAGCAGGGTGTTGCGGCGGCCCTTCTCCTCGCGGATCTGGTTCACCAGGGTGGAGATCTTCGCCAGACCGACGTCGTTGTGCGCCTTGTCGTCGAACTCCTTGTCCGTGAAGTAGTCCCAGTTGAAGACGTTGCCGTGCAGGTCGGTCGTGCCCATCACGGTGAACGCGTACCGCTTCGCCGGCTTCGCGGGCTTCTTCGCGTCCGCCGCCTGCGCCGCCGGAGCCGCAGCCGTGCCCGCGATGGCCACCCCCGCCCCGGTCACGGCGGACTTCTTCAGGAACTTCCGGCGGTTCAACGGCATGTCTTGCTCCTCGGGAACGGTCAACGACGCGCGTAGATAACGCGCGTAGATTCTGCCCCGGACATGTCGTACGACAACAGGCCTCTGAGGTTTCGATCTGATGACCTCACCTGTGCGACTCCCGGCCCATAACCAGGTAAGGCCTGCCAGAGTGGGGCGTATGACCACCCCGACCGCAGGCCCTTACGGCACCCCCGACGCCCCCCTCCTCGCCGTCCGCGGCGAGACCACCCTCGAAGTCGACCCCGAGATCGCCCGCCTCGGCATCACCGTCACCGCCCGCGGCCGCGACCGCCGCACCACCCTCGACGACCTCACCCGCCGCAACGCCACCGTCCTCGACCTCGTCAAGTCCTACGGCGACGCGGTGGAGAACCTCTCGACCGGCGCCGTCTCCATCACCCCCGAACTCACCCACCGCGGCCGCGGCGAACACGTCCGCACCTACCACGGCAACGTCCATCTCACCGCCGACCTCACCGACTTCACCGCCCTCGGCGAACTCACCACCCGTCTCGCCGACCTCGACCTCACCCGCGTCGACGGCCCCTGGTGGGAACTCCGCCCCGACTCACCCGTCCACCGCCAGGCCCGCCGGCAAGCCGTACGCGCGGCAGTCCAACGCGCCCACGAGTACGCCGAGGCCCTCGGCGCCACCGTCGCCGCCCTCCTCGAACTCACCGACACCGGCACCCAGGGCCCCCGCCCCCGCGCCGCCTTCGACCGCCGGGCCGTGCGCATGTCCGTGGCCGCCGCGGAAACCGAAGCCGCCCCCGAAGCCCTCGACCTCGAACCCCGACGACTGCGCGTCCAGGCCGAAGTGAGCGCAGTGTTCACGATGGTTCCGCCCCGCCTGTGAATTTCACCCGTTCGGGGAATTCCTCCGACTCCCGACGTGCTCATCGGAGCACCTGCCCGCACAATTCAACCCTTGTCAATAAGCCTTCACGTAAAGGTTGTTGGGTCGTCATGTGCGACCAATTCCCTACCCGGCGGTAAGTCATAGGCTCGACCCATGCGCCGAGCAAAGATCGTCTGCACCCTGGGCCCCGCCACCCACTCCTACGACCAGATCAAAGCCCTGGTCGACGCAGGAATGGACGTCGCCCGCTTCAACCTCAGCCACGGCACCTACGCCGAACACGAGGAGCGCTACCAGCACGTTCGTAAGGCCTCCGACGAAACCGGCCACAGCGTCGGCATTCTCGCCGACCTTCAAGGCCCGAAGATCCGCCTCGGCCGCTTCGCGGAAGGTCCCGTACTCCTTGAACGCGGGGACGTTTTCACCATCACGGTGGAGGAGGGGGTGGAAGGCGACCGCCATATCTGCGGAACCACTTACTCCGGTCTGGCGGCGGACGTCACCCCGGGGGAGCGCATCCTCGTGGACGACGGCAAGGTGTGCCTGGAGGTCACGTCCGTCGACGGCCCCCGCGTCCACACGCGCGTCGTCGAGGGCGGTGTGATCTCCGACCACAAGGGCCTGAACCTGCCAGGAGTGGCGGTCTCCGTCCCGGCACTCTCCAAGAAGGACGAGGACGACCTGCGCTGGGCGCTGCGCACCGGCTTCGACGTCATCGCCCTCTCCTTCGTCCGCACCGGCAAGGACATCGCCGACGTCCACCGCATCATGGACGAGGAGGGCCGCAGGCTGCCGGTCATCGCCAAGGTGGAGAAACCCCAGGCGGTGGAGCACATCGACGACATCGTGGCCGCGTTCGACGGCCTCATGGTGGCCCGCGGCGACCTCGGCGTCGAGATGCCGTTGGAGCAGGTCCCGATCGTCCAGAAGCGAGCGATCAAGCTGGCCAGGCGCAACGCCAAGCCGGTCATCGTCGCGACACAGATGCTGGACTCGATGATCGAGAACTCACGCCCGACGCGCGCGGAGGCGAGCGATGTGGCGAACGCCGTGATCGACGGCACGGACGCGGTGATGCTCTCCGGCGAGACAAGCGTCGGCAAATACGCGGTGGAAACCGTCCGCACCATGGCGAAGATCGTGGCAGCGGCCGAGGAAGACATCCTGGCCAAGGGCCTCCCCCCACTGACCGAACGCAACAAGCCCCGCACCCAGGGCGGCGCCGTCGCCCGAGCGGCGGCGGAGATGGGCGACTTCCTGGGCGCCAAGTTCCTGGTCGCCTTCACCCAGTCGGGCGACACAGCCCGCCGCCTGTCCCGCTACCGCTCCCCGATCCCCCTGCTCGCCTTCACCCCCGAGCCGGCGACCCGCTCCCAGCTGAACCTGACCTGGGGCGTCGAGACGTTCCTGGGCCCGCACGTCGGTTCGACGGACGCGATGGTGGACCAGGTGGACGAGCTGCTGCTGAAGTACGGGCGCTGCGAGAAGGGGGACGTGGTGGTGATCACGGCCGGATCGCCTCCGGGGGTTTCCGGGTCCACGAACCTGGTGCGGGTGCATCACATCGGGGTGGATGACAAGTAGGAACGGCCTCGGGCGACACACAGCAAAAAGCGGATGTTCACTGGATCGGAACATCCGCTTCTTGATGGAGACCTGCGAAACCTGGCGACCTTGGAAACCAAGGAAAAGTGCCCCGGGTCGGACTCGAACCGACACTGTACGGGTTTTGAATCCGTTGCCTGCTGCCAATTGGGCTACCGGGGCTCGCAGAATCAAAGGTTTCCCCTGACCCTCCGCGCACCCACCTTACCGCAGCTGGGTAGGCTCTTGTCAGCAGTACCCCTGCCCTGACAAGGAGCCCCCGTGACCGCCCCCGAGTCGCCCCAGCCCGTAGACGCGCCCGACGACACGTCGCACGTGCCTCCGCTGACGACCCGTGTCGTCATCGCCGAGGACGAGGCCCTGATCCGGCTCGACCTCAAAGAGATGCTGGAGGAGGAGGGCTACACCGTCGTCGGTGAGGCCGGTGACGGCGAGCAGGCGATCGAGCTCGCCCGTGAGCACCAGCCGGACCTGGTGATCCTCGATGTGAAGATGCCGAAGCTGGACGGTATCTCCGCCGCCGAGAAGATCGCGGAGGAGCGGATCGCGCCGGTGCTGATGCTCACCGCCTTCTCGCAGCGTGACCTGGTGGAGCGGGCGAGGGACGCGGGTGCGATGGCGTACCTTGTGAAGCCGTTCAGCAAGAGTGATGTCGTGCCGGCGATCGAGATGGCCGTCTCGCGGTTCACGGAGTTGAAGGAGCTGGAGAAGGAGGTCGCGGACCTCACCCAGCGGCTGGAGACGCGGAAGCTCGTCGATCGGGCCAAGTCGATCCTGCAGACCGAGTACGGGTTGACCGAGCCCGCCGCGTTCCGGTGGATCCAGAAGACGTCGATGGACCGGCGGATGTCGATGCAGCAGGTCGCGGAGGCGGTCATCCAGGACGCGGAGGAGAAGAAGACGTCCAAGGGCTGAGAACGCCGGCCCGGCACCGCGAACGACGGCGAGGCCCGCACCCCCGGAGAAGTGGGGTGCGGGCCTCGCCGTATACGGATTCCGGACTCAGTCCTCGCCGAGGTACGCCTTGCGGACGGACTCGTCGTGGAGGAGGTCCTGGCCGGTGCCCGATAGGACGATCTTGCCGATTTCCATCACGTGGCCGTGGTCGGCCAGGGAGAGCGCCGCCTGGGCGTTCTGTTCGACGAGGAGGATCGTCGTGCCCTGGGATTTCAGTTCGGCGATGGTGGCCATGATCTTCTGCATCATGATCGGCGAGAGGCCCATGGAGGGTTCGTCGAGCATGAGTAGCTTCGGCTGGGACATCAGGGCGCGGCCCATGGCCAGCATCTGCTGCTCACCGCCCGACAGGGTGCCTGCGGCCTGCTTACGGCGCTCTCCCAGGATGGGGAAGAGGTCGTAGGCGCGTTGGATGTCCTTCTCGATGCCTGGCTTGTCGTTGCGGAGGAAGGCTCCCAGCCGCAGGTTGTCCTCGATTGTCATGCGGGGGAAGATGTGCCGTCCCTCGGGGGAGTGGGCGAGTCCCAGCGAGACGATGTTGTGGGCGGGGATCTTCTTCAGCGACTTGCCGTTGAACTTGATCTGTCCGCCGACCGGCTTGAGCAGACCTGAGAGGGTGCGCAGGGTGGTGGTCTTGCCGGCTCCGTTGGTGCCGATGAGGGTGACGACCTCGCCGGCGTCGACCTTGAAGGAGATGCCCTTGACGGCTTCGATCTTGCCGTAGGCGACTCGGAGGTCTTCGACTTCGAGCAGTGCGGTCATCGGTCGTTCTCCTTGCCGGGCGCGGCGTCCGTCGTGGCCTCGGCCTTGGCTTCGGCGGCCTCGACCTCGGCGACTTCCTCTTCGCCGGGGGCGTTCTCGAAGGGCTCGCCGAGGTAGGCGGCGATGACGCGTTCGTCGCCCTGGACGGTGGCGCTGTCGCCTTCGATGAGCTTCTGGCCTTGGACCAGCACGGCGACGCGGTCGCACAGGTTGAAGATGAAGCGCATGTCGTGCTCGATGACGAGGACGGCGATGCCCTTGTCGCGGATGGCGAAGACCAGTTCCTCGGTGGCCCGGGTCTCCTGGGGGTTCATGCCGGCTGTCGGCTCGTCGAGGAGCAGCAGGCCGGGCTCGCTCGCGAGTGCTCGTGCGATTTCGAGCTTGCGCTGTTCGCCGTAGGGGAGGTTGCGGGCGAGGTGATCGGCCTTCTTTTCCAGGCCGACGAACTCGAGGAGTTCCATGGCGCGTTCGCGGGAGGCGGCTTCGGCCTTGTGGAAGCCGGGGCCGCGCAGGACGGCCGACCAGAAGCCTTCCTTGGTGCGGGTGTGGCGGCCGACGAGGACGTTTTCCAGGACCGTCATGTTGGCGAACAGGCGGATGTTCTGGAAGGTGCGGGCGATGCCGGCGGCGGTGACCTTGAAGGACTTGGGTGGCAGGACGGTGCCTTTGTAGCGGACCTCTCCCTCGGTGGGGATGTAGAGGCCGGTGAGGCAGTTGAAGAAGGTCGTCTTGCCGGCGCCGTTGGGGCCGATGAGGCCGACGATTTCTCCGCTGTTGACGGTGAGGTTGACGTCGCGTACGGCGGTGAGGCCGCCGAAGCGCATGGTCACGCCGCGGGCGTCGAGGACCGTCTGGCCGACGGTGGTGTCCTTGGTGGTGGTGTCGGTGGTCATCGTGGTCAGGCCCCTGCCTTGCTGAGGACTGTGGGCGCTTCGGCCTCTTCGTGGAATTCGAGCTGGCGGCGCCGGTTGGGGATCATGCCCTCGGGTCGGAAGCGCATCAGCAGGATGAGTGCGAGGCCGAAGGCGAAGAGCTGGTAGTCGCCGAGGAACTGGAGTTTGTTGGGGATCAGGTACAGCAGGGCCGCGCCGATGAGCGGGCCGCTGATGGTGCCCATGCCGCCGAGAACGACCGCGGCGAGGAGGAAGGCGGAGTTGGGCGGGATGGCTCCGGCGAACAGGTACTGCTCGGGCGTGACCGTGTAGGTGACGTGTGCCTGGACGGTTCCGGCGAGGCCGGCAAGGGAGGCGCCGACGGCGAAGGCGATGAGTTTGACGCGGAAGCCGTTGATGCCCATGGCGAGGGCGGCGGTTTCGTCCTCGCGGATGGCGACCCAGGCGCGGCCGATGCGGGAGTCGCCGCTGCGTCGGAAGACGAGGACGACGACCGCGGTGATGAGCAGCATCAGGAAGAAGTAGTTGGCGAAGCGGCCGATGGTGAAGCCGGCGATGGTGTGCTCGAGGCCGAAGTCGAAACCGAGGATATTGAGGTTCGGGATCGAGGAGATGCCGTTGGAGCCATTGGTGAGGTCCGGGCCGGAGGTGCCGTCCAGGTTGTTGGCGGTGATGCGGAAGATCTCTCCGAAGCCGAGGGTCACGATGGCGAGGTAGTCGCCGCGCAGCCGCAGGGTCGGGGCGCCGATGAGGACGCCGAAGACGAGCGAGGCGAGGGCGCCGACGAGGACGGCGGCCCAGAACGGGAAGTGCACGTCGAACGGCGAGTTGGGGGAGCCGGAGACGAGGGCGGCGGCGTAGGCGCCGACGCCGAGGAAGGCGACGTAGCCGAGGTCGAGGAGGCCGGCGAGGCCGACGACGATGTTCAGGCCGAGGGCGACCGTGGCGAAGATCAGGATGTAGACGCCGATGGTCGCGTACTGGTCGTCGGTCTGGGTGAAGGGGAACATCGCGGCCGCGACGAAGGCGCCGCAGATGGTGATGTTCTGGTGCCGGGCGGTGATCTGGGAGGCCTGGGCGACGAGGCCGGCCTTGTTGAGGGCGGCGAAGCCGAGGCCGGCCATGATCAGGAAGCCGATGAACAGCTCGTCGTACTCGGTGCCGATGCCGTAGGTGAAGACGGTGAGGCCGAGTGCGAGGACGGCGACGATGATCAGGATTTCGGCGTATGAGGGGAGTGTGCCGACGCGGCGCGGGGTGCCGGAGGCGAGGGCCGCTTTGAGGCTCTCGCGCTTGTGGCGGACTTGGTACTTGAACAGTTCCCAGCCGGTGTCGTCGGGGTCGATGGGGTCGGGCTCGGGTCGTTCGAAGGGGAGGGCGAGGGCGCCGAGGAGGGCGGTCAGGCTGGCGATGGCGACGATGAAGCCGCCGGGCTCGAGGTTGACGAGGCCGCCGAGGTCGGTGCTGATCGCGATGACGGTGTACCAGGTGGTGGTGAAGGTGGCGAGTGCGGCGACCTTGATGGCCGCGTCGGCGCCGGCGGGTACGAGCCAGCCGAGGCCCTTCACGTTGTAGGACGCCAGGCAGAACAGGGTGGTGAGGGCGCCGCCGATGAGGACGAGGACCTGCAGGCCGCCGGGGTAGCCGTAGACGGTGAGGTCGCCGGGGAAGGCGGAGGTCCAGGTCCAGGCGAGGAAGGTGGAGATGATCGTGAGGACGCTTCCGCCGAGGGCGAGCGCGCGGCCGGCCTTCTCCGGGATGCCGATCAGGCCGGTGGGGGCGCCGGTGGCGGGCGTGGGGGTTTCGGGTGCGGTGGTCTGTGTGGTCATCGGTGTCACGCCCTGTCCGCGACGCGTTCGCCGAGCAGGCCCTGTGGCCTGAACAGCAGTACGAGGATGAGGAGTACAAAGGCCCAGACGTCGGCCCAGGACTGGCTGCCGAACTTGTCCATGCCGGGGATGTCGGCGATGTAGGCGGTGGCCAGGGTCTCGGCGATGCCGAGGACGACGCCGCCGATCATGGCTCCGTAGATGTTGCCGATGCCGCCGAGGACGGCCGCGGTGAAGGCCTTGAGACCGAGGATGAAGCCCATGCGGAAGTCGATCTGACCGTACTTCAGGCCGTATGCCACACCGCCGACGGCGGCGAAGATGGCGCCGAGGGCGAAGGCGACCACGATGATGCGGTCGGTGTTGATGCCCATCAGCTTCGCGGTGTCCGGGTCCTGTGCGGTGGCCTGCATGCCGCGGCCGGTGCGGGTCTTCATGACGAAGTAGGCGAGGAAGGCCATGCTGATGGGGGCTGCGATCAGCAGGAAGATGTCACCGGTCTGGATGGTGACGTTGCCGATCTCGAAGGGGCCGCCCGGGATTTCGGGGAAGGTGCGGGCGGACTTGGCCTCGGGGTACCAGGCCCACACCGCCTGCTGCAGGGCGAGGGAGAGGCCGATGGCGGTGATGAGGGGGGCGAGGCGTGGGGCGTTGCGGAGGGGGCGGTAGGCGAATCGTTCCGCTCCCACGGCGATGGTGGTGGCGACCAGGGCGGCGCCGATGAGCATCAGCGGCAGGGCGATCCACATGGATGTGCCGTCGGGCAGTACGTACACGTAGATCGTCAGAGCGCCGAACGCTCCGGTCATGAAGATCTCGCCGTGGGCGAAGTTGATGAGCTGGACGATGCCATAGACCATTGTGTAGCCGATGGCGACCAGCCCGTACATGGATCCCAGTAGCAGGCCGTTGACCAGCTGCTGCGGCAGTTCGTTCACCGCATGTCCTCCGAGACGGTTCGGATAGTTCGACGGATGTGGCCGGATGTGAGTGCGCGCGGGGCGCCAGTGGAACAGCGCCCCGCGCGGCTCTTGAGTGGTGCGGGTGTGTGCGTCAGCCGGTGTAGGTGCCGGACTTGACGGCCGCCCAGGCACCGTTCTTCACGGCGTAGACGGTGAGCTGCTTGTTCGTGGCGTCGCCGTACTCGTCGAAGGAGACCTTGCCGGTCACACCGTCGAAGGAGACGTTCTGCATGGCCTCGGTGACCTTGGCACGGGCGTCGTCGGGAAGCTTGCCGTCGTTGTCCTCGACGACCTTCTTGACGGCCTCGATGATGGCCCAGGTGGAGTCGTAGGAGTAACCGCCGTAGGCCGAGTACTCCTCCTTGTAGCCGCCGGCCTTGTAGTCGGCCACGAAGTCCTTGGCGGAGGGGAGCTCCTCGACCGGGGCACCGACGGAGGTGGCGAGGTCGCCGGTGGCACCGGCGCCGGCGAGGCTGAGGAAGTTGTCGTCCTTGATGCCGTCACCGCCGACCAGCGGGATGTTGGCGCCGGCGGCCTTGATCTGCTTGCTGAGCGGGCCGGCCTGCGGGTACTCGCCGCCGTAGTAGACGACGTCGGCGCCGGACTTCTTCACCTTGGTGGCGACCGCGGAGAAGTCCTTGGTGTCGGGGTTGATGTGCTCGGTGCCGGCGACCGTGCCGCCGAGCTTCTTGAACTCCTCGGTGAAGGTGGCGGCCAGGCCGGCGCCGTAGGTCTTCTTGTCGTCGATGACGAAGACCTTCTTCTTCTTGGCGTCGTTGAAGACGTACTGCGCGGCGAACGGGCCCTGGATGGCGTCCGTGGTCGCGGTGCGGAAGTACGACTTGTACTGACGGACCTTCTTGGTCTGCCAGTCCGGGCCCTGCGTCAGGCTGGGGCCGGTGTTCGCCGGGGAGACCTCGACGAGCTTGGCGTCGTCGAAGACCTTCTGCATCGACTCGGCGACGGAGGAGTTCAGCGGGCCGACCACGCCGAGGACGTCCTTGTTGGCGACGAACTTGGTGGCGTTCTGCTGGCCGGCCGAGGGCTGGCCCTGGTCGTCGAGCGCTTCGATCTTGAAGGTGATGCCGTCGACGGCCTTTTCCTTGTTGGCGGTCTTGACGGCGAGGTCGGCCGAGTTCTTGATGCCCAGGCCCATGGCGGACAGGTCGCCGGTCAGCGGAGCGTCGACGCCGATGACTACGGTGGTGCCGCCGCCCTCGGAGTCGGAGCCGCCGTCGTCGCCGCGCGAGCCGCAGGCGGTGAGGGTGAGTGCTCCCGCCGCCAGCGCGGCGGTGATGGCGATGAACGAACGTTGACGCACGATCCAGTCCTTTCCCTGGCACGGCCCTCCCCCCTGGAAGAGGCCGAGTCGAACGCGGGGTCGGCAAGGGGTTTTCCGACCGCGCGGTGACTGGCCGTGACTCTAAACGGGTTAAGGGAACGTGGAGGAGGCTCTGACCAAGGCTGTGACGCTCTTGTTATGACACGAGGTAATGCAGAGCGGTACTGAGGGGGTGGAACAGCGGAATTCAGGCCGATTCGCCCTGTCCGCATAGTGAGAATCTGCAGGATGGGCGCGCAACTGTTCAGGCGTCTCGGGCGTTTTGGTGATTACTCGGAATCGTTGCTACAGGCGACTTGTAGGGCGTGGGAGAGGTCCTGGGCGTAGCGCGGGCCGAGGATGAAGCTGTGGTCTTGTATTGCACGTTTATTACGCAGCGTTACGTCCAGGAAAGGGAGTCCGGCGTTTTCCGGCACGGTTCCGCATGCGGTCACCTGCATCGTGATGACGATCTTGCGGGCGGAACCGGCCTCGGTGCGGAACGGGGTCCCGGGGGCCGAGGTCAGGGAAAGTCCGGCATACGGCTGTGTCAGGTGGGTCGTTGTGACCGGCGGGCCGGACTCCACGCTCAGGAGCACCTCGAAGGCGAAGGTCTGCGGGTGGGTGCCGGGTGGCACGGTGAGCGGGCCGACGTAGCTGATGTTCACGACCTGGGACGGGAACGGTGGCGCGAGGGAGGCCGCTCGGCGGTCGTGGGGGCGGGTGGCGTAGAGGTAGCCGCCGCCCGCCAGCAGGGCGGCGGCCGTCAGGACCGCGAGGACGGCGCGGCGGTGGGCGTCGTAGAAGCGGAGCGGGCGGCTGCGCGGACGCCCGCGGGTGGAGGCGGAGGCGGCGGCGTCGGCGGGATCCCATGTGCGCGTGCCCTCGCCCGGCTCGACCGGGCCGATGCCGCTCACTGCCAGGGACCCTTGCCCGGGCCGCCGGAGCGGTACCACTCCACGCAGCCCGCCCGCGCCTCGCGGTCGATCAACTCGTCCGCCGCTTCGGCTCCTCGACGCTTCTGCTCGGTCCGGGCGGCGTCCACGACGGACCGCAGGATCTCGTACTGCCCGTTGGACAGCCCCATCGACTGATAGTCCCCGTATGTGTCGCTGTTCAGCACCTCACGCGACCAGTGGGCGACGATCCGGGTGCACAGGTCCTCGGGAGGTGTCGCGCTCGCCGATGGGGTGCCGCTCGCCGTGCCCTTCGCCTCCGCGTGGCCGGGGCCGCCGCAGCCGGTCGCCAACGTGCCCATCAGGAACGCCAGTCCGAGCATCTGTAGCGCCCCCGGCCGGAGGGGTTCTCCCGTTGTCATGCCCCGACGCTAGGCCGCCGGGAGGTGCGGAGCAACGGCTCCGCGCAGCCGCCTTCGTAGGTCAGCCCGCCGCGCGCAGGCGCGCCTCGTCGCTCGGGTTCACGTCCCGCAGCAGACACGTCAGCCGCGCCGTGCACACCCGCCGCCCCGCCTCGTCGCTGATCACGATCTCGTACGTCGCCGTGGTCCGGCCCCGGTGCAGGGGCGAGGCCACGCCGGTGACCAGGCCGGAGCGCACACCGCGGTGGTGGGTGCAGTTGAGGTCGACACCGACGGCGATCTTGGAGCTGCCGGCGTGCAGCATCGAGCCGACCGAGCCGAGGGTCTCCGCGAGCACCGCGGAGGCGCCGCCGTGCAGCAGCCCGTAGGGCTGGGTGTTGCCCTCCACCGGCATCGTGCCCACGACCCGGTCCGCGGAGGCCTCCACGATCTGCACGCCCATACGGGTGCCCAGGTGTCCGGCGGAGAACAGGGCCGGCAGGTCGACGCCGAGCGCCGCGTACTCGTCGATGACCTCTTGCGGGAACTTCACATGCTGCTGCTCGCCCATGGGGCCCTGCTCCGTTCGTCGTGACCGGTACGGCTGCCGTACTGGCTGAGCAAACGCTCAGTCGGTCGCCGATTGTTCCAGACGGACGACGACGGACTTGCTGGCCGGGGTGTTGCTGGTGTCCGCGGTGGAGTCCAACGGCACCAGGACGTTGGTCTCCGGGTAGTACGCGGCCGCACACCCGCGCGACGTCGGATAGAGCACGACCCGGAAACCGGGCGCCCGCCGCTCCACCCCGTCCTTCCACTCGCTGACCAGGTCGACGTACGACCCGTCGGCGAGATGAAGGTTCCGGGCGTCCTCGGGGTTGACGAGGACGACCCGGCGGCCGTTCCTGATGCCCCGGTAGCGGTCGTCCAGGCCGTAGATGGTGGTGTTGTACTGGTCGTGCGAGCGCAGCGTCTGCAGCAGGAGGCGGCCCGCGGGCAGCTCCGGGTACTCGACCGGCGCGGCGGTGAAGTTGGCCTTGCCGGTCGCCGTGGGGAAGCGGCGCTCGTCGCGCGGGGCGTGCGGCAGGGTGAAGCCACCGGGGCGGGCCACGCGCGCGTTGAAGTCCTCGAAGCCCGGGATCACCCGCGCGATGCGGTCCCGGATCGTCGCGTAGTCCTTCTCGAACTCCTCCCACGGCACCACGCTGTCCTCGCCCAGGACACGGCGTGCGAGGCGGCAGACGATGGCCGGCTCGGAGAGCAGGTGCGCGCTCGCGGGCTCCAGGCGGCCGCGGGAGGCGTGCACCATGCTCATGGAATCCTCGACGGTCACGAACTGCTCGCCACCGCCCTGCAGATCACGCTCGGTGCGGCCGAGGGTCGGCAGGATCAGGGCACGCGCGCCCGTGACGACGTGCGAGCGGTTGAGCTTCGTCGACACGTGCACCGTCAGCCGGGCGCGCCGCATGGCCGCCTCGGTGACCTCCGTGTCGGGAGACGCGGAGACGAAGTTGCCGCCCATGGCGAAGAAGACCTTCGCCTCGCCGTCGCGCAGGGCACGGATGGCGCGTACGACGTCGAAGCCGTGCTCGCGCGGGGGCGCGAAGCCGAACTCCTTCTCCAAGGCGTCCAGGAACGCCGGGGCGGGGCGCTCGAAGATGCCCATGGTGCGGTCGCCCTGCACGTTCGAGTGGCCGCGGACCGGGCACACGCCCGCGCCCGGGCGGCCGATGTTGCCGCGCAGCAGGAGGAAGTTGACGACCTCGCGGATGGTCGGCACGGAGTGCTTGTGCTGGGTCAGGCCCATCGCCCAGCAGACGATGGTGCGCTCGGAGGCGAGGACCATCCGCAGGGCCTGCTCGATCTCCGCGCGCGTGAGACCCGTCGCGGTGAGCGTCTCGTCCCAGTCGGCGGCGCGGGCGGCCTCGGCGAACTCCTCGAAGCCATGGGTGTGTTCGCGGATGAACGCCTCGTCGACGGCGCCCGAGCCCGCGCCGGAGGCGCTGTCGTGCTCAGCGAGGATCAGCTTGTTGAGGAGACGGAAGAGGGCCTGGTCGCCGCCGATGCGGATCTGCAGGAACAGATCGGTGAGAGCGGCGCCCGCGGTCAGGCCCTTGGGGGTCTGCGGGTTCTTGAAGCGCTCCAGGCCGGCCTCGGGCAGCGGGTTGACGCTGATGACCTTCGCGCCGTTCGCCTTCGCCTTCTCCAGGGCGGAGAGCATGCGCGGATGGTTCGTGCCCGGGTTCTGGCCGGCCACGATGATCAGGTCGGCCCGGTAGAGGTCCTCCAGCAGGACGCTGCCCTTGCCGATGCCGATCGTCTCCGACAGGGCCGAGCCCGAGGACTCGTGGCACATGTTGGAGCAGTCCGGCAGGTTGTTCGTGCCGAACTCGCGCGCAAAGAGCTGGTAGAGGAACGCGGCCTCGTTGCTCGTACGGCCCGAGGTGTAGAAGACGGCCTCGTCGGGGGAGGCGAGGGCGGTCATCTCCTCGGCGACGATGTCGAAGGCGCGCTCCCAGGAGACCGGCTCGTAGTGCTCTCCCCCTTCGGGGAGATACATGGGGTGGGTGAGCCGCCCCTGCTGGCCGAGCCAGTAGCCGCTGCGGGTCGCCAGGTCGGCGACGGAGTGCGCGGCGAAGAACTCGGGGGTGACCCGGCGCAGGGTCGCCTCCTCGGCCACCGCCTTCGCGCCGTTCTCACAGAACTCCGCCGCGTGCCGGTGGTCCGGCTCCGGCCAGGCGCAGCCCGGGCAGTCGAAGCCGTCCTTCTGGTTCACCCGCAGCAGCGTCAGCGCGGTGCGCTTCACACCCATCTGCTGCTGGGCCATCCGCAAGGAGTGCCCGATGGCAGGCAGGCCCGCCGCCGCGTGCTTCGGCTCGGCGACCTGTGGCGCGTCCTGGACCGGGTCGGCCTTGGGTGGCTTCGTGGCCATCGCGGGGCTCCTTCGCTGGCGCGGGTGACCTGTTCGTCCGATCCTCGCACGCTGCACCGACAGTGGGGGCGGTCGGGCCTGCGGAGTTCTGCTCGGGAGCATTGCTTGCGGCTGGGGTGCCTGCGGGCGGTGCGTGTGTGTGGGGGGCGGGGTCGTGGCGGTGCGGGTCGCGCCTGCGGTGCGTGGGTGGGTCGGGGTCGTGGTGGTGCGGCGAGCCCGTCGCGTGTTGGGCGTACGGCTGCCTGCTGCCACAGTCCGAGTTGGCTGTGACGAGCTGAGCGACGGGCTCCAGCCGCACCACCACGACCCACTCCCGCCGTCATGCGGGTGCGGGTGCGTGGGGGCTTGGGTTCCGTTCCCCAGGGGGCGCCGCGCTGCCACGGGCGCTCTCGTGCGGGGGCGGGGCGAGGACGGTGCGGGCTCGTTCTCTCCGGCTGCGCGGCATCGCTACGGTCCACTCCGGGGGGATGACGAGGGCGGGAACCGTCGTGGCGGGTGGGTCACATCAGGGGGGTCAGGAAGCGGCGCAGGGCTTCCTCGTAGGCGTCTGGGTCGGCGTTCCACATGGCGTTGTGGGGGGCCTGGGGGACGGGGTGGAAGGTGATCAGGTCGGGGCGGGCGGCGGCCAGGCGGCGGGTGGGTGTCCAGGGGGCGACCGTGTCGTCGGGGCCGTGGAAGATCAGGGTGGGGACTCGGACGTCGGTGGTTTCGTCGGGGCGCTCGGTGTTCAGGCCCGTGCGGCCCTGGGCGGCGCGGACGGCCAGGGGCAGCAGTGCACCCGGGGTGTGGCGGGCGGCGGCGAGGGCGCGCAGCGTCGCCTGCCAGTCGAGGACCGGGGAGTCCAGCACCAGACCGGCGACCAGGTGGCGCAGGCCCGAGCGGGCGGCGGCACGCACGGCCATGGCGGCGCCGGTGGACCAGCCCAGCAGGACGAGCCGTTCGGCGCCCTGGCGGACGGCGTACCGCATCGCCGCGTCCACGTCACGCCACTCGGTCTCGCCGAGGTGGTTGAGGCCGTCAGGGGGGCGGGGTGCGCCGAGGTCGCCGCGGTAGGCGAGGGCGAGCACCGGGAAGCGGCGGCCGTGCAGGAAGCCGATGAGGTTCAGGGCGTGTTCCCGGGTGGTGCCCAGGCCGTGCACCGCGATCACCCAGGTGCGGCGGGCGCCGGGGACGAACCAGGCGGGCAGGGAGCCGAGCTCGCCGGGGACGTCGACGTCGGCGTGGTCGAGGCCGAGCGCGCTGCTCGGGTTGCCGACGTGCAGGTTCGGGGTGAGCCACACCGCGTCGCCGTGGCTCAGCGTGCCGTGGGTGACGCGTTCCAGGCGGCGTACCACGGTGTCGGCGGAGTGCGGGACGGTGGCCAGGACGGGGCCGACGACCGCGTGGGAGCCGTCGCCCGCGAGGCCGTAGGTGCCGGGGCGCAGGGCGGCGAGGTCGCGGGTGAGGACGACCTGGCCGGCGGCCGTGCCGTGCACCGTGAGCCGGGGTTCGGTGGGCAGGGGCCGACCGGGAGGCACCTTGAGCGCGGCGTCGCTGGCGAACCGGCCGGCGGCGACACTGGCGGCGCCGGCGGCCAGGGCTGCGGTGACGGCGGCGGCCGTCGCGGTGACAGTGCGCACCTGTCCAGTGTCCTGGCCGATTGACCTGACGGCCAGTGGTGGGGCGGGGAGGGGAAGAGGGGTGACGGGTGCGGGGGCCGTCGGGGGTCACTGCCCGGGTCCCGGCCTCACTTCCGCTGCCCGTACCCCCGGAACCGCTCCGCCGCCTCCGCCAGCTGCTCCTCGGTCAGGAGGGTCGGTGTCCGGCCGGGTACCGAGGACGCCGTCAGCCACAGCCGGCACATCCACTCCAGTTGGGCGGTGCGGTCGTAGGCCTGGTCGAGGGTGGTGCCGTAGGTGAGAGTGCCGTGGTTCTGGAGGAGGCAGCCGGTGCGGTCGGTGAGGGCGTCGAGCATGTTCTCGGCCAACTCCTCGGTGCCGTACGTCGCATAGGGGGCAACCCGGACGGGGCCACCGAGGGCGCCCGCCATGTAGTGGACGGACGGGAGTTCGGTCACGAGGGTGGAGACGGCCGTGGCGTGCACGGCGTGGGTGTGGACGACGGCGCGGGCGTCGGTGGTGCGGTAGACGGCGAGGTGCATGGGCAGTTCGCTCGTCGGGATCAGCGTGCCGAGCACCTGCCGGCCGGCGAGGTCGACGCCGGTGATGTCGCCCGGGGTGAGGCGGTCGTAGGGCACGCCCGACGGTGTGACCAGCACGGTGTCGCCGACACGCACGGAGACGTTGCCGGAGGTGCCGACGACCAGTCCGTCGGCGACGGTGCGGCGGGCCGTGGCGACGAGTGCCTCCCAGGCCCGCGCCTCCTCCTCACCGCGTATGCCGTCCAGGCCGTCACGGGTGTCCCGCTGGTCGTGTCGCTGCTCAGCCATACCGCGATCCTGCCAGGAAGGCCGCGTGCCGTCGCCGGGCACGGGCGCCTCGCCGCCGGGGCCTGGGCACTGTAGGCCGGAGGCCGAACCTCCGGAAGTTCCCATATCCCCACATAACACGCCGTCAAGGTGATTGGCCGGAGATCGACCGGCATGGGTGGATCTTCTTCTAGCCTCTGGGGGTTGTCGCGCACGCCGCCGTTCCAGGGGAACGCACGTCGCCATTCGGGGGAAACATGGTCCGCGCCCACGCATCGTCCCGTCGTCGTGCCCGCGCGGTCGCGGCCTGCGGGGCGGCGCTCGCCGCGGCGGGGGCCGCGCTCGCCGGGTGGCCCGCCGCGGCGGCGGAGCGACCGAGGGGGCACGATGTCTCGTCCCACCAGAAGAACGTCGACTGGGCGCGGGCGAAGGCCGAGGGCGCCGGGTTCGTCTACGTCAAGGCGACGGAGTCCACCGCCTACCGCAACCCGTACTTCCGCCAGCAGTACGACGGCGCCCACGCCGTCGGCCTGATCCGCGGCGCGTACCACTTCGCGCTGCCGGACAAGGGCTCGGGCACGGCGCAGGCCGCGCACTTCGTGCGCAACGGCGGCGCCTGGAGCGCGGACGGGCGGACGCTGCCGCCCGCGCTGGACGTCGAGTACAACCCCTACGACCGCACGCAGAAGTGCTACGGCCTGAGCAAGGCGGAGATGGTCGCCTGGATCAAGGCGTTCAGCGACGAGGTGCACCGGCTCACCGGCCGGCGCCCGGTGATCTACACGACCACCCACTGGTGGAACGCCTGCACGGGCGGCAGCAGCGCCTTCGCCGCGGACCACCCGCTGTGGATCGCCCGCTACGGCTCGCCGGACGCGGGGACGCTGCCGGCCGGATGGTCCTCATGGACCTTCTGGCAGTACGACAACGGGGGCAGCCTGCCGGGTGACCAGAATCTCTTCAACGGCTCCGCGGACGGCCTGCTGAGGTTCGCCCAGGGCTCCTGACCATGCGACACCTGGGCCGCCCCGGCCGATCGGAACGCCACTCTCATTTTTGGACACCGCGACGCCCGCCCCAGTTCACCTTCCGTTCACTCAGGTTACCTACGTTCGTCCGGCCAATGACTTCGAACGAATGCCTGGGTAAATGGAAAGCTTCTCGCTGATCCTCGCGATTGTGGTCGTAACCGCACTCGCGTTCGATTTCACGAACGGTTTTCACGACACCGCCAACGCGATGGCCACGACCATCTCGACCGGTGCGCTCAAGCCCAAGGTCGCGGTGGCCATGTCCGCCGTACTGAACCTCGTGGGCGCCTTCCTCTCCGTGGAGGTCGCCAACACGATCTCCAAGGGTCTCGTCGACGAGACCGGCATACGTCCCGAGGTCATCTTCGCCGCCCTGGTCGGCGCGATCCTCTGGAACCTGCTGACCTGGCTGGTCGGACTCCCCTCCAGCTCCTCGCACGCCCTCATGGGCGGTCTGATCGGCGCCACCATCGCCTCGGCGGGCGTCGGCGCGGTGCACGGCGACGTGCTCGTCACCAAGGTGCTGATCCCGGCGATCGCCGCTCCGCTGGTCGCGGGCATCGCCGCGATGCTCGCCACCCGGCTGTCGTACACGCTCGGCAAGAAGGCCGACGGCAAGGCCGCCGAGAAGGGCTACCGCGCGGGCCAGATCGCCTCGGCGGGCCTGGTCTCCCTCGCGCACGGCACGAACGACGCCCAGAAGACGATGGGCATCATCACCCTCGCCCTGGTCGCCGGCGGCGCCGTCGCGCCCGACTCCGACCCGCCCATGTGGGTCATCCTCTCCGCGGGCATCGCCATCGCGCTCGGCACCTACCTCGGCGGCTGGCGCATCATCCGCACCATGGGCAAGGGCCTGACCGACCTCCAGCCGCAGCAGGGCTTCGCCGCCCAGACCAGCGCGGCGACCGTCATCCTCGCCTCCTCCCACCTCGGCTTCTCCCTCTCCACCACGCACTCCGTCTCCGGCGCGGTGATGGGCGCGGGCCTCGGCCGCAAGGGCGGCGTCGTCCGCTGGTCGACCGCCACCCGCATGTTCGTCGCCTGGGGTCTGACGCTGCCGGCGGCTGCCCTGGTCGGCGCGGTGGCCGAGTACGTGACGGGCTTCGGCACCTGGGGCACGGCACTGGTGGCCGTCTTCCTGGTCACCTCCAGCGCCGCGATCTGGAAGATCTCCCGCCGTGAGGTCGTCGACCACACGAACGTCAACGAGACCGAGGAGCCGGCCGGCGTGGTGACCACGGCGATCGCCGCGGTGGCCGTGCCCCCGGCGGGCACCGTCGCCGAGGACCTGACGGCCACGATCCCGGCCCCCGCCGGCGAGTCCGCCCCGTCGGCCGCCACCCCCGTCTGAGCCCCGCGCACGCGGTTACGAAGGAATCAGCAGCATGAAAATCGACTGGGCAGCTCTGGGCTCCGTCTTCGGGGTCAGCCTCGTGGTCACCGTGGCCCTCGTGGGCCTGTTCACCCTCGGCATCGTCGGCCTCTCCCGCCACGAGCGGGCGGCCGAGCAGGGCGGCTCCGCCGCCCTCGCGGTGACCGGCGCCTACGCGTGCTTCGCGGCGTGCGCGGCTGCGGTGGCGTACGGGATCTCTCTGATCGTCGCCTGAGCCTCGGCACCGACAGCACCTGGGGTGCGGGACGGATCACCGTCCCGCACCCCAGGTTTTTGTGATGCCTGTGCCCCCTTGTGTGTGGGCCTCAGCACACTCTCCCTGCGCAGGTCAACAGCAAGTTGACGGCCCTTCGGGGCCCGTGGTGGACTGCCGGAGCCATGTACGGCGGCAGAAGAGGAAGCCGGTGTGAGTCCGGCGCGGTCCCGCCACTGTCACCGGGGTAGACACCCCCGGGAGCCAGGAACTCTCGTCGCCGGTCTCGTCGAACCAGGGCGTGGACACCCTGAGTGAGGACATATCGCCATGCTCGGCTGCCGTTCGAGGTACAGCACCCGGTCGTTGCCCGACTCCGCGGCCGGCTGAGCCGATGGGTGCCGATCGCGTTCACGCGTACGGCGCCGCCGCCGGCCTCCTGGGGGACCTGCTCCTCGGCGATCCGCGCCGAGGGCATCCGGTCGCCGTGTTCGGGCGGGCCGCGGCCGGCGTGGAGCGGGTGCTGTGGCGGGACCACCGCGGGTGGGGCGCGCTGCACACCGTCGTGTGCGCCGGGGGTGCCGTCGCGCTCGGGGCCGTCGCCTCGCGTGCCGTACGACGCTCCCCCGCCGCCTCCGTCGCCCTCACCGCCGCCTCCACCTGGGCCGTCGTCGGCGGGACCTCCCTCGTGCGGGAGGCCCGGGCCATCGGGCGGGCCCTCGAGGCGGGGGACGTCGAGGCCGCGCGGGCGCGGCTGCCGCATCTGTGCGGGCGGGACCCGCAGGCCCTGGACGCCGACGGGATCGCCCGGGCCGTGGTCGAGTCCGTCGCCGAGAACACCTCCGACGCGGTGGTCGGGGCGCTCGTGTGGGGAGGCCTCGCCGGCGTGCCGGGACTGTTCGGGTTCCGGGCCGTCAACACCCTGGACGCGATGGTCGGGCACCGGTCGCCGAGACATCTGCGGTACGGGTGGGCCTCCGCGCGGCTCGACGACCTCGCCGGGTGGCCGGGGGCGCGACTGACCGCCGTACTCGCCGCCGTCGCGGGAGACGATCCGCGGGGGGCCGTACGGGCGTGGCGGGACGACGCCCGCAAGCATCCCAGCCCCAACGCCGGGCCCGTGGAGGCCTCCTTCGCGGGCGCGCTCGGTGTGCGGCTGGGCGGGACGCTCTCCTACGGCGGCCGGGTCGAGCACCGGCCCGTGCTCAACGGGGCGGCGGGGCGGCCCGTCGTCCCCCACGACATCGAACGCGCCGCACGGCTCTCCCGCCGCGTCGGCCTGCTCGCGCTCGGCGTCACCGTCGCCGCGCGCCTCGTCGCGAAGAAGGGGCGTACGTCATGAGCGGGGGTCTCCTCGTCGCCGGCACCACCTCCGACGCCGGCAAAAGTGTCGTGACGGCCGGGATCTGCCGGTGGCTGGTGCGGCAGGGGGTCAAGGTCGCGCCCTTCAAGGCGCAGAACATGTCCCTGAACTCGTTCGTCACGCGGGAGGGGGCCGAGATCGGGCGGGCCCAGGCCATGCAGGCGCAGGCCTGTCGGGTGGAGCCCACCGCGCTGATGAACCCCGTACTGCTGAAGCCGGGTGGTGAGCAGAGCAGTCAGGTCGTGCTGCTCGGCAAGCCGGTGGGTGAGCTGAGTGCCCGGGGCTATCACGGTGGGCGGCAGCAGAAGCTGCTCGGGACCGTGCTGGACTGTCTGGCCGAGTTGCGGGGCACGTATGACGCGGTGATCTGTGAGGGGGCCGGTTCTCCCGCCGAGATCAATCTTCGGCGGACGGACATCGTGAACATGGGGATCGCCCGGAACGCCCGGCTCCCCGTGCTCGTCGTGGGCGACATCGACCGGGGCGGGGTCTTCGCCTCGTTCTTCGGGACGGTCGCCCTGCTCTCCCCCGAGGACCAGGAGCTGGTCGCCGGGTTCCTCGTCAACAAGTTCCGGGGCGATGTCTCGCTGCTGGAGCCGGGGCTCGACATGCTGCACGGGCTCACCGGGCGGCGGACGTACGGCGTCCTGCCGTTCCGGCACGGGCTCGGGATCGACGAGGAGGACGGGCTGCGGGTGTCCCTGCGGGGCACCGTCCGGGAGTCCGTCGTCGCACCGCCCGTCGGTGCGGACGTGCTGCGCGTCGCCGTCTGTGCTGTCCCCCTCATGTCCAACTTCACCGATGTGGACGCGCTCGCCGCCGAACCCGGCGTCGTGGTGCGGTTCGTGGACCGGCCGGAGGAGCTGGCGGACGCCGACCTCGTGGTGATCCCGGGGACGCGGGGGACCGTACGGGCGCTGGAGTGGCTGCGGGAGCGGGGGCTGGCGGAGGCCGTCGTCCGGCGGGCCGCCGAGCACAGGCCCGTGCTCGGCATCTGCGGCGGCTTCCAGATCCTCGGCGAGCACATCGAGGACGAGGTCGAGAGCCGGCGGGGTCATGTCGAGGGGCTGGGAGTCCTGCCCGTCCGCGTGCGGTTCGCGCGGGAGAAGACCCTCACCCGGCCGGTGGGGGAAGCCCTCGGTGAGCACGTCGAGGGGTACGAGATCCATCACGGGGTCGCCGACGTCCACGGAGGAGACGCGTTCCTCTCCGATGACGAGGGACACCGCCTCGACGGCTGCCGGGTCGGGCAGACCTGGGGCACGCACTGGCACGGCTCGCTGGAGTCGGACGGTTTCCGGCGGGCCTTCCTGCGCGAGGTGGCGGCCGCCGCGGGCCGCCGGTTCGTACCGGCCGCCGACACCTCGTTCGCCGCGCTGCGCGAGGAGCAGCTCGACCGGCTCGGCGACCTGATCGAACAGCACGCGGACACGGACGCGCTCTGGCGGCTCATCGAGTCGGGCGCGCCGCAAGGACTGCCTTTCATTCCACCGGGAGCGCCCGCATGAGCACAGTGTTGTTGTTGTCGACCGCCGACACGGACCTGCTGGCGGCTCGGGCCGCCTCCGGTGCCTCCTACCGGATCGGCAATCCGACGCGGGTGGACGTCGCGGAGGAGCTGCCCGGTCTCGTCGAGGGCGCCGACATCGCCGTCGTCCGGCTGCTGGGCGGCAAGCGGGCCTGGGAGGACGGGCTGGCCAAGCTGAAGGCGGCGGGCATCCCGACCGTGCTGCTGGGCGGCGAGGCCGTTCCCGACGCGGAGTTGATGGCCGAGTCGTCGGTGCCGGCCGGTGTCGTGGCCGAGGCGCTCAAGTACCTCGTCGAGGGCGGGCCGGCCAACCTCACCGAGCTCGCCCGGTTCCTCTCCGACACCGTGCTGCTGACCGGCGAGGGCTTCGTCGAGCCGCGGAAGATGCCGGAGTACGGCGTCCACGGGAACCGCGTGCACCAGGAGGACCGGCCGACCGTCGGCGTGCTCTTCTACCGGGCCCATGAGCTGAGCGGCAACACCGCCTTCGTGGACACGCTGTGCGACGCGATCGAGGCGCAGGGGGCCAACGCCCTGCCCGTGTACTGCGGTTCGCTGCGCGGGGCGGAGGCGGGGCTGTACGAGATCCTCGGACGGACCGACGCCCTCGTCGCCACCGTCCTCGCGGCCGGCGGCACGCACGCCTCGCAGGCCTCGGCGGGCGGCGACGAGGAGGCCTGGGACATCGGGGCGCTCGCCGACCTCGACGTGCCGGTGCTGCAGGGGCTCTGCCTGACCTCGTCGCGGGCCGCCTGGGACGAGTCCGACGCCGCCCTGTCCCCCATGGACGCGGCGATGCAGGTCGCGATCCCCGAGTTCGACGGGCGGCTGATCACGGTTCCCTTCTCCTTCAAGGAGCAGGGCCCGGACGACGTCCCGGTGTACGTCGCCGACCCCGAGCGGGCCGGGCGCGTCGCCGGAATCGCCGTACGGCACGCCCGGTTGAGGCACAAGCCGAACGCCGAGAAGAAGCTCGCGCTCATCTTCACCGCGTACCCGACCAAGCACTCGCGGGTCGGCAACGCGGTCGGACTCGACACGCCCGCCTCGGCGGTGCGCGTCCTGGACGCGCTCAAGCAGGCCGGTTACGGCCTCACCGAGTACCCCGACAACGGCGACGAGCTGATCCACCGGCTGATCGAGGCCGGCGGGCACGACGTGGAGTGGCTGACCGAGGAGCAGCTCGCCGCCGCGCCCGCGCGGGTGCCGCTCGCCGACTACCGGGCGTGGTTCGAGAAGCTCGACCCGGAGCTGAGGGACGCCATGCTGGAGACGTGGGGCGAACCACCGGGCTCGCTGTACGTGGACGGCGACGAGATCGTGCTCGCCTCCCTCCGGTTCGGGAACGTCGTCGTGATGATCCAGCCGCCGCGCGGCTTCGGCGAGAACCCGATCGCGATCTACCACGACCCCGACATGCCGCCGTCGCACCACTACATGGCCGCCTACCGCTGGCTGGAGAACAGTTTCGGCGCCGACGCGATCGTGCACATGGGCAAGCACGGCACGATGGAGTGGCTGCCGGGCAAGGGACTGGGGCTCAGCGGCGGGTGCGCGCCGGACGCGGTGCTGGGTGACCTGCCCCTGGTGTACCCCTTCATCGTCAACGACCCGGGCGAGGGCACCCAGGCCAAGCGGCGCGGGCACGCCACCGTCGTCGACCACCTGGTGCCGCCGATGGCGCGCGCGGACACCTACGGCGACCTGGCCAAGCTGGAGCAGCTGCTCGACGAGTACGCGCTCGTCTCCGACCTGGACCCGGCCAAGGCCCCGGCCGTGCGCGCGCAGATCTGGACGCTGGTCAAGGCGGCCGAGCTCCACCACGACCTGCATGTCGACGAGCAGCCGGACGACGACGAGTTCGACGAGTTCGTCATGCACATCGACGGCTATCTGTGCGAGATCAAGGACGTGCAGATCCGGGACGGGCTGCACATCCTGGGTGGCGGGCCGGTCGGTGAGCCGCGGGTGAACCTGGTGCTCGCCGTGCTGCGCGCCTCGCAGGTGTGGGGCGGGCAGGCCCATGCCCTGCCGGGGCTGCGAGCCTCGCTGGCGGAGCACTTCGGGCTGGTGGAGAAGGAGTTGCTCGCCGAGCCGGGGGCTCCGGTGAAGGTGCCGGTCGAGCTGACGGATCTGGTGGACGGGCCGTCGCGTACGGCCGCCGACGCGATCGACCTGCTGGAGCAGTTGTGCCGGCGGATCGCGGAGGGGATGGAGGCGCGGGACTGGGCGGTCGCGGAGAGCGCCGCGCTCGTCCGCGAGGTCCTCCGTGCCGAACTCCCCGCCGCCGTGGGCGTGCTGGAGTTCGCCTGCACCGAGGTCGTGCCGCGGCTGGCCCGGACCACCGACGAGATCGGCCACATCCTGAAGGCGCTCGACGGCGGGTACGTCCCGGCGGGTCCGTCCGGTTCGCCGACGCGCGGGCTCGTCAACGTCCTGCCGACCGGCCGCAACTTCTACTCCGTCGACCCCAAGGCCATTCCGTCCAGGCTGAGCTGGGAGGTCGGGCAGTCGCTCGCCGACTCGCTCGTCCAGCGGTATCTGCAGGACACCGGCGAGTATCCGAAGTCCGTCGGCCTGACGGTGTGGGGTACGTCCGCGATGCGGACGCAGGGCGACGACATCGCCGAGATCCTCGCGCTGCTGGGCTGCCGCCCGGTGTGGGACGACGCCTCGCGCCGGGTGACCGGCTTCGAGGTGGTCTCCCTGGAGGAGCTGGGCCGGCCCCGCATCGACGTCACGGTCCGGATCTCCGGCTTCTTCCGGGACGCTTTCCCGCACGTCGTCGGGCTGATCGACGACGCGGTGCGGGCGGTGGCCGAGCTGGACGAGCCCGCCGAGTCCAACTTCGTCCGGGCCCACGTGGACGAGGACACCGCCGAGCACGGCGACCGGCGGCGCGCGACCGCCCGTGTCTTCGGGTCCAAGCCGGGGGCGTACGGCGCCGGTCTGCTGCCCCTGATCGACGCGCGGAACTGGCGCAGCGACGCCGATCTGGCCGAGGTGTACGCCGTCTGGGGCGGATACGCCTACGGACGCGGGCTCGACGGGCGGGCCGCACGCGGGGACATGGAGACCGCGTTCAAGCGGATCGCCGTCGCCGCGAAGAACGTCGACACGCGTGAGCACGACCTCGTCGACGCCGACGACTACTTCCAGTACCACGGCGGCATGGTCGCCATGGTGCGGCATCTGACGGGCGCCAGCCCCGAGGCGTATGTGGGTGACTCCGCCGTGCCGGACCAGGTGAGGACCCGCACGCTGGGCGAGGAGACGCACCGTGTGTTCCGTGCCCGGGTCGTCAACCCGCGCTGGATGGCGGCCATGCGGCGGCACGGCTACAAGGGCGCCTTCGAGATGGCGGCGACCGTCGACTACCTCTTCGGCTACGACGCCACGGCCGGGGTCGTGGACGACTGGATGTACGAGAAGCTCAGCGCGGAGTACGTCTTCGACGCGGAGAACCGGGACTTCATGAAGAAGTCCAACCCCTGGGCCCTGCGGGGTATCACCGAGCGGCTCCTCGAGGCCGCCGACCGCGGGCTGTGGGCCGAGCCGGACGCCGACACGCTCGAGCGGCTGCGCGCCACCTACCTGGAGCTGGAAGGCGACTTGGAGGGCGACGAGAAGTGAGTACTCCGTTCCCGTTCACGGCCGTCGTCGGCCAGGACGACCTGCGGCTCGCGCTGCTGCTGAACGCCGTGTCGCCGGCGGTCGGCGGGGTGCTGGTGCGCGGGGAGAAGGGCACTGCCAAGTCGACGGCGGTGCGGGCGCTCTCGGCGCTGCTGCCGGAGGTCGACGTCGTCGCCGGGTGCCGCTTCTCCTGCGACCCGGCGGCCCCGGACCCGAGCTGCCCCGACGGGCCGCACGAGGCGGGGAACGGCGTTCAGCGCCCGGCCCGCATGGTCGAACTCCCCGTCGGCGCCTCCGAGGACCGGCTGGTGGGCGCGCTGGACATCGAGCGGGCGCTCGCCGAGGGCGTGAAGGCCTTCGAGCCCGGCCTGCTCGCCGACGCGCACCGCGGGATCCTGTACGTCGACGAAGTCAACCTGCTGCACGACCACCTCGTCGACCTGCTGCTGGACGCGGCGGCGATGGGCGCGTCGTACGTCGAACGCGAGGGTGTCTCCGTCCGGCATGCCGCGCGTTTCCTGCTCGTCGGGACCATGAACCCCGAAGAGGGCGAGCTGCGGCCGCAGCTGCTCGACCGGTTCGGGCTGACCGTCGAGGTCGCGGCCTCGCGGGAGCCCGACCAGCGGGTGGAGGTCGTCCGGCGACGGCTCGCCTACGACGACGATCCGGCCGGCTTCGCCGCGCGGTGGGCGGACGAGGAGGCCGCCGTACGGGCGCGGATCGTGGCGGCACGGGAGCTGTTGCCGTCGGTGCGGCTGGGCGACGGGGCGCTCCGGCAGATCGCGGCGACCTGTGCGGCGTTCGAGGTGGACGGCATGCGGGCCGACATCGTGATGGCGCGGACGGCGACCGCGCTGGCGGCCTGGGCCGGGCGGACCGAGGTGCTCGCGGAGGATGTGCGGCAGGCCGCGCTGCTGGCGTTGCCGCATCGGCGGCGGCGGAATCCCTTTGACGCACCGGGGCTCGACGAGGACAAGCTCGACGAGACGCTGGAGGAGTTCTCCGGCGACGACGATCCCGACCCCGATCCCGACGACGACGGACCGGGTGGCGGTGGGCAGCCGCCTTCCGACGCCGGCGGGCCGCAGGGCGGTGACGACGCCGGCGCCCGTCCCGAGGCCGGTGACGGCGGCGCGCCGCAGGCCTCCGGCGCCGGGGAGCAGTCCGCCGTACGGGCTTCCGAGCCGTTCCGTACGAAGGTGCTGAGCGTGCCCGGGATCGGGGAGGGTGCCGCCGGGCGGCGGTCACGGGCGCGGACCGAGCACGGGCGGACGACGGGGGCGCGACGGCCCCGGGGGACGCTGACCAAGCTGCACCTGGCGGCGACCGTGCAGGCGGCCGCGCCGCATCAGCGGGCTCGGGGGCGGTCCGGGCCGGGGCTCGTGGTGCGGCGGGACGATCTGCGGCAGGCCACGCGGGAGGGGCGCGAGGGGAATCTCGTGCTGTTCGTCGTGGACGCCTCCGGGTCGATGGCGGCCCGGCAGCGGATGAGTGCCGTGAAGGGGGCTGTGCTGTCGTTGCTGCTGGACGCCTATCAGCGGCGGGACAAGGTCGGGCTGGTGACGTTCCGGGGCGCCGGCGCCGACGTGGCGTTGCCGCCCACGTCGTCCGTGGACGCGGCTGCCGCTCGGCTCGAGTCGCTGCCCACCGGGGGGCGGACTCCGCTGGCCGCCGGGCTCCTCAAGGCGCATGACGTGCTGCGGGTCGAGCGGCTGCGGGATCCCGCGCGGCGCGCGCTGGTCGTGGTCGTGACCGACGGGCGGGCCACCGGAGGCCCGGAACCGGTCGTCCTCGCCGGGCGGGCCGCTCGGCTGTTCGCGGCCGAGGGGATCGCCTCCGTGGTCGTGGACTGCGAGTCGGGGCCCGTGCGGTTGGGGCTCGCCGGGCAGCTCGCGGGTGAGCTCGGTGGCACGGCTGTGACGTTGAACGAGTTGCGGGCCGACTCGATCGCCGGGCTCGTCAAGGAAGTTCAGGGAAACAGGAGGGCCGCGTAATGCCTCAGGGACAGCCCAGTGTCGTGCCGGACGACGGTCTGACGACTCGTCAGCGGCGTAATCGGCCGCTTGTCGTCGTGCACACCGGGATCGGCAAGGGCAAGTCGACCGCCGCCTTCGGGCTCGCGCTGCGCGCCTGGAACCAGGGGTGGCCCATCGGGGTGTTCCAGTTCGTCAAGTCGGCCAAGTGGAAGGTCGGCGAGGAGCGGGCGCTGCGGGTGCTCGGGGACTCCGGTGAGGGCGGGACCGTCGCCTGGCACAAGATGGGCGAGGGCTGGTCCTGGGTGCAGCGGGACCTGCAGGGGGACAACCTCAGCAACGAGGAGAAGGCCCGCGAGGGCTGGGAGCAGGTCAAGCGGGATCTCGCCGCCGAGACGTACCAGTTGTACGTGCTCGACGAGTTCGCGTACCCGATGCACTGGGGGTGGGTGGACACCGATGAGGTGATCTCCGTGCTGCGGGACCGGCCGGGCACGCAGCACGTCGTGATCACCGGGCGGAACGCGCCCGAGAAGCTCGTCGACTTCGCCGACCTCGTGACCGACATGTCCAAGGTCAAGCACCCGATGGACGTGGGCCAGAAGGGGCAGAGGGGCATCGAGTGGTGATGTCCTCGTCCTCCGTCCCTCGGCTGGTCGTTGCCGCGCCCTCCTCGGGCAGCGGCAAGACCACCGTTGCCACGGGGTTGATGGCCGCGTTCGCCGCGCGGGGGCTTGCCGTGTCTCCGCACAAGGTGGGGCCCGACTACATCGACCCCGGGTATCACGCGCTCGCGAGCGGGCGGGTGGGGCGGAACCTCGACGCGTATCTGTGTGGGCCGGAGCTGGTCGCTCCGTTGTTCCTGCACGGGGCGCTCGGGTGCGATGTCGCCGTCGTCGAGGGCGTCATGGGGATGTACGACGGGGCCGCCGGGGAGGGGGAACTGGCGTCCACCGCCCATGTGGCGAAGCTGCTGCGGGCGCCGGTCGTGCTCGTTGTGGACGCGTCGTCGCAGTCGCGGTCCGTCGCCGCGCTGGTGCACGGGTTCGCCTCGTGGGATCCGGAGGTGCGGGTCGGGGGCGTGATTCTCAACAAGGTCGCTTCGGACCGGCATGAGGAGCTGCTGCGGGAGGCGTTGGACTCGGCCGGGGTGCCGGTGTTGGGGGTGCTGCGGCGGGCTCGGCAGGTGGATACGCCTTCTCGGCATCTGGGGTTGGTGCCTGTTGCCGAGCGGCGGTCGGAGGCTGTTGAGGCTGTTGCCTCCATGGCCGCGCAGGTGCGCGAGGGGTGCGATCTCGAGGCGTTGTTGGGGCTGGCGCGGAGTGCGGGTGCGTTGTCGTGTGCGGCTTGGGATGCGGCTGAGGCTCTGGCTTCTTCGCCCCCTCCGCCCCTCGCCTTTCCCGTCCCTGGGGGCTGCCGCCCCCAGACCCCCGCTTCGGCCCTGAACGGGCCTCGTCCTCAAACGCCGGACGGGCTGGTTTCACGTGCCGCCGTCCAGAACTCGCCGGAGGGGCCGGGTTCGCGTGGCGCCGTCCAGAACTCGCCGGACGGGCCGGGTTCGCGTGCCGTCGCCCAGACGTCGTCGGACCGGCTGGTTGTTGCTGTTGCCGGTGGGGCGGCCTTCACGTTCTCCTATGCGGAACACAGTGAACTGCTCGCCGCCGCCGGTGCCGAAGTCGTCCCCTTCGATCCCCTTCGGGACGAGCAACTGCCCGAGGGGACACGGGGGTTGGTCATCGGCGGCGGATTCCCCGAGGTGTACGCCTCCGAGTTGTCCGCCAACGAGCCGCTACGCAAGGCCGTTGCCGAGCTCGCCCTCGGTGGGGCGCCGGTCGCCGCCGAGTGTGCGGGGCTGCTCTATCTGTGCCGGGAGCTCGACGGGCAGCCCATGTGCGAGGTGCTCGACGCCGGCGCGCGTATGGACGAGCGGCTCACCCTCGGGTACCGGGACGCCGTGGCCGTGAGCGACAGTGTGCTCGCCGTCGCGGGGACGCGGATGCGGGGGCATGAGTTTCATCGGACCGTCGTGGAGCCGGGGGCGGGGGCGGCTCCCGCCTGGGGTGTGCGTGCTCCGCAGCGGCGGGTCGAGGGTTTTGTACAGCGCGGTGTGCACGCGAGTTATCTGCACACGCACTGGGCGGCCGAGCCCGGTGTGGCCCGTCGGTTCGTGGAGAGGTGCCGGACGTCATGAGCAGCAGGCTGGTCGGAGTCGGGGTGGGGCCCGGGGATCCGGAGCTGGTGACCGTCAAGGGCGTCAACGCGCTGCGTGCGGCCGATGTCGTCGTCGTACCCGTCATGGCTGCACCTGATGGAAAAGACGGCGGTGAGCGTGGGCGGGCCGAGGCCACCGTGCTGCACTACGTGCCCGAGGAGAAGGTCGTCCGGGTCGTGTTCGCGTTGAACGAGCGGAGCGACCGGGGCCGGCGTGAGGCCGCCTGGGACGCCGCCGGGGAGCGTGTCGCCGAGCTGCTCGGGCGGTACCGGGCCGTCGCCTTCGCCACGATCGGTGATCCGAACGTGTACTCCACCTTCACCTATCTCGCCCAGACCATCGTCGAGCTGGTGCCGGGGGTCGTCGTCGAGACCGTGCCCGGGATCACTGCCATGCAGGATCTGGCGGCGCGGTCGGGTGCCGTGCTGACGGAGGGGACCGAGCCGTTGACGCTGGTGCCCGTGACCGCCGGTTCCGCCGTGCTGAAGGACGCGCTGGCCGGGCCGGGGACCGTCGTCGCCTACAAGTTCGGGCGGCAGGCCGCCGAGGTCGGCGAGGCCTTGCGGGAGACCGGGCGGGTCGGGGACGCCGTGTGGGGGTCGGCGCTGGGGCTGCCGGAGGAGTCCATTCGGCCCGCGGGCGAACTCGACGGTGAGCCCCTCCCCTATCTCTCCACGCTCATCGCGCCCGCACGGCGTGACGGCGGGCGGGGCGGCAAGCTGTGAGACCGTCCCCGTCAGACCGCCAGGCCCACCACCAGCCAGATGAACGCCGCGCCCGCGACCGTGCACAGCAGGGTCGAGCGGGCCGGGTGCGTGTGGTGGGCCTCAGGGAGGATCTCGGCTGCCGCCAGGTACAGCAGCGCGCCGCCGAAGAAGCCCAGGTAGCCGCCGAGCAGGTGCTCCGGGATGGTGACGAAGGCCGTCGAGGCGGCGCCGGCGACCGGGGCCACCGCGTCCGCGAACAGCATGGTCAGGGCTCTGCGGCGGGCGTTCCCGTACAGGCTGGTGATCGTGTACGTGTTGAAGCCGTCCGCGAAGTCGTGGGCGATGACGGCCAGCGCGACGGCCGCGCCCATGCCGCCGCCGACCTGGAAGGCCGCGCCGATCGCCACGCCGTCCATCGCGCTGTGGACGACCATCGCCGCGGCCGCCGTCAGGCCCACCTCGGGGGTGCGGCCGTCGCGCAGCCTCTGGGGCGCGACGGTGTCGAGCGGCCGCCCGCGCGGAGGCCCGAAGGGCTGAGCGCGGGCGGCCACTCGACACCGGCTGAGGCGCCCCGGAGGCGGAGCCATGTCAACGGGTTCCTCGGCGCCGTGCGCGGCCATGGGGGTCCCCCCGCTCGAGCGTCGAGAGTGGGGGAGGTGAGCCAGCAGGCGTTCCACCAGATGGGCCAGCAGGAAGCCCGCCACGAAGAGGAGGAGCGCCGCCGGGACGCCGAAGATCTCCGTGCCGGCCGCCTCCAGTGCCTCGGGCAGCAGGTCCAGGCCGACCACGCCCAGCATCAGGCCGCCGGCCAGGCCCAGTACCAGATGGCGGCGGTCGGTCACGCGCTGTGCCGTCCAGCCGCCGGCCAACGTCATCAGGAACGCGCCGAGCGCGACGAACACCGCCATGTGCCCTTCGTAGCGGATCGAGCCCCGGCCGCGCACCTCCGGCATCCGCACCCCATCCCGTCATGAGAGGACCCGAACCCATGGCCGACGCCCCCACCGGCAAGGTGACCTTCGTCGGTGCCGGCCCCGGCGCCGCCGACCTGCTGACGTTCCGTGCCGCGCGCGCCATCGCCGAGGCCGACGTCGTGATCTGGGCCGCGAGTCTGGTCCAGGCGGAGGTCCTGGAACACGCCCGCGAGGGCGCGGAGATCCTCGACTCGGCGACCATGTCCCTGGAGGACGTCGTCGCCGTGTACGGGCGGGCCCGGGACGAGGGGCTCCGCGTCGCCCGGATCCACTCCGGCGACCCCGCGCTGTGGGGCGGTACACAGGAGCAGCTCGACCGGTGTGCCGAGATCGGGATCGCCACCGAGATCGTGCCCGGTGTCTCCTCCTTCTCCGCCGTCGCCGCGCTCGCCGGGCGGGAGCTGACGATTCCCGAGGTGGCGCAGTCCGTGATCCTCACCCGCCTCGGCGGCGGCAAGACGCCGATGCCGCCCGGGGAGGAGGTGCGGGAGTTCGCCCGGCACGGCACGACCATGGCGATCTTCCTGTCGGCGGCCCGCAGCGGCCAGCTCGTCCGGGAGTTGCTGGAGGGCGGCTATCCGACCACCACCCCGGTCGTCATCGCCTACCAGGCGACCTGGCCGGAGGAACTGGTCGTGCGGTGCACGATCGGCACGCTGGAGGAGACCGTCAAGGAGCACAGGCTCTGGAAGCACACCCTGTTCCTGGTCGGCCCGGCCCTCGACGCGCACGGCACCCGCTCGCACCTGTACCACCCCGGCCACTTCCACGGCTACCGCAAGGCCGACCCGGAGGCCCGCAGGGCCCTGCGTGAGCGGGGTGCGGGTACGTGAGTCGCCTGATCACGGTCGTCGGCACGGGGACGGGGGCGCCGGTTCCGGCGGACGCGGTGGCGGGTGCGGAGCTCGTCGTCGGCGGGCGGCGGCACCTGGACGCCGTACCGCTGCCCGAGGGTGCCGAGCGGATCGTGCTCGGTCCGCTGGCGCCCGCCCTCGACGCCATCGGGGAGTACGTCGCCAAGGAGCGGCGGGTGGTCGTGCTGGCGTCCGGGGATCCGGGGTTCTTCGGGATCGTGCGGGCGCTCGCCGAGCGGTTCGGTTCCGCACGGCTCGATGTCCGGCCGGGGGTGTCGTCCGTCGCCGCCGCCTTCGCCCGGCTCGGGCTGACCTGGGACGACGCCGTCGTCGTCAGCGCGCACGGGCGGGATCCCCGGACGGCCGTCCAGGTGTGCCGGGCGCATCCCAAGGTGGCCGTGCTGACCGGGCCCGGCGCCGGGCCCGCCGAGCTGGGCGCGGCGCTCGCCCGGACCGTACCCGGGCGGGTGCTCGTGGTCGCGTCCGCGCTGGGTGATCCCGAGCGCGAGCACGTGGAGCGGGTCAGCCCGGCGGAGGCCGCCGGCCGTGCCTGGGGTACGGCGGTGAGTGTCGTGCTGTGCCTGGACGAGACACGGGCGCTCGGCCCCGTACGCACGCTGGCCGGAGCCGGTGCCCGTCCCGCCGGATGGGCGCTGGACGAGGGGGGCTTCGCCCACCGCGACTCGATGATCACCAAGTTCGAGGTGCGGGCGCTGGCGCTGGCCCGGCTCGGCCCGCGGGTGGGCGACCTGGTCTGGGACATCGGGTCCGGGTCCGGTTCCGTGGCTGTCGAGTGCGCGCGGCTGGGGGCCGCCGTGAGCGCGGTCGAGAAGGCCGCGGACGGGGTCGGGCGGATCCGTGCCAACGCCGCCGCGCACGGCGTCGACGTGCATGTGGTGCACGGGGAGGCGCCGGACGCCCTGGGCGGACTCGACGATCCCGACGCCGTGTTCGTCGGGGGCGGCGGGCGTGAACTCGCCGGCATCGTCGGGGTGTGCGCGCGGCGGGCCCGGCGGACCGTGGTCGTGGCCATGGCCGCGCTGGAGAGGGTTCCGGCGGCGCGGACGGCGCTCGCCGACGCCGGGTTCGATGTCGACGGGGTGCTGTTGCAGTCCTCGCGGCTGGCGCCACTGCCGGGGGACGTGACCCGGCTCGCGGCGACCAATCCGGTTTTCCTGCTGTGGGGCGTCAGGTCTCCAGTACGTACTGATGAAGGAGTGGCTCAGTGATCGGCCTCATTTCCGCCACCGCGGCGGGGGCGGCGGCGCGCGACCGGTTGGCCGCGGCGTGGCCGGAGCGGACGCGTGTGTACGAGGGTCCCGTCGGGGACGCCGTGCGGCGGGCGTTCGCGGAGTGCGAGCAGCTCGTGTGCTTCCTGGCGACGGGGGCTGTCGTACGGCTCGTCGCACCGCTGTTGGGTGACAAGGCGTCCGACCCGGGGGTCGTGTGCGTCGACGAGGCCGGGCGGTTCGCGGTCTCGCTGGTCGGCGGACACGGGGGCGGCGCCAATGAACTCGCCCGCGAGGTGGGCGGGTTGCTCGGGGCGGAGCCCGTGGTGACCACGGCGACGGACGCCGTCGGGATCCCCGGCCTGGACACCCTCGGGCTGCCCGTGGAGGGTGATGTCGCCGGGGTGACGCGGGCCCTGCTGGACGGGGAGCCGGTCGCGCTCGACGCGGAGGTGGCCTGGCCGTTGCCGCCGGTGCCGTTCGCGGACGGCGGGACCGGGGCGTACACCGTGCGGCTGACGGACCGGGCGGTCGCGCCCGGCACCCAGGAGGTGCTGCTGCGCCCGCCGTCCCTGGTGGTGGGGGTGGGTGCCTCCAGAGGGGCTCCGGTCGAGGAGGTCCTCGAGGTGATCGAGGGGGCCCTGCGGGACGCGGGGCTGTCGGCGGCCAGTGTCGCCGAGCTGGCCACCGTCGACGCCAAGGCCGACGAGCCGGGGATCGTCGAAGCGGCGCGGCGCCTGGGCGTGCCCGTGGTGACGCACTCGGCCGAGGAGCTGGCCGCCGTCGAGGTGCCGAACCCCTCCGACGCTCCCCTCGCCGCCGTCGGCACGCCGTCCGTCGCGGAGGCGGCGGCGCTGGTACGCGGGGGCGAACTCCTCGTGCCCAAGCGGAAGTCGGAGCGCGCCGACGGGCGGCCCGCCATGGCGACCTGTGCCGTCGTACGGCGTCCTGGGCGGGGGCGGCTCGCGGTCGTCGGGCTCGGGCCGGGTGCCCGCGATCTGCTCACTCCGCGGGCAAAGGCGGAACTGGAGCGTGCCTCGGTGCTCGTCGGGCTCGACCAGTACGTCGCCCAGATCCGCGACCTGCTGCGGCCCGGCACCCGGATCCTGGAGTCGGGGCTCGGGGCCGAGGAGGAGCGGGCGCGGACGGCCGTGGCGGAGGCCCGCAGGGGCCGGGCCGTCGCGCTGATCGGCAGCGGGGACGCGGGCGTGTACGCCATGGCCTCCCCCGCGCTCGCCGAGGCGTCCGACGACATCGACGTGGTCGGGGTGCCGGGGGTGACCGCCGCGCTGGCCGCCGCCGCGCTCCTGGGCGCGCCGCTGGGCCACGACCACGTGTCGATCAGCCTGTCCGACCTGCACACGCCGTGGGAGGTCATCGAGCGGCGGGTGCGGGCGGCGGCCGAGGCCGACCTCGTCGTGACCTTCTACAACCCGCGCAGCCGGGGCCGCGACTGGCAGCTGCCGAAGGCGCTCGCGATCCTCGCCGGGCACCGGGAGCCGACGACGCCGGTGGGGGTCGTACGCAACGCCTCGCGGCCGGACGGCACGGCGCGGGTGACGACTCTCGCGGAGCTCGACCCGGCGACGGTGGACATGATGACGGTCGTGACCGTGGGCAACACCGCGAGCCGGACCGTCGCGGGGCGCATGGTGACGCCGCGCGGCTACCGCTGGCAGGACGCCGCGTCGATGAGCGGCTCCGCCGCGGGGCAGGAGGACACCCAGTGAACCGTGTGGTCCACCCGATCGAGCAGGAGTCCTTCCGACGGCTGCGCGCCCGTCTGGACACCTCGCACTTCCCGCCGCTGACCCGGGCGGTCGTGGAGCGGGTCATCCACTCCGCGGCCGACCTGGAGTACGCGAGCGACCTCGTCATGGACGAGGGGCCGTTGGAGAAGGCGCACGCCGCCCTTCACGCCGGGGCGCCCGTCGTCGTGGACGTGGAGATGGTCGCGGCCGGGATCACCCGGCGGGAGACCGTGTGCCGGCTCAAGGACGCCGAGGCCGGTGGGGGCCTGACCCGTTCGGCGCACGCCGTGCGTCTGGCGTACGAGCAGGTCGGGCCCGGCGCGCTGTGGGTGATCGGCTGTGCGCCGACCGCCCTGGAGGAGCTGCTGACGCTCGACGCCTCACCCGCGCTCGTCATCGGGCTGCCCGTCGGCTTCGTCGGGGCGGCCGAGTCCAAGGCCGCGTTGCGCGAGAGCGGGCTGCCCGCGGTGAGCAACGTGTCCGAGAAGGGCGGGTCGGCGGTCGCCGCCGCCGCGCTCAACGCCCTGCTGTACCACCCCGTTCCACCATCCGACGCACAGTCCGAGGAGACATCGTGACCACCCCGCCGCCCGCCCTGCTCATCGCCGGCCATGGCACCCGCGACGATGCCGGAGCCGAGGCGTTCCGCGACTTCGTACGGGAGTTGGGGCGCCGCCACCCCGAGTTGCCCGTCGCGGGCGGCTTCATCGAGCTGTCCCCGCCGCCGCTGGGCGAGGCCGTCACCGAGCTGGTGGAGCGGGGCGTACGGCGGTTCGCCGCCGTACCGCTGATGCTGGTGTCCGCCGGGCACGCCAAGGGGGACATCCCGGCGGCGCTGTCCCGCGAGAAGGAACGGCACCCGGGGATCTCGTACACGTACGGCCGTCCGCTGGGCCCGCACCCGGCGCTGCTGAGCGTGCTGGAGCGGCGGCTGGACGAGGCGCTGGGCGGCACGTCCCGTACGCCGCAGGACCGGGCCGATGTGACCGTGCTGCTGGTCGGGCGCGGTTCGACGGACCCGGACGCCAACGCCGAGGTGTACAAGGCGGCCCGGCTGCTGTGGGAGGGGCGCGGGTACGCGGGCGTGGAGACGGCGTTCGTGTCGCTGGCGGCGCCCGATGTGCCGAGCGGGCTCGACCGGTGCGTGCGGCTGGGTGCGCGGCGGATCGTCGTGCTGCCGTACTTCCTCTTCACCGGGATCCTGCCGGACCGGGTGCGGCAGCAGACCGAGGGCTGGGCGGCCGCGCACCCGGAGGTCGAGGTGCGGTCGGCGGACGTCATCGGGCCGGAGCCGGAGCTGCTGGACCTGGTGATGGAGCGGTACGAGGAGGCCGTCAAGGGCGATCTGCGGATGAACTGCGACTCGTGCGTGTACCGGATCGCGCTGCCGGGGTTCGAGGACAAGGTGGGCCTGCCGCAGCAGCCGCACTTCCACCCGGACGACGACGGTCACCATCACCACGGGCACCATCACCACGGAGGGCACGCGCACTCCCATGCACACTGACGGACACGATCTGCGGCACCACGGGGACTCCGAGGTGCGGGACGACGGTGCGGCGCTGGTGGACCTCGCGGTGAACGTCCGCGCGGACACCCCGCCGGAGTGGCTGCGCGAGACCGTCGCCGCGTCCCTGAGCGGTCTCGCCGCCTACCCCGACGGGCGGGCGGCGCGGGCCGCGGTGGCGGCGCGGCACGGTCTGCCGGCCGAGCGGGTGCTGCTGACTGCGGGCGCGGCGGAGGCGTTCGTGCTGCTGGCTCGCGCCCTGAAGGTCCGCCGGCCCGTGATCGTGCACCCGCAGTTCACGGAGCCGGAGGCGGCGCTGCGGGACGCCGGGCACACGGTCGACCGGGTGCTGCTGCGGGAGGAGGACGGCTTCCGGCTCGACCCGGCGGCCGTTCCCGAGGACGCCGACCTGGTGGTGATCGGCAACCCGACGAATCCGACGTCGGTGCTGCACCCGGCCGCCACCATCGCCGAACTCGCCCGTCCGGGGCGGACGTTGGTGGTCGACGAGGCCTTCATGGACGCGGTGCCGGGCGAGCGGGAGGCGCTGGCCGGCCGGACGGACGTGCCCGGCCTCGTCGTCCTGCGCAGCCTCACCAAGACGTGGGGGCTGGCCGGGCTGCGCATCGGCTACGTCCTGGCCTCCCCGGAGACGATCGGCGAACTGGAGCGGGCCCAGCCGCTGTGGCCGGTGTCCACGCCGGCGCTGGCCGCGGCGGAGGCGTGTGTGTCCCCCCGGGCTCTGGCGGAGGCGGCCCACGCGGCCCACCGCATCGCCGCGGACCGGGGCCACCTCGTCGCCGGGCTCGCGCAGTTCGCGGCGGACGGCGTCCGGGTGGCGGAGCCCGCCGAGGGCCCCTTCGTCCTGGTACGGCTGCCCCGGGCCGCAGCCGTCCGCCGCCACCTGCGCGACCTGGGCTTCGCGGTGCGCCGCGGGGACACCTTCCCGGGCCTGGACGAGGAGTGGCTACGGCTCGCGGTGCGGGACCGGGGGACGGTGAACGGGTTCCTGCGGGCGCTGGCCCGGGCCATCGCACTGGCGTCGCGCTGAGCCGGAGCGGAATCAGGGCGGCGACACGGTGAACGGGCCCCGCCGGGCCCCCGACCCGGCAAACCGACCCGGCCACCGCACCGGCGCCGCGCCGAGGCGGAGCCGGGTCAGGGCGGCGGCACGGTCTCCGTCGTGCCGTCCGGGAAGCGGATCTCCACCGTTCCGTCGGCCGCGACCCCGGCGCTCGCGCCGGTCCACCCGGTGTGCGGGTCCGCGCTGAGCAGCACGAGCGTCACCAGGAGGCGTGCGCCTTCCGGGCGTTGGAGGACCGGCGTCGCCGAGTGGTGCCCCACGGCGTTGACCCCGACGGCCGCCACGACCCTTCCCTCGGCGTCGCCCCAGCCGTACAGGCCGACGAGCGCGCTGGTCAGGCCGTCCGCACGGCGGGCCACGGCCAGCGCCGGGCCGGTCTCCCCCACCGGCGGCGCGGTGTCGTCGGCGACGGCCCAGCCGCCCTCGCGCACCGGTGTGCCGGGGGGCGCGTCGAGCCGGTGCACCCGTACCTCCCACGGCCCGTGCACCACGCTCACCGTCTCGATGCGGTGCCCCGCGCCGGTGTCGCCCGGCACCAGCGCCCGGTGCCAGGAGGCGGCCCGGCGGCCCTCGGCGCCGAGGGGGTGGATACGGCCGCGCGGGGACGGGGTGCCGTCGGGGGCGAGCAGGGCGATGTGGTTGTCGGGGCCCGTCGTCGCTTCCGGGGTCTCGGGGGCGGTGGCGGTGGAGTAGGCGAGGCGGGCGTAGTGCGGGCTGTCGTCGGCTGCCGCGGGCGGGGGCGGCAGGCGGTCGCTGCCGTGGTTGACGAGCCGGACGATCCCGTCGGCTGCGGTGGAGTGCAGCAGCCAGCCCGGTGCGGGCAGGGACAGGCGGACGTCGGCCGTGTCCACGGGTGCGGTCTCCTCGCGTGCCGTCCACACGGGGTGGTCGTCGGGCAGCAGCAGGCCGAGGAACGCCTTGCTCGCCCAGTAGGGGGAAGCGGGCCCGGAGTAGCGCTGGGTGACGGGGAGGAAGGGCCGGTACCAGCCGAGGGTGAGCAGGCCGTGCTCGTCGGGTGCGCCCCGCTCGGCGAAGTGCTTCAGGGCGCCCGAGGCGAGGCGGCGGGTGCGGCCCGGGGGCAGCGGAGTGGCGTCGGCGAGGGCACCCGCCCACAGCGGTGCGGTGGTCGCGAAGCGGTAGGTGAGGGAGCGGCCCTGGTGGACCGGGGCGCCGTCGGAGCCGAAGAAGTGCTGGTGGACGGCGAGGAACTCGCGCAGACGGGCTCGGTGGCGGAGCACGGTGCCGGGGTCGGCGCGCTCTCCCGCGATACGCGCCCACAGCACCGGATACAGGTGCAGCGCCCACGCGTTGTAGTAGTCGAACTTCCTGCCGTCGCCGTCGGTGTACCAGCCGCCGCCCCGGTACCAGTCGTCGAGCCGGGCGAGTCCGGCGTCGATCTCGGCGCGGCGGTGCGGGGCGCCGACGGAGGCGAGGAACTCCTCGGTGATGACCTGGAACAGCCGCCAGTTGGAGTCGTTGACGTCGGCGCCGACGAAGCCGCCCAGCCAGTCGGCGACCCGTTCGCGTACCCGGTCGTCGAGGTGGTCCCACAGCCAGGGGCGGGACTCGTGCAGGGCGATCGCGACAGAGGCCGCCTCGACCATCGGCTGGGCCCGGTCGGTGATGGGCGGCCAGTGTTCGTCGCCGTGCGGGTCGGTGCCGGCGGCGAGTCCGGTGGCGTACCGCTCGATGAGCGACGGGCCGGCACGGCCGTTCGAGCCGGCGATGCGGAAGGCGGCGAGCAGGAAGGAGCGCGCGAAGCCCTCCAGGCCGTCCGACCAGGGGCCGGAGTGGCCGGCGCGGCCGGGGAGCCGGTACTGGGCGAACCTCGGGGAGGCGTAGGGCAGCAGTCCGTCGAGGAGGCGGTCGGCGACCGCCTCCCAGTGGGCACGGGTCCACCCCGTGAGAGGCGAGACCAGCGGGTCGAGCGGGGGGAGGTCGGGAAGGTTCGTCGGATCATCGGGCAGCGACACATGCGGCGCGGTCATACAGGGCGAAATCTCCGTGTTGGTCAGACGAGGGGCAGGTGCAACGAGCCCCAGAGGGGCGCGGGGCCGTGTCGGTGTGCTGCTCCGCCGCGATGGGGGTCCCTCCCGCTCGAGCGGAGCCGGGAGTGGGGGAGCGACCAGCCACCACGCGCCCGCAGTGTCATGACGGCGCACCCGGCGGAGCGACACTGCGGCGTACGACGATGTGGGTGCCCAGCAGATGGTGGCTCCCGGCGGCCTGCTCGGGGTCGCGCAGGGCGATGCGTACGGCGGCACGGCCGAGTTCCTCGGCGGGAGTGCGGACGGTGGTCAGCGGCGGGTCGAAGTCCTCGGCGAGGGGGATGTCGTTGTAGCCGACGACAGAGATGTCCTCGGGCACCCGCAGTCCCGCGTCGGCGACAGCCCTCAGCACACCGGCCGCGACCATGTCGTCCCCGGCCACCACCGCCGTGAAGTCCCTGGGCCCCTTGAGGAGTTCGGCCATGGCCCGCAGTCCGGCCGCGCGGCCCAGCCCGCAGTCGACGACATACGCGGCCTCGGGCGGCAGCCCGTGTTCGGCGAGCGCGGCGCGGTAACCGGCGACGCGTGCGTCCAGGGCCGTGTTGCCGGGGAGCGCGCCGAGGAACACGATCCGGCGGTGCCCGGCCGACAGCAGATGCGCGGTGACGGCCCGTGCCCCGGCCTCGTTGTCGAACTCGACGACGAGTGCCGGTATGTCGGGGCCCGGCGCCGGCCGTCCGCACAGCACCAGCCGGGCGCCGGACGCGTCCAGGGCCTGCGCGTAGTGGGCGACGCGCGAGCGGTACGCGTCGTCCTCCACGACCCCGCCGACCAGGATCACCAGGCGTGCCCCCTCCTCCCGCATGAGCTGCACGAACTCCATCTCGCGCTGCGGATCCCCGCCGGTCGCGCCGACCACGCACAGCCAGCCCCGGTCGGCGGCCTCCGCCTCGACGCCCTCGGCGACCTGGGCGTAGAAGGGGCTGGTGACCTGGCGGACGACGACGGCGGCCATCTTGCGTCCGCCGCCGACGAGGGCGCGGGCATGCGCGTTGGCGACGTAGTCGAGGTCGCGGGCCGCGCGCAGGACGCGGGCCCGCGTGGCGGCGGGCACCGGGTGGTTGCCGCTCAACGCGCGGGAGGCGGTGGCCATCGACACGCCGGCCCGCTCGGCGACCTCGCGGATCGTGACCCGCCCCTTGGACACCATGTCGTTCCCCATCCCCCGCGTCTGTCGCTGCACCGGCGGTCGCTCACCTGTTGGCCGCGAAGTCCTTCGCGAACTCCTCGGCCATTCTGTCGCCGCCCCGGGCCCGCCACTTCTTCACCGCCGCGTCCCATTCGGACAGCGGCAGCCGGCCGGCGACGATCCCGGTGACGGTGTCGTCGAGGAGCGCCCTGAGGGTGGTGCCCTGGGCGTTCTTGGTCCGGGACTGCAGGCCGTAGGAGGCGTTGCGGATGGCGCGCGGGACCGTCTTCTGCTGCCAGGCGTGCAGGGCCCGTACGGCCTCGGGCATGCCGGGCACGAACAGGACCTGGGGGCCTTCGGCGAGGTACTTCAGCGGCAGGTTGGTGTTGTTCTCGACCTCGCCCAGCTCGGTGGGCTGCGGTGAGCCGTCCTTGCCGCGGGTGAAGTGGGTGCCCTCGACGCCGTAGTGGACGAGTTCCCACTCCTCGCTGCCGAAGGGGGCGGCCAGGTAGTCGAGGACGCGCAGGAGCAGCTCGATGCGCTCCTTCTTCGCCTTCTTCAGCACCGTGTAGCCGAAGGAGCGGCGGGCGGCGACGATGCCGCCGGGCTCGCCGTCGACGCTGTACGGCAGCGCCGCCGCGGGGGTCAGCTTGCCGCGGGACTCCCGGAACTTGGGCAGGTATGCGCCGAATCCGTCCTGCATGGAGCCGACCGTGCCGTTGTAGTAGAGCGTGGTCAGGTCGATCTGGGAGATGGACGTGGCGTCGGGGTGGTAGCAGCCGCTCTTGCGCAGTTCGGCCTGGAAGGCGATCGACGCCTTGTAGCGCTCGTCGGCGCAGCCCGGGCGGAAGGCGCCGGCCTCGGTGACGGCCCACTCCTGGGGCGCGTTGTGGGCGGCGGAGTGCACGGCGTTGCCGAAGAGGGAGTTGGCGGCGGCGCCGAGCGCATACGTACGGCCGCCGGTCGCCCGTTTCGCGACGGCGGCGAAGTCCGTGGAGGTCCAGCCCTCCTTCATGCCCGCGTCGGTGAACAGGCCCTGGTTGAGCCACAGGGTGGAGCCGGGCAGCGGGCGTTCCAGGGGGATGCCGTGGATGCGGCCGCCGATGCGGCCCATGTCGCGCCAGGCGTGGGTGGGGATGTTCGCGAGGTTGGGGTAGTCGGCGATCGCCGCGCCGGAGAGGTACGGCGTGAGGTCCTCGGCGCGTCGTTGGACGAACTCGGCCTCGCGGGGCAGCACGAATCCGGAGAAGAGGTTGATGATGTCCGGGAGGGCGTCGGGGTCGGCGGCCATGACGGTCGCCATCTTCTTCTGGTAGTCGGCCTGGGCGACGATCGTGTACTCGATCTTCACGCCGAGGGCCTTCTCGACGGCCGCCCAGAAGCGGTTGGCGGAGGCGGGCTTCGGAGGAGTGCCGAAGGAGACCGACATGACCTTGATGGTGGAGCCGTCGCCCGGGGTGCGGGAGACGGACTTCACCAGGTCGGCGGGGTAGGCGGTGTAGCCGGCCTGGACGCCGGCGTCGGTGGGGGCGAGGTCCGGCTGGGGGCCCTTGGCGGGTGTGTGGGCGGGCCAGGCGGCGAGTTTCTTGCCGGCGTTGGAGACGTCGCCACCGCCGGACTCGGTGGAGCAGGCGGTCAGCAGACCGGGGACGGAGACGGCGGCGCCGCCGACGGCCATGGAGCGCAGCAGGGTACGTCGGGACATGCGGGGCATGAGCGGATGACCTTTCGTAGCGCGGCTCTTGACGGGTGGCAGCCGGCGTCGCGGCCGGCTGGTGTCTCAGCTCTTGACGGCGCCGGTGAGCACGCCCTTGGTGAAGTACCTCTGCAGGAACGGGTAGACGAGCAGGATCGGCACGGTGGCGATCACCAGCACCGCCATCTGCACGGTCTGCGGTGCGGTGACCGTGCCCTCGCCGGTGGTGGCGTCGGTGAGGCCGGAGCCGGCCACCACGTAGGTGCGCAGGACCTGCTGCAGGGGCCAGTGGTCGCTCTCCAGGTAGAGCGAGGCGTAGAACCAGGAGTTCCAGTACGCCACCGCGTAGAACAGGCCGACCACGGCGAGCGCGGCCTTGGACAGGGGCAGGACGACCGAGACCAGCACCCGCCAGTCCCCGGCCCCGTCGAGGCGCGCCGCCTCGTACAGCTCCTCGGGGATGCCCTGGAAGAAGCCGCGCAGGACGACGAGGTTGAAGACGTTCACGAGGACGGGCAGGACCAGCGAGGCGTAGCTGTCCAGCAGGCCCAGCTCCTTGACCAGCAGGAAGCTCGGGATCATGCCGGGCGGGAAGAGGAAGGTGAACAGAACGAGGAGCAGGACGGGCTTGCCGCCGAAGACGCCGGGGCGGGAGAGGGCGTAGGCGAGGGTCACGGTGCAGGCGAGGCTGAGCAGGGTGCCGACGACGGTGACGCCCGCGCTGACGCCGAGGGCGTGGGTGACGATGCCGCCGTCGAAGATGTCCCGGTACGCCTTGAGCGTCGGCTCGGTCGGCCAGAGCACCCAGCCGCCGTTGTCGACGACCTCGTCGGTGGAGGCCAGCGAGGTCGAGACGATGACGAGGAAGGGCACGCAGACCAGCAGGACGACGGTCGCGAGGGCGATGACCTTCCCGGCCTGCGTGAGGGGCTTCGGCTTCTCCATCCAGCCGGGCCGGACGGGGGTGCGGGCGTGGCTGCTCACTTGTAGACCCCCTGTTCGCCGAGGCGGTGGGCGACCTTGTTGGCGGCGTAGACGAGGAGGGCGCCGACGACGCCCTTGAACAGGCCCGCGGCGGCCGCGAAGCCGTAGTCGCCGCCGACGATGCCCTGGTAGTAGACGAAGGTGTCGATGATCTCGGCGGCCTGAGGACCGACCGCGTCGCGTTGGAGCAGCATCTGTTCGAAGCCGACGGAGAGGATGTCGCCGAGCCGCATGATCAGCAGCAGGACGATCACGGGGCGGATGGCGGGCAGGGTGACGTGCCAGAAGCGCCGCCAGGGGCCTGCTCCGTCGAGGGCGGCGGCCTCGTACTGCTGCTCGTCGACCTGGGCCAGCGCGGCGAGGAAGATGATCGTGCCCCAGCCGGCGTCCTTCCAGATCACCTGCGCGACGACGAGCGGCCGGAAGGCGTCGGGGTTGCCGATGAGGTCGACGGTGTGCAGGCCCATGCCGTCCAGCGAGGAGTTGAGCAGCCCGGTGTCGCCGAGCACCTGCTGGAAGAGGGCGACGACGATCACCCACGAGATGAAGTGCGGCAGGTACGCCACCGACTGCACGAAGCGCCGCACCGAGCTCCAGGTGAGGCTGTGCAGCAGCAGGGCGAGGCCGAGCGGGACCGGGAAGTAGAAGACGAGCTGGAGGACCGCGATCCAGAGGGTGTTGAGGACCGCCGCCCAGAACTCCCCGTCCTCGAACATGCGCTGGAAGTTGCCCAGGCCGACCCAGGGGCTGCCCCAGAGACCGTCGAAGGGCACGTACTCCTTGAACGCGATGACGTTGCCGGCCAGTGCGCCGTAGTGGAACAGCAGGAAGTAGGCGAGCCCGGGCAGCATGAGCAGCAGGAGGACGGAGCTTTGAAAGCGTTTTCGCGTTGGACGTGCGCCGCCCGACCGGTGCCGAGCACTGCCGACCCCCTTTTCACCTGTGCGTTCCCGTAGGGCAACGGCCACGGGTCCCCCTCATGTCTCGGAGTCGAGTGAGAGGAAGTTAAAACGCTTTCATGGGTCGGTCAACAGCCCTGACAGAGAAGGGCCGTTGACCGTGTGTCGAAAGTTTTCGAGTGCCTCTAGTCGACGACGCGTCCGTCGAGCACCACGCGCCGGGGCGCCGCCAGGACCCGTACGTCCGCACGCGGATCGGTCTCACAGACGACGAGGTCCGCCGCGGCTCCCTCTTCCAGCCCGGGCCGGCCGAGCCACCTGCGGGCCGCCCAGGTCGTCGCCCCGAGGGCGTCGACCGGGGGGATGCCCGCCGTGACCAGTTCGGCGACCTCGGCTGCCACCAGGCCGTGCGGCAGGCTGCCGCCCGCGTCGGTGCCGACGTAGACCGGGATGCCGGCGTCGTAGGCGTTGCGGACGGTGTCGTAGCGGCGGGCGTGGAGGCGGCGCATGTGGGCGGACCAGGTCGGGTACTTGCTCTCGCCGCCGTCGGCCAGCTTGGGGAAGGTCGCGATGTTGACCAGCGTGGGGACGATCGCCACCCCGCGGGACGCGAAGAGCGGGATCAGGTCCTCGGTCAGGCCCGTCGCGTGTTCGATGCAGTCGATGCCGGACTCGACGAGGTCCTGCAGGGAGTCCTCCGAGAAGCAGTGGGCCGTCACCCTCGCCCCCAGGCGGTGGGCCTCCGTGATCGCCGCCTCGACGGCCTCGCGCGGCCAGCAGGCCGACAGGTCGCCCGTCTCGCGGTCGATCCAGTCGCCGACCAGCTTGACCCAGCCGTCGCCGCGCCGAGCCTCCTGGGCGACGTACGCGACCAGGTCCTCCGGTTCGATCTCCCAGGCGTAGCCGCGGATGTAGCGGCGGGTGCGGGCGATGTGCCGGCCCGCGCGGATGATCTTCGGGAGGTCCTCGCGGTCGTCGATCCAGCGGGTGTCGGAGGGGGAGCCCGCGTCGCGGATCAGCAGCGTCCCGGCCTCCCTGTCCGTCAGCGCCTGCTTCTCCGCGACGTCCTCCGGCACCGGCCCGTGCGGGCCGAGGCCCACATGGCAGTGGGCGTCGACCAGGCCGGGCAGCGCCCAGCCCCGCACCGTGCGGATGTCACGGGCGCCGACGGGACGGTCGTAGGAGATCCGGCCGTCGACGACCCACAGTTCGTCACGGACGTCGTCGGGTCCGACCAGGACCCTGCCCTTCACGTGCAGCACCGCTCGATCGCTCATGTACTGCACCTTAGTCAGGCGCCGCTGCCGCCGACCTGGTCCGAGGTCTCCTCCTCCACCTCGGCCATCGCCGGGTCGAGGAGACGGGAGAGGAAGTGGCGGGTGCGTTCGTGGCGGGGGTTGCCGATCACCTGCTCGGGGGTGCCGTCCTCGACGATCACACCGCCGTCCATGAAGACGACCCGGTCGGCGACCTCGCGGGCGAAGGTCATCTCATGGGTGACCACCATCATGGTCATCCCGTCCCGGGCGAGCATGCGCATGACCGCGAGGACGTCGCCCACCAGCTCCGGGTCGAGCGCCGAGGTCGGTTCGTCGAACAGCATCACCTCCGGGCCCATGGCGAGGGCACGGGCGATCGCCACCCGCTGCTGCTGCCCGCCGGAGAGGGAGGCGGGGTAGGCGCTCGCCTTCTCCGACAGACCGACACGCTCCAGGTTCTCCGCGGCCACCTTCGCGGCCTGCGCCTTGTCACGCCGGAGCACCCGACGCTGCGGCAGCGTCAGGTTCTCGGTCACCGTCAGGTGCGGGAAGAGGTTGAACTGCTGGAAGACCATGCCGATCCGGCGGCGTACGGCGTCGATGTCGACGTCGGGGTCGGTCAGCTCGGTGCCACCCACGAAGACCTGGCCCTTCGTGGGCTCCTCCAGGAGGTTCACGCAGCGCAGCAGCGTCGACTTGCCCGAACCCGACGGGCCGATGACACAGACGACCTCGCCCTGGTTGATCTCCAGGTCGATGCCCTTGAGGACCTCGTTGGCGCCGAAGGACTTGTGCAGGCCGCGTACGTCGATCTCCGGACGCGCCGCAAGAGACTTCTCGCTCATTTCACGGCCTCCTGGGCCTTCGCCTCCATGCGGCGTACGACGAAGCCGAGCGGGATCGTCACCAGCAGGTAGCACAGGCCGGCGACGAGGATCGGCGTGGAGTTGGCGGTGGTGCTGGCCAGGTCGCGGCCGAACTTGGACAGTTCGCGCTCCTCCAACGTGACGCCGAGGAGCAGCACGAGCGAGGAGTCCTTGAAGAGGATGATGAACTCGTTCGTCATCGGCGGGAGGATGATCCGGAACGCCTGGGGAATGATGATCGAGATCATGGCCCGGGCGGGCGAGAAGCCGAGCGAACGGGCAGCCTCCATCTGGCCCTTGGGCACCGCCTGGATGCCGGCTCGGAAGGTCTCCGCCAGGTACGCGGCCCCGACCAGACCGAGCGCGATGGCGGCCTTGCCGTATGTCCCACCGACGATCTCCGTGCCCGGGAAGGCCAGGGGGACCGCCACGCCGATGAAAATGAAGATCAGCAGGGCGGGCAGGCCGCGGAAGATCTCGATGTAGACGCCGGCGACCCAGCGGTACGGCCCGACGGACGACAGACGCATCAGAGCGATCACCAGCCCGAGCGTCAGAGCGAAGACGAACCCGGACACGGTGTACAGCACGGTGTTCTTCAGCGCCAGCGTGATGACGTCCGGGAACATCTGCCGCGCGACGTCCTTCTGCGCGAACTGGTTCTGCAGCCGGTCCCAGTCGGCCGCGAGCGCGAAGGCGACCACGGCCGCGACGAAGACGACGTACTGGAGACCCCGCGACAGACTGCGCTTCTGGCGCCGGGTGAGGCCCTTCCTCCTGGGCTGTACCTCTATGTCCGTGGCGGTCATGAGGCGGCCGGGGAGGCGGCGGACTCGTCGTAGGGGCCGATCCACTGCTCGTACAGCTTCTTGTACGTGCCGTCGGCCTTGGCGTCGGCGAGCGCCTTGTCGATGGCGGCGAGCAGCTTGGTGTTGCCCTTCTTCACCGTGAAGCCGTACTGCTCGCCGGTGTTGAGGTTGTCGACGACCTCGAACTTGTCGGCGGTGGCCTTGTCCTTCAGCCAGCCCTGGACGACCGGGTAGTCGATGACGACGGCCTTGACCTGGCCGGTGCGCAGGCCGTTGAGGACAGCGTCGGAGGACTCGAAGGAGACCGGGTCGAAGCCCTGCTTCTTCGCGTAGTCCTCGCCGGTGGTCTGCGCCTGGGCGCCGAGCTTGACGTTCTTGGACTTGACGTCGGCGAGGGAGTTCACGCCGGCGTTCTTGTCGACCAGGACGGCCTGGGTGGCGTCGAAGTACGGGTCGGAGAAGTCGACGTTCTTCTTGCGCTCCTCGGTGATGGTCATGCCGGCCGCGGCCAGGTCGCACTCACCGGAGTTGAGGAAGGCGCCCGTCTTGAAGTTCTCGAAGGGCGTGTCCAGGATCTCCTGCTTCACGCCGAGGTCCTTGGCGACGAGGTCGACCAGCGCGACGTCGAAGCCCTGGACCTTGCCGTCGATCTCCGACTGGAACGGCGGGTACGGCAGGTGGGTGCAGGTGGTGAGCTGTCCGGCCTTGACGAGCTCGACCCCGCCGGCGGCGGTCTTGGAGCCGCTGCCGCCGTCGTCGGTGGAGGTACAGGCAGTCACGAGCATCAGCCCGGCCGTCGCGGTGATGGCGGCCAGGATGCGGGTCCGGCGCCCGGGGAGCGTGTTCACGGCGGGCCTTCCTGTAAGGGACGTAAGGGAACTATGGGTTCTGATTATAAGGAGGAGTTTGAGGCTCTCAAACCAAACCCATGGCTACAGGGCGGTGCCACCTAAGAAGTCGCCAGTCGGAATGGTGTGGAGCGTGCCGGTTACTCTCGTCACACCTCTACCCCGTGAGTGAAGAGAGCACCGCCGTGACACACCCGTTCCTGGACCTGACCCCGCTGAGTGCCGCCCACTTCGCGTCGATCGAGGACCGCGTGGCACGTCTGCTGAGCACCGAGCAGGACGTCGTGATCATGCAGGGCGAGGCGCTGCTGCCGCTGGAGGGCGCGATCCGCGCCACCGCCGGTCCGGGCACGACGGCGCTGAACGTGATCACCGGTCCGTACGGGCAGACCTTCGGCGACTGGCTGCGCGACTGCGGCGCCACGGTGGTCGACCTCGCGGTGCCCTTCCACACGGCGGTCACGGCCGAGCAGATCCGGGAGGCCTTCGCCGAGCACCCGGAGATCGACTTCGTGTCCCTGGTGCACGCCGAGGCGGCGACCGGCAACACCAACCCGGTCGCGGAGATCGGCGAGGCGGTGCGTGCGCACGGCGCCCTCTTCTACCTGGACGCGGTGGCGTCGATCGGCGCCGAGCCGGTGCTGCCGGACGCGTGGGGCGTGGACCTGTGCGTGATCGGGGCACAGAAGGCGATGGGCGGGCCGGCGGGCGTGTCGGCGGTGTCGGTGAGCGAGCGGGCGTGGGCGCGGATGGCCGCGAACCCGAGGGCGCCGCGCCGCTCGTACCTGTCCCTCCTCGACTGGAAGGAGCGGTGGGTCGACGGCGGCCGCAAGGCCCTGCTGCACGCGCCGGCGCAGCTGGAGATGCTGGCACTGGAGGCGTGCGTGGAGCGGATCGAGGGGGAGGGGCTGGATGCGGTGATGGGCCGGCACTCCTCCGCCGCTGCCGCGACCCGCGCGGGTGCGGCGGCCCTGGGCGGCGGCCTGGAGCCGTACGTGTACGAGGCGGCGGAGGCGGCTCCGGTCGCCACGACCCTGCGCTCGCCCTCGGGCGTCGTGGCCTCGGAGCTGGTGGCGCGCGCCCTGGCGGGCGACCCGGCGCTGCCGCTGGCGGCGGGCGGGGGCGCCCTGGCCAAGGAGATGATCCGGGTCAACCACTACGGGCCGGACGCCACACCGGGCACGGTGCGCAACAGCCTGACGGCCCTGGGGGCGGCCCTCGCGGAGAAGGGCCTGGACGTGGACCTGACGGGTGCGCTGCGGGCGGCGGAGGCGGCCTGGCGGTGACGTCGGGCCCGGAGGCGGCCCGGCGGTGACATCCGGCCCGGCGGTGACATCGGGCCCGGAGGCGGCCTGGCGGTGAGGTCCGCCCTGCGCTGAACGGACGGCCGTGTCAGTGGGTCCTGTCATGCTCCCCGCATGACTACTCTCCCCGACGGCCGCCCCATCCCCCTCATGACCGGCGACGAGCGTCCGATGCTCGAGAGCTGGCTCGACTTCCACCGCGCCACGCTGGAGCTCAAGTGCGCGGGACTGGACGACAAGCAGGTGCGGCTGGCGTCCGCCGAGCCGTCCGAGCTGACCCTGCTCGGGCTGGTGCAGCACCTCGCCGAGGTGGAACGCACCTGGTTCCAGCGGGTGTTCGCCGGCCTCGACGTGCCGCCCGTACACGAGGAGGAGACCGGGTACGTGCTCGATCCCGACCGCGGTCTCGACGAGGCGCTGACCGTCTGGCGCCGGGAGATCGCGCGCGGGCGCGAGCTGACCGCCGGGCGCTCACTGGACGACACCGGGCGGATCGCCGACGGACCGATGGCCGGGCTGGAGGTCAGTCTGCGGTGGGTGCTGATTCACCTCGTCGAGGAGTACGCACGGCACAACGGGCACGCCGACATTCTTCGGGAGCGCATCGACGGGGTTACCGGAGCCTGAATTCACCGTAATTCATAAGCAATTCGAGCGGGTAGATTTCCGTTACTCTTCTGCCCGCTTTCCCGAGTACTAAACGCAAAGATTTCGCGAACGCCGAGCGGTGTGATTCGGGTAGATCTCGTGAGGGTTTCCACTGTGTGACACGTTCCACAGGGCGCCCGTTTCACGCCTTTTGTCGCACACAAACCGGTACATATACCCCGCTCCTCGCGCTCGCCCACCCGCTCGCGCGAATAACACAGGAACAGCCATCACGTAACCCCATCCCCCCATGCATTTTTTAATTTCGCTCGGTAAATTCAATCTGCATGACTGCCACGCAAGCAGACCTGCAGATCGACCGCCCTTCGGTGGCGGACGGGGCCGCGCTCTGGCGTATCGCCAAGGAATCCGGAACCCTCGACCTGAACTCGTCCTACAGCTATCTGCTGTGGTGCCGTGACTTCGCCGGCACCACGGCGGTGGCGCGTGCGGAGGGCGGGGAGGCCGTCGGGTTCGTCACCGGATACATCCGGCCGGAGGCCCCGCACACCCTGCTGGTCTGGCAGGTGGCGGTCGACGCCGCGTACCGCGGCCGCGGCCTCGCCGCCGCGCTGCTCGACGGGCTGACCGCGCGGATCGCCGCCGAGCGCCCGATCACCACCGTCGAGACCACCATCACGCCGGGCAACACCGCCTCGGAGCGGCTGTTCACCTCCTACGCCGCCCGGCACGGGGCGGACGTCACCCGTGAGGTGCTGTTCGGCACGGGCCTGTTCCCGGACGGCCCGCACGACCCCGAAGTGCTGTACCGCATCGGCCCGTTGACCGCTTCCTGAACTCCCCCCCCACCCCCCATACACCCCCACCCCCACACCCTCGCATCGAGGAGCGATTCGCCGTGACCATCACCCAGCCCGACCTCAGCGTCTTCGAGACCCTCGAGTCCGAGGTGCGCAGCTACTGCCGTGGCTGGCCCGTCGTCTTCGACCGTGCCCAGGGCAGCCGCATGCACGACGAGGACGGCCATCAGTACCTCGACTTCTTCGCCGGCGCCGGGTCACTCAACTACGGACACAACAACCCCGTGCTGAAACGGGCGTTGATCGACTACCTGCTGCGGGACGGCGTCACCCACGGGCTCGACATGTCCACCGTCGCCAAGCGGTCGTTCCTGCAGACCTTCCAGGACCTGGTGCTGCGGCCGCGCGACCTGCCGTACAAGGTCATGTTCCCGGGTCCGACCGGCACCAACGCCGTGGAGTCCGCGCTGAAACTGGCGCGGAAGGTGAAGGGGCGCGAGGCGATCGTGTCGTTCACCAACGCCTTCCACGGGATGTCGCTGGGCTCGCTCGCCGTCACCGGCAACGCCTTCAAGCGGGCCGGCGCGGGCATTCCGCTCGTGCACGGGACGCCGATGCCGTTCGACAACTACTTCGACGGCACGGTCCCGGACTTCCTCTGGTTCGAGCGGCTGCTCGAGGACCAGGGGTCCGGGCTGAACAAGCCCGCCGCGGTGATCGTCGAGACCGTGCAGGGCGAGGGCGGCATCAACGTCGCCCGCCCGGAGTGGCTGCGGGCGCTCGCCGAGCTGTGCGAGCGGCAGGACATGCTGCTGATCGTCGACGACATCCAGATGGGCTGCGGCCGCACCGGCGCCTTCTTCTCCTTCGAGGAGTCCGGGATCGTCCCGGACATCGTCACCGTGTCGAAGTCCATCAGCGGCTACGGCCTGCCCATGTCGCTGTGCCTGTTCAAGCCCGAGCTGGACGTGTGGGAGCCGGGTGAGCACAACGGCACCTTCCGCGGCAACAACCCGGCGTTCGTCACCGCCACCGCCGCCCTCGAGACGTACTGGGCCGACGGCTCGGCGATGGAGAAGCAGACCCGGGCGCGCGGCGAGCAGGTCGAGCAGGGACTGATCTCGATCACCGAGGAGAACCTCCCCGACATCAAGGAGTACCGGGGCCGCGGTCTGGTGTGGGGCCTGGAGTTCCACGACAAGGACCGGGCCGGGCGGATCGCGCGGCGCGCCTTCGAACTCGGGCTGCTGGTCGAGACGTCCGGGCCCGAGAGCGAGGTCGTCAAGCTGCTGCCGGCCCTCACCGTCACCCCCGAGGAGCTGGACGAGGGCCTGAGCGTGCTCGCCCGCGCCGTACGGGAAACCGCCTGAGCCATCCCGGAACCATCCCTGACCCCACCCTGAAACCATCCACCTAGGAGGCATCGCACCACCGTGATCGTCCGTTCGTTCAAGGACATCGAGGGCACCGACCGGCATGTGAAGGCGGCGTCCGGCACCTGGGAGAGCAAACGCATCGTCCTCGCCAAGGAGAGGGTCGGCTTCTCGCTGCACGAGACGATCCTGTACGCGGGCACGGAGACGTCGATGTGGTACGCCAACCACGTCGAGGCCGTCGTCTGCGTCGAGGGCGAGGCGGAGCTGACCGACCACGAGGCCGGGCGGACCTACACCATCACGCCCGGGACCATGTACCTCCTCGACGGGCACGAGCGGCACACGCTGCGCGTCAAGGAGGACTTCCGCTGCATCTGCGTGTTCAACCCGCCGGTGACCGGGCGGGAGGACCACGACGAGAACGGCGTCTACCCGCTGCTCACCGAGCCCGAGGAGGTGTGACATCCCCATGACCACTGTCACCGACACCACTGTCACCGATCTCTACCCCAGCCGCGGCGCCGCCGAGGTGACCGTCCCCCGCCAGGACCCGGTCGTCTGGGGCGCCCCGGACGCGCCCGGCCCGTTCGAACCGCTGGACCTCCAGTCGTTCGAGCGCGACGGCTTCGCCGCCGTCGACCAGCTGCTCACCGACGACGAGGTCGCCGTGTACCGGCAGGAGCTGGACCGGCTGGTGGCCGACCCGGCGATCCGGGCCGACGAGCGGTCCATCGTCGAGCCGACGTCCCAGGAGATCCGGTCCGTCTTCGAGGTGCACCGGATCAGCGAGGTCTTCGCGAACCTCGTGCGCGACGAGCGGGTCGTCGGCCGGGCCCGGCAGATCCTCGGCTCGGACGTGTACGTCCATCAGTCCCGGATCAATGTCAAGCCGGGCTTCGGCGCCTCCGGCTTCTACTGGCACTCCGACTTCGAGACCTGGCACGCCGAGGACGGTCTGCCCCGCATGCGGACGGTGTCCGTCTCGATCGCCCTGACCGAGAACTACGACACCAACGGCGGGCTCATGATCATGCCGGGCTCGCACAAGACGTTCCTCGGCTGTGCCGGCGCCACGCCGAAGGACAACTACAAGAAGTCCCTGCAGATGCAGGACGCGGGCACGCCCTCCGACGAGGCGCTGACCAAGATGGCCTCCGCCTACGGCATCAAGCTGTTCACGGGCCCGGCCGGTTCGGCGACCTGGTTCGACTGCAACTGCATGCACGGGTCCGGCGACAACATCACGCCGTTCCCGCGCAGCAACGTCTTCATCGTGTTCAACAGTGTGGAGAACGCGGCGGTGGAGCCGTTCGCGGCGCCGGTGCGCAGGCCGGAGTTCATCGGAGCGAGGGATTTCACTCCCGTCCGGTGAGGTGAGCCCGAGGGGGCGGGCGGCGTCACCGCCTCACCGGTGACGCCGGCCGCCCCTGTGGTCACCCCGACAGCACATCCAGCAGGCGGTCCACGTCCGCGGCCGTGTTGTACAGGTGGAAGGCCGCGCGCAGGTTGCCCGCGCGGTTGGAGACCTGGATGTCCGCCCTGCCCAACTCGGGCTGGCGGTGGCCGAGTCCGGGCACCGAGACGATCGCGGAGCCGGGTGCGGGCATGGGCTCGTGGCCGAGGGCCGCGAGCCCGGCCCGGAACCGGTCGGCGAGGGCCAGGTCGTGGGCCTGGACGGCGGCCACGCCGAGTTCCTCGATCAGGTCGAGGGAGCGGCGCAGTCCCGCGAAGGTGAACAGGGCGTGGGTCAGGTCGAACCGCCGTGCGGAGTGGGCGAGTTCGGCCACGGGCCCGTAGCAGCTGTCCCACGGCTGCTCGGCCGCGACCCAGCCCGCGAGCACCGGGGTCAGTCCGCCGAAGTCCTCCGGGACCACGAGGAAGGCCCCGCCGTGCGGGCCGAGCAGCCACTTGAAGGAGACGGAGGCGGAGAAGTCGTACGCGTCGACGTCCATCGGCAGCCAGCCGGCGGACTGGGAGAAGTCGACGTAGGTGCGCGCCCCGTGCGTCCGCGCCGCCTCGCGCAGGGCGGGCAGGTCGGCGATCCGCCCGTCGGCGGACTGGGCGGCGCTGACCGCGACGAGCGCGGTGTCCGGGCGGACGGCCTCGGCGATCCGCTCCAGCGGGACCGCGCGGACCTTGAGGTCGCCGCGGACGTGAAAGGGGTTCAGCACGGAGGTGAAGTCGTCCTCGGCGGTGAGGACCTCGGCCCCCGCGGGCAGCGAGGCGGCGATGACCCCCGTGTGCGCGGCGACCGAGGCGCCGATCGCCACCCGGGTGACCGGGACGCCGGCGAGCCGGGCGTACGCGGCCCGGCAGGCCTCCACGTCCTCGTAGAGCGAGGTCAGCGGCCTGCCCTCGGCCCGAAGCATCGCCGCCTCGTGCAGGGCGGTGACGGTCCGGGCCGGCAGCAGGCCGTTGCTCGCGGTGTTGAGATAGGTGTTCTTCGGGGCGAACTCGGTGCGGACGAGGCTCTCGAAGGTCTCCATGGCTCCACTGTGCGGCCCGGAGAAGTCGAAGTCCATTGCCGATTCTTACGTGGTTTCCCTAAGGAACGCTTATGTATCGGCCCCTGCCTGCGCGTACGTCCCCTGCCCGCCCGTGTCAGTGCTGCGGGACCGCGCACCCGTCCGGGCCACAGGCCTCCGCGTCACCCTGGTCGACCAGCTTCAGCGGCGCCCGCTCGCCCCACGCCTGGGTCAGCGCCTGTGCGAAGACCTCGGCGGGCTGGGCGCCGGAGACGCCGTACGTGCGGTCGAGCACGAAGAAGGGCACGCCGCCCGCACCGAGCTCGGCGGCCTCGCGCTCGTCGGCGCGGACCTCGTCGGCGTACGCGGTCGGGTCGGCGAGCACCCCGCGGGTGGCGTCGGCGTCGAGTCCGGCCTCGACGGCCAACTCCACGAGCCGCTCGTCGCCCTCGGTGAAGAGGGACCGCTCCTCGGCGAAGTTGGCGCGGTAGAGGATCTGGATCAGCTCGTCCTGCCTGCCCTGCTCCTTGGCGAAGTGCAGGAGCCGGTGCAGGTCGAAGGTGTTGCCGTGGTCGCGGCCCCGGGTGCGGTACTCCAGGCCCTCGGCGGCGGCCTGGGCGCCGAGGTTCTCCTCACCGGCCTGGGCCTGGGCCTCGCTCATGCCGTACTTCCGGGTGAGCATCGTGATCACGGGCTGGACGTCGCCCTTGGCGCGGCCGGGGTCCAGCTCGAAGGAGCGGTGCACCACCTCGACCTGGTCGCGGTGCGGGAAGGCCTCGAGCGCCTTCTCGAAGCGGGCCTTGCCCACGTAGCACCAGGGGCAGGCGATGTCGCTCCAGATCTCGACGCGCATGTCTCGGCTCTCTTCAGGTCGTACGGGTACGGAGACGTCCTCCGGCTTGGTATGTGAACGTTCAAGCGGTCATCGTCATTCCCCGATCACCGCGTACCGCAGGAAAAGGTGGTGGTCCCCAGCGACGGGCGGGTTCTCGGGGTCCGGGGTCCAGCCCTGACGTGCGTAGAAGGCCTGGGCGCGCCGGTTGTCGACGTGCACGTCGAGGACGGCGGTCTCCTTGCCGTCCGCTCGCCACTGCTCGACGCAGGCCGTGTGCAGGGCCGTACCGAGGCCGGTGCGCCAGTGGTCGGGATCGACGTGGAACTGGAACAGCTTGACCGTGCCCATGGGCGCGCCCTCCGGGGTGCGGAAGGAGGCGAGGGCGACGATCCGGCCCCGCTCCACGGCGCACAGCACATGCCCGTCCGGCCGCTCGATGGCCGAGCGCCAGCCGGCGAGCCAGTCGGTGCCGTCCTGCGGGATCCCGTCCGGGTAGTACGTCGCCCGGGCGCGCGCGTGCAGCGCGACGACGGCCTCCGCCTCGGCGGGCACGACGGTACGGATCACTCGGCCTGCGGTCACTCGTTCCCTGATCATGCCACGGAGGACGTGACCTGCGCCGATCCGGTTCCGACACGGCCGAACCGGGCACGGTGGACGCCGGGGGCCGCGCTCAGCTTCCGTCGCGCAGGTCGTCCGGCCAGCTGGGCAGGAACTCCAGGTGGTCGTACGTGACCACGCACCCCTCCCCCATCGGCGCCTGCGCCATGAAGCCGACCAGGGCCGCACCCGTCTCCTTCTCGTCGCCCAGGGTGAACAGCCGGACGAAGGTCCAGCGCTTGCCGTCCCGGGAGGCGTGGAAGGCGAAGGCCCGCCCGGTCCGGCTCACCCGCAGCCAGACGGAACTGCCGTCCACGGTGAAGGAGTTGGCGTCGTCGGAGTGTCCCCGGGTGACCACCGTGCAGACGGTGGGCACGTCCGGGGAGTACTCCAGACAGAGCTTGGCCCAGGCCCGCTCGCCCACGTGGACGTACAACACCCCCGCGTCGAAGGCCCCGTTGAACCCGACGGTGACCCGTGCGACGAACTGGAAGTCCCCCTCGGGCGCCCCGAGCAGCCGGGGAGCGTCGGAGGCGGGCTCCAGCGCTTCCCCGGTGGGCGGCACGAACCGGTCCTGCCGCGGGCCGGCCCACGCCGTGAGGACACCGTCCTCGTAGGACCAGTGCCCGTCGGGCCCGTAGGTGCGGAGGGGGAAAGGAAGTTCGGGAAGTTCCACGTCCATCCTCAGAGTGTTCCAGTTCGCCTTTCCCGGTGTGGCCGTGGGGTGTTCAGCGCTCGAGGTTGTTGTTGAAGCGCCGGGGCAGGCCAAGCGGGTTGTCGTCGCGGAGCTCGGGCGGCAGCAGCGCCTCCGGAGCGTTCTGGTACACCACCGGCCGCAGCCACCGCTCGATCGCCGTGCCGCCGACGGAGGTGGACGTGGACGTGGTCGCCGGGTACGGCCCCCCGTGGTGCTGGGCCGGTGCGACGGCGACCCCGGTCGGCCAGCCGTTCACCAGCACCCGCCCGGCCAGCGGCGTCAGCTCGGCGAGGAGCTCGGCGCCCCGTCCCTGTCCGGCCGCCTCCTCCTCGGACAGCTGGACCGTCGCCGTGAGGTTGCCCGGCAGCCGCGAGAGAACGGCCTTGGCCTCGTCCTCGGACTCGTAGCGGGCGACGACGGTGACCGGACCGAAGCACTCCTCCAGGAGCAGGTCGTACGCCCCCTCACTGGCCAGCTTCTCGGCCGGAACCGTCAGGAAGCCGGCGCTGACCGTGTGCTCGCCGCCCGCCCCCGGCGTCACCGGCGACTCCACGTCGGGCAGTTCGGCGCGCTCGGCGACACCCGCGATGAAGTTGTCCCGCATCCGGTGGTCGAGCAGCACACCGGCCTCCGTGTCGCTCACGGCGTCCGTGAGCGACTTGAGCAGTCCGTCACCGGCGGCACCGGACGGCACCAGCACCAGCCCCGGCTTCACACAGAACTGCCCGACGCCCAGCGTCATCGACCCGGCGAGACCCGCACCGATCGCCTCGGCCCGCTCGGCGGCTGCCGCCTCGGTCACCAGGACCGGGTTCAGCGACCCCAGCTCGCCGTGGAACGGGATCGGCACCGGCCGGGCCGCCGCCGCGTCGAACAGCGCGCGTCCGCCCCGGATGGACCCGGTGAAGCCCGCGGCGGCGACCAGCGGGTGCTTGATGAGCTCGACGCCCGCCTCGAAGCCGTGGACGAGACCCACGACGGCCTGGTCGATGCCGTGCTCGGCGGCGGCCGCCCGCAGCACATGGGCGACCAGCTCGGACAGGGCCGGGTGGTCGGGGTGGGCCTTGACGACAACCGGGCAGCCCGCGGCCAGCGCGCTCGCGGTGTCGCCGCCGGCGACGGAGAAGGCGAAGGGGAAGTTGGAGGCCGAGTAGACGGCGACGACGCCCAGGGGCACCTTGTAGCGGCGCAGGTCCGGGACGGGCGGGGTGGCGGTGTCGTCGGGGTGGTTGATGACGACGTCGAGGAAGGCGCCCTCGTCGACGATGCCGGCGAACGCGCGCAGCTGGTAGCAGGTGCGGGCGAGCTCGCCGGTCAGCCGGACCGGGCCGAGCGCGGTCTCGGCGTCGGCGACCTCGACGAGCTGGTCCTTGGCCGCCTCCAGACGGTCGGCGGCGGCGCGCAGGAAGGCCGCGCGGACGGCGCGGTCGGCGAGGGCCTCGCGCGTGGCGTGCGCGGCGCGGACGACGGAGTCGACCTCCTGGGCCGTGGCCTCCACCGCAACCTGTTCACGCTGCTTCCCGGTACGGGGGTCGACACTCCAGACTGGTGCTGCTGCCACCGCGGGTCCCTCCACGCGCTCTGTATCAGGGTCGTTCGATATACTGAACGTTGTCTGTGATGCTGAATATGCTGGAGCGTATTTCCCGCCGAACGAAGGGGTCAAGGGCGATGTCGGCTGGCGAGACGGGGGGCGGCGCGCAGGTCAAGTCCGCGGTGCGGACGGTTGAGCTGCTGGAATACTTCGCCGGCCGCCCCGGCATGCACTCTCTCGCGTCGGTGCAGGAGGCCGTCGGGTATCCCAAGTCCAGTCTCTACATGCTGCTGCGCACGCTCGTGGAGCTGGGCTGGGTGGAGACCGACGCGACCGGCACGCGGTACGGCATCGGTGTACGGGCGCTGCTGGTCGGCACCTCCTACATCGACGGCGACGAGGTGGTCACAGCCGCCCGTCCGACGCTGGACCGTCTCTCGGACGACACCACCGAGACCATCCACCTGGCCCGTCTGGACGGCACCAACGTCGTCTACCTCGCCACCCGCCAGTCCCAGCACTACCTGCGCCCCTTCACCCGCGTCGGCCGCCGCCTCCCCGCCCACTCCACCTCGCTCGGCAAGGCGCTGCTGAGCACGTACACCGACGAGCAGGTCCGCAAGATGCTCCCGGAGACGCTGCCCGCGCTCACCGAGCACACGATCACGGACCGCGAGAAGCTCATCGAGGAGCTGCACCAGGTCCGCGAGCAGGGCTTCGCCGTGGACCGCGAGGAGAACACGCTCGGCCTGCGCTGCTTCGGCGTGGCGATCCCGTACCGCACGCCGGCGCGGGACGCGATCAGCTGCTCGGTGCCGGTGGCGAGACTGACGCCCGCGCACGAGCAGATGGTGAAGGACGCGCTGTTCGACGCGCGCGATCGGCTGACCCTGGCGACCCGGAGGCTCTGAACGGTGCAGGTGGTACTCCGCGAGGTCCACGACAGCGACCTGCCGGTCTTCTACCGGCAGCTGAACGACCCGGAAGCACTCCGGATGGCCGCGTTCACCCCCGAGGACCCGGCCGACCGGGACGCCTTCGAGGCCCACTGGAAACGCATCAGGTCCAGCGCCCTGGTCCGCACGATCCTGGCCGACGGGGATGTCGTCGGCAACGCGGCCGTGTACGGGGAGCCCGGCGAGCGCGAGGTGACGTACTGGGTGGACCGCGCCTACTGGGGACGGGGCGTGGCGACGGCCGCGCTGCGCGGGCTGCTGGCCGAGGTGCCGGAGCGGCCGCTGTACGCGCGCGCGGCGGCGGACAACGCGGGCTCACTGCGCGTACTGGAGAAATGCGGGTTCCGGGAGACGGCACAGGCCACGGGGTACGCCCCCGCGCGCGGCGAGGAGATCGACGAGGTCGTGCTGAAGCTGGAGCCCGCACCGGCCTGAGCCTCACCGGGCCGTAGATGAACGGACGATGAGAAAACCGGGCGGACGGGAACGATTCGCCTCCGCCTGTTCGTCTTCCGGACGTCATGAACAAGACGATCAGGCGCGCCTCGGTCTTCGCGCTGCTGCTGGTGTTCGCCCTGCTGATCCGGGCGACCTGGGTGCAGTTCTACGAGGGCCGGGCGCTGGCGGACGACCAGGACAACCGGCGCAACGCGATCGAGACGTACGCGAAGCCGCTCGGGAACATCATCGTGGCGGGCCAGGCGATCACCGGCTCGGCGGTCACGACGGACAGCGACCTCAGGTACCGACGCACGTACACGGACGGGCCCTTGTACGCGGCGGTCACGGGCTACGCCTCGCAGAGCTACGCCCCCACACAGTTGGAGGGCGTCTACGCGGATTTGCTCAACGGCACGGACAGCCGGCTGAAGAGCGTGATGGACACGGTGACGAACCAGCGGGCCGACCCGGGCGACGTGATCACGACGATCGACCCGGACGTGCAGAAGGCGGCCTACGACGCACTCGGCGACACCAAGGGCGCGGCCGTCGCGATCGACCCGACGACCGGCAGGATCCTCGCGGTCGTGTCCACGCCGTCGTACGACCCGTCCTCGCTCACCGACGCCAACACCGCCGGGACTGCCTGGAAGAAGCTCAACGCGGACGCGGACAAGCCGCTCACCAACCGCGCGCTGCGCCAACCGCTGCCGCCGGGCTCGACGTTCAAGCTGGTCGTGGCGGCGGCCGCGCTGGAGGACGGGCTGTACTCGTCGGTGGACGAGAAGACGGACAGCCCGGACCCCTACACGCTGCCGGGCACGACGACGGTGCTGCGCAACGAGAACACGTCCGCGCCCTGTGAGAACGCCTCGATCCGGGTCGCGCTGCAGTACTCCTGCAACAACGTCTTCGCGCGCATGGCCGTCCGGTTGGGGCAGGACAAGGTGAAGGCCATGGCCGAGAAGTTCGGCTTCAACGACGACGAGCTGGATGTGCCGGTGCGCGCCTACGCGAGCGTGTACCCGTCCGGCATGGACGAGTCGTCGACCGCCCTGACCGGCATCGGCCAGTTCGATGTGACCGCGACCCCGCTCCAGATGGCCATGGTCTCCGCGGCCATAGCCAACGGCGGCAAGCTCGAGTCGCCGCACATGGTCTCGCAGATCACCGACAGCGGCGGCGACGTCCTGACGAACTACGACGACGAGACCTCGTCCACGCAGGTCGTCAGCTCCGACACCGCCGAGCAGTTGCAGTCGGCGATGGAGACGGTCGTCGAGCAGGGCACGGGGACGAACGCGCAGATCGACGGGGTCACCGTCGGCGGCAAGACGGGTACCGCCCAGCACGGCGAGAACAACAGCAAGACGCCGTACGCCTGGTTCACCTCGTACGGCAAGGCCGACGGCAAGGAGGTCGCCGTGGCGGTCGTGGTCGAGCAGTCGGACGCGGCGCGGTCCGAGGTCAGCGGGAACGGGCTGGCCGCCCCCGTCGCGAAGGCGATGATGGAGGCGGCGCTCAAGAACTAGACAGGAGGGGCGGCTTCGAAGAAGCCGCCCCTCCTCACCTCACTGCACGCCCAGGATCTGCTCGATCGGGTCGATCGCGAAGTACACCGCGAACAGCGCCGAAGCCCCCCACAGCAGCCAGTGGATGTCCTTCGCCTTGCCCAGCACCGTCTTGATCACGACGTAGGCGAGGAAGCCCGCGCCGATGCCGTTGGTGATGGAGTAGGTGAACGGCATCACGGCGATCGTCAGGAACGCGGGGATGGCGATCTCGTACCTGTCCCAGTCGATGTGCTTGACCTGGGTCATCATCAGGAAGCCGACCGCGACCAGCGCGGGGGCCGCCGCCTGGAGGGGGACGATGGTCAGCAGCGGGGTCAGGAACAGGGCGAGGGCGAACAGGCCGCCGGTGACCAGGTTGGAGAAGCCGGTGCGGGAGCCCTCGCCGACGCCGGCCGCCGACTCGATGTAGGAGGTCGCGGAGGAGGACGAGGCCGCGCCGCCCGCCACCGCCGCCGCGCCGTCGATGAGCAGCACGCGGCCCAGGTTGGGCACCTTGCCGTCCTCGTCGAGCAGTTCGGCCTCGGCGCTGATGCCGACGACCGTGCCCATCGTGTCGAAGAAGTCGGACAGGATCAGGGTGAAGACGAGCAGGACGACCGTGATCGCGGTGGTCTCGCCGAAGGCGCCGAACAGGCTGAAGTGACCGATCAGCCCGAAGTCGGGGGTGTCGACGATCTTGTCGGGCCACTCGGGCGTGGTCAGGCCCCAGGACTTGATGTCGGCGATCGAGTTGATGACGATCGCGAGGAGCGTCATCGTCACGATGCTGATCAGGATGGCGCCCTTGACCTTGCGGGCGAGCAGTCCGATGGTCAGCAGCACGCCGAGGCAGAAGACGAGGATCGGCCACCCGGTGAGAGTGCCGGAGCCGCCGAGCTGCACGGGCACGGTGGTGTTGGCGGCGTCCGGGATACGGCTGACGAAACCGGCGTCGACGAACCCGATGAAGGCGATGAACAGGCCGATGCCGACGCTGATCGCCTGCTTGAGCGGCTGCGGGATGGCGTGCATGACGGCCTCGCGCAGACCGGTCACCACCAGGACGCAGATCAGCAGGCCTTCGAGGACGATCAGGCCCATCGCGTCGTCCCAGCTCATCAGCGGGGCGATCTGGAAGGCGACGACGGCGTTGAGGCCGAGGCCCGCGGCGAGCGCGAGGGGCAGGTTGCCGCCGACGCCCATGATGATCGTCATGACGGCGGCCACCAGGGCGGTGGCGGTGGTGAGTTGGACGGGGTCCAGGGACTCGCCGAACTTGTCCTTGGCGCTGCCCAGGATGATGGGATTCAGGACAAGGATGTAGGCCATCGTGAAGAAGGTGGCGAAGCCGCCACGTATCTCACGGCCGAAGGTCGACCCCCGTTCGGAGATCTTGAAGAACCGGTCGACGCTGTTCGCCGCCATGGGCGGGGGACTTGGCCGGCCGGTCACCTTCTGCGTTTCGGACATGGCGGACACTCCTTGTGACCTGGTTGATCAGTGTGCGGATGCTGGCTGGATTGTTCCCTTGTTGAACCCTCTTCAGGTTTTCGCCGTGTTACGGAATCAGAGTTCGGTCTGTCATACGGTGTTCGACCCCCCGTACCAAACCGACAAGTCGATCACTGCTACGCTTCCGGATCTCGTCCCGACCCCTCCCCGGGACATCCCCATGTCATACACATGACACGCACACCAGGCGCCCCGCCGGGTGCCGGAAGTCGCACCGAGAAGAGGTCACCCGTGGGCACAGTCGTCGACGACGCCGCCTCCGTGGAATTCCATGCCTTCTTCGAACGCCACTACGCCGAACTGTCCCGTCTCGCCCATCTGCTGACCGGCGAGGCCGACGCCGCCGACGATCTGGCGGCGGACGCGCTGCTGGCGTTGTGGCACCGCTGGGACCGGGTGCGCGCGGCCGACCATCCGGTGGCGTACGCGCGGGGCGTCGTCGCCAACCTGGCCCGCACCCGCATCCGCAGCGCCGTCCGCGAGCGCCGCAGGATCGCCCTGTTCTGGTCGCAGCGCGAGGAGAAGACGGAGAATCCGGATGTCGCGGGCGTTGTGGACGTCCAGTCGGCGCTGCGTAGACTCCCCTTCCGCAAACGGGCCTGCGTGGTGCTCCGGCACGCCTTCGACCTCTCGGAGAAGGACACCGCGCTCGCGCTGGGGGTCTCGGTGGGTACGGTGAAGAGCCAGACCTCGAAGGGAATGGCCGAGCTGCAGAAGCTGCTCGGCGCCAAAGGAGCTCCGCTGAAGGTGCATGCCGCGATGGCGGGGCGCACCGGTGAGTCCGTAGGAAGGGACCGATGACGATGCAGCGGGACGTGCACGACGAGCTGCGCGCCCGGCTGCACGGGGCGGCCGAGGCGCACGAGCCGAACCGGGCCCGCATCCTGGCCCGGGTCGAGCGGGGCATGGCGGGAGAGGATCGGGCCGATCACCGGGCGACGCGTCCGCCTCTGTGGGGCTGGGCGCGGATCGTGGGTGCCACGGCCGCGGTCGCGGGCATGCTCGCGGTCGGCGGCTACGCGGTGGCCTCCGCGGTGAAGGACGACACCCCGACGCAGCAGACGGTCGCCGTCTCGCCGGCGCCGGTGGAGTCCCCGGACGCGACGAGCCGTCCGCCGGCCTCTCCGAAGCCGACGCCCAGTTCCGGCGGCGGCGGGAAGCAGGAGCCCGAGCCGAGCAGCACCCCGCCGAAGAGCGCGCCGTCGACACCCTCCGCGCCGCCCGCCGCCACGGTGCTGCCGGGCACCGACGACACCGAGGACGGCCCGCTGTGGTCGGACGGCTCGGTGGACCCGCACAGCAACGACTTCTGGGCGCAGAGCAACATCACGCTCAAGGCATCCGAGCAACTCACAGAGCTGACCGTGCAGTTGAAGATCGCGCAGACCGGCGGGGTGTCCTCGGCGGGTGCCTGGCGGTCACTGCCGGAGGACGACTTCACGTTCACGGTCGAGGAGAAGGACGGCTTCCTGGTCTACACCTGGCTGCTCAAGGAGGGCCGTACGGTCCCGAAGGGCGAGTGGGTGTTCGCCGGGCAGTACGACCACGACCGCGGCGGCCGGGACGCCAAGGACGACCGCTACGCGATCACGGGCAAGTCGCAGAGCCAGGAGGGCTCCGTGGGCGGCGACTTCGCGGCCCAGGACGCAGACGAGGGCGACTCCTGAGGGAGCCCCTCAGGACATCCCCCCAAAAAAAGTTTCGACAACGCGGCAACCCCTTCCTCACCGGTGGCGACCACAAGGCGCAAGAGTCACCACCCACTTGAGGAATCGGTACATGACTGCTCCAGCAGAACCGCGCGTCCGGCACCGTCGCAAGGTCACCAGGCGGCGGGCGCTGATCGCGGGCTCCGCCGCGTTAGCGATCTCCGGCGCGGCGATCGTCACCACGACGATGCTCTCGTCCGCGGGCGCCGCGTCCGTCTGGCCGACCGCCAACGGCAGCAAGGCCGTGTCCTCGACGATCAAGGTCTCGGGCACGTACGACGGCAAGCTGAAGAAGTTCTACGGCGCCGGCGAGCTGGGCGGCAGCGGCCAGGAGGAGGGCCAGGACCCGGTCTTCGAGCTGGCCGACGGTGCCGTCCTGAAGAACGTGATCATCGGGACGCCGGGCGCGGACGGCGTCCACTGCAAGGGCTCCTGCACACTGCAGAACGTGTGGTGGCTGGACGTCGGCGAGGACGCCGCCAGCTTCAAGGGCAAGTCCGCCTCGTCCGTGTACAAGGTCATCGGCGGCGGCGCGAAGAACGGCTCGGACAAGGTGCTGCAGTTCAACGGCGCCGGCAAGCTCGTCGTGACCGGCTTCCGGGTGGAGAACTCCGGCAAGCTGGTCCGCTCCTGCGGCAACTGCAAGACGCAGTACAAGCGCACGATCGTGCTGAGCGACATCGACGTGGTCGCGCCCCTGAAGGCGATCGTCGGCGTGAACGCCAACTACGGCGACACCGCCACGCTGTCGAAGATCCGCATCCAGGGCGACAGCAAGAAGAAGACCAAGACCTGCGTCCGCTTCAAGGGCAACAACACCGGCAAGGAGCCGACGGAGCTCGGCACCGGCGCCGACGGAACGACCTGCAAGTTCGCGTCGTCCGACATCATGTACAAGTAAGTGAACTTTCAATAAGTGACGGAGCACGACCCTTGAGCACGCACAAGAGACACCTCACGCGCAGACGTGTGCTCGGGGCCTCCGCGATCGGCGTCGCCGCCACCGGCGCCGCCGTCGCGGGAGGCGCCGGCCTCCTCTCGTCCGCCTCCGCCGCCGCGTTCGGTTACTCGGACGACGGCAGGAACTACGTCGTCGACACCGGCGCCTCGCTGGTCTTCAAGGTCTCCAAGACGACCGGCGACCTCACCTCCCTGGCCTACAAGGGCAAGGAGTACGAGGGCTACGGCGGCAAGCACTCGCACGTCGAGTCGGGCCTCGGCGCCTCCACCGTCACGATCAGGCAGACAGGATCGACGATCCTGATCAAGGTCGTGCACGGCGCGATCACCCAGTGGTACGCGGCCCGCAGCGGCCAGAACAACGTCTACCTGTGGACGCACAAGGCGGACGCCTCCTTCACCGCGACCCGCTTCATCGTCCGCCTCAAGCCGGGGATGTTCCCCAACGAGGGCCCGGACTCCTGGATCGAGGCCTCGGACAAGGTCATCGAGGCGGGCGACGTCTGGCGGCGCGCGGACGGCACCACGCACTCCAAGCACTACTCGGGCAAGCGGGTCATCGACTACGACCACATCGGCTTCACCACCGGCTCGGTGGGTCTGTGGATCGTCCGCTCCAACCACGAGAAGGCCTCCGGAGGCCCCTTCTACCGCTCGCTCCTGCGCCACTCCAACGACCTCGGCGCCGGCCTGTACGAGATCCTGCACTACAACCAGGCCCAGACCGAGCCGGAACGTTTCGGCCTCCAGGGCCCGTACGTCCTCGCCTTCACCGACGGCGGCGCGCCCTCCTCCTCCCTGTCCCACGACAAGCTGGACACCTCCTGGGTGGACGGCCTCGGCATCACCGGCTGGGTCGGCAGGGCGGGCCGCGGCAAGGTGGCGGGCGTCGGCCTGAAGGGCATGGACGCGAAGTACGCCTACACCGTGGGCTTTGCCAACGCGGACGCCCAGTACTGGGCGAAGGCCGCGGCCGGCACCGGCGCCTTCTCCTGCAAGGGGATGCTGCCGGGCACGTACACCCTCACCGTCCACAAGGGCGAACTCGCCGTGCACACACAGTCGGTGAAGGTGACGGCGGGCGGCACCACCGCTCTGAACAGCATCACCCTCACCGGCGACCCCTCCACCGCGCGCACCCTGTGGCGGCTCGGCGACTGGGACGGCACGCCCGGCGAATTCAAGAACGCCACGCTGATGACGTACGCGCACCCCTCCGACGCCCGGGCGGCGAAGTGGACGGGGAACGTCACGATCGGCAGCGGCGACGCGGCCAAGTCCTTCCCGGCGTACCTGTGGAAGGACGTCAACGACGGCGTCCTCGTCTACTTCAGGCTCACCAAGGAGCAGGCGGCCGCCGCGCACACCCTGCGCGTCGGCGTCACGGACGCCTTCGCGAACGGCCGCCCGCGCGTCACCGTGAACGACTGGGTCTCCCCCGTCCCCGCGGCCCCCTCCCAGCCCTCGACCCGTTCCCTGACGACGGGTTCCTACCGGGGCAACAACCACACGTTCACCTTCAACGTCCCGGCCACCGCCTGGAAGACGGACGCCTCGCAGTACAACGTCCTGAAGCTGAACATCGTGAGCGGTTCGAGCGGCACGGCCTACCTGAGCCCGGGCACGTCGTTCGACTGCATCGACTTGCTGGCCTGAGCCCCTCTCGGGCCGGCAAGAGAAAGCCCCCGCCGGCGGTCACCGGCGGGGGCTTTCGCCTGCCTAGTTCATGGTGGAACCGATCGTCGTGGACCCGGTGGTCAGAAACGTCGTCGCCGGCAGCGAACCGTCCGGCTTCCGGGCGCCGTAAGCCGTCGTCGCGTCCGTCGACCTGAACGCCGGCGTCGACACCCCGCTGTCCCAGTTGTTCGCCGCGGACACCGTGGAGGAACCGAGCTTCGACAACCCGCCCTTGTTGCTCACGGCGAGGTTCCGAGCCAGCCGGGCCTTCCCCGTGGCGAAGTAGAACCCGGCCTGCGCGTTGGAGTACGCCGTGTTCCGGTTCAACGCGATCGCCCCGGTGTTGGAGTTCTCGGTGAACCCGTGCAAGGTGTTGTCCCAGGCGGCGTTGTTGTTGACCAGGTGCGCTACGGCGACGCCTCCACCGCCCAGTTTGAACCCGTTGCCGTTGCCCTCGAAGGCGGCGTCGCTCCACCGGTTCTTGCCGTTGCCGAAGGCCCACGAGTGCTCGATGGTGACCGGCGTGGAGAACTGCCACAGGTCGAGGCCGTCGTCGGAGTTGTTGTAGAGACGGGCACCGGTGATCCTGTTGCCGCTCCCCGAACCGAACTTGATGGCGATGCCGTCCGCGTTCTGCCCGTGCCCGGCGGCGTCGTAGTTGCCGTGACTGTCCAGGTTCTGCACGAGGTTGTCGACCGTGTTGTCGCCGCGCAGGGTGAACCCGGAGTCGCCGTTGTCGGCGGTGACGAGGTTCTTGAACACGCCACCCTTCGACGACGTCACCACGAAGCCCTGAGCCGGCGACTTCTGGAAGGTCAGGTTCTGGACGGTCCAGTAGCTGCCGTAGATCCCGGCGAGCCAGGAGCCGGCGGGCAGCTTGGACCCGTCGATCTTGACCTTCTCACTGCCGTACGCCTGGAGCGTGATCCGGTTCGACGAGGTGCCGCTGGCCGTCGACTTCAGGGTGGCCGCCGGGTAGTAGGTACCGCCACGGACCTGGATGACCGTACCGGCGACCGCGTTCTTCACGGCCGACTCCAGCTGAGCGGTGGTGGAGACGGTGACCGTCGACGTGGCGGCCTGCGCGCCGTCGTTCGTCAGGCCGAGGTAGACGCCGCCCGCCCCCGCGGCGACGGCCACCGCGGCGGCGATCGAGAGGGTCCGCGTCCTGCGGTGGCGTCCGGTGCTCAAGCGCACGGGGCGTTCCTTTCCTAGGGAAGTGGGAGGAAACGGGCCGGAGGGGCCGCCCCGGCCCGTTTCTGGAAAGCAGTCGCCGCCGTGGCCGGAAAGGGTTGCCGGGTTCCCGCGAAAGGATCGAAACTTTCACCTCGGAGCGGGACACCGTACGGCGTTCCGAGACTCCGTCAGACGCAGGCGTCCGCAGGCGAACCCGGGCGTTCGAGGGAGTCCGACGGCTCCTCCCCGGGCAGAAAGGCCCGGGCCTGCCGGAGCTCGTCCTCGCTCAGGTCCGCACGGGCGAGCAGCGGCCGCAGAACGGCTTCGGCGCCCCCGGAGGAGAAGCCGGCCGCGGTGCCGTCGGTGTGGTGTTCCAGCCAGAACAGGGAACACGAGACTGGAGTCGGCGCCTGGCCCATACGGAGAGCCAGGCCGCTGTAACAGCAGTCGACGATGACCACCTTGCGCCGGGCCCGGGACGTCTCCACGTACTCCCGGATCGCCTCGTACGGCACGGAGTGGTGGCGACGCGTGTGGCTGGAGGCCTCGGTGGCGAGGAGCAGGCTGCCGTCCCGGTCGTAGTGGCCGTGCCCCGCGTAGTAGACGAGGAGCAGGTCGTCGGCCTCCTCGGCCGCCTGGCACACGGCGTCGAGGACGTGGCCCCGTTCGCTGTGCGCGGGGAGGACGACGCAGTTCGCCTCGGGGAGGACTCCCACTTCCGGGTCGGTCACCTGTGCTCGCAGCGCGGGGATGTTCCGGCTGACGCCCTTGAGTTCCGGAAAGTGGCTGAAGGCGTGCACGCCGAAGAACACCGCGCGGGAGCCGCGCGTCTGCTGTTCGGTCATGGCCGGGGCGTACCGGTGTCCGTGCTCTCGCTCTCCAGACCGCGCAGCAGATCCGCCAGTTGTGCGGCGTCGAGGTGGCCGATGTCGACGGTCGTGCTGCCGTAGGTCAGCCTGCGCCCGCCGCGGAGGGCGGCACCGGCCTTGGCGACCCGCCAACTGGCATAGACGACGGCGGAGTTCGCGATGCTGATGCCGTGGCCGAGTACGACGTCGAGGGCGTCGAGCGCGCTCATCGTGGCACCGGGCGTGCTGACGGGGGTGACGGACAGCCGGCGGGCCTGCTGATCACGGCTCAGCCAGTCCTGAAGGTCCGTCAGAGCCTGGGTAACGGAATCCAACGGACGGAGAAGTGGTCTGAACACGTTCGCACTTCTTGACGCACGGACTCTCGCTGATGAGACTCCAAAGGCACCCCACCTTCAACAGAAACCCCCACACTCACACAGGATGTGTCATGCGACCCCACTCCGCCCGCACGCTCCTGATCCCCCTCTTCGCTCTTCTCCTGACCCTCCTCACCTCCCCGCCCAGTACCGCGAACTCCGGAGCCCCGCCTGTGCAGCAGACCCCGTACGCCGGTTACCTCTTCGCCTACTTCACCGGTGAGGGCACAGCCGACGGCGAGCAGATCCGCTATGCCCTCAGCCGGGGCAACGACCCCCTGCACTGGCGGGAGTTGAACGCCGGCAAGCCGGTCCTGACCTCCACGACCGGTGAGAAGGGTCTGCGCGACCCGTTCGTGATCCGCTCCCCCGAGGGCGACAAGTTCTACCTGATCGCCACCGACCTGCGGATGTACCAGAACAGCAGTGGCAGCTGGGACGAGGTCCAGCGCCACGGCAGCAAGTCGATCATGGTGTGGGAGTCGACGGACCTGGTCCACTGGACCGACCAGCGCCTGGTGAAGGTCTCCCCGGACAACGCGGGCAACACCTGGGCGCCGGAGGCCTACTGGGACGACTCGCTCGGTGAGTACGTCGTCTTCTGGGCGTCCAAGCTCTACGCCGACGACGACCCGAACCACACGGGCTCGACGTACAACAAGATGCTGTACGCGACGACCAAGGACTTCCGCACCTTCAGCGAGCCGAAGGTCTGGAACGACCCGGGCTACTCGGTCATCGACTCCACGGTCGTGAAGTACAAGGACACCTACTACCGCTATACCAAGGACGAGCGGGACCCGGCCTCCAGCTCGCCCTGCGCCAAGTTCATCACCGGGGAGAAGTCGACAGACCTGACCTCCACCACGTACGACTTCGTCGCGGACTGCATCGGCAGCGGGGCGATGGACCGCGGTGAGGGCCCGACCGTCTTCAAGTCGAACACCGAGAAGAAGTGGTACCTGTTCATCGACGAGTACGGCGGCCGCGGCTACGTCCCCTTCGAGACCACCGACCTCGACTCGGGCCGGTGGACCCCGTCCACCGACTACCAGCTCCCGGCGAGCCCGCGGCACGGCACGGTGCTCCCGGTGACGCAGGAGGAGTACGACCGGCTGCTGGCCGCGTATCCCTCCACGCCGGCCTCGGTCGTGGACGCGACAGCGAAGGACCAGAAGGGGTACGCGATCGTCACTGAGAGCACCTCCAAGGTGGTGCTCCCCCTGCAGCCCGACGCGGACCTCTCCCGCCTCGCCCCGAAACTCTGGGCCGCTGAGGGCGCGACCGTGAGCCCGAGGTCCGGCACGCGCCGCGACTTCCGCAAGCCGCAGACGTACACCGTCACGGCGGCGGACGGGACGAAGCGCACCTGGACGGTCGAGGCGGTGCGCACCCGCAGCCCGATCCTGCCCGGCCTCAACGCCGACCCGGACGTCCACTACCTGAACGGCGAGTACTGGATCTATCCGACGACGGACGGCTTCCAGGGCTGGAGCGGCACACAGTTCAAGGCGTACTCGTCGAAGGACCTGGTCCACTGGAAAGACCACGGCGTCATCCTCGACCTGGGTCCGGACGTGACCTGGGCCGACAAGTACGCCTGGGCCCCGGCGATCGCCGAGCGCGACGGCACGTACTACTTCTACTTCTGCGCCGAGCAGCAGATCGGCGTGGCGGTGGCGGACTCCCCCGCCGGCCCGTTCAAGGACGCGCTGGGCAAGCCGCTGGTCGCCAAGGGCGGGGCGCTGAGCGGCCAGATGATCGACCCGGCCGTCTTCACCGACGACGACGGCACGTCGTATCTCTACTGGGGCAACGGGCACGGGTACGTGGTGCCGCTGAACGACGACATGGTGTCGTTCGACTCCTCGCAGGTGAAGGACATCACCCCGGACAACTTCCGGGAGGGTTCCTTCGTGATCAAGCGCAAGGGCACGTACTACTTCATGTGGTCCGAGGACGACACCCGCAGCGAGAACTACCACGTGGCCTACGCGACGGGACCGTCCCCGCTCGGCCCGTGGACCAAGCGGGGCACGATCCTGTCGAAGCGTCCGGAGTACGGCATCCTCGCCACCGGCCACCACTCCGTGGTGAACGTGCCCGGCACCGACGACTGGTACGTCGTCTACCACCGGTTCGGGCTGAACGGCCCCGGCCGGCCGGGCGGTGACGGCATGCACCGGGAGACCACGATCGACCAGCTGCGGTTCGCCGCCGACGGGACGATCGAGCCGGTGGTGCCGACCCTGGAGTCGATCAGGCCGGTACGCACCGGCTGATCCGTCAGTCCATCGTCGCGCCGATGGTGGTGCTGCCCGTGGTCAGGAACGTGGTCACGGGCAGCGCCCCGTTGGACTGGCGGGCGTTGTAGGTGCTGGAGGCGTCCGTCGACCGGAAGGCGGGCGTCGCGATCCCGGAGTCCCAGTTGTTGCCGGCCGAGACCACCGAGGAGCCCTTGTTGACCAGGCCGCTGCCGTTGCTCACGGCGAGGTTCTTCCCGAGGCGGGCGGCGCCGGTGGCGAAGTAGTAGCCCCATTTGCCGTTGGCGTAGGCGGTGGTGCGGTTGATGACGATGGCGCCCTTGTTGGAGTTCTCGGTGAAGCCGTTGCCGGCGTTGCCCCAGGCGGCCGAGTTGTTGACGACGTGCGCGACGACCTCGCCGTCGCCGCCCAGCTTGTAGCCGTTGCCGTCGCCCGCGAAGGCCGAGTCGGACCAGCGGTTGACGCCGTTGCCGAAGGCCCAGGTGTGCTCGACGGTGACGGGCGAGGAGAAGGACCAGAAGTCGAGGCCGTCGTCGGAGTTGTTGTAGAGGCGGGCGCCGGTGATGAGGTTGCCGGTGCCGGAGCCGTACTTCACGGCGATGCCGTCGGCGTTCTCCCCGTGGTTGGCGGGGTCGTAGTGGCCGTAGGAGTCGATGTTCCGGACCGTGTTGTTCACGGTTCCGTCTCCGGTGAGGGTGAAGCCGGAGTCGCCGCCGTTGATGGTCTTGATGGTGTTCCAGTTGGTGCCGGTGCAGGACTGGCAGACGACCGCGCTGTCCGGGGAGTTCTGGAAGGTGATGTGGGAGACGTTTCAGTAGTCGGCGGTCAGCTTGAAGATCCAGTCGCCGTCGGGGAGGTTCGACCCGTCGATCTTCACGGTCTCCGAGCCGTACGCGGTGAGCGTGATCGGGCTGGAGGAGGTGCCGTTCTTCGTGGACTCCAGGGTGGCTGTCGGGTAGTAGGTGCCGCCGCGGACCTGGATGACGGTGCCGGCGGTGGCGTTCTTGAGGGCGTTGGACAGGTCGGTGGAGTTGCTGACGACCACGGTGGCGGCCTGCGCCTGGGTGGGGAGGACGGCGAGGCCGGCGCCGAGGGTGAGGGCCGTGAGAGCGGTACGACGAGACATGGAGTGCGGGTCCCTTCCGTCGTCGTTGGGGGATGAGGGGGTGGGGGGTTTACGGGACGGGGTTCACAGGACCGTGTCCAGCCAGGTGAAGACCTCGTCCTGCATGCGGTCGACGAAGACATGGCCGAGGTCGGGCCAGGTCTTCAGGTGCAACCGCTCCTCGGCGTGGCGCGAACGCCAGACGGCGCGCAGCTTGTCGTGGGCCACGCGGACGCCGTCGGCGGGGAACAGCGGATCGAGTCCGCCGTCGAAGAACAGCATCGGCCTGGGTGCGGCGATGCTCGCCACGTCGGGGAAGTCGAGATGGCGGGGCAGTCCGGGATGGAGCATGTAGTAGGCGGACTGGCCGCGCAGGGTGTTGTTGCCGGGCACCATCATTTCCCTGAGCCCGGTCATCCAGCAGACGGCGGCCGCGGCGGCGAGGTCGTCGCTCAGCGCGGCCGCCTGCCAGGCGCGGAAGGCGCCCATGGAGAAGCCGACGGCCGCGATCCGCCGCCGGTCCACACGGTCGAGCTGGGCGAGGAAACCGGCGGCCCGGGCGTCCTCGCGGGCCATGAGGCCGGCGAGCGACGAGCCCAGGTTGTAGAAGTTGCTCGCCAGGGCCTGCTGCTGGTCGTAGGCGAGGGGTCCGCGGTCGCCCCAGCCGAGGGCGTCGGTGGCGAGCACGACATAGCCGCGCCGGGCCAGCTCGTCGCCGACGAAGCGCCCGCTGAAGTACCGCGCCGCCCAGGCCTCGGCGGACGCCAGCCGGGTGTCGTCGTACCAGGGCCGGACCAGCTTCTCCTTGCCGATGTCGAACTTCGCCCCGTGGTCGTGCAGGAGGAGGACGGCCGGGAAGGGGCCGGGGCCGTGCGGGGTGAGCAGGGCGGCACGGACGCGTTCGTGACGGGTGAGAGAGAGGGTGACCAACTCCCTTCTGTAGCCGTCGTGTTCGTCACGTCGGCCGAACTCGGGGGCGTACGGGGTCCCGTCCTCCCGGTCGACGATCAGGGCCTCCTCGACCTTGGCGCGAGCGGCCCGGCGCCAGGCGCGGAAGTCGCGGATCGGGGAGTTTCCCCAGGCGAGCGGGAAGGTGAGCGCGGCCTTCAGCGCGGGATGGAAGTCGGGCAGCGGCCCGTCGACGACCGCGGCCTGCGCGCCGGTGGTGGCGACTCCCCCGGCGAGCAGGGCGGCCCCCGACCCGACCACGAACGCCCTCCGCCCCACCCGGTCATGGACACTCATACGGCCTCCAGTCCCCGAGGTAGGTCCGCCGGGTGTGCGCGGCGGCCTCCTCCGCCGTCAGCTGCGGCCGGTTCGCGGGCTCCGAGATCACCGCGCCCGGCCCGGAGTTGGCGTGCTCCCGGAACCGCATGGTCTGCCAGGGGTAGGCGTCCCGCATGTTGGTGTAGGGGGCGACCGCGTCGATGCCGGGCCCGATCCAGGTGTCCCGCACGACCAGCGAGGGCCAGGCGGTCGTCTCGTACGACGGCACCCAGGGCCGGGCCAGCTTGTACGCGGCGTCCTCGGCGCCGGAGGTGATCCGGCCGCGGACGGCGAGGAAGCCGTAGGGGTTGGCGCGGGCGGTGGAGGGGGCGAAGACCATGCCCTTGGGGGTGAAGGTCACGTCCCGCTGGAGGGTGTGGAAGTGGCAGGCGTCGAAGACGGCCCGTGCCCGTCCGAAGACGAAGTCGACGTCGCCCTCGATGTAGCAGCGCCGGTAGTACTGCCGGCCGAAGGCGTCCAGGGCCGTGGTGTCCGCGAAGAGCGTGTCCTGGTGGGCCAGGAAGCGGACGTTGTCGAAGCTCGAGCGGTCACCCGTCACGTACGCGGCCACCGCCTGGGTGCCGGTGATGTCCGGGTGGTCGGCGCGCAGCCAGTCGTTGGCGAGGGTGAGGTCGCGGACGGTGAGGCCGGGGGCGGCGGAGGCGAAGGTGGCGGACCCGGCCGTGCCGTACGTGGTGCCGTCGGGCTTCTTCGTGCCGTTGGCGTTGTCGTGGACGAGGACGGCGGCGCGGGGGTCGCGCGAAGCGCCCCGCAAGGTCAGCTCGCGCTTGTCGGCCGGGACGCTGACGACCTCCCGGTACGTGCCGGGGTGCACGACGATCGTCCAGCCGGGCCCGTCGACCGCGTCCACGGCGGCCTGGACGGAGTCTCCGGGGCGGACGTGCAGGACGCGGCGGGAGTGGGCGTGGGCGGGAGTCGCCACCGTGCTCAGTGCGCCGGCGGTGAGGCCCGCCAGGAGGGTGCGCCGGCGCATGTCAGCAGGCCTCCTTCCAGGGCGTCCAGTCGCCGAGGTGGGCCTCGCGGGTGGCCGACTCGGCCTGCTCGGGGGTGAGTTGGGGCCGGTTCTCGGGGACCGTGACGCGCGCGCCGGGCCCGGTGTTGCGGTACTCGGCGAACCGCTGGTTCTGCCAGGGGAAGGAGGCCGACATGTTGGTGTAGGGGGCGACCGCGTCGATGCCGGGGCCGAGGTGGGTGTCGCGGACCGTGAGCATGGGGCGGGCGGTGGTGTCGGAGCTGGGCACCCAGGGGCGGGCCAGCTTGTAGAAGGCGTCCGGGGCCTCGCTCGTCACGCGGCTCTTCGTCACCAGGTAGCCGCGCGGGTTGGCGCCCGCGGTGGAGGGGGCGAAGACGAAGCCGTAGGGGGCGGCGGCCAGGTCGGTGCGGTTCAGGGTGCGGAAGTGGCAGTGCTCGAAGACAGCGGTCGCCCGGCCGAAGACGAAGTCGACGTCACCCTCGGCGTAGCAGTGCGTGAAGTACTGGCGGGCGAAGGTGCCGAGGGCGATCGAGTCGGCGTAGAGGGTGTCCTGGTGGCCGAGGAAGCGGCAGTGGTGGAAGGAGGAGCGGTCGCCCTGGACCTTGATGGCGACGGCCTGGGTGCCGGTGACGCCGGGGTGGTCGGCGCGCAGCCAGTCGTTCGCGAAGGTGATCCAGCGGGCGGTGAAGCCGTCGGCCTGCACGGTCGTGGTGGCCGATCCGGTGGTGCCGTAGGTGCCGCCGCCGGGTTTGGGGGTGCCGGCCGCGTTGTCGTAGACGATCACGACGTCCCGCGGGTTCTCCGAGGCGCCGATCCAGGTCGCCTCGGTGCGGGTGGCGTCGACGGCGACCGTCTCGCGGTAGGTGCCGGGCGCGAGGACGAGGGTCCAGCCGCTGCCGACGGCCGCGGCCACGGCGTCCCGGACGGAGGTGAAGTCGCCGCGCCCCTGGGGGTCGACGTACAGGGTCTGCGGGGTGAGGCGGGCGGACGGGGTGCCGTAGCGGCCGAACGGGCGAGGCGGGCGGGTGGCGGCCCGGGCGGTGGGCGCGGCCAGGAGGCCGAGGGCGGCGCCCGCGCCGGCGCTCGCCGTCAAAAATCCCCTTCTGGACAGGGGGAGTCGGGGGTGGGGCGAGGGCATGCGGGTGCCTCCTTGGAGTACGTGCGGCTCGTCAGACGGGGTTCCTCGAGGGCGTGGGGGGTTGCGGGCCGGGGCGTCGGCCCCGGCCCGGTCACGGTGTGGAGGTCAGCAGATCTTTCCGGCGCCGGCGCGACCGCCGACGATCCCGGGGACGGCCTTGGGCGAGTCGACCTTGGTGCGCAGGGTCGGCGTCCAGCCGGCGCCCGACTGGAGGGTCTCGCCGGGGATCTCGGCGTTGTGCACGGCGATCAGGTCGGTCAGCTTGCCGTTGACGTAGTTGTTCTCGGCGGTGAGCGGCGCCTCGTTCCACTTCTTCAGCACCTTGCCGACCTTCGCGCCGGCCGGCAGCGAGATCGCGTTGTCGCTGGCGTGGAGCTGAGAGGAGATGCCGACACCGAAGATGTAGTAGTCGTCCTTCTGGTCCTCGGTCACCACGTAGTGGTTGTTGTAGACGTCGACCTGTCCGAACCGCACCCGCGGAGAGCGCTGGAGGATCCCCTCGAAGCGGTTGTGGTGCATGGTGACCTTGAGCTTGCCGGAGTCGAGGGCGGCGGTGCTGTCGCTGTTCCCGATCAGCATGTTCTTGTCGTGGTCCTGGAAGCGGTTCCAGGACACGGTCACGTAGTTGGAGCCGCGCACGATGTCCGTCAGCCCGTCGTGCTGCTGGAAGACCTTGCCGAAGTAGACCGGCCGCTCGCTGTCGGGGTAGCGCCCGTCGGTGAACGTGTTGTGGTCGATCCACACGTGATCGGTGCCGTAGACGACCACCGCGTCGTACTCGGAGTTCCAGTTGCCGGTGTTGTTGTCGTCGGTCGGGTCCCACTTCGGGAAGCAGTCGAGGGGGGCCTCGATGGTGAGGTTGCGCAGGATGACGTTCGAGACGCCCTTGATCTGGAGGCTGCCGCCGAGGATGCCGGAGTTCTTGCCGACGCCGACGATGGTGGTGTTGCTCGGAATGTTGGCCTTGATCGCCGAGTCCTGGTTGGCGGCGGACGCGACCCGCGCGTCCTCCTGCGGACCGCTGGCGACCTCGTCGTTGCCCCAGACGGCCGGGTCGTAGTCCTTGAGGTACTGCTGGAGGTCGTACCCGCCGGTGGCGAAGGCGTCGCAGCCCTCGGAGACGGCGTCGATCATGCCCTTGACCTTGATGATCTTGGGCGCGTCACCGCCGTCCGCCAGTGCGGCCTTGAACTCCGCCCACGTGGTGACGGTGTAGACGTGCTCGGCGTCGGCGGCGGCCCCACCGGTGGTGCCGGTCCCGTGCGACGCCCAGCCGTCGTTGGCCGGGAGGGTCTGCCGGGCGACATCACGCGAGGACTGGGCCTGGGCGGTGGTGCTGGTGACCGCCAGGGCGAGGGTGGTGCAGCCGACGACGGCGACGGCCATGACATGCCCATGCCATCTCTGTGCGTTCATGGTGCGGCTCTCTTTCGACGAGAAAAGGGGTGATGTTTACGCGGTGGCCGGCGGCCAGGTGATCCAGGACTCCGGGATCTCCGCGTCGAGCCGGCGCACGTCCCGGGGCGCCAGCACCCGGCGGTGCAGCAGCTCGCCCGCGACGAGCCGGGCCACGGCGATCGCGCCCGGCGGATTGAAGTGCGTGTTGTCCTGCTCGGTCTCGGTCCAGTTGAAGTACGTCTTCGTCCCCTCGACCCCGAGCTTCTGCCACAACGCGAGCGACAGCGCCTGGATGTCGAGCAGCGCGACGCCCTCCTCCTCGGCGAGCGCACGCATCGCCGCGGGATAGTCGCCGTGACTCGGCACGGCGTCGCCCGCCGCGTCGAACCTCCGCCGCTCGACGGGAGTCGCCAACACGGGCCGCGCCCCACGCGCCCGCGCCCCGTCCACGTACATCCGCAGATAGTCCTGGTACGTCGTCCAGGGCTCGGTGTAACGGGTGGGGTCGGTGGTCTTCTCGTCGTTGTGCGCGAACTGGATGAGGAGGAAGTCACCCGGCCGGATCGAGGCGAGGATGACGTCCAACCGCCCCTCGTCGACGAAGCTCTTCGAACTCCGCCCGTTCACCGCGTGATTCGCGACGGGCCGGTCCTTGTGAAGAAAGAAGGGAAGCGCCATTCCCCACCCGGTCTCGGGCGCGGCGTCGGCGAATTTCTGAGCGGCGGTGGAATCACCGGCTATGTAGAGGGTGCGGGGGCGGTGGGAGGAGGCGCGAGCGGGAGCAGTTCCCGAAACGCCGAGTGGAATGGCGGCAACGGCCGCGGAAGTAACCTGTCTGCGGGTAAGGGACACAGAGGTGCACCTTTCAACAGGGATGAGTGTCCTGACCAGGGGGCGCGGGGCTGTATCCATGTGCGGCTCCGCCGCGTGGGCGCGACCAGCCAGGGACGGCCTGCAGCCTGCACACCACAGGCCGCCCCACGGCGAAACCCGGCAATTAACCGGCCTGCTGCTTCCACTCCTCCTGAGCCTTGTTCAGCTGATCGGCCAACGTGTCCAGGAATTCCTTCGCGCTCATCTTCCCGAGCAGCACCTTCTGGAAGTTCGGCTCGTTGTCCGCCTTGGAGATCGTGTTCCAGTCCGGCAGGTAGTACGGCAGCTGCACGATCGTCGTGGACCCGTCCGTCAGCGCCTGCGCGGCCAGCTTCGTCGGCTCGGCCTTCTGGATCCACGCGTCCGACGCGGCCTCGTTGTTCGCGGGCACCTGCCCCGCCGACTCGTTGAACTTCGAGTTCTCCGCCTTCGAGGTGGCGAACTCGATGAACTTCCAGGCGGCCTCCTTGTTCTTCGAGCTCTTGAACAACCCGAGCCCGTCCACGGGGTTGGACACCTGGACCCGCTTACCGGTGGCGCCCACCGGCTGCGGAATGCCGCGGAACTTGTCGACCCCGAGCGCCTTCACGTGGTCCTGGTACGAGCCCAGGTTGTGGTTCAGCATGCCGATGGTGCCCGAGTCCCACTGGGCGACCATCTTGGTGAAGTCGTTGTTGAGGTCGGCGGCCGGCGTGTACTTCTTGTAGAGGCCGACGTACTTCTTCAGCGCCTCGACGTTCTTCGGGTCGTTGACCGTGGTCTTGTCCCCGTTCCAGAACGAGGTGATCCCGCTCTGCCCGTACATCGCGTCCAGCGCCTGCGCGATGGAACCGGCGCCACCACGGATCGTGTAGCCGAACTCGTTCTTCTTGGCGTCGGTCAGCTTCTCGGCCGCCGCGTAGAACTTGTCCCAGGTCGTCGGCTCCTCCAGACCCGCCGCCTTGAACAGGTCGGTGCGGTAGTACAGGACACCGTTGTTCGCGGAGGTCGGGATCGAGTACAGGGTGCCGTCGCCACCGCCGGAGGCCTTCAGCACCTTGACCATGTCCTCGTTGAGCTTGCCGTTGAGGGAGGACTTGCCGAGCCGGTCGTCCAGCGGATCGAGCGCTCCCTGCGCGGCGAACCCGGCGATCATCGCCGCGCCGACGCCGCCGACGTCCGGCAGGCCACCGCCCTGGATGGCGGTGTCGACCTTGGACTGGTACTCGGTGGAGGCGATACCGACGTACTCGACCTTGATGTCCGGGTTGGCCTTCTCGAAGTCGGCGATGATCTCCTTCCAGATGTCGGTGCGGACACCGCCGTTGTTGTCCCAGAAGACGATCTTGCCCTTGCCGCTGCCCTCCTCGCCCTTGTCGCCGCCGGCGCCGCTCCCGTCGTCACCGCAGGCGGTGGCGGTCAGGGCGAGCACGGCACCCAGGGCGACGGCCGTGGCGGCGCGCCTGCTTCTGCGGATGCTGATCTTCATTGGTCGGCTCTCTTCTTCTGGATCCAACGAGGGTTTCTGTGAAGTTGTGGGGGGTCAGTGGTCGCGGGCGTACGGAGCCCAGTCGTCCGTGCCCTTGAGGTAGTGCGCGACGGTGTGGGTCCGTGCGTCGGCGTCGCTCATCTGCGGCCGGTCCGCGGTCACGCCCGCCCCCGGCCCGAAGTTCCGGTACTCGGCGAACCGCGCGTCCCGCCAGGAGAAGCCGCTCATGTCGGTCCACGGGGCGGACTTGACCGCGGCGGGCAGCTCGGTGTCGCGGATCAGCACCTGGGCGACGGCCGCCGGTTCGCCGCCCGGGTGCCAGGGCCGCCCGAGGTGGAAGGTCCCGGCGGGCGCGTCGCTCACGATCCTCGACCGGGTGATCAGGAACCCGTACGGGTTGCCCGTCCAGGTCGAGGCGGCCGTGATGTACCCGTTGTTGGTGGCGGAGCCCCGGCTCAGCGCCCGGATGACGGAGCGCTCGATGACGGTCGTCGCCCGTCCGTAGACGAAGTCGACGTCGCCCTCGATGTAGGAGTCGCGGATGTAGACCCGGCTGATGACGTCCAGCTTGGGGCTGTCGGTCATCAGGGTGTCCTGGTTGCCCAGGAAGGCGGTGTCCTCGAAGACGATCCGGTCGCCGGTCGTCTTCACGGCCAGCGCCTGCTCGCCGTTCAGCTCGTGCGCGGCCTCGTCGAAGTCGTTGCTGAAGGTCAGGTTGCGGGCGGTGACGTCGTTCGCCGCGATGCGCACCGTGGCGCTCCCCGTCGAACCCCCGTACGCCGCGGGCGTGTCGTAGACGATGACGGTGTCCGAGCGGTCCTGTCCAGTCCCCCGCAACAGGATGTTCGGCTTGGTCGCCGGGATGAACACCTTCTCGCGGTAGGTGCCGGGGGCGACGGCGACGGTCACCGCGGAGGCGTTGCCCTCGGGCACGGCGTCCACGGCGGACTGCACGGTCGGGTAGTCGCCCGGGACGCGCAGCGTCACCGAGTCGCCGATCCGCTTCTGCGGCCCGGAGAAGCGGGACACCAGCGCGGGCACGGCCGCCGCCGGATCCAGCCGGTACGGGTAGAAGTCCCGCGGCTCGAAGGCGGTGCCCCACTCCTCGTGCCGGCCCGTCGTGTTCCTCAGGATGGATCCGCGCTCGACCAACTCCGCGGTGGTGTCGGCCTGGTAGGGGTGCTGAACGTCCCGGTAGTAGCTGTTCTCGATGACCATCTTGGTCCGGCCGCGCGACCAGTTGCCGTAGGTCCACACCGGGTCGCCCGGATCCGCCTGTGCCGTCAGGTAGTTGTTGTAGAGGTGCGCGTAGGCCGCGTTGTCGACGGACGGGTTGCGCTGCTTGGTGTGGGCGAACAGGTTGTGGTCGATGGTGATCTGCGTCTTGACGTTGGTGGTCCAGCCGAGGCCGAACGTCTTGTTGTTGTTCTCGAACCGGTTGTAGGAGACGGTGACGTACTCGCTGTCCTTGCGGACGTCCAGCTGCCCGTCGCAGATGTTCGAGAAGCGGTTGTGGTCGACCCAGACGTGGTGGACGGTGTCCATCTGGATGCCGTCGAAATCGGTGTCCTTGCAGTCCCAGTTGCCCTCGATCGCCGAGTCGCGGATCGTCAGGTTGCGGATGATCACGTTGTGCGTGCCGGGGTTGAGGTGCAGCTCCCCGTGCACGATCTCGCCGGTGTCACCGACGCCGATGACGGTCTTGTCCGAGGCCACCACGATGTCCGCGCCGAACGGCTCGACGGCGATGGACCCGGCGACCCGGATGACGTACGGCTCCTCGGCTCCGGCGTACTTCGCCAGTGAGGCCTGGTCGGTGACCGTGACGACCTTGCCGCCGGCGCCTCCGGTGGTGCCACCGGCCAGGGAGGCGAAGCCGTGGGCCCGGTCGGTCCAGCGGTCGGCGACGGCCGCCTCGGTCGTGACGTCGGCGGCTTTCGCCTCGCCGACCGCCCCGAGCCCCAGCGCGGCGACCAGGCCGGCTACGGCGGCCAGCACGACAGCAGGTCTCGGCAAGCGCTTGCTCTGGAAGTGCGTCATTGCGGCTCCCAACAGGCGTACGAATGCGATGAGTCAGAGGGGTCTGATCCGGAATTCCGTGAACGTGGCCGCCCCGGCGTGCCCCGGTCCGTCGGGGGCGAGGGCGAACAGGCCCAGCAGGGCGCCGACCCAGCGCCAGGGGGTGGCGGCGAAGACGGGGCCGGAGGAGCGGAAGCCCTCGCCGAGGTCGCAGAAGAAGCGACAGCGGGCGCCGGTGCCGATCTCGATGCGGAGGCGGGCGCGTCCGTCGGGGGCCGGCCGGGGGTGGTCGGCGTCCCGTTCCTGCTCGGCCACGGCCTCAGCGAACCGGTGCACGAGGTGGACCGCTCCGTCGGCCCCGCGTTGCAGTCCGATCCAGCCGAAGGCGTCCCCGAGGACCGCCAGCCCGGCCCGCGCGCCCGGTTGCTCGCCGTGCAGTGCCAGCTCCACCTCGACGGCGGACGGGGTGCCGGGCAGCCGCTGGGTGAGCACGTTCGGCAGTTTCCGCAGGTCGTGGGCGTCGGCCGTACGGACGCAGCTCAGGCGCAGTCCGTCGCCGGAGTGCTGGGTGGCCCAGCCGTCCTGCGGGTTGGCCGTCCACTGCCACTGCCGGCCGAACCGTCCGCCGGGGAAGTCGTCGTCGGTGGCGGGCGCGGCGGGCGGCTGCTGAGGCAGGTCGGGCCTGCGGTGGACGGTGGCGGGGGCGCCGTCGTCCCCGATCACCGGCCAGCTGTCCGTTCCCCAGCGCATCGGCTGGAGATGGACGACCCGGCCGTAGGCGCCGCGCTGCTGGAAGTGCAGGAACCAGTCCTCGCCCGACGGGGTGCGCACCCAGCCGCCCTGGTGGGGGCCGTTGACGGCGGTGTCCTTCTGCTCGAGGACGATTCTCTCCTCGTAGGGGCCGAAGAAGTCCCGGGAGCGGAAGGCGCCCTGCCAGCCGGTCTCCACTCCCCCGGCGGGCGCCAGGATCCAGAACCAGCCGTCGTGGCGGTAGAGCTTGGGGCCTTCCAGGGTGAACCAGCCGGGGATGCGGTCGCCGTCCACGATCAGCTTGCCCTCGTCGAGCAGGGAGGTCCCGTCGGGGTGCATCCGGTGTCCCGTGAGGCGGTTCTTGACCCCCGCGCGGGACTTGGCCCAGGCATGGACCAGGTAGGCCTCGCCGGTCTCCTCGTCCCAGAGGGGGCAGGGGTCGATCAGGCCCTTGCCCTCCTTGAGCAGGTGCGGGCGGGTCCACGGGCCCCTGATCTCCGGGGCGTTGACCTGGAAGATGCCCTGGTCGGGGTCGCCCCAGAAGATCCAGAAGCGGTCGTCGTGGTGCCGGAGCGAGGGTGCCCAGACCCCGCAGTCGTGGCGGGGCTTCTTGAACTCGCCCGCCGGTTCCAGGCGTTCGAGGGCGTGGCCGACCAGGGTCCAGTTGACCAGGTCGCGCGAGTGCAGCAGCGGCAGGCCGGGGGCGCGGCCGAAGCTGGACGCGGTGAGGTAGAAGTCGTCGCCGACGCACACGACGTCCGGGTCGGACCAGTCGGCGTTCAGGACGGGGTTCTCGTACGTCTCGGAGGTTTCCTGCGTCCCGGAGGTTTTGTACGTCTCGGGAGTCTCGTGGGTCACTGGCTGACCGCCTTCCGTACGAGGGCCGCCGCCTCGTCGCGGCCCAGGCGGCCGTCGGCGACGACGGTGACGATGCGGCGGACGGCGGTGTCGCCGGGGGCGATCGCCAGCCGTTCCTCGGACGCCAGGGAGGAGCCGACGCCCGGGTACTCGGCGGTGCGGACGAACCAGGGGTCGCGGCGGGTGGTGTCGGTGGCGCCCGCGAAGACCAGCGTCCAGCCGGCGCCGGCCAGGGCGAGCCAGTCGGCACGGTGGCCGTGGATCTCCGCCTCGCCCTCGGTGCCGGCGGTGAAGACGTCCGGGGCCCGGTCCTCCTTGCGGGCGCGCCAGAAGAAGCCGCCGTAGGCCGCGCCGGGGCGTCCGTTGGTGGCGGGGCTGCCGATGGTCACCGGGTCCGGGGTGACGTTGGTGAGGGAGAAGGTGAAGTCCAACGCCCAGGCTGTGTCGGTGAGTTCGGTAGCCGCAACCGTACGGCGCTCGCGCAGCAGCTCGGCCCCGGCGGCGACCCAGCGCAGCTCCTCCACGAAGCCGTCGGGGTCGCGCAGCTGGAACCCGGTGTGCCGCTGGGCGCCGTGGTTGTCGAGCTCGGTCGGGCCCTGGTCGCGGACGAAGGTGCGTCCGCCCCAGAAGTTGTGCCCCTCGACGTCGGGAACGGCGACACCGACGCCGAGGTGGTGTGTGTGGTCGGCGGGGCTGAGCTCGGTGACCACCGTGCCGGCCAGGGTGGTGACGGGGTGCAGACAGGGGCGCGGGGAGAGCCGGGCGGGCAGCTCGGGCCGGGTGACGTAGCGGCCGACGGGGCGGCCCGCGACGCGCAGGACGACCGGTGAGTCGGGTGCCGTCATCAGGTGCTCACCTCTTTCGGATGCGCGGTCGGGGACGCCCAGGGGGCGCCCAGTTCGGAGAAGAGGGCGAGGGTGTCGGCGGCGGCCGCGACCAGCCCGTCGACGCCGGGGACGACCCGGCGGTCCTCGTCGGGCAGCAGGTGCCAGGCGTCCTCGGGCAACCGCACCGGGTCGGGGGCGACCCGGATCGCCTCGACGACCCGCATGAACGCCTCGGTCGCGGTCGGCGGGACGAGCAGCTCGGCCCCGTCGGTGAGGTGGTCGACGAGGTTCTCCAGCAGGTCGGTACGGCCGTACTCGAACTCCTCGGGGCCGTGGTCGGCGCGCTGGAGCAGGACGCGGTCCTGCTTGTACCAGAAGGTGATCCGGCCGCGGCTGCCGTGGACCAGGACGTACGGGTCGTCCGGGTCCACGGCGCACAGGGTCGCGGCGACGGTCACCGGGAGGCCCGCGGTGGTCGTGACGCGGACGCAGGAGGTGTCGTCGGACTCGATCGCGTTGGCGTGCGCCAGTTCGGTCTCGATGCCGCCGACGTCCTCGGCGCGGGTGGCGCCGGCCAGTGCGAGGGCGGTGGCGACGGCGTGCGCGAGCGGGTTGGTGAGGGCGCCGTCGATCACGTCGACCCCGTTCAGCCGCCGCTTCCCGGCCCAGGGCGCCCGACGGTAGTAGGCCTCCGCGCGCGCCCAGGCGCCGGCCCCGCCGACTCCGGCGATCTCGCCGATCACCCCGTCGTCGATCAGCCGGCGGATCGCGGGCAGCGCGTGCGAGCCCAGCGACTGGAAGCCGATCTGACAGACCACGCCCGCCTCGGCGACCCCGTCCGCCATCCGGCGGAACTCCGTGTACGACGGCGCCGGCGGCTTCTCCAGCAGCAGGTGCACACCCTTGCGGGCCGCGGTCAGGGCCAGGTCGGTGTGGGTGGGGATCGGGGTGCAGATGACGGCGATCCGGGCGCCGGTGGCATCGAGCAGCGCGCCGAAGTCGGCGGACTGCTCGGGCGTGCCCAGGCCCTCCGGGATCTCGTCCGGGGTGAGCGGGGTCAGCTCGCAGATGCCCGCGAGGTGGACGATGCCCTTGTCCTGGAGCCGGCGGATGTTGTCCAGGTGCCAGCGGCCGTGACCGCGCGCGCCGGCCAGGACGATCGGCACGGCCCCGCTGATCGGCTCGGCGGTGCTCATGGGTTCGGCGGTGCTCATGGGTTCGGCGGTGCTCATGGGATCCTCCCTGCGCCCGCGCCGCGTGCCACCTCGCGGTCGGCCACCGCGGCGCTGTCGATCTTTGTGTGCAGGTTAGGTGTCCAGCCGACGTCCGCCGTGAGATCACGCTCGCTGCCGGAGTTGTAGGCGTTGTGGATGGCGAGAAGGTCGACCGGATAGCCGTTGAAGAGGGTGCCGGTCTGGTGCAGTGCGGTGCCGTTCCAGCTCTTGACCAGGTCGGCGACCTCCACATGACCCGGGGTGGTGAAGGCGTTGTTCTCGGCGTAGATCCCGGACTCGGTGGAGACGCCCAGGGAGTAGCGGTAGTCGGCGTCGTCCTCGTCGACCACGTACCGGTTGTTGTAGAGGTGCACCTGTCCGAAGCGGACGCGGGGTGCGCGCTGGACGACGGACTCGAAGGTGTTGTGGTGCAGGGTGACCCGCAGCCTGCCCCGGTCGCCGGTGGCCGTGTCGCCGTTGCCGATCAGGATCGCCTTGTCGTGGTCGGCGAACCGGCTCCAGGAGACGGTGACCAGGTCGGAGCCGTTGGTGATGTCCAGCAGGCCGTCGTGGCGGAGGTAGTTGCGGGCGAACCAGGTGGGCTCGGCCGCGTCCGGGTGACCCTTGTCGGAGGCGGTGACGTGGTCGATCCACACGTGTGTCGCGCCGGCCAGCCAGATGTTGTCGTACGCCGTCTTCCAGTCGCCGAGGCCGCCGGTGTTGGGCTGCCAGACGGGGAAGCAGTCGTAGGCGTCGCGCAGGTCGAGGTTGCGGAGGATGACGTTGTCCGCGTCCTTGACCTGGAGACTGGCGCCCTTGAGGACGGCGCCCTTGCCCAGGCCGACGATGGTGGTGTGGGAGCCGACGCGCAGGACGACCCGCTCGGCCTGCTTCGCCGCCGACGCCTGGCGGGCCTCCTCCTGCGGGCCGCTGGGCTTGGCCGAGCCCCAGGTGCGGGGATCGTAGGCGGCCAGGTACTTCTTGAGGTTGTAGCCGTCGGTGGCGTAGTCGGCGCAGTCCAGGTGCTCGCCGTCGTCGTCGGTGTTGGCGTCGATCGTCCCGGCGATCTTGATGATCTTCGGGGTGTCGCTGCCGTTGTCCAGGGCGCGGACCAGGCCGGCGCGGTCGGTGACCGTGTACACGTGCGCGTCGTCGGCGGCCGCGCCTCCGGTGGTGCTGGTGCCGTACGACGCCCAGCCGTCGTTCGCGGGAAGGGTGTCGCGGCTGACGTCGCGGGCCTCGGCGTGCGCGGGGACGCACAGGAGAGCCAGTGTTCCTGCCACCGCTCCGATGTGACGTGCCCTCATCCCTTCACCGCCCCCGCGCTGAAGCCCGTGATCAGCCACTTCTGGATGAAGGCGAAGACGAGCACGACGGGGACGGCCGCGATGATGCCGCCCGCGGCGAGCGCGCCGAGGTCGACGCTGTCCGCGCTCATCAGGGTGTTGAGGCCGACGGGGATGGTCTGCTTGTCCTGGTTGTTCAGGAACATCAGGGCGAACAGGAAGTGGTTCCAGGAGTGGACGAAGGCGAAGGAGCCGACGGCGATCAGACCGGGCCGCAGCAGCGGCAGCACGACGATCCGGAAGGCCGTCATGCGGTTGCAGCCGTCGACCCAGGCCGCCTCCTCCAGCGAGTACGGCACGTTCTTGATGAAGTTGCTGATCAGGATCATCGACAGCGGCAACTGGAAGACGGTCTCCGCGATGATGACGCTGCCCAGCGAGTTGATCATCTGCAGCTCGGCGAAGATCTCGAACAGCGGGACCAGGAGCAGCGCGCCCGGCACGAACTGGGAGCAGAGCAGGGCCAGCATGAAGGCCTGCTTGATCTTGAAGTCGAACCGGGCGAGGGCGTAGCCGCCGGCCAGGGCGACGACGGTCGTCATCACCAGGGTGGCGAGGCCGACAAGCAGGCTGTTCTGGAAGTAGGTGCCGAAGCTGCGCTCCGTCCACACCTTCTCGAAGTGGTCGAAGGTGATCGGCCAGGGCACGAGCGAGGTCGAGCCGGCCGGGCGCAGGGCGAAGAGCAGGATCCAGTAGAAGGGGATCAGGGTGAAGACGAGGTAGATCGACAGGGGCAGGTAGATCTGCCAGCGCGGGACCTCGTCCCAGGAGCGGTTCCTCCTGCGCGGCCGCGGGTCGGTCGCGGTGGGGGCGCTCACGGGCGTGGGCGCCGCCTCGGTGGCCTCCTTGGTGATCACTTGGCCTCACTTCCGAACTTGCTCAGCCGCAGATAGACCATCGAGCAGAAGAGCAGGATCACGAACGCGACCGTGGTCAGGGCGGACGCGTAGCCGAAGTTGTGGGCGTCGACGGAGGTGTTGGCGATGTAGAGCGGGAGGGTCGTGGTCTCGCCCGCCGGGCCACCGCCGGTCAGCGTGTAGAGCAGGTCGACGTTGTTGAACTCCCACACCGCGCGCAGCAGCGTGGACAGGATGATCGCGTCCTTCAGGTGCGGCAGCGTGATGTGCCAGAACTGCTTGAAGCGGCTGGCCCCGTCGACCTCGGCGGCCTCGTACAGGTCCTTCGAGACGGACTGCAGGTCGGCGAGGATGAGGATCGCGAAGAAGGGGACACCGCGCCACAGGTCGGCGACGATCGCCGCCGGGAACACCGTGGAGGTGTCCGACAGCCAGCTGGTGCCGTAGGAGCCGATGCCCATGTCGGCGAGGTAACGGGTGATGCCCGTCTGGGAGTTGTAGAGCAGCACCCAGATCGCGGAGGTCAGCACGCCGGAGACGGCCCACGGGGAGAAGACCAGGGCGCGTCCCAGCGCCCGGCCCACGAAGGTCTGGTTGACGATCAGCGCCAGCGCCAGACCGAACAGCAGCTGCAGCCCGACCTCGACGAAGACCCACTTGGCGCTGAAGGTCAGCGTGTCCCAGAAGACCGGGTCGTCGGTGAAGGCGTGGACGAAGTTGTCGAAGCCCGCGTAGCCGTTCCGCCACGGCTTGGTGGGATTGTAGTTCTGCAGGCTGTAGTAGAAGACGCTGATGACCGGGTAGGCGATGAAGCCCAGCATGAGCAGGGCCGCCGGGGCGATCAGCAGGTACGGGAGCCTGCGCGGCGTGGCGGAGGCACGGCGCCGCCGGGGTGGCGCGGGCGGTTTCGCCACGGCTGCGGCTTGGGCCATGACTGTTCTCCGTTCTGGTACGTCATGCGTGCGTCGTGCGTGCGTCGTGCGTTGTCGTGCGTCGTCGTACGGGAAGCGCTTTCTCTCTGCGCAGGGGTCTGTGCGGTCTCTCTCTGCGCAGGGGGCTGCGCGGTCGTGCTGCTGCGGCTCAGCCGGCGTACGGGTCCTGCACCTTGCCCGGCCGGGCCAGGAACTCGAAGTCGCAGCCCGTGTCGGCCTGGGTGATCTGTTCGTTGTAGAGCGCGCCGTAGCCGCGCTCGTACCGGGTGGGCGGCGGCGTCCACTCCGCCCTCCGCCGCTCCAACTCCTCGTCGTCCACGTGGAGGTGGAGAGAGCGGGCCTCGACGTCGAGGGTGATCGAGTCCCCCGTGCGCACGAGAGCCAGGGGTCCGCCGATGTACGACTCGGGCGCCACGTGCAGCACGCAGGCGCCGTAACTCGTGCCGCTCATCCGGGCGTCGGAGATCCGGACCATGTCCCGCACGCCCTGCTTGAGCAGGTGGTCGGGGAGGGGGAGCATGCCGTACTCGGGCATGCCCGGGCCGCCCTTGGGGCCGGCGTTGCGCAGGACGAGCACACTGTCGGCGGTGATGTTCAGCGCCGGGTCGTTGATGGTCCGCTGCATCGTCCTGTAGTCGTCGAAGACGACCGCGGGACCGGTGTGCTTGAGCAGGTGCTGCTCGGCCGCGATGTGCTTGATGACGGCACCGTCCGGGCAGAGGTTGCCGCGCAGCACGGCCACCCCGCCCTCGCTCGCGACCGGGTTGTCCCGGGGCCGGATGACGTCGTCGTTGTGCACCTGCGCGCCGGCGATCTGTTCGCGCAGGGTGTCGTGGGAGACCGTCGGCCGGTCCAGGTGGAGCAGGTCCGGGATCCGGGAGAGGAATCCGGGCAGGCCGCCGGCGAAGTGGAAGTCCTCCATGAGGTACTTCTGGCCGCCGGGGCGGACGTTGGCGAGGACGGGGACCGTGCGGGCGATGCGGTCGAAGTCGTCGAGGGTGAGCTTGACGCCGGCGCGGCCCGCCATGGCGATCAGGTGGATGACGGCGTTGGTGGAGCCGCCGAGGCCGAGGACGGTCGTCACCGCGTCCTCGAAGGCGTCACGGGTGAGGATCTCCGAGAGGATCCGCCCCTTGTGGACTTGTTCAACGATCCTCATGCCCGCCGCGGCGGCCATCCGATCGTGTCCGGAGTCCACGGCGGGAATGCTCGACGCACCCGGCACCGTCACCCCCAGCACCTCCGCCGCGGCGGTCAGCGTGGACGCCGTCCCCATCGTCATGCAGTGACCGGGCGAGCGGGCGAGGCCGTTCTCCAGCTCGGCCATCTCGCAGTCGCCGATGAGGCCGGCCCGCTTGTCGTCCCAGTACTTCCACATGTCGGTGCCGGAGCCGAGGACCTCGTTGCGCCAGTGGCCGGGCAGCATGGGACCGGCGGGCACGAAGACGGCCGGGAGGTCGGCGGAGGCCGCTCCCATGAGCAGGGCGGGCGTGGTCTTGTCGCAGCCGCCCATGAGCACGGCCCCGTCGACCGGGTAGGAGCGCAGCAGCTCCTCGGTCTCCATCGCGAGCATGTTGCGGTAGAGCATCGGGGTCGGCTTCTGGAAGGTCTCGCTGAGGGTGGAGACCGGGAACTCCAGCGGGAAGCCGCCCGCCTGCCACACCCCGCGCTTCACGGCCTGGGCGCGGTCGCGCAGGTGGACGTGGCAGGGGTTGATGTCCGACCAGGTGTTGAGGATCGCGATGACGGGCTTGCCGAGGTGCTCCTCGGGGAGGTAGCCGAGCTGGCGGGTGCGGGCGCGGTGGCTGAAGGAGCGCAGGCCCTCGGTGCCGTACCACTGGTGGCTTCTGAGCTCTTCGGGGCGCTTGCGCTGCTGAGGCGTGTCGGTCATATGGACCACCCGGCGGCGATGGCGGCGACCTCCGCGCGCTCGCCCTCGGGCAGCGGCCGGCTCGGCGGGCGGACCTCGCGGCGGCACAGTCCGAGGGAGGCGAGGGCCTCCTTGACGACGGTGACGTTGTTGGCGGAGCCGTTGGCGGCGCGCAGTTCCTCGAAGCGGCGGATCTGCTCCCAGACCTTCATGGCGGCCGGATAGTCACCGGATCGAAGCGCTTCGATCATGTTCAGCGAAACGGCCGGGGCGACGTTCACCAGGCCCGAGGTGAAGCCGGTGGCACCCGCGGAGAAGTAGGAGGGGGCGTACGGTTCGGCGAGGCCGGCGACCCAGACGAACCGTTCCAGCCCGGCGTCGCGGGCGAAGGCGGCGAAGCGGGCGGCGTCCGGGACGGCGTACTTCACACCGATCACGTTCGGGCAGGCGTCGGCGAGTTCGGCGAGGCGGACACCGGCGAGCTGCGTGTTGCGGATGTACGGGACGACGCCCAGCTCGGGCACGGACTCGGCGATGGCGCGGTGGTAGTCGACCCAGCCGCTCTGCGAGACGTAGGGGTGGACGGGCTGGTGGACCATCACCATCTGTGCGCCCAGCTCGAGGGCGTGGCGGGCGGAGGCGACGGCGGTGGGCACGTCATGACCGACCCCCACGAGGATCGTTGAACGATCGCCTGCCTCATCGATCGTCAGCTCCGTCACGAGCCGCCGCTCCTCCGGCGTGAGGGCGTAGAACTCACCGGTGTTGCCGTTGGGCGTGAGGGTGGTGATCCCGCCGTCGAGCAGACGGCGCAGCAGGGCCCGGTGGGCGTCCTGGTCGACGGAGCCGTCCTCGGCGAAGGGGGTCACCGGGATGGCCACGACATCGGCCAGGGCCGCACGTTGGGTCTCGAACGCCACGCTGCTCATTCCTGACCTTCCTGTTCCGGGGCCTCGCCCCCCGCTTCGGGGAACGCCCGCCGCACGAACGACGCGATATGGGCGTAGAGAGCGCTTGCTGCACCGTCGGCGTCGCCCGCCAGCGCGAGCCGCAGGATCTCGCGGTGTTCGCCGGCCTCCCGTTCCCAGGAGGGCGAGGCCGCCCAGGCGACGGCGGAGACCAGGGCGGCCTGGTCGCGGACCTCGTCGAGCATCCGGCCGAGCAGCGGATTGCCGCACGGCAGGTAGAGGGCGCGGTGGAACTCCCGGTTGGCCAGCGACCGTTCGGCGGTGTCGGTCGCCTCGTCGGCCCTGGTCAGCGCCGCGCGGGCGGCGTCCAGGGAGGCGCCGCGCCGCACGGCCCGCTTGAGCGCCTCGGGCTCCAGCAGCAGCCGCACGTCGTAGACCTCGCGCGCCATGTCCGCGTCCACCATGCGCACCGTGACGCCCTTGTACTGGCTCATGACGACCAGTCCGGTGCCGGCGAGCGTCTTGAGCGCCTCGCGCACCGGGGTCTTGGACACCCCGAACTGCGCGGCCAGCTCGGTCTCGACCAGCGCCTGACCCGGCGTCAACTGCCCGGTGAGGATGCGGCGTTTGATCTCCTCCAGCACGTACTGCGTGCGGGACGGGATCGGCGTGGGCACAGAGGTCATGCGCGCCTCTCGGATGTCGCGTAGCTCATGTCGCGTATCTGATCTCGCGTATCGCGTCTCATATATGACGTACGAAGTACGACGCGTTGAAGGTAGGAGGGGCCCCGTGTTTCGTCAATGCTTCTGACAAAGGAAGTTGAGGTTGCGCTGAGGGGCAGTCAGAGCGAGACGGTGGCACCTTCGACCGCGGCGCTGGTGGGACCGCCGAACGCGGCGGCGGCGCGCGCGGTCGCGGACTCCCTGGTCAGCGTGGGTCCGACGTGGGTGACGGCCAGTTCGCGCACACCGGCCTTGCGGGCGGCGTCGCCTGCGTCCTCCGGCGTCAGATGCACCTGTTCGCCTTCGCGATGCCGGTCGATGTCCGCCTCGCACAGGAACAGGTCGGCGCCCAGGGCGAGTTCGGTGAGCGCGTCGCACGGCCCGCTGTCCCCGGAGTACGCGAGGACGCTGCCCTGGCACTCGGCGCGCAACCCGTACGCCTCGGTGTCGTGCGTGACCGCGCGCGAGGTGAGCCGGAGGTTCCAGTGCCGGACGGCATGGCCGTCGTACAGCGGCCGGAAGTCCAGGACGCCGCTGAGGAACCGTACGTCCGGCCGTCCGAGGAACCCGGCCAGGCGCCGGGCGCAGTCGGTCGGCGCGTACACCGGGATCGGTGCCGGCGGGGTGAGGCCGCCGTAGGCGAACGCGTAGACGGCGGCGAGCAGATCGGCGCTGTGGTCGGCGTGCAGATGGGAGATCCAGATCGCCGTGAGCCGCCGCGGATCCGTGTGCCGCTGCAACTCCGCGAACGTCCCCGTCCCCGCGTCCACCCACACCTCCGCACCCCCGCCGCGCAACAGGTACCCGGAACAGGGGCGACCCGGGCCCGGGTGCGGGGAGGCGGTACCGAGGACGGTGAGGCTGAGGGGCATGGTGGGGAGCGTACGGTCCCCCCTTGCCGGACGTGCATGGATTACGCCCGTCTACGACGGGCTCATGCGGCCGTCTACGGCGCCTGGCCCGCCCCGTCCGCCCGTCCGGGCCGCCACCCCGGATCACGCCCGCTCAGCCCGACCGTCCGGTCGAGCAGCGGGGCGTCCTCCGGGACGGGGACGACGGGGCCGAAGATCCCGCCGCCGCGGTCGGACTCCTCGGCGGCCGCCCACAGGAACGCGTACGAGGCCCGCAGCGCCGCCGGGTCGGGGGCGTACTCCTGGCCGGTGGCCCGCGCCAGGTCCCAGCCGTGGACGACCAGCTCGTCGGCGGCGACGGCGCCCGCGACCGCGCCGGGCAGGTCGATGCCGCCCGCGCGGGTCATGCCGGTCCAGGCGTCGGGGTCCCGCCAGGCGCCGGCGAGTTCGTCGAGCACCCTGGGCAGCTCCTCGCGCCAGCCGGGCCCGACGTCCGGCACGGCGGCCTCCGGGCTGGTGTCGGTCGTGACGCCCAGGTCCTTGCGCCCGGCGTCACGGAAGGCGACGGCCAGCCCGGCCAGGTGGCCGAGCATGTTGCGCACCAGGTATTCCGGGCACGGTGTCCGATCCGCCAGTTGCTCGTCGGTCACGCCCTCGGCGAGGCGCGCCACGATCCGGGTCTGCGGTCCGAGGTCGAGAGTGGTGGTCGTGTCAGTCATACAGGGTGGACCGGTCGCGCGCCGGAAACTCATCGTGCCCGGGACACTCATCGCGCCCCGGCCGCCACCCGCCAGGTGCGCAGCAGCTCGGCCGGTGTCCGTCCCCCGGCCAGACACCACAGGGCGATCACCGGATCGCAGATCGCGCAGCCCAGGGAGGAGGTGTGGTCGAAGGGGACGATCGGGTTGCCCCTGACGTGGTGGACGGCGTCCCAGGCGGTGTGCAGCAGCCAGCCGATGCCGATGAAGGTCCACGAGTCCAGGCCCCGGTAGGCGACATAGGTGGCCACCGCGGTGAACGCGAACTCCCAGCCGCCCAGACCGCCGCCGCTGAGATGGGCGGCGCCCGCTCCGCCCACCTCCCCCAGTCTCGGCTTCGCTCGACCGGGCGGTGCCCCCATCCGCGTTCAGGCGGCGTCGGTGCGGCTCACGCACGAGGCACATGAGAAGGACGTAGAGGACCCCGATGAAGACGGGAACGACATAGATCATGGCCTCGACGCCAGGGCCGGTGCCGTACGCGCCCCAGGGGCATGACCGACGGCTTCCGACGGCTTCCCGCCGGGCCGCCGTCCGTGCCTAGGAAACCTGACCGATGCCCGCCTACCCGCCTTAGAACCACGATGACCAGGCATGATGACGAACTGGACCGTGACGCGTGTGCTGCGGGACCGCAACGCGGGGCTGTATCTGGTGGGCGTGGTGGTGTCCGCGTTCGGTACCTCCGCGCTGGGGCTGGCGGCCGGTGTGTGGGTCAAGGATCTGACCGGGTCGGACGGGCTGGCCGCGCTGTGCCTGCTGGCCGTCTGGGCGCCGACCCTGGCCGCGCCGGCGCTCGGCACGATCGCCGACCGTGTGCGCCGCAGGCCCCTGCTGATCTGGACGAACCTCGGCCTCGGCGGGCTGCTCCTCAGCCTCTTCGCCGTCGACTCCAGGGGTGACCTGTGGCTCCTGTTCGCCGTCCTGGTCGTGTACGGGGCCACTGTCGTCGTCCACGATCCCGCCGAGTCGGCCCTGCTCACCTCCGTCGTCGACCCGGACCTGCTCGGCGACTTCAACGGGCTGCGGATGACGGCCGTGGAGGGCACGAAGCTGGTGGCCCCGCTGACGGGCGCGGCCCTCTACGCAGCGCTCGGCGGGGCGACGGTCGCCCTTCTGGACGCGGTCACGTTCGCGGTGGCCGCGGGGCTGTGGATGCTCGTCCGCGTCCACGAGGAGCGGCCGGAGCGGCCCAGCGGCGGCTGGCGGGAGCAGACCGCCGAGGGGGCCCGCCACCTGTGGGCGCACCCCGGGCTGCGCCCGCTCGTGCTGGCGGGCGGCGCGACGATGCTCATGAGCGGGCTGAACGCCACCACGACCTACGCCGTCGTGGACGGCCTCGGGCACGCCCCCGCCTACACCGGCGTGCTCTACGCCGTGCAGGGCGTCGGCTCGGTGGCGGTCGGGCTGGTCTCCGGGCCTGCGCTGCGACGGCTCGGCGAGCGCCGGTTCGCGGCGGGCGGGATCGCCCTGCTGGCCGTCGCGGTGGCCGCGCGGGCGGTCCCGTCCGAGCCGGTGGCACTGGCGGGCAGCGCGGCGATCGGGCTGGGGCTGCCGTGCGTGCTGATCGCCGCGTTCACCGCCGTACAGCGCGAGACGCCAGGACCGCTCCTCGGTCGCGTGACCGCCACCGCCAACACCCTGGTCTTCACGCCGAACGTGATCGGGCTGGCCGTGGGGGCCGCGCTGGTCGAACTCGTCGACCACCGGCTGCTGCTGGTCCTGGTCGGCCTGGCGCTCCTCGCGACGAGCACCGCCCTGGCTCAGAGCACCGCGAGCGCCTCCCGCACCGCCGCCAAGTCGCCGTCCGACGCCAACCCGGCGTGATAGAGCCGGATCTCCGTGGCCCCGAGCTCACGCGCGCGGGCCGCGTCCGCCGCGAGCGTGCCCGGGCTGCCGCCCATCCCGGAGACGATGCCGAGGTTGGCGGCGAGGACGGCGCCCTCCCTGCGCTGCTCGGCGAAGGGCGTGAGCAGTCCGGGGCCGCCGGCGCAGGGCACGACCACGCCGTCCGCGACGGACAGGATGTGCGCGGGGTCGACGCCGGGGTTGGCGCCGACGTGGTAGGTCACGGGGTCGGCGTGCAGCAGGATCTGGAAGCCCTGCGGTGCGGCCGCGCGGACGGCGGCGACCGCTGCCTCCTGGAGCGTGCGGGCGGTTTCGTCGCGCCACGCGCGCGTGGCCCTCGCCGTCTCCTCCCCGAGCAGCTTCTCGACGCCCGCCCAGCCCCCGTCGTCGGGCGCCCCCTGCCACACCGGCTCCAGCGCGGTGCGTACGGCCGCCGCCAGCTCGTCGGCGTCCAGGCCCTGCGCGCCGTAGCCCTTCCGGCAGGCCGGGCAGAAGCAGAGCGCCATCAGGTACTGCCCGGCGTCCCCGAGGCCGACCCCGCCGGTCTTGTCGTGGGCGTGCAGATGCTGGAGGCCGTACCAGCCGAGGGACTCCAGCTCGGTGCCGGCCGCGCCGGGCCGTACGGCGGCCTCGGCGGCCAGGTCGACGAGGTACGCCCGCGTGGCGGGCTGCGCGATGCACGGGGCCCACGGATAGCGGTCGCCGTAGGCGTTGACGACCGAGGTGTCCGGGTGCTCGGCGCCCAGGCGGGAGTTGTGCGCGAGGACCACCCAGGAGTGCACCTCCAGGCCGGCCTCGGCGAGCGCGGCGGCGGCCTCCCCATAGGCGTCGCCGGGGGCCCAGTCTCCGGCCGGGCAGGGGCGCAGGGTGCGGCCCGCCCAGCGGCCGCCCGCCAGGTCGGTGGGGTACAGCACGGCCGCGTGTTCGGCGGTGACGATGCGGTGGCGCGGGTGGCGGGGCGTGAGGGCGCGGGTGGAGTGGTAGGCGGCGGCGAGCGTCACCTGTCGCACGCCGAGCGCGGCGATGCGGCCCGGGGCCTCCGGGTCCCCGTTGACGTCCCAGGGGTAGACGAAAGTCGACGCCTTCACTTGTCCTCCGCCTTCACTTGTCCTCGTCGAGCAGGGCGTACCCGCGCTCGATCACCTGAGCGAGCTGCTTGACATGATCCTCGCCCGGCTCGTGCAGCGGGGGTCGCACCTCCCCCACGTCGAGTCCGCGCAGTCGTACGCCGGCCTTGACGAGGGAGACGGCGTAGCCGCGGCCCTGGGCGCGCAGTTCGACGAACGGGCGGTAGAAGCCGTCCAGCAGGCGGTGCGCGGTGGACTCGTCGCCGGTGGTGAGCGCCCGGTGGAAGGCGAGGGCGATCTCGGGGGCGAAGCAGAAGACGGCCGACGAGTAGAGGGTGACGCCGATGCCGTGGTAGGCGAGCTGGGTCTGCTCGGCGGTCGGCAGGCCGTTGAAGTAGAGGAAGTCGCCGGGGACCTCGGTGCGGACGGCGCTGACGATCCGCTGCATCAGATCGAGGTCGCCGAGTCCGTCCTTGAGGCCGATGATCCCCTCGGTGCGGGCGAGTTCGACGACGGTCCCGGGGGTGAGGACGACGTTGTCGCGCTGGTAGACGATCACCGGGAGCGGGGTCGCGGCCGCCACCTCGCGGTAGTGGCGCAGCAGCCCCTCCTGCCCGGCGACGACGAGGTACGGCGGCATGGCGAGCAGCCCGTCCGCGCCGGCCCCGTGCGCGAGGCGCGCGTAGCGCACGGCCAGCGCGGTCCCGTAGCCGGCGCCCGCGACCACCGGTACGCGCCCGTCGGTCTCCTCCACGGCCGCCCGGACGCACCGCTCGAACTCCTCCGGGGTGAGCGCGTGGAACTCCCCCGTGCCGCAGCACGCGAAGACGGCGGCGGCCCCCGCCTCGACCCCGCGGCGGACGTGCGCCCGGTAGGTGTCGAGGTCGACGGAGCCGTCGGGGCCGAAGGCGGTGACGGGGAAGAACAGCGGTCCGCTGGGGACGCGCAGGCGTGCGGCGAGCGGGGCTGGCGTCACGGGCTCTCCCTAGGACGACGCGTGCGTTCTTCTGACTGACGTCCACATTTATGAACGCACTCACCCTATGAAGGCCCCCGAGGCGCGGTCAAGCGCGCAAACCACCTGACAGGAGCGGATTTCCGAGCTCCGCGCGACACTTGACGGAGACACGAGTGATCCTTAGCGTGTCCATGAATGTGAATAACGTCCACGCATACGGCCGCCGGGCCACTCATCCGTCGCCCCGCCGATCCAAGGAGACCCGAGGATGCCCGCTCCGCGCACCGTCCTGCTCACCGGCGCCGCCGGTGGCCTCGGCACCCTGATGCGGGACCTGCTCCCCGACTACGGCTACGAGCTGCGCCTGCTCGACCTGCGCCCGATCGAGGGCGAGCCGGACGCGATCACCGCGGACCTCGCCGACAAGGACGCCGTCCGGGAGGCCGTGCGGGGCGTCGACGCGATCATCCACCTCGCGGGCATCTCCCTGGAAGCCCCCTTCGAGAAGATCCTCAAGGCGAACATCGAGGGGACGTACAACGTGTACGAGGCCGCCCGTGAGGAGGGCGTCGGCCGTGTCGTCTTCGCCTCCTCCAACCACGCGGTCGGCTTCACCCCGCGCCCCCGGGGCGACGACCCCCTGATCCCCGTCGACACCCCGCGCCGCCCGGACACCTTCTACGGCCTGTCCAAGTCCTTCGGCGAGGACCTCGCCCAGTTCTACTGGGACAAGTACGGCCTGGAGACGGTGTCCGTGCGGATCGGCTCCTGCTTCCCGGAGCCGACCAGCGTCCGCATGCTCTCGGTGTGGATGAGCCCCGCCGACGGCGCCCGCCTCTTCCACGCGGCCCTGACCGCCGAGAACGTCGGCCACACGGTCGTCCACGGCTCCTCCGCGAACACCCGGCTGTGGTGGGACCTGAGCACCGCCCGCGCCCTCGGCTACGAGCCCCAGGACGACTCCGAGCCGTACGCCGAGAAGCTGATCGCCGAGCAGGGCGAGCTCGACCCGGAGAACATCGCGCACGCCTACCTGGGCGGCCACTTCGTGAGCGACCCGCCGATCTGGCCGTACTGACGGGCCGCCCGCACGGCGGAAAACCACCGTTCGCGCGGCGGGCGGGCACCGAACGGGCCCGCCCGCCGCCGCATTCGGGCATCCGCGCTGCCCGTTCTCACGCCCTCCCCCACGGCTTTGCAGGTCCGAGGCGGGCACCCCTCGCCGTAAACGGGCAGACACGGGCAGCATCGGACCCGCAACAGACCTGGTCAGTGCCGCACCCCCGCTGTAGAACTTCCCCCATGGGCCCCATCGGGCCCGAACGGGCACTCGGCACGAGGGGAAGCGAGGTGACGGCATGACCCCGAACACAGCTCCGCGGACAGCGGAGGAACGCCAGCGGGAGATCGTGCGGGCCGCGCGCGCCACCGGCTCGGTCGACGTGGCCGCGCTCGCCGCCGACCTGGGCGTGGCCAAGGAGACCGTCCGGCGGGATCTGCGCGCCCTGGAGGACCACGGCCTGGTGCGCCGCACGCACGGCGGCGCCTATCCCGTGGAGAGCGCCGGTTTCGAGACGACGCTCGCCTTCCGCGCCACCAGCCATGTGCCCGAGAAGCGCCGGATCGCCGCCGCGGCGGCCGGACTCCTCGGGGACGCCGAGACCGTCTTCGTCGACGAGGGCTTCACCCCGCAACTCATCGCCGAGGCACTGCCCAGGGACCGGCCGCTGACCGTGGTCACCGCGTCTCTGCCGGTCGCGGGCACGCTCGCGGAGGCCGGCAACGTCTCGGTCCTGCTGCTGGGCGGCCGGGTCCGCGCCGGGACCCTGGCGACCGTCGACCACTGGACGACGAAGATGCTGGCGGGCTTCGTCGTCGACCTCGCCTACATCGGCGCCAACGGCATCAGCCGCGAGCACGGCCTGACCACCCCCGACCCGGCCGTCGGCGAGGTCAAGGCGCAGGCCGTGCGGGCCGCGCGACGCACGGTGTTCGCGGGCGTGCACACCAAGTTCGGAGCGGTCAGCTTCTGCCGGTTCGCCGAGGTCGACGCACTGGAGGCGATCGTGACGAGCACCCTGCTGCCCGCGTCCGAGGCCCACCGGTACTCGCTGCTGGGGCCACAGGTCATCAGGGTTTGAAAATCCAACCCACTGTTCACGGGCACCCCTTGCCCTGCGCCGCCCCTTATCTACACTTATCTCCGTTTATCTCCAGGAGCGATCCATGCGTATCCCGAGCCGACGGAGGCCGCGAGCGACGCTCGCCACGGCCGCCGCTGGGACGCTGCTCGCCCCGCTGCTCTCCGGCTGCTGGGTCGGGGCGGGCGGGTCCGGTTCCGGCGGCGACTCCATCAACGTCCTCATGGTCAACAACCCCCAGATGACCGAGCTGCAGAAGCTCACCGCCGCCCACTTCACCGAAGAGACCGGCATCAAGGTCAACTTCACCGTCCTGCCCGAGAACGACGTCCGCGACAAGATCAGCCAGGACTTCGCCAACCAGGCCGGCCAGTACGACGTGGCGACCCTCTCCAACTACGAGATACCGATCTACGCCCGCAACGGCTGGCTGCACGAGATGAACTCCTACGTCGCGAAGGACCCGTCGTACGACGAGCAGGACGTCCTCAAGCCGATGCGGGAGTCCCTCACCGCCGACGACGGCAAGCTCTACGGCCAGCCCTTCTACGGCGAGTCGTCCTTCCTGATGTACCGCAAGGACGTCTTCGCGAAGGAAGGCCTGACGATGCCGGCGCACCCCACCTGGACCCAGGTGGCCGGCCTCGCCGCCCAGGTCGACGGCGCCGAGCCCGGGATGAAGGGCATCTGCCTGCGCGGCCTGCCCGGCTGGGGCGAGGTCATGGCGCCCCTCACCACCGTCGTGAACACCTTCGGCGGCACCTGGTTCGACAAGGACTGGAAGGCACGGCTGGACTCCCCCGAGTTCGAGAAGGCGACGAAGTTCTATGTCGACCTCGTCCGCGAGCACGGCGAGTCCGGCGCCGCCCAGTCCGGCTTCGCCGAGTGCCTGAACAACATGACCCAGGGCAAGGTCGCCATGTGGTACGACGCCACCTCCGCCGCCGGCTCCCTGGAGGCGGCGAAGTCCCCGGTCAAGGGCAAGGTGGGCTACGCCCCCGCCCCCGTCGAGAAGACCGACTCCTCCGGCTGGCTCTACACCTGGGCCTGGGGCGTCCAGAAGGCCTCCCGCAACACCGACAAGGCCTGGAAGTTCGTCTCCTGGGCGTCGAGCAAGCAGTACGAGGAGCTGGTCGGCAAGGAGATCGGCTGGGCCAACGTCCCCGCCGGCAAGCGCGCGTCGACGTACACGAACGCGGCCTACCGCGCGGAGGCCGCCGCCTTCCAGGAGATGACGAAGGCGGCCATCGAGGGCGCCCGACCCAACGACCCCGGTGTGCAGCCGCGGCCCGCCCCCGGCATCCAGTTCGTCGGCATCCCCGAGTTCACCGACCTCGGCACCAAGGTCTCCCAGGAGATCAGCGCGGCCATCGCCGGACGCCAGTCCGTCGAGTCGGCCCTGAAGAAGTCCCAGCGGCTCGCCGAGCGGATCTCCGAGGAGTACGAGGGACGATGACCGCCACGACGACGGCTCCCATGGCCACCACCCCCGCACGCACCACGCGGCAGCCCTCCGCCCGGCTGCGCGCCTGGGCCACCCGCGCCCCGCTCCTGCCCGCCCTGATCTTCATGATCGCCGTGACCCAGCTCCCGTTCGTGGCCACGCTGGTGATCTCCTTCTTCGACTGGAACGCCCTCTACCCCGACGCCCGCCGCTTCACCGGCCTCGACAACTACCGCCAAGTGCTGACCGACGCGGACCTGCGCCAGTCGGTGTGGACGACCGTGCTGCTGACGGTGGCGGTGGTGCTGGCCAGCCTGGTCCTGGGCCTGGCCCTCGCCCTGCTCCTCGACCGGAGATTCCGCGGCCGGGGCGTCGTCCGCACACTTCTGATCGCCCCGTTCCTGGTGGTCCCGGTGGCCGCGGCCCTGCTGTGGAAGCACGTGCTCTACAACCCCGAATACGGCCTGCTCAACGGCCTGCTGCACTACGTCGGCGGGCCACAGCCGGACTGGATCTCCGACACCCCGCTGCTCGCGGTCGAGGCCGCACTGGTCTGGCAGTGGACGCCGTTCATGATGCTGATCCTGCTGGCCGGGCTGCAGAGCCGGGACCAGCAGCAGATCGAGGCCGCGCGGGTGGACGGCGCGAGCGACTGGCAGATCTTCCGCCACCTGACGCTCCCGCACCTGCGCCGCTATCTCGAACTCGGCGCGTTGCTGGGCTCGATCTACATCGTCCAGAACTTCGACGCGGTCTTCACGATCACCTCCGGCGGTCTGGGCACGGCGAACCTGCCCTACACCGTCTACCAGAGCTTCTACCAGGCCCACGAGAACGGTCTCGCCTCCGCCGCGGGCGTCCTGGTGGTCATCGGCTCGCTCGTCATCGCGGCCTTCGCCCTGCGGGTCGTCTCGTCCCTCTTCCGCGAGGAGGTGTCGCGCGCATGAGCGCACCGACCGTACTCGTCCGCCGCAAGGGCGCCGGCCTCGGTCTGCTGGCCTGGCTGGCCGGGATCGTCTTCTTCCTCCCCATCGCCTGGATGGCGCTGACCTCCTTCCACTCGGAGCAGGACGCGGCGACCAACCCGCCGTCCTTCACGGCGTCGTTGACCTTGGACGGCTACCGCGAGTTCTTCGGCACCGGCGGCGGGGCGAGCCCCTGGCCGGCACTGATCAACTCGACGGTGGCCTCGGTGGCGTCGACGCTGCTGGTCCTGCTGCTGGCCCTCCCGGCGGCGTACGCGCTCTCGATCCGCCCGGTGAAGAAGTGGACGGACGTCCTGTTCTTCTTCCTCTCGACGAAGATGCTGCCGGCCGTGGCGGGACTGCTGCCGATCTACCTCTTCGCGAAGAACGCCGGCCTGCTCGACAACATCTGGCTGCTGGTCGTCCTCTACACCTCCATGAACCTGCCGATCGCGGTGTGGATGATGCAGTCCTTCCTCGCCGAGGTCCCGGTGGCGGTGATCGAGGCGGCACGGGTGGACGGAGCGCGTCTGCCGACGATCCTCGCGCGCGTGGTGGCCCCGATCGCCCTGCCGGGCATCGCGGCGACCGCCCTGATCTGCTTCATCTTCAGCTGGAACGAGCTGCTGTTCGCCCGGGTACTCACCGGCGTGGTGGCCGAGACGGCGCCCGTCTTCCTGACCGGCTTCATCACCAGCCAGGGCCTGTTCCTGGCGAAGGTGTGCGCCGCGTCGCTCGTCATCTCCCTGCCGGTGCTCGCCGCGGGATTCGCCGCCCAGGACAAACTCGTCCAGGGCCTGTCGTTGGGAGCCGTGAAATGAAGGCCGCCGTCATCGAGTCCGTGGGCAGGGCCGTGGTCACCGAGGTCCCGGACCCGACGCCGGGGCCGCGCGAGGTCGTGGTCGAGGTCGCGGCGTGCGGCCTGTGCGGAACGGATCTGCACATCCTGCAGGGCGAGTTCGCCCCGAAGCTGCCGATCGTGCCGGGGCACGAGTTCGCGGGCGAGGTCGTCGGGGTCGGCACCCAGGTCACGGAGGTCTCGGTGGGCGACCGGGTGGCCGTGGACCCCTCCCTGTACTGCCACGAGTGCCGGTACTGCCGTACGGGTCACAACAACCTCTGCGAGCGGTGGGCCGCGATCGGCGTGACGACGGCCGGTGGTGCCGCGCAGTACGCGGTGGCCCCGGTCGCGAACTGCGTGAAGCTGCCCGAACACGTGCGGACGCAGGACGCGGCGCTGGTGGAACCCCTGTCCTGCGCGGTCCGCGGCTACGACGTCCTCCGGTCCCGCCTGGGCGCCCACGTCCTGATCTACGGCTCGGGAACGATGGGTCTGATGATGCTGGAGCTGGCCAAGCGGACGGGCGCGGCGAGCGTGGACGTGGTGGACGTGAACCCGGCCCGCCTGGAGACGGCACGCAGGCTCGGCGTCTCGGCCTCGGCGGCCGACCCCGACGAGCTGGACCGCCCGCAGGGCTGGGACCTGGTGGTGGACGCGACCGGCAACGCGGCCGCGATCCAGGACGGCCTGGGCCGGGTGGCGAAGGCGGGGACGTTCCTGCAGTTCGGGGTGGCGGACTATGCGACGCGGGTGACGATCGACCCGTACCGGATCTACAACCAGGAGATCACGATCACGGGCTCCATGGCGGTGCTGCACAGCTTCGAGCGGGCGGCGGAGCTCTTCGCGAACGGGGTGCTGGATCCCGAGATCTTCATCAGCGACCGTGTGCCGCTGGAGCAGTACCCCCGGGCCCTGGAGCAGTTCGCGTCCGGGATCGGCCGGAAGATCGTGGTGGTCCCGTAGGCGACATGCCGCACCCCCGTGGCGCGGGGGCCGTTCGCCGGGCCGTGCCCGAGCGTGGTCTCCCGTTTCCGGAACGGGAGACCTTTCGAAGCCCTGATCACTCCGGCCGGGTGGCCCGACGCCCGTGCCTCATCCGCCTCAGAAGACGCCCTGGCCCGGGACCAGGATCCCCTGGGGGTCGTACGTGCGCTTCGCCGACTCGAGCGCCGGCCAGGCCGGGCCGAAGTGGGTTCGCCAGTCCGCGGGCGTGAAGGGGATGCTGCCGACGGGGTAGTGGGTGCCGCCGGCCTCGGCGGTGGCCTCGTAGGCGGCGCGGTTGGACGCCAGGAGGCGGTCGACGGCGGCGGTGTCGTCCGGCGGGGCGGCGCTCAGGACGTCGAAGAGGTACGACACGGCCTCGTCGGAGGTGCGCAGCAGCGGGGTGGTGAGGCGGTCACGCCGCAGGGGGTAGAAGAGGATGACACCCATGGGGCCGAGGTCGGCCGGGGTGAGGGCGTTCAGGACCCGGGCGCTGACGGTCGCGGCGGACGTGCCGGGGAGCATCAGGTTGAGCCAGGGGTGGGCGTACGTCCAGACACCGGTCTCCTTCGCGGCGGCGACCCAGGGGGCCAGCCGGTTCAGGAAGTCGTAGTAGGGCCGGTCCTCGTACTGGACGGTGGCGGGGTCGTGGCGCAGGCCGCTCAGCAGGGCCGTGTCGTCGGGTGCGGGGCCGACCGGCGGGCCGTAGGCCACCGCGTCCAGGGCGTAGACGCGGAAGGCTCCGTCGGCGTCCGCGTGGACCTGGCCCTCGACGCAGTCGAAGCGGCCCTCCTGGGCGAGGATCCGCTGGTCGTCGAGGAAGGTCGCCAGGTCGTCGTAGGTCAGGTGGTAGTGGCGTACGGTCGCGGGCGCGCGCACCAGGCGCAGGGTGGCTTCGACGATGATGCCGCACTGGCCGAGGCCGGCCAGGACGGCGTGGAAGAGGTCGGGGCGCCGGGAGGGGGAGCAGCGGACCAGTTGGCCCGCTCCGGTGACGACCCGCAGTTCGGTGACGTTGTCGACCTGGGCGCCGTGCCGGTGGGCCTGGCCGCCCAGACCGCCCACGGACAGGGTGCCGCCGACGGAGAGCTCGAGGTAGTCGGTGAAGACGGGCGGGGTGAGGCCGTGGGCGGTCGTGGCCTTGGCCACGTCGCTCCACTTGGCGCCCGCGCCGACGGTGACGGTGGTGCTGTCCGGCCCCAGGGGACCGATCTCCGCGAGGGTCGCGGTCTCGATGACCAGGCCGCCCTGCACCTGCGCCTGACCGAACGGGGAGTGTCCCTGGCCGCGCGGCGCGACCGGCAGACAGTGCTCGTTGCAGAACCGGACCATGGCGACGACGTCACGGACCGAGCCCGGACGCAGGACGGCCAGGGGACGGTGGTGCACTATATGTCCGTAGTCGTCCGCCGCGGCGGCGAGCGACGACGCGTCCGTGACGAGCGTTCCGTCCAGCTGAGGAATCCCGGCCAGTGTCGTGCCGGACTCCGACGTGGTCGCGGCCCAGCTCCGGGTGGCGGGATCGAAGCCGATCACCGCTGCTCCGGAGACCGCGAGTCCGCGGAGAACGGTGCGTCTGGACGGGATGCGGGACATTCGCAAAACCACCTCTCAACCCATACAAAATCTTCAAACGCAGGGCAGCCTAGGCGAGTTCACTCCGCCGCGTACCTCGTTTCCCGGTGCTCCGGTCCACCGCCGCAGCAGCAGCGCGGGTAAGGGAACGGCAAAACGGCCTCGCTCGTTCACCTGGCATGACAGCTATGACCCCCGGCTCGAACATCCCTCTCTCCGCCGCGCGCGTGACGGTGGACGTCGCCGCCCCGGTGCGGCTCGACGTATCGGGCCTGCTGCTCACCGCCGACGGCAAGGTGCGCTCCGACGACGACTTCATCTTCTACAACCAGCCCACCGGCCCCGGCGTGACGTACCGCTCCGGCGGCGGCACCGCCCCGGACGCGATCACCGTCGACACCGCCGCCGTCCCCCCGGGCATCGAGAAGATCGTCGTCACCGCGAGCCCGGACGCCGCCGGCCAGACCTTCCAGGGCATCGAACCGACGGCCACGATCCGCAACGGGGACGACAACAGCGTCCTGGCCACGTTCACGCCCCCGCAGCTCGGCACCGAGACCGCGCTGGTGATCGTGGAGATCTACCTGCGCAACGGCGCGTGGAAGGCGCGGGCCGTGGGCCAGGGGTACGCCAACGGCCTGGCCGGCATCGCGACCGACTTCGGCGTGACGGTGGAGGAGCCCGCGCCGGCCCCGGCCCAGCCGGTCACCCCGCCCACGCCCACCATGCAGCCCCCGGTGACCCCACCGGCCCCGCCCATGCCGCAGGCGCCGCCGGCGGCCCCGGCCCCCGCTCCGGGCGCCGGGAAGATCAACCTCGACAAGGGTCGCGTCAGTCTGCAGAAGAACCAGACCGTCTCCCTGGTGAAGGGCGGCCGCCCGCTGCTCTCGCAGGTCAAGATGGGCCTCGGCTGGGAGCCGGCGTACCGCGGCAAGGACATCGACCTGGACGCCTCGGTCATCGCCTACGGACCGCAGCGCAACCACATCGACAGCTGCTACTTCGGCAAGCTGACCATCGTGAACGGCGCGATCAAGCACTCCGGCGACAACCTCACGGGTGAGGGCGGGGGCGACGACGAGGTGATCACCGTGGATCTCGGCCGTCTCCCGCAGGAGGTCACGGGCCTGGTCTTCACCGTCAACTCCTTCTCCGGCCAGAAGTTCACCGAGGTCGCCAAGGCCTACTGCCGCCTCCTGGACGCCTCGACCGGCGAGGAGCTCGTCCGCTTCGACCTGACCAGCGCCGAACCGCAGACGGGCGTGATGATGGCCAAGCTGATCCGCCAGTTCTCCGGCGAGTGGGAGATGACGGCCATGGGCGAGTTCGTGAAGGCGCGGACCGTGCGCAACATGGTGAAGCCGGCGGCCCAGTCACTCTGACTCCGCAGCCGCGGGCGCCCTCGGCCACAGGGCGCCCGCCGCCGCCCTCGGCTCCTCGCCGGCCGCGGTTCCCGCCGCCCTCAGCTCCTCACCGGCCGCAGCCCCTCCGTCAGCAAGGACACATACCGGCGGGTGCCGCTGCCGTCCGCGTTCGCCAGTTCCGCCGCCGTCGCCACACCGTGCACCAGGCGCAGCACGTCGATCGGCTCGACGTCCGCCCGCAGGGTCCCCTCCCGCTGCGCCGCGCCAACCAGCCGGGTCGCCGCGGCCCGGACGTGCGTGCCGCACGCGGTGACCGCGGCGACGCCGTCGTCCGTGACGGCCGACCCGAGCAGGGCCTTCATCCCGCGGACCTGGATGATGCCGACGCACAGCTCGTTCAGCCACGCCACCAGCGCCTCACCGGGCGGCAGCTCCCTGCCGAGTTCGTCGGCCCGCCCGGACAGCGCCTTGATCCGGTCGACGTACGCCGCCTCCAGCAGCGCCTGACGCGTCGGGAAGTGCCGGTACAGCGTGCCGGAGCCGACGCCCGCCCGCTTGGCGATGTCGTCGAGGGACGCACCCTCCCCATGCTCGGCGAAGGCCTCCGCCGCCGCCTTCAGCAACCGCTCGTAGTTGCGGCGAGCGTCCGCGCGCATGGGCTTGACCTGCGTCATCCAGTTACTCCTCGTGAACCGGGGCCCTCTCCGTATCCTGTCGAGGGCCAGGCGGAGACCCCCGTTCATCTCTCGGGACACCTCGTACTGCCCGCATGGTCCACCACTTCTCCCGGTGACACCAGACAGGCGGTCCGCCGGCCCACCCTCACGGGTCAGAACAGCGCGCTGTACGCGTTCAGCGCCGGCTGCCCGCCCAGATGGGCGTAGAGCACGGTGGAGTCGCGGCCGATCTCGCCGCGTGCGACCAGGTCGATCAGCCCGGCCATCGACTTCCCCTCGTAGACGGGGTCGGTGACCATGCCCTCGGTGCGCGCGGCGAGCCGCATCGCCTCCAGCGTGGTCTCGTCGGGGAGGCCGTAGACGCCGGCGTGGTACCGCTCGTCGAGCTCGACGTCTTCCTCGGTCAACTCCCGCTGGACGCCGATGAGTCGGCCGGTGCGGTGGGCGATGCGGGCGATCTGCGCCCGGGTCTCGGCGGGCTTGGCCGAGGCGTCGACGCCGATCACGCGCCGGGGCCGTCCGCCGGCCTCCTCCAGCGCCGCGAACCCCGCGACCATGCCGGCCTGCGTCGACCCGGTCACCGAGCAGACGATCACGGTGTCGAAGAAGACGCCCGACTCCCGCTCCTGTTCGGCGACCTCGTACGCCCACCCGGCGAAGCCGAGGCCGCCGAGCGGATGGTCGGAGGCCCCGGCCGGGATGGCGTACGGCTTGCCGCCGGCCTCCTCGACCTCGCGCAGCGCCTGCTCCCAGCTCTCCTTGAAGCCGATCCCGAACCCGGCCCGCACCAGCCGGACATCGGCCCCGGCGAGCCGGCTGATCAGGATGTTGCCGACCTTGTCGTACACGGAGTCGGGCCACTCCACCCAACTCTCCTGCACCAGCACGCACTTGAGCCCGGCCCGGGCGGCCACGGCGGCCACCTGCCGGGTGTGGTTGGACTGCACCCCGCCGATCGACACCAGCGTGTCGCAGCCCTGCGCGAGGGCGTCGGCGACCAGGTACTCCAGCTTGCGGGTCTTGTTCCCGCCGTACGCGATCCCGGAGTTGCAGTCCTCCCGCTTGGCCCAGAGGGCGGCACCGCCGAGGTGGGCGGTGAGGCGTTCCAGGGGGTGCACGGGCGAGGGGCCGAAGAGGAGGGGGTGACGCGCGTACGAAGGGAAGGGTGCGGCGAGGGACATGGGGCCTCCTGGAGCGGGGTCAGTCGTCGGAGTCGGCCAGGTCGGCGAGGGTGCGCCAGATCTCCGCGGTGACGCGGACCGCCTCGTCCACGTCGCCGGCCGCGCAGGCCTCGATCAGCCGGTCGTGCAGCCCGGCCGAACGGCAGGTGCCGCCCTCGCCGAAGCGCCGTCGCTCCAGCCGCCGGATGAGGGGGGTGTAGCGGGCGATGGTGGCAGCGGCCGCGCGGTTTCCGCTCACCCGGACCAGGACGTCGTGCAGACCGTCATCGGCGTCCAGGGCGCTGTCCACGTCACCGGCGCCCACCGCGGCGGCGAACCGCTCGTTGGCCGTGCGCATCGCCTCGACGTCCGCCGCGAACAGCCGGGGCACCGCGGCCCGGGTGACCAGTTCGTGCATGGCCCCCACCACGGCCGCCGCGTCCCGCACGTCAGCGGCGACGACCGGGGTGACCCGCGTGTAGCTCTGCGGCTTGCTCTCCAGCAGCCCCTCGTCGACGAGCCGCGAGAACGCCTCCCGCACCGGCGCCCGGGACAGCCCGAGCCGCTCCGCGAGATCGGCGTCCCGCACCAGGGCCCCGGGCTCGATCTCCCCGGTCACGATGGCGTCCCGGATGGCTGCGTACGCGCGCTCCCGGAGGAGGGTGCGGGGCACGGGTCGTAGAGGCTCCACGAACTGAAATGTTAGATATCAATCCGCCGTACGAACAAGGGCCGGCACCGAAGTCACGAACAAGGGCCCGCACCACGTACCGAAGTACGGTGTGCGGGCCCCCTTCGGCTCAGCGCCGCGGGCGCCTCAGTGCTCCCAGGGCCAGTCGGCGTCGCGCGCCTCGAGGAGGGGCACCATCCGGAAAGCCGCGTCCGACAGACCGCCGAACGTGTGCCTGTTCCCCTCCCCCGACGGACCGTGGCCCACCCGGTAGCCGGCCAGGTTCCAGGTGTAGACCGGAACGTCCGCCGGGACCTGCTCGGCCGGCGAGCCGTGGTGGCTGAACGCGTACTGCTCGTCGGTGACGATCAGCACCCGGTCGTGCTTCCGGTAGTGCTTGCGCACCGCCCCGGTCGTGTCGGTGCCGCCCAGGTCGCCGAAGCGCTCCAGGACCTTCAGCACCGACTCGCCCTTGCGGAAGTCGACGCGGTTGCTGGTGGTGCCGAACTCGACGAGGTCCGCGTCCGCCGCCCGCAGCGCGAGCGCCGTACCGAAGATCGCCGCCGCGTCGGCGCGATTGAGGTCGGAGCGGTCCGACAGCCGCGAGTAGAACATCGAGCCGGAGCGGTCGACGAGCACCAGCGTGCGGCCGGGCAGCGCGGGCACGTTGACCAGCGAGTGGCCGAGCGCCTGCTCCAGCGGGTAGGCCCAGCGCAGCGAGGGCGCGTGCTGGTACGCGGCGAGGTACCGGAAGGGGAACTGCCGCGAGCGCGCGACCTCCGCCGGGTCACTGATCCGGGCCGCGACCTGCGCGGCGACCTCGTCGGAGACACCGGCCTCGTCGAAGTTGCGGAGGTTGCGCACCAACGCCATCGGGCCCATGGAGGGAATGACCGCCTCCCAGGCCGCCTTGTCCATCGGCCCCTGCAGCCAGCCCGCGAGCGCCTCCCAGGTCATCCCGGCCGCCGCGAGCCGCTCGGCCCCGCCCTCGGACGTGACGACCGCGCGCCGCTCCTCGACCGGCAGCGTCATCAGCTCGCGGTGCGCGGTCAGGACCCGGTCGGAGGCGGGCGGCACGGCGGTGTCCGGGTGGTGCCGGCGGTCGAGGGCGTACTGGAACAGCTCGCCCTGCCACGGCTTGCCCGGGTCCGGCGCCGCGTGCACCAGATTGAGGATGTCGCCGAAGCGGTAGCCGCGGGACGCGGTGTCGTACTTCAGCAGCGACTTGCCGCTGTAGAGACGCCGTACGGCGTCGGCGATGCCGCGCTTGAGGGGCTTGGGGACGTTACGGCCGTGGGTGGCCGTCCAGTAGGCGAGCAGCTCGCCGGGCTCGTCCGGGCGCTGGAGCACGGAGTCGACGACCTGCCGGTTGGACGGTCCGTCGGTCGCGTCGGCCCGGAGGCGCGCGTGCACGTACTCGGCGGCGCCGACGACGGCCGCCGTCCGCAGGTTGCCCTCGCCACGCAGCCGGGCCAGCCTGCGCCTGGTCTGCTCGAACCGCCCTCGAAGCGGACTCCGGCGCGGACAAGGGCGACCGTCCCGGCCCGGGTCCGGCCAGCCTTCGGGTTCCAAGAACCGCCACCCGGCCACCGTCATGACGTGGGACGAGTCCTCGCCCCCGGCACTAAGACTTTGGTCGCCGTGGAGTAGACCATCGGCGGATACGCGGCGCCGTGGGCAGCGACAGACTTGCAGATATGAACCTCCGTCAACGTCCGACTTCCCCCCATGGCCAATGCCACCGTGGTCGCTGACTCCCCGCTGGCCATCATGCTGGTGTGCGCCGCGGGACGGTTATCGGCGGAAACGACATCGCGGAACTCCATCGCGATGGCGGCCAACAGGTGAAACAGAGGACCCAGAAGCGTGGGAATGAAGACGCCGCCCGATCCACCAATCGCCAGGGGTCGCGCCGAGCTCAGTCCGGATGGCCGGCGGCACCGGGTGGCCCCGGTGGTGACGCTGTTTCTCATGGCTCCCTTGCTGGGCGAGGTGGTGGGCGCGGCGTTGCGCCTGAGCTATTTCGTGGAGCCCTTGCGGGTGGTCTCGATCCTGTGCTTCTACGGTGCCGGTGTCGTCCTGGTACGCGAGATCGCGCAACGCCTGCGGCTCAACGGGTGGGGGATAGTCCTGCTCGGTGTCGCCTACGCGCTGATCGAGGAGGGCCTCGCCCTGCAGACGATCTTCAATCCGCAGGGGATGGACGGCGAGACGATGTACGGCCGCGCCGCCGGGGTGAACTGGTTCTGGGCCGTGCTCGTGTGCGGGTACCACGTTGTCTGGAGTGTGCTTATTCCCATCGGCGTGGTGCATATCCTGTTCCCCCGGGAAAGCGGGTCCCCGTGGTTGTCGCGACGGAAGCTGCCGGCCTTCGGTGGGGTGTTCGCCCTCGGTACGGCGCTCTTCGCGCTGATTTCCCTGCTGCGGTCGGATTTCCGCCTTTCCGTCGTCGAGATCGGCGCGGTGCTCGCGATCGTGGGAATGCTGACCTTGGCCGCGTCGCGCTGCCGAGCCCGAGAAACACCGCGGGTACCGCAGCGGCTGCCCGGGCCGATGCGCGCCGGGTGGACCGGGCTGGGCTTCGGACTGGTCTGGTTCGTCTTCCACCTGCTGGCGTTCATCGGCGGCGGCATATCGTTCGTGTGGTGGGTGCTCGCAGCCGTGCTGGTCGCCATCGCCGCCGCGGCGATCGTGGCACGCTGGATGCGCCACGCCTGGACGGCGCGGCACCAGTTGGCGGCATCCTTCGGCGCGGTCCTTGCCGCTGGACTGTTCGGACTGCTGCTGGTCTCCCTGGGGGATCACCTGGTGGACGTGGTCTTCGAGGTGATCGTGATCGGCGGGATCGTCGCCGGCTACGTCTGGACCCGTCGGCGAGCCAGCCCGACCTGACCCGTCGGCCATTGTCTGCGCACCCACAACACTGGCGTTTTGACAGGCAACCCTGAGACCGATGGTTGAGCACGGTCAACCGATGTGACCCAGCCGCGTTGCTTCAGAGGGAGGTTCTTTGTTTCCGCGGCATCCCGCCGATCCGCTCCCGCCGCAGAGCCCATCGGCGTCTCCCGCCAACCTGCACGCGGACCAGGGCTACCACTACGACCACCTGCGGCGATGGTTAAGCCAGCATGGGATCACCGACCGGATCGCCTGCAAGGGCATCGAGTCGTCCACGCGCCTGGGCCGGCACCGCTGGACCATCGAACGCACGATGGCCTGGCTCGCCGGCGGCCGCCGACTCCACCGCCGCTACGAGCGCAAAGCCGAACACTTCCTGGCCTTCACCAGCATCGCTGCCCGCAGTCTCCTCTGCTATCGCAGACTCACCAAATGAGATGCCTCTTAGTACTCCAGTCAGAAATCGTGTCCTGAGCTGGTTGTTCTCGTTGTCCGGTCGTGGAGGGG
>NZ_BMSX01000010.1 GCF_014649375.1 Streptomyces aurantiogriseus
TGCTTCAGCATCCTGACGGCCGTGATCTTGTCACCCTCGAAGGTGACCTCGACCTGCACATCGCCCTTGTCGGTGGTGACGACCGTGCCCTTGACGGTGGTGGCCCCGGACGAGGAGCCCGTAGCGGAGGTGGACGGTGTCGACGCGGGCGCGGCGGCCTCGGTCGTCGACGTCCCCAAGGACGGCTCGTAGCGCCAGACCGGGACGAGGCCCGCGATGCTCAGGACCAGAACAGGCAGTGCTCGCTTCACGTCGTCTCTCTCATCCCGCCAGGCTGAAACGCTCGAAGTGGATCTGCGTCCTGGGCACGTTCAGCTCGCGCAGGCTGCCCAGCACCGCGTTCATCATCGGGGGCGGTCCGCACAGAAACACGTCCCGGTCGGCGATGTCCGGCACCAGCCGGGCCAGCTCGCCCGGGGCCAGCTTGTCGGGGACCGGCGGGCCGGTGACCAGGTGCAGCTCGGACCCCTTGGCGTGGGCGAGGTCACGCAGCTCGTCGTAGAGGACCGCGTCCCGGTCCGAGCCGACCCGGTAGATGACGACGGCGTGGCCGTGCAGCTCCTCCAGCAGGGCCCGGATGGGGGTGACGCCGACACCGCCGGCGACGAGGACGGCCTCCGGCCGGGTGCGGTGCATCGCGGTGAAGGCGCCGTAGGGGCCCTCGGCGAAGACGCGGGTGCCGGGCTTGATGTGGCGCAGGGCGGCGGAGCCGTCGCCGGCGGCCTTGGCGGTCAGGCGCAGGGTGCGGCCGTCGGGCGCGGCCGACAGGGAGAAGGGGTTCGCCTGCCACCAGCGGTCCTTGGTGAGGAACCGCCACAGGAAGAACTGGCCCGCGCGGGCCGGCAGCCGGTCCAGGTCACGTCCGGTGACGTACACGGAGACGACGTTGTCCGACTCGGGTACGACCGCCTCGACGCGCAGCTGATGGCGCCAGTTCCGCCAGAGCGGCAGGACGAGCCGGCCCACGAACACCGAGCCGAGGGCGACGGTCCACAGCGCGTACCAGTAGCTCGTCGCGGCGGGCGACGCGGTGAAGGTCGTACCGACCGCGACCTGGTGCGTGAAGGCCAGCACCACGGCGACGTAGGTGTACAGGTGGATGAAGTGCCAGGTCTCGTAGGCCAGCCGACGGCGGGCCCAGCGGGCGGAGACGCCGCCGACGAGCAGGACGATCCCCAGCGCGACGACCGCGCGGAACACGCCCTCGACGGTCTCGGCGAGGTCGACGAGCTGGCTGACCGGGTCCATCGAGGACGACTCGGCTAGCCGAAGGTGATGAACACCACATGCCCGACCAGCGTCCACAGCAGGCCGAAGCCGGTCCAGCGGTGCCAGTTGGTCAGCCGGTCCATGCCGATACGGCGGTCCAGCCAGGGCAGCCGGGCGACCAGCAGCAGCTGGAACGCCATCAGCAGGGCGGCGTAGAGGCCGGTGAAGCGGCCCAGCACGACCAGGGCGTTGGAGGCGAAACCCGCCTGCACGGCGAACAGGGTCACGACGGCCGCGTTCGCGGCCAGCACGGCGTACAGGCCGGTGCGGGCCACTACTTTCGGACGGATCCCGGTGGGGGTCACGGGAGGTGATTGGACGGTCGTCACGGACGGAAACTCCTCGATCGGGTCCTCAGGACACCGAGCTTCGCTGTCGGGACCTGTCGAAATCCTGTCGTACAACTTTCAAGAGCTTATCGATCTGCCCGCGCGTGAGACCGGCCTCTCCCGCGGCGGGGTGCGTGACGCACTATGAGCGGGTGGAAAAAGTACGACTCCTCGTCGTGGACGACGACCCGCCGATCGCCGATCTCGTGGCGACGGTCGCCCGCTACGAGGGCTGGGACGCGATCACCGCGAACTCGGGTGAGGAGGCGCTGCGGCGTGCCGCAGACTTCCGTCCCGACATCGTGGTGCTCGATCTCATGCTGCCCGATGTCGACGGTTTCGGCGTGCTGGACCGGCTGCGCCGCTCGGGGACGATGGTGCCGGTGGTGTTCCTCACCGCCCGGGACGGGGTCGCCGACCGGGTGGCGGGACTGACCCGGGGTGGCGACGACTACCTGGTCAAGCCGTTCGCGGTGGAGGAGCTGATGGCCCGGCTGCGGACCGTGCTGCGGCGCAGCGCGGGCCCCGCCTTCCAGCGCTCGGTCCTCCGGGTGGGTGACCTCATGATGGACGAGGACACCCGTGAGGTGCGGCGCGGCGACAAGCTGCTGACGCTCACACCGACGGAGTACGAGGTGCTGCGCTATCTGATGCGCAAGTCCCCGACCGTGCTGACCAAGGCGCAGATCCTCGACCACGTGTGGGAGTACGGCTTCGGCGGCCGCTCCAACGTCGTCGAGCTGGTCGTCAGCCGGCTGCGCCGCAAGCTCGACGCGACGGGCGAGCCGCTGATCCACACCGTGCGCGGGTTCGGGTACGTCGTCCGGCAGGCGGCCGAGTGATACGCCGGGCGTGGCAGTCGTACCGCGGCAGGCTTCGGCTCGGCACCCGGATGGCGCTGGGGCTGGGCGCGCTGGCCCTGGTGGTGTTCGCCATCGTCGGCACGGCCCTGACGACGTACATGCGGGACTATCTGTCGGCCCAGCTCAACGAGCAGCTGAAGCTCGCGCAGGTCGCCCAGTCCAAGAGCATCGTGGATTCCGGCTCGCTGGCCGGAAAGAAGTACTACCGCTGGTACTACGCCGTGTACGACGTGTCGGACGGCACCCCGGTGCTGCGCAAGCCCGAGGACGCCGCCGACGTGCCCGAGGACGTCGACGACCTCACCGCCCTGGCCAAGGCGCAGACCGTCGCGGGCACCGAGGTCCTGCGCACCGAGCACCTGAAGGGTGAGGGTCTGTACCGGCTGCGCGCCTGCGAGGTCGAACCCGGCGTGGTCCTGGTCAGCGGCGCCCCCCTGGACGACATCGAGGACACCGTCGGGCAGCTGATCACGATCCAGGTCGTCACCTTCGGCCTCGCGCTGCTGGCCCTCGTGGTGTTCGGCCGGGCGATGCTGCGGCGCGGGCTGAAACCGCTGAGCGACATGGCGCACACCGCGCACGGCATCGCCTCCCACGATCTGACCGAGTCGGCGTCCCGGCTGCCCCTGCGCGCGGACGCGCCGGGCGGCGGTCCCGAGGTGGAGGAGCTCCGTACGGCCTTCAACACCATGCTGGAGCACATCGACGCCTCCCTGGCGGTCCGCGCGGAGGCCGAACAGCGGCTGCGCCGCTTCGTCGCGGACGCCTCGCACGAACTGCGCACCCCGCTGATGTCGGTGCGCGGCTACGCGGACCTCTTCCAGTACGCGGCCGCCAACGCGCCCGAGGAGCGCGACAAGCACCTGGCCCGGCTGCGGGCCGAGGCCGCGCGCATGGGCGTCCTCCTCGACGACCTGCTGCTGCTCGCCCGCCTGGACGCGGCCGAGGTCGAGACGCCGCTGCGGATGGAGGACACCGACCTGGTGGAGCTGGTCGAGCAGGCGGCCGACGCCTTCCGCGCGACCCGAGCCGGTCATCCGCTGACGGTGGCGCCGGGCCCGGAGTCGGTCCGGCTGCGGCTGGACCCGCAGCGCGTCCGGCAGGTCCTGGACAACCTCCTCACCAACGCGGCCGTGCACACCCCGGCCGGTACCCCGGTGTCCGTCGCGGTGTCGGTCACCCCGCACTCGGCGCAGGTCCGCGTCGCCGACAAGGGTCCCGGCATCCCGCCCGGCGACCGGGAGCGGGTCTTCGACCGCTTCTACCGTGTCGACAAGGCCCGCAGCCGCGACCGCGGCGGCAGCGGCCTGGGTCTGGCGGTGGCCCGCTCCCTGGTCCGGGCCCACGGCGGCACCCTCGCCCTCGACGACACCGCAGCCCCGACGGTCTTCGTCCTCACCCTCCCCCTGGGCCCGCCCAGGAACAGCTGACCGCCCCCGCCCCGGCGGGCCCGGCCGCCCGGCGGGACGCCTGGGCGGCCCGCACCCGAACGGCGGAGCCGAACCGGGCGGTGCGGCCGATCGGCCATGTGGCGACATGCGGCGACATGCGGGCACCCGCGGCGGCAGCGGCCTGGGCCTGGCCGTCGCCCGCTCCCTGGTCCGGGCCCACGGCGGCGCCCCCGACCACTGGCCCCCCGTTGCGGCACACGGGAGCGGCACGGACCTTTGAGCCGTTCGGCGCATGGGTACGTCCCGTCCGTGCCTTACGTACTGGAGAACGCGAGCATCGCCGCCGACCCGTGGAAGGGCGTCGACACCGACGTGCTGACCGAGGCGGTGCGGGCGCAGGAGCAGCGCCCCGTACCCGGCGTCGAGGACATGGGAACCTACCTCGCCGCCCAGGTGTCCGACACCTCCCACCGCGAGGTGATCGGCCCCCTGCTCGACGGCGGCGGCGCGAGCGGCGTCGTCGTCCGGCGCGGCGCGGTACTCGCGTCCTGGGGCGATCCCACGCGGGCGGAGATGGCCTACAGCGCGACGAAGAGCGTGCTGTCGCTGGTCGCCGGGATCGCGTACGACGACGGGCTGCTGCACCTCGACGCGCCGGTGTCCGCCTCGGTCGGCCTGCCGGAGTTCGCCGGCGCCCACGGGCGGGCGGTGACCTGGCGGCATCTGCTGGACCAGACGAGCCAGTGGGAGGGCACCCTGTGGGGGAAGCCCACCTCGGCCGACGCCCAGAGCACCCGCGAGGGCACCGAGTCCCCGGGCGGCCCGCCGGGCGAGGGCTGGGCCTACAACGACGTCCGCGTGAACCTCACCGCCCTCGCCCTGACGGCCCTCACCGCCCGCTCCCTCCCCGACCTGCTCCGCGAACGCGTGATGGAGCCCCTCGACGCGTCCACGTCCTGGTCCTGGCACGGCTATGACACCTCGTACGTGGAGGTGGCCGGCACCCGCCTCCCCGTGGTGTCCGGCGGGGCCCACTGGGGCGGCGGCCTGTGGATCAGCGCCCTCGACCTGGCCCGTATCGGCCAGCTCTGCCTGCGCGGCGGCACCTGGAACGGCAAACAGGTGCTCTCGGCCCGCTGGATCGAGGAGCTGTGGACCCCGTGCCGGGTGAAACCGCAGTACGGCCTGTCCTGGTGGCTCAACGACACCGGCGCGGTCTGGCCCTCGGCTCCCGTCACGGGCCGCTGTGCCCGCGGCAACGGCGGCACCCATCTGCTGTGGGTGGACCCGGCCCGCGACCTGGTCATCAGCTCACGCTGGGGCGCGGACCCGGAAAGGCTGCTGGCGGAGGTGTCGGCGGCGGTGCCGAAGGTGCGCTGAGACGCGGAGGGACCGACAGCACGGGACGACAGCGGCGGGGGCAGACCGACAGCACGGCGGCCGGACATCGGCACGGCAGGCAGGCCGACAGCACAGGGCCGGGCAGGCCGAAAGCCGACGGCCCGACACCCGCACAGCGACCAGACCGACAGCACAGGACCAGGCAGACCAAAAGCCGACAGCCCGAACGCCACAGCGGCCAAAAGCCGACAGCCCGACACCCGCCCAGCGGCCAGACCGACAGCACAGGCCCGGGCAGACCAAAAGCCGACGGCCCGACACCCGCCCAGCGGGCAGACCGGCAGCACGGGACGACGGCACGGCGCGCGGGATGAGCGGCGGCGGCGCCGGGCAGACATTTCACAGTCCCACCGCACCGCGTCGCCCCTCCGCCCGCACACCGTCGGCTTCCGGACACCGCACCGTCACACCGGAGGGGAAGCTTCTCCCCCGTCCCCTCCCTGCCCCGCCCTTGATCCGTCACCCCGCCCCGCGGCGGTGACGCGGAAGGACGACGTGCGCCGTGTCCCTGCTGCCGCTCGACGGTCCCGCCGCCCCGCTCCCCTGCGCGGACGACCGCCACCCCCAGCCCTCCCCCGACGGCACCCCGGCCTCCCCCGGCCGCCGTACCCTGACCTCCGCCGCCGCCCGCCGCGCCCTGAGCCTGCTCCCGCTCCTCCTCCTGGGGATCTGGGCGGCGATCGACTGGCGCGCCGTACGTGAGGGCGTCGCCCACCTCGCCACCGCCGATCCCTGGTGGCTGCTGGCCGGGCTCGTCTTCACCTGCCTCGGCTGGGTCGCCGCGGCCTGCGTCCGCCAGGGCGCGATCCCCGACCGGCTGCCCAAGGGCCTGCTGCTGGCCTCCCAGGTCGCCGCGGGCGCCGCGAACCACCTCCTGCCGGCTAGCATCGGCGCCCACGCGGTCACGGTCCGCTTCCTCCAGCGCCAGGGCGTCCCGCTCCCCCGGGCCACGGCCTCGATCGCCCTGTACTCCCTGGTCAGGGCACTGGCGAAGCCCCCCGTGGTCCTGGTCTGCCTCCTGGCGACCCCCACCGCCGTACCCCCCGCCGAGCTCCTCCCCGACCGGCGCACCCTGCTCCTGATCGCCACGGGCATCCTCCTCGCCCCGGCGGCGGCAGCCGTCGTCCTGGTCCTGGTACGCCCCCTGCGCCGCCCGGCCTTCGACCTCGTCCGTACGGCCCTCACCGACGCACGCCGGCTGCACACCCGCCCGAGCCGCTTCCTCCCCCTGTGGTGCGGAGCCGCCGCCGCCCCGCTGCTCCAAGCCTGCGTGGTCGCCTCGGTCGGCACGGCGCTGGGGGTCCCGCTCGCCTGGACCCAACTGGTCTTCGCGTTCCTCGCCGCGAGCACGGCGGCGGGCGCCGTCCCCGCCCCGGGCGGCATAGGCCCGATCGACGCGGCCCTGGTCCTCACCCTGGCGGGCTATGGCACCCCCCTCGCCCTGGCCACGGCCACGGTCATCGGCTACCGCGTCCTGACCGTCTGGCTGCCCCTGCTGCCCGGGATGCTGGTGCTGTCGGCGCTGGTGCAGCGGAAGGTGCTGTGAACACGGGGGCGACGGGCCGGTGGTAGTACCCTCCCGGCCCGGCCCTCCGCACAGGCCCGGGTCGCCCCCGGACGACCAGGAGGCCGCGCCCACGCCAGGCACGCGCGCGGACGGACGGATCGAGCGCGGCAATCAGACCCGCCGGCTGATCCTTCGGCGCACCGTCGACGTCGCCTCGGTGGAGGGCCTGGAGGCACTCTCCCTGGGTCGGCTCGCCACCGAGCTGCGGCTCAGCAAGAGCGGGCCGGGCCCCCGACGACGAACGCCGACACGACCGGGCCGCGCCCTTCCGGCCGGCACTCGCCCCCGGCCGGGCCACCACCCCCTGGCGCTGACCGTGGCGGCCCTCGGCAGGGAGCCCGAGGGGAGGCCTTGACCCGGCGTCAGCCCTGGGACCTCCGCCGGACAGGCCCTAGGCCGGCGTCAGCCGCAGCGAGATGCTGTTGATGCAGTACCGCTGGTCCGTCGGAGTGGGATACCCCTCACCCTCGAACACATGCCCGAGATGGGACCCGCACCGGGCGCACCGCACCTCGGTCCGGACCATCCCGTGCGAGCGGTCCTCGATCAGCTCGACGGCGTCACTGTCCTTCGGGTCGAAGAAGGAAGGCCAGCCGCAGTGGGATTCGAACTTGGTCTCGGAGGTGAACAGTTCGGCGCCGCAGGCCCGACAGGAGTAGACGCCCTTCGCCTTCGTGTCGGTGTACTCACCGGTGAAGGCGGGCTCTGTCGCGGCCTGGCGCAGCACGGCGTACTCGGCCGGGGTCAGCTCCGCCCGCCACTGCTCGTCCGGCTTTTCGACGTCGTACGACATGAAGGCCAACCCCTTACTTCCGTTAGCTCTGTGCGAGACGGTCCAGGATCCTCGGGCCCAGGTCGGTCACATCGCCCGCGCCCATGGTGAGAACGAGATCACCGGGGCCGGCCATTCCCGCGATCACGGCGGGCACCTCGTCCTTGGCGTGGACCGGCGTCACGTCCGCGCCCGCCGCCCGGGCCACGTCGATGATCAGCTCGCTCGTCACACCGGGGATCGGGTCCTCGCGGGCCGGGTAGATGTCGAGGACGACCGAGGCGTCCGCCAGGGCCAGCGACTCGCCCATCTCCTTGCCCAGCTCCTGTGTCCGGGAGAACAGGTGGGGCTGGAAGACGACCAGGATCCGGGCGTCGCCCGCCGCCGCGCGCATCGCCTCCAGGTCCGCCGTCATCTCCGTCGGGTGGTGCGCGTAGGAGTCGATGACCTGGACGCCCGCCTCCTCGCCCTTCAGCTGCAGGCGCCGCTTGACGCCGGTGTACGCGGCCAGCGCCGGCGCCAGATCGGCCGCCGGAACTCCCAGGGCCACGCCCGCCGCCAGCGCGGCGACCGCGTTGTGCGCGTAGTGACGGCCGGGGACGGAGACGGTGAAGGTGAGCTCCTGGCCGTCCAGGAGGACCGTCACCTCGCTCTTCAGCCCCTGCGCCACCACGGCGAGCACGCGGACGTCGGCGTCCTCCGCCTCGCCGTACGTCACCACCCGCACACCCTCGACCCGCCGCGTCAGCTCCCGCGCGCCCTCGTGGTCGGCGGAGATCACCAAGGTGCCGCCGGGCACGATCTTCCCGGCGAACGTCTCGAAGGACTCGTAGATCTCTTCCATCGACGCGTAGTTGGCGTGGTGGTCCAGCTCGACGTTGAGGACGATGGCGACCTCGGGCGCGTACTTGTGGAAGCTGCGGTCCGACTCGTCCGCCTCGGCGACGAAGATGTCGCCCTCGCCGTGCAGCGCGTTGGAACCGGGCGTGTCCAGGTCGCCGCCGATCGCGTACGAGGGGTTCAGCCCCAGCTCGCTCAGCGACACGGCCAGCATGGACGTCGTGGTGGTCTTGCCGTGCGTACCGGCGACCGCGATCGGCCGCAGCCCGTCCATCAGCCGGGCGAGCGCGTCCGACCGGTGCACCACCGGAATCCCCAGCTCCGCCGCGCGGGCCAGCTCCGGGTTGTCCGCCCGGATCGCCGACGACACGACGACACACGTGGCGTCGTCGGCCAGATGCCCGGCGGCGTGCCCGATGTGCACGGTGGCCCCGAGCGCCCGCAGCGCCTCGGCGGTCGCCGACTCCTTGGCATCACTGCCGGCCACCTTGGCCCCGCGCTGGGCGAGGATCTTCGCGATCCCGGACATCCCGGCTCCACCGATCCCGATGAAGTGCGGTCGGTCCATGGCGGTAGGAAGGCCGGGTGCCATGTGTGTTTCTCCCAGGGGTTGCGGTACGAGGGTGAGGGGCTCCACCTTATTGCGCAGGGCACCAGCAGCCGACCCAGGGCCGCGAGACTGTACCGATGTGCGGCTCCGCCGCGATGGGGTCCCCCCTCGAGCAAAGTAGGGAGCGGGGCAGCGGCCAGCTACGACGGGCCCGCAGCCCGAAACGCACCGCACCCCCGACGGCGCCCCACGGCCCAGCCCGGCGGCAGCGACTACGCCTTGCTGTGCGAGAACAGCTTCAGAACCGGCACCCCCACCTTGTGCCGGGCCCGCGAAGCCCAGTCCCGGTGGAAGAACTCCTCCACGTAGTGCGGATCGGTCAGCACGATCACCTCGTCGGCGTCCACCTCGTCCACGACCCCCTTGAGCGCGTCCAGCGGATGGTCCTCCACCAGCCGCCCCTCCGCCGCGCCACCCGCGGAGCGCAACGCCGCCAGGGACACCTCCAGCGCTCTCTCCCCGACGCTCTTGGCCTCTTCCCCCTCGGGGGTCTCGCCCTCGCGGACAGCCTCGTCCAGCTCGCCGAGGGCGATGTCGTCGATGGCCCGCAGCAACCGGTCGGCCTGGTCGCCGCGCGGCTGGAGCAGCACGTGGAAGGAGACCGGCTCGTCCCCGTGCAGGGTGGTGACGAACTCCACGTCGGCGGACGTCAGGGCCTTCTCGATCATCAACACGCTTGTGAACACAGCGCCCTCTCCTTCGAGGACCCCCGTGGCCCTCAAGCATCCATCCCCGCGCGCGCACGGGGTATGCGGTCCTAGTCTGCCCACCCGAAACTAACCGGAACGGCAGATTCCGCCGAATTCGGGACTCGGGTGTCGTGCCCCGGATGCCCCGGAATCGGCGCGTCACACCCGTCGTCTCCGGCCCGTTCAGGCCCTGCCGTACCTCCCGTACAGGAACCCGCCCTCCTCCAGCAGGGACACCAGGGTGAAGCGGTGCGGTACGGCGACCGACGGCCCGCCCGCGATCCGCTGCGCGTCCCCCGCGGTGAGCAGCGGGGAGACGGTCAGGCACAGCTCGTCGAGCACACCGGCGGCCACGAGCTGGCCCAGCAGTCGCGGGCCGCCCTCGGTCAGCAGCCGGGTGTGGCCGAGCTCGGCGAGGGCCCGTACGGCCCGCGCGGGCTCCACGCCCATGCCGTCACCGGCGATCACCACCCGGGCGCCGGCCTTCTCCGCGGTCGCGATCCGGTCGGGGGCGGCCGCGGCGCCGGTCAGGACGAGGGTGGGGACGAGCGGCGAGGTGAACAGCGGGAGCGAGAAGTCGAGGTCCAGGCTCGCGCTGACGATCGCGATCGCCGGTGCGGGCCCCTGCCCGGCCGCCTCCCGCCGCTCCGCGAACTCGGCCCGCGCGCGTGCGGGCCGGTAGCCCTCCTGCCGTACCGTTTCCGCACCGACGAGCACCACATCGGCGAGCCCTCGCAGGGTGCCGAAGATCCGCATGTCGGTGGCGTTGGAGATGGGCTGGGAACGCCCGTCGTGCTGGGCGGCCCCGTCGAGCGTGGAGACCATGTTGGCCCGCAGCCAGGGCGCGGGCTCTCCGGGGCCGGGCTCGGGATAGGCGTAGGCCTCGGCGAGCTCGTCGAGGCTCCACTCGCGATCCTCCGGCGCCACACCCGCCTCATTCGGGTTTTCTGGCACTGTCTGGTCGGTCACAGGGAACAGCCGTCGCATGCCAGGCAGTCTGGCACGGCCCTTAGCATTGGGAAGCGTGTCGTCCTCCCACCCCGCCCCCGGCCTCGACCCGATAGCCGACGCGGCCCCGCTGTCCCTGTGCGCCCGTGAGCCGTACGTCCCCGCGGACCGGCTGGTCGCCGAGATGGTGCCGCCGCCGCGGTTCGACTCGGTCCGCTTCAGCACCTACCTCCCGGACCCGAACCAGCCCAGCCAGAGCGAGGCGGTCGCGGTCCTGGAGGGCTTCGCGGCGGGGCTCGACGGGGCGCATGCCGCCGGTGCCGCCAAGCGGGGGTTCTTCGGCTTCGGCAGGGCGAAGGCGCCCAAGGCCCCGGCCGGCCCGCGCGGGGTCTACCTCGACGGTGGCTACGGCGTCGGCAAGACCCATCTGCTGGCCTCCCTGTGGCACGCCACCCCGGCCGAGCCCGCGCTCAAGGCGTTCGGCACCTTCGTGGAGCTGACCAACCTGGTCGGCGCCCTCGGTTTCCAGCAGACCGTGCAGACGCTCTCCGGGCACCGCCTCCTGTGCATCGACGAGTTCGAGCTGGACGACCCCGGTGACACCGTCCTCGTGTCGACCCTGCTGGGCAAGCTGGTCGACGCGGGCGTCGCGCTCGCCGCCACCTCCAACACGCTGCCGGGCAAGCTCGGCGAGGGCCGCTTCGCGGCGGCCGACTTCCTGCGCGAGATCCAGGGTCTGTCCGCGCACTTCCGCGCCCTGCGCATCGACGGCGAGGACTACCGCCACCGCGGCCTGCCCGAGGCGCCGGCGCCGTACTCCGAGGAACAGGTGACGAAGGCGGCGTACGCCACCGAGGGTGCCTCGCTCGACGACTTCCCGCAGCTGCTGGAGCACCTGGCCAAGGTCCACCCCAGCCGCTACGGCGCCCTGACCGACGGCCTGAAGGCGGTGTGTCTCACCGATGTGCGGCCGATTCCCGACCAGTCGACGGCCCTGCGCCTCGTCGTCCTCGCCGACCGGCTCTACGACCGCGAGGTGCCGGTGCTGGCCTCCGGGCTCCCCTTCGACCGGCTGTTCAGCGAGGAGATGCTGAAGGGCGGGTACCGCAAGAAGTACTTCCGGGCGATCTCCCGCCTCACCGCGCTGGCCCGCGACGCCAAGCGGCTCATCGACGCGGACCGACGATCCTGATACCCGATCAAATCCCCTAGGTCAAGGGTCAGTTCAGGCCAACCACCCGGCACGCTTCAGCCTCTCTTCAGCTGGAAACGTTAAGTTAACCCTGCAAACAACTTTGCAGGGTTAATGTGTTTCTTGACCAGCCGTTGACCAACCGTTGGTCCGGACTAGAGGCGTGAACGGCCGGGAGGGGGCGCATGTTCCGAGGTACGACGGTACGGACCGTGGTAGCGGTCCTCGCCGCCGCCCTGCTCGCTCTCCCCTTCTTCGCACTCACCGAGTGCTTCGCATCCGCGTACACAGCCCGTCACATCGAGGCCAAAGCCCAGCCCGGAACCAAACTCTCCGGCAAGGCGCTCCGCGACGAGACCGCCGTCTCCCGCCCCTGCATCCCTTCCGGGGACCCGACCGGTCCCCTGCGCGCCCGCGACCGGCACCGCACCGTCGACTGTGCCCCCGAATGGCCCGAGCGCCCGGTGCCGGCCCAGGACCGGACGGACACACCCCCACACCTCGCGCGCGGCGCGTTCACCCTGTCGAGATCCTCGGCAGCGCACTCACCGGCCACACTCCAGGTCTTCCGCTGCTGACAGCAGAGCAGTCCCCCCACCTCTGTCGTGTAAGCCCGACGCGCCGTTCGGCGCGCCAGGAGGAGTCACCACATCATGCAGCCCCTCATCGACAACGCCCGCATGCACGGACAGCGCCCTGAGGAGTTCGCCAAGCTGGCCCACGGCCAGTCGCCGCAGGTCCTGTTCATCACCTGCTCCGATTCCAGGGTCGTCCCGGCCCTGATCACGGGCGCCCGGCCCGGCGAGCTCTTCGAGCTGCGCACCGCGGGCAACATCGTCCCCCCGTACGCCTCCGAGCACCCCACCAGCGAGGCGGCCACCATCGAGTACGCGGTGGAGGTGCTCGGCGTCAGGAACATCGTGGTCTGCGGGCACTCCCACTGCGGTGCCATCGGCGCCCTGGTGCGTGGTGACGACCTCACCGCCGTGCCCGCCGTGCGCGAGTGGCTGACCAACGCCGCCGACGAGCCCAAGTGCTCCGACACGGCCGACCCGACGGTCGCCGAGGCCGTCCAGAACCACGTCCTCGCGCAGCTGCTGCGGCTGCGCTCCTACCCCTGCATCGAGAAGCGCCTGCAGACGGGTGAACTCCAGCTGCACGGCTGGTTCTACGAGGTCCACACCGGCATCGTGCGGGAACACCGCGCGCAGTCCGACACGTTCGAGACGCTCTGAGGGGACCGCTGACCATGCTGTCGAAGTTCCCTTACCTGAGGCAGGACTTCCTCGCCTCCATCGTCGTCTTCCTTGTCGCCGTGCCGCTGTGCGTCGGTGTCGCGGTCGCCTCCGGTGTCCCGGCCGAGCTCGGCCTGGTCACCGGCATCGTGGGCGGTATCGTCACCGGGCTCATGCGGGGCAGCAGCCTCCAGGTCTCGGGACCGGCCGCCGGCCTGACCGTGCTGGTCTTCGAGGCCGTCAGCGAGTTCGGCGTGGGCACGCTCGGTGTGATCGTGCTGTGCGCCGGTCTGCTCCAGCTCGCCATGGGCTTCGCGAAGATAGGCCGCTGGTTCCGGGCGATCTCCGTTTCCGTCGTCGAGGGCATGCTCTGCGGTATCGGCCTGGTGATCATCGCCGATCAGATCTACGCGGCGGTGGGCCTGAAGGCGCCGGAGACCGGCATCGGCAAGCTCGTGGGGCTGCCCGGGGCGTTCGCCGACGCGGTCCGCAGCACCGAGGCCCTGGCCTCCCTCGCCATCGGCGCGGGCACCATCGCCGTGATCGTGCTGTGGAAGAAGATGCCGAAGGCGGTGCAGTCCGTGCCCGGCGCCCTCGCGGCGGTGATCCTGGCCACGGTCACCACCCTCGCCTTCGGCCTGCCCGTCGCCACCGTCCAGGTGGAGGGTCTGCTCGGCGCCGTCCAGGTGCCCACGGGCGAGGCCTTCGGCGAGCTGACCAACCCGGCCATCTGGGGCACCATCATCGCGTTCGCGCTGATCGCCTCGGCGGAGAGCCTGTTCAGCGCGGCGGCCGTGGACCGGCTGCACGACGGTCCGCGCACCGAGTACAACAAGGAGATGATCGCCCAGGGCACGGGCAACACCGTGTGCGGTCTGCTCGGCGCGCTGCCGATGACCGCGGTGATCGTGCGCAGCTCGGCCAACGTCGCCGCCGGCGCGAAGACCAAGGCCTCGCGGGTGCTGCACGGCGTGTGGCTGCTGCTGTTCGCCGCCGCGATGCCGTGGGCCCTGGCCCTGATCCCGATCCCGGCGCTCGCCGGCATCCTGGTGCACGCGGGCTTCAAGCTCATCCCGTTCCGCCAGATCGCGGCGCTGTGGCGCGGCCACAAGGGCGAGGCGCTGATCCTCATCGCCACGGCCGTGTCGATCGTCGCGGTGAACATGTTCGAGGGTGTCCTGATCGGTCTGGCCCTGTCGGTCGTCAAGACCGCCTGGGAGGCCTCGCACGTCAAGCTGGAGGTCATCGACAAGGGCGCCGGCCCGATCCAGGCGTACCTGTCGGGCAACGCGACCTTCCTCCGGCTGCCGAAGATCCTCGACAGCCTGGAGTCCCTGCCGCAGGACCGCCCGGTCGAACTGGACCTCTCCGGCCTGCACCATCTCGACCACGCCTGCCGTACGGCGCTGGAGACGTGGGCCGAGCGGCACAGCGCGGTCGGCACCGAACCGGTGAAGGTCACCGAAGTCGGCGCGGAAGCGGTCAGCGCGGCCTAGGCGCCACGGCTGCGGCCCGGTCCGCCGGACCGGCCCCAGCCCTCCGCTGAGCACACCTGCCCGCCGTCGGGTTCCGGGACATCGCGCATGGCCCCGGAACCGGCGGCGGGCATATCGTTGCAGGAGCAGAATTTCCAGATTCCGAACCTTCTGAGCGGTCCGGATTCCGGGCCTCTGACGGAGGAGGTCGCCATGCTCGAGGATCTGCTGGCGGCGGCCGCGGCGGCCGGCGCCGCGGGATTGGTGTATGTCGCGGCGGCCGCGCGGGTGATCAAGCAGTACGAGCGCGGGGTGGTCTTCCGGCTCGGGCGGATCCGCGGCGCCGTACGGTCGCCGGGCTTCACGATGGTGATCCCCGCCGTGGACCGGCTGCGCAAGGTCAACATGCAGATCGTGACGATGCCCGTGCCCGCCCAGGAGGGCATCACCCGCGACAACGTGACCGTGCGGGTGGACGCGGTCGTGTACTTCCGTGTCGTGGACGCGTCGGCGGCGATCGTCAACGTCGAGGACTACCGCTTCGCCGTCTCGCAGATGGCCCAGACCTCGCTGCGGTCGATCATCGGCAAGAGCGAGCTGGACGACCTGCTGTCCAACCGGGAGAAGCTCAACGAGGGCCTGGAGCTGATGATCGACAGCCCGGCCGTCGGCTGGGGCGTGCAGATCGACCGGGTCGAGATCAAGGACGTGTCCCTGCCGGACACGATGAAGCGCTCCATGGCCCGCCAGGCCGAGGCCGACCGTGAGCGGCGGGCCCGGATCATCAACGCGGACGCCGAGCTGCAGGCGTCGAGGAAGCTGGCCGAGGCGGCGCAGCAGATGGCCGACACGCCGTCCGCGCTCCAGCTGCGGCTGCTGCAGACGGTGATGGCGGTGGCGGCGGAGAAGAACTCCACGCTGGTGCTGCCCATCCCGGTGGAGCTGCTGCGTTTCCTGGAGAAGGGCCAGCAGGTGCCGCCTTCGCCGCAGCCCGCGCCGCCTGAGCGGACCACCGCCCCGTGACGCGTGCTCCGCGCGTGGTTCCAGGGGCGCGCGGCGAGTGATAGACACAGCGGGGTCACAGTTCCTGTCCGCCAGCAGGAAGGTCACCCCCATGTCAGAGATCCGTGGCGCGTCGACGCGCCGTCAGGTCCTCGCCCGCACCGGTGCTCTGGGAGCGGGCATCGCGTTCTCCGGGGCGCTGTCCGAGCTCTTCACCGACACGGCAGCCGCGCGCAACCTCGGCCACACCGGCTACGGCCCCCTCGTGCCCGACCCGCACGGCCTGCTCGACCTGCCGAAGGGCTTCCGCTACCGGGTCCTCTCCCGCGAGGGCGACCGGCTGCGCTCCGGCGAGGGCCCGGTCCCCTCGAACCACGACGGCATGACGGCCCTCCCCGGCCGCCAGGGCCGGATCCACCTGGTCCGCAACCACGAGAACCGCCAGGACGCGAAGCTCCCCGTCCCCACCGTCGAGGGCCTGACCTACGACCCGGCCGGCAAGGGCGGCTGTACGGCGCTGACGCTGGACTCGGCCGGCAAGGTCCTGTCGGAGCGGGTCGCGATCGCCGGTACGGCCGTCAACTGCGCGGGCGGACCCACCCCGTGGCGCACCTGGCTGACCTGCGAGGAGACCGAGGACCGGGCCGGCACCAACGGCTACACCAAGGACCACGGCTTCATCTTCGAGGTCGACCCGTCCGACCCGCGCCGCACCGGCGCCGTCCCGCTGACCGCGATGGGCCGCTTCCAGCACGAGGCGATCGCCGTCGACCCGCACCGCGGGATCGTCTACGAGACGGAGGACGCGTTCCTCAAGCCCTTCGGCCTCTTCTACCGCTTCCTGCCCGAGAAGCCGCTGGGCGGCGTGGGCTCGCTGCGCGCGGGCGGCCGGCTCCAGGCGATGCGCGTGCCGGGCGTGGCGGACCTGTCGTCGGTCCGGGAGACGGGCGCGGCCTTCGACGGCATCGAGTGGGTCGACGTACCGGACCCGCTGGCCGCCGAGACCCCGATCCGCCTCCAGGACTTCGGCCCGAAGGGCATCACGCACGCGCAGAAGCTGGAGGGCTGCTACTGGGGCGGGCGGTGCGTGTACTTCGTGTCGTCGTACGCGCGCGGGGCGGAGGGCTCGGCGGCCGACCACTACGGCCAGATCTGGCGCTACGACCCGGCGCGCCGCCGGCTGACCCTGGTGATCGTCTTCGGCCCGGACACGGATGTCCAGCTGCCCGGCGAGTCCCCCGACAACATCTGCCTCGCCCCCGGCGGCGGCCTGATGGTCTGCGAGGACGGCAACGGCGCCCAGCACGTCTACGGCGTGACCCGGGGCGGCGAGGTGTACGCCCTGGCCCGGGGCCGGCAGGCGATTGCATCGGCCGCTACCGCGGCGGGCGGCACCGCCGAGGAGCCCGAGTGGGGCGAGTTCGCCGGCGTCACCTTCTCCCCCGACGGCCGGACGATGTACGTCAACTGCTACAAGCCCGGGACGACGTTCGCGGTGACGGGCCCCTGGGGCCGTTAGTCCATGCTGCTGGTCCTGCTGCTAGTCCCTGCTGCGGGGCGTGTACGGGAGCAGGGCGGCGAGGTCCAGGTCCGCGTCCGGCCAGCGGCGGCGCAGCAGGGCGGCCGTCCGGTGTGCCCAGCCGGCCAGGCGGGGCAGGGCGCGGTGGGTGTCGGCGGTGCGGGCGGCCGCCTCCAGGGTGGCGACGAGCTGCGGCCTGCTGGGGTCGCCGGGCGGGCGCGCGTCCAGGCGCGGTAACCGCTCGAGACGGACCAGCGCGAACGCCAGACAGGCCGCGGCCAGCCCGAAGCCGTACCGCCGGTCGTCCGCTGCCTGCGGCACACCCGCCGCCAGCGCCGTGCGGTGGACGTCGGCGAGCCCAGACGCGACGGGGTCGCCGACGGACATCCAGGCCGGCCCGGGCACATACAGGCACACCGCGTCGTGCAGGGCGTGCGCGTAGCCGGCGTACTCGAAGTCGATGAGGCGCGGGTCGGCCGGGCCGGTCGGGTGCACGAGCGCGTTGTTGGCCTCGGCGTCGTCGTTGCTGAGCACGAGGAAGGGGCCGGGCTCGTACAACTCGGCGAGCGCGTCGGCCAGTTCGGCGGCGGCAGGGCCGGCGATCGGCACCCCGAGGGCGTCGGCGTGGCCGTGGGCCTCCTCCCGCAGGGGCGCGTACCGGCCGCGCCGGTCGGCCGCCCGGTCCACGGGGCCGAGCGTGGCCCGCCGGGCGTGGTAGGCGCCGTCGTGGCCGGCGGTCGCCGCGCCCAGCTCGCCGCGGGCCCGCGCGAACGCGGCCAGCCGCTCGGCGTGGGCGGCGGCACCGTCCCGGCGCAGCAGCCCGTCCAGCGCGACGCGCGGCGCCAGGTCCTCCAGGACGACGAGCCCCGCGTCCAGGTCGGCGGCGAGCACGCGCGGGGCGAGGGCGAGCCCGAGGTCGTCGGCGAGGAAGCGGAGCGCGGCGACCTCGGCGCACAGGCGCCCGCCCGGCGTACGGCCCGGCGCCGGATGGTCGCGGACCCACTTGACCACGACGTCCCGGGGCACGCCGGCGGGCCCGGCGAGCCGGGCGCGGGCGACGGCCCAGGGGGCGAGCCGGGACCAGGAGGAGACGGTGACGGTGGTGCCGTAACGGCCCGTCAGGAGGGCTTCGACGAGAGGTGCTCGGCAGGAGGAGAGGCTGCGGCGACCGTCCACCCTCCGCACCCTAGGTGAAGGACCGGGCGGGTGACAGGACGACAGACGCGCCCGTATATGCGGATAAACGTCACTTCATCACTCCTACCTTCATACGGTGACCGCTCCCGTACGCCGCCTCGCCGCCGTCTGCGCCCTGGCCGCCGCGCTCGCCGCCTGCGGCACGGACCAGGCACCCCGGGCCGCCCGCCCGGCCCCCGCCCAGCCCTCACCCGCGCCGTCCCGGCCGCCCACGCTGGCCCCGGGCCCGGCCGGCCTGACGCCCGTCTTCTCGCACGCCCCCCGCACCCGCGACAGGACCGTCGCCCTCACCTTCGACGCCGACATGACCGCCGGCCAGGGGGCGCGGGCGGCGGCGGGCGAGCGGTTCGACCATCCGGAGCTGATCGCGGCGCTGCGGGCGCTGAAGGTGCCGGCCACCGTGTTCATGACGGGCCGGTGGGCCGAGGAGTACCCGGTCCAGGCCCGCACCATCGGACGCGACCCGCTGTTCGAGGTCGCCAACCACTCCTACAGTCACTACGCCTTCACCGACGACTGCTACGGCCTGCCGACCCTGCCGGAGGACCGGATGCGGGCGGACGTGGAACGGGCGTACGCGGCCTTCCGCAAGGCCGGTGTGCCGGACGCCAGGCCCTACTTCCGCTTCCCCGGCGGCTGCTACGACCGGCGGGCGCTGCGGGCGGTGAGCGGCGCCGGGGTGACCGCGGTGCAGTGGGACGTGGTGAGCGGGGACGCCTTCGCGACGGACGCGGACGCCGTGGCCCGGGACGTGCTGGACGGGGTGAAACCGGGGTCGGTGGTCGTCATGCACTGCACCCGCACCGCCGCCCCCGCCACCGAGAAGGCGGTGCGCGTGATCGTGCCCGAGCTGCGCCGCCGGGGCTACCGGTTCGTGAAGGTCTCCGAGCTGATCGGGGCCGCGAACGGCCGGCGGTGAGCGGTGTGCGCTCTCGTACGCTGGAGGTATGAGCGAGGACGACGGCGACACCGGCTACTGCCTGATCGACGCAACCCGGCCGCCCAAGGCCGACGGACCGCCGTACGCGGAGTGTGTGGTGTGCCGGGAGCCGACGGAGTACCCGGAGTCGTACAAGGGGATCACCCTGTGCCCGGTCTGCGAGTGGCAGGAGGCGCAGCGCACGGCCTGCTCGGGCTGAGTGGGCGGATCGGAGCGGCCGGTCCAGGGCGTCCAGTACCCTGCGCCACGTGAGTGAGAGCCCCTTCCAGACCGAGCCGAACCCCCGTGACCAGGCCCCGCAGTTCGTGCTGCCCCTCGTCGTGCGGATGGAGAAGGCCGAGCCGCCTGCCCGTACCGACGCTCTCGAGACCGCCGCCCGGGCCGTGCTCGTGCTGCTGAGCGACGAGCGGGCCCTCGGGGACGGGGAGTGGGCGCAGGCCGTGCGGGACTGGCAGGACGCCCGGATCCGGAAGGTCGTGCGGCGGGCTCGGGGGGCCGAGTGGCGGCGGGCCGGGGCGCTGCCGGGGATCACCGTGACCGGGAAGGCGGCGGAGGTGCGGGTGTTTCCGCCGGTGCCGTTGGACGGGTGGCCGAAGGATCTGGCGAAGCTGCAGGTGTCGGGGACCGATCTCGACGATCCGGAGCCGTCGGCGCCGGCGGATCCGGGGGTGCCGGTGCTGTGGATGAGCCCCGAGGTGGAGATGTCGGCGGGGAAGGCGATGGCGCAGGCCGGGCACGGTGCGCAGCTCGCCTGGTGGGAACTGTCGGACGAGGAGCGTGCGGCGTGGCGCGAGGCGGGCTTCCCGCTCGCCGTGCGGACGGCGGAGCCGCAGCGGTGGCGGGAGCTGACGACGAGCGGGCTGCCGTTGGTGCGGGACGCGGGGTTCACCGAGATCGCGCCGGGGAGCTGCACGGTGGTCGCGGACCATCCGGCCCTGCGCACCCGGTGACCGCACTCCGCGTCGAACCTCAAATGTTGCTCTGAAGGAGGGCGGCGGACGGTTCGGGCCCGGGTGGCGGGGTCATATCCCCGTCACCACGGCGGGGGCCTGGATGGAGGAGGGGACCATGACGCGACTCGGGACGGGAATCGGCTGGCGGCCGGAGATCGCGGACGCCGTGGAGCGGATGCCGGGCATCGACTGGGTCGAGGTCGTCGCCGAGAACGTCTGCCCGGGGCACCTCCCCGACTCCCTGCTGCGGCTGCGCGAGCGCGGGGTCACCGTCGTCCCGCACGGCGTCTCGCTCGGGCTCGGCGGCGCGGACCGCCCCGACGAGGGACGGCTGACGGCGCTTGCCGAGCGGGCCGCGGCGCTGGGCTCCCCGCTGGTCACCGAGCACATCGCGTTCGTCCGCGCGGGCGGACCTCTGACGGCCTCCCCGCAGCTGGAGGCCGGGCATCTGCTGCCCGTACCGCGCACCCGCGACGCGCTCGACGTGCTGTGCGAGAACGTGCGCATCGCGCAGGAGGCGCTGCCGGTGCCGCTCGCCGTGGAGAACATCGCCGCGCTCATCGCCTGGCCCGGCGAGGAGCTGACGGAGGGCCAGTTCCTGTACGAGCTGGCCGACCGCACCGGCGTACGGCTCCTCATCGACGTGGCCAACCTGCACACCAACCACGTCAACCGCGGTGAGGACCCCGCCAAGGCGCTCGCCGAACTGCCCCTGGAGGCCATCGCCTACGTCCATGTCGCGGGCGGCTTCGAGCGGGACGGCGTCTGGCACGACAGCCACGCCCACCCGGTGCCCCGCCCGGTCCTCGACATCCTGACCGACCTCGCCGCCAAGGTCTCCCCGCCGGGAGTCCTGCTGGAGCGCGACGAGAACTTCCCCGAACCGGCCGAGCTGGAGCGGGAGTTGGCGTCGATCCGGGACGCGGTGCGGGAGGGCGCCCGGAGCCGGACAACCTCCGGCACCTCGGGCACCTCAAGCGCCTCGGGCAACACCTCAAGCACCTCGGGCACCTCAGGTACCTCCGACAGTGAGACCGCACCCGTGCGGCCCCACGTACTCGTCAGCGCCCCGGAGGCCGCCCGCCAGCGCGTCGGCCTCGCCCAGGCCGCCCTGCTGTCGGCCCTCGTCGCCGGGACCCCCGTCCCCGAGGGTTTCGACCGGGTGCGCCTCGGCGTCCAGGCCCGGGCCCTGGCCGCCAAGCGGGCGGACGTGGTGGCGAAGGTGGCCCCGGAACTCCCGCTGATCCTCGGCAGCGGCTACCGGTCCTCGTTCATCGCGTACGCCCAGGGGCACCCCATGCGCGGGGGGTACCGGCAGGACGCCCTGGACTTCGCGGAGCAGCTGCTGCTGGGCGGGCAGTTGGAGGAGGGCCGGGGCCGGCGGGAGCTGCGCCAGTGGTGGCTGGACCGCTCGGGCCAGGCCCCGAGGCCGCGGTCACGCTGGGGACGGGTGGGGCGGGCGCTGGTCCGGCGGTGAACAGACCCCGCCCGGTCGAGCCCCGCCCACCCGTCCGTCCCCGAATGTGCCGGGGTTAACACCCGAGCCGCACCAGATCGCCCCGGCGTCGCTTTCGCCCCCGTTCCGCCCCCTATGTCGTCCACGCCCGCTCCCCCATTGGCCTGGGATGTCCGTCATACAACCCTTCGCCCCCGTACGAAAGTTGACGTAGCGGCCGCAGTAATATGCCAATCCCGCACCCGAAACGCACTAGCGTGCGGTGCCGCAAGCAGGAGGCACCATGCGACCGCGACCCCCGATCAAGGGCAGAGGCATATTCAGTGGTACCGGGCTCATCATCACGGGCCTGGCGGCGACCCTCGTGGCGCTGGTCTACCCGATCTGGTCGTACGAGGACCGGTCGGGGACGAACGTGGACATTCTGAACGCGCAGACGGTGCTGACGCAGTACGGGCCGCTGTCCGGGCTCGACCGGGACTTCATCACGAAGGTGCGGCTGGCCGGGCTGTGGGAGCTGCCGGCCGGTCAGCAGGCGCAGGCGAAGGGCACCACCGAGGCCGTACGGACGGCGGGGCGGCATCTCGTCGAGGGGCACACCTTCCTGGACGAGCGGGTGCGCTCCGTCGCCGCACAGCTCGGTCTCCCGCTGCCGAACGAGCCCAACGACCAGCAGAAGGGCTGGCTGGAGGAGCTGAACGCGGCACAGGGCGTGGACTACGACCGGAAGTTCGCCAACATCCTGCGGCTGGCGCACGGCCGGGTGTTCTCCGTGGTCGCCCAGGTGCGGGCCGGCACCCAGAACGCGCTGGTGCGGCAGCTCGCCGACGACGCCAACACCACCGTCCTGGACCACATCACGATCCTGGAGGCCACCGGGTACGTCGACTTCGGTGCCCTGGCCCGTGACTTGGCGGCCACCGGCACCCCGTCGCCGGCCAACTCCCCCACCCCGCCGGGTCCGGTGGCCGATCCCGGAACGATCGTGCCGGTCATCCCGTCGCCGTACCCGAGCTACACGCTCCCGCCGGCCGCGACCGGTCCGCCGCCGCAGGGCGGGTCCTGAGGACCGGTCGGCCGGGACGAAGGTAAGCGGAACGTCACGTACCCACAACGCTCGGTCCGGATCGTGAACAAGGCATGGCGTTTCCCTGTGCGTCTGGCATAGAAAAACGGCATGTTCTGGGTTCTTCTCCTGCTGCTGGCCTGGGCCGTCGCCGGCGCGGCGTGTACACGGCTGTGCCTGGCCACCGTCCGTGCGGCGGCCGTCGACACGGACACGGGCCAGGGACATGATCTGACGCTCTACGAGGCGGCCTTCCTCTCCGGCGGCCCTGGCCGGGTCGCCGACCTCACCCTGGTGTCCATGGCGCGACAGCGGCGGCTGCTGCTCGCCCACACCGGCTGGGCCACCGTCGTGGACCCGCGCGGCCGCGACGAGATCGAACGGTCGGTCATAGGGGCCATCGGGCCCGAGGGGCAGTCCCGTATCGCGCCGGTGCGGGCCGCCGCGGCCGCGGCGGACGCGGTGCGCGGCCTCGCCGACCGGCTGGTCAGTGCCGGTCTCGCCGTGCCGGACGGGGCGCGTACGACGGTCGCGGCCGGGGTGCGGCAGGTGCGGGGCGCCGCCATGGCCGTGCTCGCGCTGGGCGCCGTCGCGCTGCTGATGCCCGCCCCCTCGGACATGCCGCGCTCCCTGGTCGCCCTCTGGTTCGCGCTGCCCCTCGCGCTCACCCTGAGCTGCCTGGCCATCGCCCGGGTCGAGGTGCATCCGTACTCGCGCTGGGCCTCCCCGGCCGGACAGCGGCTGCTGGGCACACTGGCCCGGCACGCCGACGGCGACGGGGGCGACGACCGCACGTACCTGACCTCCGTCGCCGTACGCGGGATCCGGGCCGTCGGGGAACCGGACCTGCGGGCGGCCTTCGCGCACCGCGAGCCGTACGGGCGCGACTGAGGACGGACGCGGCGCGCGTCCGGGTTCCGGCGCAGGCGCACACGGGGCATTGGCGCCGACACCCGCGGACGGTGCTTGCCTTCCCCAACGGGTGAACGAAACATCCCTTTTGTCGCAGCCGTGCACCGAAGGGACCCCCGATGAGAGCCGCCGCCCTCTACCCGGCCGCCGGAGCCCTGCTCCTGACCACCCTCGCCGCCGCCCCGGCGGGCGGTGTTCCGAGCATCGGAGCCGGCGCCGACTCCGGCGTCGCGCTCGCCGTCGCCCGCGCCGCGGCACAGGGCGTCACCTTCGGGAAGTGCCCCGACGCGCGGGACCTGCCGAGCAGCATGCAGTGCGGCACGGTCTCCGTCCCGCTCGACTACGCCCAGCCGAACGGCAAGCAGATCAAGCTGACCGTCAGCCGGGTGCGGGCCACCCACCGCGACCCGAACAACAGCAAGCGCCGGGTGCCCCGGCAGGGTGCGCTGGTCTTCAACCCGGGCGGGCCGGGCGGCTCCGGCCTGCGCTTCCCGCTGGTCGGGGTGCTGCCCGAGTGGAAGCGCCTCGGGGCCGCCTACGACCTGATCGGCTACGACCCGCGCGGGGTCGGCCGCTCGGCGCCGCTGTCCTGCCAGGACCCCCAGCACTTCGTCAAGGCGCCCTCACTCGCGCCGACGCACCCCTCGGAGACGTACAAGCAAGAGCAGGTGGCGCAGGCGAAGGCGTATGCGCGCGGCTGCGCGCAGCGGGCGGGCAGTGCGCTGCGGCACTACACCTCCCTGAACAACGCCCGCGACCTGGACGTCCTGCGGGCCGCGCTCGGGGAGCAGAAGCTTACGTTCCTGGGCGCGTCGTACGGCACCTACTTCGGCGCCCTGTACGCGACGCTGTTCCCCTCGCACGTGCGGCGGATGGTGTTCGACGCGCCGGTGAACCCGGACCCCGCACAGATCTGGTACCGCAACAACCTGGCCCAGTCGGTGGCCTTCGAGAGCCGCTGGGCGGACTTCCGGGAGTGGGTCGCCAGGCACGACCGCGTGTACCGGCTGGGCAGAACCCCGGAGGCGGTGCTGCGCAGCTACGAGCGGGCGCGGGCGAGGCTCGCCGCCGCACCGGCCGGCGGGAAGGTGGGGCCCGGGCAGCTGCAGGGCGCGTTCCTGCAGGCCGGGTACTACGACGACTTCTGGCCGTCCCGGGCCGAGGCGCTGTCGGCGTATCTGAAGGGCGACCCGAAGCCGCTGATCGCGCTGGCCTCGCCGGCCCAGGAGGCCGCGAAGGAGGCGGAGAACGCGAACGCCGTCTACACGGCCGTGGAGTGCAACGACGGGCCCTGGCCGACGGACTTCCGGGAGTGGGACCGGGACAACACCCGGCTCGCGCGGGTGGCCCCGTTCGAGACCTGGGACAACGTGTGGATGAACCTGCCGTGCGCCTACTGGACGGCGCAGCGGCAGAAGCCGCTGGACGTGCGGACCGGGCCGGGCGAGCTGCCGCCGACGCTGATCCTGGCCGCCGAGCGGGACGCGGCCGCCCCCTACGACGGCGCCCTCGAGATGCACCGGCGGCTGACCGGCTCGGTCCTGGTGACCGAGCGGGACGCCGGCGCCCACGGCATCGCGGGCGGCGCGAACCGCTGCGTCAACGGCCACCTGGAGGCCTACCTGCTGGAAGGCCGGCTGCCGGTGCGGCGCGCGTCCTGCGCACCGCACCCCGAGCCGAAGCCGGCGGACCGCCCCGAGAAGGCGACGGCCCGGGCGAAGAGCTGATCAGGCGAGCCCGGCGATCAGATCGGCCACCGACTTCCGGCGCCCGGTGAAGAAGGGGACCTCCTCGCGGACGTGCATACGGGCCTCGCTGGCGCGCAGGTGGCGCATGAGGTCGACGATGCGGTAGAGCTCGTCGGCCTCGAAGGCCAGGATCCACTCGTAGTCGCCCAGCGAGAACGAGGCGACCGTGTTGGCGCGGACGTCCGGGAAGCCGCGGGCCATCTTGCCGTGGTCGGCGAGCATGCGGCGGCGGTCCTCGTCGGGCAGCAGGTACCAGTCGTAGGAGCGCACGAACGGGTAGACGCTGACGTAGTCCCGGGGCGTCTCGTCGGCGAGGAACGCCGGGATGTGCGAGCGGTTGAACTCGGCGGGGCGGTGCAGCGCCATGTTCGACCAGACCGGCGTCAGCGCGCGGCCCAGCCTGGTGCGCCGGAAGAGGTTGTACGCCTCCTGGAGCTGGTCGCTGGTCTCGGCGTGCCACCAGATCATGAGGTCGGCGTCGGCGCGCAGACCGGACAGGTCGTACGTGCCGCGGATCGTCACGTCCTTGGCGGCGAGCTGGTCGAACAGCTCCTGGACCTCGTCGGCGTAGCCGGTGCGGTCCTCGGGCAGCACGTCCTTCAGCTTGAAGACGGACCACAGCGTGTAGCGGATGACCTCGTTGAGGTCCTTGGCCAGCTTGCCCTTGTTCGGGATCCTGCCGGGCTCGGTGGTGGGGGCGTCGTCACTCATGGTTCTCATTCTCCTGCTCCGCCGTGCAGACTTTGCACGGGGTGGGCGGTGAGCTCCTGCACAGCGCGCAGGTCACCGCCGATCTGGTCGACGGCCGCGGAGGCGCTCGCGATGCAGGCCGGGATGCCGACCCCGTCGTACGGGGCGCCGCACACGGCGAGGCCGGGCAGCTTGGCTACGTGCTCGCGGATGCGGGCCACGCGCGCGTGGTGGCCGACCGGGTACTGGGGCAGGCCGTCCGTCCAGCGGGTGACGCGGGTGGCGAGGGGCCTGGCGTCCAGCCCGGTGGCCGCCTCGAGGTCGTGCCGGGAGACGTCGACGAGGTCGGCGTCCTCCCGCTGGAGGATCTCCGTCTCGCCGTACCGCCCGACGGAGGTGCGCAGCACGATCACGTCCGGGTCCTCGTCGGCGATCCAGCCCCACTTCTGGGAGGCGAAGGTGGACGCCTTGATGGTGCGGCCGTCGACGGGCGGGACGAGGAAGCCGCTGCCGTCGGGCAGGGCGGCCTCGGAGCGGCGGTAGGCGAGGGTGACCAGGGCCATGGAGGCGTACTCGACGGTGCGCAGCTCGGCGGCGGCCTCGGGGGACTCGGCGGACAGCAGATCGGCGGCGACGGGCGCGGGGACGGCGACGATCACGGCGTCGGCGTACAGCACCCGCTCCCCGGCGACGATCCGCCAGACCGGGTGCGGCCGCGCCGCCGCGTGGGCGCGGTCGGGCGAGTCACCGGGCGCGCCCGTGCCCGCCTCGCTCCCTTCGCCGGCGGCCGGCGCGGTCACTCTGCGCAGCTCCGTCACCGGCGCTCCGGTGACGATCTCGCCGCCCCGTGCGCGGACCGACTCCGCGACCGCGAGCGGGAGTCGGCCCACGCCGCCCTCGACGCCCATGAACACCGGGCCGGTCTGCCGGCTCGCGACGGCCTTCGCCTGGATCTCGCGGACGGCCTCCGTCAACGACGTACGGGTCCGCGCGGCCTGGTACAGCTGGGGGACGGCCGAGCGCATCGAGATGCGGTAGGCGTCACCGGCGTAGACCCCGCCCAGCAGCGGCTCGACGAGACGGTCGACGACCTCGCGGCCCAGCCGCGCCGCCACGTACTCCCCGACCGCCACGTCCTCGCCGACCTCCGTGCGCGGCAGGTCGGCGTCGCGCTCGATACGGGCGAGGCCCTCGTCGGACAGGACGCCGGAGAGGGCGGCCGCGGTGCCGGGGACGCCCATGACATGGCCCTTGGGCATGGGGCGCAGGGCGCCGCGGGTCCAGATCGAGGCCGTCGCGGTGGCCGGCGGCCGAAGGCGGTCGCCGAGGCCCACCTCGCGCGCGAGGGCGACCGCCTCGGGGCGGCGGGCCAGCATCGACTCGGCGCCCAGGTCGACCCGTACGCCCGCGATCTCCCCGGGCAGCAGTTTGCCGCCGACCCGGTCCGAGGCCTCCAGCACGGTCACGCGTCTGCCGCCGTCCAGCAGCCGGTGGGCCGCCGCGAGGCCGGCGATCCCACCCCCGATGACGACGGCGTGCCCCGCTCCCGTGCCTGTGTCCGCTTCGCGCATGATCCCACTCTCTCAAACGCCACTGACACTCCCGACAGGGCCGTTCGGCCCTCCCGCCCGGACCGGTGTGCCCGGGCCGAGTCCCGACCGTGACCGCATCGGAACCGTGCGCGGCCAACGTCCCGCCGCGCCCCGGCGTCGAAGAAGCGTCAGTGGTTCCACGACCCTCGGGGGGTACACCCACATGCGCACACGACGTTCCGTACGACCACTGCACGCCCTGGCGGGGCTCCTGCTCGCCACCACGGTCGCGCTCGCCGGATGCAGCGGCGCGGACGACTCGGCCGGCGGCAGCTCCAAGGCGAACGACGAGGCGGCCGCCGCGGACGCCGGCGCGGCAGAGGCCGGTGTGGCGGAGGGCGGCAAGCAGGGCGCGGGCGCGAGCGGGTCGAAGCCCAGCGCGGCCCCGAAGCTGCCCGTGAACCGCATCATCCGCACCGCGACCCTGACCGTGCAGGTCAAGGACGTGCCGAAGGCCCTCGACGAGGCCCGCGCCGCCACCGAGAACGCGGGCGGCTACGTCGGCGACGAGACCACCACCCGCGACGAGGAGGGCGCCGAGCACACCCGGGTCGTCCTGCGCGTGCCCGTCGAGAAGTACGACGACGTCCTCGCCGGTCTCCAGGGGGCGGGCAAGCTCCTGGAGCGCACGGCGAAGGCGCAGGACGTCACCGACCAGGTCGTCGACGTCGAGAGCCGCATCACCTCGCAGCGCGCCAGCGTCGCCCGGATCCGCGAACTGATGGACCAGGCGACCAAGCTGAGCGATGTGGTCACCCTGGAGGGGGAGTTGAGCCGCCGGGAGGCCGACCTGGAGGCGCTGCTCGCCCAGCAGGCGTCCCTGAAGGACCGCACCAGCATGGCCACCATCACGCTGACCCTGTCCGAGAAGCCGGTGGTGAAGAAGCCGAAGGAGGACGAAGAGCCCGGCTTCCTGGACGCGCTCGCGGGCGGCTGGGACGCGTTGGTGACGTTGCTGCGCTGGATCGCCGTCGTGTTCGGCGCGGTGCTGCCGTTCGCCGCGGTGGCCCTCGTGCTGCTGCTGGTGTGGCTGCGGCTGCTCCGGGGCCGGCGCCGGACGACGCCCGGCGAGGCCGAGGAGGACTCAAACGCCGCCCGCCCGTAGCGTGTTCGCATGAGCATGAGCGAGAGCGCGCGCCAGGGTAACTCCGGGCGGGAGCGGCTGGTCGTGATCGGCGGGGACGCCGCGGGCATGTCCGCGGCGTCCCAGGCCCGCCGGCTGAAGGGCCCCGACGAGCTGGAGATCGTGGCGTTCGAACGCGGCCACTTCACGTCCTACTCCGCGTGCGGCATCCCGTACTGGGTCGGGGGTGACGTCACCGAACGGGACGCCCTGATCGCCCGCACGCCCGAGGAGCACCGCGCGCGCGGGATCGACCTGCGCCTGCGCACCGAGGTCACGGAGATCGACGTGGCCCGGCAGCGGGTACACGCGCGTGACGTCGACTCCGGGGCGGAGTCCTGGACGTCGTACGACAAGCTCGTCCTCGCGACCGGGGCCCGGCCGATCCGGCCGGACATGCCGGGGGCCGACGCCGAGGGCGTGCACGGGGTGCAGACGCTGGACGACGGGCAGGAGCTGCTCGACACGCTCACGCGTACGCGTGGCAGGCATGCGGTGGTGGTCGGGGCGGGCTACATCGGCGTGGAGATGGCCGAGGCGCTCATCAACCGCGGTTACCTGGTGACGGTCGTCAACCGGGGCAGCGAGCCGATGTCGACCCTCGACCCGGACATGGGCCGGCTGGTGCACGAGGCCATGGAGGGCCTCGGCATCACGATGGTGAACGACGCCGAGGTCACCAAGCTGCTCACCGACGACGACGGCCGCGTCCGGGCGGTCGTCACGCAGGACGCCGAGTACCCGGCGGACGTGGTGGTCCTCGGCATCGGCGTCCGCCCGGAGACCGGTCTCGCCGAGGCCGCCGGTCTCCCCCTCGGAGCCCACGGCGGCCTCCTCACCGACCTGGCGATGCGGGTGCGCGGCCACGCGAACATCTGGGCCGGCGGCGACTGCGTCGAGGTCCTCGACCTGGTCTCGGGCCAGGAACGCCACATCGCCCTCGGGACCCACGCCAACAAGCACGGCCAGGTCATCGGCACCAACGTCGGCGGCGGCTACGCCACCTTCCCCGGCGTCGTCGGCACGGCCGTCAGCAAGGTCTGCGACCTCGAGATCGCCCGCACGGGCCTCCGCGAGAAGGACGCCCGCAGGGCCGGCCTGCAGTACGAGACGGTCACCATCGAATCCACCAGCCGCGCCGGCTACTACCCCGGCGCCTCCCCCATGACGGTCAAGATGCTCGCCGAGCGCCGGACGGGACGGCTGCTGGGCGTGCAGATCGTGGGCAGGGAGGGCGCGGGCAAGCGGGTCGACATCGCGGCGGTCGCCCTGACGGCCGGCATGACGGTGGAACAGATGACGGCCTTGGACCTGGGGTACGCGCCGCCGTTCAGCCCGGTGTGGGATCCGGTGCTGGTGGCGGCAAGAAAAGCAGCGGCAAAAGTACGGAACTTGTAGGGAACAGCAGGTCAGCCAACGTGAAGGGGCGCGGGGCTGCATCGATGTGCGGCTCCGCCGCGTGGGCGCGACCAGCCACAGTCGACCCGCACCCCGAAGACCACCTAAGCAGTCCCGGTGAGCCGCGGCAGAGCAGAAACCGCAGCCGCCGCAGGCTGCTCCGCCGGCTTCGCATGCGCAGCCGCAGCGGGCCGCGACCGCAGCCGGTGGCTGACAGCCTCGTCCAGCGTCACCGGCCGCTGCATCTGCGAAGCGAGCCGTCCCGCCTCCTGGCCGAGCCGTGCCACGTCCTCCCAGGGGAGGCGGATCACGAGCGCGATCTCGGCCTCGCCGTCGGGCGTGGCGTGCAGGGGAGGGGTAACCCGGTCGTTCATCGTCTGTTCCTCACGTCGTCCCCGCGACCCGCCTTCCCCGGGTCACGGGCGGTTGCCGAGACATACGCAGGGCCCGGGCGCCCCGTTCACCGCGGGCACCGATTCGCCGAACGGATCGGGGGCAGTACTTCCTTGTGGTCATCCCCGTCCATGACGTGAATCCCGCGCGCCGTACCCCGGTGGTGACGTACGCGCTGATCGCCGTGAACGTCTTCGTGTTCCTCTTCATGCCCGGCCTGTCCGGCTCCGTGGCCGGCGACAGCACCCTGGCGCAGACGTGTCATCTGCACGCCTTCCTGGAGCACTACGCGGCCGTGCCGCGCGAGTTGATCCATGATCAGCTGCCCCGGCTCGTCCCCACGGGCGACGTGCGGGACGGCGGCTGTGTGCTGGCCCCGCCGGGCTACGAAAAGTCTCCGCAGCTGAGCGTGTTCACCGCGATGTTCCTGCACGGCGGCTGGCTGCATCTGCTGGGCAACATGCTGTTCCTGCTGATCTTCGGCAACAACATCGAGGACCGCATGGGCCACGTCCGCTTCGCGCTGTTCTACGTCGCCTGCGGCTACGCGGCCTCGTACGGTTTCGCCCTTCTGAACGCCGAGTCGGCCGATCCGCTGATCGGGGCATCGGGGGCGATCGCGGGGGTGCTGGGGGCCTATCTGGTGCTGTATCCGAAGGCCAGGGTGTGGGTCCTCGTCCCGTTCCTGATCTTCCTGCCGCTGAGGCTGCCGGCCTGGCTGGTGCTGGGCTTCTGGTTCGTGCTCCAGGCGGTGTACTCCTCCGGCGAGGGCGTCTCCGACGCGGGCACGGTGGCGTACGCCGCGCACATCGTGGGCTTCCTCGCGGGCATGCTGCTCGCCTGGCCGCTCAAGCCGGGCACACCCCCGCCGCCGGAACCGCGCGGCCTGCTGTTCGGCAGGCGCGCGCGGCCCCGGCACACATGGTGAGCGCCTGAGAAGTCCTAGCGAGCCGTCTGCGTGTGGACGTACTCCACGAGCCGGGTCAGTGCGTCCGGGTCGGTGGACGGCATGACGCCGTGGCCGAGGTTGAAGACGTGGCCCTCCAGACCGGCCGCCGCCTGAAGCACCTCGCGGGTCTTGGTCTCGACGGCCTCGGTGGAGGAGAACAGCACGGTCGGGTCGAGGTTGCCCTGGAGCGCCTTGCCGGGGCCGACGCGGCGGGCGGCCTCGTCGAGCGGGACGCGCCAGTCGACGCCGACGACGTCCGCGCCGGCCTCGCCCATCAGCTTCAGCAGCTCACCGGTGCCGACGCCGAAGTGGATGCGCGGGACGCCGTACCCGGCGACGGCGTCGAAGACCTTCGCGGAGGCGGGCATCACCGAGCGGCGGTAGTCGGCCGGTGCCAGGGCGCCGACCCAGGAGTCGAACAGCTGGACCGCGCTCGCGCCCGCCTCGATCTGCACCTTCAGGAACGCGGCCGTGATGTCCGCGAGCCGGTCCAGCAGCTCGGCCCACAGCTCGGGGTCGCCGTACATCATCGCCTTGGCGTTCTCGTACGTGCGCGACGGTCCGCCCTCGACGAGGTAGCTCGCGAGGGTGAAAGGCGCGCCCGCGAAACCGATGAGGGGGGTGGAGCCGAGCTCGCGGGTCAGCAGGCCGATCGCCTCGGTGACGTAGGAGACGTCCTCGGGGGTGAGGTCACGCAGTTGCGCGAGATCGGCGCGGGTGCGGATCGGATGCTCGACGACCGGGCCGACGCCGGGCTTGATGTCGAGGTCGATGCCGATGGCCTTGAGCGGGACGACGATGTCGCTGAAGTAGATCGCCGCGTCCACGTTGTGCCGGCGCACGGGCTGCAGCGTGATCTCGGTGACCAGCTCGGGCCGCATGCAGGACTCGAGCATCGGGATGCCCTCGCGGACCTTGCGGTACTCCGGCAGGGAGCGCCCGGCCTGCCGCATGAACCACACGGGTGTGTGCGGCACGGGTTCCCGCCTGCACGCCTTCAGGAAGGGGCTGTCGTACGTCGCTGTCGGCTGCCGGCCCGCGGTGCTCTCGTTCACGCTCACGACGGCAAGTCTCGCACGGCGCCGGAGGCGGTGGGGCCGCCCCCTGCCGCCCCCCTGCCGGGCCCGCGACCCGTGCGCGTGTTCGCCCAGCGCGCAGCCCCCCAGGTCCCGCGGGCGGGTGTCTTGCCCTGCGCGAAGCTCCCGTTCCCCTTAATCTTCCCCGCATGGCTGCGGCTCAGGGACGACTGTCGGACGGCACGGGCGGAATGGACGACGAGAAGGACACCGGGGAGGGGGACCGGCAGGGGAACAGTGCGGTGCCGCTGCCCTTCCGGGCTGCGGTCGACGCCCTGCGGGCGGCCCGGCTGCGACCCCAGATCGAGGTGGAGCCCACCCCGCCCCCGCAGCGGCTCGCCCCGTTCGCGTACGCGCTGGAGGCGACGGTCGTGGACGGCGACCAGGATCTGGCCGACGGCCGGCTGGTGCTGCTGCACGACCCAGCCGGGCACGACGCCTGGCGGGGCACGTTCCGCCTGGTCACGCTCATCCGCGCCGAGCTGGAGGCCGAGATGGCCGTCGATCCGCTGCTGCCCGAGGTGTGCTGGTCCTGGCTGACGGGTGCGCTCCAGGCGCGCGGTCTGACGTACGGGGAACCGAGCGGGACCGTCACGCGCGCGAGCTCGCACTACTTCGGCGGGCTGGCGGAGCGTCCGGCGGCCTCGCAGATCGAGATCCGGGCCTCGTGGACGCCCCGGGAGGGGTTGGGCGGGGTGCCGGACACGGGGGCGCATCTGGCGTCCTGGTGCGATCTGCTGGCCCAGGTGGCGGGGCTGCCGCCGGCCGGTCCGGGGGACGCGTCGGTGGTGACGCTTCCGCAGCGGCGCGGGCCGCAGTCGCGTTGACCGTTTCCGTCGGCCAACCCTCCTGGCCTCATCGTTGACCATCTCTTTGTCGATACGGCCACTTTCGATCTCAGGCAGCACTCACTCAAACCGACTCGATCTTCGGATGATCGATCGCGTGTCCGAATTGCACGAATTGTTACTCACTAGATCGTGATCGTTCTCTAAAGGACCCCGGGTTCGGTGCCGAAGACGACTGTGACCTTGAAAGCACGGTTCGTCCCGGCTTGATCCCCACGAGCCGGCCCCGTCCCGCACCCCAGGAGGCCTGGTGTCCGTTCTCCTCGAGCAGCCCACAAGCCTGGTCGCCTACCGCCCGAACAAGCCCACCGCCATGGTGGTCGTGGCCGACCCACGCGTCCGCTCCACCGTCACCCGCCATCTGTGGGCGCTCGGTGTGCGCGATGTCATCGAGGCTTCGTCCATCGCGGAGGCTCGTCCCCGCATCGGCAACCCCCGCGACATCTGCGTCGCCGACGTCCACCTACCCGACGGCTCCGGCCTGACCCTGCTGTCGGAGACCCGCGCCGCGGGCTGGCCCAACGGGCTGGCCCTCTCCGCCGCCGACGACATCGGCGCCGTGCGCAACGCCCTCGCGGGCGGCGTCAAGGGCTATGTCGTCACCGGTACCCGCACCAACGTCGGGCTCCCCACCCGGCCCGGTGCCGCCCCCATCGGCGCGGCCGCCGCCCGCCTCCACCGCCGCCCCCCGGGTGCCCCGAGCCACCCGGGCGGCTACCGCGAGCTGTCCGGCCGCGAGGTGGAGGTACTGCGGCTGGTCGCCGAAGGCCAGTCGAACAAGGCGATCGGCGTCTCGATGGGCCTGTCCGCGCTGACCGTCAAGAGCCATCTCGCCCGGATCGCCCGCAAGCTCGGCACGGGTGACCGCGCCGGCATGGTCGCGGTGGCCCTGCGCACCGGCATCATCCACTGACCCACCGACTTTTTCCCACCGACATATCCACGCATGCCCCACGGAGAGCCCGCCGGGATCCCCGTCCCGGCCCTCCCCTTTCCTGACCGGTTCACGACCCTGCGGCGCCCGTCGGCGGAACGTTCCGTCGGCGGGCGCCGTCCACACACGGATACCCTTGACAGGTGACCGACGCCCAAGAAACCGCAGCAGCCAGTTCACTGCGAACCACCGGAGGCGCCCCTCCGGACGACGGCGGATCTACTGCTTCCGGGGCGCCGACACCTCTGCTCGAACCGCGCGAGGGCATCCCGCCCGTGATCGCCGACGAGGCCTCGCTCGCCGAGGTGATCGCGGCCTTCGCCGCCGGCTCCGGCCCCGTCGCCGTCGACGCCGAGCGCGCCTCCGGCTACCGCTACGGCCAGCGCGCCTATCTGGTTCAGCTACGCCGTCAGGGCGCCGGCACCGCGCTGGTCGACCCCGTCGCCTGCCCCGACCTGTCCGCGCTGGGCGAGGCGCTGTCCGGCGTCGAGTGGGTGCTGCACGCGGCCACCCAGGACCTGCCCTGCCTCCGCGAAATAGGCATGGTGCCGACGCGGCTGTTCGACACCGAGCTGGCCGGACGGCTGGCCGGATTCCCGCGGGTCGGCCTCGGCGCGATGGTCGAGGGCGTCCTCGGCTTCGTCCTGGAGAAGGGTCACTCCGCCGTCGACTGGTCCACCCGCCCGCTGCCCGAGCCGTGGCTCAGGTACGCGGCCCTCGACGTCGAGCTGCTCGTCGACCTGCGGGACGCGCTGGAGAAGGAGCTGGACCGGCAGGGCAAGCTGGAGTGGGCCCGCCAGGAGTTCGACGCGATCGCCTCGGCCCCGCCGCCGGAGCCCCGCAAGGACCCGTGGCGTCGTACGTCCGGCATGCACAAGGTGCGCCGGCGGCGGCAGCTCGGTGTCGTACGGGAGCTGTGGCAGACCCGGGACCGGATCGCCCAGCGGCGGGACGTGTCACCGGGCAAGGTGCTCTCGGACGCGGCCATCGTGGAGGCCGCGCTCTCGCTTCCGGCCAATGTGCACGCGCTCGCGGCGTTGAACGGGTTCGGGCATCGGATGGGGCGGCGGCAGCTGGAGCAGTGGCAGGCGGCCGTCGACCGGGCGAAGGCGTTGACCGAGGCGCAGCTGCCGCAGCCGGGGCAGCCGGTCGCCGGGCCTCCGCCGCCGCGCGCCTGGGCGGACAAGGATCCTGCGGCGGCGGCGCGGCTCAGTGCGGCGAGGTCGGCCGTGTCCGCGTTGGCCGAGCAGTTGAACATGCCTCAGGAGAACCTCGTCGCGCCGGACGCCGTGCGGCGCGTCTGCTGGGAGCCGCCTGCGCCGCTCGACGGGGAGTCGATCGCCTCCGCGCTCACGGGGTACGGGGCGCGGCCCTGGCAGGTGGAGCAGGTGACGCCGGCGCTGGTCGCGGCACTGTCCGCCTGAGGACGCGGCCCGGCGCCGCTGAAGGCAGCTCACCTGGTCGCCCCCCGCATGAAACCGTTGTAGATGTATTTCTGCAGAACCAGGAAGACGATCAGCGTCGGCAGGATCACCAGCACCGCTCCTGCCGAGATCGTTTCCCAGTGGGCGGCGTAGGGGCCCTTGAAGCGGAACAGGGACGTCGAGATCACGCCAAGATCTTGGGAGGGCATGTAGAGGAAGGGGATGTAGAAGTCGTTGTAGACGGCGATCCCCTTCACGATCACGACCGTCGCGATCGCCGGTTTCAGCAGCGGGAAGATGATCCTGCGGTAGATGGTGAAGGCGTTCGCGCCGTCGAGGCGGGCCGCCTCGTCCAGGGAGATCGGGATCGAGCGGACGAACTGCAGGAAGATGTAGATCGACACGATGTCCGTGCCCATGTAGAGGGCGATCGGGGCCCAGCGGGTGTCGAACAGGCCGACGCTGTGGACGATCTGGAAGGTGGCCACCTGGGTGGTCACGCCGGGGACCAGGGCGGCGATCAGGAAGAGGGCGACCACCAGTTTCCGGAAGCGGAAGGTGAAGCGGTCGATCGCGTAGGCCGTCATCGAGCCGATGAGGACCGTGCCGCCCACGGAGATCAGCAGGATGAAGGCGGTGTTGCCGAAGGCCGCCAGCATCCCGCCGTCCTGGAACGCGGTCACGTAGTTGTCGAAGTTGAGCGGGTCGCGCGGGAGCGTGAGGGCTCCGCCGTCGTTCGCCGTCTCGTTCTCCGTCTTCAGCGAGGTCAGGAAGACGACGCCGAGCGGGAGCAGGACGACCACCGCCGCGAGGACCAGCGACAGGTACACGAGGGTGCGGGCAACGGCTCGGCGTGTCATACGAGGTCCACCCTGTCGTCGGGGACGAGGCGTCGCTGCACCCAGGTCACCAGCAGGATGATCAGCAGCAGCACGACGGCCGCCGCGGAGGCGAGCCCCGTCTTGTTGAACTGGAAGGCCAGCTTCACGGTCTGGATCACGAAGGTCTCGGTGCCGGTCGCCCCGCCGGTCATGATGTACGGGATCTCGAAGGCGGAGAGGGAGCCGGAGACCGAGAGGATCACGGTCAGGGTCAGCACCGGCTTGATGCCGGGCAGGATGATGTAGCGGAACTGGTGCCAGCGGTTCGCGCCGTCCAGCTCGGACGCCTCGTACAGCTCCCCCGGGATGGACTGGATCGCGCCCAGGAACAGGACGAAGTTCATGCCGAGGTAGCGCCATATCGAGACGCCGGCGAGTGAGGTGTTGGCGGAGAACGGCGTGCCCAGCCAGGCGTGGTCCGTGTCGTACCCGAAGAGACCGAGGACGGTGTCCAGGGTGCCGCCGTCCTGGAAGAAGTAGAGGAAGACGAAGCCGATCGCGACGCCGTTGACCAGGGACGGGAAGAAGAGCACGCCCTTGAAGAAGTTCCGGAAGCGGAGGTTGAAGCTGAGGACGGTCGCGAAGTACAGCGCGGCGACGATCTGGACGGCGGAGGCGGCCAGGTAGTAGCCGCTGACCCAGAACACCTGGAAGAGGTCTTCCCTGGTGAAGAGCTCCTCGTAGTTCTCGGCGCCCGTGTAGTGCAGTTCGGGGCTCACGCCGTCCCAGTCGGTGAAGCTGTACGCGACCATGTTGGCGATGGGTGCGTAGGTGAAGGTGATCAGGAGGGCGAGCGGGGCGAGCAGGAACAGCCACGGGGTGACCAGCCGCCAGGTGCGGGCGCGGCGCGGGGCCCGCCGGGGGGCGGCGGACTTCAGGGCCGGCGCCACGGCCCTGAAGTCCGCCTTCTCGGTGGTGTCCGTCATCAGGAGCCCACGTTCTTCTGTGTGTCGGTCCACTTCTTGCCGAGGCCGGCGAGGAAGTCGTCCAGGCTGCCCTTCTTGGCGCCGCGCGCCAGGTCGACCAGGTCCTGGCGGTACTCGGGCTTGTTGATGCCGACCTCGGACTCGTTGTCGATGAGCTTGACCTCCGCGCCCGCCGAGTCGTCCAGCTCGATGAGCTTGACGCCCGCGTCCTCGTACGGCTTCAGCACGTCGGGCATGGGGGCGTCCTTGAGCGGGGAGATCGCCAGGTTGTCCTTGTCGTAGCCGGACTTGTCGGTGAACCAGTCGATCCAGGCGCGGGCCGCCTCCTTGTGCTGGGAGTGGATGTTGACGGCCTGGTTGTAGTCGGGGCCGATGGTCGAGCAGAACTTCCCGTCCACCTGGGCGGGGAACGGCATGAAACCGATGTCGTCGGGGTTCACGCCGGCCTTCTTCGCCGCGTCCCGGAACTGGACGATCGCCCAGGTGCCGAGCCACTGCGTGGCGATCTCGCCCTTCGCCGTCCGGGGCTTGGACTCCTCCCAGTTGCTGGTGGTCGGGTCCTTCTCGGCAAGGCCCTCCTTGACGATGTCGTACAGGAGCGTGTCACCGACGCGCAGGTCGGAGCCCTCCGCCCAGGGGTCACCCGTGGCGAGCTTCGTGGTCGCCTGCGGGTCGCAGTGGACCGAACCGTTGACGAAGGTCCAGGAGGTCAGCGGCCACTGGGCGGCGAAGTTGGTGTAGTACGGGATCGCGTCGGTCCTGGCCTTGATCGCCTTGAGTCCGGCGAGGAACTCGGCCGGGGTGGTGGGCCATTCGCTGATCCCGGCCTCCTTCCAGACGCGCTTGTTGTAGATGAAGCCGGGCATCACTCCGTTGGGGCTCTGGCCGTAGACCTTGCCGTCGACGGTGGTGAAGTCGGTGAAGCGGTACTTCTTGCTGCGTTCGGCCTCGGTGCCCAGGGAGGCGAAGAACTTCGGGTAGTCGCTCTTCTCGATGACCCCGGGGATCAGGAGGACGTCGCCGTAGTCCTCCGTGTTCATCCGGATCTTGATCTCGGCCTCGTAGTTGGTGAGCGCCTGGAACTCGACCTTCACCTTCGGGTAGGTCTTGTTGAACTCGGCGGCGTACCTCTTCATCGTGCCGTCCTGCACGAGGTCGGTGCGCACGGTGAGGACCGTGATGTTTCCGCTCACTTGCGACGGGTCGTCGGGCGCCTTGGCGTCGGCTCCCTTCGAACTGCCTGCTGTACCGGTGCAGCCCGGGAGCAGCAGGGCGGCTCCCGCGACCATGGCGAGGACTGTACGGCGGTTCATGTGCGTCAGCTCCGTTCTTGGGACGGACGAGCACGAGCGGGTTGGCTGATTCGGCACTCTGACAGCGCTTTCTCAACCGGTAAAGTCCCAAATCCGCCAAGGATGAAGAGATGGCGCTCAAGTGCTGGGGTTTACCGGTTTAGGGAGTGCGCATGCTGGAGGCGACACCGCTCACCGACGGATGGATCCTGCGGCACGAGCAGGAGGCGCTCCCGGCCGTGGTGCCGGGCTGCGTGCACACCGATCTGCTCGCGGCGGGGGTGATCCCGGACCCCTTCCTCGGCCGGAACGAGACCGAGGTCGCGTGGGTGGGGCGGCGCGAGTGGACCTACGAGACCCGGTTGCCGGAGGTGTCGTCGGGGCACGAGCAGACCGACCTGGTCTTCGACGGGCTCGACACGGCCGCCGAGATCCTGGTGGACGGTCAACTCCTGGGCCGGGCACGGAACATGCACCGGTCGTACCGGTTCGACGTGACGGGGCTGAGCGGTGGGCTGACCGTCCGGTTCCGCTCGGCCTACGCCGAGGCGGAGGCGGTGCGCGGGCGGGTCGGTGAGCGGCCGGCCGCGTACACCGAGCCGTACCAGTACCTCCGCAAGATGGCCTGCTCCTTCGGCTGGGACTGGGGGCCGACGCTGGTGACGGCCGGGATCTGGCGGCCGGTGCGGCTGGAGCGCTGGTCGACGGCACGGATCGCCCGGGTGCGGCCGCTCGTCACCGTCGAGCAGGGCGTCGGCGTCGTCGAGCTGCACGTCGACGTGGAGCGCACCCGGGTGGAGGCCGTGCTCACCCTGGAGGCCCGGGTGGGCGGGCGGCGGGTGCGGGCGGAGGTGGCGGGGACGAGTGGCGTCGTACGGGTGGAGGTGCCGGACGCGGAGCTGTGGTGGCCCCGGGGGTATGGCCGACAGCCGCTGTACGACGTCGAGGTGACCTTGCACCATGAGTCCGCTCCGCTGGACGTCTGGCGGCGGCGCGTCGGTTTCCGGAACGTCGAGCTGGACACCTCCGCCGACGCGCACGGAACCGGTTTCACCCTCGTCGTCAACGGTGAGCGGCTCTTCGCGCGGGGCGTCAACTGGATCCCGGACGACGTGTTCCCGTCCCGGGTGACGCGGGAGCGTTACCGCAAGCGGTTGCGGCAGGCGGCCGACGCCGGCGTGGACCTGGTCCGGATCTGGGGTGGCGGGATCTACGAGAGCGAGGACTTCTACGACGCCTGCGACGAGCTGGGCCTGCTGGTGTGGCAGGACTTCCCGTTCGCGTGCGCGGCCTACCCCGAGGAGCAGCCGCTGCGGGGCGAGGTGGAGGCGGAGGCCCGGGAGAACGTCGTACGGCTGATGCCGCATCCCTCGCTGGTGCTGTGGAACGGGAACAACGAGAACCTGTGGGGGTTCCGGGACTGGGGATGGGAGGAGCGGCTCGGCGGGGACTCCTGGGGCGAGGGGTACTACCTGGGTCTGCTGCCCCGGGTGGTGGGCGAGCTGGACCCGACGCGGCCGTACACGGCGGGCAGCCCCTGGTCGGGGTCGTGGCGGCGTCATCCGAACGATCCGGCACACGGGACGCACCACTCGTGGGAGGTGTGGAACCGGGAGGACTACGCCGACTACCGGCTTCATGTGCCGCGGTTCGTGGCCGAGTTCGGATGGCAGGCGCCGCCCGCGTACGCCACGCTGCGGAGGGCACTGCCGGGCGAGGAGCTCACGGCGGACTCCCCCGGCATGCTGCACCACCAGAAGGCGGAGGACGGCAACGGCAAGCTGCGGCGGGGGCTGGAGCGGCACTTCCCCTTCCCCGAGGGGGACTTCGACCGCTGGCACTACCTCACGCAGGTCAACCAGGCCCGTGCGGTGGCCGCGGGGATCGAACACTGGCGGTCGCACTGGCCGGTGTGCGCCGGCACGGTCGTCTGGCAGCTCAACGACTGCTGGCCGGTGACGTCCTGGGCGGCGATCGACGGGGACGGGCGGGAGAAGCCGCTCTACCACGAGCTGCGGCGGCTGTACGCGGATCGGCTGCTCACGGTGCGACAGGGGGAGACGGGACTGGTGGTGGCGGCCGTCAACCAGGCCCGTGAGCGGTGGACGGGCACGCTGTCGCTGCGACGGATGTCCGTCGAGGGGGAGCTGATCGGTGCGGTGGACGTCCCCCTCCTCGCGGGCGCGCGGGCGGTGGCCGAGGTGCGGGTGCCGGCGGAGCTGGAGCCGGCCGGCGCGAAGGAGTTCCTGGTGGCCGACGCGTGGGGGTCCCCCGCGCATGGGGACCCCTCCCGCTCATGGGGGTCCCCCCGCTCGAGCGGAGCCGAGAGCGGGGGCGGAGCCGAGAGCGGGGGAAGGCTGCGGGCCGTGCACTTTCCCGTGCCGGACCGGGACGTCCCGTATCCGAGGCCGGAGTTCGAGGTGGCGGTCGTACCGGGAGGCATCGAGGTGAGCGCCCGCACTCTCGTACGGGATCTGCTCCTGCAGGCCGACCGGCTGGATCCGCGGGCGCGGGCCGATCGGGGGCTCGTGACGCTGCTCCCCGGAGAACGGGTCACCATCGGGGTCGAGGGCTGGGAGACTCCGGATGCCGCCGCCGCCCGTTCAGCGTTGTACTGCCAGGAGCCCGCTCGATGACAGCGTCCCCGTCACCTCGCGTCACCATCAAGGACGTCGCCGCGCGCGCCGGCGTGTCCAAGGGTGCCGTCTCGCTCGCCTTCAACCACAAGCCGGGGCTGGCGGAGGCGACCCGGGACCGCATCTTCGCGGCGGCGCGAGAGCTGGGCTGGGAACCGAACCTCACCGCACGGTCACTGTCGAGCTCGCGCGTGGACGTGGTGGGGCTCGCGATCTGCCGGCCGGCGCGGATGCTGGGGCTCGAGCCGTTCTACATGGAGTTCGTCTCCGGGGTGGAGAGCGTGCTGACCGAGCACTCCTGCTCGCTGCTGCTGCGGCTGGTGCGGAACCTGGACGAGGAGGTCGGGCTCCAGGAGTCGTGGTGGCGGGGGCGGCAGATCGGCGGGTCGATCCTGGTGGACTTCCGGGCGGACGATCCCCGCGTGGCCGCGGCGGAGCGGCTCGGGATGCCGGTGGTGGCCGTGGGGCACCCCTCGCTGACCGGGAGTCTGACGTCCGTGTGGACCGACGACGCGACGGCGGTGACGGAGGCCGTGCGGTATCTGGCGGCGCTGGGGCACCGCCGGATCGCCCGGGTCGGGGGTGCGGCCGCGCTCGGGCACACGGTGATGCGGACGGCCGCGTTCGACGCGGCGGCGCGGAGTCTGGGGCTGGCCGGTGCGTGGCAGGTCGCCACGGACTACTCCGGGGAGGCAGGGGCGCGGGCGACCCGGTCCATGCTGACCGCGGCCGCGTCCGACCGGCCCACGGCAATCGTTTACGACAACGACATCATGGCGGTGGCGGGGTTGGCGGTGGCGGCCGAGATGGGGCTGAGCGTGCCGCGGGACGTCTCCCTGCTCGCCTGGGACGACTCCCAGCTGTGCCGGCTGACGCATCCGACGCTGTCCGCGATGAGTCACGACGTGTTCGGCTTCGGCGCGGAGGCGGCACGGACGCTGTTCGGGGTGATCACGGGCGAGGGACCGGGTTCGCATCCGGTACCGACACCGGTGCTGACGCCCCGGGGGTCGACGGCTCCGCCGAACGTGTGACATTCGCCGCTCCCCCGGGTAGGGCTGTGCAGCTACGTTACCCATAAGTAGCATGGGTCCTGAGCGCGCGCTCAGCGCTTGCGTGTCGCAGCAGTGCCATCCCGCACCTCTGGAGGAGAGCCATCGTGCCTCGTACCGTCAGGGACGTCGTCTTCGTCGACGGCGTCCGTACCCCGTTCGGCAAGGCGGGCCCGAAGGGCATCTACCACGAGACCCGCGCCGACGACCTTGTCGTGAAGGCGATCCGGGAGCTGCTGCGCCGCAACCCCGGCCTCGACCCGAAGAAGATCGACGAGGTCGCCATCGCCGCGACCACGCAGATCGGCGACCAGGGTCTGACCATCGGCCGCACGGCCGGCATCCTCGCCGGTCTGCCGCAGTCGGTGCCCGGTTACTCCATCGACCGCATGTGCGCCGGTGCCCTGACCGCCGTCACCACGGTCGCCGGCTCCGTCGCCTTCGGCGCGTACGACATCGCCGTCGCGGGCGGTGTCGAGCACATGGGCCGCCACCCCATGGGCGAGGGCGTGGACCCGAACCCGCGGTTCGTCAGCGAGAAGCTCGTCGACGAGTCCGCCCTGTTCATGGGCATGACCGCGGAGAACCTGCACGACCGCTACCCGCAGATCACCAAGCTGCGCGCGGACGAGTACGCGGTGCGCTCCCAGGAGAAGGCCGCCAAGGCGTACGCCAACGGCAAGATCCAGGCCGACCTGGTGCCGATCTCGGTGCGCCGGACCAACCCCGAGGGCGGCGAGACGGGCTGGGGCCTGGTCACCGCCGATGAGCCGATGCGCCCGGGCACGACCCTGGAGAACCTCTCCGGTCTCAAGACCCCGTTCCGTGTCCACGGCCGGGTCACCGCCGGTAACGCGGCCGGTCTGAACGACGGTGCCACCGCCTCCCTCATCGCCTCCGAGGACTTCGCCCGCGAGAACAACCTGCCGGTGAAGATGCGCCTCGTCAGCTACGCCTTCGCGGGCGTCGAGCCGGAGGTCATGGGCTACGGCCCGATCCCGGCCACGGAGAAGGCGCTCGCCCAGGCGGGTCTGTCCATCTCCGACATCGGTCTGTTCGAGATCAACGAGGCCTTCGCCGTCCAGGTCCTGGCCTTCCTCGACCACTACGGCATCGCCGACGACGACGAGCGCGTCAACCAGTACGGCGGCGCCATCGCCTTCGGTCACCCGCTGGCCTCCTCCGGCGTCCGTCTGATGACGCAGCTGGCCCGCCAGTTCGAGGAGCAGCCGCAGGTCCGCTACGGCCTGACCACCATGTGCGTCGGCTTCGGCATGGGCGCGACGGTCATCTGGGAGAACCCGCACTTCGACGGAGGCAACAAGTGAGCACCACCGCTGAGCTCCTGAAGGGCGCGGCCGAGCTGTTCCCCGACGAGGTCGTCACGTCCGCGCACGTACGCCACCTGGACCTGCCGTTCGGCGCCGGGCGCTTCGCCCTGATCACGCTGGACAACGGCTTCGACCACACCAAGCCGACCACCTTCGGCCCGGCCTCCCTCGCGAACCTCAACACCGCCATCGACCAGGTCGAGGCGGAGGCCGCGGCCGGCGAGATCGTCGGTGCCGGCGTCACCGGCAAGCCGTTCATCTTCGCGGTCGGCGCCGACCTCAAGGGCGTCGAGCTGCTGAAGGAGTACGACCACGCGCTCGCCATCGGCAAGGGCGGCCACGAGGTCTTCAAGCGCCTCGCGGGCCTCGCGGTCCCGACCTTCGCGTACTACAACGGCGCAGCCATGGGCGGCGGTGTCGAGGTCGGTCTGCACTGCACGTACCGGACCGTCTCCAAGGCGCTCCCGGCCTTCTCGCTCCCCGAGGTGTTCCTCGGTCTCGTCCCCGGCTGGGGCGGCTGCACCCTGCTGCCGAACCTGATCGGCGCGGACAAGGCCGTCTCGGTCATCATCGAGAACTCGCTCAACCAGAACAAGCAGCTCAAGGGCCAGCAGGTCTTCGACCTCGGCATCGCCGACGCCCTCTTCGAGGGCGCGGACTTCCTGGAGCAGTCGCTGCTGTGGACGGCGCACGTCCTCAAGGGCGAGATCGAGGTCGAGCGCCCGGTGATCGACCGCGGCGAGGCCTGGGACCAGGCCGTCGCCAAGGGCCGCTTCATCGCGGACGGCAAGGTGCACGGCGCGGCCCCGGCCGCGTACCGCGCGCTGGACATCATCGCCGCCGCCAAGAACGGCGACCTGCAGCAGGGCTACGACGCCGAGGACAAGGCGCTCGCCGACCTGATCATGGGCGGTGAACTGCGCGCGGGCATCTACGCGTTCAACCTGGTGCAGAAGCGCGGCAAGCGCCCGGCGGGCGCCCCGGACAAGTCGCTGGCCCGTCCGGTCACCAAGGTCGGTGTCGTCGGCGCCGGTCTGATGGCCTCCCAGCTCGCGCTGCTGTTCCTGCGCCGCCTGGAGGTGCCGGTCGTGCTGACCGACATCGACCAGGAGCGCGTCGACAAGGGTGTGGGCTACGTCCACGCCGAGATCGACAAGCTGCTCGGCAAGGGCCGGATCAACCAGGACAAGGCCAACCGCCTCAAGGCGCTGGTGAGCGGTGTCCTGGACAAGGCCGAGGGCTTCTCCGACGCGGACTTCATCATCGAGGCCGTGTTCGAGGAGATCGGCGTCAAGCAGCAGGTGTTCGCGGAGGTCGAGGCGGTCGCCCCGGCGCACGCGATCCTCGCCACCAACACCTCGTCCCTCTCGGTCACCGAGATGGCGTCGAAGCTGAAGAACCCCGAGCGGGTCGTGGGCTTCCACTTCTTCAACCCGGTCGCCGTCCTGCCGCTCCTCGAGATCGTCCGCGGCGAGAAGACCGACGACGCCTCGCTGGCCACGGCGTTCGGCGTCGCCAAGAAGCTGAAGAAGACGGCGGTTCTGGTGAAGGACGCCCCGGCGTTCGTCGTGAACCGGATCCTGACCCGCTTCATGGGCGAGGTCCAGAACGTCATCGACGAGGGCACCCCGGTCGAGGTGGCGGAGAAGGCGGTGGAGCCGCTGGGCCTGCCGATGTCTCCTCTCGTCCTGCTGGAGCTGGTCGGCCCGGCCATCGGCCTGCACGTCTCCGAGACGCTCAACCGGGCGTTCCCGGACCGCTTCACGGTCTCCCCGAACCTCAAGGCGGTCGTCGAGGCGGGCAAGCGCGGCTTCTACGTCTACGACAGCGGCAAGCCCGAGCTGGACCCGGAGGTCGCCGCGCTGCTGAAGCAGGGCGACACCGTCCTGACGGAGGAGCAGGTCCGCGCCCGTGTCCTGGACGCGGTCGCGCAGGAGATCGGCCTGATGCTCGACGAGGGCGTCGTCGCCGAGGCCCAGGACATCGACCTCTGCCTGATCACCGGTGCCGGCTGGCCCTTCCACCTGGGCGGCATCACGCCGTACCTGGACCGCGAGGGTGTGTCGGAGCGGGTGAACGGCAAGAAGTTCCTGGCTCCGGGCGTGGCGTCGGTTCCGGCGTAGTCGTCGTACGGATCTGAAGAGGGCCTCCGCCGTCCGGCGGAGGCCCTCTGTCATGCGCTCGTGGCGTCCTGTTCGGCCGCGGCGAGCCGGGCCTTCAGGTCGGCGTTCTCCGCCTCCAGGACGGCGATGCGCTTACGGGCGAAGTACAGCTCCATGACGGCGTCGTGGAACTCGGAGATGAGTTCCTCGGGGGTCAGTTGCACCTTGTCCCTCCCTGTCAGGCCAGTGTGGTGGGCGTGCCGCCCTTGGAGCTGAGCCACTTCAGCTCGCCGTTCTCCGCGTAGAGGACGCCACCACCGAGCGAAGGATGCTTCAGCTCGGTCGGGGCCGTGGCGACGTCGGCGATGTGCGTCACGCCCTGGACGACGAGCGCGGGGTTCTCGGTGCGCTGGACCACGTGGACCTGGCCGCGCACCGTGCCGCCACGGTCGATGCCGACGCCGATCAGGCCGGTGCCCTTGACCACGAAGTCCTCCAGGCCCGCGTTGTTGCGCAGGACGAGCAGGGCGCCCTTGGTCGGGCCCTGGGTCGCGGTGACGTAGATGCCCTGTGCGGCGGTCCCCGGAGTCTGGAGGTCGATCGAGAGGCCGGAGGCCCCGCTGTCCGAGCCGTCGGCGTACCCCACGTGGGCAATCTTCAGCGTGCCCCGCGCGGCCTGTTCCTTGCCGCTGATGTACATCGCGGACGAGGCCGGGTTGTCCGACGTCACGTTCAGCGCCGCCTTGTCGCCGGACGTGGCCTTGTAGTTGATGGCGACGACGTACGCCGTCGGCGAGTCCCCGTAGAACTTGGCCGGTGCGGTGTACTGCGTGTACTCATCGTCGGCTGCTGCCGCCTCGGCGCCGGCGGCGACGGTGACCGCGCCTGCGGTGAAGGCCCCGAGGAACACTCTGCGTCCCACTGCCATGGGCGTACTCGCTTTCCCTGTGATGACGTTCTGTGTCGTGGAGGCCATGTGATCACCCCTCACGAGATGAGCACAATCTCGGGGTGGCGCAGAGGGCCACGAGGGATGCGGCCGCCACGGCCGCCGTACGGAAGGGGGATCTCACTGGATCACGTCCGCTTCGGCGCGCTGGTGCCAGAAGTTGAGGCGGTAGGCGTCGTGCACGGTGGAGTCGTGGTACTTCAGCAGGGCCTCGTCGTTGCCGACCAGGGCGCTCTTGGTGTAGGTGTGGCTGCCGGTCCACACGATCTTCTGGTCGGTGACACCCTTGTACGTCCCCTCCACCAGAAGGTACTTGGTGTGGCTGGACGTGCCGTCGACCTCGTCGTTCAGCCGGTGCAGCGCGATGCCGCCGTAAGCGGTCGGGGCCTTGAGCTGCTCGACGACCTCACCCGAGTACATCTCGTCGAGCAGGCTGTACACGATGTCGACGTAGCAGCCGGCGTTGTCCAGCTCCCACAGCTTCTCGGCGACCGCGAGCCGGGTGATCTGGTGCATGGCGACGCGGATCACGGTACGGCCGTCGGTGGTGCCGTATCCGGTGGAGTTGCCGTGGCAGACCGCGTGGGTGCCGACCGGGTCGTCCACGGTGTTGAGGATGTTGACGATCGGGTCGGTGGTCTGCCGGGGGAAGAGGTACAGCTTGGCGACGCCGGCCTGGGTGTCGGCCGGGTAGTCGGTGACCGGCGGGGTCGTTGGGCTGCTCGCGGCCTTCAGGTCCTCGAAGTAGTCGGTGTAGGCCTGGTGGAGGGTGCTGTTGCCGACGACGACCATCGCGTCGTTCCAGGCGTCCTTGGTGTCCCAGTCCCTCATGTTGGCGGAGGACTGGACGACGACGTCCTGCACCGGGGTGCCGCCGGACTCACTGCCGGTCGTCTCGCTGAACAGGAAGAACTTGTTGTGGTTGACCATGTCCGACGCCTTCGACAGGCAGGCCTTGCCGCTCGGGCAGGTGACCACCCACGAGGAGGCGCCCGTGTCGGTGCCGAGCGCGTTCACCAGCGTGGTGTACGCCGCGCTGGTGGTGCGGGAGTCGAGGACGATCTGGACCGACACGCCCCGGTCGGCGGCCTCGATCAGCTCGCCGGCCAGCCACTGCGAGTGCATGAGGAAGAGCGACAGCTTGATCTCGGACCCCGCGGTGGCTCCCTGGACCAGCCTGCCCACCTTCGAGAGGATGGCGTTTTGTGCGGTGATGTCGCCGGTCGGGTTGTTGAAGACGGGGCCGGTGGTGACCAGCGGCGCGTCCTCCGCGCTCGCGGTGGTGGGCAGGGCGGCAACCGCGATCGCCAGGACCGCGGCGAGCCAGGTGCGTGCTCTCAAGTAGGGCTCCTTCGTCGGACTTGTCGGTCCAGGACTCCGGGACGATCAGGGCCGCGTCGCCGGCCTTCCGCTCCACCGGCGGCCGGACGCCTTGCCCCAGGAGTGCGGACGGCTGGGGACGGTCGGTCGGGAACTGCTGGGCAGCGGACAGCCGCCCGCCCCGCCTGCACCGTGTCGGCCACGGGCCGTGCCGCTTCGTCGCCGTCGGAGGTGGTGGTCGGCCACCGTGTTCTGCACAGGAGCGCGGCGAGCAGGGCCGCGAGCCACGCTCGCCCCGTGATCTTCCTGAACATGGGCGCATATTATGCGTTCGTTTTACTTTTACAAATCCCTTACGAATCTTCCGGGAGACGCCATCATGGGCGGACAAAAGCGGCTGTACAGCGGCTTGTTGACATGGATCGGCACAGGACTCGCCCTCTGTGCGGCCCTGTTGCTGCCCACAACCGCGCATGCCGACGAACTGGATCCGGCCACGGCACCCACCGTCCGCTCACTCACGTACAACGTGTGCGGCGCCTACCACGTCTGCCAGAGCGACCTGGACACCGCCACCTGGACGCAGCGGATGGTCGAGCAGATCGAGGCCTGGGACGCCGACGCCGTCATGCTCCAGGAACTGTGCCTCGGTCAGTGGACCGCGCTGCGGGACGCGTTGCCCGGGTACAGCGCGGTGTGGACCAGCCCGGCCTCGGCGAGCGGCTGCGCGAAGTGGGCGGCGGACGGCAGCACCCGCTTCGGACTCGGCGTGCTGGTCAAGACGGACTCGGTCGAGCGGTACGTCGCCAACCTGACCGTCCCGGACGGCGAGGAACCCCGTTCCGTGCTGTGCGCGAAGGGCCCCGTCGACGGCCGGCCGACCCTGGCCTGCACCACCCACCTCGCCCAGTACATCCAGCCCGACAACGGCTCCGCCGAGGCCCTCGCCCACATCGACCGCTGGGCCCTCGGGCTGCCGGTCGTCCTGGGCGGCGACTTCAACGCCGCCCCCGACTACCCGGCCCTGGACCCGGTCCGCACCGGGCTGCCCGGCACCGGACGGTTCGCCGAGGTCGACGAGAACGACAAGGACTGGTTCACCGACGCCTGCCTGACCGCGGGCAGCGGCGAGTGCCGTTCCGGGGAGCCGACCGCGGACATCTCCGGCACGCCCAAGAAGTTCGACCACGTCTTCGTCACCGCCGGCGACTTCTACGGCGTCCGTGGCGACGTCGTTGACCCCGGCCTGTCCGACCACCGGCTGCTGCGCGGCGCCGCGTACCCCGAGCCGCGCCCCGGCTCCGGCGTGCCGGGCGATCTCACGAACGACGGTCGGCCCGACCTGGTGGCTGTGCAGAACGAGGGCAACCTGCGGCTGTACTCCGGGCTCGGCGACGGCCTGGTCGCCGTCCCTCACCGGCAGATCGGTACCGGCGGCTGGACCGACGCCCTGGTCACCCACCGGGGCGACTGGACCGGCGACGGACGGGAGGACCTGGTCGTCCGCCTCGGTGACCGGCTGTGGGTCTATCCCAACACCGGCAGCGGCGCGCTCGGCACCCGCCTCGCCATGGGCGGACGGCCCGCCGGCTGGACCGCGGCCACCGCCGTGCTCAGCGCCGGCGACCTGAACCGCGACGGGACGCTCGATCTCGTCGTCCGTGACGCCGGCGGCCTGTGGCTGTACCCCGGCGACCCGGCCGCCTCCGCGCCCGCCCTGTCGACCGCCGCGCCCGTGCGGCTGAGCGCCGGCGACTGGACCGGCCTGGACGTCCTCGCCCCCGGCGACACCGACGGGGACGGCTCCCCCGATCTGTGGGCCCGCGACCGTGCCACCGGGACCCTGTGGCTCCACCCGAACACCGGGACGGGAACGCTCGGCACGCGCCGGGCGGTGGCGGGCGGCACCTGGTCGGCCGCCGACCGGCCGCTGCTGACCGCGGGCGACCTCGACCGGGACGGCCGAGCCGACCTGTGGGCGACGACGAACGCGGGCACCGACAGCGCCCTGCTCTTCCAGCCCGGGACGGACACGGGGATCGGGGCGCCGGTCACCGTGGGAATGGGTGGCTGGCAGTGGATCCTGCGGATGGCGTGAGCACACGGCGCCCGCGCCGCCTCACACCTCCTGCCACGCCTTCAGCGCCAGCCCCGGCTCGTCCTTGCGGCGGGTGACGAGGAGGCGGCCGGTCGACGGGGAGAGGGTGGCCGCGACCACGCGGTCCTCGTGGTCCTTGGTGAGCGCCACCCGGGCGTCGTCCGGGAGTTGGGGGCCGGACTCGGTCCACCAGGCGCCGGCCGTCTCCTCCTCGGTGGGGTACGCGGCGAAGGCGACACGGCCGCTCGCGGAGCGCTGGGCGAGCAACGTGCAGTCGTGGCCGTCGAGTTCACAGCGCACGGCGGCGATCGGGCCGGGCCCGGCCGCGGGGAGCAGCGGGACGGGCTTGCCGCCGGGGCGCCAGGCGCACAGGTCACCGGAGTCGTCGTCGGTGAAGAAGAGCGTGGTGTGCTCGGCAGAGGTGGCGAGGGCCCGCAGGGTGCCCGGGCGGACCGGCGCCTCCAGGGGTTCCTCCCGCACCGGAATGGTGCCCGGCTGCGCCTGACGCCAGTACAGGATCGCCCCGGACACGGCCGCGTACGCCTCGACGCACCCGGACTCCCCCGTCACCGCGACCGGCGGCCCCTGGACGCCCTGCCCCTTGAGGTCGCGCCACGGGTCCCAGCCGCCCTTCTCCTTCTGGGCGACCATGCTGATCCCGGTGCCGATGTTGCGCACGAAGACATGCGCCCGCCCCTGGGCGTCCACGGCCACGGCGGGTGTGCCCGTGCGGTCGCCCTTCTTGTTGGGGTGACCGTGACCGCACGGGGACCAGTCCAGGGCGGCGAGCAGGGGCCGGAAGTGAGTGGAGTGCATCAGCACCGCCTCCCCCGCCGCGGTCGGCCGCCAGGCGGCCAGATGGGCATAGCCGTCGGAGCCCTGGCCGACCGCGACGCCCGGCTGCACCTTCTGGTCGCCGCCGACCGTGCGCGGCGGGTCCCAGGGGCCGCCCCGGGTGCGCTCCGCCCGGCACAGGACGGTGTCGTCCGACGTCAGGTAGACACTGAGCCGCCCGTCGCGGCCTCGTATGAGCCATTCGCCGTTCACCCGCTCACTGTATGTCGGCCCCCCCTGCGGCGACTTCGCGCGGGGCACACCCGGCGCCCTGTCCGTGCGACCCTGGGGCCCATGGACCACAACACCCCGCTGCTGGTGATCGTCGACGCCGCGAACGTCGTCGGGTCGGTGCCCGACGGCTGGTGGCGCGACCGGCGGGGCGCCGCGCGGCGGCTGCGCGACCGGCTGGCCGCGGACGGGCTCCCGGGGCACTCCGGGCCCGTGGACATCGTCCTCGTCGTCGAGGGCGCCGCCCGCGGGGTGGAGCCGGTGCCCGGCGTACGGGTGGAGTCGGCACCCGGCAGCGGCGACGACCACATCGTCGGCCTGGTCGCCCGGGCCGCCGACCGCCCCCGCCTCGTCGTCACGGCCGACCGCGAACTGCGCCGCCGGGTGACGGAGCTGGGCGCGGAGGTCACGGGCCCACGGACGGTACGGGGTTGAGGGCGGCGTTCAGAGGCCGGAAGGGCAGCTCGCCGGGCGACCCACCGTCCACGCACGTCCGGCCCCGCACCCCTGCGTAAGCAGGACGTACAGGGCCGGAGGCCGGGAAGGGCGTCGGTCAGTCCACGCCGGGTTCGCCCTTGACCACCTGTTCGACCGTGGTCTCGTGGTGGCGGCCCAGACGGCTGTGGGAGCGACCGTAGAGGAAGTAGACGACGAAGCCGGCCGCCATCCAGATGCCGAAGCGGACCCAGGTTTCGGCCGGCAGGTTGATCATCAGCCACAGGGAGGCGGCCACCGACAGGATCGGGATGACCGGCACCCACGGGGTGCGGAAGGCCCGGTGCAGGTCGGGGCGGGTCTTCCGGAGGATGATCACGCCGATGGCCACGACGACGAAGGCGAACAGTGTGCCGATGTTGACCAGGGCGGCGAGTTCGGTCAGGGGCGTGAAACCGGCGAGGATCGCGATGACCACACCGAGCAGGATGGTCGGCCGGTGCGGGGTCCTGAACCGCGGGTGGACGTGGGAGAAGAAGCGGGGCAGCAGTCCGTCGCGGCTCATCGCGAAGAAGACGCGGGTCTGGCCCAGGAGCAGGATCATGCAGACCGTGGTCAGACCGACCGCGGCGCCGAAGCTGATGAAGCCCGCGTACCAGGGGTGCCCGGTGGCCTTGAAGGCGTCGGCGAGCGGGGCGTCCACGGACAGCCGGCTGTAGTGCTGCATGCCGGTCACGACGATCGACACCAGGACGTAGAGGGCGGTGCAGATGAAAAGGGAACCGAGGATGCCGCGCGGCATGTCCCGCTGCGGGTTCCTGGTCTCCTCGGCGGCCGTGGCCACCACGTCGAAGCCGATGAAGGCGAAGAAGACGACCGAGGCGGCGGTGAAGATGCCCATCACACCGAAGTTGGAGGGCGCCCAGCCGAACATGAGCTGGATCAGCGGGGCGTCGAGGCTGCTGCCGGCCTCCACGGTCTGCGCCTTCGGGACGAACGGGTCGTAGTTGGCGGCCTTGATGAAGAAGGCGCCCGCGATGATCACCACGAGGACGACCGTGACCTTGATGGCGACGACGACCGAGGTGACCCGCGCGGACAGCTTCATCCCGATCACGAGGATGCAGGTGAGGATGAGGACCAGCGCGGCGGCGAGGATGTCGAAGCCGAAGCCGTCGGCGCCCTCCCGGCTGCCCAGCGCGGCGGGCAGCTGCCAGCCCGCGTTGTCCATGAGCGAATGGATGTAGCCGGACCAGCCGACGGCGACCACCGCCGTGCCCAGCGCGAACTCCAGGACCAGGTCCCAGCCGATGATCCAGGCGGGCAGTTCCCCGAGGGAGGCGTACGAGAACGTGTACGCGGAGCCCGCCACCGGGACGGTGGAGGCGAACTCGGCGTAGCAGAGCGCGGCGAGCGCGCAGACGACACCGGACACCACGAAGGCCAGTGCGACGGCGGGACCGGCGTTGTTCTTGGCCACCGTGCCGGTGAGGACGAAGATGCCGGTGCCGATGATGACACCGACGCCGAAGACGGTCAGATCGAGTGCGGACAAGGTTTTCTTGAGCGCGTGCTCGGGTTCCTCGGTATCGAGGATGGACTGTTCGACCTTCTTCGTCCGGAAGAGAGTGCTGCTCACGGGCTTACCTCCCACGCTGCGTCGTCCTCGACATGATCGAGAGGGGGCGTAGTGCGTATGCCCCGGCGCGGGCTTGTCTCACGCAAAAAGGCCGGTTGCGCCACTCCTCACGGTGGCACAACCGGCCCGGTCGGGCATGTCAGTCGCGGGCGGGCTCCACGGAGTCGACCTCCGCCGCCGTGCCGGCGAACCGCCCGTCCAGCTTGGAGACCAGGCCGGTGACCTGGCGGGCGATGTCGGGGGCGGTGAGGCCGATCTCGGCCATGACCTCGGCGCGGGAGGCGTGGTCGAGGAAGCGCGGCGGGATGCCGAAGTCGCGCAGCGGGATGTCGACGCCGGCGTCGCGCAGGGTCTGGGCGATCGCGGAGCCGACGCCGCCGACGCGGGAGTTGTCCTCGACGGTGACGACGACACGGTGCCGCTCGGCGAGCGGGGCCATGGCCTCGTCGACGGGCTTGACCCAGCGCGGGTCGACGACGGTGGTGGAGATGCCCTGCTGGTCGAGCAGACCCGCGATCTCCAGGCACATCGGCGCCAGGGCGCCCACGGAGACGAGCAGCACGTCGGGTCGGTCCGTCCCCGGCTCACGCAGCACGTCCATCCCGCCGACGCGTCCCACGGCGGGTACGGCGGGGCCGACGGCGCCCTTGGAGAAGCGGACGACGGTCGGCGCGTCGTCGACCTCCACGGCCTCGCGGAGCTGTGCGCGCACCTGGTCGGCGTCACGCGGCGCGGCCAGCCTGAGCCCCGGCACGACCTGGAGGATCGACATGTCCCACATGCCGTTGTGGGAGGCGCCGTCGGTGCCGGTGATGCCGGCCCGGTCCAGGACGAACGTCACTCCGCACTTGTGGAGGGCGACGTCCATCAGGACCTGGTCGAAGGCGCGGTTGAGGAAGGTGGCGTACACGGCGAAGACGGGGTGCACGCCCGCGTGCGCGAGACCCGCCGCGGAGACGGCGCCGTGCTGCTCGGCGATGCCGACGTCGTAGACCCGCTCGGGGAAGGCCTTGGCGAACTTGTCGAGTCCGACGGGCTGGAGCATGGCCGCGGTGATGGCGACGATGTCCTTGCGCTCCTCGCCGAGCTTGACCATCTCGTCGCCGAAGACGGAGGTCCAGTCGGCGCCGGAGCTGGAGATCGGCAGACCGGTGTCCGGGTGGATCTTGCCGACGGCGTGGAAGCGGTCGGCCTCGTCCTGGAGGGCGGGCTGGTAGCCGCGGCCCTTCTCGGTGAGGCAGTGCACGATGACGGGCCCGCCGAACCGCTTGGCGCGGGCCAGCGCCGACTCCAGGGCCTCGATGTCGTGCCCGTCGATCGGTCCGACGTACTTCAGCCCGAGGTCCTCGAACATCCCCTGCGGCGCGATGAAGTCCTTGAGGCCCTTCTTGGCGCCGTGCAGGGTCTCGTACAGCGGCTTTCCGACGACCGGCGTGCGGTCGAGGATCTCCTTCGTCCGGGTCAGGAAGCGCTCGTAGCCGTCGGTCGTGCGCAGCGTCGCCAGGTGGTTGGCGAGACCGCCGATGGTCGGGGCGTACGACCGCTCGTTGTCGTTGACGACGATGACGAGCGGGCGGTCCTTGGCCTCGGCGATGTTGTTCAGCGCCTCCCAGGCCATACCGCCGGTCAGCGCCCCGTCACCGATCACGGCGACGACATGGCTGTCGCGTTCGAGGAGCTGGTTGGCCTTGGCGATGCCGTCGGCCCAGCCGAGCACCGTGGAGGCGTGGCTGTTCTCGATGACGTCGTGCTCGGACTCGGCCTGCGAGGGGTAGCCGGACAGGCCGCCCTTCATCTTCAGCTTGGCGAAGTCCTGCCGCCCGGTGAGCAGCTTGTGCACGTAGGACTGGTGGCCCGTGTCCCACAGCACCTTGTCCTTCGGCGACTCGAAGACGCGGTGCAGGGCGATGGTGAGCTCGACCACACCGAGGTTGGGGCCGAGGTGGCCGCCGGTCTTGGAGACGGCGTCGACCAGGAAGCTCCGGATCTCCCCTGCCAGCTGGTCCAGCTCCTCCAGGCTGAGCCGGTCCAGATCGCGCGGTCCCCTGATGCGGGTCAGCAGCGGCACCCGTGCCTCCTTGCAGTAGAGCTGATCGAGCTGTTTCCGGGCGCATCGAGTCTAATGTTCCGCCCCAGCGCCCAGCGCCGGGCCCGTACGTGATCCATCACGCAACGGCGGTACCCAGGATGGGCCTCCCCTATGACACGCCTTTGCCCGGTACCGCGCGGGTACCGGGCAAAGAAGGGGACCGCAACGAGCCTCTAGGGGCGCGGGGCTGTATCGATATGCGGCTCCGCCGCGTGGGCGCGACCAGCCACGACGGCGGGTCACCCGCAGACGCACCGCACCCCGAACGGCGCCACCGCGAACCGCTAACCCCGGCCGGCGGCCTTCTGGCTCTTGCGGGAGACGGAGTCGATGACCACCGCACCGAGCAGAACACCACCGGTGATCATGTACTGGATCGAGGTGTTCATGTTCAGCAGGTCCAGGCCGGTCTGGATGGACTGGATGACCAGCATGCCCAGGAGGGCGGACCAGACGGTACCGCGGCCGCCGAAGAGGCTGGTGCCACCGATGACGGCCGCCGCGATGGCGAGCATCAGGGTGTTGCCGCCACCGGCGCTGAGCGTCGCGCTCGCGGTCTGACCGGCGAAGAACATACCGCCGACCGCCGCGAAGCCACCGGAGATGGCGAACACGGTGATGCGGACCATCGGCACGTTGATACCGGCACGGCGGGCCGCCTCGATACCGCCACCGACCGCGAACACCTGGCGGCCGTACGTCGTACGCCGCAGGACGAAGTCGACGATCACGAGCGCCGCCAGGAAGATCACCAGCGCGTTGGAGACACCGGCCGAGTCGTTGAGCACGGCGGCGGCGACGAAGGACGCGACGGCGAGGGCACCGACGCGCAGCAGGATCTCGCTGGTCGGCCGGAACGGAACGCCCGCGGCCCGGCGGCGGCGCTGCTCGTTGAAGTTGCCGACGAGGGAGAGCACGACGGCGAGGCCGGCCAGCAGGTAGGCGCCGATGATGGCCTGGTCCATGAAGAAGGAGCTCTGGCCGAGCAGGTGGACCGGGCCCGAGTCGGACGGGATGTTGATCGTGCCGCTGTCGCCCAGCAGCCACAGCATCAGACCGTTCCAGCCGAGGAAGCCGGCCAGGGTGACGACGAACGCGGGTACGCCGATCTTGGCGAAGAACCAGCCGTGCAGCGCGCCGATGGCAATACCGGTGAGGATCGCCAGGAGCAGCGACAACCAGGCGTTCATGCCCTGGTTCACCACGAACACGGCGAACAGGGTGGAGGCCAGACCGCTGACCGAACCGACGGACAGGTCGATCTCGCCGAGCAGCAGGACGAACACCAGGCCGATGGCGAGCATGCCGGTGGCCGACAGGTAGTAGCTGATGTTCGAGAGGTTGTCGGCGCTCAGGAAGCGGTCGTTCTGCAGCTGGAAGATCGTCCAGATGACGATCAGGCCGATGACCACCGGCAGCGAGCCCAGCTCGCCGCCCTTCACCTTGCGCTTGAACTCGGTGACGTAGCCCTTGAGGCCCTCTTCGCGGACCAGCAGACGCGGGTCGACGACGGCGACCGGCGCGGCCGTGGGGTCGTCGGCGGGCGCCACGGTGGCCTGCTTCTCGACCACGCCTTCGGTCTTGCCGGCCTTCGTGGCCGTCGTGGCCTTCTCCGGCTCCGGGGAATCGCTCTTCACGGTCTTCGAGGTGTCGCTCACTGTGCCGCCTCCGCGGTGCGCCGCCCCGCACGACGGGTCACGGCGTTGTCCGTGGCACCCGTGATCGCGGCGATGATCTCTTCGTGGCTGGTGTCCTTCACGGAGAAGGAGCCGTTGTTCTTGCCCAGGCGCAGAACGGCGACGGTGTCCGCGACCGCCTTGACGTCGGCCATGTTGTGGCTGATGAGGATGACGCCGAGGTCGCGCTCGCGCAGCCGCTCGACCAGGTCGAGGACCTGAGCGGTCTGCTCGACGCCGAGGGCGGCGGTGGGCTCGTCGAGGATGACGACCTTCGGGTCGCCGATCAGGGCGCGGGCGATGGCGACGACCTGACGCTGACCGCCGGAGAGGCTCGCGATCGGGATGCGCACGCTCGGGATGCGGATGGAGAGCGTGGACAGCAGCTCGCGGGCGTTCTTCTCCATCGTCACCTCGTCGATGACGCCCCGGTGCAGCAGCTCGCGGCCGAGGTAGAGGTTGCCCACCACGTCGAGGTTGTCGCAGAGCGCGAGGTCCTGGTAGACCGTCGCGACGCCGAGTCCCTGGGCGTCGTGCGGCTTGGTGATGCTGACCGGCTTGCCCTCCCACTCGATGACGCCCTCATCGATGGGGTGGACACCCGCGATCGTCTTGACCAGGGTCGACTTACCTGCGCCGTTGTCGCCCACCAGGGCGACCACTTCTCCGGCGTGGACCTCCAGATCGACATCGGTGAGTGCCTGCACCGCACCGAATCGCTTGGAGACTCCGCGCAACGCCAGCACGGGCGTAGCGGACACGTGAACCATCTCCTTCGCCGCCTGACCGGCGGGGATGCCGCGCTTGGGGGTGTGCGCGGTGGGACGTGCGGGCACCCTTGGTGTCCGCACGAGGTTTACAAGATGAACATGCGCGAATCCGCTGCGCTTGGCAACGGTTCCGTCCGACGCCCGCCCCGGCAGCGGGGTGTGAAGGTGGGGCAGGCGTCGGCGGGGTCTCGCGGGACCGCTCGGCGGTCTGGGCCCGAGTCCCTCACCGGGACCCGGACCGGGTTACGCGGGGTGCGCGTGCTTACTGCAGACCGGCGGCCTTGCAGGCGGCGGCGTACTCGGCGGTGCAGATGTCCGCGGCCGTGTACAGACCGTCCTTGACGACCGTGTCCTTGATGTTGGCCTTGGTGACCGACACCGGCGTCAGCAGCTTCGAGGCCACCTTGTCGCCGGAGCCGCTGGTCAGCGTCGTGTTGGTCAGGGACTTGATGTCCTTGCCCTGCAGCAGGTTGACCGCGAGCTCGGCGGCGGTGTCGGCCTCGGGCTTGTAGGCCTTGTACACCGTGGCGGACTGGGTGCCGGCGACGATCCGCTGGATGGCCGCGAGCTCGGCGTCCTGACCGGTCAGCGGGATGTTGCTGATCTTCGCACCCTTGAGGGTGTTGGCGATACCACCGGCCATGCCGTCGTTGGCGGCGTAGACGCCCGCGATGTTCTTGGCGCCCAGCTGCGTGATCGCCGCGGACATCTTCTGGGCGGCGACGGTGTCCTTCCACAGGCCGGACTGCTCGTAGGCGATGTCGACCTTGCCGTCGAGGACCTTGTGGGCGCCTTCCTTGAACTGGGCGGCGTTCGGGTCGGCGTCGTCGCCGTTGATCATGACGACCTTGGACTTGGCGGTCGCCTTGGCGCCGAGGGCGTCGAGCAGGGCCTGGCCCTGGAGCTCGCCGACCTTGACGTTGTCGAAGGAGACGTAGGCCGAGACGGGGCCCTGGGCGAGGCGGTCGTACGCGACGACCTTGACGCCCTTGTCCACCGCGGACTTGATGGAGGACTTGATCGCGGCGGAGTCCTGGGCGGAGACCACGATGACCTTCACACCCTTGGTCACCATGCTGCTCATCTGCTGGGCCTGCTTGGCCGGGTCGGCCGCGGCGTTCGCGTACTGGACGTCACAGTCGGAGCACAGCTCCTTGACCTTGGCCTCGAAGTACGGCTTGTCGAACTTCTCGTAGCGCGCGGTGACGGTGTCGGGCAGCAGCAGGCCGATGGACTTGCTGTCCGAGCTGCTGCCGGAGTCGTCCTTGTCGTCGCCGGCCTTGCCGCAAGCGGCGATCGACAGGGCCATGGACACGGCGGTGGCGCCGATCACGACTCTACGCATCGTTGCGTTCATGTGGGGTGTGCCTCCCTGACAGGGCCGCAACGCTGCGGCCGAGGTGGCAGGAAGTCAACTCGGCCACACGTGCGACGTCAAGAAGTAAATACTTAACGAGATGGCAACGGGGTCATTCGTTCTCTAAGTGAAGGCGGGTGCGGCGGCGTGCAGAGTGCTGTCCAAAAGGGTCGAATCACCCATCTCGCTGAGGGCGAGAGCGAGCGCTCCGAGCACCTCCGCGCGGCCCCCGAGCGCCCCCGGGAGAACGGAGAGTTGACGCGCCGCGCTGGGGATCGCGTAGCGGCCGACGGACTCCCTGACCGGCCCGAGCAGCAGCTCACCGGCCTCGGCGAGATCACCGCCGAGGACCACCCGGCTCGGGTTCAGCAGGTTGCAGAGGTTGGCGACTCCACTGCCGATGTGACGGCCGACATCGGCGATCACCCGACGGCAGCCCGGGTCTCCGTCCCTGGCCAGCCGCACGACGCCTTCCATCGTCAGGTCCGTGCCGTGACTGGACTGGAGCAGCGGAAGCACATAGCGCGCGGCCGTGAAGGTCTCCAGGCAGCCCCGGTTGCCACAGCGGCAGACAGGGCCGGATTCGTCGAGTGTAATATGTCCGATTTCTCCTGCGGTTCCGCCCGGCCCGCGGTAGATCTTCCCGTCGATCACCAGACCGGCGCCGACACCGCTCGCGACCTTGATGTAAGCAAGATCACGCACACCCTTGCCGCTGCCCCAGACCAGCTCACCGAGGGCACCCAGGTTGGCGTCGTTGTCCACGTGCACGGGCACGCCGAGGCGGCCCCTCAGCTCCTCGGCGGGTCTGGTGCCGATCCAGCCGGGCAGGATGGCCGAGGAACCGAGCGTGCCGGACTCCAGATCGATCGGCCCGGGCACGCCGAGGCCCACCCCGGCGATCTTCGTACGGTCGACCCCCGTGGCCTCGATCAGGCGGTTGACCAGCTGTTCCGCCCGGTCGAAGCCCTGGGTCGAGGAGGCGTCCACATCCAGTGGCTCGGACTCCTCCGCGAGGACCTGGTGGGCGAGGTTGCCGACGGCGACACGGAGGTGGGTGTGGCCGAAATCGACCCCGATGACGATGCCGGCGTCACCACTGAGGGAGACGCTGCGAGCCCTGCGGCCACCGGCCGAGGTGGGCGTGACCTCGACGGTTCCGCCGTCCTTGAGCTCGCGCACGATGTTGGAGACGGTGGCCGCCGACAGACCGGTCGTCCGGGCGATCTCCGCCTGCGTGAGGGACCCGGCCAGACGCACGGCGCGTACGACTCGCTCCAGGTTGGCTCGGTGCAGCGACGACTGCGACCCCGGAGTCTCCACGACGACCTCCTGCGCGCGGGACCGCTTCAATGAGGCCCCGTCTATGTCCAACTAGTGAACTCTAAGCTGAGCTGTTCGGGTTGCCTCCCGTCAAGAGGTTGAACAGTATCCGCGTGGTCGAACACACGGACGCGCGGTGACTCCGCCCGGGGTAGCGGGGTGTGCGGGGGCGGGTGCGGGGCGTTGCGGAAGTCAGGCCAGGAGGCGGCGCGCAAAGCATACAAAGTGGACGGAACATGATGAAAAGCGGCGCACGCCGACCCCGCTGCCCCGGGAATCCGCGTACGCCGCCTGAAGACGTGAGGTTTACTTCAGCGCCCCCGCTGTCAACCCCTGCACCACCTGCCGCTGGAAGACGATGTACGCGGCCAGGACCGGCAGCATCGCCATCACCAGGCCCGCGAAGAGGCCCGACCAGTCGCCCTTGTAGCCCTGGCTGACGGCCAGCTGGACCAGGCCCTGGGTAAGGACGCGCTTGTCGGGGTCGGTGTTGAGGACCGTCGGGAGCACGTACTGGTTCCACTGGCCCAGGAAGTTGAAGATGCCGACGCTGATCAGGCCGGGCTTGGCCATCGGCAGCATGATCTGGAAGAACGTCCGGCTGTGCGAGGCGCCGTCGACGAACGCCGCCTCCGCCACCGAGGTGGGCAGCGTGCGGAAGAACGCCGTGAGGAAGAACACCGTGAACGGCAGCGAGTACGCGATGTAGACGAGGATCAGGCCGTGGATCGTGTTCAGCAGTCCCATGTTGTTCACGACGTAGAACAGCGGGACCAGCGCCAGCATGATCGGGAAGCTCATGCCGCCGATGAAGAGGTAGTAGATGAAGCGGTTGCCCGGAAAGTCGAACCGGGCGAGGACGTACGCCGCCATCGAGCCCAGGACCAGCGTGCCGACGAGCGAACCGCCCACCACCAGCACGGTGTTGAGGAAGTAGTCGCTCATGTTGGCCTCGGTCCAGGCCCGCGACCAGTTGTCGAAGTGCAGCTCGTCCGGCAGCGACCACGGCGAGCCGAAGATGGAACTGTCGTCCTTGAAGGAGGTCATCACCGCCCACAGCAGCGGCAGCACCACCATGACCGCCCAGAGGACGAGGATGCCGTGCGAGAAGACGTTGAGGACCTTGCCCTCCGTCCTCCCCGCGCGCTGCTGCGGGGCCGGTACGTCGACCTTGGTGACGGGCACGCCGGACTCGGCCGGCAGGGGCGCGGGGGACTCCGTCGTCTTCATGATCAGTACTCCAGCCGCTCGCGCCGCCCCAGCCGCATCACGACCGCGGCGAAGGCCAGCGTCACGATGAGCAGGGCGACACCGATGGTGGTGGCGTAGGCGGCCTGACCGTCACGGAACGCCTTCTGGTACACGTACAGGACCATGACGGTGGTCGAGTAGTCGGGACCGCCGGGCCCGGTCGTCATGATCTGCACGACCGCGAACGACTCCGCGCCGAGCGCGAGGATGCCCAGGTAGACCCAGCCGGACTGCACGGTGTCCCACAGCAGCGGCAGGGTGACGCGGAAGAAGGTGGTGGCGCGGTTCGCGCCGTCGAGCAGCGCCGCCTCGTACAGGTCCGCCGGGATCGACGCCATGCCGGCGGAGAACAGGACCACGAAGAAGCCGACCGTGGACCAGACGAGCACCGCCATCACGCACCACAGCGCGAGGTCCGGATCGCCCAGCCACAACGGCTGGACACCGTCCAGACCGACCCCCCGCAGGAGCGAGTTGACGGCGCCGCTGTCGGGGTTGTACGCGAAGGCGAACAACAACGCGACGATGGCGATCGACAGCACCTGCGGGAAGAAATACACGATCTTGTAGAAGGAGGAGCCCCGGACCCCGGAAATCACCGGGCCGCCCTTCCTTCTCCGCCCACCGACATTGATCATGAAGGCGAAGAACAGCGCCAGACCGATCGTCACCAGCGGCAGCACGACCGCGAACATCAAGCTGTGCTGCAAGGACTTCCAGAAGATCTCGTCGTCCAGCATCCTCCGGTAATTGTCCAGGCCGACCATCTTGAATTCGGGGCTCAGACCGGTCCAGTCCGTGAACGAGTAGTAGATGGACTGGATGAACGGCCAGACCACGAAGAGCGCGTACAGTCCCAGGGGCAGCGCCAGAAACCCCACGATGAACCGGTACTTGCCGTGCTGCATCGCCACTCCGGTGCCGTGAGAATGCCGGTTACTGGTGCTTGTAGTGCTTGATCGAGGTGTCCTTCGCGGTCTCGTCGGCGAAGCCCTGGATCTTCTTGACGGCCTCGGCCGGGGTGAGGCGGCCGGCCATCATCTCGCCGAGCCCCGACACCCCGATCTTCTCCTTCTGCAACTGCACGTACCAGTCCTGCATACGCGGATTCACCACGTTCTCGCCGGCCTTCTCCAGCGCGGCGACACCCGACTTGAGGCCGGGGGTGAGGGTGATCCCGTCGGTGCCGCCGTTGTACGCGGTCAGCGACTTCACCTTGGAGGTGAAGTTCTTCGAGGACGCCTCGCTGAGCATGATGCGCAGCTGCTCCATGCCGCCCGCCGCGTTCTTCGCCTTGTCCGGCACGATGAACGGCTCGCCGCCGGAGGCCCAGATGGTGCCGAACGGCATCTTGTCGGAGCTGTCGATGCCGGTGGGCGCGGAGACGGCCAGATCGAAGTCGGCGGGGATGACGTTCGCCGACTCGTTCTCCACCCAGGAGCCGTTGGGGATGAACAGGGCCTTGCCCTTGGCCCACGCGGTCTGCGACTGGATGTGGTCCAGGCCCGGGGTGCCCCGGAGGATGTAGCCCTTCCTGTAGAGCTCGTAGTACGCCTCGAAACACGCCTTGACCGCCGGGTGCTCCCAGGCCTTGGGCTCCAGGTTGTCGATGGCGTCGAGGACTTCGCGGCCCCCGACCTTGGCGATCATCGGGTACAGCGAGAAGGGAAGGTAATACGGGTACTTGCCCGCATATGTCCAGCCGGCGATGCCCTTCTTCTTGGCCTTCTCGCAGACCGCGAGCATCTCGTCCCAGGTCTCGGGATACGTGGCGTCCAGCGAGTCCAGGGCCTTCTGCGAGTACCAGACGCCGTACACGGTGTAGGCGTAGTACAGGATCCAGACGGGGTCGCCGTCGAACTGGCCCATCTCCACGATGCCGGGGCGCAGCGTGTCGCGGACCTTCTTGTTCGGGTCGTCGTAGGAGGGGGCGTCGAGCAGCGGGGTGAGGTCGGCGAGCTGGTTCTTGCCGACCAGGACGCCCATGTCCATCTGCTCGGCACCGGAGTTGTCGATGAGGTCGGGCGGGGTGCCCTGGTTGAAGCGGGGCTGGAGCACGGACTGGATCTTCTGGGTGGCCGAGAACTTCACCTTGACCTTGGGGAAGTTCTTCTCGTAGATCTTCACGGCGTCCTCGGCGTACGCCTTGCCGAAACCGCCGTCGAACAGCACGAATTCCATCTGCGCGGTGTCGTTGACACCGAGTGGGTTCTTCTCGGTTTTCTGGCCGGCCTTGGCCTTGTCCCCCTCGCCGCCTCCCCCACTGCTGGCGCAGGCGGACAGGAAACTCATCGTGGGGACGGAGATCAGGCCGAGTGCCACGGACCGCTTGATCAGATCACGGCGGCCGACACCTTCAGAACCGCGGCTTTCGGACGCGTCGGAAGCAGAAGTGGATCCCATGCTCAAGTCCTCGCCTTCTCCAGGACTCAGGCGGTGAACCGGATCCTCACCGGCACCGCGGTAGGTCAAGCAGGGTCGCGCGGATCGCGTGAATTGCCGACAGGTATAGTCCATTTCTTGCCGACGGAGCAAGATCGAACGCAAAGTTGGCCATGGGTCTTTTCCGAGTTGAGACCTCGGGGAAATATGGGCCGCTTGTGGGCGCCCTGCCGGAAAACCGCACGACATGAGCCCCCCGTGGCGCAATCGGCAACCTTGACATCGGTTGCCACTTGGCCACCTACTGATTCCTGCGCGATCAGAGGGACAGCAGGGGACAACGTTGTCCGGGGCGGGGAGGGTGCTCACGCATGCAGCGGTTCCGATGGGTCCGGGCGGTCGTTCTCGCGGCCGCCCTCGTCATGACGGCCGGCACACCGGGAACGGCCGTCGCACTGCCGCCCCGAGTCCCGGTCGCCGAGCGGGAGTTCGCGTCGTCCTTCGAAACCGGCCAACCCGCCCCCGACTGGCAGAGCACCGTCGAGACGGCACCGGGCGGCGGCAAGCGCGCCTCGGGCGTCGACGGCGGCTACGGCGGCGGGCTCCCCGGCGAGGTGACCGACCGTGTGACGGACGTCCGGGCCAGCGCGGAGAACTCGGCCGGCGGCGAGGTGAAGGAGAACCTCGTCGACGGTGAGGCGGGCACCAAGTGGCTCACCTTCGCGGCGACCGGCTGGGCCGAGTTCGACCTCCCCGAACCGGCGGCCGTCACCACCTACGCGCTCACCTCGGCCAACGACTTCGCCGAACGCGACCCCGCGGACTGGACCCTCGCCGGCTCGACCGACGGCACCACCTGGACGACCCTCGACACCCGCTCGGGTGAGTCCTTCGCCGAGCGGTTCCAGACGAAGACGTACACCCTCGTGGCCCCGGCCGCCTACCGCCACTTCCGGCTGGAGGTCACGAAGAACCACGGCGCCGGGATCCTCCAGCTCGCCGACGTGCGCTTCGGCACGGGCGGCAGCGGTGGTCCCGTACCGCCGGACATGCTCACCGTCGTCGACCGCGGCCCGAGCGGCTCCCCCACCGCGAAGGCACGCGCCGGCTTCACCGGCCTGCGGGCCCTGCGCTACGCCGGGCGCCACACCGCCTCCGGGCGCGGGTACTCGTACAACAAGGTCTTCGACGTGAACGTGCGGGTCGGCTCGCGGACGCGGTTGGCGTACCGGATCTTCCCGGCGATGGCCGAGGGGGACCGGGACTACGCGGCGACGAACGTGTCGGTCGATCTGGCCTTCACGGACGGCACGTATCTGAGCGGGCTCGGGGCGAGCGACCAGTACGGGTTCCCGCTGTCGCCGCGGGGGCAGGGTGCGGCGAAGGTGCTGTACGCCAACCAGTGGAACGACGTGGTGGCGGGGATCGGATCGGTGGCGGCCGGCAAGACGGTCGACCGGATCCTGGTGGCGTACGACTCCCCCGGTGGCCCCGCGCGGTTCCGGGGCTGGGTGGACGACATCACGCTGCGGACGGCCGCGCCCGAGGCGCCGAAGGCCCATCTCTCGGACTACGCGGTGACCACCCGCGGCACGAACTCCAGCGGGAGCTTCTCGCGCGGCAACACCTTCCCGGCGACCGCCGTGCCGCACGGCTTCAATTTCTGGACGCCGGTGACCAACGCCTCCACGCTCGGCTGGCTGTACGACTACGCGCGCGGGAACAACGCCGACAACCTGCCCACGATCCAGGCGTTCAGCGCGAGTCACGAACCGAGTCCGTGGATGGGCGACCGGCAGACGTTCCAGGTGATGCCGTCCGCCGCGGCCGGCGTGCCCGACACCGGGCGGGCGGCGCGGGCGCTGCCGTTCCGCCACGCGAACGAGACCGCGCGGCCGTACTCCTACGGAGTGCGTTTCGAAAACGGTCTCACGGCCGAGATGGCGCCGACCGACCATGCGGCCGCGCTGCGCTTCACCTATCCGGGATCGGACGCGAGCGTCGTCTTCGACAACGTCACCGACCAGGCCGGGCTGACGCTCGACCGGGAGAAAGGCGTCGTAACCGGCTACTCGGACGTCAAGTCCGGGCTGTCGACCGGCGCGACCCGGCTCTTCGTGTACGGCGAGTTCGACGCGCCGGTGACGGACGGGGCGTCGAGCGGCGTCAAGGGCTGGCTGCGCTTCGACGCGGGCGCCGACCGGACGGTCACCCTGCGCCTGGCGACCTCCCTCATCAGCGTCGACCAGGCCCGCGACAACCTCCGCCAGGAGATTCCGGCGGACATGGACTTCGAGACGGTGAAGTCGCGGGCGCAGCGGCAGTGGGACAAGCTGCTCGGCAGGGTGGAGGTCGAGGGCGCGACACCGGACCAGCTCACGACGCTGTACTCCAGCCTGTACCGGTTGTACCTGTACCCCAACTCCGGTTCCGAGAAGGTTGGTTCGGCGTACAAGTACGCGTCTCCCTTCTCGCCGATGACGGGGCCCGACACCCCGACGCACACCGGCGCGAAGATCGTCGACGGCAAGGTGTACGTCAACAACGGCTTCTGGGACACCTACCGGACGACCTGGCCGGCGTACTCGCTCCTGACGCCCACTCAGGCGGGCGCGCTCGCCGACGGGTTCGTGCAGCACTACAAGGACGGCGGCTGGACCTCGCGCTGGTCCTCGCCCGGGTACGCCGACCTGATGACCGGCACTTCCTCGGACGTGGCCTTCGCGGACGCCTACGTCAAGGGCGTCGGCCTCGACGCGAAGGCGGCGTACGAGGCGGCGGTGAAGAACGCGACGGTCGTGCCGCCGACGTCGGGCGTGGGCCGCAAGGGCATGGCGACCTCCCCCTTCCTGGGCTACACGAGCACCTCCACCCACGAGGGGCTGTCCTGGGCGCTGGAGGGCTACCTCAACGACTACGGCATCGCCCGGATGGGCCAGGCGCTGTACCGGAAGACGGGCGAGAGGCGCTATCAGGAGGAGGCGGACTACTTCCTCAACCGGGCGCGGGGGTACGTCCACCTCTTCGACGCGCGGGCCGGCTTCTTCCAGGGCCGGGACGACCAGGGCGACTGGCGTGTGCCGTCGGCCGCCTACGACCCGCGCGTGTGGGGCTACGACTACACCGAGACCAACGGCTGGGGCTACGCCTTCACCGCCCCGCAGGACAGCCGGGGCCTGGCCAACCTGTACGGCGGCCGCGACGGCCTGGCGAAGAAGCTCGACACCTACTTCGCCACCCCGGAGACCGCCTCCCCCGAGTTCGTGGGCTCCTACGGCGGGGTCATCCACGAGATGACGGAGGCGCGGGACGTGCGGATGGGCATGTACGGGCACTCCAACCAGGTCGCCCACCACGCGATCTACATGTACGACGCGGCCGGTCAGCCCTGGAAGGCGCAGGCCAGGGTCCGCGAGGTGCTCGCGCGGCTCTACACCGGCAGCGCGATCGGGCAGGGTTACCACGGCGACGAGGACAACGGTGAGCAGTCGGCCTGGTACCTGTTCTCCGCGCTCGGCTTCTATCCGCTGGTGATGGGCAGCGGCGAGTACGCCGTCGGCTCCCCGCTGTTCACCAAGGCGACCGTCCACCTGGAGAACGGCGCGGACCTGGTGATCCGGGCGCCGAAGAACAGCGCGCGGAACGTGTACGTGCAGGGCCTGAAGGTCGACGGCCGCCCCTGGACGTCGACTTCACTCCCCCACTCGCTGCTGGCGAAGGGCGCGGTCCTGGACTTCGACATGGGCCCGAAGCCGTCGGCGTGGGGCAGCGGGAAGGACGCGGCGCCCGTGTCGATCACCCGGGACGACAAGGTGCCGGCGCCTCGGAAGGACGCCCTGAAGGGCGAGGGCGCGTTGTTCGACGACACCTCGGCGGCCGAGGCGACCGTGTCGGGCACGGTCGGCCTGCCGGTCACCGCCGCCACGGAGGCGGTGCAGTACACCCTGACCTCCGCCGACCGCACGCAGGCGCCCGCGAGTTGGGCCCTGCAGGGCTCGTCCGACGGCCGGACCTGGACCGAGCTCGACCGGCGCTCGGGCGAGACCTTCCGGTGGGACCGGCAGACCCGTGCGTTCACGGTCGCACGGCCGGGCACGTACGGGCACTACCGGTTGGTGCTCGACGGCGAAGTCGCCCTCACAGAAGTCGAGTTGTTGTCATGATCGTGTAACCAGCGGCGATCGCAGGCTGACTCGCCGTTCACGCCTGTCCCACAATGATCGAGCGCCCGGGAACATCGGGTGGTCCGGGACGAAGAGGGGGAAAGCGGGATGAGCGTCATCAGAAGGTTCACAGGCCTGCTCGCGGGTGCGGCGCTGGGCGCGGGGGCCCTGTTCGCCACGGCGGCTCCGGCACAGGCGTACAGTCCGAACCCGACGTTCAGCTCGTACTACTACGACACCGACACCTGCCCGTGCAGCGGCGGCAACCTCACCGACCCGTTCGACAACACCTACTTCGCGAACGACGCGGGCGGCTACGCCGTCAAGATGGAGCTCGTCAACTCCGGTGCGTTCGTGGGCAAGGTGGAGTTCCACCCGAACGACGAGAAACTGTGGGTGTACGACACCGCCAACGACGGTGACACCTACTACGTCAAGGTGGGGTACGCGTCCGGGGGGACGTACCACGACCTGGGCACCTTCACCCCGCCCGGCACCACGGCGGTCCTCGACCACTCGGTCCAGGACTTCGACCTCCCCGAGGGCGCGACCGTGGACATCTCCGTCTACGACGACGCGGGCCTCACCGACCTCATCGGCGCCGCGCGCGGAACCGGCGCGGCCATCGCCTAGCCACCGGAGGGGCCCATGCCACTGTCCGTGCCCACCCTGCCCGAGGGAATCGATCCCGCCTGGCTGCCACCGGACGCGTTCCGGCCGCTGGGCGAGCGGCGGACGTCGATCCGCGGCTCGGGGCCGTTCGTGGAGACCGTGCACGGTGAAGTGGCCGAGGCCTGCGAGCAGTTCGGCGGAGAGGTCGTACGAGGTGCCGGCACGGGCACCTCGCACGACCTCGTGCTGTGTCAGGGCGACGACGACCTCGGGGACGAGGGGTTCACGTACGAGCGGGCCGACGGAACCACCACCGTCACGGCGTCCGGCCGACGCGGGCTGCTGTACGGCCTGTTCCATGTCGTGCGGCTCGGTGAGAAGGCCTTCCGGGGAGCGTGCCCGCGCGAGGCGCACCGGCCGGCCGTCGCCCTGCGGATGCTGGACCACTGGGACAACGTGGCCGTGCATCCGGTCATGGGGCAGGTGGAGCGCGGGTACGCGGGCGGTTCGCTGTTCTGGCGGGACGGGCGCTCGCGCGGGGAGTGGCAGCGCGTACGGGCGTACGGGCGGCTGCTCGCGGCCTGTGGGATCAACGCCGTCTCCGTCAACAACGTCAACGTGCACGAGACCGAGGCCCATCTGCTGACCGACCGGATCGGTGAGGTCGCCGGGATCGCGGGGGTGTTGCGGCCGTACGGGATCCGGACGCATCTGTCGGTCACCTTCGCGGCGCCGGTCGTTCTCGGCGGGCTGCCCACGGCGGATCCGCTGGACGAGGCGGTGCGGGCGTGGTGGGCCGAGGCGGCCGCGCGGGTGTACGCGGCGATCCCCGACTTCGGCGGGTTCGTGGTGAAGGCCGACTCGGAGGGCCAGCCGGGGCCCTTCACCTACGGGCGCTCGCACGCGGACGGCGCGAACATGCTCGCCGCCGCGCTCGCCCCGCACGGCGGCACGGTCCACTGGCGGGCGTTCGTGTACGACCACCACCAGGACTGGCGGGACCGGACGACGGACCGGGCGCGGGCCGCGTACGACCATTTCGCCCCGCTGGACGGGGAGTTCGCGGACAACGCGGTGCTCCAGGTGAAGCACGGGCCGATGGACTTCCAGGTGCGGGAGCCGGTCTCACCCGTCCTCGGGGCGATGCCGCGGACCCGGCTCGCGGTGGAGGTGCAGGCGACGCAGGAGTACACCGGACAGCAGCGGCACGTGTGCTGGCTCGGGCCGATGTGGAGCGAGGTGCTGCGGTTCCGGCCGGAGGGCGAAGGGGGCGTGGCCGTAGGGGAGTCGGCGCGGGGTGGGCTGGTCGCCGTGTCCAACGTGGGGGACGACCCGTTCTGGACCGGGCATCCGCTGGCCCAGGCGAACCTGTACACCTTCGGACGGCTCGCCTGGCAGCCGGTCGCCGACCCGCACCGGATCCTCGACGAGTGGATCGCCCTCAGCTTCCCGTCCGCCCCGCAGCGGCTGGCCACCGGCCTGCGCACGCTGCTGCACGGCTCCTGGCGGACGTACGAGAAGTACACGGCGCCGCTCGGGGTGGGCTTCATGGTGCAGCCGGGGCACCACTACGGGCCGAGCGTGGACGGGTACGAGTACAGCCCCTGGGGGACCTACCACTTCGCGGACCGGGACGGCGTCGGCGTCGACCGGAGCGCGGCGACCGGTACCGGTTACGCGGCGCAGTACGCCAAGCCGTGGGCCGAGGTGTACGAGTCGCCGGCCACCTGCCCCGACGAGCTGCTGCTGTTCTTCCACCATGTGCCGTACGGGCATGTGCTGCACAGTGGGAAAACCGTGATCCAGCACATCTACGACACGCACTTCGAGGGCGTGGCGGAGGCGGAGGAGGCGAGGCGGGTGTGGGCGGGGCTCGCCGGACTGGTGGATCCGGCGCGCCACGCGCGGGGCGCGGAGCGGTACGAGGAGCAGCTCCGCAGCGCGCGCGAGTGGCGCGACCAGATCAACAGCTACTTCTTCCGCAAGTCGGGGGTGCCGGACGAACGGGGGCGGCTCATCCACTGAGGAACTGCAGGACCGCCACGCCCAGGGGATCGAGGACCAGGGATTCTCCCTGCCGCACCCGTTTGCCGGTGAACAGGTCGGTGCCGGTGGCGTGCGCGGACAGATGGGCGGTGACCGGCGCGTGGTTGAGGAGGAAGAGCAGGTGCATGCCGTCCGTGGTGACGCGGGTGGCGGTCTCCACGGTGGGCTGGTCGGCGTACGGCCCGAGCAGGCCGTGGCGGGTGAGGATCCGGCGGACGACCCAGTCGACCCCCGGCTGGTCGAGGGCGGTGGCGACGTACCAGCCCTCGCCCTCGCCGAACCGGTGGCGGGTGACGGCGGGGGTGCCCGCGTAGAAGTCGGCGCCGTACGTGCCGACCGGCTCGGCGCCGCGCGGCAGCACGATCTCGAAGACGAGGCGTGCTTCCGTCTCGAAGACCGGGCGTGCGTTCGTCTCCGGGTCTTCCAGGGTGACGGGCTGGGCGAACTCCCGGGGACGGGCGTCCCATTCGTCGACGCGGACGCCCATGAGCGGCGCGAGCGGGCCGGGGACGTCGGTCGGGAAGGCCCGGTCGTGTTCGTCGACACGCCCGGAGAGGAAGGTCGTCAGGACCGTGCCGCCGCGCGCGGCGACGGCTTCGAGGCGGGTGGCCAGGTCGCCCTTGACCATGTGCAGGACGGGGGCGAGCACCACGTCGTACGTGGTCAGGTCGGCGGTCTGCGGGATCACGTCCACGTCGGCGCCGGCCTCGCGGGCGGCCCGGTAGTAGGCGTGCACGGTGTCCTGGTAGCGGACGAGGCGGGAGGGACCGTCGGAGATCTCCAGGGCCCACCAGCTGTCCCAGTCGAAGAGCAGGGCGGTGCGGGCGGGGGTGCGGGCGCCGAGACTGATGTCACCCAGGAGCTGCAACTCCCGGCCCAGCTCCGCCACTTCACGGAAGACACGGGTGTCGTCGCGGCCCACGTGGCCGATGACCGCCCCGTGGTACTTCTCGCAGGCGCCGCGCGAGGCACGCATCTGGAAGTACAGGGCGGCGTCGGCGCCGTGGGCGATGGCCTGCCAGGTGGCCAGGCGCAGTTCGCCGGGGCGCCTGAGCGGGTTGACGTCGCGGCAGGCGGTGGTGGACGGTGTCTGCTCCATCAGCCAGAAGGGGGCGCCGTCCTTCAGGCCGCGGATCAGGTCGTGGGCCAGGGCAGGCCAGGTGGGCGGGGCGTCGAGGGGCGGGTAGCTGTCCCAGGCCGCGAAGTCGAGGTGGGGCGCCCAGCGGTGGTAGTCGAGGGGGCGAAACATGCCCATGAAGTTGGTGGTGACGGGTGTTTCCGGGTCGTGGGCGCGGATCACCTCCTTCTCGGCGAGGAAGCAGCCGAGCAGGGCGTCCGTGGTGAAGCGGAAGTAGTCGAGCGTGGTGCCCTGGAACGCGGTGTGGTCGGGGCCGCGCCAGTGCTCGGTGAGGGCGCTGGGGGGTTCGATCTCGGCCCAGTCGGTGTAGCGGTGCGACCAGAAGGTGGTGCACCAGGCGTCGTTGAGGGCGTCGAGGGTGCCGTACGTGGTCCGCAGCCAGGCCCGGAAGGCCTCGGCGCACAGGTCGCAGTAGCAGGCCCCGCCGTACTCGTTGTTGATGTGCCAGGCGAGCAGCGCGGGGTGGGTCGCGTAGCGTTCGGCGAGGCGGGCGGCCAGCTCCGTGGCCAGGCGGCGGTAGGCGGGTGAGCTGGGGCAGAAGTTGTGGCGCTGGCCGTAGCGGTGCCGGCGGCCCTCGAAGTCGGTGCGGTTGACCTCGGGGTACTTCTTCGCGAGCCAGGGCGGGAGGGCGGCGGTGCCGGTGGCGAGGCAGACCTGGCGGCCCTCGGCTGCGGCTCGGTCCAGGACGCGGTCGAGGACGGTGAAGTCGTAGACCTCCTCGGCGGGTTGGGTGAGTGACCAGGAGAAGACGCCGACGGTGAGGGTGTCGACGCCGGCCTGGGTGAACAGGCGGTGGTCCTCGTCCCAGATGTCCTCCGGCCACTGTTCGGGGTTGTAGTCACCGCCGTAGGGGATCTTGCCGGTGCGCGGGAGGTGGCCGTCGTGTCCGGTCATGCGGTGAAGTCCTCCTGGGTCTCGGCGATCACCGGGCGGCCTGCGTGCAGCAGGGAGAGCAGCAGCGGGGCGGCGAGCAGGGCGGGCAGGGCCTCGGTCAGCAGGGCGGTCATGGCGCCGGTCAGGACGAGCAGGGAGGTGGCGGCGAGGGTGGCCCTGCCCTGCCGGAGCAGGAAGTACGCGGCGAGGCGGGCGGTGTCGCGGGCGCGGAAGGCGAAGAGCGAGGTGAGGAGCAGGGCGTGGGCGCCCCACAGGAGGCAGGCCACGCCGATCACCCCGAGCAGCACCGCCCACCAGCCGGGGAGCCCGGTGGCGGAGAAGTGGGTGAGGGTGAAGGCGATCACGGTCAGCCAGGCCAGCAGGGGCGTCCACAGCTTCAGCGCGGGAAGGGCGTTGAGGCGCAGGCCCCGCCGGTAGACGCGGGCCGGGTGGAGGTCGGTGAGGTCGCGGCTGCGGTGGTGCAGGGCGTAGACCGCGGCGGAGGCGGCCGGGCCGAGGGGCAGCAGGCAGACGGCGGCGAGGGGCAGGTTGGCGGGATCGGGGCCGAGCAGGAGCAGGCCGACGAGGCCGGGCGCGGCGGTGGCCAGGAGCAGGGCCTCGACGGTGAGGACGGTGTGCAGGAGGGCGGCGGCGCGGGAGAGGGCGCCGGCGCCGAAGTCCGCGGTGCGTACGGTGCTCATGACGCCGCCCTCCCCTTGCCCGTGCGTACGGTTCTCCCGGCGCCACCCTCCCGTTGCCCGCGTACGGTGCTCATGACGCCTCCCCGCCGAGCAGCCGGCGTTCGTCCCACCAGGGCGGGGTCTCGTCGGTGAGCGGGGTGAGCTCGACGAGGGTGATCTCGTGGCGGGCCAGGGTGAGGCGCAGGTCGGCGCGGCCGTCGGCCAGGGGCAGTCGGCGGTGGCTGCGGGCGGGCTCGGCGGCCTCGTGCAGGACGTCCAGCTGACCGGCTCTCGGGGAGCGCGGGCTGCCCATGTGCCGCCAGGCGGTGCAGGCGTTGCCGTGCTCCTCGTCGACGGTCGACCGCCGGAGGAAGGCCTCGCCCCGGGCCGCCACCGGAATCGACAGGTGCACGTCGTGCCGGTCCGGGCCGGGCGTCTCGCCGGTCGGGTCGACAGGCGCCCAGGCCAGGACGGTCACCCGGCCGTCCGAGTGGCGGGTGACGAGGTGGTCGTGGCCGCGCGCGAGCCGCTCGGGGCCCATCCGGGCCATGAAGGCGTACAGGTGGTACGTCGGTTTGCGCACCTGCCGGTGGGTGAGCAGACCGAAGCCGCCGTGGAAGAGGGCGGTGGGGACGCCGATCTCCTCGAACATGTCGCTGAAGGTCCAGTAGGAGAAGGAGTCGGCGAGGTCCCCTCCGGCGGCGAGCACCGGGGCCAGGTAGGCGGCGTGGAAGGCCGTGTCGTGGACGGGGTTGTCGGGGCGGTAGGACGAGTTGAACTCCGTGATGTGGACGGGAAGTTCGGCATGTCGCGTGCCCTGGAGCTGTCGTCGCGGGGTGCCGAACTGCTCCAGCAGACCACTCGCCGGGCCCAGCGTCTGGTGGACCCCGAAGGGCACGTGCTGGGCCGGTCCGGAGGTGTAGGCGTGCCGGGAGACGAAGTCGAGGGGGACCTCGCGGTCCTCGGTGAACTCGGCGAACCGGACCAGCCAGTCGTCGGCGCCGGGCGAGATGGCCGGGCCGCCGACCTGGAGGTCCGCGTCCACCTCCTTCACGGCGTGCGCGGTCACCTCGTACAGCAGGTGGTACGCCTTCTCGTCCGCGCCCTGCCAGAAGTCGGGGAGGTTCGGCTCGTTCCACACCTCGATCGGCCAGGTGCGGACCTCGTCGAGGCCGTAGCGGTCGACGAGATGGCGCAGCGTGGCCCGGACCAGGCCGGCCCAGTCCTGGTGCGAGCGGGGCGGGGTGACGTTGCCGCGCCACCAGAACACCGTCTGCTCGCCGGAGGCCAACTCGGCGGGCATGAAGCCGAGTTCGAGGAAGGGACGGATACCGAGGGCGAGGTAGGAGTCGACGACCTGGTCGACGTAGGTGAAGGAGTGGTGGACGCGGCGGGCGCCCTTGTGGTCGTACGGGCGGTACACGCCCATGCCGTCGCTGAGCAGGCCGTGGCCGCGGATGTGCCGGAAGCCGATCTCGCGCTGTGTCAGCGACAGGGAGTCGATGTAGTCGCGGCGCAGGGCGAGTTCGATCCGGCCGGTGCCGACGGAGTACCGCCAGGCGTCGGAGAGCCGGCCGGCCGCCTCTGCGGGGACGCGGATCACCCGTTCTCCTTCTTGTAGCGCTCGTACGCCTTGTTGTGCAGGCCGACGAGCTGGTCCATGTTCTTCGCCTTCAGCTCGGAGACGTACGCGTCCCACTCGGACAGCGGGCGCTTGCCGAGGACGAACTTCAGCGTGTTCTGGGTGACGTGGTCCCGCAGCGGGGTCTCCCACAGGGTGGCCTGCTCCTGCTCCACGGACTGCAGGGGGTGCGCGGGGCCGATGGGCAGTTCCTGCCGCTGCGCCATGACGTCCTGGAACTTCTTCTCGTCCGGGCTGAAGGAGGAGGAGACCAGCGCCCAGCTGCCGCCGTAGGTGAAGACGCCGTTGAAGAAGCCGTAGTCCTTCTGCAGGTCCTTCGGGGCGTCCGGGGCGGAGCCCATGAGGCTGATGCCGTCCTTCAGCTTGTACCGGCCGTCGGCGTAGGTGTACGTGACGCCTTCCACACCCCACTTGGCGAACCGCTGACCCTCGTCCGAGTACCACAGCCAGTCCACGAACTGCATCATCGCGACGAAGCTGTCGCTCTTGAGCGCCTTGCTGGAGACCATGACACCGTTCTCCAGCCGGGCGCCGCCCAGGACCACCGGGCCGGCGGGGCCGAGCGGCACCGGGATCATCTCGATCCGCGCGCCCTTGACCTGCTTCTCCAGGTTGTAGCGGTAGTTCTGCACCAGCTCCTGGGGGTTGGCGCTGATCACGAAGGCCTTCTCGGCCAGCAGCTTCTTCACCGCGTCGTCGTCGGTCTGGGTGAAGCTCTCGGGGTCCATCAGCTTCTCGTCGACCAGTTTTCTCAGGTACTCGAGCATCTGGCGGAAGCCGTCCGTCGCACCGGTGAAGACGAACTCCCGCGCCTTGTCGTCCCAGCTGATGTTGTCGTACGTCCAGCCCGCCCGGACCCCGAACGCCTGGCCGAGGTAGCTGAACAAGGCGGCCGCGGGGTAGGGGGTGTTGGTGCTCCAGCGGTCGGTGAAGGGGTAGCGGTCGGGGTACTCGGCCTTGATCGCCTTGAGGACGGTGTACACCTCGTCCCAGGTGGTGGGCAGGCTCAGGCCGAGCCGGTCGAGGACGTCCGTGCGGAAGGACAGCGAGTAGCCGGACTTGACCTTCTCGTGCAGGCCGGGGAGCAGGTAGTACTTGCCGTCGGACTGCCGGATGGAGTCGAGCTCGGGCTCCAGCTTCCACTTGCGCACCTTGTCCTGGAAGTTGGGCATCAGGTGCACGTAGTCGCTGACCGGGAGGACCGCGCCGGACGACACGAACGCGACTTCCGCGGGGTGGTACGTCTTCGGGATCAGGAACGGGGCGTCGCCCGCGCCGATGAGCAGGCTGCGCTTCTTCTCGTAGTCGCTCAGGGGGACGCCGACCGGCTTCAGGGTGATGCCGGTGCGCTGGGTGAGTTCCTTCCAGAAGAGCCAGCTGTCCTTCGGGGGGTAGACCGGGTTGTTGTTGTGCAGGACCGAGAAGGACAGCGGTTTGGCCGCCTTGAACTGCTGGCCGGCCCGGTACTCCTTCATCGCGCCGTTCTGCTTCTTCGACAGGTCCTTGCTGTCCCCGCCGTCGTCGCCGCTGCCGCAGCCGGTGAGGGTGGCGAGGCCGATGAAGCCGGCGGCGGAGAGGATCTGACGTCGTGACAACTGCCCTGCGTTCTTGTGTCCTGCGTTCTTCACGGAGACTCCCTTGTTCCGTAAGCGAGCGACTTGACGGGGTTGTCAGCCCTTGACCGCGCCGAGCATCACGCCCGAGACGAAGTAGCGCTGGACGAACGGGTACACGCACAGGATCGGCAGCGAGGTGAGCACGATCGTGACCGCCTGGATGTTCGCCGCGACCTGGCTGCCCTGCTCGGTGGTGGCGCCCGCGTCGGTGGCGCCGGTGGCGCCCGCGATGAGGTTGCGCAGATAGACGGTGACCGGCATCAGATCGGCCCGGTCCATGTAGAGGAACGCCTGGAACCAGGAGTTCCAGAAGGACACCGAGTAGAAGAGCACCATCGTCGCGACGACCGCCTTGGACAGCGGCAGCACGATCCTGAGCAGGATGCCGTACGTGCTCAGTCCGTCGATCTCGGCGGCTTCCTCCAGCTCGGTCGGCAGGCTCTCGAAGAAGGCCTTCATCACCAGCAGGTTGAAGACGCTGATCGCGTTCGGCAGGGCGATCGCCCAGACGGAGTTCTTCAGGCCGAGGCTGGTGATCAGCACGTAGTGCGGGATCAGGCCGCCGGAGAAGAACATGGTGAACACGGCGATCCCGACGAGCACGTTGCGGCCCTTGAGGTGCTTCTTCGACAGGACGTACGCGTAACAGGTCGTCAGGACCATGGCCACGGCGGTCGACACGACGGTGTAGAGCACGGTGTTGCCGTAGCCGCGCCAGAAGGTGTCGTCCGTGAACACGATCCGGTACGTCGTGAGGTTGAACCCCTTGGGCCACAGCGTCACTTCACCGGCGCGGATCTGCCGTTCGCCGCTGAAGGAGCGGGCGATGATGTTGACGAAGGGGTAGAGGGTCACGACGACCACGCCGGTGAGGATCACGCCGTTGATCCCCTGGAAGACGCGGTAGCCGCGGGTCGGCTGGTTGACGGAGGTCCGCGGGCGCGTGTTCAGGATGCTCACCACAGGCTCGTCCCCACCGTGCGGCGCGACAGCTGGTTCGCGGAGGTGATCAGCACCAGGCCGATGACCGCCTCGAACAGCCCGATCGCGGCGGCGTAGCTGAAGCTGTTGGACTCGACGCCGGCCCGGTAGAGGTACGTGGAGACCACGTCGGCCGTCGGATACGTCAGCGGGTTGTACAGCAGCAGGATCTTCTCGAAGCCGACCGCCAGGAACGTGCCGATGTTGAGGATCAGCAGCGTGATCATGGTGGGGCGGATGCCGGGCAGGGTGACGTGCCAGATCTGCTTCCAGCGGTTGGCGCCGTCGATACGGGCGGCCTCGTAGAGGTCCTCGTCGATCGTGGTGAGTGCGGCGAGGTAGAGGATCGTGCCCCAGCCGGCGGTCTGCCAGATCTCCGAGCCGACGTAGATCGTGCGGAACCACTCGGGTTCCTGGATGAAGCGGACCGGGTCGTGGCCGAACCAGCCCAGCACATGGTTGACCGGCCCGTCCGTGGCGAGCATCTGCAGGGTGATGCCCGCGACGATCACGATCGACAGGAAGTGCGGAAGGTACGACACCGACTGCACGAACCGCTTGAGCGCGGTGCGGCGCACCTCGTTGAGCAGCAGCGCCAGCACGATCGGGACCGGGAAGCAGAAGACGAGCGTCAGCGCACCGAGCCACAGGGTGTTGCGGAAGACCTGCCAGAAGGTGGGGTCGGACAGGAACATCTCCACATACCGCAGCCCCACCCACTGCTCGCCCAGGATCGAACCTCCGGGCTCGAAGCGGCGGAAGGCGATCACATTGCCGATCATCGGCAGGTAGCGGAAGACCAGGAAGAACAGCAGCGGCAGCACGGCCAGCGAGTACAGCTGCCAGTCGCGGCGCAGCGCCCTGCGCCAGCCGCGCCGCGCGGGCGGGCGTACCGGGCCGTGCCGGGTCTTCGGCGGCGGTTCCTGGGTGCCGGGTGGTGGGGCCGACGTGGTGGAGGTGCTCATGCTCGGGCCTCCCGGGGCGTCCTGTGAAACGCTCGATCTCGAGACGCCCCAGCCTGGCGCGCCTCGAAAGTTTCGTGCCCTTACCGGTAACTCTGCGGCAACGTAAGGGCACACGGAAAGCGCTGTCAATGGGTGGTGCACGGCGGACTGCTGGGGCACGACAGGGCGTTGGATTCCTCGACGAGCGGGGTAGAACCGGTGGGTCGAGTGCTACCGTCCTCCGCAAATTTCTGGAGCACATACGCAACGATCGATCGCCCCCGACCTGCGAGGTGCCGCCCGTGCCCGCGTTCGACCTGCCGCTGCCCGAACTGGAACGTCACCGCCCCGACCCCGACGAGCCCGCCGACTTCGACGCGTTCTGGCGGGACACCCTGAAGGAGGCCGGCCAACACGACCCGCTGATCTCGGTCCGTCCCGTCGACACCGGCCTGCGTCTGACGGAGACCTGGGACGTGACCTTCCGCGGCTTCGCGGGCGATCCGGTACGGGCCTGGTTCAGCCGCCCCACGGGGACGCTCGAGCCCCTCCCCGCAGTCGTCGAGTACGCCGGCTACGGCCGCGGCCGCGGCCTCCCCCACGAACGGCTGACCTGGGTGAACGCCGGCTACGCCCACCTGCTGATGGACAACCGCGGCCAGGGCGACCAGTACGGCAACGGCGGCGCCACCCCCGACCCGCACGCCACCGCCCCCGGCGGCCCCGGCCCCGCCGTCCGCGGCCTGCTCTCCCCGCACGACTACCACTACCGCCGCCTGATCACGGACGCCGTACGCGCGGTGACCGCGGTCCGCGCGCTACCGGGCGTGGACGGGGCACGGATCGCCGCCGCCGGCAACAGCCAGGGCGGTGGCCTCGCCCTGGCCGTCGCGGGACTCGTCCCGGACCTGGCGGCGGCCCTGATCACCGCCCCGCTGCTGTGCGGCATCCGCCGCGCCCTGGACCTCACCGACGCGGGCCCCTACGGCGAGATCGCCACCTACCTCTCCGTCCACCGAGGCACCGAACAGCCCGCGTACCGCACCCTCTCCTACGTCGAGGGCATCTCCTTCGCCCGCCGCGCCCACGCCCCGGCCCACTTCGGCACCGGCCTGCGCGACACGGTCTGTCCGCCCAGCGGGGCGTACGCGGCGTTCAACCGGTACGGGGAGTTGAGGGGTGGAGGTGTGCGGAAGGAGATGCACGCGTATCCGTACAACGGGCACGAGGGGGGCGAGGGGGAGCAGGTGCGGCGGCAACTCGGCTGGCTGCACGAGGCGTTGGCGTCCTGAGGGCACGCCCCGACGGTGTGCACCCCCTTCCCTCCCGCTTCACCGCGCTCCGGCGACCGCCCCCTCCCGCAGTTCCAGCCGCGTGCCGGTGAACCGCTCCCGCATGCGGCGGTCGTGGGTGACCAGCACCAGGGCGCCCGTGTAGTCGGCCAGGGCCGCCTCCAGGTCCTCGACGAGCGCCGGCGAGAGATGGTTGGTGGGCTCGTCCAGCAGGAGCAGGTCCATCGGTTCGCCGACCAGCCGGGCGAGCTCGATGCGCCGCCGCTGCCCGTACGACAACTCCCCCACCCGGCGTCGCAGATCCTCCGGCTCGAACAGGCCGAACGACAGCAGCCGGTCGGCGTGCTCGTCCCGGTCGCCCGGACGGCCGAGGGCGAAGGCCTCCAGTACGGTCAGTCCGGGTGACCAGGGCGTCTCCTCCTGCCGGAGGTGCCCCACCCGGCCGGAGACGCTCACCGTGCCCGCGTCCGGCCGCAGTTCACCGGCGAGGACCCTCAACAGGGTGCTCTTGCCGGCCCCGTTGGGGCCGGTGATCAGCAGCCGCTCCCCCGGGCCGACTCGCAGCTCCGGCAGGTGCAGCCGGCCGTCCACGACGAGGCCGTCCAGCCGCACGGCCGGCGCTCCGTCCGGTGTGCCGCTCGCCGTGGCGATACGGGCCGTGAAGGTCAGCGGGTCCGGCGGCGGGGCCACCGGGTCCGCGGTGAGCCGCTCGACCCGTTCCTTGGCGTTGCGGATCCGGCTCATCGCACCGTGCGCCCGCCCCCGCATACGGAAGCCGCCGTGCCCGAAGCAGGCCTTCGCCATCTTGCGCGGGATGGCCTCCAGACGCACGACGTTGGACTCGGCCAGCTGACGGCTGCGGTCGAGTTCGGCGCGCCACTCGTCGTACCGCTGCTGCCGTCGCCGGCGTTCGGCGGCCTTGGCGGCGAGGTAGCCGGCATAGCCGTTGCCGTGGCGGGTGACGCGGCCGGCGTCGACCTCCAGGACCGTGGTGGTGAGGCGTTCCAGGAACACGCGGTCGTGGGTGACCGCGACGACGGTGCCGCGGTGGGCCCGCAGGTGCTCCTCCAGCCAGTGGACGGCGCGGTCGTCGAGGTCGTTGGTCGGCTCGTCGAGCAGCAGCAGCTCCGGCCGGGACGCCAGTGTCGCGGCCAGCGCCAGCCGTGAGCGTTCGCCGCCGGAGAGGGTGCCCAGCCGGCGGTCCCGGGCCAGGCCCGGCAGCCCGAGACCGTGCAGCGCCGCCTCGACGCGGGCGTCGGCCCCGTAGCCGTCGCGGGCCTCGTACTGTTCGGTCAGCCGCGCGTACGCGGCGAGCGCGGCCTCCAGCTCCGCGCCCTCGGGCACCTCGGCGAGCGCGGCCTCGGCCCGCCGCAGCTCCGCCTCGAGCGCCCGCAGCTCCGCCAGCGCCAGGTCGACGGCGTCCTGGACGGTGGCCTCGGCGGGCAGGCCGAGGGTCTGGGCGAGATACCCGGTGCCGCCGGGCGCGGCCACGATCACCTCACCCGCGTCGGGCCGCTCCTCACCGGCGAGGAGACGGAGCAGCGTGGACTTCCCGGCCCCGTTGTCGCCGACGACGCCGGCTTTCTCGCCGGGGGCGAGGCTGAGGGAGATCTGGTCGAGCACGGTGCGGTCGTCGTAGCGCTTGGTGACGGCGTGCAGGGAGAGCTGGGAGGAGTGGGAGGAGGGTGAGGTGGACGGAGAGAACGAGCGTGAAGGTGACGGCGACTGATGTGGCGCACGCATGCGAAAGCCCCTGTTCTCGGCACATGCCGATGAAACGGATTCAAGGAGGAATCGACGCCACGACGGCGGAGCTTCGGGCTCGGCGCACTCAGTGCACGGACACAATGCACGCACTCAATGCGTGGACTGAAAGCACTGATGGAAAGCACGGATCAACACACGTGCTCAATGCCGGAGCCGAGCTCTACACGGTCGTGGAGGGGCTGTCACAGAGTTCCCATGCGGGTAAACGTACGTGAGCGCCCGAGAGGCTGGCCACACGTTTTCGGCCGACAAGGGGGCTGATCCCAGCCGATCACCGACAAGGGGTGCCCGTACCGCCCCACTCCCCCTTGAGACCGTCCGGCTCGCGGACCCGGTGGGCCAGGGCTCACCGCCCACCGGGTCCGCCCAGAGCGGTCGCGGCTCAACCGACCCTGCAGGGAAGGCTCGTGGTGCTGTCACCGCCGGAACCGGAGACGACATACCCGAACGTCGCGCTCTGGCCCGGACTCAACGAGCCGTTCCAGTTGGCGTTGTGGACCATCACCGCCTGCCCGTTGTAGGTGGCGTTGCCGTTCCACAGGCTGTCGACCTTCTGGCCGGCGGGCAGGGTCCAGTCGACCATCCAGCCGAGCATCGGGACATCGCCGGAGTTGGTGACGGTCACCTCGGACTGGTAGCCGCCGTTCCAGCTCCCGGTCGTCCTGCGGGTGGCCGTGCAGGTGCCGGGGACGGGCTCGTTCGGGTTGCCCGGCTCGTGAATGCCCGTCACCTCGCCGTTGCCGCCGTCGAAGACGACGTCGGAGCAGGAGTAGAAGGTCTCCTGGCTGTCGGAGCGCTGCCAGACCATGTAGATGATGTGGCGCCCGGACTTGTTGTCGGGGAGCTTGCCGGACCAGGAGTAGTTGGCCTCGACGGTACCCGGGCTGCCGTTGAGCGGCGGGTGGTCGACACTGAGGAAGGGCCGGTCCTCCATGTCGTCCCAGGTGAGGGTCTTGGTCGGGTCGAAGCCGTCCTTCGTGATGTACACGTAGAACCAACCCGGGTGGGCCGCCCAGGCGTTGTAGGAGAAGTCGACCGTCGCGCCCGAGGTGAGGTGGGTGAGCGGCCAGTCGCTGCGCGGGGCGTTGAAGCCGGTGAAGTTGGTGTTCCCGCCGCTGCACAACTGCCCGTCGGGCACGAAGCCCCGGGTGCGGCCGGCGCCGTCGGAGCGCAGCACCGAGAACCAGTTGTAGAACGGCGTGGTCCCGCTGACCTGCTGGGCGTTCCTGCAGGCCGGATTGATGGGCTTGATCTCACCGGTGTCGGTCAGACCGTCCTGCCAGCACAGGAAGGTGCGGCTGCCGGGCTTCATGGGCGTGCCGTGAGCCTCGGCCTCGCCGCCGGTCGTGACGATCAGGCCGATGGCGGGGATGGTGGCCAGGAGGGAGAGGAGGACGAGGAGGAGGGCTCGGGTGCGTAACCCTGCCCTCTTTTTTGTCGCGATCATGACAGCTCGCATGAGGGAGTCCGTCCTTTCTTGTACGGACTGTGCGGGTATGGGGTTGTCCCGGCAGTGCGGGGGACCGGGTGGTGCGAAGTGAGCGCCGGCGGCGCGGAGATGGGGGTGTGCAGACGGGTGGGCCGCACTGCGGGGTGCGGGTGGCGCGGCGGTGGGGTGCGGGCGCGTGAAGCGGGAGCGGTCCCGGGGTGGGTTCCGGTCCACCTGGTATGGGAGCGCTCCCACCCCACCTGAGGCGGAAGGTAGCGCCGCGGGGCGTACTTGTAAACGGGCGTGTACGGAGCTGTTGTGAGCGGGTGACGCGGGGGGGGAGGCCTGGTCGGCTCAACCCGGAGCCGTCGTCGGCCCTTGGATCACCGCCGCCCCTCCCCCGAGCTCAGACCTTCCGCCTCGCTCAGGTCCTCGACCTCCCCCTGCGGATAACTGGTGGCCGCCCGGTACACGCTTCTGTACCTTCCCCCCATGACCGACAACCGAAGGGGCAATGCCGCGTAGGCGCCCATCAGCCCTACGGGGCGAGCTCCCCGTCCGCGGCGCGAGGCCGCGACGACACCCGTCCATCGACCGCCTGTCAGGATCCTGCACGGCCGATCTACGCCGCCTCGAACGCGCCCGCTTCTGGCCGGAGGCCACGGCGGAAGCGTTCCTGCAGTGGAAGACCCTTGCCCACGGCCCGCTCAGGCGGATCGCGGACCCGGCGACAGCGCAGCGATGCGGCATCCCCGGCTGTTGCGACATGGGCCACTTCCGCGATCACCTCGAAGCCGTACTGCACGCCCTGCCCAAGAAGAGCGCACGCGAGCTGCGCGCCCTTGTGTCGGCTCTCGATGACAAGATCTTGACGAGGGCAAGGGTCATCCAGGTCGACCACCTCGGCGTGCCGTGGTGGCGAGACCAGTTGTAGGCCCACGGGCGGCGCTTCTCCCGCCTCCGACCGGGCGCGGTCGCAGCGAACTCCCGTGCCCCGAGATCACCTTCGCGGCCCGGGGGGCTGTGCGAGAGCCGCCGCGAGGGCGGAACGGGGTGCGCGGCCCAGCAGTCGGCGCAGGTCGCCTCCGGTGCGTGACATGAATCCGGCGGCGATGGCGGAGCAGGTGCCCACCAGCATCGGCACCTGGAACGGCTCGGCACCGGAAGCGGCGATGCGCGCGCGGGCCTGGGTGAGGGTCTCCGGCTCATAGGTGACATGTGGTCCGTGTGCATGCGCCAGGTCGGTGCCGCCGATGGTCTGCTCGCCGACGAGTTCGTAGACGCGCCCCGCATGGGTGGAGGCCTCCACACCCACACGTGCCGCGGCGTCGGCCAGATCCGCGCGCGCGACGGCGGCCAGGCGGCCTTCGCCGAGCGGGGCGGTGATCCGCCCGTCCGCCGACGGCGCCGCGAGCCAGGCCAGCAGCTCCGCGTAGAGGCCGTTGCGCAGGATCGTCCAGTCCATGGTGCTCTCCTGGAGCCGACGCTCGGTCCAGCGGTGCGGCAGGGCGTAGGGGAGGTGATCGCCGTCGGCGGTCAGACTCGTGTAGACGACATGCCCCACACCGGCCTTCTCCGCAGCGTCGACGGCGGCGCCGTGCCGGGCCATGACGGTGTCGTCCTCGCCGTAGCCTGCGGAGATCATCAGCAGCACATCCACGCCTTCGAAGCCCTTGATGAGGGTCCGGGGATCGTCGAAGTCGATGCGGCGCGCGGGCAGCGGAGCCCGGGACCGCTGAGGATCGCGGGTTCCCAGGACGGTGTCGTGACGGCCGGCCAGCCGCTCGGCGATCAGCGTGCCCAGGGCGCCGGTTGCTCCGGTGACCAGGATCATCAGGGTCTCCCCGTTCCGGTAGGTTCTCTTCGGTAACCGGGATCATCCTGCGGGTTCGGCACCAGGGAGCGTAAGGAGGCACTTCCATGTCAGTGGGGCACACGGAGGTAACCATCGAACCCGTCGTCAGCTGCGGAGAGGAGCACGAGGACTGCGGGATCCGCGACGTGCTGGACCGGATCGGGGACAAGTGGTCGGTCCTGGTCGTGGTGGAACTGGCCCAGGGCGTACGGCGTTTCCGGCAGTTGCAACGTGCCGTGCCCGGTATCTCGCAGCGGATGCTGACGCTCACCGTGCGCCGGCTGGAACGGGACGGGCTGATCTCCCGGACCGTGTACCCGACGGTGCCTCCGCAGGTCGAGTACGAGCTCACCACGATGGGCCACAGCCTCACCCATCTGGTGAAAGCCCTCGCCGACTGGTCGGCGGAACACCGCGACGCCATCGCGCGAGCACGCCGGCACTGGGATGCCGAACATCCCGACTCCGGGATCCGCTGAAACCAGCGGGCTTCTCCGACACCCCGCTGAAACCAGGGGGCTTCTCCGACACCCCTCTCAGCCCCGAAACGAAACCCCCCATCACTCACCCGAACAGTCCAACAACACAGCGTGAACCCCTTGTCCTGACTGGGCCGTCCCCCATTCGGAGTTGCGTCCGCATGGGGGCCATGAGTCGGTAGGAAACGTGTCCTGCCGGATCTCACCTTCAGGAGGAGATATGGGCACCAAGCAGAACGGCCGTTCGGCCGAGAAGCTGTGCGTCGTCTTCACGGTCCGTGTGGTCGAGGGCGGCGAGCAGGGGTTCCTGGATCTGTATGACCAGATGCGGAAGTCCGTCGCCCGCACCCCCGGCCACATCGTCGAGCGGCTGGGCGAACCCGTGGACGACTCCCGTCAGTGGGTGATCACCAGCGAGTGGGAGACGCCGGAGCACTTCTTCGCCTGGCAGCAGAGCGAGGAGCATCGCGCGATGGTGGCCCCGCTGCGGCAGTGGGTCGACTCGACGCAGTCGCTGCGGTTCCGGGTCGTCAAGGAGACCGCGGGGGTGGCGTCATGACGCGTGCGACCAACGGCCCCGTCGCCGTACTCGGTCTGGGCAGGATGGGCACCGGTCTGGCCACCTGCCTCCTCGACCAGGGGATCCAGGTTCGGGTCTGGAACCGTAGCGCGGAACGGGCCGCACCGCTCGCCGAGAGGGGCGCCTTCGCGGCGGCCCACCCCTGCGACGCCGTCGAGGGGACAACGGCCGCCCTGTGCACCGTCGACGACGGCGAAGCCCTCGGCGCGGTGCTGCGCGGCCCGGACGGTGTGCTGGCCAGGGGCCCGTACCCCGGTGTCCTGATCTGCGCCAGCACCGTCGCCCCCGAGGAGGTCGTCGAGATCGCCGGGGACCTCCCGTCGGTCCTGGACGTCGGCATGCTCGGCAACCGCGACCACGCCCGCGACGGCGAACTGCGACTGTTCGTCGGCGGCGAGAAGCGGGTGTTCGAGTCCGTCCGGCCGCTGCTGGAGACGCTGGGCAAGGAGGTCGTCCATCTGGGCGCACTCGGGTCCGGCATGCGGATGAAGCTGCTCCTCAACCTGCTGATGGGTGTGGAGGTGCAGGCCATGGCCGAGGCCACCGAGCTGGCGGCCGCCTGTGGACTCGAACGGCAGCAGGTGCTCAAGACGATCGCGGGCAGCGGCTTCGCCTCGCCCGTCATGGCGTTCAAGTCCAGACGGCTGGCCTCCGGCCGCTTCGACGAGCCGGACTTCAAGCTGCGGCTGATGGCCAAAGACCTCATGCTCGCTTCCAAGCAGGCAGCGTCGGTCGGCCTCAACCTGCCGCTGGCGGCCGCCGCGGCCGAGACCCACGTCCGCGCCACCGAGCAGGGACTGGGCGACGAGGACTGTGCCGCGGTCGTCCGCGCACTCACACCGAACCCGGGAAGCGACACATGATCATCGACATCCACGGGCACCTGTCCCCACCGGAGGCGGCCGAACGCTTCCCCATGCCCCCGAGCCTGACCGACGTCGACGGCATGCTCGCCGCTCGCGCACAGGCCGGGATCGACCTCACCATCATCGGCAGCCCCGTCGGCGCCGGCGCGATGGCGCGGGTCCCGGGCGTCGACAACTACGCGCAACCCCGTGACCGGCTGCGCGGTTTCCACGCCTGGATGTCAGGCCTGATCGCCAAGTTCCCGGACCAGTTGCGCGGGTACGTGTACGCCAACCCGTTCGGTGACGACGATCACCTGGAAGGGGTGCGGGAGACCCTGGCGGACCCCGCCTTCGTCGGCCTGATCACCACGTCCAGCGTCCACGGGGAGCTGCTCGGCTCCCCGCGTGCCGACTCCTTCTTCGCGCTGGCCGCGGAGGCGGGGGTGCCGGTCCTGGTGCACGCCCCGGCCGAACCGGTCGGCACGGAACGGGTCGACGAGATCGGCTTCGTCGAGCAGATCGGCCGGTTCGGCGACCTCACCATCGGCATGGCCATGATCGCGTTCGCGGGATGGCTGGAGAAGTACCCCGGTCTACGGCTGATCGGCGCGACCGGCGGCGGCGCGATGGCGCTGCTGCCGGAGCGCCTGCAGACGGCGGCGCGCCCCCGGCACTGGGCCGGGGGCGCCCCGCCCGCCGGCCGGCCTACGGCACCGGCCTCCGCGGCCGGCGCGAAGGCGCCGGGTTCCGCCCCGCCGTCGGCCGAGGCTCCTGCGGCGGCGAAGGCTCCGCCGGCCGACCGGGCCCCGGCGGCCGACCCGATCGCCGCGCTCCGGCGCATGTACGTCGACACGAGCCCGTTCAGCCAGGCGCACCTGAGCCTCAACGCGGAGGTGCTGGGGCCCGAACGGATGCTGTTCGGCACCGACTCGCCGCCGATGGCCGCGCCGTTGGAGGACTTCGTGCGCATGATCGAGAAGCTGCCGGTCGACAAGGCGGCCCAGCAGCGCATCCTCGGCGGCAACGCAGAGGACCTCTTCGACCTGAGGAGTCGTCCGTGACCACCACGCAGGACGCGGTCACCGCGGCCGAACGGTGCACCCCGGAGTACCGGCGCGACCCGCACGCGGTCTACGCCCAGCTCCGGGGGACGGCGCCGGTCTGCCCCCTGAGACCGCCGCACGGCAACGAGACGTACCTGATCACCCGGTACGAGGACGCGCGGACCGCCCTGTCGGATCCGCGGCTGAGCAAGGACATGTACGGGGCCATCGACGCCTACCGGAGGATCTTCGGTGACTCGTCCGTGGCGCTGGACGACAACATGCTCAACTCCGACCCGCCCAAGCACACCCGGCTGCGCAAGCTGGTGAACTCCGCGTTCACTCCGCGACGCGTGGAGGCTCTGCGGCCGCGGGTCCAGGGCATCGTCCGGACGCTGATCGACGAGTGCCCGACCCGGGAGCCCTTCGACCTGCTGCCCGCGTTCGCGTTCCCGCTGCCGATCATCGTGATCTGTGAACTGCTCGGTGTGCCGCCGCAGGAGCGGTCGCGGATGCAGCACCTGTCCACCACGGTGGCGCAGGCCGGCTTCAGCGAGGAGTCCAAGCGGGCCCAGCAGCAGGCCGAGGAGGATCTGCACGCGTACTTCACGGACCTCACCACGGCCAAGCGCGACCGCCCGGGTGACGACCTGATGAGCGCGCTGACCGCGGTGCGGGACAACGACGGCGGGCTCAGCGAGCACGAGCTGGTCTCCACGGCGTTCCTGCTGATGTTCGCGGGTCACAAGACGACCGCGTACGCCATCGGCAACGCCGTCCATCACCTCCTGACGCATCCCGCGCAGCTGCGCGCCGTGCGGGAGAAGCCGGAGCTGGTGGGTCCTGCGGTCGAGGAGGTGCTGCGCTACGACGGCTCCGTGGAGAGCTCGACGTTCCGCTACGCGACCGAGGACGTGGAGTACGCCGGGACGCGTATCCCGAAGGGCGCCCTGGTCCAGATCGCGCTCAGTTCGGCCAACCGCGATCCGCAGAAGTTCGACGACCCGGACGCGTTCGACGTGACGCGGGGCAGCGCCCAGAACGCCCATCTCGGGTTCGGGCACGGACCTCACTACTGCCTGGGTGCCCCGCTGGCCCGGCTGGAGATGGAGTCGGCCCTCACCGGCCTGTTCGGCCGGTTCCCGAGGATGACGCTGGCCGACCCCGCGGGCGAGCCACGGTGGATGGAGGTCCCCTTCCCGGCCTTCCGCGGCCTCGCTGAGCTGCCGGTCGTGCTCGATCCCGCCGGGTGACCGACGGCGGGACGGGCCGAGGGGCGCGGAGGCCGTACGGCGGCTTCCGCGCCCCCCGTTCGGCTCAGTCCCTGGAGCAGTAGACCGGGGAACTGCCTGCCATCCGGGCACGCACAGCGAGCACTCACCCCACCGAAGCCCGCGCCCCCCACGTCAACGTGTCCACCCCGCTCTCCCCCACCAGCGGCAGCTCGACCACGAACTCCGTGCACCCCAGCTCGCTCCGCACGTCGATCCGTCCCCCGTGCGCCGCCGTGATCGCGGAGGCGATGGCGAGGCCGAGGCCCGAGCCGGCGCCCGGGATCGCGCGGCTGCGGGAGGTGTCCGCGCGGGTGAAGCGTTCGAAGACCCTGGGGAGGAGGTCGGGCGGGATGCCGGGACCGTCGTCGCGGACGCGGAGGGCGCACAGCCCGTCCCTGGCCTCGACCACCGTCACCACCCGCGTGCCCACAGGCGTGTGCACACGCGCGTTGGCCAACAGGTTGGCCACCACCTGGTGGAGGCGTGCCTCGTCACCGAGGACCAGCGGCTGGGTGTCCAGGCGCAGCTCCAGCTGCCAGTCGTGGTCGCCGGCCGCGGCCCGCGCCGCCCACACCGCCTCCGTGACCAGCGCCACGAGGTCTACTTCGGAGGACTCCAGCGGCCGGCCCTCGTCCAGGCGGGCCAGTAGCAGCAGATCCTCGACCAGGCCCGTCATGCGCGCCGACTCCGCGGTCACCCGCCGCCAGGCCAGGTCCGGCTCGATGCGGTCCGTGCCGCGGTTCATCAGTTCCGCGTAGCCGGCGATCGAGGCGAGCGGGGTGCGCAGTTCGTGGCTGGCGTCGGCGAGGAAGCGGCGCATGCGTTCCTCGCTGCGCAGGACCCGCTCCTCGCTGCGCCGGAGGGCGGCGCGTGCGGACTCGACGTGGTCGATCATGCGGTTGAGGGCGGCGCCGACCTGTCCGGCCTCGCTGCCGGGATCGGTGTCGCGCTCCGCCACCCGGGTCAGGCCGGTCACCTCGCCGTGGGACAGGGGCGCCCGGGACACCTCGACCGCGGTGGCGGCGACCCGGCCGAGGGGACGCAGGTGCCGTCGTATCACCACGGCGCACGCGCAGCCGGCGACGGTCAGGCCCGCGGCCGCGACCGCCGCCTCGACCAGCACCAGGCCGTCGAGCATGTCCTGGACGTCGCCCGTCGGGAGGCCGGTGAGGACGCGGACGCCGTCGTTGTCGAGCGCGGTGACGCGGTAGGTGCCGAGGCCGGGGACCGTGCGGGTGTGCAGGGAGCCGTCGGGGTCGATGCCGGAGAGGACGGCGGTCTGGGCCGGGCTCAGGTTCCGGGGCGGTGCGTCCTGGCCGACCGTCGCCGCCGCGAGGACCGTGCCGTCGGCGTCGAGGCGGGCGGCGAGCATCCCGGCGGGGTGGCCGCTGTCGTCGAGGAAGGTGAGGTCCCTGCCAAGGTCCGGGTGGAGCGAGGCTCGGCCCAGGCTGCGCTCGGCGGCGTGGGTGACCCGGTCGTCGAGTCTGCCCAGCAGATAGGCCCGCTGGGCGAAGACGGTGGTGAGCGCCATCGCGGCGCATACGGCGACGAGGGTGACGCCGACGAGGAGCGGAAGGCGCGAGCGCAGGGAACGCCCCCACGGCCGCCGCCGCAGCCGGAGGCTCATCTCCCCGCCTCCACCGGCCGGACGGCGTACCCCGGCCCACGCACGCCGTGGATCATCCGCACCCGGGCCCGGTCGGTCTTGCGGCGCGGGCCGGAGAGCACTTCGGTGAGCGCGGGTTCGCCGTCGACGACGCATACGCGTACGCGGCCGGTTCGGGACACGGAGGTGCCAGTCATGTCCCGATCCTGTCCCGGCCGGCTGAGGGAGCCCTGTGTTCCACCTGAGGGTGGGTGATGACCCCGGACGAACACGGCGAAGGGCCGCACCCCCGTCACCGGGGATGCGGCCCTCAACAGCCCTGGGGAGCTGCGTACTCGACCGCTTACTTGCGGATCAGGCTGCGCAGCACGTACTGCATGATGCCGCCGTTGCGGTAGTAGTCGGCCTCACCGGGGGTGTCGATGCGGACGACCGCGTCGAACTCGACGCCCGTGTCGGTGGTGACCTTCACCGTGCGCGGCGTGGTGCCCTCGTTGAGCTCGGTGACGCCGGAGAGGGAGAAGGTCTCCTCGCCGGTCAGACCGAGGGACTCGGCGGTGGAGCCCTCCGGGAACTGCAGCGGGAGGACGCCCATGCCGATGAGGTTCGAGCGGTGGATGCGCTCGTACGACTCGGCGATGACGGCCTTCACGCCGAGGAGCGCGGTGCCCTTGGCCGCCCAGTCGCGGGACGAGCCGGAGCCGTACTCCTTGCCGGCCAGGACGACCAGCGGGATGCCCTGCTCGATGTAGTTGCGCGAGGCGTCGTAGATGAAGGAGACCGGGCCGCCCTCCTGCGTGAAGTCACGCGTGTAGCCGCCCTCGGTGCCCGGCGCGATCTGGTTGCGCAGGCGGATGTTGGCGAAGGTGCCGCGGATCATGACCTCGTGGTTGCCTCGACGGGAACCGTACGAGTTGAAGTCGCGACGCTCGACGCCGTGCTCGGTGAGGTACTTGCCGGCCGGGGTGTCGGCCTTGATGGCGCCGGCCGGGGAGATGTGGTCGGTGGTGACCGAGTCGCCCAGCTTGGCGAGCACGCGGGCACCGGTGATGTCGGTGACCGGGGACGGCTCGTGGGCCATGCCCTCGAAGTACGGGGGCTTGCGGACGTACGTCGACTGCGGGTCCCACTCGAAGGTGTTGCCGGTCGGGATCGGCAGCGCCTGCCACTGGGCGTCGCCCGCGAAGACGTCGGAGTAGGACTTGTTGAACATGTCCTCGCCGATGGCGTTGGCCACGACGTCGTTGACCTCGGCCTCGGAGGGCCAGATGTCCTTCAGGTAGACCGGGTTGCCGTCCTGGTCGGTGCCCAGGGCGTCCTTGGTGATGTCCACCTTCATGGAGCCCGCGATGGCGTACGCGACGACCAGCGGCGGGGACGCCAGGTAGTTCATCTTGACGTCGGGGTTGATACGGCCCTCGAAGTTCCGGTTGCCGGAGAGGACCGAGGTGACCGCGAGGTCGTGGTCGTTGACGGCCTTGGAGACCTCCTCCGGCAGCGGGCCGGAGTTGCCGATGCAGGTGGTGCAGCCGTAGCCGACGAGGTTGAAGCCGACCTTGTCGAGGTACGGCGTCAGGCCCGCCTTGTCGAAGTAGTCGGTGACGACCTTCGAACCCGGGGCGAGGGTGGTCTTGACCCACGGCTTGCGGGTCAGGCCCTTCTCCACGGCCTTCTTCGCGACGAGCGCGGCGGCGACCATGACGTACGGGTTGGAGGTGTTGGTGCAGGAGGTGATGGCCGCGACCGTCACCGCGCCGTGGTCCAGCTCGTAGGTGGTGCCGTCCGGGGCGGTGACCGGGACCGGGTTGGACGGGGCGCCGTTGGGCGCGACGGCCGGGGAGTCGGAGGCCGGGAAGGACTCCTGGCCGGCCTCGTCCACGCTGTCGACATAGTTGCGGACGTCCGTCTTGAACTGCTCGGCGGCGTTCGCGAGGACGATGCGGTCCTGCGGGCGCTTCGGGCCGGCGATGGACGGGACGACCGTCGACAGGTCCAGCTCGAGCTTCTCGGAGAAGTCCGGCTCGGCCTTCGGGTCCAGCCAGAGGCCCTGCTGCTTGGCGTACGCCTCGACGAGCGCGAGCTGCTGCTCCGAACGGCCGGTCAGCTTCAGGTACTTGATCGTCTCGTCGTCGATCGGGAAGATCGCGGCGGTGGAGCCGAACTCCGGCGACATGTTGCCGATGGTGGCGCGGTTGGCGAGCGAGGTGGCGGCCACGCCCTCGCCGTAGAACTCGACGAACTTGCCGACGACGCCGTGCTTGCGGAGCATCTCGGTGATGGTCAGCACCAGGTCGGTGGCGGTGGTGCCGGGCTTCAGCTCACCGGTCAGCTTGAAGCCGACGACGCGCGGGATGAGCATCGAGACCGGCTGGCCGAGCATCGCGGCCTCGGCCTCGATGCCGCCGACGCCCCAGCCGAGGACGCCGAGGCCGTTGACCATGGTGGTGTGGGAGTCGGTGCCCACGAGGGTGTCGGGGTAGGCCTGCCCGTTGCGCACCATGACCGTCCGGGCCAGGTGCTCGATGTTCACCTGGTGGACGATGCCGGTGCCCGGCGGGACGACCTTGAACTCGTCGAAGGCGGTCTGGCCCCAGCGCAGGAACTGGTAGCGCTCCTTGTTGCGGCCGTACTCCAGCTCGACGTTCTGCGCGAAGGCGTCGTTGGTGCCGAACTTGTCGGCGATGACGGAGTGGTCGATGACCAGCTCGGCCGGGGCCAGCGGGTTGATCTTCGCCGGGTCGCCACCGAGCTCCTTGACGGCCTCACGCATGGTGGCGAGGTCGACGACACAGGGAACGCCGGTGAAGTCCTGCATGATCACGCGGGCCGGAGTGAACTGGATCTCCTGGGAGGGCTGGGCCTGCGAGTCCCAGTTGCCGAGGGCGCGGATGTGGTCGGCGGTGATGTTCGCGCCGTCCTCCGTGCGGAGCAGGTTCTCCAGCAGGACCTTGAGGCTGTACGGCAGCCGGGCCGAGCCCTCCACCTTGTCCAGCCGGAAGATCTCGTACGACTCGTCGCCCACCTGCAGCGTGCTGCGGGCGTCGAAGCTGTTCGCCGACACGACAGTCTCCTTCATTGATGTGCGCGTACCACCGCATCCTGCCGCCACGCGAGCTTGGCCGATCCGCTAAGGTAAGGCTAAGTTAGGTAACCCTTACTGCCAGACCCGGTGATACGTGCGGCCGCGGTACGCCCCGGCAGATATCTCGATGTCGAGATAACTCTAGTACATGGGGGCTGGTTGGTCATGCCCCGGCCCGCCGGGCCCTGGCCCCGCCGAGGTCGGCGCGGTGATCATCCGGCTGAAACGGCACCGCACTCCGACACCGGGACGCCCTCCCCCGGCTGCACCGGGAGGGCGAAGTCGTCGACACCGGGCCGCTCACACCGGCCGAGGTCGCGCCGCGCATCGCACAGGCCGCGTGACCGCCGGGCTCGCGCCGAGGCGGGCCGCACTCCGCGGCGGGTCAAGGCGCCCGCCCGCGGGAGCCGTTGACACCGAGGTGACGGCGAGCCGGCTGCCGCGCGCCGCCATGAGCCGGCCGAGGCGGGGTAGACGAGAGCGGACGGGACATTCCCCGAGCACCAGCCGACCGAAGAAGGAGGCCCGATGCCCCTCACCTTCCGCAAGAGCTTCCGGATCCTGCCCGGCGTGCGCCTGAACATCAACCGGCGCTCCTGGTCCATCACCACCGGCGGCGGCAGGCACGGACCGCGGCACACCCACAGCAGCACCGGACGTCGTACGACGTCGGTGGATCTGCCCGGACCTTTCGGATGGCGTCGTACGCGGAGTGCCAGGCGTCGTTGACGGGCCATCACCCGAACGGACCCCCCAAGAGGTGCCATCTCATATCTGAGATAACCTCAACCCCATGGCAGACGACTACCTCGTACGCATCGGCAGGCTCATCCGTGACGCCCGGCAGCACCGGGGCTGGACACAGGCGCAGCTGGCCGAGGCGCTCGGAACCAGCCAGAGTGCCGTCAACCGCATCGAGCGCGGCAACCAGAACATCAGCCTTGAGATGATCGCTCGAATCGGTGAAGCCCTGGACAGTGAGATCGTCTCGCTGGGGTACGCGGGGCCGATGCATCTGCGCGTCGTGGGCGGCCGGCGGCTGTCCGGCGCCATCGACGTGAAGACGAGCAAGAACGCGTGCGTGGCCCTGCTGTGCGCCTCGCTGCTCAACCAGGGGCGCACGGTGCTGCGCCGGGTCGCCCGCATCGAGGAGGTCTACCGCCTCCTGGAGGTGCTGAACTCGATCGGCGTGCGCACACGCTGGATCAACGGCGGCATCGACCTGGAGATCGTGCCGCCGGCCGAACTGGACATGGCGGCGATCGACGCCGAGGCCGCCGTCCGTACGCGGTCGATCATCATGTTCTTCGGTCCGCTGCTGCACCGCATGAACCACTTCAAGCTGCCGTACGCCGGCGGCTGCGACCTCGGGACGCGGACCATCGAGCCGCACATGATCGCGCTGCGCCGGTTCGGGCTGGACATCGCCGCGACGGAGGGGCAGTACCACGCCCGGGTCGACCGGGCGATCCGCCCGGGCCGCCCGATCGTACTGACCGAGCGCGGGGACACCGTCACCGAGAACGCGCTGCTGGCCGCCGCCCGGCACGACGGCGTCACGGTCATCCGCAACGCCTCCTCCAACTACATGGTCCAGGACCTGTGCTTCTTCCTGGAGGCGCTCGGCGTCAAGGTCGAGGGCATCGGCACCACCACGCTCACCGTGCACGGCGTGCCGCACATCGACGTCGACGTGGACTACTCCCCCTCCGAGGACCCGGTCGAGGCGATGAGCCTGCTGGCCGCCGCCGTCGTCACGGAGTCGGAACTGACGGTGCGCCGGGTGCCGATCGAGTTCCTGGAGATCGAGCTGGCCGTGCTGGAGGAGATGGGCCTCGACCACGACCGGACGCCGGAGTACTTCGCCGACAACGGCCGGACGCGCCTGGTGGACCTGACCGTGCGGCCCTCCAAGCTGGAGGCGCCGATCGACAAGATCCACCCGATGCCGTTCCCCGGCCTGAACATCGACAACGTGCCGTTCTTCGCGGCCATCGCGGCCGTCGCGCAGGGCAAGACCCTCATCCACGACTGGGTCTACGACAACCGCGCCATCTACCTCACCGACCTCAACCGCCTGGGCGGCCGCCTCCAACTCCTCGACCCGCACCGTGTGCTGGTGGAGGGCCCGACCCGCTGGCGCGCCGCCGAGATGATGTGCCCGCCGGCCCTGCGGCCCGCGGTGGTCGTCCTGCTGGCGATGATGGCGGCGGACGGCACGTCCGTCCTGCGCAACGTGTACGTCATCAACCGGGGGTACGAGGACCTGGCCGAGCGGTTGAACTCGATCGGGGCGCAGATCGAGATCTTCCGGGACATCTGACTCGCGGACGCCGCCGCACCTCATGCGACCTGCGCAGGTGCAGGTCTGGAGCAGGTACGTACCAGGGGTGGCGCCGACGGTCTTCCGACCACCGCCTGGGACGGTACGGCCGGCCCGGCGGGCCGGCCGTACCGATGGGTCAGGGGGCAGGTGTGCGCATCAGCCGACGGGCCCCCGCGGCGGCGCCCGCCAGGGCGGCAGCCGTTCCCAGCCGGCGCACGGCGGTGTGCCGGCGCCCGCCCCAGCCGCCGTGGGCCGCGCCCGTGCCGGGCGTGGGAACGTGCAGGTTGCCCTGGGTCGCCGGGGCAGGCTCCTTGCGAGACAGATGGGTCCTGTCGACCTGACGGGCCATCATGCGCTCGGTCATGCCCGGAGCCATCCGGGACTCCAGCACCATGGAGCGGCCCGTCGGGCCGACCACCACCTCCCGGCGCGGCACCCGTACCAGGTCCACGATGGCGTGGGCCACCCGCTCGGGGGAGTACACCGGCGGCATGGCCACCGCCTTGCGTCCGGTGTAGTTCGCGGCGTGCTCGAAGAACGGCGTGTCGATGGTGGCCGGCAGCACCGTGCAGACGTGGACGCCCTTCACGCCTTCCAGCGCCAGCTCCTGGCGCAGGCCGGCGCCGAGGGCCCGGACGGCGTGCTGGGACATGCCGTAGGCGTGGCTGTAGGGCTGGCTGACCACCCCGACGACCGAGGAGACGTTGACCAGCGTCCCGTGGTCCTGCTCCCGCATGACCCGCAGCGCGGCGCGGGCACCGTGGACGTATCCCATGACGTTGACGTCCAGGACCTTGCGGAAGTCCTCCAGCGGAACCTCCTCGAAGGACCCGAAGACGGTCACGGCGGCAGCGTTGACCCACACGTCGATCCGGCCGAAGCGCTCCACCGCCCGCCGAGCGAGGTCCTCGACCGCTCCGGCATCGGTGACGTCGGTCGGTACGGCCAGGGCCCGCGCGCCGCGACGCCTCTCGCAGTCCCGCGCGGCCGCCTGAAGCGCCTCCGCCCGACGTGCCGCCAGTACCACCGCGCAGCCCTTCCGGGCGAACGCCTCGGCCGTGACGCGCCCGATACCGCTGGACGCCCCGGTCACCACCACCACACGATCGCGCACTCGCATACCGCGACCTCCTCACCTGCGACCTCACCCGCACCGGATGAGCAGTGGACTCCCCTCGGGACGGCGAGTACCCGGCAACCGACGGTGCGCATCATGACCGCCGCCGACGCGGGGCGGACGCGCAGGTTCTGTTCCGTCCGGTCCGCGGCGACCCGGCCGGACAGTCGCTGGTTGTCACGCACGGGCACGTCAGCGTCCGATGGCCTCCGGCGCCCCGGGGCCGACGGAGCGGCCTGCCCCGCCGGCGCCGGAGGACGGGACGTTCCTGCGGCCGGCCGCCGCCGACCCGCGGTGCCTGCGTTCGCCGCGGGTCTCGGCGATCAGCATGTCGACACAGGCCAGCAGATCCTCTTCGTGTGCGATACGGCGCATGCGCCGGGCGGCGCTGCCGTCGATGAGGGCCGCCTTCGCCAGCGTCCGGACGGTCTGCCAGTCTCCGTGGGCCTCGAGCGCGGGACGCAGTCGCAGGAGCAGCTTGCGGACGACCTGCGGAGCGGAGGCCTCCCGGCGGGTCTCGGGGTCCACCAGGGTGCCTTCGAGGCCGGACCGAGCGGCCCGCCATGAGGCGCCGCGCAGCCACTCGTGCCGCCCCTCGCACGCCGGCGCACGGCCCGCCCGAAGCCCCTCTCGGGCCCCGGTCACCAGGGCGCGGAACAGTCCGGCGATGAGCACGACGGTCTCCGCCCGTGGGCAGGCGTCGCAGATGCGCAGTTCCAGCGTCTGCAGATGCGCGGAGGGGCGTACGTCGTAGTAGATCATCCCCGCGTCGCTGATGATCCCGGCCCGGACGAGGTCGCGTACCGCGGTGTCGTACTCGGCCGCGTTCGAGAAGCAGCCGGCCGGGCCGGCGGTGGGCCAACGCTGCCACAGCATGGTGCGCCAGCTCGCGTACCCGGTGTCGGACCCCTGCCAGTACGGCGAGCTGGCGGAGACCGCCAGGAGCACGGGCAGCCAGGGAGAGACCGCGCACATCACCCGGACCGCCGTGTCGCGGTCGGGTACGTCCACATGGACCTGGGCGCCGCAGATGAGCTGCTCGTCGGCGACCCTGCGGTACTCCTCGGTCATGTGGCGGTAGCGCGCGTCGGCGGTGGGGGGCGCGAAGACCGCGGGCGCCAGCGGTGCCGTCCCCGCGGCCACCACCGCCAGCCCCAGCGAGGAGGCTACCGCGTCGAGCCGCCGTCGCGTTCTGGTGAGGTCTGCGTACAGGTCGTCCAGGGACGTGTGCACCCCGCTGTTCGACTCCACGGTGGACTGGTGCAGTTCGGTCGTGAAGGTCCGCCGGGGAAGCCGTCGCAGGACCGGATCGGCGCGCGGCACGAGCAGCCCGCTCTCCACCTCCAGAACGTGGAACTCCTCTTCCACTCCGATACGAACGCTCACGCTCACTCCTAGAGGTCATGTCGGACGCCCGTCCGCCCCAGGGGTACGGCCCTTCACCGGCGGCTGCGGCGGCGTGTGGTGACCCCCGAGTTCCCAGGACACCGGCGCGGAAGCACAGCGACGCCCATGTGGCGTGGGCACCCCTCAGATGAGCAGACTCAGCGTCTCGCGACACCGGGGGCGTCGACGGGGGAACCTGGACTCAGGATGCGGATCGTCTGTGTCGTTGCCGTCCTGGCCGCCGTGAACCTGCTCAACAACTGGCTCGCGCGTGGCCCCTACGCGTACGTGCTCATCTGTGTGACCGCCACGGCCGTCCTTCTGCTGATCGCCCGCTGGGACGGTCTCACCCGGGCCGATCTGGGGCTCGACGCGGCGGGGGTGCGCCAGGGGCTGCGGTGGCTGCCCGTCCTGGCCGGTGCTGTCCTCGTCGTCCTCCTGGCCCTCCTCGCCTTCCCGGCCGGCCGGGAAGCCTTCCGCGATGCCAGGGCTCTCGACCTGTCCGTGGGGCAGTTGCTGTGGCGGGTGCTGGTGCGGGTGCCGTTCGGCACCGTGCTGCTGGAGGAGACGGCCTTCCGCGGTGTGCTGTGGGCCATGATCCGGCGCCGGCGCGGAACGGCGTGGGCCACCACCGTCTCCTCGCTGCTGTTCGGACTGTGGCACCTGCTGCCCTCTCGCGGGCTGGGCCGCTCCAACGCCGCCGTCGCGACGGTCTTCGGCAGCGGCTCGGCGGACGTGACGCCGATCGTCATGGGTGCCGTCGTGGCCATGGTCGCCGCCGGGGTGGTGCTGTGCGAGCTGCGGCGCCGCTCCGGCAGCCTGCTGGCGCCCGCGGCACTGCACTGGGCGATCAACGGTTTCGGCTACGCGCTGGCCTGGGCGACACCCCGGTGGTGGCCCTCGGCCTGAACCTCCGGCAGCCGGTCCACGGCACCCGAGGCAGCGCGGACGAGATGGCGTGCGTGACGACGGCCGCGATGTCCTCGCCGGGCGGCTCGCGCGGAGTGAACCAACGATTCCTGAGCCGCGCGGGCGGCACGATCCCGAACGAACCCGGCCGCGCGACGAGCATCCGGTCCGTTCGACAGCAGACCCTGCCGCCCGCGTGGACACCGCGGTGCGGGGCCGTTCAGCCCGCGACCAGCGTGATCTCCTGCTCCTGCGTCACGCGCACGGCGGGCAGGGGCAGGATGCCCTGGGCCCGGAGTTCCACCAGCGTGGTCTTGACGCGGGCCGAGCCGGGCCCCAGCGCGCCGGAGGCGACGTGACCCGTGTTCACCCAGCGGTGCTCGGCGCCGTCGCACACCGCCCGGGCGCCGCTGATGCCGCGCCACAGGGTCGGGGGGTTCTGCGCGACGGTGGAGCTGACGAAGACGGGACTCGTGCCGTCGAGGCAGCGGTAGGTACCGGAGAGGGTGACGGTGCCGTCGGCGGCGATACGGCCGGTGGGGTCGACGGTGACGGTCTCGTCCGGGGCGGCGGTGGCGGTCGCGCCCGGGGCGGTGGTGACGGTCTCGTTCGGGTCGGGGGTGGCCTCGGTCACCGCCGGGGTGGCCAGCACGACGAGCAGGGCGGCACCGGCGGCCGTGGTCAGGGCAGGGCGCAACGACATGGAAGGACCTCCTCTTGTGGGGCTTCCACTGGTACCTGGCGGCCATGCCCGGGCCGCTGATCGTCACCCCTTCGATGGCGAGTCCGCACCGGGCGTCGGCGAACGGTCGTGGAGTTGTCCTGGTGCTGTCACGGTCCGCTGCACCCTCTGGTGGCGGCGTCCGGATGGGCGCATGGTCGGTCCACGGGGCCCACCGAAGGGGCCGGCCCCACCGACGTGGAGGTGCGCCATGTGTGACCACCAGTCCCCCAGCCCCGCCGTCGGCGCCGCGCACGTCGTCGCCGCCCACCCCGAGCAGGGCTGGAGCCTGCTGTGCGACGGCACGATCGTCTTCGACGACTCCGGCGAGCTGCTGCCCGACGGCCGGGTCGTGGCCCCGCACCGGGTGAGCGTGGACCGGCTGGCCGTCGCCGCCTGATCAGTCCCCGAGGACCGCGAAGCCGTCGAGTTCGACGAGGGCGGCCTCGTCCCACAGACGTACGATCCCGATGACCGCCATCGCCGGGTAGTCCCGGCCCGCCGACTCCCGCCAGAGGCGACCGAGTTCGGATGCGCAGGCGCGGTACGCGGCGACGTCCGTGACGTACACCGTGACGCGCGCCAGGTCCGCGGCCGTGCCGCCGGCCGCCCCGAGCGCGGCCAGCAGATTGGCGAGCGCCCGCTCGAACTGCTCCGGCAGCGTCTCCCCGACCACCTTCCCGTCGGTGTCGAGCGCGGTCTGGCCGGCCAGGAACACCACCCGGGAGCCGGTGGCGACGACCGCGTGCGAGAAGCCGGCCGGCGGGGACAGCTCGGGCGGGTTGACGCGTTCGACGGTCATCGCACGGCCTCCATGTCCGCGCTCGTTTCCTGCGACTCCTTGTACGACTCCTTATCCGGCTCCCTATCCGACTCCTTGTACAACTCCTTGGCGATGATGCCGCGTTGGACTTCGCTCGCCCCCTCGTAGATGCGGGGCGCCCGCACCTCGCGGTAGAGGTGCTCCAGCAGGTGACCCCGTTGCAGCGCCCGTGCTCCGTGCAGTTGGACGGCCGCGTCGACGACGTACTGCGCCGTCTCCGTGGCGAGCAGCTTGGCCATCGCGGCGCGGCGCGGGACGTCGGGGGTGCCGGTGTCGTACGCCGTCGCCGCCGCGTAGACCATCAGGCGGGCCGCCTCCGTGCGCAGAGCCATCTCGGCGACCTGGTGGGCCACTGTCTGGAGGTCCCTCAACTTGCCGCCGAAAGCGTCCCGTCGGGAGGTGTGGGCGAGGGTGGCGTCCAGGGCGGCCTGGGCCATGCCGACCGCGAACGCGCCGACGCTGGGCCGGAAGAGGTTGAGGGTGGACATGGCCACGCGGAAGCCGTGGTCCGGCTCGCCGAGCACGTCGTCCCGCGTGACCGGGACGGCGTCGAAGGCGAGGGCGCCGACGGGGTGCGGAGCGAGCAGGTCGAGGGCGGAGCCGGTGAGGCCGGGGCGGTCGGCGGGGAGCAGGAAGGCGGTGACACCCCGGGCGCCGGCGCCGGGCGTGGTGCGGGCGAACACGGTGTAGACGTCGGCCTCGGGGGCGTTGGAGATCCAGCACTTCTCGCCGGTCAGGCGCCAGCCGTGCGGCCCGTCGCGCTCGGCCGCCAGGGACAGGGCCGCCGCGTCCGAGCCCGCGCCCGGCTCGCTGAGCGCGAAGGCGGCCACCGCGCCGCCGTCGGTGACGCTGGGCAGCCAGCGCTCCCGCTGGGCGGGGGTGCCGTGCGCGTGGACGGGGTGCGCCCCGAGTCCTTGCAGGGCGAGCGCGGTCTCCGCCTCCGTGCAGGCGTACGCGAGGGACTCGCGCATCAGGCAGAGGTCGACGGCGCCGGAGGTGAACAGGCGGGAGAGCAGACCGAGTCGGCCGAGTTCGGCGACGAGCGGGCGGTTGACGCGGCCCGGTTCGCCCTGGTCCGCGAGCGGGCGCAGCCGGTCGGCGGCCAGCCCGCGCAGTTCGGCGCACCAGGCGGTCTGCTCCGGTTCGAGTGAGAATGCGGGCATCGCCGGGCCCCTCTCTCCGATGGCCTCCGCCGGGCCTCCCTCTGACCTTCCCCGGCCTCCCTCGACCGTATAGCGAACTGTTGACTGCCGTCACCAAGACGATACGCTCGGTGGGCGAGCCCACCACGACGCCCGTCACGGCGCCCGGAAGGCGCCCACCAAGGCAAGGGGGCGACCCGCCATGAACGTCTCGGCCCACGTCGACACCTTCGCGCGCGACCATCTCCCGCCGCCCGGCCAGTGGCCCGAGCTCCCCTTGGACCTGCCGGAGCTGCGCTACCCCCAACGGCTGAACTGTGCCGCCGAACTCCTCACCGGCCCCGCCCCGGACCGGCCCGTCTTCCACACCCCCACCGGCCCGGCCTGGACGTACGGCGAGCTGCGCGCCCGCGTCGACCGGCTGGCGCATCTGCTCACCGGTGACCTCGGGGTCGTCCCGGGCAACCGGGTGCTGCTGCGCGGGCCGACCACGCCCTGGCTCGCGGCCTGCTGGCTGGCGGTGCTCAAGGCGGGCGGGATCGCGGTCACCGTGCTGGCCCAGCAGCGCCCGCAGGAGCTGCGCACGATGGGCGAGATCGCCCGGGTGCAGCACGCCCTGTGCGACATCCGGGCCGTCGACGACCTCGCCAAGGCGGACATCCCGGGGCTGCGGATCACGACGTACGGCGGTGACGCCCCCGACGACCTGCTGCGCCGGCCGGCGCCGGACACGCCGTACCGGGCGGTGGACACCGCCGCCGACGACGTGGCGCTGATCGCCTTCACCTCCGGCACCACCGGACGGCCCAAGGGGTGCCTGCACTTCCACCGGGATGTGCTCGCCATAGCCGACACCTTCTCCAAGCATGTGCTCCGGCCCCATGAGGACGATGTCTTCGCCGGCAGTCCCCCGCTCGGCTTCACCTTCGGCCTCGGCGGGCTGCTGGTCTTCCCGATGCGGGCCGGGGCGAGCGCGCTGCTGCTCGAACAGGCAGGCCCCCAGCAACTGCCGCCCGCGATCGCCGGGCACCGGGTGTCCGTGCTGTTCACCGCGCCGACCGCCTACCGCGCGATGCTCGACCACCTCGGCGGACACGACCTCTCCTCGCTGCGCCGCTGTGTGTCGGCCGGCGAGAACCTGCCCGCGGCCACCTGGCGGGCCTGGCACGAGCGGACCGGGCTGCGTCTGATCAACGGCATCGGGGCCACCGAGCTGCTGCACATCTTCATCTCCGCGGCCGACGAGCAGATCCGGCCCGGCACGACGGGCGTCCCCGTCCCCGGCTGGCAGGCGCGCGTGCAGGACGAACACGGCGTGCCCGTCCCCGACGGCCGGCCCGGACTGCTCGCCGTACGCGGCCCGGTCGGCTGCCGCTACCTCGCCGATCCCCGTCAGGGGGAGTACGTCCGCGACGGATGGAACATCACCGGCGACACCTACGTCCGCGAGTCCGACGGCTATTTCCGGTACGTCGCCCGCGCCGACGACATGATCGTCTCGGCCGGGTACAACATCGCGGGCCCCGAGGTCGAGGATGCGCTGCTGCGGCACCCGGACGTCGTCGAGGCGGCGGTCGTCGGCCGGCCCGACGAGGCGCGGGGTCAGGTCGTCGTGGCGTTCGCCGTGGTGCGGGCGGGGGCGCGGCGCGACGCGGAGGCGCTGCGGGCCTTCGTCAAGGAGGAGCTGGCGCCGTACAAGTGTCCGCGCGAGATCGTCTTCCTGGACGCGCTGCCGCGCACCGCGACCGGCAAACTGCAGCGGTTCAGGCTGCGTTCCTCTGGTTACACGATGGTGACCAGCACTGATGCCGACGACTTAAGATGATCATCGTGTCCGACCAGCCCGCACCTCGGTCTCTCATCGTCACGCTCTACGGCGCGTACGGCCGCTTCGCGCCGGGCCCCGTGCCCGTCGCCGAGCTGATCCGGCTGCTCGCCGCGGTCGGCGTCGACGCGCCCTCCGTCCGCTCCTCGGTGTCCCGGCTGAAGCGACGCGGACTGCTGCTGCCGGCCCGCACGGACGAGGGCGCGGCCGGCTACGAACTGTCCACGGAGGCACGGCAGTTGATGGAGGACGGCGACCGGCGGATCTACGCCACCGCGCCGCCGGAGGACGAGAGCTGGGTGCTGGCGGTGTTCTCGGTGCCGGAGTCGGAACGGCAGAAGCGGCATGTGCTGCGCTCCCGGCTGTCCGGCCTGGGCTTCGGCACGGCCGCCCCCGGCGTGTGGATCGCGCCCGCCCGGCTCTACGAGGAGACCCGCAACACCCTGCGACGGCTGCGCCTCGACCCGTACGTCGACTTCTTCCGCGGCGAGCACCTCGGCTTCGCGCCGACCGTCGAGGCCGTCGCCCGCTGGTGGGACCTGGCGGCCGTCGCCAAGCAGCACGAGGCGTTCCTCGACCGCCACGCGCGCGTGCTGCAGGCCTGGGAGCGGCGCACGGACACCCCGCCGGAAGAGGCCTACCGCGACTATCTCCTCGCCCTGGACTCCTGGCGCCACCTCCCCTACGCCGACCCCGGCCTGCCCGCCCGTCTGCTCCCCGAGGGCTGGCCGGGCACCCGCTCGGCGGCCGTGTTCCAGGGGCTGCACGAGCGGCTGCGGGACGCTGGTGCGGAGTTCGCCGGGGTGTGAGGCGCCGAGGTGTGAGGTCTCAACTCCCCAGGGAGAGGCGGGGTTTGGGCGCGTCCGTCCGCCCGGTCCGCGGTGGCCGGCTGCCCGCCCGGTACGGCGCCGGCCAGACGACGCCCGGTCCGTCGTAGCCCTGTTCGGCGGCGGCGTGCAGGGTCCAGTGCGGGTCGTAGAGGTGCGGGCGGGCCAGCGCGCACAGGTCGGCGCGCCCGGCCAGGATCAGTGAGTTGACGTCGTCCCAGGAGGAGATCGCGCCGACCGAGATCACCGGGATGCCCACCTCGTGCCGGATGCGGTCCGCGAACGGCGTCTGGTACGACCGCCCGAACTCCGGCGTCTCCTCGGCTACGACCTGCCCGGTGGAGACGTCGATCGCGTCGGCGCCGTGCGCGGCGAACGCCCCGGCGATCTCGACGGCGTCCTCGGCCGTGGTCCCGCCCTCGGCCCAGTCGGTGGCGGAGATCCGCACCGTCATGGGCCGCTCCTGCGGCCATACACGCCGTACGGCGTCGAAGACCTCCAGCGGGAACCGCAGCCGCTTCTCGAGCGAGCCGCCGTAGGCGTCCGTGCGGCGGTTGGTCAGCGGTGAGAGGAAGCCGGAGAGCAGGTAGCCGTGGGCGCAGTGCAGTTCGAGCAGGTCGAACCCGGCCCGGGCCGCCCGCCCGGCAGCCGACGTGAACTGTTCCCGCAGATCGGTCAGTTGGGCCCGGCTCAGCTCCCGGGGCGTCTGGCTTCCCGGCTTGTACGGCAGCGGGGAGGCGGCCACGAGCGGCCAGTTGCCGTCGGGCAGGGGCTCGTCCATGCCCTCCCACATCAGCCGGGTCGAGCCCTTGCGCCCGGAGTGGCCGAGCTGCACGCCGATCGCGGTGCCCGGCGCCCGCGTGTGCACGAACTCGGTGATCCGCCGCCACGCCTCGCCCTGTCGGCCGGTGTAGAGGCCGGTGCAGCCGGGCGTGATGCGCCCCTCGGGGGACACGCACACCATCTCGGTCATCACCAGTCCCGCCCCGCCGAGGGCGCGCGAGCCGAGATGGACGAGGTGGAAGTCGCCGGGGAGGCCGTCGGTCGCCGAGTACATGTCCATCGGGGAGACGACGACCCGGTTGCGCAGGGTCAGTCCGCGCAGCCGGAACGGGGTGAACATCGGGGGCGTGCCGGGCGGGCAGCCGAACTCCCGCTCCACGGCCTCGGTGAAGCGCGCGTCGCGCAGGCGGAGGTTGTCGTGGGTGACGCGGCGGCTGCGGGTGAGCAGGTTGAAGGCGAACCGGCGCGGCGGCCGGCCGACGTACAGGGCGAGGTTCTCGAACCACTCCAGGCTGGCGCGGGCGGCGCGCTGGGTCGAGGCGACGACGGGCCGGCGCTCCTCCTCGTAGGCGGCCAGCGCCCGGTCCAGGGACGGCTGTTCCTCCAGACAGGCGGCCAGGGCGAGGGCGTCCTCGACGGCGAGCTTGGTGCCGGAGCCGATGGAGAAGTGGGCGGTGTGGGCGGCGTCGCCCAGCAGGACGACGTTGCCGTGGGACCAGCGCTCGTTCACGACCGTGCGGAAGGTGGTCCAGGCGGACTTGTTGGACCTGAGGGGCCGTCCGCCGAGCGCGTCCGCGAAGATCTTGGCGCAGCGCTCGATCGACTCCTGTTCCGCCATCTCCTCGAACCCGGCGGCGCGCCACACCTCCTCGCGCATCTCCACGATCACCGTCGAGGCGTCGGCCGCATACGGGTAGCCGTGCAGTTGCATCACGCCGTGCTCGGTCTCGGCGATCTCGAAGCGGAAGGCGTCGAAGGCGAAATCGGCGGCCAGCCAGATGTAGCGGCACCGGTGGCTGACCACCTGGGGCCGGAACACATGGGCATACGCCTCGCGGGTGGTGCTGTGCACACCGTCGGCGGCGACGACGAGGTCGTACTCCTCCGCGAGGCGCTCCGCGGGCGGCGCCTCGGTGCGGAAGCGCAGGTCGACACCGAGGGAGCGGCAGCGTTCGTGCAGGATCTGCAGCAGCTTCTTCCTGCCGAGGGCGGCGAAGCGGTGGCCTCCGGCGGTGTGGCGGGTGTTTCGGTGGACGATGTCGATGTCGTCCCAGCGGACGAAGGCCCGTTCGAGGGCCTCGTACACCACCGGATCCGCGTTCTCGATGCCCCCCAGGGTCTCGTCGGAGAGGACCACTCCGAAGCCGAAGGTGTCGTCGGGGGCGTTGCGTTCCCAGAGGGTGACCTCACGGTCGGCGTTGAGGCGTTTCAGCAGGGCTGCGGCGTAGAGGCCGCCGGGGCCGCCGCCGATGACCGCGATGTGCAGGGGGTGGCTGGTTCCGTCTGACGACTGCGGGTTGATGGTGGCTGGTCGCGCCCCGCGGCGGAGCCGCAGATCGACACCGTCCCGCGCCCCTTTTGTAGGCGTCCCCACGTTGGCTGCCATGGTTACCGGCCCCGCCACTTCGGGGGCCTCTTTTCCGTGAACGCCGCGTGGAACTCGGCATAGTCCTCGCCGTTCATCAACAGGGCCTGTGTGGCTGCGTCGAGTTCCACAGCTGCCGCCAAGGGCATGTCCAGCTCGGCCGTGAGCAGGGCCTTCGTCTGGGCGTACGCCAGGGCCGGGCCGTCGGCGAGGCGGCGGGCGAGGCGGTGTGCGGCCTCGTCCGCCCCGCCGTCCTCGGCCAGCTCGCTGATCAGGCCGATCCGCTCGGCCTCGGGCGCGCGCACCGGTTCGCCGAGCATGAGCAGCCGGGTGGCGTGGCCGAGGCCGACGACCCGGGGCAGCAGATAGGCGGCGCCCATGTCGCCGCCGGAGAGGCCGACGCGGGTGAAGAGGAAGGCGAAGCGGGCGGTGGGGTCGGCGACCCGGAAGTCCGCCGCCAGCGCCAGCACCGCGCCCGCCCCGGCCGCGACCCCGTGCACGGCCGCGATCACCGGGAACGGGCACTCCCGTACGGCCCGGACGACCTGGCCGGTCATCCGGTTGAAGTCGAGGAGCTGGGCGGTGTCCAGGGCGAGGGTGGCGCCGATGATCTCCTCGACGTCGCCGCCGGAGCAGAACCCGCGCCCCTCGCCGGCCAGCACCAGGGCGCGCACCGAGCGTTCCCGGGAGAGTTCGGCGAGCAGGTCGCGCAGGTCGGCGTAGGCGCCGAAGGTGAGCGCGTTGAGTTTCTCGGGGCGGGCGAGGGTGACGGTGGCGATGCCGTCGGTGCGGGTGACGCGGAGGTGGTGCCAGTCGGAGGTGCGGGCGGCGGAGCCGGTGAAGGGACTCATGAGGGCGGCCTCCTCGACGAGCGGTCACTCACGAAGTTATCACCGTTATGTGACCGTCGTCAGGAGTGCGCGATAGAGCCGCCGGGTATGCCACGAAGGTGTCACCGCGTGACCGGTCCCCGTCACATGCGTCACCGGTCGTCAATAACGCGGTAACAACGGGATCAGGGGTGCCAGTGGGGCCGTTGAGCCGGGTAAGCCGACCGGTGACGGGGCCGAAGGGTCCCGTACGGCACCCGCCATGTGCCTCTGCCGACGGCCGCCGTACCATTCCCCAAGTTGAAAGCAGGACCGCCTGATGTCGAGCACAGGAACCTGCGCCATGAACGGACTCGCCTTGCACGAACGCCCCTCCGCCTCAGCCGCCTCCTGGCGCATCGCGCTGCCGCACTCCGCCGCGGCCGTGCCGGTGGCCCGCGCACTGGTCCGTACGGCGCTGGCCGAGCTGGAGCACGGGGCGGACTGCGACACGGCGGAGCTGCTCACCGCCGAGCTGGTGGCGAACGCCGTGGAGCACACCGCGGGGGACGAACCGATCGAGCTGGTGGTGCAGTTGCAGCCGACCGGCTGCCAGGTCGAGGTGCACGACCCCGACCCGGTGCCGCCCGGCGACCTGACCCGTCCGTCCGGTGAGGAGCCCGACCCCTGGCAGGAGCACGGGCGTGGCCTGCTGCTGATCCGCGCCCTGAGCTCGTCCTGCGGTCACCGCCCCACGGAGTCCGGCAAGGCGGTGTGGTTCAGGCTGGCTGCGGTTCCGCCGCAGCGGCGTCCGCATCCGGCGTGACCTGCGCCGGGAGTTCCGGCGCCCGTGGAGGACGTACAGCACGAGGACATAAGGCCTGGTGAGGACCTCTGTTTCTCGCGGGCGAGGGTCAGGCGAGCGTCGCCACGAGAACGGCCTTGATGGTGTGCAGGCGGTTCTCCGCCTCGTCGAAGACGACCGAGTGGGCGGACTCGAAGACCTCGTCGGTGACCTCCAGGGACGCACGGCCATGGGTCTCGAAGATCTCGCGGCCGACCGTGGTGCCGAGGTCGTGGAAGGCCGGCAGGCAGTGCAGGAACTTGACGTCCGGGTTGCCGGTGGCGCGCAGGACGTCCATGGTCACGGCGTACGGGGAGAGCGCCGCGATCCGCTCGTCCCAGACCTCCTTGGGCTCGCCCATGGAGACCCATACGTCGGTGGCGACGAAGTCGGCGCCCAGGACGCCCTCGGCCAGGGACTCGGTGAGGGTGATGCGGGCCCCGCTGGTCTCGGCGAGCTCATGGGCCCGGTCGACGATCTCCTGCGCGGGCCAGTAGGTCTTCGGGGCGACGATGCGGACGTCCATGCCGAGCAGGGCCCCGGTGATCAGATAGGAGTTGCCCATGTTGAAGCGGGCGTCGCCGAGGTAGGCGAAGGCGATCTCCGGCAGCGGCTTGGCGGTGTGCTCGGTCATGGTGAGCACGTCGGCGAGCATCTGGGTGGGGTGCCAGTCGTCGGTGAGGCCGTTGTAGACGGGCACGCCCGCGTGCACGGCCAGTTCCTCGACCTTCGCCTGGCTGTCGCCGCGGTACTCGATCCCGTCGTACATCCGGCCCAGCACCCGCGCGGTGTCCTTCACCGACTCCTTGTGGCCGATCTGCGAGCCCGACGGGTCGAGGTACGTCGTAGAGGCGCCCTGGTCGGCGGCGGCGACCTCGAACGCACAGCGGGTGCGCGTCGAGGTCTTCTCGAAGATCAGCGCGATGTTCCTGCCGCTCAGGTGGCGCGTCTCGGTCCCGGCCTTCTTGGCGGCCTTCAGCTCGGCGGCCAGCTCGATCAGGCCGCGGAACTCCTCCTGGGTGAAGTCCAGCTCCTTGAGGAAGTGGCGGCCGGCGAGGGCGGTCGGGACTGTCGCCATGGGGGCGCTCCAGAGGTGCGGTGAAGGGATGCAGTGACAGGAACCTTTGGAAGTCTATACGAGATTCAGCATTTCTATACAGCCCCGCACGCCGATCCGCACACCCTTGCGGCTACACGGCCTCCCGCACGACCGGACAGCTCATGCAGCGCGGCCCGCCCCGGCCCCGGCCCAGCTCACTGCCCGGGATCTCTATCACCTCGATGCCCTGTTTGCGCAGATGGGTATTGGTGGTGGCGTTGCGCTCATAGGCGATGACGACGCCGGGTTCGACGGCGAGGACGTTGCAGCCGTCGTCCCACTGCTCACGTTCGGCCGCGTGCACGTCCTGGGTGGCGGTCAGCACGCGGATCTCGCTGAGACCGAGGGCGGCGGCGATCGCGCGGTGCATGTGCTCCGGCGGGTGGTCGGTGACCTTCAGCTCCTTCTCGCCGACACCCGGCTCGATGGTGTAAGAGCGGAGCATGCCGAGGCCCGCGTACTGGGTGAAGGTGTCACCGTCGACCATCGTCATCACGGTGTCGAGGTGCATGAGGGCGCGCCGCTTCGGCATGTCGAGGGCCACGATCGTCTCGGCCGAGCCGGCGGCGAAGAGCTTGTGGGCGAGCATCTCGACGGCCTGGGGCGTGGTGCGCTCGCTCATGCCGATGAGCACCGCACCGTTGCCGATGACCAGGACGTCCCCGCCCTCGATGGTGGAGGGGTAGTCGGCCTGCCCCTCGGACCAGACGTGGAACGTTTCCGCACGAAAGAGCGGGTGGTAGCGGTAGATCGCCTCGAAGTGCACGGTCTCGCGCTGCCGGGCCGGCCAGCGCATCGCGTTGATGGAGACGCCGTCGTAGATCCAGGCCGAGGTGTCACGGGTGAACAGGTGGTTGGGCAGCGGGCGCAGGAGGAAGTCGTCGAGCTCCATGACGTGGAAGCGCACGGACGTCGGCTCCGGGTGCACCTCCAGGAACTCCCTCTTGGTCATGCCGCCGACGAGGGCCTCCGCGAGTTCGGGTGCGGGGAGGTTCTCGAAGGCGGCACGGAGGTGGTCGGTGGCGAGCACCCCGTACTCCTTCTCGTCGAAGACCCGGTCCAGGACGAGTGATCTGGCCGCCGGGATCTTCAGGGCCTCGGTGAGCAGGTCGCCGAAGAGGTGGACGGCGACGCCTCGGTCGCGCAGGACGTCCGCGAAGCCGTCGTGCTCGGCGCGCGCCCGGCGCACCCACAGCACGTCGTCGAAGAGGAGGGCGTCCTTGTTGCTGGGGGTGAGCCTTTTGAGCTCGAGATCCGGCCGGTGCAGGATGACGCGGCGCAGCCGCCCGGCCTCGGAGTCGACATGGAATCCCATGCCTCCATCCTGACCATCGGGGACCGCCTTCACCCGCTCCTGGACCGATTCCGCCCGACCCAGTTTTCGTCCCCTTGACGACAAGGACCCCCGGCCGTTATCGTCGTGCTGACGAAAATCGCGAACGAGGGGGATCCCGTGGCTGACATCACCCGACGCCTCGGCTGGCGCCATCTCCGGGGCGCTCCGACGGCGCACGTCCGTCATCACCGCTCCGGCAAGCTGGTGCACGACGGGCCGGGGCTCAGCTTCTGGTTCCGCTCGCTGACCGCCGCGCTCTCCGAAGTGCCGGTCGACGACCGGGAGTTGGCGATGACCTTCCATGCCCGTACGGCCGACTTCCAGGATGTGGCCGTACAGGCGACGGTCACCTACCGCGTCAGCGACCCGGCCGTCGCCGCCGCCCGCCTCGACTTCTCGATCGACCCGGACACCGGCGCCTGGCGAGGCGCGCCGCTGGAGCAGCTCGGCACGCTGCTGACGGAGACGGCCCAGCAGCACGCACTGGACGTGCTCGCCCGTACGCCGCTGGCGTCGGCGCTGGTGGACGGCGTGACGTCCGTGCGTGAGCGGGTCGCGGCCGGCCTCGCCGCGGAGCCCCGCCTCCCCGCCACCGGCATCGAGATCGTGGCCGTCCGCGTGGTGGCCCTGCGTCCCGAGCCGGAGGTGGAGCGGGCCCTGCGCACGCCGGCCCGTGAGCAGATCCAGCAGGAGGCGGACCGGGCGACGTACGAGCGGCGGGCGGTGGCCGTCGAGCGGGAACGGACGATCGCCGAGAACGAGCTCGCCAGCAGGATCGAACTCGCCCGGCGCGAGGAGCAGCTGGTCGAGCAGCGCGGTACGAACACCCGGCGCGAGGCCGAGGAGAACGCGGCCGCCGACAAGGTACGGGCCGAGGCGGAGGCGACGCGCACGGTGCGGCTCGCGGAGGCGGAGGCGGCCCGCTCGGTCAAGCTCGCCGAGGCGGAGGCGGCCCGGCAGGTCCGGCTGGCCGACGCCGAGGCGCACCGCACCCAGCGGCTGTCCGAGGCGGAGGCCGCCCGCACGGTGACCCTCGCCGACGCGGAGGCGTCCCGTTCCGTACGGCTCGCCCGCGCGGAGGCCGAGGCGGCGCGCGAGGTGGGCGAGGCGCGGGCGCAGGCCCAGGCGGCCTGGCTGCGCGTGCACGCCGACGTCGACGTGACGACCCTGCACGCCCTCACCGGGACACGGCTCGCGGAGAACCTCCCGCAGATCGACAGCGTGACGATCTCGCCGGACGTGCTGACCGGGCTGCTCGCCAAGCTGGGAGCACAGGAGTGAGCCTCGCCCCGCGAGCCGTACTCGTCCATCGCACCACGGAGTACGAGGAGTTGGTGGCCCGGCACGGCACACACGGCCAGGCCGCCTTCTTCCTCGCCTCCCGCGGCCGGGACATCGAGGAGGTCGCCGAACGGCACCGCCGCACCAGGCGGGCACTGGCGGAGGTGACGGCGGCGATCCCCCTGACGTGGCGTCAGTCACGGGTCGAGCGTGCCGACTTGGACCGCTTCCTGTTCGCGCCCGAGGACGTGGTCGTCGTGGTCGGGCAGGACGGTCTGGTGGCCAACGTCGCCAAGTACCTCGCGGGGCAGCCGGTGGTGGGCATCGACACGGACCCCGGCCGCAATCCGGGCGTCCTGGTCCGCCACCGCCCGCGGGACGCGGGTGTGCTGCTCCCCTCCGCGCTCGCGGCCGGCACGGAGACGGCCGAACTGACCATGGTCGAGGCCGTCGCCGACGACACGCAACGGCTGCTGGCCCTCAACGAGATCTACCTCGGCGCCGCCGGTCACCAGACCGCCCGATACCGCCTGGGCCTCGAGGACGACGGGGGTGTCGTCGAGGCCCAGGCCTCCTCCGGGGTGCTCGTGGGGACCGGCACGGGGGCGACCGGCTGGATCCGCTCGGTGTGGCAGGACCGGGGTGGCACTCTCCGCCTGCCGGGGCCGACGGAGCGCCGGCTCCTGTGGTTCGTACGGGAGGCATGGCCGTCCCCGGCGACGGGCACCTCGCTGGTCGCGGGCGAGCTGGCGGCCGGGGGCCGGCTGACGCTCACGGTCGAGTCGGAGCGGCTCATCGCCTTCGGGGACGGGATCGAGAGCGACGCGGTGGAGCTGACGTGGGGGCAGAGGGTGACGGTGGGGGTGTGCGGGGAGCGGTTGCGGTTGGTGGGGTGAGGGCGGGCGCCCTGGCCATCGACAGGACCTGCCGGGGCCCCGCGCCGAACAGGCGCGGGGCCCCGGGGCCTCACAGCCGCGGGTCCACCGGCTCCGACTCCAGCGCCAGCACTCCGAACACCGCCTCGTGCACGCGCCACAGGGGCTCGCCCTCGGCCAGGCGGTCCAGGGCCTCCAGGCCGAGGACGTACTCGCGGATCGCGAGGGAGCGCTTGTGGTTCAGGTAGCGTCCGCGCAGACGGGCGAGGTTGTCGGGGCGCGTGTACTCCGGGCCGTAGATGATCCGCAGGTACTCGCGGCCCCGGCACTTGATGCCGGGCTGGACCAGGCGGCCCTCCGTGCTGCGCACCACCGCGCCGAGCGGCTTGACGACCATGCCCTCGCCGCCTCGGCCGGTCATCTCCAGCCACCAGTCGACGCCGGCCTGCACCGACTCGGGGTCGGCCGTGTCGACGTACAGGCGCCGGGTCGTCTGGAGCAGGCCGGTGGAGTCGTGCTCCACCAGGCGGTCGAGGAGGGACAGCTGCTGGTCGTGGGGCAGGGCCGCGAGGCTGCGGCCCTGGACCGCCAGGATCTGGAACGGCGCCAGGCGGACGCCCTCCAGCCCCTCCGTCGTCCAGCAGTAGCGCCGGTACGCCTCCGTGAACGCGGCCGCGTCCGAGGCCCGCTCACGCTGGCGGGACAGGAGGTCCGAGACGTCGACGCCCCGGGCCGCCGCGCCCTCCAGCGCGGTCAGCGCGCCCGGGAAGACCGCGCCGGACGCGGCGCCGACGGCCGCGTACTGCGAGCGCAACAGCCCGGACGCCTTCAGCGACCACGGCATCAGTTCGGCGTCGAGCAGCAGCCAGTCCGTGTCCAGTTCCGACCAGAGGCCCGCCTCGCCCACCGCCGTCCGTACCCGGCCGAGGATCTCCTCCGTCACCGACTCGTCGTCGAAGAAGGGGCGGCCCGTGCGGGTGTACAGCGACCCCGTCGGGCCGTCCACACCGAACCGCTTGCGCGCCGCCTCCGCGTCCCGGCACACCAGGACCACCGCCCGCGAACCCATGTGCTTCTCCTCGCACACGACCCGCTCGACACCGTCCTGCGCGTACTGCGCGAAGGCCTCCGCCGGGTGCTCCAGAAAGTGTTCCTCAGCGGCTCCGCCGCGGGCCTCGACACGGCTGGTCGCCGTCGGCGCCATGGTCGGCGGGAGGTACGGCAGCAGCCGTGGGTCGACGGCGAAGCGGCTCATGACCTCCAGGGCCGCGGCCGCGTTCTCCTCACGGATCGAGATCCGGGCCTGGCCCTCGTACCGGGTCTCGACGATCCGTCGGCCGTGCACGTCCGCCAGGTCCAGCGGCCGCCCGTCGTGCCCGCCGGGCGCCTCGGAGCGCAGCGGCTTGGCCGGCTCGTACCAGACCCGCTCGGCCGGTACGTCGACCAGCTCCCGCTCCGGCCAGCGCAGCGCGGTCAGCTTGCCGCCGAAGACGGCGCCGGTGTCCAGGCAGATGGTGTTGTTCAGCCAGGTGGCCTCCGGGACGGGGGTGTGGCCGTAGACGACCGCGGCCCGGCCCCGGTAGTCCTCCGCCCACGGGTAGCGCACCGGCAGCCCGAACTCGTCGGTCTCGCCGGTGGTGTCGCCGTACAGCGCGTGCGAGCGGACGCGGCCGGAGGTGCGGCCGTGGTACTTCTCCGGCAGACCGGCGTGACAGACGACGAGACGTCCGCCGTCGAGGACGTAGTGGCTGACGAGTCCGTCGAGGAACTCCCGCACCTCGGCCAGGAACTCCTCGCTCTCGCCCGCCATCTGCTCGATGGTCTCGGCGAGGCCGTGGGTGTGCTGGACCTTGCGGCCGCGCAGGTGACGGCCGTACTTGTTCTCGTGGTTGCCGGGGACGCACAGCGCGTTGCCCGACTTCACCATCGCCATCACGCGGCGCAGCACGCCCGGGCTGTCCGGGCCGCGGTCGACGAGGTCGCCGACGAAGACGGCCTGGCGCCCGTCCGGGTGGACGCCGTCGACGTATCCCAACTTGCCGAGCAGGGCCTCGAGTTCGGAGGCGCAGCCGTGGATGTCGCCGATGATGTCGAAGGGGCCGGTGAGGTGGGTCAGGTCGTTGAAGCGCTTCTCGGTGACGACGGTGGCGTGCTCGACGTCCTCGACTCCGCGCAGGATGTGGACCTTGCGGAAGCCCTCGCGCTCCAGGTGCCGGAGGGACCTGCGGAGTTCGCGGGTGTGGCGCTGGATGACCCGGCGCGGCATGTCGGCGCGGTCGGTGCGGCCCGCGTTGCGCTGGGCGCACACCTCCTCCGGGACGTCCAGCACGATCGCTATGGGAAGCACGTCGTACTGCCTGGCCAGGTCGATCAGCTGGCGGCGGGCGTCCGGCTGCACGCTGGTCGCGTCGACGACCGTGCGCCGGCCGGCCGCGAGCCGCTTGCCCGCGATGTAGTGCAGGACGTCGAAGGCGTCCCGGGTGGCGCTCTGGTCGTTCTCGTCGTCGGAGACGAGGCCGCGGCAGAAGTCGGAGGAGATGACCTCGGTCGGCTTGAAGTGCCGACGGGCGAAGGTGGACTTGCCCGAGCCGGACGCGCCGATCAGCACGACGAGGGAGAGGTCGGTGACGGGCAGGACACGGCCCTGCTTCGGGGACTCCTGGGTCTCGGTCATGCTGCCTTCGCCTCCTTCTCGTTCGGGTTCTTGCCGTCGGCCGCGCTCATCACGAAAACGGCCATCTGGGTGGGCGGTCCCACTTCGGGGTCGTCGGGTCCCACGGGCCGGAACTCGACCTCGTAGCCGTGTCGTTCGGCCACCGTGGCCGCCCAGGCGCGGAACTCCTCGCGGGTCCATTCGAAGCGGTGGTCACCGTGCCGGACGTGGCCGGCCGGGAGGCTCTCCCAGCGGACGTTGTACTCGACGTTCGGGGTGGTCACCAGGACCGTGCGCGGGCGGGCCGAGCCGAACACCGCGTACTCCAGGGCGGGCAGCCGGGGCAGGTCGAGGTGCTCGATCACCTCGCTGAGCACGGCCGCGTCGTAGCCCTTGAGCCGGGTGTCGGTGTAGGCGAGCGACCCCTGCAGGAGCTTGACGCGGGAGGCCTGGCGCTCGCCCATGCGGTCCAGCTTCAGCCGGCGGGACGCGATGGTGAGCGCGCGCATCGACACGTCGACGCCGACGATCTCGGTGAACCGCACGTCCTTCAGCAGCGCCTGCACCAACTGACCCTGCCCGCAGCCGAGGTCGAGCACCCGGGTGGCGCCGGACTCCTGCAGGGCCGCGACGATCGCGTCCCGGCGCTGTACGGCGAGCGGGGTCGGCTTCTCCTCCGTCTCGGCCTCCGCCTCGACCGCGTTGTCGATCTCCTCGACCTCGCTGTCGTCGGCCTCGGCCAGCCGCACCAGCTCCAGCCGCTCCATCGCCTGCCGGGTCAGCGACCAGCGGCGCGAGAGGTAACGGCTGGTGATCAGCTTCTGCTCGGGGTGCTCGGGAAGCCAGCCCTCGCCGACGCGCAGCAGCTTGTCGACCTCGTCGGGGGCGACCCAGTAGTGCTTGGCGTCGTCGAGGACGGGCAGCAGGACGTACAGGTGCCGCAGGGCCTCGGCGAGGGTCAGCGTCTCCGACTCCAGCACGAGGTGCACGTACCGCGAGTCCCCCCACTCCGGGAACTCGGTGTCCAGCGCGACCGGTTCGACGGTCACCGTCCAGCCGAGCGGCTCGAAGAGATTCCGTACGAGGTCGGGGCCGCCGCGGGCGGGCAGCGCGGGGACCTCGACGCGCAGCGGCAGCGGCTCGGTGGCACGCTCGGGGCGGGCGGTGCACACGCCCCGCATCGCGCTGGAGAAGACGTTGCTCAGCGCGACCGCGAGCAGCGAGGAGGCCGCGTACGGGCGGTCGTTGACGTACTGCGCGAGCGCCGCGTCGGGAGCGCCCCCGCGGCCCTTGCCCTTGCCGCGTCTCACCAGCGCCACGGCATCCACCTCCAGCAGGAGCGCCGCCGTGCAGCGCTGCGCGTCCGCCTCGGGATAGAGGACGTGCGCCTTGCCGTAGGAGGTGGAGAACGCCTGCGCCTTGTCGGGATGCTTGTGCAGCAGGTAGCCCAGGTCGGTGGCGGGGCGTTCGTGGGTGCCGGTGGTGCTGATGGTCAGGAACACGGTGGGTTGCCTCGGAAGGGTTCGGAAGGAGCGAAAGCGCTGGTCGTGCGCCTACGCGTGCCCCCCAACGTACAGAGAACGGTCCGGGGACACCCGGGATTTTCCCGCGCTACTCCTCCGCCCGCTTCCACGGCCTGACCCCTAGCTTTCCGGTGGTGCCGAGGTCGAGGTGGGGCGTCACGGTCACCGGGTCGGCACCGGCCTTCGCGCGGACCCGGACGTACGGGACGTTCACGGGCGTGCCGAAGTCGGTGATGTTGCGCCACACCAGGCTCGCTGTGGCCTTCTCGCCGGGCTTCAGGGTGACCGGCCGGGGCGGCTCGTCGGGCCCGGTGGCGGTGGTGATCTCGCCGCTGCCCTGGAGGATTCTCACGCCGTCGACCGGTTCGCGTGCGTCGTCCAGCAGCTCCAGCAGCGGGTAGCCGTTGACGGTGTAGTCGTCCGTCCCGCAGTTCTCCAGGTGCAGTCCGACGACGCGCAGGCCCATGGCGGCGTCGCCCTGGTCGGCCGTGACGCGGATCCCGGAGGACGGGCACTCACCGGCCGCGGTGGGTGACTCGTCCGCGGGGACCTTGGTGACCTCCGCCACCTCGGCCCGCGTCACCGGCGACGCTCCCGGCGCCAGAACGCCCAGGCGGACGGTGCCCCGCACGGTCTTGCCGGGTCCGACGGCGCGCACGGTCTCGCGCTGGTTGCTCATGACCTCGCCGGCATCGGTCGTGAAGTTGAAGAGGACCGTGTAGGTCAGCGTCTCGGTGCCCTGGTTGGTGACCTCGTAAGCGGCGGAGATCCCGGAGTCGGTGGGGAGGGCGTCGACGACGACCGAGGTGGTGCGCGAGGGGGAGGGGGAGGGTGACGGGATGGTCACCGAGGTGATCCGTACGCCGTCGATGCCCGGGTCGGTGACCTGGGTGCGGTTCGGCGGACCGGCGGCGCCGGGGCCGCTGTTCTGCGTGCCGGCACGCTCCGAGCCGCACGCCGTGAGCAGCAGGCAGGCGGCGAGGGCCAGGAGGAGGGGGGCGGATCTACGCATCCGGTCACCTCATCAGGCACCCGCCTCAACGACCGTGACGGAAGCCACAGTTCCGGTCACAGGCGTGTCACAGGTGGTGCGGCGCCTCGGGCCCGGACAACGATGTCCGGGCCCGGACGCGCCCGACGTCGTACTACGACAGCTGCGACTGCACCTGCGTGGAGATCAGCTCCAGATGGTCCAGGTCGTGCAGGTCGAGGGTCTGGAGGTAGATCCGGCGGGAACCGATCTCGGCGTAGCGGCCGATCTTGTCGACGACCTCGGCGGGGGTGCCGGCCAGGCCGTTGCGCTTCAGTTCGTCGACCTCGCGGCCGATCGCGGCGGCGCGGCGGGCGACCTCCTGGTCGTCCTTGCCGACGCAGACCACGAGGACGTTGGAGTACGTGATCGCGTCGGCCGGGCGGCCGGCCTCCTCGGCGGCGGCCCGTACCCGGCCGAACTGCCGCTCGCTGTCCTCGATCGAGCCGAACGGCATGTTGAACTCGTCGGCGAACCGCGCGGCCAGCCGCGGTGTGCGGCTCGCGCCGTGGCCGCCGATCAGCACGGGGATCTTCTCCTGGGCGGGCTTGGGCAGCGCGGGCGAGTCCTTGAGCTCGTAGTACTCGCCCTGGAAGTCGAAGGTCTTGCCGGTGTCCGTGCCCCACAGGCCGGTGACGATCTCCAGCTGCTCCTCCAGCCGCCCGAACTTCTCCTTGGGGAAGGGGATGCCGTACGCCGTGTGCTCCTCCTCGAACCAGCCCGCGCCCAGGCCGAGTTCGACGCGGCCGCCGGACATCTGGTCCACCTGCGCGACCTGGATGGCGAGGACGCCGGGCAGCCGGAAGGTGGCGGCGGTCATCAGCGTGCCGAGGCGTATGCGACTGGTCTCGCGCGCCAGGCCGGCGAGGGTGATCCAGGCGTCGGTGGGGCCGGGGAGGCCGTCCACGTCGCCCATCTTCAGATAATGATCGGAGCGGAAGAACGCGTCGAATCCGAGGTCCTCGGTGGCCTTCGCCACGGTGAGGAGGGTGTCGTAGGTGGCGCCCTGCTGGGGCTCGGTGAAGATGCGAAGATCCATGCCCTCCATCCTGCACGAGGGCTCCGCCGGCCCCACCGGTCCCCCTGTCACCCTCCGCCGAAGAGGTGCGGTGGGCTGAGTCCCGCCGTTCCGGGGGCTGCCGCCCCCAGACCCCTGCTTCGATCCTGAACGGGCCTCGTCCTCGAACTCCCCCAGAGGGGGTGCCCCCAGACGGGCTGATTCGACCGGCCCGCGCTCGCCAGGCACCGGTCGGCAACCTCACCTCTCCCGCAACGCCCCCTCCCGCGCCGCCAGCTTCCGCAGCATCTCCAGGACCCGGTCTCTGGACTCGTCCGCCGCGTCGATGGCCTCCATGCACTGCCAGTACGTGCCCTCGTCGTCCGCCGCGCTGGCGAGGCCGACGAGGGCGATGCCGACCTCGCCGAGCAGGTCATCGAGGCCGAGCAGGGCCTCGCGGGCGTCGTCCAGTTCGGTGAGCTGGGCGGCGCGCAGGTCGCCGGGGTCGAGGTCCGGCGCGTCCAGCACACCGCAGCCTCTGCCCGCCAGCTCGGTCAATCCCAGGGCCTCACCGCGCAGTTCGGGCGGACCCGAGACCGCGAGCCGGCTTCCGATCGCCTGTGCCAGGGCCTGTGCCTGCCACACCTCCGTCAGTGTCCGAGGCCCGTCGTCGCTGCTTGCGAGAGCACGCCTGCTCGTCAGGATGAGCCGCACCGCGTCCATGCGCCGCCCCCGTCCGTCCCGACGTGCTCCTCGCACGTCCGTCGCTCGAACTCCCTTGTCCACTACCCAGAGTGAGGGTCGATGGGGCGAAAAGCCAGAGGAAGACGGAAATCTGTGGACAACAAATCGGTTTCGGACGCTCAAACAACTCCGGAGAGTGATATCGGAGGGCGGGGTTCCCACGGCGCCGGCGGGCGCCCCGGCGCAGGGGGTTCCCGTGGCACCGGCGGGGGTCCCGGCGCTCACGGCGCAGGGAACCTCCGCTCGTTGCGGTCGATCTTCGCGTCCAGCGCCGCCAGCGGATCGATCCCGAGCACCTCGCACAGTTGCAGCAGATACGCGAGCACGTCGGCGACCTCGTCCGTCACGCGGTGGGCGGTGTCGGGGTCGTCCATCACACGGGCCGACTCCTCCGGGGTCAACCACTGGAAGATCTCGACGAGTTCGGAGGCCTCCACACTGAGCGCGGAGACGAGGTTCTTGGGGGTGTGGTACGGCTGCCAGTTCCGCGCGGCCGCGAACTCGGCCAGCCTGCGCTGCAGCTTCGCCACGTCGAGGTGTTCTGTCACGCGTCCAGGTGTACCACCGTGACCCCGTCGGTCCCGGCGGCCCAGGAGGCGTCGCTCACCGCCCCGACGCAGCGGATGTGCCCGCGCCCGCCCATCCGGACCGCGAGCCGCAGCAGCTCGTCGCGCTGCCGTACGTCCAGCGCGCGGTCGAAGCCGTCGGCGAGGACGGTGAGGGCACGCATCGCGTCGGGCACCTCGCCGGGTGGGTCGACGTCCAGGACGCCGGGGCCGGTCAGCAGCACCAGGGTGAGCGCGAGGTAGCGCAGTTCGCCGTCGCCGAGGCGGGCCAGCTCGGTGCGCGGGCCGGCACCCCGGTCGAGCAGGGCGCGGACGGTGCCGTCGCCGAGGGGTTCGGCGAGCACGTCGGTCACGGGTCCGGCGCAGCCGGCCCGCAGGGCGGCGACGAGCTGCGCGTGCCGCCGGGTGCACTCCGCGCGGGTGCGCCAGAGCACGTCGGCGAGGTTGTCGCAGCCGCCGAGCAGCCGGCCGGAGCCGCAGGGCACGGGAGCGCGCATCCGCTCGGGCCGCGGATCGCAGGCGAACACGGAGCACAGGGCCACCAGCATCTGTTCGGCGGCGGCGAGCACCTGCCGCTGCCCGTCGGTCCGGCCGGCCACGCGCAGCGGCAGCAGCGCGGTGCCCAGGCGGTCGTCGGGGAGCGGGGCGCGGGTGACCGGCGCCGAACCGGCGGTGTGCCAGGCGGCCTGCACCGTGCGCCGGCCCGGATCGCGCAGGGCCGTCTCCAGCAGCACGAGCCCGCCCGCGCTCAGCCGCTCCCCCACGATGCGCAGCTCGGGTTCGGCCTGGACGGCGACGTCGAGCCGGACCGGTCCCGCGGGACCGTCGGCCGTGCAGCCGATACGGAAGCCCCGGCGACGCTGGGCGTCGGGCCGCGCCCACTGCGGCACACACGCGACCGGATCCGGGAACACCTCGGCGAGCCCGGCCCCGCCACCGAGCCGCGCCAGCGCCTCGTACGCCCGCAACGCGGTGGTCTTGCCACTGCCGCTGGCCCCGGCGAAGAGGGTGACCGGCCCCAGCGGGAACCCGGCCCGCCGATGCCCGGCGAAGGCGGACAGCCGCAACTCGGTGAGACACGGGCGGTGGGGGCTCGGTCGGAGAGCGGGTCCGGGTGGTTCCTCGACGGACACGGCGGACACGGCGGGGGACAAGGACGCGGGGGAAGGGGGCGGCACGGCCATGTGCGGACCGTAGGACTCCGCCGTGACGGCGAACCGTTCCGCCCTCGGGAGCTTCCTACGAACGGGCGACGGTGGGAGTGGACGGGGGGCGCCCGCCGGGACACCCCTGGCCACGGGCGGCCCGGGTCACACCCCCGGAACCTCCGCTCCCTCCATGATCCCGCTCACCTCGGTGCCGGGCGGGGTCAGCAGGAACACGTTCCGGTCGACCCGGTGCATGCCGCTGGCCAGGCCGAAGACGACGCCTGTGGAGAAGTCCAGGACGCGCTTGGCGACCTCGGTCTCCGCGCCGGTGAGGTCCAGGAGGACCGGGATGCCCGCCATCAGGGTCTCGGCGACCTCACGGGCGTCGGCGAAGACGTTGACCCGGAGGACGACGAACCGGCGGCGGGTCTCCGTCTCCGCGTCCGGCAGCGCGCGATGGCCCACCGCCGAAGGCCAGGCGTCACGGCCGCGCAACGGAACGACCTGGGCGAGCCCTTCCCACTGTTCATCGGTGACGTCGTAACGGTTCACCGGCTCCCCCCGAACTGACTCGCACTCGATGCCTGCACCAGCCAATTCTTACGCCATGTCACCCGTTCGGCCCAACAACGACACGGTCCGCGACCGCCCCAGGTGTCACACGAAGGCTCCTGACCGGCCCCACAACGGAGTCCTCACCTCCGTCGGCACCCCGCTCACCAGGCCGGATGCACGTTGGCTGCCGAGCACGGAAATTTCGCTGTCGAGCGCGGACAGGGGGAGCACTCTGCGCCGACAGCTGAACCGGTGGGCGGTCAGCTCACGGAGCGGGTGAAGCGGAGCGTCGTGGTGATCGTGGTGAGGCCGCGCATCATCCCCAGCTGGTTCCAGTCCATGCCGAACTGGGCGCGGTCCACGGAGAACTCGGCGTCGAGCGTGAGGGCGTCGGCGTCGGCGCCCACGAGGCGCGCGGTGAAGGACAGGGGCCTGCTGATGCCGCGCGCGGTCAGCTGACCGACGACGTGTACGGCGTCGCCGTCACGGAGCTCGGCACTGCGGGCCGCGAAGGTGATCTCGGGGTGGTGGTCGACGTCGAAGAAGTCGGCGCCGCGCAGGTGCGTGTCCCGCTTGGCGTTCCCGGTGTCCACGGAGGCGACGTCCAGGGTCAGCGTGCCGACCGCGGACCCGTCGGGCCGCACCTCGCCCTGACCGCTGACCGCGGCGAAGGTGCCCTTGACGGTGACCAGGCCCCACATCGTCTTGTGCTTCAGGGCGACGGTGGAGGCGTGCGCGTCGAGCTGCCACAGCCCGGTTTCCACGGCGACAGTCATGATCGTTCTCCTGCGACGAGTGCTTCAAATTTGGATGACTTCACGCTAGCGGGTCATCCAAATCTGAACAAGCCCCTCATTCAAATTTGGACAACAGGTACACTCGAGCCATGGCCGACCCCGACGAGCACGCCCCCGACCTGCCCGAATGCCCGTCCGCACAGGGCACCGGCCTGCTGCCCGACGAGCTGCGCGCCTGGATGCTGCTGCTGGCGGCGACCGGGGCGGTGGAGCAGCGGCTGCGGGCGGTCGTGAAGGAGCGGCTCGACGTCTCGCACGACGAGTTCCTGGTGCTGTGCCTGCTGGCGGAGCAGCCCCGGGAGGGCCTTCGGATGACCCGCATCGCGGAGCTCCTGGGCCGCCCCAAGACCCGCCTCACCTACCAGATCGCCTGCCTCCAGCACGCCGGCCTCGTCACCCGCAAGTCGGTGTGCGGGGACAAGCGAGGCGTCGAGGTCGCCCTCACCGACAAGGCCCGCCGCCTCCTGCGGGACGCGTCCGAGGCACTGGCGACAACGGTCACCGAGGCACTGGCCCACGTCATGGGACCGGACCAGCGGAATGCCGTGTGCGGGCTGCTGCCGGACCTGGCCGGCGATTGAGGCGGCTCCGGCCTCGGCCCCCGGACTGTCAGTGGCCACCCTCATGATGGGGGGTGCTGAGGCGTGGCGGGGACTTGGAGGGGGGACGCGGTGCAAGCAATGACGTCGGCCGAACTGCAGGACTTGTTCGGCCTGTCGAGCAGCGTCTGGGAGGAGATCAGCTCGGCCCCCGGCATGGTCGAGCCGCTCGATCCGAAGTACACGGGCGACGTCACCAAGTGGGAGGGGCAGGCGTTCGCCCGATGGCTGGCCCGTGCCCACCCCGCGCTGGCCGGTGAAGTCCCCGTGCTGCTGCGTCCGGGGGTCGCCGAAGAGTTCCACTACCTCGGCGGGCGCTACGCCACAGCGGACGAGATCGGGCCCGGCCGGGAGCATTTCGCCGGACTGTGGCGGACCGAGGCGGGAGTCGTGGCGATCACCTATCCCCGCTCCCACACCTACGCTCCGCGCGACGTCCTGGAGTTCCACGAGCAGGCCACGACCCTCGTGGTCGTCCGGCATGACTACGACCTCTACGGGCCCGCGCTGGAGGCCGTGGACCGCGCCCGCCCCGACACCCTGTACGAGCCGCGGTGGTCGGAGGCCGCGGCGCACATCGGTGCCCAAGTCCCCTGGTGGCCCTCGGAATTGCGCAGACCGGACCATATGACGTCCTGGCGGCCCGGCGACTCGCCCGTACCCGTCGAGGTCGTCACCCAGCCCTCCTGGGAGCCCCTCTACGAACTGGCCCGGAACGAGCCGAAGGACTCCCCCGTACGCGGCGCGTGCTTCACCATCGGACACGAGATGCGGGCCCGGGCCGCCGACTGGGCCGAGCACGAGGTGGCCGAACTCCTCGAACCGGCGGGCAGGTTCCGTGGGACCGTCAGTGCCCGGGCCGAGGCGGAGCGGGCGGCGATCGTCCTGCCGGGAGTCCCGGACACCGATGATCGCGGCCGGTCCGAGGTTGTGTCGTCGGACGTCGTGGCCCGAGGCCTGGCCGAGCTGTGCGGGCGCACCGACCACCGCGCGCTGGAGTGCCTGGAAGAGATCAGCATGTGGAGCGAGGCGGACCTGCCGTTCGGCGGCACCTTCAGCCTCACCCGCTCCCGGGTCTCGCGCACCGGCGCGGAGTGGATCAACCGGCTGCGTCCGGTCGAACCGACCGCCTTCCACAACCTCTTCATCGGAGACGGCGACACCCCGGTCGGGACGTTCGTCGACCCCGTCACCGGAAGTCCCGTCGTCGCCTTCAAGGGCAGGTTCGTGTTCGGCGCCAGCCGCGAGATCAGTTATCTCGGACGTGCCCCCAAAAGACTGCCGGCCGGTTCCGTCCTCAAGGAGGTCATCCTCGAGGAACCGATCTGGGTGCGCACCACGGACGGGGTCCTGTATCCGGCGCCCAGCATGGACGCGCCCGGACTGTCCTGGGGATACAGCGGGTCGGGGCCCGGGACGCTCGCCCAGTGCGTGGGCCGGCTGCTCGACGACGGAGCCGCCCACGCGGTCACCTACGGCTCACGGCTGGATGCCGAACCCGGGCTCGAGGCCCTCTTCAGCGTCAAGCACAAACGAGGCACACGATTCCCCCGGAGAGCGCTGGAACGCGCTCGCGCCTCGTCGTCCTGACGTAGGACCCGTCCCCCACTCCTGAAAGCAGGTCGCCCCACCATGCCGCGACGCCGGACCCCGCCCTGGCAGGTCGCCGGTCTCTTCCGGTACGCACGAGAGGCTGCGGCCTACGAGGCCGCGGTCGACGTCTGTCTGGCCGACCCGGCTACCGCACGGCGCCTGGGCAAGAGGCCCCAGGCCACCGCGGAGAACGTCCGCGTGGCCATGCTGGCGGAAGCGAACGTGCGGCGTGCCCTGGAGCCGTGCCAGGAGAACCAGCGGCACTTCCGTCACGCGCTGCGGCGGCACGAGACCACCCGCGACAGGGTCGACTACCTCCACGACCCGCCGGCCCCGGAGACCGTCGTCCTCGCCCTGCTGTCGCTGGGCCTGCTGGTGTCTCTCGTCGCGGCCCCGTGGACCTACGTCGGCGTCCTCGCGCTGATGACGGCCGGGGCCGGTCTCGCCGTCCGGCGGCACCCGCTGTGGAGCATGCACGTGCGGCACAACGTGAGCGAACTCGGCCTGAAGGCCGTCCTCTTCGTGCGGGAGCGGCAGGCGGAGGCCGCGGACCGACGCTGGCGGCTCGATCTCCAACTCCGGGGCGTGGGCCCGTTGATGCAGCGGGTCGTCGAGGCGCTCCTGGGCGACGATCCCGACTCCCTGCTGCTGCCGGACGACTACGAGGGGCTGCGCTCGCCGCGGAACCGGCAGTACGTGATCGACAACGAGGCGGCCCGCCGCCTGGCCCGCAAGGTCGCCCAGCGCGAGGGCGGGACCATCGCGGTCAGCGGGCCGCGCGGGGCGGGAAAGTCGACGCTGCTGGAGAGCTGCGCCGAGGAGGCCGACCTGGCCGTCGTCGTCCAGGCGCCCGCGACCTACTCCCCGTACGAGTTCCTGCTGTCGCTGTTCGTCACGGTCTGCGAGACCTACCTGACCGAGCACGGTTCACCGGTCCCCGATGTGGCGCGTCTGTCCGGGTTGCACAGAGCCGTGCGGCGCCTCGTTCCGCTGGCCGGGCGCGTAACGCGGTACCTCGGTTTCGCGCTGGCGGCGGGCGCGCTCGTCGTCCTCGGGCTGTCCGCGTCACTGCGCGCGGTCGCAGGACGCTACGACGATCCCGTGCTGCTGCGCGCCCGGGAACTCTGGAGCGACCTGACCGGCACCGCGGCCGCGGTCTGGCGCGGGGAGAGTGTGGGTGCGGCCCTCGTGGCGGCCCTCATCGGCCTCGTGCTCTGGTGGATGCGCCGACCGACAGGGCTGGGGACGGAGGTGCGGGCCGTGTGGCCGGACTTCTGCAGCCTCAGCGGTTTCCTGCTGGTCCTCGGGGCTCCGGTCTCCCTGCTCTTCGACTCCGACGTCCACCGGCACGCACGCGACCTGCTTCACCAATCGCCCGGCGAGCTCGCTCTCCTCCTGGGGCTCGGGCTCCTCCTCGCTCTGCTGTTCCTGGCGCCGGACGTCGAGTGGACGGTCGGGGGTGTCACCGTCGTCATCAACCGGTACCTGCAGGCCGGTGTTGGTGGCATGCTCGCGTTCGGTCTGCTGCCGCTCCTCATGAGCGCACCGTCACGGGCCGTCGCGACCGACGCGGGGAACCCGCTCCGTCTCGCCTGTCTCCTCCTCGGCGTCCTGCTGATCAGGGCCCGCTCATGGACCGTCCCGCAGCCGGAACCGCCGCTCGTCACCGAGTGCCGCGACCAGCTCTACCGGCTGCAGACGGTGCAGACCTCCTCCGCCGCCGTCACCACCGGACTGCCCCAACTGCTGACCGCGCACACGACTTCGCTGTCCACCGTGCCCCCCACCATGCCGAAGCTGGTCTCCGACTTCCGCGACCTGCTGACGGACATCGCCAAGGAGCGGTACGCCCGCAAGGGCCGTGTCGTCATCGCCATAGACGAGGTGGACCGGCTGGGCTCGGACGCCGAGGCGCTGGCGTTCCTCGGCGAGATCAAGGCCATCCTGGGCGTGCCGCATGTCCACTACCTCATCTCGGTGGCCGAGGACGTGGGTGCCTCCTTCGTCCGCCGCGGTCTGCCGCACCGCGGGGTGACCGACAGTTCCCTGGACGACATCGTGCACGTCCAGCCCTGCACGCTCGCGGAATCCAAGGCCATCCTCGAACAGCGCACACAGGGACTGCGGGAGCCCTACACCCTGCTGGTGCACGGCCTGTCGGGAGGGCTCCCCCGCGACCTCATCCGCTACGGGCTGCGCATCATGGAGATCGAGGACAAGACGCGGTTCTACGAACTCACCGACATCTCCCGGCAGATGATCCTGGAGGAACTCGCGGAGACACTCGCCGGCTTCCGCACGCTGCTCGCCAAGCAGCAGTGGACGGCCGAGACGAGCCCCGTGCTCCTGTCGTTCCGCAGCCTCATGGGCCATCTCCAGTACCTCTGCCCCTGTCCGTCCGCCGATCTGACCAGGGCGCTGCACCACGTCGCCTTCTACGACCTGGACCAGCAGTTGGGGCCCGCGGCGGCCCAGGTCCCGGAACCGACCCGTCTCCTGATCGACGAGGCCGCGACGTACGTCCTCTTCTCGCTGACCCTGCTGGACATCTTCGGACGTCCGGATCTCGCCCGGCGCCGGGCGGAAGCGGCCCGGCGCAGTCCGGACGGGAACCCGGACCTGCTGGCGCAGGCACGGCAGGAGCTGGAGGTCTCGCCGTACAGCGCGCGCCCTCTCATCGCCGCGGTCAGAGCGTCCTGGGCCCTCCCCGACCGGCCCTCCAGCAGCACGCTCACCACGATCCCGCGGCCCCGCAGCTCTCCCTGCCCGGTGCACAGCGGCCCGGCGGGGGTGGGGGATACCGGGGCGGGCGACGGCTGAGTCGGAGCCGACCAACGCGGGCGACGGCGGGGACAGACGGGCAACGGCCGCTGAGCGACTACAGAGCCGGTGTCTGCTTTCTTCATGCCGAGCCGGCCCGTGCCGGCGACGTCCTGCTCGTAGGCCGACAGCGGCGAATGCCGGGATCGCCGCGGGGGTACCCGGCGCCTGTCGTGCCGGACGCACGTCACTGTTGCCTCGTCGGTATGCGAAGGAGAACCCCATGGGCGCGACAGGTCTGCCCGATCCTGTCATCCGGCCTGCCGCAGCCCCTCCGCTCGACCCGGCGGCGCTGGAGGCCGCGCTCCGCTCCCGTGTCGACGGTGAGGTGCGGTTCGACGCCGGGAGCAGGGCCGTGTACGCGACGGACGCCTCCAACTTCCGGCAGACGCCCATCGGCGTGGTCGTCCCGCGCAGCCCGGAGGCCGCCGTCGAGGCGGTGGCCGTGGCGCGTGAGCACGGAGCGCCCGTGCTGTCGCGGGGCGGCGGAACCAGTCTGGCCGGGCAGTGCACCAACACCGCGGTCGTCCTCGACTGGTCGAAGTACTGCACACGGGTCGAGTCCGTCGACACCGACGCCCGCACCTGCGTCGTCCAGCCCGGCATCGTGCTGGACGAGCTCAACCGGCAACTCGCGCCGACCGGCCTGCGCTTCGGACCCGAGCCGGCGACGCACATGAACTGCACGATCGGCGGCATGATCGGCAACAACTCCTGCGGCGCCACCGCCCAGGCGCACGGCAAGGTCGTCGACAACATCGCCCGCCTGGAGGTCCTGCTCTACGACGGCACCCGCTTCTGGTGCGGCGAGACCGGCGACGAGGAGTACGCCGAGATCGAGCGGCAGGGCGACCTGCGAGCCGCCGTCTTCCGCCGACTGCGCGCGCTGCGCGACACCTACGCCGACGAGATCCGCCGCCGATTCCCGAAGATCCCGCGCCGTGTCTCCGGCTACAACCTCGACTCCCTCCTCCCCGAACACGGCTTCGACGTCGCCGGCCTGCTGGTCGGCAGCGAGTCGACGCTGGTCACCGTCCTGCGCGCGGAGCTGGAACTGGTGCCCGTGGTGAAGGAACGCACCCTGGTGGTCCTGGGGTTCCCGGACATCACCCGGGCCGCGGACGCGGTGCCGACGGTCCTGCCGTACGAGCCGATCGCGCTGGAGGGGGTCGACACGCGGCTGATCCACGACGAGGAGATCAAGCGGCTCAACTCCCGGGCGATCGACGAACTCCCGGACGGGGACGCCTACTTGATGGTGCAGTTCGGCGCGGACACCGTCGAGGAGGCCGACGAGCGCGCGCACCGGATGCTGGACGCGCTCGACGAGAGCGAGCACGATCCCGAGGTCGCCTTCCTCGACGAGCCCGTCCACGAGGAGCAGTTGTGGCAGGTGCGTGAGGCCGGGCTGGGAGCCACCGCGCACATTCCGGGGCGCCCCGACACCTTCGAGGGCTGGGAGGACTCGGCGGTGCCGCCCGGGAAACTGGGCGACTACCTGCGCCGACTGCGCGCGCTCTTCGAGGAGTTCGGCTTTCTCAGCGACACCGGGCCCAGCCTGTACGGCCACTTCGGCCAGGGCTGCGTCCACACCCGTATCCCGTTCGACCTGTACACGGCGGACGGTGTGGCCGCCTACCGCCGCTTCATGGAGCGGGCCGCCGACCTCGTCGTGGAGTTCGGCGGCTCCCTCTCCGGTGAGCACGGTGACGGTCAGAGCCGGGGCGAGCTGCTGCCCCGTATGTTCGGGGAGGAGCTCGTCGAGGCCTTCGGGCGGCTCAAGGCCGTGTTCGACCCCGGGGACCGGATGAACCCGGGCAAGGTCGTGGCCCCGTACCGGCTCGACGAGAACCTGCGGCTCGGCGGCCACTGGGCGCCGTACGACCCGCAGGACCTGTACTTCCGTTTCCCGCACGACGGGGGGTCGTTCGCGGAGGCCGCCAACCGCTGTGTCGGGGTCGGCAAGTGCCGGCAGCAGAGCACCGAGGGCGGCGCGGTGATGTGCCCGTCGTACCAGGTCACACGGGAGGAGGAGCACTCCACGCGCGGGCGGGCCCGGCTGCTGTTCGAGATGCTCGACGGGCACGGCGACGGCGCGCTGCGCGACCGCTGGCGGTCAAAGGCGGTGCGGGACGCCCTCGACCTGTGCCTGGCCTGCAAGGGGTGCAAGCAGGACTGCCCGGCGGACGTCGACATGGCCACGTACAAGGCGGAGTTCCTGGCCCACCACTACCAGGGGCGGCCGTGGCGCAGGCCGCGCTCGGACTGGTCGACGGGGTGGCTGCCCGCCGTCGCGCAGGCAGTGGGCCGCAGCCGGCTGGCCCCGCTGATCAACACCCTCACGCACATTCCTCCGCTGACGAAGGCGGCCGTCGCCGTGGCGGGGATCGAGGACCGCGAGATCCCCCTGTTCGCGAACGAGACCCTCCAGCAGTGGTACGCCCGCCACGAGCCGTCCGGCGACGGCACCCGCGGCACGGTCCTCCTCTGGCCGGACACCTTCACCAACCACTTCCACCCGCACCTCGGGCAGGCCGCCGTCCGCGTCCTGGAGGCGGCGGGCTGGCGGGTGACGATGCCCGCCGAGCCCCTGTGCTGCGGCCTGACCTGGATCTCCACCGGTCAGCTCGCCACCGCCAAGCGTGTCCTGACCCGCACCGTCCGTCACCTCGCCGGCCACGTCCGCGCCGGTGGCCTGGTGGTCGGCCTGGAACCGAGCTGTGCGGCCGTCTTCCGCTCCGACGCCACCGACCTCTTCCCCGGCGACCACGACGTACGCCGACTGCGCCACCACACGGTGACCCTCGCCGAACTCCTCACCGAGCACAGCCCCGGCTACGAGCCCCCGCAGGTCCCGGCCCACGCCGCACACGCCCTCGCCCAGGTGCACTGCCACCAGCACGCGATCATGGGCTGGGATGCCGACCGCGACCTCCTGCGCCGCGCGGGCGTCGACGCCGAGCCCCTGGAGTCCGGCTGCTGCGGCCTGGCCGGCAACTTCGGCTTCACCCCCGGCCACCTCGACGTCAGCGAGGCCTGCGCGGAACGCGCCCTCCTGCCCCGCCTGCGCGCCACCGCCCCCGAAACCCCCGTCCTCGCCGACGGCTTCAGCTGCCGCACCCAGATCCACGAACTGGACAGCGGCGGCCACGAGGCGGTGCACCTGGCGGAACTCCTGGCGACGGGGCTGCCGGAGTCCGGTGCCGGAGCCGGCGCGGGGACCGGCGCGGGCTCGGCCTACGCGACCGCTCCGGGCGCCCGGCCTTCGCCTCCGCGCCGGTCCGCCCGGGCGCTGGCCGTGGCAGGGGCGGGGCTTGCCGCGGGGGGTGTGGCGGCTGCGGTCGCTACAGGGGTGCGGTGGAGGGGGCGGTGAGCAGGTGTCAGGCGCTCGGGCGACCGCCCTTGACCGCTGCCACACCACCGAGCGCTTCAGGCCCTGTTTGCCACGGTCCACCGGGGAGCGCCGGGCAGCCTCGCTGCCGCACGGGGCCTTGGTGATGCAGCCGTCCACGGACAGTTCGTCGAGCTCCAGGCCGATCATGCGGTCGTACGCCTACAGGGCGTAGAACTCCATGATCACCTGGGCTCGTGCCAGCCCTTACCTCCGGGGCCCCGCCGGCCACCAGCGCGCCTGGGGCAAGGCGTCACCGGTTGGGCCATGCCTTCAGGAGACGTCCCGTGCCCTCACGCAGCGGTGGCTCAGACCTCCACGGCCGTGAGCTTGTGGGGGTTGCGGACGCAGTACACGGCCGTCACGACGCCGTTGCGAACCTCGATGGAGGTCACCTGGTCGAGTACTCCGTCGATGAGAACGGCCACCGAGTGCATTCCGTTGTAGGTACCGAAGCGCAGGTCGAGTTCGCCCATCCGGACGCCCTTGGCGAACAGGCCGATCACCAACCGCGCGACCTTGTCGGGTCCATGCACGGGCCGGCGTACGGCATGCACCACGCCGCCTCCGTCGGCGAGGTACACCACGTCGGGCGCCAGCACGTCCATCAGCCCCTGGACGTCGCCCGTGGTTGCCGCGATCGAGAAGCGTGCGGTGACCGCGGCCGCCTCGGAAGGCGGTGCGACCGCCGTGTGCCGTTTTGCGTGCACCTGGTTGCGGGCGCGCTGGTTGAGTTGGCGCACGGCTTCCTCGGACTTACCGATCGCCGCGGCGATCTCCGGGTAGCTGAAGTCGAACACCTCGCGTAGCACGAACACGGCGCGCTGGTTCGGCGTCAGCGTCTCCAGCACCAGCAGCATCGCGGTGGTCACGGCTTCTCCGGTGAGCACATGGTCGATGCCGTCGGGCCCCCCGCCCTCGGCGGTATCAGTCGCCAACGGCTCCGGCAGCCAGGGCCCCACGTACTCCTCCCGTCGGCGGGCGGCGGACCGCAGTACACCGAGCGCCTGTCGGGTGACGATCTGCGCGAGGTACGCCCGGGGGTTTGCCACCGAGGTGAGGTCTACGGTGCGCCACCGAAGGTAGCTGTCCTGCACCACGTCTTCGGCGTCGACCACCGACCCCAGGATCTCGTAGGCGATCGAGAACAGCAGCGGGCGGTGAGCCGTGAACTCGTCCTCGGGGGTCGGCTGCTCAGTCACTTCGTCCCCGGTATCCAGGCGTAGTTGGCAGTGCGGGAGCCGTACTTCGCGTAGCGGGACACGCCCTCCTTGGCAACGGCCGCGGCGCGCCCGGCGATGTACAGCCGCCGCACCGTGTCGTCCCTGCGACTGGCCTGCACCAGTCCGTCCTTGCGCCCCAGGCTGAGGGCCTGTCCGGCGTACCCCATGGAGTACGGCTCGGGCTTGCGCCCCTTGACGATGCGGGCCAGGTTGTCGGCCGCATGCGCACCCTGCGGCGAGGCAGTCGCGCAGCACAACCGCGCGCCCGGAACCGCCGCGCAGTCCCCGACGGCGAAGATGCGCGCGTCGTTCACACTGCGCAGGAACTCATCCACGACCACACGCCCTTCACGGTTCACCTCCAGCCCGCTGCGGGCAGCCAGATCGGGAACGGCCTCCAGGATCGCCCACAGCGTGAGGTCTGAGACGAGTTCCGCGCCCGACCGCAGACGCACGACGCTGTCTCCCCGTCCTGACCCGACCACCACCTCCACGGCCATGTCCTCCACGACCTCCACCCCCAACCGATCCAGTCCGGCGCGCACCCGCTGCTGCGCCCGGGGGGAGAGGCTCGCCGCCATCGACGCCCCCACCAGTCGCAGGTGCAGATCGGGCCGTGCCCCGGCCAGCTCGGATGCCGTCTCGATGCCCGTCAGACCGCCACCGATCACGGTAACGGCACCCCCGGCAGAGAGCTCGGCCAGCCCGGTGCGAGCCTGCGCGGCACCCTCCCACGTCCCCACCGGGACCGTACCCGGCATGGGCACGACCGTGCTTCCGACGGCCAGGAACAGGTAGTCGAACCCGAGGCGCGCGCCGTCTTCGAGGGTGACGCAGCCGTCGCCGATCGTGTCGACGGTGCCGACACGCGAAGTGATCCCCGCGCGGAGCATCGAGGCGAGCGGGGTTGCCGCCTGGCCTGTCCCGGCGATCTGCTCGTGCAGCCGCACCCGCTCGACGAAGTCCAGGCGTGGGTTGATCACCGTAATCCCGGCGTCCGGCACCTTCTTCGCCAGGCGGTTCGCCGCGATCGTTCCCGCATAACCGGCGCCCACCACCACGACCCTCATGTCTGCCTCCCGTTGTGAAATCGGATCACACACGGGATGCCGCCCAACGCCCGCTTGTGACGCACTGGCGAAGTGACCTGTGTCACCACCGCTTGAATCTGAGTCGCCCGCTTCTACCTCTACCTGTCCGCCGCGATCGTCACGCTGCGTATGCTCATCCACCGCGCGACCCCGCGATACCGCTGGGACGGCCGCCCCACCACCAAGCGCCTGAAGTGACGCCTCCTGCCGGGCGCCCTGAGCCGCTTCCTCGTACCGTGCCGGATCCGGCGCTCCACGTTCGCGAAGGAGGAGGCGGCGGCCTGCGGTCCGGCTCGATGCCGAGTCGCGAACGCGCCCCTCGGTGGCATCGGACGGCTCGAACCCGCACCGCGAGGACGGGCCGCCCACGGCGGTCTCGTCCTGTGGACGACATGCGGGGCTTGGATGACCGCCAGGAGAACCACCGGCACCTGCACGCACGTCTGACCTACAGTGCCACCAGTCACCGAGGGCGAGGGAGGGGTCGTGGAGCGGGCAAGGACAGCGCTGGCCGAGCGGATCGCCGAGCAGAGAACGGGTGTTGGGGATCCTCGGGCGCTGGTCGGTGAGATGCGGCGTTCGGTCCTTCTGGTGCCGGTGGCTGACGGGGGTCTGTGGTCGGTGCGTTCGGGCGGGGTGCGGTGGGTCTGCGGGTTCACCGACGAGGCCGCGCTGGCCCGGTTCGCCCTGCATCACGGATCCGGTGACCGGCCGATGGATTACGCGGCGTTGTTGGGTGCGCGCATCGTCGACGAGATCGTGCCGTCCCTGAACGAGCCCGCCGGTCTCGCTGTCGATATCGCCACGGAGGACGGGTCGATGTTCTTCCCGCCGGCCGCCGGCATCGTTCCGGACGCGGTCGCGGTCGACGCCGGCCGGGCGGGAGAGGAGGGCGGTCATGGGCGGTGACGGGCAGGACCTGCGGCTGGGCAAGGCGGCCGTCGCGAAGTTCACGCAGGGCGTGGGTGCGACCATCGACCAGCTCGGTGAACTGGGCGGTGCCACGGGTTCGGTGATGGGCAAGGGGTTCTCGGAGCTGGCGGTGACGGGGATGGAGGCCGGGCATCACGGTCTCTCGGTCGATTTCGAGGACTTCTGTGAGCGCTGGGAGTGGGGGGTGCGTGCTTTGGTGAGCGATGCCAGTGCGATCGCGAATCTTCTGGGTCTGGCGGCGGGCACCCAGTGGGAGCACGACCAGTACGTGGCGGGCTCGCTGAAGGTGGGCGTCAACGCCCTGTTCGGCGGTAACCCGCACGCCAGTGAGGAGGAGATCGCCCGGCAGGACTGGGGCGATGTGTTCACGCCGGACGCGCTGGATCCGGACTGGAGTGCGGAGTCGTTCGACAAGGCCGGTCAGGACATCGAGCAGACCTGGAAGGACACCGGCCGCACGGTGCTCACCGAGGGTCAGGGCGGGCAGCGGTCGGAGGTGCTCAACGACGCGTTGGGTATCTCCGACGATGAGTGGAACCAGGCGCTGGACGACACCTTCGGGCCGTCGCCCGAGGAGCGCGCGCAGCAGGCGCAGCGGCAGGGTGAGTCCGGGGGGAACTGAGCGTGGGTATCGGCGACTTCATCAGTGACATCACGCCCGACTCGGTGGAGGACGCGGTCGAGGGCGGTGTCGAGTGGGTGGGCAACCGGGTCGAGGACGCGGGGAAGTGGACTGCCGACCGGCTGGACGACGTCGGCTGGGAGTCCGGTGCGGACTGGGTGCGTGAGCAGTCCCGTTCGGTCGCCAACCGGATGGGCGCCGAGGTCGACGAGATGGACCTCGGGCAGACCGAGGACAAGACCAAGCTGATCTACGGCAGTGTGGACAAGCTGCGCTCCACCGCCGAGAAGCTCCGCGCGTTCCAGACGGCGTTCGACAGCGCCGGTGAGGGCCTCAAGGGCCTGGACTCCTCCCAGCTCAAGGGTGAGACGGCCAAGGCGGTGCGGACGGCCGTGGGTACCCAGCCGCCGAAGTGGTTCACCGGTGCGGACGCCTGTGAGAAGGCGGCCGCCGCGCTGGAGGCGTTCGCCGGCACGGTCACTTGGGCGCAGGGTCAGGCGCAGACGGCGATCGACAAGTGGAAGGACGGGGTCAAGGCGTCCGAGGACGCCGCCGACGCCCACCGCAAGAAGGTCGACGACTTCAACAGCGCCGTCGACCGCTACAACGCCCAGCCCGCCGACCAGCGCGACCCCTCCACGCTGCCTCCCAAGCCCGCGGCGACCTTCGACGACCCGGGCAAGAAGCTGATGCAGGAGGCGCAGGACCTCCTCGCCGAGGCCCGCAAGCAGCGGAACACGGCCGCGGAGACCGCGCGCTCGGCGGTGCGCGCCGCCCGCGACACGGCCCCGCAGAAGCCGTCGTATGCCGAGCAGCTGGGCGACGGGATCCAGGAATTCCAGATCATGGGGGACCATGTCGGCGGTGGCCTGATCAAGGGCACGGCCGGCATCCTGAACTTCGTCCGCAGTGTCAATCCCCTGGACCCCTACAACATCACCCACCCGGCCGAGTACGCCACATCTCTGAACAGCCTGGCCGCGGGGCTGGTGGTCGCCGCGAACGACCCCGTCGGCACCGGCAAGCAGATGATCAGCGACTTCATGAAGGACCCGGCGGAGGGTTTCGGCCGGCTGCTGCCCGACCTCGCGCTGACCGTGGCCACCGGCGGAGGCGGCGCCGCGGTCAAAGGTGTGCGCATCGCCGGGGACGCCGCCGATGCCGCGCGGGCGCGCAACCTGCTCGACGACGCCCCCGACGGCACCCACAACCGACCGGACGGAGAGCGCACCACCGACGGCACGGACCCGGTGGACCTCGCCTCCGGCCGGATGTTCCTGCCCCAGACCGACCTCGCGGTTCCGGGCATCCTGCCGCTGGTGTTCACCCGCCGCACCGAGTCGGGCTGCACGGCCGGCCGCTTCCTTGGAGCGGCCTGGACCTCCACCGTCGACGAGCGGCTGGAGATCGACGCCATCGGCGTCATCCACGTCACCGCCGACGGCCTCCTGATCACCTATCCCCACCCGGTGCCCGGCGCGCCGACCACACCGGAATCGGGCAGGACCCGCACGCTTCTCGCCCGCGACACGGACGGCGACTACACGGTCACCGACCCCCACAGCGGCCTGACCCGCCACTTCACCGCCCCGCCCGGCACCGAACCGGGCGACGACGGCACGGCCTGGCTGTCGACCGTCACCGAACGCAACGGCCACACGATCACCGTCGACCGCACCGAGGACGGCCTGCCACTGGCCCTGACCCACTCGGCGGGCCACCAGGTGAAGCTGACCACCACCGACGGCCTGGTCACCGCCCTCTCCCTGGCCGACGCTGGCGAGGGCGGCGCGGACCTGTCCCTCATGGGCTACGGCTACGAGGACGGCAACCTCACCACGGTCACCAAGCCGTCGGGCGCCACCACCACCTTCGTCTACGACGACCGCCGCCGCGTCATCGCCTGGATCGACTCCAACGCAAGCCGGTACGACTACGTCTACGACGACCGCGACCGCGTCATCGCCGAGGGCGGCGAGGCCGGCCACATCCAGATCACCCTCACCTACACCGAACCCGACCCCGAGACCGGCCACCGCACCACCACCCTCACCACCGCCGACGGACACACCACCCGCCACCTCATCGACAACCACTGCCGGGTGATCGCCACCACCGACCCCCTCGGCCACACCACCCGCTCCACCTACGACACCCACGGCAACCTGCTGACCCGCACCGACCCGCTGGGCCGCACCACCGCCTACACCTACGACGAGAACGACCGCCTGGTCGCCGTGCTCCGCCCGGACAGCAGTCGACTCGTCATGAAGCCTGGCCCGTTCGGGAGGTACACGGACCTCCACGGCCCGGACGGCAGCCGCTGGCTCCAGAGCTTCGACGAGCGCGGCAACCGGGTAGCGGTCACCGATCCGGCCGGCCATACGACCCGGTACGCCTACGACGCTCGGGGATGCCTGACGTCGATCACCGACGCGCTGGGAGCCGTCACCACAGTCCGCTGCGACGCCATGGGCCAGCCCCTGCAGGTCATCGACCCGGCCGGCGGGACCACTCATCTTCAGCGCGACGCCCTCGGACATGCAAGACGCGTCACCGACCCCACAGGCGGCGTCACTTGTCTCCAGTGGGACGCAGACGGCAATGTGATCCGCCGGGAGGCCCCGAACGGCGCCACCGAGTCATGGACCTACGACGGCGAGGGCAACCGCCTCACCCACACCGACCCGGTCGGCGGGGTGACCCGGTTCGAGTACACCCACTTCGACCTCCTCGCCGCCCGCACCCAGCCGAACGGAGCCCGGTACGAATTCGGGTACGACGCCGCCCTGCGGCTCACCCAGGTCACCAACCCGCAGGGCGCACGCTGGACTTACGAGTACGACTCGGCCGGTCGCATGGTCTCGGAGACCGACTTCGACGGCCGAACCCTCAGCTACCGTCTCGACCCCGCCGGACAACTCGCCTCCCGAACCGACTCGCTCGGCCACATCATCTCCTTCGAGCGAGACCAACTCGGCCGGGTGATCCGGAAGGACGCCGACGGCCAGGTGACCACCTACAGCTACGACCGGGCCGGACGTCTTCTGCAGGCGTCCGGCCCGGACAGCGAACTCCTCTACATGTACGACCGCCGGGGACGGGTCAAGTCCGAGCTCGTCGACGGCCGCGCCATGAGTTACGCGTACAACGCCGTGGGCCGCCGCACCCGCCGCATCACTCCCACCGGTCACGTGACCACCTACACGTACGACGCCAGTGGCCGTCCCGAGCGCCTGACCACCGGAGGGTCCCCGGTCGTCTTCACCCATGATGTCGCGGGCCGTGAAACGGCTCGTGTCTTCGCAGACTTCGCCGCCCCCCTCACCGTCACCTCGGCCTGGGACGAGGCCGGGCGGCTCTCCGCCAGTCACCTGACCGCCGGCGACCGTACTCTCAACAGCCGTACCTACTCCTACCGCCCGGACGGCCACCTCAGCTCTGTCAGCGACCTCTTGTCGGGCACCCGCACCTTCGACCTGGACGCGGTCGGCCAAGTCACCGCCGTCCACGCACAGGGTTGGGCCGAGCGGTACGCCTACGACGCGAGCGGCAACCTGACCGAGGCGTCCTGGCCCGCTTCCCACCCCGGCAACGAAGCCACCGGACCGCGGACCTACGCCGGCACAGCGATCACCCGCGCCGGAGGCGTCCGCTTCGAACACGACGCCATCGGCCGCATCACCCTGCGGCAGAAGACCCGTCTGTCCCGCAAACCCGATACCTGGCGCTACGAATGGGACGCCGAGAACCGACTCACCTCTGTGATCACCCCGGACGGGACCCGCTGGCGCTACCGCTACGACCCCCTGGGCCGCCGCGTCGCCAAGCAGCGTCTGGCAGACGACGAGAGCGTGATGGAGGAGGTCCGGTTCGCCTGGGACGGCATGACCCTCTGCGAACAGACCGTTCACCACCCGGACCTCCCGAGCGCAGTCGCCCTCACCTGGGACCATCGGTCCGGCGTTCCACTCTCACAGACCGAGCGCATCATCACGGCGGACACCCGTCAGGACGAGGTGGACCGGCGCTTCTTCGCCATCGCCACCGACCTCGTCGGGACCCCTACCGAGTTGATCGGCCAGGACGGCGACATCGCCTGGCGCACCCGCGCCACCCTCTGGGGCACCACCGCCTGGAGCAGATCCAGCACGGCCTACACCCCGCTCCGCTTCCCCGGTCAGTACTACGACCCGGAAACCGGCCTGCACTACAACCTGTTCCGCCACTACGACCCTGAAACCGCGCGATACCTCACCCCCGACCCCCTCGGGCTCACTCCCGCGCCCAACCCCGCCACCTACGTCCACAACCCCCACACCTGGTCCGACCCCCTCGGACTCAGCCCGTATCCGCGTGGTGAGAAAGGCAACCCGTTCGAGAACCGCGCGGATGCGGAAAAAGCCGCGTTCGAGCTCGCCGGTGTTCGCTACGGCGAAGAGCCCATCGCGGAGTGGGTAGTCACCGGCGACAAGCAACTGAAGCACACGCCGGGTTATGTGTATTCACCCGACCCGGCACACTGGGGAAATTTCCGGCAATTCGAAACGGACAGTGGCTCGCGTGTGGTCGTCGAGCACACCCACGATCCGGCAGGTCCACACTTCCATGCCGGCAAACCGAAGATCGATGACACCCGGAACTTCGTCAACTTCGGCTGGGACAATGCAAGGGTGCAGCGACCCGACGGTAGCCTCGGCTATCCGGAGTCCATGGAGAGATATGCCAAGATAAACAAATCGGGTGGCGACCATCACCTGTTCTACGAAGGCGGCTGAATGCCGTGGGGACCGATGAAAGGTCAGGGATCATGAAGGACCGGCAGGCACCGGAGTGGCTGGACACCCTTGGGCGCTGTGGACTTGAGGTGAAGGGGGAGGCGGCACCTGACGGCCCACCCGTGAACGCCGCCATCTATGCGGTCAGCGGATTCGAGGTGGAACCGGTCGTCGCGATCCCCGCCTCCACCGCCCACGCCGCCGACAAACTGGACGAGGCGTGGCATCACCATGCTTCACAAGCTTCGCTCTACGGGGAGAACGGAGAGTTCCTCATCCTCCCGCCCACACCCGGCGGGAGCGAGGTCGGCTGGGTGCGCGTGAAGGACCCGGTCGGCAAGAGCCTCCCGTCACGTATCTCCGGGGTGACGGGTTCACCCGAGTTCGTCGCCGTTTCGGTTGACGGCCGCCACCTGTGTGCCGCCTCGGTCGAAGAATCCGACTACTGGGTGGTAGTGCACGAATTCTGAGGTCCGATGAGCGTCACGAGCATCATCCACGGCAGCCTGGACCACTGGCCGCCGCACAGTGGAAAGTGAAGGCGGACGTGTACCGGGAGTTCCTCACCCCCGACGACGAAGAGGTCTACGAGTCCATCGGCGAATGGCCGGATTCTGACGAGAGTGGCGCACGCGTTCTCACCCTGCACGACGATTCCGGACAATCGCTCATTTTTGCCTACGATGCGCTGCCAAGGTCAGTGAGGATCCACTGGGTGAACGATCAGGGAATCGAGATACTGGATTTCTTCCGCGAAAGCGCAACACGCCTTTCCTTCACCTCAGGGCAGTCAACCAAGCACATTTCCGTCGAATTCAGCACGGTCGAGTGCACGGGGACCATGGAGATTCAGGTGACGCCCCACCTGTCGGTACGCGACCGCCTCCTGTTCCCATAAGGAAGCGCTCACCCGCCCCGCAGTGGGCAACACGCCTTGGCGACCGCGGGCAAGCCGGCCGGTGCCATCGCGCATGAAGCGGGGGAGAGCGATCTGACTCATGCCGCCACCCCGCTCCTGAGTAAGGCGCCCAAGAGCGTGGTGCACGAATTCTGAGGCCCGATGAGCCTCACGAGCGTCATTTCAACGCCAGGACATCGCCCTGACGCACATCGTGCACACCTATCAAAGTCGCAGGTCAGCGACCTTTTTCGGTGGGTTCGAGGATGGCCACGCACTCCACGTGATGCGTCATCGGAAACAGATCGAACGCCCGCAACGTCCGCACCCGGTACCCCCCGTCCCGGAAGTACCCCAGGTCCCGCGCCAACGCCGCCGGATCGCATGCCACGTACGCGATCCTCCGCGCTCCCAGCGAGGTCAGGTGCTCCACCGTCTTCCGCCCGGCCCCCGCGCGCGGCGGGTCCAGGACGATGAGGTCGACCTCGGTGATGCCGGTGCGCGGCAGCACGCTCTCGACCTTGCCCTGTTCGATGCGTACGCGGTCGAAGCCCGCGAGGTTGTGCCGGGCGTCCTCGACGGCGCGCTTGCCGGACTCGATGCCGAGCACCGCGCCCTTCTCGCCGAGCCGGTCGGCCAGCGCGCCCGCGAAGAGGCCGACCCCGCAGTACAGGTCGAGCGCCGTCTCGCCCTTGCGGGGCAGCAGGCCCTGCATCACCGCGGTCACCAGGGTGTCCGCGGCCTTCGGGTGGACCTGCCAGAAGCCGCCGCTGCCGACGCGGTACGTACGGCCGTCCGCGCGCTCGCGGACGAAGGGGCGGCCGTGGACACGGTGCACGCCCCCGTCCTTCTCCCCCACCCGCATCACGGAGACCGGCCGGTCCAGCTCGACGATCGGCAGCCGCGCGCCCGGCCGGGGAGTGAGGATCACCTGGCGGTCCTGCGAACCCGTCGCCGCGATCGCCTCGACCGAGGCCATACCGCTCCAGTCCCGCTTCTCGACGCCCAGTTCGCTGACGCCCTCCACGGCGATCATGCAGTGGTCGATCGGCTCGACCTCGTGGGAGCGGTGCCGGCGCAGGCCGGCCCGGCCCGTCTCGGCGTCCACCGCGTACTGCACGCGCGTCCGCCACTGCGGCACCTGGCCCGCCGGCAGCTTGTCGCCCTCGGCGGGCATCACCGTGCCGTCCCAGCCGGCCTCCTCGGGCGTGAGGCCCGCGAGCCGCTGGAGCTGCTCGGCGATCACCTCGCCCTTCATCCGGCGCTGGGCGCCCGGCTTGGCATGCTGCCAGTCGCAGCCGCCGCAGCGGCCGGGGCCGGAGAACGGGCAGGGCGCCTCGACCCGGTCCTTGGAGGCCGAGAGGATCTCCACCGCGTCCGCGCGCAGGAACCGCGCGCCCTCCTCGCCCTCGGTCACCCGGGCCACGGCCCGCTCGCCGGGCAGCGCGTGCCGGACGAACAGCACCTGGCCCGAGTCCGTACGGGCGATGCAGTGGCCGCCGTGGGCGACGGGGCCGACCTCGACCTCGTACTCCTCGCCCACCAGCGACCCCACCTGCGACTTCTTCGGTTCTGCCTGCATGGCGGGGTGACTCCACAACGTCGAACGAGGAACGGCCGGACAACAGCCCACCAGTCTACGTGGCTGTCGTCCGGCCGTTCACCACGAGCCGGTGCGGCGACGGCGGTCAGTCCTGCGGGCTCGACGTGCCCGAGGCGCCCGAGCCCGACGGTTCCTTGGGCCGGCCCTGCTCCGCGGGACCGCGTCGCACCGAGCCCGGAGCGTTCCACTCCTGCCGCTTGCGCGCCCGCTTCTTCGCCACCTCGGAGGACTGCAGCTGGTACGGCACCGAGGTCACCATCACGCCCGGCGTGAACAGAAGCCGGCCCTTCAGCCTGAGCGCGCTCTGGTTGTGCAGCAGATGCTCGTACCAGTGGCCGACCACGTACTCGGGGATGATCACCGACACCGCGTCGCGCGGCGACTCCCGGCGCAGGCTCTTGACGTACTCGATGACCGGCCGTGTGACCTCGCGGTACGGCGAGTCGAGGACCTTCAGCGGGACCTCGATGCCGCGCCGCTCCCACTCGTCGCGCAGCGCCTTCGTCTCGGCCGGGTCGACGTTGACGGTGAGCGCCTCCAGGGTGTCGGAGCGCATCAGCTTGGCGTAGGCCAGGGCGCGCAGCGTCGGGCGGTGGATCTTGGAGATCAGCAGCACCGAGTGCACGCGTGAGGGGCGGACGCTGTCGTCGCTGGGGCCCTCGGGTGCGGCGAGTTCCGCGGAGACGCCGTCGTAGTGGCGACGGATGGCGGTCATCGTCCCGTAGAAGATCACCATGCCGAGCAGGGCGACCCACGCGCCGTGGGTGAACTTCGTGACGAGGACGACGACCAGGACCAGGCCGGTGAAGAAGGCGCCGAAGGTGTTGATCGCGCGGGAGCGGATCATGCGGCGGCGCTGGGCGGGATCCGTCTCGCTCGCGAGGTGGCGGTTCCAGTGGCGGACCATGCCGGTCTGGCTGAGGGTGAACGACACGAACACGCCGACGATGTACAGCTGGATCAGACGCGTGGAGTCGGCGCCGTACAGGACGATCAGCAGGGTCGCCGCACCGGCCAGGAGCACGATGCCGTTGGAGAAGGCCAGGCGGTCGCCGCGGGTGTGCAGCTGGCGGGGCAGGTAGCGGTCCTGGGCGAGGATCGAGCCGAGGACGGGGAAGCCGTTGTAGGCGGTGTTGGCGGCGAGGAACAGCACCAGGGCCGTGGCCGCCGCGAGCACGATGAAGAGGAAGCTGCCCTTGCCGAACACGGCCTCGGCGACCTGGGTGATCACCGGGTTCTGGACGTAGTCGGAGCCGACGGCGACACCGTTCTTGAGCAGGTCGGCGGCCGGGTTCTCGGCCATGCGGACGTCGGTGACCAGGGCCAGGACGATGATGCCGCAGAACATGGTGACGGCCAGCAGGCCCATCATCGCGAGCGTGGTCGCCGCGTTCTTGGACTTGGGCTTGCGGAAGGCCGGCACGCCGTTGGAGATCGCCTCGACGCCGGTGAGCGCGGCACAGCCGGAGGAGAAGGCGCGCAGCAGGAGGAAGAGCAGGGCGAAGCCGGCGAGCCCCTGGTGCTCGGCCTTGATCGTGTACTCCGCGGTCGGCGCCCGCATGGTCTCGTCCAGGACCAGCTCCCGGAACGCACCCCACGCGATCATGATGAAGACGCCCGCGACGAACACGTACGTCGGGATCGCGAAGAGCTTGCCGGACTCCTTGACGCCGCGCAGGTTCATCAGCGTCAGCAGGACGACGACGGCGACCGCGCAGGCCACCTTGTGCTCGACGACGAAGGGGATCGCGGAGCCGAGGTTCTCGATGCCGGAGGAGATGGAGACGGCGACGGTCAGGACGTAGTCGACGAGCAGCGCGCTGGCGACGGTGAGGCCGGCCTTGGGGCCGAGGTTGGTGGTGGCCACCTCGTAGTCACCGCCGCCGCTGGGGTAGGCGTGGACGTTCTGCCGGTAGGAGGCGACCACCGTGAACATCAGCACGACGACCGCGACCGCGATCCACGGGCTGAAGTGGTAGGCCGACACACCCGCGATGGAGAGGACCAGCAACACCTCCCCGGGCGCGTAGGCCACGGAGGAGAGCGGGTCGGAGGCGAAGACGGGTAGGGCGATGCGCTTCGGCAGGAGCGTTTCTCCGAGCCGATCACTGCGCAGTGCGCGCCCGATCAGGATCCGTTTGGGCACGTCGGTCAGTTTGGACACAACAGAGCATCGTAGGCCTTCGAACAGGGGACCGCCCACCCTCCCCCTCGCTCGGCCGGCAGATGCCGTGCCGCGTCTGCCTCACGGGTGAATTCAGCCAGGGCGCGGCTGCGGAGTGCGAGGCGGAAGCGGTCGCCATGCCTATATGACAATCCCGCTCGCTGCCGTCCCCTGGGAGGTCCCCATGCACTCGACCGCGGAGCTGATCGGCGCCGCCGGCACCCTTGTCGGCCTCGGCGTCCTCACTCTCCTCAGCTTCTGGAGCATCAGCCGTCGGTGAGCCCGCCATCCGGCTCCGCCCCGGACCCGCCGTCCAGCATGCGCCGCCACAGAGCGGGGAAAGCCGGGCAGGGTCTTGGCCGTGGTCGCCACGTTCTCCACCTCGATGCCGGGGACCGCGGCAGGCCGGACTGGATGCGTTCCGGTGTGGCACCATGCCCGGCCGCGGCGCACGGGACAGTCTGGGGTCATGCGTGCCGCCTACATCACAGAACTCGGGCCGGCGGACGGAATCCGCTACGGTGATCTGCCCGAGCCCCGCCCGGGACCGACCGACGTGCTGGTCGCGGTCGTGTGCACCACGGTCAATTCGGTCGACACCTTCGTCCGCTCAGGGGTCTTCCGCACCCCTGTCCCCCTTCCCCTGGCCGTCGGCCGTGACCTCGTCGGCACCGTCGTCGAGGCTGGTCCGGGGGCGCCCGGCTTCCGCCCGGGAGACCTTGTGTGGTGCAACAGCCTCGGCCACGGCGGCCGTCAGGGCGCGGCCGCCGAGCGGGCGGTGGTCCCGGCCGACCGGCTCTACCACCTGCCGCCCGGAGTGGATCCGGAGCAGGCCGTCGCGGTGTTCCACCCCGCGGCGACGGCCTATCTGGCCCTGTTCACCCATGCCCGCGTCCGGCTCGGTGAGACGGTGTTCGTGGCGGGCGCCGCCGGTAACGTCGGCAGCGCCCTGGTCACCCTGGCCGCGGAGGCGGGCGCCCGCGTGGTGGCCACCGCCTCCGCCGGTGACGCCGACTACGTCACGGAACTGGGCGCCGCCGCGACCCTCGACTACCGCGACCCCGGCCTGGACAAGGCACTGCGTGCCGCCTGCCCCGGCGGGATCGACGTCTACGTGGACTCCTCCGGTACGAACGACCTTCCCCTGGCGGTGGAGCAGCTGGCGCCCCGTGGCCGGATCGTGCTGTTCGCGGGGGTCGCCGCTCGGCCCACGCTGCCCGTCGGACCGCTCTACATGAAGGACGCGTCGATCCTCGGGTTCGTCATCTCGCACGCCACGACCGACCAGCTCGCCGAGGCCGCCGTCGCCATCAACCGACTGCTGACGTCGGGCGGGCTCCGGCCGCGGCGCACCGAGCGCATTCCGCTGAGCGCGATGGCGGACGCGCATCTGCGCATGGAGAAGGCCGAGTTGCGCGGCAGGCGGCTGATCGTGCGCCCCGATCTGGACCGTTAGGACACCGCGTCCGCCGCACGGAAATCCGCCGGCGGAACAACGGAAGAAACAGCCGGAAGTCCCTGATCGCCTCGCTGGTCTTCCTGGGTCGCCTCCCGGTCCCGGCGCTGATCTGCGCGGTCCTGCCGGGCGCGGTCCTGCTGGGCGTGGCCCTGGCGGCGTGGATCCGCCGCAAGCCGGACGGCTTCATCCCCTCCGCCCTGCTGCGCTCCCCCGTGTTCCTGACCGTGAGCGGCATCGCGTGCGTCCTGTCGACCGCCTGCTTCGCGATCCTCTACACGGTGCCGAGGACCCTGGAGGACGACGCGGGCTGGGCGACCTCCGACATCGGCCCTGGGGAGTCTCGTGGCCCTGCTGATCCGTTCCGCGGTGTCCTGGGCCATGGCCGCGTACGCCCACCGTCTGAGCCGCTCCGCCGTCCTCACGATCCTGCTGCCCCTGGGCGTCCTCGCCCCGGTGACCGCGGCCGTCGCCTCGGCGCCGGTGCTCCTGCTCGCCTCGGCCGGGGTGGCGGTGTTCGCGGCGACCTCCGCCCAGACCACCTTGTCGGTGGTGGCGGGCGGCGCGGCGCCGGGTCCGGGCCACCACCCGGCGCCCTGAGATGGTGGCCGGAGCACACCTCCGACACCACCGCCCCGCCGTGCCGCGCGTGCCGCCCGCCACAGGGGGCTCGGCAACGGTGGCCCGGCCACCACCTCCGGCCGGTCGAGAGGTGGCCGCCGTCTCTCCATCACCATCACCGGCGAGGGACGACTGCAGAAAAGTGAGCCGCAGTTGCCCCGAGCCGAGCAGAGCCGGATGAGCACCACTCTGTTCAGAGACACCGCTGCGGTCGAGCCCCCGCATCTGTCCCCCCGTGCAGGAGGAGGTGCTGCGGGAACTGTGCGCCGCGGTGTTCGACGCACTGCCCCGGCGCGACCAGCGCCGCCGCGCCGAGGAGCACGTACGCGGGGAGGCGGGCCCCGCACACCCGGCAGGAGGCGGGCCCCGCACGCCCGGCGGGCGGCGGGGCGGCCGGCATGCGGTGCACGCCACTGGGCGGCGACCGACACGAACAGCCTCCCGATGCGTATTCAGCAGGGGCCCGTCCTGCGCCGGCATTCCTGAAATGGGGTATCCACATGAGCAGTCGCTCCTGGCGCGCACCGCGCAGGCTGTCCGGCTACGACCCGGAAGTGCCGGAGTTCTGGAACGGCCCAGGACAGCGCATCGCCCGGCGCAACCTGCTGCTCTCGGTGCTGACCGAGCACATCGGCTTCCCGGTGTGGAGCCTCTGGTCGGTGCTCGTCCTGTTCATGTCCTCGAAGACCGGGCCGGCCTTCTCGGCGGGGGAGAAGTTCCTGTTCGTGGTCCTCGCCTGCTACGCGGCGTCCGCCCTCGTCGTCTGGGCCGAGTACCTGCGCCCCGGCCCGGCCGCAGGTGCGGCGACACGCGCACCGGAACGGGAGGCGGCCCATGTCTGAACAGGTCCGGACGTCGGTGACCACCCACTGCCCCTACTGCGCGCTCCAGTGCGGCACCCGGCTGCACCACCGCGCCCGCGGTGACGGCCCCGACGGCGCTCGGGTGACCGTGGAGCCCGACGACTTCCCGGTGAACCAGGGCGGTCTGTGCCAGAAGGGCTGGACGGCGCCGGCCGTCCTGCGTGCCCCGGACCGGCTGTGTACCCCCCTGGTGCGTGACGGTGCCGGACGGCTCGCTCCGGCGACCTGGTCCGACGCCCTGGACGCCGTCGGCTCCCGGCTGCGGGAGATCCGCGCCGCCCACGGCCCGGACGCCGTCGCCGTGTTCGGCGGCGGTGGTCTCACCAACGAGAAGGCGTACCTGCTCGGCAAGTTCGCGCGGCTCGCCCTGGGCACGAGCCAGATCGACTACAACGGCCGGTTCTGCATGTCCTCGGCCGCCGCGGCGGGCACGACGGCCTTCGGGATGGACCGGGGACTGCCCTTCCCCGTCACCGACCTGGCGGACGCGGAGGCGATCCTGCTGGCGGGGGCCAATCCGGCCGAGACCATGCCGCCGCTGATGCGGCATCTGGGCAGGGCCGGGGCGCTGATCGTCATCGATCCGCGGCACACCCCCACCGCACAGCGGGCCACGCTGCACCTGCGTCCCGCGCCCGGTACCGACCTGGCCCTGGCTCTGGGCATGCTGCACATCGCCGTCACCGAGGGGTGGTACGACCGGGACGCCGTCCAGCACCGCACGGTCGGCTTCGAGGCGGCCTGGCGGCGGGCCGCCGCCTGGTGGCCGGAGCGCGTGGAGCGGGTCACCGGGGTCCCGGTGGCTCTGCAGCGCGAGGCCGTACGGACGCTGTGCACCGCCCGACGCGCGTACGTACTGACCGGCCGGGGCGCGGAGCAGCACAGCAAGGGCACCGACACCGTCGCGGCCTTCATCAACCTGGCCCTCGCCCTGGGGCTGCCGGGCAGGCCGGGTTCCGGGTACGGCTGTCTCACCGGCCAGGGCAACGGGCAGGGCGGCCGTGAGCACGGCCAGAAGGCCGACCAGCTCCCCGGTTACCGCCGGATCACCGACCCGCGGGCCAGGTCGCACATCGCGAAGGTGTGGGGCGTGCCGCCGGAGCACCTGCCCGGTCCCGGACGCAGCGCCGTCGAGTTGCTGAACGCCCTCGGCACTGCGGACGGTCCACGGGCCCTGCTGGTGTTCGGAGCCAATCCGGTCGTCTCCGCGCCGGACGCCGCCCGAGTCGCCCAGAGCCTGTCCCGGCTGGACCTGCTCGTGGTGGCCGACTTCGTCCCCTCGGAGACCGCCCGTCTGGCGGACGTGGTCCTGCCGGTCACCCAGTGGGCCGAAGAGGAGGGCACCCTCACCAATCTGGAGGGCAGGGTGCTGCGCCGACGCCGGCTGCTGAGCCCTCCGCCGGGGGTACGCAGCGATCTGAGCGTCCTGCGCGAGCTGGCCGTACGACTCGGCGAGCCGCCCGACCGCTACCCGGACGAACCGCGCCTGGTCTTCGAGGAGTTGCGGCGCGCCTCCGAGGGCGGGACAGCGGACTACTCCGGTATCAGCTACCCCCGGCTGGATGCCGGTGAAGCGCTGTACTGGCCCTGCCCCGAGCGCCCCGGGGGTCCCGCGCACCCCGGCACTCCGCGCATGTTCCTGGACGGCTTCGCCCACCCGGACGGGCGGGCGCGTTTCCAGGAAGTGGACCACCGCGAGCCCGCCGAGACGCCGGACGACCGCTACCCGCTCTGGGCGACGACCGGACGCGTGCTCGCCCAGTACCAGTCGGGCAGCCAGACCCGCCGGGTTCCCGACCTGCTCCGGGCGGCTCCCGAGACGATCGTGGAGATCCACCCGGACACCGCGGCCCGCGCCGGTGTCGCCGACGGCGACCTGGCCTGGGTGCAGTCGGCGCGCGGACGCGTGACGGCCCGGGTCAGGCTCGTACCGAGCCTGAGGACCGACACCGTGTTCCTGCCGTTCCACTATCCGGACGACGGCCGGGCGAACCTCCTCACCCACGCCGCGCTGGATCCGCGCAGCAAGATGCCCGAGTTCAAGGTCAGCGCGGTCCGGGTCGGGCCGGCGGGTCCCCGCGCGGCGTCCGGGTGAGCGTCCATGAGCGGGAACACGGAGCGGATGACATGAACGGGTACACACAGCGGATCCAGCCGGGAAGGCCGGCGGGGGACGTCGTGATCGTCGGCGGCGGCCCGGTGGGCCACCGTCTCGCGGAGCGGCTGCACCACCACGGCCACCAGGGCACCGTCACGCTGCTGGACGCGGAGCCGGGCCACGCGTACCACCGCGTCCTCCTCACCTCGGTGCTGGACGGCGGTCTCGATCCCGCGGACCTGGAACTGCCGCCCGTGCCGGGGGCGCGCGGCCGCCGGGACGTGCGGGTGACCGGCGTCGACCGGAGACGGCAACGGGTGGGGACGGCCAACGGCGAGTCCCATCGGTACGACACCCTGGTGCTGGCCACCGGGGCGGAGCCGCGCATCCCCGCCGTCCCCGGCATGCACACCGCCTCCGGAAGGCTGATCGACGGGATCACCGGTCTGCGGTCGCTCGCGGACTGCGCCCGCGTCCGCGGGGAGCGGGTCGTCGTCCTGGGTGCGGGGCCGCTGGGCGTGGAGACCGCGGTGGCCCTGCGGCGCTCCGGCCGGGACGTCTCCCTGGTGCACCCCGGGCCCCATCCCCTGAACCGCTGGCTGGACGCCACCGCCGGCGACCTCCTGGCCCGCCACCTGGTCTCGCTGGGCATCCGGGTGGAGACCGGCCGCTCGGCCGCACGGGTCGAGGCCGGAGAGCTCGTCCTCGACGACGGCGGCCTCCTGACCTGGGACACACTCGTGTGCTGCACCGGCACCGAGCCCCGCACGGAACTCGCCCGCGCGGCGGGGCTGAGGGTGCGGACCGGTGTCCTCGTGGACGGTGAGATGCGCACGAGTGATCCGCACGTCCGGGCGGTCGGGGACTGCGCCGAACACCCCGGGTGGTTCCCGGGGCTGCTGGCCTCGGGATGGGATCAGGCGGACCTCCTGGCCCGGACGCTGACCGGGCACCGGTCCGGTGGCCGACGTCCGCGGACCGTGCTCCGTCTGCGCGTCCCCGGGCTGCACCTCGGGGTGCTCGGCCGCCCCGGCCTCCACCGGGAGGCCGGGGCGGCCGAGGGCGACGTGGTGACCTTCTCCGATCCGTCCCGGGGCCGGTACGCGACCCTGGCCGTGGATCCGGCGGGGCGGTTGTCCTCCGCCGTGCTGGTCGGCCTCCCGCAGGCGCTGGCCACGCTCACCCAGCTCCACGACGCGCGCCGCCCGCTGCCGGACGACCGCCTGGCACTGCTGCTCGGCGAGACGGCCGTCGGCCGGCGGACGTCCGTCTTGCCCCCGCAGGATGCGGACACGGTGCTGTGCCGGTGCAACAACGTGACGGCACTGACGCTGACCGGTGCCTGGCAGAACGGCTCCCGCAGTCTGCGGGCCCTCGCCGACACCACCCGGGTCACCACGGGCTGCGGCACCTGCGCGGACCAGATCCGCGAGCTGTGCGCCCAGCTGGCCACCGCCGAGAAGCCGGTGGCCCGCCACGAGCCTCCGGTCGACGCACGGGCCTCAGGTCGATGAAGGCCATGAAGGAGATGAAGGAGATGAAGGAGCCAGCGAGGCCATGACGACGCCACAGCGACTTGTGATCATCGGCTACGGCATGACCGCGCACCGGTTGATCGAGGACCTGCGCTCCCGGGACCGGGAGGGCTGCTGGAGGATCACCGTCGTCGGTGAGGAACCGCGGCTCGCGTACAACCGTGTCGCGCTGACGGACCGGCTGGCCGGCGCCACGGAGCGCGACCTGGCACTGGCCGGGCCCGAGCTGCTCGGCGACCCGCTGGTGGAGTCCCGCACGGCCACCCGTGCGACCGGCATCGACCGGGCCTCCCGCACGGTCCTCACCACCGACGGTGCCCCCCTCCCCTACGACGCCCTGGTGCTGGCCACCGGCGCGGTGGCGTTCCGCCCGCCCGTCCCCGGCGCCGACCTGCCGGGCTGTCTGCCGTACCGCACCCTGGCGGACGTGGACGCGATCCGCTCGGCCGCCGTGCCGGGCGAACCGGTCGTGGTCGTCGGCGGCGGCCTGCTCGGGCTGGAGACGGCCGAGGCGCTCCGCCGTCACCTGGGCATGCGCCCCTACGTCGTGGAGGCGGCCCCCCGTCTGATGCCCGCACAGCTCGACGCCCCCGCGGCACGGCTTCTGGCCGTCCGGCTGCGCCACGCCGGGCTGCGACTGCACTGCGGGGTCCCCCTGCGGTGCGTCGAAGCGGACGCGGACGGCCGGGTGTGCGGTGTGCGGCTGGAGGACGGGACCCGGATCGCCACCCGCCTGGTCGTGTTCTCCGCCGGGATCCGCCCCCGCGACGACCTGGCGGAACCCGCCGGCCTGGCCCGTGGCGAACGGGGCGGCTTCCTGGTGGACGGCCACTGCCGTACCCCGGCCCCGGACATCTGGGCCGTCGGGGACTGCGCCGCGCTCCGGGGACGCTGTCACGGCACGGTGGCCCCCGGCTACCGCATGGCCGAAGCGGTCGCCGGGCAGCTCCTGGGCGCGCCGGCGGAAGGCCCTGGGCTCGCAGCGGACGAGACCGACACGGTGCTCAAGGTGCCCGGCACGGAGGTGGCGAGCGTCGGCGACGCCCATGCCCGAACGCCGGGAGCGGTCGAACTCAGCTACACGCAGGGGGCCCAGGGCAGCCCCGAGACGCGCTACGCGAAGCTGGTGCTGGACTCGGACGCGCGCGTGCTGCTCGGCGCCGTCCTCGTGGGACACGGCCGCGCCCATCCGCTGCTGCGCTCGGTCCTCGGCCGGGAACTCCCCTCGTCCCCGGAGCACCTGCTGCTCGGCGAGCCTCGGCGGTAGCCCCGGCAACGGCACGGATCAGCCGCAGGGTGGCCGCACGGGCCGACCGTCCGGCTTTGCCGATACGTTGGACACAGGGCGATCGACGGCGGTGCACCGGACCCTGAACGGGCTCACCACCGGGACACACCGGCATGATTGTCCTCCGGCGGCTCGCGAACGGGCCGCGACGCGTTGCCCTGCGAGCCGAGAGAAGGACATGAGCACGACATTGACACCGGTCGGACGGTCCGCGGAAAGCGCGGTGTGAGGCCATGCACATCGTCATCATGGGCTGCGGCAGAGTGGGCTCCGCTCTCGCCCAGACCCTGGAGCAGCAGGGGCACACGGTCGCCGTGATCGACCAGGACCCCACCGCCTTCCGTCGTCTCGGCTCCTCGTTCGGCGGCCGCCGGGTCACGGGGGTCGGCTTCGACCAGGACACCCTGCGCGAGGCGGGCATCGAGGAGGCCGGCGCCTTCGCCGCCGTCTCCAGCGGCGACAACTCCAACATCATCGCCGCCCGTGTCGCCCGCGAGATGTTCGGCATCGAGAACGTCGCCGCCCGGATCTACGACCCCCGCCGCGCCGAGGTCTACCAGCGCCTGGGCATCCCGACGGTGGCCACGGTCCGCTGGACCGCCGACCAGATGCTGCGCCGGCTGCTCCCCTCGGGCGCCGAGCCCCTGTGGCGCGACCCCACCGGCGGTGTCCAGCTCGCCGAGGTGCACGCCGCCGCCTCCTGGGTCGGCCACAAGATCAGCAAGCTGCAGGAGGAGACGGGCGTCCGCGTGGCGTTCCTGACCCGCCTCGGCGAGGCGATCCTGCCCACCTCGCAGACGGTGTTGCAGGAGGGCGACCTGGTGCATGTGATGATGCGCACCGACGAGGTCGAGAAGGTCGAAGCCGCGTTCGCCGAGGGCCCGAAGGAGGGCGGTCACTGATGAGGGTCGCCATTGCCGGAGCCGGCGCCGTCGGCCGCTCGATCGCGGGCGAGCTGCTGGAGAACGGCCACGAGGTCCTGCTGATCGACAAGGCGCCGACCGCCATCTCGGTCGAGCGCGTCCCGCAGGCGGAGTGGCTGCTGGCCGACGCCTGCGAGATCACCTCCCTGGACGAGGCAGCCCTCCAGCGCTGCAACGTCGTCATCGCCGCGACGGGCGACGACAAGGTCAACCTGGTCGTGTCGCTCCTGGCGAAGACGGAGTACGGCGTCCCGCGCGTCGTCGCCCGCGTGAACAACCCCAAGAACGAGTGGCTGTTCAACGAGTCCTGGGGCGTGGACGTGGCCGTGTCGACGCCCCGCCTGATGTCCGCCCTGGTCGAGGAGGCGGTGAGCGTGGGCGACCTGGTCCGCCTGCTCCGCTTCAGCCACGGCGACGCCAACCTCGTGGAGCTCACCCTCCCCGAGGAGTCGGCGCTGGCAGGCACCCAGGTGGGCGACGTCGAGTGGCCCGAGGACACCTCCCTGGTCACCATCATCCGCGGCACCCGGGTACTGACCCCGTCCCGCGAGGACTCCCTGGAACCGGGTGACGAACTCCTCTTCGTGGCGGCCCCGGCACGCGAGGAGCAGCTGGAGGACCTCCTGTCGGTACGCCGGGAGAACACGGGCGGCTGACCCGCTCCGACCTACGACAGCGAAGGGCGCCCCTCCGATGAGGGGCGCCCTTTCCCTACCAGTCTGTGGGGCACATGTCGGCGCCGGCCGGTGAACCCAGCCTGTCCGGGGGTGCCCCCTCTGGGGGAGTTCGAGGACGCGGCCCGTTCAGGGCCGACAGCGGGGGTCTGGGGGCGCAGCCCCCAGGGGCGGGAAGAGCAGGCGCGGCGGGGGCGAAACCCTCCGACGCCCGCTCGCCCGCCGGGAACTACGCTTCCCGACGGTGCCGCCCACCAGCCTCCGCGCCCTCCTTGGCAGCAGCTTCCTTCTCCGCCGCGGCCCTCTCCTCCGCCTCCATCTCGGCGAAGACGTCGATGGGAGCCGGCGCCTTCGCCAGGAACACCCACGTCAGCCACACGGCCAACAGGAAGGGCGGAATCTTCAGAGCGACCAGCACCCACCCCAGCTGCGTCGTATCGGCCCACCAGTACAGCGGGAAGAGAATCGCGCACTTGCCGAGCAGGATCAGCCCCCACGCCCAACTGGCCTTGGCATAAGCCTTCTTGCGCCCGGGGTTCCGCGTCCGCCAGGACAGATTCTCCTTGAAGACCGGCCCGAGAATCAGCCCGAGCAGCGGCACCCCGCACAGTGTCGTGATGATGTACGCCAAGGACAGCCCCAGCGTGTAGAGCATGCCGGGCAGATAGAAGTCCTTGGCGTTGCCCGTCATCATCGCGAACACGACACCGAAAGCCACACCGAAGACACCGCTGAAGGCATGCTTCACGGTGTCCTTCATGGCGAGGCGGACCACGACCAGAACCAGCGACACCGCGAGCGCGGCGATCGCCGACATGTGCAGGTCCTTGTTGATCGTGTAGATCGTGACGAAGAGCAGGCCGGGCAGCACTGTCTCGACCATGCCCCGCACTCCGCCGAACGCCTCGAACAGCGCGGCCTCCGTCACCGTCCGGGCGTGGTCCGCAGATGTGTCTTCGGTCGGCTTGTCGAGTGACGTCACCGGCTACTCCCTACCGAGGGGTCTCAGTTCGTACTTCGGGTTGAACAGCACCCGGCGGCCCCGGCTCATCGAGATCCGGCCCGATGCGATGAGGCGGCGCCCCGGTTCTATCCCCACGATGGAACGCCTGCCCAGCCACACCACGTCCAGCGCGGCGGAACCGTCGAACAGCTCGGCCTCCAGGGCGGGGACTCCGGCGCGCGGCCGCAGGGTGACCGTGCGCAAGGTACCAGTAACCGTCACTATCTGTCGGTCCTGGCAGTCTCCGATCCGGATGCAGCCGGCGGTGTCGGCGTCCTCCCGCAGCTCCTCGGACTCCAGGTCCTCCTGCGAGGAGGAGAGCCGGTCGAGCATGCGCCGGAACCGGCCCACCGGCTTATCGGAACGAGGGGCAGCACTCATATCAGAAGCGTACCGGGGCACACCGACAGGACCGTACCCGCGTGCCGACGCTCGATCCGGCTCACTGTCACGACCCGGCTCAGTTCTCGAACCGGCTCACTTCTCGAACCGGTACCCCATCCCCGGCTCGGTGAAGAAGTGCTTGGGGTGCGAGGGGTCCGCCTCCAGCTTTCTTCGCAGCTGTGCCATGTACACGCGCAGGTAGTTCGTCTCCGTCCCGTACGAGGGCCCCCACACCTCCTGCAACAGCTGCTTCTGACTGACCAGACGGCCGGTGTTGCGCACCAGCACCTCCAGCAGATGCCACTCGGTGGGCGTCAGCCGTACGTCCTTGCCGCCCCGGTTGACCTTCTTCGCGGCCAGGTCGACGGTGAAGTCGTCGGTCTCGACCAGCACGTCGTCCTCGCCGCCCCCGGCGGGTTCGGCCCGGCGGACGGCGGCCCGCAGCCGGGCGAGCAGCTCGTCCATGCCGAAAGGCTTCGTGACGTAGTCGTCGGCGCCCGCGTCGAGCGCCTCGACCTTCTCGTCCGAGGAGTGCCGGGCGGACAGCACCAGGATCGGCACCCGGGTCCAGCCCCGCAGTCCCTTGATCACCTCGACGCCGTCCATGTCGGGCAGTCCCAGGTCGAGGACCACCACGTCCGGGTGGCGGGCAGCGGCGAGCTGGAGGGCGGTGGCCCCGTCGTGGGCCGCGTCCACCTCGTACTTGCGCGCCTTGAGGTTGATCACGAGGGCGCGCACGATCTGCGGCTCGTCGTCGATCACGAGCACCCTCGTGGGGGTCTGGGGGGTCCCCCCGGTCGGGCTCAGCATGAGGCCTGCCTTTCGGTCGGTGCGGGGTCTTCTCGCCGCGTGTCGGGATCGTCGGGAGGCCGGGTCCGGGCCGGCCGTCCGTCCCCCGCGAGGTCGAGGGCCCGTACGTCAGCCGCCCCACCCGGCTCCGCCCGGTCCTCCGCCGCACGCACGGTGAGCACCATGGTCAGCCCTCCACCCGGCGTGTCCTCCGCGTTGAGGGTGCCGCCCATCGCCTCGGCGAAGCCGCGTGCCACCGCCAGGCCCAGGCCGACACCCGCCCCGCGCGGAGCGTCACCGTACCGCTGGAAGGGCGCGAAGATCCGCTCTTTCGCCGCGTCGGGGACGCCCGGCCCGCGGTCCACGACCCGCACCTCGACCCGGTGGGCCATGGCACTCGCCGAGACGAGCACGGGCTCGCCGTCAGGGCTGTACTTGACGGCGTTCTCGACGAGATTGGCCACCGACCGCTCCAGCAGGCCGGAATCCACGGCGACCATGGGCAGCGTCTCCGGGATGTCCAGCTCCACGCTGTCCTCCGGCACCCCGCCGAGCGCCATCGGCACCACCTCGTCCAGGTCGGTCTCCCGGATGATCGCGGTGACCGTCCCGGTCTGGAGGCGGGACATGTCGAGCAGGTTGCCGACGAGATGGTCGAGCCGGTCCGCGCCCTCCTCGATCGCCTCCAGAAGCGCGGCCTCGTCCTCCTCGGACCACTCGACGTCGTCCGACCGCAGCGAGGACACCGCCGCCTTGATCCCGGCCAGCGGGGTCCGCAGGTCGTGGCTGACGGCGGCCAGCAGCGCCGTACGGATCCGGTTGCCCTCGGCCAGCGCGCGGGCCTGGTCGGCCTCCTCCTGCAGGCGCCGCCGGTCCAGGACGACGACCGCCTGCGCGGCGAACGCGGCCAGCACCCGTCGGTCCTCGGCGGGCAGCACCCGCCCGGTGAGCGCCAGCGCCACATGGTCCCCGACCGGCACGTCCACGTCCGCGTCCTCCGGCCGCTCCGCCGGCCGCCCGAATCCGGCGTGGCCCGCACAGGTCCAGGGCTCGATGTCGCTCTCCCGCTCCAGCAGCGCCGCCGACTCCATGCCGAAGGTCTCCCGGACCCGCTCCAGCAGGGCCTCCAGACTGGTCTCCCCACGCAGCACATTGCCCGCCAGGTAGGAGAGGATCTCCGACTCGGCCCGCAGCCGGGCCGCCTGGTGCGTGCGCCGGGCCGCCAGGTCCACCACCGAGGCCACCGACACCCCCACCCCGACGAAGATCACGATGGCGACGATGTTCTTGGGATCGGCGATCGTCCAGTGGTGCAGGGGCGGTGTGTAGAAGTAGTTCAGCAGCAGGGAGCCCAGGGCCGCCGAGGCCAGTGCCGGCAGCAGCCCGCCGAGGAGTGCCGCCGCCACCGTCACCGTCAGGAACAGCAGCATGTCGTTGGCCAGGCCGAGGTGGACGGTGTTCAGCAGCACCGCCAGCCCGGCCGGACCGGCCAGGCCGACCAGCCAGCCCCAGATGATCCGGGCCCGTCCGAGCCGGGCCCCCCGGGCCACCGGAAGCCCGCGTCCCTTGGCGACCTCGTCGTGGGTGACGATGTGCACGTCGAGGTCGGGCCCCGACTCCCGGGCCACCGTCGCCCCGACACCGGGCCCGAAGACGTACTGCCAGGCCTTGCGGCGGGAGGAGCCGAGGACGATCTGGGTGGCGTTCGCACCGCGCGCGAAGTCGAGCAGGGCGGCCGGTATGTCGTCGCCCACGACATGGTGGAAGGTGCCGCCCAGGTCCTCGACGAGCGTGCGCTGCACGGCCAGTTCCTTCGGCGAGGCCGAGGTCAGCCCGTCGCTGCGCGCTATGTAGACGGCCAGGACCTCGCCGCCGGCGCCCTTCTCCGCCAGCCGCGCCCCCCGCCGGATCAGCGTCCGTCCCTCCGGGCCGCCGGTCAGCCCGACCACGATCCGCTCCCGCGACCCCCAGATCGCTGACACCCGGTGCTCGCTGCGGTACTGCTTCAGGTACTCGTCGACCCGGTCGGCCACCCACAGCAGGGCCAGCTCGCGCAGGGCGGTGAGATTGCCCGGCCGGAAGTAGTTCGACAGGGCGGCGTCGACCTTGTCCGGCGTGTAGATGTTGCCGTGCGCCATCCGGCGCCGCAGGGCCTGCGGCGACATGTCGACCAGCTCGATCTGGTCGGCCCGTCGTACGAACTCGTCCGGGACGGTCTCCTGCTGCCGGACCCCTGTGATCGACTCCACGACGTCGCCGAGGGACTCCAGGTGCTGGATGTTCACCGTGGAGATGACATCGATGCCGGCCGCGAGCAGCTCCTCCATGTCCTGCCAGCGCTTTGCGTTGCGCGAGCCGGGGACGTTGGTGTGGGCGAGCTCGTCCACCAGGGCCACCTGGGGGGCGCGGGCGAGCACCGCGTCCACGTCCATCTCGGTGAAGAGGCCGCCCCGGTACTCCAGTTCGCGGCGCGGGACCTGCTCCAGGCCGTGCAGCATCACCTCGGTGCGCGGCCGGCTGTAGTGCTCCACGAACGCCACCACGCAGTCCGTACCCCGCTCCACCCGCCGGTGCGCCTCGGACAGCATCGCGTACGTCTTGCCCACACCCGGTGCCGCACCGAGGTAGATCCGAAGCTTGCCGCGTGCCATGGCCCCATTGTCTTCCCGTACCTGCTGCGTACGCAGCGTCGACCTTACGGCCAACGAAGCCGACAAAGGGGATGAAAAGGAGGGCACGAGACGCCTTTGACGCAACCCTGACGCGGCGGACACACCCCAGGTCGACCGGGCCATACGCCCTCCCCCTCACTCTTCGTCGCTTCCCCCTCACCGGTTCATCGGACGAGACCCCCCGATCGGTTCACGCCGTCCGTCAGGAGTTCGCGCAGCAGAAAGGGCCGCACCCCACAGGGGGTGCGGCCCTCTTCGCGTCTGTCTAGCGGACCTCGGTGATCTCAGGCCCGCGCTGCAGCTGTCCCATGCCGCCGGAGAACCGGGAGCCGGCCTCCTCCTGCTGGACGCCCTCGGGGACCATCTGGGCGTCGTTCGGCAGCTTGAGGACGATCGGATCGCGGGGCGCCATCGGGCCGTCGCCGCGGACCACGACCGTGTCCCGGAAGATCTGCTCCAGCAGGCCGGCCGCCTGCGGCTGCACCGCGCCCTGGCCCGAGATCACACCGCGCAGGAACCAGCGCGGACCGTCCACGCCGACGAACCGCACGACGTGGAACCCGCCCGTGCCGTCCGGCAGTTGCACCGGCACCTGCGCCCGCAGCTCCCAGCCCAGCGGGCCCTCGACCTCGTCGACGATGCCGCCCTGCTGGGTGATGCCCGAGCCGATCTCCTCGCGCACCTCGCTCCAGATGCCCTCGCGCTTGGGCGCGGCGAAGCCCTGCAGCTGAATGGCGCTGTCGCGCAGTACGACGGTGGCCGCGACGATCGCGTCGCCCGCGACCTCGACGCGCAGCTCCATGCCGTCGACCCCGGGCACGAAAAGCCCGCCCAGATCCACGCGGCCCTCACCGGGGTCGCGCACCTCCGAGCTGTCCCACGGCCCGTCGGGCCGCGGCTCGGGCTCCAGCCGCACGCGCTCGCGGGCGCCCGTTACCTCGTCCGCCTCAGTGTCGACACTGTCGACGACCTGCTCGGCCTCGCCGGCCGCGTCCTCGGCGGCACCCTTCTTCTTGCGACGTCCGAACACGTCACTGTCCTTCCCGGTCGGATACGACCGAAGCGTATCGATTCCCACCCGTCGCGCCGCCCATGGCGGCCTGACCGTTCGTGTTGCCTCCGCCGTCCACCGCGGCGTGGCCACCGGTGGACCCGAAGCCCCCCTCGGCCCGCGCGGAATCGGGAAGCTCCGCCACCTCCTGGAAGCGGACCCTCTCGACCTGCTGGACGACCAGTTGGGCAATCCGGTCGAAGCGCTCGAACCGCACGGACTCGCGCGGGTCGAGATTCACCACGATCACCTTGATCTCCCCACGGTACCCGGCATCAACCGTCCCCGGGGCATTCACGAGGGCGACGCCGCACCGGGCGGCGAGCCCCGAACGCGGGTGCACGAAGGCCGCGTACCCCTCAGGCAGCGCGATGGACACCCCCGTGGGCAGCACCGCCCGCTCTCCCGGCGCCAGCTCCCGGCTCTCGGTGGTCCGCAGATCGGCCCCAGCGTCGCCGGCGTGCGCGTACGTCGGAAGCGGTACGTCGGGGTCGACGCGCCGGATCAGGACGTTCACGGGAGGACGGCTCACGGGTTCACCTCGAAGGCGCGGGCACGCCGGACCTGGTCCGGGTCGCTCATGGCGGCCTGGATCTCTTCCTCACGGCCGTGGTGGACGAAGTGCTCGACCTCGACCTCGAGGAAGAGCGCGTCCGCGCGGACGGCGACGGGCCCCTCGGGGCCGCCGATCCGCCCGGTGGCGGTCGAGTAGATCTTCCGGCCGGCCATCGCAGTCACCTCGGCCTCCAGGTACAGGGTCGTACCGACGGGCACGGGCCGCACGAAGTCGGTCTCGAGCCGTCCGGTCACGGCGATCGTCCGCAGCAACCAGTTCAGCGAGCCGAGCGTCTCGTCGAGCGCGCTGGCCAGGACACCGCCGTGCGCCAGCCCGGGTGCCCCCTGGTGGGCGGGCTGCACGGTGAACTCGGCGATGACCGTGACTCCTTCGCCGGCCCGCGCCTCCAGATGCAGCCCGTGCGACTGCGCGCCGCCGCACCCGAAACACTGTTCGTAATGGGCGCCGAGAAGCTCGCCGGGCAGGGGAGCATCGGGGTGCCGAACCGGTTTCACGGCGTCGGCCGGAGGTTGAAGAGCTGCGGAAGTACCACTCACAGCCGCAGACCTTACCCGCGCGTCGGCAGAATCCGGACACCGTGCCAAGCTTGGCCTCATGCAGCTCTCCACCACCCCGTACGAAGAACGCCTCACCGCCCCCCGCTCGTGGTGGTTCGTCTCGTTCCTCGTGGGCGTCTCCTTCGCCCTGATCCTGCTGCCCTTCGGCACCCTGCCGATGCTCGGCGGCCTGGTCGGCGGCACCGCCGCCGCGGCGGTCGTGGCCAGCTCCTACGGCTCCGTCCGCATCCGGGTGGTGGGCGACTCGCTGATCGCGGGCGAGGCGAAGATCCCGGTCGCGGCGCTGGGCGAGGCGGAGGTCCTGGACCCCGAGGAGGCGCGCGCCTGGCGCACGTACAAGGCCGACAACCGGGCCTTCCTGCTGCTCCGCGCCTACATCCCCACCGCGCTGCGGGTGGAGGTCACCGACCCGCAGGACCCGACGCCGTACCTGTACCTGTCGACGCGGGAGCCGGAGCGGCTGGCCGAGGCGCTGCGGGCAGCGCGGGAAACCGCGGCGTAGGCAAAGGTTTCGCCCGCGTCGCGCAAAGACTTCTCAGTCCCCGATCTCCTTGGGGCCTTCGCCGAGGGGCAGCGGGTCCTCCGGCCTCTCCAGCGGCGGGAGGTCGGGCAGGGCGTCCCACGGCACCTGGACCTTGCGCAGGTCGGCCCGGATCTTCGCGGCCAGCTTCTTGGTGTCCCGCCGGTTCATGACCGCGCCCACCGCGGCTCCCACCAGGAACGGCATCAGGTTCGGCAGGTCGCGGACCATGCGCTTCATGATCTGCTGGCGCAGCTCGCGCTTCATCTGGCCGCCCAGGGCCGAGTTGAGCGAGGCGGGCTTCATCACGTCGACCCCGCGTTCGCCCGACCACGAGTGCAGATACGCGGTACTGCGGTCCTTGAGGTTTCCCGGCGGCCGCACGCCGTAGACCTCGTGCAGTTCGGCGATCAGCTTCAGCTCGATCGCCGCGACGCCGGTGATCTCGGCGGCGATCTCCGTCGGCATCGCGGGCGGCACGGGCAGCATGGCCGCCGCGCCGACGCCCGCTCCGACGGTGGACGTGGCGTTCGCCGCGCCCGTCACGAGCTTGTCGGCGAGCTGTTCCGGCCCGAGGCCGGGGAACTGCCGACGGAGTGTGGGGAGGTCCCGCACGGGGATCCTGGGGGCGTTCTCGATGATCCGGTCGGCGAGGTAGGCCACGCCCGCCCTGGCGCGGCTGCCGCCCTTGCGGACGCCTTCCCTGGCCAGGTCCACGGCCTTGTCCCGGATCGCCGCCGCCCGTCGCCTGGCGACGGGCGCGGCGCCCTGTGCCGGAGCCGGGAGGTCACCCCGGTCGTCCGTCGGTTCGAGCGAGGCCGATCCCGCAGGGATCAATCCCGTACCGGATGAGCCTCGCTCGTCGTCACGCACGCCGTGAGGGCCGTCGGACGGCCCCTTGTCCGCTCCCCGTAGAGGGAAACGGCGCTTCCGAGGAGGGGTCGAGCCAGTCACGGCCGACCCGCCCTCAGTCGCAGTCGCGGCAGATCGGCTGGCCGTTCTTCTCCCGGGCCAGCTGACTGCGGTGGTGGACCAGGAAGCAGCTCATGCAGGTGAACTCGTCCTGCTGCTTCGGGAGCACCCGGACGGCCAGTTCCTCGTTGGAGAGGTCTGCGCCGGGCAGCTCCAGGCCCTCCGCGGCCTCGAACTCGTCGACATCGACGGCGGAGGCCGACTTGTCGTTCCGCCGGGCCTTCAGCTCTTCAAGGCTGTCGGAGTCAACGTCGTCGTCGGTCTTGCGTGGGGTGTCGTAATCGGTTGCCATTTCGCCTCTCCCCCTCTGGGTGTCTGCGGTGTCTCCAGCGCACGTAACGCGTGAGAGGCCGGACTTGTGCCCGCCTCGAGGCGGAGATTTTGCCTCACATCAAGGTCTGTTACTCAATCGACACCCAACCGGACTCCTCACGAGTGATCGGGTTGGATGGCGATCGGGACCGTACACGGTCCGAATGCCGCACTTCAAAGGCGCCTCACCGTGTACTTCCCGTGATCAGGACCCCCGAAAACCCGGAGTTTCCGGGCTTTCCGGCGCCCCTCATGATCACGGAGAGTAGATGGCCGGAAAATCGCCCTTGTGATCGATCACACATGGGGGAGCTGGGTCACAGCCCCGAAAATTCCGCGCAAAGCGAACACCCCCCTGTGTGTCGGCGACATGATCTCAGACGGGGAGCATGACACGCATCACGAGCCCTCCCCCTTCGCGCGGCTGGGCCGTGATGTGGCCGCCGTGCGCCCGGGCCACGGACCGCACGATGGACAGGCCGAGCCCCACGCCCTTGTCGCTGCCCGTGCGCTCCGTACGCAGCCGCCGGAAGGGCTCGAAGAGGTTGTCGATCTCGTACGCGGGGACGACCGGCCCCGTGTTCGACACGACGAGGACCGCCTGGCCGTGCTGGACCTCGGTGGTCACCTCGACCCAGCCGTCCGCGGGCACGTTGTAGCGCACGGCGTTCTGCACCAGGTTCAGGGCGATCCGCTCCAGCAGCACGCCGTTGCCCTGGACGACCGAGGACTCGCGCTTGCCACGGATCTCCACGCCCTTGGCCGCGGCCTCGCCGTGCACCTGGTCGATGGCCTGCCCGGCGACCTCGGCGAGGTCGACCGGCTTGCGCTCGACGATCTGGTTGTCGCTGCGGGCGAGCAGCAGCAGGCCCTCCACGAGCTGCTCGCTGCGCTCGTTGGTGGCGAGCAGCGTCTTGCCGAGCTGCTGGAGCTCCACCGGCGCGTTCGGGTCGGAGAGATGCACCTCGAGGAGCGTGCGGTTGATCGCGAGCGGCGTTCTCAGCTCGTGCGAGGCGTTGCCCACGAAGCGCTGCTGGGCGGTGAAGGCGCGCTGCAACCGCTCCAGCATGTCGTCGAAGGTGTCGGCCAGCTCCTTGAGCTCGTCGTCCGGGCCGTCCAGCTCGATCCGGCGGGAGAGGTCCGAGCCCGCGACCGAGCGGGCGGTGCGCAGGATCCGGCCGAGCGGCGCGAGCACCCGGCCCGCCATGGCGTAGCCGAAGGCGAAGGCGATGACCGCGAGGCCGAGCAGCGCCAGCAGGGAACGGCTGAGCAGGTTGTCCAGGGCGTGCTGGCGCTGCTCGTTCACGCACTCGTACATCGCGTGGTTGAGCTCGGTCGCGGTCGGCTCGGGCGGGAAGTTGCAGGTGTCGCTGGCGACCTGACCGGAGATGATCTTGAAGGGCAGTTCACTGCCCACGTTCAGCGCGCTCGCGGCGAACAGGTAGATGATCGACAGCAGCAGGATGCCGGCGATCAGGAACATCCCGCCGTACAGCAGCGTGAGGCGTATGCGGATCGTCGGGCGCAGCCAGGGGAAGGGAGCCTGCGGCTTCCTGGGATCCCAGGTGGGCTTCGGGGGCGCCTGGGGAGGCGCGGGTGCGGCGGCCACGGGGTCAGATCCGGTAGCCGGAGCCGGGGACGGTGACGATCACCGGCGGTTCGCCGAGCTTGCGGCGCAGGGTCATGACGGTCACGCGCACGACGTTGGTGAACGGGTCGGTGTTCTCGTCCCAGGCCTTCTCCAGGAGCTGCTCCGCGGAGACGACCGCGCCCTCGCTGCGCATCAGCACCTCCAGGACGGCGAACTCCTTGGGCGCGAGCTGCACCTCCTTGCCGTCGCGGAAGACCTCACGGCGGTTGGGGTCGAGCTTGATGCCGGCCCGCTCCAGGACGGGCGGCAGGGGCACGCTGGTGCGCCGGCCGAGGGCACGCACGCGTGCGATGAGCTCGCTGAAGGCGAAGGGCTTGGGGAGATAGTCGTCGGCGCCGATCTCCAGGCCCTCGACGCGGTCGCTGACGTCGCCGGAGGCCGTGAGCATCAGCACGCGCGTGGGCATGCCCAGTTCGACGATCTTGCGGCAGACGTCGTCGCCGTGCACGAGCGGGAGGTCGCGATCGAGGACGACCACGTCGTAGTCGTTGACGCCGATGCGCTCCAGGGCGGCCGCACCGTCGTACACGACGTCGACGGCCATGGCCTCCCGGCGCAGTCCGGTGGCCACCGCATCGGCGAGCAGTTGCTCGTCCTCGACGACGAGTACGCGCACGTCGCTTGTCCTTCCTGTGTCCACCCGCGTAGCGCTCCGTGAGCGCACGCGGGCAGGGGTCTTGGCGGGTGTGTGCTTCCATCCTGCCCTTTTCGGCCATAAGTCGGCTGTAAGGCGGGTGAGGGCGCCATGAAGGACGGGTGTGAAGCCCGGGAATGCCAGATTTTCTCGTTCGGTTGAGGTTTCCGCGGAAGGGAGCGGGGGGAGGACGGCTTTACACCCCGCGATCACGCTCTGCATGTGCCGCAGCACCATGTGGTACTCCGCGATCCGCTTGCCGCAGAGTGGGCGTGGGTGTCCGGCACCGTCGCCGCCCAGCAGGGCAGCGTGCTGGGCATCTACTGGAGACGTGATCGCCCCTTCCCGAACGGCACACCCCCGTGCCACCGACCCACGACCCAGGACGAGGGGGCGCAGCATGGACGCATTCACCGCAGGACTTCTGCAGCGCATAAAGGCGACCGAGTCCGACCTGACGCGGGCTCGTGACGAGGGCGACGACTTCCTCGTCGAGGTGGAGCAGGGCGAGCTCGACGACCTGCGCCGCCTCGCCGCCGAGCACGGTGTGGAAGTCGGCGCGTCAAGCGTCTGAGCAGTTCGAACGAACGACGGAGGGGCCCCGGCGAATCCAGCGCCGGGGCCCCTTCGCGTGCCGGGGCGCTGCCTCAGTCGTGCCAGGCGCCGAAGTCCTCCAGGAGCCGCTGGAGGGGCTCGAAGACGGCCGGGGTCCCCGCGACCGCCAGATCGCGTGAGGGGCGCTGTCCGGGGCGTCCACCGGTCAGCGCGCCCGCCTCCCTGGCGATCAGGTCGCCCGCGGCGAGGTCCCAGGCGTGCAGACCGCGCTCGTAGTACCCGTCGAGGCGGCCGGCGGCCAGGTCGCAGAGATCGGCGGCCGCGGAGCCGCCGCGCCGGATGTCCCGCAGCAGCGGGATCAGCTTCTGCGCCACGTCGGCCTGGTGGGCGCGGACCTCGGTGACGTAGTTGAAGCCGGTGGAGACCAGGGCCTGGTCGAGAGGTGCCGGGGGGCGGCAGGTGAGGGCGCGCTCGCCCTCCCAGGGGCCGGTCGCCCAGGCCCCGGCGCCGCGCACCGCGTGGTACGTCTCGCCGCGCATCGGGATGGCGACCACCCCGACGACGGTCTCGCCGTCCTGTTCGGCCGCGATGGAGACGGCCCAGGTGGGCAGCCCGTAGAGGTAGTTGACCGTGCCGTCGAGGGGGTCGATCACCCAGCGGACGCCGCTGCTGCCCTCGCTGGAGGCGCCCTCCTCGCCGAGGAAGCCGTCGTCGGGGCGGTGATCGGAGATCAGGCCCGTGATCAGCTTCTCGGCCGCGATGTCCATCTCGGTGACCACGTCGATGGGGCTCGACTTGGTGGCGGCGACCGCGAGGTCGGCCGGGCGGCCGTCCCGCAGCAGCTCGCCGGCCCGGCGGGCGGCTTCCTTGGCGAGCTTGAGCAGGTCCGTGTGCAGGGGGTCGGTCACGGGGCTCCTCACGCGTAGGGGCTGTCGGCGCCCGCGGCGGCGGGCCTCGGGGCGCGGGCCGGGCAGCAGCCGACCGGGCAGAGGTCGTGGCTCGCGCCCAGCGCGCCGAGGGCACACGGGGTGACCTCCCGGCCGCTCTCGGCCGCGGCGCGCTCCAGGACGAGCTCGCGGACGGCGGCGGCGAAGCGCGGGTCGGCGCCGACGGTGGCCGAGCGGCGCACCGGCAGGCCCAGCTCCTCGGCCTTGGCCCTGGCCTCCGTGTCGAGGTCGTAGAGGACCTCCATGTGGTCGGAGACGAAGCCGATGGGGGCCATCACGACGGCCGGGACCCCGGCGGCGTGCCGCTCCTCCAGGTGGTCGCAGATGTCGGGCTCCAGCCACGGGATGTGCGGGGCGCCGGAGCGGGACTGGTAGACGAGCTGCCAGGGGTGGTCCACGCCGGTGCGCTCACGGACGGCGTCGGCGATCAGCCGCGCCACGTCCAGGTGCTGCCTGACGTACGCACCGCCGTCGCCGTGGTCCTCCACGGGGCCGGAGGTGTCGGCAGCCGCGGTGGGGATCGAGTGGGTCGTGAACGCGAGGTGTGCGCCGTCCCGGACGTCCTCGGGGAGGTCGGCGAGGGAGCGGATCACACCCTCGATCATGGGCTCCAGGAAGCCGGGGTGGTTGAAGTAGTGCCGCAGTTTGTCGATCTTCGGCAGCACCAGGCCCTCGGCCTCCAGGGCGGCCAGCGAGTCGGCGAGGTTCTCGCGGTACTGACGGCAGCCGGAGTACGAGGCGTACGCGCTGGTGGCGAGGACGAGGATGCGGCGGCGGCCGTCGGCGACCATCTCGCGCAGGGTGTCCGTCAGGTACGGGGCCCAGTTGCGGTTGCCCCAGTAGATCGGCAGGTCCAGGCCGTGGTCGGCGAAGTCCTTGCGCAGGGCGTCCAGCAGGGCGCGGTTCTGGTCGTTGATGGGGCTGACCCCGCCGAACAGGAAGTAGTGCTGACCCACTTCCCTGAGGCGTTCCTTGGGGATGCCGCGCCCGCGCGTCACGTTCTCCAGGAACGGGACCACGTCGTCCGGGCCTTCCGGGCCGCCGAAGGAGAGCAGGAGCAGGGCGTCGTAAGGGGTGGCATCGAGCGCGTCTGGCATGTCTCGATCCTGCCACCCGGCACTGACAGCCGGGAAACGGCGGGGTGTCGGGCGGGGGTGAGGAACGGGGGCGGCTGAAGGGAGGTGGCCGGGTGGCGAGCGGCACCCGCGCGAAGGGTCCGCAGGGGGTGCGTTAGGGTTTCCTAACTCCGTAAGCTGTATGAGCTGTATTCACGCCTTACCAGCCCCGTCGCGCTCCATGCACGCCTTACCGAGCCCCGCAGAGCCGCCTTCCCTCGCGCCGTGCCGAGCCGCCACGCACGCGTGACCGGACCCCACCGGAGACCTCCGTGCCCAGCCCCTACCGCGCCCTGTTCGCCGCCCCCGGCTCCAAGGGTTTCTCCGCCGCGGGGTTCCTCGGCCGGATGCCGCTGTCGATGATGGGCATCGGCGTGGTCACGATGGTCTCCCAGCTCACCGGGCGCTACGGGCTCGCGGGCGCCCTGTCGGCGACCATCGCACTGGCCGCGGCGGCGATCGGACCGCAGATCTCCCGCCTGGTGGACCAGTACGGGCAGCGCAGGGTGCTGCGCCCCGCCACGCTGGTCGCGCTCGCCGCGTCCGCCGGGCTGCTGCTGGCCGCGCACTTCGACTGGCCGGACTGGGTGCTGTTCGTGTGCGCCGCCGGGATCGGCTCCGTGCCGAGTCTCGGCGCGATGATCCGGGCCCGCTGGGCGGCCCTGTACCGGGGCACCCCGCAACTGCACACCGCGTACTCCTTCGAGTCCGTGGTGGACGAGGTGTGCTTCATCTTCGGGCCGATCATCTCCATCGGGCTGTCCACGGCCTGGTTCCCCGAGGCGGGACCGCTGCTGGCGGCCTGCTTCCTCGCCGTCGGCGTCTTCTGGCTGACCGCGCAGCGGGCCACCGAGCCTAAGCCGCACCCTCGCGAGCACCACGGCCGCGCCACGGCCCTGCGCTCGCCGGGCCTGCAGGTCCTGGTGGCCACGTTCGTGGCGACCGGGGCGATCTTCGGGGCGGTCGACGTGGTCACCGTCGCCTTCGCCGAGGAGCGAGGTCACAAGGGCGCCGCGAGCGTCGTCCTGGCGCTCTACGCGGCCGGTTCCTGCGTGGCCGGGCTCGTGTTCGGCCTGCTGCGCCTCAAGGGGGCGCCGGAACGGCGCTGGCTGCTGGGCGTGTTCATGATGGCCGTGAGTATGATCCCCCTCCTACTGGTCGGAAACTTGCCGTTTCTGGCCGTGGCGCTGTTCCTTGCGGGCCTGGCCATCGCTCCCACGATGATCACGACCATGTCCCTCATCGAAGAGCACGTACCACGCGCGCAACTGACCGAGGGCATGACCTGGGTGAGCACCGGGCTCGCGGTCGGGGTCGCGCTCGGCTCCTCCATCGCCGGCTGGGTCATCGACGCGGCCGGCGCGCGGGCCGGGTACGGGGTTCCGGCGGTGTCCGGGGCCGTCGCGGTCGCGGTCGGTTTCCTGGGGTACCGCCGGCTCAGCAGGCCGGCTCCGGGTCGGGGAGGCACCGTTGAGCAGCACAGCGAGCGGGAAGAACGGCACGTGGCGTAACTGGGGCGGCAATGTCGTCGCCCGCCCCGCGCGGGAGGTCACGCCCGCCTCCGTCGACGAACTGGCCGCGGCCGTGCTCCGGGCCGCCGAGGACGGGCTGAAGGTCAAGGCGGTCGGCACCGGTCACTCCTTCACGTCGATCGCCGCGACCGACGGCGTGCTGGTCCGCCCTCAGCTGCTGACCGGCATCCGCGCCGTCGACCGCGACAACATGACCGTCACGGTCGAGGCCGGCACCCCGCTCAAGAGACTCAACATGGCCCTGGCACGCGAGGGTCTGTCGCTCACCAACATGGGCGACATCATGGAGCAGACCGTCTCCGGAGCCGCCAGCACCGGCACCCACGGCACGGGCCGCGAGTCGAGCTCGATCGCTGCCCAGATCAAGGCGCTCGAACTGGTCACGGCCGACGGCTCGGTCCTCACCTGCTCCGAGAAGGAGAACCCCGAGGTGTTCGCGGCGGCCCGGATCGGCCTCGGCGCCCTCGGCATCGTCACCGCGCTCACCTTCGCCGTGGAGCCGATCTTCCTGCTCACCGCGCGCGAGGAGCCGATGCCGTTCGACAAGGTCCTGGCCGACTTCGACGAACTGTGGGCCGAGAACGAGCACTTCGAGTTCTACTGGTTCCCGCACACCGGCAGCACCAACACCAAGCGCAACAACCGCAGCGCGGGTCCTCGCAAGCCGGTGGGGCAGTTCGCGGGCTGGTTCGAGGACGAGTTCCTCTCCAACGGCGTCTTCCAGGCGGCCCAGTGGGTCGGCCGGGCGGTGCCGGCCACCGTCCCGACGATCGCCCGGATCTCCAGCAAGGCCCTGTCCGCGCGCAGCTACACGGACATTCCCTACAAGGTCTTCACCTCCCCGCGCCGGGTGCGGTTCGTGGAGATGGAGTACGCCGTGCCGCGCGAGGCCGTGACCGAGACGCTGTGCGAACTGAAGGCGATGGTCGACCGCTCCGGCCTGCGGGTCAGCTTCCCCGTCGAGGTGCGCACCGCGCCGGCGGACGACATCACGCTGTCCACCGCGTCCGGGCGTGACAGCGCGTACATCGCCGTCCACATGGTGAAGGGCACGCCGTACCGGGCGTATTTCACCGCAGCCGAGCGCATCTTCACCGCGCACGAGGGCCGGCCCCACTGGGGCAAAGTGCACACGCGCGACGCGGAGTACTTGGCGGGCGTCTACCCCCGCTTCGAGGAGTTCACGGCACTGCGGGACCGGCTGGATCCCGACCGCCTGTTCCAGAACGACTACTTGCGGAGGGTTCTGGGGGCGTAGCGGACGCGGCGTCGACGCGGCCGCCTGCCCGATCTGAGGGACACTCAGACCGGCCCCGGCGAAACCTTTTTCCGTTTCGGGGGGTTGCGTGAGGTTCGCCACGTTCAAGATCGTGGAAACCGGGCAGCGGACGGCCGACTGGCACCCCTTGCCAGAAGTTGGGCGGCGCGCCAATCCACGCACGTGGCCCAAATGGAGTACTGTTGCGAGCCCTGGGTCCGGTCTCCCGCCTGGGCGTCCGGGGCCTTGCTGGACCGCTGGGAGGGGGGCTGGTTGCACAGGGTCACGGAGTTGGTCACTTAGCGTGGCGAATAGGTAACCGTGCCATAACGGCGATCCAGGGCCCGCGCCCGACACGCCGGGCAACTCGGCAAGGTTGTGGCAGGCTGCACCCGGGCAGGCCACACTCGACTAGCGGAAGCAGCGACGCACGTGACGTCGGCAGGCACCACCCGGGAGGTCCCCATGCCCGAACTGCGTGTCGTGGCCGTCTCGAATGACGGCACACGGCTGGTGCTGAAGGCTGCGGACAGCACGGAGTACACGCTTCCGATCGACGAGCGTCTGCGCGCCGCCGTCCGCGGCGACCGTCCCCGCCTCGGCCAGATCGAGATCGAGGTGGAGAGCCATCTCCGCCCCCGCGACATCCAGGCGCGTATACGAGCTGGGGCCACGGCGGAGGAAGTCGCGCAGATGGCGGGCATCCCCGTCGACCGCGTCCGCCGCTTCGAGGGCCCCGTGCTGGCCGAGCGCGCCTTCATGGCCGAGCGGGCCCGCAAGACGCCCGTCCGCCGGCCCGGTGAGAACGCCGCGGGGCCTCAGCTCGGCGAGGCCGTCCAGGAGCGACTGCTGCTGCGCGGTGCCGAGAAGGACACCGTCCAGTGGGACTCCTGGCGCCGCGACGACGGCACCTGGGAGGTCCTGCTGGTCTACCGGGTCGCGGGCGAACCGCACTCCGCGAGCTGGACGTACGACCCGCCGAGGCGGCTCGTCCAGGCCGTCGACGAAGAGGCGCGCTCGCTGATCGGCGAGTCCGACGACCTGGCCGCCCCCGAGCCCAGCTTTCCGTTCGTCCCCCGCATCGCCCGGCTGCCGCGCGAGCGTTCGATGGATCGCGCCCTCGAGCGGCCGAGTCTGCCCGCGCAGGCGTCCGAGCCGGCCGAGGAGAGCACCGGTGAGCGGGAACGGGACTCGCTGACCAGCCTGCTGGAGGCGGTGCCGAGCTTCCGGGGCGACCTGGTCGTTCCCGAACGCCCGCCGGAGGAGCCGGAGGAGCCCGCGGAGGAACCGGCCGCCGAGGAACCCCCGGCGTCCGCCGCGTCCGCCGGTTCCGCCTACGCGGACGTCCTCATGCCGCCGCGCTCCGTGGGCAGTCACCGCGACCGCCTCGTCGGCGCCACCGACCGCCAGGCCGAGGCCGACGGGGTCCGCCCGGGCCGCCGCGCGGCGGTGCCGAGCTGGGACGAGATCGTGTTCGGCACCCGGCGCAAGAAGCAGGAGTAAGACGCCGAGGGGCGACTCGCCCCACGGGGCCGCCGGTTCGTGGACATCGGTTCGCACACAGGTTCATACGTAAGGGAGGGGTGCACCTGTTCGGTGCGCCCCTCCCTTACGTGTCCGCGCGACGAGGATCACTGCGGGTCGGGGCCCACGGCGACCGGCCGGGACGGGTCCGACGACCACTCCGACCACGAACCGACGTACAGGGCCGCCGGAATGCCCGCCACCGCCAGCGCCAGCACCTCGTGGGCGGCGGAGACACCCGAGCCGCAGTACACGCCCACCTCGGTGCCTTCGGACGCCCCCAGCGCCTTGAAGCGGTCCTTCAGGTCCTCGGCGGGCAGAAAGCGGCCGTCCGGGCCCACGTTCTCGGTCGTCGGCGCGGAAACGGCTCCCGGAATGTGCCCGCCGACCCGGTCGATCGGCTCGATCTCACCCCGGTACCGCTCCCCCGCACGGGCGTCGAGCAGCACGCCGGAGCGGGCCAGCGCCGCGGCGCCGTCCGCGTCGAGGAGTCCGCCGACCGCCGGCACCGGCTCGAAGTCGCCCTCTGCGGGCACCGGTACGTCGACCGAGAGATCCCCCTCCCAGGACGGCAACCCGCCGTCGAGGACCCGCACGTGCGGGTGACCCGTCCAGCGCAGCAGCCACCACGCGCGGGCCGCCGCCCAGCCCTGCCCGCCGTCGTACACGACCACCGGACGGGCCGCCGACACGCCCGCCCGGCGCATCGCCGCGCCGAACTCAGCCACCTCCGGCAGCGGATGACGGCCGCCCGTGCCGGGCGTGCCGGCCAGCTCCCGGTCCAGGTCGATGTAGACGGCACCGGGCACGTGCCCGGCCTCGTACGCGGCCCGGCCGTCGAACGGCGGCTCCCCGGCCGCCTTGGCCACGCTGAGCTGCCAGCGGACGTCGAGCACGACCGGCGGGTTCTCACCCGTCAGCTCGCTCGCGAGTTCGGATGCGGTGATGATGGCGTTCATGGCCACCATCCTTGCGCACGGGGTGGCCCTGTCGTCCATGTCCGGCTACTCTGCTCCGCCGGACAGGCCCGATCACGAGGCGTACGGGATCGGGCACATCCCGTACATCCGATCGACATCCGTCGGCAATCGCACGGACACGGACGAGGAACCGCACGGCGGGCATCCTCCCGACACGGGGCCCACGGTGCGGCGGCGCGCCCGGAACGCGCGGCACCTCGGGGGGTGCGAGCATCGGCTCGAGGGCCGAGGCGGAATGGACGCGGCCACCGCGAGGGGCCGAGGAGAGAGTGACGATGACCGAGGCACGTGGGTCGGCCGGCCTGAGCGGCGAAGCACACGCCCGGTACGCGCCCGGCACACCCTGCTGGGTGAGTCTGATGGTGCACGGCCTGGCCGCGACCCAGGAGTTCTACGGCGAGCTGTTCGGCTGGGAGTTCCGACCCGGCCCACAGCAGCTCGGACCGTACGTGCGGGCCCTGCTCGACGGCCGTGAGGTGGCCGGCATCGGTCAACTCCCCGCGGACCGCCACCTCCCCATCGCCTGGACGCCCTACCTCGCCTCGGACAACGTGGACACGACCGCTGAAACGGTGCGCCTGTGCGGTGGCACGATCGGGGTCGGCCCCCTGGACGCCGCCGACGCCGGACGCCTGGCCATCTGCTCCGACCCCTCCGGCGCCGTCTTCGGCATCTGGCAGGCGGCCGCCCACCTCGGCACGGACATCACCGGCCTGCCCGGCACCCCCGCCTGGAACGAGCTGCTGACCTTCGAGACCGTGGCCGTCACCAAGTTCTACGAGACCGTGTTCGGCTACGAGCAGGAGGCGGTGGCGTCCGCCGACTTCGACTACGTCACCCTGCACGTCGCCGGCCGCCCGGTCGCCGGCATCCAGGGCGTGGGCACCACGCTGCCCCGGGATCGGGGACCGCACTGGATGACGTACTTCGAGGTGGCCGACGCGGACGAGGCGGTCGCCCGGGTCGTCGACCTCGGCGGGCACGTCCTCGAGCCGTCCCGGGACAGCGCTCACGGGCGTGTGGCGACCGTGGCCGACCCCGAGGGCGCCCGCTTCTCACTGATCCAGGACCCGCACTGATCCGACCCGTGCCGGCGGACGGCCGCTAGGCCCGCTGCACCGGCAGCACGTCCGGTGACAGCGCCGCCGCCCGGGCGGTCGCCGCCGTCATCCGGCGCCGGTGGTGCCGGCGGCACAGGACCTCGTATCCGATGGTGTCCGCCTGGTTGACGTCTCCGACGACGACCTGGGCGCCCTCGACGACCATCACGCCGCCGACCGTGCGGGCGTTGTGCGTGGCGCGGGCGCCGCACCAGCACAGGGCCTCGACCTGGAGGACCTCGACGCGGTCGGCGAGTTCGACGAGCCGCTGGGAGCCGGGGAACAGCTTGGAGCGGAAGTCGGTCGTGATGCCGAAGGCGTAGACGTCGATGCCGAGGTCGTCGACCACGCGCGCGAGCTGGTCGATCTGCTCCTCCGCGAGGAACTGCGCCTCGTCCGCGATCACGTAGTCCGCGCGGCCGCCGTGCGAGAGGTGGTCGACGAGGTAGGCGTACAGGTCCTGCCCGTCCTTGACCTCGACGGCGTCGGTGACCAGGCCGAGGCGGGAGGACAGCTTGCCCTCTCCCGCGCGGTCGTCACGTGTGAAGATCATGCCCTGCAGGCCGCGTGCGGAACGGTTGTGCTCGATCTGGAGAGCCAGCGTCGACTTCCCGCAGTCCATGGTTCCGGAGAAGAACACCAGCTCGGGCATGGCAAGTTGAGCACCTTTCGGCAAGGGAGAACAGGGGACGCGCTTCAGGAGCGTACTTCGAGCAGGGGGACCAACTGCTCGGCAGGGGTCATCGAGCCGTGGTTGCCGACCATCGCCGACTCCTTCGGCTCCCGCTCGGAGGCGATGATCAGGACGTCGTCCCGGGCGGCCGCGATCACATCGCCGAGACGGGCGTACACGCGCTCGTCGACCTGGTCGGGCCGCCCGAACCAGCCCGCGGCGATGGCCTCGTCCCGCGAGGCCACCCAGAACTGCTCCCCGAGCACCTCGCGCCAGCAGGTCAGGACGTCGTTCTCGGCGCCCGGTACGGCGTAGACGTGGCGGGCACGGCCCTCGCCGCCCAGGAGGGCGACGCCGGCGCGCAGTTCCCAGTCCTCGTCGAAATCGATGCGGTGCTGTTCGTCGAAGGGCACGTCGACCATGCCGTGGTCGGCGGTGACGTACAGCGCGCTGCGGGGCGGGAGTTGCTCCGCCAGGCGCTGGACGAGCCGGTCGACGTACATGAGCTGGCCGCGCCAGGTGTCGGAGGAGACGCCGTAGCGGTGGCCGGCGCCGTCGAGTTCGGCGTAGTACGTGTAGACCAGGGAGCGGTCGCCGGCCGCGAGTTGCTCGGCGGCGACATCCATGCGCTCCTCGCCGGTCAGGCGCCCCAGGAACGTTCCGCCACTGAGCGCCACCTTGGTCAGCGGGGTGCTCTCGAAGGCGGGCGAGGACACCTGCGCGGCGTGCACACCCGCCGCGTCGGCCAGCTGGAAGACGGTGGGGTACGGCTGCCAGACGCGCGGCGAGGTCCACGGCTGCCAGCGGAGCTGGTTCATCAGCTCGCCGGTGGCCGGATCGCGCACGGTGTAGCCGGGCAGGCCGTGGGCGCCCGGCGGAAGGCCGGTGCCGACGGAGGCGAGGGAGGTCGCGGTGGTCGCCGGGAAGCCGGCGGTGAGGGGGCGTCCGGTGCCGCCGCGCGAGCTGCCGAGGAGCGCGTGCAGGTAGGGCGCCTCGTCCGGGTGGGCCTGGATCTGCTCCCAGCCGAGTCCGTCGATCAGGAAGACGCAGTTGCGGTCGGCCGCGGTCAGTTCCGGAATCCCCGCGGTCAGGCCGGGTACGCCCATGCCCGCGGCCAGCGTGGGCAGCAGGTCGGCGAGGGAGCCGGAGCCGTACTCGGGGACGGGCGCGGAGGAGACGGCAAGGGGTTCCGGGTGGTCCCAGGATGCAAGCTGGGACATCAGCGGGTGAGGTCCGCGGTCGCCTCGGAGAGCGCCTGCGCGAAGGCGAGCGCCTGGCGCACCGTCTCCGGGCCGTCCCCGGCCTCGCTGACGCGCAGGCTGAGGTCGTCCGCCGTCGAGTTGCCCGTGTAGCCGTGGTCGGCGTCGCAGTTGGGGTCGCCGCAGGCGGCCGGCTCCAGGTCGATGCGGGAGACGGCACCCCAGCCGATGGTCAGCACGACCTCGCGCGGCAGCGTGCCCGGCGTGTACGACTCCGGGTTGGCGACCACGCGGCTGACCACGACCGACGAGATCCGGCCGAGCTTCACGGACTCGGTGGACGTCGTGGCGTACGGCGTCGGGGAGGTGGTGTCGGCGGCCTGCTCGTCGGTGTGGCTGACGATGAAGCGGTTGCCGGTGAGGACCAGCACGGTCACATGCCGGCGCACCTCGTTCTGGTCGAACGTGGTCTCCTGGTGGACCAGGTACGACCGCATGGGCTCGCCGCCCACAGCGGCCTCCACCGCCTCGGCCACGAGGGCCGGGTAGTAGCCGCTGCGCTCGATCGCCGCACGCAGCCCCTGGGTCGTCGTACTGGTCTTGGCCATGCCGTCCATCCTACGGGGACCCACTGACTGCGAGGGACCGCTCGCGGTCGCTTCAGTACGCGGGGAGCGTCCGGGGGCCGAGGTCGTCGCGGGCGGGCGGGGGCGCGAGGCGTACCGAGGCGCCGAGGACGCTCAGGCCGTGCGGGGCGACGACGACCGGCTCCAGGGTGACCGCGACGACCTCCGGGTGGTCGTCGACCAGGCGGGACACCCGCACCAGCAGCTCCTCCAGGGCGGGGGTGTCGACGGGTGTGGAGCCGCGCCAGCCGAACAGGAGGGGTGCCGTCCGGATCGAGCGGACCAGGGAGGTCGCGTCGCGGTCGGTGACCGGGATCAGGCGGTGCGCCATGTCGCCGAGCAGTTGTGAGGTCGGCCCGGCGAGGCCGAACGACAGCACGGCTCCGGCCGCCGGGTCGATGACCGCGCGGACGATGGTGTCGACCCCGCGCGGGGCCATGGCCTGGACGACCGGACGCACCTCCTCCGGCTTCCCGAACAGCTCGGTCAACTCGGCGTACGCCCGCCGCAGTTGCTCCTCGTCCGCGAGATCGAGCCGGACGCCGCCCAGGTCGGCGCGGTGGCGCAGGTGGGGGGCGGTGGCCTTGAGGGCGACGGGGTAGCCGAGGGCGCCGGCGGCCCGGGCGGCCTCGTCCGGGGTCGGCGCGGGGATGGCACGGCGCACGGGGACGCCGTACCGGCCGAGCAGCTCGCAGGTCTCGTCGGTGCCGAGGGTGAGGCCCTGCCCGCGCGCGAGGAGTCCGCCGATCAGCTCGGCGGCGCCCTTCTCGTCGATGTCCTCGTACTCGGGCACCTTGCCGGGGTCGGCGGCCTCGCGCCGCCACTGCGCGTACTTCACGGCCTCGGCGAGGGCGCGGACCGCGCGTTCGGCGGCGGGGTACGCGGGGATGAGGTGGGCGCCCTCGGGTGCCTCGGTCACGGGGGCCGGTGGTGTCCCGGCCTCCGGCGTCGCGCTCCGCGCGCGTGGGGAGGTGCTCGTCGCGGCCGACAGGGCTTCCGCGAGGCCGCCGAGCTCCACGTGCACGACAAGCACGGGCTTGGCGGGGCCCGTGGCCGCGGCGGAGCGCAGGGCTTCCGCCAGTTCCGCGTCGCCGGGCGACGCCTCTCCGATCGCCGGGATCGCCGTCACCACGACCGCGTCGCAGGTCTCGTCGCCCAGGGCGCGCGCCAGCGCCGCGTGGAAGTCCTCCGCCGACGCCTCCGTGGTCAGGTCCAGCGGCGGCTGCGGGCGCAGCCCCTCGGAGAGGCAGGCGTCGTAGGTCAGCAGGCCGAGCGACTCGGAGTTGCCCAGGATCGCCACCCGTGGACCTCTCGGCAGCGGCTGGCGGGCGAGCAGCAGGCCCGCGTCCACCAGCTCGGTGATGGTGTCCACGCGGATCACGCCGGCCTGCCGCAGCAGCGCGGACACCGTCGCGTGCGGCAGCCGCGTGGCCCGTACGGTGTGGCCCTGTGGAGCGGAACCGGCGCCCTGCACCACCACCAGCGGCTTCGCCGCCGCCGTACGCCGCGCGAGGCGGGTGAACTTGCGGGGGTTGCCGATGGACTCGAGGTACATGAGGGCGACGTCGGTGTCGGGGTCGTCGTACCAGTACTGCAGGACGTCGTTGCCGGAGACGTCGGCGCGGTTGCCGGAGGAGACGAACGTCGACACGCCCGTGACGCCGGTGACGCCTCCGCCGCGTCGGTGGAGGCGGGAGAGCAGGGCGATGCCGATGGCGCCGGACTGGGCGAACAGGCCGATCCGGCCGGTCCGCGGCATCTGCGGGGCCAGGGAGGCGTTCAGCCGCACCTCCGGGGAGGTGTTGATGATCCCGAAGGCGTTGGGGCCGATGATCCGCATCCCGTACGCGCGCGCGTGCCGCACGAGTTCGCGCTGGCGCTCGCGTCCCTCGGGGCCGCTCTCGGCGTAGCCGGCGGCGAGGACGACGAGGCCCTGCACGCCGTGCTCGCCGCATTCGGCGACGACCTCGGGCACGTGGTCCGCCGGCACGGCGACGACCGCGACGTCGACCGGCTCGTCGATGTCGCGCACCGAGCGGTGGGCGGGCACCCCGTCGAACTCCTTCAGGTCCTGCGGGAAGGCCTTGTTCACGGCGTACAGGCGCCCGGTGAAGCCGGCCTGGCGGAGGTTGCCGAGGACGCTGCGGCCGACGCCGCCGGAGGTGCGGCCGGTGCCGACGACGGCGACCGAGCCGGGCGTCAGCAGCCGCCGTACGGAGCGGGCCTCGGCGCGCTGCTCCCGCGCGCGCTGCACGGCCAGGGAGCGCTCGGTGGGTTCGAGGTCGAACTCCAGGCGGACGACGCCGTCCTCGAAGCTGCGCTTCTGGGTGTACCCGGCGTCCGTGAACACCTTGATCATCTTGGTGTTGGCGGGGAGGACCTCGGCGGCGAACCGGCGGATGCCGCGCTCGCGTGCGACGGCCGCGACGTGTTCCAGGAGTGCGGAGGCCACGCCCCTGCCCTGGTGGGCGTCCTGCACGAGGAAGGCGACCTCGGCCTCGTCGGCGGGCGCGGAGGCGGGCAGACCGTCGGCACCGATGCGGTCATAGCGTACGGTGGCGATGAACTCGCCGCCTACCGTGGCCGCGAGTCCCACCCGGTCCACAAAGTCGTGGTGCGTGAAGCGGTGGACGTCCTTGGCGGACAGACGCGGGTAGGGCGCGAAGAAGCGGTAGTACTTCGACTCGTCCGAGACCTGCTCGTAGAAGCTGACCAGGCGCTCGGCGTCATCAACGGTGATGGGGCGGATGCGCGCGGTGCCGCCGTCGCGCAGCACCACGTCGGCTTCCCAGTGGGCGGGGTACTCGTGCCGGTCCGAGGCGCTCTGCATGGGGCCCAGAGTACGGCTCGCGTACGACAACGGCGCGAGGCAGTCTGTGGAGGACGGAAGTCGGATCGAGGCCGAGGTCCGACGACCACACCGGGACGGGTCGCAAGCACCCGTCCCGTCCACGCTTCACGTGTGGAACACTGGTCTAGACAACCTGAACACTGAAGGGCAGCATCACATGGCTGAGCGCCGCGTCAACGTCGGCTGGGCCGAGGGCCTTCACGCCCGCCCCGCCTCCATCTTCGTCCGAGCCGCCACGGCCGCAGGCGTCCCGGTGACGATCGCCAAGGCGGGCGGCACCCCCGTCAACGCGGCTTCCATGCTGGCCGTTCTCGGCCTGGGCGCCAAGGGCGGCGAGGAGATCGTCCTCGCCTCCGACGCCGAGGGCGCGGACGCCGCCCTCGACCGGCTGGCCAAGCTGGTCTCCGAGGGGCTCGAGGAGCTCCCCGAGACCGTCTGAGTCTCGCCGACAGGACGCGCGGAGCCGCGTCGCCCCTTGCCGGGCGGCGCGGCTCCGCGTTTTCCGCCCAGGCACTTCGGAGAAATTGCCGGAGGCATGCCGGGAAAAGTCCGCGAGCGCACCGAGAGCGCGTCTCCGGAAAATTCCGGGCGCGCGAGAAAAGGGCAGCGGAAATACAGCTCCGCCGAATATCCCTTCTTTGTATACGGCCCCCGTGTTAATGCCGCAGGCCCGACATGTTTACGACGTGTTGCGAAGTCCTCACACGGTCCGGGCGGTCCCCGCCGGAAAAGCGCAGCCGGTGTGCGGAGGTCGCGCGCTCGGTGTGCAGCGCCGTGATCGCCCGCGCGCGCTCGCCGTCGCCGCGCGCCACCGCGTCCACGATGGCGCCGTGCTCCGTCCAGGACTCCACGGGGTTGGCCGGTGCCTCCACCGCGTACATCCAGGCGATCTTGTGGCGCAGCTGGGTGAGTGTCGAGGTCAGGGCGTGGCTGCCGGAGGCCTGGGCGAGCGTCTCGTGGAACCAGCCGCCCAGGGAGCGCAGATCCTCGCTGTTGCCCCTCCTGGCGCGCTCCTGGCCCAGCCGGACGAGGCCACGGAGCACCTTCAGGTGCGCCTCCGTGCGCCGCTGGGCGGCCCGGGCGGCGCCGAGCGGCTCCAGGAGCATGCGCATCTCCAGCAGGTCGGCGGCCTCCTGCTCGGTCGGTTCGGCGACGCACGCGCCTGCGTGCCGCCGCGTGACGACGAAGCCCTCCGCCTCCAGCGTGCGCAGCGCCTCCCGGACGGGGACGCGCGAGACGCCGTAGCGACGGGCCAGGAGTTCCTCGGTGAGGCGGCTGCCGCGCTCGTAGACACCCGCGACGATGTCGTCCCGGATGGCCGTGCACACCGAGTGCGCCGGAATACGCATGACCGACCTCCGCCTTAATCCCCGTGAAACGTCGACGATTGACGTGTGTTCAGTGACTCTATTGCAATGAGCCGGAATTTCCGATGGCAGGCCGGAATCCAGGGATATTTTTTGGACAGCGGGGCGCGTGAAACGGCGAAAGCCCCGGCCGCTCGGGGCCGGGGCTGGACGATCTGTCGCCGTGCGTCCTCAGACGTTCACGCCGTGCTTGCGGAGGTAGGCGACCGGGTCGATGTCCGAGCCGTACTCCGGGGTGGTACGGGCCTCGAAGTGCAGGTGCGGGCCGGTGACGTTGCCGGTCGCGCCGGAGAGGCCGATCCGCTGGCCCGGGGTGACCTTCTGGCCCACCGAGACGCTGATGGACGACAGATGGCCGTACTGGGTGTACGTGCCGTCGTTCATCCGGATCACGACCTGGTTGCCGTAGGCGCCGCCCCAGCCGGCCTCGACGACCGTGCCTAGCCCGACCGCGTGCACGGAAGTGCCGCTCGAGGCGTGGAAGTCGATGCCGGTGTGGCTGCCGGAGGACCACAGGGAGCCGCCGGACCTGTAGCCGGTGGAGACGTAGGAGCTGGTGATCGGCGACACGAAGGTGCTGAGGCGCTTGCGCTCGGCCTCCCGGGCGGCGCGGGCCCGGACCTCGCGCTCCGCCTTGACCTTCGCGGCGGCCTGTTCCGCGGCCAGCTTGCGCGCGGCCTCCTCCTGGGCGGCCTGCTTCTGCGCGGCGGCCTGGTCGTCGATCTGCGCGGCGACGGTCTCGCCGATGGTGACGACGGGGATGAGGCCGGTCTGCTCGGCGGAGGGCTCCGCGGCCATGGCGGGGCCGGAGGCCGCGGTACCGATGACGCCGGTGGTGGTGAGCGCCGCGATGCCCGCCGCACGGGCGGTGGTGCGCTTCATCCGACTGGGACGACGGTGCTTCCCGGTGGCGCAGGTGAACGCCATGAAGTGAGCGGTCCTTTCCTTCCCTCTCGCCTACCGGGTTAGCTGACGGGTTCGGAGCAGGAAGGTCTCCTACGGGCCCCCTCGCGCAACGCGCGGGTGCCCGATTCACCCCAGGGACTGCCTAGTTGGGTCCCCGGCTCCCCTGGCTCGCGCCGTACGGGGACTCGGCGATGACTGTCCGGTGCCGCGGATGCGGCGCACTGCCCGACGAACAGCCCGGATGAAACTAGACGCGGCCGCTGTCAATCCCCAAACGGAACGCGGCTTTTGTAGCGCATGCCACAGGGCAGACAGGCAACCTCTCCCTCAATTCGGACATCAGGGAGCCCTGGTGACGCTTCCGTCGACCAGGGCCCCTACGCGCGTGTGCCGTCGCGGTGCCTACTCCGCGGAGACGACCTTCACCTCGCCGATACCGAGGGCCTCGACCGGCTCCTTGATCTGGGCGGCGTCACCGACGAGGACGGTCACCAGGCGGTCCACCGGGAAGGCGCTCACGACCGCCGCGGTGGCCTCCACGGTGCCGGTCGCGGCGAGCTGCTGGTACAGCGCCGCCTGGTAGTCGTCGGGCAGGTGCTGCTCGACCTGGTCGGCCAGGGTGCCGGCGACGGCCGCGGCGGTCTCGTACTTCAGCGGTGCCACCCCGACGAGGTTCTGCACGGCGACGTCGCGCTCGGCGTCGGTCAGGCCCCCCTCGGCGAGGGTGCGCAGCACCTGCCAGAGATCCGCCAGCGCGGGACCGGTGTTCGGGGTGTCGACGGAGCCGCTGATGGCGAGCATCGCGGCGCCCGTGCCGTCCGGCGCGGACCGCAGGACCTGCCCGAAGGCGCGCACGCCGTAGGTGTAGCCCTTCTCCTCGCGCAGGACGCGGTCCAGGCGGGAGGTGAGGGTGCCGCCGAGGCAGTACGTGCCGAGCACCTGGGCGGGCCACACGCGCGCGTGCCGGTCGGCTCCGACGCGGCCGATCAGCAGCTGCGTCTGGACGGCGCCGGGGCGGTCCACGATGACGACCCGGCCGGTGTCGTCGGCGGTCACCGGCGGCACGGGCCGCGGCTGGGCCGAGGAGCCCGTCCAGGCGCCCAGGGTGTCACCGAGGAGCGCGTCCAGGTCGACGCCGGTGAGGTCGCCGACGACCACGGCGGTGGCCGTGGCGGGGCGGACGTGCTTCTCGTAGAAGGCGCGGACGGCCGCCGAGTCGATGTTCTCGACGGTCTCCGCGGTGCCCTGGCGCGGGCGCGACATGCGCACGTCGGCGGGGAACAGCTCCTTGGAGAGTTCCTTGGCGGCACGCCGGGAGGGGTTGGCCAGCTCGTGCGGGATCTCGTCCAGACGGTTGCGGACGAGTCGCTCGACCTCGCTGTCGGCGAACGCGGGCGCCCTGAGGGCGTCGGCGATCAGGCCGAGGGCCTTGGCCAGGCGGGAGGCCGGGACCTCCAGGCTGAGGCGGACACCGGGGTGGTCGGCGTGTGCGTCGAGGGTGGCGCCGCAGCGCTCCAGCTCGGCGGCGAACTCCTCGGCGGAGTGCTTGTCGGTGCCCTCGGAGAAGGCCCGCGCCATGATCGTGGCGACACCGTCGAGGCCGGCCGGCTCGGCGTCCAGGGGCGCGTCGAGGAGGACCTCGACGGCGACGACCTGCTGGCCGGGACGGTGGCAGTGCAGGACGGTCAGGCCGTTGTCGAGCGTCCCGCGCGCGGGGGCCGGGAACGCCCAGGGCCGGGCCTCGCCCGCCTGGGGCTGGGGGTGGAAGTCCATCGTGGCGAGCTCGGTCACTTGGCCGCCTCCTCGTTCTCGTCCTCGTCGGCGGTGATCTCGGTGCTTTCGGTGTCCTCGGTGCTTTCGGCGCCCTCAACGGGCTCGTAGACCAGCACGGCCCGGTTGTCGGGCCGCAGCCGGGCCTGGGCGACCTCCCGCACCTCCTCCGCCGTGACGTCCAGCACACGCTGGACGGCGGTCAGGGCGAGCTGCGGGTCGCCGAACAGCACGGCGTACCGGCACAGTTCGTCGGCACGGCCGGCGACCGTGCCGAGCCGGTCCAGCCACTCGCGCTCCAACTGGGCCTGGGCGCGCTCCATTTCCTCCGCCGTGGGGCCTTCCTCAGCGAACCGGGCGAGCTCCTCGTCGATGGCGGCCTCGATGACCGGCACCTCGACCTCGCCGGACGTCTTCACGTCCAGCCAGCCCAGGGAGGGCGCTCCGGCGAGCCGCAGCAGACCGAAGCCCGCCGCCACCGCCGTACGGTCGCGGCGGACGAGGCGGTTGTAGAGGCGGGAGGACTCGCCGCCGCCGAGGATGGTGAGCGCCAGGTCGACCGCGTCGCACGCGCGCGTGCCGTCCTCCGGCAGGCGGTAGGCGGCCATCAGGGCGCGGGCGGGGACCTCTTCCTCGACGATCTCGCGCAGCTGCTCGCCGATGATGTCGGGCAGGGCGCCGTCACGCGGATCGGGCTTGCCGTCGTGAGGGGGGATCGAACCGAAGTACTTCTCGATCCAGGCGAGCGTCTGCTCGGGGTCGATGTCGCCGACGACCGACAGGACGGCGTTGTTCGGCGCGTAGTACGTGCGGAAGAACGCGCGCGCGTCCTCCAGGGTCGCCGCGTCCAGGTCGGCCATCGAGCCGATCGGCGTGTGGTGGTAGGGGTGGCCGTCCGGGTAGGCGAGGGCGGTCAGCTTCTCGAAGGCCGTGCCGTAGGGGACGTTGTCGTAGCGCTGGCGGCGCTCGTTCTTGACGACGTCGCGCTGGTTCTCCATGGACTCGTCGTCCAGGGCGGCCAGCAGCGAGCCCATGCGGTCGGCCTCCAGCCAGAGGGCGAGCTCCAGCTGGTGGGCGGGCATGGTCTCGAAGTAGTTGGTGCGCTCGAAGCTGGTGGTGCCGTTGAGCGAGCCGCCCGCGCCCTGGACCAGCTCGAAGTGGCCGTTGCCCTTGACCTGGGCGGAGCCCTGGAACATCAAGTGCTCAAAAAGGTGAGCAAGCCCGGTACGACCCTTGACTTCGTGGCGCGAACCGACGTCGTACCAGAGGCACACCGCCGCCACGGGGGTCAGGTGGTCCTCGGAGAGCACCACGCGCAGGCCGTTGGCCAGGCGGTGCTCGGTCGCTGTCAGGCCCCCGGAGCCTGCCTGGGCTGTGGCCGTGTGACCCATGGGCATGTACGTCCCTTCCGATCGCGGACGCGGTCGTCGAAACCGCGGTTTTCCTGCCGGTCCTGCCACTGTATGCAAGCGCGCGGAGCGTCGGCGAAGTTCCCGGACGACGTACGCCGAGAGCGAGATCGCGTAGCCTGCGGGCAGCCGTGGAGGAGGCGCGCCTCCAGTCGGGGCCGGACGCCGACGCCCGGGTCCCGGCCCGGACTGTCAGTGCCACGGTCCACAATGGTCGGCATCAGATCCCGTCACACGCTTCAGCAAGAGTGAGCCGAAGGGCGAGCGCCCCCCAGGCGAGCGACCAGGAAACAGGAGGAGCCGGCAGCGATGGCCCGCCGCAGCACGAAGACCCCGCCGCCCGACGACTCGTACGAGGAGAAGATCCTCGACATCGACGTCGTCGACGAGATGCAGGGCTCCTTCCTCGAGTACGCGTACTCGGTCATCTACTCCCGCGCCCTGCCGGACGCCCGCGACGGCCTCAAGCCGGTGCACCGCCGCATCGTGTACCAGATGAACGAGATGGGCCTGCGCCCCGACCGCGGCTATGTGAAGTGCGCCCGCGTCGTCGGCGAGGTCATGGGCAAGCTGCACCCGCACGGCGACGCGTCGATCTACGACGCCCTGGTGCGCATGGCCCAGCCCTTCTCCATGCGTGTGCCGCTGGTCGACGGCCACGGCAACTTCGGCTCGCTGGGCAACGACGACCCGCCGGCCGCCATGCGGTACACGGAGTGCCGCCAGGCCGCGGCGACGAGCCTGATGACCGAGTCGATCGACGAGGACACGGTCGACTTCACGCCCAACTACGACGGCCAGGAGCAGGAGCCGGTGGCGCTGCCCGCCGCCTTCCCGAACCTCCTGGTCAACGGCTCCTCGGGCATCGCGGTCGGCATGGCCACCAACATGCCGCCGCACAACCTGGGCGAGGTCATCGCGGCCGCCCGCCACCTGATCCGCTACCCGAACGCGGATCTGGACGCCCTGATGCGGCACGTCCCGGGCCCCGACCTGCCCACCGGCGGCCGGATCGTCGGCCTCTCCGGGATCAGGGACGCCTACGAGACGGGCCGCGGCACCTTCAAGATCCGCGCCACGGTGTCGGTGGAGACCGTCACGGCCCGCCGCAAGGGCCTGGTCATCACCGAACTGCCCTTCGCGGTCGGCCCCGAGAAGGTCATCGCCAAGATCAAGGACCTGGTCGGCTCGAAGAAGATCCAGGGCATCGCGGACGTCAAGGACCTCACCGACCGTGAGCACGGCCTGCGCCTGGTCATCGAGATCAAGAACGGCTTCGTGCCGGAGGCCGTCCTGGAGCAGCTCTACAAGCTGACGCCGATGGAGGAGTCCTTCGGCATCAACAACGTGGCACTGGTGGACGGCCAGCCGCTCACGCTGGGCCTGAAGGAGCTCCTGGAGGTCTACCTCGACCACCGCTTCGAGGTCGTGCGGCGGCGCAGCGAGTTCCGCCGGAGCAAGCGGCGTGACCGTCTGCACCTGGTGGAGGGCCTGCTCACGGCGCTCGTCGACATCGACGAGGTCATCCGCCTGATCCGTTCCAGCGAGAACAGCGCGCAGGCCAAGGAGCGCCTGATGGAGCGCTTCTCCCTGTCGGAGGTCCAGACCCAGTACATCCTGGACACGCCGCTGCGCCGGCTGACCAAGTACGACCGTATCGAGCTGGAGGCGGAGAAGGAGAAGCTCAACGCCGAGATCGCCGAGCTGACCCGGATCCTGGAGTCGGACGCGGAGCTGCGCAAGCTGGTCTCGGCCGAACTGGCCGCGGTGGCCAAGAAGTTCGGGACCGAGCGGCGTACGGTCCTGCTGGAGTCGGCGGGCACCCCGGTCGCCGCCGTACCGCTCCAGGTCGCCGACGACCCCTGCCGTGTGCTGCTCTCCTCGACGGGCCTGCTGGCCCGTACGGCGAACGCCGAGCCGTTCGCGGAGGACGCGGACGGCAGGCGCACCAAGCACGACGTGATCGTCTCGGCGGTGCCGGCCACCGCGCGCGGGGAGATCGGCGCGGTCACCTCGGCAGGCCGGCTGCTGCGGATCAACGTCATCGACCTGCCGCAGCTCCCGGACACGGCGTCGGCGCCGAACCTGTCGGGCGGTGCCCCGCTGGCGGAGTTCGTCTCCCTGGAGGGTGACGAGACGGTGGTCTGCCTCACCACGCTCGACGAGTCCTCCCCGGGCCTGGCGCTCGGTACGGAGCAGGGCGTCGTGAAGCGCGTGGTGCCGGACTACCCGTCCAACAAGGAGGAGCTGGAGGTCATCACCCTCAAGGAGGGCGACCGGATCGTCGGCGCGGTCGAGCTGCGCACGGGCGAGGAGGACCTGGTCTTCATCACGGACGACGCCCAGCTGCTGCGCTACCAGGCCTCGCAGGTCCGCCCGCAGGGCCGTCCGGCGGGCGGCATGGCGGGCATCAAGCTCGCCGAGGGCGCGAAGGTGATCTCCTTCACGGCGGTGGACCCGGCGGCGGACGCGGTGGTCTTCACGGTCGCGGGCTCGCGCGGCACGCTGGACGACTCCGTCCAGACGACCGCCAAGCTCACACCGTTCGACCAGTACCCGCGCAAGGGCCGCGCCACCGGCGGTGTGCGCTGCCAGCGGTTCCTGAAGGGCGAGGACTGCCTGTCCCTGGCCTGGGCGGGCGCCACACCGGCGCGGGCCGCGCAGAAGAACGGCACCCCGGCCGAGCTGCCGGAGATGGACCCGCGCCGCGACGGCTCGGGCGTCTCGCTGGCGAAGACGGTGGCGGTGGTGGCGGGCCCGGTCTAGGCCTCCTCGAAGACCTCGTCGGCGCGGTCCTCGGGGTTCTGTACGTAGCGCAGGACGCCCCACATGCCGTGCTCGTCGGCGTGTGGGGCGTCGCTCTTGCATGCCTCCAGTTCCTTGCCGAGGGCGGCCGCGTCGATACCGGAGCCGATCAGGACGAGCTGCGTGAGGCGCTCCCCGGCGGATCCCCAGGGCTCCGGGTAGAAGCGCAGGAAGCGGCCGACGGCGTGCACGGCGTACCGGTGGGCGGTGTCGTGCGGGCCGAAGTCGACGTACCCCTTGATCCGGTACAGGCCCTCGGGGCGGCTGTCGAGGAACAGCATCAACCGGCGCGGGTCGAGGGGGACTTCGGAGGCGAAGGAGAGGCTGTCGTAGGCGGCGTGCAGGTGACCGGCGTGGTCGTCGTGCTCGTCGTCGCCCTGGCGGTGCAGGTCGTCGAAGGAGAGCTGCCCGACGCGCTCCTCACCGGGGCGGCAGTCGAAGAGGAACTCGGGGTCGATGCGGCCGTAGGTGGCGGGGACGACGGCGGCCCGGTCGGTGAGGGAGCGGACGAGTCCCAGGACGCGGTCGGCGTCGGGCGTGCGGTCCAGCTTGTTCACGACGACGAGATCGGCGAGGGCGAGGTGCCGGTCGATCTCGGGATGCCTGGCGCGGGTCTCGTCGAACTCGGCAGCGTCGACGAGCTCGACGAGTCCGCCGTAGACGATCCCCGGGTGTTCGCTGGCCAGGACCATCCGAACGAGTTCCTGGGGCTCGGCGAGCCCGCTGGCCTCGATGACGATGACGTCGATGCCGGCGGAGGGGCGGGCGAGGCGTTCGAGGTAGACGTCGAGTTCACTGGCGTCGACGGCGCAGCACAGACAGCCGTTGCCGAGGGAGACGGTGGAGTCGCCGAGCGCGCCGGCCACGGCCAGGGCGTCGATCTCTATGGCACCGAAGTCGTTCACGATCGCGCCGATCCGGCTGCCTCCGCTGCGGTGCAGGAGGTGGTTGAGCAGAGTCGTCTTGCCGGAGCCGAGGAACCCGGCGAGAACGACGACCGGAATCTGCTGCGGAGTACGGCTCTGCGTCAATGTGCGACCTCTCTGGCACCTACGCGTGCACCGGCTCACGGGCCCGGCGCACGGTCGAGGACTGAATGCCGACCCAGGATACGAGCGGGAAGAATCACCGCGAAGTGAACGATTGTTAGCAGCACTTGCGGGGCAGACGTTCGTCAAGGCGCCGTGGCGTGCGACCCTCACTTCCCTCCGTGCGCCTCTCCTCCGCCTCCCCGCCGATCAGAGCCGCTCGGCACTCTGGGAGACGGCAAGCGCCACCCACCGCTCGCCGGTCCCCGTCAGTCCACCCGCATCCGACGACCGGCTGACGGTCGCCTGATTCGGGGGTTGACATGGCCACACAGAGGAACAAGGCGGGGAGGCTGGGGTCTGTCGCAGCCGGCCTGCTGCTCGCCACAGCCGCCGCGACGCTGGCCGCGTGTCAACGGCGTCGGGAAGAGGCGCGTCTGCAAGAGAGGCGGCTCGAACTCGAGGAGTTGGCGGTCCGGCGCAAGGCTCTGGCGCACCAACAGCGCATGCACTGGGAACTACTGTCCAGGGCCATCGACGATCCGTCCCTCGCCGTCGTGATCGACACCTATGACAAGAGCATCCCCGCGGAAAAGCGCCGCCAGTTCTTCTACGCCAACGCCTGGTACACCCACCTCTACCACCTTTACCAAGCGGGCATCCTGGACCGGGAGGGGCTGTACACGTATCTGCGTGAGTTCTTTCAGAGCCCCCTCTTCCGTGAGTACTGGGAGGCGTCGAAGAGCCAACGCGCGACTCTCAACCAGTCCTCCGACGAAGCCAGGATCGGCCATATGGTGGACGGCCTCGTCCACGACCTCGATGAAGCCGATACGGACGAGTGGTGGGTCGTGGGCAACCCGCCGTCCGAGTGACGCTCGTCCCGCGACGCCACACCGGTCAACTCTTCTCGCCGACGACACGCCTGCATGACTTTTGCCCATGTGGACGCGAACACACCACCGGCCACAGTACGGTTTTGCCCTCCACTGTGCCCGAACTTGTGTAAGGACTGGTACCCCCCTTGAAGATCGTGCGCCGCATCGGTGTGCCTCCGAGTGCCAGAGGCAGTAACTCAGGAGCCAACTGCCCGGACGTGTTCGAACTCAGCGACGGCAACTTCGCCGTCATCGGCACGGAGGCCACCGAGGCGCTGGACGGTGAACTACCCGCGGACGCTTCACGAGCCGACTACGAACGCATTGTCATCGTGAGCAGAGAAACCCTGATCCGCGCCAAGGCGGACATCCCCGACGCCTGACCCACCGCACGAGCACGCGTCCACCCGCAGACCCGTCCCGTCACACACCCCGGCCGCACACAACCGTCGAGCAAGCCGGGCGTTCACCGGCGAGCAGCCCGGCACCCCGTCACTGCTCGATCACCACCGAATGAGGCCTGGCGCCAGAACGGCACCAGGCCACACGCGTTCTCCGACCGAGTGGATTTCCGCGCGGGCCGGATGCCCGGCCGGCCCATACTGGAGCAAGGCTCCGCAGCCGCCCTGACCAGGCCACACGCGACAGCCGACAGCCACCCGCGGGCTCCCGAGCGGCACGCGCGCGCGTGCGGCCCGAGAAGGGCACACGACCCTCCGGAAGCCGCACCGACCGAAGTCAGGTTAGGCTCACCTCTGTGAGTACGTGCACGGCCGTCTCGCAGGACCTTGACGAGCCCATGTCCGCAACCGCGCCCACGGCGAGGACCTGGCTTCTGCTGGAACAGCCCGGCCCCTGGGGCGCCAAGGCCCTCGTTTCGAGCCACCTCGACCCAGCCCTGGGCCGCGCCCTGGAGGCCGCCTCGCAGGGCACGGGCGTACGCGTCGCGCTCATCCGGCGCCCGGGACGCCACGCGGACTTCGGTACGCCGCGCCTGCGCCGCGTGTACGCGGCCCACACCGTTCCCGGACAGGTGTGGCTGCACAGCGCCACGACCACCGACCCGAGCTGGCTGCTGGACCTCGACTTCGCCGCGCTCGGCCGGGGCGACTCGCACAGCTTCGACACCGCGCTCCAGGGCCGACCGCACACCGGCGACCCGCTCGCTCTCGTCTGCACGAACGGCAAGCGCGACCGCTGCTGCGCGCTGCTGGGCCGCCCCCTCGCCGCCGAGCTCACCGCCTCCGGTGTGGACGGCGTCTGGGAGGTCACCCATCTGGGAGGTCACCGCTTCTCCCCCACCGTGCTCGTCCTGCCGCACGGCTACGCGTACGGCCGCGCCGAGGCGCACACCGTCAAGGAGGTGCTGCACGGCGTCCAGGAGGGCCGGATCGCCATGGAGGGGTGCCGTGGACGATCGGCCTGGGATCGCCCCGGCCAGGCGGCGGAGCTGGCCGTGCGCGCCGCGATCGGCGAGTACGCGGCGGAGGCTCTCGGCGTCGTCCGTACACACGGCGAGGCGCCGCACTGGGAGGTGACCGTCGCGCACGCCGACGGGCGTCACTGGATGGTCGTCGTGGCCGCGAGTGCGTCCCTGCCGCCCCGCCCGGAGAGCTGTGGGGCGTCGGTCCTGGGTTCACCCGCGCGGATGGACGTGGTGGCGGTGCGCGAACTGACGACGGCACTGGCGAGCTGAGATGGTGCATCCGGGCTGACGTCCTCCTGAGGAGACGGCCGAACCGTTTCCTCCCGAGCCGGTCGGGAGATCCCCGCCACACACCCCTACGGCTGGGCGGGCCCGTCCACGTACCGTCATGGGTATGAGCCCCACTCCCCCCGTCCGCCGCCTGCGCCTCGGAATGCCCCGGCGCGTGTTCTCGCAGGTCCTGCTGATGCAGTTGGCCATCGCCGCGGGAGTCGTGGTGCTCGCGACGGGGCTGTTCCTCGCCCCTCTCAGCCATCAGCTGGACGACCAGGCGATGCGCCGCGCCCTCGCCATCGCGCAGACCACGGCGGCGATGCCGCAGATCGCCGAGGACCTGCAGCACACGCAGCCGTCGGTCGGGGGGCCGGTGCAGCGGGAGGCGGAGCGGATCCGCAAGGCCAGCGGCGCCGAGTACGTCGTGGTGATGGACCTGCACGGCACGCGCTGGTCGCACACCGATCCCGAGGAGGTCGGCGGGCACGTCTCGACGGATCCCAGCCAGGCCCTGGCCGGCCGGGAGGTCATGGAGATCGACAGCGGCACCCTGGGCCGCTCGGCCCGCGGCAAGGTGCCCCTGCACGACAGCGACGGCAGAATCATCGGGGCGGTCTCGGTCGGCATCGAGTACGACAGCGTGCGCGCCCGGCTGATCCACGCGATCCCCGGGCTGTTCGCCTACGCCGGAGGCGCGCTCGCCGTGGGGGCGCTGGCCGCCTGGCTGATCTCCCGACGGGTCCAGCGGCAGACCCGTGACCTGGCCTTCTCCGACATCTCGGCGCTGCTGGCGGAGCGCGAGGCGATGCTGCACGGCATCCGGGAAGGCGTGGTCGCCCTGGACCGCGCCGGGCGCATCCGCCTGCTCAACGACGAGGCACAGCGCCTCCTGGGCATCGGGGACGAGGCGGTGGGCCGCTCGCCCGACGAGGCGCTCGGCGAGGGCCGTACGGCCGATGTCCTGGCCGGCCGGGTGACCGGCACGGACCTCCTCACCGTCCGCGGGCAGCGTGTGCTGGTCGCGAACCGCATGCCCACCGACGACGGCGGCGCCGTGTCCACCCTGCGCGACCGCACCGAGCTGGAACAGCTCGGCCGCGAACTCGACTCGACACGCGGCCTGATCGACGCGCTGCGCGCCCAGGACCACGAGCACGCCAACCGCATGCACACCCTGCTCGGGCTGCTCGAACTGGAGATGTACGACGACGCCGTGGACTTCGTGGGCGAGGTGGTCGGCGACCACCGGGCAACGTCCGAACAGGTGACCGAGAAGATCGAGGATCCGCTGCTCGCCGCCCTCCTGGTCGGCAAGGCCACCGTCGCAGCCGAGCGCGGTGTCGCCCTGGGGGTCTCCGACCGCACCCGGCTCCCCGACCGGCTGGTCGACCCCCGCGGGCTGGTCACGATCGTCGGCAACCTGGTGGACAACGCACTCGACGCCGTCGCGGGCACGCCGCACGCGCGCGTGGAGATCGAACTGCGCACCGAGGGACGCACCGTCGTTCTGCGGGTACGCGACACGGGACCCGGGATCCCGGCGGAACATCGCGAGTCGGTCTTCACCGAGGGCTGGTCCACGAAGAAGCCGCCGGCCCACGGCAAGCGCGGCATCGGGCTCTCGCTGGTACGCCGGCTCGCCGAGCGGCAGGGCGGAAGCGCGTCGGTCGACGCAGCCCACGGCGGCGGCGCCGAGTTCACCGTCGTCCTGCCCGAGGCGCTGGCCCAGCCCGACCTGGAACCCGCCCTGACCGCACCCGCGAAGAGCACTGTCGAGAAGGAGTCGCGATGATCGAGGTCCTGGTCGTGGACGACGACACCAGGGTCGCCCAGGTCAACGCCGCCTACGTCGAGAAGGTGCCGGGCTTCCATGTCGCCGGCGAGGCGCACAGCGCCGCCGAGGCGCTGCGTCAGCTGGAGCTGCTGCCCCACCTGGACCTCGTTCTGCTGGACCACTACCTGCCCGACGAGACGGGTCTGGAGGTCGTCCAGGAGATGCGCCGGCGCGGTCACCAGACAGACGTGATCATGGTGACGGCCGCACGGGACGTCTCGACCGTGCAGGCGGCGATGCGGCAGGGGGCCCTGCAGTACCTGGTCAAGCCGTTCGCCTTCGCGGGCCTGCGCGCCAAGCTGGAGGCGTACGCGGAGCTGCGCCGCACGCTCGACGGCGGCGGTGAGGCCGAACAGGCCGACGTCGACCGCATCTTCGGTGCGCTGTCCGCCCCGTCGGAGCCGGGGCTGCCCAAAGGGCACTCCCCCACCACCGCCGAACTCGTACGCCAGTCCCTGATGAACGCCCAAGGGCCCCTGTCGGCCCAGGAGATCGCCGACCGGACCGGGGTGAGCCGCCAGACCGCCCAGCGCTACCTCAAGCTCCTGGAACGCACGGGCAGGGCCCGCCTGACCCTGAAGTACGGTGACGCGGGCCGCCCGGAACACCGTTACGTGTGGGCGACCCGCGCCTGAGGAAACGGCCCCAGGGCGGGGAAGACCGTGTCCCTCCTTGAATACGTACGCCGCCCCAAGGGCTTCTCGGCCATCGGCCGGGTTCCGAACCACCTGTCGCCGGCGCCGGCCCGCCTGAACCGCCCCTAGGCAGCACCCGCCCCCGTCAGCGACCGCACCTCGGTCTCCGCGTGCTTGGCCTCGTCGGCGACCTCGGTCGAGGTGACCGTGCCGAGCCAGCCCGCGAGGAAGCCCAGCGGGATCGAGACCAGGCCGGGGTTCTGCAACGGGAAGAACTGGAAGTCGACGTCCGGGAAGAGCGACTGGGGACTGCCCGACACCACCGGCGACAGCAGGACGAGCACCAGGGCCGGCACCAGCCCGCCGTACACCGCCCACACGGCGCCCCGTGTGGTGAAGCCCCGCCAGAACAGCGAGTACAGCAGGACGGGCAGATTCGCGGACGCGGCGACGGCGAAGGCGAGGCCCACGAGGAAGGCGACGTTGAGATCGCGGGCCAGCAGGCCCAGCCCGATGGCGATCGCGCCGATTCCGACAGCGGCGATCCGCGCCACCGCCACTTCGCTGCGCGCTGCGGCGTGCTTGCGCCGCAGGGAGGCGTACAGATCGTGGGCCACCGACGCCGAGGAGGCGAGAGTGATCCCGGCGACCACCGCGAGGATCGTGGCGAACGCGACGGCTGCCACGATCGCGAACAGAACCGTTCCTCCCGTGGAATCGGCCCCGCCGCCCAGGTCGAGCGCCAGCAGGGGAACCGCCGTGTTCCCGGCCGCGTTCGACCTGCGTACGGCGTCCGAACCGACGATCGCCGCCGCGCCGAAGCCGAGGACGATCGTCATCAGGTAGAAGCCGCCGATGAGCCCGATCGACCAGACGACGGAACGCCGCGCGGCCCGCGCGGTCGGCACGGTGTAGAAGCGGGACAGGATGTGCGGCAGCCCCGCCGTGCCCAGCACCAGCGCGAGCCCCAGGCTCATGAAGTCGCAGCGCGCCGTCCAGTCCCCGCCGTACTTCAGCCCGGGCGCCAGAAACGCGGCTCCGTGCCCGCTGCGCTCCGCCGCCGTGAGCAGCAGCCGGTCGACGTCACCGTGGAAGCGCACCAGGACGAGCACGGTGAGCGTGACCGTGCCACCGAGCAGCAGCACCGCCTTGACGATCTGAATCCACGTGGTGGCTCGCATCCCTCCCCACGACACATAGATCACCATGAGCGCACCGACACCGATGACCGTCCACGCCTGGGCCGCCTCGCCGGTCTTGCCGAGGAGCAGTGCGACCAGGCTGCCCGCACCGACCATCTGCGCCACCAGATAGAGAACGGACACGGTGACCGAGGAGGTTCCCGCCGCGATCCGCACCGGCCGCTCGGTCATCCGCGCCGCCACCACGTCGGCCAGCGTGAACCGCCCGCAGTTGCGCACCAGTTCGGCGACGAGGAACAGCACCACCAGCCAGGCCACGAGGAAACCCACCGAGTACAGCAACCCGTCATAGCCGAAGAGCGCGATGAGCCCGGAGATACCGAGGAAGGAGGCAGCCGACATGTAGTCGCCCGCGATGGCGAAACCGTTCTCCATCGGCGTGAACAGCCGACCGCCCGCGTAGAACTCCTCCGCCGAACCCCGCCGCTCACGGCTCACCCATGTCGTGATCCCCAGGGTCACGGCGACGAAGGCACTGAACAGCAGCAACGCCAGCGTCTGATGGTTGCCGGTCACCAGGCACCACCGCCGCCTCGCGCCTCGCGCGTCAGCTCCTGGGTGTCCCAACGCACTTCGAGCGCCGCACGGTCCCTGCGCAGCCGCGCATGCCGAGCGTAGGCCCAGGTGAGCAGGAATGTGCTGAGGAACTGCCCGAGCCCCGCGAGCAGCGCCACGTTCACCGCACCCGCCACGGGCCGCGCCATGAAATCGGGCGCGGTCGTCGCGGTCACGACGTACCCCACGTACCAGAGGAAGAAGCCGACGGTCGCCGGGACCACAAACCGCCGGTACCGGCCGCGCACCTCCTGGAAGGCCGCACTGCGCTGCACCTCGAGGTAGACCTGGGCCGCCGCCACGGCCCCGTCCTCCCGCTCCCGACGCGCTGTCGGAACCTCGACCACGGGCGTACTCAGGCTGCCCGACTCGCCCCAGCCCGAGGCGAGCGCGTCATACCACGGATCCTCGTACCGCACGTCTCCGGACGCCCCCACGAACGCGGAAACGTGGCCTTGCCGTTGGTCATGCGAACTCTCGGAACCGTGCCCGCTGCCACGGGCACGGCCATTGCTTGGCTGCATGCCCAAGGATGGACAGAACGGGCAGATCCCTGACTCTTCTTCCCCGCGCTCTTCACCCCATCAGGTGACCAAGCATCCCGTCATCTCGTCATCCCGTCGGCGGCCGCACCACGCCCTTCCCGTACGCGTAACGCACCGCCTGGGCACGTCCCTTGATCCCCGTCTTGGCGAACAGGTTGTTGATGTGGGTCTTCACTGTCGCGGTGGACACATGCAGCTCTCGGGCGATCTCCTGGTTGCTGAGACCTTCGGCGATCAGGGCCAGTACCTCCGTTTCCCTCGTAGTCAGCCCGTCGGGTGGATCGACGGGTGCCGCCGGCTTCGGCTCGGGTGCCGACAGCCGCTCCAACAGTCGCCGCTGGACGCTCGGCGACAGCCCCGCGTCGCCGGTCAGGACGCTGTGCACGGCCCGCACGATCTCGTCCCCGTCCGCGTCCTTGGTCAGGTATCCCCGCGCCCCCGCTGTCAGCGCGGGAAACAGGGAGTCGTCGTCCGCGAACGTCGTGAGCACCACGACCTGTGTGCCAGGATGCTCCGCCCGGATGCGCCGAGTCGCCTCGACCCCGTCGCACCGGGGCATGCGCAGATCCATCAGGACCACGTCAGGGGCGAGTTCGGCGACCAGCTTCACCGCCTCGTCCCCGTCCCCGGCGGCGCCCACCACTTCGATCCCCGGCAACAACCCGAGGAGCATCACGATGCCTTCCCGGACGACGGTCTGGTCGTCCGCGACCACGACCCGGGCCGGCCTCCTCTCCGCCACCTCCGTCATACAGGCACCTTCAGCGTCACCACGAACCCTTCCTCGTCCGGCCCGGCCTCGAGCGAGCCGCCCAGCAGTTCGGCGCGCTCCCGCATGCCCAGCAGACCGTATCCGCTTCCCACCTCGGCGAGTTCACCCGGCGAACCCCCCGAATCCCGTACGTCCAGGGTCACTTCCTGTGGTCCGTACTCCAACTTCAGGTGCACCTTGGCCCCTGGCGCATGCTTGCGAGCATTCGTCAGGGCTTCCTGGGCGACCCTGCGCACGGCTTGCGACGCCTCGGCCGGCAGCGCTCTGCGTTCACCCCCGACGGTGACCTCGGCACTGTCCACCGTGCGAACGAGTTCGGTCAGGAAGTCCTCCAGGGGCGTCAGCTCGCCGCGCAGCGCAGAGAGCGCCTGCCGGGTCTCGTCGAGACCGTCGCGGGCCATGCCCCGTGCCGCCACCACGCGTTCGAGGATCTTGTCCCGGTCCGCGTCCTGCTCGATCAGCAGCCGCGCAGCTTCCAGGTGCACGAGCTGCGCCGACAGGCTGTGGGCGAGCACATCGTGGATCTCCCGGGTGATACGGGCCCGCTCCGCCAGAGCGGCCGACTCCGCCTCGGCCGCCCGCGCCGCTCTCTCCTGGGCGAGCAGCCGCTGGGCGTTCCCCCGGGCCTCGGCGTCCAGGCGCAGCGCGTACCCGGCGAGGGCCAGTCCGCCGGTGGTGGTGGCGGTGGTCAGCCATCCATCGCCGTTGACCGCAGCGAACGAGGCGAGTCCGACCGACGCCAGCGGCAGCGCGGCGGCCAGAGGCAGTCGCTCCAGCGCCGCGATGGCACAACCGCACCACAGGACGATGGCCGGTGACTCGAAGCCTCTGACATGGGCGGTGGCCGTGAGCCCCAGCAGCAGGACCATCAGCGTCAGGGACGGCCACAGTCGGTGCTCGAGTGTCATCCGGAGGAACGCCCAGACCAGCGCGCCCGCCAGGAGGACTCCGCCGACACCGGCGACCGTCCCCCAGCCATGGACTCGACTGTCATGGAAGGCGCTCCACAGCAGCACACCGAGCACCAGCAACCGCACGGCCCAGGCCAACAGGCGCCTCGGCCGCGGGATCCCCTCACGGCCGAGCGCCTCCCTGGAAGGCCAGCGCGTCCAGGCATTCTCCGTCACACGCGCTCCTTCCACGCGGACCGGGGCACGTGGTCACCGTATGCCGTGGTCTGCGCGGGCGTCCGGTTCAGGGACTGCACGCGCCACATCAGGATCCCGGAGCGGACCAGCAGGGTGGCCGCGAGTCCCAGCAACATGGCCGAGCTGTCCTGGTGGACGCCCAGCATCGCGCCGCACGCGTAGAGGCCGACACGCAAGCCGATGCCGGCGCCCCAGACAGCCACGCTCGCCTTGGTGCTCCTGCTCCAGACGGCACCGTCCGCCTCCGCCCATATGCGGGTGGTGCAGGCCCAGCCGGCTCCTGTGGCCAGACCGACGAGCAGTTCGGTGACCAGCAACAGAGCCGACGCGGTCTGGTGGTGAGCATCGAGAAGGTCGGGCTCGCGCAGAGCTATGACGGCCAGGACCCCGGGCAGAATCCACCAGCGCCGATCGGTGTCGACACGGCTTGCGCGGAACTGCCGCACGATCACCAGGGCGGCCACGGCCACGATCAGCAATGCGTTGACAAGCCCGGACATCACAGCCTCCGTGCGCGGGAAGGAGCCGCCGGCAGCGAGTGCCGCCGACGCCTTCGACGCTACGGAAACGCGCAGGCCCGCAGATCGGAGCGGGGGTGGATCATGGGTGGATCCACGAAGGCTCGGTTCTCCACCCACGGGTGGAGCCGCGTTGGAACGCCGCTGGTCAGCACCGCCGACACGGCACGTCACGGAAGAGCACCAAGTCGGCAAGCACCCGGCACCCGGCACCCGGCACCCGGCACCCGGCACCCAACCTGCCAGCTCGTGCAAGGGTGGCGGGTCGGGGCACGGCTTGCCTCGCCCCACCATCCCGCCGGCGCCGTCCACTTACCGCCGCCGGCTCACCGCACGTCCAGATCGTCCCCGGAGGCCCAGCAGCCCCTTCACCCGATCCGGCAGGCCACGCCCGGCCACCTACGCCCCGCAGGCCGCGCCGCCCGGCAACACCCCGCTCGAGCCCCCGGCCAAACTGCCCGGCAACAGCCCGGCGCCAACTCCGGCGCAGCCTCTAGGCGTCGATGCGCGAGCGGTCCAGTGTCGCCGCCGAGCTGGAGATGAACTCCTTGCGCGGCGCCACGTCGTTGCCCATGAGGAGGTCGAACACCTGCTCCGCCGCCTCCAGGTCGGAGAGGTTGATCCGCCGCAGGGTGCGATGGCGCGGGTCCATCGTCGTCTCGGCCAGCTGGTCGGCGTCCATCTCGCCGAGGCCCTTGTAGCGCTGGATGGAGTCCTTGTACCGGATGCCCTTGCTCTGGAACTCCATGAGCTTGTCGCGCAGTTCACGGTCCGAGTACGTGTAGACGTACTTGTCCTGGCCCTTCTTGGGCTGGATGAGCTCGATGCGGTGCAGCGGCGGCACGGCGGCGAACACCCGGCCGGCCTCCACCATGGGCCGCATGTAGCGCTGGAACAGGGTCAGCAGCAGGCACCGGATGTGGGAACCGTCCACATCGGCATCGGTCATCATAATGATCTTGCCGTAGCGGGCCGCGTCGATGTCGAAGGTCCGTCCCGAGCCCGCTCCTATGACCTGGATGATCGCGCCGCACTCGGCGTTCTTGAGCATGTCGGTCACGGACGACTTCTGGACGTTGAGGATCTTGCCGCGGATCGGCAGCAATGCCTGGAACTCGGAGTTCCGGGCGAGCTTCGCCGTACCGAGCGCGGAGTCCCCCTCGACGATGAACAGTTCGCTGCGATCGACGTCGTCGCTGCGGCAGTCGGCGAGCTTGGCGGGCAGGGACGAGGACTCCAGGGCCGTCTTCCGGCGCTGCGCGTCCTTGTGCTGACGGGCCGCGATACGCGTGCGCGCGGCGGCGACCGCCTTCTCCATGACAACCCGCGCCTGAGCCGCGGCGTCCCGCTTCGTGGAGGTCAAGAACGCCTTGAGCTCCTTGGAGATCACGGTGTTCACGATCCGGCGGGCCGCCGAGGTGCCGAGGACCTCCTTGGTCTGGCCCTCGAACTGCGGCTCGGCGAGACGAACGGTGACTACGGCGGTCAGACCCTCCAGGGCGTCGTCCTTGACGATGTCGTCCTCGGCGACGCGCAGCAGCTTCTTGGCGCGCAGGACCTCGTTGAGTGTCTTGGTGACGGCCTGCTCGAAGCCGGCGACGTGGGTGCCGCCCTTGGGGGTGGCGATGATGTTGACGAACGACCGCAGCGTCGTGTCGTAACCCGTGCCCCAGCGCAGCGCCACGTCGACGCCGAGTTCGCGGGTGACCTCGGTCGGGGTCATCTGACCGTGGTCGTCCAGTACCGGGACCGTCTCCTTGAACGTGCCGTGTCCGGTGAAGCGGAGGACATCGCAGACGGGCTTGTCGGTGGCCAGGTACTCGCAGAACTCGCTGATGCCACCGTCGAAGCGGAAGGACTCCTCGCCCTTGCTGCCGCCCTCACCGAGGCCGTACTCGTCGCGGACGACGATGGTCAGGCCGGGCACCAGGAACGCGGTCTGTCGGGCGCGCTGGTGGAGGGTCTCCAGGGAGAGCTTGGCGTCCTTCAGGAAGATCTGGCGGTCGGCCCAGTACCGCACGCGCGTGCCGGTGCGGGTCTTGGGGATCCGCTTGGTCTTGCGCAGACCGCCCTTGGCCTCGAACTTGGCGTCCGGTCCGTCCGCCGCGAACGCGCCGGGGACACCACGGCGGAAGCTGATCGCGTGCGTGTGCCCACCACGGTCGACTTCGACGTCCAGGCGGGCGGACAGGGCGTTCACCACGGAGGCACCGACGCCGTGCAGACCGCCCGAGGCGGCGTAGGAACCGCCGCCGAACTTGCCGCCGGCGTGCAGCTTGGTCATGACGACCTCGATGCCGGAGAGACCGGTCTTGGGCTCGACGTCGACGGGGATGCCCCGGCCGTTGTCGCGCACCTCCACCGAGCCGTCGTCGTGGAGGATCACCTCGATGTGGTCGCAGTAATCACCGAGGGCCTCGTCGACGGAGTTGTCGATGATCTCCCACAGGCAGTGCATCAGACCACGACTGTCGGTCGAGCCGATGTACATACCGGGGCGCTTGCGCACGGCCTCGAGGCCCTCGAGGACGAGCAGGTGCCGCGCGGTGTAGTTGGAACCGTCCCGGTCTGCTCCTGCCAGCAGCGCTGTGGACGGCACGGACGTCTCGGCGGTCACGCGGTTCGCTCCTCGCTGAATTTCAGGTGGGCCCTCCTGGGGAAGGGCGCGGCTTCGGTCGCCGCCAAGAGGGTACCGAGGCCTGGTAGAGCCGTTGTAACGCCACCCTCGTCTGGAACTCACACTAGTCCAGGGTCGCATGCGTGTTCGATCCCTCGATGGAGTGAAGTACATATCACGTTCCCTTCGAGGCATGAACCATTTAGGCTCCGGGCACGTCCTCATGAACAAACCGGCAATCCAGCCGGGGGGACCTGACCATGACCGATAGCGCGAAACCGTAAGACACAACAGACACGCAATACGGCACATTCGCCGCCAAACCGGCAGCAGACGGCCGCCTCGGAAGATTTTTTTCGAGGAGAAGCCACGAGCGGGAACGTTTTGGGGCTGGTTGGATGTTGACCCTGGTACGACAGCTCGTCGAGCTAGAGAAGAGGCGACGTGACTACTGTTCTGACCCCCGCGAGCCCGCTGACGGCCGCTGACCGCTGCGACCGCTGCGGCGCACAGGCGTACGTGCGCGTCGTCCTGCTCAGCGGCGGAGAACTGCTCTTCTGCGCCCACCACGGCCGCAAGTTCGAGCCGGAACTCAAGAAGATCGCCGCTGAGATACAGGACGAGACGGAGCGGCTGACGGCCGTTCCCGCATCCGCCTCCGACGAAGAGCGCTGACCGTTCGCGTTCGACGACGAGCCAGACCCGGCACAGGCCGGCACATGGGCGGCCGCCCCTGCTCCCAGGGGCGGCCGCCCACACTCGTTGCTCGTTACGCGAAGCCCACGGCACCGCTCCGTCAGGCGGTCTCGTTCGACTCCCGAGAACCGGTGTCCCAGCGCAGTACCCGCATGAGATCGGACACGCGCGTGTAGACGCCGGGGCTCGTCGGCCGTCCGCAACCGCTGCCCCATGACACGAGCCCGATCAGTCGGCCCTGTGCGACCAGCGGTCCGCCGCTGTCGCCCTGGCAGGCATCGCGCCCGCCCCGTACCTCCCCGGCGCACACCATGGTCTCCGCCTCATACGTGCCTTCGGCCGGCCCCGGATACGCCGCCTCACAGTGGCTGTCCGGCAGCACATGGAGGCGAGCGGCCCTGAGGGTGTGCGCGTAGGAACCGATTCCCGTGGTGTCGCCCCAGCCATAGACCGTGGCCTCCGTTCCAGGCGTGTACGCAGGATCGCCCGCTGCGGCCATGCCGATGACCGAAGACTGCGGCAGCGCCTCGGTGAGCTTGAGCACGGCGAAGTCGCCGGAGTTGCTGGAACTGTCGTAGGCCGGATTCACCCACACCTCACCCACGGGGATCTCTCGGCCCACGTCCGAGTAGAGGTCGGTGCGGCCCGCGACGACCGTCAAGTCGGTCACCCGTGGCGAGCCCAGGACCTCCTTGGCCATACAGTGGGCCGCCGTCAGCACAGTGGCGGGGCCGACCACCACTCCCCCGCAGAACTGCCCCGACCGCATACCTCCGAACCGGTCACGGCTGGACAATGCGACGGTCCAGGGGCTGACGGAGACATCGACCGGGAAGCCACCCACGACAACGCCATCGGAGGCCGCCGGAGAGGCGGAGACCAGCGGTATCGCCATTGCCGCGGCCGCCAGGGCCAGTGGCCGGGTCAGAGCCCGGACAAGGGGACGACGCATACGCGCTCCTCACTCTGGAATGACCGATGGGCACCCAGAGTGATTCAGCTCACGGCCGCGCGCACCCGCGCGCCCATGCCGAAGGCCCGGCTCCCTGAGGGAGCCGGGCCTTCGACGTCGTCCTACGACCGCGCCTCAGTCGAGGTAGTCGCGCAGCACCTGCGAACGCGACGGGTGGCGCAGCTTCGACATCGTCTTGGACTCGATCTGGCGGATCCGCTCGCGCGTGACGCCGTACACCTTGCCGATCTCGTCGAGGGTCTTCGGCTGACCGTCGGTGAGACCGAAGCGCATCGAGACGACGCCCGCCTCGCGCTCCGACAGGGTGTCGAGGACGGAGTGCAGCTGCTCCTGCAGGAGCGTGAAGCTGACCGCGTCGGCCGGGACGACGGCCTCGGAGTCCTCGATGAGGTCACCGAACTCGCTGTCGCCGTCCTCACCCAGCGGGGTGTGCAGCGAGATCGGCTCGCGGCCGTACTTCTGGACCTCGATGACCTTCTCCGGGGTCATGTCGAGCTCCTTGGCCAGCTCCTCCGGGGTGGGCTCGCGGCCCAGGTCCTGGAGCATCTGGCGCTGCACACGGGCGAGCTTGTTGATGACCTCGACCATGTGCACCGGGATGCGGATGGTGCGGGCCTGGTCGGCCATGGCGCGGGTGATCGCCTGGCGGATCCACCAGGTGGCGTACGTGGAGAACTTGTAGCCCTTGGTGTAGTCGAACTTCTCGACCGCGCGGATCAGACCGAGGTTGCCCTCCTGGATGAGGTCCAGGAAGAGCATGCCGCGGCCGGTGTAGCGCTTGGCCAGGGAGACCACCAGACGGAGGTTGGCCTCCAGGAGGTGGTTCTTGGCGCGGCGGCCGTCCTCGGCGATGATCTCCAGCTCGCGCTTGAGCTTGGGGGCGAGCTTGTCGGCGTTGGCCAGCTTGTCCTCGGCGAACAGACCGGCCTCGATGCGCTTGGCGAGTTCGACCTCCTGCTCGGCATTGAGCAGGGGGACCTTGCCGATCTGCTTGAGGTAGTCCTTGACCGGGTCGGCGGTGGCGCCGGCCGCGGCGACCTGCTGCGCGGGGGCGTCGTCCTCGTCCTCGTCGGAGAGGACGAAGCCGGCGCTCTCGGCGCCCTCGGGCTCGTCGCCCGCCTTCGGGGCCTCCTCCAGGACCTCGTCCTCGAGGAGCTCGACGTCGTCCTTCTTGGCGGTCGTCTTCTTGGCCGCCGTCTTCTTGGCGGGGGCGGCCTTCTTCGCGGCCGCCTTCTTGGCGGTCGTCTTCTTGGCAGCCGCCTTCTTCGCGGGGGCGGCTTCCTCTGCGGGGTCGTCCACAGCGGGTACGGCCGGGGCGGCCGGGGTGCTGGCGGTGGCCTTCCTGGTGGTCACCGTCTTCGCCGCGACCGTCTTGGTGGCGGTGCGCTTGGCCGGACTCTTCGCTGCGACGCTCTTTCGGGTGCGCTTGGGCTCCGCGGCACTGACCATCAGCGTCACACCCTCTTCCTCGAGGATCTGGTTGAGGCTGCGCAGTACGTTCTTCCACTGAGTGGCCGGAATCTGGTCAGCTTCGAAGGCCCGACGCACATCGTCGCCGGCGATCTGCCCCTCAGCCTTTCCCCGCTCAATGAGCGCCATGACAGAGACGGACTCGGCGATCTCCGGCGGGAGCGTACGGGATGTGCTGGCCGACACGAACAACCTCTCGGAACGTTGGAAAACGGCTTCCGGCCCCGTCCATTGTGGACAGGAGCCGACCACCGGCCTGGGGGTGGGCCGACGGCGCGGGCAGGGGCCGGGAAGTTCCACAGCGCCTTGAACGGCGTCTGTATTCCCTCCGCGGCTGTCACCTCTTAGGTCATCGCGTTGTTCCCACGAGCGTTACGCCTAATCTTCGTGGCCCGAGTCACACCCCGTAAGCGTTCAAAAACGGTCAGACACGGGCAGATGAGGTCACCCGCGACGTCTACCCACGCCGCTGCGACCCAACCCGCCTGTCGCACCGTCGGACCCCGCAGGCCCATGATCGGGTCCTGCGGGGTCCGACGGGAGGCGGGGAACCGGCCGAGGGATGACACAGGAGGGGGAAGACATCCCCGGCCGCACCGTCGGCGGCTGCGCTCAGTGCTCGCGCGGCGCAGGAACGACGCGCTCCACCTCGGGATGGACGGTGAGCAGCTGGCGCATCGCCGCCTCCGCCCCGGCGCCGTCGCCCGCGGCCAGGGCGTCGACGATTCTGCCGTGGTGCGCCAGAGACACCTCGCTCGGCCGGTCACAGCCCGTGACCGGGCCACCGGACACCTGGAGGGCGGCCGACACGATTCCGGAAAGGTGCTCCAGCATGCGATTGCCCGCGATCTGGATGAGCAACGAATGGAACTCCGCGTCGGCCCGGGAGTAGGTGAGCGCATCACCCTGCCCCATGGCATGCCCCATGATCTCGACCATGTCGGCCAGCCGCTGCTGGACGTCCTCACGCCCGTGCCCGGCGGCAAGGCGGGCGGCGAGCGGCTCGATCGTCCAGCGCAGCTCGCTCAGCTCGCGCCGCTGGTCGTCGCGCTGTGGACCGAAGGCCCGCCACTCGATGATGTCCGGGTCGAGGAGGTTCCAGTCGCTCACGGGACGCACGCGCGTGCCGACGTTCGGCCGGGCGCTGACCAGTCCCTTGGCCTCCAGGACACGGAGCGACTCACGGACGACGGTGCGGGAGACCTCGAAGCGCTGGCCGATCTCCTCGGGCACGAGCGGGCGGTCGGCGCCCAGATCGCCGGAGACGATCATCTGGCCCAGCTGCTGGACGAGTTGGCCGTGCAACCCGCGCCCGCGGCTGCCCGCGGCGCGTCGGCCCACACGGCCCAGCTCGGGGTCCGCGCCCTCCCAGACGGGAGCTCCGACGCGGTCGGCGGCAGGGGCCTCGGCGTAGGGGTAGCGGTCGAGTTCGCCCGGGCCGGCCAGACCGGAGTCGGCGGAGCGGGCGGCGGTCATCATGGTGTGCGCAAGGGTACTCACGGATCCTTTGTCGGCGCCGCCTCCAACTCCCTTGAGGTCTTTGGTGAAAAGCACACGAAAGGGTGATCGCTCACCCCATCGCAATTGACGCCTTATCGGAAAGAAATGTGCTTTCTGCGGGGAGTTGCACACAAGCCAGGACCGGATGGGTACGGACGGTCGTCATCGGACCCTGCTTCGCAGGGTCGAGAGCAGATACGCACACAGCAGGGCGGTCAGCAACAACGCCAGTGCCCAGCCCACCGGTTGAGCGATCACACGTACCGCGGCGGCCAGATAGCGCTCTCCCCCGAAGGGCCACTGCAACAGGAACACCTCACGCAACCGCACCGAAAACCCTGCCGCCGCCCGCACGGACGCACTCTCCACGGCCTTCTGCACGAGAGGTACGCCCACCACCGGCACGGCGACGACCGCGGCGAGTCCGGCCGTGGTGGACCGGAAGACACCTGCCGCCAGGACACCGGCCCAGGCACAGCCGATCACGAGTGCGATCCAACTCGCGCTCAGCCGAAGCCAGTCCGCGGGAACCTGTGTGAGCTCCCGTCCGTAGACGAGGTAGAGCACTTCGGCGTCGCACCCCACGGTGAGGAAGGCCAGCATCAGCGCTGTGAACGCGGTGACGAGGAGCTTCGCGGTCAGCAGGCCCAGCCTGCGGGGCACGGTGCCGCGGTCCGCGGCCAGGGCGGGGTGGCGGAACTCGTCACCGAAAGCGAGCGCACCGAGCAGCCCCGCACCGAGCGCCGCAGGCGGCAGCGGCAGTTCCACGGGCCAGGCTGCCAGCAGTCGCGACTGCGAGGTGTGGCCCATGCGGGCCAGGAGGAGCGCGGTGAGGGCGGAGACGAGCAGCACGACGACGACGGTGACGAAGCCCGTGCTGATGCCGGTGGCACGGCGGAGTTCGTAGCGGAGGGGCCGGAGAGGGCTGGGGGCTGGGCGGACGGAGATGGGAGGTGGGAGAGCAGGCAAGGGCCTGAGAGTTCGGGGTGACGTGAGGTGGTGGGCGTTCTTGCGGGAGGGGTGGCCGGCTCGCGTGGGGGCCTCCACGGGCCGGCGGGGGCGGTCGACAGGGGCATCCGCGAGCGTGGCTGTGTCGGCGGCGGGCTGCGGATCCTGATCGGAGGACGGCTGCGATTGGTCGGCGGTGGAGGGTGGCTGGGCTTGGCCGGCAGGGAAAGGCCGCTGCGCTTGGCCGGCGGTGGAGGGCGGCTGGGCTTGGCCGGCGGTGGAGGGCTGGGCACCGTCGGCGGCACTGGATGGTGCCTCGTCGGCATCGGGTCGTCTTTCGGCGACGGCGGGGATGAGCTCCGTGCGTGGGTTGCCGGAGGCTGTGTCGTCGGCATTCGACGCGGCGGGCTCTGCCAGGGTTTCGTCCGGGGTTGGCTCCGTACCTCTGGGCGATCGCTCCATCGGCTGGCGCGGCACGGGCGAGGACGCTGGTTCGGCCTCCGGCGTGTGCGGCGCGCCGATGGCAACGGCTTCTCGAGCTTTGCTCGCCGAGCGGCCGTCTTCCTGGGCCTCCATGAGCTCGTCTCCGGCTCCCGGTCCCATGTCGCCCACCTCGTCGGCGAGTTGGTGGACGAGGATGCCATGCCGGAACGCCGTCTCGCCCACGTCGGCGCATGTACTGCCGTAAACGGAGAGCCGGTTGCCGTCTTCTTGCACGACCTCGACGGAACGCTGCGCGGTGCGCGCCTCCTTGGTGAGCAACGCGGCCAGACGGGCGGCATGGGGGCTGCGGACGGCGATACGGGGCCGCAGCCGGGTGCGGGCGAAGTCCGTGGCCTCCTGGTCGGCGACGAGCCTGCCCTCGTCCAGGGTGACGACCCGGTCGGCGATGCGAGCGGCCTCCTTGGGGTCGGACGTGGTCGACAGGACCGTGCCGCCCTGGGCCGCGTGCGCGCGCAGCATGCCGTGCAGCCAACGACTTTCGCGCTCGGAGAGCCCGTCGGCCGGGTCGTCGAGCACGAGGGTGTGCGGGTCGGCGAGGAGGGCGCAGGCGAGGCCGAGCCGGCGGTCCATGCCACGGGACAGCGTGCCGAGGCGCTCGTCGCGCAGGCTGACCAGACCGACGACTTCGAGGACTTCGTCGGCCCGCCGGACCGGGACGCCTGCGGCGGCGCACAGCATGCGCAGGTGGCCACGGACGGTACGGGCCGGATGCCCCGGCACGTCGCCCAGGAGGATGCCGACCTCGCGTGAGGGATGGGCAATGCGGTGCAAGGGCCGACCTCTGAAGTAGGTGACACCGCGGCCCTGTTGGAGTTCGAGAATGAGCCTCAGCGCAGTGGTCTTGCCCGCGCCCGGCGCGCCGAGCAGCACGGTGACGCGACCGGCGCGCGCCTCGAAGGAGACATCGTCGAGGGCGGGCGGAAGCTCCTTGCGGGGATTGCTGGTCAGTCCGAAGGCCTGGATCACCCGTAGCAAGATAGCGCGCTATGTCCGGTTTTTCAGGTATCGCACGACGGGCTGTGCGGCCGTGATCGACGTGGACGCATGCCTGTCCGTCGTCACCTGAGCGGGAGCCCGGGCCGCCGGGACCGTCAGCCGACCGCGTGCGGGAACGGCCGGGGCAGCATCGAAGCCCCGATGGTCCAAGTCGCCGACGCCAACCACCCTGGCCGCCAAGGGGAATCGGCAAGTGTGCCGCCCGAGCCGGCACGCGACGGTCAGTGGTCGCGGGGCGCCGGCATCACACTTCGGGCCGCAGCATCGGCGGGTTGAGCAGGGTCGCGCCGCCAGCACGGAAGAGCTGGGCCGGGCGGCCGCCCTGCCGTGTGGTGGTGCCGCCCGTGGGGACCAGGAAGCCAGGGGTCCCCGTCACCTTGCGGTGGAAGTTGCGCGGGTCCAGCGCCACGCCCCACACCGCTTCGTAGACGCGGCGCAGCTCGCCGACGGTGAACTCGGTGGGGCAGAACGCGGTCGCCAGCGAGGAGTACTCGATCTTGGAGCGGGCGCGTTCCACCCCGTCCGCGAGGATCTGGGCATGGTCGAAGGCGAGCGGTGCGACCGGTTCGCCGTCACGGCCGTAACCGCCCTGTTGCAGCAGTTCCTCGACCGGTGCCCAGCGCGCGTTGCTGGCGTCGCCGCCGGCTCTCGGAGCAGGCAGGTCGGGGGCGAGCGCGAGGTGGGCGACGCTGACGACCCGCATCCGGGGGTCACGCTTGGGGTCGCCGTAGGTAGCGAGCTGTTCCAGATGGGCGCCGTTGTCCTGGGCCGGGGTGGAAGGGTCGTGGGCGCGCAGTCCGGTCTCCTCGGCCAGCTCCCGCGCCGCGGCCTGGGCGAGGTCCTCGTCGGCCCGTACGAAGCCGCCCGGGAGAGCCCACCGCCCCTGGAACGGCGGCTCGCCCCTGCGCACCGCCAGCGCACACAGGGCATGGCGGCGCACGGTCAGCACGACCAGGTCCACGGTGACGGCGAAAGGCGGAAAGGCTGACGGGTCGTAGGGCATGCGGCGATCATAGTCGTCTTCCTGACGATAAACACTCCATTCACGGGCCGCTTCAGTGTCTGATCCACTCCGGTTCGGCACGGCTGTCACCGTTGCGCCCCGGTTGCCGCCCTGTTCCGCGTCATGCGAGGTCACACTCCCAGTTGCAGTCCGTCGGTCGCTTCCTCGACCATGGCGAGTCCGAGGCGGCTGATCCGTACGGAAAAGGGGGCGCCCGCGACCCGCAGTCCGGTCAGACCGATCTCGCCGAGGGGCGCGCTGTCCATGGGACGCAGGGTGACCGTCCCGGCCGGGGCATCGGGACGGATGCCCGCCAGAGTGGTCAGCAGCAGGACCCCCGAGGCGGCGGCGGTGGCGGCGGGGCGGCAGGCGGCCGGGTGCGGCAGTGGAGCGCTCCCCTCGGTACGCTGCTCACCCGCGTACATCTCGGGAAGGCGATGGCCGAAGGCCTCGGCCGCAGCCAGTACGCCCCGCAGCAGCGAACCGGCCTCCTTCTCGTAGCCCGCGGCGGTGAGGCCCGCAACGGCGATCGCCGTCTCGTGAACCCGTACGGCACCGCTGCGGTGCCCGAAGGCGTTGTAGCCCGTCTCCTTCGCGCCCAGCCCACGCAGCCCCCAGCCCGAGTCCATCGCCGGGCTGCCGAGGAGCCGGGCGAGCTGTTCTGTCTGCACCTTGTCCAGCAGCCCGGGAGCGTGCTCGCCGCCGCCCAGCAGACCCGTGTCGAGCAGGTGGACCGTGGTCGCGCCCAGGTGCGGCAGGGACCGACCGTCCGGAGTGCGGGCGGCGGCGGGCCGGCCGCCGCCCCGATCGTCGATCCAGAAGTCCTGCCGGAACGCGGCCCGCAGTCTGTGTGCCCAGTCCCGCAGGCCGCCTCCGCCCGGTCTGCCGAAGGCGTCGAGCAGGTCGGAGCCGAGCAGTGCCGCGCGGTGGGCATGGGCCTGGGTCTCGCAGCGGACGGGACCGCCGGGTTGGGGATCACGCAGGTAAGGGCCCTCGCCCACGGCTGCTCGTAGCCAGGACAGGCAGCGCTCGGCCGCCGGCATCAGTTCCTCCGTCTCCTGGTCGGGCAGTCCCCATCGACGGGCCTCCGCGAGGAGTACCGGGAAGAGCAGGGTGGCCTCCGTTCCCGTGCAGCCCGGCGGGAGGTGTGCGCCCGCGTCCCGCCTCGGTCCGGGGATCAGGCCGGACTGCGGCCCTCCGCCCGAGACCTGGGTGCGGGAGAGGGTGCGGAGCGTGCCTGCGGCGAGCCGGGTGCCGAGGGGCAGCGTCATCCGGGCCGCGGCGAGGGCCTCGGCCGGGGCCAGGCCGCAGCGCCACGGTGCCCCTGCCGCGAGGTGCGTGTCCATGGGGTGTGTCGGGTCGCGGACCAACAGTGCCTGCAGGTCCTCGACGCTCGTCCTCAAGAGCACGGGGACGCGGGGGTCGTCCCCCGTCGCCCGTGCCGGAGCCAAGGGACTCGTCGCCGCGCGGCCCATGGCCCGGACCGGGCCCGCGCTGTCCAGGCGCACGCGCAGCTCCACGGTCACGCTGCCGCCGGGTGGCACGTCGAAGTGCCAGCGCAGAAGTCCCGCGGAGGCGAGCGCGTCGGCGGGCGGTGGGTCGGCCGTGACGCACGAGGTCCCCGTGGCGCAGGACCAGCGCAGGCCGGCGTCATGGACGCTGGCGGTCAGCTCGGGCCCGACGGCACCGGCCGCGATGGCCCCGAGGTCGGCGAGGTCCGTGCCCAGGGCCACCTCCACCGGCAGGCGCAGCGGACGCAGGGCGGCACTGCGCAGTGTGATCCGCTCCGTACCATCCGCGGAGCGGGTCCACTCGACAACGACGTCCGGGTCCGGACCTCCGTGAGGGGTGACCCGCAGGGTGCCGACGAATCGGACACGGTCAGCCGCGACCATCCGGGCCTGGACAACCAGTGGTTCGCGTCCGGCCACCCGCACCTGGCACCGGGACAGCACACGCCGCCCTGCCCGGTAGTACCCCTCCAGTCCACGACCGGACAATTGCCCCTGCTCCGTGGAGATGGCGAGGCTCGGCAGGGCAACGCAGATCATCGCCGCATGGGTGGAAGGCAGGTCGGTGGAGCGGCGCGGTGTCGCCGGCGGGCCCGGTGGCGCGGCGCCTTTCGCTGAGCCAGAAGCAGGGCGCCGCGCTGTGCCCGGTGGCGGCAAGGGGGACATGTCACGGGTCCCCTGGCCTTCGGGCGGGCGTGGAGCTCCCTCCGAGCCGACGGCTGGGGCGGCGCGCCGGGCGTCGCTGCTGCTCGGGGATCCGGTCCCGGGGCGTCCGGGCCCGTCCGTGGGCGGCAGGTCGGCACCTGCCCCGGGGACTGGCACGAACCTGTCGAGGACGGAGCGTCCCCCGGCGGTGGAGGGCGGAGTCGGCTGATGCATGCGGTGACTTCTTCTGCTCTCTGTGCGCCTCGGGCATGGTCACGCCGGCGGAGGACTCCGGCAGGGCTGGTGTGATGTGGCGGCGCACCTGTGCAGGCGTTCCGCCACTCAGGTGAACGGAGCGGGGCTCCCCCAGGTCACGCCCGGAGGCGGAGGCCCCGTCGAATGGCGGCGCAGGTCGGGCGGGTGGGCCGGCCTCCGAGCGTGGCCGACCACATCGGGTCGCCCGGCCCGTCCGGGCAGGGGCCCAGCCGCGCACACCGGCGGCTGCAGGCATCAGGGCATCGCCGGGCGTGGTGCCAGCAGGGTCTCACCCCTTCTCCCTGACTTCGTCACCGTCCGGCTGCACGCTTTCCGAGCAGCTGCCACGGCGACTCGTGGCGGCTTTCCCCGCAGCACGCGTGGGCGGGCGGGACTCACCCCGTCCGGAAACGACGGGATGGGTGCCACGCGGCCTACGGGGGCGCAGGGTGTCGGCTCGCGATTCAGGCCTCTCGCCCGCCTCCGCTCGCGGGAGGCCACCGCCGGGAGCACCGGAGGAACGTGTACGGCGCCGTCGGCGGCCCGCCGCCGGTGCGGGTGTCGGCTCGGCCTCCCGTGCGGTCGTGCTCCGCGGGTCCGGTTCTTCGGCCTCCGTCGCCGCGTCGGGCCGGTCGGCGTCACGAAGTCCGTCGCCCTGATCGCCCCGATCCGCTCCCTCGAGCCGTACCGCGCGCGCCGCGCCCTCTCGCTGCTCCTTGCCCTCCCCGCTCTCGACGTCGGGCTCGACGTCGGGCGACCGTTCTCCCCCTGCCTCCGCCCTCCGCCCGCGCCCCTCCCGCTCGGCGCGCAGGCACCGTCGAACCGATTCCGGGTCGAGTCCCTCGTTGCATGCCTGGTGCAGGAGGCGGGCGAAGAGGTAACCGGGATCCGCGCCCAGGGCCATGGCGAGGGCTTCCCTGGCTTCCAACTCGTCGCCGCTGGACCAGGCGACCCAGCCGGCGAGCGTGAGAGGCGCCGCCGCGTGTTCTCCGTAAGGGCCGACGCAGCGGCGTGCCAGCGCGCGCCAGAGGCGCAGCGCGGGAGCGGCCTCGTCTCCCTCCATCCACTCGGCCGCGCGGTCGCGCGTCACGCGGTCCTGGAGACCGAGGATGAGAGCCGCGGCTTCGTCGGGTGCCAGCAGTTGGTCGTCTCGGTGGTCCGCCATGAGGACCCCGGTCACGTGCGGCGCTTCGGCGAAGCGCCGCAGGACCCGCCCGGCCAGCTCGACCGTCTCCTCCGCCACGGCGGCGCGGCTGTCGTCGTCGAGGATCCTGGGGACCAGCGCCCTGCTGGCGGTGTCGAGTGCGACCTCCTGTTCCAGTGCGGGGCCGGTCTCCAGGGGAAGCAGGCGGGCCCTCAACTCCCGCAGAGTGCCTCGGACCTGGATCCCGGCGTAGGTGGCCGCCGCGGCCAGCACGGAGGTACCGGGCAGGCCCATCGGTACTCCTTCGTCCGGGCAACAGCCCTCGCCCCCGCAGCAGTACGACCAGAAACGGCCGTCGGAAATGCACAGCGCCTCGATCACCGGGACGTCGAGTCGGCCGCATTCGACTCGCAGCTGCTGGGCAAGGGGCTGCAGGCGTTCCATGACCTGGCGGCCCATCTCGCCCTTCGCCGGTTCCTGGCAGAGGTAGGCGACCATCTGCGCGGGGCGGGCACCCCTGCGTTCGCTGCCCGTCACGAGTCCCTGCGCGAGCTGCCGGGCCACGGCGCCCCAGTCGTCCGGATGCGCGGGAATACCGAGTCGGGCCCGACCGCCGAACCGACCCCGTCCGCCCAGGTCGTGCAGGGCGACCAGGACGATGCTGTCCTCGGGGCGGTACCCGAGCAGGTAGGGAAGGGCGTCGGCCAGTTCGGCCGGGGTACGCAGGGTGACCTGATGCGCGGCGGGGCCTCCGGTGTACGGCGCGCGCTCGTCGTACGGGACATGGCCCTCGTACGCGGCCGCTGCGTCGTACGACGCAGGTCCGTCACATCCGTCACGGCCGGTGATGTCACCGTTTTCGAAGGATCCAGTCGTTTCGCTGTGATTGCTCATGCAGGGACGATCTCGCGGATCTCACGGTTCCGCTTGCGCCTGTGGATAAGTCCGATCAGGGACACGTCAGAGTGGCTGTCCACGGCCGCCCCGGCCGGACTGTCAGTGCCGTCCTGTTGTATGGACGCATGGAGCACACGAGCAACGCGGATCTCCGCGCCGACGCCGACACCGTCCTCGCCCGCCTGGTCGGAGACGCCACCGGCTCGGCCCGGCTGCGCGAGGACCAGTGGCGGGCGATCGAGGCGCTGGTCGCCGACCGGCGCCGGGCCCTGGTCGTCCAGCGCACGGGCTGGGGCAAGTCCGCGGTGTATTTCGTGGCGACCTCGCTGCTCCGGGCCCGCGGCTCGGGTCCCACCGTGATCGTCTCCCCTCTGCTCGCCCTCATGCGCAACCAGGTCGAGGCCGCGGCGCGAGCCGGCATCCACGCCCGGACCATCAACTCCTCGAACACCGAGGAGTGGGAGACCGTCCGGGCCGAGATCGCCGCGGGCGAGGTCGACGTCCTGCTGGTCAGCCCCGAACGGCTCAACAACCCGGACTTCCGCGACCAGGTCCTGCCCGAACTGGCCGCCACGACCGGACTGCTCGTGGTCGACGAGGCCCACTGCATCTCCGACTGGGGGCACGACTTCCGCCCCGACTACCGACGACTGCGGACCATGCTCGCCGACCTCCCGTCGGGCGTACCCGTGCTCGCGACGACTGCGACCGCCAACGCGCGCGTGACCGCCGACGTCGCCGAACAGCTCGGCACCGGTGCAGCCTCGGACGCCCTGGTGCTGCGCGGCTCGCTCGACCGCGAGAGCCTCACCCTGGGCGTGCTGCCGCTGCCGGACGCAGCGCACCGGATGGCCTGGCTCGCCGACCACCTGGACGAGCTGCCGGGCTCCGGGATCATATACACGCTCACCGTGGCCGCCGCTGAGGAGGTCACCGCCTTCCTCCGACAGCGCGGGCACACTGTCGCCTCCTACACGGGCAGGACGGAGAACGCCGACCGACAGCAGGCCGAGGACGACCTGCTCGCCAACAAGGTCAAGGCCCTGGTCGCCACTTCCGCCCTCGGGATGGGGTTCGACAAGCCCGACCTGGGTTTCGTCGTGCACCTCGGCTCCCCGTCCTCCCCCATCGCCTACTACCAGCAGGTGGGCCGTGCCGGACGCGGCGTCAAGCACGCGGAGGTGCTCCTGCTGCCGGGGAAGGAGGACGAGGCGATCTGGGAGTACTTCGCGTCGCTCGCCTTCCCGTCGGAGGAACTCGTCCGCCGCACGCTCGACGTCCTCGCGCGCGCGGGCGGGCCCATGTCGCTGCCCGCGCTGGAACCCCTGGTGGAGCTGCGCCGCTCCCGCCTGGAGACCATGCTGAAAGTGCTGGACGTGGACGGGGCGGTCAAGCGGGTCAAGGGTGGCTGGATCGCGACCGGACAGCCCTGGACGTATGAGACCGAGCGGTACGAGTGGGTCGCGCGGCAACGCAAGGCCGAGCAGGAGGCGATGCGCCAGTACGCGTCGACGACCGGCTGCCGGATGGAGTTCCTGCAGCGCCAGCTCGACGACGACGGGGCCAAACCCTGTGGACGCTGTGACAACTGCGCGGGTGCGCGCCACACCGCCCAGACGTCCGCGACGGCGCTGGACGCCGCGCGCGTCGACCTGGGCCGTGCGGGCGTCGAGGTGGAGCCGCGCCGGATGTGGCCCACGGGCCTTCCCGCGATCGGCATGGAGCTCAAGGGGCGCATTCCGGTCGGCGAACAAGCGGCGACGGGGCGGGCGTTGGGGCGTCTGTCGGACATCGGCTGGGGCAACCGGCTCCGGCCCTTGCTGGCCGCTCCGGCACCTGACGGGCCTGTCCCGGACGATGTGGCCAAGGCCGTGGTGGGTGTCCTGGCCGACTGGGCCAAGGGCCCCGGCGGCTGGGCCTCCGGGGCGGCCGACGCCCCGCCCCGTCCGGCGGGCGTGGTCACCGTCGCCTCACGCACACGACCGCGGCTGATCCACTCGCTGGGCGCACGCATCGCGGAGGTGGGCCGGCTGCCGTTGCTGGGCACCGTGGAGTACACCGGTGATGCCTCGCCCGTCTCCCGGAGCAACAGTGCCCAGCGCCTCAAGGCACTCGACGGCATGCTGGCGGTGCCGCCCGCGCTCGCCTCCGCACTGGCCGAGGCCCGGGGGCCGGTGCTCCTCGTGGACGACTACACCGAGACCGGGTGGACCCTCGCGGTCGCGGCCCGGATGCTCCGGCGTGCGGGAGCGCAGGGCGTGTTGCCTCTGGTTCTGGCCGTGCAGGGCTGACTCCTGATGGAGCGGGGCGGGGGCGACTCGCCGCGCATCGGCCGCGATGTCGTGAAACACCGCCACCATGGGAGGTGAACGAGGGGTATACGGCGGACACACGCGTCACCGCATCATCATCGGGTAGGGATATAAGACATGCACCGTCACATAACGGTCGGTGGCCCCAATTGCTCGTTGCCGCATCCAAGTTCGACAGGAAGAATTGAAGTCCGCTCCCCGCACGGCTCGCCGTGGTCCGGTAGGGCTTTGCCGCGGTGTGCGCTCCCCCCGAACCCGACCCGCCCGCAGTGTGGGCCGTAGCCGAAGGGAGGCTCGTGACCTTCGGATTCGCTCCGTCCTCGGCGGCATCGTTGTCGACGTCCACGTCCGCCGCTTCCGCCAACCGCTTGCTCGAGCCTGCAGAGTGGGCCGCGGCCGGCATTCCGCTGCTGCGCAACCCGCGGGAGGTCGTCAGCGGGCTGCACACGCGCCACCAGCCCAGGCCGTCCACGGCGGTCGTGGCCGTGCTCGATCCGGATGAACGGCTGCTGGCCAGCGCCTCGTTCACCCGGCGCCAGGCCACGGCTGACGGCTGGATGTTCCGCAATGCCGTGCTCGCCCAACTGCGCCGGGTCATCCCGCACGACCTGCGGCGCCGGACGCCGGTACGCACCGCCGTGCTGCTCTACTGCCGTGAGGGCGACGCGCGCTGGACGGAAGAGGACGGTGCCTGGATGTGGGGCCTGCGTGACGCCTGCACACTGCACGGGCTGCGCTGCGGGGCGTACATCACGCTGACCCGGGACGGCTGGCAGGTGCTCGGTGAGGGACGTGGAGGCCGCCGCCCCCATGCCGATTCCTCTCCGGAGCCCTTCGCGCTGTCCGAGGCTCCGCCTCCGTTGCCACGAACCGGCGGCGGTGCCGCTTCAGAGGTGCTGCGTCGCGCAGCGGCCCGCTGAGACAGAACAGCTCGGCACAGGACCCGGCAGAAACGTCCCTCCTCCGAAGGGCAAGGACGAAGCACGAGGAAGGCCCCGGAAGACGGGCGCACCGCGCAGCCTGGGCCACGGCACCGTCCGCGGCGACGCGGACGACGCCGGCGCGCCGGGGCACTCGCGGCACACCTCGGCGGACGACACAGAGCACCCGTCTCGGGGCATACCGAGGTGCGCGCGCCGAGACTTCCGTCGTCCGCGCACGCCAAGACCCACCGTGGAGGTGCCGCGGCGGCGGCGCCTCCTCATGCCCGGATGCTCCCCCTGCTGACCGGAAACCGGCTCAGACGCCTGCGCCCAGCACCGCGTTGATCTGCTGCGGGTCACCGCAGACGATCAGCAGGGCGTCGGCCCGCTTGTGGGCCAAGGGCAGGGCGGTGGCGGCAGCGGTGGCGGGACCGCCGTTGACGGCGACCACGACGACCGGACGCACGCCCGCTCGGTCCGCGACGGCGGCGTCGGCGTAGAAGACATCGTCTCCCGCGTCGTGCTGCGCCCAGTAGGACGCTTCACCGAAGGACAGTTCGTGGGCGGCCCAGGGGTGCTGCTCGCCCGTGGTGATCACCAGCACGTCACCCGGGGCACGCCCCGAGTCCAGGAGCAGGTCCACGGCCTCCTCGGCGGCGTCCAGCGCGCCCTCGGCCGAGGCCGGGATCAGCTGGATCTGGGGAGTCGCCGAAGCAGGTGCGGAAGCGGCGGGGGCGGCCGGGGCCGAAGGCCCGGGCTTGGCGGCGACGTCGCGCGGCGTGCGTTGCACCGGCGGCGCGGGCCGGAAGGGACCAGGACGACCGGGACGCGACGGAGCCGCGGGACGGGGACCGGGTACGGGTCGAGGGGTCGGCGCGGTGCGGCCGCTGGCCGGAGTGGCGCGGGGACCCTGGGCACTCTCGTGAATCTGAGGCTCCTCGGGAATGAGAGGCATGAGCTGTTATTTATCAAACGTTGGTGCGGCTCGCGCCAGCGGGTGGCACATGAGTGCGAGCGGAATCGTCAGAAGTCGAAGCCGAGCTGACCCTCGATCTCCGGAACGCTTCCGTCCGCCCAACTGCGGGCCCTCTTGAGGTGCCGCCACTGGGGCAGCGCATCAAGATACGCCCACGACAACCGGTGGTACGGAGTGGGACCCCGCTCCTCCAGTGCGGCCTTGTGCACGGGCGACGGATACCCGGCGTTGTCCGCAAAACCGAAGTCTGCATGGTCGATACCCAGTTCGGCCATCATTTTGTCGCGCTGAACCTTGGCGATCACCGAGGCCGCCGCGACAGCCACGCAGGAACGATCACCCTTGATCACCGTGCGGACCTTCCAGGGGGCGCCGAGGTAGTCGTGCTTCCCGTCGAGGATCACCGCATCGGGGCGAATCGGAAGGGCGTCCAGAGCGCGTACGGCGGCAAGCCGCAGCGCGGCCGTCATCCCCAGATCGTCGATCTCCTCCGAAGAGGCGTGACCCAGGGCATACGACGTCACCCACTTCTCCAATTCCACGGCAAGCTCGTTGCGACGCTTGACGGAGAGGAGCTTGGAGTCGGTGAGGCCTACGGGCGGCCGACGCAGTCCGGTGACCGCCGCACAGACGGTGACGGGACCGGCCCAGGCACCGCGGCCCACCTCGTCGACACCGGCAATGACCTTCGCTCCGGTCGTGGCGCGGAGGGAGCGCTCGACGGTGTGAGTAGGTGGTTCGTACGGCATGGCGCCCTTAGCGTACGCCGCCGGGATCCCCTCGCGACACCCCGGTTCCCCGAGCCGACGACGACCGCATCCGAACCCCGCTCAGCACGCCTCCGGCCGCAGCAGTGGCAGCATGAGCTGGTCGACCATCTCTTCGAGATCTCGATCATTCCATTCACTGGTGCACATCTTGGACCGGTACATCATCATGGCCGGGATCGCGTCCAGGACATAGCCGTTCGCCGCGTCGGGGCGCACTTCACCCCGCTCAATTCCCCGACTGATGACCTCATGCAGGACCTTGACCGTCGGCTCCACCACCCCTTCGAAGATCAGGGCGTGAAAGCGCTCAGCCTGCGATGGATCGCACTCGTGAATGATCGAGCGCAGTGCGAAGCCGGGCCGGGAGAACATCGCGTCGCGCGCCGTGCGGCACAGCACCAACAGATCCTCGCGCACGCTCCCCAGGTCGGGCACGGCGTCCAGCCGGGGCAGTCCGGCACGCAAGGCGTCCGCGACGAGATCCTCCTTGGACGGCCAGCGGCGATACACAGCCGCCTTGCCGGTCTGGGCTCCGGCGGCGACGCCTTCCATCGTGAGGCCGTTCCAGCCGACGGTACCCAGTTGATCCAGGGCGGCATCGAGGATCGCGCGTTCGAGTACAGCGCCGCGCCGGCGGGAGGGGGCCGCCTGAGCGGGGGCGGCCGTCCAGCGCGAAGTAACCATCTGAGTGTCTCCAGCGAGCAGAAGGGGCGGGGATTCCGGGGAGCGATGAGGCACCGTGCGGCAGCGGCGGGCGGGGACAGGCCGACCGGTGACACCAAAAGTGAACGCTTGCGTTCACTACTGGGGACTCACTACCGTTGACGCGGCAGTGAACGCCAGCGTTCACTAACGCATTTGTGGGGGACCCATAGTGACAGCCTCTCAGTTGATCCAGAACCAGAAACCAGGTGCCGCCCGCCGGGAGGGACACCCAGGCATCGCGCTCACCGTCATCGCGGCGTGCCAACTCATGGTGGTACTCGACGCGACGATTGTGAACATCGCGCTCCCGCACATTCAAGACGCGCTCAAGTTCAGCACCACGGACCTCACGTGGGTGGTCAGCGCCTACACGCTCACCTTCGGCGGACTGCTGCTGCTCGGCGCCCGAGCCGGTGACATCCTCGGCCGACGCCGGGTGTTCATGGCCGGCATCCTGCTCTTCACCTTTGCCTCTCTCCTCGGTGGAGTGGCACAGGAGCCCTGGCAGTTGCTCGCCGCGCGCGCCCTGCAGGGCATAGGTGGCGCCATCGCGTCGCCCACCTCGTTGGCGCTCATCACCACCACATTTCCCGAAGGCCCGGAACGGAACCGGGCCTTCGGCGTCTTCGCCGCGGTGTCCGCAGGCGGCGGCGCCATCGGCCTGCTCGCGGGCGGCATGCTCACCGAGTGGCTCGACTGGCGTTGGGTGCTGTTCGTCAACGTACCCATCGGTGTCCTCATCGCGGTCCTCGCTCCGCTGTACATCAGCGAGTCCGAGCGGCACCCAGGGCGCTTCGACATCGCGGGCGCGCTGACCTCGACGGTCGGCATGGCATCCCTCGTCTATGCCTTCATCCGCGCAGCGGAGGACGGCTGGGGTGACGGTCTGACCGTCGGGGCCTTCGCTGTCGCCCTGGTCCTGCTGGTGGCCTTCGTGTTCACGGAGATGCGAGCCAAGGAGCCGATCACTCCGCTGAAGATGTTCGCCGACCGCAACCGCTCCGGCACATACGTGATCATGCTGAGCCTCGCCGCGGCCATGTTCGGCATGTTCTTCTACATCGTCCTCTTCGTGCAGAACGTGCTGGGCTACAGCCCGATCAAGGCCGGTCTCGCCTTCCTCCCCGTCACGGTGGCGATCGCGGTCGGCGCGGGTCTGTCGCAGCGGTTCCTGCCCGTCCTGGGTCCCAAGCCGTTCATGCTCGGTGGCTCCGCCCTCGTGGTGATCGGCCTCGTCTGGCAGACCTTCATCAGCCCCGACAGCTCCTACGCGGGCGGGGTGCTCGGACCGATGCTGGTGTTCGGGTTCGGCATGGGCCTGAACTTCGTGACGGCGACGGTCACGGCAGTGTCCGGTGTCGCCCAGCACGAGGCGGGCGCCGCGTCCGGCCTGCTCAACGCCACGCAGCAGGTGGGTGGTTCGCTGGGGCTGGCCATCCTGACGACCGTGTTCGGCTCGGCCAGCAAGGACGAGGCGGAGAAGCAGCTGCCGAACTTCCTCGCGGACGGTACGGCGGAGCAGAAGGCCGAGTTCGCCAGGACGCACCAACTCCCCGCTCCCTGGGGCCATGAGGTACTCGCTCACGGCATCTCGGCGGCCTTCGTCCCGGCCGCCGCGATGGCCGCGCTCGCCCTGGTGACGGCCTGGCTGGTCATCCGGGTCCGCAAGAGCGATCTGGAGGCCTTGTCGGGCACGGCAGGCCCCATGGCCGGCTGACGGAAGAGACGAAAGGGCTCCACGGGCCGACCGCGGGCTGTCGCCGACGAACATCGTGCGAGCGCTCCCGCGGTCACCTGTCCGGGCCGGACAGGAGAGGGGCGCAACGGTGGCCGTCAGCAGCCCAGTCGGCCGTCCCCGGATTCCCGCCACCATCGCCGACAGCAACACGGTCAGGCACAGCACGAACCGCATGATCCACCCCCAACGCCTCTCCCGCAGGCACCCACGCCTCTCAGGTCATCCACCTCTGTGCACGCACACCTCGCACAGCGGATGCCCGAAGAACGAGCGACTCGTCACGCAGAGTTCCCGTCGGACACAGAGAGCTTCGATCAGGGTGACGCTGTGTGCCTCACGTCGGAATCACGCGGATGCAGGCGCCCAGTCCGGAAACGCCTCCACCTGCTCCACCCAGGCCCCGGGAGGCGACCCCGTCTTCCCCGAGGCGAGTACCCCGCCCACGATGGCACAGGTCGTGTCCACGTCCCCGCCGACCTGCGCGGTCGTCCAGAACGCCTCCTCGTAGTCGCCCAGGGCGCGAGCGGCGGACCAGAGCGCGAACGGGACGGTGTCATGGGCCGTCGTACGCCGTCCGCAGCCCAGCACGGCGGCGACGGTGGCCGGGTCGCCGTAGTCGAGCATGTCCCGGGCGCGTCGCAGCCCGGCGCCGACGGCGCTCTTCGGGACGAGGGCGATGACACCGTCCAGCAGTGCCTCGGCGCTGGGCGGTCCGCCCGGCGCTCCGGCCAGCGCGGCGGCCGCGGCGACGGCCATGGCGCCGACCACGGCCTCCCGGTGCTGGTGCGTGGGGTAGGCGGAGATCTCCGCCTGGTGTGTCGCCTGCTCGGGGTCATCCGCGTACCAGGCTCCCAGCGGGGCGATCCGCATGGCGGCGCCGTTGCCCCAGGACCCCTGCCCGTTGAACAGAGCGGCGGACAGTTCACGCCAGTCTCCGCCCTCCCGGACCAGCCTCAGCAAGCGGTTGACGGCGGGGCCGTAACCGCGGTCGAAGTCGTGGTGCTCCGCGAAGGAGCGGGCCAGGGCGTCCTGGTCGATGCGGTGATGGGCAGCCAGAACGGCGACGACGGAACAGGCCATTTCCGTGTCGTCGGTCCACTGCCAGGGGCCGGGCGGCAGCTCGCGGCGCTTCAGCAGCGGGTAGTTCGCCGGCACGAAGAACTGTGAGCCCAGCGCGTCACCCACCGCGAGTCCACGCAGGCTGGCCAGGGCGCGCTCCAGGCGCCCGTCGGAAGAGGAGTCAGCGGTCATCGCCCTGCCACTCTATCCGCTGATCCCGTACGGCTCCGGATCTCGCCAACGGTCGAACCGTCGCTGGAGCCAAGGGCCCCATTAACATCTTGCCCGGGACCGGACAGCAGCACATCGGGCAGGATGATGCAGCGCACTCTCACCGTGACCTTGTCGTGATCCGGCGGTGGCGTGCCGGGCAGGCCCGCCAGGCGCTCCATGACGGCCTCAAGGCCGCCAGCAGCCCCCCATCGGATCCAGTAGTTCATCAGGGTCGTATGCGGCACACCGGCGTCCAGAGACCGCCAGGAGACGCCTGTGCGGGCCTTCTGGAAGAAGCCCGCCAGGATCTCCCGGGACGAGTACCGCGGCGAGAACTGCGGCACGATGTCCGCAACCCGCGACCACGCCACATCGGTGAGATGCGGCACCATCAGGCCACGCTCAACGAAGAAGGCGCAGGCCTGGCACGGCCGACCGAGCGGCCGTGACGGCACGACTCCGATGATCTCGACCTCAGTCTGAAGCAGGTTGAACAGCTCCGCTTGTTCCTCCAGCGTCTTGTCCTCCAGGCGTACCCGGGCCTTCTTGGCCAGGGCCGCCAGCTGCTGCGCGGTGTCCTCCGCCTCCGCACTGTCCGCCTTCCAGCGCTCGATCTCCACGCGCTGCTTGTGGAGGTCAGCGAGGTCGGCGTTCGGCTGAGCCGTCATCCGGGTGATGTAGGCCTCTGCCTCGGTCCGCGACATGCGGCGGGCCCGCGCCTGCTGAGTGGCGGCCATCAGCATCAAGTCGATGGACTCCTCGGACTCGGCGATCCGCCTGCCGAGATCCTTCAACCTGCCGTCGAAGTCGGCACCCGTCTGGGCCCTCTTCGCCAGGGCCTCCGTCGCCAAACGCTGAAGCTCCTCCGGGTCCTGGAGGAAGCTCTTCACCAGACGCCAGCTCTCGCGCTCCACGGGCTCCGCCCGGATGATGGGGCAATCGCAGCGCTCGGTCTTGGGAACGGAACCAGCCGCGTTGCTGCATCGCATCGCCTTGAAGGGGCTGCGGCCGTGCTTGTCGCCCTGGCGGGACTTTCCATTGCCGACGTAGACGCGCCCGCAGGGGCTCACGATCCGGCCGGCAAGGGTGTAGACGAATGTCTTCGGGGTCCGGCGGCGTGGCCGCTTGGCCTTCGCCTCGGCGAGATCCGCCAGTTCCCGGGGCGTGAGGATCGGCTTCAGCTTGATCTCTACCGGCTTGCCGTAGCGGGGCTTGCCCTCCTTGTCCAAGACCACATCCTTGGATCCGCGGTGAACCATCACTGCCTCCAGGGTGACGCGTGAGTTCAGCAGGTTCCAGACGGACCCGTAGTCCCAGAGGGCGCCGTTCTTGCGCCGGAATCCGGCCTTGTTCAGCTCTTCCCCGGTCTTCTCGTAGGAGAGCGTGGCGACGAATCGCTCCACGGCCAGATGCATGCAGTCCGTCTCATGGTTCGTAGCGCATTCGCCGGTGCACTCACAGTCATCGGGAACAAGGCGGCTTTCGCCCGTCATGCCCTTGTTCCTGATCCGGTATCCGAAGGGGACGTTGCCACCGAGGTAGGCGCCTTCGTCGCCCATGAATTCGGCCTTCTCCTGAAGGCCGCCCTGGGTGCGGTTCCGGATGGTGACCAACTCGTCCTCGGCCCGGTCTGCGGCCTTGCGCATCCGGGACTCGCCCTCTTCGGTGGTGTTGTCGTAGTCGCCGACCACGACGGCCGTGAAGACTCCGAGATCCTGCAACTCCCAGGTCCATGGCCAGAAGGCGCGGCCCTTGCGTCCGATGGCACGGTCTTCGTAAACCACCACAACGTCGAACGGCGTGGGCGTCGTGCGGGCCTGGCGCATCAGCTCTTTCACGTCGGGGCGCTGGGTGTGGTCCAGGCTGCCGCTGAAGCCTTCATCGGCGAAAATGTCGACCAAGGCCCAGCCCTTCTGGGCGATGTGCTTGACCACCCGCCTGCCGGTGTAGGCGACGCCGAACCCCTTCCGCTGGTCCTCGGTGGACACCCGAAGGTACGCAACGGCCCGGAGTTGTCCGGGCTCGGCCACCTGAGCCGCAGCGTCCAGGGCACGGAAGAGCGCCTCGCGCCTTACGCGGTCATCGGTGCTCAAGGGCAGATCTGCGGTCGCCGCAGCCTCCATGGGTCCCCGATTCATCTCAGCCCCTCCACGACCCTGGAAACTTCACAGGCCCTCCCCGGGCCGTCCTGCGGGCAGTTGCTACGAGAGCGGCCCGAAAAGGATCTCCAGCAGTCTCTCGCGCGAGGTGGTGTCCATGGCCCCGTCACTGCGGATGATCAGCTCACTGCGCCGCTCCGGCGCGTCCTTCATCACCCTCCGGAGCCACTCGCCGGCTTCCTCGGCCCGTATCGCGCTGCCGTCCTGCATGGATGCTCCTCACCTGCCCGCGTCGGGCTCCTTGGCCCACAGGCCGGGCTGCCGACGCTGGATGGAACTTCACGAGGCCGTCATCGCGTGGAGTGCCATTGGCCGCTCACGGCAATGCGCCTGACGAACTACAGAAATGCTGCCACCCGAACGGGTGACAGCACAACTTCCGCTCGACTGCGTGAAATTCCTCCAGGATTTCTTGGAGAGATTAGGCGGACTGCTCAGCCCGCTTCGGCAGCTCCATCGTCAGGATCTTATTGATGACGTCACCGGGGTTGAAGTCCCGGCGCTTCGGGTCGAAGGTGACGAACGCGCAGCCGAGCTGGTCCTCGATGATGACCCGCCTCCAGAACTCGGCCTCACGATCGAACCTCGGATCGCTCAGCCGGTCGTACTCGATGACCACGCCGAGGCCAGGGCAGTAGGCATCCACCACGTAGCTGCCGACCTTGTACTCCTCAACGACCTCGATCGGCTTCAAGGCCGCGGTGACGATGCGCAGGACCTCGGACTCCTGGGTGGGGACGACCACCAGCTCCATGCCGAGCTTCGCCGCCAGATCGCGGGCGGAGGCGCGCTTGGAGTGCGCCACCAGGTACTTCAGGCCGACCTCGGTGACGGCCGTGGTAAGAGTCCGAGCCCGAGGCCCGGTCTCACCGAAGACCTCCCACGGGACACGCTTTCTCGCGGCGCGGGGAATCTTCCGGTGGGCCACCACGTATGAGCTGTATCCCAGTGCTCGGACGGCGTCCCACAGCGAATAGTGCAGCTCATCCTCTAGATCTGCTGTGCGAATGCCATTAAGCTCGCCCATGGTTTCCCCAAACCTCGGGTGTCCCAGCACCCGATTGATCTCTCCCCAGAGATTTTTAAATTCGAAGGCCCACCTCTCCCCAGAGGTGGGCCTTCATCGTGTGGCCGTCAGCATGTTAGCCGTTTGAAATGACGGGAAGCGACCTCTCCGGTACAGGGCGCATTCGTTCGACGCAGAACTCCCGGTTCACCTTTTTAAATTCCTGAGTGGTGCACTTCGGCGGTGTACGCATCGATCTGGATGCACCGGGCGTACTCCCAGCGGAGCGGGTTGGAAGGATCCAGGGCCAGCATCCGAGCCGCCTCCCGGTCCCCCTGCTCCCGGAGGGTCAGAGCACGCCTGGAAGCCCTCTGGAAGCCCTGCGGGGTCAGGTCGTAGCCGTCCGCACTCTCCGTCAGGCCGTGGCGCCTCAGGGCCTCCTGGCGGGTTTCAGGGTTCACCGAGACCCCTCGTGGGCGACGGGCTCACCCTCGGGTTGGCCATCGACCAGCTTCCACTCGTCCCGGAAGTCGGCGTGGCCTTCATACGCCGCAACCAGCTCGTAGATCACCCGACTCCGTCGATCCACTTTCCAGTCGGCGGCAACGCCCACGAGCACGCCCCAAGCATGTGCTCGCCAACCAGACAGCTCCTCGCCCTCCGGCAGCGGCGGCGGCTCCGTCACCCAGTCCAAGAGCCGGCGCTTCGCCTCGACGTCGGCGAGGACACGGTCCCGCAACCTCATCAGGCCCTCGTCCTTGCCGGTTTTCACTGTGCGAGCCAGAGTCTCGTCCTGGCTCAGACGGCCCCGGAGGAACTCCGCCATGATCTCGAAGTCATCTCGCCTCACCGCTGTGACCCCCCTTGTCGGCACTGCTCAAGGCGCCCATCATCCCCCCGGATCGCAGCCTTTCGAAATTTCTGCCCAGAGGTTCCTGTCTACTGCGGACCCCCGAGCGATAGGTGGTGACGGAAGACCATCCCCTGGAGGCACCGATGTCCATCGCCAAGCACACCTGGCCCCTGCACTACCCCGGCTCTGACAAGTCCGTGCTCCCTGAGCTGCTGGACGAGGCGTTCAAGGCCGTGGAGGAGGGCGGCGTCGTCCTCCTCCACGCCTGCGAGGCGTCCTGGCACGTCATCCACGCACGTCAGGCGGAGCTGACCCCGGCCATCCTCCGCCGCATGGCGGCCAAGGTCTCCTGCTGGACCGCCGCAGGCTGCTCCGCGAACCGCTGGGTCCCAGCGCTCAAGTAGGCCTGAGCCGGCCGCTCGACACGGGGATGCGTTGCCGTAGGAGCAACGCATCGTTCCGGGGTGCTCGGGACGGGCCCCACCTCGGCCTCCTGGGCCCGCAGGTGCTCGTACATGGCCAGCTCGTCCCCGGCCTCCACGAGGGCCCCCCAGGCCTCGTCAGCGTCCGCCGGGAGGGGGTTGTCGGCGAGGTACTCGGCACGCCTCGGGTTGGCCGTGGAGAGGCGGTAGGCGATCCATCCGGCCGGGGTGCCCCGTCGGGCCGAGGCCTCCTGGACCTTCCGGTCCTTGGCGGCACGGGCCTTACGGATCAGGTCTCGGTCGAAGCAGTCGTCCCACCAGTCGCCGTCGCGGCGGAAGCGCGAGGCCCAGTGGATCCCGTACTCGAACGTCCGGCCCTTGCGGACCTTCTGGACCAGAACCGGGTCGGCCTTCGTCATGCGGGCCAGGAGGGCCTGGACACCGCGCCTGGAGAGGCCCGTCAGCTCCTCGATGTCCGAGACCGACAGGACGACGTCCTCCAGGCCGCACAGGACCGCCAGGGACCACGCGCGGCGGCCCAGCGGGGGCACCGCGGCCTTCACCTCGTTGCCCTCTTCCACCTCGGCCCAGACGTCCAAGCCCGGGTCGAGCATCGCCAGAATCTGTCCAGGACCCGTGAGGACGTTCATCTCGGTCAGGGTGGCCAGGGTCTTCATGCCCTTGACCAGGACCTCTCGGGCCCTGTCGCCGATACGCGCACTGAGAACCGCATTGCTCTTGATCTTCTCCAGAACCTCCTTGTCCTCCAGGGCCAGGGCCCCAGGGCCAGAGGGCTTGAGGTAGTTAGAAGAGGTACTGCGGTTCTGAGTGCGCGTATCCGAGTACCTCAGCTCCATGGAGTCCCGGTCCTCCGCTACAGCCGAGGAGACGCCCCTGGTCGTAGTCCAGAGGAACCTGGAGGCGGAGAGGCCACCCGTGGGGCCGGAGATCTCCCGGACGACTTTGTCGGTGGTCCCGGTCCAGCGGGCGATCCCACGGGTCCCGGACACGTACGGGCGGGTGATGGCGGTCCAGGCGAGGGCCGTCTCTACGAGGACCTCGGGACGGCCGACGGAGCGCATGGTCAGATCGATGAGGTGGGCGGAGTTTACGGCGTCAAGGTCAACGTGACCCGAGGCGGCCTGGCCGGTAGAATCGGCGAAGTGCTTCAAGGTGGTTCCTATCTCGCTTGGTGGCGTGGGGACTGCCGGTCTCGGAGGTGTAGGACCCTCTCGGACCAACCCGGCTTTTTAAAAAGCCGCTGACGAGCCCCTGGTTCCCGCCGGGGGTTTCGTCGTGTCTGGGCTCAGGATACGCACGCGTGTAGCGCATTGACCAACACTCAGATTCACTCCAGGATTCCTTCGCACACAGAATTCTTGGAGAAATGGAGGAGGCCAATGAATCCTCCACGAGGTGGATATTCGACTCGGCATTCGCTATATTCATCTCATCGCCCAGAGGCGATACGACTCCGCTGGAGGCCCCCGCTCGGGGATGGCCTCCGAGCGTTGAGTTGGAAGGAATGCCGATGGCCTCCATCGCTTCCACGAACGAGCTGGCGCTCACCGAGTCCCGCTCGATGCGCGACCAGACGATCGAACGCACGGACGTGCTCGACAAGGTCAAGACCCTCATCACCCTGCCGAACGGCTTCCACGTCACGACGGACATGGTGGCCAACTACTTCGAGGTGCCGGTCGAGACGATCAAGAGCGTCGTCGAGGACCACCGAACGGAGCTGGAGGAGCGCGGATACCGTGTCCTCAAGGGCGCGGAGCTGACCGAATTTGCGAGTCCCTTCGGGGGACCCGCAAATCTGGGGCTGAGCCCGATGGCCCGGTCCCTCGCCCTCTTCACCCGCAAGGCCGTCCTCAACGTCGGCCAGCTCCTCACCAAGTCCAAGGTGTCCAAGGCGATCCGGACCTATCTCCTGGACGTGGAGGAGCAGCAGACCACCTTCCAGATCCCCCGGTCCTTCGCCGAGGCGCTGGAGCTGGCCGCCGCTCAGGCCCGGGAGCTGGAGCAGGCCACTGCGGCCCTGGAGGCGGCGGCCCCGAAGATCGAGGTCTACGACCGTCTGATCGACAACGGGATAGACCGAACCCTCCGGGACACGGTCAAGATCCTGAAGCAGCAGGGGAGGGGCATCACCGAGACCGAGCTGCGCAACAAGCTCGTTCACGAGTGGGGCTGGGTCTTTGTCACCCAGGCGGAGTGCGGAGCCGTCCAGTACAGCCCGTACGCGTCGAAGACGGACTACCTCTCTCTCAGCGAGGGCCTCAACCCTCACCGCAACTGCGAGGACTGCTGGCACACCACGCTGAAGGTCACCCCGCGAGGACGTGAGGCCATCCTCCGAAAGCTGAACAGGCAGAAGGCCGAGCCGGCCGCCCCGGTCTCCTTCCGCACCATCGCCTCCGAGCCCACCGAGGCCGAGATCTTCTCGATGATCCGGAGGGGCGCCTGATGACCCGCCTGACCCCCGAGTCGGTGGAGGCCGAGGAGGTCCGTGAGGTACTGACGGACCAGGAGCTGTCGGCCCACGCCCGCCTCATCTGGGCGTACTTGACCGTGGCCGACCGGCCGCAGAACAGCAACTCCCTGGCCGCAGAGCTGGGATTCGCGGCAAGCACCGTCTCCAAGCACATCGGCCCCCTGCGCGAAAAGCGCCTGATCCGCCGCCTCAACGGCGTCTGGATCGCGGAGAGCCCGGCCGAGGAGGCCTGATGACCGCCCTGGACGACTACTTCGTGGGTTACGGCCCTGAGCAGATTGAGGACATCCAGGTCCACGAGCGGCCCGACGGGTCCTCCGTGATCGAAACCGTCACGTACCGGCCCATCCGGGTCTTCGAGTACCAGCCCGACCGCTCCTTGATCGAGCTGCACGGCGAGGACGCCGACCGCGCGCTGGAGGCCTTCTGGGCCGAGTACGACCGCCTTGCCGAAGAGGAGAACGACCGATGAGCAGCCCGACCGTCACCCTCGACCACTTGATCCAGACCCGGCTCGCCGAGATCGCCGAGGACGCCTGGCGCGACCACCGCATCATGCCCGTCAGGGACAGCGACGGACGCGTCCTCCAGCTCGGTACGGCCGCCGTGAGGGAGCGGTGGACCTGCATGGCCGACCACGGGTACGGCCTCTGCAACGAGCCCCTGCTGACCCACCAGCAGGCCAGCACGCTGATGGGGATGTTCAACGACGACGAGCCGATCCCCAACCCGCTGATCCCGCCGGTGGAGGTGGGGCTGCTCGATCCGGGCGTGGGCGGCTTCCTGCCCGACTCCCTGTACCACTTCAGCGACGTCGTCGCCGAGTACAGGAAGGCGCAGGGCTGACGATGCCGACGAACCACACCCAGGCGATCCAGTACGTCAATTACGCCCTCCACCTCATCGCCCTCGGCATCGTCGCGGGTCTGATCGTCGCGGTGATCCGCCGGATGCGGAGGGCCCGATGACCGAGTGCGCCGTCTGCGGACGGAACAGCAACCTGCCCCGGACCTGCCGTCCGTGCCGGAACAGGATCCGCGGGCTGCTCCTCGGCCTCCCCGAGGCCGTCGTCCAGACCTGGATGGCCCGGCACCGCGTACAGCGGGGTACGAACGGCGAGCGGGTCTCGGCCTCGAAGGAGGCCCCGATCCCCTTGAGGATGGACGTGCTGAACCTGCTCGGCCCAAGCGCTGACGCGGTGCTGACGGGTGAGGACCAGGAGGGCCCGGTGCCCGTCGTGGGCGTCCTCTCCGCGTGGTCCGACCTGGCGGCCGAGCAGACCTGTCAGAAGCCCGTCAGCCACACCGTCAGCGCCCTGACGCAGTTCCTGGTGGACCACGTCGAGTGGGCCTGCCGCCAGGAGTGGGTGGCCGACTTCGCGGTGGAGCTGGAGGGGCTGCTGAAGACCCTCCGGAAGGTCTCCGGCATCGAGCCCGTCAGGATCCTGTTGCCCGTCACCTGCCCCACGTGCGACCTGCGCACGATGGTCCGGGAGGAGGGCTCCGGGTGGGCGGCCGAGTGCCGATACTGCTCGGTGGTGAAGCTCAGCGCCCGCGAGTACGCCCAGTTGGTCGCCGAGCAGGCCCAGGCCGTCAGCACGCCCGGGGAGGTCTGACGCACGTGCGTCCCCGCAAGAGCCCCGCGCCCACCAAGGACGCGGGGCCTTCCCCGTCTTCGGCTCCTGTCGGCTGGACCGACAGGGCCCTCCTGACGCTCGCCCTCGTCGCGGGCATCGCGGTGACGGCAGCCGGCGAGTGGGAGCTGGCTCGCCAGGTCGGGATCGCCCCCGTGGTCGCGCCGCTGCTGGCCGTCGTGATCGACGTGTACGTGATCGCCGCAGTACGGGCAGGCCAAGGCCGAGACGTGGTCGCTGCTTTGGCGATGATGGGCGGCGCCCAGGTGGCCGCCCACCTGCTGTCCACTCGCCACATCGGTTCCTCGGTCGCCTTGGTCGCTGCCGTCAGCCTGGTGGCCCCCGTGGTGATCTGGCGGGTCCACGCCCTCGCCGGTGCCGGGAAGTCCGTCGTCATCCAGAGGACGCCGGAGCCGACGGTGAATGTCAGCCGGGCCAGCACTCCTCCGTGGAAGCCCGCCATGACCAAGTGGCCCCCGGCGTTCCAGCCGCCTGCCGTCGGACCCGTCAAGGCCGCTCTGACGTCCCGCCCAAAAGTGGTGACGGCCCACGTCAGCCCGGAGCCGGAGGAGGCCGCGAAGAGCCCGCAGAAGCCCCAAGCGGAGGAGGTCGTGAGGCGGCTCTATGACGAACTCGGAGGGAAGCGGCCGGGGACGGGGCACATCCGTGACGCTCTGAAGGCCGCGGGCCTCCCCTGCTCTGACGGGACTTGCCGCGAGACGCGCAAGCGTGTGGAGGCAAAGGAGCCGGAGTTGAAGGCGCTGCCGCCCGCCTGACGGTCGTGCAGGAGCCGCCGACGGGCTCGGAGGCACCATGGTGTGGCGTCGCCTGAAGTCCTACAGTCCCGGAGGAGCTGTCGCAGAGGGGGGCGCTCATGGCCAAGAGGAAGTACGACAACGCCACGCTCGCCGGGCTGATGACCCTGTGCAGGGGCTACTGCTACTGGCCCGGATGTACGAGCCGTGTCATCACGATGGTCAACGGTGTGCCCAAGCTGAACGCGGAGATCGCACACATCCGGGCCATCAACCCTGGCGGTAAGCGATTCGATGCCAAGTGGTCCGTGCCGGAGCGCAACAGCTTCAAGAACCTGCTGTTGCTGTGCGTTCCCCACCACACCACGATCGACGGCGCCAGCAGCGCGGACTACCCGGTGGAACTCCTCGAAGAGTGGAAGGTCAGCCGGGAAGGGGAAAGCGTCGAGGCGCTGGAGGGCCTGACCGGGCTGACCGAAGCCCGTCTCGGCGAGATGCTCGCCGAGGCGCAAGGGGAGTTCCTGGATCAGGTTCGTCCGGCACTGGCCGAGTTCTCCAAGACCGCCCCGGAGCTGGCCGGCCTTCTCAACACCCTGCTGGACGAGCTGGCAGATCCCCGCATCCACGGCTTCGGCATCAGTCCCGACGCCATCGAGCTGTTCAGCCACTCTGCACGGTCGTTGGGCAGCTTTGAGGACAACGTCCACGTTCTCGCCCACGCCGCCGACAAGCTCGGCGGCCTGGAGGATAAAGCCGCAGGGTTGATGGAAGCCGCGAGGCGGTTACAGGCCGCCGCGTCGGCGATCCAAAGCGCTATCGCCGACATGCCACGCGGTCGCTGGTGAGCCCACCCGGAACTCACAGGACCTGACGGAATCGGCCTCACGGAGTCGATCCCGTCGGCATGATGACCTGCATGAACGAGTTCTTGGACAAGCTCTGGTCGATGGAGTTCGGCATAGCCCTGCTGGGTGCCCTGGTCGGTGGTGGCTTCACCATCCTCGGGTCGTGGCTCCAGACCCGGAGCAGCAACAGGGCCGCCGAACTCGTCCAGGCCAAGGCGAACGCCCAGCGCGGCTTCGACGCCCTCACTCAGCTCAAGGTGCACCTAGAGATCCAGACATTCCAGGGGATGGGCACGAAGGAGACCCGGGCGGCCTGGAACCGAGAGCGCGAGATGCTGGTCACCACGGCCAACAGCGCGGTCATGCTGCTACCGGATGAGCACAAGGACACCCGTTTTCGTGTCACGTGGCTGCTCAGCCAGATCAAACCCTGGTACGGACTACCCCCATGGCCGGAATACAAGCTGGAGACCAGCCTCCTGCTGTCCGAAGCCCTCAAGATCCTGGGCCTCTTCGTTCGGGGCTCGGACGCCCCGGAAAGGCGAAACATGGCCGAGGTCATCGAGCGGGAGATCGAGCGGGACAAGTGCGAGCGAGCACGCCGCGAACTGGATTCGCTTCTCGCGGAGGACGAAGCTCATGGACTGGACCAGGAGGACTACGAGCGGATCAATGAACTCCAGATGTTCCTGGGCCAGTCGGGCCCCTCGGAGGCGGCGGCTGAGGAGACCGAAAGCCCGTCATGACGCCTGCCAGAAACGGTACTTGCTTTCCCTAACGAACGACCGCATAATCGAACGCAGCAGGACACGTACGTCCTCATGCAGGCCCCGACGCCATTGGCGGACCGGGGCCTTTCGCATGCTCGGGAGGGCTTCAGTGGAGGACGAAATCTGGCTGACGGCCCGAGAGGCTGCCGAGCTGACGGGCGTCAGCGTCGTGACGGTCTACTCGTGGGCCCGCCGAGGCCACCTGAAAGTCGAGGGCCTCGATCACCGAGGCCAGAAGCTCTTCCGTCATCTCGACGTCGCGAGGGCCGAGATGGCCACCCGGGCCAAGGCCAAGCGCGTGCTGGTCCCTGCTGCCTGAGTCCCCGCTCCCACTCACCCGGCCTGCTACTGGCGAGTGAGAGCCGCGAACTCCTGCTCGCAGGCAATCAAGTACTCCTGCTCCTGATCGGCGGTGTAGAAGCGAATGAACCCGACGCCCTTCTCCGCCACGCCACACGCCAACTCCGGCGAGGTGTCGGTGATCGACACGTCCCCACGCGCAGTGTGGTTTTGAACTATCGCCTGGGCGTCAGACTTCCCCTTCTCGGCAGCGGTCAGGTTGTTGTCCGACCCTCCGCTGTTGCCGGAGCTGAAGCCCAGGAAGAACGAAGCGACGGCGATGGCGACGACGCCGCCCCAAAGGGCCAACGGCCGCTTCCACCACGGAGTCTCCATCCTCGCCAGGATGCGCTGGTACTCCGGGTCGTCCTCGTATTCATCCCGCCAGCCGTCCGGCCTCTCCGGCGAGTCAGCCGCCACGTGCACCGTAGGAGCGCCGGACGGACGCTGGGGGACATTCGGGGGAAGGGGCGACGTGTTCTCCACCGCTGACTCCTCAAAGCCCCGACTGGCAGCCTGATCGTGCACGGAGAGCCGGGCGGCACAGAGTATGCACGAGACATCCATGGGTTCTACACACAGGACCGGACTGTGATCTTCCCGTGAGCTGTTGACGGCCGTCTGACGCCCCTCCCCGGAGCGCCAGACGGCCGGCTCACTCAGCTCTCGTCCTCGGCCCCCTCGGACGCCTGGGAACGCCTCTGGTCCCTGCGGTCACGAAGGAAGCGGAAGACCTCGGCTCCGAGCGCGAGGGCTGCGGCGGCTGCACCAAGAGCCGCGTTAAAGGTTTGCACTGCGGAAGGTCCCTTTCTCCGGGACCCCGAACGCCGCCCAACACAGCGACCAAGATCCCGGCATGTGCGGTACATGCCTGGCTCTTCTTGGTTCGCATCCCCCCGATGGGTTCCGGTGTTGGACAGCAACTCCAAGGATAGTTGGAGAGTCGCCCCTTCGGTAGCCCTCAGTGTCTGACCAGTCACCCGTCACCACACGCGCGTGAGGGGGTGAGCCGGCCGTGGCCCGAACCTTCTCCGCAGAGGACGAGGAGCAGCTCCGTCAGCTCCACGCCGACGGCGTCAGCAGGAACGAGATCGCCCGTCAGATGGGATGGTCCGTCGGCACGATCACGAACCACGCGAGGCGCCTCGGACTGTCCTTCGACCGGGAGGCCACCAGGGCCGCCGCCGAGGCCCGTCAGGTCGATCTGAAGGACCGACGTCAGCGGATCCAGGAACAGCTTCTGGACCTGGCGGAGCGGACCATCGAGAGGGCCCAGACCCGGTACCTGGTGCATGGCTTCAGCCACACCGGCGAGAGCGTGGCCGAGTGGCTCCAGCAGCCCCCGGCCAAGGAGACCAAGGACCTGACCCTGGCCGCCTCCAGTGCCCTGACGAGCGCCCTGAAGCTCGCCCAGGTCGACGCCGGGGACGAGGGGCGGGAGAACGCTAGGGGACTCCTCGCGACCCTCGGGGAGGCCATGACGGCTGCTGCCCGTGAGCTTGGGGGCGACGATGCCGACGAGTACGGCTCGTAGCACGCAGTTCCTCCTGGAGCGCTTCTCCCCCAAGCAGATCCTGAGCATCGCGGCGGCCAACCGGAGGATCAACCTCTGGGAGGGCGCGGTCTCCTCGGGCAAGACCATCGCCTCCTTGTGGGCCTGGCTGACGTTCGTGGAGAGCGCCTCCACGTCCGGCGAGCTAGTGATGATCGGCAAGACGCGGGACTCCGTATACCGCAACGCTCTCCAGCCGCTCATGAACCCGGAGATCTTCGAGGACCTCGCCCTCCAAGTCGACTACAACCCGGGAGCCCCCACAGCCCGGATCTTCGGACGCCTGGTCCACGTCATCGGCGCGAACGACGTCAAGAGCGAGAACAAGATCCGAGGCATGACCTGCGTCGGCGCCTATGTCGACGAGGCCACGCTCCTCCCGGAGACCTTCTGGGACATGCTCCGGACCCGCATGAGGGCCCCTGGAGCCCGCATCTTCGCCACGACCAACCCGGACGCGCCGACGCACTGGCTCCGCGAGAAGTTCATCGACGACCCCGACATCCGGCGGTCGATGAGGGTCTTCTCCTTCGAGCTGGACGACAACATCCATCTGACGGCGGACTATGTCGAAGAGACGAAGCGGATGTACTCCGGCCTGTTCTACAGGCGGTTCATCCTCGGAGAGTGGTGCGCGGCAGAGGGCGCGGTCTTCGACATGTTCGACCGGGCCCGGCACGTCGTGGACATCCTTCCGCCGATCACGCGGTGGCTGTCCCTTGGTGTCGACTACGGCACTTCGAACCCGACCCATGCGGTCCTGGTGGGCTTCGGCAACGACGGATGCCTCTACGCGGCTGCGGAGTGGCGGTACGACGGGCGCAAGGCCCAGCGCCAGATCACTGACGTGGAGGCCTCTGAGCGCCTGCGGGCCTGGCTGAGCACCGTGAGCCCTCCCGGTACCCGAGAGCGCGGTATACGGCCGGACATCGTGGCAGTGGACCCTTCCGCGGCCTCGTTCCACGCTCAGCTCCGGCAGGACGGCCTGAGCCCCCGGCCGGCTCACAACAAGGTCCTGAGCGGCATCCGCATCCTGATGGCCCTCTTCGCTGCCGACAAGCTCCGCATCCACAGCTCGTGCAAGGAACTGCTGAAGGAGATCGACGGCTACGTGTGGGACCCCCGGGCCACCGAGAAGGGCGAGGACGCGCCCCTGAAGCAGAACGACCACGGCGTGGACGCGCTGCGCTACGCCATCAAGACCACACAGCACATCTGGCGCCCCCAGATCAACATCCCGCTCTCGCAGGGAGACCGCGAGGACGAACGAGCCGCATAAGGGGGGTCTGAGATGGCTACCGCATGGCCTCCTCCGGAACTCGCCGATGTCTTCGCCCAGCAGGGGATCTGGAGCGCCTGGTACGCCGGGACTCCGGAAGGTTTGGCGGACGCGTACCTGAACGCGCCCAACGACAGGCCCGCCGTTCGACGGAAGGGCTTCCTGGCCCGTCTGGGTCGATGGTTCTGGGGACAGCCCACCCCCATCGGAGAACGGCCCTCCAAACTCCACGTCCCGCTCGCGGGGGCCATCGCCGCCACCAGCGCCAACCTGCTGTTCGGGGCACCGCTGAACCTCACGGCGGAGGACGAGGCGACGCAGGAGCGCCTGGACCAGCTCGCCGACGACACCACGTACGCAGTCCTGCGTGAAGCCGCCGAGATCTGCGCCGCCCTGGGAGGGGTGTACCTGCGGGTGGTCTGGGACCAGAGCGTCCAGGACAAGCCCTGGCTGGTCGCGGCCTCCCCGGACATCGCGATTCCGGAGTGGAAGTGGGGCCGGCTGAGCGCCGTCACGTTCTGGAATGTGATCCGCGAGGACGCGAACACGGTCGTACGCCAGCTTGAGCGCCACGAGCCCGGCTGGATCCGGCACTCCGTGTGGGTCGGCTCCCAGAACGAGCTGGGCACCCAGATGGCCCTGACGGACTTCCCGGAGACGGCTGGTCTCGCGGACCTGGTGGTCGACGGTGACGGCGTCCCCACGGGCACGCTCAAGCTCACCGCGCAGTACGTGCCGAACCTCAAGCCGAACAAGCTCTGGCGCCACCTGCCCGCAGCCGCGCACCTCGGCCGCTCGGACTTCTCCGGTGTCGAAGCGCTGATGGACGCGCTGGACGAGGCGTACAGCGACTGGATGCGCGACCTCCGCACGGGCAAGGCCCGGCTGCTGGTCGGCACGGAGGTACTCGACAACCTCGGCAAGGGCCAGGGCGGGTACTTCGACATCGACCGTGAGCTGTTCGCCCCGCTGAACCTTGCCCCCGGTGAGGACAGGGGCTCGGTCATCGAGCAGGTGCAGTTCAACATCCGCACGGAGGAGCACCGCGCGCTCTGTGCCGACCTGGCCGAGCGGATCATCCTCGGGGCCGGGTACAGCCTCCAGACCTTCGGGGTCACGAGCGAGGGCGGCGGCAACCCCACAGCAACGGAGATCGCGGCCCGGGAACGACAGTCGCTCACCACCAGGGCGAACAAGGCCAGCTACTGGCGACCCGCCCTGGTGCACCTTTTCGGGGTACTGCTGGAGATCGACCGGGCCGTTTTCGGTACTCAGGTCATCCCGGTGCAGCCGCACGTCGAGTTCCCCGACCTGGTCACCCCGGACCCGGGCGAGACAGCTGAGCAGCTCGAACTGCTGAACCGCGCGGGGGCCATCTCCACCTTCGAGAAGGTCCGTCGGCTCAACCCCGACTGGCGCGAGGAGCAGGTCCTCGAAGAGGTCGCGCGTATCAAGTCGGAGCTGGCACAGCCGGAGCCGGCCGCCCCACCGGCAGACACCGAGGATGCCGCCTAGATCGGGCTACCACAGGTCAAGCAGGCGATCCGCCCACGGAGCCGCGCCTCGTCCTCCGAAATCTGCTCCACAGGTTGCACCTCGTACCCCTGCACGTCGCTGCCCTGCTGGCCGCTCACCAGCGCACGGCAGTCCTCCCGGGCGTGGTACCGGTCGCCCTTGGCTGTCATCCAGACGGTCTTCGACATGCGCGCAACGTACCGCCCCTGCCCCCCGATTCGTCAGCGAGTCGCCAGACCCGTTGAGCCCGCATGGGCACCACCACCCGACAAGGGAGCACGAGCATGACGACCCCCGCAGAGCCCGCCACGGGCGGGGAGAGCACCACCAGCCCTGAGGGCACGATGCCCTCGGAAGGCACCACCCAGCCCGAGTCCGGCAAGGACGACAAGGGCAACAAGGGTGGCGAGACGAACTGGCAGGCCGAGGCCGAGAAGTGGAAGGCCCAGGCCCGCAAGCACGAGGACCGCTCGAAGAGCACCAACTCCGAACTCCAGCGGCAGGCCGCCCTGCTCGCCAAGCTCGCCGAGAAGGCAGGCATCGAGCTGGACGACGGCAAGGCCGACCCGGACAAGCTCGCCCAGCAGCTCACCGCGAGCCAGACGAAGGCGCGGCAGAGCGCCGTGGAGCTTGCCGTGTACCGGGCCGCCTCCAAGCACAGCGCCGACCCTGAGGCCCTGCTCGACAGCCGGGGCTTCCTGAAGCAGGTCGACGACCTGGACCCCGAAGCGGACGACTTCGCCACCAAGGTCGGCGACGCGATCAAGTCGGCAGTGGAGTCCAACCCCAAGCTCAAGTCCGCTACGGCCCCGGCCCCTCCCGCGCGCAGTGGGACGGAGTTGGCGGGGCGAGGCGAAGGAGCCCGCAAACCCACCAACTTGGCCGACGCCGTGGCTGCACGGCTGCGCGGCAACTGATCTGAAGGAAGAAGCCCATGCCCGTCACCCTGAACGAGGCGAAGAACAACGCCACGGACGACATCGACGTCCAGGTCATCGACGAGTTCCGCAAGGAGAGCGCCGTCCTGGACGCGCTCACCTTCGACGACGTGGTGAACCCCGCCGGTGGCGGTGCGACCCTGACGTACGGCTACCGCCGGCTCGTCACCCAGCCCACCGCGACCTTCCGTGCGCTCAACACCGAGTACACGCCCAGCGAGGTCCAGAGCCAGCGGTACAGCGTCGACCTGGCCGTCCTCGGTGGCAGCTTCGAGGTGGACCGCGTCATCGCAAAGATCGGTCCGGCTGCGTCCGGTGCCGTGGCGCTGAACATGGCCCAGAAGATCAAGGCGACCAAGACGCGCTTCCAGGACGCCGTCATCAACGGTGACGTCGTTGACGGCACGGACGCGGACGCCGCCAACGGCTTCGATGGTCTGAACAAGGCCCTCTCGGGCTCCAGCACGGAGTTCCGGCCCACCGAGGTCACCGACTGGTCCGACTTCGACACCAATCCGGCCTCGGCCCAGGTCGCCCTGGACGCGCTCGACGAGTGGCTGTCGCTGCTCGACGGCACCCCGACCATGGTCCTGGGCAACACCAAGGCTCTGGCCCGCGTGCGCGCCCTGGCCCGTCGGGCTGGTGTCTACACCCGGAACCCGGTGGAGGGTCTGATGGGCCCCGGTGGTCGTCCGATCGTCCGCGAGTCGTACGGCGACATCGTGTTCGTCGACCCGGGCGACAAGGCGGGCTCCTCGTCCCCGATCATCCCGATCGAGACGCGGGACCCCGACAGCTCGACCTGGACCCTGGAGGTCACCGGCTCCCCCACCGGCGGTACGTACACCGTCAGCGTGACCATCGCCGGGAACACTCAGACGACCTCGGGCATCGCCTACAACGCCTCGGCCTCCACCGTGCAGTCGGCCATTACCGGCCTTTCCAACGTGGGCTCGGGCAACGCGACCGTCACCGGCTCGGCCGTGAATACCCTCACCTTCACCGGGGACCCGGCGGACGCGCCGGTGACCGTCACCGCGTCGAGTGCTGGGCTCACCGGCGGTACCTCGCCGGGCGTCACCGTGACGCAGTCGGGAGACAGCGCGGTGTCGGGCCTGACCGACCTGTACGCGGTCCGCATGGGCCTGGACGGCTTCCACGGCGTCACCACCGTCGGCGGTCAGATCGTCTCCACCTACCTCCCGGACTTCACCACCGCCGGTGCCGTGAAGAAGGGCGAGGTCGAGATGGGCCCGATCGCCGTGGTCCTGAAGGCCACCAAGGCGGCGGCCGTGTTCCGCAACATCAAGGTCCAGTAGGCCCCCGATGGCGTACGCGACGGAAGCAGAGTTCGCCGCGTTCCTGGACCCCGACAGCCCGCCAGCTCACGCCCGAAGGCTGCTCGACACAGCCTCGGACCAGATCGACGAGCTGATCCGGTTCGCCGTGTACGAGGTCGACGCCGATGGCGACCCGTTGTCCGTCCAGGTCGCCGACGCCCTCACGAAGGCGACGATCCACCAGGCCCAGTACCTGATGACGACAGGGGACGAGACGGGGGCCAACGCCAACGTCTCGTCCATGTCGCAGGGCGGCCTGAGCATCGCCCGTTCCTTCGGCTCCGGAGGCTCCGGCAGGACGCCAAGGTACTCGGAGAACGCCATCGGGGCGCTGCGGGCTCAAGGGCTCCTGCCCGTCCGTCCTCGCACGCGCTGAGGGGGTGCCGTGGCGCTCCTCCTCGCTCCTCACACGGTGACCGTGGTGAAGGCCCCCGAGGGCTTCGACGCGGAGGGGAACAGCAACACCGACTGGTCCAGCGCTGAGCGGACAACCATCCAGGGCCAAGTGGAGCCCGCGGCCTCCTCGGAGAACCGCGACAACCGGGATCAGGTCGCGACGACCTACCTGGTCAGGCTCCCTCCTGGCACTGCGGTGGGCCCCAGGGACCGGCTGGAGTGGCGCGGCATGACCCTGGAGGTCACCGGAGACCCACTCCCCTGGCTGGGCCTGGCAGCGCTGGACCACCTCCAGCTCACCGCCGTACGCATCCAGGGGTGAGCCGTGGACGGCATCACCAGCATCCAGATCGACCAGGCGGCCATCAAGGCCCTGACGCGGCACGAGACGGTCCAGCAGGCCGTCCAGGACACCGCAGAGCGCGGGCGGGACTTCGCCCGCTCCATCGCCCCCGTGGACACCGGGCGGTACCGGGACTCGATCGAGGTCCGCGAGGACGGCGACGGGGCGGAGATCGTCTCGGACGTCGACTACGCGGCCCACCTGGAGTACGGCACCCGGCACATGGAGGGCCAGCACATCTTCGGCCGGACGCTCGACTCCATGGTCAAGAGCGGCGGCACGTCATGACGAGAGGAACGACATGTCCGTCCAGGTGAAGGTCTCCTTCCCCCACAAGGACTGGCAGGGCAACCCCCACGAGGTGGGCGAGGTGTACGCCTGCTCCGAGCAGGAGGCCGACACCCGCGTCCGGGACGGCTTCGTACGCCGCGTGGACGGAGCGACCCCGCAGCCGGCCGCCAAGGCCGAGTCCAAGCCCGCCAAGACCGAGCAGTCCCGCAAGGCCGCCGAGGACAAGGCCCCTTCCGCCTAGGAGGTCGCCGTGGCCCTCAGCGACGTGCAGGTCTTCCCGGATGCGGAGCTGATGGCCAGGAACTTCCTCGCCGAGTTCTTCGGCACCGAGGCGCACCTGTGCACCGTGCTGCCGGAGGATGCCCAGTTCGACGAACTGATCCAGGGCAAGCCCGTGATCCGCGTGATGCGGATCGGCGGCTCCTGGCGCTTCCGCAGGTCTCTGGACGAACCGATGGTCGACATCGACGTCTGGGCCAACTCCCTGACCTCCGCCCGCTCTACGGCCAACCAGGCCCGTGCGGCCGTGGCGGACATGGCGGGAGACCAGCGCGACGGCGGCCTGTGCACGCACACCGCCGAGATCTCCGGGCCCGGTAGACGCCCGGAGGACAACCCATCCGTCTACCGCATCGGCTTCACCGCTGGGCTCCTCGTGCGCCCCGCGTGACCGACTCTCTCCCGGGCCTGACCCGGACCATCACCCCCTGAAGGAGGGACCCATCATGGCTGACACCAGTGACGGCGTCCGGGTCGGATACGCGGGCAAGGCGTACATCGGTGCCGTCGGTGCCACCGTGCCCACCGACCTGACGTCTGCCTGGGACGCGGACGAGTGGTTCAACCTCGGCAAGGTCTCCGAGGACGGCCTCACCGAAGCGACGGACCAGGCCCGAGCCGAGTTCAAGGCGTGGGGCTACGACGCCCCCGTGCGGACCCAGCTCACGTCCAAGACCACCACGTTCCAGCTCACGTTCATCCAGACCAGCAACCCGCACGTCATCAGCCTGTACCACTCGGTGGCGCTGGACGACATGACCACCACGGGCACCGGAGACGCGGCGTACACCTCGTTCTCCACCGGTCAGAACACCGAGCCGGACGTCCGCGCCCTGGGCCTGGACATCGTGGACGGCGACTTCCACACGCGGATCATCATCCCGCGCTGCGAGGTCACCGAGCGCGGCAACAAGGTCTACAAGGGCGACACCCTGGTCTCCTACCAGATGACCTTCACGGCGCTGACCGCCTCGGACGGCACCTCCGTCCACTACAAGATCGGCGGCCTCGTGGTCCCGGTCGTGACCCCGTGATCTGAGCGGCTCCGCTCACCCTGCACGACGAACCACACCCACCCTTCTTGGAGTCACCCATGCCCGAGTACCGGGACGACGAGTACGAGTACGACGAGCCGGAGGAGTTCGACGCTCCGGAGGACGAGGTCGACGACCTCGACCTGGACGACGACTTCAGCGGTGCCGACCTCGCCAAGCGCGAGGCCACCCGGAAGCCGTACCGCTTCCGTGGCGCCACGGGCACCGTCTACGAGATCCCCCACCCGGACCTGTGGCCGACCCGCTCCGAGCTGTCGCTCACCCAGGGCGACCTGGCCGGGTGGGCCATGGACGTCTTCGGCGGTGACACCGACCTGGCCCAGTCCTTCCTGGACGAACCCCGCTACGTCATGCGTCCCGCCATGGAACGGGTTGTGGAGATCGTCAACGAGACCTCGAAGGCGGGGCTGAACCGGGGGGAACGGCGGGCTTCCGCGCGCACGTCGCGGAGTACTCGGACGCGCTCGAAGCGTCGCTAATCGCCGAGTACGGCGCGGAAGGCGACCTCCTCAAGTTCTACCGGGGCGAGATGACCGTCCGGCGGCTGAAGGTCCTGATCGACGGCCTGCCCTCGCATTCGCTGTACAAGGCGCGGCTCCGTGGCATCGCGGACGGCCAGCGGTGGGGCGACGAGACGTACCTCCTCGCCTTCATCGCCGACATGCTCCAGGCCCAGTACGGGGTCTCTTACGTCGGCGTCACGAACAAGCAGCCCCCACAGATGACCCCGTACCCGCGTCCCGAAAGGGAGGAGCGGGAGACGCGCGAGCAGGTCGAGGCCAACGCCAGGGCTGAGGACTACCTCGAACTCGTCCAGAGCGGCGCCCTGGAGGGCCAGCAGGCGCCCGGACAGATCAGCGGTACCGCAGCACCGGGCCAGGTCCCCCGCAGCCTGCCTCCACAGGAAGCACGGCCACCAACTGAATAGGGGGCGGTCGTGACCACTCCTGTCGGCACTGTCTCCCTCCGGGTCTCCCCGGACGTCAGCCGCTTCGGACAGGAGCTGTCCCAGCGCCTCCGGGCCACCGGAGTCACGTCGGTGGCCGTCCCGATCGAGATCGACCGCCCCTCGCTCGCCCGCTTCCGGGCTGACGTGGCGAACCTGACCCGTCCGGTGACCCTGCCGGTCCTGGTCCAGCTCGAACGGACGGCCCAGGCGCAGTACCGTGCCCAGCTCGCCGCTCTGCTGCGGGACCAGCAGGTCAACGTCAACGTCAACCTCCAGGGCGATCGGGAGGCCCAGGCCCGCCTGGCCCGGCTCGCTCAGGACCGCAGGGCGAACATCCAGGTCGACGTCAACCAAGGAGCGGCCAGCACGATCGGCCGCATCACCTCGGCGGCCGGCTCAGCCTTCGGCGCCGTGGCGAACCTCGGCTCCCGGCTCGCCATGCTCGGCTCTGCCGCTCCCCTGATCGGTGCGGTCGTCAACGTGGTGGCCGCCATCGCTCCGGCGGCTGCCGTGGCCGTTCCGGCCGTAGCTGCCCTCGGCTCCGCCATCGGGGCCATCAAGCTCGGCACCGCCGGGCTCGGGGACGCCTTCAAGGAGGCGTTCAATCCGGCGGCCTCCGGGGCTTCTGGAGCGGCTTCCGCGACCCGCCAGGTCGAGCAGGCCCAGCAGTCCCTGGCAGACGCCCAGAGGGCCGTGGGAGACGCCCAGCGCCAGGCGGCCGAGCAGGTCGCCCAGGCCCAGCGCCAAGTAGCCGACGCTCATCGTGACCTGGCCGAGGCTCAGGAGGACGCCAAGCGGGCCCAGCAGGACCTGACCGAGGCGTACGAGGAGGGCCGCCGGGCCCTTCAGGACCTCAACCTCCAGCTCGAAGGCTCCAAGCTCGACGAGCAGGAGGCGATCCTCCGGGTCAAGGAGGCCCAGGAGGAGCTGGACAAGGTCCTCCGGGATCCCAGGTCGAGCGAGCTGGACCGCGAACAGGCCCGCCTGCGGCTCCAGGAGGCCCAGCATGGGCTGAAGGAGCAGCGGGTCGAGACCGAGCGGCTCCGCAAGGACACCGCTGCCGCCAACAAGGCCGGTATCGAAGGCACCGACCAGGTCAAGGCGGCCAAGGAGCGGCTCGCTCAGGCCAACCAGAACGTCGCCGACAAGGCCCGAGGCGTCAAGGACGCAGAGGCCGCGGTGGCCAAGGCGCAGGCCGACGGAGCCCGTCAGGTCGCCGACGCACAGCGTGCGGTGGCCGACGCCTCCCGGGCCCTGGCAGACGCTCAGGCCAAGTCGGCGGAGCAGACGGCCAAGCTCACGGAGAACTTCGCCAAGCTCAGCCCGAACGCCCAGTCGTTCGTCAACGCGGTCAAGGGACTGAAGCCCTCCTGGGACTCCATGCAGCTCGGGGTTCAGGACCGTCTGCTCGCCGGGCTGGGCGGCCGGCTCACGGATGTGGGCTCCCGGGTCATCCCGATCCTGCGGGGTGGCCTGGAGGGCACTGCGGGCGTCCTGAACCGGATGGCCAAGGGCGCCCTGGACGCGGTGAACAACCTGGCCAAGACCGGGATGCTCAAGCAGATCTTCGACGGGGCCACCAAGTCCCTGTCACCGCTGAGCCGCATCCCGGGCCAGATGGTCACCGCCTTCGGCCAGGTGGCTGTTGCGGCTCAGCCCGCTCTCCAGCGCATCACGGAGGGCGCGGCCAGCGCAGCGGACGGCGTCTTCGACAAGCTCACCAAGGCGTTCGAGTCGGGCGCCATGGAGCAGGCCATCGACCAAGCGGTCACCCTGCTCGGCGACCTGATGGACGTCGCGGGGAACGTCTTCTCCATCCTCGGCGACATCTTCATGGCCGGGGAGGGCACCGGCGGCGGCACCATCGGGATGCTGAAGGAGATCACCGGGGCCATCTCGGAGATCACCTCAAGCCCCGAGGTCCAGGCCGGACTGAAGGCGCTCTTCTCCGTGATGGGGACGCTCGCCCAGCAGGTGGCGCCGCTCCTCGGTACGGCCCTGAAGTTCATCGGGCAGATCTTCGAGCAGCTCGGCCCCCCGATCGAGACGGTCGTGGTGGCACTGGGCAACGCCCTGGCACCCGTGATGGACGCCCTGGGCCCGATCCTCGTAGTCGTCGCCCAGGTCCTCGGCCAGGTCCTGGAGGCCGTCGCGCCCCTGATCCCCGTGATCGGTGACCTGGTCGCCCTGGCGCTGGAGCCGCTGAAGCCCATCGTCCAGGTGGTGGGCCGACTGATCGAGGCCCTGGCCCCGGTCGTGGTCATCCTGGCCGACGTACTGAGCAAGGTCCTGACTCCGATCCTGGGGATCGTCGGCGACATCCTCGTGGCGGTCGCCGAGAAGGCAGCGACTCAGTTCCTCGCGATTCTGGAGCAGTTGCTCCCGGTCATCCCGGAGCTGATCCCGCCCCTGCTCAGCGTCGCCCAGTCCCTGGGCGAGCTGCTGCTCGCCATCGCGCCGCTGCTGCCGCAGATTCTCATGCTGGGCACGCAACTCCTCCTGGTGCTGCTCCCGGCGATCCTGCCCCTGCTCCCGCCGATCCTCCAGCTCGTCGACCTGCTGGTGAAGCTGGCAGTCTGGGCGATCAAGGAGACCGTCCTCCCGGCCATCCAGGGCCTGATCGACTTCGTGAAGGACATGGGGCGCAAGCTCCAGCCCTTCATCGACGCGGTCAAGCACGTCACCGAGTGGATCGCCGACAAGTTCCAGTGGCTCTACGACAAGCTCGTCGGCCACTCGATCATCCCGGACTTGATCAAGAAGATCCGCGACTGGTTCGAGACGGGCAAGCGGTGGATCAAGTCGATCTGGAACGCCGTCTGGGAGAACACGATCGGGCGGGCCATCTCAGCTGCCCAGACCGTGGCCGAGAAGGTGACGGGCTTCGCCCGGGGAATCCGGGACCGGTTCAACGACGCCAAGCGCTGGGCCAGCGAGAAGTGGAACAGTCTCTGGTCCGGCGTCTCCGGGACCGTCACCTCGATGCGCAAGACCATCGAGGGCAAGGTCCGGGACTTCAAGGACGCGGTGGTCGACTTCTTCTCGAAGGCGGTCAGCGGGGTCAAGACGGCCTGGGACAAGCTCCAGGACGTTGCCAAGAAGCCCGTAAAGTTCCTGATCCAGACGGTCTTCAACGAAGGCCTGCGGAAGGTCTGGAACAACACGGCGGCCAAGCTCCCGGGCATCGGCAAGATCGACGAGATGAAGCTCCCCAAGGGCTTCGCAAGCGGCGGCATCCTGCCGGGCTACACACCGGGCCGGGACGTTCACCGCTTCGTCTCCCCCACGGGAGGCGTGCTCGACCTCTCCGGAGGCGAGGCCATCATGCGGCCCGAGGTCACTCAGGCCGTCGGCCGAGAGGGCATCCACGCCCTCAACGCGGCGGCCCGCCAGGGCGGCGTCGCGGGTGTCCAGGCCCTGCTGAGCAGTGCTCTCCCGCATCGCGCCTTCTGGGGCGGTGGCATCTGGGACACGATCACTGACAACCCCGTCACGAACGCTGTGAAGGGGGCCGTCGCCAAGGGTGCCGACTGGGCACGGGGCGGCGTCGCCGACCTGGCCGAGAAGGCCTTGAAGGCCCTGCTCGGGGTCAGCTCGCTGACGGTCGACACGAAGAACCAGATCTGGTCCAAGCTCGTCGGCAACATCCCGGTGGTGCTGGCGGACAAGATCGTCGACTTCATCCGGGGCAATGAGGCGGAGGTCGGGGGCGGAGGCTCCTGGATCAAGCCCGTCAACGCCGCCTACGGCACGAAGTTCGGGGTCAAGGGCCACATGTGGTCCTCCGGGTACCACACGGGCCTGGACATCCCGGCGGCCGTCGGTACGGCCATCAAGGCCGTGGCTGCTGGCCGGGTCTCCTCGGTCAGCCGATCCGGTCCGTACGGCAACCACCTCACCGTGGACCACGGCGGCGGCCTCACGTCGCTGTACGCCCACATGTCCGAGATCGTGGCGAAGGCCAAGCAGACCGTTGCGGCCGGCTCACTGATCGGACGCGTGGGGGCCACCGGCAACACCACGGGCCCGCACCTCCACCTGGAGGCCCGGGTCAACGGCAAGCCGGTGGACCCGATGCCGTACCTCACCAGTGGTGGCAGCGCGCTGAACACGCCCGGCTCGGGCGTCCAGCGGTGGGCAGGGGTGGTCCAGCAGGCCCTGAGCCTGGTGGGCCAGCCGTCCTCCCTGGTGCAGACGACCTTGCGCCGGATGAACCAGGAGAGCGGCGGCAACCCGAGGGCCGTCAACAAGTGGGACAGCAACTGGCACGCGGGACACCCGAGCGTCGGCCTCATGCAGGTCATCGGACCCACCTTCCGGGCCTACGCGGGGCGCTTCAGGAACAAGGGCCCGTTCCTCTACGGAACCTCGATCGACCCGCTCGCCAACGTGTACTCCTCCATGCGGTACGCCCTCGCGGCGTACGGCTCGCTCTCGAAGGCGTACAACCGCCCCGGCGGATACGACAACGGTGGATGGCTGCCACCGGGGATCACGCCGGTGGTCAACGAGACGGGGGTCCCCGAGGCGATCCTCAACCCACAGCAGTGGGACGCCATGATCACGCTTGCCGAGAAGGTGAAGCGCGACCAGGCAGGCGGCCACCACATCACGGTGAATAACCCTCCGCAGCCCACCGGCGAGAAGCAGGTGGCGGAAGCCCTGTACAGGGCGGAACTCCTGGGGAGGTGAGCCGTGGCCCTGCTCGTCGGCGGCTCGAACACCCTTCCGACCGGACCCGGGGTTCCGGACGTCCGGGCCACCACGGTGACCTGGACGTCCTCCTCGGGGCGGGTCACGTCGCTGTCCGATTTCGACGACCCGCAGTCCGGTGCCTTCGTCATGCCTGGCGTGGCGGGCACCGGACTGCCGGAGTACACGTACTTCACTGACCAGTCCCCTGCCTTCGACGGCTCGGTGGTCCGTGGAGTGCGAGCCGGCCAGCGGCAGATCACGATCCCCCTGCACCTGTGGGGGCCGGACAGGCCTTCTTGCCTGGCCCGCTTCCACCGGCTGGTGCAGGATCTCAACCCGCTGTCCGGGCCCGGGACGCTGGCCTTCTCGGAGGCCGACGGCTCGACCCGGCGCATCTCGGCGTACTACTCCGACGGCTTCACCGGCCAGGAGGACGACGACAAGACGGGCCGCCACTGGATGACGGCGGTCCTGGTCTTCATCGCGCCCTCCCCGTACTGGCTCGGCGAGGACAGAACCGTCACCTTCCAGGTCGGCGGGACATCGGACACGTTCCTTCCCCTGCTCCCCTGGAAGGTCCGCGACTCCCAGGTCCTGGGCTCCGTCAAGGTCATCAACCTCGGCGAGGTCTACTCGTACCCCGTCTGGACCATCCGGGGCCCGGCAACCGTGGCCACGATCACGAACACCACCACCGGTGAGAGCTTCGTGCTGACGCGGTCCATGTCCTCCTCGGACACGGCCGTCATCGACACGCGCGAGGGCGTCAAGAGCGCCCTCCTGAACGGCTCGACCAACCTCTGGCCGAACCTGGGCTCTTCGCCCGTCCTGTGGCCGCTCAGGCCCGGGGAGAACAACCTCAGCCTGACCGTCACCGGCGCCTCCTCGGCCAGCTCGGTGCAGCTCTCGTACACGAGCCGCTACCTCACCGCGTTCTGAGGAGGTGGCGTGTACGGCCCTCGCGACCTTCAGGTCTACGTCCGCAACTCCAGCCACCAGATCGTCGGCCAGCTCGACGACTTCACCCAGGTCCAGTTGGTGATGCGGTACAACGCCGTCTCCAACTGGACCATGGACATCTCGGCGACGGAACGTAACGTGGCTCTCCTGGCGCCGGGCTCGAACCCGAACGGCGGGCTGATTTTCGAGCTCTACGGGACCACGCTGCTCTCCGGCCCGATCCACACCTTCGCGTACGCCATGGGGGCCGACGGGACCAGGAAGCTCACGCTGGCCGGTCCGGACGACACCCAGTACCTCGCCAACGCGTTGGTTTGGCCGGACCCGGCACACGCGATCGACTCCCAGGCCACGGCGTACTACACGGTGACCAACTCGGCCTCGTACACCGAGACCCTGATGAAGAACCTGGTGAACCTGAACCTCGGGCCCGGAGCGATCACGGAGCGCCGCAAGGGCGGGCTCACCGTGGAGACCTCCAGCAATCGAGGGAAGACCGGGCAGTCCTTTAAGTACCGCTTCGAGCCGGTCCTGGACGCCCTCACGGAGATAGCCCGCGGTGCCCCCATCGGCACTCCGCCGGGGTACCTCGGCTTCCGCATCCGGCAGAAGGATGCCTCAGCGGGGATCGAGTTTCAGGTCTATGCGACGACGAACCGCTTGGACACCGCGACTTTCTCCGAGGGCCGCAACAACCTGATCTCCTACTCGTACCAGGTCCAGGCGCCCACCGCCTCGTACGCAATTCTCGGGGCCGGACGGGAGACCGTGGACGGCTCGGAGAGCGCGGCCGTCGTGGCCAAGGAGCTGTTCGGGTACACCCGCGTGGACACCCAGCCCGTCTTCCCGGGCTACCGGGTCGAGAGCTTCGTGGACGTCGGCGAAGTCGACCCCACAGCGACGGATGCACAGGCCCAGCTCGATGAGAAGGGCCAGGACGCCCTGTACACGGGCGCGACCTCCGTCACGGTCTCGATGGACCCGCAGGACACCCCGCAACTGACCTTCGCCAAGGATTACTTCCTGGGCGACCAGGTCACGGTCGTCGTCCCGTACGAGGGCGTCATCCAGGAGCAGGTCCGCGAGGTGGAGCTGACGTTCAACGCGAGCAGCGGCCTCACCACCGAAATCACCGTGGGCACCGAGGCCACGACCTCTCACAAGACCTCCGGCGCAACGAAGCGGCTGAACACGCTCGCCGACATGATCAAGAGGCTCAACACCCGAAAGTGAGGTCGGAGTGGCCTTCACCTCGTACCCCTTCAGCTCATCGCCCCTGGCCACCGAGGCCCAGTACGCCCTGACGGCCAGCCGCTGGGGCAACGACGGAGTCCACACCGACGACCTCACGAGCACCGCCCTGAAGGTCACGGCGAACGGCACGAGCAGCGTGTCCATCGCGGCCGGCTCAGCCTTCGTCAACGGTGCGACGGTCGAGAACGACGGCCCGTACTCCCTGTCGGTGGTCTCCAACTCCGGCGGCTCCTCGGCCCGCAAGGACCTCGTGGTCCTGCGGTACGACGCCTCCGCCGACTCGATCCTCCCGGTCTACAAGACGGGTGGTACGACACCTCCGACGCTCACGAACAGCCCTGGCACCGGCGTCGTGGAGATCCCGCTCGCGGAGTGCACCGTGGCAGCAGGAGCCTCTGTGGTGGCTTCCAACGCCGTCGTGGACCGCCGATGGGGCTCTGGCCACCCGGTCGCCTACGGAACGGCGGGGGCCCGTCGTCCCTCCGTCAAGGGCATGCTCCTGGTCGAGGGGCCCGACATCCACCTGGGCGACGGAACCAACTGGCTGTACGTCGGCACCGCCTCGGACCCGGTCTGGAGCACGTACACCCCCGTTTGGACGGCGGGAGCCTCCACCGTCAACTGGGGATCCGGCTCGACCAACAGGGGTCGGTACAAGGTCATCGGCAAGACCTGCTTCTTCGACATCAACCTGATCCCGTCAGGCGACCCGGCGACCACCACCAGTCCGATTCAGGTCACGCTCCCCGTACCCCTCAAGGGTGTGGTGCGGGAGAACTTCACGGCGCACCTCACGTCGGCCCATGGCGGCGGCTCCTGGAACGGAACCGCGCTCACGATCCCGACAGAGACGACCACCAAGATCGCCCGCATCCGCTTCAACACCAGCTCGGGCTGGTCCCAGGACTTCACGACGAACGTCCCTTTCAACATGCGGATCAACGACGTGCTGACGATCTCCGGCGTCTACGAGATCGCCTGATCCTCCATACCGACGGACCCCCGAGGCGCTGCCTACGGGGGCTTTTTCATGATCGAAAGGCAGCACGATGAGTCGACACCTCTTCGGGCTCTCGGCCGCCGACCTGGCCATGGAGAAGGTCGGAGACGAGGTCCGGCTTCGGGCCGGTGCCGTCGGAACGGTCTGGGACGCCCTGGTGGGCGGTACGCAGATCACTGATCTGACCGACTTGGCCGGGAACCCCATCACCCAAATCACCGCCGACACCGAGGCGGCCGTGGGCTTCTACGGCCCCGACGGCGTCAGCACCGTCTACGCCGACTTCGGATACTCCCGGCGGTTCCTGATGATGGCCGTCGACCTCGGCGACCAGATCGACAGCCTGAGCACGAACAAACTGGATCTCACCGGCGGCACGATGCTCGGGCCGATCATCACGAGCGGCGTCCCGTCCGTCTCGGGCGAGGCCGTCAACAAGGCGTACGTCGACTCGGAGGTCTCGTCCGGGGACGCGGCCACCTTCACCTCCGCCCAGGCGTACACGGACGCTCAGGCAGCCCTGAAGGTCTCCAAGGCGGGCGACGCCATGACTGGCCCGCTGACCCTGCCGGGGAACCCTACGAGCCCGCTGCACGCCGCGACGAAGCAGTACGTGGACGCGCTCGGAGGGGGTGGCAGCGGGGCCGTCTCCTCGGTCAACGGCCAGACGGGCGTGGTGAACCTGACGGCCGCGAACGTCGGGGCCCTCGCCACGACAGCCCGCGGATCTGCCAACGGTGTGGCGTCGCTCGACGCGGCCACCAAGGTGCCGACCAACCAGATCCCGGACTTGACGAGCACCTACCTGGCGTTCGAGGACTCGTGGGGCAACCAGTGGGGCCCGGCGGACCAGGGTCTGAAGGCGTGGAGTTTCGATCCGTCGCTGGCCGTGAACGTCTCGGCGCCCGTGGGCGGCTCGGTGTACCTGATCCGGGTCAAGCTCCGGAAGGCCACCACGATCTCGAAGGTCGTGATGTTCACGGTGGCGGCCGGCTCAGGGCTCACGGCCAACCAGAACTACGCCGGGCTGTACACCGCGAGCGGCACACGGGTGGGCATCACCGCCAACCAGTCGAGCGCCTGGACCACGGCGAACAACACGCTCTCGATGTCCCTGACCTCGGCGTACAGCGCGGCGGCCGGGGACTACTACGTCGCCTTCGTCTCGAACGGCTCCACCCGGCCCGGCTTTGTCTGCGGCACGGAGCTGGGAGCGACCCGGACCGCTGGCAACGCCAACCTCTCCTCCGGCGGCTACCGGTACTGCATCGGCGCCACGGGCCAGACCTCGCTGCCCAGCAGCATCAGCATCGCCTCAGCCACCCCGGACGCGAACGCGTACTGGGTCGGCCTGGCCTGATCCGAAGGGAGCTGCCTCGTGGCGCTGCCCGCCAACTACTCCACGGTGACGGTCTTCGGCCGGTACATCGACTTCACCGGCGCCCCCATGCAGGGCACCGTGACCTTCACACCGAGCCAGAAGTACGTCACCGACCCCACGGCCGACGTCCTGATCTTCTCGGCTCCGCTCGTCACGACCCTGGACGCGGACGGCGCCTTCTCGATCGAGGTCCCGGCGACCGACGACCCGGACATCACGCCACAGGGCTTCACGTGGCAAGTCGTCGAGTCCTTCAACCGGAAGTCCGGGCGGACGTTTTCGATCGCGGTCCCCCAGGACACCCCGGAACCGGGCATCGACCTGGTGACGGTGGCGCCCGTCCTTCCGGCGGACAACGTCTCGTACATCGTCACGTCGATCGATGGTGAGACGGGCACGGTCGACCTCACGGGGAAGTACGCCCCGCTGGACGAGGACGGCAAGGTCCCGGTCGAGAATCTCCCGTCGATAAGCAGCGGCGTCGCGTCGGTCAACGGTGCCTCTGGGATCGTCTCCCTGGCCGCTGCCGACGTGGGGGCTGTCCCCATCACGGGCGGCACCATGCAAGGCCCCCTGGCCCTCCACGAGGATCCGACGGATCCGATGGAGGCCAGCACCAAGGCATACGTCGACTCGGCCGTCAGCGGGCTGCTGAGCGCCACCGGCGGGACCGTGACGGGCAACCTTGAGGTCACGGGCCGGCTCACCACCGGCGGGCGGCCACTGCCCCTGATCGTGCCCTCCGGAAGACGCCCGGCGTACCGCAAGGCGACCTGGTCACAGCAGTTCCAGACGGGCCACGGCTGGGCAATCGGCGGTGCCGGTACGGCCAGCTCGGACGCCAATGACGGAACCGAGTTCGTCCGGGGAACCCAGTCCCTGCGAGTGACCACGGCGGCGAACGGCATCCAGTCGCAGGTCCGCAAGCTCGCCGGGACGGCCGTCGACATGACCGGCAAGATGATCCGGGTCGTCCTGAAGGTCGACGACGTCACCCACCTGAACCGCTTCGAGTTCCTCGTGGGCACGAGCAGCCTGGCGAACTACTACCGGTGGACCGTCCACACGCACAGCGCCGCGAACCCGAACTACGTCCAGTCCGGTGAGTGGGTCACGATCCATCTGAACTGGGCGGACGTGACCACTGCGGGCGGTACGTACTCGATCAGCTCCAGCGGCGTCCCGAACGTCCGCTCCGGCTTCACGGACATGCAGTTCAACTGCTACGACGATGCGGCTGGAGCGGTCACCTACCGCCTCCAGGCCATCGAGCTGGTCCCGGACACCTCGGAGACCTTTCCGAACGGCGTGGTCTCGATCACCTTCGACGACTCGGACGCCTCGGTCTTCAGCCTGGCCAAGCCGAAGATGGACGCCCTGGGCTTCCAGGGCACGATGTTCAACATCGCCGAGGCCATCGGCTCAGGCCCGTCGTACCTCACGGTCCCCCAGATGCGGATCATGCAGGACTGCTCCGGATGGGAGCAGGGCGGCCACGCCTACGGCACAGCGGCCCATGCGGCCCGGTACACCACGATGACCGAGCAGGCCGTGGACGACGACTTCCGCAAGCTCCGCTCGTGGATGGTCTCCAACGGCTTCACCTCGGAGCACTTCGCCTACCCGGGCGGCCAGTTCGGCAAGACGATAGACGGCGTCCCGGTGGACCAGATCGCGGCCCGGTACTTCACCACGGCCCGGTCGATCGTCTCGGAGACGGTCGAGTCCTTCGCCCCGGCCATGCCGCACCGCCTGAAGGCCGTTACCGGCATCAACGACGGGACGAGCATCGGCGGCGTCACCGTGGCCTCCCTGACGGCTGCGGGCGGCAAGCTCGACCGGTGCGTCAACAACGGTGACTGGCTGATCCTCTGCCTCCACAAGCTGGTGGCCGGTACTCCCGCCGATTCCACGGAGATCGGCCAGGCGGGCTTCAACACGCTCATGGACGCCATCAACTCGCGCGGCATCCCCGTGGTCACGGTCTCCGAGGCCATGCGCTACTACAGCTGAGGAGGGTGAGATGACCCTCCGGGACATCGACCTGAAGTACTCCGGTGGCCAGCTCAAGACGAGCAGGGCTCTCACCACGGGCGGACCGCTCACGGTGAACGTCCCCAGCTCCAGCGCGTCTCTTCCGCTCGGCCGGGCGGGGGCGCTGAGCACGGGCATCAACATCGTCTCGTCCTTCGCGGGCGGCGAGGACAACGGATCGGGCACGGACACCACCGGCCGGCTCAACCTGTACTCGTACCAGCGAGCCCAGAACGGCTCGTACGGCGAGACGATCCGGCACTTCCTGATGCGGTCCGACGCCAAGGCGATGATCGCCTGGTACGGGCCCAAGGCGGGGTACAACGAGACCACCGAGGAGCCGGACGAGTCGCAGGGCTGGAGCCCCTGGTGGTGGATCGGTGCACACTGGGAGGCGAACGACAACGCCTCGATCCACGGGCACGGCTCGATCGAGGTACCGGACCTGACCGGTGCTCTCCAGACTCGTCTGGAGGTCCCGTTCATCGATCAGACGAACCCTCCGGCACCTGGCCAGCCCATCGGCGTGGCCACCACGAATATCCGCACGAACCTGGCCGATTTCACTGTCCGCGCCTCTACCGGCGTCCTTCGGATTGGTGCGGGGAACGGGTACAACAAGGACATCCTGTTGTCCGTCAGCTCCGACCGAGACCCTGCGGGAGAGCGTTGGAAGATCCGTGCCAACACTGACACGGAGACGGGCAGCGGCAACACGGGGACGAACTTCGAGATTCGCCGCCACGCCGACAACGGCAACGTCCTCGGTACGGCGTTGTCCATCGAGCGCTCCACGGGCAATGTGGCCCTGGGCGAGAGCGCGGTCAGCTCTCCCGCGCGACTCCTGGTCTCACCGCCGACCAACAAGCACGGCGTCTCTGTCATCCCGCTCGCCTCCCAGGGCAACAACTCCGCCTTCGCCGCGGTTACCACGGCTGCGACGGACCGCGTGCTGGACATTCGGGTCTTTGGAGATGCCAACGCCCGCTGGGTCGTGTACACCGACGGCAAGCACGAGTGGGGCGACGGCACCGCCAGCCGGGACACCACGCTGTATCGGTCCGGCTCCCAGACCCTCGCCACGGACTCGAATTTCGTGGTCGGCCAGGTCTTCCGCGCGGGCACCATGCAGGGCTCCATCGCCTCTGCGGGCGCCCTCACGCTTCGCTCCACGGCGCACGCCACCAAGGGCACGATCAACATCGGTGCCTCCCAGTGGAACGACGGCACGAACGTCCTACTGCTGGGCAACACCACGGCGGCCCCGTCCTCCAACCCCACTGGTGGCGTGTTTCTGTACGTGTCCAACGGCCGACTGAAGATCCGCCAGCCGGACGGCACAGACCAGTTCGTCGCCCTCTCCGCCACCTGAACCACACCCTGGAGCACGTCATGCAGATGACCCCTGAGCAGCTCGTGGAGGAGTACCGGGACACCGTCCTGGAGCTTCACCTCATCCGGCGCCACGTGGCAGCCCTGGAGGCCGAAAACGCCGCCCTGCGGGCCCAGCTCGCGCCCGAGCCCACCGAGCCGGCCAGCTCTCCCGAGGGTTGACCCCCACCCCCCTGCCCTGGGGAGTTCCTGGGTGTGGTTCGCCCTGGGGCCGGGTCTTTTTAAATTCCATCGCCCTGTACTACAGGCGGCGGTACGGTCCTCGGCATGGCTCGCACCTGTGTCTTCTGTGGCGCCACTCCGCTGACGAAGGAGCACACACTTCCCAGGTGGCTCAAGTCTGCGTTGCCGCCCGGCGGCTCTCGGGCCCTCCACGTCAGAGAGACAGAATCAACCCGGGTCCAACACGTCGCCTCGGCTCTCGACGCCACAGTCAAGATCGTTTGTGCACCCTGCAACAACGGATGGATGAACAGACTCGAAAACGAGGTGCGTCCGTTCCTGCCCGACTTGATCAACGGACGAGCGGTCGAGCTGACCCCGGAGGACCAGAGGGCGCTAGCCTCTTGGTCTCTAAAAACCATGTTCATGTTCTCAGGCCAGAACAAACATCCCAGGTTGGAGATGCTGCCACTGAAGGACTGTGCCGCCTTCTATCGCGATCGTGAGCCTAGCCGCTTCATGATCGCCAGAATCGGTGCCATGGAGCCCTGGGAGAACGACGAGGGTTCAGCCATGGTCGAATTCGTTTGCCCTCAGTACAGCGGGCCAGACCCTACCGCGAACCCGACGTATGTCTCGACACTGAGGATCGGCTGGTTGTTGATTCAGCTGGTCCGGGCCGGGTCCCTCAATGACGATCAGGTCCTCGCGCCCTTCGACCCTCATCCCATGTTCCATCCACTGTGGCCTGTCGGCGCCACGCTGACGTGGCCACCGCTGAGGCCGTTGCCAGCAGCCCAAATGGCGGCCATCGCCTGCCCGCCCACTCTGCCGATTCAGGTGGCGTAGCCGTCAGCGCAGACGGACCGCACGTAACCCGTCGCGGGTGTGGCACAGGCGCCGCTACCGTCCTATGCATGAACGATTCGCTCTCAACCGAGAGCTTCTACCAGGGCGCCAAAACGGCCGCCCACAAGGCCATGGACGATCATGGCCGTCCGGAGTACGACGAGTTCGCGCTCCACGCCGGTGTCGCGGTCGAGAAGCTCGCCAAGGCAGCCCTCGCCGCGAAAAATCCGGTCTACGTCGCGGAGATCCGCAACAACAGCGCGGACATGGTCATGCATCTCGGCGGACACGTTCAGTTGGACGAGGAGAAGGTCCGCACCGTCGGGGCCATGGAAGCCATAAAGCGACTCCGAAAGATCGGTGTACTCAAGGCCGATACCGATCTCGACCTGCTGATCGAGATACGCAACGGCGCAGCCCACGCCGCCCCGGACAGCACCCTGGCCAAGGGGATGATCTCTCCACTCGCCCGGACGGTCGAGACGCTGCTCAATGATCTCAGCAAGCCGCTGGACGAGTTCTGGGAACGGTGGACGGACCCAGTCAAGAACGCTGTAGACGAGCAGGAGGACCAGGTCTTCCGCGAGGTTCAGCTCCGGATGGTCCAGGCTCGGCACGCGTTCGAGGACCGGTTCGTGGGGCTCCCGGCGGAGGTCAAGGAAGGCGCTCTCAAGGCACCCCAGCCCCGCAAGGAGGAGTGGTTCGCCAAGCCGATGGAGGTCAGGGACGGAGACCTGCTCGTTCTGAAGACCTCGGGCGGCAACTGCCCGGCCTGCGGCGGTCAGGGCCTCCTCACCTTCGAGCCGATTGGCCATACGGCCACGGAGACGACGTTCACCGCGAACGGCTTCGGCTGCTACCTGTGCAACTTCGAGGTGCACGGTCCGGACGAGATGGCCGCCCTGCGGAAGGTCAACACCCCCGGACTGACGACCACGGTGTCCGTATCCCACGGTCCCACCCTCACCCCGGAGGAACAGGCACGCCTCGTGATCGGCGAGACCAGGACAGGCTGATCGTCACGTCGAAGGCCCCGGCTCCCAGAGTCGGGGCCGGGTCTTCTTAAATTCCATCGCCCTGTACTACAGGGGCAGATACCGTCCCTTCATGGACGATTCGCTCTCCTTCGAGAGCTTCTTCGAGGGCGCCAAGAAGGCTGCGCATCGGGCCATGGAGGACCACGGCCGCGAGGAGTATGACGAGTTCGCGCTGCACGCCGGCGTGGCTGTAGAGCGGCTCGCCAAGGCCGTTCTGGTCAAGAGAAACCCGCTCTACCTGGTCGAGATGCGCAATGGCAACGCAGATCTGCTGTTGTACTTCGGGGGCGACCTGGATCTGGACACGAGCAAGGTCCGCACGGTGGGCGCTGGTGAAGCCCTTCGGCGCCTACGACGCATGGGCGTCCTTCCTCCCGACCCGCAGCTCGACCTGCTGATCGAGTTGCGGAACGGCACCGCTCACACGACCATCGGCGACCAGGCCAAGACGCTCCTTCCGACGTTTTCCGAGACCGTCATGATCCTGCTGACGGCCGTCGGCACGACCTCCCGTGTGTTCTGGGGCCGGTGGGCGAGAACGATGATCGTGGCCGTCGATAAGCAGCTTGATGAGATCCGTCGGGACGTCGAGATCCGGACCGACCAGGCCCGGCACCTGTTCGAGGATCGCTTCAAGGGACTGTCTGATGATGTAAAGGAGCAAGTGCTCGAAGGGGCTAAGCCGCAGGCTTTGAGGTTCGATCCGGGCCTGGACCCAAGGTGGCTGGACGACCTGCCCTCAAGTGGTCCTTACTTCCACCTGTCCACAGTCGACTGCCCCGCATGCGAGGGCCCCGCCATGGTCAGACTTCTGCCTTCCGGGCAGGACACCGTCCCTACCGGCATGGACATGCTGTACTGCAACTTGTGCAATCTGTACCTGATAGGGCAGGACGAAGTGAAGGCGTCCGGCGCGAAAAGCCCATTTCAGGGCAGTATGCATCCTCCACTTATAACGATCACCGGCGTTGGACCCATACCTGTTCCAGATCCCGAGCAGGCGGCTGAAAGCTGATCCACCCCTGAGAGCCCCGGTTCCGGCCGGGGCTTTTCCATGCCCTGACCGCGCCGGATCTACCTGCGCACACCCCGCAAGGAGGTCCCCTTGATACCTGAGCTGCTCAGATCGCTGGCCGCTGTCGAGGAGAGCGGGCCCGACATCGGCAAGATCCTCGGCCAGTTCGTCCAGTACGGCATGGTGGGCGTCTTCGCCCTCCTGATGGTCCTCGGCATCGTCGTCCCGAAGTGGGCGATGACGGCCCTCACCACCGAGAAGGACAACTGGCGCACGGCGTTCGAGGCGGAGCGCGCAGCCCATCAGGTCACCCGGGAACAGCTCATCGCTGCCCAGGCCAGCGTCGACACCGCCAACGAGCAGGGCCGGGCCATGGTCCAGCTCCTCGAACGGCTCGGCCATCGGCCCCAGACCACCAACGGGAGCGTTTGATGTGGTCCTTCACCCGTCGAAGCGCACAGCCGTCTCCTGAGTCGGAGACCGCGAAGAGGGCCGCCGAGAAGTCCCTCCAGGAGGCCCGGGCCCGCGCGCCCGAGGTCGAGGCCAGGCTCACCGAGAGCCGCCGGGTGAAGGAGCAGCTCAGAGCGCACAACCGCGCCAACGCCTACAGCGACTGGATCGAGGGCATCGTCCTCGGCCGGCTCAGAGGCGACGCCTGACGCAAGGAGGTCTCGTGCTCTACACCTTCGCCCTCTACGTCCTGCTGAGTGTAGGCCTGGCCGCCTCGATCGGCTTCCTGGTCCTGCACCGGCCCCGGCGCTTCTTCCGCACCGTGGAGATCAACGCCTCCTGGTGGGTCATCATCGTCGGCCTCTGGTACGCGCGCTCCCTGATTCTGGTGGGAATCCGCGGTGCCTCCCCCGGCCCCTGGTGGGACGTCGCCCTGTCCCTCGGCCTTTTGGCGGCCATCGACGGTCTCCTCTTGGTCCGGTTCTTCTCCTACCTCCGGTACCGCCGGGACCACCCCGAGGACCCGTCAACGGCCTCCTGAGCCGTCCCCAAGCCGCCCCCTCCGGTCCCATCCCCCCGCCGGAGGGGGCTTTTTCATGCCCGCACCCATAGGAGGTTCCGTGTCCGACCTCTGGCTCCCCGGCGCCGAGAGGCTCTCGATCGGCAACACCGCCCCGACCGACGGCGGACCGGCGAAGGCCATCGCCCACATCACCTGGGACCGCAACGCCACGAAGGCCAAGCCCCAGGACCTCGTCCCGTACGCCAACCTCCGGTCGTACTTCTCCGGCGGCGGCAAGGGCGTGGCGCCTCACATCCTTTGGGACCCCTTCACCGGCAGGATGGTCCAGTTCTTCCCGGCGAACTCCCGCTCCCTGTGCCTGCGAGACCTGTCCGGCGGCACCCGGACCAACCGGGCCGGCTCGGTGGCCCTCCAGATCGAGGCACTCTTCTTCCCGTACTGCCGCGTCGGCGGGAAGACGTACGAGAGGCTCACCGATACCCCACTGAAGGGGTGGGACGAGCTGAACGCCTGGGTGGCCTCCTGGGGCGTCGCCAACTCCTGGCCCATGGGCAAGCCCACCACCTTCACGGGGAAGCGGGACGAGCGCATCTGGCGGATGCGGAGCGGTTGGTACGCCCACGCCCACGTCCCGGAGAACGACCACACGGACCCGGGAACCTGGCCGGACTTCACCGTCATCACGAAGAAGCCTGCATTGGAGCCCTACCCCGGCGCCCACTTCTTCATGAAGGGCTCCCGGCCCGCCCTGGGGAAGTCCTCCCCCATCTTCACGGTCATGGGCAAGCGCCTGGTGGCCGAGGGCTGCGGGAAGTACAAGGTCGGTCCGGGCCCCGTCCTGGGTCAGGCCGACGTCGACTCGTACGAGGCGTGGCAGCGAAAGCTGAAGTTCACCGAATCGGATGCCAAGTGGCCTCCGGGGCCGACTTCATGGGCGAAGCTCAAGGTCCCGAAGGCCTGACTCTCGTACTCTCCTCGTGGTGTCTCTCTGGCAGGAGCCACACATCGCCCCCGACCTCCCTCATGGAGGTCGGGGGCGTTTCTTCGTTCCCCTGTGGTGATCGACTCTTCGGGTCAGAATCTCGCTGTGGATGCAGGAGTTGCGGCCGTCTTGGGTGCGGCCATAGGTGGCGGTCTCGCTGGACTCACCGCAGTGGGCACGAGTTGGTTCAACCTGCGTGTTGCACGGCTTCAGCACGAAGCCCAGGAGACCGAGGCGGCTCGTCAGCGCCGGTTCGAGGTTCTCAGAGAGCGGAGGGAACCTCGCTCGATGGCGTACTCGAACTTCCTGAGTGAGGGCCAAGAGGTCATAGATATTGTGCGTTCGCGTCTCGGGGAAGCAGATCTTAAGGATGAACTGCTCCCTCTACTCAAAAGGCTACAAAAGCAACGCGCCAACGTAGCCGTCGTGGGCCCTCAGCCCGCCGCCGACGCCGCCTTCGCCTTCCTCAAGGCGTTCGCTGAGTTCCGGATCGAGTTCTGCCGGGACAACCCTGATGCCTGGAAGAAGGCTGTGAAAGCCGAAGCGCTGCTTGAGCAGTTCACACTTGCCGTCAGAGCCGTCCTGGAAGACGACGGCAGCCGGCCGCAGTAGCTCTCAGTCCTCCAGGTCGATGACGAAGGCCACCAAGGTCGTGGTGCCAACGTGTCTCCACTACTTCAGCGGCAGCTCGGCCAGCATCACGGCGTACACCGGGGAGTCCGGGAACGGCTGCCGCTCGCCGACCTTCCGGAAGCCCCAGGACTCGTACAGTTCCTGGACTCTGGGGTGCTCCGTGTCGACGAGCAGGACCACCAGGTCCTCATCCCGCTCGTCCAGCAGGCTCCGGGTGACCAGCTCGGCCGTCCCGGTCTTGCGCCACTTCGTGCGGACGGCCAGCTCCGAGTACGAGAAGGTCCGGTCCTTCTCCGGGGCGGGGTCGAGGTGCTCGCGCCACCACTCACGGTAGGGAGTGGACGGGGCACCGTAGGCGAAGGCCACCGCCTCATCACCGTCATACGCGATCACACAGTCGAAGTCTGGGTTGCCGCCCCAGTGGTCGACGAACCAGGGAAAGCGCTGGTTGAACTCGTCATCCATGGCGTCCGCGTAGGCGTCGGCGTGCACATCGATCAGCGTCTGGCGGATCTTCGGCAGGTCGTTGTGCGAGTAGCGTCGGACGACCAGATCGGCGGCGCTCAAGGTCGGCTCCATTCGACTCGGAAGCGGTCTCCCCACTCTTGTGCGACCCCGGCGTCCGACGCAAGGCTGATCAAGTCACGATGGAAGTCACCGAGGAGAGTCCGCATCCGGCCGGGCAGCGGATCGCCCTTCATCAGGTCGAACACCTTGGAGGCCGTGGCGCACGCCTGATCGATGTCCCGCTGGTGGAGCTGGGCCAGAGCGAGCCGCGTGGTGGCCAGAGCCCGGTTCCTGCGGAACTGCTTCGGGATGCCGCTCAGCGCCTTGTGGGAGGCTGCCTCGGCCTCGGCAGGATCCCCAATGCGGTCTCGGACGATGGCGGTGATCGCCGTCAGCTCGGCGCCCCCGTAAAAGGCGACCCAGCTAGGCCTGGGGTCCTCGGGAGCGGCCTTGGTCAGGGCCTCCTGGGCATGCCCCAGGGACCGCAGAGCGGCGTCCCGGTCGCCGAGGTTCGAGTGGCCGATGGCCGTCCTCGCGTGCGCCAAGGAGGCGAACAGCGGGTCTTTGCGCGTGATGGCCGTGGACTGGGCCGCGTACCCGGCGTCGACCGCCTGGGAGTACTCCCGGCGCTGGTGGGCGAGCATCGCGTACGAGTTCCAGACCCTCAGCTCCACCACAGGATCCTGGGCCATCCCGGCCAGGTACAGCGCACGGTTGAGATGCTGCTCGGTCCGGCCGAGCTGACGGGCGTCCAGAGCGCTCCAGGCGGCTGTCGCGGCGTAGTCGGCGGCCACGGAGAAGAGACGCTGCCGGATGCGCTGGGAGGCGGCCAGCTTGAGCTTGTCGAGGGCCTCCCCAACTCCAGCCAGGGCGGCCCGTTCCAGGCCCTCGTGGCCCCCTCGGTTGTCGTCCAGGGCCATCAGGGCATCCAGGCCGGACCGGAGCCGGATCACGTCAGACGTACCGACCCGGGTGGGTCGGGTGTCCGAGACCATGGCGGCAGCGGCTGTGCCGGTGGTGGCGGTGAGGAAGTTCCTGCGCCTCACGGGAGACTCCGGTTCGCTGGCGGGAGGTCTTGCCGTTGGCGGGCTGAAGCCCAGCCTTTCGGCCGTACATGCGAATACTGCCTCCAACGCCTCCCGCTGACGCGGGTGCGGCCACCGGGTTTTTCCGGCGAGCCAGTTCCGGACAGTCCGGTCGCTCACCGTGCCCTCGTAGCCGTGCGAGCTCAGGTACTCGTTGAGGGCCTCGGCCAACTCGGCCTGCTTGAAGCCCGCTTCCCGCATCGCGCTGATGAGGCTCGCGTTCGCCGCCACGTACCCACGGTAGCCACTGATGCTCCATCAGTGATGGCAAGAGCGGGGAATTTTCCGGTTGGCCGTAATGCACACACGGCCGATTTTTCCTCCTCGCCGCGGACGAGCGGTCGTTGACTTAACCAAGGCAGTCGTACACCGACACCCTGAGGTCCAGATGATCGTGTCAGCGAATCCGCGTTCCACGGGGCACCCCGGCTACTCCGAGACCCTCCCCGGTCTGGAGGAGAGCGCCGAGGTCGCCCGCAAGCTCGTACGGACGGCGCTGGCCGCCTGGCACCTGGAAGAGCTGGCCGACACGGGGGCGCTCCTCGTGTCCGAGCTGGTGGCCAACGCGGTCAAGCACACGAACAGTCGGGTGATCCGCGTGGTCATCTCCAGGCCGAGCGAGACGTTCGTACGGATCGGCGTGGTCGACAGGGCCCGGGTCATGCCGGAGATGACCAAGCCCGGGGACGACCTGCTCACCAGCGGCCGGGGGTTACTCCTGATCGACTCCCTGGCCGACCGTTGGGGTGCCGACATGTACCGCTGGGGCAAGCAGGTATGGGCCGAGATGGTCTGCGAGCCGGCCCGATGACCGACGAGTACTGGGAGGCGTACAAGGCCTTGTACGCCCACGTCTGGGAGTGTCCGGACTGCCCGGAGAACTGCGCCGAGGGGGCCGCTCTACGCAAGGCCCTGAGGGAGGCACCATGACCCTCTGCACCAGCGGCGAGCACGAGTTCCCGATCAAGGACGATACTGGGGCCTACTGCCAGGAGCACGGCGTGACCCTGCTGTGGAACCCTCCGGCCTTCGCATGGGATGACCTGCTCGCGGAGCCTTGTCGCCTGCACAGCAGCGCCTTCCCCTGGCTGAGCGGCCTCACGGACGAGGCGGCGTACGAGTTTCTGGACCAGGTAATCCAGGCCGCCCACGACGCCGGGACCCACACCGCCTTCCTCCATGCGCTGGACGTCCTCGTGGCCCAGCACTCCCCTACCCCCACGCTCCCTCACGGGGTCATGCCGTAGAGGCTCCCCCGTCCCCTGTGAGGGCAGAGAAGAGCCCCGGCCACCCGTGCGGTCGGGGCTCTTTCACTGTGGTCAGTCCTCGTCCAGCCACTCGATCTCGTCGTCCGTCAGATCCTCGATCTCGGGGATCTCACCCTTGGGGTGGGTGATCGGCTTCGGGTCCCAGTGCCGGTACTCCCAGCGCGCTTGAGTGGTGATCTGCTCGATACTGTCCGTCGGCATGTGAGCGCGGGCCGCCTCCATGGCAGCGGTAATCACCTCGCCGTACGTGTTCTCCAGTCGGCTGTATCGGGTCACCTTCTCGTTGACCTCGACCTCCAGCTTGATCGTGAGGATCTTCCTGACGCCCACGGGCCCCTCCCTCGTTGTTGGAGGACCAGTGTGATCCGCAACACTGGCAGGCCGCCGGGGATCACCGGAGTTGGCGCCGAAAACCCTCAAGTGAGCGTGTAAATCCGAAACCGTGGTGGGCCACCTTCGGGACGTCCAAGTCCGCCGGCTCAGAGTCACCCCTGTGAAGATCTCCGGCGCTGGAGCCTCGCCCTTCGAGTAGGTGACCGGATCCGGGTCCCAGCGGAGTGCTCACCTTGACGCAGGCCGCCACAGTCGATGCTGGATCGTTTGCGCAGGTCAGGCACCCAGCAGTACCGAGAATGTAAAGGGAGCCCTACTTCCAGCGGCCGAAAGGCCGGTCGAGCGTGTACTTGCCGTCGTCCCCCAGAACGAGCATCCGCATCTCGGCGTTCCCCGGATTCGACAGCGACTCGAACTCGGCGACCGTCCAGTGGAACCAGCGCATGCAGAACAGGCGCATGGCGAGGCCGTGCGTCACGATCAGCACGTTCGGTGGGTGGTCGGGCGCCTCGAAGCTGCGGAACAGGCTCTCCAGGAAGCCGCCGACCCGGTCGTACACGTCGGCTCCGCTCTCCCCCTGGGCGAAGCGGTAGAAGAAGTGCCCGTAGGCGTCTCGGTAGGCCTTCTGCAGGCGGACGTCGTCGCGGTCCTGCCAGTTCCCCCAGTCCTGCTCGCGCAGCCGGGGTTCCTCGCGCACCCGTATGAGATCGGGGTCGAGGTGGAAGGCGCGGAGGGTCTCATGCGTACGCCGGTAGGGCGAGACGTACACACTGACCCGCTCGCGACCGAACAGCTCCCGCAGGGTCTTACCCGTCTCCTCCGCCTGCCGCCAGCCTCGCTCGGTCAGGGCCAGTGCGTGGTCCGGTTCACGCTCGTACACGGTGTCATCAACATTGCCCGTTGACTCCCCGTGTCGGACAAGGACGATGCGCCGTGGTCGTGCCATGCCAAAACCCTAGATCGGATGACGGCCGATCGAGCACTCGTAGGGCCTTCGTACGGCGTAGGTCACACAGATCCCGCACCAGGAGACACACAGAGCGCACCTGTTACGAGTTTGGATGTCAAACCGTCCAGGTCGGCTCGAGCTCCACAATGTCACCGGTCAGGGAGGAAATGTCCGCCTCGGTCTGCGCGCGCAGCGCAAGCCGCTCCACGCGCTCGGTGCGGTACTTGCCGTGCTCTGCCTCCGAACGCCACATCGACAGCACCAGGAACTCGTGCCCCGGCGCCTCCGCGAACAGCCCGCGGATCATGCCGGGCGAACCGGCCATGGCCGGGTTCCACACTTTCTCCTGCATCAGGGTGAAGTGCTCGGCGCGCTCCTCGTGGACCCGGCACAGGGCTACCCGGAGCAGGTCGGAGTCGGTGAAGCGGGGTTCGAAGCCGGTCTTCACGTCGAAGCGGTAGTCGAACAGCCGGACCTGTGCGTCCTTGAAGGTGCCCGCCTGGGCCGCCGCGAGCCGGTCGTGGGAGCGCGCCATGAAGGAGTCGTAGAAGGCACGGCTCTCCCAGAAGGCGAAGACATGCGCGACGGAGGGCCGTCCCCTGCTCCAGCCCCCGCCCTGTCCCCGAAACCCCGGCTCCCCCAGAAGCCCCGCCCACTTTCGCTGCCCCCGTTCGAAACCGCGGCGGTCCACCACGGTGCAGCGAATCCACTTGACCAGCACCGCGCCATGGTAAGGCCACCGGGCGTGGCGTCGGTCACTCTCGGACACAGAGCAGCCGTGCGAGCGTGCACGCGCGCGTGGCAGGATGGACAACCGGCCCTGATGAGCGGGCAGTTCGGGGCGACGGCAGACGGGGACGGGGAGGGGAAGTCCGGTGAACGGCCTCAACAAGGGGATCCGCAAGGTCGAGATAGCGCTGAGGTGGGACCCGAGTCCGGCGGGGCAACCGCCCACCGATCTGGACATAGTGGCCGCCACCTACCTGGCGGACGATCCGCAGGGCGCCCCCGCCTACGTGGTGCACTTCGACAGCCGCTCTCCCGACGGCACCATCTATCTCAACCGGGACAGCAAGGACGGCAAAGGCTTCGGCTGGGACGAGGTCATGACGGTGGAGCTCGACCGACTGGACGCGCGGTACGCGCGCGTGGTGGTCGGTGTCGTCATCCAACAGCGCCCCGACCGCAGGACCTTCGTCAGCGTGATCAATCCCGCCATCCGGATCCGCGAGGGCTACACCGACCTGGCCGAGGACGACTTCGGCGGAGTACTCGGCTCGACGGCAGCGACGGTCGCGGAGTTCGTGCGCGTCCCGTCCGACGGGTGGTCGTTCCACTCCGGGGTCCAGGGCTTCGACGACGACCCGGCCACGTTCACCAGGATCATGGGCCGGTTGCGCCGGTCCTGACCTTCGTCCGGCCCCGTCGGTACGTCTGCCCAGGACATGACGCACGAACGAGGGCGGTGGAGCCGAAGACCGGCCCACCGCCCTGTACCAGGTCATTCACCCCTGGCCGGTGCCGATGGGATCAGCTGCAACCGCTGGTCGAGCCGCAGCCCTCGCAGATGTAGCAGGAACCGGCCCGCTGCATCTTCGTACCGCAGGAGAAGCACAGCGGGGCGTCGGCCTGGATGCCCAGCTGCATCTCCACCAGTTCGGCACTGGTGTGGGCCTGCTTCGGAGCGGGCTTGCTCACCTCGACCTCGGCCTTCGGGCCGGCGACAGCCTTCAGGTCCGTCTGGCGCGGGGCCGACTGGGCCAGGCCCTCGACGTCCACGTCCTCCTCGGTCGGCTCGTACGAACCAGTCTCCAGGTGACGCTGGCGCTCCTCGGCGGAGTGGATGCCGAGCGCGGAGCGCGTCTCGAAGGGCAGGAAGTCGAGCGCCAGGCGGCGGAAGATGTAGTCGACGATCGACTGGGCCATCCGCACGTCCGGGTCGTCCGTCATACCGGCCGGCTCGAAGCGCATGTTGGTGAACTTCGAGACGTACGTCTCCAGCGGCACGCCGTACTGGAGGCCGACGGAGACGGCGATCGAGAAGGCGTCCATCATGCCCGCGAGGGTCGAGCCCTGCTTGGACATCTTCAGGAATACCTCGCCGAGACCGTCGTCCGGGTAGGAGTTGGCGGTCATGTAACCCTCGGCGCCGCCGACCGTGAAGGAGGTCGTGATGCCGGGACGGCCCTTGGGGAGGCGCTTGCGGACCGGGCGGTACTCGACGACCTTCTCGACCTTGGTCTCGACGGCGGCGGGCTCCTCGGCCTTCTTCTCCTCGGTGTCCTTCTTCTTGGCGGACAGCGGCTGGCCGACCTTGCAGTTGTCGCGGTAGATCGCCAGCGCCTTGACGCCCAGCTTCCAGGCCTCGAAGTAGATCTCCTCGACCTCCTCCACGGTCGCCGTCTCCGGCATGTTGACCGTCTTGGAGATGGCGCCGGAGATCCACGGCTGGATCGCGGCCATCATGCGGACGTGGCCCATCGGCGAGATGGCGCGCTCGCCCATGGCGCAGTCGAACACCTCGTAGTGCTCGTGCTTCAGGCCCGGGGCGTCGATCACGTTGCCGTGCTCGGCGATGTGGGCGACGATCGCCTCGATCTGCTCCTCCTGGTAGCCCAGGCGGCGCAGGGCCTGCGGGACGGTGCCGTTGACGATCTGCATCGAGCCGCCGCCGACCAGCTTCTTGAACTTGACCAGGGCGAGGTCGGGCTCGACACCGGTGGTGTCGCAGGACATCGCCAGGCCGATGGTGCCGGTCGGAGCGAGCACGGACGCCTGGGAGTTACGGAAACCGTTCTTCTCGCCGAGGCGCAGCACGTCCTGCCACGCTTCGGTGGCGGCGGCCCAGACCGGGGTGTCCAGATCGTCCATGCGGACGGCCGTGCCGTTGGCGTCGGAGTGCTGCTTCATGACGCGGTTGTGGGCGTCGGCGTTGCGGGCGTAGCCGTCGTACGGGCCGACGACCGCGGCCAGTTCGGCGGAGCGCCGGTAGGCCGTGCCCGTCATCAGGGAGGTGATGGCGCCGGCCAGGGCGCGGCCGCCGTCGGAGTCGTACGCGTGCCCGGTGGCCATCAGCAGGGCACCGAGATTGGCGTAGCCGATGCCGAGCTGGCGGAACGCGCGCGTGTTCTCGCCGATCTTCTGGGTCGGGAAGTCCGCGAAGCAGATGGAGATGTCCATCGCGGTGATGACGAGCTCGACGACCTTCTGGAAGCGCTCGGTCTCGAAGGACTGGTTGCCCTTGCCGTCGTCCTTCAGGAACTTCATGAGGTTCAGCGAGGCCAGGTTGCAGGACGTGTTGTCCAGGTGCATGTACTCGCTGCACGGGTTCGACGCGGTGATCCGGCCGGACTCGGGGCAGGTGTGCCAGTTGTTGATGGTGTCGTCGTACTGGATGCCCGGGTCGGCGCAGGCCCAGGCCGCCTCGGCGATCTTACGGAAGAGCGACTTGGCGTCGACCTCCTCGATCACGTCACCCGTCATCCGTGCCCGCAGGCCGAACCGGCCTCCCTGCTCGACGGCCGTCATGAACTCGTCGTTCACGCGGACGGAGTTGTTGGCGTTCTGGTACTGGACGGACGTGATGTCGTCGCCGCCCAGGTCCATGTCGAAGCCCGCGTCGCGCAGGACCCGGATCTTCTCCTCTTCCTTGACCTTGGTCTCGATGAAGTCCTCGATGTCCGGGTGGTCTACGTCGAGGACGACCATCTTGGCGGCGCGGCGGGTGGCACCACCGGACTTGATGGTGCCGGCAGAGGCGTCGGCACCACGCATGAAGGAGACCGGGCCGGAGGCGTTGCCACCGGAGGACAGCAGCTCCTTGGAGGAGCGGATGCGGGAGAGGTTCAGGCCGGCGCCGGAGCCGCCCTTGAAGATCATGCCCTCTTCCTTGTACCAGTCGAGGATCGACTCCATGGAGTCGTCGACGGACAGGATGAAGCAGGCGGAGACCTGCTGGGGCTGCGGGGTCCCGACGTTGAACCAGACGGGGCTGTTGAAGCTGAAGATCTGGTGCAGGAGGGCGTACGCCAGTTCGTGCTCGAAGATCTCGGCGTCGGCGGGCGAGGCGAAGTACTTGTAGTCCTCGCCGGCCTTCCGGTACGTCTTCACGATGCGGTCGATGAGCTGCTTGAGGCTCACCTCGCGCTGGGGGGTGCCGACGGCACCGCGGAAGTACTTGCTGGTGACGATGTTGACCGCGTTCACCGACCAGAAGTCGGGGAACTCGACGCCACGCTGCTCGAAATTGACCGAGCCGTCGCGCCAGTTGGTCATGACGACGTCACGGTGCTCCCAGGCCACCTCGTCGTACGGGTGCACGCCGGGGGTGGTGTGGATGCGCTCGATACGCAGCCCCTTGGTGACCTTGGCTCCCTTCGCTCGGGAACCTCGTGCCGGACCGCTCGCCGTCTCTGTCATGCCGCCTCCCTGTACGGGCAAAAACGCCCTGAAATGCCACGTTGTTCCCGTGACACGGTGTTCTGTCTTGTGCTGCGGGCACCCACTCGCTACCGCCCGCAACAGGTCTTGGTCCGCCGCCGCCCGGCCGGACCCGGAGCCTGATGTCCGGTTCCGGCCCGCCTGTCAGTCGGCGGCGTGGGCGGGCTCGGGGACCTGCATGGTCCCTCCGCGCCCGCCGTCGTCTTTCCGGCCCCCCGCGACAGCGCCTTCAGCGTCCTCGCGGTCGTCGTCGTCCGCGGCGGGGTGTCCCGTCTGCTCCCTGAGTTCCGCGATGGCGGCCTCGAAGTCCTCGAGCGAGTCGAACGCCCGATAGACGGAGGCGAATCGCAGATAGGCGACCAGGTCGAGCTCCTGCAACGGGCCGAGTATGGCCAGCCCCACGTCGTGGGTGGTCAGCTCGGCGCTTCCGGTGGCCCGCACCGCCTCCTCGACCCGCTGGCCGAGCTGGGCGAGGGCGTCCTCGGTGACAGGCCGCCCCTGGCACGCCTTGCGCACACCGTTGATGACCTTGGTACGGCTGAACGGCTCGGTGACTCCGGATCGCTTGACCACCATGAGCGAGCACGTCTCCACGGTGGTGAAACGACGGGAGCAGTCAGGACACTGGCGGCGCCTGCGGATCGACGTACCGTCGTCGGTCGTACGGCTGTCGACGACGCGGCTGTCGGGGTGCCTGCAGAAGGGGCAGTGCATGGACTCCCAACCCTCCTCACAGCAGACTCAATAGCCTCGCTGGGCCTCATGGGCCCCTCGAAGCAGCCCCAAGCATAGGGGATCCACGAACATGCGCAGTCACGGGGGACCACAACTTGTGGGCTGCTGCTGCCATCCAACCACTAGATATGGGGCTTGGCTCATACACCCAGGCGATATCGCGTGTCGCACCAGGAGACCTCACACGACGCGATCCCGCCGTCACGGCGAGCACGCGAAAAGCCGCCTGACACGCCCCCGTACGACCGTTTCGCCGCGGCGCCTACGGGGATAGCGTGAGCGCCACAAGGAGGAGAGGTGCGACTCTCGCGCAGAGCGGGGCCCGGTTCCCGGTTCAGGGGAGGGCGGATGGCAGACTGAGGCGACACCTCACAAGGTCATCAACCCCAGCAGTGAAGGGTACGACGAAGAGCCCTTCTCTCCGCCGGACAGCGCGTTAGCCATACACCCAGATACATGATCAAGTCAGGCGATCCACGCTTTTTCACTCGAACGTGTGTTTGGCGCAACCTTTCGAAAGCAACTACCGTTGTCCAGCAGGGAGACAATCGAGAGGGGCCGACGTGACCACCACCGCAGACAGTGCCACCATCACCGCCCAGGACCGCTCCCAGGGCCGACTCGAGCCGGTGCATGCGATGAACGAAGCCACGAATCCCGAGGGGCCCAAGCGCTCTCTGCCGGGTCGACCTCCAGGCATCCGGGCGGACAGCTCGGGGCTCACCGACCGGCAGCGGCGGGTGATCGAGGTCATCAGGGACTCCGTGCAGCGGCGCGGATACCCGCCGTCCATGCGGGAGATCGGCCAGGCTGTCGGCCTGTCCAGCACCTCCTCGGTCGCACACCAGCTGATGGCACTGGAGCGCAAGGGCTTCCTGCGCCGCGACCCGCACCGCCCGCGCGCGTACGAGGTTCGCGGCTCCGACCAGGCTGCCACCGTGCAGCCCACGGACACCGCCGGCAAGCCCGCCGCGTCGTACGTCCCGCTGGTCGGCCGCATCGCCGCCGGTGGCCCGATCCTCGCCGAGGAGTCGGTCGAGGACGTCTTCCCCCTGCCCCGGCAGCTCGTCGGTGACGGTGAGCTGTTCGTGCTGAAGGTCGTGGGCGACTCGATGATCGAGGCCGCGATCTGCGACGGCGACTGGGTCACCGTGCGCCGCCAGCCCGTGGCCGAGAACGGCGACATCGTGGCCGCGATGCTCGACGGCGAAGCCACCGTCAAGCGCTTCAAGCGCGAGGACGGCCATGTGTGGCTGCTCCCGCACAACGCGGCGTACGAGCCGATCCCCGGTGACGACGCGACGATTCTCGGCAAGGTGGTGGCCGTTCTGCGCCGCGTCTGAGATCGGCGGCGGACGGGCCTCCTCGATCCGCCCCCCTGACTGGGCCCCGGGATCCCTGCGCCGATTCCGGGGCCCTGTGCTGTGCCCCGACGTTCTTCAAGAAGAAGGGCCTGTCCCCGAGCTGGGACAGGCCCTTCCTCACTGCGCTTGCGCCTGCTGGGCCACCGCGTCGATCGCCGCCAGCGACTTGCGGACCTGATTGCGGTCCGTCGTGTACCAGAAGTCGGGCATCGACGCCTTCAGGTAGCTGCCGTAGCGGGCGGTCGCCAGGCGCTGGTCCAGGACGGCCACGACTCCGCGGTCGCCCGACGCGCGGACGAGCCGGCCCGCCCCCTGGGCCATGAGCAGCGCTGCGTGCGTGGCGGCGACGGCCATGAAGCCGTTGCCGCCGGCGTCCTCCACCGCCTTCTGGCGGGCGCTCATCAGCGGGTCGTCCGGGCGCGGGAACGGGATCTTGTCCATGACCACCAGCTGGCAGCTGGGGCCGGGGACGTCGACGCCCTGCCAGAGCGACAAGGTGCCGAAGAGACACGTCTTCGGATCCGCCGCGAAGTTCTTGATCAGCTCGCCGAGGGTCTCCTCACCCTGCAGCAGTATGGGGAACTCGGGGATACGTGTGCGCAGCTCCTCGGCGGCGAGCTGAGCGGCCCGCATGGAGGAGAAGAGGCCGAGGGTGCGCCCGCCGGCCGCCTGGATAAGTTCCGTCAGTTCGTCCAGCATGTCCCCGCGGTCGCCGTCGCGCGCGGGGCGGGCCAAGTGCTTGGCGACGTAGAGAATGCCCTGCTTGCGGTAGTCGAAGGGCGAACCGACGTCGAGGCCCTTCCACTGCGGCACGTCCTCGCTCTCCGTGCCCTCCGGGGCGAGGCCCAGGGAGGCGCCGACGCCGTTGAAGTCCCCGCCCAGCTTCAGGGTCGCGGAGGCAAGGATCACGGAGCGGTCGGCAAAGAGCTTCTCCCGCAGCAGGCCCGACACGGACAGGGGGGCGACGCGCAGGGAGGCACCGAAGCGGTCGTGGCGCTCGTACCAGACGACGTCGTACTCGGAGCCGTTCACGATCCGCTCCGCCACGTCGTGCACGGTCTCCACGGAGGCGAGCGCCTGCTTGCGGATCGCGTCCTCGTCCTGGACGGACTTGTCGCGGGTCGCCCCGATCGCGGAGATGACGGTGCGCGCGGCGTCGCGCAGCGCCATGAGGGCATAGCCCAGATCCTCCGGGATCTCCTCGAGGCGGCCCGGCAGCGCCAGCTCCATCAGCCGCTCGAAGCCCTCGGCGGCGGTCTGGAGCTGGTCGGCGGCCTTCTCGTTGACCAGCTTCGCCGCGCGGCGTACCGCGCGGTTGACCTGGCCCGGGGTGAGCTCGCCGGTGGCGACTCCGGTGACCCGTGAGACCAGCTCGTGCGCCTCGTCGACGATCAGCACCTCGTGCTGCGGGAGGACCGGGGCGCCCTCGATGGCGTCGATGGCCAGCAGGGCGTGGTTGGTGACCACGACCTCGGACAGCTTGGCGCGCTCACGGGCCATCTCCGCGAAGCACTCGGCGCCGTACGCGCATTTCGAGGCGCCCAGGCACTCCCGTGAGGAGACCGACACCTGCCCCCACGCACGGTCGGAGACGCCGGGGGTCAGGTCGTCGCGGTCTCCGCTCTCGGTCTCGTCCGCCCAGTCGCGCAGCCGAAGGAGGTCCTGACCGAGCTTGCTGGTGGGTGCCGCCGCCTCGAACTGGTCGAAGAGACCCTCCTCCTCGTCCTGCGGCATGCCCTCGTGCAGACGGTGCAGACACAGGTAGTTCGACCGGCCCTTGAGCATCGCGAACTCCGGGCGGCGACGCAGCAGCGGATGCAGCGCCTCGACGGTGCGCGGCAGGTCACGCTCCACGAGCTGGCGCTGCAGCGCCAGGGTGGCGGTCGCCACGACGACTCTCTCCCCGTGCGCGAGGGCAGGCACGAGGTAGCCCAACGACTTACCGGTGCCGGTGCCGGCCTGGACCAGCAGATGGGAGCCGTCGTCGATCGCCTCCGCGACGGCTTCGGCCATGGTCACCTGGCCGGGGCGCTCCGTACCGCCGACGGCGGCGACAGCGGCATGCAGGAGTTCGGGGAGTGAGGGCTTCGTCATAGCGCGACCACCCTACGGCGCGGGACTGACAAACGGGTGGTGAAGGTGGTGGTCAGAGGTGAGGACGGTGGCGGAATCAATGAGGGGCGCTTCTCGGGTCGTGGTGGGCAGAGGGGCAAGGGGTCCGAGCGGGCTCGGCAGGGAAAGCGAAGACTCCATCGTGCAACGGGAACTGGTCCGCACGCCGCCGCGTTCCACTTGTAACGGCGCGACTGCACAGCGTCACAACAGGAAAGGTGGATTCCGGTCTCGAAACATGAGGGCGGCTCGCTTCGCGGGCAGGTCGACCTCGGTGGAGAACCGGAAACCGGCGCTCAGGAAGGCGGCGACGGAGGGGATGTTGCGAAGGTCGGGTTCAGCGACGACGCGCGCACAGGCGGGTCTCTTGTCGAGTACGAGGTCGGCGACGGCTCTGAGCAGAACGCCGCCGAGTCCTCGCCCCCGGTCGCCGGCACCGCCGATGAGGAGGTGGATACCGGTGTCGTGAGGCCGGACGGGATAGTGGCGGGCCAGGGGGTCGAGGTCTGCCCGGTAGATCTCCCAGTAACTCATCGGAGTGCCCTCCAACACGCCGAGACACGGAACGCTGCGCCCGTCGCCGGCGAGTTGGCGACGCAGGTGCTCCTCGGTCAGGGAATCGGGACCCGCCAGTTCCCAGAACGCCGCGACAGCGGGGTCGTTCATCCACCTGCCGATGCGCGGAAGGTCCCTCTCGATCCGCACGGGGCGGAGGTGGAACGCACCGGTGGGCGTGGCGACCGGCCCCCATTCGCCGATGTGGTCGAGCAGGTCGGCCTCGGCTGCCTCTGCTCCCACGAGTGTGAGGAGGTCGTCGGGTGGATGCAGGTCCAGCGTGTCCTGGGCGTCCGTGGGAGGCACAGCGAGACTCCTCTCTCTGAGTGGGATGGCCAGGCCCTCGGCAGCGAAGAGGGTCGGTGATCAGGGATGCGTACGGTTCAGGAATGCAGGGGGTTGGCGATGGTGACGTACACGGACTGGGTGTCGACCGGACCGACGAGTTCGTCGAGGCCGTGCAGCCGGGTCAGCAGGTTGGCCTTGCAGCGCAGGACGGGTGAGTCGAGCAGATGGGCGGGCAGCGAGCTGCGCAGCCGGTCGGGGCCGTGGACGGCCCGGGTGAGAAACCGTCGGAAGGCGGCGAGCAGCAGGCGTTCGTCGGCGAGCCGCTGGGAGCCGAACGCGCCGATGAGTCCGAGGACGTTGTTGATCCCGAGGTAGTAGGCGAAGCGCTCGTCGGTGACCTCGTCGGAGACGAAGGTGTCGCTGCGTTCGCCGATGCCAGGCAACCGGGCGTCGAGTTCCGCGCGGCGGGACTCGCGGAAGTAGTAGCCCTGGTTGTCGCGGTAGCGGCCGCCGGTGGGCCAGCCGTCGGGGTCCAGCAGAAGGAGCATGTTCTGCTGATGTGCTTCGAGGGCGATGCCTGCTTCTCCGTCGAGCCACAGCACGGGACGGACGACCTGCTCCAGGTAGCGCAGGAACCACTCGGTGGCGACGGCCTCGCGCGGGCGGGCCGTCTTCCGAGTGAGGCGGGTGATGAGCGCGGCGAGCCGGGATGGCTGAGAGAAAGCCGGGCCCTGGGCCGGCAGGGACGCCTCGGCCCTGGGGTTGCCCGGTTCCAGGTCCGTTCGGGCGTACGGTCGGGGTGCGACGAGGCCGGCGATGCAGGAGACGTCGTCGGACGGGGTGAACGGGTTGTGCCGGATCACCACGTCGAGCCCCGTCACCGGAAGGCCGTCAGGCCCGTCGACCGCGAGCCAGGCCGGGTCACGGACGATGTCGAAGCCCGGGTGGGCTGCCTGCCATTGCTTCAGCAGACCGGTGCGCAGCAGGCGGTGCACCTCGACACCCCGGTGGAGTTCCTTGCGGAGGTTCTCGCGACGGGAGTTGGTGATGCGCAGCCCCAGCGACAGTTTCAGCATCGCCGGAGCGCCGGAGCGGTAGACGGTTCGGACGGAGGAGGTGGGATGCCACGGGAGGCCGTGGGCACCGAGGTCCCGGAGCAGTCCGGCGCCGAGCAGGGCCGCGACCTCGGGACGGTGACGGGCCTCGCGCAGCTGCCAGGGATGCAACGGCAGGGCGGCGTAGCCGTCGGGCAGCGGCAGCCCGTCACCGGCGAGTCGGGCCGTCAACTGGTCGGCAGGGACAGGGCGTCCGCGCTCGGTCCAGGCGGAGTCGGTGACGAGTACAGAGGGGGCGACAGCGAGCCAGTGCAACGGGAAGGAGCCGCGCAACTCGGGTGAGTACACCGCCGCCTCGGCATCGGAGAGACCTTCGCGGCTCTTGGGCGTCGGGTGGAGGGGATGGCCCAGCACCAGTGCCTGTTCGGCGGCAAGGAACAGGTCGGGCTCGTCGGCCGGGCGTTCCCGGCGGGCGCTGATGAAGGCCGAGGTGCGGCGGACGGAGTCGGCGACGCGGGCAACGAGGTCGACGCCGTCTTTGGGCGTCGTAGCGGGGCGGGCCGGGCCTGCGGAAGCGGCGCTCTGATCCAGGAGAGCGTCATGGACTTCCCCGGCGCGTGGCTCGGTGGTTGCCGCGGCAGGGCCTTGCGTCTTGAGCGTCTCGCGGGCCAGCAGAGCCGCGACCGTGACCGCGTCCGCGGGTGCGGAGTGGTCGGGGGCGTCCGCCAGGTGCGGGAGACCGAAGCGATGCCAGCCCGTGGGGGACCAGTAGCGGACGGGGGTGAGCAGAGCGGTGCCGCTGGCAGGCAGCGGAATGTGCAGGATGCCGTCGCGGGGGGCGGGCAGGCCGGTCTCGCGTGCCCAGCAGCGCAGGAGGCTCTCCACTGCCGCGGCTTGGGCCGCCGTGTGTGGGTCGGAGTGGTTCAGGAGATCGGTGCCGGCGCGGTGCCTCGGTTCGGTGTGGAAGGTGTCTCCCTGTTGGTGGGGGACGGAGGGAGCGGGAGTGGAGAAGGTTGACGGGACGGAGGAGGTCGACGCCGGTGGCTGAGAAGTGGCGGGTGGCTGGTTCGGGATGTCGGCGGGCTGGGGGGACGTCTTCAAGGTCGTTCCTCGTCGGGTGGGGTCGGCTCGGTCGGCGGCGAAACGGGGTGTGGGGGTGGGAGGTGAGCTGTGCGGCGGGCGCTGGACTTCATGTCGCGATGTGGGCTCTCGGAAGGAGCGTCCCGGTGCGGCCTGCTCCCCAGGGCGGGGTCTGCCCCGAGTGGGCGGTGCGCCTGTTCGCTCGTGAGGTATGGGGGTGTCGCCGTGCACGGGCGGCGGGTGACAGGGGTGTACGTGTGAGGCATGTGGGCCTGTCGCCCGGGTCAACTCGTGTCCTGGGCACCGGTCCCATGCCGCGGGGGTGGCCCGGTCGGCTGTTGCGGCGGGTCCGGCTGACCGCGCTCGGCCTGGCCCGCGCGGCCGGTGTGGGTACGGGCCACCGCCGCCATCGCGTCCGCCAGCCGGTCGAGTACCGCGGCTGCCTGCTCGTCGGTGATCGTCAAGGGCGGCAGCAGGCGTACGACGCTGGCGTGGCGTCCGCCGAGTTCGACGATCAGCCCGCGCCGCAGGCACTCCCGCTGGACGGCGACGGCCATGCCGGGGGCGGCGGGGTGAGGTCCCCGAGCGGCGTCCACCGGGGTGCGCATCACGCGAGCCGGGGGGTGAAGCCCCGGCGAGTCAGTCCCGGCCGAACCACCCGCCTGACCGGGGCCGGCCAACAAGGCGGCCCCACCCTGATCAGGAGCCGCCGACAGGGCGGTCATCTCTCGTTGGGCGGGTCCGAGGGCGATCTCTCCCCCAGCCCGGTCCCACGAACCACCCTCGCTTCCACCTTCCCACCCGGGCTCGCTGTTCCCGCATGCCCCCTCGGGGTCCACCATCTCGATCCCGATCATCAGTCCCCGCCCCCTCACGTGCCCCATGCACGGGAATTGCCGGGCGAGTTGCCGGAGTTGGCCCAGCATGTGGGCGCCGAGAGTGGCCGCGCGGTCGGCGAGGCCGTTGGCGCGGACGTAGGCGAGGGTGGCCGTGCCGGCTGCCATGGCGAGTTGGTTGCCGCGGAACGTGCCCGCGTGGGCGCCGGGTTCCCAGATGTCGAGGTCGTCGCGGTAGACGATGACGGCCAGGGGCAGACTGCCGCCGATGGCCTTGGAGAGGACCATGACGTCGGGGGTGACGCCGCTGTGCTCCACTGCCCAGAAGGCGCCGGTCCGGCCGACGCCCGTCTGGACCTCGTCGGCGATCAGCGGGATGGACCGGTCGGCCGTGATCTGCCGCATGCGCCGCATCCAGGCATCCGGCGCGGGAATCACACCGCCCTCGCCCTGGACGGGTTCGAGGATCATCCCGGCCGGCGGGCGCACACCGGACTTGGGATCGTCGAGGACGGACTCGGTCCAGCGGGCCGCGAGTTCGGCCCCCCGCTCGCCGCCGACGCCGAAGGGGCAGCGATAGTCCTGCGGGTAGGGCAGACGCGTCACCCGTACGTCGAAGGCGCCACCGGAGGCTTCGAGGGATCCGGCGGTCATGCCGTGGTACGCACCGGTGAAGGCCAGGACTCCCGTGCGCCCGGTGGCGGCCCGGACCAGTTTGAGCGCGGCCTCCACCGCGTCCGTACCGGCCGGTCCGCAGAACTGCACGCGTGCGCGGCCGGCGAGCTCCGGCGGCAGAGTTCGGAACAGCTCGGTGATGAAGGCGTCCTTGACGGGGGTGGCCAGGTCGAGGACGTGCAGGGGCGCACCGGAGTCGAGGACCTTGCGGATGGCCTCCAACACGACAGGGTGGTTGTGGCCGAGTGCCAGGGTGCCGGCGCCCGAAAGGCAGTCGAGGTAGCGGCGGCCGTCAGCGCCCTCGATGGTCAGTCCGCGTGCCCGTACGGGCACGATCGGCAGGGCGCGCGCATACGTGCGCGCCGCCGACTCGCGCGCCGACTGCCTCCGCAGGATCCCCTCGTGTGCCGGACGCCCACCCGTCGGGGGCGCGACAGCGGGGTCGACTGCCTCGCCGACAGGTCTCCCGGCCTCGGGCGCCCCGGCGAGGGGGCTCCTGATGGCGGAAGCCTCAGCGGCTGGTGTTCCGACCACGGCCGTTCGGGCAACCGGCGTCCCGCCAAGGGATTTGTCGACAAAGGAATCCTCCGTGACGAGCGTCTCAATGGCAGACGCCCTGGCCGAGGGCGTCCGGTCCGAGCAAGGCCCGTCCGAGCGCGGCCCGGCAACGGACGCCCCACCGACAGGCGCCTCACCAACCGGCACCCCCACGGCAGCCACCCCGACAGCGGACACGGCAGCGCCAGTCACCCCAGCGGCAGGACCCCAGTCGGCAGAAGCCCCGGCGATGTCCGCCTCCGCGGCAGCGCACCCACCACCAGGACGCCCCGAAGGCGCCTCCCCCGGCACAGGTTCGGTCACGGCCACGGCTCCCTGTCCTCCCGCTGTCCAGAGGCGAGTTGGTGCATCGCGGTGGGGCAGTCGGCGTCGGATCCGTCGGCCTCGGCGCAACGGCGTCTCCCGCGCCCTCGGTGGATTTCCGCACGGAGGGCCGCACGCGGGCGGCAGGCCCCACGGCTACCAACCCCGAAGGGTCCAGCGGGTTACGGGTTGTCTCAAGATCATTGTCGTGACGGAACCTCTGCCCCACGTCTCCGGCTTGACCCGCCGGGCACGGCCCCGCGGCATCTGCGCGACAGGAGACGTCCCGTTGCGCGAGCGGAACAGCCTCTCGGGGAAATGGCCAGATCAAACAGCCCGTAGCGAAACCGTTGCCGTTCCATCGGGAGTCCCCCTCACCGAGCGCATATCGTGTGATGCCGTTCCACAAGGCCGTGAGACCCGCGTGAACAGGACGTGAGATCGCCCTGAGTTCAGCGGCGGGGAACGGCCACCGCTCGAAGTTCGTTGACAGCAGGGGGAGTCAGACCATGCGATCCATACGGCCGTCGTTCACCGCCCGACGAGGGAGGAACGCCCGCCGCAGAACCTCCCCCGTGCTGGGCGCCGTTGCCCTCGCCTCGGTGCTCGCGCTCACCGCGACCGCCTGCGACTCGGGCGACGCCAACGCGGACGGTCAGGCCACCGCGTCCGCCTCGGCCGACGATGACGGAAAGATCACGATCCCGGACGACATCAAGGACCGGCTCAAGGAGCACGGGATCGACCTCGACAAGTGGAAGAACGGCGCTTGGAAGGACTGGGACAAGGACGACTGGCTGCGTGAGGCGCAGGACTACATCAACCCGATCATCAAGGGCCTGTGGGACCCGGACCGGATGCGTGAGGCCGAGGACCCGGACCGGGGTGTCGACGACAGTGACCTCTCCGATGACCAGGGCGTGACCGACCCGACACCGGAGGCGGTGGACGCGGCGGCCGTTCCGGCCACGTATCACGCCAACGCTCCCGAGGCGGGCAAGGTGTTCTTCGACTCCCCCGAGGGCACCATGGTCTGCTCGGCGACGGTCGTACAGGACCCGGCCCACCCCGGGAAGTCCAACCTGGTGTGGACGGCGGGCCACTGCGTGCACGCCGGCAAGAACGGCGGCTGGTACCGCAACATCGCGTTCGTGCCGTCGTACAACGACGCGGGCAAGTCGGCCGAGGAGTTGCAGACGGCCACCAAGGAGGAGGCCGCGCCGTACGGGGTCTGGTGGGGTGACTGGGCGCAGACCTCGGACCAGTGGATCGAGCAGGGCGGCCAGACGGGCGGTGACGGTGCGCCGTACGACTTCGCCGTCATTCATGTGACGCCCGAGGAGGGCGGTTCGGGCAAGTCGCTGGAGGAGACGGTCGGTTCGGCGCTGCCGGTGGACTTCGCGGCGCCGGCCGTGACCAAGGTGAAGAGCATCACCGCGACGGGTTACCCGGCGGCGGCGCCGTACGACGGACAGAAGTTGTACCAGTGCCAGGACAAGCCGGGGCGGCTGTCGCTCAACGCCACGGACCCGACGATGTACCGCATCGGCTGCACGATGACCGGCGGCTCGTCCGGCGGAGGCTGGGTGGCGACGGGCTCGAACGGCAAGCCCGCGCTGGTGTCCAACACCTCGATCGGCCCGGTGGACGCGGGCTGGCTCGCGGGACCGCGGCTGGGTGAGGTGGCCAAGGGCGTGTACGACTCCGTGAGCGAGAAGTTCGCCGGTCAGTGATCCACGGCGGTGGGGTGTCACGGGAACCTTCACCACCCCACCGCCGTTCGTCCCGAATTCCAGGGGCATAGGGGGTGCTGTCTCCGGCGATCTCCGTGTGGAGACGTCGGCGTCATCTGACAAGAACATGACACTCCACGTCCAAGGGACATCGCACCATGCGTTCCACACGTACGCCTGTCGCGCGCCTGCGCGGCCGGCGGCGCTCTCTTCTCGCCACCGGGCTCGTCGCCGCCCTGGCGCTGACCGCGACCGCCTGTGCCGGTTCCGGTGACGGCAAGGCCGACGCCTCGGCCTCCGCGTCCCAGGCTGCCGCCGGTGACGGCAAGGTGAGCATCCCGTCCGACATCGCCGACAAGCTCAGGGAGCACGGCATCGACGTCGACGACTGGGCCAGCGGCGGCTGGCAGGACTGGGACAAGGACAAGTGGCTCAGTGCGGCCAAGGACCTCGTGAACCCCGTGATCGAGGGCCTGTGGAAACCGGAGCGGATGCGGTCCGCGAAGGAGGCCGACAAGACGGTCACGACGAAGGACACGGCCGCCGGCCAGGGCGTCAGCGACCCGGAGCCCACACCCGTCGAGGCGGAGGCCGAAAAGACGCCGTACCACGAGAACGCGGCCCCGGTCGGCAAGGTCTTCTTCGACTCGCCCGAGGGCACGATGGTCTGCTCGGGGACCGTCATCTCGGACGTGAACCACCCGGGCAAGTCCAACCTGGTCTGGACGGCCGGCCACTGCGTGCACGCCGGCGGCGAGGGCGGCTGGTGCCGCAACATCGTCTTCGTCCCGGCCTACAACGACCTCGGCAAGTCCGAGGGCGGAGCTGGGCAACGCGACAGCCTCGCAGATCGCTCCCTACGGCAACTGGTGGGCCGACTGGGCCACGACGTCGAACGAGTGGATCGAGGGTGGCTCGGACACGGGCGGTGCGGGCGCCGCGTACGACTACGCCGTGCTGCATGTGACGCCCGAGACCGGCTCGACGTCGCTGGAGGAGACCGTCGGCGGGGAACTGGACGTCGACTTCTCCGCGCTGTCGGCGACCGAGGTCGACGCGATGGGCGCCTGGGCTACCCGGCGGCGGCGCCGTACAACGGGCTGAAGATGTTCAAGTGCATCGACCGGCCGGGGCGGCTGTCGCTGAGCCCGTCGCTGCCGACGATGTACCGCATCGGCTGCACGATGACCGGCGGTTCCTCCGGCGGCGGCTGGTTCCGGACGGTGGACGGCGAGACCAAGCTGGTCTCCAACACCTCGATCGGCCCGACGACCAACACCTGGCTGGCGGGCCCACAGCTCGGCCCTGAGGCCCAGGCGCTCTACGAGAACATGAGCGAGACGTACGGCGGTCAGTGACCCGTACACACCGTAGGCCCGCCCTCCGCTCGTCGCGGAGGGCGGGCCTACGTAGGTGGGGATGTCAGGCCAACGGTGCCGGAACGTACGGCGCCAGGTCGGCCGCCAGTTCCTCGTGCACCCGCACCTTCAGCAGGGTGCCCTCCGCCGTGTGCTCCGCGGAGATCACCTCGCCCTCGGTGTGGGCACGGGCGACCAGCTTGCCGTGCGTGTACGGCACGAGCGCCTCGATCTCGACCGACGGACGCGGCAGCTCATTGTCGATGAGCGCGAGCAGCTCATCGATGCCCTGGCCGGTGCGGGCCGAGACCGCGATGGAGCGCTTCTCGATCCGCATCAGCCGCTGGAGCGTCAGCGGGTCGGCCGCGTCGGCCTTGTTGATCACGACGATCTCGGGTACGTCGATGGCGCCGACGTCCCGGATCACCTCACGCACGGCGGCCAGCTGCTCCTCCGGGTTCGGGTGCGAACCGTCCACCACGTGCACGATCAGGTCGGACTCGCCGACCTCCTCCATGGTGGAGCGGAACGCCTCGACCAAGTGGTGCGGCAGGTGTCGCACGAAGCCGACGGTGTCGGCCAGCGTGTACAGGCGGCCGCTCGGGGTCTCGGCCCGGCGCACGGTCGGGTCGAGGGTCGCGAACAGCGCGTTCTCGACGAGCACGCCCGCGCCCGTGAGGCGGTTGAGCAGCGAGGACTTGCCGGCGTTGGTGTAGCCCGCGATCGCCACGGACGGCACCTTGTGGCGCTTGCGCTCCTGCCGCTTGATCTCGCGACCGGTCTTCATCTCCGCGATCTCCCGGCGCATCTTCGCCATCTTCTCGCGGATCCGACGCCGGTCCGTCTCGATCTTGGTCTCACCGGGACCACGGGTGGCGAGGCCACCGCCCTTGCCGCCGCCCATCTGACGGGACAGCGACTGACCCCAGCCTCGCAGCCTCGGCAGCATGTACTGCATCTGCGCGAGGGCGACCTGCGCCTTGCCCTCTCGGGACTTGGCGTGCTGGGCGAAGATGTCGAGGATCAGGGCCGTACGGTCGATGACCTTGACCTTGACGACGTCCTCGAGGTGGATCAGCTGGCCCGGGCTGAGCTCACCGTCGCAGATGACGGTGTCCGCGCCCGTCTCGAGGACGATGTCACGCAGCTCGTCGGCCTTGCCGGAACCGATGTAGGTGGCCGCGTCGGGCTTGTCACGGCGCTGGATCACACCGTCGAGCACCAGCGCGCCCGCCGTCTCCGCGAGGGCGGCGAGCTCCGCGAGGGAGTTCTCCGCGTCCTGTACGGTCCCCGAGGTCCAGACGCCGACGAGCACGACCCGCTCCAGGCGGAGCTGACGGTACTCGACCTCGGTGACGTCCTCGAGCTCGGTGGAGAGGCCCGCGACGCGACGCAGGGCCGCGCGCTCGGAGCGGTCGAACTGGTCGCCGTCCCGCTCTCCGTCGATCTCGTGGCTCCAGGCGACGTCCTCTTCCATCAGGGCATCGGCCCGAAGACCTTCGGGGTAGGCGTGCGCGAAGCGCTTGGTGTCCTGGGAAGGGGAAGAAGAGGAGGTCATTGGGTCCTTACGTCGTTGGGGATGCCGATTCGGCGGTCACTGTGGACAACGCACGAGTACCCCGGGAGATTCCCGTGTCCCGTGCCGCGCCGACCTGACGATGGTCGCACGGTACGGCCCGTCTCGTCACCGTCTTATTTCGGGGCCTTGGCAGCGGGTGCGGCCGCCTTCCACTCCGGGTGTCCGGGCATGGCCGGGGTCTTCTCGCCGTACAGCCAGCTCTTGAAGAAGGCTTCGAGGTCGTGTCCGGAGATCTGCTCGGCGAGGCGCTGGAAGTCGGCGGTGGTCGCCGTGGAGTCCCTGTGGACACGCACCCAGGCGTTCTCGAGCTGGTCGAACGCCCGCCTGCCGATCTCCTGGCGCAGGGCGTACAGCACGAGGGCCGCGCCGTCGTACACGTTCGGACGGAAGATGCCGATCTTCTGGCCGGGCTGGGGCGGCTTGGGAGCCGCGGGCGGGCCGCCGGCCGCGCGCCACCGGTCAGAGGCGCCGTACGCGGCCTTCATGCGCGCCTCCAGGGTGTGGTCGGCCTTCTCCTCCGCGTACAGGGCCTCGTACCAGGTGGCGTGCCCTTCGCTGAGCCAGAGGTCGGACCAGGTGCGTGGGCTGACGCTGTTGCCGAACCACTGGTGAGCCAGCTCGTGCACCATGACCGACTCGACGTACCACTTGGGGTAGGTGGACCCGGTGAACAAGCCTCTCTCGAAGAGAGAGAGGGTCTGCGTCTCGAGTTCGAAGCCGGTGGTGGCGTCGGCGATGAGCAGGCCGTACGTCTCGAAGGGGTAGGGACCGACCTTGTTCTCCATCCAGGTGATCTGGTCGGGGGTCTTCTTCAGCCACGGTTCGAGGAGACCGCGGTCCTTGGTGGGCACGACATCCCGAAGGGGCAGTCCGTGCGGGCCCTCGCGGTGCAGGACGGTGGAGCGGCCGATCGACACCTGGGCGAGCTCGGTGGCCATGGGGTGCCCGGTGCGGTACGTCCAGGTGGTCGCGCGGCCGACTCGGTCGACGCCGGTCGCCAGTCCGTTGGCGGCAGCCGTGTAGCCGGCGGGGGCGGTGACCCGGATGGTGAACATCGCCTTGTCGGAGGGGTGATCGTTGCACGGGAAGACCCGGTGGGCGGCGTCGGCCTGGTTGGCCATGGCGAGGCCGTCCGCGGTCCGCACCCAGCCGCCGTCCCGCTCCTTGGTACTCACCGGGTCGCTGGTGTGGCGCACGGTGATGCGCATCCTGTCCCCCTGGGGCAGCACGTCCTGTGGCGTGATCACCAGGTCCTCACCGGCACTGGCGAAGGTGGCCGGCTCGCCGTCGACCTCGACGGACTCGACCTTGCCATGGGCGAAGTCGAGGTTGATCCGGTCCAGAGCGGCCGTCGTCCAGCCGTCGATGGTGGTGACCGCCTGGAGCGGCTTGCTGTTGCTCCCGGAGTAGGTGAAGGACAGGTCGTACGCCGCCACGTCGTACCCGGGGTTGCCCAGGTACGGGAAGAGACGGTCGCCGACACCGAGCGGGTTCGCCGGTGCACCAGCGGCGACGAGACAGACGGCGACGGCCGAGGCGAGGAGGGTGGACTTGAGGCGACGGGAGCGGGCGGTTCGGGGCCGGGCGATGCCGGTGCCGTGGCGGCGGGCATGGGCGCGAGCGGTGAGCAGCATGCACCACCGCTACCAGCGCCCGGCGTACGCCTCAGCGACGACGCGCGACCGGCCCACTCGAACGGGTTGCCTACGCGTGCGTGGAGGTGGTGACTGGAGGAATGGCCTGGCGGTGAGCGTCGGCCGGGGGGGTGAGCGGCTGAGCGACCGGGGGGGAAAGTACGGCGCAGGTCGTGAAAGGGCAGGTCGCGAAAGGGCGGATTGGGCCAGGGTTGGGGGCGTGCGCCCCGGGAGATGCGCCGAGCGTAGTGAGCATCCGGGGTGCTGCCGCGATGCCTCCGCGCGCGAGGTGGGCGGCGCGTGCGCTCGGGGCGGGAGAGGGCGGGTACTCCCGGGGAGGGCGGGCGCTCCCCGGGATGGGGCCTGCGCCGGAGCGCGGGCAGACGGTCGTCCGCCGGCGCATTGCCCGGAACGCGCGCCCCCGAGGTACGCCCTCGACTACTAAGCCGCGGGCAGGTGCTTCCACGCGCGGGCGGGCGTGATGCGGGCTTGGCGGCATGATCAGGGGCGTGCACTCCCGCGGGGGGCGTGTTGGCGGCCGCGGGCGCCCGGTGCGAGGGGCGTGCGCTCCGAGAGGGGGGTCTGCGCCCGGAGCGCGGGCAGACGGTCGTCCGCCGCCGTACGGTCCAGGACGTGCCCTTCCGGCCGCCGCGTGCCCCAGCAAGGTCGGGCCTACCGGCGTACGCCCCCGGCTCGTACCGAGAGCCACGCGCCGGTCAAAGGCGGACGCGGCCCTTCGAGCGCCGCCTCACGAAGTCGGCGCGTGATGCTGTGCCCGGCTCACGTCGTACACGCCGGGCACGTTGCGCATGGCGCGCATCAGGGTGGGCAGGTGGGCCGCGTCGGGGAGCTGGAGGGTGTACGTGTGGCGTACGCGTTGCTGGCTGGGCGGTTCGACGGTCGCGGAGACGATCTCGGCGCCCTCCAGGGCCATCGCTTCGGTGAGGTCGGCGAGCAGGTGGGGCCGGCCGAACGATTCCGCGACCAGGGTGACCCGGCACTCGGTGGTGTCCCCCCAGCGCACGTCGACCTGCGCGCGCCCCGCGTTCATCATGCGCGACACGGCGGCGCACTCCACACGGTGCACGGTCACCACTCCCCCGCGCACGGCGAAACCGATCACCTCGTCGGACGGCACCGGCGTGCAGCACCCGGCGAGCCGGACGCTCGCGCCGGGACGGTCCACGACGGTGAGGGCGGCGTCGGGGCGGGGGGCGGGCCCCTCGGAGACAGGGCGGACGGAGATGCCCTGAGCGGCTCCCGCTGCCTCGGTCTCGTCGGCGTCCGTGTCTCCCCCGGTGTCCGCGGTGTCCGCGGAGGCCCCCGCGTCGGACGCGGCAGCCGGACCCTCCGTTCCCGGGTGCGCGGCCAGCCACCTCTGGATGGCGATGCGGGCGGCAGGCGTGTGGGCGTGGTCCAGCCACTCCCTGGAGGGCTCGGAGGCCGGATCCTGGCCCATGAGGAGCTGGACGGTGTCACCGTCCCGCAGAACCGTGCTCAGGGTCGCCAGGCGCCCGTTGACGCGGGCGCCGATGCAGGCATGGGCGTCCTCGCCGTACTGCGCGTACGCGGCGTCCACGCAGGTGGCGCCCTCGGGCAGGCCGAGGGCGCCGCCGTCGGGACGGAAGACGGTGATCTCGCGGTCCTGGGCGAGGTCCTCGCGCAGGGTGGACCAGAAGGTGTCGGGGTCGGGTGCGGCCTCCTGCCAGTCGAGGAGGCGGGAGAGCCAGCCGGGGCGGGTGGGGTCGACACGCTCCCCGTCGGCCGTGCCTCCCTCGGCCTGCCCGCCCTCGCCGCCCTGCTCCTCCGAGGGAGGAGCGTAGGGATTGCCGAGGGCGACGACGCCGGCCTCGGCGACCTTGTGCATCTGGTGGGTGCGGATGAGGACTTCGGCGACCTGGCCGTCCTCGCGGGCGACGGCGGTGTGCAGCGACTGGTACAGGTTGAACTTGGGGACGGCGATGAAGTCCTTGAACTCCGAGACGACCGGCGTCATACAGGTGTGCAGTTCGCCGAGGACCGCGTAACAGTCGGCGTCCTCGTTGACGAGGACGAGCAGGCGGCCGAAGTCGCAGCCGCGCAGCCGGCCGCGCTTGCGGGACACGCGGTGGACGGAGACGAAGTGCCGTGGCCGGATGAGGACTTCGGCCTGGATGTCGGCGTCGCGCAGGACCGTGCGCATGGCGTCGGCGAACTCGGCGAGCGCGTCGTCCGGGCGGGAGGCGTTGTCGACGATCAGCTCGCGCGTGTGCTCGTACTCCTCGGGGTGCAGGATCGCGAAGACCAGGTCTTCCAGCTCGGTCTTGAGGGCCTGGACACCGAGGCGTTCGGCGAGCGGGATGAGGACGTCCCGGGTCACCTTGGCGATGCGCGCCTGTTTCTCGGGGCGCATCACGCCGAGGGTGCGCATGTTGTGCAGCCGGTCGGCGAGTTTGATGGACATCACGCGGACGTCGTTGCCGGTGGCGACGAGCATCTTGCGGAACGTCTCGGGTTCGGCGGCGGCGCCGTAGTCGACCTTCTCCAACTTCGTGACGCCGTCGACGAGATAGCGCACCTCCTCGCCGAACTCCTCGCCGACCTGATCGAGGGTCACATCGGTGTCCTCGACGGTGTCGTGGAGCAGAGAGGCCGTCAAGGTCGTGGTCTCGGCGCCGAGTTCGGCGAGGATGAGCGTCACGGCGAGCGGGTGCGTGATGTACGGCTCGCCGCTCTTGCGCATCTGGCCGCGGTGCGAGGACTCTGCGAGCACGTAGGCGCGGCGCAGTGGTTCGAGGTCGGCGTCGGGGTGGTGGGCGCGGTGGGCCTCGACCACGTGCCCGATCGCGTCGGGCAGCCGGCCGCGGGAGGCGGGGCCGAGCAACGCGGCCCGGCCCAGGCGACGCAGGTCGATCCGGGGGCGGCTGCGCCTGCGGGGCGCGGCAGGCGCTACCGGGCCTGGGGTCGCGGGGTTCGTGGCCTCCGCACTCATGGGCACCTCCGGCTGCGTGGACCGGCGGACGGAGTGCCCCAGGGCGGACACGGCTCAGGGGGCTGGCAACGATCCCCCGTCCGGGCCGGTGCTTGATGCTACCGAGCCCACCACGCCCGACTGACCGCCTCTCGCCGAGCGTGAAACGGATCACCCATTCGAGCGAGGGCGGGGAGGTTTACGATTTTGCGCCGCCCGACCAGGGGTCGGTCTTGATTTCGAACTCACGGCGGTGGCCCCGGCGGCACTCCTGCGCACCTCAGGGCCACGTCGGCCTCCGAAGCCAAGCCGCCGCATCCGTCAACTGACGGCGGTTTCCAGCCATTCCGGTTCGATCTCGCCCTCGGCGACGATGACCGCGGGTCCGGTCATCTCGATCTCGCCGTCGGGCCGCTCGGTGATGACGAGGCGTCCGCCGGGGACATCCACGGTGTAGGTGACCGGCGTCCCGGTGACGGTCGGGTCGACGCCGTCCCGGCGCGCGGCTGCCACGGCGACGGCGCACGCGCCCGTGCCGCACGACCGGGTCTCGCCGGAACCGCGCTCGTGCACCCGCAGCGCGACGTGCTGGGGGCCCCGGTCGACGACGAACTCGACGTTGACCCCGTCCGGGTAGGCGGAGGCCGGGCTGAAGGGCGGCGGGGAGAACAGGTTGCCCGCGTGCGCGAGGTCGTCGACGAAGGCGACGGCGTGCGGGTTGCCCATGTTCACGTTCCGCGCGGGCCAGCTGCGCTCGCCGACGCTCACGGTGACGTCCTCTTCGGGGAGGCGCGCCCTGCCCATGCCGACGGTGACGTCACCGTTCTTGGCGATGTGTACGGTCTTCACGCCCGCGCGCGTGGCGACCGCGAGGTCGCCCTCGGTGACGAGCCCGGCGTGCTGGAGGTAGCGTGCGAAGACACGGACGCCGTTGCCGCACATCTCCGCGATCGAGCCGTCGCCGTTGCGGTAGTCCATGAACCACTCCGCCTCGGCCGCCATCTCCTGGGCCTCGGGGTGGGCGGCGGACCGCACGACGTGCAGCAGCCCGTCGCCGCCGATGCCCGCGCGCCGGTCGCACAGAGCGGCGACGGCGGCCGGGGGGAGGTCGATGGCGTTCTCGGGGTCCGGGACGATCACGAAGTCGTTCTCGGTGCCGTGTCCCTTGAGGAAGGCGATCCGCGTGCTCATTCCTCGATCGTACGGGGTGGGTACGACACCGCGACGCGCGCGTGGAGGGCCGCCTGCGAACCGGACCAGGCACCGCGCGCGTGCACCACAGGACACGGCACGCGCGCGTGGGTGCTCTGCGGCCTAGCGAAGCCGTGCGACCCGCCACACGGCCAGGACGACCACCGCGGCGACCACGACGACGTACGCGAGGACCACGCGCCAGTCGGGGCGGCGGCCGGAGCCGCGCTGGGGCAGGCCGGGCCACGTGTAACCCACGCGACGCGCGGCCATCATCCCCCAGCCGGCCGCGCAGGAGCAGATCAGCAGCCCCAGCATGGCGATCACGGCTCCGCTGTCGCCGAAGTCGAAGGCGAGAGGGAACGCGAACATCAGGGAGCCGGTCGCGGCCAGGCCCACGATGGGGGCGAGCTGCCAGATCCGCAGCCGCCGCTGGGGGCGCAGCTCGACCTCCACCTCGGGGCCGCCGGCGAACATCTCCTCGGGCTCGGGCCCGTCGGCGGTCACGCCGTCCTGGGTGTCGTCGACGTCCGGCCCGTCGGGGCTCAGACGCACTTCCTCGGGCTCCGGTTCACCCCGCTCGGTGATCAGGTGCTCGGTGCCTTGTGCGGTGTCGCGAGGGCCGGCCTCCATCGCCACGCGCCCTCCCAACTCGGACTCCACTTGGTCGATCGAAGCTCGATGATGGCATGGTGCCGAAGGCCCGGACGGCGGCCTGAGCGTCCCGATGCCATGACGTGATCAGGCTGTAACCGGTCGTTCGACCAACGCCAGTGCGAGCTGCGGAAGTTCTGTGAGATCCGCCGCAGCCCCACTCAACCAGTGCACCCGCGGGTCGCGCCTGAACCATGAATCCTGGCGGCGCGCGAAGCGCTTGGTGGCACGGACGGTCTCCGCGCGCGCCTCTTCCAGCGTGCACTCACCGCTCAGAGCCGCGAGGACCTGCTGGTAGCCGAGCGCGCGCGAGGCCGTACGCCCCTCGCGCAGGCCTTGCGCCTCCAGCGCGCGCACCTCGTCCACGAGCCCCGCGTCCCACATCCGGTCGACACGGCGGGCGATGCGCTCGTCGAGTTCGGGGCGCGCCACGTCGACACCGATCTGGACGGTGTCGTAGACCGAGTCGTGGCCCGGCAGGTTGGCCGTGAAGGGCTTGCCGGTGATCTCGATCACCTCGAGGGCGCGGACGATACGACGGCCGTTGCTGGGCAGGATCGCCTGCGCCGCCTCGGGGTCGGCGGCGGCGAGCCGGGCGTGCAGGGCGCCGGAGCCGCGCAGCGTGAGCTCCTCCTCCAGGCGCGCGCGGACCTCGGGGTCGGTGCCGGGGAACTCCAGGTTGTCGACGGCTCCCCGGACGTACAGCCCGGAGCCGCCGACCAGGATCGGCCAGCGGCCCGCGGCGAGCAGAGCGTCGATCCGGGCGCGGGCCAGCTTCTGGTACTCGGCGACGGAGGCGGTGACCGTGACGTCCCAGATGTCCAGGAGGTGGTGCGGGACGCCATCGCGCTCCTCGGGCGTCAGCTTGGCGGTGCCGATGTCCATCCCTCGGTAGAGCTGCATGGAGTCGGCGTTGACGACCTCGCCGCCGAGCTGCTGAGCCAGGAAGACGCCCAGATCGGACTTTCCGGCTGCAGTCGGTCCGACGACGGCGATGACGTGGGGGGCGGGGGGTGCGCTGCTCACGGCACCAGTCTCGCAAACCTCGCAGCCCGCTCTCGAACGAGTTACGTGACGGGGCCGGTCCGGCGTCGTTGCCCGTTGCGAGATTCCCGTCGCCCGTTCGCGGGGGCGGCGCATCCCGGTGGCGCAAACGGACGCACCGGGCAACGCGGGATTTCGCCCGCACGAGTACCGTATGGAGTTGATATGGGCGTTTTGGCGCGGCTTTTCCGGAGGTCGAAGGTCACGGAAGAGGCGACTGCGGAGGAGACGGTCACGGAGGAGACGGTCACGGAGGAGACGACCGCGCGGGAGGCGGAGACCACCGCCGAGGCACCGGCCGGTACGACGGTGGACGGCGCCGAGACGGAGCAGGCCGCCGAGGCGCTGGTGCGGACGTCGACCGAGACCGGCGATGCCACGGAGACGGCGGCGAAGACCGACACCACCAGCACCGACGGCGTCGAGATCCCCCGGCAGCAGTCCGCCGAGGAGGCCGTCGACAATGAGGCCGGCGAGAACGCCCGCACGTAGCGGACCCGCCAGGGAAGGTGACCCATGGGTCTTTTGAACAATCTCAAGTCCAGGCTCGCCCCGGCCAGGGGCAAGGTCTCGGACCTCGCGCACCGGCACGAGGACAAGATCCAGCACGGGATCGACAAGGCTGCCAAGGTCGTCGACGAGAGGACCAAGGGCAAGTACCACGACAAGATCCACACGGGCACCGACAAGGCCAAGGGCGCCATGGACCGGCTCGCGCACAAGGACGAGCCGAGGGCGGGCGGCGACACGTTCACGCCGCCGAGCACACCCCCGCCCAGCTCCTGAACAGCAGCCACAGCACGACACCGATCGGCGGACGGCCGCGCAGCGGAAACGCTCGCGGCCGTCCGCCGTTCCACGACAGCCGCGCCACCACCGGCGCCGGAGCGCTCCGTCGGCCGTGCGAGTACCTTCGCCGACCCGGACGACACGGCCGCCCGAGGGACGAAGCCCCGCCCCGGCACCACCACGACACCGACCAGCGCTGCCGTCGGTCGCCTAGGACCAGGCCGCGACCACGTATCCGACGCCGTACGGCGCGTCCTCGTACAGCAGCGTGCCCGACAGTCCGGCGCCCTCGGCCACGCCCGCGAGCACCTGCCAGGGTGCCCGGCCGGCCGCCTTCAGCTCGCGCGCCAGCTCGGCGTCGAGGGCCTCGAGGGCCGCGACGTCCGCCGTGCCGAGCGCCCGGGCGACCTCCGCGTCGAAGGGTGCCGCGCGCTCGTCGAGATAGCCCGGCGCCTTCAGCGTCCGGCACGCGCTGGCGTCGCCCATCACCAGCAGTGCCATCCGCCCGGGCTGTGCGCCGATGTCCCTTCCGACGTCGACGCACCGCTCGGGCGCGAGCCGTTCCCCCACGCCGAGCCCCTCGACCGGGGTGGACCATCCGGCCCGCTCCAGCAACCAGGCACCGACGGCGAGGGAGGGCGGCAGCTCCCGCTCGGGCGCGGTGGCCCCGCCGCCCCTCCCGAGCCGTACGGTGAGGTCGACGCCGAAGCCGCTGAACGAGCCGGGCGTGCCCTCCGCGTGCGTGCCCCGCCCGGACTCGTCGGCAGGCCCGACGACCACGAGCCGGTCCGGCCGGGCGGCGGCGAGCACGCCCAGCGCGTCGGAGCAGGCGGCACGCGCGGCGTCCAGCTCGGGTGCGGCACCCGCGGCGACCTCGGGCACGAGCAGGGGCGGACAGGGACAGACCGCGGCGGCGACAAGCATGATCGGCAGCGTAGCCGCGCCCGCCGTCAGTCCTCGATCACCACGTCCGTCGGATCGATCGCCCCACGCTCCCCGCCGCCACCGGCCGGGTCAGTCGCAGCCGCAGCCGCTGCCCGTGGCCACCGGGAGCGGGGCCGGCACGCCGACCTTGGGCAGGCCGAGCAGGACGCCGGCCGACTTGGCCGCCTTCTCGGCGTTGCGCTTCTCCCAGGCGTCCCCCGCGCGCGTGCGGCGCACGTCCAGGACGGGGCCCTCGGCGAGGAGGTGGTGCGGGGCGGCGTAGGTGACCTCGACGGTGACCACGTCGCCGGGGCGCACCTCCTGCTCCGGCTTGGTGAAGTGGACCAGGCGGTTGTCGGGGGCGCGGCCGGAGAGGCGGTGGGTGGCGCCGTCCTTGCGGCCCTCGCCCTCGGCGACCATCAGCTCCAGGGTGCGGCCGACCTGCTTCTTGTTCTCCTCCCAGGAGATCTCCTCCTGGAGCGCGACGAGACGCTCGTAGCGCGCCTGGACGACCTCCTTGGGGATCTGGTGGTCCATGGTCGCGGCCGGGGTCCCGGGCCGCTTGGAGTACTGGAAGGTGAACGCCTGGGCGAACCGTGCCTCGCGCACGACGTGCAGCGTCTGCTCGAAGTCCTCCTCGGTCTCGCCGGGGAAGCCCACGATGATGTCGGTGGAGATCGCCGCGTGCGGGATGGCGGCGCGGACCTTCTCGATGATCCCGAGGTAGCGCTCCTGCCGGTAGGAGCGGCGCATCGCCTTCAGGACCGTGTCCGAACCGGACTGCAGCGGCATGTGCAGCTGCGGCATCACGTTCGGCGTCGCGGCCATGGCCGCGATCACGTCGTCGGTGAAGTCACGCGGGTGCGGGGAGGTGAAGCGGACGCGCTCCAGGCCCTCGATCTTCCCGCAGGCGCGCAGCAGCTTGCTGAAGGCCTCGCGGTCGCCGATGTCGGAGCCGTACGCGTTGACGTTCTGGCCGAGCAGGGTGATCTCGGAGACGCCCTCGGCGACCAGGGCCTCGATCTCGGCGAGGATGTCGCCGGGGCGGCGGTCCTTCTCCTTGCCGCGCAGGGCCGGGACGATGCAGAAGGTGCACGTGTTGTTGCAGCCGACGGAGATGGAGACCCAGGCGGCGTACGCGCTCTCGCGGCGCGTCGGCAGGGTCGAGGGGAAGGCCTCCAGCGACTCGGCGATCTCGACCTGTGCCTCTTCCTGCACGCGCGCGCGTTCCAGCAGGACCGGCAGCTTGCCGATGTTGTGGGTGCCGAAGACGACGTCCACCCAGGGCGCCTTCTTCACGATGGTGTCGCGGTCCTTCTGCGCGAGACAGCCGCCCACGGCAATCTGCATGCCGGGTCGCGAGGCCTTCTTCGGCGCGAGGCGGCCGAGGTTGCCGTAGAGCCTGTTGTCGGCGTTCTCACGGACCGCGCAGGTGTTGAAGACGACGACGTCCGCGTCGCCGTCCGTCCCCTCGGGGGCCCGCACGTATCCGGCCTCTTCGAGCAGCCCGGACAATCGCTCGGAATCGTGGACGTTCATCTGGCACCCGTAGGTGCGGATCTCATAGGTGCGATTGACGCCCACGGGCTGGCTCCGGTCGATGCTGCTCATGCCATAAGGGTAGGCGGTACCTCGGACAGCCCAGGCCTCGATCACCGAAGGGCCCTCGTCTCCGGGCCCGTCCCGGGTTCAGGGGTCGATGAGGCCGGCGCGGATGGCGTAGCGGGTGAGTTCCAGCCGGTCGCGCATACCTAGCTTGTGCAGGAGGTTGGCGCGGTGCCGTTCGACCGTCTTGGCACTGATGAAGAGCAGCGTGCCGATCTCCTTGGACGTGTGGCCTTCGGCGACGAGCTTGAGGATCTCCTCCTCGCGTTCGGTGATGGGCCGCTCGGGCAGACCGTCGATGCCGTCGCCGCGGTGCAGCCGGTCCAGGTACGAGCGGACGAGCGCCCGCTCCGCGCCCGGGTAGATGAACGGCTCGTCGCGCATGGCCGCCCGGCAGGCCTCGACGAGGTCGCGGTCGGCGACGGACTTCAGGACGTAGCCGCCGGCTCCGGCCTTGAGGGCCTCGAAGAAGTACTGCTCGTTGTCGTACATGGTGAGGATGAGGATGCGCAGGTCAGGGTGGCGGCGGGAAAGCTCCCGGGCCGCCTGCAGACCGGTCGTGCGGGGCATGGCGACGTCGAGGACGGCGAGATCGATGTCCCCGGCCCGGGCCCGCTCGACGGCCTCGGCGCCGTCCCCGGCCTCGGCGACCACCGTCAGATCGGGTTCGCCGTCCAGGATGAGCCGCACACCCCGGCGTACCAGCGTGTGATCGTCGGCGAGGAGGACGCGGGTGGGCGGGGCGGGCGGGCGCGGAGGCGTGTCGGCGGTCATCGGTGGTTCCCGGGGGTGGGCGAGCGGTGGGCGGGTGCAGCGCCTTCGCCCACGCCCGCGCGGGGGTCGCGATCGGCACCACTGCCTGTGCCTCTGGCGGGGTGGGGTGCGCTGCCGGCTTCCGCCCTCGTCCCGATCCGCAGCCGTACGTCCGTCCCGCCGCCGTCCGTGCCCGAGGTGAGGGTGAGTGTCGCTCCGATCAGCAGGGCCCGTTCGCGCATGCCTCGGATGCCGGCGCCCTCGGCCGTCGCCGGGCCCGGGCCGCTGCCGTTGTCCCGGACGAGAAGTTCGACACCGTCGGAGACCGGGCTGAGGCGGAGTTCGGCGCGGTCGGCGCCGGCGTGCCGGGCGGTGTTGGTGAGGGCTTCCTGGGCGACGCGGTAGAGCACGAGTTCGGTCTCCTCGGTCAGCGGTGGGAGCCCGGCCCGGAGGTCATGGCGGACCGTCAGCCCGTGGGTGGTGAACTCGGCCGCGAGGGAGCGCAGGGCGCTGACCAGGCCGAGTTCGTCGAGGACGCCGGGGCGCAGGCGGCGGGCGATGCGGCGGATCTCCTCGAGGCCGGCGCGGGTGGCCTCCTGTGCCTGGCCCACCTCCCCGCGAAGGTCGTCGGTGGCATGGTCGGCTACGCGCTTGAGCTGAAGGAGCACGGCGGTCAGGGTCTGGCCGACCTCGTCGTGGAGTTCGCGGGCGATGCGGTGCCGCTCGCGTTCCTGAGCGGACAGGGCCCGGGCGGCACTGGCCGCGCGTTCGGCCTCCAGCCGGTCGAGCATGGCGTTGTACGTCGTGATGAGCTCGGCGGTCTCCACCGGTCCGGCGACGACGGCACGAGCCCCGGGGCGCAGCAGGTCGGCGTCGGCCATGGCCCGGCCCAGGCGTCCGAGCGGGGCCAGTCCGACGCGCAGCACGACCGCGTTCACGGCGAGCAGGGCGGCCAGGCCCGCCACGACGACGAGCGCCTCGCCCGGAAGGACGGGCGTGGAGACGGTGACCGGGCCGAGGAGCAGCGCGGCGGCCACGATCAGGCCGACGGCGTTCAGGGCGAAGATCCGCCAGAACAGCGACACGTGCGCCACTCCTCCTCCCCGGCTCCTCGCCGCTCCCCGGCTCCTCGTCCATGGCACCGCCGTGACCAGCCTTTCCGTCCTCCGCCGGCCCTGTCCATCCGTCACGACACCCATGTCGCCACCGTACGGGGGGATGGCAGCATGGCGGCTCCGCGCCCAGGTGACCGGCGGCCTGCCCGGCCGCCGGACGAGACCTGCCCGGCCGCCGGGCGAGTGTCCGGACAACCGCCGGGCAAGGCCTGCACGACCGCGGGACGGGAACCTGTACCGCCACGGAACCCGCACCACCACCCGGCCGCGCACACCGCGCGAACCACCAGTGACGAACCACCAGCGACGAACGACCAGCAAGGGGAAGAACCGTGTCCGCTCCACGCCTCCGGACGACACCGCTGCCAGGCATCGGCGTTCAGTACGACCTCGTGACGCGCGAGCAGCGCCACCTGTCCGTGGTGGCGCACCGCGACGGCACCCGCACGGTGAGCGTGTACCGCGCGGACGACCCGGACTCCTGCGCTCAGTCCCTGCGGCTGACCGGCGCCGAGGCGGGCTCGCTGATCGACGCGCTGAAGCCGTCCCACCACAGCGCGAGCCTGCTGTACACCACGGACCTGGGGCTGGTCGCCGAACGCGTCGAGGTGGCGGCGACCTCGCGCTGGAACGGGCGACTGCTGGGCGAGACCCGGATGCGCACGGAGACCGGCGCCTCGATCGTGGCGGTGCTGCGGCGGGCCGAGGCGATTCCGTCCCCGGCGCCGGACTTCCGCCTCGCGGGCGGTGACACCCTCATCGTCATCGGCACCCGCGAGGGCGTGGACGCGGCCGCGGCGATACTCGGGCGGGAGTGAACGCGTGCACTCCTCCGCCGTCCTGCTGATCGAGTTCGGTTCCATCATCCTCGGCCTCGGCCTGCTCGGCCGGTTCGCCGCCCGTTTCCGGTTCTCGCCCATCCCGCTGTATCTGCTGGCCGGTCTCGCCTTCGGCGAGGGTGGGCTGCTGCCGCTCGGCGCGAGCGAGGAGTTCGTCGCCACCGGCGCCGAGATCGGCGTCATCCTGCTGTTGCTGATGCTCGGCCTGGAGTACACGGCGAGCGATCTGGTCTCCAACCTCAAGGCGCACTACCCGTCCGGGCTCGTGGACTGCGCTCTCAACGCCCTGCCGGGCGCGGCCGCCGCGCTGTTGCTCGGCTGGGGCCCGGTGGCGGCCGTGGTGCTGGCGGGCGTCACCTGGATCTCGTCGTCGGGGGTCATCGCCAAGGTGCTGGGCGACCTGGGCCGGGTCGGCAACCGGGAGACCCCGGTGATCCTGAGCGTCCTGGTGCTGGAGGACCTGGCGATGGCGGTCTACCTGCCGATCGTCACCGCCCTGGTGGCCGGGGCCGGGCTGGCGGCCGGCAGCATGACGCTCGCGATCGCGCTGGGCGTCGCGGGCCTCGTGCTGTTCGCGGCGGTGCGCCACGGCCGGGTCATCTCCCGCTTCGTGTCGAGCGACGACCCGGAGAAACTGCTGCTTGTCGTCCTGGGGCTGACGATCCTGGTCGCCGGTGTGGCGCAGCAACTGCAGGTGTCGGCGGCGGTGGGCGCGTTCCTGGTGGGCATCGCGCTGTCCGGGGAGGTCGCCGAGGGTGCGCACACCCTGCTGAGTCCGTTGCGGGACCTGTTCGCCGCCGTCTTCTTCGTGTTCTTCGGGCTGCACACCGACCCGGCCAGCATCCCTCCGGTTCTGCTGCCCGCCCTCGCACTGGCTGCCGTCACCGCCGCCACGAAGATCGCCACCGGGTACTGGGCGGCCCGACGCGCCGGGATCTCCGTCAAGGGCCGCTGGCGCGCGGGTGGAGCGCTGGTGGCGCGCGGGGAGTTCTCGATCGTCATCGCCGGGCTGGCGGTGACCGCCGGTATCGAGCCGTCCCTGGGCCCGCTGGCGACGGCGTACGTCCTGATCCTGGTCGTCCTGGGCCCGCTCACCGCCCGGTACACGGAACCGCTGGCGACGCGGTGGACCCGTCGCGGGGAGGCGCGCCGGGGCACGGCGAAGCAGGTCTCCGAGGCGCGGACGGAGACGCCTGTGGCTGACTGAGGCGGGGGACCGCAGGTGACCGCAGGGAACCGCAGGTACGGCCTCGCCGCACGGCACAGGCGACACCGACGGCGTACCTCACGCCACGTCGATGGCGTACGTCACACCGGAGCGTGGCTGGATCATGGAGTCCCGGCGAGGGGCTCATGGCATGCTCATGGCTCGTTACCGGTGAGTAAGCAGATCGAGCACACCTGCCCTGCCGGCTTCCCTTCACCGCCCCCCACCTTCCAGGACTGACCTTGCGCAGACGCACAGGGCTCACGCGTGCCCTCATACCCGCCTTAGCCGCAACCTCTCTCCTCCTCGCCGCCGGCTGCTCCTCTCCCCCGTCGCGGGCCGAGCACGCTGCCGCCACCTCCAGCCCGCAGGCCGGCACGGGCACGGCGGACACCTCCTCCGCCGACCGCTCGCTCGCCGTGGCGGCCGCGCCCGTCGACGCCCCGACGGCCACCGCCCGCCCCGGCACGTCCGGCGGGCAGGCCCACCGCACGAAGCTCAGCGTGAGCGCGTACGACGACAAGACCCGGCGGGCCGTCATCGCCTCCGGCCACTCGGGGCGATCCGACGACTCCGCAGACTCCGACAGCTCTCACGGCTCCGACAACTCCAACGACGAGAGGGGCGACGCGAGTTCCGCGGGCCCCTCGACTTCCCCGAGCGCGTCGGAGACGGCCGACCACCCCGTTGTCGGCGACGTCATCGCCAGCGCCCCCGCCCCCGGCGCGCCGAACGGGCTCCTCGCCGAGGTCACGAAGGTGATCGGCGAGACCGACGAGGGCACGGAGGTGCAGACCCGGCCCGCCCAGCTCAACGCCCTGCTCGGGGACGACACCGCGAAGGGCAGCGTGCCGGTCGACCCGGCCGCCTTCGATGTGGACAAGCTGCTGCCCGACGTGGACGTCTCCTGGTCCCGGACGGATGACGTGCACGTCGGCCCCGAAGGGGCGACCGTCCCCCTCGGCAGCCTGCGCCTCGATGTGCGCGCCGACCTGCCGGCCGTCGGCAACACCGCCGCGTCGGCGGACGCCTCGATCTCCGGCTATGTGCAGGTCGCCCCGCAGGTCGACTTCCGCTACGGCGGCGAGGGCACCGGCGCCGCGCCGGCTTCGGCATACCTGGGCGTGTCCGGAGACTGGACCTCGGGCTGGTCGCTGAAAGGCCGCGCCGGCGCTTCCACGACTGCGGTGCGGATCCCCTTCGCCACCCTGCATGCCGACCCGGTGCTCCAGGTCGGCCCCGTCCCCGTCGTGGTCAACCTCGACCTGACCTGCTACGTCGAGGTCAGCGGCGACGGCAGGATCACCGTCGACGTCGAGCAGAGCCTCAAGGGCGACTTCAAGGCCGGCGGCACCTTCGGCCTCGCCCAGGGCTGGACCCCCGTCAGTTCCTCCGACATGACGAGCACCCCGGTCCGGACCTCCGTCACCACCGCCGGCACCGTGAAGGCGGCCCTCGGCGCCCAGGCCACGGTCGGCCTGTACGGCAGCGTCGGCGTCGTCGCCGATCTGGCGCCGTACGTGCGCGGCGAGGGCACGGCCACGGTCACCGGCACGGACGACGTGTTCGAAGCCGACGGTTCCTGGGCCGTGTACGGCGGCGTCGATCTGAAGGGCACCCTGCGCCTGCAGCTGTCGATCTTCGGCACACCGGTGTTCCAGCGGGACATCCCGCTGGGCGCACTGAACCGGGAGTGGAAGCTGGCGGGAAGCGCAGCGCCGTAACCGGACGCCGGGCGACACGCCCGCCAACGCAGGCCCCTCAGGCTGCGCCGCCGGGGACCCATCCCTGGCGGCGCAGCACCGCCGACACGTCCGGAGCCTCGTAGTGCTCGCCCTTGAGGACCTTGCCGTCGGCGCGGCGGGCGATCTCACCGTCCGGGCCCAGCTTGCTCATGTTGGAGCGGTGGATCTCGGCTATCACCGCGTCGAGGTCGATCCCGTGCACCAGGGCCGTGCCGTAGGCGACGTAGACGACATCCGCCAGCTCGTGCGCGAGCCGGTCCAGCGGGCCGCTCACCGACACCTCGGCGACTTCGGCGGCCTCCTCGGCGAGCAGTTCCCCGCGGTGCGCGGCGAGGCGGGGCGACACCTCGGTCGGCGCACTGCGGACGTCGAGCCCGAAGGCGCGGTGGAATTCACGGACCAGGTCGGCGGGCGAAGAACTCATGCACCGACTGTAACGACGGCCACTGACACCACCCCCTGATCGGCTGACGCCTCCTCCGAAGCTCGCCCTGTGAGCCCCGCCCTGGTCAGCCCCGCCCCCGCCTGGCAGGATCGCGCGCATGTCCAAGGTGTTCCCCCGTGTCGGCAGGCGCCGGGCCCTGCAGGGTTCGGCCGCCGGTGCCGTCGTCCTCGGGCTGCTGCTGTGGTGGCTGCTGCCCCTGGGCGAGGACCCGCCGAGCGGCACGATCACCTTCAGCACGGGCACGACCAGCGGCGTCTACTACGAGTACGGCAGCCGTCTGCGCACCGAGCTCGCCGAGGACATGCCGCGCCTGGACGTGAACCTGACGACCAGCAACGGATCGCAGGAGAACGTCGCGCGCGTGGCGGAGGGCAAGGCGGACTTCACCATCGCCGCGGCCGACGCCGTGGCGACGTACGAGGAGCAGCACCGCGGCGCCGCCGCCCGTCTGCGCGGGGTCGCCCGCCTGTACGACGACTACGTCCAGCTCGTCGTGGGGCGCGACTCGGACATCCAGTCCGTCGCGGACCTGAAGGGGAAGCGGGTCGCGACCGGTCTGCCCCGCTCAGGTGTGCGACTCATCGCCAACCGGGTGCTCAAGGCGGCCGGCCTGGACCCGGCGAAGGACCTCACGGCCGTGTCGGAGGGCATCGACACCGGGCCCGAGCGGCTGAAGCTGGGGAAGATCGACGCCTTCTTCTGGTCCGGCGGGGTGCCGACGGCCGGTCTGGAGAAGCTGGCCGACAGCTTCATCTTCCGGTTCGTGCCGATCGACGTCGAGCTCGTCGCCAAGATGCACGAGCGGGACGACGCCACCGGCTACTACCGGGCCACCAACATGCCCGAGTCGGCCTACCCCACCATCCAGAACGGCTCGACCGTACCGACGATCGCGGTCTCCAACCTGCTGATGACCCGCACGGACGTGGACCCCCGGCTCACCGAGTGGCTGACCCGGACCGTGATCAAGAGCCGGGACGGCATCGGAGCGCACGTCCACTCCGCCCAGCTGGTCGATCTGCGCACGGCCATCTACACCGACCCGCTCCCGCTGCACGAGGGCGCCCGTCGCTACTACCGGTCCGTCAAGCCGTAGAAACGCCTGGAGCCGCGGAAACGGCTCGAGCGCCGCGAAACGATCCAGGCCGTCACGGCTCAGGCCGTCGGTCCCGTCCGGGGCACCGACACCGTCACCTTCAGCCCGCTCGGCTCGTGATGGTCGTACGACAGCGAGCCGCCGCCGGCCGCGAGCAGGGTGCGGGAGATGGACAGGCCCAGACCGGAGCCCTTGATGTTCTGGTGGCGGCCGCTGCGCCAGAAGCGGTCGCCCACGCGCGCGAGTTCCTCGTCGGTCAGGCCGGGGCCGTTGTCCGTGACGACGATGGTCGAGGCGTCGCCGTTGGAGGCGACCGTCACCTCCACGCTCTCGCCCTCCGGCGTGAACTTCACCGCGTTGTCGATCACCGCGTCCAGGGCGCTGGACAGCGTGACCGGGTCGGCCCATGCCGTGGTGGCCGGGCAGTCGCCCACCAGGCGGACGCCCTTGGCCTCGGCGGTGGGCGCCCAGGCCGCGACGCGCTCGGCGGTCAGCGCGCCGATGTCGGTGACCCTGAGGTCGGCCTCGGTGTGCTCGGCCAGGGCCAGGTCGAGCAGATCGTCCAGAACCTGGGCGAGGCGCTTGCCCTCGCTCTGGACGGAGGCGATCTCCTCGTTGCCCTCCGGAAGCTCGTAAGCCAGCAGTTCGATGCGCAGCAGCAGCGCCGCGAGCGGGTTGCGCAGCTGGTGCGAGGCGTCGGCGACGAAGGCGCGCTGCTGCTCCAGCACGTCCTCGACGTTGCCCGCCATCTCGTTGAACGACCGGGCCAGGCGCCTCAGTTCCGGCGGACCGCTCGCGACCGCGACCCGGGACTTCAGGCGCCCGGTGGCGATGTCGTGGGTGGTGGCGTCCAGGACGCGTACGGGCTTGAGCACCCATCCGGTCAGGCGCAGGGCGGCGCCTATGGCGAGCAGCATCGCGGCGATCTCGCCGGCGCCGACGATCAGCCAGCCGTGCAGGATCCGCGACCGCATCGCGCCGGTGGGCGAGTCGGTGACGACGACCGCGACGACGTCGCCGTCCCGGATCACCGGCGACGCCACCACCAGCCGGTTGCGCTGCCAGGGCCACACCTGCTTCGGGTCGTGGCTGCGACGGCTGAGCAGCGCCTCCTCGAACGCGTCCCGCACCTCCCCCGTTTCGGGGAGGTACCAGTCCCTCGGCGCGTGAGCCATGGGGGTGTCGGTGCGGTAGAAGACACCGGCACGAATGCCGTAGACCTCGTAGTAGCTGGCCAGCTCGCGGCTGAGTGTCTCGCGCCGCTCGTCGTTGCTCGTGGACGTGGTACCGGACGTTCCGGTGGGTGCGGTGACGAACTGGGCGAGGGCCGCGAAGCGCGCCGTGTCGTCGATGCGGTCCACGACCACCTTCTGCTGCTGCGCCCCGGCCACGCTGACGGCGAGGGGCACGCCGAGCGCGAGCAGCACGGCCGCCATCAGGACGATGAGCAGCGGCAGGAGACGTGTGCGCAAGCGATCCCCGCTACGCGGCCGGGGCGACGAGCCGGTAGCCGACGCCGCGTACGGTCTCGATCAGCGCGGGCATGCGCAGCTTGGCGCGCAGGGAGGCGACGTGCACCTCCAGGGTGCGTCCGGTCCCCTCCCAGCTGGTGCGCCATACCTCGCTGATGATCTGCTCCCGGCGGAAGACGACGCCGGGACGCTGGGCGAGGAGCGCCAGGAGGTCGAACTCCTTGCGGGTCAGTTGGACAACCGAACCGTCCACGGTGACACGTCTGGTGGGCAGTTCGATGTGCACGGGCCCGAGGCTGAGGGTGCTCTCGCCGGCCGCGGCCGGATCCTCGTGGACGGTGCGCCGGCTGACGGCATGGATCCGGGCGAGCAGCTCTCCCGTGTCGTACGGCTTCACCACGTAGTCGTCGGCGCCCAGGTTGAGGCCGTGGATGCGGGAACGCACGTCGGAGCGGGCCGTCACCATGATCACCGGGGTGGCGGTGCGCTTGCGGATCTTGCCGCAGACCTCGTAGCCGTCCTGGTCGGGCAGGCCCAGGTCGAGCAGGACGACACCGAAGCCGGGGCCCTCCGGGACGAGCGCCTGGAGCGCCTCCTCGCCGCTGCGCGCGTGAGTGACGTCGAAACCGTGCCGCTTCAGGACCGCGGACAGCGCGGCGGCGACATGGTTGTCGTCCTCGACGAGCAGCAGTCTCATCCCGGCCTCCTCCGGTTCATCGGGCGTACGGTCCGGCTCTGTACAAAGTCGCACGACCCAGGCGTACGGTTCCGGCGCGTGCAGAAGCGCGGCACGCCCGCGTGCACCAAGGCAGTCACGCTGATGGACGAGGACGCCGTCAAGTGGGTTCCGGTTGCGCGGCGCTTCCGTTATCCGGCCGATACGCGCGCAGGTCACAAGTGCTACGACGGGTGTCCGATTGCTATCGGATCGTGATGCTCAGATTCCCCTCAGATGTAATGACGCTGGTCGAGACTGGTTACTACTGTCCTCCGAAACCGAGGAGGACGGAGCCTGAGAGCGATGACCGAAGTATCGGTGGCCAAGGAAGACGCGGCCGCGCCCGGCGAACTGGTCGTCCTGAAGAGCGTCAACAAGCACTTCGGCGCGTTGCACGTTCTCCAGGACATCGATCTGACGATCGAGCGCGGTGAGGTCGTCGTGGTCATCGGACCCTCCGGGTCCGGAAAGTCCACCCTGTGCCGCACCATCAACCGCCTGGAGACGATCGACGCGGGGACGATCACGATCGACGGGAAGCCGCTGCCCCAGGAGGGCAAGGAGCTGGCCCGGCTGCGCGCCGACGTCGGCATGGTCTTCCAGTCCTTCAATCTGTTCGCGCACAAGACCGTGCTCGAGAACGTCATGCTGGGCCAGATCAAGGTCCGCAGGACCGACAAGAAGAAGGCCGAGGAGAAGGCCCGCGAGCTGCTGGACCGGGTCGGTGTGGGCACCCAGGCCGACAAGTACCCCGCGCAGCTCTCCGGCGGTCAGCAGCAGCGCGTCGCCATCGCGCGGGCCCTGGCCATGAACCCGAAGGTCATGCTCTTCGACGAGCCGACCTCGGCCCTGGACCCGGAGATGATCAATGAGGTGCTGGAGGTCATGCAGCAGCTCGCCCGAGACGGCATGACCATGATCGTCGTCACCCACGAGATGGGCTTCGCACGATCGGCTGCAAATCGCGTGGTCTTCATGGCGGACGGCCGCATCGTCGAACAGGCTGCGCCCGACCAGTTCTTCAGCAACCCGCGCAGCGACCGCGCCAAGGACTTCCTGTCGAAGATCCTGCATCACTGACGCGCCCCGGCGCACCCGACGACCTGCGTCACCCCGCCTTTCGACGGCCCGTATTCCTTCATCCCGAAGGCATCATCAAAGGAAGTTCACCATGAAGCTTCGCAAGGTCACCGCCGCCTCGGCCGCCGTTCTCGCCCTCGCCCTGACCGCCACGGCGTGCGGCTCCGAGGACAAGGACGACTCGGGCAGCGGCTCCAGCGGCGGCGGCGACAAGATCAAGATCGGTATCAAGTACGACCAGCCGGGCCTCGGCCTGAAGGAGCCCGACGGTTCCTTCTCGGGCTTCGACGTGGACGTCGCCACCTATGTCGCCAAGGAGCTCGGCTACGAGGCGAACCAGATCGAGTTCGTCGAGACCAAGAGCGCCGACCGCGAGAACGCCCTCGCGCGCGGTGACGTGAAGTTCATCGTCGCCACCTACTCGATCAACGACGAGCGCAAGCAGAAGGTCGACTTCGCCGGCCCCTACCTGCTGGCCCACCAGGACCTGCTGGTCAAGGCCGACTCCAAGATCGCCGCGGGCGAGGACCTCAACGGCAAGAACCTCTGCTCGGTGACGGGCTCGACCTCGGCGCAGAACGTCAAGGACAAGATCGCCCCGAAGGCCAACCTGCGCCAGAACAGCGGCTACTCGGAGTGCATCGCCGCTCTGCAGAGCGGCGCGGTCGACGCGGTGACCACGGACGACTCGATCCTCGCGGGCTTCGCCGCGCAGGACAAGTACAAGGGCCAGTTCAAGCTGGTGGGCGAGAAGCTCAGCAACGAGAACTACGGCATCGGCGTCAAGAAGGGCGACAAGGCCACCGTCGACAAGATCAACGCCGCGCTGGAGAAGATGGTCAGCGACAAGTCCTGGGACAAGGCGGTCACCGAGAACTTCGGCCCGGCGAACTACAAGAACGAGCCGGCCCCGAAGATCGGCGTCATCGTCAAGTAAGGCGGCATCCGCACCCGATGCGGCATCCGCACGCCATGCGGCATCCGCTGCCGTAGGAATCCCGCGGGCGACGTGGGATTCCGCGGGCGCGCCGCCGACCGTCGCGATCACGGCGGCGGCGCGCCACGCCCTCCTCCACGTACGCCACACACCCGGAAGCGCGGGAGATCGTGTTCGACTTTCTTGAAGGCTACGACGTCCTCGGGGCGTTCTGGATGACGATCAAACTGACCGTCTTCTCCGCCGTCGGCTCCCTGGTCTGGGGCACCCTGCTGGCCGCGATGCGGGTCAGCCCGGTCCCGCTGATGCGCGGGTTCGGCACCGCCTACGTCAACATCGTCCGGAACATCCCCCTGACAGTCATCATCGTCTTCACCTCGCTCGGCCTGGCCGACATCTTCGGTATGACGATGGGCGCGTCCGACAACTTCGAGCTCCAGGGCTTCCGGCTCGCGGTGCTCGGTCTGGCCGCCTACACCGCGGCCTTCGTCTGCGAGGCGATCCGTTCCGGCATCAACACCGTGCCCCTCGGCCAGGCCGAGGCGGCGCGCGCGATCGGGCTGGGCTTCACCCAGACGCTGGGGCTCGTCGTGCTGCCGCAGGCGTTCCGCGCGGTCATCGGACCGCTGGCCAACGTCCTGATCGCTCTGACCAAGAACACCACCGTGGCGGCCGCGATCAGCGTGCCCGAGGCGGCCCTCCTGATGAAGGGGATGATCGAGAACGAGGCCCAGACGCTGGCCATCGGCGCGGTCTTCGCCTTCGGGTTCGTGGTGCTGACCCTTCCCACCGGCCTGCTGCTCGGCTGGCTCGGCAAGCGACTGGCGGTGAAGCGATGACCTCCGTCCTCTACGACGCGCCCGGCCCCCGCGCCAAGCGGCGCAACGTCCTTCTCTCCGTCCTCTTCTTCGTCCTCCTCGCCCTGGCGCTGTGGTGGATGTGGCAGAAGATGGACGAGAAGGAGCAGCTCGAATGGGCGCTGTGGGAGCCGTTCACCACCTCCCAGGCATGGACCACATACCTGCTGCCGGGTCTCGGTGACACCCTGAAGGCCGCGGCGCTCGCCATGGTCATCGCCCTCCCGCTGGGCGCGGTCTTCGGTATCGCCCGCATGTCCGACCACCGCTGGGTGCGCGTCCCGGCCGGCGCGGTGGTCGAGTTCTTCCGGGCGATCCCGGTACTGCTGCTGATGCTGTTCGCCTTCGAGTTCTACGTCCGCTCCACGGACATCGGCAGCGAGCAGCGCCCCCTGTACGCCGTCGTCACCGGTCTGGTGCTCTACAACGCCTCGGTCCTCGCCGAGGTCGTCCGGGCCGGCATCCTCGCCCTGCCCAAGGGCCAGACGGAGGCCGCGTACGCGATCGGTCTGCGCAAGGGTCAGACGATGACCAGCATCCTGCTGCCGCAGGCGGTCACCGCGATGCTGCCGGCCATCGTCAGCCAGCTCGTGGTCATCGTGAAGGACACCGCGCTGGGCGGCGTGATGCTCGGATTCACCGAGTTGCTGAACTCGCGCAGCACGCTGGCGGCCAACTACGCCAACGTCGTACCCAGCTTCATCGTGGTGGCGATCATCTACATCGTGGTGAACTTCATCCTCACCAGCTTCGCGAGCTGGCTCGAGGGCCGGCTGCGGCGCAGCAAGCGCGGCACGGGTGCGGTGCTGGCGCCCGAAGAGGTCGAGGACAACCCCGCCGCGATTCCGGGCACCTACGGAACAGGCGCGGGCGGCGCGGTCTGACCCGCACTCAAGCGGTGTGACCTGTACGGAGGCAGCGGCGAGCACGCCGCTGCCTCCGTCGCTTGACGAGGGAACCGGCAGTGGGTTGCATACGTTCTGTGATCGTGCACCCTGCTCCAACCTCTTGTTCACTTACGTCCCTGAGGACACCGTCGCGGGCAGGGGGCGCCACGCCGTGGACCCGGTGATCATCGTCGGAGCGGGGCCCGTGGGGCTCACGCTCGCCCTGGCACTGGCGCGTCAGGAGGTGCCGTCGATCGTCCTCGACGAGGGCCCGGGCAAGGACGAACCGCGGCTCGCGCGCACCGTCGTACTCCGCGAGGACACCGCCGCCCTGGTGGAACGACTCACCGGCACATCCCTCGCCGAGGCCGGCGTCCGCTGGGCCGGATGGCGGGCGATGCGACGCAGGCAGGTGACGCGCGAGATCACCTTCGACGACACCGAACCGGCTCCCCTGCACCTCGCCCAGCATGTGCTGACCGGCGCCCTGCGCGCGGCCCTCGCGGGCGAGCGGCTCGTGAAAATCGCCGTGGACAGCCGCCTGGACACCGTCGAGCAGGAACCTTCCGCTGTCACCGCCCACACCCGCGGCCCCAACGGCACATGGTGGCGCGGCAGTTACCTCGTCGGCTGCGACGGCCCCCGCTCCACGGTCCGCAAGCTCCAGGACATCCGCTTCCCCGGCCGTACGGCGGTGGAGCGACACGCCGTGGCCGCGCTGCGCGTGGAACTTCCGTGGACCGGTGAGGCGTTGCTCCATCGGATGCCGCCGTGGCGTACGTCCGGGCCCTCCGCCGGGGAAGTCACCGGACGCCCGCTGCCGGACGGCGTCTGGCGCCTGGACTGGCTGCTGCCCCCCGGCAAGGACCTCGTCACACCCGAGCTGCTGGTGGCCCGCGTGCGCGAGACCCTCGCGGGCTGGAGCGGCGGTTCGACGCCGGCGTACGAGCTGGTCGACACCGGTGTCCACACGGTCCACCACCGGCTGGCCCGCCGCTGGCGTGCCGGGCGGGTCTTCCTCGCCGGGGACGCCGCCCACCTGCTCGGCGCGCTCGGCACCCAGGGGCTCGACGAGGGCCTGCGCGACGCCGACAACCTCGCGTGGAAGCTGGCCCTGGCCTGGCATCACGGGCCGCACGAGGCGCTGCTGGACAGCTACCAGGCGGAGCGCCGCGCGGTGGTCGCCGCCCGCCTGCGCGCGGCCGACCAGGCGCTGCCCCTGCTGCGCGGCGGCGGTGGCATAAGGGCGTACGTCCCCGGCGCCGCCCGCGGTCATGACGTGCTGCTCACCGAGGGCCACCTGGGGCGCGGCCAGCTGGGCGCGCCGGGCGCCTACGCCGGCTCCCCGCTCGCGCCCCGGCCTCTGGAGGCGGAGGTGCCGGTGGACACGCCCCCCGGCGCACCCGTCGAGGACGTGCGCGTCACGGCGGAGGACGGCTCGTTCGTACGGCTGCGGGACCGGCTGGGCCGCGGTGCCCTGCTGGTCGTCCTGATCGCGCCCGGCACGGGCGTGTGGGAGCGCAAGCACTGGGTGAGCGCCGGGATCATGCCCCGGCTCGCCGCCGCGGTGACGGCGCTGCCCCGCCCGGCCGAACTGCTGGTGGCCGAGAGTTACCCGGGTGCGGCCGCCCACACGGTCCTGCTGGTCCGGCCCGACGGGCACCTGGTCACCGCACTGAGCGGGGTCCGTCCGGCCGACCTGTACGCGGCGGCGGAGGCGGCGGTGGGAGGGCCGGTGGGAGCGGAGGCCGGCGCCGGGGCGAAGTGACGTGAGCGCATGGGCGAGGCTCACACCCGGTGCGATGGTCGGTTGACCGTACTCACTGTCACTCTGCGGTCCGCATGATGACAGTGAGTTGACCGGTACGTACCGGCGTGGTGTACTCCGAATCGTGACCGACACCTGTGTGCGCCTGTGGCGGAGGGTCCATATGGACCTCGTCCGCTATGCGGGCTGCGTGTGTCGTCCGTCCTGCTGAATTCGCACCCTTCTTCCACCGGCGCGCCGCCGATGCGCTCTCGTGCTGCCGCGCGCCCCGCGAACGCTCCCAGGACGGTACCTGTGTCTGTCTCCCCCTCCCCATCCGCGCCCACCGCCGTCGCCGCGCCCACGCAGGCGGATCTCCTCGACTTCGTCCGGCGTACGGCCGCCGACACTGAACTGATCGCCTCCCTCCCTCTCGATCCGGAGGGCCGCACCTGGGTGCGCCTGAAGGGGCCCGGAGGCAGCGAGGCCTGGCTGATCGGCTGGCCGCCGGGCACCGGCACCGGCTGGCACGACCACGCTGACTCGGTGGGCGCCTTCCTCACCGCGCGCGGCGAGCTCAAGGAGAACTCGCTCACCGCGCGGCTGCCCACCGACGGCTGGAAGACCCTGGAGCTGACGGAGGGCGTGGACCGGGAACGCCGACTGCCCGCCGGCCAGGGCCGTGCCTTCGGACGGCACCATGTCCACGAGGTCCTCAACGAGTCCCCCGACCAGCACGCGATCTCCGTCCACGCCTACTACCCGCCGCTGCCGCAGATCCGTCGTTACAGCCGTACGGGTCAGGTGCTGCGCCTGGAGCAGGTCGAGCGCCCGGAGGACTGGCAGTGAGCGGCGAGCGGCCCCTGGGCATCGACGAGTTGCTCGAGCGGGTGCGTGCGGGGTACGCGCGCGTGGAGGCACGGGAGGCGTACGAGGCCGCCCGCGTGGGCGAGGCGTTGCTCGTCGACATCCGGTACGCGGCCCTGCGCGAGCGGGACGGGCTGATTCCCGGCGCCCTGGTCGTCGAGCGCAACGAGTTGGAGTGGCGCCTGGATCCCCAGGGCAGCCATCGCCTCCCCGAGGCCACCGGCCACGACGTGCGGGTCGTCGTCATCTGCAACGAGGGCTACGCGTCGAGCCTGGCGGCCGCGTCCCTGCACCAGGTGGGACTGCATCGGGCCACCGACCTGGTGGGCGGTTTCCAGGCGTGGCGGGCGGCGGGCCTGCCGGTGACCTCGTAGGCGGACGCCGCGCAGGGCCGCGGCTGGGCGCCACCGAGGAGGCGTGCGGCGCAGATGGCGTGCGGCCGTGCGACGGTATCCCAGCTGAGCAGGGGTAGCCGGCGCAAGCTGCGAATCCGGGCCTCCTCGGCGAAAGGCCGCCCGTGCCGACTCGGCTCCGGACGCGATCGGCGCCCCCGCGCGTCCACCGTGCCCGGAGCCGAGCCGACGGGGCGGGATGGCTCGCACGCCCATGGCCGCGCCCACGCCCTCCGGCCCTCCGGCCTTCCTGCGAGCCCTCCCACGCCCTCCGGCTCTCCTGCGAGCCCTGCTGGGCCGACCAGGCCTAACCCGAATCGCGTAGGGCTCGCCTCGGAGCCTTCTCGTGAAAACCGGTCGTCAGAACCTCCCGCCAAAGGGCCTCGCCCGATCCCGGCCGGTGACACCCCCTGTCTCGGTGAAGCTCAGAACTCCTCGTCCCCCAGGGACTCGGTGTCTTCCCCCTCCTCCTCCAGCGCCTGCCGGACCACTCGCAGGGCCATGCCCTGGGAGTAGCCCTTGCGGGCGAGCATCCCGGCGAGGCGGCGGAGCCGTTTGTCGCGGTCGAGGCCGCGGGTCGAGCGCAGCTTGCGGGCGACGAGCTCGCGCGCGGTCGCCTCCTCCCGCTCGGAATCGAGCTGGGAGACGGCCTCGTCGATCAGCGTCGAGTCGACGCCCTTGGTCCGCAGTTCCTGCGCGAGCGCGCGCCGGGCCAGTCCCCGACCGTGGTGCCGGGACTCCACCCAGGCGTCCGCGAAGGCGCTGTCGTTGATCAGCCCGACCTCCTCGAACCGTGAGAGCACCTCCTCGGCCACGTCGTCCGGGATCTCCCGTTTGCTGAGGGCGTCGGCGAGCTGCTTCCGGGTGCGCGGGGTCCCGGTGAGCAGGCGCAGGCAGATCGCCCGTGCCCGCTCAGCCGGGTCCCCTGAAGACTCCCCCTTCTCGGCCCTCGACGAGGTGGAGGGGCCTTCGTCCTCGGCGGACGGCTCTCCGAAGCCGCGCCGGCGGCGTCCACGTCCGCCCCGTGGACCGCCTTCACCGCCACGCCTCGTTCGGCCACCGCGGAGCCGGCCGTCACCGTCCGCGCCGTCACTCCGGTGCGAGCCGCCGTCCGGCCAGTCGTCGCCGCCTCGGTCAGGGCCGCCGTCCTCCCCTCGCCCCGGCTCCCAGGGGCTGCCGGGGTAGGCGTCGTGTTCGGCCCAGTCCGTTCGTCGCGTCACGGATCAGCTCTTGGCAGCCGCGGCCTTGGTCTTGGCGGCCTTGGCGGCGGGAGCGGGAACGGTCTTGGCGGCGTCGTCCGCCGGCATGCCCGTGGCGACCGCGGCGTCCGTGCCCGGCTCCGCGGCGGGCTCCTCCGGACGCACGCCGACGCCCAGCTTCTCCTTGATCTTCTTCTCAATCTCGTTGGCGAGGTCGGGGTTGTCCTTCAGGAAGTTGCGGGCGTTCTCCTTGCCCTGGCCCAGCTGGTCGCCCTCGTACGTGTACCAGGCGCCGGCCTTGCGGACGAAGCCGTGCTCCACGCCCATGTCGATCAGGCCGCCCTCGCGGCTGATGCCCTGGCCGTAGAGGATGTCGAACTCCGCCTGCTTGAAGGGCGGCGCGACCTTGTTCTTGACGACCTTGCAGCGGGTGCGGTTGCCGACCGCCTCCGTGCCGTCCTTCAGGGTCTCGATGCGGCGGATGTCGATGCGCACCGAGGCGTAGAACTTCAGCGCTCGGCCACCGGTCGTGGTCTCCGGGGAGCCGAACATCACGCCGATCTTCTCGCGGAGCTGGTTGATGAAGATCGCGGTGGTCTTGGACTGGTTGAGCGCGCTGGTGATCTTCCGCAGGGCCTGGCTCATCAGGCGGGCCTGCAGACCGACGTGGCTGTCGCCCATCTCGCCCTCGATCTCCGCGCGCGGGACGAGCGCGGCGACGGAGTCGATGACGATCAGGTCGAGGGCACCGGAGCGGACCAGCATGTCCACGATCTCCAGGGCCTGCTCGCCGTTGTCGGGCTGGGAGAGGATGAGGTTGTCGATGTCGACGCCGAGCTTGCGCGCGTACTCGGGGTCGAGGGCGTGCTCCGCGTCCACGAAGGCGACCTGGCCGCCGGCCTTCTGGGCGTTGGCCACGGCGTGCAGGGTCAGCGTGGTCTTACCGGAGGACTCCGGTCCGTAGATCTCCACGACGCGGCCGCGCGGCAGACCGCCGACGCCGAGGGCCACGTCGAGGGCGGTCGACCCGGTCGAGATGACCTCGATGGGCTCCTTCGACCGCTCGCCCATGCGCATGACCGCGCCCTTGCCGAATTGCCGTTCAATCTGTGCGAGTGCGGCATCCAGGGCCTTCTCGCGGTCGGTTCCTGCCATGGGTTCCACCCGGTTTGCTTGAGTCGATCGCTTCACGTCAAAGACGCTAACGCCTGCCACTGACAATGCGCCCCGACGCAGGTCCGGCCTGTGGATAACTCGGGCATTTCCCTACCCAAACCGGGACGGAATCCCCACCGAGAGCCCCGCCGGAGCCTCCATAAGAATGGATGTTCGATTTTCGTGTCAAGCGCGCCCCACGGCACTTGCGAGCCGACGTTCACGCCCTGACAACGCCCCGGACCCGGCCGCCAGGGCACCGTCAGCCGGACTTCTCCCCCGGCCCGGTCGTCCCCGTCCGCTCCCGCGTCCTCGTCCACAGCCGCCGCAGGCGGGTGAGCGGGCGCGCCCCCTCGCCCCGCCTTCGATGGCCGTGGACACGGGGATCGTCCGTGACGTCGTACCGCTTCACATACGCGCCCAGGAAGGCCTGCAGCGTGGCGACCGCCGGGATGGAGATCAGGGCGCCCACCGCGCCGAGGAGGGCGGTGCCGGCGACGACCGAGCCGAAGGCGACGGCGGGATGGATGTCGACGGTCTTGGACGTCAGCTTGGGCTGCAGCATGTAGTTCTCGAACTGCTGGTACACCACGACGAAGATCAGTACCCAGACCGCGTACAAGGGGCTGACCGTGAAGGCGATCAGCATGGGCAGGGCGCCCGCGAGATACGTACCGATGGTCGGGATGAACTGCGAGACCACGCCCACCCACACCGCGAGCACGGGCGCGTACGGGATGCCGAGGCCCTGCAGCAATATGTAGTGGGCCCCGCCCGAGATCAGCGCCATAAGACCGCGCGAGTACAGATAGCCGCCGGTCTTGTCGACGGCTATCTCCCACGCGCGCAGCACCTCGGCCTGCCTGGCGGGCGGCAGGACGGAGCACAGGGCGCGACGCAGGCGCGGCCCGTCGGCGGCGAAGTAGAACGAGAACAGCCCGACCGTCAGCAGCTGGAAGAGGCCGCCGAGAACCTGGGTGGAGACGTCCAGGACACCGGCGGCGCTGTTCTGCGCGTACCTCTTCAGCCAGTCGGAGTGGAGCAGGCCCTCCTGGATGTCCACGCGTCTGAGGTCGGTGTGGAACGTCGTGTTGATCCAGTTGATGACGGAGTCGAGGTACTCGGGGAAACCCTCGATCATCTTGATGATCTGCCCCGCGAGTATCGAGCCGAGGAGCGTGAAGAAGCCGGCAACCACGATCAGCAGGCCGAAGAAGACCAGGAAGGTGGCGAGTCCCCTGCGCATGCCGTGCGCGGCCATCCGGCTCACCGCGGGTTCGATGGCGAGGGCCAGGAAGAACGCGATGAGGATGTTGATCAGCAGGCCGACGAGCTGGTGGAAGGCCCAGGTGCCCAACTGGAACACGCCGAAGAGAGCGAACGCGAGCACCATCGCGCGCGGGAGCCAGCGGGGCATGCGCGCACCCGGCGCGGCGTCGAAGCCGGCCGGGGGTTGGCTGGGCGGCGTCGTGTCCGACCCGGATGCCTGCGGGGCGACCTGCCCGCTCTCGTCAGTGGGTGCCACGGCTCAAGTTTCGCCCACGCCACCGACAAGCGGAGGCCCCCCTTCGATCTTGACCGCGGATCAGCGCTTCTCCTGCGGAACGTTCATCACCACGCACACCACGCGCCACACGTCCTTGGCCTCCCAGCCGTCCTCCAGCGCCTCGTGCACCGTGCGTCCGCCGAGCTCCGCCATCACGTGGTCGCGCGCGAAGGTGTCGGCGTAGCCCGAGCCGAAGTGCTCCGCCATCCGCTGCCAGAAGACCGTCAACCGCATGACACCAGTATCCCGCCCCCGGGGGTGGCCCTGGCCGGGACCGCCTGTCGACACCGCTTTCCGCCCTACGGTCTGACGCATGGCCGAAACCGGAGCATCCCCACTCCCCCCTACGCCCCCGGCGCACACCCCGCTCTTCCGCGCCGAGCCCTTCGTCTGGCTCACCGCGCGCGTGCTGGAGCAGCGCCTCTTCGCGTACCACTTCCTCCACGGCGGCGCCGATCCGGTCGAGACCGCGCTCGACGCCTACCGCAACGAGGACGGCGGATACGGCCACGCGCTGGAGCCGGATCTGCGCGGCCCCGTCAGCCAGCCCCTGCACACCGCGCACGCCCTGCGCGTCCTGGACTCCCTCGGACGCTGCGGCGGCCAGCGCGTGGAACGGGTCTGCCGCTACCTCACCTCCGTGTCGAACCCCGACGGGGCCCTCCCGGCGATCCATCCCAGCCAGCGCGGCTACCCGGCGGCCCCGTTCGTCCCGATCCTGGACGACCCGCCCAGCGCACTCCTGGCCACGGGTCCGGTGGTGGGCCTCCTCCACCGCAACGAGGTGTGGCACGCCTGGCTGTTCAGGGCCACGGACTTCTGCTGGCAGGCGGTGGATGCCCTGGAGACGTCCCACCCGTACGAGATCCAGGCCGCCGTGGCCTTCCTGGACTCCGCCCCCGACCGCCCGCGCGCGGAGGCGGCCGCCGACCGCCTGGGCCGCCTGGTGCGCGAACAGCGACTCGCCGTACTGGACCCCGGCCACCGCGACACGCACCCCGTCCCGCCCGGATACGCCCCCGGTGAGCACCACTTCCCGTACGACTTCGCCCGGACACCGGGCTCCCTCGCGCGCGCGTGGTTCACGGACGACGAGATGGCACGCTCGCTGGACTTCCTCGCCGGCGAGCAGGAGGAGGACGGCGGCTGGCCGATCCGCTGGCGGCGCTGGGCACCCGGCACCGCCCTGGAGGCACGCCCCATGGTGACGATCGAGGCCCTGCGGACCCTGAGGGCGTACGGCCGCGCCATCGGGTGACGGCCGAGCACCCGGCCGCGCACCGTCACCCGCCGACGGCCCGCACCCCCGCCGTCACCACCACGGCCGCCGCGACGACGAGCAGGAACGGCGCTCGCAGGACGAGCGCCACGGCGGCCGCGGCCAGCCCCGCGGCCCGCGCGTCGAGGACGACCGCGTGTCCGTCGGCGAACGTCTGCTGGGCCGTCAGGGCGGCGAGCAGGGCGACGGGCAGCAGGGCCGCGAGCCGCCGGACCAGGGGCCGTTCGACAACGCCCGCGGGAACGAGCAGCCCGGCGAGCTTGACGGCGTAACAGCTGAGGGCGGTCGCCCCGATCGCGATCCAGACGTTCACCGCTCCCCCTCCTCCGGTCGGCCGGCCGTCCGGCCCTTGCGACGCCCCTCGGCCCAGAGGGCGAGCGGCGCGGCGAGCGCGGCCACCAGGACGGGCACCCCGGCGGGCAGGACGGGCAGGAGGCCGAGCCCCAGAACGACCGCGAGGCCGGCGACGGCCCGCTCGGTGACGGTCTTCAGCATGGGTGCGAGCAGCGCCAGGAAGACGGCGGGCCCGGCCGCGTCGAGCCCCCATGCGTTCGTGTCCCCGATCGCCTCGGCGCCCAGGGCACCCAGGAGTGTCGTGAGGTTCCACAGCACGTACAGGCTGAGCCCGGTGACCGCGAAGCCGATCCGCGCCCCGCGCCGATCGCGCTGCGCCAGCGACACGGCCGACGTCTCGTCGATCACCCACTGGGCGGCGAACGGGCGCACCGCGCGCGGGAGGGCCAGCAACTGCGACAGGCGCAGGCCGTAGAAGGCGTTGCGCACCCCCAGGAAGAAGGCGCCTGCAGCCGCCGTCAGCGGGTTGCCGCCCGCCGCGAGCGCCCCGACGAGCGCGAACTGGGACGCGCCCGTGAACACCAGCAGGCTGAGCGCGCAGGTCTGCCACACCGTGAGCCCACTGCCCGCCGAGGTCACCCCGAAGGCGAACCCGGAGAGTCCGACGGCGACCCCGACACCGAGGGCGTCCCGTACGACGGCGGCGTCCGGCCTCCCTCCGTCGTCGGCGCGTACATCTGCGAGAGCTGTCTGTTCTGCCACGCGTCGGACGGTAGGACCAGCCGTGACCGCGCGTCTTGTACGTTCTTGCGCTCGCGCTGGTAGGCACCCGGAGGCACGCCGACGATCCGGGCGAAGTGACGGTTGAGGTGCGGCTGATCGGTGAACCCCACCGCGAGGGCCGCCTCCGCGGGTGCCGTCCCTGCGTCCAGCAGCCGCCGTGCCCGGCGGACCCGCGCGTCCGTGAGCCAGGCGTGCGGCGGCATTCCGTAGGCGTCCCGGAACGCGCGCAGCAACGCGAAGGGGCTGGTGCCGAGATCCCCCGCGAGCTGCTCCAGGGTCGGCGGACCGGCCATCCGCTCCTCCAGCACGGCACGCGCGCGTGCGGCAACCCGCGCACCGGCCGTACTGACCCGCCGTGCCGGTAGAGACCCGCCGTTCAACCGCAGCAGCCGCGTCACGGCGACCCGCAACAACGTGTCGGCGGCCAACGCGTTGCCCTCGTCGGCGGCACGGAGCACCTGATGCACCAGCGAGACGGAGTAGGGATCGTCGAGCACGGGACTGATGAACCCCGGGGTGCCCCGCAGGGTGGTCGTCTCGGCGGCGATCCCGGCCACGACCTCGGGCGACGGATACACGGCCCCGTAGCGCCACCCCTCGGGCCCACCGGCCCGTCCCGTGTGCGGGGTGTCCGGATTGACCAGTGCGAGCGCGCCGGCCCCCGCGTACTGATCGCCCCCACGATGGTGGAAGACGTCCACCCCCTCGGCGATACCGGCGATCACGAAGTGCTCGTGCGTGTGCCGCACGAAGGTCTTCCGTACGTACCGGGCCCGCAGCAGATCGACCCCCGGCAGATCCGCATACTGCCAGTGCCTCGCCACCTCACCCGATCCCGCCATACCTCCCATTCTCGGCGACGCCCCCGCTCACCAGCAGCCGCGCTACGACGGGAGCGGCCGCGGCGCCGACCCGCCCCACCCGGGCGCACAGCCCGGCCGGCGCAGCGCAACCGCAGGTCAGCGCCATTGTCAGTGCCTGGGTGCACGATGGACGCATGGTCAGCGACGCACACCGAGCCCTGGACGGCTTCTCCCCCGCGACCCGCGGCTGGTTCACGGGGGCGTTCTCCGCGCCCACCGCCGCCCAGGCGGGCGCGTGGCAGGCCATTCGTGAGGGCTCGGACGTGCTGGTGGTGGCCCCGACCGGTTCCGGCAAGACCCTGGCCGCGTTCCTTGCCGCCCTGGACCAACTGGCCTCCACGCCCCCGCCGGCCGACCCGAAGAAGCGCTGCCGCGTGCTGTACGTGTCCCCGCTCAAGGCCCTGGCCGTCGACGTGGAGCGCAACCTCCGCAGCCCTCTGACGGGCATCCGCCAGGAATCCGTACGTCTGGGCCTGCCCGAGCCCGAGGTCAAGGTCGGCATCCGCTCCGGCGACACCCCCGCCGCCGAGCGCCGCGCCCTGTCCACCCGCCCCCCGGACATCCTGATCACCACGCCCGAGTCCCTCTTCCTGATGCTGACGTCAGCCACCCGCGACGCCCTGACCGGCATCGAGACGGTGATCCTGGACGAGGTGCACGCCGTGGCCGGCACCAAGCGCGGTGCCCACCTGGCCCTCTCCCTGGAGCGCCTGGACGAACTCCTCCCGAAGCCGGCCCGTCGCATCGGCCTCTCGGCCACGGTCCGCCCGGTCGACGAGGTGGCCCGCTACCTCTCCCCGCGCCGCAGGGTGGAGATCGTCCAGCCCAAGTCCGGCAAGGAGTTCGACCTCTCGGTCGTCGTCCCGGTCGAGGACCTGGGCGAACTGGGCGGCTCCCCGGTGGCGGACGGCTCCGAAGGGGCGGAACGCCCGTCCATCTGGCCACACGTGGAAGAGCGGATCACCGACCTCATCCAGTCCCACCGCTCCACGATCGTCTTCGCCAACTCCCGCCGCCTCGCGGAGCGCCTCTGCAACCGCCTCAACGAGATCGCCTACGAGCGGGCGACGGGCGAAACCCTCGACGAGCACCATGCCCCGGCCGAACTCATGGGTGGCTCGGGCGCCGCCCAGGGCGCACCGCCCGTCATCGCGCGCGCCCACCACGGCTCGGTCTCCAAGGAGCAGCGCGCCCTGGTCGAGGAGGACCTGAAGGCGGGCCGTCTCCCCGCGGTGGTCGCCACCTCCAGCCTGGAACTGGGCATCGACATGGGCGCGGTCGACCTCGTGGTCCAGGTCGAGTCCCCGCCCTCCGTCGCCTCGGGCCTCCAGCGCGTCGGCCGCGCGGGCCACCAGGTCGGAGCCGTCTCCACCGGCGTGGTCTTCCCCAAGTACCGCGGCGACCTGGTCCAGGCGGCAGTGGTCACCGAACGCATGCGCACCGGCGCCATCGAGTCCCTCAAGGTGCCGGCGAACCCCTTGGACGTCGTCGCCCAGCAGCTCGTCGCCATGACCGCGATGGACACCTGGCAGCTCGACGACCTGCTCGCCCTGGTCCGCCGCGCCGCGCCCTTCGCCTCCCTCCCCGAGTCCGCCTTCACGGCGGTCCTGGACATGCTCGCCGGCCGCTACCCCTCCGACGCCTTCGCCGAACTCCGCCCGCGCGTGGTGTGGGACCGCGTCGCCGGCACGATCACCGGCCGCCCCGGAGCCCAGCGCCTCGCCGTGACCTCGGGGGGCACGATCCCCGACCGCGGCCTGTTCGGCGTCTTCCTCGCCGGCGCCGACCCCAAGAAGGGCGGCGGCCGGGTGGGCGAGCTGGACGAGGAGATGGTCTACGAGTCCCGCGTCGGCGACGTCTTCACCCTGGGTACGACGTCCTGGCGCATCGAGGACATCACACGCGACCGCGTCCTGGTCTCCCCCGCCCCCGGCGTCCCCGGCCGCCTCCCGTTCTGGAAGGGCGACCAGCTGGGCCGCCCGCTGGAGCTGGGGCGCGCGGTGGGCGCGTTCCTGCGCGAGGTCGGCTCCCTGCCCAAGGACGACGCCCGCCTGCGCCTGCTGACCGCGGGACTGGACGCCTGGGCCGCGGACAACGTTCTGTCGTACCTGGACGAACAGCGCCAGGCCTGCGGCCACGTCCCCGACGACCGCACGATCGTCGTGGAACGCTTCCGGGACGAACTCGGCGACTGGCGGGTCGTCGTGCACTCCCCCTTCGGCGCCCAGGTCCACGCCCCCTGGGCCCTCGCCCTGGGCGCCAAGCTCTCGGAGCGGTACGGCATGGACGCGCAGGTCATGCACGCCGACGACGGCATCGTCCTGCGTCTGCCCGACGCCGACATCATGGGCCTGGACCTCCTCGACGGGGAGCCCATGAAGTCCGGCACCCCCTTCAACACGGCGGTCGACGCCGAGCAGGCCCCCGTCGGCGCGGCCGACGTCGTCTTCGACAAGGGCGAGGTCGATCAGATCGTCACCGACCAGGTGGGCAGCTCCGCGCTGTTCGCGGCCCGTTTCCGCGAGTGCGCCGCCCGCGCCCTGCTGCTGCCGCGCCGCAACCCGGGCAAACGCACCCCTCTGTGGCAGCAGCGCCAGCGCGCCGCCCAGCTGCTGCAGGTGGCGAGCGAGTTCGGCTCGTTCCCGATCGTCCTGGAAGCGGTCCGCGAGTGCCTCCAGGACGTCTTCGACGTCCCCGGACTCGTCGAGCTGATGGGCGACCTGGAGTCCCGCAAGGTGCGCCTGGTCGAGGTCACCACCCCGGAGCCGTCCCCCTTCGCCCGCTCCCTCCTGTTCGGCTACGTGGCCCAGTTCCTCTACGAGGGCGACTCCCCCCTCGCGGAACGCCGCGCCGCCGCCCTCTCCCTGGACTCACGGCTGCTGGCCGAGCTTCTCGGCCAGGCGGAGCTGCGCGAGCTGCTCGACGCCGAGGTGCTCACCGAGCTGGAGCGGGAGCTGCAGTGGCTGACCGAGGACCGCCGCGTGAAGGACGCCGAAGGCGTCGCGGACATCCTGCGTCTGCTCGGCCCGCTCACCGACGCCGAGCTGGCCGAGCGCGGCGCCGAACCCCACTGGGCCCAGGAGCTGGCCGCCGCCCGCCGCGCCATCCGGGTCCGTATCGCCGGCGCCGACCACTGGGCGACGGTCGAGGACGCGGGCCGCCTGCGCGACGCCCTGGGCACCGCGCTCCCCGTCGGTGTCCCGGAGGCCTTCACCGAGCCGGTGAAGGACCCGCTGGGCGACCTCCTCGCCCGCTACGCCCGCACGCACGGCCCGTTCACCTCGGCCACCGCGGCCGCCCGGTTCGGCCTGGGCGTGGCGGTCACCGAGGGCGCCCTCCAGCGGCTCGCGGCGGGCGGCCGCGTCGTCCAGGGCGAGTTCCACCCGGCCGGCATCGGCCAGGAGTGGTGCGACGCGACCGTCCTGCGCAGGCTGCGCCGCCGCTCCCTGGCCGCCCTGCGGCACGAACTCGAACCGGTCCCGCCCGCCGCGCTCGCCCAGTTCCTGCCCCAGTGGCAGCACATCGGCAAGGGCCATGCGCTCCGCGGCATCGACGGACTGGTCCGCGCGATCGAGCAGCTCCAGGGCGCGTCCGTCCCCGCCTCCGCCCTGGAGAAGCTCGTCCTGCCGTCCCGCGTGACGGGCTACGCCCCGGCGATGCTCGACGAGCTCACCGCCGCCGGAGAGGTGGTCTGGGCCGGCGCGGGCGCCCTCCCCGGCAAGGACGGCTGGGTCTCCCTGTACCTGGCGGACGCGGCCCCCCTGCTCCTGCCCCCACCCCACCCCCTGGAGCTGACGGCCCTGCACCAGTCCGTCCTGGACGTCCTCTCCGGCGGCTACGGCCTGTTCTTCCGCCAGATCGCCGACCAGGTCCGCGCCACCACCCACCCCGACGTCACCGACCCCCAACTCGCCGACGCCCTCTGGGACCTGGCCTGGTCCGGCCGCCTCACCAACGACACGCTGGCGCCGATGCGCTCCCTGCTGGGCTCGGGCCGCACAGCCGGTTCCACGGCCCACCGCGCCAAGCGCGCGGTCCCCCGCGGCCGCTACGGCTCCCTGACAGCCGCCGCGCGCTCCGCCTCCCGCAGCGGCCCTCCGACCGTCGCCGGCCGTTGGTCCCTGCTCCCGGCCCACGAACCCGATCCCACCGTCCGCGCCCACGCCCTCGCCCGCACCCTCCTCGACCGACACGGAGTGGTGACCCGGGGCGCGGTCTCGGCCGAGGGCGTCGAAGGCGGCTTCTCGGCGACGTACCGCGTCCTGTCCGCCTTCGAGGACAGCGGCCAGGCCCGGCGGGGCTATGTCGTGGAGGGGCTCGGCGCAGCGCAGTTCGCGATGGACGGCGCCGTGGACCGCGTCCGCGCGGTGGCCAACGCCCGCGACCGGGGCGAGGCACTGCCCGGCCCGGGCCGAGAGGACGGCAGCCCCGACAGCTTCGCCTTCCCCGACAGTTCCCCGTCCGACGACCTCAACTGGGAGATCCCCGGCCTCGACGACTTCGACTCCCCGCCGCCCTCCCCCGCGCCGGGTGACTACGTCTCCCCCCGCGACTTCGCCTCCCCCGGCGCGGGCGGCCCCCGAGGCGGCAACGGCTTCCCGAACGCCTCGGGATTCCCCGGCCACCGTCGCCGTACGCCCTCCCCCGCCTCCCGGGCCGTCGTCCTCGCCGCGGCCGACCCGGCGAACGCGTATGGTGCCGCCCTGTCCTGGCCCGAGCCACCGACCGGAGCCGGACACAAGCCCGGCCGCAAGGCGGGCTCCCTGGTGGTGCTCGTCGACGGCGAACTGACCCTCTACATGGAGCGCGGCGGCAAGACCCTGCTGGCCTGGCCCTCCACTCCGGACGGCGGGGCCACGCCCACCGACGACCCCCGCCTGCACGCAGCGGCGGAAGCCCTCGCCGCAGCCGCCCACGCGGGCTCCCTCGGCACGGTCACGGTGGAACGCGTCAACGGCGCCTCGGCCCTGACCTCCCCCCTGGGCACCCTCCTGGAAGGAGCGGGCTTCATCGCGACCCCCCGAGGCCTGCGGATACGAGCATGACAACCAGAGCCCGCACCGACTCCCCACGCCCCTCCCCGACGGCCGTGGGCGTGTGCGAGCGCCCGTGCCACCCTTGACCCATGCCCGAAGGTGACACGGTCTGGCAAGCCGCGAGCCGGCTGCACACCGCCCTCGCGGGCAAGGTGCTGACCCGCTCCGACCTGCGCGTCCCCAAGTACGCCACCACCGACCTCACCGGCCGCACCGTCCTGGACGTCACCCCCCGCGGCAAGCACCTCCTCACCCGCATCGAGGGCGGCCTGACGCTCCACTCGCACCTTCGGATGGACGGCTCCTGGAAGGTGTACGCGAACGACCAGCGCTGGACCGGCGGCCCCGCACACCAGATCCGCGCCGTCCTCGGCACTCACGACCGCACGGCCGTCGGCTACCGCCTCCCCGTCCTCGAACTCCTGCGCACCCCCGATGAGGAGCGCGTCGTCGGCCACCTCGGCCCCGACCTGCTGGGCCCCGACTGGGACCCCGAGCGCGCCCTCGCCAACCTCCTCGCGGACCCCGCCCGCCCCCTGGGCGAGGCCCTTCTCGACCAGCGCAACCTCGCCGGCATCGGCAATGTGTACAAGAGCGAGCTCTGCTTCCTCCTCGGCGCCACCCCGTGGCTTCCCGTAGGAGCGCTCCCCGCCGACCGCGCCACGAAGCTGCCCGCCCTCGCCAGGAAACTCCTGGAGACCAACCGCGACCGCCCCATCCGCAGCACCACCGGCCGCCGCGGCCAGGACCTCTTCGTCTACGGCCGCGCACCCCGTCCCTGCCTGCGCTGCGGAACGCCCGTCCGTGCGGCCGACCAGGGCGACGGCTCCCGCGACCGCCCCACGTACTGGTGCCCCGCCTGCCAGACGGGCCCCGCCCCGGCCCCCGGCTCCCCACTCACGCGCCGCATCCGTCCCCGCACCAGCAATTGACGGGCCGTCAGAAACCCTCGTACCGTCCCCTCATGGCCGTGAAGGCGTACGACCTCACCGGACGCACCGCATTCGTCACCGGCGCCGCGAGCGGCATAGGCCGCGCCTGCGCCGTGCTGCTGGCCGAGGCCGGCGCCACCGTGCACGGAGCGGACCGCGATCAACAGGGCCTCCACGAGACGGCGACCCTGATCAAGGACCTCGGCGGCACGGCCCGCACCCACCACCTCGACGTCACCGACCGCGCCCAGGTGCGTCAGGCGGTCGAGTCCTGCGAGCGCCTCGACGTGATGGCGGCCGTCGCCGGGATCATGCACAGCAGCCCGGTCCTGGAGACCCGGGACGAGGACCTCGACCGGGTCCTCGACGTCAACTTCAAGGGTGTGCTCCACGCCTGCCAGGAAGCGGCCCGCCTGATGCTCGCCCACAACACGCCGGGCAGCATCATCACCATGGCCTCGGGCGCCGTCGACACGGGCGGCCCCGGGCTCCTCTGCTACGGCGTGGCCAAGGCTGCGGTGGTCCAGCTGACGAAGACCCTGGCGGCCGAGGTCGGCCGGTACGGCATCCGCGTCAACGCCGTCGCCCCGGGCTGGATCCGCACTCCCATGACCGACCGCCACGACGTCGGCGCACAGGCGCACACCGAGGCGCTCATGTCCCGCATGTCACCCCTGGGCCGGGTCGGCGAGCCGAAGGACGTCGCCCACGCCGTGCTGCACCTGGCCTCGGACGCGTCCTCGTTCACGACGGGCCAGATCCTCCGCCCGAACGGCGGCGTGGCCATGCCTTGGTAGGCGTCACCCACCCGCCTTCCAGAGCGCCCTCGCCCCGCTCTCCGGCTGCGCCCTCCAAGCCGGCCGCAGCACCACCCGCCTCCCCACGCCAAGCAGCCCTCCATCGCCCCGCGGCGACCGCCCCCGCCGCCCGCGCCTTGGCCACACAGTGCACCGGCAGCAGACTCAGCCCCCACCCCCCGGCGGCGACCGCCCCCTCCACCACCCCGGCGTCGGGCGCCACGGCAGTCCGCACCGCGGCCCACCACCACAGCGCCCCGAGCCCCAGCACGGCCCCCCGGCGCACTGTCCGACCCGACACGGCCGTCACCTCCAGCCCGACGCCGGAAAGCCGCTCACCCCGCCCGGCACGCCCACGTTCCTCAGGCGTTCTCCGCCTGGAACATCCAGTGATGCTTCTCGAGATCGGCGGTGATCCCGATGAAGATGTCCTGACTCACCGGATCCGCGTCCCCGGTGGCGGCCACCCGTTCCCGCATCCGGGTGATCACCGCGCCCAGCGCCGCCACCAGCGCCTCCACCGCGTCCGTGTCCTTGACCCATCCCTCGGACACCACACTGATCCCACTCTTGGCGGCCACCGTCGCAGCACGCCCGTCCGGCGGGACGCCCAGCGCCGAGGCGCGCTCCGCCACGGTGTCGGAGTGCGTGCGGGCGGTGTCCACGACCTCGTCGAGCTGGAGGTGGACGGACCGGAAGCGAGGCCCGACCACGTTCCAGTGGACCTGCTTGGCGACGAGCGAGAGGTCGATCAGATCGACCAGCGCGCCCTGCAGGGCGTCGGAGACGGTCTTCTGAGCGGCGTTGGACAGCGGGCTCTTCACGACGTGCATCCCTACCTCCGGGTTGGTCGACTCCCGTCGTGCCCCTCCACGATGACCGCCGCACCCAGGACCGGCAAACCGACCCGAAATCGAGCGAACCGCCCATCCCGGGCATGCAAAAACCCCGACCGCACTCCTCCGGACCTCCCGGAGAAGCCCCGGCCGGGGCCTCACAGATGCCGCACGCTCACACGCACGGCGTGCTGTACGCCTTTACCCGCACTCGGTGGGGGCACCCACCCAGCGGCACCTCACGCGGCGACCACGTCCACCGCCTCGGCGGGTGCCTTGATGGTCACCCGCTCCGGTGGCACACCGGTCACCGACACGGAACCCAGCATCGGACGAACTGGCGTGGGCACAGGCTCACTGGGGGTGGCCGCAGCAGACTGGGCCAGCTCGGCGAGGGCGAGCTCGTCGCTCACTTCCCGCATGAGCTCGGACATCCGTACGTCCAGCGCGTCGCAGATGGCGGAGAGCAGCTCGGAGGAAGCCTCCTTCTGCCCCCGCTCCACCTCGGAGAGATAGCCGAGTGAGACTCGGGCGGACGAGGAGACTTCGCGCAGAGTACGGCCCTGGCGCTGGCGCTGCCGACGCAGCACGTCACCCAGCAGGCGACGGAGCAGAATCATCGGTGGCTCCCTCCTCGGACCGCGTAGCCGCATCCTTCTCGCCCCACCGTACCGCCTTGCGCCGCGGCCGTGCGGGGAGCGATGTCGTGTTCACTCAGGGCTGCAAACATCAAAACCCCCCGTTCTGTTCCGTATCCTGTGCCCGCTCATTCCCGGTCTGTTCGTCCGCAAGCTCCCTCAGGAGCACTGCGAGTACGCTCCGTACACTCTCTCTACGAATTTCCGCGCGGTCGCCGTTCAACCGCAGGGCCTCCACTTTTCCGCCAGCGGCGGAAACGGAATCCGCCCCGAGGGGCCCGTCCACCGCCACGAAGACCGTCCCGACGGGCTGACCGTCCTGGGGCTCGGGCCCGGCGACGCCGGTGGTCGCGATGCCCCAGTCAGCCCCCAGCGCCTTGCGCACGCCGGCCGCCATCTGGGCCGCGACCTGCGGATCCACGGCTCCTCGGGTGGCCAGCAGACCTGCGTCGACCCCGAGCAGTTCATGCTTCAGCGGTGTGGAGTAGGCCGTGACCGATCCACGGAAGGCCTTGGACGCCCCGGGGACCGATGTGATCTCCGCCGCAACCAGGCCACCGGTCAGCGACTCGGCGACGGCGAGCGTCTCGCCCCTCACCGTGAGTAGCCGCACCACGTCGGTGGCCGTGGAACTCACGCTTCCGTCTCCTCCAACGCGGCCTTGCGCTCGGCGATTCCCCGTCGGCGCAGCACAATGGCCTGTCTCACATAGTCGAGCCCGGTCACCACGGTCAGCACGACCGCCGCGGCCATCACCCAGAACCTGAGAGTGGCCAGCCATCCTGTCAGCGCCAGGACGTACATCCCGACGGCCACGCCCTGGGTGAGCGTCTTGAGCTTGCCGCCCCGGCTCGCCGGGATGACGCCGTACCGGATGACGAGAAAACGCAGCAGGGTGATCCCGAGTTCCCGGCCGAGAATCACGATCGTCACCCACCACGGCAGGTCGCCGAGCGCGGAGAGGCAGATCAGGGCCGCTCCCATGATCGCCTTGTCGGCGATGGGATCGGCGATCTTCCCGAAGTCGGTGACGAGGTTGTACGTCCGCGCCAGATGCCCGTCGAACAGGTCGGTGATCATGGCGATGGCGAAGGCAGCCCAGGCGAGCGAGCGCCACGCCGGGTCGTAGCCGCCGTCGGCCAGCATCAGCGCGACGAAGCCGGGGACCAGGATCAGCCGCAGCATTGTCAGCAGATTGGCGATGTTCCAGACGCTCGCCTGGTTGACGGCGACGGCCGCCAGCTTGCCGCCCCGCGGTCCCTTGGCACCCGACGAGCCGTCGGCGGCAGGCGCGCCCGAAGCGGCGGCACCCTTCGCCTGTGAGGAGCCGCCCGCGGCCGATGCCGGGACACCCGTCATCTGTCCGCCTCCTCACTACACCCGATCGAGCCCTGCAGGGGCTCGGCCACCAGGTCGACACCTTCCGTACCGACCACCTTCGTCTCGACCATACGACCGACGCTCAGTCCTTCGCCCGACGTGAGCAGCACCTGGCCGTCCGTCTCCGGCGCCTGGTGCGCCCCACGGCCGTACACGCCGTCCTCGTCGACCGACTCCACGAGCACGCGCACGGTCTCGCCCAGGCGCTCCTCGGCCCGCTGCGAGACGAGTTCCTCCGCGAGCCGGGAGACGCGCGCGAGCCGCTCGGCGACGAGGTCCTCGTCGAGCTTGTCGTCGTACGTCGCGGCCTCGGTGCCCTCCTCGTCGGAGTAGCCGAAGACGCCGATGGCGTCCAGCCGCGCGTGGTTCAGGAACCGCTCCAGCTCGGCCAGGTCGGCCTCGGACTCGCCGGGGAAGCCGACGATGAAGTTGGAGCGCACGCCGGCCTCGGGCGCCTTGCTCCGGATGGTGTCGAGCAGTTCCAGGAAGCGGTCGGTGTCGCCGAAGCGGCGCATCGCGCGCAGCACGTCGGGCGCGGAGTGCTGGAAGGACAGGTCGAAGTAGGGCGCGACCTTCGGCGTCGACGTCAGCACGTCGATCAGCCCGGGACGCATCTCGGCCGGCTGGAGGTAGCTGACGCGCACCCGCTCGATGCCGTCGACGTCGGCCAGCTCCGGCAGCAGCGACTCCAGCAGACGGATGTCGCCGAGGTCCTTGCCGTAGGAGGTGTTGTTCTCGGAGACCAGCATGATCTCCTTGACGCCCTGCTCGGCCAGCCACCGCGTCTCGTTCAGGACGTCCGAGGGACGGCGCGAGATGAAGGAGCCGCGGAAGGACGGGATGGCGCAGAAGGTGCAGCGCCGGTCGCAGCCGGAGGCGAGCTTGACCGAGGCGACCGGGGCGCCGTCGAGGCGGCGGCGCAGGGGTGCTCGGGGGCCGGACGCCGGAGCGAGCCCGTCCGGAAGGTCCACGGGACCGTGCCCGGGAAGCGCGACGTCGGCGGCCGACTCCTGGCGCGCCGCCGGGCTGAGCGGCAGCAGTTTGCGCCGGTCGCGCGGGGTGTGGGAGGCGTGGATGCCACCGGACAGGATGGTCTGCAGGCGGTCGGAGATGTCGGCGTAGTCGTCGAAGCCGAGCACGCCGTCGGCCTCCGGGAGGGCCTCGGCGAGTTCCTTGCCGTACCGCTCGGCCATGCAGCCCACCGCCACGACAGCCTGGGTTCTGCTGTGCCCCTTGAGGTCGTTGGCCTCGAGGAGGGCGTCGACGGAGTCCTTCTTGGCGGCGTCGACGAAACCGCAGGTGTTGACGACGGCGACGTCCGCGTCCCCGGCGTCCTCCACGAGCTGCCAGCCGTCCGCCTCCAAACGGCCTGCGAGCTCCTCCGAGTCCACCTCGTTGCGGGCGCAGCCAAGAGTGACGAGTGCGACGGTACGGCGTTCAGGCATGGGCTCAAGACTACTTTGTCTCGCTGACAGCCCCTGTCGACGGGGTTGGTGATCTTCATACGAAACGGGACCGGCGATCCTCGCCGGCCCCGTTCCCCTGCGGACGCCCGTCTCACCCGGCCTGCGGGTCACCCTTCGTGTACGTCAGCCGCTCCACGGCCCCCGGCTGCCAGTCGTCCTCGATCTTCTTGCCGTTGACGTACAGCTGGATCGCACCCGCGTCGCCGAGGACGAGGTTGATCTTCTCGCTGTCCTGGAAAGTCTTGGACTCGCCCTGCTTGAGCAGGCCGTCGAAGAGCAGCCGGCCGTTGTGGTCCTTGGCGGAGATCCAGCTCTTGCCGTCGGTGGCGCTGACCTGGACGGTCACCTTGTCCTGAGGCGCGGCGGCGATGGCGCTGTCGGAGGGTTCCGGCGTCTTGTCGACGGTCTTGTCGCTCTTCGGCGTGGGCGTGACGGGCGCGCTGCTCGTCGGTGTGGTGCCCTCGGCGACGTCCTTCGTGCCGTCGTCGCCGCCCTTGAACGCGGTGAAGCCGACGAACCCGATGACGGCGACGATCGCGGCGACCATGGCCGCGGTCCAGTTCGGTCCCCGCCGCTCGGGGCGGATACGTTCCGCCTCGAAGAGGGGCGCGGCCGGGGTCGGCGCCGGGCGGCCGCCGTGGGTGGCGTCGAACTGCTCGATCAGCGGGGCGGGGTCGAGGTGGACGGCCCTGGCCAGGGTCCGGATGTGCCCGCGCGCGTAGACGTGCCCGCCGCAGGCTGCGAAGTCGTCCGCCTCGATGGCGTGCACGATGGGGAGGCGGACCCGGGTGGTGGTACTGACGTCGTCGACGGTCAACCCGGCCGCGATGCGCGCCTGCTGCAGGGCGCGGCCGATGGAGGGGCGGGCTTCCTCGGAGACGTCTTCGAACGGACGCTCGTCTTCAGGGGAGTTGCCGATGGACACGGGGGCGCCTTTCGAGCGTGTAGCCACCTGTGCTGGAGGTTCAGTCTAGGGGGGGTGCAAAAGGGAGGGGCAACCCGGCGGTGGGACTTTGTACGCCATCGGAATGGCCGGTCAGACCAATGACGGGACAGGCACGAACCCCAGGATGGGACCCGCACCTGTCCTCTCGCTCAACTTGACGTACGCCAAAGGGAAACGGTTGCCCGCCGCTCTCTAACGGGTGAGTCACGAACGCCCGCCGACCCCGCGGAGAAACGTCTACCCTTCAGCCTCCCCGCGGATCACCGCGAGCACGCCGTCCAACTCGTCGGGTTTCACAAGAACGTCACGAGCTTTCGATCCCTCGCTCGGCCCGACGATGTTCCGCGACTCCATGAGGTCCATCAGCCGGCCCGCCTTGGCGAAACCGACCCGCAGCTTGCGCTGGAGCATGGACGTCGACCCGAACTGCGTGGAGACGACCAGCTCGGCCGCCTGGCACAACAGGTCGAGGTCGTCGCCGATGTCCTCGTCGATCTCCTTCTTCTGCTTGGTGCCCACGGTGACGTCGTCCCGGAAGACGGGCGCCATCTGGTCCTTGCAGTGCTGCACGACGGCCGCGACCTCGGCCTCGGTCACGAACGCACCCTGCATACGCGTGGGCTTGTTCGCCCCCATCGGCAGGAACAGCCCGTCACCCTTGCCGATCAGCTTCTCGGCACCGGGCTGGTCGAGGATGACGCGCGAGTCGGCGAGCGAGGAGGTGGCGAACGCGAGCCGCGAGGGCACGTTCGCCTTGATGAGACCGGTGACGACGTCGACCGACGGCCGCTGGGTCGCGAGCACCAGATGAATGCCGGCCGCGCGCGCGAGCTGTGTGATCCGCACGATCGCGTCCTCGACGTCCCGCGGCGCCACCATCATCAGGTCGGCCAGCTCGTCGACGATCACCAGCAGATACGGATACGGCTGAAGCTCCCGCTCACTCCCCTCGGGCGGCGTCACCTTCCCCTCGCGCACCGCCCGGTTGAAGTCGTCGATGTGCCGGTAGCCGTACGCCGCCAGGTCGTCGTACCGCAGGTCCATCTCCCGTACGACCCACTGGAGCGCCTCGGCGGCCCGCTTGGGGTTGGTGATGATCGGCGTGATCAGGTGCGGGACGCCCTCGTAGGCGGTCAGCTCGACGCGCTTGGGGTCGACCAGGATCATCCGGACGTCCTCGGGAGTCGCCCGCATCATGATCGAGGTGATCAGGCAGTTGATGCAGGACGACTTGCCGGAGCCGGTGGCGCCGGCGACCAGCATGTGCGGCATCTTCGCCAGCGAGTGCATGACGTAACCGCCCTCGACGTCCTTGCCGAAGGCGACCAGCATCGGGTCGTCGTCCTCCGCGGACTCGGCCAGACGGAGCACGTCACCGAGGTTGACCATCTCCCGGTCGGTGTTCGGGATCTCGATGCCGACCGCGGACTTGCCGGGGATCGGCGAGATGATCCGCACGTCCGGGCTGGCGACGGCGTACGCGATGTTCTTCGTCAGCGCGGTGATCCGCTCGACCTTCACGGCGGGGCCCAGCTCGACCTCGTAGCGCGTGACCGTCGGCCCGCGCGTGAAGCCGGTGACGGCGGCGTCGACCTTGAACTCGGTGAAGACGTTGGTCAGCGAGGCGACGACGGCGTCGTTGGCCGCGCTGCGCGCCTTGCCGGGGCCCCCGCGCGTGAGGAGGTCGAGCGAGGGCAGCGCGTAGGTGATGTCCCCGGACAGCTGGAGCTGCTCGGCGCGCGGCGGCAGGTCGCGCGGCTCGTCGGGGGCCGACTTGGTCAGGTCCGGGACCACCCCGGTCTTGAGCTTCTCCTGCTTGGGGCGCGCGGCCGGGGCGGGGACGGGCGTCGGCGTGGTCGGCTCGCGGTCGCCGACGCGCACGCCCTGGGTGAGGTCGGCGACGATCGGCGACGGCGGCATGCCGTGCAGGACGGCGCCGTCGAGGTCGGCCGCGGCGGCCGCGGCGATGTCCACGGCGTCCATCTCCCGGTCCATCGCGGGCTGCGGCACCGCGGAGCGCCGGGGTCGGCCGCGGCGCTGCGAGAGGGCCTCCTGCTCGGCGTCGTCGGGGTCGTACGTCTGGGGGGCGCTCGAGCGTCGGCGGGGGCGCGCGGGCAGCGCCTCGCGCCACTGCTCGTCGTAGCGCGCCTCATCGTCCGTGAACTCGTCCGCCTCGGGATCGTGCAGCACGCCCAGCCGCACCCCGAGCTGCCGCAGCCGCTGCGGGATCGCGTTGACGGGCGTGGCGGTGACGACGAGCAGCCCGAAGATCGTCAGCAGCACCAGCAGAGGTACGGCGAGGACCTCGCCCATGGCGTACGTCAGCGGGGTCGCCGCGCTCCAGCCGATCAGGCCGCCGGCGTCCCTGATCGCCTGCATGCCGTCACTGCGGGCGGGCGCGCCGCAGGCGATGTGCACCTGGCCGAGGACGCCGATGACGAGGGCGGACAACCCGATCACGATGCGGCCGTTGGCCTCGGGCTTCTCGGGGTGCCGGATGAAGCGCACAGCGATGACCGCGAGCAGGATCGGCACGAGCAGGTCGAGACGGCCGAAGGAGCCGGTCACCAGGATCTCGACGAGGTCGCCGACGGGACCACGCAGGTCGGCCCAGGTGCCCGCGGCGACGATCAGCGCGATGCCGAACAGCAGGAGCGCGATGCCGTCCTTGCGGTGGGCGGGGTCGAGGTTCTTGGCGCCGTTCCCTATGCCGCGGAACACCGCGCCCACGGCATGCGCCAGGCCCAGCCAGACGGCGCGTACGAGCCGGTAGATGCCTCCGGTGGGGCTGGGTGCCGGTTTGGGCGCGGGTTTCTTGGCCGCGGCCTTCTTGGCGGGCGCCTTCTTCGCCGGGGCCTTTTTCGCGGCGGCCTTCTTCGCCGGAGCCTTCGCCGGAGCAGCCGCCTTCTTGGCGGGCTGCTTCTTCGCTGCGGAGGGACGTGAGGCCATGGGTGTGAGATTACCGGGGGAGACGGCAGCGGACACGTGCGCCCACTGCTTCACCCGTTCGTGTCGCCCCTGCTGAGGCGCGGAACTGACGCTCGCCATCCGAAGGCTGACTTCCGCTCACCAGCAACTGCTCCCGCCGCACGTGTCAGTTCTGCGACGGCACCGAGGCCGGGCCGCTTCCGGTGCCGGGCTCCAGCGCGTCCAGCGCCCGGCGCAGGCCGGTCAGTTTGCGCTCCAGGTGCGCCGCGGTGGCCACCGCGGCCGCGTCCGCCGACTCGTCGTCGAGCTGCTTGGAGAGGGCCTCGGCCTGCTCCTCGACAGCCGCGAGCCGCGCGGACAGCTCGGCGAGCAACCCGGCCGGCTCCTTGGCGCCACCGGCTGCCGCCTTGCCGCCACCACCCTCCAACTGGAGCCGCAGCAGCGCCGCCTGCTCACGCAGCTGGCAGTTCTTCATGTACAGCTCGACGAAGACGGAGACCTTCGCGCGCAGCACCCACGGGTCGAACGGCTTGGAGATGTAGTCCACCGCGCCCGCCGCGTACCCGCGGAAGGTGTGGTGCGGGCCGTGGTTGATCGCTGTGAGGAAGATGATCGGGATGTCCCGCGTCCGTTCTCGCCGCTTGATGTGGGCGGCCGTTTCGAAACCGTCCATTCCCGGCATCTGGACGTCCAGCAGAATGACCGCGAAGTCGTCCGTCAGCAGTGCTTTGAGCGCCTCTTCCCCGGACGATGCCCGCACCAGCGTCTGATCGAGCGCCGAGAGGATCGCCTCCAGCGCCAGCAGATTCTCCGGCCGGTCATCGACCAGGAGGATCTTGGCCTTCTGCACCATGGCCCGCCCTCCTCGCCCCGGCAGTGCACCGGGCGCCGCCCCTGGGGACGACTCCTTTGCGCCGCCCTTCCTTGTGCCGGTCATGGTAGCCGCACCCCGACCGTCGCCACACCCTGTCACCGTGATGTCACTGTGCACGTAGCAGGAACGCGGCAGGAGATCAGAAGGTTCCCCGAAACCCGCCCCGCTACACGGCATCGGACACCCTCAGTCAGCAACTTCTCTCCTCCCCGGACGGTTCCCGTCACTCCTCCCGCATCCACTGCTCCATCACCGCCAGCAGGTGATCGGGATCGACCGGCTTCGTGACGTAGTCGGAGGCGCCCGACTCGATCGCCTTCTCCCGGTCGCCCTTCATCGCCTTCGCGGTCAGCGCGATGATCGGCAGCCCGGAGAACTGCGGCATCCGCCGGATCGCCGTGGTCGTCGCGTACCCGTCCATCTCGGGCATCATGATGTCCATCAGGACGACCGCCACGTCGTCGTGCTGCTCCAGGACCTCGATGCCCTCACGGCCGTTCTCCGCGTACAGCACCGACAGGCCGTGCTGCTCCAGGACGCTGGTCAGTGCGAACACATTGCGGATGTCGTCGTCGACGATCAGCACCTTCTCGCCGCCGAACCGGATTCCCCGGTGCCCCTGCGGCGCCTGGTGCCCCACGGGCGCCCACTGGTCCGGCCGCCCGACCTGCGGCTCGCCACCCGCCACGGAGCGGCGCCGCCGCCGGAAGAGCGCGGCCGGCCCGTGCTGCGTCTCCTGGTACGACTTCACCTCGGCCGGCGTCTCGATCTCCACATCGGACAGCTCCGACAGCTCGCGCGCGCCGTTCTCGGACGCCACCAGGTCGCCCGCCTCCAGCGCCGGCACGACCTGCTGGTAGCCCTGCGGCGGCAACTCGCTCGGGTGCAGCGGCAGGTACAGCGTGAACGTCGAGCCGCGCCCCGGCTCGCTCTGCGCGTGGATCTCACCGCCCAGCAGCTGCGCGATCTCCCGCGAGATGGACAGCCCCAGACCCGTACCGCCGTACTTGCGGCTGGTGGTGCCGTCCGCCTGCTTGAACGCCTCGAAGATCACCCGCATCTTGCTGGCCGCGATGCCGATGCCGGTGTCGGTCACCGAGAACGCGATCAGCGGCGCGTCCGCGTCGGTCAGCGAACCGGCCTCCAGCAACTGCTCCCGGATCGCCATCGGCACATCCACCCCGGCGGGCCGGATGACCAGCTCGACCGATCCGGAGTCGGTGAACTTCACCGCGTTGGACAGCAGGTTGCGCAGCACCTGCAGCAGCCGCTGTTCGTCGGTGTGCAGGGTGGCGGGCAGCTCCGGCGAGACCCGTACGGACAGGTCGAGGCCCTTCTCCGCGGTCAGCGGGCGGAAGGTGGCCTCCACGTAGTCCACGAGCTGGACGAGGGCGATGCGCGTCGGGGAGACGTCCATCTTGCCCGCCTCGACCTTCGACAGGTCGAGGATGTCGTTGATGAGCTGGAGCAGGTCGGAACCGGCGCCGTGGATGGTCTCGGCGAACTCGACCTGCTTCGGGGACAGGTTGCCCTCGGCGTTGTCGGCGAGCAGCTTGGCCAGGATCAGCAGCGAGTTGAGCGGCGTGCGCAGCTCGTGCGACATGTTGGCGAGGAACTCGCTCTTGTAGCGCATCGACACCGCGAGCTGCTCGGCACGCTCCTCAAGGACCTGCCGCGCCTCCTCGATCTCGGTGTTCTTCACCTCGATGTCGCGGTTCTGCCGGGCCAGCAGCTCGGCCTTCTCCTCCAGTTCGGCGTTGGACGCCTGGAGGGCCTTCTGCCGCTGCTCCAACTCCGCCGACCGCTCCCGAAGTTGCTCGGTCAGCTCCTGCGACTGCTTCAGCAGCTGCTCCGTCTTGGTGTTCACGGAGATCGTGTTGACGCTCGTCGCGATCATCTCGGCGAGCTGGTTGAGGAAGTCCTTCTGGATCTGCGTGAACGGCGTGAAGGACGCCAGCTCGATCACACCGAGCACCTGGCCCTCGAACAGCACCGGCAGCACGATCACCTGCGCGGGCGGCGCCTCACCGAGCCCGGAGGAAATCTTCAGGTAGCCGCTCGGCGCGTTCGAGACGAGAATCGTCCGCTTCTCCTCCGCGGCCGTCCCGACGAGCGCCTCACCCGGCCGGAACGACGTCGGCATCGACCCCATCGAGTAGCCGTACGAGCCCAGCATCCGCAGCTCGTACTGGTCGCCCTGCTCGCTCGCGCCGTCGGCCGGCGGCATCGCCAGGAAGAACGCGCCGTGCTGAGCGGCCACCAGGGGCGGCAGCTCGCTCATGATGAGGGAGGCCACGTCCTCCAGGTCGCGCCGACCCTGCATCAGCGCGGACACGCGCGCGAGGTTGCCCTTGAGCCAGTCCTGCTCCTTGTTGGCGATCGTGGTGTCGCGCAGATTGGCGATCATCTTGTTGATGTAGTCCTGGAGTTCCTGGATCTCCCCGGACGCGTCCACGTCGATCTTCAGGTTCAGGTCGCCCCGGGTCACCGCGGTCGCCACGCGCGCGATGGCACGCACCTGCCGGGTCAGGTTCCCGGCCATCTCGTTCACCGACTCGGTGAGGTCGCGCCAGGTGCCGTCGACGTCACGCACGCGTGCCTGACCGCCGAGCTGTCCTTCCGTACCCACCTCACGGGCCACCCGCGTGACCTCTTCGGCGAACGACGACAGCTGGTCGACCATCGTGTTGATGGTCGTCTTCAGCTCGAGGATCTCCCCGCGCGCGTCGATGTCGATCTTCTTCGTCAGATCACCCTTGGCGATGGCCGTCGTCACCATGGCGATGTTGCGCACCTGGCCGGTCAGGTTGGACGCCATCTGGTTCACCGACTCGGTGAGGTCCTTCCACGTACCCGCCACACCCGGCACATGCGCCTGACCACCGAGGATGCCGTCCGTGCCCACCTCACGGGCCACCTTGGTGACCTGGTCGGCGAACGAACTCAGCGTCTTCACCATCGTGTTGAAGGTGTCCGCGAGCTGCGCGACCTCGCCGCGCGCCTCGATCGTCACCGTCCGCGTCAGGTCGCCGTTGGCGACGGCCGCGGCAACCTGGGAGATGTTCCGCACCTGAACGGTCAGGTTCTTCGCCATCAGGTTGACGTTGTCGCTGAGGTCCTTCCAGATGCCCACGACGCCGGGCACATGGGCCTGACCGCCCAGGATGCCCTCCGTGCCCACCTCGCGGGCCACCCGGGTCACCTGCTCGGCGAAGGACGACAGCTGGTCCACCATCGTGTTGACGGTGGTGACGAGCTCGAGGATCTCGCCCTTGGCGTCGACGGTGATCTTCTTCGACAGGTCACCCTTGGCGACCGCCGTGGTGACCTCGGCGATGTTGCGCACCTGAATGGTCAGGTTGTTCGCCATGAAGTTCACGGACTGCGTGAGGTCCTTCCAGGTGCCCGAGACCCCCTGTACCTCGGCCTGACCACCGAGAATGCCCTCCGTGCCCACCTCGCGGGCCACCCGCGTGACCTCTTCGGCGAACGACGACAGCTGGTCCACCATCGTGTTCAGGGTGTTCTTCAGCTCCAGGATCTCCCCGCGCGCGTCCACGGTGATCTTCTGGGACAGGTCACCCCGGGCCACCGCCGTGGCCACCTGAGCGATGTTGCGCACCTGGCCCGTCAGGTTGGACGCCATGCCGTTCACGGAGTCGGTCAGGTCCCGCCACACACCGGCGACGCCCGGCACCTGCGCCTGACCGCCCAGCCGGCCCTCCGTACCCACCTCGCGCGCGACCCGGGTCACCTGGTCGGCGAAGGCGGAGAGCTGGTCCACCATCGTGTTGAGGGTGTTCTTCAGCTCCAGGATCTCCCCGCGCGCGTCCACGTCGATCTTCTGCGACAGGTCACCCCGCGCCACCGCCGTCGTCACCTGGGCGATCTGCCGCACCTGCGAGGTGAGGTTGCCCGCCATGAAGTTGACGGAGTCGGTGAGCTCCTTCCAGGTGCCGGAGACGCCTTCCACTCGGGCCTGACCGCCCAGCCGGCCCTCGGTGCCCACGTCCCGGGCCACACGCGTGACCTCGGCGCCGAACGCGGAGAGCTGGTCCACCATCGTGTTCACGGTGTTCTTCAGCTGGGCCATCTCACCGGACACGTCGACGGTGACCTTCTGCGACAGATCACCGTTGGCCACGGCCGTCGTCACCTGGGCGATGTTCCTCACCTGTCCGGTGAGATTCCGGAACGCCGTGTTGACGGAGTCCGTCAGGTCCTTCCACGTCCCGGCCGCGCCCGACACCTGCGCCTGACCGCCCAGTTCACCCTCGACACCGATCTCCCGCGCCACGCGCGTGACCTCGGCACCGAAGGCCGACAGCTGGTCGACCATCCCGTTGACGGTGTTCTTCAGCTCCAGCATCTCGCCGGCCACGTTCACCGTGACCTTCTGCGACAGATCACCGTTGGCCACGGCCGTCGTCACGGCGGCGATGTCCCGCACCTGGGTGGTCAGGTTCCGGAAGACGGTGTTCACCGAATCGGTGAGGTCCTTCCACGTCCCCGCCGCACCCGGCACGTTCGCCTGGCCCCCGAGCCGCCCCTCGCCACCGACCTCGTTGGCCACCCGCGTGACCTCGTCCGCGAAGATGCGCAGCGTCTCCGTCATCTGGTTGATCGTCTCGGCGAGCTGCGCGACCTCACCACGGGCCGGCACGGTCACCTTCCGCGACAGATCACCGTTGGCGACCGCCGTCATCACCTCGGACACCCCACGCACCTGAGCCGTGAGGTTCCCCGCCATGGTGTTCACCGAATCGGTGAGTTCTTTCCACACGCCGTCGACGCCGGACACCTGCGCCTGGACGCCCAGGAGGCCCTCCGTGCCCACCTCACGGGCCACCCGCGTCACCTCGGACGAGAACGCGGACAACTGGTCCACCATCGTGTTGACGGTGTTCTTCAGCTCCAGCATCTCGCCTTCGACATGCACGGTGACCTTGCGTGACAGGTCGCCCTTGGCCACCGCCGTCGTCACCAGCGCGATGTCCCGCACCTGGGCCGTCAGCCGCTCCGCCATCGTGTTGACGGACTCCGTGAGGTCCTTCCACGAACCGGACATACCGCGCACCTGGGCCTGTCCGCCCAGCTTGCCCTCGGTCCCCACCTCGCTGGCCACCCGCGTGACCTCGTCCGTGAACGTCGAGAGCTGATCCACCAGGTTGTTGACGGTCCGCCCGACCTTCAGGAACTCCCCGCGCAGCGGATGCCCGGCCCCCTCCGGCGTGTGCGTCCGAAGCTCCATACGCGGCGACAGATCACCCTCGGCCACCGCCGACAGCACCCGCCCGACCTCGGACACAGGCCGCACGAGGTCGTCGACCAGCGCGTTCGAGTTGTCGATGGCCGTCGCCCAGGAACCCTCACAGGCGCCCGTCTCCAGCCGTTCCGTGAGCTTCCCCTCACGCCCGACCATGCGCCGCACCCGCGACAACTCGCCGGTGAGGTGCAGATTCCGGTCGGCCACCTCGTTGAAGACCGCCGCGATCTCCGACATCACGCCGTCCCCGGACACCGTGAGCCGTTTGCGGAAGTTCCCGTCCCGCATGGAAACCAGAGCAGCCAGCAGCCGGTTCAGGGCCGCAGTGTCCACCGTGGTGGTCCCGCCTCGAGATGTGCGCTGCCTGTTCAGGGACTGTCCGCCTTTCGCGCGCGCCTTCGTGCCCCGCGTCGCTGCGCCAGACTCCACTTGTCCCTCCCGCAGGGGTCGACCGTTCTACTGCCCGATGAAATCAGGCAGGCCCGAAAAGGCTGCTGCCCGGCGTACACAGAAGACACCCAGTCTGCCGGACCTTCACAAGAAGCCTGCCCAGTGTTTCACCCTCTCCCAACCCGGCCATAACAGTTCGGCAGCTTTCGCACACGCTCCGCACACCCGGGGGGCGGAAACACCGGCGACCGGCATCCGCACGGAGGGGGAAGGTAAGTAACCTTGCATGCGGCTGTCCAGCCGCGCCGGTCCGTCCGGCCTGGGCGGTGGCACGAGCACGAGCGGGCATCGGAGGGCGGCCGCACACATGACCACCGGACTGATCCCGGGGGAACAGCCCCCGGAACCCCGGCCGACGGGCACGCTTCCGCACCAGCGGCGCGAGCCGGACGACCGGGGAGCCCTGCACGTCGACAACCGGCCGAGGAGTTCAGTGATCACCGCGCGCGCGGCTGCCAGCTTCGAGCCCGTCGGGCGATCGGTCGCGACCGCCCGCTCCTTCGTCCGCGACACCCTCCAGGGCTGGGGGTTCGCGGACATCGTCGACGACGCCGTGGTCCTCACCAGCGAGCTGGTGACCAACGCGGTGGTCCACGCGGGCACCCACGCCGACGTCCTGTGCCTGCGCGCCGACGACGGCGTACGCATCGAGGTCGCCGACCGCTACCCGGAGCGCGAGATCCCCCTCCAGGGCTCCCCCGCATCCATGGGCAGCCCCGACCGCGAAGGCGGCCGGGGACTCCAGCTGTGCGCGGCGATCGCGGGCCACTGGGGCGTCGACTACACGCCCACCCACAAGAACGTCTGGTTCCAACTCACGCTCCCCGAGCGCCCGGTCGGCACCCGCGCGGCCGGCCCGTCGCTCCCCGCCGACCTGCTCCCGCTCGCCGACGGCCGCGTCCGCGTCGCCGTCGTCCAGATCGACCGTACGGGCGCCATCTCGGCCTGGAACGAGGACGCCGAGGAACTCTTCGGCTACGCGGCCGACCAGGTCACCGGCAAGCCCCTCACCGACCTCGCCGCCTGGCCGCACACCCCCGGCACCAGCACCGGCATCGCCGAGGCGCTCCAACTCTCCCGCTGGGAGGGCAGCTACGGCATCCGCGGCGCCGACGGCCGCGTGACCCCGGTGTACGCCTCCCACCTGCGCGTCCGCGACACCGACGGCGACCCCTCCACGGTCTGCCTCCTCGTCCGCGACCACGAACGGGCGGTCCTGCAGACGCCGTTGCGCGTTCCGGCCTCCGACGCGGCCCCCGCCACCGACGGCCAGAGCACCGACCCCTTCGAGGTGTTCATCGGCTCCCCCGCCCCGGATGACCTCGACGGCCTCCTCCAGCGCACAGTGGAACGCGCCCGCGACATGCTCGACGGCGACTCCGCCTTCCTGCTCCTCGCCACCGACGACGAAACGGAGCTGGAGGTCCGCGCCTCCACGGGCCTGCCCTCCGCCCGCCAGCGCTTCGCGCGCGTTCCCGTCGAGGCGGGCCCCGGCCGCTACGGCTCCGCCCGCATGCCGGCCGTCCACGAGGACCTCCTGGCCGTCCCCGGCGCCGTCCCCCTGCTGAACGGCACAGGCATGCGCTCGGTGGTCACGGTCCCGCTGAAGGTCGAGGGCCGCCTCACCGGCTCCCTCGGTGTCGCGGCCGAGGCCCCCGCCAGATACTCCAACGAGGAGGCCCTGCGCCTGCAGTTCGCCGCGGACCGCATCGCGCTGGCCGTCGAGTCGGCCCGCCTGGGCGAACTGGAGCGCCTGCGCCGAGGCTCCCTCAGCTTCCTCGTCGAAGCCTCCGACCTCCTCGCCGGCACCCTCGACCGCGACCAGACCCTGGCCCTCATGGCCCAGATGACGGTCCCGACGCTGGCCACCTGGTGTGCGGTCTACACGATCGCCGACCAGGCCTCGGAACCGTACCTGTCGTACGTCCTGCACGAGGACGAGGAACTCATCGACGGCATCAAGTCGTTGCTCTCGAAGATCCCCCCGCCGGACCCCGTCCCCACCCCGGGCGCCCGCGTCTGGTCGGCCCCCGGCGAGGCGGCGCACGAGGCGGCCCTGCGCAGCTCCATGCGCAGCCTCGGCCTGACCGGCGGCCCCTCCCACCAGGTGACGTCGGGCATCGGCCCCACCCTGGCCACGGCCTCCGCGGTGGGCGGCGAAACCGTGGTCCTGCCCCTGGTCGCCCGCAACCGCGTCATCGGCATGCTCACCCTCGGCAAACCCACCGACGAGCACTTCCGCCAGGAAATCCTGGAACTCGCCGAGGACTTGAGCCGCCGAGCCGCCCTCGCCCTGGACAACGCCCGCCTGTACTCGGAGCGCACGGCCATCAGCCAGTCCCTCCAGCGCAGCCTCCTGCCCCCGGAGACTCCCAAGATCGACGGCGTCGAGGTCGAGGTCATCTACCGCGCGGCCGGGGAGGGCAACGAGGTCGGCGGCGACTTCTACGACGTCTTCCCGATCAGCGACGGCGCCTACGGCTTCGCCATCGGCGACGTCTGCGGCACAGGCCCGAACGCGGCAGCGGTGACGGGCCTGGCCCGCCACGCCCTGCGCCTGCTGGCCCGCGAGGGCCTCAGCGGACCCGAGGTCCTGGAGCGCCTGAACTCCGCGATCCTCGACGAGGGCGCCCGCAGCCGCTTCCTGACCCTCCTCTACGGCGAGTTGCGTCCGCAGGAGGACGGCAGCGCGGAACTGAAGGTGGTCTGCGCCGGCCATCCGCTCCCCCTCCGCCTGCGCCAGGACGGCACGGTCGAGGCGGCAGCCGAACCCCAGCCTCTCCTCGGCGTCATGGAGGACCTGGAGCTCTACGAGCAGACAGTCACCCTCGACCCCGGCGACGTCCTGCTCTGTGTCACGGACGGCGTCACCGAGCGCCGTGAGGGCACCCGCATGCTGGGCGACGACGGCCTCGCCGATGTCCTCACCACGTGCACGGGCCTGACGGCCGGCGCGGTCGCGGCTCGCATCATGCGCGCGGTGGAACGCTTCGCATCGGACGCCCCGTCGGACGACATGGCGATCCTCGCGATGCGAGTGGCCTGAAGGAACGCATGAAAAATCCCCCGCCCTGATGGGCGGGGGATTCCTTGTGGAGCCCCCAAACGGAATCGAACCGTTGACCTTCTCCTTACCATGGAGACGCTCTGCCGACTGAGCTATAGGGGCCTGTCGCTTTTTGAGGTTTCCCTCGCGGCAACGGAATAGATCATACCCCGAACGAAGCCGTACTCCCAAACTCGCTCAGAAGGCGGGCTGGAGCAGTCCCCCAAGCGCGTTGCAGGCGGACACGATCCGCTGCATGTCCCGCTTCGTCAGCGAGGCGTCCACCGGTAGCGCGAGCGTCTCATCGGCAGCCAGTTCGGTCTGCGGCAGCGAAACGAACCGCCGGAACTCGGGCAACCGGTGCAGCGGGGTCTTCACCGGCACCCGGCACTCGACTCCCCTCCCCCGCAGGGCCCGTGCGAACGCGTCCCGATCGGGCCGCCCGTTCCCTGGCACCCGCACGACGTACTGCTGATAGGTGTGCCCGTCCCCACTGTCGGGCGTCCGCACCCCCCGCAACCGCGCATCGAGATAGGCAGCCCGCTCCCTGCGCTGCGCGATCTCGTCGTACGGCGCCTGCGACTCGGCCTGCTCCAACACCAGCAGCCCATGCCGCTGCCCCAACTCGTGCAACCGCGCGATACCCGCCGGCCGCCCGAAGCGATGCACGACAACGACGGCCGAGGTCCGCGGAGTTACGGCGGCTTCGACGGCGGCCGCGTCGAGGCAGTAGGTCACCGGATCCACGTCGGCGAACATCGGAAGCGCACCCGCCAGGGCCACCGCTTCGGCTACTTCGACGTTCCCATAGGCCGGCACGATGACCTCGTCACCGACTCCGACGCCTGCGGCCCTGAGCATTGCAGCAGTACCCATGCGGTGGATGCTGGGCGCGGAACATGAACTTCAAGTGACGAAAAACAAAAAAGAGTTGGGCCCCGAACCGAAGTTCAAGACCCAACCCTTTTGAATGATTGTTCGGCGGCGTCCTACTCTCCCACAGGGTCCCCCCTGCAGTACCATCGGCG
>NZ_BMSX01000011.1 GCF_014649375.1 Streptomyces aurantiogriseus
CAGCACTCTCCATTTATTTGATCAAGACCCGGACAGACCCACTCGCGAAAGCGCGAGGCCTAGCGGTACCGACCGAGGCGGCCGGAGCTCTCTTTGCCGCGGCATGCGATGCGCGGCACGATCTGCCGCCGTCGCAGCCAGGTCCGTAAGTGGCAGACGCCACTGACACTCAGCCCAGCGTGACCTCGCACCACACCGTCTTCGTGTACTGGTCCCCCCACGTCGCTCCCCAATGGGCGGACAGGGCCTCGACGAGGAGGAGGCCCCGGCCCGACTCCGCGTCGGGGGCGGGCTGCTGGAGCGTGCCGGGGGTGGGTGGGCGGCGGCCGGGGCGGGCATCGGTCACCTCGATACGGAGGGTGGTGTCCTCCGGGTGGAGCGTGAGGCGGAGCCGGAAGTCGCGGCCCCGCTCCCGGCCGTGCCGTACGGCGTTCGCCGCCAGTTCGGCGACGAGGAGGGTGGCCGTGCCGTTCGCGTCCGCCGCATAGGGCCAGCCCCAGGTGTCGAGTTGTTCCGCTGCCAGGTGACGGGCGAGGCGGGCGCCCCTGGGGGTGGCGGAGAGACGGACGGTGAAGTGACGGGTAGTGGGGGTGGGTTGAGCAATCTCCACGTTCATGTCACTCAGCGTGGTCGCGTGACTCTAACCTGAACAGCGCCATCGGCGGTACGCAGCGTCACTGTCCGCTCGCTGTCCGGCTCCGTCCGGGCGGCGACGCGTTACGCGACGGGCCGCTGGGGAGTTGGGAACGGACGACACGAGGAGGTGTCCGAGGGTGGGCGCGACAGGACAGGGAGACGCCGAGGAGCCGCAGGTCGACGACGAGGAGTCGACCGCGGTCCTGCGGACCGTCGGCAAGGTCATCAAGATGTGCCGGGAGCGGAAGGGGATGACCCAGGCCGAGCTGGGCACGGCCATCCGGTACAGCGAGGAGCAGGTGTCCTCGGTGGAGCGGGGGCGGCGGGCGCCGATGCCACAGTTCCTGGAGGCGGCGGACGACGTGCTCGGGGCGGGCGGGGTGATCGCCGGGTTGCAGAAGGACGTGGAGGAGGCTCGGTATCCGAAGAAGGTGCGGGACTTGGCCAAGTTGGAGGCGAAAGCCGTCGACTTGGGTGCCTACGCCAGTCACCACATCCACGGTCTGTTGCAGACCTCGGCATACGCAGAGGCCCTGTACGCCATGCGGCGACCGACGTACACCGAGGACGAGATCAACCGTCACGTTGCCGCGCGCATGGCGCGGAAGTGCGTCTTCGACCGCCTGCCTTCGCCGCTCGTCAGCTTCGTCCAAGAAGAGGTGACGCTGCGACGGCCCATCGGGGGCAGAATGGTGTTGCGTCAGCAGCTCGAACACTTGTTGGAGGTCAGCGCGCTGAGGCACGTCGAGATCCAGGTGATGCCCACGGACCGTGAGGACCACGCAGGCATGGCCGGCTCGCTGCAACTGCTGAAACTCAGTGATGGCAAGACGGTGGGGCACTCCGAAGCCCAGCTGCACAGTCACCTGATCAGCGACCCCAGGGAGGTCCAGATTCTGGAGATGCGCTATGGAATGATCCGGGCGCAGGCTCTCACACCCCGGGAGTCACTGGCCTTCATTGAGAAAGTCCTGGGAGAGGAAACATGACGCCCACCCCGTCCGCAGCTCCACTTGAATGGTTCAAGAGCAGCTACAGCAGCAACGACGGCCCCGAGTGCGTCGAAGTCGCCTTCGCCCCCAGCACCGTCCACATACGGGACTCGAAGAACCGGCGAGGCCCCCAACTCGCCTTCGGTGCAACGGAATGGGCTGCCTTCGTCTCCTACGCCGCCGATCACTGACCGGACACGTGGCCTCGGCGTCTCCCGGGCCCCTGTGCGAGCCTGGGCCTCATGGGTGATCTCTTTCTCGTCCGGCACGGCGAGACCGCATGGTCCCGCTCCGGTCGGCACACCGGTTCGACGGACGTCCCGCTCACCGAGCACGGCCGGGAGGAGGCACGCCGGCTGGTGCCGCTCATCCGCTCGCACCGGATCGGGGCCGCGTTCGTCAGCCCCCTGCAGCGGGCGCGGGAGACGGCGGAGGTGATCGGACTGCACGAGGTGCGGGTCGACGCGGATCTGCGGGAGTGGGACTACGGCGGCTACGAGGGCGTCACCACCGTCGAGATCCAGCGTGAGCGGCCGGGCTGGTTCCTGTTCACGGACGGGGTCGTGCCCGGACCGCCGGAACGTCCCGGGGAGACGCCGGAGCAGGTCGGGGAGCGGGCCGACCGGATGCTGGCCAAGGTGGACGCGGCGCTCGCCAACACCGAGGGGTGCGTGGTGCTGGTGGCCCACGGCCACTTCCTGCGGGTACTGACCGCCCGGCGGCTCGGGCTGCCCGCGTCGGCGGGAGCGCTGTTCCAGCTGGCCACGGGGACGCTGTGCCGGCTGGGCACGGAGCACGGGCGGCCGGTGATCGCCGGCTGGAATGTCAGACCCGGGTCGTAGCCTTCGAGAGGATCGCAGCACTCGGAGGGAGCACGCCGTGACACGACCGCCGACTGCCGCTCAGCGGCGTGTGATCGATGCCGCCGATCCTGTCACCGGGCGGCTCAGGGGCACGGAGGCGCAGATGGCGGCGCTGGTCAGGCGGGGGCTTGCCTTCCGGCATCCGCGGCCGCCGCACGACCACTTTCTGACGCCGGCGGGGCATCGGATACGGGAGGCGGGTCCCGAGCCGCTCCCCGTGTCCGAGGCGGTGTCCAAGGCGGTGCCCGGGGCGCCGGAGGCGGACACCGGGGTGTTCGCCGCGCGGGTCGGGGGCGAGGAGCGGCCGGACACGCGGCCGTCCCGTGCCCGTGAGGTGCACAGTGCCTGGCAGGGGCTGCTGGAGCTGCGCCGGATGACCAATCCGGACGGGGCCGTGGACCGGCCGTGCGGCTGGGAGCGTACGCATCTCGTGCGGGCCGCCGCGCTCGCCCTGGAGGCGGCCGGGCACCGTCCCGCGGACCCGGAGGCCGACGGCTACCGGGTGCGCGCGACGCCGCAGCCGGAGGCCGTCGCCGTGCACGGGCCGGACGACGGGACGCTGCGGGCCTGCGCGGCGACACTGGACAAGGCGGGCTGGCAGGTCGGCGAACACACCGATCCCCGCACCAGAGCGCGCTATCTGCTGGCTTCCCCCCGCCGGGTGTGAGGGACATGCCAAGATCGGTGGACAGGGCATCGATTCTCGTCGACGAGTAGGGGAAGCAGTGAGCGAGCCGTTCTCCGTCCGGGTCACCGTCCGCGGATACGAGACCGACGTACAGGGCCACCTCAACCAGAGCGTGTACATCAACTACGCGGAACACGCGCGCTGGTCACTGCTCCAGGCCGCCGGCATCACCCAGGCCGGGCTGATCGGCAGGGGCGTCGGACCGGTCGCCCTGGAGACGACGATCCGCTACAAGCGCGAGCTCCTCGCCGGCGACGAGGTCGACGTGACCTGCTCCTTCGTGTGGGGCGGCGGCAAGACGTTCCGTATCGAGCAGATCATCCGCAAGACGGACGGCACGGTCGCGGCCGAACTGACCGCGGTGGGCGGGCTGCTCGACCTCGAGGAGCGGCGGATGGTGAAGAACCCGCAGGACTACTTCAAGGAACTGGCATCCGATCCGACCCTGTTCGGCCTCTGACCGGCACCGGCACCGCCTGCGCGTCCACCAGCTCCGGCGCCGCTGGTCCGGCTCGGCCGGAGCCGGTGCGGCGGTACGGCGGCACGGCGGACGGCGGGGCCCGGCACCCCGCCGCACCGCGCTCCCCACGGCACCGCACTCCCCGCCGTGCCGCCCTCCGGTCACCCCTCCCCGAACAGCCCCCGATGCGCCCGCGCCCACTCCCGGTACGTCCGCGCCGGACGCCCCAGCACCTCCGGTACGTCCTCGGTGACGACGGCGTTGCCGCCCGCGCGCACGAAGGCCGCGCCGCCCAGCACCCCTTCCACCTGCGCCTCCCCGAGGCCCCAGGCGCGCAGGTGCTCACGTGTCTCCTCCGGCGCGAGGTCCCGCGCCGTGACCGGTCGGCCGAGGACCTCGGCGAGCACGGCGGCCTGGCCGGGGACACTGATCGTCTCCGGACCGGTCAAGGTGTACGTCCGCCCCGCGAGCCGACCCTCGAGGAGCACCCGCGCCGCCACCTCGGAGACGTCACGCGGGTCGATCACCCCCTGCGGGCCGTCACCACTCATGTTCGGCACCGGCTCGCCCGCCCGGATCGCCGGGGCCCAGCTCAGCGTGTTCGAGGCGAAGGACGAGGGCCGCAGGACCGCCCACTCCGCCCCGCTCTCGCGCACAGCCCGCTCACCGGGGAGGTGCCAGGCGCCGGACGGCCCCACCTCGGGATCGCCCGTCGCGATCGCGGAGAGCTTCACCAGCCGGCCCACGCCCGCCGCCACCGCCGCCGCGACCAGGTCCTGGTCGTACCGGGTGTCCGGCCCGGGCACGCCGACCAGGAACGCGGCCGTCACCCCGGCCGTCGCCGCCTCCAGGGACCCCGGATCGCCGTAGTCCCCCCGGACCAGCTCCACCCCCGAGGGCACGCGGGCCTTCGCGGGGTCGCGGGCCAGGGCGCGCACCTTCTCGCCGCGCGCCGCCAACTGCCGTACGAGTTCACTGCCGATGGTGCCCGTGGCACCGGTCACGAGGATCATGGACTCCACGGTGACGGGCGGCCCTCCCCGGTCTCTAGGAAATTCCGGCACGCTTCGGCCGCCCGCGAAGGCCTGCCGCGCGCTTACGGTGAAGGCGTGACGAACGCCCTCGCCGAGCAGGCCCTGCCCGTCCCCGAGACGGTCCGCCCCTGGATCACCGACATCGCGTCGGTGCGTGTCACGGGACCGCTGGAGGACTCCTTCACGCACGTACCGGACACCGCGACGCAGGTGGTCGTGCGGGTCGGGGCCGACGGGCGGCGGGACATGATGGTCGTCGGGCCGCGCACCCGTGCCGCGTACCACGCGGACGCGGACAAGCAGGTGGTGTCCTGCGTGCAGGTGCGCCTGGGACCGGGCGCGACGCGTCCGCTGCTGGGCGTGCCGGCGGTGGACCTCGTCGGCCGGGTCCTGCCCCTGCGCGAACTGCCGTCCGCGACGGCCCGCCAACTGGCCCGCGCCCTCGCCGACTTGGAGCAGGAGGAGTACGCGGCCCACTTGGCGGCCACGCTCCCCTCACCCGCCACGCCCTCCCGCGACCGGCTGCTGCGAGCCGCCGTGGCCGCCCTCTCGACCCACCACGACCGCACCCCCGCCCCCGTGCAGGACGTGGCCCGCGAACTCGCCGTCAGCGAGCGGCAGTTGCGCAACCTCTTCGCCGAGGGAGTCGGCGTCTCCCCCAAGCACTACGCCCGCATCCACCGCGTACGACACGTCCTGACCCACGCGACCACCGCCCCCTGGGCGGAGCTCGCCGCCGCCACCGGCTACTACGACCAGTCACACATGACGGCCGACTTCCGCACCCTGATGGGCGTGCCGCCCAGGGCGTTCTTCACGGGCCGGCTGCCACGGGCGACGCCCTGCCAGGCGACCCGACACCGCTGAATTCGGGTGCGGGGCACCCCCGCGACCTGCGATGCTCCGGTCCCATGTCCCGCCGCCGCAGCAAACCCAGTCTCTACATCTCCGTGGATATCGAGGCCGACGGCCCGATCCCGGGCCCGTACTCGATGCTGAGCCTGGGTGCCGCGGTCGCCGGTGTGCAGGACGCCGACGGCTTCACCCCGGCCGATCCCACCGCCCGGACCTTCTACGGCGAACTACGGCCCATCAGCGAGGAGTTCGTCCCCGAGGCGCTGGCGGTGAGCGGCCTCGACCGGGAGCGGCTGCGCCGGGAGGGACTCGAACCGGCCCTGGCGCTGGGCCGGTTCACCCGCTGGGTGCGCGAGGTGAGCGGCGACGCGCAGCCGGTGATGTGCGGCTATCCGGCCGCGTACGACTGGATGTTTCTCTACTGGTACCTGATCCGCTTCACCGGGGAGAGTCCCTTCGGGCACTCGGGTTGCCTCGACATGAAGACCCTGTACGCGACGAAGGCGGGCCTTCCGCTGCGGGCCGTCGCCAAGGGCACGATGCCGCGTGAGCTGCTGTCGCGGCGCCGCCACACCCACCATGCCCGCGACGACGCGATCGAGCAGGCGGAGCTGTTCGCCCACCTCATGCAGTGGCCGGGGCCCACCTCACCCCGCTGACCGTCCCGGGGCGCGCGCGTCCGCGCGCGCCCCGGTCACGGCTTCCGGTCGAGGGCCGTCCCCCTCGACCGGAGTTCTCAGGTGCTCAGCCCTGCCCGGCGACACGGGCGAGCCGCTGGGCCTCCTCCCGCGTGGTGCGGGCGATCGCGTCCTCGTCGGCGGTGAGCAGGCGGCCGTTCTCGACGATCTGACGGCCGTTCACGAAGGAGGCGGTGACCGGGGCCGCCGCGCCGAAGACCAGGGCGGTCACGGGGTCGGCGATGGAGGCGTGGGCGAGGGTGTCCAGCCTCCACAGCACCAGGTCGGCGAGCTTGCCCGGCTCCAGCGAGCCGATCTCGCGTGCGCGGCCCAGGACCTGGGCGCCGCCGTAGGTGCCGAGACGCAGGGCCTGACGGGCGTTCAGGGCGGCCTCCCGGTGGGCACCGAGGCGGTTGATGAGGAGCGCGTTGCGCAGTTCGGTGTGGAGTTCGCCGGACTCGTTCGACGCGGTGCCGTCAACGCCGAGGCCGACCGGGACACCGGCGGCGAGCATGTCCGGGACCCGTGCGATCCCCGCCGCGAGACGGGCGTTGGAGGACGGGCAGTGGGCGACGCCGGTCTTCGTCCGGGCGAAGGCGTCGATGTCGGAGTCGTTCATGTGGACGCAGTGCGCCATCCACACGTCCTCGCCGAGCCAGCCGGTGGACTCGAAGTAGTCGGTGGGGCCCATGCCGAACAGCTCGTGGCAGAACTTCTCCTCCTCCACGGTCTCCGAGCCGTGGGTGTGCAGGCGCACGCCGAGACCGCGGGCCAGCTCCGCGCCCTGACGCAGGAGTTCGGTGGAGACGGAGAAGGGGGAGCAGGGGGCGACGGCGACCTGGGTCATCGCGTCGAAGGAGGCGTCGTGGTGCTGCCGTACGGTCTCCTCGGTGGCGGTGAGGGCGCCCTCCAGGGTCTCGACGGCGAAGTCCGGGGGCAGCCCGCCGTCCTTCTCGCTGCGGTCCATGGAGCCGCGGGCGAGCGTGAAGCGGACGCCCATGTCGCGGGCGGCGCCGATGATCGCGCCGGACAGGTCGCCGGAGCCCCGCGGGAAGACGTAGTGGTGGTCCATGGCGGTGGTGACGCCGCCGCGGGCCATCATCGCGAGCGAACCCTGCGCGGCCGCCCGGACCATCGGCTCGTCGATGCGCGCCCAGGTCGGGTAGAGCGCGACGAGCCAGTTGAAGAGGTTGTGGTCCGTGGCCAGGCCCCGGGTGATCCACTGGTAGAAGTGGTGGTGGGTGTTGATCAGGCCGGGGGTCACCAGGTGGCCGGTGCCGTCGATGCGGCGTACGACGTTCTCCAGGCCCTCGGGGGCCCTGCCCGCGCCGAGCGACTCGATCCGGTTGTCCGCGACGACGAGGTACCCGGAGGCGTACTCGGTGTCCTGCGTGTCGACGGTCGCGATCGCGCAGTTCTCGATGAGGATGCGCTGGGCTGCTGCCATGGTTCGTCCTTCAGAGGTTGGTGAGGTCCGCCGGGATCTTCGCCTCGCACCCGTCCCGCAGGACGGTGGCCTCGATCAGGCCGTAGGGGCGGTCGGCGGCGAAGTACACAGCTCCGTCGGCGGTGTCGTTCTTGAGCCCGAACGGCTCCAGGTCCACCAGGAAGTGGTGCTTGTTCGGGAGGGAGAAGCGGACCTCGTCGATCTCGTCGCGGTGGTCGATGATCCGTGTGGCCATGGCGTACAGGGTCTGCTGGAGCGAGAGGGAGTACGTCTCGGCGAAGGCTCGCAGCAGGTGGGCCTTGATCTGCGCGTACGACTCGTCCCAGTCGGGCGTCTGCTGCTCGTCGTCGGTCCAGTTGAAGCGCCAGCGGCCGGACACCTCGGTGGCCAGGATGCGGTCGTACGCCTCGGGGAGCGTCGTGTACTTGTCCTTGACGTAGCCCCAGAACTCGGAGTCGGTCGAGTTCATGACGGTCAGGTCCTTGAGGCCGGAGACGACCTCCCACGTGGAGCCGTCGTACGTGATCTGCGTCAGCCGGGTCTCCTGGCCCCTGCGGACGAAGGAGTGCGCACCCTTCCCGGAGTGCTCGATGCGCTCCCAGGCGTACTCCTCGACACGGATGCGGGCGCGGTGGATGGGCTCCTGGCTGGTGACGAAGTGGCGGGCGAGGTGGATGCCGAACTGCTCGGCGGACTCGATGCCGTACTCCTTGGCGAACGCGTACACCGTGTTCTTCGTGGTGTCGGTCGGCAGGACGTTGGCGTTCGAACCGGAGTAGTGGACCTCGTCCATGTCGCCGGAGAGCGACACCGAGACGTTCAGGTCCTTGATGTGGTGGGTGGCGCCGTCCCGCGTGATGCGTACGACTCGGTTCTCGGCCTTGCCGTACTGGTTCTGTCCCAACACCGGGCGGGCGGGGCGGGAATTGTCTGCCATAGCTAGCTCCCTCGGTAAACGGAGTAGCCGAACGGGTTGAGCAGCAGCGGTACGTGGTAGTGCTCGCCCGGCGTGACGGCGAAGGTCACCGTCACCTCCGGGAAGAACACTCCCGCGGCACCGCTGTCCCGATTCGCGGGGGCGTCCTGCTGCGCATCGGCTTGCTGGTGGGCGGAGTTCTCGAAGTACCGCTCGACGGCGAAGTCGAGCCGTACATGGGTGGTCCCCTCCGGCAGCGCCGGGAGGTCCTTGCACCGGCCGTCCGCGTCGGTCGCGGAGCCGCCGAGCGCCCGCCAGTCCGCTGCGCGGCCCGCGCGGGCGGCGAGGTGGACGGCGACGCCCGCGGCGGGGCGGCCGGCGCTGGTGTCCAGGATGTGCGTGGACACGGAGGCGGTGGTGCTGGTGCTCATGCTGCTCTCAGTCCTCTTCGACGAGTCGGGCCAGGCGGATGCGGTTGATCTTCCCCAGCTCGGTGCGGACGATCTCGCGCTCCTGCTCCGGCGAGTTCCCGATCCGCTGTCTGACCGCGTCCCGCATCTGCTCGCCGGTGCGGCCGGTGGCGCAGATCAGGAAGACGTGGCCGAACTTCTCCTGGTAGGCGAGGTTCAGTTCCAGCATCTCGGCCCTGAGCTCGTCGGAGGCGCCGGCCATGCCGCGCTGTTCCCGGGCGGACGTCGGGTCGCCGGGCCTGGGACGGCCGATCGGCGGGTGCCCGGCCATCGCCTGTTCCAGATCAGCGGGGGTCAGCTCGGCCATGGCGGCGTCGTTCGCCGCGTAGAGGTCGGCGGTGGTGGAGTAGGGGCGGGCGTCGAGCAGCCGCTGCACCCAGGCCGGGGCGGCGCACACCTCGTGCAGCTCGGCCCGGGCCGCCTGTTCCTCCAGGGCGTTGAGGCGGGTGAGGCCCGATGGCGTAGGAGTCGACGTCATGCCGACAGCTAACGCCCTCCGCACTCCGTACGTCAACAGTTTGTTGAAAAATCGAACGGGTAAAAGCAGGGGTGCCGGAGAGCCGCCGGTCAGACCCCTTTCTCCCGGTTGAGGTAGTTGTAGACCGTGAAGCGGCTGACCCCGAGGGCGCTCGCCACCGTCTCCACGCCGTGCCGCACGGAGAAGGCGCCGCGCGCCTCGAGCATCCGCACGACCTCCTGCTTGGCCTTGCGGTCCAGGTCGGCCAGCGGCCTGCCCTGCTTGCGCTCCATGGCGGCCAGGATGTGGTCGAGGGAGTCGGCGAGCTGCGGCAGCCGTACGGCGACGACCTCGGCGCCCGCCCAGGAGAGGACGACATCGTCGGGGCCGGCCTCGTCCGGCGGGAGCATCTCGCCGCCCATGGCGTCGACCAGCGGCTTCACGGCCGTGATGAAGGGCTCGTCGCCGGCGCCGCTCACTCGCCCTCCCCGATGACGTTGACCTGGAGAGAGATCCGGGTGGCGCCCGCGCCGAGGGACTTGCGCAGCAGGGCGTCCACGGCGGCGAGCACCACGTCGGCACCGCCTTCCGCGGTGTTGCCGAACGGCCCGACGTCGACCGCGTCCAGATCGGCCGCCTCGATCACCTCACGGGCGACCAGCGCGTGCGCGGGCGCCTCTTCGAGGTCGAAGGGCTCGGTCGTGAACTCCACTTTCAGTCGCACTGTGCCCCCATGGCATCTGCTCCGACCCGCGCGTGCCGCCAGGTCCGCGATCGGGACCGGACCGCCCAGGCCGCTTGGGGAGACCTTAACGGACATGGTCGCGGACCCGGCCTCCTCAGCGGTCCCCGTTCCGTGCGACGGACGGGCCGCCCCGCCGCGTAGAGCAGAGGACGAATCCGCACAGGGATCCGCCCAGGGAGGAGACTGCGAGGTGCGCACATTCAGGAGTGGTGTGTTCAGGGGGGCCAGGGGTACGGCGATCGCGGCGGCGGCCATGGCCGCGCTCACCGCGTCGCAGGGTCCGGGGACGACGCTCCCGGCCCGGGCATCGGAGCCCGCGCGTCAGGCGGCACCCGCCGAACGCGGGCCGAGCGTGTCCGGTGACACCCCGTACCGCACCGAGCTGCCGCCGCTGCGGGCCGGGAAGCACGAGAAGGGCGCCGCGCCGGTGGCGGGCGGCGGCGCGCTGCCGGCGAGCGTGTTCGCCGCGTACCGGCACGCCGAGCAGGAGCTGGCCCGCACCACCCCCGGTTGCGGACTGCGGTGGCAGCTGCTCGCCGCGATCGGGCAGGTGGAGTCGGGGCAGGCGCGCGGCGGCCGGGTGACCGCGGACGGCACGACCGTGACGCCGATCCTCGGCCCCCGGCTGGACGGCGGCGCCTTCGCCGTCATCCGCGACACCGACAGTGGGGTCTACGACGGGGACACGTCGTACGACCGGGCGGTGGGCCCGATGCAGTTCATCCCGTCCACCTGGGCCCGCTGGGGCGCCGATGGCAACGGCGACGGCCGGGCCGACCCGAACAACGTCTTCGACGCGGCGCTCGCCGCCGGCCGCTATCTGTGTGCAGGCGGGCGGAACCTGTCCGACCCGGCCGACCTGGACCGGGCGATCCTCGGCTACAACCACTCGCGGGCGTACCTGCGCGCGGTCAGGGCCTGGTACGCGTACTTCCTGGAAGGGCACCGGGTGGTGCCGGACCGGCGCGCCGAAGCCTCGGGCCGACCGGCCCCGTCGCACCCGAGCACGCCGAAGCCCGCTGCGCCCGAACCGTCCGTCCGCCCGAGCGCGGATCCGTCCCGTACGCCCGCCACGCCACCCGCCTCCCCTGCCCCCGCCCCGTCGCGCCCGGCAGGCGGAGCCGGGGAGACGGATGAGCCGCTGCTCCCCGTGCCGGACCCGGACGTGTTGCCCGGCGACGGCGTGCTGCCCGGCGACGGTCCGCTGACCAGCAACAGTGAGGACACGATGGGCTCCGCCCCCTCCACAACCGCGACTACCGGGCGGTAATGTCGCCAGCCGCCGGACGGCACAGGACCGGCGGGTGAGCGCGAAGGGGCCCTCATGGCGACGGACATGCCTGCTGAGACAGAGGCGGCCATGGCTGCTGGGACACAGGCGGACCACGACCGCTGGCAGCGCATGTGGAGCCACCGCGAGCAGTTGCTCAAGGTGGCCCGGCGGCGGTCGATGAGCCTGGAGGACGCCGAGGACGCCGTGCACGAGGCGATGCTGCGCGCCGCGGAGCGCCCCGACCTCGACGACGAGCGACTCGGCGCCTGGCTGACCACCGTGACGATGCGGCTGTGCGTGGACCGGTACCGCCAGGTCAACCGTGAGGCCCAGGTGCGCACCAGCCCCACGCTCGTCGCACCGGGCCCGGTGCCCGTCGAGGAGGTCGTGTGCGACCGGGCCGAGGCCAGGTGGCTGGCCGTGCGCAGCGGGGAGCTGCCCGCCCGCCAGGCGGAGGCGCTCCGACTCAAGTCCGAGGACCTGGACGTCGGCCAGGTCGCCGTGCGCATGGGGCTGAGCTACCGGACCGTCGAGTCGCTGCTGGCCCGGGCCCGGCGCACGCTGCGCGCCTCGCTGGCCGGGACGCTGGGGCTGGTGCTGTTCCTGTTCGGGCGGGGGCGGCCGCGCGGTGGCGGCAAGGCGCACGCGGTGGCGGTCGCCTCCACGGCGGCGACCCTGGCGGTGGCGGGGTTCGTCCTGCCGTACGCGCTCGACGGGAACGGGAACGGGGGCGGGAGGAGTCCCGCGCCGAGGACCTCCGTGTCGGGCCCCGGGGAGGCGCTCCGGCCCGACGGTGACGGCCGGATGAGCGCTCCTCAGGCCCACGAGCCCGCGCCGACCCCGCCTCGGGAGCCGACGGAGTCTCCCGCCGGCGGTTCGCTGCTGCCGCTGTCCGTGCTGCCCCTGCCGGAGGTCGCGGTGTCCCCGCTTCCGGTGCTGTCGGCACCCGAGGTCCCGCAGGTGCCGGACGTGCCGCATGTGCCGCAGCTGCCGGAGCTGTCCGAGGTGGCCGAAACGCCGGACCTCCCGGAGCTCCCTGATGTGCCGGACGTTCCGGTCGAGTCCGCCGTCCCGTCGGCCTCGTCGGTTCCGGTGACGCCCTCGGTTTCGGACACCCCCGCCGTACCCACGACGCGCACGCTCCCGTGAAGCCGCACGTCAGGCCGTAGGTCAGGCCGTAGGTCAGGCCGTAGGTCAGGCCGCCCGTGGAGCGGCCCACACCCCACCCGCAAACCCGTCCGAAAAAAATCCGCCTCGGTCGCGACGGACGCCCCGCCCCTCCCCGTAGAGCAGGTGTCGGAGCTGCTCCATGGCTGAAGGGTGGACCGGATGGGTGTCGAGATCTGTGTGGAAGGGCTGACCAAGTCCTTCGGTCACCAGGTCATCTGGCAGGACGTCTCGCTGACGCTGCCCGCCGGGGAGGTCTCGGTCCTGCTCGGCCCCTCGGGCACGGGCAAGTCGGTGTTCCTCAAGACGCTCGTGGGCCTGCTCAAGCCGGACCGCGGCTCGGTCCGGGTCGCGGGCCGGGACATCACCACACTCCGCGAGCACGAGCTGTACGAGGTGCGGAAGCTGTTCGGCGTGCTGTTCCAGGACGGCGCGCTGTTCGGCTCGATGAACCTCTACGACAACATCGCCTTCCCGCTGCGCGAGCACACCCGCAAGTCCGAGAGCGAGATCAGGCGGATCGTGCTCGAGAAGATGGACATGGTCGGGCTCATCGGCGCCGAGGAGAAACTTCCCGGCGAGATCTCCGGCGGCATGCGCAAACGGGCCGGGCTGGCCCGGGCACTCGTACTCGACCCGGAAGTCATCCTCTTCGACGAGCCGGACTCGGGCCTCGACCCGGTGCGCGTGGCCTATCTCAACCAGCTGATCGTCGACCTCAACGCGCAGATCGACGCGACCTTCCTGATCGTCACGCACGACATCGCCTCGGCCCGCCAGGTGCCCGACAACATCGGGCTGCTGTTCCGGCGCGAGCTGGTCATGTTCGGCCCCCGGGAGAAGCTGCTGACCAGCGACGAGCCGGTCGTACGGCAGTTCCTGAACGGCCGGATGCAGGGGCCGATCGGCATGGCGGAGGAGAAGGACGCCGCACAGGTCGAGCAGGAGCTCGCCCAGCTCGGTGACAGCGCCCGCGCGGAGACTCCCGGCAGCCGGGAACTGACTCCCCGCCTGCTGCCGGGGCCGGGCATCACCCGCCCGCCCCGCTGGCAGGCGATAGCGAGACGCGAGGCCGAACCGCACCGCCGGAGGGAGGTGGCGGACGCATGAGCCTGTCGCCCACCGGGGCGCTGCGGCACTCGGGCCACCTGTTCGCGATGGCGCTGGACGTCCTGCGCACCGTGCCCCGTCGTCCCTTCCAGCTGAGGGAGTTCATCCAGCAGGCGTGGTTCATCGCGAGCGTCACGATCCTTCCCACCGCGCTCGTCTCCATCCCCTTCGGGGCGGTGATCGCGCTGCAGATCGGCAGCCTGACCCGGCAGCTCGGCGCCCAGTCCTTCTCCGGTGCCGCGTCGGTGCTCGCGGTCCTGCGGGAGGCCTCCCCGATCGTCACCGCGCTGCTGATCGCGGGCGCCGGCGGCACCGCCATCTGCGCGGACCTGGGGGCGCGCAAGATCCGCGAGGAGATCGACGCGATGCAGGTACTGGGCATCGACCCGATCCACCGCCTCGTCGTCCCGCGGGTGCTGGCCTCGATGGTGGTCGCCGTGCTGCTCAACGGCCTGGTGTCGGTGGTCGGTGTCGCGGGCGGCTACTTCTTCAACGTGATCCTCCAGAACGGCACGCCCGGCGCGTACCTGGCGTCCTTCACCACCCTCGCCCAGCTCTCCGACCTGTGGGCGGCCGAGCTGAAGGCGCTGGTGTTCGGGGCGATCGCCGCGATCGTCGCCTCGTACAAGGGGCTGACCGCGAAGGGCGGTCCGAAGGGAGTGGGCGACGCCGTCAATCAGTCAGTGGTGATCACCTTCATGTTGCTGTTCGTGACGAACTTCGTGATGACCGCGGTGTACTTCCAGGTCGTCCCACAGAGGGGTTAGCCGATGAGACCGCTCGACCGCCCCCTGCGCTCTCTCGAAGATCTGGGTGCCCAACTCTCCTTCTACGGCCGCTCCCTGGCGTGGACCGGCCGCACCCTGCGCCGCTACAAGAAGGAGGTCCTGCGCCTGCTCGCCGAGGTGAGCTTCGGGCGAGGCGCGCTGGCCGTCGTCGGCGGCACCGTCGGCGTCATCGCCTTCCTGTCGTTCTTCACCGGCACCGAGGTCGGTCTCCAGGGCTACGCGGCCCTCAACCAGCTCGGCACCTCCAACTTCGTGGCGTTCCTGTCGGCGTACTTCAACACCCGGGAGATCGCCCCGCTGGTGGCCGGGCTCGCCCTGTCCGCGACGGTGGGCGCCGGCTTCACCGCCCAGCTCGGCGCGATGCGGATCAGCGAGGAGACCGACGCCCTGGAAGTCATGGGCGTCCCGTCGCTGCCGTTCCTCGTGACCACGCGGATGATCGCCGGATTCGTCGCGGTGATCCCGCTGTACGTGGTCGGGCTGCTGTCCTCGTACCTCGCCGCCCGCACCATCACCACCGGCTACTACGGGCAGTCGACCGGCACCTACGACCACTACTTCCACCAGTACCTGCCGCCCGTCGACGTGTTCTGGTCCTTCGGCAAGGTGATCGTCTTCGCCGTCCTGATCATCCTGGTGCACTGCTACTACGGCTACTACGCGAGCGGCGGACCGGCGGGCGTCGGCGTCGCGGTGGGCCGTGCGGTACGCACCTCGATCGTCGCCGTCAACGTCCTGGACTTCTTCCTGAGCCTCGCGATCTGGGGCGCCAACACGACCGTGCGGATCGCGGGGTGAGCCACATGAACCGGATGCGAGCGCTCAGGCTGCGGTTGTACGGCATCGCCTTCGTCGCCGTGCTCGCCCTGCTGCTGTCCCTGTCCGTGGCCGTCTACCGGCAGGCGTTCACCCCCGTCGTGCGCATCACGCTGGAGGCCGACAGCCTCGGCAACCAGCTCGATCCGCGCGCCGACGTCAAGCTGCGCGGGCTGCTGGTCGGTGAGGTGCGCTCGGTGCGCGCGGACGGCGAGAAGGCCGTGCTCGACCTCGCGCTCAAGCCGGAGTACGTGGCGTCCATCCCGTCGGACGTCCACGCGCGGTTGCTGCCCAAGACCTTGTTCGGCGAGAAGTACGTCGACCTGGTGGCACCGCGCGGCTCCTCCGGCACCCGGCCCCTCCGCGCCGGGGACGTCATCACCCAGGACCGCACCAGGGTGGGCATGGAGCTGCAGCAGCTGATGAACGACCTGCTGCCCCTGCTGCGGACCGTCGAGCCGGGCAAGCTCAACTCCACGCTCTCGGCGTTCGCCACCGCGCTGGAGGGCCGCGGCGACCGGATCGGCGACAACCTGACCCGCGTCGAGGGCTACCTGCGCCGCCTCAATCCGCACCTGCCGTCCCTGAAGGAGGACATCGCGCGCTTCGCCGACGTCGCCGAGGTGTACGGGGACGCCGCTCCCGACCTGATGAGAATCCTGCGCAACACGGTCACCACCAGCCGCACCCTCGTCGAGAAGAAGGACCGGCTGGCCGCCGCCCTCCGCACGACCGCGGCCGTCGCGGGCACCACGGAGGACTTCCTCGCCGAGAACGGCGACCGGCTGATCACCCTGGGCCGGGTCTCCCGCCCCACGCTGGAACTCTTCGCCCGTTACTCGCCCGAGTACCCGTGCCTCCTGGACGGTCTGGTGCGGCAGGAGGAGGCGTCGGAGGAGGCGTTCCGGGGCGGCAGGATGCGGATCACCCTCGAAGTGGTGCGGGCGCAGCGCGCGTACGAGCCCGGCGAGGAGCCGTACTACGGCGAGCGGTCGGGACCGGACTGCCGGGGTCTGCCCGATCCGCCGGTGCCCGGCCCGAAACCCAGGCTCAACGACGGTACGTCGTCCGGCGGTTCGGACGGCGCCCTGCCCGGAGGTGTCCCCGTGTCCGCCACCGAGGCCGAGCAGCGGGCCGTCGGCTCGCTCGTGGCCCCCGTCCTGGGCGTGCCCGCCGACGAGGTGCCGCCCGTCACGACCCTGCTGTTCGGACCGCTGGCCCGCGGAACGGCGGTGAGCGTCGCATGAGGACGAAGGGGGCACGCCGGACGGCCGCGCCGCTGATCAAGTTCAGCCTCTTCGCACTGGTCACGATGGTGGCGACGGCCCTGCTCGCCGCCACCATCGTCAATGTCTCCCTCACCCCGAAGGACACCTACCGCGCGGTGTTCAGCGATGTGACGGGCCTGGAGAAGGGCGACGAGATCCGGGTGGCCGGGGTACGGGTCGGTGAGGTCGAGGGCATCCGGATCAAGGACCGGACGCTGGCGGAGGTCACCTTCACCGTGGCCACGGACCGTCCGCTGCTCACCAGCACGCACGCGGTCGTCCGCTACCGGAACCTGGTCGGGCAGCGGTACGTCGCGCTGACCGAGGGCGCGGGCGACGGCACGCGGCTGCGGCCGGGCGGCACGATCCCGCTGTCGCGGACGCAGCCGGCGCTGGACCTCAACGCGTTGCTGAACGGCTTCAAGCCACTGTTCGCCGCGCTCAGCCCGCAGGACGTCAACCAGCTCGCCACCGAGATCATCAAGACGCTTCAGGGCGAGGGCGGCACCGTCAACAGCCTGCTCGCCCACACCGCGTCGCTCACCACGACACTCGCGGGCCGCGACAAGCTGATCGGCTCCGTGATCGACAACCTCAACACCGTGCTGGAGACGCTCGACAAGCGCGGCGCCCGCTTCTCCGGGCTGCTGAAGCAGCTGCGGCGGGTGATCTCCGGGCTGTCCGCCGACCGCAAGCCCATCGGGAAGTCGCTGGTGAGCATCGGCGACCTGACCGAGGCCACCTCGGGGCTGCTCGGGGACGCCCGCCCGGCGCTGAAGGACGACATCGCCGGGCTGACCGATCTCACCGGAACACTGAACAGGAACGAGAAGACCGTGGAGGGTGTGCTGAAGCGGCTGCCTAACAAGCTGGGCGAGCTGACGGGGACCGCGTCCTACGGCTCGTGGTTCAACTTCTACCTGTGCGACTTCGACGGCCGGATCGTGCTGCCGAAGACGAAGCAGGTGCTCACTCCCGAGATGCACGTGGCGCGGGCGAGGTGCGGCGGATGAGCCTGCGCATCGTGCGGCGGCGCCGCCGTCGCCCCGAGCCGTTGATGAAGGTGCGGATCCTGCCGCCGAAGCTGCCGAGGCTGCCCGGGCTCCGCAGGCTGCCGCAACGCGGGACCGGCCGCCCCGAGCCGCTGATGAAGGTGCGCGTCCTGCCGCCCGAGCTGCCGCGCATCCGGTTGCGCCGCCCGCGCCTGAAGCCGTTCCGTGACCGCAACCCCGTGGTGATCGGCGCCGTCGGCCTGACCACCCTGGCCCTGCTGACGGTCGCCGCGTTCAACGCCGACAGCCTGCCGCTGATCGGCGGGGGTGAGACGTACCGCGCGGCCTTCTCGGAGGCCGGCGGGCTGAAGCCGGGCGACGAGGTGCGGATCGCCGGGGTCAAGGTCGGCAAGGTCGAGGAGGTCGACCTGGACGGCGACCACGTCGAGGTGACCTTCAAGGTCAAGGGCGGCCCGGGGTTCGGGACCGAGACCGGCGCGTCGATCCGGGTGAAGACGATCCTCGGCGCGAAGTACCTCGCGCTGCACCCGAAGGGGCCCGGCCGGCTGAAGCCGGGCAGCGAGATCCCGCTGCGGCGGACGGTGTCGGCGTACGACGTCGTGCAGGCGTTCAGCGATCTGACGACCACGACCGAGGAGGTCGACACGCAGCAGCTCGCGAAGGCGCTGGACACCATCTCCACCACCTTCCAGGACTCGCCCGCCGAGGTACGCGCCTCCATCAAGGGCCTGTCGAGCATCTCCAGGACGGTGGCCTCGCGCGACAAGGCGCTGCGCGAACTCCTCGACCACGCGAACGGGGTCACCGGCGTGCTGGCCGACCACACCGAGGACTTCTCCGCGCTGGTCGAGGACGGCGACAAGCTGTTCAAGGAGATCAGCGAACGGCGCTCGGCGATCCACAAGCTGCTCAAGAGCTCCGCCGCGCTCGGCATCCAGCTCTCCGGCCTGGTCGAGGACAACCGCAAGGAGATCGGGCCCGCGCTCAAGGGCCTGAACACCTTCGTCGGGATGCTCGAACGCAACCAGGAGAGTCTCGACCGCAGCGTCAAGCTGCTCGCCCCGTACGTGCGGGTCTTCACCAACACCCTCGGCAACGGCCGCTGGTTCGACGCCTACGTCCAGAACCTGGTGGCCGCTCCGGTGGTGCCGCGAACGGGAGGGACACGATGAACAAGCGCCTACGGGTTCTCGCCCTGCTCACCGCCCTCGCGGTCGCCGCCGCGCTCGCCGTCGTGCTGTGGCCGCGCCCCGGGACGGTCCGTGTCACGGCGTACTTCCCGCGCACCGTCGGCATCTACCCCGGTTCGGACGTCCGTGTGCTCGGCGTCCGCATCGGCGAGGTCAAGGAGATCTCGCCGGAGGGCGGCCGGGTGCGGGTCGAGCTGGAGTACGAGGAGGGCCGCAAGGTCCCCGCCGACGCGCAGGCCGCGATCATCAACTCCTCGGTGGTCAGCGACCGTTACGTGCAGCTGCTGCCCGTGTACCGGAAGGGCCCGGTGCTGCGGGACGGCGCCGTCATCCCCGAGTCGCGGACCGCCGTACCGGTCGAACTGGACCGGATCTTCGACAGCCTGCACACCACGGCCGAGGCGCTCGGCCCGGAGGGCGCGAACCAGGACGGCTCCCTGGCGCGGCTGCTGGGCGTGAGCGCGGACAACCTCGAAGGGCAGGGGAAGAACCTGAACCAGACGGTCGAGGACCTCTCGAAGGCGGTCACCACCCTGTCCGACGGCCGTGGCGACCTGTTCGGAACCGTGCGGAACCTGCAGGTCTTCACCGCTGCGCTGGCGGCCGACGACAAGAGCGTGCGGTCGTTCAACGGCAGCCTCGCCAAGGTGGCCGAGCAGCTGGCCGGGGAACGCAAGGACCTCGCGGCGGCGCTGAAGTACCTGGCGGCGGCGCTCGGTGACGTGGCCGGCTTCGTGAAGAACAACAAGAAGGCGCTGGCCTCGGACGTGAAGGGACTCAGCAAGGTCACCAAGGTGCTCGTCACCCAACGGGCCGCGCTGGAGGAGCTGTTGGAGGTCGCCCCCACCGGACTGTCCAACCTGCAGAACGCCTACAACCCGTCCGCCGGCACCCTCGACACCCGCAACAACGCGCAGCAGTCGCAGGACCCGGCCGACCTGCTGTGCTCCCTGCTGCGGACGACCGGCGACGAGGGCGGAAAGAACCCCGACTGCAAGGAGTTGGAGAAGCTCTTCGCCTCCCTGCCCGAGGTGCCGAAGGCTCCGGCGGTGCCCGGCACGGGCTCGGTCGACCGGACGCTCGGCGGAATCCTGGAGGCGGGCGCATGAGCGGCCTGGGTATGAGCCTGCCGCGCAGGGGCGGAGCGGTGGTGTGGGCAGCAGTCGGTTCACTGATGCTGACCGGCTGCGAGTTCAACGGCTGGTACGACGTCCCGCTCCCCGGAGGCGCCGCCGCGGACGGCCGTGCCTACCACGTCACCGTCGAGTTCAGGGACGTACTCGACCTGGTGCCGCAGTCGGCGGTCAAGGTCGACAACGTCACCGTGGGCGCCGTGGAGAAGGTGGCGCTCGACGGCTGGCACGCGCGCGTACGGCTGCGGGTCGCCGACTCGGTGAAGCTGCCGGGCAACGCGGTCGCCGAGCTGCGGCAGACCAGCATGCTCGGCGAGAAGTACGTGGCACTGTCCGCCCCGGCCGGCACCGCACCCGCCGGCCGGCTGCGCGACGGCGACCTGATCCCGCTGTCCCGCAGCGGCCGCAACCCGGAGATCGAGGAGGTTCTGTCCGCCCTGTCCGCGCTTCTGAACGGCGGCGGGGTCGCCCAGCTCAAGACGATCACCGTGGAGTTGAACAAGGCGCTGGAGGGCCGCGAGAACCGGGTGAAGTCCCTGCTCAAGGAGCTGAACACGTTCCTCGGCGGCCTGGACGGCCAGCGCAAGGACATCGTCCGCGCGCTCAAGGGCATCGACCGGCTCGCCAAGCGGCTCGGGAAGGAGAAGAAGACCATCGCCACGGCCGTCGAGACGATGCCTCCCGCGTTGAAGGTCCTCGCCGACCAGCGACGCGACCTGACGAAGATGCTCACCGCCCTGTCGGAGCTGGGCAAGACGGGCACCAGGGTCGTCAACGCCTCGCGGGACGACACGGTCGCCAACCTGAGGCAGCTGAGGCCGATCCTGCAGCAGCTCGACAAGGCGGGCGACGACCTGCCCAACTCCCTTGAGTTGCTCACCACTTACCCGTTCCCGCGCAACGCGGTGGACGCCGTCAAGGGTGACTACGTCAACCTCCACGTGACCGCCGACCTGGACCTGTCGGGCATCTACGGCAACCTCACCGACGAGCCCGGCAAGGGGGACGGAGATCCCGGCACGCCGCGGGCCCCGGACCTTCCCGGCCTGCCGGACGTGCCCGACGTGCCCGGCCTGCCCGCACCGACAGCACTGCCGGACACACCGGACGTGCCGGACACGCCCGTCGAACCCTCGGCGCCCCGGGACGGCGACCCGCTGTGCCCGCCGGTGTGCACCGCGGGCTACGGCCCCCGGGCCGGCTCCGGCCGCCTCCCGCCGGGGATCGACCTCACGCTCGCGGAGCTCATGCTGAAGGGGATACAGCCGTGATCACGCGTACGGTCAAGGCCCAGCTGCTCGCCTTCGCCACCGTCACCGCCGTGGGGGTGGCGTACGTCGGCGCCGAGTACACGGGCCTGGTGGACGGCCTCCTCGACCGCGGCTACACCGTGCGGGCCGACTTCGCCGACTCCGGCGGCATCTTCACCGGCGCGGAGGTCACCTACCGCGGGGTGCCGGTGGGCCGGGTCGGCGAGCTGCGGCCGGCCGGCTCCGACGGTGTCTCCGTGGCCCTGGAGATCGAGGACGGAGCGCCGCGCATCCCGGCGGACACGCTGGCGGTGGTGGCGAACCGCTCGGCGGTGGGCGAGCAGTACGTCGACCTGCAACCGCGCCGCTCGAGCGGCCCGTACCTGCTGGACGGCAGCGCGATCCCACGCGACCGGACCCGGGTGCCGCTGCCCGTCACGGACCTGGTCGTCAGCCTGGACCGGCTCGTCACCTCGGTCGGCAAGGACGATCTGCGGATCACCGTCGACGAGCTGGGCGAGGCCTTCTCCGGCACGGGGCCCCGTCTGAGCCGGCTGGTGGACTCGGGCAACGCGCTCGTCGAGTCGGCCTCCGACTCGCTCCCGGAGACGGTCTCGCTGATCGAGGACGCGCGGAAGGTCCTCAAGACACAGGCCGACCAGGGCTCGTCCATCAAGTCGTTCTCCCGCGATCTGGCGGCGCTCACCGCGGAGCTGAAGTCGAGCGACGGGGATCTGCGCCGGCTGATCGGCAACGCGGTGCCCGCCGGGCAGGAGGTCAACTCGCTGCTGAGGTCCGTCCGGCCCGATCTGCCGGTCCTGCTCGCCAACCTCATCAGCGGCGGCCAGGTCACGGTGGCCCGGCTGCCCGGCGTGGAGCAGGCCCTGGTGACCTTCCCGGTGGTGGTCGCGGGCAGCCACACCGTCATCCCGGGCGACGGCACCACCCACTTCGGGCTCGTCCTGAACGCCGACGACCCGCCGCCGTGCACCCAGGGGTACGGCACACAGCGACGCGATCCGGCGGACACCGGCACGCGCCCGGCGAACACCGACGCACGCTGCACGGCACCGCGCGGCAGCGACACCTCCGTGCGCGGCGCTCAGAACGCGCCCGGCGCGGCCGGCCGTTCCGGCGACGCCCACCGGGCCGCGTACGTCACCCCGTACGACCCGGAGACCGGCATCGCCGCCGGCCCGGACGGAACGCCCGTCGAGATCGGCTCGACGGGCGGCGAACAGACCGTGTTCGGAAAGGACTCGTGGCAATGGCTGCTCGTCGGACCGATGGCATGAGCGGGGGCCTCCGCCCGCTGATCGGCGGCTCCCTCACCCGGGCCCTGCGACCGCTGCTCCGGCTGGTCGCCGGACGGGCGGACAGCGGCCGCCGCACCGCGCGGTCCGCCGGGCGCCGCAGGGCGCTGTCGGCGGGGCTCGTCGCGGCCACGGTCCTGACCACGGCGCTCTCGGTCTGGCTCGGCTTCGAGGTGCACGAGCAGCGCGCGGCGGAGCAGCGCCGTCAGGACGTCCTGGCGGCGGCCCGGCAGTCGGCGCTGAACTTCACCTCGCTCGACTACCGGCACTACGAGCGGGACAGCGGGAACGTGCTGCAGGGCGCCACCGGCGACTTCAAGAAGCAGTTCGCCGCGCAGACCGAGGAGCTGACCAAGCTCGTCACCGGGAACAAGTCGGTGTCCGAGGGCCAGGTCCTCGAAGCGGGCATCGTGCGGTCCGACGCGCGCTCGGCCCGGGTCCTCGTCGTCGCCGACAGCAAGGTGACCAACACCGCCGTGCCCGAGGGGGAGGCGCGCACGTACCGGCTGCAACTCGACCTCGTGCTCGAGGGCGGCCGCTGGCTGACCTCGGACGTCGAGTTCGTCGGCTGACCCCCGTACCACCTTTGAGGCTTTGAGGAGAAAGACCGTGGCGAACCCGACCACCCGAGGCCGCGGCGCCGGCTCCCCCGCCCGCCGCACCATGACCGCGGCAGCCCGTGCGGCAGCCAAGCGCGCCCGGCGACCGGAGCACGGCGGGGGCGGCGGGCGTGCCGTCCCCGCCCCGGCGGAGGAGGCCCCGCGGCAGTCCGAGGAGCACAGCTCCGGGCGTACGGTGCTCGTCGACGCTCCGGACGGCGGCTGGGAGGACCCGCCGGAGCCGTCGCCCGGCTCCGCCGAGGAGGAGCCGCAGGAGAACACGCCCGTGCGACGGTCCCCGCTCCCGAGGCTGCGCACCGCTGCGCCGGCCGTCCTGCTCGTGGCCGGTCTGAGCGCAGCCGCCGTGCTCGGATGGCAGTACCGGGAGGGGCGGACGGCGGAGCAGGCCCGAGGGCAGGCACTCGCCGCCGCACGCAAGGCGGTGCCGGCCGTGCTGTCGTACGACTACCGGCACCTGGACCGCGACTTCGCCCGGGCGCGCACGCATCTGACCGGCGACTTCCGCGAGAAGTACGGCGCGACCACGGAGACGGTGGTCGGGCCGGCCGCCCGGAAGTACCACGGGGTGGTGAAGGCGACGGTCGTGGAGCCGTCCGGCGGTGGCGCCCCGGCGGCCTCCGTCGTGTCGGCCTCGCCGGACCGGGCCGTTGTGCTGCTCTTCGTCAACCAGGTCACCAGGAGCACCCAGGTCACGGGATCTCGCGTGGACCTGAACCGGGTGCGGATGACGCTCACCCGCACCTCCGAGGGCTGGAAGGTGAGCGCCGTCGACGCGCTGTGAACCTCCCCCTGCCGATGCGCCCCCGCGCCCCGCGCGGGGGCGCATTCTTGCGGCCGCTCTTGACAGCCCTTCCCCGCCGGAGGCAATCTTCCATCACACAGAAAATGACTTCCACATTATGGAATATCAGGGAGGGAGTGGCGGCCCCGATGGGATTCGCAGACCAGCGCTTCACCGTCAACCTGTCGATCCTCTTCACGGAACTCCCGCTCCTGGAGCGTCCCGCGGCCGCCGCCGCGGCCGGCTTCACCGCGGTCGAGCTGTGGTGGCCCTGGGTCGACAGCCCCGCCCCCGAGCGGTCCGGGCTCGACGCGCTGAAGCGGGCGATCGAGGACGCGGGCGTCCGGCTCACGGGCCTGAACTTCTACGCCGGCCGGCTCCCGGGCCCGGACCGCGGCGCGCTGTCCGTCCCGGGCGAGGAGTCGGAGAGGTTCCGCGCCAACATCGACGTGGCCGCCGGCTTCGCCGAGGCCCTCGGCTGCGGGGCGCTCAACGCGCTGTACGGCAACCGTGTCGAGGGGGTGGACCCGGCCGAGCAGGACGCGCTGGCGCTGGAGAACCTGGTGCTCGCGGCCCGCGCCGCCGACCGGATCGGCGCGGTCCTGCTGATCGAGGCCCTGAACCGGACCGAGTCGCCGCTGTACCCGCTGGTGAGCGCCTCCGCCGCCGTCGGCGTCGTCGACAAGGTCAACCGGGCGACCGGGCTCGGCAACGCCAGGTTCCTGATGGACCTGTACCACCTGTCGACGAACGGCGAGGACCTGCCGTCGGTGATCGAGCGGTACGCCGACCGGACCGGCCACGTCCAGATCGCCGACACCCCCGGCCGCGGCGCTCCCGGCACGGGCTCGCTCCCCCTGGCGGACCTCCTCGCCCGGCTGCGGAAGGCCGGTTACGAGGGCCGGGTGGGGCTGGAGTACAAGCCGGGCGACCGTCCGAGCGCGGAGGCCTTCGACTGGCTGCCGCGGGAGGCGCGCGGAGCGCACTGACCCCTGACGTTGCCGCACCGCGGCAGAGAGGCACCCCCATGAGCAACCAGCTCCCCAAGATCGCCTGGATAGGCCTCGGCATCATGGGCTCCCCCATGTCCGAGAACCTGATCAAGGCGGGCTACGACGTCACCGGCTTCACCCTGGAGCAGGAGAAGCTGGACCGCCTGGCCGCCGCCGGCGGCACCGCCGCCGGATCCGTCGCCGAGGCCGTCCGGGACGCCGACGTCGTGATCACCATGGTGCCCGCCTCCCCGCAGGTCGAGGCCGTCGCATACGGCCCCGACGGCATCCTGGAGCACGCGCGGCCCGGCACGCTGCTGATCGACATGTCCTCGATCACCCCGCAGACCTCGATCGACCTGGCGAAGGCGGCGCGGGACAAGGGCATCCGCGTGCTCGACGCGCCCGTGTCCGGCGGTGAGGCAGGTGCCGTCGAGGCCGTGCTGTCCGTCATGGTCGGCGGCGAACAGGCCGACTTCGACGCGGCGGAGCCGATCTTCGAGGCGCTCGGCAGGACCGTCGTGCTGTGCGGTCCGCACGGCTCGGGCCAGACCGTGAAGGCCGCGAACCAGCTGATCGTCGCCGTCAACATCCAGGCGTGCGCCGAGGCCGTGGTCTTCCTGGAGAAGTCGGGCGTGGACCTGAAGGCGGCGCTGGACGTCCTGGGCGGCGGGCTCGCCGGCTCGACGGTGCTGACGCGGAAGAGGGACAACTTCCTGAACCGGGACTTCAAGCCGGGCTTCCGTGTCGACCTGCACCACAAGGACATGGGCATCGTCACCGACGCCGCCCGCGACGTCGGCGCGGCCCTGCCGGTCGGTGCCGTGGTGGCGCAGCTCGTCGCGAGTCTGCGGGCACAGGGCGACGGCGGCCTGGACCACTCCGCGCTGCTGCGGGCCGTGGAGCGTCTCTCCGGCACCCGGGTCTGACCCGAGGACCCCGTCCGGCGGCGCGAACGTCCTGTCGCGCCCGGCCTCGCGCCGCCGGACGGCACCACCCGCCCTGCGCAGCGGGAGACGCAGGGCGGGTACGTCAACCTCAAATCAACCTCTGAACATGGTTCAGAAGGCTTCAACAGACCCTGGGCATGGGCACATTGTGGTCACGCGGGGCCCGCCGGCACGGGGGTGGCGGGCTCCGCCCCAGGGGGTGTGCCATGAGCGCAGACACAGCGATCCGGCTCCAGCCGCACGAGATCGCACTCCTGCGGGGCGGTCCCCGCGCCGCCGTCACGGTGGCCGTGATGGGCCTTCACCTGCGGGGTGCGGTGGAAGCCGGCCGGCCGCGGACGATGAGGGCGTCGGAGGCCGTCACGGCGGACGCGGTCCCGGGGCAGTCACCGTCTCCCCTCCCGCCGCTGGAGAACGCGGTGCGTGCCTCCCTCCACGAGCCCTGCGGGCTGCGGACGCTGGTGAAACGGTCGGACGTCCGCCTGGCGGTGGCCCTGATGCGCATCCCCCTGGCGGAGGCCGGTCTGCTGCGCTGGCCGCTGCTCGGTCCGACCCGCGCCGCCCGCCGCCATGTGCGGGCCCTGCGGGAGGCGCACGCCCTGCCCGCGGGCCGGCACGGCCTGACGGACCACGACAAGCTGCTCGCCGTCGCGCTGCACGGCGAGGCGGCCCTGCGGGTGCTCGTGCCGCGCTTCGCCCTCCGGGCGGGGCTGATCCAGCGGGCCGAGGTGGCCGGCAAGGGGCTTCTGCGGCATTCCCCTCGTGGTGGCGACGCGCCCTTCCACGGCCGCAGCTGGTACTCCTGCGGAAGTTCGGGCGGCGGCTCCGACTGAGCACGCAGGACCCGAACAGGCGAAAGGGCGGCCCCACCTCCGGGTGGGGCCGCCCCTGCCTGCCCGGGGCTGTCAGACCTTCAGCGCTCTGATCGACGTCGGCGCATGCCCCGGCTCTGTCGCGATCTCCTCGAACTCCACGACGTCGCTGATGTCGTTGGTCGTGGACATGGAGATGTTGGTGACGCGCTCCAGGATCGCCTCGACGACGACGGGGACCTGGAACTCGGCGGCGAGCTTCTTGGCCTGTTCGAAGGCGGCGCCCAGCTCGTTCGGGTCGGTCACGCGGATCGCCTTGCAGCCGAGACCCTCGGCGACCTTGACGTGGTCGACGCCGTAGACGCCCAGCTCGGGCGAGTTGATGTTCTCGAACTCCAGCTTGACCTGGAAGTCGATGTCGAAGGCGCGCTGCGCTTGGCGGATGAGGCCCAGGTAGGAGTTGTTGACGAGGACGTGGACGTACGGGATCTTGTGCTGTGCCCCGACCGCCAGCTCCTCGATCATGAACTGGAAGTCGTAGTCCCCGGACAACGCGACCACCGACGCCTCCGGGTCGGCCTTGGCCACACCCAGTGCGGCCGGGACGGTCCAGCCGAGGGGGCCGGCCTGGCCGCAGTTGATCCAGTGGCGCGGCTTGTAGACGTGCAGCAACTGGGCGCCGGCGATCTGCGAGAGGCCGATGGTGGTGACGTAGCGGGTCTCGGGGCCGAAGGCCTTGTTCATCTCCTCGTAGACGCGCTGCGGTTTGATCGGGATGTCGTCGAAGTGTGTACGACGCTGGAGCGTGGCTTTCTTCTCCTGTGCGGCGGCCGCCCAGGCCGAGCGGTCGGGCAGCTCGCCGGCCGCCTTCATCTCCCGTGCCACGTCCACGAACAGCTCCAGCGCGGCCTTCGCGTCGGAGGCGATGCCGTAGTCGGGGGCGAAGATCCTGCCGATCTGGGTGGGCTCGATGTCGACGTGGACGAATGTCCGTCCGGCCGTGTAGACGTCGAGCCTGCCGGTGTGGCGGTTGGCCCAGCGGTTGCCGATACCGAGGACGAAGTCGGACTCCAGGAAGGTCGCGTTGCCGTAGCGGTGCGAGGTCTGCAGGCCCACCAGGCCGGCGTTCAGCTCATGGTCGTCGGGGAGGGTGCCCCAGCCCATCAGGGTCGGTACGACCGGTGTGCCGGTCAACTCGGCGAACTCGACGAGGAGTTCGCAGGCGTCGGCGTTGATGACACCGCCACCGGCGACGATCAGCGGGCGCGCGGAGGCGTTGAGCATCCCGATCGCCTTCTCGATCTGCGCCCGGGTCGCGACCGGCTTGTGGACGGGCAGCGGCGCGTAGGTGTCCGGGTCGAATTCGATCTCGGTGAGCTGGACGTCGATCGGCAGGTCGATGAGGACCGGGCCGGGGCGGCCGGAGCGCATGAGATGGAAGGCCTGCTGGAAGACGCCGGGGACCTGCGCGGCCTCCAGCACCGTGACCGCCGTCTTCGTCACCGGCCGCGCGATCGAGGCGATGTCGACGGCCTGGAAGTCCTCCTTGTGGATCACGGCGGTCGGGGCCTGGCCCGTGATGCACAGGATCGGGACGGAGTCGCCGATGGCGGAGTACAGGCCCGTGATCATGTCGGTGCCGGCGGGGCCGGAGGTACCGATGCAGACGCCGATGTTGCCCGGGTGGGTGCGGGTGTAGCCCTCGGCCATGTGCGAGGCACCCTCCACATGGCGGGCGAGGGTGTGAGCGATGCCGCCGGAGGCCTTGAGGGCCGCGTAGAAGGGGTTGATCGCCGCGCCGGGGACACCGAACGCGGCAGTGACGCCCTCGCGCCTGAGGATCTCAACTGCCGCGCGGGCAGCGGTCATTCGAGCCATGGAGTACTCCTGCTTCGGCTGTCGGATCGGCTCTCCGTCGCGCCCCGCGGGGAGCACCTCCGCGATCCATGTTCCGTATCGCGGAAATTAACTTCTACTATCTGGAAGCAATGTAAGTGGGTGGGCGAAGGTCGTCAAGAGACGGACAGGCGGGGGTTTCCGGAGGACGATGGGGGCATGTCCGAGAGCGTGCCGGTGCGCTGCCCGGCCTGCCGGCGCGAGCGCTTCTACACCGCGCCCTCCTACCCCTGCGCCTGCGGCGCCACGGTCGCACCGTGCCTCGACCCACGCACAGCGCCGAGGACCGTCGCCCACCGGGCATGGGAGGAGGAGTGGGTCACCCTCTCCTGCCCGGCCTGCGGCCGCCACGGCCGATGGCCACGGCCCGAGCTGGGATGCCCGTGCGGGACGGTCCTGTGGATCCCGGTGAGCGACGTCGTCGACGCGTCGGCCTCCGAGCAGGAGAGGATCCCCGCACCGAACACGCCACCCCTGCCACCACCAGCGCCCCCGGCACAAGTCCCCACGCCGGCCCACGCGGAACCCCTGGTACCGGCACAGAACCCGCCCCGGCCCTCCCCTCCCCGCCGCCCCTTCCACCCCGTCGCCATCCGCACCGCCCGCGACGCCGTCACAGCCACGGTCCGCTACCTCCGGTGGCTCGGTTACCGGGACATCCGCCGGGCCGATCAGCGCCCCACCTCCGGTATCGGGCTCTCCGCGCGCGGCCTGCTGGCCCAGGTCGACCCCAGCGCGCGCCCGGCCTCGCTGCGGGACGTGGAGTGTCTGTGGCTGACGGCCATGACGGACTCCACGGACTGCGTGTACTTCTCCCTCGCCGGCTACGCCCCCGAGGCCCGCGCCCGCGCCGACTCCCTCACCATCCCCCTCTTCTTCCTGGACCTGACGGGCACACCCCGGCCGGTCAACGAGGCGGCCGACGCCCTTGACGCCTGAGCCTGCTGCCAATTCGGTGGCGAACTCGGCGCCGCTGGGGCAGGCTCGCCGCATGGTTTCGGTGGTGCAGAACGTGGCGATCGACTGTGCGGACGCCTATGAACTGGCCTGCTTCTGGAGCAGGGTGACAGGCGGCCCGCTCCATCCGGAGGACCGACCGGGCGCCCCGGAGGCTCAGGTGATCCTCCCGGAGGGCCCGGTGCTCCACTTCAACCAGGTGCCGGAGCCGAAGACCGGCAAGAACAGACTCCATCTGTGCCTGCGCCCGCAGACCTCCCGCGAGGAGGAGGTCGAGCGGCTGCTGGGCCTCGGCGCCACCCTCGCCGTCGACCGCCGGGAGCCCGGAGGCGCGGGCTGGGCCGTCCTCGCCGACCCCGAGGGCAACGAGTTCTGCGTCCTGCGCAGCGCGTCCGACCGTGCGGCGATGGGTGCCTGAAGCCGGCCCGCGCCGCCGCGCCGGCCCTACGCGCCGTACGTCTCCCGCAGCTCCACCTTCCGCACCTTCCCCGACACCGTCATCGGAAAGACCTCCAGCACCTGCAGCCGGCTCGGGATCTTGTAGTGGGCCAACCGCCCCTCGCAGTAGGTGCGCACCTCCTCCAGGGTGGGCGGTGCGGCAGGGTCGTGCGGGATCACGCACGCCAGGACTTCCTCGCCGTACGTCGCGTGCGGTACGCCGACGACCTGGACGTCCCTGATCTTGGGGTGGCCGTAGAGGAACTCCTCGATCTCGCGCGGGTAGATGTTCTCGCCGCCCCTGATGATCATGTCCTTGATACGGCCGACGATCTCGACGTAGCCGTCCTCGCGCATCACGGCGAGGTCGCCGGTGTGCATCCAGCGGCCGGCGTCGACGGCCTCGGCGGTCTTCTCGGGTTCGTTCCAGTAGCCGAGCATCACGCTGTAGCCGCGGGTGCACAACTCCCCCGCCGTGCCGCGTGGCCGGGTCACGCCCGTCGCCGGGTCGACGATCTTCACCTCGATGTGCGGCAGCACGCGGCCGACCGTGCCCGTGCGGTGTTCCAGGTCGTCGTCACGACGGGTCTGGGTGGAGACGGGTGAGGTCTCGGTCATGCCGTAGCAGATCGACACCTCCGTCATGTTCATCTCGGCGACCACCCGCTTCATCACCTCGACCGGACAGGGCGAGCCCGCCATGATGCCGGTGCGCAGCGAGGACAGGTCGTACGTCCCGAAGTCCGGGAGGTTCAACTCCGCGATGAACATGGTCGGGACGCCGTAGAGCGACGTACACCGCTCCTGCTGTACGGCCTCCAGCGTCGCCTTCGGGTCGAAGGACGGGGCCGGGATGACCATACAGGCGCCGTGGGACGTAGCGGCCAGATTCCCCATGACCATACCGAAACAGTGATAGAACGGAACGGGAATGCACACCCGGTCCTGCTCGCTGTAGGCGATCAACTCACCCACGAAGTAGCCGTTGTTGAGGATGTTGTGGTGGGAGAGGGTGGCCCCCTTCGGGAAGCCCGTCGTCCCCGACGTGTACTGGATGTTGATCGGGTCGTCGCAGGACAGCTCGCGTCCCCGGGCCGCCAGCTCCTCCCTCCGGTCGGGGGCTGCGCGGCCGAGCAGCGTGTCCCAGCTCGGGTCGCCGAAGTAGACCGCCTCCCGCAACTGCGGGCACCGGCCCCGCACTTGCCCGACCATCTCCCGGTAGTCGCTCGTCTTGTGACGGAGGGAGGCGAACAGCAGGGAGATCCCGGCCTGGTTGAGGACGTACTCGACCTCGTGCGTGCGGTACGCCGGGTTGATGTTCACCATGATCGCGCCGATGCGGGCGGTGGCGTACTGGACCAGCACCCACTCGGGGCAGTTGACCGCCCAGATGCCCACCCGGTCGCCCTTGGCGACCCCGCTCGCGAGCAGCGCGCACGCCAACTCGTCGACGTCCGCGGCGAATCGGGCGTACGTCCAGCGCCGCCCGGACGGCACGTCGACGAGCGCCTCACGGTCCGGCCAGAGGGCGACGGCCCGGTCCAGGTCGGCGCCGATCGTGTCACCGAGCAACGCGGTCCCACTCGTCCCGTGCGTGTAGGAGTTCACCGGAAGTCCTCCTCGCGGTACTCGTCGGCCGAACCCGCCGCCGTCGCCTCGCGCAACTCGATCCGGCGGATCTTGCCGGAGACGGTCTTGGGCAGCGGCGCGAACTCCAGGCGCCGTACGCGCTTGTAGGGCGCGAGGACCTCGCGGGAGTGCTCGAACAGCACCTTCGCGGTGTCGGGACCGGGCTCCCAGCCCTCGGCCAGGACGACGTACGCCTTGGGCACCGCCAGCCGCAGCTCGTCCGGGGCGGGGACCACGGCGGCCTCGGCGACGGCGTCGTGCTCCAGCAGCGCACTCTCCAGCTCGAAGGGACTGATCTTGTAGTCGGAGGCCTTGAAGACATCGTCGGCACGCCCGACATAAACGACATATCCGTCTTCATCGCGGGTGCCGATGTCCCCCGTGCGGTAGTACCCGCCCGCCATCGCCTCCGCCGTGCGGTCGGCGTCGCCGTGGTATCCCGTCATCAGGCCGACCGGCCGCGCCGACAGGTCCAGCGCGATCTCACCCTCCGCCGCGCCGGGCGCGCCCGACACCGGGTCGAGCAGTTCCACGCGGTAGCCGGGGCTCGGTCGGCCCATGGAGCCGGTCTTCAGGGGCTGGCCGGGGCTGTTGGCGATCTGCACGGCCGTCTCCGTCTGGCCGAAGCCGTCCCGGATGGTCACGCCCCAGGCCCGCCGCACCTGCTCGATGACCTCGGGGTTCAGGGGCTCCCCCGCGGCCACGGCCTCACGCGGCGGGGTCCGCAACTGGGTCAGGTCGGCCTGGATGAGCATGCGCCAGACGGTCGGCGGCGCGCAGAAGGTCGTCACGCCCGCGCGGTCCATCTCGGCCATCAGCCGGGCCGGGTCGAAGCGTGTGTAGTTGTGGAGGAACACGGTCGCCTCCGCGTTCCACGGCGCGAACAGGTTCGACCAGGCGTGCTTGGCCCAGCCCGGCGAGGAGATGTTGAGGTGCACGTCACCGGGCTTGAGGCCGATCCAGTACAGGGTGGCGAGGTGCCCGATCGGATACGACACGTGCGTGTGCTCGACGAGCTTGGGGCGGGCCGTCGTCCCGGAGGTGAAGTACAGCATCAGCGGGTCGTCGGCGAGGGTCGGGCCGTCGGGCAGGAAGTCCGCGGAGGCGGCGTAGGCGTCCTCGTAGGGCTGCCAGCCCTCCGGCACTCCGCCGACGGCGGTGCGTGTGTAGTCGCCGGGCACGTCGTCGAACTTGGCGGCGTCCTCGGCCCGGACGACGACGTGCCGCACCCGGCCGCGCTCGACGCGGTCGCGCAGGTCGGCGGGGCCGAGCAGCGGGGTGGCCGGGATGACGACGGCGCGCAGCTTCATCGCGGCCAGGGCGGTCTCCCACAGCTCGGCCTGGTTGCCGAGCATGACGAGGATCCGCTCCTCGGCCTCGACCCCGCGCTCGCGCAGCAGGTTGGCGACCCGGTCGGACCGTTCGGAGAGTTCGGCGAAGGAGAGCCGGACCTCGGAGCCGTCCTCTTCGACGATGTGCAGGGCGGTGCGGTCGTTTCCGTCCGCGATGACGTCGAACCAGTCGAGGGCCCAGTTGAAGTGCTCGGGCCGGGGCCACTCGAAGCCCTCGTAGGCCGTGTCGTAGTCCTCGCGGTGCTCCAGCAGGAAGTCCCGCGCCCTGCGGAACTGCTCCGTCGCCGTCATCTGTCCTCCTGTGTGCCGGACCATTGCCGGGCGGCTCTCTGCCATCGTGTAATCCGTGATGCAGGTCTCACTACCCCCGAACGGGGGTGTGCGCCATGGTGAAGACCCCGAACGGGGGTCTGTGCCATCGGGAAAGGGCGGGCACATGGCAGCAGCGGACGCGGCCGGAGCGGTGGGGATGCGCGGTGCGCCGGCGCGGCTGCGGCGGGCGACGGGGCTGCCGGTCGCCTTCGGCGGGCTGGTGGAGCCGGGGCGGCAGCGCATGCGCATCAGCGAACTGAGCGGCGCCGCCACACCCGCGCTGCGCGGCTTCGCGGTGACCTCCGGCAACGGCCTCGGCGGCAAGGCGGTGGCCCTGGCCCGTCCGTGCGCCGTCACCGACTACTCCCTCTCCCGCCAGATCAGCCACGAGTACGACGCGGCGGTCGCCCAGGAGGGCCTGCGCTCGGTCCTCGCGATCCCCGTCGTCGTACGCCGCCGGGTGCGCGGAGTGCTCTACGGCGCCCTGCGCACGGCCCAGCCCCTCGGCGACCGCACGCTGAACGCGGCCGTCGGCGTGGCGCGGGACGTGGAGCAGACGCTGGTGGTGGGGGACGAGGCACGCGACCTGCTGTCCGCGGCGCGACCGGAGCCCGGCCCCGGCTCGGCGGCCGGATGGGAGCGGGTCCGTGAGGCCCACGCGGCCCTGCGCGCCCTCGCCCCGCGTATCGCCGACCCGGCCCTGCGCGCCGAGCTCCTCGACGTCTGCGGGCTGTTGACCGCGAGGACACCGACGCAGGGGGTGACCCTGGCGCCGCGCGAGCTGGACGTTCTGACATGCGTGGCGGCGGGTGCCACGAACGCGACGGCCGCCGAACATCTGGGTCTGCGGCCGGAGACAGTCAAGGGCTACCTCAGGTCGGCGATGCGGAAACTGGGGGCCCACACGCGCGGAGAGGCGGTGGTCGCGGCACGGAGGGCGGGGTTGCTGCCGTAGGGCTCGAGGCGGCTCGGTGGAGCGCTCGGATCCGGCCGGGGAGAGACCCTGACGACGACCGTCCATTCACCGGACACCTCGATGAATTTCTCTATGCCCCCGCTGTTATATCCCTCACCACGCCGTCCCTCCGAATTTCAATGGGACGTTGCCTAGAATTTGGCCCGGACACGACACACGGAGGGGAGCGGTGACCGTGCGAGGGGACTTCAAGGAGCCTGCCAGGTGCCGCCCCGACCTGGTCATCGGCAGGGAGGAGCTGTTCGGCTCCGCCCGTGACCAGCTGGTGCGCGGCGGCAGTGTGCTGCTCCACGGCCCCGCCGGAATAGGAAAGTCGACCGTGCTGCGGGCATTGGCCGCGGATTACGGCGAGTCGGCCCGCACCGTCTTGCGCTGCTCGGCGACCGAGTCCGAATCCCACCTGCCCTTCCTGGCCCTGGCCGATCTCTTCGGTCTGGTCCTGGACGAGGTCTCCGACAAGCTGCCCGCCGCCCAGCGCACCGCCCTGGAGTCGGCGCTGACCGGCCGAGGCGAATCGACTCTGCAGCGCGACGGCCTCGCCCTGCGCCTGGCCGTGCTCTCCGCGCTGCGCGCCCTGGCCGCCGCCGGCCCCGTCCTGGTCGTCGCCGACGACCTGCAGTGGCTGGACTCCGCCAGCGCCGAACTCCTCGGCTTCGCCGCCCGCCGCCTCGGCGACACCCCCGTCCAGCTGCTGTGCGCGGTCCGCACCGAGGGGCAGGAGTACGACCGTCATCTACGCGCGTCCCCGCCCGACACCCTCGCCGTCCGCCTCAACCCCCTCTCCCGCGCCCAGGTCTCCGCGCTGCTCGACCACCGCGGCTACACCGACCTGCCCCGCTCCACGGTCCGCGAGATCCACCGCACCAGCGGCGGCAACCCTTTGTTCGCCCTCGAACTGGGCCGCGCCCTCGGCGAGAACCCGACCCCGCCGCGCCCCGGCGAGCCGCTGCCCGTGCCGACCTCGCTGCGCGCCCTGGTGCTCAGCCGCCTCGACATGCTCTCCGACGAGGCCCGGCGCACCCTGCTCGTCGCCAGCGCGGGCGCCCGCCCCACGCTGGCCCTGCTGCACGCGGCCGGCCGGGAGAACGCCGAGGCCGAGACCGCCCAGGCCGCGGCGCTCGGGCTGCTGGCGACGGAGCCCGAGGGGCCGGCCGTACGGTTCGCGCATCCGCTGATCTCGGCCGCGCTGTACGCGGAGGCGCCCGCGCAGGAACGCCGGGCCGCGCACGCCGCGCTGTCCACGGCCGCCTCCGACCCGATCGAGCGGGCCCGGCACCTCGCGCTGTCGACCACCGGGACCGACCTGGACGTGGCCGCGCGGCTCGCCGAGGCCGCCGCGCTGGCCCGCGACCGGGGCGCGCCGTCGGTGGCCGCCTCGCTCGGGCTGCTCGCGGCCCGGCACACCCCGGCCACCGGCGGACCGGCGCCGGACGAACGGCGGTTGCAGGCCGCGGAGGACGCGATCACCGCCGGCGAGGTGGACCTCGCCCGGGACATCGCACGTGAGGTGCTGACCCGGGCCACTGTCCCCGCCGAGCGGGTACGGGCCTGGATGGTGGTGATCGAGGCGGCCGGGCAGGCCCTGGGGGACGTCGACGCCGTCTACCCGCAGGTGCTCGCCGACGCCGGCGACGACCCCGGGCTGCTCGCCCAGGTCCACTACCAGCTCGCCTGGCGCGGGCTGGTCGTCGAGGGAGACTTCGCCGAGGCCCGCCGGCAGGCGGCGCACGCCGCGGAGCTGGCCGCGCGCGGCGAGGACCGGCGCACCGAGCTCATGGCGCTCTCCTTCCAGGCCTCGACGGAGATCCTCATGGGTCATCCGGACGCACCCGCCACCATCAAGCGGGCGCTGAAAGAGCCTCAGGACCCGTACGTGACCTGCCATCACAACGGTGTCGGCATGGCCCGGTTCCGGTGGCTGCTGATGAGCGACCAGCTGCCCGAGGCCCGGTCGACCATCACGGCGCTGCTGCGCGAGGTGCGCCGGCGCGGCATGGTCGAGAGCGAGGTGCACTTCCAGCGCTTCCTCGCCGACATCGAGTTGCGCTCCGGACACTGCGGGCGCGCCCTCGACCTCGCCCGCGAAAGCCTGCGCCTGGCCCGCGACTCCGGCATCGGCCTGGGCGCCTCCGCCATGCTCACCTCCCTCGCGGAGGCCTCCGCCGGCGACGTCGACCGGGCGCTGGTACTGGCCCGGGAGGCCGTGGACCGCGCCGAGGAGGACGGCGACCAGATGTACCTCTCGCGGGCCCTGGCCGCGCTCGGCTACGCCCAGTTGGTGGCCGGGGACAATGCGGGAGCGGTGGGTTCGCTGCGCCAGGTGCGGGAGCTGGAGCAGGGCCTGGGCATCACCGACCCGGCGCGCGGCCGCTGGCAGGGCGACCTCGCCGAGGCGCTGGTCCGCGTCGGCGAGCCGGGCGAGGCACAGGACGTCATCGACGTCACCCGTGAGCACGCGCTGCGGCTGGGCCGGGAGAGCGTGCTGGCGGTGCTGGACCGGGCGGAGGCGCTGGTGCGGGCGGCGCGGGGCGACCAGGAGGGCGCCCTCGTCCGTCTGACGTCCGTTCAGGACCGGCTCGCCAAGCTGGGGTACGGCCTGGAGGAGGCACGGGCGGCGTTCGCGCTGGCCCGGCTGCGCACCCGGCGGCCGGGGCCGACGTCGTACGAGGAGGCGGCGCGGCTGTTCCGGCGGTGCCGGGCGTTGCCGTGGCTGCGGCAGGTCGACGCGGCCGCGGCCGCCGCGGAGATCCCCGCGCAACCGTCGGCGCCGGCCGCGCCGGTGCCCGCGGCGGACGCGCTGGAGGGGCTGGCCTCGATGGAGCGTCAGGTGGCCGCGCTGGTCATGGAGGGCGCGACCAACCGGGAGATCGCCGCGCGGTTGTTCATCAGCGTCAAGACGGTGGAGGCGACCCTGACCCGGGTCTACCGGAAGCTGGGGATCCGCTCCCGGGTGGACATCGTCCGACTGGCGGCGGGGCGGCACGCGAAGTAGGGATTGCGGGGCGGCCACGAGTGCGGGGCCCATGGCACGGGCGCGCCGCGCGGGGTTGACCGAGGGGCGACCGAGGGTTTTCCCTCCCCAACTCCCTTAGGGGGTTCCCTCATTGGGAGGCTGGGGTTCCGGCCCCTAGCGTAAGGGACGTGCCGCTCGCCCGGGCACACGGGGGTCGGTCCCGCGACCCCCGTGCACACCCCCCACACCCGCGCGACCCCCCACCGGCGACTCCCCCAGCAAGGAGATCCATGTTCGGGCTCAACCGTGCCAAGAAGACCGCGGCCCTCGTCGCGGCCACCGCTGCCGCCGCCGCGACGGCCCTGTTCAGCGCCCCCGCCGCTGTTGCGGCCCCCCAGCCGATCGTCGGCGGGACGACGACCACCGCCACGGCGTACCCGTTCATGATGCAGATCACGGACGCCTCGCAGAACCAGTTCTGCGGCGGCACCCTCGTCTCGCCCACCAAGGTGGTCACGGCCGCCCATTGCATGGTCGGCGAGACCACCAGCAGCGTCAGAGTCGTCGGCGGCCGCACCTACCTCAACGGCACGAACGGCACGGTCAGCCGGGTGAGCAAGATCTGGATCCACCCGTCGTACACGGACGCCACCAACGGAGACGACGTGGCCGTCCTGACCCTGTCGACGTCGATGCCGTACACCACGGCGTCGTACGTCTCCTCCTCCCAGACGAGCGTGTACGCGGCCGGCACCACGGCCCGCATCCTCGGCTGGGGCACCACCTCCTCGAACGGCAGCTCCTCCAACCAGCTGCGGACGGCGACCGTCCCGATCGTCTCCGACACGAGCTGCCGCAGCTCCTACGGTTCGGACTTCGTCCAGTCCGACATGGTTTGCGCCGGATACACCTCCGGCGGCGTGGACACCTGCCAGGGCGACAGCGGCGGTCCCCTGCTCATCGGGGGCGTCCTGGCAGGGATCACTTCCTGGGGCGAGGGCTGTGCGGCGGCCGGTTACCCGGGTGTCTACACCCGGCTGACCACGTTCTCCAGCCTGGTGACCGCGCAGGTCAACTCGTAGTCACCCAGTGTCCCAGAAGTTCTCCTGAGTACCCCTCAGGTAACAAACCAGGGGGCGTTGCGGGCCTCCACGAGCGGCCCGCAACGCCCCCTCTCCATGTCCCGGACGGCCTGCCCGCCGGGCTGAGAGGCCGCTACCGGATCACCTCGCCGTGGCGGATGTCGTACGACGACCCCCCGTGCATCACCTTCACCAGGCGCTCGGCCTCGGCCGTCACCTCCTCCTTCTGGCCCTTGGTGAGCCTGCCGAAGGCCTCGATGACGAGGACGTCCCCCTCCAGCTTCCACACGCCCGCGAGGAATCCGTCGACGAGGAGGGTGCGAAAGGCCTGGTTGCCCTGCCAGCTGCGGCCCCGGTACTCGGGCGGTACGACGCGGGTGCGGTCGGCGTGGGAGAGGAGCAGGTTGTCGAACTCGGGGAGGAAACGCGGCGGAGCGGGGGTCTCCGGGTCGGGGCGGGGCGCGTCGGGGAGGTCGAAGAGTTCGACGCCGTTCTCGTCGTGGAAGGTGAGCAGCTGGGGACGCAGGCGTTCGAAGGCCTCGCGCAGCCTGGTCAGGCCGGCCCAGGTCTGCATGTCCTTGACGGAGGCCGGGCCGAAGGCGGCGAGGTAGCGCAGAACGGTGGCGTCGGGCGCCGGGGACGGCTCGGTGGGGCGGCCCAGCCAGTGCTCCGCCGTGGTGAGCGCGACCTGCCCGCTCCTCCCCCACAGCCCGCGCGGGGTGACCTGGACGAGCGGCAGCGTGCAGCGGGCGGCGATCGCGAGGGCCTGCGGATCGGCGTCGGGCCACTCGGCCAAGAGCGCTGCGCGCAGCTGCTTCATGGTGCGGGGCTCGGCCTCGACGAGGTCGCGGGCGAGGGCGGCGAGCCGGCCCAGGTCGACGCCGGCCAGACCCTTGCGGAAGTTCGTCAGCTCACGGTCGCGGGCGGCCTGCACCAGCGGCCGCAGGGTGAGGCAGTCGTCGGCCGTGTGGGTGTGGATGGTCGAGCGCAGCGTGACGATCCGGACGACCTCACGGTCGGCCATGAGCGTGGACAACCGCTCGGGGGCGAAGCCGTCGAGGCGGGCGGCGAGGGCGTAGTACGGCGGCTTGACGTTCTGTGCCTGCAGGCCGACGAGGTGCTCCACGGCGGCGCGCGCGGACATCGGGGAGCGGCGCAGGAGGAGCTGCCGGTCGAGGGTCGCGCGGTTGAGGGCGCGGGGGGAGAGGACGGGGATCGCCGCGGAGGTCGTCTTCGAGGTCTTCGAAGACCTCGGCATGTCCGCGTCGGCCGCCTTCGGCGTGTCCGCGTCGGCCGCCTTCGCCGCGTCCGCCGTCTCCGCCTTCGCCGCGTCCGCCGTCTCCGCCTTCGCCGCGTTCGCCGTCTCCGCGTTCGTCGTCTTCGTCATACGGGCACGCTAGCGAGGCTTGCGGACACCCTCTGTCCTCAACTCTCACCGAGTCAGGCCCGCCTCCCCGGCGCCGGCGTCGTTTGTCCCGTATATCCTGCCGGTGATCACACAGACGGAGGCTCGACCGACCCGACACCCACGCGACCGAGAGGCAGCCGCGATGCCCGAGCGCCCTTCCCGCCGCGCCTCGAAGAACCGGGACCGGCAGACACCCAGGAAGTCCGTCTGGCGCCGCGCCCTGCCCCCGCCGCAGCCGTCCCGGGCGCAGCCACCGGAGCCGCCCGCCGACGCATCGGCCTCGGATCCGCCCGAGAGCGGCGGCGTCGCCAGCGTCGTCCAGGCGGTCCTGTACCGCGACGGCGTCCGCGTCTCGGCCCCCGCCTCTCTCGCCGAGACCTACCGCGAGCTGCGCGAACGTCCGGCCGGCATGGCCTGGATCGGCCTCGCCCGCCCCACGGCGGCCGAACTGCACTCCCTCGCCGCGGAGTTCGACCTGCATCCGCTCGCCGTCGAGGACGCGAAGGAGGCCCACCAGCGGCCCAAGCTGGAGCGCTACGGCGACACCCTGTTCGTGGTCCTGCGGGCCGCCCGCTACCTCGACGCCCCCGAGGAGATCGACTTCGGCGAACTGCACGTCTTCGTCGGCCCCGACTTCGTCATCACCGTCCGCCACGGCGCCGCCCCCGACCTGTCGGCGGTCCGCCGCCGTATGGAGGAAACCCCGGAGCTGCTGAAACTCGGCCCCGAGGCCGTCCTGTACGCCATCCTCGACGCGGTCGTCGACGGCTACGTGCCGGTCGTGTCCGGCGTCCAGAACGACATCGACGAGATCGAGACCGAGGTCTTCCGCGGCGACCCCGAGGTCTCCCGCCGCATCTACGAACTCTCCCGCGAGATGGTCGAGTTCCAGCGCGCCACCCGCCCCCTCGTCGGCATGCTGCACGGCCTGATGGCCGGCTTCTCCAAGTACGGCACGGACGAGGAGCTGCAACGGTATCTGCGGGATGTCGCCGACCACGTCACCCACACCAGCGAACGCGTCGACGGCTTCCGCCAGGCCCTCACCGAAATCCTCACGGTGAACGCCACGCTGGTCACCCAGCAACAGAACGCGGAGATGCGGGCGCTGGCGGAGGCGGGGTTCGAGCAGAACGAGGAGATCAAGAAGATCTCGTCGTGGGCGGCGATTCTCTTTGCTCCCACGCTGGTCGGGACCATCTACGGGATGAACTTCGAGCACATGCCCGAGTTGAGCTGGAGCTTCGGATACCCCTTCGCGATCGGCTTGATGGGAGTGGTCTGCGTCAGTTTGTACGTGATTTTCAAGCGGCGGGACTGGCTCTAGACGCCTCGCCCCGGGCGCCGGCAGTGGTCGATGGAGCGGCCGACCGCTGCCGGGCCGGTGGGTTCTCCGCCGAGCGTGCACCGGTCTTCACCCGCCGTGGTCCGTTGCGGGCGGTCGTCGCGGGCACCGTCAAGGAGCTGATCGACGCGGGCAAGGTCAGGTACTTCGGCCTGAGCGAGGCCGGCCCGCACCTGGCCTGGCTGCTCACCCGCGGCGAGCACTTCGTGCCCATCCCCGGCACCCGCAGCCCGAAGCGCGTCGAGGAGAACGTCGGCGCCGCCGTCGTCACCCTGACCGAGGCCGGTCTGACCGCTGTCGACGAGATCCTGCCCCACGGCGGCTTCGGCGCCCGCTACGCCGGGGGTCACGTGCCCACCTGGATCTGACCTGATCCCCGCGGCCTGACCGCCCACCCCCGCGGACACCGCCGGGGCCCTCGCCGCGAGGGCCCCGGCGGCACCGCGCACCTGACCGGCTCTGCGGTTGATCAACGAGATCCTGTTCCTCGGCCAGCAACTCCCGCTAACCCGAACGCAGTTGGCCGCCGGGCAAGCCCTGAGAGGCAGGCCGGAATCCGAACCAGAGGGCTGTCAATTAGGTTAGGCTTAGCTAATAAATCTTGGCGGTTCGGAGCCAGCGACGCGTCATCCGGGGAGGGAAATCACCCATGGCCTTGCCCGTCATCGACTCCTACCCCATGCCGGACCGCTCCGCCCTCCCCCGGTCGCATGTCTCCTGGAGGATCGATCCGGCGCGCGCCGCGCTGCTGGTCCACGACATGCAGAACCACTTCGTCGGAGCGTTCCCGGCGGGACGCTCCCCCGTGGTGGAACTCGTCGAGAACATCGCGGCGCTCCGGGCTCTCGCAGGGACGCTGGGCATGCCGGTCGTCTTCAGCGCGGAGCCGGCCGGACAGCCGCCGGGGCAGCGCGGGCTCGTCGCCGACATGTGGGGTCCGGGCATCCGCGACGAGTCGGACGGAGCCGCGATCGTCGCACCCCTCACGCCTCGTTCCGGCGAGCATGTGCTGGCGAACGTGCGCCACAACGCGTTCCTGCGCAGCCATCTCGGCAGGCTGCTGCGTTCGAAGGGCCGCGACCAGCTGATCATCTGCGGGGTGTACGCGCACCTCGGTGTCCTGCTCACAGCGGCGGACGCCTTCATGAACGACATCCAGCCGTTCGTCGTCGCCGACGCGGTGGCCGACTTCTCCGCCGAGGAGCACACCTTGGCGCTTCGGTGGGCTGCACGCAGTGGCGTGGTCTGCGTGACGGACGGTCTGCTGCGCGCCCTCCTCCTGCACAGGGAGCAGAAGAAAGCGTGACACCTAAGAACGGGGTGGGGCAGACATGAGACCGGTCCTTACGGAGCGCGTGGACGGCAGCGCAGTCGTCGTCAAGTTCGGCGGCAACGCCATGGTGGACGCGAGCCTGCAGCGGACGTTCGCCCACGACGTCGTCGAGTTGTGGCACGCGGGCCTGCGCCCGGTCGTCGTGCACGGCGGCGGGCCGCAGATCAGCGCGATGCTCGACCGCCTCGGTCTGGAGACCCGATTCGAGGCGGGCCTGCGGGTGACGACGCCGGAGACCATGGAGGTGGTGCGCATGGTCCTGACCGGCCGGGTCCAGCGGGAGCTGGTCGGCTGCATCAACGCCCATGGGCCCTTCGCCGTGGGCATGACCGGCGAGGACGCGCACACGATGACCGCCGTGCGGCGGCCGGCCTGGGTGGACGGCCGGGCGGTGGACATCGGTCTCGTCGGCGACATCGTGGACGTGAACCCCGGCATGGTGCGCGCGCTCCTGGAGCAGGGGCACATCCCGGTGGTCTCCCCGGTGGCACGCGGTGAGGACGGGGAGGTCTACAACGTCAACGCCGATCTCGCGGCGTCGGCCCTGGCCGTGGCCCTCGGCGCCGAGCGGCTGGTGATGCTCACCGACGTGGAGGGGCTGTACGCGGACTGGCCGCACAGCACCGAAGTCATCGAGCGCCTGACGGCCGATGCACTGGACGGGCTGCTGCCGGGGCTGGCGAGCGGGATGCTGCCGAAGATGGAGGGCTGTCTGCGGGCCGTCCGCGGCGGTGTGCGCAGGGCACACGTGCTCGACGGCCGCGTGCCGCACGCCGTGCTGCGAAGCGTCCTCGGCGAGACCAGTCCCGGCACGACCGTGGTTCCCGACAGCAGCCCGGCCCACGAGAGGGACTCCGCATGACCGCCGCAGATGACGCGCCGCACGTGCGCTGATCCGGGGCGGCCACCCCGCTGCGGTGTCCGCCGGCTCCGCCCGGATCGCGCGGCTCGGCTGCGCGGCGACGACCTGTTCGCCGCCGAGCACCTGGCCGAGCAGGATGGGGAGTTCTTCGTCAACTGCGGTACGGGGGCCGTTCCCGCCGCAGCCTGCTCGTCCCCGACGTGCGCTGCGGCGCCCACGGGCAGCGGGCTCCCAGGCCCGTCACCCGGCGCTTGGGCAAGGCCTCGGGTTCGCTGCGTCGCGCGGGCGCCGACCGGAACGGGCGCGCCGGCAGATCGACGGTCACAGGATCCTCGCGAAGATCCGCGCGTTGCGCCGGGGATCCAGGGACTCCGCCCAGGACGGAGGCGCCAGGCACGCGGTCGTGGGCGTGAACCCGTACCGGAGGAACAGGCCGCCACCGCCGGTCGTCGCCGTGAACAGGGCACCGAGCGACTGGGCGCGCGCCCTGGCCAGCACGGCGCGCAGGAGCCCGGCTCCCACTCCGCCTCCCTGCCGGTGCCCGGCCACGCAGAAGTTGTACAGAACGCCTGTGGGTCCGCGGCCCTCCCCCGGGTCGGCCGGATGCGCACGCAGCCCCACGCAGCCCTCGAAGGTGCCGTCGGAGGCCTCCGAGACGAGGAAGTCGGCCGCGTGGGTGGCGAAGAGCGATACGGGCCGCTCCCGCAACGCCCCCGAGCGCACGAAGGGATGGGACAGGTCGGCGAGCGCGACAGCGTCCTCCTGACGTCCGGTACGCACGGTGGGCGCCGGCCCGAGAAGCGCCTGGAGCGGCGGGGCAGAGCGCGGCGTTGCCGTGGTCAAGCCTTTCCTTCCTCGTTTCACGAACCGGTTCACGAACAGCGTGTGCCCGTGGCTGCGGGGATGTCGGGAGGGTCAGCCGTCCATGGACGCCGAGAGGGATCGGGGGCGCAGGTCGGTCCAGTGCGCCTCGATGAACTCCAGGCACGCCTCTCGGGTGTTCTCGTCGAAGACGACCGTCCACCCCCCGGGTACCTCGGCGAAGGACGGCCAGAGTGAGTGCTGGCCCTCGTCGTTCACCAGGACCAGGAAACGGCCTTCGTTGTCGTCGAAGGGGTTGGTGCTCATGCTCAGTGCCTCCTCGGAACGTCAACATTAGGTTAGGCTGGCCTAACTTACTGGAGCTTAGCCTTTGCCGCCTCCCCCTCACAAGGAGACGTTCATGCGCGTGGTCACGGCCGACATGGAGAACGCCTTCGCCGAGTTCGGGCTGTCCGGCAGACCCGGCACCGCCGAGTTCTGGGCGACGGCAGGGACACCCGCGTCGATACCTGCCGACGACGGCGGTTGGGTGACCCTGTTCCTGTGGCGCGGGTCTGCAGCGACCATCGACTTCGAGAGCTGGTCGAAGCCGGTGCCCCTGCGCCGATGGGGCGACACGGACTGCTGGTACGCCAAGGTGCGCATGCCCGCGCGGCTGCGGGTGACCTACCGGTTCCTCGCGGACGACGCGGCGTACGCCGACCCGTTCAACCCGGTCGGTGCGGGCGGTGACCGGTCCATCGCCGCGACCCCGGACGCTCCCGCCCAGCCGCACTGGCCCGTCGTCGGCGCCGGCCCCGACGTCGTACTGCCCCTCCCGAGCACCCGGCTCCGCTGGGCCGGCGAGCGGCTCGGCGGGCGGCGTACCGTACGCGTCCACCCGGCGGGCGGCGGTGGACCGGTGGTCCTGCTCCTCGACGGGGACGACTGGCTGTACCTGCACCCGGCCATGAGCGCGTTCGACTCGGCCGTCGCCGGTGGGGAGATGCCCCCGGTCACCCTCGTCTTCCTTCCGGCCAAGGACAGAGCGGCCGAGTTCGCGTGCAGGCCGCAACTGTGGGAGGCGATCCGGGACGAACTGCTGCCGCTGGTGGCGGAAACCGGCGTACCCGCCGACCAGGACCGGCTGGTGGTCGCCGGACAGAGCCTCGGCGGGCTGAGCGCGATGTACGCGGCACTGGAGTTCCCGGACCTGGTGTCCCGCGTCGCCTGCCAGTCGGGGTCGTTCTGGTGGACACCCGACGCCATGGACCAGGCGGATCCCCTGGGCGGCCCGGTCGGCGGCGACATCGCCGCGCGCCTGCGGGAGCGCCCCGACCTGTCCGGCCTGCGGGTCGCGTTCGACGTGGGGGAACACGAGACACGGATGCTCCCCCACTGCGACCTGGTGGAGACGTTGGCCGGACAGGCCGGCGCGACCGTGCGGGTCTCACGGTCGGCAGCGGACCATGACCGAGCGGGCTGGCGGCAGGCCCTGCTCAGGGATGTCGCCTGGGCTCTCGGTTGACAGGTCGGGTCACCGGGCCACCGCCAGGCAGTAGTCCTCGTCCGTGGCGAGGAGGTTGCGATGGGTGTCCTCCGCCGTGATGACACCGTCGTCCAGGACGAGGACACGGTCGGCGGCGTCCAGGAGGGCCGGGCTGCTGGTGATCACGACGGTGGTACGGCCCCGGCGCAGCTTCGCGACGTTGCGCGCGACGAGCTGTTCGGTCACCGCGTCGACGGCCGTGGTCGGGTCGTGCAGGACGAGGACGTCGGTGTCGGCGGCCAGGGCGCGGGCCAGCGACAGCCGTTGGCGCTGCCCCCCGGAGAGGTTGGCGCCGCGGTCCCGGACGCCGTAGTCGAGTCCCTCGCGGTGCAGGGCGACGACGTCGGTCAGCATGGACGCCTCGACGGCCTCGGGGACCATCCGGCTGGTGCCCGAGGGGTCGATGTTCGTACGGAGGGTGCCCGCGAAGATCTCGCCGTCGTACGGGTTCACCAGCATGTGTTCGCGGACCGCCTCGACCGAGAGGTCCGCGAGCTCCTGCCCGCTGACCCGCACCACTCCCTCATACGCGTCGGGCGGGACGTTCACGGCCAGAACCGACGCGAGGTCGGCCGCCGCGCGCGGCTGGTAGGCGGCGATCGCCACGAACTCGCCGGCGGACACCTGGAACTTCAGCTTGCGCAGGGTCCCGTAGCGGACACAGTCGATCTCCAGGTCCCCGCCCGCGGCCGGGCGCCGAGGTCCCGGGGTCATCGCCGGCGGCGCGGTCAGCACCAGCGCCATCCGCTCGGCGGACGCACGCGCGATCATCACGTACTTCGGCATCTCCGAGAACAGCTTGAGCGGTTCCATGATGAACTGCGCCAGCCCCACGGCCATGACGAGTTCCCCGATGGTGATCCGGCCGTCGAACGCCAGCCAGCCCGCTGTGAGGGTCACAGCGCCGGCGAGGACCGCGTTGAGGGCCAGCGCGGCGCCCGCGTACGCACCGTTCACCCTGGCGACGGTGATCGCCTGGAGCTTCGCCGCCGTGCTGACCTTCCGGTAGGACCGGAACGCCGCGTGGTTGCCGCCGAAACCGTGCAGCGGGCGCAGACCGGTGATCAGGTCGGCGACCTTCGCGCCCGCCCGCGCCACCCGGGCCTGCTGTTCCTGGGTGCTGGAGCCGATCCGCTTGGACAGCACGCTCAGGATCGACAGGATCGCGACGGTTCCCACGATCACCAGCAGGCCGAGCCGGATGTCGGCCAGCCCCAGCGCGACCGCAGCGACCAGCACCGCGACGAGCGAGCTGATCAGCAGCGGCACCACCTCGATGATGTCGGCGGTCTGGTCGGCGTCCTCGGTGGCGATGGTCAGCACCTCGCCGGACTTGAGGTCGACGTCCCTGGCCACCGGCTGGAGTCCGCAGGCCGCGACCTTCACCCGCCAGCGGTGTGCCTCGGTCGTGTTGGCCTTCTGCAGGATCCGCATCCCGAACCGCCACGACAGCGACACGGTCGTGATGATCACGGCCAGCGCGGCGATCGACAGGCCGAGCGCGCCGAGGCTGCGGTCCCGCATCGTGTGCTCGACGATCAGGCCGAGCGCGATCGGGAAGGCCGTCTCGCCCGCCTGGTACAGGCCCATGAGGAGGGTGCCCCAGATCATGGCGCCGACGTTGCGGCGCAGTGCGGTCCGGAGGATGTCGGACCCCGGGCGGGGCCGCTGTGTGTCAGGAGTTGTCATCGAGGTGGTGGGCAATCGCTTCGGGGGTTCGCAGGGTGAACAGATCGCGGATCGTGATCACAGGACCATACTCGCGGCGGAGCAGCCCGATCAGTCGCACCGCCAGCATGGAGTGCCCTCCGAGGGACACGAAGTCGCTCACCGCGCTCACCTCGTCGTCATCCAGGTCCAGTGCCTCGGCGAAGAACTCGCACACCACGGTCTCGGTCTCGGTCGCGGGTCCCCGCTCCCCCGCCGTGGTCAGCGCGCCCAGCGGCTTGGCCTCCGGCAGCGCCTTGGTGTCAGCCTTCCCGTTCACCGTCAGCGGGATGCTGTCGACCTGGGCATAGTGCGTCGGGCGCAGGAAGTCCGGCAGCCCGGCGCCCACTTCGGCGGCGACCGCCGCCAGGTCCGCGCCGTCCAGCACCAGGTACGCGGCCAGCCGGTACGCTCCGTCGACCTGTGGGTCGGGCTGGGCCACCGCGGCGACGAACCGCACCGCCGGGTGCGCCGCGAACGCGGCCTCGACCTCGCCGAGTTCGACCCGGTGACCCCGGATCTTGACCTGCTGGTCGGTGCGGCCCAGGTACATCAGGTTGCCGTCGGGCCGCCGGACCACCAGGTCCCCGGTGCGGTACATGCGCTCGCCGGGCTCGCCGAACGGGCAGGCGACGAAGCGGTGCGCGGTCTGGGCGGGCTGTCCGAGATAGCCGCGCGCGATGCCGATGCCCGACACGTACAGCTCGCCGGGGACGCCGTCCGGCAGGGGCCGCAGCCACGGGTCCAGGACGTACACGTCGGTGTTGTCGATCGCCACGCCCACCACCGGATCCTGGCACTCGAAGGTGCCGACGCCGAGGGTGTTGATGGTGTACTCGGTGGGTCCGTACAGGTTGTAGCCGACCGTTGCCTCGGTCTCGGCGAGCCGCTGCCACAGCGTCGGGGTGACGGCCTCACCGCCCAGCAGCACCAGCGCCGGCCGCCGTTCCGGGGTGTCCAACAACCCCTCCGCGACGAGCTGTTGCGCGTAGGTCGGGGTCACGTTGATGACGTCGATCCCGTGCTCGAGGCAGTACTCGACCAGCCGGGGCGCGTCACGCCGCAACTCCTCGTCGCAGATGTGCACTTCATGCCCGTCGGCGAGCCACAGCAGCTCCTCCCACGACATGTCGAACGCGAACGACACGGTGTGCGCGATCCGGAAGACCCGGTGGCCGTGCTCCGCCAGCACCGGCTCGAAGATCCGGCGCTGATGGTTGATCAGCATGTTGGTGAGCCCGGCGTACTCGGTCACCACGCCCTTGGGCTTCCCGGTCGACCCGGAGGTGTAGATCGTGTACGCGGGGTGCCGCAGGCGGTCCGGGTCGTCCGGCGCGAACGTCACGAACGGCTCCGCCTCGGGCAGCGGGCGGTCCAGCTCGATCAGGTCGATGAGGTCGAACAGGTCACCGGTCAGCCGGGGCGACACGGCGCTCACGGTGAGGATCACGTCCGGGCAGGCGTCCGCGACGATCGCGGCGATCCGCTCGTCCGGGTGGTCCAGCTCCAGCGGCACGTACGCGGCGCCGGCACGCAGGACGGCGAACAGCGCCACGATCGAGTCGAGGGAGCGCGGGATCGCGAGACCCACGGTCCTCTCGGGGCCGATGCCGCGCCCGGCGAGCACACCCGCCACCGCGCGGCTGCGGTCCCGGAGCTCCGCGAAGGTCATCGTCGAGCCGTGGGCGACGAGCGCCACCCGCTGCGGATCGCGGTCCGCCGCCCGGTCGAACCGGTCGACGACGGTGTCCGTGCCGACGTCCGTGCGTTCGGCGGGCTCGGGTTCCGGCCCCAGGCCCCGCAGCGCGCCCACCGGCCCGGTCGACCGGGCCAGGTCCTCGAGCACCCTCAGGTAGTCGTCGAGGAGACGCCGGGCGTTCTCGGTGTCGTCGTCGCGGTACTCCAGCTTGACCGTGAGCCGGTCGCCCGGCGTGACGACCCACGTGAACGGATAGTGGGTGGAGTCGTCGGCCTTCACCGAGGTGATGCCGTGCCGGGCGTTCATCTCGGCGAACGCGTCCATGTCCAGGAAGTTCTGGAGCACGAACAGGTTGTCGAACAGGGTGTCGTGCCCACTGGCCCGCTGGATCTCGCCGAGGCCGAGGTGCTCGTGCTCCATCGCCTCGACCCTGGCCGTCTGCACGGCCGACAGGTACGCACGGACCGTGTCGTCCGGCCGTGCCCGCGTCCACATCGGCACGGTGTTGAGCAGCACGCCGACGATGTCGGACAGCCCCTCGCCCTCCCGGCCGGAGACGGTCACACCGAACACGGCGTCACCGCGGCCCGTGTGGGCGCCCAGCAGGAGGCCGAAGGCGCCGGTCAGCACCGAGTTCAGTGTGACGCCGTGCACCCTGGCCGCTTCCCGCAGCAGGTCCGACTGTTCGGCGGACAGTGTGTGCACGAGCGCGCGCGGCAGGTCGTCCGAGAGGGTGGGCGCCGGTCCGGCGAGCAGCGTCGGGCCGGGGAGGCCGGCCAGGTGCTCCGCCCAGAAGCGTTCGGATACGGCGGGGTTCCTGGCGTCGAGCGCCCGGGCGTGGTCCTCGAAGCTCGGCGTGGCCGGGGTCGGGTCGAGCGGCTCGCCCGCGAGGACGGCCCGGTAGGCGTCGAACAGGTCCCGCAGCACGATCTCGCGGGACCAGCCGTCCCACAGCAGCAGGTGGTAGCTCAACAGCAGGCCGTCGCGGTCGTCGGGCAGACGCACCACGGTCAGGCGGATCAGCGGCGGCTCTCCCGGATCGAACCCGGTGTCGCGGTCCCGGGCGCGCAGGGCCTCGATGTCCGCCTCCGTGGCGAGTTCGACCGTGCGGACGCCGACGCGCCGGCCCGCCTTGAGGACCTGGACCGGGTTTCCGTCGTCGTCGGTGGTGAAGCCGGCGCCCACGACCGGGTGCCGCGCGATCACGTACGCCATCGCCTCGGCCAGCGCGTCGGTGTCCAGGCGCCGGTCGAAGGTGAACCAGCTCTGCGCGACGTAGTGTCCGGCCGTGCCCGCCAACTCGGCCTGGAAGAACAGGCCGCGCTGGAGCGGGGTGACGGGGGCCGTGCGCTCGGCCGTCGCGGAGGCGTCCGCGATCCGTTCCAGGGCGCTGTGCCAGTGCTCGGTGATCTCGTCGGGAATGCCCTCGGCGAGGGTGAAGGCCGTGTGCAGGCTTCCGGTGGCCTCGTCGAGCCACGCGTTGACCTCGACGGCGTACGGGCTGCCCTGGTCGCCGCCGCTGATGTGCACCGCCTGGGACTCGCTTCCCCGGCCGAGGTAGTTGAACAGCACCTGCGGGCGGGCGTTCAGCAGCGGGGCCGTCTGCGGGTTGAGGTACCTGAGCCGGCCGTAGGCCACGTGCGCGCGCTCGTCCGGCTGGCGTTCGGCGACCTCGCGCGCCGCGGCGACGGGGTCGGTGTGCGCCGTGAGCCGTACGGGCGCGATGGAGGTGAACCAGCCGACCGTACGCGTGTAGTCGTGGTGTTCGAGGACCGGGACCCGGCCGTGCCGCTCCAGCTCGATCGCGAGATCGGTGGGCGACGGCTGGATGTGGGTCAGCGCGGTGCGCAGCGCGCCGCACAGCAACTCGGTGAGACCGACGCCGAGTGCGGCGGGCGCGGAGCGTGTGACGCGGTCGCTCAGGTCGGGCGCGAGTACGACGGTGGTCTCGCGCAGGCCATCGACCGCGGGCAGCAGCGGGGGCGCCTGGAGTGTGGTGACCCAGTGCCCGAGGTCGTCGATCACCCGGGCGGACTGGAGTGTCAGCGCTTCGGCGTACTCGGCGTACGACGTGGTCGGCGCCGCCAGGGTCTCCCCGCGCAGGGCGGTGGCCAGGTCGTCCAGCAGGACCAGCCAGGACACCGAGTCGACGGCGAGGTGGTGCACGGTGACCACCAGGGTCCGGCTCGCCTCCAGCCACGAGAACGCGATGACGTCCCCGGACTCGGGGTCGAGCCGTCCGGCGGCCTCGTTCGCCGCGGTCGTCGCGTCGGCCGTGTCCGGCCGTACGACGGTGATCTCGCGGGCGGGTTCGGTGCGCAGCGCCCACACCCCGTGCTCGACGGTCAGCCGCAGCCGGAGGGCCGGGTGCGCGGCCACGACCGCGTTCGCGGCGCGCTCGGCGTCGGCGAACCCGGTGCCCTCGGGGGCCACCAGTGTCCTGGCCTGGGCGAACCGGGCGAGCGATCCGCCCAGTTCGCGCTGGCGCAGGATGATCGGCGTGGGCGTCAGCGGGCCGTCCTCGCGGCGGGCGGGCGCGGACACCATGGCCTGCTGCGGTGCGCGTGCTCCCAGGTGCTCGGCGAGCGCGCGCGGGGTCCTGTACAGGAACACGTCCCGTGGTGCGATCGGCAGGCCGAGTGCCCTGGCCCGGTTGATCACGGTGATGGCGACGATGCTGTCGCCTCCGGCGCGGAAGAAGTCGGTGTCGGCGTCCACGGCGGAGCCGGGCAAGGTTTCGGTGAAGATGTCGACGAGCGCAGGCAGTGCGGCCACAGCAGCGTCTTCGTCCGCGAGTGCGTCGTGGCTGGTCGCGCCCCGCGGCGGAGCCGCATTCGGATGCAGCCCCGCGCCCCTTCGGGCGCGCTCGATCAGCGCCTTGCGATCCAACTTGCCATTGACCGTCAACGGCAGCGCGTCGACCGGCAGCGCCCGAGCCGGCACCATGTGCACGGGCAACTTCGTGGACAGCACATCGACGAAGTCACCAGGCACCCGGCCCACGACGTGCGCGACCAGGTGGTCGCCGCTGTCCGCCACGGTGACGGCCACGTCGACCACGCCGTCGAGTTCCCTGACCGCGGACTCCACCTCGCCGAGCTCGACCCGGAAGCCCTTGAGCTGGACCTGGTCGTCGGCACGGCCGGTGAACTCCAGCTCGCCGTCGAGCGTGCGGCGGGCGAGGTCGCCCGTGTGGTACATGCGGGAGCCGTCGCCCGCGAACGGGTTCGCCACGAACCGGCCCGCGGTGAGCCCCGGCCTGCCCAGGTAGCCGAGCGACACCTGGTCGCCGGCGACGTAGATGGCGCCCTCCCGGCCCGGTGGCACGGGCCGGAGCCGGTCGTCGAGCAGGTAGGTGACCAGGCCGGGGATCGGGCCGCCGATCGGGCTGACGTCCTCGCCGAGGCGGAAGTCCTCGTCGGTCAGCACCCGGTGGGTGACGTGGACGGTGGTCTCGGTGATGCCGTACATGTTGACCAGCTCGGGCGAACCGGTGCCGTGCCGTTCGACCCAGCCGCGCAGCCGCCCGAGATCCAGCGCCTCGCCTCCGAAGATGATCCGGCGCAGTGCGGGCAGCGGCTCGCCGGCATGCCGGTCCGCCTCGATGAACTGGTAGAACGCCGACGGGGTCTGGTTGAGCACGGTCACTCCGCGCTCGCGGACCAGCTGGTGGAAGTCGACCGGGGAGCGGGTCAGCCCGTACTCCGGCACCAGCAGCTCACCGCCGTGTGCCAGCGCGCCCCACAGCTCCCAGACCGCGAAGTCGAAGGAGAAGGAGTGGAACTGGACCCACACGTCGTGCGGGCCGAAGTCCATGTCGGGCTGGGTGTTCGCGAGCAGCGTCACCACGCTGGAGTGCGGGACGACGACACCCTTGGGCCTGCCGGTCGATCCGGACGTGTAGATCACGTACGCGGGGTTGTGCCAGCCGGCCTCGGGCCCGGGCCCGGGCTCGCTGGTGGCCTGTGGCAGCTCGTCTCCCTGGACGAGCACGCGGGCCGGTACGCCCGCCCTGGCCAGCAGTTCCGTGAAGCGGTCCCGCTGCTCGCGGTCCACGAGCACGACCTGCGGAGCTGCGTCGGTGAGGATGTACTCCAGCCGTTCGTCCGGGTACGCCAGGTCCAGCGGTACGTACGCGCCGCCCGCGCTGACGATCGCGACCAGGGCGACGACCTGTTCGAGGGAGCGCGGGACGGCGACGGCGACCCGCCGGCCCGGCCCGACACCGGCGGCGCGCAGGGCCGAGGCCAACTGGTTCTTCGCGTCCGCCAGTTCGCCGTACGTCAGTGACCGGGTACCGCCGTCGAGAGCGCACTGGGTGACGGCGGTGGCGGCCGGGTCGCGGCTCGCGGCGGCGTCGAACAGTCCGCCCAACGTCGTCGGGGTGATCCGCGTCGGACGCCGGTCACTCTCGGACGCCAGGTGATCGACCAGGGCGTCCGGCCGGGTGAGCAGGCCGGTGAGGGTCGAGGTGAACGTGCGCAGGATCTCCTGGGCGCTCGTCTCCCGCAGCAGCTCGCCGTCGTAGATCAGGTTGAAGCGCGGACGGCCGTCGAGCGCGCGTTCCACCACCAGGGTCAACGGGTAGTGCGGGGCGCCCTCGTTCACGATGTCGGTGACGACCAGCGTGTCGCCGGACCGCCGCAGTGCCTCGACATCGGTCGCGACGTCGAACACGACCAGGGTGTCGAACAGGGAGCCGGCGCCGGCCTGGCGGCCGATCCTCGCCAGCGAGACATGCTGGTGCGGCAGCACGGCGCTCTGGTGTTCCCGCACCGAGGCGAGCAGGTCCCGTGCCGTGGTGGTACCGGTCCAACGGGCGCGTACGGGGATCGTGTTGATGAACAGACCCACCATGTCCTCGATACCGGGCACCTCCGCGTCGCGCCCGGACACCGTGGAACCGAACACGACGTCCCTGCCGTGCAGGAGGGAGCCCAGCGTCACCGCCCAGGCGCTGTGCACGGCGACGCTCAGCGGCACGCCTGCCGAGCGGACGGCCGCGTCGATGTCGTCCTCCGGCTCCACGGCGGTGTCGGCGAACCGGTCGGACGGGGTGTGTCCCTCGGCGACCAGTGAAGGGCCGGGCAGATCAGCGAGTTGCTCGCGCCATACGCGGTCACTCTCGCCGTCGTCGCGTCCGGCGAGCCAGCTCACGTAGTCGGAGAAGCCGCCGAGCGGGTACACGGTCCCCGGCGCGTGGTACTCGGCCAGCAGCGCCCGGAGCATCGGCGGCACCGACCAGCCGTCGGCGATGATGTGGTGCACGGTCTGCACCAGGACGGTGCGGCCGATGCCCGCGCGGACGAGCGTGTACCGCATCAGTGGGCCGGTGGCCAGGTCGAACCCGGCGCGGCGGTCCCGCTCGGCCAGGTCGCGTATCTCGTCGTCGGTGATGCCGGGGCGGTCCAGCGTGGTGAAGGGCGCCTCGACACCGCTCTCGAGTACGGAGACCACGCGGCCGTCGGCGAGGGCGACGAACCGCGCGGCCAGGTTCGGGTACAGGGTGAGCAGCCGGGTGGCCGCCGCCGCGAGCCGGCCGGGGTCCACCTCGCCGCCCAGCGTGAGCAGTTGCTGCTCGACGTAGGCGCCCGCCGAGTCGTCGTCGAAGACCGAGTGGAAGTACAGGCCCTCCTGCAGCGGGGTCAGCGGCAGGACGTCCCGCAGCGCCGGGCCGTCCAGGGCGTCGACATCGGCCTGCGTGAGCGCAACCAGTGCGAAGTCGCTGGGAGAGTGACCGCCCTGGTCGAGTGCGGCCAGTCCGGCCAGAGCCGTCCGGAAGTACTCGCCGAGAGTCGCGATGTCCTCGTCGGTGAACATCCCGTCGGGCCAGGAGATGGTGGTGACCAGCTCGTACTCGCCGGTGGAGGCGGCGGGTTCGGCGATCGCGTTGAACTCCAGGGGGCGCGGCAGGCGCATCCTCGGGTCGCGCTTCTCGCCCAACTGGCCGGTGGTGCCCGCGAGTTGCCAGTCCCCGGATGCGCCCGCGTCGAAGCGGCCCAGGTAGTTGAACAGCACCTGCGGTGCGGGCGCGTCGAACTCGGTGTGGGTCAGGTACCGCAGGGCCCCGTAGGAGACGCCGTTGTCCGGTACCCGGGCGAGGTCTTCCTTGACCGCCTTGAGCGCTGTGGCCAGGTACTCGGGTGCGGTGAGGTCGGCCGCCGCTCCGGGATCCACGATCACCGGGAACAGGGTGGTGAACCAGCCCACGGTCCGTGACAGCTCGGGCTCGAAGCCGGCGGAGCCCGCCACGAACTGTCCTTCGCGGCCGTGGCCCTCGAGTTCGATGTGCGCGAACGTCTGGTCCTGCCCGAGGTCGCGGCGCCACCGTGCGAGGGCGACGGCGAGCCCGGTCAGCAGGACGTCGTTGACGCCCGCGTGGAACTTCGCGGGGATCTCGCCCAGCAGCGCGGCCGTGACCTCGGGGCCGACCGAGACGGTCCGCAGTCGCTCACTGGCGACGGTGTCGGCAGCGGACAGCGCGCGCCTGCCCACCGGTTGGTCCTCTCCCGGCAGGGGGCGCCAGTAGTAGGAACTGTCCGCGTCGAACGCGGCGCGCTCCAGCAACTGCGTCCAGCGCCGGAACGACGTCCCCACCGGGGGCAGCTCGATGGGCGCGCCCGAGGCGAACTGCCGCCAGGCGGTGGCCAGGTCGTCCATCAGGACCCGCCAGGACACGCCGTCGATCACCACGTGATGGGCGACCAGGACCAATTGCCGTACCTCGCGGCGCCAGACCGCACGCAGCATCACGCCGCCCTCCGGGTCCAGCCCGTCCGTGGCGAGGGCGACACACGCGTCGAGTGGCCGGTCGCTCTCCTGCCACCCCGCGACGGCCCGGTCCGCCTCCGGGATGTCGAAGCTCCAGCGGTCTCCGCGCACCAGCTTGGCGCGCAGCATGTCGTGCCGCCGGACCACGGCGGCGAGGATCTCGTCGAGAGCGTCGGCGGTCAGATCCGCCGGGGTGTTCAGCACCACCGACTGCACGAAGCCGTCGATCGCGTCCGTGGTCTCACCGAGCCACTGCACGATGGGCGATCCCACGACGGAGCCGGTCGCGACATCGCGGTGGTCCACCGTCGAGACGTCCTCACGGCCGGCGACCGCCGCCAGCGCCCCCACGGTGCTGTGGGTGAAGATCTGCCGTGCCGTGACGTAGAGCCCCGCGTCGCGCAGCGCGCTCAGCAGCGAGATCGCCAGGATGCTGTCTCCGCCGAGCTGGAAGAAGTCCTGGTCGACGCCGACCTCTTCGAGCCGCAGCACCGCCGCGACCGCCGCGCACACCGCGCGCTCGTTCTCGGTGGCGGGCTGGACGAGCGAGCCCGTCGTGATCGTGGGCTCCGGCAGCGCGTTCCGGTCGAGCTTGCCGTTCGCGGTGAGCGGGAACTCCGTCATCACGACGATGTGGGCGGGCACCATGTACTCGACCATGTGCTCGGCGGCCCACGCCTTGACCTCGTCCGCCCGCAGGTCCTCGCTCCCGGCGGCCAGGATCACGTACCCCACCAGGTAGGTGCCGCCCGCCGCGTTCTTCTTCGCGACGACGCAGGTGTGCCGTACCCCGGGGTGCTCCGCGAGACCGACCTCGACATCCTCGATCTCCAGCCGCATGCCGCGGATCTTGATCTGGTTGTCGGCCCGGCCGAGGAAGTCCAGCGACCCGTCCGGGTTGAACCGCGCGAGGTCACCGGTGCGGTACAGCCGGGACCCGTCCGCGGCGAAGGGATCCGCGACGAACCGGGACGCCGTCAGGCCGGGCGCGTTGACGTAGCCGCGCCCCAGGAGGAACCCGCCCACGTAGAGTTCGCCGCCGACCCCGACCGGGACGGGGCGCAGTTCGTCGTCCAGCACATACAACCGGGTGTTGGGGTTGGCCTTGCCGATCGACGTGGTCAGGCGCTCCGCCGCGCCCCGGTAGATGACGTGGGAGACACCGATCGTCGTCTCGGCCGGGCCGTAGCCGTGGTACATGGGGATGTCGAGCCTGGTACGGAACCGCTCGTACAGCTCCGGGGTGAGCACCTCGCCGCCGCACCACACGTGCCGCAGGCTGTCCAGCCGTCCGGAGTCGCCGGCGATCTCCAGCAGCACGTCCAGCATGGACGACACCAGGTAGGTGAAGGTGACGCGCTGCTCGGCGATCACGCTCAGCAGGTGGTGCGGGTCGCGTTCGCCGCCGGGGCGCAGGACCACCAGCCTGGCTCCGCACACCAGCGGCAGGAAGATCTCGTTGATGGAGATGTCGAAGGACAACGGCGCCTTGAACAGCGACGCGTCATCGTGGCCGAAGCCCAGGATCTCGTGGACCTGCCACAGCAGGCGCTCGCTGATCGCCTCGTGCCGGATCATCGCGCCCTTGGGCCGCCCGGTCGAACCGGACGTGAAGATCACGTATGCCAGGGCGTTGCCGGGGACGGTGCCCCCGGGTCCCTCGGTGGGGTGGGAACCGAACCTCCAGTCGCCGAGGTCGACGGCCACGGCTTCCGGTTCAGCCGGGTCGTGCTCGCCCGAGTCGTTGAGCTGCAGCACGACCCGGGCGTCCTCGATGACGACGGCTCGGCGGGCGGCGGGCCACTGCGGGTCCAGGGGCACGAAGGCGCACCCCGCCTGGAGGACCGCGAGCAGCCCGATCACCATGTCGGCGGAGCGGCCCAGGGAGATGCCGACGACCTGTTCGGCGGTGAGTCCGCGCTCGATCAGGTGGTGGGCCAACTGACTGGAGAGCTCGGCTGCCTGACGGTAGGTCAGCGAGCGGTGTTCGTCGACGACGGCGACGGCGTCCGGTCGGCTCCGCGCCTGCTCGTGGAACATCTCCACGATGGTCGGGCGGACCCGGTCGGCGTGGGTGTCGTTCCACTCGGCCAGGGCTTCGAGCCGCGCGGCCACGTCGGCCGGGCCGATGGTGCCGAGGGGCCGGTCCGGGAAGTCGGCCAGGTCGTCCAGCGCGAGCTGCGCGTCGGCCGGCTCGACGCCTTCCGGGACGGCGATGCTCCGGCCGTCCGCGCCGGTCTCCCAACCGCCGGGCGCGGTACCGCCGTTGTCGACCCATCCGAGGACGTCGGCGAAGAGCGTGCCCGGGGTGAGGTCGATGCCGTCGGGGCTGCGGCCCGTCGCCCAGAACGACAGCCCGATGGCACAGGCTTCGGTGAGGATCCGGTCGGAGAAGTCCCCGGTGCGCCGGCGCATGTCCGCCAGCTGCGTGGGAGAAAGCAGTACGAGACGAGCGCGCGGTTCGATCATCGAAGACTCAGCGTCCCTTCCACGGTATGAAAGTTAGCCTAACCTAAGTTAGGGTTACCTAACTACCCTCTCGCCAGGCCCGCCACAGTCGCGCGTACCGGCCCCCCAGAGCCACCAACTCCTCGTGCGTTCCCTGCTCCACCACACGCCCCGCGTCCAGCACGGCGATCCGGTCCGCGGCCATCGCCTGGGTCAGCCGGTGCGCCACGAACAACGTGGTCCGGCCCGAGCACGCGGCCAGCACGGCCCGCTCCAGCTCGGCGGCGCCTTCACTGCCCGCCTCCGCCGTCGACTCGTCGAGCACCACGACCGGCGACCGGCCGAGCACCAGCCGGGCCAGGGCGATCTGGGCGACCTTGGTGACGTCCAGGCGCTCGCCGCCCTCGCCGACCATGGTGTTCAGCCCGTCGGGCAGCGCGTCGACCCACCCGTCGGCGCCGACCGTGCGCAGCGCCTCCATCAGCTCGGCGTCGGTCGCTTCGGGCGCGGCCAGCCTCAGGTCGTCGGCGAGCGGACCGGAGAACACATGGGTCTCCTGCGTCAGGATGCTCACCAGGGCCCGCGCCCCGGCCTCGTCCAGACCGGCGAGGTCGGTCGACCCGACCCGCACCGCCCCGGACTGCGGGGTCCCGATGCCCGCGATCAGCGCGGCCAGGGTCGTCTTGCCCGCGCCCGTCGCCCCCACCAGCGCGAGCGAACCGCCGGCCGGGATCGTCAAGTCGACATCCCGAAGGACCGGTTCGTCGGTGCCGGGATAGCTGAACGTCAGCCCCTCCACCGTCACCGGCAACGGCGTGGCGTCCGCCGACGTGACGGCCGGGTCGCCCACCAGCCGGTCCTCCGCGGCCTCCCCCAGCACCCCGACCAGCCGGGTCAGGCTCGCGCCCGACTTCTGCGCCTCGTCGAAGGTGAACATGATGAGGCCCAGCGGGCCGAACAGCCGGTGGAACAGCAGCGGGGCGGCCGACACCTCACCCAGGCTGGCGGCGTCGGCCTCCAGCAGGGCGTACCCCACCACGATGATCAGGACCAGCCCGATGAACTCGGCGCGGTTCTCCCGGCCGACGAACCGGCCGAAGAACCGGAACACCTCGATGCCGAGATCGCGCACCCGCCACGACTCGCTGGTGACCTTCTCGCGGAAGGCGTCCTCGAGGCGGTACGCCCGGACCGTGTCGATCCCGTTCAGGCCGCTGATCAACGCCTGTGCACGGTCGGCCTGGGCCACCCGCTGCTTCCGGTAGAGCGGGGCGGACCGCGGCAGATACCAGCGCAGGGCCAGTGCGTACGCGGGCAGCGCGCCGGCGCCCGCCAGGCCGAGCCGCCAGTCCAGTCCGAACATGCCGACCGTGGCGATGACGACCAGTACGCCCGCCGAGAACACCGTGGGGATGGCCGTGCGGATGCCCTTCGAGATGACGGCCACATCGTCACCGACCCGGGAGAGCACGTCCCCCCGGCCGACCTGCTCGATCCGTGCGCTCGGCATCCCCAGCACCGCCCGGACGGCGCCTTCGCGCAGGCGCGCGAGCAGATCCGCGCCCAGCCGGCCGATCAGGTAGGTCGACACCGCGGTGGCCGCCGCGCCGAACAGCGCGGCGGCCGCCAGCAGGGCCCCGATCGTGACCAGGACCGACTGCGACTCACCCTCGACCACCCCGTCGACCACCCGGCCGAGCAGGAGCACCGGGAGCACCTGGAGCGCCGCCCCCGCCACCGTGGTGAGCGCGGTGGCGACCGTCAGCCCCGGCACCTCGCGGCAGTGCGCCACGACCCATCGGGTGGCCTCGCGTCCGGTGGCCGTGCGCAGGGTCTCCGGGGCGGCGCGCGTGTCGGTGGTGCTCACACCTACTCTGCCGACTTGACGAGCTCGTCGATCGCGTACGGCATGGACAGCAGGGTGCCCTGGGAGATGGCCGCGCCGACCGCCGGGCCCTCACTGTCCAGCAGGTACGACACGTTGCCCTTCTTCACGGCGTCCAGGTTGGCGAACAGCTTGAACTTCTTCAGCGCGTCCGTATCCGCCTTGTCGTTGATGACGAAGATGTGGTCGACGTCGATCAGGTCGATGCGCTCGGGGGAGAGCTTGGTGTAGAAGCTGCCGTCCGCGATCTTGTCGATCTCGGTCTGGTACTTGAAGCCGATGCCCGTCACCAGCCGTCCGCGCACGTCGGTGGAGGTGAACGGCGCCACCGAGTTCTCGTACCAGGACAGCGCGACGGCGGTCTGGTTGGCGAAGGCGGGGTGCGCCTTCTTGGCCGTGTCGAGCTTGCCCTGGATGTCCGCCACCATCTTCTCGCCCTCCTCGGCCTTGCCGAGTGCCTTGGCGATGTGGAGCGCGTTGTCCTGCCAGGGCGCGCTGAACGGCTCTTTCTCGGTCTTGGTGCGGCCCACCGTCGGGGCGATCTTGGAGAGCTTGTCGTAGGCGGCCTGGTCGACCTCGGAGTAGACGGCGATGATCAGGTCCGGGCGCAGGGCGGCGATCTTCTCGAAGTTGGGGCCGGAGTCACCGTTCTTCATGATGACCTCGGGCTTGGTGTCGCCCCACTTGTCCTTCACCCAGGGCCACTGGGTGTTGATGTCGGGGGTCTGGCCCGCGGGGTTCGGGTACTGGTCGACCATGCCGACCGGCTTGATGCCGAAGGCCAGGATGGTCTGGTCGTCCGTGTAGCCCACGGAGACGACGCGCTGGGGAGCCTTTTTGATCGTGGTGGATCCGAAGGCGTGCTCCACGGTGACCGGGAACGCGCCGGCGGCGGCAGTCGAGGTGGAGTCGCTCGCCTTGTCGGCCGAGTCGGACGAGTCGGAACCGCATCCCGCGAGAAGGCCGACGCCGAGAGCCGTGGCGGACAGTACCGCCGCGAACCGCCGCCGACTGCGCGTCGTTCTACGGATGAGCATCCGAAATCCCCTTGCTTTCGTGCTGTCCACTGCACCCCCGTCTAAGGGCAGGCAAACCTTACCGTGCAGAGGTGAGGTTAGCCTAGCCTAACTTAGATAACTTTATTGGTATCTAGTGGAGTTGGACGTGTGTGCGGCCGATCGGCACGATGAGCGGCCGGTCACCCACCGGGTCGTCGATCACTTTGGCGCGCAGTCCGAACGCCTCGTGCAGCAGCTCGGCGTTGATCACGTCACGCGGGTGCCCCTGCGCCAGGATCGACCCCTCCCTCATCACGACGAGGTTGTCGCTGTAGCGCGTGGCCAGATTGAGGTCGTGCAGCACCATGACCACGGTGCACCCCGACTCGTGCAGGTCGTCCACGAGGTCGAGCACATCGATCGCGTGCGCCAGGTCCAGGTAGGTGGTCGGCTCGTCGAGGAGCAGCAGGTCGGTTCCCTGGGCCAGGGTCATCGAGATCCAGACGCGCTGCCGTTGTCCTCCGGACAGCGAGTCGACCGGGCGGTCGGCCAGGTCGGACACCCCTGTCATGGCCAGCGCGCGCTCCACGACGGCGGCGTCGTCCGACGACCACTGCCGCAGCCAACTCTGGTGCGGATGGCGGCCCCTGGCGACCAGGTCGGACACCGTCAGCCCCTCGGGCGCCACCGGCGACTGCGGCAGCAGGCCGAGCTTCTTCGCCACATCTCTGGTCTTGAGCTTGACGATGTCGTCACCGTCCAGCACGACCGTCCCCCTGGTCGGCCTGAGCAGCCGCGACAGGGTACGCAACAGGGTCGACTTCCCACACCCGTTGGGGCCGATGATCGTGGTGACGACCCCTGGCGGGATCGCCACGTCGAGATCGTCGATGACGGTCCGGGCGCCGTACCCGACCGTGACGCCTCTGGCTGCCAGCCGTGCGGCGTCGTCGACCGCGGACTCGATCCCGGTGATGGACTGAGCGACCACGAGGCCCCCTTGTTCGGACTTACCTGACTTCTTAGCAGCTATCTGCGGTTCGCCCGCACCAGCAGATAGACGAGGAAGGGACCACCGATCGCGGCGGTGACCACACCGACCGGGAGACTGATGGGCAGCGCCGTGCGCGCGACCAGGTCCGCGCCGATCAGCAGCAACGCTCCCACCATGCCGGAGGCCACCATCGGCGGCGTCGGATACCTCGTCAGCCGCATCGCCACCTGCGGCGCCACCAGCGCGACGAACGGGACCGGGCCGGCCGCGCTCACCGCCACACCGGCCAGCAGGACCGCGCACAACAGCAGGACCGCCCGCACCATCGAGTACCGGACGCCCAGGCCCGCGGCGACCTCGTCGCCGAAGTGCATCGGCTTGAACTGGAACGCGACACAGCACACGACGACCAGGAGGACGAGCGTGCCCCAGAGCGCCACCCGGACCTCGTCCCACCCCCGGTTGTCCAGCGAGCCGACCAACCACGCCTGCGCCAGGGCCACATCCCTGATGTCGGCCGTGGCCAGCAGCCAGGTCGTGATCGCCTCCATCACGGCACTCACCGAGATGCCGATGAGGATGAGCCGGAAGCCGTCGACCCCGCGCCGCCAGGCCAGGAAGTACACCAGCAGACCCGTGCCGAGACCGCCCGCCAGCGCCGCCGCGGACAGACCCACGGAGTCGACGATCGCCGCGGTGGTCCCGCCCGACACGGTCACCAGGGACACCGCGACCGCGCTGGCGCCCCCGGTGATCCCCAGAACGTCCGGACTGGCCAGCGGATTGCGCGCGATGGACTGTGTGATCGCCCCGGACACTCCCAGCGCGATCCCCACGACGAGGCCGGCCAGAGCACGCGGCATCCGCAGGTCCATGATCACGAACTCGTCGACCTGCTCGCCCCGGCCGAAGATCGTGGCGATCACCTGGGGCAGGCCGATGGGGAAGTCCCCGACGCCGATGGACAGGCAGAACACCAGGAAGGTCGCCGCCGCCAGCAGCAGCGTGACGAGGACGACCCAGGGCCGCCATACGAACGACACGGGGCCGAGCCGCACGCCCGGCGCCACCGACGGCTTCAACTCTGTTGTGTTCATGCCTTCTTGAACTTTCCGCGCCACACCAGAGCCGCGAAGAACGGGGCGCCGAGGAGAGCGACGAGGACACCCGCGTCCAACTCGCCCGGCCGCACCACCAGACGCCCCACGATGTCGCAGACGAGGAGGACGATGGCGCCGAGCAGACCCGCGTACGGCACCAGCCAGCGATAGTCCGGGCCGGTCAGATAGCGGGCCACGTGGGCCACCATGAGCCCGAGGAACGCGATGGGGCCGCACGCCGCCGTCGCCGCGCCGGCCAGCAGGGTGATGGCGGTGATGCCGATGGTCCGGCTCAGCGCGATGTTCACCCCGAGCGCCCGCGCCACGTCGTCACCGAGATTGAGCAGGTTGAGGGAGGGCAGCGTGATCAGTGCCAGCACCAACCCGGCCGCGATGAACGCGGTCACCGGCCAGATGACGTCGAACCCGACACCGACCAGCGAGCCCGCGTTCCAGAACCGCAGCGCGTTCAGCGCCGCCTTGTCCGACAGCGAGACCGCCGTGGTCATCGCCGCGAGGAACACCGTGACCCCCTGCCCGGCCAGGGCGAGCGTCAGCGGGTTGCCGGCCCCGCGGCCGATGCTCGCCAGTCCGAACACGACGACACCGGCGACCGCCGCGCCCAGGAAGGCGAACCAGACGTACTGGAACGGGTTGGAGAACCCGAACACGGCGATCACCGACACCACGGCGAACGAGGCGCCGGAGTTCACCCCCAGCAGGCCCGTGTCGGCGATCGGGTTGCGGGTGTACCCCTGGATCAGCGCCCCGCCGACCCCCAGGGCGATGCCCGCCACGATCCCGAGCACCGTCCGGGGAACCCGCACGGTCTGCACGATGAGCCTGATCTCGGTGAGCCGTTGGTCGGAGTCCGGCGCCGCGAACAGCCCGCGCCACACCTCGGCGGGACTCAACGCGCGCGCACCGACAGCCAACGACACCGCCCCCGCGATCACGAGGATCACCACAAGTGTGCCCAAACCCACAACTCGCCGCCGACGGGCCTGTGTTGTGGCCTCGGACGCGGGGCGCTCAACTGCAGTCGTGCCCATGTCGACGTACGTTATCCCTTTGACGTAGTACGGCCTCACCAGCGGAGCTAACGCGCGGTGCTGCCGGTTCCGTCGGCGACCGTCCGGGCCTTTCCGGAAGCCGGCTCGAGGCCCCGGTCGAGGAGCGAGTCCAGGATCTCACCCACCCTGATGGCGGTGTTGGACAGCAGAGACGACGTGATGCCGTGCGTGTGCTCCGTGCCGCCCTGCAGGTAGATGCCGCAGCGCAGGTCGGGGTCCGTCGCGATGCGGTAGTCGCGCTCGACGCGGACGCGGCCCTCGTCGTCGCGGAGGCAGCGGTCCGCGACCTCGCCGAGCAGACCGACAGGGTCGGCGGGGCTGTAGCCGGTGGCGAAGACCACGACGTCCGCGTCCAGGAGGGTCTCCTCGCCGGTGACGAGGGACGTGACGGTGGCCCGGACCTTGTCCGGCGTGTCCTTGACGCCGGTGAGCCGGGACACGTTGAGGAAGCGCAGGCGCTCGGTGCCGACGACCTTCTCCTGGTACATCTGCCGGTACAGGTCGTCGATCAGGTCGATGTCCACCACGGAGTAGTTGGTGTTGCCGTGGTAGTCCATCAGCCGGCGCTTGACGTTCTCCGGCGCGGTGAAGAACTCGTCGACGGCCGCGGGGTCGAAGATCCGGTTGGCGAAGCTGCTGTCGTCGGCGGGGCTGTAGCCGTAGCGGGAGAAGACGGCGCAGACCTCGGCCCGGGGGAAGCGGCGGTGGAGGTAGGCGACGTTCTCGGCGGCGCTCTGTCCGGCGCCCACGACGATGAACCGGGAGGGTGAGGTGCCCTCCAGTCCGTCGACCTTCGCCAGCAGTTCGGAGTTGTGCCAGACGCGGTCGGTGCGCTCCACACCCTCCGGCATGAGGGGACGCAGGCCGGTGCCGATCACGAGGTTGCGCGCCCGGTGGACGGCGAGCCCCTCCCCCGACCGGACGGTCACGTCCAGGTACTCCACGGCACCGTCGCGCACGACAGGCATGACGCCGACGACCTCGTGGCCGTAGGAGACCATGTCGTCGACCTTGTCGGCGGCCCACTCGAAGTAGTCGTGGAACTCCACCCGCAGCGGGAAGAGGTTCTTGTGGTTGATGAAGTCGATCAGCCGTCCCTTGCTCTGGAGGTAGCACAGGAAGCTGTACTCGCTGGCGGGGTTCCGGAGCGTCACCAGGTCCTTGAGGAAGGACACCTGCATGGTCGCGTCGTCGATGAGCATGCCTCGGTGCCAGCCGAAGCGCGGCTGCTGCTCGAAGAAGTGAGCGGTGACCGCTTCCTCCCTGCCGACGCGTGCGTTGTGCTCGCTGAGCGCGATCGCCATGGCCACGTTGGACGGACCGAAGCCGATGCCTATGAGGTCGTGGATCAAAGGGGCGTCGCCAGGACGAGCCTGTGCCATGTCACTCCCATCGTGCGAGGCAGCCGCCAGGTGGGGCAGGCAGCCGTTGGTCGTGCATCGGGAAGTACGGAAGTTGGGCACGCCGAAGAGCCGCGACCCAAAACTTAGGTAAGGCTAAGCTCATCTCATGAAGCTGTCCATAGACAAACCGGACAGCCGGGAGCAGGTGCGGTCGTCAACGCGCCCCCGAACAAGCCCCGTTGACCACTTAGGTAAGCCTTGCTTTACTGACCACGGCCAATCCCTGCTGCGAGGAGGAACCCCATGCGGGTCGTCATGTTCGGCTACCAGACCTGGGGGCACCGCACCCTGCGAGCCCTCCTGGACTCCGAGCACGACGTGGTACTGGTCGTGACGCACCCCAAGAGCGAGCACGCGTACGAGAAGATCTGGAGCGACTCCGTCGCCGACCTCGCCGAAGAGCACGGCGTCCCGGTGCTGATCCGCAACCGCCCTGACGACGACGAGTTGTTCGAGCGCCTCAAGGAGGCCGACCCGGACATCATCGTGGCCAACAACTGGCGTACGTGGATTCCCCCGCGCATCTTCGGCCTGCCGCGCCACGGCACGCTGAACGTGCACGACTCCCTGCTGCCGAAGTACGCCGGCTTCTCCCCGCTGATCTGGGCCCTCATCAACGGCGAGCCCGAAGTGGGCGTCACCGCGCACATGATGAACGACGAACTCGACGCCGGCGACATCGTCCGGCAGGAGGCGGTCGCGGTCGGACCGACGGACACCGCCACCGATCTCTTCCACAAGACCGTCGACCTCATCGCCCCGGTCACCATCGGCGCACTCGACCTCATCGCCTCCGGGCAGACGGAGTTCACCCGGCAGGACCGGTCCCGGGCGAGCTTCTTCCACAAGCGGTCCATCGAGGACAGCCGCATCGACTGGACCTGGCCGGCGGAGGACCTCCAGCGCCTGGTCCGCGCCCAGTCCGAGCCGTACCCCAGCGCCTTCACCTTCCACAAGGGCAAGCGCCTCGAGATCCTGGGGGCGGTCGTGTCCCAGGGCCGGTACGGCGGCACTCCCGGCCGCATCTTCTACCGCGAGGGCGACGGCGTGGTGATCGTCGCCGGAGCCGACGCGCGCACCGGCCGCAACCACGGCCTCGCCATCACGCGCGTACGGACCGAGGACGGCCGGGAGTTGACCGCGACCGAGTACTTCACCTCCATGGGCGGGTATCTGACCAGCCACCCCTGACCTGCCGGACCCACCGCGGTCCCGAGGGTCGGCCGGCGCCGCCGCCCCGCGGATCCCAGTCCGCGCGGCGGCGGCAGTCCCTCGCCCTCCTCCGACGTGTCGGCCCCGGTACGGTCCCGGGACCGACAGGACATCGCCGTCGTACGGATCGCCGATCCGTACGACGGCGATCGTCTTCCGACGGTGTGTCACCGTTGCTCTTCACAGGAACGGCCCGTGCTCATGGCACGGCGACCACGGCCTTGCCACGGGCGTGCCCCTGCTCCACATGGCGCACGCCCTCGGCCACGTCGCTCAGGGGGTAGGTCCGGTCGACCACCGGGGTGAGCTCGCCGGCCTCGATGAGCGCGGTGACGGCGAGCAGGTCCTGGTGGGTCGGCCCGGCCGGGACCGTCGGGAGGATCACGCGGAGCCGCTGCCGAACGAACGCGTCGACCACGATCAGTCGCAGCATGGAGCCCATCGCCCCGAACACACGGCCGGGTGAGCCGCCACCGTTGGCCACCAGAGTCCCTGTCGGGGTGAGCGCCCGGCGCAGCCGGCTCAGCGGGCGGTTGCCCACGTTGTCCAGGATCAGGTCGTAGCGCACCCTGCCGTCGGTGAAGTCCTCCCGGGTGTAGTCGACGACATGCTCGGCGCCCAGCGAGCGCACCAGCTCGATGTTGCGAGCGCTGCACACCCCGGTGACCTCCGCGCCCAGGGCCGCGGCGATCTGCACGGCGAACGTGCCCACGCCACCGGCGGCCCCGTTGACCAGCACCCGCTGCCCGGCCTGCGCCCGGCCCACGGTCCGGATGCCGCGCAGGGCGGTCACCGCCCCCACCGGCACGGCCGCGGCCTGCTCGAAGGTCAGGCTCGCCGGCTTGGGCACCAGCAGGTCCGCGGTGGTGCACGCGTACTCGGCGAAGGAGCCCGGGCAGAAGCCCATCACCTCGTCGCCGGGCCGGAGCCCGCGCACGTCGGCGCCGACCGCCTCCACCTGTCCGGCTGCGTCGATCCCGGCCACGCGGGACTTCGGCCTGGTCAGCCCCATGCCTCCCGTCAGCCGCGCCACGAACGGGTCGCCGCGCATCATGTGCCAGTCGTAGGGGTTGAGCGCGGCGGCGCGTATCCGCACCAGCACCTGGCCGGCCCCGGCCTCGGGCCGGTCGGTGTCCGCCAGCCGCAGGATGTCCGGTGGGCCGAACCGCTCCTGAATGATCGCCTTCATCGGGTCTCCCCCACCACCTCGTCGTCGACCGTTGGAGGTGTACGGCGTACACCGCCCATGGATCGGACCATAGGTGTACGCCGTACACCCGTCAAGGGGCGCGGATGCGACCGTGAGACGTGCGAGCAGGAATCAGCACGGACGGGCAGCTGCCGCCGGGCCCTTCACCGATGGGTCAGGTCGTGCCCAGGAGCCGCTCGAGGCCGTCCAGCGTCAGGTCCAGGGCGAACTCGAACTCGAACTGGTCGTCACAGCCCGAGCCGACGACGGACTCCTCGTCGTGGGCGACCGCCATGGCCAGTTCGGTGATGTGGGGGTAGCGGGCGGCCATCTCCTCGGGCGGCAGCGCGTCCGGATCCGGCTCGCGGCCGGAAGCGTCCTCGAACAACTCCTGGGAGAAGCCCAGCAGGCGGCTGCCCATGACGTGCATCGCGTGATGGACCAGGTCGACCGAGAATCCCCCGGCCCGGAAGATCCCGATCATCGAGTCCAGGTACTCCATCACCGCGGGGGTCGGGGTGGCCCGCGCCTTGGTCCGCGACTCGATGACCTCGGACGCCCACGGGTGGCGCAGCAGCATGCGGCGGGCCGACAGCACCCGCCGACGGATGACGGTCTTCCAGTCGGCGTCGCCGGCCGGCGGGTCGATCTCGCCGACGAGGACGTCGATCATGCCGTCCAGCAGTTCGTTCTTGTTGGCCACGTGCTTGTACAGCGCCATGGGCACGACACCGAGCGCCTGCGCGATCTTGCGCATACTGAGCGCGTCGACCCCGCCTTCGTCGGCCAGGGCGACGGCGGTGCTCAGAACCCGCTCCCTGCTCAAGGGTGCGCGCGGCTGTGCGGCGGCGTCGGCCTGCGTGGCCATTTTCAGCATCCCCTCTCGTCCGGGTCGTACGGGCAGGACCCGGAGCCGGCCACCCTCCCCTGGACAGGTCCACCGCGTCCACCAGACCACCGGAACGATCGGATTGCCTGACGCCGGAAACCGGGAGGGACGGCGCGCGGGCCATCGTAGCTCCCGGCCTCCGCGACGAAGCCGCCGCGGCGTACGAGGCGGCGGCCTGTTCGCGGTCATGGCCGCCGCGCTCGGTGCCGCCGCAGGGCAGCCATGGTGCCGCTCATGCGGTGGGTGCCCCGCCCTTGTCGTACTCGGAGAGGTGCTCGAAGGTCTCGCCGGTGGCGGTGACGGTGCGGGTGACGTCCCGGACGCCGTACACCCAGCAGATCCGCATGACGCCCTCCCCCCGGTTGAAGAACCGGTGCGGAACGCCCGCCGGCACCCAGGTGGCCTGGCCGGCCTGCAGGTCGAAGAAATCGCCGTCGATCTCCGCGGTCGCCTCACCTTCCAGGATCAGGACCGACTCCTCGACGTGGTGACTGAGCAGGGGCAGGCCGGTGCCGGGCCGGAAGACGGTCTGGCCGGTGGTGATGACGGCCTTCTCGGAGTTCCACTTGCCGACATAGGGGAGGGTGGCCACACCGCCACCGCGGTCGAAGCGTTCGACCTCGTCGGGGTGGATGAGCAGGTTCGGCTCAGCGGGCGTGGGCTTGGCGCACGTCCGCCAGGTCGCAGACGACGTCGAAGGAGCGGCAGCCGGGCTCGTCGGTGAAGGAGCGCTCGGCGTTCTCCTCGATGGCGTTCGGCGGCGGCGCACAGGAGATGTCTCGGCCGCACCGCGCCACGCGGTGAGCTGCCTCCTTACCCGTGAGGGTGAACCCGCCCAACCCGTGGGGGTGAACCCGCCCACCGAAGTCGCCGTAGTACGCGGCGCGAGGGGCGGGCCGGCCAAGCCGGTCGCCCCGCTCAGGGGCGAAAACCCACACCAGGAGCACCGATGACGGACACGACCCTTCCCACCGCCAGGTTCACCTCGTACTCCCCGGTCACCGGGAAGCCGCTCGCCGAGTACCCGGTCGAGGGGCCGGAGCAGATCGCCGAGGCCGTGCACCGGGCGCGGAGGGCCGCGGCTCGCTGGGCGGCGCTGCCGGCGGCGCGGCGCCGCGAGCATCTGCTGCGGTGGAAACGGCGGTTGGCGTCCTCCATGGACACCGTCGTGGCGACCGTGTCCGCGGAGACGGGCAAGCTGCGGGGGGACGCCGAGCTGGAGATGATCCTGGCTCTGGAGCATCTGTCCTGGGCCGCGCGCAACGCCGGCCGGGTGCTGCGCCGGCGCCGGATCCGTACGGGGCTGCTGGCCGTCAACCAGGGGGCGACGGTCGTCCACCGTCCGCTCGGTGTCATCGGTGTGATCGGGCCGTGGAACTACCCCGTCTTCACACCCGTGGGATCCATCGGTTACGCCCTCGCGGCCGGCAACGCCGTGGTGTTCAAGCCGTCCGAGTACACGCCGGGCACCGGCGTACTCCTGGCCGAACTCTTCGACGCGGCCGTGCCCGAGTACGCCGGTCTGTTCACCACTGTCACCGGTGCGGCCGCGACGGGCGAGGCACTGGCCCGGTCCCGCGTGGACAAGGTCGCCTTCACCGGCTCGCCGGGAACCGCGCGGAAGGTGATGGCCGTGTGCGCCGAGTCGCTCACGCCGTTGCTCGCCGAGTGCGGGGGCAAGGACGCCGTGATCGTCGCCGCCGACGCGGACCTCGACGCCGCCGCCGACGCCATCGTGTGGGGCGCGATGGCCAATGCCGGCCAGACCTGCGCGGGTGTCGAGCGGGTCTATGCCGTGCGGGAGGTGCACCAGGCCCTGTGCGACAAGGTCGTTGAGCGGGCGGGCGCACTTCACCCCGGGGCGGGACCCGACGCGGCGTACGGCCCGATGACCATGCCGGGTCAGGCGGCCGTGGTGGAGCGGCACGTCAAGGAGGCGGTGGGAGCCGGAGCGCGGGCCGTGCTGGGCGGTGGGGAGCCGGTGTCGGCGGAGGGCGTCGGTCCAGTCGTCCTGGTCGACGTCCCGGAGCACTCGGCGGCCATGACGGAGGAGACCTTCGGGCCGACCGTCGCGATCAATTCCGTCGCCGACCTGTCCGAGGCGGTGCGGCGCGCCAACGCGTCACGGTACGCGCTCGGAGCCTCGGTCTTCACCCGCCGTCGGCGTGCCGGCGCTGTGGTGGCCTCCCAGCTGCGCGCCGGCGCCGTCTCCGTCAACTCGGTCCTGGGTTTCGCCGCAGTGCCCGCCCTCCCCTTCGGGGGTTCCGGAGACTCCGGCTTCGGACGCATCCACGGCGCGGACGGCCTGCGCGCCTTCACCGCGCCTCAGTCGGTCACGGTGCAGCGCTTCACCCCGCCGGTCAACCTGACCTCCTTCACGGCCCCCGCCGCGGCGAAGACCCGCGTCATCTCCCTCGTCCGCACGCTCCATGAACGGCGCTGACGCATCGCCCGGCGACACGTGACTGCCCCGACGGACAGCCTCATTCAGCCACATGGCGCGCACTCACCCGGGCCCGGCGGGATCACATGCGAAGATCTTTCGAACATTGGTGATCCAGACGTCTGCGTCATCCGCACGGCGACGAACCGAGAGTGTCCTTGATGAGTAGCGGAGAAGCCGGCTGTATAGGCGCCCGGTTACAAGAGGCACGAGACCGTGTCTTCGCAGGGCGGGCGGCCGAACTGGGCATCTTCCGCTCCGCTTTGGCCGGTGACGCGAAGGGTCTCGCCGTGCTCTACCTGCACGGCCCCGGCGGCATCGGCAAGTCGATGCTGCTGCGCCGCTTCGCCGCCGAGGCGCGGGCGGCGGGGCGGGACGTACTGGAGGTCGACGGGCGGATCATCGAGCCCACGCCCGAGGCCTTCGAGACGGAGGCCGACGCGGTACTCACCGGCGACCGGGTCGTCCTGCTCATCGACACCTTCGAGCGCTGTCAGGGGCTGGAGGGCTGGCTGCGGGACAGGTTCCTGACGCGGCTGCCGGTAGGGGCGCTGGTCGTCATCGCGGGACGCCAGGCGCCGGACGCGGGGTGGACCTACGATCCCGGCTGGGCGGGGCTGATGCGGACCGTCGCGCTGCGCAACCTGACCCCGGACGAAGCCGCGGCGTTCCTGGACGCCCGTGGAGTGCCGCGGCGGACGCACGACGCGCTGTTGGCCTTCACCGGTGGCCACCCCCTCGGCCTCGCGCTCGCGGCCGCCGTGGCGATCCAGGACGAAGAGAGCACCGCGGACTGGGAGCCCAGCCGGGATGTGGTCGAGACGCTGTTGCCGCAGCTGATCGGCGAGGTGCCCTCGCCGACGCACCGGCGGGCGCTGGAGGTGTGCGCTCACGCGTACGTGACCACGGAGACACTGCTGCGCGCCGTGCTCGGAGACGCCGCGGCGTCGACGTTCGCCTGGCTGCGCGGTCTGCCCTTCGTCGAGTCCGCCCGGAGCGGCCTGTTCCCGCACGACGTGGTCCGCGCGGCGTTGGAGGCGGACCTGCGCTGGCGTGATCCCGAAGGGTTCGCGGAGCTGCACAGTCGGCTCCGCCGCCACCTGTTCGATCGGATACGGACGGTTCCGGAGAGCGGGATGCTGCCCGCCGTGGGCGAGTTCATGTACCTGTACCGGACCGACCGCTACATGTCCGACTTCAACAGCTGGCGTGGTGAGGGTGAGTTGGTGCTGCTCCCGTGCGAACCGGCGGACCACCCCCTGGTCATCGCACTGGCGGCCGAAGTCGAAGGGGCGGAGTCGGCTGAGCTGGTCCGTTTCTGGTTGGGTCGGCAGCCGGAGGCCTTCCGCGTGTACCGGTCCACGCGGAGCGGTGAAAGCGTGGGATTCTCGGCCTGGCTGCGGCTCACCGAGCCGTACGGCGAGGATGTCGACCCGGTGATCGCGGCGGCCTGGAAGCACGCCCGCGGCACCGCCCCGCTCCGGGACGGCGAGCACATGGCCGTGTCCCGCTTCCACGTGACGTCGCCGGGCTACCCGAAGGTGTCGCCGGTCGAAGACCTCCATCAGTGGCGGTTCGTTGCCGAGGTCGCCCGCGCCGGGCCGCGCCTGGGGTGGTCGTACATAGCCATCAGAGCCGTGGAGTTCTGGCATCCCTACCTGACGAGCCTCGGCTTCGACACGACCGTCGACCGGCCTCAGGTCGGCGAAGTCAGGTACATGGTGTTCGCCTGGGACTGGCGGGCGCAGCCCGTCTGGACGTGGGCGGAGCAGAAGACCCGTCTGATGCTGGCGCACGTACCCGGCGTACCCGGCACGCCCGATGAGGCCCCGGCCCCGACCAGACCCACCGAACTCACCGTGCTGTCCCGGCCTGAGTTCGACGCCGCCGTACGCGACGCGCTCCGCGCTCTGGGGCGGCCGGAGAAGCTCGCGGTGAACCCGCTGGCACGCAGCAGGCTGACCGTCGAGCACGGGGTCTCACTGCAGGACGTGCTGGCCCAGGCCGTACAAGCGCTGCACAAGGAGCGGAGCGGCGAGAAGTACCACCGTGCGGTGGCGACCACCTACCTGCGGGGCAGGACCACACAGGAAGCGGCCGCGGCACGGCTGGGGCTGCCGTTCGGTACGTACCGCAGGCATCTGGTGAGTGGGGTCGAGCGGGTCTGTGACGCGCTGTGGCGACTGGAGATCCACGGAGCGGACGGTGACGGGCACCGGTCGGCTTAGGAAGCAGTGGGGCGAGGCGCTGCGCGACCCGGTGACGCAGCCGGTCCGTCAGGCGGCGGCATCCAGGACGCCGCGGTTCACCAGGGCACTCCTGAGCGCCCTGATGGCGTAGTACGAACGGGATTTCACCGTACCCGGAGGGACCCCCAGGTGCTTCGCGGCATCGGCCACGCTGTATCTGGAGTAGTGCATGAGCCTGATGACCTCCTTGTGCTGCGTGCTCAGTTCCCGCAGGGCGTGGGTGACCACCTGTGCGGTGAGCAGCCGGTCGATCTGGTCGGCCACCGGGATCTCCGGGCGCTCCACCGCCGGCACCTCCGTCGGGCGTATCTGCCGTGCCCGGTGGTGATCGATCACCAGGTTGCGTACGACGGTGAAGACCCAGGGGCGGGCTTCGTGCGCGTTCCGCAGGACCTTCGCATGGTTCCACGCCCTGGCTGCCGCCTCCTGGACGATGTCCTCCGCCTGGTGCCAGTCGCCTCCCAGGAGCCGGGAGGCGTACCGCAGCAGATCGGTGCCGTGCCGTTCGTACAGTTCCCGGACGAATGTCTCGCAGTCGGAGCCCTCGGGTGCCGGCTGCGGCAGTGATGAGCGCGGCTCGGCGGAAGAGCCGACGGCATCCGTGGTGCACCTCATGTCTCGGAGTCCTTGTGATCGAAGATGTGGCTGTCGCGTCTCCACGCTGTGCGTGGCGTGATCACGCTCGTGGACAGGGCTTGGCCGGAGCTTGTCGTCGGATTGCCGCGGGCGCGCAGGTGGCGCCGCCCGGCCACCACAAGGTTGAAGTGACCGGCTTTCAGCCGCTGGAGCGCATCGTGACGCACGGTGAACCGATGCCTCGCACTCCTCGTTGAGCCACTTCGGGAGCATCCGCGGCCGGCCTACGAGGCGCCGCGTCCCTCCATCCCGTTCGACGAGAAAGCAGAGGCGTTGTGGAAGATTTCGGAATGACGCATTCCCCGAGCAGGCCGGTACGGAAGTGCCGTGCGGTCGCAGGAGCCGCCGTCGCCTCGGCCGCTCTGCTCTCCCTGTGCGCGCCCACCGCGACGGCCCAGAACGCGGCGATCACCTCGGCCGACGGCCCGAACTACGTCGCGCTCGGTGACTCCTACGCCTCGGGTGCCGGGCTGGCCGGGGTGAAGGACGAGGAGTGCGACCGCACCACCGGCAGCTACGCCGGCCTCATCGCCGGGACGGACGCGGTCAAGGGGCTGAACCGCGCTTTCAAGGATGTCACCTGCAGCGGTGCGACCACCCGCAGCATCTGGAACCACCAGGGCACCAAGCCTCCCCAGGCCAATGCCCTCACCGCCAACACCAAGCTCGTCACGCTGACTTTGGGCGGCAACGACGTCGGCTTCACGGAAATACTCGCCAAGTGCTGGAGCGTCGCAGCATCCGATCCGGATGGCAGCCCCTGCAAGGAGTCCTACAGGCCGGGCGGCAAGGACGTACTGGGCGAGCGCATCAACACCATGGAGGGTCGCATCCGCGAGGTGCTCAAGGACGTCAGACGACGCAGCCCGGACGCCAAGGTGATCGTCGTCGGTTACCCCGCGCTGTTCCCGGACAACGGAGTCCGCTGCCCGGAAGTGCCGTTCGCCCAGGGTGACTTCGCCTTCCTCCGCGACATGACGAAGAAGGTCAACCGGGCGCTGGAACGCCAGGCGGTGGCCGGCGGCGTCGGTATGTCCTTCGCGGACACCTACACGCCGACCGTCGGACACGACATGTGCCAGCCCCGCGAGCGACGCTGGTTCGAGTCCCTGACACCCGCCGCCAACACCCTGGCCGCGCATCCCAACGCCTCCGGCCAGTTCGCGATGGCCGTGGTGGCCTACGGGCAGATCGTCAAGCCGTAGCGTCATGCCAACCCGTCGGCGCTGATCCAGCACCGACGGGTTGGCCGCGAGGCAACTTCTCCGGCGCCGCTCCGAGGGCGGGTCCTGCCCACCACGCAGCCGTGCCGGAGGCAGCGGGAGACTCCTGCGCTGCCGTTCCGACCGCCGCTACGGGGCCCGGTGTTCAGGCACGTCGCACCGGCAGGTGGACAACGTTGTTCTCCCCGGTGGCAGCGCCGTCGGACCCGCCCCGAGAGCGCCTCGTGGCACCGCTCCTCTGCCACTCCCCCGTGCTCCTTCCGCGCCCGGACGCAGGGCCCGCGAGAGCACGGGCCAGCCACTCACGGGCCTCGTCCACGTCATTCCGCTTCAGGCACGCGTAGCCGGCCTGCAGTGCGGCCTGGGAAAGATCGCGCTCATCGACGAGTGGCCCCGCCGCGACGGCATGCTCGGCGACGGCTTCGACGCTGCTCCCGGGCCGGGCGGCCAGCACCCGGTACACCGTCGCGTGCACCTCGTGGCTGCGCGCGCGGCTCAGGCCCGCCCTCAGCACCTCACGGACCAGCCCGCAGGAGAAGCGGTACGCCCCGGGCTCCCGCGGTGTGCCGCCGGCGGACCACGTCACAAGACCCACCTCCACGGCGACGTCCAGGCCGGAAAGTACGGCTGCCCTCGGAAGCGAGGCCATCACCGCCAGTTCCGGCACGTCCAGCTCCTCTCCGGTCACGGCGGCGATCTCCAGCACCTGCCGCACTTCCGGAGCGAGCGCCCGCAGCCGGGCCCGGACAACGGAGGTCACGGCGGCCGGGATCGTGAGCCGCGGGCCCGCGCGCCGAGCCGCGGGCAGACGCAGCAGTTCGGCGAGGAAGAACGCGTTGCCACCGGTCAACTGATGCAACGCGGCTGCTTCCGACCGCGGATCGTCGACGGCGGCACCGGCGCCGCCGGTATCCCCGTTCGACCGGAGCAGCCCGGCGATGTCCTCGGGGGTCAGTGGCTGCAGTTCGAAGCGTTCCGCGTCGCACCGGGCAAGAGTCGCCAGCAGTTCCTCGGTGCCGGGTTCGTCGCCGGGGTTCACGGCGCACACGACGAGCAACGGCCTGTCCCGTACGAGTGCGGCACGGGAGGCGAGTTCGTTCATGACCACCGGGGTGGCGCCCTGAACATCGTCGATCAGGCAGAGTACGGGGCGGCTGCCCTCGACCTCGTTCGTATCCGGCTTGCCGTGCTCGCTCCCGGGCAGGTTCTGGTGCCCGCCCTCGTCTGCGGCAAGGCACCCCAGGCTCCGCGTGACCGGGGTTCTCCCTGCCGCGAGCGGGGCTTGGCGCTTCTTCGGGTGGCGGACCCACCGCACCTCGAACCCGCGCTGCTCGGCCTCGGCACCGAGCGCCTCCAGCAGACGTGTCTTGCCGGTACCCGCTCGTCCCGACACCACCGCCCACCTGGTGCTGCCGGCGCGTGCGGCGGACAGCAACCCGGTCAGCCGGGTCAGTTCGGCCTCGCGTCCGGCCAGGCGTACCCGGCCGGGGGAAGCGGTCCGGTCCGTCACGTCGGACGCCGGAGCGAGGCGCACACTCGCCCGTGCGGCGGGCTGCAGGGCACCGGTGTCATGCCGGAGGACGGCCATGTGCACCCGTTGCAACGCGGGCCCAGGATCCGTGCCGAGATCCTCTGCGAGCAGACGGCGGACGGCCTCGAAACGACGTAGCGCCTCGCCCGCACGCCCTGCCAGATAGAGACCACGGAGCAGCACGGCCCAGGACGCCTCGCGCAGCGGATTCCCGCTGACGATCTCCTCGGCGACCGCAAGGGACCGCGTGATCTCTCCTTCCTCCAGCAGCAGACCGGCCTGAAGTTCCCTGGCGGACCATCGAAGCTCCGAGAGCCGGTTCGTCTCGCGCTGCACGAAGAGTCTTCCGTCCGCGTCGGCGTACGGCCGGCCGCGCCACAGAGAGAGTGCTTTCTCCGTCTCCGCGCGTGCCTGGGCCCACTTCCTTTCCCTCGCGAGCTCATGGGCGTACTGGACGGCGTCCTCGAACAGCCCGGCGTCCCGCTGCTCACGAGTGACGTGCAGCGCGTAGCCCGCCGCGGTGTAGGTGAGCATGCCGGTCCCGGACTCCGGGAACACCGCCAGCGCAGAGCGGAGCCTGCTGATGTGGGCGCGCAGGGAGGACAGTGCCGCGCTCGGCGGCCGTCCTTCCCACAGGTCTTCGCAGAGACGTTCGACCGATACCGGCCAGCCGTCCTCGGTGAGCAGCCGCAGGAGGAGTACCCGCCGCTGCGGCGGCCCGAGCGCCACCGGACCCGTGGGCCCGTTGACCTCCAACGCACCCAGCAGGCCGAAGGACCATGCCCCGGAAGGTCGGCCGTGCGCGGCCCGCCCCTGCTCGGCTGCCCGGTGGCCAACTGCCTCCTGCCGCACACCCTTTGCAACGGTATGCCCTTGCCTCCCTGGGCAGGTCGTGGTCATCTGCACTGCTCCTGTCTCGCGTGACGCCGTGCTGCTCACGCTGCCGCAGACAACTGCCCACCTTGAAGCCCACCCACCTGCCCAGTACTGCTCACCGGCCCTGGAAAGCCGGACCGCTGCCCCGCGTCGGCCCCGCGCCGCCTGTCACGCACAGCGATGAACCCCGTACGGAACACGGCCGTTGCTTGCATGACGGGTGGGACGGCCGCGCGGCTGCACCGTATGTGCCGTCCTTGGCCGAATCGGCCCTGCAGCAGCGGAAAGGAAACCACAGTGTCCGACGAAGGACGGCTGATCGCCGGCCGATACCGGGTCCTCGACCGGATCGGCCGAGGCGGCATGGCCACCGTCTGGCGCGCCCACGACAATCTCCTCGCCCGGCAGGTCGCCGTCAAGAAGCTCCATCCCCAGCCGCACCTCGACGACGACGAACTCGCCACCCTCTTCGAGCGCGCCCGGCGCGAGGCCCGCAGCGCCGCCCGGATCAGCCACCCCAATGTCGTTGTCGTCCACGACGTCGTGGACGACGAGGGCGTGCCCATCATCGTCATGGAGTACGTGCCTTCCACCACCCTCGGTGACCTGATCGCGGCGCACGGCCCAGTCCCGCTCGAGGAGGTATGCAGGATCGGCCGTGGCGTGATCGCCGCGTTGCGGGCTGCGCACCGGGCCGGGGTCCTGCACCGGGACGTGAAGCCGGCCAATGTGCTGCTCGCCGAGGACGGACGGGTGGTCCTCACCGACTTCGGTATCGCCCAGGCCTCCGAGAACTCACATCTCACCCGCACCGGCCAGCTTGTGGGGTCGGTCGACTTCATCGCCCCCGAGCGCCTCATCGGCGCCACGCCCGGCCCGGAGGCCGATCTGTGGGCGCTGGGCGCGACGCTCTTCCAAGCGGTCGACGGCCGCTCACCGTTCCTCCGGGACACGGTGACGGAGACGATGTACGCCATTGCCATGGGGCCGGTCCCCGAGGTGCGAGGCGCCGGGCCGCTCACCCCGCTGATCCAGGGGCTGCTCGCCAGTGACCCGACCGAGCGGCTGTCGGCCGAGGACGCCGAGCGCATGCTGCGCACACCGGCAGGCGAAGTGGGATCCTCTGTCGTTCCGCCCGCCGTCCGTGCAGTGGCCGGCGACGCTCCGGCTCAGGCCGCGAAGCCGGAGTCGGAGACGAGGCCGGAGGCGGCGCGCTCGGGGCACGCAACGCGCGACGCAGCCGCTGACGAGGCTGCCGCAGAAAGCCGGCAGCCCGCTACGGCCCTGCAGGCACAGCGACCCTCAGGCCGTTCGAAGAAGCCGGTCGTGCTCGCCGCAGTGGTCGCCACAGCGGTACTGACCGCGATCGCCTTGCTGGTCACCACGACGCCGGAGAAGAAGAGCGCGAGCGCCACGGCATCGGACGGCCCGCTCCTGCCCGGCGACACCACGCCGCAGTCCGCGGACGCGTCCGCATCCGCGACGTCCTCGCCCGTCTCCTCACCGTCGAGCTCCGCGACTTCCGGCGTCCCCTCGCAGACGGCGCTCACCCCCTCGCAGTCGACGTCCACGGCCGCGCGGGAGAAGGTTGAGCCGGAACCCGGAGGCGGGGACACATCCGTGGAGGACGGATCCGGCTCATCGGTCACCCCGGCAGGCCGTGCCCTGGTGGTCGCCGCCTCGGGCAAGTGCCTGAGCAGCGGCGACGGGACCGAGGGGATTCAGCTGTTCCAAGCCACGTGCGACGGCTCCACGGCGCAGCAGTGGCGGATCGGCTCGGATGGGACCATCCGGTCGTCGGGCGCATGCATGACCGTGGCCGGAGGGGCGACCGACGACCGGACCAAGATCCAACTGGCTGGCTGCGACGGCAGCCTCAGCCAGCGATTCCACCTCGCCGGTAGGCAACTGTTGGCCGACCAGTCACAGAAGTGCGTCGACATTTTCGGGGGCGCGAGCGGAACGGTCGCCGTCCTGTGGGAATGCAACGGGAGGGACAACCAGATCTGGACGCTCCGATGACCGGACGAGGCGTCACAGGGTGGCGGACGGAATCACACCCTGTTTCGTCCGCCACCCTGAATCCCTCAGTGCGCCCCTGGGCAGAGGCCCAGGGGCGTCGGCGCTTTGCGACCTGTCGCGGGTGGTGCTCAGGCCATGACGACCCGCAAGGCCCCCTGTGCGTACTGCTCGCGGAGCGCCTTCTTGTCGTACTTGCCGGTCGAGGTCATGGCGATGGACGGCAGGAAAACCCAGCGTTCGGGCAGCTGCCAGCGTGCGATCCGGTCGTTCAGGAAGTTCTTCAGTTCCGAGGCCTCGATCGGGCCGTCCGCCAGGACCACACAGGCCAGGGGCCGTTCGCCCCACTTGTCGTCGGGCACTCCGATGACGCAGGCCTCCAGAACGGCGGGGTGGTCGGCGAGATGGTTCTCCAGCTCGACCGAAGAGATCCACTCGCCTCCGGACTTGATGACGTCCTTCATGCGGTCGGTCAGGGTGAGACAGCCGTCGGGGGAGATGCGCCCCATGTCTCCTGTCCTCAGCCAGCCGTCGCTGAACCTGTCGTCCTGCGTCCCGGTGTCCTCACCGTAGTAGGAGCCGGTGACCCAGGGGCCACGCACCTGGAGTTCGCCGACCGACGTGTTGTCCCAAGGAAGTTCGTCGCCGTGCTCGTCGATCAGCCTGGCCTCGACCTGGGCGCAGAAGCGGCCCTGGCCGGTCTGGTGCGCGATCGACTTCTGAACTCCGGCAGCGGCGGACGGACGGGCGAAGCTGCCGAGCGGCGAGGTCTCGGTCATCCCCCAGCCCTGCATCAGTGTGATCCCGTACCGCTCGGCGTAGGCACGGACCATGGACTCCGGTGACGCCGATCCGCCGGCCACGATCTCCTCCATGGAGGAAATGTCGATCTCCGGATGGGCTTCCAGATACCGCAGCAGATTTCCCCACACCGTGGGCACACCCACGCCCTTGGTCGGACGGACGGCGGCAATGAACGCGGCCAGGGGTTCCGGCGCGAGAAAGCGGTCCGGCATGGCCAGCGAAGCGCCGGTCAGAAAGGCGCCGTAGGGCAGGCTCCAGGCCAGTACATGGAACTGCGGCACGACGGCCAGAGCCAGGTCCTCGCGGGACAGGGCGATGACATCCGGCAGCGAAGCCGCCATGGAGTGCAGATAGATCGAACGGTGACTGTAGACAACGCCTTTGGGATCACCAGTGGTCCCTGAGGTGTAGCACATGGCCGCCGCGGACCGCTCGTCCACCTCGGGCCACGCATAGCTGTCCGGCTGACCGTGGAGCAATGCCTCGTACGATTGCACCTCGACTCCAGGGGCATCCAGGACGGACACGTTGGCAGGCCCGTTGACGATGACGTGCCGCACGGACCGGAGCCCGGGCAGCAGCGGCAGGAAGACGGGCAGCAGCGAGTGGTCGACGATGACGACCTGGTCCTCGGCGTGGTTCGCGGTGTACACGATCTGTTCCGGAAACAGCCGGACATTCAGCGGGTGGATCACCGCGCCCATCGCCGGCACGGCGAAATACGCCTCCACGTGCTGCTGGTTGTTCCACATGAAGGTGGCCACCCGGTCGCCCTCTCCCACCCCGATGGCCCGCAGGGCACCCGCCAGCCGGGCGGCGTTACGGCCCGTCTCCGCGTACGTGGTGGTCGAGTGCCCCTCCTGCCCCGCCGTCACGATCCTGCTGGTCGCGTGAACGCGTGATCCGTGCTCCAGAAGGCGGCGGATCTGAAGTCCGGTGTCCTGCATGGTGCTGCGCACTGGTCCCCCAATTCGAGTAAGGCCCGGATGAGTCGGGCGTCCGCCGTAGGCGGAAAGGAGAATGGGAACCGCCCACGGTTGGCGACGCTCCCAGTCAGCGCTACGACGAGGACGGCAGGCTGGTTCAGCAGGATTCCGGTATCGCGGCTGCGGCGGGTTTCCCTCCCGGTGAACCAGACTTCCCAGACCCTCGTAGTACTCGAATGGCGGGTGCCGGACTCCCACGCCTGAGCGTTCCCCACAGACCGGAGGGGGACCCGAAGCGGCACCACGAGCTCACCCTCTGCCTCACTATGCAAAAGAGAAACGCATGACCTCCACGACGGAATTCGATCAGGCCACCTCGCTCATTCGAGCCGATGATTCAGCCTTGCATCATGCCGAGTTGCGGGACGACTGGCGCTTCGGTGCGGGTATTCATGGTGGTGTGCTGATGGCCTTGGCGGGCCGCGCCCTTTCGGAGGACCTGGGGGCCCAGGGTTCAGGCCACCGTGATCCGATATCCGTCAGCGCTCACTTCCTGTCCAGGTCACTGCCCGGCCCTGCGACTGTGCGCACGGAGATTCTCCGCCACGGGCGTACCGTCTCGAGCGGCATGGCTTTCATCCGGCAGGGCGATCAAGAACGCGTGCGCGTGGTCGCCACGTTCGGGGATCTCGCCGACAAGGCCACGGCCGATCCTGCCCGCGTGTTCTCGGCTCCTCCGAGCATGCCGCCGCCCGAGAAGTGCGTGGGGACCGACCTGGCGCCGCCGGAACTTCTCAAGGAATCACCACTGCTTCAGCGCGTCGACCTGCGACTTGACCCCGACTGTGTCGGGTGGGCTGTAGGGATGCCTTCAGGGCGAGGAGCCGTGCAGGGCTGGCTGCGCTTCCTGGACGACCGTGAGCCGGACCCGATGATGCTCTTGTTCGCCGTCGACTGTCTTCCGCCGGTCAGTCTGGATCTCGGAATTCCGGGCTGGGCACCGACGCTGGAACTCACCACGCACATCAGGAGGCTGCCTGCCCCGGGTTGGCTGAGGCTGAAGCACTCGACAAGCCTCGTTGACAACGACCGTATGGAGGAAGACGCCGAGGTGTGGGATTCGGCCGGCCGCCTGGTGGCACAGTCCCGGCAGCTCACACGCCTGGGACGGCCGGACTCATGAACCACCTCGACGTACGGGGCGCACGGACCGCACAGCACGGCAGGTGCTTGCTGGGGCCGTGCGCTCCAGGCCGCGAACTCCACGGACGTCTCCGGACCCCTCGTACGTCACTCCGGACTGCCGACAGCCTGCTGCGGAAAAGCGTCCGCCGGAGTCGACAACCTCAACTCCTGCTGCCAGAGCAGTTCCACCACACGATCGATTCCTTGCGCCAGATGCCGTCGGTAGGTGCTGAACGGGATACCCAGGAGGGCCGCCGCGGCCTCCTGGGTCCGGTGACGGTTCGCGTAAGTGGCCTTGAGAGCTTGATACGGCTTGGCCTGACGGGGGTCCTGTTGAAGGGCCTCCACCGTCTCGAGCAACAAGTGGCGCAGTTGCTCATCGTATGTGCCCGTCCAGTTGGCGCGATCAGCCAGGAGCCGGGTGGTGAGAAGTGGATTGTCCCGCAGACCGGAGGAGTGCAGGTCACGCAGAGCAACGCGGACCGCTGCGGCGAAGGTGCGCTGGTCCAGCGGCGGGGTGCTGCTCTGCGCCGGGTCCAGGGCCTCGGCCAGGGGAACAAGTGACCACGTTCGGTCGAACCAGGACTCCAGTGAACTGGCACGCCAGTCCATACCGAAAGCCGTCCAGGCGCGCCCACTGTCGAACGTGGTGCGAATGACCTGCCGATGACCAGTGAGGTGCATCAGCGTTCCCCAGTACTCCGGATGCGGCGTGACGACGAAGCACCAGCCCATACCTGTCGTCCGCACCCAGTCCTTGACCACGTGCAGCTGCTCGAGATGTTCCACGAAAACGAGACCCTCGTGCGCGGGCTCGGGGACACAGAAGCGCAAGATGCGCACGTGCTGCCCGGGCCGCAGCGGAGCATGGCTCTCGATACGATCCCAGGCCGCTGCCACGACGGGGTCCGCCTGGTCGCTCTCATCGCGCCGCGTCAGACGCAGCCACATCATGAAGCCCATCGGGTCGCCCGTATGGGTGTCTCTGTACAGCCAGAAGGCCTCCGGCTGCTTCTCGAGCCAGTAGCGCACGATACGGGCCGAGTCTTCGTCCTCCGCCGCGATCAGTTTGAGCACGATGTCGTGGTCCTCGGGACGAAGATGTTTTTCCCACACACTGCCCGCATGCGCGATGCGCTCGAAGTATGCGCGCATAGGGCCATGACGCAGCAGATACAGCAGCTCGCGTACGGCCTGTGCGGCCTCGACTTCGGGCACCGTTCGCGTACGGTTCAGAAGAAACCGCCCCGTCTTGTGGTGCATCAGCTGATAGCCCTCGGGGTCACGCCAGCGCAAGTCGCGGTCCAGGACCTCTGCCACCAGATCATGGACGATCAGTCCCCGCGGCCCGAACTCCGTGAACGGCAGTCCGCACAGCCAGTCGAACATGGGCCCGGCACTCTCGTCGCCCATCACCGCGCCCAACAGTTTCCTGTTCAGCGTCAGAACATGCGCGGCGGTTTCCAGGGCGGTGCGGTGCTGTTGCGTGGGAAGAGCACCGATCAGCTGGGCGACGAGTTCGCTGATGATGTCGGGGCTCGGCGCCCAGTCCGTCTGTGTATCACCCCCGGCGGAGAGCAGCGACGCGGCCATACTCAGAGCCAAGGGGTGACCGCCGGCGAACGACATGACCTTCCCGCGCAGCGCGGCTGGGACATCGTGCCGTTCCAACAGGGCCTGTGCGTGCTCGTCATCCAGAGGACGCACCTCCAGGACGGCCAGCGCGTCGGACCATGCGATGTCAGATGTCCATCGCACACTGGGCGGCTGCCGGCCGGCCACCACGACCAGCGTCGTCGCCGGCAAAGTGGGCAGAAACTGATCCCTCAACCACCCCTCGAGGCCCTGGCAGTACTCGAACGAATCAACCAGCAGAACACTCTTGGTATCGCCGAGCGCTCCGGACGCCGCTTGCTCGAAACCCCTGGGCGAGGGATCAACGAGCCTTCCCTCGATCTGCACCGTCACACGTCCGGCCTCCCGAGCCCTGGTCGCCAGACGCCGCAGCAGCGTGGTCTTCCCGACCCCGCCCATTCCATACAGATAGAGCACCGCCGGCGAGCCGGGCTCACCGCGAAGCATCGCAGCAAAACACTCCGTCTCGGCCTCACGGCCGACAAACGCTCTTTCCTCTGCCGCCACAAGCCGCGCCGCCAAAGCGTTGGGCCTGCCGTCCGCCATTCCTACCTCCACACAACGATCGCTCATCGATGATGGCACCGGGACCGACGCAGGTCCCGGCGGCTCACGGCCAACAGGCCAGGCATACAGGGAGAAGGCTGGGGCCTTGAACAGGGACGCACATCGACCCGGTCCGGCCGGCGCGTGCGCCGCCGGGTAACTGCGGCGAACGCGGTGCGATCCGCATGGCGGGCGACCTCGCTGTCGGCGCACATCCTCAGATGGCCCAGCACCATGCGCGCCGCACCTTGTGGGTGCACTCGAACCGTGTTGCCGGTTTCGCCGTTGTTCTGGCTGAACCCTCCGGCACCCATCTGACGAGGTGCCGATCCGATGGCTGCGCCCCCGTGCGGTCGCGCACCTTCACCGGCCGGAGTGCCGGGTCACCACGGCGGTCCAGGCCGATCGGAACAGGGAAAGACAGAGTTCAGGGGGAATCCATGAGCGACACGTTCGCCGCGTGCGTCGAGTCTGTCGGCGACGAACGACAGCGGAGCTTCGGCAGTCATCTCGCCAGGAGCAGGAAGCGGGTGTTCGTCGGTCGGCAGGACGAACTGGCGCTCTTCCGCGCCGTCGTCGGGGATGGGGGCCGGGCGGCGGTGCTGTACCTCCACGGCCCGGGCGGCGTGGGAAAGAGCACTCTGCTCCGACGCTTGGCCGACGAGGCCGTGGACAGGGGGCGGCACGTCATCGAGGTCGACGGCAGAACGACCGAACCGTCGCCGGCGTCGTTCCGGGCAGCGGTCGGGACCGTACCCGAAGGTTCGGTCCTCCTGATCGATACGTTCGAACGGTGCCAGGGGCTGGAGGAATGGCTTCGTGAACGCTTCCTGCCCACGCTTCCGCACGACACCACCGTGGTCGTGGCGGGCAGGGAGGCGCCTTCGACGGACTGGTACATAGACCCCGCGTGGGACGAGACCCTGCACGTGCTGCCGCTGGGTGACCTGGCGCACGATGACGCGCTCGACCTGATCCGAGTACGCGGAGTGCCGTCGAGGCTCCACGCAACGGTGGCTTCCTTCGCGGGCCGCCATCCGCTGGCCTTGAGCCTCACGGCCGCCGTCGTGTCGCGCCGCATGTCCTCGTCGATGGACTGGACACCGACTCCGGACATCGTCGGGACGCTGCTGCGGCACCTTGTCGGCAGCACCCCTTCGCCCTTGCATCGGCACGCCCTGGAAGTGTGTGCCCACGCCATGACAACCACCGAGGACCTGTTGCGGAGCGTCTTCGGCGACGAGCACGCCGCGAAGCTCTTCGACTGGCTGCGCGGTCTGCCGTTCGTCGAGTCCGGGCCCGGCGGCGTCTTCCCGCACGACGTGGTGCGCGAAGCGCTCGACTCGGATCTGCGCTGGCGGGACTGCGCCGGCTACCAGAAGATGCACCGCAGGGTATGTGGATACGCCATCGAGCAGGTCCGGAGCGCCTCGGGCCCTTCGGTCCTGATGGCCGCTCGCGCGGCGAACTACTTGCTGCGCCACGGGCCGTTCGAGATGGCCTACCACTCGTGGCGGGGCAACGGAGAGGTGTACGAGGCGCCCTACCGTCCACAGGACTGGTCGGCGGTGGTGGAGATGGCCCAGCAGGTACAGGGCGGAAAGCCGCTGCACGGCCTGGAGTACTGGCTCGACCGCCGGCCGGAGACGTTCAGGCTCTACCGGAATTCCACGACCGGCGCCCTGCTCGGGTTCCTCGCCCATCTCGAGTGCGACAGGTTCACCGCTGAGGACGCCGCCGCCGATCCGGTGGTGGCCGCGCTCAAGGGCCACTACGGCGGGGACGTGCCGACGCCGACAGGTGGAGTTCTGCGCCTGGCCCGCTACCTGGTCCAGGCCGAAGGAGGTGAGCGGCCGAGCCCCACGTTCGATCTGATGCGGCTCACCGTGCTCGCCGACTGGCTGCGCACGGACCGCCTCGCCTGGTCCGGACAGGTCCTGTCCGACCGGGAGTTCTGGGAGAGGGAGATGTCCTTTCTCGGCCATGGGACCGTCGACGCCGGACGGACACCTGACGGGCGGTCCCCCACGGTCTTCGTCAAGGACTGGCGGACCCTGCCCGTCGAAGCCTGGCTGGAAACGCTGTCCCGGCGCGTACTGTTCGGGACCGGTGCCATGGACCCCGACACCGCTGCCCCTCTCACCGCCTCGGACGGGGGCCCGGCCGGCGAGGAACTGACGGAGCAGCAGTGGGACACGGCCGTACGCGCGTTGTTCCGGGCTTGGAACCACGCGGACGTGCTGGCCGCCAACCCCCTCCTCCGGCTGGTTCCCGGGGAAACCCCGGGGGAACGCGTGCAAGCTCTGCGGCAACACCTCCTGTACGTGGTGCAGTCACTGCGCGGCGACCTGACCACGGCCAAGTACCACGATGCCCTCACCGCCACGTACCTGGGGCGGCAGACCACCCAACGGGGCGCCGCCGCCCGCCTGAAAACTCCGTTCAGTACCTACCGCCGGCACTTGGACCATGGGCTGGCGGAGGCGGTCACCCGCCTCCGCCGACAGCTCACCTCTCAGTGACTCACGCCGTGCTCACAGGTTCGTCGGCGACCCAGGACCCGTGGATGCCGGCCACCACCCTGCGGGGCAGGTGCACGGTGGCGACAGGGTCGGCACGAAGGTCGGTGGCGTCCAGAACGAGCAGTTGGGAGGCGTCGGCGCGCAGATCGCTGAGCACCGTCAGCAGATACCCCTCGTCCTCCCCGTCGCTGCCGCCGGCGGGCACGAAGACCGCCTCGCTGGGCAGCTGTCCGTCACCGACGTGCCTGATCTGCCGGGTTCCGGTGCTCCGGTCGTACTTGACGACACCGAAGTTGCCGACGCCCCGGTCGTCAGGGAAGGAGATCGCGTACTGGTAGCGGTGTTCGCGGCCGATCATGTCGTCGTTGATGGTGGGGAACTCCACGACCAGGTCGTCGACGATCCGCTCGTGCACGGTGCCCGAAGCGAGGTCGATCACCCATTGCTGGTTGAAGGACCGGGAGTTGGGGACGGCGCCCCTCTCCGGGGAACCGACCCACCAGTTCCAGGAGGTGCGGAAGCCGTCCCGGTCGACAGTGGGGCCCTCCAGCACGATCCTGCCCCGGTCGTCCTCATAGGCGTTCGCCGCGTGCAGCATCGATCCCGGCTCGATGGCGAACCACCTGACCGCCGCGGCTCCACCCTTCCCGCGCGGCATCACGCCGATCCGGGCGGGCTGCTCGTCCTTCCAGGCATAGGGGATTCCCGACGTCTCGGTGTGGTCGAAGGTCACCGTTCCCTCGACGAAAACCACGTACCGCTCGGTGATGGCGAAGTCGTGCTTGAGTGAGGCACTGGCGCCCGGCACCTCCTCGCTGTGGATCAGCTCCCCCTTGTCCGAGGAGACGTGGTAGGTCAGATACGGCGGGAACGGCGAGGAGCTGAAGAAGTGCAGTTCGCCGTGGACCGGGTCCTGCTTGGGGTGAGCCGTCATGACGGTGGTGAGCTTGCCGTCGAAGTCGTAGGCGCCGACCGTCTCCAGTTCCGGCGTCAGCTCGAAGGGAAGGTTGGACTCACACAGGGCCAGCAGCCGTCCGGCGTGCTCGATGACGTGGGTACCGGCGGTGCTGGCGGTCAGATCGGGGCCCTTCTCCGTCATGTACGGCGCTCCCTCCAGCGCCGGTGTGCGGACCCAGCGGTTGCGGTACCACTCGGCGCGTCCTTCGCGCAGCCGGATGCCGTGGACCATGCCGCTGCCCTTGAACCAGTGGGTGGGGGTGACACCCGGCTTGGGGTTGTGGCCGTTGCGTATCAGCCGACCGGACAGCTCGGGGGGAAGGTGTCCTTCCACGAGGAGGTCGTGGGCGGTGACCTCATCGACGTGCGGTGTGTAGTGACCCGTGAGGTAGGGCTTCATGACTGCCTTTTCTGTCGAGGTGAAGTGGTGTGCCGGCAACGGGGCTTGCTGAGTCGCCCTCACAGTCGTCCGCAGGCTTACTGAGTGGTGCTCACGGTCGACCGCGACGTGCGACCGGAGTCGCGCAGCGCGTGGACGCCGGCTCCGATGGCCGCCAGCAGGGAGATCACGGCCGCGCCGATGAGAGCACGGCGGTATCCCTGCGCCAGGGCGGCCGGGCCGAGCCCCTTTTCAGCGGCGGCCGTCGAAGAGAGGGAGGTCAGGATGGCGAGGCCCAGCGCCCCACCGACCTGCCGTGCGGTGTTGATGAGCCCACCCGCCACTCCCGCGTGCCGGGGGTCGACGCCACTCACGCCAAGGGCGGTCAGCGGCACGAAGGCGAGGCCCAGACCGAGACCGATCAGGATGCTCGGGCCCAGCAGGTCGGCGGGGAACGTGCCGTCGAGGGGCAGCCGTGCCAGCCAGAGCAGCCCTACGGCGAGCAGGACGAGACCGGGAAGGAGTGTCGACCGCAGCCGTCCGGCCAGCGCCGAGGCGGCCATCAGCGCCCCGGCGAGGGGAAGTTGGGTGAGGCCTGCGGTCAGCGGCGAGTAGCTCAGTACCTTCTGCTGGTAAAGAGGCAGGAAGAAGAAGGTGCCGACCCACACCATGCCCAGCAGCAGCATGAGGAGGTTGCCCGCCACCACGGACCGGTTGCCGAGCAGAACGGGCGGGATCAGCGGATCCGTCGCGCGACGTTCGAGCGGTACGAGCGAGAGCAGCAGGACGATCCCTGCCGCCGGGACGAGGAACCTTTCCGCACCGGACCCGTCACGCGAGCCGAGGCCATACACCAGGAGGGTGAGACCGGCGGTGACGGCGAGGGCTCCCGGCACATCGAGCCGGCCGCCGCGGCTGCCGGTGTCGCGCGGGATCAGGCAGGGGACGGACAGCAGCGCGGGAACGCCGGCGGCCACGCTCACCGCGAAGATCGACCACCACCCCAGGGCGCTCGTGAGGAGGCCGCTGAGAAGCACTCCTGCCGCTCCGCCCGCCGCGGCGGCGGCCCCCCAGATGCCGAGCGCCCTGCCGCGGTCCGGCCCCGGCGGGAACCGGGACAGCAGGATGGCCAGGGCCGCCGGTGACAGAACGGCGGCGCCGACGCCCTGCGCGGCGCGCGCGGCGATGAGCAGCCCGGCTCCGGCAGGAACACTCGCCACGAGTGACCCACCGACGAACAGCACCAGACCGGCGACGAATGTGGTGCGGCTGCCGAACAGGTCGGCGAGCCGTCCACCCACCGGCAGCAGCGCTCCGAAGGCTATGAGATAGGCATTGACGATCCACGTCAGCCCGGTCTGCGAGAGGCCCAGATCCCGGTCGATGGCGGGCAGCGCCACGTTCACGATGGACGTGTTGAGGACGACCAGGAACTGGGCCGCGGTCAGCAGGGCGAGCGTGAGACCTCGGCTGTCCGAGTACCGCGAAAGTGCATGAACCCGCATGACAGCGGCGACCTTTCAGGCTTCTGCCGAAACCGGGTGCACACCCGGTGCGGTGCTCCCCCGAGCCGTCGTTTCCGTCGGCTCGCCCCATGCTGTCCGCCGTCGGGGCCGAGCCCCAGGCCGGTCCAGTGCTCACTCGTTCTCACTGATGCTCACCGGGCTCGGGGCAGTCGTCACCACTGCGCCGGAGGCGAAGAGTCTCGCCCGACAACCGCACGGCACGGGAACAGCAAGCCGTCTGAGCCAGGCTGCGGCCTCACGGCGAACGACGTACAGGAAGGCTCTGGAGTGAGTGAGCAGCGGCGAGCTGTGGTGATCGGCGCAAGTATCGCGGGGCTGTGCACCGCACGCGTGCTGGCGGAGAGATTCGACCATGTACTGGTTGTCGACCGTGACAACCTCCCCGCCGGGCCGGAGTTCCGGTCAGCGGTCCCCCAGGGGCGGCACGGCCACGGTCTGCTCGAGACCGGTCAGCGCGCCTTGGAGCAGTTGTTCCCCGGAGTCACGGCGGAACTCGTCGCAGCCGGTGGAGTGCGTCTGGACCACCTCGCCGACTCGAGGGTGTTCCAGTACGGTCACCCCTTTCGTCACACCGTCTCCGAGTGCCACTTCCTCAGTGTCACAAGGCCGCTTCTCGAGTGGTCTCTGCGTCGACGTGTCCTGGGCCTGCCGAACGTGATCATCCGGCCGAGTTGCGCGGCGATCGGCCTGTCCGGTGACGCACACCGGGTGACCGGGGTGAGGACCGCCGACAGTGAGGTGCTCGCCGCGGACCTCGTTGCCGACTGCACAGGTCCGTCCGGACGTTCCGACAGGTGGCTGGCGGCCCTGGGAGGACCCTTGCCCGACGTGTCACAGGTGAAGATCGGCGCGGGATACTCCAGCCGGATGTTCGGCCGGCTTCCCGGCGAACGCGTGGGTGGGGCAGCGGCTGCTTACGTCCTTGCCTCCCCTCCCGGAAGTCCGCGAGGGGCCAACGCGGTGCCCGTCGAAGGTGATCGCTGGCTCATCGGTCTGCACGCGCTGCACGTGGGCGGCCTGCCCGACGACGACGCCTCGTTCCTCGACTTCGCCAGGAGCCTGCCCGATCCGTCGATCGCGGAACTGGTGACCCGCGCCGAGCCGATGGGTGCCATCTCCCTCCATCGCTTCCCGGCAAGCCGACGACGGCACTTCGAGCGGCTGACGGACGTCCCCGTCGGCTTCGTCACGGTCGGGGACGCGCTGTGCACGTTCAATCCCGTCTACGGACAGGGCATGACCAGCGCCGCCCTCCAGGCACTCGCCCTGGGCGGGGTCCTTGACCGGTTCGGGCCCCGCGAGGCCCGAACGGCCGCCGCCTATTACGCCGCGGCAGCCAAGGCGGTCGAGGTTCCCTGGACTCTGGCGGCCGGAGGAGACTTCGCGTTCCCCCAGACCCGCGGCCCCAAGCCGCGCGGAACCGACATGGTCAACCGCTACGTTCGCGGTGTCGCCCTGGCCGCACAGGTCTCCGCGCCCGTCGCCAAGGCCTTCGCCTCCGTAGCCCACCTCGCCAAGCCGCCGACGCTGCTCTTCCGCCCGTCGATGGTCGCGCGCGTCGCAGCAGCGGCCCTCCGCTCCCGGACGTAGTGGCGCTCGGCGCCGAGACGACCCACGCCCGCTCAGTCGGTGGCACGGGTACGGGGTCCGCGCCTGCCCTTGCCGATGAAGAGACTCAGGAGTGCGGTGACCGCGCTCACCACCGCCAGCCGTACGCTCCACTCGCTCACGAACCCACTCCCGGCGTGGGCGAGTTCGGGCCGGCCGAGGAGCGCGGTGCTGAGCGGATAGGTGGCCAGACAGACGATCAGCACCATCCAGAACGGCGGCTCGTTGGACACCGACACGGCTGAGGACGCGCAGATCACGACGATGCTGAGCGCGATGACGAGTGAGGTGAAGGTCATGACCACCAGCATTCCGGTGACCATACGCCCCATCATCCGCCGTCGGCAGGAAAGACATCTCTACCCGAAGGTGGAGAAGGAGCAGCAGCCGTCCCGGACCTGCACGCCTTGCCGCGCGGGGATGCTGGGCACGCTACCTCGGGACGCCGGCGTGGTCATGTGTCCCGCTGGGGATGTCGAGCGGCTCGATATCGTCGTGGTACGGGACATGGGTGTGGCGCCGCCACGTGTACCAGTACACACGAGCACCACATCGGAGCACGGAGATGAAGCCGCGGACCAGCACTGTGCCGATCATCAAGTCCCTTTCCCTCGGGGGTGTTCGGCGAACGCCGTGAGTGGGCCCGCGGTGCAGCGCATCGGTCGCGGTGTCCTGTGCCGTGCGCGCAAAAAAAAGGGGGGCGGGCTCTGACAACTCGGTGTGGGATGCCAGAGCCCGCCTACGGGTGCGGGCCCGTACACACCACAACGGTCGCTTCCGCGCACTGGTTCACCACCACCAGCGCCGGCCCCGGTCGAGAAGGCGCTTGTCGCCGCGGGCCCACTGCCGTCGCGTCGAGCCGACGGCTGACCCGCCCGGTCCGCCGTCCGCGGCGCGGTCGTCGCAGGGGCCCGCGGCGAACTCATCCGCCTGCCCTGACACCGGTGCCGATTTCCTCAAAACACGAAGAGGCCACAGGTTTCCTGAAAATATGAAGAGGTCACAGACCGGTCACTGACCGCTGTCCAACCGATACGCTCTGTCGATGTCGAGCGGCGCGTCACCGATGTGCCGACTGCACCGTGCCGGGAGGGGAAACCGGTGGTCACCGATGAGGCCGACCCGCTGCGGGTGGTAACCCGGACGGCGGCGGGGAAACCGCTTGAGCGGGGTGCGCGGACCCTGCCGAGGACTCTGGAGCGGGACACGGAACTGGCCACCGCCCAGGCCGCGTTGGATGCCGTGATCGGACGCTCGGCGGCGCAGGCGGCGATTCCCGCCGAGTGCTGCGGCGGACTGCTGGCCTTCACGGGACCGGCCGGAGGGGGCAAGACGACCCTGCTGAACGAGGTGCGCCGCCGCGCGGCCGAACGGGAGTGCACGGGTCTGTTCGCCAAGGGCGTCGAGCAGGAACAGAGCCTCGCCTTCCACGTGGTGCGCCAGTTGTTCCAGCCGCTGCTGGCCTCGTACTCCGAGAGCGAGCGCCGCGAGGCGCTGGGCGACTGGTACGGCATCGTGGGTCCCTGTGTCGGGCTGTGCCCTCCCGCGACGGAGGGCGCGGCGCCGGATCCGCAGGGTGTGCGGGACGGCCTGGACTGGATCGTCACCCATGTGGCCGTCCAGCGCGGGCCGTTGGTCCTCGCCGTGGACGACCTCCACTGGGCGGACGCGGAGTCCGTGGCGTGGCTCACCTCCTTCGCGAGGCGAGTGGAGGAGCTGCCGGTGCTGGTGGTGGTCGCCTACCGCCCGGACGAACTCGGCGAGGAATCGGCCGAGTTCACCGACATGGTGGAGCGGCACCGGGTCCGTCCGCTGGACCTGGCGCCGCTCAGCCCGAGCGCCGTCGCGGACCTCCTGCGCGTGGGCCTGGACGCGGAGGCCGACGACGACTTCTGCCAGGAAGCCTGGCTGGTGACCGGCGGCAACCCGTTCGAGACGGTCGAGCTGGTGGCGAAGGTGGGCGACCGCCGTCTGGCTCCGGTCCGGGAGAACGCCCACGCGTTGCGGGACATCGCCGCCGAGACCTGGGGCGGCGGTCTGGTGGACCGGCTGCACGAACTGGGCCAGGCCGCGATCCGGCTGTCCTGGGCGGTGGCCGTCCTCGGTTCGGAGGCGACCCCGTGCCTGGCCGCGTCTCTGGCGGCGCTCGGCCAGGCCGAGTTCACCCAGGCCGCGGACGTGCTGCGGGCCGAACGGATCCTGACGTACGGCCCGACGCTGGAGTTCGCGCATCCGCTCATCGCGACGGCGATCTACCGTGCCATTCCGAACCCGACGCGCGTGGCTCTGCACGGCAAGGCCGCCTGGGAGCTCGTCGAGGCGGGGCAGGGCGCGGCCGCGGCGGCGCGGCATCTGCTGGAGACGCAGCCGGAGGGTGACACCTGGGCCGCCGAGCAACTGCACGAAGCGGCCCGGGAGTATCTGCGCCGCGGCGCTCCGGAGGCCGCCCGGCGCTGTCTGAGCCGCGCCCTGTGCGAGCCGCCGCCCGCCGAGCTGCGGGCCACGGTGCTGTACGAACTCGGTTCCCCGGCACTGATGCAGGACCCGACAACGACGGCGAACCATCTGCGGGCCGCGCTGGAGGAGCCGGATCTGCCGTCGGCTCTGCGACAGAGCGTCGTGATCCGCCTCATGCGGGCGCTGGCCTACTGCGACCGGCTGACCGAGGCGTCGGACGTGGCGACCCGGGAGGCCGGCCGGGCCACCGACTCGCGCATGCGCCTGCGCATGTTCATGGAGCACTTCATGGTTGCGGGGATCACCTCGCACAGCCGCGAGGTCCCCGTCCTGTCCCGGCGGCTCGCCCAACTCACCCGGCGGCTGTCCGGCCGGAACCTGACCGAGCGCTACCTGTTCGGGCTGCGGGCGTGGAACGCGATGGTGCGCGGCGAGCCGGCGGAAACCGCCGTGCAGTACGCCGAGCGGGCGCTGGGGTCCGAGGGCATGCGCTGGACGGACGAGGAGTGGGGGTTCGAGGTCCCGTCGCTGGTGGCCCTCACCTTCCTGTACTGCGACCGGCCGCAGCGGGCCGAGGAGCTGTACACGGGGGCCATCGCGGAGTACGAGCACCAGGGCTGGCGTGGGATGCACCTCGCGCTCGGCTACACCCTGCTGGGCTACATCCGGTTCCGGACGGGCCGGCTCACCGACGCCGAGGACTTCGTCCGTGCCGGGCTGCAGCTGGCCGAACGGCTGGGGCCGGCGGGCGTCCATGCCCAGTGGTACGCGCTCGCGGGCCTGATCGAGATCCTGATCGCGCGGGGCGAGTCCGCGGCCGCCGAGGAGCTGGCCGTGAGCCGCCGGTTCGGCAAGCCGTTCCCGTCGGTGGTGACGCTTCCCGACGTCCAGACCGCCCACGGTGAGCTGCTGCTGGCACGCGGCCTGGTGAAGGAGGCCGCCGAGGAGCTGACCGAGGTGGGGCACCGCCTCGACCTGCGGGGCATGCGCAACCCCGCCTGGTGTCCATGGCTGCCCCACCTGGCGCTCGCCTCCCGCGGGACGGAGCCCGCCCGGGCGCTGGACCTCGCACGGGACGCGCTCAGGCGTGCCGAGCGGTTCGGTACGGCGACAGCGGTCGGCCAGGCTTTGCGGGTGCTCGCCCGGGTGACCGAGGGGCCTGAGGGCATCGCCCTGCTGCGACGGGCCGTCACCGTGCTGGAGACGGCGCCCTCGTCGTACGAGCGCGCGAGCGCCCTGGTCGAACTCGGAACCGCGCTGCGCCGTGCCGGGCGCTTCGCGGAGGCCGCGGGGCCGCTGTACCGGGGTGTGGACCTGGCCGGCCGGTGCGGGGCCGGAGGGGTGGCGGCGCAGGCCCGTGACGAACTGGTCGCGGCCGGTCTGAGTCCACGCCGCCTGGACCTGGCGCCGCACGAGTCGCCGTAGCCGCAGGAACGCCGTCCGCCGTAACCGCAGGAACGCCGTCCGCCGTAACCGGAACGAAGCCGTCCCTGGAGTGAACGGCGCACGTGAGGACGTGTACGCGGGGCCGTGCGCCAGTTGGTGGGGCGGGAAGCGCACTGGGCCGCCGTCCTCGGTTTCCGTCCGTGACGAGCAGCGCAGGATCCCTCACGCGTGACAGTTACGGGAGCGTCTGCTCCCACCCCCCATGTTCCTGGTCTCGCTCCCCGGGAGGGGAAATGCTCATCGCTGCGACGGGTACAGACGGCCGCTTCCCGACCGCCCTCACCGACGCCGCACCGGCCCTGAGGGACGTCCGGCAGGCGGTCGACGCGGCACTCGCGGAAACACTGGCGGCCAAACGGCGCTCGGCGGCACCCGCCTTGCGAGAACTCATCGACACGCTGCACGGATTCCTCTTCGCCGGCGGCAAACGGATCCGCCCGGTGATGTGCCTGTGCGGCTGGTACGCCGCGGACGGGCGGGGAGATCCGGAGCCGGTGGTACGGGCGGCGGCGTCGCTCGAACTGTTCCACACCTTCGCCCTCATCCATGACGACGTCATGGACAACAGCGACCTGCGGAGAGGGCGTTCGACCGTGCACCGGTCGCTGGCCGACCTCCACCGAAGCCGCGGCGGCACCGGCGACGCCGACCAGTTCGGGCGGAACGCGGCGGTCCTGCTCGGCGACCTCGCCCTGACGCTGTCCGACGAACTGCTGCACACGTCGCTCACGCCCGACCAACTACGGGCGGGCCTCCCGGTGATCGACACGATGCGTACCGAGGTCGTGTTCGGCCAGTACCTCGATCTCCTCGGCATCGGCAGGCCGATCGGCGATCTCGCCCACGCCCTGGAGCTCATCCGCTTCAAGACCGCGAAGTACACCGTCGAGCGCCCGCTGCACCTCGGCGGCGCGCTGGCCGGCTGCTCCCCCGCGGTCGCCGACGCCTGCACCGCGTACGCCCTCCCGCTCGGGGAGGCCTTCCAGCTCCGGGACGACCTCCTGGGAGCCTTCGGCGACCCCACGGCGACCGGGAAGCCGGCCGTCGACGACTTCCGGGAAGGGAAGTGCACCGTTCTGATGGCCCTTGCCGTCGCACGAGCCGATCAAGGGCAACTGCGGCTCCTGCGGTCCCTGGTGGGCCGCCCCGACCTCACCGAGGAGCAGGCCGACGCCGTACGGGCCGTGCTGGAGGCCACGGGCGCCCGCCACGCGGTGGAGCGCATGATCGCCCGCCGCTGCCGCCGTGCGCTGGCCGCCCTCGACCGCGCCTCCTTCCCCCGGGCCGCCACCGCCGTCCTGCGCCAACTCGCCTACGCACTCTCCGCGAGGACGTCATGACCGAGTTCTATCTGCCCGAGCTGCCCCGGCTGCTTCCCGTGGCCTACCACCCCAAGGCCGCCCAGATCGAGTTCCGGTCCAACGGCTGGGTGCGCCGCCTGCTCGGCGGCTGCTTCGCCCGCGAGGACGATCTGCTCTCCTTCCTTCGCCAGCGCAACGGTCTGTACGGGCCCCTGACCGTGCCGGCCGCCGACGAGCGGCGGGCGCTCGACGTCACCGACTGGTACCAGTACGTCACCGTCATAGACAGCGCCGTGTCGGACCGCTCGGCGCTGGGAGCCGACGAGTCGGGCGCCCGCGAGGTGTTCGCCGGCATCATGACCGACTTCCACGGCGGCCGGGGCGGCAGCGAGCGACTCCCGTACGCCCGCGCCGGCAAGGAGCTCTGGCGCCGCATCGGCCCAGAGCTCTCCCCCGCGCAGATCCGGCGGTTCGCCGATGCGCTGGAGGCGTTTCTGCACGGGTGTGCCACCGAGATCGGTTTCAAGCTGACGGACCGCGTGCCGGACTACCAGACCTGTATGGCCGTGCGGATGAACAGCTTCGGCTGCGACTTCATCCGGCTGATGACCGAGTACGCGGCCGAGGTCGACATGACCGCCCACGACGCGCTGCTCACGGACGTCCACACGCACGGAATGCGACAGATGATCATCGTCAACGATCTGCTGTCGTGGCGCAAGGAGCATGCCCAGGGGGACAAGATGACGCTGGTCCGGGTGCTCATCGAGCGTGAGGGGCTCGGTCTGCAGCAGTCGGTCGACCAGCTGTGCGGGCTGGTCGAGCACCATGAGAAGGCCTATCTCGCGGCACGGGACCGGCTGTTGGACGGGCCGCACGGCTCGCGCCCGGACATCCGTGGCTACCTGCGCGGACTGGACCACTGCATCGGTGGCAGCCAGGAGTTCGAGTACCTCACGCCCCGCTACTTCGGCGACGGTTATGTCTGGGACGGCTCCACTTCGGGCTGGCTCAGCCTCACCGCTCCCGTCACCCGGTTCCGGCCGCACTCGGGCCGTGGCCCCGATGCCGACGACTCGCTCGCGGCCGGCCCGGGCCGGCCCGCGGCCTTCCACGACGAGGAGCTGAAGTGACAGCGATCCGACCCACCTGGCCGGGGTCCCGACGGCCGGCCCGGGGCACCGCCGCGCCGACGGCGGCCGCCATCGCGCCCGGCCGGCTCCCCGTTCTCGGCCACGCGGTACCCCTCCTGCGCCGACCGCTGCGGTTCCTCACCTCCCTGCCGTCCCACGGCGACCTCGTCGAGGTGCGTCTCGGCCCGCTGCGGGCCTACCTGGTCTGTCGGCCCGAACTCGTCCAGCAGGTCCTGCTGGACCCGCGTACGTTCGACAAGGGCGGCCCGCTGTTCGACGCGGCCCGGCTGCTGGTGGGCAACGGCCTGGTCACCTCGGGCTGGGCGGAGCACCGGATCCAGCGCAGGCTCGTACAACCCGCCTTCCATCCCGGCCGGATGGCGTCCTACGCCCGTGTGATGTGCGAAGAGGTCGACACCGTGGTCTCGGCATGGGAGGAGGGCCGCGCCGTCGACCTCAATGCCGCGCTGCACGCGCTCACGATCCGCGTCACCATGCGCACCCTGCTCTCGACGACGATGGACAGCCGGGCTGTCGCCGAGGTGCAGCACTGTCTGCCCGTCATCTTCAAGGGCGTCTACCGGCGCATGATCGCGCCGATCGGGCCGCTGCACCGGCTCCCCACCCCGGAGAACAGGCGGTTCGACCGGGCACGGGCGAGACTGTGCGCGATCATCGACGAGACCGTCCGGGCCCGCCGGAGTGCCGGGTCCGAGCACGACGACGTCCTGTCGATCCTGATCGGTGCCCACGACGACGAGAGCAGCAAACGCTTCACCGACGACGAGGTCCGCGACCAGGTCATGACGATGCTGATCGGCGGAACGGAGACGACCGCCAACGCCCTCGGCTGGGCCTTCCACCTCCTGAGCCGGCACCCGGAGGCGGAGCGGGCGGTGCAGGACGAGGTCGACCGCGTCCTCGGCGGACGGCTGCTGCCCGCCTTCCCGGATCTGCCCGAGCTCGACCACACCCGGCGCGTCGTCACCGAAGCCCTGCGCCTGTATCCGCCCGCGTGGATCCTCACCCGGACGACCACCGCCGAGACCGAGCTGGCGGGACAGCCGCTGCCCCCCGGCGCGATCGTCCTGTTCAGCCCCTACGTCCTCGGCCGCGACCCCGGTGTCTTCCGCGACCCGGGGCGCTTCGACCCCGACCGCTGGCTGCCCGAGCGCGTGTCGCCGGCGCTGCGTTCCGCGATGTTGCCCTTCAGCGCAGGCAGCCGCAAATGCATCGGTGACGCCTTCGGTATGGCCGAAGCGACCCTCGCGCTGGCCGCCGTCAGCGCGCGCTGGCAGCTCCGCCCCGTACCCGGCGCGACGATCCGGCCGATGCCGAAGGCGTCCCTGAGCCCGGGCCCGCTCCTCATGCTCCCCCGGCGACGGCGCCGCCCGGCGCGGTCACAGCTGAGCAGCCGCCGGGCCGGGGATCAGTAGGGACAGCGGAAGGTCTCCGCCCGCGCCTCGCAGCGGTGTCATCGCGCTGTGCGTGTCGACGAGGCCGGGCATGAGAATTCCGGGAGCCATGTCACGGGCGTCCCACCAGCAGGGGGCGCGTCGGCTCGAGTCCCGCAGTACGGAGGTGACCGTCGTCCTGTACGTCGACGACACTGTCTCGGGCCACGAGCATCGCGCATCCGCGGGCAGGACGACTGGGGCGTGGGAACGGCGTGCGAGTGGCACGATCACTCCACTGGATCTCGTCCAGGCCTGTCTGCTCAGGTGGGCTTGGTAGAGGGACCCGTGCCGGCCACGGCCAGGTCGCCGTGGCCGGCGGACGGTGTGGATCAGACCATGAGGCTCACCCGCTCGCTGATGCCGAGGAGGGACTTACCGTAGACCTCCAGGCCGACCGCCGGGACCAGGCCGGCGTGGCGCGCCGCGGTGTTGGCGTCCCGCCAGATGCGCTGCAGGGGGCCGGCATCGGCGAACGCGGCCGCGCCGTGCACGTTCAGGAGGGTGCTGATCGCGTCGAGCACTTGCTGTGCGGCGAACCCGGCTCGGGCCCTGATGTGCGTACGTGCGGCGTGGTCCAGGGGGCCGCCGGAGCGGGCGGCCTGATCCACCTCGTCCACGGCTCGGTAGGTGTGCAGGCGTGCCGTCTCCAACTTCAGTGCTGCTTCCGCCAGTTGTATCTGGACGCCCACCGAGTCCGCCTGCCGGCTGTGGACGGTGAACGACAGCGGCTTCTCCGCGGCCGTGTCCACCGCCACGCTCAGCGCCGCCTTGCCCAGCCCGAGCAGCGGTCCGACCAGGCACAGCAACAGCATCGGCCCGAACGTCGAGGCGTACAGCGCCTCGTCCCGGGATGCGCGGGGGTAGACGCCCTCGGCGGCCGCGGGAACCGACAGCACGCGGTGCTCGGGAACGAACACATCCCGGGCGATCAGCGTGTTGCTGGCCGTCGCCTTCATGCCTGCGGTGTGCCAGGTGTCCTCCACGGCCAGTTCGGAGGCGGGGATCAGGACGAGCGCCTGGTCCGCCACCGCTCCGCTGTCGTCCTTCAGCAGAGCACCGACCGCGGCCCAAGTGGCGTACGGGGCACCGGAGTTGTACGACCACTTTCCGCTGACGCGCCAGCCGCCCGGCACCCGTTCTCCGATACCCGTCGGCGCCGCCACACCGGTCACGCGCGCCTCCGGATCGGCCCCGAAGACCTCCTCCTGGGCCTTGTCCGGGAAGAGGCACGCCAGCCAGTTGGTCACCGAGATGATCATCCCGACCCAGGCCGCCGAACCATCGCCCTCCCCGAGCGCCTCGGACACCTCCGTCAGGGTCCGGAGGTCGGTCTCGCAGCCGCCGTAGCGCCTCGGAGTCAGCAGCCGGAAGACCCCGGCCTCGGCCAGGGCGTCGACGACCTCCGCCGGCAGCACGCGATCCGCCTCGCCGCGCGCCGCCCGGTCCCGCAGCAGCGGCTGCAGAACGACGGCCCGCGCCACGAGCTCGGCCCTGAGCGCCTCCCTGGACAGCACACCGGTTGCCTCCTCGCGGCTGTTGCTGTTCACCATGTTCTCCTTCTTCACGGTTGCTTGCCGGGCAGGACCGCCGCACCGTGCGTGCCTCTCGGCCGACGTGCGGGGTGCGATAGCGGACGCTGCCAGGTGATCGAACGGGGGTGGGTGGTCGAGTGAGGCTGTGACCGGGGGTCAGGCTTCCGGCCTGAGGGCGACCTTCGCCAGCAGGGCGGCGAGTTCCACCGGCTTCGACAGGAACGGCGAGTGGCCGCCCTCGATCCTGTGGACCTCGTCGGCGCGGGCCGCCAGCACCTGCTGACTCTGCGCGGGCAGCGCCTGATCGTCCTCGCAGAGGATGTACGTCGACGGCACGGTGTGCCACCCGGCCCTGGTCAGGACGTCGCTGAAGGACTTCGCGCTCTGCGGCACCAGGCGCTTGGCGGCCTCCTCCGCCTCCGAGCGAGGCACGTCACCGTAGAACAACGCGACCGGATCGCTCGGTACAGCTTCGAAATCGCCCTGGTCCGGCGGCGGGACAGGCGCGCCGTGGAACCCCAGGAGACTCTCGCCCACGTCGAGTGGGAACGCCGCCAGGTAGACGACGCGCGAGACGTTCCCCGCCTCGGCGACGGCCTGGCTGACCGGTATGCCGCCGTAGGAGTGTGCGACGACCACGACGGGGCCGTCGATGAGCTCCAGTTCTTCTGATACCGCCTGCGCGTCTTCCTGCACACCCGCCCGCCCACCGGCGCTCGGCAGGTCGATCGCCCGAACCCGCCACCCGTCGGCGTCAAGCACCGAGGTCAGCCTCTCCCAGCACCACGCGCCGTGCCACGCCCCGTGCACCAGAAGCAGAGTCGGACGGGAAACCCCATCAGTCACGAAAGTCCACTTTCAGATCAGCAAGAACAACGAAGCGCTCAGCGGCGCTCACGAAAGACCCTACGGGGACATCGGACACCCTGTCCAACGAAGTGTCCATCAGCTGGCCGACGTTGACAGCGACAGGTGAGACGGACAGGCAGGACGGCACGTCGACCGTGGCGATCACGGCCGGCCTCGGTAGATCGCGTGACCCACGAGGAACACCGCTGTGCCGCAGCCCAGCCACCACCGGTGCGCATGACCGTCGAAGTGGTGGATGGCATCGCTGAATGGCCACCGGGCCTTACGTGCCCTCGGAGCGCCGGTCGCCGGCGCACTGGTCGGGTTGCCGGCGGGGGTGTACCCATCGCTGCGGGCTTCCCGGACGGAACCTGTCGAGGCGTTGCGCGCCCCGTCCTGAAGGTCGGGTCTCTCAGGGGCCGTCGGGCTCGCACGCACGGCGCCCCGCCCCGCGGACCGCCGCGTCGCGTTATACGACCGCGATCTTCCGCTCAAGAAATCAAAACATCGCCGGACCAGTCTTCGTATCCCACCAACGAGAAAGACATGGACAACTCTTATGCGCAGAACCAGCGGATACCCGGCGGGTGCCATCGCCTTCGCCGTGGCGCTCACCTCAGGATTAGCCGGCGGAGCCGCCGCAGCACCGCCGGGCGGTGAGCAAGGCTCCGGCCGGGGCTCCGGCGCGCAGGCGACCACCGTGACGCTGATCACCGGTGACAAGGTGTCGATCGCCGAGGACGGTTCGGTCGCCGGGATCGAGCGGGCCGAAGGGCGCGAGAACGGCTCGTTCTCGGTCCGGCAGATCGACGGGCACCGCTACGTGATACCGGGCGACGCGGCCCCGGCGGTGGCCCAGGGCAAGCTCGACCGGCGTCTGTTCGACGTGACGCAGCTCGTCGCGGACGGGTATGACGACGCGAGCCGGTCCGATCTGCCGCTGATCGTCACTTACGCCGGGGACGAGACGCCCGCCGCGAGTGCCTTCAGCGGGGCGCGGGCCCGGGTCGGCAAGGAGCTGCCCAGCATCAACGGCTTGGCACTGCGGGCCGACAAGCACGGTGGCTCCGCGTTCTGGGACGCCTTCACCGACGGCGGTGACGGCGGGCAGGGCACGGCGCGGCTGTCCGCCTCGGCGGCGACGAAGAGCGTGAAGAAGATCTGGCTGGACGGCAAACGCCGGGCGAGCCTGGACAGGAGCGTGCCGCAGATCGGTGCGCCGACGGCGTGGAACGCCGGCTTCGACGGCAAGGGCGTCAAGGTCGCGGTGCTGGACACCGGCGTGGACCAGGCCCACCCCGACCTGGCGGGCCGGGAGATCGCCGAGCGGAACTTCTCCGCCTCCGAGGACAGCGTCGACCGGTTCGGACACGGCACCCACGTGGCCTCCACCGTGGCCGGTACGGGCGCCAAGTCGGACGGCAGGTTCAAGGGGGTCGCGTCCGGCGCGCGGATCCTGGACGGCAAGGTCCTCGACGACGGCGGCTCCGGCGAGGAGTCCGGCGTCATCGCCGGCATGGAATGGGCGGTGGCCGAGGGCGCCCGGGTCGTCAACATGAGCCTGGGCGGGCCCGACACCCCTGGCGTCGACCCGTTGGAGGAGGCGGTCAACCGCCTCTCGGCCGAGTCGGGCGCACTGTTCGTCATCGCCGCCGGCAACGAGGGGCGCCAGGGCGAGAGCACCGTCGGATCGCCGGGCAGCGCCGACTCCGCGCTGACGGTCGGCGCGGTCGACAAGGCCGACGAGCTCACCGACTTCTCCAGCCGGGGCCCGCGCGTCGGTGACGGCGGGGTCAAGCCGGACCTGACCGCGCCGGGCGCGGAGATCACCGCCGCGGCCTCCACCGCGAGCGACATCGAATCGCAGTACCCCTCGGGAACGGCCGGTTACGCCACCCTGGACGGCACCTCCATGGCGACTCCGCATGTCGCGGGCGCGGCCGCCATCCTGGCCCAGCAGCATCCGGACTGGAGCGGTGAGCGCATCAAGGCGGCGCTGACCGGCTCCGCGAAGCCGGGCCCGTACAGCGCGTACCAGCAGGGCGCCGGCCGCACCGACGTCGCGCGGGCGATGGAGCAGACCGTCGTCGTCGAGCAGGGCCCGCTCGACTTCGGCCTGCAGCAGTGGCCGCACAGCGACGACCGGCCGGTGACGAAGGAGATCACCTACCGCAACCTCGGCTCGGAGCCGGTCGTGCTCGACCTGTCCGCCGAGGCCGTCGGGGTGGACGGCAAGCCGGCCGCCGAGGGCATGTTCACGGTGGCGGAGCGGCGGCTGACCGTCCCTGCGGGCGGTGTAGCGAGCACCACGGTGACCGCCGACACCCGCGTCGGCGAGAGGGACGGCTCGTTCGGCGGCGCGGTGACCGCGGTCTCGTCCGACGGCCGGATCTCGGTGCGCACCGCCCTGGGCGTGGAGCGCGAGGTCGAGTCGTACAGCCTGACCGTCAAGCACATCGGCGACGACGGCCGGCCGGCCACGGGCGGCTGGACGGCGGTCGACGGCCGGGACAGCGACCACTACGCGGAGCTGGCCGACGACGAGGACGGCGAGGTCACGGTGCGCCTGCCCAAGGGCGGTTACGGACTCACCGGGATCATCGGCGGCGACGACGAGAACGGTGCCCCCGGCTCCGTGCTGCTGGCGCCCGCGATCCGGCTGACCGAGGACACCACGGTCGTCATCGACGCCCGCCGGGCCGAGCCCACCCGCGTCACCGTCCCCGACCCGGCGGCCGTGAACACCTACGCCCATCTGGTCCCCGGCTTCACCCGCTCCGACGGGAGAGTCATCCCGCAGTTCCTCTTCGACTTCCCCGGGTTCGACAGCTTCAAGGTCGGACACGTCGGCCCCGAGGCCGCGGCGGACGAGGCGTACGCCCAGTACGCCGGCTTCTTCAAGAGCCGGACCGACGGCGAGCCTCCCGTGAACTACCGCCTGGCGTGGAACCGCACGGGCGATCTGGGCGGCTTCACCGCCGACGTCAAGCGCAAGGATCTCGCCGAGGTCGACCTCTCGGTCGGCAAGCCCGGCGCGGACACCACCGCGCGGATCGGCGCGGGGCCCAAGCCCCCGCTCAACGGCCCGGCGATCGACTTCAGCACCCCCACCTCCCTCGAACTGCCGCTGCGGACCACCGAATACGTCCTCGGCAACGGGGTCCGGTGGCTGTACTCCGTGCACGCGGATCAGTCGGGGAGCACCCTTCTGGGCGGGTTCAAGGCGTACGAGGCGGGCCGGCGCCACACCGAGCGGTTCAACGCCGGTGTCTTCGGTCCGGCGCTGCCGAAGGGCGAGGACATGCCGCAGTGGGGCAGCCCCGGCGCCGCGCGCAGCGGGAACGTGATGCGCACCTACCTGCCGGTGTTCGGCGACGGCGCCGGACACGTCGGTGTCAGCCCGGTCACCGGCGAGGAGACCTCCCTCCACGCCGACGGCAAGGAGATCGCCGCCGACGGGCACGATGGGAAGGGCGCCGTCCAGTACACCCTCCCCGAGCAGGCCGGCCGGTACGAGCTGAACGTCGACGTCTCACGGGACCCCGAGCTGTTCCCCGTCAGCACCCGCGTACGGGCACAGTGGACGTTCCGGTCGGCGCGCACGTCCGAGGACAGCTGGACCCGGCTGCCGCTCTCCGCGGTCCGCTTCTCGCCCGAGCTGTCGCCGACCGGCACGGCGAAGGCGGGTGAACGGTTCAGGGTTCCCTTCATGGTGGAGGGTGCGGCCACGGCCCGAGCCGTCAAGAAGCTGTCGTTCGAGGTGTCGTACGACGACGGCAGGACCTGGACCGCGGCCAAGGCGGTCGGCGGCACGCATCTGACGCTCGACCACCCGGCGCAGCCCGGCACCGTCTCGCTGCGGGCCAAGCTGACCGATCAGGACGGCAACACACTGGTTCAGACGATCGACCGCGCCTACCTCACCGAGTAGGCCTACTTGCGGGGCGTACCCCTGGGCGCTTGCGTCCCGAGGTGCGCCCCCATCGGTCGGTCTTCATCGCTTCCGCTCCGGAGTGGGCGGGTTGACCCGGGAGCAGGCGTGGAACCGCCGGCGCAGGGGCCGGCGTGGTCGATCCGCACCACCGCGTCGAGTCGAACTCGACGACCCGCGCATGGTCCGCGGCGCGCTCACGGAGGGCGGTTGCGCTGGCTCGTGTGGCCGACGGGCCGGTCGAACTGCTGGGGCGCGGGCCGGCGGTCCGCTCCGATGGCGCGTACGAGGGCACGCTCGGCGGCCCGGCCCAGCTGAATCGCACCGCAGCGGCCGAGGCCGGGGTGATGCTGGAACCGGGGCGCACCGGAACAGTCGTGATCGGCGAGACGGGACCCCACTGCGGTCGCCCGCTGACCCTGCTGCTGTCCAGGGCCCCAGATACCGCGGCTGATCCTGCCCGGCTCGGGCCGCGCGCCTACGCCTCGCACGCTCGCCGTGTCTACGGCACCGCGCCGGACACGTTCTGACACGGCTTCAGGGCATCAGTCCGCCTCTGACGGGCGGCGGTGGACCTCACCTCCGGACACGGGGCGGGTCCACCGAATCCCACCCCGGAGACGCTGCGCTCGCAGCGCCATGCGACAGCCGCAGGATGAGACGCATCACCGCGTAGGCCTCGACGGGGCACACTTTCCCGCACATGTCAGGACGCTACGCCGACGGGACCCGCCGCCCCGCTCCCCTGGGGCCCGTGCGTCGCATGCTCCACTGCGCGAGCGGCAACAGGGCGTCCACCAGCGCCTGGCCGTCCGGGGCCAGCTGATAGCGGATCTGTACGGGCGTAGTGGGGATGACGGTGCGCTCGATGAGGCCCGCCGCCTCGAGTTCCTTCAGACGCTGCGAGAGCAGCCGGTCGGAGATGCCGTCGATCATCGTCCGGTACTCGCCGAAGCGCCGGGCGCCCTGGGCGGCGGCCTGCAGTACCGAACCCGTCCAGCGGCGTCCGACCATTTCGAGGGTGTCCTCGAAGCTCGGGCAGGTGTCGTCATGAATGGAGTTCACTTACAAAAGATTAGCACCTTACCCATCGTTTTGGCAGCGGGCCGGTCCGGCCCACTCTGGACTCATGACCGACTACGGACGCCAGCTCTCCTTCGGAGTGAGCCTCGACCCCTCCGCCGGGACATGGGCACTGACCCGGCGCCTCGCGCGCACGGCGGAGGACTCGGGCCTGGACCACCTCGCCGTCCAGGACCACCCGTACCAGCCCGGACACCTCGACGCCTGGACCCTGATCACGCACCTGTCGGCGGTCACCGACCGCATCTCCTTCCTCACCGGCGTCGCCGACCTGCAGCTGCGTCCGCCGGTGATGCTCGCCAAGGCCGCCGCGTCGCTGAGCGTGCTCACCGACGGACGGATCCAGCTCGGCGTCGGCGGGGGCGGCATCCCCGACGCCATCGCCTCGATGGGCGGGCCGGCGCGACGCGGCCAGGACATGGTGGCGTTCACCGAGGAGTCCCTGGGGCTGCTGCGCACGGCCCTGGCCGGAGGCGTCGTACAGCTGCACAGCCCGTACCACGCCATCGACGGCTACCGCGCCGGGCCCGTGCCCCCGAAACCCGTCGAGCTCTGGCTCGGCGCCCAGAAGCCCAAGATGCTCGCCGTCACCGGCCGGTCGGCCGACGGCTGGATCGCTCCGCTGAACCTCTACCTCCCGCCACGGGAGGTGCCCTCGCGTCAGCGGATCATCGACGAGGCGGCCACCGGCGCGGGCCGCGACCCGAGCACACTGCGGCGCGTCTACAACGTGATCGGCGTGATCGGCGACCACGGCCACGGGAGCGGTCCCGGGCTCGTCGGCGATGTGCGGCGGTGGGTGGACACCCTCACCATGTGGGCCGTGGAACTCGGCTTCGACACCTTCGTCTTCTGGCCCGCCAGCGACCCCGAGCGGCAGCTCGCGCTCTTCGCCGGCGAGGTCGTGCCCGCGGTCCGCGAGCGCGTCGACACCCTCCGGAGCGGACGATGAACGCCACCCTCTCCACCGTGCCGGCCGAACTCGCGGGCAAGATGGTCACGCCCGACGACCCGCGCTACCGGCTGCTCCGCTCCACCTACACCACCGTCGGCCGCCCAGCCGCCGTGGTCCTGCCCGAGTCCGCGGGCGACGTCGCGGCGGCGCTGCGGCTCGCACGGGAGACAGGGCTTCGGGTGGCCGTCCGCAGCGGCGGGCACGGCCTGTCCGGCAGCGGCACCAACCACGGCGGACTCGTCATCGACCTGAGCGCGCTGCACCGCATCGACGTCCTCGACCGCGGCTCCCGGCTGGTCCGCGTCGAGGCGGGCGCCCGCTGGGCCCAGGTCGCCCAGGCACTCGCCCCGCACGGGCTCGCCATCAGCTCGGGCGACCACGGCAACGTCGGCGTCGGCGGCATCGCCACCGGCGGCGGCGTCGGATGGCTCGTACGGCAGTACGGGCTCACCATCGACCACATCCGTGCCGTCGAGGTCGTCCTGCCCGACGGAACGGTCGTACGCGCCGATGCCGAAGCCGAGCCCGACCTGCTGTGGGTGATGCGCGGGGCCGGCGCGGGCGCCGGGATCGCGGTGGCCTTCGAGATCGAGGCCATGGAGCTTCGTGACGTCGGCCACGCACAGCTGGTCGTCACGGTGGACCCGGGCGGGGAGACGCTGCGGCGCTGGGCCGACGTGATGGCGCGGGCGCCGCGCGAGCTGTCGACGGCGGTGATGCTCTCCTCGCGGGGCGCCACCACCGCGGCGCATATCACCGCGGTCGTGGCCTCGGACAGGCCCTCCGTCATCCGCGACGCCGTCGAACCTCTCCTCGGCATCGGCGACGTGATGGCGCAGCAGGCCCACGTCGTCCCCTACACCGAGCTGGTCCCACCACACCACCTGCACTCCAACTCCGGGCAGATGCCCGCCAGCACGACCAACGGACTGCTCACCGACATGACCCCGGACGCCGCCCGCGCACTGGTCACCGCGTCGGCCGCCCCAGACCCGGTCCTGATCCAGCTGCGTTCACTCGGCGGCGCGGTCCACGACCCCGCCCCCTCGGCCACCGCGTTCGCCCACCGCCACCAGAACACCCTCGTCATCGCCACGGCGTTCCCCCCGGACGCCCCCGCCGCACTGGCCGCCGCCTGGCGCCCCCTGGCCCCGCACACCGACGGCGCCTACGTGAACTTCGAGAGCGCCCCCGACGAGACGACGTTCGCCCGCGCCTACCCAGGACCGACCCGCACCCGCGTCACCGACCTGTGGAAGCGCTACGACCCCGACGGCGTCCTGCGCAATCGGCCACCGGCCTGAACGCCGGCCGCCTCGACCTCACCGACCACGAGCCCGCGGCACCCGCCGCGAGCGCCCGCCCTCTCATCTCACCCAGTACTGGAGACACTCCATGGCCACGTTGCTGCACATCGACTCCTCCGTGTTCCCGGGCGGCGCCTCCGCCTCCCGCGCCGTGACGGAGACCTTCCGCAAGACCTGGGAGGAGCAGCACCCGCAGAGCACGGTGATCTACCGCGACCTCTCCGCCGACCCCGTCCCGCACATCACCGCCCACGCCCACACCGCCGGGTTCGCCGCCCCGGACGCCCACACGCCCGAGCAGGCCGCCGCCTTCGCCCAGCGCATAAAGCTGATCGAGGAGTTGGAGCAGGCAGACGCGGTGCTGATCGGCGCCCCGATGTACAACTACACGATCCCCTCGACCCTCAAGGCATGGCTGGACAACGTCATCCTCTTCGGCCGCACCTCGGGCGAGAACCCCTCCGCCAAGGGCACCCCGGTCACCGTCGTCGCCAGCCGCGGCGGCTCCTACGCGCCCGGCACCCCGAAGGAGCCCTACGAGTACGTACAGAACTACCTGACGGCGACCCTCGCCGGCATGCTCGCCCTCGACCTCGACTTCATCGTCCCGGAACTCACCATGGCCCCGCACATCCCGGCCATGACCGAACTCGTGCCGCTCTTCGAAACCTCCCGCGAACGCGCCTTCCAGGAGGCGACCGCCAAGGCCAAGGCCCTCGCCGAACGCCTCGCCGCGTAAGCCGGCCTCGAACGAGAACGCCGTGTGCGCCCCTGCCCCACCGGTGACCGCGCACGGCGTTCTCCCTGCCTCTTCGCGCCCGCGCCCAGTTCACGGCGCAGGCTGCGGCCTCTGTTCCATGGCCCCTGGGGCGCCGGCCCGATGATCACCCCGTCGCGGACATCGCGAAAGCTCACAAACGAGCGTTCCGGCAATACATCGCCGACCTGACAGCCGCTGCGGAGGCGCCCAGCTGGCTCGCTGACCACCTCGTCCTCCTCGCCGAGGGCGCAATGACCACAGCCGGCATCTCCGGCTCCCCCGAGCCCACCCGTCAGGCGAAGGACGCCGCGCGCGTACTGCTGCGGGCCGCTCGCGCGGAGACCGGCATCCCCGCCTGAGCTTCCGGGCCCCCTGGTGCGGACGCCGGTCGCGGGATGTGTTCGAGCTGGTCGCGAGAGGTGATACCCCGCTTGGCGAAGGCCCAGCAGCACGAAGGGACACCGCCCGGCCTCTGTGTCGCGGACGCCCACGGGGTCAACGCTCGACTCGCCAACCATCCTGAAACGCCTTCCCGTCGGGCCTGACCGCGAGGTGTGGGAGCAGCATCGGTCATGGGTCGGCCTGGCGAGGAACCGGAGCGGCGGACAGGCTCCGGGACTACGCCGAAGGCGCCGTCCGATCCTGGTCGGGGGTACGGTAGGCGCCCTCCGCCCCCGCCCGGCCGTCCGTCGCTCCGGCGGAGCGGCGGAACACCCCGTACCAGTAACCCGCTGCCAGCTCACGCGCGACCGCGGCGTCGTCCCGGTCGCTGCCGGACACCTGCTGGGCGATGACCTGACCGCCTCCCTGGACGATGATCCTGGCGGCGAGCTCCGGGTCGATGTCCGCGGGTGTCCGGCCGGCCCGCTGCTCCTCCTTCAGCACAGTCACCAGGTTGTCGATGAAGCGGTCCTGGTCCGCCGTCCATGCCTCCCGGACCGCCGGGTCGTACGCGGCGACTTCGTTGATCGCCGAGAGCAGCGCCGCGTGCTCGCGGTAGTGCCGCAGGATGAGCTCGTAGGTACGGGCCAGGCCCTCGAGCCCGCCGTCGGGGCCGCAGGGCCGCCAGGCCTCGGCGATAGCGAAGCTCTCCTTCTTGAGGGAGCCGCTCAGCCGCAACAGCACATCCACCTTGTCCCGGAAGTACAGATAGAACGTGGACCGCGAGATGCCCGCAGCGTGGGCGATCTGCTCCACGCTCAGCTCGGTATAGGTCACACCGCCGCGCAACAGCTCCTCGATCACGGACAGGATCCGCTTTTCGAGTGCGGCCCGTCGGTCGGCCGCGCTGGAGCGTCGTCGAGTGGTGGAAGGCATGGGCTCATCCTAAGGAACCGCCGGGGCGCCGAAGGGCCCGGATCCTTGCACGCACGCGTCGAGGCGGTCACCTCCGACTGCGGCGGACGCCTCCCAGGCGGGCGTAGCAGGCGATGAGGTCGGGGGCTTCCACAACCATCGCACGGTCCGGAGCCGGACCGGACTCGAGGACCGGGTCAGCGCCGCGGCGCAGGCGCTCGGTCGTTGGGGATGCCCGCGCCGCTGAGGGCCGGGACGGTCTTCTCGGGGTGGACGAGGGAGCGGGCACCGAGCCGGAACTGGTCGAGTCTGTCGGTGATCGTCCGGCCGACCGGCTTGTGGCCCCAGATGCTGATGCCCTGCCCAGCACAGGTCCACTCGGACCTCGCGGTCCTGCAGCGGTCGTACGAGATCGTCGGCGGCGCGTCAGGAGCGGGGAACAGGTCGCAGCCGTGCTGCCGGCCCATGAGGTCGGCGACCGCGACGAACGCCTCCAGTGGGCAGTTCCCGGCGCCCGCGCCCTGCCGGGCGAGGGAGCCATGAGTTCGAGCGCCCGACCATGCGCGTCCGGAGCGTCCTCGGCCCCGACTACCTGGCCGAAAAGCTGGCCCTCGGCATCGGCGCGGCCACTCTAGGGGGCCGGCAGGACGACGATGTCCACGACCTGTACGACTGGCTCCGCGAAGGCGTGAACCACTGCGCTGACTCCGGCACGGTGCGCGGAAAGCACCGTACGGGCTTCCTGTTGTTCGAGATGACCTGCGCCGTGGTCAGCCGCACCAAGGTCATCACCGAGGTCCGCACCACCCTTACGGAGACCGCTTCGGACGGCACACCACTGGACGCCGACGGCAGGAACCAGGTGCTGTCGGTGGAGAACCCACCGGAGCCCCGGCGTGCGGGTCACGCCTTCGCCGCGTCGTACTCCTCGCGTGCCTTGCGGACCGCCGCCATCCGCTGCGCCACCCACAGCGAGAGAGCACGGACCTGTTCGGCGGCCTCCCGGCCGAGGTCGGTGAGGGAGTAGTCCACGCGGGGCGGGATCACGGGCTTGGCGTCGCGGTGGACCAGGCCGTCGCGTTCCAGGGTCTGCAGGGTCTGGGCCAGCATCTTCTCGCTGACCGTGCCGATCTCCCGGCGCAGTTCGCTGAAGCGGTACGAGCGGTCCAGAAGCGCGATGAGCACCAGGGCGCCCCAGCGGCTGGTGACGTGCTCCAGGACCAGGCGCTCGGGGCACATCGTGTCGGTGTCGGCGCTGCGCACGCGGCCCGCGAGCGTGGTGTCCGTGTCCCTTACTCCCATGCCAGTACCTTACTGCCAAGGAAGCACTTTCGGAGAGTTAGTACACCTCAGAGTTAGTGCAGCTCAGAGTTAGTGCAGCTCAGCTCCGGGCCGGGGTGAGCAGCACGAAGTCCGCGTTCGACGGGTCGAGGCAGACGGCCATCCGGCCGACGCCCTCCGCGTCCTCCGGGCCCATCTGCACACTGCCGCCGTTCCCGGTGACCTCGGCGACCGCGGCGTCGCAGTCGGTGACGTTGAAGACCGGATGCCAGTACGGCCGCCCGTTCGCCAGGGCGAGGTCCTCCTTGCCGACCTCCATGAGGCCGCCCTGCATGCGCTCCTCGGGAAGCCCGGCGGGGGTGATGAGGCTGTACGTGCCCCCGCCGCCCGGGAGCTCCATGTCGCTGAACTGCCAGCCGAAGACACCGCCGTAGAACTCCTTCGCGGCCGCGACGTCGCTCGTGTACAGCTCGGTCCAGGACAGCGAGCCCGGCTCGTCCACCAGCTCGACGCCCGTGTCCGTCCCCGGCTGCCAGACGGCGAACTGGCCCCCCAGCGGGTCGTTGTACTGCGCCATCCGGCCCCATTCGCCGAGGTCTCTCGGCGCCACCCGCACCGTGCCGCCCGCGCGCTCCACGGCCTGCGTCGTGGCGTCCGCGTCGGTGACGCTGTAGTAGATCATCCAGGCCGAGCGCGCGCCCTCCTCGGTGAGCCTGCCGAGCCCGGCGACGGTCTTGCCGTCCTTCCGGAACATCCCGCCTTCCACGTCCTGGGCTTCCTCCGCCTCGCCCATGGGCTCGTACTCCCAGCCGAGCACCGCACCGTAGAAGGCCGCGGCGGCCCGGACGTCGGGGGCACCGAGGTCGAGCCAGCAGGGGGAGCCGGGAGTGAGGTCAGTGGTGATCACGGCGCGTCCCTTCGCAGGTCCTGTTGACATCAGCGTGACACCCGCCACTGACAAGCGCGCGCCGGGACGGGGCCGGCGCGGGGCTGAACACCGATCACGTCGGTGACGTACGTACAGGCACCATCCCGTAGCTCGCGAGGTGATCACACTGTCACGACGCCCTCATCCCGTGCCCGGCCACCGCAGGCGCCGCGGCAGGACCGCGCTCGTCGCCGCCATCGCCGCCGGCGGGCTCGCCGCGGCTGTCGCGGGCGGCGTCGCCCTGGCGACGGACGCGCCCGCCACAGAGAGCGGCCGACCGGACACGGCCAGGGTGCTGGCCGCACCGGAGGCCGCCGGTGAGGAGCAGATCGCCGAGACCCGGCAGATCAGCGGGACGTTCGACGGCGAGAACAAGCGGTTCACCGGGGCGGGCGCGCTCGGCGGAGACGGCCAGGAGGAGGGGCAGGACCCGATCTTCGAGCTGGCCGACGGGGCCGTCCTGAAGAACGTCATCCTCGGCGCTCCGGCCGCCGACGGCATCCACTGCCTGGGCAGCTGCACGCTGGAGAACGTCTTCTGGGAGGACGTCGGCGAGGATGCCGCCACCTTCCTCGGCACGTCCGAGAACGCCACCTATGTGGTGAGCGGCGGCGGAGCCACCAAGGCCGAGGACAAGGTGTTCCAGTTCAACGGGGCCGGCACGCTGACCGTGCGTGACTTCGAGGTGTCCGACTTCGGCAAGCTCGTCCGCTCCTGCGGCAACTGCAGCGAACAGGTCCAGCGCGACGTCGTCCTGGAGAACATCACGGTCACCGCACCCGGTGACGAACTGGTCGGCATCAACAGCAACTTCGGGGACACCGCCCGGCTGTCCGGCATCACGATCGTGGGCGACCCCGACCGGGAGATCGTGCCCTGCCAGAAGTTCGAGGGCGTCACCGACGGCGAACCGGAGGAGCTCGACTCGGAGGCCGACGGCGTGAACTGCGTCTTCCAGGAGTCCGACATCACGTTCCGCTGACGGGAGGCGGCGGCGTGAGCAGGCGCCGTGAGCGGAATGTGTCACACCTCATATCGGCGGTCCTTCCGGGCACTTGATCACGTCCGCCCCCTGTCACGAGAGTGGGACCCGTGGGCTCGATGATGACCAAGTCCACGGGGGGATCGGCGAGTTCCCTCCGCCGTGTTCGGCCAGCCCGGTGCGCGAGCCGACGGAACGAGGATGTCTGACGATGCGTGTCATACCACGGCGGTTGTCGGCTGCCGCCGCCCCAGTCCTGGCCGCCGCTCTGCTGGGGGCCGCTGTCCCCCTGGCGGGTCCGGCGCCGACGGCCCAGGCCGCCCCGGCCGCGGATCCCGCCCTCTACGGCGAGTTGGCGAAGAACGGGACCTTCGCGTCCGGCACCACCGACTGGTGGAACTCCACGAACACGTCCATGACCGGCGCCGACGGAGCGTTGCGGGCCTCCGTCGGCGCCGGGACGGTGAATCCGTGGGACGCGGTGATCGGGCAGGACGGCATCGAGCTGCGCGAGGGGGTGGCGTACACCCTGTCCTTCGACGCCAGGTCCTCGGTGGCGGCGAACATCCGGGCAACGGTTCAGATGGGGGCCAACCCGTTCACCGCACCGTTGGACAGGACCATCGCCCTGGGGACCGCCTCCCAGCACTTCAGCTGGACGTTCACCTCCACCGTGGGGACCACGGGGCAGATCACCTTCCAGCTCGGCGGTCAACGGGCCGCGACCGACGTCGTGTTCGACAACGTCTCGCTCACCACCTCCACCGCGCGCGAGGGCTTCTACAACGACCCGAAGAACAACGCGGCGACCTGGGTGAAGGACTACCCGGACGACCCCCGCAACGCGAAGATCAAGTCGGCCATCGCCGACCACAACACGGTGAAGTGGTACGGCGACTGGGACGCCGACGGCGACAGCGCGACCGACATCGAGGCCGAGGTCAGCAACTACGTCGGCGCGGCCGCCGCACAGGGCCGGCTGCCCGTGCTGGTCGCCTACAACATTCCCGGCCGTGACTGCGGCGGAGCCTCCTCGGGCGGCGCCGGCTCGCCGGAGCAGTACAAGGCTTGGATCGAGAAGTTCGCCCGGGGCATCGACAGCCGCCCGGCGATCGTGGTCCTGGAGCCCGACGCGGTGGCCCAGGCCGCCGACGACGCCTGTATGAAGGGCGGCGCGGAGGCACGTTTCGACATGCTCTGGTTCGCCAACCAGCGCCTGAAGGAACAGGGCGAGTTCGTGCGGACCTATCTGGACGCGGGCAACGCCACCTGGACGCTCGGGGACGCCGGCACCGGCGCCCAGGGGATCGGTCTGCCGAAGATGGCCGAGCTGCTCAACCGCTCCGGAGCCTCGCTCGCCGGCGGTGTCTCGGTCAACGTCTCCAACTTCGACTCCACCGAGGTCTCCAACGACTACGGCCGCCGTCTGGCCGCGCAGCTCCAGGCCGACTACGGCGTCACCGTGCGGTGGGTGGTGGACACCGCCCGCAACGGCAACGGCGGTTACGTGGTCCCCGGTGTGCCGAGCAGCGGCCATGTCGGCTTCTGCAACCCGGCCGGGCGCAAGCTCGGGGTGACCTCCCGGGCCGGCGAGGGCGGCGCCGAGTACCTGCTGTGGATCAAGAACCCCGGTGACTCGGACGGCGACGACCCGTCCAAGTGCCCGGTGGGCTCCCCGCGGGCCGGGCAGTTCTCTCCGGAGCTGGCGGAGGCGTTGATCGACGGCCGCTGAGCGGGACGAGGACGTGTGACGCCGGGCCCGGGCCCGGCGTCACACCGAGAGGTTGTCCTCGTTGACGACCGCTTCCTGGGTGATCGGCTGCATGGAGTTGAAGGCGTGACGCCTGGTCTCGGGAGACAGGCTGTCGTCGCGGTAGACCTCCACCAGCTCGTCCTGGAGGGCCGGCCGGAGCGCGGGTTCGCGGGCCAGTCGTACTCCCAGGTTGACCAGGATCTCCTGCTCCGACCGCAGGAGCCCGCTGATGAACTGCACGCCGTCGTGCCGGTTGCGGACCCGGTCGACGATCGTGGTCAGCCAGTAGTGGTACATGTCGGCGACCTTGTCGAGCAGCAGATCCTGCTCCTTGTACTGCCGGTTGTCGAAATCCGCCACCTCCCGCAGGGCCGAGGCCGCATCCAGGAAGGACTGCCACGTCAGGAGCTCGACCACGCCGTCCTGGAGGTCGGTGGACTCGCACTTCCTGGACGGCTCGGGCGCGACGGACGCCGTCGCGTCGCGGCGCGCCTCCTGGGTTCGTTCCTCATGGTTGCGCTGGATGCGTGACAGCCTGTCGCGCACGCTCACGATGTCGCCGGACATCTCGTAGGTCAGCTTGAAGCGTCTGTCCTGCAGGTTCGCGAGCAGTTCGACGGTCGGTCCGCCGCTGTGGATCCGGTCGGTGGGCGTGAGGTTGACGGACAGCCAGCTGTCCTTGGTCCTGAGGCTCAGCTCGGGATACGGCACGCTCTTCTTCCGGTGCTCCCGTTCTTCGATCGGACGATCGTGCATCGCTGTCTCCTACGGCCGCGGGGTGGCGGGCCCGAGATCGAAGTCAGGTGGGTCGTCGTCGGAGGATTCGTCGCCCTCGGGTGGGTCGTCCTCTTCTCGACGATGCACAGGTCCGAGGTCGAAGTCCAGTGGAACCTCGGCATCGGTCATGCGGTTTCCCGCTTCGTCCCAGAGCCGCTGGAGATCGGCGATGGTCAACAGGGGCTGATGATCGGAATCCGCTTCTTCGGGGGCCCGGGCGGCGATCTCCGACACGATCAGTCTTCGCCACAGGTCCAGGGTGTCGTGCAGCCAGTCCAGGGGTGACGAGCTGTCAGCCCTGCACTGGTCGATCATCCTCTCCGCGAGATCCATCACCTCGACCGTTTTGAGCTGCGCCAGGGGCGGCCCGGCCGTCGTGTCCACATACTTGACGACGGTCTTCTGGTCCAAATGGCTGTCGGCGAATACGGACATGATGCAGGTTTGGCCGTCCGGAGGCAGGGCGATCTGAAGTTCGCCCGCGGCCTGTGCCGGAAGGAGCAGCACGATGCGCGACGCGGGGTCGCACCGTTCGTTCTTCGGCCCCTTGCCGTGGCCGTTCCAGCGCTGGGCGTACGACAGCAGACTGCTCAGCCACGTCCGGTCGGCCGTTCCGTCGCCGTTGAGCTGACCGATGAACCAGATGTTGTCGTCGAGCCCCGACAGGGTGGTGGCCAGTCGGCCCAGGACCCTGATGTCGCTGTCGGTGCGCACGAAGACGTCACGGCCGCGCCCGCTCAGTTCGGCCGTGAGCCACTCGAAGCAGCGCCGCCGGGTCAGTTCGCCGTCGACCCCGATGTAACTGATCCGGTACTGCTGGACGTTGGCGACCAGGTCGGCGAGGAGTTCGTCGGAGAGCAGCGGACGCGGGGCCGTGGTCGGCACGGCCGCCAGGACCGGCTCGGCCGAGGGCTGCCGGGGAGCGGTCGGAATCGGGTCCTTCTCGTTGTCGAAGAGCTCGTCGGCGAGCCGGTGGAGTATGTCGGTGGTCGCCATGTCGAGCGAGCCGTCGCACACCACGGTGTCGTAGTTGGTGGTGATCCTGATGGCCGTCTCCGTGGTGTCGTACCAGCCCAGGACCTTGAGGGTCTCATTGGTGTTCAAGAAGATCGAGTCGAGCTGGTGGTTGAGGTTGCACCATCCCCAGCAGTACACGGCGTCGAACTCGTCCAGGAAGGACTTGAGAGCTTCGAGCATCTCGCCGACGTGCTTGGCGCCGTTCCCGCGGACGTCCGGCACACAGCCGTAGAGCAGGAACTCCCCGGCGTTGATGAAAAGGGGCTCGGGCCCCTTGGCCTTGGCCGGCAGGACGTTGGGCAGGTTCTCGCTGCACTCGTACTTCGCCATCTTCACGCCGAGTTCGCCCAGGCCCCGGTGGAACGTGCCCGCGTTGTCCGTGGCGACGATCGAATGGACGTATCCGTCCCGGACCAGCCGTGCGATGCACCACAGGGCCTCGGCGTCCGGCTCCCCGTCCGGCGACGAGGTGTGCTTCACCATCCACTGGCTTCGGTGACTCTCGTCCGGCAGCACGCTGCGCCAGGCCCGGTCGACCTTGCGGTACACCCGAAGCAGCAGGTCGTTCTTGAAGACCTGGGGTCGCGCATGGTTGAGGAGAGCTGCGCCTCCGTCGTATCCGACGATGAGCGCCGTCTTCCAGGTGTTGCGCTGCTCGTTGTGCAGCTTCATGATCGAGCCGAGCTGGCCCACGTCCATGTCGCTCATGGCATGAGTCCCTCCTCCAACGCGGCGACGAACCCGCCGAAGGAGCCGAGGTCGCCGTCGACGAACCACGCCGACTTCGGGTTCCTGGCCGACATGAGCGACAGCACCATGGGCGCGTCCGGGAACTGCAGGTTGGCGTACACCATGTAGGACCCTTTGCGGCTGAACGCCTCCAGGACGTTGAGGTGGAAGAAGGAGTAGCCGCACACCACGGCGGGCTGTCCGGACCAGGTCTCCACGGCCTTGCGGATGGCCTCCGGGTACCGGGTGATCTCGGTGCTGGTCATGTAGTTGATGCCCCACCGGTGGTCGCCGTGAAGTTTCACGATCCGCAGGCGCGGACCGTGCCGCGGGGAGATCCGGCGGGCGACGACGTCCGGCAGCAGCTCCGGTACCAGGACCACCTCGTAGTCCACGCGCTCGCGCAGCCCGGCCGCCTGGAAGGCCTGTTCCAGCAGGTCGTCGATGTTGAAGGTGAAGACCACGTCGGCGTATCCGGCCCGCATCAGCCGGGTGAGGCCGTGATAGGGCGAGTCGGGGCGCAGGGGCCTGGTGATGTGCGGGGCGAGGAAGTCGGCCCGGTCCGCTCCGAGGTTGTCGCAGAAGACGTCGAACCGGTACTGGGGGCTGCCCCAGGTGCCCCGATCGTCGGGCATGGCCAGGCGCAGCAGTTCCGCGTTGAGGGGAACGCCGTCGTGGGCCGAGCAGCCGGCGCCCAGCCAGAACACCGGCTTGCCCTCGCGGGGCTGGTCGGAGCGGGCCGACTTCATGTGATCGACGAGGAAGCCGACCGTGTCCTGTGCACTCACTGTCATCTCCGCATTTCCCGCATGAGGCTGAGGTCGAAGTGGGGCTGTTCGGTCCAGGCGTCCTCCGGTACGAACCGCCAGGCGGGCGTCCCCGAGCCCGTGTCCTGCACCAGCGCGTCGAAGTCGGCGACGAACGGGCCGTACGTCCGCTCGACCTGCTCCGCCATGGCGTCGAGATGGTTGCTGCGCAGCGCGGCGACCGACTGGCGCACCCACTCCTGGACGTGCATGGGCTGGCTGTACGCGCGCAGCACCCGCACCAGGGATTCCTGGGTGAGCCGCTGTTCGCGGTCGCCCTGGCCCAGCAGTTCCTGGGAGGCACGGTTGACCACCTGCTGGATGTCCCCGGGGGTCAGTCCGTGCGACCGTTCCGCCAGGAGCTTCAGGTCGACCGACTCGGGCCGCACCCGGGCGCTGAGCCGGTTGAGGTAGAGCTCGAAGACCTGGGAGCGCACCTCGGGGCCGGGCAGTTCCACCGGCAGCTTCTGGTCGAAGCGGCGCAGCATCGCCGGGTCGATGCCCCAGATGCGGTTGGTGCAGCCGAAGAAGAGGACCGCGGCACCGGACTCGCGGAGCCGGTCGACCTCCTGGATCCAGTGCGCCGCCAGATGGATGCGCCAGTCCTGGCTGTCCTCGCGGGACATGCCGATGGCGTCCACCTCGTCGGCGAAGAGAATGGCCGGCTGGACGTCGATGACCTGGTCGATCAGGTTCGTCAGGGCCTTCTGGTCGTCGCCGACGTACCGGTTGAGGACCTCGTTGAGGCGGATCCGGACGATGGGCAGGTCCAGCTGGTGCCGGGCCCGGTACTCCCCGGCGAGGGCGCGGATGATGTGCGTCTTGCCGCACCCCGACGGGCCGAACATCAGCAGGGACTGGGTCGGTGACTGCCCGTACTCCGCGAGCCTGCGGCGCAGGGCCTCGATGTCGGGTGAGGCGAAGTAGGTCTCGAACAGCTGCTTGACGGTGCTGGTGAAGCTGCCCGGATGGTCCAGGCCGCCCACCGCGGCGAAGGTCGGTTCGGAGGTGACGGGCTTCGGCGCGGCGGAACCCGTCGGCGTGTTCCCGGCGTTGCCCTCGGCGGCCATGGGGTGGTCCGGCGCGAGCCGGGCGATGGTGTCGACGTCCGTCCGGTAGTCCTGGAGATGCCCCGCCGCGCGGTGGCAGTGGGCCCGGGTGGCGATCACCTCGGCCAGCAACTCGTCGGCGCGCTTCGGCGGCAGGGGCGCGGCCTGCACCAGCCGTACCAGCCGCTCGCAGCTTTCGAGCGCGGTTCCGGTCTCGGTCTCGGCCTCCAGATCGTCCAGCAGGATCGCCAGTTCCTCGCAGATCACCTGCTCGACGGCGGCGGGCCTGCTGCTGCGGCCGAGGGCGTGCAGGAAGTGCTCGAGAGCCTGTTCGTGGTTCTCGCGTCGTGCCGCGATCTCCCCGCGCAACGCGGTGGCGTCCGCCCCGGCTCCGAATTCCTCCACGGCGCGTGCGAGATCGTCCTCCGCGAGGTCCAGCCGGGGATCGGCCCCGCCCGCCGCGGACCTCATGGTGACCCAGGCACGGGCGTAGTACGCCTCCCAGCGGTCGGCGCCGGCCTCGACGGCCTTGTCGAAGAGCGCCCGCGCGTCCTCGAACCGCTCCTCCCGCAGTGCCTCGACGCCCTGCTCGTAGTGGATCCTCCAGTCGTGCGAGTGCGGCATGGTCATCCCTCCCTTCCGATCGCGGTACGGGGCCACAGCACCAGCCGTGCGGAGCGGACGGCTCCCGGGCCGGCGCACTGTACGAGGCTCGCGTCGGCGTCCTCCGCGTCCGCCGCGGGCGGCAGCCGGACACCGGCCCCCACCTCGAACGCCGTACGCAGCTCGGCGTTCCGGTCGACGGACTCGCCCACCAGGAACGTGCCGTAGCGCGCCGCCGTCCGCAGGTCGACGGGTGAGACGGAGGTGCCGGCGACGACCAGGCCGTGATCGTGTGCGGCCCCGTCGGCGAACCAGTCGAGGAGCCGGGCCGGTACGGTCGCCGGGCTCCCGGACACCAGCACGCACACCGGCCGCCAGTCGTGCGGGCGGACCATCCGTCGTTCCTCCCAGGCCGAGGTGAGCGCGGCACGGGCGGCGTAGTCGGTGTCGACGTCGGGCGGCTGGTCGAACCAGGAGCCGGTGTCCGGGTTCTCCTCGGGTGCGGCGGTCGTGGCGTCCGCCGGTCCGGGGGTGGTGGGGGAGGCGTCGCCGGACGTGTCGGTCCCGGTCTCGGCCGTCTCGGGGGTCTCGGCGGTCTCGGCGGTCTCGGCGGTCTCGGCGGTCTCGCCGGGGGTGTCGCGCGGCCGTGCCTTGAGCTCGAAACCCTCCGGCCAGATGTCCGTCGTGGCGGCCGCAGCGCTGTCGCCGCCGCGTACGGCCTCGGCGGTCCGGATCAGGGACCCGGTGACCAGGGTGAGGGCCACGGCTGCGGCCGTCGCGTCGTCCTTGGGCAGCTCCAGGAGTACCGCGGGCGGCGCGGGCGGCACCGGGTGGCGGGGCTCCTGCCAGCTCATCGAGATGGCCTCGCGCAGGGACTCGGCGGCCCTGGTGGTGCGTTCCAGGAGCAGGGCGGTGCGGCGCAGTGCGTCGGGGCCGGAGTAGCTGATGCGTGCCCGTGCCTCGACGGCCCGGGCGGCGAGCCGGCGCAGGGCCTCGCTGCCGCCCTCGGACAGTTCGCCCGCTCCCTCGTCGTAGCAGACCGCGTCGAGCAGTCCGCTCAGGCAGTCGTCGCCGGCCGGGTCGGGGCACGGACCCGTACCGGCGATCAGGCAGTCGAGGACCGCGGCGCGGGTGCCGGGGTGTTTGATCTCGGTCATCCATGAGTGCGTACGCCGCCCCCAGTACCCGCCGTCGGCCAGCCGGTGCCAGCTGCCGGTGACGTCGTGCGCGGGATCCTCCGGGCCGGGGAGCCGGGCCCACAGCACCGGGATGCCGGCGGCCACCAGCTCGGCAGCGAGGTGTCCGGTCATCTGTGGGTCGCCGGCGCTGCCGAGCAGCAGCGCCGGGCTGCCCGGTGTGATCCCCAGGACCTGGTCGCCGCCGTCCGGACCGATACCGACCACGGTCCGCAGCAGTGCGGCGTCCGGGGTGACCGACAGGAGCCGGGCCAGGGCCTCGCGCAGGCCCGGGGACAGGGTCTCCGGCAGGTTCGGTGGCGGGACCTCGGCCGGGTCCGGGGGCAGGTCCTCGGGTGCGGGCCAGGCGTGTCCGCGGGCCGTGCCCGCGGAGGCGCGCGCCTGTCCCCGCAGGGCGCGGACGCCGTTCGGGAGGCAGGCCCGCGGCGGGGCGGCGGTGACCGGCGCCGCCGCGTCCGGGATGTCCGGGACAGCAGGCATCGGGTCGTTCAGGGGCAGGAACCATCCGTTGCGCCGGGCCATGCCTTCGAGCTGACGGCGCAGCGTCCGGTGGCGGCCCCGCATCGGCCCGGCGCACAGGTTCTGCACGTACGGGCCGGTCAGCAGTGCTTCCTGCAGACCCTCGCGCTCCAGCCATTCGGCGAGGGCCGAGCCCCGGACGTGATGGCCCGACAGCGACGGCTCTGCGAGCCGGTCCGCCAGACCCGGCGAGCGGTTCAGATAGGTGTGCGCATACCTGACGTGGGGATCGCCGGGGTTGTCGTCGCCGAACTCCGTGGCGGGCTCACCGTGCAGGGACACCACCAGGCTGAAGCAGGCGTAGGCCGAGACGCGGTCGCCCAGCGCGTGCAGGGCGCGGCCGCAGCGCACCAGGTCCTCGGTGTCGACGTACAGCCAGCGCTCCAGCGGTCTGAGCGCGGACTCGGCGAGCAGGTCCTCCACGATCAGCCAGTACCGGCCCTCGCGATGCCACCTGCGTTTCACGTCCGAGTCGAGGACGAACGGTGAACGGTCCCGTCGGCCGGTCAGCCTTTCCCACTTGGCGTAGGCGCCCTCGGGTTCGGCGGGGTCGGCCGGGTCCTCGGCACCGTCCGTGACCGCCGGGAGCGCCGATCGCGCCGCCGCGTCCGTCTCGCTGAGCCGGCGGACCAGTCCCGGGGCGGCCCGCGTCCCCCGGTTGAGCAGGTGCCGGGCGCGCAAGGTGCAGGAGGTCGCGGTGGCGGCCATGCGCAGGGCGAGCCAGAGCTCCGCGACCCGCGCCCACCACTGCGCGTCCTCGGGTCGCCCCTCGCGCACCACGTCGGCCAGCTCGCGAACGGCGGCGGCGTCGACGGCGCTCCCCGCCCGCGGCGCCTCCCGCGCTTCGGCCAGTCCGTGGGCCGTGGCGAACGCGCGGGCCGCCCGCACCGGATCCCCGTCGAGCAGCCACTCGACCACCGTCGGTTCGCTCATCCGCTCCCCCTCTGTGTCTTCTCCCCCGCCGGCCACGGTCCGCCGTGCCCGCTCAGACCCTGATCCGGTACAGCGACTCGGCGGCCCGGACGTAGACGCGCCCGGTGCGGTCCGCGCACAGTCCCGTGGGCTTGACCGGGTCGGTGCTGTCCGAGTCGAGGAAGTGGCAGAGCAGTCTCAGCGAATCCCTTTCGAAGAGGGCGAGTTGGTGTCCCATGCGGTGTTCGAACAGGACGTGGATGCCCGAATCCCCGCGGCAGGCCTGGACGATCGGTGCATCGTGGAAGGGCTGCGGCAGCTCGCACGTGCTCTGCGCCACCCACGTCCCGGCCTCCCACCGCCAGGTGCTGAGCGAGCCGTTCTGCGACGTGAGCAGGAAGGGCGCCGAGGAGGACTCCGACACCGGCTCCTCCAGGACGAAGTGGTGGTCGGCCGCAGGCAGTCGCCCCGACTCCAGCGGGCTGATGCCTTCGATGCGCTGGGGGTACGGGTAGCGGTACCAGCGGTCGTCGTCGGTGAGGACCCAGATCGCGTCCTGGGCCGCGACGAGCTGCCGGCAGGTGCCTTCGAGCCCTCTCATCACCATGGTGTGGAACTCGTACTGGTAGCCCGCCTCGTCCTGCTTGACGGTCGGTGGCAGCTTGTACAGCCGCTGGTCCTCCGCCGTGAGGTAGAGATCGTCGTCGGGGCCGAAGGAGAGGTTGTTCAGGCGGACGCCCAGGGACACGTGCACCGCCATGCCGCGGGCGATGTCGTAGCGGCGCACCATCTCCTCGTCCGGGTCGAGCATGCAGCAGACGCCGCGCTGGACGGCCATGAGGTCGGTGAAGTCGTCGTCGAGCAGCGATCGTTGCAGGACGTCCCGCAGCGGACGGGTGAGCAGGAGCCGGTCCTTGGCCCGTGCCAGTTCGGCCGCGGCGCTCGTGTCCTCGGCGGCGGCGCTCGCGAGTCCGACGATGAGCTGGAGTTCCGAGCCGCTCCCCAGCAGCCACCGCCGGCCGCCCGACGGCTGCTTCGGCGGCAGCAGGGATCGTCCCAGCGGGCCCCGGGGATCGATGCCGAGGGCCGGGAACAGGCTCAGCGCCCGCAGGGCGGAGGCCTCGGTGGGGTCCTCCGGCATGCCGCAGGCCCGCAACGACCGCCGGTGGTTCTCCAGGACCGCGTGCGGCGGGACGGCCCGGGTCGTGACGCAATACTCGTCGACGGCGCGCAGCCGGCCGTCGGCCCACCGCCAGAAACCCACGGGCACGCCCCACTCCCCGGCTCCCACCACACAGGACACGTACCAGGGGTCGGTGAAGTGGCGCCGGTGGGTGCGCCGGTCGACGGCGGACATGAACGGGGCGCCCGCCACGTGCGAGTGGTACCAGCCGACCACGTACTCGTCGCCGTCCTCCAGGCGGGCGAAGATGGCGTCCATGGAGGTGGCGTCGAAGTCGAAGTGCACCTGGCTCCGGCTCTCGCTGGGCACCGCGAGCGAGTCGGTGATCCGCACCGCGTACTTGTCGTCGGACCGGTAGTGCCGTCCCAGCAGGACGCCTCCGCACTCCTGTTCCGGGTCGAGCGCGGAGTGGCTGCGCAGGGCGGCCAGCACGTGGTCGGCGACCTCCAGCCGGAAACCGTCGGCGCCCAGCGGCAGGTCGGCGATGCTCGGGGGTGTGTCCCTCAGGGAGACCCTCGGCACGGGGTTGATCGAGAAGTCCGGTTCGGCCTCGGTCATGAGCGGACACCGGCCGGTGCTTCCGGCTGCGCGGCGGTGACACCGGCGCGCGCCTCGGCCGACATGATCAGGGTGTGGCCGGCGGCGACCTGGGCGGCGCGGAGGGTCTCGCCCTCCAGCAGGTAGCGGTTTCCCTCCTGCCACCGGAGCCGGTAGGGGATGCGGAGTCCGCTGCTGTCCTGTTCGGTGAACCCCAGGTTCGCGGTGCCGATGAGTTTCTTGATGATGGCCGCGACATTGACGTCCAGGGGCAGGGAGATGTCCCAGGAGCCGGTGCCGAAACTCGCGCGGAGAATGACGGGAATCGTTTCCGGAGCGGGGGTTGTCATGCTTTACCTCGCAGCGGTTGAAGGTGCAGGGACGGCTGCGGACGACGACGGATTCACCACGAGATCGAAGTCGAAGTCCATTTCCTCGGCCGTGAGGCCCCGGCCGGCTGTGGGCGAGTAGTCGTTCTCCCGAGCGGCTTCGACCGCTTCGTAGAGTTCACCGGCGGCGGGGTTCGTGGCGAGTACGGAGACTTCCACCCCGACGAGTTCGCTGTACCGGCACACGGCGGAGAGCGCGTCGCGGAAGGCGCCGAAATGACACTGCACGGTGGCTATTTCGGCCTGCACGACGACACAGTCGTCGACCAGCAGCAGACGGGCCTGATGGCACCGCTGGTTCCAGCGGGAGAGGAACCGCAGCACGGTGACACGCCGGGCGGGCAGGACGTCACGCTGCAGCAGGACCCGCAGGTACACCCAGCGTTCGGTGGTGCGCACCTCCAGCGCCGCCCGGTAGTCGTAGCAGGGGACGAGACACCGTACGCCGGTGAGCACGGTGTTGTTGTCGACGATGCGGTAGTGCCAGCCGAGCTGGTCGAAGTGGCCGGCGACGCTGTGCGCGTCGAGTCTGGGCATGACGGCTCATTCCTCCACTGGCTCGGGGCGCGGAGAAGCGGTGATCTCGAATTGCGGGCTGATGGCCGGACGTGTGTCGATCGGTACGATCGTTTCGTCCACGTTCAGCTGCTCCCAGAGCCACAGGGCGGCCTTCGCGTCGAGCGGGTCGTAGATGTTGAAGGACTTGTACTGGACGAGTTCGCACAGCGCCACGCACAGTTCGGCGAGGGAGAGCCCCGGATACCAGATGTCGCCCATGCAGACGTGCGGTGGTTTGAAGTTCGGGTGGAAGATGACCGTTTTCCACACGACCGTGGGCGGCAGCACCGGAAACCTCTCGCCCAGCACGATGTCGAATTCGTGCTCTTCCGACTGCATCAGGACGTCCTTGATCTGGGCGAGGCCCAGGCAGCGGAGCGTGACGGTGTATTTCGTGGGCGGGTTTCCGAGGCTGTGGAAGCTGATCAGCTCGCTGGACTGGGCGAGGTCGAGCATGCCCGCGTAGTCGTTCGCGAGGCGCCGGTGCCGAGGTGATGTCATCCGCGCCGCCTCGGGTCCAGTCGGGCCAGTTCCGGCTCCGCGGGAAGTCCGGGGAGTTCCAGGTGTACGGCGGTGTCGGCGTCCGCGGTGTCGCCGGGATCGGCCTCGACCCAGCTCCACGGGGGGAAACCGGTGTCCCCGGGGGAGAGCAGGGCCCAGGGTTCGTCCCCGGTCACCAGGTTGGACAGGTCGGGGACGGTTCGCCCGCCGCAGTCGGCGCAGCGGCCGGGTCCGTCCTCGGGGCCGCCCGTGCTCTCCTGGACGTGGTTGACCGGGCGGGTGCTGCCGCAGGCCAGGCAGGTCGTTCGCGCGTTGATCTCCATCGGCAGGCGCAGCACCGCGTCGGGCTCGTTCGTGGCGTCCCGCCAGGAGCCGAGCAGTCCGGCCCAGTCGGTGGCGGTGCGAGCCCAGGCGTCCGGGGCGGCGGCCGGGGAGGCGGCCTGCGGGTGCAGCCAGCAGTCCTCGCGGCGCGGGAGCGTGGTGCGGGCGTACTGGTCGTGGGCGAGGTCGAGGCGTATCTCCTCGCCGAGACGGACGGGCAGGGCGTCCGGGTCGTGGTGGATCCACTTCACTGCCTGCTGCACCATGAGCGCCGCCACCGCGGACGCCCCGAGGACGGTGGTGGGCACGCCCTGTCCGTACTGGGCGCGCCGGGCGTAGGCCAGGCAGGAGTGGCGCAGGGTCAGGTCGCTCAGGTCCTCCTCGGTCAGCGTGCACACGTAGCAGGGGCGGGTGTCGTCCGGGGCGTAGAGGCGCACCGCCCCCTCCCAGGAGGTGAGTCCGCCGTCGACGAACAGGCAGCCCGCCAGTCCCGCGAGCTGCCCGAGGGCGACCCGGGCCGCCGCGTTGTCGACGCAGCCGAAGGCGACGTCCATCCGGGCGAACAGCCCGGCGCCGGCCACGGTGCGCAGCTCCCCGTGCAGGGCGACGACCGTGCAGTCGGGGTTGAGCCGGGCGGCGGCCGACCGGGCGACCTCGGCCTTGGGGCGCCCGATGTCCTTGTCCGTGAACAGCACGGACTTACCGAGGTTGCCGCCCTCCACGCGGTCGAAGTCGATCAGGACGACCGTGCCCCAGCCGAGCAGGGCGAGGTTCTTGACCACCTCGTTCCCCAGGGCTCCGGCCCCGACGACGACAGCCCGGGCGTCCTTGAGCAGATCCTCGCGCCACCACCGGACCGACGCCGGCTGGGCGTAGCGCTCACTGGTCATGGGTCCCCTGACTGTCCGGAGAGAAGTGGCAGTTGCGCGAGCAGCAGCGGCTCCCCACCAGGTGCTCCCAGCAGTCCGGGCAGTAGCCCTCTCCGCACAGCGGGCAGCGGACGACCCCCGTCCCCGCCGTGAAGGTGGTGAAGCAGTGCGGGCAGTGGCGGCCGGTCAGGGCGTCGTCCGGGTCGAGGGTCAGTCGCTGGACCTCTTCGTAGACCGCGAGCCGGCCGCCGAATTCCAGGGTGTCCCCCTGGTGCAGAACGGCCATTCCGGTGATGGCGGTGCCGTTACGGATGACGTCCATACCGTCCGGCACCAGCACTCCGAGCCCCGACTCGGTACGCAGAACCCATAATCCGGACTTGCGTTCGGAGACGTCGGCATTCAGTGGTTCCCGAAGATTTTCGGCGGGCAACAGGAAGCGACGGCCTCGCTCCGGCAGAACTATGCACCAACCCCGGAAGTCCAATCTGGGGAAGGGTGGAACGGTCGAACCCATGGGCAATCCGCCTGCTTTTCGCGGCTGTGTAGGGCCGCCCATTATCGACACGGAATGGGCGGGCGGGCAAGATGGTGACAGGGGCATAAAAGCGGAATCCCCCATGTCTGCGGGTCAGTTGGCGGGCGGCCGGCCCAAGGCCCAAAGATGTTCGAATTGGTCGGTCCAGTAGTCGTGCCAGCGATTGCTGCTCGCCCGGGTCAGGCTGATGTGCATACGGGTGCCGGTGTGACGCCCGTGAACGGCGTGGAATTCGACGATCAGCGATCCGTTGTTGGTGCCGGGATCGATGGTGACCATGCTGAATCCGGGACTGAAGTCGATGAGCCGGTATTCGAAGCTTCCCGGGACATTCCAGTTCCGCATCATTTCCATACGGGACACCACCGTCCGCAGGGACGGGGCGAGCGACTCCACCGAGAACTCCTGCCCGTCGTCCAGCTGCCGGGCGGCCACGCGCACCGCCTCCGCCGCGGACGGATCGAGCAGGAGGACCCGCACCTTCCCGTCGGCGCGGGCCAGCACCTGGCTGCGTAGTGCCTCACAGGTGCTCGAACTCAGCAGGTTGATGCCCGAGGGGGCGAACACGGCGACCTCGCGCGCCCCGGCCAGCCGGCCGGCGATCGGGACCGACTCGAGGTCGGTACGGTCGTGCAGGACCGCGTCCACGTCCGAGGCTCCCCGCTCGGGCAGCGTGATCCGGAAGACCAACAGGCCCACACCGGCCAGCAGGACCGTCAACTGCAGCCGCTGGGACAGGACGTCACCGATCAGGGACAGCACACAGAAGACCAGGGCGCACGCGGAGACCGCATAGGCGTCGAGATGCGTACGTGTCCGCAGATCGCCCAGAACGCGCCGCCAGGTCCGTCGCATGGATTCCCCCCGTTGCTCGCTCCCCGTCCGAGGCGCGGTGCGCCGGAGAGCTCACAGTAGGGATGCCATCACGCTCCCGGCCAGGGCGTGTCTTTGCATGATCTCGGGTGGCGGAGCACGCCCGTGTGCTAGGGAATGCCGATCCAGGTCTTCCCGGCGCGTTCGGCGGCGCCGGCGAAGGCGGGGGGCGTCCAGCCGTGCGGCGCGGGCGAGCCGTTCCCGCGAGGTCCTGCGCGACCTCGCCGACCGGCTCGGCGCGACCGTCGACTTCTTGGTCGCCCGAGCATGGGCCGCTGAGCCCGGCCCGGTCCTCGGTGCGTCAGGTCGCGGTGTAGCCGAGCTGGCGCCTCATGTACGGGGTCATGAGGGTCTTCGCCTTGGCCAGGACGGAGGTGCGGCCGCCGAGGACCGCGGTCTCCCCGCCGGGGACGGGCAGCATGGTGAGCCCGTCGGCCGGGCCGAAGGGGACGATGAGTGGGGTGCGGTGGACGGGCCGGTAGAGGCGGGGCTCCTTGCGATGCCTGCCGGAGCTGTTCAGGTAGGTGCGGATGTTCCAGGCGGCGAGATCCGCCTGGGCGAGCGCGGCGGGGGTGATCTTGAGCTCGGTGGCGTCGTTGACGTCGCCGACCGCGAACACGTCGAGCCGCCCCTCGACCCGCAGCGTGCGGTCGACCTTCACGTGCCCGCTCGCGTTCAGCCAGTCGCCGTGCCCGGCCAGGCGCAGCCAGAGCGTGTTGGGAGTGGTACCGGTCGCCCAGAAGGAGAGGTCGGCTTCGATGACGTTGCCGCGGGCGTCGCGATAGGTGCCGAAGTCGTGGCCTGGGGACATGAAGGAGTCGAGCCGCACCTCCACGTCGTGCGCCTCCAGCCAGGCCTGCGCCTTGCGGGCGGCCCGTGAGCTGCCCGTGGAGTGGAGCAGTGTCGGCCCGGAGTGGGCGAGGGTGATCCGGGCGTCCGGTCTGGCCAGGCGGATCTCGGCGCTGAGCTCGACTCCGGAGGGCCCGCCGCCGACGACGAGGACGTGTTCGGCGGTGGCGATGCTCCGCTGGTGCCCGGCGAACGCCTTGGCCGCCTCCTCGGTGGTGGTGCCGATGAAGCGGGCCGGTTCGGGATAGTCGGCGCCGGTGGCGATCACCAGCACGTCGTACGGCAGCCGCTCCCCCGTCGCGAGGGTCACCTGCCGTTCGCCCGTGTCGATGCGGACCGCCTTGTCCGCGACCACACGGCCGTGACGCAGCAGTCGGTCGTACGGGATGAAGGGGGTCACCGTCCACTCCGGGCGCACGCCGGCACGCAGGGAGGCGATGCGGTGGAAGAAGATCTCCTTGCGGTCCACCAGGGTGACCCGCGCCGTCGCGTCCAGTCGTTTCGCCAGGCGGACACCCGCGTAGCCGCCGCCGATCACCACTACGTCGCCGTCACTCACACCGGTCTCCTGAGCTGTGGGGGGAGGAGCGAGTGCCGTGGCGCATGGGCTCTCCCGGCCACTCGGATGGCGATGAGCGTATCCCTTGAACTCTAAAGCTTCAGTGGACTCGTGTGCGGATTGTGTGAAGCGTCGGCGTCCGTGCGGCCCGTCATGCCCTCGGCGTGACGGGCGCCTGCCGGAGGGCGACGATCGCTTCGAGGAGACCGGTCGCGGGGGTGGACGTGGGCCACCACCCCGTGCCGGACGGTGCGCCGCGGGGGCGGACGTGGGCCGCCACCCCGTGCCGGACGGTGCGCATCGGGGGGCCGAGGCGCGGATCCCCGTGGCCGGGCTGCCGGATACGGCCGGACCGGTCCGCTGTCGGTCTGCCGACCGGGACTCGCCGGGCCGGCGGGCGGATCCCCACGTCACTCCCGCGTCCCGCCCCCGCCCGAGCGCCCCGGATCAGCGCAGGCCCGCGGCGTCGAGCAGAGTCGTCACCGTCGGCACGATCAGCCCGCTCAGGTCGTCCGCGCGGATGCCGGCCCGGGCGCTCGCCCCGTCGAAGAGCAGGGTCAGCCGGCGGGCCAGCAGGGTGGGATCGTCGGCCCCGCCGCGTTCCGCCTCGGCGCGGAAGAACTCCGTCAGCTCGCCCTTGACCCGCCGCGCGACCCTGCTCGCCGGGTGGTCGACATCCTTGAGCTCGACCTGGACGGCGAGGTACGGGCAGCCGTGGTACTCCGGCAGGGCCGCCTGCGCCTCCACGCGCTCGAAGACGTGCAGGATGCGCTCGCGCGCGGGCCGCCCGTCGTCGGCGGCCGGGAACAGCAGGGTGGTGAAAGCCGAGGCGCGGCGCTCCAGGCTCGCCGCCAGCAGCTCGTCCTTGCTCTCGAAGAGCTGGTACATCGAGCGCTTGGACACCCCGGCCGCCTTGCACAGCGCCTCGACGCCGATCCCGACGCCTTCGGCGTAGGCCAGGGTGGCGGCCGCCTCCAGCAGCCGGTCACGGGAACCGGTCTTCGCGTCGGCGCTCATGGAGAGAGGCCGACCCCGTCGCGCACCCGACGAAAACCGACCGGTTTACGCACCGGGCGCGTCACCGGGTCAACCGGAGCCTCCTCGTCCAAACCATTGACGGAGGCATGCCCGACCCCTATGTTTCGGCCGAAGTTACGAACTACGTTCGAAATTACGGACAAGGGACGGTCCTGTATGCCTCGGATGTTTCCTCGGCGCGCCCGCGCGCGGACGGCACGCCGCAGACCCCTGCTGGTCTGTGTGCTCGCGCTCCTCGTCGCCCTCGTCGCGGCGACCCAGCCGGTGTCCGCGGCGGACGGCCGCCCGTACACCAACCCGCTGAAGTCGTTCAAGGGTGCCGACCCCTGGCTCCAGTATCACGACGGCAATTACTACCTGATCACCACGACGTTCACCGGCATCCTCGGCATCCGCAAGTCACCGACCCTGGCGGGCCTCGCCACCGCGCCCAATGTGCAGGTGTGGTCGGACACCACGTCGACGCGCAACACCAACTTCTGGGCGCCGGAGATGCACCTCTTCAACGGCCACTGGTACGTGTACTACTCGGCCGGGCAGAGCGGCGTCGCCTGCTGCGACTCGCAGCGCACGCACGTACTGGAGAGCGCCGGCACCGACCCGATGGGGCCCTACACCTACAAGGGTTCCCTCACCGGATCGAACCTCACGCCGGGCGGCTGGCTGATCGACGCGAGTGTGCTGCAGGCCGACAACAAGCTGTACCTGGTGGGCAGCGGCTTCATCAACGGAAGTACGCAGAGCCTGGTCATCGCGCCGCTGAGCAATCCGTACACGCTGGCCGACAGCACCTTCACCATCATCTCCAGCCCCACGCTGAGCTGGGAGAGGTCCGGGTCACCCGTCAACGAGGGCCCCGAGCCGCTGTACCACAACGGCCGCACCTTCCTGACGTACTCCGCGAGCTCCTGCCAGACCGCCGACTACAAGCTGGGACAGCTGGAGTTGACCGGCTCCGACCCGCTGAACCCGGCGTCCTGGACCAAGAAGCAGACACCGGTCTTCCAGCGCAGTGACGCGAACGGCGTGTACGGCCCCGGCCACAACGGCTTCTTCACCTCGCCGGACGGCACCGAGAACTGGATCGTCTACCACGCCAACTCCTCGGCGAGCGGCGGCTGCGGCAACGGACGGACCACCCGCGCCCAGGAGTTCACCTGGAACGCCGACGGCACCCCGAACTTCGGCGCCCCCGTCGCCCTCGGCACCACGCTCCCCGGCCCGTCCGGCGAGACGGCCGCGACGCCGGCGTCGTACACCCTCGTCAACCGCAACAGCGGCAAGTGCCTCGACGTGAACGGTGGCAACACCGCCGACGGCACCAACATCTTCCAGTGGACCTGCAACGGCGGGGCCAACCAGAAGTGGAAGGTCGAGGACCTCGGCGACGACACCAACCGTCTGGTCAACGTCGCCACCGGCAAGGTGATGGACACCGCCGACTGCTCCGCCGCCGACGGCGCGGACCTCCGCCAGTGGTCGTGGCTCAACAACAAGTGCCAGCGCTACCGCCTGGTCTTCACCGCGAGCGGCGACCACGTCCGGATCGTGAACGAGTCCACCGGCAAGGTCGCCGACGTGGCCGACTGCGGCACCGCGAACGGCACCGACGTACGGCAGTGGGCCTGGCTGAACAACACCTGCCAGCAGTGGAAGCTCGTCCCCACGGCCTGATCACCCCCCTCTGATCTGGAGAACCCCCTTGAGACGCATAGCCGTACGGCTGCTCATGGCCGTCCTCGTGGGCCTGGCGGCCTGCCTCGCCGGGCCGGCCCCCGCCGCCCAGGCCGCCGTACCCGACTCCCCCGCCGTGACCTACACCAACCCCGTCGCCGAGAAGCGCGCCGACCCGCACATCTTCAAACACACCGACGGCTACTACTACTTCACCGCCACGGTCCCCGAGTACGACCGCATCGTGCTGCGCCGGGCGACGACCATCCAGGGCCTGTCGACGGCCCAGGAGGTCACCATCTGGACCAAGCACACCAGCGGGGTCATGGGCGCCCACATCTGGGCGCCGGAGATCCACTTCATCGACGGCAAGTGGTACGTGTACTTCGCGGCCGGCGCCACCAACGACATCTGGGCGATCCGCATGTACGTCCTGGAGGGCACCGGCAGCAACCCGCTCACCGCGACCTGGACCGAGAAGGGCCAGATCAAGACCACGTGGGAGTCCTTCTCCCTCGACGCCACCACCTTCGTCGTGAACGGCGTGCGCTACCTCGCCTGGGCGCAGCGCAACCCGGCCGAGGACAACAACACCAGCCTGTTCCTCGCGAAGATGGCCAACCCCTGGACGATCACCGGGACTCCGGCGGAGCTCTCGCAGCCGACGCTGTCCTGGGAGACGATCGGCTTCAAGGTCAACGAGGGTCCGGCCGTCATCCAGCACGGCGGCAAGGTCTTCATGACCTACTCGGCGAGCGCGACCGACGCCAACTACTGCCTGGGCATGCTGACCGCCTCCGCGAGCGCCGATCTCACCAACCCCGCGTCCTGGTCGAAGAGTTCGCAGCCCGTGTTCAAGTCCAGTGACGCGACCTCGCAGTACGGCCCCGGCCACAACTCCTTCACCGTCTCCGAGGACGGCAGGTCCGACATCCTCGTCTACCACGACCGCAGCTACAAGGACATCTCCGGCGACCCGCTGAACGACCCCAACCGCCGCACCCGCGTGCAGAAGCTGTACTGGAAGGCCGACGGCACGCCCGACTTCGGCATCCCGGTCGCGGACGGTGTCACCCCGCAGCGGTTCTCCTCGTACAACTTCGCCGACCGTTTCATCCGGCACTGGGAGTACCGGGCCCGGGTCGAGGCGAACGTGAGCCCGCTCGCGGACTCGCAGTTCCGGGTGGTTCCCGGTCTGGCGGGCAGCGGGACGGTGTCGCTGGAGTCGGCCAACTTCCCCGGCTACTACCTGCGGCACAAGAACTTCGAGGTGCGGCTGGAGAAGAACGACGGCACGGCGCAGTTCGCGTCCGACGCGACGTTCTCCAGGCGGGCGGGCCTGGCCGACTCCGCCGGGGTCTCGTACGAGTCGTACAACTTCCCGGGCCGTTACATCCGGCACTACAACTACCTGCTGTACGTGCAGGCGTTGAGCACGGCGACGGACCGGGCGGACGCGACGTACTACGCCCAGTGACACGCCCCCACTGACCCACGGGATCCGGTGGCGCCCCCGGCCGGCAGAAGTGCCGGCCGGGGGCGCCTCGTCGTTCCCCGTTATTCCTCCTGCGGCCCGGGCACCCGAAGAGTGTCCGTGTCGGGCCCCGGGAGGAGGGACAGTGACGACAGACCGGCTCTCCGACGACGAGCGGCGCATCCTGGCGGAGATGGAGCGCGCCCTGCGCCGCGACCGCCGCCTCGACAGGCGGCTGCGCACCCTGCGATGGCACCCCAGCCTCTCCGGGGTGGCGTCCTGGGCACCCCGCCCGTGGACCGTGGCGCTCCTGCTCGCCGTGTCCGTCGGCCTGACGGTGGCCGGCATCATCACCTCGGCCCCGGTCGTGATCTGGGCGTTCGCCGCGGTCTGGCCCCCGACGCTGTACGCGGCGTTCCGGTTGCTGTGCCGCTGGACGGAGCCCTGACCTGGCGCCCGGTCCGCCCCGACCAGAACGCGAACGCGTAGTGCCGGCCGGCAGCGCCTGGTGCGTTGAGCGGGGCCGTCCCTCGGGACGGCCCCGCTCTCTGCGTTCCGCTCAGTGCCGTTTCGGTCGATCTCAGTGCCGTTCGGTCGATCTCAGTGCCGCTCAGTGCCGTTCGGTGGATCGAAAGGCCGTCGCGATCGCCCGCTCGTCCGCCAGGACGCGCTGCCTGGGCCCGCCGGTCAGCAGCCCGCGGACGGCGGTGAGCAGGTCGGGGGCCATGTGGTCCGCCGCGGCCGTCTCCTCGGTGCGGGTGCCCGGGGTGGGGAGGAGGATGCCGTGGGCGCCGGCGCGGTGGGCGGCCTCGGCGGTGTCGCCGGTGGCGGCGATCACGGCGATCCGCTCGGGCGGGGTGCAGACCCGGCCGGCCGCCCACAGCACCAGGCCGGGCCGCGGCGCACGGCAGTGGCAGCCGTCGTCGGGGGCGTGCCGGCAGACCGCCCAGACGTCGAAGGGGCCGAGCAGGTCGTCGATCCGCTCGTCCACGCGGCGTAGATCGGCCTGGGAGAGCAGTCCGCGGGCGACGCCCGGCTGGCGGGTGACGACGCCGGTGCGCAGGCCGTGCGCCCGCAGCAGGGCGAGCGCCTCGCGGGCGCCGGGGAGGGGGCGGACCCGGTCGGGGTCGGCGTTGTCGGGGACGTCCTCGACGAGGGTGCCGTCGCGGTCGAGGAGCACGAGGCGGACGGGGTTCACGGGCCCACCTCCTGCCAGGGCGCGGCGTGCCGGTGGCGCCAGGTGCCGCTCAGCCGGTGCCAGGTGGCCGTGGGCGGGATGAGGACGCTGGTGGCGAGCAGGGTGGTCACCTCGTCACGGGTGCGCGGGCCGGGCGCGATGCGCGCCCACGCGAACTCGCCGGTGCCCAGCGCCCAGCCGAGCGCGGCGGCCGTGGCGGCCCGGCGGCGGCCGGCCGCGGCGAGCGTGCCGGCGGCCAGGCCCGCCGCGGTGGTGGCGGCGTGGGCGCGCAGCCGGCTGCGCGGCGCGAACACCCGGTGCCGCCAGCCGGGTCCGTGCAGCCGCCGCATGAGGGCGTCGTCGGCGTTGCCCCGCTCGGCGCGCAGCGACACCCAGCGGTCGGCGGGCGGGACCGGGCAGCGGGTGGTGCGCTGCCCCTGCCGGATGCGCCAGCCGGCGTCCAGCAGGCGCAGGGCGAGGTCGGTGTCCTCGCGGAAGGTGTGCCGGAAACGTTCGTCGAAGCCGCCGACCTGTTTGAGGGCCTCGGTGCGGTAGGCCATGTCGGCGGTGATCCAGCGGGCCCGCGCGAGGGCCGCGGTGGTGCGCTCCCAGTCGGTGGGGCGGCGCCTGCCCGGCAGGGGTACGGCCAGCACGCCCTGGACGCCCGCGGTGTCGAAGGTGGCGTCCGCCAGGTCCTCGGTGAGCTGCTCGCCCCAGTGGGGGCCGACCTGGACCTCCTCGTCGAGGAAGGCGACCCACGGCGAACTGGCCGCGCGCAGGCCGCTGTTGCGGGCGGCGGCGGGCCCGCGGCCGGCACCGTGCAGGACGGTGGTGCGCTCGCGCAGGTCGCCGAGGACGCTCAACGGGTGGTCCAGCGCGCCGGGTTCGGGATCGGTCCGGTCGTCGACGAGGACGATCCCGGCCGGCTTCGGCCCCTTGGCGGCGGCGAGCGCGGCAAGGCAGTCGGCGAGCGTGTCCCGCACGAGGGTCGGGATCACGACGGTGTAGGCGGTCACGAGCATCCGGGTGCCAGCTGACAACAAACTCAAACACGCAGCACGCATCGGAGCAGGTCAGCCGCTATAAGTGCTGTGTATAGCCCCGGCCTGCCTTCTCTGATCAAGAAGATGAGGAAACCGGGGATCTCGTTCCGCACGGCGGGCATCGGCGCGGCCGCCGCCTGCCTCTCCCCGGCCCTCACCGACTGCGGCAGCCCCGACACCACCGCACCGGGCACCGTCCACGCGGAGCCCGCGACCACCGCGCAGACGGCCCGCTTCGGCACCGTCGACTGCCGCAGGGCGAACGGAACGAAGTCGGAGTGAATGGGGGCACCCCTCTGCGGGAGCATCGCGCTCACCTTCGCCGCGGGCCCGGGCGAGAACTCGGCTCGCCGGCCGCCGGCCCACCCCATGCGCCCGCCCCAGAGCCGTACGAACGAGACGGTGCACGAGATCTGCCGCGGATCCCCGGCACCGCGGGCACAAGACAGAGAAACGTTTCTCGTACGATTTCGCCCCGACCTGCGGCTGGGCCGACCGTGTGAGTGGTCGGGGAACCCACCGGCGGGCCGCCCGGACTCCTTACGATCACTACGTGGTCACCTTCCAGTTCGAACGCACCGCACCGCTCACCCTCGACGAAGCCTGGCGCCGGCTCACCGAGTGGCCCCGGCACGGGGACGTGGTGCCGCTGACCCGCGTCACCGTGGTCACGCCCGGCCCGACCCGTGAGGGCACGGTGTTCGTGGCCCGGTCCGGGATCGGCCCGTTCGCGGTCGACGACCGCATGGAGGTCACCGTCTGGTGCCCGCCCACCGGGGACGAGCCGGGCCTGTGCCGGCTGGAGAAACGCGGCCGGACGGTCCGCGGCTGGGCCGAGATCGAGGTACGGCCCGGTCCGGGCGGGCGGGCCCGTGTGGTCTGGCGCGAGGAGCTGCGACCGCGCCTTCTGCCGTCCCTGTGCGACCCGTTGCTGGGGGCCTCGGCCCGGGTGGTGTTCGGGCGGGCGGCCAACCGCCTGCTGCGCCGCCCGTGACGCGCCCCGGCCGCCCTGGGGCCTGTCCGCGGATCATGCAGCGGACGCCGGGCCGGCACGCTGCCCTCCCCCACTCTCGGCTTCTACCCCCAGCTCGTCTTCGCTCGAGCGGGAGGCATCCCCGTGAGCTCGGGCATCCCCATGAGCGCGGGCACCCCCCATGAGCGCGGGCACCCCATCACCCCGACTCACCTGCGCTTATAAGGCTCCATCGCTTTCCTGCGACTCGATCCGCCGGACAGGCCCTGGCCCCCGACGGCTCACGGCGTGCCCGGCCCCGGCTCCTGGCCGCGGACGACGACCGGCTTGTCCTGACGGTCGCGGTCGCCGTCGCCGCGCGTGCTGAGGATCGTGTCGCAGATCTCGCGGAGCTTGTCCGTGGCCTGTTTGGAGAACAGGCCGCACAGCCCGGCGATGCCGCAGAAACCGTAGGGGTTGGCCGACCCGGCACCGGAACTCCCGGCGAACAGTCCGCCGCGCAGCAGCAGGTACACCAGCAGCGCCAGCGTCACCCCGATCGCGGCCCTGAGCAGGTACCACCACACCCAGCTGGAATACAGCCGCCGGTTGCCCACGTACGTCGCGAACGACGTGGCCGCGTGGACGAAGCTGCCCAGGCCGCTGCAGCAGATCACCCCGAGCAGCATCGCCGTGTCCCCGGTGAGCGTCCAGCCGCGCAGGCCCCACGGCGACCAGCGGGCCGTGGCCGTCACCTCCGCGCCCGGCCCGACGAGATCGAGCAGCACCGGCCACAGGCTCAGCAACGCGCCGCACAGCAGGACCACTTCCGCCAGCAGCAGCACGCCGAGCACCGCGATCCCCGGCACCGTAAGACGCCGCGCGCCGTCGCCGGCCTCGCCCCCACCGCCGCCGGCCTCGTCCGTGCCCCGCGACTCCCGTGTCTCGCTCAACCGCCCGCCCCGCTGTTCCCACCCGGACACTCCTCGCCGGCCCGGCCCGACGGACCACCTTGCCCGTCAAGCCCCTTCACCACAAGTCGCGTTGGCGACGACGGCGCTCCCGGAGGCCCCGGTAGACTCGGAAGACTCTCATCACGACACGTACGGGGGACGCTGGGTGAACACGGTCGCGATCAAACCCGGGGAAGAGAGGGCGCTCGTCTACCGACTGCGTTCGCTGCTGTCGGAGACCGACAAGCCGGTGGCGTTCATCGTCGGTTCCGGTGTGAGCATCGGGGCCGTGGACGGGGTGGGGGCCATCGTGCAGGACATGCGGCGCCGTATCGGCGACCCCGGGGAGACCGCCCTGTTCGACGAGAGCGTGACCGGGCCGACCGACGGTGAGCGGTACCAGCAGGGCGCGGAGTTCGCCCAGGACTACCGGGACCAGGACTGGCTCAACCTCGTCATCCGCCACGCGGTCCTGGGCGCGTGCCAGGACCTGACGCCCGAGGAGCGCGAGCAGTGGGCCCGTGCCTCCGAGAGTGAACTCGAGCAGATCGAACGGGACTCGTCCCGGTGGCGACTGACTCCGGCGACGGAGGCGCTGGGGCGCCTGCTGCAGCTGCTGCCCAGGGAGCGCAGGGGCCCGGTGATCACGACCAACTTCGATCCGCTGCTGGAGATCGCGGTGCGCCGGGCAGGCGCCCACGCCCTCCCGCAGCAGATCGACCTCGACGGCAAGCTGAGCCGGAGCGAGGACCAGGAGATCGTGGACATCGCGCATGTGCACGGGTACTGGCGGAAAGGCGACACCCTGCACACCGTGTTCCAACTCCAGCGGCACCGGACGCAGTTGCACGGCAGTCTGCGCAACTCGCTGAGCGGACACACCGTGATCGTGGTCGGCTACAGCGGCTGGGACGACGCCTTCTCACGGTCCCTGCGCGAGCACGTCCAGGAGCAGGAGAGGAACGGCGTCGACCTGATCTGGTGCTCCTACGATCCGCTGACTGCGGAGAGCTTCTCGTCGGGGCTGCTCAAGGATCTCGTCGACGCTCCGCGCAAGCGCTTCTACCACGGGGTCGACGCCAACCGCCTGTTCCCCGCCGTCGTGGACGCCTACGAGAAGGCGCTGGAGCGCCCGCCCGGCTGGCTCCGTCTGGACCGCGCGCTGCTCGACGAGTTGGGCGCGGTCGCTCCCGCGCGTGAGGACGTCATCGGTTTCTTCGACGGCGTGGAGCCCCACTGGCGCACCGCCCTCGACACCCGGGTGCCGCGTCTGTCGCTCGTAGCGGAACTGAGCGAGGCGGTCCGGGCCTGCCTGGACGGCGACGACGGGCGGATCGTGGCCGCCGTCGGCCCCATGGGCGAGGGCAAGTCCATGGCGCTGCGCCAGGCCACCGTCGACCTGGTCCGGGAACGCGACGACCTCACCGTGTTCTGGCGGGAGCACGGCAAGCCGTTCGATCCCGACACCCTGCTGGCCGTTCCGGCCCGTCCCGGGCGGCGCATCCTGCTCGTGAGCGACGACGGCGCACTCGTCGTCGACGGAGTGCGCCGGCTGATGACCGAGTGCCGGGCACAGGGCCGTACGGACATCCATGTGCTGCTGGCCGCCCAGGAGTGGGAGTGGCGCAACCGTCGCGCCTGGAACGAACTGGGCCGGTTCACCCTGGACATCGTGAGCTGCCACGGCCTCACGGAGCGGGACGGAGCGGAGCTCGTGAGCGCCTGGGACCGCTTCGACGCGCTCGGCGAACTGGCCGGGACGCCCGCGGACGAACGCGTGCGCAAGCTGGTCGACCTGTCCGCGGAGTCCTACGGCAAGCAGGAGAGCTCGCTGGTGGGCGCCATGCTGAAGCTGCGCTACGGCGGCAAGCTGGGCCGGCACGTCGACGACCTGCTGAGGCGGATCGACACCTACCCGCCGATCGGTGACCGCTCGCTGCGGGAGAGCTTTCTGATGATCGCCCTGCTGCATGCCGCGTTCACCCCGCGCAGGGACAGGATCCGGCCGCTCTCGGTGCGGATCCTCGCGCAGGCGCTGGGGGTCAGGGACTCCGTCGTGCGGATGAACCTCGAGGACATCCTCCGCAAGGAGGCCGCGGTGAGCGAGCACGGCGACGACCTGTGGGTGCGTCACCACTCCATCGCGCAGGCCGCCCTCGATCTCAGCCGTGACCAGCACCCCGGAGAGCTGGAGACGCTGATCCGCGCCCTGGTCCGGGCGGCCGTCTCGCTGACGAGGACCACCGGTGCCATGGACGACGACCTGTACTCGGTGGCGTATCTGTCCTCCCGGCTGCAGAAGCAGCGCTGGGCCGCGGACGAGTACCTGGCGGCCGCGGAGGCCGCCGTCGCCGCGGCCCCGACCCGGCTGAGCTACCGGACCAGCCATGTGTCGGCACTGCGCACGGCCAAGCGCCGCAAGGAGGCGCTGCGCGCCGCCGAGCAGGCCTGGGCGGAGATCAACCAGGTGGCCGACCCCGAATCCATGATCGGCTTCCTGCTGGAGTGGGGGACGGCCGCCGGGCAGGCCAGGTACCCGGAGTCCAACGCGCTGCTGGGCTGTCTCGCGCTGCCCTACTGCGAGGAGTCGGCGCGGGTCGTCTGGGCCCTGGTGAACCTGGGCGTCCCGCTGACCAAGCTGCACGAACGCAGCGGGGACCCGGTGTTCCTCGACGCGCTGCGGGGTGTGGTGGGGCTCCTGTCCGAACGCCGCCGCAGCCGCCGCGAGGACGAGTTCCTGGCCCGCCACGACGACTACATCACGGCGTGCGGAGCGTCCCCGCTCACCGGCGACGACGCCTGGACCGCGGTGCAGGCCGCGTTCGACGCCCTCCGCCCGAGCGCACACTCCACGTTGACCGCCCTGGTGAGGTCCACGGGCTCGATCCGCCCGCCGGAGCGGCTCTAGTCGCGCTCTGGGCAGGCGACGTGCCGCGTGCCAGGGTGGACATATGACGGCGGTGGACGGGGTCGGGACACTGGCGGTGGACGAGGTCGAGGCGCTGGCGGCGGAGGGACTGCGCTGGCTGCTGGGGGTCGCGCGCGAGACGGGGGACGGCGGTCTCGGCTGGCCCGCCCGGCCCTCGGACGGCGCGGTCGAGCCGATGCTCTACGACGGCACGGCCGGGATCGTGCCGGTGCTGCTGGAGGCGCGGCGTCACTTCGGGGACGACGTCTACGGGGACGCCGCCCTGCGCGCGGCGCGCAGCCTCGTGGCCGCCGTCGACGACTGCCGTGACGACTCGCTGTACTTCGGCCGCACCGGTATGGCCCTCGTGCTGCGGGCCGTCCACCGCGAACTGGGCGACAGCGCGGCCGGCGCCGCCGCCGGCCGGGCGATGGCGCGGGTGCGCTCACGCTTCGACGGAACGCGCTGGGGCGAGCTGTTCGAGCTGATGGGCGGCAACGCGGGCATCGGCCTCGGCGCGCTCGCCGCCGGCGACGCCGGGCTGGCCGTGCTGGCGCTGGAGCCGTACGCGCGGACGGCCGAGGAGACCGCGGCGGGCGTGCGGTGGGCGCACCGGCCGGGCGTGGAGTCGCGGCTGCACCACATCTCGCACGGCACCCTCGGCATCGTGTACGGGCTGGCCGCCGTCGGCGGGGCCACCGGCCGTACGGACCTGGTGGAGCTGGCGCGGGCCGGAGCGGCGGACGTCGTGGCCCGCGACGAGGGCGGCCCGGACGGCTTCCTCGTCCCCCACTCCGACCCGCAGTACGTGCCCGACCTGATCGAGCGGTACAGCTACGGCTGGTGTCACGGCCCGGCCGGTGACGCCCAGGTCTTCCGGCTGCTGCGGGACGTCCTGGCCGAGCCCGGCTGGCAGGCCCTCGCCGACCGCTGCTGGCACACCGTGACGCACTCCGGGCTGCCGCGCCGGCTGCGCCCCAGCTTCTGGGACAACAACGCCCGCTGCTGCGGCACGGCGGGCGTGCTGGCGCTGGCCTGCGACCGGATGGCCGAGCAGGGCGACTCCCCGGACTTCGCGCAGGTCCTCGTCACGGACCTGGTGGCCCGGGTGACCCGGGACGCCGACGGGGCGCGCTGGTCGAACGTCGAGCACCGGGCCACCCCGAGCACCCTCGAACCGCGCACCGGCTGGGGCGCCGGCACCGCGGGCATCGTGCGCGAGCTGCTGCGCTTCGTCCGGCTGAGCGAGTCGGGCGACCCGCACTACGCGTTCGCCTGGCCCGACCAGCCGGTGGTCCGCCGGGTCACGGCTCAGGCGACCGACCCGATCCTCCCGGCCGGCACCGACGTCACGTCGTGATGGATCGGCGTGTGCGCGCCGGTCAGCGGGACCCCGCTGCCGCCCCGCCGGTTCGCGACGATCTCCGCGGCGATCGACAGCGCGGTCTCCTCGGGCGTACGGGCGCCCAGGTCGAGGCCGATGGGTGAGCGCAGCCGCGCCAACTCCAGCTCGGTGACGCCGACTTCGCGCAGCCTCTCGGTGCGGTCGAGGTGGGTGCGGCGGGAGCCCATGGCGCCGACGTAGGCGACCGGGAGACGCAACGCCAGCTGGAGCAGGGGGACGTCGAACTTGGCGTCGTGGGTGAGGACGCACAGGACGGTCCGCCCGTCCACCTCCGTGCGTTCCAGGTACTGGTGCGGCCAGGCGACGACGATCTCGTCGGCCTCCGGGAAGCGGGCCCTGGTCGCGAACACCGGTCGGGCGTCGCACACGGTCACGTGGTGGCCGAGGAACTTGCCGACGCGGACCAGTGCCGACGCGAAGTCGATCGCGCCGAAGACGATCATGCGGGGCGGGGGCACCGAGGACTCGACGAGGACGGTGAGCGGGGCCCCGCAGCGGGAGCCCTGTGCGCCGATCTCCAGGGTGCCGGTGCGGCCGGCGTCCAGGAAGGCGCCGGCCTCGGCGACGACCGTGCGGTCCAGTTCGGGGTGGGCGCCGAAGCCGCCGTCGTAGGAGCCGTCGGGGCGGACGAGCAGGGCGCGGCCGACGAGCTCCGACGGGCCGGAGACGATGCGGGCCAGCGCCGCCGCCTCGCCGCCCGCGGCGGCGGTGAGCGCGGCCGCGAGCACCGGGCGGGCCGGGTCGGCGGCCCGCACCGGCGTGACGAGGATGTCGATCACACCGCCGCAGGTCAGGCCGACGGCGAAGGCGTCGTCGTCGCTGTAGCCGAAGCGTTCCAGGACCGACTGGCCGTCCGCCAGGGCCTGTCGGCACAGCTCGTAGACGGCGCCCTCCACGCAGCCGCCGGACACCGAGCCGATCGCCGTGCCGTCGGCGTCCACCGCGAGGGCGGCGCCCGGTTGACGGGGCGCGCTGCCGCCGACGGCCACCACGGTGGCCACCGCGACGTCACGTCCCTGCTCCACCCACCGGTTGAGCTCCTCGGCGATGTCCAGCATGTCTCGGTCTCCTTAACTGCGGTCGTGTGAAGGGCCGCCGGGCAGGCACGGCCGAGTCGGCTGCGGTTCGGCCGCGCCCCGAAGGGGCGCGGGGAACTGCGCGACCAGCCACGACGGACCCGCGCGTGACTACTCGGCTCCCAGCGGAGCGCTCAGCGCAAGCCCATCCAGCTCTCGATGGGATGGAGGGCGAAATAGACCAGGAAGATGCCTGTCAGGGCCCACATGAACGCCCCGATCTCCCGCGCCTTCCCCTGGGCGGCCCTGATGGCCACGTGACTGATGACGCCGGCCGCGACGCCCGCGGTGATGGAGTACGTGAACGGCATGATCACGACGGTCAGGAAGACCGGGATCGCGGTGGCCCGGTCGGCCCAGTCGACGTGCCGGGCGTTCATCATCATCATGGCCCCGATGACCACCAGGGCCGCGGCGGCGACCTCGCCCGGGACGATCGCCGTCAGCGGGGTGAAGAACAGACACGCCGCGAAGAAGAGCCCGGTGACGACGGAGGAGAGGCCCGTACGGGCGCCCTCGCCCACGCCCGTCGCCGACTCGACGAACACCGTCTGGCCGGACGCACCGGAGACACCGCCGATCGCGCCGCCCGCGCCGTCGACGAACAGTGCCTTGGACAGGCCCGGCATCCGGCCCTTGTCGTCGGTGAGTCCGGCCTCGGTGCCGACGCCGATGACTGTGGCCATCGCGTCGAAGAAGCCGGCGAGCACGAGCGTGAACACGATCATGCCGACGGTCATCGCGCCGGCCTCGCCCCAGCCGCCGAACTCGACGTCGCCGAAGAGCGAGAAGTCCGGCATCGAGACCGCGCTGCCGTGCAGTTCGGGGGCACCGCTCGCCCACTGCTCCGGGTCGATGACGTCCAGGGCGTTGAGGAGGACCGCGAGGACCGTCCCGCCGGCGATGCCGATCAGGATCGCGCCGGGGATCCCGCGCGCCTGGAGCATGAAGATCGCCAGGAGGGTGACGGCGAAGAGCAGCACCGGCCAGCCGGCCAACTCGCCCGCCGGGCCCAGCGAGACGGGGGTCGCCTCGCCGCGGTGCACGAAGCCGGCCTTGTGGAAGCCGATCAGGGCGACGAACAGACCGATGCCCATGGTGATCGCGTGCTTGAGCGCGAGCGGGATCGCATTCATGATCATCTCGCGCAGGCCGGTGACGACGAGCAGCATGATGACCACGCCGTACAGCACGCACATGCCCATCGCCTGCGGCCAGGTCATCTGCGGGGCGACCTGCGAGGCCAGCACGCCGGAGACGGAGAGTCCGGCGGCGAGGGCGAGGGGCACCTTGCCGACGAAGCCCATCAGCAGCGTGGTGAGGGCCGCCGCGAACGCGGTCGCGGTGATCAGCGCCTTCTGGCCGAGCGTGTCCCCGGCCGCGTCCTTGCCGGACAGGATGAGCGGGTTGAGCAGGAGGATGTACGCCATCGCCATGAAGGTGGTGACGCCGCCGCGCACTTCACGCGCGACGGTGCTTCCTCGCCGGGATATGTGGAAGTAGCGGTCGAGCCGGGACCGGCCGGCCGGGACGCGGGTGCCGTCGCCCGCGTCCTTGGTGACGGTCTTCGGCTCCAGTGACTGCTGGGTCATGTGGGCCTGCTCCCAAGGTGCATAGGGGCCCCGCGGGTGCCTTCGGCAACTCGCGGGTTGTGGGGAGGTGCACGACCCGGGGGACGGCCCGAGACGAACGTGGGTGCCGCTGTGGTACTGCCGGCGCCGGGGTGGCCGTGGGGAAGCTGGTTCCCGACGTCGGGGTGCCGCTGCGCCCACCCGTGCCGCCCCAGGCGGCACGCATGCCCGCAGCGGCGGCCCGGTTACGAAGTGCCCGTCAGATGCTCCGGGCGTACCGGCGTTCTGTTCAGTTCCAGGCCCGTCGCGTTGCGAATGGCCGCGAGCACGGCCGGAGTCGAGGACAGGGTGGGGGCTTCGCCGACGCCGCGCAGGCCGTACGGGGCGTGGTCGTCGGCGAGTTCGAGGACGTCGACCGGGATGGTCGGGGTGTCGAGGATGGTGGGGATCAGGTAGTCCGTGAAGGAGGGGTTCCTCACCTTCGCGGTCTTCGGGTCGACGACGATCTCCTCCATGACCGCGATCCCGAGGCCCTGGGCCGTACCGCCCTGGATCTGGCCGAGGACGGACAGCGGGTTGAGCGCCTTGCCGACGTCCTGGGCGCAGGCCAGCTCGACGACCTTCACCATGCCCAGCTCGGTGTCGACCTCGACGACGGCGCGGTGGGCGGCGAAGGAGTACTGGACGTGCCCGAAGCCCTGGCCCGTCCGCAGGTCGAAGGCCTCGGTCGGCCGGTGCCGCCACTCCTCCTCGACCTCGACGGCCTCCTCCCCGAGGACATCGGCCAGGTCGGCGAGCACCTCGCCGCCGTCGGTGACCACCTTGCCGCCCTCCAGCAGCAGCTCGGCGCCGGCCCAGGCGGGATGGTAGGAGCCGAACTTGCGGCGCCCGATCTCCAGCACCTTCTCGCGCACCAGCTCGCAGGCGTTCTTCACGGCGCCCCCGGTGACGTACGTCTGCCGCGAGGCGGACGTCGAACCGGCGCTGCCCACCCGGGTGTCCGCCGGGTGGATCGTCACCTGGGCGACGCCCAGCTCGGTGCGGGCGATCTGTGCGTGGACGGTGACACCGCCCTGGCCGACCTCGGCCATGGCCGTGTGCACGGTGGCGACGGGCTCGCCCGCGATGACCTCCATGCGGACACGGGCGGTCGAGTAGTCGTCGAAGCCCTCGGAGAAGCCGACGTTCTTGATGCCGACCGCGTACCCGACACCCCGTACGACGCCCTCGCCGTGCGTGGTGTTGGACAGGCCGCCGGGCAGCTGCCGTACGTCCGCGCCCTCGCTGCTCTCCCACTGACGCTCCGGCGGCATCGGCATCGCCTTGACGCGGCGCAGGAGTTCGGCGACCGGGGCCGGGGAGTCGACGGGCTGGCCCGTCGGCATGATGGTGCCCTGCTCCATGGCGTTGAGCTGCCGGAACTCCACCGGGTCCATACCCAGTCGCTGCGCCACCTTGTCCATCTGCGCCTCGTAGGCGAAGCACGCCTGGACCGCGCCGAAGCCGCGCATCGCGCCGCAGGGCGGGTTGTTGGTGTAGAGGGCGATGGCCTCGACCTCGACGTCGTCGACGACGTACGGGCCGATGCCGAGGGAGGCCGCGTTGCCGACGACGGCCGGGGAGGCGGAGGCGTACGCGCCGCCGTCGAGGACGATGCGGCACTTCACATGGGTGAGCTTGCCCTCCTTCGTCGCCCCGTGCTCGTAGTACAGGCGGGCCGGGTGGCGGTGGACGTGGCCGAAGAAGGACTCGAAGCGGTTGTAGACGATCTTGACGGGCTTGCCGGTGCGCAGGGCCAGCAGGCAGGCGTGGATCTGCATGGACAGGTCCTCGCGGCCGCCGAACGCGCCGCCGACACCGGCCAGCGTCATCCGCACCTTCTCCTCGGGCAGGCCGAGGACGGGCGCGATCTGGCGCAGGTCGGAGTGGAGCCACTGGGTGGCGATGTAGAGGTGGACGCCGCCGTCCTCCTCCGGGACGGCGAGGCCGGACTCGGGGCCGAGGAAGGCCTGGTCCTGCATGCCGAAGGAGTACTCGCCCCGGACGACGACATCCGCCTTCCTCGCGGCCTGCGTCACGTCTCCGCGGATGATCGGCTGGCGGTGGACGATGTTCGGATGCGGGACGTGCCCGACGTGGTGGTCGGTGCGGTTCTCGTGGACGAGGATCGCGTCCGGGGCGGTCGCGGAGGCCTCGTCGGTGATGACCGGCAGTTCGCGGTACTCGACCTTGATCTTCGCGGCGGCGCGGCGGGCGGTCTCCGGGTGGTCGGCGGCGACGACGGCCACCGGCTCGCCGTGGTGGCGGACCTTGCCGTGGGCGAGGACGGGGGTGTCCTGGATCTCCAGGCCGTAGTTCTTCACCTCGGTGGGCAGGTCGTCGTACGTCATGACGGCGTACACACCGGGCGTGGCGAGGGCCTCGCTCGTGTCGATGGAGACGATCTCGGCGTGGGCGACGGTGGAGCGCAGGATCTGGCCCCAGAGCATGTCCTCGTGCCACATGTCGGACGAGTACGCGAACTCGCCGGTGACCTTGAGGATGCCGTCGGGGCGGAGGGTCGACTCACCGATGCCGCCCTTGGTCTGCGAGCCCTGGGTGATCTTGGTGGGAGCGCCGTTGGTAGGCATCGTCAGACCGCCTCTCCCTGCCGGGCGGCCGCCAGGCGCACCGCGTCCATGATCTTCTCGTAGCCGGTGCAGCGGCACAGGTTGCCCGAGAGCGCCTCACGGATGTCCGCGTCGGAGGGGTTCGGGTGGCGCTCCAGCATCTCGTCGGCGGCGACGAGCAGGCCGGGCGTGCAGAAGCCGCACTGGACGGCGCCGGCGTCGATGAACGCCTGCTGGATCGGTGAGAGTTCCGTGCCTTGGCCGGCCTGGGAGTCGGTGCCCGTGGCCCGCCACTGCCGGGCGTCCTGCAGGGTCGTACCGCAGGCGCCGGTGCCGCAGCCGCCCTCGGCTCGCTGCTTGGCGTACTCCGCCAGCCCTTCGACGGTGACGACCTCACGGCCCTCGACCTGGCCGGCGGCCACCAGACACGCACACACCGGCACACCGTCGAGGCGGACGGTGCAGGAACCGCACTCGCCCTGCTCGCAGGCGTTCTTGGAGCCGGGCAGCCCGAGGCGCTCGCGCAGGACGTACAGCAGGCTCTCGCCCTCCCACACGTCGTCGGCCTCCTGCGGACGTCCGTTGACGGTGAAGTTGACGCGCATCACGCAGCTCCCTCGGTGTGGCGGCGGGCGCCGCGGTACGACTCCCAGGTCCAGGTCAGCGTGCGGCGGGCCATGACGCCGACCGCGTGGCGGCGGTAGCTCGCCGTGCCCCGGACGTCGTCGATCGGGTTGCAGGCGCCGGCGCACAGGTCCGCGAACTGCTTGGCGACCGACGGGGTGATGATCTTTCCGTTGTCCCAGAAGCCGCCCTCGTCGAGCGCCGCGTTCAGGAACTCCTCGGCGGCCTTGGCCCGGACGGGGGTGGGCGCGGCCGAGCCGATGCCGGTACGGACGGTACGGGTCTCGGGATGCAGCGCGATGCCGAAGGCGCACACGGCGATGACCATGGCGTTGCGGGTGCCGACCTTGGAGAACTGCTGCGGGCCGTCGGCCTTCTTGATGTGGACCGCGCGGATCAGCTCGTCGGCGGCGAGCGCGTTGCGCTTCACGCCGGTGTAGAAGGCGTCGATCGGGATGAGCCGGGTGCCGCGTACGGACTCGGCCTCGACCTCGGCGCCGGCCGCGAGGAGGGCGGGGTGGGCGTCGCCGGCCGGGGAGGCGGTGCCGAGGTTGCCGCCGACACCGCCGCGGTTGCGGATCTGCGGGGAGGCCACGGTGTGCGAGGCGAGAGCCAGGCCCGGGAGTTCGGTCCGCAGGTTCTCCATGATCTTCGTGTAGGGGACGGAGGCACCGAGCCGCACGCTGTCCTCGCCGGCCTCCCACTCGTAGAGGTCGCCGACGCGGGTGAGGTCGAGGAGGTACTCGGGCCGCCGGTGGTCGAAGTTGATCTCGACCATCACGTCGGTGCCACCCGCGATCGGCACAGCGGTGGGGTGCTCGGCCTTCGCGGCGAGCGCCTCCTCCCAGCTGGCGGGGCGAAGGAAGTCCATGACCGGCTCTCTTCTTCGTCTTGTGGGTCGTTCGGATCGAGCCAGATCGGGTGCGGCGGGCCCGGCTCGTTCATGTGCTGTTTCACGCGGATCGGGCCCAGTACACAGCGGCGTACTCCGACGGGGTCAGTCACGGAAACCATGAAGGAGTTGGCTGGTCGGGGCGGGCATCTTGTAGATTCATATGAACGGAGGCCATCAGTAACCTCCCGGTATTCCTGTGGAAACGCGGGAAACAGCCCGGCAATCGAAGAATGCGGCTCATGAGGGCCCTCGCACGGGCCGGGAGCCCGTCGACGAGGCCTCCTCACCCCACGAGCCCTCACGCTTCATCGTAGATTTCGAGACACAGAACGGCGGCGACGAGAATGCGGCTGCGCGCACTGCTGGACACCGATGCGCTGGGCCTCAGGCTGCTCGGCGGCGAGGACGAGCTGGACCGCACCGTACGGGGTGTGATGACCACCGACCTCCGCGACCCGAGCCGCTACCTCTCCGGCGGGGAGCTGGTCCTGACGGGTCTGGCCTGGCGCCGGGACGCCGCGGACTCCGAGCCGTTCGTACGGATCCTGGTGCAGGCCGGGGTGGCCGCGCTCGCCGCGGGCGAAGCCGAGCTGGGGGACGTGCCGGACGACCTGGTCGTGGCCTGCGCCCGGCACCGGCTGCCGCTGTTCGCGGTACACGAGTCGGTGGCGTTCGCGACGATCACCGAGCACGTCGTACGGCAGGTGTCCGGCGAGCGGGCCGGAGACCTCGCGGCCGTCGTCGACCGGCACCGGCGGATGATGACCTCGGGCCCGGCGGGCGGCGGCCCGGACGTCGTCCTGGACCTGCTCGGCACCGACCTCGACCTGCGCGCCTGGGTCCTCTCCCCCACCGGGCGGCTCATCGCCGGACCGAAGGTGGCGGGGCCCGGACCGGCGGCCGACGTGTGCGCGAAGCTGGCGGCGGAGCAGCTGGCGGCCGCCCGCACCGGCCGCCGCGGCCCGCACCGCGTGATCGTCGGCCAGACGACGTACTCGCTCTTCCCGGTCCGCTCCGGCGGCCGCGCCCCGCAGTCCTCGCGGGACGTACGGGAGACGGTGCTGTCGGACTGGCTGCTGGCCGTCGAGGCGGACGCCGGGGACTGGGCGGAGGAGCGGCTGGACCTGCTCCAGGGCGTCACCCAGCTCATCGCGGTCGAGCGGGACCGCCGGGACGCGGCGCGCACGGTGCGCAGGCGACTCGCGCAGGAGGTGCTGGACCTGGTGCAGACGGGCGCGGCGCCCGCCGAGATCGCGGCGCGGCTGCGGGTGGCGGCGCCGGTGCTGCTGCCGGGCCTCGGGGCCGCCCCGCACTGGCAGGTGGTCGTGGCGCGTGTGGAGTGGGACGGCGGGGAGATCGACGGCGGCCCGGTCGCCCAGTCGCTCCTGGAGGAGATCCTCGTCGAACCGCACACCACCGGCCCCGAGCCCTCCGACCGCATCGCCGTCGCCCACACCGGCGACGAGGCCATCGCCCTCGTCCCGCTCCCGGCGGTCTCCACCGAGCACGACGGCTCGGAGTCCGGCGTCCTCGCCGACGCCCTCCTCGCCTCCGTACGGGAGCCGCTGTCGGCGGGTCTGGACGGCGACGGGCGGGTCACGCTGGGCGTCAGCGCGGCGGTGCACTCGGCGGAGGGCCTGCGGGGTGCCCTGGAGGAGGCCCGGCACGCGCGGCGGGTGGCGGCGGCCCGCCCCGGCCGGGTGTGCGCGGCCGGCCACCAGGAGCTGGCCTCGCACGTCCTGCTGCTGCCCTTCGTCCCGGACGACGTCCGCCGGGCCTTCACCGCCCGCCTCCTGGACCCCCTGCGCGACTACGACCGCCGCCACCGCGCCGAGCTGATCCCGACGCTGGAGGCGTTCCTGGACTGCGACGGCTCCTGGACCCGGTGCGCCTCCCGGCTGCACCTGCACGTCAACACGCTGCGCTACCGTGTCGGCCGGATCGAGCAGTTGACGAGCCGTGACCTGTCGCGCCTCGAGGACAAGCTGGACTTCTTCCTGGCGCTGCGCATGAGCTGACGGATCGGCGCCCGCGAGCCGAAACCTCTGCGGGCCAGGAGTCCCACGACTTTGTGAAATCCTTCACCCGCCCCCTTGGCCCGGCCCGGCGATCCGTGCTGAGATGCGGCCACCAACTCAAAGCTCGATGGCGTGCTCGGGGAGGGCAAGGTGGCGCATCCCGCCATGTCTGGTAACGGAACGACCGCTGGTGACGATCCCCTCCAGACCGCGGTGTGGCGGCTGCGCTCGCGGGCCTGCTGGGCCGATGCCGCGGCCCTGCTCCCACCCGACACGGCGGCGGGCTCGATGCAGCGGGCCGCGCTGCTCGTGGAGCGGTGCCTGTACGCCGAGCAGGGCTGGCAGGAGGCGGAGGACGCGCTGCGTACGGCGGAGGCGCTGGCCCACACCGACGAGGAGCGGGGTGCCGCCGCTTGTGAACGCGGGCACCTGGCGTACACGGCGACGGTGCACGGGGTGCGCGACCGGGTCGACGAGGCGCGGGCCGCGCTCGGCCGGGCGGCGGCACTGATCCACCCGGAGTCGCCGGCGCGGGCGCTGCTGGACTTCCGCCGCGGTCTGCTCGCGGAGAACCTCACCCGCTCCCCGCAGGCCGCCCGTGCCGCCTACCGGCGCGCCCACACGGCCGCCGCGGCCCACTCCGACGACCTGCTGCTCTCCTTCACCTGGCGCCACCTCGCGGGCCTCGCCCTGCGTGACGGCGAGATCGCCGAGGCCCGCCACGGCTTCGCCGAATCCCTGCGGATCCGGGAGGAGTTGGGCTACCTGGTGGGGACGGCCCCGGCCCTGGCGTCGCTGGCGGACGCGGAGGTCGAGCCGGAGGCCTCGCGGCTGCGGGAGGAGGCCCGGCGGCTGTTCCGGCTGCTCGGCGGAGTACCGACGTGGCTGGGACGGCAGTTGGCGCCGCCGGCGGCCACGGCGTAGGCCGATATGGGCAGGCCCAGGGCACCGGTCAGCCCCCGGACGGCATCCGGACGTTGTCGTACTTCGGGTTCGGCTCCACGTCGACCGCCTCCGCCACCGCGGGCCCGCTGATCTCGCCCGGGCATCCCTGAGGCGGGCGGCCCGGCTGGTCGCGCACCTTGTAGAAGACGCACACCAGCCGGTACTCGCCCGGCGCCCAGGAGCCACCGCCGTACGGCACCATCTGCCCGCCGCAGAACGGGCACCGCGCCCGGGACCGCACCCGCACCGTGGGCTCGGTGAAGACGTGCGGGAGACGGCGGTCGGCGATGGCCTGCCGGGGCAGGGTCAGTCCGTAGTGGTCGCCCACGATCCGGTACACGTTCGTCATCGTCACGCGGGCGCCGAACCGGTCGTCCCGGTGCACGCCGTTGGGCCCCGCGACGAATCCGGCCTCCGTGATCAGGCGCCGGGTGAGCGGGTGGTCGGTGTGGCCGGTGTTGTACTCCCAGAACATCCAGTCGAACCTGCCGTCGACGGCCGCGCTGATGATCGGCGGGTCCATGGTGCTGTCCCAGATGGTGACGACGGTGTGCGTCGACCACAGGTCCCTGCCCGGGCCGAGCCGGTCGGCGCGGTCGGTGGCGGCGGGCGACTCGAGGGCGAACGCCCAGCCGTTTCCGGTGTCGCCCACGACGGCGTAGTCCGGCAGGTCCCACGGGCCGGGAGACAGCTCCAGCATCTCCCGGGCGGTGTCCGGGTCCATGAGAGTCCCCGGCCGCGCCCCGAGACGGACGGCCAGTTCCTCGTGGCCGATGCCTTTCACCAGAGTGAGGGAGAAGCCCAGTCCGTCGCCCAACCGGTCGCTGATCCACGCGATTCCGTCAGTCATGGCCGGGACGTTAGCGGCCGGGTGTGACAGCGGCGCGGGCTCGTGTGCGGGGCGGGGAGGCCGCCGGGGCGGGAGGTGCGCTCAGCCCGCCCCCGCGAAGTGCTCCCGTACGAGGGCCTGCACCACGTCCAGATCCCCGGCGCCCAACGCCTCCAGCAACGCCATGTGTTCCGCGGCGTCGGCGACCAGGTCCGCCCGCCCCCGCGTCACCGGCCCGCCCACCAGCGGCCACTGGGCCCGGCGGTGCAGGTCCTCCGCGATCCCCACCAGCTGCTCGTTGCCGCTCAGGGCCAGTACCGCGCGGTGGAAGGCGCGGTCGGCCTCGGCGTAGGTGGCGCGGCAGCCGGAGCCCGCCGCCCGTACCGTCGCCTCCGCGAGCGGGTGCAGCTCCGCCCAGCGCTCGCCCGGCACCGTACGGGCGAGCCGCAGCATCACCGGCACCTCGATCAGCGCCCGCACCTCCGCCAGCTCGGCCAGTTCGCGGGTGCCCCGGACGATCACGCGGAAGCCGCGGTTGGGCACGACCTCGACGGCGCCCTCGACGGCGAGTTGCTGCATCGCCTCGCGGACCGGCGTCGCGGACACCCCGAAGCGTTCGCCGAGGGCCGGGGCCGAGTACACCTCGCCCGGTGTGAGCTCCCCGGCGACGAGCGCGGTGCGCAGGGCGTCGAGGATCTGGCCGCGCACGGAGGCCCGCTGCACGACGGGGCGAGGGCGTGGGAGGGGCACTTCGCTGTGGGTGTGCTCGCCGCGCACGGCGCCGGTCTCGGCGCCCGGTACGCGGCCGTCTCCGGCCGGGCCCCGCACGTCTCGCTCACGCTCCGCCGCCCGCGGCTGCGCCGGGACCCCGGCGCCGCGCTCCTTGGGAGTCCCCGTCCCGGCAAAGCCCTGCGCGCTCTGCTCCACGGGGTCCTCCTCGGGACGTGTCGGTACTTGGGGTCATTACGGCGGGTTGTTACTCGTCCGTCAAGCACCTTAGGCGTACCGCCCGCAAGGGGGGTAATCGAGGACGCCCCCCAAGGAGGGCGTAGAGCCCGGCCGCACCGAGTAAGGTAAGCCTTACCTGCCAGTCATGCGTGGATCGGTGGTCCCGGTATGCACATACGCCCGTCGGCGCGGTCGGCACAGTCGGCCGTGGCGGACGCCTACGCCCGCCTCACCGAGGTCTACCCGGGCCTCACCGTCACGGAGCTGGAGGACGAGGAGCCGGCGCCCCGAGGGGGCGGTTGGGTCGCGGCGGCCGAGCTCGCGGCGGGTGGAGCGGGGCTGGAGGCCTTCCTCGCCTGGGACGACGCGCAGGTGGTGCGCGACTACGGGCGAAAGGCCCGCCCGGACGTCGTCGCGAGTTTCGGACTGCACCGGTACGCCTGGCCGGCCTGCCTGCTGATCACCGTCCCGTGGTTCCTGCACCGCCGGGTGCCCCGCTTCCCCGTGACGCATGTCTCGTACGACCGCACCGGCGACGGCATGCGGATGGCCGTCCGCGCGCCCGCCTCGTTCGCCTGCCTGCCGGGCGACCCGGCCGCCGCGCTGCCCGGTGCCCGGGTGGTCGCGGACGACGAGGAGCTGCGGACGGAGGTGCGGGCCGCGATCGCCGAGCACCACGAGCCCGTGCTCGCCGGGTTCGGGCCGCGTGCGCGGCGGCGCGGGCGCGCCCTGTGGGGCATGGTGACCGACGAGATCGTCGAGGGGCTCTGGTACGTCGCCCAGCTGTTCGGCGAGGGCGAGCAGGAGCGGGCGCGGCGCGAGCTGGAGCTGCTGCTGCCGGGCGCGACCCGGCCGTACGTCGGCTCGGCGGCCTTCCGTGAGCTGACCGGCCCGGACGGCGAGTCGCTGGCGACCCGGGACCGGGCGAGCTGCTGCATGTTCTACACCGTGCACCCCGAGGACACCTGCGCCACCTGCCCGCGCACCTGCGACGCGGACCGCGTCACCAAACTCGCCGCAGCCGCAGTGAGTTGAGGCCCCATCAGAGCAAGTCGGCCCTCCGCGTCCCGTAGGATCACCGGAACGAGGCTCCCGCAGGGCGACAGGCGATTCACAACTTCCTCACTCGTCGCGGGAACTTTCCGTGGAACCACCCGTACGGGTAGTCTTATTCGAACTCAACTCCCGCCCCTCAAGCGGCAGTTCGAGCAGAACGTCGCCCTGGGCATCCCCTTGCACTTCCTTGGCGGCCTCTTGCCCCGAAACCCCCTGAGGGACGGCGGGATTGGGCCACTATGGCGGGCGTTACGCCCTATCCCAATGCAAGGGACCCCAGATGAGACTGACCGACATATCGCTGAACTGGCTGCTTCCGGGCGCCGTACTGCTCCTGGGCATGCTGGCGGCGGTGGCGGTGCTCGCGCGCGGCAAGCGCTCCTCCGGGGAGAACGCGAGTGCGGACGACTCGTGGGAGCGCAGCGAGGAGCGCCGCAGGCGCAAGGAGGCCCTCTACGGCACCGCCTCCTATGTGCTGCTGTTCTGCTGCGCGGCAGTCGCCGCCGCGCTCTCCTTCCACGGCCTGGTCGGCTTCGGCCGGCAGAACCTGAACCTTTCCGGCGGCTGGGAGTACCTGGTGCCGTTCGGCCTGGACGGGGCCGCGATGTTCTGCTCGGTCCTCGCGGTGCGCGAGGCCAGCCACGGTGACGCCGCGCTCGGCTCCCGGATACTCGTGTGGACGTTCGCGGGCGCCGCGGCCTGGTTCAACTGGGTCCACGCTCCCCGGGGCATCGGCCACGCGGGCGCCCCCCACTTCTTCGCCGGCATGTCGCTGTCGGCGGCCGTGCTCTTCGACCGGGCGCTGAAGCAGACCCGCCGGGCCGCGCTGCGCGAGCAGGGCCTGGTGCCGCGTCCGCTGCCGCAGATCCGCGTCGTGCGCTGGCTGCGGGCCCCTCGCGAGACCTACAAGGCGTGGTCGCTGATGCTCCTGGAGGGTGTGCGCAGCCTGGACGAGGCCGTCGAGGAGGTGCGCGAGGACAAGCGCCAGAAGGACGAGTCGCGTCGGCGCCGCCGCGAGCAGCAGCGGGTGGAGCGGGCCCAGCTCAAGGCGATCAGCCGCGGACACCGCGGTCTGCCGGGCCGTGGCGGCCGTCAGCTGGAGGCGCAGGCCACGCTGGAGCGGGCCGACGAGCGGGTCTCCGCGGAGCCTGCCATAGCGAACGCGCCAGAGCAGCTGCCCGTGCGTACACGGCCCTCCCTGCAGCCCGTACGCCAGACTTCTGACCCGATCACCGTGGACCTCACCGCGGAGGACGACACGATGGCCCTGCCGCGCCTGGACTCCCTGGAGCGCAAGCTCAAGGACCTGGAGCAGCAGTTCGGCTGAGGGACACGACGTCCATGGGAAGGGGGCGCGACCGGCGAGGTCGCGCCCCCTTCCCGTGCGCGCGGCCCCCGTTCACGCCGCTTCCGCGTCCAGTTCGAACCACACCACCTTCCCGACACCGTGCGCCCGGACGCCCCACGCGTCCGCGAGGGACTGCACCAGGACCAGGCCCCGGCCGTGGGTGCTGTCGCCGGCGCTCGGTGTGCGCGGCTGCGGGCGGCGGGGGACGAAGTCCCGTACCTCGACCCGCAGGCCGGACGGCCCGACGGTGGCCGTCAGGACCGCGTCGTGATCGGTGTGGACGAGCGCATTGGTGACGAGCTCGCTGGTGAGCAGTTCCGCCGTCTCCGACTGTCCCGGCCTCCCCCAGTGCCGCAGCAGCTCACGCAGCGCCCGCCGGGTCTCGGGGACGGCCCGCAGGTCCGCCCGCCCGAGTCTGCGCCGCAGTTGCGACGCCTGGGTCTCCCCGGCATCGTCGTCGGCCTTGTCCTCCACTGTGCGCGTCGTCGCCGAGGTGTCCGCGATCACGGTCGAACCGCTGCCTCGTGCCTGCCTCTTCATGACCCCCGCCCGCGTGCCGATGGTCGGTTCCCCTCCTGCTCGAACACGTTCACGGGGATGCTTGCCCCGTCGACACCGGACCGAGTCATGTCGAATCCTCAACGACCGGGTGTTCGGCCACGCCGACGGGCCCGCTCCGCATGTCCTCACCGGCGCCGGGAGGGGTGGGTGACACCCCGACACCGCCGTCCGCGTCGCCGAGGACAGCGCCGTGCACGGCGCCCGAACCCCGGTGGAAGCGCGCCTGGAGCGCGCGATGCGGCAGTGCGTGCGTCCCGCGCGGCACGGGGGCGCGGGTGCCGCTGGTCCCGTCCGTGAGGCACGTGCCGGGTGAGCCGGTGCCGGTCGACCGGACCCTGCAGGCCGCCCACGAGCCCCGCGCGACCGGCGCGGAGTGGGGAAAGCCCTGGTCGACGAGTTGGTTCGTGATCGGCCCCGGGTTCACCGGCGACGCCCCCGCCTTCCAGGCGGAGGGGCTGCTGTACGACGGCGCGGGCGTACCCCTGAAGGGCGTGCACCCGCGCACCCGTCACCTGACGGTCGCCGCCCCCGCCGAGGGTGGTGAGCCGGGGCATCTGCTCGTCGAGGCGGCCGCCGATCCGGCCGTCCTGCACGCCTTCGAGCCGACGCGCCCGAGGGACGTGCTGACCGCGAGCGATGGGCCTTTCTGCCGATGCGTGTCTGCTGATCCGGCCGTAGGCGGGGAAGAGGTGTGGCGGCTGGTGCCGGACGTCGACGGCCCGGGGCCGGTGTGCGCCGCCGAGGAGCCGGGCGTGGAGACCGAGGAGATCCGGCTCCCCGGCTCCTTCACTGCACCGCCGCCTTCCCGCAGTTCGCGAAGTTGGCCGGAATCCGCTGGTTCCGCACCCGGAAACCCAGCCGGAACCAGTTTCACCGCTGCCGCCGGCAGCGGTGACAGTGCGGGGCCGCCGCTCTCCCGACCCCCGTGGCGGGAGAGCGGCGGCCCGTCCTTTCCGGTGGTCGTCCGGGTCAGTGGAGCTTGTTGACGGCCTGGGTGGTCGTCTTCTTGAAGGCCTTCACCGGCGCGTCGCCGAAGTCGCCCAGCCGGCCCCAGTCCACGACTGTCACCGTCCGCCCGTCCCGGCCGACGGAGAGAAGGCGGATGTCGGTCGCGCCCCAGGAGGTCTCGGTGTGCAGCCCGTGGACGTGGGCGCCCTCCTCGACGTTCAGCGTGCCGTAGTCCTTCAGCGTGGCCTCGACCTCCGGGTCGGCCTGCTCGATGCGCGTCGGGCAGGACTTGATGTCCTTGTTCAGCCGCGAGGCCAGGCCCTTCGCCGCGCGGGTGTCCTTCAGGACGACGGTGATCTGACGGGCACTCGCGTCCAGGTCGGTCCAGAAGTCGCGGTGCCAGGAGGAGGCGTGGCCCGGCAGCGCCATGCCCAGACAGCGGTCCACCTCCACCTCCTCCGGTACGCCGGGCGTGACCTTGCCGGCCGTCCAGGTCGACGAAAGGTGCGGCGGAAGGTCCTTGGCCGCGAGGAAGCCGGGCGCCTTCGGGGCGGCACCGGCCGGGGCGGCGAGTACGGTGCCGAGGGCGAGGCCCGCGGCGGTGAGCGCGGCGAGCGCGCCTGCTCGGGTGTGCTTGGGCATGGGTGTCCCCCGTGAGTGAGTGCAGTGGGGTGCAGGAGTGTGGAAGGCCACCGGGCACCGGATGGTCCGTCCGGCTTGCTCGGCGGCGACACCAAGAGCATCGGCGGTCACCGGAGCGGCGGCAAGCTCCGGCGCCCGTTCGGCGGGCATGGAACCATCCCAGGCCATCTGACGTGCAGACATATGAGTGCCTGGGATGCGGTGCGGATCGGACGGGGGAACGGTGTCGGCAGCACGGGACGATGTCGCGCAGTTCGCGGCACTGCTGACGGAACTCAAGGAGCGGACGGAGCGGAGCTACGGCTCCCTGGGCCGCCGAGTCGGCATGAACACGTCCACCCTGCACCGCTACTGCGCCGGGGACGCGGTGCCGCAGGACTTCGCGCCCGTGGAGCGGCTGGCGCAGTTCTGCGGGGCATCGCCGGAGGAACGGCTCGAACTCCATCGCCGGTGGCTGCTGGCGGTGGCGGCACGGCAGCGGCCGCGTACGGCCGGATCGGCGGAGGCGGAGGACGAGGAGGAGAAGAAGAAGGCAGCGAAGGAGGCCGCGGAAGCAGCGGACGTACCGCAGAAGCCTGAGGTACCGGCGAACCTTGAGGCACCGGCGAACCCCGACGTACCCGAGAAGCGTGATGTGCCGGGGACACCAGAGACACAGAGCGCGCCGGACGCACAGGTCGATCCCGGCCCCGCTCGCCCGCCCCGGCCCTGGCACCACCGCCGCGTCACCCTCCTGGCCGCCCTCGCCTGCGCTCTGCTCGCCACCCTCGGCACCCTCTCCGCGCTCCCCGCCGACCGCCCGTCGTCCTCCGACACGGCACGGTCCTTCCCCACCACCCCGTCCCGGACAACGGCCCCGGCGGCTCCGCACCCCTCACCCACGCCGACCACCTCCCCGTCGCCCTCGCCCTCCCCCTCCCCCACGGCCCGCACCATCCCGCCCTCCCCCGGCGCCCCGAAGCCTTCCCCCTCCGCTTCCCGCACCACCCCTCCCCAGGACACGCCCGCGGCCGTCCCCCTCACCTGGACCGCCGACTCCCAGGCCTGGGCGCTCGGCTGCGGTCACGACTACGTGGTCGCCAAGCCGCCCGCGCAGGTTCCGCCGCCCCCGGCTCCGCAGGACGCCAGGCCGTGGGCGACGGCGCAGGGGGCCGTGCACGGGCGGGAGACCAACGTGGAGATCTCGGTGCAGGGCCGCAGCTCCACGGCCGTCGTGCTGACGGCGCTGCGTGTGCGGGTGGTCGGCCGTACCGACCCCACGCCGGGCAACGCCTACGCCATGGACCAGGGCTGCGGCGGCTCGATCAGCCCCCGCCACTTCGCGGTCGACCTGGACAAGGACCGCCCGATCGCCCGCGCGGTCCCCGGCAACGACTCGGGCACGCCCATCCCGGCGGTCCGGATGCCCTACCGGGTGTCCGCCGAGGATCCGGAGGTGCTGCTGGTCACCGCGCGGACCCAGGCCTGCGACTGCTCCTGGTACCTCGAACTCGACTGGTCCTCCCAGGGCCGTACCGGCACGGTCCGCGTCGACGACCACGGCCGCCCGTTCCGCACCAGGAGCATCGCGGGCCTGCCCCACTACACGTACGACACCTCGGCGCGCCGGTGGACGCCCAGCGAGTAGGTACCGCTGAGGACGCGGCACGTAGCGCAGGTTGGAGCGGGCCATCTGCAGCATGCGCCCGACGCCGCCGTCCAGCACCGCGGGCGACCAGCATCTTCGGTCTCCGTGGGTCCTTCGGATTCCTCCGGGTCCATGCATGCACGGCGAACGCCTGTCACGCCTCCCAAACGGCTGCGGCCGTACGGTCGTCCGCGTATCCCTTGACCCGGATCTGGGTGTCGGCGAGGAACGCGGCGAGGCCGGGCGGGGCGGTCCCGGACCACCGCTCCGTCAGATGGGCGGGCAGTTCGGGCTCGCCGCGCAGGGGGTCGGCGAGGCCGCCGGTGCACATCAGGAGCGTGTCACCCGGGCGGGCGACGGAGGCCCGGAAACGGAAGGGTTCACGGGGCGGCTCGGGATCCGGTTCGTACGGGTTCGGCGGGGTCGGGATGCCGAGGTCCATGGTGAGGCGGTCGCCCTCGGGTGTCTCGGCGGGCAGGGAGCCGAACCCGACGACCGGCTCGCCGGCGACCTCGCCGACCTGCGGTTCGATGTCCTGCCACTCACCGTCCCGCAGGCGGAACAGTCCGCCGGGGCCGACGCCGAAGAAGACGCGCGTGCGGCATTCGGGGTCGGCGGGCAGGAGGAGGCAGCGCAGGCTGGCCGCGTACTCCTCCGGTTCGAGGCCCTGTTCGGCGGCGCTGGCGCGGAGCCGGCCGAGGCTGCGGTCGGTGAGACGGTGCAGGCCCGACTTCAGGTCGCCGCGCCGGGCGGCCCTGATGTCCTCCGCGAGCCGGACGTGACTGCGGCCCACGGCCCCACCGATCCACCTGCACACCTCGGCGGCCGCCCGGTGCGCCCCCGGCGTGGCCCGGGCGCCGGTCGCCATCGCGACCAGGATCAGCGCCTGCTCGCCGGTGCCGAATCGTGCGGTGAGGAGGGAGTCGCGGCGCGGCTCGCCCCGGTAGCGCGCGGAGTCCCCGCGCACGGACGCCGCCCGCAGCGTGCAGGACCCGTACCGGGCGCCGTCCAGGACGGTGTCGGCGAGCAGGTCGTCGAGTTCGTCCGGGTCGGCGGGCGGGAGGGCGGTGGGCTCGGCGTCGTAGGTGGGCGGGCCGGAGCCGACGTAGGGCTTGGCGGCGGGGCGCGCGGTGGCCGGGCCGAACGGGGCGGCGGTGCCGGCGGCGGACGCGGTGGGGGCGGGCGGGGTCCCGGTGCCGGGGGTGGGAGCGAGTGGGGGTGGTGGGGGTGCGGTCGGCTTCGCGGGGTGGGTGTCGGGGGGTGTGCGGGAGGCGGGAACGGAGGGCGTGGGGGTTGTCTCCGTGGCCGTACGGCCGGCGGGCGCGGCGGAGGCGGGGCTCCGGGGTGACCGCTTGTCGAAACCCGGGGGCAGTGGGCCGGGCGGGAAGGTGGTGGGGCCGGGAGGTGTGTCCGGCGGTGGTTCCCAGGGGGCGCGGGGGCGTACGGGGGGACGGTCGTCGGGGCCGGCGGCGGGCGGCTCCTCGTCAGCTGCGTTGTGCGGTCGGGGCACTGCGGTCGGCGGTGGTGGCGCGGTGGGCGACGGCGGTGCAGCGAGCGGGGGTGCAGTGGGCGGAGGCGTGGTGGACGGAGGTGTGGTGGGTGGGGGCGGGGTGGTCGGGGGCGGGGGCGGAGGTACGTCCACCGCCTCCCACCAGTCCGCCTTCTCGGGGCGTTCTTCGTCCGCCGGTCGCGCGGCTCCCGCCGAAGCCGGCGACTCCGTCGGTGCAGTCGGCTCGGACTGCTCTGCCGGCTCTGTCGGCTCTCTCGCCTCTGTCGCCTCCGCGGGGCGCACCGCGCCCACCGCCGAGGCGAACCGGTCGTCCAGCGAGTCGGTGGCGGCCGTCGGTCCGGTGTCCTCGGTGGAGTCGTCGTACAACTGCCCCCACCAGTCGTCCTCGTGACCGGTGGGCCTTCCCCCCTGCTGGCTCATGCCCCTAATTGTCCACCGCACGGGCCGTATGAAAACGGGGCATCAGGAAAATGCGAGCCGGTACGTCGCGCCTTCCGGCGTGTCGACGCGCATGTCGAGCGACATGCCGAACTGGGGTGCGAGGAGGGGGTCATGAGACCGCCGGGCGATTCCACCCCCCACGGGAGAACCGCCCGGCGACCCCGGGTGATCCGGGCTCAGATCCCCGGTGCGCCCCTGCGCGTCATGAACCCGGACCACGTTCTGGGTGCTCACCGGTGCCGCGCCGACGCGGCCGGCCGTCCCGGGTGTGCCCCGCCCACCTGGAGCTCCGCTGTGACGGATGCTCACGGTCACGGCCGCGGATGATCACCGCCGACCGCCGTGGCCACACCTTGGCAGAGTGACCGGGTCCAGGGCGATGATGTACCGGGGCGGGAATGCGCCGTGGCGGTTTCCCGCCACCTTCCCGCCGGACGCGACCATGGCGGTCAGGGGAGGACGGCACCGGATGCTGGGAGCGATCGGGCTCGACGAGACGCACGAGTCGGCGTACCGGGTGCTGGTGTCCGTGGGCGCCGCGGACGTACCGGATCTCGCGCGGCGGCTGACCCTGGGCGAGCGCGACACCGAGCGCGCGCTGCGCCGGCTGGAGCGGCACGGGCTGGCCGCGCAGTCCTCGGGCCGGCCCGGGCGCTGGGTCGCCGCGCCGCCGGGCGTCGCGCTGGGGGCGCTGCTCACCCAGCGACGCCACGAACTGGAGCAGGCGGAGCTGGCGGCCGCGTTGCTCGCCGAGGAGTACCGGGCGGCGGCGGCCGAACCGTCGGTGCACGACCTGGTGGAGGTGGTGACGGGCGCGGCGGCGGTCGCCCAGCGTTTCCTGCAGATCCAGCTGGGGGCGAGCGAGGAGGTGTGCGCGCTGGTCACCGGCACACCGGTTGCCGTGACCGGCGGGGAGAACGTCGCGGAGGAGCAGGCGGCGGCCCGCGGGGTGCGCTACCGCGTGGTGCTGGAGCGGGCTGTCCTCGACCAGCCGGACGGCATGAAGGAGCTGACCGCCGCCCTCGGCCGGGGCGAGCGGGTGCGGGTGGTGGAGAAGGTCCCGACGAAGCTCGTCGTGGCCGACCGCGCGCTCGCCCTGGTGCCGCTGACCGGCCGCTCCGCGGAGCCCGCCGCGCTGGTGGTGCACGCCGGCGGACTCCTGGAGCTGCTGTCGGGTCTCTTCGAGTCGGTCTGGCGGGAAGCGCTGCCGCTCCGCCTGGGCCCGGCCGGCGTCGCGGAGCAGGACCCGGACGGCCTCGACACCACCGACCTGGAGATCCTCTCCCTGCTGCTGGCCGGCCTGACCGACGCGAGCGTCGCCAAACAGCTCGACCTGGGCCTGCGGACCGTACAGCGCCGGGTGAGACGGCTGATGGAACTGACGGGCGTGACGACCCGGCTGCAGCTGGGCTGGCACGCGTACGAGCGGGGCTGGGTGACCCGGGAGCGCTAGCGCTCGTGCCTCCGCCTCCGCCTTGACCTGCGTCTTCTCCCGGATTCCGGCACGCTGGGCAGATGGGAGCGTGGGAACTCCTGCTGGTCGGTCTGGTCATCCTGCTCGGCCTGTGCGGAGTGCTGGTACCCGGCGTGCCGGGATCGTGGCTGGTGTGGTCCGCGGTCCTGTGGTGGGCGCTGAAGGACCCGGATCCGGTCTCCTGGGCCGTACTGGTGGGCGCGACGGTCGCCCTCTTCCTGTCCCAGGTGGTGCGCTGGGCCCTGCCACCCCGCCGCCTGCGCGTGAGCGGCGCCACCCGCCACATGGCCGTCTACGCGGGCACCGGAGCCTTCCTCGGTTTCTTCCTCGTCCCCGTCCTCGGCGCCGTCCCGGGCTTCATCGCCGGCATCTATTACGCCGAACGCCTCCGCCTGGGCCGCCCCGACGCGGCCCGCGCCTCCCTCCGCGAGACGATGCGCGCGGGCGGCTCCAGCATCCTGGCGGAGCTGTTCACCTGCTTGCTGATCATGGGGGCTTGGCTGGGGGCGGTGTGGTGGGGGTGAGCCCGCGGGGCGGCGACGTAGGGCGTCGGCCCTAGGGCGAAGATCCGATGTGCGGTGCGGCGGCCGCGTGCTTCGCTGCTCCCATGACCGCATTCAGCGAGGCAGAGCGCGCGTATCTGAAGTCGCAGCGGCTGGGGCGGCTGGCCACCGTCGATGGGCTGGGGCAGCCGCAGGCGAATCCGGTGGGGTTCTTCCCGCAGGACGACGGCACGATCCTGGTCGGTGGGCATGCGATGGGCAGCACGAAGAAGTGGCGGAATCTGCAGCAGAATCCGAAGGTCGCCCTGGTCGTCGACGACATCGTCAGTCTGCGGCCCTGGAGGGTTCGGGGCATCGACATCCGTGGAGAGGCGGAGTTGCTGACCGGGCCGCATGATCTGGGGCCGCACTTCAGTGCGGAGGTCATCCGGATCCACCCGCGCCGGATCCACAGTTGGGGGCTGGAGGGGGACGGCGGTGTCTAGTGCGGCACGGGATCGCCCCCGAGGAGGTTCTCCCGGCCCCACGCGCCCAGTGGTGCAAGGGCTTCGTTGAGGGACTCGCCGCGGGGCGTGAGTGAGTACTCGACGCGTGGGGGTGTCTCGTCGTACTCCTCGCGGTGGACCATGCCGTCTGCCTCCAACTCGCGCAGGTGCGCGGCGAGGACCTTCTCCGTGACGCCCGGGAGTCCGCGGCGCAGTTCGCCGAAGCGGCACGGTTTCTCGTGCAGGGCCCAGAGGATCAGGACCTTCCATTTGCCGCCGATGACGTCCATCGCCGCGTCGATCCCGCACACGTACGCCCCCGGCCGTCGGCCGATCGCCATGTCCGCGCCTCCCCTGCCTGGATGCTTTCCCGGTGGTAACCACCCACTTCGAAGTACGTACTTGAGCAGGCCGGTTCCCGCGAATGAGCCTAGTCGCCATGACTGACAACGCTGGTGACAACGCTCTTTCCCCGATCTCCCTTCTCGGTGCCGGTGCCATGGGCACCGCGCTCGCCCGCGCCTGGCTCGCCGCCGGGCATCCCGTGACCGTCTGGAACCGCACCCCCGCCCGGGCCGAGGCGCTCGCCGCCGAGGGGGCCGCCGTCGCCGCGAGTGCGGCGGAGGCCGTGGCGGCGAACCGGCTGGTGGTCGTGTGCCTGCTCGACGACGCGTCCGTCGGCGAGGCCCTGGCGGGGGCCGACCTCGCCGGCCGCGACCTCGTGAACCTGACCACCGACACGCCCGCGCAGGGCCGGGCCCGTGCCGCCTGGGCGACGGAGCGCGGTGCCCGGTTCCTGGACGGCGGGATCATGGCCGTACCGCCGATGATCGGGGCTGCTCAGAGCGGGGCGTACGTCTTCTACAGCGGTTCCGCCGGGCTGTTCGAGGAGCATCGGGACGTCCTCGCGGTCCCCGCCGGGACGGTGTACGTCGGGGCGGACGCCGGCTTCGCCGCGCTGCACGACGTGGCACTGCTGAGCGCGATGAGCGGGATGTTCGCGGGCATCCTGCACGCCTTCGCGCTCGTCCGCCGCGAGGACATCGCCCCTTCCGAACTCGCCCCGCTGCTCGTGTCCTGGCTCGGCGCGATGGCGCCGATGGCGCATCAGGCGGCCGCGCAGCTGGAGAGCGGAGACTACGGCAAGGGCGTCGTGTCGAACCTGGCCATGCAGGTCGCGGGCAACGCCACCCTGCTCGCCACGGCCCAGGAGCAAGGTGTGAGCCCGGAGCTGCTGACGCCCTACATGACGCTGATGGAACGCCGGCTGGCCGACGGGCACGGGGAGGAGGACACGACGGGGGTGGTGGAGCTGCTGCTCGCGCCGCAGGAGGGCGGCGCCCCTACAGCGAACCCTCCAGCGTGAGCAGCCGCACCTTGCGTTCCAGGCCGCCCGCGTAGCCGGTCAGGGATCCGTCGGCGCCGATGACGCGGTGGCAGGGGCGGACGACCAGCAGCGGGTTGGCGCCGATCGCGCCGCCGACGGCCCGCACGGCGGCCCGGGACGCGCCGACGCGGGCGGCGATCTCGCCGTATGTCGTGGTGGACCCGTAGGGGATGGCGTCGAGGGCGGCCCACACGCGTTCGCGGAAGGCGGTGCCCTCGGCGCGCAGCTCCAGCCGGAACTCCTTGAGGTCGGCGGCGAAGTAGGCGGTGAGCTGTTCCCCGGCCGCGCGGAAGGGCCCGGGGTCGTGCCGCCAGCCGGGCTGGACGACGCGTCCGCCCTTCTGACCGGGGACGGACACCGAGGTCAGGGCGCCGTCCGGGTCAGCGGTGAGGAGCAGGGGGCCGAGGGGGCTGTCGACGTTGGTCCAGTACATGGGGTTCCTCCGCGGCGCGCAGATGGTGCAGGGCGTAGGTGCGCCAGGGGCGCCAGGTGTCGGGGACGTCCGCGCCGGGCGGCGCGACGTCGGGGTCGCCGAGGGCGCGGGCCCGGATCGCCGCCACGGTACGGCCGTCGAGGCCGGGCAGGGCGAGCAGCGCCTCCTGGGCGTCGTCCCGGTCGGCGCCGGGATCGAGGCGTACGGTGCCGTCGGCGAGGGCGGTGGCGAGGGTGCCCGGGGGGCCTGGGACCTCCGCCAGAGCCGCCGGTTCGGGGAAGAGATGGGTGAGGCCGCCGCAGGGCGCGTCCAGGGTCTTGCCGTGGGCGCGGACCAGGCGTTCGGCCTCCGTACGGCCCACCAGCGCGCGCACCGCGTACTCCTCCGGGTCGGCGGCCCCCGGCGCGCGCAGCCCGGGCCGGGCGGCGACGAGCGGGGCGAGCCGCGGGTCCGCGCCGAGCCGCTCGTCGACGGCGTACGGGTCGGCGTCGAGGTCGAACAGCCGCCGCAGCCGCTGGACGGCGGTGGTGAGGTCGCGGGGGTCGGTGAGGTGCAGTCGCGCGTCGAGCCAGCCGCCCGGGTGGACGGCACAGGCCCGGCCTGCGGTGCCCGCCCGCTCGTCCACGGCGACGATTCCGCTGCCGTAGGGGAGGCGGAGCGTCCGGCGGTACGTGCGTCCGCCGGGCGGCCCGCTCAGCTCCTCCACCCCCGCCACGGCCTCCCGTTCCAGCAGGTCGAAGACGGTGGCAGCGTGGTACGGGCCCCGGTGGGCGAGCCGCAGCGGGATCCCGGCGCCGGGGGCGGCGGTGCGGCCCTGCCGGGGCGCGGCGGCCCTCAGCTGGGTCGGGGTCTGCGCGTACACCGCCCGGATGGTGTCGTTGAACTGCCGCACACTGGCGAACCCGGACGCGAAGGCGATCTCGGTGACCGGCAGGCCGGTCGTCTGCAGCAGCACCCGCGCGGTGTGCGCCCGCTGCGCCCGCGCGAGGGCGACGGGCCCCGCGCCGAGCTCGGCGGTGAGCTGCCGCTGCACCTGGCGGGCGCTGTAGCCGAGGCGCGCGGCGAGACCGGCGACGCCCTCCCGGTCGACGACTCCGTCGCCGATCAGCCGCATGGCCCGGCCGACGGCGTCGGCACGTACGTTCCAGTCGGCCGAGCCGGGTGTGGCGTCCGGCCGGCACCGCCGACAGGCCCGGAAACCCGAGCCCTGCGCGGCGGCGGCCGTCGCGAAGAACCGCACGTTGCGCCGTTTCGGCGTCACGGCGGGGCAGCTGGGCCGGCAGTAGATGCCGGTCGTCTCGACGGCGAAGAAGAACTCACCGTCGAACCGCGCGTCCCGGCTGCGGACCGCCTCGTACCTGCTCTCCTCGTCTCGCATGGGTTCCAGTCTTCGCCCGTGACACGGGGAGTGCCAGCGGGAATCGGACATCACGGTGGGGGACCGGACGCCGGTCCCCCACCGCTCCGGCCGGGTGCCGCCGACGCCGCCCCGGCCAGAGCCGGCCCCTGTCACCCCGGCCGGGAGCCGGCCGCCGTCACGTCTCCGCCCAGGAACCGGACCGCCACCCCCGTCCCGGCCGGGGGAGCAGCCGCCGTCACCCCCGCCAGGAGCCTGCCGCCGTCACCCTGCCCGAAGCCGGACGGCCGTCACCCCGGCCAGGAGCCTGCCGCCGTCACCCCCACTCCCCCCGCTTCGCCCGCCAGGCCGCCCGTCCCTCGGCCTGCTTGCGCTTCCAGTCCTGGCGGATGTCGGCGCGGAGTCGGGCGTCGGACTTGGCGACGATCCACTGGTTCTCGCGGACGAGCTTGCGGTAGCTGTCCAGGCGTCGGACCGTGAGGTCGCCGGTGTCGACGGCGGCCAGCACCGCGCAGCCCGGTTCGAACTCGTGGGCGCAGTCGTGGAACCGGCAGCGCTGGGCGAGTTCCTCGATCTCGGAGAAGACCTGGCCGACGCCGCCGCCGGCGTCCCAGAGCCCGACGCCGCGCAGCCCGGGCGTGTCGATCAGCACGCCGCCGCCGGGCAGGGGCAGCAGGTTGCGGGTGGTCGTGGTGTGCCGGCCCTTGCCGTCCGCGTCCCGGGTGGCCTGGACGTCCATGACGTCCTCCCCCACGAGCGCGTTGGCGAGCGTCGACTTGCCCGCGCCGGAGGCGCCGAGCAGCACGGAGGTGCCACGGCCGAGGAGGCCGGCGAGTTCCTCGACCCCGTCGCCGTCCAGCGCGCTGACGGCGAGCACGGGCACGCCGGGCGCACTGCGCTCGACGTCCTGGACGAGGTGCGCCAGCACGGCCGGGCCGGGCACCAGATCGGCCTTGGTGAGGACGACGACGGGCTGTGCCCCGGACTCCCAGGCCAGCGCCAGGAACCGCTCGACCCGCCCGAGGTCGAGTTCGGCGGCGAGGGACAGGGCGACGACGGCGTGGTCGACGTTGGCGGCGAGGATCTGCCCCTCGGACCGCTTGGAGGAGGTGGACCGTACGAAGGCGGTACGGCGCGGCAGATACGCGCGTACGTAGCGCGGGGTGCCGTCGGCGTCGACGGCGACCCAGTCGCCGGTGCAGACGACTCGCAGGGGGTCGTGCGGAGTGACGAACGCGGTGTCGGCCCGGACGACGTCGTCACCGGTGACGACGTCGCACTGCCCGCGGTCGACGCGGACGACCCGGCCGGGCAGCAGCCCCCGCTCGGCGTGGCCGGCGAACTCGGCTTCCCATCCCTCGTCCCAGCCGTAGCGGGACAGAGGGTGTGCGGAAGCCGCGGAAGCCATGGAAGAGGAGAGGTTCAAGGAAGACCCTTCACAGGGCGGTCCCGGCGCGGTGGGTGAAGTGGTCAGCCGGAGACCGCGGAGGTGGAACGAACGAACGTCTGGTCGCTGCGGACAGCACCCGTGGTGGCGACAGTCATCGGTCACACCTCCTGTTCCTCACTCGGCCGACGGCGGCGGCCGACGGCCGCCGCGCGATGCGCGCACCCACCATAGACGCCGGTGCCTTCGAGGCGCCACGGAATATCTCTCCGCCTGCGGACATCTCCCCGGGCACCGGACATCTCCCCGCCTCCGGTGGAGGGTTGCCTGCGCCGCGGTAATCGGCGCCCCTGCGCGTATACCCGGCCGCACGCTCTCTTCGTAGCCGACATCACGTCATCACAGGTCGGCACGAAGGGAGTTGTTCATGTCCTCGCCCTCTCTGGAGGCCCTGTCCGCCGAACTCGCCGTGCTGCGGCCCCGTATGGACGCCGTCAGTCTGGCCATTCACGCGCGGCCCGAGCTGAAGTTCGCCGAGTTCCACGCCCAGCAGGTGCTGACCCGCTGGCTCGCGGAGGCGGGGTTCACCGTGACCGCGCCGGCCGGCGGGCTCGACACCGCCTTCGTGGCCGTGCACGAGGGGAGCCGGCCGGGGCCGTACGTCGCCGTCCTCGCGGAGTACGACGCGCTGCCGGGGGTCGGGCACGGCTGCGGCCACAATCTCATCGCGGCGGGGGCGGCGGCGGCCGCGATCGCCGTCGCACGGGCCCTTCCCGCGCACCCGGGGACGGTCGCCGTGATCGGCACGCCCGGGGAGGAGATGGGCGGCGCGGGGAAGGTGCGGCTGGCCGCTGCGGGGGTCTTCGACGGGGTGGACGCGGCGGTGATGTTCCATCCGGGGGACCGGTGGCTGACCGGGCGGCCCGGGCTCGCGGCGGCGCATCTGCGGGTCGCGTTCGGCGGGGTGAGCGCGCACGCCTCGGTGTCGCCGTGGAAGGGGCGCAGCGCGCTGGCCGCCGCCCAGCTGTTCCTGGCCGCCGTGGACGCGATGCGGCAGTTCGTGCCGCCGACCGCGCGGCTGCACGGGATCGTCACGGAGGGCGGAAAGGCGCCGAACGTGGTCCCCGCGCGGGCCGTCGTGGACCTGTACGTCCGGGACCGTACGGCCGTGTCGGCGCGGGATCTGGTGGAGCGGGTGCGCCGGGCCGCCGAGGGGGCGGCGCTGGCCACCGGGACGGAGGCGGAGGTCTCCGAGACGGGACCGCTGTACGCGGAGCGCCGCAACAACGCCGTGCTCGCCGAGCGGTTCGGGGACGCGGTGCGCGCGCTGGGCGTGGACATCGCGCCGCTCGACCCCGACAGCCCCGCCGGGTCCTCCGACATCGGCAACCTCTCGCAGCGGATGCCGGTCATCCACCCCTACGTCCAGATCGCCGAGGCCGGTACGCCCGCCCACTCCGAGGCGATGCGGGAGGCGGCGGCGACGCCCCTCGCGCACGACCGCGCGCAGGTCGCGGCGACCGGGCTGGCCGAGGTGGTCGCCGAACTGCTCACGGAACCGTGGGTGTTGGCGGCGGCGCGGGCGGAGTTCGAGGCGGAGTCCGAGAAGGGGGAGGTGCCGGTGTGAGGCCGTACACTCCCGGTCATGTCGGTCGTGATCGTCCTGGAGGGGACCGCAGCCGACCACTTCACGGTCGCCGTGTCCCCGCTCGCGGAGCTGGCCGCGAGCCTGCATGTGCTGACGGAGCACGCGCACCACGCCGAGCACTCCGCCTGGGCCGAGCGGACCGCCGCTGCCGCTCCGCCCGGATTCCGGGCCGGGCTGCGCCGGTTCGCCCCGCTGTGGACGGCGCTGCGCTGGCGCGGCTTCTACCCCGGCCTGGACGCGTCCCTGACGGGCCTGCCGGCGGACCGCTTCGCCGAACTCACCGCGTACACCTGCGCCAGCGGCTACCGCGGCTTCGCCTTCGGCCGGGTGCTGCAGGAGCCGGCGCAGGCGCGGCTGCTGCGGCAGGCCGCGTCCGCGCTGCCCGAGCCGCACTCGGCCCTCGCCGAGGACCTGCTGCGCGACCCGGAGGCGCTGCGCGCCGACGTCCTCGCCTTCCTGGACCTGTGCCGCCGCGTCTACTTCGACGAGCTCTGGGCCCGCACCGAGCCGGCCCTGTCCCGGGCCGCGCACCGCGTACGGCAGCGGCTCGCGGACGAGGGTCCCACGGCCGCCCTGCTCTCGCTCAGCCCGTCGAGCGCCCGTCTGGACAGCCCGGCCCGGGTCGTCCTCGACAAGGTGCACCACGCGGTGCTCAGCCCGGCCCGTACGCCCGTCCTGCTCATCCCCACCTGCTACGGCGCGCCGCACCTGCTGGTGAAGGACGAGCCAGGGCTGCCGCCGGTCGTGCACTTCCCGATGGACGCCCCGGAGATCGGGGTGACGCTGGCCCGCAGCCGCATGCTGGCGCTCACCGACCCGCGCCGGGTGCGCCTGTGCCGGCTCATCGCCCGTCAGGCCATGACCACCGCAGACCTGGCGGACCGGCTGTCGATGACCCGCCCGCAGGTCTCACGCCATCTGCGTGCCCTGCGCGACCTGGGCCTCGTCCGCGTGGAACGTCACGGCCGCTATGTGCACTACGGCCTCGACCTGGCCGCGGTGGAGCGGATCGGGCGGGACGTGGCGACCGCCCTGCAGTACTGACGCGCGCCCCCGTACCGACGTGCGCACGGACGGGAGGTGAGGGAGGGTGATGCGTCGCTACCCGATCGTCAGGCGCCGTGCGCTGCGGCCGCGGTGGCGGTGGAGTGCGTGGCGGGAGCGGCGCAGTCCGCTGGCCGCGGGGCGGGACGAGACGCTCGTGTACGAGATCGACGGGACGTTCGCGACCGGGGTGGCTGATCCCGCGCGGGCCACCGCCGTGAGCCTGGTCGACGTCGGGCGCCGGGACGTGCACGCCGGCTGGGAGCTGGCGGCGTCCGACCTCGCGTGGGACTTCCCCGTCACGCTGACGTTCCACTGCACGGTCGTCGACCCCGTCGCGGTCGTCCGCGCCCGTCGCACGGGCGGCGTGTGGGACGTACGGCGCGTCCTGGCCGCGGACCCCAGGCCGGGCACGCTGCACCGTCGGCACCCGGACGGCGACGAGGACGGCCTGCGCCGCGCGTTGACCGCCCTCCTCGCACCGCGGCCGGCGTACCAGGAGATTCCCGGGGTGCGGGTGGAACTCGCGTGGGTGGACGTGGGCCCGGCCGCCCTGCTGGACATCGACGAGGCGTGAGGGAACCCGTCACATGGAGCCGACACGTGGTTGCTGTGTCGTCGGCTCGTCGCCGCCGTGGGCGTTGCACATCGCGGTGCGCGGCGGCGGGCACAGCGTGGCGAAGGCGGCGCGTGAACACCCACGATCAGACGGGCATATTCGCGGCGGCAGCGGGAAGCCGCACTGGGCGCGGCGTGATCGGCGAGGGCGGAACCCCTGGCAGGCTGGGGCCGCCCCGGGCCGCCGCCCGGACGGGATGTGACGTTCCGTCCGTGCCGCGCCCGGACGAGCAGAGGGTCGGCGGATTGCTGAGGAGACCGAGTGTGGATGCCACACATGACAGGGGCGAGCCCACTCCGGCGCACGGCGGGGCTGTGCTGGAGGTGAGCCCGTTGTCCGGTCGTCCCGGGATCTGTGTCAGTGGCGAGATCAGCGTCATCACCCGCCTGTCCTGGCAGGAGGCGCTGGCCGAGCTGGCCCGGCGGCACCGGGACGTGTCCTATGTGGAGCTGTCGGGTGTCGGATTCGTCGACGTGGCCGGGGTGTCGGCGCTCGCGGTCACGGCCATGAACCTGCCGGGCGGACGGGTCGTCGTGGAGCATCCGCCGCCCCAGGTGCCGCGGGTGCTGGAGCTGTTCTGGCCGACCGTGCGCGGGATCGAGGTGGCGCCCCGATGAGCTCCGTGGTCAACGAGGCGTTCAGCCACCCTGCGCTGTTCTACCGCACCGGGCAGGAGTACGCCGAGCAGACGGTGTCGTTCGTACGGGAGGGCCTGGCCTCGGGTGAGCCCGTGGCGGTGGCCGTGCCCGGCCCCAACCTGGCACTGATCGAGGCCGGGCTGGGAGCGGACGCCCAGGACGTCCTCCTGCTGGACATGACCGAGGCCGGCCGCAACCCGGGACGGATCATCCCCGGCGTTCTCCGGGCGTTCGCCGACGCCCACCCGCAGGGGCGGGTGCGGATCATCGGAGAGCCGATCTGGGCGGGCCGCAGCTCCGTGGAGTACCCGGCGTGCGCGCAGCACGAGGCGTTGATCAACGCCGCCTTCGAGGGCCGGGCGGCGACCATCCTGTGTCCGTACGACGAGTCCCGGCTGGACCCGGACGTGCTGGCCGACGCCCGGGTCACACATCCGACGGTCATCGCCGGAGGCCGCGAGCGGGCCAGTGACGTCTACGACTGGCAGGCCGTCGTCGCCCGCTACAACACGGCGCTGGTCCCCGCCCCGGACGCCGCCGTCTTCTCCTTCGGCGCCCAGGAGCTTCCCGAGGTCCGTCACTTCGCCGTCGGCCAGGCCGGCCGGCTGGGCCTGGCCGGGCAGCGGCTGCAGGACGCGGAGCTGGCGGTCGCGGAGCTGACGACCAACAGCGTGGTCCACGGCGGCGGCCGGGGCACGCTGTGGATCTGGGCCGAGGCGGGCCAGGCCGTGTGCGAGGTCCGTGACCGGGGACGGCTGACGGATCCGCTCGCGGGGCGCAGGCCGCCGGAGCGGGGGCAGATCGGCGGCCGTGGCCTGATGCTCGTCCACTACGTGGCCGATCTGGTGCGGGTGCACGCCTCGGACGACGGCACGACCGTCCGCTTCTATCTCACCCTCTGAGAGCCCGGCAGGGCGGCCGCCGCTGAGGCGGCCGCCCGTGCCCCACTCCTCGCCACGTCGGACCTGACGGTAGCTCAAATGGGTTACTCCTGCCGGAATCTCCCCCTTCGCCTGCTTAGCATCGAGATGCCTGCCGCCCGCAGGCTCCGGCCCGTGGGCCGCAGTCGCCCCCCAGAGTCCCGCGGGAGCCGAGGCCCATGCGCCCGACAGGCCGTCACCGACCCCTGCCGCACGGCGTCCCGGCCGCCCACGGACCCGAACCGCGCGCCGCCGCCCGCCACTTCGCCCGCCGCCGTTTCCTGACCCTCACCGCCGCCGCGGCGGCCCTCGCCTTCGCCACGCACCTGCCCGCGACGGGCGTGGCGGCCGCCCGGGAGCTCGACGCGGCGAGGATCGCCGAGGACCCGTTCACGCTGGGCGTCGCCTCCGGGGATCCGCTGCCCCACTCCGTGGTGCTGTGGACGCGGGTGGCACCCGTCCCGTACGAGCCGGGCGGAGGTCTGGCCGGGCGGGCCGTCGCCGTCGCGTGGCAGGTGGCGCGGGACGAGCGCTTCGCCTCGGTCGTCCGCAGCGGTACGACCCTGGCGTCACCCGACTACAACCACACCGTCCACGTCGACGTCGGCGGGCTGGAGCCCGGCCGCACGTACTACTACCGGTTCCGCACGGGCACCTGGATCAGCGAGACGGGCCGCACCCGCACCGCCCCCGCCCCCGGCTCCGCCGTCCCGGCGCTGACCTTCGCCGCGGTGTCCTGCCAGGCGTACCACGACGGGTACTTCACGGCGCACCGGCACCTGGCGCAGGAGCAGGTGGACGTGGTCTTCCACCTGGGGGACTACCTGTACGAGTACGCGGTGGACTCCGCCGGCGGCGCCCGCGCCTACACCGACCGGATCCTGCCGGACGTGTTCAACCGTGAGACGGTCACCCTGGAGGACTACCGGTTGCGGTACGCCCTCTACAAGAGCGACCCCGACCTGCGTGCCGTCCACGCCGCCCACCCCTTCGTCGTCGCCTGGGACGACCACGAGACCGAGAACAACTACGCCGGCGCCGTCGACGAACTCGGCGGCCCGCCGGTGGAGTTCCTGCTGCGCCGGGCCGCCGCCTACCGCGCGTACTGGGAGCACCAGCCGCTGCGCACGGCGCGGCTGCCCGTCGGCCCGGATCTGCGGCTCTACCGGCGGCTGCACTGGGGCACCCTCGCCCAGTTCGACGTCCTCGACACCCGCCAGTACCGCTCCGACCAGGCCTACGGCGACGGCAGACACGTCCCCGGCCCCGAGTCGGACGACCCGGCGCGCACCATGACCGGCCCGGCCCAGGAGCAGTGGCTGATCGACGGCTGGCGGGCGTCGGACGCGCTGTGGAACGTGATGCCGCAACAGGTCTGTTTCTCCCAGCGCAGGCTGGACCTCGGCGCAGAGGCGCCGATGTTCATGGACGCCTGGGACGGCTATCGCGCCTCCCGCGCCCGGATCCTCGCCGGCGCGCGGTCGGCCGGCGTGGAGAACCTGATCGTCCTCACGGGCGACGTCCACGTCGGCTGCGCCTTCGACGTCAAGGACGACTTCGACGACCCGGCGTCGACGACCCTGGGCACCGAGATCGTCGCCACGTCGATCGCCAGCGGCAGGGACGGCACCGCACGCCCCGCGAACTGGGCGACGTACCTGGCCGCCAACCCCCACCTGCGGTTCTACGACGGCCGCCGCGGCTACGTCCGCGTCGGCCTGGACCGGCGCGGGGCGCGCGCCGACTTCCGGACCGTCCCGGCGGTGACGAGCCCCGGCGCCCCCGTCTCGACGGCGGCGTCCTTCGTGACGGAGGCGGGGAATCCGGGGCTCGTGCCGGTGTGACGGGGTGCGGGCGGATCGCCCGAACCGGAGGACCGGAGCGCAGACCGGGTCGTACGATCGCGGATGTGACCAGCAGACCCGCCCCCGAGCAGCGCCTGAGCGACCTCGCGCGGCTGCGCCGCGTCCGCGACCGGATCGACCGGGAGTACGCGCAGCCGCTGGACGTCGAGGCGCTCGCCCGCGGTGTGCACATGTCGGCCGGGCACCTCAGCCGCGAGTTCCGGCGCGCCTACGGCGAGTCGCCGTACGCGTATCTGATGACGCGGCGCATCGAGCGCGCGATGGCGCTGCTGCGCCGGGGCGACCTCAGTGTCACCGAAGTCTGCTTCGAGGTCGGCTGCTCCTCGCTGGGCACCTTCAGCACACGCTTCACCGAGCTGGTCGGGGTGCCGCCCAGCGTCTACCGGCAGGAGGCGGCGCGCGCGACGGCGGGGATGCCGTCGTGCGTGGCGAAGCAGGTGACCCGGCCGATCAGAAATCGAGAAGCGCCGGTCCCGGGCCGCGCCTAGCGTGAGGGCCATGGACATCACCATCCCCGCGAGCTTCCTTCCGCACGTGCGCTGAGCCGTCCGACGAGCACCGTCATGACCCGCGCGGACGGCACCGTGCGGGAGCGAGCCCAACCCATGGAGACACGATGAGCATGGCCGAGAGGACGGACCCGCGGTCGCCCGCGCCGCAGGTCGCCGACAGCCACGATCTGATCCGCGTGCACGGCGCGCGCGAGAACAACCTCAAGGACGTCAGCGTCGAGATCCCGAAGCGCCGGCTGACGGTGTTCACGGGCGTCTCCGGCTCGGGCAAGAGCTCGCTGGTGTTCGACACGATCGCCGCGGAGTCGCAGCGGCTGATCAACGAGACCTACAGCGCCTTCGTGCAGGGTTTCATGCCGACGCTGGCGCGGCCCGAGGTCGACGTCCTCGAGGGGCTGACGACCGCGATCATCGTCGACCAGGAGCGGATGGGCGCCAACCCCCGCTCCACCGTCGGCACCGCCACCGACGCCAACGCGCTGCTGCGCATCCTCTTCAGCCGGCTCGGGCAGCCGCACATCGGCGGGCCCAACGCGTACTCGTTCAACGTCCCCTCGGTGCGGGCCAGCGGTGCGATCACCGTCGAGCGCGGCGGCAGGACCAAGGCCGAGAAGGCCACGTTCAACCGGCTCGGCGGCATGTGCCCCCGCTGTGAGGGCAGGGGCTCGGTCACCGACTTCGACCTGTCGGCGCTGTACGACGACAGCCTGTCGCTCAACGAGGGCGCGCTCACGATCCCCGGCTACACCATGGACGGCTGGTACGGCCGCATCTACCGGGGCTGCGGCTTCTTCGACCCGGACAAACCGATCCGCAAGTTCACCAAGCGGGAGCTGCACGACCTGCTCCACAAGGAACCGACCAAGATCAAGGTCGAGGGGATCAACCTGACGTACGAGGGGCTGATCCCGAAGATCCAGAAGTCGTTCCTGTCCAAGGACGTCGACGCGATGCAGCCGCACATCCGCGCCTTCGTGGAGCGGGCGGTGATGTTCTCGACCTGTCCCGAGTGCGACGGCACCCGGCTCAGCGAGGAGGCCCGGTCCTCGAAGATCGACGGGAAGAACATCGCCGACGTCTGCTCGATGCAGATCAGCGACCTGACCGAATGGATCCGCGGCCTCGACGAGCCGTCGGTGGCGCCGCTGCTGGCCGCGCTGGGGCACACGCTCGACTCGTTCGTCGAGATCGGGCTCGGCTACCTCAGCCTCGACCGCCCCTCGGGCACGCTCTCGGGCGGCGAGGCACAGCGCACCCGGATGATCCGCCACCTCGGGTCCTCCCTCACCGACGTCACCTACGTCTTCGACGAGCCGACGATCGGGCTGCACCCCCACGACATCCAGCGGATGAACGGCCTGCTGCTGCAGTTGCGCGACAAGGGCAACACGGTGCTGGTCGTGGAGCACAAGCCCGAGGCGATCGCGATCGCCGACCATGTCGTCGACCTCGGCCCGCGGGCCGGCACCGAGGGCGGCGAGGTGGTGTTCGAGGGCACCGTCGAGGGGCTGCGGGCCAGTGACACCCTCACCGGGCGGCACCTGGACGACCGGGCCTCGCTGAAGCCCTCGGTGCGGACACCGTCGGGAGTTCTTCAGGTGCGCGGCGCCGGCACGAACAACCTGCGGGACGTCGACGTCGACATCCCGCTCGGTGTGCTGGCCGTCGTCACCGGCGTCGCCGGGTCGGGGAAGAGCTCCCTGATCCACGGCTCGGTCGCCGGGCGGGACGGGGTGGTGACGGTCGACCAGACCGCGATCCGCGGGTCCCGGCGGAGCAACCCGGCGACGTACACCGGACTGCTCGACCCGATCCGCAAGGCGTTCGCCAAGGCCAACGGCGTGAAGCCGGCGCTGTTCAGCGCCAACTCCGAGGGCGCCTGCCCCACCTGCAACGGTGCCGGCGTCATCTACACCGACCTGGCGATGATGGCCGGCGTCGCCACCACCTGCGAGGAGTGCGAGGGGAAGCGGTTCCAGGCGTCCGTCCTGGAGTACCACCTCGGCGGCCGCGACATCAGCGAGGTGCTCGCCATGCCGGTGACCGAGGCCGAGGAGTTCTTCGGGGCCGGCGAGGCGCGTACGCCGGCCGCGCACAAGATCCTCGACCGGCTCGCCGACGTCGGGCTCGGCTACCTCACCCTCGGCCAGCCGCTCACCACGCTGTCCGGCGGCGAGCGGCAGCGGCTCAAGCTGGCGACCCACATGGCCGAGAAGGGCGGCGTCTACATCCTCGACGAGCCGACCACCGGCCTGCACCTCGCCGACGTCGAGCAGCTGCTCGGCCTGCTCGACCGGCTCGTCGACTCCGGCAAGTCGGTCATCGTCATCGAGCACCACCAGGCGGTCATGGCCCACGCCGACTGGATCATCGACCTCGGCCCCGGCGCCGGCCACGACGGCGGCCGCGTCGTCTTCGAGGGCACCCCCGCCGACCTCGTCTCCACCCGCTCCACCCTCACCGGCGAACACCTCGCGGCCTACGTGGCCACCTGAACCCTCCACCACCGGGCGGAGCCACCGGCCGCCCCGGCACGCCAGGGCCTGTCCGGCAGTTCATGCCGGACAGGCCCTAGTTGTCGAACCAGACCACCAGACGGACGTGTTCCTCGCCGTGCACCGCGGCGAGGGTCCGCATGACGGCCCAGACCGGGGCCCAGTCGCCGTCCTGCGGGACCGCGTCCCGCCGGGTCGTCCGCGTGACACGGAAGAGGGTGTCGCCCTCCGTCCACTCGGTTTCCGCGGGACGGTCCCGGAGGCGCTTGGACGCCTTTCCCCTGAGGATCCAGCCGCCGTCGGCACCCCGCCGGTACTCGTGCACGCGTTCGTCCACCCGCTCCGCCGGCTCGTCCCAGTCCACCCGGGACAGCTCGGCCCAGCCGATCCAGGACGCGCTGTGGGCGTCCCGTCCCCACGCGTCGTGGGCGTGCCGGGCCTCGGCCGACACGTCGTCGGGGAGTCCACGGTCCGCCGCGAGAGGCCGGAAGCCGGCGTGGTTGCGGACGCCGAACAGGCAGCCGAAGGCGTCATAGCTGCGCCCGGCGTAGAGCAGGTCCAGGTCGATCGCGGCGGCCCAGCCGCCTGCGTCCTCCGGATCGAGCACCCGGTGCGTCGCCCGGCACTCGACGAAGCCGTGGACGTCAGCTCCCATGGCGCCGGATCATCAGGTGCAGTCCCGGCCGTTGAGGGTGAATCCGTGCGGTGCCGTGTTCTTGTTCTGCCAGGAGGCGAGGAAGCCGAAGGAGAGGGTACCGTCGGCGGAGACGTTCTTGTTGTAGTCGGCGGCGGCGGCGGTGACGCGGGAGCCGTTCTGGGAGAAACTCGCGTCCCACATCTGGTCGACCCGCTGGCCGTCGCGGAAGGACCAGGCGACGGTCCAGGAGGAGAGGGGGGTCTCGGTGGTGACGGTGACCGTGGCCTGGAAGCCGTCGGGCCACTGGTTGACCAGGTCGTAGTCGACCGAGCAGGACGCCGCCTGCTCGCTCGCGCCGGCGCCGGCGGTGGACGAGGTGGTGCCCTGGGGTTCGGGGTCGGACTTCTCCGGCGCCGAGGGTGTGCGGCTCGGGGAGGGCTTCGGGGAGTCGGAGGTGGTCTTCGAGTCCGAGGGGACGGGCACGGTGGACGGCAGGGACGGGTTGCCGGGACCCGCCACCGGAGTGCTGTCGGTCGGCAGGTCGCCCTGCGCGGAGTTGTCGCCGCTGTCGCCGAACGGCATCAGCGACACGGCGAGGGCCAGCGCGGAGACGAGCACGGCGGCGACGAGCAGTCCGTGCCGCACCGCGCGTGCCTTGCTCGCGGCGGCGTCCGCCGGCTCGCCGTCGGTGTCCGGCGCGTCGGGGCGTCCGGCGCCCAGCCGGACCTCGGCGGCCCGGCGGCGGCGCTCCAGGTAGGCGAGGCCGCCCCAGCCGATGACCCCGCCGGCGAGGGCGGCGGGCAGTCCGCCGCCGTGCAGACGCAGACAGGCCGCGGCCTCCGCGCACTCCACACAGGTGGCGAGGTGCCGGGAGAGGTCGTCGGGCGTGTCGGCGACGGGCGAGCGGGTGACGGCGTCCAGGAGCCGGACGTAGCTGCGGCACTCCGCGTCCATCGGCGTGTCGAGATGGTTGCGGTGGCAGCGGTCCCGGAACAGGCCGCGGACCTGGTTCAGCTCCTCCATCGCGGCCATCGGGTCGAGGCCCTGCCGGCGGGCCACCGCACGCAGCGGCAGCGCCTCCACCTCCGCCAGCCACAGCAGCGCGGCGTCCGGCTCCTGCATGTCCCTGAGGCCACGCAGGGCGATGGGCCGGCTCAGGGGCGGTCCGATGTACCGTGCCGCCTTGTCGGAGTTCAGCCACAACCGCAGGTCGGGGTCGAGTTTATGGCCCTCTCCCTGGGCCTCCCAGGCGGCCGCCGTGGTGCGTACGGCGGTCAGCAGCAGGGGGATCCGGGGCAGCCGGGACGAACGGCGGCCGGCGGTGTGCCGGTAACCGTCCTCGGCGGCACGGGCCTCGCGTATGCCGAGCGCGAACGCCTCGCGGGCCAGTTGATTGGCCGCGGTCGAGCCGGACGTGCACAGGTCGGCGTACGACAGGACGGCGTCCCAGCACTCCGAGAAGAGCGCGGCCTCAGCGGCGTCCTTCGGGGTCGGCAGGTCGGGCATGGGTCTCCTGCATCCACAAGCGAGGTCAACTCACCATGACGGCAATGGAGTTGGGGGGAACCTCGCGGCAGGGCCAGAGCTTTTCACGTCTTCCGCACAACTGACAAGCGCCCTGTTCAGATGTCAGGACAGGACGGACGTGCCCCCACGACTCCGGTCTTTCGCACCTGTCGTACGGACGCGGACCGCCTGCGACTCAACGCCGTACCGCCAAACCGAACGACGTCACCGAAGCGTTATCGAACGGCCGACGGCTCCTGGGCCGGCAGGCTGTCCATGAAGGAGCTGACGGAGAAGACGGCGCGGCCGGGACCGGGCGGGCCGTAGCCGGGGGGCGAGGACAGACCGAAGTCGTCCATCGTGGCCCGGTAGGCCTCCAGCAGACGGATGTGGTACTCCAGCGGCGCGCCCTGCGGGTTGGCCTTGCCGAGCGGGGTGGTCGGCTCCGGGCACCAGGTGGTGAAGCGGGGCGTGATGCCGTGCGACATGAAGAAACGCAGGCCCTCCGTCGTCGACGCGATCGCCTCGTCGACCGTCGTGAAGCCGAACGGCTCGGCCATCTCCACGCCCGCGACGAAGTTGGGGATGACGTTGCGCGCGCCGAAGACCTCCGCGGAGTCGAGGATCCGCCGGTGCCACTCGTCGCGGCCGACGTAGCGCTCCTTGCCCGGGCAGTACAGCTCGAACAGACGGCGGTCCCACACCTCGTAGTTGGGGTGGTAGATCTGCACCCCGTAGTCCTTGAAGCGCTGCACGTCGTCACGCGGGAGCGCCTGGGCGACGACCTTGCCGATCCAGCGGCCCGGGAAGCGCTCCTCGATGGCCTTGGCGTAGTGGCCGTAGAAGTCCGCCTCGTCGCGACCGGCGACCGTCTTGGTGATCGCGCCGCCGGTGAGGGTGTAGGCGGTGGAGGCCTTGGCGGTGTCGTACCGGTCGATGATCTCCAGGGCCTCGAGGACCTCGTCGACGTCCTTGACTCCGGTATACGGTCGACCGGCGGCCTTGTGCTGGCGCCAGTTGTGGTTGATGTCGCAGTACTGGCACTCCTCCTTGGCGCCGAAGTACTGGCACACCCGGAAGACGGTCAGATAGATCAGGTAACCCCACTGGATGGTGGGGGCCACCTCCATGACGGACTTCCCGTTGGAGAGGGTGTGCCGGTAGTACTCGGGCATGGGCGGCACACCGACGTCGGCGATGCGCTTCCCGTCGAGGTAGAGCCCGAGCAGCCCGTCGTCGTCCGCCGCCACCCGGTACGGGGAGGCCGGGTTCACACGGACCGAGACGACCGTCCGCCGCAGGTCGTACGGGCCTCCCGTGAGGATGATCTCCTCCGGCGGCCGCCGCAGCGCGGCCTCGCCCAGCTCGGGGAGAGTGCCGTGGTCGAAGGAGAAGATGAAGTACGACTTCGGCTTGACCTCGCCGCTCTCGTTGTCGCTGAGCGCGGACGGGTCGAAGGCCACGCCTCCGCGCAGCAGGTCCTCCTTGAAGACGGCCTCCCGCGGAACGTGCGGAAACCGCTCCATCAGATCCTCGACCAGCGCGGTACGGCTGCCCATCCGTTTTCTCCTCCCGGCTCAGGCGTACGACTCCTCACGGTATGCCCCTGGGCGGACGGGGGAGGCGGCGGGGGGCCTCGTGTTGACGGCAAGGTAGGTTCCACCTGGGGATTCCGCATTCTCGTACTCCTCGGGAGGGGCGACCGCATGGCCGGGACCGTGACGAACTGGGCGGGCAACATCACCTTCGCGGCGAAGGAGCTGCACCGCCCCGGCTCGCTCGACGCGCTGCGCTCGCTCGTGACCCACAGCGCGCGGGTGCGGGTGCTGGGCAGCGGGCACTCGTTCAACGAGATCGCCGAGCCGGGGCCCGAGGGCGTGCTGCTGTCGCTGGACGCCCTGCCTGCCGAGGTCGATGTCGACACGGCGGCGCGGACGGTACGGGTCGGCGGCGGGGTGCGGTACGCCGAACTGGCCCGCCGGGTGCACGCGCACGGGCTCGCGCTGCCCAACATGGCCTCCCTGCCGCACATCTCGGTGGCCGGGTCGGTGGCGACCGGGACGCACGGGTCGGGGGTGCGCAACGGGTCCCTCGCCGCCGCCGTACGGGAGGTGGAGATCGTCACCGCCGACGGATCGACCGTCGCCGTCGGGCGGGAGGAAGAACGGTTCGGCGGGGCCGTGACCTCGCTCGGCGCCCTCGGGGTCGTCACCGCGCTCACCCTGGACCTGGAGCCCGCCTTCGAGGTCGAGCAGCACCTGTTCACCGACCTTCCTCTGGAGGGGCTCGACTTCGAGACCGTGGCGGGGGCCGCGTACAGCGTGAGCCTGTTCACGGACTGGCGGACGCCCGGCTTCCGGCAGGTGTGGCTGAAGCGGCGTACCGACCAGCCGTTGGCCGACTTCCCGTGGGCCGCCCCGGCAACGGAGGCGCTGCACCCGGTGCCGGGGATGCCGGCGGTGAACTGCACCGAGCAGTTCGGGGTGCCGGGGCCGTGGCACGAACGGCTGCCGCACTTCCGGGCGGAGTTCACGCCGAGCAGCGGGAACGAGCTGCAGAGCGAGTATCTGCTGCCGCGTGAGCGTGCCGTCGACATTCTGTATGCAATCGACGGGATCCGGGAGACGGTCGCCCCCGCACTGCAGACCTGCGAGGTGCGGACCGTCGCCGCCGACGAGCAGTGGCTCAGCCCGGCCCACGCCCGGGACTCCGTCGCCGTGCACTTCACCTGGATCGAGGACACGGAAGCCGTGCTGCCCGTCGTCCGGGAACTGGAGGCCGCCCTGGAGCCCTTCGCGCCGCGGCCGCACTGGGGCAAGGTCTTCACCGTACCGGCCGACGCGGTGCGCGAGCGCTATCCGCGGATCGACGACTTCCGGTCACTGGTACGGGAGTTGGACCCGGCCGGCACCTTCACCAACGCGTTCCTCGCGGACGTCCTCGGCCAGTGAACCGACGGCCTCCGCCCGACTTCGTAAACCCCCTTTCCTAACCCCTTGTCGAACTTCCCCGCACCCCATAGCCTGACGCCGCGCGCCGGTGCCGACCCCGCTCCGGCCTGCCCGGCACGGAAGGGAGGGGGCTCTCCGGTGAAGCGCACGTCCCGCGACATCCGCACCGCGAACCGCTACGAGGTGCTGCGCCAGATCATCGCCCGTTCGCCCACCTCCCGGCAGGAGCTGGCCGCCGCCACCGGCCTCAGCCTCGCCACCGTCGCCACCCTCGTCGGTGAGCTGCTCGACCTCCGCATGATCACGGAGGTCGGGTTCGAGGACTCGGCGGGCGGCCGCCCCCGGGGCCTCGTCGCCGTCAACGCGTCGGGGGGCGCGTTGATCGGCGTGGACATCGCGGAGACGTACGTCCATGTCGAGCTGTTCGACCTCGCGCTGAACGTGCTGGCCCGCGCCGAGGAGGACATGCGCCCCGGGGAGAGCCGCCCGGAGCAGGTGGTCAGCCATGTCGCCGCGGCGGCCGGCTCGGTGGTCGCGCAGGCCGGCGTCGAGGGGGCCCGGGTGCTCGGCGTCGGCGTGAGCGTGCCGGGGCAGGTGGACCGGGACACGGGCGTCTCCGAGTACGCGCCCAACTGGGACTGGCACGACGTGCCGTTGCTCGACCTGCTCTCCGAGCACATCGCGTATCCCCTGTACCTGGACAATCCGCTGCGCGCCTGCGCGGTGGCCGAGTTGTGGTTCGGGGCCGCGCGGGGGCGCGGGGACGCCGTGGTCGTCAACCTCGGCACGGGCGTCGGCGCCGGGCTGGTCCTGGGCGGCGGGCTGCACCGCGGGGTCAGCAACAGCGCCGGCGAGTGGGGGCACACCACGCTCGTGCTCGACGGCCGGCTGTGCCACTGCGGCAATCACGGCTGCGTGGAGACGTACGTCGGCGCGCCCGGCATCATGCAGAACCTGCGTGAACTCAGCCCGCAGAGCGCCCTGTTGCATCCCGAGGACCAGACCGCCACCGTCGACGCCCTGGCCCGCGCGGTCGCCGTCCACGACCCGGTGGCCGTCAAGGTGGTCCGCGACACCGCCCGCTATCTGGCCGCGGGCATCGCCGACCTGGTCAACCTCCTGAACCCCGAAGTCGTCGTGCTGAGCAGCTGGGTCGCCGCCCGGCTCGGCGAGCCCCTCCTGAACGAGGTCCGCGAGGCCGTCGCCCGGCACGCGCTGCGGCGCCCACTGGCGTCCACCGAGATCGTCCTCTCCCCGATCCCCACCGACCCGGTCTGTCTGGGTGCGGCGACGTTCGCACTCGAAGGGGCGCTGCAGTCCGTCGTACAGCGGAACGGACAGCGCGCCACCCCCGCACGGAGCCGTACCGCACCGCCCGCGTGAACCGGCGAACGGCCCAGGTCGCCGGCCCCTGAGCCGAGAGCCACCGGCCCCCAACCCCCTCTTCCCGTCCCTCTTTTCGCAACCGCATTACCCATTCCCCGGCACTCCACACCACCCTCCCCCGCCTCTCCCGTTCGCCATCCCGAACCGATCACAACGCTTCGGGCAGACTTCGTCCAACCCCTTGCCGAAGCCTTAGCCGAAGGTTAACGTCCCGCACCGCAACGCCATTCGAGCCATCTGGCGCTGAAGCCGTGTTGAGCCGCAGCCGCACTCGAGACAAGGACGTCAGCATGTCGGCAATGAGCAACAGCAACTGGTCCCGCCGATCCCTCTTCCGGGCCGCAGCGGGCATGGCCGCCGCCGGCACGCTGGCCGCGTGCGGCAGCAACAACGGGCGGTCAGGCGGTGGTTCGGGCACCGGCCTCGTGCAGTACTTCCACGCGTACGGCGAGGCGGGCACCGAGCAGGCGATCAAGAAGTACGCGGCCGCGTACGACAAGGCCAAGGTGACGACGCAGTGGATCACCGGCTCGAACTTCGAGAGCAAGCTCTTCGCGAGCCTGCTCACCAAGAACGCGCCCGACCTCTTCGAGTTCCACCCGCAGATCCAGCTGGTGAAGAGCGGTCAGGTCGCGGACCTCACCGACATCATCGAGCCGGTGAAGGACGACTTCAACCAGGCCGACATCCAGTCGCACACGGTGGACGGCAAGATATACGGCGTCCGGATGATCGACGACCCGCAGTTCTTCTTCTACCGGCCGTCCCTCTTCGAGAAGGCCAAGGTCGAAGTGCCGCAGACCCTCGAGGAGTTGCTGGAGGTCGCCGCCAAGCTCACCACGGACAAGGTCAAGGGCGTCTACCTCGGCAACACGCTGCAGGCCGTCATCCGCCCGATGATCTGGGCGGCCGGCGCCGACACCCTCGACCAGAACAACAAGCCCGCCTACCACACGGACGGCGTCGTCGAGGGCCTCAAGCAGATGCGCAAGCTGTTCACCAGCGGCGACCTGCTGCTGGACGCCCCGGCCGACTACTGGGACCCCTCCGCGCTCGTCCAGGGCCTCACCGCCGTCCAGTTCTGCGGTATGTGGGCCATGCCGGCCATGCAGAAGGCGCTCGGCGACGACCTCGGCGTCTTCCCTTTCCCCAAGGTCGGCGCCGCCGGCAAGCCCTCGGTCTACAACGGCGGCTGGTCCATGTTCGTCAACGCCAAGAGCGAGAAGATCGAGGAGGCCAAGGCGTATGTGAAGTGGCTGTGGATCGACCAGAAGGAGTACCAGGAGGACTGGGCCCTCTCCTACGGCTTCCACGTCCCGCCGCGCACCTCGATCGCCGCGTCCGCCGAGAAGCTCAAGTCCGGGCTGCCGGCCGAGGGCGTCAAGCTCTTCACCGACTACGGGCACTTCGACAACATCGGCTGGACCCAGGCGATGATCAAGGCGACGGAGGACGTCTTCGCCGACTCCGTCCGCAAGAACGGTGACCCGGAGGCCGCGCTCGACAAGTGCGACACGACCGTCAACGCCGAGCTCAAGAAGCTCTTCGGATAGGCCGGCGGACGGACCACGCCATGTCGACCACCACCAAGCTCGACCTCGCGAGCCCCGCCCCGGCGAAGCCCTCCCAGGGCCGTCCGCGGCGGGGTCTGCGGGGCAGCGGCACGTTCAACTTCTGGCTCTTCACCGGGCCGTTCCTCATTGGCCTGCTCATCTTCGTCTACGTCCCGATCGGCTGGAGCATCTGGCTCAGCTTCTTCGAGGCACGCTTCACCGTCACCCCCAGCACGTTCGTCGGGTTCGACAACTACCGGTTCATGCTGGAGAACGACAACTTCACCGGCGCCCTCGGCACCTTCACCGTCTTCGCCGCGATCATCGTGCCCACCACCTGGGCGCTCTCGCTCGGTCTGGCGCTGATGGTGAACCGGCTGCGGTTCATGCGGGCGTTCTTCCGGTCGGTCTTCTTCCTGCCGACGGCGTGCAGTTACGTCGCCGCCTCCCTCATCTGGAAGATGTCCGTCTTCAACGGGGTCCGCTTCGGTCTGGCGAACACCGTGCTCGGCTGGTTCGGCGTCGAGAACATCGCCTGGCTCGCCAACCCCGACCCGCCGTGGTACTGGCTCGTCATCGTCACCGCGCGTCTGTGGCTGCAGTCCGGTTTCTACATGATCCTCTTCCTGGCCGCGCTGCAGAACATCCCCGGCGAGCTGTACGAGGCGGCCGCGATCGACGGCGCCAAGCGGGGCTGGCAGACCTTCTGGTACATCACCCTGCCGCAGCTTCGGGCGACCTCGACGGCCGTGATCCTGCTGCTGCTGATCGCCGCCTACCAGGCCTTCGACGAGTTCTTCAACCTGCTGTCCAAGACCACCTGGGGACGGCCACCGCTCGTCGAGCTGTACTACACCGCTCTCGGCGACAACCAGGACTACGGCGCGGGCAGCGCGGGCGCGGTGATCCTCACCCTGCTGATCGTCGTCGTGACCCTGTTCCAGGGCAAGATCATGGGTTTCGGAAGGGGTGAGGAGTCCAAGTGACCACCACCGCACCCGAGGTGACCAAGACCGCCCCCGCCGGCGGCCCCCGCGGCACCGGACGTGGCCGCGGCCGCGGCCGCGGGGTGATGAGCTCCACCGGCCTGTACCTCGCGATCGGCGTCGCCGCCTTCTTCTTCCTGATCCCGTTCTACGTCCTGATCCGCAACGCCCTCTCCACCGACGCCCAGATCACCGGCGAGGAGTGGACGCTCTTCCCCACGGACATCCAGTGGGGCAACATCACCGAGCCGTTCGACGACCCGACGGTCGACTTCGGCCAGTCGATGGTGAACTCGCTGATCGTGGGTGTTCTGCATACCGTCGGCACCCTGCTGGTGTGCTCGCTGGCCGGCTACGGCCTGGCCCGCATCCCCTACCGGCACGCCAACAAGGTGTTCTACGCCGTCCTGTTCACCCTGATGGTGCCGACCGCCGTCACGTTCGTGCCCGGCTTCGTGCTGGTGTCGTCCCTCGGCTGGATCGACTCCTACCGGGGTCTGATCATCCCGGGCCTCTTCAGTGGTTTCACCTGCTTCCTCTTCCGGCAGTACTTCCTGGGGTTCCCGAAGGAGCTGGAGGAGGCGGCGCGCGTGGACGGGCTCGGCTACTGGGGCGCGTACTGGCGCGTCGTGGTACCGAACTCGCTGAACTTCTTCGCGGCGATCGCCACCATCACCTTCATCAACGGCTGGAACTCCTTCCTGTGGCCGCTGGTCATCGGCCAGGACCCCAGCGCCTGGACCGTGCAGGTCGCGCTGTCGTCGTACATGACCAACCAGACCGTCAACTACCACCTGATCTTCATGGCCACGGCCATTTCCATCCTGCCCCTGTTGCTGGTGTTCCTCTTCCTCCAGCGCTGGCTGGTGCAGGGGATCGCCCAGACCGGCATCAAGGGCTGAGCTAGGAGACAGATGTCATTCCGCACGACCACGGCCGTCGACTACGTCGAGGACGTCTCGCCCGGCGCCGGGGCCCTTCCGCCCCGCGCCTGGTACGCCTCCTCGGACGCGAAGTCCCTTTCGCTGAACGGCAGTTGGCGCTTCCGACTGTCGGCGACGGTCGACGCCGAGGACGACTCGTTCGCCGCGGAGGGCTACGACGCCGGGGACTGGGCCGAGGTCACGGTCCCCGGTCACTGGGTCCTCCAGGGGCACGGCTCCCCCATCTACACCAACCACCTCTACCCCTTCCCGGTCGACCCGCCCCGCGTCCCGACCGAGAACCCGACGGGCGACCATCTGCGGGTCTTCGACCTGCCGGAGGACTGGCCCGCCCTGTCGGAGGGCGGCGCCGTCCTGCGCTTCGACGGCGTGGAGTCCTGCGCCCGGGTCTGGCTGAACGGCACGGAGATCGGTGAGTTCAAGGGCTCGCGGCTGCCGCACGAGTTCGCGGTCGGCCATCTGCTGCAGACTGTCGACAATGTACTGGCGGTCCGTGTCCACCAGTGGTCCGCGGGCTCGTACCTGGAGGACCAGGACCAGTGGTGGCTGCCGGGCATCTTCCGTGATGTGACCCTGCTGCACCGCCCGGCCGGGGCCGCCCTCGACTTCTTCGTGCACGCCTCCTACGACCACGTCACGGGCGAGGGCACCCTGCGCGTCGACTCCGACGTCGACGGGCGGGTGACCGTACCCGCGCTGGACATCGATGTCGCGACCGGGGAAGCGGTCACGGTCCCCGTTCTGCCATGGACGGCGGAGACCCCGAAGCTCTACGACGGTTTCCTCGCCACCGAGGGCGAGCGCGTCCCGCTGCGGATCGGTTTCCGTACGGTCGTCCTGGAGGACGGCCTGATCAAGGTCAACGGCAGGGCCGTCCTGTTCAAGGGCGTCAACCGGCACGAGTGGCACCCGGAGCAGGGCCGCGCGCTCGACCTGGAGACGATGCGCGAGGACGTGCTGCTGATGAAGCGGCACAACGTCAACGCCGTCCGCACCTCGCACTACCCGCCCCACCCGGCCTTCCTCGACCTGTGCGACGAGTACGGGCTGTGGGTGATCGACGAGTGCGACCTGGAGACCCACGGCTTCGTCGAGCAGGACTGGCGGGACAACCCCGTCGACGACGACCGCTGGACCCCGGCCCTCCTGGACCGCGCCGCCCGTATGGTCGAGCGGGACAAGAACCACCCGTCGGTGGTGATCTGGTCCCTGGGCAACGAGGCCGGCACCGGACGCGGTCTGACCGCGATGGCCGAGTGGATCCACGGCCGTGACGCCTCGCGCCTGGTGCACTACGAGGGCGACATCGACTGCCGCGACACGGATGTCTACTCGCGCATGTACGCCTTCCACGAGGAGGTCGAGCGGATCGGCCGCGGCCTGGACGGCGGCACCCACAAACGGCGCCGACTCCCTTTCATCCTCTGTGAGTACGGCCACGCCATGGGCAACGGCCCCGGCGGCATCGCCGACTACCAGCGGCTGTTCGAGGCGCACGAGCGGCTCCAGGGCGGCTTCATCTGGGAGTGGATCGACCACGGCATCAAGGACCCCCGCTACGGCTACGCGTACGGCGGCGACTTCGGCGAGGAGCTGCACGACGGGAACTTCGTCTGCGACGGCCTGGTCTTCCCCGACCGCACCCCCTCCCCCGGGCTCGTCGAGTTCAAGAAGGTGATCGAGCCGGTCGCGATCACCGGCGACGGCACGGACGGCACCGTGCGGGTGACCAACAAGCAGGACTTCGCCGACCTGTCGGCGCTGGCCTTCGAGTGGTCGTACCAGGTGGACGGCGAGACGATCGAGGCGGGCAGTCTGAGCGTGCCGTCACTCGCCCCCGGCGAGTCGGTCGACGTCAAGCTGCCGGAGCCGCCCGCGGACACGCGGCGTGCCGAGACGCGGTGGACCGTGCGGGCGCTGCTGGCGGCCGACACGGCGTGGGGACGGAAGGACCACGAGGTGGCGTGGGGGGAGTTCCCGGTCACCGCCCGTCCGTCGCCCACGGTCGTCCCCACCGACGGGCCGGTGGTCGGGGAACGGCTGATCACGCTCGGCCCGGCGGCCTTCGACACCCGTACCGGTGCGCTGAGGACGATCGGCGGGGTGTCCGTCGAGGGTTTCCGTCTCGATGTATGGCGGGCGACCACCGACAACGACGAGGGCGCCGAGTGGCAGTCGGACACCCGCTACGGCGTGCTGTGGCGCACGCTGGGCCTGCACCGGGTACGGCACCGCCTGGACGCGGTGGAGGTGGGCGACGCCGCGCTGACGGTACGGACCAGGGTGGCGCCCGCCGCCCGGGAGGTCGGCCTCGCCACGGTGTACCGCTGGACCTCCGACGGCGACCGGCTGAAGCTGACCGTGTCCGTGACGCCCGAGGGCGACTGGACGGTGCCGCTGCCCCGGCTGGGCGTCCGCTTCGGACTCGCCGAGGCCGACCAGGTGAAGTGGTTCGGCGGCGGTCCCGGCGAGGCGTATCCCGACAGCAGGGCGGCGTCGATGGTCGGCCGCTGGCAGTCGACTGTAGACGATCTGCAGACGCCATACGTCCGCCCCCAGGAGAACGGCGCCCGCGCCGATGTCCGCTGGGCGGAGATCGGCGGGCTGCGGATCGAGGGCGACCCGGAGTTCTGGTTCAGCGCCCGCCGCTGGACGAACGAGCAGCTGGACGCCGCCCGGCACCGCACCGACCTGGTGCCGGGCGACACCGTGTGGGTCAACCTCGACCACGGCCAGCACGGCATCGGCTCGCAGTCCTGCGGCCCGGGCCCACTGCCGCAGTACTTCCTGAAGGCCGCGCCCGCCGAGTTCTCGTTCGTGTTCTCGGAGATCGGTTAACCGATTGACCAATTGATCGACATTCCGACACGGTGATGACGTCTCCCGAGGCCGGCCGGCTCCCCACCCGGCCGGCCTCGGCCGTGCGGTTCCTCGTCCCCATCCCACGGAGGTTCCTCGAGTGAGCGGCAGCATCGAGGTGCGCGGTCTGTCCCGCACCTTCCACACCACCGTCCGCCGCCCCGGCCTCATGGGAGCCGTGCGCTCCCTGGTCAACCCGGAGCGGGTCGCCAAGCACGCCGTCAGCGACATCACCTTCGACGTGGCCGCGGGCGAACTCCTCGCCCTGCTCGGCCCGAACGGCGCCGGCAAGTCCACCATCATCAAGATGCTCACCGGCATCCTCACCCCCACCTCCGGCGAGGCCCGCGTCGCGGGCGTCGTGCCGTACGAGGAGCGGGAGCGCAACGCCCGCAACATCGGCGCGGTGTTCGGACAGCGCACCCAGCTGTGGTGGGACCTCCCGGTGCGTGAGTCGTTCGCGATCCTGCGGGACATCTACGAGGTGCCCAAGGCCGAACACGCCGCCCGGCTCAAGGAGTTCGACGACCTGCTGGACCTGTCGTCCTTCTGGGACACCCGGGTCCGTCATCTCTCCCTCGGCCAGCGCGTCCGCAGCGATCTGGCGGCGGCGCTGCTGCACGACCCGCCCGTCGTCTTCCTCGACGAGCCGACCATCGGCATGGACGTCGTGGTCAAGGAGCAGGTCCGCGAGTTCCTGCGGCACCAGGTCGAACAGCGCGGCCGGACGGTGCTGCTGACCACGCACGACATGACCGAGGTGGAGCGGCTCGCCGAACGGGTCGTCCTGATCAACCACGGCCGGCTCGTCCTGGACGGCAGCCTCGACGAGATCCGCCGCAAGTTCGGCTCGACCTGGCAGGTGCGGGCCACCCTCGCCGACGCGCACAGCGACGTCGTACCGCTGCCGGGCATCGCGGTGCTGCGGCACGACGGGCCGCAGGTCGTGTTCGGCCCCGACGGAGCCGACGCGCCGACCGTCCACCAGGCGCTGAAGGCGGTCATCGAGCGGTACGAGGTGACGGGCATCGCCATCGACGAGGCGGACCTCGAGGACGTCATGCGGGCCGCCTACATCCACGCCGGGGCGGTGTGATGGCCACGGTGCACGCCTGGCGCGCCGCCCGCGTCACCCCGCTCGGCGAACTGCACAGCCCGCCCCGGATGACCGCCGTCCTGCTCCGGCTGACCGTGCAGGTGGTCCTGGTGGCGTCGCTGTGGGACGGCCTGTACGCGCACACCGGCACCACCGCCGGACTCGACCGCGACCAGGCGGTCACCTACGCCGTCCTGGCCGTACTCGCCTCCCGGCTGCGGGAGCTGGACCAGTACGCGGGCCGGGACACCGTGCTGCAGCACATGCACTTCGGCACGATCGTCTACTGGTATCTGCGCCCGCTGCCGCCCCGGCGCTACCACGCTCTGCGCGCCCTCGGCGAGCAACTGTACGGCTTCGCCTGGGCGTTGAGCGGATACGCCGTCTGTCTCGCCGTCGGCGTGGTGGAGCCGCCCAAGTCGGCTGCCGTGGCAGGGGTGTTCGCGCTCAGTCTGCTGCTCGGCCAGTGGGTGCTGTACTACGTGATGCTCGTCCTGGACCAGTTGTGCTTCTGGACGGTGCGCAACAACGCCGCGATGCTCATCCTGATCTTCGCGCAGAACCTGCTGTCCGGCGTGTACGCGCCGCTGTGGTTCTTCCCGGACTGGTTCATCACGCTGAGCGGCTTCCTGCCCTTCCAGGCGACGTTGAACGTGCCGCTGTCGCTCTACATCGGCCGGATCCCGCTGTCGGACGCGGCCGGTCAGCTGGCGGTCCAGGCGGCCTGGGTGGTCGTCCTCGCCCTGTTCACCCGTTTCCTGTGGCGGCGGGCCGCCCGTCGTGTCATCTCCCAGGGAGGCTGAGGCCTGTGAAGGGCGTCCGGATCGCGTGGCGCGTCACGCGGCTCAACTTCCGTGCCCAGCTGGAGTACCGCACCGAGTTCCTGCTGATGGTCGCGATCGGCGCGATCTGGCAGGTGTCGGTGATCGTGTTCGCGACGGTGCTGCTGTCCCGGTTCACCGGGATGGGCGGCTGGGACAGTTCGGAGGTACTGCTGATCCCGGCGACGCGCATGCTCGCGCACGGACTGTTCGTGCTGGTGCTGGGGCGGGTGCACTTCATCGGCCGGCAGATCCAGGAGGGGAGGATCGACATCTATCTGACCCGCCCCATGCCGGTGCACCGCCAGGTCCAGCTCGCCTACTTCCCGACCAACGCGATCGGCGACCTGACCGTCGCGGCGGGCCTGATGGTGGGCGCGCTCAGCCGCAGCGAGCTGGACTGGACGGCGGGCCGGATCTCGTATTTGGTCGCCGCGATCCTCGGCGGCATGCTGCTGGAGGCGGCGCTCTTCACGGCGGTGGCCTGCGCCGCCCTGCGCTTCCCCGCCGCCGACTACTGGAGCCGCTGGCTCGAGGAACTCCTCGGCACCTTCGGCAGCTACCCGCTCAACGTGCTCCCGAGGGCGGTGGGCGGCTTTCTGACGTACGGCCTTCCGCTCGCGTTCGTCGCGTACCTCCCGGCCGCCGTCCTCACCGGCCACGGCCATGACACCGGTGTTCCGTACTGGCTGGCGGCGGTCTCACCGCTGGTGGGTGTGCTGGCCTACCTGGGCGCGCGGCTGCTGTGGCGCAGGAGCCTCGCGCACTACGCCGGGGTGAACGGCTGACACCGGGGCGGCCGGACGGCCCGTCCCGTCAGGCCGGCCGAACCAGCCCGGTGTCGGGGGCGACCCCGACGCGCGCGGCGGACGCGGGAGGGCGGACGCGGTCCTGCGCGCCGTGAACGCCCGGGGGTGAGCGCCCGGCGTCCCGCCTGACGCCCGAGGCCGTGGGGGGCCGCCGAGGTCATGCCGGCGTCGGGGAGTGCCCGTCGGTCGTGAAGATCCGGTCCAGGTGGTGGCGCAGTACCGCGAGGGCCGACTCCGGTCCCCGCTGGCCCACGAGGACGCTGGTGCCCATGGCCGCGGTCATGGCGAGGAGGCTGATCGCCTCCGTGCGCGCGTCGATGTGGCAGCCCGAACGCGCGGCCCAGTGGCTCGACGAGGCACTCGACGCGCTCGGCCTCGACCGGGTCCACCTCGTCGGTTCCTCCTACGGCGGCTGGCTGGCGCTCAACCAGGCACACCGCAGGCCGGGCAGGCTCGCCTCGGTCACCCTGCTCGACCCCGGCGGCCTGGAGAAGGTGGGCCCGCGCTTCTTCTTCTGGATCTTCGTCAGCCTCTTCGCGACCTTCGCCCCCGAGGCGCTGCGCCCGCGTCTCGCCGCCTGGCTGGAACAGCCGGTACTCGTCGTTCCCGAGCTGCGCACGTGGGTCCGGGCGGGCGTCCGTGCCTTCCGGATACGCCGCCCCGCGCCGCTGCCGCTGACCGAGGACGAACTGCGCACCGTCCGCACCCCGCTCTACCTCGTCCTCGGCAGGCGCAGCCTGCTCGTACACCCCAGGCGCCAACTGGAGCGTGCGCCGCGCCTGATCCCCGGGGCCCGCGCCGAGATCGTCACCGACACCGGCCACGGCCCCGCGATCGACCACCCCGACCTGCTGAACGCCAAGATGCTGGGCTTCATGGACGAGGTCGACTCCCTCGACCCGGCCCCGGGCGCCTGATCGTCGATCCCCGCCAGGGGGATCCGCCATGTCGGTGACGTCACGGGCCGGGCGCCCCCGGCCGGGCGCCGGCGGACGACCGGTCATGGTTGTCCGGCGGTGGTGGGCCCTCGCGTCCGGCGGTAGCGCTGCCGGCCGTGGCGCTAGTTCACGTCGACGTCGTCGAAGAGCGCGAGCATTCGGGCCAGCACCTTCGTGCAGGCATCGACATCGGCCCTGCTCAGGTCGCCTCCGACCTGCCTCAGCAGGGCGCGTTCGCGGGCGAGCACCGCAGTGATGGCCGCGCCGCCCGCATCCGTCAGCCGGATCAGTGAGGACCGCTGGTGGGCGGGGTTGGGGATGGCTTCGACCAGGCCCTGCGCCGCCGCCTCGTTGACCATGCGCTGCACGAACTGCCGGCTCAGGGCCTGGGCGCGACCCATCTGAGGGACGGTCATCGGCCCGTGCTCGCGCAGCAGATCCAGGACGGCGCGCACGCCGGCGGAAAGCCCTTCGAGGGGCGCGGCCTGTTCCACCTTGCGATGCACCCGCCGGTAGAGCGGGCCGACCAGAGCGAAGACCTGTGTGAGCCGGTCGGCGAGTTCATCGGGCGCCAAGGGGGCGTCGTGGGGCGTGCGGGCGTCAGTCACACCGCCAGAATGACACCTCCGTTGCCAACTTCGCGGAAAAATGACAACTTGGTTGTCATGAATGGACCTGGTGAACACGCACAGACGCTGTCGTCACCGACCTCCGACGGCTCCCTCGCCTACCGAGAGCACGGCGCGGGACCGGCCCTCGTGCTGCTCCACGGGGGCTTCCTCGACCACCGCATGTGGGACGACCAGATACAGGCCTTCGCATCGCACCACCGGGTCATCGCCCCGGACGCCCGCGGCCACGGCGCCTCCTCGAACGCGTCCCGGCCCTTCCGTCCGGCCGACGATGTCGCGGCACTGCTCCACCACCTCGACGCCGCGCCCGCGGTCCTCGTCGGGGTGTCGATGGGCGGGGGCACAGCGATCGACACCGCGCTGGAACACCCCGAACTCGTCCGCGCGGTGGTCGTCACCGGCGTCGGGACCAGCGAGCCCTCCTGGGAGGATCCCTGGGTGCTGGACGTCCTGGCCGAAGAGCAACGCACGCTGGCCACCGGTGACATCGAGGCCTGGCTGAACGCCTTCCTGCGCTACGCGGCAGGCCCGCACCGCCCGCTCGACGACGTCGATCAGAACGTGGTGCGGCGGCTGCGCGCCATGGCGCTGCGCACGATCTCCAAGCACACCGCGGGCGAACCCGACCATCTCGTCCCGGTGAAGGACACCTGGAAGCGAGCGGCGCACATCGACGTCCCCGTTCTCGCGATCAACGGCGGCATCGACTCGGCAGACCACATCGGCATGGCCGAACGCCTCGTCCGCACCGTCCCCGACGGCCGCGCCACCACCGTCGAGAACACGGCCCACTACCCCAACATGGAAGACCCAGCCGGCTACAACACCCTCCTCGCCAGGTTCCTGCAGACCCTCCCGGGCCGAGAAGCCTCTCCGCATCGGGCGGCCCGGCAGAGTTGAGCGGCCCCGGCAGCTGCCTCACACCGCCATCCGCGGGAGGCCGCGCCACCCGTCACGGGCGGCGCGGCGTGCCCGGCGTGCGGAGTCCGGCCGAGCCGGTTTCACGGGGTGCAGGCCTCGGCGATCGACAGGCTGTTCTCGTAGAGGTGGTGCCGGGTGATCCGGCCGTCCTCGACGGTGAGGCGCAGCGCGAACGGGCCCTCGAAGGACTTCCCCGTCGCCCGTACGGTCCCCGACACGTGCCCCATCAGGACGGCGTCGGTGCCGTCGACGAGGAAGGTGTCGACGGAGGCACGCGCGTCCTCGGGCACGGTGTGCTCCATCAACTCCGTGGCCTGGGCGGCGCATTCGGCGGCGGTGGACCGCGGGCGGATCCACGGGGCGGCGGGGTTCTCGGCGAGCAGCCAGTCGACCTCGTCGGCGAAGAGCTCGACGAGCCGCCCGACGTCCCCCGCCAGCCGGGCGGCAAGGAACTCCTGCACGACGGCCCGGGTGGCCTCGGCGACGGAACTCACGGTGGTGCCTGCACTCGCCGTGGCGGCGGTGGACGTGGCGGACATGGCGCTCTCCTCGCAGCTGGGGCCGGATCCCGACGGGGGTTCCCGTCGATGTGCTTGATCCTGCCGGGGGAAGGGGGAGCGGTCGATTACCCCGGGGGTAATGCGGGGGTCGACAGCCGGGACGCGTACGCATTGCGCCGGGGGTGACGCGGGTGTCGACGGCCGGGGCGCGTACGGCCGCACGACGGCCCCGGTACAGACGGCCCGGACGATGATCGAGCGCGCCGACCACGTCGAGCACGCCGACACCGGCGTCCACAACCGCTCTCTCCCGCCCGGCCACCCGGCGCCACGCCCCGTCGCCTTCCCGCCCGACACGCTCCTGGACCATTAGCGTGCACTCATGGCACTCGGCCTGCTCCTCGCACTCTGCGCCTCCGTCCTGATGGGTACGGCGACCGTCTTCCAGGCGCTCGGCGCCCGAGCGGTGGCCGGCGGAGGGCCGGGAGCGGCGGTGCGGGCCACATGGCAGTGGCCGTTCCTCGTCGGGATCGTTCTCGACACGCTGGGCTTCGTGTCGGAACTGCTCGCTCTGCGCTCGGTACCGCTCTTCCTGGTGGAAGCGGCGGTCGCCGGATCCCTGGCAGTGACCGCGGTCGTCGCGGCGGGCATGCTGCGCGTCCGGCTTCGGCGAGTGGAGTGGGCGGCGGTGGGCGCGGTGTGCTGCGGGCTCGCGCTGATGGCGATCGCTGCGGGCCGCGAGACGGGCGGGGACGGCGACGACACGATGCGGCGCGCGGTGCTGGCGGCCTCGGTCGGGCTCGCGGTGCTGGGCTGGGGGGTGAGCACCCGCTTCGGCGGCGTGCGCCATCGCGCCGCCGTGCTGGGCGTCATGGCGGGGGTCAGTTTCGGTGTGGTGGCCGTCGCCGCCCGGTTGCTGCCGGGCCCGACCGTGCCGGGCGTCCTCGCCGAGCCGGCGGCGTACGCCGTGGTCGTCTCCGGGATCTCCGGCTATCTGCTGCTGATCGGGGCCCTCCAGGCGGGTGCGGTCACCGCCGCCACCGCGGCCATGGTCATCGGCGAGACCATCGGGCCCGCGGTCTTCGGCGTCGTCTGGCTGGGCGACACCACCCGCCACGGACTCGCGCCCCTCGCGGCGGCCGGGTTCGCGCTCTCCCTCGCGGGCGCACTCGCGCTGGCCCGCTTCGGCGAGGCGGAGCAGCACACCGCGTAGGCAGTGCAGACGCGACGGGCCTCCGCTCCGCGTCCGTGACCTTCCAGCAGCCCACCGGGAGTCACCTGACATGCCAGGCGTCCGCCCGCGGCCGTCATGAGAGACATCGCTCGGACCTCCACCCCCTGGGTGAGGACGCCGGTCGGCAGCGGAGGTCACGCCGCCCGGTACGCCCGCAGGAAGGCCGCGACGCCCCCGGTGATCAGCCGCTCGGTCTCCTCCTTCGGCAGGGGCAGCACCCCGTAGTGGGACTGCTGGATGATCGCGTGGGAGATCAGGGCCATGAGGTGCGCGCCCGCGAGGGCCGCGTCGCCGTGCAGGTCGAGGAGGCCGACGGCGGCGAGGCCGTCCAGGGCCTCGGCGAGGGCGTGGCCGGCCGGGCCCGGGCCTGCCTCGCGCCATGCCTGGAGCACCTCCGGCGGGACGTGGTCGGCCTCGGCGTGGATGTGACGGACCAGCGCGAAGTGGTTCGGGTAGTCCGCCATGAGGCCGACGAAGCCGCGGGCGAGGGCGACGAGGTCGCGCTCCAGGTCCTCCGGGCGGGGCGGGCGCTCGGGGTCCAGCACGGAGTGCAACAGGGCGACCTGGGCGTCCTTCACCTCGGAGGACGTCCAGGTCACGACAGTGCTGAAGAGCTGGGCCTTGCCGCCGGGGAAGTGGTTGTAGAGCGTGCGGGTGGACACGCCGGCCTCGGCGGCGAGGGCGTCGACCGAGGCGCGCGCGTAGCCCTCGCGGCCGAAGACGATGCAGGCCGCGCCCGCCATCGCGACCCACTTCTCCACCTTGCGGGGCGGGAACTCGCGTCGCGCCTTCTCCAGCCACGCCTCGTTGCTGCCGCCCACGCCGCCTCCTCATGAGTTACAACGAGCGTTGTACTTTTTACAACGCTCGTTGTAGCTTACCGAACGTGAGGCCGCGCCGCGCGGCCGTCCCGCCCCGTCCAGGGGCCCAGGGAGAACAAGGGGGACACCCATGTCCACAACCGTCATCGATCATGAGACTCCGCTCCGCGTCACCGTCATCGTCGGCAGCGTCCGCGAGGGCCGTCAGGGCCGTGCCGTCACCGACTGGTTCCTCGGCACCGCCGCCGGCCATGACGGCCTCGACCTGGACGTCGTCGACCTCGCGGACCTCGACCTGCCGCTGGTCATGCCCGGCTGGGGCGGCACACCCAGCCCCGAGGCCGTGTCCGCGCTCGCCGAGGTCACCCCGCGCCTGGCCGCCGCCGACGCGTTCGTCGTCGTCACGCCCGAGTACAACCACAGCTTCCCCGCCGCCCTGAAGAACGTCATCGACTGGCACCACGGGGAGTGGCAGGCCAAGCCGGTCGGCTTCGTCTCCTACGGCGGGCTCGCGGGCGGCGTCCGCGCGGTGGAGCAACTCCGGCTGGTCTTCGCCGAGTTGCACGCCACGACCGTACGGGACTCGGTCAGCCTGCACGGCCCGTGGTCCGGGCTCGGGGAGGACGGCGCGCCCCGGGACGCCGGCGTCTGCGAGGGTGCCGCCAAGGGCATGCTCGGTCAACTCGCCTGGTGGGGAAGGGCGTTGCGGACGGCCCGGGCTGCCCGCCCCTACCAGGGCTGAGGGGACGGGGGGACATGATCTCGACAGAAGCCGCCGGAGGGGACGTTCAGGAGGCGTCCGACGCGCCTCGCATCCCCTCGTCGGCGCTGAACCGCACGATCCTCGTCGTGATCATCGGCACGGTGATGTCGGTGCTCGACATGACGATCGTCAACATCGCGATGCGCAGGCTCTCCGAGGCGTTCGGCGCCCCGCTGGAGACGATCCAGTGGACCGCCACCGCGTACACGCTGGCCCTCGCCGCCGTCATCCCGACGACCGCGTGGGTGATGGCCCGTATCGGCGCCAAGCGCGCCTATCTCACCGCGCTCATCCTGTTCACACTCGGATCGCTGCTCGCGGCGTGCGCGTGGGACGCGCCCAGCCTCATCGCGTTCCGCGTGGTGCAGGGGCTCGGCGGCGGACTGCTCGTGCCCGTGGGGATGGGCATGGCGATGGCCGCCGCCGACCGGGAACGCTTCGGCCGCACGATGGCACTGCTCGGACTGCCGATCCTGGTCGGACCGGTGGCCGGCCCGGTCCTCGGCGGCTGGCTGCTCGACGCCGCGTCCTGGCAGTGGATCTTCCTCGTCAACCTCCCCGTGGGCGCGGTGGCGCTGGCACTCGCCGCGAAGCTGCTGCGCCCCGACGCACCCCGGGGCACGGTGCCGGCGCCGCAACTGGACGTCCCCGGCCTGCTGATGCTCTCCCCCGGTCTCGCGCTGCTGCTGTACGGGCTGGCCCGGGGCGGCGAGCGGGGCGACTTCTCGACGCCCGGCGCGCTGCTGCCGGCGCTCGCCGGAGCCACGCTGGTGGCGGGATTCCTGCGGCGCGCACTGACGACCCGTCACCCCTTGCTGGACCTACGCCTGTTGAACGACCGGACGTTCGCCTTCGGCATCGGCACGCTCGCGCTGTTCACCTGCGGCTACTTCGGCTCGATGTTGCTGGGCCCCGTGTACTGGCAGCAGGCGCGCGGCTGGAGCGCCACGTCGACCGGGCTGCTCGGGGTGCCCGTCGGGCTCGCCGTCGGTACGACGATGCAGATCGCCGCGCGCAGGGTGGACAAGGTGTCCCCGCGGCGCCTGATCCGGGCCGGGATCGCGGTGGGGGCGCTCGGCATGGCCCTGACGGGGCTGCTGGTCGGGGTGGAGAACGTGCCGGCCTGGCAGGTGGTCTGCGCGACGGTGGTGATGGGCGTCGGCTCCGGGATGGTGCTGTTGCCGACGACCACGACCGCGAGCCGCGACCTGCCGAAGGACCGCATGCCCGCCGCGAGCACCGCGGTGAACATCAACTCCCAGGTGTGCGCGTCGGTCGGCACCGCGCTCATCTCCGTGGTCCTGGGCTCCGCCGGGGCGGACCCGTCCGGCTTCCGTACGGCGTACCTGGTCGCGGCGGGACTGCTGGCGCTGGCGCTGGTTCCGGCGATGCGGTTGCCAGGGCGGCGGGACTGAGAGGTCGGTCGCGGGGCCGGCCACCGGCGGCGCCGGCCACCGGCGGCGCCGGAGGCCTGGGGGCCGGAGACAGGCGGGCTGTAGACAGGCTGCTGTACACAGGCGGCCGTAGACAGGCGGGCTGTAGACAGGCGGGCTGTAGACAGGCTGCTGTACACAGGCGGCCGTAGACAGGCGGGCTGTAGACAGGCGGGCTGTAGACAGGCTGCTGTACACAGGCGGCCGTAGACAGGTGGCTGTAGGCGTGTGGCGTCAGCCGCTGCCCCGTATCGGCGTCACCAGCGCCACCCCCGCGATCGCCACGCAGCACCCACCGGCCAGCAGCCCGACCGGTGCGGTGCCGTGTCGTTCCGCGGCCCAGGTCAGCACGGCCGCGCCGATGGGGGCCGCCGCGTACTGGAGGGTCCAGAAGGCGGAGGTGACCCGGCCCAACAGCGGTTCCGGGGTGACCTCCTGCCGCAGGGACATGGAACAGGTGCCCGCGACGGCCACGGTGGCCAGGAACAGGGCGGCGAGGACGGCGATGAGGCCGACGTGCCGCGCCCAGCCCAGGCCCGCGACGGCCACACCGCTCAGCGCGACCGCCGTGATCCAGGTCGGACCGAAGCCCAGCCGGCGGCGCACCCGGGCCACGAGCAGGGACCCGGCGACCGTCCCCAGCGCGCCGGCCGCCAGCACCGTGCCGACCGTGCCGTCGTCGTGGCCGAGGTCGTGCTTGAGGTGGTAGATGATCAGGTCGTTCAGGCCGAGGGTCAGGAAGCTGAAGAGGAACAGCACAACCGTCAGGGTCCGCAGCACGGGGTGGCCGTACAGGAACGCCACTCCGGTGCGCAGGTCCCGCCACAGCCCGGCCCGCTCCCCCGGCCGGTCGTCGGCGGGCCGCTCCCGCACCCGGACGACGGCGAGGCAGGCGGCCGACACGCCGAAGCTGGCCGCGTCGACGCCGACCGCGGCCGCCGGACCGGTCCAGGCGGCGAGGAGTCCCGCGCCCAGCGGCCCGAGGACGCCGGCCGCGGCGGCGGTCGCGTTGAGCCGCCCGTTGGCCTCGGTGAGCCGTGCCGTGTCGACGAGACCGCGCACGACGGTGACATAGCCGACCGCGAACAGCATGCCGACGGCCTCGCACACGGGAAGCACCGTGTACAGCAGCCAGATCCGCGGCCCGAACAGCCACACCACCGGGATCACCCCGTACAGCACCATGCGCACGAGGTCGCAGGTGATGAGCAGACGGCGCCGGTCGACGCGGTCCACCACCGTCCCGGCGAACACCGCCGCCACCACCGAGGCGGCCCCGCCGACCGCCGTCAGCAGACCCATGCGCGCGACGGAGCCGGTGGCCTCGAGGACCAGCAGGGGCAGCGCGATCAGGGCGAAGGAGTCACCGAGGAAGGACAGCGTCTGCGCAACCCAGAAGACCCCGAAGTCCCGCTGCCGCCACAGCGGTTGACCGGAACCCGACGTGACCTTCCGTGCTCGCCCGCTGCGCGCCTCGTACGTCACCGGCCCCCTCCCGAAGTCCCCGGCAACCTTACGTCCGTCGGCGGCGACTCAAGGCCGAAGCACCCGCGTCCCCCACTCCCCGAGGAGCAGCAGTGCCCCAGACCCCGTCGGGAACCCACCGCCGTCGACGCCTCTCGCGCCCCGTCCCGCTCGCCCTGGCGGGCGCCCTCCTCGCCACCGCGGCCGTCGGTCTGCCGCACCTCAGCTCCGAGGCCTCGGCCGCCACCACCCTGCGCGGCTACGCCGACGGCCGGGGTGTGAAGATCGGCGCGGCCGTCGGTGACGGCCCGCTGACCTCCGACTCCTCCTACACCACCGTCCTGGACCGGGAGTTCAACTCGGTGACGGCGGAGAACGCGATGAAGTGGGACGCGCTGGAGCCCAGCCGGAACAGCTACAACTGGGCGGCCGCCGACCGGCTGGTCAACCACGCCGTCGCACACAACCAGGGCGTGCGCGGACACACGCTGGTCTGGTACGCGCAGCTGCCGTCCTGGCTGAAGAACGGGAACTTCTCCGCGTCCGAGCTGAACACGCTGCTGAAGAAGCACATCGACACGACCGTCGGCCGCTACAAGGGCAGGATCTACGCCTGGGACGTCGTCAACGAGGCGTTCAACGAGGACGGCTCGATGCGCAGTTCACTGTGGCAGGACAAGCTCGGAACCGGTTACATCGCCAACGCCCTGCGCTGGGCGCACGCGGCCGACCCGGCGGCGAAGCTGTACATCAACGACTACAACATCGAGGCGGACAACGCCAAGAGCGACGCCCTGTACAACCTCGCGAAGCAACTCCTCGCGCAGGGTGTGCCGTTGCACGGGATCGGCTTCCAGTCGCACTTCGAGGTCGGCAAGGTGCCGGCGTCGATGAAGGCGAACCTGAAGCGGTTCTCCGACCTCGGTCTGGAGGTGTCGGTCACCGAGCTCGACATCCGCATCCCGCTGCCGGCCTCCTCCGCCGAACTCGCCCAGCAGTCCACCGACTACAAGACGGCCAGCGAGAACTGCCTGGGCGTCCCGCGCTGCGCCGGCGTCACCCTGTGGGGCGTCACCGACAAGTACTCCTGGGTGCCGGGTACGTTCAGCGGGTACGGGGCCGCGCTGCCGTACAACGAGGGCTACGCGGCGAAGCCCGCCTACACCGGCCTGTCGAACGGGCTCAATCCGAACGCGTGACGTCGGCCGGGGCGGGCGGCACCGGTGCCGCCCGCTCCAGGGTCCGGACGGCGATGAGCGGCGACGTCAGCAGCCACAGCACCGTGCCGGGAAGAGCACCGCGCCCACGGCGATGCCCGGGCCCACGCCGATCCACCGGGAGACGGCGGGTGCGGCCACCGCCCCCGGCAGCGCGCCGGGCGGCCGGTGGTGCACGATGTCGTGCATGTACGACCCCTTCGACCTGCCGCGGCCCCGCGAGGTCCAGGCCGGCGAGTACCCGGTCTGGGACGAGGCCCTGGCCCTGGTCAACCGCGACCTCGCCGCCCTCCTGCCGGACCACGGCCCCCTGCGTCTGTTGGCGCTGCCGCCCTGGGACGACCTGGACGAGTCCGAACGTGAGCACGTGTACGTCGCCCTGCCCGACGGCCGCTGGCACGGCTCAGACCTCTGGCACGGCTCGGAGGCCACCCTCACCAGCGCGCTCGCGGCCGTCGCCGAGGCCGCGCAGGACACGGTCATGGAGTGCCTGTGGCAGGTCTGGCCGGTCTGCGCGGAGCACCGCATCGGGATGCACACGCGCCAGGAGGACGGCCGCCCGGTGTGGTGGTGCGCGGGCGGCCGTGGGCCGGGGGATCCGGCCCATGTGCGGGCGGCGGTGGGCGAGTTGGACGCCCTGCACCGCCCGCGCAGGGCCCGCCGCAAGCGACGGTGACCTCGGTGGTCCTCAGCGGTCCTCAGCGGTCCTCAGTGGTCGGCGCAGCAGGGCGTCGGATCGGGCACTTCGAAGGGGACGAGGGTGCCGCCGGCGGCGGGCATGGCGGTGAGGACGAGTTCCCGGTCCTGCCACTGCGGTCGCACATGATCCCGCGTCACCAGCCTTGCCCCCGGGTCGGGTGGGCCCACCGCGCCCAGCACGGTCACCCGGTCGATCGCGGAGACGGACAGCATCTCCGCGACCGTCACTGTGCCGCGGAGTGCGTCGGCTCCGGGGTAGAGGACCGCGCGGCCGACGACGTCCGGGGCCCCGTCGGCCACCTCGTACCCCTTCGCCACGAACCACTCGCGCACACCGGCCGGCTCCCCCTCCGACCGCGTCGCGAGGGAGACGACGACCCGCGGCCGATCGCCCCGCACCAGGTGCGTGCAGCCGAACATGCCCTCGGGGAGGGAGAGTTCGGCTGCGAAGGTGCGGAGCAGGTGATCGGCCGCGCGCAGGTCGCGCAGACCGGCGTCCACCGTGAGGACGTACGACATCACGACGGCAGGACCCACACCGGGTTGGAGTAGAACCACAGGTCGAGCCACGGGTCGGCGTCACCGACGACGTCGATGGCCGGGCCCGCCGGGTCGACGGCGGCGCCCATCGCGCCGACGGCGGAACGGTTGCCGTCGCTGCCGCGCAGGCGGACGTACGTCGGCCGGTCCACACGCCCGAGTTCGTAGGTGAGCCGGACCGTGCCGGTGGACTTGTTCACCTCGTACGAGCGGACGACCTTGGCGGTGGGAGCGGTGAAGGTGTCCTTGTCGGCGACCGGGCCGGTGACATCGCCCCGGATGACGTCGACGCGGGCCAGCTTGGGCACGAAACCGGCCCAGTTGGGGCCATCGGCGAGAGCGATGTCGACCGTCAGCGTCACGGCCGTGCCCTTCTTGACGTGCAGGGCGCCGCCGAGCGTGGCCCAGCGGCTGCCGCCGGAGACACGGACGTCGAGGCCGCTGAGGAGCTGGCCGTGGTCGACCCAGATGCGGCCGGCGCGGATACCGTCCATGACGGCGGCGTAGGTGAAGCCGTCGGCGCCGACGTGGGTACGGCTGTACTGCCCGGGCCAGTAGTCGCCCTGGGTGATGTCGATCTTCCCGCCGTAGACCGGGTCCTCGTACCTGCCGTTGGCGCTGAAGTCGCCGCCCGGCCCGCGCACGGCGGTGTCGCCGTAGACCTGGTGGGAGTCGGAGTTGGCGGTGATCCACCAGGGCTTGCCCTCGGCGAGGAGGCTGTCCCACAGGCCGCCGACGGTGGCGGTCATCCAGTCGAAGCCGCCCCAGGTGCGGTAGCTCTCCAGCGGGTAGCCGGGGAAGGAGTTGGCGCTGGGGTTGTTGTCGTAGATGCCGCGGGCGCGGGCCATGCCGAGCGGGGCCGGGAGGCCGGCGGCCTGGTGCCCGGGGGCGCCCTCGAATCCCACGGCGATCCGGTGGCTCGCGGGGGTGGCGTCGCGCCAGGCGCGTATCTCGTGCGGGGAGTCGACACCACGCCGCGCGGGGTGGTTGGCGAGCATCAGCGCGTCCTTGACCTTGCGCCGCTGCACCTGCTCCGCGAGGAAGTTGAGGCCGGCGACGGCGAGGGCCTCGTTGGCGGGCGTGGAGTCGGAGGCTCCCTTGACGCTGCCGTCGTAATCGGTTTCGAACTGCTTGAGGACGGAGACCTCGTTCTTGCCCGGGTGGACGAAGACGGTGCCGTGCTCGGCGCCCGGGATGTTCCACTCCAGGCCCTGGAAGACGAGGGTGTCCTCGTAGGCGGAGCGGGCCTCCTTGATGTCCGGGTTGACCTTGTCGACGCCGATCTTGGCGTGTGTGGTGCTGCCGTGGTCGGTGATGACCAGCCAGTCCATGCCGTGCTTGGCGCCCTGGCGGACCTGGTCGACGACGCGGTACTTGCCGTCGCTGCTGTACTGGGTGTGGATGTGGTGGTCACCGGCGAGCCAGAGGAAGCCCTTGCCGCGGCGGCTGCCGGTGGTGGCGTACGCGGGGGAGGCCGCGGCCTGGCCGAGAACGCTCGCGGCGGTCAGACCGGCGCCGAGGAGGCCGGCGCGGCGGAGCAGGGAGCGGCGCGACCGCTGCTCGGGGCTGAGGGCCTCGTCGGGCACGGAGGTGTCGAAGGCGGCGGGCAGGGCGGCGGGCTGCTCGTGCCCATGGTCGTGCCCGTGCTCGTGGTCAGCTCCGTGATGGTGATGGTGATGCCCGTGCGCGTGACCGTGTCCCATGGTGCCCTCCCGGTTGCCGCTGCCTTCCGCGGCTGCCTTCTGCGGCGCGAGTGCGCCGCGTGTGGAGGATCGAGGCGAAACATGAACTTTGATCGACGCAGGGGTGATCAGCGGCCGACCCGGGCACGGCCGGTTCACCTCGTCTCTCACTGTTTCCTCAACTGCCCTTGCCGGTCACACTGTTGGACAGCGAACGTGAGCAGCGTTCATGTTCCCTGTCCGCGTTCGTGTTCCCCACCCGTTCCGTCCGACCGGAGACACCCCCACCATGAGAAGACTCCTCGGCACCCTCGCGGCCGCCGCGCTGGCCCTCACCGGCCTCGCCGGCACCGGCGCGACGCCCGCCGCAGCCGCCACCACCGGCACGTTCAACGTCCTGACGTACAACGTGGCGGGCCTCCCGGAGGGCCTGAGCTCGGGCAGTCCGGAGAAGAACACCCCGCTGATCTCCCCGCGTCTGGCGGCGTACGACATCGTGAACGTCCAGGAGGACTTCAACTACCACGCGGCGCTGTACGCGGGCGACAACCATCCCCACCGGACGGCGACCAGTGGCGGAGTGCCGTTCGGCGACGGCCTCAACACGCTCTCCGACTTCCCCTTCGAGGACTTCGAACGGGTGAAGTGGAAGAACTGCACGGGCACCAACTGCCTGACGCCGAAGGGCTTTTCGCTGGCCCGGGTGCGCCTCGCCGAGGGCGTCTTCGTCGACCTCTACAACGTCCACACCAACGCCGACGCGACGGATGACGCGCTGGCCGCCCGCCGCGCCAACATCGACCAGTTGTCGGACTTCATCCAGGCGAACTCCTCCGGCAACGCGGTGATCGTCATGGGCGACACCAACACGCGCTACACCCGCACCGGCGACAACATCCGCACCCTCGTCACCGAGAACGGCCTGACGGACGCGTGGGTGAAGCTGGTGAAGGGCGGCACACCGCCGGCCCAGGGCGCGGACGCCCTGCTCTGCCCGACGTCGGCTCCGCCGAACGGCTGCGAGGTGGTGGACAAGATCTTCTACCGGGGCAGCAAGCTGCTGTCCCTGACGGCCACCCGCTACCACAACGAGTGGGCGTCCTTCCTGGACTCCGCGGGCGCCAACCTGTCCGACCACTTCCCGCACACGGTCGACTTCTCGTACACCCTCGACTCGGCCCTGAAGGCCAGTGACTTCTTCGGCGGCCCGCACGGCACGGCGTTCAACGACGCGGACGATCTGCCGTCGACGCCCTCGCCCCGCACCCTGACCCTGCGCGGCGGCTCCCGCCTGGACGCGCTGTCCCTGACGCACGAGGGCGGCACGACGCTGACCCACGGCGGGACGGGCGGCACGGCGACGTCCCTGACGCTGGGGACGGGCGAGCACCTCACATCCGTGAAGCTGACGCAGGGCCAGAAGGACGGCCGCACAAGGATCTTCTCGGCCGCCTTCACCACGGACAAGTCCCGCACCCTGTCGGCCGGCACGCCCACCTCGGACACGAGGACCTTCACGGCTCCGGCCGGCTGGCAGATCGTGGGCTTCACCGGCCGTTCGGGCGACGAGATCGACAAGCTGGGCGTCGTGTACGCCCCGATCGGCTGAGCCCGGTCAGCGGGCGGAACCTCCGCCAGGACGGCCATGCGGCCGCCGTCCGGGCGGAGGTCCACTCCCCACTCCTCCCCGCTCAGACGCGGGACACCGTCCCGCAGTTCTTGGAGCGGTTCTCATCGAGGCCCTGACTGCGGTCGTACGGGTCCACGGTCGGGCCGGTGGGCTCGGGCCCCTCCGACTCGGTCGACGTGAACTCCGGGTGCAGGAAGCCGTCGTAGGTGTCACACGCCGAGTTGCCGATCTCCTGGTCGTACTTGACGAGGACCAGCCGGCCGGAGGTGACGTCGTAGTGCGCGGGGTCGGAGAGCTCGACGTCGATCACGCGGCGCACGATCGTGCGGGTGACCTCGGTCGAGCCGTCGGTGCGCACGACCGGGTAGACGAAGGTGTAGTCGGCGTGCACGGCGACGCCGGCGTACTCGCCCTTCTTGAAGGTCATCCGCCCGCGCGTCTTGACCACGTCTCCGACGAGCCGGACCTCGTCGGGGTCGAAGCGGCTGAACAGCAGCAGGGGGTCGTGGTCCTTGTCCGGGGAACGCAGGGAGGCGTTCAGGTCGTCGAGGAGGTCCGGCTGCTTGGGGTCGAACACCGACAGCGCGGCCGCAGGACGTTCGCCGCGCAGCGCCTTGGGGTCCAGGTTGGCCCCGACCAGCAGCTTCTTCGTCAACTGCAGTGCCTGCTCGACCCGTTCCTTCGGAGCCGCCCCGACGGCCTTCGCGGCCGGCAGGACGATACCGGCCTCCCCGTCGGCCCAGCGCAGCGCCGGCGAACCGGCGAACGGCCTGTCGAGGGTGGGGGTCTGATCGGGGGCCTCGGCGGGCGCGCCGGTAGGGGCCGCGGTCTCGGCGGGCAGGGGGGACCCCGCGGCGACCTCCGGCTCCCCCGAGCCGAGGGGGTCACCGGGCAGCAACGACGGCTTCAGCGACACGGCGACCACACCGAGCGCCAGCAGCACCCCCAGAGCCGGCCACACCTTCCGACGCCGCCCGGCCCGCCCCTCCGACACGCCCCGCCACGGCGCGGGCGCCTCACCCCGGGCGTCCTGCTGCCGCAGCCGCTCGGTGACCATACGGGCGCGAGCGGAGGGCTCCTTCGGCGCGGCCGCTGCCTTGCGTTCGCTGTCCTGGAGGAACGCCTGCAACTCCTCGTCGGATATCGACGAGCCGTTCTCAGGCTCTTCGGGCGATCTTTCAGCCACCGTGGTTCTTGCCTTCCTTCTGAACTCGGGTCGTGTCCGAACTGTAGGGCGCGAACGCCCCGTACGGGCTCGGATCTCGAGCGTCGTGCGCACGTCAGCCCTTACCTGCCCCACCGGCCGAACCGCGCCGGCCCACCGCAAGCCACAGCATCGGAACACCCCTTAGGATCCCCCCTAACCCACCAAGGTCCGCCCCCTACCCCCAAGGCCCCCCATGCCCCGAGCCGGCCTCACCCCCGACCGCCTCGTCGCGGCCGCCGCCGATCTCGCCGACGAGGTCGGGTTCGAGAACGTCACCCTCTCCGCACTGGCCCGCCGCTTCGGGGTCAAGGACGCGAGCCTGTACTCGCACGTCAAGAACCTGCAGGACCTGCGGACCCGCGTCGCCCTGCTGGCCGGCGGCGAGATGATCGACCGGATCGCCGTGGCCGTCGCCGGGCGGGCCGGCAAGGAGGCGCTCGCCGGGTTCGCCGGGGCCTACCGGGAGTACGCGCTGCGGCATCCGGGACGGTACGCCGCCACCCAGATCCCCGTCGACCAGGGCCTGGTCGCCGAGGCCCCCGCCTTCCGTCGCACCGCCGAGATCACCTACGGCATGCTCCGCGCCTACGGCCTCGACGAACCCGACCTCACCGACGCCGTCCGCCTGCTGCGCAGCACCTTCCACGGTTACTGCGCCCTGGAGGCCGGCGGCAGCTTCGGGGCGTCCCGGGACGTACAGCGCTCGTGGGAGAAGGCCATCGACGCCCTGCACACGGCCCTCACCCACTGGCCCCGCGAGCCGTAGCCCGCGTGCGAGGGGCCCTCCCTCGCCTCACGCCCGCACACCGAGCGCCTTCCCTTCCCCTACTGGCCCCGTCTCCTATCCCCTACTGGCCCCGCCTCCTACTGGCCCCGCTCCCCCGCACTCCGCTCCACGCAGAACTCGTTCCCCTCCGGGTCCGCGAGCACCGCCCAACCCGTGCCGTCAGGGTTGCGGCGGTCGTCGACCAGGGTCGCGCCGAGGGCGAGCAGGCGCTCGACCTCCTCCTCGCGGGTGCGCTCCTGCGGCTGGAGGTCGAAGTGGATGCGGTTCTTGACCGTTTTCCCCTCCGGGACGGTGACGAAGAGCAGGCCCGCGCCCTCGATGAGCGCCTCCTCGTCACCCGGCTTGTCGTCCTCGTGGACGGGCTGGCCGAGAACCTCGGACCAGAAGCTCGCGAGGGCGTAGGCGTCGGAGCTGTCGATCGTCACATGGCGGATCTTGGAAGTCATGCGGGGGATTCTTGTGCACCCCGCTCACGCCCGGCAACGAACAAAGCCCGCTCACGCCGGTATGGCGTAAACCCTCGCTCAGGAATCTGGCCGATTCCCTCCGTACGGCAACCTTTCCCACCCCTGCGGCGACTGCCGGCCATGACATCTGCACGACGCACAACGCGCCACCGCCGTGTCCGCGCGGCCCGCAAGCCCGTGATCGGGGCCCTCGCAGCCGCCGTGGTGGCCGTCGGCGCGTGGTACGCCACCGCCGGGGCGGCGACCACCGCCCCGAACCTGACGCCCACGAGCACCACCGTCACTCTCGCGGCCAAGTTCCCCTATCTGTCGGCCGGTTACAACAACACCCGTGAGTGGACGCGGACGACGACCGCGGTCGCCCCCAACGGCACGCTCCGGGTGGCCTGGCCCGCCGCGGACGGCATCCACGTCACCCCGCTGACGGCCGCCGGGAAGCGCTCGGGCGCCGACACGGTCGTCAAGGGCGCGAAGGAGGTCGGCGGCCTGGTCGCGCACAACGACGGCTTCGCCCTCCTCACCCGGGTCGCCGACACGAACAAGTGGAAGGAGACGGCGGCCGCGATCGTCCGGTACACGAACGGCAAGCAGACCTTCCGCACCAAGCTCACCGGCACCGCCTCCCACGACACGGCCCCGCTGCTCGACGGCCAGCTCACCTGGAACGGCGCGAAGTACGGCGCGTACTTCGTCGTGCACGGCGCGGGTGGCTTCGCCGACGGCCACTACGGCGACAAGCTGACCTACGTCAGCGCCAAGGGCGCCAAGCTGAGCGGCGGTTGGACCTGGGGGTGCAGCCACAACGAGGGCATAGCCCTGTACCCGGAGAAGACGGGCGCCTTCACCTCCCTCTGCTTCGACGACTGGCGTTCGGGCCTGTTCGTCTCCACCGGGATCGGCGCCCCGGACACCGCTCCCGTCGTGCAGCGCGAGCAGTGCTGGGCGGGCTACTGCGGCGGCACCTTCCCCGGCCGCACCGGCGACCTGGTGAAGTCCGCCACCGGCCGCTACGCCACCGCCTTCGCCTCCCGCGGCGCCGTCTCCGCGAAGAAGAACCCGGAGGACTCGAGCGGCCGCGGCTGGACCGTGAAGCCCAAGTCCACCGCCCACCAGGTGGCGGTCGCCTTCATGAAGAACCGCAACTCCGGCCCCGGCAAGGCGATTTACCTCACCAGCACGCCCGGCATCGAGAACGTCAACGTCCACATCGCCCCTTACGGCAAGGACCGTCTCCTCGTCTCCTGGGAGTCCCTGAAGAACGCCAAGTGCGCGAGCGGCACCTGCACCGGCACCTTCACGGGCACCCACCTCCGTCTCATCGACTGGAACGGCAAGTTCCAGAGCGCGGACAAGGTCGTGAACACCCGGATCACCGGCGACCTCGCGGTCCTCAAGGACGGCACTCTGACCTGGGCGTACGCCCCCGTCACACCGACCTACGCGAAGCCGCTGACCGGCGCCTCGCCGACCACGACGACCCTGAAGATCGCCCGCCTCAAGCCCTGAGCGGGCTCGAACGTCAACCACCGCCGGACTGCCGGACTCCCCCGTTGCCGCCCCTACAACCACCGCCCCCGGTGGGTGCGTCTCACAGGTGCGGGCACACACAACGGGGGAGGGCGGTGCCATGGCCGGCGGCGGGAAACACGTTTTCGTCCAGGACGTACGGCGGTTCTTCTGGCTCCCGAGGGGCACGCCCCGCAGGCCCGCCCCGCCCCGGCCCCTCCTGGAGACCTGGCTGTTCGGCCTGGCCTTCGGAGCCGTCGCCGCCGCCCTCGGCTGGGAGGAGGGCCCGATCATGATGACGGTCATCGCAGAACTGGAGCTGCTGCGCACCGTCGCCCAGGGCGTACGGCTCCGCTGGCCTGCCTTCCTGGCCGCGCTGGCGGTCGGCTGGGCCGTCAACCGGCTCGGGTACGCCCTGCTGCCCGCCGCCACCGACTCGCCCTGGGGCGCCTTCTGTGTCTACGCCGTCTGGATCCTGGCGGCACTGACGACGTTCGGCGCGGTCACTCGTCTGCCCCGACGCCCCCACCGCTGACCCTTACGAGGTCCCCGGAGACGACCGCTCCGTCCACCACCCGGAGACGCACCTCGGGCCCTGCGCTCCAACGGACGTGGATCTCGCCCGCCCCCTCCACCCGCACGGACACGACGTCCTCGAGCGGGAGGGGGTCCGGTTCGGCGGTGAGCCGGGCGAGGGCGACGAAGAGACCGTCCCCGTCGCCGGTCACCCCCGTGAGGGACTCCCCCAGGCCGAAGACGGGTACGACCTCCGCACGCACGCCCCCTTCCGCCGCCCACCCGGTCACCCGCACCGGCGTCCCCGGCTCCGCCCCCGACACCAGATGAGCCCGCACCTCCGCCGCCCCGCGCACCAGCACGACACTGGTCACCCGCGCTCCTCCACCCGCGGTGTGCCGCGACGCCGCCCAGCCGTCCCCCACCCCCAGCGGTTCGATACCGGTACGGCTCGGATCGTCCCCGACGATCACGCTGTTGTCGTACCACGACGAGGGCGCCGTCACCGTCGAGTACGCGAGCCGCGTGTAGTACGGGTCGTAGCGGACGTCCTCGCTGCCGTGGTTGTGGAGGCGGACCAGACCGTCCGTCCGCGTCGACTGGAGCAGCCAGTTGGGGGCGGCGATCGGCGTGACCGCGTCCGCGCGCTCCACCGGCCCCGGCAGCTCCCGCGCCGTCCACACCTCGTGCTCCGGCGGGAGCAGCAGACCGAGGAAACCCTTGCTCGCCCAGTAGGGGGAGGCGGGGCCCGAATAGCCTTGCAGAACCGTGGAGTCCGGTCCGTGCCAGCCGAGGGTCAGCAGACCGCCCGAGTCGACCGCGCCTCGCTCCAGGAAGTACTTCAGCGCGCCCGAGGCCAGCCGACGGGTCTCCCCCGGCGGCAGCGGGGTGTGGCCCGTCAGCGCGCCGAGCCACAGGGGGGCCGTCGTCGCGAAGCGGTAGGTGAGGGAGCGGCCCTGGTGCAGGGGGGCGCCGTCGCCACCGAAGAGACGGGCGTAGTCAGAGAGGTGGGCCTGCAGGCGGCTACCGTATACATTCAACAGTCGACTGTCGTCGGCGAACCAGGCGTGCAACACCGGATACAGGTGCATCGCCCAGCCGTTGTAGTAGTCGAAAGCCCGCCCGGCGCCGTCCGTGTACCAGCCGTCACCGGCATACCACTGCTCGATGCGTTCCAGACCGCGGTCGATCGCCTTGCCGGCGGCCTCCGGCTCGTGGTCGACCGACTGGAGGAACCCGCCGACGGTGACCGGGAACAACTCCCAGTTGCAGGGCCAGGGTTCGGCGGTCAGCGCGTCCCCGAGCCAGGCCGCCGCCCGTTGCCGTACGCCCTCGTCCAGCCGGTCCCACAGCACCTCCCGCGTCAGCCGGAGCGCGAGGGCGATGGACGCCGCCTCGACGAGGGGCTGACTGCGGTCCTCGATGCGGGGCCAGACCCCGAAGACACCGGCCTCGAGGCCGTCGGCATAGCGCTGCAGGGCCGTCTCGTCGCGGCGGAAGGCGGCGAGGAGGAGGGTGCGGGCGTAGCCCTCCAGGCCGTCGGAGAGGCGGCCGGACCAGCTCTCGCGGTCGCCGGGAAGGTGGTAGAGCGCGCGGTCCTCGGTGGCGTACGGCTCGACGGCGGCGAGCAGGGCGTCGGCGGCCGCCTCCCAGTGGGCGCGGGTGTAGCCGGTGCGGGGGCTGAGGGTGTGGTCGGGCGGGGGCAGGTGCATCGGGGGTTCTTTCGGTCGAGGGCCAGGGCCTGGGGGCGTCCCGGTTCCGGTCGGGGCGCCCCCAGGGGCTCATCCCACCCGGACGGTGCCCTGCGGCACCAGATGCCGGGCGACGAGTTCGTCGCGGACCAGGCCCGCGTACACCGTGGCTCCGTGCACGGAGGTGTGGGTGTTGTCCCGCTTCTCGTTGTAGAGGTACAGCGCCTTGGAGCCCTCGACGCCCAGCGACTCCACCAGCGCCTTGGTCCGGGCGGTGAGGTCGATCAGCGGGACGTCCCGGTCGGCGGCGACCGAGCGGATCACCGCCGGGTGGTCGACGCCGAGGCCGTTGACCAGCAGGGCCGTGCCGTTGTTGAGCGTGCCGTCGGCGTTGAACCAGCGGCGCACGATCGGGGTGACGAGGACCGGCTCGCCGCCCTTCGCGCGCACGCCCGCCACCAGCGTCTCCAGGTTCGCCCGGTAGGTCGCCTCGTCGGTGGTCTTGTCGTTGTGGGCGAGCTGGATCAGCACCAGGTCGCCGCGGCGGATCTGCGGCTGGACGGTGGCCCACAACTGCGGGTTCCCCAGATACGTGACCGTACTCTCCCCGGAATCCGCGTAGTTGGCGACGGAGACGCCCTTGCGGAGGTACTGCGGTAGCTGCTGGCCCCAGCCGGAGTACGGGTCGCCGGGCTGGTCGCAGACCGTGGAGTCGCCGACCAGGAAGATCTGGCGGGCATGCCGGGCCGGGGTGACGCGGATGTCGGCGAGGGCGGGAGCCGAACCGCCGAGTGCCAGGTCCAGGCCGGGAGTTCCCTCGGCGCCGGTCGGTTCGCCCTCGGGGGTGCGGACGTTCACCGTGAAGCTGCGGGCGACGCGCTCGCCGGCCGGGACGGCGGTCTCGGGGAGCAGGGAGCGCCGGGTCTCGCCGCTGATCGCGGTGCTCGACGCCGCCTCGCCGCCTAGGAGGACCTTCACGTCGTACGTGCCGGGCGGGACGTCGAAGTGGCAGGCGGTGGCGGTGCAGTGATCGATGCCGAGGGCCGGGCGGCGGCCGTCGTGGGCCTGGGCGGCGGGCGTGGCCGTCAGGGCGGTGGCCAGGATCAGCGCCGCCGGCACGGCTCGGGTGAAACGTCTCACGTGCGGCTCCTCCATCGCGGCAACAGGACCTGGCGGTGGACCGTACCGCCTCGGGCAAGCGCTTTCTAGAGCCTGAGCCCATTTCGCAAGATTGCCAACCCCCCGCAAGCGAAAGCCCTTTCGCGAAATCGATTCAACTGTCACTCTGCCAACCACACCCGCTCCCCCACATCTCCGAAGGAGGCACCCCCATGTCCGGATCCGACAGCCCCAGGCCGGTCCGACGCCGTACCTTCGTGCTCGGAACCGTCGGCATCACAGCAGCCGCCGGTTCGGCCGCGCTCGCCGGTCCGCTCGCCACCCCCGCGTCCGCCGCGGCGTTCGGCTACACCGACGACGGCTCGAACTACGTCGTCGACACCGGCGCCAACCTCGTCTTCAAGGTCAGCAAGACCAACGGCGACCTCACCTCACTGGTCTACCGGGGCGTCGAATACCAGGGCTACGGCGGCATGAACTCGCACATCGAGTCCGGCCTCGGCACCTCCACGGTGAGCATCAGGCAGTCCGGCACGACGATCCTGATCTCCGTCGCGTACGGCACGCTGCGGCACTACTACGCGGCCCGCAGCGGCGAGAACAACATCTACCTGTGGACCAACAAGGCCGACACGTCCGTCTCCGCCACCCGCTACATCGTGCGCGTGAAGAAGGGCCTCTTCCTCAACGACGAGCCCGACTCCTACACCTACACGACCAGCACGATCGAGGCCTCGGACGTGTTCGCGAAGTCCGACGGCCAGACCCGCTCGAAGCACTACTCCAAGCTCCGGGTGATGGACTACGACTACGTCGGCTGGACGACCGGCAGCGCCGGCCTGTGGATCGTGCGCAGCAACCACGAGAAGGCCTCCGGCGGCCCGTTCTACCGCTCCCTCCTCCGGCACCAGAGCGCGGACGGCGGCGGCCTGTACGAGATCCTGTACTACGGCCAGAACCAGACCGAGGCCCAGCGCTTCGGTCTCCAGGGCCCGTACGTCATCGCCTTCACGGACGGCGGCGCGCCCTCCTCGTCGCTGTTCCCGGGGACTTTGACCACCTCGTGGGCGGACTCGCTCGGCATCTCGGGATACGTCGGCGCGAGCGGGCGCGGCCGGGTGGCCGGGGTCGGCATCACCGGGCGGAACACGGCGTACCCGTACACGGTGGGGCTTGCCAACTCGGCGGCGCAGTACTGGGGGTCGGCGCGTGCCTCGGACGGCTACTTCTCGATCGGCGGGGTGCTGCCGGGGACGTACACGCTGACCGTCTACAAGAGCGAGTTGGCTGTATACAGTACGCAGGTGACCGCGTCCGCAGGCGGGACGACCACCCTCAACACGATCGCCATCCCCTCCTCGAACGACCCGAGCAACGCAAGCGCGATCTGGCGGATCAACGACTGGACCGGCACACCGAGCGGCTTCAAGAACGCCGACCTGATGACGTACGCGCACCCGTCGGACGTCCGGGCCGCCGCCTGGACCGGCAACGTCGTCATCGGCAGCGGCAGCGAGACCTCCGCCTTCCCCTGCTACCTCTGGAAGGACGTCAACAGCGGACTCCTCGTGTACTTCAGGCTGACCGCGGCCCAGGCCGCCGCCGCGCACACCCTGCGCATCGGCGTGACGACGGCCTACGCCAACGGCCGGCCGCAGGTCGTCGTCAACGACACCTGGACGTCGGCCATCCCCTCCCCGCCCACCCAGCCGAACACGCGGTCGCTGACCAACGGGTCGTACCGGGGCAACAACCACACGTTCACGTACAGCATCCCGGCGAGCGCGTGGCTCACGGACACCAGTCAGTACAACGTGCTGAGGATCAACGTGGTGAGCGGGTCGGGGTCGACCGGCTTCCTCAGCGCGGGGACCGCGATCGACGCGATCGACCTGCTGACCTGACCTCGCGTCGACGGAACGTCATGTCCCCCGCGTCCACTGCTGGTTCGTGCCGCCGTTGCACGTGTACGTGATGACGGCGGCCGAGTTGGCGGTGGACGCGCCGTTCACGTCCAGGCACTCGCCGGTGGCGCGGGACTTGATGTTCACGTAGGAGCCGGTGGTGGTGAGAGACCACTGCTGGCTGGTCGCAGAGGAGTTGCAGTTCTCCTGGGTGACCGTGCTCGCGTTCTCCTGCACGCACAGGGAGCTGTTGCGGACGACCAACTGGTAGTAACCGCTGCCGACCGACTTGAACCAGTACTTCTGGTTGTTGCCGCCGTTGCAGTCGTACTGCTTGATCTGCGCGCCCTGCCAGAGGGACTGGCTGGTGACGTCGGCGCACCTGCCGCTGTGCCGCGCGATCAGTGTGTTGTACGTGGCGCTCGTGCCGCTGACCGTGCCGGCGGCCGCGTCGACCGTGACTTCCGGCGACCAGGACATGGTCATCGAGGTCGACGTGGGGAAGGTCAGCGGCAGCCAGACGTACCGCGAGTCGTTGACGGTCCCGCCGAAGGAGTTGCCCCAGCGGTCGCCCATGTACAGGTACGAGGTGCCCGAGGATCCCTGCACCGGTAGAACGTATGCGGTCTGCGATCCGTAGGTGGTCGCGTCACCGATGTTCGTCATCGCGGTCCACGGGCCGGCGAGGCTGGTGGCCGTGGCGTACTGCTGCTGGTTGGGGTTCCAGCCGGTCGCGCCCGAGGTCAGCATGAAGTAGACGTTGCCCCGCTTGAACAGCGCCGGGGCCTCGCGGTGGCCGCCGTGCCAGGGGTCGGCGACCAGGCTCGCGATACCGGTGTAGTCGGCGGTGAGCCGGTAGATGTGCAGGTCGTAGTTCTCACGGGCGGCCGAGATCATGTAGCCGGCGCCGTCGGTGTCGACGAAGACGGTGATGTCGCGGGACATGTGCTGGCCGAGCGGGCGGAAGCTGCCCTGCCAGGTGTAGTTGCCGTCGACGGTGTCGGAGACGGCGACGGCGGCGCGGGCCTCGCTGTAGTCGGTGCCGTTCTCCTTGTGCATCCACATGACGAACTTGCCGGTGGCCGCGTTGTACATGACCTTCGGCCGCTCGATGTTGGCGGTGGCCAGCTCGGGGGCGCTCGACTGGGTCAGGACATGGTTGCGGAACTCCCAGTTCTTCAGGTCGGTGGAGCGGTAGGCGTCCACGTACCGGAAGGTGTTGTCGGCGTTGCGGTGCTCGCCGAACCAGTAGTAGTAGTTCCCGACCTTGAGGACGCCGCCGCCGTGGGCGTGCACGGGGCTGCCCGAAGTGTCGGTGAACTGGGTGCCGTTGGTGATCGTCTGGGGCGCGGCCTGGGCGGGTCCCGCGGTGGCGAGGGCGCCGGCCAGCGCCAGACAGAGGGCGAGCAGGATCGCGTACGCACGTCTCATGTCACGCACTCTCCTTCACGGTGTCGGCGACGGGGACGCCGAACTCGGGGGTGCCGTCCGGGTTCCAGCCGAAGGTCTGGAACCGGGTGTGGCGGTTGGGGTCGTTCAGGGGGTCGCCGTCGATCTCCTTGTACGGGCGGGCGTGGTAGAGCAGGACGTCGGTCTCGCCGTCCTCGGCGACGGTGAACGAGTTGTGGCCGGGGCCGTACACGCCGTTGGCCTCGCTGGTCGCGAAAACCGGGACCGGGGACTTGGTCCAGGCGGCGGGGTCCAGGAGGTCGCTGCCGGCGTCGGCGGTGAGCAGGCCCAGGCAGTAGTGGTGGTCGGTGGCGCTCGCGGAGTAGGTGAGGAAGACCCGGTCGTGGCGCTGGAGGACGTACGGGCCCTCGTTGACCTTGTGGCCGACGCACTCCCAGTCGTACTCCGGTGATGAGAGCAGGGCTTGAGGGCCTGTCAGGGTCCATGGGTTCGCCATCGCGGAGAGGAGAATCGCGGTGTTGTGGCCGTCGCGGGAGGGGTCCTGCTGGGCCCAGGCCAGGTACTGGGTGCCGCGGTGGACGAAGGTGGTGGCGTCCAGGGAGAAGGTGTCCCAGGCGGTCTCGATGCGACCCTTCTCCGTCCACGTACCCCGGAAGGGGTCGGGGTGGGTGTTCTCCAGAACCCAGACGCGGATCGCCCACTCGTCCTCGGCGGGCGCGGCGGCGAAGTAGAGGTACCAGGTGTCGTCGACGCGGTGGAGTTCGGGCGCCCAGATGTGGGCGCCCATGTCGCCGGTGGGGTGGGCGCGCCAGACGACGGACTCGGCGGCGGTGGCGAGGCCGCTCAGGGTGCGCGAGCGCCGCAGGACGATGCGGTCGTAGTCCGGGTGGGTCGCCGTGAAGTAGTAGAAGCCGTCGGTGTGGCGGTGGACCTGGGGATCGGCGCGGTTCAGGACGAGGGGATGGGGATGCACGCGGCTGCCTCTCGCCGGAGGGTCGTTCGAGTCTGCGAACGGCATGTGGAATGACGAACGCCGAAAAGGTAAGGGCGTGTTACGAGCAGGTCAACGGGTGCGACGAGACCCGGGGACAAGCCCTTTCCGGAGTTTTCGGGCGGACGGCGATTTTCTGTTATCGGCCTGCCGCCCGCTCCGTCTCCGACGACGTGCGCAGCCATACCCACAAGACAGCAGCGGCCGCCGGCGCCCTCGCCGCGGTCGCCGCCCTCACCGTCATCGCTCCCCCGGCGGCCGCCGCCGGGGCCCGGGACGTCACCGCGGACGTACTCGCGGGCCGGGACGTGACGCTCAGCGGCGACACGGTGGTCACCGTGCCGTCCGGTACGACGACGTACGACGGGGTGTTCCGCGGCGAGGGCACACTCACCGTGCGCGGCAGCGGGACCCTGATCCTGACCAGGGACAGCGACTTCACGCTGCCCAGGTCCCGGCAGCGGCAGAGCGTGCGGACGCTCGGCGGCAACCACCCGTACGTGACCGTGACCAACCCCGACCCGCCCGCGATCACCGTCGAGCGCGGCGCGACCCTCCAGTACGGCAACGGCGGGACGACCGGGCTGATCGGCCACTTCCCGTACAACACCCCGGCGTTCCGGCTCAACCAGGACAACATCCGGGTCGAGGGCACCCTGCGGCTCTCGTTGAAGAGCGCCTACAACCTGGGCACGATCAGCGGCTCGGGGCTGATCACCCAGCCGCGCTTCCTCTGGGGCACCTGGGACCTGTCGGGCACCCACTCCTTCTCCGGGGTGATCGACAACGGCACGCAGGTGAACGCCGGCCGGCCGGAGTACGCGACCTCGCTGCCACGCGTGCGCAAGATCCTCAACCAGGGCACCTTCACCGTGGACACCCCGCTGGGCCGGACGGTGACCATGGGCATGGATTTCTACCAGCGTGAGTACGGCAGCGACATCAACGTCCAGTCGCGGCCGGGCAGCAAGGTCGTCCTGACCGGGCAGTACAGCTGGTCGGACCAGGGCGGCGACACCGACCCCTCGCTCAGTGACCCCGCCCTGAACTGGACGCCCGCGCGGAAGAACGTCAACAAGCGCGGCACCAACATCAAGGGCGCGAACGTCCAGTGGGGCGACGGCACCACCGACAAGATCTTCATGCCGGGCACCGCCGAAACCGTGTACATCAACCTGCTGGCGGCCCGGGAGCGTTCGAAGCTCACCTTCGACTACAACGGGCCGGTGACGCTCGGCGCCCCCATCGGCGGCGGCCGCTTCCATGACACCCTGTCCGCGCCCGGCGCCGGCGACATCGTCATCGCGGGCACCAAGGGCAACGACGTCACCTTCGCGGCCGCGCAGTACTACGACGGGTCGACGACCGTGGAGAAGGGAGCCGTGCTGCGGCTGGGGTCGGGCGCGGCGGGCGGCGACGGCTCGCTGCTCACCGGGACGGAGCGACGGCGGATCGTGAACAACGGGACGCTCGTCGTGCGCAACACCAGGAAACCGATCTCGCTGTCGCAGCTCGGCGGGAGCGGCTCGCTCGTCCAGTCCGGGGCCGCGACCACGACCCTGACGGGATCGGCGGTGACGTACACCGGCACGACGACGGTCAAGAAGGGGACCCTCGCGCTGAAGGACGGGGCGACGCTCGCCAACAGCCGCGCGGTGAAGCTGACGTCGGCGGGGGCCCGGCTGGACACCGGCGGTTCGGCGCTGCGGGTGACGAGCACGCTCAGCGGCAAGGGCACGGTGAAGGGGAGCGTCACGAACGAGGGTGTGGTCGCGGGCGGGGTGACGGTGACCGGTGACTACACACAGGACGCCCAGGGTGAACTCGTCCTGCGGGACGCGCCGTTGAAGGTGGCCGGGAAGGTGCGGCTGGCCGGGTCCCTGGACCTGTCCGCCGCCGGTGTCGATCCGGCGCGGAAGATCACAGTCCTCGACCACACCGGGCACGCGGCCGTCACCGGCACCTTCGAGGGGCTGAAGGAGGGCGGCGAGGTGAAACTCGCCGACACCGTTTACCGGATCAGTTACCGCGCCGGGGACGGGAACGACGTCGTGCTGACGGCGGTTTCGGCGAGCCCTTCGGCGGCGGTGCACGGTCAGGGCTCGTCGGGGGCGGCGACCGCGGAGACGAGGAGCGCGAGCGCTGCCGCGAGTGAGGGGTTCGGGTGGTGGCCCTATGTGCTGGCCGCGGGGATGCTCGGGGGACTGATGGTTCCGGTGACCTGGCGTATGTGGGGTGTCAGGCGGCGTGGGGGTGGGCGGCACGCGGCGTAGGGGGAGCGGGCGCCCGGTGCCGGTGCTGGGGGTGGGTTTCGCTCGCCCGCGTCGGCGAGGTGCCGCCCTCCGGGGGACGAGCGCGGCCCCGGCGGGACGGCACGCCTGTCCGCGGCCAGGGCGGTTTTGGCGGCTACGACCGTGGCGGCCGCCGCGTCGTCAACGGCCGCTCGGCGCTTCCGGAAAACCCACCTCCGGCGCCAGCCGCCGCGCCTCGGCCGCCCAGCCCGCCAGGAACTCCAGCACCGACCCGCGTTCCCGGTAACGGAGTTCCGCCGGCACCGTGCGTCCGCCCCCGTAGTCGAGCTGTTCCTCCCCGGCCCGCGCGAGCATCAGGGCCGTGAGCCAGTCGTACTTCACGGCCGACGCGCACACCCCCAGCCGTACGAGCCGTTCGTCGCCCCGCCACCCGCTCTCCCGCAGGCCGTGCAGGTAGGCGTCGTAGGCCGCCGCCGCGTACGCGGGGAGGCGGGCGGCCGGGAGGAACAGGTCGAAAACGGTGTCGGGAAGGTAGTTGCCGAGGTCCTCACCGAGGGCGCCGTCGCCGGCGAAGGCCCAGTCGAAGGCGACGGAGGCCGGGCGGTGGTCCGCGCCGTCGGCCCCGTCCGCGCGGACGTTCGCGGGCCACAGGTCGAGGTGGCTGAGGGCGCGTGGGAGGCCCTCCATCACCTGGAGGAACCACTCCCGGTCGTGGTGGAGGCGGACCATGGCCGTGCGCAGGCCGGGCGGGAAGTGGTCGCGGACCAGAGGCTGTTGCCAGGCCTCGTCGTCGTCGAGGAGTTCCTGGCCGAGGGTGTTGCTCTCGACGTACTGGCGCAGGAAGCGCCGGGTCAGCCAGGGCCGGTCGATCGCACCGACGGCCCCCTGTGCCGCGCCGAGCCGGTGGGCGTGCTCGGCGTGCCGGTCGACCGTCCAGGCGGTGGCGGGCTCGCCCGGCACGTCCTCCAGCCACAGCGCCACGTCCCCGTCGGGCCGTTCGACGCAGGCCAGCAGCCGGGGCGCGCGGATGCCGTACGGCTGCCAGAGCCGCGCGAGGCCGGACTCGTAGACGTGGGCCTCGCGGCGCCAGTGGTTCCAGTGCCGGGGCTCGTCCGAGGCGGCCCAGCGGCCCTCGGCCTTCTTGGTGCGGGTGAGCACCTTCAGCACCGCCGACCGTTCCCCGGCGCGCACCCGCCACACGCCGGCGGTGACGCCGTTCTTCGGGTTGTGCACGAGGGGCTCGACGACGGCGCGGCCGGCACCGGCGGCCCCGAAGACCTCGCGGGCTTCCACGTCCAGGGAGGCGATGTCGGTCACCCGCCCAGACTAGACGCGGGAACGGGACGGGGAGGGGTGTGATCGACGAAGCGCGTCCCACATCATGGGCGCATTGTTCATGTATTGGACACACCGGGCCGTCCCCCGCCTGTTCGACTAGCGTCGGGTCATGACCAGCGACACCCCTTCCCCGCAGGCCCCCACCCTCGCCGAGGCGCTCGCCTCCGGAGCCGTCGTCCTCGACGGCGGCATGTCGAACCAGCTCGAGTCCGCCGGGCACGACCTGAGCGACGAGTTGTGGTCGGCGCGGCTGCTCGCCGAGCGGCCCGAGGCGATCACCGAGGCGCACCTCGCCTACTTCGAGGCGGGCGCGAACGTGGCGATCACCTCCAGCTACCAGGCCACCTTCGAGGGGTTCGCGAGGCGCGGGATCGGCCGCGAGGAGGCCGCCCGGCTGCTCGCGCTGAGCGTGGAACTGGCCCGGGAAGCCGCCCGGCAGGCCCGGGACAAGGGGATCACGCAGCCGCTGTGGGTGGCGGCGTCGGTGGGCCCGTACGGGGCGATGCTCGCGGACGGCTCCGAGTACCGCGGCCGCTACGGCCTCACGGTGGACGAGCTGGAACGTTTCCACCGGCCCCGCCTGGAGGTGCTGGCGGCCGCCGCACCCGACGTGCTCGCGCTGGAGACCGTGCCCGACGCCGACGAGGCCGAGGCGCTGCTGCGGGCGGTGCGCGGGCTCGGCGTGCCGGCCTGGCTGTCGTACAGCATCGCCGGCGGCCGGACGCGGGCCGGGCAGCCGCTGGAGGAGGCGTTCGCCCCGGCCGCCGACGTGGACGAGGTGATCGCGGTGGGCGTGAACTGCTGTGCCCCCGAGGACGTCGAGGGCGCCGTGGCGATCGCGGCGCGGGTGACGGGCAAGCCGGTCGTCGTCTACCCCAACAGCGGTGAGGCCTGGGACGCCGAGGCCCGCGCCTGGATCGGCCGCTCCACCTTCGCCCCCGAACAGGTCCTGGGCTGGCGGGAGTCGGGCGCCCGGCTGATCGGCGGGTGCTGCCGGGTGGGCCCGGAGGCGGTCGCGTCGATCGCGCGGACGCTGGCGACGGCGTAACCCTGCACGGCCGTGCGGAGGTTGACGACCGCACGGCCCCTGCTCGGGCGGTCCACCCGCTGCTAGCCTCCGCACGGGAAACCGGTTCCCGCCGGGTTTCCGAGGGAGGGGCGGGATGACGAGGAAGAGCGGGGACGCGACGCGCAGCACCATCCGGGACGTGGCGGCCCGGGCGGGCGTGTCCGCGGCGACGGTGTCGCGGGTCCTCGGCGGGGTGTATCCGGTGAGCGCACAGACCCGGACGCGGGTGCTGCGGGCGGTGCGCGAGCTGGACTACGTCGCGGACGCGCGGGCCAAGGCCGTCGCGGGGGCGGGGACGCCGACGCTGGCGTTCGTGCTGGAGGACATCACCGGGCCGTCGTTCGCGCACATGGCGCACGGCGTGGAACGTGAGGCGACGCGGCTCGGGCATCTGTGCCTGGTGTGCAGTACGGACGGCGACGTGCGGCACGAGCTGGAGTTCGTCGAGATGATGCGCGCCCAGCGGGCCGCCGCCGTGATCCTGGTCGGGGGCGCCGCCGACACCCCGGAATACCGCGAGCGCACCCGCCGTATCGCCGACTCGCTGGCCGCGGCCGGCTCCCGGCTCGTGCTGTGCGGGCGCCCGCCGCTGGGGCCGGGGGCGCCGGTGACGGTCGTCGAGTACGACAACGAGGGCGGCGCCTACGCCCTGGTCGCGCACGTCCTCGCCCAGGGGCACCGGCGGGTGCTGCTCCTCGGGGGCAAGCCGGACCACACCACGGCGCTGGGCCGCGAGCGCGGCTACACCGGCGCCCACCGGGCCCGCGGCCTCGACCCGGACCCGGCGCTGATCCTGCACGGCGACTTCACCCGCGACTCCGGGTACCGCCTGATGCGCGGGGCCCTGGAGCAGGGCCTGGAGTTCACGGCCGTGGTGGCCGCCACCGACATGGTCGCGGCGGGCGCGCTGACCGCCCTGCACGAGGCGGGCCTGGACGTGCCCGGTGACGTGTCGCTGGCGGGCTACGACGACATCCCGTTCGCCCGCGACCTGCACCCGGCCCTGACCACGGTCCACGTCCCCTACGAGGAGCTCGGCCGCCTCGCCGTCCGCACGGTGCTGGGCCGGTCCCCGGACGCGCCGGGCGAGCACCTGCTGCTGGGGACCCATGTGGTGGTGCGGGACTCGGTGGCGGGGGTGGGGAAGGGGTCACGGGCGGGGCGGTGAGGTCGGCGCTCCCCAGGGGACCGGTGTGCGGGTGCGGGGCGTCGGGCCGTCAGTGGCGGCGGACTCCCCCGGCGCGGCGCAGGCGGCGGACCGCCGAGCGCAGTTCGGTGGTGCGCAGGGAGCGGGCAATCAGCGGGTCCGGCGACACGGGGACCGTGGGTTCGGCGGTCGTGCTGCCGGTGGCCCACAGGGCCAGCTCGACATCCCGCGGACCGTATGCCGTATACGAAATCCTGTCGCCCGCATCCCCGGCCCCGCCCTCGCCGAAGACACGCACCGGATGCGTCGCGTCCCAGGCCTCCCAGCCCGGGTCGCCCGTCGCCGCGAACCGCACCCAGGCCCCGTGCATCGCGTCGGCCAGCTCCTGCGGGGCGCCCTCGCCGGCGAGCTTCGCGGCCTCGGGTACGTCCCCGGTGTCGAAGACGAAGCCCAGCTCCAGCGCGTGGCAGGCACCGAGGCCGGGCCGCAGCGACGGCCAGGCGAACTCGTACACGTACGACGAGCCGGGGCGGGCGTCCGCGAGCCGCCGCAGCGGCAGGCGCAGCAGGTGGTCGGTGACCATCTGGCCGACGGTCTCGGCGGTGCCGGCCTCGGGATGCAGGGCACGGTAGCCGCGCGGCACCTCGTGGCCGCAGTGGCAGCGGGCCATGGCGCCGGCCAGGGCGACGGCGCCGAGGCGGTCGACGCGTTCCAGCAGGCCGCCCGGCACCAGCCACAGCCGGTACTCGTCACGGGTCCACCCCAGCAGCAGGTCCGCGCCGCGGGCCGCCTCGCCGTCGACGAGGGCCTGCAGGGGGTCGCGCGGGACGAGGTCGCCGTCGATGACGATGCCGAAGGCGGGCCCGCCCAGGACCGGGCTGCTGAGTCTGCCGATCTCGGCCTGGGTGCGCAGCAGCAGCTCGCGGTCGACGGCGGCGAAGGCCTCCGCGGTGGCGGGGATCCTCAGCCGGTTCGCCATCCGGCGGACCATCCGCCGCACCTTGTCCCGTTCGAAGGCCTCCGGCGGCCCGCTCTGCAGGACGGCCCGCCGGAACAGTCCCTGCGCCTGCGGGGCGGCGATCAGCGCGCCGATGCTGATGGCGCCCGCCGACTGCCCGGCCAGGGTGACCCGTGCGGGATCGCCGCCGAAGGCCCCGATCGACTCGTGCACCCAGCGCAGCGCGGCGAGCTGGTCACGCAGACCGGGGTTGGCGGGGGCGTCCGGGAACAGGCCGTAGCCCTCCACGCCCAGCCGGTAGTTGATCGAGACGAACACGACCCCGTCCCGCGCGAAGTGCCGCCCGTCGTACACGGGCACCGCCGAGGAACCCCTGGTCAGCGCCCCGCCGTGCAACCACACCAGGACCGGCAGCCGACTGCCCGGCCCGGGCTCGGGCGTCCAGACGTTGAGGTTGAGACAGTCGTCCCCCGGCACCACCGGGTCGGACAGGTACTGCGCGAAGGCCTCGGAGTACGGCGGTTTCGGCGGCGTCGGCCCGAAGGCGCCCGCGTCACGCACCCCGTCCCAGGGCTCGGGCGGCTCGGGCGGCCGGAACCGGCGGGGCCCGAAGGGGGGTGCCGCGTACGGGATTCCCCGGAAGACGGCGACGCCGTGCTCGTACCGGCCGCGTACGGCACCGTACGGAGTGCTGACCACGGGGTCCGCGTGGGGCCTCGTCACGGGGTTCGTCCGGCCTGCCGTCATCTGCCCACCAGCCCTTCGCCGCGCTCGTGCACCAGTGACACCAGAGCACCACAGCGGCGCCCGGTATTCCGGTGCACGAGCCTCACGCAGGGCTATTTGGCGTACATCAGGGTGCCGAAACCGAGCTGGTCGTAGCCGCCGCTGGTGGACCCGTAGTCCCCGCCGCCGCCCTCGGGGGCGGCGGAGAAGCACATCTGGGAGATGTACTTGTCGTCCAGGTACAGGCGCCGGTTGTAGTGGTAGTGGAGCATCGCCCAGACCGGGCGGACCTGGCCGCGGCTTGCGGAGCTGATCACCGTCTGCGACTGCTGGCTGCAGTTCTGGCCGCTGCCCCAGGTGTAGGTGGTGAAGGGCACGTTGTTGCCCAGGTTGTACTTGGCGACGTACTGGGCGGCCTTCATGAAGCGGCGGCCGTCGTACGAGTACAGGTCGTCGCCCTGGTTCCAGGCCATCTCGCAGAGCGCGCCCATCTGGCCCATGCCCATCACGGTGTGGCCCTGGTCGCGGCCGGACTCCTGCCACTGGCCGAGGTCGTAGCCCTCGACGTTGCTGTACAGGAACGGCACCGCGTGCTGGATGGAGCCGTTGCCGGCGCCGGTCTTGAAGTAGTTCACGGCCTGGTCGTACTTGGCGCCGTCGTCGCACAGGATCCCGATCGCCATGATCGAGGCCATGGTGCACAGGTCCCAGTTCGCCCAGTAGTTGGTGATGCAGGCGTCGTTGTGGTTGTTCAGGAACTGGTTGTTGAGCGGGTAGAAGACGTTCTTCATCATCGTCTGGAACTTGGCGAGGTCGAACCCCGCGTACCCGCGCATGAGTTCGGCGGCGTTCGCGAACTGCCAGCCGTAGATCCCGGCGGCCAGGAACCGGTCGGCGTTGCCCGTGACGGACGTGAGGGTGTTCGCCCAGGCGTTGAGGATGCGCACCGCGCAGTCCCCGTTGGCAGAGGTTCCGCCGACCTGCCAGCGCAGGGCGTTCTGGTAGGCGGCGGCGATGTCGTTGTAGAGGAGTGAGTAGTTCTCGCCGGTGCCGCCGCGGATGATCGTCGCCGTCGCGCGGGGCGTCCAGGTGGACTGGGAGTGGGAGTTGGCGACCAGCCTGTTCCAGCCGGACAGCCAGGGGTCGGTGCCCGCCGCGACCCTGACCTTGGCGCGGTTGATGTCGCCGGCGTTGTGCAGCATGCCGGGGTGGGTGAAGGTCGCCGGGGCGGCATCGGCCGTGGTGGCGGTGGCCGTGGCGCCGAGGGCGAGGGCGGCGGTGACGCCGCCGGCGGTCTTCAGAAGACCGCGGCGGCTCACCTCGCCGCTGTGGAGTTGCTCGTGGGGGGAAGTGCGGCTCATAGCGGTGCGGCTCCAATCCGCTCGATCTACACGGGGGTGATGCTCACCTCGCTGAATCGCGTGGTGCTGCGGACCAGGGGGCTGCGCGAGCAGACCACGAGGCCCACGTAGTAGGGGGCGTCACCGAAGCCGGGGATCTCTCCCGCGGCGAGGGGGGTCCAGTTGACGCCGTCATCGGTGGAGAAGGCTGCGCTGAAGGCGGTCCCGGTGCGCTTCAGCCGCAGCAGGGTGGGCAGGGTGACCGTGCCGTTGCCGGAGAAGGCGGAGGCGCCGGCCACGGTCTTGCGCAGCATGAGCTGCGCGGTGGTGCCGCCGGTGACGATCGCTCCGGCGGCCTGGTCGAACGGTGACAGGGACTTGGCCATGAGCAGTCCGACCCGGTCGCCGCTCGCCCCCTCGCGGGAGACGAGCCGTGCGGTGACCTCGCAGTCACCGGTGACCGGCTGCCGTACGAACTGACCTGTCATCCCCTGCCCGTTGACGTTCAGGTCGGTCCCGGCACCGCGGACGACGAGGGTCCCGTCCTCGTACGCCGTGCTGCCGGGGGTCCTGACGGCCACCACCCCGAAGGTCCCGAAGGCGCGGTCGTCGAGGACCACGTCACCGAGGTCGCCGTACGTCCACGGGTCGGGCGGCGGGGTGCCGACCGTGAGCCTCAGCGTGCCGGTTGCGTCGCCGGCGGCGTTGCCCGCGGTGGTGGTGACGGTGAACTCGCCGGTCTCGGTGGGCGTTCCGGAGACGAGCCCGGTGCGCTTGTCGAGGCGCAGGCCCTCCGGCAGACCGTCCGCGGTGAACCGCACGGGTTCGTGGGAGGCCCGCAGCAGATACCGGAAGGGCACGCCCGTGTTCGCGAACGCGGTGGTCGCGGAGGTGGGTTCCGGGACCGACGGGGTCGGCATCGTCGCGGCGACGGGCTGCGAGAGCGGCCCGCGTCCGCCGCCGTTGGACTTGGCCACGGCGTAGTGGTACGTCGTGCCGGGCGTACCCGTGGCGTCCGCGTACCGGATGCGGGTGCCGAACCCGACCGGGCCCACACCGGTCGCGACGGTCCGGTACGGGCCGTCCGCGGCGGTGGCCCGCAGCACCCGGTACCGGGCCGAGAGGTCCGGGTCGGTCCAGGCCAGCTCCACGGCGTCGGCGCCGGCGGTCGCCCGCAGGTCGCCGGCGGTGCGCCGGGGGCGCGGCGTGCTCCACACCTCACCGGTGGCCGACGACGTCACGGTGACGTTGTCGAAGGCACCGGTGCCGGTCTCGGCGTAGCCCTCGTCGACACCGAGGCAGGAGGTGAGGGCGAGGCCCGCGTACGCGGTGCGTCCCAGCTCCACCTCACTGGAGCCCACTTCGGTCCAGTCGACGCCGTCCGGGGAGATCGCCCCGGTGCAGCGCCGGCCCTTGCGGGTGACGCGCACCCAGTACGGCATGCGCAGCCGGTAGCCGTCGCCCGCGCCCTCGACGTACGGGGCCTCGAGCGGGGTCGCCGACTCGGGCAGCTCGCCCAGGTCGGAGATCGGGAAGGAGGCGCTGGTGGTGATCGCCTGCTGCTGGCTGGGCGGCACGGGGGTGCTGCCGGTGGCGGACACCGGTGCCCCGCTCTTCGGGCGTACGGTCCACACGCCGCTCCAGGTGTGCAGCGGCAGGCCCTGGATCAGCATCGACGCGTGCGCGGCGTCCGCGTCGAGGGAGTCGCGAAGAGTGACGCCGATCTTCGAGTACTGCGAGCTGAGCGGGAACACGATGCGCGCGGTGACCGTGCCGTCGCCGGGCAGCGGGAGGTGCGCCACCCGGTATGTGCCGGCGGTGCCGCTCGCTTCCAGCACGAACCGCTCGCCGTCGAAGAGCGCGGTGCCGGGGACCTGCACGGCCCCGACGTCCTGGGTCGACCAGGGGGCGGGGAGGCCGGCGGTGGTCGCCGCCCAGGTGGAACTGTCGCTGGTGCCGTGGATGTTGGTGGCGGTGACGGTGTAGTAGTAGGCGCGGCCCGCCCGCACACCGTCGTCTGTATACGATGTACCGTCGACCCCGGACGCGATCTTCTCGTACGGGCCCTCGGCCACGTCGGCCCGCAGGACCGTGTACGTGTCGGCCCAGGCCGACGGCAGCCAGGTCACCGTGACGCTCCGGTCGGCGCCGACTGCCGTGACGCCGGCCGGGGCCGTCGGCGCGGTCGGTGCGGGAGCCTGCGTGCCGGCGTAGGTGAAGGTGCCGAAGCCGGGCAGGTCGTCGTTGCTGCCCTCGACGACGCGGGCGCCGCCCGTGCCGCGGAAGACGGCCGCCTTCGTGTACGGGGCGTCGAGGCCGCGGACGCCGGCGTAGTGGGCGTAGTACATCTCGTAGACCGGCGACAGGGTGCCGCGGCCCTTGTTGGAGACGGTCGTCTTGATGTACTTGCCGGTGCGGTCGAGGTCGGGGGTGAAGGGAACGTCGCCACCGAGGTTGTAGCGGGCGGCGTACTCGGCGTTCGCCAGGATGCGGTGGCCGTCGAAGCCCCACAGGTCGACGCCCTGGTTCCAGGCGACCTGGGCGGCGTCGCCCATCAGGCCGACGGCGAGCTGTTCGTGGCCCTGGTCGCGGCCGCTCTCCTGCCCTTGTCCCGCGTCGGTGACGACGCGGTTGCGCACGCTGCCGTTGCCCGCGCCGGCCGCGGCGAACCGGAGGGCGTCCTCGAAGAGCGTGGGCTCCTCGCAGAACACGCCGATGGCCAGGATGGACTGAAGGGCCGTCAGGTCCCAGTTGCCGTTGGCGTAGAGCATGTAACCGGATACCGCCGGATACCAGACGTCCAGGAAGGACCGCTCGCAGCGGGCGATGTCGGCGTCCGCCCATCCGTCGTAGCCGCTGTGGCGCAGCAGCTCGGCCGCGTTGACGAACTTGAAGGCCTGCAGACCCGCGCCGAGCGGGCCGTCGGCTCCGGTGATCGCGGTGAGGGACGCCGACCAGGCGTTGAGGATGTCCCGGGCCTTGTCGGCGTGGGCACGGTTGCCGGTGACGCACCACATCAGCGCGTTCTGGTAGGCGGCGGCCGAGTCGGCGACGGCCTGGTTCTGGAAGTTGGTGGGGCCGCGGCCCCAGGAGGTGATCTGGCCGGTGTTCTGGATCGTGTACGTGGCCTTCGAGCGGGCGTGGGCCGCGAACACCAGGTAACCGTTGTAGATGGGCGTTTCCTGCGCGGCGACCGCGGACTTGATGCGCGCGAGGTCGGCGGCGCTGTGCAGCAGTCCGGGGTGGGTGAAGGCCCGCAGCCGGGTCTTGTCGTCCTGGGCCCACGCCGCCGCGGCGGAGGCGGACAGCAGTCCGCCTCCGGCCGCGACCACGAGCCCCGCCGCGCCGAGGAAGGACCGTCGGCTGAGAGGAAGCACGGGTGACTCCATGGTTCGCAAGGGCCGCGTCACGCGTGCTGGACGGTGAGCGTGAGGGTCTGCGTCGCGGTGCCCACGCTGTTGGTGGCCGAGACGGTGACCGGGAAGGCGCCGACGTTGTCCCGCATGGTCCCGGAGATCAGACCGGTGGCGGTGTCGATCTCCAGCCCCTTCGGCAGCCCCTCGGCGTTGAACGACGTCGGCAGCTCGCCGGCGGTGATCAGGTGGTTGAAGACCTGGTTCTTGGTCCCCGTGGCCTGGTCCGGGCTGGTGATCTCGGGCGCCTTGGCGGACGTGGCCTCGGTGGAGTTCAGGAACCGCATGTTCAGCACGTGCTCGTTGGCGTACGCCGGCATCATGTCCGTGAACTTGTACCAGCCGGGCTTCTTCATCCCGTTGCCGATGAACTTGCCGTTGATGACGAGGTTCTGGAACGTCACGTTCTTGATGGCGTGGTCCGCGTCGTAGCCGACCATGACGGCCGGGTTGGCGTGCGTCCCGGTGTAGGTCAGGTTCCGGATGTACACCCCGTCGATACCCCGCCCGACGGAGGTGTTGTACGACTTGTTGAACATGACCCGCATGTTGATCAGCTGACCCCAGCGGAAGTCCTCCACCCGGATGTCCTGGGCGCGGACGTTGCGCAGCAGGTTGCTGTCGCCGGGGTTGAGCGCGATGCAGCCCTGGTAGTCCATCTGCGGTTCGCGGTGGTCGAGGATGTCGATGTTGCTGAAGACGAGGTTCTCGATGGTCTCCGGCTTGTCGGTGTTGCCGTGCGTGCCGACGTTGACGGGGTGCGCGACGTCCGCCCAGAGGGTGGAGTTGCGGACGGTGATGTTGCGGCAGTCGCCGTAGTACTCCCAGCGGTGGGCGTAGATCGCGATGCAGTCGTCGGAGTTGCGCATCCAGACGCCCTCGATGAGGACGTCCTCGCTGGAGAAGACGTCGATGCCGTCGCCCCACTGGCCGTGGCTGTAGGAGTGCAGGTTGCGGACGGTGACCTGCTGCGACTGGCCGACGGTGACCGAGTATCCGCTGCTCGGGTTGAGCACCAGGATGCCGTCGATCTCGATGTTCCTGGAGTACTGGAGCAGGACGCCGCTCGGCGAGTTGTACAGCACGCCGCGGCCGCGCAGGCGGGCGTTCTCGACGTTGACGAACTCCACCCGGGACGTCAGCACCGCACCGCCGGCCAGGTAGAGCGTCTTGCCGCTGGGCACCTTGACCACGTTGTCGGTGGTCCTGTGCAGGCCGGGGCCGAAGTAGATGACGTCCGGGTCGTCGGGGTCGGGCGCGTTCGACTCGATCGGGTTGGCGTGCAGCTGCAGGTTGTTGAAGATCTCGCCGTCGATCTCGATGGAGAGGTTGCGCGGCTCGGTGAGGGTGAAGCTCACGGTGGCGCCGTCCACCGTGAACTGGGTGCCGTAGGACAGCGGGCGGATCCGCGCGGAGCCGATGGCTCCCTTGGACGAGGTGACGGCGACCTCGACGGTGCCGTCGAAGTCGAACGTGGCGACGGAGGAGTTGAAGACCGGGCCGCTGCCCGTGTTCGCGTCGATCTGCTTCGCCCTGGCCCGGTAGACCGGCACCGTCTGCCAGGCGCCGCCCGGCGTACGGGCCTTGACGGTGAAGCTCGAGTTGGTCGGGACCCCGCTGGGGATGGGGTACACCACCAGCTTGTCGGGCGTTCCGGGCGTGTCGTCGGCTCTCGCGGTACCGGTCGCCGCGCCGATCAGTGAGTACGCGGCGGCGGTGGCACCGGCGGCCTGGAGGAGGGTGCGCCGGGACAGTCCGGTGCTCTGCGTGTCGTTCATGGAGAAGTTCCTTCAACAGGAGGAAGAGAGGAGAGATACGGGAGAGCTACGGGGAGGGTCACTTCAGACCGGAGGTGGACATCCCGGCGACGAAGCCGCGCTGGGCGATGAGGAAGATCAGCAGGATGGGGACCACGTACATCACGGAAGCGGCGGCCTGCAGCTCGGGGACGGGGGTGCCGGCCTCACTGACGTAGGTGGTCATCACGGCGACGGCGAGCGTGGTGCGGTCGGTGGACAGCAGCAGCTGCGGGGCGATGTAGTCGCCCCAGGTCCAGGTGAAGGCGATGATGAAGCTCGCGGACAGCACGGGCCAGGACTGCGGCAGGAAGATCCGCCAGAAGATCGACGTGTATCCGCAGCCGTCGACGATCGCGGCCTCCTCCAGCTCGCGCGGCATGCCCGCGAAGAACTGCCGGAAGAGGAAGACCAGATACGGCGCCGCGGACAAGCCCCACAGCACCCACGGCCAGTACGTGTCGACCATGCCGAGCTTGGCGAAGATCAGGTAGGTGGGCAGCAGGGTGACCATCTGGGGCAGCATCATCGAGCCGAGCAGGACACCGAACAGCACCTTCTTGCCGGGCGCGTCGAGGCGGGCGAAGCCGAAGCCGACCCAGGCCGAGCTGAGGGTGACGAGCGTGGCGTAGAGGAGGGCGATGACCAGGGAGTTGCGGGCGTAGCCGAGGAAGTCGATCTGGTTGAAGGCGTCGGCGAAGTTGTGCCACTGGAAGGCGTCGGGCAGCCAGTGCACCGGCGAGGCGGCCAGTTCGCCCTGGGTCTTCAGGCCGGAGAGGATCAGCCAGCCGAAGGGGCCGAGGAACAGCCCGGTGACGGAGACGAGGACCGTGTAGAGGACGAGGCGCCTGGCGCGCACCCGCACGCGCACGTCGGTCGTCGATGACTTGGGCGGCAGGGTCGTGGCGGTCACTTCTTCGCCTCCGGGTCGACGTTGTAGAACACCGCGCCGGACGTGAACCTGAAGATGAGTCCGGTCACGAGGAGGATCAGGACGAAGAGCACCCACAGCAGCGCGGAGGCGTAGCCGTAGCGGCCGAGCGCGAAGTACTGCGCGAACACGTGCATCATGTAGAGGTAGTTGGACTGCGGGACCGTGGTGATGCCGCTCGTGTCGCCGAGGGGGGCCAGCAGCAGCGGCATGATGGTCTGCACCGAGGCGATCATTCCGGTCACCGTCTGGAAGAGCAGGACGGGCGACAGCAGCGGCACGGTGATGCTGCGGAAGGTGCGCCAGGCGCTCGCCCCGTCGATACGGGCCGCCTCGTGGAGCTCCCGGGGTACGTCCTGGAGCCCGGCCAGCGAGATGATCATGACGTTTCCGGCGCCCCAGAGCACCGTCATCAGCAGCACGTAGCGGGCGTAGGGGTCGGCGAGCCAGCCCACGGCGTCGATACCGAAGACGGTCAGAACGCCGTTGGCGGCACCGGAGTTCTGGTCGAAGAGCAACTTGAAGGCGAGGCCCGCGCCCACCGGCGGCACCACGGCGGGCAGATAGAGCAGGGTGCGGAACAGGCCGCGCGCCTTGATCGGCCGGTTGACCAGGACGGCGAGGCCGAGTCCCGCGATGATCGACAGCGGCACCGAGGTCAGCGCGAACAGGCCCGCGCGGCCGAGGGCGTCCCAGGTGACCGGATCGTTCAGCAGTTCGCGGTAGTTGCCGAGTCCGACGTAGCGCCAGTTGGGCGAGATGCCGTCGAACGTGGTGAAGCTCAGCCACAGCGCGTACACCATCGGTGTGATGGTCAGCAGCAGGAACCCGATGATCCAGGGCGAGGTGAACAGGTAGAACGCCCGGTGTCTGCGCGCGGTCATGGAGATCCGTGGCCTGCCGGCGGCCGGTGCGGGTCCGGCGCTCGCGGCGGGCCGGGGCCGGTCCGCGACGGAGGAGATCTGGTCGACCGTCATCCCACTTGCTCCTTACCGCGCTTCAGTTGCTCGTTGATGGCCGAGTTCAGGCGCCCGGCGAGGGTGTCGACGGAGATCTGGCCGTTCATCGCGGCGGGGGCGATCTGGTTGAAGAGGGCGTCGAGCGCGTCTGCCCTGGTGTAGGGGGTGAAGGAGACCACCGAGAAGTGCTTCAGCTCGTTCTCCTGTACCTTCAGCACCCGCCTCTGGTAGTCCTCCTGGGTCGGCATCAGCGACCGCATCGACTTCAGGGTGGGGATGCCCCAGCCGCCGGAGGCGCGTGCCTTGGCCGGCTCCTCGCCGAAGAACCACTCGAAGATCCGCCATGCGGCGTCCTTGTTCTTCGCCCCGCGCGGCATCCACAGGCCGGTGCCGCCCTGGCAGGCGCTGATCCGTGGGCCGCCCGCGAAGACCGGGGCGGGTGCCAGGCGGGACACCTCCGCCAGCTTCTTGTCGGTGCCGATCATGCCGCCCATCCAGTAGCCGGAGTTCGACATGGCCATCCGCCCGGCCTGGTACGTGGGCCCGTCCCAGCCGTTGGGGTCGGGCTGGATGAGGCTCGGCCCGACTTTGGTCCTGCAGTAGTCGATGTACCAGGTCAGGGCTTTGCGGGCCTCGGGGGTGGTGAAGTCGACCCGGGAGAAGTCGTCGTTGAAGAGGCTCCCTCCGGCGGACGCCGTCATGGTCGCCAGAAGCGTGGCGCGGGTGAGGCCGCCGTAGCTGCCGCCGAAGACGGTGGTCTGGCCCTTCTTGCGCTGCACGAGGCGCTTGGCGGTGTCCAGCCACTCCTCGTACGTGGTGGGTTCGGTCTCCGGCGGATAGTCGGCTCCGCCCTTGTCGAAGGCCGCGGTGTTGTACCAGTACATGGAGTCCTGGGAGAAGTCCTTCGCCATGCCGTAGCGCGGACCCTTGCCCTGGGTGCGGCCGTCGTACCGCCACAGGTCGTTGACGGGGTCCAGGTCGGCCGGCTTGAGGATGCTGCTCCGGGCGAAGTAGGGGTCCAGTTCCTCGGCCACGTCCCGCGCGGCGAAGAACGGCGAGTCCACGGCACCGACGCCGCGCACCAGGTCGGGCGGGTTGCCGCTGGTGAGCATCGCGATCAGTTTGGTGATGTCGTACTTCACCAGGACGATCTTGATTCCGAGGTCCTTCTTGGCCTGTTGGACCTGTTCCGGGAGGATATCGCCGGAGTTGACCATCACAGTGACGGTCTCACCCGATCCGCTGACCCCCGTCGACACCGGCAGCGCACACCCGCCGAGCGACGCCGCACCGGCCACGGCACCACCGGCCGACAGGGCGAGGAAGCGGCGACGACTGGGGGGAGCACCGGCATGGGAGGGCATGGGGGCCTCGCCTTCTGGTCGGGAGTTCGGGAGCGGCGCGGAAAGCGCGGTGGGCGCGGCAAGCGCAGTAACAGGTAGCAACCGGTTGCTACGACTGGGTGGGGTGAGCTTCTTGCGCTCTCGGGGGCCCGTCAAGGGTCTGCGCAGACTTTCGAAAACTCTTTGTACGGGCCGACGGCACGCAGGCGCAGCTCACACGACCCGGCCCCGCCCTCCGCGACAACCGCTCTGACCTGGGACGATCAGCCGTGCGACGGCTCGGCTCCCCTAGGTCCGGCCGACCTGATCAGAAGTTGCCCCGCACTGGACGCGCCCCGCCGACGCCACATCGGCCGGTTGTCACGACCCTCCCGGTCGCCACCCATCGCCCGATGCGGGAAACAGGTTTCGCGCAGGCTCCGCCACTCCTGGACAGCTGCCTCCCCGTCACCCCAACAACGCCTTTGAAGTGGCCATTTGGCCGCCATCCCACCTCGAAATGTTTCCACCCGGGCATTCCATCCGACCGATTGACCACGCCTCCGGGCGAGACCTACGGTAGAAGACGCTTTCAGAAAATGTTTCCCACGCACCTCAGGAGAGTCATGCCCAGCGCCCAGCTGCCCAGGGCCGTGTTCGCCATGGATCCGGTGCACCTCCCCCTGCTGTTCCCCGCGCCGCTCCTGGCCCGGCTGCGGCGGACGGCCGACCTCGACCCGGCGCTCGTCGTACGGGACTTCGCCGACCCCGCCGCCGCCCCCGCACTGGCCGGCGCGGACGTCCTGATCACCGGCTGGGGCTGCCCCCGCCTGGGCGCGGACACCCTGGCCGCGGCACCCCGGCTGCGCACGGTCCTGCACGCGGCCGGCTCCGTCCGCTCCCTGATCGGCGAGCCCCTGTGGAGCCACGGGGTCACCGTCTCCAGCGCGGTCACCGGCAACGCCCTCCCCGTCGCGGAGTACACGCTCGCGATGATCCTGCTCGCCGGGAAGGACGCCTTCGCCCACCGCGAGCGCTTCCGCCGCACCCACGTCCACCCCACCCCCGCCGAGACCGCCGCCACCGGCAACCTCGGCCGCCGCGTCGGCGTCATCGGCGCCTCGCGCGTGGGCCGCCGCCTGCTGGAGCTGCTGCGGGCGTACGACTTCGAGGTCCTGCTGCACGACCCCTACGTCGACGCCGCCGAGGCCGCCGAACTCGGTGCCCAGCTGCTGTCCCTGGAGGACCTGTTGCGGCACAGCGACATCGTCAGCCTGCACGCGCCCGACATCCCCGAGACCCACCACATGCTCGACCGCGCCCGGCTCGCCCTGGTCCGCGACGGCGGCGTACTGATCAACACCTCGCGGGGCGCCCTGGTCGACCACGCCGCCCTCACCGACGAGCTGGTCTCCGGCCGGCTGCACGCGATCCTCGACGTCACCGAGCCCGAGCCGCTGCCCGCCGACTCCCCCCTCTACCGGCTCCCGAACGTCTTCCTCACCCCGCACATCGCGGGCTCCCTCGGCAACGAACTCGAGCGGCTCGGCCGCATCGTCGTCGAGGAACTGGAGCGCCTGGCCGGCGGCCTCCCCCTGGCCCACGAGGTGCGCCACGCGGACCTGGTCCGGGTGGCCTGATGCGGGCCCCCGCACCGTCCCCGGAGGTTGTCCACAGGCCACGCCACCTGGAGGAACGATGGGATACGGTTTCCGCACCGGCGCGGGACCGGGCCCCGGCCCGCCCGGTGAGCGGGGCACGACGGTGAAGGAGCCGCAGCGGTGAGTCAGCGCAAGGCGATCGGTGACGCCGGCCGGGCGACGATCCGGGACGTGGCGGAGCGCGCGGGCGTCTCCGTGGCGAGTGTCTCGCGCGTCCTGTCGGGCAACTACCCGGTCTCCGAGGAGCTGCGCCGCCGCGTGATGAAGGTGGTCCGCGACCTGGACTACGTCACCAACGCGCACGCCCGCTCCCTCGCCGGGGGCGGCACACCCACGGTGGCGATCCTCATCAACAACATCACCGGCGCCGCGTTCGCGCACGTGGCGAAGGGCGTCGAGGGCGCGGCCACCCTGCGCGGCTGGCTGTCCCTCGTCGGCACCACCGGCGACGACCCCGAGCGTGAACTCGCCCTGGTCAACCTGATGCGCCAGCAGGGCGTGGCCGCCGTCGTCCTGCTCGGCGGGGCCTACGACTTCGAGGAGTACCAGCTGCGCATGGCCCGCTTCGCGCGTTCCCTCGACGCGGCGGGCTCGCACCTCGTCCTGGTCGGCCGGCCACCGCTGGAGGGCGACGTCCCGGCCACCACGGTCGACTACGACAACGAGTCCGGCGCCTACGCCATGGCCAGCCACCTGCTGTCCGCGGGCCACCGCCGGGTGCTGGTCCTGCCCGGGCCCGCCGGACTCACCACGGCCCAGGGCCGGCTGAAGGGCGCCCGGCGGGCCTTCGAGGCGTACGGGGTGCCGTTCGACCCGGGCCTGGTGCGCCACGGTCCGTACGACGACGAGCACGGGTACGCGGCCGTCAAGGCGGCCCTGCACGACACGCCGGACTTCACCGCGGTGCTCGCCGGCACCGACGTCGTGGCGGCGGGCGCCATGCAGGCGCTGCGCGCGGAGGGCCTGCGGGTGCCGGACGATGTGTCGATCGTCGGTTACGACGACATTCCGCTCGCCTCCCAGCTCACGCCCCAGCTGACCACCGTGCACGTGCCGTACGAGGAGATGGGCCGTGTCGCCCTGCGCGCGGTGGCCGACCGGCGCGAGGGGACCGGCCCGGCAGGCCGGCGCAAGGGCGGCGGTGACGGCGAGCACCTGGTGCTGGGCACCCATGTCGTCGTACGGGACTCGGTGCGGCCGCCGAGGCGGCACACGTGAACACGGCGGTCGGCGACCGGCGGGCCTTAGGCGCGCCTACGCCGCCGGTGCTGCCGGCAGGCGCGCCGACGCCGCCGGTCCTGCTGCCGGCGCTCTGAACCCCGACTCTCCGACGATGCCGCTTTGACGATCAGTTTTCGTAACCGGTTTCCCACCAACTGACCTCCCTGTTCACAACTTTTTCCCGCACGCCTCTTGATATGGCCGAACCACTGGGCCTACGGTCCCAGCAACCGGTTACTACACCTTCCGCTTCGGCCGGACCCCCCGCACCGCGAGCCGCTGTCGCCATCGGCCGCCCAGGCCGCCGACGCCTCCCGGCCGCCGTTCCCGGCCGGTATCGAGCCGCCGTTCTCTCTTCCGAGACGCCTACTTTCCGAAGGATCACGGTCAGATGAACTCCACCAGCCCCCGGAGAAGGTTCGCCCGCGCCGCAGTGGCGGGCATCGCGCTGACAGGTCTGCTCTCCGCCTGCGGAGGTTCCGACTCCGGTGACTCCGGGTCCAAGTCCTCCGGTCCGGTCACCCTCGACTTCTGGGGCTGGGCCAACGGCCAGGAGGCCGTCGTCAAGGCGTTCAACGCCTCCCACAAGGACGTCCAGCTCAAGTACACGAAGGTCACCGACCAGCTGACCATGCAGAAGCAGCTGGCCAACGCGGTCAAGGCGGGCAACGCGCCCTGCCTGCTGCAGAACACCGCCGAGTACGTGACCAGCTGGGTCTCGCAGGACGCGCTCGCCGACATCACCCAGTACGTCGAGTCCAGCAAGGACAAGTTCAACGCCGGCTCCTGGGCGAGCGGCACCGTGCAGGGCAAGGTCTACGGCGTCCCCACCGCCTCGGCGCCCGCCTTCACCATCTACCGCACCGACGTCTTCTCGAAGTACGGTCTGCAGCCGCCCGCGACCTGGGACGACTTCATCGCCGCCGGCAAGGTGCTGAAGAAGCACAACATCAAGATCACCAACTACGCGGGTGAGGACCCGAGCACCCTGGAGGTGCTCGCCATGCAGGCGGGCGCCCACTGGTACACCATCGACGGCGACTCCTGGAAGGTGAACTTCCAGGACGAGGGCACCCTCAAGGCCGCGAAGGTGATCCAGGACATCATCGACAACGACCTGAACTCCAAGCTCTCCTTCGCGGACTACGCGGCCGTGCAGCGCAACTACGACAACGGCGGCACCGCGACCCGGCAGATCTCCACCTGGCAGATGTCCGGCATGGTGAACAACTTCACCAAGTCCTTCGGGCAGTGGGCCCTGTCGCCGTGGCCGACGTTCCAGGGCGAGGCGGCCAAGACGCCGGCCGGGACCAACCAGAGCGGCAACCTGACGCTGGTGGCCAAGGAGTGCAAGCACCAGAAGGAGGCCGCCGAAACGGCGCTGTGGATGTCGACCGACCCGGGTGCGGTCCAGACCATGGCCAGCCCGGACACCGGCAGCGGCGTGATGCCCGGACTGGCCGACACCAGCCCGTACATCGACAAGGCCATCTCCGAGAAGCTGCTCGGCAAGAACTACGAGCCGGCCAAGAAGGTCGTGACGGACAGCTTGGCCACCGTCACCACCGACTGGACCTTCGGCCCGAACTGGACCGCGATGTTCACGGAGCTGCAGAGCGGCTGGGGCAAGGTCGTCAACAAGCAGATGAAGATCACCGACCTCCTGGCCCACATGCAGGAGTGGACCGTCAACGACCTGAAGTCCCGCGGCATCAACGTCAAGGGCTGAGGCAGCGCAGATGATCCGCTCCCAGCGCTGGAAGGGTGCCGCGTTCACGGTGCCCTTCCAGCTCGGCTTCGTGTTCCTCTACCTGCTGCCGATCGGCTACGCCGTCTACCAGTCGCTGTTTCTGGAGCAGCGGTCCGGGCTGGGCCTGGGCGGGGCGACGGAGAAGTTCGTCGGCCTGGACAACTACCAGCAGGGCCTGACCGACTCGGCGTTCCTCGGCTCCGTCCTGCGGGTGTTCCTGTTCGCCTGCGTCCAGATCCCGTTGATGCTTGGGATCAGCCTGGTGCTCGCCCTGTTCCTGGACGCGGTCACCGCACGGGCGGCCGGCCGCTTCCGGATCCTGCTGCTGGTCCCGTACATGATCCCCGGGGTGGTCGCCGCCATCGTCTGGGTCAACCTGTACAGCCCGCTCGTGGGGCCGCTGACGCCCCTGGGCGAGTTCTTCGGGTTCCAGTGGGACTTCTTCGCGCCCTCGATGGTGTGGCCGTCCATCGGCAACCTGCTCACCTGGCACGGCATCGGCTACAACATGGTGATCATCTACGCGGCCCTGCAGGGTGTGCCCCGCGAGCTGTTCGAGGCGGCGCGGCTGGACGGTGCCTCCGAGGTGCGGATCGCGCTGAGCATCAAGATCCCGCACGTCCGCGGGGCCCTGGTGCTGACCGGTCTGCTCTCCATCATCCAGATGCTGCAGATCTTCAACGAGCCCGCGCTGTTCCGGAACGTCACCCCCCAGACGGTGACCGACAGCTTCACCCCGATCATGATCATCTACAACCAGGCGTTCAGCGCCAACAACTACCACTACGCCGCGACCCTGTCGGTGCTGCTCGCCCTCATCCTCGGTGTCGCCTCCTTCCTCTTCTACCGGCTGACTTCGAGGGAGGTCGACTGATGACACTCACCGAAAACCGGGCCGAGAAGTCCCCGGCGCCGGTCGTCCGCCGCCGTACGCGCCCGGACCCGTCCGCGCGCTCGCGCGGCGGCCAGCGCTTCCTCCTCGTCGGGCTGACCCTGGCCAGCGCCTACAGCCTGTTCCCGGTGTGGTGGCTGATCGTCGCCGCCACCAAGGACCGCGTCGCGTTGTACCAGACGAACGGCATGTGGTTCTCCGGCTGGCACCTGTGGGACAACCTGCACCAGGTGTTCACCTACGACGACGGCATCTTCCTGCGCTGGACCGCCAACTCCTTCCTGTACGCGGGAGTCGGCTCGCTCGGCGGTACCCTCGTCGCCCTCGCCACGGGCTACGGGCTGGCCCGCTTCGACTTCCCCGGGCGCAACGTGGTGTTCGCGTGCGTCGTGGGCTCCTTCCTGATCCCCATCGCCCTGCTGACCCTGCCGCTGTACCTGATGTTCTCGGAGATCGGTCTGGTCGACACCCCCTGGGCGATGCTCATCCCCTGCCTGATCAATCCGTTCAGCGTGTACCTGGCCAAGGTCTACACCGAGTCCACGATCCCCTTCGAGCTGCTGGAGGCGGCCCGTATCGACGGCGCCGGAGAGCTGCGCATCTTCTTCAGCATCGTGCTGCGCATGATGACCACCGGTGGCGCCACGGTGTTCCTGCTCGCCTTCGTCAACACCTGGAACGCCTTCTTCCTCCCGCTGACCGTGCTGCGCGGCGAAGAGAACTGGACGCTCAACCTGGGGCTGTACAACTGGACCGGCAAAAAGATGGAGTCCGGTGTCGACGTGACCAGCCTGGTGCTCACCGGCGCGCTGCTGTCCATCGTGCCGATGGCGATCATGATGGTCGCGATGCGCCGTTACTGGCGGACGGGGGTCACGCTGGGGGCGCTCAAGTGACGACCGGAGACACCCGACCGAATACAGGAGACACCGGACGGTATACGGGCAACACCCGACGGGATACGGGAGACATCCGACGAGATACGGGAGACATCCGACCGGCTCCGGGCGACACCCGACGGGCCGCCGACGCCACCAGCCCGACCACCGCACACAACCCCGTCATCCGCGGCTTCGCTCCCGACCCCTCCCTGATCCGCGCCGGCGACTGGTACTACATAGCAACCAGCTCCTTCGAGTGGTTCCCCACCATCCCCGTCCACCGCTCCCGGGATCTCGCCCACTGGGAGTACGCGGGCCACGTCCAAGGCGCCGCCCCCGGTGGAACGCTGGCCGGCGTCCCCGACTCGGGCGGCATCTGGGCGCCCTCCCTGAGCTGGGACGGCGAGCGCTTCTGGGTGGTCTACGCGGTCGTACGATCCGTCGGCACGCCGTACTTCGACCTCGACACGTACATCAGTACCGCCCCCGACGTGGCCGGCCCCTGGACGGAGCCGCGCCGCGTGCCGAGTCACGGCTTCGACCCCGCTCTCTTCCACGAGGACGGCCGGCTCTGGCTGCTCAACCTCCAGAACGACCATCGTCCCGGCGGACAGCGCTTCGCGGGGATCGTCCTGACGGAACTGGACCGCGGCACCCTCGCCCCGCGCGGCGACACGCAGCTGCTCCTCCAGCACGAACGTCTCATCGAGGGACCGAAGTTGATCAGGCGGGAGGGCTGGTACCACCTCGTTCTCGCCGAGGGCGGAACCGGTTTCGAGCACGGTGTCCGTACGGCCCGCAGCCGTCGGCTCACCGGCCCGTACGAGCTCGACGACCGCCCGCTGCTCACCTCCCGGGACGACCCGAAGCTGCCGTTGCAGAAGGCGGGGCACGCGGAGCTGGTGGAGACGCCGGGCGGTGAGTGGTTCCTGAGCCATCTCACGGCCCGCCCGCTCGACACCCCGCACGGCCCCCGCTGCACCCTCGGCCGCGAGACCGCGATCCAGGCGGTCACCTGGGACGCGGACGGCAAGCCCCGTCTACGGCAAGGCGGTTGGCACCCGGCGGTGGAGGTCGACGTACCGGCGAGCCCTCACGCCCATCAACCGGCGGCCCCACAAGCGCCGTTGGGGTGGCCCTGGAGCACGCTGCGGGAACCGCCGGACCCCTCCTGGGCGGACGTCACCTCCCGCCCGGGCTGGATCCGGCTCCGCGGCCGGCACGGGCCGGAGTCCCGCTGGGCGCAGAGCCTGCTGGCGCAGCGCCTCACGGAACACAGAGCAACAGCCCAAGTCACCTTGGAGGCAGGCCCGTCCACCTTCACGCAAGCCGCCGGACTCGTCCTCCGCTATGACGCGGAGGCGTACCTCTCCCTCGATCTGACCTGGGCGGAGCCCGAGGGGGAGCCGCAGCGCGGGCAGCAGTGGCGCGGGGACGGCCAGGCCGGCGGCGGCCGGACCGTGCTCAGTGTGCTGGAGCGCGACGAGACGGGCGCGCGGCAGGCGGCGGTCGTGGAGGTCGACGCGAGCGTGCCGCTCACCCTGGGGGTGACCGTCGACGGGGTCGAAGCCCGCTTCTGGTACGTGCGCGACGGGGTGCGCACCCCGGTGGGTCCTGCGCTGGACTGCGGCCGGCTCTCCGACGATCACGCCGATCGCCTCCGTTTCACCGGCACCCTGGTCGGCATCCATGCCCGGGACCTGGTCGACGCGTCGTTCACCGCCGACTTCCGCGACTTCAGCCTCACGTGCACGCCCTGCTGAGCTGCGCCCGGGCCGATCAGGACTGCGCAGGCCTGCACGGCCGCGGGATCCGGCCACTCCCGGTGTCTTCACGTCACGCTGAGGCACACCTAGGATAGCAAGCGCTTTCTGCGAGCCGTCGGTCAGGGTCGGCTCCGAAAGGGCGGTGGTCGAACTTTCGCTGGCCCTCGGGCGGGCCGGAGAGGTGGTTCCCGATGGTCCGCACGGCAAGTGCGAGCGTGACGGCCGGACCGACCCTGGCGGTCGTGGCCCGTGAGGCGGGGGTGTCGGTGCCGACGGCCTCCAAGGTGGTCAACGGCCGTGAGGACGTGGCCCCGGAGACCCGCCGCCGGGTCACGGAGGCGCTGGACCGGCTGGGTTACGTCCGCAGACCGCGCTTCGACGCGGCGAAGCCGACCCGGCTGGTCGATCTCGTCGTGCACTCGCTCGAGAGTTCCTGGTCGGGGGCGGTGCTGCACGGCGTGGAGGAGGCGGCGCACGACGCGGGCCTGGACGTCGTGGTCTCGGCCGCTCTGTCCCGCACCCGGGTGGGCCGCCCGCAGCGCGGCTGGCTGGACAAGCTGACCGCCCGCGGTTCGGCCGGAGTGCTGTTCAACCTGGCCGAGTTGACGGAGTCCCAGTACCTCTGGCTGGAGCAGCACCGCATCCCGTTCGTGATGATCGACCCGGTGGTCGAGCCGCCGTCGGGCGTGGTGTCGGTGGGCGCGGCGAACTGGCAGGGCGGGGTGACGGCGACCGAGCACCTGCTGGCCCTCGGTCACGAGCGGATCGCGGTGATCGCCGGCCCGCGCCGCAAGATGTGCAGCAACGCCCGGGTCGCCGGCTACCGTTCGGCCCTGGCCTCGGCGGGCGTCGGCCACCGCCCCGAGTACATCCGCCACGGCGGCTTCGACGAGTCCGTCGCCCACCACCGCATGCGCGAACTCCTCGACCTGCCCGAGCCCCCGACAGCCGTGTTCGTCTGCTCCGACCGTATGGCCCTCGGCGTCTACGAGGCCCTGGCGGAACGGGGGTTGAGCGTCCCGCACGACATCAGCGTCGTCGGTTTCGACGACCTCCCCGAGTCCCGCTGGACCACCCCGGCCCTGACCACCGTCCGCCAGCCGCTGGCCGAGATGGCGGCGACGGCTCTGCGGCTGCTGGTGCGGATGATGGACGGGGAGCGGCCGGAGGGGACGCGGACCGAGCTGTCGACGCGGTTGGTGGAGCGGGCGAGCACGGGTGCGCCCAAGCAGTGACGCGCGAGGCCCTCCTCGTGAGGCGGCCGTGCGCCGACAGCGCCGGGCCGACGCGGACCATCAGGCATGAGGACCATCAGGCATGAGGACCATCAGGCATCCGGAGAGACCGGCGGACAACGCGATGACCGTCTCGAGGTCATGCCGGACAGGATGCCCGAGGCGCCGGCCGTGGCTCATCCCCGCGTACGCTCCGGAACCGACCGCAGCCGTGCGATGTTCCCCTCCAGCAGCCGGGTGGCGGTGCGCACGCCGACGCCGCCGCTGTCGTCCACCTCCGGCAGCCGGCCGTCCGTCACGACGTGTCGTCAATCCTCCAGCCTCGCCGCCCAGTTGATTCCGCCGCGAAGGTGGGCCAGGAAGTCCGCGTCCCGGTAGGCCTCCGACGTGTGGCCGAGAGCCGTGTAGAAGACGCGGCCCGCTCCCTGTTCGCGGCACCACACGAGCGGGTGGTCGGGGCCCATGGTTCCGCCGTCGTACGAGGACTCGTCGGCGGTGGCGAGGACGTGGACCCGGTCGCGCGGGTTGGTGCGGAAGTCGTACCACTCGTCGGTGAAGTCCCAGACGGGGGGCAGATGGCGGGTGGCGGGGTGGTCGCGGTACTCGACGAGTGCCTTGCCGGGCTGGAGGGCGGGGTGACGGGCGAAGCGGGCACCGAGGAGGTCGCCGTAGTACGGCCAGTCGTACTCAGTGCAGGCCGCCGCGTGCACGCCGGCGAAGCCGCCGCCCGACTCGACGTACCCGGCGAGGCGTTCCCGTCCGGCCGGGGTGAGGACCTCGCCGCTGGTGGAGAGGAAGACGACGGCCGCGTACCCGTCCAGCGGGGCCTCCAGGGCCGTCGGGTCCTCGGTGTGGTCGACGGTGAAGTCGCCCAGTGTCCGTACGGCGGTGACGGCGTCCGGGATGGAGTCGTGGCGGTAGTCGGTGGTGCGGGTGTACACGAGCAGGCGGGTGGTCATATGGCCGGAGCCTAGGGGGGCGCGGGCGCGCCTCCCAGGGTCGTGATCAGGGCGAAAGTTTCGGCGCGGAACGAGCGGTACGGCGGACTTTCCTCATCCCCCGACGTCCACGTTGTTGTCGGGCGCCCCGTCTCCCTCCGGTGGCAGGTCACCCCGCTCCACGGGCTCGCCCCCGGCCGGGGCGGGCGGCAGGAGGGTGTCGAGTTCGCCTGCGGAGGGCTGGTGGACCTTCTCGGCGGCCTCGCGCAGAACGTCGCGCGGCACGCCCTCGCCCCCGATCCGGACGAGGAACCCCTTCTTCGGCACCACGTACTCCCCGCCGCCACCGCGGTACCAGAGGTCTCCTTCGCGGGTGCAGTCCGCGGGAGTGCCGGAGTCGTCGGCGGGCGGCTGGGTCGGGCAGGTCTCGGCGGTCATGGTGCCGCGGTCGACGGTGAGCTGAAGCTGGCTGCCGTTCTTCCGGGAGACGTACGTGGCCGAGAAGCCGTCGCCGCCGTACACGCCGACGGACTGCTGGGCGAGGGTGTAGCCGCCGGGGGCCTCGGTGACGTACACCGCGTCCGGGTGGATGCCCAACGCCTCGGCCCGGGCCTTGAGTTCGGCAGGGTCGGCGGCGCCCGCGTCCTCGGTGCCGCAGGCGGCGAGGAGCACGGGGGTCAGCAGCAGCGCCGGCAGGGCGCGTACGGTACGGATCATGCGGCCATCCTGCCGCACAGGTGTTCCACAGACGCATCCTTTTCGGCGGCGGGCCGCGTAGGCTCGGGCGGGATGAACACCATTCCCCCACGGCTCGACCACCTCGTCCTCGCAACCCCCGATCTGGCGGCGACGGTCGCCGAGTTCGCCCGGCGCACGGGGGTGGCCCCCGCCCCCGGCGGTGTGCACATCGGGCACGGCACCCGCAACCACCTGGTCGGCCTGGGCGGCAGCGCCTATCTGGAGATCATCGGGCCGGATCCCGAGCAGGCCGCGCCGACCGGTCCGCGCCCCTTCGGCGTGGACGGGCTCGACTCGCCGCGGACCATCACCTGGGCGATCAGCCCGCCCGACCTGGACGAAGCGGTGGCGACGGCCCGCGCGCACGGCTACGACCCCGGCGACGTACGGGACATGAGCCGGCGCCGCCCCGACGGCACCCTGCTGGAGTGGCGGCTGACCGACGGCGGTGACCCGCACCCGTCCGGCCTGGTCCCCTTCCTCATCGACTGGGGTGCCACGGTCCACCCCTCCGCGTCGGGCCTGCCCGTCACCCCGCTGCTGGAGCTGTCGGCCACCGCCCCCGACCCCGACGAGATCCGCCGCCTGCTGACCGCCCTCGGCACCGAACTCCCGCTGACCCAGGGCCCGGTGGGTCTCTCGTTCACGGTGGACACGCCGAACGGGCCGGTGGCCTTCAGCTGACGGTCCGGGCGGGGGATGCGGTATGCGCAATGCGGTGCGCGGTATGCAGTATGCGGCGGCACGCAGACAACCAGCATCAGGCATGAGGCATGAGACATGAGGCATACAGAGCGTGACATTCTGTATGCAGTATGCGACACGCGGCCCACTGTCCGATTCCTTCAAGACCGACCGCCCGCCTCCTGCCTACGGTGGCCGCATGACTCCACGATTCGATGCCATCGGCCTGGTCGTCTCCGACATGGCCGCCTCCGTCGCCTTCTACCGCCGGCTCGGGTTCGCCTTCTCCGAGGGCGCCGAGCGGGAGCCACACGCCGAGGCCGAACTACCAGGCGGGCTGCGGCTGTTGCTGGACACCGAGGAGACCGTCCGGTCCTTCCTCCCCGGCTGGCAGGCGCCGTCGGGAGGCGGCCGGCACTCCCTCGCCCTGCGCTGCGACGGGCCCGCCGAGGTCGACGCGGTGTACGAGGAGCTCGTGGGCGCCGGGTACGTCGGCGAGCTCAAGCCCTGGGACGCCCCCTGGGGCCAGCGGTACGCCGTCGTGCACGACCCCGACGGCAACGGCGTCGACCTGTTCGCGCCGCTGGCGCAGTAGGTCCGTCAGCGTCGTCCCGCTCAACTCCCTTACGTCCCGGGCGAGATGAGCCTGGTCGGCGTAACCGGCGCGGGTCGCCGTGTCCGCGTACGGCAGGCCTGTCCGGGCCAGGGCGAGGGCCCGCTGGAGGCGCAGGATACGGGCGAGCGTCTTGGGGCCGTAGCCGAAGGCGGTCAGGGAGCGGCGGTGCAACTGGCGTGCTCCGATGCCGAGTTCGTCGGCGGTCGCGGCGACCGGGTGGCCCGCGGCGAGGGCGGTGACCAGGTGGCGCAGCTCGGGGTCGGGCGGGGCCGCCCGTTCCAGCGCCAGCTCCTCCAGTGCCGTCGCCGGGTGTGCGGCGGCCTCGACGCGGGCGCGCAGCCGCCGTACCTCCGCCGCCGGCCACAGGTCGGCCAACTCCACGCGCTGGTCACGCAGTTCGTGGGCGGGTACGCCGAGCAGGGCGGGCGCGGTGCCGGGGTAGAAGCGCAGGCCGGCCCAGGACGCGGGCGGGGCGTCGGGGACGTAGGCGTGGGTGTCGGGGCCGGCCACCAGCAGCCGGCCCTGGTTCCACAGCAGGTCCATGCAGCCGTCGGGGAGCACGGGGTGTACCCCTGCGCCCGCCGGGGTGTTGGTCCACACCACCGCGCCGGCCAGCCGGGAGGGGCGTTCCTCGTACACGGATGCCAGGCTACGCCGCTCGTGTCCGGTGTTCCTGGGGGCTGACGCCGTAGACCCGTTTGAAGGCGCTGGACAGGGCGAACGCGCTGCCGTAGCCGACCTGGCGGGCGATCGCGCCGATCGTGTCGTCGGTGTCGCGCAGCAGGTCGGCGGCGAGGGCGAGGCGCCAGCCGGTCAGGTATGTCATCGGGGGTTCGCCGACGAGGTCGGTGAAGCGGCGGGCCAGGCCGGCGCGGGAGACGCCGGCCTTCGCGGCGAGGGAGGCCACCGTCCAGGGGTGTGCCGGGTCGTCCTGGACGAGGCGCAGGACGCGGCCCACGACCGGGTCGGCCATCGCCCGGTACCAGGCCGGCGCCTCGGCCTCCGGCCGGGAGAACCAGGCTCGCAGGGCGGCGATGACCAGCAGGTCGAGCAGCCGGTCCAGGACGACTTCCTGGCCGGGTTCGTCGCGGCCGATCTCGTCCATCAGCAGCGGGGTGAGCGGGCACTGCCACACGTCGGAGGTGAGGGACAGCAGCGGCGGCAGCGCGTCGAGCAGCCGGCCGCTGATCTCGCCCTCCATCATGTACGTCCCGATCAGCACCACCGTGGAGCCGTCCAGCCGGTCGCCCCAGGCGCGTACGCCCAGGTCCATGGAGCCGTTCAGCAGCCGCCCGTCGGGGTAGGCGCACTGTCCCTCCGGCAGGATCAGCGCCTGTGGGGGCGTCGCGGGGTCGTCGGCGCAGGTGTAGGCGCCGGGGCCGCGCGCGATGGCGAGGTCGCCGGCGACCAGCCGGATGCGGTCGCCGTCGTCGGGTACGACCCATGCCTCGCCGCGCACCATGAGCATCACCGTCAGCGGCGCGCGGTCCTCCACCCGCACCGCCCACGGCGGGTCGAAGCACGCACGGATCATGAGGGCGCCACGCGCGCGTGGACCTTCCAGAAGGCCTGCGAGTGCGTCCATGGCGCCAGCGTAGACGCGCGCTTATGGGAATGAGCCGTTCAGCGATGGGCCGGTGCGCGGGGCGGCAGTTGACTGGACGCATGACGCAGATGACGCAGGACACGGCGCGGAACATGACGGTGGTGGTGACCGGCGCGACCGGTCGTACGGGCGGACGCGTGGCGCGGGCGGCGGGGGCCGCCGGGCTCACGGTGCGGGCGGCCTCGCGGGCGACGGGCTTCGACTGGGGGGACCGGTCGACGTGGGCGCAGGCGCTGCGCGGCGCGGACGCGGCCTATCTGGCGTACCCGACGGACGTCGGCTCCCCGGAGGCGGCCCGCGCGGTCGGGGAGATCGCCCGGGAGGCGGTCGGGCTCGGTGTGCGGCGGCTGGTGCTGCTGTCGGCGCGGGGCGAGGAGCGGGCGCTGCCGACCGAGAAGGGGCTGCGGGAGTCGGGGGCGCAGTGGACGATCGTGCGGGCCGCGTGGTTCGCGCAGAACTTCAGTGAGGGCCCGCTGGTGGAGGAGCTGCGGCTCGGTGGGGGCCTGGTGTTCCCGGCGGCCGAGGGCGTGCGGGAGCCGTTCGTCGACGTGCGGGACATCGCGGACGTGGTGGTGGCCGCGCTGACGTCGGGCGACCGGTACGTGGGGCAGGAGATCGACGTGACGGGGCCGCGGCTGCTGACCTGGGGCGAGGCGATCGCCGAGATCGCCGGGGCGACGGGCCGCGGGCTGACGTACCGTTCCGTGCCCGCCCGGGAGTACCACGCGCACCTGACCGCCTTCGGTGTGCCGCCGCAGGAGGCCGATTTCCTGGTCGAGCTGTTCGAGGAGCTCCTCGACGGCCGCAACGCCCACCTCTCGGACGGCGTACGGGAGGTTCTGGGCCGGGAGCCGCGTGACTTCACGGACTTCGCGCGGGAGGCGGCGGGGGCGGGTACCTGGGGGTGACTGCGGGGTCCCTTCTCCGGGGGGCACTTCTCCGGGGGGGCACTTCTCCGGGGGGGCACTTCTCCGGGGGGGGTCACTTCTCGGGGGGCGGCTCTTCCTCCCCGCCCCCCTTCGGGGACGTCCTGGCGTGGGTCCGCAGGCGGCCGGTCACGTCCTCCGGGGGCAGGAAGCGGGACCAGCGTTCGGGGAACTCCGACGGCATGTCGGGGTCGTCGGGGTCCTCGTGGGTGCGGGCGGCGGCCATGCGGGCGACGTACTCCGCGGCCTCCTCCTCGCGCAGCCGTTCGTTGGCGGCGCGGGCCGCGGCCGTCGCGGCGGCCGGCCAGACCCGGTCGATCGCGGCGTTCACGGCGGCGCCGACCAGCACGGCGAAGGCGGACACGCCGATCCACAGCAGGACGGCGACGGCGGCGGCCAGGGAGCCGTAGATGGTGGCGCCCTCGATGGTGTTCTGCAGGTAGATGCGGAGCAGGAAGCTGCCGAGCACCCACATGGCGAGGGCGACCAGGGCGCCGGGCACGTCCTCGATCCACGGGGAGCGCACCGGCACGGACACGTGGTAGAGGGTGGTCAGGAAGGCGATCGACAGGACGATCACCACCGGCCAGTACAGGACCTGGACGACCGTCGTCGACCACGGCACGATCCGTACGACCGCGTCCGGCCCGGCGACCATCAGCGGCAGCGCGACCGAGCCGATCAGCAGGGCGGCGATGAACAGCAGGAACGCCACCAGCCGTGTCTTGACGATGCCGCGGACGCCGTCGAGGCCGTACATGACGGTGATGGTGTCGATGAAGACGTTCACCGCGCGCGAGCCGGACCACACGGCGAACAGGAAGCCGATGGAGATGACGTCGGGGCGGCCGCCCTTCATCACGTCGTCGAGGATCGGCTGGGCGATCTGTGTGACGCCCTTGTCGGACAGGACGGTGCGGGAGGCCTCCAGGAGGTTGGTCTCCAAGCTGGTGATGGTGTCGGTGCCGGTCCAGTCGTCGACATAGCCGAGGAGGCCGATGAGGCTGAGCAGCAGCGGCGGCACGGACAGCAGGGTGAAGAAGGCGGCCTCGGCGGCGAGGCCGAGGATGCGGTACTCGATGCAGGAGTTGACGGTGTCCTTGAGCAGCAGCCAGGCGGTCCTGCGCTTGGAGACGTTCCGGTAGAGGGCACGCGCGCGGTGGAGACGCCCGTGAGGGCTCTCGGGTTGCTCGGATGACTGACTTGCTGGCTGCACGTCCTAACGGTATCCGCCGAGCGAGGCTGCGCTCACCTCCGGTGGGACGCCGTCACGGTGTGCCATCGGCCCCGGCGCACGCGCGTGCGGCCCGTCCCGGGTGGCTGCCCGGGTGCTGCCCGTCTGCTGTCCGTGTCCTGGGGGTCATGAGCGGCGTACCCGGGGGTACGTTCGCGGTATGGCAGGCAGCACGCACACCGTGACCAACCAGCCCCCGCCCCTGCTGGGGTACGACGTCTACGGCGCCGACCAGGCCCTGGTGGCCGCCGTGGAACGCCACCTCGATCCGGAGCTGCTCGACGAGGCGCGCGGTGAGCTGTCCGCGCTGGGCCGGGCCGCCGGGTCGGCCCAGCTGCAGGAGTGGGCGATCCAGGCCAACGAGAACCCGCCGACCCTGCGCGCGTACGACCGCTACGGCCACCGGGTCGACGAGGTCGAGTTCCACCCGGCCTGGCACCGGCTGCTCGGCAAGGGGGTCAGTGCCGGTCTGACGGCGGCCTGGGCGCAGCCGGGCGGGCATGTGCGGCGGGCGGCGGGGTTCATGGTGTGGACGCAGGTCGAGGCGGGCAACGGCTGCCCGCTGTCGATGACCCATGCGGCGGTGCCGGCCCTGCGCACGGATCCGGCGCTGGCGGCCGAGTGGGAGCCCCGGCTGACGTCGACGATCTACGAACGCGAGATGCGGCCTCCGAGCCGGAAGGCGGGGGTGCTGTTCGGGATGGGGATGACGGAGAAGCAGGGCGGCAGCGACGTCCGGGCGAACACGACGTCCGCGCGGCCGCTCGCCGAGGACGGCGCGTACGAGCTGACCGGGCACAAGTGGTTCTGTTCGGCGCCGATGTCGGACGGTTTCCTGGTGCTGGCCCGGGCCGCCCCTTCACCGGGAGAAGGGGGCCTCACCTGCTTCCTGGTCCCCCGGGTGCTGGAGGACGGCTCCCGCAACGTCTTCCGTATCCAGCGGCTCAAGGACAAGCTGGGCAACCGGTCGAACGCCTCCGCCGAGGTCGAGTTCGACGGGACGTGGGCGCGCAGGGTCGGCGAGGAGGGGCGGGGGGTGCGCGCCATCATCGGGATGGTGGCGGCGACCCGGCTCGACTGTGTGCTGGGCTCGGCGGGGCTGATGCGGGCGGCCGTCTCCCAGGCCGTGCACCACTGCGCGTACCGGGAGGCGTTCGGCGGGAAGCTCCTCGACAAGCCGCTGATGCGCAATGTTCTGGCCGATCTCGCGCTGGAGTCGGAGGCGGCCACGACCCTGGGGCTGCGGCTCGCGGCGGCCTACGACGACGGTGGTGAGCAGGAGCGGGCACTGCTGCGGATCGCGGTGCCGGCCGCCAAGTACTGGGTGACCAAGCGCTGCACGCCGGTGACGGTGGAGGCGGCGGAGTGCCTGGGCGGCAACGGGTACGTGGAGGAGTCGGGGATGCCCCGGCTGGTGCGTGAGTCGCCGCTGAACTCGATCTGGGAGGGTGCGGGCAATGTCCAGGCGCTGGATGTGCTGCGGGCGTTGCAGCGGGAGCCGCAGGCGTTGAACGCCTATCTCCAGGAGGTGGGCCGGGCCCGGGGTGCCGATCACCGGCTGGACGCGGCGATCAAGGATCTGCTGACCGAGCTGGCCGATCTGGACGAGGCGGAGGCGCGGGCGCGGCGGCTGGCGGAGCGGTTCGCGCTGGTGCTCCAGGGGGCGCTGCTCGTTCGGTTCGCTCCGCCGGAGGTCGCCGACGCGTTCTGTGCCTCACGGCTGGGCGGCGACGGGGGTGCGGCCTTCGGGGCGCTGCCCCACAGCCTCGGTCTGGAGGCGATCGTGGAGCGGGCCAGGCCGCTGTCCTGAGCTGGGCGCCGACAGGTGCGGGGGTGGTGCTGCGCCGACACGGCACCACCCCCGCGGCAATGGCCCTGCGAGGCCAGGAACGCCGCTCGGGACGGCGTGGCACAAGTCTCGGACAGCCCGTGGATGTTGACCAGGGTTGCAAGGGGTTGCAACGTGTTGGACTCGGTGACCGGAGTGTGCCCCTCCGTCACGGGCGGACGGCAAGATGGGACCTCCAGCAAGACCGGAAACAGTCGGCGCAGAAGCTTGACATCCGGTCGCACGCCTGTGTGCTTCCCGGGAGGCCCCAGTGGCGAAGTCGCCGATGAACGTGCCGCGGTTCGCGGCCGTCGACGCCGCACGGGCGGCGCGGACGCTCAGCGAGGTGCGGGAGGCCAGGCTCGCCGGGCAGCGGGCGCGCGTCGCGCCGCGTCCGGTGATCGAGCAGTCCTGGGAGCGGGTGCTGCGCAGCGGTGTCGATCCGGAGCACGGATTCAGAGCGGGGCTGCTCAGTCCCGACGAGGTCCGGCGGCGGCGGGAGGAGTCGCCGCTGCGGGATGTGCTGCCGGTGCTGCGGGAGGGACTGCTGTCGGTCGCGGACGTCGCCCACCACATCATGGTCGTCGCCGACGGGGAGGGCCGGGTGCTGTGGCGGGAGGGCTGTTCGCCGGTGCTGCGCAAGGCCGACGGGCTCGGGTTCGAACTGGGTGCGGACTGGCGGGAGGACGTCGTCGGCACCAACGGGGTGGGTACCTCGGCGGTGGTGCGCAGACCCGTACAGGTGTTCGCTGGTGAGCACTTTGTGCGCTCGCACACCACGTGGACCTGCGCCGGCGCCCCGATCACCGACCCGCGCGACGGCCGGCTGCTCGGCGTGGTCGATGTCAGCGGCCCGCTGGAGACGATGCATCCCGCCACGCTGGCCTGGGTCGACTCGGTGGCGAAGCTCGCCGAGGCCAGGCTGCGGGAGCTGCATCTGAGTGCGCTGGAGCGGCTGCGCGCGGTGGCGGCGCCGGTGCTGGCCCGGCTGGGCGGCCGGGCGGCGGTGGTGGACGAGGACGGCTGGACCGCGGCCGTGACCGGGATGCCGTACACGAACCGGATCGCGTTGCCGAAGTCGCTGTCGCCTGGCCGGCGGTGGCTGCCGGCGCTGGGGCTGTGCTCGGTGGAGCCGCTGTCCGGGGGCTGGCTGGTGCGGACGCTCGACGCGGCTGCGGAGCCGCTGCCACCCGGCGCCACCCGGATCGTGCTGGATGTGACGCGGCCGCGCCGCTGGTCGGTGACGGTCAGCGGCGGGGCGGGTTCGTGGTCCCATGAACTCAGTCCGCGGCATGCCGAGTTGCTGTACCTGCTGGCGGTGCAGCGGGGCGGGCGCAGCGCGGCGGGGCTGGCGCAGGACGTGTTCGGCGACCCGGCGCGGACGGTGACGGTGCGGGCCGAGATGTCGCGGGTGCGGCGGTACCTGGGGGGACTCCTGGAACATCGGCCTTATCGTTTCAGCGAGGACGCGGAGGTGGAGGTGCTCCTCCCGGACGACCCGAAGGATCTCCTTCCGTACTCGAGCGCTCCGGCGGTGACGGGGGTGCGGACGACGGATTCCGTGCCGTGCCCTCCGAGGCCCTGACGACGGATTCCGTACCCCGCCCTCCGAGGCCCTGACGACGGATTCCGTGGCCCGGAGGGTGTCTCACCCCCTCATTCGTACCGTAAATCGCCTTACGTCACGGCATCTTCCGTACATGTGCGGGGACTTCGCCCCAGGGGCGTGCGGACTGCCGTAGCATCCCCTGACGGGTCACCCCACCTGCTCCTTGGTCAACGTACGGATCATCAGGCGCAGTTGGCCCGCCTCGGGAGGACAGATGAGACATCGCGGCCGACATCGACGTCGCAGGCGGGGCAGGGCACTGCGCGCGTTCCTGACCGGAACCGCGCTCGCGCTCACCGCCGCCGCCACCATGATCAGCGCTTCCCAGGCGACGGTCACGGACGGTCCCGGGGCCCTGAAGCCCCTCACCGCCTCGGCCGACACGGACGCGCTGCGGCTGACGGAGGATCCGGTGCCGCAGGCCTCCCTGGACCGGCTCGCCTCCGAGATGGGCCGGCCGGTGGGCGTCGGCGCGGTGCTGAGCGGCGCCGACCGCACCCTGCGCGACGCCGTCGACTGCACGGACACCGAGCGACGGGCGTTGCCCGTCTCCCCCACGGCCACGCGCGCGTACTGCTGGAACACCGACGAGACCGAGGGCTGGCAGCCGGGCGCGGTGACCACCTCCGGCGACGCGGACGACGACGGGTTGTGGGGCGCGCACCGGGTGATCCTGTCCGGCTGGTCCCGCAGCGCCGGCCCGGCGGCCGACCGGGGGCTGGCCCGGATCGCCTTCGTCGACGCGGCCAACCTGAACCGCCTCACCTACACCTGGGCGCTGCTCGCCGTCCCGGTCGACGGCGGACGCGACTACCGGGGGCTGGTCTCCCATGTCTCCGGGATGGTCTGGTACCAGGACAAGCTGCTGGTCACCGCCGACGACGGGGGCCGCACCGCGCTGTACGTCTACGACATGAACCGCATTCACCGCGCCACCGTCACCGGCGAGGCGATCGGGCGGGTGCCCGGCGGCTGGTCGGCGCACGGCTCCCCGTACGTCCTGCCGGCCGTCGCCTCCTACCGGCTGAGCGGCGGCCCGAACGCCCCGCACCCGGCCACCGTCTCCCTCGACCGCAGCACCGCGCCGGACAGCCTGGTCGCCGGGGAGTGGACCCTCGACGACGGTGACCGGGGCGCCCGCCTGTGGCGGTACGCCTTCGACACCGACCCCGGACGCGTCGGCCTTCTCGCCACCGACGCCGCCGGGCGGGTCCGGGCGACGGAGGCGTACCGGACGAAGCTCACCGGGGTGCGCGGGGTGCTCGCCCATGAGTCCGCCTGGTACGTGACCCGCGCGGCGGGCGCGGGCGAGCGGCAGGGGACGCTGTGGCGGCAGGACACGGACGGTTCCCGGGCCGCGGTGTGCGGTACCGCCGAGAGCCACAGCTGCTGGGGCTCCGGGACCGAGTCCCTCTCCTACTGGGCGGCGACCGGCGAGGTGTGGACGCAGTCGGGGCGGGTCCTCTTCGCGCTGCCCCTGGCCTCGATCGACAGATCAGCGGAGTAGATGATTCCCTGACCGGCATGACCAACATCCCCGTGACCACCTGGTCCCTGGAGCAGACCGCACCGAGTGACCTGCTGCCGGCCGCCGCGCCCGACGGCGACGTCCGGATCGTCCGCTCCGAGGTGCCCTCGCCGGAGTTCAGCCGCTTCCTGTACGCCTCCGTCGGCGGCGACATCCTGTGGGTCGACCGGCTGAGCTGGACCTACGCGCGGTGGCAGGAGCACCTGGAGCGTCCGGGGGTCGAGACATGGGTCGCGTACGACCGGGGCACGCCCGCCGGGTACGTGGAGCTGGCGCCGCAGGACGACGGGGTCGTGGAGATCGAGTACTTCGGGCTGATCCCCGCCTTCCGCGGCCGGCGGATCGGTGGCCATCTGCTGTCGTACGGCACCGCCCGCGCCTGGGACCTCGCGGACCGCTGGCCCGGGCTGCCGCAGACCAAGCGGGTGTGGCTGCACACGTGCAGCAAGGACGGCGAGCACGCGATGGCCAACTACCTGCGGCGCGGGTTCACGCTGTTCGACACCAAGGTCGAGGAGGAGGCGGAGGCGCCCAGCCCGGGACCCTGGCCGGGTGCATACCCCTCCTGACCTGCGCGGACAAGATGCCGCACGGCGCATGTGACCGACGACACCCTTGTCTCACATTCCGGGACAAGGGTGTCCACATGACGGACGAAGCTGGACTGTGTCCAGATCGCCATGACACGCTTCCGTCATGTCTGGAACTGGAATTGCCTTGGTGAGTCGGCGGCACGTCGACCTCGGCCGCATGTCCAGCGCCATCTGTCCGGCGAGCTGACGCTGCGTCCATCAGTGGCCCCCGGCCATGGAGCAGCACCGCCGACACCCTCCTCCACCCTCCCCGCGCAATGACGCGCACATAAACCCATGCGCCCATACGCGCTGGTCAGAGCCGCTTTCCGCCTGTCCCGAAGGACTTTTCACCATGGCCGCCACCCCGCAGAACCCTGCCGCCTCCGCGCCCCGCCGCAAGGTGAGCCGTCACCGCGGTGAGGGTCAGTGGGCCGTGGGTCACTTCACCCCGCTCAACGGCAACGAACAGTTCAAGAAGGACGACGACGGTCTCAATGTGCGGACACGCATTGAGACGATCTACTCCAAGCGGGGCTTCGACTCGATCGACCCCAACGACCTGCGCGGCCGTATGCGCTGGTGGGGCCTGTACACCCAGCGCAAGCCCGGGATCGACGGCGGCAAGACCGCGGTCCTGGAGCCGGAGGAGCTGGACGACAAGTACTTCATGCTGCGCGTCCGCATCGACGGCGGCCGGCTGACCACCCGGCAGCTGCGGGTGATCGGCGAGATCTCGCAGGAGTTCGCGCGCGGCACCGCGGACATCACCGACCGGCAGAACATCCAGCTGCACTGGATCCGCATCGAGGACGTGCCGGAGATCTGGAACCGCCTCGAGGCCGTCGGCCTGTCCACCACCGAGGCCTGCGGTGACACCCCGCGTGTCATCATCGGCTCGCCGGTCGCCGGTATCGCCGAGGACGAGATCATCGACGGCAGCCCGGCCATCGACGAGATCCACAGCCGGTACATCGGCAGCAAGGAATTCTCCAACCTGCCCCGCAAGTTCAAGACGGCCGTCTCCGGCTCCCCGCTCCTCGACGTCGCCCACGAGATCAACGACGTCGCGTTCGTCGGCGTCGAGCACCCCGAGCACGGCCCCGGCTTCGACCTGTGGGTCGGCGGCGGCCTGTCCACCAACCCGAAGATCGGCGTCCGGCTCGGCGCCTGGGTGCCGCTGGACGAGGTCCCGGACGTCTGGGCCGGCGTGATCGGCATCTTCCGCGACTACGGCTACCGGCGCCTGCGCACCCGCGCCCGCCTGAAGTTCCTGGTCGCCGACTGGGGCGCGGAGAAGTTCCGCCAGGTGCTGGAGGACGAGTACCTCAAGCGGAAGCTGGTCGACGGTCCCGCCCCCGCCGAGCCCGTGGAGCGCTGGCGCGACCACGTCGGCGTGCACCGGCAGAAGGACGGCCGGTTCTACGTCGGCTTCGCGCCGCGTGTCGGCCGTGTCGACGGCACCACGCTGACCAAGATCGCCGAGGTCGCGGAGGCACACGGTTCGGGCCGGGTGCGGACCACGGTCGAGCAGAAGATGATCGTCCTCGATGTCGAGGAGGCGCAGGTCGAGCCGCTGGTCGAGGCCCTGGAGGCCCTGGACCTGACCGCCAAGCCCTCCCCGTTCCGGCGCGGCACCATGGCCTGCACCGGCATCGAGTACTGCAAGCTCGCCATCGTCGAGACCAAGCAGCGCGGCATCACACTGATCGACGAACTCGAGCGCCGGATCCCGGAGTTCGACGAGCCGATCACCATCAACATCAACGGCTGCCCGAACGCCTGCGCCCGTATCCAGGTGGCGGACATCGGTCTCAAGGGCCAGCTCGTCCTCAACGACAAGGGTGAGCAGGTCGAGGGCTACCAGGTGCACCTGGGCGGCGCGCTCGGCCTCGACGCCGGCTTCGGCCGCAAGGTGCGGGGTCTGAAGGTGACCTCGGAGGAGCTGCCGGACTACGTCGAGCGCGTCCTGAAGCGGTTCCAGGCCGAGCGCGAGGACGGCGAGCGGTTCGCCACCTGGGCGGCCCGTGCCGACGAGGAGGCCCTCTCATGAGCGAGCGGGCCGCACCTTTCTACTGCCCGTACTGCGGCGACGAGGACCTGCGCCCCAGCGAAGAAGGTCACGGCGCCTGGGAATGCGCGGCCTGCAACCGCGCATTCCAGCTGAAGTTCCTCGGGCTGCTCGCCCGGGGCGTTCAGCGCACCGACACGGGAGGGGACCGAATATGACCGCGGTTCAGGAAGGCCGCACCACCGATGAGCTGAAGGCGCTCGCCGAACAGGCGGGACGCGATCTCGAGGACGCCTCGGCGCTGGAGATCCTCCAGTGGGCCGTGGACACCTTCGGCAAGGAGTTCTGCGTGACCTCCTCCATGGAGGACGCGGTGGTCGCGCATCTGGCGTCGCGCGTGCTGAAGGGCGTCGACGTGGTGTTCCTCGACACCGGCTACCACTTCCCGGAGACCATCGGCACCCGGGACGCGGTCGAGGCCGTGATGGACGTCAACGTCATCACGCTCACCCCGCGCCAGACGGTCGCCGAGCAGGACGCCGAGTACGGGCCGAAGCTGCACGACCGCGACCCCGACCTGTGCTGCAAGCTCCGTAAGGTCCAGCCGCTGGAGGAGGGCCTCAAGAGCTACCGGGCGTGGGCGACCGGCCTGCGCCGCGACGAGTCCCCGACCCGGGCGAACACCCCGGTCGTCGGCTGGGACGAGAAGCGGCAGAAGGTCAAGATCTCCCCGATCGCCCGCTGGACCCAGGAGGACGTGGACGCGTACGTCGCCGAGCACGGCGTGCTGACCAACCCCCTGCTGATGGACGGCTACGCCTCCGTCGGCTGCGCCCCCTGCACCCGCCGCGTCCTGGAGGGCGAGGACGCGCGCGCCGGCCGCTGGGCGGGCCGCGCGAAGACCGAGTGCGGACTGCACGGCTGACCATGACCGCGCCTACGACATTGGAGAACCACGTGACGACCGGAGCCACCGTCTGGCTCACGGGTCTGCCGAGTGCCGGCAAGACCACCATCGCGTACGAGCTGGCCGGCCGGCTGCGCGAGGAGGGCCACCTCGTCGAGGTGCTCGACGGCGACGAGATCCGCGAGTTCATCTCCGCGGGCCTCGGCTTCAGCCGTGAGGACCGGCACACCAACGTGCAGCGCATCGGCTTCCTCGCCGACCTGCTCGCCCGCAACGGCGTCAAGGCGCTCGTCCCGGTGATCGCGCCGTACGCGGACAGCCGGGACGCGGTGCGCAAGCGGCACGAGGCGAGCGGGACGGCGTACCTGGAGGTGCATGTGGCGACTCCGGTCGAGGTGTGCAGCGAGCGGGACGTCAAGGGCCTGTACGCCAAGCAGGCGGCGGGCGAGCTGACCGGGCTCACCGGGGTCGACGACCCGTACGAGGCGCCCCAGTCGCCGGATCTGCGGATCGAGTCCCAGAACCAGACCGTGCAGGAGTCCGCGGCGTCGGTGTACGCCCTGCTCAGCGAAAGGGGACTGGTGTGACGACCGTTGCCAAGGCCGAGGAGGGCACGGCGAGCCCGTACGCCCTCAGCCACCTCGACTCCCTGGAGTCGGAGGCGGTGCACATCTTCCGCGAGGTCGCGGGCGAGTTCGAGAACCCGGTGATCCTGTTCTCCGGCGGCAAGGACTCGATCGTCATGCTGCACCTGGCGCTCAAGGCGTTCACGCCGGCGCCGGTGCCGTTCTCGCTGCTGCACGTGGACACCGGGCACAACTTCCCCGAGGTCATCGAGTACCGCGACCGCACGGTGGAGCGGCACAACCTGCGGCTGCACGTCGCCTCGGTGCAGGACTACATCGACCGGGGTGTGCTGAAGGAGCGTCCGGACGGCACCCGCAACCCGCTGCAGACGCTGCCGCTGACGGAGAAGATCCAGTCGGAGCGGTTCGACGCGGTCTTCGGCGGTGGCCGCCGGGACGAGGAGAAGGCTCGGGCGAAGGAGCGGGTGTTCTCGCTGCGCGACGAGTTCTCCCAGTGGGACCCGCGCCGTCAGCGGCCCGAGCTGTGGAACCTGTACAACGGCCGGCACGCGCCCGGCGAGCACGTCCGGGTGTTCCCGCTGTCCAACTGGACCGAGCTGGATGTCTGGCAGTACATCGCCCGCGAGGGCATCGAGCTGCCGGAGATCTACTTCGCGCACGAGCGGGAGGTGTTCCAGCGCGCCGGGATGTGGCTGACGGCCGGTGAGTGGGGCGGGCCCAAGGACGGCGAGACCGTCGAGAAGCGGCTCGTGCGCTACCGGACCGTCGGTGACATGTCCTGCACCGGCGCCGTCGACTCCGACGCGACCACGCTGGACGCCGTCATCGCCGAGATCGCCGCGTCCCGGCTGACCGAGCGCGGCGCCACCCGCGCCGACGACAAGCTCTCCGAGGCCGCGATGGAAGACCGCAAGCGCGAGGGGTACTTCTAAGCATGAGCACGATCACGACCGAGGAACTCTCGGCCACGACCCTGCTGCGGTTCGCCACCGCGGGCTCCGTCGACGACGGCAAGTCCACGCTCGTCGGCCGCCTGCTGCACGACTCCAAGTCGATCCTCACGGACCAGCTGGAGGCCGTCGAGCGCGCCTCGGCGAGCCGCGGGCAGGAAGGTCCCGACCTCGCGCTGCTCACCGACGGTCTGCGCGCCGAGCGCGAGCAGGGCATCACCATCGACGTGGCGTACCGCTACTTCGCCACGGCCCGGCGCCGGTTCATCCTCGCCGACACGCCCGGCCATGTGCAGTACACCCGCAACATGGTGACGGGTGCCTCCACGGCCGAGCTGACGGTGATCCTGGTCGACGCCCGCAACGGGGTCGTCGAGCAGACCCGCCGGCACGCGGCGATCGCCGCGCTGCTGCGCGTCCCGCACGTCGTGCTCGCGGTCAACAAGATGGACCTGGTCGACTACCAGGAGTCCGTGTTCGCCGCGATCGCCGAGGAGTTCACGGCGTACGCGACCGAGCTGGGCGTCCCGGAGGTCACCGCGATCCCGATCTCGGCGCTCGCCGGCGACAACGTGGTGGAGCCGTCCGCGACCATGGACTGGTACGGCGGCCCGACCGTCCTGGAGCACCTGGAGACCGTGCCGGTCAGCCACGACCTGGCGCACTGCCACGCGCGGCTGCCCGTGCAGTACGTGATCCGGCCGCAGACCGCCGAGCACCCGGACTACCGCGGCTACGCCGGTCAGATCGCCGCCGGCACGTTCCGCGTGGGCGAGGAGGTCACCGTCCTGCCGTCCGGGAAGAAGACGACCATCGCCGGGATCGACCTGCTGGGCAGGCCGGTCGACGTGGCGTGGACGACCCAGTCGGTGACCGTGCTGCTCGCGGACGACATCGACGTCTCGCGCGGCGACCTGATCGTGCCGAGCAAGGACGCGCCGGCCACCACGCAGGACGTCGAGGCCACCGTCTGCCATGTCGCCGACCAGCCGCTGACCGTCGGCCACCGGGTGCTGCTCAAGCACGGCACCCGCACCGTCAAGGCGATCGTCAAGGACATCCCGTCCCGTCTCACCCTCGACGACCTGTCCCTGCACCCGCACCCGGGACAGCTCGTCGCCAACGACATCGGCCGGGTGAAGATCCGCACCGCGGAACCGCTGCCGGTCGACTCCTACGCCGACTCGCGCCGCACGGGCTCGTTCATTTTGATCGACCCGAACGACGGCACCACGCTCACCGCGGGCATGGTCGGCGAGTCCTTCGCCTCCCCGGAGCCGGTCAAGGACCAGGCCGAGGACGACGGGTGGGACTTCTGACGTGACCACCACCGACTACTACTCCACGTTCGCCAAGGAGGGCGGCCGCGTCGGCAGCGGCGCCATCGGCAGCGGGCAGGGCGGAGTGGCGCGATGTGCGGCGTGACGTACGCGCACTGCCTGCGCGCCCTCGCCCCCCACCGCCGTAAGCGAAGACCTGCCGACCTCCCGGCCACGACCTGAGAGACGTGACCGCCGGGCCAACGAGAGGAACGCCTCCCGTGCCTGCCACATCCAGCATCCGCCGTACCTTCGCGGTGATGACCGCACTTCCTCTGCTGACCCTCGCCGCCTGCGGCTACGGCTCCAAGGCCGACGACGACACGTCCACCCAGAAGGTCGCCGCCGGTGCGGAGAAGATCGACGGTCTCGACTCCGTCAAGATCGGCTACTTCGGCAACCTGACCCACGGGACCGCCCTCGTCGGTGTGAACAAGGGCTACTTCCAGAAGGCGCTCGGCGCCACCAAGGCGACGTACCAGGTCTTCAACGCCGGCCCCTCCGAGATCGAGGCCCTGAACTCGGGCTCCATCGACATCGGCTGGATCGGCCCGTCCCCGGCGATCAACGGCTACACCAAGTCCGCGGGCAAGAACCTGCGGATCATCGGCGGTTCGGCGTCCGGCGGTGTGAAGCTCGTGGTCAACCCGGACAAGATCAAGAGCCTGAAGGACGTCAAGGGCAAGAAGATCGCGACCCCGCAGCTCGGCAACACGCAGGACGTGGCGTTCCTCAACTGGATCGCGGAGCAGGGCTGGAAGGTCGACGCGGAGAGCGGCAAGGGCGACGTGTCGGTCGTCCGCACCGACAACAAGGTCACCCCGGACGCCTACAAGTCCGGCTCCATCGACGGCGCCTGGGTGCCGGAGCCGACCGCGTCCAAGCTGGTCGCCGAGGGCGCCAAGGTGCTGCTGGACGAGGCCGACCTGTGGCCGGACAAGAAGTTCGTGATCACGAACATCATCGTGTCGCAGAAGTTCCTCGAGGAGCACCCGAAGGCCGTCGAGGCCGTGCTGAAGGCGTCGGTCGACGTCAACAAGTTCATCAACGCCAACCCCGACGAGGCGAAGGCCGCGGCGAACGCGCAGCTGAAGGTGGACTCCGGCAAGGAGCTGCCCGCCGAGGTCCTGGACCCGGCGTGGAAGTCGATCCAGTTCACCAACGACCCGCTGGCCTCCACGCTCAACACCGAGGCCGAGCACGCGGTCAAGGCCGGTCTGCTGGAGGACCCGCTACTGAAGGGCATCTACGACCTCGCGCCGTTGAACAAGGTCCTCGAGGCCGCGGGTGAGAGCACGGTCGACGACGCCGGTCTCGGCGTCAAGTAAGCCCGAAGTCGGATGAGTTCCCAGGAGGTGACGACCATGGCCACCACCCTCGCCAAGGCGGAAAGCGCCGAGTCGGTGGAGTACGCCGCCCGCATCGAGCACGTGTCGAAGTCCTTCGCCGGGCCAGCCGGGCAGCAGCTCGTCCTGGACGACATCACCCTCGATGTCGCTCCGGGCGAGTTCGTCACCCTCCTGGGGGCCTCCGGCTGTGGCAAGTCCACGCTGCTGAACCTGGTGGCGGGGCTGGACCAGCCCAGCGCCGGCAGCATCAGCACCGACGGGCGCCCCGCTCTGATGTTCCAGGAGCACGCCCTGTTCCCGTGGCTGACCGCGGGCAAGAACATCGAACTCGCCCTGAAGCTCGGGGGCGTTCCGAAGAACGAACGGCGCGGCCGGGCCGAGGAGCTGCTCGAACTGGTGCGGCTGAAGGGCTCGTACGGCAAGCGGGTGCACGAGCTGTCGGGCGGTATGCGCCAGCGGGTGGCGCTGGCGCGTGCGCTCGCGCAGGACGCCCGGCTGCTGCTGATGGACGAGCCGTTCGCGGCGCTCGACGCCATCACCCGGGACGTGCTGCACGACGAGCTGACCCGGATCTGGGAGGAGACCGGGCTGTCGGTGCTGTTCGTCACGCACAACGTGCGGGAGGCGGTGCGGCTCGCGCAGCGCGTCGTCCTGCTCTCCTCCCGGCCGGGCCGGGTGGCCCGTGAGTGGACCGTCGGCATTCCGCAGCCGCGCCGTATCGAGGACGCGCCCGTGGCCGAACTGTCCCTGGAGATCACCGAAGTCCTGCGTGGGGAGATCCGCCGTCATGGCCAGCACTGAGACGAAGACGACGGACACCCGCGCCGAGGGCGATCAGCAGCTCGCCTCGGTGGAGGCGGGGCTGGACGCCCTGGAGACCGGCGTCGTCAGCCGTACGTCGTTCCAGCAGACCTTCGTCAACAAGATCCTGCCGCCGATCATCGCGATCGCGGTCGTGCTGGTGGTCTGGCAGGCGCTGATCTCCTTCAAGATCGTCGACGATCCGAGCAAGCTGCCCTCGCCCGCCGACGTGGGGGGCGAGTTCAAGGAAGCGTGGCTGGAGGGCAAGCTCCTCGAGTACATCTGGACCAGCGTCTCGCGCGGTCTGCTGGGCTTCCTGATGGCGCTGGCCATCGGCACCCCGCTGGGTCTGATCGTGGCCCGGGTGAAGTTCGTGCGGGCGGCGATCGGCCCCATCCTGTCCGGTCTGCAGTCCCTGCCGTCGGTGGCGTGGGTGCCGCCGGCCGTGATCTGGCTGGGTCTGAACAACTCGATGATGTACGCGGTGATCCTGCTCGGCGCGGTCCCCTCCATCGCCAACGGCCTGGTCTCCGGCATCGACCAGGTGCCCCCGCTGTTCCTGCGGGCGGGCCGCACGATGGGCGCGACCGGGCTGAAGGGCGCCTGGCACATCGTCCTGCCGGCCGCGCTCCCCGGCTACCTGGGCGGTCTGAAGCAGGGCTGGGCCTTCTCCTGGCGCTCGCTGATGGCGGCGGAGATCATCGCCTCCTCGCCGGACCTGGGCATCGGCCTGGGCGCGCTGCTGGAGAACGGCCGCAACGCCAGCTCCATGGCGATGGTCTTCGAGGCGATCGTCCTGATCCTCTTCGTCGGCATCGCCATCGACCTGCTGATCTTCAGCCCGCTGGAGCGGCGTGTGCTGCGCGGCCGCGGTCTGCTGGTGAAGGGCTGACCCGCGTGCACCACCAGCCGGTTCTTCTCGTGATCGCCCACGGCAGCCGCGACCCGCGGCACGCGGCGACCGTCCACGCCCTGGTGCGCCGGGTGCGGTCGCTGCGGCCGGGACTGCGCGTGGAGACCGGCTTCCTGGACTTCAACGTCCCCTCGGTACAGGGGGTGCTGGAGTCCCTGGCGGCGGAGGGCGTACGGGACGTCGTCGCCCTCCCCCTCCTGCTGACGCGCGCCTTCCACGCGAAGGCGGACATCCCGGCGGTCCTGCGGGACGCGCCGCGGCGGCTGCGGATCCGCCAGACCGAGGTGCTGGGCCCGTCCCCGCTGCTGCTGTCCGCCCTCGAACGGCGACTGTACGAGGCGGGGCTGACGACCGTCGACAAGTCCTCGACCGGGGTCGTGCTGGCCTCGGCGGGGTCCACGGACCCGGAGGCGATCGCGGTGATCGCCGACATCGCGCGGGAGTGGTGGCACACCGGTTGGTGCGCCGTGCGACCCGCGTTCGCCTCCGCATCCCTTCCACGCACGGAGGACGCGGTGCGCGAACTGCGGGAGCTGGGCTGTTCCACGGTGGCGGTCGCCCCGTACGTCCTGGCCCCCGGCTTCCTGCCGGACCGCATCGCCCGGGGCGCGGCCGGGGCGGACGTCCTGGCCGGGGTGCTCGGCCCGGCACCGGAAGTGGCACGGGTGCTGCTGGAGCGGTACGACGCGGCACGGTCGCCGAGACTGGCGGCGGTCGGGGCCTGAGCCGGTCGGCGGAGCCGTTCCTCGCGGCCGGGCCGGTGCGGCCCGCTGTCCGCCGGTCTCCCCCTCGTCCCGCCAGGCCATGCCGGTCTCCCCCTCGTCCCGCCAGGCCCTGCCGGGCAGGGCCTGCCGCAGGCGCGGGGCCGGCACGCCCTCCCCCACTTCCGGCTTCTCCCCCGTTCCCGCCTTTCTCCCCCGCTCCCGGCTTCGCTCGAGCGGGAGGGACCCCCATGAGCGGGAGGGGCCCACCGGCGTTGTCGTCGGTCGCCGACTCCCCCGCGCTCCGAACAGCCTCGCGCGGGGGCACCCCCTCGCCGCCGCTCACCTGCGCTGATGAGTCACCGCCGGTTTCCTGCGACCTGATCCGCCGGAAGGCCCTAACGGCACAGTTCGTCGCCGAGGAGCGTTCGCGCGTACCGTACGGTCCGGCCGCTTCTCGTGCGGCTGAGCAGCCCCGCGTCATAGAGCACCGCGAGGTGCTGGCTCACCGCTCCCGGAGTGACACCCAGACGGTGGGCCAGTTCGGTGGTGGAGGCCGGTTCCGCCAGGAGGAGCAGGAGGCGGGCGCGGGGGCGGCCGAGGAGGCGGACGAGGGCGTCGTCGGTGACCGGGGGCGGTGTCTCGGAGAGGGTGGCGCGGCCGCGCGCCGGATACATGAGCACGGGTGGCCGTGACGGGTCGATCAGGGGCTGGGCGCCCCGGGCGAACAGCGTGGGCAGCAGCACCATGCCTCGTCCGGCGATGCTGACGTCGGCCCAGGGTGCCTGGACCATGAAGTCCCGTGTGGACAGCTGGAGACGGCTGCCGGTCCAGGTGAGCCGTCGGTCGAGGCCGGGCAGCAGCGTGCCCGCGCCCTGCTCGGCCAGCACGCGTCCCCGGTGGGCGAGGTCGGCCTCCAGGATGCTCTGCACACGCGGCCACCAGTCCGCGACCAGGCAGGTGTGCCAGTAGGCGTCGAGGGCGTCCGCGATCCGGGCGAGGAACGCGCCGGGATCGGCCAGCCCACGGGCGACGACGGGCGGCAGGGCGTCCTCGGTCCGGTAGGTGGCACGGAAGTCGGCGACGACCACCTCGAGCGGGGTGCCACGGACCCGGTCCAGTTCGTCGGCGAAGGCGGGGCGGGCCCGGTCGGGGCGCGGGGTGAGGAAGTCCGGCACCCACAGCCAGGGCGCGACCAGGGCGGTGAGCAGTTCGCGGTCGAGGGATTCCAGGCGCGGGCGGATCCGACGCAGCCACGGGCGGTGATGGGGATAGCGGGCCGGGTCGTGCAGGGAGCGCAGGGAGAAGACCGCCTCCTGGAGCGGGGAGTACGCGAAGGAGGTGGTGGCGAGGTCGCCGACGGCGAACCGGATCTCGATCATTCAGTGTCAGGCTAAATCAATGCCGGTGGGGTGTCGCCCCCGGGTTGGCTGTCCGCATGACCACGACACCCACGTCGGAGCAGGTCACGCGTGCCTCGGGCCTGCTCCCCGCCGACCCCACCCTGCGCCGCGCCTCGCTGCTGACTTTCGTCAACTCCCTCGGCAACGGCCTCTACTTCCCGCTCGGCGTTCTGTACTTCACCCGGATCGTCGGTCTCGACACGACCGCCGTCGGCCTCGGGATGACGGGCGCGGGGCTCGTCGGCGTGGCTGCCGGGGTACCCGCGGGGCGGGCGGCGGACCGGTGGGGCTCCCGCCGCGTGGCCGCGCTGCTGTGGGCCGGCACCGGGGTGGCTACGGCCGCCTACGTGCTGGTGCACTCGTACGCCGGTTTCCTGGTCGCGGTGGTCTGTGCGACCGGGCTGCAGATGGCCTCGCGCGGGGTGCAGGGCGCGCTGTACGCGGACGTGCTGCCGGCGGCCACGCGGGTGGAGGCGCGGGCGTATCTGCGGATGGTGACGAACGTGGGCATGGGCGTCGGTGGCGCGTTCGGGGCGATCGCACTTCAACTCGACACCAGGGACGCCTATGTGACGGTGATTCTGCTGAACGCGCTGTCGTTCGCGGGGCCCGCGTTGCTGATCCCCGGGTTGCCTCTGGCCCCGCACGCCCAGGACCGCCCGCCCCTCTCCGCGGACGCCCCGGCCGCCGACCGCTGGCGTGCGGTGCGTGACCTGCCGTTCCTGGCGGTGACCGTGCTGAACGCCGTGCTGGTCGTGCAGTACACGCTCTCCGAGGTCGGGCTGCCGCTGTGGATCGTGGAGCGAACGGAGGCCCCGCGCTGGACGGCGGCCCTGCTGATGATCGTGAACTGTGTGCTGGTGGCCCTGCTCCAGGTCCCGGTCGCGCGCCGCTTCTCCCACGTCCCCGACGCCGTACGGGCGATGGGCTGGTCGGGTTTGCTGCTGGCCGCCGCCTGCGCGGTCTACGCCCTCTCCGCGGGCCTCTCCCCCATGTGGGCGGTCTTGGCTCTCACCGCCGGAGCTGTCGTCCACGTCTTCGCCGAGGTCCTCTCGGCGGCCGGTGGCTGGACTCTCGGCTATGCCCTCGCCGACTCCCGAGCCCACGGCGTCTACCAGGGCGTCTTCGGGGCGGGCATGTCCGCGGGGATGATGGCGGGCCCGGCCCTGGTCACCGTCACCGCGATCCAGCACGGCTCGGCGGGCTGGGCGGTGCTGGGTGTGCTGTTCGCGGTGGCAGGGCTCGGGATGGGGCCGGCGGTGCGGTGGGCGGGGCGGGACGGGTGGCGGGGCGAGAAGGGCTGACGGGGAGTCCACGAAGCCGCCGGGCGTGCGGCGCTGGGTCGACCTGGCCGACGTAGGGGACTTCGTCGCCCTACGGAAGGGCGAACTGACCCGTGTCTTCCCGGAGGTGGAACAGCTGCCGGACATCAGCATCGCGCCCTGGTGGCCGCACAGCGTCCTGGACTACCTGCGTCACCCCAGCCTGTCCGGAGCCGTCCTGACCTCCTGACGCACAGCTCCGGACGCCCCCGTCACTCGAACGACAGCCCTCCCACCCGTGTCCGCTTCAGCTCGAAGAAGTCGGGTTCCACCGCCAGCACCCGGAAGGCGTCGAAGAGTTCGGCCGCCCGGTCGCCGCGGGGGATCGCCCGGAGCACAGGGCCGAACCACACCGTCCCGTCCACGTGGATCGTCGGCGTGCCGACGTACCCGCCGGAGTCCGGCTCCGCTCCCGCCTCGTGGCTGCGGCGGACGGCGTCGTCGTACGACGGATCGTGGGCGGCGGCGCACAGTTCGGCGGGCAGGCCGAGTTCGGCGAGGGAGTCGGCGATCACGGTGTCGAAGTCGTCGAGGCGGCGTTCGTGGATGCGGGTGCCGTACGCGGTGTACAGGTCGCGCAGGACCTTGTCGCCGTGCTGCGCCGCCGCCGCGACGGCGACCCGTACCGGGCCGATCGACTTGTCGACCAACGCGCGGTACCAGTCGGGGAGTTCGTTGCCGGTGTTGTGGAGGTAGAGGCTCATCAGCCGGAAGCGGAGGTCGAGCGGACGGTGCCGCTCGACCTCCAGCAGCCAGCGGGAGGTGATCCAGGCGAACGGGCAGGCGGGGTCGAACCAGAAGTCGACGCGGGTGGGTGAGACGGCTGTGCTGGTCATGGCGTCGACGCTAGTTCCCGATTGGACCTCGTTCACGGCCCAATACCGGTCCTTGTCAATGGTCCACTCGGGTGCCCTGCCCCGGGTCCCGTCCGCTGGCCGCCAGTGCCCGCTCGAACGCCGGCGCGTCGGCCGGTACCGGCACCGGGTCGGCGAAGCCGTCGTACTGGCGGTAGAGGTCGCCGTGGCGTTCGACCACGTCGAGGACCAGGCGCGCGGCACCGTCCGAGACATGGAGCTTCTGGCCGGTGGAGACGGCCACGTCCCAGCCGTGGACCGCCATCTCCTTGATGATCATCGAAGCGAGCTCGGCGGCGGGCAGGGACGCGGGCCCGAGGTCGACCTCGCCCTCCCAGACGGCCGGGTCGGCCCAGGCGGCGACCGCACGGTCGAGCTGGGCGGCATAGGCCTCGGACCAGTCGGGGTCGGCGGTGAAGTCGCGGGCGACGAGGTCCTCGGGGAGCTGCTTGCGCAGGGCGCGGTGCTCCAGGCCGTGGGAGGTGTAGAGGACCCAGTGGTTGACCAGGGCGCGGAGGTTCCAGTCGGTGCAGTGGATCGGGTCGTTCAGCCTGGCCGCCGGGACGCCGCGCGCGACGCGCGCCGCCTCGGCGGCACATTCGGACATGTACCGGTGCGTCTCGTCGTACTTCATGCCCCTCACGCTAGGGACGGGCGCCCCGGTCCTCTTGAACAAACGCGACAGCCTCGTCGGCCAGCCGGGTCAGCTCCCGCAGCGGCAACGAGCCGGGGGCCCTGCGCTCGCGCGCGAACTGGTTCGCGAGCCGCTGCAGGAGTTCGTTCAGCGGGGTCGGTACGCCGTGCAGGCGGCCGAGGAGGGCGATCTCGCCGTTGAGGTGATCGGCCTCGATGCTGCCGGCGCCCCGGCTGAGGGACTGCCAGGAGGAGCCGCCGCCGCGCGGGACGCCCTCGAGGGGCACCAGGGTGACTTTGTCGCCCCGGGCGGCCGCCTGCTCCTCGGCGCCCACGTACGCGATCCCGGCGGCGGCGAGGACCGACTCCCCCTCGGCCCGCACCCTGCGGTACAGCGCGACGGCCTCCTCGCTGTCGACGGGGCCGCTCACCGCCTCCAGGGCGTTGCCCAGGTTGGACAGCAGCTTGGCGTACTGCCAGCGCGCCACGTCCGGCACGACCGGCGCCTCGAAGTGCGCCTTCTCCAGGTCGGCGGCGATCCGGCGGGCGGTGTCGTCGGTACCGTGCGGGTGGCGGCCGAGGTGGAGGACGCCGGTGAGCGGGGTGCCGGCGGCGGAGACGACGCCCGGTTCGACGTGGGTGGCGGGCAGCCAGACGCAGACGCCGTAGACGTGCCGGAAGCGGCGCAGGGCCAGGCGCTGGCTCTCCACTCCGTTCTGTGCGCAGACCAGCGGCAACCGCTCGGCGGCCGTGCCGCCGCCCTCGACCGGGGCCGGCCCCCACGCCTCGAGCGCGGCCTCACTGTCCTGCGTCTTCACGGCGAGGACGAGGACGTCGTCGGCGCGCAGCGTGCCGAGCGCGTCCGGTCCGTCGACGACGGGCAGCCGGAACCTCAGCTCACCCTCCGGCACCCTCAGCCGCAGCCCGCCCTCCCGCAGCGCCGCGTGGTGCGCACCGCGTGCGACCAGTACGACCTCCTGCCCAGCCTCCGCGAGACGTCCTCCGACGGTTCCGCCGATCGCCCCTGCCCCGATGATGATGTAGCGCATGGAGCGAGCCTCGCACAGCGGTGTGTACGCTGCGTCGGATGATCGGGAAAACGCTCGTCGTGGGCGGTGAGCTGACGGTCCGTCGGCTCGGTTACGGCACCGCCCAGCTCACGGGCCCCGGCTACTGGGGGCCGCGCGGCGACACCCGGGACGCCGTCGCCGTCCTGCGGCGGGCGGTGGAGCGCGGCGTCACGCTGATCGACACGGCCGACAACTACGGCCCGTCGCTCGCGGAGGAACTGGTCGCCGAGGCGCTCCACCCCTACCCTCAGGGCCTGTTGATCGCCACGAAGGGCGGGGTCGTCCGGACCGGCGACAGCGCCTGGCATGTCGACGGGCGGCCCGACCGGCTGCGCGCGATGTGCGAGGCGAGCCTGCGCCGGCTGCGCCTCGACACCATCGACCTGTACCAGCTGCACCGGCTCGATCCGGCCGTCCCGATGGCCGACCAGCTGGGCGCGCTCGACGAGTTGCGCGCCGAGGGCAAGATCCGGCATCTGGGCCTGGACACGGTCACCGCCGAACAGCTCATGTCCGCAGTCGAGTTGACAGAGATCGCCGCGGTCCAGAACCGCTACAACCTCCTCGACCGCGCGAGCGAACCGCTCCTTCGGCTGTGCGAGGCACGCGGGATCGCCTTCCTGCCCTGGTTCCCGCTCGGCAACGGGACACTCACGACCGACCCGGTCTGCACGTCGATCGCCGCCGCGCACGGCGCCACCCCGGCCCAGATCGCCCTGTCCTGGCTGCTGCACCACTCCCCCGTCCTCTGCCCGACGCCCGGCACCGGCACCCTGGCCCACCTGGAGGAGAACCTGGACGCGGCCGCCGTACACCTCACGGAGGACGAGACGGCCCGGCTGGACGCGCTGGGTTGACCTTGCCCCTGGGGCAGGGCCGTCCGGGGGCATGACGACTTCGACCGGTACGCCGGCCCGGCTCGGGCAGGTACGGGACGTACTTCGCCGACGGCTTCCACGACGACCACTGGGTCACCGAGTACCAACGGCCCTAAGGCAGCCGGCGGTTGGCGGACGCGCAGGTGTCCGCCGACTTCTACGGGTGGGGGCTCTCCCCCGTCGACCGCTACGGCTCGCTCACCGAGGACGACGTCGACGCGCTCGGCGGAGACGACCTCCACGGCCTGCGGAAGGTCACCCTTGCGTCATCTCCACCAGCTTGACCACGGTGTTCCAGTTGCGGGTGGTGGCGATCAGCCCCTTGTTCACCCGCGGCTTGGAGAGCTGTTCGGCGAGCTTGGAGCGGCCCAGGCCGTCGGGGGCGTACAGGTACAGGGCACGGTCGCCGAGCCGGAACTCCTCGGGGAGGTGCGCGGCCTGGTCGATCCCGGCGAAGCGGTCGGGGTCGACGGGGACGGAGAAGTAGGTGACGTGGAGCTGCTTGGCCTCCAGGTCGGCGGCAGGGAACGGGCAGGCCTCGGCGATCGCCTTCAGATAGGCGTGGTCGCGGACGATCACGTCGACCGAGAAGCCGAACTGCTTCTCGATCGCCCGCGTGATCTCCCCGGCGAGGCCGTCCTCGTCGCCGTGGTCGCAGGAGAAGACGGCCTGGCCGCTCTGCAGGTAGGTGCGCACGTCGCCGTGTCCGAGGCCCTCCAGGAGAGTGCGCAGGACGGCCATGGGGACCTTCTTGGCGCCGCCCACGTTGATACCGCGCAGCAGCGCCGCGTACGTCGTCGTCATGTGCACACAGTAGGGCGGCCGTCGTGACCCGGGGAGGTGGGCATGGCGGCCGCGGTCGCCGGGTGCGCGGACCGGGGCTGCGGACCTGACGCCTCCGCTTTTCCCTGATCATCGCCCCCGAGATCCTCGAAATAGATGTAAGGGCCCTCCTCCTCCCCAGCGGTGAGACGGCGGGGTCCGAGGGGAGGACCCGGGCGCCCGAGGGTTCACCGGGCAGCACGACGAGATGGCTTTATGCGACCCATACCTTCGAAGCGAAAGGTGGCGGCAGGGGGTCGCCACCGCACCTCAAGGGGGCAAGCCCGTCATGGGGAACGGAGATTCGCGGGTGCGGGGCATCGCCGCGCGGGCCGGCGGCTGGAGTGCCCGGCACCGCTGGGCGGCCGTCGGCATCTGGATGCTGTTCGTCGTCCTGGCGATGGGGCTCGGTTCGGCCGCGGGCCGGGTCGACGTCAAGGACAGCGACCAGCTCAAGGGCGAGACACACACCGCGGCCAAGATCATCGAGGACGCGGGGATCGAGGAGCCCGCGAGCGAGACGGTCCTCGTCCAGGCCAAGGGCGACGGGCTGAAGGCCACGGACGCCGAGTTCCGGCAGGCCGTCGAGGCGGTCATCAAGGCCGTCGAGGGCACCGGCAAGGTTACCGACGTCACCTCGCCGTACGACACGCAGACCATCTCCGAGGACGGTCGCAGCGCGCTGGTTCAGTTCGACATGACCGGTGACTCCGACACCGCGGGTGAGCGGGTGGAGCCGGTCCTGAAGGCCGTCGAGGGCGTGCAGAAGAACCACGAGTCGCTGCGGATCGAGGAGATCGGCGGCGCCAGCATGATGAAGACGTTCGACGACGCGTTCGGGGACGACTTCCAGAAGGCCGAGTACTCCGCTGTGCCGGTGGCCCTCGGCATTCTGCTCATCGCCTTCGGCGCGCTGGTGGCGGCGCTGCTGCCGGTACTGCTGGCGATCACCGCGATCATGGCGACGATGGGCCTGATGGGCGTCGTCAGCCACGTCATGCCGATGAGCGACACCGCCAACTCCGTGATGCTGCTGGTCGGTCTGGCCGTCGGCGTCGACTACTGCCTGTTCTACCTGCGCCGGGAGCGCGAGGAGCGGGTCGCGGGCCGGGACGCGCAGACCGCCCTGCGGATCGCCGCCGCCACCAGTGGCCGTGCGATCGTCGTCTCCGGTGTCACGGTGTGCGTGGCCATGGCGGGCATGCTGTTCACCGGGCTCGCCGAGTTCGAGGCGATGGGCCTGGCCTCGTTGATGGTCGTGGCCGTGGCCATGGTGGGCTCCGTGACCGTGCTGCCCGCGCTGCTGTCGCTGCTGGGCGAGCGGGTCGAGAAGGGCCGCCTCCCGTTCCTGAAGCGCCGCAGCACCGCCGGCAACAGCGGGAGCCGGTTCTGGTCGGCCGTCCTGAAGGGTGTGCTCGCCAAGCCCGTCGTCTCCGTCGTGGTCGCGACCGGCGCGCTGCTCGCCATCGCGGCGCCCGCGCTCGGCATGAAGACCCAGCAGCTCACCCTGGACCAGGAGTTCGGCGACTCGCTGCCCATCGTGCAGACCTACAACCGTCTCAACGAGGCCTTCCCGGGCGGCTCCGAGCCGGCCGAGGTGGTCGTCAAGGCCGACGACATCAACGCGCCCGAGGTGAAGTCCGCGCTCGCCGACTTCCGTGAACGGGCGATCAGTTCGGGTGCCTCACGCGGCCCGGTCGAGATCAAGCTGCACGACGACCGGAACATCGCCTTCGTGTACGTCCCACTGGTCGGCGGCTCCGACCTGGACAAGGCGGGCACGAGCCTGGACAAGCTGCGCGACGACGTACGGCCCGCCACCCTCGGCAAGGTCGACGGCGTCGAGGCGCCGATCACCGGACAGGTGGCCGGTTCGAAGGACTTCAACGACCAGCTGGCCGGAGCCGTCGTCCCGGTCTTCGCCTTCGTCGTGGTCTTCGCCTTCGCGCTGATGCTGCTGTCGTTCCGCTCGCTGACGATCGCGCTCACCTCGATCGTGCTGAACCTGCTCTCGGTGGGCGCCGCCTACGGCATCCTCGTGGCGGTCTTCCAGCACGGCTGGGGCGCGTCCCTGGTGGGCGCGGAGGGCGTCGGCGCCATCATCACCTGGCTGCCGCTGTTCCTCTTCGTGATCCTGTTCGGCCTGTCGATGGACTACCACGTGTTCGTGGTCTCCCGGATCCGCGAGGCGCGGCTGCGGGGCCGCACCACGAAGGACGCGATCACCCACGGCGTGGTCACCACGGCCGGCGTCGTCACCAGCGCCGCGGTCATCATGGTCGCCGTCTTCGCGATCTTCGGCACGCTGTCCATGCAGTCCATGAAGCAGATGGGCGTGGGCCTGGCCGCCGCGGTCCTGATCGACGCGACGATCATCCGGGGCGTGCTGCTCCCGGCGGTGATGGCCCTGCTCGGCGAGCGCAACTGGTACCTGCCGAAGTGGCTGAACCGGCTGCCGGACCTTACCCACGACGAGTCGCCCGAGGCGGCCGCGCGGACGACGCGGGACGACGAGGGTGAACCCGTGAGGGTCTGATCCCTCCCGGACCGAGGGCCCGTTGACCACCGGGGAGTCAACGGGCCCTCACTCATGCGTGCCGCTGACGCAGTTCGGCCTCGATCAGATCGGCGGCCCGGCGTGTACCGCCCTCCTGGGCCATGCCGGCCTGGATCTCCTTCAGCCGTCGGGCGACCTCCGGATCGTCGACCAGGGCCAGGGCGGTGGCCCGCAGGGTCTCGGCGGTCGCCTCCTCCGTCGGCACGTGCCGGGCGACACCGAGGCCCTGGAGCATGTCCGCGTTCCCGAACTGGTCCACGGCCTGCGGAACGGCGATCATCGGGGTCGCCGTGGCCAGCCCCTCCTGGCTGCCGCCGGCGCCGGCGTGGGTGACGAACAGGTCGGCCTGCTTCAGGATCGCCAACTGCGGCACCCAGGAACGCACGTCGACGTTCGCCGGTACGTCCCCCAGCTCGGCCGGGTCCACGTGCTTGCCGACCTGGAGCACGAGGTGCCAGCCGGGGAGCCCGGCGAAGGCCTCGACGCAGGCGCGGTAGAACGCCGGCTGCCTGGTGAAGGCCGAGCCCAGCGAGACGAGGACGACCTTCTCGGCGTCGGCGGGCCGGCTCCAGGTGCCCTCGGCGGCGCGGTCGCCCTGGCAGGCGCCGACGAAGGTGTACACGCTCTCGTCGACCCGGTCGGCGTTCGGCTGGAGCGCCTTCGGGATGAGGACCAGGGAGCGGGCGGGCCGGCCGGTGAACGGATCGGGGTGCTCGGTGATCCCGTTCTCCGCCAGCCAGGCCTCGAAGCGGGCGTAGTAGGCCTGTCCGCGCGCGGTCTTCTTCGGCTCCGCCCACATCGGCTCGGCGACCTCCTCCTCGTAGCCCTCCCAGGCCACGAGATTGGGTGAGAGGGAGATCGCGGGCACGCCCCAGCGGTGGGCGAGAACGCGGGCCGGGTAGGCGGTGATGTCGTGCAGCACGAGATCGGGCTCGTCCCCGGCGTAGGCCTCGATCAGCTGGGGCAGCGCCTGGATCGCGTCGTCGAGGAAGGGCTCCACGTTGTCGAGGAGGGTGGTGCCCCAGACCGACGGGTCGGCGTCGGGCGAGGGAAGGGTGGAGTGCCACGTCTTCACCTCGGCGCCGGTCGCGGCGACCTTGTCGGCGAAGGCGGGCGGGATGGCGTAGGTGACCCGGTGGCCGCGCGCGACGAGCTCCCGGATCACCTCCAGGCTGGGGTTCACATGGCCGTGGGCGGCGATGGAGAACATGGCGATGTGCGCGGGAGTGGTCAGGTCCGCGGAAGTGGTCATGCCGCCGACCGTACGCGAGACGAGACGTCTCGTGCAAATGCATGACGACGCCGGAGGGCGGGCCGGTCGGTACGGTCACCGCAGGCCGCCGTCACGGCAGTCGCTGTCACCGCCGACCAGCACCGTCACTACAGGCCGGCACTGTCACCGCAGACGAGCACAGTCACCGCCGGCCGGCACTGTCACCGCCGTTCAGAGCCGTCGCCGACACTCAGCGCTGGTAGCGGGCCAGCACCAGGTTCCCTTCCTTCTCCAGGCGGTCGCGCAGCTCGTCGAGGTCGATCGCGCCGCTGTAGTACTCCTGGAAGGCCGGGGTCGCCACCTTGTCCTTCCACTCCGGGTAGCCGCGGACCGACTGCGCGGGCGCCGGACGCAGATGGGCGGCGAGGGCGGTACCGGTGGCCCAGTCGTCCTTCGTGGTGTGCAGGGCGGGGTCGGCGAGCGCCCGGGTGCCGGTGGGCAGCATCCAGTCGCCCAGGGCCAGCCGGACCATGTTCCCGGGCCTCAGCAGGAAGTCGATGAAGGCGGCGGCCTCCTTCTTGTGCGGGCTGTCCTCGGCGATGGACAGGGTCTGCGGGCTCACGCCCTGGGTGAGCCCGTCGGCCCCGGCCGGGGCGGGCAGCACCTGCCAGTCGAAGCCCTTCGGCGCCTGCTGAACGACCTGCTGGCGGTAGGAGAAGCCGAGCGGGACCATCGCGTACTTGCCGGCGAAGAAGCCGGGCAGGGTGTCCGAGCCGCCGCTGCCCAGCAGCGAGCCCGGGGCGCTGCGGTCCTCGCCGACCTGGTCGTGAACCATGCGGGGGACGACCTCGTCGCCGCTCTCGAAGCGGACGGTGACCTTGCCGTCCGCGCCCCGGTGGAAGAGCTGCCCGCCCGCCGACAGGGAGAGGTTGAGCGTGGCGGAGACGGGGTCCTTGAGCGGCCAGGCCACACCGTACCTGCCGTCGCCGCTGAGCTGATCGGTGATCTGCTGGAACTCCGCCCAGTCCCAGGGTCTTTCGGGCGTGGGGATCCGTACGCCGGACTCCTTCAGCCAGGTGGCGTTCGCGATGAGCACGCGCGGCTCCTGGAGGAAGGGGACGCCGTAGATGCCGTCCCCGAAGGTGGCTGTCTCCCAACTGCGGTGCGGTATGTCGGACTTGAGCCGCTGGGGCAGCAGGTCGGTCAGGTCGGCGAGATGGCCGCCGTAGGCGAAGTCCGCGAGGTCGTCGGAGGCGTCGTGGATGACGTCCGGTGCCTCACCGCCCTCGAAGGAGGTGAGGAGCTGGTCGTGGACACTGTCCCAACTTCCCTGGACGTACTCGACCTTCACATCCGGATGGCTCGCGTTCCACTCGTCCACCAGCTCCTTGTTGGCCTCGACGGACTCCTCCTGCCAGGCGAGGGACTGGAAGCGCAGGGTGATCCGGCCGTCGTCCGAGCCGCCGCTGCCGGTGCAGCCGGCGAGCAGCAGTCCGAGGGCGAGGACGGCCGCGCTTCTCGTACGCATCAGTCTCGTACGCATCAGTCTTGTACGCATCAGCTCTTCACCGCCCCGGTGAGCATGCCGCTCGTGATCCGTCGCTGGATGACCGCGAAGACGAGCAGGGAGGGAAGGGTGGCGAGGAAGGCGGCGGCCGCCAGGGGGCCGAGGTCGGCGACACCCTCCGCGCCGATGAAGTGGGTGAGGACGACCGGCAGGGTCTGTTTCTCCGGCGTCTTCAGCAGCACCAGCGCGAAGAAGAACTCGTTCCACGCCGTGATGAACGCGAACAGCCCCGTCGCCACGATCCCCGGCGCGAGCAGCGGCGCCGTCACCGACACCAGGGTCCGCAGCCGCCCTGCGCCGTCGACGGCCGCCGCCTCCTCCAGTTCGACGGGCACCGCACGCACGTACCCGACCAGCATCCACAGCGCGAACGGCAGCGCCCACACCACGTACACCATGACCAGGCCCGGCAGGGAGTTGATCAGCCGCAGGTTCTTCAGCACCAGGAACAGCGGGATGATCACCAGCACGAGCGGGAACGCCTGGCTGACGACGACCCACCCGGTCGCGGCCCGCGCGAGCAGGGTGCGGTGCCGGGCCATGACATAGGCCAGCGGGGTCGCGAGCAGTACGGCGATCAGGGCGGCCCCGGCGGCGGCGAGCAGGGAGTTGCCCGCGGCGCGCAGCAGTGGCTGTTCGTCGAAGGCCTGCCGGAAGTTGGCGAGGGTGGGGTCCTCGGGGAACCAGCCGGGGCGCAGACTGCCCAGTTCACGCGGCGACTTGAAGGCGGTGGAGACCAGCCAGAGGAAGGGGAAGGCCAGGAAGACGAGATAGGCGAGCAGGGCGAGGTACTGGCCGACGCGGCCCGTGGCGCTGGTCCTCATGCCCGGTCACCTCCCCTGAGCCGGCCCACCAGGAAGAGAGCGAGGAGCACCGAGATCACCGCGACCATCACGCATCCCATCGCCGCCGCGTAGCCGAACTGGCCGTAGCGGAAGGCCTCTTCGTAGGCGAAGAGCATGGGCAACCGGGTGCGGCCGCCGGGACCGCCGCTGGTCAGGACGTAGACCAGGGCGAAGGAGTTGAAGTTCCAGATGAAGTTGAGCGCGGTGATCGCCAGGGCGACGGGGCGGAGCGCGGGCCAGGTGACCGTGCGGAAGCGGCGCCAGGCGCCCGCGCCGTCGACCGCGGCGGCCTCGTGGAGTTCGCGCGGGGTGTTCTGCAGTCCGGCGAGCAGGGCGACGGTCGTCTGGGACATGCCCGCCCAGACGCCGACGACGATCACCGCGGGCAGGGCGGTCGCCAGGCCGCTCAGCCAGTCCCGTCCGTCACCGAGGCCCAGGTCGCGCAGGGTCTCGTTGAGGACACCGGCGTCGGGGCTGTAGACGAGCCGCCACATGATGCCGACGACGACCTCGGGCATCGCCCACGGGACGATCGCGAGGGCGCGGGCCAGCCAGCGCAGCCGTAACTCCTGGTTGAGCAGCAGGGCCAGGCCCAGGGCGAGCAGGAACTGCGGGACGGTCACCCCGACCGCCCAGACCAGCCCGATGCGGAACGACTCCCAGAACAGCGTGTCGTGCCCCAGGTCCCGGAAGTTGAGCCCGCCGATCCACTGCGTGGGCTCGGTGCGGCCCGACTGGGCGTCGGTGAACGCCAGCAGGATCCCGTACAGCAGCGGGCCGACGCTCAGCACCAGGATGGGGAGCAGCGCGGGCAGGACGAGGAACCAGGCGCCATGGCTCACGAGGTCCCGCGGCGGTCCGGTGCCGGACGCACGGCGCGCGCCGCCTCGCCCTTCGCTCCCTCTCCCTTCGCTCCCTCTCCCCTCGGTCGTCAGCGACACGAAGCGATCCCCCTTCCCGCGGCTGTGACGGGCCCCGCCATGGTCGTGAAGCCGCTGTACCCCGTCAAGGCACCGCGCAGATGGCCCCACCTGTACGAATGCGAGACTGGCCGTCGGATGGCCGGATCCCGACGCCGTCCCCGAGGTAGAGGCACACGACGAGACGGAGGCGGACGATGGACGAGGCACGTGCGCGGGACGTACTGGTCGCGGCGGGGGTGCTGCCCGGCCCGGCCCGGGACGCGCGGCTCCTCGCCCTGGGCGAGAACGCGGTGTTCGCCGCCGGCGACCTGGTGGTGAAGGTCGGCCGCGACGCCGAACTCCTCGACCGGGCCCGGCGCGAGCTGGACATCGCGGCGTGGCTGGAGGAGGCGGGAGTCCCCGCGGTGCGGGCGGCCGAGCCGAAGGCCCTGCTGGTCGAGGGACACCCGGTGACGGTGTGGCACCGGCTGCCCGACCCGGTACGGCCCGCCGAGCCGCGGGATCTGGCCGAACTCCTGCGTGTCGTGCACACCCTGCCCTCCCCCTCCTTCACCCTGCCCCCGCGGGATCTGCTGTCCGGCGTGGAGCGCTGGCTGCGGCTCGCGGGCGACGCGGTCGACCCGGCGGACGCCGCCTATCTGCGCGAGCGCCGCGACGGCTTCGCCACGGCCGCCGCCGCGCTCACGCCGCAGCTGTCGCCCGGCCCGATCCACGGCGACGCACTGCCCCGCAACGTCCACATAGGCCCGGACGGCCCGGTCCTGGTCGACCTGGAGACCTTCTCCGCCGACCTGCGCGAGCACGACCTGGTCGTGATGGCCCTCTCCCGCGACCGCTACGGCCTGCCCGCCGAGGCCTACGACACCTTCACCGCGACGTACGGCTGGGACGTACGCGCGTGGGAGGGCTGCCCGGTCCTGCGCGGCGCCCGCGAGACCGCGAGCTGCGCCTGGGTCGCCCAGCACGCACCGGCCAACCCCAAGGCCCTCGCCGAGTTCGAACGCCGGGTGGCGTCCCTGCGGGACGGGGACGAGACGGTGCGCTGGTACCCCTTCTGAGCCGGGCAGCCGGCTCAGGCGGACCGGCTGTCCGCCAGCTCCCGCAGGGGCCATGTCCCGTCCACGACCGCCTGGGCGTCGCCCTTGCGGCGGAGGAAGTCCTGGAAGTCCGCCGCCCACTCGGCGTACCACTCGATCTGGCGGCGGTGCAGCTCCGCCGGGCCGAGGGCCGCGACCTTGGTGTGGCGCTCGGCTATCGCGCAGGCCAGGCGGGCCGCGGCGAGGGCGTCGGCGCAGGCGTCGTGGGCCGCGTCGAGGGGGACGCCGTACTCGGCGCAGACCGCTTCGAGGTTGCGCTTGCCGCGGCGGTAGCGGTCGGCCCAGCGGTCGATGGTGTACGGGTCGACGACCGGGGCCGGGTCGACGCCGCCCAGGCGGTCGCGCAGGGGCGGCAGTCCGTGCCGCCGCAGTTCGGCGGAGAGGAGTGTGAGGTCGAAGGCGGCGTTGTAGGCGACGACCGGGACGCCTGTCTTCCAGTACGTGACGAGGACGCCGGCGATCGCGTCCGCGACCTGGTCGGCGGGGCGGCCCTCGGCGGCCGCCCGCTCGTTGCTGATCCCGTGGACGGCCACGGCGTCCGCCGGGATCTCCACGCCGGGGTCGGCCAGCCATTCCCGGCGCCCCAGAACCTGCCCGTCCCTGACCTCGATCACGGCCCCTGTGACGATGCGCGCCTCGCGCGGATCCGTCCCGGTCGTCTCCAGGTCGAAGCCGATGAGCAGCTCGCGGTGCCAGGCCATGGTGGCCCCCCTTCTTGGTGGTGCTTCCCCCAGTGGTCTCCACCTTCCCATGCGCCACTGACAATCAGAGGATCGCGTTCCGCTTAGCTGGGGAGGCTCCACGGAAGGACACGACAGTTCAGGACACGGGCCGCGAATCCGCCCAGGCCAGCTCGAACTCCTCGCGATAGGCGGAGAAAAGTCCGCCTTCGTCGATCTCGCCCGACTTGACCACCCGGTTGCCGTTCCGCAGGACCAGCACCGGCGCCTCCATGCCCCGCATCCGCCGCAGATAGGACTGCACGACCGCGATGCCGTCGGAGCCGTCGCCGTCGACGAGGTAGGCCGTGAAGCGGGGCGTCTCGTCGTACACCTGGATCTGGAAGGCGCCCGGGTCGCGCAGGCGGGAGCGGACGCGGCGCATGTGCAGGATGTTCATCTCCACCGCGCGGCTCAACTCACCGCGCTTCATGCCCAGTTCGCGCTCGCGGCGCTTGACCGCGCTGGAGGCCGGGTTGAGGAACAGCAGCCGGACGCGGGCGCCGGCCTCGGCGAGGCGGACCAGCCGCCGGCCGGAGAAGTTCTGGACGAGCAGATTGAGGCCGATGCCGATGGCGTCCAGGCGGCGGGCGCCGTCGAAGATGTCCTCGGCGGGGAACTGGCGCAGCAGCCGCACCCGGTCGGAGTGGACGGCGACCACGTCCGCGTACCGGTCGCCGACGAGGTCCTCGACCGCGTCCACGGGCAGCCGGCGCGCGGACGGCACGTCGCCGCCGGTGCCGAGCACCTCCAGCAGCCGTGCGGATGCCCGTTCGGCCTGGCCCAGGACGGCCTCGGACAGCGCCCGGTTGCGGGAGACCACGTTGCGGGTGACCTCCAGCTCGTCCAGGGCGAGCTCGACGTCCCGGCGGTCGTCGAAGTACGGCTCGAAGCACGGCCAGTGCTGCACCATCAGCTCGCGCAGCTGGGGCAGCGTGAGGAAGGAGATCACGTTGTCGTCGGCCGGGTCGAGCAGGTAGCCCTTGCGGCGGCTGACTTCGCGTACGGCGACCGCACGCTGCACCCACTCCTGTCCGGCGGGGCCGGCCGCGGCGACCACCCAGTCGTCGCCGTGGACGGGTTCGTAGATGGGCCGCAGCACGGCGGCCACGACGGCGCGCAGCCGCTGTTCGACGAGGTTCAGCCAGATGTAGGCCCGGCCGGCCCGCTGGGCGCGGGTGCGCACCTCCCGCCAGGCCTCGGCGTCCCAGTCCAGCTCCGGCCCGATGGCGCCTTCCATCGGCCGGGCCAGCGACACCGTGCCGGGCGGGACGTCCGTGGAGGAGCCTCCCTCGTGACCCTCGTCACCAGGGGGCAGCTCCAGCCCTCCCGAGCCCACCCAAGCACCGCCTTCCGCTCCCCCGAGCACTCCCCGTCCCAACGATCAAGGAAGGGTACTCCGGGAGCGGTGGGCGGTGCAGCCGGATGGACAGGTCGTTTCTCAACTGTCCGTCTACGGACGGCCGTTCTCGCCCGCGAGGGACGGCGGAGTGAGCGGATTCATAGCGGTGACGTCCCTCGGGGCGATCGAGAAGCCCTGCCAGTGGACCGGCATGGGCTGCTGGTCCTCGTCCCGCGCGACATGGTGGAAGCCGACGTTGACCCAGGTCACGGGGTGCGTGAGCGTCTGGCCGTTCACCCACTTGTCGACGGAGTAGCCGTGCCGCGGGTTGGCGCAGAGGCGGACGTTGTTGTTGGCGTACTGCTCGCACGCGTTGTACTCCGTGAAGTACACGTCGTGCTTCGTGAAGGGGCGTCCCGGGTACTTGCTCGTGGCGCCGGGGACGATCTCGTACGAGCGCGGGTGGCCGTCCTTGTTCTTGCCGGTCGCGCTGACCACGCGCCACCAGCGCATGTTCGCGGCGTCGCCCGCGAGTTCCTTGGTGACGGTGGTGCGGGTGGTCTTGTTGGTCGGGCCCTGGCCGCCGGGGGCGGGCGGGCTGACCACCGAGTCGTACTGCTCGACCTTGGTCTTGGAGGAGCCGTCGAGGCCGAAGTCGAGCCGCCAGAAGACGTTGTGGTTGTGGCTGGTGGAGTAGGCCTTGGCGCCCTTGCCGATGGGCCAGCCGCGGCCGTCACCGGCGTCGTAGTCGAAGGGCGAGAGGCTGCCGGTGGCGCCGACGTTCATGTTGATGGTGCCGTCGTCGGAGAAGCGCCACTCGGTGATGTACTCGTACCAGCTGACCTTGTTGACGGTGTAGACGAGCAGGTCCTTGCCCTGGGCCTGGTAGACCTTGCCCGAGTCGGTCTGCATGCGGTACGCGTGCCCGCGCGCGCGGGTCGTGGTGCACAGGCCTTTGACGTTCGGGTTCGTACTGTTGTACGCCTCGGGGACCTTCACCGTCTTGATGGTGCCGCCGGGGCACTCGCCGGGCGCCATGTTCACCAGGCCCGAACCGAAGTTGTAGTCGGTGATGTCGTTGTACTCGTTCTTGCCGTCGTCGTACGGCACATGGATCTGGGCGAGCTTGGCACTGTTGAGGACCTGGATCGGGCGGGCCTCGCCGGGCGGCTGGTAGGAGATCTTCTCCAGGATGAGGCCGGACTTGGCCTCGAAGCGCCAGCACATGCGCCAGGTGGTGCCGTTCGAGAGCTTCTGCTGGATGCGGTAGGCGGCGCTGCAGTCGGCGGCCGCCGCCGGAGCCGCCTTCGGCTGGGCGGCAGCCGGGCCGGTACCGGTGGTCGTCGCGCCGGCGGCAAGCGCGGCCACGGACAGACCGAGGGCCGCTCCCTTGCGGGCACGGCTATTTCTGATCACGCGCATGAGGAAAGGACTCCCTTTGCATCCCTACGACGGGAGATGAAGGTTGGAAAACTGGACGGACGGGTCAGCCGGCGAGCCGGGCCACCTTGCGGGCGCTGAGGTCGATCACGAAGGACCGGGTGTCGATCCACGGCCCGTTCTTGACCTTCGGCAGCAGCCGGACGCAGCGGTGGATGCCGCACTGGTCGAGGACGGCGGGCTGGGCGCCCGGCGAGGCGCGGTACACCATGCCGGCGAGCACCAGCTGGTCGGGCGAGGTGAGTTCCTTGCCGGTGGCGTCCTTGTAGTCCGCCTTCAGGCCCGCGCCCAGCGGGTCGGCGATCAGCAGCTGGGCCGCCTCGGTCTGCTCGGCGGCGCTCAGCGGCGGCTGGACGCCCTGCCGGCTGGCGGTGCTCTCGACCTTGCCCGTGTCGAGGTTGACGGTCTTGGTGACGAGCGTGTCGTTCCTGTAGTCGTAGAAGGTGACCTCGGCGCGCCGGGGCGCGTCCGGGTCGTCGACCTCGTTCGCCGCGGGATCGGCGAGGTCCACGCTCAGGCGCTGCGGGCCGCGGTCGCCGTCGACGTCCTCGGTGGCGTTGAAGAGCTGCCGGTTGACCGCGAGACTCTGGACCCGCGCGATCTCGTCGTCGGTGAGCGGGTCGCGGCCCTGGCCCTTCCGGCCCTCGGCCGGCGCCTCCTCGACGACTCCGGGCTCGACCGCGGCCGAGCCGCCCTGCTGCCCGGCGCCCTGTCCGGCCCCCGCTCCGGCCGCCTGCTGCGCGGCCTGTCCGCTCGTGCTCCCTCCGGTTCCGTCCGCCCCTGCCGTGCCCGGCAGGGTGATCGCGATCATCGCGGCTGTACCGGCCACCGCTATGGCCGCGCCTGCCACCACCTTGCCCAGGTGGCGCCGCACTGTCGTGCGCACATCTTCCCCCTACTCCCCCTGGTGCCCCGGGAGTACGTGATTGCCCCATTGATTCGGCACCCGCCGTCGGCCGGCGTGTGCACCGGTCGATGGGTAAGAGGGGCGTAAGTCACAGGTGGTTCCCTCACTTTCCGGGAGACTCGATGCCAAGGCACCCCCAGCGGGGCGGCACACCTGAAAGAGTCGTATCCATGCAGGTCTGGCCTGGAGAGGCATACCCCCTCGGCGCCACGTACGACGGCGCCGGTACGAACTTCGCGGTCTTCACCGAGGCCGCGGACCGAGTAGAGCTGTGTCTGCTGCACGACGACGGCTCGGAGACGGCGGTGGAACTGCGGGAGAGCGACGCGTTCGTGCGGCACGCGTACGTGCCGGGCATCATGCCGGGGCAGCGCTACGGCTTCCGCGTGCACGGCCCGTACGACCCCGGGCGCGGACTGCGCTGCAACTCGGCGAAGCTGCTGCTCGACCCGTACGCGAAGGCGATCAGCGGCTCGATCCGCTGGGGCGAGGAGGTGTACGGCTACCACTTCGGCGCCCCCGACCGGCGCAACGACCTGGACTCGGCGCCGCACACGATGACGTCGGTCGTGGTCAACCCGTACTTCGACTGGGGCGACGACCGGCCCCCGCGCACCGAGTACCACCACACCGTGATCTACGAGGCCCATGTGAAGGGCCTGACGATGCGCCATCCGGGGCTGCCGGAGGAACTGCGGGGCACCTACGCGGCGCTCGCGCACCCGGCGATCGTCGAGCACCTCACCGAGCTGGGCGTCACGGCCCTGGAGCTGATGCCCGTACACCAGTTCGTCAACGACCACCGTCTGGTCGACATGGGCCTGAACAACTACTGGGGCTACAACACCATCGGCTTCTTCGCCCCGCACAACGCCTACGCCTCCTGGGGCGACCGCGGGCAGCAGGTGCTGGAGTTCAAGTCGGCGGTGCGGGCGTTGCACGAGGCGGGGATCGAGGTCATCCTCGACGTGGTCTACAACCACACCGCCGAGGGCAACCACCTGGGCCCGACGCTGTCCTTCCGGGGCCTGGACAACCCGTCGTACTACCGCCTGACCGACGACCCCCGCTACTACATGGACACCACGGGCACCGGGAACTCGCTGCTCATGCGGTCCCCGCACGTGCTCCAGCTGATCATGGACTCGCTGCGGTACTGGGTCACCGAGATGCACGTCGACGGGTTCCGCTTCGACCTCGCGGCGACGCTGGCCCGCCAGTTCCACGAGGTGGACCGGCTGTCGTCCTTCTTCGACCTGGTGCAGCAGGACCCGGTCGTCTCCCAGGTGAAGCTGATCGCCGAGCCGTGGGACGTGGGCGAGGGCGGCTACCAGGTGGGGAACTTCCCGCCGTTGTGGACCGAGTGGAACGGCAAGTACCGCGACACCGTGCGGGACCTGTGGCGGGGCGAGCCGCGCACGCTCGCGGAGTTCGCCTCCCGGCTGACCGGCTCGTCCGACCTCTACCAGGACGACGGCCGCCGCCCACTGGCCTCGATCAACTTCGTGACCTGCCACGACGGCTTCACCCTGCACGACCTGGTGTCCTACAACCACAAGCACAACGAAGCCAACGGCGAGGACAACCGGGACGGCGAGAGCCACAACCGCTCCTGGAACTGCGGTGTGGAGGGCGAGACCGACGACCCGGCGGTGCTGGAGCTGCGCGCCCGGCAGATGCGGAACTTCATCGCCACGCTGATGCTGTCCCAGGGCGTGCCGATGATCAGCCACGGCGACGAGACGGCGCGCACCCAGCGCGGTAACAACAACGCCTACTGCCAGGACAGCGAGCTGTCGTGGGTGGCGTGGCCCGACTCCGAGGAGGACGGCGGCGAGCTGCTCGCCTTCACGCGCGCGATCGTGCGGCTGCGCAAGGAACACCCGGTCTTCCGCCGCCGCCGCTTCTTCCACGGGCGGCCCGTGGAGGGCACCCACGACGACCTGTCGGACATCGCCTGGTTCACGCCCGAGGGCAAGGAGATGGCCCAGCGCGACTGGACCTCGGCGCAGGCGTCGGCGCTGACGGTGTTCCTCAACGGCAACGCGATCTCCGAGCCCGGCGCGCGCGGTGAGCGGATCACCGACGACTCCTTCCTGCTGATGTTCAACGCCTCGCCGCGGACCCTGGAGTTCGTGGTGCCGGTCAACCACGGGCGGCAGTGGCAGGTGGTCGTGGACACCGCGCACCCGGAGCCGGTGACGCGGGGAGCGGACGCGAAGGTGACGGCCGGGGACCGGCTGACGCTGGTGGACCGGAGCATGACGGTGCTGCAGCGGCCGGCCGAGTCCCGTCCACCTGGCGGGTGGGATGACACGAAAGGGGGCAGGGCGGGTACGTAGGTCTCCATGACCCCTGAGCGCCCCGCCCCCGTCGTGCCCACGGCCACCTACCGGCTCCAGCTGCAGCCCGGGTTCCCGTTCGCGGCCGCGGCGGCGGCCGTGCCGTACCTGGCCTCGCTCGGTGTGTCGCATCTGCATCTGTCGCCCGTCCTGGAGGCCGTGCCGGGCTCGCTGCACGGGTACGACGTGGTGGACCACGCGCGCGTGCGTGAGGAACTGGGCGGCGAGGAGGGGCTGCGGGCGCTGGCGCGCACCGCGCGGGAGCACGGACTCGGGCTGGTCGCGGACATCGTGCCGAACCACATGGCCGTGGTCCCGCGCCACAACCGCGCCCTGTGGGAGGTCCTGCGGGAGGGCCCGAAGTCGCCGTACGCGCGCTGGTTCGACATCGACTGGGAGACGCAGGGCGGCCAGGTGCTGCTGCCGGTGCTCGGCGGGCCGCTGGGCGATTTGATGGACGAGCTGCGCGTCGACGGTGAGGTCCTGCGCTACCACGACCATGTCTTCCCGCTGCGCGAGGGCACCGAGGACCTGCCGTTGCCGCAGTTGCTGGACGCGCAGTGGTACCGGCCGGTGTGGTGGCGGCTGGCCCGCACCGAGCTGAACTACCGGCGGTTCTTCAGTATCTCGGAGCTGATCGGGGTGCGCGTGGAGGACCCGGAGGTCTTCGAGGCCACGCACGCGAAGATCTTCCAGCTGCTGCACGAGGGGGTGCTCGACGGGCTGCGCGTCGACCACCCCGACGGGCTCGCCGACCCCGACACGTATCTGGCGCGGCTGTACGAGGCGAGCGGGGGCCGCTGGACGGTCGTCGAGAAGATCCTCGCCGACGGGGAGCCCCTGCCGGACTCCTGGCCGGTCGCCGGCACCACCGGTTACGACGCCCTCCGGCACGTCGACGGCCTCTTCACGGACCCCGCGGGCGCCGGGGAACTCCTGGAGCTCTACCGGCACTTCGCGGCCCCGCAGACGGACCGGGGCGGGGACTGGGCGGCGACCGTACGGCGGGCGGCGTACGCGGTGCTCTCGCACGAGCTGGCCGCCGAGGTGGACCGACTGACCCGGACGGCGACCCGCGTGTGCGCCACCTCCCCGGACCCCGCGCTGCGCGACCGGGCGCCCTGGGCGCTGCGCACGGCCCTGGAGGAGCTGCTCGTGCGCATGGAGGTCTACCGGCCGTACACCTCGGGCGACCCGGCCGCCGTCGTCACCGAGGAGGCCGCCGAGGAGGCGCGGCTCGCCTTCGTCGTGCCCGAGGAGGCGGGGGCGGTCGACGTGGTGCGCGCTCTGGTGCTGGGGCAGGGCACGGGGCCGGCCGCCGTGGAGTTCCGGTCGCGGTTCGCGCAGACGGCGTCCGCCCTGCGGGCCAAGTCGGTGGAGGACACGGCGTTCTACCGGTACGTGCCGCTGCTGTCGGCGAACGAGGTGGGGGGCGATCCGGGCCGGCAGGGTGTGTCGCCGGCCGGCTTCCACGCCTACTGCGCGCGCGTGCAGCGCGACTGGCCGGTCACCGGGACGGTCGTGTCGACGCACGACACCAAGCGCAGCGCCGACGTGCGGGCCGCGCTGGCGGTGCTCTCCGAGTGCCCGGAGCGCTGGGCGGAGGTCCTGGAGCAGGTGACGCGGGCCGAGGAGGCCGTGCCGGACGGGCAGACGGCGTGGGCGGCCTGGCAGACGGTGTTCGGACTCGGACCGGCGTCCCCGGAGCGCGTCCAGGAGGCGTTGCTCAAGCATGTGCGCGAGGCGGGCCTGTACACGAGCTGGACGGAGCAGGAGCCGCCGTACGAGGAGGCGGTGGCGGCGTTCGTCGCGGCCGGGCCGTGCGGGCCGCCGGGCGAGCGGGTGGCCGCGCTGCGGGCCGCGCTGGAGCCGCACGTCCGGGCCAACATGCTGGGCACGGCACTGGTGCACCTGACGATGCCGGGGGTGCCGGACGTCTACCAGGGCACGGAGAGCGAGTACCGGGCGCTGGTGGACCCGGACAACCGGCGTCCCGTGCCTCTCCCGCCGGAGGATTCCGGCGACAAGGGGGAGGTGACGGCGGCGGCGCTGCGGCTGCGCCGGCGGCGGCCGGAGGTCTTCGGGGAGTCGGCGACGTACGAGCCGCTGGCCGTCGAGGGGCCGGCCGCGGACCACTGTCTGGCGTTCGCGCGCTCCGGTGAGGTCGTCACCGCCGTGACGCGGCTGTCGCTGCGGCTGGCGGAGGCGGGCGGCTGGCGGGAGACGCGGCTGGCGTTGCCGCCGGGGCGGTGGGCCGACGTCCTGGAGCGCGGGCGGGAGTTCACGGGGCACGCGCGCGTGGAAGAGTTGTTCGCGCGGCGGCCGGTGGCTCTGCTGGAGCGGACGGGCTGAGGACGGCGGGAGGCACGCATGGCGGAGTACACGGCGAGACCCCTGTCCGGGGACACCTGGGCGGACTTCGCGCGGCTGGTCGAGCGGCACGGCGGTGTGTTCGGTGGCTGCTGGTGCATGGCCTTCCACGCCGAGGGCGTCGGGCGCTCGAAGACGCCGGCACAGAACCGCGCCGAGAAGGAGTCCCACGTCCGGGAGGGCCGGGCGCACGCCACGCTCGTGTACGACGGTGCGGAGTGTGTGGGCTGGTGTCAGTTCGGTCCGGTCGCCGAGCTGCCGCGCATCAAGCACCGGCGGGCCTACGAGGCCGGGCTCGGCGAGGAGGGCGCAGGGGGCGGTGGGGCCGGGCTGCCGGACTGGCGGATCACCTGCTTCTTCGTCGACCGCGCGTACCGGCGTCGCGGTGTCGCGTCCGCCGGACTCGACGGCGCGCTGCGCGAGATCGCCCGGCTCGGCGGCGGGACGGTGGAGAGCTACCCGGAGGACGTGGCCGGCCGGTCGGTGTCCGCGTCGTTCCTGCACAACGGCACCGTGGCGCTGTTCGAGAGCCGGGGGTTCACCCGGAGCCGGTCCCTGGGCAAGCACCACTGGGTGGTGGCGCGGACGGTGTCCGCCGTGGATGCGTCCGGGCGCCCCCGGGAAGCTCCCCCACCGCGTCCTTGACACCGCGTGGCGTCCGTGGGGTACTGCGGATGCGAGGGCCGGGCGGACGTGACGGGGGTGAGTCTCCTGCCGGAGTTGCGCTACCCCACGGTGACCGAACTGACTTTCTCCGCCCAGGCGTTGGCCGCGCTCCGACCCGGTCTGTGCGTGTTGCGACAGGTGGGCCTCTCCCGCGCCGGGCGGCCCCTGCACCTGCTGTCCGTGGGGCACGCCCGGCGGGCCGTGCTGGTGGTCGCCGGGGCCCACGCGAACGAGCCGACCGGCGGACCGACGCTTCTCGCCCTGGCCGAACGGGTGGTGCACGAGCGGGAGTTGCGGGACGGCACGTCCTGGCACTTCCTGTTGTGCGCGGACCCCGACGGGGCGAGCCTGCACGTGACCCCGGCGCCGCGCAGTCTGCTCGAGTACCACCTGGGCTTCTTCCGGCCCGCGGGCCCGGAGCAGCCCGAGTGGTCGCCCGCCGTCCTCCCGCCCGACCGGCTGCCGCCCGAGACGCGCGCGCTGACCCAGGTCATCGACGAGCTGCGGCCCTACCTCCAGGTGACGCTGCACGGCACCGATCTGGGCGGCAGCTGGGTGCAGTTGACGAAGGACATCCCGGGTCTCGCCGAACCGTTCGCGAAGTCCGCGGCGCAGTTGCACATCCCGGTGGAGACGGGCGCCTCCGACGCGGCGGGCTGGCCGACGTCCGGGCCCGGCGTGCACGTGATGCCGGGGCCGGGGGCGGGGGTGGCGTACCCGAGCATGCCGGACGACGCACGGCACAGCACCTGGTACCACGCCCATCGCTACGGCGGCCTGACCGCGGTCGTGGAGGTGCCGATGTGGGCGAGCGACCTGGTGGACGACCCCGCCCCGCACCCCGCCCCGGCCGCGGCGATCCGGCGCCTCGCGGTCCGGCTGCTGCGCGACACCCGGGAGGTGGAGCGGGTCCTCACGGAGGCGCTGCCGCGCCTGGAGGGCGTGGACGGCCCGCTGCTGAGAGCGGCCCGCTGGGCACTGGAGCTGGTGCCGGGCCTGGCCGCGGACTGGACCCACACCCCGCCGGCCGGCACGACGATGGCGTACGTCGGCAGCGTCGACGCCTTCGCCCGCCGGCTGCCGCTGCGGGCGGCGGCGATGCTGCGGCGGGTCCTCCAGGAGCAGGAGGACGACGCGGCCCCCCGGCTGGGGCGCCTGGTGGAAACCTGGAGCGAGGCCTTCGCCGAACGCTTCCGTGCCCGCTGGGTGCCCTTGGAGCACCAGGTGGAGCACCAGTCCCGCACGGTCGTCGCGGCGGCGCTGCACGCGCGCGAGGGGACGTAGGGCTCGAAGGGCTCGGTGGTCTCAGAGAGCCCGGTGGGCCAGAGAGCTCGGAGGGACACGGCGGCTTCGGGCACGCGCGGCTTCGGGCACGCGCGTGTGCCCGAAGCCGCGTCGCGGTTCTCACAACCCCGGCAGGTCGGGCAGCTCCGACGGCTGCGCGTCGTCGAGGGCGAACACCGCGCCCGTCTCCGCGCCCATCACACAGCGGTTGGCGAAGGTCTTCTCGTACTCGACCGGGTGGCCGTTCCACTGGCCGCGCGCGTGCGCGGTCACCGGGGCGTAGACGAGGCTGCAGATGGTGTCCTTCCGCGCGGGTACGGCGCGCAGGTCGCCGTCCGCCGCCGCCAGCTCCGCGCAGGCCTCGGTGGCGCGGGAGTGGCCGTGGGGCGGATCGCACAGGAGCAGGGTGCCGCGGCTGTCGCTGACGCGGGAGTCGCCCTCGGTGACGGTGAGCCGGAGCCAGTTGCCGGTGTCGCCGGGCGCCGAGGCCTGGGCGGGGGTGACGGCGGTGAGGACGAGGGCGGCCGTGGCCGGCAGGGCGGCCAGAAGGCTGTGTGTGGGGAAGTGTTTCATTCCCGGTGCATCGGCACGGCGGCCTGCGTTCCCCAGTCCGGCTCACCCGATCGTGCGGGGGCGGAGGTCTGCCGTTCGGCGAGTTCGAACGCGGCGAGCACGATCCTCGCCTGGTACTCCACCTGGCGGGCCACGGGGATCCAGCGCGCCCCGCAGTCCTCGTAGTCGGCGCACCACGCGTCGATGAGCCCGTCCAGCTCCGGCAGCACCCCGGCCGGCTCGGGCCCGGCGCCGGTGACGAGCTGGTGCAGCAGGCCAGCCGTCCGTACGGCGATACGGCGGCCGGCGATGCGCAGGGCGGCCAGATGGGCGGTACTGAGCGGCGGGAGCGGGTGGGTGGGGTCGCCGGCGTCGGGGTCCCAGGCGTCGGCGAGGCCGGGGCAGACGAGTAGGTAGTCGTCGATCGGTGCGAGCAGGCGTGCCGCGTCGGGGGCGTCGGCCAGACGGGGCCGCACGCGCGCGAGGACGCGTTCCAGGACCCGGGTGTCGTGGCGCAGGCTCCGGCTCACGGTGCGCAGCACGGCGTCCCGGTCGGCGGGCGGGGAGTCGTCCTCGACGGCGGCGACGCCCCACATGGGTGCCTCGACGACCGCGGTGAACGTGCCGTGCCGGTGCGGGTGGTACCAGGTCGACTCGACGGCGGCTTCGGTGATGGCGGCGGCCAGGTCGCGGGGGCGCGGGGGCGGGATCCGGTAGACGGCGGGACCCAGGCCGGGCCAGTACAGGGTGTCGTAGGGGCCGAGTTCGCGGGGGATGCCCAATCCCGCGGCGGTCCGGGCCACGGCCTCGGGGAGTCCGGGCAGGTCACGGGTGAGTTCCACGAAGCCGCCGCCGACGTCGACGCCGTGCAGCGAGCACTGGAAGAAAGGTTTCAGTTCATCCTGGAGGCCGAGCAGCGCCCGTGTCTCCGGCAGCGTGGCGGCCGCCGCCCCCTCGGGCAGCCACTCGGGCTGTTCGCGGAAGCCTGGGCGGAAGAACCGCCGGAAGTAGCGGCCGAGGGTGTACGGGCCGGACAGCCAGCCCTCGTTGCGGCGCAGCCCGTCGGGGTCGAGGCACAGCAGCAGGTTCCAGGTGGCGTCGGCGCCCTCCGTGAGCCGCGGGTCGGCGAGGACGCGTTCGGCCAGCCACAGGACGGTGGCGCCGCCCACGGGCTCGTTGGCGTGCGGTCCGGCGACGACGAGGGCCTGGCGGGCGCCGTGGCCGACGGAGAGCAGCCACAGGGGCGTGCCCGCGCGGGAGACCCCGACCTGGCGCAGCCGGGCGTCCCCGGGCCTGCGGGCGACGAGCGCGGCCGCGCGGGCCGCGAGTTCGTCCACGGTCGGGTAGCGCAGGAGTGGCGGCAGGACACACCTCCGCGTCGGAGCGCCGTCGGTTCATCAGGTGTACGCGGTGTACGCACAGTGAGTCATGGCACGGGAGGTACGTCAACACCGCGTTGGGCGGCCCGATTTGCGGCCGGTTCAGTTCGCCGGTTCAGTTCGCCGAGAGGCGGAAGGCCATCCGTCCGAAGGCGACCTGGTCGCCCTCGCGGACGACGGCCGCGCCGATGACGCGGCGTCCGTTGACAGTCGTGCCGTTGGTCGAGCCGAGGTCGCGCAGGACCCACATGCCGCCCTGGCGGCTGAGTTCGGCGTGCACGCGCGAGACGCTCTCGTGGGTCAGCCGGAGGCCGCTCGCGGGGTCGCGGCCTATGCGCAGGGCCTGTTCGGTACCGGGGTGCGGCAGCAGCAGCTTGGGCAGCCGCTCGGCCTGCCAGGCCCGGCGCAGCCGGACGGTGAAGCCGGAGACCGCCTCGACGCTGCCGAAGACGATGCGCGAGAAGCGGCTCTCCTTGGGCAGGTCGGCGGTGAGGGCGACGAGTTCGTCGGAGCGGCGGGCGGCGAGCGCCAGCTCCATGCGCCGGATGAACGTGTCGTGCGACAGGCGGCCCATGGCGACGCCGTCACGGAGCACCTTCAGCACCCTGTCGCGCTCCGCGTCGGACAATCGCGCGGGGTACGTGTTGAACTCGAAAGACGACGTCACGCACGTGATTGTCGGTCAGTGAACCCCGGGTGTCCAGAAAACGGGAAAACGGCGACCCCACGCGCGTGCCCGAGGACGTCCGCCACGACACCCGCCGCGAACGGGGTGTTCCCGCAGCGGATCGATCTCGTTTGGAGCACGATGGGACGGGCTACATCCCGGTGAGCAGACGAAGGGGAACCGTCCGTGCAGTTCGAGGTGTGGGCACCGCAGGCCGATCGTGTGACGCTCCAGTGCGACGGCGTCAGGCGCGCGTTGGAGCGTGATCCGGGGCGGGCGGGATGGTGGACCGGCGAGGCGGAGGCCGCGGACGGCTCGCGGTACGGCTTCGCGGTGGACGACGGCCCGGTCCTGCCCGACCCGCGCTCGCGCCGTCAGCCGGACGGACCGGACGGTCTGAGCGCGGTCGTCGACCAGGACCGGTACACGTGGCGTGCGCAGTGGTCCGGGCGCCCGCTGCAGGGCGCGGCCCTGTACGAGCTGCACGTCGGCACGTACACGTCCGAGGGCACGCTGGACTCGGCCGCCGAACGGCTCGGGCACCTCGCCGAACTCGGCATCACCCACGTCCAGTTGATGCCCCTATGCCCCTTCCCCGGCCGGCACGGCTGGGGCTACGAGGGCGTCTCCCTGTGGGCCGTGCACGAGCCGTACGGCGGGCCCGAGGCGCTGAAGCGGTTCGTCGACCGGGCCCACGAGCTGGGTCTCGGCGTCGTCCTGGACGTGGTGCACAACCACCTGGGCCCGTCCGGCAACCACCTGCCCGCCTTCGGGCCGTACTTCACGGACACGCACCACACGCCGTGGGGTTCCGCCGTCAACCTGGACGCGCCCGGCTCGGACGAGGTGCGGGCGTATCTGGTGGGCAGCGCGCTGGCCTGGCTGCGCGACTACCGGCTGGACGGGCTGCGCCTGGACGCGGTGCACGCGCTGGCCGACACACGCGCGTACCCCTTCCTGGAGGAGCTGTCGGCGGCCGTGGACGACCTCGCCGACGAGACGGGCCGGCCGCTGTTCCTGATCGCCGAGTCCGATCTGAACGACCCGCGGCTGATCACCTCCCGACGGGAGGGCGGCCTGGGCCTGCACGCGCAGTGGAACGACGACTTCCACCACGCCCTGCACACCGCCCTCACCGGCGAGTCCCAGGGCTACTACGCCGACTTCGCGCGCGACCCGTTCGCCGCGCTCACCAAGACCCTCACCGGCGGTTACTTCCACGACGGCACGTACTCCAGCTTCCGGGGCCGCCACCACGGGCGCCCGCTGGACCGCACCAGGCTGCCCGCGCACCGGCTCCTCGGCTACAGCCAGACCCACGACCAGGTCGGCAACCGCGCCCAGGGCGACCGCCTCGCGGCCGCCCTCTCCCCCGGCCTGCTGGCCTGCGCGGCCACCCTGACGCTGACCGCCCCGTTCACGCCGATGCTGTTCATGGGCGAGGAGTGGGCCGCGGGCACCCCCTGGCAGTTCTTCACCGACCACACCGACCCCGAGCTCGCGGAGGCCGTGCGCCGGGGCAGGCGACGGGAGTTCGCGGCGCACGGCTGGGCCGAGGAGGACGTGCCCGACCCGCAGGACCCGGCGACGCGGGAGCGCTCCTGCCTGGACTGGTCCGAGCCGGATCGTGAGCCCCACGCGCGCGTGCTGGCCTGGTACCGCAGCCTGATCGCCCTGCGGCACGCCCAGGCCGACCTCACCGACCCCGACCTCGCCGACCTCAAGGTCGCCCACGACACGCAGGCCCGCTGGCTGGCCTTCCGCCGCGGAGACGTCCGCGTGGCCGTGAACCTCGGCAAGGAGCCGGCCGCGATCCCCCTGGGCACCCGCCCGGCACGCGTCCTCGCGGCGTGGGAACCGGTGGAGGCACCGGGGCCCGACGGGCTGCTGCATGTCCCCGGGGAGTCGTGTGTGGTGCTGGAGCAGGAGTGACGCCTCAGCCGCCGAGGAGCCGCCTCAGCCGTCCCTTCCACAGCTGGTTGTCCCTGTCGATCAGGAAGCTCGCGGTCTGTACGGGGTCGCAAGCTGACCGGCCCTCCTGGTGCAGGCTCCAGTAGCGAGCCACCCTGCGTGCCAGATCCTCCCGGTCGGCCCGGTCGGTCCGCGTCAGCACGACGGGGCCCCGCCAGGCCTCCGGGGTGGTCAGGGCCACCACGCCCCCGTCGGGGGTGTAGGCCGCCGGGTACTCCCCCTCGTCGATGTCGATCGCCTCGAGCCAGTTCGCGGCGTGGACGAACGACTCGAAGACGAGTAGGTCGTCCGTCCGGTCGAAGACGAGCACCGTGTCGGGAGGAAGATCCATGACCGGCACTCTGACAGCCGCCCCCGCCCTGCCACCACCGAAATGGACCGCGCCTACGGCTCCTCGTCCGCCCCGTCGTCGTCCTCCCGGAACTCCGTCACCCGTTCCAGCAGGATCGCTTCCCAGGCGTGACGGAGTTGGGTGCGGAGGAGGGGCAGGAGGGCGGTGCGGGGGGTGGGGAGGTGTTCGGCGAGGTGGATGACGGTGTCGCAGCGGGCGAGCCAGAGGCCGCGCAGGCAGGGGCGGGCGCCGTAGCCGGCGAGGGTGGCGGCGCGGACGGCGGCGCCGGAGCCCACGGCGAGCGCGAGGCCGGCGATGTCCTCGGCGGGGTCGCCGAGGACCGCCCGGCTCCAGTCGAGGACGCCGCGCACCCGGCCGTCGGGGCTGACCACGAGGTGCTCGCCCCGCAGGGCGTGGTGGACGAGGACGGCGGTGGCGGGCTGGGCGGCGAGCTGGGCCGCGCCGGGCGGGGTGAGCTGCTGGAGGCGGGCCGGGTCGAACTCGTCGGCGCGGGCCAGCCGTGCGGCGGCGGCCACGGCCCTGCGGCGCAGCGTCTCCAGGGAGCGGGGCGCGGTGCGGGACACGCCGAGCGCCTCGGCCTGGCGGGGCGGCACCTCGCGCAGCCCGCCGAGCAGTCCGGCCAGGTCGGCCTCGCCGACGGCGGACACGTCGTGCTCCTCGCCGGTGCCTCCGGGCACCCTGGTGTCCAGGGTGTAGGTCAGTCCCGGGGCCCATTCGCCGTGGGCGACGCTCGTCGGCACCGCGACCGGGACGTGCGGGCGGACGAGGTCGCGCAGCCGCAGTTCGCGACGTTGCCGGGCGGCCGCGTCGCGGTCGGGGGCGAGCCGCAGGACGTGGCGGCTGCCGACCCACCAGGTGCACTGCTCGCCGCTCTCGCGGACGGGCCGTACGTCGAGTCCGGCGGCCCCGCCCGCGCCGTTCCTGCCCTTGGTGCCCTCCTCGCCCTCCTTCAGGAGCGCACGGACCAGTCGGCGGACGGTGTCCGCGGTGGGGGTGGGTGCCTGGGTCATGGTCGCGCCGTTGCCGTCGGGGGTGGGTGCCGGGGACTCCACGGAATGCCTCACTCCACTATGACCATCTCGCGGGTGGTGTCGTTGAGGCGGCGGCCGCCGTCCTCGGTCACCGTGACGATGTCCTCGATGCGGACCCCGAAGCGGCCGGGCAGGTAGACCCCGGGCTCCACCGAGAAGCACATGCCGGGCACGAGGGGCTGCTCCTCGCCCTCGATCATGTACGGCGGCTCGTGGGTGGTGACGCCGATGCCGTGACCGGTGCGGTGGATGAAGTGCTCGCCGTAGCCGGCGTCGGCGATGACCGCGCGGGCGGCGCGGTCGACCTCCTGGCAGGCGACGCCGGGCCGCACCGCCCGGAAGCCGGCCTCCTGGGCCTCGCGTACCAGGTCGTGGACGCGGCGCTCCTCGTCGGTGGGTTCGCCGACGTGGACGGTGCGGGAGGTGTCGGAGCCGTAGCCGTCCTTCAGGCCGCCGAAGTCGAGGACGACCATGTCGCCGCGCCGGATGACGCGGTCGCCGACCTCGTGGTGCGGGTTGGCGCCGTTCGGTCCCGAGGCGACGATGGTGAAGTCGACCTGGGAGTGCCCGAAGCGCCGCAGCAGTTCGGCGAGGTCGGCGCCGACGTCGGACTCCTTGCGGCCGGCGAAGGGAACCTTCCGGATCTCCTCGAACGTTGCGTCGGCGGCCGCTCCCGCGGCCGCCATCAGTTCCAGTTCCGCCGCGTCCTTGACGGCCCGCAGCATCGGCAGGGCCTCGGTGAGGGAGGCGTAGGAGCTGTCGGGCAGGGCCTTCTGCAGGCCCAGCAGGTGCATCGCCCAGGCGTTGTCGCTGACGCCGAAGCGTCCGCGTGCGTCGAGGAGCGCGGCGGTGACGGCGTAGGGGTCCTTGCCGTCGGTCCAGTCCCGCAGGGTGAGCACCGGGGCGCCGGCCGCCTTCGCGGCGTCGGGGGCCTCCAGGGTGGGGACGACGAGGACGGGATCCCGGCCGGGGGCGAGGACGAGCAGGGTGAGCCGTTCGGTGACGGCCGTGGGCGCGTAGCCGGTGAGCCAGACGAGGTCCGGGCCGGGCGCCACCAGAAGCCCGGCCAGCCCCGCGTCGCCGGCCGCGTGTGCGGCCCGCTCCATACGGGCCCGGTAGTCGTCGGCGGTGAAGGGCGCGGGCGTGCTGCCGGTCATCCGGGCCTCCCTGACGGGCTTGTGCGGGACGTGGTGGCTACGGGCAGCATCCTGCCCGGACAGCGTGGGCGGCGCGAGCCGATTGCGTGGCTTTCACGCGGAACAGCGGAACAGGCGGAACAGCGGAACAGGGGAAGGGGCGGGCCTCGGGGGGAGGTGAGGACGTCCGGCTCCCGGGACTCGGCCAATGGCTGCACATCGTCATCCCCTTAGGCCTGACGTCTGGACGCAGACACCGCATCAGTCGGGCGGGCGCCCGGCGAAGGTGGTGGCGACGAGCGTGTGGGCATGGCCCGTGATGATCCCGGCGATCTCCGGGCGGCGCTCCAGCAGGGCGGTCAGCCCGCGGGGCCGCCCAGCCCGCAGGAGTCGGGCAGGGGGTCGTGCAGGACCCCCGGCGGATGAGGGAGGGCGAGCACCGCGGGAACATCCCGTCCAGTCCGCCAGGCGGTCCGGCCCGTCACGTGACGACGCCGGGGACCACCACCAACTGCTGGTAGCCACCGCTTCGGTGACGCACCGTCAGCATCACTTCCCGCCCCGGACGCGCCTCGTCGACCGCTCGCACGAGGTCGTCGGCCGAGTCGATGCGTGTCTCGCCGAACATCAGCAGGACGTCACCACGGACCAGCCCGGCCGTGTAGCCGGGGCCGGGCACATGGACGGCGACGATCTTCGCGCCCGACTTCTCCGCGTCCACGATTTCCACGCCCAGGCTGGCGTCGGCGCGGTCCGGCGACGGGGGGGCCGCCCCGGTCGGCACGGACGGGCCCGGACCGGCCGGGGCGGACGTGGTACCCAGCGCTCCTGGCACCCCCCGGCCCGTCTGACGTTGCAGTTCGGCCAGTTTGCTCATGCCGATCACGGTGGCCCCGACGGTGCCGAGGCCGATCCCGGACAGAACCAGGACCAGGCCGACGAACAGGCCGAAGAGCAGGGTCGTCAGCCGCCGGCCGCGACGGCGCGCGGCGTGCGGGCGTCGGCCCGGGCGGCCCGGGCGGGTGCCGCCGCCGGGCTCCTGCCCGGGCATCGGCTTGGGACGCAACGCAGTCTGTTTCATGGATCGCCTCCGGCTGGGGTCTACCCGGCGCCCCGGAGCCGCACGAGCCACGAACGAGTGAGACTGACGGAGGGTCAGAAGCGGTAGTCCCCGCCGGCCCGCCGAACCCCCTCGACGTGCCCGCGCCCCTCACTCCCGTACGGACAGCGCCCCTCACTCCCGTACCGACAGCGCCCCTCACTCCCGCACGGACAGCGCCTCCGCCAACGCCCGAGCCGCCCCCGTCGGCGTCCCCGCGTGCACGAGCTGCACCCGGTGGACGAGCCGCGGCTTCTCGAGCGGGACGGCTGCCGTGCCCGGTACGCCCGTGGCCGCCGAGCGGGGCAGGAGGGTCAGGCCGTGGCCCGCCGCGGCGAGAGCGGTGAGGACGCGGACGTCGGTGCCGTCGTAGCGGAGGGCGGTGCGGAAGCCGTGGCCGCCGTTCGCGGCGCGCAGGTGGGACAGGGGCAGGCCCGTGTCGGGGGCGTCGATCCAGCGGGCGTCGGCGAGGTCGCCGAGGCGCAGGCCGGGGCGCCGGGCGAGGGGGTGGGCGGTGGGCAGCAGGACGCAGACGGGTTCCTCGCCGACGCCGTACGTGGTCAGCGGGGCCACGTCGGGGAGGCGGAGCGGGTCGCTGGGGGCGGCGAGGCCGTCGACGAGGCCCAGGTCGGCCGTGCCCGTGGCGACGGCGGCGGGGACCTCGTCGCGGGCGAGCACGCGCAGGGTCACGCCGGCGGGTGGCAGCGCGGCGAGGGCCGTGGGAGTGAGGGCGGTCGGTGAGGTGGCCAGCGTGAGGCCGTGGGCGGGGGCGGCGGCCATGCGGGCGACGTCCGCGCGGGCCGCGTCCAGGCGCAGCAGCAGCGGGCCCGCGTGTTCGAGGAGTCGCTCGCCGGCCGCCGTCGGGGCGACGGGGCGGCGGGTGAGCAGCGGCGCGCCGAGGTCCTGTTCGAGGGCGGCGATGTGCTGGGACACGGCCGACTGGGTGTAGCCGAGGGCGCGCGCGGCTTCGGAGAAGGAGGCGAGGCGGGCCACCGTGACGTAGGTGCGCAGGAGGTGCGGGTCCATGCGCCCAGGGTCGCATCAGTTCTGCTTATGGAGAGAGCAGAAATCATCGTTGGACGTGAAGTGGGGCGCGCTCCGAGGATGAGGGCATGACCGACAGCGCAGCTCAGATCGCCAAGGTCGCCCTCGTCGGCGACCACTCCCCCAACGTCGTCTCCCACACCCGCATCCCGCTCCTGCTGGACGCCCTCGCCTCCCGGGACCGGCTGGTCCTCGACGCGTACTGGGTCCCCTCGCAGGACGCCGAGGCCGAGGACGCCGTACGCGGCTTCGACGCGGTGTGGGTGGTGCCGGGCAGCCCGTACCGCAGCGAGGCGGGCGTCCTGTCCGCGATCCGCACCGCACGCGAGGAGGGCATCCCCTTCCTCGGCACCTGCGGCGGCTTCCAGCACGCGCTGCTGGAGTTCGCCCGGAACGTCTGCGGCCTGACGCACGTGGCGCACGCCGAGAACGACCCGGACGCCGACGACTTCCTCCTCGAACCGCTGGCCTGCTCCCTCGCCGGCCACGAGGACACCGTCCTGCTGGAGCCGGGCTCGCTCGCCCACGCCCTGCTCGGCGCGGACCGCACTGTCGAGCGCTACTCCTGCCACTACGGCCTGTCCAGCCACGCCGACACCCTCCGCGCCCACGGCCTGCGCTTCTCCGGGTGGGACGCGACGGGTGCGGTGCGTATGGCGGAACTCCCCGGCCACCCCTTCTTCCTGACCTCCCTCTTCCAGCCGGAGCTGTCCGGCGACGGCTCGCAGCCGCACCCGATGGTCCGGGGGCTGGCGCGAGCCGCGGTCGAGCACTCCGCGCAGAGGTCGGTCAGCCGGCCCGTGTGAGACGTCAGCCGACCGGCAGGGCGGGGGCGGCCGGCGGGCGGTCCGGAAGGAAGCCGTGGGCCCGGCGGGCCAGGTAGGCGGCCTTGTAACGGTCGACCTCGCGGTGCCAGTTCAGGATGCCCGCCAGCCAGTTCCGCAGGTCGGTGACGTATCCGCGCATGGCCTCGCGGGCCTCGGCGGACAGGTCGAAGTCGTCGTACAGAACGGGCAGTTCGTGGGCGATGACGTGCTCGAACTGCCGCATGCGCTGGGTCATCAGGTCATGGACGATGCCGAGTGCGGTCGGGTAGTCGCAGCCGAAGAAGTTCTGTACGACGAGGATCGCGTTGTGGATCTCGCCCTCGTACTCGATCTCCTTCTGGTACGAGAAGACGTCGTTGATCAGGCAGGCGTAGTCGATGGCCGCGTTCTCCAGGGAGCGGACGGGGCCGCTGCGGTAGATCTCCGGCGGAACGGCGGGGCCGTGGCCCATGCGGCACAGGCTCAGGGTGAGGTCGGAGCCGAAGGTGGCGCGCCGCATCTCCAGGTAGTCGACGGGATCGGGGACGCGGTTCTGGAGCTGGTTGGACAACTCCCACACCCAGCTCTCGGTCATCGCGTCGACCGCCTCGCGCAGGGTGCGCCGCTGGTCGGGGGTCATCCCGGTGGTGGTCCGCGCCCACAGGTCGAGCAGCGACCGTTCCATGGCGTTCACCGGGACGATGGTGTCCTCGCCGTCGACGGGCATACAGGCCGACAGGCGGGCGGTGGTGGACCTGGCCGCGGCCAGGTCGCGGCGGTGGCCGTACACGAGTGGGTAGTAGTCGTCGCCGTAGGTGCCGAACGCCAGCCACGCGGCGCTGAGGTCGAGGGCCTCGGGTGTGGCGTCGGGATCCAGGCCGGCCGAGCACAGCGCCAGGTCGCACGAGTCGAGCTTGTCCTCGTCCCAGACGCCTTCGGACAGCATGCCCATGCGGCGCGTCCACTCGACGAGGGTGTGGCGGGCCCGGTCCAGGTGCGGGCTCAGCTCCACCTGGAAGGGCATGTGGAAGTCGGGCAGCAGGGACGGCCCGACCTTCTCGTACGGCATGTGCGTGTAGGCGCGCAGACGTTTCGCGGCGGCCGAGGCGAGGAGGGCGCCGATGTCGGAGGCGGAGGTGCCGGGGCCGGTGAGCTTCTGCCAGGGCGCGGTGGAGGTCGCGCCCTCGTTCATGTACCGGCTGGAGCGCATGTGCCACTCGTGACCACCGGACTGCCAGTCCTGAAGTCCCTTGGTGTACGCGGCGACGGCGGCGACCTCGTCGGGCCGCAGGCCCTTGTCCAGGGCGAGCGCGGGCACTTCGGTGAGGGCGGTGTGCTCGAACTGGTGGAGGCGGGAGGTGAGGATGTCGTTGACGGTGTCGGCCGCTTCCTGGGTGGTGCAGCCGAAGAACTTCTCGAGCACCAGGACGCCGTTGCTGAGCTCTCCCTCGTCCTCGACCTCGCGCTGGTAGGAGAACAGGTCGTTGCGCAGGTGCACGCCGTCGGAGAAGGTCTCCATCAGCACCCTGAGCGGCCTCGACTCCGCGACGGACGCCGGGACTTCGGCGGTCGCGTACTCCACCAGCCCGGCCGACCAGGGGGCGCCGCCCACCTTGCGGCGCATCTCGATGTACTCGACGGGGTTGGCGATCCGCCCCTCGTTGATGTTGGACAGCTCCCACATCGACTCGTTGAGCAGGTGCTCGGTGGCGACGGCGAACCGGCGCCGCCACTCCTGCGACATCGCCGGCACCGTACGCGCCCACAGGTCGGCGAGACCCGCCTCGACCGGATTGCACGGTTCGGGCAGGGGAGTCGAGAGGTCCAGCGGCATGAACAGCGGGAGCCGGTCCAGGTGCGCCTTGCCCGCGGCGCGGTCCGGGGTCCGCTTGAACATGTCGAGGAAGTGGTCGTCGAAGAAGAACACCCACACGTACCAGTCGGTGATCAGTGACAGGGCGGGGCCGTCGCAGTCGGGGTGGGTGTAGGCGCAGAGCAGGCCGTAGTCGTGCGCCTCCAGGTCGGCCTGCTCCCAGATCCCGGATCCCTCCAGCATGCCCATCGCCCGCGCCCATTCGGTCGAGTGGGCCCGGGCCTCGTCGACATGCGGGTTCAGCCGCGCGGGATACGGCATGTAGAAGTGCGGGAGTTCGAACGGCTGCGTCATGGCCGGGCCCTACCCGCGCCCACCAACGGCCATCCACGGGGCGGCACATGATCACACCATCGCGTGAACCGGGCGAAACGCCTTGCATCGTAAGCAAATTGTCCGCTTCTGGCTGCCGTGGAGCACCGGTCGAGCGCGTCCGCCGGCGTCTTGGGGAGACGACCGTGCACCTCGACGGCGGGGCGTGAGGACAGCCGGGGGTGGCCGCTCCGGTGAGCGGGGACGACGGGGTCGCACAGTGGCAGGGTCAGCGCACTGGCCGACTCAGTCGCGCGAGGCCCTCGGACGCGCGGCTCGCCGCCTCCGCGTTCCCGAGGGCCGCCACCTTGGAGTACCAGTCACGTGCCGCGTCCGCGTTGCCCTGGCGTTCCTCGATCAGACCGAGGTTGTGCATGGCCCAGGGCGCCGCGTCGGCCCTCTTCGTGACGGATCTGGCGTACCGGTCGCGGAGAGGGCCCGTGATGGTGCCGTCGCTCGGCAGGAGATCGAGGATGTACACGTTCCATGCGGTGTAGAGGCGTTCGGTCTCGATCGCCCGGTGGTAGCAGTCGGCCGCGGCCTTCCAGGCCCCCTGCCGCTCCTCGAGGATGCCCAGATGCACCATGGCGCGGGCGGCCGTTGCCGTGTCCTTCTGGGCCGCCGCCTTGGTGAACCACGCGCGTGCCGCGTCCAGGTCGCCCTGCCGCTCCTCGAAAAGGCCAAGGTCCAGCATGGCCCGGGGCGCCACCACCGCATCGGTGTCAGCGGCTCGGCGGTACCAGCGCCGGGCTGTTTCCACGTTCCCCTCCTCCGCTTCCAGGGAGGCCAGACCGTGCATGGCCCAGGGGCTGTTCAGCCGGCGCCCGGCGATGACCTCGCTGTACCAGGCCCGCACGCGACGCGTGTCCCGCAGGCGTCTGTGGAGGAACCACACGAACGCGGCCAGTACCCCTGTGACGGCGTACTGGAACACACTCGCGATCGGGAGGCTCAGGCCCGCGACAAAGGTGGCGCCCCCGATCACGCCCAGGTAGTGGTTCGGATGTGTCAGCACGATCCTGTGGGCGGCGTGGACGCCGTAGGCGAACAGCAGGGTTGCTCCGCCGAACAGGACGACCGTACGGGGCACACCGTGGACGTTGCGGTCGACAGTCGACAGGGTGGTCGACAATGCCAGGAGGACGGCGTAGGTGCGAACGAACTCCGCACGGATGGACTTGGGTGAGTGGAAGGCGTGTCTGCGCAGCAGTGGGCGCCATGTCGTGCGGTCGAGGGAGGATGTCCTCAGCACCTCGTCGATGGAGCGGCGCTGCCGCCGACTCCAGTTCTCGGACCCCCGGAGCAGCAACTCGACGTCGCCGTCGCGCCCTTGGTCGACCAGTACCGAGAAGAGGCCGACCAGGTCACTCCTCCCGCCTGCCGCGCCGCCGATCAGGGCGGAGGCCTGCGCGCGCAGGCCGCGGGCCCGGAGAGTGCGCGTCAGTTCGACCAGACGATCGATCGGTGACCACTGGCTGAGGTGCCGTATCAGAGTGTCCGCGTCGTCGGCCGGGAGCCCGGCGATCAGGTCCGCGACGTCGGGGACGGCGAGACCAGCTGCCTCCGTGAGGACGATGGACGTGTACCGGGCGGCGTGCCGCTCGTCCTTGTGCAGGCCTGCGACCAGGGAGACGATCTCGCGAACCGGCCGGTCCCGGGCCGCCTTCTCCAGGAAGTCCCGGACCTCGTAGCTCATTCCTGCCTTGGGAAGCAGGCAGGCCAGCTCGGCCACCTCGGCTGCCGGTCCCCGTGCGGCCGTGGCCAGTCGCGCGGACCGGTCCGCCCGGGCCGACTCGATCAGGGTCCGCAGGACCACCGCCGTCGCGCCGGCCGTCAGCGGCGGTGCCGGCGTGTCGGCGGTCGGGGCTTCGACGTCGGCGACGAAGGCACGGTTGTGGAAGGCGACACGGCCGGCGGTGTTGTGGACGCGGCGCTGGGGCTCGGGCCGCCGCTTGGCTCGCAGGCGCGCGTCCACGTGCTGGAAGAGGGTGTCGAGATCGAGGTAACGGTCTCCGCCGGGAAGGCCGTCGGAGAGCAGTCGGAGGAGTTCGGCGGTGAACGCCGTGTAGGGCTCGCCGGGGACGGAGATGGCCTTCTTGGTGCTGCCGGCTGCGGCCATCAGGTAGGTGCCCTCCGTGAAACCGCCCGCCTCCTCGACCACCCTGGTGGACGGATCACCCGAGGCCATCCCCAGAGCATGTCCGCTGAAGCAGCAGTCGAGGACGACGATGCGGCGCCGTGCTCGCGTCGCGACCAGTTGCTCACGGACGCTCTCGTACGAGACGCAGGTGTAGGAGAGGTTCGGCTCGGAGTCCCGCAGGGACAGGTGAAGCGCGGGCGCCATGGGCATGGTCAGCCCATGGCCCGCGTAGTACACCAGCAGGGTGTCGGTGGCCTCGGCGGCCGCCTGGGCGATGGGGTGGACCAGTTCCCTGGGGGTGGTCGGGTTCGTGACCACGACACAGTTCTGTGCGGGGAGCCCCCACACGTCCGGGGCGCACAACAGGTCGGCAAGTGCCTTGAGGTTGGCGGCGACGGCGGGCAGTCCGTCCAGGTTCGGGCTGGTGTACTCGCTGGTCCCGATCAGGACCGCCCGGGACGTGGACGGGTCGGGAAGCGCGCTCACTCGTCGAGCGCCCTGAGGAGTCGGGCGACGGCCTCGGGGTCGCTGTCGTCGAGGGTGATCCGGACGCCGTCGCGTTCGATCGTGACGGAGGTGGGCCTCGGACGGGTGCCCCGCCAGGCGACGTAGGCGAGCCCGAGGCTCGAGATCTGGAAGCCGCTGTCGATCACGAGTTTGACCACGTCGAACGCACCCCCCATCTCACCCTCACCGGGCGGCGGAGCCTCCCACGAGATCAGCGCCCTATGGCGGATGTCCGGCTCCTCGCACAACCACTGGGCGAACGACCGGAGTTCCTCCTCCGAGCCGTCCACCCGCACCCGGACCACCTGGGACATGCACGCACCCCTTCCCCCCGGTCGGCCGATGGCAGCATAGGGCGCCACGCCCCGGTTCCGGCCGGTTTACGACAAGGTCCCCCGTTCGGTGCCGGCCTGCCGCTCACCCTTGCCGGGCCTCTGACCACCGGTCACCCTGCTCGCATGACCTCTTTCGTGCTCCCTCATGAGCTGCACGGCGACGGTGCGCACAAGGTGTTCGCGGTGCACGGCTGGTTCGCCGACCGGTCCGCGTTCGCGCCCGTCCTGCCGGACCTGGACCGTACGGCCTTCCAGTACGCGCTGGTGGACCTGCGCGGCTACGGCGCCGCCAAGGACCTCGGCGGCACGTACACGACCGCGGAGGCCGCGGGGGACCTCGTCGCGCTGGCCGACCGGCTCGGCTGGGAGCGGTTCTCGGTGGTCGGGCACTCGATGGGCGGCGCGATCGGGCAGCGGTTGCTGGCGCACGCCCCGCACCGGCTGCGGCGGCTGGTCGGCGTGTCCCCGGTGCCCGCGTCGGGGCTGGCGCTGCCGCCCGACCAGTGGGAGCTGTTCGCGGACGCGGCGCACAAGCCGGAGAACCGGCGCGCGATCCTCGACATCACGACCGGGGGCCGCCGCCCCGCCGCCTGGCTGGACCGGATGGTCGCCCGCTCGCTGGAGGTCAGCGACCCCAAGGCGTTCCGTTCCTGGCTGGACTCGTGGGCCGGCGAGGACTTCCACGAGCGGGCCGAGGGGGCGACCGTGCCCGCGCTCGCCGTGACCGGCGCCCTCGACCCGGCGCTCTCCGCGGGGCTGATGCGCGAGACCTGGCTGCGCTGGTATCCGCGCGCCGAGCTGTACGAACTCCCGGCCGCCGGGCACTACCCGATGGACGAGACGCCGCTGGAACTGGTCCGCGTGGTGGAGGACTTCCTGAGGGCGGACCCGGACGGCGAGCCCTCCTGACGCCTCCTCACTTCCTCACCTGGATCAGCGCACGCGTCCCGCCCGTCCGCCACAGCTGCCCCTCGGCAGCCACCAGCGCGGCCTCGGTGTCCGCCGTCAGGCCGGTGATCACGTCGGACTTCAGGGTGCGCAGGGCGGCGACCGGTCCCGGGAAGTGGGCGGTGACGTCCCTGAAGGGGGTCGTCGGGGGCCAGAGCCGGTCGCCCACGAGACGGCGGTAGTTGAGGTCGCCCTTCACCAGCGTGAGGGCGGCCGCGGCGAACTCCGCGCGCAGGTCGTCCGGCAGCTCCGCGTACGGCAGCGGGGCGGCGGCGAAGGGATGGGCGCGGACCGCGAGGGTGCCGTCCGCCATGGCCGCCCACAGGCGCCGGCCGTACGCGGCGGCCTCGCCCGGTGCGGCCGTCAGCCTGCGCAGGGCGTCGACGACGTCGGCCGTCGTGGCGTCGGAGACGTAGTACGGGTACGGCTTGACGTGCAGGACGACCCGGCCGGCCCGCCCGTGGGCGAGGAGGTGGGCGACGAGGAGGAGGTCGGGGATCAGTTCGCGGCCGGCGTTGTCGGCGACGAGACACACGGTGCCGGTGGCCGTGTCCGAGGACGGAAGCAGCGACCAGAGGTCCTCGCTGTCGTCGGCGACCAGTCCCGGTACGGCGGCCCGGCCCTCCGCCCCCGCGTCGGACAGGCGGAAGCCGAGGTCCGCGCGGTTGCCCCACAGCGAGCCGTGCAGCAGGGCGTGGGCCCGCTCGTCGACGGGGCGGGTGCCGAGGCCGTCGAGCGCGGCGAGCTCCTCGTCGGTCTCGGGGGAATCGAGTTCGGCGAGCTTGAAGGGGCGGAACGGGTCGATGCCCTGCCAGGGGCCGGGGCCGAAGTAGCCGACGGCGTCGAGGAGCCGGCGGTAGAAGTAGCTCTCCGACCACAGCCAGGGCACCTCGAACCAGGAGCGGCCCGCGTAGGCGTCCAGCCCCCAGGCCCGCCACCGGTCCCGGTCGTGCGCGTCGGCGGGCAGCGGTTCGATCACGCCCTCGGTGCAGCTCGCCAGCAGCGCGTCGAGGGCGTGGTGGATGCCGGGGCCGTACGGGAAGGCGTCCCGTACCTGCCGGATGATCGCCGGATGCCGTTCGGCCAGGACACCGTGGGGGAAGGAGCCGGGCTCGTCGCCGAGGATCACGGGCGGGGCGGAGGGGTCGGGCATGCGGCTCACCGTATCGCGCGGGCGTACCACCTCCGCGGCACGTGACCTCCGCCGGAGGCCGGGCCGCCGAGCCGGATGCACCGGCGCCCTGCCTGACCTGCCGGCAGCCCGTGCGTGCCGGAAGGTCAGGAGCCCGCCGCGGCGGCAGCCGCGCCGGGGCGGGCGTGGCGCCGCCGGCCGAGCCGGCGGGCGGACGCGTCTTCACCGGCGCCCGGTACGGCGACCCGCAGCCGTGGTGCGACCGCCGACGTCGCCCTCACCGGCGTCGGCGGGCCCGTCCACCGCAGACTGAGCGGCGGGCGCACCCCGGACACGCCGACCGCAGTCCCCGTACCCCGTGCCCAGACCCGTACCGCCCCGTCCTGTCGGCGCGAGAGTCCCTCCCGCCGCTCAAGTCCGGCCACCCGCGCGCCCCCTCCGGCGCGCGGGTGGCAACGGCCGCCGCGGCCGCCCTACCGCGTCGCGAGGCGCCCCAGCCGGCCGCGTCCAGGACGGCCCCCGCCCAGGACGGGGGCCCTCCGGCCTCACACCACCGCCATGACCTCCCGTTCCAACCGCGCCGCGAGGCTCAGATAGCGCGGGCGGCGTGGTACCGGGACCAGGCCGCGGATGAGGACGTGCCACATCTCGGCCATGCGGCGCGGGAGGCGGGTGTTCGGTTCGCGGGAGCGGCCCACCACGCGGGTGCCGACGAAGAAGCAGACGAGCGAGTGGGCGATCGCGTCCACGTCGACGTCCTGATGGATGTCGGCCTCCTTGACCGCGCCCACGAGCCGCCGGGACACCAGGTCCAGCCACTCGGTGAACGGGTGCGGCACGGGCGGCCGGACCGGGACGGCGCCGGTGGCGAGCCGCAGGCCCGCACGGGCTATGGGGCCCTCCACCGACAGCCGGGTCAGGCCGAAGGTGAGGCGCATCAGGGCTTCGAGGGAGGGGTAGCCCCGGTCGTCTATCTCGCAGGCGACCCTGCGCGAGGCCTGGGACTGCAGCTCCATGATCGCGTGGGCCAGGTCCTCCTTCGCCGCGAAGTGGAAGTAGAGGGCCCCCTTGGTGACATGGGCGTGCTCGACGATGTCACTGAGGCTGGTCGACTCGTAGCCGTGCCGGTCGAACAGGTCGGCCGCGGCCGTGATGATCGTCGCGCGGGTCTGTTCGGCGCGTAACTGCCTCGCCATCGCCTGAACTCTCCTGGGCCGGTAAAGAACGGGTCATGCCGTTTGTTTCTGACCCCCAGTAAACACCAGCTCACCGTGTGGCGGTACCGACCAGACACTCGAATACCGTCGACTCCCCCTGCCGCCCCAGGACTTGTATGCCGGTTCCGCGGTCTTCCTTCGCCTCGATCCAGACGGGTTCGTCCAGTTCGGCGTACCGGTGGAAGTGCGCGTGGTAGGCCATCGGGGACCGCCCGTCGCCGGTTCTCAGCCGTGCCGCCTGGCGGGCGGCCTCCAGCAGGAGCATGCCGGGGACGTGATCGAGGGGATGGTCGAAGAAAACGGGGTGCGCGGTATTTACTCTCAACTGCCAGCGGGCGGGCCGGTCGGTGGCGGCGAGGACGACGTCGGAGGGCAGGGCGCGGTCGACCTCGGCCGCGGGCAGAGCCGGCGGGACGGGGACGGCCGTGACGGTGGCGGGGGTGCGGCCGCCGCGGAGTCTGCGGTAGACGGGCCCGCTCACGCAGGTGAAGGCGACGTCGGCGGTGGCGACACGGTCGCCGCCGCGCAGCACGTGCGCGGTGTAGCGGGCGGCGGCGGGACGCCGGCCGCGGTACTGGACGTCGGTGAAGACGAGTTCGACCTCCGGCTCGGCCGGCAGCGGGCCGACCTCCAACTGCCCCGGAACCGTGCCGACCCGGAACTCCTGGAGCACGAAGTGGTGGTCCAGGGGCACGTCGTACTCGGTGTGGGTGATCAGCGTGCCGCCCTGCCGGATCGTCTCGACGACGAGCAGCGGGTCGTACGCGGACCAGTCCGGCGACACGTGTAATCCGTGCGCCCGGGGCCACTGGGCGGAGACCGCGAAACGGTCTGTCCCGGTGCGCCGCCAGCCGGTGAGGAAGGTCTCCGCGACGGCGGCGCGGTGCACGAGCTGGCGTGGAACGGTTGCTGTCAGGGACGGAGCGTCGGCAAGCTGCCGCGGTCGAGTCATGTCTCTCCCTACGGTCCCCCGAAGGCCACGGTGGACGGCGAACCGTCCGCTCCAGTGAGCGTTAGAGTACGAGGCGACCGGTTTGTTTTCAATGAGATCAGTCGGCGGCATCCTATGATCGGGCCGATCCCGCTCACGATCGCGGGATCATCGGCCAACTCGGTGCCGTGAAGGGGCTCTTATGGCGAAACAGGAGCGCGCGATCAGGACGCGCAGGGCGATCCTGGAAGCGGCCGGTGCGGTCTTCGACGAGCACGGCTACACGTCCACCACCATCGCCATGGTTCTGGAGCGCGCCGAGGTCACCAAGGGTGCCCTGTACTTCCACTTCGCGTCGAAGGAGTCCCTCGCCCAGGCGGTGCTCAACGAGCAGGTGCCCTTCGGGGCGGTTCCGCCGCAGCCCTGCAAACTGCAGGAGATCGTCGACATGACGTTCGTGGTGGGCCAACGGCTCCTGAGCAACGCTCTGTTGCGGGGCAGTGTGCGGCTGGCGGTGGACCAGGAGACGCCGTCCGGCGTGGATCACGGGGAGCCGTTCCGGCAGTGGGCGCAGCGGCTGACCGAGCTGCTGGAGCTGGCGCGGGAGCGGGGCGAGTTGCTGCCGACGGTGAAGCCGCGGGAGACGGTGGAACTGCTGGTGGGCTCGTTCACCGGGATCCAGTTGATGTCACGGGCGCTGACGGATCGCACGGATCTCGGGGAGCGGCTGTCGGTGATGTGGGCGCACATACTGCCGAGCATCGCGGTGCCCGGTCTGCTGCCCGGCCTGGACGCCCGGGCCGACCGGGGCGAGCGGGTGCTGGCCTCGCAGGAACGCGCCGCTTCATGAGCAACGCAAGGCGGGCCGGCCGGTGTCCATCCACACCGGTCGGCCCGCCCGTTCATACCGGGGGGTCACGACGCTCAGAAGGTCAGCTTCCAGCTGTTGAGCCGACCCGTGTCCTGCGCGGCCACGTCCTGGACGCGCAGCTTCCAGGTGCCGTTGGCGACCTCGCTGGAGGCGTTCACCGTGTAGGTGGTCACGACGTTGTCCGCGGAGTCGGAGGTGCTGGACGCCTTCAGGCGGTACGCCGTGCCGTCCGGGGCGACGAGGTCGATGACCAGGTCACCGCGGTAGGTGTGGGTGATGTCCACGCCGACCTGGAGGGTCGAGGGGGCGTTGCCGCTGCGGCCGCTGACCGCGATGGAGGACTCGATCGCCGAGCCGTTGTCCGGGATGCTGACCGCGGTGGTGTTGGAGAAGGTGGTGCCCCCCGTGGAGCCGCCGGAGCCGCTCACCGCCTGCACCGTCTTGGCCGCGTCCGCCAGACCCGCGCCGCAGCCGCCGGAGCAGGAGCCGGGCAGCGCACGGGCGTTGGTCTTGATGGCCGACTCGATCTGGGCCGGGGTCAGCGAGGAGTTCGCCGACTTCATCAGCGCCACCAGGCCCGCGATGTGCGGGGTGGCCATGCTGGTGCCCTGGTAGTAGGCGTAGTTCTCGGTGGACGGCGTCTTGGTGCCGGAGTTCAGCGTGGACAGGATGCCGTTCGCGGTGCCGGTGCTGGTCTGGCCGCCGGGCGCCGAGATGTCCACGAGGGAGCCGTAGTTGGAGTAGGACGCCTTCGCGCCGGAGCGGTTGGTCGCGGCGACCGAGATGACGTTGTTGCAGTTGCCCGGCGAGTGGTTCGCCACGTTGTCGTTCTCGTTGCCGGCGGCCACGACGACCGTGGTGCCGCGGTTCACGGCCGCGTTGATCGCGCTCTGGGTCGCCGAGGTGCAGGCGCCGTCGCCGCCGAGGCTCATGTTGATGACCTTGGCGACGTTGGAGTTTGCGGGCACGCCGGAGACGGTGCCGCCGGACGCCCAGGTGATGGCGTCGATGATGTCGGAGTCGTAGCCGCCGCACTTGCCGAGGACGCGGACCGGGGAGATCTTCGCGCCGTAGGCGATGCCCGCGACACCCTTGCTGTTGTTCGTGACGGCGGCGATGGTGCCGGCCACGTGGGTGCCGTGCCAGGAGGAGTTGGAGGCCGGGATGCCGGAGCCGCACTCGTTGGCGTTGTACCAGTCGCCCGGGTCGGCCGGGTTGCTGTCGCGGCCGTTGCCGTCCACCGCGACGGCGGTGTCGGCGATGAAGTCGTAGCCGCCGACGATGTTCGCGGCGAGGTCGGAGTGGGCGACGTAACCGGTGTCGATGACGGCGACGGTGACACCGGTGCCGGTGGTGGTGTTCCAGGCGCCGGGCACGTTCATGCCGGCGGTGGCCTCGAACAGGTCCCACTGCTTGCTGTACTCGGTGTCGTTCGGGTCGGCCTTCGGCGTGTTCAGGCGGTCCGGGACGACGTAGGCGACCTGCGGGTCGGCCTGGTACTCGGCCACGACGTCGGCGACGTCGGCGCGGGTGAGGTCCTCACCCAGGTCGACCAGGGCGGCGCCGGTGCCGAGACGGCGCTGGAAGTCGACGTCCTCGCCGGCCTCCTTGCCCTTGGCGGCGGCGTCGGCCTCGGCGGCCGGGTTCGACTTCGCCTCTTCCGCGCCGGACTTGTACCCGACGATCAGGCGCTCGGCCGGGGCGCCGGGCGCGGCCTCGGTCTGGGCGGCCGGGACGGCGGCGGCCTGGGGGTCGCTGTCCGGGGCGGCGACGGCCGAGGCGGTGGAGGCGGCGGTGAGAAGGGCCGCGGAGACCGCGGCGACGGATATCAGCTTCCGTCTCAGGGCGGGTGAGGTGCGCAAGGGCGTGCCTTTCGTGGCCGGCTCCGGGCAGGGCGGAGCGGCGGTCGATTCGCTTCGTCGTCGAAGCGGCGGGGGGTGAATCGAGGAGCAACGCGATGGCCGGCCAGGCGCGGTGCCGAGCCCGGAGGGGTTACCTGTGGGTCAGCTGTGGCAGGAACGATAGGCAGAGGAACTGTCATTCGGATACAGGGGAAACCCTCGATCCGGCCGGAAAGCCACCCTTGACGACGGCATCTCGACGGTGAATGCCCCGGTTTACTCGGGTGACGTCCGCTGCGTCGGCGTACTGAACGCGCCGGGCTGTTTGCCCGTACTGCACGGCAGACCGTTCCGCGCCGGCCGAGGAGACGTCCCCGATGCCCCGCACCACCGCACACCGCACCGCCGCCCTGGCGGCCGCCGCCCTGGGCCCGCTCCTGCTGGGGCTGTGGGCCGCGGGCCCCGCACAGGCGCACGGCGCGCCCACGGACCCGGTCAGCAGGGTGTACGCCTGCTCCCCCGACGGCGGCGCGCCGTCGGACTCGGCGGCCTGCCGGGCCGCTGTCGCCGCCAACGGCGGCCCGTTCACCGCCTGGGACAACCTGCGGGTCGCGAACGTGAACGGCCGCGACCGGCAGACCGTCCCCGACGGGCAGCTGTGCAGCGGTGGTCTGCCCGACTACCGGGGCCTCGACCTCGCCCGCGCCGACTGGCCGTCGACCCGGCTGACGCCGGGCGGGACGCTGCGGATGACGTACGTCTCGACGATCCCGCACACGGGCACGTTCAAGCTGTACCTGACGAAGCAGGGCTACACTGCCTCGCAGCCGCTGACCTGGGACGATCTGCCCGAGCGGCCGTTCGCCGAGATCAAGGACCCGGCGCTGACGGACGGCGCCTACCGCATCACGGCGAAGCTGCCCGCGGACCGGACGGGACGTCAGGTGCTGTACACGATCTGGCAGAACAGCAGTACGCCGGACACGTACTACTCGTGCTCGGACGTGGTGTTCCCGGAGGTGGCGGCCGCTGAGTCCCCCTCACCGTCCGCGTCCGCGGCGTCCGCGGCACCGAGGCGTCCGTCCGCCGGCCCGTCGGTTTCGGCCACGCCCACCACGGCCGCGGCGACTCCGACGGCTGCCACGACACCCGGCTCGGCCGCCGCGGCCACGCCCGCGAGCGGCCCGGTGGCGTCCGCTTCCGGGACGTCCGGGCCGTCCGCGCCCATGCTGGCGGGCGGCGCCGCGGCGGTGCTGGTGCTCACCGGCGGCGCCGCCCTGGTCCTGCGCCTGCGTCGGCGCTGAACTCCTGCCGTGCGGTGATCAGTTGACGGTGACGGCCGCGCCACCGCTCGTCACCGGGGCGTACTTGGCGGTGAAGTAGGCGTTGGCGAAGCACAGCGACGAGCCGGACAGCTTGGTGAACGGCTGGTTGGTGAAGGCAATGCTGTTGTCGGTGTTGCTCGTGGTGCCGTTCAGGCTGGGACCCTCGTAGACACAGCTGACGCTGCCCAGCAGGGTGCGCAGGACGACCGTCGTGCGGATGTTGGAGCCGGCGGGCGCCGACACGGTGATGGCGCCGCCGGAGGAGACGGCCGCCGTGTACGGGAGGTTGTTGACCGTGATGCTGGTGACGCCGAGCACACCGAGAACGTTCGAGGTGCAGTTGGTGAAGGTCTGCGCCGTGAGCGATTCGGTGGCGGTGCCGGGCGCGGTGGGGTTGTCGGTGACGGTCGCCGAGAAGTTCGACGACGCGCACGAGACACCGCTGGTGCCGGTGGCGCTGGAGTAGAACGTGGCGGCCGTGCCGTCGGCCAGGGACGCGACGACCTCGTCCCCGACGGCGAGGTCGCCGTTGGCCGTGGTCAGGACCGCGGGGTCGGCCGCGGAGGCCGGGGAGACCGCCGGGAGGGTGAGGGCGACGGCGGTACCGGCGACGGCGAGGAGAGAGCGGATGCGCATACGGGTGCCTCATTTCTCAAGTGGGGGGTAGAGCTGGGGAGTTGATGGCTCGTGGGGGGTCGGGGGGCGCGAGTCGGCGTCCACCGGTACCGGACCGTCACGCCTTCTCCGTACGTGACGGACCGGCAGCGGGAAGAGCGTCGGACACGGCCGGCAGGGGGGAAGCGGCCGTGGGCGGCGCCTTGGAGGGGTCGGACTCGGGGCGCGTGAAGGCCCGTGCTGGATGCCCGGGCCGGTGGTCCCGTACTGGCGGGTGGTCCGGCCGTCGGTCACCGACGGCCGGACCGGGTCCGGGAGCGCGCGGACGTGTTCGCCGCGCTGCGGATCCGGCGCCACGGATCCGGGCTGAGCCACGAGAGTTGTAGACCTCGGATTCACTCAACGTCAAGGCGCTGTAAGGAAGTTGATGATCCGACAGATATATGCGGCACAGGCGGCACACGACGAACACCCTTTTTCCACATCTCCCTTGACCCTTTGCTGTAACCATCGGTAACTTCCTCGTTGGCTACTGACGCGTAACGAGCAAGCCCTTGCAAGATCCGGGAGTTGTGAGGAGGCGTGCGCGACAGCCGCTGTCCGCGCCAGGACAACGTGCCACGAAGCCCAACCGCATGACTATGCCCATGGGAGCAGACATGGCCTCGTCCTCGGACGTCACACCGTCCGCCGAGAACACCCCCGAAAACCCGGAAAGCGGTTCCGCAGAGAGACGCGGCCGGGTCCGGCTGCGCCGGGCCGCCGTGATGGCGGTGCCCGCGACCCTCACCGCCGCGACCCTCGCGGTCCTCACCGCCCAGGGCGCGCTGGGTGTGCAGTTCTCGATCTCCGGAATGCCGTTCGTGGTCACCGCCGACAAGCTCGAAGGCGACGGCTTCGCGCAGTTCGGCACGCTGGACCACATGATCGAGAACAGCCCCAACCAGGGCGACACCGGCGGTGATGTGCTGGTCGTCACCTCGGTGGTGAAGAGCGGCAAGCTGACCAACCTGTGCCAGAGCGTCGACCTCGGCGGCATCCAGCTCGTCCTGACGGCCGGCAACAAGGGCACGAAGGTGGGCGTGGAGAACCTGGCCATCGACTCCGACGAGATCACCGGCAACGCGGCCTTCAACAACATCGAGATCGGCCGCGACGCCAGCACCTTCGACAAGGTGGACACCCGCGGCCTGCCGGGCGTCTACGGCCAGCAGGCGGACAAGGTCGTCATCACCGACCTGTACCAGCACAACTACGCCGCCACCGCGGCCGTCTTCAAGCTGCCGGACCTGCACATGAGGTTCAGCAGCAAGGGCTGCCCGCAGTGAACCGCTTCCGGCAGTGGCGGGGGCGCCGGCCCTTCCCGGGCGGGCTGATGCTCGCCCTGGGCGGCGCGTGGATCCTGGTGACCATGAAGGCACCGCTGCCGGTGATCCTGCACATCGGCATGCAGGGTCTGGCGGGCTATCTCCTGCCGACCCTGATGCTGCTGATCGGGCTGCTGATCCTGTTCAACCCGACGCAGCGCCTGTTCTACTCGATCATCGGCGTCCTGCTCTCCCTGGGCACATGGCTCACCTCGAACCTCGGGGGCTTCATGATCGGCCTGCTCCTCGGGGTCGTGGGCAGCTGCCTGGCCTTCGGCTGGCTGCCCGACCAGGAGCCGCGCCGGAGGCTGCGGCAGCGACGCAAGGAGACCCGGGTGGAGAAGGCGATGCCGTTGCCGGAGGCCGGGGAACCGGCCTGAGCCGGTGACGGCGGGCACCGGTGCCGAGGAATTCCCGGTTCGCGCTTCAACCACCGCCGTCGGGTGGAAGGTTGAACCGCATGGACTTCGACATCGACACCGAGACGGCGCACTCCGCACGGATCTACGACTACATCATCGGCGGCAAGGACCACTTCCCGGCGGATCGCGAGGCCGGGGACGCGATGTGCCGGGAGTGGCCCGCCCTGCCGGTGCACATGCGGGCCAACCGCGACTTCATGCACCGCGCGGTGCGCCATCTCGCGCGGGAGGCGGGGATACGCCAGTTCCTCGACATCGGCAGCGGCATCCCCACCTCCCCCAACCTCCACGAGATCGCCCAGGCGGCGGCCCCCGACTCCCGGGTCGTATACGTCGACAACGACCCGCTCGTCCTCGCCCTCTCCCGGGACCGGCTGGCCGGCACGCCCGAGGGCCGGACGGCGTACCTGGAGGCGGACATGCGGGATCCTGCGGGAATCCTGGCGGCCCCCGCGTTCCGTACGACGCTCGACCTGGACCGTCCGGTCGCGCTCACCGTGATCGCCATCGTCCACTTCCTGCTCGACGAGCACGACGCCGTCGGCATCGTCCGCCGCCTCCTGGACCCGCTGCCCTCGGGCAGCTACCTGGCGATGTCCATCGGCACCGCCGACTTCGCGCCGGAGGAGGTCGGCCGGGTGGCCCGGGAGTACGCGGCGCGCGGCATGCCGATGCGGCTGCGCACCGACGCGGAGGCGGCGGCGTTCTTCACCGGCCTCGACCTCGTCGACCCGGGCATCGTCCAGGTCCACCGGTGGCACCCCGACGGGACCGGCACCGTGGTGGAGCGGGACGAGGACATCGCGATGTACGGGGCGGTGGCGCGCAAGCCCTGATCCGCGGCCGGTACGGGACGGCGGCCGGCGCGCTCCGGGGAGACCGACGATCGGGGGCGACGTGCCCGGAGAGGTCCACGATCGGGGGCGACGTGCCCGGAGAGGTCGACGATCGTGGTCTGCACCCCCGAAGAGATTGACGATCATTCAATTCACCTGCGGCGATCCCCTTCTTCGGCCCGGTCGGCCCCGTCCCACATCACAATGCGGCAGCAGCACCTCACCCCAAGTGGTTGTTCACTTGACTACCGGCGGTCACACACGGTTGGCTCCGAGCCAGCGAAAGCCTCTCGCCGGTGCACACCCCTCGCTCCGGCGGCACTCGCTCCGTCCTCCTGCTCTGCCGCACACCGAGGTGCAGCCCCCCATGAACACTCCCCTCCCCGCTCCCCCTTCCCCCGGTTCCCTGAGATCCGCGCGCCTGACCGCCCTGGCCGCGGCCTGCTGTCTGCTCCTCGCCGGCTGCTCCGGCGCCACGGCGTCCGGCGCGGACACGGACGCGGCGGGCCGGTCGGGTGACCGGATCAAGGTCACCCTGGTCACCCACGGCGCGAAGGGCGACGCCTTCTGGGAGCTGGTGCGCAGGGGCGCCGAGGCCGCGGCCGCCAAGGACGGCGTCGACCTGACCTACGCGAGCGACTCCGACGCCGCCGGACAGGCCGCGCTGGTGCGGGACGCGATCCGCGCCAAGGCCGACGGCATCGCGGTGACCCTGGCCAAGCCGCAGGCGATGAAGAGCCCGGTGGCCGAGGCCAGGGCGGCCGGCATACCCGTGGTCGGTCTCAACTCCGGTATCGACGCCTGGCGGTCCGCGGGAATCCTGGAGTACTTCGGCCAGGACGAGAGCGTCGCGGGCCGCGCCGTCGGCGACAAACTCGACGCCCTCGGCGCCAAGCACGCGCTGTGCGTCATCCACGAGCGGGGCAACGTCGCCCTGGAGGCGCGCTGCGCGGGCGTGAAGAAGACGTTCGCCGGCGAGACCAAGATGCTCTACGTCGACGGGACCGACATGGACGCGACGACCGCCGCCGTGACGGCGACGCTCCAGCAGGACCCCGACATCGACGAGGTCGTCACCAACGGCGCGCAGTTCGCGCTCGCCGCGGTACAGGCGGCCGGGAAGGCGGGCAGCAAGGCCAAGGTCGCCACCTTCGACCTCAACAAGGACCTGGTCCGGGCCGTCCGCGACGGCAGTGTGCAGTTCGCGGTGGACCAGCAGCCGTATCTGCAGGGCTACCTCGCCGTGGACGCGCTCTGGCTCTACAGAACCAACGGCAACCTCAGCGGCGGCGGTGTGGCCCCCGTCCTGACGGGCCCCGCCTTCGTCACGAAGACCAACGTCGCCGCGGTCGCCCGGTTCGCCGCCAACGGAACCCGCTGACCGGACAGTTCTCCCCGTACCCGATCCCCGGCCTCCCCCATCCCCCCGGCCTCGCCTCCATCCCCGATCCTCCTCCCCCGCTTGCCCCGCTGATCGCCCCTAGGACGACTATGTCTCCACGGACAGGTGCCCGGCGCCGCCGTCTCGGCTCCATACGTCTCTCCCTGATCCTGCTGGCGCTGGTGCCGAGCGTCACCCTCGCCGCGATGTGGGGTGTGACGACGATCCAGATGTTCTCGGAGGGGCTGCGGCTGCGCGAGCAGACCGAACTGAGCCGGGCGACCGGTGCCTTGGGCACCGAGGCGACGCTCGCGCTGCAGCAGGAGCGCAGCCTGTCGGCCGTGTGGCTGGCCACGCCCGCCGGTTCCCGGGCCCCGCTGGAGGCACAGCGCAAGAAGACGGACGCGGCGGTCGCCAGGCTGGTGGCCCGGTCGGACGACATCCAGCGCGCGCCCGCCCGGGTCCGGGACCGGATGTACTCGGTCGTCGCCTCCGTGAGCAGCCTGGAGTACTACCGGGGCCAGGTGGACGACCCCACCAACATCACCCCGGCGCAGGCGCTGGACCAGTACACGTCGATCATCGACGACCAGATCCACGCCTTCCAGGAGCTGTCCCAGGTCGACGACGGCGACCTCACCTCGCAGGCCGGCCCGCTCGTCGCCCTGGAGCACGCGGCGGAACTCGTCTCCGAGGAGGACCTGCACCTCACCCTGGCCGGGCCGAAGCGGCGGATGGACGAGAAGGAGTGGGCAGCGTTCGCGCAGACGGTGAACGCGCGCCGCTGGCTCGTGGAGGACCAGATCGTCCCCTCGCTCACCGGCTCGGCGAAGACGCAGACCGAAAGGATCCTGCAGAGCAGGGACTGGCAGACCCTGGAGTCCGTCGAGGACAGGGTGCTCGCGGCCCGGGCGAAGCAGCGTGGGAACGGCGACATCGTCCTGCCGGACGTGCAGAAGGAGTGGCGCGCCGCGCTCATCGCGGTCTCCGAGCAGTACTCGGTACTGATCCGGCAGCAGACCGGGGTGCTGCTCCGGAACAGCGCGGACGAGGCGCGCGGGCTGCTGATCAAGGCCGCCTCGCTGAGTACCGGCGGCCTTGTCGCCCTGCTGCTGTGCGTCGGCGTGTCCTGGCGGATCACCCGCTCGCTGTCCCGGCGGCTGCGCGGGCTGCGGATGGCCACGCTCAGCCTGGCGCACGAACGGCTCCCGGATGTGGTGGCCCGGCTGGACCGGGGGGAGACTGTCGACGTGGACTCGGCGACCCCGCCGCTGGACTACGGCGGCGACGAACTCGGCCAGGTGGCCCAGGCGTTCAACACGGCGCAGCGCACAGCCGTGCACACCGCGGTCGAACTCGCCGACACCCGGCGCGGTTTCCAGAAGGTCATCCTGGGCATCGCCCGGCAGAGCCAGAACCTGGTCAACCTCCAGCTCAGCAAGCTCGACGCGCTGGAACGGCAGCACCAGGACCCGGAGGTGCTCCAGGGCCTGTACGAACTGGACTCCACGGCGAGCCAGTTGCGCCGCTACGAGGAGAACCTCGTCATCATCAGCGGCGGCCGGCCCGGACGCAGCTGGTCGGAACCGGTCGCGCTGGTCGACATCCTGCGCAGCGCCGTCGGGGAGGTCGCCGAGTACCGGCGGGTGGAGGTGCACACCGAGGAGGAGGTGTCCATCGCCCCGCCCGCCGTGGCGGACGTGATCCATCTGCTGGCCGAGCTCATCGACAACGCGACCTCCTACTCGCCGGCGCCGAACCCGGTCGGGGTGCGTGCGGCGCAGGTGGCCAAGGGCCTGGCGATCGAGGTCGAGGACCGCGGCCTCGGTCTGTCCGAGGAGGACTACGCCTCGTTCAACGCGCAGTTGGCGGTGCCCCCGCAGTTCGACGTGGTGGCGCTCGCCGACGACCTGCGGCTGGGCATGTTCGTGATCGCCCGGCTGGCCACCCGGCACGGCATCACCGTGACCCTGCGTCCGTCGCCGTACGGCGGCACCACCGCGATCGTGCTCGTTCCGTACGACATCGTGGTCCGCGAGGCCCCGGCCTCCGAGTCCCCGGAGGCCGGGGTCTCGCCTGCGCCGGGGACCGTCGTGTCCCCCGCGCCGGAGGCGGACCTCGCGCCGGCCGGGCAGTCCGCGCCCGACGCGGCACGGGAGACGTTCGGCGAACAGCGGAAGGCACGGGAGACACCGGACACGGCACGGGAGGCGTCCGGCCCGGCGCGGCGCGTCACCGGCCCGGCACGGGAGCCGTCCGGCCCGGCCCGGGACACGTCCACCCCGGACCCGGAACACAGCAGGTCCGGCCCCGAACGGAACTCGCCCCTCCCGGTACGCCGCCGATCCACCCCGGCGCACGACCCGTCGGCCCCGGCCGACGGTACGCCCGCCTCGGCGGCCTCCGCGGGCGACGCGTCGCCCGCGGCAGACGGCACGGCAACCGCCGCAGCCGACGCACCGCCCCCCGCGGACACCTCGTCGGCCCTCGCCCCCGACGCGTCCGCTCCCGGGCCGGACTCACCGGTCACCGCGGGCAGGGCAGACGCCCCCACGCCGAAGACCACGGCCGGGCCGGGCACTCCAGTCACCCCGGCCGGCACAGACTCCCCCACGCCGAACACCCCGAACACCACAGACGAGCCGAGCACTCCGGTCACCGCGGACCGTGCGGGTGGTCGGATGCGGGGGGTGGCTGCGGTGACGTCGTCGAGTGCGGCGGTGTCCGCCCGCCCCCACGCTCTCGCCCCGCTGCCCCGCCGGGTGCCGCAGACCAGCCTCGCCGCCGAGTTGCGCGAGGAGCCCGGGGCCGTCGAGGAAGACGGTTTCCCCGACGACTTCACCGCGGAGCGCGCGGCCTCTTCCCTCGGTGGTTTCCAGCGCGGCACGCTGCGGGCACGCGAGGACGACGACGTGCCGCCGTTCGGCCCCGAGGAGTCGGCCCCGTCGGCGCCCGGCCCGCCGGTCACCGCCGCGGGCACCTCCCCGACCACCACACCGCCCGCCGACCGCTCATGAAGGACATCGCGATGACACACTCCGCCCCCGCCACCAACACCCAGCTCGACCAGCTGCTCACCGGTCTCGTGGACCGGGTCGCCGACGTGAACCAGGCCGTCGTGCTCTCCGAGGACGGGCTGGTGGTCAGCAAGTCCACCGGGTTCACACGGGAGGACGCCGAACGGCTGGCGGCGACCGCGTCCGGCCTGATGAGCCTCAGCAAGGGCGTCAGCATGGACTTCCGCGGCGGCCCGGTGCGCCAGGCGCTCATCGAGATGGCCAAGAGCTACCTGATCCTCACCTCGGCGGGCCCGGGGGCCCATCTCGTCGTGCTGGCCGGCTCGAACGCGGACGTCGGCGTGGTGGCGTACCAGATGAACATGCTGGTGAAGAAGATCGGCGAGCACCTCAGCGCGGCGCCGCGGACCGGTGTCGGTCCCGCCGTGCGCACCCACGGCGGGTGAGGTGAGCGGAGGCGACGAAGCGGGCCGGCTCGTCCGGCCCTTCGCCCTGACCGGTGGGCGGACCCGGCCCAGCCGCGCCGACTTCACACTCATCACGACGGTGACCACGGTGGACCCACCGCCCGAGCGGGCCGCGCGGCCGCAGCCGGAGCACGCCCGGATCCTGCGGCTGTGCGCCCGGCCGGTCGCCGTGGCGGAGCTCGCGGCCCGTCTGGACCTGCCGGTGAGCGTGGTCGTCATCATGCTCTGCGATCTGCTGGAGGCGGGCCTGATCACGGCCCGGCCGCCGCGTCCCGTCACCGCCACCGGGGACCTGGACCTGGACCTGCTGCAGAAAGTGAGGGACGGCCTTGGCCGGATCTGATCCCACCGACGGGACGGTCGCGGCGCCCGACACGGTGAAGATCCTCATCGCGGGCGGCTTCGGCGTCGGCAAGACCACCATGGTCGGCTCGGTCAGTGAGATCGCGCCGCTGCGCACGGAGGAGCCGCTGACCGTCGCCGGGCTGGACATCGACGACCTGAAGGGCATCGAGGAGAAACGGTCCACCACCGTGGCCCTCGACTTCGGCCGGATCACCATCGCCGACGACCTGGTGCTGTATCTCTTCGGCACCCCGGGGCAGCAGCGGTTCTGGTTCATGTGGAACGACCTGGCCATCGGTGCCCTGGGCGCGGTGGTCCTGGTCGACGTGCGCAGGCCGGAGTCCAGCTTCGCCGCGATCGACTTCTTCGAGCGCCGGAGCATCCCGTTCGTGGTCGGGGTCAACGGCTTCCACGGACTGCACCCTTACCCGGCGGAGGAGATCAGGGAGTCGCTGGCGCTGCCGGCGGACGTTCCGGTGCTGCTGTGCGACGCGCGGGAGCGGGAGTCGTGCCGGGACGTACTGATCGCGCTGATCGACCGGCTGATCGCGGACGTCGAGCCCCGGCCGAGCCCGGCACGCTGATTCCGGGCCCCGGCCGCCGGTTCCCCCGCCCCCGAAATATCGTCGCCCCGGCCGCCGGTTCGCCCCGCCCCCGACACCTCGTCGACCTCCTCAGCGGGCTCCCGCGGCGCGCAGCACGGCGACCGTCTCCGGGTGCGGTCCCGCGGTCGCCCACTCCAGTGGAGTCAACCCGGTGCCGTGGTCCTCCCGGAGGTCGGGGTCGGCGCCGTGGTCGAGCAGGGTGCGGACCGTCTCGGTGTAGCCCCAACAGGCGGCCGCGCACAGGGGGGTGCCCTCCGAGCCGAGGCCGCCGCTCTCCGCGTCGGGCGGCGCGCCGGCCCCGAGCAGGCGGCGGGCGGTGTCCGCGGCGCCTTGGACACAGGCCGCGTACAGCGGAGTGCGGCCGTCGGTGTCGGCCTTTCCCGGATCGGCGCCGGCACGCAGCAGCGCGTCGACATCCCGGCCTTCGCCGAACATCGCCGCCGCGACGAGCCGCTTCGTCAGTTTCTTCTGCCGTCTCCTGTTCACGGCCGCCGAGACTAGCCCGGTGCGCTGAGCAGATCGCCGGATTTTCCCTCGGGCCACGTACAGGTTGAAGGCGGAAAACCGCCAAGCGTGTCCCAGTGATTGACCTGTTCCCCTCGGGCCCCTACCTTCTGATCGGTTCACCGAACTGCGTTCGATATACCGACACTTCGGACGCCTCCCTCACTCCTCCATGCGCCCAACGGCCCCCGCACCCCGTGGAGAGCACATGACCCCCAACCCGTCCCGCCGTCTCGTCCTCGGCGCGGCAGCCTCCGTCCCCCTGGCCCTGACCCTCGGCACCTCGGCCGCCCACGCGGCGGACTCGGCGTATGTGATGGCCTACTTCACCGAGTCGACCAGCCTCGGCCTCGGCACCGACTACGGCCTCCACCTGGCCGTCAGCACGGACGGGCTGCGCTGGATGCCGCTGAACCAGAACAACCCCGTGGTCACGCCCACCGAAGGCGCCGGCGGTCTGCGCGATCCGTTCATCCTGCGCAAGCAGGACGGCACCTTCGTGGTGCTCGCCACCGACCTCAAGGGCACCGACTGGAGCTACAACAGCCAGTACATCCACGTCTGGAACTCGGCCGACCTGCGCACCTTCACCGGCTACCACCGCCTCAAGCTGCACGACATGGTCACCCACAGCTGGGCGCCGGAGGCCTTCTGGGACGCCGGCCGCGGCCAGTACGGGATCCTCTACTCGTCGGTCAACGCCAGCGGCCACAACGTGATCATGGTGAACTACACCACCGACTTCGTCACCGTCTCCGCACCGCAGGTCTTCTTCGACCCCGGCTACGACGTGATCGACGGCAATCTGACCGTGGGCGTCAACGGAGTCAACTACCTCTACTTCAAGAAGGACCAGACGCTCGTCGGCGCGCGCTCCACCACCCTCGCCCCGGGCAGCTTCACCCCCTTCAGCACCGCGGCCGCGCACGGCGGCACCGAGGCGCCGACGGTGGTGAAGTCCCTGACGTCCAACACCTGGTACCTCTGGGGAGACAAAGGCGGTTAGGGACACAGGATTTCGGTAACATGCCCCCATGCCCTACGCGCCCGAATACCTCCACCTCGTCATCCCCGGCGTGCACTTCGAGGCCTACCTCTACGGCCGCAACAGCGAAAACGTGTTCAAGGGCATAGCCGGCGCAGGAGACTCCGTCGACGACCAGCTCGCCACCGGTCGCGACCTCTGCGACCGCTAC